>NZ_CP091861.1:2385000-5745280 GCF_024271895.1 Flavobacterium bizetiae | reverse complement strand
AGATTCAGATAAATTTTTTTATTATTGATAAAGATTCTCCTAATAAAAAAGGAGCAATTTTATTCCGTATTTCGGGATAACAAATATGTGAACAAATTTCTGTAAAAAAAAATATTTTGGCCTCTAATTTTATAAAAAAAAGTTGTAAGTGAACTTTTGGAATTTAATTTTTTTTAATATATAAATAATGAAAAATCATCAAACGCAAGTGCGTGTTCGTTACTCAGAAACCGATCAAATGGGAGTCGTTTATCACGGAAATTATGTCCCTTATTTTGAGATTGGACGCGTGGAATGGCTTAGAAATAAAGGGATTTCGTATAAAAGTATGGAAGAAAGCGGGATCGGTTTACCTATTGTTTCGATGCAAATAAATTATAAAAAATCTGCACGCTATGATGAGCTTCTTACAATTCATACTACTTTCAAAAGTCAATCGTCAGTGAAGATTGAATTTGACTGTGAAATTTATAATGAGGCAAATGAGTTATTAACAACTGCCGTATTTATTTTAGTATTTATTTCGTTAAAATCGGGTCGTCCAACTGCCCCTCCGGATTATATTTTAGAATTATTTAAAACGCTTGAATAATTGTTAAAATGAGATGGGTTTTTGTATTAATTTATATAGTTTTAATATCGATTTCAAACATTAAATCAAAAATGTCGAATACTGATTCGGCATTTTTTTTGCGCGTTTTTGTCTTGATTTTGCCAATTGGTAAACCTGAATCTTCATCAATTTCCATTTCCTGAGACGTTATTTCCAACTTTTTTTCTTTAATAACCCGCATTACTTTGTTCATATTTTTATAATCAAAAGAGATTAAAAAGTGAACATCAATTGTTTTTTCGATAATCTCACAAACTTCAAGCGTCATTTGGGCTGTTGTTTTATAAGCGGCGATTAATCCGCCAACGCCTAATTTTATCCCTCCAAAAATTCGAACTACGACTACAAGAACGTTTGTTACGCCAAAAGATTGTATTTGTCCGTAAATTGGTGCTCCGGCTGTATTACTCGGTTCGCCATCATCATTGGCACGATATGAAATTTTTGGCGCTGTGCCCAATTGGTACGCATAACAATAATGAACAGCGTGCGGATGTTGTTTTTTTAAAGTTTCGATGATGGGTTTTACTTCGTCTTCGTGTTCTATAGGAAAAGCATATCCAAAGAATTTGCTGCCCTTTTCTTTAAAAAGTACTTCTTCAGATTCAAAAGCAATGGTTTTATAAGTATCGTCGTATTCCAAAAGTAAATGTCTAAATTATTTTATTTTTTTTGCCACAGATTAAAAGATTGAAAATGATTTTTTCTATTTTCTTTTAATTTTTTACTGTGACTATATATTTCGTGCAGATTTAAAAAGATTTAAACGGATATACGCAGATTATAATTACATCTGCTCAAATCAGCTGAATCTGCGTGAAAAAAAAATCATTTTTAATCTGTCCAATCTGTGGCTAAAACTTAAAAGGTCTATAATATTTTTTTCTCAAATAAATCAACTACGTCTTCCTGGCCCACTTGTAAGTTCCAGACATGAAGACCTAAAGCGGCGGCTGCATCTGTATTTTCTTTTTTGTCGTCTACAAACAAAGTGCGTTTTGGGGAAAGCTCGTGTTTATTGATTAAGTACTGAAAAACTTCTGCGTTTGGTTTACGCATTCCGATTTCAAAAGAAAAATATACTTTTTCAAAACATTGATAGAAATCGCTGTAAAAGGAGATTCCGCTTTTATTTTCGAAAGTAGCAATATGAATAGAATCTGTATTGCTTAATAAAAACAAACGGTATTTTTTTGAAAGCATTTGTAGAAATTCTAATCGGTATAAAGGAAAATCTGCTAAAACCGCATTCCATGCTTTTAAGATTTCTTCTATAGAAGTGTTGGGTAATTCTTTTTGAAAACCAGCCAGAAAATCATCGTGCGATATATCTCCGGTCTCGAACAAAAGATTCAAACGATCCATTTCGGCGCTCCATTCTTTCATGCCCAATTGCTGCAATCCTGAAATGGTACCTTGTTTATCTAAATTGATAAAAATATCTCCAAAGTCAAAAATTATAGTATCAATCATGATTTCTAATGTTTAATAATTCGTCGCCCTGAATATAGGTTTTGGCTGGATTTTTCTTTTGAATAACAGGCGCTTTTGTTCCCTTTTCAAAAGTGGTTTTTCCGATAAAAATCCTGGCTTCATCCCAAATATTCTGATCTATAAAAGATTGTAAGGTTTGCAATCCGCCTTCGATAATAATCGACTGAATTTGGTTTTGATGCAAAACAGCCAGAATTTGCGGTATTGTATTTTGATTAAAATCAATTACTTCAAAGTTAGTGTTTTCTGCCGAAAGGTTGGTTTCAGATTTTGTAAATACTATGGTTTTTACGCTATTATCAAAAATAAAACTATCTTTTGGGATGCGATTATTTTGATCTAAAACAACTCTTACCGGATTATTTCCTGACCAGTCTCTGGTGTTTAATTTTGGATTATCATCGATAACAGTTTGTGTTCCCACTAAAATAGCCTGTTCTTCGCTGCGCCATTTATGAACCAATTGTCTTGAGTACGAATTGGTAATCCATACAGGTTTTCGATCCTGGTCAATCTCTTTTTCCGGAGAAAGAAAACCGTCCTGAGTTTCGGCCCATTTTAATATAATATAAGGTCTTTTTTGCTGATGAAAAGTAAAAAAGCGCTTATTGAGTTCGTTGCATTCTTTTTCTAAAACCCCAACAATTACATTTGCCCCGGCAGCAATTAGTTTTTTAATGCCATTTCCGGCCACTCTTTCGTTGGGGTCAACAGTCCCAACAACTACATTCGGGATTTGATGTTCTATAATCAAATCGCAGCACGGAGGTGTTTTGCCAAAATGACTGCAAGGTTCTAAGCTTACATAAATAGTAGCTTTTTTTAATAATGATTTATCTTTTACAGATCGAATTGCATTTACTTCAGCATGAGGTTCTCCGGCTTTTTTGTGCCAGCCTTCGCCAATGATTTTATTTTCGTAAACAATTACGCTACCCACCATCGGATTAGGATATGTAGTTCCAAAGCCATTTTCTGCCAACTTTATGCAGCGTTTTATGTATTTTTCATGTATATTCACGGTACAAAAGTAGTTATTTTTGTTTAGTTCGATAGTTAACGATATTGTTAAGAAACTATCAAAAAAGTATTTTTACTTTTGTAATAGGTTATACGAATATAGTAATATGGAAAATTGGATTATCAGGGCAATTAAAAAAGAAGACAATCAGGCAGTTGCTCAATTAATACGATCGGTTTTTGATGAAATGGAAATTCCGAAAGTAGGTACGGCGTATGAAGATCCGTATTTAGATTTAATGTTTGAAGAATATAATAAGCCGCAATCAGCTTATTTTGTTGTTGAAAATGAAGGTAAAATTGTAGGTTGTGTGGGAATTGCACCGCTTGAAAATGGAGATCCTGAAATTTGCGAATTGCAAAAAATGTATTTTCTGCCTGAAACCCGTGGATTAGGAATTGGAAGTAAAATGATGCAAAAATGTTTAGATCAGGCAAAAGATTTTGGTTTTGAAAAATGTTATATCGAGACAATGCCGTTTATGCATGCGGCTCAAAAATTATATAAAAAATCAGGTTTTGAATATTTAGACGCTCCTTTGGGGAATACCGGGCACAGTTCTTGCCCAGTCTGGATGTTGAAAAACTTATAAGTTTACTATGAAAAAAATTATACTTCCGTTTTTGGTGTTCTCGATTTTGTTTTCCTGTAAAGACGATAAATTAGTAAAAGCTCAAGGATCTCAAACTCCTGTTAAGAATGAGGTTGTTAAAGATTCTGCTACAAACGATGAAGTTGTCGTAGAGGAAGACTTTAAAAATGATTTTGAAATCTTGTTGCCAGATGGCTACAGAGATGATCAGGGTAAGAATCCGGCTAATGCTTTGAATAAAGACTGGGTTGATTTATTTGAAGAAAATGGAAGTTATTATTTAGGAAAAACGGATTTTACGATCGAAAAAGGCTATGACGAATGTGTTGGA
This sequence comes from Flavobacterium bizetiae, assembly GCF_024271895.1. NCBI lineage: Bacteria > Pseudomonadati > Bacteroidota > Flavobacteriia > Flavobacteriales > Flavobacteriaceae > Flavobacterium > Flavobacterium bizetiae. The sequence continues at coordinate 5,741,229 of NZ_CP091861.1, read as the reverse complement.
GATTCTATAAGATCGATTGTTTCTAAAAATAAATCGGTTTTGTTTATGGATGATCCGAAATTGAAATTAGGAAAAATAAAGGCTTTGAAATTGACTAAAAACAAAATCTGGCCAGACGAAAAATTAACTTTAAAATTCGATAATACGGATTATGTTTTTAGAGCTGAAGGAAAAGTGCTTTCGACTGAAAAAAGAAGTTTAGACGATAATAAAGAAGAAATTTATAAAAAAGTTGAAAATTATAAACTGTATTTGAAAGCAAACAACGGCCCCGAAAAATTGCTTTTGCAGGTAGAAACCTTCAATGATACTTTTGTTGAATTGCTTTTTGCCGGAGATATTGATAATGATGGAAAACTGGATTTTATTTTTGGTGCTAACAGAGATTATGAAGAAACACGAGTAATGTTATTTCTTTCTTCGAAGGCTGAAAATAAGGAACCGGTAAAAAAAGTTTCTCAAATTGCAATACAATTTGACTGCTAATAGCAGCCGAATATAAAAGTAAAAAATAAAGACCGCTTAAATATAAATTCAAATATAGATGAGAATTAAACAATACCGCACTCAGTTTATCAAAGAGTTGTCGCCTTTTTACGATGCTTACGAAGCGGAAAGTTTTTTCTATTTAATTTTAGAAGACAAACATAAATTACGTCAGATTGATTTAGCGTTAAATCATGAGTTGACTTTTTCAGACAGTGATTTTGTTGTTTGGGATTCATTATTAGCGCAATTAAAAAAAGAAGTTCCGATTCAGTATTTATTAGGAAAAACTAATTTTTATGGTTTGGATTTCGAGGTCAACGAGAATGTTTTGATCCCAAGACCGGAAACAGAAGAATTGGTAGAATGGATTATCAATGAAAACTCAAAAGCTGAAAAATCTAAAACAATCAAAATTCTTGATATAGGAACCGGGAGTGGTTGTATTGCAATTTCATTGGCAAAAAATATTCCGAACGCCCGGGTTTATGCGATGGATATTTCTAAAAAAGCAATAGAAACCGCGAAACGCAATGCTGTAAACAATAAAACAGATGTTACTTTTATTCTTCAGGACGTTTTAAATGCCGAAGAACTGAAATGTAATTTTGATATTATAGTTTCGAATCCGCCTTATGTGCGTAATTTGGAGAAAGAAGAAATCAAAAAAAATGTTCTGGATTATGAGCCGCATTTGGCGCTTTTTGTAGAAGATAATGATGCTTTGATTTTTTATCGAAAGATAGCCGAGCTGGCACAAAATAATCTGTTGGAAGACGGACAATTGTATTTTGAAATCAATCAGTATCTTGGTGATGAAATGAAAGATTTGTTAGAAAAAATGAATTTTAAAAGTATCGAATTACGAAAAGATATCTACGATAATGACAGAATGATTTTTGGAAAGGTTTTTAAAACTTTGTAGGTGTTAATTTTATGTAGGTTTAAAAAAAAAATATGGGACAAAATATCTCACTTATTATAACTAAAAATATTGAAATTAAAGTACCGCATGAAATTCCTCATTTAATTAGAAACGGATTGTTGATAATTGCTCTTGCGAAAGATGAATTTAGCTACTTTGTTGTTAAAGTTTTAAAGTCTTGTAAAACAAATCTTTCTGATTATATAGAAGGAAATAGTTTTGTAAGGTTAGTGCGCAAAATCGAATTAGATACCTTTTTAGCTTATCATGAAAGTGATTGGGGTCTGCTTGCAGATGAAATTTATTTTGCAGTTGTTGATGGCGAAATTATAATTGAATCAATTGAAAGTTTCAAAATCGAAGAGAGCGGCGATCCATTTATAAGTATTCCTGAAGAAAAAATGGATCCAAGAGATATACTTGAAATAGATTGGTCAAATATGGATTATTATCATAGTTATTATGATTTTAAAAAGATCTATAACCAGGAAAATAATTTAATATAGAACTTATATAAATCAATCTTTCAATTGATTTTGTGCTTAAATCAAAAATGATAAGAAAATTAGTTGTTGCTCAGTAGGATAAAAATCAACAGCTTAAACTTAATGCCTGCAAGGACAAAGTTCTTAAGAATATAAAAGCTCTAATCTAGCCCCGATAGCAGTGAAAATCCTTTTATGCCGTTGTTCGGCATAAAAGATTGTAACGAATAGCGGGACAATTGGTCTTTTTAAATCAATTAATTTCTGCTTCAAATATTCAATGTAGAAACTGTGACTAAAAAGTAAAAAATTATTCGTAACGCAAAGCTTCGATAGGGTCTAGTTTTGAGGCTTTTATAGCGGGATATAAGCCTGAAACAATGGCAACGGTAAAACTGGTTGCGAAAGCGGCAAAAATAGCGACCCACGGAATCACGAATGCAAAACTCATTGCAGTTGCTATAGCAAAACCTAAAAGGATTCCGATTATAATACCAATTAATCCGCCTATTTGTCCGATTAATAAAGTTTCGATAAAAAACTGTACGGCAATTGTAATTTTCTTGGCTCCTAAAGCTTTTCGAACACCTATTTCGCGTGTACGTTCTGTAACCGAAACGATCATGATGTTCATTAAGGCGATAGAAGATCCTAAAATAGTGATAACGCTAATGATCCAGGATGCCCAGCCTAAATATTTTGTGATGCCCAGAATACGATTGATCAAATCATCGCTTCGGCCAATTCCGAAATTATTATCGCGCGTTGGACTTAATTTTCGTACGCGTCGCATTGTGCTTGTGGCATTGTCGATAGCTTCGTCAAGAAATTCTTTTTTGCCCACCATTACGCTCAAGGTATAATTGATATTGGGTGCAGTAAATAGGGAACGCGCTACCTGAATTGGAATTAAAACGCGTAAATCCTGACTATTGCCAAATGTTGATCCTTTTTCTTTTAAGACTCCGATAACTTTAAAACGTGCGCCACGAATCGAAATTATTTTATCGATTGGGTTGACATCTTTTAATAAACCTTTCTCAAAATCAGATCCTACAACGCAGGAATATGTATTGTTGTCGATGTCAAATTGATTGAAACTACGTCCCAGACTTATTTCCAGACCTGAGTTAGAGATGAAATGCTCGTCGACACCTAAAATGGTAATTTCCGGATCGGTTTTTTTGTCGAGATATTTTACTTCGGCGGTTTTGGTTGCTGTAAAAGATAAAGAAGTTTCGCTAAAAGGATATTTGTATTTGTTTTTGAAAGCAACCGCCTCAGGATACGAAATAATAGGATTGACGATTTCACGTTCGTTGCTTCCTCGATTTTTAAGATTGTTTTCGTATTGGTTAATGTTGAAGGTATTGGCTCCCATTGAAGCAAAATTGGTCGAAATTGTATTTTCAAGTGCTGTTACCACCGTTAAGATTCCTACCAAAGCGGTAATCCCGATAGCGATAATTAAAACGGTAAGAATAGTACGCAATAATTGTGTTTTGATAGAACCAAAAGCAATTCGGATATTTTCTTTAAATAATTTTAGCATCATGACCAATTTGTCACGAAAATACGTTTTTTGTTACAAGTTTGTTTTCGAACTGGCATTATTTATTTTAAAAAATAAGATATTTGCAGTCGATTTATGATTAATAGTAAATCTAAAATCCCAATATAATTAATGTAAAAGAGTTTATGAGGTAAGATTAGAAAATAATCTAAAATCTAAAATCTAAAAATCTAAAATCAGAAAGATGGCTTCAAAACCAAGCATACCACAAGGAACAAGAGATTTTTCGCCAGCAGAGGTGTCAAAACGTCAATATATTATTCAGACCATAAAAAATAATTTCGAAAAATTTGGTTTTCAACCGATTGAAACTCCTTCGTTTGAAAATTCAGATACCTTAATGGGTAAATATGGAGAAGAAGGTGATCGTTTGATTTTTAAAATATTGAATTCGGGTAATTTTTTCTTCAATAAAAATAAAATTGAATTGCCGGAATCTTTAGAATCTCTGCAAGTTAATTCGGCCGAGACAATTAGTCTTGATCAAAGAATTGAGCTGAATAAATTTACAGGAAAAATTTCGGAGAAAGCTTTACGTTACGATTTAACCGTTCCGTTTGCGAGATACGTGGTGCAACACCAAAACGAAATTGAGTTTCCTTTTAAAAGATACCAGATTCAACCGGTTTGGAGAGCTGACAGGCCGCAAAGAGGGCGTTACAGAGAGTTTTACCAATGTGATGCCGATGTTGTTGGTTCAAAATCATTGTGGCAGGAAGTAGAATTGGTACAATTGTACGATACTGTTTTTACGTCTTTAGGTTTAGAAGGTGTTACGATTAAAATCAATAACAGAAAAATATTATCCGGAATTGCCGAAGTAATTGGCGCATCTGATAAATTGATCGATTTTACAGTGGCTCTTGATAAGCTGGATAAAATTGGCGAAGATGGTGTGAAAAAAGAAATGATCGAAAAAGGTATTGCTGAAGAGGCTTTGGTGAAAGTTCAGCCGCTTTTTAACTTTTCAGGAACGTTTGCAGATAAGATTAGTCAACTCTCAGATTTATTAGCGGAATCTGAAGAAGGAATGAAAGGAGTAGAGGAATTGAAATTTATTTGTGACAATGTGGCAACTTTAGGTTTGGCAACTGCAACTTTAGATCTCGATGTAACGCTTGCTCGTGGATTAAACTATTATACCGGAGCTATTTTTGAAGTAGCGGCGCCAAAAACTGTTTCGATGGGTTCTATTGGCGGCGGTGGAAGATACGATGACTTAACAGGTATTTTTGGTTTGAAAAATATGAGTGGTGTTGGAATTTCTTTCGGTCTAGATCGTATTTATCTGGTTCTTGAAGAATTGCAATTATTCCCGGAAACTGTTGCAGCAACATCAAAAGCATTGTTTATCAACTACGGAGATGCTGAGGCTTTATACGCTTCGCAGGCTATTCAGAAATTAAGACAAGAAAATATAAAAGTAGAATTGTATCCTGATAATGTAAAAGTGGGGAAACAATTTCAGTACGCAGATAAGCGCTTGATTCCGTTTGCGGTAATTGCCGGAGAACAGGAAATTGCAGCAAATTCATATTCGCTTAAAAATCTGATTTCAGGAGAACAAATTTCTGTTGATTTTGAAGGATTGAAAGCTGCTTTATTGGCTTAAGTCTATTTTGTTCGTGGTGGAATTTACCGCAAAGGGTGCAAAGGTTTTTTTGCCACAGATTACACAGATTAAAAAGATTTTTTTGTTTTATTCGTGAATTTTGGGCTGGATTAACCGCAAAGGGCGATAAGATTTAATTTTAATTTACGCATATAAAACACAAAGTTCGCAAAGCTATAAACACACAGCTTTGCGAACTTTGTGTTTTTATTGAACCATAGCTTTAGAAATCTTAGCGCACTTTGCGGTTAATTTCGCAAAGTTTTGAGTTTGTTGCTGATGAATAATTCGTGAATTCGTGGCAGATTAATTATAAGTGTTTTAAGATTTAATTTTACTTTGCGTTTTTATTAAACCATAGCTTTAAAAATCTTAGTGTCCTTTGCGTTTAATATCGCAAAGTTGTCGTTCTGATAAAAAAAAATGTAAGTTCTGCAAAGCTTTGGGGATGATTGTGTTACTGAATTGTTAGCGTTCGTGAGCTTAAATCTTTTTTAAATTTGCTTAAAATAGTTGGTGAGAAAGAAAAAAAAGCACTTAATTTGCGACCAAGTTACGGGCGTAGTTCAAGGGTAGAATAGCGGTCTCCAAAACCGTTGATGGGGGTTCGAATCCCTCCGCCCGTGCAATAAGATTTATTTTTTACCGCAAAGAGTGCAAGGAATTAATCTAAGATATTTTTAAGAAAAAGAAAAGTTCGCAAAGCTAAATCAATATAAAGCTTGCGAACTTTTTTGTTTTAAAATCCAGGACTAAAAAATCCTAGCGTTCCTTGCGATAATTTTTTTGTCAAAAAGCATAAAAAAAAGCTTCGTCTGAAATAGGCGAAGCTTTTTTTAATATAAGGTAAAGTTGAATTAATAATTATTTATAAAGCCGAAGCTAACCCTTAAATTCAATTTTGATTGGTGATAATTTAATTTCCAATTTTGGAACTCAAATTTACTATAAACTAAAACGTAATAGTCTTAAAATTATACTAAATTTCATTCGTTCGTTTTAGATTTTTAATAGTCTCATTTTTAATAAAGTGACAATTTGACATTTTCTAAGATTTGGCAGTACTTTTGCAATCCAACAGAAAGAATAAAAAATGAAGTTTAAGAATATTTTTAAAAATAAAAGTAATATGACTACGGAAAATACAGAGTTCGATCAGGAATTAGATGATGTAACGTTAGAGAACAATGCAAACGGTGAACAATTAATTGTTGAAGAATTAAGTGTTGAAGAGCAATTGGCTCAAGACCTTGCAAAAGAAAAAGATAAATTCTTGAGATTATTTGCTGAATTTGAAAATTACAAAAAAAGAACTTCAAAAGAGCGTATCGATTTGTTTAAAACTGCAAACCAGGATGTTTTAGTAGCAATGCTGCCTGTTTTAGATGATTTTGACAGAGCGATTGTAGAAATCAACAAATCTGAAGATGAAAACCTTAAAAAAGGTGTGGAGTTGATTCATGAAAAATTGAAAAATACTTTGGTTTCTAAAGGTTTAGAGCAAATTGAAGTAAGAGCAGGTGATGCTTTTAATGCTGATTTTGCTGAGGCAATTACCCAAATTCCAGCTCCGTCTGAAAAATTAAAAGGGAAAATTGTTGATGTTATTGAAAAAGGATACAAATTAGGAGACAAAATTATTCGTTACCCTAAAGTTGTTACCGGAAACTAAAAAATGCAAATAAAATGTTTTGAAGTTCAGGAGTTTAAATTACTGAAGTTTAAAATTTAAGATTTGGAATTTATTCAATTATGAAAAAAGATTTTTACGAAATACTTGGCATTTCAAAAAATGCTGACGCTGCTGAAATTAAAAAAGCGTACCGAAAAAGTGCATTGAAATATCACCCGGATAAAAATCCAGGCGACAAAGAGGCAGAAGAAAACTTTAAATTAGCTGCAGAAGCTTATGAAGTTTTAAGCGATCCTAACAAAAAAGCAAAATACGATCAATACGGACACCAGGCTTTTGATGGTTCTGGAGGTTTTGGTGGTGGCCATGGTGGTATGAATATGGATGACATTTTCAGCCAGTTTGGTGATATTTTTGGAGGCGGATTTGGCGGTTTCGGTGGAGGCGGAGGCGGAGGCCCTCGTCGTGCTAAAGGAAGTAATCTTCGAATTAAAGTAAAACTGACTTTAGAAGAAATTGCAAATGGTGTTGAGAAAAAAGTAAAAGTAAAACGTAAAGTTCAGGCTAAAGGAGTAACATACAAAACATGTTCGACTTGTAATGGTCAGGGGCAGGTAATGCGTGTTACGAATACTATTTTAGGAAGAATGCAATCTGCGTCAACTTGTCCTACTTGTGGCGGTTCTGGTCAGATTTTAGATAAAAGACCATCTGAAGCAGATGCTCAGGGAATGGTTCAGGAAGATGAAACAGTATCAATTAAAATTCCTGCTGGAGTTGTTGATGGTATGCAATTGAAAGTTTCTAATAAAGGAAACGATGCTCCGGGAAATAGTATTCCGGGAGATTTAATTGTAGCTATCGAAGAATTAGAGCACGAATTCCTGAAACGTGAAGGAGAAAACGTTCATTATGATTTGTATATCAGTTTCCCGGAAGCAGTTTTAGGAGTTTCTAAAGATATCGAAGCAATAAACGGAAAAGTTCGTATTAAATTAGAAGAAGGAATTCAATCCGGAAAAATCTTAAGACTAAAAGGAAAAGGTATTCCAAGTATAAACGGTTACGGAAGCGGAGATTTATTGGTTCACGTAAATGTATGGACACCAAAAACGTTGAATAAAGAGCAAAAACAATTTTTTGAAAATGCTTTAACTGACGATCATTTTATTCCGAGCCCTGAAAAATCAGAAAAATCATTTTTTGAGAAAGTAAAAGATATGTTTTCATAAACTAAACTTTTCAAAAAAGAGCATATAAATTTTAAAACCCATTCTAATGCAAATTTAGAATGGGTTTTTTGCGTAATTATACAAAGATTCGCTACGAATTATTTACTTTTACAGGCTGTTGATCATAATGATCAAACTGAAGCAGAAAATCTTAAATATAGCATGAGCAACTTACTCGAAGTACATAAAGTCGTAAAACAATACGGTGATTATGTAGCGCTTAACGAAGTTTCATTAAATGTACCAAAAGGCAGTATTTATGGCCTGTTAGGACCTAATGGAGCCGGAAAAACTTCTCTTATCCGAATCATTAATCAAATTACTTTACCGGATAGTGGTGAAATAATTCTTGATGGAGAAAAATTGCAGCCCAAACACGTGCAGACTATTGGTTATCTTCCTGAAGAAAGAGGATTGTATACTTCTATGAAAGTAGGAGAGCAATGTTTGTATTTGGCACAAATGAAAGGACTTACTAAAGCGGAAGCAAAATTGCAGTTAGAATACTGGTTTGAACGTTTAGGAATTCAGGGTTGGTGGAATAAAAAGATTCAGGAACTTTCGAAAGGAATGGCACAAAAAATTCAGTTTGTGGTTTGCGTATTGCATAAACCCAAATTATTGATTTTTGATGAGCCTTTCTCCGGATTTGATCCTGTAAATGCAAATGTAATCAAAGATGAAATTTTGGCATTAAAAGAACAAGGTGCAACAATTATCTTTTCTACACATAGAATGGAAAGTGTTGAAGAACTTTGTGATCATATTGCTTTAATTCATAAATCGAATAAATTAATCGAAGGAAAACTTAGCGATGTAAAACGTCAGTTTAGAACCAATAGTTTTGAGGTGGGAATTCTGACCGATAATGTCGAAGGTTTAATGTACGATATCACACAAAAGTTTACCGTTTCGCCGGCAAGTTTTAAATCATTAAATGATGATCTAAAATTAGACATTCAGATTGGTAATGCAACACCAAATGAGTTATTGAATATCTTAACACAACGCGGACAAGTAACACATTTCGTAGAAAAAATACCGAGTGTAAACGATATTTTTATTCAAACAGTAACTGAAAACAAAAATTAAAATTTCAAAAAATAAATTCCAAATTCCAATGTGAGAGCGATCCAAATTGGAATTTGGAATTTGAAAATTAATATATTTATGAGCATCATTTCGTTGATTATAAAAAGAGAGTTTATTGCAAAAGTTCGTAATAAATCTTTTGTTGTCATGACTTTCTTAAGTCCGTTATTGTTTGTCGCAATTGCTGGATTTATTGGGTATTTGAGTTCGATGAAAGCCGAAACGAAACGTATCGCAATTCATGACGAAACGGGTTTATTTGCAAATGATTTTGTAAAACAGAATAAAAAAGATGCAGCATTTAAATATCTTAACTTATCTGAAATTGACACTAAAGCATTAAAAGACAGTATCACCAATGAAAGTTTTGACGGTTTAATTGTCATTCCAAAAACAAATAATCTAAGAGATTTAGAAAGTAAAATTGAGTTTATTTCGAATAATAGTCCGAGTATTTCTTTTATTGAAAAAACGCAGGATGTTATTGCAGATAAAATTACCAAAATAAATCTTGATGCAGCAAAACTGGATACTTTAGCGATTCAAAAAGCACAATCGGCGGTTAATATTCATTTGATAAAAGCTTCTGGCGAAGAAAGTCTAAAAGGTTTAAATGAGATCAAAATAGGTATTGGCGGAGCATTTGGTTATTTGATCATGATGTTTATTATCATCTACGGAAATATGGTAATGCGAAGCGTGATTGAAGAAAAAACAAACAGAATCATTGAAATCATTATTTCATCGGTAAAACCATTTCAGTTAATGATTGGTAAAATCATCGGAACATCGCTTGCGGGATTATTACAATTTATGATCTGGGCCATTATTGGTTTGGGATTAATGTATGCGGCTTCGGCATTTTTTGGAGTAAATGTTGGTCCAACGGCCAGAATTTCGCCAGAATTAATGCAGTCAGCCCAACAAGAAATGACAGGAACAGCTCAAATGTATATTAGTGAATTATGGAATTTGCCTATTGCCAGTATTATTATTGGTTTCGTAATTTATTTTATAGGAGGATACTTTTTATACAGTTCGTTTTATGCAGCAATTGGAGCAGCAGTTGACAATCAAACCGATTCTCAACAATTTCTTTTGCCTATTTTAATGCCGCTTATTTTAAGTGTTTACATCGGATTTTTTACAGTTGTCAATGATCCACACGGAACAATTGCGGTTGTATTTTCTATGATTCCGCTTACATCGCCAATCGTAATGTTAATGCGACTTCCGTTTGGAGTGCCGTGGTGGCAAATTGCAATTTCGGTATCATTATTGTTTGCTACGTTTTTCCTTGTTGTCTGGTTCGCCGCAAAAATTTACCGAATTGGTATTTTGATGTACGGCAAAAAACCAACCTGGAAGGAATTGTATAAATGGCTTAAATATTAATTTTTTTAAGTTGCTAAGGTTCTGAGGTACTAAGACGCTAAGTTTTTTAGCTTCTTGTAGGAAAACCTTAGAACCTTAGCAACTCAGAACCTTAGAACCTCAAAAGAAATGAGCAAAATACTAATTATAGAAGACGAAGCATCGATCAGAAGAGTTTTGGTAAAAATCTTATCAGAAGAAAATGATACGTATCAGGTAGATGAAGCAGAGGATGGAGTTGCTGGTTTGGAAAAAATAAAAAACAACGATTACGATTTGGTTTTGTGCGATATCAAAATGCCAAAAATGGACGGTGTTGAGGTTTTAGAAGAAGCAAAAAAAATTAAACCTGAAATTCCTATGGTTATGATTTCTGGTCATGGCGATATGGAAACTGCAATTCATACCATGCGTTTAGGCGCTTTTGATTATATCTCAAAACCACCTGATTTAAATCGTTTACTAAATACAGTTCGTAATGCTTTAGACAAAAAACAACTGGTAGTTGAAAATAAAATCCTAAAGAAAAAAGTTAGCAAGAATTACGAAATGATAGGCGAGAGTGAGTCAATTAATCATATTAAAATGATGATTGATAAAGTGGCTCAAACCGAAGCCAGAGTTTTGATTACGGGACCAAACGGAACCGGAAAAGAATTAGTAGCACATCAATTACATGAAAAAAGCGAACGTGCTAATTTTCCGTTAGTTGAAGTAAACTGCGCGGCGATTCCAAGTGAATTGATCGAAAGCGAATTGTTCGGTCACGTAAAAGGCGCTTTTACATCAGCTGTAAAAGATCGTGCAGGAAAGTTTGAAGCAGCAGATAAAGGAACTATTTTCTTAGATGAAATTGGTGATATGAGTCTTTCGGCGCAAGCCAAAGTATTGAGAGCTTTGCAGGAAAGTATGATTACGAGAGTTGGAGCTGAAAAAGATATTAAAGTCGATGTTCGTGTTGTGGCTGCAACCAATAAAGATTTGAAAACTGAAATTGCTGAAGGCCGTTTCCGCGAAGATTTGTACCATCGTTTGGCTGTAATTTTAATTAAAGTTCCGCCATTAAACGAACGACGTGATGATATTCCGGCTTTGGTCAGACATTTTGCTGAAAAAATTGCATCAGAACAAGGAAACGTGGTGAAGGTATTTTCGGCGCAAGCCATAAAATTATTGCAAGAATACGACTGGACTGGAAACATTCGTGAACTTCGAAATGTAGTCGAAAGATTAATCATTTTAGGAGGAAACGAAATTTCTGAAACCGACGTAACAATGTTTGCAAGCAAATAGTGATTTTAGAATCTAAATTCTAAAATCATAAATCTAAAATTAGAATATGAAACTAAAAAAAATAAACGAAAAATTACAAGACGCTTTAATCGAAAATGGTTTAACTGAGGCAAATGTTTTGCAGCAGGAAACTTTTTCGACGATAAAAAGTGGTGCAGATTGCATTATTCTTTCTCCGGCAGGAAGCGGAAAATCGACTACAATTGTATTGAATGTTATTCAGCAATTGTCAGGTCATACAGAAGAATCTCCACGTGCTTTAATTTTTGTTGAAGATAAAGCCAAAGTGTTAGAAATGGAAGCGCTTTTCGAGAAGTACGGAAAATATTCTAATCTTGAAGTTTACGGTGTGCACGATAAAGGTGATATGGATTATGATAAAAACTACATTTCGACAGGAATTGATGTTTTAATTGGTACGCCAAATAAACTGAGCGATATGTTTACGACCGCAGGTTATAATGTAAACCGCTTGAAAATGTTTATTATTGATGATGCAGATCCTATCTTAAAATTACGTCATGAAACTAAAATCATGCGTATTTCGAACAGTATCACAAAAACGCAACGTATTATTTTTGCTGAAACATTGACAGAACGTATCGAAATTTTGGCTGATAAAATGATGCTTGAGCCTTATTTGTTTGATATGGATGAAGAAGGTGAAGAAGAACTTGACGAGGAAGAAGACGATATTCAGGAAGAGGAATAAAAGTGGCAGTTTTCAGTCGCAGTCACAGTCTCAGTCGCAGTCTGAAAACTGTGACTGCGACTGAAAACTAAATAAATTCAAAATAATTACAAAAATAGAATGTTATGGGATTAATGAAAGTATATTCAGGAAGTGAAGTTTTGGCACTTGCTTTACAAGAAAGATTAGAAGAAGCAGGAGTAGAAACGACTAAAAAAGATAATATTCAATCTGCTCGTTTAGGAGGTTTTGGACAATCTGATTTAGCGGTTGAGGTATTTATTCAGGAAACAGATTTTGCAAAAGCAAATCCGGTTATTGAAGAATTCAGAATGAGTATCTAAAGGAAGTTTTCAGTCTCAGTTTTCAGTCTCAGTAGAGAACTGTTTACTGCGACTGAAAACTGAAAACTAAAAAATATGCAATATAAAATGCTAGTGCTCGACATGGATGATACCTTGTTGACAGACGATCATAAAATTTCAGATTTAAATAAAAAAGTACTTCTCGAAGCACAGGTAAAAGGAGTTCATGTAGTTTTGGCCTCTGGCCGTCCAACATCAGCAATGACAGCTTATGCTAAAGAATTGCAGCTTGATTTATATGACTCTTATATTATTTCCTTTAATGGAGCTATAATCAGCACGGTAAAAGATGATCTTGTATTGTTTGAGCAATGTTTAACTCCGGAACAAATTCATGATTTATACGATTATAGTGTAAAAATGAAAACGCACATCATTACCTATATTAATGGCGAAATTGTAAGCGAAACCGATTCGGAATACATCGACATCGAAAAAGAAATTACGGGATTACCACACAATAAAGTTCCAGATTTTAAAGCAGCAGTTACTAAACCTGCTGTAAAATGTATTTTATTGGCAGAACCTTCTTATCTGAAAGAAGTCGAAGCTGACTTAAAAGCTACCATGCCTCATTTGAGTGTTGCGATGTCTAAACCTTTCTTTTTAGAAGCTGCTCAAAACGGAATCGATAAGGCGGCGAGTTTAAAACTTCTGGCTGAAAAGCTAAACATTCATCAAAGTGAAATTATTGCTGTAGGAAACGCAGGAAACGATCTTACTATGATAGAATATGCCGGACTTGGAGTTTGGGTTGATAATGTAACGCCAGAATTGCGTGACAGAGCTGATCTTATTGTAGCCTCAAATAATAATGACGGAGTTGCCGAAGTAGTGCAGCGTTTTATTTTAAACTAAATTGTTTTTGAGATGAAAGAACCAATAGAAACCGACCGTTTACTTTTAAGAGAATTGCTTTTTTCAGATGTTGATGGATTATTCGAGTTAGAATCTAATCCAAATGTGCATTTGTTTGTAGGGAATAAACCAGTTACTCATATTGATGAATGTCGTGCTTATGTTGAGTTTATTCATCAGCAATATAAAAATTTTGGTACAGGCCGCTGGGCAGTAATCTTAAAAGAAACCAATGAATTTTTAGGATGGTCCGGAATAAAATTCATTACAAATGAAATCAATAATCATAAAGATTTTTATGAAATTGGATATCGTTTCATCGAAAAACATTGGGGAAAAGGATATGCTACCGAAGCCGGAAAAGCTTTTATAGATTATGCTTTTAATGAAATGAAAGTAGAAGCATTGTATGCTTATGCAGATGCTGGAAATGAAAACTCAAGAAAAATTCTGGAAAAGCTTGGTTTGCGCTATGTGAATTCTTTTGAATATGAAGGAGAACTGGAAGTTTGGTACGAGTTAAAAAATCCAAACCTATAAACACCTAAGAAATGCGTTCTAAATCTTTGTAATCTTATCTCGTTAAGAATTACAAAGATTTAGAAAACAGCTCGTAGATTCTAATACTTACTATTAGAATTATTTTTTAGCTACAGAAACAAAATATTTATTTCCGTCACCCATTGTTAGTTTTACACGCTCGTCGCAAAGATCGATTGCAAAATTGGCACTTTCGTAACAAGTACAAGTAGTGTTTTTGTCTTTAGACATTTCAGTTTTACAATTGTTGTTTTTAAAAGTCGACAATTGCGGTGTATACAAACTTACTAAATCAGTAGAAGCTGTAACTAATGAAATAATACTTGCTGAATTATTATTAGTAATTCTATAAACAATTCTATCAGTATAATTTACCTCATTTACCGTTACTTTACGAATATAAGTGTAAGCTGTTGAGCCTTCACTCGGTTCTTTAACTTCAAATTTAAATCCAACCGCACGGATTGCAATATCAAATTGAGATTGAGAGTTTAAGCTCGCCCAAGTTGTCAATGTACTAATAGAAGGAAATGGATTAGCAGCTGGAGCAGCAGTTTGCGCTTGCGAGCTAAAAATGGTTAAGAACATCAAGCAGATTGTGGGTAAAAATGCTTTCATATGGATTTTTAATTTATAATTTTCGCCTACTCTTTCTGGTTTTCGGCCTTCCCATTTTTTATAACAACAAAACAACAACATAACGAGGGAAAATCAAAATTGTTATGCCGATTTATTGTTTAAATAATATAATTTTTACGCACTGTTTTTATAGCAGGTGAAATTAGTTTTTATGAACGAATTAAACAAAGTTAAATGTAAGAAAATTTGAATTTAATCGATAAAAAAATGTATTTAATCGATGATATTTGCATTTAATCGATAATTTTGTCATTTTATTCTTATTGAAATTAAGAATTACTTTTTTTATAAATAAAATTTATTTCTTATTTGTTTGGTTTAACCTATAGTTTTTTAGGATAGACTAAATATTGGTTTGCTTCAAAATATTGATATATAGTACATTATTGATTTTATTTTAAAGAATATTGTACGTAAATTTGCAAACTCTTTAAAAGAGATGTAAATATAATATCTTACTACTTAAAACGTAGTTTATTCTCATGGAAAATAGAAAAAAAGTTGCCTTTTATACGCTTGGTTGCAAACTGAATTTTTCAGAAACTTCTACAATTGCCAGAAACTTTAATGACGAAGGTTTTGACCGTGTTGATTTTGAAGAAATCGCCGATATATATGTTATTAATACCTGCTCAGTTACTGAGAATGCTGATAAGCAATTTAAGCAGGTGGTAAAAAAAGCAATGAAACTCAACGATAAGGCTTTTGTTGCAGCAGTAGGTTGTTATGCACAATTAAAACCCGAAGAATTGGCCGCAGTTGATGGTGTCGATTTAGTTTTGGGCGCTACAGAAAAATTTAAAATTACCGACTATATCAACGATTTGAGCAAAAACGACATGGGAGAAGTTCACTCTTGCGAGATTGCCGAAGCTGATTTTTATGTAGGCAGTTATTCTATTGGAGATCGTACCCGTGCTTTCCTGAAAGTTCAGGACGGATGTGATTATAAATGTACGTATTGCACCATTCCGTTAGCAAGAGGAATTTCAAGAAGTGATGCTTTAGAGAATGTCTTGCAAAATGCCAAAGAAATTTCAGCTCAAAACATCAAAGAAATTGTTTTAACCGGAGTAAATATTGGAGATTACGGAAAAGGAGAATTCGGAAATAAAAAACACGAACATACTTTTCTTGATTTAGTTCAGGCTTTAGATAAAGTTGACGGAATCGAACGTTTGAGAATTTCATCAATCGAACCTAATTTAATGAAAAACGAAACGATAGAATTTGTTTCTAAAAGCAGAACATTTGTTCCGCATTTTCATATTCCGTTACAATCCGGAAGCAATGATATTTTAAAATTAATGAAACGCCGTTACTTACGTGAAGTATATACAGAACGTGTAAACAAAATTCGCGAAGTAATGCCACATGCGTGTATTGGTGTCGATGTAATTGTTGGTTTCCCTGGAGAAACAGATGAACACTTTTTAGAAACCTACCATTTTCTTAACGAAATGGATATTTCATACCTGCACGTATTCACTTATTCTGAAAGAGATAATACAGAAGCAGCCAATATGCCAGGAATTGTTCCTGCCAACGTAAGAGCAAAACGTAGTAAAATGTTACGCGGATTATCCGTTAAAAAACGTCGTGCTTTTTACGAAAGTCAATTAGGATCTAACAGAACTGTTTTGTTCGAAAGTGAAAATAAAGAAGGATACATTCACGGTTTCACCGAAAATTACGTAAAAGTAAAAACACCTTGGAATCCTGAATTAGTAAATACATTACAAGAAATCAACTTAACAAAAATCGACGAAGACGGAAGCGTTCGTTTAGAGTTTTTAAATAAATTGGCTGAGGTTTAAATCTAGTTTGATAAAACTATTTTTTTTCAGGAGCTAATCCCGCTATCCGTTCCAATCTTTTGTGCCGAACACCGGCACAAAAGGATTTCCACTTCTATCGGGGCTAGGGCAATCATTGTCATAATAATATTTCCGTGCGATTTGTCATTGCGAGGAACGAAGCAACCACACTAATAATAATCACAAAGATATACGCGATGAGATTGCTTCGTTCCTCGCAATGACAAAAAAAACAGAAAAGCCCTTTGTAAAAAAGGGCTTTTCTGTTTTCGATAACTTTGTCAAAGTTTAAAACTTTGACAAAGTTGAATATTAGTTGTTTTTAAAATAAAAGTTACTTCTGATCTTCAGGAATCACCAACTTCAATGAATTAATATAATCCGTATCAAACTCAATAACCCTGATTTTCTCTGGATTAAAACTCAATTCACCACCAAACTGACCTTTTATATCCAAGAAGTCAATAGTAAGTTCTTCGTCGTTTAGTTCCAGTAATTTTCCTAAATAAGCTGATTTAGCTGATTTTTTCGAAATCTGAAAAATACCATATTTGTTATTCACATAATTAAGGATCGAACTCAAATCGCGAATAGGAATAATATCCTCGGCATTTGTTTTTAAACCTTTCAGGCGAATTACTTTTTCAGTAAATTGAAGATCATGATCTCTGTGAACTTCTTCGATGTTTTTGTTTTTCAAAATCACATAACCATCCAATATAAAATCTTCGGGATTATTTCGAAGCAAAATCCAGTCATCAGAATAATCAATAAGGAACCCGGTAAAAATCTCTTTTTTATCCGTAAATTCTATTGCAATTAATTGTCTTAAATATTGTTCCATCTTATTTTTTTTAAAATTCCAATTTAAAAATTCCAAATTCCAATTTGTTGAAATTTTAACCTACTCGGGGAATTGGAATTTGGAATTTAAAAGTTTGAAATTTAGTTGTTTACTTTTAAGGATTCGTAGACCAGATACTACTGTTTTTAATAAAAACACGACGGCTTAACTTCAATTGCGCGATAATTAATTCGGCAATATCTTCAGACTGCATTACTTTATCCGGGTTTCCGTCAGTTAATTTTAAGTCCAGAGCCAAATCTGTAGCAACCGTACTAGGCGTTAAAGCTGTAACACGAATGTTGTGTTTTCTCACTTCCTGCATCAAAGAATCGGTTAATCCAAGAACAGCAAATTTCGATGCACTATAAGCACTTGTTAATGCGTTTCCGTTTAGTCCCGCTGTCGAAGAAATATTAATGATATCACCTGTTTTTCTTTCGATCATATTAGGTAAAATAGCGCGTGTTGTATAATACGTTCCCATTAAATTTACCTGAATGATTTTTTCCCACGCAGTTGGTTCTAATTCCATGAAATTTCCAAAAGCAGCGATACCGGCATTATTAATTAAAATGTCGATTGTTTTAAATTCAGCGAAAGCTTTTTCTACAGCACTATTAATAGAGTTAATATCAGAAACGTCAGCAGATAAAGCCAAAGATTTTACGCCCAAAGCAGCTGTTTCTTTTGCTAATTGATCAACATCAGCCTGAGTTCGTGAAACTAAAATTACGTTTACACCTTCATTAGCAAGTGCGATTGCAATCGCTTTTCCAATTCCTTTTCCAGCTCCGGTAATTAAGGCATTTTTATTTTTTAAGTCTGTCATGATTTATTTTTTAGAAATGCAAAAAGCATCATTTTAGTAACACAAAAATACAGTTTTTGCTTCCTAAAACGATGCTTTAAGTTATTTTCTTAATCTAAGTTTAACAACTTATTTATTCTTTCAGAACCATATCGATACACATTACTGCCGCCAGAATTAATTGTCTAAGCGGACTGTCAGGTGTGACACTTTCTTCGATTTGCAGTACATAATTATCAGCGCTGGTAAAAAACTCTTTACCCATTCCTGCCCATTTTTTGCTTACCTGAGCCAATTGTTTATTTTCATGGCTGAATTTAAAATCCCAACCCGTCCATTTTCCCTGAAGTGTTGCTGCGGTTTTTTCGTTTTTGTCCAGAATTTCAAATTTTCCACCAATCGAAAATAATTTTTGTTTAAAGGTTCCCACTAAACGATCTTTCTCATCAAAAACTTCAACAGTCGAACGTAACCAGGCAATACCACGTTTTACCGAAATTAATTTTTCGCCCGAAGCAGTTGTAATTTCAATATCAAAAGGTGTCATTCTTTTATAATCTGTAAAGCGGAATACTTTAGTAAAAAAGCCCAGATTATTTTCTCTGCAATTCATTATAATCTGATTGGTTTCAGGATCATAAATGTCATAATTGTTAGCAGCTTTAAACATTCCGATATGTTCTTTTACAAGAAATAGATTTTGATTTAAAATAGGGTTCATTAAATTTTATTTGATGTTGATTTGTATTTTTTTTTACTTGAATAAGTTTTGAAGGATTTTCAAAAGGAGGTCAAATGTAAAAATAATTTTGTTAATAAATCAATATTAAATAGGTTTGAAATTGACGAAATTGAAATCGTTATTCTTTTTCTTTTAATGTAATAATAATAACTCCGTTCATAGCATTGCTTCCATAAATAGAAGTCGCTTCGATTCCTTTCAAAACTTTAATGCTTTCAATATCGTTAGGATTTACTTTAGAAAATTTATTTGCACTTATCAAAGTTCCGTCCAAAATGTATAGTGGTTCATCTACATTTGAAATAGATTTTGAACATACAATTCTTATGGTTGAAGTTTTATTTTGAACCAAATTTGAAGGAATTTTTACTGCAGGAATTGTGTCCTTTGTTTTTGTAAAAGGTTTGGTTTCTATTTCTGTAGGCTTTTTTTCTATATGGTCTTTAGAAATTGTTTTTTCCTGCGCTTTCGCTACGAAACATATAAGCATAGAAAATGCTAATGAAATAAACTTTATGTTTTTCATGATCGAAATTTTAAATAAATTTTGGAACTAATCTTTGTCAAAGTTGAGAACTCTGACAAAGATTTTAAGATTGAATTCTGAGTTTTTATTCTATTTTTTAGGAGTTGGTTTTCCTGTTTTTGTTGTAATAATTACAACACCTTTTTTTCCTTTATCGCCATACTTAGAGGTGGCCTCTAAGTCCTGAAGCACAGTGATGGTTTTAATTTCCTGTTTGTTCAAAGGTGCATAAGGACTTGTTGGGTTTGTACCAAATAAATCATTTTCAGAATAATAAATCCCGTCTATAATATATAACGGAGCATCTAAAACTACTAAAGAATCTACATTTTCGGGTTGCAAATTAGGAAGTTCTCTCTGCATCATCTGATCTCGTTTTGCATCGTCGCTGTGTGATATTGCATTTCCGTTAAGGATAATTAATGGAGTACTTTTTTTTGCCATTTGCGGTTGCTTATCTGAAAACCCAACTCTGGCCGATTCTCTTTCTGTGGTTTTATAGGAACTGTAACCCTGAACAGCTTTGTCTTTAGAAAGCGCATTTTCATTTTCGGTTGAATGATCTTCTTCTATTGGTGCAGTAACAACAGCGTCAGCAACAGGTGCACTAGCAGATTGAGATATTGCAGGCTCATAATAAGCAGGGGCTTCATAGCCATTTGCTACGACCTCTTGTTGTCGTTTTATTTGTTTGTCTAAAATTTTAGCAGCCTCGGCTTTTGGTACTATTGGTGACTCTGATGAAACAATGGTACTATTTTTTTCTATATCAGAATTTTGATTCATTTCATCCTTTGATTCGGTAACGACAACTTCATCACGTGAAGTATTCATTACCTTATCTGATTTTATAAACTGAGATCCTATCGAAATTAGTAATAATACAGAAGCTGCAATGGCAATCTTTTTCCATAATGAGATCGCTTTTTTGTCTTCTTTTTTATCGAGTTTTTCTTCAACACGGGCCCAAACTTTATCCATTCCGGGAAAGTCCTTTTGCTCCGAGTTTTCTGCGGCTTTTTTAAATTTATCGAATATTTTATCTTGATTGTCCATGACTATTTTGCTTTTTGGTAATACAGTTTATTTACTAAATCTTTTAGCTTGGTTTTAGCGGCATTCAATTGTGATTTTGATGTGCCTTCAGAAATGCTTAGCATTGCCGCAATTTCTTTATGGCCAAAACCTTCTATAACAAAAAGGTTAAAAACAGTTTTACAGCCGTCTGGTATATGGTTTAGTAAATTAAGTAAATCTTCTTCTTCCAGCGTATTGATCTCATCCGTAAAAGGTTGCGAAAGCAATTTAACATCATCAAGATACATATTAAAATTGGTGTTTTTCTTGATGGTTGCCAAACAATGGTTAACCGTTATTTTTCGCGCCCAGGCCTCAAAAGCCAGAACTTCTTTTAGTTGTTCCAGTTTTGTAAATATGGTATAGAAAGCGTCAGC
Source organism: Flavobacterium bizetiae (assembly GCF_024271895.1). Lineage (NCBI taxonomy): Bacteria > Pseudomonadati > Bacteroidota > Flavobacteriia > Flavobacteriales > Flavobacteriaceae > Flavobacterium > Flavobacterium bizetiae. The sequence goes on along the minus strand of NZ_CP091861.1, from coordinate 5,720,237 downwards.
CATAGCTTCTTCTATTTCTTCTTCCTTTTTTAGGTATCGTTTGCAAAGGCGATACAATTTTGGAGCCATATGCTCATAAACCTGACGCTGAGCATCTCGGTTCATTTTTTTGCAGTTAGAAATTAGCGTTTCGTTTATCACAATTGTTGTCTTTATACTAAAGAGGGTTAAAAAGATAAAAAGGTTGGGACGGTTATTAAATTTTTTTTAAAGGTTCTAAGTGGCAAAGGTTCAAAGGTACAGAGGTTTTTTGTAGAGACGCACTGCTGTGCGTCTTCGCCCAATGCGTCTTCGTTTTATTGTTTTATTGGCGGATATTCTTTGCGCGAGACGCACTACTGTGCTTCTCTACATTATTATAGGAGTCATTGCGAGGAACGAAGCAATCTCATCCAGTATTTTTTTTGACTAGCAAATTTGCTTTTGTTAGTGTAGTTGCTTCGTTCCTTGTAATGACAAAAACTGAGATTAATTTTTATCTTTCATGTTTCTATACCAATTTTCTATTTTTTTAACAGATTCTTCATCTGTTTTGGGATTACAATTCAAACCCAAATTAATTTTAGTATTTGAGATATAAGAGTTTAAAAAAATTATTGCAAAACCTCCAACCTCAGCATTTTCATTCGAAATAAAAGAGGAAAATACATTCATATACCCACAACACTTTTCACGAGAATTCATAATCGACATTAAATATTCGACATCATTTGATTTTACCCAATTTTCAGGAAAATCCCCCACCATAGATATACTATTTATTGGTGTTTTATTATATCTTTCTTTAAAAAGTTCAATGAATGATTTTGGATCTAAATCTTTTGGTGATAGCTTTTTATAATATTCCTTTTTTGTTTTATTTATTTTAAAATTATAAAATAGATAACTGCCACTCAAAAGAATGATAATTACTAACAAAGGAAGAAGTATTTTTCTCATGAAAGTTATTATTACTTAATCGGCAAGGTCAACTTAAAAATTTTAGTTTCTAACAAGTCAGTGTCATTATCTTCACAAAGCAAAAACTCGATTTTGTTGTTTTCTTTTTTATAGAAAGTCAATCCTTCGAATTTATTGGTTGAGGTGATTTTTTGCGTAAAATCTATTTTCATGGTTTTAAGATCGATTCGGCCAATGAAACTTCCTAAGATTTCTCCGTCGTCGTAAGTTGATTTGGTGTCTTCGGTGGTTGAAAGGAAATAGATTTTATCTTCGACCAAAATGGCATCGGTAAAACTGGAACGAATGCCTTTTATTTTTGGCAATTTATAATTGGTAGCAACCAATGCAAATTCTTCTCCCAAACTTTTGGCATGAATGGTAAAAATGGTGTTTTTGTTTGAGATTCCGTTGCCGCGATTGAATAAATACCAGTTTTCGCCATCGAAGATTGCACCTTCAAGATTAAAATCTTCCGGTTTTATTTCGCCAAAACTTTGCATTAAACCGTATAAATCGACCAGATTATTTTTTTGTAACACCTTTTTGTTTTTTAGATCGAACTCAATCATCTTGTTTCGGTTTTCGGTAGATCCGGAACCAAATACAAATAAGGTATCGTTATGATGCGTTAGGGATTCAAAATCTGGTTTTAAGTTTTTAGGGATATTTTGTGTTGGATTATCAATTAAAGCATGTTGGTTTAATTGCTGATTTTGCATATTGTATTCGTATAAAAATCCGCTGTTGTCGCCAATGATATATAATGAATCGTTATTGAAAAATAATCCTGATGCAGAACCGATGCCTATGATTTGAAATAATATTTCTAATGTGAATTTTTCCATGAATGTTTTATTTTGAAAGCTTTTTTATCTCGACTTTATCTTTTTAAATATATTGTTTTTTTCTGCTTCTGATGTTATTCTTTCAAGAATGTCAATGATTAATTTACTTTTTAAGTTGATGTTGTGCTCGTAGTTTATATTGTATAATGTTTCGTTTGAGAAATTTTCGTTTGTTTTTTTTAATTTAAAATGATCGAAGACCTTTATTACTGCATTATTTTTATTGATCATTTTGAAAACTTGATATCTTGAATGGGAAGCTCTCAAAGTTGATGTTTGTTTATTTTTATTAGATGAAATTTTATATTCAAATGGTTTTATAATTTCTTTTTGGATTAGATTTTTGTTTGAAAAATAAATATCCCAAAAATTATTTTTTGAGACAATGCTTCCACGATATTCGAAACAGGTATTTATTTTTGTTAAAAATGTTGTTCCCTTTTCTTTCCAGAAAACATATGCGGGTTCGTATTTTAGTTCATCTGTGCAAGTTTCTTCGTCATATATTTTAGAGGCATCATATGTTCGTTCGCATCCAACACAATAATTTTCATAAATGCAGATTGTGTCAATTTTCTTTGATTGGAGATCTTTAATGAAATTAGAAGTTAATTGATCTATGCTATATTCTTTATCGGTTTGTGAATTTGCAATTAATGTTATAAATAAAATACTGAAAACTAAAATTCTTTGAATCATCATATATTCTTCGGTTTAATGAAGGTCTTTTTAAAAACCAATGCCTAGCCCTGATAGCAATGAAAATACTTTGAAGAGAAATTGTATTTTTTCCTGACAGAACAAAGCGACCGGAGGAAGCTCTTGTTATGGCTTTGGAAAAAAACAGTTTATCGAAAAGTATTGTAATGAATAGCAGGAATATGCTTCGTAAAATTAGTATATTTATAATAATTAAAATGAAAGATATATGAAATCGATAGATCCGAATGATTTTAAAGTTACTGATAAAATAAAATTATCTAAAATTCCGACTTTGCTAAAGGTAAATGGTGATGATGATGACAAGATTGAAAAGCTGGATAAGGTGCAATCGAAATTGAGCAAACAGCAAGATACGATGTATGCTCATAACAGATACGGCGTTTTGATTTGCTTGCAGGGCATGGATACTTCGGGCAAGGATAGTTTGATTCGGGAGGTTTTTAAGGAGTTTAATCCGCGTGGTGTTGTGGTGCATAGTTTTAAAACGCCAACTTCGACAGAGTTAGAGCATGATTATTTATGGAGACATTATATGGCTTTGCCTGAAAAAGGAAAGTATGCAATTTTTAATCGTACGCATTATGAGAATGTTTTGGTAACACGTGTGCATCCTGAATTTATTTTGGCGGAGAATTTGCCGGGAATTGAAACGGTTGAAGATATTCCGAAAGATTTCTGGAAAGACAGAATAGAACAAATTAATAACTTTGAAAAGCATATTTCGCAAAACGGAATTATTGTGCTAAAGTTTTATTTGCATTTAAGTAAAGAGGAGCAACGCCAAAGATTATTACGCCGACTGGAAAAGGAAAAACATAACTGGAAGTTTTCTTTGGGAGATTTGAAGGAACGCGGACATTGGGATGAATATCAGGAATATTATGAAGAGGCAATAAACAAAACATCGACTAAAGATGCTCCGTGGTATATTGTTCCTGCTGATGATAAAGAAATGGCGCGTTATATTGTAGCCAAAATTATATGGGAAGTAATGCAGAAACATACTGATATTAAGGAACCTGAGCTGCCTGAGGATATTCAGGAAAATATAGGAATTTATAAAAAACAGTTAGAAAATGAGTCTTAGAAATAAGGCTCTTTTTTTTGCTTCAATGTTATTGTAAGTTTATGAATGTTTTGTATTACTAATTTAATGTTAATTTTTTTTGCATAAAGACGTGATTTTATGCATAGTCTTATTTTTTTGATAATATCGAAGTCATTTTAAGTTAAAGAGTAGGGGTTTACTTTGTAAAAAAAATAAAACCAATTTTTAGCTAATGAAAAGAATTATTCTACCCCTGGTTATCTTGGGTTCGTTGATTGCATCTTGTAATGATAACGACTCTAAAGACGAAACTGAAACACCAACAAGTGTTGTATTGAAGGATCAATCTGTAACGCCAAGTTTATTGAAGGCACAGGCAGGTTTTGAGAGTTTGAAAATCTATTCTCTTTTTAGTTCAGATGATGTATTTCCGGACAGTCCTAAATTTGTTTTTGGAGGTTCTGCCGATGGTTCAGGTTTATTGAAAAACACTGACGGAACTTTTACTTTTTTGGTAAACAACGAGGACAATTTTGCTGTTTCCAGAATTACACTTGACAAAACATTTAAACCTACTAAAGGAGAATATTTGTTGAACTCTAGTGGAGGAACATGGAGATTATGTGGTGCAACTATGGCTACAAAAGAAGAGCATGGTTTTGGACCGGTTTATTTAACTTGTGGAGAGTCTGGAGAAGAATCTCGCACGCATGCATTAGATCCTTACGGAAGTGTAGGTTCTGCATCTGTATCTAAAGAATTATCTGGTTTTGGTCGCTTAAGTGCTGAGAATGCTTTACCATTACGTACATCTGCCTACAAAGGGAAAACGGTAGTTGTTATTGGTGATGACGATTCTGGAACTTACGGAGGTCAGGTTTTTATGTATGTATCGAATGCTGTAGGGGATTTAACTAGTGGTTCTTTGTACATGCTAAAAAGAAACGATGATAACCAAAGAGAAAAAGATATTGAGGTTAATAAATCATACCCAGTTTCTTTTGTAAAAATCGACAATCATACAACGCTTACAGGTGCGCAAATCAATGCATCAGTAAATACTCTAAAAGCGATTAAATTTGGTCGTGTAGAAGATTTAGATTACCGTAAAGGTGGTGATGCTGCTGATCGTGAATTGTATTTTAACGTAACAGGACAAAATACAACAGGAACAAATGCTGATGGTTCTAGAACTAAATACGGTAGAGTTTACAAATTAAACCTGGATGCTGCTGACCCATTAAAAGGAACTCTTGAAGTTATTCTTGACGGAGATAACCGTTCTGGAATTGCAGGTAAATTTCAGAATCCGGATAACATTTGTGTAACTAAAAACTACGTTTACGTTCAGGAAGATGCTAACGGATATGGTGATGAAACTCACGATGCTTACATCTACCAATACAATATTGCTACAAAAGCTTTGAAAGTTGTGGTAGAATTAGACCACCGTCGTACAGCGACTGATGCTGCGAAATATAACGTAGGCGGAACTTCTAAATTTGGAGATTGGGAATATGGTGCTTTGATCGATGTATCGGATCAGTTAGGTATTCCGGATACTTTTATGTTGAGCGTTCAGCCACATACATGGACTGGAGATAAATACTTAAGTCCTGATGGAGGAACAAATCGCCCGAAAGAAAATCAGGCAAGTCAAATATTAGTACTTAAAGGTTTAGCGAGATAAATTTTTAAGTCATTATAAAACAGTCATCCACTATTTCTATTTGAAGTAGTGGTTTCTGTTTTTCTGAATATTCCTCTTTTTAATTTTTATTAGATCATGAAAAAAATATATTGTTTGTTCTTTCTGGTTGTCTTTGTCGCTTGTCAGAAAAAAAGCAAACATCAGGAAGTTAATGAATTATTTCAGTCAGATATTACTTTGTTGATTGAAAAAGTAGCCAAACTAAAATATTCGGTACAAGCAGATTCTACTGAAGCGCAAATTCAGCGACAATTTCTGGAAGCGCATAAAAGCTATAAAAAGGTAGAAATGATAAGTGAGTATTATTCGCCAGCAGTTTCTAAATCGATCAACGGTCCGGCCATTCCTGAGTTTGAAGAGAATGATAAAGTAACCGTTGCACCCGAAGGTTTTCAGGTTATTGAGGAATTGGTTTTTCCTAAATACGATACAGGAAATAAAAAAGAATTACTACAGGAATTAGGAGTGCTGACGGCAAATTTAATTCGGTTAGAAAAAGTTTCGAAGTCGAATGAACTAACCGATGCGCATGTTTTTGATGCCATGCGATTAGAAGTGTATCGAATTATTACTTTAGGAATTACAGGTTTTGATTCTCCTGTTGTTTTAAATTCAATTCCTGAAGCATTTGTAGCTTTAGAAACAATCGAAAAGTATTATAAAGTTTATCTTGAAAATAAATCAGTTTCAAACTCTAAAGAGGTGCTTGAGGTTTTAGAAAAAGGGAAAAAGTATTTACAAACCAATACCAATTTTAATGCTTTTGATCGTGCTTATTTTATAAAAGAAGTTTTAAATCCGTTGAGTAAAGGAATTTACCAAACGCAATCTGAATTGGGAATTCCGTTTATGAAAGAGCAAAGAGGTTTGAGAGTAACAGCTCAAACTTTATTCGATAAAGATGCCTTTGATCCTGAAGCATTCTCAGGTTTCCCGGATTATAAAACAACGCCGGAGAAAATTGCTCTGGGCAAAAAGTTATTCAATGATCCGGTTTTATCAGGAAACAATACACGTTCTTGTGCGTCATGCCATCATGCGGAAAAAGCTTTTACAGACGGATTAGAAAGAGCGGTTTCGCTTGACGGAAAATCAATGATTCAGCGTAATACGCCAACATTAACAAATATTGCTTTTCAGCGCGTATTTTTTGCAGATTCAAGAGTAAGTTATCTTGAAGATCAGGCAGTAGCGGTGATTAAAAATGAAAACGAAATGCACGGATCTTTAGAAAAGTCGGCTTTGGCGATTCAAAAGAATAGTGATTATGTGAAGGATTTTAAAAAGGCTTTCCCGAAAGGAGAAATTAATGAATTTGAAATTAAAAATGCTTTAGCTTCTTATATTCGTTCGCTGAGTCATTATGATTCTAAGTTTGACGAATACATGCAAAACAAAACCCAACTTACAGCAGATGAAAAAGCAGGTTTTAATTTATTTGCCGGCAAAGCCAAATGTGCAACTTGTCATTTTATTCCGTTAACCAACGGAACTGTTCCGCCAAATTTCGATCGCTCTGAGAGTGAAATTTTAGGAACTCCAAATAAAGCTAAAAAACTCGACGGAGATCTAGGCAAGTTTGTAATCACACAAGCTGCGATTCATAAATACTCGTTTAAAACTCCTACGATAAGAAACATAGCGCTTACAGCTCCGTATATGCATAATGGTGTTTATAAAACGCTCGAGGAGGTAATTGATTTTTATAATGAAGGCGGAGGATTAGGTTTAGGATTCGATCTCCCAAACCAAACTTTACCGGAAGACAAATTAAATTTATCTGATGTAGAGAAAAAACAGCTTATTGCTTTTATGAGAACTTTGACGGATAAGAAGTATTTGGAGAAAATAGAGAATAAAAAATAGAGGATAGAGTAAAGAAATTAGCTTTGCGTGTTTATTTTACCGCAAAGCACGCAAAGATTTTTTACCATAAGATTTTTATAAAACGCAAAGTTCACAAAGCTGGTTTAATACAAAGCTTTGCGAACTTTGCACATTCTTAGCGTTCTTAGCGGTTAAATTTTTCAGCCACAGATCCCACAGATTTTTAAAAATTAATTCGTGCTAATTCGTGAAATTCGTGGCAAAAAAAATAAAATAGTTCCATTGGTCAAAACAACAATGTAGTTCATCAAACTAATTTTAATAGCGTTTTAGGTTTGTGCTCCTTTGCATCAAATTAATAAAAACTATTATCATGAACATGAACAAATTATTATTGCTTACTACAATTTTCGTATTAGGATTAGTTGCTAAAATGAATGCACAATCTCCGCTTCCTATTCATATTGGTATAAAAGGAGGATCTAATTTTTCTGAACTGCCGGTGTCAGATGGCTTTAGTTCAAAATACGCTGTAGGTTATTTTGGTGGTGCAGTGGCTCGATTTGATTTTAAAAGATTCTATATTCAGAATGAAATCCTGTATAGCGAGAAGTCGTCTAAAATTGATAAAACTTCAGGAACCGCATCTAAAAATGCAAAATGGAGAAGTATCGAAGTGCCTTTGGTTATTGGATACAAAGTAGTTGATCTTGCCGCCTTAAATGTCAGAGTTTTTGCTGGTGGAGTTTATTCTTATGTTTTGGATGAAAACTTTTCATCATTAAATCAATTAAAAGATTCGTACAGAAAATTCGATAAATCTAATATTGGATATCAGGTTGGGGCAGGAGTTGAGGTCTGGAAATTTACTGTAGATTTTACCTATCAGGGCGGATTAAATAATGTGAACAAAAATTTCAGTTCAAAACCTAATTCATTCAATGTAGGTGTTGGTTATTTTTTCTTGTAAGCCTACATTTTATCACGCGATCCTATATACAGCAAAGAATCTTTTTGGTTCTTTGCTGTTTGTTTAAAAAATATAGGGTTAATTTTGAATATAAATTTTCTTATAAATTATTGAGATGGTTACAAATTATAAAAATAGGCATTGGATATTTTTAGTCTTTTTTTGGAGCTTATTAGGTATGACAATCTGGGCGCAGATGATCGAGGATTACGATTTTTTTACGGCCACAATTCAGGCTGTTTTAGTTTTGTTTTGCTCTGCCGTTTTAGCGCATATTTTAAGTGATGTCATACTGCCCAAAGCGCTAAAGCAAAATAAAATGAACTGGTTTGCTTTACAAAGCGTTGTTGTTGTACTGCTTTTGGCATTTTGTCTGTCATTCATTTATATTGTTTTTTCAGATTCGGTTTTGAGAAGAAAAGCATATCCTGAAGCCGAGGATGTAGATTCTTTTCATTTTTTGTGGACACGATTTTATGGTAACATTCCATCAGCGATTTTAATTTGCGGTACTGCTTGCGGACTTCGATTTTATCAGGAACATAATGTCATCGAAAGAAATCATGCGCAGTTACAGCAAGTGCATCTTGAAGCTCAAATCAAGATTTTGCAGGATCAGATTAATCCGCATTTGATGTTTAATATTCTGAATCATATTCATATTCTAATGCAGAGTAATGTGCAATTGGCCTCCGCTTTATTGGTTCAGTTTTCGGATATTTTGCGTTATCAATTGTATGAATGCAATAAAGAATATGTGCCATTGCATCTTGAGATTAAATATCTAAAAGATTTAATTGCTGTTGAAGAAACCCGTTGGGGAAATGAACTGGAAGTAAAAAGCAAATGGAATATCGAAGACGGACAGCTTCAAATCGTGCCATTGCTTTTGGTTCCTCTGATCGAAAATGCTTTTAAACATGTTTCCCGACTTCCAAACGAAAAAGGATATGTGCATTTATCATGTGAGCAAATAAACCATCAATTGAATTTTAGAATCGAAAACTCATATACCGAACAATATAAAATTCCATCTAAAAGCCAGGGATTAGGATTAGAAAACGTAAAGAAAAGATTAGCGATTCAGTATCCTGAAAAACATCAATTTAATATCAATAAAACCAATTCTGATTTTACGGTTACAGTAACTTTAGATTTAAAATGATTCTTTTTGCCACTCCCGATAGCTATCGGGATTACGCTCTTTGCGGTTAAATTTTTAGCCACAGATTAAAGGATTAAAATGATTTTATTTTCGCCACGAATTGCACGAATTAACACGAATTTTTAATCTGCTAGAATTTAACATAACGCTTTGTGATCTTAGCATTCTTTATAAGAATTAAAACTTTGCGAACTTTGCGTAAATCTTCGCGCTCTTTGCGGTTAAATTTTTTAGCCACAGATTGTCAGATTAATAGGGCTTTAAAAATCAAAAGAAAAAAATCTGCCATCCCGATAGCTATCGGGAGCGTGAAACAAAAAAAAGCAAACATCAAACAAGAAAAAAAACTATGAACATGAAATGCCTCGTTATCGACGACGAACCCATCGCAAGAAACGGAATCGTAGACTTTATTTCTAAAATTGATTTTCTGGAAGTAGTAGGAACTTGCGCCTCGGCACTAGAAGCCACTTCGTACCTTCAGGGAAAGCAAATCGATTTAATGTTTCTTGACATCAACATGCCTTATCTTTCCGGATTAGAATTTCTGGAAGCATTAGATAATCCGCCATTGGTGATATTTACAACCGCCTATTCAGAACATGCTTTAGACGGATATCGTTTACAAGTTGTAGATTATTTACTAAAACCAATTACGTTTCAACGCTTTTATCAGGCATCATTAAAAGCCAGACAATGGCATCAGATGATTCAGTCTCCAAAACAAAATCAGTTAGATCCGTTTTTATATGTGCGTCAGGAAGAAGGATTTCAGAAGATTTCCTGGGTAGATATTTTATATATCGAAGGAATGCAAAATTATGCTAAACTTCATTTTAAAGATAAAGTCATTGTTATTCATCAAACCATGATTTCATTAGAAGAAACACTTCCGGCAGAGATTTTCTTTAGAATTCATAAATCCTTTTTGGTAAACATTACTCATATCGATTCCGTTTCCGGCGGACGATTGTTTATAAAAGGACAAGAACTACCAATTTCAAGAACACGCCGCGAAGCGCTATTGAAAGAGGTAGTCTATAAAAACTTACTAAGCAGATAGCTCTAGAATTTCCATTTTAGAGCTACTGCTCCGTAAAATGTGGTCGTAAATTTAGGATCGGCCATATCTTTTTCTTTAAAAATATCTTTGATTTTTCTATTCGTCGTAGAGAAATTACGAACCAGTGTAGTTCCTGCAGTAGGTTCCAGAGTCCAATGTTCACCAAATTTAAACTGAGGTCGTAAACCGGCAATAATTTGCTGATAGCCTAATAACGAAGATTTATTTCCAATTTTAGTTTCTGCCGTCATTCCGCTTAATTCTACAACTGCTTTTAAATCAAAATTATCAGACATTCTATAACCAATTTCTGCACTTTGCGGGAAAGCAACTTTAAAATGTAAAGCTCCTGTAGATTCCCAATTAAAATAAATTCCAGGAAGCACCATCGGAACACCAAAACTATTGGTTAAAATAGGTCCAAGACCTAAAGCCATATTCGGATTAAACTGTTTGATAAAAAGAACACCACCCTGAATTAGCACATCATCTTTATTAATTTCGACCATATCGGTATAAACACCAACAGAAGCCATGATTAATAAAGACCAGGAAGGAGAAATAGAACGTAAATGCTTGACACCAATTTGCGCGTTCAGTAATTCAGTTGGAAATCCGCCTTGAAATTCTACCGGAAGATCCTGAATTTCGTAATTCTTGTTTTGCATTTTGGCATAACTTCCGTTAAGAAAAATAGCCCAGAGTTTCGGATGATTGTATTGATCCATTTCTAAAGATATTGGTACTTCAAAAGTGATCTGAGCTCTTTTAAAATTGCTCTCAGCATTTGTTTTAGTACTGTCCATTGGCCGAACGTATTTAGAAAAAGGAACGTAATCGACTTTGAATTCTCCTGAGATTCCGGATTGTGATCTTGCGGCAATAGAAGCCAATAAAAAAAGGAAAAGTTGTGAGAGATAAAAAACTGTTTTGTTCATGATTTTATTAATTTTTCTGCGAATTACCGCGTTCCAAATCAATCTTAAAAAATCATTTGACTAATGGCAGTTTTGTTTTGACCAATGGTAGTAAACACCAATAAACCCAAAAGGATTTACACCTTGAGAGTTACTTTATAAGGAAAACAAAATGCTGTAAAAAACTAAACCCGAGAGACTATGCGATCTCTCGGGTTTATACCAAAAACAAAAAAATAAAATAAACCTTAACTTTTATAATTTAAAACCATAGGCTAAACGTAAAGCCACCTGATTGGTATTAAATTTATTGTAGTCCTCATAACGGACACTAATGTCAATGTATTTGTTGGCGTACCCAATTCCCGGCGCCCATAAAAAGGTAGTTTGGTTATAGTCGTTTGTAACTGCAAAACCTGCTCCAACTTCACCCATAACATAAAATTGATCTTCCCAAACGAATGCTTTAAAACCAGCTTTTGCCGGAATAAATCCTAGATCTTTTACTTCAACTCCATTTTGATCTTTCATAAACAAGTTTGTAAAACCTGTAGTTAACGTCAACGATGCTTTCTTTGTCAAATCATATTGCAAACGAACATCTCCACCAAGTGCCCATCTGTAATCATTGTCAGTTGGTATTCCACCATTCACCCCAAAACCTAATCTAAAACCCTGATCGTAATTTTTAATTTCGCTATCCTGAGCAAAAGTTGTATTGGCGTATAAAAAAGCGAAGGCACATAAGCATAACATTTGTAATTTTTTCATGGCTAGTATTTTTGAATTATTAATAATGTAAAAGTAAAAGAGAGACCTTTGGAGCTTGTTATATAATTTTTACAAATTGTTATATAATATTAGGGTTGGTGGAAAATCAGCTTAATATTCGCTTATGTTTTCTATAATACCAAAGAATCCAAAGCTTCTGATTATCTTTGCCGACTAAAAAAGAAGTAGCAGTGAATTTAAAGCAGTATACCAAAGAGTTTTCGTATAATTTAAGATTGGCATATCCTATTATATTAGGAATGGTGGGGCATACCTTAATAGGTATTGTAGATAATATCATGGTAGGTAAGTTAGGAAGTACAGAACTTGCCGCGGTTTCGTTAGGAAACAGTATGATTTTTATCGCAATGTCGTTAGGAATTGGTTTCTCGACAGCCATTACTCCAATTGTAGCCGAAGGTGATGCTGAAAAAAATGACAACAAAATTCGTTCGGCTTTTCATCACGGATTGTTTTTATGTACGATTTTAGGATTGGTACTTTTTGGCGTAATTGTTTTGGCAAAGCCAATAATGGAATTGCTACAACAACCTGCTGATGTTATTGCGTTGGCAAAGCCATATCTTGATTGGGTAGCTTTCTCGTTGATTCCTCTTATTATGTATCAGGGATACAAACAATTTGCCGATGGATTATCGTTGACAAAATATTCTATGTATGCAATGATTATGGCCAATGTTTTGCACGTTGGTATCAATTATATGTTGATTTACGGAATCTGGATTTTTCCAAAAATGGGAATTATCGGTGCAGCTTTAGGAACCGTAATCTCAAGAATATTTTTGGTAATGTTCATGCACATTATGTTGTCGAGAAGAAATGACTTAAAACGTTTCTTTAAAAACTTCAGTTTTGATGAGATTAAAAAAGAAACCATAAAAAAGATTATTAGCATAGGATTTCCATCAGCGATGCAAATGCTTTTCGAAGTGGTATTGTTTACTGCATCAATCTGGCTTTGTGGTAATATTGGAAAAACCAGTCAGGCAGCCAATCAAATTGCGTTGAGTCTGGCTTCGTTAACTTTTATGTTTGCGATGGGATTAAGCGTGACTTCGATGATTCGTGTAAGTAACCAGAGAGGATTGCAGGATTTTAAAAACTTAATTGTTGTAGCCCGTTCTATATTTTTGCTGGCTATTATCATCGAAACTGTTTTTGCGATTCTGTTTGTCGCTTTCCATAATTTCCTTCCTCATATCTTTTTGAATATGGAGAATACCGGACAAATTCTCGACAATAGCGAAGTAATCAGCATTGCATCAAAATTATTATTGATCGCAGCGGTTTTTCAAATTTCTGACGGAATTCAGGTGGTGGTTCTTGGCGCTTTACGCGGATTACAAGATGTAAAAGTTCCAATGTATATTACGTTTGTGGCGTATTGGATTATAGGTTTTCCTATTTCTTATTATTTAGCCGAATATACTGAATTAAAGGCACAAGGAGTATGGATAGGACTTTTGGCCGGATTAACTTCCGCTGCAATTTTCCTTTATATTCGCTTTCATTTCCTAACAAAAAAATTAATCCAAAATTCACTTTCAAATAGTTAAATTTGAAGCTTGAATAAAGTTGCTACAAATTTCACAGATTAAAAATATTTCTTAAAATAATTTGTAAAGATGTGGTAGAAAATAAATAAGCCAAATTGCAGGGATTTATACAGATTATAAAATCTTTTTAATCCTTTTAATCTGTGGCAAATAAAAATAACAAATACATAAATAAATATGGAATTACCTAAATTTTTACTCGGAGATAATACTGACTTTCCAGATGATATTTTCATCATTCACCTTGATTACCCAAGATTCATAATCAACTTAAAAGACGATGAGGTTGAGTTTATGGAAGAAGCAGAAGATCTTGACGAAGCAGAATTGAATGCCGAAATGGAAGGTTTAATTGTTCTCGCGAATGAATTTTACGACAGAGAAATAAAACGTTACGAAGAGTAGAGACACTCTTCGACGCTTCTTTTTAAGGTATCCCTAGCCAAAAAATATTTAAATCTTTCTAATGAAAAAATTAAGTTATTTAAAACCCATTTTTAATTTTATAGCAATCGGATTGCTAATTACTACTTTAAGTAGAATCTTTTTATTTTTTATATTTAGAGAGAGGGTAGTACAAACACCGGATTTCTGGTATATTTTTCCAATCGGACTTCGAATGGATTTAATATTATTATGTTATCTGTCGTTTCTGCCAGCAGTTTTAATTACTTTTCTGCCCAATAAATGGCTAAAGTTTACCAATAATTTTTTGGTAATTTATAGCTTTTTATTCCTGTTTCTGATTCTTTTTGTAGAATTGGCTTCACCGGATTTTGTGAAACAATACGATACACGACCAAACAAGATTTTCTTAGATTATCTTATTTATCCTAAAGAAGTTGTGGGAATGCTTTTAAAAAGTTATCTGACTTCGATCATTGTAACTTTTATAATTTTAGGAGTTGTGATTTATTTTGCTTTCAAGAAAGGCAAGAAGTATTTTCATACTACAAGTATCGAATATAAATTCAAACTGATAGCTTTTCCATTAGTTGCTTTTTTATTGTTTTTTGGAGCCCGTTCAAGTCTTACTTCAAAACGTCCTATCAATGCCAGTAATGCTGTTTTTTCAACAGATCAGCTAACGAATACTTTGGGATTAAATTCATTTTATACCGTAGCTTTTGCAGCTTATTCGATTAAAAATGAAGGAAACACGAAGATGTATGGTAAAATGGATGAAGCCGAAGCAATCGCTCGAGTAAAAAAATACATGATTGCCGGACCAAATGATTTTACAGATGCCGAAATTCCGTTTTTACATGTACAACAACCAGATACTGTTGTGAAGAAACCTTATAACCTGGTTATTTTTCTACAAGAAAGTTTAGGAGCAGAGTATGTTGGAATTTTAGGCGGAAAACCATTGACGCCTGAATTTGATAAATTATCGAAAGAAGGATTATTGTTTACCAATTTGTATTGTACCGGAACAAGAAGCGTTCGCGGAATCGAAGCAGTTGTAACCGGATTTTTGCCTTCGCCATCAGAAAGTGTAGTAAAGTTAGGAAACTCACAACAAGGATTTTTTACTTTGGCTGAAGCCTTAAAGCAAAAAGGATACGACACCAGTTTTATTTACGGAGGAATGGCGAATTTTGATAATATGGCTTCGTTTTTCAACGGAAACGGTTTTCAGGATATTGTAGATCAGGAAGATTTTGAATCTGATGGACACAAATACGCTTTTAAAGGAACTTGGGGCTATTCTGATGAAGATTTGGTTACGAAAGCCAATAATTATTTTAAAGCAAAAGGCGATAAGCCGTTCTTTTCTTTAATGTTCTCGACTTCGAATCATGAACCTTTTGAATATCCTGCAGGAAGAATCAAACCTTATGATGCAAAACCGGCAACGGTAAATAACGCCATGAAATATGCCGATTTTTCTATTGGGAAATTCTTTGAAATGGCGAAAAAAGAGCCTTACTTCAAAAACACAATTTTCATCGTAATTGCAGATCATAATACCAGAACTTATGGTAAAAATTTAGTGCCAATTAATAAGTTCCATATTCCTGCTTTGATTATAGGACCTGGAGTTCCAAAAGGAACGTCTTATAGCAAATTAGCAAGTCAAATCGATATTCCGCCAACTTTGTTGAGTTATTTAGGACTTCCCTTTGAAACACCAATGGTAGGAAGAAATTTAAATAAACTAGATCCAAAAACACAAGGAAGATCGATCATGCAATTTAATGATATCAATGCTTTTAGAGTCGAAAATCAAGTTGTAATAATGCAGCCTAATTTGAAACCTTTACAATTCGAAATTAAAAATGATACGACTTTAGTTCCTGTAAAATTAAATGAAGAATTAGCCAAAGACGCTTTGGCACATGTAATTACAGCAGGAAATTTATATAAAGAGAATAAGTATAAGCTTAGAAAAGGTTCTAAGTAACTAAGTTGCTAAGGTACTAAGTTCTATTCAGAACGTTTGTCACATTGAGCGAAGTCGAAATGCTTTGCGAATTCTCGACTTCGCTCGAATTGACAATATTGAAAAATCTTAGAATCTTAGTATCTCAGCTACTTAGCATCTTTATTAAAGTACACGGACAACAAACCCTGAGCAGCTGCAAAAGGTGAAATTTCATCATTTTGCACTGCTTTTTTGTTTTGTTCTAATTGCGAAATAATCTCCGGCTGATTGTAGAAATTCAGTTTCAATTGTTCGTTAATCGTTTCCATCATCCAGAACTGATTTTGTTCTTTTCGTTTTTCAGGAAAGAAACCCGATTCATTTGTTTGTACAAAATATTGAGAAATAGTATCCCAGATTTCAGAAATACCATCTTTTGTAATGGCGCTGCAAGTCGTAACTTTTGGCTGCCAGTTTGATTTTTTTGGAGGAAATAAATGCAAAGCACGGTTAAATTCCAGTTTTGCCTGATTCGCTTTTTTGATATTATCGCCGTCAGCTTTATTGATGACAATAGCATCGGCCATTTCCATAATACCGCGTTTTATACCCTGAAGTTCATCGCCGGCACCGGAAATTTTCAATAATAAAAAAAAGTCCACCATACTATGAACTGCAGTTTCACTTTGTCCAACACCAACCGTTTCGATAATAATAGTATCAAAACCTGCCGCTTCACATAAAATGATCGATTCACGGGTTTTTCGGGCTACACCGCCCAAAGTATCTCCCGAAGCACTTGGTCTGATAAAAGCATTTTCATCCTTTACCAGTTCTTCCATTCGGGTTTTATCGCCTAAAATACTTCCGTGCGAAAGCGAACTACTAGGGTCAACAGCTAACACAGCGACTTTTTTACCTAATTGTGTCAGGAAACTTCCAAAAGCTTCGATGAAAGTACTTTTTCCAACACCGGGAACACCCGTAATTCCTATTCTAATCGATTTATTAGCGTGAGGCAAACATCCATTAATCACTTCGTTTGCTTTTGCGGTATGTTCAGGATTTGTGCTTTCTACCAAAGTAATGGCACGGCTAAGAGAAGTAATGTTTCCGTTTAAAATTCCATCAATCAATTCGGCAGAAGAAGGTTGTTGTCTTCTATTTTTCTTAATTTGATTGATAGCAGCCACATTGGTGATTTCAGGAGGTGAAATTCCGGCTTTTTCGTGTAAACTGCTTGATGGATTTTTTGAACTTGACAAAATATTGTTTTTGGTACTGTAAAAGTACAGAAAACAAAAACAGTTTCAAAAAGTAAGTTTGCCACGAATTACACGAATTTTCACGAATTTGTTATGCGTGTCCATTTAAAATAGAAAAGATTAATTAGTGAAAATTCGTGTAATTCGTGGCTAAAAAAAATTAATAAGCCGCGGTAAAACGAACTTGGTGATGTTTTGCATTTTCTGCCTCGTCAGCGATAACAACTGCTAAATCTTCTACAGAAAGAATACTTCTTTGTTCATCATTAAACACCGGATTGTCTAAACCTAAACGATATTTACCAGTTCTTCCGGTTGTAATGCCCTGATGCATTTCGAAAGCAGGACTAAAAAACGCCCAGTCTAATTCTTTTTCTTCCTTCAGGATATTCAAATAATCTCTTGCTGCAGTTGCACCAGCGTGATATTCTTTTGGGAAAGCAGGAGTATCTACCGCTTGTAAGCCAGGAGCAACAAACAAACTGCCGGCACCACCAATAGTAATGAAACGTTTAACACCGGATTTTTTTACCGCTTCCTGAATCGCTTTAGATCCTGAAATAAAATCATCGTAAATGTTTGGATTCGTCCAACCTGAATTAAAAGCATTGATTACAACATCGTTTCCTTTTAGAATTTCTGCCAAAGCATCAACATTATAGATGTCAGCACTTTTCCAGTTTACATTGGCTGTGTCTTTTGGGTTTCTTGCAATAGCAGTAATGTCATGATTTCTGTTTGCTAATTCGTTTAAAATGGCAGAGCCCACAAATCCTGTAGCTCCAATAATTGCGATTTTCATAATATATAATTTTTATTAGTAATAAAAAATGTTACAGTTTTGAGTAAAAAAATAGTTCTAAAATTGGTTCGAAAAATCTTCAAGAGAAATTTCTTGCAATTGAGCGCTTACTTTTTGATTCATGTCGGCATATAAATTGGCCAGATTTTGATTGATTTTTTTACCAACCGGACAATCCGGATTCGGCGTATTTTTAGCATATCCTAAGTTAATACTTTCAAAAGTCATTTCAAATATTTCTTTTAATGTAATTTTCGAAGGATCTACAGCCAGTTTTGTTCCGCCATTTTTACCTTCTTTGCTCTCTACAATATGATTGGCTTTTAGATTGGCAATTTCTTTTCGAACCAAAACAGGATTCAAATTAATACTTCCCGCAATGTACTCAGATGATAAATAATCATTTGGATACTTTGTAAGTAAAGTTAAAATGTGAATCGTTATGGCAAACTTACCTGAAATCATACTGTAATAAAATATGTTACAAATGTAGTTAGGTTTCACCAAATAAAAAAAGATTTTAACTAAAAATTAAAATTCGCCAACAATTTATAAATCCCTATTTTTGTGATTACTCAACTATATGAACAATTTTATACTTATATTTTTCTTTCTCGCTTTGGGTTTGATCTTGCAGCATATCAAGCAATTTCCAACTCATATCTATAAGGTTTTAAATAAGATTGTAATTTATATCTGCCTTCCTGCCATTACCTTATATCACATTCCTAAAATAAAATGGAGTAACGAATTATTATTCCCGATAGCATCAGGCTGGATTAGTTTTATACTGGCTTTTGTATTTTTTCATTTTTTAGGAAAGAGGTTAGGCTGGTCTAATAAACTCATTGGTTGTTTGATTCTCACTGCAGGATTAAGCAATTCATCTTTTTTGGGATATCCCATTATTGAAGCTTTATTTGGAAAAAAAGGTTTAGAAACCGCCATCCTGGTCGATCAACCGGGAACTTTTGTTGTAGTATCAACTTTGGGTGTTTTTGTAGCCGCTTTTTATTCAAAAGGAAGCCCGGACGCTTTTAGTATCTTCAAAAAAATAATATTTTTTCCGCCATTTATTACCTTTATTGTGGCGTGTTTATTAAATGTCTTTCAATACGATTTAGAGGTAAACCTACAAACAGCTTTACTAAAAATAGGAAGTTTGGTAACACCTTTAGCATTACTTTCAGTAGGATTGCAACTTACCTTTAATAGAAAAAGTCAGCATTGGCGATTTCTCAGACTCGGACTTTTCTTTAGGCTTATTATAACGCCTTCGATCATTTTCGTGTTGTATGTTTTTATTTTCAACCAACATTCAGAAGCTATTAAAATTACTATCATGGAAATGGCAATGGCACCCATGATTACTGGCGCAATTTTAGCTTCGACTTATGGTTTAAAGCCTAAATTAAGCAGTATGATGATTGGTTTTGGAATTCCAATTTCTTTTGTTACCCTCGCCATTTGGTACTTTGTAGTAAGTTTTATTTAGTTTTCGTAACTAATTCGATAGAGAAAATAGAATTTTAACTTTTTTTTACAAAATCCGTGTTTTCCTTATGCCTTTTTTGACTAATTTTAGATGAACTAAAAAAATATAATTATGTCAACATTAAGATTAGGAGATATTGCTCCAGATTTTCATGCAGAAACAACCGAAGGACCAATCAATTTTCATGAATGGTTAGGCGATTCCTGGGGTGTTTTATTTTCGCATCCTGCAGATTTTACCCCTGTGTGTACAACTGAATTAGGAACAGTGGCCAATTATGTTCCTGAATTTAAAAAGAGAAATACTAAAGTAATTGCTTTAAGTGTCGATGGACTTGAATCTCACAAAGAATGGATAAAAGACATCAACGAAACCCAAAATACAACCGTTAACTTCCCGATCATTGCCGACGAAGATAAAAAAATAGCGACTTTATACGATATGCTGCACCCAAATGCAAGCGAGAAATTTACAGTACGCTCAGTTTTTGTTATTGGTCCGGACAAAAAGATAAAGCTAACCTTAACATATCCAGCTTCGACAGGAAGAAATTTTGACGAATTATTGCGTGTTATCGATAGTTTGCAATTAACAGCAGATTATAGTGTAGCCACTCCGGCGAACTGGAAAGACGGACAAGATGTGGTAATTACGCCAGCAGTTCCGGATAGTGATATCCCGGCTAAATTTCCAAAAGGACATACGGCTATCAAACCTTATTTGCGCCTAACACCGCAACCGAATAAATAAGCTTCTAAGTTGCTGAGATACTAAGTTTCTAAGGTTTTAGTTTTATAAAAACTCAGTGCCTTAGAAACTTAGTGCCTTAGTAGCTATTCAAAACCTATAACTCGACATGAACGCTTTTCTTCATCAGTTCGTTCATTCGTTTTTTATCTCCTACGACCCAGATAATATCGTTTTTTTCTAAAATCAAATGCGATTCCGGGTTTAAAATTCGATTACCATTTCGTTCAATTCCCACAACAAGTCCGCCGGTTTTTTCTCTAAACTGACCTACTCTTTTTTGTATAAAATCATCAGTAGAAATTTCTAACTGGCGTAGTACAATATCTGATTCTTGTGAGTTATTTGCCGCTTCAACTTCATTTTGCAAGTATTTGGTAAACTCTGTAATTTGCTCATCGGTACCAATAACACAAATTTCATCACCGGGAAACAAACGTTCGTTTTTAGTCGGAATAGGAATTGTAATTTCACCACGACGGATAAAAGCAATATTGATTCCCATATTTTCACGAATGCGCAATTCTTCTAGCGTTTTTCCCGCCAGATTAGATTCTTTTCCAATATCAAAAATAGACATGTGACCATCCCAAGGCATTAAATTCGCATATCTTCGGTCGATTTTTTTGTTCTCGCGATCGTTAAGGTTCTTTAAAAAGTGAGTTTCAATTTTATGATATTGTTCGTTTAATTTCTTCGGAAACAATTGATATGCTCCAATAGCAATGATCAGGGCAACAAACGCGACCAAAGGCGAGAAGAAGATATTCAGTAAAAATCCAACGAAAAATAAACCAAGGCTCATTCTAATCAAAATCAACATCAAAAGGGCACCGCGATATTTTCGTTCTTCCCAAAGTTCTTCTACTTCCGCAACTTTTACACGTCGTAACGAAAGTGCCCATAAAAACGGAGCAATAACAACCAATGTTATCAATGCGGCCAAAGTATTCCCAAAACGAGTATCAGCCACTAAAGGCGCTACAAATTTTGATGACGATAAAATAATCGCAATAATAATAATCGTATGCAATACAATTTGAGTAATCGAAGCACGAAGCACAATTTGCCACGTACTGACAGATTTTATCGCCTGTGCATTCACACTATATCGGTTAATATTTTTAATCCATTTTTTAGGTAGTTTTTGTTCTAAATATCCAGAAAACGGATCAGAGTATTTAATCAAAAACGGAGTCGTAAATGTCGTGATGGCAGACACCGCCACAATTATAGGATACAAAAAGTCACTCGTTACCTTAAGCGTCATACCAAGAGTCGCAATAATAAACGAGAATTCTCCAATTTGGGCTAAACTCATACCTGTTTGCACCGATTGTTTAAGAGGTTGCCCCGATAATAAAGCCCCAATAGATGAACTAAACGCTTTCCCGAAAATTGTCAATAATGTAATAAGAGCCACCGGCAACATATAGGTAACCAATGTTTCCGGATTAATCAACATTCCTACCGATACAAAGAAAACCGCACCAAACAAATCTTTTACAGGCTGAATCAAATGTTCGATTTTTTCGGCCTGAGTTGTTTCTGCAATAATAGAACCCATTATAAAAGCACCAAGAGCAGGCGAGAATCCTACATTTGCCGCAAACATTACCATCATTAAACAAAGTGCTAACGAAATAATAAGCAGCATTTCATCCGTTAAAAGATGTTTGGCTTTTTTCAGGATTGTTGGAATAATAAAAATTCCGCCCAAAAACCATATGATTAAAAAGAATACTAATTTTAAAACCGATTGTAATAAGGCACCGCCCGAAACCTGATCGCTAACTGCAATTGTCGATAATAAAACCAACATCAAAATCGCAACAATATCCTCAACAATTAAGGCGCCAAATACAATTCCGGCAAACTTTTTTCCCTTAACACCCAATTCATCAAATGCTCTGATAATAATCGTAGTCGACGAAATCGAAAGCGTGGCACCAAGAAAAATACTGTCCATTTTGCCCCAGCCCATCCATTGCCCAACACAATAACCTATGAGGGTCATGAATAAAATTTGCGTTATGGCAGTAATCGAGGAAGTTCCCCCAACTTTCATCAATTTCTTAAAACTAAATTCGAGCCCCAGACTAAACAATAAAAAGATCACGCCAATTTCTGCCCAAACCTCCACACTTTTCATGTCAGTTATCGAAGGGAAAAAATCAAAATGATTTCCAGCTAAAAATCCGGCAATTAGATATCCTAATACCAGAGGCTGTTTCATTTTTTTAAATATCAAAACAGCAATTCCGGCGGTCATCAGGATTAATCCCAAGTCGCTTATAAGTGGTTGTAAGTGGTGTGTAGTCTCTGCTGCGGCGCTTAAGGCGATCATAAAGTGGTATTTAGTATTAAGGAGCTAATCCAGCTTTCCATTTCAAGCTTTTGTTCAAAACGCCTATTTTTTAAGCAATTCCAGGAGCTTCCGCTGGTCGCTCTGTCTCTGCAAAAAATATGGCTTTTTTCTCAAAAGGCTTTTCATTTCAATCTGGGCTAGATTCACGATTTTAAATAAAAAAAGCTATCTCGATAAAGATAGCTTTTTTTGAGAAAATATTTTTAGTTTTCTTTAAATTCCTACGTAATTACTAGGAGTTATTGCCATTAATTCAGCTCTGACAGCGTCAGAAACTTCAAGAGTAGCAATAAAATTATGAATTGCTTTTTTGTCAATAGCTTCATTAGTTCTTGTCAAACCTTTCAACGCTTCATAAGGATTTGGATAAGCCTCACGACGTAAAATTGTCTGAATAGCTTCAGCCACAACAGCCCAGTTTTTCTCTAAATCTTCAGCAAATTTACCTTCATTCAAAAGCAATTTGTTTAAACCTTTTAGCGACGCTTCAAAAGCAATAATCGTATGGCCAATTGGCACACCAATATTTCGTAAAACAGTACTATCAGTTAAATCACGTTGTAATCTTGATACTGGTAATTTAGCAGCTAAATGCTCAAAAATCGCATTTGCAATTCCTAAGTTTCCTTCAGAATTTTCAAAATCAATCGGGTTTACTTTATGTGGCATAGCCGAAGATCCAATTTCTCCCGCTTTGATTTTTTGTTTAAAATAATCCATCGAAACATACGTCCAGATATCACGATCTAAATCGATAACAATGGTGTTGATTCTTTTTAAAGCGTCAAAAAATGCAGCAAAATGATCATAGTGCTCGATTTGAGTAGTTGGAAAAGAGTGGTGTAAACCAAGATCAGTTTCAACAAATTTATTTCCAAATTGTTTCCAGTCGATTTGTGGGTATGCAACATGATGCGCGTTGTAGTTTCCTGTAGCACCACCAAATTTAGCTGCAAACGGAATATTAAATAACAAACGCATTTGTTCTTCAAGACGCTCTACAAATACCAAAATCTCTTTACCCAAACGAGTAGGAGAAGCTGGTTGTCCGTGCGTACGAGCCAACATCGGAATGTCTTTCCATTCTACGCTTAATTCTTTCAATTTAGAAATTAAAGAAATTAACGATGGCATATAAACCTGCTCAAACGCATCTTTTGTAGAAAGCGGAATCGCAGTATTATTAATATCCTGAGAAGTTAAACCAAAGTGAATGAACTCTTTGTATTGAGATAAGCCTAGTTTTTCAAAAGCATCTTTGATAAAGTATTCTACCGCTTTTACGTCGTGGTTGGTTACTTTCTCCGTTTCTTTTATCCAAAGAGCATTTTCAGTAGAGAAATTTTTGTAGATATCGCGTAAACTGTCAAATAAATTAGGATTTACATCTGCAAGTTGTGGCAAAGGAACTTCGCACAAAGCAATAAAATATTCAATTTCAACTAATACGCGGTATTTGATTAAAGCTTCTTCAGAGAAAAATGGCGCTAATGAAAGGGTTTTACTTCTATATCGTCCGTCGATTGGTGATATAGCATTCAATTCGTTTAAAGTAGTCATTGTTATGTTGTTTTTCGAAAGGCACAAATATAAGCTATTGTTAAAACTTCTGAAAATTACCGAAGAGTTATTATAGCACAAACTAATAATTAAATTATGGTTTTAAAAATTTTATCCCAAAAGGTAAAATAGAAACCAAAATTATGAGATTCATTTTTATGATGGTCTGCATGAAATTTTGTTGTCGAAATCCATTTTGTCAAAAGACTTTTATACCAAAATTCCGGAAAAATATCCGTTTTTAAATGCCCAAATATTCCGTATAAAAGATTTAAGACCAGATAAATTATAATGCTGATAAAATTAAACTCAAATATAGTAATAGAAAACAGCCATATAATCCCAAACCCAAAAGTTTCTACAGGATGAAGTACAAATAAGCTGTAAACACTTGTTTCGACATGCGTATGGTGAAGCTGATGAATAGGATAAAACCATTTTAACTGATGCACCAGATAATGAAAAACAAACATAAAAAAGTCCATTATAAAAATCAACAGCAAAGTATCCGATAGTATCGATACAAGTGAGGTTGAAAAATCTATTTTGAGGATCTCATAATGGTACAATTCATATCCCAATAGCGTTATTAAGGTATTACAAATAAGAGTCGACAAAATCCATTTTCGATCTGTTTTACTAAGTTTTGTATTTTCATATTCAATTATTTTTCCCAGCATTATAGAAAGAAACAGCAGAACTGCATTTTCTGCCAGAAAGAAAATAAAGAGCGTAAAAAAATTGAAGTGAGATAATTGCTGCAGCCAGCTTTCGAATATCATGATATGTTTTCTATTTCAAATAATCTTTCTCTTAATTCCGCAACACCTTCAGAAGCAACTTTGGCAATCACTTCAACTTTGTTCTGAATATTCGGGATTGCAATAGGTTTAGGATCAATATAAAAAACAGGCGTAATACTATAGGTATATGAGATTAATCCTGCCGCCGGATATACCTGCAATGACGTACCAATTACAGCAAAATAATCAGCAGTTTCTGTAATTTCAATAGCTTCTTCAAGAGCTGGAACATCTTCGCCAAACCAAACAATGTGCGGACGTAACTGGTGTCCGTTTTCGTCCAAATCGCCCGTGTACAAATCGTCTGTCCAATCCAGAATTAGGTCGCGATTTTGTATGCTTCGTACTTTTAGTAATTCTCCATGCAAATGCAAAACTTTTGTACTTCCGGCGCGTTCGTGCAAATCATCTACATTCTGCGTAATAATATGCACATCAAAATCCTTTTCTAATTCGGCTAAAATATAATGCCCTAAATTAGGTTTCACTTCTTTCAGTTGTTGGCGTCTTTTATTATAAAAGTCCAAAACCAATTCCTGATTTTTTCTCCAGCCTTCAGGAGTTGCTACTTCCATTACATCATGTCCTTCCCATAAACCATCGCTGTCCCGAAAAGTTTTAATACCACTTTCGGCACTTATTCCTGCTCCGGTTAAAACAACTAATTTCTTTTTCATCATATTCAAATTAAAAAGATAAAAATAGGGAATAAAAGAATGAAAGCCTAGACTTTGTGCCGTTAGCTATTAGATATTAATCGAAAATAAGAAGGTGAATAAATATAGCCCACTTACAACACGCAGACGAGTATCAAATCTAAATTACTATCAATATTATACACCTAAAAACACATTTTTACTTTTTATTTTTTTGCCAACAATAAAAAAAGGTAATTATACTTATTGTAAGGGTCTTACAAAATGTCTACTTTTATTTTGAAGTAAACCAAAACAAAATTTCAATGATTTTAATACAATTTACCGGTTTGTCAGGTTCAGGTAAAACAACATTGGCCGAAAATGTTCGCCATTTGCTAATGGATAAAAGTTATAAAGTCGAAATAATTGATGGAGATGTTTACCGCCAAACCATTTGCAAGGATTTGGGATTTTCTAAAGAAGACCGGTGCGAAAATATAAGACGTTTGTTTCAGGTGGGACAAAATTTTGTTGCAGAGGACGCCATTGTTTTAATGTCGGTTATTAATCCTTACGAGAATTTGCGAAATGAACTAAGAACATATGAATTTGTTCGAACCGTATATTTAGATTGTTCGATACCCAATCTCATCAAAAGAGACCCAAAAGGATTGTATAAAAAAGCTTTATTACCCAGTCATGACCCTGACAAAATCAATAATTTTACGGGAATAAGCGATGTTTTTGAGGTGCCATCCAGTGCAGATTTAGTTTTAAAAACTGATTTTGAAAATGTTTCTTTTTCAACCCATAAATTGTATAATTTTATAATAGACAATATCTGATTTCGAGTAATTTAATCCTTAAAAACGTATGAATCCTTCTTCGAGTAAACTTCCTGTTTCTTTTTCTATAGACAAATTACAAAATGACCTTGTTGTATGCGAGAATGATTTGTGGACACCACATTTTAATACCTACAGATACGAAGGAAACTGGACCAGTATTTCTTTACGATCGCAATCTGGTTTGGCTGATGATATTTTGTCATTTCCAAATGCAGCCTATAAAAATACCAGCTTATTAGATCGCTGCGAATATTTTAAAGAAATTATGGATTGGTTTCAATGCGAAAAAGAAGCCGTGAGATTACTTCGATTAGATCCTAAAAGCGAAATTAAAGAGCATGTAGATAATGACACATCGTATGATGATGGATTTTTTAGAATTCACATTCCGATTATAACGAACGATGATGTATTTTTTTATGTCGATAAAAAACGTGTTCCTATGCAAATGGGAGAATGCTGGTACGCCAATTTTCAGCTTCCGCATAGTGTCGAGAATAAAAGTGCTGAACCCCGCATTCATTTTACACTTGATTGTATTAGAAACGATTGGTCTGACGAATTGTTTACAAAAATGGGTTTTGATATCAATGAATCATCCCAAAATAAACAATATTCAGATGAGATGAAACAGCAAATTATTGCTGAACTTTCCCGAAATCCATCAGAAGCAGGGGATAAAATTATTGCAAATCTACAATCGAAATAAAATCATGGAAAACACACATCATCCACTTTTTAATTGGATTCCTGTTAAGTTAATCGAAAAAGATAACGAGATTTATTTTGAATGGATTTATTTGGGAGATCTAAAATATGCTGATCCTTTTTTTGATGAAACGATTGCAAAATGCAAAAGTCATGCTTTTAATTCGAAATCATTTAAGGTAGTAAGTAGCGTAGAAAATCTTATAGAATGGTCTGATGAGTTAATTTCGGTTGATTTAAAATCGTTGGTTTTTCATGTTTCAAGATGTGGTTCTACTATGTTGAGCCAATCTTTAGCTTCGTCTTCAGAAAATATTATGGTTTCTGAAGCACCAATTATCGATCAAATTTTAAGAAGTGATCTTTTTAATGATGATAAAAAAAGTGTACTGATAAAGTCTGTACTAAAATTATTGGGTCAAAAAAGATTTCCGGAGCAGCAACATTTAATTATAAAATTGGATGCCTGGCATATTTTTAAAGCTTCGTATTTAAGATCACTTTTTCCTGAAATTCCATTTGGTTTACTTTATAGAAACCCAACAGAAGTTTTAAAGTCGCATCAGAAAATGGCGGGAATGCACATGGTTCCTCATGTTTTGCCTTCAATTATTTTTGGAATTTCGGCTAAAGAAATCAATGAAATTAGTTTTCAGCAATACGGAGGATTAGTTCTGGAGAAATATTTTCAGGGATTTCTGGATTTTTATAAAAGAGATACCAACGTGGTAATGCTTAATTATAATGATGGAATGAAAGCCGTTCTGGAGAAATTTATTTCCTTCATAAAAGTGGAGTATGTTGATGATGCATTAGAAAAAATTTATGATCGTTTAAAAAGACATTCAAAAAACCAAAGTGTCGTTTTTACCGGAGATCAGTTTAAGGAAGAAGCGTTGCAAATTGATTTTTCGAGATTGGATGTTTTACATAAAAAACTGAATGATAGTGTAGTTGCCTATTAAGATTGTTGAAAATTGAGGTGAAATTTCGTTCTGTTTTAATTATGGTGTATTTTTGCGGCAAACAGAAATAAAATGATTGATTTAGATTACCTCGCTTTCCTTGAAAATATACTAACAGATAATCGTAAAGAAAAATTCTTAAAAGTACTCGGAAATCGTACAAAGCATTTTACAGTTGTTGTAGAAGATGTTTTTCAGATGCACAATACAAGCGCGGTTATGCGTAGTTGTGAAGTTTTTGGAATTCAGGAATTAAATGTTATCGAACAACGTTACGGAAAAAAGATCGATAAAGAAATTGCAATGGGTGCTCAAAAATGGGTAGACATTAATCAGTTCGATTCTGTCACGAATTGTATTTCGACTTTAAAAGATCAGGGATATCAAATTATTGCCACAACGCCTCATGAGAATGATTGTTTGCTGGAAGATTTTGACATTACAAAACCAAGTGCTTTATTTTTTGGAACAGAAAGAGACGGATTATCCGAAGAAATTCTGGAAAAAGCCGATGGTTTTCTTAAAATACCAATGGTAGGTTTTACAGAGAGTTTGAATATCTCTGTTTCTGCAGCCATCATCATTCAAAACTTAACCAACAGATTACAAAAATCAGATATCAACTGGCATTTATCCGAAGAAGAAATTCTGGAGAAACGTTTGGCCTGGGCTAAAAATTCGATTAAAGATATTAAACGAATCGAAGCGCGTTATTTCGAAGAGAATCCGAGATAAAGTTACTAAGAGACTAAGGTTCTAAGTCACTAAGGAAAAAACTTAGTACCTTAGTAACTTAGAATCTTAGTAGCTTAAGATTATTTCTTCAAAAACAAAATAAACCCCAAAACACTAACAATTAAAATAGTCAGCGCAGCTATAACCATGGTAAGGTCCCGAATGTTTTTTCCTGCCCAATCCATAAATAAAAATTTGTGGAGTATGGCAAAAGAATAGCCTTCGACCAGATCACTGTTTTTAACTACTGCGGCTAATCTTGAGGTCGAAGTTTCGATGAAATAAGTTGTTTTTTCGGGCGTGTCATAAGCCAGTTTTATAACCGGCAATCTTTTGTTGACAAAGCCATATTCGCGACTATTAAAATCAGTTAAAAGTTTAGTATCTAACAATTTCACGTTTTCTAAAGAAACCTGAGGTTCGTCTGAACTATGATCCATTTCGCAACAAGCGGCTTTTGGAGCTCCGTCTGTAAAATAATAAGCCAGAAATTCAGCGTATTGAAAATCCAGATTGGGCTTAACTTTATTGTTTGCGGCATTAATATAAACGACCTCAGATTTTGAATCCTCTTTTTTATTCCATTTTGAATTTGAATCTGATTTTGATGTTTTGAATTTTTGTTTTTCAAGCAATTGACAACGGAAATAGGTTGTATCATTTAAGGTAATAATACTCGCATTCTGAAAACGGCTCCAGTCTAAATCCAGATTAGTATTGGCAACCGAAATTTCTTTGGTTTTGAATGTTGGTTCGTAAACCATTTGCGATAAAGTATACGGATTCCATTTTGTTGTGGCATGATAAGCACCGCTAAAAGCAAATGTCAGGGTAAAAAGCGAAATCCAGATACCAATTTGACGATGGTATTTTCTAATGCCTTTTTTAGGTTGTAAAGAGTCTGTTTTTTTAAATTGTTTCCATAATAAGCCATAAATCACGATTCCGCTTATGGCCGAAAATCCAATGATTGATAGCAAGAAAATCATCGTAATAATTCGGATACTATTGTTTGATATTGCATCGATAAACGACCAATTATGAAACGTATCAAAGAACCAGATAAAGGCTTGTCTTGATGTTGGATTATAAGTGGCGAGCTTGCTTGATGATGTTTCGACATAAACCTGCATGGCGTCAGGACGATCGAAACTTAGTTTATATACCGGTAAATAACGATTTACATATTTGTATTGCGAAGTAAATTCGGTTAGGATTTCGCTTTGTTTAATGGCGCTTTTTTGATCGTCGAGAAAATAACGCGAAAGCCATTCGGCATATTTTTGATCTCCGTTCTCCAGTTTTTTTGCGTTCGAAGTATCGAAATAGATCAGTTCGCCAAATATTGTTTTTACCTGATAAAAAGTGGCGTTGTTGAACGAAACGATTCGGAAATTTTTGAATTGTGTGATTTCATTTTTTTGTAAAACTTCCTGAATCGAAAAGTGTAATTGAGTTTTATCAATTATTGGTGTTTCCAGTTTATCGTGCGCAATTTCTGGTTTAAAGAAATGCGCCATAAATGGGTGCATTAATCCTGATAAAGTCCAGAAAATGACCGGAACAATAGTTATTAAACCAATTGTTCGATGCCACTTGTACATGTTCTGCTTGACTTTTTTGACAAATTTTGAATCTTTCTTTTTAGATTTTTTGTCTTTGTTTGTTTCTTTGCTCATTGTTAGGTTTTTTAGCCCCGATGGAGGCGATATCCTTTTTATGGCTTTTTCTGCCATAAAAAGATAAAGCCGAGAGCGGGATTAGCTTCTAATAATTATTATTTTATTGCCACAGATTAAAGGACTAAAAAAGATTATTTTAGAAAATCGTTCTAATCATTTTAATCTGTGGCAAAAAACTCTATTTTTTTAATGAAAAATTATACTGTATTCCAAATACAAAAGTTCTTGGAGCTGCTGCTGTATAAGTAGGTTGAGCGTTTGCGGTATTGGCCCTCGAAACATTATAAGCGTATAATTTATCGGTTAAATTGAGTACGTTTCCGTAGACTTCAATGCTTTTCCATTGATAACCCACTCTGGCGTTGAATAAGTTATAACCACTATATTTTACGGTATTAATCTGATCCTGGTAATAACTCCCGACCAATTGCCATTCGACAGAAGTTCTAAGATTTGGAAGCCAGTTGGGATAATAACTTACCTCAGAATTTCCAGACCATTTTGGTGCTGCCGGCATTTCTTTCCCGTCCAGATTCTGAACAGGATCGCTTGGTTTGTCAGAAAGTTTAAAATCGATATAAGTATGTTGCGCATAAGTTCCGCCAAGACGAATGTTGAATTGTTTTGAAGGACGATACGAAGCGCCAAACTCAACACCTTTGTGACGTGTTTCTCCAGCCGAGCGATAATCTGTCGAGTTATCAGGAAGTTTAATGTTCAAAAGTTCATTTTTTCCTTCCATATAATATAAAGCGTAGTCAAAATTTAATTTGTTTTCGAAGAAAGAAAGCCATCCTCCAACTTCGTAATTATTGAAAGTTGCGGGATCCAGATTATAATAAAAATCAGCAGGAACGCCAGTTGTGCCGCCAGTTCCGGGTTTGGTTCTAAAGATTGACGTAATTCCCGGAGGCGCAAAACCTTGGGAATAATTACCGTAGAAACCGGCAAATTCGGTTGGGTTGTAGTTGGCTCCGGCTTTAAAAGTCATTTTGTCATAAACTTTACTTCCGGTCGAATTGTCAAGCGCGTTGTTGTAATTGACTTTCATATTATCGTAACGTCCGCCAACGGTAATAATTAGTTTTTCGATTGGGTTAAAACTCAATTGCGCATATCCGGCAGAATTGAAGATGTCAGCTGTATAATCGGCTAATTTTGAGTCCGGATGTTGGGCAACAATCTCGTACGAACTAACAGTTTGTTTGCCAGCTTCTCCAGGGTTTAGATTGGCTTTTAGATCAATAACATACGACCAATACGTCACGGGAGAGTAATCGTATAAAGCTCCGGCAACCAATTTGGTGTTCAAAAAATCGAATTTTTGAGTATGTTGCCCAATCGCGCCATAACTTTTAAAATTATTCGAGTTGACTTCGCCTTTTGCTGTAGTAGGATTTACGGTTGGACTCCATCTAATTCCGTAAGAAGGATTTTGTCCCAATTTATTATCACGCAAATATCCTGTAATATAACTGCTTGAATTGCTGTTCCAGTCGTGTTCTAATGTTAATCGTGTTCGTAAAGCGTCAGATTTTCTATAAGTGAAATTAGAGGTACTTTGGTATGTTCTGTTATTAAAAGCATCTTCATTAACCGTTCCGCTCATGTCCGAATAATATTTTCCATACATCGTATTGCTAATCAATCGGGTCGAAGAGGAGATGTTGTAATCGATTCTCGCATTCAGATTGTCTTTATTATAATCAGAATAGGTCATCCAGCCATTTTCCTGCAAACTCGAAATTCCGGCAATATGAAAACCGACTTTGCCAATGGTTGCGCCACCAGCGGCCTGAAATCTTCTGTATCCGTAATTATCAGCCTGAACGCCAAATTTAAATTCGGGATCAACAGGAGGTTTTTGCGAAATTAAATTAATCGTTCCGCCAACCGCTTCGGGTCCGTACAAAGACGAAACGGGGCCTTTTACCACCTCGATACTTTGTATATTAAACTGGTTAATTTCTAATAAAGCATTGTGGTTAAAGATTCCCATTGGGCGAATAGGCAAACCATCTTCGAGATATAAATAATAAGCATTGGTTGTCATAGGCTGACGAATAGACATCATGTGCTGCTCATTTCCTAAATTTACCATTAAAACTCCCGGCGTTTTATTGATGATTTCATAAACCGCTGTTGCCTTAGTTTCGTTGATCGTTTTGGCGGTCAGTTTGCTTATGGCAACCGGAGTTTCTTTGCGCAAAGTTGCGGTACGATTTGCGGTGATAAAAACATTATCCAGTTCCTGAGATTGTGTTGTGTCTTGCTTGACTTTGTTTTGCGCTAAGACACATTGCCCTATAATGAATAGAGCGAAGTATATTTTCTTCATTTTAAATGATATAAATTTTATAAAGTACCGGACATTCTCTTGATAGAATGCCGAAAAAGCTTTTCAAAAGAATTGAAAAGCGGGACTAAAATCTATATCAAATAAGACGGTGGATGAAAAGTACTATTCGAAACCGAAACAGGTTTTTTATCTGTAGGAGCAAAGATTTTCGCTCTCGATTCTGTTGGTGGAATTATTTTAAAATCGGTTATAATGATATTCTGAATGTAAACCACTTCTGCTTTTTCTTTCAGATTGTCGTGCATTCTTTTTTCGTTATCATCATATTTTTTCAAACTTTTCTGAAGTTCGCATCGACCATTACAACTATTAAAAAGCATTTTGCGTTGTACACAAATAGTCTTTGAGATTTCTTCCTGATTGAGCTTAAATGCCGTATAAACGCAGAAACTGCCAAATGATGGCATTAAAAGCATGAAGGAAAGAAATA
Source organism: Flavobacterium bizetiae (assembly GCF_024271895.1). Taxonomy (NCBI): domain Bacteria; kingdom Pseudomonadati; phylum Bacteroidota; class Flavobacteriia; order Flavobacteriales; family Flavobacteriaceae; genus Flavobacterium; species Flavobacterium bizetiae. The sequence continues at coordinate 5,686,905 of NZ_CP091861.1, read as the reverse complement.
TAATGACGATTTTTCTCAAAGCTTGTTTCGTTGTTTTTTGAATCTTTATTTTAAATGCAAATTAAAAGTTGAAATGTATCTTTAGATACATAATATTGGTAGTCTATTTAATTTGAAATTCGTTGGCGTGCCGTAGGTACGCAATGATTCTCGTTTTGTTGCGTACCTACGGCACGCTAAATTTCTTGATTACTATTTTGTACCAATATTTAGTGGCTAACGGCACAAATTTTAAAAATTTTATGCTTTAGTATGAAACTATAAAGTATAATTTAAGTTGATACTCCATCTGTAATTCGCCTCCATATTACCACTTGATAAATTTTGGTTAATAGGCAACATCGCATTTATTCCTACCGAAAATTTATCTTTTCCGGCTTCGATCCCAAATTTGCTAAACAAAATATCGCCAGCTGTATTAGGTAAATCCAATCCGTGTTGTTGATTGGTTTGATAAACTTCGCCTGCTAAACCTGCTTGCGGAACAATTTGAACTGATTTTAAATCGAACAAATAAAAGAACGTTCCGGCATAATTAAACTGATCGCCGTATTGGTAATTTTTACTGTTTTCGGTTTTAAAAATGTAGTTCAAAGTGGTGTTTAAACCTAAGTTTTTATGCTTAATCACATATTCTGAAACTATCGGAAAATCCCAACTTCCGGTTCCTAATTGAAAACTCTGATTTACGCTTCCTAAATTATTCGCTTCTTTAAATTTCCCGGTCGGAAGTTTTACACCACCACCCAAATTTATTTTATGCGTAAAAAACGTGCTGTCTTTTTTGGTTTCAAAAACCGTGTACAAAGCCATTACCGTAATATCGCCTAAACCTTCGATATTTTCTGTTCCGGCAGTTAATTGTCTTTCGTTAAAATGATAGGGAACCAACGCCGAAATCTGAATTTTGTCCGTCACAGGAACTCGCGCCCAAGCCTGAATTGTATTGAAGTTTTCATCAATCCACGGCGAATTGGCAAAAATCCCGTCGCGACTCGTATAACTTTGTTTCATATATCTCAATCCCACAAAATTATTGTTCAGCATCGAACCAAAACCCATACTTCCGCCACTTGCCGAACATCCGCAAGCATCGCAATCAAAATCTTCCATCATTGCCAAACGCTGAAAAGTAAAGGCCGAAATACTATCTTTTACGGTAAAACTAAAGGCCGAAAAACCAACCAAAAGTGTCAACATTACTATTATTTTTTTCATTTTAAATTGTATTATTTTTAGGAGCTGATCCCGCTTTTCGTTTCAAGTTTTTTTCAAAATCAGATTTTTCTATGTTTTTACAAAGCTTCCGCTGGTCGCTTTATAAAACCCAGAAAAATTAGGTCTTTTTTCAAAAAGGCTTTCCACTTCAATCGGGGCTAGGACTCCGGTTTTCATTATGATTTTTGTTTTTTGCCACAGATTACACAGATTAAAATGATTTTTTTTCAAATCTGATTTTCAATTGATTTTTAATCTGTGTTAATCTTTTTAATCTGTGGCAAAATTTTATTTCTATTATTTGAGTTGCTTCCAGCTTTAGCTGGAGTAATCCATTTGCATTTAATCTGGGCTTTAGCCAAATACAAGTTTGGCTAAAGCCTCTATTTAGTCTTTTACTATTTAAATCCAGCTAAAGCTGGACGCTATTCATAATTGTTTTTGCCACAGATTCCACGGATTAAAATGATTTTTTAAATATGATTTTAAATTACTTTTAATCTGCGTTAATCTGCGTAATCCGTAAAACCCGTGGGCCAATTTTCTTAAAACTCCGAGAAACGTTTATCTGTCAAATACTGATTGTCCGTCAGTGTTTTCAAAAAGGCAATTATTTGTTTTTTCTCATTTGCGTTAAGAGGTATTCCAAATTTCCCGTTCTGTTTTAATATAGGATCTAATGTTGGAGAATCCTCTATACCACTCGCATAATGATCCAAAACACCTTCAAGTGTTCCGAATCGTCCGTCGTGCATATAAGGCGCTGAAACTTCTACATTACGTAAACTTGGCACTTTGAATTTGTAATAATCGCTTGCTAATTCGGTTACTTTATAGCGACCAACATCGTTTACCATTGGATTTACTGCTAAACCATTATTCCGAAACGAATTGTCGGTTTGTAAATCAGTTGCATGGCATGAAGCACATTTTGATTTAAATAAATCATAACCTGCCAATTCATCAGTTGAGAATGTTCCGCCAGTTTCATGACGTCGGTATTTATCGAATTTTGAATTGGATGAAACGACCATCACCATAAATTGCGAAAGTGCTTTCAGCATATTTTCGGTTGTAATCGCATCATCGCCAAAAGCTTGTCCAAATAATTTTTGATAGTCTTTATCGGCTTTCATCATTTTTAGAATAGCGTTCAAATTTCCGTTCATTTCGATATTACTCGTAAGCGGAATTATAGGTTGTAAGTCTAAATGATCTGCGGCTCCGTCGTACATAAATGTAGTTTGGTAAGCCAGATTCTGAATCGATGGCGTGTTTCTGGTTCCTTGTGCATTATCGACACCATGACTCACCGTGTGTCCGTGATGTGTAAAGGCGTTGGCTTGTATGTGGCAAAACCCGCAAGAAACGACTCCGTCAGACGCTAAACGTCCGTCGTAAAATAGTTTTTTACCCAATTCAAATCCTTTTTCTGTTGGCGGATTCAGTGCAATATTGTAGGCTAAAGCAGGAAAGTTTGACGGAACTGTAAATTCCAGAGGAATGTTTACATATTCGTCTTCTTCACTAGAGCAGCTCCATAACAACGGAATCATCAGCCATAGAAAATATTTTATTTTCAGCATGATTTTTTATTTTTAAAAAGCAAAACCGAATATTTTTTACCACAAATTGCACGAATTTCCGCGAATTATAATGGGACTAAAATTTTCTTATAATGATTGCTTCTTTGGTTGTTAAAAGCACAAAAAGTTCTGGTTTAGCCCCGATAGAAGCGACATCCTTTTGTGGCGGGGTTCGCCACAAAAGATATAGTGAATAGCGGGACATTACTTTTGGAAAAACGAAACTTTTGTGCTCCTGAAAAAATTAATCGTTATGTACGTGATCTACTTTAAACATAGCCGAAATGTTTTGGGTAATCAAGGGTAGATTGGCACCGCCCATAATCATAGCGCCCATTCCGCCAGGGTTGTTGTCAGAAAGTTTGATTTTGTTTTTACCGTCGATGATTTTAGAAAGATCTGTAATAATGTGAACGGCAGGAGTGATGTTGTCGCGAACCAAAGCTTTTGTTGGCAGATCTACGGTTACTTCGGTATAATTATAATCGGTTCCGGTTTTTCCGGTGTGAATCATAAAAGGGGTTGCTGTAGTAACAGTTGCTGAGGTAAAAGTGCCTTCTAGTGCCAGAAATTTATATCCTGCAGCCCAAGACCACAACATGCCGGCATCATTTGCCTGAGCCAGAAAATCGCCTTGTCCCGCAGCGCCTAATTTCCATTGGTCTTCGTCAACTCCAATTCCAAATTTTACTTTTACGTAATCTCCGGCAGGAATATCTGTGAGTTTAAATTGTTGTCCGGCTGCGGTAGATTCGTCAGCAATAAAATAGCTTTTACTTTTTGGGTAAGTAAAAGTTGTTCCGTCAGCTTTTGTAAGTACAACGTTGCTTACGATATATTTTACAAGGCTAATTTTAAGGACTTCGTTGTTAGAAGTTGTGTTTCCTTGTGTGTTTAAAATTAAATCGTTCGCGCCAAAAGCGTTGTCGAATTTTAAAGTAAGGTTTCCGTTTCCTGAACTTGTTTCGTTGTTATCGTCGTTTGAACATGAGATAAATGCTATAGAAATTGCTACAAGAGCAAGGGCTTTGTATAATGTGTTTTTCATTGTATGAATTTTATATAATTTGAATTTAAAATGTGCGTAAAAACGGTTTCGTTGTTTTGGGAACAACGAAAAAATCATTTCAATATGAATTGAAATGTGATTTTAAAAATTATATAAAATAGGATGGAGGACGAAAAGTAGTGGTCGAAACGGCAATAGGTTTTTGATCTAACGTAGCAAAAAGTGCTGCTTTAGATTCTATTGGATTGACTAATTTGAATTCGTTTGTAATGGTATTTTGAAGGTAAACAATCTCTACTTTTTCTTTTAGATTGTTTTGCATTTTCTTTTCGTTGTCGGCGTATTTTTTTAAACTTTTTTGAAGTTCACATCGACCGTTACAGGAATTAAAAAGCATTTTGCGTTGTACACAAATGGTTTTCGAAATTTCTTCCTGATTTAATTTGAAAGAGGTATAAACAAAGAAACTGCCAAAAGATGGCACCAGAAGCATAATAGAAAGAAATATGATCAATATCTTCTTCAAGAGTTGTTTTTTTGTTTTCGAGAGCAAAAGTACATTTTATTCGTTTTGTTTTTAGTTTTTATTGAAAAAAAGTTTTAGTCGCGGTCGCAGTCGCGGTCTCAGTCACAGTCACAGTCACAGTCTCAGTTTCAGTCTTTGTCTTCGTTTTCTTTTGATTATGAAAAGTATTCAAAAGAAAAACCCGACAGATTTTAAAAATCTGTCGGGTTTGATCTAAATTATTTATAGGCAAAGTTTCAAAACTGAAAACTGTGACTGAAAACTGAAAAATTATTCTTTAACAATAACCCAGGCTCCTGAAGCTAATAGCGTTTCTGCTTTTTTGAATTTCATTGTTTCTGTTTTACCAGTAGCAACTTCCTGAATTGTTACGTTGTCATTACGATTGATTTTTGGATTATCTCTCACAATGGTTTCTGTAACCTGACGTTGTTGTGTTTCTCCAGCTTCGCGGTTGATGTCTTCGCTGTTTACAATTTCGTCTTTGCTTAACTTGAAGTTTTCTTTTTGGCGAACTTCTCTTGCTTCGTGAATTTCAGGAACGTTTTGAGCTGGTAAATCACCTTTGAATAAGAATGAAATCACTTCTTTGTTAACGTTGTCTAACATTCCTCTAAACAAATTAAATGCTTCTAATTTGTAAATAAGCAATGGATCTTTTTGTTCGTGAACGGCTAACTGAACAGATTGTTTCAATTCGTCCATTTTACGTAAGTGTTTTTTCCAGGCCTCATCAACAATAGATAATGTGATGTTTTTCTCGAAATCAGCAATTAACTGAGCACCTTGGCTGTCGTATGCTTTTTTCAGGTCTGTAACTACATTTAGCGTTTTGATTCCGTCAGTAAACGGAACTACGATACGCTCAAAATGATTGTTTGGCTCTTCGTAAACTCCCTGAATAATTGGGAAAGCTTCTCTAGCGCTTCTTTCTGTTTTTTCAGTATAGAAAGCTAAAGCTTCTTTGTACACTTTTCCGGTTACTTCAATATCTGATAATTTTGTAAAATCTGCTTCAGAAATTGGAGATGTAATTCCGAAATAACGAATCAAATCAAAATCAAATGTTTTGAAATCATTGGCTACTTTATTGTTGCTTACGATTAATTCGCAAGTATCATAAAGCATGTTTGCGATATCCAGTTTCAAACGCTCACCAAATAAAGCGTGACGACGACGTTTGTATACTACTTCACGTTGAGAGTTCATTACGTCATCATATTCTAATAAACGTTTACGAACACCAAAGTTGTTTTCTTCTACTTTTTTCTGAGCACGCTCGATAGATTTAGTCATCATAGAATGTTGGATAACTTCACCTTCCTGAAGTCCCATTCTGTCCATCACTTTAGCAACTCTTTCAGAACCAAATAAACGCATTAGGTTATCTTCAAGAGAAACATAGAATTGAGAACTTCCCGGATCTCCCTGACGTCCTGCACGACCACGTAACTGTCTGTCTACACGACGGGAATCATGACGTTCTGTACCCACGATTGCTAAACCTCCGGCAGCTTTTACTTCTGGAGTTAATTTAATATCGGTACCACGACCAGCCATGTTTGTTGCAATAGTTACAACTCCGGCTTTTCCTGCTTCTTCTACGATTTGTGCCTCTTGTTTGTGCATTTTAGCATTCAAAACGTTATGGGTAACGCCTCTCATTTTCAACATTCGGCTTAATAATTCTGAAATCTCTACAGAAGTTGTTCCAATTAATACTGGTCTTCCTGCGTTTGATAATTCAGTAACATCTTCGATTACAGCATTAAATTTTTCACGTGTAGTTTTGTAGATGTAATCTTCTTTGTCTTGTCTTGCAATCGGACGGTTGGTTGGAATTTCCACCACGTCTAATTTATAAATCTGCCATAACTCTCCAGCTTCTGTAACCGCCGTTCCTGTCATACCACCTAATTTGCTGTACATTCTGAAATAATTCTGTAATGTAACAGTTGCAAATGTTTGTGTAGCAGCTTCGATTTTTACATTTTCTTTTGCTTCGATCGCTTGGTGTAATCCGTCAGAATAACGACGACCATCCATGATACGACCTGTTTGCTCATCGACAATCATAATTTTGTTGTCCATGATCACATATTCTACATCTTTTTCAAAAAGAGCATACGCTTTTAAAAGCTGAGTAAGAGTATGGATACGCTCGCTTTTTACTCCAAAATCCTGGAATAATCTTTCTTTAGCTTCTGCTTCACCATCTTTATCCAGTTTTTGTTTTTCGATCGCTGCGATTTCAGTTCCAATATCCGGAAGTACGAAAAAGTCAGGATCTGTATCTCCTGAAAGGTATTGAATACCATTATCAGTCAATTCAACTTGATTGTTTTTTTCTTCAATTACAAAATACAAAGCTTCATCCACTTTATGCATTTCGCGATTGTTATCCTGCATGTATTGATTTTCGGTTTTTTGAAGCAATTGTTTGATTCCTTCTTCACTCAAAAATTTAATTAATGCTTTGTTTTTAGGTAAACTTCTGTAAGCTCTCAATAATAAGAATCCACCTTCTTTAGTGTTTCCTTCTTTGATAAGTTTTTTAGCTTCTGCTAAGAAACCATTCGCTAACTGACGTTGTTGTGCAACTAAGTTTTCGATTTTTGGTTTCAACTCATTAAATTCATGACGATCTCCCTGAGGAACCGGTCCTGAAATAATAAGTGGTGTTCTTGCATCATCAATTAATACAGAATCGACCTCATCGACAATTGCGTAGTTGTGTTTTCTTTGCACTAAATCTCCAGGAGAATGTGCCATGTTATCTCTTAAGTAGTCAAAACCAAATTCGTTGTTGGTTCCGTAAGTGATATCAGCATCGTATGCTTGTTTTCTTTGTTCTGTACTTGGCTGGTGATTATCGATACAATCAACAGTTAAACCGTGAAATTCGAATAAAGGCGCTTTCCATGTACTATCACGTTTTGCCAGGTAATCATTCACTGTTACTAAGTGAACACCGTTTCCTGTTAAAGCGTTTAAGTAAAGCGGAAGTGTAGCTACTAAAGTTTTACCTTCACCCGTTTGCATCTCTGCAACTTTACCTTCATGTAAAACCATACCACCAATTAACTGAACATCATAATGAATCATGTCCCAGGTAATTTCTTTTCCGGCAGCATTCCATTTGTTTGCCCAGGTTGCTTTGTCACCTTCTATAGTAACATAAGTTTTTGTAGCTGAAAATTCGCGGTCTTTTGGCGTAGCAGTAACTTCAATAAATGAATTGTCTTTAAATCGACGCGCTGTTTCTTTAACGACAGAAAAAGCTTCCGGAAGAATCTCTAGTAAAGTTTTTTCTGAGATTTCGTATGCTTCTTTTTCAAGAGAATCGATAGCATCATAAAGATCTTCTCTTTTGTCGATGTCTTCGATGTTTTCAACTTCTGCTTTAAGAGCAGCAATTTTAGCATCTTTATCAGCTCTTGCTTCTTTTATTTTTTGTTTAAAAAATACGGTTCTAGCTCTCAATTCGTCGTGAGACAAACTCATTAAGCTGGTTTCGAATGTTTTAATTTTGTTTAAATAGGGCTGTAAAGCTTTGACATCTTTCTGTGATTTATCACCTACAAAGACTTTAATAATACTGTTTATGAAACTCATGATTTATTGTATTTCTATTTTATGTAAATGTGTATTTGAACCAAAAAAAAAGCCTCGGTGATGAGACTTTTTTCTTTGGTTTATTTTTTAATATTCATCCTCGTTCCAAAGATAATCTTCGTCTGTTGGATAATCAGGCCAAATTTCTTCCATTGATTCATATATCTCTCCTTCATCTTCGATTGATTGAAGGTTTTCTACTACTTCTAATGGAGCACCAGCTCTAATAGCGTAGTCTATAAGTTCATCTTTGTTAGCAGGCCATGGCGCATCACTTAAATAAGATGCTAATTCTAATGTCCAATACATCTGTTATCTGTTTAGTTTGTGCAAAAATAAATTTTTTACTGAAAAAGACAAGTAAATTTTGATTTATTTTAATAAAATTTAAGAACGTCTCTACTAGTATTCAGTTTTCAGTGCCAGTTTTCAGTCTTAAAACTGAAATTTGTTACTGATTGCTGTATTTTTTTGTATTCAGTTTTTGGTGCTGGCTTGCAGTTTGAAAACTGAAAACTGCGACTGTTTACTTTCTCGGAATCCACTTCACTTCATCCGCTTTTAAGTCTGAGGACAACTTCCGTGCCAAGACAAAAAGGTAGTCAGAAAGTCGGTTTAAGTACTTAATTGCGATTTCAGGAACGTGTTCATTATGGCTTAAATGTACTGCCAAACGCTCTGCACGACGGCATATACAACGTGCAATATGACAATGTGACACGGTTGGATGTCCTCCTGGCAAAACAAAATGAGTCATTTGCGGAAGACTTTCTTCCATTTTGTCGATTTCGTTTTCTAATAATTCAATATCAGAATCGATTATTCCGAGATTTTTTAGTCGAAGTTCACCGTTTTTCAATACTTCTTTTTCTGCCGGAGTTGCTAAAATAGCTCCAACAGTAAAAAGACGGTCCTGAATTTCGATTAATATCGTTTTATAATGCGCATCCATTTCCTGATCGCGAATGAGTCCTATATAGGAGTTCAATTCGTCTACAGTTCCGTAACTGTCAATGCGAATGTGATCTTTAGGAACGCGCGTGCCTCCAAAAAGAGCAGTTGTTCCTTTGTCTCCGGTTTTTGTATATACTTTCATTTTTTATTTTAGATTGTAGATTTATGATTTTAGATTGAAATGCTGTAGCTCAAATTTTAGATTTAGAAAATAATCTAAAATCAGAAATCTAAAATTATTTCGTCGTGTCGCTTTCAATCAAACCATCACGTAAACGAATTACACGATGTGCATAGGCTGCAATGTCTTCTTCGTGGGTTACCAGAATTACGGTATTTCCCTGAGCATGAATATCACCAAAAAGTTTCATGATTTCTACAGAGGTTTTACTGTCTAAGTTTCCTGTAGGTTCATCGGCTAAGATAATAGAAGGTTTATTAACCAAAGCTCGGGCAATGGCAACACGCTGACGTTGACCTCCTGATAGCTGATTCGGCTGGTGATCCATTCTGTCGGCCAGATTTACTTGTTTTAAAACTTCTGTAGCGCGAGCATTTCTTTCGGATTTTGAATATCCGGCGTAAATCATAGGTAACGCCACATTATCTAAAGCGGTTGTTCTGGGTAAAAGATTAAAGGTCTGAAAAACGAATCCAATTTCTTTGTTTCGAATTCCGGCCAATTCATCATCTTTCATTTGGCTTACATCTTTTCCATTTAACACATAATGTCCGGAAGTTGGCGTATCCAGGCAACCCAATAAATTCATTAAAGTCGACTTTCCGGATCCTGAAGGTCCCATTAAAGCTACGTATTCGCCTTTGTTGATTTCTAAGTCTATTCCTTTTAATACATAAACAATTTCGTTGCCTAATACAAAGTTTCGTTTAATGTCGGTTATTTTAATTAATGGGTTTGCCATTTCGATTTACAATTTTGGATTTAAAAGTACAAAACACTTTTCAATAAACGATAAGTAGTCCATAATTGATTTTTGTTACAGAAACGACTGTGTTTAAGTAATCACTCTTACATGATTACTGTTTCTATTTAAAGTATAAACCAATCCTAGTAAAACATGTTATATCGTTGTGTATTGTTTTTTTATAATTACCATTTTTTCGTGATTTTATTGAATTATAATGTTTTAAATATTTTAAAAGTGATAATTATGTAATGTTAAGCGCTTTTTTGTAGTCTATATTTGTTAATATCTAATCGTAAAATAATCAGAATTATGAAAAACATACAATTATTATCAGGAATTGCATTTATTGCACTAGCCTTTACATCGTGTAAAGATGAAAAACAAGAAAAAGCTCAAAAAACAGTCGATGCTTATGTAGCCTACGTTGATTCGGTTAAAAATGTAAAAGCCGATGATCTAAAAGCCGATTGGAAAGATGTTGAAGCAGAATATGACAGAAAAGCTGCAGAAGCTCAGGTGGCACTTGCAGACATTAAAGACAACTCTGCTGCGACAGAAAAAATAAATGCGAGTAAAACAAAATACGAAGAGTTTAAAAAAGAAATGACCACCGTTTTTGCCCCTCCGGCTCCAAGCCCACAACAACAATTAAGAAATTCTTTATTTGGTGAAGGAAAAATTGGAGAGGATATGAATTTTGACTGGGTAAATGCTAAAAATATTCATAGCGTATACCAACAATTTGTTCATACCGTAGAAAATAATAAAGATAAATATTCCCGTGAAGATTGGGATAAAATTAAAATCATGTATGAAGCGCTTGACAGCCGAAAAAATACGGTTGAAAAAGAAGGTCTTACCTCTGAAGATAACAGAAAAATTGCTGGTTTGAAAGTGAAATTTGCTCCAATGTACACTCTTAACAGAATGGGAGCAAAATCTGAAGAAAACAAGGATGCAAAAAAATAATTAAGTATATTGAATTAGTATTAGAATGGCAATCAGAAATGGTTGCCATTTTTTTTATGCCCTAATCACAAAATGTTCTTTTTCCTGTTCGTACCTGAAAAATACAAATCCCCATTGAAAAGTATCAATGGTTACGGTTACTTTTGGATGATCTTTAATCGCTTTCCAGGCTTCTTCCATTTCAGGTGACCAATGAATATCATCAAAAATCCAAACAGAATCGTTGGTGATAGTAGTCAGTAAAAGATCGAAATATGTTAAGGTTGCTTTTTTCGAATGATTTCCATCAAAATAAATGAGGTCGTAATCTGTAGCCTGAAGATTGGTACGAACTAAAAAGTCTTCAAATTCAGTTATAATGGTGTCGACATTTTTACAATCAAAATGATCTAAATGGTTTTTAGCAACATTTCCCGTTTCCGGACAACCTTCTAGTGTGATAATTTTTGCTTTTGGATTGCCTAATGCTAAAGCAGAAGTGGCAAGACCAAGTGATGTGCCTATTTCGAGAATGTTTTTTGGCTGAAAATAATTCGTAACTCTAAACAATAATTCGGCACGTTTTGGCGAAATTCCTGCTGTTGTGGCTATTTTAGATATTTGCCTTCTGTTTGATTTGAATACTTTTGATCCCGCACCAAAATCAGTAACTTCTATAAAATTTTTATTTTCTGTGAGTGATTTTCGATACCGTTTCAAAATTGAATATTCAGGTTTTGATTTTTTATCGTAAAAACATTTCGTCAGTAAATTAAATACAAATGGAGAATGTACTCCGTGTTCGTTTTTGGAATTCCAAAGGAATTTTAAATAAGATTTTATCTGAAATAGCATAGAAATAGTTACATCTGGCTGCGAAGATACAAAAAAGTCGAAAGTCGTAAAGTCGAAAGTTTTAAAGATACAAAGCGATACTTTACGACTTTTGACTTTGAACTTTATGACTATTAAAAAGACTATATTTGCGAACTTTAATTTAAGCTAATAGTAATACGTTTTTTATGATGTTGAAGGAAGAAATAGAAGATATAAGCAAGATATCTTCTGAAGAAATTAATCGATGCATTGCTATTTTAGCACAATTGAATGCCAATACAGATCAGATATTTGATATTCCGAAAGAACAGCGAATTGCTCTGATCAAAGAAGCCGGAATGTTTTCGAGACCTGACAGAGATGAATTTTCGAGAAGAAAAAAAGATGGAGTTCAGGCTGCCAAACGTAAAAAAGAAAAGAAAGACAAAACTGCTCGTAAAGAAACGGGAATTCGTCATGCACGTGAAGCCAGCATATTTGTTGCTCCTAAATTATTAGCTCTTAATGATCTTGCTCACAAAGAGCAATTAGAACTTGAAACTCCAAGAAATTGCTACGTTTGTAAAACAGAATTTACTAAAATGCATCATTTTTATGATACAATGTGTACAGATTGTGGCGATTTTAATTATGCCAAACGTTTCCAGACCGCTGATGTAAAAGGACAAGTTGCGATTATTACAGGTTCTCGTTTAAAAATAGGATACCATATTACGTTGATGCTTTTGCGCGGTGGAGCAACTGTTATTGCTACAACTCGTTTTCCGGTAGATTCGGCTTTGCGTTTTGCCAAAGAAGAAGATTTTATGGAGTGGGGGCATCGCCTAAAAATTCATGGTTTAGATTTAAGACATATTCCGAGTGTGGAGATTTTTTGCAATTTTATTGAGCAAAAATACGAACGCCTCGATATTTTAATTAATAATGCAGCACAAACGGTAAGACGTCCTGCGGGGTTTTATTCGCATTTAATGCAAAATGAAGAATTGCCTCTAAGCGCATTGCCCAAACAAGCTCAGGAATTATTAGCGGATCATCTTAATTGTCTTGATGAATTAAAAATCCTGACAACGGGAGCATCTTCCAACGAAAATATGCCGGTAACCTGGCACGGACCTGAACCTGGAATTGGTTTGCGAGCTTCGGCTCAATTGTCGCAAATTCCGTATTCGTTTGATAATGCATTGGTTGCTAATGAGGTTTTTCCGGAAGGAGAACTTGATGCCGATTTACAACAAGTGGATTTGCGTAAAACGAATAGTTGGCGTTTGCGTTTGGGCCAAATTGAAACTACTGAAATGATCGAAGTGCAATTGGTAAATTCTGTTGCGCCTTTTGTATTATGCAACCGACTTTCGGAAGTCATGAAAAAAGACAATACCGGACAAAAGCATATTATAAATGTTTCGGCTATGGAAGGGAAGTTTCATCGCTTTTTTAAAGAAGATCGTCATCCGCATACTAATATGGCAAAAGCAGCGCTGAATATGCTAACGCATACATCATCCGGAACTTTGGCCAAACATGGTATTTTTATGAATGCTGTTGATACAGGCTGGGTAACCGATGAAGATCCTGCCGAATTAGCCAAAAAGAAACAGGAATTAGAAGATTTTCAACCACCATTGGATATTGTCGACGGTGCAGCTCGTGTTATGGATCCTTTGTTTGACGGAATCAATACAGGAAAACATTGGTGCGGAAAATTTCTAAAAGATTATAACCCGATTCCGTGGTAGGATTAGTTTTCAGTCCCGGTCGCAGTTTTCAGTTTTCTGACTGACCCAAAAAAGCCACAACAGAATTAAATTTTGTTGTGGCTTTTTTGAAATTATAAATGATACTTTTAAATTTTATTAGCTGCGTTTTCTAGTTTCATTTTTAAAATAGGGTAGTCTTTTCCTTCATCATCTCTATCGGTTCTATCGTAGCGTACAAATCCAAATTTTGAATAAAAATTTACAGCATTTTGATTTTGTTCGTTTACATCGACTTTGTCTACATGCAGTTCATTAATAGCAAAATTTATTAATGTTTTGCCCAATCCTTTACCGATAGATTCCGGAGCAAGAAACAACATTTCGATTTTATAATCTGCAATGCCCATAAATCCAAGTACACTATCAGTTTCTGTTTCTATAAGACAAAATACTGGAAAAGAATTAAAATCAATGCCGGATACAATTGTTTTATAATAATTAATATCGGCTGCAGCCAAAAAATGATGTGTAGCACGCACAGAATTTTCCCAAACAAGAATCAACTGTTCTTTAAATCTGTCATTATAAGGTTGTATTTCAAATTTCATTTTATTCGTAATATTTCTTTAGACAAAAATAAAAAACCACAACAAATAATTTTCTGTTGTGGTTTTTTTATTGAGTGAGAAATAGATTATCTGTATATATTTACACCATTATTAGCTTGCCATTGCTGTTCTAAATATTCGGCATCTTCACTATTACGTGGGTGAACACCTAAAACTACATTTCCTTCTTTAATTCCATCTTCGTAAATTTTTGCTCGGTCTTCCGGAATTCCAGATCCTACTAAAGCACCAATTAAACCTCCGGTAATTCCTCCTGCACCAGCTCCAGCCAATCCTGCAGCAAGCGGACCAGCGATAATTAAGCCCAATCCGGGAATAACCAAACTTGTTCCTAATGCAGCAACAACGCCTACAATAGCACCAATTGTTCCGCCAATGGCAGATCCTGTTCCGGCAGTTTCGGCAGCTTTTGTTCCTAATTCCGAATGATCATCTTTATCAGAATAATGTTTTTTTCTGGTTTCGTCTGACATGATAAGGTTGATTTCATCTTTTGTATAACCTCTATCATTTAAAGTAGTATAAGCTCTTTCTATACTGTCGCGATCTGAAAACATTCCAGTTAATACTTCGCGTTTCGTTCCGTCAGGATTATGTAAATTTTCCATTTTTATAAGTTTTTAAGAGTGAATGTGTTTTCACTTTAACAAAGCTCGTAAAATAGACTAACTATCTTTTACACAATTTTTTAGAATCATTACATAATGAAATTTTTGCTGCTATTTCATTTTGACTATTTAATAGAAAAAAGAAAACCACAACAAAAAATAATTCTGCTGTGGCTTTTTATGGATTGTAAATTTGATGTCTTAGTTTACTTTGATCAGTTTAATGTCAAAAACAAGAACTGCACCTCCTGGGATTTTTCCTCTACCGTCGTTTCCGTATGCAAGTCTTGAAGGAACTAAAAGAATACCACTTCCTCCGGTTTTGAAAAAAGGAATTCCCTCTGTCCATCCTGGTATAACTTCATATAAATTAAACGAAAGTCCATCTGAACTACTTTGATCAAACACTGTTCCGTCAGTAAATGTACCTCTGTAAGCTACAGTAACATTCGATTTTGCAGTAGGTTGCGTTCCTGTTCCAGGAACATCAATTACATAATACAAACCAGATTCAGTTTTGTGAGCTGTTAGATTCTTTTTTGCGATGTAATCAGCGATTTCTTTGTCGTTTTCGGCAGTGTAATCTTTTTGGTCGTCTTTTGAGCAAGAAATAAAAAGTGTTAATGTCAGTAATGAAGTTAAAAGGTATTTCATAAAGTATGGATTTTTTTTAAAGTTCCAAATATAGTAAAATTTAGTTTTCAGTCTCGGTCTCGGTTTTCAGTCTCAGTCTCAGTCTCAGTCTCAGTCTCAGTCTCAGTCTCGGTCTCAGTTTTTAGTCTCAGTCTCAGTTTTATATTGGGGCTATTAAATATTACATCCAAATTTACCTGGGTTGTTGATCATGTAATTTATTAGTTTTCCGATCTCAATATTTTTCATATTCAATTGATCAAATTTTTCCTGATTGATATATTCACACCTAAGAGAAAATTCTAGCCAAACATTGGTTTCTGAGTTTTCAGCATCACTATCTGTCAATTTACTTATAAAATGATTGATGTATCTTCTCTTTCGATACGATTCTGCAATATTTGCTGAAACACTTCTTGAAGAACGCCTTATTTGATCAGTTAATGAATATCTTTCTTCTTTTGGAAATTCTTTAGAAAGTTCAAATATTTCCATTGCAAGTTCAAACGACTTTTTGTAAGCCAATAGTTCTTTAAAATCCATTTCTTTCTTTTTTACAAAAATAAAAAAAAGAAAGAAAAAGATTACTTATTTAAGAAGCTGTATTTACAGACAAACTGAAAACTGCCACTGAAAACTGAGACTGGGACCGAGACTGAAAACTAAAAAAAATTATCCCTCAATCTTAGCCGAAAGCTCAAACCAACGTTCTTCTTTCTGGTCTATTTTATTGATGATGTTTTGTAGTTCGTTTGCTTTTTTCTCGATATCAGCGTCGGCTACTTTTCCGTCAGAGAATAATTGCTCGATTTTAGTTTTATCTATTTCAAGATCTTTAATTTCTCTTTCTAGTTTTTGATATTCTTTTTGCTCATTGAAAGTTAGGTTTCCTGTTGGGTTATTTTGTTTCCAGTCTTTCTTTTCGGCTTTGTTTTCTTCTTTTTGTGCTACATCGGCACTGTCTTCGTAAGCTCTGAAATCAGAATAGTTTCCTGGGAAGTTTTCGATTTCACCATTTCCTCTGAAAACAAATAAGTGATCTACAATTTTATCCATAAAATAACGGTCGTGCGATACTACAAGCAAACAACCAGGATAATCTAAAAGAAAACTTTCTAAAACGTTTAGCGTAACAATATCTAAATCGTTTGTTGGCTCATCCAGAATAAGGAAGTTAGGATTCTGAATCAGAACGGTACATAAATACAAACGTTTCAATTCTCCTCCGCTTAATTTTTCTACGAAATCGTATTGTTTTTTAGCATCAAAAAGAAAACGCTCTAGCAATTGCGAAGCCGAAATCATACGGCCTTTTGCTAACGGAATAAATTCTCCGTATTCTTTGATAATATCAATTACGCGCTGATTTGGTTTCGGGTTGATACCAGTTTGTGTGTAGTAACCAATTTTTATCGTTTCACCTTTTACCACGCGACCACTATCTAGTGGAAGTGTTCCTGTTAAAAGATTTAAGAAAGTAGATTTTCCGGTTCCGTTTTTACCAATAATTCCAATACGTTCTCCGCGTTGAAAATCGAAACTAAAGTTGTCCAGAATAACATGATCCTTGAATTTTTTAGAAATTTTGTGAAGCTCGATAATCTTGCTTCCCATACGTTCCATATTAATTTCAAGCTCAACTTTGTTTTCGCGACGACGACTTTGTGCTTTTTCTTTAATTACATAAAAATCATCCTGACGCGATTTTGATTTCGTTGTTCTTGCTTTTGGCTGACGGCGCATCCATTCTAATTCTTTTACAAATAAGTTTTTTGCTTTGTCAACGCTGGCATTTTCAGAGGTAATTCTTTCTTCTTTTTTCTCTAAATAATAAGAATAATTTCCTTTGTATTGGTATAATTTTCCGTTGTCAAGTTCGATGATTTCATTACAAACGCGCTCTAAAAAGAAACGGTCGTGCGTAACCATAAACAACGTAATATTTTCTTTGGCAAAATAACTTTCAAGCCATTCGATCATTTCAAGATCTAAGTGGTTGGTAGGCTCATCCAGAATCAATAAATCAGGACGATTGATTAGGATAATCGCCAATGAAAGACGTTTTTTTTGTCCACCCGAAAGATTTTTTACTTTAAGTTTAAAATCTTCCAGTTTTAATTTGAATAAAATCTGCTTGTATTGCGTTTCGAAATCCCATGCATTATGTTGGTCCATTCCGTCAAAAGCTTTTTGATATGCTTCTTCGTCGTCCGGATTTTCTAGTGCTTTTTCGTATTTCTCAATTACTTTTAAAGTCTCGTTATCTGAGGCGAAAATACTTTCTTCGATAGTCAGTTCTTCCTGCAAATTATTGTTTTGCGATAAAAAAGCCATTTTAATGCCTTTTCTTAAAACTACCTGACCAGTATCTGGTTCGTCTAAACCATTAATAATGCTCATAATGGTTGTTTTTCCAGAACCATTTTTAGCAATAAAAGCAATTTTTTGGTCTTTATTGATTCCAAATGAAATGTTGTCAAAAAGCGTTTTTTCGCCAAATGACTTCGATATATTTTCTACAGATAAGTAATTCACTATAAACTGGGTGTTATAAATTATAAGTTAAGAATGTTTTACAAAACATAACTTTTTTGCAAAAGTAAACTTTTATATTGCTATTTGCGAATTATTTATGGAGATAGGAATTTAGAACCGGACTTAAATCAATACGATGAATTTGCTGCGGAACATTAATAATAGGTTTTCTAACCAAAGATTCATTCGTTAAATAATAATGTAAACCATCTTGAGTCGTAATTCCTTCTATTTGGAGTATGGGAAATTTTACAGTAATTCTGCGTTTGTTTCCGGATAAAAAATCATCGTTTCTATAATCGTATAAAAGATATAAAAATGGTTTTCCAATTTTAGAATAACCACAAAGAACAATTAGTTTTTTATCTTCCAGATAAGTAGCGCCAGTTACCAAACCTTTGGTGTCAATACTATGTTTTAGTTGTGCAACGTGATCGCCGGACTGCTTGGGTAAAACATAAATAGTAGTTTTAGAAGAACTCCATTGTTTGGTAAACAAATAAATACTGTCTTTGGAGATGATAAAAGCTTCACAATCAAAATTGGTGGTGTTTGGTTTTTTAGAAGATAAATCAGTTTGATCAGAATATTGAAATGCAATTTTCTCAATAATTGGACTTCCTTCTAAAAAAGATTTTTTTTCAATTTTTAGAATATTCAAATCTGTTCTGTTTCCTGAAGCGTTATTTCCAAAATCTCCAATATATAAATGAGTGCTATCCTGAGAGATTTCTTCCCAGTCATTATTAGTTACTTTGTCCAGAATGATTTTTTTGTGAATTTTTCCTAACGTATCTAATCCGTAGATTGTTTTGTCATGATCGTCATTGTGAGTCCATAAAAGATTGTCGAAAGCAATTAATCCTGAAGTTTCATGAATAGAATCACTTAGTTTAATGGAGTATTCCGGTTTTATTTTAAAATTTTTATACAAGCAGCTTCCATCATTTACTGTTGCATTCGGGTTGTAATTTTTAGAAAGCGGATCGGTGCAACCCTTAATTTGTGCATATCCCGATGAAAAAATCAGGCAAAAGAATAAAATCGTTTTTATCATGACTGCAATATTAAATTTGCATAACATAAAAGTAAAGTTTTAAAGAATAGCTTTAAATACTATTGAGAAATATAATTAAAATGCTATTTTGCGGTGCTGATTAATCAGATTTTTATTTAATATTTGTAGGTATAATTCCCCAGCATGAAAATTTTACAAAAACTGTCACATTACCGTTTTTCTCGCTATTTTAAACTTTTATTTGTTATAGTAGATGTGGTATTGTTAAATATCGCGACTATACTCTCTGCGTTGGCCCGATTTGGCAGTTTAGATAAACTTTTATCTAAAGAAGAAAGAACCGTTTCCTTACTGGCTATTTTAATCTGGGTGGCATTATTGCTTCAAAATGATTCTAACCGAAGTATACGCGTAGAACCAATAGAATCCATATTAGTCAGAACCATCAAAAAGCTAATTATTCATGCCGCTTTAATTTCGATTTTTGTTGTTTACTTAAAATACACTGATATTTCCCGACTTAGACTGGTCTCTTTTTATTTGATTTTCTTCGCATTATTGATGATCTCCCGTTATCTATCGATGAAGCTTTTAAAGTATATTAGAGCACAAGGCTATAATTTTAAAACTTTTATTGTTGTTGGAGCCAATTTATCAGGTGAAAAAATACGCAAAATATTAGCCAAAGATTTAACTTACGGATATCGTTTTTTAGGTTTTTTTGATGAAAATATCGACGACGAAATTGTAGATCCAAAATCTGTTTTAGGAGGATTTGATGCAATTCGAGAATTTGTTATCGAGAAAAAAGTCGATGAAATGTATGTGGCTTTACACATTGATAATATCAAAGTAATTAATGAATTGACAAGGATTTGCGAACAAAATATGGTCAGGATTAAGTTTATTCCGGATTTTCAGTTGTACACCAAATCGAGTAAAGTTGAGGTTGCTTTTTATGAAAATACGCCTGTATTAATGTTCAGGACAGAACCTTTAGAATTTCCGGTAAACAGACTTCTAAAAAAAGTATTCGATATTTGTTTTTCAATAGTGGTCATTTTATTGATTTTTCCGTGGTTGTTTCCCATTATCATGCTCATCATTAAAATAGAATCGCCTGGACCTGTATTTTTTAAGCAAGAACGTTCAGGTCGAGATAACCGATCATTTATGTGTTTTAAATTCAGAAGCATGTATGTAAACGGTTTGGCGCATAGAAAACAAGCCGAAAAAGGAGATAGCCGTATTACTAAATTTGGTGCTTTTATTCGTAAAACCAGTATTGATGAACTGCCGCAGTTTTTTAATGTTTTATGGGGCGACATGTCTATAGTAGGGCCAAGGCCGCACATGGTAAATCTGGCCAAAGAGTACAGCGATCTTATCAATAACTATTTGGTGCGCCAATATGCCAAACCCGGAATTACCGGCTGGGCTCAGGTTAACGGTTTTCGAGGTGAAACCAAAGTGTTAAGCGATATGGAAAATCGCGTAGAATATGATATCTGGTATATCGAAAATTGGAGTTTATTGCTCGACATCAAAATTATCATCAAAACAATCATTAATATATTCAAAGGCGAAGAAAACGCGTATTAATACCTTTTCTTAAGATTTGAAAAATTGATTATTGGCGATTACTTCCTTAAGACTAGAAATGTTGTCAATCTTTACTTTTTCATTAAAAGACGCGATATGTTTCATATGATGAACATCTGTTCCTGTAAAATCATACATTCCTTTTTTTAGAAGTTCTTCTGCAATTTTGCTGATTCTTTCTCCGTAATAACCTACCGTAGACAACAAATTGAGCTGAAATAAACATCCCGCTTTTTTTAGTTTCTCATATTCACCAAAGTCTTTTCGATAATATAAATAACGTTCCGGATGTGCCAAAACCGGAATATATCCTGCAACCTGCAACTCAAAAAGTGTTTTGTAAAGATGCATAGGAGCATTTTGATATGATATTTCGACCAGAACATAATTGTCTTTTAAGGTCAGGAGTTTTTCGGTTTTAAAATGAGTTTCAAACCAATCGTCTATAAAGTATTCGGCAGCAGCCTCAAAAGGAATTGTATTATTGCTTTCGTCGAGCAGGAGTTTTGTTTCCTGATGTTTGGCCGTAATAATTTCCGAAGTATTATTCCATATATAATGACTTATATGAGGCGTCGTAATAATATGAGAAATTCCAATTTCCTCAAATGCGGTGATCAGTTTTCGCGTGTCGGTTATGGTTTTTGCGCCATCATCAATTCCTGGTATAAAGTGCGAATGAATATCAACATAATGATCTGATAAAAGATCTTTTAAAACGGGCTTTGATTTTAAGAAGGATAGCATGTTGCAAAAGTATGGAAATAGGAAGAATTTGTTATGGTTAATTTTTAATGTAACAATTGTAACCTAACATTTCAGAATTATATTATATTTGAGATTGCTATAAACCTACTATTTTATGAAAATTAAAGAAAATTTATACAATCAAAGGATTATTTCTATTGATGCTTTACGAGGAATTACAATATTTGTTATGATTTTTGTAAATGAGTTGGCAAGTATTTCAGACGTTCCGCAATGGATGAAACACATGCCGGCTGATGCTGATGCAATGACTTTTGTAGATGTTGTTTTTCCTGCCTTTTTATTTATTGTCGGAATGTCGGTTCCGTTTGCTTTTAATGCGCGATTACTTAAAGGAGACAGCGCTAAAACCATCTGGACACATACTTTAAAAAGAGCGTTGGCTTTAATTATCATAGGTGTTTTTATGGTCAATGCAGAATATGGTTACGATGCTTCGAAAATGATTATCACACCAGTTTTCTGGGCGCTTTTGGCTTACGCGATGCCAATCCCGATCTGGAATAAATACGGAAAAGATTTTCCGGTTTGGTTAAAAAATACATTACAATATGGCGGAATGTTAGTTCTTGTTATGCTATACTTTTTATATGTTCAGGATAATGGTGAAATCGGGATGACGCCAAAATGGTGGGGAATTTTGGGCTTAATAGGCTGGGCGTATCTTTTTACAGTAGTTTATTATTGGATTGTTTCGGGAAATTTATGGGCAATGATTGCTTTTTTGGTAGTTTGTGTTGCTGCAAATTCTATGAATCTAATCGAAGGATCTTTTGTACAGCAAACATCCTGGCTGAGTTTTATCGCCGGACATTTAACCCATGCCGCATTAGTTTCGGCGGGAGTGATAATTTCGTTATTGTTTTTTGACCGAAAAGTAGCTGCCAAAATCAATTGGGCGGTAATAGGTTTTGCGGTTCTGTTTTTTGCAACAGCATATTTATTAAGACCTTATTTCGGAATCTCAAAAATAAAAGGAACTCCGTCCTGGACAATGTTTTCGGCAACAATTTGTACCGTGCTGTTTTACTTTTTATATTGGCTAATGGAGATTAAAAAACAAACCAAGTGGAGTAATTTCTTTATGCCTGCAGCGGCAAATCCGTTATTGATTTATATTTTGCCTGGCGTAATCTATTATTTCTGCAAAGCTGTTAATATTCATATTATTCCGGGATATTTCCGCGTAGGCATTCCGGGAATTATCTGGGCATTGGTATTTTCGACGATTATGTTATTTGTAATGAAATTATGTAATAAGTATAAAATTCAATTGCATTTGTAAAGGGAATTTAACCGCAAAGGGCGCAAAGTTTTTTTAATCTTGAAGCTTGAATAAAAACACAAAGTTCGCAAAGCTGTATCTTTATAGCTTTGCGAACTTCGCATTTAAATAAGCAGAATATAAAAACAAACTTAGCGTCTTCGCGACTTTGCGAGCAAATTAAAATCCAGCTTTTAAAAAAAAAACTTAGCGAACTTAGCGTAAATCTTATCTCCCGATAGCTATCGGGATTGCGGTCAAATATTCTCATTTCAATCTCGGGAAGTTCTAATCAATAATTACGGATTTAATTTCTAAAAATGCTCCCGAAACCGGATTGTAATTCACAAAATTGAATTTACAAAGATTATGAATGTCTAAAAGTTTTCCATCAGGTAGTCCGTCTAGTTTAAAATCAGACCACGGAATTTTAACGGTTGTAAATTTTTTTGGCGAAGGAGATAAATCCACTCGCGGATGCGAACCGCCATGTACGCAGCCTGTTCCTTCAATATTGCCTTCTCGTGCTTGCAATTTTATCAAATGAGAAGATTTGTAAGTAATCAGCACAAATTTAGAATCTTTAGATAAATTCGTCGGTGCGCCATCATTAGAATCCGAATTTGTAATTAAAACATTCAATTCGATTTCACCTTTCGGATTATCTTTTGCCGTTACTTTAATAATTCCTTTTTCCTCGCGAATACGATTAATCATTTCCTGATTTTCTAAAGCTGGACCCGCAATAAACCAGGTTGAGGTTTTGACTAAATCTTTATTGGAATCTTTTTCAATAACAATAAATCCTAATGTAAAGAATCCCATTATTAGAATGAAAAGTAAAGATGTAATCTTAATCGACATTTGGTTTTTCATGGAAATGAAATTAATATTCAAACTCAAAAATATGCTTTTTTATAATCTGTTATGTTTTTCTTTTTTTTATTATTTCTAAAATAGCTTCTGTTTTAAAATTAATTTTAAATTTGTAAGAAGTTGTTTCTTAAAGTTTTACGAAATGAAAAATCTGAAATATCCTATAATTTTATTTTTCTTTTTCACGATGCCTTTTTGTTATTCGCAAAACGATTCAATAGTGAATAACAAAAAAGATATTTTAGATGTTTTGTACAAACTTTTTCATAAAAATGATTCACTTCGAATGAATCCGGACAAAAAAGTAGCTTTTTCGCTGCTTCCTGTACCTATAGATGCCAATAAAAGTGCAGGTTTGGTGGTTTCGTTTTTAACCACATTTTATCTGGGCGACAGTAATACGACAAAAATGTCTCAGGTGGTATTTTCGCCTTATTTTAGTTTTACCAAACAATATGTATTTCCTATTCAGTCCTATATTTATACAAAAGACAACAAGTGGAATTTTATTGGAGATTACCGATACATGATTTATCCGCAACCTACTTACGGACTTGGCGGACACAATACTGATAAAAAAATGTCGACTCTCGATTATCAGCAATGGCGTTTTTATCAGTTTGCCACCCGAAAAGTTATCGGAGATTTTCGTTTGGGATTGGGTTTGTTGCTGGATAATTATCAAAATATTTCTGAGCAATCTTATATTGATGATGAAACTGATTATGTGAAGTATATGAACGGAGATTTTTCTGATGAAACCTCTTTTGGAGTGGCTGTTCAGGCTTTGTATGATTCCAGAAAAAACAACGTAAATCCGGAGCAAGGTTTATATGTCGAGGCTGATTACAGAATTAATACCAGTGGAGTAGAGGGCGAAAAATGGAAATCATTTTATTTTGATGCCAGAAAATACCATTCTTTTAGCAAATACAAACACAGGGTTTTGGCCTACAGAGCTTTCTATTGGTCTACGTTTAGCGGAAAACCCCATTATCTTGATTTGCCCAGTATTGGCTGGGATCGGGACGGAAAAACAGGTCGCGGTTTTACCAGAAACAGATTTAGAAGCAATGCGTTAATTTATTTTGAAACCGAATATCGAACTGATATTTCTAAAAACGGATTCTGGGGCGCGGTATTTTTTACCAATCTTTCTTCGGTTTCTAAATTGGATACTTATGATTTTAAAAAATGGAATCCCGCAGCAGGAGCCGGATTACGCATTAAATGGAACAAGCAAAATAATAGTAATTTGATTCTGGATTTTGGTGTAAGTAAAAACGATTGGTCATTGCGATTGGGTTTGGCCGAAAATTTCTAACTTTCGAAAAAATCAATTCCTTCGTTTTTCATGCAATTATCGGTAATTATTCTTAATTATAATGTGCGTTACTTTCTGGAACAATGCGTTTTAAGTGTTCAGGACGCCATCTCGACAATAGATGCCGAAATTATTGTAGTCGATAATAATTCGACTGATGAGAGTTGTTTGATGATGAAAAGTAAATTCCCAAGCGTAAAATTAATCGAAAACACCGCCAATTTTGGTTTTCCAAAAGGCAATAATATTGGAGTGGAACAAGCTTCGGGGAAATATATTTGTATACTTAATCCTGATACTGTTGTTGCTGAAGATACGTTCGTAAAGATTTTGGCTTTCGCCGAAAGGCAAATTAATCTGGGTATTGTAGGCTGCAGATTAATCGACGGAACAGGAAATTTTCTGCCGGAAAGTAAGCGCGGTATCCCAACGCCCTGGGTCGCTTTTACAAAAGTTTTTGGATTGTATAAAGTTTTTCCAAATTCGAAACTTTTCAATCAATATTACGCACAACATATAAAGGAGAATCAAACCGGAAAAGTAGAAATTCTGGTGGGGGCTTTTATGCTGATGCAACGTGATTTGTATTTAGACATAGAAGGTTTTGACGAAAAATGCTTTATGTATGCAGATGATATCGATTTGTCGTACCGAATGTTACTTAAAAATAAAACCAATTTCTACTTTCACGAAACCACCGTTTTGCATTATAAAGGAGAAAGTACTGTGAAAGACGAAAAATACATGAAACGCTTTCAGGAAGCAATGCATTTTTTCTATCAAAAGCATTTTAAGAAGTCGTGGTTTTTTGAATTTTTTATTCAAATTGGCATTTTCTTTTTCTCTTTTATAAAAATGTTTCAGGGAAAAACCACACCAAAACCATTGCCTGAAAGTATCGTTTTTTACTCTTCAAATAAAAATTTGTCTGAAAAGTTACCTTCTATTTTAAAAAATAAAGTACTGTTTTTGGATTTAAAAAAAGAAAAAATGGTAAATTCGTGCCTGAATTTTAAGGGTAAAAAGACGGAGATTATTTTGGATAATCATTATGTTTCATTCAAAAAATGTATCAAAATCATAGAAACTCTTAGAGATAAGAACATTACTTTTAAGATTTTCCCTAAAAACACAAATTTTATTATTGGGAGTAATTCCCGAAATGACAGGGGGCAAATTATAAAAATTGAGTAAAAAATTATATTAAGTGTAATTTATATTTAAAATATTCAGTAATTTCGCAATCAGAAAATCAAAATCATCCTTTAGATTAACAATATGGCAAGATTTGAATTAAAACTTCCTAAAATGGGAGAGAGTGTCGCTGAAGCAACTATTACCAACTGGTTGAAAGAAGTAGGAGACAAAATTGAAGCTGATGAAGCAGTACTGGAAATTGCGACTGATAAGGTTGACAGTGAAGTACCAAGCGAAGTTTCAGGAATTTTAGTCGAACAGTTGTTTGGCAAAGACGATCTGGTTCAGGTAGGACAAACTATTGCAATTATTGAAACTGAAGGTGATGCTCCAGCTGCAAAAGCTGAAGAAGCTGCTGCTCCGGCAGAAGTTGCTGCACTTGAAGCAACAATTGAAACGGCTAAAGAAGCAGTTGCTGCTCCGCAGGATTTTTCAGGATCTGATAAATTCTTTTCTCCATTAGTAAAAAATATTGCGAAAGAAGAAGGTATTTCTGTTGCTGAATTAGAAAGCATTGCCGGTTCAGGAAAAGATGGCCGCGTAACAAAAGAAGATATTTTAAAACATATTGAAAACCGCAAATCAGGTGTTGTCGAAACTCCAAAAGCGGTAGTTCAGGCTCCAAAAGCGGCAGAACCAGTAGCTCAGGCAGCTCCGGTTCAAAAAAGCCAGCAAGCAGTTCCGGTTTCTGTAAATGGCGGTGACGAAATCATCGAAATGGACAGAATGCGTAAACTGATTTCAGGTTATATGACTGCTTCGGTACAAACTTCGGCTCACGTACAATCGTTTATCGAAGTTGATGTAACGAACATCGTAAAATGGAGAGAAAAAGTAAAAACAGCTTTCGAAAAAAGAGAAGGCGAGAAGTTGACTTTTACGCCAATTATGATGGAAGCGGTTGCAAAAGCATTGAAAGATTTCCCTGGAATGAACATTTCTGTAGATGGTGATTATATCATCAAAAAGAAAAATATAAATTTAGGAATGGCGGCGGCTTTACCAAACGGAAACTTAATTGTACCTGTAATTAAAAATGCAGATCAATTGAATTTAGTTGGAATGGCAAAAGCGGTGAACGATTTAGGAAACCGTGCAAAAGCAGGAAAACTAAAACCAGACGATACACAAGGCGGAACTTATACAGTGACAAATGTGGGAACTTTTGGAAGTGTTTTTGGAACGCCGATTATCAATCAGCCGCAAGTAGGTATTCTTGCTCTTGGAGCGATTCGTAAAGTGCCTGCGGTTATCGAAACTCCGGAAGGTGATTTTATCGGAATCCGTCAAAAAATGTTCCTTTCTCACTCTTACGATCACAGAGTTGTTGATGGAGCTTTAGGTGGAAGTTTCGTAAAAAGAGTTGCAGAATATTTAGAAGCTTTTGATATTGACAGAGATTTCTAAAATCAAATAAAAATAAATTCAAACCCGAAAAATTTTAATGATTTTTCGGGTTTTTTGTTTTGTAAGAAAACGTTAAGGAATTCAAGTTTGATCTTCTTTCAGAATGAATTCAAAAGTTAAAATCGTCAAATTGAGCCTATTTTTCTTTAAAAAAATCAAGAATAAAAGAGGAAATTCGGCTTTAAAAATTACATTTGTAATCTTATAAAATTTAAAAATGGAACTCAAACTCAACAAACCAATTTGCTTTTTTGATCTTGAAACAACCGGAATTGATATCGGTAAAGATCGAATTGTAGAAATTTCGATATTCAAAGTTTTTCCAAACGGAAATAAAGAAAGTAAAACCTGGTTGGTGAATCCTACCATTCCAATTCCGCCGCAAACCACCGCCGTTCATGGTATTACAGATGAAAAAGTAGCCAACGAGCCAACGTTTAATGAATTGGCGCCGCAAATTCATAATATGATTAAGGATAGTGATTTGGGTGGTTTTAACTCAGATCGTTTCGATATCCCGCTTTTGGCAGAAGAATTACTTCGCGCCGGAGTAGATTTTGATATGAAAAATAAAGTGTCAGTAGATGTGCAGACTATCTTTCATAAAATGGAAGAGCGTACGCTAAGCGCTGCATTGAAATTCTATTGCGGAAAAAGTTTAGAAAATGCCCATTCTGCAGAAGCAGATACTATGGCAACGTACGAAATCTTAAAAGCGCAATTAGATCGTTATCCGGATCTTGAAAACGACATGAAATCATTGTCTGAATTTACAACCCGTAAAAAGATTGCTGATTTTGCCGGAATGATTGCTTTTGATAAAGATAACGAAGAGATTTTTACCTTCGGAAAACACAAAGGTGCCAAAGTCGATAAAATCCTTGAAACCGAACCTGGATATTTCAGCTGGATTCAAAACGCTGATTTTCCTTTGTATACTAAAAAGGTTTTGACAGCAATAAAATTAAGAAAGTTAAATACGAAATAAGGTTCTGAGTTGCTAAGGTTCTAAGGTGCTAAGTTTTTTGCATAGTTTCTTAGAGTCTTAGTAGCTTAGTAACTTAGTAACTTATAAAGAAATGAAGATCATCTGTATCGGTAGAAATTATACCAATCATATTGAGGAACTACAAAACGAGCGTCCGACAGAACCGGTGGTTTTTATGAAACCGGATTCGGCAGTTTTGTTGAAGCAGCATCCGTTTGTAATTCCGGAATTTTCTGAAGAAATTCATCACGAAATAGAGATAATTGTTAAAATTAACAAAGTAGGAAAGTACATTGAACCTAAGTTTGCGCACAAGTACTACGATGAAATAAGTGTAGGTATCGACTTTACTGCCAGAGATTTGCAGGATAAATTGAAAGCAAAAGGATTGCCTTGGGAAAAAGCAAAAGCATTTGACGGCTCTGCGGTTATTGGAGACTTTTTACCAAAAACTGATTTTATTTCGATGGAAAATCTTACATTTGAGTTAACAAACAATTCTAAAACAGTTCAAAAAGGCAATACAAGCTTTATGCTTTGGAAAATTGATGAACTTGTTTCGTATGTGTCGCAGTTTTTTACTTTAAAAATTGGTGATATTATTTTTACCGGAACTCCTGAAGGTGTCGCTTCGGTGAAACCAAATGATGTTTTAGAAGGCTTTTTAGAAGATAAAAAATTATTCAGAATACAAGTAAAATAATGGCTTTAAAATACAACCTTTCGAAAGTGTATGCACTTTCAGACAACGATCCTGAATTTGTAAACGAAATTCTAAAATTATTTGTTACCGAAGTTCCTGAAGATTTAAAGCAAATCAAAGAAGGGATTAAGAAAAAAGATCATAAATATGCGTATTCGTATGCGCACAAAATTAAGCCAACATTAGATTTAATGGGATTAAATGTGGCTTTTGAAGAAATACTGCAAGTCGAGGCCTGGACAAAAGCCGAAGGCAAGAAAAAAGAAATTATCGAAACTTTTAAGAGTATAAAAGTGCAGGTAAAAGATGCTATCAAGGAAATTAAAAAAGATTTCGATTTGTAAAATTTGGGCGTGCCCCTGTTTTTGCCCTTTTTTAATTTAAGGCAAAAACAGGGTCGGGTTATTCGCTATATCTTTTGTTCCCGGAAATCTTTTGCTCAACAAAGGCGTCTATTTTGTCACAAAAGGATGCCGCTACTACCCCTCACGCAAAATCGTTGCGAGAACAATCTTCTTTATAATAATGACTTACCTATGTAAGTGAAAATATTCTACAGCTATGAAAGCAACTATCATTACTATTGGAGACGAAATTTTAATAGGTCAAATTGTAGATACAAATTCTGGTTTTATCGCCAAATCACTCGACCGAATTGGTGTCGAAGTTCATGAAATGATTTCGATAAGCGATGACAAAAAACACATTTTAGATACATTTGCGCAATTGCAAAACAAAGTTGATGTTGTTATTGTCACGGGAGGTTTGGGACCAACGAAAGATGATGTCACTAAAAAAACATTCTGCGATTATTTTGATGATGAACTAGTCATAAATCCGGAAGTTCTGGCTCACGTGACAGAATTGATCGAAGGTTTTTATAAACGACCAATTTCACAATTAAATAAAGATCAGGCCTTAGTTCCGTCAAAATGTACCGTTTTACACAATAAAATGGGAACTGCGCCGGGAATGTGGATGAAAAAAGAAAATACAGTATTTGTTTCGCTTCCGGGAGTTCCGTACGAAATGAAATATTTAGTCGAAGAAGAAATAATTCCTAAAATTGTTCGTGAATACAAGCGTCCGTATATCATCCATAAAACCATTTTAACCTATGGGCAGGGCGAGAGTCTAGTGGCAGAACGTATCGAACATTGGGAAAATAATTTGCCTGAATTTATCAAGTTAGCCTATTTACCTAATCCCGGAAGAGTGCGCTTGCGTTTATCAGCTAGAGGAACGGATAAAGATTTGCTCGAAGCAGCGATCGAAGAAAATGTAAAATCATTAGATGCTATCATTCATGATATTATTGTTGGTTACGAAGAAAATGAAACGATAGAATCTGTAGTGGGTAAAATACTGACCAGACAAAATAAAACCATTTCGACTGCCGAAAGTTTTACGGGAGGAAAAGTCGCCTCGATTTTGTCAGCAGTTCCAGGAGCATCTAACTACTTTAAGGGCAGTGTAGTTTCGTATGCAACCGAGGCGAAGGTTAATGTTCTCGGTGTCTCGCAGGATTTGGTCGATCAATTTTCGGTAGTTAGCGCAGAGGTTGCATCGGCTATGGCTTTGAATGTGAAAGAGATACTTAAAACAGACTATGCAATTGCCACAACCGGGAACGCCGGACCAACAAAAGGAGACTCTGATGCAGAAATCGGAGCTGTTTTTATCGCTTTGGCCACTCCAAACGGTATAATTGTCGAAGAATTTAATTTTGGTCAACCACGTGAAAAAGTGATAGATAGAGCGACGATTAAGAGTTTAGAAATATTACAGAAAGAAATTTTAAAAAATGTGCAATAATTTTTTGCTACAATGGTTTATTTTTCTTTTCTTTGCACCCTGATTTTGAATAACGATAAAAGTAAAGTATAATGTCAAGAGTTTGTGACCTTACAGGTAAAAGAGCGATGGTAGGAAATAACGTTTCTCACGCTATGAACAAAACTAAGAGAAAATTTTCTGTAAACTTAGTTAAAAAGCGTTTTTATCTTCCAGAAGAAGATAGATGGATTACTCTTAGAGTAGCAGCATCTACGATAAAAACAATTAATAAAAATGGAATTTCTGCTGTTTTGAAAAAAGCGCAGTCAGAAGGATTTATCAAATAATCTTTTCCTAAATAAATATATAGCAAGATGGCAAAGAAAGGTAATAGAATCCAGGTAATTTTAGAATGTACTGAGCACAAGACTTCTGGTGTTCCAGGTACTTCAAGATACATAACAACTAAGAACAAAAAAAATACTCCGGATAGATTAGAGATTAAAAAATTTAATCCAATCTTGAAACGTGTAACTGTTCATAAAGAAATTAAATAATTAAGTCATGGCAAAGAAAACCGTAGCATCGTTACAAACAGCTTCTAAGAGATTATCAAAAGCCATCAAAATGGTGAAATCTCCTAAAACTGGTGCATATACATTCGTAGAATCTATTATGGCTCCTGAAGAAGTTGATACTTTCTTGAAAAAGAAATAATAACAATTACAGTATATAGAAAAGCTACTTTCATTCGGAAGTAGCTTTTTTATTTTTTATATTTGTCTAAAATTTTGCAGAAATATAACAATTGGCTTTTTTTTAAGCATTAAATCCCGTTATCATCTCTATCTTTACTATCCGTTTTAACGGAAATAAAGCATAAATGCTATCGGGGCCAAATAAAGCAATTGGTCTTTCTGTAAACATTAGGATTATTTAGATTGTCAAAAAATCGTATAGTCTAAAAAACTAACAACCTATAAAAATGAGTTTTTTTAAAAAATTATTCTCTAGTGATAAAAAAGAGACATTAGACAAAGGTCTCGAAAAATCAAAAACTACTTTTTTCTCTAAGTTAAGCAAAGCTGTTGCTGGAAAATCTAAAGTCGATGACGACGTTCTGGATGATCTTGAGGAAATTCTTGTTGCTTCTGATGTTGGTGTAAATACAACGCTGAAAGTAATCTCAAGAATCGAAAAACGCGTTGCCGAAGACAAATATTTAGGTACAGACGAATTGAACCAGATTCTGCGTGAAGAAATTGGTGCTTTACTTTCTGAAACCAATACCGGAGAAGCAACTGAGTTCGAAATTCCGAAAGATAAAAAGCCATATGTTTTAATGGTGGTTGGTGTCAATGGAGTTGGTAAAACAACTACAATTGGTAAACTGGCTTATCAGTTTAAAAAAGCGGGTTATAAAGTCGTTTTAGGAGCTGCAGATACTTTTCGTGCTGCTGCTATCGATCAATTGCAAGTTTGGGCAGATCGTGTAGATGTGCCTATCGTAAGACAAAATATGGGTAGTGATCCTGCTTCTGTTGCTTTTGATACTCTGCAATCTGCCGTAGCTCAAAATGCCGATGTCGTTATTATTGATACTGCCGGACGTTTGCATAATAAAGTAAATTTAATGAACGAGCTTACCAAGGTAAAACGAGTGATGCAAAAGGTAGTTGCCGATGCGCCTCATGATGTACTTTTGGTTTTAGATGGTTCTACAGGTCAAAATGCTTTTGAACAAGCAAAACAATTTACGGCTGCAACTGAGGTAACTTCGCTTGCGGTAACTAAACTAGACGGAACTGCAAAAGGTGGTGTTGTAATTGGTATTTCTGACCAGTTTCAGATTCCTGTAAAATATATTGGTGTTGGTGAAGGAATTGAGGATTTGCAGGTATTTAATAAATACGAGTTTGTAGATAGTTTTTTTAAATAATTTTTAGAATTAATTGAATGAGTTTTTCTTCTTTTAAAAATATAACACCTCTTACTTTTTATTTTGGGAGTGTTATTTGTTTTGTACTGGCCAATGTATTGCGAGACAAAATTTCGACTTTTTACTATGTATTATTGGTTTTAGGTATAGCTTTCTTTTTTATGGGAGTTTTAAAAAGATTACGCACGAAGTAATCTTTTTTTGTGGTTTTACACTTTAGGTCAAACGCATTAATTTAAAGATTAGCGATTAACTCTTGTTTCTAATGAAGTATTGTTTTCTTATTTTACTTTGTAGTTTTATTTCCTGTACAAATGCAAGGAAGGAAAGCGAGGTTAAAAAGAGTAAGGTAATTGTTATCCAGCCATTGGGTAATTTTAAAGCAGGTCAGGCTAAGAATGTTCTTGTTCAGATCAAGGAGATTAATCCTGATGTTGTGTTAAAGGCGGCTATTTCTTTTCCTGAAAACTCATATTACAAACCCAGAAACAGATATCGTGCTGATAGTATTATAAGATTTCTTAGTAATACTATTGGTAAGGATTCGGTTATTGTAGGATTGTCTAATCGCGATATTAGTACTGCTAAAAACGGAATAGAGGATTGGGGTGTCATGGGATTAGGTTACCGCCCTGGTAAATCCTGCGTAGTTTCGGATTTTAGAATGGAAAGCAAAAATAGAAATCAACAATTTTATAAAGTGGTTTTGCATGAATTAGGCCATACCGAAGGTTTGCCTCATTGTAAAACGAAAACTTGTCTTATGAGGGATGCTGAAGGCGGAAATCATTTAGATGAAGAAAAAGATTTCTGTGAGAACTGCAAAAGCTTTCTGTTGAAAAAGGGTTGGAATTTGATATAGTACATTTATTGTTTAAGTTCCCATTTTGTACCGTCAGTAAATACAACTAAGTAAGCTCTTGCTGCTATAATGGCATGGGCGTCTGTTGAGAAATCTTCCAATATTTTAGATGTTGTTTTTCGTGGCTCTAATAAAATGTCGGTGTGACCTCTGGATATTCCTTTTACAAAGAAAAACTGGCCACTTGCCGGTTTGTCGAATACATTTTCGCAGTACCATTCAAATTTAATGGCTTTGATGTTTTTTCTTGTTGTGTTTTTGTAGGTTAGTTGAATGTCTTTATGATCAGAGTATTGATTTTTAAGCAGTTTGGCTGAAATGATTCTGACTGGAGAATTCTTTGTTTTTTGTGTGTCCAGGAAGTTGTGTTTGACAGAATCTATTATCTCTTTTTCATTTTTCTCTTCTGTAATTTTTCCGTTAGTATTATCCTGAAGGATTGGTTGGGTTGCGTTGCTTTTTTTGTTGGTACATGAAAGTAAAATTGGGATAATAAATGTTAGTATTATTTTTTTCATTTTGGTTGGTGTATGGCAGGTAGAAGGTCCGGTGTTAAATACTTATAGAGAAGAAAAAAGTCAAAACATTTTTGCTGCAAAATTGCGAGATATTAAATTTTATTAAAGCCTTTAAAAGTTAAACTTTTATCAGAATAAGTTTTTTATGGAGGGAGATTTTTTATTCTTGAAATCTTGCAAAAATTAAGAGATAAATATTTTATTTGAATTTTATAAAGTTAACTTTGTATCACAGAATTTTCTTCTGAAAAAGGATGTCTAGCCCTGATGGAAGCGACATCCTTTTTCTGGCTTCTTTAGCCAGGAAAAGATATAGCGGACAGCAGGTATCAGCTCCTAATCATTCCTAAAATTTTTAGGATATTGAGAGTAAAATCTATTTAAATTTTTAATAAATACAGTATGAAAAACACTTTTATGATTTTGGTTTTATCGCTTTTGCTGGTAAGCTGTAAACAAGAAATTAAACCGGCAGATATTGCAAAATTAAATGGCTATTGGGAAATTGAAAAGGTAGTTTTTGATAAGGGTGAAGAGAAGGATTATAAAATGAATGAAAGTTTTGATTACTTTGACATAAAGAATAATAAAGGAATTCGAAAGAAGGTGATGCCGCAGCTTGATGGGACTTTTTTGACGAGTGATTCTTTTGAAAATGTTTCGGTTCGATTTAAAGGGGATCAGGTTTTTCTGGATTATAAAACGGATTACGCAAAATGGAGCGAGGAATTGATTTCGATTACAGAGGAGAAATTAGTGGTGAAAAATCAGGAGAAAAAAGAGTATCATTATAAAAAAGCAGGAGCAATAAATTTATTAGACGATGGCAAAAAGACTAAATAATCAAAGTACGATTGGGGCTGTTTTGCAACAGATTATCCAAGTGAATAAGTTAGGTGCCGGAATGGATCAGATTGATGTAAAAGAGGCCTGGAGACAGTTGATGGGGAATGGAGTAAACACGTATACGAAGAATGTAATATTGAAGGGGAGTACGTTGTATGTAGAATTGGGTTCGGCAGTTTTAAGGGAAGAATTAAGCCATGGAAAATCTAAAATCGTGAAAATGATTAATGAAGAATTAGGTCGTGAGGTGGTGAAAGATGTGGTTTTGAGATAGATTGATTAGTGAGTTAATAATGAAGTTTTTGTTATGATGAGTATAAAATCTAAGTTTAAATTTTGGCCGATTCTTTTGATTTCTTATTTTACAATATTGCCATTAGTGGCGGTTTATTTTTCGGCTAAGTCGATAGCGGCAGGTATGTTTTTGCCTATTTTATTTGTGTTATTTATAGTGTTTTTTTGGCTCACAGTTTTTAGAACCAGGGCATTTAAGGTTGAAATTGAGGATGATGCTATAATTATAAAACGTTATTTTGGAGTTGGAAAATCTGTAAGTTATGATTTTAAGACGTTAGATGGTTTTGTAACATTGATTGAATCGGCAAGAGGAGGAGTTTATGAATCTCTTTTTATTCTTAAAGACGGTAAGAGAATTGGTAGTATTTCCAGCTTTTATCACAGTAATTTTGAGGAGATAAAGTCGGTTTTGAAAGATAAATTGACAGATATGGGAGAGAGGGAACCTGCTTTTATAAAAGAAAGTATTGAACTGTTTAAGTAAAGGATATAAAAAAACCTGTTTCAGATTTGAAACAGGTTTTTTTGTATTTGTAAACTGTCACTGATAACTGTGACTGTAAACTAATATTAGAATTGCTCTCTTCCAGCAAAGTGAAATGCACCTTCGATTGCAGCGTTTTCGTCGCTATCAGATCCGTGAACTGCATTTTCTCCAATAGAAGTTGCGTATGCTTTACGAATAGTTCCTTCAGCAGCTTCAGCTGGATTTGTAGCTCCAATTAAAGTTCTGAAATCTTCTACTGCGTTGTCTTTTTCTAAAATTGCAGCAACAATTGGTCCGCGAGACATGAATTCAACTAATTCTCCGTAGAAAGGTCTTGCTGCGTGAACTGCGTAAAATGCCTGAGCATCAGCTACAGTAAGTTGGGTTAATTTTAATGAAACGATTTTGAAACCTCCATTAGTAATCATTGCTAAGATATTCCCGATGTGTCCGTTTTGAACTGCATCTGGCTTAATCATTGTAAAAGTTCTATTAGTTGCCATTTTATATTTTATTAAATTTTGTGCAAAAGTATACTTTTTTTATGAATTGTTTTTAATTAATTCGTAATTAAAACATGGTAGAATGATGTTTTAATGAAAAAAATCAACCATATAAGTTATATAAGTTCATTTAAATACCTCGTGCAGAATATCTCCGTAAAGTATAACGTATTTCTAAAATGAACTTATATAACTTATATGGTAAAAACTTTAAACTTTGAATATCAATTTGTTTTTGTAGAATATCCACAAAATAAACGTCCATATACCAACATATACCAATGCTCCGGCCAAAGAAGCGGTCATTGGATTGCTGAAAAATGGCGCAATTCCGAAAGTATATAAATAACTTAAAAGATTAATCTGTTCTTCGGGATTATGTGGGTTTTTAAATTGAATCATTACTAAAGCCTGCGGAATGATCTGCGAGGTAAAGAAAACAATCATTGGATTTACTCCCCAAATCAGGAACGGTTTGAAGCCTTTTTTGTAATTGGCGATATCAATGGTGTAATATAAAATGGTAAGAAACACGGTTGCTAATCCGGTTGTGTACAAAACGTAACTGCTGGTCCAAAGAGATTTGTTTATTGGAAAAATAATATCCCAGATTAAGCCAAAAAAGATTAATATCGTACCAATGATACCCATTTTTTGTGCTTTTTGAATCTTGATGGTGTCTGCTTGTAAAAGTTGTCCGATAAGCAAACCAATGATTCCGTTTACGATTGACGGAATGG
This sequence comes from Flavobacterium bizetiae, assembly GCF_024271895.1. Classification (NCBI taxonomy): domain Bacteria; kingdom Pseudomonadati; phylum Bacteroidota; class Flavobacteriia; order Flavobacteriales; family Flavobacteriaceae; genus Flavobacterium; species Flavobacterium bizetiae. Next base: position 5,650,063 of record NZ_CP091861.1, on the reverse strand, counting down.
TACTTAAGATTCCTTCCGGATCCCAGGTTACTGTACCGCGGTACATATGTCCTTTTAGTATAACGCTGTCCAGCCATGAAGCTAAATTGGTTCCTTTGTCAAGATTAGCTTCGCCAATTCCGGGAACAGGAATTAAAGTCATAACTGCCCAATAACCTAATAACAAAACAATTCCGGTTATGATTTGAGTTCTCTGAGAGGTTTTTAAATGCAAAAGAGAAACTACAAAATATACAATGGCAATTCGTTGTAAAACGCCAGGAAGTCTTACGTCATGATAGGCTTCGATACCACTGTAAGCCAGAAATAGATAAATAAATAGAATTGAAAATGCTAAAATGTTTTTGACTTTTGAACTGAAAGTGCCCATTAAGGCATAACCTACTGCAATAGTAATAGCGAGTCGGCCAATAAGAAGCGGAATGCCTTCAAGCCCAAATAACTGGATTTTTCCAAAAAAGTTGAAGAAAATACCCAAACAAAGCATTCGCAAAGAACGAACTAATATTTTGTTGAATGTGGTGCCGTCGTAAAATTTGTCCGGCATTGCCAGCGGAACGGCAACTCCCATTATAAAAATAAAAAACGGAAATACTAAATCGGTTGGTGTGCAGCCGTGCCATTCGGCGTGTAATAATGGCGGGTAAACATTGCCCCAGTCTCCTGGATTGTTTACGATTGTCATTAATAAAATAGTGAGTCCGCGAAAGACATCTAGCGAAATTAAGCGTTCTTTTACCATTGGTTTTGGGTAAATTGGTTAGTTAATAATTTTTAAATCGCTATTTGGTTTGAAATAATAATTTTGAGAAGATAGGTGGTTATTTGGCTCTCAGTAATTATTACTTTATTATTTTTTAGCAACGAATTCAATAATTTTTATTTGATTAATTCGTGAATTCGCAGCTTGCTTTTTATATTGTTATAATATTAAAATTCATTTCTAAAGGTTTCAGTTTTTGTAGCAAAAGCGGCACTAATTGTTCGCCTTTTTCCAGATAAAATTCTGAAAAATTGGTATGACGTTCCTGTAAACTCTGATTCGGGAACAACTCGAATTGCAAATCTGCAACACGCTGCAATTCATTGTCTAATTTTCGTTTTTGTGCTTTTAATAATCTTTTTTCAAGATTGTCTAAGCCTTTCTTTTGTTTTACTTCCTGTGCTTTTACAGCTCCGATAAATGATTTATCGGTTTGCTCTGCAAGTTCATAAAGATATTCAAATTGTTTTTCTAATGCTTCTTTTTGAGGTGTTAAATCAATAGGGAAAGCAGATAATTTGTGTGTGATAGTATTGATTAAATCGGCTGGTTTTGTAAATAAATCTTTCCATGTAAGGTTTAATTTGTCTGCTTTTTGGGCTTGTTTTTCAGTAGATAAAAGTACTGAGTTACGAACCAAAAGCATTGGGAAAGTAATGTTTACAGCTTCGAAAAAAGATTTTAATTCTAACCAATAAGCAATTTCTCCGCCTCCGCCAATGTAGCATAAGTTAGGTAAAATAATTTCCTGATACAATGGGCGCATGATCACATTTGGACTGAATTTCTCCGGATTACTTTCTAATAATACTAAGATTTCATCTTTAGAAAATGAGATTTTAGTATTGTTGACAAAGTATTTATCATTCTCGAAAATAATTCGTTCGCGTAAATCATCTTCGATATAAAATAAATTTATTTCACGAGGATTTACCTGAACGGTATAGTCTTTTAGTTGATCGATAGTTTCCTGAACTGCCTTAAACGAAGTTTGCTCTAATAATTCTTCTTTGATATACGGAATAAACGCTTGTTTTAAATTCGCATCATCAGCATCTAAAATTACCAAACCATAAGCAGAAAATAAACTATTGGCTAGAAAACGGGTAGCATCGGCTAAGTTTTCGTGTTTTAAATAAGCCTCTTCAAAAAGTTTTTTCAGAACATTGGCATTGGTGCTTGATCCTAATTCTTTTGAATATATTTCGAAAAATTCAGCTAAACCTTCTGTAGAAAGTCTGCCAACCGGGCCAGTACTTTCTTTGTTCCATCTGAATTTTTTTCCTTTAAAGTTAAAATAGTTGATCTCTTCAAAATCATGATCTTCAGTTGCCATCCAATAAATTGGAACAAAATTATTCGTTGGATATTTTAATTTTAATTCCTTCGAAAGATTAATCGTCGAGATGATTTTATATAAAAAGTATAATGGGCCGCTAAATAAATTTAACTGGTGACCGGTTGTAATGGTATAAGTATTTTGAAGCCCTAAAAGTTCAATGTTTTGTTTTGTCAAATCAGAGATTTCAATGTTCTGATATTGCTTTTTTAAAGTCTCAACCAACGGAATTCGGTTGTTATTATCAAAATTTGCCGCTTTCTCTGCAATTTGTTTTTCGAAATTTTCTAAAGTAGGAAAATGGTTGTACAGCGGTTTTAATTCTGGTTTTTGATCTAAATAATCTTGCATCAATTTAGAGAAATATCCTGAAGTTTGGTAGCTGATACAGTCGGTAGGCATAATTTTATATTTATTTTTGACAGCTGTAAATTTAATGAAAATATGCAGTTAAAAACGGTTTTAACTATTGCTTATGATTTGATTTTTAAATTTTATTTTAAAGTTCCTGTAATCAGGTTTTTAATTTTGGCTGACGTAATGTTTTTTAAAATGTAAAATACATCAAATTTGTTAAAAATACAGTGTTGTTTTGAAACTAATGCTTGTAAATGTAAAATATTAATAGCGAAACTATATTTTTGTAATCAAAAAAAAGATATATCTATTTTACATGGAAAATAACCCGAAAAAAAAGAACTCCTTAAAACATGTTCTTTTTGGCTCCTTAATAGGAACCACAATTGAATTTTTTGACTTTTATATTTATGCCAATGCCGCAGTGTTGGTTTTTCCGCAATTATTTTTTCCTGGTTCTAATTCGACTATAGCGACTTTAGAATCTTTAGCTACTTTTTCAATAGCCTTTTTATCGCGTCCTTTAGGTTCTGCTTTTTTTGGACATTATGGAGATAAAATTGGACGTAAATTTACTTTAGTAGCTGCTTTATTAACGATGGGTATTTCTACCGTTACTATCGGATTTTTGCCAAGTTATGCCAGTATTGGTGTAGCCGCGCCGTTATTATTGATGTTGTGTCGATTCGGGCAAGGCGTAGGTTTAGGAGGCGAGTGGGGAGGAGCTGTTTTACTAGCTATAGAAAACGCACCGCCAAACAAACGTGCCTGGTACGGAATGTTTCCGCAATTGGGAGCTCCAATAGGATTGTTACTTTCAGGTGGAACTTTTTTATTATTAACCGATTCTATGAGCAACGAAGCTTTTATGGATTATGGATGGAGAATTCCTTTTATTGCGAGTTCACTTTTGGTAATTGTTGGATTTTACATTAGAACAAAAATTACTGAAACACCTTCTTTCGAAAATTCTAAAAAAGAACAGGAAGAAGTGAAAGTCCCTTTTTTAGAATTGGTGAAATCATATAAAAACCAACTTATTTTCGGAACGTTTGCAGCCATTACAACTTTCTTGGTTTTTTATTTAATGACCGTTTTTACCTTGAGCTGGGCGACTTCAGATTTAGGAATTGTGAAACGAGACGGATTATTAATACAATTATTTTCGGTATTGTTTTTTGCTATTTTTATTCCGGTTTCGGCTGTAGTGGCAGATAAAATTGGCCGTCGTAAAATGCTAATTATAGCTACAGTAGCTATTGCAATTTTTGGATTTTTCTTTTCTTATTTTTTAAGTTCAGGAAACATTGTTCTGGTAACCATTTTTGCTTGTATCGGAATGGCTTTAATGGGATTCACTTATGGACCTTTAGGAACTTTTTTATCAGAGTTGTTTCCAACAAACGTTCGTTATTCCGGAGCATCCTTAACTTTTAATATGGCAGGAATTCTTGGAGCAGCATTCGCGCCAATGATCGCAATTTGGCTGGCTTCTACTTATAGTGTGAGCTATGTAGGTTTGTATTTAACGATTGCGGCATGTATCTCTTTATTTGCATTTTTAGTAATTAGCAAAGAAGAACATAAGTTTTAAAAAAAAAATATTTTATAATAAAATTTCTAAAGAGACTGTAATTTAATATTATAGTCTCTTTTTTTTGTTAATTAAAAAAGTATTTAGATATTTGTCTAAATATATAAATGATGAATGATATTTTTAAAGCATTAAACGACGCAACCCGAAGAGAAATTCTGGAACTTTTAAAAGAGAAAGATTTGTCTGCCGGAGAAATTGCTGATGCGTTTAATATTTCAAAACCCAGTATTTCACATCATTTGGATATTTTGAAACGCGCAGACTTAATTACTTCTGAAAAAAACGGGCAATTCATCATTTACTCCATCAATACCACCATAATGGAAGATGTTTTGCAATGGATACTAACCTTTAAAAAATAAAAATGAATTTAGAACTGAAAAAAGAGCTTCCAATAATTGGAATTGTTTTGACACCTTTTGTGTATTTAGCTATTATTTGGGACAGTCTTCCTCAAAGAGTGCCAATACATTGGAATTATAAGGGAGAAATTGATAATTGGGGCGACAAGTTTTCGCTTATTTTAATGTTGTTTTTATTGCCGGTTTTGATGTATGTTTTGATGACTTTTATTCCAAGAATAGATCCTAAGAACAGGATTTCTTTGATGGGAGGAAAATTCTATCAGCTTAAGTTTTTTTTGGTTTTGTTTATGTCTTTAGTTGCATTATTGATTGTGTATACTACCAAAGAACGATCTGTAAATAATCCTAATTTCGTCTTCGCATTGTTGGGCGTTTTACTGATCATTTTCGGAAATTATTTTAAAGTAATTCAACCCAATTATTTTATAGGAATACGTACACCGTGGACATTAGAAAATAACGAAGTCTGGAAAGCTACTCATGTATTTGCTGGTAAGATTTGGGTTGTTGGAGGTTTTCTACTAATACTGGGAGGCTTGGTTTTAAACAATGTATTTGGTAAAGTATTTGTTTTTATCATTGTTGTTCTAGCCTTAATTCCCGTTGTTTATTCTTTTATAAAATTCAAGCAAATACAAAAAAGAGATCGTCAATCAAATTAATTTAATCACACAATCATTCAAAACAAATGACAAAAACAGTACTTATTTTAATAACCATTTTAAGCTCTTTTTTAATGATAGGACAAGAAATTTCAGGAAAATGGAATGGCGTTTTAAAAGTTCAGGGAACTCAATTACGAGTATCTTTTAATGTGACTCCAACAGAAAATGGTTTTAAGGCAACAATGGATAGTCCGGATCAGAAAGTAACTGGGATTCCTATTGAGAAAGCAACTTTTGAGAATTCAATTTTAAAATTAGAAATACCAAATGCTCAAATTTCCTATTTGGGAACATTAAATAAAGACAATATTATTGAAGGTACTTTTACCCAAGGCGGGCAATCTTTCGAGATGAATTTATCAAAAGATGTAATTCAAAAACAGGTATATGCAAGACCGCAAGAACCTCAAAAACCTTTTCCGTATTATACTGAGGAAGTGAAATTTGAGAATAAAACTGATCATGTAACTTTAGCAGGAACATTATCTTTACCTAAAAAAGAGGGTAATTTTCCAGCTGTAATTTTAATTACAGGAAGCGGGAAACAAAATAGAGATGAAGAAATACTAAGACATAAGCCATTTTTAGTGTTGTCAGATTATCTAACTAAAAAAGGAATCGTTGTTTTACGCTTTGATGATCGTGGTGCGGGTGAATCTACCGGAGATTATACAAAAGCATCAACAATCGATTTTGCGAGAGATGTTCAGGCAGGGGTTGACTATTTAAAAACCAGAAAAGAAATTAATAAAAGCAAAATTGGATTAATAGGACACAGTGAGGGAGGGGTAATCGCTCCAATGATTGCAGGAAATTCAAAAGATATTGACTTTATTGTTTTGTTAGCCGCGCCTGGTCTTCGTGGTGATAAATTGTTATTATTACAAAAAGAAATACTTGAAAAGCAATTTGGAGTTCCTGAAAATGACATTCAAAAAGGACAGGAAATTTTTAAAGGTGCCTATGACATTATTTTAGCTTCTTCTGTAAACGATGAAAACTTAAAAAATAATTTAAGCAATTATGCTCAGTCAAAATTTGATGATAAAACGGCAAAATCATTCGTAGATCAAATTACAAATGTATGGTGGTACAATTTTTTAAGAATTGATCCGGCAGTAGCTTTAGCAAAAGTAAAATGCCCTGTTTTAGCTCTTAATGGCAGCAAAGATTTACAAGTTCCTGCAACTGTTAATTTAGAAACTATTAAAAAAGCTTTGGTGAAAGCAGGGAATAAAAATGCAACAATCAAAGAGCTTCCTGGTTTAAATCATTTGTTTCAGGAATGTAAAACCGGTTCTCCTATGGAATATGATTCGATTGAGCAGACATTTTCTCCTATAGCTTTAGAAGAAATATCCAATTGGCTTTTGGTAAAAACAAAATAAAGTATAAGCTCTAAATAAAAAATAACCGCAAAATTTACTTTGCGGTTATTTTTTTATCGTTTCAGACTAAAATGTCCTCTGTATTCTTTTCCGTTTAATCTTGTTGCGGTAAACCAATAATCGGATGCGGGTTCATTTGTACCGAGGTAAGTTCCGTCCCACGAATTATTTTGATTTATTTCTTTGATGAATTTTCCGTAGCGGTCAAAAATTTTAATTCCGCTATCAGGTTTTAAATAAGCAAAATCTATAGACCAGGTGTCGTTATAACCATCGTTATTTGGTGTAAAGAATCTTGGATAAGGTAATTCATCCACATAATTAATGCAATTTCCTTCTGTTGCTGCAAGAACATGAATCGTAACTGGTATTCTGTCGCTTTCGCAATTACTTATCGCTTGCGACGCATAGTAGGTGATTCCGTTTTCAAGAGATGTTGTTTCAGATAATGTAGTGCTTGAAGTTGTGCTTTGATACCACTTTATATTCTGCCCTGTAATTTTGATACTTTTTATTGAAGCATTTTGTTGTACGCAGAATGTTTGTGGCGAATCTGATATTGGAATTGGAGTATCCTGAATTTTTACATTTACCGCTAATCTCTGACTTTCACAACTATTTAATGTTTGAGAAACGTAATAGATTTTGTTTTCTAATAAAGTGATTTCTGGTAGAATATTTCCGTTTGTTGCGGCGTCATACCATTTTAAATCTGTTCCATTTACATTTAGATTCTCGATAGTTGCAATTTCATCAATACAGAATTGTTGATTAGTGCTGCCTGTTGGTAATGGTGGGAAATCAGTGAATGGATTTATTACCGCTTTAGTAAATTCAGAAATACATCCATCAGAATTTTTTACTCTAATATGATAATCATTTGGAATTAAAAAAATCGAAATTTTTTCCGTTGTCCATGTTAAGCCGTTATCAAAACTATATTGAGCAGCATTAGATGTTATTGTTATTTGTCCTTTTGAATTTGAGCAATCAGGTTGTGTAATATTTATTTCCGGAGGATTTGGATAATCCAGAGGCGGTTCAACTTTAATACTAACTACATTTGATTCGCAGCCTGCTGTATTTTTGGCTTTTAAAGAATAAGTTCCTATAGCTAATTTTTCTGCAAATGAATTAGTTGTCCATGTTTTACCTCCATCAAAACTATATTCAGAAGCTGGCGATGTTATCAGAATTGAGCCAAACGGATTTACACAACTTACAGGCTGAACAACTGTAGTAACAGGCGATTGTGGTGCATTTTCCGGATTGTTAATAATAGTTTGGGTTGCTTCAGAAACGCAAAGACTTCTAACTTCTTTTGTACGTACGAAATAAGTTCCTGGATTTAAAGGCAGGGATGTTGGGTTTTTACTCCATGTTTTACCATCGTCAAAACTGTATTCTTCTTTGCTTTCATTTACAATAATTGATCCTGTAAGATCACAACCAGAAGGTTGTTTTGTTGTTATTTTAGGTGCACTTGGAATAGCAACTTGTTTAATAGTTGTCATACAGCTTGGCTCAGAAATACAGTTTTCGGCATTTTTAATTCTTAAACAATATTCTGTATTTTCTTTTAAATTAGTCGCAATAGGATCATTTGTCCAGGTCAATCCATTATCAAAACTATAAGCAGATGCCGGAGTGTCAATCTTAATTACAATACCTCTTGCTGAACTTCCTATACATAAAGGTTGCTCTGAACTATATGAACTAATTTTGAAAGATACATAGGTATTGATTTTTACAGAAGCAGCATTAGATATGCAGCCTTTATCATTTTTTATTTTAACTAAATAATCACCAGGTAAAATGTTGCTTTTTGAGCTTTCTGTCTGCCATGTCAAACCGTTATCATAGCTATATTGAGAAGCAGTTGTATTTATCGTAATTGTCCCTGTTGGTGTAGAACAAGTAGGCTGAATAGTTGTAAATAGTGGAGCTTCTAAAATATTTTTTGAATTTAAAATTACAATATTTGGTTCTGATGGACAGCTAGAAGAACTTTCTTTAATTCGTACATAATAAGTCCCCGCTTCTAATGAACCTGAATTTGAATTCGTACTCCAAGTATTGCCATTGTCAAAACTATACAATGAAGAAGAGCTTGTTATTTTTATACTGCCATCTTTAATGCCACATTCACTTGGAAGTACAGAAGATATAGTTGGCTTAGCAGGAATATTAGGAGGAGAATTAATATAAGCAAACTGAGGGTTTGATTCGCATCCTTTATTGCTCTTAATTTTAATATATATATAATTTGAATTTGGATTGGTTAGTACTGAATTGCTGCTCCAGGTAGTTCCATTGTCAAAACTATATTGGTCAGCAACCGTTGTTACAGTAATTTTTCCTTTTGTTTCGCAAGTTGGCTGAACAATTTCAAAAGTAGGATATTCTAAATAATAAGGTTCTAAATATGCATATTGATAATTTGAAGTGCAGCCTAATTTGTTTTTAATTAATATATAATAATAGCCTGGTTTTAAATTTGAAGCCACAGAATTGGCAGTCCATGTATTTCCATTGTCAAAACTATATAAGTCAGATATTGTGGTAATGGCAATAGTTCCTCCTTTACCACATGTAGGCTGTTCTACTTTAAATGAAGGGTTATCTAAATAAAATGGTTCGACGTATATGTATATTGAATTTGATACACATCCCAAATTGTTTTTAATTAATATGTAATAATAAGTATTAGGTTTCGGATTAGATAAAATTGGATTTGTTGTCCAGGTATTACCATTATCAAAACTATAGAAGCTTGATTTAGTAGTTATTGTGATATTACCTGCTACTCCGCAAGAGGGATGAACAATAGTGTAACTTGGATTGTCTAAGAAAAAAGGCTGGACGTACACAGGCTTGCCTTCTGAAGTACATCCTAGATTGTTTTTTATTTTAACATAATAATATCTGCCTGGAATTAAATTTGAAAGTACGGGGTTTGTTGTCCATGTATTTCCATTGTCAAAACTATAAAAATCTGCTGCTGTTGATATAGTTATATTTCCTGTGTCTCCACATTTTGGCTGTTGAACTGTAAAGACAGGGGCATCCAGATAAAAAGGTTTTATAAAGATCGAAAGATAATTAGATACACAGCCTGAACTGTTTTTGACTTTGATATTATAATAATTATCAGAAATTAGCCCTGAAAGAGTTGAATTTTTTGTCCATGTATTACCATTATCAAAACTGTATAAGTCGGCTGTAGTAGTAATGGTTATACTGGCATTATTATTACAAGTAGCTGGTGTTAGATTATAATTAGGGTTAGCCAGATAATTGGAATCCAGATAAGCATAAATTGAATTTGATTCGCAACCAAGATTGTTTTTTATTTTTATATAATAATAGCCACTCGATAAATTTGTTTTTTTAGGGTCTGTTGTCCAGTTATAACCACCGTCAAAACTATAGAGGTCTGCTTTTGTTGTTACTTCTATGCTCCCGATATTTCCACAGCTAGGATTGATCGAGATAAAAGTGGGATCTGGAAGGAAAAAATAATCAAGATTAACGTAATGATAAGTAGATGAAGTGCATCCAATTTCATTTTTAATCATAATGTAATAAGTTCCTGGTTTTAAATTTGAAGCTGTAGGATTTGTGGTCCAGGTTTTACCATTGTCAAAACTATATTCACTTGCTGTAGTGGTTATAGTAATACTGCCACCAGTTTCACAGGTTGGTTTAGTAGAAGTAAAAGCAGGATTAGGTAAATAAAAATAATCCAGATTTACATATTGAGTATATGATATACAACCTAACTCATTTTTAAATACAATTTGATAATTTCCAGGTAAAAGATCGTTTGCAACTGGATTAGTTGTCCATGTTTTACCTCCGTCAAAACTAAATTCTGAAGCTTCCGAAGTGATGGTTATGGTACCTCCTGTTCCGCAGATTGGTTGAGTTCTAGTATAAGTTGGGTATGTTTTTAAATAAAACTGTTCAATGTAAGCGTATACAGTATTAGATTGACAACCATTATTATTTTTTGTTTGAACTAAATAGGATCCTGGTTTTAAATCTGAAGCTACTGGATCAGTTGTCCATGTTTTACCTCCATCAAAACTATATTGGTCTGCAACAGTATTTATAGATATTTTGCCGTCTTTTCCACAAATAGGCTGAGTGATAGTAAAAGTTGGATTTTTTAAGAAAACTCGATTTATGATTGCATATTGAGATGAAGATTGACAGCCAGCTGCATCTTTTATTTTTATTAAATAATTTCCCGGTTCTAAATTGCTTGCGGTCGAATTAAAGCCCCAGGTTGCGCCGTCATCAAAACTATACTGTTCTGCATTTTTTGCATTTATTGTAATTGTTCCTTTCCCTTCGCAGGTAGTAGGTTGTATAATAGACAAATCAGAATTTGCCAATAACTGCGGTGCCAAAATGCTTACTCCTGTAGAAGAAGAAACACATCCAGTCTGTGTTTTTATTTTAATGTAATAAGTTCCCACTGGTAATAATTCCTTGACAGGACTTTCTTGCCATGTTACACCATTGTCAAAACTATATTCAGAAGCAGGGGTTACAATCTTTATCGTACCAGTAGTTATAATACAGTTGGGCTGAATCGTTGAGAAAGTTGGGCTGGGAACATTATTGTTTATCGTTATTTTTGTACTTATAAAACATTTGTCTCCATCTGTCACTTTAACGGAATATTGACCTAAACTTGTAGAAAAAGCAGGAACTTTATAAGATTCTTTTGTAGCATCCAAAATTGCAATTCCGTTTTGATACCACTGAAATGTTTTTTTGTCACTGAGAGGTTTTGTTATTTCGGCTTTTAAGATTAGGTTAGAATCACAAAACAATCCTTGCTGACTTATATTTACACCAAAAGATGCTGATGTATTTAATAGGAGATTATCGAATAAGAAGTAAGGATTTCCGTGGGTTCTTTTATAGGAAACCGGAAGCACAGGAGGAGCGCCAAGCATAATAGCGTTAACATTAAAATTGGTTTTAAATGTTAGTGTTAGCTCTCCCCAGACTGAGGTTGGAGTGTAGGAAGCATTGCCAATTTCCACCCAGGTAGGATCTACTGAATTTGGGCTTTGAGTGGTATTGAGAGGTAGGTTTTGACCGTTTGCACATCCGTATATTGTAACGTTGACAGGTTCTAAAAGCGATATGTCTTTACCTGTATGTTCTCCACTACCATTTTCAAAATAGGCAGCTATATTAAAAGTTAATTGATAATCAGTATTGGCTACTAAAGGCGATAATAATGTCGCTCCTAAATATTCATTCCAATCAGGCAAAAATAACGCTGCAGCAATTCCGTCTCCATCAGGAAAATTATCCAGGCCTAAATCTTTGACTCCTCTGGTTACAAATCCACATTTATTTTGATAATCGGTCGTCGCAGTTGTGGCCTGAATCCATGGAGTTGCATTTTTTAACTCTGAAAATGATCTTGGACATTCTGATTTTGTTTCAAAAGAAGGATTGGGAATTATAGAAGTAATAGCAGATTTATTACAAATACAGTCTTCATCATTTAAATCTATTTTACCGTCACCATCATCATCAATTCCGTTATTACAATTTTCCTGAGAATAGCAAAGTATTGAAAAAAACAAAAAAATAAAAAGTAATTTGTGTTTCATAAGTTGGTTTTGGATAGCGACAAATGTAATTAAATATCTACAAAATAAAACTAAAATCACAAGTTGAATCTTTTCCTGAAAAGTCATTAAATATGCCGTATTTTTGCAAAAAATAATGTTGCTTTGAAAACCAAACTTTTTGTCGTTACGCCGCCTTTTACACAACTGAATACACCGTATCCAGCAACGGCGTATATAAAAGGGTTTCTGAATACAAAAAATATCGAATCGGTTCAGGCAGATTTAGGTATTGATGTTATTTTAGAACTGTTTTCGAAAAAAGGATTAATGGATTTGTTTGAATTTTCAGGTTTCAGGTTTGAAGGATTGAATCAGGATATATCTGATAATTCAAAGCGTATTTTTGCTTTACAGGACGAATATATCAAAACAATTGATGCCGTAATTCAGTTTTTGCAGGGAAAAAATCCAACATTGGCATTACAAATTTGTCAGGAAGATTTTCTGCCGGAAGCTTCTCGTTTTGCACAATTAGAAGAACTCGATTGGGCTTTCGGGACCATGGGAACGCAGGACAAAGCCAAACATTTGGCAACTTTATATCTTGAAGATATATCCGATTATATAGTAGAATGTGTCGATGAAAATTTTGGCTTTAGCCGATATGCCGAACGTTTAGGCCGAAGCGCCAATTCATTTGATGAATTATACGATGCTTTACAGCAAGAACCCACTTATATAGACAAGATTTTAATTTCGATTTTAAAAGCAAAAATTGAAGCTGTTCAGCCTACTTTATTTTTAATTTCGGTTCCCTTTCCGGGGAATTTATATAGCGCTTTTAGATCGGCACAATGGATTAAGAAACATCATCCCGAGATTAAAATTTCGATGGGAGGTGGTTTTCCAAATACCGAATTGCGTTCGCTTTCTGACGCACGCGTTTTTGAGTTTTTCGATTTTATTACCTTAGATGATGGAGAAGTTCCGATAGAGGAATTAATTTTCAATCTCGAAAATCCAAATTACAATTTATACAAACGAACCTTTCTTTTGCAAGACGGAAAAGTAGTTTACAAAAACGATTCATTAAAACACGATTACAAACAAGCTTACGTAGGAACTCCGGATTACTCTGATTTGTCTTTGGATAAATACATTTCGGTTATCGAAATTGTAAATCCGATGCACAGAATGTGGAGCGACGGTCGTTGGAATAAACTTACCATGGCACACGGTTGTTATTGGGGAAAATGTACTTTTTGTGATATTTCGTTAGATTATATCAAAGTTTACGAACCCGTTGCAGCCAATTTGTTGTGCGATCGTATGGAAGATATGATGCTGCAAACAGGTCAAAACGGATTTCATTTTGTTGATGAAGCAGCACCACCTGCTTTGATGCGCGCTTTGGCGTTAGAAATTCTGCGAAGAAAATTAGCCGTAACCTGGTGGACTAATATTCGATTCGAAAAAAACTTTTCTAAAGATTTATGTTTATTACTTAAAGCTTCCGGTTGTATTGCTGTTTCAGGAGGTTTAGAAGTTGCTTCTGATCGATTATTAAAATTAATAGACAAAGGCGTAACCGTAGAACAAGTGGCAAAAGTAACACGCAACTTTACCGAAGCCGGAATCATGGTTCATGCTTATTTAATGTACGGATATCCAACTCAAACCATTCAGGAAACGGTGGATAGTCTCGAAATGGTACGTCAATTATTTGAAGCTGGAATTTTACAATCAGGATTTTGGCATCAATTTGCCATGACGGCGCATAGTCCGGTTGGATTGTATCCGGAAAAATTTGGCGTAACAAAAAAGACCGAAGCTATTGGAACCTTTGCCAATAATGATATTGATTATACGGATTCAACAGGAATCAACCATGATAAATTTAGTTTCGGATTAAAGAAATCGCTTTTTAATTTCATGCACGGAATTTGCTTTGACTACGAATTGCAGGATTGGTTCGATTTTAAAATTCCAAAAACTAAAATTGATCCCGATTTTATTTTTAATGCTCTCGAAGAAGGAAATGATTTTAATACAAAACCAAATGCAAAAGTAGTTTGGTTAGGAGGAAAGCCGTTTACAGACCATTTTACAAAATCTAAAAAAGGCAAATCCTGGGAAATGATGACTTTTACTTTTCATGATAAAAAAGAAAGTTTCAACATTCAGACCAATAAAGAAGAAGGTGAATGGCTTGTTGATATTTTGACTAAAATCACAATTTCGAATGCTAAAAATTATACTTTTCAGGAAGTAAAAGCTGATTTTGAAACCAATTTAGATGATTTTGAATTATTCTGGTATTCAAAACCCATAAACACTTTACGCGAATTTGGTTTGCTGGTTTTATAATTTAATAAGAAACAGTTTCTCCATCTTCCGGAATCGAAACTTTATCTAAAAGGCCATTTTGTTCTAAGGCTAATCTCAATTCAGATCTTTTTGTTGGGCAATGATTTAGGGCTTCTAAATGATTTGCTAAAACATATTTAGGCGCTAAGGCAACAAATTTCAGGATATCGTTCATTCGCATTAATAAAGGCTGACCAATATCTAATCTTGCTGTTCCGCAGGCTACTACAGCAATTTCTGGTTTAAATTCAACCAGAACTTTTTGTACATGTTCAGTAAAAACAGTATCAGAACTTATGTAAATTGATTTTTCGTTAGGTAATTCGATATGAAAACCCATTACGTTTCCCATAAGTTTGGCAATAAATCCGTAACCATGAATCGCCGGAATACCTGTAATTTTACCTCCTAAAAAATCCTCCGGTTCCCAATAATTTAAAGTCTGAAGAATGTTTAGGCCTCTTGCACTCAAAGCATTTTCATCTTTTGAACTACAAATTACCGGAATGCTTTTTCGTCGAAGAAAAACTTCTCCGGCTTTGTCAATATGATCAGGATGTAAATGTGTAATCAGGCAAATGGTAACCCGGCTTAAAATATCCCTGCTATTTTTAGGCAAAGCAACGAGCGGGTTTCTGTGAGGTTTATAACGAAAAATAGTAAAAGGAGCAATCGTTTTTCTTTTTCCTAACATGGGATCAACCAATATAACATCGGTTTCAGTTTCAATAACTAAAGTGGCGTTGCGTAAGTGATGTAATTTCATATCGAGGAAAATTAGATATTAAAAATACGAAAGTTTTTTAAAATTAATTTTACAGTTTTTTTCTAATTTGTATTAAAAATATAACTTTTCAGGATAATGTATTTATAAGAAGGTTTTCGTAATTATTATATTTTTAGGAAGCTTTGTTAATGCTAAAAATGTTTTATAGCGCTGTAAAAACAATTATGAACAAAACTTACACTGTAAACCTAAACCCAATTCCGTGAAGATTTTCAATAGAAATACCTTTTTCATTAACTAAAATTTTACGCAGTCGCGAAATAAAAACATCCAGGCTTCTTCCCATAAAATAATCATCGGTTCCCCAAAGCGAAGTCAAAATTTGTTCTCTTTTTAAAACCGAATTCTTATTGTCCAGAAATAATTTCAATAATTCGGCTTCACGTTGTGTAAGGCTTATTTTTTCAGTTTCATTAAATAAAATAAAATTGTTCGTATCAAATTGATACTTCCCAATTTCATAAACAGATTTTTCCATCGGGATATTTTTCTGAGAACGCTTCAGGAATATTTCAATTTTTAGCAATAATTCTTCGATACTAAAAGGCTTTACCAAATAATCATCGGCGCCCAGACGCAAACCTTTGATACGATCTTCTTTTAATGTTTTTGCCGAGAGAAAGATAATGGGAATATCAGTATTTAATTTTCTAACTTCTGTAGCCAATTCAAAACCATCCATTTTTGGCATCATGATATCAAAGATGCAAATGTCAAAATTTTCTTTTTTAAAGGTTTCCAAACCCAATTGTCCGTCGCAACAATGAATAACTTCATAGTTATTTTGTTCCAGATTGTCTTTAGTCAAAAAAGCTAAAGTTTCATCATCTTCAGTATAAAGTACTTTGAATTGTTTCATTTTTTATGAGGAATAGACAAGGTTATTGTAATACCATTTGCGAGATTGTTTTCGACTTTTATTTTCCAGTTATGCAAGTTGCAAATTTCTTTTACATAATACAAGCCAAGTCCAAAACCATTCACTTCATTACTTTTCTCGTTTTGTGCACGGTAAAACTTATCAAAGATAAACGATAAATTTTTAGGCAAAATTCCGATTCCGTTATCAATAAAAGCAAGTTTTAAAATATTATTTTCTGATGATATTGCAATCGTAATTTCCGGTTTTTCGTTGCAATATTTCACCGCATTATCTAATAAGTTGTAGACTAAATTCGTAAAATGAAAAACATCAATTTCTATTTTATAATCGTACGATAAAGTTTCAATTTTAATGGTTGCATCAGGATATTTTAACTGAATATTTTCGATTACTTCTTCGATAATAGGAACAATTAAAATCATTTCTTTTTTTAATGCTAAAGGAGCAGAATCTGATTTGGCTACATTTAAAATCTTCTCGATATGATTGTTCAGTTTATGACTCTGATTGATGATGATATTGGTATATGTATGAAGTTTTTTATCATCCTTAATAGGGTTTTGTTCGCTAAGATATTTTGAAGCGATTAGTATAGACGATAAAGGCGTTTTGAATTCATGCGTCATATTATTGATGAAATCCCGTTGCAATTCAGAGTATTTTTTTTGCTGCAAAAGTGTAAAAATCGAATATACATAAATCAATAAAATAAGAATTAAAGCAATCGAAAGGATAAACCAAAAACGCATTGAACTAAATAAATACGTGGTTTCGTTCGGGAAGCGAATCGCAAAATAGTAAACTAAATTTTTATGTTTAGGAAACGAAACCGTCTTTTTCTCTTTTTCTTTTTCAGAAAATGAAATGTACTTTCCGTACACCATTTCATCACTCTGACAATTGTATACGGCGTATTCAAAATCAGTAGTAATATTCATTTTCTTAAACTCAGATCTCAGGTAAAATTCTAAGATATCCGGTTCAAAAGCATTTTGAATATTTACTATATAATAATCGTTCGAAATTTTTTGCACAGGATTCTGACACGATGATTCGTGATCCTTTCCTTCATATAATTTTCGGGCAACTTCGAGTAAAGCAATGTTTGCCTTCTGGCTTAATTTTTTTTGTTCTAAAGTAAAAGCCTCTTTTGTCCAAAGTAATTGCGCCACCAATATGCTAATAATGGCTACAAGTCCCAGAAGGATAATACTATTAAGTTTATTGATTTTCAAGAAAACGGTATTTTAGAGTGTAATATTAATCAAAATTAGGTTTAAAAACACCGATTAACAAGTCATTAACAAAGATTTGAAAGCGGTTAACAGCGATTAGGATTTGTCTGAAATATCTTTGTAAAGCAAAATTAGAACTATAAACCATTAATATAAATAATTATGAAAATGATCAAAATTTCGATGTTAGCTTTAGCTTTAAGTTTAATGTCTTTTTCGGCAATTGCTCCGATAAAATCGATTACAGCTGAAACAAAAGTTGAGGCAGAAGCTGCTTCTACAATTGTATGGAAAGCGGAAACAATTGATGTAGGTCAAATTCCTCAAGGAACGCCAAAAGCAATTGTATACGAATTTAAAAATACAGGAAAAACTGCAGTTGTAATTACAAACGTTCAGGGATCTTGTGGTTGTACTGCAACAGATTATACAAAAGAGCCTATTTTACCTGGTAAATCAGCTAAAGTAACAGCAACTTATAACGCAGCAAACAAAGGTGGTTTTACAAAAACAGTTACTGTAACAACAAGTGCGGAGACAACTCCAAAAGTACTTACTTTAAAAGGGACAGTAATCTAAAAATAAAGGTTGGTTATAAAGTGAAAAACTCCAGTTGAGCCATGTTGCTGGAGTTTTTTTTATGCCTTTTTTTGAGGGAATGCTCAGATTGTAAAGTCAGTATTAATTTTTTTTTAAATGGTTTGTTTTCTCCAAAACTTTTCTATTTTTATTAAAAAAATTATTATGAAAATTTTGTATTCGCTTGTTGCTGTTGTACTTCTTTTTGCTGCTGTTTCCTGTAATAAAAAAGCAGACAAGAAAACAGAAGAATCAAAAAAAGCTTCAGAGAAAGTGGTTCCTGAACTTAAAATTACAATTGATAGTTCTGGCATTTCGACATTTTATCAGTCGTATCCTAAATTGGTTAAATTTCAGAGCGAAGTTTTGGCTTTATACAAAAAAAACAAATCGACTCAATTGTGGCTGGATAATAGAGGCGTTGTAGAATACGCAAATACTTTGTTTAATAAATACAAAGGATTAGATCAGGAAGGTTTGAAAGCTAATTTTCCTTATAATGAAAAGATCAGTCCTATTTTTGAGCATACAGCCGAAAATAAATTGTCACAAAAAGACACCGATTTGATGATTACGAACCTGTACTTTTATTATGTACAGAAAGTTTCGGGCGTAGACGAAAAAACGACCAGATCATTAGAATGGCTTTTACCTAGAAAAAAAGTCAACTATCAGGTTTTTTCAGATTCTATTTATAAAAAAGCGACTATTAGTGACGACAAAAAGAGCAAAATGTTCAGTCAGTACTATAAATTTCGTGATGCGCTTCACCGATATAGAGAGATTGAGAAAAAAGGCGGATGGAAAACTATCGAAACTGCCGAAGATTTTAAAAGTCTGAAATTGGGCGATTCTGTCGCTATGATTGGGCAAATCAGAGAAAGATTGTATATAACGGGAGATCTTAAAGAAAATAGCAAAAGCAATATTTGTGATTCGACATTGATAAAAGGAATCAGGACTTACGAATTGCACCACGGATTAACGCCGAAAAACATTATTTTACCGGAACATATTGCGGAATTAAATGTTCCTGTTTCGGATAGAATAAAAACTATTATTGCCAACATGGAACGTTGCAGATGGATTGACCCTGAACTCGAAAAAGGAAAAGAATACATCGAAGTTAATATTCCGGAGTTTAAATTGTATTTGATTCGCAATCATGAAATTGCATTTGTATCGCCAGTTGTAGTGGGAAGAGCAATGAACAAAACCGTAATTTTTAGCGGAATGATGAATAATATTGTTTTCAGCCCGTATTGGAATGTACCTCCAAGCATTATTAAAAGCGAAATAAAACCGGGAATGGCTAAGAACAAAAATTATCTGGCTCAGAAAAATCTGGAATGGAATAATGGCGCAGTTCGTCAGTTACCGGGAAAAAACAATTCGCTTGGTTTGGTAAAGTTTTTATTTCCAAATTCAAACAATATTTACTTACATGATACTCCTTCAAAAAGTTTGTTCGAAAGAGAAAACAGGGCTTTTAGTCACGGATGCGTTCGTGTTGGTAAACCTAGAGAATTGGCAATCGAACTATTAAAACAAGATCCAAGTATGACTCCGGAAAGAATCGATAAAGCTATGCATGCCGGTAAAGAAAGCTGGTATACGCTAAAAAAGAAAATTCCGGTTTATATCGGTTATTTTACCGCTTGGGTAGATCGCGATGGCAATTTGAATTTTTATAAAGATGTTTATAAAAGAGACGAAAGTTTGATAAAACTATTGACTGAAGAATAAGAAGATTTTTTGCCACGAATTACACGAATTTCCACTAATTTATAAAAAAAATAATTCGTGCTAATTCGTGTAATTTGTGGCTATAATATCAAGGCAATACATTAATACATTTATAATAACGTTTGCTGTAATGATCAGAATCAAGATCGCTAATCGTAACGCTGCCTGCTTTCCCTGAAGAAGCATGAATAAATTTTGAATGCATCCCATTGGCTTCACAAATAATACCAACATGCCCAACAATGGTTTTGTTTCTATAACCGTAAAAAACCAAAATATCTCCCACTTTAAAATTTTCGGGAGCTAATTTTGTTCCTAAATTTTTAAAACCGCTTGAACTTCTGGGTAAAGTAATACCATAATTTTTAAAAATATAATTGACAAAACCGGAACAATCAAATCCTTTTTTAGGATCGTTTCCTGCGTAGAGATAAGGAATTCCTAAATATTGTTTTGCGTAAATAATTATAGAATCCCGATCGATTTTATTTTGAGCGGTTTCAATTCGGTTTGCTTCAACTTGATTTTTTTTTAATGTAAAAGAAGAACATAAAATAGTAACAAAAAATACGATATATAGGGATAATTTCATTTTAAAGAAGTGTTGTAAGATTTAAATGATAAAGATAGACCGTTGCTTTAGAATATCAAAGGATATGTTTTGCAAGGTAGCTTATTAATTAACGTCAAGAACCACGAAATAGTCTTATGAGTTTGGTGATTTTATATTACTATTTGATGTTTTAGTATCTTTTTGTATCTCATATTTCAAATATATTTGTGAATCGTATTTATATTTTAACAAATAAATTATGTTTCTCAAAAAAATATCATTTTTGATTTCGTTTTTACTGATTTCAATCGTTTCGAGTTCACAAAACAAAACCAATACTTTCTTATATCAGGGTCGTGTTGAAAAACTCCCCGATAACAAGGTGGTTTTAATAGGAACAGCTTCATCGGTTTCTTTTAATTTTACAGGAAATGAATGTTCGATTGCATTGCAAAGTGTAGATTCGTGGGAACATCATAATTATGTTTCACTGGTTTTAGACGGGAAATATATAGGGAAATTGAGAATCGAAAAAGGAGCAGTACAATCTTTTCCAGTAAAAATAACGTCTAATAAAAATGAACATATTTTAGAAATTTATAAAACTACAGAGGCTCATAGCGGCGGAATTTTATTTGCAGGAACTACGGCAAAACTCACTTCTATTACTGCTAAAAAGAAAAAGAAAATCGAATTTATTGGAGATTCTATTACTTGCGGAGCGGCTAGTGATCCGTCGGATATTCCGTGCGATAAAGGAGAATATTTTGATCATCATAACGGATATTATGCTTATGGTCCAGTACTTTCGAGGGAAATTGGTGTTGATTATTTGGTGAGTTCTGTTTCGGGAATTGGAATGTACAGAAATTGGAACGACGAGAATAAAGAAGAAGGAATTATGCCAGACGTTTATCCGAATTTATATTTGACGAAAGACAATTCTAAGCCTAAATACGATTTTGCTTTTCAGCCTGATATTATCAGCATTGCATTAGGGACGAATGATTTTTCTGGCGGAGATGGCAAAAAAGAACGTTTGCCTTTTAATCCTGAAAAGTACGTTTCGAATTACATTAACTTTATTAAAATGTTGTACCAGCACAATCCAAAAGCTCAAATTGTGATTACGAATAGTCCGATGATAAATGGCGAAAGAGCGATTGTTTTTGAAGATTGTCTCAATAAAGTGAAGAACGCTTTCACGGAAGATAAAATCCATAAACCCATTTTAATTTTCAAATTTAAACCCATGACTCCAAAAGGTTGTTCCGGACATCCTGATGTGGCAGATCATAAGGTTTTGGCCCATGAATATGCTCCGTTTTTAAAAAAGTTGCTAAATGAAAAATAATATATTTAAGTTTGTTTTCATTCTGATGATTTCCAGTACTATGATGGCAAACGTTACACTTCCGAATATTTTTGGCGATAATATGGTTTTACAACGCAACTCTCAGATTAAGATTTGGGGTTGGGCGAATCCAAAGGAAGAAATCAAATTGGTTTCGAGCTGGAATAATAAGGAATATAAAGTCGTTGCTAATAATCAGGCACAATGGGAATTGAATATTAAAACGCCCGAAGCCGGAGGACCTTATACTATTTCTATAAAAGGGTACAATGAAGTGATTCTTAAAAATATTTTAATTGGTGAAGTTTGGGTTTGTTCCGGACAATCGAACATGGAAATGTCGGTAAGTTGGGGAATTGATAATGGCGAAGAAGAAGCTAAAAATGCCACAAATCCCAATATTCGTTTTTTTACCGTTCCGAAATTAACGGCGACAAGTCCTCAAAATAATCTATTAGGAAACTGGGTCGAGTCGACTCCGGAAACCATGAAAAACTTCAGTGCGATTGGTTACTTTTTTGCCAAGCGCTTAAGGGAAGATTTGAAAAATGTTCCGATAGGATTGATTTCTTCGAATTGGGGCGGAACTCCGGCTGAAATCTGGATGCCGGAAGAAGTGGTTCAGAATGATTCGGTTTTATTAGAAAATGCTAAAAAACTAAACGAGCAAGAATACGGACCACGTCAACCCGGACGTGCGTATAATGCAATGATTTATCCTTTTGTGGGTTTTAAGATTGCAGGAACACTTTGGTATCAGGGAGAATCGAATGTAGGTTCTTTGGTATATGACCAAACTTTATCGGCTTTGATTACTGCGTGGAGAAAAGCCTGGAATGATGATTTTCCGTTTTATTACGTTCAAATCGCGCCTTATAAAACAGGCAGTAATAACTTCTCGAATGTTACGGTAAGAAATTCTCAACGAAAAGTATTGAAAAAAGTTTCTAAAACGGGAATGGTGCTAACAAGTGATATTTCGGATACTATCGATATTCATCCAAAAAATAAAAAATCGGTTGGGATTCGTTTGGCGAATTTGGCTTTGGCAGATACTTATAAAGTCAATTCTAATTTGGTAAATGGTCCGCTTTTTAAAGATTTTAAAGTAGATAAAAACAAAGCTATCGTTTTGTTTGATTATGCTGATGGATTGTATTTTAAGAACAAAACATCAAATCAGTTTGAAGTGGCTGGAGCCGATAGTGTTTTCTATCCTGCCGAAGCTTCGATAAAAAATAATGAAGTGATTTTGGTAAGCAAGAAAGTTGTTAATCCTGCAAAATTGAGATTTGCGTGGGGGAATACAATACAATCCGATTTGTTTAATAAAGCGAATTTACCAGCTTCTTGTTTTGTTACGGAGTAAGATGGATTTTAGATTTTAGATTTTAGATTTTTTTGCCCACGGATTTTCCTGATGTAACGGATTGGCGCTGGTTTTTTGTTTGCGTTTGTCAGGCTGAGCGGAGTCGAAGCCCCGCAAAGTGAAACATACAGTTTGTTATCCTGAGGAACGAAGGATCACACTAGAAACTCGACAAAGATTGGAGAATTACTGTGCGGAATCTCTTGTGCGATCCTTCGTTCCTCAGGATGACAAGATTGTGTTTAAAAACAAAATATCTCGTTAAGTGGTTCGCGTGAGGGATAGTAGTGAAAAGCCCACAGCCTGACGAAGGAAGTGCGAGGACTTGCAGCGAATAGCCCGATTCGCCGCGGCGAAACACGCCCAAAATATTAAACTTAAAATCTTAGTCTCTCAGCACCTTAGTACCTTAGAAAAAAACTAACCAATGAAAAATAAAATAATAACAATCGGGGTTTTTGCCCTGTTTACTGTTGGAAATATGAATGCACAAAAAAAGCCGTATCTGGATAAAAATAAAACTATTGAACAACGTATCGATTTGCTTTTGCCTTTAATGACTTTGGAGGAAAAAGTGGGGCAAATGAATCAATATAACGGGTTTTGGGATGTTACGGGGCCGGCTCCGAAAGGCGGAACGGCTGAGTTGAAATACGAACATTTGCGTAAAGGCTGGGTGGGTTCGATGCTGACGGTGCGTGGTGTGAAGGAAGTTCGTGCCGTGCAGAAAATTGCGGTTGAAGAAACGAGATTGGGGATTCCGTTGATTATAGGTTTTGATGTGATTCATGGTTATAAAACGTTGAGCCCGATTCCGTTGGCAGAAGCAGCAAGTTGGGATTTGGAAGCGATTAAAAAGTCAGCGGCAATTGCGGCTGATGAGGCTTCGGCATCTGGAATTAACTGGACTTTTGGGCCAAATGTAGACGTTGCAAATGATACGCGGTGGGGACGTGTGATGGAAGGTTCAGGAGAAGATCCGTATTTGGGAAGTAAGGTAGGTTATGCCAGAGTAAAAGGTTTTCAAGGCGAAACAATTGCTGATTTGTCCAAAGTAAATACGATTGCGGCCTGTGCGAAACATTTTGCGGCGTACGGTTATGTTGAGGCGGGATTAGAATATAATATGGTAGATATAAGTAATTCTAAATTGTATAATTCGGTTTTACCACCTTTTGAAGCGACGGTTGAAGCTGGAGTTCGTACGTTTATGAATTCGTTTAATACCTTGAATGGGGTTCCGGCAACAGGAAATGTTTTCCTGCAAAGGGATATTCTGAAAGGAAAATGGAAGTTTGACGGTTTTGTAATTTCGGATTACGCTTCCGTTCGCGAAATGATTGCGCACGGTTATGCAAAAGACGAAGCAGATGCAACGGCAAAAGCGGTTATTGCAGGTTCTGATATGGATATGGAATCGTACTTATACGTAGCAAAATTAGTGGGTTTAGTGAAGGAAGGAAAAGTAAAAGAAGCTTTGGTTGATGATGCGGTTCGTAGAATTTTGCGTGTGAAATTCGAGCTTGGTTTGTTTGATGATCCGTACAGATATTGTGATGAAAAACGTGAAAAAGCGGTTGTTGGAAGTAAAGCCAATAATGACGGTGTTTTAGATATGGCGAAGAAATCTATCGTATTGCTGAAAAACGAAAAGAATTTGCTTCCGCTAAAGAAATCCGGACAAAAAATTGCTTTGATTGGCGCTTTGGCAAATGATAAAAACAGTCCGCTTGGGAGCTGGAGAATTGCTGCAGATGATAATACAGCGGTTTCGGTTTTAGAAGGAATGCAACAATACAAAGACAATCAATTAGTTTTTGAAAAAGGTGTAGATTTATTGAAGCAAAAAGCAACTTTTTTAACGGAAACAGTTTTTAATACTACTGATAAAAGCGGATTTGAAGCGGCAAAAGCAGCCGCAAAAAATGCCGATGTTGTGGTGATGGTTTTAGGAGAATACGGTTTTCAGAGCGGCGAGGGAAGAAGCAGAACTGATTTGAATTTGCCGGGCTTGCAACAGGAATTGTTAGAGGAAATATATAAAGTAAACCCTAATGTGGTTTTGGTTTTAAATAATGGTCGTCCGTTGAGTATTCCTTGGGCGGCTGAAAATATTCCGGCGATTGTTGAAGCGTGGCAATTAGGAACTCAAACCGGAAATGCGGTTGCGCAGGTTTTATATGGAGATTACAACCCAAGTGGAAAGTTGCCAATATCGTTTCCGAGAAATGTGGGTCAGGTGCCTATTTATTATAATAAATACAGTACAGGAAGACCTGTAGATAGTGATAAAAATGTGTTTTGGTCTCATTATATGGATGTGGAAAAAACGCCTCAATATCCGTTTGGTTTTGGGTTGAGTTATACCAAATTTGATTATAAAGATTTAAAATTGAATAAATCGACTTTCGCAAAAGGTGAAAAAGTTGAGGTTAGCGTTGCGGTTACAAACTCAGGAAATTATGATGGAAAAGAAGTTGTACAGTTATATATTCATGATGAATTTGCAAGTATTGTTCGGCCAATAAAAGAATTAAAAGGTTTTGAATTAGTGAATTTGAAAAAAGGAGAAACGAAAACGGTAACTTTTACTTTAACTAATAAAGAATTAGGTTTTTATGACAATGACGGGAATTATCTTGTAGAACCGGGAACTTTTAAGATTATGGTAGGAGGAAGTTCTGATAAAGGTTTAGAAAGTGGTTTTGAGTTGAAGTAGCTAAGAAATAATCTCGCAAAGGCGCAGAGACGCAAAGTTTTTTTTGCTACTAATTTATAAAGTTTTTTCGCCACGAATTCACGAATTATTTAAACAATTCATTCGTAAATTCGTGGCGATTTTTTTGCATAGCCCCTAGCTTCAGCTAGGGGAATTAGATTGGAATAGAAAAAAGGCTTTAGCCAAACAAGCAAAGTTTGATTAAAGTATTTTGTAAGTTAATAATTATAAATATTATTTTTAATCGTTATCTTTGGGATAACTTCATTTGAAAAACAGGTGTTTACAGGTTTTTTTAAGAAGTCAATTTTTAAAGGTAAGCTGAAAACTTTACAGAGTAAGCATGATTTTAAAATAGTATTTATGGAAAGTTCTTTATTTAAAAAAGTTAGAATAGCGATTGATTATTGGTACATTCCGTTATTGATAGGATTACTTTTTGTTGGAATCGGGATTTGGTCTTTTATTACTCCTTTGGCCGCTTATTTAACACTTGCTTTTCTTTTTAGCATTTCGTTTTTGGTGAGTGGAGTTTTTGATATCATTTTTGCTCTTTCGAACAGAAAGAAAATTGATAATTGGGGCTGGACATTAGCATCCGGAATTATAGGTTTAGTGGTTGGGATATTATTGCTTTCCAATCCGTTAATCTCGATTACATTACTTCCGTTATATGTTGGGTTTGTAATTTTATTCCGTTCGATAATGGCGATTGTTATTGCTTTTAATCTAAAGAGTTACTCCGTTCCGGATTGGAAGAATCTTTTATCTTTAGGGATATTAGGAACAATCTTTTCATTTGTATTGTTATGGAATCCTCTTTTTGCAGGACTTTCATTAGTATACTGGACAGCGTTTGCTTTTATAGCATTGGGAATTTTTTACATTTATCTTTCTTTCAAACTAAAAAGAATACACGATATTCCTGAAAAAATTGATGAGTTGAAAGAAAAAATTCATTTATAGAATTTTATTAGCTATTAAATAGTTTCCAGTTTTAACTGGACGTTGATTTATACGTAAACGAAAGGGCTTTAGACAAACTTGTTAGGTTTGGCTAAAGCCCTTTTTTATTTGACTATAAATTTCCCTAGCTGAAGCTAGGGGCTATGCAATACAGGTTTAGGTTCTAATTCATTGCTAGAATGAAATTTCTATATTTTTTTTTTATGTTTTTTCGATTAGCAGCAAAAGCTAGAGTAGCAAGAATATGTTCTCGTTTTAGTTCAGGAAAATCCTCAATGATTTCTTCAATAGACATTCCGATAGAGAGCCATGAAAGAATATCAACAACACAAATTCTTGTTCCTGTAATTATCAGCTTTCCAAATCTAATGTTAGGATCTATTGAAATTATATTTTGATGCTTATTTTTCATGATTTAATATTTATAGCAATTTACAAATATTAAATGCTAATTAGGTTTGGCTAAAACTTTTTTTTATTTACATATAAATTTCCCTAGTTAAAACTAGGGGCTATGAAAAAAAACTGATGCGAATTTTGAAGCAATTCATTCGTGAATTCGTGGCAAAAAAACTTTGCGACTTAGCGTCTTTGCGCGATTAAAAAAACACAATTTTTCGGATTATAACTTTTGATATTTTTCTATCTTTAAAACCTATAAAACTTTCAACCATTAAACTAAAACAATGAAATATAACAGATGCGGAAGAAGCGGATTATTACTTCCTGAAATTTCTTTAGGATTGTGGCATAACTTTGGGTCGGTCGATAATTTTGAAAACGCCGAAAGTATTGCTGTAGAAGCTTTTGATAAAGGAATTACCCACTTTGATTTGGCAAATAATTACGGACCAGTTCCAGGTTCTGCAGAAACTAATTTTGGTAAAATTCTTTGGCACAATTTCCAGGGAAATTTACGTGACGAAATCATCATTTCTACCAAAGCAGGTTACACAATGTGGGACGGGCCTTATGGAGATTGGGGTTCTCGCAAGTATTTATTATCAAGCTTAGATCAGAGTTTGAAACGCATGAAAGTCGATTATGTCGATATCTTTTATTCGCATCGCCCAGATCCGGAAACGCCAATAGAAGAAACTATGATGGCGCTTGATTATGCCGTAAGAAGCGGAAAAGCGTTGTATGTTGGAATCAGTAATTACTCAGCAGAGCAAACTCGTGTTGCGGTTGATGTTTTGAAACAATTAGGCACGCCATGTTTGATTCATCAGGCAAAATATTCAATGTTAGAACGTTGGGTAGAAAACGGTTTATTGGATGTTTTGGAAGAAAAAGGAGTGGGCTGCATCGCATTTTCACCTTTGGCACAAGGACTTTTAACAGACAAATACCTGAACGGAATTCCTGATAATTCCAGAGCGCATAATCCAAACGGACATTTGAAAGAAGATGAGGTTACTCCCGAACGTATTAATAAATTAGTTCAGCTAAACGAAATTGCACAAAATCGTAATCAATCTTTGGCACAAATGGCTTTGGCTTGGTTGCAAAAAGACAAACGTATTACATCGGTTTTAATAGGCGCAAGTTCAGTACGACAATTAAATAATAATATCGATTGTTTGCAAAATCTTGATTTTACTCAGGATGAATTGAATGCAATCGAGAAAATTTTAGCATAATCTATTTCTGTAAATACAGATCGTAGAGGAGCACAGCAGTGCGTCTCTGTCGTTTATATGAAACAATAAACCCGACAGGTTTTTGAAACCTGTCGGGTTTGAAATATAAAAAGGTGTACTTTATCTATTTTTTCAATTGTAAATTATACTTCTTCACAATATCCAAAGTCGATTTATCCGAAGAAAAAACCGAATTCAATCCTTGTGGTTCTTGTGGTGGATCTGTTGTTAATGGATCTCCGGGATTCCATTTTCCGTCTTGAGTTACCGCTTTTCCTTCACCACCAAATCCCCAGAAATTCGCAGCTTGCAACGGGCCGTTATTTTTAACGCTTTCGGCAACTCTGCTAAAAATGTAATCATAAAAAACATCCCTGTTTTTTGTTGATGTCGTTGCCAGTAAACTTTCATTTTCTCTTCCTAAACCAAATTCTTCAATAATAATAGGGCGTTTTAAATTATTGGCCACTTTAATATGATCGTCAATATATTTTCCCGCATTTTCAAGAGTTGTTGGCATTGTTTTTTCGGCATTATCAGCTTTGAACCAGTTCCAGTTTTTAGGCCAGATGTGCATCGTCAAATAATCGATATTTGGATTTTTGTGCGTTCTCTCGAAGATTTCCATACTATCGTTCGAGCTGTTTTTTCCTTCAGAACCCGTCGAAACTAAATGGTTTTTATCTAAACTATCAATCAGATTTACAATATTATTCAGCCAAATCGTAAATTTCGTTTCATTTTCTACCGTAAAAAGCCTTGGTTCATTGCCCACTTGCCACGCCATAATGGTATTATCTTCGGTATATTTCTTTTTCGAATATTTATTGGTTCTGCCAATAATAAACTTTACATGATCTTCTAAAGCTTTCATACAAGGCTCACAACTATGGAATTGTTCTGTATACGCCATAAATTGCGGCCAGGTATTGGGGGCAATATTCGGAACAGGAATCGCGCCTTTACCATTCCATTCTAAATATTGCGACATTCCGCCCGACCATTCCCAGTTATTCGTCAAATACAAAACCGCATACATTTTACGTTTGCTCATTTCGTTGATCAAAAAATCCAGGCCGTCAAGCAAATCCTCATCATATTTTCCCTGTTCGTATTGCAATGCTGGACGAACCGTAAAATCGTATTTTCCGCCATCGGCACCCACGAGAATTCTCAAGTTATCGATTCCGTTTTTCTGCATCAAATCCAGTTCGCGAAGCAATCTTTTTCGGTCGCCCACTTTTTTCGAAGCTAATAAACTTCCATACCAATAATTCGTACCAATATAGGCGTAAGGTTTATCGCCTTTATAAAATTGCGTTCCCTTAACCGTAATTCTTTCCTGCGCCTGACAAGCAATTGTAGAAAGCATTAAACCGAAGACAAGAGTTTTTAGAAATCTGTTTTTCATTATTTATATTTTTAGGAGCTAATTACTTCGTCAGTCGCTATCAGGGATAGGGATTTAGGTATTCATTAGTCATTGCGAGGAACGAAGCAATCTCATGTAGTATATCCTTTTTAGTTAGTAAACGTGATTATTGTTGCTTCGTTCATCGCAATGACATACTTTATGTTACTTTGGCAATTCATAGATCTTTGGTAAAGAATTGACTAATGTTATTTTTGGCTTCGTAGCAAATGTCTTGAAATCTGCTGCATTCGAAACGGCGCCATTTGGTACAAAATAAGCATCTTTAGTATTGTTCCAAAGCATGGCATAACTAACTTCAATATCATTCGATGTTAATGCGCTGTACAAATAAGTCGAAAACCAATCTGTTATTGGCATTTTTGCATTTGTAACCTGATAACCGGTTTCTGTTAATGCTGCAATTTTTACTTTGGCTTTAGCCAAATCAGCAATTATTTTTAGTTTAGAATTGGCTTTGTTAGCACCATATTGTCCCTGATTATCAAAATCTCCATAGTTGTCCATTCCTAAAATATCTACATATTTATCACCGGGATACCTGCTTAAATAATTCGCTTCTGTAGTATACGAGTTGTCAGGCGAAAAGGCATAGAGAATATTATGAACGCCTTTACTGTTTTTTAAGTAATCAACGGTGAACTGATAAGCCGTTTTATATTCCTGAGCCGTGACGAAATTAGCACCCCACCAAAACCAGCTTCCATCAAATTCATGAAAAGGCCTGAAGATAATCGGAATCAATTCTCCTTTCGAACCTTTTAGATTTAAAAGAACACTGGCAATTTTGTCTAATTTTTTCTTATACCATTCATGATTTACTCCGCCAGGCAAAATACTTTTGAAAGCATTTGCTTTTTGATCTGCTGTCATATCGGCCGTATAAAAAGAATCTTCTTTAATTGGTTCTCTCAAATGCCAGCAAAAAGTATTGATTATTCCTTTCGCGTAAGCGGCTTTTGTAGCGATTAAAATTTTTTCTTCTTCGTGATAAAACCAGTTATCCGCCTGATTGTTATTGTTTTTATCAGTAATAAACATAAAGTCAGAGCCTAAAATTGCAGGATCAGAACCTGTATTTTTTTTGATGTCAGAATCTCCGCCGTTATCCTGATAAAAACTATTAAAAGCATCCTGCTGACCAACGGCAATTTTAGTTTTGGCAAGCTTTTTTAAATTATAAAATAAAGCTACAGTTTCTTTGGTAGCATTTGCATCGACCATGTAGGTTGCGACATTTTGCGTAGTCAACAGATCGCCTGGGTTTACAACTGGCGGTTCAATAATGATTTCAGGATCTGATTCGTCGTTTGAAGAACAGCTTGAAATTGCTAAAATCGACAGGCTTAAAAATGCTATTTTCAGAAATGTAGTTTTCATCTTTTATGTTTTAATGCGCTCAATTAATTCCAAACAAGCGCGACTATTATGATACGGACATTTCCAGAAACCGGCTTTGTCTTTTTCGATCAAAGAATAATCGCGGTTAATTCCCCAGAACCATTCTCCGTTTTCTTTGTCCAGAATGTATTTTTTTATAAACTTCCAGTTTTTGTAAACAATGTCTAAATAAGTTTCATCGCCTGTTAATTGATAAGCGTTGTAAAAACCAATTAAAGCTTCGGCCTGAACCCACCAATGTTTTTCGGCGACTAATTCATTTTTTTTAGGATCTAATTCGTACCACAAACCACCATCAGAATCAAGTCCTTCTTTTGTTGCTTCGGCCATCTGAATGGCATGTTTTTTATAATTGGCAATCAGCGTTTCATCCTCAGAAATTTCGGCACATTGCAATAAAAGCCAAGCCGCTTCGATATCATGCCCGTAAGAGCTCACGTCCGGTTTTTCGATCCAGTTTTCATCAAAAAATAAACGTAAATGACCTGTTTCGGTATTAATAAAATGTTTTTCAATCGTTTGTAATAGCTCTACAATATTGTTTTGAAGCGTTTTATCTTTCCAAACCCTGAATAAATTCGCATAAGCCTCAACAATGTGCAAGTGCGTGTTCATAGTTTTCTTTTCGTTGGCATCTTTATCGCTCAAACGCAAATCATCAATAGGTTGCCAATCTCTGGTTAAAGCTTCAAAATAACCTTTGTGCTCATTATCGTAACTGTGTTCCTGAATCTTTAAATATAAATTTATCGCTATTTCTAAAGCTTTGTCATCTTTAGCAATAGCATAATATTCAGATAATCCGTAAATAGCAAAAGCTAAAGCATAGATCTGATTTTTAGTATCTTTTGGTGTTTTGTCAGCATTGATACTCCAGAATAAACCGCCAAATTCAGCATCATAAAAATATTCCGAAAGAAACTCAAAAGCGCGTTTTGCAATCTTTTTATGACTTTCGTTTTTTGTGACTTTATAACTTGCCGAAAAACTCCATAAAATCCGGGCGTTCAAAACAGCACCTTTTTCAGTATTGGCAATGATATGATCATTAAAATCAATCTGACCAACAAAACCACCATTTTCATTGTCTAAAGTATGTTTAGACCAATATTTTAGAATAGCATCAAGTTCGTCTGATAATTCCGATTTAAGTTGCTTGAGTTGTACTGACACGGTAGATTTAAATTGTGTTGTTTTTATCGATTTGATTGATGATCGTTTTCACTGAACCTGCTGAGATAAAAGTATCTGCGGGAGTATTAACAACATAATCAACCAGTTTTTCTACAGACGAAACAGCAACATGCATTCTGGTATCAGATGATGCGTAATATACATAAACCGTTCCGTCAGTATCTTCAATCCATCCGTTTGAGAACAATACATTCGATACATCGCCAACTCTTTCGATTCCTTCAGGTCCCATAAAATGTCCTGCCGGAACGTGTGTCACTTTCGAAATATCGTTTAAATCTGTCATGAACATATAAAGCGTGTAACGCAATCCTGCAGCGGTATTACGAACGCCGTGTGCGAGATGCAACCAGCCTTTTTCGGTTTTGATAGGAGCAGGGCCAAGACCATTTTTCAATTCATAAATTGTGTGATACTGTTTTCCGAAGATGATTTTTTCATCCTTCACAACCGGATTTGTCATATCGTCAACATATCCTAAACCAATTCCGCCGCCGGCACCAACATCAATAAAACCATCTTGCGGACGTGTATATAAAGCATATTTTCCGTTTACAAATTCAGGGTGCAAAACCACATTACGCTGTTGTCCGGTATTCGAAATCAAATCCGGTAATCTTTCCCAGTTTATTAAATCTTTAGTACGTACGATTCCCGCATTGGCTACAGCCGAACTTGTATCGCTTTTAGGCGCTTTTGGATCTTTTCTTTCCGTACAAAAAATACCGTAAATCCAACCGTCTTCATGGTGAATCAAACGCATATCATAAACATTGGTGTCTGGTTCTGCGGTTTGTGGAATCACGCAGGGTTTGTCCCAAAATTTAAAATTATCGACTCCGTTTGGACTTTCCGCAATAGCGAAAAAAGATTTTCTGTCGATTCCTTCTACGCGAACTGCCAGTAAATATTTTCCCTTCCATTTCATGGCGCCTGCGTTAAAAGCGGCATTCATCCCGATCCTTTCCTGTAAAAACGGATTGGTTTTTTCGTTAAGGTCAAAGCGCCAGTTCAATGGTACATGGGCTGCTGTAACAACCGGATTTTTGTAGCGTTCGTATATACCGTTTCCGGCGTGATCCTGTGGCGCATTTTTTTGCTCGATCAGTGTTGTATGTTCTTTTTCTAATGCTACTTTTCTATCCTGAAATGTAGTCGAAGAGGCTATTGCTGTCATATAAATAGATTTCTGTATCTGTATTTTTTAATTGTTTTGGTCTCGTTTTTCGTTTAAATCCTGTTCGATTACCTGAAGTTTATTTTCGGATAACGGATAAAACAAGATAAAAGCGACTGATATTATTGCTGCAATGGCAGGAAGTATGCTTAACATTAATTGAATTCCGTTTTGGGTTACGGCGGTTTGCTCGACATTGGCCTGAAAACCATAATAGCCTAAAAGCCATCCGGTTCCGGCACCACCAATGGTCCATCCAAATTTTTGTGACATGGATGATGCAGAGAAAACCAATCCTGTTGCTCTGCGGCCTTGTTTCCATTCTGAGTAATCGGCGCTATCGGCATACATCGACCAGATTAATGGAAAAATACAACCTGCACAAATACTGATTAAAACCTGAAAGCTCATGATTAAGAACACATCTTCTTTCCCAAAGAAATAGAAAATCAAACTCAAAATTGCGGCTAATGCCATGGCACCAAAAAAGGTTTTCTTTTTACCAATTCTGTTGGCAATTGGCGTAGCAGCAATAACTCCAATGATATTGGCGGCTTGCCCTAAAACCAAATAAATAGAAGTGGGCGTCATGTGAAAATCTGTCCCGAAAAGAGAAAAATCGAAGTTCACGCTGTTACTTACATAATATTTAAAGTAATAAACGGCAGCTCCGTCACGGATAGAATTAAAAACCAATGCACCAATTCCGGCTCCCAGTAAAATCCACCAGGGTTTATTTTTTAGTAAATCTTTTAAATCTTCCTTTAGATTGTTTTGTTCGTCTGAAATTGGTTTTACCCTTTCTTTCGTAAAGAAAAAACAAGCCCAGAAAAAAACAGTTGTAATGATTCCGAAAACGGCAATTGTAGCCAGCCAGCCTGATTTAGAGTTTAGGCTTCCTCCAAAATAATTCACTAAAGGCTCAATTAACCAAAGCGCGAGAAGACTTCCTCCAAAAGCAAAAACCATTCTATAAGAAGACAAAGTATTTCTTTCTTTTCGGTCAGATGACATTACTCCCAAAAGTGATGCATAGGGCACATTGATCAGCGAATAAATCATCATCATCGCCGAATAGGTAACATAAGCATAAATTATTTTTCCTTTTTCGTCAAAATCAGGCGTATAAAAAGTCAAAACTCCGATAACGGCAAAAGGCACAGCAACCCACAAAAGGTAAGGTCTGAATTTTCCCCATTTGCTTTTTGTTCTATCGGCAATGATTCCCACGATCGGATCAAAACAAGAATCCCAGATTCGGGTAATCAAAAACATGGTTCCTACAACGGCAGGCGCCAGTCCGAAGACATCGGTATAGAAAAATAGAAGATACATACTGAAAATTTTCCAGAACATGGATGATGCAGCATCTCCTAGGCCGTAACCTATTTTTTCTTTTAAACTAATTTTGTCGTGCATTAGGCTTTTTTTAAAGGTTGTGATTTAGATTTGGTTAATTATTTTAATGTTTCTATGTGTTGAATTTTTTAGCACGCAGATAAAACGGATTTACTTCGTAAAAACGCGGATAAAAACAGATTTTATTTTGAATGCGATATCTTTAAAATGGATGTTTCTATGTATCGAATTTTTCGCTCGCAGATCTCGCAGATTTAAACAGATTTTTAATTTTTAATTTTCAATTTTTAATTTTTTCTAATGTCTTTTTCGAATAACGTCTTGTCAAGTTTATAATATTCAATAAAATCTTTCTCACTTATCTGTCCGGAATATGGCGCGTAGTAATGCATTTTTTGTTCTTTTTCCTGCCAGCCGTGGTTTCTCCAGAATAAAACATAAGAAATTTTATAATCGCCAATTGCTTTAGATAAAGTTCCTGTCCACCATTTTGGGTCTGGAATGGCTTCGTAACCTGCCTCAGCAATAGCAATTAGTTTGTGTTGTTTTTTACCAATTTCATCTATAATTTTCAGTTGGTTTTGCACTTCTGCTATGAATTTTTTACCGTCTTTATCGTCATTGTTCTGATAAGAATCAAAACTTATCATATCAGCATAATTATCACCGGGATAATTGGCCAGAAAATCTTCCTGAGAGCTGAAACTACTGGTATTATAAATGTAAATTAAATTATGAACTCCTTTTTTTTGCAAATAATTAAAAGTGAATTTCCATAAAGTTTTAAACTCGTCCGGTGTGCCATTTCCTTTTCCCCACCAAAACCATCCGCCTGTAAGTTCGTGATACGGCCTAAAAAGTATCGGAATATTTTTTCCTTTTTTATCCTTTAAGGAAAGCAGATATTTTGCGGCTTTGTCTAACCAAATTGTATATTTTTGATGGTTTTCTCCACCAGGTAAAACTGTTTTAAGTGAATTTGGTGTATTGTCCCAGGCACTTTTTCCGGTTGCAGGATTGTCAGAATGCCAGCTGATGGTTGTGATACCGCCTCTTTCATGGCTTTCTTCTATATATTGTTTCATTTTTGTAAACGGAATACCATCTATATTATCCGGACTGTCTTTTTCTAAGCCGGCAAGATCCCAGCCATACACCGCTGGATAATCGCCAACAACATCTTTTATATCACTTCTACCGTCTTCGTATTTCCAGTTTACACCATAAGCAAGATCGTCCTGATGCCCGAATAAATATCCTTTTTGAGTCAACTGATTGAGTTTTTTATATAAAGAAACCGTTTCTGGTGTTGCTTTTTTATCTGAAAGTGACAAATTAGTATTACTTATAATTTGCTGTGATGAACAAGAAGTTCCTATAAATATCGAGGCGATTAGTGTTAGTATGTTTTTTTTCATTAGGAAAATGGTTGTTTTTCAGTGTAATAAGTGTAAAAGTAACAATTGAAACAAGTCTTGCAAAACCTTAATTTTTGCAATCTGTTTATCAGTATTAATTTTTGATTAAAATTATCAAAACTTTAAAAAGATATTCTATTAAAAGTGATTAATGTTTAATATCAATATTCTTTTTGTAAAAATGATAATTCTATTTTTCAAAGATAATCGGATGTTTATCGTCTAATTAATATTATTTTATCAATTATATATCATATTATTGCAAATAAAAAAACGAATAGTACTTCCTAAAATAGTTTTTAAAGATGAGTAACACTAAAAATTTTTACAGAGAAATTGCTCCGCTTTCGGCGGGAGACAGTTTTTTGGTTTTCGACAGAGTGAAAGATAGTTTTGATTTTCCGGTGCATTATCATCCGGAATTTGAGATCAATTTTATTTTAAACGGAAAAGGAGTAAAGCGTGTTGTGGGCGATAATATTGAAGAAATAGATAATGTCGAACTGGTTTTAATTGGTCCGAATTTATATCACGGTTGGGAATTAAATAAATGTACAAGTAAAAAAATTCACGAAATAACGATTCAGTTTCATAACGATCTTTTTCATGAATCTTTATTGTCAAGACGTATTATGAATCCTATTCGTGATATGTTTAACAGATCTATTCATGGTATTTTATTTTCGAAAAAAGTAGCCGAAGAATTGACTCCAAGGCTGGTAAAGCTTTCTAAATTAGACGGTATGGATTACTTTTTAGAAATTACTTCATTGCTTTATGATTTAGCCAATTCAAGAAATCAGCGCTTGCTTTCGACTTATACGGTAGATTATGATACGTTTGATGATTACGATAAAATGAAGCTCGTGTATGAATATGTGCAGAAACATTTTGCAGAAAAAATCACTTTAGAGGATGTGGCGAATATTGCGAGTATGTCGATAATTTCATTTAATCGTTTTATTAAAAAACGCACCGGAAAAACTTTCGTTAATTATATCAATGATATCCGTATTGGGTATGCGGCACGTTGGCTTGTAGAAAAAGATATGAGCGTTTCTGAAGTAGCTTTTAAATCCGGATTTAATAACATCGCCAATTTCAATCGTAGTTTTAAGGCTATTAAAAATTGTACTCCTAGTCAATATAGAGAAGATTTTTCTGGGTTAAAACGTATTTTGTAGTGATACTTTTTTTGCACAAACAAATATTATTTTTAACGAAATCGTTTGCTTTTCGGCGAATTCGCTAATTTTTATTTATAAGATCAAGTAGTTTACTGGGGTTGATTTGCGAATAATGTAATTTTTTACACTTTTTATTTTCATATGTGTTTTTTTAAAACGTTATAGTAAAAATATTATCATCAAATGATATAATACTATCGATTTAATGTTTCCTTGTGTTATAGATTTGTTAAATAATTTAAGAAATAAATACAACCCTTTTTTATGACTTGAATTAGAACAACAAATTTAAACTAACCAAACATTTATTATGAAAAAACTAATGACTAACTTCATTCATTGGAACGCTAACCACAGAGCGGTTCCTTTGATTTTATTTTTGTTACTGACCAGTAATTTTATTACGGCTCAGGTTAAGGTAACAGGAGTAGTATCTGATGATAAGGGACTTTCGATACCGGGCGCAAATGTCATGGTAACAGGAACTAAAAAATCAGTTTCAACAGATTTTGACGGAAACTATGCTATTGATGCGCCAGCAAACGCTAGTATTTCAGTTTCATTTATAGGATATGTTACTCAAACAATCAATGTAAAAAATGGAGGTAAAATAAACGTAGTCTTAAAGCTTAGTGCTGAGGATTTGCGTGAAGTACTGGTAAACGTGGGATATCGTAACCAGAAAAGAAAAGATGTAACAGGTGCAATTTCATCAGTAACAGCAAAAGATTTTAAAGATTCTCAGCAAGTAACGGTAGAGCAATTACTGCAAGGTAGAGCTGCCGGTGTTGTTGTGACCAATAACTCGGGTAAACCCGGAGGAAGTGTTTCTGTTAAGATTCGTGGTAGTGCATCGCTGGGTGGTAGTAATGAACCGTTATATATTGTAGATGGTATTCCTATCTCTGGAGACGCTACAAACCAGGCTACAGGAGGAACAATTGTTAGTGGTTATATTGGTACCAATACAGGAAGCGTAACCAATAGTCCATTGGCATTTTTGAACCCTAATGATATTGAAACGATGGATATCTTAAAAGATGCGGCTTCAGCTGCGGTATATGGTTCCAGGGCGTCGAATGGAGTGGTGATTATTACAACTAAAAAAGGTAAAAAAGGAACAGGAAGAATAACCTACGATACTGCCTTTTCTACTCAAAATGTGACACGATTACTTAAAACTATGGATCTAAGCCAATATGCTAAACAACAAACGGCATTGGCTGAATATTATGGTGTAGCACCAAGAGATGAGTTTGCGGTACCTTCGGTTTTGGGTAAAGGAACAAACTGGCAGGACGAAATATACAGAACGGCTTTGATGAATAGTCACCAATTGTCTTTTTCAGGAGCAAAGGATAATACAAGTTATTATATTTCTGGCGGATACCTAAATCAGGACGGGGTTGTTATTGGTTCTGATTTTAAAAGATATACTTTTAAAGTTAATTTGGATACAAAAATTAAAGACTGGTTAACAGTTGGAGTTACGCTTAATACAGGTATTACGAACCAAAATATTACTATAGAAGGTTACAGCGATGGTATTATTGGTACTACGATATTATCTACTCCTGATGTTGCGGTTAGAAATTTAGATGGTACTTATGCAGGACCGCCTAAAAATGGTACGCAAGGAGCCTGGATTAATCCGGTTGCAAGTACTTTAATGAACACCAATTATTTGGTACAAAAGAATTTTCAGGGTAATTTTTATGCTAGTATTAAGCTAGCAAAAGGATTGGATTATCGTTTCGATTTTGGAGGCTCAACCAACATTCAAAATTTCGAAGGATTTCAGCCTACTTATGCTTGGGGAGCCGCTGTAAATAAAGTCAACCAACTTCAGGAAAGATCAAATACATGGTACGGACTGAATCTTAAAAATATGCTGACGTACAGCTTTGCTACAGGAAAACATAATTTTACGCTTATGGGACTTCAGGAAGCTAATGATTCACATTGGTTTGGAGGGAGTCAGTCTATAAGTGGTTTGTTGAGTAATGATGTTCACTCGATAAATCTTGGAGATCAAAAAACATTGGTTGCCAGCGAATACAAAGGCGAAAATGCTTTGTACTCTTTCTTAGGATCTTTAAATTATAATTTCGATAACAAGTACTTTTTACAGGCGACAATAAGAGCTGACGGTAGTTCTAATTTTGCCGAAGATAAAAGATGGGGTTACTTTCCTTCGATTTCCGGATCCTGGAAACTTTCTAACGAAAAATTCATGGAAGGTACCAAAGATTATATCGACAATATTAAATTTAGAGTGGGATACGGTGAAACAGGAAACCAAAACATTGGCGGTGGATTGTACAGTTCAAATATTCAAACCATTAAATCTGCTTTAGGGAATTTCTTTACAGCGGGTAATATTGCCAATCCGGATCTTACATGGCAAAAAGCCGAAGATACCAACTTAGGTCTTGATTTTAGTTTGTTTAAAGCGAAACTGTTTGCTACTGTAGATGTGTACAGAAAACAATCTTCTGGATTTTTATTTGTATTGCCTTTACCAACTTATGTTACCGGTTTAGAGCAATATCAGGGTGGTTTGGCAGCGCCAACAGTAAACTTAGGAAGTATGAGAAATCAGGGTATTGAGGCAACGCTTAAATATTCGAATAGTTTTTCTAAAAATTTCTCTTGGGATGCTACTCTTATGTTTTCTAAAAACAACAATAAACTGTTGAGCTTAGTTGATAATTTTGATTTGATTAAAGATGTTCAGGTTAACGGATATACTACAAAAACCGTTACGAAAAGCGAAGTGGGTCAGCCAATTGGTCAGTTTTATGGCTATGAAACTGTTGGAATCATCAGAACAAACGAACAATTAGCCAATGCGCCAATTCCGTATACAGGAAACAAAGCGGTAAAAAGTGTTTTGGGTGATGTAGAATATGTAGATCAAAATAAAGATGGGTTAATCGACGAGAAGGATTTAACATACATAGGAAATCCTCAGGCTGATTTTATCTATAGTTTCAACAATCAATTCAGATACAAAAATCTTGATCTTTCTATTTTCTTAACAGGTTCTCAGGGAAATAAAGTAATGAATTTGACGAGAAGAGCTGCAACAAAAAACCAACGTTTATACGAAAATCAATTAGCAGAAGCGGCTGATTTCTGGACACCGGATAATCCGAATGCTAAATATCCAAGACCTGATGGCGGAGACGGACATCCTAACATCGCTATATCAGATCGTTATGTAGAAGATGGTTCTTACCTGAAAATTTCGCAGTTAACTTTTGGATATAATTTACCATCAGATGTGATTTCTAAAGCCAAATTAAGCAAGTTGAGATTTTATGCAAGTGTTCAGAACTTATACACTTTCACAAAATACACAGGTTATGATCCTGAAATTGGAGACTATAATCAAAATGCTTTATTGAGTGGAATTGATTCGGGACGTTACCCAACAAACCGTACCATTACTTTCGGAATGAATGTTGAATTTTAATAAAACGATTATGAAAATATATAAAATAAATTTTAAAAGCGTAGCGGTTTTTGTTTTACTGGCTTTATCTGCTTCATGTAGTGATGATTATTTAGATCGACCTACTCAGGATGGTTATGTTAGTGATAACTTTTACACTTCGGACGAGCAGGTACAACGTACTACTTACGGAATGTACGGAAGAATGTGGGCGCCGTTTTTTACAAAATGTTTCTTTGCTCTTTCAGAAATGTCATCAGGAAACTGCTGGTCGAATGTAGATGGAAATGAAGTGATTCAATTTAAATTAACGTCGGATAGTTTTATTTTATCTGATCCTTGGAGATCGTGTTTTGGTGTTATTGCTCAATCCAATGATTTAATTAATAATTTAAATAGTAATGCAAAAGCGGGCGTAAGTCCTGCTGTTATTAAAAATACAATTGCCGAAGCGCACTTTTTTAGAGCCGTTTCCTATTTCTATTTAGTTCGTTTATTTGGGCCTGTGCCTATTATTGAAGATAATTTAGCATTAGCTAAAAATCCAATGGTGAATACGAACAGAATTGAAGACGTGTATAAATTCATCGAAAATGATTTAAAATATGCTGCAGCAAATCTTAAATCAAAAGTGAGATTGAGAGGGGGAAGTACAGAGAATGTTTTTGTTTCGCAAGGAACCGCTGAGTCGTTTTTGGCTAAAGTTTATCTTTATGAAAAGGATTATCCAAACGCCAAATTAATGGCAGAGAAAGTAATTAATTCAGGAGAATTTGGTCTTTTGCCTAATTACGCCGATTTGTTCCTGACAAGTAAAAACAATAACGAAGAATCTATTTACTCATGGCAATGGTCTGGTGCTGTTAATGAATATCAGGCAGGAAATTTTTCTAATGTACAATATGGTCTGGATATTCTAAACGACAGGGTATCTTACGGAGCAGTTTATGTGCCTTCTAATGATATTCAGGAAGCTTTTGAAGTAGGAGATTTAAGAAGAAAAGAATCTTATATGATTTATGGAGATACATATCCTGCATTAAAAGGAGATGATGTAGTAGGTTTTACTTTAGATAAAACAAAATATCCAAATGTTTTAGATGCGACAGGTGCAGCGGTAAAAAAATATGTTGTAGGCCAGGAAACCGGCGAAACGGGTCCGGCTGACAATTGGGGCGCTATGAGCAACTGTAATTATATTATGCGTTACGCTGATCTTTTATTAATTCATGCCGAAGCAATTTTAGCAGGAGCTAATGAAACCAGTGATCCTTCTGCGAAAGCATCATTTAATAAAGTGAGAAAAAGAGCAGGCTTAAGTCAATTGGATAATAATATTCCATTAACGAAAAAAGCATTGTTTCAGGAACGTAGAGTAGAGTTTGCTTTTGAGGGAGAATTCTGGTATGACCTGGGCAGATTGCCAAGAGCTGAAGCTATAGATATCGTTTCAAAACAAGACAGAGGTTCTGATTATGAGGGAGAAAAACATTATACACCGGTAGAAACTGATTTTATTTTTCCAAAACCGGCCAACGATGTTAGGAAAAATCCAAAATTAAAAGAAGCTCCGGTTCCTTACGTTTTTAAATAAACCTTAAAGAAAAACAATTATGAAAAATATAAAAAATATAATGGCATTGAAGTTTTATTTACTGGCTTCAATTTCAATTTTCTTACTTAATTCCTGTTCTAATGATGACGGAGGTTCTTCGGGTACATTGGCCATTACAGGAATTAGCAAATCGGTTATCGATGATCCTTTGGTCGAAGGTGACAGACAGGTAGATGTGCCAACTGATGTTATCAATGCGGGTAATACCTATATTATTAGAGGTTCAGGTTTTTCGACTTTAAAATCAATTTCGTTTAATGGTTTAGAAACAATATTCAATCCAACTTTGGTTACTGATAATGCGATTGTGATAAATGTTGATGCCGCTACTCCTTATTATAACGAAATGGATGAGATGAAACTGGTTACGAATATCGGAACGTTGGTTTACTCTGTAAAAGTAAGACCTCCATTTCCGAGTATTACAGGATTTCCTATCAATCCTACTCCGGGGGATATTATTACAATTACCGGTGATTATTTCCTTCGTCCGGTTGTGAATTTTGGAACCACAAAAGTTGAACCTATTACTTCTTCGTTGACAGAACTTACTG
The DNA here is from genome assembly GCF_024271895.1 of Flavobacterium bizetiae. NCBI lineage: Bacteria > Pseudomonadati > Bacteroidota > Flavobacteriia > Flavobacteriales > Flavobacteriaceae > Flavobacterium > Flavobacterium bizetiae. The sequence goes on along the minus strand of NZ_CP091861.1, from coordinate 5,606,991 downwards.
TACAAGTGCCAGATAATATTCAGTACAAAAGTTTATCGATTACTAATGTATCGGGAACTACCGTTGCAGGACAATCTTTTGGAAGTGCCATTTACGACGATTCGTATACTTCGATAAGTGATGGATATGCTTTATGGAATGCAGAGGATCCTTATAATGATGCTTATACTAAAGATCCTAAACAAGGCTCAAAATGTATTTCATGGAAAGCCAATCAATGGGGTGGATTAGAATTTAAAGTGGCGAATTCTAAAATTGATCTTTCTAAATATAAAGGTATCAGAGTAAGTCTTAGAGGGCAAAATGCGGGTAAGATTGGTGTTTTCTTAAATGGCAGCGATGCAATTAAACCATCATATAGTTTTTCATCAGACTGGACGTATGTTGAAATTCCGTTTAGTGCTTTTAATAATCCTGCAGAACTGAATAAAATTTCTATTCAGGAATTTGGAGGTAAAGTAGGAGGAAATACGATTTTTATTGATGATTTAGGTCTGATATTAAAATAGTGAATAGGTTTTAGAAGTATCATTTCGACATTTAAAATGATGCTTCTAATTCTTGAGATGTAAACATTATTAAAAAGAAAACTTATGAAAATACTATATAAATTAAAACAAATTGCCTTAGGTGCATTTTTGCTTGCCGCAGCCTATTCTTGCGACGATACGATTGAGGATGTTGGTGGTGCAGAGCAGAATTATAATACGGTTTATGGTTTAATAGCTGCAAATACCAATTTATCAACTTTTAATAAAGCTGTAGAGTTAACTGGATTAAAATCTACGTTTGATAAACCGGATGATTTTACCTTTTTCATTCCAACCGATGCAGCTTTTGATGCTTATCTGGTAAAATCCGGTTATGTAAATTCGCTTGGATATCCTGATATTAATTTGGTTCCGGTAGATGTTTTAAGAGAAGTGGTTTTGAGCCATGTTGTAAAAGGAGTAAAAAAGAGAGTAGGATATTTAGACGGGGTTCAGGCAGATTATTTAACCACAGGAGAATTGGCTACCATGGCCAATGCAGAAGATGCTGATCTTTATTTATTGGGTGTAAATGTTACCAATGGAGTATTAAAAGTAAATGGCTCTGATAAACCGGCTCCGGGAGTTGATTATTACGGAACAAATGGTTTTGTGAATGTTTTAGACAATGTAATATCTTTAGATCCTCCGGCTCCGGTAATTGACGGAGTGTCTAATGCGTCTCCATCTCCGGGAGAAGATATAATTATAAAAGGTTCAAATTTTGTACAAGTACAAACGGTTAAGTTTGACGACAAAGCAGTTACGTTTAAAGTATTGTCTAAAACAGAAATACAAGTAACGGTTCCGGCAGATTATGGTTCTAATGCTCTTGTAAAAGTACAAACAGTTTACGGAACTTCGAATGTTGCTACTCTTGGGGTTAAGTACCTGTTGTTTGGAGATGATTTTAATGGTTCGCCTGCTCCAAGCTGGACATGGAATTGGGGTGGAACAGAAGATTTTCAAAATACTGAAATGGTGAGCAGAGGAACCAAATCTATTAAAAGAGAAAATAAAGATGGATGGAGTGGTCTTATGATTGGGTTTAATAGTCTTAAAGTTGCTGATTATCAATATTTAAAAATCTCGATTTATTCTACAGCTTCTACTAGAATTTTATTTTCAATAGCAGGTCAGGATGATCCTACAGGTATTGCTGTTGATATTAAAGCCGGACAATGGAATAATATCTCGATACCATTTTCAAGCCTTCATACTGAATTGCTTACCAATGGAGAATTTAATTCTTTATTTATGAAAGAATATTCAGGATTACCGGGAACCGTATATCTTGATGATATAGGTTTCTTATAAAAGAAAGTTTTTATTTTGAGTTGTATTTTAAGTATTCCCTAATTCACTCAATTAGGGAATACTTTTTTTATGTATTTTTGGTTTTATTTATTGATAATCAATTTGTTATATGATTTTTTAGTATTGTTATTTGAGGAAATAGTATCTTTTTTCATCTGTTTTTCTGGTTAAATTTATTTCATATTAACAAACCAAAAAAAAGAATTTATGAAAAAAAATGACTTTCAATTTTCAACAAAGCAAAAACTTTGTTTATTAGGTTTTATTCTGATTTTAATGGGCTATCGAGTAAATGCTCAGGAAATTTCAGGTTTAAATCCTTATTGTGTAGCGTCAAATCCATCTTATTCAGTAGTGGCGCCAAGCGTGCCTTATGATGAAGTAGTGTGGTCTTGTACAGATCCATTAGTAACATTTTCAGGAAATCCATCGCCGTTGACACTTTCTAAAGTTTTGTATAAACATCCGGGGGGTATTGCCGGAGGAGAAATTCTCAAAGTAGAGTTTAAAAATGCAGGAACGGTTGTCGCAGTAAAGCAAATTACATTTATCGCACCGGAAGTACCGGTACAGCCTAATTATTTGGTAACAAAAACAAATGATTACTGTACTTATCAATATCATATTATAACATTAACTGTAACACCGGATCCAAATCCAAGCTCAAATACCAATTTTTCAATCGCGCCAAGAATAGCAGATGCGAGTATTGTAGTAACACAAACATCGAAAAATGTATTCGAATTAAAACTGCCATTAAATGGAGAGCCTTACTTTTTGTATGATGTAACACGAACAACTTCAGTAGCAGGATGTCAGTCGAATACGGTGTCAAGTACCGCTTATGGTAATTCGGTTTCTTTAAATTTAACAGGTTGTGCTAATAACACGCCTAATCCGGGAACAAATTATGATTTTACAGTATCACCAAATCCGTATAGCGATGGCTATATAACGATAGTGGCGACTGCCGTTTCTTCGCAAGCTACAGCGACTTGCAGGATTTATAATAGTTCAGGCGCTTTAAAACTTACATTTTCCTTGCTAGGACCAAGTACTTATATTCCGCTTAAAACAGCGGTAGGGCCGTCTTTGACACCGGGAATTTATATTGTTCAGGTTACCTATCCAAATGGAACGGTTAAGACTAAAAATTTAGTTGTGAATTAAAAAAAAAATGTTCTTCTTAAAACAAAGAACTCCATTTCGAGATCATCGATTTGGAGTTTTTTATATCATTAATTATTAAGTTTAAATATTCTTTAATAACCAGAAAGAATAAAAAAAATATCAAAATAAATTATAATGAAAAAAACAATATTATTAGCCCTTACAATCTGGTGCAACTTTAGTTTTGGCCAGGGAAATACACATACACAATCAGCAGGAAAATTTGAAGGTTTGGCCATGACGCCACCTATGGGATGGAATTCATGGAATACCTTCGGCACAAGTATCGACGAAAAATTAGTAAAAGAAACCGCTGATATCATGGTATCGTCAGGGATGGCTGCTGCCGGATACAATTATATTGTACTTGATGATGGCTGGATGACAAGAGAGCGCGATGCTAACGGAGATTTAGTTCCGGATCCTGTTAAGTTTCCAAACGGAATGAAAGCTGTAGTTGATTATGTGCATAGCAAAGGCTTGAAGTTTGGTTTGTACAATTGTGCAGGAACGCAAACCTGTGCGGGCTATCCAGGAACTCGTGGTTATGAATATCAGGATGCAAGATTTTATGCTAAATTAGAAATTGACTTTCTTAAATATGACTGGTGTAATACAAAAGGAATCACAGCACCAGAAGCGTATACCACAATGAGTAATGCGCTAAAAACTGCCGGAAGACCTATTGTTTTTAGTCTTTGCGAATGGGGAGATAATCAGCCGTGGGAGTGGGGTAAGCCCGTTGGGAATTTATGGAGAATCTCAGGTGATATTTATCCTTGTTTTGATTGTGAATTCAAACATCCTGAAAATTGGTCGTCTTGGGGCTTTATGAAAATAGCCGAAATGAGAAAAGACATTCGTAAATATTCAGGTCCGGATCATTGGAATGATTTTGATATGATGGAAGTTGGAAATGAAATGAATGATACCGAAGATAAATCGCATTTTGCCATTTGGTGCATGCTTTCGTCTCCGCTTGTTGCCGGAAATGATTTTAGAAAAATGTCTAAAGAAACTCTGGCTATTTTAACGAACAAAGATCTGATTGCAATCAATCAGGATAAATTAGGAATTCAGGGTTTTAAGTATTCAGCCGAAGATGGTTTAGAAGTTTGGGTAAAACCTTTGTCAGATGGAAATTGGGCTGTTACTTTTTTAAATAGAAGTGAAGTGAGTAAAAAGATCAATTTTGAATGGAAGAAACACCTGATAAAAGACGCAGATTTTGGTTATGAAGCGAATTTTAGTAAAACAGTTTATAAATTGAAAGATCTTTGGAAGAATAAAGAAATCGGAAACACAAAAAAGAATTTTGTTGCAGAACTCGGATCTCATGATGTTATTACTTTAAAATTAACTCCTCAATTGTAATTGATGATGAAAGCAAAAACATATTTTTTTACCCTTACCTTATTATTGATGTTTTTTATATCGAATGCACAATTTGTTAAACATCATGGCCAGTTGGGTGTAAGAGGAACACAATTAGTGGATAAAAACAATAACCCAATCGTTTTGCGCGGAATGAGTTTTGGCTGGCATAGTATGTGGCCCAGATTTTATAATGAGAAAGCAGTAAGTTGGCTAAAAAAAGATTTTAATTGTAATGTTGTCAGAGCTGCAATGGGTATTGAGCTTGGAGAACATTCCTATATGAAAGATCCGAAATTTTCAAAAGAAAAAATTGAAGCCGTTATAAAAGGAGCAATTAAAGCTGATATTTATGTAATTGTAGATTGGCACAGTCATAATATTAATCTCAACGAGGCCAAAGGTTTTTTTGCAGAGATTTCAAAAAAGTATTCTAAATATCCCAACATTATATATGAGATATTCAACGAACCTGATCATGAAAGCTGGGCTGAGGTGAAAGCTTATTCTCAAGAGATAATTAAAGTGATCAGAGAAAATGATCCTAAAAATATTATTCTCGTTGGCTCACCACATTGGGATCAGGATGTTGACCTTGCCGCAGCCGATCCTATCTTGGGTTATCATAATATAATGTATACTATGCATTTTTATGCTGCCACGCATGGCAAAGATTTAAGAGATAAAACCGATAAAGCAATTCAAAGCGGTCTGCCTGTTTTTATATCTGAATCTGCCGGAATGGAAGCTTCCGGTGATGGGCCTCTTGATTTAAAAGCATGGCAGGAATATATCGATTGGATGGAAGCCAGAAAACTAAGCTGGATTACGTGGTCTGTATCTGATAAAGATGAAACCTGCTCTATTTTAAAAAAATCAGCTAAATCAGAAAGAAATTGGAAAGAAGAAGATCTAAAAGAGTCCGGAATTAAAGTGCGTGAGTTTTTAAGAAAGTACAATACGCAAGAGTAGTATTACTTGTTTAATTTAAGAAAAGCCTGTTCGTTATCGAACGGGCTTTTTTCGTTTTAATCACAAAAAATAGTGAATGTTTATTCCTTAAGTTTAAGTTGAAACCGGGCTTTTTACAGTTTTGTTTTTGTAGGAATTATCGAGGTTTGTTTTTGCTTAGTTTTTGATTTTTAAGTTCAGGGGTTTTTAAGTTCTTTTCATGTTTAATTTTTGGTTACCCCTATTTTTTAATGGGTAGTAGTGTTTTTGTGTTAGTTTTTATGAGGGTTTAATCTTATTTTTGAGTGTATTTTATGTTTTGACCCTATTTTTTATGGTTTAAAATGTAAAATTTGGTTATTGATTTTTCAAAAATGATTCTCTATTTATGTCAAATCACGATTATTGTTAATTTAATTTTTGTAATCCATAATTCTGCTGTCAAAACATCAAAAAAGTAGTTTGCAATTATTCTACTCATACAAAAGTTAATAAATTCGCTAATGAAAATGAAGATGATTTAGAGGCAGAAAAGAGGTTTTAAAAAGGGACTTATAGTATTACAATACATATATAAAAGATTAACTAACCAGAATCAATTAATAACCAAAAACCAATTACACATGAAAAAAGTATTACACATTTTTGCCGCGATGTTAACGAGTTCTTTTGCTTTTGCTCAAGATGATACTGAAACCACGACTTCGCCAGCAACAACTTGGGGAGGATCAGCAGATGCTTATTATAAATATGATTTTTCAAAACAAATGAATGGCTTAACGAGCTTTACCAACTCACAAGATTCATTCGAATTAGGAATGGCCTCAGTTCAGGCAGCACATACTTTCGGAAAAGCCTCTGTTTTTGTAGACTTAGGTTTCGGAAAAAGAGCAGGAGAATTTTCGTATAATGAAACAACAGATAAAGATATTGATGCAAAATTTTTAATTAAACAATTGTTTTTCACTTATCAGATTACAGATGAATTTAAAGTAGTCGCAGGTAGTTTTGGTACACATATAGGATATGAGGTATTAGATGCGATAGGAAATAAAAACTATAGTATGTCATACGCTTTTTCTTATGGTCCGTTCTTTAATACAGGGGTAAAAGCGCAATATACCTCAGGAAAATTTACTGCCATGGCAGGAATTACAAATCCTACTGATTTTAAATCAGCTATGGATGCCGGTTCAACTCAAAAAACATTTATAGCTCAGTTGGGTTATATTGGAGAAACGGGAAGCGCATATTTGAATTTTACATCAGGAAGCACAAATCCTACTCCGGGAACTTTAGTAGTGCCATCGGATGAAAATAAAACACAAATTGACTTTGTGGCATCAAAAACAATAACAGATGCATTTTCTTTAGGATTTAATGCTACTTATGCTAAAACTAAAAATGATTTTGACAGCAGTTTAGACGGTGATTGGTTTTCATTAGTAGGATATGCTAACTATGCTTTCAAGCCGTCATTGAGCTTAGCGTACAGAATGGAATATTTTGATGCAAAAGATGCTGCCGCTAATGTGGGAACATTAATGGGATCAAGTGTTTTTGCTAATACAGTTTCTTTAAACTATAAAGTTGGAAAACTAACTATAATTCCTGAGTTAAGATACGATGCAGCCTCAGAAGATATCTTTTTAGATAAAGATGCTTTACCAACAGGCGGATCATTCTACGCTCTAATTGCTACAACATACTCTTTCTAGAGATAAAGATTGATATTTTTTTTTTTTTTTTTGGAGCTGTCAAAACACACTAATGTTTTGGCAGCTTTTTTATTTGATCGTTATTTTTTGTTGCTGCGAATAGTTCAATCTTATTAAGTTTTTTAAAAAGCAATATTAATCCCGTAAGTATTAAAAACGAAAGCTTTAAACAGAATTTTGTCATTTCTACGAAGGAAAAATCCCCACGAGAAACTCCGCAAAGAGAATCCAGGCTTCGTAGAATTATTCACGAAGATTTGCTTCGTTTGTTCACATCGCTCAAATCTCCTTGAAATGACAAAATAGACAAAACATTGTTATGAAAATGATTGTCCTAGCCCCGATAGAAGTGGAAATCCTTTTGTGGCGGTGTTCGCCACAAAAGATTGAAACGGATAGCGGGATTAGCTCCTGAAAAAAATGTTCTTTATTTAATACACTACATAAAAAAAAACGCGTTCCTAAATTTTAGAAACGCGTTTTATATTTTTTGTGTTTTATTTTTTACTGAACTTGCTTTTTATAAATCGAATAAATAGTATCTATTGTTTTTCGATCTAAAGTAGGCGTTACATCAGTTTGAATATAATGTAATTTAAAAGCCTGAATTGCTGCCGAAAGATTCTTGGTATTATAACCAATAATTCTCAAAGCAGGCTCAATTTTAAAATCAAATGGAGCTTCTTCTAAAATCGGATCCGGCCATATACCAAATCCTTTTTCTGCCAGGGTTTTCCACGGAAACAAAGCACTTGGATCTTGCTTTCTGCCTGGCGCAATATCAGAATGTCCTAATATGTTTTGAGTAGGAATGTTGTAGTCTTTCTTTAATTTTGTTAAAAGAGCAACCAAACTGCTAATCTGTGCTTCTGTAAAAGGTTTAAAACCGTTATTGTCAAGTTCTATTCCTATAGACGAAGAGTTTATATCTGTATTCTTTCCCCAAGTTGCAGCTCCTGCATGCCATGCTCTCAAATAATCATTTAACATCTGAACTACTTTTCCGTTTTCAGAAATGATATAATGAGCACTAACCTGAGTTCTCGTTAAGGTAAAAGTTTTTATTGTCTGCTGGATTGAATCCTGAGCAGTATGATGAATAATGATGAAACTCGGTTTTCTTAAATTAAAGTTTACCGTTCCAACCCATTCTGTATTAACGCCATTAAGCAAATAAGTCGAACCCGTTTTCGATAAAGTATCTTTTACAATACCCAGTTGGGCTGCGTAACTGGTGTCGATAACTACCGGACTAACAGCAGGTATTGGCTTAGCTTCTTTGCTCGTAATTTGGGTTTCTAAAGTTTTAAGCTGCTGATCGTAGACCTTTTCTGTGGTCTTATATGGGTTTGTCGAACAAGCGGTAATAACAAGTGCTAAAATCAGATAACAAAAGTGTTTTTTTGTCATAGTGCTTATATTTTAAGATGAGGTTGAAACAATTATTCTTGAATTTTAGCTGCTTCAGTTTCTTCTTTTACTTCTTTTGTGTCTTTATCTTTAGAATCTTTTTTCTTTTTTGACTTCGAAGGTTTTTTAATTTCTTTAAAGTCAGCCATAAAGGCAGTGTATTTTTCTACCTGATCCGGATTAAGGTAAGAAGTCACTTTTTTAGTAGTGCTTTCTCTTAATGCTTTAATTTGCTCTACTTTTTGATCCTGACTACTGCTTTCATTTTTCAAAAGAATTCCTTGTTCTCTCATGCTGTCAGCAAAAACATTTGCAATTGCAATTGCCTGAAGTTCATCAAGATTAACCACCGGCTTCATTTGTTCTACAATTTTAGCCGCCATCTCTTCGGGTGGAGTTTCTTTAGGTTTGCTTGTATTAGGTTGAGGTCCTGACATCATACTTCTGTCCATTCCCATTCCGCCACCGCGTCCATAACCATTTCCGTAACCGCCGCCGCCATAGCCATTATTATATCCGTTTCCGTATTGAGCCGAAGCAAAATTGAAACAGAATAAGGTAAAAACCAAAAGAAATAAAGATTGAGTAGGTTTCATAAAAAATGTTTTTATCTTAAATTGATAATTGTTTAGCGTAAATTTAAGCAGGTTCTCCGTATAAATCAAATTCTGTTGCTTCTATTATTTTTATATTAACAAATTCACCTGTTTTTACGTAATGTTTAGAGGCATCGATCAAAACTTCATTATCAACATCCGGACTATCAAACTCTGTTCTTCCAACAAAATGAGCACCTTCTTTTCTGTCAATAATACATTTGTAAACCTGACCAATTTTTTCCTGATTCAGGTCCCATGAAATTTGCGATTGCAATTCCATTATTTCATTTGCTCTGGCTTGTTTTACATCATCCGGAACATCATCTTCTAATAGGTAAGCATGTGTATTTTCTTCGTGAGAATAAGCAAAACATCCCATTCTGTCAAATTTCATTTCCTGAACAAAATCTTTCAAAATTTCAAAATCTTCCTGAGTTTCTCCAGGATATCCAACGATTAAAGTTGTTCTGATAGCCATTCCCGGAACTGCAGCTCTAAAATCTTTCAATAACTGAGTTGTTTTAGCCTGAGTAGTACCACGACGCATTGATTTCAAAATAGAATCAGAAATGTGTTGTAACGGAATATCAATATAATTACAAATCTTAGGTTCGCGTTTCATTAATTCCAAAACATCCATCGGGAAACCGGTAGGATAAGCATAATGCAAACGAATCCATTCAATACCTTCTACTTTTGCTAATTCTTCTAGAAGTTCAGCAAGATTTCTCTTTTTATAGATATCAAGACCATAATACGTTAAATCCTGAGCAATTAAGATTAATTCTTTAACGCCATTTTTAGCTAAACCTTGTGCTTCCTTAACTAATTTTTCAATTGGCTGCGAAACATGCGATCCTCTCATTAACGGAATAGCGCAAAAACTACAAGGTCTGTCGCAACCTTCAGCAATTTTCAGGTAAGCATAATTTTTAGGAGTAGTAGTCAAACGCTCTCCTAATAATTCATGTTTATAGTCGGCTCCTAAAGCTTTCAATAATTGAGGTAATTCTGTTGTACCAAAATATTGATCTACATTAGGAATCTCTTTTTCTAAATCTGGTCTGTAACGTTCAGATAAGCATCCAGTCACAAAAACTTTGTCAACTAATCCTCTGTCTTTTTTGTCTGCATATTCCAAAATCATGTTTACTGATTCCGCTTTAGCGTTATCAATAAAGCCACAAGTGTTAATTACGATAATGTTTCCTTCTCTTTCTGCTGGCGCTTCATGTTCAACTTCTTTTCCGTTTGCACGAAGTTGTCCCATTAGCACTTCACTGTCATATACATTTTTCGAACACCCAAGAGTGATTACGTTAATTTTGTTCTTTTTTAAAGACTTGGTTCTCATACTTTTATAAATTGGAGTGCAAAATTACACTTTTTTATTCAAACACCGCTTGTTTCCTTTTCTTTTACGTGTTTTTTATGAAGCTATTCCCGCTGTCCGCTATATCTTTTTCTTGCTAAAGGAGCAAGAAAAAGGATGCCGCTTCCATCGGGGCAAAAAAAAATCCGTCAAGTAACACCTGACGGAAATTTCCATTCATCTATTTATTCTTAATTACAATTCAAATAATAAAGTCAAAGAAACATTATTTAGTTTCGATGTAATGTTCGCGCCATCGGTAAATCCTTGTGCGAAAAATCCCTGATTCGATTTTCTTTCTAAGTAAGAGTAAGCTAAATCTACTCTTGTTCCTCCAAAATTATAACCTAAACCACCAGAGTAACTGTTTAGATCTCCAATTGTTGTTCCGTTTTTATAAGGGCTTGCTTCAAAACGATATCCGCCACGTAGGCTCAATTGTTTTATTTTATATTCAGCACCAACTCTTAATTCGCCGGCAGTAGTTAATTGATTGCTAATGTCGTTGTTTAAATCTCTAAATTTTGGATCACTTGTTGGTTTAAATTTAGAATTGCTGTAATCTTTAATAGAATAGTCAACACTAATTAATCCTGATTTTCCAAATACATAGGCAGCGCTAAAGGTTGTTTTTCCAGGGGTTTGTAAAGTGTATGATTCGTAAACGTTTACAATATTTGGATTATCGTTATAATATTTAGTTTGTCCTCCGATAACATCTGTTGTAGTATATAAACTTTGTGATAATTCATCATATAATTCATACCAGGTATTAGATTCGTATGCTAAACCAAGTCTGAAAGAGTCTGTTACTTTAGCAATGGCTCCAAGCTGAAATGAGAATCCGTTACCGTATGTGTAAAGGTCGTTGTTAAAGGTTAAATCTGTTATTGTTTCTCTAGCTTGTAATGCATTGTCATTGGCTTCATAAAAAGTGCTTGTTTTTCTGTAGTCAGTTATATGTACGTTTAAATTAGCTCCAAAATAAAGTCTGTCTTTATAAGATGTTGCTATGTTAAAGCTTAATTTGCTATTGTATCCACTAGTAGAATATCCGTTTTCCTGATAGTATTTACCGCCGGGAGGTACATTGCTTAGGTATTGAGTTCCATTAATATCGCTTGGGTTTGCGGGTATTATCACCTTTCCATAATATCCAAAAGCAGCTTGTTGCTCGCCGTAAAACTGATCTCTATAATCAATTTGTGTTACATCTTTTAAAGGTATTCCATTTGCCCAAGATAAAAAGTATTTATCAATAGAATTTGTTGGATTCGTTCCTGCTGAAAAAACAGAATTGTTGAAATTGTTAGTGTTTTCATAATTCGCTCCAATTACTATCTTTTTCCAGTTGTTGCTTGGATTGTGATCATTAAAAACAAAAACAACTCCAGCTTGGTTTAATATGAACGAATTTTCTTTATCACTTGTTTGCGTTCCAAAATAATTAGAATTATTCTTAATGTTTTGGTTGCTAAAAGTTATTCCTGTTTGGTTATTTAGAAAAATGGCAGATCCTGCAGGATTCACGCTGATAGAAGATAGGTCTCCACCAACTGCTCCAAATGCACCACTCATTGCTCTAAAGCGTGCTGTTCCGGTTAAGTTGTCTTGCGCATAACGAACTGCATCTGATACTTCTTGTGAATGTGAGACGCTAACAGTTAGTCCTGTAATAAGGAGGAATAGTATTTTTTTCATTGGGATAAGTTTTTAATGTGATTTGTTCGATTTGTGAAAGAAGATGTTATCTTCTTCCACCTCCGCCTCCTCCGTATGATCTTCCGCCGCCGCCGCCGCCAGATGATCTCATGCTTCCTCCGCCGCTGTTCATAGAACGAGATGGGCTAGGAGAGTAACTTCTTGTTGGTGCGTTGTTGCTACCGCTATTGTAGTTTCTTGTTGAATTTGTATTGGTTGATCTTCTGTTAGAATAGTCATAGCTATTGCTTTGCCCTTGCGCATCGCTTCTTCTGTTTGTAAAAGTTGGGCTCGAAGAATTGTATGTTCTTCCGTTTGTAGAACTTCTTCTAAAGTCAGAATATCCGTTGTTTTGTCTGTTTGTGGTGTAACTTCCTCTGTTTGTAGTATAGTTTCTGTTGCTATAATTTCTGTTAGTAAAGTTTCCGTTGCTATTATAGCTTCTATTGCTGTAGTTTCTGTTGCTATAGCTTCTGTCGTAGCCGTAGTTTCTTCCTCCGTAATAAGCAGCAGAACCTCTTCTTCCATAGCTATAAGAGTAGTTGTTGTATCCGTAATAAGGTCTGTATCCTGGGTAGCCCCATCCTGGTCCCCAATATCCTGGGTAACCCCAACCGTATGCAGGGTAGCCCCAATAGCCGCCTCCGTAACCCCATCCATAATAAGGATATCCGAAACCAAGTCCGAATCCCATTGACCATGTAGGAGTAGTGTAAACATTTACAGAAACATCTGTATTCGCGCTTCCCCAGGCAGGGTAAGCCGTTGCAACTGCTTGTGTGCTGTCGTTATCGGCATAATTGCCGTAAGAGTCAACATCTGTAAAAATTTCAGTTGGCTGATTGTCATCTTGCAATGATCTAAAGTAATCTCTATATTGATTATTTGTGCTTGTGGTATTTGTTTGAGCATACGTTCTTGTCGAACCACCATATACTCCATCATTATCGCCATATGAAGTATTTTGGTAAGAACCACACGATGCTAGTAGAAAACTCAATATTCCAATTAAGTAAAAATGACTTGAGTTTTGGCGGAGAGATGTAGAAGTTTTCATATCTGTGGTGTTTTTTATTGTTGCACATTACAAAAATAGTTAGTTTTGTCAAACTATTTAGTTAAAATTAATAAAACAAAATTTGTGCCAAACTATTCAATATGAGTAAGAACCTCACTACAAGATCAGAAGATTATTCGAAATGGTATAACGAGCTGGTTGTAAAGGCAGATCTAGCCGAAAATTCAGGCGTTAGAGGATGTATGGTTATTAAGCCATACGGATATGCTATTTGGGAAAAAATACAGGCGGAGTTAGATCGAATGTTTAAAGAAACAGGACATCAAAATGCGTACTTCCCTTTATTCGTGCCGAAAAGCATGTTTGAAGCTGAAGAGAAAAATGCAGAAGGATTTGCAAAAGAGTGTGCTATCGTAACACATTATAGATTAAAAAATGATCCGGATAAACCCGGAAAACTAATGGTGGATCCTAATGCTAAATTAGAGGAAGAGCTTATTGTTCGTCCTACTAGTGAGGCTATCATCTGGTCTACTTATAAAGGATGGGTGCAATCTTATAGAGATTTACCTTTGCTAATCAATCAATGGGCGAATGTGGTACGTTGGGAAATGCGTACGCGTTTGTTTTTAAGAACTGCTGAGTTTTTATGGCAGGAAGGACATACGGCGCATGCTACAAAGGCAGAAGCATTAGAAGAATCTGAAAAGATGATGAATGTTTATGCTGATTTTGTTCAGGACTTTATGGCGATTCCGGTTGTTAAAGGTATTAAAACAGAAACAGAACGTTTTGCAGGAGCTGATGAAACTTATTGTATTGAGGCTTTGATGCAGGATGGTAAAGCGTTACAAGCTGGAACATCGCACTTTTTAGGTCAGAACTTTGCAAAAGCTTTTGATGTGAAGTTTGCAAATGCTGAAGGGAAACAAGAACACGTGTGGGGAACCTCTTGGGGAGTTTCTACTCGTTTAATGGGAGCTTTGGTTATGACGCATTCTGATGATCAGGGATTAGTGTTGCCTCCAAATTTAGCGCCAATACAAGTTGTAATTGTGCCTATTTATAAAACAGACGAGCAATTGGCTGAAATTACAGCTGCAGTAAATGATTTAACGGCTAAACTTAAGAAATTAAGAATCTCTGTTAAATATGACGACAGAACAACTCAAAAACCCGGATTCAAATTTGCTGAATGGGAATTAAAAGGAGTTCCTGTTAGAATTGCCGTAGGACCAAAAGATTTAGAAAACGGAACTTTTGAAGTTGCAAGACGAGATACGTTGACAAAAGAGACGGTTTCCGGCGAAGGAATTGTTACTTATATAAATGACTTGTTAGAGCAGATTCAAACTGATTTATTTAATAAAGCATTAGACTATCGTAATACACATATTACGGAAGTAAATAGTTTTGAGGAATTTAAAGAAGTTTTAGACGGTAAAGCAGGGTTTGTATCGGCTCATTGGGACGGTACTGCTAAGACTGAAGAGAAAATAAAAGACTTGACAAAAGCGACAATTCGTTGTATTCCTTTGGATAGTAAAGAAGAGGCGGGAACCTGTGTGTTTACTGGTAATCCATCCTCAAAAAGAGTGTTGTTTGCAAAGGCATATTAATTTTTTTTAATTTTTTTTGCATCAGGTATTGTACATCTTAAAAATAGTTGTATTTTTGCATCCGCATTAGAGAAGCAGGCCCGTTCGTCTATCGGTTAGGACGCATGGTTTTCATCCATGTAAGAGCGGTTCGATTCCGCTACGGGCTACTACTTTTTTTGCGAAATTGTTCTTTAAATAATGAGAATTAAAATGGCCCGTTCGTCTATCGGTTAGGACGCATGGTTTTCATCCATGTAAGAGCGGTTCGATTCCGCTACGGGCTACAATAATACCTCTATTTAAATATAGAAAAACTTAGAACGATAATGGTCTGTTCGTCTAGGGGTTAGGACTCCAGGCTTTCGTCCTGGTAACAGGGGTTCGATTCCCTTACAGACTACAAAATTAGTTGTAAATAAGTTTTGTAAAATAAAAATTGGTGTCTCGATTTTTGTTTTATTAGTTAAAACCAAAGTGATTGTTTTACAATTGTGGGAGGTTTTTCTTTTTTAACTAGTATTTATAATAATTATTACATCTAAAATTAAAACAAAATGGCAAATCATAAGTCAGCATTAAAAAGAATCAGAAGTAACGAAAAAAGAAGAGTTCTTAACAGATACCAACATAAAACTACTCGTAACGCTATTAAAGCATTAAGATTAGCTACTGATAAATCTGATGCAGCTTCAAAATTATCAACTGTAATTTCTATGATTGATAAATTAGCTAAAAAGAACATCATTCATGATAATAAAGCTTCTAACTTGAAGTCTAAATTAACTAAGCATGTTGCTAAATTGTAATTAATTACAATTTCCTAAAATATATAAAAAGTCCTCTTTTAGAGGACTTTTTTGCGTTTGAACAAAACTGGAGAAATTCCAAATAAAAAAAAAACAAATTCCAATAGCTTTGCGTTGTTGGAATTTGGATTTTTTTATTTTGTCGTAATAGCTTAGTGGAGTAGCGTTTTTTTATATTTATGAGTGCTGTTTTTTGGGATTTGGAATTTTAATTTTTTTTTAAGTTTTGTTATTTGCGTTAGGGATGGGAACGGTATCCTTTTGTGATTGGAAAAAATGTTCTGGCTTATGCCGGATTTTCCGGAACAAAAGATTTAGTAGACAGCCCGGCCCGGAGGGAAACGCCATTATTATTTTAAAGATCCATTTTCTTTTTAAGATATTCAAGCATTGGTTGCGTGATGGGTTTTGAAAGGAAATCGATAATAATCGGGTACTTTTTTGCTTTGGCTAAATCATCAGGGTCAATTGTAGAAGAAAGTACAATTACGCGAGCGCTGTTGAATTCAGTATAATCTGAAGAGGTAAAATGATCTAGAAATTCCCAACCGCCCATAACCGGCATGTTTAAATCTAAAAAAATTAATTCGGGTTTGCTTGCCTTATTTTTGTTGTATTTTAAGGTGTTGAAATGGTGTAATGCTTCTTCGCCATTTTGAGCAGTGATAATTTCTTTAGAAAATGAAGATTTCGAAATTACTTTTTTGCATAACATTAACGTGATTGGGTCATCGTCAATGCATAAAATTTGCTCGAGCATGATAAATTAATTTTTAAATGTTATTGTAAATGTTGTTCCTTTATTGACTTCGCTTTCGATACTAATTGTTCCTCCCATCGTTTCGACCTGAGATTTTACTAAATACAAACCTAAGCCTTTGCTGTCGGGATAATTATGGAATCTTTGATATAGCCCGAAAACTTTATCGCCGTTTCTTTCCAGATCAATTCCAATTCCGTTATCCTTAAAAGTTAAGATTGCTTTATGGTCTACTTGTTCGGCAGTAATAGAGATTTTTAGTTTTCTATTTTCTGATTTGTACTTTATAGAATTCGTTAGTAAATTAAGTAAAATACTTTCGATGTAAGCTTTATTGGTATTTAATAACGGAACTCTGTCGAATTTGAGTTTAATAATGGGTTTGTGTAATTCGATTTGAAAAGATAATTGGCTAAAAACATTTTCAAAAACTTCTTTTAATGAGACTTCCTCTTTTTGCATTGAAGGATTGTCTTTGATGATAATAACTTTTACTAAATCATTGATAGTTTCATTTAATAAATGAGTTGATTTTGTAAAGCCTGAAAGAATTTCCTGAAGTTCCGGATTTTCTACAGGAATATCTTCTATTAGATTGAGAAGTCCGATTAAATTAGATAAAGGAGCTCTGAGATTGTGTGATGTTATATACGAGAATTGTTTTAGGTCTTTATTATTTTGGGTAAGTTCACGAATAAGATGTTCTTTTTCTGTTTCTAATTTTTTCTCGTCGGTGATGTCTCTTTGAATAGAGATCCAGTGTGAAATATTTTCTTCGTTGTTGAAAATAGGAATCATCGAAAAACGAACCCAATATTCTTCTTTTTTCTTGGTATAACTAATGGTTTCTATTAAGCACTCTTCTTTATTTTTTATGGCTCTTAATAGTTTTTTTAATTCTTCTGAATCTGATTTTGGTCCTTTGAAAATGTTTGGAGATTTTCCGATTATTTCATGAGAAAGATATCCGGACATGTGCGAAAAGGCAGGATTTACGTAAACAATTTTAGGAATTCTGCGATCTACTGAGTTTGCCTCAGTAATTAGTATAGAATCTTTAGATTGTGTAATTACAGTTTCAAGAAGTTTTAGTCGCTGTTCTTCTTCTTTTTGTTTGGTGATATCCTGAATGGCTCCAATCATTCTTATGGCTCTTCCGTTTTCGTCTTTTAATAAAAATCCCCGGTCAAGAACATATTTATAAGTTCCGTCTGCGCATCTAAAGCGGTATTGATCTTGCCATTTTTCAGTTTTTTGCTCGATAAAGGAGTATAGTTTAATAGACATTCTGATGCTGTCTTCGGGATGTATTTTGTCAAACCACCATTTTGATGTTTTTCCAACGTCTGCCGGATTATAACCAAATACACTTTCGATTCCTTTGTTCCAGTTAATGCTGTCTTCCTGAATTTTCCAATCCCAAATGGTATCACTTGTTGCTTTTGCAACTATGTCGTATTTTTCGTTCGATTCTTTAATTTCTTCGTTCGTTCTCTTTAATTTTTCGAAAATAGAAATATTTCTGTTCTCGTTTTTAGCTAATATGTATTTGAAAATAAATCCTGTAGCAAGTATAAAAAGGATGTCTTTTACGAAGAATAAATAAAAATATTCTATTTTAGAAAAGTAGGTAGTAAGTATTTTATGACAGAGAATTGCCATAATTAGCGATATGATAACGTAAACTAGAGTAATTTGGAGAGTTTTACTTTTCATTACTCAAATATAGTTAAATTAACTATAATTAAACAATAACGAAAGTTCAATTTGAGGGTAAAATTTACATTGTTTTAACGAACTAATTACTTGTCTATACGCAAACTATCGCAGAAACGTTTTTTATATCAAAATAAAGTGTACCTTTGCACCCATTAAAAATCACAGATGGAATCTATTAGAAACATTGCAATTATTGCCCACGTCGATCACGGTAAAACCACTTTGGTTGATAAAATTATGTATCACTGTCAATTATTTCGTGACAACGAAAACACAGGTGATTTAATTCTTGATAATAACGATTTAGAGCGCGAGAGAGGTATTACAATTACTTCAAAGAACGTATCAGTTCAATATAAAGGAACAAAAATCAATATTATTGACACTCCTGGCCACGCCGATTTTGGTGGTGAAGTAGAACGTGTATTAAACATGGCCGATGGTGTATGTTTGCTAGTTGATGCTTTTGAAGGTCCAATGCCACAAACGCGTTTTGTATTACAAAAAGCGATTGACTTAGGTTTGAAGCCTTGTGTAGTTATCAACAAAGTTGATAAGGAAAACTGTACTCCTGAAGAAGTTCATGAGAAAGTTTTTGACTTAATGTTTGAATTAGGTGCTGAAGAATGGCAGTTGGATTTCCCAACAGTTTATGGTTCTGCTAAAAATAACTGGATGTCTGATCATTGGGAAAACGTAACTGATAATGTTGAAGCATTATTGGATATGGTTGTTGAAAATGTACCAGCTCCTAAAGTTTCTGAAGGAACACCACAAATGTTGATTACATCTTTAGATTTCTCTGCTTTTACAGGTCGTATCGCTATTGGTCGTCTTGAAAGAGGAGTTCTTAACGAAGGGATGCCAATCTCATTAGTAAAAAGAGATGGTACTGTATCTAAATCTCGTATCAAGGAACTACATACTTTTGAAGGTTTAGGCCGTAAGAAAGTATCTCAGGTAATTGCTGGAGATATTTGTGCAATCATTGGAGTTGAAGGTTTTGAAATTGGTGATACTATCGCTGATTTTGAAAATCCAGAAGGTCTAAAAACGATTGATATCGATGAGCCTACAATGAGTATGTTGTTTACAATTAATGACTCTCCTTTCTTTGGTAAAGAGGGTAAATTTGTAACATCTCGTCATATTAGAGAAAGATTGACAAAAGAATTAGAGAAAAACTTAGCGATGAAGTTAGGTGAAACTGATTCTGCAGATAAATTCATGGTTTTTGGTCGTGGAGTACTTCACTTATCTGTTCTTATTGAAACAATGAGAAGAGAAGGGTATGAGTTACAAATTGGTCAGCCACAAGTTATCATCAAAGAAATTGATGGTAAAAAATGTGAGCCAATTGAGGAATTAACAATCGATTTACCAGAATCACTTTCAGGTAGAGCAGTTGAATTCGTTACAATTCGTAAAGGAGAAATGCTTTCTATGGAAACTAAAGGTGACCGTATGATTGTGAAATTTAATATTCCATCTCGTGGAATTATCGGATTACGTAACCAATTGCTTACTGCAACAGCTGGTGAGGCTATTATGGCACACCGTTTTATTGGATATGAGCCTTACAAAGGAGAAATTGCAGGACGTAACAAAGGTTCGTTGATTTCTATGGAAAAAGGAAAAGCTATTCCTTACTCTATCGATAAATTACAAGATCGTGGTAAGTTTTTTGTTGAACCAAATACCGAAATTTACGAAGGTCAGGTAATTGGTGAAAACTCTCGTGCTGATGATATGTGTGTAAACGTAACGAAAGAGAAAAAACAATCTAACGTTCGTTCTTCTGGAAATGATGAAAAAGCAAGAATTATCCCTCCAATTATTTTCTCATTAGAGGAAGCTTTAGAGTACATTCAAAAAGATGAATATGTAGAGGTAACTCCAAAATCTATTCGTTTGAGAAAAATCTATTTGACAGAAACTGATAGAAAAAGATTTAAAATCTAATTTCGAAATTTCGGAATAATTCAATATAAAAATCCCAAATTCCTTCAGAAGTTTGGGATTTTTTCTATAAAATAAGTTCTAAGTGATAATTTGGAATTTGGAATTTTAAAAATTTGAAGTTTGTTTAAAGTGTTATCTTTTTAAACTAAAATGACCTTTAGCTTCTCTGTTATCGTCTAATTTTATAGTATACCAATAATCATCTGATGGAAGAGGAGTTCCTGCAAACGTACCATCCCAACCTGTATCAGAAGTACCTATTTGTTTTAATAGTTTTCCAAATCTGTCGTATATATAAATAATTGCATTTTTGTTAATAGAGGTATCCAGGCCTATTAAATTCCAGTTATCGTTGTACCCATCGGCATTTGGAGTAAAGAATTTCGGGGCGCCTATAAGTGCAGCGGTTTTATGTACCGTTCCGCAATTTTTTTTATCATTGACATATACTTCATAAAATCCGGGTTTAAGATTGCTAAAAGTATTTGACTCCTGAAAAGGGCCGTTTGGCTCATTTAAACTATATTCATAATCGCCTTTTCCTGATACATTAACCGTTATTTGATTTGAATCGCTTTCTAATAAATCGATTACTTCTATATTTTTAATGCTTGCCGCGTTTGATGCAGTTACTTCAATGGTTCTGGTTTTTGTGCAATTTGTTTTGTTGGTTATTTCTACTGCGTAACTACCAATTTGGTTGACATCTAATACAGAAGCGATCTCATCAGGTATATTTATGCCATCTCTATACCATTTAAAGGTAAAATCAGTAATAGAGGCAATATCAGTTATTCCTGCTTTTAAATGCGCTTTATATAACGGAAGATTTTCGCATACATTGGTTACAGTGTCAGGTTCGATTTTTGGTAATTTGTTTACTTGTAATTTTATGGTATTAATACCATAACAATCATTTCCTTCTTCTATTCTTGCATAGACATCTTGATTGTACGGTATTTGGTTTAAATAAGAAGCGGGTGTTTCGATAGCATTTTTTTCTAATAATGCATCGTCTTCACTGGCGTAATATTTTATAGTTTGTGAAGCTGCTAATGGAATGTTGGCATTTGTTAAATTAAATAAATGTATTCCATCTTCAATTCCGTCATCATCGCAAACTGCATCGAGATTGTATATTGATTCCGTAATTACATTAGTTTTTAATGTTAAAGTACTTATGCTGTAACATTTTGTTTTTGTATTCGTAACCCTGACAAAAAGATTTTGAGGGTTGCTAATGTTTTTATATTCAGTTGCTAATGAATTGTTGTTATTTGCTGCGTCGTCATTAGTTAAAAAGAAAAGTGTTTCGAGATCAGAATTATTATTTGTTAGAGATGCGTTAGCCTCTTTTAAATTAAATAATACCAAACCATTCGTGTTTTTGCCTGCATCACACTGAATTAAAGTTGTATTAGTTATTTCCGGAGGAGTATTTATAATGATCTGAATTTCTTGTATTGCAACATTGGTCTTGCTGTTTGCTGCTTTTAAAAATATCGACTGTTGGTACGGTATTGTGTTTAAGAAAGGACTTGCTAATGAATTTGTATCAGTTTCGGCATCATTTTTTGTCAGGTAGTATTTGAACGTTAATTCTTTTGTACTCTGATTGCCAAAAATGCCAGTAGTTACTTCATTCAAATTAAATGCTGTTTTCCCATCAGTTGAGTTTGAATCGTTGTTATCGCAGATGTTTATTTTTGTATTCGGGAAAACTAGTTTGTCACTTATTTTTAGATTGAATGAAGTCCAATTATAACATTTTGTTTTGGTATTAGTGATACGGGCATATACAATTTGCGGACTGCTTGTATTTTTAAAATCTGCCGGATTTTCGATTGCGTTCAAATTAAGTATCGCATCATTAGAAGAAGTGTGGTAGGTAACTTCCACGTCATTTTGAGATCCTATTATTGTGGGAGTATTTTGGGTTAAATCAAAACTTAATTCTGGATTAGTTTCTCCGCTGAAATCTGACTTTTCAAGATTCATTGCATCTGCGGATGGCACATTAATACTCGGAGGATCGTCAAATGTTGCTGTACCCAACCATTCTAACGAAAAGTTACTGTTTCCTGTAAATCTGTCAATTACAATAAAATAACTTTCGCCGGCATTAACATCCAGCCATTTTACAAAACCATTTCCCTTTTCTGCCGGACCTTCGACTGTGTCAAAATATTCGCCTGTCATACCGGTGGTATTATCTGGCAATCTGGCTGCAGCCGGATTTGTTGTTGAGCAACGAATAGATTGACCCAAAAAATTGCAACTTGCATTTGGACCAAAAACCAAAAAATCAAAATCGACAACAATATTATGGCTTTCGGGGGTTAAAATAAAACCTAAAGTACCAGAGGTTTTTATAGAGAGTTTTAACCAAATGCTATTGTTTTCAGTAGCGAAACAACTATTGTCTGATGGGGTATATTCTACAATTTCACCCGGACCATTTGCGTTCAGGCCTTGAAATCCTGAATTACCGCATACTATAATTGCATCTTTACAATCATTTTGGGCATAAAAATTAGTAGAAAATAAAAATAAAACAAATGCAATTTTAACTAGATTCATCTTATAGGATTAAGAGGTAAATATAAGATAATATCCAGTTTTTTATTATTTATAAAGCGTTTTGTTTTTCTTGTTTTTTGCGAATTTTATTTTAAAAACAAGCTTTATGTTGTTATAAGTTTTTATTTGTGTTAAAAATGAATCTTATTTCTTTGTTGCGACTGATATTTAGTATCATCTTTTTAAACTAAAATGACCTTTTACAATTTTGCCATCAACAAATTGAAGTGTGAACCAATAGTCATCTGCTGGTAGTTGTTGACCATTGTAGATGCCATTCCATCCTGCACTGTTTTGATTCGTTTCTTTTAGTAATTTTCCGTAGCGATCGAAAATTAAAATTTTGTAGTCAGGAAGTTCAATTAGTTTGGTAATAAACCATAAGTCATTATATCCATCTCCGTTAGGGGTAAAAAATCGGGGATAATCTACAACATAGAATAAAAATGTATTCGACAATCCGCATCCGTTTTTATCGCGGGCAATTGCGTTGTAAATTCCTGGTCTGACACCAGTAAATAACGCATCGTCCTGAAAAACATTTCCGTCTAATGAAAATTCATAATTACCAACTCCTGTATATTTTATTAATACAGAGTTATCTACTCCTGAAAAGTCTTTAACAACGGCATCGGTTACCAAGGCAGGTTCAGATAAAATGACTTTAAATTTCTTTGTTTTTTCGCAACCTTTTGTATCGGTAACGATTACAGAATAATCTCCCGCAGTATTAACTTCTATAGAAGTATCGGTGCTTCCTGTGTTCCATAAATAACTTACAAAGCCTATAGCAACACTTAAGGTGATTTGGTCTCCTTTGCATAATATTTTTGCTTCATCTTCAAAATTAGGAGGATCAAAAGTATTTACAACAAGAGTAACAGGAACAATGTCAAAACAGTCGGCTCCGTTTGTAGCTTTAGCGTAAATAGTCTGGCTAAAAGCGACAGTGTTTTTAAAAATATTAGGTAGTTTATTGGCGTCGTTCAACGCATCATCAGTATTTAAAAAATAATTAAAAACTAACCCTGCAGGTAACCCTGTTGAGACTTGAGGCGTTACTTGTGCATTCAGATCAAATTGATAGAGTCCGTCTTGTTTATCATCACGATCACAAGTTTCAATAGGATTTTGATCCGGAATTATTTCGGTAGATACTTTTAGTGTTACTTCGGCAGTTGCAAAACAGCCGTATTTATTTTCAATTCTTGCAAAAACAATTTGATCAAGCGTTTTATTCGTATATTTTTCAGGTACTAAAATTGGATTTGTTTTGGTTTGAGCATCTGCTAATGATTCGTAATAACCTTTGTTTAAGATTTCTGCAACATTGTTTTTTACAATGTCATTAACTTTTGTCAGGTTAAAAACAGTAATCCCGTCAGTATCATCATCGCATTGTAATAAAGGAGTATTAGTTGTTAATATTTCCGGTGCGTATTCAATTTTAATTTGTCCAGATAATATACATGTGGTACCTTTTACCGTAGCTTCAATTTTATAATTTCCGGACTCTGTGACTTCAAAAGTTGAATTTGTACTCAAGATAGTGCTTGGGTCATCTTTTTTATACCATTTAAAAGTGTAATCAGCAGTTGTTAATTTGCTATCTAATAGAATTTTTTCACCAAAACAAGCAGGATTATCGGTGGCAATTGTACGGTCTTGACCAAGAACAATTTTTGATGCAAAACTTCCGGCCTCGAGAAAAATTGCTGAATTCTGAAATTTATATGAAGCATCTCCTATTACTAGCTTTACATGATATGTTTTTCCCGTATCAACTGTGCCTTCTGCAGTCATAATGACAGTTTGCCCAGCATAATTTACAGGGCTGTTATTATTATTTGTGCCATTAAAATAATTGAGGTTTGAAGCATCACATCCTGTGTATTTAAGACCACCAGGTCTTGTTCCAGGTTCAATTTTTGGGCGAATATTTATAGAAGAAATAGGGGTACTCGTATTAGGTAGTACAGCTAAATTTTTATAAGGATCAGTAGTGCCGGCTTCTTTGATTAAAAATGCAAATCCATCAGAAAACTCACAAGGATAATTGTATTGATATTCATTCGAAGCAAAAATATAGTTAAAGCTTAATGAAGTTGTATAAGCAATAAAATCAAATTCTAAGACTGTTGTATTTAAAGAAGTAATACCAAGTATTTCGTCGAGATCGCTGTCGCCCCTCCACATATCACTGTCATTCTGCCCCTCGTTGGGGTCACTAATAAACGGTCCGATTGCACTTTGACTTGTTGATGATACTAAGACTATACCTTCTTCAAATGGGAAATTGCTTCCGTTTCGATTAAAATAAGCAAAACTTTGTCTGCCGGGTCTAAATGTATCTCCATTGCCTGTCGAGTTTGAAGCAGCAGCACATGAGCTATTTATTAAAATATTCTCAATTAGCTGCTGAGGAGTTTTTGTATCGTCAATAGTTATATTCTGTGCTTTTATCTTTACGGATATAAAGCACATAGATAAAACAAAAAAACAAATTTTAAAATAATTCATAGCCCGACAAATATACTACAAATCCCGTTTTTTTAGTAATTTGTAAGAAAAATATATAAATAAGAAAGTCCATACTAAAACGATCAAAATCGAAAGAAAGTGTACGCCATAATCTTTAGTGTTTTCTACTCCCATTTGCGTTCCGATACTTTTTATTAACGATAATCTTGAAACGGGTTCAACAATTAAATTAGACATCGCTTCTAACGGTAAAAACTGGATAATCTTATACCCTATATTGCTTTCCGGGAAGATTTGAAATACTAAAAGACCTTTTATTATCGATTCAATAAAAATCCACACTAATAAAAAACCCAAGGCAAAAGCAGATCGTTTTACTAAGATACCTAAAAATAGACAAAAAGAAAAGAATCCTAGTAATTTTACGAAAAAGGCTAGTAAGTATTGTAATTCACTAAAAACGATACCAAATTCAGTGTAAGATGAAAAAGAATATCCCAGAATTAAAGTCATGATGAAAACGAAAACTGTAGAGCCTAATGCAAAAAGTACAACAGTTAAGAATTTGGATAAAATAAATTCTTTTTTGCTTAAACCGTCAATTAAATTTTGTTTTAAAGTGCCGTAACTATATTCATTTGCCATCATTGATACGATAACAATGGCCAGGAAAAATTTAAGCCAGGCGGCAAAATAAGTATTAAAATGCCAGATAAACGGAAAATTAAAAATTCCCATTTCTGAAGGATCGATATGAATTGGTCCTATATCAAATTTTATAGAAGCAATTAATGCAATAAACGAAAGTAAAATGAAATAGGTTAAAGTAAGGACACGACTGGCTTTGTTTTTCCAGATTTTTTGTAATTCTATAGAGATAAGTCTGTTCATGGTTTAGTTGTTTTGGGTAGTGGCGTTTTTGGTTAATTCTAAAAATTGAGCTTCTAAACTATTTTTACGTTTTACTAAATGGCTCAACGTAATGTTTTTAGAAAATAAAAACTGATTAAGTTCTGCTGCTGATAAATCTGATTTTAAATAAACTAAAATTTTCCCGTCTTCTTCAGTTATTCTGTCTATCGAAGGATGTAGGGGTAAAGCATTTTTAAGTGTTAGATTATCATCAGCCATAATTTCAAAAAAGCCTTCATTTGCTGACATTCCATCAACAGAACCTGAATATAAAATTTCTCCTTTTCTTAAAACAATTACATGCGAACATACTTTTTCGACTTCATCTAATAAGTGCGAAGCCAATAAAATAGTTGTTCCTTGTGAAGCAATTTTTTTAATGATATCCCTAATCTGATGAATTCCCTGCGGATCCAAACCATTGGTAGGTTCATCTAAAATTAAAATTTCAGGATCGTTTAAAAGCGCCGATGCAATGGCCAAACGCTGTTTCATCCCTAACGAAAAAGTACTGAACTTGCTGTCTTTTCTTTCAGTTAAACCAACCAGATCCAGTTTTTCGTTGATTTTAGCATAATTAATGCTTTTTATTTTACAAACCAGTTTCAGGTTTTCTTCGGCCGTCATGTACGGGTAAAAGTTAGGTCTTTCGATAATTGCGCCCACTTTTTTTAAGGCTTCATGAGTCTGAACTTTCCCTCCAAACCAGCTGTAGTTCCCGGAGGTACGATTTACAACGTTCAGGACAATTCCTAAAGTAGTCGATTTTCCGCTTCCGTTAGGACCTAAAATGCCATAAACACGGCCTTTTTGTATTTCAAAAGAAACATTTTTTAAGGCCTGAATACGCCCGTATCTTTTATGAAGATTCTCAATAGTAAGTATGGTTTCCAAATTTATTTCGGTTTTAGTTTTAAGTATGACGATTCAAGTTGTTTATTGTTACGCTAAATTTTATTTAATGTAAATTTGTAATAAAGATATTCAAAATGAGCGAACCTTTAATGGTTTTAAAAAAACCATCGTACCCTTTGACACCAGCTCTTATAAGTTATTTAGATCGATATGAGCGTATTTCGAAAGTATCAGTGTTCTATGATGATTTATTACGATTTTCTGGTGCTATCAATTTATATGATAAAAACGGAGAAGATACTTTATGGACTCGTGTTTATTACGGGGAATTTGACCGTGAGGAAATTGATTTGAATTTAAAAAAGATTTATTCGCTGCTGCATTCTGACGGAAATAATGATATCATTCAGTACTTAAATGTTGATGCTATCGATTTTTGTACGTTTGGAAACTCAAAACCCTTCAGAGTAAAAGTGCGTAATATTCTCAATGATAACTACGTTCATTTTTATATAAAAAAAGCAGATGCTTCCCGAATTTACGGACTGGAACTGGAAGATATTTTATCGCCTGATAAAATAAACTTTTTGGTTTTTGGAGATACTTTGATAGAAGAACATATCGTAGGGATTCCGGGTGATATTTTTATGGAAACTTTGCTGCATACTTCTACCGAAACCGAAAAATCACAAATAGCAAAAGAGTTTGTAAAATTTAACGAACGCTGCATGATCAGGCTTTTAGGCGATATGCGTTCGTATAATTATGTAATTGTTCCTATTCATGATTTTGACCAGGTCGTGTATCGAATTCGCGCGATAGATTTTGATCAGCAATGTTATGAGGGGAATTTTAAAGTGTATCGTCCGCAGTTTTTTAAGGAGAACTATCAAATGATGAAACTGATTAAAGAGAAATTAGAGGATCGTTCCGTTATTCAATATAAAGACGAAGAAAGAGCTATTTTGGCGAAACGAATTCATTCTGCCGAAGCCAGAATTACAAAATTATTGAACATTATGTGTCATGATACCATTTCGACAGTTGATCATTTAAATCAACTAAAAATGGAATTATACCGTTATACCAATGATATGAAATTTAAAAATGCCAAATCAATGGGGCACGTTATGTTCGCAGCATTTGAGTTTATCACGCGCAATTTTAAAAATACACATTTAATCTAGTTTTTAATCATTTAATATGTGGTTGAAAAAATAAAAATAATCATATGAAAAAGTTTTTTTTACTTGGAGTTTCTATTGCTTTACTAGCTTGTCAGCAACAATCAAATGATAATTTTAAAACGCTTTATTCGCTACCTAAAAAGTTAAAAGAGGTTTCAGGAATTACGTATTTCCCGGAAACAAATCTCATTCATACCTTAGAAGACAGCGGAAATAAAAACGCAATCTATGCTATAAATTCTCAAGGTAAAGTGGCTAAAACTATTACCATTACAAACGCTACAAACGTAGATTGGGAGGATATTACCAAAGATAAAAGCGGTAATATTTATATTGGAGATTTTGGAAATAATGACAACGAACGTAAAGATTTGTGTATTTACAAAGTCAATAAAAATCAGTTGAATAAAGATGCGGCTGTAGCCGAATATAAAATCTCATTTTCTTATCCGGAACAAACCGAATTTCCGCCAAAGAAAAAAGAAATGTTCTATGATGTAGAAGGTTTTTTTGAACACGGAAATTACTTTTACCTTTTTACAAAAAACAGAAGTAAAGGTTTCGACGGAACAGCTTTTATATACAAAATTCTAAACGCTCCCGGAACTCAAAAAGCAACTAAAATAGGCGAATTTAAAACTTGTAATAATTACAATCATTGTGTTCTGACAAGTGCTACCATTAGCCCTGACGGGAAAAAAGTAGTTTTATTAAGTCACGATAAAATTGTTTTATTTAAAGGTTACAAAGGAGATTTATTTCATAAAGGATCTCAAACCGAAATAAAACTGAATCACTTTTCGCAAAAAGAAGCAATAGTTTTCAAAGACAACAACACATTATTGATTGCCGACGAAAAAACAAATAAAGTAGGAGGGAATGTTTATGAGTTTACTTTAAGCCGCTAAGTGTCTAAGATACTAAGTTGCTAAGTTTTTTAATTTGAAAACTAAGAAATCTAAAAAAAAATAGCCACGAATTCACGAATTTTAATTACAAATAATTCGTGATTTCGTGGCTATAGCTTTGTTCCTTTGAGCCTCTGCTACTTTGAACCTTTATTAAGAATCTTAGCCTCTTGGCGCCTCAGAACCTTAGTGCCTTTCTTAAAAACTATATGCCGCTCCAAAAATAACTCTTCCTTCTTCGTCAGGAGATTTAAAGTACGAAACTCTTGCGGTTAAAACATTTATGGCATTCATCCAGATTCCGCCACCATAATCCTGATGCCATTTTCTTGAACTTTCGCCATCAAGCCAAACCCTTCCGTAATCAAAACCACCAAGAATTCCGTAAGTTAGAGGAGCAATTGTCTTGCGTATTTTTCCAAGACTTAATCGTAAATCAGTACTTTGAGAGAAATAAGAACTTCCTAAAAAGCGCTCATTTCTATAACCACGCAAATCAGTATCTCCACCTAAAGTAGCCCCTTGATAAAATTCGTAATTGTTGTTTAAGATCGCTTTCCCTTTTAAAATTGTAGCCAAAACTAATTTTCCGTTATGGTCAATTTTATGAGTAAATCCTAAAAAGCTTTCAATCGTAGGGAAGTTTTGTTTCGTATTATCTAAATTAGACAACCATGTTGCCGAAGCCATAAAAGCAACGCCTAAAGTAGGCTTAGCAGCAAAATCGGCATTTTTAAACAGGTATTTAATTTTTGCACCACCATAAACCTGACTATCAAAAACGATCGGGTTAATAATGTTTGGAGTATCAATATATCTGTTATCCGTTTCTTCCACTCTCATTTGTTGTAGCATTGGCTGAATACTAAATTCGCTTCCGTATCTGCCAACATGTCTAATAGCTCCCGAAAGATTAAATCTCTGAATGCGAACACGGTTATAATCCATTCCAAATTCTTCCGTATTATTTACAGATTCATTTCCGTATCCAAAATAGTTTACGGCAAAATTTGGCGTAGTATATTGCGATTCAACATCAATCACCCATTTACCTAACAAACCAGGAAAATGTGCTACATAATTAAACTCTAAACCTCCAGTTGCAAAATAATAGAAAGCGTTTAAAACGTGTCTTTGCGTATAAGGATTCTGTTTGAAGTTGTTTACCGTATAATTTAAATTAATACCCACTTTTACACCATCATCAGGGTTGTACCCAATATTTGGTAATCCGGACACAACATTGTATTTAGGTCTTTCGTAATTGTATAAGTTTACGTCATAATCATCTGTTAGTTGCGTTCTCGTTTTAGCATCCAGATTATAGGTGTTTTCTTTTGATTTAAAATCATAAACAATAACCCTTTTTCCGTTTTTGATGTTGTACGTATCATTGTTCTGACCACCAATCAGACGAATTTTTATGTTTGATTTCTGATCGCCAATTACTTCAAAAACATCATTATCATCTAAACCATAAATCCAAAGATTTTTAGTTTTAGAATCCGTTACCGTTTTTGTGTATACTAATTCATCGCCTTCTTTCTTAACTCGGTAAACCTGAATTTCGATGCTTTTTTTAGCATTGTGGTTAATGACGAATTTATCTTTTTTATCCGTTCCGGCAATCATTACCGTATGGCTTAAAACATCAAAATACTCTGAAGCATATTTTTGAAGATCTTTCTTTCTGTTTTTTAATTTGTTCTTGATATCGTCAATTGTGGCGTCCTGAACTTCTTTTGGTAAATTTTTAAAAGCTTTGTCGATATCACTATCCGATAAGTTTTCCTGAATGTATTTCGCCTGAGCAATCCAGTCTTTCTCTTCGGCAGTTCTTAAAAAAGCCAAATCCATAGGATAAGGTTCTCTGTTGAGCCACTTTACGTTATCAATTTTATTTTTGAAAGTTCTCATGTGGCGTAGCGCCGGAATATTCATTAAAAGCGAAAGTAAAGTTCCGTCATATTTTACAAAAGCCTGATCACGGTCACGAGGAATTGGCTCATAAATCACTTTATTGCCTTTTTTATGTTCTGCCCAACGCCATTGATCACTATGTCTGTCCCAATCGCCAATAAGCATGTCAAACAAACGTGCTTTTATGTATGCATCTTCATCAACGCTGTATTTCTCATCTTTATGAAGATTTTTCATCATATCCTCCGTACTGATAATATTGGTTGGATTACCAAAATTTTTAGCATCCAAATGATTATCAGCTGGTCTTTCTTCGACCATATAAAGCTGATCTCCAAAGTTCGAGTTAAACTCTTTTAATGCATTTTGTTTTGGGATGTAATATAAAACCGGATTGGTGTGCGCCAAACCAATCTGGTCCGACATACTGCCAATCGCAAACGTAGTATACGGATGAGAAGTAGTGTAAAAATCAAACAAGAAGTTCTCAGCATACGTATCCTCAAAATCATTAACCACATATTGATCTTTAAAAGCTACCGATTGCAAAAATACGGTGGCACTTTTTTTCAAGGCACGCATTACGTATTCTCTTCCTTTAGGATCAGATACTCTTAAGGATACAGATTGATGTCCTCCGCCTTCGCGAATAGGTTTCAGGCCGCCCATTAAAGTATCTAAAGTAGCGGTTTTGGCTTCTATTGGTAAGCTGTAATATTTTCTGTAATGATTTCCGAATAAAAATTTATGAAACATACTTTTATGGGTCATTTTTGCAGAATAAATAGAAGTATCTACAGTAGCGGGAAATTTATTATCTACCGTGGCTGCCCAATTAATTTCTTTTGCCTTTATAATTTCATGTTCAAAAAGTAATTTTTCTTTATTGTTTTCATTTCCAAAAAAGGACACTTTTGCATCACCACTTTTAAACAAAGTTAACGTCACATATCCATTTCCTCCATACGAAAACTCAGTAGGATTTATGGCTCTTGCCGCTTCAGATTTCGATCCTGCGCCACTAATAATTTGCTGAATATTTTCTTTGTTTACATACTGAAGGTTGTGATCATGTCCGGAAACAACGATTACATTTTTTTGTTTTTGTAAAAGGGTTTTAATTCTCTTTGCATAAATAGTATATTGCTTATTCTGAATATCCTGCGGACTTGCTCCGGATGTTTTTCTAAGCAAGTTGATAAATGATCCAATTACGGGTAATGGAATTTTTTGTTCTAAAGGAAATAATTGTTTTTCTAATGAAAATTGCCCGCCGTGAGTTCCGTTACTCATTAAAGGATGATGAATAGCCAGAACAACTGTTTTTTCCTGATTTTTATTTAAGAGATTTTCTAATTGATCAAAAAAATCTTCTCTTGTTTTAATATCACAATCGTCATTGATAGTCGGGTGATTGTCCCAATCTTCCAGGAACCATTCGCTATCAACCGTAATCAACGTAGTGGTACTGTCAATTTTTACATCTTCTATAGCACAACTCTTTCTGGGTAAAAAAGCTTTTTTATCGTTTAGATATTTCGTTACAAAACTAGCCTGACGTTCTAGGCCTTTTATACCGTTGTACCAATCATGATTTCCCGGAATAAAGATTGTTTTTCCTTTAAAATCTTTAGTAAGTTTTAGTTGGTTCGTTAGTTTTGTTTCAGCCAAAGCTTTTTCTGCGGCATTATCATCACTCGGGAAACCTTTAGGATAAATGTTATCTCCCAAAAATAATAAGGTCGCTTTTTTGTTCGATTTCTTTAATTTTTGATGCAATAGTTCAAGCGTTTGCTGCGCTTGTTCTTCATCTGCATTTCCGGCATCACCAACTAAATAAATGGTATGTGCAATTTTTATAGTATCAGTTGCGTTTTCCGTTTCGTTGGCACTAACATTTTTTCCGTATTGCGCTTTATGCGTCGCACACGAATAAACCAGTAACAATGCAACAATTGCTAAAGACCGGTTTTTAATTTTAGTAATAAAATGATTATCCAAAAACAATTTCATAATTTAGTAGTATAAAAAAAATCTCCATGAATCTAATAGAACAATCCGAAGATTTCGTCAGTAATTTACTCAAAGATAAACTTTCTAATCTATATTCTTATCATAATTTTAACCATACTTTAACTGTAGTAAATGCGGTAAAAGAGCTGTGTAAAAAGGAAGATGTTAAAGGAGATGAGAAAGAAATGCTTCTTGTTGCTGCTTGGTTTCATGATACAGGTTATATAGTAGGCTATGAAAATCACGAAGCAGAAAGTGTAAAAATTGCCACAGCTTTTTTGAAAGAAAAAGAACAATCAGACGAATTTATCGCAACGGTTTCGAGTTTGATTTTGGCTACCGTAAAAGAATATATTCCGAAAACGCATTTAGAGAAGATTATTAAAGATGCTGATTTTGCCCATATTATGGGAGCAGAATATGAAACAACTTGTGAGTTATTGCGTATTGAATTGAAAAATACCTGGGATTTGAATTTTTCTAATGTTGAATGGGCAAAAGAGAATTTTAATTTTTTAATGAACAAACATCGATTTTATACCGATTATGCGATTAGAAAATGGCAGCCTTTAAAAGAGAAAAATTTGCTTCTTGTGCAAAAGAAAATCGAAAAGCAAAAAAAGAAAGAAGCAGACAAAATAGAAGAAGAAAATAAAAAGAAAGATAAGATCGAAAAACCGGATCGTGGTGTTGATACTTTGTTTCGCGTAACTTTAGGAAATCATACACGCTTAAGCGGAATTGCCGATAGTAAAGCCAATATTTTATTGTCTGTAAATGCGATTATTATTTCGATTGCACTTTCATCGATTATTCCGAAATTAGATAGTCCAAAGAATGCGCATTTGGTTATTCCGACTTTTATAATGCTTATTTCGAGTGTGATCACTATTATTTTTGCCATTCTTTCTACAAGACCAAAAGTTACTACGGGGGTTTTTACACGTGAAGATATAGAGGCAAAAAAGATAAACTTATTGTTTTTTGGAAATTTCTATAAAATGCCACTCGAAGAATACGATTGGGCAATGAACGAAATGATGAAAGACCGCGATTATCTTTATTCGACCATGATTAAAGATTTATATTATCTGGGATTGGTTTTGCAGCGTAAATACAATTTACTGCGCATTGCCTACAACTTTTTTATGATAGGAATTATTATTACGGTAATTGCTTTTGTAATCGCTTTTAAATCAATTTAATTTCTTATTCTTTGAACAATTAAACACATAGAAACATAGATTTATTTTTAAAGATTAAAAAAGAGAATTTAAAAAAGAAACAAGTTTCTTAACACATAGCTATGTTTGTTTAGGTAAGTAAAACGCCTTTTTTAAGTTTCAGAAACTATGTTTCTATGTGTTAAAATTAATTTCGCAAGACAACCACAATCTTGTCATCTCGAGGAACGAGAGATCACACAAAAAACTCGATAAAGATTGTTGATTTTCTTTCGAGTTTCTAGTGTGATCCTTCCTGCGTCAGGATGACAAGATTGCGAAAACCTTGTCCTTGTTCGAAGAGATGACAAAAATGAGCATATTAAATATGCTTCAATAGTTAATTAAGCTCGTCTAATAAATCCTGATAGGTAATTTTTTGTTTTACCGGATTTGCATTGTTATTGATCACTTTTACGCGAATCGCTCTCAATCCGGAAACCCCCTGAAGATCTTCGACCTCAAATTGTTCTATTGATGGTTCCAGGATTTTTTTATGTTGCAGGTATTTAATGTATTTTAAATATTCGGCTTCTTCGCTGTTTTGAGAATATACAATTGTAATTTTTTCTTTTTCTGTAATACGCTCGTTTGTTCCCTTAATGTTCGATTTGTCGATACGTTTTTTAACGACTTCATATCTTGCATTATAAGTTCCGTCTACATCAAAACGTTTTTCATCCATTCTAAAACGAATAGAAAGCGGCGCACTAAATACTAAAATCAGCGAAGTTACATCGAGTTCATAAGGCAACGATTCTTTTAGTTGATGATGTTCCAGCTCCATTTCGCATAAAGTCTGTAATTGCCACAAACGCAAATTGTGCAAATACATAATATCGAAAGGTTTTGTTGGCGCAATTGATGCTCCTATATAAAGATTGTGTTCTACACCATCGGTTTTAAAACGCTCGTAATAATGCGGATATATTTCCTGCGCTTCAACTTGTTTTTTATCCAGTACAGTTGCTAATCTTTTGTTGATGATAGACATAGCGTTGTCAAACTTCTTTCTTTCCTGATAGAACAATCCGCTTTTTTCGTCGAGACTTTCAAAATACAAACGTTCCAGTTTTTCGCTCTTTTGAGTTTCTTTTGTATTCTTTAAAAGAGGGTGAATTTCTTCTTCGATATAACGCTGAATATATTGTTCAGTATCCGCTTTTAACGGAGCATCTAATTCGTCGCGGAACGATTCTAACTCAAATTTTCTTTGTTCTAAAAGGACTAAGTTGGTGTTAGGATCCTGAGATTCAAAAATCTTCAATAAAGCCGTTAATTGATTTTTAAGATCTCTTTTTACGGTTTCATTTCGATGTTCAGACGAACCTTTGATATCGATCTGACCGTATAACGGATATACATTTTTAAAGACAATTTCTTTAAAAATATAATCTTTTGTTTGATTGGTATTCTGAAAATAGTTTTGAGATTCTTTCTTGAATTTCCAATACACACTTGGGTGAATCGTAGTATATTCACGCTGAATAATTGATGCAATCTGATGCTGCATATCTGTATTATAGCGATCGATGGTATCGGTTAAGTAGGGAAGTACCAATTCGAGTTTAGTCGCATTTATACTATTTAAATCCCTAACAGTCGAAGAAACCAATTCTACAACACCCAATAAATGATCGTCTTTTATAACAGGCGCAAAAACACAACTCTGAATACCTTGTTTTAATAAATGTTCGCCCAGTTTTTTGTTAGACGATTCTTCGATGAATTTTTTTACATCAGAAATTACAAATAGCTCTTTATTGTCGAGAAGATTTTCGAATGAACAGCCAAAAAAAGCATTTTTACAGTCGATTTCCTGATCGCTGGTAAGCAGAAAACTTTGTAGCTGATGATCGAATTTAAGCGGTCTTAGAAATTTTTCTTCTTCCGGATTATACACTATAAAACCAACTCTTAAATCTGGAACTTTAAATATTGATCTAAAAATGTTTGTAACAATTTCATCTGTTGCAACGGTTTTAGAATCAGGTTTTAATAAATTACTTTTTAAATTTGAAATAGCACTTTCTATTGTTGCGTCAAACAAAGAAACGATTCCGAATCCTTTTAAAGTCCAGCTTCCCGGAGGGAATTTCTCTTTCCAAAGGTCAATGTCATTATAATTATCAATCAATAAGTTGATTTCATCCTGAGTAAGATCTATAGAATTTTCATTTGGAATGATTTCCATAAAATCAGCATTGTACAAAATGCGATAATGCTTTTCGACTCCTTCTTCATCCGGAATATCATAAAAGAATGGTTTATTAAAATCTATTCTTTGTTTGTAATATACTCCTAAAATAAGACAGCAATTATTGATATAGAATTGATGATCATCAAAATCACGAATTTCCATATAAAACTCATCACCGGCATTGCGCAGGATTTTTTTGAAACGGTCGGTATAATTGAAAGATACATTTTGAAACGGAATCGTAACGGCTTTAATTTCATTATTTGTTAAAGCAGTCGGGAACAAATCGGCTAATAAATTTTTGATTAAAGCTTCATTGTTTTTAATGATCGAAAAATCCTGAATACCGGTTCTAAATTCCGGGATGGTTTCTATTTGTTTTAATAAGGCCTTGGCGTAGTTTGCTCGGTAATCTACATTTGATAAAGCAATTTCTTCAAGAGATTCGATTAATTTATGAAATGAAATTATGGTTTTAAAGGGACTTTCTTTAGGTAAATGAATATCCATGTTAAGTTTTTTTTGAACTACAAAATTAAGCAAATATTAAGAATGTACGACATTTTATTATTTCTTTCCTCTATAGTTCGATAGGTTTTATTGTCTGTAAATCAGTGCTTTCAGGTTTATTTTTTATTTTAACGAAATATTAACTTTAATAATAACGGAACGATCGTTCCGTTATTGTATCTTTGTACCATAATAATTCAATAATCAATAATTTAAATAATAATAAAAATGAAAAATTTAGAAAACAAAGTAGCAATTGTAACTGGTGGAAATAGCGGAATTGGCTACGCAGCTGCTGCAGATTTAGTAGCAAAAGGGGCAAAAGTAATTGTAACAGGAAGAAACAAAGAAGCTTTGGCTCAAGCCGAAAAAGAATTGAATGTTACCGGAATTGTAGCAGACCAATCGGATCTAAAATCTATTGATAGTTTGGTAGAACAAGTAAAAGCTCAGTTTGGAAAAGTAGATATCTTATTTCTAAATGCAGGAATTGCAGCTTTCGCTCCAGTTGATGTGGCTACAGAAGAACATTATGACAGTATTATGAATGTGAATGTAAAAGGAGTTTATTTTACAGTTCAAAAAGTACTGCCAATTTTAAACGATGGTGGTTCTATTATCTTTAATACTTCAGTAAATGCGCAATTAGGAATGCCGGGTTCAAGTGTATACGGAGCAAGTAAAGCAGCTGTTTTATCTTTAAACCGAATATTTGCCGGAGAATTGGCGCCAAGAAAAATCAGAGTAAATGCGGTTTCTCCTGGTCCAATCGAAACTCCTTTGTATGGTAAAGTTGGTTTAGAAAAAGAAGAAGTAGAAGGTTTGGGAGCTGCTTTAGGACAAAAGATTTTATTGAAACGTTTTGGACAGGCTTCAGAAGTAGCAAAAACAGTTAGTTTCTTAGCTTCAGATGATGCTTCATTCATTACAGGAACAGAAATCGTAGTAGATGGTGGACTTACTGTAAACACAGTATTATAATTTTTTGACTAATTCAGGAACAATCGTTCCGTATTTTTAGTATCTTTGCAAAAGAATTTAATTTTGAAGTTATGGCAAGAACGAAAGAATTTAACGAAGATCAGGCTTTAGATAAAGCGATCGAAATTTTCTGGCACAAAGGATATAACGGAACATCGGCTCAGGATTTGGTAACGCATTTAGGCTTAAGCCGTTCTAGTTTGTATGATACCTTTGGCGATAAGCAAAAACTTTTTGCCCAGTCGTTGCAGCGCTATCAAAAGAATGCACAAAAGCAAGTCATGGAATTGTTTGATCAGTCTGAAAATATCAAAGAAACTTTGCATGATATCTTTAAACAAGCGGTTATAGAAAGCCTGGAAGACAGAATTACAAAAGGTTGTTTTATGGTAAATTCTTCTGTAGAATTGGCAATGCATGATGAAGAAATTGCCAAAATTGTAAAAAACAACAGCCAGATAATGGAGGAAGTTTTTACAAAGGCTGTACAGAAAGGGCAGGATTCAGGAGATATTTCGAAAGCAAATAGCGCAAAAGTTTTAGCACGGTTTATTTTTAACAATTATTCCGGAATCAGGGTTTTAGCAAGAAGCGGCGAAAGAGACAAACAAGTTTACGATGATATTGTGAAAGCTTTATTTTCTATGTTATAATGTAGAAAAAGCTCTGAAATAAAAAAACGGCAATTACGAATGTAGTTGCCGTTTTTTGTTTTAAGTAAGTAATAGAAAATGAATGACTCTTAGCTTTTTTCTTCTTTATTGAAATAAACTAAGTAGTAATACATTTGTTTTTCTTCATCCCAGCCTTTTTCAACAAATTTCTCTGCACTTTCAGGATTGATAAAATCCATTTTGATCTGAATGTGAGTATCCAGATTAATAACGTTTTTAATCGATTTTCTGGCGTCAGATACTGCTGCGTTGGCAATAGGGAATGAGGTTACATCTTCGATGCTGTATTTTTCTCCTTTATCAACTTTATAGTTTTTGAATTCAGGAATCAAGTCAGGATTGTCTAATACTTCATTCAGGAAGTTTTGCTCTTCGAACTGATCATTCTTAGCGAAATAATTCACAGAACGGTTCATAAACATTACTTCTTCTTTTTTGTCTTCTGCTGGCAAAACAACATCTTTTGCGAAGTTTTGACAGAATTTCAAGTATTTTTTAGTGATGAAGTTTTCATCTTCAAAAGCGTCAACAGATAAAAAGTGCTCTAACCAATAACGCGCGTCGTAACGGTTGCTATCAACGGTTAGAATTTTGTATCCTTCTTCTTTTTTATAATTAAAAATCAAACAACCTTTATCTAATTTGCTCAGGTTGATACCTTGTTGCAAAATCATTTCAAGGTTACTGTTTTTTTCTTCGAATTGTAAAAAGTCAGCTTGTAGCTCACTTTTAAAAATTCCGATTGCATCGACAACGTTGTTATCAATACTTAGATTTGTTAAATACGTTACGTAAACCTCTCCGTTTTTAATGTGCGGGTGATTGGACTGCTCAAATAAATGCGTTGTGATTCTTTTTGAAATCTCCTGCAAATTATTCGGATTGTCAAAAATCTCAGTCGCATATTTAAACATGTCGTTGTAATCCAAATCGACTTCGTGCGCAAACTGATAATAGTTTTCTTCTTTCTCTCTAAAAGGCTTAAAAAAGTACTCTTTTATCAAAGGAACGATTTCATCATTTAGATTAAATGGTTGTTCTGATAAAAAAATAGCTTCGTTTCTGCTTTTGTTTCCTACGCGGTGTATCGCAAGCGTCTCGATGTGGGTGTTGAAAAGGTTGATCATTTTTTATTTAGGTTCAGAGTGACAGAGGTTCAAAGGTACAAAGGTTTATTTTCTGTCTTTTATCTTTCTGATAAAAGAACTTAACATTCGTTCTATTTCTCTGCTTTCTCCATTTATTTTATTAAATTGATTCTCGCTTAAATATTTTAAATTGAATGAGATTTCAAGTTGGGTTTGGATTTCGAATAAGGATGACATTGAAATATTTAAAAATCTCAAATAATCATTATTTCCATCCCTGCCATAACCTTCTGCAATATTACTAGGTATTGATATAGAACTTCTTCTGATTTGTGAAGATAGTCCATAAATTTCTTCTTTGGGAAATGAATTTGTTAATTGGTAAATTTCAGTTACTAAGTTCATTGATTTTTGCCAGATTAAAAGGTCTCGAAAAGTATTCATATTTAGTGCATTTAAAAAAATAAATACAAAAATAAAAATATTCCTACATTTTTAAATCAAAGATTTAAAAATAAAAACCTATGAGCCTTTGCTACTCTGAACCTTTGTACCTTTCCTCTAATTCCAGTTCTCCTCAAATCCAAAATCTTCAAAACTGTCATCTCCTTCGAACATGTCAAGATCGTCTTCGTCAAGATCATCTTCAAATTCGCCATAGATATCGTCGTGCATATCGGCTTCGAAGTTTTTTTCTGTGGCTTCGTCAGGCATTTCTCCGTGAGAGAATAACGTTTCCGGGTAAGGAACTCCTGAAATTTGATCTTCAATAGCAGCTAGTTCAACTAAGAAAGTCCACATATTGATGAAGTCATATACATAGATGATTTTGGTGTTATCTTTATCTAAGATATCAGATAATTGATAATCGCTCATGGTTTTTTGTTCTCCGGGAACGTCTCCGGTATCAAAAAGTGCAATTTCGTCTTCCTGATTCCAAGTTTCATCGCAGGTATAAAACGAAGCTACTTCCATTCCGTCAAAACCAAAAGCGTTGAAGATCGCATTGTGTAAATCTTCAAGCGTATCATCTTCAAGAATTGCAATGTCTCTAAAAATATCTTCTTCGGCGTCTAGAATTACTCTAAATTTATAAACCATAATCTTTGTTTTTATTGAAAGGTCAAAGGTAAAATATAAAAAACGAAATACGAATTGCGAATTACGATTTGTTGAAAAGATTTTAAAAAGAGATATCGACGGCTAGTTTGTCATTGCGAGGAACGAAGCAACCACACTACAAAGAAACGTAAAATGATTCAGCAAGTGAGATTGCTTCGTTCCTCGCAATGACAGTCAAAATTACCTCCCAATCAATCTTTTTCTAATCTTATGGTAACGTTTATGATAAGTACTATGGCTTGGATAACTTCTTGTAGAAGTCATATTGTTGAAGATTAAAGCAGTTAAAAGTAAAATCAGAGTACCCACTAAAACCGGCGAAATCACATACATATATCCCAAAGCCTTTACTTTTTCTGTACCAATAACTGCGATTAGAGCAGTTGCGCCTCCGGGAGGGTGCAGTGTTTTTGTAATTTGCATAGCAATTATGGCAAGCGAAACGGCTAATGGTGCTGCGATCCAAATAATATCTGGTGCGAGTTTATGAACTGTAACCCCTATAAATGCTGATATTACATGTCCTCCAACTAAATTTCTTGGCTGTGAGAACGGACTTTGAATAATACCGTAAACCAATACGCTCGAAGCGCCAAAAGAACCAATTAAATAAACGGCATCATTTCCTGAAAAGTGAATTGACTGGACATAAGCCAGAATTCCAATTCCGATAAAGGAACCTACAAAGGACCAAAAATGTTCTTTAGAGTCAATTAAAGTTTCTTTGTAAAGAATATATCGTGTTTTGCGGTAGCTTCTTTTTATTTTAGGAGTGGGCATAAGTGTGGTATTTTGCTTGAATATAAGTTTAAGATTAATACTTAGATTTGTTTGTTAAAATGTTATTTAGTTAAGCTTGGGGCGTAACTATATACGGTGTAAGGGTAAATCATTTTTGCTGTATATTTTGATATTAAACAGACAACTAAAATGGGTAAAAACAAAGTGTAATCATTTGTTAATCCGCAAACTAAAAATATTGCGGTAAAAGGCGCGTGTATGCTGGCGCTTAAAACAGCTGCCATCCCGATAATCATAAAATTAACCGGAAGTACGTGAACCTGAAAAAATGTGTTTAGAATTGATGCTAACAATAATCCTAAAAAAGCGCCAATAAAAAGACTTGGAGCAAAAACTCCTCCGTCTCCGCCTGAAGCTAATGTTATTGAGGTTACAATAGGTTTAAGCAATAAAACTCCAACAAACGTAAAAGCTAAAGTTAGCGTTAACGGAATTTCGGCTGAATTGCTAAAAATCCCTTTTATTGCGTGATAACCTTCGCCATATAATTGAGGGAAAACAAATAGCGAAACACTTAAAACTACTGACCCAATTAAAATTTTGTAATAATGGGTATCGATTCTTCCGAATTGCGATTTGAAAAATAATACGCAACGGGTTAAATAAACCGAATTTATTCCGGCCAGGATTCCTAAAAGAATGAAATACGGAATCGCTTTTAGATGCCAGGTTGTAATCGAAACGGCAAACAAAGGTTCTTCTTTTAATATGGTAAGTAATCCAAAAGCCACTGAAACCGCAATTAAGTTTGAAATTACAAATGCGCGGGTTACTTTTCTGGAAATTACTTCGAGTGCAAATAAAATTCCGGCAATTGGGCTGCTAAATAAGGCAGTTACGCCAGCTGCAACTCCGGCACAAATCAATTCGGTTTTGTATTTACGAAATACATTTTCTTTTTGCTGTGCTACAGATCCAATTGTGGCGGTGGCAACTACAGTCGAAACTTCGATTCCGGTAGAACCTCCAAAAGCGACCGTTAGTAATCCGTTTATAAAGTGTGATGGAATTTTATAAGAAGGTAAATTTTTTGAAGTTGATTTGGTGCTTTCAAAAACTTCCTTAATGCCTTTGTTTTCTTTTTTCTTGAATAAATATTGCCTTAAGAAATAAATTACTGATAATCCGAAGACCGGAAAAATGATATAAAAAATGGGATTTACCGAGACTTCATGAAAGAAGATTTCTTCGTAATATTCGGTGATTTTTTTGAGTGAAATTCCTAAAAAGGCCGAAAGAAAGCCAATTAAGATAGAAACGATAACTAATTTTTGAAGGACAATAAATTGATGATTTTTTTTGATTTTCGCCGTTTTGTTCATCAGATGTGGATTTTTTGGATCGCATTTTTTTTATGCGGGTTACAAAATTAAGAATCAAAATCGGTTTTTTGTGAAAAATATGCAATATAATGTGTTAAAACGTATAAAAACAGGAAAATTCTTTCAGTTGGTTTTTGTGAATATTAGGGTGTGGTTTTGCCACTAAGACACGATGGTGCAAAGGATTTTTCTCATTTTTATGTCATTTCGACGAAGGAGAAATCTTCGCAAGAAACTCTACAAAGATTGGCGATTTTGATTGCGGAGCTACTCACGAAGATTTCTCCTTCGTCGAAATGACAAATTGGACGTTTAATCAATATTTTTAAAGAAAAACTTTGCAACTCTGCTCCCGATAGCTATCGGGATTGCGAGATTATTTTAAAACTTTATCTTTCATAAAACTCGATAGGCAACAAATCAGGATCAGCAATAAAAGTAAATCGCTTTTCTGTGGTTTCATCAATTCTTATAGGTTCTGATGCTACGTTTTTGGTATTCAAAAAGGCAATGGTTTCTTCTAAGTTAATTACTTCAAAAGCCAAATGACGCAAACCAACAGCTTCTGGCCGTGAAGGTCTTTGCGGCGGATTAGGAAATGAAAATAGCTCAATGACGTAACTTCCATTCAAAGCCAAATCTAATTTATACGACTGGCGTTCTTCTCGGTAGATTTCTCTGATAATAGTTAAACCTAAAACTTCGGTATAAAAAGTTTTAGATTTTTGATAATCAGAGCATAAAATGGCGATATGATGTACTTTATTTAAGGTAAGCATTATGATTTTGATTCAGGTTCTTGATTTAATTTTCGAATTACTTTTGCAGGATTTCCAACAGCCAGTGAATTGTCCGGAATATCTTTTGTTACAACAGATCCGGCGCCAATAACACAACCTTTGCCAATGGTTA
The DNA here is from genome assembly GCF_024271895.1 of Flavobacterium bizetiae. Taxonomy (NCBI): domain Bacteria; kingdom Pseudomonadati; phylum Bacteroidota; class Flavobacteriia; order Flavobacteriales; family Flavobacteriaceae; genus Flavobacterium; species Flavobacterium bizetiae. The sequence continues at coordinate 5,563,294 of NZ_CP091861.1, read as the reverse complement.
CGCCTGGACAAATAACAGAATTTCCGCCAATCCAGCAATCGTCTCCAATAGTTACGGGATAAGCATTCTCTAGAGTTTTTCTTAATTCAGCGTCAAGCGGATGGGAGGCGGTATAAATTTGAACATTGGGTGCAATAAATACATTCGATCCAATATTTACCGGAGCACAATCTAAAACAACACAATTAACATTAAAATAAACATTTTCGCCGCAAGTAATATTATAACCATAATCGCAATGAAAAGGAGGTTCGATATAAAAACCCGGCCCTGTATTTGGAATTAGTTCTTTTAAAATTTCTTTTGCTTTTTTGGTTACGCGGTATTCAGTAACATTTAATCGATGCAATAAGTTTTTTGCTTTTCGACGGTCTTTTACCAAAACCGGATCTCCGGCAATATAATATTCTCCCGCAATCATTTTTTCTTTTTCTGTTTTCATATTAGATATTATATTTTCTTCTTCGCTATCTTTTCGTGTATTTTTAATGTTTCCTGCAAAGCGGCCGTGGCGTACCAGGGCGTTAATTCGGCTTCGAGTAAATTGGCTTTTATGGCAGGATCTGTTGCTACAAGGGCTTTTGCTTCCTCTATTGTTTCTACATTAAAAATATAGATACCCCGATAATTTCGATCGTTTTTCATAAAAGGTCCGGCAACAACCAGTTTTCCTTCCTGAGCAAGTTTGCCGATATTCGCCATATGACCTTCGAATAATTTTTTGCTCTCCTCTTTTGATGCGGTTGTATTGGTTCCGGATTTTAAAAGACAAAACACGTATTTTTTCATTCCGTATTCATCTGCTTTCAGGGATTTAGCCAGATTTTCGTCATATTTGATTTCAGTTTCCTGAGAAAATCCTATAGTAGTAATCAATAAAAATGCAAGTTTTAATATAGAATTTTTCATATGAAAATGTGTTTTAAAGTAACTTCTTCAAAATAACGATTTGTCCCAAATGATATACATCATGCTGAATTATTCCGTGAATATCTTCGTAGAAATTATGATTGTTATTTGGATCTATTTTATCAAAGCCGGCATCATCAAAATCACTCAAAAAGGCACTCCATAATTCCTGAGATTTAGCGAGACTTTGTAGCGATTGTTCCCAAGATGCTTCGGACGAATCCAAAATAGGAACAAAATAATTATGATCAGGAGTAGTTATTGTTTCTCCCTGCACACGTCTTAAAATATTCCTTCTCCATTGTATCAAATGATTGACAATTTCCCAGATCGTATTTAATTTTGGGTTTATTTTTCTGTAAGCCTGCTCAGCGGTTACATTTTCTAAAGTACGAGCCAAAGTAACCTCCAGCCATGGATTTCCATTATAAATGGATTGATATAAATTCGAAACTCTTTTGCTTTCTGACATGATAGATCGTTTTTAAAACTTAAAAGCTAAGATACAAATAAAAGTAATTTACAACTCATCCTAAAAAATCTACAATTGGGTTATTTAATATTTTTTAACAAAAACTGTTAAAATATATTTGCTCCATCAAAATCAAATACCATGACAACCAAATTACTTTTTACTATTACTTTTTTATTTTTTACAACATTCATTTTTGCTCAAAACACCATTTCGGGTAAAGTTGTAGATCAAAAAGGAAAACCAGTTCCGGGCGCTAATATTTATATCGACGGAACCTACGACGGAGCGACAAGTTCTGATACCGGAGATTTTTCGTTTGAAACATCAGAAACAGGAAATAAGACTTTAGTAGTGAGTTTTTTATTATACGATACCTTCAAAAAAGAAATTGATGTTACCAATTATAAAGATCAAATTGTAAAGCTGAGAGAAAATGTAAACGCACTCGACGCTGTTGTAATCACGGCCGGAACATTAGAATCTGGTGACAAAGCAAGAGTTTCAGTTTTAAAACCTCTTGATATTGTTACTACTGCAGGATCTGCCGGAAATATCATTGCCGCTTTGCAAACTTTACCAGGAACACAAACTGTTGGCGAAGATGGTCGTTTGTTTGTACGTGGAGGAGAAGCCAGCGAAACTCAGACTTTTGTAGACGGACTTCGTGTAGCGCAACCTTACGGAGCAACCACAAATAATTTACCAACCCGAAGCAGGTTTTCGCCTTTTTTGTTTAGCGGAATTGCGTTCTCAACCGGAGGATATTCTGCTGAATACGGAGAAGCTTTATCAAGTGTTTTATTATTGAATACACAGGATGAACCTGATCAGAATAAAACAGATATTGCTTTAATGACAGTAGGTTTAGGGGTTGGAAATACACAAAAATGGAAAAAAAGCTCTTTTAGTATTAATACCAATTATATTAATCTGGCGCCTTATCAGGCTGTAATTCCGCAAAATGTAGATTGGAATAATCCGTATCAATCTTTAGGTGGAGAAGCGGTTTACAGATATCATTTTGAAAGAGGAATTTTTAAATTATACGCTGCTTTTGATGCCGAAAAATTCGATCTGAATCAGAAGAATGTCAATTTTGTTGATCCTGTAAGAACCGATTTAAACAATAATAATTTCTATTTGAATGCCTCTTACAAAGGAGATTTTGGAACCGGATGGCAATTAACTTCAGGAATTAGTTACGGGTACAGCAAAAACAAAGTTAAATACGATATCAATGATGTTGACAGCAATGAAAATGCAGCACAACTAAAATTGAAATTAAGAAAAAACATCTCAAACTATTTTAAATTGTCTTTTGGAGCCGATTATTTTATAACCAGATACAATGAAAATTTTGATGACAATATTGCGATAAAAACAGCAAACGGTTACGATTCTAATATTGCTGCTTTTTATACTGAAGGAGATATTTTATTCTCGAAAAAGCTGGCAATGAAAATAGGTTTCAGACTTTCGAACAATAGTTTGCTTGACGAAACGAATATCGCACCAAGAGCTTCCATCGCTTATAAAGTTTCTAAAAACAGTCAGTTTTCATTTGCTTACGGAGATTTTTCTCAAACTCCTGTTGTGGATTATATTAAATATTCAAAATACCATCAGTTCGAAAGCGAGAAGGCGAGACATTACATTTTAAACTATCAGTTTACAAAACCGGGACAAACTTTTAGAGCCGAAGCTTATTATAAAGATTACAGCAATTTGGTTCAATATAATACCAGAGATATTCAGTACAATTCGATTTTCAATAATAATGGTTCAGGATATGCAAAAGGACTGGATTTGTTTTGGAGAGACAGCAATTTGTACAAAAACTTAGAATACTGGATTTCATATTCATATATAGATTCAGAAAGACAGTATAAGAATTTCCCGACTATGGCCACTCCAAATTTCGTAGCCAATCATAGTTTATCAATTGTAACCAAATATTTTATCACCGATTGGAAATCGCAAATTGGTTTCACGAATAGTTATAGTTCAGGTCGCCCGTATAATGATCCGAATCAAACGCAATTCATGAACGGAAAAACAAAATCATACAACAGTTTGAGTTTTAACTGGGCGTATTTATTAACAACACAAAAAATCCTTTATTTCTCTGTTTCGAATGTATTAGGAACTCAAAATGTTTTTGGCTACGATTATGCAAAATTACCGGATCCAAACGGGGTTTATAACAGACAAGCCGTCGTACCAACCGCAGACAGATTCTTTTTCGTAGGTTTCTTCTGGACGATTAGTGATAATAAAAATGAGAATCAATTGAAAAACTTGTAGTTGCTAAGGTGCTAAGGTTCTGAGTTACTAAGGTAAAAACTTAGAATCTTAGTAACTCAGAACCTTAGAATCTCAAAAAGAAAACAATTCAGTCATAAAAATCAACAACTCAGTAGCATTTAATTTTAAAACATTAAAAACCAACATACTTTTGAAATAGAAATTAACAAAGAGAGCTTCAATCGTCAATCAACAAAACTTAGAACCTCAAAACCTTAGCAACTTAGAACCTTAAAAAAAAAAGAACCCATGACCAAAATTATTACCATAATCACATTATTTATCTGCAGTTTATTATCTGCTCAAAATGTAAAGCTAACCGTTTCTGTTTCGGGTATAAAAAATAATGCTGGAACTGTAAAAGTAGGTTTGTACAACTCAGAAGGTACATTTCTTAAAACAACTTATAAAAGTGTTGGATCTGAAATTAAAAACAACAAAGTAGTCGTAGTATTCGACAATCTTCCGGCGGGAGATTATGCAATTTCAACGTATCACGATGAAAATAATAACGGAAAACTGGATAAAAATATGATGGGAATTCCATCTGAAGATTATGCAGCTTCAAATAATGCAAAAGGATTTATGGGACCACCTTCTTATAAAGATGCTAAATTTGATTTAGTTAAAGATTCAAAAATTGAAATTACATTATAATAATAACGAACAAAACAACTTAAAAAATAACCTTTTTAATTACTTAAAAAATGAAAAAAATCATCACTTTAGTCGCATTATTCGTAGTCGCAATAAGTTCTGCACAAACACAGTTTGAACAAGGAATGGGAAAAGCTTTTGGGCTTTGGAAAGAAGGAAAAAATACAGAAGCGTCTGCTTTATTTGAAAGAATCGCGGCGGCAGAAAAAACAAGTTATTTACCTAATTATTATATCGCTTTAATCAACACTACATCTGCATTTACTGAAAAAGACAAAACAAAAATTGATTTGCTACTGACAAAAGCACAAGACGCATTGGATGTAGAATTGATAAAAGATCAAAATAATGCGGAGTTATATGCCATGCAGGCTTTGATTTACACGGCCTGGGTTGTGGCAGATCCTATGACAAATGGAATGAAATATTCGGCTAAAGTGATGGAAGCTTACGCAAAAGGAAAAGCGATAGATCCAAATAACCCAAGAATTGTTTTTGGTGAGGCTGATTACCAGTTAGGTGGGGCAAAATGGACAGGAGTTGATACAAAACCTCTTTGTGCACAAGTTGATAAAGCTGTTGAACTTTTTGCTACTTTTAAACCAGAAACTCCTTTTTCGCCAAAATGGGGATTAGAAAGAGCTTTAGAAACTCAAAAGAATTGTAAAAAATAAAATTAATTTAAGCTGATAATATAATGAAAGATCGCGGAGCTATTTATGGAGATTTAAAAAGTGGAACAATAGTTTCGTTCAAGATTTCTATGATTTTTACGGTAATATTTTCAGCTTGTTTAGGTGGTGATTTAAATATCCGAAACGTTCTTATTACTTTTTTTATCAGCTGTCTTTATTCCTTCCTTGTAGGTTTTGGTAACGGATATATTAATGTTTACTTAGACAAAAAATGGGATTGGTTAGAGCAAACGAACTTAAGAGTATATTACGGAATTTTAGTTACCGTTTTGTATACAGTTCCGATCGTTTTAGGGATTAATTATTACATCTATGTTATTTTGCAGGATATATCTCTGGAAGTTTTTTTTAGCGATAAGATGATTTGGGTACACTTGTTTTATATCATACTCGCTCTGGGAGTTTCGACTTTTATGCAGGCCAGAAGCTTTATGGTAAAGTGGAAACAGGCATCAAAATTCGAGATTACACAACAAAAAATTATTGCAGGAACGGCAAATGCTAAATTCGAAAGTTTAAAAAATCAAATAGATCCGCATTTTCTTTTTAATAGTTTAAATGTATTAAGTTCTTTAATCGAAGAAAATCCGGATAATGCGCAACGATTTACAACTTCATTATCTAAAATTTACCGCTACGTTTTAGAGCAAAAAGACAAAGAATTAGTATCTGTAGAAGATGAATTGTCGTTCGCAAAAACCTATATGAATTTGCTGAAGATGCGTTTCGAAAATAGTTTGTTTTACGAATTGCCCACTACAAATATAAACCCTGATGCAAAAGTGGTTCCATTGTCTTTGCAGCTTTTGCTGGAAAATACAGTGAAGCATAATATCGTAAGCGAACAAAAGCCATTGCATATCAGAATTTTTATTGACGGAGATTATTTAGCAATTCAGAATGATTATCAGAAGAAAGAAGTTTTGCAGGACAGGCAGGGAGTTGGATTGCAAAATATTGTAAACCGATACGGGATTATAACAAACCGAAAAGTTTTGATCGAACAAAATGAAAAAACGTTTACAGTTAAAATTCCAATTTTGACCAAACAAATAACAGTTATGGAAACAAGTGCAGAATATAGCGATGAAAATAAGGCTTATTTCAGAGCTAAAAAAAGAGTAGAAGAATTAAAAGGTTTTTACGGGAATGTTATTTCATATTGTTGTGTAATTCCATTCTTAATTTTTATAAATTTGAGGTATTCTCCTGGATTTCAGTGGTTTTGGTTTTCAGCTTTAGGCTGGGGGTTTGGAGTCGTAATGCATGCTTTTAAAGTGTTTGGTTACAGCTCAGATTGGGAAGAACGAAAAATTAGAGAGATTCTGGAAAAAGAAAAACAACAAAAAAACTGGAAATAATGGAACCCAATTATCATGAAGCAAAACGCTATTACGAGGCTCAGAAAAAAGTGGTCGAAATAAAAAAGTTTTACCAGCACCTAACGGTTTATCTTCTTTGTAATCCCATTGTTATTGTAGTCAATCTTATGACATCTCCAGGTTATTTGTGGTGTATATATTCTGTAGTAGGATGGGCAATTCCGATCATTTTGCCCGGAATGAAAGCTTTTGGGTTTTCGCCTATTTTTAATAAAGATTGGGAAGAACGAAAAATTCAGGCGCTTTTAGAAAAAGAAAATCCAAAACAAAAATGGGAGTAATCATGGAAAATAATTTTAACAATAGCGAGGAAGAATTCGAACTTCAAAAAATGGCCAATAAAAAAGTACTTAAACTCAAGGCATTTTATTCGCACGCATTTGTTTATTCTATCGGAATGATCATTTTTATTTTAAAAGAATACGCAGGATTACCTTTAAATTTCCTGCCATTTAAATATATAAATTGTTTTGTAATGATCATCTGGACAACCGTTTTTTTAGTTTCGGCGGTAGATTTATTCGCTTCTTTTAAAATTTTTGGAGAAGAATGGGAAGAGCGAAAAGTGAAAAGTATTTTAGAGAAAAAAGAAAAAACACAAAAATGGGAGTAATCATGGAAGTTAATTTAAATGAAGAAGACAGATATTATCTGGCAAAAAAGAGAGTTGAAGAAATTAAAGGCTTTTACGGAAATTTAACCGCTTTTATTGGTGTAAATGTTGTTCTTATTTTTGTCAATTTATACACATCACCGGATCATTTATGGTTCTATTGGCCTTTAATGTGGTGGGGAGTTGGAGTTGTTTTTCACGGAATGAAGGTTTTTAAAATATTTCCGGTTCTTGGAAAAGAGTGGGAAGAACGAAAAATCAAAGAACTGATGGAAAAAGAAAGAGAAGGTAAAAATAAATGGCAATAATTTAATTCAAAATAAAATGGGACGATTTAGACAACGCATGTATGATGAATACAGACAAGAATTTAGTACAGACGAAAGTTATAATATTGCATATAAAAAAGTAAAAAAAATTAAAGGATTTTATTCGCATCTGAAGGTTTATATTATAGTAAATGCTATTATCATTTTTACTAGTTTGAACAGGAATTTTGTGGGATATGATTTTAATAATGGAAATCATTTTACAATAAGAAGTTTTAATAATTGGGAAATTTATTCTACAGCATTGTTTTGGGGAATAGCTTTATTGATTCATGCCTTTACAGTTTTTGGACCGGATATATTTTTCGGAAAAGACTGGGAACAAAAGAAAATTCAAAAATATATGGAGAGAGAATCTCAAAATAAAAATAAATGGGAGTAACTTTAAAATCAAATTTTCAATTTTTGCATTGTATTAAATGACCACATTAATTATAGAAGACGAAAAACCTGCAGCAAGATTATTGCAACGAAAACTCGAAAAGTTAGATATTGCTGTAAAAACAATGTTGCACTCTGTAGAAGAATCCATTGATTGGTTTACTAATAATCAACATCCGGATTTAATCTTTCTCGATATTCAGTTGTCAGACGGTTTGTCGTTTGAAATTTTCGAAAAAATAGACATTCAAAGCGCCATTATTTTTACAACCGCTTATGACGAATATGCCTTAAAAGCATTCAAATTAAACAGTATCGATTATCTTTTAAAACCTATAGACGAAGATGATTTAGAAATTGCGGTAACAAAATTTAAAAACCGAATTCCTAAAGCTGATGCAGGAAATCAAAATCTTCAACTTGATTTTGAGCAAATAAGGCAAATGTTGTCTAATCCTTTTGAAAAGAGTTACAAGAAACGATTCACTGTAAAAATTGGTCAGCATTTAAAAGTGATCACTACCGATGAAATCGAATGTTTCTTTAGTGAAAACAAAGGAACTTACATTCATACTTTCGATAATAGAAATTATCTGATCGATTCGACTTTAGAAATTCTCGAGCAGGAACTAGATATGAAGGATTTCTTTCGCGTAAGCAGAAAATTTATCGTTCCTCTTACTGCTATAAAAGAAATTCAGGTGTATACAAATTCTAGATTAAAAGTAATTTTACCTACTTACAAAGAAGACGAAGTTATTGTAAGCCGGGAGAAAGTACAAGATTTTAAAGCCTGGCTGGGATAGAATTTATTCATTAATCTGGTTGGAATAAAAATTTAGTATCAATTAAATAAAAAAAAATCCTTCAGCAGAAGGATTTTTTTATTTCTAAGAGTTTTACTATTTACTCAATCGATGCAAAGTAAAAGTCATGGCACTTAAAAGGAAGAAAGCCATAATTTGGTGAATTAATCCTAAAGCCAATGGAACACTGTATAAAAGGGTAAATACACCTAATGCAAATTGAATAAATACAAAAACTACCAAAGTTTTAATTCCGTTTGATTGTGTTCTCGAAAGCGAAAATTTAGTGCTTTTATAATATAAAAACAGAATAAAAGCCACCACAACATAAGCAAAAGTTCTGTGTACAAACTGAACACCACTTTTACCTTCGATTAGGTTTTTTACCAAAGTAGGTTGTTCGATAAAAACAGAATCATGTATAAATTCTCCGTCGCTCATTAACGGCCAGTGATTGTGAATTAATCCGGCATTTAAACCTGCCACAAAACCACCATAAATAATTTGAATTAATAAAGCAACTAAGGCATATCGTGCGATATTACGAAGCGGAATTACTTTGGTAATTGTTTTTTCAGGATAAATTAAATCTAATGCTACCCATAAAGTGTAGGCAAAAGTGATAAAAGCAAAAGTAAGGTGTAAAGAAAGTCTAAAATGACTTACATCCGGATTATCGATTAATCCGCTACGAACCATGAACCAGCCAAGGAAACCTTGAAAACCTCCCATTGCCAAAAGAACAACGCATTTTTTGATGGTCGATTTATCAAGTTTTTTTCTAATTAAGAAATAAACAAAAGGAACAAAGAAAACAAGCCCAATGATACGACCAATGAATCGGTGGAACCATTCCCAGAAATAAATAAATTTATAATCAGCTAATTGAAAATCGTTGTGAATATTGATTTTTTGATACTCAGGAAACTTCTTGTATTGCTCAAAAGCTTCATTCCATTTTGCATCCGTCAAAGGAGGGAAGGTATCGGTTACCAAATGCCAATCGGTCATTGATAAACCTGAATTTGTTAAACGGGTAATTCCGCCAACGACTACCATTAAAAACAATAAAACACAACCTGATAGTAACCAAATGATTACTGATTTATTCTCTTTTTTCATTTTATTAAATCTTCTTATTCTCTAACTTTTTTTAAACCTAATTTTTCTGCTCTTTTAATTACAAAATCATAAGCCGCCTGATATTCATTTGGAATATCGCCTTCTAAAATGGCTTCTTTTACTGCTTCCTTTAAAACTCCAATTTCTCGTGAAGGTTTTAAATCGAACATTTCCATAATTTCTTCACCTGAAATTGGCGGTTGAAAATTACGAACGTGATCTCTTTCTTCAACTTCTACAATTTTCTTGCGAACGATTTCGAAATTCTTATGATATTTCTTGAATTTTGACGGGTTTTTGGTTGTAATATCAGCTTCGCACAATGTCATTAAATCCTCTACATCTTCGCCAGCATCAAAAACCAAACGACGAACTGCACTATCCGTTACAATATCCTGCGCCAAAACAATCGGACGGGAACTCATAATAACCATTTTTTGCACAAACTTCATTTTGTGGTTTAAGGGCATATGCAAACGCTCGAATATTTTCTTTGCCATTTTTCCGCCAAGAAATTCATGTCCGTGAAAAGTCCAGCCTTGTTTTTTATTGAAACGTTTTGTTGGTGCTTTCCCAATATCATGCAGCAAAGCCGACCAGCGTAACCAAACATCATCTGTATTTGGGCAAATATTATCTACAACTTCGAGAGTGTGATAAAAGTTGTTTTTATGAGTATGACCTTCAATTTCTTCGACCTGATTCAAAGCCGTTAACTCAGGAAGAATAATATCTAAAAGTCCGGTTTTATATAAAAGTAAAAATCCTGTTGAGGGTTTAGGGGTAGATAAAATTTTGTTTAATTCGTCTACAATTCTTTCGCCAGAGATAATTTTAATACGATCTGCATTTTTTGTGATGGCATTCAGTGAATTTTCTTCGATTTCGAAATTCAATTGCGTTGCAAAACGAATGGCGCGCAACATTCTCAAAGGATCATCAGAATACGTAATGTCAGGATTTAAAGGTGTTTTGATTGTTTTGTTCTCTAAATCGGCCAAACCATTAAAAGGATCAGAAAGATCTCCAAATGTTTTTTCGTTTAGTGATAAAGCCAAAGCATTGATGGTAAAATCACGACGGTTTTGATCGTCTTCAAGAGTTCCGTTTTCTACAATAGGATTTCGGCTGTCAAAATTATAAGATTCTTTTCGGGCACCCACAAATTCGATATCGGTATCTTCAAAACGTAACATGGCTGTTCCGTAGGTTTTAAATACCTGTACTTTTGGTTTTTTAGGAAGCAATTCAGAAACTTTCAAAGCCAATTCGATCCCGCTACCAACAGCAACAACATCAATGTCTTTTTTTGAACCACGATCTAAAAGCAAATCCCGAACAAAACCTCCAATAACATAACTGTCAACGTTGAGTTCCTGAGATGCTTTCGAAATTATTTCGAAGATTTTATGTTGTAATGCTGCTTTATAGTTTGTTTGTATAGCCACGAATTTCACTAATTTTAAATATTACATTTCTTTTCTTGAAGAGAATGAAACGTCTGCAAATTTACAACATAGAAAATGCCTATAATAATGTATTGTTGACTTTTTTGAACAATTTCACATTTTGTAGCGTCAATTTTTAAGAATTGAGAAAGAGTTGCCACGAATTGCACGAATTTCCACTAATTAATTTTTTTTTGCCACAGATTGAAGGATTAAATGGATTAAAAAATTAATGGATTAAAAAAAATCTGTGGAAATCTTTTATCCCGATAGCTATCGGGAGTGGCAAAAAAATCTTCGCAATCTTAATAAAAAACAATTCGTGGAGATTCGTGCAATTCGTGGCAAAACATTTATAGCATCATAAAACAAATCAATTACGATCTCTTATTTTTAGAAATTCAATTTGTATTTTTGAATTCTATAAAAATGCACACATGAAAATTGTTATATCTCCCGCGAAGTCATTAAATTTCGAAAAAGAATTACCTACTCCTCAATATACAGAACCAGCTTTTTTAAAAGAAGCACGTCAGGTTCAAAAAGTTTTAAAAGAAAAAAAGCCATCTGAATTATCTGAATTAATGTCAATCTCAGATAAACTATCAGATTTAAACTGGAAAAGAAACCAGGATTGGAAAACGCCTTTTACTCCTGAAAACGCACGTCCGGCAATTTATACTTTTGATGGAGATGTTTATACCGGTTTAGATGCTTATACAATTCCGCTTGAAAAATTAGATGTTCTTCAGGATAAACTTAGAATTTTGTCTGGTCTGTATGGCGTTTTAAAACCATTAGATTTAATGCAGGCATATCGTTTAGAAATGGGAACAAAATTGCCTGTCGGCGAGTACAAAAATCTACACGAATTCTGGAAACCAACCGTTACTAAAGCTTTAAACAAAGAACTGGAAAAAGGAGAATTGTTTGTGAATTTGGCGAGTAACGAATATTTTTCGGCAGTAGATGTTAAGGCTTTAAAAGTTCCTGTTATTACTCCGGATTTTAAAGATTATAAAGACGGAAAATTAAAGATCATCAGCTTTTTTGCTAAGAAGGCGAGAGGTATGATGGTTCGTTATATTATCGATACTAATGCCGAAACAATTGATGATTTAAAAGGTTTTAATTACGAAGGATATCATTTTGATGCCAATCTTTCTGAAGGAAATCATTTGGTTTTTACGAGGTAGATTTTTTTTGAAGGTTTAAAGGGGCAAAGGGGCAAAGGTTCAGAGGTTTTTTTAAAGGTACTGAGGTTCTAAGTTGCTGAGGTACTAAGTTTTTTTGTAGAGAATCGGAGATTCGGGGCATATTGTAGGGAGGGATTTTAATCCCTTCAGATTATGCAAATATTTGTGTTAGCTTTTAATCTTTCCAAATAATATCATTATCATCATTACACATAAAAATAAAAAGCCGGACTAAATAAATAGTCCGGCTTTTTCGTATTATAAATCAATTATTATTAATGCATTGCATCAGCAGGATTAATTTTGTTTTTTCCTTTTTTAATGAAAAGAATAATTGGTATGCAGAATAAGAACATGATCCCCAGATACATAAATATATCCATATACGACATCACTGTACTTTGTTTTAAAACGGCGTAATCTATTGCCTGATAGGCTTTTTTAAGGGCAACATCGGCACTATAACCTTTAGCTTCAAAAGCTCTTTGCATTCCTATTATACGTTGTTGCACCTGATAATTTGCAGGATCTAAATTCGTTAATAAATTAACTCTGTGTTCCTGACTTAAACGGGTGATAAAGGTGGTAATAATTGCAATACCAAATGAACCTCCTAATTGTCTCATCATTCCGGTAAAAGCTGCTCCTTCACCAATATGTTTTCCTTTTAATGTAGAAAGCGAAAGTGTTGTAATAGGTACAAAAAGTAATCCTAAACCAATTCCTCTTAAAATCAAAGGCCAATACATATGTTCAACTCCTGTATCAGGTGTAAGGCGATTTCGCATCATAAAAGTAAAGAAGAAGAAAATTAAAAATCCTACTCCCACCATATATCCTTGCGGAACTCCTTTTTGAATCATGTTACCCACAAATGGCATCATGATCGCTGTTGTAATCGAACCTGGAATCAATAATAATCCGGCATCAGTTGCAGTCCATCCTAAAATAGATTGCGTATAAATCGGGATAATCAAAGTCGATCCGTATAAACCGAAACCAAGAATAAAACACATTACGGTTCCAATTCTTAAGTTTCCGTCTTTTAAAACACTTAAATTTACAATTGGGTATTTATATGTCAGCTCTCTCCAGACAAATAAAACCAATCCAAGAACTGTAACAACACTTAACGTTACAATTGTAGAGTCGTTAAACCAATCGTCTTGTTGTCCGTGCTCCAGAACGAATTGTAATGATCCAATAAAAGCGGCTAATAATATAATTCCCCACCAGTCAACCTGATTTGCTTTTAATTTTTCTCCGTATTTCGGACTTCTTACGAAAGTAAGCGCCAGAATAGTAGCAATAATTCCTAACGGAATGTTGATATAAAAGATATAAGGCCAAGAATAATTATCTACTAAATATCCTCCCAAAGGCGGACCTAAAGTTGGCCCCACAATTACACCCATACCGTAAATAGCTTGCGCCATACCACGTTTTGCTACCGGATAACTTTCGGTAATAATAGTCTGAGCTGTTACAAGCAGGGCACCACCACCCATACCTTGTACAAACCTAAAGGCGACCAGTTCCCAAATATTACTGGCATTACCACACAAAAAGGAGCAGACTGTAAATATTATGATAGAAGCCACAAAATAGTTACGTCTTCCAAATTGCTGCGAAAGCCAACTCGTCATCGGAATTACAATAACATTCGCAATTGCGTATGCTGTAATTACCCAAGCCACATCAGTCAAAGTAGCACCAAGGCTACCTCGCATGTCAGTTAGTGCTACGTTTACAATCGTTGTATCTACAATTTCTAACAGTGCACAAAGTACTGCCGTAATCGTGATAATCACACGTCTGTAACCGTATTCTACTAAATCGTCATCTCCTTGTACTGCTGTCATTATATTATTTTAAATGTACGTCTACGTCAACATTCATTCCTGGTCTTAGTAATTTTACTTTTTCAGGATCGTTTGATTCATCTAAACTAATTTTTACCGGTAATCTCTGAATTGTTTTTACGAAGTTTCCTGTTGCATTATCAGGAGGTAACAATGAAAAACGTGATCCTGTTGCAGGAGAAAATGAAGTTACAGTACCTTTAAATTCGTAGTTAGGATAAGCATCAACTTTTAAGCTTACTTTTTGTCCTATAACCATTTTGTTTAATTGTGTTTCTTTAAAGTTAGCTACAACCCAAGCCTCATTATTATTAATGATATAAAATAAAGATTGTCCTGGCTGAACCAATTGTCCTGGCTGAATATCTACTTTAGAAACCTGACCGTCAATTGCTGCAGTTACAACTGTATAACTAAGATTTAAATGTGCAACATCAAGCATTGTTTTTGCTTTTTTGATATTTGCAGCAGCAACTTCTGTTTGTTTGTCTGAAACTTTAGATTTTGACTGAATTACAGATTTTTGGTAAGAACTTGCTCTTTGTTGATCTTGTAAAACACGTACTTGATTTTCTGCTTCGTCTTTTGCAGCTAAAGCCTGCTCATATTGTTGTTTTGTAATCGTATGCGTTTTATACAAATTATTGTAACGGTTGTAATCGTTAGTAATTTGTCTTAACCTGATTTTAGCACTTTCGATAGATCCTGTTGCAGATTTCATTTGAGCATCAGAAACTGAAATACTTGCATTAGCACTTCCAATATCAGCTTTTGAAGCTTCGTATTGACCTTCAGCACCTAGTAATGCAGCATTTGCTTCGTCGATTTTTAATTGATAATCTCTTTTATCGATCGTAAATAAAGTATCTCCTTTTTTTACAAAGTCATTATCTTTTACATACACTTTGCTAATATATCCTGAAACTCTAGGAATAATTGGATTCATTTTTTTCTCAATCTGAGCATCATCTGTTTCTTCGTGGGCTTGGGAGTGTAAGTATTTTGTTATTCCGTAAGTTCCGCCCACTAAAACCAACACGGTTAGTATAATGATGAATTTAGTATTTGTTTTTTTCTTTTCCATGAGAGCTATCGATTATATTTTAGAAAGATTGAATGATTGTGATAATTGTCCTGATACTGAAAGTAATTCGTAATATTTTTGAATAATAGTTGCTTTAGACACAGCAGTATTAATTTTAGCGCTTAATTGCTCAACATCGGCCTCAACCAAATCATTGGTATCAGCTAAACCATTGTCGAACTTGTCTTTTACAAGTCTGTAATTTTCAGATGCTTGTTGAAGCGCTTCGTCATAAACCACACTTTGATTAATAGCCAGGTCATAATCTTCAATAGATTTTTGAACCTCAACTTTAATACGATCTGTCATTACCGCTTCTGTATTTTTAACTTCAAGCGCTCTGCTTTCAGCTTCTCTTACGTGAGCGCTATTTTTGTAAATTCCGGAGATATCATACGTTAAACCCAAACCAAAGTTCATGGCGTATTTTACAGTAATAATATCTTTAAGATCTAATGCAGTATAACCACCAAGTAATGCTAAGGTAGGGTAATATGCAGCTCTTGCAACCTTAATATTGGCCTCAGAAGCCTTTTGTTGAAAACGAATTGCTTCTAAATCTTTTCTGTTTTGTAATGCTACAGCATCAGATGTTGGCGCATTGCTGGTTTTTAAATTAAAGAAATCAGCTTCATTAACCTGAAGTTTTGTACTCGGATCTAACTTCAATAATGTAGTTAGGTAAAAGTTGATGTTATTAAGGTTGTTAGTAGCTTCATCAATAGATAATTGCGTTTTTGAAACTAATAATTGAGACTTCAATAAATCATTTCTTGGGATGATTCCGTTTTTCTCTAATTCAATGAAATCAGTCACACGTTGTTTAGCGCTTTTTTGATTTTCGTTTAAAACATCCAAAGTTTTTTGAGCCTTATACAGAGCAGTATAATAAGTAATAACTCTTAAAGCAACATCTTCTTTTGTTTTAGCAGCATTTGCATTTTCAGCCTCATATAAGTTATCATATGCATTAATGCTATTTTGAATTTTAAATCCTGCAAAAAGAGGAAGGCTTAAATTTGCCATTCCAAGCATTGCTCTGTCAGGAGATGCTAAAGATGCACCTTCGCCCTGATTAGGCATATCAATCGACGCTTTTGTAAGACGCTGGTATTGTCCGGAAACTTTAATATCCGGAAGCTGATTGTTTTTAACCTCTTGTAATTCGTACTTTTTTGTGTTTACCTTAGTGCTGGCAAGCGTAACTTCGTTACTTTTTTCCCAGGCCAATTTAACGGCTTCGTCTAAGGTTAAACTTGTTTTTTCTTGTGCTTCTACTGAAGATATTCCGATAAAGAAAACTCCAAAGAGCATTAATTGACTAATTTTCATAAACAAGTAGCGCTTTTATAGTTTGTTGAATGTGCTTTGTAAGACTGGTTTTAATGTAATTGTTAAACATTTCTTCTGTTTTTAAATCCAATAATTCTTCGAAGAAAGACCGATTCATGTGAAAGTGAAAAAAGGTTCCAATAATCGTAGGCGTAATAAGAGGAATAATAATATCCTTTCTAAAAACACCTTTTTCCTGACCCTGAGTAATAATACTCTCCAGAGATTTTAGATTTCCTTTTTTTAATTCAGTAAAAGCGATCATGCTTTTTTCTCTCTTTTTAGCATTAAGTTCAAAATGCAATACTCTGTAAATCCCTTTGTTAAGACAGATTCTGTTAACGTAAATTTCGATTAATTTATTGACTTTTTCGACAGGTTCGAGATTTTCTTGCAATAAATTTTCGAGTTGTAGTTTTAAATCAGAGGTTTTATAAAGAATTAAAGCCTCGAGAAGTCTTTCTTTAGAACCAAAATAATACGAAACCATGGCAATGTTAATTTTTGCATGTTTTGAGATATCTCGTATAGAAGTTCCTTCGAATCCTTTTTCAGAGAATAGCTTTTCAGCAACCTCAAGAATTTGAATTTTTTTATCGTTTAATTCGAAGTTTGACATGGTATTGTTTCTAATCGGGTACAAAATTAAACAAGTGTTTAAATTAAACAGTCGTTTAATTTTATTTTAACATAATATTAACAGAAAACCATGTAGTCGTTTTTGTCACTAAAATCACGCTTACATTAGTGTTTATAAACGAAAAAGCCGAAATAATATTAATCGTAATATTATTTCAGCTTTGCTATTAACGTAATTTTGTAATTTCGATTTTTATTATAAAATCTTTTTTTAGGAGCTAATCCCGCTATTCGTTCCAATCTTTTGTGGCGAACCACGCCACAAAAGGATTTCCTCTTCTATCGGGGCTAGGGCAATCATTTTCATAACAATATTTTCGTCCTTTATCGAAATGATAATTATAACTTGTTTTCAAGTTAAATATAAAATTATCGAATCTCACCAACAAATTCCGCAATTTTACCAGAACCATTTTCGCTCAAATGTTTGATAAAAGCGCTACCAATAATGGCACCTTTGGCAAACTTTGTTGCCTGAGTAAAAGTTTCTTTGTTCGAAATTCCGAAACCTATAATTTGTGGATTTTTAAGATTCATGTTTGAAATTCTTTCGAAATAATCTTCCTGAACATTTCCAAATCCAGATTGAGATCCTGTAACACTTGCAGAACTTACCATATAAATAAATCCGTTTGAAACGCTGTCGATAAAACGAATACGTTCATCAGAAGTTTGTGGCGTAATCAGGAATACATTAATTAATCCGTGTTTTTCGAAAATGGCTTTGTATTCGTCTGCATAAACATCAACCGGAAGATCTGGAATAATTAAACCGTCGATACCAATTTCGGCGCATTTTGCACAAAAAGCTTCAACTCCGTATTGCAACATCGGGTTGAAATATCCCATAATAATCAACGGAATTTTTACGCTTTCGCGGATGTTCTTCAACTGGTCGAATAGAATTTGAGTTGTCATTCCGTTATGAAGCGCCTGTGTAGAACTTGCCTGAATCGTTGGTCCATCGGCCAAAGGATCACTAAAAGGCAAACCAATTTCGATTAAATCAACGCCATTTTTTTCTAAGTCCTGAATGATCTGAACGGTATCATTTAAATTAGGATATCCCGCTGAAAAATAAATAGAAAGTATCTTTTTATCTTCTTGTAATTTTTGAGTTATTCTGTTCATTTTAATGTCTTTTTATTTACTTCTGCAAGGTTTTTAAAATCTTGTAGGTATTTTTTTGAATGTTGTTTTTTGCCACAGATTTCACATATTAAAACATATTTTTGTTTCACGCAGATTTAAAAAGATTTAAGCTGATTCACGCAGATTTTTTTAAATCTGATGTAATCTGCAGAATCTGGGTGAAACAAATAATCAGTGGCAGTCTTTTTAATCTGTGGCATTATCTTTTTATAATCTTACCTATCAATCATCATTTCGATTTTTATTTATTTTCGATATAAACCCAGGCTACTGCTCCAGATTTCAACTCGACCTGAACTCTTTTGTAAGCATTAGATTCGAATATATCTACTTTGGCTAAATCCGAAGCTGAAATATTATATGCAATACCGTGTATAGGATCTGAAGAATCTGCAGTTGGTACGGCTACAACATAATCTGCCATTCCAAATTCTTCTTCGATTTGGAGACTTTTTAGTTTATGGCCGAGAAGCTGATCAGGACTTCCGGTTAGGATTTTACTAAAAAGCTGCATTTGAATTTGTTTCGATCTCAATGTTCCGTATGAAAATAACTTTTCCATAATTATTATTTTTCTCGTTATTGTTTTTTGCGTTAGGGATAGAGGCGGTATCTCCCGATTTAGAAAAACAAGGCTTTTTAGCCGTAGTTTTTGTTAATCGGGAATTTAGCCGAAAGCCCGACCGGAGGGAACGCCCAAATTACGATTTTTATTATAATTTAAAGTAATCGATATAATTGTCTAAATCTTTGTCGCCTCGACCAGAAAGACTAATCACCACAATATCTGTAGGTTTAAATTTCTTTTGATCTAAAACCGCAAAGGCATGCGCACTTTCGATCGCCGGAATAATTCCTTCTAGTTTAGTCAACTGTAATCCTGCATTCATCGCATCATCATCCGTCACAGAGAAAAATTCTCCACGACCGGTTTGTGCCAAATGCGCGTGCATTGGTCCAACGCCAGGATAATCTAAACCTGCCGAAATAGAATACGGTTCCGTAATTTGTCCGTCTGGAGTTTGCATTAAAAGAGTTTTACAACCGTGAATAACACCAACTTTTCCTAATTTACTAGTTGCTGCACTATGACCGCTATCAACGCCTTTCCCGGCTGCTTCTACGGCAATAATTCCAACTTCTGGCTCGTGCAAAAAGTGGTAATACGTTCCGGCAGCGTTACTTCCGCCACCAATACAAGCGACTACGTAATCAGGATTTTCACGTCCTTCTTTTTCTTTTAACTGCCATTTGATTTCTTCGGAAATTACGCTTTGAAAACGGGTTACCATATCCGGATAAGGATGCGGTCCAATTGCAGATCCGATAATATAATGCGTGTCAACCGGATTATTAATCCAGTCTCTAATGGCTTCGTTTGTAGCATCTTTTAAAGTTCTTGAACCCGAAAGTGCCGGACGAACCTCAGCGCCTAACATTTTCATACGAGCCACATTTGGAGCCTGACGCGCAATGTCGATTTCGCCCATATAAACGATACATTCCATTCCCATAAGAGCGCAAACCGTTGCTGTTGCAACACCGTGCTGACCTGCTCCGGTTTCGGCAATGATTCGTTTTTTACCCAAACGTTTTGCGACTAAAATTTGCCCAATTGTATTGTTGACTTTGTGTGCTCCGGTATGGTTTAAGTCTTCTCTTTTTAGGTAGACTTTTGTATTGTATTTTTCGGATAAACGCTTGGCAAAATAAAGCGGACTCGGGCGTCCAACGTAATCTTTTAATAACTGATCGAACTCGGCTTTAAAATCGGGTTCGCTGGTGATTTTTAAATAATTCTGGCGTAATTCTTCTACATTTGGATAGAGCATTTCTGGGATGTAAGCTCCGCCAAATTCTCCGTAATATCCTTTTTCGTTAACGTTAAAATTCATTTTATTCCAATTTTAAAAGTTGGCAACATCAAATTTGCGTTTGAAATTGCTAAATAGATTTTTGTTTTTTAGGCCAGGTTCGATTTCAAATTTACTATTTATATCGACAGCATAAATAGGAAGATTGGTTTTTGAAATTTCTTCGATGGCTTTTAATTCATTCATTCCGATTCCGCCGCTTAAAAAGAAGGGTTTATCAGATTTGTATTTTTTTAATATCGTCCAGTCAAATGTGGTTCCGTTTCCGCCGGGTAATTTTCCTTTGGTATCGAACAGAAAATAATCACAAACCGATTCGAATGATTTTATAATTTCGAAATCAAAATCATTATCGGCAGAAAAAACTTTGATGATTTCGATTTTAGTAGGCAATTGTTTTTTTAATTCTGATAAAAATTCAACAGATTCATTGCCATGTAATTGAACGGCTTGTAAGTCGTATTGTGCCACTTTTTCCAGAATTTCTTCCTGACTTTGGTTTACAAAAACGCCCACTTTTTTGATTGTTCCAATTAATTCCGGAATGGTTCCGTTAAAGTATCGTGCGGAGTTGCCCCAGAAAATAAATCCCATATAATCGGGTAGGAGCGCTCCTACTTCGAGAATGTTTTCTGGATATTTCATGCCGCATATTTTGAGTTTCATTGTATTGTGTTTTTTCTGTGTGTTTTTTACCGCAAAGAGCGCTAAGATTTTTTTACTATTGTAATGTTTACAAACGCAAAAGTTCGCAAAGCTTTGTGTTTAGTTTTTGCCACGACCCGAGCGATAGCGAACAGGCGAAGCAATTCACGAATTTTCGCTAATTCAATTCGTGCTAATTTGTGTAATTCGTGGCAAACTTAATTATAGCTTGCTTATAAATTCTGTTGCTGCTTTTCCGGCGTTGTCGGTTTTCATGAAGTTTTCTCCAATTAAGAAACCGCTGTAACCGTAAGGTCTAAGTTCTGAAATGGCTTCGATGGATGAAATTCCGCTTTCGGATACTTTTACGAAATCGTCCGGAATTTGCGATGCCAATTGTTTGCTGAAATCTAAACTTACTTCGAATGTTTTTAGGTTTCTGTTGTTTACACCAATCATGTCTAGAGTTGGCATAATCGATTTTTCTAGTTCTTCCTGATTGTGAACTTCAAGTAGAACTTCTAAGCCTAATTTCTTTGCAAATTCAGATAATGATTTGATTTCTTCTCGGGTTAAAACTGCTGCGATTAACAGAATCAAATCGGCTCCAAAAGCTTTGGCTTCAAGAATCTGATATTCATCGACAATAAATTCTTTTCGCAAAAGCGGAATATTTACTGAAGCTCTTGCCAAAAGTAAATCGTCTAGAGAACCGCCAAAATATTTACCGTCGGTTAAAACAGAAATTCCGCAAGCTCCGGCATTTTCGTAACCTTTAACTACTTCTTCAACCGTAAAACTATGATTGATGACTGATTTTGAAGGTGAACGACGTTTGTGTTCGGCAATAATTCCGGTGGAGCTTGTTCTTAGTTTTTGGCTCAAAGAAATCGTTTCTCTTTCAAAAAATACAGAACTTTCCAATTGCGAAACCGGAATGATCGATTTTTTAAGAACGACTTCTCTTTGTTTATCAAATATTATTTTATCGAGGATATTCATTTTTTAAGGTGCTAAGTTTCTAAGATACTGAGGTACTAAGTTTTTAATTTTAAAGAGATAACTCTTGTAGTTTTTTGAGTGCTTGATGTCCTTTTCCGGAGAATAGACTTTCTTTTGCTAATTCAAATCCTTCCAGCGGAGAACATTTTGTAACCGTTGCAATTGCCATTGCAGCATTGGCACAAACCACATTATTCTGTGCTTCAGTTCCTTTTCCGGATAGAATGTTAATAAACATATCAGCCGATTCTTCGATGGTTTTTCCGCCTTCGATTTCGCTTTGAGATAAAAGTCTAACACCAAAATCTTCCGGCTTCAACATTCCTTCCATGTGCGATGTTATCGTTTTTGTCGGGCCTGTTAAGGAGATTTCGTCATATCCGTCAAGCGAATGTAAAATCGTGAAATTGATATCTGTATTTTGGTATAAATAAGCATACATTCTCGCCAATTCTAGATTGAAAACACCAACCAATTGATTTTGTGGAAACGACGGATTTACCATTGGTCCCAACATATTAAAGAAGGTTTTTACAGCTAATTCTTTACGGATTGGTCCGACGTTTTTCATCGCCGGGTGAAATAGGGGAGCGTGCAAAACGCAAATTCCGGCTTTATCAATACAATTTTCTAAAAACGCAGCGTCATTACTGAATTTGATTCCCATTTTTTCCATTACGTTACTCGATCCTGAGATTGAGGAAACACCGTAATTTCCGTGTTTGGCCACTTTTATTCCTGCTCCGGCTGAAATAAACGATGCCAAAGTCGAGATATTAAAAGTGTCTTTTCCGTCACCACCAGTTCCGCATAAATCAATTGTATTGTAAGCTGATAAATCAACGCGAACGCATAATTCTAATAAAGCTTCACGAAATCCGGAAAGTTCATCAATGGTAATGCTTCGCATCATAAAAACAGTCAAAAATGCCGAAATCTGACTCGGATTGTATTGACCACTTGAGATATTAATCAAGACGTTTTTAGCTTCTTCTTTTGAAAGTACTTCGTGATTGATTAATTTATTTAATATATTTTTCATTTTTTTTTAAGGTTCTAAGTTGCTAAGGTTCTGAGTTACTAAGAACTGTAACTGAGACTAAAAACTGTGACTACGACTGTTTACTTTTTCAATGTTCATTTCCCTGATAAATCCACATGGGTTCTGTTTTTCCTGCGCGTTCAAATCCGTTTTTCTTGTAGAAATCAACAGATTTTTCATCGGCGGTTAGCATTTGCATATGAAAATGACTGTATTTCTCCTGCATTTTATCGAGGATCAATTTTCCAATTCCTTTTCCCTGATATTCCGGAAGTACTAATAAATGCGGATAATAAACCGTTAAGAATCCATCAGAAATTGCATTCCCAAGTCCAACCAATTTTTGATCTTCCCAAGCCGTGATTAAAGTTTCTGAATTTAAAAGACCGCTATACAATTCGTTTGGTTTATTAGCTGAACTCCATTCGTTTGCTTTGTATAATATCAAAACGTCTTCGATATTGATTTCTTTAGTTTCTGAAATAGTTATCATTTTTTTTAAGGCTCTAAGTTGCTAAAATTCTAGGGTTCTAAGGGTTTTTTGTAAACTGTGACTGAGACTGAATACTGAGACTATAAACTAGCTCTTTATCCAATTCTCTAAAATTCTTTTTCCGTTTGGTGTTAAAACACTTTCTGGGTGAAACTGAACACCTCTTACATCAAAAATTTTGTGTCTTAACGACATAATTTGTCCGTTTTCGTCGACTGAAGTTGCTTCAAGAACATCCGGCAAATTAGCATCTACAACCCATGAATGGTATCTTCCAACTTCAAATTCGTTTCCTAAACCTTCAAACAAAATTTCATCAGAAACTACTGTTTTTACATTCGTTGCAACGCCGTGATATACTTTGTCGAGGTTAGAAAGTGTTCCTCCAAAAACTTCTCCAATTGCTTGTTGTCCTAAACAAACTCCTAAGATGCTTTTTGTTGGAGCATATTTTGTGATTACCGCTTTTAATAAACCAGCTTCATCAGGAATTCCTGGTCCTGGAGAAAGTAATATTTTCTCGAAAGAAGCGATTTCATCAATATCAAATTCGTCGTTTCTGTAAACGGTAACTTCGCAGTTTAAATCTTCCAGATAGTGCACTAAATTATAAGTGAAACTATCGTAATTGTCTATAACTAATATTTTTTTCATTTTTCTTAAGGTTCTAAGTTGCTAAGGGCCTAAGATTCTAAGTTTTTTAAACTGTGACTGAATACTGAGACTGACAACTAAATTTCTATTTTTCTCGAACGTATTTTTCGACTATAACACGATCAACGCCTAATTTTTCTATTTTCTCGATTCCTTTTTGAATCAGTGTATCATTTTTAATTTTTACTGTAAACTCAAATTTGTTGTTTTCCCATTGTCTGTTATTGAAAAACTCTAAATTCTCTGTGTATGTACTATCCTTTAAAGTATATTTTCCGCCTCCGCCAAAGAATACTGCATTTGTTGAATCTTTTCCGTTATTTAAATCATGATTGAAAAAAGCGAAATGACTATCATTTATAATCTTAATCATTTTTGTTTTTGGATTGAAAGTCGAGAACGTTGAATCTTTTTCAGTGGTTTCTGCTGATATCAGACGCCAGGTTCCAGCTAACGGAATTTCCTTTTTTTCCGAATTACAAGAGGTGATAGTAATGATTAAAACTAAAATTGAAATTGCTTTTTTCATGATTTATGGTTTTGTGGTTTTTAATTTTTTATGGTCTTGCTAATCTTTGTCCCGACGGTTGAAACCGTCGGCTATGTTTATATAGATTGTTTTTACGTTTGCTTTTCAAACATTGCCCGAGGTTTAACCTCGGGAGACATATTGCTTCTCATTCTATGTCCCTGCGACTGCGACTGATCCCGATAGCTATCGGGAGCGACTGAATACTAAATCTTCTCCGCCATTTCAAGCGCTGTATTCAATGCTCTTAATTTGTTATAAACTTCCTGCATTTCGCTTTCTTCGTCAGAACTTGCTACGATTCCGGCTCCGGCCTGACAATGTAATTGATGATTTTTACTTAGGAAAGTTCGAATCATAATCGCGTGGTTAAAGTTTCCTTCGAAATCCATGAAACCGATTGCTCCTCCATAGAAATTACGATTTGTTTTTTCGTAATCTTCAATCAATTGCATTGCTCTGTGTTTTGGTGCTCCGCTTAAAGTTCCTGCCGGAAAAGTATCTGCTACAACTTGCATCGTAGTTGCTTTTTCATGTAAATGACCTGTAACTTTAGAAACTAAGTGAATTACGTGCGAGAAAAACTGAACTTCTCTGTATTTTTCTACATTCACATCATGTCCGTTTCTGCTTAAATCGTTTCTGGCCAAGTCGACTAACATAACGTGCTCGCTATTTTCTTTTTTATCTTCAGAAAGTTCTTTGGCTAAAAGTGCATCGCGTTCGTCATTTCCGGTTCTTTTAAAAGTTCCTGCAATAGGGTGAATTTCAGCTTTTCTGTTTTTTACGATAATTTGAGCTTCGGGCGAAGACCCAAATATTTTGAAATCTCCATAATCAAAAAAGAATAAATACGGAGAAGGATTAATGCTTCTTAAAGCACGGTAAACGTTGAATTCATCTCCTTTAAAACCTTGTGTAAAACGACGTGATAAAACCAATTGAAAAACGTCTCCGCGGAAACAGTGTTTTTTGGCTAAAGCCACATTATGCTTGAATTCATCATCGGTTAAGTTAGAGAATCCTTCACCTTCTTTAGTGAATTTGTATGAAGCAATATTTCTGGATTGTAATAATTGTTCAATCTCGGCAATATTATTTTTTCCGTCTACGCTGTGGCAGAAAATGTAAGCTTCGTTTTTGAAGTGATTGATGGCGATGATGTTTTGGTAAACCGCATAAAACACATCCGGAATTAAAGTGGCAGTATCTTTTTTAGCGATTGATACTTTCTCGAAATAACGAACGGCATCGTAAGAAATGTATCCGAATAATCCGTTATTGATAAATTTAAAATCATTTTTTTCTGATTGAAACTGACTTGAAAATTCCTGAATTACTTCCGGAATATTAGTTGAAGAGTCAATTGAAATTTGTTCTGTAGTTCCGTCAGGAAAAGTTTTTGAAATCGTTTCGTTTTCGATTTTAATTGTTGCAATTGGGTTGCAGCAGATGTAAGAGAAACTATTGTCATTTCCGTGGTAATCACTACTTTCTAATAGTAAACTATTTGGAAATTTATCTCTTATTTTAAAATAAATACTTACCGGCGTAATCGTGTCTGCCAGAATTTGTTTGTAATGTGTGTTGAGTATAAAAGGTTTCAAAGTATGTTGTTTTTTAGTTTTTAATATTTTTCAGTTAAGTTTTGATCAAAAAAAAAGGGCTTGTCGTGATGACAAGCCCTTTATATTTATAGTTTTTACAGTACCATAGGAAGCTTCGTTCACGACGTTTGACGTAAATTCTTCCACCACCAAGTATTGTTCATTAATGTTTTCATTTCTTTATTTTGATGTGACAAAGATATAAATGTAATTTGGATTAGAATACATAAAATTTAAAAAAAATCTTTTCTAAATTTTAAAATTTGTTAAATTTCATTCTTCTCAATTACTTTAAATATCTAATTTCCAATTGCAATTGTATTGTTTTGGTTCATTCTAAAATCCGGATTTCCTTTGATGTTAGGCGTCGTAAACAATTCGCTGTTTTTGATTTTTGTATAGTTTATCTGGAAATCAGGATTGCCGTAGAATTTTTCGATTGCCGGATTTGCACCACCAGCTTCGCTTATAATTCCGCCATTGCAATTGTTAACGATTAAGTTTTTGAAAGTAATTTTCGCTAAATTAACCTCACCATTACCAATATTTCCTTCTAATAAAGCAAAAGGAGTAAAGCCCGAAATAATACTATTGGTTAAATTAAAGAAAGTATTTTCTCTTACATAAACAGATTCTCTCACAAGTCCCTGGTTGTTTTCTTCTAAATTAACCAAAGTAATATTACTCGCGTTTATTTTTGTTAATTTTTTAGACATATCAGTATTCTGAATTTTATCGTATGAATCTACTTCAAAACATCTTGATCCTGAAATATCTGATGAAAACGGGTGACGAATGGCAATACTATTACTAATATTGATTTGAGCGCCTTGTGTAAAATCGAAGTCATCATCTGTAGTTCGGTATGAAACAAGGTTGTTCATATTTAAATCTCCACCATAACATTCGAACGAATCATCGTTTGAATAACTAATCTGGATATTGCTCAAAACTGTTTTTCTACCCACTCCGGCTAGCGAAAGTCCGTTAAGTTCTTTGGCTGCACTTAGTTTTCTTCCAGAATATTCAATTCTTACATATTTTAAAATTCCAGAGTTGTCTTCGGCGTCCTGACCTCCATAATGATTAAGCATTGGCTCAAGATCAAAAGGTAAAGTGTGTACACCGCCAATAGTGTTTATTGGTGCTTTACCTAAAATAATGATTCCGCCCCAGTCTCCAGGTTTTCTGTCTGCAATTTCTTTATTCGAAGTAAAAATAATAGGATCAGTTTCTAAACCTTCGGCAACGATTTTTGCGCCATTGGTGATGACAAGAGTTCCGCAGGTTTTGTCATCTCCACGAATAACAGTTCCTGGTTCTATCGTTAAAACAGCATTTTTAGTAACATACACCACACCAACCAATTGATACGTATTGCGTTTGGTTAATCTGGTGTCTTTATCAATAGTTCCTGCGATAATATTTGTAGCTTCGTTATATTCAGTATTTGCCGGTTTAAAATTGGTCCAGTTGCTCATCCAGTTAGAGTTACCAATAATTCCTTTGGGTTGTTGTTGGGCTTGTAAAAATAAAGTACTTAGAAGAGTAATAATTGCAATATGTAGTTTTGCTTTCATAACTATGAGTTTGATTTCTAGTGTTGTTTTTTTAGTTAGCCCAAAATTAGAAGCCCAATGTTAATCAAAGTCTTAGATGTTATTACGAAAGTGTTATGTGAATATTAAGGATGTTATCTTTTTGAAAATAATGTAAAAAGAAACCCCAATAGTTTTGAACCATTGGGGTTTTTCTTATAATATTAAGAATTGTGTGTGAATCTTTAAAAATTAGAATTTTAAAGCTACAGTTAATTCGAAATCATCATTGATAGTTTTATCTCCTAAGTTTTGGAAGAAGTTACCAGAGTTGTATTTGATATCGTATTTAGTTCTGTCAACTTTGAAAGCAGTAGTTGCAGTGTTTCCAGCTACAGTAATGTCAAAAGTTACTGGTTTAGTGATTCCTTTGATAGTTAAATCAGCAGTTACAGTGTAAACGTCAGTAGATTTAGCTCCGATAGTTTTGAAAACTAATTTTGCAGTTGGGAATTTGTCAGTTCCAAAGAAATCGTCAGCTTTTAAGTGACCATTCAATTTTCCTTGGTATTCTCCAGTTAAGTCAGTTGAAGTTAAAGAAGTCATGTCAACAGTGAAAGATCCACCAGTTAATTTTTTTCCTTTAAAAACTACGGCTCCATCTTTAAAGTTTACAGTTCCAGAGTGCTCTCCAGTTACTTTTTTACCTACCCATTTGATAGTAGATGCTTTTACGTCGATTTTTTTAGTTTGAGCATTTACTGAAATACTAGCCGCTGCTACGAATAATGCTATTGCAATTGTTTTTAAATTTTTCATGTTGTTTAAATTGATTTTGGATTAATAATAATTATATAGTGATAAATAATTCCTCGTGAGATTTTCTAACTTTTTTGTAATGTTGTGTATCGTCTTCGCCATGTCTGTAACCTACAGTAGCGATAACTGATGCGTTTAAGCCTAATTTATCGAAGCCTAAGATTTCATTGAATGCAGCAGTATTAAATCCTTCCATCGGAGTTGCGTCGATTTTCAATTCAGCAGCAGCAGCCAATAAAGTTCCTAAAGCGATATAAGTTTGTTTTGCTGTCCAGATGTTTTTAGCATCCTGAGATAAGTTAGCAATTGTACCTTTCATCATATCAGCAAATCCGGCCAAAGCATCAGCAGGAACACCTCTTGTTTCGCTAATATTTTTGATGTAAGCATCTACAGATTCTGCTCCGGCATTTAAGTCGTTAGCAAAAATAAAAATTTGAGAAGCGTCAGTAATTTGAGTCTGACCGTAAGCAGCAGCTTTTAATTGCTCTCTAATTTCAGGATTTTCTACGATAACAACTTTATAAGGTTGTAATCCGTATGAAGAAGCAGCAAGTCTAACAGCCTCTTTTAAAGTATTCAAATCTGCCGAAGATATTTTTTTTGTTGCATCAAACTTCTTTGTTGCATATCTCCAATTTAGATTGTCTAATAATGTGCTCATAATATTAATTTTGTTGGGTTCTGTATTTTTCTAATAATTTATTCAGTAATTCTAATTCTTCAGGACTTATATTCTCGGCAAATGCACGCTCGTGTTCATCTACTTTCGGGTCCAATTCTTTCAAAACATCTAATCCCTTTTGTGTGATCAGAACTTCAATTTTACGTCTATTGCCAGGGCAAACATTTCTTGTAACAAAATCCTTTAGTAATAATTTGTCTACCAATCGGGTTGTATTACTTGTTTTAGCCAGCATACGTTCCTGTATTACACACATATTAGCAGGATTTCCTTTTTGTCCTCTTAATATACGTAACACATTATATTGTTCTCCGGATAAATCATACGGTTTTATCAACTCGTTGAAATGATCCTGAATCACGTTTTGCGTGTACATGATATTCAGAATAACTTTTTTCGCATTATCCATCTTAACTGTACTTTTTATAACCTCTTCAATTGTCATAGTCGTAAGTGTATAATTTGTATATACAAATGTATATCTTTTAATAGTTGTATATACAAATGTCATGTTAAATTTTTGTTAATTCAAAAAAGGCGAAATAACTAGCTAGATAAACTCTATATAATTAGTATAAAAATAATACAATTTTTCACTTAAAATATTGTCTAGTAAATATTTAACGATTGTTTAATAACGATGTTGTTTGCTAAAATAGAGCTTTGATAACTATTTTAATAAATCTGTCCAGTCTATCAGGAATCTAAAATCTAAAATCAGAAATCTAAAATTATAATTAGGGCATGCCACCATCCTGACAAGAGGGCAAAGTTACTTTGCGCTTATAAGCCCTCTTATCAGGATGCTGTCGGGCTATCCACACTGCTTCGGCAGTTAGCTTCTATCCCTCATGCGGCTCACGTAAACAAGAAACCCGACAGGCTTTAAGAGCGTGTCGGGTTTAATAGAATAATTTCTTTAAGTCTTAGAATAATGAAACTCCTAACTGCATACGAGTATATTTTTCAGCAGGATTCCACATTATGCCTGCAAAAACCGGAAGCTTGTATTGAAATATCGAAATATCTTTAGAAGCTTTCAATCCAGTATTTACGATACCAAAATTACGATCCGGATCCTTTATATATAGATTCGTTTTTCCGTCAAGCGAAAATCCTGCTCCTACATAAGCATCCAGCGTTATTTCGTCGTTTTTTACAATCGGATATCCTAGTTCTACGTAAGTTGAATATCTGTTTTTATAATTAGCATCAGAGTTTAGCTCCTTGTCGTTTCCATAAAGAATAATATCAGCCTCGATTCGCAACGGAAATTCCTGCGAAAAACGATACGAAGTTCTTAAATCAATAAGGTGAGTCGTAGTGTTTTTATCGTAATTAAAAACTTCCGGATGTTCAACATTTGTAGTGTTGAATAAATCCCACAGACCAATTGTAAGCCCTTTATGTTTGTACTGAACGTAATAATCTACCTCAGTATATTTACCATCAAAACTGTTACCGCCCCAAACACCAACCGAAAAGTTTCGGTTTTTATCGAAGGTATAATGAATATCTCCCATAGCCGTCATACTTGGACTGATAATTAATCCTCTCCAAAGGTGACTTGTTGCAAGCGTAACATTAAAATTTAATCGGCTTGGTTCTTTACTAGCCGCACTTTCCGGCGTTGATTCTTGAGCATAGCCAGCTAGTCCTATGAAGATTATCATAGAAAGAAAAAGATTTTTCATAAAAATTTATGGATTAAAAGAAGATGTTTTTAATTAAGACTGAGATATAATGCTGCAGCCAAAGAAGCTCCAATTATAGGTCCTACAATCGGGATCCAGGCGTATCCCCAGTTGCTACTTCCTTTTATGGGTAAAATAGCATGTATAATTCTTGGTCCTAAATCTCTCGCGGGATTTATAGCATATCCGGTAGTACCTCCCAATGAAAGGCCAATTGCCCATACGACTATTGCAACAGGCAGTGCACCTACAGTTCCTAAACCAATTGTTGCGTTGGCATCAGTTGCAATTTGTAAGCTTGGACCTGCAATGTAGAAAATAGAAAATATCAAAACAAAAGTTGCAATTGCTTCGCTTATCAAATTAGAAAAATTATTCTTGATGGCCGGTCCTGTAGAAAAACAGGCAAGTTTCGCGCCTTCATCTTCTGTTGCTGCAAAATGGTCTTTATGGGACAACCATACTAAAAATGCACCCAACATTGCTCCAATCATTTCACCTAATATATAGGTAGGAACTAAATCCCAACTAAATTTTCCTATAAGTGCTAAACCAAGAGTAACTACAGGGTTTAAATGTGCACCGCTAACGGGCCCTGCAATAGTTACACCTACAAACACGGCAAATGCCCATGCGCTGGTAACGACAATCCAACCTGAATTATTACCAATTGTACCTTTAAGATTAACGTTTGCCACAACGCCATTTCCTAATAAAATCATCACCATGGTGCCTAAAATTTCTGCTATAAAAGGAGTCATATCGTTTGTGTTTAGTTATTCTTCAATCCAGTTTGATGCGCGGCCAACAGCTTTGTCCCAGTTTTTTACAAGTGTATGTACTTGTTTTTCTTCCATTTCTGGCGAAAATACTTTGTCTATAGACCATTGCTCTTTCAAATCATCTAAGCTTGCCCAATATCCTACAGCAAGTCCAGCCAAATAAGCGGCACCAAGAGCTGTTGTTTCAAGTGTTTTTGGTCGTGTTACAGTAGAACCAAAAATATCAGATTGAAATTGCATCAATAAATTATTGGTAGCAGCACCTCCGTCAACTCTTAATTCTTTTCCTTTGTCACCAAAATCAGCTTCCATCGCTTTCACTAAATCATTTACCTGATAAGCAATTCCTTCTAAAGTTGCTCTCGCAATATGAGCATTTGTAGTTCCTCTTGTTATACCTACAATCGCACCTCTGGCATATTGATCCCAGTATGGAGCTCCTAAACCTGTTAATGCCGGTACAAAATATACGCCTCCGTTGTCAGGAACACTAGCGGCAAGCGCTTCAATTTCTTCCGATGAATTAATCATTTTGGCTCCGTCTCTTAGCCATTGTACTGCGGCTCCACCTACGAAAACACTTCCTTCTAAAGCATAAGTAGTTTTTCCGTTGATTTTCCAGGCAATCGTAGTCAATAAATTATTTGTAGACTGAATTGGTTTTTCTCCCGTATTCATTAACATAAAACAACCTGTTCCGTACGTGTTTTTTACCATTCCTGAACTCGTACACAATTGACCAAAAAGGGCAGCTTGCTGATCTCCTGCAACTCCTGCAATAGGAATTTTTGTTGCAAATAGGGTAGTGCAGGTTTCTCCGTAAATTTCACTGCTTTGTTTTACTTCCGGAAGCATTGCTCTCGGGATATCGAATAATTCTAACAATTCATTATCCCATTCTAAAGTATGAATGTTGAATAATAACGTTCTGCTCGCATTAGAAACATCGGTCATGAATAACTTGGTACGGGTAAGTTTCCAGATAAGCCACGTATCAACAGTTCCAAAGCAAAGTTTTCCTTGTTCTGCTTTTTCACGTGCTCCGGGAACATTATCAAGAATCCATTTTACTTTTGTTCCAGAGAAATAAGCATCAAGGATTAATCCCGTTTTTTTCTGAATCATATCAGCATGACCTTGTGCTTTTAATTCGTCACAAAATTTTGCTGTTCTTCGATCTTGCCAAACAATGGCGTTATAAATAGGTTCGCTGGTTTCTCTGTCCCATACAATAGTAGTTTCACGCTGATTAGTGATTCCGATTGCTGCGACTTCGCGGCCTGAAATTCCCACTTTTGCGATTACTTCGGCAGCTGTACTTATCTGAGAAGACCAGATTTCGTTAGGATCGTGTTCTACCCACCCTGGCTTAGGGAAAATTTGCTCAAATGGTTTCTGTGAGAGGCTTACAATTTCTCCTTCGTGATTGAATAGAATAGCTCTGGAGGAAGTGGTTCCCTGGTCTAGAGCTAAAATTAATTTTTCTTGCATGGTTGATAGTATAATTAAGTTAATAAAGTTCTGTTGTTGAAATTCACATCATTTTATCGAAATTCTGATAGAAAAAATCCTTTTGAGATCTCTTTAAAATTTGCAATTTCCTGAGCGATCCACGCTTCATCATGTCCGAGTTCTTTAGCCAGTAATCTTGCTACTTTTTCAGAAGACTGAACTGCAGCTCTGGCGTCTAAGAATAATAAACGAACACGTCTTGCTAAAATATCATCTACAGTTCTGGCCATTTCGTATCGAACCGCCCAGGCGGCTTCTGCCATTGTAAACTCGTGATCAGGATGTATTTTTTCTTTTAATTCAGGTTCGTTTTGTTGCAGCTGACGTATTTTAGGAATATCTGAACCATAAATATATAAGTGGTTTTCTCTGTCTAAAGTAGTAGTAGGCTGATTTCCGTGAATAGAAAGATGTTCTGTATTACAACCTTTTGCAGGTATTTTACGTGTTTTAATTGCTTTGTCTATAATGTCTTCGGCAATTTTTCTGTAAGTAGTCCATTTTCCACCTGTAATGGTGATTAAACCCGTATCCGAAACGATGATTTTATGGCTTCTTGAAACTTCTTTGGTGCTTTTTCCTTCTTCTTTTGGTGCTGCCAAAGGACGTAAACCAGCGTAAACAGATAAAACATCTGCTCTGGTTGGTTTTTTTGCTAAAAAGCGTTGTGCTGTTTCGAGTACAAATTCAATTTCGCTTTCAAGAGCGATTGGTTCTAAACTTTGTTTTTTAATTAAAGTATCAGTTGTTCCTACTACAATTCGGTTATGCCAAGGCACGGCAAATAAAACTCTACCGTCACTTGTTTTAGGAATCATTAAAGCATGATCTCCCGGTAAAAATGATTTATCGAAAACTAAGTGAATTCCCTGACTTGGTACGATGTATTTTTTGTAAACGGTATCGTTTAGTTTCATTATAGCATTGGTAAAAACTCCCGTTGCATTAATAATCGCAGATCCTTTTAAATCATATTTGTCTCCTGTTTCCTGATCTAATACCTGAACACCAATAACCTGATTGTTGTCGTCTTTTAATAAGTTTACAACTTTACAGTAGTTTACAATACAGGCACCTTTTTCGGCAGCAGTCTGAGCTATATTTATGGCAAGACGTGAATCATCAAATTGTCCGTCGTGATAAATAACACCGCTTGTTAAGCCTTTTTCCTGCACATTAGGAAGCATTTCGATTGTTTTTCTTTTCGAAATATATTTTGATCGTCCTAAACTTAAACGTCCGGCCAGTAAATCGTAAATGGTTAAACCAATGGTGTAAAAATAACCACCCCACCAATTGTAGTTAGGAATAACAAAAGATTGATTTTTAACTAAATGTCCGGCATTTTTTGCCATCAATCCTCTTTCTTTTAAGGCTTCTTTTACCAAATGCACATCTCCTTGCTCCAGGTAACGTACGCCACCATGAACTAATTTTGTGCTTCGGCTTGAAGTTCCTTTAGCAAAATCTACTGCTTCAACCAGGACTGTTTTGTAACCTCTGCTTGCAGCATCAAGAGCAGTTCCAAGTCCGCTTGCTCCACCACCTATTACAATCACATCCCACTTTTCAGTGCTTTTTAGTTTCGATAACTGTTCTGAACGTTTCATATAGTGTTTGTTTTTGTTTCTTTTTCTGTTTTTTATTTCTTTAAAGCAAAATTAACGAAACTAAACGAAACTAAAGTAATAAAATAAGGTTTTTTTTGAATTATTTTTTTATCGTACATTTATACCTTCAAAAATCTTAATATTATCAGGCTATTATGGTTATTATAAACAAAAGGCAAGAGGAGATACTTAAAGAACTGGATAAAAGCGGATACGTAAATGTGGCTGATTTATGCGAAATTCTGAATGTTTCAACCGTAACAATACGAAAGGATTTGAATTTTTTAGAAAATGAAAACTTGCTGCACCGTACTCATGGTGGTGCAAGTAAACAGCCTATTTACGCTTTCGAAAGAGATTTAAGTGATAAAGAAGGACTTCAGGTAGAGCAAAAAAAGCAAATTGCAAAAGAGGCTTTAAAGTATATTAATAATTTTGATTACATCATATTAGGTTCAGGATCTAATGTTCATTATTTGTCGCAAATTATTTCAGGATTTCAAAAACTAACCGTGATTACGCCTTCTTTAAAGGTGTCTTTAGAATTGAGTAAGGAAACAAATGTTGATACGATACAGCTGGGTGGTGATGTTCGGAAGAGTTCAAATTCTGTAATTGGGCCAATTTCTGAGGCGATATTAAAAGAATTTTCTTGTAATAAGTTGTTTTTAGGGGCAGACGGACTTCACTTAGATTTTGGTTTAAGTACTTCGAATGCTTCTGAAGCGCATCTGAATCAGGTAATGATTTCGCTGGCAGAAAAGGTGATTGTACTGGTAGATTCTACAAAAATGAATGTTAGAGGTTTTGGTAAAATTTGTAATCTGGATAAAATCGATGTTTTGATTACGGATGATGGTATCGATATCGAAACCAAAACGAAACTAGAAGAAATAGGAGTAGAGGTTATAATTGCCTCAAAATAGTATTTTTAGAAAGATTCGAAAAAACGAAACTTCTAGTTTTTTTGAAATAAGTTCTTTCGTTTGCGCGCGTGAGGGATAGGAGCTAGCTACCGGAGTAGCGTGGATAGCCCGACAGCATGCCGATAAGAGGGCGTATAAGCGTAAAGTTTATTTGCCCTCTTATCGGGATGGTGGCACGCCCTAATGATTTTTAATATCAAATTTTTTAAATTCCAAATTCCAATTGGAGCTGAAAAATTATTATTTACTTAAGTATTTTTCGATGTGGGTAAATATTATTTTTCGTTCTTCGGTTGTTGCGTCATTATCCATGTCGCTGTGGTTGATTGGGGTGAACTGAACCGTCATTCCGTATTTCTTTTGTTCTTGGTCGGTGGGTAATACGCCTTCGTCTGCAGCATAGTTTTTAGAGCGCAACGTATATATTTTAGGATGCTTAACTCTTGGAAGAGGCATTCTTCGATTATCCATTGTGATTATTTTGTAAACCAGTTTGGGATATTTGGTAGCGAATAAGGCTGTCATGTCTCCGCCGTTCGAATGGCCAATTAGTGTTAGGTGCTTGAAATCTAATTGGGGTTTGATTGTTTTGAATTCGTTTAAAACATAAAGAATGTTTTGTGTACCTCGTTCCCAATTTGGTCTTCTTGTAACTTTTAATTCTCCTTCCATTGGCAAAAGATCATCTGTAGGTAATTCGTGCTGAATGCTGATAACGAAATATCCCTGCGATGCTAAATGTTCTGTTAAGTAAGAATAGATTTTATTGTCTCCGCCTTTATTTTCTCCGTATCCGTGGCTGAAGATTATTACTTGCTGGTTGTTTATTTTCGTATCAGATTTTGGATGATAAAGTGCGACTGGAATTTTGCGGTTTCTGGATTTATCAAATAACTCTAAACTATCAAGCTGAACAGCATAGGTTTTATTTGATGTCTGAACTGTTGATTTTTTAGTATTGGAGCAACTTATTAAAAATAAGGATAATAAAATCTGAAAATATATTTTGTTCATTTTTTTTGATACGCTTTAATAAGAAACCCGACAGTTTTTTGAATTCTGCCGGGTTTGATTTGTAATGATGAGATTGTATATTTTTAAGCTAGCTTTTTTTCGAAAGCTTTTCGGGCTGCTCCTCTAAAATATACTTCGCCACAATAGGTATACTCTAATTTTTCTAAAATTTTAAGCATAGGCACATTGTCGAAGTTGGTGTCTACTTTTATGCTATGAATATTTTTTTCGAGGCATAAACCTTCTATGTTTTTAAAAAGCTTTGTTGCAATGCCTTTTCCTTTTGCCAATTTTGATACGGCTACACGATGTACAACGCCATAATCTCCATTAGTAAGCCATTCGCCTTCTATGTCTTCGTAAGCGGGTTCTTTGTCGAATATAATCGCAGAATAAGACAAAATGGTTTCGTTTTCTGTAAGTACATATCCGTAACCATTATTTATATCGTTGGTAATGCTAAGTTCGTTAGGATAACCGTCTTGCCATTGCGAACTTCCTTCCTGACGTCTTTGTTCGATGGCATCTTGTATGATGGTCCAGATAACCGGCAAGTCTATAATAGTTGCTTTTCTTAATAGTAGTTGTTCTGTTGCGTTGCTCATTTTTTATATTTTAAATCTTAATGAGGAAGTTTGTCTTTGATTAAACCGTAAAACCAGGTTCCTAAAATGGCACTTATTAAAGTAACCACAATTACAGTAACTCCGGTACCAATTTGAGCGTAAAGTGGTCCTGGACATGCTCCGGTAATTGCCCAACCAAAGCCGAATAATAATCCGCCATAGATTTGTCCTTTGCTGAATACTTTAGGCTGAATTTCGATTTTTTCGCCTTGCAGGGTTTTAATATTGAATTTTTTAATGATTTGAACAGATATAAGTCCCACTGCAACTGCGCTGCCAATTACTCCGTACATGAAAAAGGATTGTAATTGAAACATTTCCTGAATACGAAACCAGCTGATAATTTCGGCTTTTACGAATACAATCCCGAAAAAGATTCCAACGACAAGATATTTTAAGTTTGACAATCCTGAATCTTTAATTTGACTTCCGTTGATTCCTTCAGTGTCTGTATTTTTATTTTCTAAATTATTCATTTTTGAAATTTTAAAGTGAAAGAATATAAGGTAAGATCAAATTTGCCATGATAAAACCACCAATCATAAAACAGATGGTAGCCACTAATGAAGGCCATTGTAAGTTTGAAATTCCCATAATAGCGTGTCCGCTTGTACAACCGCCGGCATAACGCGTTCCGAAACCTACTAAAAATCCTCCTACTACAATCATGATAAAACCACGGATTGTGAAAAGGCTTTCCCAAGAGAAAAGTTCTTTTGGTAATAAACCCGAATGATCGGTGATTCCGTAAGTTGCTAATTGTTCAGAAAGTTGTGGAGTGATTTCAACCGGATTTGGATTTGCCAGGAAATAAGCCGCAATGACTCCACCAAGGAAAATTCCGAAAACGAAGAATAGGTTCCAGCTTTCTTTTTTCCAATCGTATTTGAAAAATGAAATATTCGCCGGAATACAAGCCGCGCAAATATGACGAAGCGAAGAACTAATCCCGAAAGATTTGTTTCCGATAATTAATAAAACAGGAACTGTTAATCCAATTAACGGACCTGCAACATACCAAGGCCAAGGTTCTTTGATGATTTCTAGCATATTTTTTTTAGGTTCTAAGGTACTAAGATTCTAAGTTACTAAGGTTTCTTCCTTTGTGGTTTTAAGTTTAAGGCTAAAAATCTTAGAACCTCAGAACCTTAGTAACTCAGTACCTTTATTTATTTCAATACTTTACTTTGACAAACAAAATCTGATTTTGGGATATTCGTTTTTGCGATTGCTCCAAAACCACCTTCGATTTCGGTGAAGTTTCTAAAACCGCGAGCTTGTAAAATCGAAGCGGCGATCATACTGCGATATCCTCCGGCACAATGCAAATAAAAATGCTCGTTTGGGTTAATGTCTTTTACCCAGTCGTTGATAAAAGCCAACGGTTTGTTGTAAGCATCATCAATATGTTCTGCGCTGTATTCGGTTTCTTTACGAATGTCGATTACTTTGTCTTCTTCAATTTTAAATTGACTGGCAAATTGTTCAGCCGAAATTCTGTTCACGGTATCAACTTCAAATCCTGCGTTTTCCCAGGCTTCAAAACCACCGTCTAAATGCCCGATGATCGAGTCGAAACCTACGCGGCTTAGACGCGTTACGGTTTCTTCTTCAAGACCAACTTCGGTCACTAATATAATAGGTTGTTTTACATTGGCAATTAAAGTTCCAACCCACGGCGCAAAATCACCATTGATTCCGATATTAATAGATTGTGGAATAAATCCTTTATGGAAATCGGCGCTTTTTCTGGTGTCTAAAATTAATGCTCCGGTTTCTTCGGCTACAGCCTCAAATTCTTTTACATCAATAGCTTTCATTCCGTTGTGTAAAACCGATTCAAAGCTTTCGTAACCTTGTTTGTTCATCGCTACATTCATACTGAAATAAGCTGGCGGAGGTAATAATCCGTCTGTAACTTCTTCGATAAATTCAGCTTCGGTCATATTAGCACGCAAAGCATAATTGGTTGCCTTTTGATTGCCAATAGTCGAAACGGTTTCTTTGCTCATGTTTTTTCCGCAAGCGCTTCCTGCACCATGCGCCGGATAAACGATTACGTCATCAGCCAAAGTCATGATTTTATCTCTTAACGAATGGTATAAAATTCCAGCCAATTGATCTTGTGTCATTCCGGCTGCTTTTTGAGCTAAATCCGGACGACCGACATCACCAATAAACAAAGTATCTCCGGAGAAAATCGCGTGATCTTTTCCGTTTTCGTCAATCAGTAAATAAGTCGTGCTTTCCATGGTATGTCCGGGAGTATGCA
The DNA here is from genome assembly GCF_024271895.1 of Flavobacterium bizetiae. Taxonomy (NCBI): domain Bacteria; kingdom Pseudomonadati; phylum Bacteroidota; class Flavobacteriia; order Flavobacteriales; family Flavobacteriaceae; genus Flavobacterium; species Flavobacterium bizetiae. Next base: position 5,523,584 of record NZ_CP091861.1, on the reverse strand, counting down.
ACGCTTTGATCGTAATGTTTCCTACTTTGAATTCTTGTCCGTCTTTGGCAGAAATACAATCGAATTCGCAAGTCGCATTTGGCCCGTAAACAATTGGCGCCTGAGTTTCTTTGCTTAAATCGACATGTCCGGAAACAAAATCAGCGTGAAAATGCGTTTCGAAAATGTATTTCAGTTTCACCTGATCACGTTCTAAACGATCTAAATAAGGTTGAATTTCTCTTAGAGGGTCAATAATTGCAGCTTCTCCGTTTGAAGTAATATAGTAAGCACCTTGCGCAAGGCATCCGGTGTAAATTTGTTCTATTTTCATGATACGTGTTCTAAAAATATGGGAATACAAAGGTAACCTACTTTTTGCTTAAAATAGGTGACTAATGTTACACAAATTTGATTTTTGTGTAAAAAAACCTTGGATCATTTTACCATATAAACCCCATAGGAAATTTAAAACATGCCTAATAAATTAAAGCTAGAGGGGCCGATTTCACCATATAAGTGATATAAGGAATTTAAGTTTTTGTCTAATCTTAGGTTTTACTAAAATGAACTTATATAGTTTATATGGTTTAAAATTTTGAAGGTTTCACCATATAAGTTTTATAAGAAAATTTAAGATTTGGTTTAATATGCTTAAGGCTAAAATGAACTTATATAACTTATATGGTTTAGAAAAAAAAGATAGTTGGTTTTGCAACATCACTTATATGGTGAGAAAAAAAATCTACGTAATTTTACATCTGACGAAAATTATGGATATGAACACAGAAGATTTATTGAATCAGATTGCTTTTATTAAAGAGATTGATAAAGTAAAATATATTCAGCGAAAAACGAAGCTGTTTAATAGTGACAGATGTGAAAATGATGCAGAACACAGTTGGCATCTGGCTTTGATGGCGATTGTTTTGGCCGAACATTCAAACGAACCAATTGATGTTCTAAAAGTGGTAAAAATGGTTTTGATTCATGATATTGTAGAAATCGATGCCGGAGATATCTTTTTGTACGATTCTCAGTTAAATCACGATAATACTGATGAAGAACGATTAGCGGCGAATCGAATTTTTGGTTTGCTTCCTGAAAAACAAGCTCAGGATTTTATTGCCATTTGGGAAGAATTTGAAGCCGGAGAAACGAACGAAGCGAAATTTGCAAGATCAATGGACAGATTAGAACCTTTATTGCAAAACACATCGAATAATGGAGGAACCTGGAAAGAATTTGATGTGCCTTACAGTAAGGTTTATGAGAAAAAGAGCATCATGAAAGAAGGTTCTCAAACAATATGGAATTACGCCGAAGGATTAATCAACGAAAGTGTAGCAAAGGGAATTTTGAAAAAGTAATTAATTTCTAAATATTCCAGGTTTGTAAATAAATGTCAATTTTGCCCTATAAGTGATATAGGTTTATTTTAGGTTTTGCGAATTTTAAATTTATATTAAATGTATTAAAAGATTTTTTTTATTGCATTATGTTTAGCCTTTTGTAATTAAGACTAAGCTTATTTTTCTGATATAACTTATATGGTTTGAAAAAGAAAAAACTTCTTTTAAAGGCAGGGAATTCAGGTTTTAATGGGTAAATTTGAGGAGACTTCATAAATAATATCACCACTATGGAAGAAATGCTTTTTTATGACCGAATGCAATTCGCCTTCACAATTACTTTTCATTATCTTTTTCCGCAACTTACAATGGGTCTTTCGCTGATCATTGTTTATTTTAAATGGAAATATCTACGAACTAAAGACGATCAATACAATCACGCCACTCATTTCTGGATGAAAATCTTCGCTTTGAATTTTGCGATGGGTGTTGTAACCGGAATCCCAATGGAGTTTCAGTTTGGAACCAATTGGGCAAAATTCTCTGAACTAACAGGCGGAATCATCGGACAGACTCTTGCAATGGAAGGAATGTTCTCCTTTTTCTTAGAATCTTCTTTTCTGGGAATCTTTTTGTTTGGAGAAAAAATAATTGGACATAAATGGCATTTTGTAACCGGATTATTAATTATGATTGGTTCTTGGGCCAGCGGATACCTTATTATAGCGACACATTCTTGGATGCAAAACCCGGTAGGTTACGAAATTCTCGAGAACGGAAAATTTGTTCTGACGAATTTTAAAGCTTTATTCCTGAATCCGTGGTTATGGCCTTCGTATTTACACAATCAGGCAGCTTCTTTGGTGACAAGTTCTTTTGTTGTGGCCGGAATTGGAGCTTTTTATATCCTGAGTAAAAAGAATGTTGCTTTTGGGAAAATATTCCTGAAAACCGGTGTAATCTTCGGATTGATTTCAAGTGTTATTGTTGCCGTTCCTACAGGGGATTTATTGGCGAAAAATGTTGTGAAATACCAACCTGTAACTTTTGCTGCAATGGAAGGAATTTTTCATACTGAAAAGAAAGGTTCTGAAATTGTTTTAATTGGACAACCCGACGTAAAAGACAAAAAACTAGACAATAAAATTGCCGTTCCTAATATCCTGAGTTTCCTGACTTACGGAAGCTGGCATGAGGAAATAAAAGGTTTAGATCAGTTTGATGAAGACTTGCATCCAACTAATATTTCCGGTTTGTATTACGCGTATCATATTATGGTGGGACTCGGAACCATATTTATAGGTTTGATGGCTTTTGCCGTTTTTCAGCTTTGCAGAAAGAAATTATTCGAAACCAAATGGGTTTTATGGTCGTTGATGTTTATGATGCCATTTCCGTATATCGCCAATACCACAGGTTGGTACACGGCCGAATTAGGAAGACAACCCTGGCTGGTTTATAATTTAATGCGAACTACAGCAGGCGCGTCGCCAACGGTTTCATCCGGAAATACCTTGTTTACTTTATTAGGTTTTATAGGATTGTATCTATTACTTGGAATGTTGTTTTTGCTTTTGATTGGAAAAATCATCAATAAAGGACCTCATAATGTTGAACTGAATTCAGAAAAAATATAATTATGGAATTTTTTTGGTACGTTGTTTTAATGGGAATTCTGGCCGTTTATATTGTATTAGACGGTTACGATTTTGGAGCAGGAATTATTCATTTATTTTTAGCTAAAAACGAGAAAGATAAAAAAGCAATTACAAGTGCAATTGGTCCGTTTTGGGATGCCAATGAAGTTTGGATTATTGCTGCCGGAGGAGTTTTATTCTTCGCTTTCCCTACTTTATATGCTTCTTCTTTTAGCGGATTTTATTTGCCATTGATCATGATTTTATGGCTTTTAATTTTCCGCGCGATAGGTTTAGAAATGCGCGGACAAGTACATCACCCCATGTGGGAAGCCATTTGGGATAAAGCTTTCGGGATCGCGAGTTTGCTTCTGGCATTATTCTTTGGAATTGCTTTAGGAAATATCGTTCGTGGGGTAAATCTTGGAATGGTAACCAACGGCGTTTCGACGCAAGAGGCGCATTATTTCTTTTTGCCTTTATGGAATCCTACTTTTAGTCCGCAAGCAAATGAATTAGGAATTATAGATTGGTTTACGCTTTTCTTAGGGATTGTAAGCGTTGTGGCTTTAACAATTCACGGCGCAAACTGGATTATTTATAAAACGAATTCGTCTTTGAATCCAAAACTAAAAAATGTAGTTTTCAAACTGAATATTGTTTTATTGGTCTTGGTTTGTATTTCGTTGCAAATCTGGCATTTTATAGAACCTAAACCGTTTCATAATTTTGTCGAAAATCCGATTCTTTGGTTTTTTCCATTAATGACTTTCGTTGGAATTTTAGGTTTGTTTAAAGTACGCTCGTGGCAAAAAGACGGAATGGGATTTTTGTTTTCGACTTTATTCCTAGTTGGCGGGTTTGCCTCAACAGCCGTTTCGATTTTTCCAAATGTTTTGCCTTCGACCAATAATGTAAATCCGTCGTTAACGATTTACAATACAGCCGCTCATGAATATGGCTTAAATGCTGGATTGAACTGGTTCTTTATTGCTTTGTTTCTGGTGATTATTTATTTTATTATTCAATACCGCGTTTTTAGTGGTAAAATGGATGATGTTGGGTATGGAGAGCATTAATGGTTTTTAGTCACGACCCGAGCGATAGCGAACAGGCGAAGCAATTACACAAATTTCACGAATGAATTATATGATTAGCCGTTGGTTTTTAGCCAACGGCTTTTTTATTTTATGAATAATTGCTTTAGCGGAACTGTTTTATATTGTTTGAGATCTTTGTCAAAGTTTTAAACTTTGACAAAGATTCTTTAAAAAATGTAAAACGTATCTTGTAAAAAGAGCTTGTGTTTTATTAATTTGTTTGTTTATAGCTGAAGTTGAAAGCAATGCAAAATAATATGAAAACAGATACATCGATTAAAAATATTGTAAGTGCCGCTATTTATAGGAAAGTAATGAATCCAGAAGAATGGATTTATTCTAAAATTCATATAGGAAACCAATCTGTTACATTTGATCTTGAAGATGGCGAATTACCAATTTTTGAAATCAATAGTCCAAATGCTAAAACAATTATTACAACTCGTCGTATAATTGAAACAGAAAACGAAGTGCAGATCATTTATTTTGAAGATATAAAAAATATCAATTACGGTAACTTTAAAGGGAAGATTGATAAACCTGAATTATCGGTCTTTAGTATAGTTGATGTTTCCGGCAGGCGATATGATTTTCAAATGGAAACAGGAAAGGCTTCAATTGGATTGATTAATGCTGTAAGTAAGGTATTACAATTAGAAGGTTTGAAAATTGAAAAGTTCTTTTAACCCGAGATTTGCGTTAGGGATAGTAGCGGTATCTCCCGATTTAGAAAAACAAGGCTTTTTAGCCGTAGTTTTTGTTAATCGGGAATTTAGCGGATAGCCCGACCGGAGGGAACGCCCAAAAAAATATACTTTGTATGTATTAAAAACTCCAGCTTAGAGGTTTACAATACTGGATGGCCTGGTTTTATATAAACTGGACTATAGGTGAGTTTGTTCTTTGCAATACTTTCGCTTTTTAATCTAAATATTTCAAACAATGAATTACCAAATCAAAAAAGCGAGTATTGAAGATCTTAATGAAGCAGCTGAACTTTTTAATCTTTATCGTGTTTTTTACCGTCAGGAATCTGATGTAGAAAAAGGAAAAGCATTTCTTAAAGATCGATTGCTAAATAACGAGTCTGATATTTTTTTAGCAATTGCGGAAGGAAAAGCGGTGGGCTTTGTGCAGCTTTATAAATTGTTTCATTATACAAAATTGCAAAAACAATGGTTGTTAAGTGATCTTTTTGTACATCCTGATTATAGAGGAAAAGGGCTTTCGGTAGCATTAATTGATCGTAGCAAACAATGGTGCGAGGAAACAAATGCTTGTGGTTTGATGCTGGAAACAGAAAAGACTAATGATATTGGTAATCAGTTATATCCGCGTTGCGGGTTTGAATATGACGGTTTGCATAATTATTACCATTGGTGGAAGTAAAAATAGAGAATGGGGAAGCAGTAGTGTTTCCTCATTTTTGTTAGCTTTAATCTTTGTCAAAGTTTTAAACTTTGACAAAGATTGATTTACAATAAAAAATTAAAATAAAACCTCTTTTGTAATAATATAAAATCCCATTAGGAGTACAAACCAGCCAAAAATGGGTTTTAGTTTTGTACCGTCGATTTTTTTAGAAAGCTGACTCCCGATTAACATTCCTAAAAGTGCCATTGCTGAAACGCTTAATAAAAAGGGATAATTTATGGGTGTGCCAATGTATAAATCGCCTCCAAAACCTATTGATGAATTGATGGTAATGATTAATAATGATGTTCCTACGGCCTGTTTCATGGGTAAATTGACAAAAAACAATAGGGCAGGAATAATAAGAAATCCTCCGCCGGCACCCAGAAATCCGGTTATGATGCCCACAATAAAGCCTATTATACTTAATTGTGTGTAATTGGTTTCGGTTGTTTTTATTTCGGGTTGATTTTTTTTGATCATGGAGATTGCAGCCGTAATCATTAATATGGAGAAGATAATCATGATCAGAAAATCTTTTGAAACTGAATAGGAAGCGATAGAAAATAGGGTGGAAGCAATTTGAGGAAAAATAACTTCGCGAATAATCAGGATAGAAATTACCGACGGAATGGCAAAATACAATGCCGATTTTAGTTTTAAATTTCCCATTTTATAATGGCTGTAACTTCCAAACATAGCAGTTAGTCCTACTATAAATAAAGAATACGATGTGGCTTGTTCAGGATTTACTTTGAATAAATACACTAAAATTGGAATGGTTAAGATCGATCCGCCTCCGCCAATTAAGCCCAGCGAAATCCCGATAATAATCGAAGCAAAATAACCTAAATATTCCATTGCATTTGTTTTGATGCAAAGGTGCTTGGATAAAAAGAAATCTACAGTAACATTTATCACATAAGGAAATTTTTAGTACCGATTTATTGGCCCGCGGATTTTACGGGTTAAGCGGATTGGCACAGATTTTTTATTTTTTCTTGAATTTGAAAGCTCTGTTTGTCAGTGACAATGTTTATCTGTAAAATAGTTTTACCATTAAGATATTAAGAAAGTTAAGTTTAGCTTCTTTATCTTAATTCATAATAAAGAGAATTAAGTAGTTAGTCTTAATAACCTTAATATCTTAATGGTAAAAAAAAACCAGCGTAAACCCGTTTAATCCGTAAAATCTGTGGGCAAAAAAACTATCTTAAAAGTTCAATTTGGTTTCTATTAAGTTTGACCAAGCCTCGTTGTTCCATTTTTTTGAGTAATCTGGATATGACTTCTCTTGAGGTATTTAATTCGGTTGCGATTTCCTGATGTGAAAGATTTACTTCCTGACAACCGCAGGCATCAGAATGTCTTTTTAAGTAAAATTCTAAACGCTCGTCCATAGAACGGAACGCGATATTATCGACTACTTCCAGTACTTCTTCGAATCGGCTTCTGTAGGTTTCGATTACAAATTCGTACCAGGATCTGTGTTCCATCATCCACTTGTCCATCATTTGCAGCGGAATCATCATAACCGTAACATCTTCGACTACTTTTGCCATGATTTGGCTTTTTTCGCTTTTGGCGGTGCAAATCATCGAAATGGCGCAGGCTTGCCCCGGTTGTAGATAATACATTAAAAATTCACCGCCATCTTCGCCCTCACGATAGATTTTGATTTTTCCTTTTGTAATTAAAACAGTATTTTTTATGTATTGTCCGGTTCGCATTAATATCGTTCCGGCTTCAAAATCTTGCAGGCTTCCGTTTTCTTCGATCGTCGAAATTAGTTCGGTAGAGAAATTTGGGAATATATTTTTAAGTGAATTTTGCATGGTTTTAATGTTGTAATTATTGGGCCACGGATTTTACGGTTTGAACTGGTTTGCACAGATTTTATTTTTTTTGCCACGAATTTCACAAATTTTCACTAATTATTTGTTGCGAATATTTAATCTTTATAATCACTTAATCTGTGGCAAAAAATAAATTTCAGCATACTAAATTCGTGAAAATTAGTGCAATTCGTGGCAAACATTTTTACTCATTATAATCACTTAATCTGTGGCAAAAAAATAATTTGAGCTTAATGAATTAGTGAAAATTAATGCAATTCGTGGCAAACAATTTTAATCATTTTCATCATTTTAATCTGTGGCAAAAAAATATTCGTGACTCGCTTTTTTATCAAATTAAGATTAAAGTGCACAATTAGATGTAAAGATAGCAGATTGAAATCGTATTAATTGTCAGAAAACTATATTTAAGATGCATTTTATGAAAATGATGATATCCTATTTTCTATCGATTTTATAGACTGTAATTTTAAAAATAGTAAGTAAATTTGTATTTCACTGATTATAATACTTTCTCTAAAACGTTTTCTGAGAATAATAATCGAAATCGCATTGAGCACGTTTTTAATTAATAGAAACGTCGTAATTTTACAAAAAACAGATACTATGAATTTATCACAAGAAGATTGGGTTAATCAGCTTGCTGCTGACGAGAATGCAGTTATACTGGACGTAAGAACTGAAGACGAATTTAATGACGGTTATATCGAAAATGCCGTAAATATTGACATCAATAAAGGTCAGGGTTTTATTTATGAAATCGAAGAACTTGATAAAAATAAAAATTATTATGTGTATTGCCGTTCTGGAGCCAGAAGTGCTAAAGCATGTCAGATTATGAACGAGTTAGGTATTAATAATGCCTACAACTTGCTTGGCGGAATACTGGACTGGGAAGGCGAAACCATAAATCCATAATAACATTTAAAGAGGCGCAAAGAGCCTCTTTTTTCTTTTATAAACTATTAATAACCAAACATAAAATTACCAGATTATGAGTTTAATACCGGAAGAGTACCAGATTAAAAACTTAATAAATCAAGATACTTATCTTGTAAATGGCGAATTAAAACAATGGACAGGACAAACTACTCCTGTGTTTTCGACTATTTCATCTACAGAAAAATACACTCCAACATTATTAGGATCGATTCCTTTTATGGCTGAAAAAGAAGCTGCAGAAGTAGTTGAAGCTGCAAATGGTGCTTATAATAAAGGTCAGGGATTATGGCCAACTATGAAAGTGGTTGATCGTATCAAATGCATGGAAAATTTCGTAAAGCAAATGAAGGAAACCCGCGAAGAAGTGGTGAAACTTTTGATGTGGGAAATTGGAAAAAACCTTGGCGATTCGCAAAAAGAATTTGACAGAACAGTTGAATATATTTATGATACTATTGCCAGTTATAAAGAATTAAACGGACGTAGCTCACATTTTGAAAAAGTACAAGGTGTAAACGCTATGATTCGTCGTGGACCTCTTGGGGTTGTATTGTGTCTGGGACCTTACAATTACCCTCTTAATGAAACTTTTTCGTTGTTGATCCCGGCATTGATTATGGGAAATACAGTGATTTTTAAACCTGCTAAACATGGGGTTTTATGTATTTCGCCATTGTTAGAAGCTTTTAGAAGCAGTTTCCCAAAAGGTGTTATCAATATTGTTTATGGTAGAGGCCGCGAAGTAGCTTCGCCTATCATGAAATCAGGAAAAATTGATGTTTTGGCATTAATTGGAAACAGTAAATCTGCGATTGCATTGCAGGATCAACATCCTAATAAAAACAGGTTACGTTTGATTTTAGGTTTAGAAGCTAAAAATCCGGCGATTATTTTACCAGATGCCGATTTAGATTTGGCAATTCAGGAATGTATTGCAGGATCTTTGTCTTTCAACGGGCAACGTTGTACAGCTTTAAAAGTGCTTTATGTGCATGAATCAATTGTCGAGGAATTCAACAAACGTTTTTCTGAAAAAGTTGATGGTTTAGTATTTGGAAATCCATGGGAAAAAGGAGCTTCTTTGACACCGCTTCCTGAGACTGAAAAACCAAATTATATTCAGGGATTAATTGATGATGCAACAAGTAAAGGTGCAAAAATATTGAACGAAAAAGGAGGAAAACATACAGAGAATTATATTTTCCCTGCAGTTTTGTATCCTGTTAATAAAGATATGCGCGTGTATCACGAAGAACAATTTGGACCCGTAGTGCCAATTATTTCGTTTAAAGATATTGATGAGCCACTAGAAGATATGGCCGAATCAAACTACGGTCAACAAGTAAGTTTATTCGGGAAAGATATCAAAACTTTAGCACCGCTTATCGATGCTTTGGTAAATTTAGTGTGTAGAGTAAATCTTAACAGTTCTTGCCAGAGAGGTCCGGATGCATTCCCGTTCACAGGTCGTAAAGATTCGGCTGTAGGAACTTTGAGTATTCCTGATGCTTTACGTTCATTCTCAATACGTACGTTTGTAGCTTCAAAAGATATCGATTATAATAATGAAATTTTGCAGGAATTGCTTAACAGCAAAGAATCTAATTTTATTAATACCGATTATATTTTGTAGTAATCAAGGTTATATATTAATTGTAGATACCGTCTCTTTCTATTTTAGAATCAGGCGGTTTTTCTTTTTAATATATTAATGTATTTTCTTGCTGAATAAATTTAATGTATTTTCTTGCTGAATAAATTTATTGTATTAATTTTACTACATTTTTAATTAATAAAAAATGAAGTTTAAAATGAAAAAAATTACAATTACCTTTCTTCTCTTATTTGCCCTAAACTCCTGGTCTCAAAATGATCAAAAAATATGGCTTCAGGAAAATAAATATATTTTAGGGTTATCTTACTTTCAAAAAAAACAATATAATAAAGCTATTGAACCTCTTTTATTTGCCTATAAAATTAATCCCGAATCAGAAATTGGCAAAAAGTCTAAAAATAAAATCGATTTACTTAAACCCATTGCTAGAGAAAACCTCATCAATAAAATAGTCGGAACATGGAATCTAAATGGTAATGAACCAATTTGGATTCGTAAAGATTCAGAAAAGAACAAACTCAATGATACTTTGATGGTAATTACCAATCAGGAAATTGCTTATTATGTAAAAAATATAAAAACAAAGGAAACCAAACTGATTAAAACAGATAAAATTGAATTCTATGATGGGTTTGATAGTAACAATTCTGTTACAGAAATGGTAAATTCAGAGAAAGAATTATGGACTTATATCGTAGACGAATCTTTAAATGGTCTTCGTATAATTCATACCGGTAATGTAACTTCTTCAGGAAGAGAAGTGATTGATATAGATAATAAGGAGGCTTATTATAGTAGAATTAAATAAGGTAATGGGTGTAATAATCTTGTTTTAATATTTAAAAATATCTTTTTATTTTTAAGGGTTAGATGTTTTTTTATTTGAATTAGTATAATTTTATAGTGAATTGTAACTTTAAAACAAAAACAACCACTAATATCATAATCAGTATTAATCATCAATCTTAAAACGAATTATGAAAAAAAAATCCCCTCAATTGCTATTAATAGCTTTTTTATTTTTAGTGCAAAATAGTTTTGCACAAGAACTTTACATGCCAAGAAATATTAAGAAGTCCTATTCTAGCGGAGTTCGCTCTATGGATGGTAAACCCGGTAAAAACTATTGGCAAAATCATGGAAATTATAACATTGCAATGAGCGTAAATGCCGATACGAAAGTCGTTAGCGGAACGGAAACTATTGTATATGAAAATAACAGTAATGATACTTTAAAAAATTTACGAATTAGATTTGTAAATAATATTCATAAAAAAACTTCGCAAAGAGCGGTACAAAATAGTGATGGTTTTTTTACTGATGGTTTAACGATTACGGCTTTAAAAATTGAAGGCGAAGTCTACAAAGAAGATGGAAAAGACTGGGGAACAGTAGGAATCGTAAAAATGAAAAAACCTATGCGTCCACATTCTAAAATTACAATTGATATCGATTGGAATTATCCATTATCAGAAGTAAGCGGGAGAGAAGGACAAATCGATAAAACCACCTTTTTTGTGGCTTACAGTTATCCTCGTGTTTCTGTTTTTGATGATTACAATAGGTGGGATGATTTGCCGCATACATCTGGTCAGGAGTTTTATAATGATTTTAATGATTATACTTATTCTGTAAAAGCACCTAAAAATTATGTGGTTTACGGAACAGGAGATTTATTAAATCCGGATGAGGTTTTGCAACCTGAGTTTGCTTCACGTTTAAAAAAGTCATACATAACAGACGAAATTTTGCATATAGCAAATGAGCAGGAAATGAAAAGTGGTGTTGTTACAAAACAAAGCGACTGGAATGTTTGGAAATTTGAAGCTAAGAACATAACAGATGTTTGTTTTGCTTTAAGCGATCATTATTTATGGGATGCCAGCAGCGTTTTGGTCGATAAAAAAACAAATCGTCGCGCAAGTGTTCAGGCAGCTTATGATATAAAAGGAACTGATTTTGTAAACTCCATAAAAAACAACCAATACGCTTTAGATTACTTTTCTAATAATTGGCCGGGAGTTCCATACCCATTTTCTAAAATGACAGCTTTTCAGGGTTTTGCCGATATGGAATATCCTATGATGTGCAATGATTCTCAAATGGGAGATCCTGTTTTTGCACAATTGGTTCAGGATCATGAAGTAGCCCATACTTATTTTCCTTTTTATATGGGAATCAACGAAACGCGTTATGCTTTTATGGACGAAGGCTGGGCGACAACTTTTGAATATTTAATTGGAATTGCCGAACACGGAAAAGAAGCAACTGATAAATTTTACAAAGAGTTTAGGGTGCAACAATACATCAATGATTCCTCAACAGAAGAAGATCAGCCAATTATTACCATGTCTACACAGTTGTCAGATTCAGGTTATGGCAATAATTCATACGGAAAAGCCTCCCTTTCTTATTTGGCTCTAAAAGATTTGCTGGGAGATGATTTGTTCAAAAAATCATTGCATGCCTATATGGATAACTGGAATGGTAAGCACCCAATTCCGTGGGATTATTTTAATGCTATAAATACAGCTTCTGGACAAAATCTGAATTGGTTTTTTAATAACTGGTTTTTCACTAATAACTATATTGATCTTTCTGTTAAAAATGTTGCCAAAAATATGGTCTCGGTAGAGAATGATGGAGGTTTCGCTGTTCCGTTTGATGTAGTTGTTACGTACAAAGACAATACAACAGAAACACTGCACCAAACTCCGGCTGTTTGGCAAGCGAATCAAAAACGTACAACAATAGCTTTAAAAAATAAAAAAGAAATCAAACAAGTAGTACTTGATGGCGGAATTTTTATGGATGCAACGCCGAACAATAATAGCTGGTATAAAAAGTAATTGATTTACAAAATATAACAATGTCCGGAGAGAAAAATTTAGAACTATTGCTTAAAAGTATGAAGCCTGAACATATTTTGGGCGATTATGTTTTTTGTAAAGTCGAAACTTTAGAAAATGTAAACTTAAGTGAGATTGAAATGCTGTTCAAAGAAAAAGAGGCAATTACACTAATTGTTAAAAAAGAAATTGCCGATCTGTTACAACTCGAATATACAATCATTATGTCCTGGATAACACTTACAGTACATTCTTCGCTCGAAGCAGTTGGCCTAACAGCAGCATTCTCAAAAGCACTTTCTGATAAAAATATTAGTTGCAATGTTGTTGCGGCTTACTATCATGACCATATTTTTGTCAATAAAAAGGATATTAATGAGGCTATGAAAGTTTTGAATGCATTTGCTGACGAAGTATAAATCTCAATTTTTTATTGAATGATTTAGAGAAATCTTATTTGCATTTCTTTTTTTTGCAGAAAACGAAATATTATATTGTTAAAATAAATACAACTAAGAGTAAAAAAGTTTCAAATTAAAAAAGTAGGTTTGCAAAAAAATGAAAAACCTACATTATTCATGAAAAAGAAACTTTTTTTTATTGTTTTATTGATCTCTTTTAAAAATTTTGCCCAAAATGATTCGAAAATTGCTTTTCAAAAAAGCAGATATGAGCTAGCCCTTGCTTATTACAAAAATGCAGATTTTAAAAATGCGATCGATTTGTTTTATGTTGCTTCAAAAATCAAACCTGAAAATGAAATAGGCCAGGAGTCTCTTAAAAAAGTAGATACTTTAAAAGATATTTTAAGAGAAAGTATTATGAATCAGGCCTTGGGAACTTGGAAAATGATTGGAGACAAACCAATTTGGGCAGCCAACCAAACGAGTTCTTATGCAGAGAAAGAATTTGATGAGTTAGTGGAAATTAGTCAAAACGAGATTTTGTTTTTTGAGAAAAATAAAAAAACTCAGGAAAAGAAACAGATTAAATCCGAGAAATTAGTTTACTACAACAAAGAAAAGTCAGATGCCGGATTTTCTGATATTATTTTATCAGATGGCACTATCTGGCATTGTATAGTTAATGAAAGTGGAGATGAACTACGAGTAATTAATATTGCAAAAAAAGACGAAAATGGGGTAGAAAAAATAGAAACGAACAATATCGAACTATTTTATGTGAAAGTAAAATAATTAAAAAGGTCTTCATTTTGAAGACCTTTTTTTATATATAGCAAGACGTTTTTATAAAAATTTAAAACCCAATGAGATATTAGAGACCGCAGTTTTTACATTTCTGCCCGAAGGATCAAGATCTGTAACTCCTGCCAGATACCTGTAATCTAAAGTCAGTTTCCATAAATCGACACCAACTCCGCCCAGAATACTGCTGTTATTTTTTTCAAATGCAATATAATTCAAACTGTTATTTGCTTTTATATCAGAGTAACTTTTCCAGTTATATCCGGCAAAAATTCGAACATTTCCTAATTTTCCTAAAGGCACAACTTTAAAACCAAGAAGGAGAGTTGCATCAGTTCCTGATAATTTATATTCAGTTTCTCCAATTCCGGTTTGCGAAAGACTAAATTCTGATTTAGCATAACCAAATTCTGCCTGTCCATAAAAAAGCAATAAATTTACCCGTGCAAATCCTGCAACGCCATATCCAGTTCCGGAGCTTTTTGAGCTGAAATCATCTGTAAGCGGAGAAGTAATATTATAAGAAAATTGAGGTCCAAATTGTATCAATTGTGCAAAACCATTCGCACTAATACATAATAATGCTGCTAAAATGAACTTTTTCATAACTGGATATATTTATTTTTAGATAGCATAAAAATAAATATTATTAATTAGAAAAGAATGATTTATCTTATTTATTTGATGTATGTTTTTGATAATGAATAGAGTGTGCGTATTGTTAATTAAAAGAATATGATTTGTAAATCCTGTAAATTTGTATACTTCAAAAAATAATAATGTATGGAAATTAAAGCAATTGAAGCTTCGCAAACCTGGGAAATCAGGCATGAAGTAATGTGGCCGGATCAGCCTTTTGATTTTGTTAAGCTGGAAGAAGACAATTTTGGTTTGCATTTTGGTGCTTTCGAGCAGGAAAAATTGGTTTCGATCGTTTCTTGTTTTATTGTAGATGATGAAATGCAGTTTAGAAAATTAGCCACTTTAGAAGATTTTCAGGGAAAAGGAATTGCTTCTCAATTGCTTAAATATATTTTGGAGCTTGCAAAAGAAAAGCATTTAAAAAAAGTTTGGTGTAATGCAAGAACCAATAAAAAATCATTTTATGAAAAATTTAGAATGACAGATACGAATAAAACTTTCACAAAATCAGGACAGGAATTTACCATAATGGAAGTTTTGTTGTAGAAATATCAATCAGTTTTACCGAATAATAGATGCATTATAAATTATTTGCGATTTTGATAATTTTCGATGCATTTACAACTGCTCTTTACTATGATTCTGATTGTCAGTCTTTTTTTTATGATTTTTCTGCATGAAAAAATAAAATTTTAATATTATTTCTGTTTAATAAAACAATGAAAACGTTTTCGTTTTTATTAAATGTTAAAGCTTATAAAAAAATCTTTTTTTGTTTCGATACTTTGATTACTTTCGCACCCAAATGAGAAAGTTAATAGTATTTTTAGTATTCATGAATTTGCTTCTGCTTGGCGGAGGGCAATATCTTAATGCGGGTACTCCACAAAACTTTCATCACCATACTCTTGAGAAAAAGCACCGAGTGAAATTCACCAATCAGGATCAGGGCAGTTCAATCATTGAAGATGCCGATGTAGATCTTGAAGAAGAATATCTTGGAAGTGATGATCTTAAAGATGGACTTACGAATAAGTTTTTTGCAACAAACTACAGTTTACTTGACAATTGGTACCTTTCCTTTTCAAGTCAGACTATTGTAAATGATTACAATCGTTTTAAAATCTTCGTGCCATTCTGTGGCCAGTCAAATCCTATTTACATTACCCAACAGGTTTTAAGAATTTGATTCAACAGTATACATCGGTTACCTAAGTTGTAATCCTGCATATCTTGTTGATGTATATTTTTTCTACTTCTTCTTGTATGAAAGTTAAGTTATAACTAAAGGCTGCCTGATGCATTTTTTCATCTAAAGGAATCACTGTATTCCAAGCATTCAATCGCTTAATTTCCATTAAAATCATGAAAAGAATTATCTTGTTCACAGGCTTATTTGCCCTTGTGTGCCTTACTAGTTGTACAACTAAAAAAGAAGAAAAAGAAGAAGCAGAAAAATTCACCGTGACCAATCCGGTTAGAATTGATACTTCGTTTACAAAGGAGTATGTTTCGCAAATTAAATCTGTTCGTAATATCGAACTTCGTGCCCAGGAAAAAGGGTTTTTACAAAACATTTATGTAGATGAAGGACAGTTTGTGAAAAAAGGACAACTGTTGTTTAAAATTATGCCAAACATGTATCAGGCTGAATTGCTTAAAGCACAGGCTGAACAAAAATCAGTAGAAATTGAATTGCAAAATTCAAAATTGCTGGCAGATAAAAATATCGTTTCTAAAAACGAATTAAGTGTCGCTCAGGCAAAACTGCAATCTGCAAAAGCTGAAGTTGCGTTGGCAAAACTTCATTTGTCATTTACTGAAATAAGAGCTCCGTTTGACGGAACTATCGACCGTATACCATTAAAATTAGGAAGTCTTATCGATGAAGGCGAATTATTGACAAGTCTTTCAGACAACAGTCAGATGTTTGCTTACTTCAACGTGTCAGAACCTGAGTATTTACAATATCAAACAGATGTACAAGACCGTGCTGACAATAAAGTGAGCCTTGTTTTAGCTAATGGAGATACTTTTAAAGAAAAAGGAAACGTAGAAGTTATCGAAAGTGAATTTAATAATGAAACCGGAAATATTGCTTTTAGAGCAAGATTCCCTAACTCAGCAAAATTGCTTAGAAATGGTGAAACCGGACAAGTTCAAATGTTAGTTCCTCTTAAAAATGCAATCGTAATTCCGCAGAAAGCGACTTACGAAATTCAGGATAAAAAATATGTTTTTGTTATCGATAAAAACAATAAAGTAAATTCAAGAGAAATTACAATTACAGGCGAAATTCCTGATTTGTATGTGATTAAAACCGGACTTACTGAAAATGATAAGATTTTACTTGAAGGAGTTCAGAAAGTAAAAGAGAATGACAAAATTAAATATGAATTCCAATCTCCAAAAGAGGTAATGAATCATTTGCGCGTAAAAGCAGAGTAATTTTTTGTTTAAAGTTTCAGGTTTCAAGTTTCGCACTGAACCTGAAACTTGAAATCTAAAACATTTATGAAACTCCAATTTGGTTTAATCATTAAAAAAATATAAAATGTTTAATAAATTTATTCAAAGACCTGTACTGTCGATAGTAATATCGCTTATCATTGTCTTTTTAGGGGTATTGTCGGTATTAAATTTACCTATTACACAATTCCCTACAATTTCACCACCAATGGTGAATGTTACCGCAGATTATCCAGGATCTAATGGTGAATTGATGATCAAGGCGGTTGTAATTCCTCTTGAAAGAGCCTTAAATGGAGTTCCCGGAATGAAATACATGGCTTCCGATGCCGGAAATGATGGTGAAGCAACTATAAAAGTGGTGTTTAACTTAGGAACAGATCCTAATCAGGCGGCAATTAACGTTCAGAACCGTGTAGCTTCGGTTACCAATAAATTACCACCTTTGGTAATTAGAGAGGGTATCAAAATTACCCGAGAAGTACCAAGTATGTTGATGTACGTGAATCTTTACAGTACAGACAAAAATACCGACATGAAGTTCTTGTACAACTATGCAGATATCAACGTACTTTCAGAATTAAAAAGGGTAAACGGTATTGGTTCAGGAGATATCTTAGGAACACGTGAATATGCGATGCGTATTTGGTTAAAACCGGATCGTATGCTGGCTTATAAAGTTTCTGCTGATGAAGTAATGGAAGCATTATCAAGTCAGAGTTTGGAGGCTTCTCCGGGTAAAACAGGAGAAAGTTCAGGTAAACGTTCTCAGGCATTCGAATATGTACTAAAATATTCAGGACGTTTTACAACCAAAGAACAATATGAGAATATCGTTGTAAAATCAAACGCCAACGGGGAACTTTTACGTTTGAAAGACGTTGCTAAAATTGAGTTTGGTAGTTCGATGTATGATATTTATTCGAACTTAAACGGAAGACCATCTGCCGCTATTGTATTAAAACAATCTTTTGGTAGTAATGCGAATCAGGTTATTGAAGAGGTAAAAGCTAAACTGGAAAAAATTAAGCAAAGATTCCCTAAAGGAATGGATTATGAAATTTCATATGACGTTTCTAAATTCCTTGATGCTTCTATCGAAAAAGTAATTCATACGCTCGTTGAGGCTTTTATTCTGGTAGGTATCGTGGTATTTCTTTTCTTAGGTGACTGGCGTTCTACGGTTATTCCGGCAATTGCGGTACCAGTATCTTTGATCGGTACGTTTGTGTTTATGACATTCTTCGATATTTCATTAAACTTAATCACATTATTTGCTTTAGTGTTAGCTATTGGGGTCGTCGTCGATGATGCGATTGTGGTAATCGAAGCGGTTCACGCCAAGATGGAAGAAGAACATCTCTCGCCACTTAAGGCAACTAAAAAAGCGATGCACGAAATTGCAGGAGCAATTATTGCGATTACCTTCTTAATGGCCGCAGTATTTATTCCGGTTGCGTTTATGTCCGGTCCGGTAGGGGTATTTTACAGACAATTCTCTGTAACTATGGCAACTGCTATTATCTTGTCTGGTATTGTGGCTTTGACTTTGACACCGGCGCTTTGTGCGATGATGTTAAAAAACAATCATGGTGAAGTTAAAAAGAAAACACCTGTAAATGTATTTATAGATGGTTTTAATAATAAATTCAATTTAGCGCAAGGCAAATATCAGGATCTGTTAGGTAAAATTGTAAACAGAAGAGCTGTGACTATTATTGCACTTCTTGTGTTTTGTGCCGGAACATGGTTGATTAGTAGTAGCGTTCCTTCAGGGTTTATCCCGAATGAGGATCAGGGTATGTTTTATGCCGTTATTCAGACACCACCAGGTTCATCACTAGAAAGAACCAATAATATTGCCGAAAGACTGCAAAAAATTGCAGAAAAAGTAGATGGAGTAAAATCAGTTTCTTCATTAGCAGGTTATGAAATTTTGTCTGAAGGTACAGGTTCAAACTCAGGAACTTGTTTGGTTAACTTGAAAGACTGGAGTGACAGAAAACACTCTGTTCTGGAGATCATGGCTGAATTAGAAGAAAAATCAAAAGACATTGCCGGAGCTAATATCGAATTCTTTCAACCGCCTGCTGTACCGGGATATGGTGCTGCCGGAGGATTTGAGCTTCGTTTGTTAGACAAAACAGGTTCTAATGATTACAAAAAAATGGAGCAGGTAAATAATGATTTTGTGAAGGAGTTAAATACTCATCCGGAATTATCTAACGTGTTCAGTTTTTATAGCTCTAGTTTCCCTCAATATATGATGAAGGTAGACAACGATATGGCGCAGCAAAAAGGAGTTTCTATCGAAAACGCCATGAATACGTTGTCAACTCTTGTGGGAAGTAACTACGAAATTAGTTTTATTAAATACGGAATTAACTATAAAGTAATCGTTCAGGCTTCTCCGGAATACCGCGCTCAGCCAGACGATATTTTAAAGTTGTATGTAAAAAACAATCGTGACGAAATGGTTCCTTTTTCTGCTTTCATGAGATTAGAAAAAGTATACGGACTTTCTGAAATTACAAGGCATAACATGTACACTTCTACACAAATTAGTGGTTCTGCAGCAGCAGGTTATAGTTCTGGTACAGCAATTAAAGTAATTCAGGAAGTTGCAGCTAAAAAATTGCCAAGAGGTTATGATATTGACTGGGCAGGTATCTCTGCCGATGAGGTTGCTCAGGGTAATCAGGCGATTTGGGTATTCTTAATTTGTTTAGGATTCGTTTACCTGGTATTAGCAGCTCAGTATGAAAGTTTTATTTTACCATTATCTGTAATTCTTTCTTTGCCAGCCGGTATTTTTGGAGCTTTTTTATTATTGAAATTAACAGGATTAGAAAATAACATTTATGCTCAGGTAGCAATGGTAATGCTTATTGGTTTATTAGGTAAAAATGCCGTGCTTATTGTAGAGTTTGCAATACAGCGACATGCAGCTGGAAAATCAGTACTTGAAGCTGCAATGGAAGGAGCGAAAGCGAGGTTCCGTCCTATTTTGATGACTTCATTTGCTTTTATTGCGGGATTATTGCCGCTTGCTTTTGCTACAGGTCCGGGTAAAATTGGTAACAGAACCATTGGTACTGCTGCTGCCGGAGGTATGCTTATAGGTACTATTTGTGGAGTATTCGTAATTCCTGGCTTGTATTTCATTTTTGCCAAAATTGCAGAGAAACATAAATTGGTAAAGCATGAAGAAGAAAATCCATTAACAGAAGAAATTGATAACAATCATGTATAAATTCAAATCATATCAATATGGTATTGCATTAGGTATATGTCTTACGGTTGCGGGGTGTAAAGCCCCTGCGCCTGAGGTAGCTCCTACAACCAGTACACCAGTTCCTGAGTCGTTTGGCACAACTGCTCAAACTCAGGATGCCAACAGTAATACCTCAGCTTTACAATGGAAAGATTATTTTAAAGATCAAAACCTTGTAGACCTGATTGATGTTGCTTTAAAGAACAATCAGGAATTGAATATTACTTTACAGGAAATTGAAATCGCTAAGAATGATATTCGTGTAAAAAAAGGACTTTTATTACCAACAGTAGGCGTTCGTGCCGGAGCTGGAGTAGAAAAAGTGGGTAGATATACCAGTCAGGGTGCAGGTGATGCTACTACAGAAATTAAACCAGGTGTAGAAACACCAGATCCGTTAGGCGATTTTACTATTTCGGCTTACGCCAATTGGGAAGTGGATATCTGGAAAAAATTACGCAATTCTAAAAAAGCGGCTTTGAACAGATATTTAGCTACGGTTGAAGGTAAAAACTTTGTAATTACAAATCTTATTGCCGAAGTTGCTGATTCTTATTATGAATTAATGGCTTTAGACAATCAATTGGATATTGTAAAACAAACAATCAAATTGCAAACCAATGCTTTAGAAATTGTAAAAATTCAGAAGCAAGCGGCAAGAGCAACAGAATTAGGAGTTAAAAAATTCGAAGCAGAGGTTTTAACTTCACAAAGTTTAGAGTTTGGAATTTTGCAACAAATAAAAGAGTCTGAGAATAAAATCAACTTTTTGTTGGGTAGATATCCACAGGAAATCAAAAGAACTACTAGTACTAATTTCTTAAGTTTATTGCCAGCAGCTGTAAGTTCAGGAATTCCGTCTCAATTATTGGCGAATCGTCCTGATGTTAAGCAAGCTGAACTAGAGTTGGTAGCGGCAAAATTAGATGTAAAAGTGGCTCGTGCTGAGTTTTATCCTTCATTGGATATTTCGGCTGCAGTAGGTGTTCAGGCTTTTAAACCATCTTATTTGTTTACGTTTCCGGAATCAATTTTATATTCTTTAGCGGGAGATCTTGCTGCGCCATTGATTAACAGAAATGCGATCAAAGCAGAGTTTGCCAGTGCAAATGCAAGACAACTTCAGGCATTGTACAATTACGATCGTACGGTTTTAAATGCTTATTTAGAAGTTTCGAATCAGCTTTCTAAAATTGATAATTTACAAAAAGGTTACGATCTTAAATCGAAACAAGTAGACGCTTTAAATACTTCTATTGATGTTTCTAATGATTTGTTTAAATCGGCTCGAGTAGATTATTTCGAAGTTTTAATGACTCAACGTGATGCATTAGAAGCGAAACTGGAATTAGTAGATACTAAAAAAGAACAATTAAATGCGGCTGTCCATGTTTATAGAGACTTAGGCGGCGGTTGGAAATAATATTGCCTGTTAATTTGTAGAACGAAAAGAAGCTGTCTCAGTAATGAGGCAGCTTCTTTTTTATTTTATGAAAATATGTATTGATCAAATTATTACATTTTTTCATTTTCTATATAGTTTGAAGATTATATTACAAAACCAATAAAGGCGCAATGAATCCAAGGCTTACAAGGCCTGTACTATAATCTTTTACGCCAAACGTATTTTCGGCATATTTGGTATAATTATACTTTCTGGCAGTATATCCTAAATAGAATTTTATATTAAAATCGTTAAAAGGCATATACTGTATTGTTGGAATAAGCCCGAAACTAGTAGATAATTTGCAGTTTGCATTTGCATCCGGATTATCTTTCCAGGATTGATTGCTGCTCATTACCGTCATAAGTAAATTGATTTTAGGAGTTGCCAAATATTCGGCTCTGATCCAATTTTCGAGATAAACTGCTTTTTTTGCTGCATAAGGATATTGACTGCTAATAATATTAGATACAATTCCTAAACGGTCAAGACCTTCGTTACTATATTGAAAATCATAGTAGAGTACAAAATTCTTTGCCGAAAATTTATTTCCAAGAGCAATGTAATTCATATGAGCTCCTTTAGCTTCATTAAAGAAACTATAACTATAGGTGGTTTCAAATTTTCCATCAAAAAATTTCCCTCTCCAGTTTCCTACCATTGCCAAAGGATATTCGCTTGGTGTAACACTTGGCGGTGCAGATTTCCCATATTGTTCTTCATAAGTTTTTGTTCTTGAATTCAGTAACTGAAATGAAAATGAGTGATTTCCATTTTTTAAAGTATGTGAAATTCCGGCACCAACTAAGAAATTATCTGCATATTCTATAATATCATTATAAGTTAAAATATCTATGGGATTAAAATCAAATTCGTAGCCTCCCCAGTCTGCACATAACTTACCAACGGAAATATTTGTTCTTTTTGACAAATCAATTCTTAGAAAAGCAAGATCTATAGATCTGCTAATATTGTCCAGATTTCCCGGAATAGGATCTCTGGTATACCTGTTACGGAATCTAAAATATACTTTATCGTGAATTTTTCCTTTAATCTCAAATCTTAGCTGATCAACATTAAAGTGCGAAAGATCGTGATTACCATCTGTAAAATAACTGTTATACCCCATTCTTGAATTAAAAATTACATCAATATCCCGTAATAAAGATTGTTTTGAAACCGGGATTATTGGTTGTATCGTATCCTTAAACAAATTTCCTTCACTGGTTTGTTTTTCTATATGATCAGTCTGTCCTGATGCCATAATGGGTAAAAAGGCAATCAGGAAATATATATAATATTTTTTCATAATTAAGTTTTTAAATTTTATAATAAAAAGGAACCTATTAAAAATCCAATTGCTACAGCTGATGCAATCGTTACTATTCCTGGAATCATGAAACTATGATTGATAACAAATTTTCCTATTTTGGTACTTCCTGTCCTGTCAAAATTGATAGCAGCCAGTAGAGTAGGATAACCCGGCAAAACAAAGTCACTGTTAACAGTAGGGAAAATTGCAATTAGTGCTGCTGGCGGCAATCCTAACGCGATTCCTAATGGCATCATTGTTTTTGTAGTGGCTGCCTGACTAAACATTAATGCCCCCATAATAAAAACTGCAATTGCGAAAGTCCAGGGATATTGAGAAACAATTTCTCCTAGTGCATGTTGTATCGTATCATTATTTGCACGCATAAAAGTAGAACTCATCCAGACTACTCCAAATACAGAAACAACTGCTGATGCCATGGAGGTAAATAAAGTTGCTTTAGAAACTGATGTAGTACTGGTTTTTGTAATCAGCATCATAGCAGCCGAGGCAGTTAATGTAATAACGCTAATAACAGCTACCATTGTTAATGAACCATCAGCGTTGACAGCAAGCGATTTTTCGCCGGCTTCAAAGTGAGGTAAAATTGAAGGGAATGCCCCTGCAATTACAATTAGTACAATGGCGCAGGCGAATATTAAAACAGCGGTTTTGGCACCCGATTTTAGTTCGGTTTCCTTTCCTTCATTACCAGAATTTATTGTATTGGCAAATTCAGGATCTTTCATTTTTTCAATAAAAACAGGATCATTGTTGAGTTCGACACCTTTTTTGAAAACAGAAAAACAGCCAAGCAATAACCCAATGATACAGGCTGGAATACAAATCATCATAATATTTACTAGTGCTCCTTGCGTGCCTAAAATCAGAACCAATGCTGCTGTCGCGGCACTCATAGGACTTCCTGTCAAAGCTACGTGAGAAGCGATAACCGAAATACTCAATGGTCGCTCAGGGCGAATCCTTTTCTTGGCAGATACCTCAGCAATAATAGGTAATAAAGAGTAAACAATATGTGCGGTTCCTGCAAATAAGCACAGAAAATATACTGTAAATGGTGCGATAAATGTAATATTTGAAGGATTGCTTCGAATGATTCTCTCTGCTAATCGCACTAAGTAATCCAGTCCTCCCGAAGCCTGCAGAGTTGCAGCTGTAGTTACAATTGCCATAATAATCAGCATTACATCCAGCGGAGGATCTGTTGGTTTCATTTTGAAAACAATGATAAAAATAAGCAGACCCACCATGCCCATAACACCCAAACCAATTCCCTTCATTTGTGATCCAATCAGAATCATTCCGATAAGAATTATAAATTCAATCCAAATCATTTTCTTATTTTTAGATTAATGGTTTCATTAATTTGATTAAAAAACTAGTTTCAATTTTTTTGATACTAATTAATATTCAAAGAAATTTTGTTGAATTTTACCTCTGTCAGAAGTTTCAGTTAAGGATAACATTAGTAAAACCCTGGATTTTTGCGGATTTAAATCGTCAGCAACTACAAAACCAAGTTCCGCATCTTTAACTTCGTTATCTAAGGTTACTCTACCTGAACCTGCACGCGCAGAACGGCAAACTATAATTCCTTTTTTAGAAGCTTCAGCAAGTGCTTTCCCAACAGGTGCATTAAAATTTCCGTTACCCATTCCGGCGTATACAATTCCTTTAGGGCCTGAATTGCTGATACAGTAAACACTATTGGCATTTGCATCTGCATATCCGTATACGATTTCTACCTGAGGCAATGAATTCAGTTTGGTAACATCAAATTTCTTGACAGGATTTCGTAAAGACTGATAATAATATTTCACCTTTCCATCATAGATAAGTCCAAGAGGACCAAAGTTTCGGGATTGAAAAGTTTCTAAATTTGTAGTACTGGTTTTAGTAACATCCCTTGCATCAAAAATTTTTTCATCCATGGCTACTATTACTCCTTTTGTCTGGCTCTCAGGAGAAGCGGCAACAACTACAGCATCTAATAAATTTCTGTTTCCATCCTGACTCATTGCAGTAGAAGGACGCATAGCACCAACAAGAACAACAGGTTTATCATACATAACTGTTAAGTCTAAGAAATAAGCAGTTTCCTCTTGAGTATCAGTTCCATGTGTTACAACAACAGCATCAGCTTCGTTGTTTTTAAAAATTTCATTTATTCTTTTGGATAATTTTAGCCACGTAGTAATATTCATGTCCTGACTTCCAATTGATGCAATTTGCTCACCGGTAATTTTTCCGTAATTATGAATTTGAGGTACTGCATTCAACAAATCATCAATAGGTACTTTACCTGCTGTATAAGCTGCTTTTGTAGCTGATTCTCCAGAACCTGCAATGGTTCCGCCAGTCGCCAGAATAATAATTCTTTTAGATTCCTGAGAAGATTGTGCCTGTATTGATACTGTCAGTAATGACATAAACAATACGATTAAAATATTTTTCATATTATATTTTTCAATTATTTATATGGGGTTCTTGATAAGATTTTTGTTCTAAGCAGTTATGAATTTTGGATTGATCAGATTATCTAATGAATAAATTTCATCCCATTTTTCCTGTGTAATTAGTTTTCTTTCTACCACAACAATGTCATGAACGCTTTTATTCATTTTTAAAGCTTCGCCGGCAATACTAGCGCTTACTTCATAACCTAAAATTGGGTTTAATTGTGTAACGATTCCAATGCTGTTCATTACCAGATTGTAGCAATGATCTGTATTTGCCGTAATTCCAATAATACATTTATCTATTAAAGTCTGGATAGCATTTGAAAGATAATCTAATGAAGTAAACATTGCAAAAGCAATTACCGGTTCCATTACATTCAACTGCAATTGTCCTGCTTCAGCGGCCATAGTAACCGTTAAATCCTGACCAATTACGTAAAAGCAGGTTTGGTTTACTACTTCCGGAATTACCGGATTTACTTTACCCGGCATGATCGAAGATCCTGGCTGACGTGCAGGCAAATTGATTTCGTTGAAACCTGTTCTTGGTCCTGAACTCAATAATCTTAAATCATTACAAATTTTAGAAATTTTTACTGCTGTTCTTTTTAATGTTCCCATAATCTGAACGTAAGCTCCTGTATCTACCGTAGCTTCGATTAAATCAGGAGAAAGCGTCAACGGAATTCCAACTTCTTTGGCTAAATAGTTCACGCAAATTTCAGGATAACCTTCCGGTGCGTTTACTCTTGTACCAATTGCAGTTGCTCCCATATTAATTTCAAGAACCAGACTTTGCGCTTCTTTTAATCTTCTAACATCTTCACCTATCGTCGTGGCGTATGATTTAAATTCCTGTCCTAAAGTCATCGGAACGGCATCTTGCAATTGAGTTCTTCCCATTTTAAGAACGCTTTTAAATTCCTCTCCTTTTGCAGCAAAAGCAACTTCTAAACCTTCTAATGTTTTAATGAAGCTTTCCATTTTCATGTAAAGCGCAATTCTAAATGCCGATGGATAAGCATCGTTTGTAGATTGGGAACAGTTAACATGATTATTGGGATGCAGGAAGTTGTAATCTCCTTTTTTATGTCCCAGATATTCCAGACCAATATTGGCAATTACCTCATTTGCATTCATATTTACCGAAGTTCCTGCGCCACCCTGAATCAAATCGCTCACAAATTCCTGATCGAATTTACCTGCAATTACCTGATCACTTCCGTAACAGATGGCTTCGGCAATTTTTGGATCAAGTGCACCACAATCTTTATTGGCTAAAGCTGCTGCTTTTTTTACATAACCTAAAGCTTTAATAAATAAAGGTTCTTTTGAAATTGGAATTCCTGTAATATTAAAATTTTCTACAGCTCTAAAAGTCTGAATACCATAATAAAGATGATCTGGAATATTTAATTCTCCTAGAAAATCATGTTCTTTTCTTGTTTTTTCCATAATGTATTAAAATTTAATTGGTAACATATTTATTGTTGATCGTCACAATTCTAATTTTAGTAATTAACAGGATATGATTTTTAGGGTTGTTAGTATTTCAACTAAAAACGAAGCAAAGACAGTTACTAGTAAGGCATAAAGCATTTTGTAGCTTACAGGTTAATTTTAATGGGTTGCATTCTCACTCTATTCCATTATTAAAATTCTGCATCTGCAGTGTTAGATCATATTGCTAATTATTTTTAAGCTATTAAGATAAAATAATAACTGTATTAATTTTCTTATAATATTAACTAAAGGTAATCTTTTTCTTATAAAATAAATAAAATTGCATAAAATAAATAAAATGCTCAGAGACAGTTTTTTATAAGGTAAAATGTTTGATTTACCCACGAAAAAACTTTGATATCTCAACTTTTTTGTTGTGAAAAAGAAGAAAAAGGGATTATTTATAGTAGATTTTGCAGTACCGTATAGTAACAAAAAAATGTTGTCACGCCGAATTTACAAGTATGAATGAAAGCAAATTTTGTCTCATACAATTCTCGGATTATTACTAAAATGAAGAAGTTTTCATTCTGTATATTTGTAAGTCAAAAGAAATTTTATGAAGGATCTTATTAAACCAGAAGCATTAAAGCGTGGAGATAAAATTGCCACGATATCGCTTTCCTGGGGTGGTGCGGGAGAATTATTGCAGCGCTATGAATACGGGAAAAAACAACTTCAGGAGATATTTGGGCTTGAAGTTGTTGAAACTAAAAATGCCTTACAATCTGCTGATTGGATTTATAATAACCCAAAAGCTCGTGCAGAAGATTTGATGGAAGCTTTTTCAGATCCATCGATCAAAGCGATTATTTCAAACATTGGAGGAGAAGATAGTGTAAGGATTTTACCTTTTTTAGATTTAGATATTATAAAACAGAATCCGAAAATATTTCTGGGATTTTCTGATGCAACGATTACTCATTTTGCGTGCTTAAAAGCAGGAATAACTTCTTTTTATGGTACTTCGGTTCTGGTTGGTTTTGCTGAGAATACAGGTATGCATGAATATCAGATTGAGGATATTAAAAACACATTGTTTTCTAATCAGGCTATTAGTGAAATTAAGAGTAGTAAGGGCTGGACATCAGAATATCTGGATTGGTTTGATGCTTCGTTGTCAAATACAAAAAGACAGCTGATACCTTCTCAGGGATGGAATTTCTTGCAGGGTCATGGGAAAGTTCAGGGAAAATTAATAGGAGGTTGTTTAGATGTTTTAGAATTTTTGAAGGCGACCAATTTATGGCCACAAAATGAGGAATGGGATGATTGTATTTTGTTTTGGGAAACTTCTGAAAATAAGGTTGAGCCAAGAGCGTTTCGATATTGGTTACGCAATTATGCTACACAAGGAATTTTGCATCGTGTAAGTGGAATTATCTTAGGTCGTCCTTATGATTCAAAATATATGGAAGAATATAATAATGAGATTCTGAAAATTATGAAAGAAGAAAATTTGACCAATCTTCCTATTATTACTGAGATGGATTTTGGTCACACATGCCCAACGTTTACGATTCCGTTTGGTGTATTAGCCGAGATTGATTGTGAAAATAAGTCATTTACTATATTAGAAAGTGGCGTAGTGTAATTCGTTTTAAAGATCAATTTATTATTTAAAGACTTTTGGGGCCTAATCTTGAAAGTCTTTCTTATGAAAACGAATGCCCTAGCCCTGATAGAAGTGTAAATCCTTTTGTGCCGTGGTTCGGCACAAAAGATTGAAACGAATAGCAGGAAATAGCTCCTTAAAAATAATAGCTTAGATTTTAAACAATAGTAACACCGGATTTTTTGTAGGCTTGAAAAATTTCATCGTTCGGAGAAATATTGGTTACGAGAACATTTATATATCGAAGAGGACAAACGAAATAAGATTCGGCGGTATCAATTTTTTCAGCAGAACCTAATGCAATAACAAAATTTGAATTTTGAATCATATTCTTTTTAATCTGCGAATCATCGTATAAAATACCGGTAACTCCTCTTTCGTGGTGTATACTGCAAAGTCCCAAAATACAAATATCGGCTCTAAAATTCCTGAAGAAATCTATGGTTTCGATACTGGCGGTGGTAAAGGAAGTTTTGCACATTTTTCCGCCTGCAAAAATCAATTCGATATTGGGCAAATCTTCGACTAAGGCCGCAACCGGAAAGCTGTTGGTAATCACAGTAATTTTTAAGTCGTAAGGAAAACTTGCCACTAAAGCCAGAGAAGTTGTTCCTCCGTCGATAAAAACTACCTGACCGTCTTTTAGAAATGAAATTGCTTTTTCGGCAATTATTTTCTTGTTTTCGAGATCGTGTTTTTCTCTTTTTCTAAAATGCAACGGAATAGGAGAGGGCGCAACGGCTCCGCCACGAACAGCTTTTAGCAATCCTTGATCTGATAGCTCTTTTACATCTCTTCGTACGGTGTCTTCAGACACATTTAAGTACGCACTAAGCTCAGTTAAAGTTAATCGGTGCTCTTTTGATAAGTATTCTAAAATTACTTTTTGACGTTCTTCCTTTTTCATTTGATGCGATTTTATATTGCAAAAATAAAATAAATTTGCAACATATTGCAATATTTGCTTAATTTTGTCGCAAAATAAATTATAATGAAGAAGAAAACTATAGCCATAGACATGGACGGTGTACTTGCCGACATAGAACACCAATTGATACAACATTACAATAAAGCAAACGGAACGAACCTTTCGAAAGAAAGTATTCAGGGATTGGAAGAAGAGGAAGCTTTTGTTGACCGCGCTGTTGTACGCTCAGTTTTAAACGCAGACAATTTTTTCAGATCATTGCCTGTAATGCCTGATGCTGTTGAAAGTGTACGTGAATTACAAGAGAATTTTGAAGTTTTTATTGTTTCGGCTGCAACAGAATTTCCAGTTTCACTTGCTGAAAAAGTAGCCTGGCTGGGAGAACATTTTCCGTTTATTAAATGGGAAAATATTATTTTATGCGGAAGCAAAAGAATCATTAATACTGATTATATGATTGATGATCATTGCAAAAATTTAGATTATTGCATGGGCAAACCCATTATGTTTACAGCATTTCATAATATAAACAAAACGCATCATTTAAGGGTTAATAATTGGAAAGAGGTGGTTGCGGTTTTAAACGAAACATTATAAGCTGAAGAGGTTATAATATTACTTGTTTTTTGAAGAAAAAAGCCTTTTGAGAGTAATCTTGAAAGGTTTTTTATTTTGGTATCGCTATTTTTGCTCTAAATCCTTTATCGAGTTCAGTTTCAAAATCAATAGTTCCTTTAAGGGCCTGAATACGATTTTCCATATTCTGGAGTCCGTTTTTCGCTATTTTAGATTTTTCGGCTCCTTTGCCATTATCGGTATAGTTTATTATGATTGATTTTTGATCGCTTTCAAATTTTATAACTACCAGATTGGCCTGACTGTGTTTTTTCATATTGACCATTAATTCCTGTAAAACTCTACTAATGGTAATCTTTTTTATGTCATCGATAATTTCCCAATTGATGCTTTCTAAATTAGTGACCATAATGTTTCTTTCGCTGGTATTATAGGTCGAAAGCATATCTTTCAGGCTTTTAATAAAATCTTTGCCAGTGTCAATTCTATTGTTTTCTCTCGAAATTCCTCTCACGCGACCATAAATATCATCTAATTTTTGAAGTAGGTTTTCTTTAGTACTTTCTGCAGATAACGACTGAGATTCGGCAAAAGCAATTACATGAAAGACATCATTAGCCAATTCATCATGAATTTTTTTAGCAATTCTAGTTTCGGTGTTATACGAAGTTTTGAATTCTATTGCCCTGTTTTTATTTTTATAATAGCGTATTAAGATGGCTATTAAAATGACCAGAAAAATAAAAACGATTATAAAAACAATTCGTAAGTAAGTTGCTTTTTGAAGTGATAGTAGATTTTCTGCTTTTTCTAAACGAAGTTTTGCATTTTCATCTTTTTCTATTTTTGCATCGTATTTAATTTTTGCAAACTTGTTTTTAAAGTTATTTCGAACCTTAATAATGCTGTCGTTTAAAGTAAAATACCGTTGCACATATTTGCTGTTCTGACTACTGTGATCGTTTGATATTAAAATTTGCAATGCTTCTAGTCTTTCATCAACACTATTTAGTTTTGTAGCAGTGTTGTAGGCCAAAAGAGCATTTTGATTTGATTTGTGAATGTCTTTTTTTGCATAATAATCAGCAAGATGCAGATAGCTTTCAATGCTTTTGTATACATCCTTAAATTCGTTTCTTGCCTGTAGTGCTTTATTCATTAAGAATAATCCTTTATCGTCCATTCCATTCTTAAAATAAGCATAACCCAAATTATCTACAATTGTAGCATTGTCAATTGGTTTAACTATGTTTTTTAAAAATTTATTATTTAAAAGAGATTCTAAAAGAGTAATTGCTTTATCATATTTTTTTTGTTGGATATAAACTGCGGCAATATTACTTATAGGGATTTGCTTTTGTACAGGATCTATGATGTCTTTTGCTGCTTCCTTGTAGTAAAGAATGGCATCATCATAAAGAGAGAGTTCTTTATCAGCAATACCTAATCTATTATTTATTTCAGCTGTGTAAACACTATTTTTTTTAACATACAGTAATGCTTCGGTAACGGTTTCCTTACTTCCGTAATAATCTCCGTTGACTTGCTGTATTGCTGCCATTTGAGTAAGTATGTAACCTATATTGGCACTATCTTTTTTTCCGCTTTCCCTTAAATTTTCGTAAAGTTGTTTTGATTTATAAAACTCATCAAAAGCGGTATTGAAGTTTTGCTTATCATAATTTTCAATGGCTTTATTTCGTAAACTAAGGGCCTCTTTTCGGACAGATTCTTTGTTAGTATTTATAGTCTTTTTTTCTTCACAGGAAAAAAGAAAAAGAACTAAAATAAAATAAAAAAACGGGGACCGTAACATACAAATTTACTTTCCCCGAAAATAGTAATTAATTAGATACTAAAAAGATATATTTATTAATCTTTTGGTACTGGAGGTGGTGGTTTCGTACCATCGTCACCAGGACCGTCAGCATAAGTTGCTTTTATGTGATTAATAGCTTTTTCTGTATCCTTTTTTGGTTGAGTCTCATACTCATCAGGAGTACAAGAAAATATCGTGAATAATAGCGCAAAAGCGATAAAAAGTATTAGATTTTTCATTTTGATTTAATTTAGAAATTAGACATGAGTATTGCTGTCCGGATTTTATCCAGAGATTTTTTGGAGCAATACCAATTGATTTTTAGGAAGTAATTCGTGTAGAACAGTAAGACGTTATTTATACTTCCTGAATAAACTCAGTCTTACGGTTTTTACACTGTTAGTTTGAAATAGTTTTTGTTTTTGTTTTAGTCTGCAGACAAAACATGAACTAATTTCTATGGCAAAGTAAAGGCGCTTTGAGGCCTTTGTTGATAAGGGATTCCCAGAATTCCCACGTTTTCCTGAGATTCCCGGAAATTCCTAAAAACAAAGTACAATGCATAGTAAATTTAGGCTCGTTAGAACGTGTTATGTGAATGAAAAACCAATCTGAGCTTTTATTATATAGAGATAAAAAGTCTTAAAAAGGTTGGTTTGAGTGATTAAAAAAAGATAAATAATGTATTGAAGAAGCACAAGAAATTGAGAATAGCGATAGAGCTAAAACAGTTGTTGAAGTAGAGAAAGAAGTCATAGTAATAAAGGGTTTGGTTAAAAATGAACATGGAGGGTCTAAAGAGCTTCCTGAAAAAGGAAATCTTTTGTTTAGTTTCAGGAATATATTTCTAAAAAAAGCTCAGAAGATATATTCAGAAATGATAATTACGATTGCAATTGGCGCGATCGGTTTAAAGTTTTTTGCTTGTTTATACTTTGTGCAGAAGAAAAATGAGACAAAGTAATTTCTAAATGTAATGAAGAAGCATTTTGAAAAATAAAATGCGAAAAAGAGTTGAAAAGATAATTTTTTGAAGAGTAATTTTGGCGCATAATTAGATTGTTTTTTGGCATGTATTAGACTGTTATTTATACTATAAAGATAAGCAAAATATATCTATAAACCTAGTAAATACAAGGGAAATTGTCATTTTTTTTACTTTTAAACGGATAAAATTTGGGAGATTTTAACGTCCGAAATTACTAACTTTTTAAGCCGAAAAATTTGCTTTTTAAACACCATTGGATTGTAATAAAATTATCTATATTTATAAAACCTTACAATAGATTTTGATTTTTGGTCAGGATCAATTTAAAAAATATCTTTTATGAAAAAGCTTTTACTACTATTCATTGTTTTATGCACTTTTGGTTGTAAAAAATATGAAGTTTCGTTTGAACAGCCAACGGATATGAGACTTGATAACTTAAAACTGGAAGTACTTCTGGACAAAAAGAAAATTCAGGATATCAACTTAAAAGCAACCAATGCGATGCCTGGCTATGAAACGGCAGAGTTGCCAGTATCTGATGAGGGAAAACACCTGCTTCAGGTTAAGGTTAAAGACACTATTTTTAGTTATAATGTAAAATATCCCGAAGAACGATATATTCTTGTAACAGCGCATTTAAAAATAAACGGAAAGATTCATATTGGAATTTTAAAACAACAATATAAATTTAGATTTCGTCAATAGATAATTCTATTTGAAATGAAAAAGCCTTTCACAACTTAATTGCGAAAGGCTTTATTATTTTTAATTATTTAGTTTTTAAGATAAAAAATCTTTGAACCACAATCCTGAATGTTTAATGGTTCTTTGCTGCGTTTCAAAATCGACGTGAATTAGCCCGAATCTGGCATTATAACCTTCGGCCCATTCAAAGTTATCGGTAAGGCTCCATACAAAATAACCTTCGACGTTTAAGCCGTCTTTTTTTGCTTTAAGAATTTGCTCTAAATGATCCTGAATATAATGCGTACGTTTGATATCATAAACTTTTCCGTTGCTTAACGTATCCGGAAAGGCTGCGCCATTTTCGGTAATGATAATCTTTTTAATGCCTTTATATTCGTTAAATTTTTTCAGGACGTGATATAGGGCAGGAGGATAAACTTCCCATCCCATTTCAGTAGATATTACATTCCTCTTTTCGGCACTTATAAGTTCAGCGCCTATGTACGGAATCAACATCGATGATTTTACTACTTCACGCGTGTAACATTGCAGGCCTATAAAATCAAAATCAAAAGAGAGATTGTTAAGATCGTCTTCTAAAATATAATTATTAAGCTTTTTCAATACTGGCAGATCTTTTTGCGGATAGCCCAATCCTAAAATGGGTTCTATAAAAGTTCTGTTGAGTAAAGTATCTACACGTTTTGCAGCCTCGACATCTTTTGTACTTTCCGTTGCAGGTTCAATATGTGTACAAGAAAAAGTTGTACCAATATTGGCTTCGGGAATTCTGTTTCTCAATATTTTTGCGCCGGCAGCAGTAGCTAATGTTACGTGATGCATGGCTTTAAGATAATTGGTAATACCTTTTTTTCCCGGTGCATGAATCCCCAGAAAATATCCTGCTCCGGTAAAAACCGAAGGTTCGTTGATGACCATCCAGTTTTTTACCCGATCGCCAAAATATTGTGCGCAGACTTCTACATATTCAGAAAACCATGAAACTGATTCGCGATTGGTCCAGCCTCCTTTTGTTTCTAAAGCATGTGGTAAATCCCAATGATAAAGAGTGATCCAGGGTTCGATTCCGGAAGCCAATAAAGAGTCGATAATTTTGTTGTAATATTCGATACCGGATTGATTTACAGGATGAACTCCTGTAGGCATAATCCGGGGCCAGCTGATAGAGAATCTAAAATTCGGAATATTTAATTCGCTTATTAAGTCGATATCGTTTTGGTACGAATTATAGAAATCGCAGGCAGTTAGAGCATGATGTCCGTTTTTTATTTTTCCTTTTTGCGATGTAAAAACATCCCAGATAGAAGAACCTTTTCCATCGGCATCATGTGCTCCCTCAATTTGGAAAGCGGCGGTTGAAACACCCCACAAGAAATCATCTCCAAATTGGTCTTTGTTCAAAAATGAGTTCTCAATTTTATTCATTCAAATAAGTTTTCCTTTATTTTTATTGTAATATATTAATGAAGGAAAGAGGATTGCATAGCTCTTAAAAACAGCCATTCTTTGAATGATACCAGGAAATTTAGATTAAAGAATTTCATAACGTTTAGTTTTAATCAAATTAATAAAACTAATATGAATTTAACGTAATGTGAAGATTATTAAAATGTTAAGTGTTTTGGTTGTGTTGAAATCCTTGTAATCACTTAAAAAAAGCGGATCAATATTTTATAAAAAACAAAAAACCGCCAAGTGATCTTAGACGGTTTTATTTGAGTTTGCTAATTTCTTAAATAATAAAATTAAAGAATTAGATCAGATGAATATTGAGAAGCTATAGTCTAATGATGCTTTGTATTTTTGATGAAATTGCATCTTTTCTTATTTTAAGGGGCAAAACTAAACAAGCGGCCAAAACAAAAGGAAGTGTAAACGGTCCTCCTGCGGTTTGAAGAATAGTAAAGTTAGAATTTACAAGAGCAATATTGATAATGACACAAATCACAACCGAAAGGAAAACTAAAATACCATCTCTTTTTTTATCGCCTGCGAAAGTGATCGCGCACAATACGGCATTAAAACTAAATAATCCCATACTAATTTGGTTGATTGGTTCGTGTACATGAAAAGAAATTGCCGCACTAAGAGCAGAACCCATCAAACCGTACAAAGCTGCAACAGGTGAACTTATATAAACGCCAATAAAAAATAGAAGTCCTGCCCAAATACTTCCCTGAAAAATAACTTCTCCAAAACCATTTGTTTCTGAAGTAAAATTATCAATGTTAGATAAATCAGGAACACTGATAAAAGATTCAGACGGAGGAATACTAGAAAAGTGGTGTAGTACTGTTACTAAAATCCAGGTAACAAGAATAAAGGGAAAAGTAAAAACGGGAATATTTTTTTTGATGAAAAAATGCTGAGTTATTGCAGCTGCTGCAGCTCCCACAATAATTAATACCCAAACTATGATTTCACTTTTAAATAAAAAACTCAAGGCAACACCAACTAAAGCAGGACTGAAGCCGTATAAGCCCATGCTGATTTCTTTTTGATCGTATTTTAAAACTTTGGCGGTAAGTGTACCTACTAAGGTTGCCAGAAGCACTGCAATTCCCATTGATATGGATCCGAAGAAAATACCAATGGTAAAAAATAATCCGGTATAGATGTTTTCTTGCAGCATTATTTGTCCAATGCCTTTTAGAACTTCCGCTACGATAGGGAATTTGTGTTCTATTATTTTATCGAGTTTTTTCATTTTTGAATTAATTTGATAATTTTTATTTGAGAAAAAGTATTTTATTTAAGATTTACCATCCCAAAAAGACCATCCCGAAAGCGCATGCTGTAATTACAAAACCGCCTATGGCATTAGAATAACGTTCTAATTTTTCGGTTTTGATGAGGCTATAGCCATAGCGACCCAGAACTACCATCAATAACATGGTTAAAACAGTAGAGATTGTAAAGACAGTAATAAGTACCACAATTTCTGTAACAGATCGATGTGTACCGGAAAAGAAAAGTAACGGAATTAAAGGTTCGCTTGGTCCCATGACAAAAATGGCAAAAAGAACCAATGGTGTAACTTTAACTCTTTTATCAGGCATGACTATTTCGCCATGTTTGTGTTCAAAAACATAAACATCTTCGCCTAAAACATCAAAATGTTTATGAGGTTTGTTTTTATAAGCTTGCCAGATACCGTAGATTGAATAAATAAGACCAAAGATCAGTAATGCCCAACCGGAAATATTTCCTCTTATATCCTGAAACCAGCTTATTTTATTCATTTGCCATCCTAAAAAAACAGCAATTAAACCTAAAACAACAGAACTTAAAACATGCCCAAATCCGCAAATGATGGTGAGCATATACGTTTTAAAAGCCGACCATTTTCTGGATTTCGATAAAACGATAAAAGGTAAATAATGATCAGGCCCTGACATTGTATGTATCGAACTAATAGAAATAGCCGTAAGCGATAAAGCCCAAAGAGTATCATTCATCACGAAATATTTTGAGGTTTATAACTCCATATTTTTTCTTGTATTTCCTGAAAACAATTGAATATTTGTTCTCCGCCAAAACCAAGTACTCTTACTACAAAACCATCATTTTGCAAAGACGAAACTCCAAATTGTAATTCTTTTTCCTGGCTTAGTCTTTCGAAAATTTCTTCTATAAAATCTTCAGGTTTGATATTTTTTGTATTTAAGTAAACTAAAGTTCCCTGATGTGTAAATTCTTCCAGCCCACCCATGGCATCCAGCGGCACTATTTCCGGACGGAGTAAAACATTGTCTTTAAAAATTACTTTTTGATTATGAATAACTTCCGTTTTATTCTGAAAATGATTGTACTTGAAAACTTCTCCATGATGTTTTCTTCCGCAGGTAATTATTTCTCCCAGCATAAAGTCGCAATCATTTTCAATATAAATGGTGTTTGTACTCACAAATGTTGAATTTTCATGCGGAACAATTGGATGCGGAACATAAAAAAAAGAGGTATTCTTTTTCATGTTTACCGTAAGATTTTGCGTTGCACGATCATCCATATTAAACAAACGCTGGTAGGATTGAGACAGTAATTGCAAGCGAGCATTTTCTTCAACCAATACCTCCATATAATAATGATCTCCGCTTAAAATTCCGGGAGAGGAGCTTGTCATCATCAAATAAGCACCTCCGTCTTTTTTTAATTGTCCCACAGGAACAACTCGAAAAGGAGGGTTTACAAAGACATCTTTCAGGTATGATTTTCCGTCTCTGCAGCCCGTTACAATTTGTAATTTAGAATCCATTATCGGTATAACTTTGGCTCTTCTATATCTTCTAAAAGTGCATATTTTTTAATCCATCCAATAATACTGTCCAATCCTTCATCAGTTTTTAGATTACTAAAAGCGAATGGTTTTCCCTGACGCATTCTGCGGGCATCATTTTCCATTATTTCAAGACTTGCGCCAACCATAGGAGCCAAATCAATTTTATTAATTAATAAAAGATCAGAACGGGTAATTCCGGGACCGCCTTTTCTTGGTATTTTTTCTCCTCCTGAAACATCGATAACAAAAATGGTTACATCGGCTAAATCAGGGCTAAAAGTTGCCGAAAGATTATCGCCACCACTTTCGATTAAGATCAATTCGATATCCGGAAATCGTTTTGCCAATTCGTCTACCGCTTCTAAATTCATACTGGCATCTTCGCGAATGGCAGTATGAGGGCAACCACCTGTTTCTACACCAATGATTTTTTCTCTTGGCAAAAGACTGTTTTTAGTCATGAATTCTGCATCTTCTTTGGTATAGATATCATTGGTAATTACGCCAAGATTATAGCTATCCATCATTTTTCTGGAAAGTCTTTCCAGAAGTGCTGTTTTTCCTGATCCAACTGGGCCGGCAACACCTATTTTTATATATTTTCTATCTTCCATTTTAATTTAAATATTATTGTTTTTAAGACATGTAAAGTCTTGAATATAATCTTTCGTGCTGCATTGCTCTTATATCGAATGCGATACTGCACATTCCTACTAAGTCTTTGTCCAGCGAAAGGGTTTCCTGTACTAATTTTGCTATTTTGGGCTGAAAACGAAACATCATATCTTGTCCGTCTAACTGACTTAGCGGTACAAGCTTTACACTGTTAGTAATCATTCCGATACAACTATTGTAAAAAAAAGCAAACAAGGATTCCTCAAGCGGAATTTCCATTAAGCAGGCGTACATAGCAAAAGCAATGGCATAATGTCCCGTTGCATCTCCTTTATGAATACTTTGCTCGTATTGCTGGGCCAAATCAAATTCTTTATGACGTCTAAATATTTTAATGAATCGCAGCCCTAATTTTTGGCTGGCATCGCGCATTTCTCTGGGGGATTTAAATGCGGTACATTCCTGATCCAACTGAATCAGGGCTTGCAAATCATTGTTTGATGTCATTTCATAAGCCATTCGCATAAACGAGGCATCATTGAATTTGATATTGTATTGCAACATATTTTCAATGAAGATTTCTGCGGAAGCGGTATCTTTTACTTTGTTGTTCTGAACGTAAGTTTCTAATCCGTTAGAATGAGAAAATCCACCAATTGGCAACGTAGGATCGGCAATATGAAGTAAACTGCCTAAAAAAGGATTATTCATTTTTCGAGGCGATATTAATTATTTTACTAAATAAAGACGTACTTCCTGAATGACCATGTGGCTCTACATTCGATTTTAACAAATTCAGCAATTGATGTTCTTCTTTTAATGGCTCGTAACCCGAAGCTTCTAACCATCGAAACATTGGCATTTCAAAAGGCATTAAAACCAGCTCTTCCTGAATAAAAAGAGGCATATGTTTATTACCAATTTCATAACAAACAGTTCCCATTTGAAGCATCGTTTTAGGTTTAATCACTATTGCATCACATGGTTTTATATGTACAACGATTGCTTTTTCATTATCCTGATAAAGGATATCGCCTTCATGTAAACGCTGACCTTCTTTTAAGAATTTTATAGATAAATCTGTTCCGCCATTACTGGTTTTGCGCTGTATGCGTTTTGTTGCTTCATACCATTCAATTTCCAGTAGATCAATAGTTAGTTTGTCTAAAGATTGCTGGGCGGTATTTCCTAATATTTCTTTAATAAGCATGTGATAACTTTTTTAATTTTAAATGATTTCGAACTAAATTCTTAGAACATGAAATACAATTGTGCTAATGGTAATTTGTCTGCGGGTTCGCATGTAATATGTTCTCCGTCTACAAAAACTTTATAATTTTCAGCATTTACTTCGATATCCGGAGTTCCGCTATTGTGAATCATATTAGCTTTAGAGATGTTACGACAGTTTTTTACCGGAAGTACCATTTTTTTCAAACCGTATTCTTCTACAATTCCTTTTTCGATAGAAACTTGAGATACGAAAGTGGCACAAGTACCGTATTTTGCACTTCCGTGAGCGCCAAACATATTTCTATAAACGATAGGTTGAGGTGTTGGAATAGAGGCATTTGGATCTCCCATTTTTGCCGCTACAATAAATCCTCCTTTATAAATGATTTCTGGTTTTACACCAAATAGCGCTGGTTTCCAAAGTACAAAATCGGCCATTTTACCCACTTCGATAGATCCTACATAATCAGAGATTCCGTGAGCAATTGCAGGATTGATGGTATATTTAGAAATGTATCTTTTTACACGGAAATTGTCATTCTCAGTATCGGTTTCTAAATATCCTCTTTGAGCGCGCATTTTGCTTGCTGTTTGCCAGGTTCTGGTTACTACTTCACCAACACGACCCATCGCTTGAGAATCTGAACTCATGATACTAAAAACACCCATGTCTTGCAAGATGTCTTCGGCAGCAATAGTTTCAGGACGAATTCTGGAATCTGCAAAAGCAACATCTTCCGGAATGTTTTTACTCAAGTGATGACAAACCATTAGCATATCTAAATGCTCATCGATTGTATTTTTAGTAAATGGTCTTGTTGGGTTCGTAGATGCCGGTAAAACATTTTTATACATCGCCGCTTTGATGATATCCGGAGCATGTCCTCCACCGGCGCCTTCAGTATGAAAAGTATGAATTACTCTACCATTGATAGCTGTCATGGTATCTTCTAAGAAACCAGACTCGTTAAGCGTATCGGTATGTATAGCAACCTGTACATCATATTCATCAGCTACGGTGAGTGATGCATCGATTACAGCTGGTGTTGCTCCCCAGTCTTCGTGAATTTTTAATCCTAAAGCTCCGGCTTCAATTTGTTCGATTAATGGTTTTGGAGTCGAGCAGTTTCCTTTACCAAAAAAACCTAAGTTCATTGGATATTCTTCTGCTGCCTGAAGCATTTTTTCAAGATTCCATTTTCCTGGAGTTATGGTTGTAGCATTCGTTCCGTCGTTTGGCCCTGTTCCTCCACCAATCATAGTGGTAATACCACTGTATAAAGCTGTTTCTATTTGTTGCGGACAAATAAAATGAATGTGAGTGTCGATACCACCAGCAGTAAGAATATATCCTTTACCACCGTGAACTTCTGTCGAAGCACTAATGATAAGGTTAGAATCTACACCATCCATAATATCAGGATTTCCTGCTTTACCAATTCCTACGATTTTACCATCGCGAACACCAACGTCTGCTTTTACAATTCCCCAGTGATCAATAATGGTAACTCCTGTAATACAAAGGTCTAATGAACCTTGTTCTCTTATCGAAGTGGTAGATTGCCCCATACCATCACGTACAGTTTTTCCTCCACCAAAAATTACCTCATCACCATATACGGCATAATCTTTTTCGATTTCAATGATTAAATCGGTATCTCCTAATCTAATTTTGTCTCCGGCTGTAGGTCCGGCAAGATTAGCATATTTATCTCTGCTTATATTTAAACTCATTTTGATGTATTTTTAAAATTTAGTTTATCAGCTAACTTTACGGCCATTTCTTTATTATGATGTGAATTACCATCTCCGTTTACAAGATTATTAAGCCCCATAATTCTACGATTGCCTCCAATTTGTACTAAATTGACTTCTTTTTCTTCTCCTGGCTCAAAACGTACTGCTGTTCCTGCAGGAATGTTTAAGCGCATACAAAAAGCAGCAGCTCGATCAAATTCCATGGCTTTATTAATTTCAAAGAAATGAAAGTGAGATCCCACCTGTATTGGTCTGTCTCCTGTATTAACTACTGTTATAGTAGCTGTTTCACGACCTTCATTTAAGGTAATGTCGCCTTCTTTTATAAAAGTTTCTCCTGGTATCATTTTATGTTTTTTTAGATTAACGAATCGGGTTATGAACGGTTACCAGTTTTGTTCCGTCCGGGAAAGTGGCTTCTACCTGTATGTCATGAATCATTTCAGGAACGCCCGCCATAACATCATCTCGAGTGAGTACTTTGGCGCCGCTTTGCATAAGATCGGCTACGCTGTTACCATCTCTGGCGCCTTCCATTACATAAGCAGTAATGATGGCAATGCTTTCAGGATAATTTAGTTTTAAGCCACGTGCTTTTCGTTTTAAAGCAACTTCAGAAGCTAAGTAAACCATTAATTTTTCGGTTTCTCTGGGAGTTAAGTGCATACTTATTTTATTTAAAATTATTAAATTAAGGAAATACAAGAATGTTGTTCGGATGTTGAATACACCGAATGCTAAAAAGAATTAAGGAATTTTTATTGCGTGATATCGCAAAAACAGAGGTAGGTGAAATGGTATTCTGATTTGATGATCTCCAAGAATTTGTGATCTGTTATCAAACGAATTAATTGGTAAAGAAGTAAATGCTGGATATAGAATTAAACCAGGATTTTCACAATCAAAGTCTTCTAAAGAAAATTCGGCACTACTATCATTATTTACTAAAGACAAAGATTTACTAATAGTAGATTCTTTTTTTAACTGCTGAGGTAA
Source organism: Flavobacterium bizetiae (assembly GCF_024271895.1). Classification (NCBI taxonomy): domain Bacteria; kingdom Pseudomonadati; phylum Bacteroidota; class Flavobacteriia; order Flavobacteriales; family Flavobacteriaceae; genus Flavobacterium; species Flavobacterium bizetiae. The sequence continues at coordinate 5,480,994 of NZ_CP091861.1, read as the reverse complement.
TGAAGTTGAATTACCTGTATTGGATAATAAAGTAAAACCAAAAAACAATAAAAATATAAAGGTGAAGAGTAAAACATACTTTGTTTTATTCTCCATTTCTATCCTTTTATGTGTTTTTTTACTTGACATTTTGTAAATAATATTTTACAAAATTACAGTAGTGGATTATTAAATATAGTTATTTACTTGATAAATTTTTGTTAAAATAAAAATTAAGAATGTAGGAAAAATTTCATTATAAAAAAATAACACTCAAATACAGCAAGAAAGAATTCTTAATTGTTTGTATATGAGTGTTTTTATATTTGTATTAATCTTCCCAACCACAAAGGGTAAGACCTAAACCTTTTGCTTGTTTAATGGAGGTTTTAACAGTTCCGTGGTTGCATGATGACAGACCGCGGCAAGTTTCTTTAAAATGATATTTTTTTGCACCGGTTGAACCGCAAATATAGACACTGGTTTCAGGAGGTTTAAAAGAAGTTAAAAAAATAAATAACAAGAGTAAAGTATATTTCATCAGAGCTTTATTTGACAATTAATTGATATTCATTTCCTTCTTTATCAGAGGCTTTGAGCTTTCCGTACGAAATCCATTCGGTATTAATTTCAATATCAGGAATTGTATCTGCAATTAAAATTCCCGCACCGAATTTTCCCTGAACATTGATATTTCCGCGAACCGAATCGCCTTTGCTATTAATTCCTTTTACATCATAATTATATTCATAATGTCCGGGATCTCCGGTTCTGTATTCGTATTGGTAAGTATGATTTACATGATATGTTTTTGCTTCTTCAGCAGTTATTGTTTTACGATCGTCTGCAGTAATAGTTAGTTTATAAAACGAATTTATTTCTGGTGGAGGCGGAGCAGAGGCCCTTTTGCAGGAAAAAATAAAAACTAATAGAAATAGAATAGAGTAGTTTTTTTGCATAGGCATTTTGAATGAAGGATTTTATAAAATGAAAATTGTTTTTTTCTGTAATTAAAAGACGTAATACTTTTGAATAGCTAATCTAATTCGAAATAACTCTTTCAAAATGAGTACTTATACCTGATTTTAATTTGTTAACTAACTTTTAATTAATCTATCTGAGATTTCTTCCTTGTCAATTATTATTTGAGAAGGAAGAATCATTTGTATTTGATTGTTTATTGGGTTTTTAAAAATTTGAAAATTTCCTCTACAATTTTTATATCGAAATTGAAATGCTTTTAAACCTTTGATAAATCCCTCTTTTTGGGTAGTTTCAAAGACATAGTTAGAACAGGATTTTTTAAAAATGCATTTTCTTCTTTTAGATTTCGGAATAAGAATCCAATACAATCGAATGCCAAATAGTATTATGAATTTCATCTTTGAAAAACTACCATTTGATTATTTGTAGTATAACCTGGTCGGGCGCCAAGACCAAAACAACCAGCATCAGGATGAACAAATGTTGATACGCTTTCTAATCGTACATATTCCCAACCTTGATTGGTGAAGCTTTTTATTAAACTTTCAAGTTGTTCAGCAACGTGATTTGAAGTTCCTTTTTTAGGATCGATTGAAGCTACGAATGGGACTACTTTGTATTCCATAATTTTTAGTTTTAAATTAATTTATTAATTCAAACTTAAACCTATTTGAAACCAGTATTTTATGGAAATCCGTAATCAGAGAGAATTTAGAAGTAATTTTTGGAGATGGTATAAATAGAAAAAAAGAGGACAATAGAATGCCTCTTTTGAATGTTTTTGTTTGATGTAAAACCTATTCTTTATTTAAAATAAAGTCTTTAATAATTTTCTCCATATTTGATGGGAGATCAGCATTTTTAATTTCAAAATGGCTTATTTTCATTTCAGTAAACCATTTTGACCAATATGCTCTGATTACTTTTTCTTCGTATGGATTCTTTTTATCCGGATTTATTCCTAAAACTAAAACTTCGAGATTTGATAAATCACTATTTGCTTTTATAAAACCAAAATCCTGATCATGAAATTTTGTATCCCAATCTTTAGTATTTAATCCATTTTTTCGAATTAGTTCCGGAGTGATATAAGTGGTTCGGTTTCCCTCTTTCATAACAGTACTTTCATAAAACATATATCCATCAGTTAAAATAATAAGTATGTTTCGGTACTTGTTTTCAATGCATTGATCTTTTACTTTACTGTCAAAAAAACTCCAAATATCTGATCCCACATATTTATTATCTTTTATGGCCGACTCGTAAATTTTTGATGTCTGCGAAGCATAATCTGAATTTATAGAATTGAGTAACTCTTTTGATGCATTATTTTTATCAATGCTAATTCTCAAATTTTGAGCAATTGTATTAATTGCCGGATCAAGAGGTTCAGGATTAAAAAATAATTGCATTTTATCATTAATCTGTCTTATTCTTTTTGATTTTAAATGCTGCGTAAATGCTTCAGAAACTGATTTTATATAGCCTAAATCTCTTTGGTAATATTCCATTGTTGGGTTTGGATTTTTTTTAAGGCTAATCCTGTCCGATAAATCAAGCAGTATACTAATATTGTAATCTTCTGAAACAGTATTTTTTGAAACAATTTCTTTTTCACTGGATTCTTCTTTGCTCGGTTCTTTTTTGCATGAAAAAGCAGAAGAGATTAAGAAAGACATTGCAATTAGGGTAAAAATGTTTTTCATAGCCATTAATTTTTTGAATAAACTAAATGTTGAAAATCAGGATCGACCAGGTTTAATTTGCTTAAGTGTTCTTCTGAAAACAAATCACAACTTTCCAGTAATTCGGTTTTTTCAGTATAAGGCAATGCAATTTCTGTATTAATGGCCTGAAACCATCCTTCTTTGTATTGATGATGATAGTGCAGATATTCTTTTACAGGAAATACAAAACCATCAATTTTAGACTGAAGTTCAGAGATTTTTCCGTTTATGGTAACTATTTGCTGTTTAAAGTCGTTGACCTTGTTTACGTAGTCTGTTTTTAGTTTTTCTAAATCGATGAGGTTCTCTTTTTTCCCTCTTATAAAAGCTCTTATTTTATCGATGTTTTCAAACTCTTTCATTACAAAATCAAAAACAAGTCCCCAAATAATGTACACCACAAATCCGGCGAAGATGATCATCCAAAACTCCGCTTCACCTAATGCAATATTTAAATTATAAGGTGCAGAATCTGTAGTTTTATTAAACTCATATATTTTCTTTTCGATTTGATAAGCTAGTAAAGCATCAAACAAAAAAGTTGTTACAAAAAGGGCAATCATTCTAAAAACGTTTTTAATTCCTTTTCCTTTTTGTACCATATGAATGACATAACCTAACCCCATAAATACAAACGGAATTGTAATTACTAAAACTCCTTCGAGCCAGCTTGCTTGGAATGAATTGGTTAAAGCATTTGCATCAAAAATAGCAGCTGTTAAACTGTCATTAGCAAATTCTTTGAAAAATGCTGAATAAGATGCCGAAATATAAAATACTAATACATATAGTGTTATGGGCAGTAATAAAAATAAGCCAATATAAAATTGTGCCTTTAGGCCTTTTCCATCTTCGATTCCGTATTTATCAGGATTGCGTTTTACTTCGATAATTTCGTTTTTTATCTGATCGATTTCGGAATTAATATCCTGTTCTTTTTTTTCATAAATTCCTATGGCAGTTTCTGATTTTTTAAGTTCGGTTCGGTTTTTTTCCTGCTCTTCTTTGTAGGGTTGTTTTAACCGGTCTTGTTCAAGTTTTTGTTTTCGGCACTGATCTTCAAAACTCATATATAAATTTTGAAGGCACGCTTTGAGAACAATTGGTTTTCCGGTTGCTTTTATCGATGCGGCAAAACCACTCTGATAATATGTTATTCTAATTTGTTCTCTGTCTTCTTCATTTTCGTCTGAAGTTTTAAGATGAGAATCTTCGGTTTTTTTTAAACTAAATAATTGTGCAAGTGGTTTCATGACTTAGGAATTTAATTGACTAATAATTTCTTCTTTTTGAACATTTTTCTGAACACAATCAATAAGATAGCTTGATAAATCATTGATGTTTTCATCCAGAAAATTAAATTTTCGACAATACTTTTTTAGCATATTTTCTTCGTCATCGGTAATTTTACCATCAGCCCAAATGATTCTTGTAAAATCGTACAAGTATTCGATTTTGGTATTTAAGTTTTCAGGTATAATCAATTCGGTATTTATGGGATTAAGAAAAAGTTTATCGAGTTCCTCTCTCGGAATTCCGCGTTCGTCTGCAAAGTGATACAGCATTTGAAGTTCTAAGACATCAAATTGATCATCAGATAATGCCATTTGATATAATCTTAAAAAGTGGCTTTTTAGTTCTAGTGTTATCATGTTTTTTCTGTTTTATTTTTTAGGCAAACTTTCACATGCGCGCCCATTTCCATCACCATCTAAACTTTTATAGCATGTTCTATTACTGTCAAAAGTTGCTTGAGCCTGAGGCTGGGTTTTAAAATCTCCACAAGTTTTAGTTGGGCAATTTGAGTTTGATGAATTTCCTGTTGAACCTGATATATCATTTGTGTTTGAGGCATCTGAAGATTCTGAACAAGAAATTATTAATCCTAATAATATTGATGCTATAAATAGTACTGTAATTTTTATTCTGGTATTCATGACTATAAATCTTTTATGGTAAAAATTAAAAATGTTATAATTCCTGTAAATGCAATTAATACGATGCATCCGCTATTTTGATATCTTAATCCGGATATACCCGTTTTTGTAGAATAACCGCTTTTGCTAAATGTTCCCATCTTTGTTCTTAAACTTGGAGAAATTCCGGATTTGCTTATGTTGAATCCAAGTCCTCCTCCAAGTTTTATTCTTTTTTGAAATCGAAAGCCCATAATTTTTAGCTTGTATGACAGGCGTTGCAACAAGTTTTGCAGCCATTCGATTTAGAGTAAGTTTTTTTTGCTTCAACAATCGCAGGTTTGCAATCTGAAAATTCTCCAAGATATTTTTTACTTACAATACTTTTAAAATATTGACATTCATCTGTATGAACTTCATGATCTTTGTTTGATTGTTCGGTGTTGTTTACATAATACTTTTTCATGTTTTTTGGTTTTAAATTATTATTGAAATTTCAACAATTCAAACTTATATCTATTTGAAATCAGTATTTTACGGAAATCCATAATCACCATTTTTTTAATTTGAACCATAAAAAAAAGCCCCCGAAGGAGCTTTTAGAATTAATAATTTTATAATAATATTTTAGATAATACCCATATCTTTTGCAATAGAAACTAAATGAACAGTATTATTGGCTTTAAAAAAATCTTTCAGTTTTGAGAGTCTTTTTTCCATTGCACTTTTGCTATTGGGTTTTATGCCCAAGTCTTTAAAAATTTGAATGATTTCGTCTTGCGGAGTTCCCGACGACAAATGTTTTAAGATTTGAATGTCAAGATCGTCTATTTCGAAATTGTTTTTTTCCTGAAGCGCCGAAGCAACTTCATGCGAAATAAATTTTTGATCTGAAGTTGAGGTAAGATGAATTGCTTTTTTTAAATCTTCGATACTGTTTCGGCCTTTTAAAACGAAACCATCAATATCAGCATTTTCGAAAAGAGATTTAATGCGATGACTTTTATCTTCTACAGAATAGGCTATGATTTTTATATCGGGCTGAAGTTCACGAACCTTCTCTACAAGTTCATCACCGCAGGTAATTTTTACTTCGCGATGATCCTTTTTAAAAGAAAGATCACTAATTAATAAATCATAAGGTTCATTGTCCAGAATTGCTTTTCGAATTTTTAGAAACGCATCATCACAATATTTTGCATGCTGAAAATTTACAATATCTAAATTTTTTAAGGTTTGCTCGATTCCTAAATTTATATCTTCGAGATCCTCGGCAATTATTACTTTTTTAAACATAAGGCTTTTATTTAGGCAGAGTTATTTTTACTTTAAAACCTTTATCCGGTTCAGAGTCAAAAGTAATAGTTCCTTTTATGGCCAGAATACGGTTTTCCATATTTTGCAGACCATTTTTTATAATTTTATCTTTTTCGCAGCCTTTTCCATTATCTGTATAATCAATAAAGACCGTTTTTCCGTTGCTTTCAAACTTTACAACTACCAATGATGCCTGACTATGTTTTTTCATATTCACCATTAATTCCTGCAAAATTCGATGAAGCGTAACCTTCTTTATATTATCGACCAATTCCCAATTGACTTTTTCGATATTGTTTATAATGACGTTTGTAATGTTGCTATTATAAGTCGAAAGCATTTCTTTTAAGTTAGCCGCATAATTTGCCGTAACATCAATTGTGCTGTTTTCTTGCGAAATTCTACGCACGCGCGAATAAATATTGTCTAATTTCTGAACCAGTGTTTCCTTAGTATTTTCGCTCGTTAAAGGTTGTGTTTGAGTAAAAGTCATTGCATGAAAAACATCGTTTGCCAATTCATCATGAATATCTTTAGCAATACGGGTTTCAGTATCGTATGCGGTTTTTATTTTTTCGATTCTGCTTCTGTTTTTATAATATCGTATCAGAATAACAATTACAATTATCAAAAATATAACCCCAATTCCGGCCACAACTTTTTGATATTTTTGTTCCTGTAGTGACAATAAATTTTCTGCTTTTTCTAAACGCAATTTCTGATTCTCGTCTTTTTCTTTTTTAGAATCGTATTTAATCCTGGCAAACTTATTTTTAAAGTTGTTACGAACCTTTATGATGCTATCATTGATGGCAATATAGTTTTGCGCATATTGTGCATTTTTATTTCCGTTTTCACTAGAAATTAAAAAGGAGAGAGCTTTCAGTCGTTCATCGACGCTATTAAACTTTGTAGCAATTTCATAAGCCGATTGTGCATATTGATTTGATTTTTTAGAATTAGTTTTTGAATAAAATTCTGCTAAGTGTAAATTGCTTTCGATGCTTCCGTAAAAATCATCATCTTCATTTCTTAATTTAAGTCCTTCATTCATTAAAAAAAGTCCTTTTTCATGTAATTCTTTTTTAAAATATACAAAGCCTAAATTATCAAGGACCCGCGCTTTTTTTGAAGGTTCTTGATCTATAAGTCCTTTTTTTAGTATGGATTCTAAAATAAGAATAGCTTGATCATATTTTTTTTGCTGTATGTAAACAACTGCCAGGTTATTTAGAGGAGATTGTTTAGATGCTTCATCGGTACAATCTTTTAAAGCTTCTTTATAATAAAAAATAGCATCATTGTACAGAGAAAGTTCTTTATCTGCAATTCCGAATAAATTATTAATAGCGGCACTATAAACATCTTTTGTCTTAACGTAAGGTAATGCTTCAGTCAGGGTTTCTTTACTGCCATAATAATCGCCATTTATTTGCTGAATATTGGCCATCTGGATAAGATTGTATACAATATTACTACTGTCTTTTGTGGACTCAAATGCTATTTTAGATTTGTTAAAGTAGTAAAAAGCACTATTAAAGTTTTTTGATTGAAAGTGGTTAATTCCTTTAGATCTCAAAATACCAGCTTCATTTGAAGCCGCTTTAGACTTTATAGAAGGAGTTGTTTTTTCTTTACACGAAAGAAAAAAAAGGAATATAATAAATAAAAAAAACGGGGACCGTAACATAAAAGATACTTTCCCCGAATTTACTAATTAATTATAGATATTTACTAGTATTAATTTTTTATTGGTGGTGGTGGGACTGTTATTGGTTGGTCTCCAGGTCCGTCAGCGTATGCTGGTACTTCAGGTTTAATATTCGCTTTAGTATCTTCGAAATCGTCAGAAGTGCAAGAAATTACAGTCGTTGTCAATAGTGCAAACGCACCCAAAATAAATATTTTTTTCATGATTTTATGAATTAAAAATTGGACATGGGTATTGCTGTCCGGAACTTTTCCGGAGGTTGATTTAATGCAATACCAAATTGTTTTTTTGGGAAGTGAAGTGCGTAGAACTGTAAGAGGTTGATTTATACTTCCCGGATAAATCTTGTCTTACGGTTTTCCGTACTTTTAATTGAACTAGTTTTGTATTTTTGTTTTAATCCGATATCGAATAAGAACTAATTCTGAGGCAAAGTAACAACGGCTTTGAGCGTGATTTGAGAAGGAATTCCGGGAATTCCGAAGTATTTTTTGAAGTCCTGACAATTCCGTAAAAATCCTTGAAAATCCAAATGAGAAATCCTTAAAATTCCAGAAAACCCATGCCAAACAATACTTTTGAAGATTATAAAATTGCTGTAAAAAATAAATATGAAGAAGTTAGAAATAGCGAATATTTTGTTTATTTAGATAATCCCACAAGAGCTAAACTCCGCAATTTGTGTTGGGAGTTATTTCAACAACAAAACAGAAATCAGGATGATTTGAATGTTTTTAGTTCTTTATTAGGTTTGCCTTTTGATGTTAATCGAAAAAACAAGTTTGATGAACAAATAGATAAGTTTAGACCTATTGAAAAATATTTTAAAGGAGAAACTGATCCTGCAAATGTTGAGGCAGTAAATATGGCGGCAATCCTGGTGAATTTTGAATTACGACCTTTTAATAAATTTAGAATCCACAATTTATATCCCGATGATATTAGTGATGATAACTTAGTATTAGAAAATCAACAAAAAAAACAAATTGAAGGTTCGGGAGATTTAGAGAATTTTCTAGATGAAAAGGAAAGAGAAAAAGGAATAGAAAAGGGCATAGTAGAAGAAAAGGAAGATATTGAAATAAAAGAAAAAGAGGAAGAGAAAAATGATAATATAAAAGAAAGTGAAGTAGAAGAGGAAAGTGGGAATGAAATAGAAAATGAAGAAGAAAACTCAAATAAGTTTAATCAAAGAATTAAGAACGCTATATTAGGTGTAACTCTGGTTTTATGTATTGGCTTTGGTATAATCTTTTTTGCATTTCCAAAAAAGCAATGTATGCAATGGTCTGTTGATCATTATGAACTTGTAGATTGTGATTTGAAGATAGAAGGTTTTGGAGCTTATAATAAGATTGAACTTTTAGATCCTACTCTTGTTAATCTTAAAAAGATTGCAGTTTGCGATACGACGACTTATTTTGATAAAAATGGGATAGCAGTAATTTGGTATGGTAGAACAGCAAATGGAGTTGATTTTTTTAATGCACATGGTCGACATCCTGAAAATAGTAGTCCGTTAAAACCTGTGACAAAGTATATCTTGAATAAATACGTAAGAAAGTAAAAAGTAAAGAAAACATATAATGTCAGTATATTTTGAGATAATTACTACCATATTAATCATAAAAAACTCATTTCGTAAAACAATTCTTTAAAAAGAAATATAATTATGTAAATCAAACCGAAAATTATAGAACATTGTTGGAGGACTTTAAAACTAATTTAGCATAAAATAATTTTAAAGAAATCAAACATGAAAACTAAAAGAATATTATTCGGAGTATTATTGAGCATTGGTTTATTTGCAGCATCTTGTAGCAGCGATGACAATGACGGAGAAACAATCGTTCCAATTCAAGGTAAATACAACCTAAGTCAAACAGGAACTATTATTGATGGTAAAGAGGTCTTAATTGACGCCCCACAAAACGAAGCTGGTTGTAGCAGAGATTATTTAGACCTAAGATTGAGTAACGCAGCAGTTATAGGAGATTATAAAGGAAGTGATTGTGCTTTAACAGAAACTACAGGAACTTATGCAAGATCTCACAACGATTTAACTATTAGTGTAGGTAATGTGAGCTCAACTAGCGATATCATGAATCTTACTAATAAAGAGTTGAAATTGAAAGACAAAACTACTGGTATTATTACGGTTTATACGAGATAATCTAGAAAGTAAATTTTTAATTCCTTGGGAGGATTAAAAACGAAAACGGAAATGACTTATTAAAAGTTATTTCCGTTTTTTATTGTTTTAGATGTAAACTTAAACTACCGGGATATAGATATCAAAAGTAGCTCCTTTATTTTTTTCGCCTGTTGCGGTGATCGTTCCGTTATGGTTTTCTACAATTTTTTTCACGATAGCCAATCCAATTCCTGTTCCCGTGTATTCGAGTTTTCCGTGTAAACGCTGAAAAACCTCGAATATTTTTTTGCTGTATTGAGGTTCAAAACCAATACCATTATCAGATATACTGATATGGCAGTAAGTTGTTTCTTCAGCTAAAGTGTCATTATTTATATTTACGCCTTTGGTAAATTCACAGTTTATTTTTATGATAGTAGGAATATCAGGATTGGCAAATTTCAATGAATTACTAGCCAGATTATACAATAATTGTCTGAACTGAAACGGAATAATACTTGCTTCGCAGGTATTGTCAGTTTCTATTGTAGCTCCTTTTTGTTCCAGTTCTTCTTTCAAATCTTCTTTTACCTCATCGATAATTTTAGAAAGATTCACTTTTTCAAATTTTCTTTCCTGAATATTGGTTCTCGAGTAGGAGAGCAGATCATTAATAAGCGTTTGCATTCGCTGCGCTGCATTTTGCATGCGCTGAAATTTATCTTTTCCGGAATCTGATAAATTTTCAGATTCTTTCTCGATAATTTGCGTGGCAAAAGTTTGAATTTTTCGCAACGGTTCCTGCAAATCGTGACTTGAGATATAAGCAAACGACTGAAGCTCTTTGTTCATTTGCTCTAGTTCGACATTTTTTTGCTCCAGTTCTTTGGTACGCGCCGTAACTTGTTTCTCTAATTCCTGAGTAAAAGCTTTTTCTGTCTGAATATCAGTAAAAGCGCCGACCCATTTTATGATTTTATTGTCTTTATTTAAAACAGGTTCACCAATTACCGAATGCCATCTATACGTACCATCTCTTCGTAAAACCCTAACATCCGTTTTATAAACTTCACCGGTGGCAAGGCTGTGACTCCACGTTTTGGTATTTTGTTCAAAATCATCCGGATGAATCATCGCTTTCCATTCCGCTTCGCCAGCAGGAACTACGCCTGTATATTCCAGCCATTTTCCGGAAGTAAATAAGGCATGTCCTTTTTCATCGGTTTCCCAGATAAGCTGCGGAATACTTTCGGTCAGCGATCTGAATTTCTTTTCGCTTTCCTCGATTTTTTTTCTGGTTTCTACTTTTTCGGTTACATCAATAAGCGTCATTTTTATACCTGAAATCGTATCGTCTAATTCGCGTTGTGGTGCATATTCAAAATCGATATATATTTTACGTTCCCCATTTCCATCATTCAGATAAAACAATGATTCTGATTCTGAATGTACATTTCCGGTGGTGTAGACTTCATTTAAAAGTCGGGCATATTTTTGTTTTTTAAGTTCCGGAAATACATCTAATATGATTTTTCCCTGAACATCGCTTTCATTTTTTCTCCAGATATTTTTTAGCATGGCACCATTGACCATTTCGATCACCATGTTTTTTCCTTTTAAAATCGCTTTTGGTACAGGCGATTCCATCACCAGTTTACGGAATCTTTTTTCGCTTGCTTCAAGTTCCTGCTGATGATTTTTCTCGTCGGTAATATCTCTTACCGTTCCTAACAATCTTTCAGGATTACCTTCAGCATCATAGAATACTTTTCCTTTGGCTTCTACCCAATGAATCGATTGATCATCCCATATTACCCGGGCTTCATAATGAATGTTACCTAAAGCAATTGCTTCTTTAAAAGCTTTCTCGCGTATGTGCAAGTCATCAGGATGAACATGGCTAAGAAGTTGCGCATGAGTAAGATATTCCTGGTCTTTATATCCGGTAACAATTTCGAGATAGCGATCAGAATACTGGAGATCTTTTGTTTTCACATACAATTCCCAGGTACCCAATTCGCTGGCCTCGACTATAATATTTAATCTTTCTTCGTTTAATTCTGTTTTTTTTCTGGTTTCAACTTTTTCCGTTACTTCGGTTACAGTTACTATAATTCCCGAGATTTGTCCATTTTCTTCTTTCAAAGGATGATAAAGAAAATCAAAATAGAAAATTTCAGGACTTCCAAATCTATTAATAGGTACCGGAACTTCATATCCGTGATACGGAACGCCTGTTGTAAAAACAGTATCTAAGAGATCACTTACGGTTTCTTTTACTTCTGGTAAAGAATCGAACAAAGGTTTGCCAACAAAGTTACTTTCTTCTTTTCCTACCAATTTTAAATAAGCCTCATTGGCCATTTCTGCAACATGGTTTGCCCCGCGCAGAATAGTAATTCCAACAGGAGCTTGTTTTACTGTATTTCTAAAACGTTTATCGGCTTCTTCAATTTTTCTTCGGGCATTTACCTGCGGAGTATTGTCCAACACCCAAATAGCCACTTTTGTTACCTTTCCTTCCGTATTTTTTAGCGGAGCATAAACAAAAGTCACGTAAATTGTTTCCTGTTTTCCGTGTCTGATGAGCGGCATTGCGACCTCATTAGCATAAAACGGTTCACCTTCTGCAATTACTTTTTGCAGTGGAATTTCGTAAGCCGATCTTACCTCAGCAAAAGCTTCCCAATAATGTTTTCCTGCAATTTCTTCGTATTTTTTTCCTGCAACTTCAATAAAACTTTCGTTGACAATTTCGCTCACCAAAGTTTCGGCATCTAGAACGCAAATACCAATTGGCGATTGCGATACCATGCTACGCAGGTTTTGTTCACTTTCTTCTATTTTTTTCTTGGCGAGATTCAAATCCGTCAAATCGACGCCTGTATTCATTACACCATATACATTACCGTTTACGTCGTAGATAGGCGTTAAACTATAATTAAAATAATAAGTGCCTAATACTCCATCAACAGTAAGATCAAGAGGCGTATTTTGTGTATGAAAGGATTTTCCGCTGTTTAAGACTTCTGTAATTTGTTCAAAGACCAATTGATTGTCCAGTTCCGGAACCACATCTTTAAATGATTTTCCGATAACGTCATTACCTTTTCCCCATATTTTGATAATAGAATCATTGGCCAGTTCTACAATCATTTCTTTACCCACATATAAAGCAATCGGAAATGGCGCATTTTCGACCAATTCTCTTATTTTTTGCTCGCTTTCTTCATTCTTGGCCCGGGAAATAACCTGATCTGTAACTTCTATCGCAATACCTACAACGCCCGATATTGTACCATCGGCATCATTAAGGGCCTGATATACAAAGTTGATATAAGTATCTTCTATTTTTCCATTTCTTGGAAGTTTAACAAGTTGCTCATTGGCAACAAATTTTTCGCCCGTATTGTATACATTATCTAGTACATCCTCAAGATATTGATTTCTGGTTTCCGGCAAAGCATCAAAAACGGGTTTGTAAAGAATCTCTTTGGCTTCGACTCCCCAAAGCTGAATCATCTGTTCGTTTGCAATTTCTACAATATAATCTTTACCTCTCATCACACACATGGCAACAGGTGCCTGCATGATATTATTCATAAACTGGGCGTTACTTTCTTTAAGCGCCTCGTTTACTTTTTTCTTTTCGGTCGTTTCAATAACGGTAACGAGAACACCTCCAATTTCGCCGTCTTCTTTTTTTATGGGGCTGTAAGAGAAATCAAAATAACATTTTTCATCAAATCCATTTCTGTTTAGCACTACCATAAAATCGGGCGAACTAACGGCTTTACCTTTCATTACATCGCCAAACATAGGGCCAATTGTATCCCAAATTTCGGTAAATGTTTCTTTCGAACTAATTCCTAAAGCTTCAGGATGTTTGCTCGAACCCAAAATAGGGCGAAACCCGTCATTATAAATTTGAGTATAGTTTTCTCCCCAGGCAATATACATTCCAAACGGATTGTTGAGAATCACAGCAACCATGGTTTTAAGACTTTGAGGCCAGTTTTCAGGATCGTCTAAAGTTGTTTTACTCCAATCTTTAGCACGTATCAGTTTGCCCATTTCGCCACCATCGGATAGAAAATAATGTTTATGATCTGTAAAGCTCATTCTAAAAACGAATTAGGGTTGAAGTATAAATTGCTCTCTTAGAGGTTGCTTAAAATTATTTTCGGATGCTGTAACAAGAGCATTTTCGATTACTTTTTTTAATTTAGAAAATTCGCCTGGTTTACGAATATAATAGGTCGCGCCTTTTGCATACATCAGGTCGACAATATCATTGTCCAGCGAAGTCGAAAAAATAATAACAGGAAGGTTTTTAAGTGCTTCGCTTTCTTTTATTTCTTTCAGACATTCAGAACCATTTTTGCGGGGCATATTAAGATCCAGAAAAAGCAGGTCCGGTAAATTATCTCCGGAGTGATCACCTAAAAAATCCATAAGCTGTACGCCATCATTAACAGTCACAAGAGATACCGGAAGCGTTAATTCATCCAGCGCTTCTTTAAAAAAATCGCAATCATCTTCGTCATCATCTGCCAGCAATAAATTGTAATTCTGTTTAATCATTTTGAGTCTTATAAATTTTTTATTTTTTAAAGAATTAATTCCCTTTAAATTTGATACTGTATCTGTTTTTGAGTTCAGTTACTCTTCATTAGAGATTAACTTTAATTCAAAATCGATTTAATTCTGCTAAGATAGAACTAATTTAATTACTATTAATCAGTAATATACCGATAAATTTAACGTTTTAGGTCCTAAAAAAATAATTTTTTGTTTTGAATGTATTGGTTTTAAAATTAGCGGTTTACAGCTTTTACAACTGTATTTTTTTATTAATTTAAAAAATAAAAAGCCCAATTTACTCCGTAGAACAATTGTTAATGTATAAAAAACACTTTTTGCGTCTCTTAAATAATTTTTATATTTGCCGCAGATAAGAAACATACGTACAATTTTCTAACATTAGAGAAGAAATCGGGATTATTGTACTTCTTTTGCCTTGAGCATACTCTAATAGTTTAATGTAATTCATTATAACTATAGATATGCAAAAAAAACATCTTTATTTACTGCTTCTTATAGCAGGAACAGCCTTCTGGGGAATTTCTTTCACCTTTGTAAAAGTGGGTATTGGCGCTGGCTCACCATTCGTATTTTTATTTTATAAATTTTTAATAGCCGCATTTTGCCTTGCTTTTGTTTTTTTCAGGCAACTGAAATTAATCTCTCTAAAAACGTTAAAAATCAGTTTTCTGATTGGAGTTCCGTTACTTGCCGGAACCGTTTTGCAAACTATAGGACTTCAGTATACTACAGTTTCAAATGCTGCTTTTATTACCGGATTGGATGTATTGTTGATTCCGATTTTAAAATTTCTTATTTATAAAAAGAAAATCGAAAACAAGATTTGGATTGCCTGTATTTTAGCCCTAATCGGACTTTATATTATTGTGGTAAAAGACGGATTGTGTCTAAATTCCGGTGATGTATTAATTGTGTCCTGTGCTTTTGGGTTTGCTTTTTATGTACTTCAGGTCGGGAAATATGCTACCGAAGAAAATCCTATTCCCGCCGTGATTTTATTAATGCTTTTTTGTGCTTTTGGATGTTTGATTCTCGCATTATTTGATGAAGCCTCTGTTTGGTTACCCAACACTAATGGATTTTGGAAAGGTGTTCTTTTTGCAGCAATTCCGGCAACCGCTTTTATGTATGCAGTACAAAATGTAGGGCAACGGTATTTGGGCGAAGAAAAAGTAGCATTAACGTATTTGTTTGAACCTGTATTTGCTACCATCGCGGGAGTTTTTATTCTTGGAGAAAATTTTACCTATCAGATTTTGACAGGAGGATTATTGATTATCTCGGCTATGTTTATTTCTGAAATTAACTTCAAAAAAAATCCGTCAAAAAATTAATTTGACGGATTTAAGATATAATCTAAATTTTGTTATGTTGCTATCGTTACACCTTTAGCTTTAAAATTACTAAAAAGAACCTGACGGGCGCTACTCACGATTTCTTCGGTACGGTAAATGCTGCACCAGAATTTTATTTGTAGTTTGAATTTTCCGTCAGCAATTGCCGTATAATAAATTTGAGGAGGTTTAGTATTATTCACTAAATCCATACCTTCCAGAGAAGATAATATCAAAGTATTAATTTCTTCCGGCATGATTTCTCCGCTAACCTCTGCAGTGATTTCTACCAGTTTATAATTGTCAGTATACGTCCAGTTGGTAATGTTTTGCGATAATAAATTACCATTTGGTATGATGATTTCGGCACCATTTGCCGAGTTGATTTTGGTAGTACGCAATCCCATCGATTTTACGCGACCAGATTCAGAAGCAATATTAATTACGTCGCCAATTTGTATAGGTTTATCAAAAATTAAAATAATACCAGATACAAAATTGTTTACCACACTCTGAAGACCCAATCCAACACCAACACCCAAAGCACCAAGTAAAATACTCAATTTATCCAAAGGCATTCCGGATGCGGCAACGGCCAAAAGATAACCACAAATTAATACCACAAGTCTTGTGATCAATAATTTAGAATGCTGTTTTTTGTTGATGTTTTCTTCGTTTTCGTCATCGACCTCACCAAAAAAGTACGCCACATAATTTTGTAATAAATGCGCGACCCAGATAATGATAAAAAACAAAACGATGTTCCCTAACGTAAAAGTGATGCTTCCTATCGTATTAGGATGACTTAGCAAAGTAGATAAACCAGCGCGTAAAGATTCCCAAATATTTAAGTTAGCTGCGATTACAATAATCCACATATAACTAATAACGATAATGAAAGGCTTTTTGAGTGTTTCAGACAAACTTTCGAAATCAAAAATCTTTTCGATATCACGTTTTACTCTCGTCGTATAAATTTGTAAAAGAATAATTTCTAATACCATTTTTAATAGTACGCTCAAGGCCACAATTTGCGTAAGCGAAATAAAAGCCGTAATGCTTAACATATTAGCAAGGGAAACACGTCCGAAGAGATTATTAAGTATCGCCAAAACATTCAGGCCAATAAAAATGATCGTCGCCCATTTAAAAAATCCTTTGTAGTAAAGCTGATCTTTCAGCGTTTTTATTTGAACAAATCCGTAACGAACACCTAGAATATTGATTACGATAAAAGCGCAACGTTGTATAAAACCAACCGCAATAAACAAGTCTAAGAAACACAGTACAAAAAATAATACTAACAGAAGCAGCCAGTTGCGCATTGAAGTCGTCGACCAGTCTCTTTTAAAAAGAAAAGTAAGCAACACAAGAAGCACCAACTGAATCAACTCAATAAACATAGCAGGAGCATACAAATTGCTCACAACCGCAATGTTTAAACCAATTACCGATACAGGAAGAATTACACCCCGATTAAGATATTTAAAATTAAACTGAGCCAGATTTTCCGCATGTCCGTTATTTCGAAGATATCTTAAATTACGGGCAATATACCACCCCAAAGCACCCATTAATAAAACCAAAAAGATTAAAGAACCCGCTTTGTAGCTTAGATAATACGAAGCCACATTTTCCTCGATAATTACCTTTGCTTTAATATTTTGTCCCACTATTTTCTTTGAAGTAGAATCGCTCGTACTCCATAAAGCAGGATATTCCCTTTTAAGCATGCTGATTCCCGATTGTTCCAGTTTACTTTCAACCGTAATTAACGCATTCGAAACCGCAATTTTTCTTTCAACCGTTAGTCTTTTATTATCGTTTAAAATACCTTGATTTTTAGTCATTAAACTATCCGTGCTCAGGTATCTGTTTTTAAGATTGGCAAATTCCTTTTTAAACTGTTTACGTTTTATCGTATCCGTCAAAAGCCCCATTAAGGTTTTGTCCTTACGCAACTCAATTACCCTGCCTTTGATTTTTTCAAGCGCCAGATTTCTCGCATTGATCGCAGTATTTTGTTCGTTCAGTTCCTGTTCGATTTCTTTCAGGACAATACGATACATTTGCTGGTTGCGCACATTAGGATTCGCGCCCTTTAAACTCGTTAAAATAAGATCAAGCTTGCTTTGCGTCCTCTTAATTTCTCCAAACAAATGATGACTGTTCCCGTCAAACTCAGTGTCATTATGAGCAGATTCTAAAACCTCTCCCGCTTTTTCTATAGCCACCAGATAATCACTATCAGTAGCACTTTCCTCAAAAAGTTTCGATTTGTTTTCCGTTTTAGCCGGTGCAGTTTCCGTTTTAGCTTTTGTAGTATCAGTTTTGGCCGGTGCGGTTTGAGAGTAGGTTAGCGGCGCGTAAAAAAAGACGGCAAATAAGGCGAATAAACCAATGAAATTTCTTTTCTGAATCATAATGTAAGGCAATGAATTTAAGGGTCAAAAGTAATTTTTTTTAGGATATTTATGATGTATTGGATGATAAAATTTGGTTAAAATAAGGTTTACAGGCGTAGAGTTAATTCTGTTGCAGATATTTTTTTTAGGAGCTAATCCCGCTATCCGTTCCAATCTTTTGTACCGAACACCGGCACAAAAGGATTTCCACTTCTATCGGGGCTAGGGCATTCTTTGTGCTAAGACATTTAGTTTTTTTAATTCTTCGATAGTTCGGGAACTTTGTCAAAGTTTAAAAGTCCCCATTAGTAAAAAATCTTTTTTAATCCTTTATACCGATAGCTATCGGGAGTGGCAAAAAAAATATACACAAACCAGAAAATAAAATCTGCTCAATCTGCCACCCGAGCGATAGCGAACAGGCGAAGCAAATCTGCGTGCAAAAATTAACCACACTCAAAAGAAAAAATCATTTTAATCCTTTTATCCCGATAACTATCGGGAGTGGCTGAAAAAGAAAAATTAAAAATATTATATTCGTACTCTAAATACCAGAATTACCAAACAATCAAAAAATGGAAAATATTACCGTAATTATCATGTTACTATTTGGGGTTGCTTTTTTGAGCCTAATCAGTAAAAAATACAATTTCCCCATTCCGATTGTGCTGGTGCTTTGTGGTGTAATTATTAGCGTTATTCCCGGACTTCCTGTAATAGCTTTAAGTCCCGAAGTCGTTTTTATCGTGTTCTTACCGCCGCTTTTATATCATGCTGCGTGGTACACCAGTTGGTCTGATTTCAAACAAACCATCCGACCAATAACTTTGGCCGCTGTAGGTTTGGTACTTTTTACCACCGTTGCCGTAGCTTTTGCAGCGCACATGCTCATAGATGATATCTCCTGGCCGTTAGCTTTTTTATTAGGCGCAATCGTTTCGCCGCCTGATGCCGTTTCGGCAACTTCTATAACAAAAGGTTTGGGTTTGCACCCAAGATTGATTGCTATTCTTGAAGGCGAAAGTCTGGTGAATGATGCCAGTGGTTTGGTGGCGTACAAATATGCTTTAACCGCCATTACCGCCGGAAACTTTGTACTCTGGCAAGCCGGATTGAACTTTGTTATAATGTCGGTTTTAGGAATCGGGATTGGTTTAGGAGTAGGTTATATCATGAGTTTTATTCATAAAAAGTTTGTTTGCGACGAAGTGATCGAAGCGACTTTAACCTTATTAACACCTTTTGCTTCCTATCTAATAGCCGAACATTTCGAAGCTTCGGGAGTTTTGGCCGTAGTCGCAACCGGACTTTTCCTTTCCGCAAGATCAGGAACGATCTTTACCCACGAAAGCCGAATCATGACAGGAACAATCTGGAGCGTTCTAACGAATATCCTAAACGGATTAATCTTCATTTTAATCGGATTGCAGTTGCGCCAAATTATCGAAGGAATCGGGGATTACTCGGGTTGGTCTTTGTTTATTTGGGGCGCATCTGTAAGTATTGTCGTGATTTTAGTGCGTTTTTTATGGGTAATTCCAGCAACATTACTCCCAAGATATATCAGTAAAAAAATCCGTTTGCAAGAAGAATTCGATTTCCGAAACATGATTGTTTTCGGTTGGTCCGGAATGCGTGGCGTGGTTTCGATGGCCGCTGCATTGGCGCTTCCGCTAATGATGAACGAAACAGAAGCTTTCCCGTTACGAAACCTCATCATTTATCTGGTATTTTGTGTAATCCTTTCGACTTTAGTCATTCAGGGATTAACATTGCCGTGGTTAATCAAGAAATTAAAAATAGAAAAATATTCGATTCTGGCCGAAGAATACGAAATAAGAAACGTAATCGTATCGCAAACCATTACCCACATCGAAGATAATTTCTCGTTACTCAACGACGATTTGCTTCACAACATCAAAAGCAAATATGAGGTAAAATTCAATCGCCTCCAAAAAACCGAACTCCCAGCCAATTTCTTCGGTAAAGGAAATCTAATGGGCGGCGAAATCTTCAACGACTTCACCAAACTCCAAATCGATCTCCTAAACGTGGAACGTGGAAAGCTAGAATCAATGCACAAATCGGGTTCTGTCAACGAAGAGATTTTTAGGAAGATTGAGAAGGAACTGGATTTGGAAGAGACTAGGTTGTGGATGGAGATGTATGAGGAGTAGGGGGATTAGATTAGTCATACAATTTTTTGAATAAATTTAAAAGTCCAATTTTTATAGTTGGACTTTTATATGTGTAATTTATTATAATGGTTAAGCTTTAACTATTTAAATTTATTGCTTTCCAATTAGGGGATGATATATTTCTCTTAAAGAACGTTCTATATGCGGAACAATAAAATCATAATTTAATACATCAATTTCTATAGTTGTAACTCTAAATTCTAAGCCATGCAAATTAGTTCGATGTCTAAGTTTCATAGCATAAGTGTTTTTAGTTGGGCATAAGTCAATATGTTCTTTTATTCTGCTATATATATCTTTATTTTTTCCTATATACAAAGGCAACCATTGCTCATCGAAGTTTGATCTTAACTGTAGTCTCTTTTTTATCACACTTGAAGAAAAAAAAGAATCATTCTTTTTTTTAGACCAAGCTTCTGCAAAATTTTTAATTTTAGTTGCTCTTTTTGTTCCTGTTAAATTAGGAGTATCCAAATTAAGTTCGAAAAGATAAACTCCTTTTTGTTTTTGATAATTAAATAAGCTTTTACAATCTAATTCATGTGAAATTATAAAACGAGTACTGTTTTCTATATCGAATCTAATGTTTTTTAAATCATTTTTTAATTTTTCTATATAGTTTGAAATATCATTGTCAAACTCTTCAATAGTAATTTTATAACTCATGTTTTATTTTTATAATTGGATTTCCTAGAATCGATATTGTTTTTGAAAATTAAAAGAATAGGATTTAATTTCTAATTTATTCTAAATCTGGTTAGTTTTATGTTTAATTCTTTAATGGTGTAATGTTTTATATGCTATTTGGATCCCAATAATCCATTGCAAAAGCTACAATTTCTTTTTGGCGATTTTTTATTTCTAATTCTGTCCAATTATTTTTGAAAGATTCTAATTTTTGTCTTTGAATTAGTACAGAATTTGTTTCTCTATCATGAGGTAAATTATTGCTGTCGCTCGAATTTCTACCTCTGGTGGATAAAACAAGGTTTCCTATATTATTTAAAAATTGATCTTTGAATTCCTGAGTATATTCAATATCGTCGGGTTTTTTTGGTGTCCAATGATCTAATGTGCTTTCAAGATTGTTTTTACCATAAGAATTTGCAAAATCATTATAGCTCATTGCAGGTTCCTTAATATCGTGTCTTAATCGATTTTCATATTTCCATAATAAATATCGAGTTGGTTTAAAATAATGAGAATTTGCTTCTAAGCGACCGACAAAATCACTTGTAAAGTTCCAATAATGCTTAAATCCTTGATTTGCATAATATCTTAAATCATTTTCTAATAAAATCAGATCGTTCTTATAATGAAGAGCTATGTTATGAATTTTATTTGTTCTGTAATTACCGAAAGTATATTCCATCTTAAAAAGAATAATTTCCACTAATCGGAGAATTTTTCTAAATTCAGAAATTTCGTGATAGTGAAATAATTTTAAAATTAAAGGAAATGAGTTGTACTGATCTAAATATAATATATCACCTAATAAACTTTCTTTGTTTTTTGATTTCTGAATCTCAATGACATTTAAAAAACTCTTTTTTAATCCAACAGTAAAATCCTTTATCCATTTAGACTTATTATCATGTCTTTTTATTGCTTTTTTTACTCTTTCTAATGAAGTATCATCATTTGAAAGAAAAGCAATAGTATGATAGTTTAATACTTGGTCTTCGTCGGCAATTTTTATTAATTCTAATGATTGATATATGGTTTCAAATTCTTTTTCAATATAAACAATGTCACTATCAGGTTTTTTCTCCGACAAATTACAATCCAAATAAATATTAAACATTAAAAAAGATTTTAATTTTTCTAATTCTGTTAAATCTTTACCTCTATCATTCTGAAAACTAAAAAGCTGTGTAGCTTCTGATTTGTCACAAACTGAATCTGTTGTGATTTTAGCAGTTTCTAGTAAATCTTTCCAATGGATAATATCTTCAATTGATACTTCTTTTTTATCAAACTCTAAAGTAAAATATTCGAATGATTCAAGTATTCTTTTACGAGATCGGGTATCAATTTTATCATCAACAGATCTTATAATAATATTTTGAAAAAAATTATTATCATAACTAACTGTTGAATATTTTTGCTCACCATCTGAATTTATTAAGTATTCATTATAAATATTTGCGGCTATAGATTTATAACCTTCTAAATCTTTAAGTTTATTATATATGCAGCTTAAGAATATAACCACAGTAGTGAGTCTTTGCTGTCCATCAATTATCCAAAATTTATTTTTATTGTATTCATCAGTTTCAAACAAAAAATGTCCCAAATGATATTGTGGCACTGATTTAGGATGATCTTTTAAATCTGTGAAGAATTGTTTTATTTGTTTTTCCTTTTCCCAAGAATAAGCACGCTGATAATTTGGTACTGCAAAGAGATTTTTACGGGGACTAAAGATGTCGCTAATAGTTGATTTGTAATCCATTATTTTTTATTTTTCTAAATATTACATTCTATAAACAAAATGTTCGGGAACTCTATTTTTTTCTTTTTAAAAACACTTTATTTATATCATTCAACGCGGAACTGTTGAAAGTTATAATTCCTGATTTGTTTTTAAATTTTTTCAATTCTTTTCTCATTTTTAATTGAAAGAAGGAACAAGCAGAATTAAAAGATTCACCATTAATTTGATTATCATGTTTATCTATAATTGTTAAATCACTGCCTGAGTGATTACTCATTTTTAGTTGAATGCTTTTTATATGATAATCTTTGAATAATATTTCAGCAGCTTTTAATAAAACTAAATCAGAATAAATTCGATTACTGATTTCAAAAAAGGTTAAATGTTGATAAGGACCAAAATTTATCTTTTCTCTTTTTGCCCAAAGCATAAAATCAATTGTATTAAGTTTAGGGATTATTAAATTAGAATTGCTAATAGTTTTATTATAAATAATTGTTACATCATTTAATTCCTTGAAAGATAGTGCTCTATTGAAATGCTGATGGAGTAGATATGTACTTTCTTTCATTTTGCTTAAATATGCTCTAATTCTAATATGCTTGTTAATTTAAGATATGAGTTAAATTAATAATAAATTTGTAATCCTCTATTGTTAACAAATTTTAGAATTTAAAAATTAACCTCCTTACGGAAAACCATAAATCCCCTAAAAATTAATTCCCAACAAGAATACCAATAATAAAAAACAAGACAATGCGTATTTATACCTGAGTTTTCAAATTAATAAAAAAACTTCTAATAACCCCAAAACCCCTAGCCCCGATGGAAGTGAAAATCCTTTTGTGCCGTTGTTCGGCACAAAAGATTGAAACGGACAGCGGGAAATAGCTCCAGAAAAATAAATCCCAAACCTTAAAATCCAAATTCCAAAAATCATTCAACTTCGTTCAGGACTACAATAATAAACTCCAAAAACCGTTTTTACTAAACTTCGTCACACTCAAAGACACCAAAATCCCAACCCAAAACCTTCCAAAACCCCAGTAAAAACTGTATACTGTATCCTAAAAACGTATAATAATTACACACATCAAAAACGTGCAAAATACCTAAACAACTCAAAACCAGTAAAAACTGATAATGGCACAACGCTTGCAAAATGGGATAATGTAAATTCCTTTTCGATAAATGAAAATTACGCATCGAGAGGAAAGCAAATTAAATAAAAGCCATACAAAGCAAATCAAAATAGTGTCATATGAAAAGTGAAACCTTAACATCAGAACAATTTTATACGTCGAAATCAGATCTTAGTAACGAACAAGCCTTAAAGAGTTCCATTTTTCGTATTAGTAATGATAATGCAGCAACAAAAAAAGTGAGCGAACGCACCAAAAGTAAGTTTGGATTATTTGTGTTAGTAAGTACTTTTATTTTAATGTTTGTTGGGGCTTATTCTGTGTATCATTTGCAAGATGATTTTGATCAGTTTCAAATCGACAGATTAAACTCTTCTTGGGGATTACCATTCCTGATCGTTGCGGGATTGTTATTTTTCTTTCAAACAGGGGTTTTCCTTTATAACTTATACCTGTTTTTTAAATACAAACCAATCGAATCCGTTTCAGACGAAATGTTGCCAACCGTAACCGTAATCGTTCCTGCATACAACGAAGGAAAACTGGTTTGGGATACTTTGATGAGTTTGGCCGACAGTGATTTCCCGGCACATAAATTAGAAATATTAGCCGTAGATGACGGAAGTAAAGACGATACCTGGTATTGGATGCAACAAGCCAAAATAAAATTAGGAGATCGTTTAACGATTTTTCAACAACCGGCAAACGCAGGAAAACGTCACGCCCTATACCGCGGATTTGAATTAGGAATGGGAGAAATTTTTGTAACAGTCGATAGTGATTCGATCGTGAAAAAAGATACGCTACGTAATTTAGTAAGTCCGTTTGTAGTAGACGAAAAATGCGGAGCAGTTGCAGGAAACGTTCATGTATTGAACAGCAAAAAAGCAATTTTACCAAAAATGCTTAACGTAAGTTTCGTAATGAGTTTTGAGTTCATGCGTTCTGCCGAAAGCAAATTAGGTTCTGTTCTTTGTACTCCCGGAGCAGCCGCAGCATACCGTAAAACATCTGTTTTCGCTTGTCTTGACGAATGGATCAACCAGACTTTTATGGGACAACCATCAGACATTGGCGAAGATCGCGCCATGACCAATATGATCCTAAAACAAGGACAACACGTATTGTTTCAAAGAAATGCTTATGTATTGACAAACGTTCCCGAAGAATACACCGGATTATACAAAATGTTTATCAGATGGAGTAGAAGTAACGTGCGTGAGAACATCGCAATGGCAAAATACGTTTTTACAGATTTTAGAAAAGAATCTAAATTTGGTTCCCGACTTTTATGGTTAAACCAGGCAACAAAAATCGTTATGGCCTATCCGTTCATGCTTTTTATGTTCTTTTTTATCGCCATACACCCATTATTATTTTTAAGTTCAACACTATTAGGAATCTTAATTGTTTCGAGTTTTCCGGTTTTGTTTTACGCTAAAAGGTACAATTTCTCCGATTCGCTTTGGGCGTATTCATACAGTGTTTTTTACACCTTTAGCCTTTTCTGGATTACTCCCTATGCCATCGTTACAGCCAATAAAAGAGGTTGGTTAACACGTGGTTTAGTTTAAATAAATATTAGAATTAGATTAGAAATAGAAATTAGATTTGTTTTTTGAAACTCCTGTTCATTTGAGCAGGAGTTTTTTTTTGTTATTTTTTTTTAGGAGCTAATCCCGCACCCGAGCCTGAAAGTGCGAATTGGCGAAGCAATTCGTTCCAATCTTTTATTTTTTTAAAGGAAAAAAATAAAAGGATTTCCTCTTCTATCGGGGCTAGGACACTCATTTTCATAATATGATTTTCGTCTAGTTTGTCATCCTGAGGAACGAAGGATCACACTAGAAACTCGACAAAGATTGGCCACATTGAAAAATTTTAGCGATATAATTTGCTAAAATTCTAACTCATCATATTTTCAAACATAACCTGTGGTTTCAACCACAGGAAACGAATCATAATACCATATCCCTAAAATATATTGCATCCAAACGGTTAAAACCGTTTGCTATGTTTTTTTCACACCAAGATTAGAAATCATATTTCAAACCCGACAGGCCTTAAAAACCTGTCGGTTTACTGCTTAAAATAAATTTAAAAAAAAATAATTAATAAAAGAATGTTCATTCATTTATTGTTTTATCTTTGTCAAAAAAATGCCATGAGAATACGTGATGTTGATAAAGAAAAACTGGTAATTGCGACTGCCATCGATCAAATCGTACAAGACGGATTTCAGGGTTTCAGCATGAATAAATTGGCAAAAGCCTGTTCAATTTCGGTTGGAACCTTATATATATACTATAAAGACAAAGATGATTTAATACAAAAAATAGGGGCAGTAATTGCCCTTAAATTTTTTACCGGTACGGTAAAAGATTTTTCCCCAAAAATGTCGTTTGAAGAAGGATTATGGAAGCAATGGGAAAACCGCGCGGCGTTTACCATGAAATACCCGAAGGAAGTTGCTTTTTTTGAAATCGTCAAACATTCGCCCCATTCAGAAGTTATTTTAGATTCTATTCAGGAGTTTGCAGATTTTAGAATGATCATGAAGGAGTTTATCGATAACGGGCTTCGTAACAACGAACTCGTTCCTATGACATTTGAAGCCTTTTGGGCTGTTGCCTACGGGCCATTATACACGCTGTTGAACTTGCATACTGAGGGTAAGAGTATGGGAGGGAAGCCATTCACGCTTACCAAAGAAATTATGAAAGAAGCTTTTAGCCGAACCATAAAAGCGCTAAAACCATGAAAAATTATGGATACAGATTTAAACACCATACACGTTTTTAAAACCAATATTACCACTGTAGAACCCAATTGCCCGCTTCGCAAAACGCTAGACGAGCATCAGGACATTCAGCAATGGAGCATCGATCACGAAGATGTCGATTGTGTATTACGTGTCGTTTCCGGGGCATTAAAACCCGAAACAATCATTGGCATGATCAACCAGTTTGGTCACGAATGCCAGGAATTAAATTAATAAAAAATAACCAGTTTATATGGAAAAAACACCAGGGGAAAGCCCCAAATTTACTTCACACCAAATTATCATTATTACCATACTTGCACTTTTGCAATTTACCGTAATTCTCGATTTTATGGTTATTTCTCCACTAGGAGATATATTAATGAAAACCCTTGATATGACTACAGCAAATTTTGGTTTTGCCGTTTCAGCTTATGCCTTTAGCGCCGGAATTTCGGGCTTACTCGCAGCGGGTTTTGCAGACAAATTCGACCGAAAAAAACTTTTAATTTTCTTTTATACAGGATTTATCATCGGTACCGTTTTTTGCGCACTATCTACAAGTTATATGACTTTGCTTTTGGCCCGAATCGTTACTGGACTTTTTGGCGGTGTAATTGGTTCAGTTTCATTAGCCATCGTAACCGATTTATTTGTCATTCACCAAAGAGGCCGCGTTATGGGATTTATACAAATGGCCTATGCTACAAGTCAGATTTTAGGAATTCCAATTGGTTTGTATTGCGCCAATAATTGGGGATGGCATTCGTCTTTTTTAATGATAGCAGGTTTAGGAGTATTAATTCTCATTGCCATTATAACGCAAATGCAGGCCATTAATAAACACTTAGAATTGCAATTAGACAAAAGTCCTTTTTTACATCTTTGGCATACTTTGAGCAATAAACAATACCAAATTGGTTTTGCCTCTATTGCATTTCTTTCGATAGGCGGATTTATGTTACAACCTTTTGGAAGCGCATTTTTGGTCAACAACATTCACATTAGCCAGCTTGAGTTACCAATGGTATTTTTCTTTACCGGACTTTCGGTTTTGTTTATCATGCCATTAGTAGGTAAATTGAGTGATAAAGTAAGCAAGTTTAAATTGTTTGCCTCAGGTTCTATACTTTCTATTGTCATGATCTTAATTTATACGAACCTAAATCCCATTCCACTATGGGAAATCGTAGTAATCAACATGATCTTGTTTATGGGAATCATGAGCCGAATGATTCCGGCAACTACCTTAAATACTGCAATTCCCGCAATGAAAGACCGAGGCGCTTATATGTCGATTTCGTCTTCATTACAACAAATCGCAGGAGGTATCGGAGCCGTTTTTGCAGGATATATTGTACATCAAAAAACAAAATCAGCTCCTCTAGAAAACTACGATATTTTGGGATATGTTATTGCTGTAATTACACTGCTATCTATATTTTTAATTTGGAGAGTAAATCAATTGGTAAAGTCAAAAGAAGCTGCAGCCAAAGAACTAGAATTATAATACATTCTTATTTTAAGAATAAAAGACTGTCTGAAAAGGCAGTCTTTTTTTTTAGATTATTTTACAATTCTTGTGTGTAGCACTTTGTCAAAGTTTCAAACTTTGACAAAGTTTTTAGCGCAAAGTTTGTCATTTTTATTTCTGTAATTTTTTTTTAGGAGCTAATCCCGCTATTCGTTCCAATCTTTTATTTTTTTAAAGGAAAAAAATAAAAGGATTTCCACTTCTATCGGGGCTAGAGCAATCATTTTCATAAGAATATTTTTGTGTAGTTTGTGGGGCTAACTTTGTCAAAGTTTCGAACTTTGACAAAGTTTTCAGTACAAAGTTTGTCATTTCGACGGAGGAGAAATCACACCAGAAATTCCGCAAAGAAAGTCACCAATCTTTGTCGATTTACGAGTGTGATTTCTCCTTCGTCGAAATGACAAAAATAGGTGGATCTTATATGAGAACTTTGTCAAAGTTTGAAACTTTGACAAAGTTTTTAGCGCAAAGTTTGTCATTTCGAAGAATGAGACCCGAGCGATAGCGAATAGACGAAGTAAATCTCCGCAAGTAACTCCGTTCCAATAAGCCAATCTTTGTCGAGCTTCTCACGGAGATTTCTCCTCCGTCGAAATGACAAAAATGAGGTTATTTGATAGAGTTCCAGAGGAACGAAATATATTGTAGGGATGTCCCGAAGCTTCGGGATTAATCCATCCTAAACATATAAAGATTTCCCGTCCCTAAATAACTAAACAACAAAAACAGGTTCAGTACCCTCTAGTTCTAAAGACACAGAATCAAAGTCTCTCGCTTCTGCCATTTTGCCAGTAACAGTTTTAAGAAAATCAGCAACATCATCAATATAAAGCAATATTCTTTTCGGTTCTTTTTTGATTCCAAAAGGTAAATTGACAGGAATGCTTTCTTTTAATTCAATCGAAATATTATGAGGTTCTAATTTTCCTAATAGAGCAAATTTTACTAGATCATTGCTTTTGTCATAATCACCTTCAAATTTTTGAAGGGTTTTAATAGAATCAAAAGGAATTTCTAAAGTATCAAAAAGTCCGTAGCGAATGATGATTTTTTGAGATAAAACAAGATGGCTTCTGAAATAAATCGCCTTCAAATGCCCAATCAGATTAATTAGCAAATAAACGTGAAGTATCAGGATAATAATGGCAATCGTTTTGTTGCGGGAAATTAAGTACGCATGCAATGCAATAGCTTCAAAAACCGAAGCCAACATTAAACCAATATAAATGGCGCTGACACCACTTTCGCGATAGCCGGAAAAACCACTTTTATTGTTTTTGTTTCCAGTCCATTTTATGAAACAATAGTAGAAAGAACAAACTTCAAAAGCGATCATTTTGGCCAGCTTTTTAAACTTGATCGATTTTTTTAAAGAACCTGAAATAATAGCATAATCGTCTAGTTCGATATTATCTTTTTGTTTTACTGCTTTTCTGAAATTCCGAACAAATTGAAAAGCTTTCCAAACTAAGAAAATCAGGAATGCAATGTTGAAATAAATCTTCCATTGAAAAACGACTTGAAAAAAGTTGTTTTCCATTTCGAATACATAAGGAGTAATCTTGAAAACAGAATAAAAAACAAACCAAAACGTAAATTCGGTTTGTTTTTTATTTGTGATATAATATAATGCCGGTGTTACAATCAAAAACAAAGCTGTGAAGACCGATAATAAAGTCGAATTATCCTGAATATGAATATTTAAACTGATTAATGCAATACCAATTTCGATTGCAATAAACACAATCAACGCGCTATATTTTTTGAGCATAAGGTTTCTAAAATGTATTGAAAATCTATTCTCTAAAATTAGAAATTTAAAAGGGAATTGTGGGTTTTTATGCTGGTTTTTTCTTGTATTAAAATAAAAATTTTGAACGTTTTTTTAGAGGGAATTCAAATAAAAAATTCCTCAAAGAAAGTCGCCAATCTTTG
The DNA here is from genome assembly GCF_024271895.1 of Flavobacterium bizetiae. Taxonomy (NCBI): domain Bacteria; kingdom Pseudomonadati; phylum Bacteroidota; class Flavobacteriia; order Flavobacteriales; family Flavobacteriaceae; genus Flavobacterium; species Flavobacterium bizetiae. Next base: position 5,450,872 of record NZ_CP091861.1, on the reverse strand, counting down.
TCGATTTACGAGTGTGATCCTTCGACTTCGCTCAGGATGACAAAGAGTGTGGATAAAAAAAATCCGTACAAATCCGCGTTTTCGCTTTAGCGAATCCGTATCATCCGCGTACAATCGACAAAGTGTTTCTTAAAAAGCACAACATCTCAAATATCCCAGATTCCGGTCTCCGCTGTTTCTTTCGCGTAAGCGGAAAAATCTTTAGCTTTTCTGCCCAAAACTTTTTCGACATCAGAAGTGATATTTGAATTTCTGCCATCTAAAACCTGCTCGAAAAGATAATTTACCAGCCAGATAAAATCTTCCGGAATCTCATATTCTCGTAACATTTGAACATATTCATTTAGAGATAATGCTTGAAAAGTGATATTTCTGCCAGAAGCATTCGCGATTTCGTTTACGATTTGTTCGAACGTTAATAATCTCGGACCTGTTAATTCATAAGTTTGTCCGTTGTGTTTTTCGTCTAAAAGTGAAGCTGTAACCACATCTGCAATATCATCAGCATCTACAAAAGGCTCGAGCGCTTCGGCTCTTGGCAACGCAACGATTCCGGACAAAACAGGATCCAGAAATATGCTTTCGCTAAAGTTTTGATTGAACCAGCTTGCACGAACAATTGTCCAGTTTTTAGCATTTGTTTTTACGATTTCTTCGCAAACCTGCGCTTCTTTTTCGCCTCTTCCGGACAATAAAACTATTTTCTGAACACCTGTTTTTGTGGCAAGAAGAGTAAAATTTTGAATAATATCTACTGCAGATGGAATGGCCAAATCGGGTTGAAAAGTAATATAAACCGCATCGATATCCTGAAGAACTTTTTCCCAGGTTTCGGGCTTTTCCCAATCAAAAGGAATTTTCTCGTTTCGCGAACCTAAACGAATTTCGACATTCTCGATTTTTTCTAATCTTTCAACCACTCTGCGTCCTGTTTTTCCGTTGGAACCCAGGACTAAAATTTTTGTATTTTTCATATCAGTATTTTTTTAAATGATTACTGATACAAAGATGTGGAGACTAAAAAAGAATCATTTGTCGTAAAAGAATTATGATTTGTCTGAAAGGAATTGTTGCCGAACATCATTAGGGCGCATTCCGAATTTTTTATGAAATGCATTCGAGAACGAACTTAAACTTTCGTACCCAACTTCCCAAGCCGATTCTTGTACTGTTTTTTCGCTTTCGCGGAGTAATTCATAAGCTTTATGCAATCGTTCTTCCTGAACAAATTTAAAAACCGGAATACCAAAAAGCTCTTTAAAATTCTTTTTGAGTTTGTTACTGTTCAGGCCTACCATTTGAGATAACTGCGTAATCGAAGGTGGTTTCGAATAACTGTTCGTGACAATTTCTTTCGCTTTATACAATTTATTTTTGTCTATTTCCGAAAAGTCAATTTTGGTACCAGTCGCTAAAAGCGCATAAAAATGGGACAGAAGTTCATTGACCTGACTCCTCAAAAATAACAATCTCGTATTGCCTGTATAAGTGGTATTGAAGATTTTTTGAACGGCCAGTTGCATATCCAGAGTCATATAAAAAGAAGGCCCTTTTACAAAATGCTCTTTAGGATGTAGTAATTTCGGAAGATAGTTTTCGAAAATCTCTTTTTCGGCTTGAGGCAAAGCATGAAGATGTTTGGGTTTTGTAAAAATACTGATCGATTGCAAAGGCTTATCGGGCTCGATTTTATGCGAGAACGCTACTTTTTGATTTCCAAAAAAACAAATTGCCAAACCTGTCGTATTCATTAAATACTTGGTTTGTTCATTGTGTTTAATTTCCAGTTCAACATTGCCCGAACCATAAAACGCAAATCCCACAGCATCGCCGTCGATTTCGCATTGCTGAACAAATGCTTTATCGGTATTAGATTGTTCGATTAAAACAATAAAATCATTTAATTCGATGATATCGGTTGTCATGGATTTTTTTATTGTTGGTCTAAAAAAAGCATGAAAAGTTACGATTTATTTTAATTTCAAATTCCAATCTATAAAAGTAAAACTCCAAAATAAAAAAATCCCAAATTCCAATGAAGGAATTTGAGATTTTTTGGAATTTTGAATTTTAAAAAATTGGAATTTTTTAATTCTGTTCTTCGATTACTGATTTATTCAGTTTCAGCACTCTGATTTTTTTATTGGTATTGTCTGATAAAAACAAACGATCGTTAAGTTGCGCTACACCAACAATGCTCCCAAAAGCATTTTTTCCTAAAACATCAGAAACATTTACGCTTGCATTATAAGTACGATTCATAAATTCAGCTTTAGGATACAATACTAAATTATTTACACTTCCTGAGTTTTCTGATGCAATCGCCCAATCCTTGCTAAAACTAACCGCAATAGGTTTTGCATTAAAAGTTGAAGTTGTAGGTTTTAAAGGCTCAGTAAGAGAAGCAGCTGCATTGGCCTTAATATAAGCAATGTTGTAATACAAATAGCTTTTGGCATCTCTTCCGGCAACAACAAGGTTTCCTGCTTCTACATCAAGCGAATATACCTGATCAAAACCGTTTAATGTATTAAGTTTGGCGATTGGTTTTAAATCCCAATTACTGGTTTCGGTGATTTGAGAAGTTTCAAAAACCTTAATAGAAGTCTCTTTTTCTTTTACGAAAATCAATCCGTCTTTTACCACAACTCCAAAAACGTGTACAAAAGTATTCCACCATTGACCGTTTCCAACCGTGCTGATTCCCGCGTTGGTATTTTCATCCATAACAAAAAGTCTTGACTCACGGCTTCCAATATAGATTCGGCCATTATCAACAGCAACCGAGGTAATTTCGGTTAAAGGAATTGTAGTCGTTCCTTTTTTATATTCTGTAATTGTTTTAATGTGTGCCAAAGTTACAGCGTTAAAAACCTCAAGTACATTACCATTTGCCACATATAATTTTTCGTTGGCAATCGCAATTCCTTTTGGATCTAAAGTTCCTGTACCATTCCCAATCTGAGCCGCAGTAATCGAGGCTTCATCAGTAGGGTAAAAATAGTTATAAGTAGTGGCATCATCGCCATTTGAATCTTTGCTGCAATTGGTAAAAAGGCAAAGTAATAGTAGTAAAAACGGTATTTTGTTCATGATAGTTTTGTAGGTTAGTTCCATTTTCCTTCTCCTTTATATTTTACTAAAAACGGGTTTTTAGGATTAATTTTAAAGACAGGTTTTTTATAAGCTCCCGATAAATATTTTGTTTTCGTGTATCCTTTTAAGATATCAGGATCGATAAACGGAAGATCATTTAAAGAAATCAGGTATTTATAAAAATCGGTTAACATTTCCTGCTGGCCACCACCCTGACCGCTATTGGCTAAATTACTACTATGGCTGTAGCCACTATGATGTGAATATTCGTGAGACCAAACCGACATTTCGCCAACCCAGTGTCCGGTTACATAACCAGATTCCCATTGAGAAGCTAATGCGCCACCGCCCCAGGCAGAACCTCCGCCAACCATGGCCATATTCAGTGTACGGCTATCAATATAAGTATTATATGCTTGTTCGATTTGAGCTTTAGTCAAATAATCGTAAACGCCGTCTACATCGTCAGCATTTCCGTGCCAGTTTAATGCCCCATTTACTTCAGTTCCTGCTGCTGCAGCCTGTTCTCTTTTGTATCGGTCAAAATTCATAAAAGTGTCGTAATACAAAGGATGACTGATCGCATACGAGAAGTTGATAATCATTGTAATCGCCTCTTTTGCCAAAACAGGATTCATTGGTAAATATTTATTAGGATCATCAGCAGGATTATTAAGGTGATACTGCGTGCTGAATTGTACCAAACGAGCCGATTTAATTTTCTTGAATTTTGCAAATAAAGGATCTGAAGATTCTACAGAAAATTGAATTGCTCCCGAAGAAAATCCGTCGATTTTATCAATCGTAACTGTTTTTCCGTTTTCTAACTGGTAATCATGTTTTCCTTCAACTAAAGGAAGTTGGTGAAAAGAACGATGAAAAGCCGGAACTTTTGAGAATTGATATACTAAAAATCGTTTGTCGTAGTTGGCTAGTTTTGCGTAAACTTTTACATCTGTAAGTCCAACCGGAGAATAAAGAGAAATTTGTACCGAATCTTTTCCTTTTTGAAGGATTTGCATCGGCTGATTTACACGAAACCAACGGTCTTTATTATCATACATTTTTGATGAATTTTCATCATCTTCGAACATTGTCATGGGTTGATTCCCGGCAGGTAAATTCGAAGCATCAATGCTTGGCAAATAATTCGCATTGTAATCGTCTCCTTTTGAATCGTCATCGCTGCAACCGACCAGTATGCTTGCGAAAAGGGCAAAGGGCAATAAATAAGAAATGGTTTTTTTCATAGGTTTGTAGGTTAAATTTGGGGTTTAATTTTCAAAGCGCAAAACTATCAATATCATTATTAAAAACAATGATATTGAAAGAAAATTGCTATTTTAATTTGTTGTATGAGTAGGTTTTTTTAGATTTTTGTTATTATAAAAACGTATTGATTCTTAATTTGTTATCAAAAACGAAGATAATTTCGAATGAGAACATACACTTTAGAATCTGATCAAAAATGTTTAGGTTTTGATTAATAATCAAAACGTTTAAAAGCTTCGATTGCTTCGTATTCTGCCAATCCTAAATCATCGTATAGAATTGCGGTATTTTTGTTACGGTCTTCGGCTCTCACCCAGAATTCTCGAGAATCGTTTCCTTGAAACATTACTCGGTCTTTTTGAGATTGATGGTATAAAATCGCATGACGTTTAAGTAGTACTTCTGATGGAGAAAGCGGAACGGCCATATCAATTTCATGGATGTCCCATTCGTGCCATGCTCCTCTGTACAACCACAACCAGCAATCATCCATGTATTTCTCTGGTTTTAATTCTTTTAAGGCTGCAAAAATCGCGTTCAGACAAACTTCGTGTGTTCCGTGTGGATCTGCCAAATCTCCTGCTGCAAAAACCTGATGCGGTTTTATTTTAGCAATGATATCTTTTACAATCGCAATATCTTCAGGTCCCAAAGGATTCTTTTTTACCTGTCCTGTTTCATAAAACGGAAGATCTAAAAAGTGTGTATTTTCATCTTTTAAACCAATGTATCTTGTGGCTGCATAAGATTCTCTTCTACGAATCAATCCTTTTAATTTTCGAACTTCAAGAGAATCAATTTCGTTTTCTGATTTATGGTTTAAAAATTCAATTACAGATTTGAAGTTGATGCCACTTCCTGCTTCACCAATGAAATCTTTGGCAACCTCAGCAAATTTTAAGGCTTCGTCATCTGTAACGGCTATATTTCCGGAGGTTTGATATACTACGTGTACATCGTGACCTTGTTTTATCAATTTTGAAAAAGTTCCTCCCATAGAAATCACATCATCATCAGGATGTGGACTAAAAAGAATCACTCGTTTTTTTGCCGGATTGGCTCTTTCCGGACGATGAGAATCGTCGGTATTGGGTTTTCCACCTGGCCATCCTGTGATGGTATGCTGCAATACGTTGAACATATTGATGTTCAAATCATAAGCAGAACCTTCTTGCGCCAAAAGATCAGACATTCCGTTATTGTTGTAATCTCTGTCTGTTAATTTTAATATCGCTTGTTTTGTTTTTTGGCACAACCAAACAATCGCTTTGCTTTTTAATTCCTGTGTCCAGATGCATTCTCCTACCAACCAAGGCGTTTTAAAACGGGTTAACTCAGATGCTGCAGACTGGTCTAATACGAAAGTCGCATTCGCATGGTTTTGTAAAAATGTAGCCGGAACTTCTGAACTGATATCTCCCTGAATGGTTCTCTTGATGATATCGGCTTTGTTTTGCCCCCAGGCCATAAGTACAATTCTCTTTGATCTCAAAATGGTAGAAACTCCCATCGTGATCGCTCTTTTAGGAACGTTGTCGATACCATTAAAGTCTGATGAAGCATCTACTCTTGTAATATGATCCAGTGTAATAATTCTGGTTCCTGAATTAACGTGTGATCCCGGTTCGTTGAAACCTACGTGACCTGTACGGCCAATTCCTAATAATTGAAAATCTAGACCTCCAGCGTTTTTTATTTTCAATTCATAATCAACACAATATTGGTTCAGTTCCTCTATGGCAATAGTTCCATCTGGAACATTCACGTTCTCTGGTTTAATGTCAATATGATTAAAAAGATGCTGGTGCATGAAATAATAATAGCTCTGATTGTTCTCTTTGCTCATCGGATAATATTCATCCAGATTAAAAGTAATTACATTGCTAAAGCTCAAGCCTTCTTCTTTGTGCATTCTCACTAATTCTTCGTAAACTTTTATAGGAGAAGAACCTGTTGCTAAACCTAATACACAAGATTTTCCTTTTTCTTGTTTAGATCTAATTAATTGCGCAATTTCCTGCGCTACAATTACAGAAGCTTCAGCTGAATTCTTGAAGATTTCATTATGGATTTTCTCAAATCGAGTTTCTTCAAATTTTCCCGCACTTTTATAGCTGATATCAGGTTTGGTTTCTAATTCAGTTTCCATTTTTATTAATTTTATTTGGTTAAATTATTTTTATTTTTTATGAGAAGAAAGAGTAGTGTACAATCCGATGATGACGAATACAACTCCAAAAAGCGTATATAAAGTAAGCGGTTCATCTACCATAAAATAGGCAATTAAAAACCCGAAAATCGGACACAGAAAAAGCCAATACGAAGCTTTGATAGGATTAATTTTGAGTAAATACAGCCAAAACTGAACGGCGCCAATAGAAACCGCAATTGCCAGCCATGAGGTCGAAAACCAAAAATCGCTATTAAAAATATTTTTTTCAGATTTATAGGTTATAAATAAAACCGGAAGCAGAAACACAGCGCCAATAATAGTTTGCCACCCATTTATGGTTAAAATGTGCAATCCGTTCCAGTTTTGTTTAGAGTAATAAATTGTTCCTAAAGAATAGGCAATCATGCTGGTAACTAAAATAAGTATCCCGCCGGGGGTCGCAAAACTGCTTTGTAATAAAGGATATGCCGCTAGAAATACACCAATAAAACAAAGAATAAGACTAAGAATGTTTTTGAATTTGATTTTATGCGATAACCAAACAGCCGAGATCAAAACAATAAAAACAGGATTAGTGGCCACAGCCAGACTTCCCAAGCCAGCAGATACTTTTTGCATGGCAACGACATACAATCCCAAATAAAAAGTAATGTTGAACAAACCATAAATACTGATTTGTATCCATTCTTTTTTTTGCGGCAATCGTTTTGCCATTATAATATGTGAAAGAATAAGCATAATGCTTCCGGCTATTATAAATCTGAAAATAGAAATCACAAAAGGCTGTGCAGCATGTAAACCAATTTTGGTCGCTGTTGAAGCCGACGCCCATAAAAAAGCGAACAATATTCCGGCAATAATGATTTTAAATTCTTTGATTTTAGTAGTAATCGGGAGCATTTTTTCTTTCATCATTTTATGAAATAGAAATTGATGATGTAGAAAAATTCAAAGTTGCTATTTCAGATAAATCATCATTAAACTGAACAAAACTTGCCGGAAAACCAGCTTTTATTTTTCCGAATTGGTCTTCTAAACCAATCGCACTTGCCACGCGCGAAGTCGCCATTTTGATCGCTTCATCTGCCGAAACTTCTAAATGATTGTAAGCATTTTGAACCGCTTCTAACATCGAAATTGTGGCTCCGGCCAAATTGCCATCGTCATTTCTGTAAAAACCATTGTCAAGATGCGCGTCGAAGTTATCCCATTTAAAATTGGCTACTTTTCGGCCTAAAAAGGTAGCATCACTAATCAGAAAGAATTTGTCTTGCTTTAGTTTATACGCCACTTTTGCAGCAGCATAATCACAATGCGCACCATCTAAAATAACAGGAGCATAAACATTTTCGTTTTCAAAAGTGGCTCCAACCAAACCCGGTTCGCGATGTCCGAATTGTGTCATCGCATTAAATAAATGTGTAACGAGTTTTATGCCTTTCGAAAAATAAACCTGAGCTTCTTTGTGCGTTACAGTCGAATGTCCAATTGAGATTACGATTCCACTTTCAATCAACATATTCAATTGTTCTTCTGTAAAACATTCCGGTGCAATCGTGATGACTTTAATAACATCTTTTCCAAGTCTGATAATTTCTTCAAGCTCTTCATTCGTTGGTTTACGAACCTGATCAATACTATGCGCGCCACGTTTTAACGGATTCAAAAAAGGACCTTCCAAATGCATTCCGATTACGCCATTATCATGTTTTTTCATGTAATTACGAACCGCTTCAATTCCCTGAAGAATCGTTTCATGCGAAGACGAAATCAAACACGGAAGCACATGAGTTGTCCCGTATTTCAAACTCGCATCATAAATATCCTGAATGGTTTCTTCGGTAGGAGTTTGACTAAAATAAAGCCTTTCTCCGCCATTGATCTGAATATCAATAAAGCCCGCCGCAATATGATTTCCTTTTAAATCGATTGTTTCTATATCTTGTGGAATTTCTTTTCGTACAGAAAGAATAGTTCCGTTTTCGATAATAATGACTCCGTTGGTAATAATTTCATCACCTGTATGCACGGTTGTATTGATAATCGCTTGTTTCATTTTTTAATTTGTTTTTGATTTTGTAGAACCGGAATAGATCCGATTCTACAAAATTACTATAGCCGATGGCTTTTTTTCTCTTTTTATTTTTTAATTATTTTACGGCTAAGAGTGGTGTCTGAATCACTAATTTGTAAAATGTATATGCCACTTGTTTTATTTCCCAGCGAAAAAGTTTTGCTTGTTTCGAAATTACTAAGCATTGTTTTTTGAATTACTGTTCCTGAAACATCCACTATTTTGACTGTTATATCGCCTTTTGCATTATTAAATCTGATATTAAAAATATCGTTGGTTGGATTAGGTTCAACTAAAACATCAAATTTTGAAACCGATTCTACACTATTTTCTGCTGTTTTTTTGCTTAATGAAGGATTATTAGCCGCTACAAATGTGTCTGCACCATTCGTTAACCAATTTAAACTAAAACGAACAAAATACATTTGATAAGTCGAACTTTCTCCGTTCTCATAATAAATACCAATCGTGCCATCAGGCAAAATCGTTAAACTTGAATAAGCCGAAGCTCCTGCGAAAATAGTTTTTGGTGCTCCCCAGGTTGTTCCTTCATCTGTACTCAATTGTACGCTTACGTTTTTTCGGCTTCCCGCAAATGGGATTGAATGCAATAATCTGTTTTTATCATAACCGTCAAGGGTAGAAGTATAGCGAATAAAATCGCCATCGCAATTGGGATCCGTAATACTCGCTTGATTGTAAGCCGTTCCCCAAGTCGCACCTTTGTCTGTCGAAACATTAAAACGACGCGTTCCCGGATTACGTATACTCATCATAATATTGCCGTTGTTTAATTCTACAACTTTGGCTTCGTCTCCGTCAATTTCTGCTCTTCCGGTCGATGCTGTCCAGGTGATTCCGTGATCAGCACTTGTAATCATATAATTGCTGATGCGTTCTGTTCCTGAAACATTTTCGCGAACAGCAATCGCGGCCACAATTTTTCCGTCACGCAATTGATGCGCTCTTCCCGAAGCTACAAATAAACCTTTCCAACCCGGATTTGGTCCGTAAATCTGATTTGTAATGTCAACCGGAGTTCCCCATGTTATGCCATTATCTGTACTATGAATCACTAAAACTTTGGCTGGAGCCGAATTTGTAGAAGCAAAAAAGCCTTTTTCAGCAGAAACCAAACATAATAATTCACCAGTAGTTTTATCCAAAACCAAAGCTGCATCGCCCGCTCCGGTTGAAGCACCAAAATTGGCAATAACGATAGGAGCAGACCATGTTTTTCCGTTATCTGTACTGCGACGAACTACAGGATCTATTTTGGCAGATAGATCTCCGGCGCCGTTCCATCTTTTATCTGTTACCGTTACCAATGAACCATCGGCAGCGGTAATAATCGCCGGAATACGATAACTTGCAGAACCTGCATCTCCGGGTGTAAACAAGAGTGTATTCGCTAATAAAATAACGCGATTTCCAGAAACGGTATTAGAGGTTGTAGTATAAGTAATGCCATTAGCAATAATAGATTCGCAAGTCGCATCGAGTAAATTTCCTTCATTGGCTGTAGCCGAAATATCATACGTAATCCAGAAATAATTATCTCCGTTTACTAATACTTTTGATCCGTTTACAACTAAATTTCCGCTCGACGGAGAAACGTTTCCAAACAAAGTGGCGGTAGCTAAATTGAAAATTGCTGCACTTCCGCTGGAGTAAATTTTGATATTCGTAACATCAGAAACATTCGTAGTTCCTGACATTGTAAATTTTAAAGCACTAACAGTAAGCGGATTTATTGTGCCGCTTACAGAAGCTTTTACGGCAATAATGCGTTGATTGGTATCTCCAATTCCGGTTGGTAATTCGGTTTGAATTAATGAAACCGAATTAATCTGCATTTCGTTGGTTTGCGCAATTACCATCGCTCCGTTATTTAAAGTTCCCGGATGATTGTTTCCTGAAATATCCGGAACAGTTGTATCGCTTATATTTTCGAAATCCCAAGCCGCGATTAAGTTGGTTTGTGGACCATTTACAATAGCTGTTTTATCGTTTACGATTTCTGCGGCAGTGATGGCTTTATTCCAAAAACGAATGTCGTCTAATTGTGCATTCATATAAGAAGCAAAATTGCTGAGTGTTCCAAATAATAAATCCCCGGTGTTTGAAACCGTATTGGTTCCGCCAATATTGGTTGTTGTTTTGGTTTGTTGTAAAACGCCATCAACATAAATTTTACAGCTTGTTGAAGCAACATCCACAACCATAGCCAAATGATGCCAAATGTTATTTGCGATATTGGATGTTCCGTATGGAGGTCCCGCAGCTCCGGCGCTTGTGGTTAAATTAACGCCAAATTGCCCTCCGCCAGCCGAAGTATTATTGATAAATTCATATCCAATTCCTGCACCATTTGGACGTTTGCTTAAAATGCGTTTTCCAAAATCTGAGGTTTTAATTTTGCAGGTAATCGTTAAACTTTGACCCGCTGCGATATTAAAATCGGCATGATTTGCTACAGACATATAATCATTAATTCCATCTAAAGATAAAATCATCGGGAAAGCATTCGAAGTTGTTGGCGATCCAATCAAAGTACCGGGATGGTTATTACCCGAAACATCAGGAACTGAAGTACCGCTTATGTTTTCGAAATTCCAAGCTGCCAGAAGATCAGTTGTTGGAGCATTGACAACGGCGGTCATATCGGTTTGTAATTCAGTTGCTGTCATAGCTTTATTCCAAACCCGAACATTATCAATTTGTCCTGCCCATTTATAACTGTTTGAAGCATCAGAAGTTGCTCCAATAACAAAATTTAAAGCATTCGAAAAATCAGAAGTGACCGATGTAAATGTTTTTCCGGTATTGGTCAAAACGCCATCGATATAACCGTACATCGTGCGATTACTCGACGCATCTATAACCAAAGCGATATGATGCCAGGTTCCGTCGGCAATAGAATTAGCCGAATATCCTGCCGTACTAATATTGTTTGGAGTTCCGGTTCCGCTCATGTTCATGGCAAATTTTCCGGCATTGGTTCCGTTTCCTGTCCAAAATTCGTAACCGTTTCCTGAAGCTCCGTTTCGTTTCGCAAATATTCTGGGAGTTCCTGTAGAAGTCGTTGTTTTTATCCAACAGGTGATTGTTTTGTTTTGGCTTGCGCCGAAGTCTAAATCAGGATGATCTGCGACCGTCATAAAAGTTGAAATTCCATCGAGGTTCAAAACCTTACCACTTTGTGCCTGTATATTCATACCATATAAAGACATAAAACACGAACAAAATAAGCGTAATAAATTTTTCATAGTTTTTATTTTGGTTAAAATTGGTTAATAAGCATAAGGTTTAATAACGAACGACTTGATGGAACACAAGTTTTATGATAACATGTAATATTGTGCCGTTAGGTACAACAGGTTGGTAGAAAAAATTAGATTAAAGATTCCATAGCGTGCCGTAGGTACGCAAGAATACGTTTTGTTGCGTACCTATGGCACGCTGGTTGTTGTGGACATTTTTTGTTTTTTACCAACCTGTTGTGCCTAACGGCACAATACATAAATTGAACAAAATTTTTTCTATCTACCTTTTGTGCGTAACAATACATCCCAAACAATCTGATTTTTTTACCGATATATTGTTTCAAAAAACTCAAAATATCGATTATGATTTTCTCACAGCATTATGTCATTTATTGTGCCGTTAGGTACAACAGGTTGGTAGAAAAAATTAGATTAAAGATTCCATAGCGTGCCGTAGGTACGCAAGGATACGTTTTGTTGCGTACCTACGGCACGCTGGTTGTTGTGGCTATTTTTGTTTTTTACCAACCTGTTGTGCCTAACGGCACATCCAATCTGAATCTATTTTTTCTACCGATATTTTGTGCCTAATGGCACAACGTTTTACAAACTTTGATTTTCATGTTTGACTGTTTTCTCAAGATATTCGTTTAATATTTGTGTGCAATACCATTCTTGTCGCGGTAAATGAAAAGGCCCTTTGTACAAATTTCCTTTTGCAGTTTGTGCCACGCTTCCGTCTCTGTGCAGGTACCCAAACCATTCTCCGTTTTCTTTATCGTGAAATTTACTATACGCATAATCATGAATCATTTTATGCCATTTTGCATATTTTTCGTTTCCGGTCATGGTGTAAGCCAATAGTGTTGCGATAATCACTTCGTTATGTGGCCACCAGAATTTCATATCCTGCCAATATTCCTGAACAGGTTTTCCGTAGACATCGCAGAAATATAAAATTCCGCCATGTTCTTTATCCCAACCGCGTTCCCACATATAATCCAGCATTTTGCAACCCAATGCAATTAAATGCGGATCATTATTTCTGTATTTTGCTTCGTGTAATATGAACCATGCGCCTTCAATGGCATGACCCGGATTTAATGTTCTTCCATCGATATGATCAATAATATCGCCATTTGGAGTCACTTGTTCCATTACACATTTGATGTCGTCTTTTACAAAATCACGTTCGATTTCGGCAATCCATTTGGTAATCCACTCCTCGCAACGCGGATCTCCGATTGTTTCTCTCACTTGTTGCGCTGTATTGATCATGATCATCGGAGAGCCAATTCCTTTCGACGGGCGTTCATTGGTGTATTTGGGTTCTAATAATCCCGGCGTGCTCGAATATTTGATGCATTCTCCAAATAAATGGCGTGCTTGTTCTGCAATTATTTCGTCTCCGCTAGCTTTCGCGTAAGCGCTCATCGCAATAGTTGCAAAGGTTTCAGAGAAATAATAGCGACGTTTACGAATCGGATTTCCGTTGCGGGTTACGTGAAAAAACATTCTTCCGTCAGTATCAAAACAATGCTGATTTATGAAGTCAATTCCGGATTTAGCTCCGTCCAGCCATTCTTGTTTTGGCTCAATTGTATTATAAAGTGTCGATAACAACCAGGCCGTTCTTCCTTGAAACCAAACCGATTTATCATCGTCGATTAAATTTCCATTTTGATCACGCATTAATAAATAACCGCCGTGAACGTTGTCTATAGATTGCGGAAACCAAAAAGGAACGGTATCCTGTAATAATTGGTGCTGATAAAAATCTTTTAATTGTATTAGATCAGTATTTGAATAACTCATTTTTTATATGTTTTTGACTTAGTTTTTATATTGGCTAAGTGTTGATTTCTTATTTTTTTGTAAGCAGATCATGTCTTTTTATTGTTGCATAGGCTACAGCTTCAGCTGTAGTATTAAAATGAAGTAGAGATTGGCTTTAGCCAAAATTCACCGCATTGTTTTTGGCTAAAGCCATATTTGTTGTACATTTTTCAATCTCCAGCTGAAGCTGGAGGCAATTCAAGAAAAATGATTTTTAAGATTTTAATTAGTGCTAATTCGTGAAATCTGTGTTTTAATTTTTATTACTTAAATCCATTTGAAAAGTCGAACACGGCAAATTCGCTTCATTAACCAGATTTGCTGTTGTGTACGGTTTCCAGGCATATAAAACGGTTTTGATTTTCTCGTCTTTTGGAATAAGAATGGAAACCTCATCTTTTAGGATTGTTGCCTTTGTTTCGATTCTTGTTCCTTTTTCGGTTACCAATTCAAAACCTGTTAGTTCTTTTTTATTGGCTGTCGATAATTGTTTTGCATTCGAAAAAGAAATTAGAATTTGATCTCTTTTTTGTATTGCTTTTTCTGGCGATGGTCCGTTTGCGATTATGTTTTTTCCGTAAGTATATTTTAAGGCTAAAAGCGCCAGACGATCTCCAACCTGCTTTTTTTGAATAGGATGAACATTTGTAGCATCACCATAATCCATACTAATCGCCATGCCGCTATTGGCGATATTTTTCTGGATTTTGGTTTGTGCATCTCTAAAGGACGGCCAGGTTGGACGATCTGTTCCTGACAATTGAACATAATAAAACGGTAGGGAAGTTCCCCAGGCTTTGCGCCAGCTTTGCACCAATACTGGCATTAAATGTTCGTATAATTCGATGTTATGCGCGTTACTTTCGCCCTGATACCAAATAATTCCTTTTATAGGGAAATCGGTAAAATGAGTTACTCCGGCTTCATAATTATAACTTGGTTCGTAAGGATGTCGTTGTTTTGGATTTTTGGCATTTTTTAAGTTTTCATCGGCACGCGATCTTACCCACGGCATCATAAAATCTGATTTTCGCCAGTTGGTTAATACATCAACAACTTTATCATCATGTTCTAAAGTATAGCGATCGATCCAGGATTCTATGGGTGATCCGCCAACGGCAACTTGTATTAAACCGATTGGAACATTTTCTTCACGAGCAATATTTTCTCCGAAATAATAGGCTATTGCCGAAAAAGCTGAGGCACTTATAGAATCGCTTATTTTCCATTTTCCGGAGAAGAATTGTAATCGATTCGTTTTTTCTAAAGTAATAGAATCCCAGGCTTTTTCATCGGTTTCAGCAATGGCTTCAAAATTGAATAAACGAAGATTGGCGTTTTTGATCGCTTTTTTAACCTTATCGATTCCGTTTTCTGATTTCTGAAGTGGAAATGCCATATTCGATTGTCCGGAGCAAAACCAAACATCTCCAATCAGAATATTTTTTAGAACGATACTTTTTTCTTTTGTTGAAATTGTAATTTGACGTGTTCCGCCTGATTTCATTGCTGGAAAAATTGCTTTCCATTTTCCGAATTCGTTTGTAATGGCAGTTTCTTTGTGATTATTGAAAGTGACTTCGATTTTGTCTCCGCCATTTGAAGTCCCATAAATTACAATGGGTTGATTTCTTTGAAGCACCATATTATCACTAAAAATGGGAGACAATTTTAATCCACCAAAATCTTGTGTAATATTGCTGTAAACCGTCTGTGCAAGAATAGTTGCGCCTTCTTTTGTGGGATGTAAAGCATCCGGAAAAAGATCAGGACGATCGTATAATTTTTCGTGAAGATCAATTAAACCAACATTATTCGCCTTTGCAATTGCCGAAATATGTTCCTGAATTTGCCAAAACCAATCGCTTGTTCCCGATTTAAAACGCGTATGTTCATTGAATATCGGCGTCATTTTGCAGATGTAGATTTTAACTTTCGGATTCTGCTTTTTCAAAGTGTCTATTAGCCACGAATAATCGGCATCAAAATCTTCTTTATAATTGGGCCAGTTTCTGGGATCTGTATCGTTTAATCCCAAATGAATAATCGCAATATCCGGACGATAAGCGATGGCTTCGGCACATTTTTCGGTTTTAAAATAAGGCGTACTTCCTTTCTTTAAAAGTGTTGCTCCGCTATGTCCAAAATTTTTGACTTCATATTGATTGCCCATCAAAACCTGAAGTTGTGAAGGATAAGATTCTGTTGAAGGATTATTCAAAAGATAACCCGCCGTAACCGAATCTCCAATACAAGCAATTTTTGTTTGCGCTTTCATTTCAAGATTAAAAATCAGGGAAAGAAGCAGGATTATTATAAAAACATTTCGATTTTTTGTTCTCATTTTTTCTTAGA
Source organism: Flavobacterium bizetiae (assembly GCF_024271895.1). NCBI lineage: Bacteria > Pseudomonadati > Bacteroidota > Flavobacteriia > Flavobacteriales > Flavobacteriaceae > Flavobacterium > Flavobacterium bizetiae. The sequence continues at coordinate 5,434,800 of NZ_CP091861.1, read as the reverse complement.
ACTATTATTAAAAATGTGGCGATTATAAGCTGGGCAGAACGCATAGCTCCGCCCGGGCTTATTGAAAAACCAAAAAACAACTAACTCTTAAATTGTAAAAAGGGGAATGAACTTTATATCTTAATCATCGGCAAAATCATTGACTTTTGGACGCAGAAAACTAATCTGAACGAGTAAAGCAAGCAAGACAACTCCCGCCATTAAAGCAAAACCAAAACCTAAAGTTCCTGAATCTGCTGATTTTCCGAGTAATGATGTGACCAACGCTCCACAGCCAACTCCTGTCATATTGAGGACGCCATAAGCGGTTGCCCGATGTTTTGATGAAACAAACTGACAAATGATAGGCATATTATTCGCATCGAACATTCCGTAGCCGATACCAAAACATAAAACAGCTCCAACGACGTGAAATAAGGAATGTCCAAAACCAATCAGCATTAGGGCAGGAATGGTTAAACTTAGTCCGATGGCGCTGGTATAGACACGGCCTTTAATGTTTTTTTGAACCCATTTGTCGGATAAAATTCCTCCGAAAATAACGCCTATTAAAGATGAAACTGAAATTGTAATAGTGGCTATAGGCCCGGCTTGATCCATTGAGATATTTAAGTTGTCCGAGAATAGGGTAGGAAGCCAGTTTTTTGTTGCCCAACCCGGTAAACTGATAATGGCGAAATAAAATAAAATCACCCAAAATGAAATATTGGTAAACAATAGCGCCAGGCCTTTGAAAAGGGAATCTTTTTCGTGGGTTTTATTAAATTCAGGATCAAATACTTTGGTTGATACTTTTTTCTCGTATAAAAAGAAAACCAAAATGATTGAATAGACAATACCCACAATACCAAAATGATGAAAAGTAGTATGCCATGAAAATTTTGCAGCAATTGTAGCGCCAAAACCTCCTAAAGCAGATCCTACATAAAGTCCTGTCATGTGAATACCAATGGCCAGCGATCTTGTTTTTTGCTGATGATAATCAGCGATTAAAGATAATCCAGCCGGAATATACAAAGCTTCACTCACTCCCATAACGGCTCTTAACCAGTAAATTTGGCTGAATGTTGTAGCATATCCCATTGCATAAGTTACGGCTGACCAAACAAACAAACTACCAATAATTAACCATTTTCGGTTTAATTTGTCGGCGATAATTCCGGAAACGGGACTCATTAAAGCATAAATCCAAAGGAAAATGGCCATTAAACGCCCGAAGTTTTCGCCCGAAACCAGTTCTGGAATGTCGGCTTCCATTGATGGTCTCATGGTCGCCAGCATTTGTCTGTCCATATAGTTGAGCAACGCTACAATCCAGAGTAACGCAACGACTAACCAGGGATAATATTTAGAGTTTTTCATATTTTGATATGCTTATTTTTGTTTAATCGGTTATTTTTTTAAACACATAGAGACATAGTTTTTATAGCTTGAAAAGGCGTTTCACTTGAAATAAAACTCATAGCGCTATGTGAAAAAAAATGTGTTTTTTTTAGAATCACCTTTACTTTGATTTTGAACCTATTTTTCTATGTGTTTAAATTTTTTTGCCACTCCCGATAGCTATCGGGATAAAGATTATAATGATTTTAATTCGTGATAATTCGTGCAATTAGTGTTTAATTTTTTTCTCGCAGATTCGGCAGATTTATTTTGATTTTTGTTAAACCTGACAGGTTTTTAAAACCTGTCAGGTTTAGTAAACGGTTGAATTAATTATTTAATAGTTCCCAACATTACGTCAGGAGTACGGATTCCGGGTTTTATTTCTCCATTCGATAAAACGATTTTATCATTCCAGATCGTTGCGGTTGTGGTAACATGAGCAAGAAAAGGCAATTCGCCAATTTTTGACCATTTATTGGTGTGTGTGTTGTATAGTAAAATGTTGTTGTAAAAACCTTTGTGTGTTGTATTTAATATGTTTTTTTCGGCGATAAGTTTTGCTTTTTCTTCTTCAGAAGTTGCGCTTGCAATTTGAGATAAATAGGTTTCGATTTTATGAAAAGTAGTGCCGTTATCTCCGCCAAGAATTAAAATATATTCAGTACCAATGGCAACTCCGGCTCCGGCAGAAAAGTTGGTGGTTTGTTTTCCGTCAGAGATATTGGCTTTGGTTTCCCAGGTTTGTTTTTTTAGATCGAAAGCCAAAGTTGTGTTGTGCAAATCACTAATTCCAGTTGACGTTTTAGTTCTTCCTCCAATAACATAAATCTTTTCATTTTGAATTACCGAAACTGAATTCGCTAAAGCGAAAGGCAATTTGGTCAACAACTTCCATTCTGGTTTTTCGGCATTCAAATCAAGACTAAAAACTAAATCTGAAGATTGTTTTGCTTCGTCTCCACCAATAGCATAAATTATATTCTGTAAATGTGTAAGCGCAATATTGGTAATTACTATTGGGAAATTGGGTAATGATTTTGTTTCAACTTCATTTTTATCAGCATTCCAATTTAAGAGATTAGCTTTATTCGAAAGTCCTTTTTCATTTTCTCCGCCTACGTAAACGATTCCTGAATTTGTGTTTACATTTCCCGGATAGGCAATTGGTTCCGGTAATCTATGTATTGCTTTTTTGTTCCAAAGAAAATTATCGCCTGCTTTTTCTAAAACATGAATTTCATTCGAATAATGTTTTTTTCCTCCTTCCCAAGGCATTTTATCCTGAAAATTAGCTCCTCCGGCAACAATCAAAACATTATTGCTAATTCCGTTTATTGGACCTGCAAATCCTAAAGAAAGATTTCCGTCAGCATTTTGCAATTGCGCTGCTTTTTTCCATTCGACATTTGTAATCTTTGTTTTTTGCGAAAAACCAACTGTTGTAGACATAATTAAAATAGTAAGGATTAAGGAAGAAAAAGACTTATTCATAGGGTTTGTTTTAAAAACGAACGGATTTATTTGGATTTGAAAGCATCAAAATTTAAACCTGCAACGTCTTTTTTGAATAATTCAAATTGCTCTGCACTCATGTTTTTAACCGGTAATCTGAATTCGCCTAAATCATGACCGACCAATTTCATATACGCTTTACCAACAGAGATTCCTCCATATTTGCCTAAAAAACGAATCATGTCAATTGATTTTTGCTGAAGCTGACGCGCTTTAACCAAATCATTATTATTAAATGCGTTAATTAAATCATAATACAATGGAGCGGCATAATTAAACGTACTTCCAACAGCACCTTTTGCACCAAGAACTAAGGCTGATAACATGTTTTCGTCACGTCCCCAAAGCATATCAAATTTTCCGTTTTCGTAGCTCATACAACTTTGAAAATCCATAAAATCTTCGTGCGTATATTTCACTCCGGCAAAATTTGGAAGTTTTCCGTCTAATGCTCTTACTAAATCATACATGGCAACGTTTACGCCTGTTAATACCGGAATATGGTAATAATAGAAAGGCATATTTGGAACGCTTTCTCCCACTTTAATACAGATTTCAGCAAGTGTATCTACATTGTTTGGTTTGAAATAAAAAGCTCCGGTTAGAGAAACGGCATACAAACCAATTTCGTAAGCGTGTTTCGCCAAATCGATACAATCTGAAAGGCAAGTTCCACCAAGGAAAACCATTACTTTAAAATCGGCATCGTGGTTCGAACAATCTGCCCAGGCTTGTGCTACGGCTTTTTTCTCTTCTAATGTAATAGAAACTCCTTCGCCGGTTGATCCGTTAATAAAAGCACCTGTGATTCCGTTTCTTTTTAGAAATGCATAGTAAGGCGGAATCAAGCTTACGTCTAATTTTCCGTTACTGTCAAAAGGAGTAAAGGGAGCAGAAATCAGACCTTGTAAATGTTCAATTTTCATGAGTATGTTTTTTTGTTGTTTGTGTGTTTTGTTGAATTAGACTGAGAATTTTTATGTTCCCAGTCTAATTTTAAACTATAATTTTAATCTTATTTACTAAGCGGATTTTGAACAATTTTTGGATTAAAGTTGATCGTGTTTTGAGAAATCGGAAACAAAACTTGTTTGCCCGCAGTCATCGACGGAACTAAATTTGTTTTATTAAAACGAACTAAATCCCACCATGCTTTTCCTTCAAAAGCCAATTCTTTCAAACGTTCATTTAAAATCACATTATCATTGTTTGCCGGAGAATCATTTGTAAACGAAGCCGAAGGATCTGCTCTTTTCATTACCAAATTCATTTCTGTACTTGGATCTTGCCCTAAAGCATTTTTGATTTCTGCTTTCATCAATAAAATATCTGCCCAACGGTAAATGATAATATCACTTACAAAACGTCTTAATGTTCCGTCTACAGTTCCGTTGTATTTTACCAAACCTGTTACTACAGGAACTGCTCCGTTGTATAAAGTCAAATAAGTAGCTGCTTTTCTGGTATCTGTAGTTGCAAAGTTAAATCGTGTAATATCAGGCTGAACTCTTGAAATTCCTGCATTTCCGGCACCAGTTCCTAATGTTCCAAAAGTTGCAGTTGCGGTTGCAGAAGTTAGTGGTGCAAAATCACTTGGACCTACAAACATAAACTGATTCCAGTTGTCTGCTAAATTCGATGGTAAATCTGCCAGAGAATAACGAACAGCAAATACAACCTCAGCATTTGCTTTTTTATCGTAAGCAAAAACATCTTTAAAATTAGGCAATAAAGTTGGAGTTCCGATGGCATCAATAGCAGCTAAAGCAGTATTTAAATCTGTTGTTCCTCCGCCCAATTGTTTTGCTGTCCATAAATTTACATCGGCTTTTAAAGCATAAACTGACGGAAGCGCTAGTTGTGTTTTGTTATTTGTAGCATCCGGAAAACTTGCAATTGCAGCATCAATATCTTTTTTGATGAAAGCAAATGTTTCCTCAATTGTATTACGCGGAATAATGTATTGTGACTGATTGGCATTTTCAGTAGGATCTGTTACAATTGGAACACCTCCCCACGAACGCGCCATGATAAAATAGCATAAAGCACGCATTGAATAGGCTTGTGCAATGTATCGTTTTTGCTCGTTTACTGTTGTTGGACTAAAAGTAATTTGCGGTACATACTTTAAAACTAAGTTTGCCGAATGTATTACGGTATATAATCCAGCCCAGTCTACGTCGATATTTTGTGGCGTAAGCAGGTTATTGTAATAATTGGCTAATGTTAATGGCGACTGAACACCTCCTGTAATTTCGGCACTTCTGGCTCCCCCCAACAAGTAATAATTTTGTTGTGTCTGGATTCTAAAGTTTACATACATTCCGTTTACGCCAGCTTTGGCATCATCTTCTGTTTTCCAAAAACTATCAGATGTAATGATACTATCAGAAGTTAGTTCTAAATCATCCTGACAGGAATTGAATAGAGAAAGACTAGTGAAAAGTAGTGTATAGAGAAGAAATTTCTTTTTCATGATTTTAGTATTAAAATTTACAAACTGATATTTAAACCAAGGATAATATTTCTGGGAACAGGATAAGTTCCTGTTGAACCTGCTGCAGATAATCCTAAACTAGATCCTCCGTCGATACCTTGTACTTCCGGGCTCAAACCGCTGTATTTGGTAAAGTAGTATAAGTTACTTCCGGTTACGTACATACGAAGTGAGGCTAACTTAGCTTTTTCAACCCATGCTTTTGGGAAATTATAGCTAAAGGTAATTTCTCTAATGCATAAGTAATCTCCGCTTTCGTAGTAACGGCTATTTCCCTGAAACATATTGGTGTTGTAAGCAGCTCCACTAGCTTCTGATCTAAACAAGTTATTTTGATTCGTTTGATCTGCCCAACGGTAGCGAGGTACATCTGTAATGTCACCTTCTTTTTGCCATGATTGCCCGCTTTCTGCCAATAATCCGTAGTTACCCTGAAACTGACCTAAGAAACGTGCTCTTGCTTCGTTGTAAATTGTAGCTCCTAAAGAGTAATCTGTTCTTACTGTTAAAGAGAATCCTTTGTATGAAGCATCGAAATTGAAACCTCCCACAAATGTTGGGAACATATTACCCATATACTTTCTGTCTCTGCTGTCGATTACACCATTGTTGTCAGTATCTTCAAAAACAGCATCTCCTGCGAATTTTTTACCTTCAGGATTTCCACCTCCAACAGCAGTTTTGGTTACATAAGTATCACGAACTTTTAAGTTGTAAGCATCTGCTTCTGCCTGAGTAGAAAGAATGTATAATTGTTTGTGTGCGTAGAAATTTCCAATTTTTTGTCCTTCTTGTAAACCTCCAACATATTGATAAGTACCACTATTTTGATCGAAAATTTCAGTTCCGCCAATTCTATTGTTTAAATTTCCGTTTGATGGAAGTTTTTCGATTGTGTTAGTATTGTGAGAAACGTTTGCTCCAACATTAATTTTCCAGTCGTTTTGATTGTAGATATTAGCTTGAATTTCTAATTCGAAACCTTTACTTCTTAATCCTCCAAGATTGGTTAAAACTGTCGAGAAACCGCTATTAGAAGGAAGCGTTAAATTTGTTAATAAATCAGAAGTCAATTTGTTATAGAAATCCCCAATAATTCTGATTTTATCTTCGTGAAAACCTAAATCGAAACCACCATTTACCGTTTCAGATTGTTCCCATTTTAAACCCGGATTTGCAATTTGTGAGTTGATAATTGCCGATTGTCCGTTGTAGCTGTTGGCGATACTATTTGTTGATCCTGAATACAATCCGCCAGCCTGAAAATCTCCTAAAGTTCCTAAGTTACCATTTACACCATAACTTCCTCTAAGTTTAAGTGATGAAAAGAATTTAGGCATTGTTGCTGCCCAGAATTTTTCTTCCTGCATGTTCCATCCCGCAGAAATTCCAGGGAAGAAACCGTATCTGTTATCAGGTCCTAAACTTGATGAACCATCATAACGGAAAGATGCTGTTGCAAAATATCGGTTTTTGTAATCGTAATTTAAACGTCCGAAAATACTATTTAAAACCAACTTTGTATTGTTGCTGTAAACCGAAACCGGAATAGGAGAAGAGTCTAAAGTCTGTGCCAAATCTGATGGGCTTCCTTTTCCTGATGCATTAAACGATTTTATAGTACGATCGTATTTCGATGCTCCCAATTTGGCATCAAAATTACCAATGCTTTCCCAATCTTTTTTATAAGCAAAAACACCTTCGTATTGTACTTGCGAAATTTGATTGCTTAATCTTGTCGCTGTACGCGTATTGTCTACCAAACCACTGCTTCCGCTTAAAAATGCCTGCTGAAAAGTGTTGTCATTTTCGTTTTCGCTGTAAAGCGACATCGAAGGTGTAAAGGTAAAATCTTTGGCAAGTCTTAATTCACCATCAACGCTCATTTGTAGTTTATTGTTTTCGTTGATTCCTTTCATTTTACCCATTTGGTACAAAGGATTTCCGTTAATGTTATTTTGACCCGGAGCTAATGTTCCGTCTTCTAAATACATTTTTGTAGTTGGCGAGTTTCCTAAATATCGGTTGAAAACAACACTATTGGCAACGACCTGATTGTTGCTTGCTTTAGAAAATAACATACGACCATTAATCGTAAAATTGTCGGCTACTTTTAATGAAGCATTCAATTTACTTGTAAACCTTTGGTATCCTGTAAATATGGTAATACCATCACCTTTTAAATATCCTAAACTTAAATCGAAAACTCCGGTATCATTACCTCCGCTAAAACCAAGTGTATGGCTTTGCGTCATCGCAGTCTGAAACAAAACATCGTTCCAGTCTGTGCTTTTGTACATAATTGTACTATTAGGATTTAAAGGATCTTGTAATTCCTGCCATCCTTTTGCCTGAAGCGTACTAATAGTTTCAGTTGATAAATTAGATTTTGATAAAGTAGCAAACGCAGTATTGTTTTGAAGGTTATTTCCTGTACCAGCCGGAGTTGCACCCGTTAACTGACCCAATCTTGCGATACCTGTTGTAGTAGAAAGTCCGGCAAGTTCTGCCGCATTATAAAGACCCTGACGTTGAAATTTGATATAATCTCCGCCATCCATAAAATTATATTTTTTACCAATTGTGCTGCTTTGAGTCGAAACACTATAAGTAACTTTCATTTTACCGGCTTTACCTGTATTAGTAGTAATAATAATAACACCATTAGAAGCACGTGCTCCGTAGATTGAGGTTGCAGCAGCATCTTTTAAAACCTGAAGCGAAGCAATATCAAGAGAGTTAATATCATCAATTTGAGTACGAATAACACCATCTACTATATATAAAGGAGTAGCACCGGCAGGATTATCGATAGAGGTACCTCCACGAACCAGGATGTTTGAAGCTTTTCCGGGCTGACCAGAAGATGTTTTTACCACCAAACCGGTTACGTTTCCTTGCAAAGATTGTGTTACGTTTGAGTAAGGTACATTTTCTAATACTTTTTTGTCCAGTTTAGAAACTGCAGTACTTAAAGTTCTTCTGTTTTGAGAACCGTATCCTACTACAATTACCTCGTTCATTTGTTGTCCTATTTCTTTAAGAACAATATTAAGAGGAGAAGTTCCAATCGTTACTTCTTGTTCCTGAAGACCTATATAAGAAACGATTAATGTTGTTACATTATCCGGTACATCGATCGTAAATTTTCCGTCAAAATCTGTTTGAGCACTAAAATTGGTTCCTTTAGCCACAATGTTTACACCAGGCAAAGCTTCTCCTTTTTCGTTCGTAACCTGACCCGTTACTTTCTTTTGATCAAATTTATTTTTTGAGGGATTTTTATAGGTTAGTGTAGTACTTTTTTCTGTTTTCGCAGCGGTTAACTGCATTGTAAAAACTAAAAGCAACGTGGAGGTTAGTTTTAAAACTTTTCCGTGTTTAGGAGTAAACCTACAATTTATAGGTTTACTTTTAGGCAATAATTTCATACTTTTGTAATGGTTTGGTTAATAATAACTTTGTTAAAGGTCTGTTTATTAATTTTCAAGTCATTGTTCCTGCGAGGGAACCAGCCAGCAATGTTGCAAGCATTCGCTGGCTTTTTTATGACTAAAAACAAATATTTTATGCAATGGTTTGAATTGATATTATAGTTGATCTTTAATCTTTACTTCATATATAAAACTTGTATTCTTTTTGTTGTACTCTTTTTAGAGAGGATTTCTTTTTACTCCTTTACTGTTTGCCTTTTTATTTTTTAGAATTCCCGATTTAATAAATATTTGAGCCAAGTGCTGATTAAAATGAATTTTGCTTATTATAAGTAATTTGTAAATAAGTTTGTCATTTTGTCGGTCATTTAACAATGAAATTTTACATTGCGAATAAATGTTACCAGAACTTTAACGATAAATTAATTTATTATCATGAGGTAAAGATATAAAATATTTTAAAATAACAATATTAGTTATTAAAATATTTTAATAATTAAGGAAGGGTTGGAAAATTTAGTTATTAATTAACGGGAATAACATCTTTTCTTTGATTACGCAACAAGCGCCAATAACGCCCGCACGACGGCCTAAAGCAGACTTTTTAAGCTTCATATCACGGTTTACTAAACCTAGTGAATATTTTTTTAATGCAGATTGAATAGGAAGTAAGGCATAGTCACCCAATTGTGCGAAATCTCCGCCAATTACCAGTAGATCAGGGTTGAAGATATTTAATAAAATAGATAAATAACGTCCCATTTTTTCGCTTTGTTGCGTCACCAGATCAACACAAAGTGTATCTTCGAGATTTACGGCTCCGGCAATTATGGCATTATGTTGTAGTGTAGAGGAACTTTCGTCAAGGGTAACTTTAGATTGTTTTCCCTCTTTTACGGCTTCTTTAAATTGGTTGATTAACGACCAGCCTGAAATTTCGGTTTCCAGACAACCTAGTTTTCCACATTGGCACATGATATCATTATTAAAAATGGTACTATGACCAAATTCTCCTGAATATCCTGATTTTCCGTAATATAGTTTGCCGTCTGTAATCATTCCAATGGCGACTCCCCAGCTATAATTGACAAAAATGATATTCTGTTCGTCGTCTACCACACCTTCGCAATATTCGCCAAAAGCCATTGCGCGTGTATCGTTTTCTAAATGAACAGGAAGATCTAATTGTTCTGAAATGATTTCGTTTAAAGGCCTGTTTTCACTAAAGAAATAGTTATAACTAAAACCTTCCATCGAATTGATTCGGCCAGAAAAGTTGATGCAAACGCCTACAATTAATTTTTTATCTACAGAACTGTCTTCGATAAATGAATTGATTAATTCGCAAAACTTTAATAATGATTTCTGTGTATTTTCTAAGATGAAAGAAGTACCTAATTCTACGCTAACCAGTTCGTTTTTGATGTTTTGTAACCCAATAGACATGCTGCTGATGCCTACCTCAACACCCAAAAAATAAGCACAAGTTGGGTTAATACTATATAAGGAAGGTCTTCGTCCGCCGCTATTGGTGATTTTCCCCATGTCGATAACGTAACCTTCAGTCAATAATTCATTTACCGCTTTGGTTACCGTGGGAACACTAGATTGTAATTCAGTACTTAACTCAGCGATTGTAGAGTTACCGCCGGAAAGCAAACGTTTCGTTATAGATTGTCTTAGCATATGCCACTTTTGGCCTGAAAGACTTTTATCTTTACTATTGTCTAATAAATCTTTTAAACTCATCGCTTCTATAATTACGTGTCTCTTACAAACTTACTATAATTTTTAAATAATTATAAGAATTCGAACTAATTATTAAAATATTTTTTTAATGTGGATTATATTTTAAAAGGAACTCATTAAATTAAAATAGAAAAGATCATTTTTAGGGAAGATGATATTAATTCATTATTTTTTGACTGCTTCCCAATTTTTATAAAAGAATCAAAAAAGATAGTTTTTTCTTTTATCTCAAGAGATTAAAAACAGCTAAAAATACTTTTTGTTCAGCGATATCATACAAATGTCTGGTTCATAACATATCAGAGACGAAATGTTAATACAATGTTTTATAATGGGACGTTTTTATTAATGTAAACGTAACCTTGCAGACCTACCCTCATTTCTAATTTTGGAGACATATTATAAACAACACACTTGTAGTATATGTCATTTTTTAAATTAAGAATACATCGCAAAAACAGAATCGAAATTCGGGTTTTAATAACCACCGTTCATTGGCTAAATAATCCAAAAGAAATGCATCATGTATAAAGGATTTACAGATGAACAGCTTGTTGAATTATTGAAACAAGGAAAGGATAAAGCGTTTGATGAATTGTATTTTCGGTATCGGGATCTGTTGGTTCGCTTTGTTTATATGAGAATGAAATCTGTTCCCGTATCTGAAGAAATTGTTCAGGAAGTTTTCACCACCATTTGGGAACGCCGAAAGACTTTGGTGATCCAAAAGAAATTCTCGGCTTATATCTATACCTCCGTTCGATATGTAACCTTAGATTATATCAAATCCCACAAGATTACCGATCAATATATAAAAGAAGTCTCAGACAGAAGCAGCAACGATCATAACAGTACCAATGCCACCGAAGACTCTATTTATTACGAAGAACTTCAGGAAGCGGTAGATAAAGCGACTTTATTGCTGCCTAAAAAATCCAAAGAAGTTTTTATTCTAAGTCGGATCAAACATTATTCAAACAAAGAAATAGCCGAAGAGCTAAATGTCTCGCACGAAACCGTAAAGTATCATATTGCTTATGCGCTAAAATTTATGCGAAACTATTTGGGCGAGTTCAATTATTAGGAGACCTGAATTAAGATGCGGTTTTCTTTTCTTAACAAAAGCGTAACCTTAAGCGCCTACCTAAAAAGAACAATCCCGAGACATACTATTAAAGAGATAAACAAATTATAATGCCTGAAAAATTACATCAAGATATACAACTTTTTTTAGAAGGAAAGCCATCTGAAAAAGGAGAAGAATTATGGAATAACTGGTACGATCATCCCGAAGAAATTTTAGATCCTGCTTTACTGATACAATCTGATCATTCGAAATTGAAAAAAGAAATCAGACAAATTAAAAAAACAAATTCGGTTATTTTTCTTTTTCCTCGAAATTGGGCTATGGCAGCTTCTTTGATCTTTTTAATGGGTTTATCCTGTTTTTTTTACCTGTCATTTACAAAAACAGTTTCTAAAGAATATGCTACTAAATTAGGCGAACGCGCAAAAATAACCTTAAGCGACGGAACTCAAATTTGGCTGAATGCCGGAAGTCATTTAAAATATCCCATAAAATTTAAAGGAGGAACACGTGAAGTATACCTTACCGGTGAAGCTTTTTTTGATGTGGCGAAAGACAAAGAACATCCTTTTATTATTCATACCGATAAAATGGACACGAAAGTATTAGGAACCAGTTTTAATGTTCAGGCTTATCCGGATCATGTTACACAAGAAGTTTCGGTTTTAACCGGAAGAGTAAATGTAAAATCGACCGTTACAGATGAAAATGTGTATGTAACTCCGGGACAAAAAGTAGTTTTTAAATCGAAAAATAATAAGCTACAGGCATTTACAGATATTCCGATGAATTCTATTTCGCTATGGCGAAAAAATATCATTGTTTTTGAAGACGCTCCGTTACCGGAAGTTATCGCTACAATCAATCGTAATTATAATGTAGCTATTCAGATCGAAAACAAGAACCTCAACAATCTAAAAATCAGCGCTTATTTTAAAGAATTACCTGTTAATCAGGTTGTGGCTTTAGTGTGCAATATTATCAATGCCAATTATAAAATCGAAGCAGGAACTTATATCATTCAATAAAAAAACCTTTAAAAGAGAATAAAAAGAATTAAAAAATGAGAATTAAAAATTAAAAATCTGCTCGATCTGCTAAATCTGCGTGAAAAAAATACAGAGATTAATTTGAAAATCAGATTAGAATCAAAGCATAAAAAAAATATAGAAATGCAAATTATAGCATTTAAAACGAATCAATCATCTACGTAGAAACCAAGCAGTAATCCAAACACAAATTAAAACTCCAAAAACATGACTAAAAAACAAATGCGGTACGTCGTAAACTGTCAGAGCATTAAAAAATCGGTAGTAACAAAAGCACTTTTGTTTGTCGCCTTATTTTTTATTGGCTTCAGCATAAAAGCAGCAAACGTTAACATCAGCAAGCGAGTAACCTTAAAAGTAGACAATGAAAGTATAAAAAGTGTTTTTCAGAAAATCGAAAAACAAGCAGATGTACACTTTATGTACGAAACGAATCAGGTAAATACCAATCAAAAGATTAGTTTAAAACTGAATAACGTAACATTAGAACAAGCATTAGATAAAATTTGCAGCAATTTTTTCCTTAAATATGAGATTGTAAGCAATAATATTGTCATCAAAAAAAATCAAAAAGTGGCCGATGCTGATCAGGGAAAAATAAGCCTTTCAGGAACTGTTTTTGGCGGAGATGACGGAATGCCTTTGCCTGGTGTTGGTATTAGGGACAAAGATTCTGATGCAACAGCAACAACAGATTTTGACGGAACTTTCAAGATGGAAATCAATTCGTCTCAGGCGATACTTGTTTTTTCTTATGTAGGTTACGTTACGCAAGAAGTAAAAGTAACAAGCTCAGATAAAAACATAAGCGTTAAGTTAGTGGCCGATATGAAACAACTACAGGAAGTGGTAGTTATGGGATATGGTTCTGTAAAAAAGAACGAAGTTTTAGGAGCTGTTGGAACTGTTTCTATGAAAGAATCTTCGAGCAGAACGTATAATAGTGCAGCCGAATTATTGCAGGGTACTGTGGCGGGTGTTACGGTAATTAACAATGGTGGAGATCCTACGGCTGAGCCAACAATCAACATTCGTGGTATTGGTTCTTTGAATGCTGAAACGCCTCTTATCGTTCTTGACGGAATCATCTACAGCGGATCTTTAAATACATTAAACCCAAATGATATTGCTTCGATTAGTGTGCTAAAAGATGCGGCTTCGGCAGCAATTTATGGTGCGAGAGCTTCTGGGGGTGTAATTTTAATTACGTCTAAAAAAGGAATTTCAGACCATATCAATGTGAATGTAAATTATCAGGGAGGTTTTCAGAGCGTAGCTAAAAAACTCGATGTTCTGGATGCAGCTGGATATGCTGATGCGATGAACACGGCGAGAGATAATGCCGGAATGCCAAGAATTCCTGCTTTTGATCCTGCTTTTGAACCAACGGCAAGAACAACAAAAACAAACTGGATGGATGAAATTTTCCGTACAGGCGAAATACAGGATTTATCGATTTCTGTAAACGGAAAAACAGAGAAATCGAATTTCTTTTTATCAGGAAGTTATAGAAAAAACGAAGGTATTTTATTGAATACTTACGGAACAAGATATACGGCAAGAGCGAACTCTTCTTTTAAACTGGCGCCTAATTTTACCTTTGGAGAAAATTTTTCTTATTCCTTAACTGATGGTCAGGCGGCCAATACTACAAGTGGATATACAGGAGCAATTTTGGCAGCGATTTTTTATCCGCCCAATGCTACTATTTACAGAGAAGACGGTTCAGGACAATTTGGTGGAGTTCCTGAAAAATACATTGGTTCTTACGGAGACGTAATTAATCCGGTGGCCTATTTAAAAAGATTAGACAACAGAAATCCTGTTTCGACGGTTTTAATTAATCCGTATGCTGAATGGGAAATTATCGATGGTTTAAAAATAAAATCAAACTGGGGTTATACCAGAATACAAAACAACGCGACTGATTTTGCTACTAAAATTACAGAACCGGGAAAAATATTCGATTTCAACAGATTGACTTTAACCAACTCAACAACAACAGATTTGTTAAGTGAGCAAACGGTTTCTTATGAAAAATCATTAGGCAAGCATAACTTCAAAGCTTTGGCAGGATATACCTATCAACAAACCAAAAGAGATTTTTATACGGTACAGGGAACAGGTTTTGACAGCGAAGATGCATCACAACGTTATTTGCTAAACGCGAAACTGGTTCAGCAAATAGAAGCTGGTATGGCCGAAGAAATTATCTCTTCGTACGTAGGAAGGCTGAATTACGACTTTAACCAAAAGTATTTGATTTCAGGAATTGTACGTCGTGACGGAACTTCAAAATTAACTTCAGCAAATCGTTGGAAAGTGTATCCATCTGTTTCTGCAGGTTGGTTAATTTCTGAAGAAGGATTCATGAAAGGCATTAACCCAATCATCAGCAACTTAAAATTACGCGGAAGCTGGGGACAAATAGGAAACTTAGGAAACCTTGGGCCATACCAATTTAGTGTACCGTTAAACCAGACACAAGCTTTAGTAGGATCAACTCCAACAATTAATTACGGATATTCAGAAAGCGAATTATCAAACCCAAATTTAAGATGGGAAAGCTCTGAGCAAACCAATTTAGGATTAGACTTTAGCTTATTCAATAATGCTTTATCAGGATCTGTAGATGCTTACGTAAAAACAAACAAAGACATGTTGGTTCGTGATCAGCTTCCGGGTGTTTCAGGAACTCCAAAAGGCAGAATTGTAAACTCTGGAGATGTAGAAAACAAAGGTCTTGAATTGAGTTTGATGTACCAAAAAACACGCGGAGATTTTAAATTTGATATTACAGCAAATGCCGCATTTTTGAGTAATAAAATTGTTTCGATCAAAGACGATTTGACTTCGCTTGAACCTTTAAATTTAGGCAGAGTTCGTAGTTTACCATTGGCGAATATCTATCAGGTAGGAAGTCCGGTTGGTGCTTTTTACGGATATTCTACAGACGGATTATTTCAGAGTAATGCTGAAGCAAAAGCGTATGTAAATGCAAAAGGCGAAGTATATCAGCCAAATGCAGTTGCGGGAGATATTAAATTTAAAGATGTAAACGGAGACGGAGTGATCAATAACAACGATAGAGTAGTACTTGGAAATCCTTTTCCTAAAACGACTTTTAGTTTAAACACGAACTTTAGATACAAAGGTTTCGACATGAATATCTTTTTTAGCGGAGCAGCCGGAAATAGTGTTTTTAATGCTGTAAAACATACGGGTTTAAACGGTTCTTTCCCTGGATATAATTTATTGGCAGAGTCTAAAAATGCCTGGTCGCCAACGAATACCAATACTAGTATTCCGGTACTTTCGGCAACAGATAACAACAATAACTTTGGTAGAATCTCTGATTTTTATATCGAAGATGCTTCTTTCGTAAGATTAAGAAACCTTTCTATAGGATATACAGTAAATGACCAATGGCTGCACGGAAAGGCGAAACTTAGATTTTTTATCTCAGGACAAAACCTTTTTACAATCACAAATTATTCAGGAATGGATCCGGAAGTTGGGCTTAAAAACTTTGGTATGGACTTAGGGAAATATCCTCTTTCCCGTATTTATATGACAGGTGTAAACGCAACTTTTTAAAAAATATAAAACAAATAAAATGAAAAATTTAAGTCTTTTAGTATTGAGTTTTGTGCTTTTATTAAGTACTACAGCTTGCGAAAGCGAACTTGATTTGATTCCGCAAGGAGCACCTTCAAGCGCCAATTTCTGGAAAACTCCGGCAGATGCAAAAGCAGGAGTAAACGCTATTTATGCTTTATATTCTGATGATAATATGTACGGTCGTGGTTTTTTCTGGCTGAATAATGCGAGTGACGATATTGGTACAAAACCAAGACAAAATGCAGAACGTATCAAGAATTTTATTGTTGATGGTGCCGAATCTGATACCAAAGATATCTGGAGAATTCACTACGAAATTATGAAACGTTGCAACGACGTAATTCGCAATATCCCAAAGATTAATTTAGATGATAAAACTAAAAATATGATGTTGGGTGAGGCTTATTTTAATCATGCTGTAATGCACTTAGAATTGGCTTACCATTATGGTGATGATCGCGCCGGAATTCCAATTCAGGATCGTGATGACCCTACGAATGTTTACGTGCCAAGAGCTAAAAACGTAGCTGAAAACTACGCCTATATCGCAGCAGATTTAGTTAAAGCAGCAGATTTATTGCCTTATTTTAATGAGCTTACGCCAGACAATTACGGACGTGCTCATAAAACAGCTGCATGGGGATATTTAGTGCGTACATATTTGTATGCAAAAGATTGGGACAATGCGATTAAATATGCCAATATGATCGTAAACAGCGGAAAACATAAGTTATTAGACAATTTTGAAGATGTATTTAAAATTAAAAATAACTGGTCTACAGAATATATCTGGTCTGTAACTTCAAGTGCCGAAAATACTTCTTTAGGTTCTATTTTCCCCGGAGTTTGTTTAGAGGATAAAGGTTGGGGAGTTTACAACGGTTGGGGAAATTTTTATCCTACCAAAGAATTGTTCGATACTTATGATCCGGCAGATAAAAGACGTAGCGCTACAATTTTACAAAAAGGAGATAAATTCATGTATTTTGGTGAGTTAGTAACTTTCAACGAAGGGAAATATCAGGTAAGTTCTAGTAACAGAACCGGATATCAGTTTAATAAATATATGGAGCCGTTTGGTTACCCTAAAACAACTTCTGGCGGAATCGACATTCGTTATGTAAATGCGAATGGAGACAAACCTTCGACAGCTTTAAACGTGCCTCTTTTACGTTATGCCGATGTGATTTTGATGTTGGCAGAAGCCAAATTAATGAAAGGCCTGAATGCTGATACCGAAATTAATATGATCCGTCGTCGTGCAGGTTTAGGAAATCTTGCAGGAGCAACATTAACCGATTTAAAAAGAGAAAGACGTTGCGAATTGGCCGGAGAATGGACAGACCGTCATTTCGATTTAGTGCGTTGGGGCGATGCTCAGGCAACTTACGCAAAACCATTACACCATTATAACGGAACCGTAATCTATCCTGCCCGTAATTTTAATCCTGCAATTCACCACGTTTGGCCAATACCACCGGATGAAATCGCAGTGAGCAAAGGAGCGCTTACGCAAAATAAAGGTTGGTAGTTTGTAGTTTCATTTTGTTTGTTTAGTTTTTTCTACTCTGCAAGCTTGTCGGAGCTTGCAGTGGTAAGAAAAAAACAAATGAATTTTATATAATAATAAACCAGTCTTTTTTTAGGAAAAGGCTGGTTTGTTTGATTGTTTTAGCCACTCCCGATAGCTATCGGGATAATAAGATTAAAATGATTTTTAATCGTTGGTAAACAATTTAAACGAGTAATTAAAGTAAGTCCCAGCGGGACGATATATCTATAGCAATTCAATTTTAAGATAAAAAAAGCCCATCGGGGTGACATATATATCGCTCCGCTGGAGCTTAATGTGAGAGAACGTAATAATTGCTATAAATATGTCGCTCCGCTGGAGCTTTAATAATATGAAAAATAACCCCAATATTGTCATTTCGACGAAGGAGAAATCTTCGCGAGAAATTCTACAAAGATTGGAATTACGCACAATCTTGTCATTTCGACCGAAGGGAGAAATCGCACTCGGAATTCGACAAAGATTATCGACATTTTTTGCGGAATTTCTAGTGAGATTTCTCGTTCCTCGAAATGACAAAAATGAGATAAGTCACCTACAACTTTAGAAAATAAACAAACCCAATTTTTCCAATGAAAAAAATAATCACCCTTTTTTGCCTCCAGTTTTTCTTGTTTGCGCAAGCACAGGAATACAGTTCATCTAACATTCATTCGCACAATGATTATGCGAGTAAACTTCCTTTTTACGAAGCGTATTCTAACGAAACCGGTGTTATCGAAGCCGATGTTTTTATTGTAAATAATGAACTTTTTGTGGCGCATACTTCAAAAGAAATTACACCTCAGAATACACTTAAAAGCCAGTATCTGGATCCGCTTTCTAATAAATTAAAATCTTTAGGAGGAAAAGCTTACCCAAGTAATAAACCTTTAATTTTAATGATCGATATCAAAACAGAAGCTGAGCCGACTTTAAAATTAATTGCGCAACAATTAAAAACATATCCTGATTTAATTTCGAATAAAAATATAAAAGTGGTCATTTCAGGAAACAGACCTTCGCCAACAAACTGGAAAGACTATCCGGACTTTATTTATTTTGACGGAAGATTAAACGAAAATTATACTCCGGAACAATTATCGCGCGTCGAAATGATTAGCGAGGATTTAAAACAAATCACCATCTGGAATGGTAAAGGTGTAATGACTCAGGCTGACGCCGAAAAAGTGCAGGCCATCATAAAAAAAGTACACGATCAGAACAAAAAAGTACGTTTTTGGGCTACGCAGGATAATGTAAATACCTGGATGACATTGATGAATTTAAAAGTTGATTTTATTGGTACCGATAATGTACCGGAATTAACGCATTTCATCAATAATATCAAATCGACTTTTTATCAAAATACGGAATTTCATCAGGCATACGTTCCCAGAAACGGATTGACATTTTCTAAAAAACAACCTAAAAACGTTATTCTTTTAATTGGTGACGGAATGGGATTAACGCAAATTTATTCGGGTTACACCGCAAACAAAGGTCAGTTGAGTTTGTTTAATATTCCAACACAAGGACTTTCGATTACTAAATCGTCAGACAGTTATATTACCGATTCGGCTGCAGGAGCAACAGCAATGGCAACGGGACATAAAACCAATAATCGTTTTATAAGTGTTGACGAAAGCGGAAAACCTCTGGAATTGATCACACAGCAATTAGCAAAAAGAAACTTTAAAACGGCCATAATTTCTGCCGGAAATATTACCGATGCTACGCCAGCCTGTTTTTATGCACAGCAGCCGGAGAGAAGTTACAGCGAACCTATTGCCGAAGACTTTTTATCAAATCCATCAGATATTTTAATTGGGGGTGGAACAAAAGAATTTACAACGAGAAAGGATGGTAAAGACTTGTCGAAAGTTTTAATGCAAAAAGGTTATACTTTTTCGGATAAATTCAGTTCACTTGATACGATCAAAAACTTCAAATTTATTGTTTTGGATGATGCTTCGGTGGTTTCTATGAAAAACGGAAGAGGAGATTTTCTAACGAAATCTTTAGCGAAAGCCACCTCAACTTTTACCAAAACTAAAAATCCGTTTTTTATCATGGCCGAAGGTGCACAAATCGATTATGGCGGACACCAAAATAATGTAGAATATGTGGTTCGCGAAATGCTTGATTTTGACAAAGTGGTAGGACAAGCCATGGAATTTGTAGATAAAAATCCGGAAACCCTTTTGATCGTTACCGCAGATCACGAAACGGGTGGACTTTCGTTAATCGACGGAAGTATAGAAAAAGGTTACGTACACGGAAGTTTTAGTACCAACGATCATACAGCCGTTCCGGTTCCGGTTTTTGCTTATGGTCCGGGAGCGCAAAGTTTTACGGGTGTTTACCAAAATACCGAAATCTATACTAAGATTATGGAAGTTTTATCTAAAAAATAAAAGATATCATTTTCTGGTAAAAACCGCTTTTTCCTATTGTTGAAAAAAGCGGTTTTTGCATTTAGAAATCATTGTACAACGCAGGTTTTACATGAAAATTGGAGTTTAAATCTTGTATCTTTTTTTTTATAAAAAAGTAAGTTTTCGAAAAAAAGCAAATAAATAAAAGATTCTACGTTTTTTAAATAACTGATAATTAGTGTTTTGTTTGAGTGTCTTGAAATTCTAATGTTCCTCTAATGTGGCAGCGAAAATTTAGATTTAAATTGCGCGATTATTGTTTTTTTAGAAAAAGAACCTTGAATCTGAACTGGTTTTCAAGAGAAAAAAATGGAGATCAAGAGTTCTTTTTTGTAATAGTATTTTAATAGATGTTGAATAAAATTAAAAATAGTTTTTTGTGTAAATGCCTTCAGGCGTTGCTAATTGGCTATTTTTTAATGAGCAGCATTAATATATCCAGTAGTTTCAGCCAGATCATAAATAATAATACCGAGGTAGATTCTGTAAAAGGGATTACCTGCAATTTCTTGAAAAAAATATTTAAATGCGACAGAATTGCGGAAGAATTAGATGACTATGAAACAAAAGATACTAAAACCGCTAAACTGGCAAAAGGAATTGTTTTATTAGAATATCTGGTTCCGTTCGACGCTTTTTTACCGGGATTATATTTGCAGATCGCATCAAAAGCAAAAAATTATACAGACAACCCCGTCTTTTTATTTGCATTTCATGGCAAGATTTATTTGCCTCCTCCTGAGATGATTGTGTAAATATTTCACTTTTTTTTTGTAGATTTAAATGAAAATCTAGCATCCTTAATACGGTATTTATCGTACATAATTTTCTATCTATTAATCTTGTATTTATATATAAATTCATGACACCATTAAAACGTTTTTATAATTTACTGGCACTTGATAAGCGCGACGTATATCAAATTATATTTTACGCCGCTTTTGCGGGTCTCGTAAATCTTTCCCTGCCTTTAGGAATTCAGGCCATCATTAATTTTATTCAAAGCGGACAACTAAGTGTTTCGTGGGTAGTATTGGTATTTTTAGTAACCGTTGGAGTTGGTTTTGGCGGAGTACTAATCATTTTACAACTTCGAATTGTGGAGAATCTGCAACAAAGAATTTTTGTACGCACCTCATTTGAATTCGCTTACAGAATGCCTTTAATTAAGTTCAAAGAAATGTATTCTGAGTACGCGCCAGAAAAAGCCAACCGCTTTTTTGATACGCTTATGGTTCAAAAAGGAACCGCAAAACTGCTGCTGGATTTTTGTGCTGCCTTTTTGCAAGTAGGTTTTGGTATCATATTGCTGGTTTTGTACCATTCCTTTTTTACCGTAATCGGACTTTTATTTATCGTTATCCTTTATGTGATTTTTAAGTTTTCGTACAAAGACGGTTTAGAAACAAGTCTGAACGAATCTAAGTTTAAGTATAAAGTAGCAGCCTGGATCCAGGAAATTGCACGCAATCGTGAAAGTTTTAGAAGAAAAGGCGGTTTCGAATATGCATTAAACAGAAACGACGGTTATGTGAGCCAATACATCAACTATCGTGAGAAGCATTTTCAGGTAATGAAAAAACAATACATTCAGCTCACTATTTTTAAAGTTATTGTTACGGCTGCCCTTTTGTCTATTGGTGGTTTTCTGGTAATTCACCATCAAATGAATATCGGGCAGTTTGTGGCAGCTGAAATTGTGATCGTATTGCTGATCAATTCGGTAGAAAAAATAATTTTTGGATTAGAATCTTTTTATGATGTATTGACTTCTGTAGAAAAAATTGGTCAGGTTACAGATATGGAGATTTCAGGTATTCCGCAAACCTCAGCCGTAAACGATACCGGTATTAATATCGAAACCGAAAGTGTTGCTTACAATTATCCCGATCACAACAAAAAATCCCTTAAAAACATTAACCTGAAAATATCTCAGGGCGAAAAAATTATTTTAAGAGGACCAAACGGAGCCGGAAAAAGTACGCTGTTACGCTTACTTTCAGGTTTACTGGAACCAGAAAGCGGTACAATGTACATCACGGACAATTATATGAATCGTCTCGACGAAAATACATACAGAGCGCAAGCAGGTACATTTTTGCAAGGTGATACGCTTTTTGCCGGAACCATCAGAGAAAATATTCTTTTTGGAAACGAAACTATTGATAATGATGAACTAAAATGGGCTTTAGACAATGTTTGCCTTACGCCGTACATTAAAACTTTTCCTAACGGACTTGAAAATCAGATTCATCCGGGCGGACGTGAGCTTTCGGCTTCAGATGTTCAAAAAATTCTTTTGGCACGAAGCATTGTAAACAAACCGAATATATTATTCCTCGAAGATCCCGTTGATAAAATGGACGAAATGACTTCAGGTAAAATTGTTGATTTTTTACTTTCTGATGAACATAACTGGACGGTTATCCTGACTTCTAAAAATGATATCTGGATGAACAAATGCGACCGTATGATCACGATCGATGACGGAAAAATTATTAACGACATAAAGCTTTAATCATGCTCAATATATCTAAAGATAATCATGTACTTATTACTCCGGGAAAATACGCTTCGATAACCAGCGTTGCCCGCAGACCTCATTATAAAATTTTAAACAGAGTCATTGTAGGATTTTTATTGTTTGGCGTTGCCTGCTTATTCCTGCCCTGGACACAAAATATTTCAGGAAGCGGATCTGTAACAACTTTAAAACCGGATCAAAGGCCACAAACCGTGCATAACGCTATTGCCGGAAGGGTAGAAAAATGGTTTGTAAAAGAAGGTGATTTTGTAAAAAAAGGAGATACAATTCTTTTTATTTCAGAGACTAAAGAAGATTACTTAGATCCCAATTTAGTGGGGAATACCAAAGAACAGGTCGATGCTAAAAAATTGGCTGTAGAATCTTATGGCGACAAAGTAACCTCCCTTAACGATCAGGCGACCTCGCTGAATGCCGAAAGAGAATTAAAATTACAACAAGCACAAAATAAAATAAAACAAGCCCAGCTGAAAATTAAAAGCGACAGTATGGATCTTGAAGCTGTAAAAACACAATTAAGAATCGCCCAAACACAATTTAATCGTTCTACTGCACTTAACAAAGAAGGCCTAAAACCAATGACCGATGTCGAGCAAAAACGATTAAAATTGCAGGAATCCGAAGCTTATATTATTACACAGCAAAATAAATTTTTGAGCAGTAAAAATGAATTGATAAATGCTAAAGTCGAGATCAATAGAATCAAAGCGGAGTATTCTGAGAAAATTTCGAAATCAAGAAGTGATAAGTTTACCGCTTTAAGTACACAATATGATACAGAAGCTCAGGTCAATAAGTTAGAGAATCAATATGCCAATTACAGCATAAGAAACGGAATGTACTACATCACAGCACCTCAAAGCGGTTATGTAAACCGTGCTTTATTAACGGGGCTTGGCGAAACTATAAAAGAAGGAACGCCAATTGTAAGCATTATGCCTGCCACTTATGACATAGCAGTAGAAACTTATGTAGATCCTATCGATCTTCCGTTGGTGCATCGCGGTGCAGATGTACGTGTTTGGTTTGACGGATGGCCAAGAATCGTATTTTCAGGATGGCCGGGATTGTCTTACGGAACTTTTGGAGGTAAAATTGTAGCCATCGAAAATTTTATAAGTCCTAACGGGAAATACAGAGTACTAATTGCTCCCGATGGAAACAAAGAAGAAAAATGGCCAAAAGAACTCAGCATAGGTGCCGGTGCACAAAGTATAGCCCTGTTAGAAACCGTATCGGTATGGTACGAAATATGGCGTAACCTGAATGGTTTTCCTCCAAATTATTATAAGACAGATGAAAAAGCAACAAATGGAAAGGAGAAGAAATAAGATGAGAACCGTTATAAAATTGTTTTCTTTTTTATTCTTATTAAGCATCGTAAAAGGCTATAGTCAGGATTTTAATAAAGAAGAATTAAGTTATAGCGAGTTTTTAGGATACGTAAAAAAATACCATCCATTGGTAAAACAAGCCAATCTTGAAGTAAGCAGCGCTCAGGCAATGCTTATGGTGGCCCGTGGAGGATTTGATCCGAAAATTGAAGTAGATTACAATAAAAAAGAATTTAAAGGAACCGAATATTATTCATTATTAAACAGCAGTTTTAAAATTCCAACCTGGTATGGTGTCGAAATTAAAGCCGGTTTTGACGAAACAGACGGACAATATTACAATCCGCAAAATCGTACGCCTGAAGCCGGATTAACCTCTCTGGGAATCAGCGTAGCTTTAGGACAGGGAATGTTCATCAACCAGAGAATGGCAGATGTACGCGAAGGAAAATTGCAGTTGAAACTAAGCGATGCACAGCGAAAACTGCGAGCCATCGAAGTTTTGTACAAAGCCAGTGAAGCTTATTTTGAATGGAGAAAAAGTTACAACGAAGCCGAACTTTATAAAAGTTATCTCGGTTTTGCCAGTACACGTTTTAATGGCGTAAAAAAATTGATAGAATTGGGCGATTCGCCAGCAATAGATAGTGTCGAAGCCGGAATTACGGTAAGAAACAGGGAACTGAATGTAGAAAACGGAAACCTGAAACTGGCCAAAGCCAAACTTAATCTTTCTAATTATTTATGGATCGAAAATGTACCCGTTGAATTAGAAGATAATGTCAAACCGGAACAGAATTTAATTCAGACATTAGAAGAAACATTAAAAACCTCAACGATGATGGTCAACTCAGAAACATTTGAGGCACATCCTAAAATTCAGGCGCTGGAAACTAAAATGTCGATGCTCGAAATCAACAGACAACTCAAAGCAAATTCATTATTGCCAAAGCTGAATGTGGGGTATAATTATATTTCAGAACCGTCTTATTTTAATTCTTTTAATGCCGATGATTATAAGTTCAATATTGATTTTAGTATTCCGATTTTTTTACGAAAAGAAAGAGGAGGACTTAAACTTGCCAAACTTAAAATTCAGGATTTAAAGTTTGATATCGATCAGCAAAGATTAGAATTAAAGAATAAAATAAAAGCGCAGCAAACAGAAATTGCTTCCTTAAAAAGACAAAAAAACGTTATTGATAATCTGGTCAAAGATTACGTGACCATGCTTAACTCAGAGGAGAAATTGTTTTCCTTTGGCGAAAGCTCCATATTCCTGATCAATTCGAGAGAAAACAATCTGGTAAGTGCAAAACTATCACAGATTAGCATCGAAAATCAGTATTATATTTCGAATGCCGAGTTGTATAAAATCCTGGCAAACCCAGATTAATCTTGTATTATCTTAGAATTTAATTATATTTAATTGTTGACTGAAAAAGCCTGTAAAATTAGTGTTTTACAGGCTTTTTCTATTTAATGTTCTATATCTAAAATCAGATTAATTTGCCGTAATCTGATACGCACATCTTCTTTCTCCGGCAATAATATGACTAATGCGATTTATGTTTACTTCGTTTCCTAACACAGACCGGAATGTGTTTAATTCAGACGAGCAAAAGCCCTGACAAATTGTTGCAGCGGCACAAATAGGGCAGTGGTTTTCTACTAAAAGATAACCATCGTCATTCTTAGAATATTCGGCCATATAACCTTCACGAGTTCTTATTTCGACAAGTTTTTCTATCTTTTGTTCTAAATTGTCGATCGTGTCAATTTCTTCATGATACTTCTTTTTCCCTACTTCTTCATAAACATTAATAACATCATCCAGGGTGTTTTTGCCCATCGAGCTAATAATGTTAATTAGTTTTAAAGTCAATTCAGCATGCGTATCCGGAAATTTCGCATTTCCATTGGCTGTAAGACTAAATGTTTTTTGCGGTCTTCCCACACCTTTAGATTCTTCCAGCGGATGAATAAGTTCTTCCTCGACAAGCTTAACCAGTTGTTGTCTAACGCCTTCCTTCGTTATTTTAAGCTCATGCGCAATCTCGAGAGCCGTAAGAGAACCTCGCATTTTGAGCAACATTAAAATCTTATTTGTAGTCATAAATTAATAAAACAAGTATTTAGTTGTTTTATTATGCAAAATTATTAATTTTGTCCTTCTTATCAAAGCCCATTGCGAGATATTATTGCCGTAAAAGCAATCAAACTTGCGAGTTACAGAATTTATTAATGCAAATTGTAGATTATGGTACCAGAATTACGATCACCTCCCCTTAACTTATACGATAGGATGACTTTACCTGTTAATATTGTTCCGTATTGGAATGTATTGATGAAAACCTATAAATAAGACATCCTCTCTACAGTAGATTTTAAAAATCTCAAAACTTTAGCTAAATATTAAAACATACTCAACCCGCTACAAAAAATAGTATTCAGGTTGGGCCGGGGATACCTATGCCTAAAAATTAGCCCCATTCAACAAAATAAAATGCAGTAAATACCTCAATTTTTTAATCATCCAACTATGGAAATAATAAATAAAATAGAAGCCTCAGGCATACAAACACTCGATTTACGATTCTACAAACCCGATGAAAATGATGTTATAAAATTCGATATCGTGCCCTTTCTTATAGACGATTTTCTATTACAGGAAAAAGCCTTCCGTTCAGCCATGAGCGCTATAGACTGGACTCAGTTTACAGGAAAAGATGTCGTAATTCTTTGTTCAAATGATGCCATCGTTCCCCTTTGGGCTTATGTGTTAATCAGTTCATTACTAGCGCCACATGGAGCAATAGTAGTGTATGCTGCAACTGGAAATTATATCAATCTTTTGTGGACAGAAAGAATAAGAAGAATAGCATTTTCGGCATTCATCAATCAAAAAGTAGTGCTTAAAGCCAATTCCTCCATACCCGAAGAAATCCTTGTTTTGGCCACAAGCCAGTTAACTAAATATGTACAAACCCTAATGTGGGGAGAAGCAGGTTCTCCTTTAATGATTTATAAAAGAAAATAAACAATGAAAAAAATAATAGCAATCCTCTTTGCAGGAACACTTTTGATAGTTTCGTGCGAGACTAAAAAAACAGAACAAGCAGAAACTCCGGTATCCTATCCTACGCTTACGCTAAAGACTCAAAAAGCCGATGTTTCGGTAGAATATCCCACCATTTTAGAAGGTGAGCAAACCGTAGAAATACGCTCAAAAGTAGACGGATATATAGAGCAGGTTTATGTTGAGGAAGGTTCGGCTGTAGCCAAAGGACAAGCGTTGTTTAAAATCGATGCCAATAGTTATTTACAGGAAGTAAACAACAAAAAAGCAGCAGTTCTCGCCGCCGAAGCCAGTTTGGAAACAGCCGTTATTCAGACCAAAAGAACCGCTGCTTTAGCAGAAAAGAAAATTATAAACAACTACGAATTAACCTCAGCCAAAAATACAGAACGTGTAAAAAGAGCCGAGTTAAGTCAGGCAAATGCTGATTTATCTTCGGCAAAATCAAAACTTGCCTTTACCAATATTGTAAGTCCAATTAATGGAGTAGTGGGAAGTTTGCCGTTTAAAATAGGAAGTTTGGTCAGCAGTTCGGCACCTGATCCTTTAACAACAGTTGCCAATACCAAAAATATTTTTGCCTATTTCTCTTTAAGTCAGCAACAATTAAATTCCTTTTTAGATCAGTTTTCAGGCAATCAATTAAAAGATAAATTAAAAAATATGCCCGATGTTTCTCTCGTTACCGCCGATGGAAATACTTATTTATCAAAAGGAAAAATTCAAACGTTGAGCGGAGTTTTAAATGCAGGTACAGGATCAGCCAATTTTAAAGCCATTTTTCCAAATCCTGAAGGTAAACTTTGGAGCGGAGCAAGTGCTACAATTGTTATTCCAACACAGTTTGCAGCCGCAATTCTGGTTCCTAAAAAAGCAGTCTTCGAATTGCAGGGACGTTTTTTTGTTTTTACCGTAGATGCACAAAACGTCGTGCACAACACCGAAATAAAAATAAGAAACACAGCAACCGAAAAAGACTATCTCATTACCGAAGGAGTAAAAGCGGGAGATATTATCGTGACAGAAGGAATAGGAAATTTAAGAGACGGAGTAAAAATTGCAGCGATTTCTTCCTCAAAAAAATAAAAAATCATGTTTAGAAAATTTATAGAAAATCCGGTATTATCGACTGTAATATCGATCATAATAGTGATTTTGGGATTGCTGGGATTAGCCTCTCTGCCCATATCACAATATCCTGAAATTGCCCCGCCAACAGTTGTTGTAAACGCCTCGTATCAGGGAGCCAGCGCCAATGTGGTTTTAAAAAGTGTCATTATCCCATTAGAAGAACAAATAAACGGTGTTGAGAACATGAGTTATATGACCTCAACCGCCAGCAGTAATGGTAGCGCGGCCATAACCATATTTTTTAAGCAGGGAACCAATCCGGATATGGCAGCCGTAAACGTGCAAAACCGGGTAGCCAAAGCCACCAGTTTATTGCCCAATGAAGTAATTAAAGCCGGTATTACAACCAGTAAACAATTGAGCAGTACAGCTTTGAGTTTCTTGCTGTACAGCAACGACGGAAAATACGACGAAAAATTCCTTGATAATTATTTAAGGATCAATATTATGCCTGAGCTCAAGCGTGTTGCAGGAGTTGGTGGAGCCGAGATTTACAGCAGTCGCGAATATTCGATGCGTATTTGGTTAAAACCGGATGCAATGGCAAACCAAGGCTTAGTTCCGGATGATATTATTGCAGCCTTGCAAGAACAAAACATTGAAGCAGCACCTGGAAAAATTGGAGAAAACAGTAAAGAATCAGTTCAATATTCCTTGAAATTCACAGGCCGACTTGAAAATCCGGAAGAGTTTGAAAACATCGTATTAAGAAGTGATAAGCAAGGAAGTCTATTGCGATTAAAAGATGTCGCCGATATTGAGTTTGGGGCTTTAGATTATACGTCTTCGCTTATTACACAAGGTAAAGTTTCTTCGGGAGGACAAATCAGTCAGATTTCAGGATCAAATGCCAGAGAATTAATTATTGCCTGCGAAGATATCTTAAAAAAGGCTTCCAAAGATTTTCCGCCTGGAGTAGAATATCATACGTTTTTAAATGCAAATGATTTTCTTGACGCTTCGATAGAAAAGGTAATTTATACTATTATTGAAGCTTTTATTCTGGTTTTTATTGTGGTGTTTGTTTTTCTGCAAGATTTTAGATCCACATTAATTCCTGCAATTGCAGTTCCGGTTTCGATTATAGGTACCTTCTTTTTCCTGAAATTATTTGGATTTACCATCAATTTATTGACACTTTTTGCTTTGGTTTTAGCCATTGGTATTGTCGTCGATGATGCCATTGTCGTGGTCGAAGCCGTTCATGCGAAACTCGATCAAGGCGCAAAATCGGCCAAGAAAGCGACTATTCATGCCATGAGTGAAATTAGCGGTGCGATTATTTCGATTACCCTCATTATGTCAGCAGTATTTGTTCCGGTAACTTTTATTACAGGTTCGGCAGGAGTATTTTACAAACAATTCGGATTAACATTGGCTGTAGCCATTTTAATTTCGGCGGTGAATGCTTTGACTTTAAGTCCTGCGCTTTGTGCTATTTTATTAAAACCACATGATCCTGAAAAATCAAATCACAATAATGGATTTTTACCAAAATTCTATGCCAGTTTTAATGTTGCTTTTGATGCCATAACCCGCAAGTATATTGGATCAGTCCGATTCCTGATTCGCAGAAAATGGATTTCATTAGTGGCCATAGCAGTTTTTGGAATAATATTTTACGCTTTAATCAAAACTACGCCTACAGGTTTTGTGCCAAATGAAGATGGAGGAGCGATTTACGGAAATGTAGTTTTACCAGCTTCTTCGACATTAGAACGTACCGAACAAATCACAAAAGAAATCGACAGTATCGCCAGAAGTATTCCCGAAATAGAACTTTCGTCTACCTTATCAGGAATGGATTTAATTCACGGAAATGGAGGTTCTTACGGAGCTTTATTCATTAGATTAAAACCTTGGAAAGAAAGAAAAGGAAAAGATCAGGATGTTAATTCGGTTGTGGCTAAATTGTTCGAAAAAACAGCGCACATAAAAGGGGCAAGTATTATTTTCTTTGCCTCACCAACCTTACAGGGATTTGGAAACAACAACGGATTCGAAGTTCAGTTGCAGGATCGAACCGGAGGAAGTTATCAGGATTTTGATAAGAATATTGCAAAGTTTATGGCAGCGATTAATAAGCGACCAGAAATTATGTATGCAACCAATCCGTTTAATATTACGTTCCCGGAAATGGAAGTGAATGTAAATGTGGCAAAATGTAAAGAGGCTGGCGTTAGCGTAAAAACGGTATTGAATACGCTTCAGGGATATTTTGGAGGAATCTACGCCTCAGACATCAATAAATTCGGAAAACAATACAGGGTAATGTTACAATCTCACGCGAATTACAGAGCCAAAGAAAGCGACATCAATAAAGTTTTTGTTCGAACAGATAAAGGAGCAATGGCACCAATATCAGAATTTGTAACCTTGAAGAAAACATACGGTCCGGAATTTATAAACCGTTTTAATCTTTTTACTTCAACAACGGTTACGGGCGCGCCAAATGCCGGTTACAGCTCAGGAGACGCCATCAAAGCAATTGAAGAAGTGGCAGCGCAGACTTTAGACCGAGGTTATGCTTATGAATTTTCCGGTTTAACTAAAGAAGAACTTTCAAGCGGAAGCCAGACCACCTTAATCTTCGGACTTTGTCTGATCTTTATTTACTTCTTATTGAGTGCGCAGTACAAGAGTTATATTTTGCCATTTTCGGTATTGTTATCCTTACCAATAGGACTTGCTGGAGCTTTTATATTTGCGAATTTGTTTGGAGTCGACAATAATATTTTCCTTCAGATTAGTTTGATTATGCTGATTGGTCTTTTGGCAAAAAATGCCATTCTTATAGTAGAGTTTGCTTTGTTACATCGCTTAAGCGGAAGAGGTCTTGTTCAGTCGGCTTTGTTTGGTGCGAAAGCCCGATTACGACCTATTTTAATGACTTCGTTTGCTTTTATCTTCGGATTGATTCCGTTAATGATAGCTACTGGTGCAGGAGCTTTAAGCAACAGATCTATTGGTACAGCGGCAGTTGGCGGAATGTTGATTGGAACTTTATTTGGGGTTTTTGTAATTCCGGTTCTATTTATCATTTTTCAGTCTTTGCAGGAAAAAGTGGGCGGAGTAAAAGTACCGGATCACGAACCGAGAATAATTGATTAGTAAAGGTTCAAAGGTACGGATCGACAAAGGTTCAGAGAGGATCGTTTTGCGATTATTTTACCGCAAAGCACGCAAAGTTTTTTATGTGGATGGTTATATAAAAACACAAAGTTCGCAAAGCTTTGCGTTGAACTAGCTTTGTGAGCTTTGCCTGAAATTTTCAGATTAAAATAAACTTAGCGGCCTTTGCGTAAAACCTTTGCGTGCTTTGCGGTTAAATTTTTTTGCCACAGATTATAAAGATTAAAAGGATTCCAACTTTGCGGACTTTGCGAATAAACCTTAGCGCTCTTTGCGGTTAAATTCCAGCCAGTTAAATAAAAGAAATAAACATATTAAAATGAATAAATACAATTATAAAATAATAGCCATAATACTGATTACTGCCAGTATATGGACTTCGTGCAAGATCACGAAACCCTATGCCAAACCCGAAACATCAGTAACGTATCGAGAAAAAGAAAGCACCGATACAACCACTATAGCCACTATGAAATGGTCGGAATTATTTAGCGATCCTGCCTTGCAACAATTAATTTCTGACGGATTGGCGGCGAACCTGGATCTAAAGATTGCTGTTGAACGAATCAATCAATCTGCGGTGAATGTTAAGTTGAGTAAAGCGGCTTTTCTGCCTTCGGTAAACGGGAATGTTTCGGTTAAGGAATCCAGGTTGGCTTTCCCGCAAGGGTTTGGACTTTTCGATCAATCGACACAATACGATTTAGGAATTTCTGCGGGATGGGAAATCGACGTTTGGGGTAAATTAAAAAGTGCTAAGAAAAGTGCAATCGCTAATTTATTGGCTACAGACGCTTCGAAACGTGCCGTTCAAACCCAATTGATCGCTAATATTGCTAATTCGTATTATGAATTATTGGTACTTGATGAACAATTAAAAGTACTTAAAAAGACTGCTAAAAACAGAGAAACCGATGCTGAGACAATCAAAGTTCTTTTTGAAAATTCGATTATTAATGGAGTTGCAGTTGTTCAGAGTGAAGCCAACTTTTATGAAGCAGAATTAGCGATTCCGGATATCGAACAAAAGATAACTGAAACCGAACATGCTTTATGTGTACTTCTCGCAAAATCTCCCACTAAAATCGAACGAAGTTCTCTCGAAAAACAACAGCTTACATACGATCTTAAAATTGGAGTTCCGATGCAGCTTTTGGCAAACAGACCGGATGTACAACAAGCCGAATATAATTTTAGAGCAGCATTTGAAGAAAGTAATGTAGCGAGAGCCTATTTTTATCCTGCTTTAACGATTAGCGGAGCAGCAGGTTTTTCAAGTTTCGGATTAAAAGACTGGTTTACCAACGGAGGACTTTTTGGTAATATCGCCGGAGGACTTGCGCAGCCTATTTTCAATAAAGGAATTAACAAAGGAAGATTAGCAACCGCATTATCTTTACAAAAAGAAGCCCTTTATAATTTCGAATTTTCGATGTTAAAAGCCAGCGAAGAAGTTTCGAATGCATTGTCTAAATACGATAACGCGGCTTTAAAAGAAGAAAAAAGAAAAAAACAACTAGAAGCTTTATTGAAAGCGGTTGAGTTTAATAAAGAATTATTGAACAATTCGACAACCAATTATACAGATGTCTTAACAGCCGAACAAAATTTACTGAACGCACAATTAAGAGGAATTGACGATCAAAGTCAAAAGCTGCATGCTGTTGTCAATTTATACCGCGCACTTGGCGGAGGCTGGAATTAAATAATTCTAAATTTCAGGAAATAATAAAGCCCAATCGTATTAGATTGGGCTTTGTATTTTTTATTAATTAGCTGATTTTAAATTGTCACCATCTTTATCATGAAGTCTTCTAAAAACTAAACCTGAAAGAATAGTCAGAAATCCTACGACCAGAAATGTATATCGAAAAGCATTGTGAATTTCGTTATGAATAAGCTTTACGTCACCCTGAAAAATTTTAAGTACCAAAAGTCCAAAAGCAATTCCGAAACCAATGGCTAATTGTTGATTTACAGAAACTAACGAATTGCCACTACTGGTATGATACACCCTTAAATCGGCAATAGAAATAGAATTCATTGAGGTAAATTGTATCGAATTAAAGAATCCTAAAACCGAAATAATAGGAACGTACCAATAGAAAGAAGTATGAATTGAAGGGATGGCCAATGCGCAAATTAAAACTCCAATAATAAAAGTATTCACCATTAAGGTTTTTCTATAACCGTAAGTATTTAGAATTTTAATGACGGCCGATTTCCCAAACATGGCAGTAAGAGCCATTGGTGCGACAATCCACCCTGAAGTTACCGCCGATTGTCCGTAAGCAATCTGAATCATCATAGGCAACAACAACGGAATCGAACTAAAACCCAAACGCGTCGCAAGATTGCCTACAATACCCACACGAAAAGTTCTTACCTGAAATAAATTTAAAGGAAAAAGAGGATTATTGTCTGTCACGGCATGACGATAATACCAATACAACATTAAAAATCCGGACATCAATACCAATAAAACGGGCGTTAGACGAACGGTATTGCCAAATAATTCTAAGGAAATCGATAATAGGAGCGAAGCCGAAGCAAAAATCAGGAAACCTTTTAAATCAAAATCAATGATAGGCGATTTATAATCCGGCATGTATTTTAAACTTAATAGAATACCAATAATCCCAAACGGAATATTGATCAGGAAAATCCAATGCCAGGATAAATAGTCGACCATATAACCTCCAACCAAAGGACCTAAAACGGGACCAATTAAGGCAGGGATAATAGCAAAATTCATTGCCTTTAATAATTCTTTTTTAGGAAATGTTCTAATGAGTGCCAGTTTTCCAACGGGTGTCATTAAACTTCCTCCAATACCCTGAATAACACGCGAAAAAATCAGATGAGTTAAATTCTGCGAAAGCGAACAAAATAAGGATCCGATGCTAAATAACAGTAAAGCAAAAATAAAGACTTTCTTAGTTCCAAATTTATCCGATAAAAAACCGCTAACCGGCATAAAAAGCGCAAGAGTTAATACATAACTAATAATCGCATTTTGCATATCAAGCGGCGATTCGTGCAGGTCTTTGGCAATAGCCGTTATCGAGGTATTAAGAATGGTAGAATCGAGCATTTGCATAAAGATCGAAGTCGCCAAAATAATGGGTAATACTTTTTTGGTGGTTTCGATGTTTTGTTCTGCTTTGTTTGTATTCATATTTTTATTTTGGCTTAAATATTTTTAAACACATAGACATAGATTTTTGTTGACTAAAAATAGGAGTTTCACTTATTTAAAATGCACATAGCGATGTGTTTAATAACTACAATCAATTTATTTAAAACTTAAATTAATTTGCTTTTAAAAACGGTTAGTTTTTCTCTCGTCATTTCGTTTATGGCGTATGAAATTCCTCCCATACCAATTCCTGAAGCATCACGACCTCCAAATGGCATCCAATCGACTCTAAAAGCCGTATGATCATTCACCATAACCGCTGTAGCATTTAGTTTTTTAACGGTTTCTAAAGCAATATCTATATTTTTTGTAAATACGGCAGCCTGAAAATGAACATTCAGCGCATTGGCTCTTTTTATGGCTTCATCGCGGTTTGTAAAAGAATAAATACAAACGACGGGACCAAAAATTTCGGTAGTAGAAACTTTGGAATCTTCAGATGGATTAAATAAAACGGTGGGCTGAAAGAAAGTGTCAGAAATTCTTTTTCCGCCGGTTATTAATTTAGCTCCTTTTTTAATCGCTTCATTTACCCATTTTTCGACGCGATTCACTTCTTTAGGCGAAATAAGCGGACCTACATCAGTTTTTTGATCCAAAGGATTTCCTGTAACTAATTTAGTTGTTGCTGCTGCAAAAGCTTCAATAAAACGCTCAACGATCTTCTGATTGACATAAATTCGCTGAACCGAAACGCAAACTTGTCCGGCGTGATAAAAACCTCCTTTTACCAGATCAGGAATCATTTCGTTAAAATCAGCATCACTTTCTACAATAACCGGAGCAGCTCCGCCATGTTCTAAAGCGCATCTTGTACCCGGAGATAATTTACTTTTCAGATACCAGCCTACTTTTGCAGAACCTATAAACGAGAAAAAATTAACTCTTGGGTCGGTCACCAATAATTCTGCGGCTTCATTGTCGCATAATATTATCTGAAGCCATCCTTCAGGTAATCCGGCTTCTTTTAAAATTTCACGAAGCGCCAAACTCGACAAAGGCGTTGCCGTTGCAGGTTTAAAAATTACAGGACAACCTGCAGCAAAGGCCGTAGCGATTTGATGAACGGCTAAATTCAACGGATGATTAAAAGCACTCACCGCCACCACAATTCCAATAGGCTCTTTTGACGTAAAAGCGACTCTGTTTAAAGAAGCATCAGTAAGTGCCATAGGTATTTGTTCGCCTTTTAATTGAGAGATATGTTCTGCTGCTAATTTTACGCCTTTTATGGCGCGAAGTACCTCAGCTTTAGAATCCTGATAAGGTTTTCCGCCCTCGCTTACCGCTGTTACTAATAAATCTTCGATTCGGTCCGCCATTATTGCAGCTGTTTTTTCCAGTATTTCGATTCGCTTATAAGCCGGAATCCATTTCGATTGATCTATAAATAAGTTTTGGGCAGTATTCAGTATTTTGTCGATCTCATTTTTGCCTATTAAGGGTAATTCTTTAATAAAACTCTGATCGTATGGCGATGTTATTTCTACAGTCATTTTCATAATGTTTTTATTTTAAACAGTCGATTGCAAGTACAACTTTGTCTTTGGTAGAATTGTTTTCAAATAGCCTTTGCTATTATAATTCATTTAAAGTTACTTAAATAAATCCTCATAATAATCAAAAAAGCGCACTAGATTGCTCAATTTAGGTTTAGAGTAATCCCGTTTTTATACCTAAACAAAGCAAATTTACATGTGAAATTTTCAAAATTAGCACCATTGTCGGAGCGATATAATTTTCATTAACTTTGAATTTGCCAATCTAAAAAGTCATGAAAATGGAAAAAATAGAGCACATCAATTATATTAAATCACCTATTGCAGCTGTTTATAAAACATTAACCACACAAGAAGGACTTCATGATGTCTGGACAACAGAACTCATTGTAAAACCGGAAGTTGGCTTTGTCAATGAGTTTGATTTCGGCGATAATGATACCACAAAAATGAAGATAGTAGAATTGTCTCCCAACAAAAGAATATTGTGGGAATGTGTCGATTCTGACCCGGAATGGATTGGTACAAAAATTTCATTCGACCTGACCGAAAAAGACGGAGTTACGGCAGTCGTTCTCAAACATTTTGATTGGCGAGAATTAACAGAGTTTTATCAATGGTGCAATTACAATTGGGCAATGTTTCTGTTAAGTCTTAAAAGTCATTGCGAAGATGGCGAAGGAACACCTTATCAAAAACGAAAGTTTTAGTTTTTTAGATTGTGTTCCATCGGGACACCTCATCGGTAGAAAAAAAATGTATCGTGAGAAACATCGTCCCATTTGGACGTTTGAGAAAATGTCTATGTTTTTACCAATGATTATTTATAAAATCAAACGTTCCTAAGGAACGTGAAAAAATACCGCATTTATTGGGCTACCAACAAAATGTTCCGATGGAACAAAACAAAGTGATGAACTCCTTTTTACTGCATTATATTCAAATCCCTAAATACAGATTTTGTAATCTCTTTTCGGCAATTGCCAAAACTAGCACTATTTTGTTTTCGATCCTGCAATAGGCGCGTGGCAAAAAAATACGTTCCGTTTTTATTTTCGAGATAGCCTACCCACCAGCCAGTATTGATGCCATTATCTCTGGTCCAGCCTGTTTTTGCAAGAATGGTATACTCTTGATTCTGTTCCGTTATCATTACCTTTTTTACAATGTCGATGTTGCGTTTAGAGAAAGGCAATTTTTCGTCATAAAAATTCTTCAGGAACTCAACCTGATTGACAGGTGAAATTCCAAAAGCACCAAAATTCCAAAAGTCCGGATCTGTTTGCGAAAGATCAAGATTTCCGTAATGGCAACGTTTTAAATATTTTTTGTAATTATCCTTCCCAATTTTCTTTGCTAATTCGATAAACGCCCATCCTGCCGAAACTTCAAAAGCTTCTTTTACAGATATATCGTGGTAAATATTGGAGCGATAATCGTATTTTATCGTATCGGTACTTCCGGGCCATTTTACAATATCATTCTCACTCAAAATTGTTTTGGTTTCCAGAGCAATAAGCAAGTTAATAATCTTAAATGTAGAAGCAGGCAATGTTTCTTTTCTTGTGGCAACGGTATCAGATACAATCCATTTATGGTTTTTATTGTCATAAATCGCAATAGCGCCATCGGCATTGCAATCGTCAAAATATTTTTTAAAATCCTGGCGCACCAAAACCTCATCAGCATTTGATTTTATGAAGTGATTGTCTTTTCTCTTAGTTGAACAAGAAAATAGAAGTGCGATAAAAAGAAATCCAAAAATAAATTGCCTTAATCTCATGTTGTTTTTTTTAATAAAAATTAGGAGCTAAATAAGCAATAAATACATTGTTCAAAGCTTTATTATAACTCCATGTATTATTTTCTTCATATTGATAATATGTCACCCCGCTGGGGCTCTTCTTCATAATCAATATAAAATTTCTATAAATATACCGTCCCGCTGGGACTATTTCTTTAGTGAATCAAGCTCCAGAGGAGCGCCATATTTATAGCAGTATACAAATCCCTGATCTAAAGCTCCAGCGGAGCGATATATTTATAACAATATGTTTTTTTAGGAGCTAATCCCGCACCCGAGCCTGAAAGTGCGAACTGGCGAAGCAATTCGTTCCAATCTTTTGTGTCCGCCGCGGCGGACACAAAGGATTTCCACTTCTATCGGGGCTAGGACAATCATTGTCATAAAAAATTCGTGCAAATTCGTGCAATTAGTGGCGAACATTTTTTATTGTACCAATCTTACACCTTAAAAATTAATTTCTTTTTATAGAAAACCCATAATATGCAAGACCAAAAAACAGCATAAGAAAGTGCATAAGCCAAAGATGCATTCAAAGGATTTTCGAAACAAGGCGCAATCCCGAATTTGTAAATAGAAGTTTGTAAACTGATTTCTTCCGAAGCCATTTCAGGATTCTGAATTTTAATCGACCCTAAAACTCTCGGGATTATTCCTGAAAAGAAAAACACAATCATAGGATTTACCCCCCAGATTAAAAACAGTTTTGTCCATTTGGTATAATTGGAAACATCTATTATGTAGTACAATATCGTTAAACATATTGTGGCGATTCCTGCCGTGTACAAAACATACGAACTTGTCCAAAGAGATTTATTAATTGGGAAAAAAGTATTCCAAAGTAAGCCCAGAATCAATAAAGAAACTCCGGCGATGGCTAATTTCTTTACAATCTCGATTTTGGTAATCTGAAGATTTAATATTTGTCCAATAAACATCCCTACAATTCCGGTTCCTATAGCAGGCAAAGTGCTCAGAATTCCTTCAGGATCCCAGGTTTTGCTAGAAGCCCATAAATGTCCGTTTAAAAGTAAATTGTCTAACCACGCAGCCAAATTTGTTCCTTTGTCGAAATTGGCAGGACCAAATCCCGGAACCGGAACAAAAGCCATCAAAAGCCAGTAAATCACTAATATAGAAGCTGCAACGATAAGTTGTGTTTTCAGGTTTGTTTTTAAATATAAAATAGAAGTAAAGAAATATACAATTCCTATTCGTTGTAAAACGCCCGGGATTCTTACGTCTTCAAAAGCTTCGATTCCGCTGTAGGCTAAGGATATTAAAATCGCAAATATTCCTACTGCGAGATAGGTTTTTACTTTTAAACTAAAGTTTCCTAATAAAGCATAAGCCACTGCAAAAGTGATCAATAATCTCAAAATCAATAAAGGAATTCCTTCTAAACCAAATAATTGGAATCGGCTGAAAAAAGCCAGAAAAAATCCTAAACAAAAAATACGTAACGACCGAACTATAATTTTATTAAAAACAGCTGCATCAAAATGTTTTACCGGCATTGCAAACGGAATCGCAGTTCCCATTATAAAAACAAAAAATGGAAATACTAAATCGGTAGGAGTACAGCCGTGCCATTCAGCATGTTCTAAAGGCGGATATATCGAGGCCCAGCTTCCGGGATTATTGACGATTGTCATCAATAAAATAGTAAATCCTCTAAATACATCTAGTGAAATTAAACGTTCTTTTGTCATTGGTTGGGGTTGTTTTTTGGTTTCGTTAATTTATCTGAAAGAGAAAATTGTATTAGGTTTTATTTTTAGTTCGGAAAAGAAATTTTCCCCATCGATACAGATGGAATTCTTTTTCTTGGGCCAAAATCTGAAGTGCCTCCAGAAACGGTTTCATTGGCTAAAATGGCAAATAATATGGCCTCTTTTGCATCGCCGGAAATTCCTAAAACATCGGTGTTTTTAAATGTACAAGGCAATAGTTCTTTTAACCAGCCCACTAATAATGGATTGTGAGCACCTCCGCCAGACATGTAAACAGTAAAAGTTTCGGGAGAATAAGTGGTATTGTTGATGGCCGAATGTATGGCATCGGCAATAGTTTCAGCACTGAATTTCGTTAATGTGGCGAGTAAATCTTCAATAGTAATGTTTTCAGTTTGGCTTTGAGTTTGCGCTTTTCGAACATAATCGATACTAAAAAGTTCCGGACCTGTAGTTTTCGGGAATGGTTTCGAAAAGAATTCATCAGCCTTTAAAGCCTCTAAAAGAGCAGGATTTACGTTGCCTTGTTTCGCAATTTCGGCATCTTTATCATACGATTTATCCGGAAAATAAAGTCGGGTAAAAGCATCAATCAAGGTATTTCCGGTTCCGGTATCGGTCACAAAAACTTCTTCGGGATTGTGTGTTGATGATAAATAAGTAAAATTGGCAATACCGCCCATATTAAGCATAATGCGGTTTTCATCTTTTTTGCTAAACAAAAAATAATCTCCGTAAACGGCCAATGGCGCTCCTTCGCCTCCAGCAGCAAGATGTTTTTGCCTAAAGTCGGAAACGGTTATAATTCCGGTTTTTACAGCAATATGATCTCCATCGCCAATTTGCAAAGTGGCATTTGGAAATTTTTCCTGCTGATGTAAAATCTTCGGCGCATGAAAAACGGTTTGCCCGTGCGAAGCCACCAAATCAATTTTTTCTGCCGGAATTTTCCAATGGTTCAAACGATCCAGAATAATATTAGCATGAAGAATCCCAATCCATTCATTTAGTAAAACCAAATGCTGAAAATCGATTGTTTGTTTTGCAAATACACTTCGGATTTCTGTTTTTACTTCTTCAGAATAATCAACGGTATCAAATTGAATTAATTCAACCTGAGTATTTTCGCCTGAACCTGAAATTTCGCATAAAGCCACATCCAAACCATCTAATGAAGTACCAGACATTAATCCGATAATGGTTCGCGATGGTTTTTGGGCAATTTTATACAGTGATTCCAGATTTGCGTTCATGATATTGTTTTTTTATAAATAGAATTATTCTTCTTTGGCTATAATTTTTTTAACCATATAAGGAATATAAGTTCATTTAAAAAATTAGCAAAACTAATATGCTCTTAAATTTCTTATATGGTTAAATTGATTTATTTTATCATTATCGCTTCCTGAATAATTTGCTGAATTTCTTCTCTAATTTTTCCTTTGGCTAGTTTATTCTCGTCGCCATTTAGTCCGGGATAGGTTCTGTTGGATAAAAATACATAAACAATTTCTGTTTTGGGATCAACCCAGGCGATGTTTCCTGTAAATCCTGTGTGACCAAAACTAGAAGGAGATACGCAAGCACAAGTTGGACCGTCTTTGCCTATTCTTTTATCAAAACCTAAACCTCTCTGAACACCTTTATCTGCATAATAACAAGTATTGAAAGCATCAAATGTTTGTGGCGAGAAATATTCTTTATTACCGTAATTTCCTTTTTGCAAATACAATTGCATCATTTTGGCAACATCCATCGCGTTAGAAAAAATTCCGGCGTGACCGGCAACTCCGCCTTCCATAGCTGCTGCCATATCGTGCACATAACCCTGAATAACCTGATGTCTGAAATACGTATCAATCTCAGTTGGGGCAATATTGTTTTTATCAAATCTGTCTAACGGATTGTATAGTGTATTGTTCATCCCGAGTGTGCTGTAAAAATTTTGCCTGCTCAGATCTTCCAGCTTTTTATGCGTTTTTCTTTCCAGATATTCTTTTAAAATGATAAAAGTAAAGTCGCTGTATTTGTATTCTTTTTTAAGGGATAAAGGACTATCGGCAATGATTTTCATGATGGTGTCGTGATAATCATTTCGAATATAAAGGCTGTCTGCTACTTTTGTTGTAAAGTTCGATCCGGCAACTTTACGATAGTATTTTTCAGAAGGTTTTCCTTGTTGGTCTAAAGTTGCTTTATAGAAAGGAATCCAGGCCTGAAGTCCCGCGTAATGCGTTAACAAATCTTTGAAAATGATGTTTTCTTTATTTGTTTTAGCAAAAAACGGCACCATATCTTTTAGTTTCGTGTCCAGATTTACTTTTTCTTTATCGTACAATTGCATCACATTTGGCAATGTCGAAATCATTTTTGAGATCGAAGCAACATCATAAAGATCTGTATTGCTTACTTTTTTACCGTTATCATAAGTTTGATTTCCGTACGATTTCTGAAAAATAACACTTCCTTTTCGGGCTACTAAAACCTGCATTCCCGGCGCCATTTTTCCGTCGATTGCTTTTTGTGCCACGGCATCAATTTTTGATAAAATCGCCGGATTCATATTCACGTTTTCAGGAGCGGTAAAAGCCAGACGATTTAATTTTTCTGTAGATAATCCTTCATTTACTTTGAAAAAATTATTGATCGATACCGGCAGTTTTCCTTTGGCTTCGATGGCTCCAAAAAGCAATTCAGCAGAAACTACCTGACTGATATCTGAGTTTTGATAAGAAACCACTAAACCTTCTATATCATCAAAATTATTAATGGACAATAACGAATAAGGTTTGGCAAAGATGTCGAGAATTACGTCGTTACGCTTTGCAATTTCTTTTAGCCAAAGCATTTCGGTTAATGTAAATTCTTGCTTTTCCCAAGG
Organism: Flavobacterium bizetiae; assembly: GCF_024271895.1. Taxonomy (NCBI): domain Bacteria; kingdom Pseudomonadati; phylum Bacteroidota; class Flavobacteriia; order Flavobacteriales; family Flavobacteriaceae; genus Flavobacterium; species Flavobacterium bizetiae. The sequence goes on along the minus strand of NZ_CP091861.1, from coordinate 5,392,138 downwards.
TTTATTTACTTTATGAAAACTGATAATCACCTTGTCAAACTTTTTCAATTCCTTATTCAGGCTATCAAGATTGGTGTCTTTAACTTCGGTTATTTCGGTATATTTTTTTAATGTAGAAATGAAAGCACTGTTCGTATCATCGCCCAATTTTACGTAAGCAATTTTCTTCTCTAAGTTTTTGATAGGCAATATTTCCTTTTCATTTTTTAGAACAGTAACGGCGTTTTCGTATAATTTATAATGCAAGGCATCATTTTGCGACGGATTAAGATCATTGTAAATATTCGCCATGTCTATTGGCTTGTATTTGTTTAATCCGGCCTTGAATTTATAATGCAATATCTTTTTTACCGAATGTGCAAGACGTTCCTCAGTAATTACATTTTCAGTATAAGCTGCTTCTAATTTTTGAACGGCTACGGGAACATTTTCCGGACAAAGTAAAACATCATTTCCGGCAAGAATTACGGCAATTTCTAAATCTCCTGGACCTTTAAAATTGCTGGCGCCTTTCATCGCCAAACCATCGGTAAAAATCAAACCTTCGAAACCTAATTCTTTCTGAAGCAGGTTTGTAACCACATTATAAGAAGCCGAAGAAGGCAGGTTTGGAGTTGGTTCTAAACTCGGAATATTAAGATGTCCAACCATAACAGATACTAAACCTTCATCGAATATTCTTTTGTACGGATATAATTCTATTTGCTCCAGTCTTTCTTTCGAAAAATTAACCAAAGGCAAAGCATGGTGAGAATCGGTTGCGGTGTCTCCGTGTCCCGGGAAATGTTTTCCGGTACTAAAAACGCCTTGGCTTTGTACGCCTTTCATTAAAGCAATTGCTTTTTCGCTTACATTAACTTTGTCTTCACCAAAAGAACGGTTCCCGATAATTGGATTTTTAGGATTGGTATTGATATCCAAAACAGGAGCGAAGTTAAAATGAATTCCGATTCGCTTGTTTTCGTTGGCCATGTTTCGTCCAACGTTTTCAATTAGTTTTAAATCCTGAATCGCGCCCAAAGTCATATTCCAAGGATATCGGTAAGTAGAATCTAATCGCATGGCCAATCCCCATTCGGCATCAATTCCTACGAACAAAGGCACTTTTGCTTTCGACTGATATAAATTGGTTAGTTTGGCCTGACGAACCGGACCGCCCTGAAAAAAGATTACTCCTCCAACTTTATATTCCTGAACTAATTTTTTGACTTCGTTTACGTGTACAGAATCTTTATTAGAATAAGCCGAAATCATAAACAACTGACCTACTTTTTCACGAAGTGACATTTTACTGTAAATGCTGTCGACCCAGGCAGTTTCTTTGTCAGAGTCTTTAAAAAAAGTCTTTTTCTCTGATGTTTTGGGAGCAACGTAAACTACCGTATCTTTTGTAACAGGATCTGTTTTTAAATCTTTAACTGTATTGTCTTTTTTAGAAACGCCACAATTGGTGATTAAAAATAAAAATGAAGCGCAAAGGCTGATTTTTATGATGTAATCTTTCATGTTTATTATTTTTTGGGCAATTGAAACTTAATTAAAGTGCCAATTGATTAATCAATAGGGTTGTGTTTTCAAGGTGGTTTTAAAAACTTATTTTTTCTGTACTGCGTGAACTTGTCAGATATAATCCTAAATAAGTGATAAGGCCGTTAAGTACAATTAATTCATTATCAAAAACATATCCTGCAAATAATGCTGCTGAGTTTTCGTTTATTAAATACGTAAAAAAAGGCGATAATAAGCAAATTACGGGAACAAATTTGTCTTTTACGTGTCTTGATTTCTGGAACAATCCAAAAGCATATAATCCTAATAACGGACCATAAGTATACGAAGCCACTTTGAAGATCATACCCACTACAGAACTATCGTTGATCGAGTTGAAAATAAGGATCACAAAGAAAATCAATGCCGAGAAACTAATGTGCACGATATGTCTTGTTCGAACGGTATTTTTCTGGCTATTTTCGGCTTTGTCCATGCCTAAAAAGTCAACGCAAAAAGAAGTCGTTAATGCTGTTAATGCCGAATCTGTTGTGGCAAATGTTGCTGCTATGATTCCTAACAAAAATACAATGGCAGGAATTGTAGCCAAATGGTTCAGCGCGATTTCCGGAAAAAGTAAATCGGTTCTTGGTTTTCCTGTAACTAAATCTGTTGGGATCGCGATGCCGTTTTTGTTGGCATAGATATAAAGCAAAGCTCCAACACTTAAAAAGAAAATGTTGATTACAACAAAGATTCCTGTAAAGGTGAACATGTTTTTTTGTGCCTCGCCAATGTTTTTACAGCTCAGGTTTTTTTGCATTAAATCCTGATCAAGTCCTGTCATGGCAATGGTTACAAACATTCCGCCTAATATTTGTTTTACAAAATGAAATTTGCTTCCCAGAAAATCATCAAAGAAAAATATTTTAGAATAATTGCTGTTTTTTACTTCTTCGAAAGCGCCAATAGCACTTAAATCCATACGATCGCAAATGAAATAAATGGTAAGAAAAACCGATGTTACCAGAAAAAACGTTTGCAAAGTATCTGTAATAATAATCGTTTTAAGTCCGCCTCTGTAGGTATACGAAAAAATAAGTACAAGAGAAATCAGGACTGTAAAAGCAAACGGAATATTATAAAAATCAAATACAAAACGCTGCAATACAATAACCACTAAATAAAGTCTGAATGCCGAACTAACGGTTCTGCTGATCAGGAAAATAGAAGCGGCAGTTTTATAGCTGTAAAAGCCCATTCTTTGCTCGATATAACCGTAAATCGACGTTAGATTCATACGATAATACAAAGGCAATAATAATTTTGTAATTACTATAAATCCTATTGCATTACCCAAAACAAACTGAAAATATTTGAATTGTTCACCACTTGGGGCACCAACTTCTCCGGGAACTGATATAAAAGTAACTCCGGAAAGAGCAGTTCCTATCATCCCAAAAGCAACCAGATACCATTTTGAGTTTTTATTGGCGGTAAAAAAAGCATCATTTCCGCCATCTTTTCTGCTCACTCTGTGCGAGATATAAAATAATGTTCCGAAATAAATGATGATAAGAAGGAGTATGGTACTTGGTGTCATTGTATAGTTGGGTGGTTTTGGTTTGTTATGTTCATTAAATCTGACCCGTTTCTAAAACCCGCCAGATTTTCGTTGCATTTCGAAATTTATAAATTAAAATTTTAAGACTATAAATCTATTAAAAATTTTAGTTTTCCATGTTTTTGGTTTGCGACAATAATACGGCTCTTACGCTTTTGTGTTTTTGCAGTAATTCTTCGGCTAAATCATATTCAATTCCAAGCTCTTCCATAATCATTTTGATACCGCGTTTTACCAGTTTTTCGTTAGAAAGCTGCATGTCGACCATTTTGTTGCCTTTTACTTTTCCTAATTTAATCATTACCGAAGTAGAGATCATATTTAAAGTTAGTTTTTGGGCTGTTCCGGCTTTCATTCTTGTACTTCCGGTAAGGAATTCAGGCCCTACGATTAATTCAATTGGATAATCGGCTTCCTGAGCGATAAGTCCGTTGCTAATGCAGGAAATACTTCCTGTTTTAATATTGTGTTCTTTGGCTTTTTGCAAAGCGCCTAAAACATAAGGTGTGTTTCCGGAAGCTGCGATCCCGATAATAAAATCTAAGCTGGAGATTTCAAATTTGGCAAGGTCTTTCCAGGCTTGTTCAGTATCGTCTTCGGCATTTTCTACGGCTTTTCTAATGGCAGTATCTCCACCGGCAATAATTCCGATAATCATATCGTGCGGTACACCAAAAGTTGGCGGACATTCTGACGCATCAAGAATTCCAATTCGTCCGGAAGTTCCGGCTCCAATATAAAATAATCGACCGCCCAATTGCATTTTTTTTACAATGGCTTTAACCAGTTTTTCGATTTTAGGAATTTGCTCGTCGATAATATGCGGTACTTTTTTGTCCTCTGTATTGATATTCGTAAGAAGTTCTTTCACGCTCATTTGATCCAAGTCTTTGTACAAAGATTCTTGTTCAGTTTCAGGATTTTTATTTTTCATTTTTCTTTTTTTGATTTTTGAAACCAAAGTTGTTCGAATAACCGGTTTCGATATTTTGCAATTTAGTTGGTTCTATTTTTACTCGTTGGGCATTTTTTTAAACACATAGCAACACAGTTTATTACTTTAAAAAAGGCGTTTCACTTATTTAAAACAAACATAGAATTATGTGTAATAACAATTGTTTAATAGAGAAGGTAAGTTTTTCTCATTTTTTTGAAGGTTTCTAAATCTTTCTGCCAGCTCTTTCTTATTTCATTTTCTGAAACTCCGCTTTCAATTTGTTGTTGTAATTTTTTTGTTCCGGCAAGTTTGGTAAAAAACGGATTGAAGAATTTCGTTTTATCACTTGTATTTTGATAGGCTTTTATGAGCCATTTAAGTTCTAATTGAGTGAGTTTTGGGTACGAAGTTAAATCTTCTCCAAAACATTCTTTTCCGTTATAAAGCGGATCTTTGGCTCCAAAATTTGGTTTTGGAGTAAAAGTAAAATTGGTTTTCGTTAAAAAAGGAGAACCATAAATCTGAAATTGTTTTTCGGTTCCGCGTCCCATACTTACGTTTGTTCCTTCAAAAAGGCATAAACTTGCGTATAAGTTAATCGATTGGTCATTAGGTAAATTAGGAGATGGTTTTGCGAGTAAACTATAAGGCATATCTCGTTTGTAATCTACACAAGGAATCACAGTTAGTTTGCATTGTACCGCATTTTTAAGCCATTTTTCGCCGTTGATCATTTTCGAATATTCTCCAATTGTCAGACCGTGAAGCAACGGAATAGGGTGCATGCCTACAAAACTGGTAAATTCTTTTTCTAAAAGTGGTCCGTCTACAATGCCGCCATTTGGGTTAGGTCTGTCCAAAACTATAAGCGGAATTCCGTTTTCTGCACAAGCTTCCATCACATAATGCAAAGAAGAAATATACGTATAAAAACGTGCACCAACATCCTGCAAATCGAATATCATAACATCGATTCCGGCCAATTGTGCTGCTTTTGGTTTTTTATTGTCTCCGTAAAGAGAAATGATGGGTAATCCTGTTTTTGGGTCTTTTCCGTCTACCACATGTTCTCCGGCATCTGCTGTTCCTCTAAAGCCGTGTTCTGGTGCAAAAATGGTTTGTACGGCCACTTTTTTTTCTAATAAAAAATCTACCAAATGAGTTTTATCAGATAAAATTCCGGTTTGATTGGTAACGATGCCTACTTTTTTATCTTTTAATAAAGGCAGGTATTTTTCGTAATTATCGGCTCCGGTTTTAATTGTCGAAGCTTTAATTTCGTGAATGTTATTTTTTGCAGTTTTTTGAAATGAGTTAGAATAAGACGGTGTGTATATTATAGAAGCTGCTATAAAGACACTTTTTGCTATGAATTTTATCATTTTAAATTACAGTTTAGTAGTGAGAAGACAAAAATTGACTCAATAAAATTATAGTATTATTTGATTGGATTGCCTGATTTTTTTGATTGGATGATGTTTGTGTGGTATTCTTGAAGGATTTGGTCTATGATTTTTAGACCGCAATTTTATTTTTGTCCAATTATTGTTTGTCTTTTTTACAAAGAAATAATTTTAAAATACTACCTCTGGTTTTGATCCCCAGAGGTAGTGTATTATTTTTTGGTTTAGCAACTAAGCATTACCAACCTGGGTTTTGTTTTAATGTAACACCTTGAGCTTTATACAAATCAATATCATTTGTTGGGATATTCATTAAGTAATGTTTTGCTTCAAAGTTTCTTGCACTTGAAGGATAAATTTTCACATATCCGTTACCATCTACTACCGTTTGTGATCCTACCGGAGTACCAATTCTGGCTCCAAGATTTACATCAGGATTTTTTGAAGTATCAAGATAATCTCCTTTTTTCCAACGGTAAATATCGGCTTGTCTTAAAGTCGTCCAGCTCATGAATTCGATTTGACGCTCACGACGTACTTCCCAAATAAGCGGACTTACAACACCAGAGATTTGTTCTAATGCTGAAGTTCTTCTAGGATCGTTGATTACTACACTTCCGGCAGAAGCATTGTTTCCGTCAGTGGTCAAAGCTGCAATTCCTGCACGTGCACGTACTTTATTGATCGAGATATCAAGATCATTATTTGTTGCAGTACCCAATTCAGCACAAGCCTCAGCATAGTTTAAGTATACTTCGCTTAATGTAAATACTGGCGCATCAGTATAGTTACGTCCTCCTGTTGTAACATCAGGACCAGTTGTAGCAGGATTGTTGTACAATTCGAATACATATCCTGACATCGAAACTAAAGCCGTAGTACCAAAAGGTTTTCCTTTGTAACCGTAGTTTGCAGGGTTTACAGTTTTTCCAAAACGCGGATCTCTGTTCGCAAAAGTTTTAGTTACGTTATCATCACCAGTATACTGAGCGTTTCCAACTTGTTGAATTGGTAATCCGTTTGTCGTTACATAACTATCAGCAGCCCATTTTGTTAAACCGTACTGAATTGTAGATGTATTGGTATAGTTTTGTAAAGAGTGCATCAATACGTTTGTTAAATAACGTTTTGTAAGTATCACTTCGCTATTACCAAGTAATTCAACTGAATTGTAAAGTGATTTCCAGTCGGCGTTTAATTTATAAACCGGATTGTTCATTACCGCTAATGAAGCTACTTTTGCTTTGTTAAGATAAGCGCTGCCATCCTGACCTAAATGGTATTTTCTATACGTTCCTTCATAAATACAGGCATTACTTAAAGCAGCATAAGCCGTGTATTTATTTACAGTAGCATTTTTATCGTCTGAAACAAGCATTAAGTTTGCAGCTTCTTCTAAGTCTGCAATTACTTTATCCATAATTTCTGCTCTTGGCATTGCCGGAGCATAAACTGCAGGATCTCCCTGAACTAAATATTTGTCAGTATACGGAACATCTCCCATTTTTTGCACTAAACGAAAGTACGTATAAGCTCTAAAGAATTTCGCAACCCCAATATAGTGGTTCTTTTTCTCTGCAGACATGCTCACTGTTGGTATTTTTTCCAACATCAAATTACAACGACGAATAAGCGTATAATATTCATTCCATGAGTAAACATTTGTGGTAGCAGCAGTAACCGGCATTTGATAAAAAGTAAATGCTGATAAGTTATCGTCTACTTTGTAATCACTTCCGTGATAATAGAAAAAAGAAAGTCCGATTGTTGTACCATTTCCGTAGCCATAAAAAGTATCATAATTAAGCCATGAAAATGTTTTTACATTATCTTCTGATTGCCAAAAGTTTTCGTTTGTAAATTTATCTGCAGGATCATCTGTTAAATAATCTGAACAACTAACCGCCGTTGTTGCTACTACAGCTGTAGCAAACATCAGCAGAAATTTTGATTTTATATTTGAATTTTTCATTTTAAAAGTTTTGAATGGTTAGTATTAAAAAGCAAGCTCAACACCAAAAGAGATTGTTTTGGTATAAGGATAAGCTCTTCCCCAGAACACTTCTGCTTCATCAATTTCAGGGTCAACAGGAAGACGTTTGTCTGCCCAAGTCACTAAGTTTTCGCCTGATGCATAAATTCTTACTTTCTCTAAGCGCGCTCTTTTTACTAAATCTTTTGACAGTGAATATCCAAGAGTAACATTTTTTAGACGTAAATAAGACATGTCTAGCAAATATCTTGTTGATGTAACAAAGTTGTTTGAACCTGAAGTACCTGAACCAAGAGTATTCGCCTCATTTCCATAATATGGATTTGGCCAGTAAGCTCCAGTATTTTCTGGTGTCCAGTAATCAGCCTGGTTAGCATACATTTGCTGAGGCGCACGATAGAATGGCAATACAGCATCTGAAGCAGCCCAGTAATCACGTTTTCCAACTCCTTGAAAGAAACCAGAAATATCAAATCCGCGGTATTTTCCACCTAATGTAATACCATATTTGTAACGTGGCGTTGAATTACCAATTTTTTTCAAATCTCCGTGATCGTCTGCAGTTCCTGCACCACGGCTGATAACTCCGTCACCATCAAGATCTACATAATGAACATCTCCTGCTCCGTATTTAAAGTTACCCACCATTGTTTTAGAGTAATCAACACCATTTACTGTTTTACCGTTATTGGTAATTACGTCATCAGCCTGAAGAAGTCTGTCGCTGGTTAAACCCCAGATTTGTCCAATTTCGAATCCGTCATAATAAGGATAGGTAGTAGTAGTAACTAAACCTAATAATTTAGATGTGTTGTTCCATTTTGTAATTACAGATTTGTAATCAGATAAAGCTACATCAACAAATACAGAAGCATTTTCGCTTAAGTTTTTATTAAAGTTCAAAGACAATTCCCATCCTCTTGTTCTCATGTTTCCTGAGTTGGTTTGAGCTGCATTTTGACCAAATGAACCCGGAAGTGTTATACCAGGAGCCAACATTCCTTTTGTATCACGTTGGTACCAGTCAAACGAAGCACCAAGCATATCTAATATTTTAATATCGATACCCACATCTTTTGTGTATACTTTTTCCCAGGTTAATGCAGGATCAACGTTAGTTGGTAAACCTGTAGACGGAGGCAATGTAGAACCGCTATTTACCCATGAAGGATTAGAAGAATTCAGGATCGATAAGAAAGCATTGTTTCCTACGTTTTGATTTCCGATTGCACCAATAGAACCACGAATTTTAAGGTCGTTTAACCAACCACGTGTGCTTTCCATGAATTTTTCATTCACAATTTTATATCCTACAGAAGCAGAAGGGAAGAATCCCCATTGTTCGTTTGTAGGGAATTTTGAAGAACCATCGTAACGTGCATTCAATTCTAATAAATAAATACCATTATAATCATAGTTCACACGAGCAAAGAAACCTGCGATAGAATATGTTGTTTCTGCCGGATTAAGTGAAGTATTTGCAGATCCTGAAACAAATTGTTCTCCTACTGCAAGATTAAATTCTGGTTTTGATTTGTCTAAAAGTGTATTTCTTCTCGCATAATTACGAGAGAAATCCTGCCACTCAGAGTTAAAACCTCCTAAAACTTTAAAACTATGTTTATCTATTTGTTTTTTGTAGTTAGCATAAATATTAACAACATTGGTAATAGATTCTGATTTAGATTGTGCTACATAATCATTTCCGGCTTCAAGAGTTGCAGGAACTGCAGTTTGAATTGTTGTAGCATCATATGGCATAGCAGACCAGCTGTCCCATGCTAAGAATTTACCACCATTTTGTTTTCTGTTGTACGTTTCAGTTACACTGCTAACCTCAGCAATTACATTAAGATCTTTTGTAATATCTGCTGTAAATTTACCACTTAACCTGTTATTACGTTTAACGTTTTCATTTCGTGATGCATTAGCTAAATATCCTCCTGCAGTACGGAAGTTATACCCTCTGTATGTTCCGAAGTTCGGAAAATATTGTCCCCAACGAAGTGCATATCCAAAATAACCAGTATAAAGAGGATCATCAGTACCAGCACCACCGTAGTAGTTAAACGGTTGGTCGTATGTACTGTTAATCGTCATTACTTTGAAATCCGCCGTAAGCCAGTCAGCTAATTTTGTAGTAAATCCTAAGTTGATGTTTGTTCTTTGTCTTTGTTCCTGATTTACTCTTAACATACCCTCCTGGTTAGTAAGAGCAAGCGAAGCGAAGAAAGAACTTTTTTCTCCTAAGTTACCTTGCGCAGAAAGATTGTGAGTAGTCTGAAGCGCATTTTTTGCATACAATTCTTTATTATTATCCCAAACTCTGTAGAAGTAAGGTGTACCATTTTTAATCTCCCAGTCTTCACCATAAACCATTTCATTACTGGTACGATTGTGTGCATATTTTTCTTTCCAGTTTTTAATTCCGGCTAGTAAAGTATTGTAGTTTGCACCAAAAATTTCCGGTACAGAACCATCAGTACGTGTTCCTGCAGCAACCAGCCCGGGAATTTCTTCTGTTGGATCTAAGAATTGTAAAGTAGAAATTGGGTTCGTAAACGCCGTATTGGCAGAATAAGAAAATCTTACTTTTCCTTCTCCGGTTTTTCCTCCTTTAGTTGTGATCAATACCACCCCAAAAGCAGCACGCGCACCATAGATAGAAGCCGAAGCAGCATCTTTAAGTACCGTCATTGTTGCGATATCATTTGGGTTAATAAGTGATAAATCTGTAGGAACCCCATCAACTAATATTAAAGGAGCATCTGAACCATTAATAGTACCGGCTCCACGTATGTTAATAGTAGCCGCACGATTCATATTTCCTGAGTTAAAACTAACATTTACCCCCGGTGTAGTACCTTGTAAAGCTTTACTTACATCAGTAAGAGGTCTGCTTCCAATTGTTTTAGCTACATCGATTGAGGCAACAGCTCCGGTTAAGTTTGTTTTTTTCTGAGAAGAGAATCCCACCACAACAACTTCGTCTAGTTTTGACGTACTCTCAGCAAGAGAAATGTTGATCTTTTGTTGCCCGTCAATTTTTACCACTTGTGTCTCAGATCCCATGTAGCTGAAAACTAAGCTTTGCCCTGGCGAGGCAGGAATACTGTAGTTTCCGTCAAAGTCGGTAGTGGTTCCGTTTTTAGTTCCTTGTATAAGGATACTAACCCCTGGTATAGGAAACCCATCCGTTTTGCTTTTTACAGTTCCGGTAATTGTTTTTGTTTGCCCAAATGTTACTTGAATGAACAAAACCAACAATGAAATAAGGAATAATTTTTTCATGATTATTTGGTTTTTTTAATGGTTGTTGAGCAAATATATTTATTTATTGCATATAAATGCAGTATTTTGTATTTTTTTTCGAAATTTAATTCAAAAAACGCAAAATAACGCATATTTAGTATGTAAAATCTTTCTGCTTTTTATTATTTAATATAAATATGCAAACTGTTGCAGTTTCTTACAAAATGCCTGCTATTCAATTGAAATATTTGATATATTTGTCCTGAATTTTAACTTTTTAAAAAAATGCTGAAAGCCGAGAGACATAAATATATAATGACTAAGCTTATTGAAGAACAGAAAGTTGTCACAACAGATTTAGCTTTGGCTCTGGATTTATCAGAAGATACGATTAGGCGTGATTTGAACGAACTGGACAGTAAAAAGCAACTGGAGAAGGTGTATGGCGGAGCTGTGCAGGTTTCAGAAAAATCAGTTGACGTTTTTAATATTAATATAGCTGCCGAGGAAGAAAAGAAAAAGATCGTGACAAAAGCATTGTCTTTATTACATGACGGACAGGTTATTATAATGAGTGGTGGAAGCACTAATTTAGTTTTTGCAAAGTTGATTCCTTCAGATTTAAAGGCGACAATATATACGTATAGTTTACCAATCGCCATGCAATTATCACAACATCCTAATATCGATTTAATATTTATTGGTGGCAAAATGCAAAAAAATGCAATGGTAACAATAGGTATGGATGTAATTCAGGTTGTGTCTAAAATTAAAGCAGATATTTGTTTTATTGGAGCCAGTAGTATTAATATAAAACAAGGCTTAACCGAGATTGGATATGAGATTTCAATTGTCAAAAAAGCCATGATTGAGGCTTCTGACAGGGTTGTGTCGATGTTTTCTTCAGATAAATTAAATACAAAGATGCCACATGTGGTTTGCGATTTAAATTTATTAGACACTATAGTTACCGAATTGGATCCGGAAGATGCAAGACTTGAAGAATACAGAAAATCAGGTGTTTTTATCTTATAGATTACAATTCAAATAACAATTTTTGCGTTATTTTGCGTTATTTGAATTTTATTTTGTTAAATAACGCAAAATAATGTATTTGTTCTGTTTTTTGTATATATATTTGTTAAAACTAATTTTTTAACTAAGATATATTATGAAAACGAATACTTCTTTGGCTTACGACATACCCGGGAAATTTGAAGAAACCAGATTTGAAAAAAATCATAACGTGATTTTTGAAAATTCTGTTCAGGGTTCAAAAATTGTTGCTCAGGAAATAGCCGAATTAATACGTTCAAAACAAGCAAACAATGAATCTTGTGTTTTAGGACTTGCCACAGGATCTTCACCTATAAAAGTATACGAAGAATTGGTGCGCATGCACAAAGAAGATGGCCTTAGTTTTTACAATGTTATCTCTTTTAATCTGGATGAATATTATCCAATGACCAAAGAGAATCGTCAGAGCTACCATTATTTCATGCATCAATATCTTTTTAATCACATCGATATTAAACCGGAAAATGTAAACATTCCCGACGGAACAGTTGCCATAGAAGAACTGAACCAATATTGTGTAGATTATGAATTGAAAATAAAACAAGCCGGCGGACTTGATTTCCAACTTTTAGGAATTGGTCGTACCGGACACGTAGGTTTCAACGAACCGGGATCGCACATCAATTCAGGAACCAGAATTATTACCTTAGATCATATTACCAGAGTCGATGCTTCATCAGATTTTAATGGTATTGATAACGTTCCTAAAAGAGCGATCACAATGGGAGTTTCTACTATTCTTAGATCAAAAAGAATTGTTCTTATGGCATGGGGACAAAATAAAGCCTCTATTATAAAAAGAACCATTCAGGGCGAAATATCTTCAGATGTTCCTGCTACTTTTTTACAAAATCATACTAATGCAACCTTTGTATTAGACCAATTTTCTGCCTCAGAATTAACACGATTTGAAACACCGTGGTTAGTAGGCGGATGCACCTGGACACAGGAATTAAAAAGCAAAGCAATCGTATGGCTTTGTAAAGAAACCAAACAATCAATTTTAAAATTAACAGACAGAGATTACAATAACAACGGAATGTCCGATCTTTTGGCGCAGGAAGGTTCTGCTTATGATTTGAATATTAATATGTTCAACGTATTGCAGCATACTATCACAGGCTGGCCAGGTGGAAAACCAAATACTGATGATTCTCACCGTCCGGAAAGAGCTACTCCTGCACAAAAACGAGTAATTCTTTTTAGTCCGCATCCTGATGATGACGTGATTTCTATGGGAGGAACTTTTTCTAAATTAATAAAACAAGGTCACGATGTACATGTAGTATATCAAACTTCAGGAAATATTGCGGTTACAGATGATGAAGCTTTAAAATTTGCCGAAGTAGCGAAAGATTTTTTAGGCGATGCTGAAACACAAATCAACTTTAAAGCGGTAATTGATTTTCTAAATAGCAAATCTGAGGACCAAATAGATTCACTTGAAGTTCGAAAATTAAAAGGACTAATCAGAAGAAGAGAATCTTACGCAGCCACAAGATATATTGGATTAAAAGATGAAAACACGCACTTTTTAGACCTTCCGTTTTACGAAACCGGACAGGTAAAGAAAAATCCTTTGGGACCTGAAGATATTGCGATTGTAAAAGATATCATTGCCAAAATAAAACCTCATCAGGTATTTGCAGCCGGAGATTTAGCAGATCCGCACGGAACGCACGAAGTTTGTCTGAATGCGATTTTTGCTGCTATGAAAGAATTAAAACCGGAGAAATATATGGATGATTGCTGGTTATGGTTGTACAGAGGAGCCTGGCACGAATGGGACATTCACGAAATTGATATGGCCGTTCCGCTTTCTCCATCAGAAGTATTGCTAAAACGTAGTGCAATTTTATACCATCAATCTCAAAAAGACCGAGTAATGTTTCAAGGAAATGACTCAAGAGAATTCTGGGTGAGAGCCGAAGACCGTAATAAAAATACGGCCATTTTATATGATGATTTAGGATTGGCAGAATACGAAGCGATCGAAGCTTTTAAACGTTTTGATTATTAATACATCTAATTTTTTTTTAACACATAGAAACATAGATTTAAACAAAAAACAAAAGAGTATTTAAGAAAATTATAATTTTTTCACATACAAACTATGTGTATTTAAATTAGTGAAACGCCTTTTAATAAGTTTCATGGGCTATGTTCCTATGTGTTTAAAAATATTTGCATAATAAAATTAAGGTTACCTATTTCAAATTACCAACCAAAAGCAAACCAACCAATAAAATGTCCAGTCTTCTCCAATTACAGCAATTATCTGATTCATTAGAAGGAACACTTTTTTATGACGAGCTTCATAAAAAGTTATACGCAACTGATGCTTCTGCTTATAGAATTATGCCTCAGGCAGTCGCAATTCCAAAATCAGAAGAAGATATTGTGAAGATCATTCGCTTTGCGTCAAAAAACAAAATTTCTATCACGCCCAGAACTGCCGGAACATCTTTGGCAGGACAAACGGTAGGAAACGGAATAATTGTAGATGTTTCTAAGCATTTTACCAAGATTGTATCTTTTGATGCTGAAAAGAAAACCATAACGGTTCAGCCCGGAGTAATTCGCGATGAACTGAATTTATATCTTAAACCACACGGATTATTTTTTAGTCCAACTACCTCAACAACAAATCGATGTATGATTGGTGGGATGGTAGGAAATAATTCATCCGGAACAACTTCGATACGTTATGGCGTTACCCGAGATAAAATTGTAGAGATAAAAGCGGTTTTGAGTGACGGAAGTACTGCCGTTTTTAAGGATTTGTCTTCGGAGGAATTCATGGAGAAAACCAAAGGAGATTCTTTAGAAAGTAAAATTTATAAAACGATTTACGAGGAACTTTCGAACAAAGAAAATCAGGAAGAAATCAAAAATGAATTTCCGAAACCTGAAATTCACAGACGAAATACAGGTTATGCGATTGATGCATTATTAAGTTCAGAATTATTTTCGGGAACAGAAAACACCATCAATTTAGGAAAACTGCTTTGCGGAAGCGAAGGAACGCTTGCCTTTACTACAGAAATTACTTTAAAAGTAGATGACTTACCGCCAACAAACAATATTATGGTTGTGGCGCATTTTGATACCATTCAGGAAAGTTTAGAAGCAGTTGTTACTGCAATGAAACATCATTTGTATACGTGCGAAATGATGGATGATACGATTTTAGATTGTACCAAAACCAATAGGGAACAGGCTAAAAACCGATTTTTTATTGTGGGAGAACCAAAAGCCGTTATCATGCTCGAAGTAGGATCTCATATTAGTATGGAAGATGCCGAGTTGCAAGCCGATGCTTTGATTAAAGATCTTGAGGATAATAATTTTGGATATGCTTTACCTAAAATTTACGGAGCTGATATTGATAAAGTAAATGATGTTCGAAAAGCAGGTTTAGGACTTTTAGGAAGTATTGTTGGCGATGATAAAGCGGCCGATTCTATTGAAGATACTGCAGTTGAACTAAGTGATCTGCCCAATTATATTGCCGATTTTGCTGCTATGATGGAAAGACACGGACAAAGTGCGATTTATTATGCGCATGCCGGTGCCGGAGAGCTGCATTTGCGTCCGAAGATTAATTTAAAAACAAAAGAAGGATTACACCAGTTTAGGAATATTTCTACGGAAGTGGCTCATTTGGTGAAAAAATACAGAGGTTCGTTAAGCGGTGAACATGGCGACGGAATTTTGCGCGGAGAGTTTTTACCTTTTATGATTGGCGATAAAAACTATGAACTGCTGAAACGAATAAAAAAAGCATTTGATCCTGATACTATTTTGAATGTTGGGAAAATTGTAAATGCTTCTAAAATGGATGAAAATCTTCGTTTTGAAGCAGGAAGAATTGAACCGGAAATAAAAACCATTCAGGATTTTTCAGATAGTATGGGTATTTTGCGTGCTGCCGAAAAATGTAATGGTTCTGGAGATTGCAGAAAATTACCATCGGCAGGAGGGACTCTGTGTCCTAGTTACCGCGCTACCCGAAATGAAAAAGATACTACTCGCGCCAGAGCTAATGCGTTGAGAGAATATCTGACACATTCAGAAAAAGATAACAAATTCGATCACGAAGAATTGTATAAAGTATTTGAGTTGTGTGTAAGTTGTAAAGCCTGCGCCAGTGAATGTCCGAGTAATGTAGATGTGGCGACTTTAAAATCGGAATTTTTGTACCAATACCAAAAAGCAAACGGATTTTCTGTTCGAAATAAAATCTTTGCTTTCAATTCAAAACTAAATAAGTTAGGAAGTATAGCGCCTTCTATGACCAATTTTGTTGCCAATTTGCCTTTGATTAAAAAAAGTATGGGTATTGCTCCTAAAAGACAAGTTCCTTTATTGGCACCAACAACTTTTAGAAAATGGTACGAAAAAAATAAAAAAACGACTCTAAATACTTCTTTCGAAAACGGAAAAGTCTATCTTTTTTGTGATGAGTTTACCAATTATTATGATGTTTCGGTAGGGATTGATGCTTATGAATTACTGACGAAAATAGGTTACGAAGTAATTGTAATAGATCATGAAGAAAGCGGAAGAGCTTTTATATCTAAAGGTTTTCTGGAAGAAGCGCAGGATATTGCCAATAAAAATGTCGCAATTTTTAAGGATTTAATTTCAGAAAATATTCCGTTAGTTGGTATCGAACCATCGGCAATATTGACTTTTAGAGACGAATATATTCGATTGGCTTATGATAAAGATAATGCCGAAAAATTATCTAAAAATACATTTACAATTGAAGAATTCTTTAAAAGAGAAATTACAAAAGGAAAAATTCATTCTGGACAATTTTCGGATGTGGAGAAAACAATAAAAATTCACGGGCATTGTCATCAAAAGTCCTTAAGTACTGTCGAAGCTTCGTTTGCAATGCTGAATTTACCTAAAAATAGTTCGGTTACCATTTATAATTCAGGTTGTTGTGGTATGGCGGGATCATTTGGTTACGAAAAAGAGCATTATGAAATTAGTATGCAAATGGGCGAAGATACCTTGTTTCCAAAAATTCGTACCACCGATGCTGCAACAGCAATTGCTGCTGCAGGAACAAGTTGCAGACATCAGATTTTTGACGGAACGAATAGAAAAGCAATGCATCCGGTAACCATCTTAAGAGATTGTTTGAGATGATTTTAGGAATTTTAAATGAAGCTTAAATTTCTTAATGGTAAAACATAAAGAACTTATTTTTACATAATTATTAAAATGAAATATTATGAAAAAACCAATCTGTTTAGTACTGTTATTTTTTATCTTTTTTTCTGCAAAAGCAGCTAAAATAGACACTTTGCAAGTTTTTAGCGCTGCAATGAATAAGAATATAAAAACTTGTGTTATAACTCCGGACAGTTATAAAAAAAGCAATAAAAAATTTCCGGTTGTTTATATGCTTCATGGCTTTAGCGGTAATTATGCCACTTGGGTAAAAAGCTTTAAACACGTTGGCGAACAGGTTGATAAATATGGTTTTATAGCAATAGGTGTTGACGGAAATTTTTCAAGTTGGTATTTTGATAGTCCGATAGATCCGGCGTTTCAATACGAAACTTATGTGGTTAATGAATTAGTTCCTTTTATTGAGAAAAAATACAAAACGATTGCAAGTCGAGAAGGCCGTGCCATATCAGGTCTAAGTATGGGCGGACACGGGGCTTTGTATTTATCATTCAAACATCAGGATGTATTTGGAGCAGCAGGAAGCATGAGTGGAGGAGTCGATATTCGTCCGTTTCCTGAAAATTGGGACATAAAAAAACGTTTGGGTCCGATAACAGAATTTCCTGAAAACTGGGAGAAAAATACCATTACGAATATGCTCGATTTAGTAAAAGACAATAAGCTAAAATTGATTATCGATTGTGGAGTGGATGATTTTTTTATGGATGTAAACCGCGAGCTTCACAAGAAAATGCTGGCATTAAAAATAAATCACGATTATATAGAACGCCCGGGACAACATAACATTGAATACTGGGAGAATTCATTAAAATTTCAGTTATTATTTTTTGATATTTTTTTCAGGGAGAATAAATTGAAATAAAGAATTATGTGTTGCGTTTCGCACTTAGCAATACATAAATATTGGTTTGGTTACCTATCCTAACAGGTTTTTTAAACCTGTTAGGTTTTATTTAGCCACAGATTAAAAAGTTTTTTTGCCACGAATTGCACGAATTGTCACGAATTAAATCTGTTGGATCTGCTAAATCTGCGAGATAAAAAGTTAGCCACTCCCGATAGCTATCGGGATAAAGGATTATAATGAATTTTTTTCGCCGCGAATTATCACGAATTAAATCTGCTTGATTTGCGTGAAAAAAGAATATATAGATTGAAAGAAAGCTTTGCGAACATTGCGTAAACCCTTGCGTTCTTTGCGGTTAATCTAACACAACGCTACCATAATAAAGTTTATTTAAAAATAAATTAAATACAACCCAATGAAATATCTATTTTCAAGAATACTATTCATTTTTATAATAGCATCCGGTTTTTCTCAAACAGAAAAATCAGAGATTATAAAATTTGTACAACTTACAGATTTGCATGTTTCTGTGGGGAATGAAAATGATTTTTTATTACAGAATATTATAAAAGAAATCAATAATTCTGATTTTGAATTTGTGGTTGTAACCGGAGATTTAACCAATCGTGGCGCCGATGATGAACTCAAACAAGTACATTCGATTCTTTCTGAGTTGAAAATTCCGTATTACGTAATTTCAGGAAATCATGAAACGAATTGGAGCGAAAGTGCAGGTCTGACTTATAAAAAAATATTTGGCGAGGATCGGTTTGTATTTTCAAAAGGAGAATATCTTTTTATAGGTTTTCCGTGTGGACCTTATATGAAAATGGGAGATGGTTTTGTAAAACACGAAGATGTACTTTGGCTGGATAAAACCTTAAAAGACAGCCTTAAAAACAACAATAAAAAAGTATTGAATTTTGCTCATTATCCGTTAGATAACAGCGTGAGTAATTATAAAGAAGTGCTTTCGGTTTTAGAAAAATATCCAACTGTTGCAAGTTTCTGCGGTCACGGACATACTTTAAAAAAATATGATTTCTCTGGTTTGAGCGGAGTTATGGGAGCTTCGATAACTTCAAGAGACGGAAAAACTAAAAGTTATAATCAGGTAATTATCAATAAAGATAGTATTAGTATTTATCAGAAGGAAATTGATAAAGCGGGCGTTTTTAAATTTTCTATACCAACGAAACCTTCAAAAATCGAAATTCCAAAAGATACTTTCGATACTGGTTTTGCTCCATTTGTAAAAGATGTTGCTTCTGTTTATAGTCTTCCGGCATTCGATAAAAAAAATCTTTATTTCACGAATTCTATAGGAGAAATACAATCTGTAAACTTAAATAATAAAGCTCTAAACTGGAAAACAGCCACCGGAAACGCGATTTATTTCTCACCTGCAATTGTAAAAAATAATTTAGTTATTGGTACCATCGAAGGAAATCTTTTAGGATTTGATACACAATCCGGCAAACAAAAATGGGCAATTCCGGTTGGCGGAGTTTTGGTAGGTTCGCCAATTGTCGAAAATAATAAACTTTATACGGCTAGTTCTACTGCATTTATTTGTATTGATGCAGTTAGTGGTAAAATAATTTGGCAGAATAAAATACCGCAATCTTATTCGCAGGGAACTCCGTTATTGCAAGGCGATAAAATTATTTTTGGTACTTGGGATACGAATGTTTATTGCCTGAATAAAAATACGGGAACGCTTATCTGGAAATGGAATAATGGCAACAATAAACAGGTTTTATATTCTGCGGGAAATGTAAATATCGTTGCCTCAAAAAAGCGACTTTATTTTGTTAGTCCGGAGCGTTTTTTAACGATTTTGGATATCGAAACGGGTAAAACGCTTTTGCGAACTTCAAAATGGAAAGTAAGAGAATCGATGGGGAAAAGTCAGGACGGAAAATGGTTTTATGCCAAAACAATGAATGGCGAACTTTTAAGATTACCTCTTAATGATGATCTTGAATTAACGGAGGAAAATCTAATGGCTCAAAGTAAGGTTTTAGATCTAAAATTAGATTACGAGCATAATCCTGCGCCAATAGTAGAAAACAATAATAAAATATACATAGGAAGCCGAAAAGGAGAAGTGGTGATTGTTGATGCTTCTGGATTTGAAATTACAAAACAAGTTAATTTAGGAAGTTCCAGCGTAAATGGATTCAGGATTGACGATCAGGGAAAAGTTTGGACATCGCTTATTGAAGGCGGTATTTATTTATTAGAGTAGTTATGTAGTTAGTTATCCTAACAGGTTTTTAAAACCTGTTAGGTATTTTTCTTAGCCACAGATTATCAGGATTAAAATGATTTTTTCGCCACGAATAACACGAATATTCACGAATTGAATCTGCCGAATCTGCGAGAGAAAAAAATTCCAAAAATTACTGAGTTAAAGAATAAAATGAATTATTTAGAAATGATGATTATTTACAATTATTCCGTCTAGTTTGTCATTTCGACGAAGGAGAAATCCTCGCAAGAAACTCGACAACGATCGGCTTTTAGGAATGGAGCTGCTTACGAGGATTTCTCCTTCGTCGAAATGACAATATTGAGTAAAACTTTGCTCGAATAGGTATCGGGATTACGATTTAATTCTCTGCCAAAAAACACAAAAACTATATTAACTAACCAAAAATAGTACTTATGAAAAGTTTAAAATTTTTAATTCTGATACTGCTGTTTCAAACCAATATCTTCAGTCAGCAATCTGCAAAAAGAGAAATGCGTGCTGCGTGGATATCTACAGTAGACAATATCGACTGGCCATCGAAACCGGGCTTGTCTGATAAGGAAATGAAATCTGAAATGATCACGATTTTGGATAATTTACGATCTTATAATCTGAATACAGTTGTTTTTCAAATTCGTCCAACGGCCGATGCGTATTACAAATCGACAAAGGAACCGGCTTCGCATTGGATAACCGGAACTCAGGGAGTGGCTCCGGGTTTTGATCCGTTGCAATTAATGATTGATGAGGCTGGAAAACGCGGAATGAGCGTGCATGTGTGGCTTAATCCGTATCGCGTACAAAAAGATACGACGAATGAAGTGCTTTCAAAAAATCATTTGTTTTTTAAAAAGCCTGAACTGTTTCTTACCTACGGGAAAACGAGATATTTTAATCCGGGTTATAAGGAAACGAGAGATTTTGTAGCTTCTGTTGTGGGCGAAATAGTTCGAAATTATAATATTCAGGCCATTCATATGGATGATTATTTTTATCCTTATAAAATTGCAGGACAAGAGTTTCCTGATCAGGCGGCTTTCGCCAAAGAGCCTCGCCAGTTTAAGGATAAAGATGATTGGAGAAGAGATAATGTCGATTTGATCATTAAACAAATACGAGATACAATAATTGCCAATAAGCCAGATGTTGAATTTGGAATTTCACCTTTTGGTGTATGGAGAAATATTGCCAAAGATTCGCAAGGTTCTAACACGGTGGCCGGAGCTACAAATTATGATGATTTGTATGCTAATATTTTGAAATGGCAAAAAGAAAACTGGATTGATTATGTTACGCCTCAATTGTATTGGCACATAGGTTTTGACAGGGCTAATTTTGAGGTTTTGGCAAAATGGTGGGCAGCACACAAATACGGAGCAAATGTTTATATAGGTCATGGGGTTTATAAACTTTCGAAAACGGCCAAAGAGGTAGAATGGAGAAGTTCGGATCAGATTGTGAAGCAAATAGAAATGGTGCGATCAATGCCTTTGCTTGATGGTTCGATGCATTTTACGGCAACTAATTTCCTGAAAAAAGGAGATACGCTGCGAAAACCTCTTATGGAAAAACAATATAAATACATCGCATTAACGCCGGAAGCTAACAGAGTTACGAGAGTAAAACCTCAACCACCGGTAAATGCTTCGATGGTTCAAAAAGGAGGTATTGCAGTGCTGACATGGAAAGCGGGTGTAAACAATCAGAAATATGTGATTTACAGATTTCCGAAATCAAAAATAACCGATTTCTCTAATCCGGAGAATATTTATTACGTAACCACATCAACAAAATTAGAAGTTCCGAATGCTAATTTGCAAAAATACACCTATGCCATCACCGCTTTGAGTAATACCCAAACAGAGAGTAGTCCGATACAATTTTAATACAATAAAAAAGCAAAATAAGATGAAAAAACGAATTTTACTAATGGCTATTTTTCTGAGTTCCCTGAATGTATTACAGGCTCAGCAACTGGATATAATACCGAAGCCTGTAAAAATAGAACAGAAAGATAAAGCCTTTATAATTCCTTCATCAATAAAAATTGTTGTTGATAAAAAAATAGAACAAAGCACGATTTATATTGCAAGTAATTTTTTTAAAAATACCGGAATTAACGCCGCAGTTGTTACGGGAAGTAAACAAGATAAAAACGCAATAGCACTTTTGGTAGACGAGAAAATAAGTCTTCCAAACGATGGTTATTTATTAACTGTAAATAAAAAAGGAGTTATTGTAAAAGGAAAAACGGCAAACGGAGTTTTAAATGGTTTTCAGACTTTAATGCAAATATGTACTGCAAAAGAGGTTAAAAAAGGAACAATTCCGTTTGTGAAAATTGAAGATTATCCTCGTTTTGAATGGCGCGGAATGATGCTTGATTGCTCAAGACAATTTTTTGATAAACAAACGGTTGAAAATTATATCGATTGGTTGGCCGCACATAAAATGAATGTTTTTCATTGGCATCTTACGGATGATAATGGCTGGAGAGCCGAGATAAAATCGATGCCGGATTTAACAGCAAAAGGTGCCTGGAGAGGACCCGGAGAAGTATTATTACCATCTTACGGATCAGGAAACAAACGTTATGGAGGTTTCTATACTCAGGAAGATATGAAAGAAGTGGTGGCGTATGCATCTGCAAGAGGTATTGCTGTAATGCCCGAAATTGAGATTCCGGGACATTCGCGTGCGGTAACGGCAGCGTATCCGGAGATTGGTTGCGCTATAACGCAGGAACTTAAAAGTGTTCAGGGTGAGGTAAAAAATGTTTGGTGTGTAGGACGTGAAGAAAACTACCAAATTTTAGATTCGATCATTAGAGAAGTTTCAGGACTTTTTCCTTTTGAATATATTCAAATTGCAGGAGACGAAGTAAATCGTGCCAACTGGGAGCATTGTCCAAAATGCCAGGCTTTGATGGCAAAGGAGGGATTTACAGATAGTTTTCAACTTCAGAATTATTTCTTTAGAAGAGTTCAAACCATTGTCGATAAATATCATAAAAAAACAAATGGCTGGAATGAAATTTTAAAGGGTGGAGAAGTAAATCCAAATACTTTAATTAGTGCTTGGCAGGGAATAAGTTACGGAATTGAGTCGGCTAAAAGAGGTCATGAAACGATTATGATGCCGGGGCAATATACTTATTTTGATATGGCACAATCTGAAAATGAGCGTGGTCATCGCTGGGCAGCCATTACAGATACCAAAAGAGCGTATTCGTTTGAGCCAATTCCTAATGATGATTTAACGCCAGAACAACAAAAACTAATAAAAGGTGTTCAGGGGGCTTTATGGAGTGAATATCTGGATCGTCCGACCCGATTCATGGAATATCAAAGTTATCCAAGAATCAGTGCTTTATCTGAAATTGGATGGTCGAAAAAAGAAGACAAAAACTGGGACGATTTTTATGGAAGATTAACGCACAGTCATTTACAGCGTCTGGCTAATATGGGAATTGCTTTTAGGGATTTTCCGCCAACGGCCATTTACAAAAGCGGAACTATTACGGTAACTCCGCCTTATGAAGGAGCTGTTGTTCGTTATGATACGCAGGGAAATGAGCCTACAAGACAATCGGCATTATATACAAGTCCAATTCAGACAAAGGATTACGAGCAATATATGTTCCGTACTTTTTTTAATGAAGAAATTGCAAGTCCTGCTGTAAAAGTGGAGAAATTACCGGTAGCAAACTGGAATACTTCTAAAATTGAGGTTTTAAATATTTCAGAAGATATTTCAGAACATGTTGATAAAAGCGGGATTTGGTACCTTACTTTTGACCCAACAACTGACGGAAGCACAAGTGGAAATATTAAATCAGTTTCAATTTTTGAAAATGATAAACTAATCCAGACGTATGCAGATGAAAAAGCTTTAAAATCAAAGCCTCGTTTGCGATTTGTTATTGAAAATTACAACGAAAAAAATAAGTATCGTTTGGAATTTATTGTTGATAATAAAGAAACAAAACAATCTTCAGCTAAAGTAAATTTCAATTGTTCGCCTTATCTGGAACCAGAGGTAAAAGTAACCTCATCAATGGCCGAGAATCCTAAATTTCCTATTTCAAAATTAGAAGATTATAATATAGAAACGTATTTACGTACCGATGTTGCGTGTGCAAATGGCGACTGGATTTTGTACACTTTTACTAATCCTGTTGTTTCTTCAAAAATTGATGTATTAACGGGGATTCCGCATCATCCGAGATTTATTGTGAATGATGGCCATGTTGAATATTCATACAACGGTATTGATTTTGAAAAAGGAGATAGTTTTGATTACGGAAATGCTTCTATTTATCCGAAACAACCTGTAAAAGCGGTAAAAATCATGATTACTGCCACTAACAATGAACCTTTGATGGCTGCTCAGGATTTAAGAATTAATCCATAAAAAAAATGAAAAAAACAGGAGTTAGAATCGTACTTGTCTTTTTGATCTTTTTGGGGATTAGTTGCCATTCCCTTAAAAATTCAAAAAAGTCTTTTGATACAAAGCAAAATGAAGTTTTCATCGATTCGATGATGAATAATGCCCTGGGGAAAGGATTTTTTCCAGGAGCGCAAATTATTGTTGGTAGTAAGGATTCTGTTTTTATTTTGAAGAATTATGGCTATCATGATTATTCGAAAAAAGAATTAGTAAAAACAGAGGACGTGTACGATCTGGCTTCTATGTCTAAAGTTTTAGGAGCAACCCTTGTAACCATGCGTTTGGTGGGTGAGGATAAAATAAAACTCACAGATCAAGTTGGCGAAATTGTTCCTTTTTACAAAAATACGGCTATTGCCAATTTGACTCTTTTCGAATTATTAACGCATACATCAGGATTAATGCCAAGCATTACTTTTTACCAAAGTTTACTTTCTACGCCTGATGGTTCGCCTTTGTTAAGCAATGAGCAATCTGAAAATTATCCTGATTTGTTTGATACCATGTACGTAAATAAGAATATTGTTTACGATGCTAATTTTCTTTCGTTTACACCAAAAGAAAATTGGGTTCAGGTTTATAAAAACATGTGGCTGAATCCGGATTTTTATAAAACGGTTTATGATAGAATTGCTGTGGCCAATACGCATCCGCGTGGTAAATATTTGTATAGTGATCTCAATTTGCTTTTAGTGAAACAAATGATAGAAACTAAAACAGGAGAAAAATTAGATCAGTTGACAAATGAAATTTATAGCGAATTAGGAATTTCAAAAATAGGGTATAATCCTTTAAAGTGGACTTCGGAGCAAAATGTAATGCCAACAGAATTGGATAATTTCTTTAGAAAAGATACTATCAAAGGTTATGTGCACGATGAAGCAGCAGCTATTTTTGGTGGCGTTTCGGGCAATGCAGGTTTATTTGCTAATGCAGAATCGATCTCGGTTATCTGTCAGATGTTGCTTAATAATGGAAAGTATAACGGAAAACAAATTTTAAAAGCTAAAGTCGTAAAAGAGTTTACAGATTCTCCGCTTACAAAAGAAGGCATCTACCGCGGACTTGGTTTTGATAAACGAAAACCGGATGAATTTTATAAGAAAAATGATTTCGGGCATACGGGTTTTACAGGAACTTTTTTCTTTATGAATCCTGATGATAACAGGTTTTTAATTATTTTGACGAATCGCGTAAACCCAACCAGAACGAATAGATTAATGTATAAAGATGATTTTAGTGCTAAAATTTGGAGGCAAATTAATGAGTAAAAATAGTTCGCCACTAATTACACTAATTTCCACGAATTTAATTTGCGAGTGAAAAATTTAGCCACAGATTAAAGGATTAGAATGATTTTGTTTCAGGCAGATTTTGCGGATTCTGGCAGATTTAATTTGAATTATATTCTGTGTTGATTTGCTGAATCGAGCGAAAAAATTAGCCACAGATTAGAGGATTAAAATGATTTTGTTTCACGCAGATTTTGCGGATTCTGGCAGATTTAATGTGAATTTTATAATCTGTGTTGATCAGCTTAAATCTGTAAAATCTGTGTAAAAAAACTAAGCGTAAACCAAATAAAGAAATCTTTTTTAATCCTCTAATCTGTGGCAAAAAAAACTAAATTATATGAAAAAACTAATTATAATAGGCATATTGATCACGACAGTATCTTTTGCACAAAAAATAAAAACTGGAGCCGAAAATTATACCGCTTATTTGCCTTTGCTAAAAGGAAAAACAATTGGGATTGTAACCAATCAAACCGGAATTATCGATACGAAAACTCATTTGGTTGATTTTTTGGTTCAGAAAAATATCAAGATCAAAACGATTTTTGCACCGGAACACGGTTTTAGAGGTACTGCCGATGCAGGAGAGCATGTGTCTGACGAAATTGATTCAAAAACAGGTTTGTCGATTACTTCTCTTTATGGAAAAAACAATAAACCAACGCCTGAACAATTAAAA
Organism: Flavobacterium bizetiae; assembly: GCF_024271895.1. Classification (NCBI taxonomy): domain Bacteria; kingdom Pseudomonadati; phylum Bacteroidota; class Flavobacteriia; order Flavobacteriales; family Flavobacteriaceae; genus Flavobacterium; species Flavobacterium bizetiae. The sequence continues at coordinate 5,365,623 of NZ_CP091861.1, read as the reverse complement.
GGGATTGATATCATGGTTTTTGATTTGCAGGATGTAGGAACGCGTTTGTATACTTATGTTTCTACAATGCACAGAATTATGGAGGCTTGCGCTGAAAATAATGTTCCGCTGATTGTGCTGGATCGTCCGAATCCGAATATTGGGATTGTAGACGGACCAGTTTTGGATATTGCTTTTAAAAGTGGAATCGGAATGCATCCAACGCCTTTACTTCATGGAATGACTTTGGGGGAAGAAGCCAAAATGATCAATGGACAAAAATGGCTGAAAGATGGAGTTCAATGTAAACTAACCGTTATTCCGTGTCTCAATTATACCAGAAATATGGCGTATAGTTTACCTGTTCGTCCTTCGCCAAACTTGCCTAACGATCAATCGATTAATTTATATGTGAGTTTGTGTCTTTTTGAAGGAACGAATGTAAGCATGGGACGCGGAACGGAAAAACAATTTCAGATTTACGGATCGCCTTATTTACCTAAAAGTGATTTTGCTTTTACTCCGAAACCGAATTTTGGAGACAAAGATCCGTTGTACAATGGAGTAGAATGTAATGGCGAAGATTTATCGGCAATCCCAAGAATTAATAAGTTAGAGATTAAATGGCTAATAAAAGCTTATCAAATTACAGCAGACAAATCGAAATTTTTTGATAAAAGAAAATTCTCTATTCGCGCCGGAAATGAAAAACTGCAACAGCAAATCGAAGCTGAAATCTCAGAACAGGAAATAAGAAACAGCTGGAAAGAAGGTTTGCAGGATTTTAAGAAAATGAGGAAGGAGTATTTGATTTATAGAGAGAGTAAGGTTTAGAAAATTTTGGAAAAAAATATTACAATAAAAGGGAATAGTATAAAACTATTCCCTTTTTATGGAATTGGTTGTGATAATTTTTTCTGCTTATATTCCTCCGTCTTGTATAATCCAATTATTTGGAGAAGATGCTAGAATTGCTTTTCCTGCACTTGAGGCAGAGGTTGGCTTTGCACCATTAAAATTTATGCGAATTGAGGGTTTAACAGGTCTTGTGCTCCATCCATTATAAATAGCATCCAGATTAGCACGTGAGAAAGTCAGAGCAGTTTTATTTTGCATGAAGTATGAAAAGTTTGTTACATTTGAAATATTCCAGTTTCCAATATTTTGATCAAATGCGGTAGCACCTGAAAACATTGAAACCATATTTTGCGCATTAGAAACATTCCAAGAACCGATATTTTGATTAAATGAGGTTGCGTCTAAAAACATATTCTGGAATAAAGTAACATTTGAAACATCCCAGGAACTGATGTCCTGATTGAAAGAAATGGCACCTTGAAACATTGAGTTCATCAAATTTGCCCTTGTCACATTCCAACTTCCAATAGGTTGATTAAATAGTTTGGCTCCTAAAAAAAGTAGAGCCATATTTATTACTCCCGTAGTTTTAAAATTCCAATTATTAATACTATTGCTTCCTCCATTGTTAAAAACTTGAGCATTTCCAAACATAAGGTTGAATGTATCGCCTTTTGAAATATTCCAATTTCCAATATCTTGATTAAATGCGATTGCATCTTGAAACATACTTGCAAAATTTGTTACGTTATTAGTGTTCCAGTTTCCTATAGGTTTATTAAATGAAGAAGTATTGCTAAACATTGCCGCCATAGTGTTTACGCTGGACGTATTCCATCCACTAATATCTTGATTAAATGCGGTGGCACCATTAAACATAGTAGACATATTGTTTACGTTGTACGTATTCCAGTCATTAATATCTTGATTAAATGCGGTGGCACCATTAAACATATTAGACATATTGTTTACGTTGTACGTATTCCAGCCACTAATATCTTGATTAAAATTCAAGGCATTATTAAACATATAAGACATATTATTGCATGATGACGTATCCCATAAGCCAATATTTTTATTAAATGCAGTGCCTTTAAACATATAAGACATATTAATAACTTTTGATGTATTCCATTCTCCAAGATCTTGGTTAAACGTTGTAGCATTACCAAACATATTATACATATTAGTACACGAAGAAGTATTCCATTTACTAATATCTTGGTTAAATGTTGTGGCGACCTGAAACATAGTTGACATATTTTTTGATTTTGAAACATCCCAATTGCCAATAGGTTGATTAAAAGCTGTTGCACCGCTGAACATCACAGACATATTAGTACAAGAAGAAGTATCCCATTTACCAATATCTTGATTGAATGCTCTAGCGGACTGAAACATTACACTCATATCTGTGACTTTTGAAGTATTCCAATTTCCAATATTTTGGTTAAATAATGTAGCGCCATTAAACATACCACTCATACTAACACACAATGATGTGTCCCATTTATCAATATTTTGATTGAATAATGAACAGTTACTGAACACAAACATCATATTGCCTATTTTTGAAACATCCCATTCATTAAGTTTATTAATTGTTGTTATTGCTGTACAACCAGTAAACATGGCATAAAAAGAATTAAAACCAGAAGTTTGGAGAACATCCTCAACATCTATCAATGTTAGGTTCGAGCACATATAAAAACAGCCTATTACGCTGGTCATTGGCAGCCCTAATTGAATACTTCCCCATTTTTGTATAGATAATATTTTTAATCTGTCACCCGAGTTATTATAGAATGACCATCCCTTACATTTACCTAGAATAGTTATTGTATATGTTCCAGGTACACTATAGGTATGTATTGCGGATGCATAATTTGTAATAACAGATGAAGTTCCATCACCCCAATCTATATTAAAATCATAACTACCATTTGATATCAATGGTAGTTTTATCTGATTATTAGCAGTAGAACCACTAGTAATGTTATCCGTTTTCCATGTAGAAATAAAAGGTTTATAAGTTAATTTATTTCGTCCAAAAACTGTATTTTGTAATAAGCCACTCATGATTATACTCCTAATAATAAAATGCCATTTGTATTGCCTCTTTTTGTAAATGTGAAAATTTGTTTTTCGGCAGTTACAGCTGGTATTCCAAATAACCAAGTGTGTGGAGCAGTAATTGCCCATGTTATACTTACTCCGGGTAATGTGATTCCATTAAAAATAAAGCTCTCTTGTAATGAAGCGGGAACAGTAATTGTACAATTGGTAGTAAAGAATACTGTTTTGCCATGCCAGTCAGACTGAATAGATTGACTTGTGCTTACTTCTACTTGGTTAGAAATGTCTTGTTTTGATAAATCAATATTTCCGGTCCCAAGGATAGATTCTCCATTTATAGTTTTAAAATTATTAGATGTAACTAAAGTTCCGCTTGTTGATGGAAAATTTAAATCTAAATCAGTCTGTACATCTGTATTAAAACGAATAGTTTTATTCGAATCATTTGTTCCTATTGCCAATTGATTAGGTGCAGTTGTATATACTGTTCCTCCTGCAGCTCCTAATATAATAGCTCTCGGGTATTGATTTCCAGCTCCTGCATAATAACCCAAAGCAGTAACCATTTCTTGTATCGTTCCGTTACCTGCATTTTTACCAATAAAAGTTGATTTGCGACTTAGACCAGCCATACCGCCAGATCCTAATTGAACCGCATCTTCACTTTCTGCTCCAACAAAAATCTGCATGCCTTCGTCACCGTTACCAATCCACATGTTTTTTGTTGCATAATTACCTGCCTCCAAAACAGATTGTAAATCTTGCTTACCTGGCATGGTTTCGCTGAATTCTAACTCTCCTTTTTCGTTTGTTACTAAAATTTTACCTGGATCATCTGTTTCTAAGTCAGATACTTTTATTCTGTTGTGATTTGTGTTCATTTTTGTGGTATTATTTGGTTAACGTAATTATTTGTTTTTTTAAGTAGTTTCTATATATTTTATTTTAGATAAATCATAACATTTTACATAAACTTTTAGATAGTAATCATCTAATACCGGTTGATTAAATGTGTAAACTAATACCCCATTCAAGTACAAATACATTATTCCAGATACAGCTCTAAATTCAGGAATCCAATCCCTAGAATCAAATAAATTTGCTGGACCTGTATACAAAAAATCATTAGCATTATCCATTAAACTATAATATTCTAAATGTACTCTTCCTGAACTCTCTTCCGAAAAAGCTGTAGAAAAAACCTTTGTATTATCTGATACTTTATGTAATGAAAATTGAGCCTCCCTGTATAATTGATAAGCAGGCCCTAAAGGAGTTCTGCTACATTGATATCCAATTCTATAATTTTTAGTTTTATCAAAAACTTTACTCCAAACAGCAGTACCTAAAGAATTCCACGTCTGAGTAAAGACTTTATCGTTATCAACATTTATCGGCTCTGTTAGTGTCCACTCAGAAGTTAACGGTTTAAATACTGTGCCTAAAACTATTATCAATACATTCTCGAAAGTAGTTGAAAGTCCATTGTTTAAAGTAATACCGAACGAACCTTCTTCACTTCCGCTAGTAACATTGGCATGCACTTCGTTATCACTTTTAAACTTTAGATAATTAACAGTTTGACCTTGAATTACTACTGTCATATTTGGAGTAAAAAACGAGCCTTTTAAAATAATGTTTCCGGTTGTATTTGGTAAAAAAATATAAGGTAGAATTTCAGTTAGATATGGCGCAGGATAAGTGGGAGATATAGGTAAAGAATATAATTTTAAATTGCCACTTGCATCCGTACTTAAAACTTTATTAATGGATAATTGTCCATCACTTCTTGTTGACGGATAACTTCCAAGTTTTAAATTAGAACTATTAAGATCAGGAATAGAATTTGCTAGATCTTGTGCTGTACCTTGAAAACCACCTTTATCTGTTTTGTTATTTACTAAATCTTTTAGAATTTTACCCTGTCTCGCATCTAGTGCTTTACCTTCCTGATCATAATCTAACGCATTATAATTATCAACTTTGATGTTTTTTGTGGCTATAAATTCTAATTCACCTTTTGAATTTGTAACTAAAATTTTATCTGGATCATCTGTTTCTAAATCAGATACTTTTATTCTATTATAATTTGTACTCATTTTTGTGGTATTATTTGGTTAACGTAATTATTTGTTATTTTTTGTTGTTAAGATATCAGATCTGTAAATAGTTAAATTCATTTTAAAATGTACAATTATCCGATAATCCTCTTAGCAAGTTTTTAGAAAAAAAACTTACTAAGAGGATTAATTATTGCAATGAGGTTCCTGTCCAGCCTCTTGATCGTAAAATTGAAAGTCCTGTTGCGTTTGTAGGAGGATTTGGAGTTTTTCCAATAGCTAAATTTCCATTTAGAACACCATCGTTCACACAGTAATCTATTAATTTGTCTTTAATGGACGATGTAAAACTATTACCGCCAATATTAAGTGCTCTAATTTTGGAAGATCCTGTTCTATTAATATCTAATATGGGAGTATTGTTCCATGCGTTTATACTTTCGAATAAGGGACAATTATCAATTGAAATGTTTAAAACTTTTATGCCTACAAAATCTATAAATTTTAGCATTGGACAGTTCGTAAATGTCAAATTAGTAATACTGTTTTGTACCCATTTTATTGTAAAATTTGCAAGTTTTGTACTGGTAATTGGAGAAAGAAATTCAAAATTGTCTTTAGAATTTCCAAAAAATAATTCTCGTAAATTTTCAAAATTGTTCAATAAAAAATAAATATCAGTAACTTTAGTTTCTGCAACATTTAAAACAGTGATTTTATCGTTTGAGGCAGTATCGCTAGGAAGCATTGAACTGGTGAAATTTGCATTACCAGAAAAATCATAACCCACGGTAGACGTTAAAAGATGTGTTCCACCCCAAATACATGTTGTGATGTCGTTATTCTGTAATTGATTCGCTGAAGACCATGTGCATCTGATCCTAGAAAAATCAAGCATTGTTATATTTTTTCCTGGCAAATTAATGTATGTGCAAACCAATTCTTTTGTTGAAAGAAAATAACCTATTTCTTCACCAATAGTATTATTTGATAAGTTGAAATTTTGATTATCAGTAGCTAATCCCTGAAAATAAACATAATTTGATGTAAGACCTACTAGCTTAACATGTATTGCGACATTTGTAATCTTTGTCATTTGTATGTTAAAAGTAGAAGAACTTCCCTTAGTTTTAAAATAGAGATAAAAATTACGTTTTTTGCGGGAGAAAATCGTTTTTCTAAATCTCATAATAATCCATAAATTGAAATTTTATTACTGTCATTTCCTCTTTGTACAAATGAAAAAATGCTATTTTCAGGAATTGGTGAGCCGAAATAACTTCCAGACCATGTTTTTGGGGCTGTTAGAGCAGTATTTACTGTAAAAGCAGGATCAATAATACCTTCAAAATTGAAACCGGGTCTTAATCCTGTAGCAGGAACAGTTATAGTTACACTAGCAGTGAAAGTCACTAGCTTTCCATGCCACGAATCTTGAACCGGTCCTGATGTACTTACGAAAATTTGATTATTGATATCCTGTTTACCACTAATATCCTGATTTATTTGCGCACCAGCTTCAATACCTGAAAGTTTTGTAATTTCCGTTGCACTTATTAATCTTTCTCCCGGAACCTTATCAACTTTATTAAAGGTTAATGCATCAATAAATCCTTTAAGAACTTTTCCTTGTTCTGCAGTAAGCGCTTTTGTACTTCCGCCAGTTATAAGGTCATCTACTAAAATAATATTAAGTGAGTTCTGTACAACTTCGATTGCATCTGCCAGCTTCTGAATATTGTTTAGATTTACATTATCAGAAAGCAACAATGTATTAATAGTGTCGATCAAATCTTTTAAAATTTTTCCCTGTCTGGCATCAAGAGCTTTACCTTCTTGAATGTAATCTAACGCATTATAACTATCAACTTTGATATTTTTTGTGGCTATAAATTCTAATTCTCCTTTTGAATTGGTAACTAAAATTTTGTCTGGATCATCTGTTTCTAAATCAGATACTTTTATTCTATTGTGATTTGTGTGCATTTTTTAAGATATTAGTTCGATATATTTTAAGTTACGAACATCGGAATTTAATAAACTGACAGCTAACTGTAGATTATTTGGAAATGTAGCTGTATTACTTACTGTTGCAATTAAAACTTTTCCATCATTAACATATGCATTTACAATATTTCCAACTTTTCTTAACTCTAAATATTTGCTGCGATCTATTTGTAAGTATCCAACTTGTTGGCCATTAATTCCAAAATAAACCCTATTAGGATCATCACCTTCCATACGGCCATAATCTTCAATATAAAATTTAGTTTCGTTAGTGTTTTTGTCTTTAATAGTTACAAAACTATCTATTCCACCTTTAGATAATGGTGAAAATGGCATATGAAAACGAATTGAAAAATTTTTCGAAACATCTATTAACCTAGTCCATTTCCCAGATGCTCTTACGGTATCACTGATACACAAAGCAGTACCTTTTTCTTTAACATTGATGTTTACTTTATCAATCCAATCAGATTCGACAGAATCATAAACAGTTCCTAATAAAACTGAAAATACATCTGCAAATGTTTTAGAAATTCCATTATTTATTGTAACGTTAAATGTACCATCTGTTTGGCCAGTTGTTATATTAACATGAATTTCATTATCACTTTTAAATTTAAAAGAATTAATAATCTGTCCTTGTATAGCAACAACTGTTTCAGGTGTAAAGAATGAACCCTTTATAATTATATTATTTGTCGTATTTGGAGAATAAATATTTGGAATTAATTCATCTAAATAAGGTTGTTGGTGATTAGATTGATTAAAATTATCAATCAAATCTTTTAGAATTTTACCTTGTCTGGCATCAAGTGCTTTACCTTCCTGATCATAATCTAACGCATTGTAACTATCAACCTTGATATTTTTTGTGGGTATAAATTCTAATTCGCCTTTTGAATTGGTAACTAAAATTTTGTCTGGATCATCTGTTTCTAAGTCAGATACTTTTATTCTGTTGTGATTGGTGTGCATTTTTGTGGTATTTAATTTGTGGCACTAAATGGTATTTTTTTTAAATTTTATTTGGCTGATTTATTTCTAAATCAGCCGGTTTTATTTTATTATGAAATTGTCTTTATTAAAATAAACATTCCAGATAAACCTGTCCAGTTTCAGCGCTTATTGATAGTACAGGTCTGTTATTTGAAATAGGATCATAAGATTCTTTATCACCATTAGAAATTAGGAAAAAGTTATAGGCTTGCCCCGAAACTAGTAGGTCTAATTGAGCAGGAGTCAAATTTATTTCGTTGTACGTTGTAGAATTACGAGGAACAGAAATACTATTGATAAAAGTACTATTGTCCCAGTCATTCCAATCAGGAAGTTGAAATTCTTGATTAACTGGAATTTGAATATTAGATCCAAACAAATTAAAAGTCAAAGCATTACCAACTGTGTTTTCGGCAAACTTAAATTTTATTTTAGCAGATTTTGGCTTGATAGTAATTGATGAAGTATCAATAACACCCCTATATCTATTTAAATAATACAACAAATTATCTGCAGTTACAGCTGCACCCATAAACGTATTATCGGTATATTGTAAATCTGCGGCAAGAGCATTTCTACAGTCATCCCAGGATCTGGATCTTTTTTCGAAAATTACAGATTGTACAGCAGCCAGAGATAAGGTAGAAGGAAGCGTTGTAATAGTTAATACATTACTATTACTTGAATTTCCTGCTACATCTTTTGCTTTTACATAAAAAGTGTACGTACTAGCTGCAGATAGACCTGTGATAGGACAGCGAAGTACATCAGATGAAGTTGAAGTAAGTAAAACTCCGTTTTGATATATATCATAACCCGCAAGTATCCCATTATCTGTTGATGGAGTCCATGATAATATTAATGAATTTGGAGTAATCGAAGACACACTTAAAAACGGACTTGTAGGAGGTATTGAATCAGCAATACAAGTTCCTGAATTATTCGCATAAATTTGTGCATTGTTTTCGAGCCAAATAATAGCCTGATTATTTGCATCAGCTATATTTTCATACGATACAAATTGATTTGCATAAGCAATAAGTTGAACTTCAGTACCTGTTTCTCCGGGAGAGCAATTGTTTTTTGTAACAGTTTTGGTTTGTTGCGTATTATAAAATCGATTGACGGGAGGGCACATTGTTGTATCTAAAGCGGGTGCAATATAATCTGGATCTGTGGCTACATTCGGTTTAATTTCTTCGGTTGAAGTATTGTTATCTGTATAGTATTTTTCTAAAAAAGCAAAAGACTTATATCCTGTGTTTTCCATATTTTTAATAAGTTATTACAACCTTTGCAGTTGATTGATTATTAGAATAGTTAATGTATCCAATAGGAGTAGCCTGGTCTATCGGAAGCTGCGTGCCCTGTACTGAAATATTTTTCGAAAAATTTAATTGCTGTACCTGGTTACCGTCATTATTTATAATGTCTTTACCTTCTTTTATCATTGTACCGCCAAGGAAAGTGGTAATTTCTACATCAATATTTCCGCTAGCCTTAGAAACCCACCAAACTCCAGCCATTCTAATTTGAACATCATTCAGATTAGAATAAACTTCTTTTACTTTTTTAAAGTTTACCAAACAAGTTTCGGTACCTGTTACATCCCGAATGTCACCGCCCCACATAATGTAAGAATCCTGTGCAGTTGCGCTAGTCGGAATTTCATTTCCGAGTCCAAATCCTACCCATTTTTTATCTAAAGCACTTAGACCAGTATTTATAAAACCTGTAAAAGTATCTAAATCAACACCTGCGCCTGGAGCCCATTTGTATTTAATTACCATATAATCAAAAGGCAATAATGTTGTTGGCGGTTCTAATACACATGAAGGATTTGCTCCACGCCATGCGGTAGGTCTAATAGTGCAGGTTCCAATATTGTTGGCATAAGCCTGAACATTTGCCTGAAGCCATGATTGAGCTTGTTCATTAGCATCGTCAATACTTATTTGCGAGACAAATTTATTGGCACCAGCAGCTAAAGTGACAGGATTTCCGGTTGTTCCTTTCAAACAATCATTTTTGTTAACTGCTAAAGTTTTTTCGGTATTGTAATAAACCTGTTCACCTTCTACCGGAGTATAACTGTTTAAATGTGCAAAGGGTTTATATGTTATGTTTTCTTCCATACATTATGTTTTAGTAAGTAATAATGTTGTTTTTTTGTTTTCTAAAACCATTAAAAAAATATTGAGCAATTATTTTTATTACAATGGTTTTGAAGGCCAAACAATAGTTGTTAAGTCATCGAGATCAGTTAAGTCTCTTAGTTCCTGTCTGTAATTTTTCCACTCTGTTTTTTTCTCTTCAGAAAGAGGAGAATCTTCTACTTGAGTCCAGTCAGTTTCAGCAAGTAATATGTTTCTGGTTGTTCTTAAATTTTCCAGAATATCATCCTGGCTTTGAACGAAAGCAGAGTAGGTATGTTTACCATCGATTACTTTGTAATTTTTAGATAAAGCCTGCTGCCATTCTTCTTCGCTTAGTTCAAGATTGGGTTGCGGAATATTTTCATGAATTCCTTCAACATAAAAGCCTGTGTATTCTCCGTTTTCGTTGTATGATCCTTTGTACATTATTTTTTATTTTAAAGTTTTATTATTAATAACCAATTGCAAACATGTATCCGGTACTACCATCAATAATTGCATTATATGATGTGTTTGTAACATTGTAAACATGATTAAAACCTTTATTCCCAGAATCACGTCTATAGGTAGAGAGAACGATACTGCCTACTCTATTTGGAAACGCAATAGGGAAAGCATAATTAGTAGAACCATTCATTATGTAATCCCATTGTAATATTAAGCCGTTACTAAATTTTTGATATCCTCCCGTTAGCGGGATAGCAAAAGGAGCATGCCCGGCATCATAATCAGAAGCTGTAGATGTCGTAACAGAACCATCTGCCATTAAATATTGATTAGAAGCTCCGCCAGTTTTAATAAAACCGTTACTCTCAACAGTTTCTGTAAAAGTTTTATTTCCTTTAACAGATTGATTTGTAGTTAAATCAACATATTTTGTATTTAATTCCGGATCTGTTAAAGAAATTGGACCAGCATACCAATAATCAACTTCAATATTACGATTGCTAATTGGTGCAGAAAACTTAATGACATTACTACCGTCAACGATAGAATAGTCTTTATTTTCTCTAAGCAGCTGACCGTTTTTATATATTCTGGCACTGTACGTCAGAGGTGTTTCTTTTAACGTAATAGTGTCACTATTAAAAGTTAGTTCACCAAAGTTTTCTTTGTAAGGAACAGATGCTTTACCAAACATTGAGTCAGAACTATCAGAGGTTGGATTGGTATTCTTAAACCAATAATTAATTTCAATATTGCGATGGGTAATTTGTTCGGAAAAAGTAATTACTCCAGTATTATGATTTAATGTATAATCTTGATTTTCTTCTAATAACTGCCCATTTTTAAATACTTTAGCACTGTTTTCAATAGGAGAAAATTCTAATTTTATTGATAAACCGGTAAAATCGTCTTCGTATTCTTTGTAAGGAGCATAGCCGTTTCCGGAAAGAATTCCGGAATTTTGAAAAATAGCTTTTAAAAGTGCCGGAGTAACATAATGTTCATTTGATGTACCAGCTTCGACTATTTGAAAATTAGCTTTGTCTTCATCTTTATGAACGAAACTGTCAAAAATCAGATCAAAGTCATTTTGTGTTGGTATGTCCTTGTCCTGGAATTTAGTGCGAATATCATTTCTGCGTGTTGTTGCCATGTTGTTTAATTTTATTTCTTGCTTTAAATTTTATTGATTAGCTTGATTTTAGTACCAATGAAATGACTTCATTGGTACTAAATAGAATTTTAAAGAGTTAAGATTTTTTCTTCACTACTAAACATTCCTGATGAGTTTTCAGAAATTAATTTGAAATGATGATAAATTCTTTCACCATCTTCATTTTTAATAATTAATTCATCTGTAAAAGATTTTACACTTTCCAGCGGGAGAATGACATTATTTAAGTTAGAAGAAACTTCATGAATTTTTTCCCAATTTCCTGAGCGGGTCATTTTATATAAATGATATTTACCATTATGAACTGTTTTTTTCCAATTGAAAATCACTGGTTTTAAGACCTCTGCATTTGCTCCTGTTACATTTCCTGATGCTTCTAACAGAGGAGATTCAGGCGAAATAGTATCAGCAATTACTGTAGCTGTAATTTTTGAAGGCTGAGAGGGCGCATAGTCAATATTTATAATGGGATTTTCTTTAGTCGAAGCAGGATCTGCATATTCGATTTTTCTTGAAACCGTAATTCGGTAGAAAAGACCATCGCCAAACGGAACAAAATCTAAATCTTCAAATTCGTCATAAACCGTCCAGACATTATCAAACTCTTTAGATAAAGTATCTTCATCAATTAAAATTTCTTTAGCCAGTGTCATCGTTCTTATCGATTGTGCATCCAGCATTGAAGAGGCGCGATAAACATTGATTTTCCCAATTTTATATTCCGGCTGATAAGTATTTATTTCAAACTGAATCGAAGGTTTAATTCCTAAAACCTGATTTTCAAGAATTGGCATGATTCTCTTAATTTCCGGTGTTTGAGGCGGATTTGAAGCTACCAGTTTTACAGGCCCTATAGGATCACTAAGTTCACTGAAATTCATCTTAATATCCATTTCGCGTACCGCATAGAAATAAATACTTTGCGAGTTTCCATCCAAATTAAAATCGGTAAACTGCGTTATATTGTCAGTTTCATTAACGATCTTCATCATTGGGGCAATGTCAAAATCCGGATCAGTTGGTTTTAAGGCATGACCATTTTTGTCTTTAATAGTTTGTTTTTTATTGGTTGGGACATAATTTTTGTCTTTAATGTATTCATAAACAACGGGTACTTCTGTTAACGGAACATAGGCTGATTTTATCGCTTCTTCGATGAAATAAGCTGCCAAAATTGGTTTTTCGACTCCTTTTGAGATTATTACCTTATTAAGTGCTGTTAATGAAGTAATTTTAGGCTCTTTAAAATCCGGATTAATCTGTGCCTTATTATGCCATTCGATAAAATCATTAATTAAGGCTATAAACTGTTTATTATCCGGTAATGGTAGTCTATATTTTGAACCAGATCCATTTTCAGGAAAGGTTTTGTATTGACTATTAGTTTCATGATAATTAAAGTTTAAAAAGTTTTTCCATCTTTGGTCAAAATCAGATTCTTCATTCCCTCCAAGTTTATTTAGTTCTTCACGAATCGTATTGATAGTCGTTGTTTCATATAAAAGATTCAGAAAATCTTGCTCATTGGCTCTATAATGTAATGCACCATAAGGTTTACGATCTTTTTTGTATTGAGTAGTAAAAGTAAAAGTCGAACGATTGTAAAAATCAGGTCTTGTGGCATATAAATTATAGCCTTCTGTAATTACAGGCTTTTCGGCCTTTTCAACTTTAACAGCATACATCGGACTAGGAATACTAATTTTTGATTTGTACTCGAAAGTTGGTCGAACAGCACGAGAGCTTATCCCGAAAATAGAGTAGTGTGTACTTTCACCTGCTTTGGGCTGAATATTTTCTTTAGTAATTCCAGAAGCTTGATCTTTATACAGATATACTTTATAACTAGGATAATAGTTTACTTCTCGATCACCAACAATGATTTCATCGTGGTTTTCATCCATTATTTGATTTACATAATCTCCTAATTTGAAATCGGTATCGTTTACATATAAAATTAAATTTCCAGTTTTACCAATATTTTCGGTTCGAACAACTTTAAACTCTTTTCTGGTTTTTACCGGAACCGAAACTCCTTCCTTAACAGCGCTTTTTGTAAACAAACGAACAATACCATTCGACCATTCTACCGAGTTTTCGTTTTCTGGTTTAAACTGAGGATGCTGAGGTAAATTAAAATCAGTAAAAGTAATTTGATATAAACCTAAGTGTTTTTCGTCAGCTAATTTGATTGGATTTTTATCTTTATCCAATTCATATTGACCGTCTTTATCCATTTTGTATGTAGCTTCCAACACTCTTTCGATCCTGGCAGATTCCCAGATACCTCTTGTTTTTTCTAGTTGCAGCTCTTTTGTATTTTCGCTTTCCGGCTGAATAACTTCACGATGAACCTCATTTAAACTTGCAGGATATTGTACTTTAAAATCAATTTCAGGTTTATGCCAGTTAGCGTCTGTTAACATGTTTTGAACCAGAGTACACAATTTACTCTCAGGCATTGCAATGCCTTTAATTTGGTCAGAATCAATAGTTGCATCTCCATCAGAATGAGTGCTGTCACTTACTTCTTTTTTAAGCACTGTTATGTTAGCATAATCAAATTCGTCGGGGTCTTGAGGACGTTGTTTTGGTTTAATAAAAACCTTAATATTTTGAATTACATAATTTTGATCTCCAACTGTTAGAATTCCTCCGGTAAATCTTGTTTTATTATTTTCTGTTAATGTTACTTTAACTTCTTCGCCGCTGCTAAGAACTTTATACTCTCTTATTGTAATAATTGAAGTAAGTTCATCAGAGTTATCAATTTTATCAATTTCGCCGTACTCTACTTCAGGAAGTCCGTCTTTGTAGTATAGTTTAAAATGATCTGCAAATATCTCTTCACTATCAGGAAAAATACTTTTTGTGTTTTTCTCTGCTTCTTCAGCAGACATTTCTAAAGGAACAGTATAGCTTAATAATTCCTGAGCTGAGTAATAGTCGAACAAAATCCTAACTAATGTTTGATCGTCTCCTATAATTTTTCCAAGACGCTCTTGTTCTGTCTGAGATGTAAACATCAATGGGTTTTCTTCAGTAACTAGCAATGTATTAATACCAGTTGGAGGCATTAAATTGTTTGCAGGTTTAATATCAGATTCAATACTGATTTGTCTTCCTGCTGTTGCTCTTGAGAAAATGTTAATACCATATCCCTGGTAGATGTATGTTTTTTTACCAACTTCTTCCTGACGAACATTTAAAATTGATTTACCAGATTCAGGAATAATAATCGGAACTGGTTCATAATAAGATTTATTAAGGTTTTTATCGACATTGCGATATTCTAAATCAAAGGATAACTCTGGTTTTCTCCAGCCTGTTTCTCCATCAATTTTAAAATCGACACCTACATAAATTGGGAATGTGAATGAACTTCCGTCATATTCTACTGTTGACTTAAAGAATTCAGGATTAATGTCATAATCCATAACATCATCCATAAATAAACTGATATATCTTTTTTTACCATCAAAACTGTATCCGTTTGGATCTGTAATTTGAGCATTTTGATTTTCATCAGAACCTACATTTAAACCAGTTTCAATTTTATTTAATTGAACAGGAAGAGAAAAACGTTCTGTGGCGATAGAAGTTGGAATACTCATAGAAAGATGCTGTACTTCACGTGGTCCGGCACCATTTCCTAAATCACCAAAAGTGGTATATTCTGTTAGATAAACATACTCTCCGGAGAGAACTTCATCATCAATATCAATACAACCTAAACCTAACATACGAGCAATATGATAATCGTTTGCCGCAATATTTAATAAATCAAGATTAGATATTTTTGAAGCATCGTCTTGTTCTTCTCCCGGTTCTGGTTCTTTATTTTCATCAAGATCTCCAAAGTTGATAGGTTCTAATGCAGTTGGATCATTTGGATTTTCACTTAATTCGATATAACGTTCAACAATTGACTTAATATTTTTGTCGCCTTTATCATCTGGAATAGTTGGTCTGTTCCATTTTTCTTTATAATTGGCAATATTTACATATTCATCATCATTGTATTTGAGCCATTTTCCGTGAACTGCATTGATTTTTGGTTCTAATTGTTCAAAAACCTTAACGTCATTATCGCTTAAACCATATTCTCCTTTTAAATTCCAGTCTGCGTTAGTATTGGCATGAGTGATAAAATCAGCGTAATATTCAAAATCGATAGCACTCAAAAGACAGTTGTTGGCTTTTAATCGAATACTTCTTCCATTCTCAGCAATTAAACGAATATTGTTTACTTGTGTTGAGGAATAGGTTTTTCGATTGGTTACTCTTTTGGCTGCAATAATAGTATTTTCGGCAACAGATAAAGTTTCTAATTTAACATTGCTAGAAGATGTTATAGATGAAAAGTTTAATTCAGCAGCAAAAAACAGTTCGTTTTTATTTTCAATTTCAATCAAATTGTTTCCATATGCTTGTAAAAAAGCAACGGGACTAACTAATGGATCTATACTAATTTTAAGCGACTTATATTTTGTTTTATTTTGAAATGTAACATAAATCGATCTCTTCGAATCTGTTGTTTTGTAAATCCATAATGCTTTTTGATTATCAACAACATTTGGTTTTTGGGTTAAATCTAAAGTGTGACTTACTTTGGTATACGGAGCTCTGTACAGTTTTACAAAGTCTTTTGGTTTATTAAAATTAATTTTTTCTCCTTTATATAAATCTCCTTTTGGTAGATGATTTTCTCCTAATTTACCTGCAAGAAGCCATCGAAGATGAATTCCCATTGTACTGTCAACTCCTTTCGAGCCTGCAGCTGCAATTTGCAAATAGGTAGACTGCATGTTTGTTTTTCCTGAAGTAATATCAATTACTGATGAATCTTTACCAACTTTAAAATTGATACTAAAACCGTATGGATTTTTAACATTATTTAAAACAATCGGAGTAGAAAAATTACCAAGTGCCAATGGTTTTCCTTCAATTCGAACTACGGCTTCAATTTGTGCCGAACCCGGAATTGTAACAGCGTCCTGAAGTTTAAAAATTACACCATTTAAACTTCCCACACTGTGTATCTTTGTTCCGGAGCTTAAGCTTAGAGGAACCCGGCTTTTGTTTCGAAGAACCAGTGTTCCCGCTTGCTTGCTTATTGTTATACCTTTGTTTAAAACAGGGTAAACAATATTGCTTTTGATAATGCTTACGTTCGGGATACAACCTATTTGAGCCGTAGTCAAATCAGCAGCAAGTTTATTTAATTCTGTTCCTAAGGTGGTAAAATCCGGAACTCTAATATAATCTGAATCCAGGGCCGAAAGCTTATTTTCCTTTAATTTAGGTGTTCTTTCTAAAAAGGTGTTTAAAGGTGTAGTTAATTCCTTAATATCCTCTAAAGTACTCGTAACGCCATAAACAAAAACCTGTGATTTTAGATTTAAATCAGTGAATAAACCTTTTAAAAATTCAGAATTATTTACCTGAATTCCGTCAGTTATAACGAAGACAATATCAGGATTTACAGGTAAATTTTTAGCAGTTTGCAAACCAGATGCCCAGTAATCAGACTGGATAGTAACTTTACCATTTCCATATAAATTAATCCAACTTAAAAAATCTTGTTCATTTCCAGCAATTTTTTTCTGAATAACATTATCGGTTCTGACAGCAGTATCGCTGTCAGACATTCCGATTAATGAAAGGGTGATTTTACTTTGAGCCTGAGACGTAATAAAGGCAGTAAGTCCATCTTTAATTTGTTGTGCTTCATTGGTGTTTATCGAACCCGATTCATCAACAACGATTGCTATATAAGTTTCGCAGCCCGAAGTCTGGCTGGCTTGAAGATTTATAGAACTCATTTTTTATTGTTTTTTAAAGATTTATATTTTCTGATTCTTCTTGTAGTTGTACTTGTATGTCTTGCTTGTCAATTGATGAAGTCAATACTCGTGTTTCATTTACTGCAATTACTTCGTTACTCCACATTCTGTAATCAAACATGATAGACAGATTAGGTTCTGTAATGATTTTACCGTCATGCATGATCAATACCTGCGAATAATCTTTTGAATGCAATACTTTGTAAGCGTCGTTTTTAGTGTATGCTTTCTTTTCGCCTTCTGTAATAGTTACCACAGAAATAGTATTCTGGATTTCCTTTAATGGTATTTTAGGAATATTAAAAGGCTCCGGATTACGAATTAAAAGTGCAATGATTTTACCTGTATTGGTATCAATAATTTTATTCACTTCAGTATTTTGAGCCGGATCAAGAGGAGAAAGTTTTAAGACTCCTTCAATAGCGCGATCAAACGAATGCTGATATTTTAAAACCATTGCATCACTTAATGCATTTGATTCGGTTTTTGCCGCTGTCAGATGATATAAAGCATCAATTTGTTCCTGGTTTACATTTACACTGACATCAAATAACGCTTTACGTTCTGTGACTTTATCAATATTGTAACTCTGAATTTGTTCTTCAAAATTTTTGTAACGAGAAGTCTGGAATCCGTATTGATGTACTAAAACATTTTCTTTTTCGTCTACTTCTTTGTTTTGCTTAACATCATAATAATTATTAGCTAAAATGGTATAGAGTTTCGATGGCTGTAAATCAGTTAGTTTTACTTCATAACTATAAGATTTTGGTTGTAAAGGATCTCCTAGTAGTTTACCACACGTCATATCAGGTTGAGCATTGATAAAGTTATTTACCAACTGAACACCTAACGGAATCCTAGGATCATTATCACTTACCCATTTTGGTATTTCTTCTGCTCTTGGATACGTTACTGTTCCTTTTTCCGGAAGCGGATAGGGAATAAGGGTATCATTTAGCGGATCTTTTATAATAAGATTCAATGATCCCTGGATTTCGCCTCTCTTATTGCCATAATCTGACCAGCCTTTAAACATATGATACACATAAGGACTTGTAAAAAACATCGAGATCTTACATTGCTCATGTCCGTAGAATACAGGTTTAGATTGCAATAAACTTCCATCGGCATTTGGATAAGAACGGTTATAATCGAGATATTGTCTTAACGAAGTCAATGGTGATTTTGATAGATCTGTCAATTCGTTATTTACCGGAGGTTGCTCGCCTGGTAATAAAGGTTCCGGAATAGGATCAGGAACAGGATAATGTCCAACAGGTCCTAATGTTTTAAATCCGTAGAAATAATCAAAATCGATTGGTTTTTTATCATCTACTGTATCAGTTAATCTAAAATTTAAGCAATATGTTGTATTGGGTCTCCAAATTGGCTGAACTGTATTTTGTATAGCAGCTGTCATTGACTTTCGGTTTTCCAGTACAGCCTCTCTTTGAGGAATTGTTGTATTATGGAAATAGCTCTCTTTACTTAACCATTCAACACTCTGAACGCTGGTTGTATAATCTAATTCCGGATCTTCTTCGGCATATCCGTTTGAACAAATCGCATCATTAACTGTAATTAATTTAGAATTTTTAGTTCCTCTGTTATAATTCACATTCGCAATTAAAGGAAGTGCTGTTAAACTTGTCGTTCCAGTTGTTAATGTTGATAATGATGTACTTAGTGTAACATTTTCTGCAGCGTATAAAGAACAATTTTCAAACTGATTATTAAACAATGAGAAGTAAACTCCTTTTTCTTTTGGTTTAGATGAAAGCATCAGAATTTCATTTACAGAAGGTTCATTTTGAATATGAATAATAGATGCATTTTCGACTGCATTTCCTCTTTTAATTAATCTGATAAGCTTTAATGCTGAATCGAAAACAAATAAGTAATCTTTATTATACGCAATAATCGAGTTGTCAGCTAAAGTTTTATTAGATAAGTAAATTGCCGAATCGAAAATGGTATCTTGTTTTACAATATCTAATGAATTTCCTGTAATTTGAGCCAAACCAAATTTTCCGTTTGAAAATTGAACAGTTACCAGAATTTTTCCGTCTGTAATAACCGCATCGATGATTTCAGATACAGATGCATCAGAAAGTACTTTTGTTTCCTCTACAGAAATTACTCTTGTATTTGTATTAAGATTGAAGCGAATAATTTCTTTGCCCTTTGTAATCAAACTAAATTGAGTATCACTATGCTGAAGAACTTTAATTGCTTTTCCATTTATTTTTGCACGCTGAATAAGAGCACGATCGCTTCCGTTGACCCAATTGATCTGAGTTTCGTTTTCTACTGTATTAATCCAAAGCAATTCATTATTAGCTAAAGGCAATATTTTGTTAAATCCTAAAGAATAAGTGTTTAGATATTGTGTGCCAGTACTTAAATTCAATTCGTCATCAAGTTCAATAATAGCCATTGCGTCTATAGAAGATTCGCATCCTATAATAAAATCCAGATCGATCACAGCTTCTCCAATTCCTTTGCATTGAGTAGCTTTTAATGCTTGCGTTACTAATACATTTCCGTTTACAACTTGCATTGAAGTCACAACTCCGTTTAGAAAACGTTCTCTAATAATATCTCCTTTTGAGTTAATTTGTAGAAGCACAGTTGTATTGGCCTGCGGATGGAAAGAAATAATATAAGTATCATTGTATTTGATTACTTTATCAAAAGCATACGAATCTTTTCCTTTATATCCGTAATAATGAGTAAAAGTCAACGCGTTTGGTGTTTCCTCCTGAATACTATCATTTCCGGCATTAGCTTTTAATTCGTTTAATTTTGCAATTAGCAAATCATACTTCTCAAGATCACGAGGGCCAGACATTACAAAATCTCCATTTGCGCTAGTGTAAGTATCGTCAAATAATGCTGCAATTTGGTTTCTGATATCTTTAATTTCTGCTGCTTTTGCCGCAATTGGCGTAATTACAATTTTGTCGATTTTAGTTTTAGAAACCGGATCAGATTCTTGACTGAATAAAATTATTTCGTTTAATAATTCCGCTTTTGTATAGGTTAATTCTTGAGAAACTTCTCCATTAAAAGTTTTTCTTATATCGACAATTTCATAAACAGGCAGTTTATCTCCTTCTTTTTTAATAACTGAGGTATACGCTTTTATTTTTACTTCTTTTGCCTGTGTTGTAAGTTTAAACGCTGGTTCGATAGCCGATTGAGGAAAAATAATTTCTAACTCATTGTAGTTTTTGAATGCTAATGATTTAATGAATTTATGAGGATTTCTCTCTCCGGTAATGCTCATAAAATCGCCTTCTATAACTTGGCTGTTTTCCAGAATTTCAGGAACTTCTCCAATTAGTTTAAAAAACAATCCGTCAATTTTATCAGCGGTATATTGCGTTGGAACATAGTAGCGCTTTCCAATTTGTTTTCTAAGGAAGTCAGTATGTTCTTTTTTAATTTTACTAGATACACAGAACAATTTTGAAGGTGTAATTCCGAATTGTTCCGGTACATGCCATCCTGGTTCTCCAGAACTTAAAAATGAAAAAGGATCTGTTGCTAAAACACGAATACTGTCGTACTGGTCAATTGCTTTCTGCCATTGTGCCCAAGGTAAAGCTGAAACCAGACTGCGAGCTTCAGGGGTGTTTTCTACAACAGCTTCAAAAGGATGATAATTTTCCCAATCAGAACCATTCCAGGATTTTAATTCAATTGACTTAATGGCATATCTATGTTTAACCTGGCGAATTGGTCTTCCGGCAATCTTTTCAATTGGCGGCATCATATCGGTATAATTTTTAGCATCACCAGTATATCCTCCAATTATTTTAGATAATGATGGATCTGGTAATAAACCTTTTGCCATTTTAATATCGATATACGTATCCAGCGGAATTATATTTTCAATTAGCCCTGCTTTTGGCATTCCTTTGTCAAATTGATTTTCATTATAGCCCTTCTCTTCTGGCGATTTGAAATAATCAAGAGCAAAAGCCTGGTTGGTAAGCATGTGAACACCTTTTACATTTTCTAATGTTCGGTTATCCTTCTCGTCTCCAAATGTTCCTTTAGGCAGCGGACTGTAAGGTGTACGATCAACAATTCGGTTAATATCCCATTGAAGTTCTACAACAAATCTTTTGCGAACTCTGACAAAACCAATTTTTACACGTACGCTTAATTCTAGTTTTGCATAAATCAGGAATGGTCTAAAAGATTCTACAGAGAAAATAGTATCCAGAACAATTTCAACATTAATAATCCAAAGTTTAATTTGAATACCACCACCAGCAGTGATATAACCACCCATTTGCGGACGTTTGAAAGAAATTTTCCCACCTAATTCTAAATAAGCCCACAATTTTACTTTTGCCGGACCAAAGCTTTTTTGGAGCTTAAAGTCTAATCGTGCACCTGCCTCAATTCCCTGAGCCGAAAGCATAATAAAAGCCTTAGCAGAAAATAAAGTCAGAATTCTGGCCATAATTGGGTCTTTTCTGGATCCAATATTTACATACCAGGGTTTCTGATTTTTAAAGAAGAATCCTGCTTCTAGTAAAGCATGAAGCTTAAAAATTTCTCCACTATCTTTAGGAATACTAAAATCTGCTCCGGCAGCTAATTCTAACGAATCGTCTCCAAATGCTACCATTGCAAAGAAAGGAGGATTACTAGGATCATCTTCGATAAGACCTAATCGTCCGGCAATAACATTTAATCCTGCTTCGATATAAAATAGAGTAGGAAGAGACAACAATAGCATTGCTCTTAAAGACAATACATGTCCGCCATCGGCAATGGTTCCAAAAGTAGCTCCGGCTCCAATAGAGAATGGCGATTTATACTGCATAGAATCAGGCGGCCCGCTGAATTTATTGATATTAATTCCAGGTTTTGGATGTTTGTAAAACTCGTACCATGAATTATCCTTATTTAATCCGGCAGCTTCTTTGGTTGCTACATACCTATATCCTAGCAAACCTCTAAAAGCAGAAATAGCAAGAAATCCTAACGGAATAGGTGTAGGCAGTTCGATATAAGCATCTACTAAAAATGCAGGATATTTAGGCATAAAACGCATGGCAACACCACCTGAAATTTTTGCTTTTGGTAGCTTTAAAGAGACTTGTCCTTTAAATTCCTGAGATTTTCCAGGTTCAGGAAGTGAAATCATACCGTTGATGATGGCCATTGCAGATGCTTCTGTAGCTGTTCCCGGAATAATTAAATCAACTTCAATAGTTTGTATTCTAATAAACGATTCTTCGTGACCTTCTTCAGTACAGTAATAGTATTTGACACCTTCACCACGAGCGTCAACTCCAAGTGGATTGATGCTGATAGCACCGTCAAAACCAAAGAAATTATATTTACGTCCGTTAATTTGGGTAGAACCAAAGTTTACGTTTGTAACCGACATTTTAACTGGACCAAGCTCTAATGAAAAGTTGATAGGAATTGGGATTGAACCACCTTCGACCTCGATACTTCCGTCACTGTAAATTCTAAGTTTTTCAATGTTAATTCCTTGCCCTTTCATTAATCGCTGCATCACAACGCTTGGAAACGAAACATAACATGAAGTCCCTATATAGTAATCTCTATCTTGTTTCCCTAGTTCGAAACTGTAAAAATCAAAATCAACAAGATTAAATAAGTTGGCACGCGGAGCTGTTTCTTTAGGGAAAGAAGCGGTAAGGTTAAAATCGCCATCATCATACAAATGACCTTCTAATGTAGAGCTGAAAGGTAATCTGGTGCCGTCTTTTTGCGTTACCTGAAGTTTTTCAAACAGTAATTTTCCTTTAATATTAGAACCTATTACTTTGTTCTGTTTAAACGAAATATCAAATTTATTGAAACCAATTTTAAAACCTTTTTCCGGAGAACCAATAGTTTTCCAAAGTGTATTATCCGCATTTAATTCGGATAAAAAACTTTGATATTCTTTAGCATTACTAAAAGTATAAGTTGTAGAGGACTTAATAGTGGTAGAAGCTAAACTAGAAAGTGTTGTTAATGATAAAGGATAGTCAAAAGCATAAGGTTTTCCTTTGCTGTTTAATTCTTGTAAAAAGGTAATTAAAGATTCATAATTGGCAATTTCTTTTTTATTTACAGCATCATTTTCACCCCTGTCGAACATGGCGATAGGATAATTGAAATTGAATTTGTCGTTAAAGTAATTAAATGTGGTGCCAATACTTTTAACGGTTTCCAGGTAAATATTTCCAGAAAGACCGCCAGAACCTACTAATAAATCTGAAGCACCAATTCTTAGTGTTTTGTTGTCATTATCAGAGCTATGAAACCATTTAGATGGTAATGTAACCGAAACGGCGCGTGCATAAACGCCAACGAAATCATTAGGGCGTCCGTCAGCATCTGCTTCAGGAATATTGGTTTTCTTGCTTAAATCGACTTTTAAAGTATCTAATTCAAGAATTAAACCTGTACTACCAATCATCGCAAATGTAGAAGGGCTTAAACTTCCTCCTAATTCTAATTGATAGCCAATTCCGGCTTCAGTATCGGCATATAATTGTGCCTGACTAAATACAAACATCGATTTTGCAGTAGGGTCTGGGTAAGCGCTACCATCTTCATTAATTGGTTTTAATACATTTTGAGGAAATTCAATACCGGCACTCAAAGCTAAAGTTGCTTTGGCTTTTGGAGTAATGATTCTTCTGATATGAGCTTCTATACCATCTGGAGCAATGATATTATAGAATTCTTGTAATTTTTGTTTGGTTGTATTTAAATCTTCATTTAAAATATAAGTAGCAAATAACACTAACGGTATTGTTTCTGTAATAGCCGTATTGGTGTTGATAAGTGTAATTATACTATTAATAGATTGTTCTACACCTTCAGGAAGTTTTAGTTTTTGTGCTTCAGGTAAATTCAGAAGTCCGTTAATATCTTCTAAAATCGTTTCGTATTTTGTTTTTCCTTCTTCGGCTTCAACAAAAATGTTCAGCATGTGGGCTACAACTTGTGCTTCGCTGATGCGGAAAACCTGTAAGCCTACAGAATAAAAATCTTTGACCGAAAAAGAGAAACTACTAGAACTGAAAGTTTTTAGAAAAGCTAAAATTTCCCACTGATATTCTAAAGTAATAGGAAATGAGGAAATCGTAGAATCTCCGTCAAGATCGGGATTAAGTACAAGCCCTAAACCAAATGGTAACGGAAGAGCAAGTCTTTCGCTGGTAACAATATCAAGGCTGTAAAAGGCCGAATCGCCGCGATATCCTTTAGAATATTGTAAGTTTTTGTAATGAATTTTATCAAAGATGGCATTTAAACCATTTTCGACAAATGATAAAAATTCAGGTAAATCGTCTACAGTAATTATCTCAGATAATCGGGGATAATATCTTGCTGCAGGAATTGGAACCGCAGGAATAGGATTAGTTGGCATATTCTAATGTGTTTTTGACTTTAATTTTGTTCATATTCTGAATGATTAAATTGTTGTTTGATTAAACCATTTTTGCGATTAAAGGCATATTTTTTGGTTAGCTGTATAGTTTAGTTTGATTTAATTCATTCAAGCTTATTACTGTTTTTTAAAATGTTCTTTTTTGTTTTTTGCACTGTTTATTCCTTTTGATAGTGTAAAGATCAGCTTAAATAAGAGGTTTAAGAAGCAGCTGCTTAGTGGTTTAACATGGATGTTCTATGGCTTTACAAGGTTGTAAAGTAAGTGGAGAACATAGGGAGTTTTATTTTTACAAATTAGATAATAATAGCACAGGAGAACTTGTAAGAAGAAGTTCTTTAGGGTATTAAAAACTGGTTTATGGGTACTTTTATCTTACGATTTAAGTTGTAGTAAAAGTGTATAATCTCTCATTAAAGAATGAAATTAAGTTTCCTGAAATCAGATTAAGTTGTGATGTTCTTATGCATTAGAAGTAATTCGTAAGTAAAATGACTTTTTTAAGAAAAGATTTGGGCAAAAAGGAAGATGTTTTTTGTTATTTACAAAACTTCAAAGTTCAATTTAAAAAATATTCTGATTTTTATTTATTAATATATCCGTTAAAAGGATAAGTTTCACCTTCATTTCGTTGAAACTCTGAATAAGTTGTGAAGGGAGTAAATTTGAATTGTTTAACTTTCATTTCGACACTGTCAAAATTAGCTTTCATTCCGCCATCTGTGCCTATTTCTCCACCTGCCCAGGCTTTTTGAGGATTTACCAGCCAAGGTTTACCGGCTAATGGTGAAGATGGAAACCAAAGACCAAAAGTAAAAAAGCCACTTATATCAGGTATTGTATCGCCTTTTAATGAATTGGTATTTGTTTGTTTTAAAACGCCATCAATATAGTATTCTACCTTATCAGGATGCCAGTCAAATCTTAGCTTATGATAATTACCATCAGCAATATTAAAACCAACCGGGGTTAGGTTATCCCGATATTCTTCCCAATAAGAAGGATCGGTAGTGGCAACATCCCAGTTTTGAAGTTCTCCCCTCCATGTATTTGCTTTAAAATTAGAAAGACTTGGATTTGATAATGTACCTCCATTCAAATGTGATGGAAATTCAATATCAATTTCGTGATTTCGTGTAATATAATACCCATCTTCAAGATTTCCCTGCTCATGTAAACCTTCATTACCAGTTGCTGATCTTTCTAAAGTAATCTCAATTTTGCTAAATGTATCACCCGCTTTTAAAACTTTTGTTGGGTTGTAATAAATAACACTTGGCTCTATTCCTATACAAGTATAAACAGTTTGTGATGCATCCTGATCAATTACAAATTTATCACCAATATTATAATTGGTTCCGTAACTAATTATACCATAATCATCAATGATTTTATTGATGGTGTAACCGGATTGTATAACATTAATAACTTCTTTAGTTTCATAAGCATTCCCCATATATTGCATATATCTGGGATCACCCTGATAAATTTCATTATAAAAAAAGGTCCACATTGCATAACAACAACCTAGCTGATTTGGAATTAAAACATCAATTTCATAAGAACCAAATCCAGTTCTTTTATTATAAGCAACACATCCACCAACTCTATTTATCCAGGGCTGACTGTATTTTGGATCCTCTGCATCGCTATGGAATTTTTTTATTCCTTCACGCGTTACACCCTGAACAGTTCCTGTATAATTATCACCATTTCCCCTAAAGATTAATTCTCCGTTTTTGATATAAACATTTTCTGGTACAACGCCTCCGTTTGCGCCACCCCAGGCACGATTAAAAGCATAGTAATTATTTGATAAAGTTGTACTATTATCAAAATTATCTGTAAAAGCTTCTGTATGAAGTTTAATTTCAGAAATATTCAATGGAAATCTATAGCTTTCTACTGTATCAAAATATCTGACAAATATTTCATAATCTCCGTATTCAATTGTTTCGGGTATAGTTACTGTTATAAAATTATTTGTTACTGAGGGTATCCATTGCTCTGAAATGATGGTTTGAATGTTGTTTGATTTATTCAGCAGAATAACATCTGGATCTGTCCTTTTTAGTAATTTGGTAATGCTTAGATTTGAAATTGGTGAGTTTGATACAAAAACATATTTATAACCTGTGCCCGGTACAGAATAATTGAATAATCCGTTATACGTAGTTGTTTCGGGCATTTCGATTGCAGTCGGATCAGGACATGGGTATAACCATTCTGATGCTTTAATTCTTATAGTTGCATTTGTATTAATATCTCCGGCCACCATAAATTCAACATCTCCGGTTATTGAAGTTGTACTTGTTCCCAATAATACATTGTTCTTATAAAAGATAGCAGTACCAGAATTCGAATCGTATACGCAGCCAATGGTGTCACCAGTTGTAAAAGTTCTTGCTCCAGCTCCCCAGGTTGTTCCGCCACCTGTTTGTTTGTTAAAAGTTCGAGAATTAGAACTTATTGACCAGCCAGCTATACCTACGGCAGTTGTCTGGCTCAACGCAGCATCACCCAGACCTACCCAAACCACACCATCTGATATATTATCTATCCTTGTTTCAAAATAGAATTTTCCTGTATTTGGTGTTATTTTATTACTGGTTCTCGCTGTTCCTGCCCCGGCAGCGTTTGCTTTTATGGTTCTGTCATTATTGCTAAGTGTATATCTGGCTGCAGTTTTGGTTGTAGAAAATGTCTGTGGCAGGTATATTGTATTTGTATATTTAAATGAAGTACCCACTTTTATAGGAATATCAGAAAGAGGAGCAGGCATCGATTGAGTAGAGGTTACTACTGGTACAGTTGAGTTCTTTAAATATATTTTGGTTACATTATTTGTTCTCGTTATGACATAATAATTCCATCCCACATTAATTGAATTAGCAGGTGCTTGAATTAAAGCTGAAAAATAATTGTACCATATTTTTTGTTGTAATCTCCCATCTGAAGATACAACTATTTCCATTCCATTTGCCCTGTCTCCAAACGAAACAACGGGTATTACATCAGTTCCGGTTGGTAGTGAAGGTATGAAAAACCAGTTTGATAAATTATAATCTTTCTCACCAGTTGTGCCAAAAACACCCCGCGCATCCAAATCTTTTGGAAGTTCAAAATAATCTGAAGAGGTTTCAATTTTCATGCATTTTTTACCACCCATTAGGGCAGAAACTTGCGGGGAGCCATTAAAAGATCCGCTTGCAAAGTTTTCAAATAAATCTGATGCAGTTCTTTCTAGTTCGAAATAGCCACCAATTCTGGGAGAAACCAATTGATAGTCTTTTAAATTTTTACCATAAATATTCAAACTATTTTTTCTTTCAAGCGTATAGCCTTCTAAATATCGAACATAAAAGTCAGCAGACATGTCAATAGGATTCTTTGTATAAATAAGTCTCCAGTATCCATTATCTCCAATAAACTTAAAATCCTGATCCTTCCAATTATTATCGACTCCGATGTATCTTTTTGAAATTTTCTTGAAAACCCCGTCAACACCTATATATCCGTTGTTATTATTTGTATCCATATTATAAAGTATATAATATCCACTCTTCACCATTGGCGGGAATTCCGGTTGGTGTATGAGTTGAAACTGTTTTTTTAGGAAGTTGGGGTACTTCAAGATTATCAATTAAGTCTTTTAGTACTTTTCCTTGCCTTGCATCTAAAGCTTTTCCTTCGACAGTATAGTCAAGACCGTTGTAGCCATCTGTTTTAAGATTGTTTATATCGCTAAACTCTAATTCACCATTTTGATTAGTTTTTAAAACTTTGTTTTGCTGATTTGTTTCTAAATCTGCAACTCTGATTCTGTTGTGATTTGTATTCATTTTTAATTATTTTTTTTAAGGTTAAAAATTTCAGACCTATTCTCAATTGCATTTACAGCTAACCATAATTAATCGAGGGAGAGATTATCTTAAAGAAAGACGTTTTTTACTTTTTGTAGAAGTACAATAGTAACCTGAAGAATGTTGTTTTAAAATTTTACTATCTGTGTTAATTAATTTAGTTCATTTATTATATTACTTTAAAAACAGGCAAGTAATAAGTAGCTATGACTTAGAAAAAAAAAAGGGAAGAGTAGAAACTTATTAGTTTTAATTTCAAATAGGTTTTTAAACAACTCAAAGATTTTTTGTCTTTGAGTTGTTTTTTGCCTAATCTATTTTAGAAAAATACAAGTTTTACGTTTAATAGCATGACGGTCAAGTCAAAGAAGTAGCAAGAAATGTATTTATAAAAAAGGATATGGAGTTTTTGTTATTGTCCAGCTTAAATCTTCTAACATTGATTCAGTATTTGTTCCATCTATCGATCCAGCTGTGTTTCCGGCATATAATAAACCCTCTTCAGTTACTAAAGAATTGATCCATTTTGTATTGGTGTTCCAACCAGTAGTGGTAATTGGATTATTTTCAAGATTTAAGGTATTTATTTCACTAGGAAACCAGGTTGGATTAAAATTTATAATTTTATTATTTCCTAAATTTAATTCATGGAGGGTGTCGTTTAAAAACTGAGGATTAAATGTAACTATCTTATTATTTTGCAATAAAACAATTTCTAAATCATCTCCTGCTAAATATTTAGGATTAAAATCAACAAAATCATTATCATTTAATTCTAATCGTTTTAATGCCCATGGTAATTGTTTACCTGGCAAGAAATCATCCATTTTATTGTGAGATAATTTTAAAACTTTTATTCCATCTGGCAATTCTCCTGTTATATCAAAATTCGAAAATGAATTATGAGAAAGGTCTAATAATAATAGATTTGTTTGATGCACGGAATAGGATTCCCAATCGCTTAAATTATTATTTGATAAAAGAAGTATTTCAAGAAATTTAGGCACAACCATTGAAAAGCTCACTATTTTGTTTTTATTAAGATTAAGGATCTTTAAAGTAGTTGGCATTTCTATAGTATCACCAAAAGTACATAGTAGATTTTCTTCAAGATTTAATTCAATAAGTGAATTAGGAAGTCCTTTTATAGGTTCAAATTCACTTAGTTTATTATTATTTAGAATTAATTTTTTTAATGTTTCAGGAAGCGTATCGTATGGATTTAGTTTTGTTATTAAATTATTTGACAATATTAGATTCTCTAATAGAGACGGTAATGTATTTGGATTAAATTCAGTCAATTTGTTATTTGACAAATCAATATCTGTTACAGCAGATAAATAAGTCAAATTAATTCTAGCTAATTGTATGTTTGACAAATTGATAACTTTAATTGTTGTAGCATCGTTTGTTGAAAAACTAACAAAATTTTGATAAACATTTACTTTAGTAAAGTGTGAGGAACCCTTTGATGTAAAAAAAATATTCCAATCATCAATACTATTTATATTATTAATTCCCAGAGCAGCAAAAGCATTAGTATTAATGAACTCTAAACTCATATATCCGGGATTTTTTGTAATTGCTATATATGCAGTGTCACTATTTGTAGTAACAGGTATACTATAATAATCTCCCGCTTTTAAGTTTGCTGCCAAAGCTTCACCATTGTTTTTGAATTCTCCTTTTAATTCTATACCTGCTTTTCCAACAATTAATTTACTTCGTATTCCTTCATGTGTTTCCCAAAGCTGCCCATTTTCATCACGCTCTATTGCTCCATTTTGCGGCGTTGTTGTTAATGAGCCATTCGGAATAATTAAAGATGGTGTCGTAATTGTCCCTGCTGCTGTTTTAACAAAATCATTTACAATAGAAATTGTTCCTGATTTATTAGGCAGGGTTAGTGTTCTGTTTTGATTTGGAGCTATAGGTTTAAGTAAAGTTGAATACCCGTTAGCAGTTGACCATTTAACAGTTTCGAATCCATATTCAGCTTTACAGACACCATTATTTACTTCATTTAATTTTGCAACAAACATGTTTTGAAGCATTTCAGTTGTATAGTTGCTCGTACTGTCACTAACTTTTAGACCTTTGGAAAAATTCCAAACAGCTTTTATGATTTGAGTTTGAGCTACGACCCAATTCCACCAATTAAATAATTTAGATCTACTAACAACTTTATTGTCTTCTGTAACTGAATTTGTTATTTGTGTTTCTGCATCAGACGCAAGATTTACGGTTTTGTTATCAATCATCTCTTTTAATACTTTTCCTTGTCTGGCATCCAGGGCTTTACCTTCGGTGCTGCAATCAAGTGCATTGTAGTTTTCTGTTTGAAGATTGCTTACATCGCTAAACTCTAGTTCACCATTCAGGTTAGTTATTAAAATTTTGTTATGCTGATTTGTTTCTAAATCGGCCACTTTAATTCTGTTGTGATTTGTACTCATTTTTAATTAATTATTACGGGTTTATAAATTACAGGCGTATATTCAGTTATTTAAGGGCGTAACCGTAATTAATTCAGGTTGAGGTGTCTTCAAAAGATTTTTTTAATCTTTTGAACATTCATAACCTGAAAAATTATTGTTTAAAAATTGTGTTAGTGGCGTCACAATATGGTTGATTTTACAGTTTTGTAAATGAGGGGTAATAGGTCTGACTTTAGAAAAGCCAATAATTAGGTTGTAAAATTTATGATTTTACATTTTAAGGTTTTTGAAAAAGTGTGCGATTCCCTGTTATTTTATAAAAAGCTTTTGAGGGAAGATTTGAATCTGCATCAGCATCTGTATCATTTGCATAACTTGGAGGGGTTAGGTATACAAAAGATCCATTTTCATCAAGATAAACTCGCATTTTCTCAACTTGCATGTCAGTTCCTGATACAGTTTTTTGGCCAGTGTAAAATTCTACACGGCTTTTTCCGGTTCCTTTTCCAGTTCCTGCTTTTACCTTATTAGTTCCTCCATCAAGATCATTAGTTCCGGTAAGTGCAGAATTAATTTTCCAATTTAATACAGTATTATTCGCAAAGCCTTCTCCCGTATATACATCATTGTTAATATCTGTGGCTATCATTGATGGGCCATAGTTACTTGCCGGAACTGTTTGAAAAAACACAAAGTTTCCAGAATCATTAGCTCTAATTGAAATATTTCCTCTAGACTCTGTCACATACATATCATTTGAAGGTGTAATGCACATACTCTTATTTGGTGTAGAAGGCACATTTCCAGCTAGCGTATCAGTAAATGCTCCAGTTGCATTAGTTTGCTTATACAATTTTGTACCTTGCATGTAATATACGTTGTTAAGATTTGAATAAGTTATAGCATCATAAGTTCCTGCTAAAACTCCTTGATTTACTCCTGATCCTGTTCCATTTATTAGTTTAAAAATTCCTACTCCATTTTGATAATAATACACATCATTTGAATTAAATGAACATGCTATTTTTGTTGCAAAAATTCCTGTATCTACAAAATTACCTGTTCTTCCAGTTCTTTTATAAATCTTATAACCATTACATCCATAAGCATCTCCATTTTGTGTAACTCCTGACGTATGTGCTTCTTGAAGAGAATTTGTAAAACCAGATATATCAGAAGCACTAAAAATAGATGATCCGCTAGGTCTAAACCATATTACTGACCTATTCGCACTAAGTAAATACATATCTCCATTTGGGTCAGCCCAAACTGTTATCGCATATAATCCTGCCGTTGCTGTATAGGGATTAAAATCTGTAGGAGCATAATTTATTGCCCTGCCTGCGGATAAAGTTAAATCTCTACCTTTTGTGGTATTAGTGGATTCTTCAATTCCTATTTCTCTATTATTTTGATTTCCTAAAGTAATATCTTTTAACAGCGTCCTATTTGTATTATCTATCCCTATGCATGTTCCATCGTCTTTAATTCTGCTGTTTCCAACTTGTGTACCATCTGCATTATTGTATTTTGGGACATAATTTTGAGTTCCTGTAGCAATAATATTCGTTGGCAAATCCGAAGTCATTGCAACAGTTCCGCTTTTATCAGGAAAAGTCCAGGTTCTTGATGCTGTAGCGGTACTTGCAATAAATGATGTAAAAGTGTTTGCTGCGTTTCGTAAACCTAACATTAAGTTCAAGAAAGTTTTTACTCCAGAAACTGTTTGAGCTGTAGTGGTGTCCATATCTGGTGTTGCAATATTACCATTGCCAAATATTGAATTTCCTCCTATCGTTTTAAATAGAGATTTAAAGTTTGCCCATGTCATCATTCGGGCTAAAGAACCAATTAGAAAAGGCAATTTGTCTTTGTCAGCGATTGTATTGACAGTTTGCAATGAGTCTTGGAATGCTCCAAAATTTTCATCGGTAAGATTTGGCTGAGAATTATTTTCTGCATCGCTAAACTCCAATTTACCATCTAGGTTGGTTTTCAAAATTTTATTTGGATGATTTGTTTCTAAATCAGCGACTTTAATTCTGTTGTGGTTTGTACTCATTTTTTAATTAATTTTTTATGGGGTTAAAAATAATTGGTAGTATTTGTGGTATGTCGTTGTAAAATAATAAGTTATTGTTTTGATGTGACTTTGAAAAAGGTCAATAGGAGAGTGGCGAAACTTATAGATTAAGTTTCCAGAGTTTTTTTAAATATATTTTTTTGAGTTTAAGAGATTTGCTTTTCTCTTTTGATTTAAAAACAACTCAAAGATTTTTGTCTTTGAGTTGTTTTTGTGCTATGTGCTAATGAGTACTTCTGGTTACATTTGTAAATATAATAGGTAATGCATTTTTCTTTTGAAAAAACTTACAAATATGTTGTTCCAAAATGATTTAATTTATAAACTTGCATATAATAATTGACATTTTAAAAATAATAATGGTAAAAAATATATTTACAACTCAAAAGAAGAATAATAAAGTTTTGATTAGGATAATAATTCTTTTTGTAATGCTTATAATAAGCAATATGAGTTATAGTTGTTTGAAAAAAAATGATCCCCCTCCAATGTATGCTGAAATACCAGATGTAAATTTTAAAGCTTATTTAAAAACAATAGTACCATTAGCATTTACCCCTGATGATAAGTTTATTTCGAATCACCCTTCTGTTATTTCTTATGATGGGATAATGAATATCAGTAAAAAAAACATTACTTCTTTGTCTGGTATTGAATATTTTGTTTCTTTAACAAAAATTGATTGTTCGGACAATAAAATCATAGCTCTAAATTTAACCAAAAATAAGGGTTTAACAAATCTCTACTGTACTTACAATAAATTAGCATATCTTGATTTAAGCAACAATACAAATTTACAAGATCTAAATTGTAGTAGCAATCAGCTTACAATACTTGATCTTAGTAAAAATATTAATTTAACGAAACTTTTATGTTATGGAAACCGTATTACAACAATTAAACTTGGTGAAAATGGGGTTTTAAGGAAAATTTATTGTCCTTATAATCAAATTACTATTTTAGATGTAAGTAAAAATAAATCTTTGATTGAACTTAATTGTAAAGAAAATCTAAGAAATACAATAATCATTGTAGACCCAGACAAATTATCTCGACTATATATAGATAGTTTTATCAAGTGTAATCATCCAAGTATTAAGGCTTTTAAGGATAGAGGAGGTAATTTATATGGTACTTTTTCTGAAGTTATACCGCCATTTACATGTCAATAATTATCTAAACTAATTACGTTGTAAATTGTTTCTATTAGTTTTGATTCTTTAGATATTTATATCTATTAAATTCTTTTTCGATTAGGTCAATATCATTACTTATAATGTTAAATGCTTCAATATTTTCATTTGGATATTGAATAGACATAAAATTTTTAAAATCATCTCTAACACCCTTTGCTGAAAGAATTGTTTCAAATTGAGAAAGAACTTTAATTTTATCTTTTATGGTTTGTGCTTCTGAAATAGCGTCTTTTATCCCTTTTAATCCGTATATAGATGATAGTAAATAATAATAACTTAAAAATTCTTTCCCTTTTTTATATGGTTTATCCGCTGTAGATTTTGACTCATCAAATTTTTTAATTTGATCTTCTAGCCCAGCACCTAATGTATTACTTGCTAAAGTAAACCCTAGTCCAATTGATTCATAAAATATCTCAATAAAAGAAGCAGCTTGATAAATTTTGAGAATAGGAAATATTACCCCTGCAAATGTTGCTCCTCTTTCTATTAGATTAATTATATTTTGAGTATCCTCATTTTGATCTATTAGCCATTTTAGGGCAAAGGCAGGTATTGGCATAACACTGCCATAAGGAATATTTAATCCATTAAACTCTTGATTAGTTAAAAAAGGAGATACATATACTACATCATCATAATTCAATACAGTTAAATCATCTTTTATAACATTTTCATATTTTTTATATTCTATTCGGTTAAAATAATTAATGTAATTGTATCTATATTGTACTGCTGATTTGATTTTTATCAAAAGGTTGTCTGTTACTTCAATATTATATTTAGTTCCTAATCGGAAAGGACCTGTTCCTTTTTCCTTCTCCTCATCAAGATCAAAATAAGTATAATGTCCCATTTCCCAAGTTCCTTTCTCAAGAAAACCAATAGGATATAATTTGTCTTCTTTGAAACCGTTTTGTAAGTCTGTAAGGTTTTTTGTCCAATAAAATGAACCTATTAATGTTTTTAATAATATATCATAAAGCTTATTAGGTAGTTTATCCTTATAAATTTGAAGAATACTTTTTCCTAATGAACTATCAATTGTAAACATATAATGATACAAATTAATAGCATCTTCTTTGTTTATATTAGTAAGAAGAAAAGTAAACAATTCATATTCATCAACTTTATTTGTTCCTTCAATACCGTCAATAATAATTGGCCAGTATAAGGAATAAACCATATAGTTTAAAATTTTTTTTCTGTCTTCAAAAGAAAGTTCAGATTGATATATCCTTGGATCATATAAACTCAACCAATAAAAATTACCTAAAATAGCTTGATCTTTGGCCGCATTAAATCGTATTTTCCATTGGGGGTGAGATTCATTTAAAAAGCTATTAAAAGCAGGAGCACTAAATTCATCAACTATAATATTCATAGAGTAACTACGTGTTGCTCTTTTGTCAATATCCATTGAGGTATCGCTATACCATTCAGAATATGTTTGATGATTATAGTGTGAAGGGAAAATATATCTTTTATAATTATGCCCGTCTTTTACATAGTCATTAATAATTGCAGGAGTCATTAATCCGTTTGGATCGTCAATGAGTTCAAAATTTGAAGAATTAGGATTCGGCTTTTTATAAAAATAAAGCTGAAGTGTTTTTTGTTTTAAATCTGAACTGTAGCTTTTAGCGTAATCAACTATGATGCTTTCAAATTTAAAACTAAAATTACCTGATAATTGGATATATTCATTTTCAATTTCTTTATCTTGATCAATATCAGCATTTATATTAAAATAGATTGCTGATTTTCTTAGTGTAAAATATTTTATAAGTTCTAGCTGTCTTGCTATTTTTTTTGCATTCATATTATGTCGGTTGTATTAATGATTCTGCCTGTAATAGATTTTTCTTCATATTCAGTATAGCTTGCAGTAGTTAAGAAATTATGACTTATTCCATATACATAGATTGGGGCGGGGGGCATTATAACTGATAGTTTTCCGTCGTTATTTTCAAACACAATTCCAAGAGAGTATTTGAGATAATTTGTATTCATTTCTAAACTCGAAGTTGAATTTTCAGAATCTTCTTTTAAATAGATGTTGACATTTGATGAATTATTAGGAACTATTCCTTTTAAAGTGTTTAATTCATCCTCAGTTATACCTAAATTGTAGTAGTCAAAATCTAAATTATCTTTAAGATTTAATGACAATATTTTAATATCGGTATCCAAATCTTTAATCATGTAATGTTTTAGGTTGTAATCTTTAGAACCATACAATGAAGAAAAGTAATTTGAATAATCAGTTAAATTAGGATCTATATTTGCTTTTTTAGAAAACACTCCTTGTGCAAATACTTCGGATTTGTGAATAGAGAATTCATCTAAAGTTTCAACTTTTTTTGCGATGAATAATACTCTTTCTTTAGAAAAAGTTTCTATATTGGAGTTTGGATTTGCTATTTCTTTCTTGCCTTTCTGAAATACTACAAGACCATTTAGCACAGATTCGTTCATATAGTTAGAGAATCCTTTGTAATTGATTAAAGATTCTCTGTTAAAAGAAGCAGTTAGGAAATTTTGGTTATTATTAAAAACAGGTCTTATGGTTAAATTTGGAAAGATGTTATTATACAAAGAATGTCTTTTTTTATCTCCCCATACGATATAGTTATTTGCTGAAGAAAAGTCTAGTTCTTTACCAACATAGACAAGTCTGATTAAGGAACTAATATTTTTCTTTTGCCCACTTTCACTAATGTTAGTAACTTTAAATGATATTGTTTTAGTGAAATTTGAGTCAATATTATTGCTTTCAGGATCTAAAAGATTTTCTTTAATCACAAAGTTCCTTTCGGATTTAATATTGATTAAACCGGTTGAAACATATAACGTAATTTCTTCATAAAGTGAAGAGGTTGTTAATCCTATAGATATGTCGTTATGGTCATTTGAGTTTGTTTGACTGTTTTCAAAAATAAGAACAGGCCAATTTAAATTTCCATATTTTGTTTCAATTAAATTAGCGGAGGTTCCTATTTTAATGTCGTTATCATTTGTTTCCGATAATTTGTAATTGTTGTAAAAGTTATATGAACGATGTCTGTTACTTTGAATGTATAAATAGACTTTATTTTTATTAAAGAAATTATATAATAAATCACTATAGATTGTAGTTCCTGTCTTTGAAACAGTATCTCCTGAAGAAGTAGTTATTTCTATTTTACCTTCGTTAGAAAAAGCTCCATAAAACGCAGCGATATCAACAAATTGCGTACTTTGTTCGCGCTCTAATTTTTTCTTATAATCTGTAGTGCCAATTGTAATAATTTTTGCAGTTGCTTGACGGGCATATCCTAAATCAAAAACAAATTCGCCATTTGTTAAATTGTTTTTATAGTCGCCATAATTTAAGACAACATCAATTCCGCTTTCACCTTCAGCAAAATTCCCTAAAGATTTTCCCATATCAATCATAGGAAGTTCGAAAGGATCTTTTTCTTCAACTGTACCATTTTTATCTTCAAATTGAGATTCTTTAAAAAAGACATCTGAAAGTAAAGTACTGTCTGGAAATTTAAGATCATAACCAATATAAGAGGCTTTAAATGGAGGAACAAGAATCTCCGTAATCGTTTCGCCATTTTTAACTTTTCGGCCTTCATGAAAAGCTAAAAAATCTTTATTTATCTTGTCGATAAAATCAGAATACGTTCCTTCATTTTTAATGACTAAAGGATCTGTATCATTAATAAAAAAATCACTTTTCTGTAAGCCTCTATAAATAAAATATTTGATATTTAATCCCGGAAATGGTTGTTTGTAAGGTCTAAGAATTAAATTTACTTTGTTAGAATTGCCAGTTTGCGGCTGAATTAAAACAACACCTTTACAAATGGAATAGGCTTTTTTAGAAGAAGCTAAAGAAAAACTGGAAGTGAGGTTAAACTGATCACTTGAGACGGGGCCGAAGGCTTGTTCCTTACTTTGCGTAAGCCCTCCTGACTCTATAAAAAAATGAGACTGTGCAGACATATTTATGTATTATTTAAAGTTTGATTTATTTAAACCACAAAGGCTTATAGATTTTGTACACGAATCTTGCAATTAGAAATAGAAGTATAAGAAGCAGCAGTCTTCCCATCCAGATTTGCACTTTTTGCCAGAAACTTAAATGATTGACAAACTTGGTAATCGTGATTGTTTTTTCCTGAACATCTTTTACCTGTTTCGATTTCCAGAACGCGTAGAGTTCTTGTTCTTTCAGGTCGCAGTCAACGCTGAGTTTATTGTTATCAAGTCGAACCCTTGGGCTTTTTAATGTACGCCCTGGTTCGGCCTGAATAACATTTTTAAGAACTACTTTTCCGTTAATACAATCTAGTAATGCGTTGTAAGAACTGCTGTCTTTAGCAATTTTAAAAACAGTATCATGTAGTGTTTCTGTGATAGTGATGGTTTGTACTTTATTTTCGGTTTGCATCGGTTTCGGACTTCGGCATGAAATCACGATTAGGATAAGAAATAATGAAACAGCGAAGCATTTTAGTTTGTTAGTCATAAATAGAATTGGTTTTTAAATTTAGTTTTGCAGACGTAAAAAGCCTTTTACACTTTTTATATCTCGTTTTCTTCTGGCTACTTTATACCCCTCACGGCCGCCTGTATCATTTGTGTTTCCTTCGATGGTATAAATTGTGCTTCCGGCTATTTTTTCTACAAATCCGGCATGGCCTGTACCATTCTTGAAGTCCAGAATGAAAATATCTCCAGGCTGAGGTATCTTTTTTACCAATAGAGGTCTCGAATTGTATTGATCCAGAACACCTCCAGTTTTCTTTAAAGGATTTTTAGCATTTATTTGAAGCGCTGCTTTCTGTGTGCACCAATAGATGAAAGCCATGCACCAGGCATATCCTTTTGAAAGTCCTACGCTTCTTAAGTAAATTTCGACTTCAGGGCCGGAGTTGCTGTTTCTGGGAATTTCTTCGACACCAATTTGTGCCGTGGCGATTTCTAAGGTTTTTTGGGTTAGTGTCATGAATTTTTTCCGTTTAGTTGTTTAAATTTTTGCAATTCATCAACCAGCTGCTGGTTGATAAGCATAAGTTCTTTGTGCTGTATTTCCATTTTTTTTATGGTATCTGTAGCTGAGGTAAGTCGGGCAGTAAGATCATCGAGAAGGTCACGGTAATATTTTACGGCACTTACGGCGTTGTCAAGTTCAGCGGCTCTGTCTTCGGCCAGTGATTTTCGCATAGAAAAAAACCAGGTAATAAAAGCGGCAAAAAATGCGGTTAGAGTGGGGTATAGAAATTGCTCCATTGAATGTGTTAATGTTGAATGTTAGGTTAAATATGTTTGTGAGAAAACAACAGAAGCGTGTTGTTTTTTTAAGAAAGTACAATCCTAAGAACAGTAGTTAAGTTCTTGTGGTTCTTTTGTTTTGAGATTGCAAAGATTGGGTAAAAAAAGCCCTAAAAAAAACGAATGCAAGGTGTGTGAACATTTGTATTCTAGGGCTTTACATAGTTGTAAGGAAAGCGAACAGAGCTCGTTTTTAAAGTAGAAAACCACTCATCTTTGCACCATAAAAACAATGTTTTTTACAGGTTAAAAGATTCGCTTTCTTTTTTATAATGATTAAGAAGACTTTTCCTGATTGCTCATAAGTTCTTCTATTTTTTTTAATTCTGAAGTAATAGGTGTACAAAGAATTTCATACAAAGTAGTTCGTGAAATTGGATAAACCGGATAAACGTATTTACGCCATACTACCGTAGTAGGAATATCTTCCGTTTTATGTTTTTGATACAATTCTTTAACAAGTTTGTAACGCAGTAATTTATTTTTTTGAATTCCGAGGCTTCTGTTTGAAGATATAGGCATGAGATAATATTTAGAGTGATAGAAAATGAAGAAGATTTTTTGAAAAGAGAAGAGTTATTAAAATGAAGATTTAATCATGATAAAAAATATTTGAATACTAAATGATGACATAAAGAATTACAGCAGCCAAACCATTTAATCTTTTTTAAGTAATGGTTTTTCTACTTCAATTGCCATTTTTTGAACCTCGTTCTGAGGTGATATTTGTTAAAGATTATTTTTTAACAATTGGGGTCAGTACACTTCCTATCATGATCTCGTTCCACAGCTCTAAAGACTGGGAACTTTATAGAAAGAATGGTTTTTGGCTGCTTTTTTGGGTAAAAACCGCCCATCTTCGGTTCCTGTTTTCTTTCAAAAGAAGTGATAAACAGGAACCATTTTTTTATGCCTGCTAAAGTTATTTAGAATGCAGGTAGTAAGGGATCTTTTTCAGCCTTTGTAAGTAGCTGTTGTATGTTTTTTAAATCTCGGATTTTTAATTACGATGCTTTCATACTGGTTAAAAGCCTGCCGTTCTTTATTGGATAAATCATTTTTGCAGTTCCAGTTTCCGAGTCCATCTTTAAAAATAGTGTGTTCATTAACCTTGTAACTTTCGTGATCTGTAATTGGTTTTATTTTTACGCTCATTTAGGGATTGTTTAAAAATTATTTTGATTCTGAAATAAAACCATTCACGAAATAAAAGAATGGGTTTTAAGTTGGTTGCAATAAGCAGAAGAGCTAAAAGAGCCGACGCGTAAATATCATTATTAGGCTGCATGACTTTGTTCGTTTTGCTGATTAAAGAAATTAAAAGCATATCCCTGTAAAAAATCTACAGAAGACATAGACAACGGAATATTAGTTCTCACACCATTTTCGTCAATTCTGCTTGCCTCAATAAACCAGCTCGAGCGGATTGGTTTAAAAGACGAAGCAATAATTTCAACACCATCGGTAAATTCTTCATTATTAAACTCTTTGGTCAATTTTTGAAGTTCTAAAACGCGCGAGCCTTTTAAATTTCCTTTCGCATCCTTTTTTAATAAATTGAAAACAATTTTTACCAATGATGCCGTTTCTTTACTCGTAGAAAGCGACGAAATATAATTCTGGACCTTTTCAATACCAATGGTCACAGTATCGTCCCAGCCTTCGTTAATACGATATCCAATCGTAATTTCTTCCTTGTCATTAGAAAACGTATGCGACATTTGTTTTTCTTTAAAACCATAAACCTGATTCTTTAAATCCAAAATAGTTTCAAACAATTGAAAAGTTTCTGTTTTGGCATTTCTCATCATTTCAGAAGTTTCATGCAATCTCGAAAGTGCTTTCGGAATAGTTTCGGCGACTAATTTTTTATAAGCATCTCTTTCTTCATTTTTTTTATTTTCAATTCGGTTTAAAGCATCTTTTAATTGTTGTGCAGAAAAATGAGATAAATCTAAAGATGGATTGATTGTGTTTGTTACGGCAGTGTTCATAGTATATTGGCTTTTAGTTACGTAATAAAATTTCTTCTTTAAAAGGATCACCATAATAAGGTTTGAAATGATAATAATCAGCAAGTTTCCAGACCTCTTTTAATTTATTTTCAATTGTTTGCGAAACAGGTCGTGGAGAAGCCGTTTCGTTGTCCAGAATATGCATCCATTGAAAACGTTCCTGATTGATGCAGATTCTCTCGCCTGGACTAAAAGTTTTTGTTCTTTCTGAGCAGTATTGCAATGCGAGATATAATAAAGCAATACGTTCTTCGATTTGTTTTTTACCCATGATTTTTTTCTAATAGAGTTCTTAATTTATTTATGTCAGATTCGATTAAATTTCTTTCAGGACTATTTGGATTTTCAATCAGCCAATTTTCCAGTTCCTGAATTTTTTCTTTGATTTGAATTGCTTCCATTTTTATGATTTTTAATGCGTAATGAATGAAGTTTTTTGCATCTTAGTGATTAATATTACTAGTTAAGCGTAGTTTTATTCTTATTTGACGTAGTGCGTTTTGTTTTATTTTTTAACGCCTTAAATAGTATATAATGTATTGGTTGTTAATTAAATGTGCAGATGTTTTGTTTTTAATTTGATTTTTACTTTGCATAAATTTGTATGTGATTGTCTTGTTTTTGATATTTATTTTTCTTTACTTTGCAAATATAATGTAAAATAATACATCAAAACAAATTTTTAACGTAAAAAAATACATCTTTTTATGGGGTCAACGGAAAGAATGAGGGAATATCTTGATTCTAAAGGGATTAGTAAGTATAAATTCTGTAATGATTTGGGCTTTTCTAATAAGTTTTTAGATAATAGCAGTAATATGGGAACGGATAAAGCGTGTAAAATTTTACACTACTATCCGGACATCAGTTCTGAGTGGCTTTTAACCGGAAATGGACCCATGATAAAAGAGGATAATACTAATATTGTAATTATGAGTAATGACCGAAAAACAATCGATTCACTGCATGTGAGTCAGGAAATACCTTTATATGACTTAGAAGCTGTGGCAGGTTTACGAGAATTATTCAACAGCGGAAAACCACAAAGAGTTTTGGATACGATAAAAATTCCCAATCTGCCAAAATGCGACGGAGCAATTTCTGTAACAGGTGATAGTATGTATCCGCTTTTAAAATCCGGAGATATTGTCCTTTATAAAGAAACCGAATTTGAAAATATCTTTTTTGGTGAGATGTATCTTTTAAGCGTGAAGTTAAACGACTGGGAAGAATACATTACAGTAAAATATGTTCAGAAATCAGATCAGGGATCAGATTTTGTGAAATTGGTAAGTCAGAATTCGCATCATCAGCCAAAAGATATTCATATTTCAAAAATTTCGGCATTGGCACTTATAAAAGCAAGCATTCGTATTAATACGATGATGTAAAATTTGATGATTCTCAGTTGTAAAATCTAAAAACCTTTAAATGATTAGTTTAGAGGTTTATGGGCTTTGTTATTTAGGAATCATTTTATATAAAAAGTACAAATACCCCCCTTAAAAAGAAAAAATAGCGACATCTCTTTTTTTGTATTAGATTTATCTTGCAGTGCGTTTGGTTTATTTTTTTTCTAAGTTTAGAACAAATAAAACGAACACATTAATTTAGCATTGATCTGTAAGTAAATCAATTTATGAAGAACGTTAAAAGCCGTATTTTAAGCCTTGTATTATTTCTTTCCGTTTCCTTTAGTGTTGGGGCGCAGGGATCAGATTTATATTTTGATCATATTGATTACGATGTGAGTTTTTCGCAGAGTATGATTTCGAGTATCCATCAAACAAAAAAAGGGTTTATTTGGATAGGAACCGCAAACGGATTAATTAGTTACGACGGATATAATTTCTTAAGATATGTCTACAACAAAGACATTTTAAATACGATCAGCAACAACCATATCAATGTAATTTTAGAAGACAATCAAAAGGAACTTTGGATAGGAACCAACAACGGACTAAACCTCTTCAATAAAAAAGAAAACAACTTTTTAAGAGTCGACGTCCAAAAAGTAAAAGGCGGCAGAAACTACATTTCATCTATCATTCAGGACGATCAAAATAGAATCTGGATTGGAACTTTTGGCGGTATTAAACGCTTAAACAGAAAGCAGTATTTACTAGAAGAAATTTCAAACGATCATAATTCCCCTTTTAGAAAAAGCAGGGTTTTGTCACTGTTTTATGATCGTAATTATGGTGTTTTAGTAGGCACAGCAAAAGGATTAGAATGTTTCGACCCTAAAAACGGATCGCGAAAAGAACTTCCAAATGCTTTAAAAGAAAACGACGCCTTACTGCATTC
Organism: Flavobacterium bizetiae; assembly: GCF_024271895.1. Lineage (NCBI taxonomy): Bacteria > Pseudomonadati > Bacteroidota > Flavobacteriia > Flavobacteriales > Flavobacteriaceae > Flavobacterium > Flavobacterium bizetiae. Next base: position 5,321,350 of record NZ_CP091861.1, on the reverse strand, counting down.
TAAAATTTGGAAAATTATCAAAGAAAAAAACGACGATTTATGGTTTGCGACCGAAGCCAATGGCGTTTTTCATTATAACGCAGCTGGAAATTTAGTGAAGAATTATCTCCAAAATTCTGGAAATAAAAAAAGTTTATCATCAAATTGGGTAAATGATATTGTTTCGGTAGATGCAAATACGATTTGGTTTGCTACAAAAAATGGCTTGTGCGTTTATAAAAAAGACAAAAATGAATTTACCAAATACCAGCACAATCCCTTAACGAACTACAGTTTGTCAGACGATGATATAAAATGTTTCTTAAAAGACCGTCATGATGATATCTGGATTGGAACCAATGGCGGAGGCGTGAATTTTTTTCAGAAAACCAACACGAATTTCACCAACGTAAGAGAAGTTATAAAACCCAATTTCGGATTAAACAGCGCCTTGGTAAATGCCGTTTCAAAAGAAAACAACAATGCGGTTTGGGTAGGAACAAACGGCGGCGGTTTGAATTTTCTGGATTTCAGAAATAACAAAAATTCCTCGTATTTAATCGATACCAATGATTTTGATAAAAGTGTGAATATGATCACCGCTTTGGTCAATCAGAATCAGGAAAATTTGTTTTGCGGAACTTTTAACGGCTTATATAAGTTTAATAAAAGCAGCAAAATCTTCAGTAAAATCCCGCTTTCGCCAAACCCGAAAGAACGAAATCGACCTATAACTGCCCTATTAATTGATAATGGAGATTTATGGGTAGGAACAAACGGAAACGGATTAAAAAAAATACTCCCGGACGGAACCATAGAAAGTTATATGGCCGACGGAACTTCGAATGCGCTAAGCGATAATTTTATTACAGATATTGCAAACCGCGAAAATGGTTTGTGGATTGCCACACAATACGGATTGAACTTTTTTGATAAGAAACTAAAAAGGGTTACAAAAATCTATAAATCAGGAAAAGTAAGTGGATTGCCAAATAACAGCCTTACGGTTATGTTCACCGATTCCAAGAAAAGATTTTGGGTAGGTTCTGAAAGCGGCGGCATTAATTTGTTGAATGAAAAAGCAGGACATTTTTTCGAAATCAACCGCGCGCTGGGTTTTACAGATGAAACCATAAAAAGCATTTCAGAAGATGCACAGGGAAATATCTGGATCAGCGATAATAATTTGCTGTATAAAATCAGAACCAGGAAATTGAGAACAACTCCCGCTATTTCTGATTTTGAAATTACTTCTTATTCTGCAAAAGACGGTTTAAAAGTAAAACAGTTTTCGAACAACAGCAGTTTAAAATTAAATGATAACGAATTGATCTTCGGATCTTCAAACGGATTGATTGTTTTTAATCCGTCCAAACTCATAAAATCTCCGGATAATGCAGAGATTGTTTTAACGAAGCTGATCGTGAACAATGAAGAAATCAGACCCGGTAGTAAAGAAGTGGAACTAAAAGAAGATATAAGCGAAACTCAGGAAATTACCCTGCATCACGATCAGGGATATATTGGTTTGGAATTCAGCGCAATGAATTTTGTATCTCCCGAAAAAAACGAATATGCCTATAAACTCGAAAGTTCCTTTAATAAAGACGATTGGCATACCATTGGTTCACAGCATTATATCAATCTTACCAATTTAAATTCGGGAACTTATCTCTTAAAAATTAAAACAGCAGATGGAGGCGGAAAATGGAATCCAGCCATTAAAACCTTAAAAATAATTATGTTACCGCCCTGGTGGAAAACATGGTGGGCTTATATTTTCTATTTCGGATTATTACTGGCCGGATCCGTTTTACTATTTAGATTTTTAAGAAATCGAGAATTATTAAAACAAGCTTTTTATCTGGAACAAGTCGAGAAAGAAAGACAAGAGGAATTGTACAAAATGAAACTGGATTTTTTCACCAATGTTTCGCATGAAATCAGAACACCGCTGACATTAATCAGCGGACCGGTTGAGGAACTTTTAAATAGTGCCGAGAAAAATTCGAATCTTGAACACAAACTTAAAGTCATCAAAAACAATTCAGACCGATTATTAAAATTGGTCAATGAATTAATGGATTTTAGAAAAGCCGAAAAAGGAAGCATGAAAATTTATTGCGAACAGCAGGATATCGTTTCTTTCTGTTTTGATATTTACGAATCGTTCCGCGGATTTGCAGTCGAGAAAAAAATTGATTACAAATTTGTTCTCAACATCAATACCGCTTTGATTTATTTTGATAAAAATCAAATGGAGAAAGTGATTTACAATCTGCTTTCGAATGCCTTTAAATTTACCAGTAAAAACGGCCGAATCACGTTGGCTGTAGAACAAAAAGAAGCTTCAGATTCCATCGAAATTAAAGTCAAAGACAACGGAATTGGGATTCCTGAAAACAGAAAAAAGAAAATTTTTAAAAACTTTTTTCAATTAGACGATCGCGGAAGTGCTAATTTAGGAAGCGGAATTGGTCTTGCTTTAAGCAAAAGTATTGTCGAACTGCATCACGGAGAAATTAAAGTGCAAACAGAAGCCGATGCCAATTTCAACACCATATTTACCATTACTTTAAAGAAAGGAAAAGATCATTTTAAGAAATCTCAGATTGTGGAGAATGCCATTAAAATAGAAGAAAATGCAAATCCGATTTCGGATGTTCAAACTGAAATAGAAACGTATGAAGCAGAATATCTGGAAGAACCGGAAAACAGCTCCAAAAAGACCATTCTCGTTATAGAGGACAATGAAGAAGTACTTTCTTTTGTGTATGATATTTTATACAGCGATTATAAAGTCCTGAAATTTACAGATGGAATAAAGGCGCTGGAATATATGGAAAAAGAAATTCCGGATCTTATTGTAAGCGATGTCATGATGCCCGAAATGGACGGTTTTGAGTTGTGTAAAATTTTAAAAACAAATCTCAATACCAATCATATTCCGGTTATTTTATTAACGGCAAAATCATCCACTTTAAATAGAATCGAAGGACTTTCGACAGGAGCAGATGCTTATATTTCGAAACCTTTCAGCATCGAAGAATTAAAACTGACAATAGCCAATTTATTATCAGCCAAAGAAATAATGCGTCAGAAATACGGCGAAAGATTTATTTCAGATTCAGAACAAGAAAATGTAAATACGCCCGAAGGTTTATTCGTAAAAAAACTAACCCAGATCATCGAAGCCAATATCGACAATACCGATTTTGATGTTAATGATTTAGTCCGCGAAATTGGAATGAGCAGAACCGTGCTTTACAAAAAAGTACAAACCCTTACGAATCAGTCGGTCGCCGGATTTATAAAAAATATGCGATTAAAAAAAGCTGCCAGTCTATTACTCAATACCAGTTATTCCGTATCTGAAGTCACCAATATGGTAGGATTTAATGATCGAAAACACTTTAGCAAAGAGTTTAAAAGATTTTACAATTTATCGCCTAGTGAATATAAAGGGTCGAAAAATTAACCGTAAATATTTTAACCGCAAAGTTCGCTAAGGTTTACGCAAAGTCCGCAAAGTTTATTAAAGCTTTGCGGACTTTGCGTTTTCACTTCATTGCGTGCTTTGCGGTTATTTTTTTCTCAAATTAATCAAATTTCAGTTTTTTAAGTTTTTTATTACGAATACTGTTTTTAAATAGCTTAAAACTGCAAATAAACACATTAACGCCCCTAAAAACGAATATCTTCCTCCCTATAAAACGTCATTTATTAATCACATTTGCAATGAAAATCACAATGATTTACTAACTAACCAAAAAATTAAAATGAAAAATTACAAACACGTAAAGATGCTTTTTCTTGAGGGAAATTATCTAAAACTAGTTTTAATTCTGTTTATGTGTATGCTCACTTTTAATATGAGTGCGCAGGAAAGTTCGATTTCAGGAAAAGTAGTCGACAATGCAGGATTGCCTTTACCAGGCGTAAACGTACATGTTAAAGGAACAACAAAAGGAGTTCAAACAGATTTTGACGGTAACTTTACCATAAGTACAACTTCAAAAAGTACACTCGTTTTTTCTTTCATCGGGATGGATGAGGTTTCAGTTGAAACAGAAAACAAAAAAAATCTAAAAGTAGTTTTAAAGCCAAGTTCTCAGGCACTAGACGAAATTATAGTTGTAGGATATGGTACTAAAAAGAAAAGCGACGTAATAAGTTCTGTGGCATCTGTAAAACCGGGTGACATGACTAAAGTTGCGACTTCTGATGTTGGAGAAATGTTGAGAGGTAAAGCAGCCGGAGTTCAGGTTAGTCTGGCCGATGGCGGTCCGGGAAGTTCATCTTCGATACAAATTAGAGGAAAAAAATCCATTAACGGAAGTAACGAACCAATCGTAATTGCAGATGGTATTGTAATAGGAAACATCAACGATATTAATGCCAATGATATTGCTTCTTTAGAAATTTTAAAGGATGCCGCTGCACAATCTATTTATGGGGCAAGAGCATCAAATGGAGTTATTTTAATTACAACCAAAAGAGGAAAAACAGGAAAAGCAAAAATTGCCTACAATGGATTTTCCGGAGTACAGACCATCAACAGGAATTTTGATATCTATAGCGGTGAAGAGTTTGCCCAATTAAAAAGAGAAGCCTACAGAACAAGCAACGGAGGAGTTTACAGACCGGACGATCAGGTTTTTTCTCCGCTTGAATTAGAATCTGTACAATCAGGAAAATATATCGATTGGGAAAAATATGCTTTAAGAACCGGTGTTACCAACAATCATAGTTTGAGTGTTTCGTCAGGAACAGATAAAACAAGCATTTTTACCAGTTTAAACTACATCAATACTTCTGGTGTTATACCTAAAACCGACTTCGAAAAGGTGGCTATGAGAATTAATGTTGATCAAAGAATTACCGACTGGCTAAAAGTAGGAATGAATCTTTCGCTTCAGTTTTCTGAGTCAAATCGTCCAAATGTGGGTAATATTTTAAATAATGCCATAAACACATCACCGTTAGGTAAAATTTACAACGACGATGGTTCGTTCCGTCATCTTCCTGGTGGGATTCAGGAAACGCCAAATCCGCTTATCGATATTTATGAAACCAATACAAACGAGTTAAATAGAAACGACATTATGAATGTGTTTCTGGACATCAACATATTAAAAGGTTTCACTTATAAACTAAACGCGAGTAGAAGATCGTGGAATTATAAAGCAATGAATTTTAATTCTTCGAAATCACTTTCCGGAATTGCCAATTCAGGACAAGGAAGCGGTAGTATTCTTTTTAAAGATAATGTAGAATATCAGTTTAGTAATATTTTGAATTACAACTTTAACCTGGCCGAAAAAAATCACTTCAGCGCAACGGGGGTTTACGAAATAACATCATCAGAATACAATGAGTTTAAAAATTCATCTAGCAGAATTCCGAGTGATATTCTAGGTATTTATGGTTTGGAAAGTGCTTTTCTGAACACACCGGAAATTGGCGGTAATGAACGTTCTCTAATTTCTTTTGCCGGAAAATTAGAATACGATTTTGATAACAGATATTACTTTACCGTTTCTGGCAGAGCCGATGGATCATCAGTATTTGGTAAAAATAATAAATGGGGATTTTTCCCCGCTGTAAATGCGGCATGGAACGTTTCAAACGAAAGTTTTATGAAAGAACACGTTCCTGTTTTAAGCAATTTAAAATTAAGAGCCAGTTATGGTAAAGTAGGGAATCAGCCCAAAGATCCTTACCAAAGTATGGCTGTGGCAGACCAGAGAGATTATATTATAAACGGAATAAAGGTATCGGGTTACGTTCCGGGTTCTCAATTGTCAAATCCGGATTTACGTTGGGAAACATCAACACAATTAAACCTTGCAGCAGATTTTGGTTTATTCAAAAACAGATTAACGGGAACAGTTGAGGTTTATAATACAGATACCTCAGACTTATTGATTTACGAAACCTTAAATGCCAATACAGGATATACGACCAAATTATCCAATCTTGGAAAAGTAAATAACAAAGGTTTAGAAATTACTTTGAACGGAGATCTTATCAAAAAACAAGATTTTAGATTGAATGTAGGAGCCACTTTCACTAAAAATAAAAACAGTATCGTAAGCATTTATGGTAAAGATGCCAACGGAGACGGAAAAGAAGATGATTCTGTTGGAAATCTATGGTTTATCGGAAAACCAATTGATGTGTATTACAGATATAAAGCCGTTGGAATTTATCAGCAAGGAGAAAATATTCCACTTGTTACAGGAACAACTTTGTATCCGGGAGATATAAAATTATATGATGCAGATCCTTCAAACGGTGCAAATCCAAATCCGGATCAGGACAGAGTAATCACTTCAAAATTACCGGATTGGTTCGGAACCTTTTCTGTGAGTTTAGAATACAAACGTTTCGATTTCTCGGCAGATATTTATACTGTTCAGGGCGTTACGAGAGACAATTTGTTTTTATACGATTACGTAAAAGGAGGTTCACTAAGAGGAGTTAAAAATGGTGTAAAACAAAATTACTGGACGCCTGAAAACCCTGGAGGAAACTGGCCAAGACCAAGAGACGGAAACGATCCGCCGTACATCAATACTTTAGGCTTACAAGACGCCTCTTATATTCGTTTACAAAACGTATCACTTGGTTTTAAATTCCCAGAAAATACTCTTAAATCATTAGGTCTAACCAATATGAGGCTTTATGTAACCGGAAGTAATTTAATTACCATAACTGATTACCAATCTTATAGTCCTGAAAAAGATATAAACGATTTTCCAGAACCTGTTACCTGTGTTATAGGCTTACAAGTAGGTTTTTAACATCATTTAATAAATTAAAAAAATAACAAGATCATGAAAAATATAAATTTTCTATTTGTTTTGATATTCGGACTTTCTTTAGGATTGACTTCTTGCGAAAGTTTTCTGGAAGAAGACGTAAAAGATCAGATTTCTGTAGATTATATCTACGATTCTCCGGCCGGACTGGAAGTTGGGGTAAACGCACTTTACAACCAGATGCGATATTATAATTCGCCTTCTGGAGATAATAATGATTTATGGGCGAATGTTTTCTTTATGGTTGCCACAGATTTAGGATTGCACAGAACCTGGAATACACCTTACGGAACAGGCCATAATCCGCAATCTTTTACAGGATCAAAATGGATTCAGGGATACAAAATTATCGACAGATGTTCTGCCATTATTACTTCGGCAAGAAATATTAATATGGATGCCAATGCCAAGAAAAGATTAGTAGCACAAGCTCGCGTAATAAGAGGCGAATTGTATCTGGATTTAAAGCAAATGTATGGCGGTATCTTAATTGACACTATTCCAACAACACCGGAAAACATTAATGATGTTGCAGAATATAAAGTAGCAAGCGATGCAGATGTTTATAAATTAATCGATGGCGATTTAGATTATGCAATAGCAAATCTTCCGTTTAAAGTAGATGCCGGACGTTACGGACAAGGCGTTGCCAGACACATACGTGGTAAAAGTGCTTTATGGCAGCAAAACTGGGCCGAAGCAGCAGCACAATTTGATGCAATTATCAATGACGGAACGCACGCTTTAGTGCCATTGGCTGAGGTTTGGGGACAAAATGCAAACCATAGAGAATCACTTTTTACCTATCAAAGAGACTTTTTATTAGGTCCAAGTGATGATTTGGCAGGCGGTGGCGGTTTCTGGTTAGGAAGTGTTTTTACGCAACGAACATACGAACTAAATGCAAGCGAACTTATTCAGGATGTGGCGTATGGAGGTCAGTCTTTAGGATGGTTTTATCCAAACAATTATTTAAAATCACTTTACGATCAAACCAACGATTTAAGATTTAAAACTTATTACTATTCAGATAATTATCAGGATTATAAAATTAATGTTCCAGGAAATCCAAAATTCGGGCAATCTATTACCAATCCCGCAATTGCAGCTCCAAGCGGAAATTACAGAGCCTGGCATTGGAGTTTGAAAAAATACCACGATACAGAAAAACTGCCAATGACATCCAACAGTTACAAAGATTATATGTATTACAGATTAGCTGAAACTTATTTACTGGCATCAGAAGCCTATCATAATCTGGGCAACGATACAAAAGCACTTGCTTATTTAAATAAAGTGAGAAGAAGAGGTTATACAGGAAATCCTGAAAGCGCCGTAACCACTTTTGATTTCACAACCTGGACATTAAACAATTATTTAGATGAATCGGCCAGAGAATTGGCATTCGAAAACAACAGATGGTTTTTGCTAAAACGATTAGGACTTTTGGTAGAAAGACAAAATTTATATTTCCGTTCAAGTCCATCTGGAACCAGTGCGGGAGAAGTGCCTTTAAAAATGACGCCAGTAATGGTGAATATGCCAATTCCGCAAAGTCAGATTGATTTAATGGGAAAACCGGCAGGATTTAATGTAGGGTATAATTAATAAGAATCAAGTTTTTATTAGTAATAATAGATCTGGAAACTGAATTCACTTTTAGTTTCCGGATCAAATAAAAAATAACACGATGATAAAGAAACAATATATTTTAGGTCTATTAACCGTTTTGTTGTTTGCTTCTTGCAGCAACGACGAAAAAACAGTTTTCATTAATGTTGATGATGAAACTCCGATTAATCCGAATCCTGTCACGCAGACTTTAAAAGAAAAAGCAAAGTTTAAAATTGGAGCTGCCGTTAAGATGAAAGATTTACAGGGAGAAGTCAATTATAAAAATGCTGTGCTGAAACATTACAGCCAAATCACCGCCGAGTATGAAATGAAAATGGCCAGTATTTGGACTTCGGCCACCGCTTACAATTATACCGCAGGTGATTATCTGACCACTTTTGCTAAAGACAATAATCTGGAAATTCACGGACATACTTTGGTTTGGTACGATTCATTTCCGGATTGGTTTAAAAATGCTAAATATGATTCTATTGCTTTTGAAGCCAAAGTCAAAATTTATATTACCGATGTTGTAGGACATTACAAAGGAAAAGTAAAAAGCTGGGATGTAGTAAATGAGGTTTTTGCAGATGGCGGAGCTTTAAGAAACGAAACGGTTATAAATCCGCTTTTTAAAGACCCGATTGGTTTTTACGGAAGATGTTTTAAATATGCAAAAGCTGCCGATCCGGATGCGAAATTATTCTACAATGATTACAGCGTTGTAATTGATGGAGGAAAAAGAGCCGCCATCAAAAAAATGGTCACAAGATTCAAAGCCAATGGAGTGCCAATTGATGGTGTAGGAGACCAGTTTCATTACGCGACAGATACCAATAGACAAACTATGAAAACCGGTTTTACAGATTTTGCTTCAACAGGATTGTTAATTCATATTTCAGAATTAGACATAAAAGTAAATACCGGAAAATCAGATTCGTATGTGTTTAATGATGTCGAAGCGCAAAAGCAATCTGAAACCTACAAATTCATTACTACAATGTATGAAGAACTGCCTCAAAATCAAAAATTCGCCATTTCAACCTGGGGCGTAACCGATAAATATACCTGGCTAACAAGTTTCTGGCATTCAAAAGAATATCCGTTGCTGTTAGATGCTGATTATAATAAAAAACCAGCTTATCAAGGATTTTTAGACGGATTAAAATAGAGTTTTAGAATTATAGAGGAAAGAATATAGAGATATAGAATATAGAGAATAGATCTAAAAGAAGAGAAATAAGAGACAAGAAGCAAGATTAAGTGAGAAATCTGTTCTCTATATTCTTTATTCTATTTTCTAAAAAGAACAGGAATCAAGATTTGCTGAGAAGTCTATTCTCTTTACTCTTTCTTCTATTCTCTCTCAAAAAAATAACCAAAAAAAAGAAATCATGACCATAAAACTAAATCATATAATTAAACTAAAATACCTGTTTTTAGTGCTTTTCATAGGATTATTTTCCTGTGAAGATGATGTACGCGAAGTATATCTTTATAACAAAGGAGAATTAAATGCGGTTTCAACCAACACGTCTGTTAAAGCAGGAGAAACGGTAACCTATACCGATTCATCAACAAAAGTCCGTGCTGTAAAATGGACTTTTCAGGGCGGCTCTCCGGGCTCTTCAATCGAGCGAAATGTTGAGGTAAAATATACTAAAGGAGGAACTTTTACATCGACTCTCGAAATCACTTTTGTTGATAATACCACCCAAAAGAAAACCTTTACAGTAGAGGTTGAGGCTCCTGCAACACCGCCAATTGTTATTCCGGCTGATGCCCTTAAAATTTACTCTGAAAACCCTGATTTTACCAAAACAGCTCCTGTTTTAAATTGGGTTTCAAGCAATCAGTTTGTAATTAAAGAAGTGGCCGTTGATGGTTATGAAGGTGCTTATAGAAATTTTTCTCTTCCAGCAACACCGCCTGCAGCCGAAGCTAAATGGGCAATGGCAATTCTATCATTTGTAAATTTCACAGATATCTCGTCTTACACTTACATTAATATGGCGGTAAGAACGACAAGCACCGGAAAAATCAGATTTAGAATGAAAGATGCCTCAAATACTGGTTATGTAGAATTTGATGCCACAAGCAATTTGTACGGACTTAAAAGAGATGGAAGCTGGAATATGGTTAAAATTCCAATTGCCGAATACAAAAAACAAAATCCGGCATTAGACCTGACAAAAATCAAAGATATTTTGGTTTTAAGAAGCGTTGATCCAGAAGATGTAAGAGCTTTAAATAATTACGTTTTCGATTTCGATCATATTTATTTATCGAAATAAACATTCAAAATGAAATTTGGGACAGCGATATGTTTGTCCCAAAATTTCTTCAATTCTCAAATATTAAAAACTAATGTAATGAAGCATTTTCTTTATCTAATATTCTGTTTTACAAACCTGATTTCCCTGCAGGCACAAAATACGATTGCCTATCAAAAAGTCGAAGCCAGACAAAATGCCTTAGACCCAAAATGGATTTCGTATGAGGCCAAAACGATTGATAAACTGCCCGGATTTAAAATTAAAAAACAAGAACCTATTTCTGTTTACGGTGGCTCAAAAGTCTGGCAGAAAGAAGCGACAGGATTTTTTAGAACCCAAAAAATAGACAACAGATGGTGGATTATTGATCCCGAAGGTTATCCGTTTATTTACAAAGGAGTTGCCGTTTTTAATGCGGGTAGATCTGTAAATCAGCAAAAAGCATTTGATAAAAAATTTGGAAGTCCGGAAAATTGGTTAAAGCAAGAATCAAAATTACTTCGCGATAACGGATTTAACGGAGTAGGCGCGTGGTCGAATGTAGACTTGGTGAGAAAAGGAGAAAATCCGTTGGTTTACACTGTAATTATTTCGCCAATGGGCATGTATCATTCGGATCACATTAAAAAATTTGGCGGAAAATATAAAGAAGCCAGCTGGCAGAATTACCGTTTTGATTTGGTTATGGTTTTTGATAAAGAGTTTGATACCTATATCGAAAAAGCGTTTAAAGACCTTTCTCAATACAAAAATGATAAGTATTTGATGGGTTATTTTACAGATAATGAACTTCCGTGGTATAACGACGCATTAGATAAACATTTAACTTTATTGGCCAAAGATGAACAGGGATATATTGCTACAAAAGAATGGTTCGATCAAAGAAAAGGTTTTAGCGCTTCGGCCTCAGATATTACTCAGGAAGACCGCATGGCGTTTACTGCTTTTTACTTTGAAACCTATATGAAAAAGGTAACCGAGGCGCTTCGAAAAGCAGATTCGAACCATCTTTATTTAGGGTGCCGATTTAATCAGGATAAAGAGCAGGAATTAACGAATCCGGAGATTTTTAAAGTGGCTGGAAAGTACATGGATATCATTTCGATTAATCATTACAGAAAATGGGAACCGAGTCAGGATTTAATGAACAAATGGGGAGAATGGTCCGGAAAACCGTTTTTAATCACAGAATGGTACACCAAAGGAGAAGATTCCGGATTGCCCAATAATACAGGTGCAGGATGGCTGGTTCGAACTCAAAAAGAAAGAGGACTTTTTTACCAGAATTTCACATTGGAATTACTTAAAAATAAAAATTCGGTTGGTTGGCACTGGTTCAAATATATGGATAATGATCCGGAAGATTTAAGCACCGATTATTCAAACAGAGATTCGAATAAAGGAATTGTAAACAGTGCATTTGCGCCCTACAAACCTTTATTAAAAGAGATGAAAATAATCAATGATAATGCGTTTGAATTGACAAAGTATTTTGATAAACAATAAATATTATTTTTTTTAACGGAGGTAAGCGTAATCTTGTCGAAATGAAATATTAAATGAAAATATTCTAATGAAAATGAATGCCATAGCCCCGATAGAAGTGGAAATCCTTTTGTGCCGGGGTTCGGCACAAAAGATTGCAACGTATAGCGGGATTAGCTCCTAAAAAAGATTAATAATGTCATAGAAATCAGATTGATAAAAATGCGTATAAGGATAAGAATTTATAATTAAAAATAAAAAAACAATTTTGACTATGAGAAAAATAATAATGCTGTGCTGTACTTTTCTGGTTTTTGGGAAAACGATGGCGCAGGAAATTCCGTTACTATCTAATATTTCGGCTCGAAATAACATCACCTTAAACGGGAAATGGAGTTATATTGTAGATCCGCTCGAAAACGGATATTACGATTATCGTTTAATGCCTTTTAAGAACAACGGATTTTTCGAAAATAAAAAATTCAACACCACAGATTTAACCGAATACAATTTTGCAACATCGGCCACGATGGATATTCCGTCTGATTGGAATTCAAAAGACGAAAGATTGTTTTTTTATGAAGGAACAGTTTGGTTTGAGAAAGACTTCAACTATAAAAAGAGTTCTCAAACCAAAGGTATTCTTCATTTTGGAGCAGTCAATTACGATGCAAAAGTATATGTAAACGGGAAATTAGCAGGAAGTCATGTTGGCGGTTATACACCTTTTAATTTTGACGTAACTGATCTGCTTGTTGACGGAAATAATTTTGTAGTAGTAAAAGTCGACAACAAACGTCATAAGGATAGTGTTCCAACCGTAAATATGGATTGGTGGAATTACGGCGGAATTACAAGAGACGTTACTTTGGCGCAGGTTCCCAATACTTATATAGAAGATTATCTGGTTCAATTAGATAAAAAAGACCGAACAAAAATTTCAGGCTGGGTAAAGCTGAACAGTGAAACGGCAAATCAGTCGGTTTCGATTACAATTCCAGAACTAAAAATCAAAAAAAGCATTACAACAGATGCAAAGGGAATGGCATATTTTGAAATTAAAACCAATCCTGTTTTATGGACGCCGGAAAAACCAAAATTATACGACGTTACTATTGACAAAGCCGATGAAAGTATTGCAGATAAAATTGGTTTCAGAACCATAGAAACCAAAGGAAAAGAAATTCTGTTAAACGGAAAAAAAGTCTTTTTACGCGGGATCAGTATTCACGAAGAAGCGCCGTTTAGATCCGGAAGAGGCTGGTCTACAGAAGATGCTGTTACGTTGTTAACCTGGGCAAAAGAATTAGGCTGTAACTATGTTCGTCTGGCACATTATCCGCATAACGAAAATATGGTAAGAGAAGCCGAAAAAATGGGATTGATGATTTGGTCTGAAGTTCCGGTGTATTGGACCATTTCGTGGACAAATCCGGATACATACGCTAATGCCGAACGTCAGCTGCACGATATGATTTACAGAGACAAAAACCGCTGTGGCATCGTAATTTGGTCGATAGCAAACGAAACCCCACATGGAGATGATAGAGATATCTTTTTAAGTAAACTGGCTAAATATGCCCGTACGCAGGATAATTCTCGTTTAATAAGTATGGCAATGGAAGTAACCAAGAGTCCAAACAATGTGAATACACTTCATGACAATATGAACGAATATGTAGACATTGTGAGTTTTAATCAATATTTGGGCTGGTACAGAGGAACAAACGAATCATGTAAAGACATGCAATGGATAATTCCGTATAACAAACCCGTTATCATCAGCGAATTTGGCGGTGAAGCACTGCAAGGTTTACACGGCGATAAAACACAACGCTGGAACGAAGAATATCAGGAAGAATTGTACGTTCAAAATACGCAAATGTTCAATCGAATAGAAGGTCTGGCTGGAGTTTCTCCTTGGATTTTAGTCGATTTCAGATCACCACGCAGGCAGTTGCCTAACATTCAGGATTTCTTTAACCGTAAAGGCCTAATTTCGGATCAGGGAATTAAAAAGAAAGCTTTTTACGTAATGAAAGATTGGTACGCACAAAAAGAAAAGGAGTATAAATAATGTTGGAATAGATTAGTTAGAAAAAATGCGGTTGTCTTTTCGGGCAGCCGCATTTTTTTCTGTATATAAATGAGATTTTTATGTAATAGAAAGTGAGCTTATTTTTTCTTTAAGCATCTTCCTCTTGGTTCGTCACCCTCGCGAAGTACAATTTCAGAATGGAGGAACTGTGCGGCTTCGGCAGAATCTTTTACTTTGATAGCGCTTCGTTCTAACATTTCTGACTCAAATTCATTTAAGACACTTGCTCTTATTCCTGTTTTTCTCCATTGCGACATTGGTCTGCATCCTTTAGAAATTCCACGAGCCAATGCAAGTGCGTCTAGTAATGCCTGATTCGCACCTTGTCCTTTAAACGGACTCATTGGGTGAGCTGCATCTCCAATTAATGTTACTTTTCCGGCTTTCGCCAATAACGTAGCATCGAGTAATTCCCGGTCGTATACAGGATATCCTGAAACCTGAGCTTGTTGGGTTGCTGTTATAATCTGCGGAATAGGATCGTGCCATTGCGTTCTGCGAAATGCTTCTTCCTTAAGTGCCTGAGGACCTTGTGCGCTTAGTGTTTTAGCTTCTTCTTCAGGCATTGGAAAACTTAGTTGCCACATCACAGAGTTTGATGTGTAAGGCATTATGTAAATGCGTTCATTGCCATTAGCGGTCTGAAACACCGTTGCAGAATCTAATAAATCACTATCAATTGCTGCAATAGCTTCTAAAGGGCAAATACCCAGAATTACAATACAATCCAGATAACGCAAAGGAGTAATGTCTTCACTAATAAGCAATCGTCTTACGGAACTTCGAATACCATCGGCTCCTACTAATAGATCGGCTTTTAGGTTTTTTATTTCGCCATTTACCTGAAATTTTAAATCAACACCTTCGTTGTCATTTTCTTTAAAATCAACCAATTGATGATCCCATTGTACAAAATCATAACCCCCCAATTGTTCCAGTAATGCTAAACGCAAAGATTGTCGTGCGATATGAATGTTAGTACGTTTATTTGCTGTTTTAGTATCAGATTGCAGCCATTTTCTAATTCCCCATTCCCCAATAACTTTTCCTTCTGTAGTATGCACCAAATGTCTGGTTGAAACAACGCCATCTTTCAATGAGAAAATGCCCAATCCTTGGATGGCTTTGCTGGCTTGTTGCAAGGTGAGACCGTAACCCTGAGATCGGGCTTCGAAGTTATGATCGCGTTCAAAAAGAGTAAAAGGAATTCCGCGATGTAAGCAAGCCACGGCGAGTGCTACACCACCAATACCGCCGCCAATAATAGCAACATGAGGAAAGTTTTCTTTATCAGCCACAGGGGCGATTATAGACGGAATCAATCCTGAGCCGTTGCAGTTTGCACATACATATAAATTGCCCTTAGGATAAACCGGAGCTGTTCCTTCGTTAGTTTTTTCAAATTGATCAAGAGCAATCTGGTATAGCATTCGTGCTTTCTTGCTAATTCTTCGGCTTTTTTTTCCGCGTCCCTGGCATTCCGGACAAATACTCCAGCTCGTTTGTTGGTTTTCCACTTTTATGCTCTTTATTTAACTTGATCGTATTGTATTTTCTAAAGAAAGAATGGGCAAATATAATTGATTGCGGGCTCTAATAAAAAAGTGATTGTCAAATGATATTAATATGGTGTTAACCTCAGGCAATCTTTTCTAAATTATAAAGCCTTTCTTTTCATCTGAAATATAGTTTATAAGAAAATAATGGTTATAAAGTTATAGATCTTTTCTAACTGAATCATCTTTTAGTTTTTAACATAAAAAATGTTTAATATTGCTTTTTTGATTCTCAACTCTTTCCATTAATGCCTGCTTATAGCGAATATGCTGATCATAATTTATTAGATCTTCTTAAGGAAGATGATCAGTTAGCGTATACAGAAATTTTTGAGCGGTATTGTAAAATTCTGGTCAATCACGCCTATAAAATGTTAGGTAATCAGGATGAAGCAAACGATGTTGTTCAGGAAGTGTTTTTATCCCTCTGGAACAAACGCTATGAATTAAACATTACCGGATCTCTTTCTTCTTATTTATACAAAGCCGTAAAAAACAAAATCCTAAATCATATCGCCCACGAAAAAGTGGTTTCGAATTATGCTGATTCCATTTCAAACTTTATTGAAAATGATTATGTTTTAGCAGATTCAAATCTTCGGGAAGAAGAATTAGAAGCTATTATTGCTAAAGAAATTGCTTTACTTCCGGAAAAAATGCGAGAAGTTTTTCTGCTGCGAAAAGTAGAAGAGCTTTCGTATGATGAAATTGCACTTCAACTTAATATTACCGATAAAACAGCCAAGCAGCAAGTCTATAATTCCCTTAAAATATTACGAGAAAAACTCAGGAATTTCATGAGTGTTTTTGTTATGTAACTATAGCATTGCTTTTTTGTTAATTTCTATGTGAAAATCTAGGTGTATTGTCTTAATTGGTAAAGAAAAAGTAATACTCTTCTTGCTTTGATAACGATATAGTAATATTTTTTTAATTTTTTTTGTCATTTGCCTATGACAAAAGTGATTTATAACTGTCTTACTTAAAAACGGGACAAAATTTCGTATTGTATTTATGAATGAAAATGAAATCTTAGCATTGCTAAAAAAATATCAGGAAGGCACTTTATCTAATGAAGATAAAGATAAAGTAGATGCTTGGTATTTACATAAAGCTTCTAATAGCAATTTACAGCTTAACGAGTACGAGCTGGAAGATAGTTATCAATATTTGAAAGAGAAGTTACCTTTAAAACAAGAAACAAAAGTAATTCGTATTTGGCCGCGTGTGGCTGTTGCCTCTTCAATCGCTGTATTATTGGGTACGGGAATATTTTATTTTACAAAAACAAAAGAACAGCCTATTCAGGTTGCTGAAAAACCACAGGAAATTGCTCCCGGAGGAAATAGAGGAATTCTGATACTTTCAAACGGAAAGCAAATTGTTTTGGCTGATATTTCGGCAAAAGATACAATTGCCAAAGAAGGTGAAGAAGATGAGGTTACTATAAAAATGGGCGCTAATGGCGTTATCACTTATATCATCAATCCAAATACTGATGCATCAAAAGCTGATGCTAATTTATTCAATACACTTTCGACACCAACGGGAGGACAGTACAATATTGTTCTGGCAGATGGAACCAAAGTATATCTAAATGCAGTTTCATCGATTAAATATCCAACTCAGTTTAATGGAGATCAAAGAATCGTAGAACTTGACGGAGAAGCTTATTTTGAAGTCGCCAAAAATAAAAACAAACCCTTTATTGTAAAATCAGGTGATCAGGATATAGAAGTCCTTGGAACGCATTTTAACGTACATGCTTATGATAATGAATCTGTTGTAAAAACGACTTTATTAGAAGGAAGTGTTGCGGTGAGTTATAAAAACCAAAAAGCCATTTTAAAACCGGGACAACAATCTAATGTATCTGATAAGTTTACTAAGATTACAGTTAAACAAGTCGACACCGAAGCTGCGATCGCTTGGAAAAATGGCCGTTTTAAATTTGATAATGCCGACTTAAAAACCGTTATGAGACAATTGGAACGCTGGTACGGAATTAAAGTAGAATACCGCGGCGATGTCCCGGATGTACGATTTAACGGCGGTACGTTTATGAATAAAAATTTGTCTGAAGTACTAAAAGTGCTTGAGCTTAGTAATATAAAATTTAAGGTTGAAGGAAAAACGATTATTGTATATCCCTGAATTTAAATTTACCCGAATATATTGAGACTATAAACTAAAAAACCAGAAGCAGTTGCGATGCCTCCGGTTTGTTTTAAAAGTTAATAGCCAATATAAGTTGTCCACCTATTGTTTAACTATAACCAAATGTAAATGTATGAAATTTAATTTACAACCAAAAAAACCTTACAAAAAAAACAGAAAAAGGAGTAGCAGTTTTTCTACTTATTTATGCGGCCTTAGTTTGATACTTGTGCTGCTGTGCAGTTACGAAGGACAAGCACAAAACATCAGCATTAATTTTAAAGGTGCACCACTTGAAACAGTGTTGAAAGAAGTGGCAAAACAGGCCAATTACGAAGTTTTTTATACGCAGAAACTGCTAAAAGATTCGAAACCTGTAACCATTAATGTTAAGAATTCGAATGTAAAAGAAACGCTGAATCAGATTTTTAATTCTCAAAATTTAAAATACACGATTACCAATCAAACGATTGTGGTAACGGCTGTAAAAGAAAAGGCAGAGAACCTGGGAAACGCATTAATCGATATCCGCGGAAAAGTATTAAACAATAAAAACGAACCTTTTCCCGGAGTAACGGTTGCTCTTTCGGGAACGAATAGAACTAGTATAACTGATTTTGACGGAAGTTTTGCTTTTGATAATGTACCAGAGAACGGTATTCTTGAATGTTCAGGATTAACTATTGAAAAGAAATCTTTCGGGATCACCGGTAGAACAGAATTAATGCTGATTGTTGAAGACAAAGTAGCTGCAATGAAAGAAGTTGTAATTACGGGTTATCAAACGCTAACCAGAAGTCACTCAACGGGAGCAATTGCAACAATTGACGAAAAGACCTTAAATGAAAATATCAATGCCGACTTATCTACTGCGCTGGAAGGTCGTGTGGCAGGTTTGATGCTGAGAAAAAATCCGACAGGAGCTTCTGCAGATACACCAATTTTACGTGGGATGGGAACTTTTTCTTCAGTTGATGTTGGATACAGCCCGCTTTTGGTAATTGATGGTTTGCCAACAGAACTGACTTTAGAAGATATTAATCCTTATGATATCGAAAGTGTAAACGTCCTTAAAGATGCTGCTGCGGCCTCTATTTATGGTTCGAGAGCAGCAAACGGAATTATCGTTTTGACTACTAAAAAAGGAAATGGTAAATTAAAAGTAAGTATAAATTCGGATTTCTTTATTTCGACAAAGCCAAGTTTCAAGAATATGAATTATGCTTCTACAAGTAATTTGATCGATTATGAACAAGCGGTGTATAAGAGAGAAAGAGCCAGAGTTGCTGATACACAAACGATGTTCAATACTTATGGCGATATAGGAAGCAGTAACCCAAAGTATTACAGTCCTCTTTATCAGCTAAACAGAAATTTAGAAGAAGGAAAAATCAATAATGCAGATTACA
Organism: Flavobacterium bizetiae; assembly: GCF_024271895.1. NCBI lineage: Bacteria > Pseudomonadati > Bacteroidota > Flavobacteriia > Flavobacteriales > Flavobacteriaceae > Flavobacterium > Flavobacterium bizetiae. The sequence continues at coordinate 5,301,952 of NZ_CP091861.1, read as the reverse complement.
ACAGCACGCTGGATCAATGGAGAAAAAACGATTACTACAAAGATTATCGCGATAATGTATGGCAGAATGAGTTTAGACAGCGCTACAATATTGCCTTTTCAGGAAGTACAAGCAGACAGAATACGTATGTGTCGTTTAATTATGATCAGGCAAAAGGACGTGTTATAAATAATGAGAGCCGATCCTTTAATCTTTATGCAAAAAGCAGTTTTCAGGTAAACAACTGGTTAAATGCAACATTTGGAATAAATGCAACGTACAGTAATGATGATGTTACAGATCCTGATTACAACAGTTATGATATTCAAAAAAGATACGAACGTATTACAGATGATAATGGAAATCTTGTAATATCGCCTTTCGTGGCAATTAAAGATGGTTTTACTTCCGGCGGAGCCATTAATCCTGTTATGGCAGAAAAAATAGCAAGTTTAAGCGGTTTTAAACCAATGACTTTTAATGTTTTAAATGCACTTCAGGAAGGTATCGAAAAACAAAATTCATTAAACTTAAGAGCCTTTGCAAATTTGCGTGCCAAATTATGGAGAGGGTTAAGTGCAAGTACACAATTTCAATACGAAACAACAAGAAACGATAACGAACAGTATTACGATGTTAACTCGTATAAAATGCGTTATGCCATTAATGCTTTAACGGCATATAATCCGGCAACGAATGCTTATACGTATGTAGAAGGTTTCTCTACTGGAGGACGATACGAGCAATTGAGTAGTAAGGCCAGTAATTATTCTTTTAGAAATCAATTAGATTATACTGAGGATTTTAGCGGTGGCAAACATTCTATAAATGCACTGGCTGGTTTTGAAATGCGTGAAACTTTTGTTCCAAGATCGATCGAACAGTTAAGATACGGTTACGATCCTGTAACATTAAGTTCTGCCGTAATGAACAGCCTTGCACTTAGCCAGACAGGAACTCCAAGTTATATATACGGAAATAACAGAACGCTGGCGACAGTATCAAGATCACAAAAAGAAGTTCTGCACCGTTATTTTTCTGTATTTAGTTCTGTTGGGTATACCTTTTTATCAAAATATAACATAACAGGAAGTTATAGAGTAGACAGGGCAGATTTGTTTGGAGTTGATCCTAAGTATAAAAACCGCCCACTATGGTCTGTAGGTTTAGGTTGGAATGCCAGCAACGAAGAATTTATGAAAGAAATAAAATGGGTTACTGCGCTTAAATTTAGATTAACTTATGGTGTTAACGGAAATATAGATCAGTCTACAACTCCATACGTAACTGCCACAAGAAGAAATGATAACTTATATCAATCGTTGCAATATACGAATATCACAGGGCAACCCAATCCGATGTTAAGATGGGAAAAAACACAAAGCACAAACTTTGGTGTAGATTACAGTTTGTTTAGAGGTAAATTAAACGGAAGTATTGATATCTATCGTAAATACAGCAGTGATTTATTAGCAACAACAGATTTAGATCCTACCGTTGGGGCACTGTCACGAAGAATAAATGCAGGAGCATTAATGAACAAAGGAGTAGAGTTTAGTATTGGTTCTGACTGGTACAATAATGGTAATTTCCGCATTGGATCTAATCTAATTTTAGGTTTTAACAGAACGACTGTCGAAAAAGTTACCAGAGCACAATCAATTGCTTCGGTGTATGCCAGCTCACCTCTGGATTACTTTTTAGAAAATGAAGTTTATAATAGTTTATATGCGTACAGATATGGAGGAACAGTAAATGGTTATCCTTATATTTTAGATGAAAAAGGAAATCCATCGATGGCTTTTGATGCCAATGGTACTCCAATAGCAAGCAGCTTAAAAACAGTTAATAGCACAGATGCGTTGGTAAATAAAGGAAGTTTAACCCCAACTTATACCGGTTCGTTATCACAAAGATTTTCTTATAAACAATTCGATTTGAATTTGTTATTTGTTTTCTCAGGAGGAAATGTAATGCGTAAAGATGTTATGGATTTAAGTTCGGATGCAGTAAACAACGCAGGTATTGCAGATCGTTACACAGATGCAAACCAAAACGGAAATACTCGTTTGTTTGTAGATGTTGATGAAGTGGCCAGGAATTATGCCATCACCATGAGCAGTCAATGGAGAAACTCAGATATAAATGTTATCGATGGTGATTACATCAAACTTAGAAACATTTCATTAGGTTATAATTTACCAAAATTGGTGGCTAATAAATTGAATATTACATCGGCCAAATTTACTTTTCAAATGAATAATATTTGGTATTGGAGTGCTGCCGGAAATCGTATTGACCCTGAAGTTTATTCGGCTAATTCAGGTACACGTAATTTACCAATGCCAAAAACGTATTTATTTGGCTTTAACCTTACTCTTTAAAACATGAAACAGATATATAAAATAATGGCATCGCTGCTTATTTTAAGTACTGCAGCCTGCGAAGACTATACAGACGTAACGCCAAAAGGATCTTTAGTTATTGAAACAGCTGATCAGTTTCTTGAAACAGTATCGCTGCCAAACAGAGGATATCCTATCAATAATTTTCAGTATTTGTCTGATGACCAATGGATGAAAGAAGGGGATGTAATAGGGAAAACGCCCAACATCAATACAATTAATTTTACTTTTGATGAAACTACAGATCGTGTTTCTTTACTAAATACGTCGAGCTTTTACAATCAGGCTTACACCTATATTAACAGATGGAATACTATTATTTCGCTTGTCGATGATAGTAAAGGAGATGCAAATACAAAGCAATTAGCAAAAGCAGAAGCCAAAATTTACAGAGCCTACGATCACTTTTTGCTCGTAAACACTTACGCAAAAGGGTATGATCCGCAAACTGCTGCTACAGATGGAGGTATTTGTATCATGGATAAATTTGATCTGGAAGCACAGCCGGCAAAGTCTACTGTAGCACAAGTTTACGCATTTATTCAGAAAGATATAGACGAGGCTTTACCGTATCTTCAGGAAAAACCAATGGATGTTTACCATCCGTCACTGGCATTTGCTTATGCATTTAAAGCTAAAGTTCATTTGTTTAAACGTGAAATTGCAAGTGCTAAGGAAGCTGCAGAAAAGTCATTAAGCTACAACAATAAAATATTTGATATGGTAGCTTATAACACACAAGGCGGACCAAATGTAGTTGCTGTACCGGCAGCAAATAATATAGAAGTATTGAGTTATATGTATATGACAGGTTATAATGAGATGAACTTTGCTTATCAATATATTATAAGTCCGGAGCTGAGAACTTTATTCGGGACAAACGATGCACGTTTTAATTTGTTTTTTAATAATACCAGCACAACAAATCTGGATCAGGGATCAAATACAGCGTATTGGGCAACGGTATATACAAAATTCTTTTATCCTACAGTGGGGATGAAAACTACTGAGGTTTATTTAATGCTGGCAGAATGTTACGCCAGAGAAGATAAATTTACTGAAGCAGTCAATGTTTTAAATACATTAAGAGCAAAACGTATCTTATCGGGAGCTGTAAATTTAGCCGTTCCAACGACCAGAAAAGAAACGATGGATCTTGTAATTACCGAACGCAGAAAAGAATTGCTTTTGGGCTTTAATCGTTTTTTTGATTTAAAGAGGTTAAACACCGAAACCGAATATGCAAAAACGGTTACAAGAGTATTTCCAATCGTGAACAAAACCGTTCCTCAAAAAACGTATACGTTACAGCCTAATTCAAGATTATACATTATACCATTTCCTTTATCGGTACTGCAAAAAAATCCAAAGCTTACCTTAAATACCAACGAAACAGTTCCATTTTAAATTCTGATGAAAAAAATACTTATACTAATAATCATGCTGCTGGCTGGACAGCAGCATGGTTTTTCGCAAACTCCGACAGAAAAAAAAGCAGACAGTACCAGTACACAGTCGAAAGGTTTACAGGCTTATGAAAAAATAATCAAAGAAGGATCGAAAGAAAAATCAGGTCTTTTTACGGTGAATCAGGTAGATGCTAAATTTTACTTTCAAATTCCTGATAGTTTATTTAACAGATACATGCTGGTCGTAACCCGATATCTTTCGACTCCGGAAGGTATGGGCATTTTTGGTGGTGAAAAAGCCAATGAGCAGACAATTTATTTTGAAAAAGGAGCGAACAATACTGTTTTTTTAAGGTCATTGCAATACAAACAAGATGTCCGTGATCCCGATTCGATGTTGGCAAAAGCATTAGCGGGCAGTAACGAAAGTCCAATTGTTGCCGCTTTTCCAATTAAAACAACTAATCCTGTTACAGGAAATGTTGTCATTGATGTAACAGATGTATTTAAAAAAGATAATCCAATGTTTTCTATAGAAAATAAAGAGAAAACAGAAAAAAAGTTAACCTCTCTTGCCGATGACAAATCTTTCATTGAGATGATAGATGCTTATCCTATTAACATTGAAATAAAAACAACAAAAACCTATACGAATTCGACAGCAAGCAGTGGGGCGGTAACTTTGAGATTAAATACCTCGATTGTACTGCTTCCAAAAACACCAATGCGCAAACGTTTTGCCGATGAAAGGGTGGGTTATTTTGCTAACAAATATGTTTTGTTTGATGATGATGAACAACGTGCTCAGACAAAATTTATTATTCAGCGTTATCGTCTGGAACCTAAAGACAAAGACATTAAAAAATACCTAAGCGGTCAGTTGGTTGAACCAAAAAAACAAATCGTTTACTACATTGATCCAGCAACGCCAAAAAAATGGAGACCGTATTTAATTGCCGGAATCAACGATTGGCAGAAAGCTTTTGAAGCAGCAGGTTTTAAAAATGCTATTGTTGGAAAAGAATGGCCGGAAGATGATAAAACCATGAGTCTGGAAGATGCAAGATATTCAGTAGTTCGTTATTATGCATCAGAAACACCGAATGCTTACGGACCTCGTGTGAGCGATCCCAGAAGCGGAGAAATCATCGAGAGTCATGTAGGCTGGTATCATAATGTGATGAAATTAGTGCAGAGATGGTATATGATTCAGGTTGGTCCTTTAGACCCAAGAGCCAGAAAAATGCATTTAGATGATGAGGTTATGGGGCAGTTAATTCGTTTTGTTTCTTCGCATGAAATTGGGCATACGATTGGTTTACGCCACAATATGGGAGCCAGCAGTGCAACTCCGGTAGAAAAACTCAGAGATAAGAAATGGGTGGAAGCAAATGGACATACCGTTTCTATAATGGACTATGCGCGCCTTAATTATGTGGCACAGCCAGAAGATAATATAAGTCCGGAGGGAATTTATCCGCGTATTGGAATCTATGATAAATGGGCGGTGAAGTGGGGTTATAGTTATTTTCCAAAAACGGAGGATGAGTTTGAGGAAGAAAAAATACTGAGCAAAATGACTACGGATAGTTTGACTGCTAATCCTAAATTATGGTTTGGAGGAGAAGGAAAAGACGAAGATCCCCGCAGTCAGACAGAAGACCTTGGTGATGATGCAGTAGCGGCCAGCGATTATGGTATTAAAAACCTAAAACGTGTAGTGCCAAATCTTATTCAGTGGACCTATCAGCCTAACGATGCCTATGATAATTTATCAGATATGCATAAAGCCATTGTAAAACAATATGGTTTGTATTTGTATCATGTGCTAAAATATATTGGCAATAACTACGTAACCAAAAGAACCGTTGATGAAAAAGGAGTGGTATATCAGCCAGTTCCAAAAGCAAAAGTAAAGGCGGCTGTTGATTATGTGGGAAGACAATTGTTTGTTGCGCCGCTTTGGATGTATCCAAAAGAAATCGATCAGTTGATTCCTTTAAAAACAGAAGATCAGATAGCAGATCAGCAAAACCAAATCTTAAATATGTTGTTAAGTTCCGGTATTCTTTACAATATCAGCCTTAAAGCAATGCAGTTTGAAGGAGCTTATACCGTTCCCGAGTTTTTAAACGATATGCAGCAAACTGTTTGGGTAAATTTTAGCGGTAACGAAAAATTAGATTATTACAGACGAGGTTTGCAGCGCGGTTATATCGAAAAACTTGGTATGCTTTTATTGCCTAAGGAAACAGAACCTGGTAAAGCTTTAAATGCAGCACAGCGAAGTGATGTAAGATTGTATGCCAAACAGCATATTTTAAAATTAAGAACTGATGTTACAAAATTAATGAACGGAACAACAGGATTAAACAAAGATCATTACGAAGGTATTTTGATCGAAATGGATAAAATTATTTCAAAACTAAACAAAACCGATATATGAAAAAGATAGTAGTTATAGCATTTATTTTCTTAAGCAATTTGGCGCAGGCTCAGTTAACATCAAAAGAAGAAGTAGCTCCTGAGCTGGTAGAAAAACGTGAGGCACAAAAAAAGGAAATCACAAACAATTATTTGGCTTTAAAAAATAATCTTTTGGTTTCAGATAGTGTGGCCGTTGTAAAAAGCGCTATTGCATTGCAGCATTCGTTAAAGAATTTCAGATTTAAAAAACTAAATCTTGAACAAATGAATGACGCTACTACAAAAAGAAAGGAAATCATAAACCTTGTAGCTGAAGTTGAAGCAACTAAAAACATCAATAAGCAACGTAAAATTTTTGAAGTACTGTCTGTTAAATTTTGGGATCTGGCACCCAAATTCAAGGTGGCTGATAATACATTATACCTTCAGGTTTGCCCAATGACCAATGCGGTGTGGGTAAGTGATAGCAAGGAAATCAAAAATCCTTATTACCCAAAAAACATGCTGACTTGCGGTGCAGTAAAAGCAAGTTTATAAAAGTGAATTTGAATTAGTCTGACAATATACGGTTTTCTGAAAAGAAGCCGTATTTGTCTTTTTTAGATAAAACGGTTTGACCGGAGTTAAAATTGGGGTAGTGATTTGCTGCTTTTATCAAATAGATGATAAGATTGCAATTAATAAAAAAACCTGTAAATAAAGAGTTTACAGGTTTTTTTGTGGAGTCGCCGGGAATCGAACCCGGGTCCAAACAAGCAACTAAAGAGCTTTCTACACGTTTATTTCCTGATTGGATTTTCGATGTTAAGCTAGGTCAGGAACAACCACTCAACACTTATCTTCTTAATTTCGATCTCCACCCGAAGCTCATGGAAATCTAGGTTTATTTTTACGGTTCCCCTGTACTGACCGCCACAAACCAAGGCTTTCAAGGAGAATCCAGCTTCTCTATCTGATAGAGACGTGGCTTAATCTTACTATAATTCGGATTATGCAGCTAAAGCGTAGTTATTTTCGCCGTGTAAAATTGTAAGATCTTATATTTACGAGCAAGGTCTCAATGCTCGACGTGCTTACTTTTCAATTCGACTTGCTGTCAAAACCAGTCGACCCCAAAAATGAGTTTGCAAATTTATACTATTTGAAGTTAGTTTTGTAATAAATTTTTCAGAAAAATAATATTATTCTTCATCTTTAAAATTAAACGGATAATCACCAAAAATAGGAGCTAGTTTACGAACTGCATAAGTGTTTCTCGTCATTTTATTCGACAAAGCAATTATCGTAACATGCTCTTTCATTAACGGAATATACGATGAGGTATTACCATGCCACCAACCGTTATGGAAATAATAATTTTGTCCGGTTTCCCAATTGATCATTCTAATTCCTAAACCGTAATTTTTAGTACCTTTTCTTTCATTACTATAACCCGTATAAACTTGTTTTAAAAGTTCAGGCTTTAAAAATCCAGGAGCATTTCTGGCGCGGTCAAATTTTAAAAGGTCTCTTGCTGTAGAAAACACGTTTTTATCTCCGTATACATTATCAAGATAATCAAAACCAATTTCTACACCGTTACCTTTATAAGAAGGAACAATCTTTTTTCGGTCTTTATCATCATCAAAAACATACGTATGCGTCATGCCCAAAGGTTTAAATATCATTTGAGACATAGCTTCTTTATAAGATAGACCTGTGATTTTTTCGATAATTAGCGCAAGCATGGCATAATTGGTATTGCAATAACTAAAACGAGTTCCTGTTTTAGATTCTAAAGCAATATCTTTTGTCGCTAAAATGTTTAAGATGTCTTTATTTGTAAGCTGATTGTGTCTGTCCCAAACCGATTTATCTCTGTCTGTAAAATAAGCGTAATTACGCATTCCGCTACGATGGCTTAAAAGCATTCTGATCGTACAATCCTGGTACGGAAATGTTTTTAGAATTGTGTTTACTTTTTGGTCTAAATCAATTTTTCCTGCATTTACCAATTTTAAAACTGCAGTTGCTGTTAAAACCTTACTTACAGAAGCAATTTGTACCGGAGTTTCGGCTGTAATTTTAGTTCCTTCGTTTTTATTGGCGAAACCATTATATCTTTCAAAAATTATCTGACCGTTTTTTGCCACTAAAAAACTTCCGTTCATAGTATTGTTAGGCCAATTTTTATTGTAAAAGTGATTGATTCGTCCGGCAACTGAATTTATATAAGCTTGTGAAATTTTAGTTTCATGAGCTAACGGTTTCATTTTAGGTAAAGTATCTTCAACTTCTGTAGCAGTATCTGTTTGTGTTGTTTTGTCTTTACCACAAGAACTTAAAACTAGTATTGAGAAAAGTATTTGTGGTATATTTGTTTTTTTAAGGAGGCTCATTTTCATCATTCTTTAAAAACAAATATATAGAATTCAATATTTAAGTTTCGTCATTTTTTGTTTACCTGAAAGTTGATTTTAACAAAATATTAAGACTTTGTTTAATTAGTTGATTGTTTGTCAGCTTTTAACGGTTTTAAAACATTCTAAAATGTATTTTAACAACAAAACTTTAACTAAATTTGTTATATTTAAAACAAATTGAAATGAAAAAGTTATATTAATAATTATTTTAATCGGATATAAATGAAATTTGGAATTATAAAAGAAAGAAAGAATCCACCGGACAGACGTGTTGTATTTTCGCCTAATGAACTTGCAAAACTAAAACAAACCTATCACGATGCTATTGTTGAGGTAGAGAGTTCTGATATCAGGATTTTTTCTGACGTTCAATATAAAAGTATGGGAATCACAGTTACAGATGATGTTTCCGGATGTGATGTTTTGTTTGGAGTAAAAGAGGTTCCTGTCGATAATTTGATTTCGGATAAAGCGTATTTCTTTTTTTCTCATACTATAAAAAAACAACCTTATAATCAGAAATTACTAAAATCAATTTTAGAAAAAAATATCGATTTGTATGATCACGAAACCATTGTCGATGATCAAAATCGTCGTTTAATTGGTTTTGGAAAATACGCCGGAATGGTGGGCGTTTATAATGGAATCCGTGCTTTTGGGATAAAATTTGAATTGTTCAAATTGCCTAAAGCAGAAACTCTTGCGGGCAAAGATGCTTTAATCGCACATTTGAAACGTCTTAATTTACCAGCATTAAAATTTGTAGTTACCGGAACCGGAAAAGTAGGTAGCGGTGCCAAAGAAATTCTGGACGCGATTAAAGTAAAAGAAATTACGGTCGAAAATTATCTGACTAAAAACTATGCGCAGCCTGTTTATGTTCAGCTTGATGTTTTAGAATATAATAAACGTATTGATGGAGAAATTATCGATTTTAGAGATTTTATCGAACATCCTGACCAATATGTTTCAGATTTTGAAAAGTTTACTAAGGTTTCAGATATTTATTTTGCCGGACATTTTTATGCTACTGGCGCTCCGATGATTTTAACGAAAGAAATGCTGAATGCAAGTGATTGCAAATTAAAAGTAGTGGCTGATATTTCGTGTGACGTAAATGGACCAATAGCTTGTACCGTGCGTTCTTCGACTATTGAAGAGCCTATTTATGGTTATTTTCCTTTAGAAGACAGAGAAGTTGAGGTGTTTCATCCTGCAGCTGTTGTAGTAATGGCGGTAGATAATTTACCTTGCGAAATTCCTAAAGATGCCAGCGAAGGTTTTGGTGAACAATTTATGGAACACGTAATTCCTGCTTTCTTTAACGGAGATAAAGACGGAATCCTGCAAAGAGCCAAAATAACCGAAAAAGGAAAGTTGACGGAGAGATTTAGTTATTTACAAGATTATGTAGACGGGAAATAAGTCTCAGTCTCAGTCTCGGTTTTCAGTTTTAAGTGCGGCTAAAACTTTATGAAAAACCAATTTAAATTTGAATATGCTTATTTTATAATTTCGATTTCTGTGAAAAATATTTTTTAGGAGCTAATCCTGCTATCCGCTCCAATCTTTTGTGGCTCCCGGTAGCTATCGGGATGCCACAAAAGGATTTTCACTTCTATCGGGCTAGAACAATCACAATATTTTCATCGAAATGATGATGATCGTGGTTGGTTTTGTGTAAAACTAAAGTTACTTACAATCTTAGTTTTTAAATTTTGAAAAAGTTGTAGATATACAAGGATCATATAAAAAAAGGCAGAAAACTAAATTTTTTCTGCCTTTTTTTATATGCGACTGCGACTGCGACTGCGACTGCGACTGCGACTAAACCATCTCCTCCGGTTTTACCCAAGCATCAAAATCTTCAGGGGTTACATAACCTAAACGAACGGCTTCATCTTTTAGAGTAGTTCCGTTTTTGTGTGCGGTTTGAGCAATTTCGGCTGCTTTGTAGTATCCTATTTTGGTGTTTAAAGCTGTAACCAACATTAATGAATTATCTACTAATTCTTTGATGCGTTTGTAGTTCGGTTCGATTCCCTGAGCGCAATGTTCGTCGAAGGAAACGCAGGCATCTCCTAATAATCGTGCTGATTGCAGAAAGTTTGCTGCCATAACGGGTTTAAAAACGTTTAGTTCGTAATGTCCCTGCATTCCGCCAACGGCGATTGCCATATCATTCCCGATCACTTGTGCGCAAACCATAGTCAAGGCTTCGCATTGTGTTGGGTTTACTTTTCCGGGCATGATAGATGATCCTGGTTCGTTTTCGGGAATGTGAATTTCTCCAATTCCGGAGCGTGGACCTGAAGCAAGCATTCTAACATCGTTTGCAATTTTATTAAGCGAAACGGCCAATTGTTTTAATGCTCCGTGCGTTTCTACAATGGCATCATGTGCTGCTAATGCTTCAAATTTATTTTCGGCGGTAACGAAAGGAAGGTTGGTAAATTTTGCAATGTATTCGGCAACTTTTATATCGTATCCTTTTGGTGTATTTAATCCTGTTCCTACTGCGGTTCCTCCAAGAGCGATTTCGGATAAATGTGCTAAAGTATTTTTTAAGGCTTTTAATCCAAATGATAATTGAGCGGCATAACCTGAAATTTCCTGTCCTAAAGTTAATGGTGTGGCATCCATAAGATGGGTACGGCCAATTTTTACAACATCTTTGAATTCTTTTGCTTTTGCGGCTAAAGTGGCGTGTAGTTTTTCGACTCCGGGAATAGTGGTTTCGATAACCATTTTATATGCGGCAATGTGCATAGCAGTAGGGAAAGTGTCGTTTGATGATTGTGATTTGTTGACGTCATCATTGGCTTTGATAAAAGGTTCGCCTTCGCCAATATTAAAGCCTTTTAAAACTTGTGCACGATTGGCAACAACTTCGTTCACATTCATATTGCTTTGGGTTCCTGAACCAGTTTGCCAAATAACTAACGGAAATTCGTCTTTAAGTTGTCCGGCGAGGATTTCGTCGCAAACTGCGGCAATGGCATCGCGTTTTTCGGCAGGTAAAACACCTAAATCGGCATTGGCGTATGCGGCTGCTTTTTTTAGGTAAGCGAATCCTTCGATGATTTCTTGTGGCATTGAGGCCGAAGCGCCAATTTTGAAATTGTTACGGGAACGTTCTGTTTGTGCTCCCCAATATTTATCGGCAGGGACTTGTACTTCGCCCATGGTGTCTTTTTCTATTCTGTATTTCATGTTGTTTTTTGTAAAATGTTATATGTAAAATGTTATATGTGTAATTGTTAAAGAATTTTTGTAAATAAGACGTGGATGAAACGGATTTACTTGGTAAAAACGCTAATTAAAACGGATTTTTTACTTTTATGATTGAAATTTCTTTTGAAAATGAGTGCCTAGCCCCGATAGTAGTGGAAATCCTTTTATGTTTTTTCTTTAAAAACATAAAAGATTACTTCACTAAACATTTATTTTAATTGGAGTTCAGTGAACTTCGTTTGTAACGGATAGCGGGAAATAGCTCCTGAAAATACTCATGTTCTTATAGTTTAGCTAGTTAAATAATAATCGAAAAAAATCCTTATTTAAAATGAGTTTAAATATACAGATTATTGTGATTTTATGAAAATTGATTTGGATTTTATTGCTAAGGAAAAATATAAAACATACATTTGTCCTTACATTCAAAAATTCCGGAAAACATGTTTGAATTTTCACAGTACTTAGGCTTTTTACTTTTCTTGACCATACTAACTATAGGGTTTTGGTTGATGTTTTTCTTAGTTGGTTTCGTATCTTATTGGGTTACGGGAGCAAGCTGGGAACTTATCAAAGAGAAAAGAGCAAAGAAAAAAGCAGAACAAGCAATTTAATTTTAAGTTGACTTTATAAAAAAAGGACCCGTTTTTGCGAGTCCTTTTTTTTATGGAAATAAGTGAAATTCCAAATTTTGAAAACTCCAAATTCCAAAACTGACAAAAAAAAATAAATTCCAAATTCCAATTTGATTGAAACTATTTAGATCGGGCAGGTCTTAAAACCTGTAGGGTTTCTTTATAAATCAAAAAATCCAAATTCCAATTTTTAAATTGGAATTTGGATTTTAAATTTTGGAATTTATCCAACCAGATTGGAATTTGGATTTTTTTTATTGGAATTTAACTTATATTATCCCGGAAATTCTCCTCCGCCGTCGCCGCCGCCATCATTTTTAGGAGCTCCGTTCTTTTCTCTTTCGTTTTTAGGTTTGTTGAAACGATACGTAAAAGATAAGTTGAATTGACGTTTACGGAATTGCATTTCGCCATATGATGTCTGGCTCTCAAGTGTTGTATCGTTTTGAAGGTAAGTGTATGACCTCATGATTCTTGAGTTGAAAATATCACTAATATTGAATGCGATTGTAGCTTTGTCTTTTAAGACATCTTTACTAAAAGCGGTGTTCATAGCAAATTGTCCCAGATTTTTACCCTGAGCCGTTTTTTGCTCGCCATTGTATACTCCGCTTAACTGCCAGTCGATTTTGTATGGTAAAGTTAGCTTAGAGTTGATTCTTGCAAACCAGGTTGTGGCTTGATTATCCAGATTTTGTACAACAAGGTTTCCTTTAGAATCATTGTACGTGTTTTCTCCGGTTGTTTTTACGTTGTAAATATTGAAATTACTGTTTACTCTCCATTTTTTGAATGGTGTATAATTCAGTGTAAATTCGAAACCAAATTTTTGCTCTCTTCCTAAGTTAATTGGACGGCTTAAAATAACCGGAATTCCATCATTAACTGGGTTTTCAGGTGTAGGAGTTACGACTTCACCATCAGAATTTACAACTTCACCTGTAGGAGTTCTTACGAAACTGAAAACATCTTTTGTGTTTTCGAAATATGCTGAGGTATTAAAAGTTAGTTTGTCCCAACGTTTGATGTATCCAATATCGTATTTGTCTGTTAAAGAAGGATCTAAATCCGGATTCCCCTGAAAGATATTTACGTTACTGGAGTAATTTGTTGCAGGGTTCATGAAACGTCCTCTGGGTCTTGATAAACGTTTACTGTAGCTGGCTGAGAAACTGCTTTGATCTGAAATTTCGTAACCAATAAAGGCACTAGGAAATAAGTTGTTGTATTTTTTAGTATTGAAATCACTATTATCTAATAAGTTCACCTGAATGTTGGTGTCTTCCCAACGCAAACCAAATAAATAAGAGAATTTGTTTACTTTGAAACCATACTGAGTGTAAATCGCGTTGATGTTTTCTTTGTATTCTAAGGTGTTTGATAATTTTGGATCTGGATTACCCAAATTGTCTGTTATTATATATTGGTTATTCAGGTCGCCAAAACTACCTTTATATCCGGCTTCAAACTGACTTCCTTCGCCTAATGGTAAAACATAATCAGCCTGAAGTTGTATTTGTTTTTGAACCTGATCGTTTAAAGTATTATTAAAATTTGGTGATGCTGTAATAAGACTGTTACTGTCATCTGTATTTCTTGAAACCGATAAATCTGCAGTAAGTTTGTGGCCTTTGTCGTTGAAGTTTTTGATTAAATTTGAAGTATATTCTACGTTTTCACTATCGGTATCTCCATTGTTTAAGCGGAAAGAAGTTCCTGTAAAAGCATGATTAGCGTCAAAATTATTGTAGTTAATCAAGTCTCTGGTATTTCCGTTGCTTTTTTGGTAATTAATAGCATTTGTCCAGTATGTATTTGGTGCTACAGTCCATTCTATACCCGCTCTTCCGTTGAAACCTTCGTTGGTTCTTTTAGTATCACGATCTTCATCTAAATAACCTTTGGGCGTTTTGTCGGCATTAAAATACTCTGTATTGGTTAATCCTCCACCTTCGTTGGTTCTGTAGTTGTATCCTGCAGTAGTAAAGTAGTTTACTTTTTCTGTTTTATAATTCAGGTTGGCACTTGCGCCGTAAGTTTCAGGAATACCTGTAGAGGCAATAAAAGTCCCGTTTATCCCTTGGTTTTTTCCTTTTTTAAGGATAATGTTGATCAATCCTGATCCTCCTTCTGCATCATAACGTGCAGATGGGTTGGTGATAACTTCTACTTTATCGATAGCATCGGCAGGAAGCTGACGTAAAGCTTCGGCAACATTGATAGCATTTGAAGGCCTTCCGTCGATTAAAATCCTGATATTATCACTTCCTCTTAAGCTTACATTTCCTTCGGTATCAACAGAAACAGAAGGTACGTTGTCCAGAACGTCACTTACAGTTCCGCCTTTTACCATCATATCCTGACCAACGTTGTATACTTTTTTGTCAAGTTTTATTTCTACTGTCGATTTTTCGGCACGCACTACAACTTCGTTTAGTTGTGCTGCATCTTCAGATAGATTTACAACGCCTAAATTGGTGTCACCTTGTATAGTTCTTCCTTTTATTTCGGTTGCTTTAAACGAAATAAATTCAACTTTTATATCATAAGTTCCGGGAGCAACCGCTACATCAAATTCCCCTTTAGGATTTGTGATTCCGCCAGCAATAACTTTAGTATCATTTGGCGCTGTGATCGAAATAGTGGCGTATTCAAGAGGCTGTTTACTTATTTTTTCGAAAACTTTTCCTGTAACTTTTACTTTGTTGTTGGCTGGTGGTCCTTGTTGGGCATAATTGTAAAAACTTGTAAATAGCAATACAAGCAATACAGCAAATTTGATTTTTTTCATTTTATTTCTGGTTTCTTTTTCTTTTAGACCGCAAATGTACCTTTTGGTTTAAAGAGAGAAATCACAAAAAAATGTTAATACTACTCTTTATAATCAATCTAAAAAAGAAGCTACCTTGTCTAGATCTCTTCCAATAATTGCTTTTCCGTCTTTTATAACAATTGGGCGTTCTATTAAGATAGGATTATCGGTCATGGCCTGAATAATCTGGTCATTGGTTAATTCTTTTCCTTTATAATTTTCGATCCATATTTTTTCTTTAATTCGAACCAGTTCAATGGGTTGAAGGTTTAATTTTTTAAGCAATGCTTTTAGTTCATCAAAAGAAGGAGTTTCGGTCAGGTACGGAATAATTTCATATTCCTGATTGATTTGTTCGATAAAAGCCAGACAGTTTCTTGATTTTCCGCAACGTGGATTATGGTAAATTTGTATCATTTTGTTATATTTAAGGTGTGTTAAGGGAATTAAATTAAAAATTCGGTATTTTAGCAAGACCAAAAGTAAGATTTAGTTGTTAAATCGAATTCTCATTTTTAAATTATTATAAATATGTTTTTAGAACAAGGAATTAAATCTCAGAATAAATTTTGGTTATATCTTATTGGCTCAGTTTTAATTATTATCGCTTCGTTTATAGGTCAGATTCCTTTTTCGGTTGCGGTGTTGTATAAAACGTTAACTGGGAAAAAAGTAATTCCGACAGATAATGCGGCTGTTATGAAAATATTCGAACCAAATCTTACCTTGTTTTTGGTTATGATTTCGTTTGCTTTTGCATTTGTTGGTATTTATTATGTGGTAAAATATTTGCATCATCAAACGCTTTTGTCGGTTACGACATCAAGAAAAAAGGTCGATTGGAAACGTATTTTTTTCTCCTTCTTTTTATGGTCCTTTTTTACAATACTAAGTTTTGTGGTGGTGTATTTTAGATCACCTGAAAATTTTATATGGAATTTTAAATTGGTTCCTTTTTTGATTTTAGTTGCCGTAGGAGCAATTTTAATCCCGATTCAAACCAGTACCGAGGAATATGTTTTTAGAGGATATTTGATGCAGGGATTTGCGAATCTGGCCCTTAATAGATGGTTTCCGTTAATGATGACTTCTCTTATATTTGGACTGATGCATATTTTTAATCCCGAAGTAGCCAAAATGGGTTACGTTATTATGGTTTATTACATAGGAACCGGTTTATTTTTGGGTATTATTACACTTATGGATGACGGAATCGAATTGGCTCTTGGTTTCCATGCTGCCAATAATCTAATTGGTGCTTTATTGGTGACTTCGGACTGGTCTGTTTTTCAAACCCATTCTCTTTTTAAAGATTTGTCAGAACCATCTGCGGGGCTGGATGTTATATTACCTGTTGTCGTAATATATCCTATTTTGCTTTTTATTTTTAGTAAAAAATACAATTGGAAGAACTGGAAAGAAAAATTAACGGGTAAAATAAATGCTGTAGAAATTTCAAATTAATAAATATCATGTCAAAATTAACACACAAAAATGTGCACAACTATTTTAAGATAAATAGTTTTCATTTAAACGCTGACGAGTTGCGTCGTGTTGCTTATGATTATATAAAGGAAGGTGACGGCAATGAAGTCGCCATAGGAGAATTTTTGCTCGATTGGTTCGATGATAAGGATTATATCGAGATGAAAACTTCTGGAACCACGGGGCTTCCAAAATTAGTGCGATTAGAGAAACAAGCCATGATTCAGTCTGCTTTAGGGACTGGAGACTTTTTCGAATTAGAGCCGGGAAATACGGCTTTACTTTGTTTGCCTGTACAATTTATAGCCGGCAAAATGATGTTGGTACGTGCTATTATTTTAGGGCTTGAGCTGGATGTTGTAGCGCCAAGTACGCAGCCATTGGCTCTTAATACTAAAGTATATGATTTTGTAGCTATGGTGCCTTTGCAGGTTCAGAATTCGATTGATGCTTTAAAAAATGTCAAAAAACTAATTGTAGGTGGCGCTAAAATGGATTCTGCTCTCGAAGAGAAAGTTTTACCACTGATAAAAACCGAAGTCTATGAGACTTATGGTATGACAGAAACCATTACTCATATCGCTGCGAGAAAAGTGGGAGAGAATGTTTTTACTGTTTTGCCAAATGCAAAAATTAGTCAGGATGATCGGGGATGTTTGGTGATTTCTGTTGATGCTATTTCTGATGAACCGATCGTTACCAACGATTTAGTTGAATTGATAAGAGAGAATCAATTTATCTTTCTGGGAAGAATCGATAATGTTATTAATAGTGGAGGAGTGAAGCTTATTCCTGAACAGATAGAAGCAAAGCTGATAGGTAAAATAAATACGAGATTCTTTGTAACCGGTGTTCCGGATACTTTATTGGGAGAAAAATTAATTTTGGTTATCGAAGGTGAGAAACAGGAGTTTGCGCCGGAGTTTTTTGATGTTTTAGGAAAATATGAAAAACCAAAAGAGATTGTTTTTGTTCCGAAGTTTAAAGAAAACGAAAACGGGAAATTATTGCGTAAACCGAGCTTGGTTTAAATAAAAGTCCAATATTTTAAATTCCAAATTCCAATTTTTACAATTGGGATTTGGATTTTTTTTTTTTTTTTTTTTGTTTTTGAAGCTCGTTATATTGTGTAGTCCCTACGGGACAATTGTTCATGTTCTGTATTCCATTTTTACCAATATTTAATCTCTACGAGATCTTTTTTTTTAAAGTTAAATAATAAGAATTATGTCTTAGAAGATAATACTCCGATAGGAGTTAAATGTTGGTAGAAAAACAAGAACAGGCAAAAAAATATCCCGTAGGGATTATACATCTATTAATTAGGAACAAAATAAAAAATTCCAATCTTAAAGTTGGAATTTGGAATTTTTTATTTATTCGCGGATTGAAGTTTTTTAAGTAAGTCTAGTTTTATGTAATTATATTACAAAGTAAGAAAATTTAGTTATATTTATAAGATATTAACTTTAAAACCTAATAATTATGAAACTTATTTTGAATCTTCCAAGTGTTCAGGTGCTAAGCAAGAATGAACTAAAACAAATTAAAGGTGGTGATTATATTTATTATTTAAATGGTTATCAAATGCGTTGCTCAAAACCATTAACGCAAACTCCTACCTGCCAAAATATACCAACATATTGTTTGATTTCGCCAGATATGTGTCCTGTGGATTTATCCTAGTATAAAACAAAGCCTTTAGGTTTAATTCTCCAAAGGCTTTCTTTTTATTTTAATAATTATATTTCTACAAGATATACTCCGTTAGGAGTTAAATGTTGGTAGAAAAACAGGAGCAGACAAAAAAATATCCGGTAGGGATTATACATCTATTAATTAAATAGGAATAAAACAAAAAAAATCCAAATTCCAATCTTAAAGTTGGAATTTGGAATTTTAAAAAAATTGGAATTTATTTTTATTCAGCAGCTACTGCATTTTTTCTTTCTAACAACGCCATATAAAATCCGTCGAAACCAGACTCAGAAGCCAAAATTTTACGATCTTTTATGAATGTAAATTGTTTTCCAATTTCGGTTTTTAAGAATTTATCTA
The DNA here is from genome assembly GCF_024271895.1 of Flavobacterium bizetiae. Classification (NCBI taxonomy): domain Bacteria; kingdom Pseudomonadati; phylum Bacteroidota; class Flavobacteriia; order Flavobacteriales; family Flavobacteriaceae; genus Flavobacterium; species Flavobacterium bizetiae. The sequence continues at coordinate 5,283,106 of NZ_CP091861.1, read as the reverse complement.
CTTGCTCCTGATTTTCTGATGGTAAAACAGAACAAGTTGCGTATACTAATTTTCCACCTGGTTTTACAATTTTAGAATAGCTTTCTAAAACCTCTGCCTGTACTTTACGAATGTTATCGATAAATTCCGGTTTCAATTTCCATTTAGCATCAGGGTTTCTTTTAAGAACTCCTAAGCCGCTACAAGGTGCATCGATTAAAACACGATCTGCTTTTTCGTGTAATTTTTTGATCACTTTGGTGGTGTCAATGATTCTGTATTCAATATTAAAAGCGCCATTTCTTTTTGCTCTTAATTTTAATTGCTTCAATTTACTTTCGTACAAGTCCATTGCAATCAATTGTCCTTTGTTTTCCATCAAAGAAGCGATATGCAACGTTTTTCCTCCAGCTCCAGCACATGTATCTACAACACGCATTCCTGGTTTTACATCAAGGAAACCGGCAACCAATTGTGAGTTAGCATCTTGAACCTCAAAAAGTCCTTGTTTAAAAGCGTCTGTCAAAAATACATTTGCTCTTTCTTTTAAAACCAAAGCTTCAGGTTGATCTTTTAAATATTCTGTTTCAATATTCAAATCCATCAACGTGTTTCTCAGGCTTTCTTTGGTTCCTTTAAGGGTATTAGTTCTTAGAATAACTTTCGCAGGTTGGTTTTGCGCTGCAATTTCTGTAGCCCAAACTTTTTCACCAAGTTCTTTTACACCCAATTCGTCCATCCAGTCCGGAATAGATTCTTTTAAGGCTCTAATTTTAGAAAGTTCGTCAAAACGTCCTTTTATTTTTCTTTCAGGAGTTCCTTCCAGTTGTTTCCAATCCGGAATTGGGTATCCTCTTAAAACTGCCCAAACTGCGAACATTCTCCATAAATTCTCTCTGTCGAAAGGTTCTTTTACTTCGGCAATTTCTGAGTATAATCGTTTCCAACGAACAATTTCGTATATCGTTTCAGCAACAAACTTCCTGTCAGAACTTCCCCAACGTTTGTCTTTTTTTAATGCTCTTGCTACCACTTTGTCTGCATATTCTCCTTCATTGAAAATTGCATTTAAAGAATCGATGGTAGTATAAACTAAATTTCTGTGTAATCTCATTTTAATTATTTGAGTTGCAAAGGTACTATTAATTGATTGAAAGTTAAATTTTTAATTTTGATTGTTGATTTAACTTCTTTTAAAAAGAAAAAAAACACCCTAATAAAGTTTAATAGAGTGTTTTTTGAATGTGTTTTTTGAATTGATTTATTTGATAATTCGAGTCAGTCCGATGTTTTCCGGAGCGTGAAGCACCATTGGGAATTTCTCTATTTTAACCGAACTACTATCTAAACCAAATGCTCTTTCTTCGGACAAACTCAGTTTCTTGATAAAGAAATAAGAGTTCATGATGATATTTTCGTGCCATCTTAAATCATTATCATTCGATAAAAACTTCTCAGACAATACAAATTTAAAGTCTCCAATAATATTGTTTTTATTTAATGATTCGTAACGGCTGGTAATATCAACTTCGCCACGTTTCACCATATCACGAATTACTTCTCTAAACATTAAATTGATTTTGGTAGGCTCTCTAAATCCTAAATTAAAATCGATTCTGTAAATATCGTCTTTCGCAATCTCGGTAACTTTATATTGCGTTTTATAAGGTTCAGTTAAGATGTTTACGTGAACAAACCAGTAAATATCAGCTCTTTTTGGACGTTTTTGCAAGATTGAGTAAATTACCTTTTCCTCTAGTTCATCTACACGATTCGCATTGGTCATGTAAACCAAATGTGTTGCGTATTTAGGAATAGATAAGTCTTCGCTCAACTCCATTAATACCTTTTTATAATCGTCAATTTTGATGATTTTGGTATAGCTTTTATTAATTTTCTTGGCCAGGTACCAGATCGTCATTATAGAGATCAAAACAGATGCGATGATTAGTGTTACGTAACCACCATCGGCAAATTTTGTAATATTGGCAATTAGGAAACTGAATTCAATTAATAAATAAATGGTTATAAGCGGCACCATGAAATATAATTTTACACGTTTCATGATTAAGTAATAGTTCAGCAGGATAGTGGTCATGATCATGCATAGTACGATTGCTAAACCGTAAGCATGCTCCATATTACTTGATTTTTCGAAATGTAAAACGATTCCAACACAACCAAAAAACAATAACCAGTTAATGGATGGAATATACAATTGGCCTTTTACTTCTGTAGGATATTTGATTTTTACTTTTGGCCAGAAATTCAGACGCATTGCTTCGTTGATCAGTGTAAACGAACCACTAATAAGGGCTTGAGAAGCAATAACCGCTGCTAAAGTTGCTACAACAATTCCGAATGGTAAAAACCAATGCGGCATAATAAGATAGAACGGATTCCCGTTTTCTCCTCCTAATTGTTGTAATGTACTTCCTTCATGATGTGTTAAATACGCTGCCTGACCAAAATAGTTTAGTACTAAAGTCAGTTTTACAAAAATCCAGCTAATTCTGATGTTTTTTCTACCGCAGTGTCCCATATCTGAGTACAAAGCTTCGGCTCCTGTTGTACATAAAAATACTAATCCAAGAACAAAAAATCCTTCAGGGTGAATTTGTAATAAATGATAAGCATAATAAGGATTGATCGCTTTTATAACTTCAGGATGTTCCAAAATCTGAATAAATCCTAATGTTCCAAGCATGGCAAACCAAATTAACATCATTGGTGCAAAAAACTTCCCAACAAGCTTGGTTCCAAATTGTTGTATGGTAAATAAGATGAATAGAATTCCAATTACAATATAAACTATTGTCTCGGTTTCCATCGTAGGATAAAACGCTCTGATTCCTTCTACTGCTGATGATATCGAAATAGGCGGAGTTATAATTCCATCGGCAAGCAAGGCACTTCCTCCAATTATGGCGGGCACAATGAGCCACTGAATTTTTGTTTTCTTGACTAATGCATACAATGCAAAAATACCACCCTCGCCATGATTATCAGCGCTTAAGGTAATAAGTACATACTTTATGGTAGTTTGTAAAGTCAAAGTCCAAAAAACACATGAGATACCTCCTAATACAATATCCGCGTTTATGATATGCTCGCCAAGTATGGCTTTCATTACATATAAAGGAGAAGTACCGATATCTCCATAAATAATCCCTAATGTGATCAATAAACCCCCTATAGACAACTTACTATGTAAGTTTTTATGCGATGCGCTCATGTATGTTTTTATAAAAGACGGTTGCAAATTTACTGTTTTAAAACAAATTAGCATCAATTATAATTAAAAAGATAAAAAAAAGCACAATCGTTAAATTGTGCTTTAGTTTTTTATTTAGAAATGCGAATTTAATATTAACCTCTTCTTCCGCCGTAGCTTCTTGAACCACTGCTGCTTTCCCTTTGTGGCTGGCTGCTTCTTGATTCCTGACTAGCTCTTGGAGCTTCAGAACGTTGTGTGTTTTGAACTCTTGTTGAGCTTGATCTGCTTTCTGAACTACCTCTGTTTTCTGAGTAGTTTCTTGTTGGTTCTGCTCTCTGCGGAGAGGGAGTTTCTGTTCTCTGAGTATAAGTTCCTCTATTATTTGTATTTCTAGGTGTACTTTCTCTTGAAACATTCGAATTGTTCTGATTGTAATCTCTTCTGTTTTCGGTTCTGTTAGTTGTATTTTCAACTCTTGCCGGATTGTTATTATTATTATTATTATTATTATTATTATTATTTACTGTAGCCGAATTATTTCTATTTACAGGAGTTGAACGGTTTGTGTTATAACTTCGGTCAGTATTAGTTCTGTTTTCAGCATAGTTTCTGTTTGTAGTTCTATTGTCCGTTGGAGATACTCTATTGCTATTAGATCTGTTACTATTGTAAGTATTTTGATTTCTGTTAGATTCTCTGCTTGCAATACGTCTTTGATCTAAATCGTATCTGTTGGTTACATTAGAATGTCTTTGAGCAAAGCTATAGTTTGGACGTCTTGTTTCATAACCGTAAGTGCGTCTTGATTCGTATAAAACCGGAGCTCTGTAACTTCTTCTTGTTGTTACATAATTGTAATGATTGTTTACATTGATATAAACCCCAATATTGTTTCTATATCTGTAAATTGGATAAGGGCTCCATGCAGCATAGTAGGTTGGATAATAATTCCATCCCCAGGTGGAGTAATACGGTCTGTAATTATTTACCCAAAATGAAGAGTAAATTACAGGAACCACATTATAAACAGGCTCATAGATATAGTTGGCTCCATATAAATAAGTATTACCAACAACTTGTACGCTTACTTTGTTATAATTGTCTCTTTCGATATCAATTGTGGCAACGTCCTGATAAACATCACGATCTAAAACTGCCTGAATAATTACTACGTGCGTTCTGTTTTCTACAGATTCAATAACACGTAAATAATCAACTTCGTTATCGCCATTTAAATCAAGATTTGATATTTGATATTTAGGATCATTTAAACGTCTTTCAAAATCTTGTAAATTAGAAGATTCTCCAAACATAGAAGCCACTGCTCTAAGATCTAAATTATCGCTTATATCTGAATTTTTTGCATAAACAGTAGTTTGGCTTTGTGCTGAACAAGAACCAAAAACTAAAGCTGCAAACGCTATTAAAAGTAAATTAGTTTTCATGATAAAATCATATTAAAGATTAATATTCTGAGATATCCAATTACTGTGCCAGAAAAAAAACACGATCTTATTTTATATGTTATAAATAATTGTATTTTAGCAATAAAAAAAACTGATTTATATGAGAAAAGTAATATTTTTTTTCGGTGCTTTAATTTTGTTAATGTCTTTTAAAGTGCTGAATCATAATGATGAAAGATCATTTTATAGTGGTTTTACTTCAATACAAATAGATACTTTGTTTCAGGATAAAATTAGTATTAGAGCGATATCAATTGATAAGAATAAAGTTTGGTACGGAGCTGATAATTCCCGATTTGGCTTTTACGATTTAGATAAAAAAGAGAAGTTTGAAGATCGTATTTATCGTGATACTTTAAATCTGGAATTTAGAAGTATTGCTCAAAATTCTCAGAGCGTATTTTTGTTAAGCGTAGGAAATCCTGCACTACTTTATCAGGTCTCAAAAAAAACGCAAAAAGTTAAATTAGTTTATAAAGAAGTAAACCCGAAAGTGTTTTACGATAGTATGCAATTTTGGAATGACAAGGAAGGAATCGCCATTGGAGATCCGACAGAAGATACTTTTTCGATTATTGTAACGCGTGACGGAGGTGAAACCTGGACCAAAATATTATCTGATAAATTACCTACGAATGCAGAAGGCGAAGCCGCTTTTGCAGCTAGTAACTCGAATATTGTAATAAAAGGAAATGATACCTGGTTAGTTTCAGGAGGCAAAAAAGCACGTGTGTTCTATTCTCCGGATAAAGCGAAGACATGGAAAGTTATTGAAACTCCAATTGTTCAGGGAAAAACAATGACCGGTATTTTTACAGCTGATTTTTATGATGCCAAACACGGATTTATTGCCGGTGGTGATTATGAACTTCCTAACAAAAAAGCAGATAATAAAGCTTTTACTACTGATGGCGGAAATACATGGAAATTAATAGGTCAGGATATGGGTTTTGGATACGCATCCTGCGTGCAATACGTTCCGGGCGGAAATGGTAAGGAAATCATTTGTGTGGGTTCTGAAGGTATTCAGTACTCTCAGAACGGTGGCGAAAACTGGACTCAATTATCTACAGATTCAAAACTTTTTACCATTCGTTTTGTAAACAGAAATACTGCAGTTGCCGCAGGTCATAATAAAGTAATCAGAATACGTTTTAAATAACAAGAACCCTAAATAATAAAGTAAGTATTATTATATAGGGTTCTCGCAGCTGTTGTATTTTTAATTCCGGTTTTTATTTATTACCGGCTTTATCTCTGTACTGTTTTAATAGTTTTCGATTAAAATCATCTTCAGATTTTTTAAGCTTTAATATTTTCTTTGCCGAAAGGATCTTTTTTAAACTGGTGTTGTATTTGTCACGTAAAAGATACAACTCTTTGTCTGTGCTTTCTATTTGCGATAAAAGCGTTGCGGCTTCTTTTTCTGACATTGAAGTAATGTTATCGTCATCTAATTTGCGCAAATACATTTTCATTTTTTCATGACGCAATTCAAATTGTTTGTCGTCATAAGCATTGTAAATTGGCCAGAATTTTTCTGCTTCTGTAGAGGTTAATTCGAGCTCAGTAGTTAAAAAAGAAACTTTATAAGCCTTAATTTTTTCCCGCTTTTCATCTGTTTTATCATTTTGAGCATAAAATGAAAAAGTAGCAAAGAATAGAATTATCGGTAGTATATTTTTAATTTTCATCTTTTGATATTTTTATTTATTCTGAAATTAAATTTTCAATATTTGGATTTGAAGCTAAAATATCTTCAAGTGTTTCCTGTTCAAGAGCAACGCCTTTACCAAGTTTATCAATATCTTTACTATCTAATTCTTTAATTAAATCGTACTGATTTAAGTTAGACTGATAAGATAAATAAGTTTCTAAAGTGTCTTCGTCAAGTTCTTTAGAAGTAGTATTATAATTGTTTACTATAGGAATCATTAATGCAATTACAACTACAGCTGCAGCAAGGAATGAAAGAACCTTTTTACGCTTGTAAATCGGAATTACTTTTGTTTCTTTTTCTTCGTTTACCTGTTGTAAAATTTTTGTCGAAAAATCATCAAAATAATTCTCTGGCGTTTTAAATCCAGTTCCTATTTTAGGTTCGTTTTCTAGTTTAAATGCTTTCATAATATCTATAAGATAGGTTTAGTTACAAAAGGTTTAATTTGATGTAACATATATTTCAATTTTTTTTACAGCATGATGATAAGATGCTTTCAGAGCGCCCACCGAAGTTCCGAGGATTTCTGCAATTTCTTCGTATTTTAATTCCTGAAAATACTTCATTTTAAAAACCAATTGTTGCTTTTCCGGCAAGGTTACAATGGCCTTTTGAAGTTTTATCTGAATCTCGTCTCCATCAAAATAAACATCGGCTTTCAGATTGTCGATGGTTTTATTTTGAAGCGCTTCAGATGTTAATCCGCTTAGTTTTGCCTTTTGGTTTAAAAAAGTCAAAGCTTCATTGGTTGCGATTCGGTACATCCAGGAGAAAAGTTTACTTTCTCCTTTGAAATTTTTTAAATACTGAAAAACTTTTACGAAAGTATTTTGTAATACATCATCTGTATCATCATGATTCAAAACAATGTTTCGAATATGAGAATATAAAGGTTTTTGATAATCAGACACGAGTTTTTGAAACGCTGTATTTTGCGTTTTAGGATTTAATAATTGTTGTATAAATTCCTTCTCGTCTGTCAAATTCCCTGATTTATCTTATTAGAATGAATTTTAAACAAAAGGTTTAATCAGTCTCGATTATTTTAGAATTCTGATTGTTCTTCTTCAGTAGTTTTAGGTGTTGTTACTTTAGGAGTAACTTTTGGTTTTGGTTTAGGAGCTGGTTTAGGCGCTTCTGCAGGATCAGTTTCTGTTGTTGGCTCTGAATATGTTGGTTCAGCTTCTGTTCTGGTAACAGGAGTTTTAACAACAGGAACAGCTTTTGGTTTAACCGGAAAATAAATTTCGGTTACTAATTTAGAAGGGCTTTTTACATCTAGTTTACTAACGGTAAGGATTTCAAGGCGAGACCAGCTTAAATCCGGAGTAATTTTTTCTTTGTTAATGTAAGCCGTTGCTTTTGCAATGGCGCTGCTAGTATGAGAGTAATCCCCTTTTAGAGTTACTTTTACCGCTTCGAAACCATTTAAAGTTCCGCCCAAAATATCACTTCCTGATGTTGTCGAGATCTCTTTATTTGTTGGTAAACAAATCGAAATTTTGGCTAATCCGGTTGTAGTATCGTAAGTATGATAAATAATAAAAGGTTTTCCGTTGGCCGATAAACCATTGGTTTCGCTAAACTCAATCAGTTTAGGAATAACGATTCTGGCGTTTTTGCTTATTTTTGAAATTTCGCTTGTAAACGTTTGTTTAATATAAGGAGTTTCAGTTTTGTTTACCACTCCATTTACGTCAACAGCAAAAGTTTTAGTTTCGTAATCCAGGTTTTTGTCAATGTTTGCAAGGCTTTTTTCGTAAATAGTTCCAATAACTTTATCAGAACCTCCGTTTAGCGCCGTGTATACTTTAAATAAAAAGCTCATAGTTCCCGTTGCTTTCCAGGTTACTTTGGTTTTTCCTCCCAAAGTATCTTTAAATGTCCAGTTAACATCAGCTTCTGTACCGTCATATTTCATTTTTTGCTGAATGCTTTCTCCTTCTTTAGTTTTGATGGTAATTGCATTTCCGTTTCCTTCGGCTCCAGCCCAATAATACGAAGCTCCGTTTCCGGCTGTTTTATTTGGGAAAGTCATTTTTATCGAAGGATCTGCTACCGACCACGATTCAAAATCTTCATAATTTCTAAAATCATTTATGTAATTATAAACGGTTGCTTTTGGTGAGTTGATCACTTTGCTTCTTTCTACAGAAAAAATCCCTTTTTGGGTAGCGACAAAAACAGTCAGGGCAACTAAGCTTAATAATAATAGTAGAAATAAATATTTTAGAATCTTCATTGTAGTCGTTTATTTTGTGTCGTAAAGTTATAAATTTTATTACTAGCCACGGTAATTGTGCCGCAATAAAAGTACACTTTATAAAATTATATTGATCGGTAAAAGCTGTAAATAAAACGTTTTTGAAGAAGTTTAATTGTAAAATCTTCAAAAAATATTTGATTCTAAATATAGCAATAAATTTTCGGAATTATCTTTTAAAGAAAAATTTGATCACAAACAAAAGGGCGATGAAAATCAGGAATACGATTAATACTTTGTAATTTCCTTTATAGAAAATTTTGTGCAATGCAAGATCTTTTCGATAAGCAAATATCATTACGATTACAAATGCAATAAAAAAACAGAGTGCGAATATTAATTGTCCTTGGCTAAACATAGTTGAAAATTATTTTTGGCAAATTTAGAGAATTGTATACGAATAGTTGCTAATTTGGCATTTCATTTAAGTAAATAAAATCATGAAGAAACAACTTGATGCAGTTACAGAATTTCATACTGCTTTTAAAATAGGTCATAGTCAAACACCAATTGCAGATTTGGGCGAAACTAAAAAGATACTTCGTTATAATTTGATGAAAGAAGAAAACGAAGAATATCTTGAAGCAGTTCAGAATAATGATTTGGTTGAAATTGCTGATGCTCTAGGAGATATGATGTATATTTTGTGCGGAACTATTATCGAGCATGGTTTACAGGATAAAATTGAAGCTGTTTTTGATGAAATTCAGCGTAGTAATATGAGTAAATTAGGCGAAGACGGACAACCAATTTACAGAGAAGATGGTAAAGTAATGAAAGGGCCAAATTATTTTAAACCTGATTTTTCGAAACTTTTATAATTTTTTACCGCAAAGGGCGCTAAGATTTAATTTTTCTTTACGCATAGAAAACACAAAGTTCGCAAAGCTTTGCGTCATTTTTGTCATTTCGACGGAGGAGAAATCACACTAGGGATTCGACAAAGACTGGCGATTTTGATTGCGGAGTTTCGCGTGTGATTTCTCCTCCGTCGAAATGACAAGATTGTGTTTAATAAAACAGAAAACCCGATAAATTTTTAAAATCTATCGGGTTTTTATATTTAAAATATCTTTTGCTTATTGCACCTTTACAGTCCAGCCAAAAGTATCTTCAGAAAGTTTGTTTTGAAGACTTGTTAGTTTTTCTTTTAAAAGAGAAGCGTATGAATTCTCGATTGGAGTCATTTCATAATAAACATCCTGATAAGAGAAACCTTTAATAACGCTGATAACTGCAGCAGTTCCAGCTCCGAAGATTTCTTTTAAAGATCCATTTTTAGCAGCTTCTACTAATTCTGAAACAATAACAGGACGAACTTCTACATTAAGACCTTCTTTTTCTGCCATAGCAATCAAACTTTTTCTGGTAATACCATCTAAAATTCTTTCGCTTGTTGGAGCAGTTAATAAAGTATCATTAATTCTAAAGAAAACGTTCATTGTTCCCGCTTCTTCTAATTTTGTATGCGTTGCATCATCTGTCCAGATTACTTGTTGAAAGCCATCTTTGTTAGCCAGATTTGTTGGGTAAAACTGTGCAGCGTAGTTTCCGGCAGCTTTTGCAGCTCCAATTCCACCATTTGCAGCTCTACTGTAATGTTCAGCTATAATTACTTTTACTTCGCCGGCATAATAAGATTGTGCAGGAGAAAGCAAAATCATGAATTTATATTCATCAGAAGGATTGGCTACAACACCAGCGCCGGTAGCGATCATAAAAGGACGAATATACATACTGCTTCCGTTACCTTTTTGAATCCATTCCTGGTCAATTTTTAATAATTCATTCAAACCATCCATAAAAATAGATTCCGGAACTTCTGGCATTGCCATACGAACTGCAGAATTATTAAAACGTTTGTAGTTTTCATCAGGTCTAAACAACCAAACATCGTTATTGTCATCTTTATAAGCTTTCATTCCTTCAAAAATAGCTTGTCCGTAATGAAAGACTTTTGAAGAAGGATCCATTAAAATTGGAGCATAAGGCTTAATGACAGGATTTTGCCACTCTCCATTTTTAAAATCACATTCGAATAAATGGTCTGTAAAAACAGCACCAAAGCTTAAGTTTTGAAAGTCTACTCCGCTTATTTTTGACGAAGTTGCTTTTCTGATTTCAATTTTGCTTGTTTGAGTTGTACTCATAATTATGTAAAGTTTTTATGTAATTTTCATTGCAAAAGAAAGATCTAAAGCAATGATTTGGTGTGAAATAGAATTTACTGAATGCAAAATTAAGTAAAAATATATAAAATCCTTAGTAAAACTGCATTATTTATGGCCTTTAACTGAGATTTATTTATCTTATAATAAAGTGAAATAATTAAGATAGTTTTATAGAGAATTTATGAAAAAACAGCCGTTTTTTAAGGCTTTACGCATTTGTTTTGATTAAATTTGGCTATTAAAATGTACCAAAAGACAGTAAATTCCATTATAAAGTGCTAAAAAAGTGAAAAGAGAAATAATTAAAACGCTAGATGGCTCAACAACAATTCATTTGCAGGATTGGGATGAGTGTTATCATTCTAAACATGGTGCCATTCAGGAAGCAAAACATGTATTTATAAAAAATGGACTTTCGTTATTTGATAATAATCCAGTCAATATTTTAGAAATTGGTTTTGGAACAGGTTTGAATGCTTTTATTACTTTTTTAGAATCAAATCAAAAAAATCAGACGATTGATTATGTTGGAGTAGAGGCGTATCCGGTTGAAGCCAGTGAGGTTTTAGAAATGAATTATGTTACAGAACTCGACGCATTGAAATTTGAGAACATTTTTGAGAAAATGCATAAATCTGATTGGGATAAAAAAACTGAAATTTGCGATGCTTTCTCGTTAACCAAAAGGAAACAATTTTTTCATGAAATCGACGATTTAGAAATTTTTGATTTGATTTACTTTGACGCCTTTGGATATCGAGTGCAGCCAGAGCTTTGGAGTACCGAGATTTTTCAGAAAATGTACAATAGTTTAAAGCCAAATGGAGTTCTTGTTACTTATGCAGCGCGAGGAGTTGTTAAAAGAAGTATGATCGAAGTTGGATTTACGGTTGAAAAATTGGCAGGACCTCCGGGCAAACGAGAAATGTTTCGAGCTTTTAAAAAGGCTTAAATGAGTTGTTTAGAACGATTCTATATTGATTTATACGCATTAAGAAAACGTGTTCGTTGCTAAAGTTTTTAAAATAATAAGTTAAAATGAATGCATATGAATGATATTTGATTAAATTTGTGCGAGTTTAAAAATATAGATAACCCCCGAAAATCTTATTTTATTATGTCAAAAATGATGTTTGATTACACGAAATCAATACTTGAGAGAGTAAGTTTCGATCCGATACTTTTCTGTAAAGAATTAGAAAAAGCTATCAAAACGCTGTTACCATACGAAATGGAGCAATTACAAGAATGGTTGATGAATTTTATTATTGAAAAACCAGAACTAAAACAAAGTTTACTACTAATCAAAGTATAAAAAAAAGGAGCCAATTTGGCTCCTTTTTTTATGTCTATTTCTTTTGTAGCGGACTCACAATTTGAACGTTCTGAAAAACAATTGCTCCTTTGACAACTCCGGCAATTGTAGATCTTAGGGCGTCAATGATTTGCATTTTTAATTCGCTCTTTGGGTAAATTAAACTTACCTCACGAGCAGGTTTTGGTTCCTTAAAATTTCGTAGTTTCAGCTTATCGGAATCTTTTAAGTCTAAGGTGTGCAAGTACGGAAGTAACGTTGTGCCCAACCCTTCGTCGGCTAATTTTATCAGGGTCTCAAAGCTTCCGCTTTGTATCTGAAAATTATTTTGGTCGATATCAGTACCGTTTTTGCATAAATTCAAAATTCCGTCTCTAAAACAATGTCCGTCCTGCAAAAGCAAAATTTCATTGATGTTCAAATCAGCAATTTCGATTTCTTCTTTCTGAAAACTGGCGTGATGTTCAGGGATATAAGCCACAAAAGGCTCAAAGTATAAAACAATCTCTTTTATTTTTTCGTCTTCAAGCGGTGTTGCAGCAATTGCGGCATCAAGGTGACCATTTTTTAATTTTACAATAATTTCATCTGTATTCAGCTCTTCGATTAAAAGCTTTACTTTAGGATACTTTTTGATGAAGTTATTCAAAAACATTGGCAATAGAGTAGGCATGATGGTTGGGATAATTCCTAAACGAAATTCTCCACCAATAAAACCTTTTTGCTGTTCTACGATATCTTTGATTCTATCTGCTTCGTTTACAATGTTCTTGGCCTGATTGACAATTTTCTGACCAATATCTGTAAGCTGGATTGGTTTCTTACTTCTGTCAAAAATTAAAATATTAAGTTCTTCTTCGATTTTTTGAATCTGCATACTTAATGTAGGTTGTGTAACAAAACATTTTTCGGCAGCAAGGGTAAAATTTTTATGCTCGGCAACGGCTAATACATATTGTAATTGAGTTATAGTCATCTTGATAGTATTTTTTGATGCAAAAATAAGAAAATATAATTTTTTTTTATAATATTTTTGAAGAACTTATATTAAATTTGTAGTAAACTTATGATAAAACGAAAAGCTATGAAAACAAATATTTTAGGATTACCTGTAAAAGAGTCAGAATTGTTAGTAAAGGAATTAAATATTCTGTTATCAAATTTTCAGGTTTATTACCAAAACTTAAGAGGAATCCACTGGAACATTCGTGGTAAACGTTTTTTTGACTTACATGTTAAGTTCGAAGAATTGTATACAGATGCCCAGTTAAAAATCGATATGATTGCAGAAAGAGTTTTAACGATAGGAGGAACTCCTTTACATACATTTGAAGATTATATTAAAAATAACAAATTAGCGGTTGGAAAAAATATCTCAAACGATGAGAAAGCAGTTCATCTAATTATAAATTCTCTATCTGATTTATTAAAAATCGAAAGAGAAATTTTAAAACAATCTGACGAAATTAATGACGAAGGGACAAATTCTTTGATGAGCGACTTCATTGCAGAGCAGGAAAAAACAATCTGGATGATGAGAGCCTGGTTAGAAGAAGAATTGTAAAACCTTGTTTGTGAAATAATTAAAAGCAGAATTGTCAAATTTGATAATTCTGCTTTTTTGTTATTGTTAAATTTGTATAAAAATTTTGCCCTCACGCTTTGATTTTATTTGTTTAACACTATTTTTGCTTCGATGAAAATACTAGCCCGCATATTATTATTCATATTTATCGCCTTCTTATCGACCCCAACAATTGTTCAGGCGATAAAGAAAGGGACAAATACGGCTATATCTTTCAATTGTGCAGAAGAGGAAGTTCATAAAGAACTAAAATCTATTGTACATCCTGTAATATTAGAACACGAGGTTTTATTACCCGTTTATATTCAAAAGAAAACGATTGTTTCTGAAAACATCGTAAAATTAGATAATATTTCTCCGAGCATATTTGCTCCACCTCCCAACTTGGTATAATACTTCCGATTATTTTGAACTACGCTGCATTTTTTAGTAAATGTGGTAAATCTTTAATGAATAATTTTTTTAGTATTGTATTATTATGACAAAAAAAATCAATCTTTTTGCCAACCTTAAATCTGATTTTGCTTCAGGTTTAGTGGTTTTCCTGGTGGCTCTTCCATTGTGTTTAGGTATTGCAATGGCTTCTGGAGCGCCGTTGTTTTCTGGTATTATCTCGGGTGTTATTGGTGGTATTGTGGTAGGCTATTTAAGCCAGTCACACATTAGTGTTTCGGGGCCAGCAGCTGGATTAACAGCTATTGTTTTAACTGCTATTACTGATTTTGGTGCTTTCGATGTGTTTTTAATGTCTGTTTTTATTGCGGGACTAATTCAGTTAGCATTAGGGTTTTTAAGAGCCGGAAGTATCTCAAACTATTTTCCAACAAATGTTATTGAAGGAATGTTAGCAGGTATCGGGATCATTATTATTTTAAAACAATTGCCTCATGCTTTTGGTTATGATGCAGATTTTGAGGGTGATCAGGCTTTTATTCAAAACGATGGAAGCAACTCATTTTCATTTTTATTTGATGTTTTAAACCATATTCACTTAGGTGCAGTTGTTATTTCGCTGGTTTCACTGGTGATATTGATCTCGTGGGATAAAGTATCTTTTTTAAAGAAATTAAAATTAATTCCGGGAGCACTTGTTGCCGTTCTTATAGGTATAGCTTTAAATGAATTTTTTATATCTACAGGAAGCTCATTGGCGATTGCAAAAGAACATTTGGTTTCATTGCCAGTTCCAAAGTCTTTTGATGAATTTAAATCTATTCTAATTACACCAAATTTTGCTGCGGTTACCAATCCACAAGTTTGGGTAGTTGCTATTACAATTGCCATTGTAGCTTCTATAGAAACATTGCTTTGTATTGAAGCTTCTGATAGAATGGATGTTCAAAAACGTTATACCAACACCAATGTTGAGCTAAAAGCACAAGGTATTGGTAATATGGTAAGTTCACTTTTAGGTGGTTTACCAATGACATCAGTTGTAGTAAGATCATCTGCGAACAATAATGCAGGTGCAAAATCTAAGATGTCGTCTATTATTCATGGTGTATTATTACTATTAAGTGTTTTGTCTATTCCGGCACTTTTAAATAAAATTCCGTTGGCAACTTTAGCAACTGTATTAATTTTAGTAGGATACAAATTGGCTAAGCCTGCAACCTTCAAACATTTCTGGGAAAAAGGAAAATATCAATTCATCCCTTTCGTTGCAACATTAGTATTTGTTGTAGCTACAGATTTACTAAAAGGAGTGGCGTTAGGAATTATCATTAGTGTGATTTTTGTATTAAGAGGAAACTTAAAAAGAGCTTACAGTTTCAAAAAAGAAGAATACGAAGACGGAGATGTTATTCATATCGATTTGGCTCAGGAAGTTTCATTCCTGAACAAAGCGGCGATTAAATTAACATTGAATGAAATTCCGGAAAACTCTAAAGTAATCATCAATGCACAGGATACAGAGTATATTGCTCATGATGTTCTGGATTTAATTCGTGAGTTTAAAGAAACCCGCGCTGTAGATGACAACATCAAAGTAAAACTAAAAGGATTTAAAGAAGCTTACGAGCTTGAAAATTCACCGGATCTTAGTAATCACGTATCAATTGAGCATTATTATGATGTTGCAAAGAGAGCGTTGGTTAAAAAAGAAACCATAAAAGAAGATTTTTAAACAAATTAAATTAATTAAAGGTATTTCTTCATTGTGAGAAATATGAAAAATTAGATAACTTTACAATAGTTATTTTTAATATGTTTAAACATGTAGAAATACCATTCAAAAAAACAAAAATACAATGAGAAAGTTTTATGAGCAGTTATTAGAGAATAATAAAGAATGGGTTGAAAAATCATTAGCATTAGACCCTAACTTTTTTGCAGATTTAGCCAAAGGACAAACTCCGCCATTATTATGGATTGGATGTTCTGATAGCCGTGTTCCTGCAAATGAGATTATTGGAGCTAAACCTGGAGAAGTTTTTGTACACCGTAATATTGCTAATATGGTAGTGCACTCAGATATGAATATGTTGAGTGTTCTGGATTATGCAGTAAATGTTCTTAAAGTAAAACACGTTATCGTGTGCGGACATTACGGTTGTGGTGGTGTAAAAGCAGCAATGGGAAATATGTCTGTTGGAATTATTGACAACTGGATTCGTCACATTAAAGATGAATATCGTTTACACGATAAGTATCTGAATTCAATTGAAGATGAAACAGAACGTTTTAATGCTTTTGTTGAAATTAATGCTAAAGAACAAGTATACAATTTGGCAAAAACTTCAATCGTACAAGGAGCCTGGAAAAACGGTCAGGATTTAATGCTTCACGGATGGGTTTACGGTTTAAATTCAGGTTTTGTAACTGATTTGAATGTAAATATCGCATCAAATGAAGAATTAGATGAGGTTTACCAACTAAGTAATCTATAAGAAAATAAAAAATCGCCTCAAAAGGGCGATTTTTTTTATTCGTTTTCGTCTAGATTTTCATTAAAAGCCGATGGTAATAAAGTTGGAATAAACTTTATCAGAATCGGTAATAACAAACTTCCGCCGGGAAGTAAAAATATGGTTAATGACGGAATCGTTTTGCAAATATCCAAAAGTTGTTTTTTTACTTTTTTCTTTTCTTTGGCATCCAGATCTCTGGTTGTAGAATAAGCCAATAGAACCATTAATTCCTTACTCTGAATAATTTCCTTCACGAGTCTGTTTTTGTTTCTTACAATCAGTTTTACAACACTGTGCGTCATCTGATCGTAGAAATGTTTGACCGGGTTTGAATAATTAAAATACGGAATCTTCTTTTTATGTGTCGTGATAAAATCATTAGTAGTATCGATGCTTTTGGTTACAAAATCATCCGAAACTCCCATCATAGATCCTAATGAGTATAAAAAGTAAGCTTCTTCATTTTCTACAACACCATCACTCCATAAAGCCATTCCTGCCATATCGATTAAATAGTAATGCTCCAGTTTATTCTTGAAATAATCCAATTGCAATGTTTCTAAAGTATCTACAGTAACTTTTGAAAATTTAGAATATCGAATAGAAGCCTCAAAAAGTTTGATTAATAAATCGTCATGTTGCGATTTTACGGTTTTGGTTTTTAAAGCCAGGCCTACAATACCCAAAACAGTTTCTTCAATTCGTTTAAGATATTTATCCGGAATTGATCCGTGTTCTAAATATTGTCTGAAAGCCAGCACATCAATAAACAAAAGCGCATTGGTAACCAAATGCGAAAAGTTTTTACTAATGATACTGTCATTAGTCTGAACACGCTGATCGATTATATTTTCTAATGAAAGGGAAGGAGTGTCTTTTGGAAGTAAAATTTTAAACAAGTTAAATCCTTCCGGACTCATTTCTTTATAAAACTTTAGAACTTCGGCAATAAAATTACTTGGTTCTGAGCTTCTTTTTTCTAAGCAAAAAACGTGATATAATGTATTTAATAAGGCAACCTTAGAAATTTCGGTCTTGAACCAGCCTTTTATAGGAACCGGAACCTGAGAATCAATAGCTATGATATGACCATAGATAAAACCAGTTTCTCTGACTTTATAGTAAAACGATTCTGCAGTCTCAAAAGGAATGGCCTCTGAAAACTTTTGTTCACTAAAAAACTTATCTATCCAACCTGATGCTGATGGGTTAATCATTAACTTTAATTTATAGCTGCAAAGCTATATCTTTTTCTTGTTTTAGGATAAATTTTAAATGAAATAACCACTAGATTTTGTGAAAATGTAGTGGTTATTTGTTTTTTATTTGATAATTCCGGCACAAGCAACTCTTCCGCCTGCATTTCCGGTAGGCTGTGTTGTAAAATCATCTGTTCCCTGATGTACAATTAACCCTTTTCCAAGAATGTCTTTGTTTGCATCTCCGCAACCAATACACCATTCGTCAGTAGTTAATGTGATGGTTCCGTTACCTTTTGCATCAGCAGTAAAATTTCCAATATCACCTTTGTGGTATTCTGCAACACCCCATTTTCCGTGTTTTTTAAATGTTGGATTCCAGTGTCCTCCAGCTGAACTTCCGTCGGCAGAACTACAATCTGCTTTTTCATGAATGTGTATCGCGTGAACTCCGGGAGCCAAACCAGTCATTTTTGCAACAAAAGTTACTTTACCGTTTTTCTCTGTAAAAGTAGCAGTTCCGGCAACTGTGCTATTACTTTTTGGCTCTAAAGCAATAGTTAGAGTTTTGGCATCATTTGATTTTGTATTAGTCTTACAGCCAATGATTAAAGCTGTAATTATAGCGAAAGAAACAATTATTTTTTTCATGTAAGAGGCTTTTAAATTAAAGATTAAGTAAATTTAACATAAAATTCCGACATTGATTGACGCTAATAGTTAAAAAAATCTAAAACTATTGGTTGTAATTTAATGTTACTTTAAGCGTAGAAGAGCATAATATTGCGTAAATTCGTAGAACCCCGAATTTAAAATTTTCAAAAATCAGTGTTTTATTTTTAATTTAATCTATAAAAATTATGATAAAGAATGTTTTGATTTTAGCTTTTTTAGGAGTGATTTTAATTTCTTGTAATGCTTCTAAAGCACAAAAAAATGATTCGGTTGCTACACTCGAAGGAACCTGGGAACTTGACTATATAACCGGACCAAGAATTGCTTTTGACGGGTTGTATCCCAATAAAAAACCAACGATCAATTTTGATTTAAAAGAAAATCGTGTTTCAGGAAACAATAGCTGTAATTCATTTAACGGAAAATTGAGCGTAACGGGAAATAAAATCGATTTTACGCAACCAATGGCGGTAACAAAAATGATGTGTATGAATAACAGTCAGGGAGAGCAGGTTTTTATGAGCATGTTACAAAAAATAACTTCCTATGATATAACTGATGGTGGTAAAACGCTCAATTTTATTTCTGGTGATATCGCCATGATGCGATTTACCAAAAAATAAAGTTATCATTTAACACAATAAAAATAATGCTATGAAAACTAAATTATCAATTTTATTGGTGTTATTGAGCTTTTTAATTGCTCCGGTTTTTGCACAGGAAAAAACGAAAAAAGAACTAAAAGCAGAAAGAGCTTTACAGAAACAAAAAGAAATAGAAGCACTTATTGATTCTAAAAATTTTGTTTTCGAAGCGCAAAAAGTCAATCCGCAAGGAGGCAGGGTTATTATTTTAGATTATAACACCTATTTTTTAAAATTCAATACAGAAAAAACAACTTGTGATTTACCTTTTTTCGGACGTGCTTTTAATGTGCCGTATGGAGGCGATGGCGGAATAAAATTTGAAGGAATTCCTGAAAAAATAACCGTTGAAAAAAAGAAGAAAAACTACATTCTGAGAGCTACCGTTAAAGGCAGAGATGATGTATATACCCTTATGTTTACTATCTTTTTTGATGGAGGTGCTACACTTTCTGTAAATAGTAATAACAGAGCATCCATTTTTTATAATGGAGAGATTGAAGCTCCAAAAACAGAGCAAAGTATTAAATAGAGTTTTTAGATTTTACCAATCATTAATTCTTTACTTTATGCCGGAAAAAACGTTTAGTCTGGTTTTGAAGAAACGTCATTTTGTAATGGTGTTTTTTTTATTAGCAATGTCAGTTTTCAGTCAGGATCTGGAACCACGAGTGTATGCGAATGTGGCTAAAAATTTGAATGTAGCTTCTCTTGGCTATCTTTTTACCGATGGTAATGTGTTGACAGATCCGTCATTGCCTATTACTGATTTTACACTTCGAAGTCATAATGTAGCTTTAAATTATATTAGAACTTTTGGACTTTTTAATAAACTTGCCCGTGTTCAGGTCGCAGTTCCTTATACTTTTATGGATGGCTCGCAAACGCGTACAAGCGGAGAAGTGATAACAGGATCCAGAACTGGTTTTGCCGATACAAAAATTCGCCTTGGAATTAATCTGTTGGGTTCGCCGGCTCTTGATCGATCTGAATTTAAAAATTTTGAACAAAAAACAATTTTAGGAGTAAGTCTCGTAACCTCAATTCCTACGGGAAGATATTACGATGATAAACAAATTAATATAGGCACAAACCGTTGGGCATTTAAACCTGAAATTGGAGTCTCGAAACGATTTGCTCATTTGTATGCCGAAGCATATGGCGGAATTTGGTTTTATACTGATAATAATGATTTTCTGGGCAAAAAATTAGAACAGAAACCAACTTATAGTTTACAGGGACATGCAAGTTATTATTTTAAAAATAATATGTGGGTAGGTTTTAATACCAATTGGTTTTTTGGTGGAAGAACGATTACAGATGGGGTTTCCGGCGATAGTGAGATAGACAACTGGAGGGTGGGAGGAACTTTTTCTACACCTATTGCAAAAGGGCAGTCTATAAGGTTTCAATACCATGTAGGGGCTTACACTAACAACGGATTAAATTATTATGCTTTATCCGCATCTTATCAATATTCGTTTTTTTAATGTGTAAGAATGTTTTTATGATTTTATTTTTAATGCGCTAAAAATCAGTATATTTGATAACCTCTTATTTTTTACAAACAATTAAAAATCAATACTATGAAAAAAATTAGTCTTATTCTTATTATGGCAATTGCCTCGTTTTCATCTTATGCTCAATCTTCGTTTAAAGAAGATATAGATGTGTTGCAAAGCATTTATGGTAAATCAAAAAGTGATCTTGTAAAACAATACATGAATTTGTCAGATACTCAGTCTGCTGCATTTACTAAAGTTTATGATAATTATGAAACAGAGCGTAAAGCTCTGGGACAAACCAAGTTTCAGTTAATTAATGATTATGCGGCCAATTATGCAACATTGACAGATGCCAAAGCAGATGAATTAGCAAAAGGAACCCTGAAAAATCATTTGGCTTACGAGAAATTATATTCTAAAACTTATAATCAGGCTAAAAAAGCTGTTGGAGCAATAAATGCGGCAAAATTTCTTCAGTTAGAAGTTTATCTGCAAACCATAATAAGAGCAGAGATTTTAGAATCAATTCCTTTTATTGGCGAATTGGATAAATCAAAATTGTAAAAGACATTCTTATATATAAATAGAAAACGGCAGTTACCTCATATAACTGCCGTTTTTTATTTTTAAGAAACCAATTGGGTTACTTCGCTATTTTAACTTGATAAATAGTATTTACCATTCCGTCACGAGGACTATCTAATGGAAGTTCCCAGAACATGATTCCGCCTAATTTTTTAGATTTTGCATATTCTGCTTTCGCTTTAATAGAAGTTAGATTATCTCCCGTTGCAAAAGTTTTTTCTTTTTCATTGTACCAGTAAGCTGCTTTTGCTTTGTCATCCCAAAAATATTTCCAGCCATTTGCTTCTGTATACGTATCTTCGTAACTTTTGAAAGGAACACCCTGAATGTGCTCACCTGATTGGTATAAACCGTTGTTTACATTGGCTACATTTTTCCATGTTCGGGTATAAAAAGCGCCTCCTATAACTAATTTTTCAGCAGGAATTCCTTGTTTTAGTAAAAACTCTACAGCTCTGTCTGTAGATTCTTCTTTTGGATTTGTGCTGTATAAAGGAGTATGATGTCCTGTAACTGTCGAATAACCGTTTACTAAATCATAACTCATAATGTTGATGCGGTTTACAAATGGAGCAACTCCTTTCCAATCGATAGATTCATCTAAACATTTTTGAAAACCTCCTGCAGCAAAGCTTAATTCGTACTTTTTACCTAAAGTAGAACGTAAAATTTTAATTAATTCTGTGAAATTTGGTTTGTCAGCAGCTTGAAATAAATGTCCAGGCAGTCCCTCAATTGCCGGATATTCCCAATCTAAATCTAAACCATCTACTTTAAAGTAATCACTCACTTCTTTTACTGATTTTGCAAAAGTTAATCTTCCTTCAGCAGTAGAAAATGCAGCAGAACAAGGCTCACAACCTCCCCAGCCACCAAGTGAAAGAATAATTTTAAGTTGCGGATTCGATGCTTTTAAGGAAACCAAATACTTAATTGTAGTAGAATCTTTAGGAGAATCAACGCTTAGTTTTCCATCTTTTAAATGGCAAAAGCTAAAGATAATCTGGTTGAGTTTGTTTACCTCATACTCATTAATTAATTTATCATCGCCGGTATAATAAGCAATGATGTCCATCTTTTTGTTTTTTTGAGCAAAGGTATTTGTGGTACCAATGCAAAATAAAAGCAAAGCAATCAGGTTAATTTGTTTCATTTTACGTTTTTTAAAGTTTTTAGAATGTTAAATATAGAGCTTTTCGAGTAAAATACTAGTTAAATAGCTAAACAGTATCCACCTCATTTGTTAGGTTTTTTCTTTTAAAAATCAATTTCATTGCGTTTAAATAGGATTTTTTTTTCTTTTTGATTAAATTTACGATACATCTCTACATAAATTATCAAAACTGTATTTGTTATCAAAAACTTCTTAATCTTAATCTAAGGTTCAGAATCTGCTTTGATAATAGTGACAAACCATTTCATCATGAATAAATCTAAAAGCTCAAGTGTCTTTAAAACCAATTTTACAAAATCAGTTGCATTACCAAGTTTAGCTATAATTATTGCAATTTCATTGTTTTGCGTTTTTTTTTCGAAGGACACGGAGCAGGCACTTAATATTGTAAAAGAAATAATATTTAAAAATTTAAGCTGGCTTTACGTATTGTTAGTGACTGTTTTCGTTTTGTTTCTGATCACACTGGCAATTAGTAAATTTGGAAAAATAAAATTGGGTGCAGATGATTCTGAGCCTGAATATTCTTTTTTTTCCTGGATAGCAATGCTTTTTGCCGCCGGAATGGGAATTGGTTTAATGTATTTTGGAGTAGGGGAAACGATGTCGCATTATGCAACGCCGGCAAATGCTAATTTGGCGGATAATTTACGTGCGAAAGAAGCGCAATTGTATACTTTTTTCCATTGGGGTTTTCATGCCTGGTCGATTTATGGTGTAGTAGGACTCTCATTGGCGTATTTTGCCTACAGACACAATTTGCCACTTGCAATTCGAAGTGGATTTTATCCAATTTTAAAAAATAGAATTCACGGAAGGTTTGGCAATATTGTAGATGTTTTTGGTTTGTGCAGTACTTTTTTCGGAATTGCGACAACACTTGGTTTTGGAGTGGTGCAATTAAGTGCCGGATTAGTTAGTCTTCATTTAATCTCGGAATCCAGTTTTAGTTATCAAATTATTATTGTTTTGGTAGTAATGGTAATTGCTGTTCTTTCGGCCATTTCAGGTTTAGGGAAGGGGGTCAAAAAATTAAGTGAGCTGAACATTATTATGGCCGTTTTATTAATGTTGTTTATTTTAGTTTTTGGACCAACAATCTACATTTTAAGTACTTTTACAGAAGGTCTGGGGCATTATATCAGTCATTTCATTTCACTTACTTTTAATACATATGCTTATGAACAGGGAAGCCAGGAATGGTTCTCTAAGTGGACTATTTTATATTGGGCATGGTGGATTTCATGGGCGCCTTATGTTGGATTATTTATTGCAAAAATTTCTAAGGGAAGAACTATAAGAGAGTTTATCCTGGCGGTATTATTTATTCCTGCGTTTTTTAATTTTTTGTGGATGACAGTTTTTGGGAGCAGCGCCGTCTGGATTGATGAACATATCGCACACGGAGCTTTAAGCGAATTTGCTAAAAACCCGGATACATTATTGTTTAATTTCTTTACTTATTTCCCTTTTACTACGTTTTTAAATATTTTATCTATTCTTATTATTTGCGTGTTTTTTATCACATCAGCAGATTCGGGAATTTTTATAATGAATGGTATAGCATCAAAAGGAGCAGTGAGTTCTCCAAAATGGCAAAGTGTGTTTTGGGGTATTCTATTGTCTCTTTTAGCATTAAGTTTATTGCATTCGGGTGGTTTGGCATCTCTTCAAACGATGACATTGATTACTGCTTTGCCTTTCGGAATTATTATGGCGCTTTTGTGTTATAACTTATGGAAAGCATTGGTTGTAGACAGTGAATATAGTGCCAAAAAATATTCGCACGGAAGTTTGAATTGGAACAACAATAACTGGAAAGAGCATTTAGAAAAGATCGTGACTGTTTCTAAAAAGAAAGACATTCATAAATTTTTGAATCAAACGGTGAAAAAAGCTTTTGAAGAATTAGTAGTCGAATTGGCTAAAAATAATATTGAGGCACACATCAATTCTTTTTCTACGCCCCAACAAGCCGTTGAGTTAGAAATAAAATACGATCAGTTGCGCAACTTTAAATATGGGGTAATGGCTCAGAAACAAACGGTTTCTGAAACCTTACTAAATGAAAAAAATACTCCCGACATTGACTTGGAATTTATTTTTCAACCCGTTACTTATTTTGGAGATCATCGTAAAGGATATGACATTCAATATTTGAGTAAAGACGGAATTATCTCAGATGTTTTGAGGGAATATGAGCGTTTTTTAAACCTAAGTTCTGAGGGAGATCATGATTTGATTATGAAACCAAATAATTAATTATTAAATGTAAATGGTTAATTATTAAAATAAATGCTGTATGAGTTTAAATTTGAGCGTTATGTTTAAATGAACTTATATCACTTATATGGTGAAAAAACGATTTGCATAAGACGCAATGCTGTCTCCCAACAGATGGTAGAAAAAAATAAACCCGCACTGTTTCGTATAAGTGCGGGTTTAAACAAATTAAAAGCTAAAAACTATTTTTATATTAGAAGCAGTATTCGTTTTCTGCAACTAATTTAGATGTAATAACCTCTCTTAAGGCTACAACATTTGGATTGTTGGTGTATTTTGTAAAACGCTTTAATCCCATTAACATCATACGTTGTTCATCTCCTTCAGCAAAAGAAATAATTCCTTCTTTACCTCTTGAGTTTACAATATCTACCGCTTTATACAAGTATAATTTTGCCATAGCAATTTGCTCTTGTACTTTATTTTCACCTTGATTTTTGGCTAATTTTTCAGTTCTAAGGATTGTACTTTCAGCCATGTAAATCTCGATTAAGATATCAGAAGCAGCCATTAATAACTGTTGGTGAGCATCTAAATCCGGACCGTATTTTTGAACAGCACTTCCGGCAACCATCAAGAAAACTTTCTTAAGGTTAGCGATAATTCCTTTTTCTTCAGCAAATAATTCAGAGAAATCAGGAGTATCAAAAGATGGAATTCCCATTAATTCTTCAGAAACTTTCATTGCTGGTCCAAGTAAATCAACGTGACCTTTCATTGCTTTTTTGATCAACATACCTACAGAAAGCATTCTGTTGATTTCGTTTGTTCCTTCGTAGATTCTAGCGATACGAGCATCTCTCCACGCACTTTCCATCGGAGTGTCTTCAGAGAATCCCATTCCACCAAAAATCTGAATTCCTTCATCAGCACAAGCCTGAACATCTTCAGAAACTGCCACTTTAAGGATAGAACATTCGATAGCATATTCTTCAACACCTTTTAATTCAGCTTCCTGGTGAGAAGTTCCTTCTGCTTCACGAGCAGCGATTCTGTCTTCGATATCTTTTGCAGCACGGTAAGAAGCGCTTTCTCCAGCGTATGCATTAGTTGCCATTTCAGCTAGTTTAGAACGGATCGCTCCAAAAGATGAAATTGCAGTATTAAATTGGATTCTTTCGTTAGCATATTTTACTGCATTTGAAGTTACTCTACGTTGTGCATCTAAACAAGCTGCAGCCAATTTAATACGACCAACGTTCAAAGCGTTCATTGCGATTTTGAAACCGTTTCCTCTTTCAGACAACATGTTTTCAACAGGAACTTTCGTATCGTTGAAGAAAACCTGACGAGTAGAAGAAGCACGAATTCCTAATTTATGCTCCTCTTCATTCATAGAAATTCCGTTTGACGGATCGTTTTCTACGATGAAACCAGTAATATTTTTGTCATCTCCAATACGGGCAAAAACGATGAAAACGCTACAGAAACCTGCATTCGAAATCCACATTTTTTGTCCTGTAATAGAGTAGTGTGTTCCATCTTCAGATAAAACTGCTTTAGTTTTTCCTGAGTTAGCATCAGATCCTGCGCCTGGTTCAGTTAAGCAATAAGCTCCAAACCATTCTCCAGAAGCCAATTTAGGAACGTATTTTTTCTTTTGTTCTTCAGTACCATAAAGCGTTATTGGCATAGTTCCAATACCTGTATGAGCACCAAAAGCAGTTGAGAACGATCCTGTAGCACCAGAAATGTAATCACAAACCAGCATTGTAGATACGAATCCCATTCCTAATCCGCCGTATTCCTCAGGAACCGCAACCCCTAGAAGTCCAAGTTCACCAGCTTTACGCATAGATGATTCAGTATAAGCATAATCTTTCTTTTCGAAACGATCTTTGTGTGCCCATAATTCTTTGTCAACGAACTCTTTTACAGAGTCACGCATCATTAACTGCTCTTCCGAAAAATCTTCAGGTGTAAAGATATCTTCGCACTTTGTTTCTTTAACTAGGAATTGACCTCCTCTTGTTTTGTCGCTCATGACTTTTATTTTTTTTTGTTTTTAGTATCTTTTTATTTATGCTTTTATCCTCAATCTTGTCATTTCGACGAAGGAGAAATCTTCGCAAGTTGCTCTACAAAGATTATCAGCTGTGTGGAAAATCATCGTGGAGATTCCTCGTTCCTCGGAATGACAAATTAGATGGTTACTTTGTCGAATTACTAGTGTGATTTCTCCTTCGTCGAAATGACAAATAGGAGACAATACTTTCTTATAATACCTCGTAGATACCAGCGCTTCCTTGCCCAGTCCCCACACACATAGAAACGATTCCGTATTTATTACCTCTGCGTTTCATTTCGTCGAATAACTGAACAGAAAGTTTAGCACCAGTACAACCCAGAGGGTGTCCTAAAGCGATCGCTCCACCGTTTACGTTTACGATATCTGGATTTAAACCTAACTCGCGAATTACAGCCAAAGACTGAGAAGCAAAAGCCTCGTTTAATTCAACCAAGTCAATATCTTTCAATTCTAAACCAGCTTGTTTCAAGGCTTTCGGAATTGCTTTTACTGGACCAATACCCATGATTCTTGGTTCAACACCAGAAGAAGCAAAGTTTACCAATCTTGCAATTGGCTCAAGGTTTAATTCTTTCACCATATCCTCGCTCATGATTAAAACAAAAGCAGCACCATCACTCATTTGAGAAGAGTTTCCGGCAGTTACGCTTCCGTCAGCAGCAAAAACAGGTCTCAAACCAGCCAAAGCAGCAACAGAAGTTCCGGCTCTTGGACCTTCGTCTTGTTTTACAACATAAGATTTAGTTTCTTTTTTACCATTTTCATTGATGAAAGTCTGCTCAACAGTAATCGGAACGATCTGTTTGTCGAATTTCCCTTCAGCCTGAGCTTTCAAGGCTTTCATGTGAGAGTTATAAGCAAACTCATCCTGATCTTCTCTAGATATTTTGTATTGATTAGCAACCGCTTCAGCAGTTAAACCCATTCCCCAATAGTAATCTTCGTGACCTGCAGCAGCAACTTTATAATCCGGAGTTGGTTTGTAACCTCCCATCGGAATAAAACTCATACTTTCTGCACCACCTGCAATGATACAATCTGCCATTCCTGATTGGATTTTAGCAGTCGCCATTCCGATAGTTTCTAATCCAGATGCGCAATAACGGTTAACTGTTACACCGGGAACATCTTCTACTTTTAATCCCATAAGAGAGATCAAACGTCCAACATTAAGTCCTTGTTCAGCTTCCGGCATGGCATTTCCTACCATAACGTCATCGATACGTTTTTTGTCAAAATCAGGCAACTCATCCATCATAAACTGAATGGTTTCTGCAGCTAATTCATCAGGTCTTTTAAATCTAAAAACCCCTTTTGGTGCTTTTCCTACCGCAGTACGGTAAGCTTTTACTATATATGCTGTTTTCATAAATGATTGTATTAAGATTGGAGAATTAAGTATTAAGATTTTCCAATTGTTTTGTTGATTTTATCTTTTAGTGATCTTTGAAATTAAAAATTCATATTTGAAACCTCTACTAATTGATTAATAGGTGGTTGAATTAGATCTTCACTTACAAGCTTAAGTCTTTTAGCAAGTATTAATTGAGTTATCAATTCAAAAGTTGAACCATTTGCAATTCCTAAAAAATGCATAAATTCTTTGTCTGAATTTCTCCCAGAACCTTCAGCAATATTTGAAGGAATCGAAACAGCACATTTTTTTATTTGATGAATTAAATTGAATTTCTCGTCATTGGGTAATAATGAAGAAATCTCATAAACATGAACTGCAATATCCATTGCTTTCTGCCAAATCTTTAATTTTTCAAACTGGTGCATTTCTTAATACTTAATTCTTATTACTTGATACTAGTTTCTCAAAGGTTTTCCTTTAGTTAACATATATTGAATTCTCTCTAAAGTCTTACGTTCAGTACATAAACTTAAGAAAGCTTCACGTTCGATATCTAATAAATATTGTTCAGATACTAAAGTCGCTTCAGATAAATCACCACCGGCCATTACGTAAGCCAGTTTGTTAGCGATTTTCTTATCGTGCTCAGAAATGTATTTTCCAGCTTCCATTTGATCTGTTCCTACTAAGAACATTCCGAGAGCTTGTTTTCCTAATACTTTCACATCAGTTCTTCTGATAGGCTGTGTATAACCAGCTTCTGCCATTAGCAAAGCATGTTTTTTAGCTTCAGCGATCTGACGATCTTTGTTTACCACAATAACGTCTTTTCCATGTTGAAGAAGTCCTGTATCAAAAGCTTCATAACCAGAAGTCGAAACTTTAGCCATTGCGATTGTTAAGAAATACTCTTGAAGAACGTTTAATTCCACATCATTTTTGCGGAATAAATCAGACGCTCTCAAAGCCATTTCTTTAGATCCACCACCACCAGGAAGTACACCAACACCAAATTCAACTAATCCCATATAAGTTTCAGCAGCAGCAACCACTTTATCAGCGTGTAAGCTCATTTCGCATCCACCACCAAAAGTCATTCCGTGAGGCGCAACAACAACTGGAATTGATGAATAACGAACGCGCATCATTGTGTCCTGGAACAATTTGATTGCCATATTCAACTCGTCATATTCCTGCTCAACCGCCATCATGAAAATCATTCCGATATTAGCTCCAACAGAGAAATTTGCTGCTTGGTTACCAATAACTAAACCTTGATATTCTTTTTCAGATAAGTCGATTGCTTTATTGATAGCCTGAAGTACATCGCCACCAATAGTATTCATTTTAGATTGGAATTCTAAATTCAAGATTCCGTCTCCTAGATCTTCAATGATTGCACCACTATTGCTCCAAACTTTTTTGCTTTCGCGAATGTTGTTTAGGATAATAAATGAATCTTGTCCAGGAACTTTAACTTGTGATTTTGTTGGAATGTTATAGAAATAAGTAGCTCCTTCTTTTACAGTATAGAAACTTTCGCTTCCGGAAGCCAACATTTCAGTAACCCATGCAGCTGGTTCAAGACCTTCTGCTTTCATGATTTCGATTCCGTTGGCAACACCTATCGCGTCCCAAATTTCGAATGGACCATTTTCCCATCCAAAACCAGCTTTCATCGCATCATCAATTTTGAATAATTCGTCTGAGATTTCAGGAATTCTGTTTGACACATAAGCAAACATTCCAGCGAAACTCTTACGGTAGAATTCTCCCGCCTTGTCTTTTCCTTTTACTAAAACTTTAAAACGATTGATAGGTTTATCGATAGTTTTTGTCAGTTCAAGCGTAGCAAAATTTGCTTTTTTTGCAGCGCGGTATTCTAATGTATCTAAGTCTAAAGAAAGAATATCTTTATCTACTTTTTTATAAAAACCTTGTCCTGTTTTGCTTCCTAACCAATTGTTCTCCATCATTTTTGTGATAAAATCAGGAAGTTTAAACAATTCGTGTTGTTCGTCTGTCGGGCAGTTTTCATAAATACCATTGGCAACGTGTACCAAAGTATCTAAACCAACAACGTCAACCGTACGGAAAGTAGCCGATTTTGGACGACCAATAACCGGTCCAGTCAATTTATCAACTTCTTCAATCGTTAATCCCATTTCTTTTACCAAGTGGAATAAACTTTGGATTCCGTAAATCCCAATTCTGTTTCCAATAAACGCCGGAGTATCTTTAGCAACAACCGAAGTTTTTCCTAAGAATTTAGAACCATATTCGTTTAAGAAATCCAATACTTCAGTTGAAGTTTTTGGACCAGGAATAATTTCAAATAACTTTAAGTAACGCGCAGGGTTAAAAAAGTGAGTTCCGCAGAAGTGTTGTTGAAAATCTTCGCTTCTTCCTTCGCTCATAAAATGAATTGGAATACCAGAAGTGTTTGAAGTAACCAAAGTTCCCGGTTTACGGAATTTCTCGATTTGCTCAAAAACTAATTTTTTGATATCCAAACGCTCTACAACAACCTCGATAATCCAGTCAACATTGGCAATTTTAGCCATATCGTCAGTTGTATTTCCAGTTGTAATTCTGTTGGCAAATTTTTGACTGTAGATAGGAGACGGTTTCGATTTTAATGAATTCGTCAAGTGCTCGTTTACTACACGGTTGCGAACAACTTTACTTTCAAGCGTTAATCCTTTTTTAGTTTCAGCTTCTGTCAACTCGCGGGGTACGATGTCAAGCAGTAAAACTTCAACACCAATATTGGCAAAATGACAAGCTATTCCTGAACCCATAATTCCGGATCCAATTACAGCAACTTTTTTAATTGTGCGTTTCATAAGTCGTTAATATTTGTTTTTGTTTTTTTTGAATTTGAAATAAACCGTTTCATTAATATGAAGTGGTATTATTCATTTTCTATTTTTTCTGTTTGATTAAATATATTCTTGTCCTGAATTAATTCGTTGATGATTTCAGAAACTTCGATGAAATGGTTTAGTTTTTCATCCGAAACATGTTTTCTGATCGTTTCATTAAATTTCAGAACTGTATTTTTAGATAACTCTCTTTTTTCTTTTCCAAAATCGGTTAGGTATATCAAAACACCGCGACCATCCGTTGGGTTTTTCTTTCGAACAATCAAACCTTTGTCTTCCATCGATTTCAATGTTCTCGTCAGGCTCGTAGCTTCCATTCCCATTCTTGGCCCTAATGCGGTAGACGGAGTTCCGTCTTCCTTGTCAATACTCAAAAGTGCAAATCCCGTCGCCATTGTAGCATCGTATTTAGCAGCTTCTTCATTGTACATTCTTGATACAGCTTGCCAGGTAGCTCGCAAAATATAATCTATTGTTTTCTCTTTCATATGTAACTATATCGATTTCAAATATAATCAAAAAATACTATGCATGCATATTAATTTATGATAAATTTTTGGTTAGTAAAAAAATATCTCTGATTTAGAGTGGTTTATGGTTTAATTTTAATTGAAATATACTATTCTTTTTTGAGATTTTAACAAAATTGATGCTGTAAAAAACGTTTTATGGTTTTAATTTAAGATAAAATTCTATATTTTGTAAAAAATCATGCGTTTAATTCAGTCTTGTCTTCAGCGTCATAGCGCGAAATAGCCTTCTCAAGGATCTTTTTCATACGATTTCGTAAGTTTTCCGGTTTGATAATTTCTATACCATCACCAAAACCTAACAGTATGCGTTCCATTTCATAATTAGGCGAAATAAACAAATGCACAATAATACTTTTGTCCTCATTTTCCTTAATTAGTCTTTGCGTATGGTGCAAAGGTTTGGTAATAACATAAGGCGCATTTACGGCATCAATCCACAATTCGATTTTTCTGGGCTGTAAACCGGAATTCACCGTAACGCCAATTACATTTTTATAGAATAATTCAGCATCAAAATCTTCCTCTAAATAAGGCAGATTAAAATCATAATCAATACTAATAATTCGATCTAAAGCCAAATTGGTAATAGGAGCAGCCCCTTTTTTCTTTCCTACCAAGAACCATCTGTTATTAAACTCCTTCAATATAAAAGGATGAAAATGAAACTTAGCCTCTTCTCTCGATTTAAACGATTTATAAGTAATCACCAAAACAATCTTCTTGATAATCGCCTGATACACTTCATCCAGATAATGTAAACCTTTCAAACCCTCGTTTTTATCCAGATAAATAACCGGTTTGGTATGCGATTTTTCCGCGTAGATTTTATCCTCCAGTCGCTGTAAAATATCCGACACATCATTAAATAAAGAGAAATCCTTAAACTGTTTCAACATCGAAACTGTTTCAGTCAAAACATTCATATCCGTTTCTGTCAGCGGAATATCCGTTATCGAAAACTCATCATCTTCATATTTATAATATTTTTTGTCATACACGACAATTGGCGCATTATAACCCAGTTTTTCACTTCGCATCAGCTGAATATCCATCTGAATCGTTCGTTTGCTAATTGGGTTTTCCCGACCTTCATATTCAAACAAAGCTTCAGAACAACATTCGATTAAATCCTCCAAAGTCCATTGCCTGTATTTATTTTGCAAGCATTTGTCAATGGTTTTGTACCGTATTAAGGCATTTTTGTTTTGTGACATAGTGTATGTTTTTGGGCGTGTCCCTCCGGGTCGGGCTTTACGTTACAATCTTTTGTTTTTTAAAGAAAAAAACAAAAGGATTTTCACTGCAATCCCTCACGCATATATGTTAATAAGAAAATTTCGTTTTTATAATATTAAAAAATGATTTTTTGATTTCAATTTTCCGTTCTAATTTCCCATTTCAATTTTCCATCTCAATTTTCCGCAGAGACGCACAGCAGTGCGTCTAACACCACGTAACCACAATTTATTCACATTTCGATAAACCAATTGTTATCGACATTCGTTGCGTAGACGCACTGCTGTGCGTCTCTACAATATACAAACGTCAATAGAAAATCTGTTTTTTTGGCATCTTTGGCAAACCCGACAGGTTACGTTTAGCATGTTATGGATCATCTTTGTGTTAGACGCACTGCTGTGCGTCTCTACAGAAATACGTTGTGTTATCATCCTATTTTCAGATAAAAAACGGAATCATTTTAATCCTTTAATCTGTGGCAAAAAAAATTTGCGACTCTGCGACTTTGCGAGATTATTTTTTACTTTCTAAAATGTTTATCTCTTTTTCAATATTCATTCTCGCTTTCTCTTCATACAAATTCCGAAACTCCTCGGTTTGGAAAATAAATTCATTTTCCAGAAAATGCTTCAAAGCTTTCGCTCTTCCGGGTTTGTATAGAAAATCAGGATAAATGCCGTATTCTTTTCTAATTTGTTCGAAATAGATTTTATAATCTTCCCAATCCCGGGCGAGAATCTTCAAATCAAAATCAATTAACCAATTAATATCTTCTATTATATTATGCTGATGTTGTTGTGTAGCGCAAATCGCATCAAAAACCAATTGGCGATCAAATGAGATATTTTCAGGTAAAATCGACAAAGCAAATTCGGCGCTTTTGAGTTCGTTGTCTTTTTTAGAACTTTTATAGATGTAGTCGTGATAAAAAATAGAAAACAATATTTCGTTTGGCTTATCAAGTTTATCACGATACGTTTCAAAACTCTCAATCATTGTTGCAATATGCGTCAGATTATGATAATGCCTTGATTTACCAGAATATGCCTTTTCTAATTCCAGCCAGTTTTGTTGAATTTCATTTGCTGAAAAGCCAATATTCGAAAGTAATTCAGAATAAATTTTATTTAAATTCATGTTGTTTTATTTAAATCTGATGAAAGCTCCAAAAGGGCGTAATATTTATAACCAATTTTACATTATTCAGTATCAAGCTCCAGCGGAGCGGAATATCTATAGCAATTTATTACAAAGTGAATCAAAAGCTCCAGCGGAGCGACATCTTAGTTTTTATGTTGGCTAATAAATATGTCACCCCGCTGGGGCTCTTAAAAATACATTCTTAAAACGGCTATAAATATGTCGTCCCTCTGGGACTTTCTTGTTTCTATCTAAAACTATAAATATGTCTATCCCTCTAGAATTTTATTTACTTTATTTAAAACGCTATAAATATGCCGTAGATAAAGGGATTTATGCAATTTTATTAAATCAATATTTACTCAAATATAAAATTCTTTTTTTACTGCGCAAAATAATTGCGTAGTAGTTCTGAAATCTTTGTAATGTCAAAAGGGAACAACGATAGATTGTTTAATTTTTAAAAACGAGAAATTATGAAATTCAATTTTTTAGCAAAAGAAAAAAACACCGTAGTGAATTATGAAAAGGCAGCAGCTTTTACATTAGGAACAGATTATGAATTGTATGCAGCGGTTGTAACAACAAGTTTAAATGCTTCATTTTATGAAAAAGATACAACTCGTTTAGAAAGAATTAAAGAGTTGATCAAAAAAGCCGATCCCGTTTTTGTTGCAAAACTAGCCGTTTATGCCCGAAACGAAATGCATATGCGCTCAGTTCCATTAGTATTAATAGTAGAGTTGGCCAAGATATATTCCGGTGATTCCTTAATCAGTAAAATGATTATGCAAGTTATACAACGTGCAGACGAAATAACTGAATTATTAGCGTATTACCAAATGGCAAATGAGCGAAACGGAATCAAAAAATTAAACCGTTTGTCTAAACAAATACAAAAAGGTTTGGCACATTCATTCAATAAATTTGATGAATATCAATTTGCAAAATACAACCGTGATGGTGCAGTGAAATTAAAAGACGCTTTGTTTTTGGTACATCCAAAAGCAAAAGACGAAGCACAACAAACATTGTTCAATAAAATAGTAAACGATAGTTTAGAAACACCATATACCTGGGAAACCGAATTGTCAAGAATAGGTCAGATAAAATATTTTAACGAAGCTGAAAAACAAAAAGCATTCACCCAAAAATGGGAAGAATTGATCGATAGTAATAAAATTGGTTACATGGCTTTGTTACGAAATTTGCGTAATATAGTAGAAGCCAATGTTTCACGATTTCATATGTTAAAAGTTTGTGATTATCTTTCTAATGAAAAAGCAGTTGCAAATTCGAAACAATTACCATTCCGATTTTTAGCCGCTTATCGCGAGTTAAAAACTTTGGATTCTAAATATATATCTATGATTTTGGATGCTTTAGAAGATGCCGTTATGGTGAGTGCGCAAAATATAAAAGGTTTCGATATCAATACGTCAGTTGTAATTGCTTGTGACGTTTCGGGTTCGATGCAAAAAAATATCTCGCCAAAAAGTAAAGTAATGCTTTACGATATTGGTTTGATGTTGGGTATGTTGATGCAAAACCGTTGTAAAAATGTGGTGAGTGGTATGTTTGGTGATCGATGGAAAATAATCAATATGCCAAAACGAGCCATATTGTCAAACGTAGACGAATATTACAAACGTGAAGGTGAAGTAGGTTATTCGACAAACGGTTATTTGGTTTTGGAAGATTTGATCAGCCGAAATGAAATAGTAGATAAAGTGATGTTGTTTACAGATGTTCAAATGTGGAATAGTAATTACACAAAAGATTCATTTGCAAATTCCTGGAGCCGTTATAAAAATATCGCACCAAATGCAAAATTGTATTTGTTTGATTTGGCAGGTTACGGTCAGGCACCAATAAATGTCGAGAAAAACGATGTGCATTTAATCGCCGGTTGGTCAGATAAAGTATTTGATGTATTGAATGCTTTAGATGATAAAAGCAGTGCTTTGAATTACATCAACAGAATAGAATTATAAAAATAAAATCTACTGCGCGAAATAATTGCGCAGTAGTATTTGAATCTTTGCAATAGAAAAGTTCATTGAAAAATAGGAATAAAAAACAAGTGTCGTAGATAAGTGTTACTTCGCATTGATAACGCCCGGGACGTGGGTTCGATCCCCACCAATTCTGTTTAATTACAGAAATGTAGCTCAGTGGTTAGAGCAGGATATGTCACTTATTGCCAGTTGCCTTGTTTTAAAATAAAAAGTATTGGTTTCGTAGATAAGAGTT
The DNA here is from genome assembly GCF_024271895.1 of Flavobacterium bizetiae. Classification (NCBI taxonomy): domain Bacteria; kingdom Pseudomonadati; phylum Bacteroidota; class Flavobacteriia; order Flavobacteriales; family Flavobacteriaceae; genus Flavobacterium; species Flavobacterium bizetiae. Next base: position 5,246,977 of record NZ_CP091861.1, on the reverse strand, counting down.
ACTTCAGGGGAATTGTAGTGCAGGTTCGAATCCTGTTCAGTTTAGGCTGATAGTGAAATGGTAACACACAATTATATAGTCTCTTATTGATTATTATCCAGTACTTTAAAATAAAAAAGAATGTCGTAAATAAGGGTTACTTCGTCTCAAATTTGGGGAGGAATAGCGAAGTTGTAGAAACAGCAAGGTTATCCAGTTCGACTCTGGCAAGACAAGCCCCGTTTCTCTTATTGCCTTTTACTTCTTTTTAATCCGAAAAATGTCGTGTGTGAGAAATACTTCGTTCCAAAAAGAATTCTCATCAATTGTTGCTTTTTCAAATTTATAAGATGCCGTCTATAAAGCGCTACTTCGCGGCATGATAATATTAGGTTCGAATCCTAAAAGTCGCTTATAGAATATTGCTCTTAAAAAAAAGAGTGTCGTCAGGAAATGGTTACTTCGTTCCAAAGAAAATTAAACCATTCCTAAACATTACCTCTTTTAATTATTAAAAAATAAAATTTTACGATATGACAGTAAAAGATATAAAATATAAAGTCGAAAAGAAGTTCGAAAAAATACGACTCTATAATAATGTTTATGGATTTCAGATACAACCTAATACCAAGTTTACAAAAGGTATTAGCAGAAAAGAAATTGATAAACTGGAACCTCTTTTTGGATTTAATTTTCCATGGGAATATAGAGAAATGCTGCTCGTTTTTACGAATTTAGATACACCAATGATTTCGATTAGTCCGGAAGACAACTCAATTGTAAAATACTCTAAAGAAAACTTTTTTTATAATTATCCTGAAGATTATGATAAATCAAGATGGCTGATAGATGAAATCGAAGAATTTAAAATAGAGGCCGAAGCTGCTCTTACAGAAGCTGGTTTTGATGTCTCAAAAATAGAGGGTTTTATCCCAATGCATAATCATAGAGCAATTGTGGTTTTTAAAAATAAAGATCTCTCGCCGGTTATTTCAGTCCACGGAGCTGATATAATAGTGTTTGGCAATAATTTGAAGGAATACTTGCGATATGAACTTTTAAATCATTAATAGTTTTATTATCATTTCTCGTAGGTCAAAATAACAAACCATGAGTGAATTACTTTAAATAAAACTTTGCGACTCTGCGACTTTGCGAGAAATAAAATCTACGCAAAATAATTGCGCAATAGTATTTGAATCTTTGAAAAAATAAATTGAGTGATATGAGAAATTCAGAATTTGAAATCCATCCTTTTGATCAAGCTTTCTATATTGAATCTTTATTAAAGAAAACACATTCAGTTTTAAATGATGCTAAATCATTAAATAAATTTTGGATGAAGAAGAACTATCATTGTAAAAATGATGATATGATTCTAGATTTTTTTGAGAATATTATTCTTAATGCGGGAGGAATTTCCAGATTTTTTTGGCCTTCAAGCAAAAAAGTGCATTATAATATTAGAGGGTTAAAACTACGCGAAGTTTATGAAATTAATGATTCAAATGTTTTAAAAAATCGAGACATGCGAAATCACATCGAACATTTTGATGAAAAATTAGATGATTTTTTAAAAGAATTTTCTACATGGAAAGTAACGCGAAAGTATGTGGGACCATTAACTTTTGTAGATGATAATAGAACATTTTTCAGAGCATATTTTTATGATAAGGATATTTTTAAAATGTTCAACGTAGAATATGAAATGGAGCCAATTATAGCTGAAATTAGAAGAATTCATGAGATTTTATTACAACAACAAAAAAACGGCAGTCGATTTTAAAATAACTGCGCAGTAGTACAAAACCTTTGCACCTATGAACCTATGGAACTTTGTTCCTTAAAAAAGAAAACAAATGAAAATACAAATAAACGGTACAGATATATTAGAATTAGGATTTCCAGAAGGAAAAATAATTGGGATTGCCTTAAGAATAAACAGCAAAAGACACGGGTTAAAACGTGATGAAATGATAGTCAATTTCAAAAAAGTCTTAGAAACTCCGGAGAATTATATCGACGATAAAATCTTCAGCAAACTGGCAATTGCCTTGATCGAAAAAGCAAATGAAAAACCAGAAGATTTCATCGCTTTAAATCAAAATCCGAATGCGTATTCGGCTTACGGATTAGATCATATCGAAGACGGAGCCAGAAAACAAATGGAAGTGGCCATGAAATTACCTGTTACCGTTGCTGGAGCTTTAATGCCGGATGCGCACCAAGGTTACGGATTACCAATTGGAGGAGTTTTAGCCACAAAAAATGCCATTATTCCGTATGGTGTTGGAGTTGATATTGGGTGTAGAATGGCGTTGTCGGTTTATGATATTCCGGAAGCTTTTTATTTTGAAAACGAAGCCAAATTCAAAAAAGAATTAATTGCCAATTCTATTTTTGGAGCAGGTCACGGATTTCACGGTCAGTACAAATCAGATCATGCGGTTTTGGAGAACGATGCTTTTAATATGACTCCTTTTGTCAAGAACTTAAAAGATAAAGCCTGGTCGCAATTAGGATCTTCAGGTGGCGGAAATCACTTTGTGGAATTCGGAATCATGGAATTTGCAAAAGACGATGCGGTTTTGAATATTCCAAAAGGAAAATACGTCGCTTTGTTAACGCATTCCGGTTCACGCGGAATGGGAGCAACCATTGCCGGACATTATACTAAAATGGCAAAAGACGTTTGTAAACTTCCGGAAGTGGCCAAAAACTTAGCGTATTTAGATATGAACTCACAATTGGGACAAGAATATTGGCTGGCGATGAATTTGGCGGGAGATTACGCTTCGGCTTGTCACGAGATTATCCATAACAAAATGGAACGTGCTCTGGGCGCGACGATTTTAGCGAAAGTCGAAAACCATCATAATTTCGCCTGGAAAGAAATCTGGAACGGCGAAGAAGTGATCGTACATAGAAAAGGAGCAACTCCAGCCGGAAAAGGCGTTATGGGAATCATTCCAGGAAGCATGACCGCGCCGGGATTTTTGGTGAGAGGAAAAGGCGAAGAGAACGCCATTAATTCGGCTTCGCATGGAGCAGGAAGACAAATGAGCAGAACCCAAGCCATAAAAAACATCACACCAACCGAGATGAAATCGATACTGAGAGATCATGGCGTTACGCTTATCGGTGCGGGTCTGGACGAAGCCCCAATGGCGTATAAAGATATCAATCAGGTGATGGAAGCGCAACAGGATTTAGTTGATGTTGTAGCGAAGTTTACACCAAAATTAGTGAGAATGGCAGATGATGGGAGTCGTGAGGATTAGTTTTTTTGAGAGGCTAAGGTTCTAAGATACTAAGATTCTAAGGTTTCTCATCATAGTGATTATTCTCATTTTATGTCATTTCGACGGAGGAGAAATCTTCGCGAGAAACTCCACAAAGATTGGACTCACATTGCGGAGCTACTTGCGAAGATTTCTCGTTCCTCGAAATGACAAATATTGCGCTTAAAAAAACTTAGCGACTCCGCGACTTTGCGAGATTAAAATAATAATTATAGACCAAAGAATAAAAAAAAATTGTGTCTTAGTGCCTTCGTGGCAAAAAACAAAAAAATGAAAACATATATAGATATCGGAATTAATTTGACCAACAAACAATTCCAAAACGACATAGACGATGTCGTACAAGACGCGATTGACGCCGATGTATCGCAAATGATCCTAACGGGTACGAGCGTACGAAACAGCGAAGCGTCATTAGAAATCGCAAAACAATATCCCGGCGTGCTGTATGCAACGGCAGGAATACATCCGCATGATGCGAAGAGTTTTGATGCGCAGAGCATTTCGAAACTGCGAAATTTATTAAAGCAGAAACAAGTCGTTTCGGTTGGCGAATGCGGACTCGATTTTGATCGTGATTTTTCGCCCAGAAACAAACAGGAAGAATGTTATAAAGCCCAATTAGAATTGGCGATTGAAGTCAGGAAACCTTTGTTTTTGCACGAGAGAAGCGCTTTTAATTCTTTTATGAATATCACCAAAGACTATTTACCGCAATTGCCAAAAGCCGTTGTGCATTGTTTTACGGGAACGTTGCAGGAAGCCAAAACCTATCTCGATAACGGATTTTATCTGGGTTTTACGGGAGCGATTTCTGATGTTAAACGTTTCAGCCATTTAAAAGAAGTCATTCAGTACGTACCGCTTGACCGAATGATGATCGAAACCGATGCGCCGTTTATGCTTCCTAAAAATGTCCCGAACAGCCTTTTGCAGCAATACCACGAACGCCGTTGCGAACCTGCTTTTCTTCCTTTTGTTGCCGGAACAATTGCTCAGTTTAAAGGAATTACTTTAGATAAAGTGGCGGAAGAAACTACTCAAAATTCTAAAAGCTTTTTTAGGATTTAGAATTATAATTTAATTAGTTTATGCCACAAATTTGCAATTTTATCTTGTGAGTTTGTGGTTTTTTATTTGTTAATTTGAAGTCATATTACAACTAATATACATACCGAAAAACCAATTAATTTTCAGCAGTTTAACCCAAAATAAGATTGATTAATGACTTGTAAATCAATATGCTTTCAAAGTAAAAAAATAATTCTTCTCGCCTTTATTCTCTTAGCATTTTCATGCAAAAAAGAAGTCAAAACAGTACATAAAAAAAGTGCTAAAGACACAGTTTCGGCTGTAGAACCAGAAGAGGAAAAAATAATTCCCACAGAAATAGAAGGCAATTTTTTAAAAAGACTTTTAAACGAAGAAATTGGCGAACAAAAGTATAAGGAAATGCAAATAAACGAATCTCCTTATTACGTTTCGTTTGCAAATGATGGCGATCCTTATACAGTTTCTTTTTCTATTTATGAAAAAGCTGATTTTAATAATGACGGAATCATAGATTATGTAATTCTCAGATCATCTGAAGGAATGCTGGGTGGAAATGCAAACACCAACAATGATTTTATTTTTTACATCATGAAAGATGAAATTAAGGAAAAAGAATCCCATAGTATTCTGGGATATGCTCCTTTTTCATACAATATAATTGACGAAGCAAATTTTGTTGGTAATAAATTTAAAATTAAGGTTACACAAAATTTCAGAACGTATTCAAGTTCGGTAGAAAATTTAAAATCGGCTTCATTATCATTTATATACAAGAATGGAAATCTATACGAAGAATCATACTTGTCAAAATGTAAATTGGCAAAATTGAAATCTAAAACTATTTTTAATGATATTCCTGAAGTAGAAAAACGTACTAGAAGTATTGAAATGCATAATTATACCGAAACTATCGAAGAAATATATAAAAAGAATGATACTCTAATTAATGCAAGTGTAGTTGGCTGTGATAATTTAATATTAGAGTTTAATACGTTTTATAAAGTAGAACCGGATAAAATAAATGATACTGAATTTAAAAAAGAAACTGCTTTACAATTATTAGAATTTTTAGCTAAGAATACTCAGTTTTCAAAAGAAATTAATGTTGCAATAAGCTATTATCAGAACAATCCTTTAGACAACGAATATATCGAAAAGATAAAAGGATACGGATTTAGAGTTTTAATTGATAAAGATGACGACCGCAAAGGGCAATTGAGGTTTTTAGTTCAAATTGATAAAATAGATAATCCATATCAAAAAGAGAATTGGGAAATAACTACACGCAATAAAACTGCTTTACCTGATAATGAAGATTACTAAATAGCGATGTTTCCTAACAGGTTTCAAAAACCTGTTAGGTATTATTAGAGATTTATTTGTTGGCTTTTAAATCAGGTGTTTTTACTGGGTTTAAAGGCTTTTTGTTTATATATATTTGGAGACAATCATAAAAAGATTCACAAAATCATTATAGTTACGGATTACCGTAATATTTAGGATTCTTTTGTAATTAGATTTGAAAAAATTTAAAAAATGTAATATGTACATAAGTAAAATTAAAATTAGAAATTTTAGACTTTTAAAAGAAACAACAATAGTATTAGATGAAGATAAAAAACAAGAATTGTCTCTTTTAATTGGAAGAAATAATAGTGGAAAAACTTCATTCATAATGCTTTTTGATAAGTTTTATAGAAATGACAGTTATAAATTTAATTTCTATGATTTTTCTACTTCATTAAGAGAGCAAATTTTTAAGATAGATAATAATACCGTTATAGAAGATTTCTCTATCCAAATGATTCTCGAAATTAAATATAATGCAAAAGATTCTTTAGAAAACATTTCTGATTTTATTCTAGATTTAGATCCTGCTATAAATATTGTTAAAATTCTATTTGAATGTTCAATTGATAAAGATAAATTACTTAAAGATTTATCTCAAGTTACGAGCAAAAGAGAAAAATTTATTGAAAAGAACTTGTCAGATTACTTAATTAATAAAAGTATATATGTTTTTGAGAATGACTCTGATTTAGAATTAGCTAATAGAGGCAATCTTGTTAAAAAAGATATTTCGGCCATAAAGAGTTTAATTAATTTTCAAGTGATTCATGCAAAAAGAAATGTTTCAAGTTCAGAAACAACTGGCAATGGTAAACGAGCTTTGTCAGAAATGACAACGCAGTATTTTAATAAAGAGAATAAAGAATCGTCTGCTGATTTTTTTGAAATTAATAATGCGATTTCTGACATGGATTCTACTTTAGATGAAAAATATAAAGCCCATTTTGAACCATTTTTAGAAAATGCTAAAAAGTTCCTTTACATTAAAGACTTAAAGGTTGTTTCAGATTTAGAATCAAAGCAAATTTTTACAAATTATTCTAAAATTGTATATGGAGATGGTTTAAATAATCTGCCAGAACATTTAAATGGTTTAGGCTATTTAAATATCCTTTATTTATTACTTCAAATTGAAGTAAAGAAAAAATACTTTTTGGATGAAAAGAAAGATATTAATCTATTATTTATTGAAGAACCAGAGGCACACACTCATCCCCAAATGCAATATGTTTTTAGCCAAAAAATTCAGGAAATAATTAAAGAAATTAACAAAAAAGTTAGTTTACAAACTTTCATCTCTACACATTCTTCACATATTGTTTCTCAATGTAATTTTCAAGATATTCGATATTTTAGTTACAATGAGAAATTTAAAACGATTGAAATTAAAAATTTTCATTCTGAACTCAAATCGAAATATAGTTTAGATGGTAAAACCGATCATTTTAAGTTTTTAAAGCAATATCTTACTCTTTATACTTCTGAATTATTTTTTGCTGAAAAAATTATATTTATTGAAGGAATATCTGAAAAAATGCTTTTACCTTACTTTATTAGCGAATATGATAAATTGATACCTGAAGAGCAACAAGAGGATAGGATATCATCACAAAATATTTCCATCATTGAAGTTGGTGCGAATGCAAAAGTTTTTGGTCATTTTTTGAACTTTTTAGGAATAAAAACTTTAATCCTCACAGATCTTGATACAACAAAATTAGCTCCTAGCAAGAAAAATAAAAATTTACTTGTTTACACTGCTTGTCCTGTTTCAGAAGGAAGTAATACTTCTAATTATACATTAAAACATTTTTTAAAAGCTCCAGAGTTACCTGAGATTAAAGAACTAAATAATCAGCCTCACAAGGTTAAAATTTTTAATGAATGGATTTCTAACTTGAAATCTAATAATTTACAAGATAAAGAAACTTTAATAAAAATTTTCTATCAAAGTGAAGAAAATGCCTATCAAGGAAGAAGTTTTGAAGATTCATTCATAAGTATAAATTTAAATGAAATTTTTACTCATAAAGATTCTATACTTGGAATACAAAACAAAATAAAAATAGTAGAAAGTAGAATCGATTTTTATCAGCTTACAAAAGAAATTTTAAAAAAAGATGGAAAATCAGATTTTGCTTCATCTCTTTTATACTTAGCATTGACTGATAAAGTAAAATGGAAAACTCCGTTATATATTGTTGAAGGATTAAAATGGATAGCTAAATGACAGCAATTGAAAAAATAAAAGAAGTTATTGATAATAATCAAAAGACTCAGAACAAATTTCAAAATTTTGTTTTGCAAGGTGGCGCAGGGAGTGGCAAAACAGAATCCTTAAAACAAATACTTGAGTATATTACTGAAAATTACCCCGATAAAAAGGGTGTTTGTATTACACTTACAAATGTTGCTGTAGAAGAAATTCAGGCTAGAATTGGAGAAAGAAGCAACTTCTTAGTGTCTACAATACACTCATTTTTGAATGATTTAATTAAAAATTATAAAAAAAATATTCATGAGGCAATTTTTGAAGTTTTTAAAATAGAGCGAATGAACAGGGCAATTTTGGAACCTGAAGAAGATGAGAAAGTATATAATACAAATGAGCATGAAAAGTTTAAGAAAGTATATGGGAAATATTCCAGAATGTTATTTACCACAACAGAAAACAAGACATCTAAAGTTGTTGGGAAAAAAGAATATGATAAAACACCAATAGACTTTAATAATAAGTTAAACGAAGAAATAGAAAAATTAAATCAAATTATATTATCTGAGATTAGATCAATCGACTATAATAAAGCAAGATATAATGAAACACGTTATAATAATTTTAAAGAACTATCTTTTGGACATGATGAATTATTACATGTAGCTTCTTTACTTTTTAAAAGACATAATTTACTTGGCAAAATTGTTAGTGATAAATTTGACTTTGTATTAATTGATGAATATCAGGATACAAATGAAAAGATAGTTGATGTTTTTTTAAGTGCATTACCCAAAAATAATAAGACAACAGTTGGGTTTTTCGGAGATTCTATGCAAGGAATTTATGATGATGGGATTGGAGATGTTGAAAAAGAAATAGAAGAACTGAAATTAATTAAAATTGAAAAAGAAGATAATTTTAGATGCTCTGATAAAGTAATAGATTTCGTAAATAAAATTAGAAATGATGGTTTGAAACAACAATTGGCTTTAAAGCAAGAAGAAGTCTTTGATAATAGAAAGGGAGAAGTTACTCTATATTACTCTATTTATGGTAAGAAGCCAACAGCTTTCAGTAGTATTGAAGATAAAAATAATTATTTTGATGCTCTCAATAAGTTAATTGCTAAATGTTCAATTGAAAATCCTGAAATTAAAAAGTTAATGTTAACAAATAAGTCTATTTCAAGTGAGTTAGGTTTTAGTTTTCTTTATCAAGTTTTTAATGACAGATATTCAGAAGTAAAAGAAGAAATTGAAAAGACTTTAGCAAGAATTCAATTGATTGAGTTATATGATCTGTGTTCAGCTTATAAAAATAAAAACTATAATTTTGTTCTTACCAAACTGAAAAAATGTGGTTTTGAATTAAAATCTATTAGAGATAAGATTAAAATAAAAAGAATTTTTGATGTATTATTAAATTCTACTGGTTCTGCTGAAAGAGTTTTACGTTTCGCATTTAATAACAAGTTAATAAAGAAATCAGATTCATATTTGAATTACATTTCTAATAAGGATTCTTTTCTTAAAAATATTGAATCAGATAAGAGATTTTTAGAATTAGAAACTCTATTCACAAAAGGAGAAAATTCTTTTACAAAAATTGCGAAAATAGATTCTAATATATCTGAAGAAGAATTTGAAGAGTTTGATAAAAATAGAAAAAAGAAAAATTTCTATATTACATTGTTTTCAAATGAATTGAAGTTTGCAGAAATATTGAATTATTACAATTATATTGATGGCAATACTGAATCAAACTATATTACGATGCATAAAACTAAAGGTTCGGGAATTGAAAATGTAATGGTTGTTATGGATGAATACTTTTGGAATAAATATAGTTTTAAATCAATCTATGACGTTAATGAAGAGGATTTAAATAAAAAATCTAAAAACCAAAAACTTTTCTATGTAGCATGTTCCAGAGCGATTAAGAATTTGATTTGTGTTAGATTAGTTTCTGATAATGAAGAAGAACAACAATTACTGGATTTTTTTAAAGGATTTGAAATTGAAAAAGTAAATTTATAATAACTTAAGTATTTGGCAAATTTTTCAATTTCAAATCAATAATTTAATAAACCAAAAAAAAGCGCAAACCTTAAAAGTTTTGCGCTTTTTTCAATTCTATATAAAAAGAAAAATCTCTTATTTCAATTTCATCAATTTCTCTAAATACTCAACCTTATCTTTTTCAGCCTGAACCAAACGTTCGTAAAGTTCCACGACTTTATCAAGAGGATTGAAAGTACAATGATTATTAGTGTTATTTAAATAACCATTATTAGCACTATTATCGTAAAAGTTATTAAAGAAATTAAAAACAGATTCTTCCGAAAAGTTTTCAATAGCTTCTACCGTAACGCCAAGTGCTTTTGCAATTTCTAGCAGTTTTTTAGCATCAACTTCTTCACTTCCTTCAATTCCGGAAATAGATTGCTGGTTTGTACCAATTGCTTGTGCAAGCGCTTCTTGTTTCATTCCGCGAAGTTCTCTTATTCGGCTAATATTTCTGCCAATATGTTTGGGTTTAGTTGCTGTGCTCATAATTCAAAGGTATTTAAAATTCTTTAAAAAAATACTCATAGGTAAAAAACAAGATCGAATTGATAAAATACAATTTTCGTTGTTTTTTGTATTTGTAAATATATGCTTTTTCTTACTTAATTAAAATTGTATAATGCGAATTAAATAAAATAACAATCTAAAAAAATCCTTCTACATCAACGTTTTCGCGAAAGCGAATCCGTATAATCTGCGTCTAAAATCGCCCCAATATCAGGGCGATTTTCCTTTATATCAAAAACTAATCTCAGGAAATCATCATCTTAACCCCCAAAATATGCTTGCAAATTCCTCTTTTTCCCTGATAAGCTGTAAACCAGTCGCAGGTACATCTTTGCGAATTATTGTCGATAATAACTTTGTGTAAAACGCCCGAACCTTTTACTTTGGCTTCGATATAATCGGCTCTTCGTTCGACGATTTCGATGTCTTCGTTATCGATTAGTTTTTTTGCATTTTTCAATCTCGGATTCAACGATAAAATGCGTTCGGTTTTAAACGGAAGTCGGCGGTAAAAATGTGCTTTTTCGCTTAAATCGTAACCCAATAATCCCATTGAGGATAAGTTCGAAGTCAGGTTATCCATAGTGCCAAAATCGATATCATTTTCGATAGAAAGCATCGTTGGGTCAAAAGTTTCGTTTGATTTTAATAAACTGTTCAATCCGTAAACCCATTCTATAGGCAAGTTTTCGGTCATGGTTTCGAGTACATTTCCTTCTCCAGAAAATCCTCGGTACGAATCTGGAGAAAAAGCCATTAAAAGCTGCATTTTTCCAAACTCAGCCACGATTGCGCAAGTTTGTTTGTCTGACGATTCGTAAATGAAAATTTTATCTACAATGGCCAGAATTCCTTCTAATAAACGTAATCGTTGTACACCGCCAATTCTAACGCTATCGGCTGTAGCCAAAGTCGAAAACATAAATTTTCCGGCTCTTTTGGTTATGAAAAAATCACCTTTTACGGTTCCTTTTGGCAGACTTTGAAACAACTGAATGGTTTGAATTTTATTCAATTCAAACTTAAGATCCATATCGGCTAAGTAAAGCTGTACGCTCGTTAAACCTTTTATCCAACGCATCGGCAAGGTTACTTTTTTCTCGGTTACTTTTGCTTTGCTGGTAATCACCTGAACATCCTGCTGCCCAACGGCAAGGGTTACTTTCTCGTTTTTCTGAATCGCATTTAAGGCATTCAGCATTGGGTCGTTAAAATCGACATTGGTAGTTCCGTTCGCAATAAATTCTCCGTCGATGGCTTCAGGTTTCATATCCAGGCGAACATAAACGCCATTGCAGGACGAAAATCCTTCGAAACGCAAACGCTCAGATCCTGCCGAAACGATAGGATCACGAAGACTTGGCGGAATTGGTCCAAAACTGGAACGAACGACTTTGGCAATCGTAGTCCAGCATTTTGCGGTAACGTAAGGATCTGTCAAACTTCCCCAGAAAAAACACGGAATGTTATTGACTTCTTCAATTTCGGTTTGGTGTGCCAAAACCAGATTGTTGATGCCTTTGGTTTTACTGTAAGTCGAAATTCCTTTATAATTATATTCTAAATCTGTCATTTTCTTTATTTTAAAATTTGCTTAATCAACGATTTAAGCGATGCATTATCTTTCCATTGCTCAAAGAAAACAATCGCTTCAGCTGATGGTTTCTGATTGGTTTTGGTTAAAATATCAAGATAGTTTTCGATGATTTTCTTGAAGTTGGTTGGCAATTTTTCCTTTAAATCAAGATGAGCAAAAAATGAGTTTAACAATTGCAGCAAAGCATTATTATGCAAAGGCGAAACATCTTTCAGGGCAATTAATCCGTCGACTAATCTTAAAAACACCCCATATTTTTCGGTGGTCAGATACGCTATTTTCTGTGCTAATACTTCCACGTCAATGGCTTGTTTTTCGATTAAATTGATTAAAACTTCAGAGGTCAATAATCGCAAATCCTTCTTTTCCTGGAAGAAAAAACAAGCGTATAAAAGCAAGCTAATGTCTGAGAATCGAAACTCAGGTCGGTTTATAACATCCAGAAAGCCTTTTAATTCCGGTTTTGCGCCATCGGCAATTCCACAATTATGCAGCAAAGTCAAAGCCAGTGCATCTGAGTTTTGCGGCATAATACTGTGCCAGAAATAGGTGTTTCCGGCATAATTTATATTATAATCCCAACTGTTTGGTCTGTTGTAAATATCCTGGCTGTACAACAAGTAATTCGGGATTTTAGCATAATTAGGCACATCGAATCGCAGCTCATACCACGATGGCGTTCTCTCTTTTTGTTTGGTTTGATAATTCGTCCATTCGTTCCATTTTTCTTTAAACTGAACTACCGGTTTAAAAGGAGCAACCACAAACGGAACATCTTTTAAATAAGTATTTTCGAATTCAGGAAAAGTATCGTTTGGATAAAATGTTCTTGCTGCAACAGCCCAAAGCGATAAGTTTCCGGTTTCTTTGGTTGTTTTGCCCATTGTTGCCAATAGTTTCGAGAAGATAGAAGTCGAATCTAAGTTTAGTTTTTCATCAATACCAAGACAGAAAGTTAAAAGCGGTTTGAGTTCGCCTTCAACCTGATCAAGCAAAGGCAATGCTTCATCGATATTTTCTCTCGGCATACGCGCAATTGCAATGGCTAAATCGGCATAATCAATTTCTTCTTTTGTGTTTTGATACGCAATAATCCTTTCTAATAACACCTTTGGAGCGACCCAATACGGTTTATGGCTAGGGAAGGAGAGTAACGGTAAAACAGAATCTGAAACGATCTTTTGCTGTACTTTGTCCAGCAAAGGTTTCATTAAAGTAAGCGTATTTATTTTTGCATAATGCTTGTAGGTACTATCGAATTTGCCATTAATATTTGGAATTTTCTGCTGTAAAAACGACTTCAGGTAATTTTTATGAACGGCTTCAAAATAATGTTTCTGCAATTGTTTGTTATACGGCTCTAATTGTGCTGTATAATCTGCGGGAAACAAATCGCGCTGTTGAATATAGACATTCATCAAAATTTCGGTATCCAGAATTTCTTCCGATCCAATAAAATTTCCAAACTGAAAAACAATATCATTCCAATCCTTTGGTAACTGAACTTCTTCTGTAAGCAATAATTCTCGTTGAGGTTCGAATGTATATTCCTCAAGAGCAGTATCATCAATCGTTAAAGCATCTTCATCTAAAAACTGCGTTAATCCTGATTTGATATTTCCCTGCATCATGGTTACATACGACGAAAGTTTCTCTTTCAGCACCTTATCTTTTGCGTTGGCAATTTTGGTTATAATTTTTGTCGCGCGTTCCTGCAAAGCCAGATCTGCAATAACATACACATCGGCAATAATTGATGCAATGTTTGCGCTTAGTTTAGGATTCGATTTGGTTATTTTTTCCAGAATTGGCAATACGTTTTTAATCGCTGCTTTGCAATCGCTGCGCATCATTAAAGGTTCAAGCCACTCCAGAAATGATTTGGTTTTGAATTTTGGATGATCGTATATTTTCTTGATCAGTTCAATTCCGTAACTCGTAATGGGCGGATAAGGATGATGTAAATACGAGAATATATTTTCCTGATGCACGATAAATTCATCGGGAGTAACATTAAATTCTTCGATTCTTTTTCTAAAGAACGATTTCAGATTATTATTCCATTCTTTGGTTTGAATCTGTATGGCATTTTCGATAAAAAACGCACGATCCATTTTATTTTCGTCTAATAATGACTTATAAATAATCGCCCAGGTCTGGAACTCATCGTGTTTTTGTTTGTCATTCTCCCTAAAGAAACTATTGTGCAGAATCGTTTCATAATTAAACAATTCCGGAATATCCCTTTGATAAGTTAGTTTGTCGCTTAAGGATGTATTAATAAATCTTCTGGTCTTCATTTTTGCGCGCCACTCGTTTGTTGCCGCAAGTGTCAAAGCATACAGTTCTGGATTGAAGGACATTAAATTCTGTTCTTCTAATTTGCGTAGAATATGATAATTAAATCCTACCCAATCCTGTCTTTTTACTTTGTCTAAAATAAAAGTATCAAGCCAGTTGGGTTTTGCCCACAATAAAACTTCCAGAACCTGACTTTTCTCGTCTATTTCGTTTAATAAACTCAAAGCTTCATCCCAGGAATTGATTTCGGTTTTATCAAATAAAGCAATGGCACTTAGAGTAATGATATCGCTTTGCTTTTTGTCGCCTCGGGTTCCCCAGCCATAATCGTGTTTGTCTTTTTTTACATAACCCGGATCTTTTGTAAGATCAGTATAGGTCATAAAATAACGTTTGCTTTTTTTGATGAGCTTTTTGATTGCTTCAATATTTCCTTTTGATTTTTCTTTTAAAAAAGGCAATAATAAATCTATATTTTTAGCTTTTATAATAGCATCGTATTCTTCAAGAACTTCATCAGATTTTGCGCTTTTGGTTGTTTTGGGTTTTGAAGCCACAGCAACGTCACCCGTTTCTGAATATCCTTTTTTTACTTTTTCGGCAAGTACTTTTTCTGCTGATTTCAGACATTCTTCGTCTGTAGAAAATGATTTGGTTTGAGACGTGCCTGATGTTCCGTTTTTTCCGTAAGTAACAGTATATTCTAATCCTGTAACTTCAATTTGCCAAAACTTATCAGAGTTTTCGTCGATGTATTTGAGGTATTTTTTCATGCTATTTTAAGAACTGAATTGATAAAAAATAAAGTGTGCGTATATTCTCAAAAATATAAAATTATTAGAGTTTATAGGCTTTTTTAAAAGAAAATTTAGGTTAAAATTGTATGCTGTCTGATAAATATTTTTAACATAATTGTGTAAAAATGTTAAAATATATTGTACATTTGGTCTTGAAATGGAAAAGAAAAACATAAATATCAATCTGTTGGAAAGACAATATAGCGATCGTTTAGCGGGATTTGTTCTCGTTAAAAGATCTGGATGTGATGTGTATTTTAGTGAATTGAAGTGTAAATTGTAATTACACACTCAACATAAATATATAAAAGCGTCCTTTTCGGGACGCTTTTTTTGTTTTTGAGGATTGAAAAAACAATTTTCCCGTAGTATCGGGATTGCTCAGGAGGATAATTTAGATTACTTAATATGACACAAAATGGTAAAAACAACTTTGAACTGTAAAAAAATGAAAAAAAATAATGGATCAAATAGTATATAATAGAAGTAAGTAATGAATTATGATCTTGAAAACTAATCTGATGATAGACAGTCATTTGATATAAATTGAAATCTGCACAAGTATGCGGACAGGTATTTTTATGCTTTTAACTGAGTTTAAGTGCTTGATTATCAGAAAAATAAATATTAAAAATCATTTGGATAATTGATCTTTTCGAATATATCTTTGTCGAAGAAATTTGAAGATAGAATTTCAAACAATAATGATTTAAACAACAATACAACAAACACAATACAACAAATAAAATGGATTTTAAATACAACTCATATAGTTCAGAATTACACGCCCCAGAATTCGTTTTGGGATGTTTTACAATACAAATACAGGTGCATGAATGGCAGTAGGATACACATATCTTATGCAATCTCATGAAGCACCTTTAGTCGGGTGCTTTTTTTATGCCTAAAAAACAAAGTTTGCCACGAAGGCACTAAGGCACAAAGATTTTTTATAAAGAATTGAATTAAAAAAATTAGTGACTTAGCAACAGACTGAAAAAGTAATGCGTAAAATGATTTTCGCGCAAAGTCGCAGAGGTGCAAAAAATCAAAGTAAAAAGCTTAGCGACTTGGCGTCTTTGCGAGAGACAGACAAAATATTGATGAAACAAAAAAGCGAGTGATTGTCTCGTAAAAATAAAAAAAATAAACCTTAGTGTCTTTGAGCCTTTGTGGCAAATTACCTAAGATTAAAAAATAACTAACCAATTAAATAAATATATTATGAACAACAATACATTAAACCAGTATAAAAAAGCAATTAGAAATAAATATGAGATCGAAAAAGAAGGTGAATACTTTGATTATTTGTACAGCCCTTCTCGTGGAAAACTACGTGATTTCTGCTGGCTTATTTTCGAAAATAACGCAACTCAGGATGACTTAAATGTTTTTAGAAATTTATTTTCTATTGACTTTGATCATACCAAAAAGAATAAATTTAAAGAACAAAAAGATAAGTTTAGACCTATCGAAACGTTCTTTAAAGGTGAAACAGACCCGACGAATATTGATGCAATAAATTTGGCAGCAATTATGGTCGATTTTCATCCGCGTCCTTTTAAGAACTTTAATAAAATGTGTAGAATGGAAGATGCAAAACAAATAGAAAGCAACTACAAAGCTACGGCAGTTGTTGAAGCAGAGAAAAATAGGAGAGATGTAGAAGTTTTTGTTGAAAACAGAAATGAAAAATCTGGAGAGTATCGTAAACAAAGAAGCCTTTTTTCAAATTTGACAACTCTGTTTTCTAAAAAAGGCGCTCAGAAGAGATATCCGGGAAATCCGATTACCTTTTCGAGTGGCTAGGTTATCATTGGTCAATTGAAGCAAGTCTTCGTGAAGTAAATCTCTTTGATAGAGAATATTAAATTATAAAACAAAACACTTACATTTGTTCCCGAAATGAAAATGAAAAACATACATATCAATCCGTCTCTAAGACAATATAGCGATCGTTTAGCAGGATTTCTTTCGGCTAACAGCTTAGGATGCAGTATGTATTGTAATGAATTGAAGTGTAAATTGTAGTCACATTCTCTATACAAATATATAAAAGCGTCCTTATCGGGGCGCTTTTTTTGTTTTCAGGATAATGTAAAAAGTCGAGTTTTGGTAATTAAGTTTACTTTTTATGACTAAAAATATACTTCGACTTCGCTCAATAGGATAAAGAAAGAACGTTTAACTAAAAATAATTAAAAAAATAATGCACCAAATGTTTGATGATAAAACTAAATAGCGAAATATAATTTGAAAAGTAATCTGATGAGAGACAGTCATTTGATACAATTAAGGATCTGCACAAGTAAGCGGACAGGAATTTCTATGCTTTTTACTTAGGCTTAACTGTTTGATTGTCAGTAAAATAATTTTAAAAATGATTTGGATAATTGATTTTTTAGACTTTATCTTTGCCGAAGAAAATCTGAAAAAAGAATTTCGCATAACAATAATGATTTCGATATATAATACAATACAGAAAATGAATTTCGATAAAAATACATACAACACAGAAATACTAAACCCGAGTTTCTATTTGGGACGTTTAGCAATACAGGTGCATGAATACAGGCAATAAGATCACTATATCTTATCAAATTTCATGAAGCACCTTTAATCGGGTGTTTTTTTTATGCCTAAAAATAAAATGATTTCGTAGCTCAATTGGCAGAGCGCTTGACTGTTAATCAATAGGTTGAAGGTTCAATTCCTTCCGAAATCGCAATGTTCTCTAGAAGGAACTGGCTCATTGGGGTTACTGGCTAACCTTCCCGACTGTCTCTCGGGAGAAACGGGTTCGACTCCCGTATGAGCCGCTGTTTTTTTTGAAGGTTCAAAGGTGCAGAGCGACAAAGGTACAGAGGTTAAAAAAACTTAGAACCTTAGTGTCTAAGTATCTCAGAACCTCAAAAAAGAAAACAACTGGGAAGATAACGGTGGTTGTTTACCCGCCTTGGACGCGGGAGGTCGCAGGTTCGAATCCTGTTTCCCAGACGAATATGAATGTTTTGCCACGAAGCAGTAATGGGAGAAAGATTTTAAAGGAATATTTTTTTAATCCTTTAATCTTTTTCAAAAAAACTTTGCGCCTTTGCGAGAAATTAATTAAGATAATCTCAGAGTAAAAAATGCGAATTATTTTCCGCGCAAAGTCGCAGAGTCGCAAAGGAAAATAAAAAATAAGCTTGGTGTCTTTGCGCCTTCGTGGCAAATTTAATATTCAGTTAAAAAAATATACAATGAAAAAGATAAGTACATTATTTGTTAAAGATCCAAACAACCTGGCAAGAGTTGTAAATAAGTTAAATACAGAAAATGCCTGGGTAATGAATGGTGAGGCAATTGCAACCAGAAAGTTTGATGGTACATCTGCAGCTATTATTAACGGAGAGTTATTCAAACGATTTGATGCCAAAAAAGGACGTACGATTCCGGCGAATGCAATTCCGTGTCAGGAAGCAGATGTAGTGAGTGGTCATCACCCACATTGGTTAAAATGTGATCGCACAAAAAAAGAAGATCAATTTTTCTTTGAAGGTTTTGATAATTTAGAAATTATCACAGACGGAACATTCGAATTATGTGGACCTAAAGTACAAGGAAATCCTGAAAAATTAGAAAAGCACACTTTGGTAAAACACGGATGTGAAGTATTTGATTTTTTAAGTTTTGATTTTGATGATTTAGAAAAATTCTTATCAGAAAATGATATAGAGGGAATTGTATTTCATCATATTTCAGATGAAAGAATGTGCAAATTAAGAAAGTCCGATTTTGGAATTAAACGATTGGATTTGGAAGAAGTTTAACATCTGGATTTTGAAGCTAAAACTTTGCGTCTTTGCGAGAGATTGATAAAGTATTTTTAAAGAATATAATAAGGAATGATTTTCGCGCAAAGTCACAGAGTCGCAAAGAAAAATAAAAAAATAAGCTTTGTGTTTTCGAGCCTTTGTGCAATTTAAAAACACTGCGCAGAATAATTGCGCAGTATCATTTGAATATTTGCTCAGGAAATAAAACAAGTTCTTTTATAAACTGAAATACATCAAAGTGAAGGCTTTGATTAACAATATCAAACAAGTCCTGTTGCGTGTTTCTGTATAGCACCATTGTAGGGAACTTTTCGCGAAAGCGTATTATGTTTTTCTATGCAACTTGATTTGGAGGTTTTGATGGTTTTCCAAAAAACGATCGCCAACTCTATGTGTTATGGGTTCGAATCCCATTCGCAGCAATGCGATAGCTTAATCCGGTAGAGCAATAGATTTTTCGGGTCTCAAAAACCTGTTGAAGAGAGACCATCACTCTTAAAAAGATGACCATTAGAAAAAAACTGATTTGTCTTTGTCAGTGAAACTAAGATTTTTAACATCTGAAATTTCACACTCATGATAAAACCAGTGCGAAAAGTAATGTTTTTTGAAATACTCTTTTTCTTTTCGATTTGATTGTATACATGATTTTAGGATCATATAAGCAAGAAACAATCGCAAACAATTTGAGTAAACAGATCGCAAACTCTTCGTCCGTTTTTCTCTGAGGAGAAAGGCAATGAAGTTTTTTATTTAGAATAAGAAGATAGAGAATAGAATAAAGATCATAGAGTAAAGAAATAGAATAGAGGTTTTTATGGGGTCATAATTTGAAACTTGAAACAAAGAAAAACCTGAAATAAAAAAATATAATTATGATAAAGAGAATTAAAATCGAAGCGTACCAAGTAGGTTTGCTTTTTGAAAACAGAAAATTAGTTGCAGTATTACAAGAAGGTTTGCACTGGACTTTTGGAAACAAGAATTTGTTCGTTTACGATATGAATTCAGCATTTCAGGCTCCATTTGAATTGAACATTTTATTGCAGAATCAAGATTTGGCTTCAATGCTGGAAGTGGTTGAGGTTGCCGATAATGAGATCGTAATGCAATTTGTAAACGGAAACTTCAAGGAGATTTTGGTTCCTGGGAGATATGCATTCTGGAAAGGAATTGTAAAAAATGAATTTACCAGAGCCGATTTATCTAAGATTGAAATCACTGAAAACATTCAAGTGAATTTATTGGAACATCCTAAAATGAGATACTTTACGAGAAAGTTTATTGTAGCAAGCAACGACAAAGCATTGTTGTTTGTGAATGGAACTTTTGTTAAAGAATTGAAATCAGGAACGCATTACTTTTGGAATAACGCGATTACAATCGAGGTTAAAACAATCGATATCAGACAGCAACAAGTAGAAATTTCCGGTCAGGAATTGTTGACTAAAGACAAAGCAGGATTAAGAATCAACTTTTTTGTGAGATATCAGGTTGTAGATATTATGAAGGCTTTGCTAGACAATAAAGATTTTGAAAAACAATTGTATGTCTCTATGCAATTGGCTTTAAGAGCTTTTGTTGGCGGGTTGACTTTGGATGAATTATTGGCCAGAAAAGATACAATTGCCGAAGCAATTTTAGGAGAAGTAACTACTAAAATAGAAGATTTAGGTTTAACAATTTCTGATGCCGGAATTCGGGATGTAATCTTGCCGGGAGATATGAAAGAAATCATGAATCAGGTTTTGGTTGCCGAGAAAAAAGCACAGGCCAACAGTATCATGAGAAGAGAAGAAACCGCCGCAACAAGAAGTTTGTTAAACACAGCAAAGCTGATGGAAGAAAACGAAATGTTGTGGAAATTGAAAGAGATGGAATACGTTGAAAAAATCGCTGATAAAATTGGAGAAATCACAATTTCAGGAGGTGGAAACGTCATTGGTCAATTGAAGGAAATCTTCGTAAAGTAAAAACAAATTAAAAATTAGAAAAATGAAAACTACAGATAAAATTATTATTATCGATTTAGAAGCCACATGTTGGCAGAGCGCAGTTCCTGAAGGTCAGGAAAATGAAATTATCGAAATTGGCTTAGCAGTTTTAGATTTACAAACGGGTGAAATTACTCAGAATCATGGTATCTTAATAAAACCCCAACGTTCGAGTGTGAGCCCATTTTGTACAGAACTAACCACTATTACGCAGGATTTACTCGATAAAAACGGAGTAACTTTTGAGGAAGCAATCGAAAAGCTGGTAGATGAATATCAGCCTGATTTATATACCTGGGCAAGTTACGGTCAGTACGATCTCAACATGATTCGAAAGCAATGCAGGTCATTTGGTATGCAATACCCAATGGGAGATCAGCATATTAATGTGAAAACACTTGTTGCTGAAAAATTAGATTTACAAAAACCTACCGGAATGAATGGTGCTTTGCATCTATTAAATATTCCGTTAGAAGGAACGCATCACCGCGGAATCGATGACGCAAAGAATATCGCGAAAATACTGAAATGGTGTCTACGCAATTAAAAACGGCCGTCTTTGCAGACAGCCGTTTTCGTTTGGTTATATTATTTTGATTTAATTATGATCATAAATTTTAGCGTAAAGATCTTTGTAGATTTCCTTGATAATTTTACGTTTCAGTTTTAAAGTAGGAGTCAATTGTCCGCCATCGATAGACCAGACATCCGGAGTTAATTCAAAACGTTTGATTTTTTCCCAGTGACCAAATTTCTCATTAATTTTTTCTACTTCTTCATCAATACGTTTAATGACATCAGCATTGGCGCTGATAGCCGCATCAGTATTTCCTAAAGTTACTTTGTGCAGTTTTGCCCATTCTTTTACAAATTCAAAATTAGGCTGAATAAAAGCAGCAGGCATTTTCTCTCCGTCACCAATTACCATGATTTGCTCGATAAAACGAGATTGTTTCATCGCATTTTCAATTAGTTGAGGTGCAATATATTTTCCGCCAGAAGTTTTGAACATCTCTTTCTTACGGTCTGTAATTTTAAGGAAACCTTCGCTGTCAATTTCACCAATATCTCCCGTATGGAAATATCCATCTATTAAAGCTTCGGCAGTTTTTTCCGGATCTTTAAAGTAACCTAACATTACGTTTGGTCCTTTGCAAAGAATTTCTCCGTCGGGAGCAATTTTTACTTCAACGTTACGAATTACTTTACCAACAGTTCCAATTTTGAAACCTTTATTTCTTTGATCGTTTACGGCAATTACCGGAGAAGTTTCAGATAAACCGTAACCTTCCATCACCGGAATTTCGGCAGCAGCAAAAACTCTTGTCAAACGCGGCTGTAAGGCAGCACTTCCGGAAACCATTAATTCTAAATTCCCTCCCAAACCTTCTTTCCATTTACTGAAAATAAGTTTTCTCGCGATTTTTAACTGAAATTCGTACCAAAATCCATTGGCTCCGTATGGCTCGTATTTTAAACCTAAATCGATAGCCCAGAAAAATAGTTTTCTCTTGATACCGGTTAATTCACCACCTTTTGCATAAATTTTATCGTAAACTTTCTCTAAAAGTCTTGGTACAGCTGTAATAACCGTAGGACGAACTTCTTTTAAGTTATCACTAATTTTATCAATAGATTCTCCAAAATAAACAGATACACCATAAAACTGATAGATGTACAAAATCATTCTTTCAAAAATATGGCAAATAGGCAAGAAGCTCAATGCAGTACTTTTTCCCGGATCAAACGGAATTCTTGGCGCGCTGTCTAAAACATTCGAAACAATGTTTTTGTGCGAAAGCATCACACCTTTAGGTCTTCCTGTAGTTCCTGAAGTATAAATAATAGTCGCTAAATCATCGGTATGAATGCTGTCTTTTCTGGCTTCGACTTCGCTTTGATTGCTTTCATCTTCGCCCAGAGTCAATAATTCTGTCCAGTGTTTGCATCCTGCAATTTCATTAAATGAGTAAACCTCTTTTAATGTTGGTACATTTGCTTTTATAGCATTTACTTTGTCAAGTACTTCCTGATCTGATACAAAACAGTAAATACTTCCGCTGTGGTTTAATATATATTCGTAATCCTCTTCTGCAATTGTAGGGTAGATAGGAACGTTTTGCGCACCGGTTTGCAAAATACCAATATCCATGATATTCCATTCGGTACGATTATTAGAAGTGATTAAAGCAATTTTATCATCTTTCTGAACGCCTATACGTAATAATGCTCTTGAAACAGCATTAGCTTTTGCAATATATTCCTGGCTAGATGTTTTTTCCCAGACTCCATTTTTTTTGGTTGCTAAGGCAACTGGAAGGTTGTAAGTTTCTTGTTGATAATAGGGAAAATCAAAAAGGCGTGTGATTGAAACCATGTTTAATATATTGAATTTTACCGCAAATTAAATAAAAATTAGGTATGATTTTTAATTTTATAAAATTTTATGGGAAAAATTATAGGTATAATAGAAAATCTACGAAAACGTTTTCTTTTTTGTAGTAATTTTTTGAAATAACGAGAAATGTTTATTTCAGACCGTATATCTTGTGAAATTACTGAACGTTGTAATCAACATATTCTTTTACTCTTTCGCCCATCAAAAACATTTTTTTCTTGGCAAAATGAATAGAAAACTGAGAATAGATCCAGGCTTCGCTATCATTGGTTCTGTACCAAAATGTATAAGAAGCACTATTGAAACCTTCTTTAAAAACCGGAATTCCTTCATCTGTACATTCTATTCCCCAGTTGATTTTAGTTTTGCTTAAATCATCAGCCTGAATAACTCCTGTACCATCAGGATTTAAAATTGTACTTGGTGCTTTTTGTCCCGTTGGGATATAAGTTCCGGGAACGGGATAACCAATTGTAGTTGTAATATAATGATCACGACCATTGTAGGTAATTTGATCTACGTGAACCTGAGCATAAGAGGATGCAGCAACAAAAAATAACGTAATAAGTAATAAATGTAAAGATTTCATTCTATAGTAGGTTTAATTGTTTTTGGAGGCAAAAAAAATCAGTGGCATAATTTTTTTGGCGAATATACTTTAAATTTCTATAGAAAAATGAATCACAATTATAAGAATGAATTTATTTTTTAACATTTTATTGCTGCCGAAATATTACTCTGTCGAAAATTGATTTTCCAGTAATTTTTCTTTAAAATCAGATTTAAAAGTATAGGCAAAAGTCAGCATCAAAGCACGTGTATCTGATTTTGAGGTTCTATTATTACTAAAAAGGAAGGTGTTGTTTTTATAACCGCTTTCCAGAGTATTAAACATATCTGTAACCACTAATCCTAAGCGGGCATTTCCTTTTCCTAATTTTTGCTGAAACCCCATGTCGACATTATAAACAGGAATTCTTTTTCCCTGAGCTGTCGCTAATGAAGAATTATAATTTCCAATAATCTGAAGTTTTCCACCTTTCCAGGGAACAAAATTATTAATGATTTTTCCGTACCAGCTAAAAGCACTATTTACCACATCTTGCGCCAGATTTGAAGCATTTATTTTTTGTTCAAAAGCTGTGATGCTAATATTGGCGTCATAAAAGCCAATTGGTTTTAGGCTAAAAATAGTTTCTAAACCATAAGTTATGGTAGTTCCTATATTTCGTGGCTGTAAAAGAATCACACCATTGTCTTGTAATTCGGCATATTGTCTTATAGCGTCAGTTGCATTTCTGTAAAAAGCATTCGTCGAAAACGAATATTTAGACCATTCTTTATTATAACTCATTTCGGCAATGTGAATGATTTCAGGTTTCAAATACGGATTTCCACCATGAGGATTCAAAGCATCTGTAATATCTATAAACGGATTCAAATTGTCTAAATCCGGACGGTTGATACGTTTGCTGTAACCAATTTTCACAAATTCATCCGCCGTTAGATTCATTTGCAATGATGCTGACGGAAAAAGCTTTAGATAATCATTGTTAAAGCGATCACTATTATTTTTTGTAGCTCCGGTGTTCGAAACGTTTTCTGCACGCAAACCTAAATTATACTTCCACTTAGGATTTTCTTTATCTCCTATAAATGAATTTAAGAGACCGTAAACAGCATTTATTTGTTCGTTAAATTTAAAAGAATTGCTTGCCAGAGGATTTACGACATATTCGCCATTCGTCATATCAGCACTTTGAAAATCTGAATTAAAAAATCGAAACGTTCCTTTATAACCCGTTTCTATAATTGATTTTTCAGAAACCGGAAACGAATAGTTTACAATAGCATTCGAGATATTTTCATGTTCATAATTGTGTGTTCTTTGTAAAAAAGCATCGGCAATTTGCGTATTATATTGATCGTAATTGTTAGTATCAATATCGGTATTTTCTCTATGTTTATTAAAAGAAGAGGTTATGCTCGCGTTAAGGCCTTTTCGATCATCGTCGAATTTTCTGTCGTAACTAAAAGCCAGTTCGCCTACTTTTGAGCGTTCTAATTCTAATGAATGTCGTATGTTATTCGAAAAAAACTGATTAGCGCTTGTATTTACCTGCGTATGCAAAGTCTCATCATTATCCTGACTTTCCATATTTCCTAAAGCTTCAAACGAAAAACTATTTCTTTCGTTAGGCGAAAAATCAATATTCAGTTTTAAATTTTGTAACCCTTCCGTTCTTTCATCATTTCTGTTTTGATAAATAAAATGTTCGTCATCAATAAAATTATTCGTTCGGTCGCCTTTTATTTTTTTCGTTCTTCCCGCAAATCTATTGTCATATCCTAAACCGAAATTCCATTTTTCTGTTTTCTGATTTAAAAGCACAGAACTATTCAATCTTCCTTTTGCACCAAAGCCGCTTCCTAAAACCACGGCACCATTAATACCACTCTGATTGTTCTTTTTAAGTTTAATATTGATAATACCACTTTCTGCATTGGCATCATATTTTGCGGTAGGATTGCTAATTACCTCAATACTTTCAATACTGCTTGCTGCAATCTGATCCATATTTGTAATGGCAGAATTTTTTCCGTTAATTAAAATCATCGGAGATTTCCCTCTCAATGTTATTCCTCCGTCGGCATCAACAGCAACGGTCGGAATACTTTTTAGCATATCCGTGGCAGTTCCTCCGGATTGAGAGATATTCGACACAGCATTAAAAACAAAACCTTCATCAGTTTTCTGAATTTGTTTTTTTTGTGAATTAACCACAACCGCGTTCAATAAGTTCGTATCACTTTCTAAAGTTATAGTTCCGATAGCAATAGGGGAGCCTGTAAATTTTATTTTTTGTTTAAAAGTTTTAAAACCTATTAATTTAAATTGCAACTGATAATCGCCTGAAGGAATATTTTCTAAAGCAAAATTTCCTGAAATATCTGTCACGGCATAGTTGGCCACTTTGGTAGAATCGATGGTGTTTTTTAAAATAACATCGACAAATTCTATAGCAAGTTTTCCGTCAGAAACAGTTCCTTTTATAGAAGAGTTTTGACCAAAAGAGAATTGACTTAATGTAAATAAGAGAATTAAAAGCGATAGGTTTTGTCTGTATTTTTTCATGAGACAAAGATATTTATCGCATTAAATACAGCTTCTTAAAGTACCTTAAGATATCATTAAATTAGGCTTAGAGCCTTTTTAATATCAGGGAAAAATAAGTTTTTAGTCTTTAAAATAAATTAGTAAAGATAATTTTAAATCCAAAAACAATACAAATTGCAGAAGAAATTATGATCAGTGAATATTGTAGTTTTTGCGATTTAAGAATGCTCTTGGTAAAAGGAATACTAAATAATCCAGATGCGATAAACATCCCCAGAATAGATCCTACACCAAAAATTAAAATATACATAAGACCTTCTAAAGGGGTTTTCATTTGAGAAATAACCAGAATCACCAAAGATCCGCTTCCGGCCAAACCATGAATAAGCCCAACCCCAAATGCCGTTTTATAATTCGTTGATCCTTCAAAATGAGCATGTTTAAAAGAGGTAATAGGGTGCGAATGATAATACGTATGAGCGTGCATGTGCGTATGTGTGACTCCATTACGATGCGTATGCTCATGGCTATGGTAATAAGTATGCGAGTGTCTTTTTTTATACAATAATTTAAATAAACGAATTACACCTAGAATGATCAACATTAAACCCACAACAGCTTCGAGATAACTAAAGACGTTTTCGTTTATCGAAATTTTAAAACCAATCATAATAACGCCTACAATAAAAATGGTAGCCGTATGACCAATTCCCCAAAACATTCCGTCTTTTAGAGCATCTTTAATCTTACTTCTATTCGTAACCAGATTGTTTACAGCTAACAAATGATCTGCTTCAAAGGCATGCTCTAATCCTGCATAAATGGTAATGAGTAATCCAATCATTTTAATTTTATAAATAGTTGTAATAAGCCGCACAAGCACCTTCAGATGAAACCATAGGCGCACCAAGAGGATTAGAAGGTTTGCATTTTTTACCAAATTCAGGACATTGATTTGGCTTTTTGTTTCCGGTTAAGATTTGTCCCGCGATACAAAGTTCATCCGTTTTTTCGTTGCTGGTCGTTATAGAGAATTTCACATTTGCATCATACATTTTGTAGTCTTCTCTTATTACGAGTCCGCTGTTTTCGATAGCGCCAATTCCTCGCCATTCCTGATTTCCTACTGTAAAAATGGTATTGACAACTTCTTTTGCTTTTATATTTCCTTCTTCTTTTACCAATCGGGTATATTGATTTTCTACCTCATGTTTTCCTTGTTCTAATTGCAGAACGGCATGATAAATGGCCTGAACCATATCAGCAGGTTCAAATCCGGAAACTACAATCGGAATCTTGTATTTTGAAGCAATTGGGTAATATTCTTCTAAACCCACTATTGTACAAACATGTCCGGCTCCTAAAAAAGCATTGATAGTACAAAACTCGTCTGATAAGATAGCTTCCATCGCTGGCGGAACCAATACGTGAGAGACTAATAAACTAAAATTAGTCAACCCTAATTTTTGTGCATGCATTACTGCCAAAGCATTACTTGGTGCAGTAGTTTCAAAACCAACAGCAAAAAAAACAACTTCGCGATCCGGATTTTTTGCAGCAATGTTTACAGCTTCGAGAGGAGAATATAAAATACGTAATTCTCCGCCTTCTGCTTTGGCTTGCAGTAAACTTTTTGAGGAACCCGGCACTCTGATCATATCCCCAAACGAACACATAATGACGTCCTGATGCATTAACTCGATAGCTTTGTTGATCAATGAAATAGGCGTAACACAAACAGGGCAACCCGGTCCATGAATCATTCTGATATTTTCAGGCAACAAATCCAGCAATCCGTTTTTGACTAATGAATGGGTTTGCCCACCACAAATTTCCATGATATTCCATGGTTTTGTCGTTATCTTATGAATTTCATTGATAAAATGTCTGACCAGCTCGGGATTTCGATATTCAGTAAGGTATTTCATTTATAGAATATTTAAAAGCTCAATAATGAATACCAAAGTAGAGTTGGGCTGAATCATGGGTGGCGCACCAATATGACCATAAGCCAGATCATGAGGAATATAAATTTTCCAGCGGGAACCTTCAGGCATCAGTTGCAGTGCTTCCTGCCAACCGGCTAAAGTTTGTAAAACCCTCATTTTTTGGGGACCGGTTTCTTTGGTAGAATCAAAAACATCTTTGTTCAGTAAATAACCTTCGTAAATTACATCTATAGTGTCTGTGATTTTAGGAATTTCTCCTCTTCCTTCTACTAAAACTTCATATTGTAAGCCGCTTGCAAGCGTTACGACACCTTCTTTTTTTGCGTTTTTTGCTAAAAAAGCTTTTCCAATCTCAGCATTTTTTACTTTTAATTCTTCCTGTAAAAGCGCGACGTAATTATTGAAAATTTCAATAGAACGTTTAGGTGAAATTTTCTCAGCAGATTTCTCAAAAACAGATTTCATTCCGTCGATATAATCTTCATATTTAATTTCATCAAAACCAATATCTTTAAGGCTTAAAGCCATTACAACTCCGGCCGAATACGAAATTTTGTCTTTTTCTTCGGTTTTACCAATGTGCCCTAATAATTCAAGAATATCCATAGCTTATTTTTTTAGATGTAAATAATGATTGAGTTGTCCAAAAGAGATATTTTCGTCGTTTGGTGAAAGCGTTTCGTGAAAATGTAATTTGTATTTAGGCTTGAGATGATCAATAATCAAATCAATGAGAACTGAGTTTTGAAAAACCCCACCGCTAAAAGCTATTTCTTTTGATTTTGAGAAAAGGGCTATTTTTTCGATGCATTTCACTAATGTAAAATGAAAGTTTAAAGCGATTATTTCGAAATCTTTATTATTCTGAACCTCTTTAGCAACTTGTAGCAGGAGTTTTTTTGCAGGTATTAAATCCGTTATTTTTTCATCTTTTAAATAATCCTTTAATTTTAATTCTGATTTATTAAAAGCCTGCTGAGCTAAGTTTTCTAAATACATTCCGGCCTCAGCTTCAAATAAAATAGCATTCTTAAACCCTAATGTAAAAGCAACCGCATCAATTAACCTTCCCATTGAAGATGTTTTTATCGAACTGTTTTTGATGTGTTTAGAATAAATTTTTAATTCGTTTTTATTAAAAAAAGATTGAAAGTAGGTACTGTTTTTACTAATAGAAAGCGCTGCCATCTTAGGATTTTTGGCCATTTGATCTCCTAAAATCCAGGAGAAATATTCCAGATGTCCAATTCTGGTTATAGTATTATGATCGTATTCAAAGAATTCACCTCCAAAAATTTCCGTATCACTTCCAAATCCGGAACCATCCCAAACGACACCTAATATTTTAGATTTTTTCCAAAGTTTCTTTTCGCTCAAAATAGCAGCAAAGTGCGCTTCGTGATGCTGAATTTTTATAGTGGATACCGTTTTGTCTTTATGTACAAATGCCGATATTATCTTGTTGTTTTCGTAATTAGGATGTTGATCACAAACTACTTTTTTAGGAGAAAAATCAAAGAAATGCTCGTAATTTTTTATCTTTTTTTCAAATCGGTTATAGGTGTCAAAATTTAATAAATCACCAATATATTCACTCATATACACCTGATTGTTGGTACTAATAGTGATGGTGTTTTTTAAGATAGCGCCTAAACAAAGTAATTTTTCTGAATTATTTTCTAAATAAGAAAAATCAATATTGGGAGCAAAACCTCTTGCATGACGCAGGATAATTTTTTGTTTATTTTTTCGCGAAAATTTAATTACCGAATCATCCTGAGAATTTTGAATTTCAAGATCATGGTGTAAATAATAATCGGCTATAGGATTTAATGTTTTGATAGCCTCGTTCTCATCTGAAAAAATAGACGATCCATTAAAGTTTCCACTCGTAGCTATTAAGGGTTTTTGAAACAAATTAGCAATTAAATGCAAAATTCCTGAGTTGGGAAGCATTGCTCCAATAGTTTTCATATTAGGCGCTACCTGATCTATGGCTAAGTCTATTTGTTTTTTTATCGTTAAAATTACAATGGGAGCCTGAGTTGACCGAAGTAGATTTTTCTCTGTTTTATGACAAAACAGATAATTTTCAATTTGTTTTATATCCGGAAATAAAACAGCAAAGGGTTTTGTTAAACGCTTTTTTCTATTTCGTAATTCCTGAACAACTTCGGCATTTGTAGCATCACAAAGCAATAAATAACCCGAGGTGTTTTTTACGGCAATTATTTTTCCGTCGTTTAATTTTTCGGCAATGTTTTCGAAAATTTCTTTATTCGAACCTGAAATAATGGTTCCTGTATTATCTGTAAATGAAATTTGAACACCACAATCAGGACAGGAATTTGTTTGGGAATGAAAACGCCTGTCTTTAGGATTATTGTATTCTGTACGACAGGTATCGCACATTTTAAACTCATTCATACTGGTATTTTCTCTTTCAAAAGGAAATTTTTCAGCAATGGCATATCGTGGCCCGCAAGAAGTACAGCTTATGAATGGATAATAAAAACGGATATTTTCCGGATCTAAAATTTCTTCTTTGCAATTTTTGCATATTGCAAAATCAGGTGTCAAAGGCGAATGTACAGAGATATTTTTCTCTGTTGGTTTTATAAAAAAGGAATCAAATTTTTCTTCGGTTGTAACTTCTGAAATTTGAGTTCCGTTTATTTTTGCATTTTTAGGATGTTTTCTTTTTATTTCATTTAAGAATTCAGTGGCAGTCTTTTCATTTTCCTGCAGCATTATAATTACCCCAAACTCATTATTAGAAACATAACCTTTTAAATTTAATTTAATTGCCAAATTGTATACAAAAGGCCGAAATCCAACGCCTTGTACACTACCTGAAATTATTATTTGAAATGAAGGTTTCAAGAAACTAAGTATTAATTTTAAAATTTTCTATTTGCTGGACAATTTGTGCTGTCACTTTTTCTATTGCAGCATCTACTTTTGGCGAAAGCTTCATAGACATTGGCTCCATTTTTAAAATGGTGATGGTGTATAAATAAATTTCGGGCATGGTGTCGAGCATCGATAAGATTTCGACCATGTCTTTTAAACCAAAATTATGTCCGCTTAATGAAATAGGAAAATCATCAGAAAAACGAGGTTTCAAAAGTGTAATTGTTCCTTCTTCCTTGTTGTCCATGGTGGCATCAACAATAATCACTTTTTTATGATTTTCTATGTAAGGTATTAACGTGAAGCCACCAGTTCCACCATCAATAAAAGAGGTATCTTCAGGAAATTGTGTTTTATCGATTCTGTTTATAAAATGTACGCCAACACCTTCATCACCCATCAAATAATTACCAATTCCCAGCACCAAAATTTCATTTCCATCAGAATGAAAAGCATCTAGTTTTCTTGTAATAATTTCTTCTTGCATTTGTTTTATATTTTGTGTTTTAAACCGAATCTTTATTGGCTATTTCTGCCGTAACAGGTTCTTGTTTGTTGTCATCTGGATCTTTTTTAATTCTTTCAGTTCGAACAAATTTGTAGCCGCTTACCATGGCAGATGTTTCACCCAAACCTTCGAGCCAGTCATGAAAGAAAACCAAATAAATATGTACTATGGCGAATAAAATAAAAGTCCAAGTGGTAAAATGATGAATGGTTCTTACATTAAAATCTCCTCCAACCAAATTGGTTACCCAACCGAACATTTTAGGAAAAAACCAGGTCGAAGTAGGGGAGTACATAGCAAATCCCGTCCCGATCATAATAAGTCCCATAACAAACATTACCAGATAAGATGCTGCGGCTACACTATTATGACCTACAGCACCTGAAGGCGAACCATTGGTATGTTCGTTTTGTAAAAAAATATCAAATTTAATAACGTGCCACATCCTTTTGAAACCCTCTTTTTTAAAGGGAAAGAAGACACGCCAATTGGCATATTTATTTCCTTTAAAAGCAAAATAAACCCTCAAAATCATAACAGCTACTAATAGATAAGCGCACATGAAATGAATTTCACGAATGAATCCAAACCAAAACTGATCTGTTGCCTCTTTAGTTGAAATAAGTCCTGGCGGATTGCCAATAATAAATCCTGTTATAACCAATCCTGTTATCGCCCAGGCATTTACCCAATGAAAAATTCTAATGGGTAATTGCCAGATATAAGCTCTTTTATAGTCATTAGTTTTTGTAGACATACTGGAGAATTTAAATAGTGCAAATAGAAATGTCGTTTACTTCTTTAATGATATCACCATTTTCATCGTATAAATGCACTGCACAGGCAATACATGGATCAAATGAATGTATGGTTCTGATAATTTCTAATGGTAATTCCGGATTCGCGACAGGTGTATTCAACAAACTGCTTTCGTACGGAGATCGTTGCCCTTTAGGATCTCTCGGAGAAGCATTCCATGTTGAAGGAACTACTTGTTGATAGTTGGCTACTTTGGCATCTTTTATTACAATCCAGTGGCTTAAAGCACCTCTTGGAGCTTCGACAAGTCCAACTCCCTGAGATTCTTTTGGCCAAGTTGAGGTTTCCCATTTTTCTGTATTGGCCATTTTAGTATCCCCTTTTTTGATGTTTTCAATTAGATTATCAAAAAAATCCAGATTCCAATTGGCTACCAATTGCGATTCTAATGCTCTGGCTGCAGTTCTTCCTAAAGTAGAGAATAAGGCTCCTGCCGGAACTTGTAACTTAGATAAAGTCGAATCAACGATTTCTTTAAATTCTTCTCTTCCGGATGCATATCCTACCAGCATTCTTGCCAGCGGGCCAACTTCCATAGCATGACCTTTCCATCTTGGCGTTTTGATGAAACTGTATTTTTCGTCGACGTTTAAGTGGGTATAAGGGGGTTTTGGACCTGTATAGTTTATTTTAGTTTCTCCGCTCCAAGGGTGTTTTCCTGCATTTCCGTCTCCTTCATAATCGTACCAGGAATTGTTTACATATTCTTCTACGGTTTTTAAATCTCTTAAGTCTAAGTCGTGAACTTTTGTTAAATCCTTATTCAAAATTACCCCCGAAGGAAATTTGAAAGTATTCATGTTGGTATTATTATATCCTTGTGTTGGAAAATCTCCAAAAGTCATAAAATTATGGAAGCCTCCAATTGCGCCCCAATCTTTATAGAAGCTTGCAATAGTCATAACATCCGGAAGATAAACTTGTTCTACAAAACGTTTTCCTTCTTCCAGAAGTTGTCTGACATGGGCTAGTCGTTCAGCGTTTAATCCGCTGGCATCATCAAGGTTGATAGAACAAGCCATTCCGCCAACCAAGAAGTTAGGATGTGGATTTTTACCTCCAAAAATAGCGTGTACTTTTACGATTTCTTTTTGCCACTCCAGCGCTTCCAGATAATGAGCTGTTGCCATTAAATTAGCTTCCGGCGGTAATTTCATTTGTGGATGTCCCCAATATCCATTGGCAAAAATTCCTAATTGACCACTGGCTACAAATTTTTTCAATCTTTTTTGAAGATCAGAAAAATAACCCGGTGAACTTTTTGGCCAGTTCGAGATCGATTGTGCCAATTGTGAAGTTTTAACCGGATCAGCATTTAAACCGCTTATAACATCAACCCAATCAAAAGCATGTAAGTGGTAAAAATGAACCACGTGATCGTGCAGGTACAAAGCACCAAGCATGATGTTTCTAACAATTTCAGCATTGGGTGGAACAACAATTCCCAATGCATCTTCTACAGATCTGATTGATGCTGTAGCGTGTGTTGAAGTACAAACTCCGCAAGTTCTTTGTACAAAAGCCCAAACATCTTTTGGGTTTCTGTCTTTTACAATATTTTCTAAACCTCTAACCATTGTCGAGGATAAAAATGCCTCTTGTATTGTACCATCTGATATTTCTACTTCGGCTCTTAAATGCCCTTCTATTCTGGTAATTGGGTCAACGACTATTCTCTCTGCCATTTTATTTTTTTATAGATTATAAATCCTCTAAATGTTTTTCATTTTCAGTTCCCTGACTTATTCTGTGATTGAGTTCTTCTTTTTTAGAGATGTTCGAAAGAACAGCGTGAACTCCAATACCCGCAGCAACTCCTCCAAGAGCGATTTTGCCTAACGTATCTGCATTTGCTTCAATGTTACCCGGAGTTATCGATGAATCTCTCGAATAGAAACTTCCTGCATCCCAGAAATCATTAGCACTACAACCAATACAACCGTGTCCGGACTGGATAGGGTAACTTACGCCACCATTCCATTTCATATTTCCACAAGCGTTATAAGTACTTGGTCCTTTACAGCCTACTTTATACAAGCAATATCCTTTTTTTGCATTTTCATCATCAAAATTCTCGGCAAATAATCCCGCATCAAAATAGGGTCTTCTGTAACAGCTGTCATGAACTCTTTTAGAGTAAAAAGCTTTCGGACGACCTGCACTGTCTAATTCAGGGAATTTTCCAAACGCCACAATGTGCACTATAATTCCGGCCATAACTTCACCTATTGGTGGGCAACCCGGAACATTTATAATAGGTTTGTCTGTAATAATTTTATGAATAGGCACTGCACCTGTAGGGTTTGGTTTTGCAGCTTGAATACAGCCAGATGTGGCACAGCTTCCCCATGCGATAATAGCTTTGGCTCCCGCCGCTGATTCTTTAAGAATATCGATGGCACTTCTTCCGCCAATACAGCAATAATTTCCGTCGGCTCCCATTGGTATAGAACCTTCGACACAAAGAATATATTCTCCTTTATATTTGTCCATCGTAGCTTTTTTAGCAGCTTCAGCCTGATGTCCGGAAGCAGCCATTAAAGTTAAGGTGTAATCTAATGAGATTTTATCCAGAATGATATCGGCAACAATAGGATGGTCAGAACGAATAAAGGATTCACTACAACAAGTACATTCCTGAAAATGTTCCCAAATAACGGGGAGGCGCGGGGTATTTTCTAACGCTTTGGTAATTTGACCAATTGCAGAACTCTGAACTCCCATATAGGCTCCGATGTAAGCAACAAATTTTAAAAAGTCCCTCCTGCTATAACCTTGTCTTTCGATACTGTTATAGTAGGTTTCGTTGATTTTGTTTTTATCCTCCATTCTAATTATGTTTTATAAAAGCTTTTTGTTGGTTTAAAAATGACATAAATAGATACTTATGTTTTGATTTTTATTTTATAGGGGTTCAAAATTATTGTATTGTTAGGTTCTTAAATGTGATAATTGTCAGTTTTTACTTTATTTTTTAAAATTAACTTGCGTGGCTTTTTTAAATTTAGAAAACGAATATTATGCACGAGCTTTCTGTAGTTACTTCGATTGTGAAAATTGTTAAACAAGAAGTAGATAAAATAAAGGGACAAAGGGCTTTAGAGCTTTATTTAGAAATCGGAAAATTGTCCGGTGTCGAAATAGATTCCTTTCATTTTGTATGGCCACAGTGTATTTATGGAACCGTTTTAAGCGATGCAAAATTGTTTATAGATGAACCTTTGGGAAAAGCCAGGTGCGCCGAATGCGAAACGGAATTTCATATCGATAAAAGTTTTGACAGTTGCCCCAATTGCGATAGTCCGTTTAAAGAAATTATCGCAGGCAAAGAATTAAAAATTAAAAAAATAATCATTAAATAAACTAATTATGTGTACCACTTGCGGATGTAGTTCTGATGAAAACGAAATAAGATTCACTAAAATAGGAGAGAAGCAAATACATTCTCATTCACATTCAGGACATCATCATCACCATCATCATGATGGCCATCACCATGATCATGAAGATCACCATCACGATTGCCACCACGATCATGATCACGACCATGATGACCACGATCATC
The DNA here is from genome assembly GCF_024271895.1 of Flavobacterium bizetiae. NCBI lineage: Bacteria > Pseudomonadati > Bacteroidota > Flavobacteriia > Flavobacteriales > Flavobacteriaceae > Flavobacterium > Flavobacterium bizetiae. The sequence continues at coordinate 5,210,728 of NZ_CP091861.1, read as the reverse complement.
ACCATAGTCATGATCATTCGCACAGTCACTCTCACGAAATAAATATAGTGCAGCTTGAAAAAGATATCCTGTACAAAAATCAATTAACAGCAGAGCGAAACAGAGGTTTTTTTGAAGCATTGAATATTTTTTCAGTCAACTTAGTGAGTTCGCCTGGTTCCGGAAAAACCTCTCTATTAGAAAGAACAATTGCTGATTTGAAAGATAAAATGGCATTTTCTGTAATCGAAGGAGATCAGCAAACAACGAATGATGCTGACAGAATTCATAAATTAAATGTTCCTGTAATTCAGATCAACACTGGAAAAGGGTGTCATCTGGACAGCGAAATGATATCACGAGCGGTAAAAGAATTAAAACCGGCATCTGATTCTATTTTAATGATCGAAAATGTTGGGAATTTGGTTTGTCCAGCGATGTTTGATTTGGGCGAATTAAAACGAATTGTAATTATATCGGTGACCGAAGGTGAAGATAAACCGCTTAAATATCCGGATATGTTCTCTGGATCTCAAATCTGTATTATCAATAAAATAGATTTATTGCCTTATCTGAAATTTGATTTAGAAAAACTAAAAGAATACGCGAAAAAAGTAAATCCGCATTTAACATTCTTTGAAGTTTCGACGACCTCAGGTGAAGGACTACAAGCCTGGTACGATTATTTAGCACAATCTATAAAACAATAATTATGTGTTTAGCAGTTCCCGGAAGACTTGAAAAAGTAACAATAGAACTTGATGAGACCTTTAGAATTGGAGTTGTTTCCTTTGAAGGGATCATTAAAGAGGTCAATCTGGCATTGGTTCCAGAGGCGAAAATAGGAGATTATCTTTTGGTTCACGTAGGTGCAGCTATCGGTATCATTGATGAGGAAGAAGCCAAAAGGACAATGGAGGTTTTAAAACAAATGGGCGAAGAGATTTAATTTTAGAGGATGAATACAAAAGCTGAAGTAATTCATTTGCATCACGGTAGTGGTGGTGAACATATGACTAAACTCTTAAACGAAGTAATTTTTAAGATTTTAAAAAATGATATTTTAGAAGTTCGCCATGATGGCGCGTTTTTAAATATGCAGGGAAATTTGGCTTTTTCAACAGATAGTTATGTTGTTTCTCCCGTATTTTTTAAAGGAGGAAATATTGGTGAACTTGCTGTAAATGGTACTGTAAATGATCTTTCGATGTGTGGTGCGATTCCAAAATATCTTTCGTTGGCTTTAATTATAGAAGAAGGTTTTGGTTTGGATCAATTTACTCAAATTATAAAATCGATTAAAGAAGCAGCCGATAAGGCAAATGTTCACATTGTGACCGGAGATACTAAAGTAGTCGAAAGAGGAAAAGGAGATCAAATTTATATTAATACTTCCGGAATTGGGATTGTTCATGAAAAAGCCAATATCAAAACTAAGAACATTCAGGAAAACGATGTGATTATCATCAACGGACCAATAGCGTCACACGGAATGGCAATTATGTCTGAGCGTGAAGGATTGGAATTTGAAAGTGATATTTTGAGCGATACGACTAATCTAAATCATGTAGTTTTAGAATTAATAGAAAAATTTGGAAATAAAATTCATTTTCTAAGAGACGCAACCCGTGGCGGATTGGCTTCTGTTTTGCATGAAATAGCAACTGAAATCAATTTAGGAATTTCTCTTTTTGAAGATAAAATAAAAGTAGAAAATCAGGTAAAAAGCGCTTGCGAACTATTAGGACTAGATCCGTTATATGTGGCAAACGAAGGAATTTTTGTTTGCGTTGCTGCTCCTGAAATTAAAGATGAGGTTCTGGCAATTTTACAAAAAGTAAACTCAAATGCCTCAGCAATTGGTTTTGTTACCGATGAATATCCATCAAAAATCATTATCGAAAGTTCTTTTGGAGGCAAAAGAGTTGTGAATCCTTTAGTAGGTGAACAATTGCCAAGGATTTGTTGATTGTTTGTAAAGGTTTTTTTGCCACGAATTCCACGAATTTTCACGAATTTTTTATTTGTAATCTTAAAAAATAGCCACAGATTATAGGATTAAAATGATTCTTCTTTACAGTGAAAATAATCTGTGATAATTTGTGGAATTCGTGGCGAAAAAAAAATTTGATAATTTTTTTTAAGTTTTCTTGTAAGGTTTTGAAAACCTTGCAGGAGGTAAGCTAAAAGAAAAACCTGCGTAAATCCGTTTCATCCGTAAAATCCGTGGGCCAAAAAAAACGCCCGATAAATTCGGGCGCTTTTAATATAAAAATATATTTCTTAGATTTTCTCAATCCATTTTCTTGCGTTAACAAAAGCTTCATGCCAAGGAGAAACTTCATCGTTTCTGTCTTTTGGATAATGAGCCCAGTTCCATTGGAAAGTTGAACGCTCAATATGAGGCATCATAACCAAATGTCTTCCAGTTTTATCACACATCATTGCAGTGTTATAATCAGAACCGTTAGGGTTTGCTGGATAACCTTCGTAAGCATATTTAGAAACAATGTTGTATTGGTCTTCTGCATAAGGTAAATTGAATTTTCCTTCTCCGTGAGAAACCCAAACTCCTAAAGTGCTTCCAGCCAATGTCGATAACATAACTGAGTTGTTTTCCTGAACTTTTACAGAAGTAAAGATACTTTCGTGTTTTTGGCTTTCGTTATGAAGCATTTTTCCGTGAACTTCATGCTCTGGATTAATTACTTCCAATTCCATAAACAATTGACATCCGTTACAGATTCCGACAGATAAAGTATCTTCTCTTTTAAAGAATTTATCCAAAGCTGTTTTTGCTTTTTCATTGTATAAAAATGCTCCGGCCCAACCTTTAGCAGAACCTAAAACATCTGAATTAGAGAATCCTCCAACTGCACCAATAAACTGAATATCTTCAAGAGTTTCACGACCAGAAATTAAATCTGTCATGTGAACGTCTTTTACATCAAAACCTGCCAAGTACATAGCATTTGCCATTTCACGCTCAGAATTACTTCCTTTTTCACGGATAATAGCGGCTTTTGGTCTTGGTTTTGAAGCGTCGATTACTGGTTTTTTTCCTGTAAAGTGCGCTGGGAAAGTATATTGTAAAACCTGATTTTTATAGTTTTCAAAACGTGCCTGAGCTCTTCCGTTTTTAGATTGTTTTTGATCTAATAAATAAGAAGTTTCAAACCAAATATCTCTGTACTTCGCAATATCTAAATTGTAAATTCCAAATTCCAAACTTGGTGTACTTTGAACTGTACCTAATTTGAAGAATTCTATATTGTTTGCATTTAATTTAGCTTCAACAGCTGAATCAGATTTTGCCTGGAAAACGATTCCGATGTTTTCAGCGAAAAGGATTTTCAATAAGTCTTTTTCCGCGAAAGCGCTGAAATCAATTTTTGCTCCAAGGTTTACATCAGCAAAACACAATTCTAATAAAGTAGTGATTAAACCACCGCTTCCGATATCGTGTCCGGCTAAAATTTGGCTTTCGCCGATTAATTCCTGAACTGTATTAAAAGCATTTTTGAAAAAAGAAGCGTCTTTTATTGTAGAAGTTTCGTTTCCGATTGTGTTTCTAATTTGTGCAAAAGATGAACCTCCTAATTTGAAATCATCCTGAGACAAATTGATATAATAGATAGAATCTCCGTTTTTCTGTAAAACCGGTTCCACTACTTTTCTAATGTCTGTACAGTTTCCTCCAGCCGAAATAATAACCGTTCCCGGCGCGATTACTTCGTCGTTTGGATATTTTTGTTTCATCGAAAGTGAATCTTTTCCTGTTGGAATATTGATACCCAATTCGATTGCAAAATCTGAACAACCTTCAACAGCAGCATATAAACGAGCGTCTTCACCTTCGTTTTTACAAGCCCACATCCAGTTTGCAGATAAAGAAATTCCTTTTAAACCATCTTTAATTGGCGCCCAAACAATGTTTGATAACGATTCTGCAATAGCATTTCTGCTTCCTGCAACCGGATCAATCAAAGCAGCGATAGGAGCGTGCCCAATAGAAGTTGCGATTCCTTCTTTTCCTAAATAATCCAGAGCCATAACCCCAACATTATTCAAAGGCAATTGAAGCGGTCCTGCATTTTGTTGTTTAGCCACTTTTCCACCAACACAACGGTCAACTTTATTCGTTAACCAATCTTTTGAGGCAACAGCTTCTAAACGTAAAACGTCTTTTAAGTATGATTCGAAATCTGCAGCGTTGTAAGCAACATCAGCATATTTTCTATCAATAGTTTTATCCGTCATAACCGTTTTAGGAGAACTTCCGAAGAAATCTTCTAAAGCATAATCCATCGGTTTTGAACCATTTGATTTTGATTCGAAAGTAAAACGGTGATCTCCCGTAACATCTCCAACCTGATACATTGGCGAACGCTCTCTGTCAGCGATTCTTTGTAAAGTATCAATATCTTTTTGACCAATAACCAATCCCATTCTTTCCTGAGATTCGTTACCAATAATTTCTTTTGCAGAAAGAGTAGGATCTCCAACCGGTAATTTATCTAAGTCGATTAAACCTCCAGTTTCTTCTACCAATTCTGAAAGACAGTTTAAGTGTCCTCCAGCTCCGTGATCGTGAATCGAAACGATTGGGTTATTGTCGCTTTCTACCAAACCACGAATCGCGTTGGCAGCACGTTTTTGCATTTCCGGATTTGAACGTTGGATTGCATTTAATTCAATTCCTGAACCAAAAGCTCCTGTATCTGCAGATGAAACCGCAGCTCCACCCATACCAATTCTATAATTTTCTCCACCAAGAATTACGATTTTATCGCCTTCTTGTGGTTTCTTTTTGATTGCCTGATCTAATTTTCCGTAACCAATTCCTCCGGCTTGCATGATTACTTTATCGTAACCAATTTTACGGTCGTTTTCTGAATGTTCGAAAGTTAAAACCGAACCTGTAATTAACGGTTGCCCGAATTTATTTCCGAAATCAGAAGCTCCGTTTGAAGCTTTGATCAAAATATCCATTGGAGTTTGGTACAACCATTTTCTTTCTTCAACAGCATTTTCCCATTTTCTGTCGTCGTTCAAACGAGAATATGAAGTCATGTAAACTGCAGTTCCAGCCAATGGAAGGGAACCCTGACCACCAGCTAAACGGTCACGGATTTCTCCTCCTGAACCTGTTGCAGCTCCATTGAAAGGCTCAACCGTTGTGGGGAAATTGTGTGTTTCTGCTTTTAGAGATAAAACCGAATCAAATTCTTTTATCTCGTAATAATCTGGTTTGTCAGCTGTTTTTGGTGCAAACTGCTGCACTTTTGGTCCTTTTACAAAAGCAACGTTGTCTTTGTAAGCAGACACGATATCGTTAGGATTTTCCTGTGATGTCTTTTTGATTAATTTAAAAAGAGAAGTTTCTTTTTCTTCACCGTCAATTACAAAAGTTCCGTTGAAAATTTTGTGACGACAGTGCTCCGAATTCGCTTGAGAGAAAGCAAAAATCTCAGAATCTGTTAATTTTCTTCCTAGTTTTACAGCAAGATTGTCTAAATAATCTACTTCTTCCTGGCTTAAAGCCAAACCTTCAACTTTATTATAAGTCGCAATATCATCGATCTCCAAAATTGGTTCCGGCTGAACGTTGATAGTGAAGATTTCCTGATCTAATTGATTGAATTTTTGTGAAAGCATCGGATCAAAATCAGTAAAATCTTCCGTTGCCGGATGAAATTCCTCAATTCTGATAATGCCCGGAATACCCATGTTTTGAGTAATTTCTACAGCATTTGTACTCCAAGGTGTGATCATAGTGGCACGAGGACCAACAAAAAAATCCGTCAAGGCGGATTTTTCGATCTTATTAGAGTTGGCAAAAAGCCAGTTTAGTTTTGAAATGTCTTGAGCCGAAATTTCGTTTTGCGTTTGTACGGCAAAAACAGTTTTGCTTTGGTTTTCAAAGAAATGGATCATTGTTTTGTGTAGTTTGTTGTATTGAGGTGCAAATTTAGTGTAAATAAATAGCAAGCGCAAATTTGAAAACAAACTCTTTTGAAAAAAAAGTCAGCGCCTAATTTTAACCATATAAGTTATATAAGTTCATTTTAGAAGTCAACATAAATGTTTTAATCTCGCAAAGACTCAAAGTCTCAAAGTTCTTTATTTACCAAGCTTAAAAAAAAACTTTGCGACTTTGCGTCTTTGCGAGCAAAATTTACAAAAATTTAAATTATCTTATATCACTCATATGGTGGAAGAAACAAAAAAAGCGGCAAATATTGCCGCTTTTAAATTTAGTAAGCACTCGTTTAATTAGTTGATTATAATTTTTTTACTGCTGGTTTTTATACCTTGCGTAATATGAACAATGTAAATTCCTTTTGGGATATTGTTTATTGTGACAAGTAAAGAATCATTGTTTGTTTTTGTAAATACCTTTTGCCCTAATATCGAAACAATCTCAATATTTGATTTTTCACTGGCATCTTTCAGTTGAATGGTAAAATGACCATTTGAAGGATTTGGATAAAGTGAAACATCACCAAAATCAAAATCTCCAACCGCTAAATTTGCAAGTGAATGAGTTCCTAATCCGTCGCATTTGTCTTTTGCGTAAACATCCCATTCTGCAGTTTTATTGAAAGTAGTATTTGGAGCAGAAATGCTTGGTTTTCTTCTTAAAGTTTCGTCGATAGAAAAATTAGCAGTATTCCCTAATGTTCCTATAATGTCAATTAAAACATCATTTTTGAATAATCCGATAGGGTCATTTCCGTTAAATTGCAATTCTGTAGCACCGCTTGATAAATTCGCATTTGCCGGATTAAAACAAGTTGTTAATCCTAAATTGTACGCGATTACATACGAAGCTCCGTGCGCAAGTGTGCCCGTAAGTGGTAATCCCGCTGTAGAAGTCCATGGACCTGCGCCATTAATTTGTTTTTTAATGGCGTATTTTGTTAAATCTACCGTGCTTCCGGTAAAATTTGAAATTTCTAAATATTTATTATTTCCAGATCCTTCGATATATTCTGTAAAGAAAATTTCATTTGCAATTGTTCCTCCGCCTGTAGATGCAGTCGTACTTCCGTCAACAGAACTTGTTGCCAATGATAAATTGTTTGAAGTATCTTTTGCGATTACATAAAATGAGTAAGTGGTAGAAGGCGTTAAACCTGCAATAGTAGCAGTTGTTCCCGTTTCATTTTGTTTGAAAATATTGTTGACATAAATAGCATAACTGGCAATTCCAACATTGTCTGTAGCGGCAGTCCAGCTTAAACTAATGGTATTTGAAGTACTTGCCGTAACAGCTAGATTTGATGCTGCTGAAGGAGGAGTCGTATCATCTGCCTCGGTTGTCCAGACAGCTGCTACATATTCAGGGTGATCTATGTAAGGGTTACGATTGTTTTGGCGTGCATAAATAGCATTATTTCTCGCAATTTCTCTTGCGTTTACAGGATCCTGATTGTGCCAGGCAATCAATTGACTTAAAAAAGCCGGTGTAAATACCTTGTTTGAAGTTCCGTTAAACATCGGGTACGAATATCCAGCAACTGTATTCTCATATCGTGTAGCGAAGTAAAAATACATTCGGGCAATATCACCTTTAAACTCGTCAATAGGCTCAAAAACAAGACCAGAATAACCCGCAGTGGTACTTGGGCCTAATTTACTTCCGTTAAGACTTGTTTCGGTTGCGGATACTACAACACCATGAGGATAATTCGAACGAACTCCGTTTACTTTTCCGTCAGTTGGTGTAATAAAATGCGCATCGGCAACCATTGGTGATTGCTCATTAAAAACCGATTGCGGAATAATATGTTCTCTATTATAACAATCGCCCTCGTTTACATAATTACCGCATCTTTGTGTCGTAGCAATGCTGTAGTTATAAGGATCTGTTCCCGATGGATTTTCAGAATACATGTCTAAAACCGATCCGTCATTTTCGTAAAAGTTATCAATATCCGATGTTGCATAAGTCGTATATAAACCACCATATCCATTATCTGTATGGCCTTTTATAATATTATACAATTGAGTTTTTAATGTGTAGCCTGTTCCGGTTGCCGTGTTGTAATATCCGGAAGGAATTTGGGCAAAGCCAACGGCGGTAAACATCAATAAAAGTAGAAAGTAGTTTTTTTTCATGAAAATAGGTTAAGATTTGGGTTGCTAATAAATTGAACACGAGTATCCTAAATTTATTAATTGTATCAAAATTACTACTTTTTGAAATACGCTACGTTAAGTGATCTTTAATTTTAGAAAAAATTTCTTACTGTTTGAATTTTAATACTATAAGTGATGTAAGTTCATTTAGAATAATTTCGCAAAAACTCAGGTTATAAAATTTTTAAGCAGATCTTTTTTTTCAGGAGCTAATCCCGCTATACGTTGCAATCTTTTGTGGCGAACCCCGCCACAAAAGGATTTCCACTTCTATCGGGGCTAGGGCAATCATTTTCATAATAATATTATCGTCTAGTCTGTCATTTCGAGGAACGAGAAATCTTCGCAAGCAACTCTACAAAGATTAGCGCTTTGCGGAATTTCTACTGTGTTTCTCGTTCTAAATGAAAAGATTGAGAGTAAAATTAGTATAAAATAGAAAATTTGTGCCTTAGTGTCTTTGCGGCAAAAAACACACTTAAATTTTCTTATATCACTTATATGGTAAAAACAAATTTATTTCGGAAATGCCGCACTTTGATAAGCGCCTAAATCCGGCGGAGAAGTTCTGCTTGCTCCAATAATATCTAACGGAATCATATACGCCTGATTCCCTTTCGCGAAAGCGGGAGAAGTAGTATTGATGTTCAGTTTATTTTGATTCACATTATAAAATTTAGGATTTTCGTTTAAGATAATCTGATTATAATGTTCCGTATCCGTTTTAAATTGATAATCCGGATTGGTACTTGAACCATTAAATTTTAATAGACAATTGTTTAACTGATAAACAAATGCGGCATTGGTATTTTTATTCAAATTGAATTCGTTCGTGCCTGAACCGTAAATAATGCAATTGTTAAAAGTAGCCTGAATTAACGGATTTGTTGGAGGAGTTGCACCCGCCAGACTATTGCTTAAATTTACTGCAAATTGTGAGCTTCCCTGCCAGTTATTATTGAAAGTACAATGCGTAAAAAGGTAATTTCCGCCATAAACGCAGGACAAACTGGCTAAACCGGCATAATTAATCACAATGTTTTCTCCGTTGATGTAAGCATTTTGGGCTAAAATTCCATATTCGGCACAATTGTAAATCTGCGTGTTTTTGATCTCGATTGTAGTACTGTTATCAGGGCTTTTTATGTTTAAACCTGTAATCGCATTTTTTAAAGTAAGGTGATTTATCGAATGATTTTTGCTTCCTTTTGCAAAAATAACCGAATTCCATTGTCCGGGAATATTATCGTAAAGCGATTCCAGACGGTCGCCTTCAAAAACAACTTCGTTTTCTAATTTATTAGTGGTTGATACTGCTCCGTTAATTTGTAAAGATGCTTTATTGTCTACATAAAGTCCGGAATTAGCATGAAAAAACACCCTTGTTCCGGCTTGAAAAGTAACTGTTTTATTTTCAGGAACGCCAGCAAAACCGTAAATGACATAAGGTTTCTGATTGGTAAAAAGCAACTCATTTCCGTTTACAGCGTCGTTTTCATTCAAATAAAAACCATCAACCGATTTACCTTCTATGATAATTTTTTCTTTAGTTCCGTCAGGATTTTGTTTTGGATACAGAAAAACAGCATCCTGAATTAAAGTAACCAAAGCCACTTCCTGAAGATTAGCGCCACTATCAAACTGAATTTGGTCAGTATATAAAAAGTCGGTAGGATTTGCATCTGTAATATCTGCGGTAGTTTCTATAAAAATGTACAAACTGTCTTTCGACAAAAGTGTAACATCCTTGAAAATTTTGCCATTATTTCCGCTCATTCCGTCAACCGTCATTCGGTATTTAGAATTTAAACCGTTTTTGAGCTGAATCGTAGGAATCGAAATATCATCTTTACTTGTATTGTAAACTTTCAATTGATAGGTGCCGGAACCAATATTTTTGAAAACAGTATCTAAATAAACAGTGTCTCTTGAAAATTTTAAATTTCCGGAACTGGCAACAGTATCAAAATCAGTTCGGCAAGAACTGAACGTAATCAATAATCCGAAAATGAAAAGTACAAAGTAGTTACGCATTTGAAATAGGTTTCTTTTTTGCCACAGATTTAAAGGATTAAAAAAGAATTTATATAAATTTTTTAATCTGTGATAATCTGTGCAATCTGTGGCAAAAAAATAAATTTTAAACCAAAGATCAATATTGATTGTTTTTGTAAAAATAACAAAAAACTGACATGTTTGAAGTTGATTTTAATTTAGAATTGCATTTTTGAGTTTGTATCTCTTCTTTTCTTTAATTTTACGATTTTAAATTCCACTTTAATGAAGTATACGAAAGAGCAAATTTTAGCGCGTTGCAATGAGTTCTCTAAAAACACGCTGATGGAAACGCTAAAAATAGAATATATAGATGCTGGCGACGATTTTTTGACAGCAAAAATGCCTGTAAATCCTTCTGTTCACCAACCAATGGGACTTTTGCACGGAGGTGCTTCTGTAGCTTTGGCAGAAAGTGTAGGAAGTGCGGCATCGTTTTTTTTCATTGATCCAAAAGAGCAGGAAGTACGCGGCATCGAAATTTCGGCCAATCACTTAAAAAGTATTCGTGAAGGCTGGGTTTTTGGTACGGCAAGAATTATTCATAAAGGCAGAAGCATTCATCTTTGGGAAATTAAAATTACCGATGAAGCCGGGAATCTGATCTCGCTTTGCAAACTGACGAATATGGTTTTAGAAAGAAAGAAAACAGAATAACATGAATGATTTTTTTTCTAAAATAAAAAAACATTACGAAAAGCATTTGCCTTTTGTGATGTATTCTAAACCCAATTCAAGAAATATTTTTGGGCTTTTGCAACAAAATGATATTTTGCATACCATCTCGAATTATAAAGAAAAAGGTTTTGTTTTCGCTTCTTTTGATGAAAAACAACTGATTTTAATTCCGGAAAATGAAGCCGAAATTATAACCACAGAACAAGAAGAAATTGGTTTTGAAACTATCGAAATCGATGATGTGAGTTTTGATCCCGCTGCTAAAACGCAATATGAAGATTTAGTGGCAAAAGGAATTAGCGCCATCAAGAACGATGAATTCAAGAAAGTAGTTTTGTCCAGAAGCGAAAAAGTTGATCTTGCCGAATTTGATTTTGTAGCGACTTTTCAGCATTTGATCGAATTATACCCAACAACTTTATCATATTGTTTTTTTCATCCTAAAGTAGGATTTTGGATGGGCGCAACGCCGGAGCAATTGCTTAAAGCCAACGGAAATGTTTTTGAAACTACCGCTTTGGCAGGAACTCAAAAAGCAACTTCTGAAACGGAGATTCTTTGGGAGCAAAAAGAAAAAGACGAACAACAATACGTAACCGATTTTATTGTAAAAAGATTGCGTGAAGTTGCCGCTTCGGTGAATGTTACGGAGCCTTACAGCCTTAGAGCAGGATCGATCTGGCATATAAAAACGGATATTTCGGGAGTGTTAAATGATAATTCGACCCTCGAAGAAGTAATTGATACTTTGCATCCAACTCCCGCAGTTTGTGGTTTGCCAAAGAAAAAAGCGAAAGCATTTATAATAGAAAACGAAAATTACCACAGAACCTTTTATACCGGTTTTCTGGGCGAGTTAAACAGCAGTTTTGCGAATAACGATATTAGTTCTGATTTATTTGTAAATTTACGTAGCATGCAAATTCAGGAAAACAAAGCCATTTTATATATGGGCTGCGGAATCACCAAAGAAAGTATTCCTGAAAAAGAATGGGAGGAAAGCGTGAATAAATCAATGACGATGAAAAGAGTTTTGAGAATAGCTTAAAAAAAATAAGTTTACAGTCGCAGTCACAGTTTCCAGGTTTGCTGTGACTGAATACTGCGACTGTAAACTGCGACTAAAAACAAAAACAATGAAATTAGACATATTAGCCTTTGGCGCACACCCTGATGATGTAGAGTTGGGTTGCGCGGGAACAATTTTAAAAGAAGTATCACTTGGAAAAAAAGTTGGTATTGTAGATTTAACGCGTGGTGAATTAGGAACACGTGGTACAGCCGAAACCAGAGATCAGGAAGCAAAAGATGCCGCAAAGATTTTAGGCGTTTTGGTTCGTGAAAATTTAGGTTTGCGCGATGGATTTTTTGTAAACGACGAAAAACATCAATTGGAAGTGATTAAGATGATTCGAAAATACAAACCGGAAATTGTATTGTGCAACGCTATTGACGATCGCCATATCGACCACGGAAAAGGAAGCAAATTAGTTTCTGATGCCTGCTTTTTATCAGGATTAATGAAAATTGAAACTTCGGTAGATGGAGAACCACAAGAAGCATGGAGACCAAAAGTGGTATACCATTACATTCAGTGGAAAAATATAGAACCAGACTTTGTAGTCGATATTACGGGATTTGAAGACAAGAAAATTGAAGCTGTCATGGCATATAAAACCCAATTTTATGATCCAAATTCAAAAGAACCTGCTACGCCAATTACAAGTAAAAACTTTATGGAAAGCTTAAATTATCGTGCACAGGACTTAGGAAGGTTAGTTGGTAAAGATTTTGCTGAAGGTTTTACTGTCGAAAGATGTTTGGCAGTCAATAGCTTAGAAGATTTGATGTAATTTTGATATAAAAATTTCATTTTTTTCTTTGGAGAAGCGAACCTTTGTTGTATATTTGCAACCGCAAAGAAAAATGGTGGTTGTAGCTCAGCTGGTTAGAGTATTGGTTTGTGGTGCCGAGGGTCGCCGGTTCGAACCCGGTCAGCCACCCAGAATTGTAAAAGCCTTGAAGAAATTCAAGGCTTTTTTTGTGCGTTTATTTTTTTGAACGTTTTTTGTCAATTCGATTTCTATAATAAAATATATTTTTTTTGTTTAGGAGCTAATCCCGCTATTCGTTCCAATCTTTTGTGGCTCCCGATAGCTATCGGGACGCCACAAAAGGATTTCCACTCCTATCGGGGCTAGGGCAATCATTTTCATCATAACATTTCCGTCTGGTTTGCCTTTTTTCGAAACAAAGAATGAGGATCTTCGTCAATATATTATCTAAAACGAACTTAAATCACGTATTTAATTTAAAAATAAATCAAAAAAAAGATCAATGTTTAAATATTGATTTATTGTTTGTTACGGTTTAGTTTATGAAATGTATTGTTTCGTAAAACCATTTTCTTGCCTGATATCTCCTGTTTTGAAGCCTTTTTTTTTGCATAAGTAAACCTTTGTTGTATATTTGCACTCGCTAAGCAAAAATGGTGGTTGTAGCTCAGCTGGTTAGAGTAGCGGTTTGTGGTGCCGCGGGTCGCCGGTTCGAACCCGGTCAGCCACCCAGAAATTTAAAGCCTTGAAGAAATTCAAGGCTTTTTTTGTACCTATAATTTAAATTTCATTTTTCATTTAAATTCCAATCTTCAGATTAATAGTGAAAGTTTAATCTTAAACATAAAGTTTTACTTTTTTAAAAGCCTGTAATTTTACCACAGAGAACACTAAGTTTTTGCGCTATTTATTTAAGAAAAAACACAAAGTCCACAAAGCTTTGTGGACTTAAGTGTTGTAAACACAACTTAAACCTTTGCGAACTCTGCGAATCCCGATAGCTATCGGGATTGCGTTCTCTGCGGTAAAAAAAGAATAAAGTATATAAAATTTTTAATGTTTCTCTACGATATTTAGCATTGATCCCTTTTTAGCAATGCACATCTTCATACCGGTAAACCAGCTCAAACGGAGTAGATTTTCACTCCATAAAATGTTAAAATAAAAAGTAATATTTCATGATTTTAATCATAAAATAAAATTTAGCGCCATAATATCTTTACCACGTAAATCAGCTTTCAAAAACAAAATAATCAAGATATTCTAAAAGCTACAATTTAAGGATATCGATAAAACTAACCGTATGGATAAGTTATTCTTAACTTCTGAAATAAACCGACTCAAAAAAGAAAAAAATGCGATTATCCTCGCTCATTACTATCAGGATAAAGACATACAGGATATCGCCGATTTTGTAGGTGATAGTCTTGAATTATCTAAAAAAGCAGCCTCGGCTAATGCTGATATTATTGTTTTTGCCGGAGTTTATTTTATGGCCGAAACGGCAAAAATCATCAATCCGAATAAAAAAGTGCTTTTGCCGGATATTAATGCCGGATGTTCTCTTGCTGACGGCTGTGATCCTGATAATTTCAGGAAACTAAAAGAACTTCACCCCAATCATGTTGTAGTAACTTATATTAACTCTTCGGCTCAGATAAAAGCCTTAAGCGATTGGGTTTGTACTTCATCCAACGCAAAAAAAATTATAGAAGCAATTCCGGCAGAACAGCCGATAATTTTTGCTCCTGATAAAAATTTAGGAATGTACCTAAAAAAAGAAGTCAACCGCGAATTATTGCTTTGGGATGGTTCGTGCATTGTACATGAAGCTTTTTCATTAGATAAACTTATCGAAATCTACAATGCAAATCCAAAAGCTAAAATTGTAGCACATCCTGAATCAGAACGTCATATTCTCGAGACCGCAAATTATATAGGATCAACATCCGGAATGCTCAATTTTATCAAGAACGATCCGGCAACTACTTTCATCGTTGCAACCGAAGTGGGGATTCTGCATCAACTGGCCAAAGAAGCTCCGCAAAAAACAATTATTCCGGCGCCTTCATACGAAGATAATACATGTGCGTGCAGCGAATGTGCTTTTATGAAAGTAAATACTTTAGAGAAGCTTTATTTATGTTTAAAAGAGGAAAGACCGGAAATTCATATAAAAGAAGAATTACGATTAGAAGCCATAAAACCTATAAACAGAATGCTCAATTTGTCATAAACATCTAAGTCAATCAAAATGAAAAAAACTGATATACTTATAATTGGTTCCGGAATAGCAGGTTTATTTTTTGCTATTAAAATTGGAAAAAAACGACCAGATTTGTCTATTGCAATTATGACCAAAGACAAGGTCAAAAACTCTAATACTCAACTCGCTCAAGGTGGTATTGCTGTTGTTACGGATTGCATAGAAGATAGTTTTGAGCAACATATTCAGGATACTTTAAAATCGGGTGGAGGTTTATGTGATGAAGAAGTGGTAAAAATGGTCATACATCAGGCGCCTGAACGATTGAATGAACTTGTTGATATTGGGGTTTCTTTCGATAAAAACAAATCCGGAATTTGGAATTTGGGTCTCGAAGGCGGACATTCTCAGCATCGTATTTTACATCATAAAGATATATCCGGAGCAGAAATAGAAAAAAATCTAATTGAAACAATAAAACAGTTATCTAATATCACATTACTCGAAGATCACTTGGTTATTGATGTTGATACTAAAAAAAATAACGGAAGAATTAATTGTACGGGCGCTTTTTATTGCGACAAAATCAATAAGAAAGTAAAATACATACGCGCTAAAACCATTGTTTTGAGTACGGGAGGATGTGGTCAGATCTTTAAGAATACAACAAACCCGGAGATTGCAACGGGCGACGGAATTGCAATTGCTTCGCGAGCCGGAGCAGTAATAAAAGATATGCAATACATACAGTTTCATCCAACCGCATTGTATGAAGAAAACAAGAATCCGTTTTTTTTAATTTCTGAAGCAGTAAGAGGTTTTGGGGCGCATATTGTTAATGAAGATCAAAAGCGTTTTATATTTAAAGATGATATTCGTGGCGAGCTGGCAACAAGAGATATTGTATCTCAGGCGATAAGTAAAGAAATAGAAATGTCCGGAAATCCATATGTATATTTAGATTGCCGACATCTTGATTTTGAGGAATTCTACAGTCATTTTCCTTCTATTACAGAATATTGCAAGACAATTGGTTTGCATCCTGAAAAAGATTTAATTCCTATTGTTCCAGTTGCTCATTATCAATGTGGTGGTATCAATGTAAATAAAAAATCACAAACCAATATAAAGAATCTTTATGCGATAGGCGAGTGCTCCAGAACAGGTTTGCATGGCAAAAACAGATTGGCTTCCAACTCATTATTAGAAGCTTTGGTTTTTGCGCATCAGGCTTCAGAACATATTGCTAAAAATATTGATGAGCTGTCTTTTGCACCAAAAGATGCGATGTTGCAATTTGATGAACCTTTAATGGATAAGGATTCTAATTATTTTATGAAGTTTAAAAAAGAACTTCAAACCATGATGACATTTTTTTACGCAAGTAACGATTCTGATTTTGTTAAAATATTAAACAGAATCGAATCGATGAAAATGGCAACAGTAGGATTGCTTTTCAAAAAGAAAAAAATAACAACCCAGCTAATCGAATTTACGAATATGCTTACGGTTGCCAAGATTATTATCGAACACCATAAAACTAAGGTTTTAAAAAGTGCTGTGATGTATTAAATTGTATTTTCTGTCGTTGTTTTCAACGCATTAAAATAGGTTGAATGTTAAAATAAATTGTTTGTAGTAACCAAAAAAAGCATGACGTTTAAGTCATGCTCATTTGGTTATTATAGTTTGGTTTATTGAATTATCGTATTTCGTCGAAAGTATTTCCCTGATTAATATCTCCGGTTTTATAACCTTTCTTGAACCAGTACATTCTTTGTTCTGATGTTCCGTGTGTAAAAGAATCCGGAACTACATGTCCCTGCATTTTACTTTGTATGGCATCATCACCAACAGCATTAGCTGCACTTAAAGCTTCTTCAATATCTCCGGCTTCAAGATATTGCTGGTTGTCATGCGCCCAAACTCCGGCATAAAAATCAGCTTGTAATTCTAAAGCTACAGAGAGTTTATTAGCCTGAGCTTCACTTTTTCCTTGTTGCTCCTGACGCATTTTCGCTGAAGTTCCTAATAAGGTTTGAATATGATGCCCTATTTCATGAGCGATAACATAAGCAATCGCAAAATCACCACCTTCAGCTCCAAATTTAGTTTTTAATTCTTCGAAAAAAGCCAAATCCATATAGACTTTTCGATCTCCCGGACAATAAAAAGGCCCAGATGCTGATGATGCACCACCACAAGCTGTATTTACAGAGCCTCTAAAAAGAACCAATTTAGGTTTTTCGTACGTCATGCCATGTTGGGCAAAAATTTTAGTCCAGGTGTCTTCGTTACGAGCCAATACCACTCTTACAAAGTTTCCCATTTCTACATCTTCTTTGCTTAATGGCGCTGCGGCTTCAGTTTGAGTCTGCCCACCTTGCATTTGCTCTAATACATTTCCTATTGTCTGACCGTTTTCACCGCCAAAAACATTCAGTAACAAAATAATAATACCAATTACACCACCGCCAAGGGCAACTTTTCCGCCAGAAACTCCTCTACGGTCTTCTACATTATCACTTTGTCTTCCGCCTAGCCACTTCATATTATATTGTATTTTAGTTTATTGAGTTTTATGTTGTACGAATTTATATATTTTTTAGGAATTATTGTTAAAATGAAACAATTTAGTTGCAACTATTTTAACCATTTTGATAAGGCCTCTTCTACAGTGCCTTTAATAATTGGTTTAGAGATATAATCATCCATTCCTGCAGATAAACATTTGTTTCTTTCGTCTTTTTCTGCGCCTGCTGTAACCGCAATTATTGGGATATCTTTTCCGGTATTTGTATTTCTAATGGCTTTTGTGGTTTCATAACCATTCATAACCGGCATCTGAATATCCATAAAAATAAGATCAGGATTAATGCTTTCAAATTGATTTACCGCTTCGTAACCATTTTCGCATTCATAAATATAAGCAGTGCTGTACAGGTTTTTAATAATCGTTTTAAGTAACAACATATTTACTTTGTTGTCTTCTACAATCAAAAAAGTTATGTTTTTATGGTTTGTGTTGTTATTAGCGCTTAATTGCAGATTGATTTTTTTAAGCTCGGCATTGTATTTTTCATTGATGCTCTGGTTGCTCGTTTTTAAATTCAAATCAAAATAAAAATTACTTCCAATATCAATCTTGCTTTCCAGTTGCAAACGGCTATCCATTAAAGCCAATAACTGATTGGATATAGTTAAGCCTAATCCAGTTCCTCCAAATTTCCTTGTGGTAGAACTATCTTCTTGCGAAAAAGCTTTAAAAATTTTCTTCTGGTTTTTCTCCAGAATTCCAATTCCAGTATCGATAACCGAAAACCGAATAATGCAATTACCACTTTTATTTTTTTCTAAAACCGATACATTCAGTTTAATAGCGCCTTCATTGGTAAACTTAACAGCATTTGAAAGTAAATTGATTAAGATTTGCTTGATTCTCACAATATCCGTCCAGATATATTTAGGAACATCCGGATCTACATTCAATTCCAGTTTAAGATTTTTTTGATTGGATTCGTAAACAATCAAGTCAAAAACCTGACCCAGTACTTTTTTAATATCATATAAATCGATAAAAAGTTCCAGTTTTCCGGCTTCAATTTTCGAGAAATCAAGAATGTCATTTATAATCTCCAGCAAAGAATGCGCTGACTGATTGATGGTCGTCATGTATTTTTCCTGAATTTCTTCCAGATCCGTTTTCATCAATAAATGCGTAAAACCTATAATGCCGTTTAGTGGCGTTCTAATTTCGTGCGACATATTGGCTAAGAAATCAGACTTAGATTTATTCGCTGCTTCGGCCAGCTGTTTGGCTTTTATAGCATCTTCAGTTTCTTTTTTGTTGGTAATGTCAAAATAAATTCCACCAACAAATTCAATTTCATCTCCTTTTTTAATAACGTCTCCAAACTCTTCAATCCAGATATATTCACCGCTCTTTCGGCGAATTCTGTAGATATTATGCAAAGGCATTCCGTTCTGTAAGTTATCGATCTGATTGCTAATAACTTCATCTTTATCATCAGGATGTATAAGTGATAAAAAGGATAAATTATTCTCAATAAATTCTGATTTAGAATAACCGGTTAAATTTAAAATCTCATCATTAAGGAAAATTTTGGTAGAGAAAGCATCAAATTTTGATAGATAAACCGTGCCAGGAATGTTGTTGGCAATCAATTTGAATTTTTCTTCACTTTCAAGAATTTTAGTTTCATTTCGATTTCGCTCCAATGCCGATGAAATATTATTGGCCAAAACCTGAAAAATATAAATTTCTTCTTCAGACCATTTTCTTTCATTCGTACAATCATCAAAACCAATAAAACCGGTAAAAACATCATTAATATACAAAGGCAAAATCAAAATAGATTTGATTTCGTTGGCGATTAATAGTTCTTTAAAAAAGGTATCACCAAGTTTACGCGTTACCTTATTTAAGATTTTTCGGTTTTTTGCCGCTTCGTAAATTTCCTGTAAATTATCTTCTGTAAGTTGTTGTAATTCGGTGATTTGATGCGCGATTCCTTTTCTTGACCATTTGTATTTCTGGCAGACACAATTGGTTTTAAAATCTCTTTCGTAATAATACATATGATCTACCTTGGCCGCTTTACCAATTATTTCATACGTTTCCTGAAACATTTCGTGAGTCGTTTTACTCAGCAAAAATTTCTCTGTACATAAAGAAAGCGCCGATAAAAGCTGACTTTTAAATTCTAATCTTCGCTCAGCTTCCAGACGTTTTTGAGACGAAATAGCCAGCGAAATTACATCCGAAATCGTTCTGGCATAATTAATATCTTCATTATCCCAGTCTCTTTTTTCCTGAGTACTTTCAAAACAAACCACACCGCCCAATTGTCCGCTCAAAAATATCGGAACATCAAGCATTGATTTGATATGGTTTTTTGTAAAATAAAGTTTTTGAAATTCTGATGTTTCTAATTTATTAAAAACATCGGGCGCATTAATAATGGCCTTGTTTTTTAACGTTTCAAAATAAATAGGATAAGATTCTTTATCTAATATATTTTTGTCGTTTAAGTTTTGATTATCAACGCTAAATAGATTTTTGCATTTAATAAAATCTTTGTCGTATTTCCAGAAACTTACCCTGTTTGTCTTTGTAACCGTGGCCGCTTCTTCTATGATGTAATCTGTAACAGTATTTAGATTGTCGTATTTGCTAAAATCGGTAGTCGATAATTTTTTTGTAGAATGATTGTAAGCTTCAATTTTTTTAAGACGCTTCTTTTTTTCGTTTTCAATGTTTTTAATATCGGTAATATCCCGCGCTATACCTGCGTAACCAATGGTTTGGCCTAAATCATTTTTGCGAATTATAATTTTTTGAGAGATCCATAAAGTTTTTCCGTTTTTCTTTAAAATCGGAATTTCTATAGATGGAAAATTGTTTTCGTTGATATCCAGATTTTCATAAAAGTCAACCGCATTCCGTTGGTAATTTTCATGAATAAAATTCGAATAATGTTGAGCAATAATCTCATTTTCTGAATAACCTAAAATCGAGAAACCAAAATCATTTACAAAAGTAAAATAACCATCACTATCGATTTCAAATATAATATCGG
Organism: Flavobacterium bizetiae; assembly: GCF_024271895.1. Classification (NCBI taxonomy): domain Bacteria; kingdom Pseudomonadati; phylum Bacteroidota; class Flavobacteriia; order Flavobacteriales; family Flavobacteriaceae; genus Flavobacterium; species Flavobacterium bizetiae. The sequence continues at coordinate 5,190,230 of NZ_CP091861.1, read as the reverse complement.
TTGCGGTTTGAATCAGGTTTTTGTATTGATCCTGAACGTTTATTTGTTCCGTAACATCCTGACCAATACTGATAATGAGATCTTCGGAGAATTTTTTGTCTTTCCATTGAATGAATTTGTACTCGCCGTTTTTACTTTTTAATTTCCGAATATAAAGCTTGTTTTCTTCCTGATTTAGATTTTTTATTTCTTCGATAAAATCTATTTCTTTGGTTAGTTTCCAAAACTTTAAACCCATTACTTCATCCGGCTGATAACCTAAAATGGAGATTATTGTTTCGCTGCAAAACAAGACTTCGTTTTTTTTGTTGGTAGCAATTGTTAGAGAATTTCCTTTATGTACAATTTCGTTTGTAAACCTGAAATTATCTGTATTGTTGACTAAAACAGCATATTTTACCTGGTTGATAATGAAAATGAGAATACAAAAATTGATTAAAATAATGGATGATTTTAAAGAAATCAGATGAAAAATAACGGTTATAATTAGAAAAGTAAAAACCAGACCAACAAAGAACCAGTATATTTTTATGGGTTTTAAAATGTTGTATGAAAAGAAAAATGAGATTAAAAAAACAATAACCGGAATAACATCTTTTGGTAGAGCGATAATATTATGCGCAACGTAGCCGATGTAAACAAAGAAAAAGAATATAAATATAGGCTGAACCCGATCGCGTAAAAACTTTACTCTATTGGTTATAAAATAGATCACCAATACCGTAAAACCAATAGAAACATTGGTAATCAATAAACTTTTGGGTCTTATTTTAAAAAGTTCATTGATGATTTCGATTACAATAACAGCAATACCAAAAAATAAAATATAAAGTTGGTATTCTCTGTTGGCGGTTTCAGTTTCTAATTTTTTTTCTATGAAATAGCCAATGCTTGCTTTTATTTTAAAGAATTGATAAACCAAAACTCCGAGAAGCCCAAATAAGGCCAATCCCAAAAGAATAATTTTAGGATTGTGATAAAAAATAATCTCAGAAGTAAAAACGTACCAGTTTGCAATAATTGATTTGAGGGCATTACCAAATGTGGCAATTCCTGAAATCAACGAATTGAAAAAACTATAGTTTTCTACCATAGAATTTGAGGTATGTTTGGTTTTAGTAACTGGTTTTTTGAAAATTCTAAAGAGAGTAGGTTAAGCCCTTTTTGGTATAGAATTTTCTATTTTATTCTAAATCCGATTGCCCAATTGAGTCAATTGGATCTTCTTTATCATTTTTGAAAATTGCATAATATATAGCGTATGTCATTGAATAACTAAGCGGAACAGTAAAAAGGATTCCGATAAAAAGTGCCATAAACCCAATAATTAGCGCGGCAACAATGGTGATCATTAATCCTAAAAGTACGATGGGTTGTTTTGAAATAAGAAGACAACTTGATGTAATGGCATCGACAGCTTTTAAGTTTCCGAATACAATAAGCGGAATCGTTAAAAAGGTAAAAAATGAAATCATCAGCGAAACCACGATTCCTAATAAATTTAGGTTTTGAATTTCCAGAAATGTAGAAATAGAAACACTAAAGAGTGAAATGATCGCAGTGGCTAAAAATATTTGTAAAAAGTGACGTGATTTATAATAAGTAAAAATGGTAGAAACATTAAATTCCTGATCTCTGTCTGCGCAATATGCCATTTTTAAAAATCCCGCGCCAAAAGGACTTAAAATGGCCGAAAATAAGATTGTTCCGCTAATATAATAAACCAGCTGAAGGCTTGATAAATGGGCAGGTTTAATCGAGAAAAAGGCAGGGTTGTTTAATTTCTCGACACCAAATATTACGGCTAAAAGTACTGAACCTAAAATACCAAAAAGTATAGAAAAAACTAATAATATCAACCCAGCATAAAGTGCTATTTTTTTATAGTTTTCAAAAGCATTGTTAAAGACAGTTGAAAAATCTAAGGTATAACCATGATTCTTAATGTCTTTGATTTGATCAAGTGTGGATTTCATTTTTTGTAAAAGTAGAATTGTTTTATATTCTGGGGTTTAAGGTAAATATTGAGACGTAAATATAATATTTTTAATCAAATTCATATGAAAATCTCAAAAACATTACGAAATTGTTTTTGGCAGCTAGATCCAGTCTAAAATCCTTTTTATAGAAGCTAATTTATCCTTGTAAGGCGCATATCTCATAGGTAAATCGAGCCAGTTTGCCTTTTTTACGACAGCTTTATGATGAGAGAAAATATCAAAGCTCAACTGACCATGATAAGCACCCATACCACTGTGTCCGACTCCGCCGAAAGGCAGTCTTTTGTTAGAAAAATGAACAACACTATCATTGATACAACCACCTCCAAAAGCATACGTTTTAATTAATTTTTTAGCAAATGATTTATTTTCGCTAAAAACATAAAATGAAAGAGGTTTCTCATAACGGCTAATCACGTTTTCAATGTCGGCTTCTGTTTCGTAAATTAGAATTGGTAATATAGGCCCGAATATTTCTTCTTTCATAACCGGACTATCCAATGCCGGTTCTTCGATTAAGGTTGGCGAAATATAAAGTTGGTTGGCATCTGTTTCTCCTCCAAAAACTACTTTTTCAGGTTCGATCATGTTAGCTAGTCTCAACCAGTTTTTAGTATTGATAATTCGAGCAAAATCGGGAGATTTGTCCATTTTTTTGCCGTATGCTTTTATGATTTCCTCGATTAAAAAAGAAATGAAATTAACCTTCATATTTTTCTGAATCAAAATATAATCTGGTGCAATACACGTTTGACCGGCATTAATAAATTTACCCCAGACGATGCGTTTTGCGGCAAGTTTTAAATTGGCCGTTTCATCGATAATACAAGGGTTTTTTCCGCCAAGTTCAAGTGTAATTGGCGTTAGATTTTCAGCAGCAGCTTTTGCTACAACTTTTCCAACAGCAACACTTCCGGTAAAGAAAATATAATCCCAGCGCTGCGCCAGTAATTTATTCGAGACTTCGACACCGCCTTCAACAACTTCGACGTGATTTACATGAAATGTCTTTTCGATAATTTTTGCGATTATGGCTGAGGTGTGCGGCGTAAGTTCAGAAGGTTTTAAAACTACTCTGTTTCCTGCTGCTACGGCCGAAACTAAAGGACATAATGCCAATTGAAAGGGATAGTTCCAGGGAGCAATAACCAGAACGTTTCCGTAAGGTTCTTTATAAATATAATCTGTTGAAGGAAAATTAAGAAGTGACGGGAAAACGCGTTTTCGGTTTGCCCATTTATGAATGTTTTTGATCGTGTCTTTTAGTTCCGAAATAACATAATTAGTTTCGGTCAAAACAGCTTCAAATTCTGGCTTTTTAAAATCATCGTACAAAGCTTTTACAATTAAGTCTTCGCTTTTCTGAATGTTGTACAACAATTTTTTTAGCGTTTCTTTTCTGTATCCGATGTCGTTTTTATAGTCCATTTTTATGATTCACTTGAATTTTGCCCATGCAAGTTAATCGATAAAAATTAAAAAATTAACAATTGTATCATAAAATCAAATCGCATTCCAAATAGTTTCATCCGGAGTTGGCGCGACGATCGTAATGTCCTCTTTAGAAACAGGATGCACAAAAACTAATTTTCTGGCATGAAGATGAATTCCGCCATCAGGATTACTTCTGTCGAATCCGTATTTTAAATCACCTTTAATTGGTGACCCTATTGCCGACAATTGTGCACGAATTTGATGATGGCGCCCTGTATGTAAATTGATTTCGAGCGCTGTGTAATTTTGAAGTTCTTTAATGATCTTGTAATCCAGACTTGCGAGTTTACTATCAGGAACTTCTTTTAAATGCGCTTTAGAAGTATTGTTTTTTTCGTTTCTCTTTAAATAATGAACCAATTTAGCACTTGCTTCCTGAGGTTTATTCTTAACAACTGCCCAATATGTCTTTTGCGTTTCACGATTACTGAACATTTCGTTCATTCGCGTCAGTGCTTTGCTTGTTCTGGCAAAAACTACAATTCCGGTTGTAGGACGATCTAAACGATGAATCACACCCAGAAAAACATCACCAGGTTTATTATATTTAACTTTAATGTATTCTTTTACAACATCAGATAAGGGTTTGTCGCCCGTTTTATCGCCTTGTACAATATCGCCCACACGTTTGTTTACCACAATAATGTGATTGTCTTCGTGTAGAACCTGGAGATTATTTTTATCTGAAACGATTTTCATATTAGACTTGCTTAGATTTTTAGACTGACTTAGACTTCTTAGATTTATGGACTTACTTAAAATTTTAACTTTTTTGAATTATAATCTTTTTAAAACAGTTATAACAAAGTGGCTCTGAATCTTGAAGTCATTTTTGTGATTTCTTCTAAAAGAGTTATTAACTCTGTTGTATTTTCTTCATTAATAAATCCTAAATCAGAGGATATTAGAAGTTGTGTTTCTACTTCATAAGCTGAACCAATTGCAATTTCTAAAAATCGTGCAAAATCTTTATTTGAATTTCGTGAAGAACCTTCTGCTATGTTTGAAGGAATAGAAACAGAAGCTCTTCGTAATTGATTCGTTATTCCAAATTTTTCTTCACTTGGAAAACTGGCAGTCACATTATAAATTTTAGAACAAAATAATCTGCTTTTTTTCCAAATTAAAAGCTCTTTAAACTGATGCATATTTTAAGATTTTAGATTAGGCTTTCTTAGATATTTCATGCATTAAACTTCTTAGATTTATGTTTTAAATAATTTAAAAAGTAAATCTAAGAAGTCTAAGTCAGTCTAAAAATCTAAGTCAGTCTAAAATTTAATACTGCTCACTAGAATTAGGAAAATCGCTCGACTTAACATCAGCAGCATATTGACCAATTGCTTTTGTCATTTCTTCGTAAAGATTTAAGTAACGACGTAAGAAACGCGGACTAAATTCATTGTTCATTCCTAGCATATCGTGAATAACTAAAACCTGACCGTCTACACCGCCACCTGCACCAATACCAATAACCGGAATCGAAATACTTTCGGCTACTTTTTTAGCTAAATCAGCTGGTATTTTTTCTAAAACAACCGCAAAGCAACCTACTTTTTCAAGTAATTTTGCATCTTCGATTAGTTTTTCGGCTTCCTGATCTTCTTTGGCACGAACGCTGTACGTTCCGAATTTGTAGATCGACTGAGGTGTTAAACCTAAATGACCCATAACCGGAATTCCTGCGTTTAATATTTTTTTGATAGATTCTTTAATTTCTTTTCCTCCTTCAAGTTTTACAGCGTGACCGCCGCTTTCTTTCATGATTCGAATAGCAGAACGCAAAGCCTCTTTTGGATCAGACTGGTAACTTCCAAAAGGTAAATCTACCACAACTAAAGCTCTTTCTACAGCGCGAACTACAGACGAAGCGTGATAAATCATTTGATCTAAAGTAATTGGCAATGTCGTTTCGTGACCCGCCATAACATTTGATGCTGAATCGCCCACTAAAATCACATCGACTCCTGCGGTGTCAACAATTTTAGCCATTGTAAAATCGTAAGCAGTAAGCATAGAGATTTTTTCTCCGTTGCTTTTCATTTCGATCAATGACTTTGTTGTGATTCTTTTATAATCTTTTTTTGCTACTGACATTTTGTTTTTTTTTGAAGATGTAAAAGTATTGAATAATTATAGATTGAAATCAGCAATAGAAGAATATTTCGATGGTAAATATCTTTCCATCTTTAAATTCGATTCTAAATTCGCTGTCTTCTATTTGTATAGCGTAAATATGTGGAGTTTTTATAGAAGCATTAATATAAGCTCCATATTTCTCGATAAATGCTTTTTCAGTTAAGGTATGGTCTAATGTTGCATTTGGGTTTAGAACAAGTTTGTTGCTTTCGTTAATGAAAACCTTTGTGATTTCAGCCTGATTTTTTTGTTCGTCTACAGAAGCTTCTAAATCCGGATAATAATAAAAAAGTTCACTTAGATAAACTCCGCATTCATCATTTACATGCGCTGTTTTAGTCGGTTTTCCGAATATTTTTACCAGATCTTTTTGCGTTAAATACCAGGCTTTGGTTTTTAATCCTTTCAGAATAAATTCTGATTTTTTAACGAAAGCCAGAATCTCTTCCGGTTTTTTATGCTTGGCTAGTCCTTTGGCTACAGCCATATTCAATTCAGTATCAGCAAGAAGTTTAGGATCGTTTAATTGCTTGACCACTTCGTAATAACGTTGATATGCTGGTGCTAATGTAGTGGTCTCGCTGTTCCATGCTAATTCTACAAGTCGTTCACCAATCGTTTTGCGTTCTGTAATATTAGTAACATCGAGTTTGTCGAAGTCTTTTAGTAAAGAATTAAAATCAGGTCTTTTGCCTACAAATTTTCTCAATGTAAATTTGGCATATTCATCATTAAACTGACCGCTAATATTTACCCAGTCTTCCTGATTTTTAGGAAGATAATTTATAGCAACAGGATCACCAGTGTTGAGGATTTCTCTAATTTTTGCATTTTTGTCAGGTTGTGCACGTGCTTTTAAACCCGCAACCAATACAAAAAGATGATTACTGCCATAATAATCATCACTTTCTATAAGTGGATTTTCGCCGTCTTTAACCTTAACATCCCGGGCATTTAATCTTGTTGCAATAAACTTTTCCGGAATATATCCTTCAGATAAATTATCAGCTTTTACTTTATACCAGCCATCTTTACTTTCAGATAATAATTGTACTTCGGCACCGTATCTAAAATAACCCAAAAACTCAGCAGAAGTATTGGCAGAAGTATACAAACGCGTATCTGAATTTAGGAAATAACGTTCCTGAGAATGCAATAAAACAGTTGTAAATAAAAGTATGAAGAGGTAATATTTTTTCATGAAGTTGAGTTTGATTTTTTGCCACAGATTAAAAGATGAAAAAGGACTTTAATTACACAGTGCGGAAATATTTAATCTGTGCTAATCCTTTAATCTGTGGCTATAATAAATTAAGCAAACATCTTAACAATCCGCCATGTTTACAGCAATTGCCAATCCGCCTTCAGAGGTTTCTTTGTATTTAGAGTTCATGTCTTTTGCGGTTTGCCACATTGTATTGATCACTTTATCTAAAGGTACTTTTGCGTTTTTAGAATCAGTTTCAAGCGCTAATTCGGCAGCATTTATGGCTTTTATGGCGCCCATTGTATTTCTTTCGATACACGGAATCTGAACCAAACCACCAATTGGGTCGCAGGTTAAACCAAGGTGATGTTCCATAGCGATTTCGGCAGCCATTAAAACCTGAGCAGGAGTTCCGCCCATTAATTCGCAAAGTGCCGCCGCAGCCATCGATGATGATACGCCAATTTCGGCCTGACAACCACCCATCGCAGCAGAAATGGTTGATCCTTTTTTGAAGATACTTCCAATTTCTCCGGCCACCATCAAAAATTGTTTGATTTCTTTTTCGCCTGCATTATGGTTTTCAATTACCAGATAATACATTAAAACAGCCGGAATTACACCGGCGCTTCCGTTTGTAGGTGCTGTAACTACCCGGCCTAAAGAAGCGTTTACTTCATTCACGGCAAGTGCAAAACAGCTAACCCATTTCAGGATTTGACGAAATTTTACTTCGGTTTTTCTAATTTCTTCCAGCCAGTTTTGCGGATCAGAATAATTCGATAAACCTATTAAGTTTTGGTGCATATCAAAAGCTCTTCGGCGAACGTTTAATCCGCCCGGAAGAATACCTCCGGTATGACAACCAATATACATACATTCTAACATCGTGTTCCAGATACGCATTAATTCAGAATGAATTTCAGCTTCCGGACGCATCGATTTTTCGTTTTCATACACAATCTCAGATATTGATTTATTTTCTGAAACGGTATAATTTAAAAGTTCAACAGCATTTTGAATCGGAAAGGGGAAAGCGCATTTGATCACCTCTTTGATCTTGGCATTTGTGCGTTCTTCTTTTACCACAAAACCTCCTCCAATAGAATAAAAAGTAGATTCGTACTCAGAATCATCAGCTTTATAAGCCGTAAATTTTAGTCCGTTGGCATGAAAAGGAAGAAACTCTTTATTGAAAACAATATCCTGAAGAAAATAAAACGGAATTTTATATTCGTTTGCCAGAATAATCTCGTTGTGATCTTCGATCGTTTTTATGATTCCGGCAATGTTATCAACGGGGATATATTCAGGATCCTGCCCGCTTAAACCCAACATTACAGATAAATCTGTGGCGTGACCTTTTCCGGTTAAAGAAAGCGATCCGTATAAATCGACTTTTACACGTGTAATCTGGTCTAAAATTGATTCGTCTTTTAACTCTTCTAAAAAACGTTCTGCGGCTCTCCAAGGCCCTAAAGTATGTGAACTTGAGGGACCAACGCCAATTTTAAGCATATCAAAAACAGAGATACATTCTTCCATTGTGCAATATTTATTAAGACAAAGATAATTGAATAATGCAATGATCATTTATTTTCGTTTGTTAATGTTGCAGTTTTGTTAAAAAAAATATTAAAAATTAATAATTTGGCAACGAAACAAAAATTATTACTTAATATACCGTTTTCGTGAAAAGTTCGTATTTTTTTTAGGTATTTTTGTAATGAAACAATCACTAAAGAATCCGGTTTTTTTTAATGCTAATAAAGCAACCGGTAAACCATAACTTCTGGTATTTCATTTTAATTTGGATACACTTTTCGGGAAAGATTAAAATACCACAAAGAAGATAAAAATATATTATGATAGAATTTTTCAAGCATTTTTTACAAGAATTCGAATTACCTCTCAGCAACCCAGTATTGATTTTCTCGTTAATACTTTTCATTATTCTCTTGTCACCTATTTTACTAAAAAAAATAAATATTCCCGGAATCATCGGACTTATTATTTCAGGTGTTATCATTGGCCCACACGGACTTAATATCTTGGCCAAAAACTCAGCCGTAGATTTATTTTCGACAATTGGGCTTTTATACATTATGTTTATTGCCGGTCTGGAATTGGATATGAACGAGTTTAAAGCTAATCGGAATAAGAGTTTATTATTCGGTTTTTTTACGTTTATTTTCCCTTTAACTATTGGGTTTCCGGTTTGTTATTATTTGTTGCAATATGATTTTAATGCCAGTTTCCTGACCGCGAGTATGTTTGCTACGCACACGCTTGTAGCTTATCCCATTGTGAGTAAGTTAGGTATCGCAAAAAATCAGGCAGTTGCCATAACAGTTGGAGGAACGATTTTAACCGATACTGCCGTTTTGATCATTCTGGCCATTATTATGGGAAGCAGTCAGGGGAACCTGAATCAGGCTTTCTGGATAAAACTTACGGTTTCATTAGCCATTTTCTCGGCGATTATGTTTTTGGTGATTCCAAGAATTGCAAAGTGGTTTTTTAAGAAATTAGAAAGCGAAAAACACGCTCATTATATATTCGTTTTGTCTGTTGTTTTCTTCGCAGCCTTTTTGGCCGAAGTAGCAGGAGTAGAGCCTATTATTGGGGCTTTCGTTGCCGGTTTGGCGTTAAATCCTTTAATTCCGCATTCGTCTGCATTGATGAATAGAATTGAGTTTATCGGGAATTCACTATTTATTCCGTTTTTCCTGATTTCGGTAGGAATGTTGGTCGATATTAGTGTAATTCTTAGCGGACCAACGGCCTTAATTGTAGCCGGAACGTTGAGTGTGGTGGCAATTTTCGGAAAATGGACTGCAGCATTTTTTACTCAGATTGTTTTTAAATATACCAAAACGGAAAGACAGCTTATTTTTGGATTAAGCAGTGCACACGCCGCTGCAACGTTGGCGGTTATTTTAGTTGGATTTAAAGCAAAAATTCTGGACGAAAATATTTTAAACGGAACGATTATTTTAATTTTAATTACCTGTATTGTAGCTTCATTTGCTACTGAAAAAGCAGCTAAAAAAATTGCCATTTGCGAAGAAGAAATTTCGCATGAAGAAGCAAATAGCGATCAGATTCTTGACGAGCATATTTTAATTCCCTTAGCTAAAACTTCGGCGGCAGCCACATTATTAGATTTTGCGCTTTTAATTAAAGATAAAAAATCAGCAAATCCGGTTACATTATTAACGATTGTTCCCAATAACGATCAGGCCGAAAAAAACATTTTAAAGTATAGAAAAGCAGTTGATAAATTTGTGATTCAGGCCTCGGCTTCAGAAGTGAAAATCAATACAATTGCCAGAATCGACCATAATCCTGCAAGCGGAATTTCGAGAACTTCAAAAGAAATCATGTCGGATATTGTGATTGTGGGCTGGCCTAGAAAAACAGGTTTTCTCGATAAAATTTTTGGTGAAAACGTAGATTCCATTATCAATAATGTCGACAAAAGTTTGTTCATCTGCAGATTTCAAAAAACATTTATAGAAGAGAGAAGATTGGTTTTTATATGTCCGCCATTTTCTGAAAGAGGAGTTGGATTTCATTTGTTATTACAGAAAATCTGCCGATTATCGCAGGAATTAAGTATTCCGATAATCATTTATGCCGAATACAAAACGCATCAAACGATTCAGCAAATTGCCACGAACTTAAAATTGAATGCCAAATTAGGTTTTAAAAGTATTATGGATTGGGATGATTTCGAATCGATTTCTGATGAAATTAAACCAACCGATTTAATCGTTTTTAACCTTTCCAGAAAAGGTTCTGTTTCGTACCAATCGATTTTTGATAAATTACCGCAAAAATTCGAAAGATCATTCGAAGAAAATAATTTGATTTTGGTGTATGCACAAGATGATCGAAAAGTTACTTCTATGGATGCCTACGAAGATTTTACAGCAACGCCATTAACAAAAGGTCTTGAAGCCATTGAGCAAATTGGTCGTGGTTTGGGAAATATTTTGAAGAAAGGATAAAAAATGTTTTTCGAGTAAGATTTTTATTATTTTTGATTTTGTCTTAAAAATTAGAAATGAACGAAATTGTACATTATTATAATGATCTCGCCAAGACTTATGATCAGGATAGATTTGATAATTCTTACGGAAAATTTATCGACTCGCAAGAACGAAAAATTCTCGATAAATTACTAATTAATCAAGATGAACAAATTCTTGATCTGGCTTGTGGTACCGGAAGATTATTAAATTATGCTTCGATTGGTGTTGATGCAAGTGCTGAAATGATTGCAGTTGCAAAACGAAAATTTCCTGAAAAAACATTTCTGCAAAACGAAGCCGATACGATCAATTTGGATGAGAATTCTGTTGACACCATTATCAGTTTTCATTTTTTTATGCATCTGAATCAAAATAAAATCGATCAGGTTTTAGCTGAATCCAATCGGATTTTAAAGAAGAATGGCCGCCTTATTTTTGATATTCCATCGCGAAAAAGACGAAATTTATTGGGTTATAAAAAAACGAATTGGCACGGTGCAAGCAGTTTGAATATTGCTGATTTAAAGGCTAATCCAGATTTTGTTGTTAAAAAAACATACGGATTATTATTTTTCCCCATCCATAGATTCCCTGCTTTTTGCCGTAAATTTCTCGTGGCATTAGATTCATTTTTGGCAAATTCATTCCTGAAAGAATACAGTTCTTATTTAATTATAGTATTAGAAAAGAAATGAAAATGCTAAAACCTCTCAAGATTAATATCAAATTACTAATTAGATTTAAAAAAGATCTGTTTAGTAAAGATTTGTTTCGATTTTCTAAAAAGTGCCAAAATGATTTTACCTTTAATCATACGATCACTTTATCGCAGGAAATAAAACCAGGCCAGACGTTCGAGAATAAATTGCATAATATTCTTTTGGCTTCAAAAAGAATTAATAGTTATCTTCTTGAACCCAATCAGATTTTTTCTTTTTTTAAAGTAGTAGGAAACCCAAATCAGGACTTTAAGAAAAGCCGAACCTTAGTAAACGCTCAGTTGGTAGAGGAGAATGGCGGCGGTATGTGTCAGGTATCCGGCATTATATATCAAATAAGTTTAATTGCCGGTTTAGAAATTTTAGAACGACACAATCATTCGGTTGATATTTATACCAATGAAACGAGATTTGCGCCTTTGGGTTGTGATGCGACTATTGTGTATGGTTATAAAGATTTAAGAATAAAAAATAATTTGTCCTTTCCGGTTCGATTTAAAATTGAAATAAAGGAAAATTTTATTCATGTCAATTTATTAAGTGAAAGTATAATAGAAGAAAAAGAATTGCTTTTTGAATCGAAATTGGATAAAGAATTTATTACCGTAAATGTGCTGAATAATAACAGAAAATTATTGAATCAATCGAAGTACAAAAGGATGAAAACAGAGTTGTAATGTTTTGGTTGGTATAAAAACGTATAAAGTTTGAATCGTTTTCTTAAATTTGATAGAGTACAACCAACCCTAATATTCAATAAAATGAAACACAGAGCAGTATCAATCAGACCCTTTATTGGAGCCAAAGATTTTGAAGTTTCCAGAAATTTTTACCGTGATTTAGGTTTCGAAGAAGGAGTTCTAGATCCTAAGTTTTCTGTTTTTAAAACGGGAGATTTAGCCTTTTATCTTCAGGATTATTATGATAAAAGCTGGATCGAAAACACCATGATATTTCTTGAAGTTGAGGATGTCGATTACTATTACAATCAATTATTGGCTTTAAACTTAACCGAAAAATATGGGGTAAAGCTAACGCCCACAGTGCATTTGGAATGGGGAAGTGAATGTTTTTTGCATGATCCAGCCGGAGTTTTATGGCATTTTGGAAAATTTAATAAATAGTTTTATTGCCACGAATTTCACGAATGAACACGAATTTTACTTAAATCGACATAAGATTTAAGCATATTTCAATTAGTAAATTGCTTCGTCTGTCGCTCAGGTCTTTACGAATAAATTAAATTCTAAATTCGGCTAGATGAATGGTGTTTTTTTCGCGCTGGTACCAGTCATTATAAACCAATTCCAGATTTTCGACCTGCAATTCTCCAAAATCATAGTCGCGATATTTTTCTACAACCTGCATTAATTTTTGCGGATTTTCAAGTTTTTCCTGAAATCGCAATACGGTCGAATGTGCTGTTGAAATAGCATATCGGCTATCGATACTTTGTTGTAAAGAAGACTTTTTAAAATCCTCCCGAAGTTTATCCCTGAAATTATTTAAAGAGTCATCTGTTGGGAAACCTTGAATCATTATAGCAGACGGAGAAGCCGTAACACCCCGAAATTCAATTTTAATTTTATCTAAAATCACCAAGCTTTGCTGAATGAGATCGATATATTCGTGAACATTTATTGCATCTAAAGTAAATCCATCATAACAGGAAATAATCGACATCAGGGTAATATGAATGTCTGAGTCAGGATAATAGTATTGATTGGGTTCAATTGTCTTTAATTCGTTTAAAAACAACTGAATATTCGCTTTAATTATTTCGCTTGGGCGAATGAGAAACGTAATGCCAAAACGGGAATCAGATTCGTTATTAATTTGAGCATCTAATTTATAATTACCTGCCAGAATAGCCTCTGAAGATTTTTTATAAAGTTCGTTATAGTGTTCTTGTAAATTCATTATACTGTTTATTCAGCTTCAAAAACAGATTTTAAAAGCTGCTGTAATTCATGTTTGTTGTTCTCGCTGCTACCTTTCCATTTTCCAATAATGACTCCGTTTTTGTCAATTAAAACCTTATGCGGAATGCCAAAAACAAAATAATCTTTATCAATCGTGGCTTTGTTTTCAGTAACAGAAAGATGTTTCCAGGATTCGATTTTTTCTTTCGCAATAGCATTCTTCCAAAGATCGGCTTTTTGATCTTGAGTAACACTAATGATTTCAAACCCTTGTTGGTTGTATTTTTTGTACAATTCTTTGATATAAGGCAGTTCTTCAAGACACGGAGCACACCAACTTGCCCAAAAGTCTATCAGAACGTATTTCTTTTCTTTAAAATCACTTAGCGAAATGGTTTGACCAGTAATATCTTTTAAAGTAAATGCGGGGGCAATACTGCCAACTTTACTTTGTTTGAAATACTTTAGTCGTTCCGACATTTCTTTGCCTGTTGGAGAATTCTGTACTTCTGGAGAAAAATTTTGGAAAACTTCCACGAAAGTGTCATAAAAATTCATTCCCGTAAAACGACCAACATTTATTTTCATTATTTCTAAAGCCTTTAATGAATTTGGATGTTTTCTGGCAAAATCAAAATCAAGTTTTAATTGGTTGATATCGTTTTGATCTTTCGCATTCCAAAGTGTGTCTAGACGAAGTGTAAGCAGATTTCGTTTAGCGATGTCTGTTTCAAGCTCTATTTTAAGATTGTATTCTTTGATTAATTTCGAAAGAGAATCTTGCATTTTTTGGTTTGGTTTGTGCAATTCTGCAAGTTCTTTTTCGATTGAAGTTTCGTTTTGAGCGATAATAAAAGGACTTACAAAAAGTGAAAGAAGCAAAATAAAGAGTTGTAATTGTTTCATAGAATTGGTTGAATTCGGTTTAGGATTAAATCTTATTTCTTTTTTGCTTTTTCCAGGTTTTCTTTTACTCTAAATTTTACAATTTTTGTTATCAAATCATAAGGCATGGGCTGATCCAACGGAAATTGTACCGAACCTTTACCGGATTTATACTTTGAAAGTTCTGCTGCAAAAGTTGCATGACCACTTGGTAAAGCATACAAACCAATATGATTTTTGAAAGCAGCAAAATAAACTAAAATTCCGTTTTGTTCAAAAGCCGGCATCGAATAACTGATTTTTTCTTTGGCCTCAGGAGCCGCTTTCTGAATCGTTGCTCTTACATTCTCTAAAATCTCCTGTACGTCATTTGGGAACGCGCCAATGTATTCGTCGATATTTGAAGGTTTTTTTGTTTCCATTTTTTTGATACAATTAATTTTAAAGAATAGGTTAATGAATCTCTCGCAAAGGCGCGAAGTCGCAAAGTTTTAGCACTCAGATTGCGCGTATTTAAGCTGATTTTTTAATGTTTTTATTTTAAACTTTGCGCCTTTGCGCGATTAAAACATAAAATCTTAATTTATAATCTTCTTACGCGAGACCTTTCGGAAATCGATCCAATACTAAATTCAATAAAATATTATGTTCTAAATAGGCTTTTGCTCCCGCCAATACTAACGTAAAACCTTCAGTAGAATTGCGAACCTGATCGATTATTTTATCCGCATCTCCTTTTAAACCTGAGTTGGTAATGCTCACAAAAGTTTCATTTTCGTTTAGCGGACTAAAAATCCATTCTACTAAAGTCGTTTCATCGGGATTTCCCCATTCGATCACAATCTTATGATTTTCCTGTAAAACATGCGTGGTAACGGTTAATGAGAAACCATACATTTCCCATGTCCACTCAGTTGTGGTGTCTTGTTCTAATTTTCCGGAACCTTTTGTAAACCAAAATTTACGGGTAATTTCCGGATTTATAAAAGCCTGAAAAACTTCTGAAACAGGTTTTCTGATCAGCATTTCGGCTTTTGCGAAGTGATTATTTTCTGCTTTCATTTTTTTATGGATGAGATGTTGTTTGTAAGATGTAAGATCTGAATCAAGCTTAATTTGTCATTTCGACGGAGGAGAAATCACACGCGTTGGTCTACTACGATTGGCGACATTCTTTGACGAGTTTCATGTGTGATTCCTCGTTTCTCGGAATGACAAGATTGGGTTTAAACCTGGTACTTTTTTCGAACATCTAATTTAAGAAAGAAATTCCAATTACCATTAATTAAAAAATCCACACAAGTTTTTACCTGCATGGATTATAATCTAAAATCAGCAATCTAAAATATATTAGTTATTCTCTTATTGTAGTTTTATCGTGCAAAGCTATTTCGGCAATTTCATCTTTACGTTTAAAGCTAACACCTTTGTGTTGTTGCATATATCGAATAAGATCATTTGCAGCTTTAACCATTTGCGGAGTTCCGCCAATACGATCATGAAAACTGATTGACATTTGCCTGCGTTGTGTTTCGCTTTCGGCATATAATTGATCGAATTCCATTTTGGCTTGTTGTAGAAACTGATCTACGGAGAAATTTTTTCCTTCGATTAGAACGATATCATTGCAACGTAATGTGTACGGAACCACAGCAAAATCTTTGTTTTTTACCTGAATAATAAAAGGTTCATCACGACTGATATCATCAATATGATATTTAAAACCCAGTTCCTGCAGAATATTTAATGTATTCGGTCCGCGACGTAACCAGTTGGCATTATAACCAATAGCAGTAAAACCAGTTACATTCTTGATTGCATCTACACCATCTTTTATAAACTTCTTTTCTTCTTCATAAGGCATTGTATATTGCGTGCTCCAGTTCATACCGTGTGCTGCAGCTTCGTGACCGCGTTGTACAATTTCCTTGGCCAGTTCAGGATTTTTTAGAACGGCAGTTCCTACCATATGAGAGGTCACTTTTACGCCTAGTTTATCCCAATTGTCCAGCATACGCGGAATCCCTTCTTTATACCCGTAATTGTACCAGGTTGCGGCGGGAAGATCGATATAACCCTTTTGTATGTTTTGAGGAAACGGACTTTCGGCATTATCAGGTTGTCCGCCGGCTTCAAATTGCATCGAAATCGAAACGACTAATCTCGATCCATCGGCCCATTTTGTTTTTGGCGGCGCTAAAAATGATGAAGTTTTGGATACTTCTGCGAAGGTGTCTATTGGATTTATCATCCCGACCATTCCAATAATTCCGGTTTGTTTTATAAAATTTCTTCTTGAACTCATGACTATTATTTTTTAATTAAAAATGAATCTATTGCCCAACTATTATAATCTATAAAATGTAAAAGTAAGGCAAAAAATGCAACGTGAATTAACTGTGACGGAATGGCTTCCCAGTTCTCAATCATCGAAGTTCCAAACAATAAAGCCAGCATTACAAATCCTCCCGCAATCAAAGAAGGTTTTGTAAATAAACCCAATAGCAAAAGCAAACCAATTGCGAATTCGGCTATTGGTAAAATGTAGCTAAAAGGCGTTACGATGAATTTAGGCAGCATAGAATTTTCAAAATTGCCAATCATCCAGTTGCTGAAAGTGGTTAGTTTGGGTAAACGTACCAATCCGTGACCAAACATGCTGATGGCGACGGCAAGACGTAGTAATAAAAAAGAAGTAGTTTCCATATTTTGTATGATTTTATAATACAAAGTTGAGAAGAACTGCTTTTTAAAACTTGTACAATCATTGGAATATTTTGTACTTTTGCGAGATGGAAATTAGAAATTTATACCATCCTTTTGAACTTCAGTTTTTAGAAGTTTCAGAATATGAAGCCAAAGAACGCAAGAATACATTTTTTGAAATGGTTTTTGTATTAGAAGGAAAAGGCATCCAGATTATAAACGATCATCGTTTGCCTTATGCCGGTGATAAATTATTTCTAATTTTTCCGCAGGACACGCATAGTTTTGAAGTGATCGAAAAAACGAAGTTTTTCTTTATTCGTTTTCAGGATAGTTATCTCAAAACCCAAAGCAACGACTGGATCCAGAAACTGGAATTTATTTTTCATAATCACAATCATTTACCGGGTTGTATTTTAAAAACAATCACCGATAAACCTTTATTAAGAGCCATGATCGAGGCTTTGATTCGGGAGGAGAGTAGTAGTTTTCCGCAACAGCAAGAGGTTATCAAGCAAATTCTGAATACAATTATTACCATTGCTGCCAGAAATATTTCGCTTATCTCGCCAATGGCAATTGCGCCATCTAATACAGAACAAAGTTTGGATTTACTGCATTATGTTCATCAGAATATTTACAAGCCTGAAGCATTAAAAGCAACAAAAATGGCTTTAGAATTTAATGTTTCACCAACTTATATCAGTGAATATTTTAAAACCAAAACCGGACAAAGTATTCAGCAATATACGATGGCCTATAAAATAAAACTGATCGAAACGAGGCTAAAATTTACCAATATGCAAATCAACGAAATTGTGTATGAGTTTGGTTTTAGCGATGCAAGTCACCTGAATAGATTGTTTAAAAAATATACAGGATTGAATCCAAGTGATTATAAAAAACAGTTTAAAAATTAAATAAACAAGTCCCAGCGGGACGAAATATTTATAGAGAATCAAAAAATTACATAATAAAAGAGCCCCAGCGGGGTGAAATATTTATCTATTCAATAAAAATAAATATGTCGCGCCACCGGAGCTTTGATGTAAAAATTAATTAATTACATTCAAGATCAATTTAAAGCTTTTTTCCATCAATCCATTTCCCAACTGTTGGAGGATCATAATTTTGCATCTGATGTAATAAATCATCAATGTTATCGCTCACCAAAAGCATTTGCTGATTAACATCTTTTAGTAAACCTTTCTCTACCATCACTTTCGTTAATTCGATCAAAGAATCATAAAATCCGTTGATGTTTAAAATCGCAATTGGTTTTTTATGCAAGCCTAATTGTGCCCAGGTAAGCATTTCGAAAAGTTCTTCGAGAGTTCCAAAACCACCCGGAAGTGCAATTACACCATCGCATAAATCGTTCATTTTGGTTTTTCGTTCGTGCATGCTTTCTACCAAAATTAATTCGGTTAAACCCAAATGCGCTATTTCTTTCGATCTTAAAAAGTTGGGTAAAACTCCAATTGCTTTTCCGCCTGCATTTAAAATACCATCAGCTACAGCGCCCATTAAACCTACGTTTGCTCCGCCGTAAACCAATTCTATATTTTGTTTTGCCAGGGTTTGTCCCAGCAAAGTTGCTTGTTCTTTGTAAATTTCTTCGGTACCAAAACTGGATCCGCAGAAAACAGTAATTCTTTTCATTGTTAGAAGTTATATGTTATTGGGTAAATGTTGAAAGTAATAATGAAAATCAAAGATTAAAAATCTGTATTTGTGCCGTTAGGCACTAAAGATTGGTAGAAAAAATATGAATTAGAAGAGATTTAGCGTGCCGTAGGTACGCAACAAAATATGACGTTGCGCACCTATGGCACGCGAACCAATGTCTTAATTCTATGATTACCAATATTTAGTGCCTAAAGGCACATCGAAAATCTAAATTGTCAAAAGACAGAAGATGTTCCTAATAATAACTCATAACTCATAATTCATAATTGTTTATAATTGATAATTTTCAGCTTTCAATTCATATTCAAAATGAGGCAGATTAACGGGAACATTCCCTATAACATTTACTTCACCAATGTTTACAGCTCCCAATTTACCAACTGCTTTTTGCGAACGAATATTATCTGTACCAATATGAAATAATACTGAGTCTACATGCTTAAAAGCATAATCGATCAATAATTTTTTATTCGATTTATTGTATAATCCGCCCCAGAATTTTCGGCCAATAAAGGTAAAACCAATCGCAATACTTGATTTCTCAGGATTGTAATCGTAGTAACGGGTATTGCCTACAATTTCGTTTGTTTTTTTGTCTAAAATTAAAAAAGAACTTTTTGAGTTGATGGCCGCGTCAAAAAATGTTCTGAAAACTTCAATTTTATATCGGTCTTTCATTGGATGTTGTTCCCAAATTAAAGGATCTGACGCTACTTTATAAAGCGCGTCAAAATCGCTTTCCTGCAAGGGAACTAATTTTGTAATGTCGTCTTCTAAAAAATCAGGCTGTAAATTGAATTCTGAATTATTCATTTTTTAAAGTTTTAAAGTTTTCGTTTACCACTAAAGTTTACGAATGAGCACGAATTTAAAATAAAAAAATGACTTTAGTTTTTGTATGAGAGAGTTTTTTGCCACAGATTACAGGAATAAAATGATTTTTTACGCAAAGTTTGTTATCTCGATTTCTATGATAAATGCATTTTTTTAGGAGCTAATCCCGCTATCCGTTCCAATCTTTTGTGGCGAACCCCGCCACAAAAGGATTTCCACTTCTATCGGGGCTAGGACAATCATTTTCATAATAATATTTTCGCCTAATTTGTCATTTCGAAGAATGAGAATAAAAAAAAACAGTGCAAACCAGTTCAATCCGTAAACCCCGTGGGCAATTAAAATCTAAATTCTTTTTATCTGAACACAAGAAACATTCTCCATTTGAACTTCTTTGCCTACTTTTTTTAGCATTCCTGTTTTTGGATTTCTTTTAAAAACAATCACATTTCCGGAATTAACATTTGTGGCAATCAAAAACTTCCCACTTTCATCAAGGGCAAAAACGCGGGGATGACTGCCTAAAGTCGATTGATAACCAATATTTTTTAAGAGACCCTTTTCATCGATTGAAAAAATTGCGATGTTATTTTCTTTTCCGCGGTTTGTGGCGTACAAAAATTTTCCGTCAGGCGAAATGTGAATGTCTGAACTTTCAAATCCGGAAGTTATGCTGTCGGGATGCGTATTGATGCGCTGAATTTGTTTTAGAGTTCCATCGTGGTAATCATAAACGCTTATTGCGCCGGCCATTTCTTCGATACAATAACCAAATTTTTCGTTTGGGTGAAAGGTAAGATGTCTTGGTCCGGCTTCTAAATCTGTTTTGGTAAAAGGTACTTTTGTTGCAACTAAAGGTTGTTTTAAAGTGGCATCAAAACGATAACAACGGATTTTATCGGCACCCAGATCAGGAAGAAATAAATAATCATTTTGAGGCGAAAATACCGTTGAATGTACGTGGGACCTCGTTTGTCGTTCTTTATGAGTGCTTCCGTCAGTATATTGAAAATTCTGTGCAAGCGAATCAATTTTTCCATTTTCTAATAACGAATGAACCGAAACACTTCCTTCAGAATAATTACCATTTACAAGCCATTTTCCGCTTTTATGAACCGAGAGATAAACCGGATTTTCGCCACCGCTGGATTGTTTGTTTAAAAAAGTCAGGGTTTTGTTTTCAGGATTAAATTCAAAACTGCTCACGCTTCCCGCATTTGGTGTTTTGGTATCAGTACAGGCATACAAGTATTTCCCGTTGGGCGATAAAGTCAAATACGATGGATTGATGGTGTTTTTTGCTGCGGTTATTTTGGTTAGATTTCCTTTTAAAGTATCTAATTGATACACCTGAATAGATTCTGCGTTCTTGTCACGATTGTAGCTTCCCAGGAAAACATAAGTATTTTGGGAGAAACTATTTAAGGTGAGGAAAAAAGCAATTGCTAAAAGGTATATTTTTTGGTTCATGGTTTTTGTTTTGTTTCAAGTTTCAGGTTTGCACACAATCTTGTCATTTCGATGGAGGAGAAATCACACTCGTTAATCGACAAAGTTTAGTAATACTTTGCGGAGTTTCTAGTGTGATTTCTCCTTTCAGTCGAAATGACATAGTATTCGTTTATTTGTTTCAGGTTTCAGGTTTTCACTAAATAGTCACAGTTTTTAATCTAAAATCTAAAATCTAAAATCTGCAATCTAAAATCAAAAATTACCTAACCCCTTTCCACCATTGTTGAAATTCTTGTTTTTCGTTTCTAAGCGCTACTAATTCTCCAATTTTTGGTGTAATTAACGGAATTGGATTTTCTGAAGCAGCATTCAATTCGGTTACTTTTATTAAGGGTTCGTCCCAGGCATGAAGCGACAAAGGAAATTTTGAAGAATGAACCGGGAAAACTCTTTTTGCTTTGATATCTTTCATTGCTTTGATAAGATCTTCAGGCAGATTATGAATGTATCTCCAGGCAGGATTATATTGTCCGTTATCGAGAAGCGCAATATCAAAAGGACCATATTTATCGCCAATTTCGGCATAATGTGTGTCGTAACCACTATCACCGCCCAAATACATTTTAAAATTGTTGGCTTCTAATACAAAAGAAGTCCAAAGTGTGTTGCAGCGCTCAATACTTCTACCCGAAAAATGTCTTGATGGCGTGGTGTAAAGCGTTAAATTCTGATCAAGTTCTATTTTTTCGTACCAGTCTTTTTCGATGATAATTTCTTTAGGAAACTTCCAATATTCAAGATGTGAACCTACGCCAAGCGGACAAATTATTTTTTTGATTTTTGGCTGAAGATCCATGATTGTTTTATAATCAAGATGATCATAATGATCGTGCGTGATCAATAAATAATCGATCTCAGGAAAGTCATTGGCAGTATAAATATCCGTTCCTTTAAACGCTTTTGTGGTTCCGTATATAGGAGAGGCGTTGCCGCTAAAAACAGGATCGATTAGAAAACGTTTTCCTTCGAGCTGAATGTAATAGGAGGAATGCCCAAACCAAACCAGAATATCCTGATCCGGAGAAAGTTCTAACAGATTGGTTTTTATACTGGGAATTATATCCGACGGAATTTTGCGGTCTACTTTTTTAAATAAAAAATCGATAAATACTTTAGAAAAACTATAACCTTCTGCGAGTTCAGGCGTAAAATGAATGTTTTCGAATTTCCCGTTTTTATAATTGGGTGATTTTTGCATTAAAGCCAATCTTTCTCCGGAGGGTTTTTTACCATATCTGGGATGTTGTGAAACCAAAATAAGAATGGCGAACAGCAAAATTATTAAAGTTAGGATCATGGTGGTATTTAATTTGAGGGATATAATTTTTTTAAATTTTCTAAAGAAAGTGCAATCATATTTTTAAGGACGTCAATATCGATATCGGCTAATTTTTGGACATAAATACAACCTTTTGATGGTTTGTGCTTGCCTAGTTTAGCAAGTAATTCGTCTCTATCTTCGGGCGCTGTATATACATAAAGGGATATCGCTGCTTTTCTTGGAGAAAAAGCCACAAGCGGGGCATCGCCTTCGTGACCGCTGGCATATTTGTAATGATAACTTCCGAAACCAATAATACTTGGCCCCCACATTTTGGGTTTAAAATGACTAACTTCCTGCATTATTTTGACAAGCTCAAAAGCGTCCTTTTTTTTGGTTTCATCTTCCACAAAAGCATTAATAAAATCAACAATACTTTCATTAGTTTCGGTAGTTTTATTTTTTGCCATTGTGCTTTATTTTTTATTGAGCAAAGTACCTTTTAGCAGAATGTTTTTGATTTTCAATTCTGTAGCGTAAAATAAATCACGATCTTGATTCATTTGGTTTTCTAGAATAATCAAACTTACGTCGCTTTCCGGAAAGTATAAATTTACAGAAGAAAATCCATCACCTAAACCGGTATGACCAACATATTTAATAGGTTCGTTGTCAACAATTCTAAAACCGTATCCGTATCCTACTTTTTCTTTTCCGAAGAAACTATTTTGAGCTGTTATATTGTACTTAAACAGTAATTGATAACTTTCCGGTTTTAGCAATTTTCCTTTATGGAGATTTTCATTCCAGATGGCTAAATCGCTGGCTGTTGAAACAATTCCGTTAGAAGAAGTTCCATCGACAGTAATCATCGTTTTTGATATTTTTTTAAAGGAGTTATTATTGTTGACATATCCGGAAACTAAATTTTTAATTGGAGCTGCAGAAAAACAAAGTGTGTGTTTCATTTTTAGCTCTTTAAAAAATGAATTGGCTACTTCATAATAACTTTTTTTAGTAACAGATTCAATGATTTTCCCCAATAAACTATATCCTAAATCACCATATTTAAAGTCACTTCCGGGTTTAAATAAAAGCGGTTTCTTTAGATCCACTATTCCATGCGTATGATTTAAGAGTTGGTGAACCGTTACAGAATCTGCCCAGGTTTGAGTCAATTGCGGTAAATATTTTTTTATAGGTGCCTGTAGATCGATTTGGCCTTTTTCGACTTCTTTTAGGATTAAAACAGCCGTGATTTGTCTGGTATTCGACATGATTTCGAATTGGCTGTCTGTTTTTAAATATTTTCGGGTTTCAAAATTAGTAAAACCATATGCTTTATTATAAACCGTTTTTCCGTTTTTAGCAATCAGGACAACACCATTAAATATGGGATTGCTGACACTTATTAAACTATCAATTTGAGCGGCGTAATTGTTTTTTTTCTGAGCGAATGTATTATGATTTGAAAAGAAAAGAATAGAAGATAATAGGAAGAGGATTCGAAGTTTGGAAGTCATTTTTTTGTTTTATTTTTTTGTTTTATTTTTTTGTTTCAAGTTTCAGGTTTGGGTGTGAATTTTGTGCCACTTTGTGTTGCGAATTAACCGCAAAGACCGCAAAGTTTTTTATCAGTGAGAAAGTTTACAAACACAAAGTTCGCAAAGCTTTGTATTGAATTCGCTTTGCGAACTTTACTATTTTATTAAACTCCGTAAATAAAAAAACATTGCGGTCTTTGCGGTTAATTCAGTAATAATTTTCATTTTTTTAATCTCGAATGTAAACTGTTTACCGCGACTGAAAACTGCGACTACAAACTAGAACATTCCGTTTTTGTTAATAGGTTCCCGGGGTACAGGTTGTCCTAAATCCCAAAGTTCTACAATTTTATCCGATTTAATTTTAAGAATATGGACTACCGCAAAACCCAGATCGACCGGGGTTTGTTTTAAATGCGAATGCACGGCGACCAGATTCCCGTCTTCTAAAATATGATGAATTTTAAAAACTTTATTAGGGTTTGTTCTCGTAGATTCTTCCATTGCCAACATCAAAGTATCGGCATCACCTTTAAAATAGGCATTATGATGTTTAAAATTTGCGCCAACATACAGACGGAAAGCTTCGTGTGAATGCCCTTTTGCAGCAAGCTTTAAAAAGTTCTGGGCTATTTCTTTCTTAGTCATGATTTTAAAATTTTAAAAAGCTAACTAAGTTATAAAATAAGATTTTAAGAAGTTAAAAAAGCATTTAATATTTTATTCGAAATGTTTAAAATTTATATTCTTAAAGAATAATTAAACCTTTAGATTTTAAATAGCGATTTTCATTGATAAGTTTTTTTGCTTCGGGACTAATCCAAAAATTGGGACGATAGAGTTTTGTACTGCTTTGCAATTTTGGTTTGTTAGATAATGCCTTTATATTTTTTACTAAGTCATTAAATAATAACTGATTATTAAATTGTTGTGCATCAATAGCCGAATTGAATTTATCCGAAGAAAAACTTACAACTTTAGGATACGTTAGTTCTAAGCCTATTGTGCCTTCAGTATTCATGTAAGCAATGCTTAAACTTTCTTTATTCTCTGAAAAAGTAAGATAAAAAGGACTGATATTGATTACAGGTTCTGTTGGATCGACCAATTTAAATGCATCAGAAATAGCACCTTCTTTGTCTATAATTTCTTTAAAGTCAATTTTACTGATATTGTCTGTAATCGATATTCTTATTTTACTCTCGTAAGACCAATGTTCTTTTTTATCATATTCTTTATTGCCAATTATGATTTTGGTAAAAAAATCTTTGTAACCATTAAACACATAAGATGCATCAGTTGCAGTATAATCTATGGGAACCCTTGCATTTGTAATAACAAAGTAAAATTTAAGTTCCTCGAAAATTGATTCAAATTCTGGAGGTGTAAGGATAAAATTAAATTTATTCCAGCCTTTTCCAGAACCCAGTCCGCCAAAATAGCTCATAGATTATAATTTAAGTTTAAGCAAGCATAAAGCTCACAATAGTGTCAGAATGTATTTTTGTGGTATCAAAAACAGGAACAGAAAAATCAGATTGATTGATTAATAACGGAATTTCGGTGCAGCCTAAAATAATTCCTTCTGCGCCACGTCCGATGAGTTCGTTGGCAATTTTGATATAGTTTTGTTTCGATTCCGGATTTATAATTCCTTTGCCCAGTTCTTGTTTCAAAACTTGTTGTATATAATTTCGGCTTTCCTGACTTTCCGGAATCAATACATTCAAACCAAAAGTCTTTAGGCGATCTTTATAAAAATCCATTTCCATAGAAAACGAAGTTCCTAATAAACCAACAGTCGTGATTTTTTCTTGTACTATAGCTTTTGCAGTTTCAGTACCAATATGAATTAAGGGTATATCAATTTCTCTTTCGATTTTGTCCGCATGCATATGAGCTGTATTGGCACATAGTACAATGGCATCAACGCCACTTTTTTGTAAACTTAAACAAGCATTGAATACCAGTTCGTATGAGTTTGGCCAGGTTTTTTTCTGAATATCGCCAAAGTTCAAAGAATAAATCAGGCATTCTGCAAATTGCAGTCCGCCCAGCTTTTTATTTACATCTTCGTTTATGAATTTATAATAATCAATTGTCGAAACCCAACTGGTTCCGCCTACAAGCCCAACTTTTTTCATTCTTTTTATTTATAAATCTTCCGACTTGATTTGCGAAATATCGATGCCTAGTTTTTCAAATTCTTCCTGTCCTAAATCAGTAATATAAAAATGCTTATCGGTTGGTTTGCTTTTAGCAATCCATCCTTTTTCGGCAAAATTTTCTACCAATAATTGCTCTAATTTTCCGCCAATATGTTCGTAGCACATTTTTGCGGGTTTTCGTGATATTGATTTCTCGCTCATCTTGAAAAATATGAAGTTAAAATTATTTTGAAACAACCAGTTTTCTGGCAAAATAAGCCATTGGTAAGTACGCAAATACGATATCTATAATGTTGTACCAAATTGGAGACGGCAATGTGCACACATTTACGATACCTCCTAACAAAAAGAAAGCACCAATTACCAGAGACAATTCGGTTTTGCGAGTGGCGGCAATTACTGCTGTTGTAGCGGCCCCGGCAAAAGTACCTATAGCATGTGCCAGAAAAGGAAAAATAAAATGTTTAGGTTCGAATAAATGCATCGTAGCTTTTAATCCTTCCATAGTGGTAACGTCTGCACCATTTGGAGGCGGTATAACCGAACCACTCATTAAAATAATAGCCATGTTGACAATACTTCCCACAAAAAGGCCAATAATTACGGCCAGCGTATTTCTGAAAATAGGATTCATAATTTCAATTTTAATAGCACGAATTTATGAAAATTATGAACGTCATTTTTACGAAAACGCTTTTTAATTAAAAGACTGCCTAAATTCTAAAGGGGAGACATTTGTTTTGGTTTTAAACAATTTGCTAAACGATTGTTGGTGTTCAAACCCTAATTCAAAAGCAATTTCGCTTATCGACAAGTTGGTAGTCGAAAGTTTTTCTTTGGCTTTTTCGATGAGTTTATCGTGTATGTGCTGTTGCGTGCTTTGGCCTGTAAGGGATTTTAGCAATCCGCTCAAATAATTGGGCGTAACATTCAAAGTTTCGGCAATGTAATGTACTGTTGGCAATCCGTTTTTAGATAAAGAACTAGTTTCGAAATATTCTTCTAGAAGGTTTTCTAAGCGGGCCAGAATTTGATGATTGCTTATTTTACGGGTTATAAATTGTCGGTTATAAAAACGCTCTGCATACGTAAGCAATAACTCGATTTGGGCAATAATAACATCCTGACTGAATTTGTCAATATTCGACTGATATTCCTGCTGAATGTTTTTTATAATGGCAATAATCATCTTTTCTTCCTTATCAGATAAGTGCAAAGCTTCATGAACCGAATAGCCAAAATACTCGTATTGTTTGATTTTTTTTGCCAGAGGCGTATTCCATAAAAAATCAGGATGGACAAGTAATGACCATCCTGTATGTTGTAACTCGGCATTGCCTTCTATAGAAAAAACCTGACCTGGTGCAATAAACAACAAAACTCCTTCTTTAAAATCGTATTCCTGCTGACCGTAACGCATGGTTGCATTGGCATGACGTTTTAATGCAATCGAATAAAAATCGAGCATCAAACTTTTAGGTTCTTCTTCGTTAAGATGTTTAAGATCTTCAAAATTATAAACGCTCACTAACGGATGCTCAGGTTTGGGCAAATCTCTAAATTCGTGAAATTCGCTGATAGTTTTTATTCGATGAGGTTGATGATTTGCCATAGTCTAAGGTACTTATTTCTGATTATAAATTGCAGCAAATTCCCGGGCATAATCAACCAGTTTTGTTTTACCCATTATTTCCGGTTTATTGTTATTGTAATCTTCTCCCAACAACCCGTTGTAAAGTCCGGCGTACATTTCGACCAAACCTTCGGCAATTTTAGGCTGCATACCCACATTTACCAAACCGTTTAAAGTTTCTTCATCGCTAGTTAAAACCCATTTTAAATCTGGTTTTCCTATGCTTTCGCCCAAAATTCTTGCTGTTTCGTGACCTGTAACTTCCTCGCTTGATACGTAACGAATCTTTTTCCCGTCAAGCGGAGTGGTGATTTCTTCGGCAATTGCAGCAGCAATATCATTTGGAGAAACCCACGGAATTACGCTGTCTGCCCCATAATTTGCTGCAATAATACCTTGCGATTGAATCAGCGGAATATACGCCAGCAAATTATAAAAGAAAGAAGTTGGACGCATAAAGGTTATCGAAACATGCTGAAGCTTTTTCAAAACAGTTTCAATCTCATTATAACGCTGAATAATTCCTGAATTTTGCTCTAAATGTGCGCCAATACTACTTAAAAATACAACACGTTTTACGCCTGATTTCTGGATTGCTTCGACATAACTATTCCCAATTTTTCGGGTAAAAGCATCCAAATCAAGATTGGGATCAAAATAATTCGCACGCGGAATCATACAATAAACCGCATCTGCGCCTGTAAAAACCTCGGTTAAAAAAGCCACATCTTCAACAGAACCTATAGCTGCCTTAGCTCCAAGAGCTTCAATCTCGGCTTGTTTTGCTGTACTGCTGCTTATTACTGTAACTTCATGTCCTTTTTGCACTAACTCCTGAGCCAGTGGCTTGCTAATGTTCCCTAACGAACCTGTAATTGTAATTTTCATTTGTATCTATTTTTATAGTACAAAGTTGCGCAAGATTCATCGGGCAGATTTAGCCAAAACTATTTTTGTCGTAGTCTAAAAATGGAAATCAAAGGGAGCGAATTAATTTTGAGATAATTTCTTCTCGTTTTCGGTCTGTGGTTTTCCTGTGGCATTGGGTTCGCCTTTTCCGGTTGTAATTAGTTTTTTCAAACTATTCTGAATGTAGTTGGTCCAGGCACCCTGACATATTTCAAAACACTCGTATTCTGAGGTTAAACCAAAATGTGTAAAACGTAGTTCTGTTTTACCGTCTTTTTCAGCAATCTCAAAAGTAGGTTTTGTTCCCGTCCATTCCGTTTTGTCTTGGGTGAATTTAAAATAATTTTCTTCGACCAGCCAAACGATTTTCTGATTTTCGATTACCTCAATCAGTTTTACTTTGCAACGATGAATATCTTCATAATGATAGTTAAATTCATCATTCAATTTAGCCGTGTTGCCTTCTATTTCTTCAGACCACCAACCTCTAACATTGGTTACGGCATTAAAAACTTCTTCAGGAGATTGGTTGACTTGTATTGTTGTGGTAAAATCTGTTGCACTCATTTTATCTGATTTAGAAATTAGTATAACAAATTTAATGTTTAATAATCAATAGTTTAGGGATTAAAAAAGACAGTTTTAAGGGGCATATAAGACGAATTATTTTACAGATTCATAAACAAAAACAGTAAAGTAACCGTCCTTTGGTTTAAAACTGTAGTTGTTAAATTCTTTATACGGAAAAATAGCATCAAACGTTTTGGTTTTATAATATCTTCCGGTTAACTCAATTGTTTTTCCGTCATTTAGTTTCTCAATATTTTTGGCAGAAAAGCTCTGGATATCACTATTTTTAGTATCAAGATAAAAACAGTATTCAATTAAAGTACTATCATTTTTTTTATCATTATAGTTGTCTTCAGTTATAAAACCAGGTCTGTCGGTAGTGGCCCACTCAATAAATTTTATCTTTATAACTTCTTCTTTTGTACTAATTAGTTCATAGTTAGAAAAGCGGTCTTTATTTTGATCGTTTTTCCTGCAGTTCCAGAATAGCGTTGCAACGAGAAATGTTAGTATAACCTTATTCATGTTTAAGGATTATTCTATATTTTTTCATTTGAGGATTTTTGATGATGTAGGTCACTTTATCAATAGCGGTCGAGGTACACGCGTCGCCTGGTAGTGCTTTATGAATCAGGAAAATAGAATCTCTTTTTATTGCAACATCCCCCGCATATTTGGTACAGGCATTTACCTCAATAAATCTGGATACAAAGATTATATCATCAATATATTCCACTTTTATTGTATCATTCAATTTAGGCTGAAGTTCGAACCAATTTTTATCTCCCAATTCAGCAACAGTAGAAGTTTTAAAATAAATTAAACTTTGATGCTGAGGCAATTGTTCCGGGCCTGTCTCTTTATTTTCGCAGGATAAAAAGAGAAATGTAAGTAGTAAAAGGCATAGAGTATTGGACATATTTTAAAAATATAAAAAATATAAATATAAGATTTTATTTACATTTTTAAAATATGCCATACTATGATTATTTAAAAAATTATTCAGGGATAAACTCTAAAATGTCTCCCGGCTGGCATTCTAAAACTTTGCAAATTGCTTCGAGCGTACTAAACCGAACGGCTTTTGCTTTGCCTGTTTTTAATATCGAAAGATTCGAAAGCGTCAGGTCGACTTTTTCCGAAAGCTCATTCAATGACATTTTTCGTTTTGCCATCATAACGTCGAGATTTACTATAATTGGCATAATTTATATGGTTAATTCACTTTCCTTTTGCAGTTCAATTCCCTTTGCAAAAAGTTGTGAGATGAAATATAAAATGCCGGCAAAAAATAAAAAGGCATCTCCAAGACCTATATGCTCCATTAAATTAGGAAGCTGAATTCCCATAGCAGTAAATTTTTCCGAATATGAAGCGGTTACATTACTCAAAAGCCCGACAATAAGCGAAAAACCACTCATTTTTTGAATCAGTTTTCCAATTGTTTCATGAAACGGACTAACAAAATTAATTTTCAGGAAAATCTGAATGACCGCATAAAATATTAAAGCTTCAAAAATGGTAATTGCGGTAAGGCAGAAAACCATAATCGAATAATCGATTTGATCGTAAGCCTTTAATGCTGACAAATCTAAACCCAAAGGCAGATTTTTTGCCCCAACTTCACTAATAAACATACTAACCCCGTATGAGGCCAAAAGCGAACCTGCTTTTACACAAAGTCCGATAAAAGCAATCCATGACACTATGTTCAGGAGCTTTAAAATGTAAGCTGATTTTGTAGACATAATATTTTGATTTAAAAAATTATATGATACAAAGATATATAAATTTATTGTTTATCAATAAATATTTGTTTTTTATTAATTAAAATTTGTGTTTATTTAATAAGGAGCAGAAGAATAAAGCTTTTGCAATAACCATTTGTCCCGCTGTACACTATATCTTTTCCTTGTTAAAGAAACAAGAAAAAGGATACCGCTCCCATCGGGGCTAGACCAGAAGTTTTTCATTTATAAGAAATGAAGGTAGGGGTATATTAACTGACTATGAGATAAAAATAATGACGTCACTTTGCGATATCAATTTCAAAGCAAAAAAGATCTCAGTAAATCTGCTTAAATCCGTTTAATCAGTGTGCTATCTCAATCCTGTCTCATAAAGAATCAAGAATACTTTTTATAGATGATATACGCGATTAAAAAATAAATAAAGAAAACCCAAAATACAAACCAGCCATAACGCTGTGTATTAACAATATTGTCATAATAATGGGCTTTTATCTTAAAATAAGGCTTGGTAATGTTCTTTAAATTTTGAGCAAGAATCGCATAATTTGTAATCTCAAGAGAAGTAATTACAATGTTCTTAGCGTCATAAAGTTCGATTATTGTTTTTTTTCCTTTATAAATATCATATTTTTTAAAATTATGAGAACCTTTTATATCATAATCCTGATCGTAAACATTGCAAACATCATCAAAATGAATATCGCGCGACGAAAACAACAAAGGATATGAAATTTTTAAACCGGTATGGGTAAGTATAACTTTCTTTACAGTTAAAATCATGTAAATGCTTAAAGCGGCAAATAATAAAATCGAGAGAGCAAATACCCAAACAAAAATATTTTCTGTTGAATAATGGATGAAATAATTAATATTAAAGGTAAAATAAGCAATAGTCACAGAAAGCAGTAATGTAAAAATACCCAAGCCAATTAAAAGTAAATTAGGATTACCTACAATTATTAGTGTATTTTCAATTGCTGTTTCATTTTTGGTTTTACTCATCAGTACAATTATATTTATTCAATTCGTTTTACCACATTATCAAGACTATTCACCACAAGCTTAAAAATGATCTTATTGTCAGGGAAAAACTTTTGCATGTTGTTTCTTAATTCTACAAAAGGCTGTGATGCAGTTACATCGTCTTTAACAGATTCATTGCACGAAATGGATATTTCGTAGTTATTATTGATCTTTTCGAGATACACATATTTGGTCAGGGCGTCGTCAAAAAAAGTGGTCTTTTTAAAAACTTCGGCAATTTTATCGACTTCATTTTCATCAATATTGTTTTGATACACAATTTGATGTTGCATCGTGCCGTATGTTTTTGTTGACTCTGTAAGTCTTCCGTTGGCAGTTTCGGTCAAAAAATAAGTACTAAAAACAGCACCAAGAAGAATTGAAATGCCGATAATAGAAATTGCGATTGTACGGCCCCAGTTAAATTGTTCGCCACCACTTTCGATGTGTTCATTGATTAGTTTTTCCTGATATAGTTTGGTACAATAAGCTGCAATTCCCATATAGATAAGCGGAAAAACAATATTAGGAATCTTATCTAGAATGTTTTCAGGAACAAAAAATATAAGGGCAAAGATACAGAGGGTTGCCAGTATTGTGATAATCCATGTTTTTTTTGCTTTGTCAGAATCGCCAAAAACTTTAAAATTTTCAGCCATAAAATAACCGGCAACTAAGGGACCTCCTAAAAAAGTTCCAACCCGAATTGCTTTTTCAGTATAAATTTTTTCTGTTGGTATTTCTTCAAAAATTGATTTTTCAGGTAATGTTTCTTCCATAAAATATTTTTTAAATGACCGTTTTTCTTTTCAACGAAAATACAAATTAAAACCAAAACAGAGATTTGATAGTATCATCGTAAAAAAGGGAATTTAAAATAAAAAAACCGCTTTTAGATGTATTACTAAAAGCAGATTTTTTTTGAAGCGTATATGTAGATGTTATTAAAGTTCTTTACAACTTCGCAGCATTTATTCTCGCATATTTGTAAGTATAACAATCATAACATTCATCTTTTAAGTACAATTCATCTCCTTTAATTTCAAAAGATTGCAGTTTAGGAATATCATTTGCTATTAAATTACTTTGAACCTCTATCATTTTTTTGATACCGCCAAAAATTGATTTTTTTGTTTGATAAGAAAAGGCCTGAGTATTAGTTAAATTTCCATTGTTATATGTTTTTAGGATATTACCAGCAAACTCGATTGTAATTTTCTGTTCAGGTTTTGGTGAAGACTGGGAATTCATTCCGCCGGAAATACTAATTAAGGCCCATTCTCCTTTTAATTGATTTTCTGATGAATTTTTATCATCATTACTGCAAGAACAAAATAAGACAATTGCGATTAATAGAAGCAATTTTTTCATAGTTATAGATTTTACGTTGGTTTAATTAATAGATGTAAAACCTGTAAATGGTTGCGTATTTTTTGTGTAATTTCTTAAAACTTTACATTTTCTTAATATTGAGTAGTGAAAGTTTAAATGAAATAAAAATACGATTCCAGACTAAATTATTATATTGAAAAAATAATTACGTTGCTAAATTGCTCTATTTGTTCAATTACAAATAAGCTGTCATTAAAATAATCCATATCGAAATCGTCATCGCCCCAAATCTCAAATCTTTTGCGGCAGGTTTCTAATGCTGTTTTGTCAAAAGTATTTTCATTCCAATCCAGTTGCTGTTCTTGTGCGATCTCGAGGGCTTCTTCATTAACATATTCTTCTTCAGAAAATGCAATATATAATTGATATTCATCATCAAATGTAATATTGATCTGATTGTCCTCTAATAGAATTTCAGGTTTGTTTTCTATTACCGGTCTTTCATAAAAAGTTTTCAGATTGTTTTTTAAAGCAATCAGACTCGCATCTGAGGTGGGTGCTATAAAGGCTAAGTAGGAGTAGAAAGTATTTGCCATTTTTGGGTTTAATGATGGTTTGGTTTATGATCAATTTCTATTTTTTGCGATTAAATCTTTAGTTATCTGTTACATTAACTCAAACAAAATATAATCTCCATGTTCAGATGGGCCTCTTTCTTTTTCAATAAATCCTTTTTTTCTATAAAAGGCAACGGCTTTTGTATTTTCTTCTAAACATTTTAAGGTAATGGGCAGGAGCGTTTTCTGAATTGCAGCGTTTAATAATAAAGTCCCAACGCCTTTGCCCTGATATTTTTGATCGACATAAAAATGGTGAATAAAGTTATTAGGCATCCAGATGGAAATAAAACCAACGGGAATTTCCTGATCTATGGCAACTAAAACCAATTCTCCTTTTATATGTTTTTCAAAATCGTCTAATTTAAATTCTGTAGGATCGAGCCAGAAAAATGTGTCTTGTCTTTCTTTCAGGAACAGTTTTCTTAAAACATCAAAATCGGTATTTTTAATTTCTCGTATTATCATAATAGTTTTTTTCTCTCACTTAACTATTGTTCTACTAGATTTCTATTTCGGCTCTAAAGACAACTACAGCGTCGCCTTTTATCTGAATCAATTTTGGTTTGTTTTCTTCGGTTACGACTTTAACTTTTATTACACCAAGACGATCTATTTTTTCGCCTTGTTTTCCGTTAAATTCAAATGTGTTGTTTTTATAATCAATGATGTTGTTTTGTACCAGATAGCCTCCTAACGGGCCATTTGCGTTTCCGGTTACAGGATCTTCATTTATACCAATTGCGGGTGCAAACATTCTGCCGTATGTCAAAACATCCTGATCGTCTGAATCGAAAGTAAAAACGAAATAGCCATTGCAGTTAATTTCGTTACTTAGTTGGGCTAAATCATTATAAATTGGAGATAAAGTATTGAGTTTCTCACGGCTTTTTATTCCGATCATTACTTTAGAATGTCCTGTAGAGGCAATTTGAACAGGACATTTTTCGTCAAGATCTGATTTTTGTAATCCCAATGCTGTTATCATTTTTTGAGTTACAGCGGAATCAAAAACATCACCGAGTTCGAAATTTCCCTGAGTCATTAAAATTTGATAATCTTCATTTTCCTTGATAACTTCAAACGGAAGGATGCCAATTTTAGTTTTAAACTTTAAAATGCAGGAATCCAGTTTTTCTTCGATTGCTTTTGTGTACATGGCTGCAATTGTCGCGTGTCCGCAAATAGGTACTTCGGTATTTGGGGTAAAATAACGAATCACACCATCGCAATCATCACTGTCTGGAGCGAAAAGAAATGCCGTTTCGGAGTTGTTTAATTCTCTGGCGATCTGTTGCATTTCGTAATCGGTTAGTTCATCGGCATTGATGACAACTCCGGCCGGATTTCCTTTGAATTTTTCTTTTGTAAAAGAATCAATTTGATAGGTGATTAGTTTTTTCATTATTGTTTTTGCAATGTTTTTTATTCCAGCTTTATCTGGGTTTGTTGTTGTGTTTTATTTACTTTTTTAATCCAGTAAATAATATAAAATCCGCCAATTATTCCGGGAACAAACCAGCCATAAAAACTTGTAAAGAAATTGTTTACCATCACAAAGGCAGTTGTGGCTGAAATGTATCCGCCAATCATTTTTCCTAAATGTAGTTTTAGCCAGGCGGTATTTAGTTTCTCTATATTTTTGTAAAGAATTAGGTCACGGGTTGAAAAAACAAATCCTACGATACCCAAAACGGTTAAAACAATATTTATTTTTTGATGTACGAGAGGATTGTAAATCACCATTATGACGGCGGTAAAAATCATAATGCCTGAAATAAGTTTGTCTGTTTTAAGATTGATATTTTTATTTTTGAATCTTAAGGCTCTGTAACCCGTTATGATAAAATAAGAACTAAAAATGCCTATGGCGAATAAAAACGGACTTTGATGTTGAGGTAAAATGGCTATAATTAAAGCGGTTAGGGCAGATAAAAGCATGCAGTAATAAAAAAGCTTTCCTGATTTTTTGTGTATGTTTTTTCCTTTTTTAACGATAAGTGCAATTAGTCCGGATAGGAGAGCAATGCCGCCAAATACAGCGTGAGAATAAATTAAGAGTGGTATTATTTGTTCTTTGTTCATTATAAGTTTTAGACTTTATAAAGGCTGTTTATTTGCTTATACTGAGTTTTGTTTCGAGTATAATGGGAAAATTCCAATATCCTTTCTTTATTTTTATTTCGGCAAAGTTGTACATGCTTATTTCTTTAAAGTCGTAATTGTGTATGTTGATTTCTTTTTTGGTGCCTTCGATCTGAACGACAATGCTGTTGGGAGATCTTTTGTAGCTTTCATGTTTTTCGAAGATGGGCGAAACTACAATGTACTCTGTATTTGTAGACAAATATTCGTTGGCAAGAAAAAAACTGGCGCAGGCAATTGTACCGTAAACTATGAGAATGGAAGCGAAATAGTTTACTGATTTAAAATTTTTTCCTTCATAGTTTTTTTGATATTTATAAAATAGGGGCCCAAATATAAGACCGGCAATTAAGTAGATATAGAGTAAAAACTCAAATTTTACTATTACAAAATTATGATAATGCCTTATTACATATATAAAACTGATAAGACAGAGTATAATTGAAATTACTTTTATGATAAAAGCAATGGTGTCCTTTTTTGAGGTTTTTTCTACTATTCTTTTTTTGATTCTTCGACTCATAAGTATAAAATGCTTTTGACTTTATGCTAAAGGATAAATTTATTATTTTAATCGTATTAAAACACCTTTTCTTTTGATTAAATTTTTATAATCCCATTGTATTTCCTGTGCTTTTTTGAGCCAGCGTTCGAGATCGTCTTTGTTGATTTGGACGAGGTCGGTATAACGGGATTCTGCGGCTTTAAAAGAACCTTCGTCTAGGAGTTTTTCTTCGTCGAAAGATTGGCCGCTCCAGAAAAGTAGGCGCACAGCATTTTTTAGTTTGCTGTATCTTGCAATTGGGTTTCCGTCGAGGAACCAAACAGGATGTGCGTGCCAGATTTTATTTTCGGCATTGGGCAGGTTTTGAGTGATTATTTGGGCTAACTGATCACAAATTTCTTTGTCTGAAGGTGTTTGCGAATCGTTGTATTCTTGTATGGCTGCATTCATAATAATTAACTTTTTTGGTTGGTAACTAACTGAATGGTATTGTTTTGATGTTGAATTTTGAGTTATGCTAAAATAATCTTTTTATTGTAATAATTTGGTTTAGAAAGGGATGTTCTTATGAAAACGTTTGTTTGCGTTAGGGATGGGAGCGGTATCCTTTTATGGTGGGGTTCACCATAAAAGATATAGTGGACAGCCCGACCGGAGGGAACGCCCAAATAAAAATCCGACTTATGTTTATAAATCGGATTTTGGAGTTATTTTCTGGTAAGATCTGTGATGAGCAACGGATTGTTTTCTTTGAGTTTATTGACTAATTGCTCTGCTGTTTCGGGATTTTCTTTAAGATGTTCGTATTCGGCAGAGGTGATTCCTACGATTTGCAGAAAGGAAACTTCGCCGTGTGGGGTTTGTTTCTTTTCGATTTTGGGATCGGCAACAATTAATAAAGCCGTGATATCGGTATCTGTGTCGAGTCTGATCGGGCCATTTGCGGGCATGTAATGAAATTCTTCGAACCAGTTGCCGCTGTCGAATACGTATCTGGCAATGTTTTGAAGCATTATAATGGCCCAGCTTGGGTTTCCGTTATCGGGTTCGAAAGGTTTTAGTCTAAAGGTAAGTTCGAAACCCCATTTGCTAAATTCGTCATCCAGTTTTTCTTCGTTGTAATACAACTCCGAAAAGCCGTAGGTTACAAAATGAAAGTGATCTGTTTGTTTTTTGCTTTCGTAAATACTGATTCCGTCAAGCGGATCTTCGCCGCCAAGCATATAAGGTATTGGTGGTGCGTAATGTTTGGGTTTCTGATTGGGATAAAGGCGTTCAAATTCCTGATCTATAGCCATCCAGCCAACAGCATCGTCTTCTGAAAATTGTTTTTTGTATTCGTCTAATGTCATGTTTCTGGTTTAAATATGAGACTTTGTAAAATATCTCTTTAAGAGTGATATTGTTTGGTCTAATTTAAAAAGAAAATTTAGGATTTCTATATTTTGTAATGTTGTTTTTTATCGGCTAAAGTGCTGGAATACATTTTTCTTTCATCGATTTTGTTTTAAGCATAAAGTTGTAGAAATTATTTCTATTCTTTCTCAACTGTTATTATCAGCTTGTGTTCTTTTTGCTCGATATTAACCATTAGTCCAATTTTGAAACCAAGTTTTTCAAGCCATTTACCTTTAAGGTTTATTTCGGGAATAGAAACAGTTTTATGATACTTTCTAGTTTGATACTTTTTATAAATTTTAAGTTTTCTTAAATTTTTCATTGTTGAATGTTTCTAATTTTAACCCAGATAACTACCAATATAGAAACGCTTAGTAATAGCTAATCTTTGTCGATCTACTTGCGAAGATTTCTCCTTGCGTTGAAATGACAATACTGGAGTATTTGTTATGGGGCAAATGTCTGATGAATAGTTTAGAATGTTGTCATATTTTAGGTTGACAAGTAATAATTTTGTAGACAATTTTAATATAAGAGATAAAAAAATCCGACTTGCTTTCACAAATCGGATTTTTGAATGTTATTATTTTAAGATGGGAATTAAATGTTCCCATTTCAGTTGTTCGGCAAAATCTAAGGCCGTTTTATTGTTGTGTGTTCTGGCATTTATATCTGCGCCTGAATCTAATAGCACTTTTACCGTTGTGCTATTTCCTGCAATTGCTTCGCGATGCAGGAAAGTATATCCTAGTTCGTCCTGAGCAGTAAGTTCGTTTGGGTTTGATTTTATAAATTCTAAAAGACTTTCCTGCATGTTTTGGCTCATAGGATGTTCTGTGAGGTTTTCAGGTTTTTCTTTTTGCTCGTAGGCAACGAGAATATCATTGTAATCTCCAAAATTTAATCCCCAGGCGGCGTCATGATCTTCTCTTTCGGCTTCGTTCATTTCTGATCGCATGGCTTGTATGGTGAACCCTCCGTATGTTTTGTCCTGAGTAACGAATAACCAATCGCTGATTTGATTTGCCGGAATTTCGACATATTCGCCATTTACAACATTGGTTAATTCGTTAGGATCATTAACTAAGATGCCTTTTATTTTTTCGCCATCAAAATTAATCTCATTGATCCACATATGTTCTACGATAGTTTCGTTATTAATTTCCTGTGTAAAGGCTAGTTTTACGCAGGCTACATCAAGTGCCGGAACTATTCGGCGATATTCCCATGATAATTCTCGCCAGAAATATTTAAAATTTTCCTGAGCTTTTTTGAATGCGTCGATCATTTTTGGACTTTCTCCGTCTGCAAAAAATATTGGTGTATTTTCCATTACTGATATTTTAGAATAATTATTTCTTATCACGTAAATATAAATTTTTTGTAAGAAAGGAAAAAAAGTAATTATTGATTTTATGAATGTTTTAAGTAGTTACGGTTTTTAAGAATAAAAAAATCCGATTTACAAATGCAAATCGGATGTTGTGAAAATATATGTTTTTGATTCTATTCCAGTTTTTTTACTATTTCGTTTACGGCGCTTTCTAAGCCTTTATAAAAGTCTCCTTTTTTAAATTCAGGTATTGCAAAATTGCTTATAATCGTTTTGGTTTCTTCCTGACTCAGTTTGTTAAGTCCTTTATAGCTGCTTTGAATTTGAATTTGTCGCAGTTCTTTGCTCAATACAAGTAAAATGGCAGGATTTAGTTTTAAATTATTATAAAGATAGCTTTCTAAGTTCACGGCATAGTCAGGAACACTTGCATAGGGTTTTATAGAAGAAATGGTGACTACAATAATTTTATGGCCTGATTTTTTTTCAGATGCTTTAAGAGTGTTGTTTAAAGTCGCAATTTGATTTGAAGTTAATATTTTTTCGAAATCATTTAGATAACCATATGATTTTGAAAAAGTGTTTTCGGTGCTTGAATTTTGAGCAAAAAAAGTGTTGGGCAATAGAAAACAAATGGTAATTATAAGTAATAGTTTTTTCATCTGAGCGTAAATTTGGGTGCTGCAAAAATATCATTTTATTATTATAAATCTGTTTTTGTTTTATATGAAAAGGTTACTATTTTGTTTGTTTTTACAGGCTAATATAAAACGGTGAATAAAGGGGAATTAGGTATTTTATAAAACAAAAAAATCCGACTTGCTTTCGCAAACCGGATTCAATTATTTGTAGTGGAATATTTTAAATTATTATGTTTTTATTACGCCAGGTGGTGTCCACTCATTTTTAATGGCTTTTTCTTGCGGGCCGTAACATCTAAAATACAAACAAAAAATACCTTTAGGACAAGGAAGCCAATTGGACTTTTTATCGCCCACCGGTTCTGAATTTTGTATATAAAGTGTAAGTGATCCGTCAGGATTATATTTTAAGTCTTTATTTTTGGTTCCCAAAGAATAGCGTTTTAATGGGTTTGGTACAAAAAAGTGATGCTCGTCATACAAAGTGAGCGACCAAAAACCATTTACCGGTGGCATTTTATCTTTTGCAAAAGTTACAGTATATTGGTTGGCACCATTTAATCTTGTAGTATTTGTATCAAGGTCCTGATAATAATATTTTGTTTCAACGCCTGCATTTACTAGTATATTCGATTTGGCAATAGCGGTACGGGTAAAATAATCTGTGCCAAAAGCGGCGCAGTTATTAGCGGTTGACCAATTATCAGCAAGGGGAATTCCCCAGTTGCGAAATTGCAGCAACGGATCGATTAATTCTTTATCTGCCTTATGGGCTTCCTCTATCATTGCCTTTTTTAATGCAGGATCTTTTTTTGCGGCTTCAATTACGGCAAGTACTTGCGCATATTGGGCGGCTTCACCAGGCAACGGAGGTGCATCTTTTAATACAGCAGGAAGTTCATCAAAAAAGGTATCAGGAAATACCCATTTTGTTTCGCCTGTCCCGCCATCTTTTGTAGGTGATGCAAGAGAAGGCAATTTACTCCAATCCTGAACTTTCATTTTACCATCAAAGTTATCCAGAGGATACACATCAATGCTATTGATGATTTTTTGTATGGCTTTTTTATCTTCGGGAGTATCATCCTGAAAAACTCTTGGAACAATAAAAGCGGTTCCTGTTTTGCTGCGAAACATTTTTGTAATTCCTTTAGGTACTTCGCCTTTCCAGTTTGGACCTACTAATAAATAGAAACCCGGCTTGGTTCCGTACATTTTACCTATCTGGGCAAAAGCATCTGTTCGTAAATCAACGACCTGATACACCCAAAAACGATCAGCAAAATCGGGTACTTGTACAACAACAGGAGTTTCGTCGAGTGCAGCAATTGCAGCGCCGTATACTACATCCTGATTGGGACAGGCAACCCATCGTTGTTCAGGTTTTATGTAATCGTGCAGCATGGCTAAAGAATTTAGTGGTGCAAATGGCAATACTCCATTCATGAGTCCTACTTTTGGAGATTGCTTAAAAGCAAGACGGCGGTTATAAATATTCTCCATTGGCCATGCCCAAAAATAAGCATCTCTTGCAACTTGGCGTGCGTATGATTCTGTTATTTTAACAGTGACATCAGGGCCGGGCGGTAATTGCAATTGATTTGCACTTGTTGTATCAGTTTCTGTAGAGGCCGGCATATTGGGATCTGCATTTTTATTTTGATTGCAGGCTGAAAGCAAGAGCACAGACAAAAAAGAAAGAAGAACTTTTTTCATAGTAGTAATTTATTAATGATGATAAATTTTATGATATGATCTTTTTCAGTAGCTATGAGATATAGCGACTGAATGTAATACAGAACTTTAATTCAGATCAGAATAAAGTTGGTTCTATTGTTCTTTTGTGCTGATATAAAATTATTCAGGCGAGGATGAAATCAGATTGTTGTCAGATTTTTAATATAGATAAAAGTACAAAAAAAGATTAAATTCAGATGTATTTTTTTTATATCTAATTGTTATGTAGGTTTTTAATGTGTTTTTAGAGCTTTTCTGTTAGTGTTATAACCAACAAAAAAAATCCGACTTGCTTTCGCAAACCGGATTTCTTAAATTGAAAATAATATGTAACTCGCATTGACGCAAAAGCATCAATACAATATTTTTACAAGTGAATTACTTCGCCGTAAGCATCAGCTACAGCTTCCATAACAGCCTCGCTCATTGTTGGGTGAGGGTGGATAGATTTAAGGATTTCATGACCTGTAGTTTCTAGTTTACGAGCTACAACTGCTTCAGCAATCATATCTGTAACACCAGCACCAATCATGTGGCATCCTAACCATTCTCCGTATTTAGCATCAAAGATTACTTTTACGAATCCGTCAGCAGCACCGGCAGCTTTTGCTTTTCCTGAAGCTGAGAATGGGAA
The DNA here is from genome assembly GCF_024271895.1 of Flavobacterium bizetiae. Lineage (NCBI taxonomy): Bacteria > Pseudomonadati > Bacteroidota > Flavobacteriia > Flavobacteriales > Flavobacteriaceae > Flavobacterium > Flavobacterium bizetiae. Next base: position 5,147,885 of record NZ_CP091861.1, on the reverse strand, counting down.
TTTACCAATTTTTAATTCGTATCCTTTTTCTTTAGCTTGCTTTTCAGTTAAACCTACAGAAGCAATTTCCGGAGTTGCGTAAGTACAACCAGGAACGTTTCCGTAATCGATTGGGTCTACATGTAAACCAGCAATTTTCTCTACACAGTTAATTCCTTCAGCAGATGCTACGTGAGCCAAAGCTTGTCCAGGAGTAACGTCTCCAATTGCGTAGTATCCAGGAATATTAGTTGCGTTAAAAGCGTTTACTAAGATTTTATCTCTGTCAACAGCAATTCCAACTTCTTCTAAACCTATGTTTTCGATGTTAGTTTTAATCCCAACTGCAGAAAGTACGATGTCAGCTTCAAGAATTTCTTCTCCTTTTGCTGTTTTTACAGTAGCTTTTACTCCAGTTCCAGTAGTATCAATTTTCTCAACAGAAGAGTTGGTCATAATTTTTACTCCGGCTTTTTTCATAGAACGCTCCATTTGTTTAGAGATATCCTCATCTTCAACAGGAACAATGTTTGGCATAAATTCTACAATAGTAACTTCAGTTCCCATTGAGTTGTAGAAATGAGCAAACTCAACTCCAATAGCTCCAGAACCTACAATAATCATAGATTTTGGTTGTGTTGGTAATGTCATTGCTTGTCTGTAACCAATTACTTTTACACCATCTTGTGGTAAGTTTGGCAACTCACGAGAACGAGCACCAGTTGCGATGATAATATGGTCAGCGCTATATTCAGTAACTTTATTGTCTTTGTCTGTAACGTCAAGTTTTTTCCCTGGTTTTAGTTTTCCAAAACCTTCAATAACGTCAATTTTGTTTTTCTTCATCAAGAACTGAACTCCTTTGCTCATTCCGTCAGCAACACTACGGCTACGTTGTACAACTGCAGGGAAATCTTTATCGAATTCAGAAACTTTTAATCCGTAGTCAGAAGCGTGTTTTAAGTAATCAAAAACCTGAGCTGATTTAAGTAATGCTTTAGTTGGGATACATCCCCAGTTTAAACATACACCACCAAGGTTTTCTTTTTCAACTACAGCAACTTTAAAGCCTAATTGCGAAGCTCTAATCGCTGTTACATATCCGCCAGGACCACTTCCTAAAACAATAACGTCGTATTTCATCTTTTTGGTTTTTAGTATTTATTACCGAAAATGAAGTTTAATTCCGAAACTCATTTTTCGATTTATTCTTTTGTTATTTGTGATTGCGAATTTAAGGAATTATTTTAAAAAACACCTGAAATTTTATTTTTACCCACACAGATTTTGATCTTTTCACATAGATTGTGCGAATTGTGAATTGTTAATTATGAATTATTAATTTAAAATTATCTTTTATCTTCTAAATCTGCAAAATAAAACTTTCATTAACAAAGCGAAGTCGAAGACCTTTCGAGATGAAAAGCTCTTCGACTTCGCTCAGAGTGAAATACATTAATAATTCACAATTCATAATTCACAATTAAACCTTTACGTGTCCCCAGTTTTCACCGCTGGCAATACGTCGTATTTGCATTTCGCTTACGCCAAATTGTTTGGCAATCATTTTTAGACGGGTTTTTTGTTCAGGTCGCGCCAGGATTTTCTTGATTAACATCACTTTGGTAGTGGTTAATTTTCTTCCGTCGGCTTTTAAGTTGTGTTCGATCAGATTCTTTTTGGCCTGAATCACACGTGGACTTTTGCGGCTGTGCGCCATCATTTCGGCTTTTGTCGCCCAGCGTAAATTATTCACATCATCATTACTTCTGTTATAATCCAGATGCAATACATAAGTTTGTTCTTCGGATGTTTTTGGGATAAAATACTGAGCCACTAATTTGTATAAAAAAAGGTATTTATTAACGATCTTGTCGTCTTTCTTAACCTTAAATCTAAAAGTTGGGTAACCGTCACTTAAACCGCCTTTTAAAAGACGTCCGTTTTGTATTTCATCGGAAAAGCTTATTAAGCGACCTTTGTTTGAAATGGCATATCTAAGTTGTAATGAGGCGTTTATTTCTATTTCTTTGAACTGTTCGTTTGGATAAAATCTATTTTGTGGCATTTTCTTTTTCATTTGATATTTGTCTCTCAAAGATAAATAATTCAAAAAAAAGGAATGCTATCCCTTTGACTGCCAATCACCAGTTTTATGATTCTTATAACGCTAATTTAACTTTTTTAAGAACTTTTTTAGCATTTCAAATTTCAGTTGGCGACAGAAAATTGAGAGTCATAGAGATTTTTGTAGTAACCGTCGACTTTATTTAACAATTCCTGATGTGTTCCCTGCTCTACAATTAAGCCTTTATCCATAACAATGATCTTATCTGCATTTACAATTGTAGCCAATCTATGCGCAATAATAATCGAAGTTCTTCCTTTGGTAATCGTTTCGGTCGCGCGCTGAATCAATTCTTCAGAATACGTATCTATAGACGAGGTAGCTTCATCCAAAATCAAAATACTCGGATTACTAACATACGATCTCAAAAACGCAATTAACTGGCGTTGTCCTGACGAAAGCATCACACCACGTTCCTTAACATCAAAATCATAATTATCCGGCAAACTCATGATAAAATCGTGTACACCAATTTTTTTCGCAGCATCAAGTACCTTCTCACGCGTAATTTCAGGATTATGCAAAGTAATGTTGTTGTAAATAGTATCAGCAAACAAAAATACATCCTGCAAAACCACCGCAATTTGTTTTCTTAAAGAAGCCAGCGTATAGTGCTCTATATTATGACCGTCAATAAAAATAGTTCCGCTGTTGATTTCGTAAAAACGATTCAGTAAATTGATAATAGTCGATTTTCCGGCTCCTGTAGAACCTACAATAGCAACAGTTTGCCCTGAATCTACAGATAAATCAATTCCTTTTATCACTTCCTCTTCCGGAATATAACTAAAACGAACATCCTTAAATTCAATTTTTCCTTCAAAAACCGGAGCTTCAAGCGTTCCCGTATCCTGAATATGATCCTGAGTATCTATAATATCAAAAACACGATTGGCCGCAATCATTCCTAATTGCATCTCATTAAACTTATCCGCAATCTGACGCAATGGGTTAAACAGCATCCCGATAAACATCGTATACGAAAACAAATCTCCAAAAGTCGTAAAATGATCCCCGTTCAGGATTTTAAATCCTCCGTAAACCACCACTAATCCTAAAGTAATAGACGAAATAATATCAGCAATCGGAAAAAAGATCGAGTTGTATAAAATCGTTTTAATCCACGCAACGCGGTGTTTATTATTGATTTCCTTAAAGTTTTCGGCCTCAATTTTTTCACGGTTAAAAAGCTGTACAATCTTCATTCCCGTAACACGTTCCTGTACAAACGAGTTCATATTGGCAATTTGCGTACGAACTTCCTCAAAAGCCACCTGCATTTTACGCTGAAAAATTCGGGTAATAAAAACCAGAATAGGCATTGCAACCACCACAATCCAGGTAAGTTTCCAGTTCATGTAAAACATAAAAATCAAAACCACCAGCATTTTCATCAAATCACTAATGATCATGAACAACCCTTGACTAAAAATACGCGCAATCGATTCAATGTCCGAAACCGATCTGGTTACCAATTGCCCAACCGGAACCAAGTCGAAATATTTCATTCTAAAACTCAAAATGTGCTTAAAAAGTTTCGTACGAATGTCTTTTACAATATCCTGTCCCAGCCAGTTTGCCCAGTACACAAAATAAAACTGAGAGAAAACTTCCATCAAAAGAACCACTCCCATCAAAACAATGTACATTAGCAAACCTTCCTTATCATGCGTCTTGATATAGCCGTCGACCGTTTGTTTTAATAAATAGGGGCGAAGGGCAGCAAAAATCGATAAAGAAACTGCAAAAATAATAACGCCATAGTAGCGCCATTTATAAGGTTTAGTATATTTTAAAATTCGTTTGAATAATCCGGTATCAAATGCTTTTGCTTTCATTTATTTTAAGGAGCTAATCCTGCTTTTCGTTACAAGTTTTTCTCAAAAATGTGTTTTTGTACTGTTTTTATAAAGCTTCCGCTGGTCGCTTCATAAAAACACAAAAACTACATTTTTCTCAAAAAAGCTTTTCACTGCAATCAGGGCTATTTTATGATGTAATCGTAATTAATTTCGGTTAAATATAATCCGTGCGCCGGAACCGAAAAACCGGCTTTTTCTCGACTTTTACTGGCAATGATGTTTTCAAAATCAGTTAGAGAAATTTTGTGTAAACCTATATTGACCAAAGTGCCCACAATAGAGCGAACCATATTTCGTAAAAACCTGTTTGCTGAAATAGTAAAAATCAGGTTCTTGTTTTCTATTTTCCAATACGCTTCAAAAACCGTGCAATCAAAAGTATTTACATCCGTATTTACCTTCGAAAAACATTGAAAATCCGTATGATTCAGTAAGATTTTCGCAGCTTCATTCATCAAATCTACGTCTAATTTTTGATTAAAATACCAACTCAATTCCTGCAAAAACGGATTTTTAACAGTATTGATATGGTATTCATAAGTTCTTTTAGTCGCATCAAATCGACAATGCGCCTCGTCCTGAACCAAAATAATATCAAAAATCGCAATGTCTTTTGGCAAATACGAATTCAGCTTATGTATTAAAGTCGGAACATCAATTGCGGTATCAAAATCAAAATGCGCATACATTTCCCGGGCATGAACTCCAGTATCAGTTCTTCCGGCACCCATTGCATTTATAGGAGCATTCAGTAAAACCGAAAGTGCTTTGTTTAAAGTTTCCTGAACAGAAGAAGCGTTAGGCTGAAATTGCCATCCGTGATAATGTGTTCCGTTATAGGCAAATTGAATAAAATATCTCATTTTTAAGGGACAGAGGTTCTGAGGTGCAAAGGTACAAAGATTTCTTTATAGGTTCAAAGGCGCAAAGCTTCAAAGGTTCAGAGGTTTTTGAATTGGCTATAATCCTAAGGTTCTAAATTTTGTGTTTTTTATGGTAGAGACGCACAGCAGTGCGTCTCTCCAGAAATATCAACTTAAAAGAAACCTTTGTCCCTTTGAACCTTAGCATCTCAGAATCTTAGAGCCTATAAAGAAAATCCTTTGTACCTTTGCGCCTCTTAAACTTTGCACCTCAAAAAAGAATGAAAAAAATCCTCCTACTTTCCGATACTCATAGTCATATTGATGATACTATTTTAAAATATGTAAATCAGGCCGATGAGGTTTGGCATGCGGGAGATATTGGAGATTTGCACGTAACCGACACGATAAAAAAGCTAAAACCATTACGTTGCGTTTATGGTAATATCGATGATGCACAAGCCCGATTAGAATTTCCTTTACACAATCGTTTTTTATGCGAAAATGTTTCCGTTTGGATAACTCATATTGGCGGTTATCCGGGGAAATACAATCCTGCAATTAGAGAAGAAATGGCTTTAAATCTGCCAAAATTATTTATCTGCGGGCATTCACATATTCTAAAAGTAATGTTCGACAAAAAGAACAATCTATTGCACATGAATCCCGGTGCAGCAGGAAAAAGTGGATTTCACCAAGTACGAACCATGTTACGATTTGTAATTGATGACGATAAGATAAAAGATCTGGAGATTGTAGAAATTGGTAAAAAATAATTTAGTGAGGCAAAGGTATTTTAATCTTAATCGAAGTGCCTTCGTTAGGTTTTGAAACAATTGATAAAGTGCCTTTGTATTTTTTAATTCGTGCTCTGATTCGGTTCAAGCCAAAACCTTCGGATTCGTTTAGTTTTTCAGTCTGAAAGCCTTTTCCGTCATCATGTATTGCAATGATAAAATGATCATTGCTTTCGTATAACGAGATCTCACCTTTTTTTGCGTCACTGTGTTTAATAATGTTGCTAAATAATTCAGATACAATAAAATAAATCTTCATTTCGAATTTTTCATTGTATCTCTTATCAGACGGGATTTTGCTCGAAAAATTAAACTGAATACTCGAATTAGTATTTCTTTCGCATAAATCTTCCAGCGCATAAATTAAACCAAAGCGTACCAAAAGAGTAGGAACAAGGTCGTGCGACATATCACGTAAAAGATCATGAGCTTCTTGTAAAATGGCTTTGGCTTTCTGGATTTCTTCAGATTTCACATTGGTTTGGGCTGTAAAAGTATTCAAATGCAAACCTACAGACGACAATAATGAATTGATGTTGTCATGAAGAAAAGAGGCAATTTTTTTACGCTCGATTTCCTGAGTATCTATTCCCGCATTGATAATGTTAAGCAGTATTTTTTGCTTGGTATCTTTTCGCTTGATCTTTTGTTTTAGTTGGTTGTTTTGGTAAAAGAAATAAAACAAAAAGAATATAATGATAACCAGTACAATAGAAAGACTTACGATTTTTTTATTTCGTAATTGTTCAAATTTTCGCCCTTCAGAAGGTTTTACTTTTTTTGAGTTTTGTTGCGCTATAATTTCTTTTTCTGCAGAAGGTAAAGACTTGTTTTCCTGGCTTAATAAAGTGTTTCCGCTCACCGTAGTGAAAAGAAGTAACCATAAAAAAACTCTAATTAAAGCCATAAATCAAATATAAAATTCTGAATAGATTTTTAAACTCCCTAATGCAACTACGGATTTATTAAATTGTTTTTGAGCGCGTATTTTACAAGACCAATCGTATTTTTGGTTTGTAATTTTTTCATGATATTCTTTCTGTGTGTTTCAACCGTATTCATACTGATAAAAAGCTGTTCACTGATTTCTTTACCGCTATATTCAAGCGAAATGAGTGTAATAATTTCTATCTCACGAGCGCTTAAAATAGGATTTTCAACATAAAGCGGTTTGTTTAATTTAGGATTGTTGTGCGCAAAACTATTAAAGATTTTCTCCCTTACAGCATCGCAAAAATATTCCTGACCCTGATAAACAGCTTCGATTGCTTCTATGATATTTTCGCCGGCACATTTTTTTGTGAGATAACCTTTAGCGCCTAATTTCATTACCTCTTTTATAATTTTTAAATCATCATAACTCGACAAAATAATGACTTTGCACGGAAATTCTTTTTCGCTAAACTCCTTTAATACTTCGATACCGTCTTTTTTGGGCATACTAATATCTAAGACTAAAATATCGGCATTATCCTGAATGACATCGTTATAAACAGTTGTTCCGTCCAATGATTTGCCTACAACTTCAAAGTTGTCTACGGTTTGCAGCAAATTGGTAAGACCATCAATAAGTACCTGATGATCATCAGCAAGATGTATTCTTATGTTCTGTGTCATGATTGTTTTGGACTGAAAAGCAAATTTATAGAAAAATTATCTTACAAAGTTGTTTTTTAAATTTGTTTTAACGATTCTCACAGATTTGGAAAATATAAGGCACAAAAAAACCCGAATCATACAATTCGGGTTCTCTTCGCACAAAAAACTTAAGTTTATAGGTTTATCTCAAACGATCTACAGATTTTACAAGATCTTCATCCTTCTTGATGGCCTTATTAGCTAACACTAATAATACGATAGCAACAATTGGTAGAAACATCCCAATACCTTTCTCAGAAACAGCTAGTGCTTCTCCAGATAAATTTAGAGAACGATATACAAACAATCCTAATAAAATTAAATTTAATATTATATTCAGTCTGTTCATCACAAACTGATTTTGTCTTTTCTTATATGAAATAATACTAACAACAGTTAGCATTGTACTTAATCCAACTATTACGGTATAAATTGGGTCTTGATTAAAATAAAATAATTTACCGTCACTTAATGTCCAAATCGGAATAAAAAGTAATAAAACACTTGTCACTAAAAAGGCAAGAATTAAATAAACGGTTTGAATTCGTTGTATCATGGTGTAAAATTGTTTTACAAAAATATATTTTCTTTTTTTAAAATACTATTGTATGATTAAATTTTATTCGTATTATTGCATCATAATACCGTAAGCACTTCATACTGCGGTCAATCGAAAACTATTATCTACCTATCTTTTTACAGTATTCCGTTAAAATAATTAAATTCATAGAACATTCATGTTTGATATTTCTGCATTAAAAGAAATGAAGCTTTCTGAGCTTCAAGAAATAGCTAAGTTAGCTAAAACTATAAAGTTTACTGGTGTCAAAAAAGAGACCTTAATTAGTCAGATTTTAGCACATCAGGAAACCACTGTAGCACCGTCTGCTAGTGCTGTAACTGAAAAGGAAAATGTTGATGATAAGCCTAAAAGAGCAAGAATTGTTCCTGTGAAAAAAGCGGCTATTAGTAAAAATGCTCCAGTTTTAGAATTTGATACAATACAAGAAACTCCGGAAAAAACAGAAGCTCCGGTAGCTGTAAAACAAACTCCGGCAGCAAAAATAACTCCGGCAGCCAAAATTGCTCCAAAAGCCAAACAGGCACCTGTCGCTAAAGCAGCTGCAGAAGTAAAGGAAGTTAGCGAAGTAACAGAAACTCCTGAAAATTCAGAAGTTCAGGAAACTCCGGCAGTAGAGAAAAAAGGACCAAAAATCGTAAAATTCAACAAATCAGCTTACGAGAAAAAAGTCGCTTTGCAAAAAGAAAAAGAAGCCACAAAAGAAGCAATTCCGGAAGGCGAAGCTGTAGCAGAAACTTCAACTGCTGAAAAAACAGAAGCACCAGCTATTGTAAAAAAGGTCAATCCGAACCAAAATAAAAATCCAAACCAGAATCCCAACCAAAACCCAAATCAGAATCAAAATCCAAACGCTAACCCAAATGCAAATGGTAACGGAAATGGGAATAACGGGAATCAAAATCCAAATCATAAAAATAAAAAGAATAATTTCAGAGATTCAGACTTTGAGTTTGACGGAATTATCGAAAGTGAAGGTGTTCTTGAAATGATGCCGGATGGTTACGGTTTTTTACGTTCATCAGATTATAATTATTTAGCCTCTCCTGATGATATTTATTTATCAACTTCACAAATTAGATTATTTGGTCTTAAAACCGGAGATACTGTAAAAGGAGTGGTTCGTCCTCCAAAAGAAGGCGAGAAGTTTTTCCCATTAGTTCGTGTACTTAAAATCAACGGTCACGATCCGCAAGTAGTTCGCGATAGAGTTTCTTTTGAGCACTTGACACCAGTTTTTCCTTCAGAAAAATTTAAATTAGCCGAAAAAGGCAGTTCAGTTTCAACCCGTATTATCGATTTATTTTCTCCAATAGGAAAAGGACAACGTGGTATGATTGTCGCTCAGCCTAAAACGGGTAAAACAATGTTGTTAAAAGACATTGCAAATGCAATTGCAGCCAATCACCCTGAAGTTTACCTTATTGTTCTTTTGATTGATGAGCGTCCTGAAGAGGTGACTGATATGCAACGTAGTGTGCGTGGAGAAGTTATTGCTTCTACTTTTGACAGAGAACCACAAGAACACGTGAAAATTGCTAATATCGTTCTTGAAAAAGCAAAACGTTTGGTAGAATGTGGTCACGATGTTGTGATTCTTTTAGATTCGATTACACGTTTAGCAAGAGCTTATAATACTGTTCAGCCTGCATCAGGAAAAGTTTTAAGTGGAGGTGTTGATGCTAATGCATTACAAAAACCAAAACGTTTCTTTGGAGCTGCCAGAAATGTAGAAAATGGTGGTTCGTTAAGTATCATCGCAACTGCATTGACTGAAACAGGTTCTAAAATGGATGAGGTAATCTTCGAAGAATTTAAAGGAACCGGTAACATGGAGCTTCAATTAGATCGTAAGATAGCCAATAAACGTATTTTCCCTGCTATTGATCTTACTTCGTCAAGTACACGTCGTGATGATTTATTATTAGACGAGAAAACATTACAAAGAATGTGGATCATGCGTAAATATCTATCAGATATGAACCCGGTAGAATCTATGGATTTTGTAAATGATCGTTTCAAGAAAACAAGAAACAACGAAGAGTTTTTGATTTCTATGAATGACTAAGAAGAGGGACAAAGGGACTGAGGTACTAAGGTTCTGAGGTTTTCTTTTTGGAATCTATAAATATAAAAAAAGGGATGAGTTTTTTAAACTCATCCCTTTTTGTTTTGATATTGTTTCTAAATATAGCCTGAGGTTTCAACCTCAGAGGTACAATATATTATCTTTATTTGCATCCCAAGATTGAAACCTTGGGCTATGTTTAAAATATGATAAGATTGCGGTTGTAGATTTTAGTCGATAAAGAAAAACTTAGAACCTAAAAACCTCAGAGTCTCAGCTCTTTAAAAAAAAACTTTGAACCTTTGTCCCTCTGAACCTTTGCAACTACTTTTTATCAACTACCGGTCTGTTCTCTCTATTAGCTAAATCCCAGGCGATTGAAAAAGCAAGTTTTGTTCTTTTGGTTAAAGCATCATACTCAATTTTTTCTGGTTCGTCGCCTTTTTGGTGGTAATCTTCGTGAACTCCGTTAAAGAAGAATACTGAAGGAATACCGTGTTTTGCAAAGTTATAATGATCAGAACGCTCGTAAAAATGATTTGGATCTTTAGGATCATTAAACTTGAAATCTAAATCTATTTTGGTGTATTTCTCATTTTGTGCTACTACAATATTGTGCAAATCACTTGATAATCTGTCAGCTCCAATTACATAAACATAATTATTTGTTTTAGCATGCTCTACATCGCGACGACCAATCATGTCGATATTAATATCGGCAATAGTGTTAGCAATAGGAAACAATGGATTCTCAGAATAATAACGAGAACCGTGTAAACCATGTTCTTCGCCTGTTACGTGTAAAAATAATATAGAACGTTTTGGTCCGTGTCCTTGTTTTTTGGCTTTTGCAAAAGCTTTAGCCATCTCTATAACCGCTACAGTTCCTGATCCGTCATCATCGGCACCATTATAAATTTCGCCATTTTTGATCCCTACGTGATCGTAATGAGCAGAAATCACTAAAACTTCATCCGGTTTTTCAGAACCCTCGATATAAGCCCAGATATTCTCTGAATCCGGTAAGTTTTCGTTGCGTCTTGCATTTAAGAAAGCAGCAGGAATATGCTGGTAATAATCTGTTGCTCCTTTAGGAAACAAAATTCCGCTTTTCTTGTATTGTTCGATCATATACAGACCCGCTTTTTTCTGTCCTTTAGATCCCGTTTCACGACCTTCCATTTCATCAGAAGCGATCACGTATAACATTGTTTTCAGATTTTTTTCGCTAATCGCTTTTATATATTTGCTTGGATCCGAATTGTCTTTTGATGCAACCGACTGTGCGTTTTTACATGAAAAGGCCGTAGTACCAATTAGTAACAGAATTATAATTTTTTTCATTTGATATTAGTGTAAATTGATGAATGTGAAAAGAATGTATAGACAAAGTAAAAATATAATAAAAAGTGAGTTTATTATAAATAATAAGATACTTTTCACAAAAGAAACTATTCTTGATTCGCCATAAAAACGATGATGCGCAGGATAAAAGTAATATAACATCCAGATTGTTCCAACAAAAGTTATAATTCCTGAAACATAAGACAAAGGACTGTTTTCTCCAAAGAGACCAAAAAATCGGTCTGAAATAAACATGATAAGAAAAATGAGCAATAGGAAAGAAAAATAATGGAGTGTGAAAATTCCGTGATCAAAATAATACCATTTTTTTTTGCTGTGGAAAAGCCACAAGAAAAAGGCAAAAAATGGCATAATAATAAATAGAATTTTAGGAAGATTGTGAAAGAAGGATTCTATGAATTTTTCATAAATCTCTTTTTTTGTATATTTTTCAGTGACATGTATTGCTTTTTCAGAAAACCAATAACTAGAGGCATTCAGCTTTTCGTTTTCTTTTCCATATTTCTGAATAGAATCAATTTCTTTCATGGTTTTAAAATGGAAATACCTCTTGTCTTTTTTCTTATTTACAATTGCATCATTCTTAGAGATTTCTTCATTTATGGCTTTTTCACTTTTAACAATTTTATCGTTTACATTGGATGGAAAAAGGGTAATCAGTAAAAAAGTGATAAAACTGATGAAAATATAAAGACGTACCGGTGCTAAATAGGACAATCGTTTTCCCGAAAGATATTCTTTGGTTAAAGACGAAGGTTTAAACAAAAGATTTTTAATGGTACGCCAAAATGCATTTTCGTAATGCGTTAAATCTTCAAAGAAATGAATAAATAAGTGATGAAATGTTTTTCGGGAATCGGTGTTTTCTTGCCCGCAGTTTGGGCAAAATTTTTGTTCTACTACGTGCCTGCAATTCAGGCATGTTTTGTCTTTTCTAATCGGACTGTGTGACATTGGGTATAAATTACTTTGGTTTGATTTTGGTTGTTATTTTTGACCCACGGGTGAGGCGTGTTTAAATGGTTTATGCTGATTTTTTGCCCACGGATGTTACGGGTTAAACAGGTTTAGGCTGTTTTTTTTTCTAATCCCGCTAGCTATCGGTATTCACAAATAAACACGAATTAGCACGAATTAATTTTATAAATCTGTGTAAACCCGTTTAATCAGTGTAATCCGTGTGCCATCAATACAGTATTACTTTTTTAATACTTCGTTCAGGAAAAGCTTTAAATGTTCAAATGATCTTTTTGCTGCAACCGCATTATACGCTGCACCTTTTGAGTTATCGTTTCCGGCTTCAGGATTGGTGAAAGAGTGAACAGCATTTGCATAATAAATCATTTGCCAATCGGCTTTTGAGTCACGCATTTCTTGCTGAAAAGCAGTAATTTCTTCTTTAGATTCAAACGGATCATCGGCACCATGACAAACTAAAACTTTTGTCGTAATAGGCGTAACAGGACGAGTTGCATCTTTGCCTAAACCTCCGTGAAACGAAACTACACCTTTTAGATTCAAATGTCCGCGGGCAGCTTCAAGAACTCCGGTTCCTCCAAAACAATATCCGATAGCTACAATATTATCAGCATTGGCACCAGATTTAATCAATTCCTGTAACGCTGCATCGATACGTTTTTGGTAAATTTCGTAGTTCTTTTTGTAATATCCGGCTTGTTTTCCGGCTTCGGCAGTGTTGGTAGGGTAGTTTCCTTCGCCGTAAATATCAGCGATGAAAACATTATAACCTAGTTTCGATAAATTTTCTGCAATATCTTTAGAGGCTTTGTCGATTCCTAACCAGGCCGGTAAAAGTAAAATTCCCGGATTTTGACTGCTTTTTTTGGCAGATTTAACAAATAATCCGTTTAATGCCTGAGAACCATCTTTATACTTTACTGGTTTTAATTGTGCATTTATAGTGTTAGAAAACAATATAGTAGCAAATAATAGAAGGGCCGAATTTTTCATAGTGGTACAATTTTAAACAAATATCAGAAATAATATGTTACAAAAAAACCTCGAAATGTATTTCTTCCGAGGTTTCTGTATGTTGATTTATAAGAGGAGCACTATTAGCTGAAATGCATTTATTTTACAGCGAAATATTACGCTTAAAAGCGCATCCCAATTCGATAATAGAATCGGTTTTGGCAATACCCGGAATGCTGTCGATTTTTTCGTAAAGAATTCTTCGCATGTGTTCGTGGTTGGTTGCAATAATCTTGATGTAAAGTGTGAAAGAACCCGTTACATAATAACATTCGGTAATTTCAGGAATATCTTTTAATGCTTCGATAATTCGATCTGAATCCGAATCTTTATTTAAGGTAATTCCGGTGAAAGAAGCCCAGTCATAACCAATTTTCTTTTCCTGAATAATGGGTTTTATACCGCTAATAACACCTTGCTCGATCATGCGATTAATACGCTGATGCACCATCGTGTTTGATATTTTTAAATTAGCAGCAATAGCAGAAAACGCCATTCGGCCATCTTTTTCTAATTCTTTAATGATGCTAATATCAAATTCGTCTAATATATCCATTATTTTAAATTGAGTTATTGTGTGTGTTATTCTTAACTATTGAATTGTATGTAGTCCCTAACGGGACAAAATTCTATTCGGAATTGTTTGTTTTCTACCAATATTTAATCTCTACGAGATTATTCCGTTAGGAATAAAATATTGGTAGAAAAAATAGCATCCCATTGAAAATGTCCCGTTAGGGACTACACTACATTACTTCAAATAGCAATATTTTCGAATTCATAAAAGTAATTATTTTTTTCAATAAACAAGACAAAACTCTTTGTAAAGACAAGTCTATTTGATTTTTTTAATGTTTAAAAATGTGATTTTTGACTTTGTAATTAGGTTTTTAAAGTCAAAATTGTAATTTTAGCACCTTGAAATGAATAAAATTTAATACTTTTGCACTTTAAAAGAAATAAATCATGATACAAACTGATAAATCACTTTCGTCAAAATCAGAAGTTTTGATAGAAAAAGAAAATAAATACGGAGCTCATAATTACCATCCACTTCCGGTGGTGTTAGAAAGAGGAGAAGGTGTATACGTTTGGGATGTTGATGGAAAAAAATATTATGATTTTTTATCGGCTTATTCTGCGGTAAATCAAGGGCATTGCCATCCAAAAATTGTGAAAGCAATGGTGGATCAGGCTCAAAAACTGACTTTGACTTCGCGTGCTTTTTACAACGATAAATTAGGAGATTACGAAGAGTTTGTAACAAAGTATTTTGGTTTCGATAAAGTTTTACCCATGAATACAGGGGCAGAAGCGGTTGAAACGGCTTTGAAGCTTTGTAGAAAATGGGCTTATGAAGTAAAAGGTATTCCGGAGAACCAGGCTCAGGTTATTGTTTGCGAAAATAACTTTCACGGTCGAACTACAACTATTATTTCATTTTCTAATGATGAAGGCGCACGCAAAAACTTTGGACCTTTTACAGAAGGATTTATAAAAATTGAATATGATAATCTTGAGGCTCTTGAAAAAGCGCTTGAATCATCAAAAAATATAGCAGGATTTTTGGTTGAACCAATTCAGGGCGAAGCAGGAGTTTATGTACCATCTGAGGGATATTTAGCGAAAGCAAAAGCATTGTGCGAAAAACATAATGTTCTTTTTATTGCAGATGAAGTTCAGACCGGAATTGCACGTACCGGAAAATTATTAGCGGTACATCACGAAAATGTTCAGCCTGATATCTTGATTTTAGGTAAAGCAATTTCTGGTGGAGTTTACCCGGTTTCGGCTGTTTTAGCCAATGACGAAATCATGAATGTTATCAGACCTGGTCAACACGGATCGACTTTTGGCGGAAATCCTGTTGCTGCAGCTGTTGCCATTGCGGCACTTGAAGTAATTAAAGAAGAAAATCTGGCTGAAAATGCAGAACGTTTAGGAATCATTTTAAGAAAAGGTCTAAACGAGATTGCAGAAAGAAACAACCTAATTACTTTAGTTCGTGGAAAAGGTTTACTAAATGCCATTGTAATCAATTGTGGGGAAGATTCAGATCTTGCCTGGGAAATTTGCCTAAAATTTAGAGATAACGGATTATTAGCAAAACCAACACACGGAAATAAAATTAGATTAGCTCCGCCATTGGTGATGACCGAAACTCAAATTCAGGAATGTCTTGAAATTATCGAGAAATCACTAAATGAGTTTAGAGACTAACAAACTTAGGTTAATTATAAAAAAAAGTTGCAAGATCATTCTTGCAACTTTTTTGTTTTTATAGCAATACCTCAAATTATATAATAAACGACATTAATTGTATAATTTTTTTAGACGAGTTGATAAGTAGTTTTGAATGTCTTTAAAAATGAAATTAAAAACGAATCTTAAAAGAGGTTTTTTAGTTTTAAAATAAAGGAACAAACGGCTTTATTAATTTTTATAAAAATAATTCTACTATAATGGGGTATTCAAATACTGATCTTACGCGTTTTTTAGATGCACAGAATAAACTTTATCTAACTGCCTTTTCTGAAATGAAGAAAGGAAAGAAAGAAAGCCATTGGATGTGGTTTGTTTTTCCGCAAATAAAAGGATTGGGAACAAGTAATATCTCAAAGTTTTACGCTATTTCTGATCTTACAGAAGCCAAAGATTTTCTTGATCATCCTATTTTAGCCAAACATCTTATAGAGATTTCGGAACTGTTATTGACTTTTAAAAGAAAATCAATCGAGTCTATTTTAGGAGATTTAGATGCTCGTAAATTATGTTCGTCAATGACGCTTTTTTCTCAGGTCGAAGGGGCTCATCCTGTTTTTCAGGAGATAATCGATACTTTTTTCTTAGGGTATTTAGATCCGCTTACTTTGTCCAGAACATCTTCAGATGTAATGTCGCCAGCTGTTGAAGCATTATCATAAATTTTTCAATTTCTACATAAAGAACCATTCCGTATTTCACGGAATGGTTCTTTGTTTATAGAATGTTTTAAATCTGTATCTTTTTTTGCCACAGATTAGATGATTAGAATGGATTTTTTTCGCCACGAATTGCATGAATTTCTCGAATTTTTTTTTTTGCCACAGATTAGAATGATTAAAGGGATTTTATAATCTGCTCAATCTGCTGAATCTGCGAGAAACTTTTTTTGCCACAGATTAGAATGATTAAAATGATTTTTTTTCGCCACGAATTACACGAATTTCTCGAATTATTTTAAATCGGCTTCAATCTGTAAAATCTGCGTGAAACCTTCAATACAAATTCAAATTAAAAAATAAAAAAGCGACTGTTCCAGGAACAATCGCTTTTGGTTATAACTACTTAAAATATCAAAAAAAGTAATTATTTTTTTAAGAAGATGTACAAGACATTTCTCTATAGTATTTTAAAATCTAACTTTTTAAGCTCCCACAAAGTTTTGATGAAAGTATCGACATCTTGTGTAGTATTATAAAAAGCCAAAGACGGACGAACCGTAGTTTCAACTCCCATTCTTCTCAAAATAGGCTGCGCACAATGATGTCCGGTTCTTACTGCAACACCTTCTTTATTTAAAGCCTGACCAACCTGATCGTTGGTATAACCTTGTAAATTGAAGGAAAGCACACTTGCTTTATTCGCTGCAGTTCCTATCAGTCGAACACCCGGAATTTCCTTTAATAACTTTGTCGCATAATCCAGTAATTGATGTTCGTATTGTCCGATTGCATCAATACCCAATTTTGTAACATAATCTATCGCAGCTCCAAGACCAATGGCATCAGCAATGTTTCCGGTTCCAGCTTCAAAACGATTCGGTGCTTTGTGGTATTTTATTTCTTCAAAAGTTACATCCTGAATCATGTTTCCGCCAGCTTGGTACGGTTCCATTTCGTTGAGTAAATCTTCTTTTCCGTATAAAGCGCCAATTCCGGTTGGACCAAAAAGTTTATGTCCGGAAAATACCAGCCAATCCGGATTCAAATCCTGAACGTCAACTTTCATGTGCGAAACCGATTGTGCTCCGTCAATTAAAACTTTTGCACCAACAGCATGTGCCATTTTTACAATTTCTTTGGCTGGAGTTACGGTTCCTAATGCATTAGAAACTTGCGTAAAAGCAACCAAACGTGTTTTCGAATTCAGAAGTTTCGAATATTCGTCTAACAAAATTTGTCCGTCATCGTCAACAGGAATTACACGAAGTTTCAATCCTTTTTTATCTGCCAAACGTTTCCACGGAACAATATTCGCATGATGTTCCAGATTACTCACAATGATTTCGTCTCCGGCAACTAAATTATGATCGCCCCAGCTTTGAGCCACCAAATTGATCCCTTCTGTAGCACCGCGAACAAATACAATTTCGTTGATCGAAGAAGCATTCAAAAAAGTTTTTACTTTTTCGCGAGCCGCTTCGTAAGCATCAGATGCACGAGCTGCCAATTCATGCGCTGCACGGTGAATATTCGAATTCTCGTGTTCGTAGAAATAAGCAATACGATCAATAACCGATTGTGGTTTTTGTGTCGTAGCCGCATTATCAAACCAAACTAAAGGTTTGCCATTTACAGTTTCTCTTAAAATAGGAAAATCTTTTTTAATAAGATTAGCATCAAAACGAGAACCTGAAATATTACCAAAATCTGGCTTTTCAAAAGTATTTCCAACAACTAAATTGCTGTTTCTCTGATCAAAAGCAAACGGATTTTGATCCAGAAAATAATACGAATTGATATTTTCATTTCCGTTTAACGGAAAATCTAAACGTTTTGTAAATTGAGTATCAACAAATTTTAATGCCGCATTTAATTCCGTTTCAAAAGAAGAACTTTCGGTTTGAAAAGGCAGATAATCATTGTTTAAAAGCAATTTCGAGAAAAAGCTTTCTTCGTTAGATTGTGCCGTTCCGCCATTCTTAAAATTGGCATCGTTAAAACCCGTTTGCGGATTGTTGACATTGACATTATTTCCGTGTGGAATTCCCGATGGAGAAACCCCACTTTGAGGATCAAATCCTGCTCCGGCATTAGGATATAAAGCCGAAGCTCCTGAACCATAATTGGCAACAGTGGGTGACGCTCCAAAACCGCTAAATGCAGGCGCACCAGAAGGTGGCGTTGCTATATCCTGTAATGGGAGAGGTGTCGCGCTGTGACCGCTTAAGTTTCCGGCACTCAACAATGTTTCTGCAATTTTTGTAGCACGCGGATGTTCATTTCGATCAGGACTTAACGAAATTTCCTTAGGAAACTCATTAGGTAATGTATTGAACAATTCGTTCGCCAAAAGCTGCAAATCATCAATGTTAGGTAAACCGTCGTTGTTAATATTTATACTCATGGTACTTTCCTATTTCTACATCTTCAAGAACCGCAATGGCATCGTCTACTAAAATTGCCAAAGAGCAATAAAGAGATACCAAATATGATGCAATGGCTTTTTCGTTGATTCCCATAAAACGAACAGATAATCCTGGTGATTGCTCGCCTTGTAATCCTGGCTGAATTAGCCCAATAACACCCTGACGGCTTTCACCCGTGCGCAATAAGATGATTTTCGATTTTCCGTTTACGATTGGTAATTTATCAGATGGAATAAGCGGAATTCCTCTCCAGGTTAAAAACTGAGAACCAAATAAAGAAGTTGTAGGAGGCGGAACACCTCGACGTGTACATTCGCGGCCAAAAGCAGCAATTGCCAAAGGATGCAACAAGAAAAATCCCGGTTCTTTCCAAACTTTTGTCAATAATTCGTCTAAATCGTCCGGAGTTGGTGCGCCCGTTCTGGTTTTAATAATTTGCGATTTTGCAACGTTGCTTAACAAACCATAATCTTTATTATTGATTAATTCACTTTCCTGACGTTCTTTGATTGTTTCAATTGCCAGACGAAGTTGCTCAGAAATCTGATTGTATGGTTTGCTGTACAGGTCTGAAACCCTTGTGTGTACATCTACAATAGTTTGAACCGCTGCCAGATTGTATTCTCTTGGATTATCGATATAATCAACAAAAGTGTTGGGTAAAACCCTTTCGTCGCGCGCAGAACAATCGACTTCGATATGGCTTCCGTCTTTTACTTTATTCAAACGAAATACTCCAGATTCTACTGGTGTCCAATGCAAAAGATGCGTTAGCCAACGTGGTGAAATTGTTCCAATTTGAGGGACTGTACGTGTTGCAATTGCTAATTGTCTTGCTGCAACATCTCCTAATGCTGTCTGTTGTTGTTTTGATTCAGCCATGGCTTAATAGTTTAATGGTTATCTTATTTTTGGAACAGTATTTTAAGAATTTTTACCTTCAAAAAATGCTGTTTTGTTGTATAAGTAAATTTATGTTAAAAATTAAATGATACGAAATAAATGTTGTTTAATTTAATATGAAATAATGCGTAAATTGTTGAATTATAATGTTATGAAAGCGGATCGAACAACTCATCTACCGAAAGATATCGTTCACCCGTATCGTAATTAAAAGTCAATACAACCGCATCTTTTGGAATTTTATGAATCTCTTTTGAAATCGCTGCCAAAGACGCTCCTGTCGAAATTCCTGCAAAAATTCCCTCATCCTTTGGTAATCTTTTAGCAAAATAAAAAGCGTCTTCTTTTTCTACCGGAATTACCACATCGACATAATCCCGATTAAAAACTTCCGGAATAAACCCGGCGCCAATTCCCTGAATAGGATGTGGGGCAGGAGAACCTCCGCTTAAAACCGGCGATAAAGCAGGTTCAACGGCATACGTTTTAAGATTAGGGAAATGCTGTTTCAAAATTTTCGAAACTCCCGTAATATGTCCGCCCGTTCCAACTCCAGTGATGAGGTAATCAATACCTTCCGGGAAATCCTGTAGAATTTCCTGAGCCGTTGTTTTCTCATGAATCTCAACATTTGCAGGATTGGTAAACTGAAAAGGCAAAAACGAATTTGGAGTCGATAAGGCCAATTCCTTTGCTTTTTCTACCGCGCCCGAAGTTCCTTTTTCTCTAGGCGTTAAAACAAATTCGGCACCATAAGCGTTCATGATTTTGCGTCTTTCGATACTCATAGATTCCGGCATAACCAGAATCACTTTGTATCCCTTTACGGCAGCAACCAACGAAAGTCCAATTCCGGTATTTCCCGAAGTAGGTTCAATTATAATCGAATCAGGATTCAAAAGCCCTTTTTTCTCCGCATCTTCAATCATTGCCAATGCAATCCTGTCTTTGATACTCGCCCCCGGATTCGACTTTTCAATCTTAATCCAAACCTGATGTTCCGGAAAAATCTTGTTGAGTTTTACGTGAGGTGTATTTCCTATGGTTTCTAGTATATTTTGATATTTCATGATGCTTTGTTTTTTAAACCATATAAGTAATGTAAGTTCATTTTAGTTTTAGATCCGTTGTGTTTTTTTAATATAGAGACATTCCGATTTTCTATTTTTTTTCAGGAGCTAATCCCGCTATACGCTCCAATCTTTTGTGCCGAACACCGGCACAAAAGGATTTCCTCTTCTATCGGGGCTAGGACATTCATTTTCATAACAATATTATCCTCACTTTTGTCATCCTGACGAAGGAAGGATCACACTAGAAACTCCACAATCTAAATCGCCAATCTTTGTCGAGCTACTAACGGAGATCTCTCGTTCCTCGAGATGACAAACTATGCGGTCAGCACTTTGACAAAGTATTATCCTCATTTTTGTCATCCTGACGAAGGAAGGATCACACTAGAAACTCCACAATCTAAATCGCCAATCTTTGTCGAGATACTAATGAAGATCTCTCGTCCCTCGAGATGACAAACTGTACGTCACTACTTTGTCAAAGTTTCGAACTTTGACAAAGTTTTACGCCCAACGATTATCCTCATTTTTGTCATCCTGACGAAGGAAGGATCACACGAGAAACTCCACAATCTAAATCGCCAATCTTTGTCGAGCTACTAGTGAAGATCTCTCGTTCCTCGAGATGACAAACTATGCGGCGAACACTTTGACAAAGTATTATCCTCATTTTTGTCATCCTGACGAAGGAAGGATCACACTAGAAACTCCACAATCTAAATCGCCAATCTTTGTCGAGCTACTAACGCAGATCTCTCGTCCCTCGAGATGACAAACTGTACTTTAGTACTTTGTCAAAGTTTCGAACTTTGAGAAAGTTGTCATAACCTTTTATATGTCCTTATATCCCTTACATGGTTCAAAAAAAATCTAAATCGAATAAAATATAGGCTCCGGAAACGGATTATTATCCTTCACCTTTATTTCGTTTTTATGATACACCACAGAATTTGACGGAACACTATAAGTCAGCCAGACATTTCCTCCAATGATAGAATCTCTCCCAACAACCGTGTGACCTCCTAAAATGGTACTATTCGAATAAATAATAACATTGTTCTCAATCGTAGGATGGCGTTTTATAAAAGCCTCTTCTTTTTTTACACTCAAAGCGCCCAATGTAACACCCTGATAAATTTGCACATTATCGCCAATAATAGTCGTTTCACCAATCACAATTCCGGTTCCGTGATCGATGGCAAAATCGTTGCCTATTTGCGCGCCGGGATGAATTTCAATACTCGTTTTAATATGCGCATATTCAGAAAACGTTCTTGCCAGAAGTTTCAATTCCTGATTCCAAATTTGATGCGAAAATCGGTAAACGGCTATTGCAAAAAATCCGGGATAGGCGTACAAAACTTCTTCTATAGATTTGGCTGCAGGATCTTTGGCAAAAATCGTTTCGGCATCGTTTAATGTTTTTTTGTACAGATTAGGCAATGCTTCAAAAAAAAGTTTAGTTTCCTCAAAACTGTCGTCTTTCCTCAAGGAATAGTCGATTACGATTTCATTAAATTGCTTTTCTAAAACTTCAAATTTGTTTTTGATAATGGATAAATCTCCAAAACGTTTTGAAGTATTCGAAAATAAAACAGAGAATAAATCCTCAATAAATTGATGAATTACCTTTTTTTGAGGAAGGATCAATAAACTCTGATGGTTGTTTGCTATTTCTTGATAAAATGAATTCATAATGGTTTGTTTTTAGGTTGGTAACTAACATTGTTATGAAAAATCAACTAATCTGAATTTGGGCTTTAAAACATTTAAAAGCGACTCGTCAAATAATATTAAACACATTAGGAGTGCGCAAGGTTTTTTTTTACTGGGTTGAAATAATCTCGCAAAGGCGCAAGGACGCAAAGTTTATAGTATTGATGACTTCTGCATCTTAGCGAAATTAATTTTAAAATAAGAACATAAAACTTAAAAAACTTTGCTCCCGAAGCCTCGGGACTGCGTCTTTGAGAGATTAAAATATTACAACTTTAAAAAAAAATGCCAAATGGTTTAAATTGCTGTTTCTTATGGCTTTGAAAATTTATCTCTAATATAAAAAACGGGTATTCCGATACCTGCGATGATTAATCCCGGCCAGGTATAAGTCGGTTTATAAATGATTAATAAAATACAAAATGCTGATCCTAAAAGGATATAAATAGCGGGTAAAAACGGATATCCAAAAGCTTTATAAGGTCTTTCGTGGTCCGGTTTTTTACTTCGCAAGACAAAAATTCCGGCAATCGTGATGACATAAAACAATACAACAACAAAAGAAATCATGTCTAGTAGATTTCCATATCGGCCGCTTAAACTCAAAATAACCGCCATAAAAAACTGAATCCAAAGTGCATTTGCAGGAACAGAATGTTTATTTAAAATGGCTGTTTTCTTGAAGAACAAACCGTCTTTTGCCATACTTTGATACACTCTCGCGCCGGATAAAATCATTCCGTTGGCACAACCGAAAGAAGCGATCAAAATCATTAACGCAATAATCGAAGTTCCGCTTGAGCCAAAAATAGCCTGAGCAGCAGCAATACCCACTCGGTCTTTTTCTGGTGTTCCAATAGCTTCAACGGGTAAAACTGCGGTAAACATTACATTCAAAGAAATATAAATCAGAGTTACAACGGCAGTTCCTAAAAGCAAACTCAATCCAATATTTCGTTTTGGATTTTTAATTTCATCCGAAACAAAAGTCACATTATTCCAGGCATCGTAACTAATTACGGTTCCTACTAAAGCCGAAGCAATGGCGCCCCAAAAAGCAGGCGTATTGGTATATTGCAAAAACGAACCATCCGGATTTAATTTTTGCAAATGAAAAGGATTTGTCCAGTTGGCCTGCCACACTTCGGGTTTAAAAAAGATAAACCCGAATACAATAAGAATTAGTAAGCTTATTAATTTGGTTCCGGTAAAAAACTTCTGAATTACTTTTCCGAGTTTTACCCCTTTGGTATTGATATAGGTTAAAATAAATAGCAAAACAATCGAGGAAAGTTGCGCCGGAGAAACGGTAAAAGATTCTCCAATTTTGAATGCGACCAAATCTTCGCTGAATAGCGGAAAAAAATATGCCAGAAATTTAAAGAACGATACACAAACCGCTGCAATGGTGCCAGTCTGAATCACGGTAAACAAACTCCAGCCGTAAACAAATGCCACAAGCGGATTGTAAGCTTCTTTTAAATATACATATTGCCCTCCTGATTTTGGGAACATTCCGCTTAATTCGCCATAACTCACCGCTGCAGTTAAAGTCATGAATCCGCCAATTAACCACACTAAAATTAGCCAACCTGCCGATCCCACATTACGCGTAACATCGGCACTCACAATAAAAATTCCAGAACCAATCATTCCGCTGGCGACCAATAAGGCAGCATCGGCAAGACCGAGTTCTCTTTTGTATTCTTGTTTTTTTTCTATTTCTGACATTCTAATTTTTTGTTTTTATAGCTAAACCAATTCGGCATTGGTTAAAGGCGTTGTAGGTATTTCTTGCGGAATTCTTCCTTGCAAATGTGGTAACGAAGCATTAGGCAAACGTGGTAAAACCAATTTGGCAAAATAGTTCGCTTCTTCAATCAAAGGAAAACCAGAGAAAATAAAAGATCGAAAACCCATATCCATGTATCGGTTTAGTTTTTCTACAATTTGATCGGCACTTCCTACCAAACCGCTTCCGCAGCCCGAGAAAACTTTACCAATATCTGTCCAAAGAATATCTTCTACATAACCATCTTCATCAGAAGTTTCTCTTAATTCGTCTTGTTTTAAAACCCCTAACGAACGCGAATCTTCTCCACGACTTCTGATTTCTAATCCGCGTTCTTCATCAAATTTTGAAATTAGTTTTTTCGCGTAAGCTCTGGCTTCTTCCTGCGTTTCGCGAACGATCACGTGAATTCTTAACCCGAAATCAATTGTTCTTCCTTCGGCAACAGCACGTTCGCTCATTTCTTTTAGAGTGGCATACATCGATTCTTCAGATTCGGGCCAGGTCAAAAACACATCGCAATGTTTGGCGCAAACGGCTCTTGAACCAGGAGAAGTTCCTCCAAAATACAATAACGGACCACCATTTTGCTGATATGATTTTACAGGATCTGATGGCAAATCAAACTGATAAATTTCACCTTTATGCGATATTCTGTCTTGTGTCCAGCCTTGTTGCAAAATCTGAATCACTTCAGAACATCTTTGGTATCTTAAATTAGGATCTTCTCGCGTTCCCGGTAAATCAGAGTTGATGATATTCAATATCAATCTTCCTTTCAGCATATGATCTAATGAAGCAATTGCTCGTGCCAACATAGGTGGATGCACTTCTCCGGTACGGATTGCTAATAAAAATGTAATCTTATTCGTTTCGGGCGCCACACTTGCTGCAAAAGCCAATCCGTCTTGTCCTACCGTATAAGCCGATGGATAAAGAATATTGCTAAAACCTAATTTTTCTGCTTCTAATGTAATCTCACGACAATGCTCGTAACTGCTTCGGCGATCATTATCCAGAACGCCTAAATATGCTGTATCTCCACCAATAATATCATTGAACCACGAAATTTCTGCGACTCTTTGCGGCGTTCTAATGACTACTGTTTCAATTTTACCTTCAATCATTTTCTTTATTCTTTTTTAAAGCCTTTTTTAATTTTTTATTCTTTCCCTGTGAATGCTTATCAGCTTCACTAAACCAGTAAATTTCAGAAGTGTTTTTAGTAATTCTCATCGATACTGCAGGTGCGGGATTAATGTTTATCTGATTCATTTTTTGAGTTTTAGATTAATCTTTTTTAAAAACTGTTTTTCCTTCTTTAATCGTTTCAAGAACTGTAATGTCTTTTATTTTCGAAGGATCTATTTTGGTTAAATCATCGGACAGAACTACTAAATCTGCCAGTTTTCCGGTTTCGATAGAACCTTTGCTATTTTCTTCGAAATATTCGTAAGCACCATTTATCGTAATCGCACGCAAACCTTCGATAGGAGTTAAGCGTTCGTCAGGACCAATAACTTGTCCCGAACGTGATTTTCTTTCGACAGAAGTCCACAATAAAAACAACTGATTTAATGGCGTAACCGGATAATCGGTATGGTTTGTAGCAACAACCCCTTTTTTAATGGCAGTTTTTAACGGGCTTAAAAAGTTAGCTCGGTCTGCACCTAAATTGCGAACGTGTACATCGCCCCAAAAGAAAGCGTGATTGCTGAAGAAAGCAGCAATAATCCCCAGTTTTTTATAATCGTCTAACTGATCAGGTCGTACGAATTGCGAGTGAATCGTAACTGGTCTGCGATCATTGCTGTTTATATTTAAAGTTTTATTGGCGTTTTCGATCGCTTTTAGATACATATCGATTGTCGCATCTCCGTTGCAATGCACAAACGGACGAACATTATTTTTGAATGCTTTAATCACTAAATCATTAAACTGTTCCTGAGTAATATTTGGGAAACCTGTACACTCGTCATGATTACAACCCGGAACTTCTACCAAATAGGATTTACTAAAAAATGCCGTTTTACCTTGAGGAGAACCATCAGCAATCATTTTTGTTCCCGCCAGTTTCAGGTGATTTTTTAATACACCAAACTTGTATGCAGGATTTTCTAATACTTTATCTAAAGTTGGATAACCCGGCAAAGCTTCGATATCGATAAACAACTCATTTCTTTCTGCCGCTTTGTGTAATAATTCAACCGATTCAAAACTTGAATATCCGTCCTGAGCAGTTGTAATTCCGTTGCTTGCATAAAACAATTGTTGCTCTTTTAAACCTTTTAATTGTTCGTCTAGAGTAGGAGCAGGTTTTGCTGGTCTTTTCAATAATCGGCTGGCATTTTCCTGTAATAATCCTGTTGGTTCGTTAGTTCCTTTTTTTCTTTCGATGGCTCCACCAGGAGGATTAGCTGTATTGGCATCAATCCCTGAAAGTTTTAAAGCATACGAATTCGAAACCGACATATGTCCGTTGATGTTTGTAATCGTAACGGGATTGTTAGGAAAAGCAGCATCGAGATCTTCTTTATTCGGATGTCTTTTTTCTTCTAATTGATCCTGGTCATATCCGTAAGCATCGATCCATTCGCCTGGAGCGATATTTTTTTGCTTTTGAAAAAACTGAATACGTGCTACTAAATCTGCAATATTTTTAACGTCACCCATTGGTGGAGAACCAACATTTACAGTAGTTGATCGCGATAAACCCATAAAATGGCTATGACCATCAATAAATCCCGGTACAACGGTTTTGCCTTTTAGGTCGACAACAATGGTGTTTTTGTCTTTTAATTTTTCGATTTTACTATTAGTTCCAACCGCAAGAATTTTACCGTTGCTTACCGCAACTGCTTGTGCCGTACTATTTTTGGCATCGACCGTAATAATATTACCGTTGATGAAAATCTTTTCGACGGTATTTTTTTGCTGTGCATTGATAACCGTCGTAGCGAAGATTATAGCCAGGCATTTTAAATTAGTTCTCATTTCGTTATTTCTTTTTTGTTTTTAATGCTTTATATTTTCTAAAATTCTAATGCTATCTCGGAGCCAGCTTGTTATATGCCAATTCGTTACTTGGTATTGCCCAAACATAATTTGCCGCTGTAGGCAAAACTTCAGGAGCAGCACCTGCATTTCCTGTTTTTGCAGGAAGTGCCTGAACTCTTCTCAATAAATCCGGAGTACGGAATCCTTCGCCTACCAATTCGATTCTTCTTTCGTTTAAAATAGTCCCGATTAATTCTTCTTTTGTGGTTACTCCCGTGGTGAAGATGTATGCAGCATCAGAACGATTTCGAACCGCTGATAATAAAGTTCTCGCCAAAGGTAAATTGTCGTTTTGAGCAGCGGCTTCGGCGTAATTCAGTAAAATTTCGGCATAACGAATCACAGGAACATAATCAGTAAAAGGGGCACCATTTTTCTTGAATTTGTTCAGTAATTTTTGCCCGTTTGCATTCGTGATCACCAAACCTTTTCGGGCATCTGCAGAAGTTGGAGAAGCATAAACCGGATCAGCAATAATGGCTGCTGTATTAAAATAAATAACAGGCGTTAGGTAATTTCCACCTAGAGCACTTTGCAAAGCCGGAGCTTCGGCAGCAGTGGTAAACGGAATCGAAAATATAGCTTCGTTCCCAACATAAGAACCTCCAAAAACGGTCGCAACATTTGGCTCTAAGCGATGTGTTAAACTTCCGGAAACATATTGAAAAGGAGCGGTTGCAGGAACTAATTTACTGGCTTCGGTAATTACTTTTGCATAGTCGCCTTTGCTTAAATAAACTCTGGTTTTTAAGGCAATTGCAGAGGCTTTATGTGCTCTTGAAGCGGTTAGAATTCCTGTTGCGTAACTTTCCGGCAAATCGACTTCTGCATCGTCAAGATCTTTTAAAATCTGCGTATAAACATCGGCAACGCTGCTAAAAGCAAGATCGTTTAATCCGCCTGAAGTGTTTCCTTTTAATCTTAGCGGAAGCGCCAATGCAGCACTATTTTGGGCATAAGGTTTTGCATAAGTCTGTACTAAACTTAAGTACGAAATTGCTCTTACAAATTTAGCTTCTGCAATATAATTTTTACGTAGATCCTCTGTAATGACAGTAGAATTTGCCAGATTATCAATTAGAATATTCGAAAAGTTAATCGTCGTATAAGCAACGCTCCAAACTGAGTTTACAAAATCTCCTGATGAGGTTATGGTTTGGTTCCAAACATTGGCTCCGGTTGAATTATTACCATCATTCTGGCTGAATTCGTTTCCTCTTTGTTCATTAAAAATAATGAAACGTCCGCCGTAAAAAGAAGGATTGCTAAACTGACCGTAAAGCCCGTTTACCTGACCTAAAATTTTGGCTGGTGTGCTGAAAGCAGTTTCGGTAGAAATGCTCGTTTCCGGAACAGTATCTAAAGCATTATCACTACATCCGGCCAATAATAAGGCTAGAAATGGTGTAATAATGAAGGCTTTTTGTATGCTTTTTTTATAATTGAAAATCATGATGTTTTTATTTTTAATTAAGATTTAATGTCTAGAATCCTACATTAAGTCCTAAAGTGAATACTACTGAATTGGCCGGTACGTTTTGATCTTTTCCTGAATTGATTGAGTTTCCGTTGATTGAAATCTCCGGATCTGATCCGCGATATTTTGTCCAGGTATGTAAATTAGATCCCTGCGCATATACTTTTGCTGACGAAATGTATTTGTTTACCAATTCGTTCTTAACCGGAATTCTATAGCTTAAAATGATGTTTTTTACTTTTAAGTAAGAACCATCTTCTACATAAGCAGAGTTACTGGAAGAGAAACCTCCTGAGAAACTGTCTCCGTAAATTAATTTTGGAACATCTGTAACTTGTCCGGGTGTTGTCCAGCGGTCTTTTATAAAAGTTCCGTTGTTAAAGAAACGCTGATCAGATAAAGTCGATCTTGTACCATTGTACAATTTGTTTCCGCCAGAGAAAGTCAGACCAATCGTTAAATCGAAATTTTTGTACGATAAATTATTGTTTAATCCGCCATAATAAGTAGGTAATGAAGGGCCTTGAATACGCCCGTCACGATAGTTGTCGATTGCCGGAGCAGTAGCACCATTTAAATACGTAAAAGCTTTTGTAAGTGCATTGTATTGTACTTCTTCGTTATTGGCATTTACATAAACACGGTTTCCGTTTTCAGGATTTACGCCAGTCGTTGGTACGGCGAAAATAGATCCTACAGAATAACCTTCTCTTGTAATATTCTGAATTCCGAAAGTGCTTAAAACCGTTGGATAAATATCTCCGTATCCGCCTAAAGAAGTCACTTTATTTTTGATGGTCGACAAATTAAAATTGGCATTCCATTGAAAATCATTACCATTGATGATGTTTGCATTTACACTAAGTTCAAAACCTTTGTTGTATAAAGAACCCACGTTTGCTGCAATAGAGTTGTTCGGAATTCCTTGTGATAAAGACTGAGGCGCATTCAAAATCAAATCGTTGATGTTGTTTTTGTAATAATCAGCTTCAACAGTAATGCGGTTATCAAACAATCCGAAGTTGATTCCGAAATCAAGCTTTTTGCTCGTTTCCCATTTTAAGTTTGAATTTCCGGACTGCGAAAAATTAAGTGTTGGAACTCCTGCATAAGTCCCTGCCGAATATTGAGATAAAGCAGCATAATCATTTAATTCGCTGTTACCCACAACGCCATAACTTGCGCGAACTTTAAAGGCATTTAAAACATTTTTTATAGAAGAACTCTTGAAAAAATCTTCTTCAGATATATTCCATCCTACAGAAGCACCTCCAAAATTTCCCCATTTATTTCCAGATGCCAAAGCGGATAATCCGTCTCTTCTAAAGTTAAGATTCAGCAAATATCTTTTGTCATAATCGTAGGCAATACTACTGAAATAAGAAAGCAATACATTTTCGGTCTGAACAGAAGGGCCAGGAGCAATGGTTGTAAATCCGCCTTGATAACTGGTAAAAAACGGATCTGTTAATCCTGTTTTTATAGCGCCCCAACCGTCAATTTCGCGAGTGTTTTTTTCCTGTCCTAAAAGTACTTTCAAACTGTGTTTTTGATCGAATACAGTAGCGTAGGTAAGGGTATTCGTCCAGTTTGATCTTGAATATTTTGTGTTAGAGTTTGTTGCAGCACCTTTAGTCGAAAAACCGTCACCGCTATACGGGTTTCTGAATTCTTTGTTTTCTACCACAAAATTATTGATGCCGTAAACCGTTTTGAATTTTAGGTTTTTGATGATTTCAAGTTCTGCGTAAATGCTTCCAATAAAAGTGTTATTTTCAGAAGTATTTTTATCCAAATCTAAAATCGTTTGCAAATTGTAGGCATTAAAAACTCCCAATGAAGGACTGTTTGCACCGTATCCAATATTTCCGTTACTCGGGTTGATGTTATAAGAACCATCAGGATTGTAAACCGAAACGTTTGATGGTAAAATATACGTAAGTCTTCCTAAAGGCTGTAAACCAATATATTGTGTGTTAACAGCATTTCCTCCCGAAGATCCGATCGAGTTGGGTGTCGAAGATCCTGAATTAGGGCCTGAATTTAGAGAGTTGTTATAAGAAAAATTCGTTCCTAAAGTTAAGGCGTTGTTTAATTTATGTTCAAAATTTAAACGAATCCCTTTTCGTACGAATTCATTGGTTCTCAAGATTCCGTTTTGATTCGAATAATTGGTTGAAATAAAATAACTCGTAGAATTAGTTGCGCCAGAAAAACTAAGATTATGATTTTGAGAAACTCCGGTATGATATGCCACATCGTACCAATTGGTTCCTATTGTCGATCCGTCAGCATTTTGTCCTAAAGCAAAACCAGGCGTAAGTCCCGCGTTTGTTCTGGCTTCGTTTTTAATGCTTACATAATCTTCGGCATTCAAAAGTTTAGGTAAATTCGTTGCTTTATTCCAGCTTACCCAAACATCATAATTTACGTTTACTTTTCCTTTTTTCCCTTTTTTAGTGGTAATCACGATAACGCCATTTGCTGCACGAGATCCGTAAACCGCTGCGGCCGATGCATCTTTTAGAACATCAATCGATTCGATATCATTTGGGTTAATGTCAGATAACGGGTTGTTACCAATCGCACCTCCGGCAGTTCCGGTAAAAACCGTAACACCATCAACAATAATTAAAGGATAAAGCGAACTTGTGATCGAATTGATCCCTCGAATTCTGATTACCGGAGTATTGTTTAGAGATCCACTGGGCTGTACAATGTTTAATCCTGAAGCCTGACCGCCTAGTAACTGATCAAAACTTTGTGCCGGACGATTGGCGATTTGTTTTGCATCGATTTTAGAAGTTGCTCCTGTAAAGGTTTTTTTAGCCGATGTGCCATAACCTACAACTACTATTTCGTCTAGTTTTTCAACTTGTTCTGTTAGTTTTATCACAACAGGACTTCCGTCTACTACAACTTCTTTCGAATTGTAACCAATGTAATTAATGACTAAGGTATAAGGGAATTTTTGTCCGGTCTGGAAATAAAATTTTCCGTCAATATCCGTTTCAACGCCGTGTGTAGTTCCTTTTATGTTTACCGAAGCGCCAATAATAGGTTGATTTGATATTTGATCTACAATCGTTCCGTTTAGTTTCGATTGAATATTTGGTTCTGTATTTTGAGCATTTAGTCCTATGGAGATGAACAAAATGCTAATCCATAAAATAATTTTGGTATTTTTTTTCATTCTTGGTTATTGATTTTTTGTAATTAAAGAATGCCGGAAAGTTGGATTAAAACGATCCTTTCTGCATTCTTTGATTTAGTGATAAATGTTCTTTTAGCCTAGCCATTTCTGTTGCCGCAGAAATATTTAGGAGCAGTTTTGTAGTGGTATTTGTGTCATGTTTGTTCGTATTAAATTATTGTTTTTGGATGATTTATAGTTATGCGTGATAATCCTTGCTGATGCAAAAAATGCAGCAAAATGATTGTTTAATATTCAATAAGAAAACCGTTGAGGTTTAAGAAAGTTCGTTTTTAAAATGCTGATTTTTTGGATGAAAATCGATTTTTAACGAATAGGATGTGAGGGAATTAACAACAGAAGCACATATAACAAAAGGTGTTATAAGTATATTTTTTTGGAAGAATGTAAAATGATATGCTTTCGGTTGTTTTCAAAATGTAGTTCTTTTGGTTTTAAACTCTACTAATTCTATAGACAAAGTTAAATTTAATCTAATAAAAACCAAAAGTTTTTTAAATTTTATTTGAAGAAGTAAGGAGGAAAGAGGTGATGTGTGAAATGGTATTGTATTTAATGTGTTGATTTTTAATTGTTTGAGTGTTTAGTTGATGAAATAAAAAAAACAAAAAAATAAGTATTGGTTAAATTTTTATACTTATTTTTCTGTCTTTAAGTAGTTTATGTAAATAAAATGCTCTTTTTTGAGTCAATTATTTCGTGAAGTTTCTATGTTTTTTTTAATTAAAGCCACAGATTAAAGGATTAAACAGATTAAAAATAAAATCTGCTCAATCTGCGTGAAAAATTTTCAACATCGAATAAAAATAATTCCTACCAATTACTTCTTCAAAGCTGCGCCGCCTGGCATTACCTCCGTTTTTAATTTGAATTTACTGTATTCAACCACTCCGGTTTTATCTGCCCAATCAAAATAAGCTGCCGAAAGTGTATTCACAATTCCCGGATTTTGTTGTGCGACATTCGTGGTTTCGCCGCGATCGGTTTCGATGTTGTAAAGTTCCCATTCGTAAGACGGATAAGTCGAAACCAATTTCCATTTACCATCTCTTACGGCTCTGTTTCCGGCTCTTTCCCAAAATAATGGTGCGCCTCTATCGACCTGCGAAACATTATTAAATAAAACAGGCAACAAACTGCTTCCAACCAAGGGGTTTGTCGTCACACCATTATATTGTTTGGGATATTCTATTCCGGCCAATTCGTAAAAAGTAGGAGCAAGATCAATAATATGCCCCGTTCCTTTATCGATTCTACCCGCTTTTATTTTTGATGGAAACCACGCAATAAACGGAGAACTGAAACCGCCTTCGTGCATATTATTTTTATATTGCTGCAACGGAGTATTCGATAAATACGCCCAGTTTTGTTCCTGATAATCAAACGATCCCGAAGTTCCAACTGGTCCGTCGTTTCGAACCAAACCTCTCCCTAACGGATTATAAGTATTGAAACCACCTTGCGCACCATTGTCTGAAATGAAAATAATAAGCGTGTTTTTATCCTTTTTTAAAGTCTTTAATTTCTCCAGAACTTTCCCCACATTTTGATCCATATTATCGACCATTGCGGCGTAAACTTCCATTTTAGCTTTCCAGAATTGCTTTTCGTCATACGTTAGTTTGCTCCATTCCGGAACCTCAGGATCTCTTGGAGAAACCGTTTGATCTGCCGGTAATATTCCGTTTGCTCTTAGTTTTGCAATTCTTTTTTCTCTCAAAACATCCCAGCCTTCATCAAATTTGCCCCGGTATTTTGCAATATCAACCGGTTTTGCCTGCAATGGCCAATGCGGAGCCGTAAAAGCCAAATACAAAAAAAACGGTTTATTTTCTTTGTTCTGCTCGTCTAAAAAAGTCACGGCATTGTTCCCGATTTCATCTGTAAAATAATACGAATCATCTTTAGGATGTAATTCCTCGTTATTGCGAATCAGTTTTACCGGATAAGGCGTTTTACCAAAAGGCAGCGGTTTCGTATCAAAATAGTTCGACGCACCTTTCAGGATTCCGTAAAACTTATCAAAACCTCTTTGATTTGGCCATTGCGCCTGATCTTCAGAACCTACGTGCCATTTTCCGGAAAGCAAAGTGCTGTAACCTCCCGAACGGAAAACTTCGCCTAATGTTAAAGATTCTTTGTTTAAATAACCCTGATATGCAGGTAAACCCAAATTGACATCAAAAAATCCCATTCCGGCTTTGTGTTGGTATTGTCCGGTAAGCAAGGATCCGCGCGTTGGTGCACAAATCGAGTTATTATAAAATTCGCGTAAACGTAAACCTTCGCTGGCTAATTTATCTAAGTTGGGTGTTTTAATCTCGGAACCGTAATTTCCTAAATCAGAATAACCCATATCGTCGACCATGATTAAAATGATATTCGGTTTTTCTGAAGTTGTTTTGTTTTGTGCCGAAACTAAAACAACTGATAGCAGCAGGTTTAGCGTAATAATTGTTTTTTTCATTATAGTTGATATTTTAATTTATTCATATTGTAGAAATGGATTTTATCTCATCTTTTTCATTTTTGTCATGCTGATTTTTATAATAAGACCATTTTTTTTCAGGAGCTAATCCCGCTATCCGTTCCAATCTTTTGTGGCTCCCGATAGCCATCGGGACCGCCACAAAAGGATTTCCACTGCTATCGGGGCTAGGGGCATCATTTTCATAATAATATTTTCGTGTTGTTTCTCATCCCGAGGAACGAGGGATCACACTAGAAACTCCGCAAAGAAATGGCGATAATCGTTGTCGAGCTACTTGCGAAGATCCCTCGTTCCTCGGGATGACAAGCTTGTGGGTACTTTTATTGAACATCATTGTTTTAACTTTGTCAAAGTTCCAAACTTTGACAAAGTTTTTTTGCGCAAAGTCATTGCGAGGAACGAAGCAACCTCATTTGCAAAGTCAAATGTTGTATGTAAATTGTTAGTGTGGTTGCTTCGTTCCTCGCAATGACAATGATTGTGCTTATTTACCAAACAACAAAAACGCAATAATCAGCGTGATAATCACATTGAATAATTGTGCGATTAAAAACGCATACAAAGGCTTACGGCTATTATTACTCAACAAATCTTTAAAATTCGTTTCAAGACCAATACTTGTAAAAGCCAAAGCAAACCAAATACCTTGCAGGTTCTTCAAACTATCTTTTACGCCATCTCGGGTTTCAGAAGTAAGCAGGAAAGAAAACAACAATGAAGCGGCAATAAAGCCAATAATGAATTTTGGAAAACGTTCCCAAATAACACTCAAAGTGGGTTTTGATTCAACAGCTTCAGCCGATTTGTTGTGGGTATACGTCCAATAAACTGAGATGGCAAAAGCGGCGATTCCTAGTAATACATTTTGAGAGAATTTTACAATCGTGCTAATCTTCAAAGCAGTTTCACCAACCAAAGAACCAGAAGCTACTACCGCGCCAGATGTATCAATACTTCCGCCAAGCCACGCTCCGGTAACTTCTTCGGGGAAATTGAAATATTTAGCAATTATTGGCATGAAAATCATCATAGGAATTGCGGTTACCAAAACAATCGAAATAACATAAGACAGTTTTTTCGAATCGCCTTTAATCGCTCCCGACGTGGCAATCGCAGCCGAAACGCCACAAATAGAAACTGCACTCGAAATCATCATAGTCAATTCGTCGTCGACTTTTAGTTTTTTACACAACCAAAAAGCAAAATACCAAACGGATAAAACGACAACCAAAGCTTGGATTAATCCTAAAGAACCTGCTTTTAGAATGTCTGAAAAGATCACGCTGGTTCCTAATAATACCAATCCTATTTTGACAAAAACTTCTGTAGAAAGTGCCGATCGAAACCATTCCGGAAGTTTGAAGAAATTGCCAATCGCGAGACCAATCGCTAAACTGAAGATTACAGCTTCGAGATTCAGTCCTTTTACTTCGGTATTTCCTGCAATAATGAGTGCGATAACGGTTAAAATATACACCACAGGAAAGCCCAATAAAAAGTATTTTACTGATTTACCGATCAAAAATGCGCCTAAAGTTCCGATAGAAATCAGGTATAAAAATTGTAATCCGAGGATTTTCAGATTTTCAAAATCGAATACATCCTGGAATAAATCGGTTCCGGTGGACCACTTGAAAACGGGAACTTCGGGAAGAAAAACAAAAAGAGAAATCCCGATGATTATAAATCCGAGAATTACGACAGTCCAGTCTTCGTGAATGTTGAATGATTTGGTTGGGGTTGACATGGTATTATTTAATGGTTTTAATTTTTTTGAATAGGCTCCAGCTTTAGCTGGAGATTATTGTTATTTTAATGAAATTGGCTTTAGCCGAACTTTTATTTGGCTAAAGCCTTTGAATATCTTCATTTTTAAACTCCAGCTAAAGCTGGAGGCAATTCATAGAATCGATGTAAAAAAGAGATATTGAGTTAAACCCGACAGGTTTTTAAAACCTGTCGGGTTTGTATGATGCTGACTATAAATCAACAAAATATTTTTGTTTGCCAAAATCAAACTCATAATGCGTTAGATTTGGCCATAAAGGTTTTACAAGACCTTTTTCCCAGTTTTGTAAAGCAAGGTGTAATTCCTTTACTTTTTCAGGATTTTTTTGAGCCAGATCTGTTGTTTCAGATTTGTCTGCAGCTAAATTATAAAGCCATTCTTCGTGCGTTTTCCCGCTGATGATTAATTTCCAATCGCCGCTTCTAATCGCTTTTGCATCACCGGAACGCCAGTATAAATTTTTATGTGCTTCTTTATTTTCGTTTACGGTACTTACAAGATCAACGCCATCATAAACACGGTCTTTTGGTAAATCAGAATGTATCGCCGCGGCAATCGTAGCGAAAATATCTAATGTACTTACCGGAGTTTTATAAATCGTATGCGGTTTGATTTTTCCCTTCCACGAAAGTGCAAACGGAACATTTACTCCGCCTTCAAAATGAGAAAACTTTCCGGCTTTTAAAGGCGCGTTTGTAGTTGCAAAAGTGTAATCGGCGCCACCGTTGTCGCTGGCAAAAATGATGAGTGTATTATCTTCAAGACCTTCTTTTTTGACTTTCGCTCTTATTCTTCCCACAGCATCATCAAGTGCGCTGATCATGGCAAAATAAACGCGTTTATTTTCGTCTTTTACGTTCGGGAAACGATCGTAGTATTTTTTGCGAACCTGAAAAGGCGTATGTGGCGCATTAAATGGGACGTAAAGCAAGAAAGGTTTCTTCTTGTTTTTATCAATAAAAGCTTCGGCTTCATCAGCGAATGTTTCGGTTAGATAGGCTTTGTTATGAATGATGGTAGTATCACGACGAATTTGTCCGATACCAACACGACCATTTCCCCAAATCATTTTATCGGTAAAATCTTTGTGATGATGGTTGATAATATCCGGATTATCATCTTCTGGAGTATAAAGCGAGAATGCCTGGTAAAACCCATAATGGTAATCGAAACCTCGGTCTAAAGGAAAAAATCCTTTGTTGTGACCCAAATGCCATTTTCCGATAATTGCTGTGCTATAACCTTCTCTTTTGGCGAGATCAGCAAACGTAATTTCAGATTGTGGCAAACCTTGCGTCGCAATCGAAGCTTCGTTTGGGTAATTGATTTTTGGGTTTAATCGCCAATTATTGGTATTGATTAAATACTTGAATCCGTAATATTCCAGATTGTTTTTTGGATAACGATCTCCGGGCTGAAATTCATGTCCGAAGCGTTCCTGATAACGTCCGGTTAGGATACCCGCGCGCGAAGGCGAACAAATCGAAGCGGAAACATAACCGTCCTGAAAAGTTACCCCGGAAGCCGCCAAAGAATCAATCTGAGGTGTTGGTATCGATTTTCCTCCGTATAATGAAATATCATATTTACCTAAATCGTCAGCGAGGATAATAATGATATTAGGTTTTTTAAAGGAACTGTCTGTAGAAACTTTTTCAGCCAGGAATTCCTTTTTTCCTTCCAGTAATTTTTGGTCCGGTTTTATTAATGTTCCGTCAGTATTGATGGGCCAGAATAAAAATACAGCCAACAGAAAAAGTACAATTACTATGGGGAGGATAATTTTTTTTGCTTTGGATAATGCCATGGTTTTTATTTTATATTTTGGAAATGATTGACTTGGTAAAAATCTTTGTCAAAGTTTAAAACTTTGACAAAGATCTATGCTCATTTTTGTCATCCCGAGGAACGAGGGATCTCCGTTAGTAGCTCTGCATGTGTCAGTTTCTTGCGAAGATCCCTCGTTCCTCGGGATGACAAACAAGACGAAAAATGCTCTTATGAAAACGATTGCCCTAGCCCCGATAGAAGTGGAAATCCTTTTGTGGCGGTGTTCGCCACAAAAGATTGGAACGTATAGCGGGATTAGCTCCTGAAAAAAAAGATTCGTTTTTATTTCACCGCTAAAGCCAGATCAACATCATTTTTCAGATCGCCTAATCCTTCTTTTTTAAAGACAATTTTTCCGTCTTTGTATAAAATTAAAGTCGGAAAAACTTTTACGGTTTTTAGATCGGCGATTACTTGCGGACTGTCTTCAAGATCGATTTCTACGATTTTTAAATTAGAACCGTATTGCGCTTTGAGGGTTTCTAAAACAGGCTTCACTTTTTTACAAGCACCACAATATATTGAACCAATATCTACCAGAACATCTTTGTTTTCGGCAATGTTTTTTTTGTATTCTGCTAGCGTCAATTTGCTTTTAGAATTGGCGTAAAAAGGTTTTCCGTTTCCAATCCAGTTGGCGATTCCGCCTTCAAGACTGTAAGCTTCTTTGAAACCTTTTTTTAATAAATCATCGGCCAGCCAAACGCTTCTTCCCGCGCCAATAGAGTAGGTGAAAACAGGTTTCGATTTGTCTAATTTTGCTATTTGTGCAGCATAATCTTTAGATTCGAGATTAAAATTTACTGCTCCGTTAATATGATTCAAAGCAAATTCTTCAGGACCTCTGGCATCAATTATTTGTGGCTTTTTCTCGTTCTGAATTTTACTGTAAAACACGTCTAACGAAACGGTATTCGAACTTTTATTCTGAGAAAAACCTGCAACTGTAAAAAGCAAGATTGCGGTTGCGATACTATTTTTAAATATTTTATTTTTCATCATTTTGGTTTTAAGGGGTTACAATATTCCAATACGGATTTGCAGGTTCAAAAACACTTGCCAATTCTCTGAATTTAAACGGATCACCTTCAAAACTAACGCCGTCTGAAGTCAGAATTTCTCTTGCCGTTTCGGGATTTGATAATAGGGTTACAAACTTGGCTTTTGGGATGGTTAGGGTAAATTCGGTTTTATCATTTGGTCGGGTTTGACTTTGGTGCAAAACGCCATTTTTAAGATAAACCAAGATGTTTTTATTCAGTTCAGGGAAAATGAAACGCAATTTCACGTCTTTTCCGGCTGCTTTTGTTCCGTCGACAGTAACTGATAAATAATCGAAAATAGCTTCAGGAGTTAGGGTAGATAAAAATCCTGCGGCACGATTTACCGGGTTTTTAGGAACAATTACGCCTTCGCGAAGTTCTTTGGCTCCGGATAAATATAAATCTCTCCAAATTCCGGATTCACTCTGATAGGCGATTTGTTCGAAAGCATCGGCTTGTAAATTTTTAGCAGCTACATTCTCCGGATTGGCAAAGATTACATGTTTCAAAACTTCGGCAACCCAACGGTATTCGCCTTTCTGGAAACTTTCGGTTGCTTTTTTCAAAGCTGCTTCTTCACCGCCAAACCATTCTACATATTTTTTAGCCGATTCTACCTGAGGTAGTTTATCGTAATCAGCAGGATTTCCGTCCCACCAGCCTAAATAAAACTGATACGTTGCTTTGGCATTGTGTTTTACCGTTCCGTAAAAATCACGGTTGTACCATTCTTTGCCTAATTCGGCAGGAAGTCTTATTTGTTCGGCAATCTCGTCTTTGTTCAAACCTTTGTTGGCAAGATGCACGGTTTGATCGTGTACGTATTTGTATAAATCTCTTTGTTTTTCCAGGAAAGTAATTCCTTTGTCATGTCCGTAAACCGGCCAGGTATGCGACGGAACGATGAATTCGGTTTTATCTCCAAATAAATCAATAGCTTCATCCAGATATCCTGCCCAGGCTTTTGCATCTCTGGTTTTTGCTCCACGAGGCGTTAAAACATTATGATAGGTATGACTTGCGATTTCGGCAGAAAAGAACACTTTTTGAGCAGGAGCAAAGACCGTTAGTTCGGCCGGAGCTTCAGAATTCGGCGTAAGCTGAAAAACTAAATCCAAACCATCAATGGTAATTTTTTGTCCTGTTTTTTCGACTTCAAAATTAGGCTGTAAAAGTGAGGAAGAACCTCCTGATAAAAACGGTTTTCCTAAACCTACATCGACCTGACCTGTTGCGCTTCGTTCTAAACTTAAACCAAATTGATATCCGGCTCTTCGTCGCATTACGTTTCCTAAAAGTACATTTTCGCTTA
The DNA here is from genome assembly GCF_024271895.1 of Flavobacterium bizetiae. Lineage (NCBI taxonomy): Bacteria > Pseudomonadati > Bacteroidota > Flavobacteriia > Flavobacteriales > Flavobacteriaceae > Flavobacterium > Flavobacterium bizetiae. Next base: position 5,107,566 of record NZ_CP091861.1, on the reverse strand, counting down.
CAGCTTCTTCATAAAAGCCTTTTGGCGTGATGAATTTTACTTTTCCGGATTTGATATCTTCTGCTGCAACCAAACCTTCTAAACCTCCGTAATGATCGCCGTGACTGTGCGTAACAATTACCGCAAGAATAGGTTTATTGGCAACATGTTTTTTGACCAATTCGTATGCCGCTGCCGAAGCTTCGCCAATCGTTAAGGCATCAATAACTACATAACCGGTTTTGGTTTCGATAAACGAAATATTGGCGACATCAAAAGAACGAACCTGATAAACGCCATCGGTAATTTTAAACAATCCGTTGATGTTGTTAAGTTGCGCCTGACGCCATAAAGCAGGATTTACCGTGGAGGGAGATTTACCTTTTATAAAAGCAAAATCATTTAGATTTACAGCAACATTTCCGGTTTTAGATAGAATTTTACCATCAGCAAGAGTGGCAATAAAGCCTCTTTTGGCATCGGTAAAATCGGCAGTATCATCAAAGTTTAACTTTGAATATACTGCCTCATTTGATTTTTGGGTAAAAGTTGACGCTTGTTTTGGCGCTTGTGCATGGGCAACAATGGCGAAACCTACTAAAAGCGTCGTTATTTTATTTTTTTTCATATTCTTATACTTGAACCGGTTCTTCCTGATAAATAGGTGCCGAAGCAACAACTGTCTCTGCTTTAGCTCTTACCGGAACGGCTAAAACTCCTTCTGCCAAAGCACTTCCTTCTTTTTTAGATTTAAATATTGGCCACAAAAATTGTGCGTACCATTCTTCTTGTTTGTACGATTTCATTCCGTATGATTTTGGATATTTACGGGTAATTAAAGCCGTTCCAAAAATTACGTCCCAGATAAAAAACATGTTACCAAAGTTTCCTTTAAAGTGTCCAACACCATCGCCGCTTGTATCTGCGTGATGTGCGTGATGCGTTGCAGGAGTGGAGATTAAGCGTTCAAGAACCCACGCAATTGGATGTAATATTCTGTATTTGTAAAAAGGTTTGTCCCATTTTATACTAGAATGTGCTCCAAGAGTGATAAAACTTTTAATCACCAAAACAAATAAAGCCGGTAATCCTAAACCTAAATACGTTAATGTAGCGGTTAGATAAATTTGAGAAAAGAAAACCGTATAGATAAAGTTTTGTCTTGATGCCATCGCCATTCCCATATACGGAGCCGAATGGTGCGTTCTGTGAAATCTCCATAAAAACGGAATCTGATGATGCAAACGGTGGTACCAGTATTGTGTTAAATCATCGGCGATTGCGATCAGGAAAAATCCTCCCCAAAACGGAACCCATGAAAGTGAGTTCGCCAAATTTGGGATTAAATAAGGCAAGGCTGTTAAGCTGAAAAAAGCAATTACAGGTGGTAAAAGCAATTTTGGCGCTAAGAAACAAACAATATCTACTTTGCGTTCTTCGCCTGTCCATTCGTCATCGTACAAACCCGCTATAAATTCTATAGTTCCCAGAATGAGCATAAAAGCGGTTAATCCCCAGGTGCGAATGTTTTCGAAAGCAGGTTTTGTGAATTCTAAAAACGATGGTAATGTAAGATGTGACTCTGCTACAACGCCATTTGTGAGTTTAAAATACAAAAATATTGCCACTACTGGCAATGAATATATTAAGAAACTAATGCTTAAATCTCTCGTTAATCTGCCTCTTGAATTGTGATCTATTATTGCCATGATTTTTTATTTTAAAAATTTACTAATTAGTGCTAAACCTCCCGCCAAAATGACTAGCGGAACTAAAAAAACAATCGTTCCTACGACGATTTTTTTCCCTATTATTTCAAAGTCGACTCTCTTCATGATTTCTAATTTTTATGTTTATAACCCTATTGAAAATCAGTATGTTTTGGTAAACGTAAAAATAAATAAAATAAACTTCTAATTCTATGGATTTAGTCGAGTTTTATTTATAAGATTTTTCAAATTTTGTTATAATCCTTATTACTATTTTATTTTACTTTTTGAATGGTTGGAAGTGCTTCAACCGTTAAATTCTCTCTCAGTTTTTCAGATGGTAAATACAAACGAATAATTAAACTTGCTTTCTGAACATTCGTGATAGGCAACCAGTTTTCTTTTTTCTCAGTCCCTGAAAGATTGATTTTATACGAAGTACTATCCGCTTCATATTTTACATCTTCAAGATTATAGCTGTATTTGTTGATTGGGTTTTTAATTAAAAAACCATTTTCGTCATATGCTGTGATACTCCAGTATTTAGCATCAAGTTTTTTCCCGCTAATTACATAATCCGCTTTAGGATCTATTGCATTTCCTTCGCTATCAGTATTTGTACTTAAGTAAATCACTTCTTTTTTAGTCAGGGCATAAGGACCGTAAACTGCCACTTGTGCAATTGTAAGTAAATCGGCCGAGTTGAGGTCTTTGTCTTTATCAACAGTTTGCCAGTTGCCAATAATGCGTTGCGAATCGCTTTTTCCGGATTTAATATTATAAACGCCAACGGCGCTTCCGAATACAATAGCCAGAATGATCAATGCCACGGCAAGACCTATCTTTTTAATTTTTTGATTTAAAGCCATTTTTATTTGATTTTAAGTTGAATATTTTGATTTCTCAATACTTCCCTCATTTTTGTCATCCCGAGGAACGAGGGATCTTCGCAAGTAGCTCCGTCTAGTAATTGCCAATCTTTGTCGAGTTACTCGCGGAGTTTCCTCGTTCCTCGGAATGACAAGCCTTGTGGTTACTTTGTCTAAGCTGATATGTACATTTTTTTTTAGGAGCTAATCCCGCTATCCGTTCCAATCTTTTGTGGCGAACCCCGCCACAAAAGGATTTCCACTTCTATCGGGGCTAAGACATTCTTTGTCGAGTTACTCGTTTTTACCAGTGATATTTTTTCGAATTAAAACAAAAAAAATCCGTTTAAATCCGCGTTTTTGCAAAGCAAATCCGTGTCATCTGCGTCCCATGACAAAGCTCACATTTACTTCCCTAATTTCTCTACCGTAACACCGTGCTGCAATTCTGCCAATGTTTTTACCGGATAAGCTTTCGAAACTAAATAACGAAACAGAATCAATCCTTTTGTTGTTGGACTGTAAATGATTTTCTCTTTCGGAATCTTTTTCAAAACTTCAGCAGTACTTCCTTCAGGCGCTAAATAATATTCGAATTTTGCTTTTACTTTTTCTTCGTTTTCTACAAAAAAGTTAGTGGTGTTTTCCTGATAAGCCGAGATCGACCAATAAGTAGAATCGGGTACAATACCTGAAATTTTCAATACATTTTCTTTCAAATCATAATTGATTTTCGAATACAAAAAGTCAGGATTAGGTAGCGGAATTACTCTGCTGTTTTCAGCATCAGGCTGATTTCCAAATTGCGGCGTATTGACAACGCCCAGCGTTTTTTCGGCAAATTTATGTTGCACGTAATAGGGCGTTACCCAAATCGTGAGGTAGTAAAAGCCTACTGCAATTACTAAAAGGACCAAGGCAAAAATGCCTTTTTTGATCAATGGTTTTGTTGCTGCCATAATTTACTTGATTTAATATCATAGCTATTAAAATAAACTTAATAGCTATGACGGGGTTTTTACTTATTTTTCTTGTGAAGACGTTGTTTCAAAACATCTATCCAGTCAATAAAAGGATAAACGTTATTTTTCTTGGCCTGATCATCAAAATCTGCCAGAAGTTCTTTTAGCTTTTCAGGATTTTTTTGAGCCAGATTTACTCTTTCGTTAAAGTCAGTATTCAGGTTGTATAATTCCCAAACATCAGTATCAAACGTACTTGGACCTGTACTTTTGGCCAAAGCTCCATTATCTATAATATCAATAAAATCAGGATGATGTGGTGCCGAAGCTTTCCATCCGTCTTTGTACAATGCTCTTGATCCAAAAATATAATAATATTGAATTTTATGTCTTGAAGGCGCTTTTGCATCAGCATAAGAATACGCCAGTGAAGTTCCCTGAATAGAATCCTGAGCAATTCCTTTAATTGTTGCCGGCGCTTTAATTCCGATAGTTTCTAAAGTCGTTGGCAAAATATCATTTACATGACCGTATTGATTACGAATTCCGCGAGCTTTAATTCCTTTTGGATAAGAGATAATCAAGGGGTTTCTCGTTCCTCCTTCAGAATGTGCATCTTGTTTCAAATTTCTAAACGGAGTATTTGCCGCTAGTGCCCATCCGTAAGGATAATTTCCTTCTATTGCATCTGGCGTTCCCAGTAAATCTATTTTGGCAAGATTATTTTTTAAATCAGCTTCTTTAGAATTTTTTCCAAAAAGTTTTTTAAACAATGGTTCATCAATTGTTCCGGATTCAGTTCCTTCTTTACTGGCTCCGTTGTCTCCCAAAACAATGTAAAAAACAGTATTGTCTAATTGATTAATTGTTTTCAGATGATTTACAATGCGGCTTACTTCATAATCTGTATATTCCAGATATCCGGCGTAGATTTCCATAAAACGAGCGTATAATTTCTTTTCATCCGGAGATAAAGTATTCCATGCTTTTACATAAGAATCGCGCGTTGGTAATTTGGCATCGGCAGGAATTAAACCTAATTTCTTTTGGTTGGCTATGACTTTATCACGGTAAACATCCCAGCCTTCATCAAATTTGCCTTTGTATTTATCGCTCCATTCTTTGGCTACCTGATGTGGCGAATGTGTTGCTCCCGGCGCGTAATACAAAAAGAAAGGTTTGTTTGGCGCTGCATTTTTCTGACGATCAATATAAGTAATCGCTTTATCTGTGATTAATTCACTTAAATGTTTCCCTTTTAAATCTGCTGTAAACTCGTTTTTCGACTTGTCTTTTCCGGAACTATTTAATCTTGTATTTCCGTTTAACCAGGTTTGATCTTCGACTAAATCAGGATTGTACTGATCGGTTTCAGAACCTAAGAATCCGTAGAAATGATCAAAACCTTTTCCGGTTGGCCATCTGTCAAACGGTCCCGCATCTGTAGCGTCTTCATCCGGAGTAACTCCGTATTTACCAACAGCAAAAGTATTGTATCCGTTTTCACGTAAAATCTCGGCAATCGTTCCTGCCGATGATGGAATTCTTCCGTCCCAGCCAGGAAAACCTGCTGAAGTTCCGGTATGCGAAAAACCTCCAACATGCACGGCATGAGCATTACGTCCGGTTAATAAACTGGCACGTGTTGGTGCACAAATAGCGGTAGTGTGAAAATTGGTGTAACGTAAACCGTTGTTGGCTAAACTCTCGAAAGTAGGCGTGTTGATCAAACCTCCAAAAGCGCTTGTAGCTCCAAATCCAACGTCATCCAATAAAATCCAGACTACGTTAGGTGCACCTTCCGGTGCTTTTACAGGATCAGGCCAATATTCTTTAGAATCCGCCAGAGTTTTACCAATTACACCTTTGTAGTTGGGATCCGGTTTTATTTGCGCAAAAGTTATTTGCGAAAGGATCAATGCAGTAATCAAAAGCCCTTTTTGAGGCGATGTAAAACTGGCTATATTATTTCTTATTTTTTTCATTTTGTAAAGATGTTATCCTGAGAATTTTTTGAAAATTTACAGGATGATTTAAACCTGCAAGATTTTAGCAACTTGCAGGTTCTAGAATTGATATTAGTTAGAACTTCCGGTTTTTCCTGCGTTTTCAGTATTTCCGCCTTTCGTTACTTGTTTTACTAAATCCTGAAGTGTTTTTCCTTTATCTGCACCGTTATTGTGTATTCTTCTGTTGTATACATCTTGCCAGTCGATTAGCGGATAAACATTGTTTTCTTTGGCTTGCTCATCAAATAATTGTTTAAGCTCAGCTAATTTTTCAGGGTATTTTTTAGCCAAATTATTACGCTCGTTAAAATCTTCGTTTAAGTTGTACAATTCCCAAACATCATTATCAAAGTTGCTTTCGGCAGGTTTTTCATTTTTTCCTAACGCTTTTTTCACAGCAAACGAATCCGGTAAATGTGCCGCTCCGGCTTTCCATCCATCTTTATAGATTGCTCTGTTTCCAAAAATATAGTAGTACTGAATTTTGTGTAATGACTCTGCTTTAGCATCATTTAATGAAGCGTACAAAGAAGAACCCTGAATAATATCCTGTTTTACTGATTTGATATATTCCGGAGCTTTAATTCCTGCAATATCTAATGTGGTTGGCAATAAATCGGTTACATGGCTGTATTGATTTCTGATTCCGCCTTTGTCTTTAATTCCTTTTGGATAATAAACAATCAACGGATTATGTGTTCCTCCTTCTGATTGTGCGTCTTGTTTCCAGTTTTTAAACGGAACATTTGTTGCCTGAGCCCATCCTAAAGGATAATTAGTATTAAGTCCTTTTGGTGTACCAATTTCGTCGATATTCGCTAAGTTTTTCTTTAGGTTTTCTTCATCAGAACCGCCTTGTGAGAACAAGCTTTGGTTAATTGTTCCTTCAGTAGTTCCTTCTTTACTAGCTCCGTTATCACCAATTGCAACAAAAATTACGGTATTCTCTAACTGATTACTTTCTTTTAAGTAATTCACGACTCTTCCAATTTCATAATCGGTATAGGTTAAGAACCCGGCATAAACTTCCATAAAACGAGCATATACTTTTTTCTGATCCGGAGTTAGTTTTTTCCAGTCTGTAATTAATGGGTTACGTTCCGGCAAAACCGCATTGGCAGGAATTACGCCCAATTTCTTTTGGTTGGCAATTACTTCTTCGCGATAAGCATCCCATCCTTTATCAAACTTGCCTCTGTAAGGATCACTCCATTTTGTAGCTACCTGATGCGGTGCGTGTGCTGCTCCGGGTGCATAATACAAGAAGAAAGGTTTTCCTGGTGCGGCTTTTTGTTGTTTCTGAATGAAACTTATTGCTTTATCTGTAATCAATTCGTTTAAATGTCTTCCGTCAGATTTAATATGAACCTGATCTTCTACCAAATCAGGATTGTATTGATCTGTCTGAGAACCCAAGAATCCGTAAAAGTGATCAAATCCTTTTCCGGTTGGCCATCTGTCAAACGGTCCGGCATCTGTAGCTTCTTCATCCGGAGTTACACCATATTTACCAACGGCAAAAGTGTTGTATCCGTTTTCACGTAAAATCTCGGCAATTGTTCCTTTATCAGAAGGAATTCTACCATCCCAACCTGGAAATCCAGCTGATAAAATGGTATGAGAAAATCCGCTAACGTGCACTCTTCCTGAATTTCTTCCGGTTAATAATGCCGCACGGGTAGGGGCACAAATTGCTGTAGTATGAAAATTTGTATATCGTAAACCATTATTCGCTAACTGATCGAAAGTGGGAGTTTGTATCAAACCTCCAAAGGAACTTGAAGCTCCAAATCCTACATCGTCAAGTAAAATCCAGATAACGTTTGGAGCACCCTCAGGCGCTTTTACCGGATCTGGCCAGTATTCTTTAGAATCGGCTAATGTTTTACCAATAACGCCTTTAAATTCTTCTGGTTTGTTTTGTGTAAAACCAAATTGTGCAACAAGCAATGCAGTAATCAAAAGCCCTTTTTGCGAGCTTTTGATTGTACTATTAAATTTGAAATTTTTCATAATTATAGTTTTTTGGTTGTGGTTTTAATTAATATCCTGGGTTTTGTGGTAAACCAACCGGATCAATACTTCTTTCGCTTTGCGGAATTGGATATAGATTATTTCTTTCTGAAACAGAATTTTTAGCGGTTACTTTTTTTACTTCGGTAACCAAAGTGCCCCAACGAACTAAATCAAACCAGCGTTGTCCTTCCTGAACAAATTCTTTTTTGCGTTCTTCCTGAATGGCAGCCCTAAAAGTGGCTTGCGTTAATCCTGATAAATCTACAGAAGGGTCCGGAGTTGTAATTGGTTTTGCAAAAGCTCTTCTTCTTACCTGATTGATCAGTTCGTAAGCTTCCGGAGTTGGCGCTCCCTGTTCATTTATCGCTTCCGCTAAAGACAATAAAATATCTGCATAACGGATGATCGGGAAGTTAATAGCTACGTTGCCCGGAGTTGCTAAATTGGTAAAATCGATATATTTTTTAAAGATGGGTTTCGGGAAAGTATAAACATTAGCCGTTCCCGGAATTGGTAATTGTTTGGCATAACTTACATCTCTTCGGGTATCTCCGGCTGCATAAATATCATAAAATAAAGCAACGTCTGAGATTATATCTGCGGGTTCTGTCGCGGTGAAACCAATAAATGAAGTGGCCTGAAAAGTGCTTCCGCTAGATCCGTTTCCTGCCTGATTTGGCTCAAACTGAACAGAGAAAATATGCTCTTTTCCGTTCTTCTTTGTTTTAGTAAAAATATCCTGAAAACTTTCAAAAAGTCCGTATCCGTAACCTCCATTGATAACTTCTCTCGCTTTTAAAATAGCGTTTGGATAATCTTTTCGAGTTAAATATACTTTGGCTAAAATTGCTTTTGCCGCTCCTGATGTAGCACGTCCGGCATCACTTGCAGGATAAGTGGCTGGTAAAGCTTCGGCAGCATTTAAATCTGAAATAATCTGAGTGTAAACAGCATCTACAGTTTCTCTTCTCGATTTTAAACTTTCTAATTGTATAGAGGTTGGCTCATGCAATACGATAGGAACTCCTCCCCAAAGACGAACGGCCTGAAAATACAGTAATCCTCTGATGAATTTTGCTTCATTGATTAATCTTGTTTTAACAGTTTCATTTCCTGTTACTTTAGGAATATTATCAATAGAAACATTGGCTCTGTTAATACCGTTGTAGATTTGGCGCCACGCTACCTGAACACGATCAGAAGTAGCATCATGAGTTAAACTGCTCAAAGCTCTTACTTGTGGGTTTGTTGCCGAAACTCCTGCTGCTGCATAATCAGAAGCCATATCGGTTAAGAAATAAAGGTTTCTGCCAAATAAACTTTGTTCTCCCGGATCAAGACTTAAAGAGGCATAAACAGCAGTTACACTTGCAACAGCATCATCCTGAGTTTTAAAATATTTATCTTCGGTTACAAAAGAGGTAGGTGTTACCTCTAAATCTGTGCACGATGCAAATAAACCGGCACTTAGTATGATTGTTATTATTATCTTTTTCATTGTGTATATTTTTTACTTAGAAAGTTATGTTCAGACCTGAAATGAATGTTTTAGAGTTTGGATAAGAACCAAAATCAATTCCAGGATATAAGTTGTTTTGTTCATAAGAACTTACCTCTGGATCATAACCAGTGTATTTTGTCCATGTAATTAAATTTTCAGCAGATACATAGAATTTGATGCTCTTAGCACCTAATCTTGATGAAGCGCTTTTAGGTAGTGTATATCCTAAAGTGATTAATTTTAGTCTTAAAAAAGAAGCGTCTTCTACATATCTTTCAGAAACGATTCCAAGAGGAGAACTCGTTGCTCTAGGGATTTCATTGCTTGGATTAGTTGGTGTCCAGCGATCATCAAGAGTAACATTTGCATTTGTTCCAAGAGTAGAGATCTCTAATTGCTGATTTAAAGCATTAAATATCTTTCCGCCATAAGATCCCTGAAAAGAGAAATTAAGATCAAAATCACGATAAGAAACAGTGTTGCTGAAACTTCCAACAAATTTTGGCTGAGAAGTTCCCAGATTTCCTTTGTCAAGGGCAGTAATTACACCATCTCCGTTAGTATCAACATATCTTCTGTCTCCAATTTTTGTATTGGCTAAACTGTTTATTTTTGGCTGAGTATTAACTTCTTCCTGAGTCTGGAAAATTCCGTTTGTTTTATATCCCCAGAAAGTTCCTAATGGCAATCCTACTTTTACTGTTACGGGTTGTTGCTGTAATAAAGATCCGTTTGGCACTACCGGAAAAAACTGATCTACTCCGTTTCCTATCGAAAGTACTTTGTTTCTGTTTGCAGAGAATACAACATTGGAGTTCCATGAGAAATTTTCTGTTTTTACATTTTCTGTTGTCAGACCAATTTCAATACCTTTATTTTCAACTCCTCCAATATTTTCTAAAACTGTAGCGTAACCAGAAGTAAGCGGAATTGGTACGTTGATCAATAAATCATTTGTTTTTTTGTAATACACATCAAAAACAAAATTGATTTTTCGGTCTAATAATGATAAGTCTAAACCAACATTATATTGATTTGTTTTTTCCCATTTTAAATCCGGATTTGCCAATCGGGTAGGAGCTAATCCTGTTTGCAATGTTCCTCCAAAAGCGTAGTTTACAGAACCCATTTGCGCAAGAGAAAGGTAATTACCAATTTCCTGGTTTCCTGTTGTTCCAGCTGTAAGTCTAAGTTTGGCTTCGGTTACACCTTTAATATTTTTAGCAAAATCTTCGTCGGTAATATTCCATGAAAATCCTGCCGAAGGGAAATAACCCCAAAGAGATTCTGATCCAAATCTTGACGAACCATCGGCACGTGCAGATAAAGTAAAGTTGTATTTTCCTTTATACGAATAATTTATTCTGGTTAACCATGATTTCAACACACTTTCGAATGCATCACTATAGGGTTTTACAGCAACACCATCTTGCAAAGCGTTGTAAGTATTAGCATCATTTACAAAAGTATTGGATCCCGCATTTACAACTTCACCTTGAGTGTATTGAAGTGTATATCCTCCTAAAGCGGAGAACTTATGATTTTCGCCAAAAGTCGTATTGTAGTTCAAAGTGTTTTCATTCAGTACAGAGCTTACCAATCGATCTCCAACAGAAGCTAAACCTTTTGTTCCTGCTCCACTAGTAGTGGTTGAGGGAGCATAATAGTTTTGTTTGGTATCGATAACATCTCCGCTTACCGCTACTTTTGCTACCAATTTTTTAGTGATTTTATATTCACCAAATAAGCTGGTTAAAATTCTGTTTATTTTAGTTTCGTTGGTGGTACTTACCAAATCGTTAATAGGGTTTGCTATAATACCATTTACAGCAGTTGCATAAGGATTATTGGTTAAATTATAAGTCCCGTCTGCATTTTTTATAGGTACTACCGGAGGTTGGTATAAAGCTACCACTAATGGGTTTGGAGATCTTCCTGCAGCAGCACCGCCATTAGTACCAACACCATTAGAAATCGAATTACTGTAGTTGGCATTTACACCAAATTTAAATTTCTCAGAGTAGTTTCTTTCGTAATTCACACGAAGCGATATTCTTTTAAAATCCGATGCAATTACAATTCCGTCTTGTTGGAAATATCCTGCTGAAACAGCATATCTGGAACGTTCATCTCCTCCTGAAAATGATAACTGATGATTTTGTACAGGAGCCGCAGTTCTAAAAAGAGCGTCTTGCCAATCGTAACTTCCTGATGTTTTAAAAGCTTCTATCTGAGCCGGAGTAAAAGAAGGAGCCTGACCAATACTTGCCTGAACATCATTACGTAAACTTGCCCATTGGCTGGCATTCATTAAGTTTAGTTTTTTCGAAACATTCTGAAATCCAAAATATCCCTGGTAGGAAATATTATCCTGTCCTTTTGTTCCCTTTTTAGTTGTAATAATCACAACACCATTGGCACCACGAGAACCGTAAATGGCAGTTGCCGAAGCATCTTTTAACACTTCAATAGAGTCAATGTCAGCCGGGTTAATAGTAGAAAGTACATTCACAGTTGCACCTGCATTCGTAACACCTGCAGTACTATTATTGTTATCGTTATAAATTAAGATTCCGTCTACAACATATAGCGGTTCATTACCAGCTGTAATCGAATTTCCCCCTCTAATACGCACACTCGAAGAAGCGCCTGGACGCCCTGAACTTTGTGTGACTACCACTCCGGGAATTGCACCACGTAATAAGTTATCGGCAGATGAGGTGACTTGAGACAGATTGGCTTTTGGTACCGATGCTACAGAACCTGTAATATCTTTTCTCTTTTGAGAACCGTATCCAACCACTACCAATTCATCTAATTCCTGACGTTCTTCTTTTAAGTTGATTGTAATCGGGTTTTTATCTACTACTATTTCAGCCTTTTTATATCCGATGTAGCTTACAATTAAAGTGTATGGAAATTTTTGACCGGTTTGAAAATAAAATTTTCCTTCAGCGTCTGTCTGAACGCCGTGAGTTGTTCCTTTAATAACAACCGAAGCGCCTATAATAGGCTGATTTGTAACGTCGTCTACCACAGTTCCGTCGAGCTTAGACTGGATAAGAGGTGTTGTATTTTGGGCATTAATTCCTGCCGTGACAAGCAAGAGAAATAGTAATGAGTTTATTTTTAAAAAATTTTTCATTTCTTTGTACTGGTTTTAAGTAATTAACAAGAGGCCTTGAAAGTTGATTTTTCAACTCTCTAATGGTATTCTTGATTTAGTGATAAATGTTCTTTAAGCCTTGCCATTTCTGTTGCCGCAGAAATGGCTTTTTTTATTTACAGCAACAACTTTGCGTCTTTTTCATCTTAGTTTTTTTAGTTATTAGTTATTTTTCTTTTTAATATATAGGTACAATTTCAACAATCCTTTTTGATACAAATTAAAGTATCAAACAGATTTTTGTAATTTCAATAAGTAATCTTGAGGTGTATTTTAAATTTCGTTTTTTAAATCGATTCGATGAAAAAGAGATATCGAATGTAAACGAAAAAAATGCTAAGAATTAGCAACAGAAGCACATATAACAGACTGTGTTATAAGTATATTTTTTAGGAAGAATGTAATACGATATGCTTTCGGTTGTTTTCAAAATATAATTCTTTATGGTTTCAAATATTTTTATACTCTACTAATCCTATAGACAAAGTTAATTTTAATATAATAAAATCCAAAAATTTGTGCATTTTTTTTTAATCTAAAGCAAAATAAAAAAAATGGACGTCACTTTTTTTGTTTTTAAGTAACTGATATTCAGTTATTTGATATTGTTGGATAAATTTTTACAAATGTTAAAAAAGTAGTTGTGAACAGATTGAAAATGTAGTATTTTATACTTAATTTTCTCGTTTTTAAAAACTTAGCCCATTCAAAAGCAATTCAAAAACGTCAAATCCTGACTAATTTATAACCAAATACGTAATTTTTAAATTTAAAAATGATTGATTTATATTTTTAATTTATAAGAAAAAGAATCGTAATTATTTTTATAATAAATGAAAGAATGGGATTGAAAAAAAGGAAGCTTTTTCTAATTTATTTTTATAAATAATTAATTGTTAGTTATTTACTGCAAATATTTTCTTATTTTTATTGTGTTAATTTTTGATAGAAGTTTAAAACACATATTATTTTATTCGCATTTACTAAAATTATTAAAAGAATTATCAAAATAATATATCATTTACAGACAGATTGAAAATACTTACAAAATTATTTTAATCTGTAAAGTCCTCGCCTTTAAAAGAATACTATTGTTGCTTTATTTGAACTACCTGATAGTTAGGTGTTTGTTGTTTGTTTTGTAATAAGGATAAGAATGTCTTTTAATATGATATATATCATATTTTGTAAGAATCTAACGTTCTAATTTTGCTTTATAATTGAGGAAGCAAGTACTCATTAATAAATTAAAATTAGATATTTTAATATTTTTATATGAATAATCTATCTCAATCTCACAAAATTTTGTTCTTAAATACGCTGGCTTTTTCAGTGTGTTTTGCGTGTTGGACATTAAATGGAGTTCTGGTTACTTATCTTGTAGATAAAGGAATTTTCAACTGGACGGTAGTCGAAACTGGCTGGTTATTAGGGATTCCTATTCTGTCAGGTTCTATTTTTAGACTTCCTATTGGTATTTTAACAGATAAATATGGTGGTAAAATTATATTTTCTGTCTTGTTGTTATTATGCTCCATTCCGCTTTTTCTTCTTCCATTTGCTACTTCTTTTTGGAGTTTTGCCGTTCTAAGTTTTTTCTTCGGATTGGTAGGTACAAGTTTTGCTGTCGGAATTGGATATACTTCAATTTGGTATCCTAAAAATTGGCAGGGAAGAGCCTTAGGAATTTTTGGAATGGGAAATGCAGGTGCTGCGATTACGACCTTTATTGCACCAACTTTATTAAATAACTTCTCAGAAACAGATCCGGTAAACGGATGGAAAATGTTACCCATTATTTATGCTGCCGTATTAGTATTTATAGGAATACTTTTTATTGTTTTTGCTAAAAATAAAGTCAATCCGGGAGTTTCAAAAACTATGGGAGAATTGATGTCTCCTCTTAAAAATGTCAGAGTCTGGAGATTTGGAGCCTATTATTTTTTAGTTTTTGGATGTTTTGTGGCCTACTCGCAATGGCTGGTACCAAATTTCATGAACGTTTATCATACTTCATTAGTAATGGGAGGAATGTTTGCCACCATGTTTAGTTTACCATCAGGAGTTGTTAGAGCATTTGGAGGTTATCTGTCAGATAAGTTCGGGGCAAGAAAAGTGATGTATTGGGTGCTGGGTTCCTCTATAGTAATTAGTTTTTTACTAATGTTCCCAAAAATGGAAATCTTTACTGCCGGACCTGGAGTTCTGGCCACTAGTAATGGAGTCGTGACTGAAATTTCTGCAGATGCAATAGTGGTTAATGGCAAAGTGCATAAAATCAATCAAAAAGAAGTCTCGGAAGATCATGAAACCGCAATTTTCCCAGTGAAAAATTCCTGGCAGGAAATTGTTGTCAAACAAAATCAGGAAGTAAAAAAGAAAGAATTATTAGCTCAGGGTATCACACAAATTAAGTTTAGCGCCAATCTTTGGGTTTACGTGATCTTAGTAATTCTTATTGGTATTTCCTGGGGAATTGGTAAAGCTGCTGTTTATAAACATATACCCGAATATTTTCCTAATGAAGTGGGAGTAGTAGGAGGAATGGTAGGTTTAATTGGTGGTTTGGGCGGATTCATTGGCCCTATCATCTTTGGTTACTTACTTAATTATACTGGACTCTGGACCAGCTCGTGGATATTTATTTTCGTCATTTCTGTTCTTTGCCTGCTTTGGATGCATCGAACAATTATAAATGTAATGCGAACAAAATCTCCAAATTTTAACAGACATATAGAAGACAATCATTAATAACAAATAATTTAATAAATATACAAATATGAAAACTTGGTTAGACAAATGGGACCCAGAAGATGATGCATTTTGGAGTTCTGGCGGAAGTAAAATTGCCTGGAAAACATTAACAATAACAACTATAACATTACTATTATCATTTGCCTCCTGGTTTATGATGAGTGTAATAGCCGTAAAATTGCCCGGATTAGGATTTAATTTTTCTAAAGATCAGCTTTTTTGGTTAACAGCAATACCTGGTTTATCAGCAGGTTTTCTACGAATTATACACACTTTTATTTTACCAATTTTTGGTACACGACATGTAGTTTCTTTTGCTACAGCAATTAAATTAATTCCTGTAATTGGGATTGGTTTCGCAGTGATGGATGTAAATACTCCGTTTTGGGTATTCGCAGTTTTAGCTTTTACAACTGGTTTTGGTGGAGGTGATTTCTCTTCGTACATGCCAAGTACAAGTTTATTCTTTCCTAAAAGACTTAAAGGTACTGCCCTTGGTATTCAGGCCGGAATTGGAAACTTTGGTGTTTCTGTAGCTCAATTTGTTACCCCACTTGTTCTTAGTGTTGGTATTTATGGAGCAGCATCGGTTTTTACAAGTATCGATCCTAAAGAAACAGTAGCTGTTTTTCAGAATGCAAGTATAGAAAAACAAAAAGAAGTTTTCTCTGCTCTTAATGCTGAGGTACAAACTAAGATTTTATCAAACGTAAAGAAAAATGTAATTGATTCTGTTACTACGTCAATACAATCTGATGATAAAGTTGTTCTGTTTACTTCATTGCCGGTAAAAGCCAAAGCTAAAGCGATTGCAAACGCAAACCCAAAAATGGCTGAGAAAATTTTAAATGATCTTAATCCGGGGAATACCGCAGTTAAAAATCAGGAAATATACCTACAATCAGCTGCATTCTGGTATGCTCCTTTCTTAATTATATTATCTATTATAAGCTGGTTCTACCTAAGAAGTATTCCAATGAAAGCTTCTATTAAAGAGCAAATGGATATTTTCTCTAATAAACATACTTGGTATTGTACCATTACTTATGTAATGACTTTCGGAACATTTGCAGGTTTATCTGCAGCTTTTCCTTTAATGATTAAGTTTTTATATGGAGATTTCCCTAATGCACCGGATCCTTTAGTATATGCATTCTACGGTCCGCTTATTGGATCTGCAAGTAGAATTGCTTTTGGTTTCGTTGCTGATAAAGTAGGAGGTGCAATTCTTACTACAATTACTGGTTTAGGAATTTTAGGAGGTTCAATTATCCTGGTAACACAAGGACTAGTGGCACCAACAAGTATGGAACAGTTCCCTATGTTTGTAACTGTAATTTTAGCAATGTTCTTCTTTACAGGAATTGGAAATGCTGGTACTTTTAGACAATACCCAATTATTTTTGCTGAAAACCAACGTCAGGCAGCCGGAGTTATCGGTTGGACAGCTGCAATTGCTGCATTTGGACCATTTATCTTTTCTAAATTAATTGGAAATAATCTTTCTGCTAATGGTACTGTAAATCAATTCTTTATTGGTGTTGCTTTTTTTGCTATATTAGCTACAGGTATCAATTGGTGGTTCTATAATCGTAAAGGTTGTGAGAAACCAAGTTAAAAAGTAATCATTAAATTAAAATTAAGGATGAAAAATAAAACGTTTAATACCAAAGCCTTACTTATTGCAACTCTTGTATCCGTACTCACTATAGTACTAGTATTTTACGGATCAAGACAATTGCAAAATTTTGATGCTGCTCTTGTAACCTACTTGTTTGGGACAGTATTCGCATTTTTCGGAATTGTATACCGATATTCAGTTTGGTTGCAGCGTCCGCCAACGTGGATGTATTTCAAGCGTAGTATAAAATTTCTATTTACGGGAAAAATATTTTCTCATATGTGGTTTTTAGGTAAAGAAACGGTTGAAAACGTTGTAATTCAAAAATTCATTTATCCTAGAAGTAAATACCGTTGGGCAGCTCACTTTTGCATTGCTTTAGGATGCTTATCTGCTTTTGCAATAACAATCCCGCTTACGTTTGGATGGATTCACTTTACATTGGCAGAAAACTCAATATCGGTTTATGAAGCTCATTTTTTTGGGTTTAAAATGATGGATTTCGAAATTGGATCTGTGATGGCATTCTTGATTTTTCACGCATTAAACTGGTCTTCATGGTTAGTTATTATAGGATCTGTTTATTATTTGCGAAGAAGATTAACTAACCCGGGACTAATTGCAACTCAAACTTTCGAAGGAGATTTATTACCGCTTATATTATTGATTGCGATATCAGTTACAGGATTGTGTCTTACATATTCTTATCAATTCATGAAAGGATTTGCTTTTGATTTCCTTGCTGTTCTTCATGCCGTAACCGTTATTATGTTTTTGATATGGATTCCGTTTGGGAAATTCTTTCACATTATTCAGCGTCCCGCACAGATTGGAGCTCATATTTATAAAAAGGAAGGAATGAAAATGGGAATGGCAGTTTGTCCGCATACCGGAGAAGAATTTGCTACCAAACTTCATATTAATGATTTAAAAATTGTTACCAAGGAATTAGGTTTTGATTTTACACATGAAGACGGTACCTCGCATCTTGATTTAAGTCCGGAAGGAAAAAGATCTCGTTTGGCGAAAGCACACCTAAAAGCAAGATTAGATAGTGGCGGAAGCTTATTTGGATAAAAAAAAGAAAGTTTCAGGTTTCAGGTTTCAAGTTCCACGTTTTGGATTGAAACCTGAAACTTTAAAACTGAAACAAAAAAAACAAAAATAGACATGGCAAAATTACCCGTATCAACCGAAAAAATTATTGAAGATTTTGGACCGCACTTAAATTATGCACCAAAAGATGGTTACGAAGGTAGAGATGAACCAGATGAGGTAGTAAAAACACATTGTTGTTTTTGCGGAATGCAATGTGGGATTCAATTATTGGTAAAAGAAAATAAAGTAGTAGGTTTTGAACCATGGATGGAATTTCCTTTTAATGAAGGACGTTTATGTCCAAAAGGAGTTCAGCGTTATCTGCAAAATAACCATCCTGACCGTCTTTTAAATCCTTTAAAAAGAGTAGAAGGAAAAGGTTTCGAGAAAACTACTTGGGATGAAGCAATGGATAAAACCGTATCTGAAATCAAAAGAATTCAGGACAAATATGGCAAACATGCCTTTGCAATGTTATCAGGAGTATCATTAACAAATGAAAAAAGTTATCTGGTTGGAAAGTTTGCCCGTGTTGCCTTAAAAACTAGAAATCTGGATTATAACGGAAGACTTTGTATGGTAAGCGCCGGGGCCGGAAATAAAAAAGCTTTTGGTCTGGATCGTGCTTCAAACAATTATTCTGATTTAGAACATGCCGAAGTAATTATCGTTACCGGAGCAAATATTAGTGAAACTTTTCCAACATTAACCCATTGGATCTGGAAAGCCAGAGATCGCGGCGCGAAATTAATTGTTATCGATCCAAGAATGATTCCGTTGGCAAGAACAGCAGATATTCACCTGGATATAAAACCGGGAACAGATTCTGCTTTGTATGGTGCTATGCTAAAATATTTGGTAGATCACGATATGCTGGATCACGATTTTATAGACAATTACACTTCAGGTTTTCAGGAAACAATAGATGCTGTAAAAGACAATACGCTCGAATGGGCTGAGGAAATTACGGGTATCGATAAAGAAAAGATTAAAGCTGCTGCCGAATTATGGGGAAAAGCAAAAACAAGCTTTTTACTTCACGCTCGTGGTATCGAACAACATTCTAAAGGAGTTGATAATGTGGTAGGCTGTATCAATTTAGTTCTGGCAACAGGAAGACTTGGCAGACCTTATTGTGGATATGCAACAATAACCGGACAAGGAAATGGACAGGGAGGAAGAGAGCACGGACATAAGTGCGATCAATTGCCTGGAAACAGAGACATTGAAAATCCGGAACATCGTAAGTACATCTCTGATGTTTGGGGAATCGACGAAAAAGATTTACCAGGAAAAGGCTTATCGGCTTATGAAATTATTGATGCCATTCATAGAGGAGAAATCAAAGGTTTGCTTTCTATCTGTTTTAATCCCTTAGTATCATTGCCTAATAATAATTATGTAAGAGAGGCACTTGAAAAATTAGAGTTTTATGTTTGTATTGATTTCTTTTTGAATGAAACTGCCCGCCATGCAGATATCGTTCTTGCAGGATCTTTGCAAGAAGAAGAAGAAGGAACTACAACTTCAGCCGAAGGTCGTGTTATTCGAATTCGTCAGGCGGTTACGCCTCCCGGAGATGCAAGAACAGACACCTCTATATTTTTAGAATTAGCTAAAAGATTAGGCGAAGAAGATAAATTTACATACGAAAATAGCGAAGCGATATTTAATGAGCTACGTGTTGCTTCTAACGGAGGAACAGCCAATTATTTTGGTATCTCTTATAAAAAGATAGAAGATAATATGGGCGTTTTCTGGCCTTGTCCTACAGATGATCACCCGGGAACACCAAGATTATGGGAAGATAAAGTATTTTGTACTCCAGATAAAAAAGCACATTTTAATCCTGCTCCTTACAGATTACCTAGTGAGGTTACAGATGATGAATATCCAATAACCCTTACTACAGGACGCGTTGTTTCTCAATATTTGAGCGGAACACAAACCCGAAGAATTGGTAAACTGGTAGATCAGTTTCCTGAACCAATGGTAGAAATTCATCCGGAACTTGCTGCCCAGTACGGCATCAAGCAACGAGAGCTGATAAAAGTTGTAACCCGAAGAGGGGAAGGACTTTTTCCTGCCAATATTGTTGAAACAATTAGAAAAGATACTGTCTTTATTCCTTATCACTGGCCAGGAATGAAATCAGCAAATCAATTAACGATTGGAACTTTAGATCCGGTTTCAAAAATGCCCGAGTTTAAAGTTTGTGCGTGTGAACTATATCCACAAGGAACAATAGCGCCGCCATCAAGTGAATCTGAAGCTTATGCAAGTGTTTAATCTATAAAAAAAGCCACGATGAATTTAACTAATTTCAATAAAAACGAAGAGTTTTTTGTAGATCTGCAACGTTGTATCGGTTGCAAAGCTTGTGAAATGGCTTGTGCCGAATGTGAAACAAATGGACAGGAATCATTAATAAGCGTGAATTATGTAGAACGTTCTTCAACAATTCAGACTACTGTACAAGTTTGTATGCATTGTGAAGATCCTGTTTGTGCGAATGTTTGTCCTGCTGATGCTATTTCTCAGGACGAATTTGGCGTAGTTCATACCGCAAATACAGAAAGATGTATTGGATGTTCAAATTGTGTAATGGCATGTCCGTTTGGAGTTCCTAAAAAAATGGAAGAATACGATTTGATGATGAAATGTACCATGTGTTATGACAGAACAAGTGTAGGTAAAAAACCAATGTGTGCAACTGTTTGTCCTAGTGGTGCATTGTTCTACGGAACAAGAGCTGAAATCGAAGAAATGAGACCAAATAGTTCCCCAATCAATACATTTATTTTTGGTAAAGAAGTAGTAAACACCAAAGTAAATATTATGATGCCTAAGGGAAGTAAAGAATTAAGAATATATTAAATCTATATCCATGTCAAAAGAAGATAATTTAAATGAAAACTGGAAAAAAGATTTCCCAATAAAAAAACTGGAATCCACTCAGGTAAGCCGTCGTGATTTTGCGAAGTTCCTGACTTTTGTTTCCGGAGGATTAATGGTAGGAAGCGGATTCGTAGCTGCCAAATCTTATTTAATGCCAAAAGAAGGTGTTCAGGGAGAACATTTTATTTGCAATAAAGACGAAGTTCCGGTAGGAGGTACAAGAGGATTCGTCATCGAAGGAAGTACAATTCCATATATATTGATTCATTTAGAAAGTGGAGATTTCAGGGCTTATGAGCAAAAATGTACACATCTTTCCTGTTCTGTATTTTACAAACCCGGAACCGGAATTATTCACTGTCCATGTCACGAAGGTTCATTCGATGCCATGACAGGAGATGTATTGGCGGGACCTCCACCAAGAGCTTTGCCTCAGTTAGAAGTGTTTTTTAAAGACAATGCCGTTTACGTAAAAGCAATGGTAGAGAACAAAGACGCTTAGTTTTAATCCTAAATTAGATACTTATGAGTACTTTTAGAAGAAGTCAGAATCGCGCCAATCCTAATAAACTTAATATTATACTGTCTACACTTATTTGCGTTTTAATTTTAAATGTAAGTATACAAATTTGGTTATTATATGCAGCCCTTAATAATGCATTAGATAATAATACAGAAATACTTGTGCCTGCTTTTATTGCTTCTGCTGTTTTATTTTTTATTGGATTTGCATGGTTGTATTATTTACCAAGCGGAAATTTCAGGAGAAAAATAGTGAAGTAAAATTTATTAAACAGAACAATAAGCTATTTGTCGTTTTTTCTGGAACTATATGAAGAATTAAGCTTAAATTTATATTCTTTTAAAATTTTAGATTATTAATGATTTAAACTAAGTAAAAATACTTATATTTGTAATAAGTATTTTTTGCTTATATACACAATAGCAACCATGATTCAAGTCGAAGAAGCCTTATCAATTATTGCAGAGAATAGCACTAATATGCCAGTTCAGAAAATTCAGGTGAGTAAATCACTGGGATATATTTTGGCAGAAACAGTGTATTCTCCAATTGCAATGCCGCCATTTCGTCAATCTGCGATGGATGGTTATGCTTTTATTCATAGCGAAAAACATCAATATGATATAGTTGGTATTTCACAGGCAGGAGATCATTCAAAAATAAAACTGAAAGAAAATGAAGCAGTAAGGATTTTTACAGGCGCTCATGTACCCAATAATGCGGACACTGTAATCATGCAAGAGCATGTAATGGCGACTGAAAAATCAATTTTAATTACCAGAATGCCGGAACAATTTGCTAATGTTCGTAACAAAGGAGAGCAAATTGGAGAAGAAGAGGTTGTTTTTAAAGCAAATACTTTAATTACACCCGCTGCAATTGGTTTTTTAGCCTGTTTAGGAATTACTGAAGTTGAAGTTTTTAAAAAGCCAAAAGTTGCAATTTTAGTTACGGGAAACGAATTAGTAGAACCTGGTCAGAAATTATCTAAAGGGAAAATTTACGAAAGTAACTCCGTGATGTTGCAGGCTGCACTTCAGACCATCGGAATAAAAAAAACGAAAGTTTATAAAGTAAAAGACAATCTTAAAGCAACTAAAAAAGCATTAAAGGAAATTTTAAAGAAAAATGATATCGTTTTAATCTCAGGCGGAATTTCTGTTGGAGATTATGATTTTGTGAAAGAAGCTTTACTAGAAAACGGAGTACAGGAACTTTTTTATAAAATCAATCAGAAACCCGGAAAACCAATGTTTTTCGGATCTAAAAATGATACTTTAGTTTTTGCTTTACCCGGAAACCCGGCTTCGTCATTAACTAATTTTTATATTTATGTATATCCGGCAATAAAAAACAGAATGGGATTTTCGGATATTCATTTAAAGAAAATGCTTCGAAAATTAAATGATAACGTTACCAATACAACCGGAAAAACATTATTTTTAAAAGCGTTGTATGATGAAACCCATGTTACAGTTTTAAACGGCCAGAGTTCAGCAATGCTCAATACTTTTGCTATCGCCAATAGTTTATTAATTGTTCCAAATGATGTAGAAAGTTTAAAAAAAGGACAACTCGTTACGCTTTTACCAATAGATTAGTTTTTAGATAAAGAGAATAGAATAAAGAGAATTGAGTGAACGTTTGAAAGGCAGTATGTAAATTTAAACATATAGCATAAGCCTTAAACAAGAAAAACTTGAAACTTGAAACAAAAAAATAAAAACCCGAAACAAAATTATGAGCCTTCTTAGTTCCGAAAATATTATATTATTCAGCTCTGCGTTAATTGTGATTGCTTTTTTGTATTCTAGTGTAGGGCATGGCGGCGCATCGGGATATTTGGCTTTGATGACGATTTTTGCTTTTCCGGTTGGGATTATGAAACCTTCGGCTTTGCTGTTGAATTTATTTGTGTCAAGCATTTCATTTTTCTTTTATTACAGAATGAATTATTTCAAGCCAAAGCTGTTTTATCCCTTTGCGATTGCTTCGGTTCCTGCCGCGTTTATTGGTGGTTTTGTGACGTTAGACAATACGATTTATAAAATCATCTTAGGTCTTGTATTGGTTTTTGCAGCACTAAGATTGTTTGGAATATTTAATTTTAAAGAAAAAGAAGCAGTCGAAATCAAATTACCTTTTGCATTGGCAATAGGATTTATAATAGGATTATTGTCAGGAATGTTAGGAATTGGTGGCGGAATTATCCTCAGTCCAATTTTATTGTTCCTGGGTTGGGCCACCGTTAAAGAATCTGCAGCAATATCAAGTTTATTCATTTTTGTGAATTCATTTGCAGGAATGTTAGGATTCTTTTTAGGAGGAAAAACGATTCCAACCGAGAGTTTTTATCTCGTTCCAATTGCAGTTATTGGAGGCGTTTTAGGTGGATTTTACGGAAGTGGGTATTTCTCTAATAAAACATTAAAATTTGTTTTAGGAACTGTGATATTAATGGCAAGTATAAAATTGATTTTTCCGTAAAATGAGTTTAAATTTTAAATATATAGAAACATAGATTTTATAGTTTGCGGAAAGGTAATAATGCTAACACATTATCACACATAGCTATGTGTATTCATGTAAAGTGAAACGACTTTTAAGCGGTCTGAAAAACTATGTTTCTATGTGTTAGATAACTATAATTATAAATGATTTAATATGGAATCACTAACCGTTTTTATCCTGTGTGGAGGAAAAAGTTCTCGAATGCAATCAGAGAAAGGATTAGTTCTGTTTCAGAATAAACCATTTATTGAGCATATTATTAAAGCAGTTTTACCCATTACATCAAAGATAAAATTAATAACTAATAATAAAGAATATGACTATTTAGCATACCAAAAAATACCCGATATTATTACTGATAAAGGGCCTTTGGGAGGAATTTATACGGCTTTAACAAATTCTGAAACAGAATTTAATTTGATTCTGAGTTGTGATATTCCGTTAATTTCTACCGAATTATTATCAGAATTGATATCGAAACACAATCAGGAAGCGGAAATTACCGTTTTTGCTTCTGAAAGCAGAATGCATCCTTTAATTGGGATTTATTCTAAAAAAGTATTACCCATTATCAAAAGCGCAATTGATAATGACGATTTAAAAATGATGAATTTGATAGCAAAGATTCCGCATCAAATTATCACAATAGACGAGAGTGAAAACTTTCATCTGACTAATATTAATTCTGTTGACGAAGTAAATGACCTGAACATCAATTTAAGTTAAAAGCTATGCGAAATTTAAAAACACCAAAATTAACGATTGTAGGCGCAGGTCCGGGCGATGTAGAATTAATTACGTTAAAAGCAATCAAAGCTTTAGAAAAAGCTGATGTTGTTTTATACGATGCGCTTGTCAATGAAGAGTTATTGCAATACGCAACAAAGGCAGAAATTGTTTTTGTTGGTAAAAGATTGGGTTGTCATGCTTATACGCAGGATCAGATTAACGAATTGATTGTTTCAATGGCAAATCGTTACGGTCATGTAGTACGATTAAAAGGTGGTGATCCGTTTATTTTTGGAAGAGGAAGTGAAGAAATTGAATATGCAGAACAATTTGGCGTAGCAACCAATATTGTTCCCGGAATTTCATCGGCTTTGGGTGTTCCGGCTTCGGTTGGAATAAGTCTAACACAACGCCAGATAGCCGAAAGTTTTTGGGTAATTACAGGAACAACCTCTAATCATGAATTGTCTAAAGATGTTCACTTAGCTTCAAAATCGAATGCGACGGTGGTTATTTTAATGGGAATGCATAAATTAGAAGAGATTATTTCGATCTATCAGCAAAATAGAAAAGATGATTTACCAATAGCAATTATTCAAAACGGAACTAAAAATACCGAGCAAAAAGTAGTAGGAACGATAAGTTCAATTCGTAAATTAGTGGTTGAAAATGAAATTTCGTCACCGGCAATTATTGTAATTGGAGAAGTAGTAAAAAATACTTCAAGGCTGACGTCTTATTTTCAAGAACATTTTGAAGATGAATTTATTTTTCAGAATTTAAATTTAAAATAATGATTGAGATTAAATATTTTGGTGCTGTAGCTGAAAAGACACAATGTAGTTTTGAAAAGATATCTTCTTCTGAATTATCCTTGCAGGATTTGTTGCAGGATTTGGAAGAAAAATATCGATTTGAGGCCATGTCTTTTAGTGTGGCAGTAAATCAAAAAATTATACCAAAAGCAGCAGATTACAAGTTACAAACTAATGATATTGTGGCGCTTTTACCTCCTTTTGCAGGAGGATAAATTAAATTGGCATGAATACAACAGCACGTTATAACAGACAAATGATCCTTCCGGAAATAGGAGAAGCAGGTCAGCATAAATTATCTAAAGCTAAAGTTCTGGTTATTGGGGCAGGTGGCTTGGGGGCTTCTATACTACCTTATTTAGCTGCGGCTGGTGTAGGTAAAATTGGGATTGTCGATGATGATGTGATCGAGATTTCGAATTTACATCGTCAGGTAATTTATAAAAGTTCTGCTGTTGGAAAATACAAAGCAGAGGAAGCTAAATTGATGATTGCTGAACTGAATCCGCTTGTAAAAGTGAATGCAATTATAGAGAAATTATCTGGAAAAAATGCCGTTTCCTTATTTGAAAGTTATGACATTATTGTAGATGCAACAGATAATATTGCAATTAAATATCTCATAAACGATGCGTGTTTAATAACCAATAAGCCCATGGTTTACGGATCTATTTTTAGATTTCAGGGTCAGGTTTCGGTTTTTAATTATCAAAACGGACCTACTTACAGATGTTTGTATCCTGATGAAAATACTCACTCGGCGAGTTGTGAAGATGCCGGAGTAATTGGAATTACAGTTGGAATTATCGGAATGCTTCAGGCCAACGAAGTAGTCAAAATGATTTTAGAAACCGGAGAGGTTTTAAGTGGTAAAATACTAGTGTATAATATTTTGAATAATGAACAGCAAAAATATGATTTTGATAAAAATACAGATGTTGTAATTGATTCAGAAAAATTTCAGAAAAAGTATAATAACAATGAAAATGAAATCGAAGAAGTTTTAGCAGAAGATATTCTGAGTAAAATTGATTCTGATGAAGTGCTTCTTCTGGATGTTCGAAATTATGATGAAGAACCTAAAATTAGCTTCAAAAATGGAATTCAGATTCCTTTAATGAATTTAGAGAATGAAATTGAAAAACTGAATCCAGGTCAGGAAATCTATATTTTTTGTCAATCCGGAATCAGAAGTAAAATGGCAGTGGAATTGCTGAAGAAACATCAGTTTAAAAATATAAAAAGTATTGCCGGAGGCGCTTTGGCAATGAAACAATTATTAAAAGAAAAAATTACTCTTTAAATTTAATAGTGTGCTTCTATGAAAAAAATATTGTTTCTATTGTTTTTTACGCAATTTGCCTTCTCTCAAAAACATGTTGATTATACGGGCGAAACAGAAATTTATATGGCTTATGAAAAGGCTGATAAGCAATTGAATACAATTTATAATCAGTTAAAAAAGAAGTTAGGGGCAAAAGATCAAACAAATTTGGTGAACTCTCAAAAAGACTGGATAAAATTTAGAGACTCAAATTGTAAATTTAAAAGTTATCCGGAAGGCGAAGGCGGTGTGATGGCAAATAAAATGTATGCTGATTGCAGAACACAAATAACAATCAGCAGAACAAAGGAATTACAAAGTTTATTAAATGGTTTTTAAGAGTAATTTCATAATGTTTAATTTGTACTAATTCGTGAAATTAGTGGCAAAAAATAGGTGTAAATCTGTGAGTAAAATTCACAGCTAAAAATAAAATATAATGAGTAAAAATGTATTTGTAGAAGGGCCAATAGCTCCTGAATTTATCGCTGAGTCGATTGCGAAACATCAGTCGAAACACACGATTGGGGCGCATAATATTTTTTTAGGACAAGTTCGTGCAGATGTTATTCATGATAATACTGTTGTAGCAATTGATTATTCGGCTTATACAGATATGGCGAATGAGGCTTTACATACAATTCGAGAAAAAGCGTTTGCCAAATTCGACTTAACCTGTATGCATATTTATCACAGTTTAGGTGTTGTAAAAGCAGGTGAAATTTGTTTGTTCGTTTTTGTTTCGGCAACACGACGCAAACAGGTTTATGAAGCGACAGAAGCCATTGTAAACTGGATTAAAACCGATGTGCCAATTTTTGGTAAAGAAATGTTTGAAAACGATACATTCACCTGGAAACAAAATACTAATGGTTGATATTACGCATAAAATAAACACCTTAAGAGCTGCAACAGCAACAGCAATTGTAAAAGTAAGCAAACAGGAAACAATTGATGCCGTCGTAAACAATCTGGTACCAAAAGGAAATGTATTTGAAATGGCGAAAACGGCCGGATTATTTGCGGTAAAAAATACGCATTTATCGATTCCGGATTGTCATCCAATTCCAATTGAGTTTACCGCTGTAGAATATAAAATTGAAGGTTTAACGATCGAAATTATCTTTAATGTAAAAACTATTTACAAAACCGGAGTTGAGGTTGAAGCCATGCACGGCGCATCTATTGTAGCATTGACAATGTACGATATGCTAAAACCGATTGACAAAGAAATTGAAATTTCGACTATAAAACTGATCAATAAAGATGGCGGAAAATCATCTTTTAAAAATAAATTTTCGAATGTAATCAAAGCCGCAGTTTTTGTTTGCTCTGATTCTATTTTTGCGGGTGATAAAGAAGATCGTTCCGGAAAAGTTATTGTTGAGAAACTGAATGCGTGCGGAGTAGAAACAGCGCATTATGAAATTATTCCTGACGAATTAGATATTATTCAGGAAAAAACCAAGGCTTTCGCCAAAGAACATCAATTGGTCATTTTTACCGGAGGAACAGGATTATCTCCAAGAGATGTTACGCCAGAAGCCTTATCGCCATTACTGGAAAGCAGAATTCCAGGAATTGAAGAAGCGATTCGCAATTATGGTCAGCAACGAATGCCTTATGCTATGTTATCAAGAACAGTTGCAGGAACATTAGGAAAAAGTTTGGTTTTGGCTTTGCCGGGATCAACAAACGGAGCCAGAGAATCTATGGATGCCGTATTTCCTCATGTATTGCACGTTTTTCATATTTTAAAAGGAAAAAATCATGACAGCCTCTAAAACCATTTTAACGGATGATTTTGGACGAAAACACAATTATTTGCGTATTTCGTTGTTAGAGAAATGCAATTTGCGTTGTACGTATTGCATGCCTGCTGACGGAATCGAATTGTCTCCAAAAGCCAGCTTAATGACGGCCGATGAGATTTTTTCGATTGCCCAAACTTTCGTAGAAAATGGTGTTGATAAAATTAGATTAACAGGAGGCGAACCGCTTTTGCGAAAAGATTTTCCTGAAATTGCTTCAAAATTAGCCACTCTGGGAATTGCTCTTTCGATTACAACAAACGGTATTTTGATCGATCGCCATATTGAGACTTTAAAGCGCTATGGGATCAATAAAATCAATTTGAGTTTAGATACGCTTATTGCTTCTAAATTTCATTCTGTAACGCTTAGAAATCAGTTTGAGAAGGTGGTTGATAATTTGCATTTACTTTTAAATAATGATTTTAAGGTAAAAGTAAATGTAGTTTTGATGAAAGGTTTTAATGAAAATGAAATTGTAGATTTTATCAAATTAACGCAACATTTGCCATTATCAGTTCGCTTTATTGAGTTTATGCCTTTTGCCGGAAACGAGTGGGACAGAAGTAAGATGATTTCTCAGAATGAAATTTTATCAGAACTGGAGAATGCTTTCTCTTCTGAAGAAATTGAAAAATTAGAAGACGAAAAAAACTTCACAGCCAGAACTTATAAAATAAAAGGTTTTCATGGCGATTTCGGAATTATAAGTTCTATTACAAATCCGTTTTGTGATGGTTGCAACAGAATTCGTCTGACTGCAAACGGAAAAATAAAAAATTGTCTTTTCTCTAATTCTGAAACCGATTTGCTAACACCTTTTAGAAATGGTGAATCGATTACTAATTTGATTTCTGAATCGATTAAAAGTAAAAAGAAGGTGAGAGCCGGAATGGTAACACTCGAAGAAATAGACGATCCAAAACTCCATTTCGATAATCGTAGTATGATTGCGATTGGAGGATAGTCTCTTTGTTTAAACTGTTATTTTTTAGGAGCTAATCCCGCACCCGAGCCTGAAAGTGCGAATTGGCGAAGCAATTCGTTCCAATCTTTTGTGGCGAACACCGGCACAAAAGGATTTCCACTCCTATCGGGGCTAGGACAATCATTTTCATAACAATATTTTCGTTTAGTTTGTCATTGCGAGGAACGAAGCAATCACATAAGATGTGTTGTTTGTTTGCGTGGCAAGTTTGCTTGGTTTTAGTACGATTGCTTCGTTCCTCGCAATGACACAAAATGAGCATAAAAAAAGGTCTAACTTTTTCAAGTTAAACCTTCTAAATTATTTCTTCTTTTTAGCTTTTGCTTTTTTCTGAGCTTTAGCTTTCTTTTTAGCTATTTTTTTAGCTTTTGCTTTATCCTTAGCTTTTTTAGCTTTTTCTTTTTTCTTAGCAGCAGCTTTTTGTTTTGCTTTTTTAGCTTTCTCTTTCTTTTTGTCTTTTTTAGCCTGATCTTTTTTCTTCGCTAATTTCTTTTTCTCTTTTTCCTTGTCTTTGTCTTTCACTTTTTTCTTCTTTTTATCTGTTGATTTATCTTTCTTGTTTTCTCCTTTTGTTTCAGTCGCTTCATCAGCTTTAGCTTCTGAAGATTCTTTTTTTGCTGGTTCTTTGATTGTTACTTTTGGAGTTGTTATTTCTTCTGTTTTTTCAATAGCAGCAGGAGTAATTTTTCTTGCCGGAGCTCTTCTCGTTGCAGGTTTTGGAGAAGTTGTTGCTGCCGTTTTTGTTGTAGCTTTTGGCGTAGTAGCTGTTGTTGTGGCTGGTTTTGCAGCTGTTGTTGGTTTAGTAGCTGCTGCTCTGCGAACTGGTGTTTTTGTAGCAGGAGTATTTACTGTTTTTTTATTTTCTGCAACTGGCTGAATATTTTCAGGTGTTGGCGAATCGATTTTTTCAGGGGTAACTTTTTCGTTGTCGTTTTCCATATTGATGCGTTTTTAGATGAGTATATTGTTACAGTGTAACTAAATTGTTAATTAACAGTTAAGTAAAGATAAACATAAAACAAGTCTCTCAATGTTAAGTTTTTATATAAAAATTAACTATAACACGTTTATTTTTAATAGTTTGAGTTTTTGCTAAAAATAAAAAACGAAAATCTCTTAACAATTCTACTTGAGAAATAAACAAATTACTTTGTAAGACGATAGCGAATAATAAATGGTAGTTTAAATAACTTATCTTTTGAAAACGAGTATCCTAGCCCAGATGGAAGCGGCATCCTTTTGTGCTCGTCCCGATAGCTATCGGGAGGCACAAAAGATATAGCGGACAGCTGGATTAGCTCCTGAAAATTATTAAAGAAGATTTTAAATTAACTCTCGACAGTTTCTACAATTTTAAAGTTACTCTTAGGCGCTTCGCATAACGAACAGCAATAACTTTGAGCTAAATCTGTAAACAAAATACCTTTCGGGATACCTTGGCTTTCATCTCCGTATTCGGATTTATAAAGGGTTAGGCATTCCTGACATTGGTAAATATCGAGTGGTGCTTTTTCTTTTTTCTGTAAATTTTCTGTTGTTTCGGGTACAGAGTTTCCGAGTTCTTCGAAATACTTTTTACTTAATTCGATTAATATTGTAGGCAGTTCGAGTTTGTCTATATCTTGCGAATGCACGATATATTCGCGTGTATTGGCATCGAAATTCCTCGCATATAACACATTATAAGTATCTCGAATTTTAATAGATTCGAGATCTTTTGGTAATTCATTTTTCTCGACTACAATCGATGTAAAATAATGTCCATCGCGATTGTATTCAGATAATCCAAAAGTTAAACCGTACGTACTGATGTCGAATTGATCTAGTGTGCGAACAAGATATGTTTTAAGATTCAGAGCCCAATCTACCGCTACAGGCAAATGCCAGTTGAGTTCTAATAAAGAATGGCGGACATTGATGCCTCGTTTGCCCAGAAATTTTTCCCATTCGAGTTTTCGATCTTTAGGGATTCCTTTTATAATAAAGGATTTCCAGGGTGTAATACATATTTTTCCGATTTTGCAATCAAAGCACAAATCGCACATTTCTTTAAGAAAACCTAAATCGTATAAATTATTCCTCCAATACAAACCCAGCCAATATTGGTCAATTCCCATTCGGTTCATGCCTTCATAATAAGGAAAAGGATAAAAAGGTATCGTTAGCGGCTTGTCTATCGTTCGGTTATTGGTGTCTAAAGCTTCGCTAACGAGGGCAAATATCATGTCGATACCAATGGATCCTTCGGCTGTGATTTTTTCGATTTCGTAGTAAAACTGAGCAATATCCCAACTATAGATGAGGATTGGATATACTTCCATGCGTTCCCAATTGGGCAAACGAATGTATAAATACCAATAATCTTCATGCTCTGAAGCAATAAAATTAAGATGGCCGGTAAACAACGGAACCAATTGCTGCTTGGGATCGTTTATATTGACTTTTAGTTTGGGCTGCTCTTTAAATTGCTCGAGAATATATAAAAACTTGTTGCCGGTAAGCCAACTGGTATTTCTGAAAATGTCTGTAGAAACATAAGATGAAACAATATTATTGCCGCTTTTTTGCTCAGGAAAAACAAAATGATGTTTACCTAATTGCTCCTTATCTAAGGTTTTGAATCCTTTTGGGAAAATAATATCCTGTCTTGAACCAAACGAAATAGAATCTAATCCCTGATCCATCGCCATATTGACTACTTCTTTTAATTCTCCCGGCGAAATAACGCCTCCTTTTACTATTAATCTTGTCAATTCCATGTTTTTTTTGTTTCAGGTTTCAGGTTTCAGTCTCAGTCTCAGTCGCAGTCACGGTCACAGTCTCAGTCTCAGTCGCAGTGCCAGTTGTCACTGAAAACTGGCACTGCGACTGAAAACTAAATTTTACATTTCGCTAATATCTCTTTAACTTCTGTTTTACAGCTTCCGCAGCCTAATCCTGCGCCGGTGTTTTTGCATAAATCGGTAAAATTATTTACGCCGCTTTTTATGGTTTCTTCTATGTTTCCGGCACCAACCTGACTACAGGAACAAACTAATTTTCCCAGAACAGGTTTTGCATTTGAGCTTCCTCTAAGTAATAAATTTCGTTTGTCTGATAGTTCGATTTTGCTTTCGATCATGGTTTTAAATTCGGCAAATTCGTTTTTATCTCCCATTAAAATTGCGCCTACAAGCAAGTCATCTTTTACGATACATTTTTTGTAATAACGTTTTTTTAGATCGGCAAAAACAATTTCTTCGTATGAATCGTCATTTTCCGGAATTTCGATATCGCCAATGCTACACAGGTTTATATCCTCGAGTTTAAGAATATTCATTAAAATAGAACCTTTGTAAAAACTACTAATATCTCCCGCTAAAAAGTTGGCCAGAATATCCGCCTGTTCTTCGGCAGCAGAAGTGATTCCGAATAGTTTATTGTTGAATTCTGCTATTTCTCCAATAGCAAAAATATCCGGATTTGAGGTTTGTAAATACTGATTTACTTTTACGCCACGTCCGCAGGCAAGACCACTTTCTCTTGCAATTTCTATATTTGGAATCGTTCCTATAGTATAAACAATCGCATTTGCTGTGATGATTCTGCCGCTTTTTAAGGCAATTTCTATTTCATTAGGAGTATCGGTTTCAAAAACGGTACTTACTTCATTATCAAAATAAATCTGAATATCACGAAGCTGAACTTCTTCGGCCAATAATTTACTTGAAATTCGGTCTAATTGACGTTCCATTAAGCGCGACGCTCTTTGAACAATTGTCGTTTTTACTTTTTTATGTTTTAAGGCAGCGGCCAATTCAAGACCTAACAAGCCTCCGCCAATTATCACAACATGTTGTTCTTCGGGAGGTAAATTAGTACTGTCGAGATGTTTTTTTAAACGATCGGCATCTTCTTTTCTTCTTACGGTAAATCTGCCCGGAAGATGAAGTTGTGCATTTTCAGGAACAAAAGGACGGCTTCCTGTAGCCATGATTAACGAATCGTAAGTATGAGTTTCGCCTAAACTATCTGTTATTGTTTTTGTATTAGAATCTATTTTAGTGATAGCAATACCAGCATTCATGGTAATTTTTAGTTTGTTTAAAGCTTCACCATCTTTTACTTTTAGCAATTGATCCCAGCTAAATTCGCCAGTCATATATTCCGGAAGTAAAACTCTATTGTAAAATGGATTCATTTCATTCGAAAAAACGACAATCTCATCTGTTGAATTGAACTCACGATAGTTTTGAATAAACCTGAAAGCGGCAGCTCCCGCACCTATGATTGCAATTTTCTGAAAAGGCTTTACATATTTACTAATAGCAACCGTGGTGTACTTAAAATCAGGTTCTTTAGAAATAGGATCAACAAGCGTATTGGTTAAATTATTGGTTCTGTTTAAATCATTTTCGAGTTGTTTGCCCCAATGCATGGGCAGGAAAAGGACTTTTTCTTTAATAGCATCTGTAACTTTCGCTTTTACGCGAACTTCTCCATTTTTGCTGGAAACAATAACAATATCACCATTTTTGATGTCGGATTTATAAGCATCAATTGGGTTTATTTCCAAAACCGGACTTGGCGTGTGCGTCATTAATCTGGATACTTTTCCGGTTTTGGTCATCGTGTGCCATTGATCGCGAACGCGTCCTGTTGTTAAGATAAACGGAAATTGCGGACTCGGTTGTTCTGACGTATTTTCTATAGTCGTTGGTAAATTGAAAATGGCTTTTTGCGATGGCGTATAAAATTTTTTATCGGTAAACAGGCGAGGAGTTCCCGGATGTCCGTAATCCGGTACAGGCCATTGAAAAGTACCTTCGGTTTTTAATCGGTGATAATTTAAAAAGGAGATATCGATGTTTGTATTTTTAGTAAGAGCACAATGTTCTTTGTAGATTTCTTCGGCACTATTAAAATTAAAACCATTGAAATTCATTTTTTTAGCAAATCGAATTAAAATTTCAATGTCAGAAAGGGCCTCGCCCGGAGGATTGATTCCTTTAGGTAAATAAGAAATACGACGTTCAGAATTGGTCATTGTACCTTCTTTTTCTAACCAACCGGCTGCAGGCAATAATAAATCCGCATATTTTGAAGTATCTGCGTTGTGTGAAATATCCTGAACCACAACAAACTTAGCCTTTTGCAATGCTTTCTCGATACGTCGGGAATCTGGTAAACTTACTAGGGGATTGGTACAGATAATCCAAATGGCTTTCATTTTACCGGATTCCAGTGCTTCAAACATTTCAGTTGCCGTTAAACCCGGTTGATCTGATATTGCATCAACTCCCCAAAAATCGGCGACTTCTCTGCGATGTTCGGGATTTGCAATGTCTTTGTGTGCAGCGAGAAGTGTTGCCATTCCGCCAACTTCACGTCCGCCCATGGCATTGGGTTGTCCTGTTAGTGAAAATGGTCCTGAACCCGGTTTTCCTATTTGTCCCGTTAATAAAGATAAATTCAATAAAGCAGTATTTTTATCCACTCCAACAGCACTTTGATTCAATCCCATAGCCCAAAGTGAGATAAAACCTTTGGCTTTGCCAATAGTATCAGCAGCAAGTTTAATATCATTAACAGAAATGCCACAAATCTTTGATGCTTTTTCTAGCGAAGTACTTAAAACTAGATCTTTGTATTGTTTGAAATTTTCGGCATTATTTTTTACAAAATCATGATCTACGTATCCTTTTTCGATGATACGTTTGGCCATAGCGTGGTATAAAATAATATCAGAACCCGGAATAATCTGCAAATGCAAATCGGCAAAAGCAGCTGTATCCGTTCGTCTTGGATCAATAACAATGATTTTTACTTTCGGATTTTTCTCTTTGTGTTTTTCTATTCTTCTAAATAAAATAGGATGACACCAGGCGGGGTTGGCGCCAGTAATCAGGAACGTATCGGCGAGTTCGATATCGTCATAAGCAATGGGTACACTGTCTTCTCCAAACGTTTTTTTATAACCCACAACAGCCGAACTCATGCACAATCTTGAGTTGGTATCGATATTATTGGTTTTTAGAAAGCCTTTTACCAGTTTGTTTACCAAATAATATTCTTCGGTTAAACATTGGCCTGAAATATAAAATCCAACACTATCCGGACCGTGTTTTTTTATGATAGAAGTAAAAACCGCTGCAGCGCGATCAAGTGCCGTATCCCAGCTTACGCGTTCGAGCGGATAGGATTTACTGCCGCGCATTTCAGGATATAGAAGCCTGTCTGAGGTATCATTGACTACGTAATGCAAATTCATTCCTTTAGAACACAACATTCCTTTGTTTACCGGATGGTCTTTGTCACCCGTAACCATTATGCTGTTTTTGGCATCTTTGGTAACAATTATGCCACAGCCAACGCCACAATACGAACAGGTAGTTTTGATTTTGGTATTTTGCATTACAGTCTTTTTTTGATACTACTGATTAATTTGTTTTTAAAACTAAATAAATCACGTATTTATTTCAAAACAAAAATAAGTATTTTTACGTATTAATACTTATTTTTAGGATTTATTTTTCTACTTTTGATGAAAATAAAAAAGCAATCGGAATTTATTGTAAAATGTATAAAATCTGGTCTGATGAAAGAAGAACTTCCTATTTGTTATACTTGTCTTAATGAAAATTGTTTCATTAAGAAACATTTGCACTTAGAACAAATGAAAGAATATGTTGTAAGGAAACAGACTTTTATTTGCAAGAAATCGAATTCATTCATTAAAGAAGGTGATCCTATAAAAGGGCTGTTTTTTATTTGTTCAGGAAAAGTAAAAACAATAAAAACCGGAATTAATGGAAGGGAACAAATTGTTCGGTTAACAAAAAATGGAGATACAGTAGGTTTTCGCGGATTTGGAACCAGTAAAAGATATTTAATTGGGGCTTCTGCTTTAGAAGATACTGTTTTATGTAATTTTAGTAACGAAACGATGTTAGAAATTCTTCAAAGCATTCCTGAGTTTACTTATGCTTTGATGTTATTTTATGCTGATGAACTGAATAAAAGTGAGAACAATATTCGTAAAATTGCTCATATGAATGTTCGTGAGCGTGTTATTGATTTGTTACTGTACATTCATCGTAAGTTTGGTCATAGGAATGATTTAATTGATATTGAACTATCCAGAAAAGAAATTGCTGATTTCGCCGGAACAACAGAAGAACAAGCTATTCGCGTAATTTCTATTCTAAAAAAAGAAATGCTGATTAAAACCGTTGGAAAAAAAATTGGGATTTTGGCTGTTGCTCAACTACGTTCTGAAATTATGGAACATAAATATTTTTCGATTTAAATTGATTACGTAATTTTAATTATAATTTAGAGACGTACAATTAGTTTTTTGATTTTGTACGTCTCTTTATACGTTTATAAATTAGAGTACCAATTTAGTATATAATCTGCGATTTCTTCCCATCCTTTTTCGCCACAGATAAAATGACTTTTCTGATCGTAAATTTTCACATCAACTCTGCTGTTGGGATCTTTATATTGAGCTGCAATTTTTTTGGTTAAAGCAGGCGGAAATATATTGTCATTTCCTCCTCCAATAAATAAAATCGGCTGATGTGGTTTTTTGAAATCGGCATTAGAGAAAGATTTTAATAGTGTTTCTCGACCAATTTTTCGACTTTCGGGAACTGCAATAAGATCGTAAGCTTTGTCTTGTTCTGATTTTGGGAGTGTATTAAAAAAGGCACGATTGTACCAGTCTCTCGATCCTAAGAAATGGCCTTGACTTGAAAAAAAGTTTACTGCAGGCCAAACGATTTTTACGGTAGAAAATGGAGGAAAAACATTTTTGGGAGGCGCGCCGTTAATGCTTACTGCAGCATCGGCTTTGCCTAAATCTATGAGTTTTTGTACGGCTAGTCCCGCCATCGAATGCCCAATTATAAGCGGTTTTTCTGGCAACGTATCGATGAGTTTTGCGATATTCTGTACTACAGCTATAAAGCCTGTGTCAACAAGTTCCGGATGGATGTTTTTTCTAAGTGCTGCAGGATCACCATCGTGTCCTGGATTTGCGGGAGCATATACTGTATATCCTTTTTGCTCATAATAATTTTTCCATTCAGACCAGCTACTATCATTCACGAACATTCCGTGCACTAATACAATTGTTTTTGATTTTGCCATTATTAAGGTATTTAAAATTGATACTAATTTTAGAATAGGGCAATGCAAAATGAGAAACAACCTTATTTATTTTAGGTTGCCGCTTGTAGATAGTTTCTTTTTTTGTACTAAAATACAAATAAAAGTTTTTAATTTAACAAAATAAATTTATTTAAATAACTGTAGTTTAGTTAGTTATTAATTTTTGAAGTGAAATGGTGTAGAGATGTACTGAGGTAAAATTTGGTGTACATCTCTACGAAACGTTTTTGTAGAAAGGTTATTTTTTCTTTCCAACAAATCGAATAACAGAACCTTTTCCGTTGTGGAATAATCCTTCGTTTAGTTCGATTTCTTTTTCTTCTAGCTGAATGATTTCGTAATCAGGAAAATCAGATTGTATTTCTTCAATAGAAAATAATGATTCAATATCTTTTGGTCCGCCAACTTTATCGTTGATAGCCAGATATTCTAAGTGTTTTTTACTGAAAGCCTCAAAAATGATAACTCCGCCTTTACGTAGATAAGTTTCTAATGTTTTGTGAATTGAAGATTTTATTGCTGCCGGAAAGTGTGCATAAATTAGTGCAATAGCATCAAATTGTTCTTCTTGATAATTTAGCGTTTCTAATTCTCCCACTAGATAATCAATTTCGACATCATTGGCTTCAGCAAGTTTAAGAGCTTTATTTTTTCCTTCAGCACTAATATCAAATGCTGAAACTTTCCAGCCTAATTGAGCAGCAAAAACAGCATTTCGACCTTCACCTTCAGCGGGGAAAAGAATGCTTTCGGTTTTTAGTTTTTCTAATTGTTCTTTTAGATATTTGTTGGGCGCTGTGCCGTAAGCGAATTCCTCGCTGCTGTAACGGTCGTTCCATCTGTCTGTCCAAGTGTTGTTCATAGTTTATATATTGAATTTAATTATTAAAGGTTTGTGATCACTGTACAAAGTCCAATCGTGATAATTCCCTATTTCTACGTTTTCTAAAACTTCAATAAAGTCATTTGAAGCAAAACAGTAATCAAGATGATAAGGCTTATTTTCATGGCGATACATATATAAAGTGGGATGTTGTTCTTTTCCCTGTATCTGATTGAAAAATTTGTGGTAAGTACTAAAGATGTTTTTCGATCCTAATTTATCGACAACATTAGAGTGGTTTCCTTCTCGCCGCGGTTTATCCCAAATGGTATTACTATTAAAATCTCCCATCAAAATAGTTTGTTTTTCCTGAATAAGATCATCATAAAAATTAATAGCTTTCCAAACTTGGGTGACGTAAGCTCCATCTTTATCTGCGGGATTGTTTGCCCAAATTGCGAATAAAGTAAAATCAATTTTTCCGCCTTTAACTGCAATAGGCAAAATGTTTTTGATGTTGGGATTATGGCAATTTAGTAATTCAAATCGATAATCGCTATAAGAGAAAATGCCAAGTCCTTTATTTGGATTTGTTCCGTACCAAAGAATATCTGTAGGTACTTGTATTCCGTCAGGAAATTTAAGTTTTTCAGGACTTTCACACTCAGAAATTACTGCAATATCAGGATTGTAAGCCAAAATAAATTCCGCTTTTTTTCTGAACGCCATATTACAATTCCAAGCAATGATTTTCATTATGGTAAAGCAGTTTTTTGTGTAGAATTTAATTGTGCTTGTTAGCAGCGGTATTTGCTATAAGTTGAGAAAACGAATCAATAAAATCTATATCAAATATACCAAAAGAATCTGTTTTTGATCTAAAAAAAAATACCCTTTTTCGAAAAGTGAAAAAGGGTAAGTTTATATTATTTAGGGTAAAGGTAAATCTATTTTTTCCAGGTGAAAATTCTAGGATTAACAGAAATCATCAACCATGCCCAGTTGTTGGTATGTCCTGCATATCCACCTGGTTTTAAAACTTCTAATGATTTAGTTCCAAACATTTGAGAATAACCTCCTGTAAGTGTGATATCTTTTTTGAAATTGAATCCGGCTGTAAAATCGACCTCAGTTCCTAAATACGAATCCATTTTTTCACTTGTAACTTTGTCAACTACATCAGCAGCAGATAAGAATACGTGTGGCATTAGTGCAAATTGCCATTTTTTTACATTATAAGTAAATTTCATATTAGCATCTTGCAAACCAACACTGTTTTGATGACCTCCACCAACGTAAAAATAATCCATATAACCGTTGAAAGCGTGGTTGGTACCAAAAATAGGATTGAATGATTTGATCACTGTACTAGTATCATCCATGTCTTTTCCTGATAAATATTCATAACCAATACCAGCTTTAAACGAATCAGTAATGCTGTACGCGAAGTTTACAGCTCCATCCCAGGCACTAACTTGTTTGTCTGCACTTTTTCCGGTTTGACCGTAGAAACTTAAGTTACCATCAATTTTTTTGTTTTTGTAAGTCAGGTAAGTTCCAAAAGTTTGTTTGTAGTCAACTAATAATTTTTTATCAATAAGATTATTCATGTACTCATAGCCTGTATTCAAAACTAATAGACTTACGCCCAATTTGTCTACGTTGGTATGATACCATGCATATTGCATTGCTTTATAATTACCTACTGTGTACGGAGTTTGAAAGTTGTTTTCTGCATCAGAGTTATAGGCAAATCCCATATCAAGCTGATGATTTTTTGGATGAAACGAAATCATTATCGCGTCATGACTTTGTCCTTGTTGCAACCAGTCAATTTCTCCCATAATACGTTGGTTATCATAAGAAAGTACCTGACGACCTGCTCTCGCGCTCCATTTTTCAGATATGTCATATTGAGCCCATGCTTCAAAAACAGCTACACCATTTTTATCTGAAGTTGCAGTTGTTCCCACATCTCCCCATGTTCTTACATTCTGTAAAGTTAATTTTACAGATAATTGATCTTGTTTGTAATTAAAATTTAATCTGGAACGTTGTGAGATTTGTGAAGTAGCTTCTGTTCCTTCTGGTATAAGAGTCTTATATCCGTTACGATATTCAAAACGTGGTCTTAATTGCAAGTTTGCATCAAATTCCTGCGCCTGAATGTCAAAGCTTATTCCTACTAATAATAAAAGTAGAATTAATTGTAGTTTTTTCATAATTGGTTTCTTTAAATATCAGCAAAATTATAAGAAAAATAGCTCATTATATATGATAAAAATCATATTTATCAGCTAGTCTTTTAATGTCTATTAAACTACTGTGTGTCAATTACTTTTGCAAATATAGGTGATTTTTCTTTCATAATGTTAAGGATTGTAAAATGCATCCAAATCAGGCAAATAGCAGAGAAAATAAGAATAAAAATCCAAGAACTGGACCAGATTCCTGTTGCTGTTAGCAGATATCCAAAAATGATAGGTCCGAAGAAACCACCCAAACCACCAATCATTCCTACCATGCCACCAACAACTCCTACTTCTGTTGGGAAATATTCAGGGATGTGTTTGTACACTGCTGCTTTACCAATTCCCCATGAAATCCCGATTAATATCACTAAAACAAGAAAAACCCACATATTAGCATCGAATTTA
Source organism: Flavobacterium bizetiae (assembly GCF_024271895.1). Taxonomy (NCBI): domain Bacteria; kingdom Pseudomonadati; phylum Bacteroidota; class Flavobacteriia; order Flavobacteriales; family Flavobacteriaceae; genus Flavobacterium; species Flavobacterium bizetiae. Next base: position 5,066,649 of record NZ_CP091861.1, on the reverse strand, counting down.
ATAACCGTAATTCCTTTGGCTAAAAGTTCTTTTTTCTTTACTGTTTGATTTTGTTCTACCACAACTTGTTGCCACGATGTGCTGGTGGGAAAGATGGCACTTTCGTTTAAATCTTCTTTCTTTTGGGCAACAGGAAAATCTGTTTTTCCAATTTTGATATTATCATTTGAAACGGCAGTTATTGTACCTTTTTTAGTCGCCAAAACTCCCGGGCCTGTAGTCGTGATTTCCATTTTTGGAATCATTAACAAAGCACTTAAAATTACTGATGAACTCAAAACCCAATACATTACTTTTCTGGCGCCGAATTTATCTGATAAATAGCCTCCAAATGCACGAATGACGCCAGAAGGTAAACTAAAGAGTGTTGCAAATAATCCGCCCATAACTAAACTGGTTTGATACACGTTCATGAAATTTGGCAGTAACCATTGCGAATAGGCTACAAAACATCCGAAAACTAAAAAGTAATAGGCTCCAAAACGCCAAACACGTGCTGATTTTAACGAACCCAACATTTGAGAAACGCTCTTAGTATTGTTTTCTATTTTTTTATTTTTGGCGAAAATTAAAAAGGCAACACCAATTACCAATAAGGAAATGGCATAAATAACAGGCAGTATTTTCCAGCCATTTTGAGGATCATCTACAGAAAAATGATTTAATAATGAAGGTGCTAAAAAGGTTGTTATTGCAGCTCCGGCATTTCCCATCCCGAAGATTCCCAAAGCGCGTCCTTGACATTCTTTTGGATACCAGATTGAGGTGTATCCAATTCCGACAGCAAAGCTTGTTCCTACCATGCCAAAGAAAAAACTCAATAAGGCAAACATAAAAAAACTGTCAGCGTAAGGAAGAAGAAACAGTGGAATGGAGCAGAGGAGGAGTAAAAGTGAGAAAACGTATTTCCCGCCATATTTGTCTGTGAGAATACCTATTGGTAAACGCATGATGGAACCGGTTAAGATTGGAATGCCTAAAAGCCAGCCAACCTGAACAACGCTCCAGTGAAAAATTCCGTTATCGACTAAAAAAGTTACCAGAACGCCATTTAGTGTCCAACAGGCAAAACACACTGTAAATGCCAATGTGTTCAGGATTAAAATTTTGTGAGATTGCGATAATGAGTTTGTCGTTTTCATAGTACTTAGATTTTTGATAAAAATAAGTACTATGACTTAGTTAAAAGCTGCTAAAACGCAGTTTTTGAAAAATAATTACGTATTAATACGTAATTTATAGTAGCGAATATTCAGTTGCTTTATTCGAAAGTTCCATCAAGTTTTTTACTTTTAACTTTTTCATTAAGTTAAAGCGATGCACTTCGGCAGTTCGCTTACTGATATCAAGTGCTTCAGCGATTTCTTTGTTTCCTTTTCCTGATAATAAAAGTGCCAGGATTTCTTTTTCTCTTTTGGTAATCATCATTTCGTCGGCTAAACTTTGTTTAGGTTCTAATGATGTCGATGAGTTGGTTAACTGACTAATTAATATTGATGAAATATCGCCACTAAAATATTTTCCGCCGGCAGCAACAGTATGCAATGCTTTCAGGAATTCTTCTTTGCTCGAACCTTTTAACAGATAACCGTCGGCTCCTGCTTTTATCGATTTTAATACGTATTCTTCAGATTCGTGCATAGAAAGCATGATGATCTTTACGTTATTATTTTCGCCTCTAAGTTTTTCTACTACCTCTATACCGGTTAAGTTGGGCATACGAATATCTACTATAAGTAAATCGGGTTTGCTGGCTGCAACCACTTCAAGAGCATCAGCACCATCAATAGCTTCACCTACAACCTCGATGTTTGCTTCGTTTTCAAGCAAGGATTTAATTCCATCTCTTACAAAAACATGATCATCTGCCAGTACTACACGAATGATATTACTCATAATTTACTTAAATTATATTTTGGATTTTTACGTATATTCATCTATAAAGAAGATGCTAATATACGTAATTTTTATATTTGAAATTTGAAATCTGTAAAATTTCAGATTCTAATATTAAAGCCAACATTAAAATATCATTAAAAAATTAAGTTTTGAATTGTCAGGCTGAGCTTCCCGATGCTCAATGCTATTCAGTTAAGATATTTTAGATTGTGTTCCATAGGAACATCTCATTGGTAGAAAAAAGAAGGCATGGTGAGAAACATCGTCCCATTGGGACGTTTGAGAAATTGTATAGGTAATCTGTATATTTTTTTACCAATTATTATTTATAAAATCAAACGTTCCTACGGAACGTGAAAAAATGCCGTATTTATTGATGCTACCAATGAGATGTTCCGATGGAACAAAAACAAAGGGATCAGATATTATCCTTAATAAATTGCTCAATTAGATTTTTACTTAACTTAATGACATTGTCCGAAGCTTTGGAAAGATTGGCATTTTGATAGTTCATCGATTTCGCTTAGGATGACAGGATTGAGGACGGTCTTGCGTTCCACTTTGTCAAAGTTTCAAACTTTGACAAAGTTTTTCATGAAGTTTGTCATTTCTTGTAAATTTTAAGTAACCGTAATATTTTATGAAAACGTTTACCCGCGAGAGGGATAGGAGCAAGCTACCGAAGTAGCGTGGATAGCCCGACAGCATGCCGGTAAGAGGGCGAATAAGCGCAAAGTAAATTGGCCCTCTTATCGGGATGGTGGCTCGCCCTAATAAATGAGATATTTAGTCAATTTGAAAATGAGATAATGGTTTTGCTTGGGGCTTCGACTTCGCTCAGCCTGACAAAACTTTGTTAGGTGTATGTATTTGTATTTTGGAATTTAAATATTGGAATTTTTATTTCAATATTGGAATGTTGAACGTTATTCTGGTTCCTTCTCCGGGGATAGAATTAATGAATACGCGACCATTTACGTACTGAATTCGCTCTTTCATAAACAATAATCCCATTCCGGATTCGCTATTGCGTTTTTTGTCTACGGCGTTGATATCGAAACCTTTTCCGTTGTCGTCTACAATGATACTAAGCAAATTGTTGCTGTGCGAAAGTTGGACAATTATGTGCGATGATTCGGCGTATTTGATGGCGTTGTTGATGGCTTCCTGCGTGAGGCGGTAGATATTAATTTCGATCAAAGAATCGAGACGCTGATTGAAATCGGTTTTGTTGTAAAACAGAATTTCTTTTCCGGTGAGTTTTGAAAGTTCCTGGGTGAGTTTTGCAAGTGAGGAAACGATGCCGTGATCGCTGAGTTCCGGTGGCATTAAATTGAAGGTTGCGGTGCGAACGCCTTTGATAATATCGAGTGATAATTTCTTTAAATATTCGATTTTTTGAGCTGATTTTTCTTTATCGTCGAGATTGATGCTTTCGAGACTGAATTTTAGGCCGGTAAGCATTTGCCCAATTCCGTCGTGAATTTCTTTGGCGATGCGGTTTTGTTCGTTTTCCTGATTTTCAACAATTTTGCTCGAAATAATCTTTTGCTGATTGATTTTTTCGGTACTGTTTTCGATATTCAGGCGTTCTACTTCGCGTTGCGCTTTTTTACGCTCGGTGATGTTGAAACAAATAATTAAAAGTTCTGATTCTTGTTTTTTGATTGTTACGGGAACCATTGATAAATCGAGCCAAAAAGTCTTGGCTTCTTTATTGATTATTTTGATTTCGCCCTGCCAGCCGCTTCTGTGTTTCTCAAAGATAATTCGGTCGATATTGATTTGTTCTTTCTCATCGGTGGTAAGTACTTCAGAGAATTTTTTGTTGGATGAAAATCGGGTGTAATTGATTAGTTTGGCGAATTTTTCTCCGATATGAATGATAGAACCATCGGGCGCAATACGACAATAAAGCAGCGTATTTTCCATGGCGTAATTAAGGGACTTTAATTCCTTAACTGAATTTTCTTTTATTTCGCTAATAATTTCTGTGTCGTAAGCTAGTTTTAAAGCTTTCTTTTCTGAGGCTAATAGCTTGGCAATTAGTTTCTCTATTTTTTTATTGGTAGGTTTAAAGATGAAGAAAAACTCCATTAACAAAACGAATAACGTAAAAGCAAAAATCCAGTATTCTATTTTGCGTTGTTCGGTTACTTTTTCGTGGGCTTCGAGATCATATTGACTGACAATCTGATTCATTTTAGAAAGAAAAACGCCTTCGTTTTTTAGTATGGTCTGAACCAGTTCCTGATTTTTGGATAAAGTATTTTTTTGCTTTAAGTTTAAAAGAAAAGAATCGGTTGACTTGCTAATAATACTGAAAACAGGATTAATATCTGCATAGAGTTTATTTAGGGTTTCGCTTTTTTCTTTTGGGAAAGCCAAACTATCGTTGCCATTTTCTAATGCGTTTTGTGTTGTTTTCCAGAGTTCCAGAACATTTTTTAGATGCGAAATTTGTTTTGATGAAACGGTATCTGAAACATAATTTAAAATCAAAACTTCTTTTACAATTTTCTGGCTTAACATTCTTTGTTTGCCTGAAATATTGATGATTTTAGAATCGCTTAGTTGTTGTTTTAAATTGTACTGAACTAGTATTTGACTTAAAATGACGGTTATAGCAATAGTCAGAAGTGCAAAAAAATACCAACGGCGTAAATTTTTGAAATTAATTTTATCTGTAGCTTCCTGATTGCTTTTTTTCATTCAAAGTCGATTTACAATCCTAAAGAAGCTTTTATTAAGTTTAAATTTTCTTCTGAATAATTGATTTTTAAGGCTTCCTGATGTCCTTTATCAGACATTTTATCCCAGGTTTTTTTGATGATGTTTTTTAGTTTTTCATCGTCGTGTTTATGCACAAAAGGATCTAAATAATATTCTAAAAAAACAAGGCAAATTACGTCTTCAAGAAGTTGTGTTTCGGCATCTTTTTTTAATAATTTCTTTTCGATTAAAAAAGAAACGCGATCGATAAAATCCTGATTGTATCCTGCTTTTTCTAAAATTTCGGCAGTGGTTTTGGCATGAAATTTTTTAAGATCTTCTCTCCATCTCAAATACCCTACACGATCCATTGGGTAGGATTCGCGGGCTACTTTCCATCTACAAATATGTTGCGCTTTTGAGGCAATCTGAATTTGTTCTGAAGCTTCAGGTTCAAACTGCATGAGCCTTTCGTACATTCGGTTCGAATACAATAATTCTTTTGGGTATTCGGTGTTTTTGTCGATTTCGATATTAGGATCCTGAGCGTTTTCAGCATCAATCCATTCGCTTGCTTTTTGAAAAGGTGTGTTCATTTTTTTGGGTAAGATAATAGATTTCAAAGATACGGAATTAAGTTTTTTTTCGCCACGAATTTCACGAATTAGCACGAATTATATGATTTGAATTTGTAGAATTAAATCATTTATAACGCCATTTTTGTCATTTCGAGGAACGAGAAATCTTCGCAAGTAACTCCGCACAGAAGAGTTACCAATCTTTGTTGAGCTTCTCGCGAAGATTTGCTTCGCCTGTTCGCTATCGCTCGAGTCTCGTTCCTCGAAATGACAGGATTGTGCACGTTTAATCTGTAAAACCTACAAATACTTCGTTTTCAATAACTTTAATCGGATAAGTGGCTATTTTAAAATCGTCGCCGTTTAAGTTGGAACCGTCTACTAACGAGAATGTTTTTTTATGCATTGGGCAGGCAATTTTTGGGATATCATCTGTAGATCCTGTCATGCCTCTTGCGAGAACCATTTCCATTTTATGCGGACAGGCATTTTGGCAAGCGTACCATTCGTTGCGACGGGCAAAATTAAAAATGGCTATTTGTTTGTTTTTGTATTTAATGCAACCTCCGCGATTGGTTGGGAAGTCTTCTACTTTTCCGGCTTTGAACCAAATTGTTGCCTCATTTGGATGAACTGTTGTGTATTGATTTAAGATTTCTTCCATTTTGATAAGTTTTGTGTTCCTGTTTCTTATCCCTCTTTTTACAATCAAGAGAGTTTGACGGCGCAGTAAAAAAGAGGGTAAGAGGACAGCAAACGTTTTTGTGATATTTTTTTTCTTTTTATGGAGCTTTTTTTCTCTCGCAGATTTTACAGATTTTATTTTTAATCGTTTTAATCGTTGAATCTGTGGCTATTATTTTCTATATATGTTTAAAAAATATTTACAACCAAGCTTTTGGCGCTTTTTGATCTCGTAACGGAACAAAAACAACATTGTCATCTTTCTCTTCTGAGTTTACAAAATGGTTGAAGCGTTTTAATAATCTTGGTTTTTCTAATACTTGTTTCCATTCGCATTCGAAAGTATTTACTAAGGTTTGCATTTCTGCTTCAAGGGTTTCACAGATTCCCAGACTGTCTTCGATTATGACTTCTTTTAAATAATTTAAACCTCCGTCTAGTTTTTCTAACCAGGTTGCAGTTCGAATTAGCGGACCAGCGGTACGGATGTAATACATTAAGAAACGATCCAGATATTTGATAACGGTTTCTTTATCTATTTTTTCGGCTAATAAAACGGCGTGTTTTGGATTTGCGCCACCGTTTCCGGCGATATATAAATTCCATCCACCTTCGACGGCGATTAATCCGAAATCTTTTCCACGGGCTTCGGCACATTCACGAATACAAGCCGAAACGCCGCCTTTAAGTTTATGCGGAGAACGAATTCCTTTGTATCTATTTTCGAGTTCAATGGCAAATCCGGCGCTATCATCCATTCCGTAACGACACCACGCATTTCCTACGCAGCTTTTTACAGCACGAAGCGATTTTCCGTAAGCGTGACCACTTTCGAAACCATTATCGATTAGGATTTTCCAGATTTTTGGTAAATCACTTAAATGTGCTCCAAACAAATCGACACGTTGTGCTCCGGTAATTTTGGTGTACAAATCGAATTGTTTGGCTACTTCGCCAATCACGATTAATTTTTCTGCGGTAATTTCTCCTCCGGCAACTCTTGGCACTACAGAATAGGTTCCGTTGCGCTGAATATTAGCTAAAAATCGATCGTTTGTATCTTGCGTTGTAACATGTTTATTGGCGGTATCGTTATAAATACTCGAGAAAATAGAAGCTACAACAGGTTTGCAAACTTCGCAGCCATCGCCTTTGCCATGATGATCGATAACTTCATAAAAGTTCTCGTATTTGTTTATTTTGACTAAGTCATATAATTCCTGGCGGTTGTAACTAAAATGCTCGCAAATCACCTCTTTTACTTCTTTACCTAGTGATTTTTGAGTTGCTTTTACCAAATCAGAAACCATTGGTTTACAGCCTCCGCATCCAGAAGTGGCTTTGGTATGTTTTACCACATCAGAGAAATTCGAACAGGTTTCGTCAAGAAGAGAACAGCAAATAGCACCTTTGGTTACATTTTCGCAAGAACAAATTACTGCTGTATCGGGCAAATCCAAAACACTGCCTAAGCTTGAACCTTCAGAACCATCTCTGGAGCCTAAGATTAAATCTTCCGGATTTTTTGGCAACGCCATGGCATTACTAAAAATCTGAAAAAGAGAATTATAATCGCTTGAATTTCCCACTAAAATTCCACCCAATAAGGTTTTAGAATCTTTGGTCACGTTGATTCTTTTGTAAATTCCGCTTAATTTATTCTCGTATATAATAGCGGTAACATTTTCGTTTTCTACGAAAGGATCACCAAAACTTGCTACTTCAACGCCAATTAGTTTTAATTGTGTCGACATATCGATGGTTTCTCTCATGGTTTTAGAACCCTTCAAAATTTGCTCAGCAGCAACATCAGCCATTTCGTAACCCGGAGCAACAAGTCCGTAGATATTTTGGTTGTAAAGTGCCACTTCACCAATAGCATAAATAGAAGGATCTGATGTTTGCATTTGATTGTTTACCACGACACCGCCTCTTAAACCTACTTCAAGTCCTGAAACTCGTGCCAGTTCGTCGCGAGGTTTGATCCCGGCAGATATCACCAGCATGTCTACTTTTAGCAATTCGTCATCGGCAAACATCATTCCGGTTATGCATTCCTTTCCGTCGATATATTGCGTGGCTTTGTTAAGATGAATACCAATATTTAATTCTTCGATTTTAGATTGCAGCATATCGCTTGCGCCTTTGTCTAATTGTCTGGGCATTAAACGCGGAGCAAATTCTACCACATGCGGATTCAGTCCTAAATCCCTAACGGCTTTTGCTGCTTCAAGACCTAATAATCCTCCGCCAAGAACGGCTGCTTCTGTAGCACCTTTTTGTTTTATTTTTTTGGCGTAAGCCATAATTGCATCAAGATCTTCGATAGTTCTGTATACAAAAACGCCTTCTTTTTCGACTCCGTCAATTGGAGGAACAAAGGCTGAAGATCCTGTTGCCAGTACTAAGTAATCGTAAGTATGTGTTTTCTCTAAATGAGTATGTATCGTTTTTTCTTTACGATTAATGTCTGTAATTAATTCAGAAGTATTGAGTGTAATATTATTTTCTAAATACCATTCAGTTGTAGAAAGTGATAAATCGTCTGCAGTTTTTCCTCCAAAGTATTCACTTAAATGAACTCTGTCGTAGGCTCGTCTGGGTTCTTCTCCAAAAACGGTGATCTGATACTTTTCATGTCCTGATTTTGCAATGAATTTTTCGCAAAATTTATAACCAACCATGCCGTTTCCAACTACTATTACTTTTATCATGATTTCTTTAATTAAGTATTACTACGCAAATATAAGTATTTGTACTTATTTAAATACGTATGTATTTTAATTTTTTTTAATTGAATGAAGTTAATTAACTACGTATTTTGTCGTAATCTTTTACGTAGTATGGGCTTTGAGAGGATTCAGGAAGTTATAATTATTGTAAATTTGAAAAGATTCTAAATAGTGATTTCGAAAAAATGTTGTAAATTCATAAGAATTTTATATATGTTTTATTTAAACAATATATTCTTAACATAAATGATATGAAAAAAATACTTTCATTTTTGCTATTGCTATCATTAATAGTAGGTTGTAAATCTACAGCCAGCAAAAGTTCAGATACCACAACAGCTACTTCTGAATACGGAACTCAGGAAGATCAGATGAAATATTATTTTACAGGAACGGGAAATGAGCCTTTTTGGGGAATAAAATTAGGAAATGAGCATATTGAGTTTACTTCTTTAATTTCCGGAAAAGAAAAACTCACTTTTCCAGCAACCGAAGTAATAAAGGCAATGGATGCTAATATAAAAATGTATAAAGTAAGCAATGAAACTTCTACTGCAACAATTACGATTCAGCAATTAGAATGTCAAAACTCGATGTCCGGAGCAATTTCTCCTTATAAAGTTTCAGTTGAAATTAAAAATAACTCCGAACTTACTTTTACAAAACTAAACGGCTGCGGAAATTACAATACCGATTATCGCCTTCATGATATATGGGTTTTGGAAGAATTAAACGGATTTAAGGTTTTTATCACCGATTTTCAAAAGGAATTACCAAGAATTGAAATCAATTCATCAGAAAATAAGTATATGGGGTTTGGCGGTTGTAATGCAATCAGTGGCAGTATTTTTTATGAAAAAGATCTACTCCGATTTTCAAAAGTAGTTTCGACTATGATGGCTTGTGCACCGGGAAACAAAGAAGATCAATTTATAAAAGCGCTGCAAAGTACCACTACATATTCTATTGGCGATAACAGGTTGACGTTGTCTAATCCTTCGGCAAAACTTTTAGTTTTTAGAAAAGTAGATTAATTGTAACGAATAAAATATGTCTTAATGTGATGAAATAATAACTTGTAGCTTCCTTTTATACTATTTTGTAAAATTATTTTTGTAAAATAAAACTTATAATAAAAATTTTACATGAAAAGGATTTTAATGCTATTTATAGCTGTATCGTTGACTTACGGTTGTAAATCTACAAAAGAAGGAAATTCAACCACAAGTATTAATTCAAAAACAATAGAAAAGAAACTACAACAAACCTGGATTTTGGAAGAGTTAAACGGAAAGAAAATTGCTCAAAATGATTTTCAGAAAAGCACTCCAAAGATTGAGGTAAAATCATCCACTTTTAGTGGCTCAACGGGATGTAATGCCATCAACGGAAATTTATTGTCTAAAGGTTCAAAAGAAATTCAGTTTTTAAATCTTACATCAGAAAATAAAAAATGTTCGACAGCTAAAAAAGAAGAAGAGTTTGTTAAGCTTTTAAAAACGACAACAAATTACTCTATCGATCACGATAAGTTATCGCTTTCGAATCAGTTTGGACCAACAATGGTGTTCAAAAAAGTAAATTAAGAAAAAAAGGTTCCGATACGTCGGAACCTTTTTTGTATCATTAAATAAAAAAATCAGTGCAAATCCGCGTGCCATTTCATGCTGCTATTCCAATAATTCTTTAGTATCTTCTTTATCTTCCTCAATAAAATCAAGTTCTAAAGCTCTAACCGTCTGCACAGCATTTCCGGCAATACCACGAATCGATCCGTACATTCCTAAAGTGTTGTGAACCACTTTTTCGATTTGTTTTTCGCGTTGTTTCCAAATACGCTGCATCGCTCTTTTTTCGGCATCAAGATCGCCTTGCATTTGCGTAAAACCTTCTACAATTCCTTCAATTTGCAAACGGAATTCGTTGCTCGTCAAGAAATCATACAACATCGACATTTTGTCGCCTTTATTTTCCTGTGCCTGAACAGCCTGGCTTACCTGAATCAAGGACTGACGTAAAACGTTGCTCAAACCTTTAAATTCTTCATACGTACAAATCCAGATTCCGTCACGCATTCCCATTCTGTCCATTCCGGCAGGCATTACTTCGGTAACTAAAACTCCAATATTGGCTCTTTTAGTTCTAATATCGTTTTTAAACTTCTCAATCCAGGCAGGCTGAAAAGCTTTTGTACGTTTACTTTCATAGTAAATCGAACCACAATTCTGCAATTCCCTGGTGTTTACCACCTGAAGACAATCTGCTCCGTTTGCTCCTTTTTTAATCTCGTCGATACTATCAAGCGGGAAATTATTGGCCAGCCATTCTTCAATTGCTAATTCCATTACTTCGCCTTGCAATTGCATAGAACCTTGTTCCTGCTTGCGTTTCATTTCTTCAATTAACTTCTTTTGGTCGTCAGATTGTTTTTGGTATTCTTTTATTTTTAGCTCGTTTTTTTCTTCTTCCTGTTTGCGAATTTTATCACGCTCCAGAACTAAAGTTGCGTTAAGTTGCTTTTGAGCTTCGGCTTCGATTGCTTCTTTCATTTCCAGTTTTTCACGCTGAAGTTTCGCAATTTCTCCCGTCATTTTATTTAATTCGCGAAGTTTTTCTGATTTCTCCGAAAGTTCTTTTTCCATCAAAAGCATTCGGTCTTTATTTTCTTCGTCGAGTTTTGTTTTTAGTTTTTCGGTAATTTCTTTTTCAGCAACCTTTTTTTCGCGTTCTAAACGTTCAGCAAAAAGTTCATTTTCCTGCTTCTTTTTAGCTTCAAATTCGGTTTTTGCTTTTTCGAATTGCTCGTTTTTAAGTTCTAATTCTTTGGTTTGAGCATTTGCCTTTTGTTGAAATTCTTTACGAATACTATCTTCCAGCTGATGTTTTAAAATATCATTTACGTCGATAGTTGTTCCGCAATTTGGGCACTGAATTGAAGATTGCTCTGCCATTTTTATTGATTTTATTTAGTAGAATTATAATTTGCTAAGGTATTTAAAAATTGAGGTTTTTTTGCCACGAATTCCTCGAATTTTCACGAATTGTTTTGTGTTTTTGATTTATTAATCGCGCAAAGTCGCAGAGTCGCAAAGTTTTTTGTTTTTGCGTAGATTTTGCAGATTTTTTGAATCATTTTAATCTTTTAATCTGTGGCTTTAAAGTAGAATCTTTGCGCCTCTGCGCCTTTGCGTGATTATTTTTTATAGTATGCAATTTAAGCACTGATTAAAACTAATTCTTACGGATTTCCATAAAAAATAATTCGCGAAAATTTGTGCAATTCGTGGCAACTTTACCTTTTAAAATTCAGTAAAAATTCAACAGCTAGTTTCGTAATTTCAGATTCATCTTCTTTTGATGTAATCAACGAAACATCTGTAAATAAATTGACTTTCTTTAATTCGATAAAACCAATTTCAGGATCATGATTATTCTTGGCAATATTGGAAGGAACAATCGAAATTCCCAAACCATTTTTCACCAATTGTACGATCGAATTGATGTTGTTGGATTCGTGCACTACTTTTGGCGTAAAGCCATAAAATGCACAAAGTTCCAGTAAAACTTCGTGATAATGTGGGGCATAATCTTTATTGAAAAATACAAAAGTTTCGTCTTTAAGATCTGGAATTTCTTTTTCAGAATTAATTTGAATAACATTTTTATTATAAACCACAGAAAAGCCGTCCTGAAACCACAATTGCGATTTTATTTTAGGCGATTTTACAGGAGAACGAATAATTCCTAAATCAATTTTGCCTTGTTCTAAAGCGTCGATTTGTTTGGTTGTAGAGACTTCAAATAGTTTGAAATTGACATAAGGAAATTCTGTTTTCAGATGTTTAATCAAATCTGAAATTACAGCCGAATATATTGAACTGATGTAGGCAATTCGAAATTCTCCGGATATATTTTCGGCAATTTTTTTCGTTCTTACTGAAATACTTTCAAGGTTCTGAAAAAGTTCTCGTATTTCCTTTTCGAAATATTTTCCGGCTTCGGTGAGTTCAACTTTTTTATTGTTTCTAATGAAAAGCTTTGCCTGAATTTCATTTTCAAGTTCGATGATTTGTCGGCTCAATGGTGGTTGAGAAATGAAAAGTTTTTCAGAGGCTTTGGTAAAGTTTAATTCTTCAGCTACAGCCAAAAAATATTTCAAGTGACGTAATTCCATAAATACTTATTAGGTATTAATAATTGACAAAATAAGTATTTTTGAAGTATATATCAAAGTACTAGTTTTGATAAAAAAAAAATTTCACGCAGATTCTACAGATTTAAACAGATTAGGCAGATTTATTTTAATTGTGCAGATTTAAAATGAAAGATCATTTTAAATCTGCTTTAATCTTTTTAAAATTTGCGTGAAACTAAAAAAAAACAAGAAACTATGAAAAAATCAACTATCGAAGAAATCAGAGAACGATTTGACCATGATGTCGAACGATTTTCGAATTTAGAAACCGGACAAGTGGCAACAATCGACGCTACGATTTCATTAGAATTAATTACGGAAGCTTCTAAAAGAATTGTTCCTAATGCTACAAATGTTTTAGATATTGGTTGTGGTGCAGGAAATTATACTTTGATGATGTTGTCTAAGGTTCCGGATTTAAATTCGACTTTGGTCGATTTGAGTTTGCCAATGTTAGACAGGGCTTTTGGAAGGGTTTCGGCAGCAACGACTGGAAGAGTAGAAGTGAAGCAAGGTGATATTCGTGAAGTCGATTTGCCGGATAATCATTTTGATATTATTTTGGCAGGAGCAGTTTTGCACCATTTGCGTGATGATCAGGATTGGGAAACGACTTTTGCTAAAATATTCAAATTATTAAAACCCGGAGGATGTTTTATGATTTCGGATTTGATTACGCAGGACACGGAGTTATTGAATGAATATACGTGGCAGCGCTACGGAGAATATTTAGAAGGAATTGGCGGTGCAGAATATCGTCAGAAAGTATTTGATTATATTGAAAAAGAAGATACGCCAAGATCAATGAATTACCAGTTGGATTTAATGAAGAAAGTTGGGTTTGCAAGCGTTGAAATTTTACACAAGAATATGTGTTTCGGTGCTTTTGGCGGGATTAAATAGTTAGTAAGTTTGCCACGAATTCCACGAATCTACACAAATTTTAAGCATTAAGAGTTTGGCAATGAATTAGTGGAAATTCGTGGAATTCGTGGCAAAAAAACTTAAACAATATCTACAACAATTTTTCCAATTGCTGAGCCGTCACTTACTGCTTTATGTGCTTCCATAGCATTGTCAAGAGTGAATTTTCTTGGATCTATGATAGGTTTTAATTTTCCTTCTTCGATTAGTTTTGTGGTTTGTTTCAGGATATTACCATGATGTTTTCTTCTTTCGTTACCAATCATCGGGTGTAATACAAAAACACCGTGAATACTCGCAGAACGAAGCGAACTTGTTGCCAAAGTATGTGTCCCGAAAGCATAACAACTTGCGATTTGACCGTAATGACGAATGGCTTTTAAGGAATCATCAAAAGATTGTCCGCCAAGGGTATCGTAAATAACGTCGAATCCTTCTCCGTTTGTGTATTGATTTACGTAATCTTCAACTGGAGTATTTTTATCTATTGGAGTTGCTCCAAATGATTTTACAAAATTTGCTTTTTGTTCAGAAACTGTTGCGTAAACTTCGGCACCAATATTTTTGGCAAGCTGAACTACCATATGACCAACGCCTCCAGCTCCGGCGTGAACCAGAACTTTGTCACCTTTTTTTACTCTGGCTCTGTCAATCAAACCTTCCCAGGCGGTAAGTAATACTAGCGGAACTCCGGCAGCTTCTTTCATGCTTAGATTTTTTGGTTTTATGGCCAATAAATCAGCGTCGACGGCGGTATATTCTGCTAAAGTTCCCTGAAGTCCTAACACCCCCCCGGCAAGTCCGTAGACTTCGTCACCAACTTTAAATTCTGTAACGCCTTCGCCAATTGCTTCGATTACTCCGGCAAGATCAGTGCCTAAAACGGCTGGTAAAACCGGTGATGCATACGGCGAAAGTCCAAGTCTGATTTTGTTATCGATTGGGTTTACGCCGCTTGCATGTATTTTTACTAAAACTTCTCCTTTTTTAGGAGTAGGTTTCTCCATTTGAGTGCTTACAAATTCAGATTCGTAAGTATTAGTTAGTAGTGCTCTCATTGTCTTGATTATAGTATTTGCACTGTTTTGTAAACCTGAATTGGTGCTGCAACTAAACTTTCGCTTTTAGCGATAAAATCTAGTAAGTAAGGCTGATTGTTGTGTATGTCAAGACCTGGCTGATCTTTCCATTCTTCCCAAATAATAAAAACATTTTCACTATGATGAAGATCATAACGAATGCAAGCTGCTTTTTTTCTGGTTTCGGTAACCAAATAATTTAGCATACTTTTTACTTGTTCTATATTCTCTGGTTTGCTTTTGAAAATTGCTGTAATTGAGATCATAATTATAGATTTTTAAAGGTTTGTTCTAAGTGATTGGTATAGTTTTCCTTGAAGATGTCAATATTTTCCGCTGTTGCACCTTTTTCGACATCGTGGAAATGAAATCCGTCTAATTTTTGCATACCTACAAATTTATTCATTTTATGAAAGCCAAACATAGCTCCGTCGTCTACAGATGTTTCTTCGAAGAATTCTCCAGGAAGCGTGAAAGCTGTTGCTGGTGCATTCCAGCTTGTGGTTAGCATATATTTACGTCCGTGTAATTGTCCTCCGGTTCCGTAATTGATATCTGGATTTGTTCTGGTTCTTCCGTCGCTTTTGTAGATTCCTTTGTTGTGTCCGGCAGTGAAAACGTCGTCGATGTATTTTTTGAAAAGGTTTGGTAATTGAAACCACCAAACTGGTGTGTGATAAACGATTACGTCTGCCCAAACGAATTTTTCTACTTCTTCGTCTAAGTCAAAATCTTGTTTGATATCGGTTGTTTTGATTTCGAATTGCTTGTTGTTTTTTAAGAATTCGATTGTCCAGTTGGTAACGGTTTCATTGAATTTTCCGCCTGAATGCGCAAAATTTTGACTTCCGTTGATGATGAATATTTTCTTCATTTTACTTTTTTTTCTAATGAATCTGGGTTGCGTGAGGGATAGGAGTGAAAATCCTTTTGTGCCGGTGTTCGGCATAAAAGATTGTAGTGGATAGCCCGGCCCTTGGGACACGCCCAAATTGTTATTATTTAATTTTTGAGATTTTTTTAAACACATAGTTCTCAAAGTTTGTCATTCCGGGGAACGAGGAATCGCACTAGAAACTCTATAAAGAATGTCGACAATCTTTGTCGAATCCCGAGTGTGATTTCTCCTTCGTCGAAATGACAAGATTGCGTAAACTATGTTTGTTAATGCAAGTGAAATGCCTTTTAAAGATTGCTAAAAGCTCTGTCCCTTTGTGTTTAAATAAGTTTTATTTAAGTTTTGAAATTGCCTGATTGATAAAATCTAATTCAGAAACTGATAAGTCAAAATCTAATGTTTTTGCGTTTGAAATGGCTTGCTCTGCGTTTCTTGCTCCGGCTAAAACTATTGTAATTCCTTTTTGTAAAGTCGTCCAACGCAATACTAATTGTGAAATCGAAATGTGTTTTGCGTTTGCCATTGAACTTAATTCTTCGACCAAAGTTTTTACTTTTTGAAGATCGAACTGACCAAAATATCCGTTTCTGTGATCGTTGTCTTTTAGTTTGCTGTCTGTGAAATATTTTCCGGTTAATAAACCTCTTTCCATTGGGCTGTAAGCAATGATCCCGATGTTTTCCTGAATGGTAAGCGGAACTAAATCGGTTTGAATTGCCTGGTTCAGCATACTAAACGGAACTTGATTTGATGCTAATTGAATTGTTTTTTGTGCTTCTTTAATTTGGTCTGCACTATAATTACTAACTCCGGCTGCTCTGATTTTCCCTTGTTGAATTAAGGTTTGTAAAGCTTCCATAGTTTCATGGATTGGCGTTGTAGCGTCTGGCCAGTGAATTTGTAATAGATCGATATAATCGGTTTGAAGGCGTTTTAAGCTTTCTTCGACTTCTTTTATGATGTTGCTTTTTGATGCGTATTTGTAAACCGGTATTTCTTTTCCGTTGTCTTCGGCATTAAAGAAGAATTCTCCTTTTCCTTGATTGCTTCCGTCCCAAACTAAACCAAATTTGGTTAACAGCTGCACTTTTGAACGATCTTTTGATTTTAAAGCTTCTCCAATCATTTCTTCGCTTAGTCCGAATCCGTAGAAAGGAGCGGTGTCGATTGTGGTAACGCCGTGATCGATTGATGCGTGAATAGAGTCGATTGAATCTTTCTTTTCGTTTCCGCCCCACATGTTTCCGCCAATGGCAAATGCACCGTATGTAATAGTTGATAATTCAAGTTCAGTATTGCCTAATTTTCTATATTCCATAATCTTATATTTTAATGCTTAAAAATTGTTTAGCAAAATTATACCATATTTACGACTGTTAAGTTGTATATATTTGTCTTTTTTATGTAATTTTGTAGCCGAATTAATAAAGTGTATCATGAAAAAAGAAAATTTATACGAGCCTTTTACTGTTTCTTTTGAGACTTTAGATGAATATCCGGATGTGGGTGATCGTCATAATTTCTTTGAACTGGTTTATATTTTAGAGGGAACGGGAAGGCAGTGCATCAACAAAAATATTTTTGAATATGATGCAGGACATATGTTTTTATTGACGCCTGAGGATTGCCATAATTTTACAATTGAAACGAAAACGAAGTTTTTCTTTTTAAGGTTTAATGATATTTATTTGAAGAATTCGAGTTTGCAGAATGAGAATATTCAGCGTTTAGAATATATTCTTCAAAATGCAAATCATCAGCCGGGTTGTATCCTGAAGAATGAGGCTGATAAATGCTTGGTAAAGGTGATGGTTGAAGCGATTATTCGCGAACGCCAGGATAAGGATGTGTATAATAAGGAATTGATTCAGCAATTGGTGAATACCTTGATTATTATTGTGGCGCGCAATATTGCGAAGTATTTGCCGGAGCAGGTAAATATTGGTTGTGAGGCGAAAGCAATGGATATTTTGCAATATATTCAGAATAATATTTATTATCCTGAAAGAATTAAAGCAGAATCGATTAGTGATTATTTTGGAATCTCGAATACGTATTTAGGACGTTATTTTAAGAAACATGCTAATGAAACGATGCAGCAATATATTAGTAATTATAAAACTAAACTGATCGAGCATCGTTTGCAGTTTAGTGATAAGCGTATTAACGAAATTGCGTACGAATTTGGTTTTACGGATGAAAGTCATTTTAATAAATTCTTTAAGAAACAGAGAGGGAATAGTCCTTCTGAGTTTAGAAAAGTAATACGAATCAGCGCTTAATAATGGTACACGGATGACGCAGATTCGCAAGTGAAAACACGGATTGTTGTGAATTTTTTAGCCACAGATTGCACAGATTAAAAGGATTTTTAATTTGTGTTAATTGGATTCGTGTTTAAATAATCTTTTTGATTACTCTTAATTTATGGGTGTGTTTGTTTGTTTCTGGATTGTAGATTCCTAAATGGTCTAAACGGTCAATGCGGACTTTTCCACTTGCGTGAATGATGTAATTGTTGTCCATAATGATACCTACGTGAATGATGTTTCCTTCGTCGTTGTCAAAAAAAGCTAAATCTCCTGCTTCACTTTCTTCGATAAAACTTAGAGCTTCTCCTTCAAGAGCTTGTTGTGAGGCATCGCGGTGTATTTTGTATCCGTTTAGTTTGTAAACCATTTGGGTAAAACCGGAACAGTCAATACCAAAAGGTGTTTTTCCGCCCCAAAGATAAGGTGCGTTCAAATACATAAAAGCAGTGCTTATTAAAGCGCTTTTAGGTTTTATGCCACTTGTTTTTGTGCCTTCGAAATCAAAGTTTGAAGTGTTTATTTCGCTATTATTCAAAAAAGATAAAGATGCACCAAGCGGAATTGGTAATAATAAATTTTCGGGCGCACTGATATAATCAATCAAATCGGCATTAAGAATAATGGCATCATTGCTTAACTGATTGTAATTTGCCTCAGAAATTACCTGATATTGTTTCGAATCTACCCAACCTTCGTAGTCATCGAATTGTATTTTTATTCGGGCCCATTGATTTTGGCGTTCTAAAATCTCGATGTGTTCGCCAAACAAAAGTTGTGTGACGATTTCACTTCTGTCACTTGGCTCAGATCGAACGGGTACTATGGCTAGATTGCAAATTCCGAACATTTAGGTAATTTATTAGTTGAAAAATTAGGAGTTATTTTGTTTGAAAATAACTCCTAATGTAATATTATTTAAGCTCTTTCGATAACAATTGCTGATGCTCCACCGCCACCGTTGCAAATTGCAGCAGCTCCGGTTTTAGCATTGTTTTGTTCTAAAACATTTAGCAAAGTTACGATGATTCTTGCTCCCGAGCATCCAAGAGGATGACCTAATGAAACTGCACCACCATTTACGTTTACTTTATCGTTATCAAGATTAAGAATTTTTGAATTGGCTAATCCAACAACGGCAAATGCTTCGTTGAATTCGAAATAGTCAACATCGCCAATTGCAATCCCTGCTTTGTCTAATGCTTTTGGTAATGCTTTTGCAGGACTCGTAGTAAACCATTTTGGTTCCTGAGCTGCATCTGCATAACTTTTTATATAGGCCAGGGGTTTTAATCCTAATGCGATTGCTTTTTCTTCAGACATTAAAACTAAAGCTGCAGCTCCGTCATTGATTGTCGAGGCGTTTGCGGCCGTTACAGTTCCGTCTTTTGTGAAAACTGCGCTTAATGAAGGAATTTTGTCCAATTTTACATTGGTATATTCTTCATCTTTAGAAACAATCATTGGTTCGCCACGTCTTTGCGGAACTTCTACGGGAACAATTTCGTTGTCGAATTTTCCGGCATCCCATGCTTTTGCGCTTCTTTCGTAAGACTGAATAGCAAAATTGTCTTGTTCTTCACGACTGATGTTGTATTCAGATGCACATAAGTCAGCGCAAACTCCCATTGCGTTGTTATCGTAAGCATCTGTCAAACCATCTTTTTGCATTCCGTCAAGCATTGTTGCCGGGCCAAATTTAGTTCCGTTACGCATTTGTACGTAATGCGGAATCAAACTCATGTTTTCCATTCCTCCGGCAACTACAATCTCAGCATCCCCACAAGCGATTGCCTGAGCAGCAAACATAACGGCTTTCATTCCTGAAGCACAAACTTTGTTTACTGTAGTTGCAGCAACTTCTTCAGAAAGTCCTGCGAAAAGTGCAGCCTGACGCGCTGGTGCTTGTCCAACTCCGGCTTGTACCACATTCCCCATGAATACTTCATCAACTAATTTTGGGTCAAGGTTAATTTTTTGTAGTGCTCCCTTTATAGCGGCAGCACCTAATTTTGGTGCGGGTACGGTAGATAAACCTCCCATGAAACTTCCGATAGGTGTTCTAACGGCAGAAACGATAACAACTCTTTTGTTCATTTTCTGTTAATATTAGTTAATCAAGCAAATTTACTCTTTATTTGAATAAATTCAAATTTTGGGGCAATTCGATTAGATTTTAAATTTAATATGAAATTTTTGTTAATTCTATTTGTTTGATTGTTAAGCGGTTTAAAAAAAAGATTGAAAAAAGTGAAAAAAAAGCGCTGAAATAGTTGTGAGATATGGAATGTTGTCTTACATTTGCAACCGCAAAACAGAACACGTTTCTTGAGCTTGGAGAGGTGCCAGAGCGGTAATGGAGCAGATTGCTAATCTGTCGACGGGTAACCGTCGCCAGGGTTCGAGTCCCTGTCTCTCCGCTTAATAATTTGCTTTTTGGGTTTCAGCTTTACCCAAGTATTTGTTTCTAATTTTAATTAGATTAACACAAATACAAAATTTAAAATTAAAGCTCGGGGTGTAGCGTAGCCCGGTTATCGCGCCTGCTTTGGGAGCAGGAGGCCGCAGGTTCGAATCCTGCCACCCCGACTGAAACTTTGCCATAAAGTTTTAAAACAAATGGACGCATAGCTCAGCTGGATAGAGCATCCCGATTTTCAATCGGGACGATCAGAAGGTTAAGTTAAAGAAAAATGGACGCATAGCTCAGCTGGATAGAGCACCTGCCTTCTAAGCAGGCGGTCGAAGGTTCGAATCCTTCTGCGTTCACATAAAAAGCCATTCTAGCGAGTGGCTTTTTTATTTTATTAAGAATAGAAGCATAGCTCAGCTGGATAGAGCATCCCGATTTCCAATCGGGACGGTCAGAAAGTTAAGTTTTACAATAAATGGACGCATAGCTCAGCTGGATAGAGCATCCCGATTTTCAATCGGGACAGTCATAAGGTTAAGTTTAAAAATAAATGGACGCATAGCTCAGCTGGATAGAGCACCCCGATTTTCAATCGGGACGGTCAGAAGGTTAAGTTTTACAATAAATGGACGCATAGCTCAGCTGGATAGAGCATCCCGATTTTCAATCGGGACGGTCATAAGGTTAAGTTTAAAAATAAATGGACGCATAGCTCAGCTGGATAGAGCACCCCGATTTCCAATCGGGACGATCAGAAAGTTAAGTTTAAAAATAAATGGACGCATAGCTCAGCTGGATAGAGCATCCCGATATCCAATCGGGACGGTCAGAAGGTTAAGTTTAAAAATAAATGGACGCATAGCTCAGCTGGATAGAGCACCTGCCTTCTAAGCAGGCGGTCGAAGGTTCGAATCCTTCTGCGTTCACTAGATAAAGCTTCCCGATTTCCAATCGGGACGGTCGAAGGTTCAAATCCTTCTACGTTCACTACAAAAAGCCACTCAAACGAGTGGCTTTTTTTGTTTAAAATAATTTAGTAAAAATTAATATGAATTTCTTCTACATTTTATATTCAGAGACATTAAATCAATATTATATAGGTCATACATCTGAAGGTTTAGATGAACGTTTACGTAAACATTTATCAAATCATTCAGGATTTACAGGAAAAGCAAAAGATTGGATTGTAATTTATTTTGAAGAATTTGAAACAAAATCATTGGCTTATAAACGTGAATTGGAAGTAAAAAAGTGGAAAAGTAGGGTTAGAGTTAAAAAATTAATAAATGAATCGAAGAAATAGCTTATCTGGATAGACAATCCCCATTCTCAATCGGGACAGTCGAAGGTTTGGCTCTTTTTTGTTTTTTAAACAGATTTAATCTTTTATTAAAGGTTTAACGAGTTCTGTATTACAGGAAATTTAAAAATTTCTCTCTAGTATTAGTATCAAAATACTTTAAAATTTGTTTTGGAGCTGGAATGATTTCTTTATGAATAGAATCAACCCATTCGATTTCTTTGGTAATTTCTGCGCAGCATTCATTTTTTGAGTTGAAAAAGCAGCTTTTAACGTTTATTTTATCATTTATATGACAATGTTTGAGTTCAATAAAAAATGGTTCTGTAAACATGAGGTCTTTATGAAAAAGTAATACCTGATTTCCTTCTTGCAATTCAACATGCAGCCCATTAAGTTTTTCTCTTGAAACTCCATTATAAAATAGAAAATGATATAATAATCGTAGTGTGTATGAAATGTAGGCACTATCTTCCATAACCATATGATCATTTACATCTTCTCCCGAAACAACATAATTTTTGCAGATCATTTTAATATATTTAGGAGTAAAAAAAAGAGGCCAGTTTACACGAAACTGACCTCACAACATTAGTCATGTTTAGTGATCTTTAAGATCAAAAAAAGATTGGTTTTGTTAATAATACTGGATGAATTCTATTATCTAAATAATTTGATTGCATCAAATACAGTTTACTTGACTAATAAAAAATTGTAGGTAATTTTTATTTTGTCAGCAACTTTTTTTCTAACAAGGCTTGGTATTTCGATATCAAAATCTTCCGGTTTTACTTCAAATGAACCAATGGCATTTACTCCGTTAGCAGCTTTCGAAATTTTGATAATGACAGTAACAGGTTTTGTTTTTCCGTGGATAGTAAGATCTCCTTTTAAAGTGAAATTTTTAGGGCTATTAGTAACAGTCGAAATGTCGAAATCGTCTATTTTACCTTTTAAAGTGGCTTTGGAAAACTTTTCAGATTCCATGTAGTTTTCATTGAAATGTTCTTCCATTAGAGCAACCTTAAAACGAAAACCTTTGATAAGAACCAATGCTGCAAAGTCTCCGGTTGATTGCTCTAAAACGGCAGATACACTTTTGTTTTCGGCAGCAATTTCTTCATAAGAAGGCACTGAGGCCTGAAATTTTATACTACCCGTTTTAGTGATTAGTTTTTGTGCAAATACATTTGTACTTGCTACAAGAATCAATACTAAAGCCAGGAAATTAAGAACTGTTTTTTTCATAATATTTAGTTTTCTTTAAGTCCGTCAGTATTCCATTTTACAATTAGGTCAATATTGGTCTGAGACATTCTTCCTCCTTGAGGCATAATACCTTGCTGACCATTTTGCAGCTGAATTCGGTTTAATAAACCTGCATTTTCAACAGCGGCTTTAACTTCAGCATAAGTTGTTAATGGTTTAAAAGATGCAGATCTTCCATTTTGATGACAACCGATACAATTAGCATCAATAATTGATTTTACATTCTTAGTGTAAGTAATAGTAGTTGGAGTAGTGGGATCTGTTGGATTTGTTGGAGGATTTCCTGTTTCTGGCTTCTTTTCGATATCCTGATAAGTATCAGAATCGCTACAGCTGGTAAATGCAGCCAGTAAAATTGTCAATGCTATTGCTTTTTTCATAATTTGGTTATTTGTAGTTATTAAAATACTCGGTAGAGATTAAATCCGAAAAAGAAATCTCCTTTGCCCCAATTTCCAGATGCATTGGTAAGATATCCGCTCTCACTCATTGATTGTGAATTGGTAAAGATGAGTTGAAAAACATGTCCGCCGGTTTCGACATCAAGACCTACCGATAATGGATTTTTGTAAAACTCGGGTTTGTCAAAATTGTGCATGTACTCTAAATTCACAGACAATCGTTTGGTGATTTTATAGCGGCCGCCTCCTCCAAAAGAAAATTGATTGTCTCTTTCTATGTCAGGGTTGTAAAGATTTTTGTGAACAAATGACGGAACTAATTCTAAGGATAGTTTTTCTCCTATTTTTCTGGATATCAATAATTGCTGTACATAAGTCATGCGATTTTTGAATTCTAATCCCGGATATTGATCTTTTTCTAAAAATGTGTTAATATCCGCAACACTGTATCCAACAATATCCAGAGGGAAAGTATTGCTTTGTCTTGCCATTCGGTATTTTACGCCGGTTTCATACATTTTATTCAAAGTATGTCTGGAAAGACTAACGGATAACCAGTCAGTTACTCCGTAAATTCCGCCAAGTTTTGTCGTGGCATTATCAAGACCAAAAAAACTTTCAAAACCATCTTTAACAGTTCCAAAACGATGTGAAACCACAAAATAGAATTCTTTTTTGGCAGGCATTTTTGTGGTCTGTAAGGTTACCAGCTGTAAAGCTTTAAAAGTTGCTGTCGAATAGCTGTCTTGTACCTGAGTAGAATCAAGACTTTTTAGCAAATCATCCTGTGAATATGCCATCGTAACTAAAAAAAGGCAGATTGGAACTAGAATTTTTTTCATAAATAGATTAATTGGGTTGTTTATTTATTAATGGTGCATTGGTCTATTTTAACTTCCTGAAACAGTTCGTCGTAGCCAATACATTTGCCTTTAACTGTTACTTTATTATTGATAAGTGCATATTTAACTTTTTGAGAAAACAGACAAAAAACAGTATTTTCGAGTATGAGAACAGAGTCAGTTTCTTTTGTGACGATACCGGTTATTTCAATGGTTTTGTTGAGGTATAATTGGTCTGCTTTTTTAGGATCAGCGTTATAATCTTCGAGTAATTTTGTTGCCGATATATGATAATCAGGCATTTCGGATTGTATATTACGTGCTTCTTTAAATAGAAATCCGTAATAAAAATAAATTCCGGCCGAGATTACAATCAACAGGGCTGCAATTACAAATGCTATTTTTTTTCTTTTCATATTTATTGTTTTGATGAGGTTCTATAGTAAAACAGCTTTGATGAAAATTACCCTACCCAAAAATGTTATTTTGTAAAAAAAAAATCAAATTAACCCAAAAGCATACTGGGCTAATTTGAAAAATAGTGTGTTATGCAAACACATAAATAAAATTGAGATGGATATTATGTTTAGATCGCAAGTGGCGAATCTTTTACAGGCACTGGCCAAACACCCGGGCTAGGAAAACTAATTCCTTTATTGGCCCCTCTCACAGAAGCATCTTGTCCGAAATAATACAAAGGCCAACCGTTGTAAACCAATTGAGATTTACCAAATACTGTAATTACAGAAAACTTAGATTTATCAAGAATAGAAGGAACAACAATTTTGTCTGTTTCGTATATTGGCCAAACAGCGTTGTTTGAAAAATCTGATTTTGTGAAATTATTTTTCTTGAAATTGTCATTTTTAAAAGTGTACAATGTAAATCCTTTTGCATCTGTAAAATAGGTTGTAAGACCATCGCCAACAGTATAATCAGATTTGTAATTTTTTGTGTCATGACCTACAAGCTGACTTCTTACAATCATAATAGAATAGTCGGGTTTTGCTATAAACCAAACACCGCCAACTCCGTCTCCTGTTGTTTGTCCCGCAGTTTCAGGTGTATTGGTTCCGTTTACACTTGGTGCGTAGTAATACAATGGCCATCCTTTGTAGGTTAATTGTTTTTTGCCAGATGTAGTGGTTATAGTGGCAAAATCTGAAAATGTTAAACCTGCGGCTAATTTATCAGCAGTAAAATTATCTACATAAAATGGAGGCCATACCGCTTCACATCCGCCTGTGCAAGATGCTTGTCCTTTTGCGTCTGTTGCAAAAAAGTATAAAGATTTTCCGTTTTTATCCGATAAATAAGAACCCAGGGTTGCACTTGTCGAAAGACCAATTTCTTTTTTTACTTCCGGTGCAGGAGTATCACTATCCTTATCATTACTACAGCTTACAAAAAGGGTTGTTGCTGCCAGAGCAACGAAAGCGAATTTTAGTTGTTTTAATTTCATTTGTATTTAATTTAGTTTATAAAAAGTGGGATTTATGCTTTACATGTTGAGTAAAGTATTTTGTTATATATCAGGGAGACACGTGTGCTTTTGATATTGATTTCGTGAAATAGTTTTATTGTTACGAGCTGTCATAAAAAAAGTTACCGTGATGGTAGATTATCAAGTATTGTAATGAAGGCATCTTTCTGTTTTGATAAGGTTCAATAGTAAAACAGCCTTGATGTAGATTACCCTACCAAAGAATTGATATTTTTATTAAAGAAAGAAAAATAAGGGATTAAGGATTTAGATTATCCTTATGAAATAGCCTTAGAATGAAACTCTAAAGCTCATGTTTGGAGTTCTTTGCAAAGCAAATGTTTCAACTTCTTCTATAGAATTCGTTATAGTACTTACTCTGTAATATTCGCTGATTTCATTTTTCCTGTTTAGGATATTTAAGATGGAGATTCCTAATTTGTATTGAATTCCCTTTTCAGTTTCCCATTTATAAGTAGACGAAATATTAACCTGCGAAAAGATATGCAAATTGGTACTATTGGGTTTATTGTAAACCAGTACAGGATTTGCAAGATCAATTTGAGAGATATCAGGAGAAGTTTTTGGGCGGCCAGAAGTCCATTTTGTTCCCAAAGCGATTTTAAAATTGTTTTTCTCATAAATTCCTGCCCATGATACACTGTGCATTAATTCAAAGTTGTTGGGGAAAACCGGAAATTCGTAACGAGGAAAATGATAATTATTATGATTGTAAGTATAACTTAACCAGGTCAGAAAGTGATTCATTTTTTTCTGAACCAACATTTCTGCACCCCAAATTTCATAATCGCCCGTTGTTTTCACAAATTCTAACTGATTTTGAAAACCCTGACTTGAAGTAGTTATTCCGGCTACTTTTTTATAAAAATGTTCAATATCAAGTAGCCAGTCATTCTTTTTGTAGAATAAGTTTAAGGATAATTGTTTACTTCTCTGAATAGGAATGGTAGTATTATTTGAGATAATCCAGCGCCTTTTTTCGATGCCAAAATAATCCTTTTGCAAATCAATAATTTGTTGTGAATTTTGACTTTTTAGTTCGCCCAGCAATTCTAAACTTAAGCTTTTGCTGATGCCGTAATTGAATTGAATGCGGGGTTCAACGATGAATTTTTCAAATTTTTCTATATAATTTATTCGAGTTCCGGCCTTAAAATAGACTCTTGAAATGGTGTCATTATATTTTCCTTCCAGAATTAATGCATGGGTTCTTAGTACATCTTTGACTTTACGGTAAAAATCGGGATTTTGTACTCTTTCTAAATTCGTAATTCCCATTTCATTGTACTGATAACCATCATTAAAACTAAATTTAGAATTAATAATATGATTGTTCTCTAAATTAAAACCATTATTATTTACCGTATTTTCCTGAATGACCAATTGGTTTTCATAAGTGTTTTTTTGATCGGCCAGCAATTCATAAGACGAGTTGTAAATATTAACTTTAGTGGTATTAAAAGAATTCCAGTTTCTCTTCCATGACAAATTTCCGCCATAATTTTGTTGGCGTAAAACATTATTTTCGGTTCTCATTATACCGTATGCAGTCGCACTTTGAAAAACTTCAAGATTGTCTTTTATGGTTATTAAATCAAGTACGATTTGATCTTTATTGCCTATTTTTTGAGCATATTTTAGGGTAGCATCATAAAAATCAAATTTTTTATCACTTCGATAATCTACATTTTGGGTTTGCGAAAAATCAGTGATAGTGGTATTTTGAAACACTTTGTCGAAATATTCTTTGTAGGTTGGCGTTTCTAAAAAATCAGTAATAGATTTTCGTGCTGAAATTTCGATATAACTTTTCTTCGAAAGATTATATTTTCCGTACACATCAGCATTAATCATATTGATTCCTGCACTAAAAGAGTTTTTTTCTAAGGTTTCCGGTGTAGAAGAAATCGCGACTACGCTTGATACACTTTCTCCATAAAATGCTGAACTTCCGTTTTTATAAATAGAAATGGTATGCGCTAAATTTGGATTAAAGACTGATATTAAACCAAAAAAATGTCCTGTTTGAAACATTCGTATTCCATTCCATAAAAATAAATTCTGATCGTGCGTACCACCGCGAACGTTGATGCTTGAAACGCTTTCATCAAGACTATTTACGCCCGGTATCTGTTGCATAGTTTGTAAAGCATCAGGTTCGATAAGTCCTGGGAGGATACCAAATTTTTTAGGTTTAATTTCAAGAGATCCGTCGGTGTTTTTGGAGATTCCGGAAGCCAAAATAGCATTGGCTTTGATTTCCTGAAGTTGTGTAATTTCGGGTTCTAATATAAACTTGAGGCAGTTTCCTGAATTTGAATTGCCGGCTGCACCTTTTTTTGTGATAAAACCAATATGGCTAATTAGAAAAGTGGTTACATTTTCTTTTTCAAATTCAAAATAACCTTCTGAATCCGTTGTAACATGAGTTTGATTGCTTAATGTAATATTGGCATTTTCAATTGGTTTTTTATCTGTACCGGAAAAAACGTATCCACAAATTTTTACAACTGGATTTTCCTTTTTATAAATATTAATGAATTTGTTGTCAATATTTTCAAAAGACAAATTCGTTTTCTTTGCGAGATATTGTAATTTTTGGTCTAACGAAAGTGATTTTTCGGGAGGATTTAATTTCAGTCCAAGAATATTGTCCTCGGTATAATTAAAACTAACCTGATGCTGCTGCTCGATATCATTTATGATTTTCTTTAAAGGCATGGTTTTTCCTTTGTCCTGAGCAAAAAGATTCAGGACAAAGAAAAATGTGAAAAACAAAAAATGAAATGATTTGGGGAGCAGCATTTATTTTTCGTCAAAAATTATTTTATTTTCTGAGACTTTTTTAGCCTCTAAATGATAAGTTGTACTAATAATTTGCAAAGCAGTATCTAAATCTTTAGCGGGTAATTTTCCTGTAAAGAGCGAAATCGTATCTTTAGAATTCAATTCGATCTTTACATTATATTGTCTTTCTACTTCGTCTAACAGTGTTCTGATATTTTCTTTAGTAAAACATATTTGATCGTCGATCCATTCCGGTTTCAATGAATTTACATTCATTTTAACTTGTTTTCCATTTTCAAAACGAACGCTTTGACCGTGAGTTAACAGAATTTGAGTATTGGCATAATTTACTTTTACACGGCCTTCGTAACACACTACATCAAACCTGTTTTTTCTGGCTTTAACATTAAACTGAGTTCCTAAAACGGTTACTTTTCCCAGATTAGTCTGCACTTCAAATCTACGTCCTTTTGCAACTCTAAAATAGGCTTCACCTTTTAGTTCAAGATGCCTGTTGTTGTCCCAGTTCCATTTTTTATAATTGATTTCAGAGCCTGAGTTCAATACTACTTCAGAATGATCCGGTAACGAAAAAGTGGTTTTTTCTCCAAAATCTGCTGTTTGTGTTTGAGGTACAAAAAATTTCATGACAAGGGTTATTCCAATAACCAACACAAAAATTGCAGCAGCTTGAAACATCCATTTTTTGTATAAAGGAACTACTTTTGGCGTTGCTTTTTTCTGACTCAAAATGTTAGATAGCATAGCGTTTTCATCCAAATCATCTACTTGTAAATGACTGGTGTAATTTTTTATTTTTTGGTATTTTTCAAAATCGGGACTTGCCTCAAATTCAGCTAATTCATCCGGAGATAAATCATCGTTGAGCCATTTTGCTAATAATCGATTTTCTTTCATTTTACTCTACTATATAATTAAAACAATTAGAATTTAATTTACCCTACTTTTATAAGTCAATTTCTTTACGTAAGCTTAACAAAGCAAGATGAATGCGTTTTTCAACTGCTTTTACGCTAATATTTAAATCCAACGCAATTTCGCTGTATTTTTTTCCATCAATTCTGTGCATCAAAAAAGCAACACGCTGTTTTTCGTTTAGGTTTTCAATGGCTTTCAAAAGTTTCGCCTGAAACTGTTTTTCTTCCAGAAGATATTCCGGACTTTCGTTTGTTTTGTCTAAACCGGTAAAATTTTTTTCGTATCTCAAAACTACTTTCTGATGTGCAATTTCGTTGAGACTGCTGTTGTTGGCGACAGTATAAATATAGGATTTTGCTTTTTCGAGGGATACCGCCGCACAGTTTTGCCAAAGTTTTACAAAGGCTTCCTGCGTTACATCTTCTGCCTGGTCGATATTGCCAAATTTGTAAAAAAGAAAATTCCGAAGTGCTTTGACATGACTTTTAAAGAAAGATGAAAATAGTATTTCATCGCAGGTATTGGATTGATTTTTAGGTGGCATTTGGATTTCGATTTGTACGATGCAAAAGTATTTGTTTTTAATTTAAGTAGGGTAAAAGCAAAGCTGATTGTTTTATAGATGTATAAATGCTATTAGCTTTTGTTAATTTAGTATGTTATAGTAAACTGAAAACCTTTGATATCGAATTTATTGAAAATCAGTTTCTTTAAATTTTATTACATTTGTAAAAATATAAATATGTTCCCTTCGCAAAAATATTTATCACTGGCGGTTGCCTTGTTATTACTGTCTTGTCAAAGTGAAATGGATGAGCAAAGTAATAATACGCAAGCAACAATTACTAATGCTTCGCCTCTTACTACATATATGCAAAGGGTTGCAATGGTTCAGACTGTACAGGATAATGTCATAGACGGATCTAGTTATTGCACCATAAAACTTCCTTACACCGTTACGGTAAACAGTCAAAAAATTGCGGTTAGTACCATTGCCGATTATCAAAAAGTATTGGATAATATTAATGCCAACACTTATGATGACGATATTGTACATATAGATTTTCCGGTAACCATGGTGTATTATAATTACATCGAAAAATTGATTCCTGATGAGGCAGATTTTAATTCTTTAATTGCTTTTTGGAATCTTTATCCTGATCTTTTATCCAAAATAAATGGCTTAAATATCAATTATCCCATAACGATTAACAGTTATAACAGTGCCAATCAAATGGCAGGTTCTCAATCGATAGTAAGTGATCAGGCATTTTTTAATTTTATAAAAAATTTAAACCCAAGCGAGTATATTTCTTTAAGATATCCTATTTCGATAGTAGATTATAATAATCAGACCAAGTCGATTAACAATAATTTGGAGTTTGAAAACGCCATCAAATACGCTATCGACTACTGTCCTGAAAATAATATCGCGACAGTTGATTTTGCACAAGCGATAACAAATGGTTCCTGGGAGATACCTTATTTTTTTGATGATTCAGAAAAAACAGCTTCATATAATGGTTATTCATTTGTATTTAAAAATGATAACACTGTAGTGGCCACTAAGGGAGCGACTTCGCAAACGGGTCAGTGGGGGAGTACTGTAGTTTATGGCGCCAGAGAACTAAAAATAGAGTTTGCTGTAGAACCGCTAAATAAATTGAATCGCAACTGGAAATTATTTGAATTTAATAATTCTCAAGTTCGATTGCGTGATGTAAGTAGCAGTACAGATTATCTTTACTTCCAAAAAAAATAAATATCGATTGTAAAATATGCTTTTAGGTATATTTTCAATCGAGAGTTTTCCAGTAAGCCAGACTATCTGTTTATATGGAAAGATGCTACTTATGAATTATCCTTTTTCTGAATAATATTCAATTCCTTATTAAACGAATTTCTATATTTTTTGATGTATTCTGAAGGTTTCATCCCAAACAGTTTCACGAATTGTTGACGGAAATAACGCTGATCTTCTATGCCAACTTGTGGACCAACCTGTGCGATATTTATATTTTCGGTAAGCATGATTACTGCGGCTCTTCGGATTCTGATAGATCGTATAAAAACATTTACCGTTTGTCCTGAAATTGCTTTAATCTTTTTGTAAAGACTTGAATGACTCATTCCCATTGCAGCCGAAAAAGTCTTTAAGTTAAAGTCGTTGTTTTCAAGATTGGCTTCTACAATTTCAATGCATTTGTCAAGGAATTCTTTGTATTCAGTAGGCACTTTATTTACATTTTCACGAAGCGTAATACTGTCTAAGAAATACTTACGCAATTGTCCTCTGTTTCGAAGAACCGAATCTACTCGTGCCAGAAGTATATCACTGTCAAAAGGTTTGGTAACATAATCATCAGCGCCTTCTGTGATACTTTGCAAATGAATGTCGTTGCTGGTTGTAGCGGTAAGAAGTATCACCGGAATATGGCTTAAATCATCATTTTGTTTGATTTTTTTGCATAAATCCAAACCGTTCATACCTTCCATAGAAATATCGCTCAGTACAATATCCGGCATGTGTTTTTCTACAAGTTTCAATCCTTCAAGACCATTTGCTGCCGAATAAACAATATAGTTTTTGGTAAAAAGCTGTACGAGATAATGGTTCATTTCAGGATTATCTTCTACAATTAGCAATACTTTTTTGGTACTGATTAGTTCTTCCTGTAGATTTTCCGGTTGAGATGATTGAATTTCTTTTTCATATGAATTTTGATGATCCGCCGGCATTCCTTCAAGTAGCTCGCCAACAAGCGGAGACATATGAGAATGATCCTCGTTGATGTTCATTTCTGCAAAATGACTATTTCCTTTTGGAAGTGTAATAATAAACGAAGTACCTTCTCCAACTTTGCTTTTGCATTGTATTTCGCCATGATGTTTGTTCACGAAATATTTAGCAACATAAAGGCCTATTCCAAAACCATTGCTGGCTTTAGACTGACTTTGCTTGAATTTTTCGAAAATAGTGTCTATTTCATTTTCATTGATTCCGGTTCCGGTATCCGATATAACGATCGAAACATCATCAATATTCTCCATTATCTCAATAGTTATCGATCCATTGTTAGGAGTAAATTTGAAAGCATTTGAGATTAAATTGAACAGCGTAATCTCTAATTTTTCATAATCGCCATAGATTTCAGTTGCTGTGTTTTCTTCAATCAATTGATAATTTAGACTTTTTACAGACGCCATTTGGGTAAAGCTTTCGTAGATTTCACGACAAAGCGAGTTTAAATTAATCTTCGAAATCTTGAGTTCATCAAGATCTGTTTCGGCTTTTCTAAACAATAATAACTGATCCGTAAGACTCAATAATCGTTTTGCATTTTTATAGGCAAGATTAAGGTCAAGATCGTCTTCAGAACGATTTTTTCTTTCAATTACACTTTTAAGCGGATTAATAATTAAAGATAGAGGAGTTCGCAATTCATGCGCGATATACGTAAACATCGAAAACTGTTTTTCGGCATGTTCCTTATCCTTTTTATGCTCCATTCGGGCAAGTTTTATTTCGTAGCGAAGCCTTTCCTTGTTTTTATGATAACCTACATACGCATATATAGCAGCGATTGCAGCGATCAGATAAAAAGTATAAGCCCACCATGTTCTGTACCAGGGCGGAAGGATTTTTACCGTTGCCAGCGTTACTTCATTCGTCCAATTTCCAAAAATATCGGTTGTTTTTACTTTAAAAGTATAAGTACCTTCGGTCAATCTCGAATAATTTGCTCTATTATCCTTTGAGGTATAATTCCAGTCTTTGTCCCAACCGTCGAGAAAGTAAGCGGTATTTATTTTTTCAGAATTAACGTAATCAAGATAGACAAAATCAAAACTTAATGCCGATTTTTCGTAAGGAAGCTCGACATCGCTTATCATTTCAAGTTTTTTCCCGGTTACATACGGACTGTCTAATTTTAGAGGCTGATTATTTACCAGTAAATCATTCAATAAAAATTTACCCGTATTTTTCTTGTCTTTTATATTCTCAGGATCAAAAACATTAAAACCGTTTATACCTCCAAAAATAATTTCTCCTGTCGAAAGTTTCGTACCCGCATTCCAGCTAAACTGATTGCCCTGCAATCCATCAGCGACGCCAAAGTTTCTAAAAGTATGATTCTTAGGATTCAATCTGGAGATTCCGTGATACGTACTCATCCACAGATTCCCTTTTTTATCTTCTAAAAGTCGAAGTATGGTATTACTCGGAAGTCCGTTTTGAGTGGTGTATTTTGTGTAAGTTTTTGTTTTTCTGTTAAATAAAAGCAGGCCGCCTTCTACAGTACCAATCCAAAGATTTTTATCCTGATCTTCGGTTATACATCTTATTGTGTATTCAGAATGATAAGTTTTTACTTTTTTCGTTTTAGGTTCTATTTCAAAAAAAGAATTGAATGTTCCACCCCAGATTTTCCCGTCTTTGGTTTCATAAAGACAAGTAACATCGCG
Organism: Flavobacterium bizetiae; assembly: GCF_024271895.1. Lineage (NCBI taxonomy): Bacteria > Pseudomonadati > Bacteroidota > Flavobacteriia > Flavobacteriales > Flavobacteriaceae > Flavobacterium > Flavobacterium bizetiae. The sequence continues at coordinate 5,032,717 of NZ_CP091861.1, read as the reverse complement.
TAAAGTATTACTGTAGCAAATGAATTTATTTTGTTTTCTATCAAATTGATATAAAGCGCCTGAGTTTGTTATGGCGAGCCACAGCGTATTTTTTGAGTCTAAAAATAGGAGCCAGGATTCCTGTTCTGCCTTTTTAGTAAATTGATTATAAATCGAAAAATTCTGAATTGCTTTTGAGTTTGGATCAATACGACAAACTCCGCCTTTCCACATGGCAACCCAAATGGCATTATCAGCATCTTTGACAATACTAGTAACGAAATTACTTTGCAGTTTTCTTCCGCCTGACGATGTTGTAGAGTAAACATCGTACGTATTTTGTTTCCGGTTCCAATATCGCATTCCGGCACCATCGGTACCAATCCAGATATTTTTCTTTTCGTCTTCGCAGAAAGAAAGCAGGAAATTTGCGGCAGGATCTTCATCTTCTTTATTGGTCAGCGGATCTTTGCTTTTAAAATGATTAAAATAAAGCGGTTTTTTTCCCATCATACTCACACCGCCACGCAGCGTTCCGAACCACATTTCTCCGTTTTTACTTTCGAATATATCATAAAGAGATTTACTGTTCAATAACGAAACAGGACCGCTGGCTTTATATAAAACAGGATTAGACTGGTTTTTTGTAATGGTAAAAAGACCCGCGCCGTCAGTAGCAATCCAGAGTCTGTTGTCTTGCTGATAAAAATCGCGAACTACGGTTTTTTCCTGAAAGTAATTTTTGGAATAAGTATTCCCTTTTGCATCGTATAAATAAGCCCCTTCATCAGAGCCAACCCATAAACCCTCATCTGTCAGCTTTATACAATTTGAGCCAGTAAGTGTATTATTAAGTAGCGTTAGTTTTTTTGATTTAAGATCGTATTTACAAAGACCAGAACCAGTCACGAAAACATAAAATATTTTTTTCCTTGCATCGTAGGATATTGATCTTGCGATATAATTTAATTTTCCATTAAAAGGAATTGCTGTTCCAGTTTGCTCGCCTTCTTTATAAGCCACGATCATCTCTTTGGTGGCAACGAGAATTATATTTTCGGCATGTACAGCAATGATCTCATACGCGGTAATTTTTAAAGGCTTAACTTTTTTATCAAGTCCAATATATTTTAATGGAGTAAAAGAGGAGCGTTCGGCATTAAAAACAACCGGACCTGCTGTTGTTCCTATCCATAAATTATTTTTATAATCTCCTTCAATACAGCTTATAGCATTTCCCTGAATAGAATTAGGATCTGTATGAATATGTCGGTAAATTTTAAAATCATTTCCATCATATCGGTTGAGTCCGTCAAAAGTACCAAACCACATATACCCATTCTGATCCTGATATATGGTCGCAACAGAATTATTAGAAAGTCCCGACGCAATATCAAGATGTCTTATTGGGTAATTCTGTGCAAATGCACTTATATATAGAAGGCTAATAACAAGAAAGGATTTTATCTTATTCATAGAATTTTTTTTAAAAAGCTTGTTGCTCTTTGATATACGAAAATTACAAGGAATGTGATCTGAAAGCGGAATCAGTTTTTTATATGAATATATGTAAAATTTGTATAGGTTGCGAAATTAACGTATTTATTATAAATGTGTAATAATAACATTTGTTTTTTAGGCTATTGTTGAATGTGTTTTCTAAAATTGATTGTTAAAAATCATAAATACACACGTTATTAAATGTATTATTTTGATACTAAATTATTCTTATAATCATTTTTTTTAAAGTAAAAAAATAGAGAATATGTTATTTTAAAGTGTTGTGTGTACACTTTTACGAAATTGTCCCCTTTTATAAATGAATTTTTCCCTGTCTTAATATCTCGCTCTGTACTTAATTTGCAGGATCAGTTGATAAGCTACAACGTTTGAGTAGTGATGCTTTATTTTTTTAAAATAAGTCAACTAAAAACCAACTAACCAATTATCGTAACCAAAAACAATTTAAACATGACCAACATTCAAATTAAAATTTCCCCGGAGAAATCTTTCCTTATTCTAACAAAAGGAGAGTAAACTTTATTTTCAAAAAGCGGTTTATAATCTTAAGAAACAATTGCTGTAAAAATACTTATATAAAAGAAAATACCCTTTGTTTCTTTTTTAAAGTTATAGCCCTGCAATCATTTGTAACCAACAATCATTAACAAAAACTAACTTAAACCAACCCAATTTTAAAAAAGTATGAAAAGAATTAAAACCAAATTTTTGCTTTTATTACTCTTACTTCCTTTTTGTGTTTTTGCTCAGAACACAATTGGCGGCGTAGTCTTAGAAAAGTCTACCAAGCAGCCCATACCGGGAGTAAACATAAAAGTATCTGGAGCAAATATCAGTACCACGACTGATTTTGACGGTAAATTTCAATTATCAGGAGTAAAAGCTGATAATAAAATTACATTTTCTTATACCGGTTATAGCAATCAGACTATCGCGATTGCCGGACAGAAAAATATCACGGTATATCTTGAAGAAGACACGAACTTACTAAAAGAAGTAGTGGTTCAGGTAGGTTACGGAAGCGTTAAAAAGAAAGACGCTACGGGATCTGTTACAGCGCTTACTACAAAAGATTTTAACAAAGGAAATAATATTACAACTGAAAACTTACTTAACGGAAGAGTAGCAGGTTTAACAGTAAACTCAACTGGTGCTCCGGGATCTAGTTCTCAAATTAGAATTCGAGGCGGAAGTTCACTTTTTGCAAGTAATGATCCTCTTATTGTTATTGACGGATTGCCTTTGGATAACAGCACGAATGTAGGAGCGTCTTCATTTTTAGCTTCATTAAATCCTGCAACGGTTGAATCGATTACGGTTTTAAAAGATGCATCGGCTTCAGCTATTTATGGTTCCCGCGCTTCAAATGGTGTAATTATCATTACAACTAAAAAAGGAAGCAAAACATTATCTGTAGATTATAATGTGCAATATGCTGCCGGAACTTTGACCAAAACGGTTGATGTTTTTAGTGCAGATGAATTTAGAAGTGTTATTGCAGACAGAAGAAGCGATGACCTGGATAAACTAGGAACTGCAAATACAGATTGGCAAAGAGCAATTTACAGAAATACCGGAACGGTAGATCAGAGTTTGGCTGTTAGAGGAAGTTTATTCAACATTATTCCAACAAGTTTAACTTTAGGAAATACAGATCAGCAAGGTTTACGTCTGACGAATGAGTTTAAAAGAAATACGGTTGGTTTGGTAATGAATCCAACTTTCTTAGACAATCATTTAAAATTAAGACTTTCTGCAAATTATACCAACGAAAAAAACAGATTTACAGATGCTGTGGAAGGAGCTGCTATTGGTTTCGACCCAACACAGCCTATAAAAGTTGATGGTGCGCCTTACGGAGGATATTTTGAATATACTACCGGTAAAGATTCAAACGGCAATTATCCTTTAGTTTCTACGGCGGCAAGAAACCCGGTTTCGCAATTGTTGAATACCAATGACAGAGGAAAGAATGACAGGTTTTTCGGGAATTTTGAAATTGACTATAAATTCCATTTTTTACCTGCTTTAAGAGCTGTTGTAAACATTGGTTTCGATGAATCAAACGGAGAAAGAAGAAGATTGGTTGGTGCTGATGCAGGTTCTGCTCCGTCAAACAATAATATTCCGTATGGTACAGATGAATATACCGAAGCAACCAGAAGAAATAAATTATTAGATACTTATTTGGTATACAATAAAACATTTAAATCATTGAATTTTGAAGCTACAGCGGGTTATTCGTATCAGAAATTTCAAAGTTCAAAATTTGAAACGGGTAATATTTTAAATCCTGATTTACCATCGACATTTCCTGAAACGACTTTAGATACAGATGTTGTTTTATTAGGATTCTTTGCCAGAACAAATTTAAACTTCAGAGACAAATATTTATTAACGCTATCGTACAGAAGAGACGGTTCTTCGAGATTTGAAGAAGCGAATCGTTGGGGAAATTTCCCATCTGTTGCATTTGCATGGAAAATTAAAGAAGATTTCTTTAAAGAAAGCACCGTATTATCAGACTTAAAATTAAGATTAAGTTACGGTATTACAGGACAACAGGACATTCCTGAACCAAACGGATACCTTCAAAAATACCAAATTGGCGGAGGAAATTCAGAGTATTATTTTGGTTCAAGTCCGGTTCCGGTGGCACTTCCTTCAAAAAGAACAAACAACTTAAAATGGGAAGAAACCTTTTCTTATAATGCAGGACTTGACTTTGGATTTTTAAACAATCGTTTATCAGCAGGACTTGATGTTTATTATAAGGAATCTAAAGATTTATTGGTAAACGCAGCAATATCTGACGGAAGTAATTTCTCTAATCGTGTGTATCAAAACGTGGGTAGCTTTACGACAAAAGGAGTTGAGTTTACGATTAATGCTAATGCGGTGAAAACAGAGAATTTTAACTGGAATATGAACTTTAATATTGCCAAATTCGAAAGAAGAATCAAAAATCTGGTAAACGGAACTGATATCTTTTTAGGAGACAATATTGCAGGAACAGGAACTCCGGGACAAATTTTCAGAGAAGGATATACGCCTTATTCTTTCTATGTATACAAACAATTGTACAACAACGAAGGAAAACCAATTGACGGTGCTTTTGCAGATTTAAACGGAGATAATATCAAAAACGATTCGGATAAATACATTTATAATAATCCTGATCCTGATTTTACTTTAGGATTTGCCTCTAATATGAATTACAAAAAGTTTGACTTTTCATTCAATTTAAGAGCAAGTATTGGTAATCGAATTTTTAATGCTGTAGATGCGAGCAGAGCGCAATACGATGCGATGGAAAACGGAGGTGTTTTAAGTAATATTCCTTCTCAGGTTTTAGAGACTAATTTTCAAACTACTTCAAATGTAGTGTTATCAGATCTTTATATCGAGAATGCTTCTTTCCTTAAAATGGATAACATCACTTTAGGATATACGCTGACTAACTGGTTAAACAGTAAAGCTTCTTTAAGATTGTCAACCGGAGTTCAGAACGTTTTTGTAATTACAAAATACAGTGGTTTAGATCCTGAAATTACAAACAACGGGGTAGACAAAACGATTTATCCAAGACAACGATCAGTATTATTTGGTCTTAATCTTAAATTTTAATACAGCAATCATGAAAAAATATATAGTAACAACCATAATAGCATTGACTGTAATTTTTCAGTCGTGTACAGATGATTTAAATGTTGTATCGAAAGATGATGACGTTCTTTCTTCTGATGTATTATTTTCTACGCCTGACGGATACAAAAAAGCATTTGCAGGAGTGTACGGAAATCTGACTTTAACGGGAGTTTTGGGTCCTGATAATTCTTCGCTTGAAGGCGTAGATGCAGGAACAAGCCAGTTTACAAGATGTTTATTGTACATGCAGGAATTAACGACAGACGAATTGGTTTGGAGTTATGAAAATGATGGAGGAACAGCAGAATTACAACGCAATATCTGGACAGCTGCAAATCCTGTTATTCTTGGAATGTTTAGTAGAACGATGGTTTCTGTATCGTATGCAAATGAGTTTTTACGTCAGAGTACACCAGAAAAATTAAGTTCAAGAGGAATTACAAATGCGACAACTTTGGCAGATATAGCACTTTACCGTCAGGAAGTTCGTGTTTTAAGAGCGTATGCGTATTATAACATGATGGATTTATTTGGAAAAGCGCCCATGTATACTGAAAATGATCCTGTAAACTTTACCGGACCAGAGTTTAACAGAAAGCAATTGTTTGATTTTATCGAAAAAGAATTAAAAGCGGCTTTACCAGAATTAAAAGCTGCCAGAACAAATGAATACGGAAGATTAGATCAATCTATGGCACGCATGATTTTGGCTAAAATGTATTTGAATGCTCAGGTTTACATTCAGGCAGATCGTTTTAATGATTGTATTACAATGTGTAATGAAATTATTGCAAGCGGTTATACTTTGAAACCAAAATATCTGGACAATTTTAAGGCAGATAACAATACTTCGCAGGAAATCATTTTCGGAATCCAGTCTGATGGAGCGGTTTCTCAAAACTGGGGCGCAACAACTGTTTTAACCAACGGACAAATTGGTGCCTGGGAAAATAATGGTGCTGATTTTGGAGTTGGAGGCTGGACTGGAGCACTTAGAATCAGAAAAGAATTTGCTCAGAAATTTGATGGAGCGAAATTCAGTCAGGATACCAGAAATACCATCGGAAAAGGAGTTGCAGGCGATCCTGCAAAACAAAGATCGATTGATATTGAAGATATTGGTGTAAAAACACAAGGATATATTTTATCTAAATTTTCGAATAAAACTTCGACAGGAGTGAGTGGTGTAAGTTCTACTTATGCAGATACTGATTTTCCTTTATTCAGATTGGCCGATGTTTATTTGATGTATGCAGAAGCGACTTTAAGAGGCGGAAACGGAACTACAGCTCAGGCATTAGAATATGTAAATGCTTTAAGACAAAGAGCCAACAATAATTTGACTGTTGGAAACATTACTTTAAGTGAATTAACGCTTGATTTTTTAATTGATGAAAGAGCACGCGAATTACACTGGGAAGCGCATAGAAGACAAGATTTAATTCGTTTTGGAAAATATACCGGAGGCTCGTACAATTGGGCATGGAAAGGAAATTCTTCAAAAGGAATCTCTATTCCTTCTTACATGAGTGTTTTTCCTATTCCGGAAGGATCTTTGGGAGCCAACAGAAATTTAACTCAAAATACAGGTTACTAATATTTTAACTTAAACGATACACAAAATGAAACATATATATAAACTATTTACAGCAATAATACTACTTACAGGATTTTGGTCTTGTGAAAACGAAACGGATTTAATGGTTTTAGAGCCGCAGGAAGCTGCCTTTTCGATCATAACTCCAGAAAGTGGTTCTTCTACAATTCTAAATAAGGATACGCCAAACAATACGGCATTGACATTAAGCTGGGAAAAAGTAAATTACGGAAACCCAACCATTATTACCTATACAGTACAATTTGCTGCAAGTAATACAGAGTTCGCAGCGCCGGTAGATATTAACACTGCTACAAATACACACGCTACTATTACAGTAGCAGAATTAAATGCAAAAGCATTAGAACTTGGCCTTACAGCAAATGTTGAAGGAACCATTGATGTGAGAATAAAATCTACCGTAGGAACAACACTTTCAGAACCAAAATTTTCTACGCCAATCACAATTGCATTAACTCCTTACAGAGGCGTTTTCCCTAAAATTGATTTGTTTTTAGTTGGTCCGGGAACTGCGGCAGGATGGAGCGTAACAAGCAACAACATGCCTATTTACAGAGATCCAAAAGAAAATGCAAAACACTATTATACAGGTTTTTTCAATAAAGATGGATTTAAATTAATCGAGCAAATTGGTTTCTGGGCTCCGGCATACGGTACAAACGGTGCTAAAGTACAATACAGAGCAACAGAAAGTGATACTGATCCGGGAGTTTTCCCAACGGCAGCGGCAGGTTATTACAGTTTTGAACTTAATCTTGAAGATTTAACATACAAAATCACACCTTATACAGGACCAATGACAACCTATGCAACAATTGGTTTAACAGGATCTGTATTAACAGGAAACGATGCAGGATGGGATACAGAAGTTCCTTTAGTAAAATCAGCTTTTGATGGTCACATCTGGAAGGTTACTCAAACGCTAAAAGCCGGAAAAATGAAATTTAAAGCTAATGGTGCCTGGGATGTAAGCTGGGGAGATAATGGTGGAGACATCATTGTTGAGGCCGGAAAATATGAAATCTGGTTCAATGACTTAGACGGTCGTTATATGTTTATTCCAACTCTATAATTGAATTAAAAAAATAAGAGAAGCCTCGATTATTATTTTGAGGCTTCTTTTAAATTAAGTTTTTAAAGTTCAAAATTTCACCAGTTCAAAATTCTATCATGAAAAAATATATAAAAATTTTGGGGTTACTTGTTATCACGGCAATTCAGTTTTCGTGTTCAGGTAATGATGCTTCAGATACAGAAGCTGTCAACCCGCCAGATGCAACAGATACTTTTATCAGAGCTTCGGATGTTTCTTTTCTTCCTCAAATGGAATCTTTAGGAACTAAATTTTACAACAATGGCAAAGCCGAAGCAATGCTTACCACACTTAAAAATGCAGGTTGTAATACCGTGAGAATTCGTTTATGGAAGAATCCTGTAAACGGCCGTTCCGGTTTAAGCGAAGTAAAACAACTGGCACAAAAAGCCAGACAAGCAGGTCTTAGAGTTTGGCTTACCGTACATTATTCAGACAATTGGGCTGATCCGGGAGAACAAACCGTTCCTGAAGAATGGAAAAATCTAAATTTTGCTGATTTAAAAACAGCTGTTACCAATTATACATCAACCATAATGACAGAAATCAATCCGGATATTATCCAGATTGGAAATGAAATCAATAGCGGATTATTATGGCCACAAGGAAACCTAATCAGTAACGAACAACAATGTATCGCTTTATTAACCGCGGCCAGCGCAGCAGTTCGAAGCAAAGCGTCTAACACAAAAATAATGATTCATTATGCAGGTGTAGATGGTGGTGCAACGGATTGGTTTTTCACTAAAATGAAAAGCATTGATTACGATTATATCGGATTATCCTATTATCCGGTTTGGCATGGTAAAGACTTAAATGTTGTAAAAAATACCATTGACGCTTTAGGACAAAAATTCGGCAAAAAAGTCCTGATTGCAGAAACGGCATATCCTTTTACCTTATTGCACAATGATCAGACGAATAATATCGTAGGTACAAGCGATCAGTTGGTTCCGGGATATCCTGCAACTCCAGCCGGACAAAGAACTTTTGTAATGGAAATTAAAAACATTGTAAAAACATCTCAATTCGGGCAAGGATTTGCGTATTGGGGGGGCGAATGGGTAGCTTTTAAAGGACAACAATCAACCAGCGGTTCTACATTCGAAAATCAGGCTTTGTACAGTTTTGATAATAATGCCTTATCAGTAATGCAAGCTTTCAGTAAAGAATAAAATATGAAAAAATCACTTAAAATTGTTTCTTTTTTAATGCTAATTGGTGTTGCTTTTACTTCATGTAAACCAAAAATGATTAGCGAAAAAAACTCCTTTTCGAACGGAGCAGATGTGGGCTGGCTGCCGCAAATGGAAGCTACAGGTTATAAATTTTATGATGCAGACGGTTCTCAAAAAGACTGTCTGCAATTATTAAAAGACCGCGGAATAAATACAATTCGTTTGCGCGTTTGGGTAAATCCAAATGATGATAAAGCAAGCGGACATTGCAGTCCTGAGGAAACCGTTGTTATGGCAGTTCGTGCACAAAAAATGGGAATGCGTATCATGATCGATTTTCATTACAGCGATTCGTGGGCAGATCCCGGTAAACAAAATAAACCTGCTGCATGGGCAAAACATTCCTTTCCGGAATTGTTAACCGATGTGTATCAACACACTTACGACGTTCTGAAAATGTTGAAAAAAGCAGGAGTAACTCCGGAATGGGTTCAGGTTGGAAATGAAATTCCGGGCGGTATGCTTTGGCCGGAAGGCAGTACAGACAATTTCAGTCAGTTGGCGCAATTACTTGATAAAGGATACGAAGCTACAAAAGCCATCGACCCAAAAATTAAAGTAATTGTTCATTTGGACGAAGGAAACAAAAGCGAAAAATTCAGATGGTTTTTTGATAAAGCCACAGAAAATAAAGTAAAATATGATGTAATTGGTTTGTCGTATTATCCGTACTGGATCAAAACCGATTATCAAAGTACCATTTTAGATTTAGAAAATAATCTAAAAGATATGGCAACACGCTACAATAAAGAAGTCATGGTGGTCGAAGTTGGTGGTGATTTCGAACAAGTACAAAATACTAAAGAAATGCTTGAAGCTACAATAAAAGCCGTAAAAAGTGTACCCAACAATAAAGGTTTAGGCGTTATTTATTGGGAACCGCAAGGCGAAAAAAGCTGGAGCGGTTATCAGCTTAATGCCTGGCTTTCTGATGGAAAACCTTCGCCGGCATTAGATGCTTTCAAAGAATAAATATTCTTTAAATTAAAAATTAAAAATTAAAAATTAAATTTTACCATTAAGATATTAAGTTTCATAAAGCAAAATGATCTTAATGCCTTAATGGTGAGAAAAATAAAACAGAAAATGAAATTAATTTTTAGATCAATATTCTTCTTTTTTATACTAATTTTTTCGTCTGGAAAAATCATGTCGCAATCTACCACCGTTATTTTAAAAGATAACTGGCGCTTTTCTAAAGCAGTAAAAGGCGATGCTTTTGCTGCGGATTACGATGCTTCGAAATGGGAAAAAGTGAGCGTACCTCATGATTGGGCAATTTACGGACCTTTTGATAAAGAATGGGATAAACAAGTTTCGGCCATTGAACAAAACGGAGAAAAAATTCCAACCGAAAAAACGGGTCGTACCGGATCACTTCCGCATATTGGAACAGGCTGGTATCGTAATACATTTTCTCTTCCGGAATTTAAAAAAGGAAAAAAAGCACTTCTTATTTTTGAAGGCGCGATGAGCGAACCTCAGGTTTTTTTAAACGGAAAAAAAATAGGAGAATGGGGTTATGGCTATAGCTATTTTTATATTGATATAACAAAAGATCTTAAAGAAGGTTCGAAAAATGTATTGGCTGTAAAACTGACTAATTTACCATTTTCTTCAAGATGGTATCCCGGAGCAGGTCTTTACAGAAACGTTAGTATTGTAGTAAAAGAAGAAGATAATTTTGTACAATGGGGTACTTTTATTACCACTCCGGAAATGAAAGGAGACGATGCTGTTGTTGATGTAAAAGCTGAGGTTAATGGCAATAATCTGTCAATGGTTACCGAAATAAAAGATGCCAATAATGCTACAGTAGCCACACAAAAAGGTACAGAAACGAAAGATGGAAAACTCCATCAGACACTTTCAGTTGCGAAACCTCATTTGTGGAGCCCTGAAACACCTTATTTGTACACAGCAGTAACTAAATTATACGCTGCCGACGGAACTTTAAAAGACGAACAAAAGATCAAGTTTGGTATCCGATTTATTAAATACGAAGCCAATAAAGGATTTAGTCTGAATGGTAAAATCACAAAATTTAAAGGAGTTTGTCTTCATCATGATTTAGGGCCACTTGGTGCAGCGATAAACAAAGCGGCGCTTCGAAGACAACTTACGATTCTAAAAGATATGGGTTGTAACGCCATTAGAAGTTCCCATAACATGCCTTCTTTTGAGCAACTCGAATTGGCTGATGAAATGGGCTTTATGTTTCTTGCAGAAAGTTTTGATGAATGGGCAAAGCCAAAAGTAGAAAACGGATATCACCGCTTTTTTGAAGAATATGCAGAAAAAGACATCGTAAATTTAGTCAGGGCCACAAGAAATCATCCTTGTATTGTAATGTGGAGTTCAGGAAATGAAGTTCCCGATCAATGGGGAGCTGAAGGCGTAAAACGTGCGAGATGGCTGCAGGACATTTTTCACCGTGAAGATCCTACAAGACCCGTAACCGTTGGTATGGATCAGGTAAAAGCAACTATGGAATCTGGTTTTGGAGCTTTGCTTGATATTCCGGGATTAAATTATAGAGTTCATCTTTACGAAGAAGCGTATAAAACATTTCCCCAAGGATTTATATTAGGATCAGAAACAGCTTCAACGGTAAGTTCAAGAGGAATTTATAAATTTCCTGTTGTGCAGGCAAAGAATAAACAATACGATGATTTTCAATCTTCATCTTATGATCTTGAAGCGTGCAGCTGGTCGAATGTTCCTGATGAAGATTTTGTACTTCAGGATGACAAACCTTGGGTTATTGGAGAGTTTGTCTGGACAGGGTTTGATTATTTAGGAGAACCTACGCCGTATGATGAAAAATGGCCATCGAGAAGTTCTTATTTTGGAATTTCAGATTTGGCGGGACTTCCTAAAGATCGTTTTTATTTGTACAGAAGTAGATGGAATACGAAAGATGAAACGCTTCATATATTACCACATTGGAACTGGAAAGGAAGAGAAGGCGAAGTTACTCCGGTTTTTGTTTATACCAATTACGACAGCGCTGAGCTTTTTGTAAATGGAAAAAGTATGGGAATCCAGAAGAAAAACAATTCAACTCCGCAAAACCGCTATCGTCTGATGTGGAATGATGTTAAATACGAACCAGGAACGGTAAAAGTGGTAGCATTTGATTCGAATGGAAAAATAGCAGCAGAAAGCGAAATTAAAACTGCCGGAGATCCTTATAAAATTGTACTCGAAGCAGATCGTCAAACTATTAAAGCAGATGGAGAAGATATTTCTTTTGTAACAGTTTCATTAGTCGATAAAAACGGAATTCCTTGCCCTACAGCAGTCAATGAATTACAATTTAAAGTAATCGGAGCTGCAACTTACAGAGCGGCTTGTAATGGAGATGCTACATCATTAGAAATATTCCATGAAAATAAAATGAAGCTTTTCAGCGGTAAACTGGTGGTTTTGGTAAAAGCGGTTAAAAATCCTGGAGCAATTCAATTAGAAGTAACCGGAAAAGGACTTCAGAAAGGGAAAATAAATTTAAAGTCAGAGCTTTAATGACTGACAACTGAAAAAAGAATATAATTTTTAAATAATAAAGAGGCGATCTATATTGGTCGTCTCTTTTGTTTTTTGAATTTATTATATATTTTCTATCTTCATACTTTTAAAATATTTGAAAAATTATGCCCGGAAAAATTAAAAGCCGCAAAACAATCAAAAATGCTATCGTTCACCGAATGGAATACTTAAATAAAGAAGGTAAAATAGTAAGAGATGAAGAATATGAAGAAGGAATAGTAGAATCGGTGGCAGTTTACAAATATGAAAATCAATACAGTTTGATGGAACGATTTAATAGCGAAGGAATATTAGATAGGAGGGATGAAACATGGTATAATGAAAATAATGAAATAGAAAAACAAGAATTGGGTTTTGCAACGTTTTATTATCAATATGGAGTGGATAAACGGCTTTTGTCTGTGAAGAAGTTTGATTCAGAAAATAATATAGAAAAAATCATAGAATACAGTTATGTTGAAGATTACGAATACAGAAAGTTTTTTGATTCTTCAGGTATTTTGCTCTCACTTGATGTTACCAGATATAATGATGCTAAAAAACCTATAAGAAGAATTTATTTTAAAATACCACATCATGAATTTATTGGTGCAGAAGAATCTGAAGGATATAAGGAGTTTTTTGAAATGATGAAAATCTTTGGTTTTGATGTAGATGGAAACAAGATAGATATCAAAATCTCTATGAACTTTTTAGAAGAGGAAACAGTTTTTGAATACGATCAATTTGGAAATAAGATATCAGAAGAAAGGTATTATTATGATAGAGAAAGTTTAGAAGATAAATTAGTGTTTAGAGGTGGAGATTATAGTTACTATAATGAAAATAACTTGTTGATTAAATATCACTCTTTCGAAATGAAAACAGATTGGGATGATGAGCTTTGTTGTTTGTACGACTATGTTCTGGATGAAAAAGGTGTGATTCTAGAAAAATCAACAGATAGCGGTTTCAATAAAGTAATTGAGAAATTTAATTATAATAGCAAAGGAACGTTAATTAGTTATGTTGAGAATAGAAATGATGGTGAAGAAACAAAAGAAATTCTTTACGACGATTTTGGCAATAAGATTTCTGAAATTGCAGAGTTAAATTTTGATAGTGAATATGAAAAAGACATTAAAGAATATGAAATTGAATATTACTAATTCTTTAAAGCTAATTTATTTACTGTAGGTAAAACGAATAATAATTTTGCAAATTTAAAAAATAGTACAAGATTATTATTCGTTATGAGACTATTTTAAATGCTTACAGAAGCACTTTCTTTCCATGATTTAGTAAACAAATTAAAAAGCGCATTAGAATCAACATCAATTTCAGAAGCGGAATACATTAGCGTTAACTGATTCGTATCTTTATTGTGAGCCATATTCCAAAGCATTTTAGAAAGTCTTCCTTCATATTTTTCAGGATTGTTTATGGTAACCACTACTAAGGTATCTCCGCCGGTTTTCTCAGATTGAATGTTGGCCACATCTTCCCAGTTTACAACACCAAAAGATTTTGACATAGGCGTAGTTTTACCGTAAAAGTTTTGTTTGTTGAGTTCGATTAAAGGGCTTTTGTCTTTTAAGCCGAGTACACTTTTTAATAAAAGAATAAACATGATTAGAAATACTGCGGCTGAAACCACCAATGGTTTTATTTTGAGTTCGCCATCAAATATTCCGGCACTATAGAGAATAACAAGAAGCAGAATAATGCAGACTCCTAAAGAAGTGAATAATAGTTTTTTTGTTTTCTTTGAATTTCTGTAAAGTTGAATTCCGTTTCCTGTTGCGTTAATTTCCTGCATTTTAAATTTAATTGATTGTTTGTATTTGAATATTTATTTACTCGTTGTATGTGATTATTTTTAACACATAGAGACATAGAATTACTAAACTGAAGAAGGCGTTTCACTTGCATTAACAATCATAGCTATGTGTGAGAAACAAGTTTCTTTCAATAATCTTTTCAAAAACATAAAATCTATGTTTCTATGTGTTTAATTTATTTTAGTCGTTACACCCGACTGATTTGTTTTTATTTATTTAAAAATTCGTCCAATGATTTTTCCAATATCAGCAAAATCATCCAGATTGCTTACCGCTCTTTTTTCGGTAACGGTTTTGTCAATCTTAGAGAAAGGATAAATAAGGATGTAATTATTATTCTTAAGATTTTTATTTAAAATTTCCGGTACATTTTGCATTTGCGAAAGATAAGATGGCATGCCTCTGTCTGCCATGAGTATAATCAAACCTTCGTCCTGTTCTAAATTGCAGGCTGCGTCCTGAGCTTCCTGCCATGTCGTTACCGTATTAAAAACGGCTTCGATATTGGCTTTTTTAATAATACTCTTTAAGATCTCAGTCGTTTTATCATTGGCGTAAAAACTCATTTTTGCTCCTGAATTTTTACCAATATTCCACACTCTTAATAATGAATGAAAAAATCCGGGTTCACGTTCCGCATTTGCCGGGATAAGAACAGCGTATTTTTTTATGGTTGCAACAGGTTGAACGGCGTGATAGATAATGACATTTATTTCCTTATTGCGTAAATATCCATTATACAAATTAAAAGTAAAAGAAGATGAAAAACCTTTTTCTTCTTCTAATCCAATGATAAGATCGGTGATGTTTTGTTCCTTAACGACATTGCTGATTCCTAACACAACATCATTATCGTATCGGGTTATAGGATTTAGTTTTACATCGGCTCCAGCCGCCATATTTACCGCTTCACCAAGTAGTTTTTCTGCGTTTTTAGACGAAGATTCACTTTTTGCTTCATTGATAATATTTACAGCAAACAAGCTGTCTTTATTGGTTTGTGTTTTGATGAGCAAACCAAGATTCACTATTTTTTCAACGATATTTTCGTGGTTCAGTGCCAAGAGAATTTTTTCATTTTCATGACTAGTTCCTGCGACCGTTTCTTCTTTATCCGCATCAGCAATTCGCTGCGCACTTGCCATAGAAACAAATGATGAAATCGTACACGAAACCAAAATAAGTAAAATACTTCCGTTCAGTACATGTTCATTTAAAAGACGTACAGGTTCTCCAGCTTCATTTTCGAATAAAATAATATTGTATCCTACCATTACAGCCGCTAATGTTGCAGCTGCAGAAGCAGAGCTCATTCCAAAAATAAGTATACCTTCATCTTTTGTAAGGTTAAATGTTTTTTTCGTTAAAATAGCCGCTGCGTATTTCCCTCCAATAGAAGCAATCAGCATCACCGAAGCCACTCCCAAAGTTTCCCAACTCTGAATAAAAGCATTAAAATCGATAAGCATACCTACACTAATAAGAAAAAAGGGAATGAAAATCGCGTTTCCAACAAATTCTACACGGTTCATAAGCGACGAAGTATGCGGTATAAGTCGGTTTAAGGCAAGGCCGGCAAAGAAAGCGCCAATAATGGCTTCAATTCCGGCTAATTCTGCCAGTAAAGCGGCAAGATATATCATGACAATCACAAATATATATTGCGAAATTTTATCTTCGACATTCTTAAAAAACCAACGTGCTATAATAGGAAATACGAGTAAAACGATCAGAGCAAATAACAGCATCGAAACGGATAATTGTACCCAAAACGAGGTTCCTACTTCGCCCTGAGACATACCCACAACCACGGCCAGTACTACTAACGAAAGTACATCTGTAATCATTGTTCCTCCAACGGTTATGTTTACGGCCAGTTTTTTAGCGATGCCAAGTTTGCTTATCATAGGATATACAATAAGAGTATGCGACGAAAATAAACTGGCAAATAATACACTAGTTAAAAGCGAAAAATGCAATACATAATAACCGCCAATAAGCCCCAATACAAAGGGTACTATAAAAGTGTAAATTGAAAAAGTAATACTCTTCCATTTATTCTTTTTAAAATCGCCCATATCAATCTCAAGCCCGGCCAGAAACATGATGTACAGAAGTCCTGTTGTCCCTATTACCACAACGCTGCTGTCTCTTGCCAGTACATTAAAACCATTAGGGCCTATTACAGCTCCTGCGATAATAAGACCCAAAAGATGAGGTACTTTTATTTTATTCAACAAAAGCGGAATACACAATATTATAATAAGCTCAATGAGAAACTTTAATAAAGGATCTTCTATAGGCAGGGTAACGTGTTGTATACTTAAAAACATATATTATTTTTTTTGAGGAAGAGTCAATTCTACAGAAAATCTTGCAGTACAATTATCTTGTCCCGTGATCGTTTGTGTTCCTTTAATGACGTTGTTTTTGATATCGTCAAGAACTACATTCATTTTTACACTATTTTTAGTAACACTGTCCGTTTTAAATTCAAGCAATATTTTATCTTCGATATACTTGGCCTGAAACACTCGGGTAAGTTTTTTGTTATTTAAAACATTGGTATAAATTCCGGTAGAATCTGATAGAAATTGCCAGGTTTCGTTGCGCTGATCTCCTATTACATACTTGCTGCAGTTAGATTCGCGACACAACATTTTACTGTTCCAGATTCCCTGAATATTTTCAGGCCATTCTTTTACAGAGGTAGCAATCTCTTTTACGGTATCTTTTAATGCATAAATACTATCGCGAAACGTGAGCAAGGATTGATAATCGGCTTCTTTTTCGGCTATTTTTTCTTCTCTTAAATTCAAAGCTTGTTCTCTCTCTTGCAGTTCTAGTTCTTTTTTATTTTCGCATGAAATAAACAAGCATGTAAAAAATAATATTAGACGGATTTTTTTCATAAAACAGGTCTTATGGATTAATTTTTTTTGGAATAAAAATGGGCACTTTTACTGCTGTAAAAGAAATTTAGGTACTACAAGGTACTAAATTAATTAGGAAAGATCCAGCATTTGCCGCATTAAGATTTTTTAAGCGCAGTAAAATTGTGGTATTAAACACAGATAAATGCACAAAAAATCAGCTGCAAACGATTGTATATTAGAGTCTATGAATTTTTTATTTAGGAATGATAAATGAATTCTTTAAAATTTGTAATTTTTTAAAAAGAAACACTTAGAGTTATTGAGTTAACCTTATTTTTATTGAGTTAATGCAATGTCTTAAATTGAAGTATATTTATTCTAAAAATTAAAAATAACTTATCATTTAATCCTTATAAATGCATTTCAAATACTTACTGATTTTCTTTGTTTTATTTTCAATTAAATCAAACGCTCAAATTTCTACAATTGTAGAAGAGAAAAAAAATTTCCGGGCAGCAGATTCGCTTTTAAAAGAGCCTAGTTTTTCTGTTCACAAAGATAATTATTTTTTAACAGGAGTGCCTGTCAATACAGATATTACCCGTAATACGGCTGATGTAAAATATCAGGTAAGTTTTAAATTACGATTGAATTCAAAACCATTATGGGGCGGATTTTTTCCGTATTTAATGTATACACAAAAAGCGTTTTGGGACATTTATGC
The DNA here is from genome assembly GCF_024271895.1 of Flavobacterium bizetiae. NCBI lineage: Bacteria > Pseudomonadati > Bacteroidota > Flavobacteriia > Flavobacteriales > Flavobacteriaceae > Flavobacterium > Flavobacterium bizetiae. Next base: position 5,014,651 of record NZ_CP091861.1, on the reverse strand, counting down.
GAGTTCGAAACCTTTCTCAGAAATTAATTTTAATCCTGGAGTAGCGATTGTTCGTCCGTTTTATTTAAAGGGAGGAAGGCTTACTTATGGAACAATTTCATTCGAACATGAATCAAATGGCAGGGATTCGATTTACTCGAGAACATGGAATATGCTGGCCTTTTCATTAAAATCTCAAATTTCTCCCCGTTGGGTTGTGGGATTAAGAGGATGGATTCCGCTTGTTGATAAAGAGGATAATCCCGGACTAACCAAATATGTTGGTTATGGGGAGGCAAGTGCCACTTACCAAATACAACCCGGAAGATGGAGTGCCGATATTCTGTTCAGGAAAGGAAGCGGCCTTATTAATTACGGATCTCTGCAAACTCAAGTAAATTGGCGACCTTATAAAACCGAGAATTATTACCTAACGCTGCAATGGTTCGTAGGGTATACAGAAAGTTTGATAGATTATCAGGAACACAAGAGCATGGTACGTATAGGATTTACCATTAAACCGGAAAACATGGGGATTTTTTAAAAGTAAAAAATCTTCTATATACTTCATAAACAAAAAAAGCGCTCAAAGGAGTGCTTTTTTTGTTTTGACTATTTTCTTTTTTGATTAGCTGCCCAAAATATCGAATTTCTTAAGAGAGTAGTGTAAGCTTCATTTTGAAATAACTCCGGAGAATGCCCCATAAAAATATAAACATTGCGGGATTTAAAATGATCGTTTGTCCAGATTACGGGATGGTTGCCCATTTTTATTTTGGATTCAGGCTCATAAGTAGATTCTTCTACAGATCCTATTACATGTACATTAGGCCTTGGGCTTTTGTTATATGTATACCATTCTTCGGTATTTACTGTAAAATTTGCAGAAACTCCTTTTGTTATGGGATGTGATTGATCTTCGATAGTTACTTTAGCACTGGCAAAGGTTGGGATATAATCAACAAATTTTATACCGCCCATAAAATCAGAAAACCATTGCCACATAGGATATCCGTCGAACTCGCCCAATAAAGTGGCATGATGCAATCCTACCCAGCCGCCTTTGCCATCATTCATGTATTTTTCAAAAGCTTTCATAGATTCTTCGCTCCAGGTATACGGCGGATAATCCAGTTGTATAAAAACCTGATATTTTTTTAAAAGCGCCTCGTTTATCGTTTTGGTATTCTGGATATAATCAATGGTAAAACTGCTGTCTACGGCCAATTTGTTTAACCAAGGTTGAGCCGCATTTGAAAAAGCCAGATGATGTCCGCCGTTTTCGTATAAAACCAAAGCTTTAAATTTTGATTTTTTTGACTTTTGGGCAATACAACCGGCCTGAAAAAAGAGGCAGAATATTATTAAACAGAGAGCTGATATTGAATTTTTCATTGAATGATAAAAAGTATTGTTTAAGGGTTAAAGTAATTACGCATTCACCGTTATGAACTATTTTTTATTTTCTGCCAAAGCAGTAACCGCCTGTAGAAACCAGGCCGAATGCGGAATCCATTGCTCTGTCCAGCGCCATTCATTTCCTTCGGCTTCCATTTTAAAATCTATTCCGGATCCATCTCCATTTCCTTCTTTTCCGGTAATACCATTAGAAATCCCGCCTTTTTCTGAACCATGACCATAATTAGAATGCATATAAGGCACGTTTTTTTCTCCAAATTGGTATAAAAAACATATAGAGTAAGGATTACATCCTAATATCCATGATAACTGTTGGTTAGCGTACTTGTTGAGCGTATTTTTTGTATCATCATTTTTTTTAGAGGCGATAATTTTGCCGCCTTCAATTGCTGCCGTGGCCAGTGATGCTAATCTTGCATTTTCGCCTTGCCACCACCAGCCTGTTTCATTTTCGTGCGGAATAAAAAAGCCATCTTTTACTTTGTCATGATATAAAAAACTTTGTCTGGCATAACCAAACGGATTTTCTACATTATTGGTTACGGCTATGTTGTAAGCTAATGCTTTTTTTATCGTATTTGTTGCAGCTAGTTTTTCACCGCTATCGGTTTCTTTTTTCAAATACCTAGTTAGTGCTACAACAGGCAAACCGGCATCTGCAGCATGCCAAAAAGGGCGATTGCCATCACTGCTTCTAAACCATCCCTGATCTGTCATTCGGCTTTCAAGATTATGAGCCCATTTTCTTGCCTCATCTCTATAGAAGATTTCATTAGTGGCAATCCATAATTCAGTTGCTGCCATCAGTGCGCAGTAATCGTCTATAATGTTTTCTTTTCCGTCATCGTCATACTGCTTATTATGTATTAAAAGATGTTCGTAAGCACGTTTGGCACCATCCAGATATTGCTTTGAAGTAAATTCGCCATGTTTCTCCCATTTCGAAATTCGGGCCAGAGAAGCAATTGCCATACCACCGCCTTCGCGAAAGGCAGCCTGATATTCGTCTGTCGTTACACTATTCGCTTTAAGTCCAACGATTCGTCTCGCTGCAGGATCTTTATCAAAATAACTAAAAACAATCATGTAAAAATAATCCTGATCAGATAAGCAACGCATCATATAATCGGCTCCCCATATAGCTTCATCGTCTAATGAATCTTTTATTTTCCATTCTTTTAATTGTTTCGGAATTGTTTCTGATGTATTAATTAACGACCAAGTTACAAGAGGCGTTTGTTGTGGCGATACAAAATTGGCATAAGCCAAATGCGAAAAATATTTACTGACATCACCAGAAGCATCACACCATCCGCCGCGTACATCTACTCTTTTTGTACTACCAAATAATAGTATGTTTTTATCTGCTTCAAGTTCTTGTGGAGTGTTGGCTCTTTGCTTATTATAATAATGTACGATTGATGATATGGTGCGTTTTGCCAATATATTTTCTTCAATTGCAAAAGAGGCAGAATGATATGTAGTTCCACCAATAGTGAGGGTAACTTTATAATTGCCTGCTTTTTGAAAGGAAGAAAAATCGGCTCTGTAGAATAATTTTCCAAGATTCCAATCTTCAACACTTTGAGCTTTACCTACTAAAGCCGTAAACATTATTTTACCGGAGGCAGCATCAGTAATGGTAAAAGTAGTTTTTACGTCAAGATTATTTTCTACACCAATAATGGCAATTTTTGAACTTTTTGAATCAAACCCAACCTGATTGATATAAATTTCAGGTTTGCTGTAAACAGCAAAAGATAGAAAGAACATTAAAATAATAGTGGCCAATTGTTTACTGAATTTTAGCATACTTCGTTTTTAACAATTAAATTAAGAGTAAGCAAATTACAAAAAAGCTAAATTCTATATTCTGTTCTTTCTTCTATTCGTTTTAAGTGAAAACTGATAAGTGAGGAATTTAATACTATTGTAACAAATTGCTAAAAAACATGATGTGTATTTGATGTGCTTTTTATAAAAAAGAAAAGGCTGAATTTCGATTAATCCGAATGATTTGAATGTATATAAATGCAGTTTTAATGGTTTATCGTTGCTAATGCATTTTGTCTAATACCCGTTTTTAAATCAATAACGTCAAACTTTTTAGTCGAAGAAAAAGAACCAATATCACTATCACTATTGATTAAAATGCCACCAACAAGCACAATATATTTGCAATTGTATGTCGTAGCAGCAACTAACTCCTCAATACGATTATCGATAGCATCGTAGATTATTTCTGTGGCTTCATAAAGAGGTATTTTGGCATTTAAAATTCTTTCTTTTTGTTTGAATAAAATCTGCTCAATACTATTCATCTGATAATCTATTTCGGTAATATGACCCGGTTCAATTGCATTATCAATCAGTTTATGCAAAGCACCATTGGCCGCACCACAACAACCGGAAGGTTTATTTTGTCCAAAGCGATTAATTTCTCCAATAACTCCCTCTTTCGAAACGCCAATATGCGGTCCGTAATAGATGAAAACAGCACCTTCATCAGGAACATGACTCGCAAATGCCTGCATTCCTGTTAAACCCGTAAAAGGAAATCCGTCTAAACCGCCCATTTTAAAAGGTCCCAAAAATTCATTTGTTCGTACAGGATACTGAATACTGTTGACATCATCACTACAAATGCTGTCTGCAAACATAATTTGCGCAGGTTCCAGATCTAGTTTTTCTTCTACATAATCAATGATTTTGTTCATAAAATCGATAGTAGTCAACGCATTAGGATAGTATTTTCTAATGATTTCCAGTTTCTCTCTTTTTTTCATTCTAAAAAGGATTAAAGTTTTGTAGTATCAGTGTAAAGGAAAAATATGTAAAATCTTGAGAATATCTTAATTCCGGCAAAAGAGTAAAGTTATAGAATTTATTAAAAAAACGAACAGCACCTTATTTGTTTTCTTATCAGGAATTTAAAGTAATCCTCTTTTTGTTTTTATAAAATGCTGAAATTGTAAGATTTAACTTTTTTTATTAAATTTGATAAGACAATTTCTAGCAATACCTGTTATGGAAAAATTAAAACGCCCGGTTTATGTCAAAACGGGTACTGATGATTTTTTTAAAAAGATGCGCACAGAAGTGAACGAAACTATTTTACAAAACTCATCCTTGTACCTATTAAATATTGTGAAGTCATTAGGACTTTTATTTCTCTTTTTCTTGTTTTATTACTGTATTTTAAGGTTTGGAAACAGTACTCCGTTATTATTTCTTTTTTATATTTTGTCTGGCATTACCATGATTGTACTTTTTATAAATGCATTTCATGATGCTGCTCACGGAGCCTTGTTTAAAAAATCAAAACACAATCAGTGGTTTATGTACGTGCTCGAATTGTTTGGAGGAAATCATTGGCTCTGGACACGTCGCCACATCAATCTTCATCATGCTTATCCTAATGTTCCGGATTGGGATATCGATATCAAACAAAGCGATATTATCAGAATCTTTCCCAGCAGTCCGTTGTTTCATTATCACAAATACCAACACATTTATATGTGGCTTATTTATCCTTTTTATAGTCTGAACTGGATTTACATTAGAGATTTTAAAGACTTTTTTGGCACCAAAGATAACTACGTAAAAAAAGTAATTGATAAAATTCCGGGAAAACAAATCGTAATGTTATTTACGGCAAAAATCATCAATCTTGTTTATCTGCTTTTTATACCAATATTAGTACTTCAGCAGCCTTGGTATATGGTTTTAGGCGCTTGGTTTGCGATGCATTTGTGCGGAAGTATGTTGGGTGTTGTGGCACTTGTCTCTACTCATGTTGATGAAGATGCACATTTTCCGGTTACGGATGAAGAAGGAAATCTTTCTGCTACGTGGGCAATGCATCAAATGATTGTAACCAAGGATTTTAGTACAGATAGTACATTAGCCAATTTTTTGTACGGAGGTTTTACGCATCATGTTGCACACCATCTGTTTCCAGGCGTTGGGCATACTTACTACCCATATATTACGCCAATTATAAAACGTTACGCGCAGGAATATGATCTTCCTTACACCTCATATCCCTTTTATCATGCCGTTCGTTCTCACTTTCGAATGTTAAAAAGCAAAGGCATCAAAGAAAATATTATGATGACCGGAGAGATATAAGAAAGAGAATGAATTGTTTAACGACAATTTTTTCTGTAATTCTATTTGTTAAATCTCTTTTTTACTAATTTTTTTGATTAAACAATTGTGAAAAAAAAATCAGCTTTGTAATAAGTAAACCATAATTATAATAATTGTAAGGGCTTTTGCTAATAATTTTAAGAAAAGATCAATTCATCGGATTATTTTGTTTTTCGTCGATATTTTTGTTAAAATTTATTTAAAATTAATACATATATTCGCAAAAATTTTTGCGAATGAAAGTAATATTACACTTATTAATATTGAGTTGTTTTTTTAACGTTGCACTTTACGGGCAAAATGAGACCAATATTACTTACGGGCTCAAGCTTGGCGGGCTTTTTTCTAAAATCAGCAATTTGCCGGAAAGCATTAAAGGTCGTGATAATACTTTCGACAATAGTGTAATGGAAAGCAAAGGCGCTTACGGATTAGAGGGCGGCTTTTTTTTAAACTGCAAACTTTATGATACCCGCGTGGCGATTCAGCCCGAAATTTTATTCAGACAATCAGGAGAAACGGTAAATTATCATGATGCTACCGGAAAAGAATTTGAGTTAGGACTACATTATTCTTATCTGCAAATTGGTGCCTTATACAAAGTATATCCTTACGAAGGGTTGAACTTAGGTTTTGGTGCATTTTACGGTATAAGTTTATCCTCTAATAATGTTACTTATAAATCTAACGAAGCAGGAGGAATGTATGATGTTGCCACAAGACAATTTTATAAAGATGGTCTTGACGGAACAGATGATTTCTCCTTGTGCTTTGCATTGGGTTACGAATTGCACCAAAGTATTCACTTCGATTTGCGCTATTATTTAGGCGTAAAAGATGTGGTAAAAAGTAATTCTTCTTCCTTTCAGTTTATCGAAAACCAAAATAAAAGCAGTGTTATTTGCTTCTCTTTAGGTTATAGTTTTCATCAATGGTAATTTCAATAAAAAACATGAAAAAAATTATTTTGCTTCTTTTATTAGTAAGCACAAAATCGCTTTTTGCACAAGGTGACAGAGAGATTACTTACGGTCTTTTTGCTGGCGGAATTTATTCGACAATGTCTAATCTTCCGGATGTAATTGTACCAAAAGGAATTTATGAAGGATATACTTTAAAAGAAGAAGGCAAATTTGGCGGTACTGCCGGTATTATGATCAACTGGAAATATCCTTATGCCAAAGTAAGTATTCAGACTGAATTGTCTTATTCAGGTCAGAGTACCGATTTAAAATACGAGGATATCAAAGGACTTAAATATACAATGACTTTTGGATATAGTTATCTAAATGTTGGTGCGCAATTTAAATATTATCCTGTCGAAGGATTTTATATTGGCGCAGGACCTTATGTGGGATTTAATATTGCCAGCGATAATATTAAATATAGTTCTAACAGTCAGGAATTATTTGCTGATTCAGGAGCTTATTTTGAACCGGATGCCAATGTGCAAAAAGTATTAAAAGAGTCCCTGACAGGAAAAAACTATTTCTACGGTATGTTATCTGCAGGATATGAGTTCAATTCGAGACTTTCAATAGGAGCTCGATATACTTTAGGACTTACAGATGCTTTGGCAACTGAGGAAAACGGACACCGTTATAGCGAGAATAAAAACAAGATCAATAGTATTTCACTCATTATTGGTTACTCTTTTGATTTTGATGATTTAGCCAATTTCTAAACAGTCGCTCATCATTTTAAAAACATAAAATTATGTACAAAAAGATTTTTTTAATATCTGCTTTTGTAACCTTATTGACGAGTAATTTAATTTTTTCTCAGCAAAAAGCATTACCCGGATTAGTTGAAGAACCACAATTTTGGATTAAATCCCAAAACAATGGTGAGGCGTATTATTGGGAAAGTCTGACAAAAAAAGAGGCTAAAATATCAGGCCGAAAACATAATGGTTCTGTTTTTAATTTTAATCCGAGTATTGTTTTCGACAGCACTCAGGATTCTTTGATTTTACCCCTGGGCGTAGAAAGTAAAAGAAAACAAACCCTGTTTATGGTTTATAAAGTAAAAGACAGTTTGAAAGAACAGTTTTTATGGACGATAAACGATACAAAAAAAACACTTTCTGTAGCGACCAATAAACGTTTGGTCGATTTAAAAAAATACTCTTACCAAACGTATCAGGAGAAAATTAAACCCAACAAAGCTAATATTCATTTTTTTCAGCAAAATGTAACGGATAGCGTTGCAAAGTTATCGTTGCTGACTATTGGACAAAAGTCAAAATTCGAAAAATTACCACCCGAAGAATTCAAAGGAAACATAAGTGAAATTTTGGTATACAACAGAGTTTTGTCAGGTTTAGAAACTCAAAAAGTGGCAAGTTATCTGGCTGTAAAATATGGTATTTCGCTTTCGCAATTCGATATCAAAAATTATTTAAATAGTAAAGGACAAACCATTTGGGACATCAACCAACATAAAGGATTTGAAAATTCGATTACCGGAATAGGGCGTGATGATGCTAGCGGACTTTTGCAAGCGAAAAGCAGTAATATGGTCGATGGAGGACTTTTGACTATTGGTCTTAAAAGCAAATCGAATACCATTCCGGACAATTATTTTGCTTTTTGGAGTGATAACGGCAAAAAACTTTTGGTGAAAAAACAAGAACAGGGAGAACCTATTGGGATTGCAAGAGAATGGCAACTTGATTATATCAACCCTTCAGATTTAAGTCTTGACTGGACATTAAATCCGAAATTTATAAAAGGCACTTTACCTAAAGATACTTACTTCTGGTTATTAGTAGATTATTCAGGAAAAGGAACTTATGACGAAAAAGATTCAGAATACATTCGATTGGCGAGTACTTCTGCTCAGGAAAAATTAGTATTGAATGATTTTAATTGGGACAAACAAAAATCAGGCAAAGCCAAATTTACCCTTAAAGTCGCTCCCGAAATGTTCAGCCGTGTCTGGATTACAGAAGCTACTTGTGGTGTTTCAGGATCAGGACAATTAAATTATTCTATAGAAGGTGGTGAAGCACCTTTTACTGTTACAGTAAAAAAAGAGGGTAGTGAAGTTGCTGTAAAACAATGGAATCAAGCCGCAAAAAGTGCCACTGGAGTACAGCTTTCTTCCGGAACTTATGATTATATCGTAAGGGACGCAAAAGGGAATTTATACTCAGAAACTGTTTTTGTAGCCGATAAACAAGGAACATTCCCCAATCTGAAATCAGATTATTTATTAACTGAAGGAAATGCGCTGACACTTGATGCGAGCAAAGATCTTCCTGCTGGTAATTATCAATATCAATGGTTTTACGAAGGAGATTTTATAGATGATAATCCAAAAATATTAATCGATCAGCCGGGAGAATATGAGCTTCGATTGATAAACGATCAGGAATGTAAAACCTCTAAGAAAATTGCGGTTGCTACAGATGGAAAAGAAATAACAGATGCAAGCATACTTATTTTATACCCGAATCCCACCACAGACGGACATTTTTCGGTTGCAATGCAATTTCCAAAAAAGACAAATGCCAATATTAGTATTTATACTCCAAGCGGTTCACTTTTAAAACAAAAACAATTCAGCCAGATAGAAACTTATTTGTACGAAGACGTTATAAAAAGTGCTTCAGGAATGTATTTAGTAAAAGTAAGTTCAGATTTTGGAACAAAAACTTTTAAAGTGATTGTGAAGTAATTCAGGTTTGTTTTTAAAACAGATTCAGAATTACAATTTCAAAAATATACAGATTGCCCCATAATTGATTATCCTACTTTATGAAAAATAAAATTATAATACTGGTATTTTTAATAGGTTCATTTTTGTTTGCGGCCAATTTTGGACCTTACAAAATAACTTCATTATTTACTCAAGGTGATGCTGATAATGAATCGGTTATTGAAAAAACGAAAGCAGATTCGATCGCGATTCTTAAAAACGAAACTAAAAATACAAAATCGTTCAGTGCAGATATTGCCGAGGGAATTATTGGAGTAAAAGATGAATCAGATGTTGATGATGCCTACGATAATGTTTTTCACCTTAAGGTAGATGCTTTACCGGCCGATCAGGAAAATGCTTATCTGGAATATGAGTTGTACGGATATGATCAGGCAGCTTCTATTTCGAGAAGTTTAAACAATCAGCCAAGTATTGGAGGACAATTTGTATCTCAAAATAATAGCTGGAGCAAACAATCTGAGTTGCTTTCAGAGAAGTCATTGCGCGAAGGAGACAACGTTTTATTGTTTACCGCTCCTGAAGGAATTTCGAATTCTTACCGAATAAAAAATGTTCGTATTGTTTATAAAACAGCTTTGGCTTCAAACGATTTTACTTTATTAAAATCAGACAACAAATTATATATTAAAGGAACCAATTTTCCTTCTCAAATTAGAAAAATGAGTATTGGTGGAATTTCTATTGATGTTAATCAGCCGGAATTTGAATTGGTTTTGGATGCGGAAACTGCAGGAAAAACAATTTTAGTGACGAAAGAAACTGCAACCGGAGTTATAGTAAATCAAAAATTAGAGTCGAATCAATTTTTGAAAGTTCCGGGTTACAGACCTTTAGAAAATGCAAAAGAACGTATTGCTAAAACCATCAATATTGAAACGGTAAATACATTAGAGTACAAAGATTTTTCGGCAGTTTTTCCTGTTGGAGTTTTAAAAAGTAATGTAAAAGTATCCGTAAGCGGACTTCGAAAAATTGATATTGCTCCGTTAAATTCTGCGATGGTAAACGTTACAGGAACCAACGCCGGATTCAGGTTATTACCGCACGGAACCATTTTCGAAAAAGCCGTAACCTTGTCATTACCTTACGATAAAAAAACAATTCCAGAAGGTTATACAGAGAAGGATATCAACGTGTTTTATTTTGATGAAAACAAAAGATTATGGCAGGAAGTAACCAAAGATTCCCTGGATATTAAACACGGAATCATTAAGGCAAAAACGTCTCATTTTACCGATTTTATTGCGGGAATTATAAAAATGCCTGAATCTCCGGAAACTTCAGGATATACACCAACAAGCATAAAAGACTTAAAAGCGGCAAGTCCGTTAGTAGGAATTCAGTCAATTGCACCGCCTTCAGCAAACGGAAGAGGAACTGCAAGCACCGGATTTTCAATCGTAATTCCAAACGGAAGAGGTGGTATGCAGCCTTCGTTTAACCTGCAATATGATAGTGATGGAGGTCATAGCTGGGCAGGAATGGGCTGGGATATTTCGGCGCCAGCAGTAAGTATCGAAACCCGTTGGGGAGCACCACGATACGATGCATCAAAAGAAACCGAAACTTATGCCATTGCCGGAGAACAGTTAATTCCCAATTCGCACAGAGCCGAATGGGTAGGCAGAACTACTGATAAACAATTTTATCCAAGACGTGAAGGAGCTTTTCAGCAAATTATCCGTAAAGGATCTTCTCCTAAAAATTATTATTGGGTCGTAAGAGACAAAAGCGGAGTCGCCAGTTATTACGGAGGAAACGCGTCAGGACTTTCTACCGATGCAATTTTGCAGGATGGAACCGGAAATATTGCACATTGGGCATTATGTCTTCAGGTCGATTTAAAAGGAAATACGGTCGAGTACGAATACGATAAAAAAGATGGAGAACTTTATCTTAAAAAAGTATATTATACCGGTTTTGGTTCCCAAAAAGGAAACTACAGCGTAACGTTTGTAAAAAATAGTGATTTAGGCGAAGCCAATCGTGCAGATGTTCAGGTTTCGGCAAGATTAGGTTTCAAACAGCTGAACAATCAATTATTACGAAAAATTGAAGTACGCTACAAAAGCGATATGATTCGTAGTTATGAGTTAAAGTATAAAGAAGGTGCTTTTAAGAAAACATTGCTTGAATCGATTTCTGAATATGATTCTGAATCGAAATTGTTTTACACCAACACAATGGATTATTTTGATGATGTTCGTGATGCCTCAGGAAAATATAATCCGTTTGGGCCGGAGCAGATTTGGGATGTTCCTACAGATGATATTAAACAGGGTTTTACAGGAATTAAAGAATTTGAAAGCAATCATACTTTAGCGGGAAGTACAAACGGAACTTCAACGGGTATTAATTACAGAATAGGTGTAGGGTTGCCTACTTTTGGTACTTTCAAAAATAATACAATTGGTGCTCACGGAGGAAACAACTGGGGGAAATCAGAAACTTCGATTGTACTCGAAGATATAGATGGAGATTCATATCCGGATAAGATATTTAGAATTGGAAGTAATGTGTATTATCGTAAAAATTTACACGCAACTAAGCCTAATTCATTTGGAGAAGCGGTCAAAATTGAGGGAATAAAAAATCTTGGGATCAATAAAAACAAATCATTTAGCTGGGGAGTAGATGCCAGTGTTGGTTTTGGAGTAGCTTCGGCAAATGTTGGTTATGACGAACAGCGTTCAACCAATCGTACACTTAGTTATTTTATGGACTTTAATGGTGACGGATTAGTTGATTTTGTCAACAACGGAAAAGTATATTATAACCGAATTGTAAATGGCGTTCCGGTATTTATGCCCTCAAGTTCACAAACACCTTCTCCGGTTTCAGGTGGAGGAGATTTGGAACTTACTATGCCAGACCGTACCTTAGAACTTCAGCAATTATTAGATAAAAATCCATTGCATGATGTTGTTCGTATGTGGCAGGCTCCTGCAAAGGGTACCATTGTTGTCAATCAAAATTATCAGCTTTTAGAAGATCTTTCAGAAGAACGACAAGAATATAAAACAAGAAATGGGTTAGATAAAGCTGATGGGGTACATTTGTATTTTCAAAAAAATAACACTTTAATTTGGGATGAAGTCATTACAGCTTTAGATTATACTCAAAAATCAAAAGCCGCTCAGACACTTAATGTAGAGAAAGGAGAGCGTTTGTATTTTAGAATAAGCTCTATTAAAGATGGAAATTATGACAAAGTAATTTGGGATCCTAAAATCGAATATACTCAGGTTGAAAAAAGAACCACAATTTCTAATACTTTAGAAACAATAAATATTGCTGCCAGAGACGCGAATTTAATCACGTTGAAAAACTTTCATGCAGGTCAGGATTTTTTTGCCAGCCAGGCCAATTCTATTGTAGTGCCAAAAGCAGGAACAATATCATTTTCAGGAACTTTTAAAAAACCGGTTACATCAGATCATATCACTTTAAAAATAGTGAAAAATGTAATCAATGTAGCAGGAACAACAACTCTATATGAGCGCAAGTTTCTAGCATCAGAAGTAGTTGATTTTAATTTGCAATCATTGGTTTTTGCCATTCCTGACGATAATACATTTGTTACCACTACTCTGGAATCTTCGACTAATATCGATCCGAAATTATTGTTTGCAAATCCATCAGTGATTTTGCCTAATATGCCAAATACAAGACCTGAAGATAATATTCGTAAGGTGGATGTTGGGCATAGTTTTTATTCTAAAATTGATGGAAATTACGTGATTGATGGAGTAAAACCAGACATCACAGGTAAATTGAAGCTGTTCGTAAAAACTACTGATTATACATTGACGACCGGTTTGAACAGATCTAAGTATAACGGAAATGTAATACTAACTGCAAAACAAAATGGTTTGCTAGTGGGCCGAACTACTTATGCTGTTACAAATGGTGTTTTGAGCCTTACTACTTCTACTGCTGATTTGAATTATGCTTATCCGGATACACAAAAAAATGTACCGATAGATTTAGAAGTATATATAAGCGATCCTGTACTTAATGAAGTTTTAACAACATACCCTAAGGTGGGAGCGTTAAACATTAATTACGAAATAACAGATTCAGTTACAGATCCTGCACTTCCGGTGTCATGGGAAAAAGCAACAGATGATTTTTCAATCAATACTAATTTAAGCGAAACCGAATATAATTTCGGTTTGCAATATAAAAACTGGGGGCGTTTTATTGTTAATGGTAATCTTGCTGGTAACCTGATAGATCAGACCAAACTTAAGTTTGAAAACAATAGCGGTATTGATCCTAATAATTTTCCGGATCCAAATACTTTAGATCCTGAAAATATGCCAGGCGAATTTGATACTGGTAAAGAATATTTTTTACCAATGAGCGCTGTTTATTCTGATAATATTTTATACGGAGGTGAAAAGGCCAGTTTTATTCAAAACGAATTTATGGGTACCAACCGTTTAGGAGAAGATGACTTTGCAGAATATACTGATTTCTCTTCGCCTTTAACAGATCCATTATCAGGAGGAGAAACTGATGCGCTTGATATGATCAATGAAAGCAAAAGCCGCAGTATTGGTGGTGGCGCAGGAGTTGGTGGTGGCGCAGGAGGCATTAGTGGAGGATTAACGAAATCTACTGGTGATACCTATGTAGTTCAAACCATGAGTGATTTAAATGGCGATGGTTTTCCGGATTACATAATAGACAATAAAGTACAATATACCACTCCGATTGGAGGAAAAAGCAGTAATGTTACCAATATTGGCGATTTTAGTCATTCTAAAACCAATAGTACAGGCGGAAGTTTGTCAGGAAGCTATAATCATGGTGCACCGCAAAGTTCATTGCAAATGACTGTGAGCAAAGGGAAAGTTAAGTTTAATTCAGGTTCAAATGCCAGTATTCAAGACGCCCTTAAAGCTGGAGGAACAATCAGTTTAGGAGGTAATGTAGGTAAAGGAGAAGACCGTTCTGAACAAATATTTTCAGATATTAATGGTGACGGACTTGCAGATAGAATCGAGACCAATGAAACAGTTTCCTTTAATACCGGTTACGGATTTTTGCCAGCTGAGCGTTGGGAAAACATGAATGTAATTAACAAAGGAACTTCCCTTGATATTGGTGGAAGTGCAGGATACAGCGTCATGAACGGATCTTTTTCAGGAGGACTTAATTATTCGAGAAGCACCTCAGATAACAGCCATTCTTTTTTAGATATCAATGGAGATGGTTTGGCAGATAAAATTGAATATAGAGACAATACTGTTTTGGTCGAATTAAATATGGGTAACTCATTTGCCCCTGCTATTACTTATCCTCGTTACGAAGCAATGACCCGAAATACGGGTGTAAGCTACGGAGGAAGTGTAGGAGCATCCTATGATATTCCGTTAATTCCACCAATTGTAGTAATGAAATTAACCCCAAGTTTTGGAGGAAGTTTTGGTGCCAGCACTTCCCGCTCAGAAGCTTCTTTTTCAGACATTGACGGAGATGGGAATTTAGATTATATCTTATCAAAAGATGAAGATAATTTAGTAGTACGCCTTTCCAATATCAAAAGAACCAATAAACTAAAAAGCGTAACCAATGGTGCAGGAAATAGTTACGTGGTAGATTATGAGTTAATTAAGCCAACTTATGAAAACCCATCGGCAAAATGGGTGTTGCAATCAGTTGACATTTTTGATGGACATGTGGGTGATGGTATTGATCATTCTATAACAAAATTCAAATACGAGGATGGATTTAAAGATCGTCGAGAAAGAGAATTTTATGGTTTCGGAAAAATAATTCAGCAACAAATTGATGCCGCTGATAATTCTGTTTTCTCAACTACAGTTCAGGAATTCTATAATCAGGATTATTTTAGAAAAAATCTATTGAAACATGGTTATATTTTAGATAAAAACAATAAAATGCGTCAGGAATCTGAAAACGAATACAGTTTTATAGATGTGGCAACTCAAGGAAGTGTTTCGGTATCAGAATTGAATTTACCTTCTTGTGATGCAAAACGTATTTTTGTGGGAATGATTCATGCCAATCAGAAAGTGTACGAAGGCGGAAGTGATTATCTTGAAACCAATAGATTTAATACCTACGATGCCAACGGAAATATCACGCAATATGAAGATTTAGGCAATGGATCTGCCAATGATAAAGTAACAGCAAAAATAAGTTATTACGAAAGTACAACCCCATATTATGGCGGAATACCAAAACAACTTGAAGTATTTACAACAGAAGGTTTGCGTCGTAAAAGAGCGACAACTATCAATACAACAACAGCCGAAGTTACCCAAATAAAAAATTATAGTGCGGCAGATAAAATTGCCCTTACGGATCTTGTTTATGATGCTTATGGAAATCTGCAAAAAATAACAGGTCCTGCCAATCATAAAGGTCAGCGTATGACATTGGATTATACTTATGATGAAGACAATCATCAGTTCATGACCGAAATCAAAGATGCTTTTGGTTACCAAAACAAAACAGAGTATGATTACCGTTTTGGAGCGCCCATTAAAACTACCGATCGTAATGATCAGAGTAATATTATGGAGTTAGACGCAAAAGGGCGTATAGCGACTTTAAAAGGACCTTACGAATTTGCATCAGGAAAACCATACACGATAGCCTACGAATATTTCCCTGAAGCCAAAGTTCCGTATGCGAAAACCAAAAATTACGATCCGGAACTCGATAAGGATATTGAAACTTATACCTATACTGATGGATTAGGCAGAGCCTTGCAGGTGAAGAAAACAGCTAGTTTATTTACAGCGGCTGGCAGTGCAGATCAGGAAGCACAGATTGTTTCCGGACAAATTATTTACGATGGATTAGGCAGACCAATAACCAGTTATTACCCAACGACGACAACTACTGTAGATAACAATTTTAGTACAGCAGTATCAACCGTTGCTCCAACCAAAACAGAATATGATGAAGTAGGACGTGCTGTAAAAGTAGCATTGCCGGACGGAAGCACTAATACTGTTGCTTTTGTTTTAGATAATTATGATGGAGTTCCGGTATTGCACACCACACAAACAGATGCTCTAAATAAAACAAGTGAAACCTACACTGATGCTAAAGGCCAGAATTTGGCCAGTATGCAAAATGATTTATTGACCAAGTTTGAAACCAATGCATTGGGAGAAACCATAAAAGTAACCGATGCGATGGATCATATCACCAAAAGCAGTTACGACTGGCTTGGCAGACGCGTGGAGTTTATACATCCTGATGCTGGAACCACAACGATGCAATATGATTTAGCAGGTAATCTAATTTCCCGTATTACGCAGGATATTAAAAATACCGTTCCAAATGGTGGAGCAATAGAATATATCTACAATTACAATCGTTTAGAAACGATTAAATATCCTAAAAATCCACAGAATAATATACAATATAATTATGGCAAATCCGATGGAACTGCATCACGTCGTGGCAGATTATGGTTTGTACAGGATGCCAGTGGCGGACAGGAATTTTTCTACGGTAAGTTAGGTGAAGTCGAAAAAGAAATCCGAACCCTTCGTATCACACCTACGGATGTCCAGACTTATATTTCGCAATACGAATACGATACCTGGAACCGTATCCAGAAAATGACCTATCCTGATGGCGAAGTGCTGGAGTATACCTATAACCGTGCAGGAAACCTGCAAAGCATGCAGGGTAAAAAAGAAAGTCATACCTACGATTACATCAAACAATTAAGTTATGATGAGTTCGAGCAACGTAAATACTTAAAGTACGGTAATGATACCGAGACCAACTATACTTACGATGATGTAATGCGAAGGTTACAGCAATTACAGGTAAAAAGCGGTACAAGGCAAGTCATGAACAATTCGTATAGTTATGATTTGGTGGGGAATGTCCTAGGTATTAAAAATACCGCTCCTGTAGTAAACAATACTTTGGGGGGAACTTCGAGTCATGAATATCAATACGATGATTTTTACAGGTTAAAATTGGCAAAAGCAACCTATCAGGGAGAGTTTACCAAGGCAAGTTATGAGCTGAATATGAGTTATAACAAGATGCACAACATCACAAAAAAGGATTTAGTACATACGGTAAACAATGAACAAAAAGGATATGTTTTAGATTACAACTACGATAACGAATTGCATCCTAATGCGCCAAATAAAATTGCTGAAGCAGGAAAAGCAGAACCACGCCAATATGTGTACGATGGTAACGGAAACCCAACGAGTTATTCTGAAGAAAAGAGTTTCAGAAAAATGACTTGGGACGAAGAAAATCGTTTGATGGGAATAAATGACAATGGAAGAATTCATCAATATACTTATGATGCGGGAGGAGAAAGAGTTATTAAAAGTTCAGGAGATTCACAAAATGTAGCCATTAACGGAGAAACTGCAGCTACTATTGTGCATACTGATGATTATACGGGATATGTAAGTCCTTATTTTGTTATAAGTAAAGGTAAGTTTACCAAACATTATTTTGAAGGAGCAGGACGTATTGTAAGTAAGTTAGGAAACGGAACTTTTGCGCAGCCTTTAGGTATTACAGCCGGAGGTGTAAACTATACTAAGCTAACAGCAGAACAGCAAAAAGCATTAGATACTTATGTAAAAAGTTTAGGAGTACCTCCGGGACCTCCAACACAGCAGGGTATTTATGCTACACCAGAATTTACTGGCGATCCATATCCAACAGCAGTAATAAAACCTGTGGAGGAAAATCAGGAGCCACCGGAAGGCTGGCCAAGAAATCCTATTTTTAATGCTCCGGGTGATGTTCCCGGACCACCGGTACAATTTGGCCCCCCTATAGAACCAACAACAGTTAAACCGGGAGAAGGATTTACGGGAATTGGTCTGCCGGAGAATGATATTTTTTACTTTCATCCTGATCATTTAGGAAGTACTTCGTATATTACATCGCGAAATGGAAGCATTAGCCAGCACGTCGAATATATCGCTTTTGGTGAGGTTTTGTTTGAAGAGCATAATTCGTCTTTTTCTTCGCCTTATTTGTTTAATGGTAAGGAGTTGGATAGAGAAACGAATCTTAGCTATTATGGGGCGAGGTATTTAGATATGAAGACTTCGCTTTGGTTAAATGTAGATCCATTAGCTCTTTATAATCCAATATTTGAAAACGAATTTTATTTTGATGGTCAACATAATGGAGGAATTTATTATAGCGGAAACTTAAGTCCCTACAGTTATTGCTACCAAAATCCAATTAAATATATAGATCCAAATGGAAAACAAGCCAACTCTAGTGTTTTGTTGAAAGCAAACTTTAAAACTATTTATACACGATCAGGTCTACCGATTAAACATCAATATGGATATAAATTTACAGAAGGAACGGCTCATTTATTAAGTTTAGTGAGTAATGTTAGTGAAAAAAATATTAGTAATACTAAATTGAATTTTCAACATACTCCAGTCGGAGGAGGAGCACTAACAGAAGGACCAAGTTCTAATAATGCTACCATAAATATATTTTGGAATGAAGCTCCCAAAGGAAGCATATACAATACAAATACCAAATGGATGGATGGATTTTTAGGCTTAATGGCACATGAAGTTGGTCATATACCACAAATAGACGAAGCAGGGGGTAATATAAGTCATTTAGCAGGTTCCTTGGGAGAATATATAAATAATTGGCTTCATTTAAATGATTCACATGATAGCACATATGCTCATAAAGAAAATGCAGCAGAGAAAGGGTCTATAGAATTTACAAATTTTAACGAATTCATAAATAACAATTACGGAAAAAATAAATTATCTAAGTTATTCAATAATAAAAACAATACACAAAAAGATATTATTGAAAGATTAGATCAATGGTGGAATAATTATCAAAAACAAAAAAGTAAAGATGAATAATACAAAATATATAATTATCATATTTTTTATACTGACTTCATGTCAAAAACACAAAATTTATTTTGATACAAAAATTCAAAAAGTAGTTAGTTGTAATAATTTACCAATTAATTCATTAGAGGTGGATAACGATTCGATTAAAGCAGATGGTTTTCCTTATGAAGGAGGGTTCTTATTCGTATGGCAAGGTGATACTGAGTTAATTCCTTCTGATTTTTCATTCAATAATATACCTAAAGAATATCGTTGTACTAAAGGAGGTATTTTATATAAATCTAAAATAAAATTAAAACCTAATTGTAGATATACAGTGAAAAAGTCAGGGAATGGATTAAATCCACATGTCATTAAAATTTGGACAGATAAAAGAGGTATAGTCTATAAAACTACACACCCTGAATGTATTGATAATGAAGGAACACCTGAAGAATGGTCAAAATAATGGTTCACTGCTCTGCAAAGAGTTCTTATAAAAAGCTGCGCAAATATCTTTGACTTTGCGCAGCTTTTTCTTCTATTGAAATTAAAGATATCAAAGTCCCCCCGCTGTTCGAAGTCTCCCGACTTCGAACCGTCAAAGAAAATCGACAAAGAATAAAAATTAAATTTCGCAGAAAATGTGAAGTTTTTTTATCTCTAAAAATGAGAATACGTAATAAAAGCATTGCACTCAGCTTTTAGGTATTAAAGCCAGAGGTGTAAACTACAACAAGTTAATAGCAGAACAACAAAAAGCATTGGATAATTATGTAAAAAGTTTAGGAGTACCTCCGGGACTTCCAACACATCAAGATATCTATTGTAGGAGCAACAGGAAATGTACTA
Organism: Flavobacterium bizetiae; assembly: GCF_024271895.1. Lineage (NCBI taxonomy): Bacteria > Pseudomonadati > Bacteroidota > Flavobacteriia > Flavobacteriales > Flavobacteriaceae > Flavobacterium > Flavobacterium bizetiae. The sequence continues at coordinate 4,994,666 of NZ_CP091861.1, read as the reverse complement.
TATAATGAAAAAGGTGAGTACATGGGGACTGCATCAAATGGTACTAAAAATAAAGGATCTCGGGATGTTTATAAAAATGGTAAAATTATTAAATCATTTCCATGGAATTGGAAAACCCGATCGCTCGAATATGCGCAACGATAGCGCGGAAATTCTTTCCGTGCCCGCAAAGTGAATCGATAAAGTAAGATAAATTTAATTATATAGAGGGAACAGCGCTCCCGCTATTCGAAGTCTCCCGACTTCGAACCGTCAAAGAAAATCGATAAAGAAAAGAAAAATTAAACTTCGCAGAAATGCGAAGTTTTTATGTTTAAAAATGAAAATATGAAATAAAAGCATTGCACTTAGCCTTTGGGTATTACAGCTGGAGGTGATTATAAGTTGATTGATGTATTATCCAAGAAGTGGAGTGATTTAATGAATAAATAAATTTATGAAAAAATACATTTTATTAGCAGTATGTACGATGTTGTATTCGTGCACGTGCAGACAAATAAACTTAACCTACAACGAAAAAGAATGGTTAAATCTGTATAAAAAAGGTGATGTTTTAATTTTTAAAAGCAACAAAGGAAATATTGACACCATAATGGTTATAAATCAAAGAGGAATTCATTACAAATGAAGATTGTCAATGGTTTACAATTGGCGATGCACAAAAGCAAGAAATTAAGATTGTTTTGAAACCAAATGTATGTCATAATAAATCTTATTGTGAAGAAGAAATATCTATAATTAAAAATGATATTGATAATGAGACGCCTCCATTTTTTAGAATTTTCGGACTTGAATTTTCTAATAATATTTCTCAATTAATTAAATGAAAAGTTGTATTGTCCACAACTGGCAAAATTTACAATTCTGCTTATTTATTTCAAACCGATATTAATGCTACCAATTATGGAGATAATTATTTAAAATCCTATTTTTGGGATAAAAAAGATGGATTAATAAAATATGAATCAAATGATGGCGAAATTTTTGAAATAAGTAAATAATGTGATCGCTAGGAGATATAAACAACTATTGCTCGAAAATTATTGGACGATACAAAAAATCAAATCTTAAAAATAGAAAATCAAAACCTCTTAAATAGCGAGGTTTTTTTATAGATTTACGAATTCAGATTCCTGACAATGAAAGCGTATTAAGTATGATAAATAACTTTAAAATATCAGACAAAGAACTTCTGACAACAAGAAATATTATTTTCAGGGATTATGGTATTCCTGAGCTCGAAAAAAATGGATATATAAAATCTCCATTCAAAACATCCTGGTTTGGAGAATACGATGCTAATATAAGCGGATATTCCTATGAATTATGCAAACTCACAGATCAAAATCAGCTTCATTTTATTAACGTAACTATTTTTAATGGCGAGAAACGAATAAAAATAAGCTTGAATATTTTTGAACTTCATCAAGAATTAAATTCAATTTTAGCCTTGAAAGATTGTGACGGAATAAATTTTCACCTTCCGCCTAATGATTCAACTACTATGCAATTAAGAAGTGATGATTATAAAGGTCCGCCTTTATTTTATATGCTTTTTTTACCTGAGTATAAAATAGGAAGTTATAAAACTCAAAGTAGTTTTGATAAACAAGTAAATAAACTAAGTGATTTGGTCAAAAAAGACATGACAAATATTGATTTCTTTGTCAAAAGATGGCATGAATTACATCGGCCAAACCTTACAGACAATGAAGGGAATATTGTAAGGAAACTTTAAAACAAAAATTAAATAATATCCCTTATAAGAATCCGTTAGTGATATTTCGTAATATGATTCTTATTTTTGTAGTAAATTATAAAAAATGACTTTAAAACCAAATTCCCTTTTTATACTGCTTTTTTTAGTTTTTGTAAATTCTATAATGGCTCAAACTAAGCCTTTGGTGGTACAGCGTTATTATCCAAAAGATTCGATAAAATATAGTAAAGAAGTTGATGCCGATTTTAATTACGAGAGTAAATTATACGGTAAAACAACCATGATTATTCATTGCGAAAGTCCAAATGGTGATTTTGAATTTGTGTTTAAAAAGAAAATAAACAAACTCAGCCGTATGATCGATTACAAAGATGGAGCTGTTGGCGAAGTTTATAATTTTAAAACAAAAAAATGGGTTCATGAAGAAGAATCGTGGAAACACAGTGATATGAAAGGCAAACCCCAGGATACTATAATTTTTAGCGAACATAATTTATATGCCTTTGTTTTACTATACGATCACGGAGGTTTTATAGAAAAAGCGAAGTTTCAGGATTTTGGAAATGTAGTATATTGGCCTGAATTTGATTATCAAAAATGCACTATTAGCGACGAAGATAAAGATGGTAAACCCGAATTTTACTTGTCGTATATGGGAGATAGCGATGGACTTGATGCAAAGCCATTCAAACAAATTATTTATACGATTCCTGAAAAATCAAAAGGTCAAAACTTAACGAAATCAAAAGCTACTGCTTATTATCCTTCCGGAAATGAAGATGACGTTTATAGAATTGAGTACGATGAAAATTGGAAACAATTATCTAAAGCTGTTAAACTCAAAAGCCAGAAAATAATTAAAGATCATAGTTTAAAATATAAAGATTAGTAAAATATTGCAGGAAATCACTTTGTTGCTCAATGCTTTTTATCTTTATATTTACATGATACAAGACATCTTTACAATGAAAATAAACCCATCATCACAATTTCGATTTTTATTCTTCTTCGTTATTATTTTGTTTGCCACTACTGCAAAAGCGCAAAATGAAACCTATTCAACAGTTTATAATAACGAAATTGCCGATACTACTTTTGTGAATCTAAAAGATTACAGTAAAGATTTTGTTTACGATATGAAATATGCGACCGAAGATAATTTTCTAAAAGCAAAAGTTTATGATTGTGCCGAATGTGTATTGCGTTATAAGACCGTTAAAGCTCTTGTAGCCGCCAATAAAGAATTTATGAAGAATGGATGCAAAATAAAAATATACGATTGCTACAGACCTTTATCCATACAAAAAAAGATGTGGGAAATTGTATCCAATCCAGAGTATGTGGCAGATCCAAAAAAAGGCTCCATCCACAATAGAGGAGGAGCCGTAGATATTTCGTTGGTAAATGCAGATGGAGTAGAACTCGAAATGGGTACCAATTTTGATTTTTTCGGAATTCAGGCCAGTCATAACTATAAAAAATTCCCGGTTTCAGTATTGGCCAATAGAAAATATCTTAAAACTGTAATGATAAAAAATGGCTTCAATTCCTTTGATTCAGAATGGTGGCATTATAATTTAAAAACGGGTTTAAAAGATAAAGTTTCGAACCAAACCTGGAAATGCGATTAATTATTCAACGCATCTCATATTTTCCATGAAATAGGTATTCGGTTTGTATACCTTACCATTCAGTTCTGATGTTAATTCTCTCTTTACAATATAATCTTCTGTAACCGTTAGGTATTTAATACGCATTATAGAGATTGGAGATTTTTTTAGTTCTTCATAATTATCTTTCATAAACATGAAAATACCCGTGTTTAAACGATTGTCAAAACCTTTATCATCACGAATAAGAGTTCCACAATTCTCTCTGTCGATATGAATTAGCGTTACAATTTTTCCGTTTTCTAATTGCAAAAAGATTTTCGAATTCTTATCAAAGCAATTTGCTTTTATAAAATCCTTGCTTTTCTGAATATATTGCAAGTTCAATGTAGGTAAACCATCTGTTTGCGCTAAAGCAAAGAAAATATAATCAAATGTTCCACCAAAATATTTCTCGCTCATCAGGTAATCATTAGTTACTTTATAGCTGCCAATAGAGTCGTTTACATTTGTGCTATATTCACATGGTTTTTGGGCGAATGCAGTAAGCGTTAATAAAAAAAAGGTTAGGGTAATTAGTTGTTTCATTTTTTAGTTATTTTTCTGCAAATTAAAACTATTTTGTTATCATTTTTATCAGTTGTAAAAAAACAATACAAATTTCCACCATTTTTTATTTTCCATTTTTTTCGAATGTTTTCTACCGTGTCCGGAAAATTTCGTGTGGTGATATTGGCCTGGTGATTGGCCAGCTCGATTTTCATCTCCGTTTTACTGTATGCAATCACTTTTTCGATCTCAAAAGTTCGTCCCGGAAAATCGATTAATTGGTCTGAGGTATATAAATGCGAGTGTTTATGCAGTTTGTAGATATCAAAAATACTGCTTACTTCATCAAATCCGCCCGATTTCATAATAGCCGAATTGGGTTCGTAAACGTATTTTTGTGGTAAATGATAGTTCGCAAAAACGCTATCATCACCCAGAATAAATTCAAAAGTTTCGATTTTATCCTTTAAAATATTAGCCGTTTTTAAAGTAATTTCGCCTTTATATTCATTATGAATTTCAAAAAGCAATTCCTTTACTTCATTTTCAAGCGCAATAATATGAATATTTTTAACGAATTTTAATTCAGATAAACCTGCTGAAATATCCAGCAATGGCGCCGTTTTTATTAAAATCGCATTACTTTTTTCAAAATAAAAATCTAAAGATTCGGGCACATTCGGCAAACAATCTTTTAGCATAAAAACTTTACCTTTTGCATCGTTTCTGCGGGAAGGATCAATATAGATCCAATCCCATTTTTGATTCAGATCGTTTAAAACATTCGTAGAATCATCAGCATAAAAAGTACAATTTGTTACCTCAAGCTGTTCAAAATTATGCTTTACAATTGTCGATAAATCTTCGTTGATCTCGCAATGCACAATGTTTTTAAAATTCTTAGAAAAATAATAATCATCCACACCAAAACCGCCGGTAAGATCAATTAAGCTTTCGCCCAAAATTAGCGAAGCTTTATAAGCAGCCGTTTTTTCAGATGAGGTTTGCTCAACAGAAACCTTACTTGGGTAAATGATATTTTCGGTATTAAACCAGGTAGGTAACTTTTCTTTTGCTTTAGATTTTGCTTCAATTTGATTTAAAACCAAAATCCATTCAATTTCAGGAAAAGGATTTTTCTGAAGCGCTAATTTTGTAATTGAGGCACCACTATTTTGAGTTATAAATTCTTGAATATTTTTGTCTAAAATAGAAGTGTTCAATGCTAAATTCTTTCGGTTAATACAGATACAATTTTGTTATCAGGAAAAAATTCTTTCAAAATTACCTTTACCATTGTAAAAACCGGAATAGCAATAATCATCCCGACAATTCCAAAAGTAATTCCGCTAATTATAGTAATCAGGAATATCTCCAGCGGGTGCGAATTTACACTTTTTGATGAAATTATAGGCTGACTAATATTATTATCGATCGCCTGAACCAATAAAAATCCTATAAGTACATAGATTGTTCTTGGCAAAATTTCGGTCTGAAAATCACTTCCAATCATACTAATCATCGTTAAAATTCCGGCCAGAGTTGTTCCTATTATAGGACCTATATAAGGAATGATATTCAAAATAGCACATAAAAAAGCAATTACAAAAGCATTTTTATTTCCAAAAATCATTAAAACAATCAAATACAAAATAAATACAACCGTTAATTGCAATAATAATCCAATAAAATAACGTGTTAAAAAGTGGTTGATTTTTGTAATAGAATTAATGATTTTATCTTCATTATTATCCGGAAGAATTTTACGCGCACTTTCTTTAAATGAATCCTGATCTTTAAGAAAGAAAAAAGTAATAAAAAAAACAGAAACCAATCCCATTCCCATATCGGCTAAAAAGCCTAATATTGAATTGAGAAAAACGGTAAAATAACTAAAATCAATAAGCGAAGTGATTTTAGAATCTTTTAAAACCTTATTTAAATCAACATGCTGAATATTAAAATACGCTTCTATACTACGTTCAGTTTCCATAAACTGTCGCTGCAAACTTTGTGTATCCAGCAAAGAAAGATTATTTGCCTGAGAAATAATTAAGGGCACAAATAAAAAGATAAAACCCACTATTGCCAAAATAAATAGCACTAAGGCTATTGTGGCGGCCAGTGAATTGCTAAACTTTAATTTATTTTTTAAAAATTGTATTAACGGATTTGCCAGTAAACACAATAGTAAGGAAATACACAAGTAAACAATTACAGTTTGTATTGTGTACAGAAAATATAAAGCGACAGTAATAATTAATATGGTGGCTAAAGCTCTTAAGATTCCGTTAGATATAATTTTTGATGTGATCATGTTTCGATTTTAGATTATAAATATAGGAAAAAGCTTTTAAAATTAAGGGATAAACAAAAAAAAGCGGGATGATTTCATCCCGCTTTTCGCTTCACTATTTTAACCTGTTTTTTTTAGATTCCAAAAGCAGCTCTAGGACCACCTGTAGCAAATATTGCAGAGATTCTGTTTTTTTGCCCTTGCGAGAACATGTACATTGCATTATCATCAACATAATCCATGTAGTTCATTGTCATCTCTACTGGAGTTCCGGTACAAGTACTATAGTGTGGGTAAGCAGGCACACCATAATTAGCCGTATTGTGAGTAGGAGTATCAGTTACTAAATCGCTTCCGCAATTTGCATCTCCCCAAATATGGCGTAAATTCATCCAGTGACCCACTTCGTGAGTAGCAGTTCTTCCTAAATTATAAGGAGCGCTGGCAGACCCGGCCAATCCAAGATATTTAGAATCAATTACAACCCCGTCAGTAGCCGATGCACCTCCTGGAAATTGAGCATAACCTAAAATTCCGCCACCAATTGTGCAAGACCATAAGTTAAGTTTTGTTGTTGGCGAAGTTGGTGCTAAACCTCCCTGAGCCACTTTTTTCACGGCATCATTTGTTCCCCATGAAGTTTTTGTAGTAGATTTTCTAATGATCTGATCTAAAACAAACGTAATACCTACATTCGCTTTTACGCCAGAAAATAAAGCAGGAACACTGTTGTAATCTGAATTTAATGCATTAAAATCTTTGTTTAAAACATCGATTTGCGATTGAATTCTGGCATCAGAAATGTTTTCTGCAGCAGTTCGGTATAAAACGTTCACTACAACAGGAATTTCAATTTTACCATTTACAAGACGACCTGTAAGTAGGTTTTTGCTCGTAAAAGCTTCGATTTCATTCATTCTGATCGCTAATGTAGGATCAGCTTCTAGCTGAGCATCGAAAACTTCCTGAGTTGCACAGGTACGTCGCGCGCTGGCATCAGCATTAGCATTTACATCTGATGATTCTGCTTGATCATTTTGACAAGAAAACAGCAATAGGGCTGCCACCGCGGAAATAAGAACTTTTTTCATAATAATTTGGGTTTTTGTTATAAAAAATTACAAATGGTTGTTTGTTCCGCAATTTTATAACAAAAATATATTGTAGCAAAAAATTTACAATAATATTTTTGTCAGAAATTTACAAACCCTTATATAGTCTAGTTCTTACAAAAAAGTTAAAATTATTTTTAAGATGTTTTTTCTTACTTAATCGTTTTTAAAATGCGTTTCGCCGTCTTTATTTGCTTTTAATCGATGGTTTTACGGATTTGTTTTGCAGCTTATTTTAGAATATGCTCCAATTTTAACAATATTTAAACAAAAAATTAGAAAGAAGTAATCTCATACAAAGCTATACTTGCCGCTTGTACAACATTCATGCTGGAGTTTTTCCCGAACATATTGATGTGTACAATTTGGTTCGAAATTTTCAAAAGTTCATCAGAGATTCCGTCAATTTCACTCCCTATCAAAAGTGCAATTTTTCGATTATCAGGAATTACAACTTCTTTAAGAGGTTTACTATTGCTGGCGATTTCCAAAGCAATAATTTCAAAGTTATTTTCAAGTAAATAGTCAGCAAGAGTTGCTGTTTCTTCTATTATAGTATGAGGCACATGAAGATGCGTGCTTCTCGAAGTTTTGTTGATTTTTCTTGGCGTAAGCGGAATATCTTTTCCTAAAAAAATAATATTCTCGACCCCAAAAGCCTCGCTGATTCTAAAAAGAGAACCTATGTTTTGCTGAAAATAAATATGATCACAAACCAATGTTATCGGAAATGTTTTTCTCTCAAACTGATTTTCTTCGTGGGTAAGCTGCACTAGTTAAATTTTAATTGGTAAAAATATAATTGATAATGTTTGCGCCCATTTTCAGCGCTTTTTCTCTAACAGCAAGCGGATCGTTATGTACTTCGGCATCTTCCCATCCATCGCCCAAATCGCATTCATACGTATATAATAATACGAGTTTGTTTTCTACAAAAATTCCAAAAGCCTGCGCACGGGTTCCGTCATGCTCATGAATTTTAGGCAATCCGTTTGGGAAAGGATATGGTTTTTGAAAAATAGGATGATTCGCCGGAATCTCGATTAAATTATTATTAGGGAATATTTTTTTAATTTCTTTTCGAATATATTGATCCATTCCGTAGTTATCATCAATATGAAGAAAACCGCCACCGTTCAGATAATTTCTAAGATTACTAACATCCGAATCGCTAAAAACCACATTTCCATGTCCCGTCATATGCACAAACGGATACGAAAGCAAATCTGGATTACCCGGTTCTACAGTCGAAGGTTTTGCTTTTATTCGCGTATTAATATTGGCATTACAAAACTTAATTAAGTTAGGCAAAGAAGTTGGATTTCCGTACCAATCGCCACCGCCGCTGTATTTTAGCAGAGCAATTTCCTGCGAAAACGAAGAAATAGAAACCAATAAAAACAAAAGAAATATTTTTCTCATATAATTTTAAATTATCGTTTTGTCATTGCGAGGAACGAAGCAATCTCAATTGTAATTCGACTTCTAAAGCTTTGTCAAAGTTTTGAACTTTGACAAAGCTCTGTAAACTTAATATGCAAATGCGGTTGCTTCGTTCCTCGAAATGACAAGTAGCGTTAATCAATTAGAACTTTCATTAAAAAACACAACACTATGACACGCCACAATCGCAGCTGTTTCCGTTCTCAAGCGCGTATTTCCTAAAGTCACAGGTTGATAATTATTTTCTAAAGCCAATGCAATTTCCTTTTCAGAAAAATCACCTTCAGGCCCAATAAGCATTGTAACACTTTCATTAGGTTTCAGGATTTCTTTCAATGATTTTTTGTCGGTTTCCTCACAATGTGCGATCAATTGCAAACCCTCATTTTTTTGCTTGATAAATTCCTTAAACGAAATGGCTTCATTCAATTTTGGTAAAAACGTTTCATTAGATTGTTTCATAGCCGAAAGAATAATCTTTTCAAAACGCTCTAAATTAACCACTTTGCGCTCAGATCGGTCACAAATAATAGGCGTAATTTCCTGAATACCAATTTCAGTTGCTTTTTCCAGAAACCACTCAAAACGATCGTTCATTTTGGTTGGGGCAACCGCAAGATGCAAACGGAATTTAGGTTCGTCAGTTTTTTTGATAGAAAGAACCTGAACGATACATTTGTTGTCAGAAGCCAAAGTGATTTCGGTTTCAAACAATAAGCCTGAACCATTTGTAACGTGTAATATATCGGAATCTTTCTTTCGTAAAACCTTTATAATGTGTCGGCTTTCTTCCTTATCAAAAGAAAAACTCTCAGTTGATTCGTCAATATCCGGATTGTAAAATAATTGCATAATTAAAATTGAATTCGCGCTTTAGAAACCACTGCAGAAGTTTCAAAACGACTTGATAAATATTTTTGATATCCTACAATCCCTATCATTGCAGCGTTATCGGTAGTATATTCAAATTTAGGAACAAAGGTTTTCCAACCGTATTTTCCTTCACTTTCTTTTAATCTTGTTCTGATACCTGAATTTGCCGAAACTCCTCCGCCAATGGCAATTTGTTTAATTCCGGTTTCTTTTACCGCTAATTTCAATTTATCCATCAAAATTTCGATAATGGTGTATTGTATAGAAGCGCAAATATCATTCAGATTTTCTTCGATAAAATTCGGGTTCTCCAGTTTTTTCTTTTGGATAAAATATAAAATCGCCGTTTTTAATCCTGAGAAACTAAAATCTAATCCCGGAACTTTAGGTTTGGTAAAAGCAAATGCTTTCGGGTTTCCTTGTTTGGCATATTTATCAATCAAAGGTCCGCCGGGATAGGGAAGTCCAAGAATTTTGGCACTCTTGTCAAAAGCTTCTCCAACCGCGTCATCAGTAGTTTCGCCAATGATTTCCATATCAAAAAAGCCATTAACTTTTACGATTTGAGTATGACCTCCGCTAATGGTTAAAGCCAAAAACGGAAATTCTGGTTTATCAAAACCTTCTTCGTCTATAAAATGAGCCAAAATGTGGGCATGCATATGATTTACAGCAATTAACGGAATTCCCAGCGCCAATGACAATGATTTGCTAAAAGAACTTCCCACAAGTAAAGAGCCCATTAAACCCGGACCTTGTGTAAAGGCAATGGCAGTTAGTTGATCTTTTTGTACATTTGCTTTACGAAGCGCAGCATCAATTACCGGAACAATATTTTGTTGGTGTGCTCTCGAAGCCAATTCCGGAACAACACCACCATATTGGTTGTGAATTAACTGATTGGCAACAACATTTGAGAGTACTTTGTCGTTATGTAAAACCGCGGCAGCAGTATCGTCGCATGAACTTTCGATGGCAAGAATAAAAACCTCTGAATTTTGCATATAAAGGCACGAATTTTGAATTATATTTGACAAATCAAATATTTGATTTTCTTTTATTATAAGGAGAAGCCAAAATTAAAGAATTTTTATCAAAAACAGTCGTTCTTTGTCTGTTCAAATAAATTTAAAAGAAAACTAAAATAAAAGCAGCTATCAAAAAAGTAAAGAAAATAATATCCAGAACCCTAATTGGGTTAATTTTACTTTTGTTAGTATTGGCTATTACCTTGGCTTTGCCTATTGTTCAGACAAAAATCGCAAAGTATGTCACAGAAACTTTAAATACCGATTTTAAAACGGATATTTCGGTAGACAAAGTAGCGATCAATATTTTTGGAGGTGTAAAACTTAAAAAAGTCCTGATTCGCGACCACCACAAGAAAACTTTAATATATTCAGATCTTATTACCACCGATATTTTAAGCATTAAAAGATTGCTTGATGGTGATTTGATTTTTGGAGATCTTCGATTAACAGGTTTAATTTTTAATTTAAAAACCTATAAAAACGAAGACGAAAATAATATCAATAAGTTTATAAAATCATTCGAAACCAGTCCGGAAAGAGCCAAGTCCAGTAAGCACTTTTTGCTAACGGCTAAGAATGCGTATATCTCAAAAGGTTCGTTTTCTGTAGTCGACGAGAACAAAACGACACCGGTTTTTCTTGATTTCAAGAAACTAAACGCCTACATAAGCGATTTTAAATTATACGGTCCCGATGTAAATACTAATATTCATCGGTTTTCTTTTTTAGATCATCGTGGTTTATACGTTTCCAACTTTGCGGGTAAATTTAGTTATACCAAAAAGCAAATCAAGGTCGAAAATCTGGCTATAAAAACCAAGAGAACCTGGATTTACGGAAAAGCCATTTTAAATTATAAAGTAGAAGATTTTCTGCATTTTACAGATAAAGTAAAATTTGATGTTGCACTTGATTCTGCTTCAATCGCATCAAATGATATTCGTTATTTCTTTGATGGATTGGGTAAAAATCAGCATTTTAGAATTAAAGCTAAAATCGACGGACCATTAAATAATCTTAATTTAAAACACCTTAATTTAACCGATACAAATGGTTCAAAGATTAACGGAAACATTAATTTTAAAAACCTTTTAGGAACGAAAGAGCAAAAGTTTGCCATGATCGGTAAATTTGATAAACTGATTTCCAGTTATGATAATTTAGTCGTGATATTGCCGGGTATTCTGGGTAAAAAACTTCCAAAAGAACTTAAAAGAGTCGGTAAATTTAATATCGTTGGTAAAGCTAAAGTCTCAACAACGGCATTAGAAGCTGATTTTAAAATGATAACCGATCTCGGTAATGGTCAGGCAGATTTGCACATGAACAATATCGATTTTATCGATAAAGCATCATATTCAGGAAATATAATTCTGGATAACTTTAATGTTGGAGCTTTACTGGATCGTAAGGATATTGGCAAAACCACTTTAAATTTGGATGTTGATGGTGTAGGTTTTACAGAGAAATACCTGAACACGATTATAAAAGGAGATATCTCTAAGTTAGATTATAATAAGTATACGTATAATAATATCGTTGTAAATGGTAATTTTAAATTGCCTTATTATAAAGGACAGTTATCTGTAAATGATCCAAACCTGAATTTGACCTTTGATGGATTGGTAGATTTGAGTAAACGCGAAAGCCGATATGATTTTCATATTAATGTAGAAAATGCAGATCTTAGAAAACTAAAATTCATAAACGATTCTATTTCTAATTTCCGCGGAGATGCAGTAGTCGAAGTAACCGGAAATTCGATAGAAAATCTTCAGGGAACGGTTTCTATTAGAGACGCTGTTTATCAAAACCCGAAAGCAATTTATACTTTTGATGAAATAACGGTAAACTCGAATTTCGATGCTGATAAATTGCGTACGATAACCATTAGCTCAGACGATGTTGTAAAAGGAGAAATTGTAGGTAAGTTTCAGTTCGGACAATTGGATAAACTGGTTATGAATTCGGTAGGGAGTTTGTATACCAATTATAAACCTTATAAAGTTAAAAAAGGTCAGTTTTTACGATTCAACTTTCATGTCTATGATAAAGTGGTCGAAATGCTGTATCCGGAAATCAATATTGATTCGAGTACCGTAGTGCGCGGAAAAATAGATTCAGATCTGCAGGAATTTAAATTCAGGTTTAAATCTCAAAAAATTACAGCAGCAAAAAACACATTCGATAATATCCGAATTAATATTGATAATAAAAATGCGCTTTATAACGCCTATGTTGAGTTAGACAGTATTAAAACGCCTTATTATAAAATACGTGATTTCAACCTGATTAATGTTACTGCAAAAGATACCCTTTTTGTTCGTTCTGAGTTTAAAGGAGGATCAAAAGGAGAAGATTATTTTAATCTGGATTTGTATCATACGATTGATAAGAACAAGAATAATATCGTAGGAATCAAGAAATCTGAAATGAAGTTTAAAGACTATTTATGGTATTTGAACGAAAATGATGGTGAGGATAATCAGATTGTATTTGATCAGTTCTTTAAAAACTTTACCATTGACAATATTATTTTATCGCACGAAAATCAGAAAATTGATTTAAACGGAGTCATAAAAGGAAGTGATTATAAAGATCTCGTCCTGAATTTTGAAGATGTTGATATTAATAAGATTACGCCACTCAATTCAAAATTTGTATTTAATGGTAATCTTAATGGTAATATTAATTATAAGCAGAATAAGAACGTTTATCAGCCCACGGCGGCCATTTCTATAGATCATCTTAATTTAAATAAAGTAGATTTAGGAACCCTGAAATTTGATATTTCCGGAGATGAAAGCTTTAAAAAATTTACGATAAATTCCTCCATTCAAAATGGTTTTACAGAATCGTTTAGAGCAAACGGAACTTTCGCCATCGAAAATAAAGAGACTTTCTTAGATTTAAATCTAAAACTCGAAGGATTTAATCTGGCCACTTTAGGTACAGTAGGAGGGGATGTTTTATCTAATGTAAGAGGATCTGTTTCCGGGAATGCAGCAGTTGTTGGTAATCTTAAAAAACCGGAGATCAACGGAAGGCTTTATGTAGAAAAAGCAGGAATGACAGTTCCGTACCTTAATACCGATTACGAATTAAGTGATCGAACGGTTATCGATTTAACAGATGAAAAATTCTTATTCAGGAACAATCAATTAACAGATACTAAGTTTGGAACCAAAGGTTTGCTGAACGGAAGTATAGAACATCATAATTTTGGCGACTGGAAACTGGATCTGACTATTACCTCAAAACGATTGCTCGCACTGGATACAAAAGACAGTGAAGATGCTGCGTATTTTGGTACTGCTTTTATTAATGGTACAGCAAGTATTAAAGGACCAACAGAAAATCTTTTTATAAAAGTCGATGCTAAATCAGAGAAAGGAACCGAAGTTAAGATTCCTATTAACAACGCGCAAAGTGTGGGAGAAAGCAGCTGGATACATTTTGTTACGCCAAAAGAAAAATACAACTTGGCCAATGGTATTATCGAAAAAACAAGAAATTACAATGGTCTTGAGTTAGAATTTGATTTTGATATTACGCCCGATGCCGAAGTAGAGGTAATCCTGGACAGAAATTCCGGCCATGGTATGAAAGGAAAAGGATACGGATCTTTATTGTTTAAAATCAATACGCTGGGTAAATTTAATATGTGGGGAGATTTCCAGGCATACGAAGGAACTTATAATTTTAAATACGGAGGTTTAATAGATAAAAAATTCGCGGTTAAAAAAGGAGGATCTATTATATGGGAAGGAAACCCTATGAAAGCCCAGTTAAATCTTGAAGCCGTGTATAAAACATCGGCAAATCCTGCTGTATTGTTAGAGAACTCTTCTTTCAATAAAAAAGTACCGGTAGAAGTTGTTATTGGTTTAAGAGGAGATTTAACGAGTCCTGAGCCTAATTTTGATATTCAGTTTCCATCGGTGAGTAATGTCCTTAAATCAGAGATTCAATACAAGCTGGATGATAAAGACGTTCGTCAGACACAAGCCTTGTATTTGCTTTCGACAGGATCGTTTATGAGTCCGGACGGATTTAATCAAAGCGATTTATCAGGAACATTTGCCGAAACTGCTGCAAGTTTATTAGGCGGAATTATTAAATCTGATAATGATAAGATCAATATCGATTTGAACTTTATATCAGCAGATAAACGTATTGGTCAGGAAGCCGATGGTCAATTTGTGGCTAACATCACCTCTCAGGTAAACGAGAGAATCACTATAAACGGAAAACTAGGTGTACCTATTGGTGGTGTAAATGAGTCCGCGATTGTTGGGGATATTGAAATATTATATAGGGTAAACGAAGACGGATCGATGAATCTTCGTTTGTTTAATAAAGAAAATGACATTAATTATATAGGACAGGGAATTGGATATACGCAAGGAGTTGGTATTTCGTACGAAGTCGATTTTGATACTTTTAGCGAATTGGTCAATAAATTGTTTAAGAATCATAAATTAGAAAGGGCAATAAAAAGCTCTTCGGATGATTTACAAGATTCATATCTGAATCCGGATTTTGTTAAATTCTCGAATAAAAAAGACGCTGAAAAAGACAAAAAGAAATCCGATAAAAAAGAAGAAGAGAAAAAAGAGCAGCCTAAAAATAATAGTGAAGGTTTAATCCCTGACAACGACTTTTAGACGATAATGTTAAAAATAATCTTAAAAGAAACCATTCGCTACCCCGAATGGTTTTTTTTGTGCTAAATTAGGGGCTGATTTATTTTCTTACAAATATAAAATGATGCCGAATTTTTATAACACTTCATTTATGTATTGTTAATTTTAAAGATTTAATTAAAATAAGCACGTTTTATTATTTTAAATGAAATTTTTACTATCGAAAAACTTATTAACGAAAACGTTTGAATTTAACAGATTTTATTAATTTATGATAAACATCACCTGAAAAGTGGTGAATGTTTGTTAATTTTACACTTTAATACTTAAATAATGCCAAAAACAATAAAAAAAGTTGGTGTTCTAACATCAGGTGGAGACTCACCAGGAATGAATGCCGCAATACGAGCAGTTGTTCGAACGTGCGCTTATCATAATATAGAATGCATAGGAATTTATAGAGGGTATCAAGGAATGATCGAAGGAGATTTCAAAGAAATGGGTCCCCGAAGTGTAAATAATATTGTAAACAAAGGTGGAACGATCCTGAAATCAGCTCGTTCAGTTGAGTTTAGAACCCCTGAAGGTAGAAAAAAAGCACACGAGAATCTTGTGAAAGCCGGAGTTGATGCCTTGGTTGTAATAGGAGGTGACGGAAGTTTTACCGGAGGATTAATTTTTAATTCAGAATATGGTTTTCCTGTAATGGGAATTCCCGGTACAATTGATAATGATATTTATGGTACAAGTCATACTTTAGGATATGATACTGCCTTAAATACAGTAGTTGATTGTATTGATAAAATTAGAGATACAGCAAGTTCTCATAACCGTTTGTTTTTTGTAGAGGTTATGGGTAGAGATGCAGGTCACATTGCTCTTAATGCAGGTATTGGAGCTGGTGCCGAAGAAATTCTTATTCCTGAAGAAGATTTAGGTTTAGACAGATTACTAGACTCTCTTCAAAAAAGTAAAGCTTCAGGAAAATCATCAAGTATAGTAGTTATTGCTGAAGGTGATAAAATTGGTAAAAACGTATTCGAATTAAAAGATTACGTAGAAGCTAATTTGCCTGAGTATGATGTAAGAGTATCTGTTTTAGGACATATGCAGCGTGGTGGTTCTCCATCTTGTTTCGACCGTGTTCTTGCAAGCCGTTTAGGTGTAAAAGCTGTAGAATCTTTAATCGAAGGTAAATCAAATTACATGGTAGGTCTTCAGGCAGATAAAGTAGCCTTAACGCCTCTTGAGCAAGCAATTAAAGGTAAATCTGAAATTGATAGAGAATTGTTGAGAGTGTCTGATATCATGTCAACATAAAATAAAAGTTTAAAAAGGAAAGAAGTTTATTGTGAGGAAATTAGACTTTAAAGTAGTGTAATAAAAACAAAAGCAAAAATTAAGTAAAATGTCAAAAGTAAAATTAGGAATAAACGGATTTGGACGTATCGGAAGAATCGTTTTTAGAGAAACTTTCAATAGAGATAATGTAGAAGTTGTAGCAATCAACGATTTATTAGATGTTGATCACTTGGCTTATTTATTAAAATATGATTCAGTTCACGGTCGTTTCAACGGAACTGTAGAAGTAAAAGAAGGAAAACTTTATGTAAACGGAAGAAATATCCGTATCACTGCAGAAAGAAATCCAGCTGACTTAAAATGGAATGAAGTTGATGTTGATGTAGTTGCTGAATGTACTGGTATCTTCACAACTATCGAAACTGCAAATGAGCACATTAAAGGTGGTGCTAAAAAAGTAATTATTTCTGCTCCTTCTGCAGATGCTCCAATGTTTGTAATGGGAGTAAATCACGAAACTGCAAAAGCTACTGATTTAGTTGTTTCTAACGCTTCTTGTACTACAAACTGTTTAGCTCCTTTAGCTAAAGTAATTCACGATAATTTCGAAATTGTTGAAGGTTTAATGACAACTGTTCACGCAACAACTTCAACTCAAATGACTGCTGATGGTCCTTCTAGAAAAGACTGGAGAGGTGGACGTGCTGCTAGCATCAACATCATCCCATCTTCAACTGGAGCTGCTAAAGCTGTTGGAAAAGTAATTCCTGCTTTGAATGGAAAATTAACTGGAATGTCTTTCCGTGTTCCTACTGCTGACGTTTCTGTAGTAGATTTAACTGTAAAAGTAGCTAAAGAAACTTCTTACGAAGAAATTATGGCTGTTTTAAAGAAAGCTTCTGAAAATGAATTAAAAGGTATCTTAGGATATACTGAAGATGCAGTTGTTTCTCAGGATTTTATCTCTGACAAAAGAACATCTATCGTTGATGCTACTGCAGGAATTGGTTTAAATTCAACTTTCTTCAAATTAGTATCTTGGTATGACAATGAGTACGGATACTCAAGCAAATTAATTGATTTGTCTGTGCACATCGCAGGTTTAAAATAATACTATATTTATACGCAAAATCCCGTTATCTCAAAATAACGGGATTTTCGTATTTTGTTAGGTCTTTAATTAATGTAAAAAATACACTTTTTATTTAGTTAAAGAAAAACTAATCCAAAAACTAAATAAAATGAAATTAATAGTTGATAGTGGATCTACTAAAGCCGATTGGATTGCAATTGATGATAATGGAAAAGTATTATTCACCACACAAACATTAGGATTAAATCCTGAAATTCTTGAAGGTCCTGAAATTATCGAAAGATTAAATGACCGTTTTGATATTTTACAAAATAAAAAAAATGCTACACATTTGTTCTTTTACGGAGCAGGTTGTGGAACTGACAGAATGAAAACAGAGCTTTCGCAAATATTCCAGGAATATTTTGTTAATGCTATTGTAGAAGTTCACGAAGATACCTACGCAGCAGTTTATGCAACTACTCCAAAAGGAGAAGAAGCGATTGTTAGTATCTTAGGAACAGGTTCTAACTGTAGTTATTTTGATGGTAAAGTATTGCATCAAAAAGTACAATCATTAGGGTATATTGCCATGGATGATTGCAGTGGAAACGTTTTTGGAAAAGAATTAATCAGAAAATATTATTTCAATAAAATGCCTAAAGAACTGGCAGTAGAATTTGAAAAAGAATATGATTTAGATCCTGATTATATCAAAAATAAATTATACAAAGAACCAAATCCAAATGCTTATTTAGCGACTTTTGCTAAGTTTTTAATCAAGCATAAAGACACTGAGTTTTGCAGAAAAATCATCTTCAAAGGGATGAAATCTTTTGTAAAAAATTACATCAAGCAATTTGATAATTGTAAAGAAGTTCCGGTTCATTTTGTAGGTTCTATAGCTTTTTATCTAAAAGACGAGTTACAGGAAACATTTGATAAATATGAACTTCAGTTAGGTAATGTTTTAAGAAGACCTATCGACGGTTTGATTGCTTATCACGTTGCTAATCAATAATTAAAAAGTAAGTATGGAAATAGCTATAATAGCGCACGATGGTAAAAAAGCAGATATGGTTCAGTTTTTAAATAAAAACAAAACACTTTTGCTTCAGGAAAATATTAAGCTGATTGCGACAGGAACTACCGGAAGTAAAGCTGTAAATGCCGGATTTAAGGTAAAAAGAATGCTTTCAGGACCAATGGGAGGCGACGCACAGATTGCTGCGCGTGTAGCCGAAGGTAAAACGCAAATGGTTTTCTTTTTTAAAGATCCTCTTGCAAGCCATGCTCACGAAGTCGACATTAATATGCTTATTCGTGTTTGCGATGTACATAATGTACCTTTAGCAACAAATGAAGCTTCTGCTCAATTGTTATTAAATGCTATCGCACTGCAATTATAGAATTTTACATCTTTAGATATATTTTCAAAACCGTTTCATTTACTGAAACGGTTTTTTATTGCCTGTAAAATTCATTATAATAATATTATTGATGATGTTTATTGAGGTATTCTTAAATATTTGACATTCATTGATTTGTAATAATTTTACATATGTTTTTAATGTAAATTTGGTCTATATTTATTACTAAATCATGAAAAAACATACTTTAATTGCGATTATTGCTCATGATAATAAAAAAGCAGACATGATTCAGTTTTTAATCAAAAACGGAATTGTGCTTCAACATGATAAAATAAAACTAATTGCAACAGGAATATTAGGGAGAAATGCTGAGAAGTCAGGTTTTAAGGTAAAAAAGATGCTTCCGTGCTTAATGGGCGGCGATGCTCAAATTGCGTCTAAAGTAGCCCAGGGCAAAATTAATGTGGTTTTTATGTTTACAGATCCTTTGGTAACCAATGCTCACGAAGTAGATATTAAGATGCTGGTCAGGATATGTGATGTTCATAATGTGCCGCTGGCTACAAATGAGGCAACGGCACAATTATTTTTAAATGCTATTGTACAGCGATTATAGAAATCTCTACGTTTACATTTTTAGGTAAACATGCCACCTGAACAGTTTCACGTGCCGGTGCCGTTTTTTCATCAAAATAAGACCCGTAAATAGCGTTTATGGCAGCAAAATTATTCATGTCCATAATAAAGATTGTTGCTTTAACTACGTTTTCAAAAGTCATATTTGCAGCTTCAAGAATGGCTGCAATATTTTTCATTACTTGTGTGGTTTCATCGTTTATATTTTCGATAACAAGTTCTCCTGAAGCTGGATTTATAGCGATCTGGCCAGATGCATAAAGTGTATTTCCTGATAATACTGCCTGATTGTAAGGTCCTATTGGAGCTGGTGCTTTGTCAGTAAAGATGATTTTTTTCATAGTAATAGTTTTAAAAATAATAATCGGAAGAATTATAGAATCTTAGTTATTATGAAATTACGATTAAATTTTTAAACATAAA
The DNA here is from genome assembly GCF_024271895.1 of Flavobacterium bizetiae. Classification (NCBI taxonomy): domain Bacteria; kingdom Pseudomonadati; phylum Bacteroidota; class Flavobacteriia; order Flavobacteriales; family Flavobacteriaceae; genus Flavobacterium; species Flavobacterium bizetiae. Next base: position 4,974,580 of record NZ_CP091861.1, on the reverse strand, counting down.
TTCATAATAACTAAAAAGAGTTATAAGTTTTAAATAATGAAATTATCGGTTAGAAGTACTTCGTTTGTTCCATTTGATGTCACTAAGCATTCCGGATTTGATCCCGATAAAGAAGTTCCAGTTTGAGTTTACTCCCAATGGGCTCCAGTTAAACGCCATTCTCCAGCTTAATAAGTCTCTTTCAAAACGAAATTGAGTAAAAGTAACACCTTTTTGTACAAAGTCGTAACCGGTAGAAACCCCACCTTTCCATTTAGGAGTAATATCCATATTGGCAGATATCATAATAGAGTTTCCTGTAATTTTATTTTCGCGATTTATATTCGAATACGTTAATGAGTAGGCCATCGTCATATCCCAAGGTATTTTTGCCTTAAAGAATTCGGTAATTACGTCGTCTTCATCATCTTTATCATTGGCGAATTGGCTGTTTCGGCTGTCATTTAAGTCCGTGTTTGTACCAAATAAATCATCTTTACGACCTCCGTTTCGCTCACTCTGCTTATTTTCCTGCTCTTTTCCGGTTCCTTTATTCGAAAACGAATAATTTAAAGTTACGTTGGCACTTGTCATTCTAAATAAACTACCACCGTTATCAATATTATAAGTATTAATTCTGGCCCCTCCATTATCAATCGCATACGGATCTAATGTCGCGCCAAAATTTACATTCATTTTATTGTCAAAAAGTTGTGTTCCACCGCTTACAAGAACCGGCTGCCATGCTAAGGTTTCTTTTCCGTCAGCATTAAAATTATAGCTAGTGCTGAAGTTCAAGTTGTTTAACAGCATGATCTTTTTAGGTTCTGTTTTTGTGCTGTCTCTGTCTCTTACTTTAGCTTCAAAAGTGTTGCTTAAAGCAAATGATACAATGTTAGAATTACTTTTACCAGGAGCTCCAAAAATACCGCCGTCAAATCGTGAGTAAGTCGAAATTCTTCCCGTAGCATCAACTGTATAGTTGTTGTAGTATTGATCAAAACTTGGTGTATACGAATACGTAACAGTTGGACGCATTACGTGTCGAATAGATTGGATTTTTTTATCGCTTCCAAAATTAAACGTACCGTAAATAGTAGTTCCTAAATTCGTACTGAAATTATACGTTCTAAAAGCGTCAAAACCATTAACAGTTGTATTTACGATTTGTCCTTTTTCAGGATCGTAATTTTTATCAATAGTTTTTGTCACCCATGTTTCCTGATAATTGGTAGAGGCACCCGCACTAAAATACTTGAATACTTTAAAGTTCGTACTAATCGGGATACTATGTTGCATTCCTATTTGTGCATCTCTAAACATTTGTGGTTTAAAGAATAATGAATCTGTAGTATTGATGTTGTTTTTACCGCTTAGGTTATATTGCAAGTTGATGTTTTTAATAAAACCCTTTTTAACCCCGTCTTTTCCAACAAACGGATATACACGATCGACACTGGCTTGCAAAGTTGGTAATGTCATCTGAATTTGCTCTGTTTGTGTATTTTGAGAGTGAGTTGCTGTTAATGAAAAACGCGCTTGTGGTATAGTATTAAAGGTTTTGTTGTATGAGATCGATGAATTTAAAGTATTATTTAAATTAGATCCTACGTTGGCCTGATTAATCGATCGCTTAAAGTATTTACTACTACCCATATTTACGGAAGCAGAAAAGCTTGAATTAGGATTCGATTTGGAATCTTTTGAATGCGACCACTGAATGTTATAGATGTTTTCTTTACTATAATCAGGATAACCGCGTTCGCTATTTATAAGGTTTTCAAAACGAACATTTAAGTTTCCCCGATACTTATACCTGGTTGCGTATGCAGATTCAAAGCGCATGGCATAACTACCATTGGTATAATAATCTGCGAGAACAGTCAGGTCATAATTATCGCTTAAAGCAAAATAGTATCCCATGTTTTGTAATGAGAAACCTCTGGTATTCGAGTCGTTATAACTTGGTACGATAATACCGGAAACGCTTTTTTCCTTTGTCATTGGGAAAAATGCGAAAGGTAATACTAATGGAGTAGGTACATCAGCAATTACCATTTGAGTAGTTCCTACAACAACTTTTTTGTTGGGAACGAATTTTACTTTATTTGTTCTGAAATAATATTCGGGATCGTCAATGTCTTTTGCAGTAGTAAAACGGGCACCTTTTAAAAAGTAAACAGAATCGTTTTCTTTTTTGGTAATTGCAGCTTTGATTTTAAATTCTCCCTGTTCGGTTCTTGAATTATAGATTAAAGCTTTTTTGGTTTTAAAATTAAAACGAATAGAGTCAGGCTGAACTTCACTCGGACCTTGTTTAAAATTTGGATATTGTATTAAAACACCGGCAGAATCTCGTATTCGGCCAGCATAAACTTCATCTTTTTCGAGATTTAAAACAATAATACCCGATTTTAGCTCGACATCTTTATAATATAATTCGGCTTCATTATATAAAGTAAGCGTTTTATTTTTCCTGTCGTACTTCGCGTAATCCTTAGCTTTATACTTCGTAACAGCGTCTAAAGCGTTCTTTTTAGTCTTTACAGTATCTAACTTAATGGTATCAGCTATGGGAGCCGGAGTTATATCTGTAACAGCAGTTTTGGGTTTATCTGTTTGTTTTACAGTTGGTAACGGCTTTTTTTTGTTTTTTATCTCTTGCGAATATAAATTACCACATCCTAATGTTAGGAAAAATGATAATAAAACGATATTAAATAAGTTTGTATGCAAAGGTTTAAATGCTATTTTTGTAAAATTATGGCTTGTTTTTTGACATGTCAAACTTACATATAATTTTTTGTCAAAAATAATCAATTGTAAAAATTATAGCAGTTACGTTTTATTAAAATTAACTTTTAGATTTATGAACAGATTTAACAAAATTAAAGTAATATTTACTTTTTTTCTAACGATATTGTCTTTTTGTGCATACAGCCAGTCAAATGTTTTTAAGGTAACACTTGATGCTGGGCATGGAGATCATGACTTTGGAGCTGTTTATAGCGGACGGATTGAAAAAAATATTGCTTTGGCTATTGTTTTAAAAGTTGGTAAAATTTTAGAAAGCACGCCAAATGTTAATGTAATTTATACTCGTAAAACAGATGTTTTTATCGATTTGGTCGAAAGAGCCAATATTGCAAACAGAGCAAACTCGAATATTTTTGTGTCTATTCACTGTAATGCCAATAAAAATACCGCTGCGGACGGTACTGAAACGTATGTAATGGGTTTAAGTAAACTGGCATCGAATCTTGAGGCAGCAAAAAAGGAGAACTCGGTTATTACTTTAGAGAAAGATTATAAACGTAAATATGAAGGTTACGACCCAAATTCTCCTGAATCTATGATTGGATTGACTTTAATGCAGGAAGAATATCAGGATAACAGTATTTCATTAGCCAGTAAAATTGAAGATAACTTTGAAAAACTAGGAAAAAAATTAAGACAAGGAGGAGTAAAGCAGGCACCTTTTATGGTACTTCATAAAGCATATATGCCAAGAGTTTTAGTTGAAACCGGATTTATATCTAATCCTACCGAAGGAAATATTTTAAATTCTGAAGATGGACAAAATGATATTGCAAAAGCTATTGCCGAAGCAATTATAAGTTATAAGAGGGAATATTTTGGTTCAGGATCTAATGAATCAATTGATGCGCGACCTGTAAGAGACACTACTCCGGTAAAAGCAAAAGTGGTAGAAACTGTTGCAGTTGCCAAAAATACTCCAAAAGGAACGTTCTTTAAAGTACAGCTTATTGCCAGTATCAAAAAGACACCTTTAGAACCTAAAAATTTTAAAGGATTAAAAAATGTAACAATGCTGTACGAAAATAATATTTATAAATATTTTTATCAGGAAACCTCAGATTATACAGCTGCTAAAAAATATTTAGAAGAAGCTAAGGATAAAGGATATGGAGCCGCTTTTTTAGTTGCAACTAAAGACGGAGAAAAAATCAGTATTCAAGACGCTATTAAATAATAGCCTCTAGTTCGAATATTTATACTAATTTTGTACAAACACTAAGAATTTTGAAACTAACAAGAGAAATTAAAACGGCTATTTTAGTCATCGCGTCAATTTTATTATTTATCTGGGGCTACAGTTTTTTAAAAGGCAGAGACCTTTTTACAAATTACAAGACATTATATGTAGAATATGATAATGTTGAGACTTTGTCACCATCAGCACCCGTTACTATAAATGGACTTTCAATAGGTAAAGTAAGTAAAATTACAATTAATGAAGTAACTGGTAAATTATTAGTTGAACTTCAGTTAAAAACAGATTTTCCAATTTCTAAAACAAGTAAAGCAGCTTTGTATTCGCCAAGTTTAATTGGTGGAAAACAAATTAAGATTTTGCCAAACCTTGCTGATAAAGATCCGGCTGTAGAAGGGCAAACGCTTGAAGCTGCAGTAGAATTAGGATTAACAGAGTCACTTGGAGGGAAAATTGAACCTATTCAGCAAAAATTAGATCTAATGCTTTTAAACATAAATACTCTGGTATCCGGATTAAACAATGTTTTAGACAAGCAGGGTCAGGAAAATCTAAAAAAATCATTAGCAGAATTAAGCCAGACTATGGAGCAGTTTCATAGAGCTTCAGGAAGTTTGAATTCTATTCTGGATACTAATAAAGGTCAGATTAACGGAGTAGTGACAAACTTTAATAAAATGTCAAGCAACTTCAATAAAATATCAGATTCTTTAAATAAAGCTGATTTAGGAAAAACAGTTAGAAACCTAAACCAGACTTTGGCTAAAGTTGATGGACTTATGAGTAACTTAAACTCAGGAAAAGGTACAGCTGGTAAATTATTAAGTGATGATGCTTTGTATAACAATTTGGCTAAAACCTCAAAAGAGTTAGAGTTATTGTTGCAGGATGTACGTTTGTATCCAACACGTTATGTAAATGTTTCTCTTTTTGGAAAGAAAAATAAACCCTATGTAGCACCGGCAGAAGATGCCAATTCAACTGATAAAAAATAATTGTAGATGAGTTATTTAGATAATATTTTGTTCGCCATACTTCTTATAGTTGGTTTCGGTTTTTTTGCAGCGAGCGTAAAAAAGATCATCCGAAACATTAACTTAGGAGTAGATGTAAATCGAAAGGATAATTCTAAAGCGCGCTGGAAAAACATGGCATTGATTGCTCTTGGGCAATCAAAAATGGTGAGACGCCCTGTAGCTGGAATTCTTCATATTTTTGTATATGTAGGTTTCATAATTATTAATATCGAATTACTTGAGATTATTATTGATGGGTTATTTGGAACTCATAGAGTTTTTGCGCCTTATTTAGGAGTAGTCTATGATGTTTTAATTGCTTCATTCGAAATATTGGCAATACTTGTCATTTTTGCTGTAGTCGTTTTCTGGATCAGAAGAAACATTATAAAATTAAAGCGTTTTATAAATCCGGATCTAAACGGATTTCCTAAAAGTGATGCAAATTATATTTTGTATTTCGAGACTGTTTTAATGATTTTGTTTTTATTGATGAATGCTTCTGATTTGCATTTGCAGAATGTTCCTGGAGGATTTTCGCATTTTCATAAAGCAGGAAGTTTTCCGGTAAGTCAGTTTATTGCACCAATGTTTAACGGAATGTCTAACGAATTAGTTGGATTACTGTTTGAAGTTTTTTGGTGGTTGCATATTGCAGGTATTTTAGTTTTCATGAACTACTTGTACTTCTCAAAACATTTGCACATTATTTTAGCTTTCCCAAATACATACTTTGCTAATTTAAATCCGGAAGGTCAGTTTGATAATCTGGCTTCGGTTACAAAAGAGGTGAAGTTAATGATGGATCCTAACGCAGATCCGTTTGCGGCTGCTCCGGTTGATGAAAATGCTGCGCCAAGTAAATTTGGAGCAAGTGATGTTCAGGATCTAAACTGGGTTCAGTTGTTAAACGCTTATACTTGTACAGAATGCGGTCGTTGTACATCATCTTGTCCGGCAAACCAAACAGGTAAAAAATTGTCTCCTCGTAAAATTATGATGGATACAAGAGATCGTTTGCAGGAAGTTGGAAAAAACATTGATGCCAATAAAGGTGTTTTTGTTCCGGATAACAAAACATTATTAAATGATTACATTACTCCCGAAGAATTATGGGCTTGTACTTCGTGTAATGCTTGTGTTGAAGAATGTCCTGTAAATATTAGTCCATTGTCTATTATTATGGATATGCGTCGCTATTTAGTGATGGAGCAAAGTGCTGCACCAATGTCACTAAATGCTATGATGACTAATATTGAAAACAATGGTGCGCCATGGCAATACAGTCAGCAAGACAGGTTAAACTGGAAAAACGAGAATTAAGATTTATTGTTTAAGCGGTTACTTATTTAACCGTTTGATCGATTTTAAAATAATTTCGGTTTTAGTTTTTGTTCATCGCTTAAAGGTGATTGAACAAATTAACGATTAACCGATTTAATAAAAGAATAAGATGTCAGAAAGTTTAGTAGTACCAACAATGGCAGAAATGCTGGCTCAGGGAAAACAACCAGAAGTTTTGTTTTGGGTAGGTTGTGCAGGAAGTTTTGATGATAGAGCAAAAAAAATTACGAAAGCATTTGTGCGTATTTTAAATCGTACTAATGTTTCTTTTGCGGTTCTTGGTACTGAAGAGAGTTGTACCGGAGATCCTGCAAAACGTGCCGGAAATGAATTTTTGTTTCAGATGCAGGCCATGATGAATATCGAGGTTTTGAATGCGTATGAAGCTAAAAAAATTGTTACGGCTTGTCCGCATTGTTTTAATACTTTAAAAAATGAATATCCTGAATTAGGAGGTCAATATGATGTTGTGCATCATACAGAATTTTTGAAGTCATTAATGGATGACGGAAGATTAACAGTTGAAGGAGGTCAGTTTAAAGGAAAGAAAATCACTTTTCACGATCCTTGTTATTTAGGAAGAGCCAATAAAATTTATGAAGCACCAAGAGATTTAATCGAAAAACTTGATGTAGAATTGGTTGAAATGAAGCGTTCTAAAGCGAATGGTTTATGTTGTGGAGCAGGTGGAGCACAAATGTTTAAAGATGCTGAGCCAGGAAACAAGGAAGTAAATGTATTACGAACTGAGGATGCTCTCGAAGTAAAACCGGATATTATTGCAGCGGGTTGTCCGTTTTGCAATACGATGTTAACAGATGGTATTAAACACCAGGAGAAAGAAGGGCAAGTTAAAGTAATGGATATTGCTGAATTAATTGCTAATGCGCAGGATTTGTAAAATAAGGTTCTGAGTGGCTGAGTTGCTAAGGTTCTAAGTTTTGAACTTGATGCTTTTTCAAATCTAAAATCAACAATCTAAAATCTAAAATTAAAAATGTATATACCTTTTGAAGATTTACCAGGCGAATCCAGAATCTGGATTTACCAATCGAACAGAAAATTTTCTGAGGAAGAATTTTCTGAAATAGAAACCTACCTGAAAGCTTTCGTTGAAGGTTGGGCGGCACACGGAACAAGTTTAGAAGCTTCATACCAACTAAAATACAACCGATTCATTATTTTGGCTGTAAATCAGGATGTACAAGCGGCTACAGGATGTTCTATTGATAGTTCGGTAGAATTTATTCAGAGTTTAGAGAAAAAATATAACGTTGATTTGCTAGACAAAATGAATGTTACTTTTAAACTGGGTGAACATATCGCACACAAACCATTAATTGATTTCAAGAAAATGGTAAAAGACAAATCGGTTTCTGAGAATACGATTGTTTTTAATAATCTTGTAAACAACATAGAAGAATACAACGAATCTTGGGAAGTTCCTGCTGCTGATAGCTGGCATAGCAGATTTTTCTAAGAAGAATTTCTAAGATATTTTAAAAGGTATGAAACTTTAAAGTTTTGTACCTTTTTTTTGTTTATGGAAATAAAAATCTTCGCAATCTTGTCATCCTGACGGAGGAAGGATCGCACGAGTGAGTCGGCAAAGATTGACGAGTTACTGTGTGGAGTTTCGTGTGTGATCCTTCCTCCGTCAGGATGACAACATTGTGGATAATGTTCTTATAAAAACTAAAACTTCTAATCTAGCCCCGATGGGAGTGATATCCTTTTTTGCCGGGGTTCGGCAGAAAAGATATAGCGGACAGCGGGAGAGATCGTTCTTTTGAATGGAAATCTTTTGCTCCCTGAAAAAAATAAAAGTTATTTACTGAAACACTTGTAGCGAAGGTTGAAGATCATAAAGGATGGAATTCTTGAATTTTAGACTAATTTTATGAAAATCTAACATTAGTGATACTCGATGAAACGCTATTTTTGAGTACTTTCGTAGTATTAAATTTAATACATGAAAATAGCTATAGTTTGTTATCCGACATTTGGCGGTAGTGGCGTAGTTGCTACAGAATTAGGTCTAGAATTAGCCAGACGCGGACACGAAATCCATTTTATTACTTATAGTCAGCCGGTTAGGTTGGCACTTTTGAATCCTAATGTTCATTATCACGAAGTAAACGTTCCTGAATATCCTCTTTTTCATTATCAGCCTTATGAGTTGGCTTTGTCAAGCAAATTGGTCGATATGGTGAAATTATACAAGATTGAAGTCCTTCACGTGCATTATGCTATTCCTCACGCGTATGCGGGATATATGGCGAAACAAATGCTGAAGAATGAAGGAATTAATCTGCCAATGATTACAACGCTTCACGGAACTGATATTACGCTGGTAGGAAATCACCCGTTTTATAAACCTGCGGTAACATTTAGTATCAATAAATCAGATTATGTAACTTCTGTTTCTCAGAGTTTGAAAGATGATACGTTGAAATTGTTTAAGATCAAGAATAAAATCAAGGTAATTCCGAATTTTATTGAGTTGGATAAAATGAGAAAAGATCCGCAACAGCCTTGTCATCGTTATGTTATGGCTAAGGAAAATGAGCGCATCATAACGCATATTAGTAACTTTAGAAAGGTAAAACGTATTCCGGATATTATTAAGATTTTCTATAATATTCAGAAAGAAATGCCTGCCAAATTAATGATGGTGGGTGATGGTCCTGAAAAAGAAAAAGCCGAGGTTTTATGTATGGAACTTGGTATTTACGACAAAGTAATTTTCTTTGGGAACAGTAATGAAATTGATAAGATTTTATGTCTTACTGATTTGTTCCTGCTTCCGTCTGAAACGGAAAGTTTTGGTTTGGCAGCTTTAGAAGCAATGGCTTGTGGGGTTCCGGTAATTTCTAGTAATTCGGGAGGTTTACCAGAGGTTAATTTTGATGGTATTTCAGGTTACTTGAGTAATGTGGGTAATGTCGAAGAAATGGCGGCAAATGCAATTAAAATTCTAAAAGACGATAAAACGCTGAGTGAATTTAAAGCAAATGCTTTAGAGGTAGCGAAGAAATTTGATATTCAAAATATTCTGCCTAAGTACGAAGCTTTGTATCAAAAGGCAATAGACGATTATAAAGAGTAAAACACAATTTAAAAATACGCGTAAATGAAAAAAGTAATTTCGGTTGTAATAGTTTTTGTTTTGATGTCGTGTGGAGCTAAAAAAACAGCAGATTCAGGTTCGAAAGTCTTGTATGAGATTTTAACGGAACAATCTGATGGTGGCGGAAATATTAAGTTTTTTGAAATTTTGACAGAACCTAATGAAATCAAAATGTTAGAAAATGATCCGCTTTTGAAAGAAAAAATGAAACACGATGATATTAGCAGTTCGAATTATGTGATCTTAAACATGGGTGAGAAAAACACTGGTGGTTACTCGATTGGAGTTGAAAAAGTAGAAGAAACAGATAAGAATATTATCATTACGGTAAAAGAAATAAGTCCTGCTGCAGATGCTATGGTGATGCAGGTAATTACCTATCCTTACACGGTGGTAAAAGTGCATTCGAAAAAAGAAATTATTATAAAGTGATTTACATGCGAAATGTGAAAATGTCTGACTGAATTTAACCGCAAAGCACGCAAAAGTTTTTTTCTATATGTGGCTTATATAAAAACGCAAAGTTCGCAAAGCTTTATATTGACTTAGCTTTGCGAACTTTGCGTTTTTATAAGTGATCCAGAAAAAAAACTTGCGTGCTTTGCGGTTAAATTAACTTTATAGCTGAGACTTCGTTCAGTCTAATAAAAACTAAAAAAATCCTGTCGCTTTTCAACGACAGGATTTCTTTTACAATTATTTTTTAGTTTTAATTTTAGAATCTAAATTTAACTCCTAAACCTACATCAAATCCAAAATTGTCATCGTCGTAATATCCTGATCCAATTTCTGGTCTTGCATCTATTGAAAGTGTAATAGGCGCTTCGCTAAATCTGTATTCTATACCGATGTCTCCAGCTGCAAATACATATGTTCCGCTGTCTTTATATCTAAAATTGTTGTTGTTGTAACTGTGATCCCAGGTAGCAATACCACCACCAACACCAGCGTACCAGTTAAAACCTCCGTCAATGTTCCATACCCATTGGTAAAGACCAACTGCTTTAATAGCGTCTACATTGCTGCTGTTTCTAAATCCTAAATCAAATTCAAGTCTGTTTTTTTGACTTAATCCTAATTGATATGATACCTCGCCACCAAATCCGTTATTGTCTCCTAAACGCAGTCCTAAAGCGTGTTTTGAAATTTCTTGTGATTGGGCCGTAAAAGCTAATCCTAATAGCATAATGGCAGATAAAATGATTTTTTTCATAAAAATGGTTATTAATTTTTTTCAAATGTACTTTGATGCACAACGTTCAAACGTATAATATTTTTGAAAATTGTTATATAATTCACATTTTTGAATAATAACCAAAATTTGTTAAAAGCCACTATATCAGTAATAATGCATGATTTAGCCGGCTTTGGAGCATTTTTTAGGATTATTTTTTTAGGATGATAGAAGAGATTAATTGCGAAGTTAAAATGTCTTCCATTTCAAAAAGGTTCTCTTCTTCGGTAAAATTACTTTCGGTATACGAATATAATTTCCAGCGTTTTTTATGGTATTCTAATGCGGTTAAATTTTCGACCCAATCGCCGGAATTTAAATATAAGGTAGAACCGTTTTTGTTTTCTTTGGTAATAATTTTAGGTTCGTGTATGTGTCCGCAAATTACATAATCGTATTTTTTTTCGATAGCCAAATCTGTCGCTGTTGTTTCGAAATCTGAAATAAATTTGACGGCTTTTTTAACGCTTGCTTTTATTTTTTTAGAAAAAGAATAAGGTTCACGACCTAGTTTTGTCAAACACCAATTGGCAAATCGATTGCTTAAAATAAGATAATCATAACCTAATCCGCCTAGTTTTGCAATCCATTTTGAGTGCTGAACCGAAGCATCGAAAACATCTCCGTGAAAAATCCAGGCTTTTTTATCGTCTAGTTCTAAAACCAGTTTATCGACCAGAGAAAAATTTCCCATATTCATGTCGCTGAATTTTCGAAGAATTTCGTCGTGATTTCCGGTAATATAATACACTTTTGTGCCCTTAGATGCCATCCCGATGATACGCTGAATGACTCTTAAATGTGCTTTAGGGAAGTATGATTTTCTAAACTGCCAGGCATCAATAATATCGCCGTTTAAGACTAATGTTTTGGGTTTAATGCTTGATAGGTAGTTGTTTAGTTCTTTAGCGTGACTTCCGTAAGTTCCCAAATGGACATCTGAAAGAATGACCAATTCGACATTTCGTTTTTTCAATTTTTCTTTTTTTGAAGTTTAACAAATAAAAGAAACTTTGGCGGGCTTTATTTTATCAAAAGGTTATCAATTTGGCTACAATTTTAATAAATTGTGATTTTTAAACTACTTAACCTTTAGTTAATAATACGTATTTTAAATTTTTTAATTTAATTCATAAAACTTACATTTGCTCAAAACTAATTACAATGGCAGGAAATAGCTACGGCACCCTATATAAAGTTACAACATTTGGAGAATCTCATGGTGAAGCTTTAGGCGGAATTATTGATGGTTGTCCATCAGGAATTGAACTTGATTTAGAAGCAATTGAATTTGAAATGTCCCGAAGAAAACCAGGACAATCAGCAATTGTAACACAACGTAAAGAACCGGATGCAGTGCAGTTTTTGTCTGGTATTTTTGAAGGTAAAACTACCGGAACTCCTATAGGTTTTATTATCCCGAATACGAATCAGAAATCTGATGATTACTCTCATATAAAAGACAATTACAGACCAAGTCATGCTGATTATGTATACGACCAAAAATATGGTTTTCGTGATTATCGCGGTGGCGGAAGAAGTTCTGCAAGAGAAACAGCAAGCAGAGTAGTAGCCGGGGCCATTGCAAAGCAAATGTTGCCGGAAATTAAAATTAATGCTTATGTTTCGTCTGTAGGGCCAATTCATTTAGATACACCATACCAGGATTTAGATTTTTCCAAAATAGAAAGTAATCCAGTTCGTTGTCCTGACGAAAAATCAGCAGCGATTATGGAAGAATACATTCGTGATATCCGCAAACAGGGAGATACTGTTGGTGGAGTAGTTTCATGTGTAATTAAAAACGTTCCGGTTGGTTTAGGTGAGCCGGTTTTTGATAAACTTCATGCTGAATTAGGAAAAGCAATGCTTTCTATCAATGCTGTAAAAGGTTTTGAGTACGGAAGCGGATTTTCTGGTTCTGAAATGAAAGGAAGTGAACACAACGATTTATACAATCCTGACGGAACAACAAAAACAAATCTATCAGGAGGAATTCAGGGCGGAATAAGCAACGGAATGGATATTTACTTTAGGGTAGCTTTTAAACCTGTTGCGACTATCATGCAAACTCAGGATTCATTAGATAATAAAGGAAACATAACACCAATGACGGGTAAAGGCCGTCATGATCCGTGTGTTGTGCCGCGTGCCGTGCCTATTGTAGAGGCTATGGCAGCAATTGTTTTGGCTGATTTTTATTTAATCAACAAAACATATTAATAAAAATTAAGACAGTGAGGGTCTTAATATTTTAATTCTAAATAAAAAAATTAATGCAAGTAACAGAAACTAAAAAAAAATCATTCCTTAAAGGGTTAACTGGGCAAATAGTAATTGCAATGGTGCTTGGGGCAGCGTTAGGAATTGTGATTCATAACTCAATTTCGCAGGAAGCTGCACTGTCTTTTAGTAATAAAATAAAAATGCTTGCAACGATCTTTATCAGATTAGTGCAAATGATTATTGCTCCTTTAGTTTTTACCACATTAGTAGTAGGAATTGCAAAACTGGGTGATATAAAAACGGTGGGAAGAATTGGAGGAAAAGCACTTGCGTGGTTTTTTACAGCTTCTTTCGTATCCTTATTGATTGGATTATTTTTTGTGAACGTTTTAGAACCTGGAGTTGGTTTAAAATTAGAGCACGTAGATATGGCTGCGGCTTCTGAAGTTACAGCAAAAACAAAAATATTATCGGTTGAAAATTTCGTAGAGCATATTGTTCCTAAAAGTATTTTTGAGGCAATGGCAACCAATGAAATTTTACAAATTGTAATATTCTCTATCTTCTTTGGTCTAGCAGCGGCTTCATTGGGAAGTACAGTAAAACCAATTATAAATGCTTTTGATAAAGCGTCGCATATTGTTTTAAAAATGGTAAACTATGTAATGAACTTTGCTCCAATTGGGGTATTTGGTGCTATTGCAGGAGTTTTTGCTATTAGAGATGCCGAAGAATTGATTATTACTTATTTTAAATTTTTCGGATCATTTTTAGTCGGAATCAGTACATTATGGGTAGTCTTGATTCTTGTTGGGTATATGTTCCTTAAAGGAAGAATGACGGAGTTATTAAAACGTATTGTTGGGCCATTGGCAATTGCTTTTGGAACAACAAGTAGTGAAGCAGTTTTTCCTAAATTAACGGAAGAATTAGAAGATTTTGGTGTAAAAAACAAAATTGTAGCATTTATGTTACCGCTTGGTTATTCGTTTAACCTTGACGGAAGTATGATGTACATGACTTTTGCCAGTATTTTTATTGCTCAGTTTTATGGCGTTCATTTAGATTTAGGAACGCAAATGGCGATGCTTTTGGTTTTAATGTTAACCAGTAAAGGTATTGCAGGTGTGCCAAGAGCAAGTTTAGTGATCGTTGCTGCTACTTGTGGTATGTTTAAAATTCCTGTAGAAGGAATCGCCCTGATCTTGCCAATTGATCACTTTTGTGATATGTTCAGAAGTGCTACCAATGTTTTAGGTAATGCTTTAGCAACTTCGGTTGTAGGACAATGGGAAGATGATAAAGAAGATACTATTGAAGGACTTGAAGAAGTATAGTCCGGAAAATTAATTGATACTTTTTAAGTGAAAAACCGTAATGAGAATACTTTCATTACGGTTTTTTATTTATTGCTATTTGTGATTGCTTAGAGTCATCATAAGTAGGATAAAAATATTGATTATTATTACTTTACGTTATCAAAAAACATACTGCTATTTTGAACTTATAAAAATGTATATTTGGATAAACATTTCCCAAATTATGTCTTATTACAGGTTTTATTTTTTAGTTTTTGTTTTTCTAAATTTATTTTGTCCTGAGCTCGTTGCTCAGACTGGTAGCGTATCAAATGAAATAGTTAAAGATTTAACCAAAGAAGCCTGTGATTTTTTAGATGATACCAATTACGAAAAGTCTTTAGAGAAATCCGGTATAGCCTTACAGCACGCTTTTAATATAAAAAATGACACCTTAATTTCTCGAAATTACAATATCATAGCGATTAACTTTCATGAGTTGGGAGAACTTGATAAAGCAGATTTTTTTTACCACAAAGCTTTATCTTATGCTAAAAGATCTAATATCGTTAGTTTACGAATGATGATTACAAGTAATTTAGGAAACCTGTGTTTTTTTGAAAGAAAATTGTACAGAGACGGAATTGCGTATTACAAAGAATCATTAAAATTTGGCGATAACTCAAAATATGCTGAAGAAGTTGCGATAACGAATCTTAATATAGTATGGTCTTATTTTAAGATTGGAAATTTTAAAGAAGGTTTGCCTTACCTAAAATATATTAATAAAAATCAGAACGATTTAAAAGGAAAGTCAAATGATATTGCGTTGAATTTTTTAAACGGAATGTATTGGTCGAATGAAAATAAAAACGATAAGGCAGATAAATATTTTTCAAAAGCCATTTCTTACGGAGAATCTATAGATGAAAAAACAGATTTGTTGTATGCGTATTTAGAGTATTCGAAGTTTTTAAATAAGATTGGTAAGTTTGAAGATGCTTATAAAAATATGCTGTCTTACAATACGATCCGGGATGAAATGACCAATAAAGAAAAACTCAAGCGCGCTTCGATTGCCGGTTTTAATCTTGAGTTAGACGAATACAAAAGACAAATTGATAAAATCGAAAACGAAAAAGATTCGCAATATCAAAGTCTGAAAAAATCCAGGATTATTGTCATCTTGTTTGTGCTGATTTCCTTTATACTTGTTTTTCTTATCATTACGCTGATTAAAAATATCAAGTTTAAGAAAAAACACAATTTAGAGCTTCTAAGGGCGAAAGAAATTGCAGAAGAAGCTTCGATGCTTAAAACTCAATTTATTTCGACTATAAGCCACGAATTGCGTACTCCGTTGTATGGTGTAGTCGGAATTACGAATATGCTGCTGGAGGAACACAAAGAATTGTCAAGAAGTCAGCATTTAAGTTCCTTAAAATTTTCTGCCCGATATTTATTGTCATTGGTAAACGACATTCTTCAAATTAATAAAATTGAAGAAAATAAAGTAGTATTAGAGAATCTGACCTTTAATATTTCGGATGAAATTACAATGATCAAAAATTCCCTTTCATTTTTATCTCAAAAAAACAACAATACCATATCAGTATCTATTGATCCTGAGATTCCGGAATATTTAATTGGAGATAAATTAAGGCTGGCGCAAATCCTGATGAATTTAGTGAGCAATGCCTTAAAATTTACCAAAGATGGGGAAGTCGAAATCATTGTTAAACTTAATAAGATAGAGGGAAAGATGTATTATCTTGATTTTTTAATTAAAGATAATGGCGTTGGAATTGCGATCGTTGACCAAGGGAAAATCTTCGAAAAATTTGTTCAGGTAGGCAGAAAAGACGAAGATTATCAGGGAACAGGATTAGGACTGAGTATTGTAAAACGATTGCTGGGACTTTTTGGAAGTACAATTAGTTTAAAAAGCAATATTGGCGAAGGAACTTCATTTTCGTTTGTGATTCCTTTTGAACATGATCCGCAAAAGACTAAAAAGATTATAGATGAAATCGAGGTAGATTTAACTTCGAGCGATGTTTATAAAATACTGATTGTCGAGGATAATCTGATCAACCAGCTGGTTACCAAGAAAATTATCGAAAAGAATAATTATATCTGTAAAGTCGTTGATGATGGTTTTGGAGCTTTAGAAATATTAGACAAAGAAGATTTTGATCTTATTTTAATGGATATTAATATGCCTTTGATGAATGGATTTGAAACGACTAAAAGAATTCGTTTAAAAGGCATAAAAACGCCAATTGTAGCCTTGACAGCTTTTGATAAAGATGAAATAACAGATGAAGCAATTTCGTCAGGAATGAGCGATATTATCATCAAGCCTTTTGAGCCGGTAAAATTGTTTAAAATTATAAGTTACTTAATACACGAAGCAAAAAGCGAGGCGAGTATAAAAAACTAAACACGAATTTCAATAATTGCTGCTGAAATCTCTCTTATTAAATTAATTAGAAATTAACTTATAAGATAAAAATTAGTGCAAATTTTTGAAATTCGTGTTCGGAATTATTTAAAATATTTAGCTGATACGATTAATACCAGCGTTTTTTATTTTGTTTAGAAGCGTTTGATTTTCTTGATTTATGAGCACCACCGCTTCGATTTGAGTTTTTAGGCTTTTCTTTTGCTGCTTCTTCGGGACTTCCGGCATGCCATTGATAAGGATGATCTGTAATTGTTTTTACATCTACTTTTATCAATTTCTGAATATCTTTCCAGTAACCGTGTTCGTCTTTACTGCAAAAAGAAATCGCAACTCCTCCGTTTCCGGCACGACCTGTACGTCCAATTCTATGTACGTAAGTTTCAGGAATATTAGGTAAATCAAAGTTGATTACGAATGGTAATTGATCAATATCAATTCCTCTTGCTGCAATATCAGTTGCTACAAGAACACCAACTTCTTTATTTTTAAAAGCATCTAAAACACGTTGTCTTGCATTTTGCGATTTATCTCCGTGAATGGCTTCAGCAGGAATATCTTTTTTACGCAATGCTTTTACAACATTATCAGCTCCGTGTTTGGTTCTTGAGAAAACCAATACGTTCGATAATTCTTCGTTTTTTATAAGGTGGTAAAGTAAATTTCTTTTTTCTGTTTTTTCAACAAAATAAACACGTTGCTCTACATTTTCTGCTGTTGAGGAAACCGGAGAAACTTCAACTTTTGCAGGATCTTGTAAAAACATTTCGGCTAGTTCGCGAATAGCAATTGGCATTGTAGCAGAGAATAATAAAGTCTGACGGTTTTTAGGCGTTAGTTTTACGATCTTTTTTACATCGTTTATAAAACCCATGTCCAGCATTTGATCGGCCTCGTCTAAAACTAAAGTATGCAAGTGATCTAAATCAAGGAAACCTTGTTTTTGCAAGTCTAATAATCTTCCTGGTGTAGCGACTAAAATGTCAACTCCGTTTTTCAACGCGTCAACTTGCGGGTTTTGCGATACTCCACCAAAAATCGTCAATTGAGTCAGGTTAGTATATTTGGCATAAGTATCAAAACTTTGTCCAATTTGAACCGCTAATTCACGAGTTGGAGTTACTATAAGAGCACGAATTACTTTTGCTTTTTTTGATGAGCCTACAATTCGGTGTAATTGATGTATGATTGGGATGGCAAATGCAGCAGTTTTTCCTGTACCGGTTTGGGCACAACCAATTAAATCCCTTCCTGCCAAAACAATCGGAATAGATTGTTCCTGAATAGGAGTAGGGTTTAGGTAGCCTTCTTCAAATACGGCTTTTTGTATACTTTTTGAAAGTGATAAATCTTCGAATAACATATCTTAGGTATTAAGAATTTAGTTTTAAGTACTAAAATTCTGTGCAAAGATAGGTTTATTCGATCAATCGTTTATTTGATTCTTGTTTTATTTGGCAAATGAACTCGTTTTCAGTACGTCATCTTCCGGTAAATTACTCTTTTTCGTTATTGGCTTTAATGAAATCAGTTACTAAATAACCAATCAATTTTCCAATTAAATTATTGTTAGGAGAATCCGCTAAATCTGGTGCGCCTTCGCAAATATGCAAATAAGTAGCGTTTTTATTTTGTCCGAAAAAGGAAATGAACTGACGTAATTCTTCTACCGAAAACCCGCTTATTGTCATAGCGCTGCTGGCAATATTAGGAATCGCATCCAAATCTATTTCGATACCAAAAGAATCTGTTTTTATAAATTCTAATGCCAAAGCCATTTCTCTGTCGAAGTCTTTTTCTTTACGAATGTTTACACTGTCGTAAGTATTATAACGAACGCGGTCTTCTAATTTTTTGATAATGTCTAAAACACTTTTAGATGTGTAGTTTTCGTGTAGACCAAAGATGAAATATTTTTTTAGGAAACCTTCTTCGTAAGCATAAGAAAATCCGTTTCCGCTATGGCGTCCTTCCAGAATTCTAAAATCAGAGTGGGCATCAAAATTTATAGCATTTATAGGTTTTCCTTTAGCTAAAGCTGAACCTTTTATATTTCCGTAAGCGTTATTATGACCTCCGCCTATGATAATAGGAGTTTTTCCTGCTTTGATGATCGTAAAGATAATATGGGAAACTTCTTTGTCTACTTTTTCGACTAACTGACTTAATTTTGATCGATCGTCGATATCATTAAAATCCAGATTTTCGACCTCACGCATTTCTTCGGCAACATTAATATGTCCTAAAACAATAATCTGGCTTCCTTTAGAAAAACGATTGTGTTGTATGTTGGCAATACTCTTTATGGCGCTTTCCCATGCCGATGCTGCACCGGGTCTGCCGTAATTGGCACGCACACCAATATCTTCCGGAATTCCGAGTAATACATATTTAGCTTCGCTTTCTTTTAGAAAAGTAATTTTATCAACTCCTTTAGGAATGATAATCATCTTTTCTCCAAATTTTATTTCACCACTTCGATGATTTGTAACTTTTGCTAAATCATTAATAGTAAACGGGACTAATTTCTCCATGAAAAAAATTTATTTTCCAAAAATAATATAATTGTAGTAACTTACGTTATAACCTTATATTAATTCTTAAATTTGTTTTAAAGAAAATTATTTTAAATATGGAAAACCCAAAGAACAACAACTCAAGTCTAAAAGCGGTAATCGCAGTTTTAGCAGTCCTACTAATTGGTAGCTTAGTGTATATTTTTAAATTATCATCTGATACAGATGTAGTTAAGACGGAACTTACAACAACTTTAACAGAGAAAGAATCTGTTATGAAAGATCTGCAAGAGCTAAAAACAACTTATGATGCTGCAATCGCTGAAAATACTTCTATGTCTGATGAATTGATTCAGGAAAGAGATAAAGTAGTGGCTTTGATGGATGATTTGAATAAATCAAAAGGTGATGTATCTAAATTTAGATCTCAAGTTCAGGCAATGCAAGGTAAAATGAAAACTTTAGTTGCTGAAAACGACGAATTGAAAAAGCAAAATGGTGTTTTAACAACTCAAAGAGATAGTACAATTGTAGTTTTAGGTGAGTCTAAAAAATATAATGAAGTATTAGTTGGTCAAAACGAAGAATTGGCTAAAACTGTTGAAAAAGGTGCTAAGTTATCAATTTTGAATACTAAGACTGCTGCTTACAAATTAAGAAGCTCTGGTAAACAAATTGAAACAGATAAAGCAAGTCGTGCTGACGTTTTAAAAATTAGTTTTACTATTGCTGAAAACCAAATTGCTAAGTCAGGAGACAAAACGTATTATGTACAAGTTATCGATTCTAAAAACAATGTTTTAGGTGAAAAGAAAACAGAAAACTTTGGTGAAAACACTTTAACTTATAGTTTTAAAACTACTGTAAAGTATGAAAATAAAACTGTAAATGTTGTAGAAGATTTACCAGGTAAAGATTTCGCTAAAGGAGCTTATTTTATCAATGTTTATGATAATGATGAATTAGTTTCTAAAACTAGTTTTAACTTAAGATAATACAACGTCGCTTAGGTAATAATACCACTAAAATATTAAAGGTCTGTGAGTTTCACAGACCTTTTTTTATGGAATAATGCGATCAGTAGTTTGTACAATATGCCGTCAGGCATTAAATATTGGTAGAAAACAGAAATGGCAGAATGAATTTAGCGTGCCGTAGGTACGCAATAGCTAAAATTTATTGTGTACCTATGGCATGCTAACGTATTCCGAAACTATATGTCTACCAATATTTAGTGCCTAATGGCACAAATTGCAGATTCTCAATTCCTCATTATGTAAAAGAAAATTTCTTTTTATAAAATTTCTCCGTTTATAAAAACACTTTCTATTAAATTACTCCCAAAAGCGTATGGAATCTGGTAGTAAGATGAAATAGGTTTGGTAAGGATTAAATTGGCTTTTTTGCCTTTGGTAATACTTCCGTGAGTTTCAGAGATTCCCATTGCGTATGCGCCGTTTATCGTTCCGGCATTAATGGCTTCTTCAGGGGTCATTTTCATTTTGATACATGCAGTCGCCACCACAAAATTCATATTTCCGGATGGAGTAGAGCCAGGATTAAAATCTGTCGCTAATGCCAACGGAAGTCCAGCTTTTATCATTTCGCGCGCAGGCGTATACGGAATACTTAAAAAATAAGAACAGGATGGTAATGCTACAGGCATTGTTTCTGTGTTTTTTAAAGCTTCGATGTCTTCCGGGTTCATAATTTCAAGATGATCGACAGAAAGGGCTTTAAATTTAATTCCGGCTTGTATTCCTCCAATAGAATTAAACTGATTCACGTGAATTTTTGGCTTTAAGCCGAATTCTATTCCTGCCTGCATAATTTTTTCTGTTTCTTCTACAGAAAAATAACCTGTTTCGCAGAAGATATCTACATAATCAGCTAATTTGTTTTGGGCAATTTCCGGTAACATTTTAGTGATGATTTCGTCGATATAACCTGCTTTATTGTCTTTGTAATGTACAGGAAAGGCATGTGCACCCAGAAAAGTAGCTTTTATGGCAATCGGATAATTTTCGGATAATTTTTTAATTACGCGAAGCATTTTCAGTTCGCCTTCGATGGTTAAACCGTAACCGGATTTTATTTCTACAGCTCCGGTTCCTAAATGCATAACTTCTTCCAGGCGAACTTTCGATTGTTGGTAGATTTCTTCTTCTGAAGTTTCGTTGAGTTTTTTAGCTGAATTTAAAATTCCACCGCCACGATTGGCAATTTCTTCATAAGTAAATCCGTTGATGCGGTCTACAAATTCCTGTTCGCGATTTCCTGCATATACAATATGGGTATGACTGTCGCACCAGGATGGTAAAATAACCTTGCCCGTTGCATCGATAATTGTATCGGCGTTGATTTCAGGAAGATTATCCATTGATCCAAAATCATGAATCAAATCGTCTTTTAAAATTAAAAAAGCATTTTTGATGGTAGGAAGAATAGCCATTTCAGCACCCGAAACTTTAGGAATTGAAGTTTCACGAACCTGAAGCAGTTCTTGTATGTTGGTGATTAATGTTGTCATTGTTGATAGTGTTAAAAAACACAAATTTCACAAATTATCACGAACTAATCCGTGAAATCTGTGAAATTCGTGTTTTTATTTTTTTTATTTTTCTATTCTGAAACCGTTATTTCGAACATTTTGCTCCAGTTTTTACCAGTTACAAAAATAGTTTTCGTTTTTGGGTTGTACGCGATTCCGTTTAAAACATCATCTTTAGTTACATCTGGCATAAATTTACGTAAGCCTGACATATCCAGAATTCCTTCAACAGCTCCCGATGTTGGGTTTACCACTGCAATTGCATCTTTGAACCAAACATTCGTATAGATTTTTCCGTTAATCCATTCTAATTCGTTGATGGCTTTGATCTTCGAAGTTCCAGAATATACATTGATATAATCTACCATTTTTTGAGTTGCAGGATCCATTTTCCAGATTTTCTCTGTTTTATCTGTTTGGTAAATGTATTTTCCGTCATTTGTCATTCCCCAGCCTTCGATATCTTTATCGTAAGCAAAAGTTTTTTCTTGCTTTAAGGTATTAGCATCATAGATAAAACCTGTTTTGTTTTGCCAGGTTAATTGAAACAATTTACCATTGATAAAAGTAATTCCTTCGCCAAAATATTTTTTCTCAAGATCTACTTGTTTGTAAATTTTACCTGTTTTGTAATCGTATTTTCTAATGTACGAAGCGCCTTCTTGTCCTGTACTTTCGTACAAAGTGTCTTTATAGAACTCTAAACCTTCAGTAAAAGATAAAGTATCGTGAGCATACGTATTTACGATTTTATATTTTAAAGCTTTTGCTTCGACATCAGATACTAATTCGATTCGTTTTGTTGCATCAGAAGAGTTTGATCCAAAATAAACGGTTGCTTTTATGTATTGGTATCCTAATTTTTGATCTTTTAAAGGAAAATTAAATTTTGAAGCTCCTTTTGCGCTTCCCACTTTTTTATCATTAACAAAGTAAACAATGCTGTCGATTTCTTTCGATTTTGGGTTCAAAATTCCAACAGAAAGTGCTTCTTTTTGGGTAAAATGAGCCGGAAAAGCAGAATCATCAATATTAAATAAAGAATTTTCACCTTTATTTTTATCTCCACATCCAATTAATGTGATTCCTAATAAAATGACAGTTAGGAAGTTATGTTTTTTCATAGTTTAAAATTTGAATAAGCCAATATACAACGATATTTTTATAGCAACAAAGGTCTTGCAAAAATATAAAAAGATTGTATATTTGCACCGGCAAGTCCTACACGACCAGCTCCTGCAGACTCCCCCAGGATGGGAACATAGCAAGGGTACGTGGTTGAGCGGTGCGATGTAGGTCGCTTGCCATTTTTTTTTATCCCGTTCTTTCGGGATTTTTTTTTAGAATTAATTTAAAAGTGGTCTTCCTTATGGAGGATTTTTTTATTTTTGGTGCTTCGTAAGTTAAAAGTTATTGGAGTAATCCTAAAACTGTGGAGGGATAAAAAAAAGTTAATCGCAAAGAACGCTAAGTTTTTTTTACTCTTAGTTTTTTTGTGAAAAGGCAAAGTTCGCAAAGCTTTGTGGGCTCTGCGGTAAAAAAAAAGTGATCTCTCATAACTTATAACTCAAAACTCATAACTTTTCAAAATGAATAAAGTCGTTTTAATTACCGGAGGATCCTCAGGGATTGGAAAATCAATTGGAGAATTTTTACAAAAAAAAGGTTTTGTCGTGTACGGAACGAGCAGAAATCCTGAGAAAGTTTTAAATTCGGTTTTTCCGTTGGTGGCTTTAGATGTTCGTAATGCCGATTCTATAAAGACGGCGGTGTCTAAAATTATTGCGAATTCAGGTCGATTAGATGTGGTGATTAATAATGCCGGTGTTGGAATTACAGGGCCTCTTGAAGAAATTCCGACCGAAGAAATCAGAAATAATTTTGAGACCAATTTTTTTGGACCTATTGAAGTCATGAAAGCGGTATTGCCGCAAATGCGTGAACAACAATCTGGTTTAATTATTAATATTACTTCTATAGCAGGATATATGGGATTGCCATATCGAAGTGTATATTCGGCATCAAAAGGGGCTTTAGAATTAATTACCGAGGCTTTGCGTATGGAAGTAAAGGCGTTTGGAGTTGAAATAACAAGTGTTGCGCCAGGTGATTTTGCTACAAATATTGCTTCAGGGCGTTATCATGCGCCGGTTGTAGAAGGTTCGCCTTATGCAAAAGTATATGGAGAAAATCTGGCAACGATGAATGAACATGTTGATGCGGGAAGTAATCCTAATGAAATGGCGGAAGCAATTTACAGGATTATGCAGCAAAAAAAGCCAAATGTTCATTATAAAGTAGGGGCTTTTATGCAGAAGTTTTCGATTGTTTTAAAACGCGCATTACCGGATAAAGTCTACGAAAAAATGCTGATGAATCATTATAAGTTATAAAAAATACGGGAGCAAAATTTGAAATTATTTTACAGGAATAAATATTTCGAATTTTGCTCCTTCGTTTAATACTCCTTCTGCTCTTATTAATCCTTTGTGGTTTTCTACAATTCGTTTTACTATGGTAAGGCCAATTCCGGTACTTTTTGACGGTTTGGTGTGTAAGGCCTGAAATAACCCAAATATTTTTTCGCTGTACGATTGGTCGAATCCAATGCCGTTGTCGGCAATGGTTATCTTGTGGTATTTGGTCAGTGGTGATAGTTTTTCAAATTCTCCGTTTGTTATTGCTGCAGAAACGGTTATAATTAAATCTCTATCTGGACTTGCAAATTTTAATGCGTTACTGATCAGGTTGTATAACAGTTGTCTGAATTGAAATTCGATTACAGGTAGTTTTCCTAATTCTTGTATGTCGAAGGTTACGTTTTTAATTTCTAGTTCTCCGGTTAGATCGTCAATTACATCTTTGGCGATATTGTTCAGGTCTTTTATTTCAAATTTTCGATCGTCGAATTTGGTTTTAGAATAGAGGAGAAGATCGTTTATTAAGTTTTGCATTCTAAAGGCTGAAGTGCGAATTTTATGAAACGCTGTTTTTCCTTTTTCGGATAAATTATTGATTTCTTCACGTTCAATAGTATCGGTAAAAAGCTGAATTTTACGCAATGGTTCCTGCAAATCGTGACTTGAAATATAATTGAAAGCTTCGAGTTCGCTGTTCATTTTTTCGAGCGAAATGTTTTTTTGAATTAATTTTTTCTCGATATCTGAGTTTAGTCTTTCTATCTTTTTTTTCTCGCCTTCAGTTTTTGCTATTATCTGATTTTTCTCTTTAAGTATTGTATTCTTTTCATCTTCCTGCTCGATTGCTGTAAGGTGAAATGAAATTAAATCAGCGAATAATTTGAACATTTCGCTTACTTTAAATTCTTTCAGGCTGTTTGGTTTTGGATCGATAGCGCATAATGTGCCAAAAAAAGTCCCGTCTTTACGCATTATTGGAACAGAAATATAACTCTGAAGTTTGTACATTGCTGGCGTATGATGATTGTGATATTCGGGATCTTCGCTAACATTGTCGATAATTACGGGTCTCAGGTTTTTTCGTATATCGTCGCAAATTGTGGTTTTAATTTGTAACTCGTCGCCTGGTTTTAGGCCAAAAAGAACATTGTCCTGTACGCTGCACGTAATCCATCGATCGTCTGTAACTCTTGCTACAGCTGCAAAACCCATTCCTGTGGTCTGGCAAATTACGTTGAGTAATGTAGGGACAATTGATATTTTTTCGATATTAAGGATATCTTGTTTAAAATGATCTTCTAGCACTTTTATGGGGTGTTTTTTTTTATTTTTTAAAAATACAAAAATAAAATTAGCTTTTTGTTTCTTGTTCTATGTTGTTTGGTTTTGATGATTAGGAATTATTTTTTTTTTTAGTTTTTTACCTTATGGAAATTATAAATTGTAATTTTGCACGGAATTTTGCGTGAGAGATAGAGGTGGTATCCTTTTGTGAAGTGAAACGGAACAAAAGATAAAGCCGAATCCCGATAGCTATCGGGAGACCCGGAGGGACACGCCCAAAACAGGAACACAATTAAATAGATATAATTATGAAATTTTTTATTGACACAGCTAATTTAGCTCAGATTAAAGAGGCACAAGCTTTAGGTGTTTTGGATGGTGTAACTACTAACCCATCGTTGATGGCAAAGGAAGGAATCACTGGAAAAAACAATATTTTGAAGCATTATGTAGATATCTGCAATCTTGTTGAAGGTGACGTAAGTGCTGAAGTTAATGCGCTGGATTATGATGGAATGATCAAAGAAGGTGAAGAATTGGCTGAATTGCATGATCAGATTGTAGTTAAATTACCGATGACTAAAGAGGGTGTAATGGCTGCAAAATATTTTTCTGATAAAGGAATTAAAACGAATGTAACTCTTGTGTTTTCTGCAGGTCAGGCTTTATTGGCTGCAAAAGCGGGAGCTACGTATGTTTCTCCTTTTATTGGTCGTTTGGATGATGTTTCGACTGATGGTTTGAATTTAATTCAGGAAATTAGAGAGATTTATGATAACTACGGTTACGAAACTCAAATTTTGGCAGCTTCTGTACGCCATACAATGCATATTGTAAATTGTGCTAAAATTGGTGCTGATGTTATGACTGGACCTCTTTCTGCAATTTACGGATTGTTGAAACACCCATTAACTGATATTGGATTAGCACAGTTTGTGGCTGATTTTGAAAAAGGAAATAAATAAGAATCAGATCTTTATAGTTTAAAAATCGTCATCCTTGTAAAAAGGGTGGCGATTTTTTTTTACTTTTATGTGTCTCAAAAAAAAATACATATGAAAAAAGTGATCTTGATTTTTGTGTTTTTGTTCGTTGGTTTATCTGTAAATGCTCAGGCTGCTAAAATAAAAAAGGAGGTTAGCGAGGCGGGAGATGTAGCGAGTTTTGAACTGGATTGTTCGGTGCAGTTTCAGAGTCTTGCAAAAGGATTGCGCTATAATATTACGCGACACGAATTTAAAGGTCCGGAATTGAAAAATTCGTACCGATTGTTGTTGGTGATGGATGGGTTTTATTCGAAAACGCTGAATAAAACGATGACTATCTCGGCGGTATTAACGGACGGAACGATTATCGAGGCTAAAAAGATTATTGAAGATGATGGCTTTTTTGATGGTGCGTGTACTGTGAAGATTAAAGATCCTAAGGCGCTTTTGGAGGCGAATATAGATAAGGTTATTGTTCATGCTGATAAAGATGTTGTTTATACGTTATCGGCGAAGAATAAAGCTATTTTTAAGCAGAATTTGAGTAATGTTATTAATGCCAAGTAAAGGTTCAAAGGTTCAGAGGTTCAGAGCGGCAAAGGTTGTTGGGTTTATGTTTTTTTAGAGCATAAAAAAATCCCAAATTCTAATTTTGTGGATTGGAATTTGGGATTTTTTATTTTGTATGTTTTGGCTTAGTGACCTCCGCCGCCACCTTCTACGTGGTTGATTCCTTGTCTTTTTAAGATTTTAGGGCAATAGAAACCGTAGAATCCTAAATAAGCAAATCCAAGAAGTGGAACGATGTAAGAGAAGTGAGTCCAGGTGATTCCGAAGATTCCTCCTGGGTTTGTAAGGTCAATATCGCAGATACTTCCCTGAATTAATGGAATAACTCCTCCTCCTAAAATCATCATGATAAGGAATGAAGATGCTTTTCCTGTGTTTTTTCCTAATCCTGCAATAGCTAAATCGAAAATCGATGGCCACATGATTGATAAGAATAAACCTCCAGAGATAAAGAAGAATTTAGCGATTGATGGATCTGGCCATGCTAATCCTGCTACCATCATTAATAAACCTGATATTCCGAACAGCATTAAAGTTTTTCCGGCGTTTTTACCACCTACAAAACTTACAGCGATAAATAATAAGATCCAGATAGGGTAGATATAGAAAGCAGAAACGTCGTGTGCAGCAAAAATGTTAGCTCCAATAATTACTCCAAATGCAACTGCAGGAACGATGAATTTTAATGCCGTGTTTACTAAATTTGAAGTGTTGAAAACGTTAACTCCACCATTCCAACGACCAATCATTAAACTTCCCCAGTAAAGGGCAATAAATGGTGCGATAGCATCTTCAAGTACATTACCAAACTCGGCAGTGTGTAATAAAGCAGGTAAGTTACTAATGATAGTTACCTCAGTACCAACGTAAATGAAGATTCCTAACATTCCTAAATATAGTTGTGGATAATCTGAAATGTTGAATTTTTCGTGTGCTACTTTAACCACTTCTTCCTCTTCTTTTGCAGGATCTTCGATTTTAGAGAAGTTCATGAAAACGGCCACAGCGATAAATGCAAGACCAAGAATAACGAAAGGTAATTTGATATCTTCTAATGAAAGTGATGTGTTTTTGTTGTCACCCATTCCGAATAAAGCGATTCCTAATAAAATTGCTCCAATTGTAGTTCCGAAAGAGTTAATACCTCCAGCTAATGTCAAACGGTGAGCTCCTGTTGCAGGGCTTCCCATTTTAATAGCCAATGGATTAGCTACAATTTGCTGGATTGAGAATCCTAAACCTACAGTAAATAAAGCGGTTAAGAAAAATGGAAAACTTTCCATTGTTGCAGCAGGAATGAATAAAAATGATCCAACTGCTGAAAGAAGTAAACCTGCAGAAAGGGTTTTTTTATATCCGAATTTTTGTAAAACGTCTAATTTTAAAGATACTAAGAAGAAAATCATTGATCCTACGAAGTACGCGGCATAAAACGCCCAAGCTACTAGTTGCGACTGAACCTGAGATAAAGTAAATACTTTTTTGAATACGGGAATCAGGATATCATTGGCTGAACCAACAAAACCCCAAAAGAAGAAAACAATTATCAACGAGATAAACTGTCCCCATTTGGTTTGAACATTTTCTGAACTCATAATTTAAGAGGTTAATTTTTTATTTTATTGTTTTTTGAAGACCGTAAATATATTTGTTAAGTATATCAAAAAAAAATAAAAAGGCACAAATAATGTTAAATTTAAACCAACGGCCTCATTTTTTCAACAATGTGTTAATTTTTACCTACTTAGAAAATGAATTTAAAAGTTAAAGTTTATTCTAAAATTTTGTTTTTGACCTCTTTGCTGTAATTTCTGCCTATCGGAATGGTGTAAGATTGTATCTGAATACGGTTTCCTTCGATAGATTTTACCTTATTAAGCGCAATTACGTAAGATTTATGGATGCGCAGGAAGCGATCAGCAGGCAATTCTTCTGACAAAGATGTGAGTGATTTATGGGTAATATAAGTCTTATCCGGAGTAACAACTTTGATGTATTCCTTCATTCCTTCTACAAACAAAATCTCTTCGATATTAATCTTCATCATTTTTTTATCGACTTTGATAAAAATATGCGAATCGCCTTTTGTGGTTTCGACTTTAATATTGTTTTTTAGATTGTATTCGGTGGTGATTTTATTAATGCATTTTATAAAACGTGGTAACGGAATGGGTTTTACTAAATAATCTAAAACATCAAGATCATAGCTTTCTGCAGCAAACTCCCTAAAAGCTGTGGTGATGATAACTTTGGTTTTGTTTTCGATTAAACTAATGAGCTCAAATCCTGTCATCATTGGCATGTTGATGTCAAGAAACACGGCATCGACAGTAGTACTGTTTATAAAATCGAGCGCTTCTAAAGAATTATTGAATGTGCCAATGACTTCAAAATCTGTAAAATTTGTAAAATAATTTTGCAGGACTTTGATCGCTAATGGCTCATCGTCAATCAACACGCATTTAATCTTCATTTTCAATAGGTATTTGCAAACGAATTATATAGTAATTTAATTTCGTTGTATGTTTTAAAGTGAAATTGTTTTTGTAAATTAATTTTAATCTTTTTTTTGTGTTCACTAAACCAATTCCGCCTTTAGCATTTAGATTTTGTGAATTTACAAAATTATTTAAGATTTCAAAGTCTAACATTTTATTGTCGATAACTTTACAATTGATCTTAATTTTTAAGTTATTATTGTTGATTCCCCCGTGTTTAAAGGCGTTTTCGACTAATGAAATGAATATTAGCGGAGGCACAATAATATCTTCTATATTCGATTCGAGATTAACCGTAACTTCTACATTCTCAAAGCGTAACTTCTCGATTTCGATATAATTCTGAATGTAATCAATTTCTTTAATTAATGGAACAAATTTGGTGCCTTTTACATCATATAAAACATATTCCATCAAATTTGATAGTTTTATAATAACATCCGGAACCTTATCTGAAGATTCTAATGACAAAGCATATAAATTGTTTAAGGTATTGAAAAAGAAATGCGGCTGAATTTGATTTTCAAGGTATTTTAATTTGATTTTAAACTGGTTTTCTCTTAACGACCTGTTTCTTTCACGCTCTCGTAACCAGGTTAAGGTCAGGTAAACTGATGAAGCCATAGCAAGAACATACAATTCGCCAATACAAACTGCCAGAATATGATTAATATCAAAAGGATGATATTCTCTATTGGCTTCCGGCCAGATGTTTTCGGATATAATATAATAGGTCAAAGCTGTTTTTAATAGATATATTCCAAAAAGACTTGTTATTAATGCGAGAGTATAGGTAATGTATTTTTGTTTCAATACATATTTTGGTACTAAAACAAAAAGATTAAAATACACTAAAGGGATGTGTAGAGAGAATTCGATTAAGTTAGATTTAAACGAATAAGGATAGTCATTAAAGTAAGCTCCCCATCGTAAAAAGTTAAGAGTGAAATAGCTACCCCAGAACCATACGTGATTCTTGAGCTTAATATCAAATTTTAATTTTTGAATTTCGGTCAACTTTAATTTGGGGATTTAGATTTGGTTGTTTGGTATCCTGGAAATATTGTGCAACTTTAAACAATTACTGGGTAAAACGCAATTCTTTTGAATAAAATTTTATAAAAAAAGACATATTTTATATTATTTGTGTGGTATATCGTTTTCGTAAAACATATTGTTGATTGTTTTGTGTCGTTCGTTTAAGGTTTTGTGCTGTATGTTTAAAATGTTTTATTTATGTTAATTTTAACAATAAATTTATCGCTTAACCAACAAAACCATGTTAAAATGAAAAAAATTATGTTAATCTTTATGATTGTATTTACGGCGCAGCTCTCGCTTGCTCAGGTAAAAACAGTCAAAGGCTTAGTTAGCGATCAAAACGGATTGCCGCTGCCGGGAGTAAGTATTATTATTCAGGGTACGAAAACCGCAACCCAGTCTGATTATGATGGAAAATTTACGATACAAGCATCTGCAGGAGATGTGCTTGTTTTTTCGTTTATCGGAATCAAAACTGAGAAAGTTACTGTAACACAATCAGCTACAGTAAATGTTGTGCTCACAGAAGATGCACAAAACTTAAATGAAGTTGTTGTTACCGCATTAGGTATCAAAAGACAGAAAAAAGAATTGGGTTATGCAGTTCAGGACATTAAAGGTGATCAGCTTAATAAAGTGATTACAACAAATGTAGCGTCGGCACTTTCAGGTAAAATTGCCGGTGTTGATATTTCTATGCCTGCAACGGGAGTTGGAGGAAGCTCCAGAGTTATTATTAGAGGAATTTCAAGTATAGGTGAGAGTAACCAGCCACTTTATATTGTTGATGGAGTTCCTATTGATAACTCAGGTTTGAATAATGACACTGCGGGAGCCAGTAAATGGTTCGACGGAAGAGATAACGGAGACGGAATTTCAAGTCTTAACCCAAATGATATTGAAAGTCTTACTGTATTAAAAGGTGCAGCTGCATCAGCTTTATATGGTTCAAGAGCGTTAAACGGGGTAATTTTAATTACAACTAAAAAAGGAAGCAAAGGGAAATTACAAGTAGAATTAACGAGTGGTGTTAGTTTTGACCGTGTAAATGCAAAATATGATGATTTTCAAACTGAATATGGTACGGGAGGTCATGGAGTTTTGCCAGATCCGACAAAAGCACCTAGCGAAGTTTACGGATATACCACCAGTGCCTGGGGACCTAAATTTTCAAATAGTGTAGGAACACAAGTAAAAATATTTGATGGTTCTATGCGACCTTATGCAAGAGTTGAAAATAATATTCAGGATTTTTTCAAGACCGGTGTTACAACAACAAACGGAATTGCACTTTCTGGAGGAAGTGAAAATGCATTTCTTCGTTTTGGATTTAATAACCTTAAAAATGATGATGTTGTTCCTAATTCTGGTTTAGAAAGAAACAATGCTAGTTTAAATGGTACATTAAAATCAGATAAATTTACTTTAGATGCTAATGTAAATTATATGGTAGAAACTACAAATAACCGACCTGGATTGGGTGATTCACCAAACAATGTGGGGTATTCTTTAAGTGGTCTGGCGCCAAATATTGATCAGGCGTGGTTGAAAAATTATGGAAATCCGGAGACTGGAGAAGTTTATAAATGGAATAATAATATTTATCAATTGAATCCTTATTTAACTGTAGATGCAAACCATAATACTTCTAAGAAAAATCGTTTTACCGGGAATGTTGCCGGAACGTATCAACTAGAAAAATGGGTTGCATTGACTTTTAGAACTGGTTTAGATACTTACGTTTTTAATTCTACAGATTTTATGGTGCCTGGAAGTACATGGCCAGGAAGAGATACAGGTTATCTTAGAGTAGGTGATATCACCGTTTCTGAAATGAATACGGATATCATTGCTACTTTTAGCGGAATTAAATTAGCTAATGATCTGACTTTCTCAGGAATTTTAGGAGCAACCAGAAGAGATTTTAGAAGATCTGAAAATTCTAGTGAGGGAACCAATATTATTCAGCCGGGAACAGAGTTTATTAGTAATTTTTCAACGCAGACAATAAATGCACCAATAGAAACAAGAACAAGAACAAATTCTGTTTACGGTTCTGCAAAATTAGATTATAAAGGGTATCTATATGCTGAGTTTACGGGAAGAAATGACTGGTTTAGCGTTATTAATAAAGATGCTTTCTATCCGGGAGCTTCATTAGGTTTTGTATTCTCGGATGCATTTAACATTCAGGGAGATACTTTTTCTTATGGAAAATTAAGAGCTTCATGGGCAAAAGTTTCTAATGCTCCGGGTGCTTATAAAAATGCATTAAATTATACTACATATTCTTCTTACGACGGGCAAAGTGTTGTTAATGTTAAGAATACATCGGCACCAAATGCAAACCTGACTTTTCAAACGAAAAAAGGAATCGAGTTTGGTTTAGAAACAGCTTTCTTTAAAAACAGATTAAAAGCTGATATAACGGTGTATCGTGAGGATACATCTGATCAAACACTTGATTTAGCTTCTTCATCAACATCAGGATATGAATATCTTTCTGTAAATGCCGGTGAATTGCGTAACGAAGGTATTGAGATCTTTTTATCTGGTTCACCAATAAAAACGAAGGACTTTGAATGGGGAATTGACTTAAACTATTCAAGAAATAAAAACTCAATTCTTTCTTTACATCCTGAAATTAATACATATACAATTTCTGAAGCTCGTTGGGCTAACGCAGCGATTGTTGCTCAGGTTGGCGGAAAATACGGTACTATCATTGGAAGAGATTTTGAAAGAACACCTTCAGGAGAAATGATTGTAAATGCACAAGGTATGCCTGTATATACAGATAATAAAGTAGTTTTAGGAAAAGGAGTTCCGGATTGGTCAGCGGGTTTAACCAATAGATTTACTTATAAAGGAATCACGCTTCAGTTTTTATTAGATATGAAATTTGGTATGGATGTATATTCTATGACAAATTCAGTTGCTGCGATGAGAGGATTATTAGATATTACTACAGAAGGAAGAGATGCGTATATCGCTGCAAGAACTCAAGCTGCTGCAAACGATCCTAATTTCGACATCAATAATTGGGTTCCTACAGGCGGTTATGTAGCAAATGGAGTGGTAAATACAGGAACAGCTCAGAATCCTGTTTATGTAAAAAATACCAAACCTGTAGATCCTCAGGAATATTGGAGAAATGTTACAGATGCTACTCCGGCACCATTTATTTATGATGCTTCATATGTAAAATTAAGAGAGGTAAGTTTAGGGTACAATATACCTAAAAGTGTTTTTGGCGGAGCAAAAATAAACTCAATTTATGTTTCTGTATTCGGAAGAAATCTATTGACATTCAATAAAGATTTACCAAACGTTGATCCGGAGTCTATGTATACTTCAGGAAACGGACAAGGTTTTGAATATGGTTCATTACCATCAAGACAATCGTATGGTTTTAATATTAAAATTACATTCTAAAAAAGTAGATTATGAAAATCAAATATATAATAGCCATGCTTGCAGTTTTTACGGTAGTTGGCTGTACAGAAAATTTTGACGAACTGGAAAAAGATCCTGTGGCGTTATCAGCCAATCCGGGAGGTCAGCTTTCATTTACCCAATTGTGTATGTCTGGAGACGGATACTATCAGCATAGAACCAATTTAATATATGCCGGAGGTTTTGTGCAGCATTACTCTGGTTCGTGGGCAGTAACAAACTACGGTGGTAAATTTAATAATTCAGAGGAATATGCAGTAGCTTTATGGAGAAACGTATATGCTCATGAAATGAAAAGCGTTGTAGATATTCTGGATGTAACCGGAAAAGATCCTTCGGCTGTAAATATGAATGCAGTTGCTAAAATTATGAAAGTAATGGTGGCACAGCGATTAACAGATATTTATGGAGATGTACCTTATTCAGAAGCTGGTCTGGCTTTTTCTAAAGGAATTGTAACACCTAAATATGATAAACAACAAGATATTTATGCTTCATTTTTTAGAGAGTTAGAAGAAGCCTATAATCAATTAAATGTTGGAAAAGACCTAATCAAAGGAGATTTATTTTATAAAGGAGATGTTTCAAAATGGAAAAAATTAGCCAACACTATACGTTTGCGTGCGGCGATGAGAATTTCTGAAGTAAGCCCGGCCGAAGCAGAAAAACAAGCAAAAGCTGCGTTGCAAAATGGCGTTTTCGAAAGCAATGCTGATAACTGTATTATGCAACACTTAGATTTTCCGTTTAGTGATGATCCTGCCAGACTGGACTATAGAGGAAACGGATTGTCTTATGGTTTTATAGGAAATGAGCAGGGAGATCATTTTAGTTCATTGCTAATAGATTATCTAAAAAATAACGGAGATCCAAGATTGACTATGATTGCTACTCCTAAAACAAGTAGTAGTATAGTTCCGGGGGCGCCACTACAACCGGGAGAAACATTGTACGAAGGGGTTAAACCTGGAGTATTTAGATGGGAGCTTCCTGGAGGATCAAATTCAGCTTCGGGTATACAACCTTATTTAAAATTAAGAACAACTCCGTTTTTGCACGTAAGCTATTCAGAAAGCCAATTGTTATTAGCAGAAGCTGCTTTTAGAGGATGGGTTTCAGGTTCTGCTGCAGAATATTACAAAAAAGGAGTTGAGGCAGGAATTAAACAATTGTCTATTTATGGCGCGGCTCCTGCAAGTCAGGCAAGCATCGACGCTTATGTAAATGCGAAACCTTTATTGCCTGGTACAGAAAAAGAACAAATTGGAACACAAATTTGGATTACCTACTTGTTTAATAGTATTGAAGGATACTCGAACTGGAGAAGAACAGGATATCCTCACTTAATACCAATAACAAATTCAGATTCAGGAACGGGTGGTATTGTGCCAACACGTTTGTACTATCCAAGTGATGAGCTACAAAAAAATGAAAAAAATTATCAGGAAGCTTTAGCTAGATTAGGAGGAAAGAATGACTGGTTTGGTAAAGTTTGGTGGGATGTAAACTAAAAAAAAATCTCAAAATATAAAGTTATGCCTAATAAGGTGTTATTTTCATTCTAATTAAAATTAAAAACAACAAGTTTAAATTAAAAATTATGATAAAAAATAAAGCCTTATTAGGCATCCTTTTTTTTATAAGTTCTCTATTTTCAGCATATAGCTGTTCAACAGAAAAACAATCTGATACTGAAAACTCAAAAACTAAAACAGCCAGAGTTGTTGGTTATTTGTCTTCGGATAATTTCAGTAAGATGAATTCTATTCAGTTTTGTCAATTAACGCATCTCAATATCGCGTTTGCAAACCCGGATAAAAATGGAAATTTATTATTTAATGGCGATATCGATGCGCTTATTAAATATGCAAAGACGGTTAATCCTAAAATTATAATTAGTATTTCACTTGCCGGTGGAGTGATATCAGAAGAACAGGCTTCTAATTGGTCCTTTTTGATAGATAAGCCAGAAAACAGACCCGCTTTTATTCAGAACATCATCAATTTTGTCGAATTGCATAAATTGGATGGAGTAGATGTAGATCTCGAATGGAATGCTGTGACTACAGGATATAGTGGCTTTGTTATCGAATTAAAAAAGAGCCTTGCAGATCGTAAAAAATTAATAACGGCAGCTTTGCCTAATAATTCCCGTTTCGAAAATATAACTCAGGCAGCATTAGATGCATTCGATTTTATCAATATCATGGCTTATGACAGTACCGGTCCGTGGTCTCCCAATAAACCAGGACAGCACAGTTCTTTTGAGTTTGCCAAAGAAGGAATTGATTTTTGGCATAAGCTTCAAAACGTCCAAAGTGATAAATTAACGCTCGGTGTACCTTTTTACGGTTATAATTTTACCAATCCTGATGTTACGAGTGCTACTTATAATGAAATTATAATAGCAGGAACGCAATTTGCAGATCAGGATGAATTGGGAAAAATCTATTATAACGGAAAATCGACAATTTCTAAAAAGGTAGAATTTGCTTCTCAAAATACAGGCGGTATCATGATTTGGGAAATAGCTCAGGATTCTTTTGGCGAATATTCTTTATTAGATCTAATTCATAAAAAATATGCAAGCTTAAAAATAAAAACTACAGGAATGTGCGGCAACTAAATTTTAAAAAATAATAATACAAACGTTGTTTAAAATTAATAAGATTTTAACTATTCTAAAAACTGCTTATTATTGAATTAATAGACTCTTTTAGGGTGTTTTTTGTCATAAAACTCACATTATTAGGTTTTTATTATAAATGATGAATTTTTAGCAAATAAGTAAAATATCTGCATAAAACATTAATAAATAGGCTAATTACAGTATATATTTTAATTTGAAAACGTTTTCGTGAAACGGATTATTGATTGATTTATGTCGTTGGTTTAAAATTTATCGCTGTTTGTATAAATTATTTTTTTTAACAATCCCTTAAGAATAAATTTACACCATAACTAACAAAATAAATTAACATGAAAAAAATTTTCTTAATCTTTATGATTGTTTTTACGGCGCAGGTTTCTCTTGCTCAGGTAAAAAATATCAAAGGTGTGATTACAGATTCTGATGGGGTGCCGTTACCAGGGGCATCTGTTGCAGTACAAGGAGGTCAAAAAGGTGCTACTACCGATTTTGACGGAATTTACTCAATCGAAGCACAAAAAGGACAGACTTTAGTTTTTACTTATGTAGGTCTTGAAGCGCAAAAAATAGTTGTAGGTGATGCGACTACAATTAATGTTAAAATGGCAACAGCTGCATCAAATGCTCTTACTGAAGTTGTTGTAACTTCATTAGGTCTTAAGAAAAGTAAAAAATCCTTAACTTATGCTACTCAGGAATTAAAAGGAGAAGAATTAGTTCGTGTAAAAGATGCCAACGTTATTAATACAATAGCAGGTAAAGTTGCGGGTGTTGCAGTAACAAAAAGTGCCGGTGGTACTGGTGGATCTACAAAAGTAGTAATTCGTGGTAACTCATCTATTACTAATAGCCAGCCACTTTATGTAATTGATGGTATTCCTTTATATAACGGATCTTCAAGTCAGCCAAATGGTACTTTTGGAGATACTAATGGAGGTAACCGTGATGGTGGAGATGTTGTTTCTCTTGTTAATCCTGATGATTACGAAAGTATGACTGTACTAAAAGGAGCAGCGGCTTCTGTACTATACGGTTCTCAAGGAGCAAACGGAGTAATTTTACTTTCATCAAAAAAAGTTAAAGAAGGTAAAGGGAATTTTACAGCATCATCTGTTACCACTTTAGAGTCGGCGGCTTATTTGCCTAAATTTCAAACAGACTATAATTCTACCGGAGCTAAAGAAAATACAAAAGATCACGTAAAAGATTTCTTTGATACAGGAGTTACTCAAATTACATCTTTTGGATTTACTACAGGTTCAAATGTAGCTACAACTAACATTTCTTATGCTAACACTTCTTCTTCAGGAATTATGCCTGGGAATGGTTTAAAGAAAAATAACTTTGGTATTCGTCAAACTGGTAAATTTTTCGATGATAAATTGACTGTTTCAGCTGATGGAAAATACACTACACAAACAATTGATAACAGACCTTTAAGCGGATTGAACTTTAACCCTTTAACAGGTGTTTATTTAATGCCAAGAGGAAACGGAAATGATTTTAATTATTACAAAGATAATTTTGAAGTTTTTGATCCGGTAAGAAATTTAAATGTACAAAACTTCCCAGTAATTAATGAGTACATTCAAAATCCATATTGGTTAATTAACAGAGCAAAATCTGAAGATAAAAACAACTTTTTTAACGGATCTTTAGCTGTAGATTATAAAGCAAACAACTGGTTAAGTATTGCAGCAAGATATAGTTATAACCGTATTGAAAGTATTTTTGATAAAAAGATTTATGCTACAACTTCTGAAATTATTACTGCTCCAACAGGAACATATATTAATATAGGAACATTAAGTACACAGCGCTACGGAGATTTAATTGCAAGAATCAACACTAATTTTAATGAAGATTTTACATTTAATGCAATTATTGGTACAAGTATCAACAATACAATGGCTAACCAACAAACAGTTTTAAATTCTGGAACTAATAATGGAGGTTTAGTAAATACAAACTGGTTTACTTTAGGAAACTTTGTAAACAATAAAGCCAATCAACAATTATCAGGTTCAAATAGAGAAATTCAGTCTGTATTTGCATCTACATCTTTTGGATACAAAAACATGTTGTATTTAGATGTAACAGGAAGAAATGACTGGTCTTCTACTTTGGTTAATACAGGTAGCTCATCATATTTCTATCCTTCAGTTGGTTTAACAGGTATCATCAGCGAAATGACTTCTATGCCTGATTGGATTAACTTTGGTAAAGTAAGAGCTTCTTATGCTCAGGTAGGTAATGATATTGCTGCTTTTGTTACTTCACCTAGATATACAATTCTTGGAGGTCAATTCATACAGCCAGCTGTAGGACCTAGACCAGGAGAAACATTGAAACCTGAGTTAAAATCAGAGTATGAAATTGGTACTGAGTGGAGAATGTTCAACAACAGATTAGGTTTTGAGGTTTCTTATTATAATTCAGAAACTAAAAATCAATATGTACAGGCTCCTGCACCTTCAACAAATCCTTTTGGATATACTAATTACGGTTTTAATGCTGCAAGTATCGCAAATCAAGGACTTGAGGTTGTTGTAAACGGAAAAATAATTGCAGCAGATAAATTTTCTTGGGATACTACAATAAATTATTCTCACAATAGAAATAAAGTTAAAGAACTTCCAGAGGAATTAGGTGGACGTATCATATTAACTGACCCAGGATCAAATGCGTATCAATTTTCATTAATTGAGGGAAGACCTTACGGAGTAATTGAGGCATTCTCATATGTTAAAGATGCTCAGGGAAGAATGGTATTAAGCGATGCAGGTAAACCACAAGTTGAGCAAAAATTCAGAGAAGTTGGTAATGCAAATCCAGATTTCATGTTAGGATGGTCTAATACTTTCAAACTAGGTTCTTTCTTTGCTAATGTTTTAATTGATGGAAGATTTGGAGGAAGTGTTTTAAGTATGACTCAGGCTTTAAATGATTCTTATGGAGTTTCGAAAGCATATGGAGATGCTAAAAATGCAGGAGGAGTAACGGTTAATGCTGTAGCAGCTGATGGTGTAACTCCGGTAAATAAAATTTCTGCTGAAGATTATTATGGAACTATTGGAGGTAGAAGTGGTGCTTTATCTGAATATGTGTATAAAGCTACGAATGTTAGTTTAAGAGAACTTTCTATAGGATATACTTTTAACCCTAAATCAGTTCCATTTATACAAAATGCAAGTGTTTCATTAATTGCTAGAAACCTATTCT
Organism: Flavobacterium bizetiae; assembly: GCF_024271895.1. Classification (NCBI taxonomy): domain Bacteria; kingdom Pseudomonadati; phylum Bacteroidota; class Flavobacteriia; order Flavobacteriales; family Flavobacteriaceae; genus Flavobacterium; species Flavobacterium bizetiae. The sequence continues at coordinate 4,934,680 of NZ_CP091861.1, read as the reverse complement.
TTATTTATAAAGACGCTCCATTTGATCCAAATGTTGCATTAAGTACAGGTCAGGGCTTACAAGGTGTTGATATTTTTGGATTGCCAACAACTAGAAGTATCGGTCTTAATTTAAACGTTACATTTTAATAAAAAAATATCATGACAAGAAAATATATACAAAAATCGATCCTCTGCTTAGGTCTGTTAGCTGCATTTAGTTGTACTGATAACTTTGAGGAGATTAACTCAGACCCTCAAGGTTCTACGGCAGAACAATTAGCTCAAGATTTTAATAATATCACGGGATATTCGCAAGTAATGTTCAATTATATTTTTGAGCAAGATCCTTTATGGGGATACCAAATACAACAAAATTTACAAGGAGATATTTGGTCTGGATATATGGCAACACCAAATCCATTTAATACCAATAACAACAACATGACTTATAATTTGGTTAATGGTTGGAACGGTAGAGCATGGGATGATGCTTATACTTTTGTAATGGCAAATGCTTTGAAAATTGAGCATGAAACTAAAACAAAAGGATTGTATCCTGAAATTTATGCAATGTCACAAATACTTAAAGTAGAGGCTATGCACAGAATTACGGATATCTATGGACCAATAGTATATTCTAAGTATAGTTCTGAATCTTCAGTAAAAGAATATGATTCTCAAGAAGAGGTTTACAAACAAATGTTTGCAGATTTAGATGAAGCAATTACAGTATTATCAAACAGTAAAGACGCTGGAAAAACTTCTATTATTGTTAAAGCTGACTTTTCTAAATATAAAGGAGATTACGCTAAATGGGTAAAATTTGGAAACTCACTGCGTTTAAGATTAGCAATGCGTTTAGCTGTTAAATCTCCAGCAGTAGCGAAAGAGCAAGCAGAAAAATCAATCGCACAGAAATATGGTGTTATGACTACAAAAGAAGACACTTTTATTTTCGCAAGTGGTTTTGTTAACCCTGTTTATGGTAACAGTAACAGTTATGAGGATATAAATATGTCAGCAGATATGGAATCTATCTTAGTAGGTTATGATGATCCAAGACTTGGGAAATATTTTAGTACTTCTGTAAATTATCCTGGAGAGTATAAAGGTATTAGAACAGGAATTGTTTTACCGGTTGCTCCTGATGGAGATACAAAAGCAAAACGTAAAGGTTTCTCTAAAGTAGGAGAAGCAATTAATCTTAAAGAAACAGTTTTCTTATCAACTGCTGAGGTTTTCTTATTGAGAGCTGAAGGTGCTTTAAGAGGATGGAATATGGGCGGAGATGTTCAGTCTCTGTATGAATCTGGAATTACAGCATCTTTCGAACAATTTGGAGCATCTTCACCTACTTATAAAACAAGTACTGCACTGCCAAAAGATTATGTTGATCCTGTTGATGCAACAAATAATACAGCAGCAGTTAATAATGTCACTGTTGCTTGGGAAGCTGGAGCTTCTAATGAAGTGAAATTACAAAAAATCATTACTCAAAAATGGATTGCAGGTTTCCCTGACGGACAAGAAGCTTGGACAGAATGGAGAAGAACCGGATATCCTAAACTTTTTCCAATTAAGAACAATACAAGTAATGGAGTGATTAGTACTCAATTAGGTGTTCGAAGAGTAAATTTCGTAGATTCTGAAAAAGAAGGTAATAAAGGTGGTGTTGATACAGGTGTTGCTAAGCTAGGCGGACCAGATAATGGAGCTACAAGACTTTGGTGGGATACAGGAGTTAACTTCTAAAAATAAAATATCAAAGAACTATAAGAATTTAAGTTTGGTTGGTAAATGGTATAAGCAATGCGAGTTGCTTATGCCATTTCATAAACCAAAATTGTAAATAGAAAAAAAAGAAAAAGAAATGAAAAGTGCTTTAGAAATAAAACCTGATATCAGTTATAAAAGTGCGGGGAAATTTGAAGAAACTCGATTTGAGAAAATTCACAATGAAATCTTCAAAAATTCAGCTGAAGCTTCTGTAATTGTGGCGCAGGAAATTGCGCAATTAATTAGATCTAAACAAGAAAAAGGAAAATCTTGTGTATTGGGTTTAGCAACAGGTTCTTCTCCTATAAAAGTTTATGAAGAATTAGTGAGAATGCACAAAGAAGAAGGCTTGAGCTTTAGCAATGTAATCACTTTCAATCTGGATGAATATTATCCAATGAGCAAAGAGAACAATCAAAGCTATCATTATTTCATGCACCAGCATCTTTTTAATCATATTGACATCAATCCTGACAATGTTAATATTCCGGATGGAACGGTACATATTGATGAATTAAATCAGTATTGTATTGACTACGAAATGAATATTAAAAACGCCGGTGGACTAGATTTTCAATTATTAGGAATTGGTCGTACAGGTCACGTGGGTTTCAACGAACCGGGATCACACGTCAATTCAGGAACCAGAATTATTACACTGGATCATATTACAAGAGTCGATGCTTCATCAGATTTTAATGGTATCGATAACGTTCCTAAAAGAGCGATCACGATGGGAGTTTCTACTATTTTGAGATCAAAGAGAATCGTACTTATGGCTTGGGGCCAAAACAAAGCCGATATCATCAAGAGAACTATTCAAGGAGATATCAGTTCAGAAGTTCCGGCTACATTTTTACAAAACCATGCTAATGCGACTTTCGTATTAGACCAGTCTGCAGCATCTGAATTAACCCGTTTCAAAACACCTTGGTTGGTTGGAGAATGCATCTGGACACAAGAATTAAAAAGCAAAGCGATTGTTTGGTTGTGTCAAAAAACAAAACAAGCGATATTAAAATTAACAGACCGTGATTACAACAATAACGGAATGTCTGATCTTTTGGCACAAGAAGGTTCTGCTTATGATTTGAACATCAATATGTTCAATGTATTGCAGCATACCATCACAGGATGGCCGGGTGGAAAACCCAATACCGACGATTCTCATCGTCCGGAAAGAGCCAATCCGGCAAAAAAACGAGTGATTCTTTTTAGTCCACATCCTGATGATGATGTGATTTCTATGGGAGGAACTTTTTCAAAATTGATAAAACAAGGTCATGATGTACATGTTGTATATCAAACCTCCGGAAATATAGCTGTTACAGACGACGAAGCTTTGAAATTTGCTGAGGTTGCCAAAGATTTCATTGGTGAAGCAGGTGCGGGCATCAACTTCAAATCAGTAATTGAATTTTTAAACCATAAATCAGAAAACGAAATCGATTCTCTTGAAGTTCGAAAATTAAAAGGATTAATCAGAAGAAGAGAATCTTACGCAGCCACAAGATACATTGGTCTAAAAGATGAAAACACACACTTTTTAGATCTTCCGTTTTACGAAACAGGACAGGTAAAGAAAAATCCGTTAGGCGCTGAAGATATTGCGATTGTAAAAGATATCATTGCCAAAATAAAACCACATCAGGTTTTTGCAGCAGGAGATTTGGCAGATCCACACGGAACACACGAAGTTTGTCTGAACGCGATTTTTGCCGCTATGAAAGAATTAAAACCAGAAAAGTACATGGATGATTGCTGGTTGTGGTTGTACAGAGGAGCGTGGCACGAATGGGACATTCATGAAATTGATATGGCCGTTCCGCTTTCTCCATCAGAAGTACTACTTAAACGTCATGCGATTTTATACCATCAGTCTCAAAAAGACAGGGTAATGTTTCAAGGAAATGATTCTCGAGAATTCTGGGTGAGAGCCGAAGACCGTAACAAAAATACCGCAATTCTATACGATGATTTAGGATTGGCAGAATACGAAGCAATCGAAGCCTTTAAGCGTTTTGATTACTAGAATAACAATTTAAGATTCGGGTGAGAGCGGATCACATTACAAAATTCAGATTGATCTCATAAGGAAAGTGAGGATTCAAAGAGATCATTCTGAGTCTTGTTTCTTATTTATTTAATACTGTTATCTGCGGATAACATCTTTTCAAAAACAGTAAAAAATGAAATATTTATTAGTCCTACTATTAGCAGGTGTAACTTCTAGTGCTCAAATCAAAAAAGAGCAGCTAAATCTTATGCCCTGGCCTCAGAGTGTTGTTTTAAACGACGGAAATTTTGCTTTAAATAAAAATTTTAAAGTAAACATTACCGGAAACCCTAATCCTCGAATTTTTAGTGGAGTAACTCGTTTTTTACGTCGCTTAGATGGTAGAACCGGTATATTTTTCGAACAGGGTTTTATTACGAAATTAAATGAAGTTCCTAACGCTTCACTACAAATCAATTGTACTAAAAGCGGAAAAATTGGATTGTACGAAGACGAAAGTTATCATTTAGATATCAAACAAAACCAGATTACAATAAACGCAACCAACGATTTAGGAGTATTACATGGTCTTGAAACGTTATTACAAATGTTGCAGAACAATAACAACTCATTTTATTTTCCGAGCTCTAAAATTTCAGATTTCCCAAGATTTACCTGGAGAGGTTTAATGATCGATGTTTCGAGACATTTTCAGCCGGTTGATGTGATCAAAAGAAATATCGATGCATTGGCTGCCATGAAAATGAATGTTTTTCACTGGCATTTAGTAGACGATCAGGGATGGAGAATCGAAATGAAAAAACATCGCAAGCTAATTGATGTAGCTTCAGATGGAATGTATTACACACAAGAGGAAATTAAAAATATCGTAAAATACGCTGATGAGCGCGGTATTTTGGTAGTTCCGGAAATAGATGTTCCAGGTCACGGATCTGCAATACTTACGGCTTACCCGGAAATAGGAAGCAAAGTAATTACACTGACAGGTGGAACTTCTGAAAAAAATATTCAGGGTACAGCAATCGCTACCTATGGAATTGAAAGAAATGCGGGTATTTTTTCACCAACATTAGATCCTTCAAATCCTAAAACATATCAATTATTAAGTGAAATTTTTGATGAGGTTTGTCCATTATTCCCAGGCGCTTATTTTCATATCGGGGGAGATGAAAACGAAGGTAAAGACTGGGATGCAAACCCAAAGATTCAGGAATTTATGAAGAAAAACAAGTTAGCAAACAATCATGAATTGCAAACTTATTTTACCATGCAATTAGTGCCAATGCTTAAAAAACATGGCAAACAATTAATGGGATGGGAAGAAATTTTGACAAAAAACATGTCAAAAGATGCTATTATTCACTCGTGGAGAGGTCCTAACGAAGGCGTTATTGCAGGTCAGTCATTGGTTGATGCAGTAAAAAAAGGATATAAAACAGTTTTATCAAACGGATATTATATCGATTTAATGTACCCAATTGCAAGTCATTACCTGAATGACCCAATGCCAAAAGGAGCAAATCTTACTGCCGAAGAAAAAGCAAGAATACTAGGAGGAGAAGCTACAATGTGGACAGAACTTGTAACACCTACAACAATCGATTCAAGACTTTGGCCAAGAACAGCTGCAATTGCAGAAAGACTTTGGTCAGCAGAAGATATTACAGATGTAGCCAATATGCGCAAACGTCTGGATGTAGTTTCTTTTAGATTAGAAGAATTAGGAATAACACACATTCGCAATAAAGATGTGATTTTAAGAAACATCACCAACGATCAAAATATTGCATCGCTATATGAATTTTCGAATGTTTGTGAGCCATTAAAAGGATATACACGTAATAAAGGCGGAACAGAATATCAAATGTATTCTCCGTTTACACTTTTTGCAGATGCCTGTGGTCCGGATGCCAAAGATTCTTTAGCTTTTGATGACGCAGTAGCGCAATATCTGGCAAATAAAACACCGGAAAATAAAGCGAAAGTAGCCGCATTTTTTAATAAATGGATCGCATTAAACAAAGAGTTAGTTGCTTTGAGTGCCAATGCACCTTTGGTACAGCCAATTTTGCCTTTGTCTAAAAAACTGACAGATGCATCGCAGGAATTGTTGCTGGTATTAGATAATAAATCAACTCTAAAAGCAGATGATTTAAAAAGTCTAATCGAGCAATGTAATTCAAAAGATCACGCAGATGTTGAGTTATCAGTATATGCAAGTCTTAAAAAATTAATTTAAAGAGTTTGGTTTGAGTTAGTATTTAGTAAGTTTTGTTACCATGATTATTTAGTAATTTATTTATCTCTACCAGACATTTCTGGTAGAGGTAAATATGGTAAAAGCAACTAGATCAAAGGCATTAAATCAAATAAAAAGTATAGTAACCAAATAAGAATTATTAACATTTAAAACCAAATAAAACAGAATAAAGCAGAAACATGACAAACAAGTAAGTATTAAAATTGATGAACCCCAAATTTATCATTTGCTAACCTAATTTTTTTTTTGATTTAAATAAATATCAATCAGTGCTATCACTAATGATTATGGAAAATCGGTAATAGTAGTATTTATTTTTAGAAGTAATATGAATTAATTCCACTGAGTTGCAATGTTTTCTATTTGCAATTTATTGAAACCCGGTTATTGTTTTTTATGTGCCGCTTTTTGGCGCACAACGAACTGTAATTGGAATATTTATTTTTTTTCTATTAACCAATATTAACTTAATTATGAAACATTATTACAGATTGCTTTTTTTGTTACTGTTTCCCTTACTCGCGTTAGCCCAACCAGCTCACGGAAAAAAGGTAGTAGGGTATTATGCGCAATGGTCTATCTATGCCAGGGATTTTAATATCCCCAAGATCGACGGAAGTAAATTGACGCATTTGAATTATTCTTTTTATGGGACAACTTTTGATCCTGCCCATCCGGAGAATACCAAACTATTATGTTTGGATAGTTATGCTGATTTTGAGCATATGGAAGGCGGAATCCCTTGGGATGCTCCGGTCAAAGGTAACTTTTATGACTTAATGAAGCTTAAGCAAAAGTACCCGCATTTGAAAGTTTTAATTTCTGTTGGAGGATGGACTAAAGGTCAGGATCTTTCTCCAATTGCAGCAAGTCCTGTTGCAAGAGCCGCGTTGGCTGCGGATATGGCAAACTTTATTACCAAATATCCTTTTATTGATGGTTTCGACATCGATTGGGAATATCCTCTTTCCGGAGGAACAGATGGTACTGAAGTAATTAACGGAGCACCAATTCCTCCGCAAAAATACAGCCCGGACGACAACAAAAATTTAGTTTATTTATTGAAAGCAATGCGTCAGGCAATGCCAAACAAACTAGTTACAATTGCTGCCGGAAACAATGTTCGAAATGTATCCAAACAATACTTAGGGCCAAACAACAGAACACAATACGGAATGACAGAAGACATTTCGACTTATTGTGATTACATCACCTATTTTGGCTATGATTTTGGCGGAAATTGGTATGATAAAACATGCTACAATGCCCCTTTATACGCAAGCGGAAACACAAACGATCCGTTGTATGGTGCGGCACAATCAGAATCATTAGACGAATTAACGAATCAATATCTAAATGTTGTTGGTTTTCCTGCCAATAAATTAATCATGGGATTACCTTTCTACGGAAAGAAATTTGATCATGTAGCCAATAACGGAACCAATCCTAATTTACCGGGATTATTCGTTTCAGCTCCAAGAGATATAGTTCCGGGATGTACCAACCCACAAAATCCTATCGGAACCTGGGATGGAGCAGGAGCATGCGAACGTTCAGGAAGTATCGAAATTTGCGATTTAGTAGGGAATCCGGTAACGAATTCTCATGCGTACTTAGATCCAAATACAATGTTAGTGACTCCAAGTGCAGCTTCAGCAGGATGGGTACGTTATTTTGATAACACAACAAAAGTTCCTTATTTATACAATGCCACTTTAAAACAGTTTATCTCTTATGAAGATAAACAATCTATGGATTTAAAAGTGCAGTATATTAAATCGAAAAATCTTGCCGGAGGTATGGTTTGGGAATTATCTCAGGACACCAGAGGTTCTGTTCCTAATTCATTGTTAACTCAGGTTGATACTTCATTTGGAAGCGTAGTTCCGGGAACAGTAAGTATTGCAGGTTCTGTAAAAAACGGAGCAGCTTTAGTTCCGGATGTTACCGTAGAATTGCGTAATGCAAGCAATGTAGTATTGCAAACAGTGGTTTCTACTGGTGGAAATTTCACATTCAATAACCTGACTTCTGGACAAAATTATACACTTACGGCTTTAAAAGCGTCTTATACTTTTGTTCCGGTAACGTTAAATAATGTTACAGTAAATCAAACCGCTGTAATCATAAACGGATCTCAACCGACTTATACCGTTGGTGGAACAGTTCTTGACGGAACAACTCCAGTTTCTGGCGTAACAGTTTCGGCTACATCAGGAACAACAGTTTTAACTGCAGTTTCAAATGCAAGCGGAGTATATAGCGTTGCAGGTTTAACAGCAGGACTTAATTTTACAGTTACAGCTGCAAAATCAGGATTCTCATATACACCGGCTTCTACAGTTTATAATGCAATTGATGCTAACAAAACCTTGAATTTTGTTCAGGGTGCACCAATCGTTAATTATACAGTAAGCGGAACTGTTTTAAGCAATACAACTCCAGTTTCTGGTGTAAACGTTACAGCTTCTTTTACAGGAGGAAGTTATGTAGCAGTTACAAACGCAAGCGGAACTTATTCGCTAAGTTTACCTTCAGGAGGAAATTATACGATAACGGCAGCTTTAACAGGGCAAACGTTTACTCCGGCATCAACAGTTTATTCTAATTTGAATGCCAATAAAACATTAAACCTTACTCAGGATGTTGTCGTAACTCCAACAAATAAAATTAGCGGAACCGTTAAAAACGGAGCCAATTTTGTTTCGGGTGCAAAAGTAGAAATCGTTTTACCTTGGACAGATAATACACATCCATGGAAAAGCGTTATCGCCGTAACAGATGCACAAGGTAAATATAGTTTTGATAATGCCGTTGTAGCAGGATATACAACAATTACCAGCTTAAAACTAAATACCTGGGAAAACGGAGAAGTGGTTTATTTACCAAATAATCTGGCAAATTTCCCAGTTCCGGCAAACCCAACAATTTATAACTTTAGTACCGGTTCTACAGCAAAAGTAGCAGCATTGGCTGTTACCAACCTAATTAGTGGTTCAGTAAAAAACGGAACAACCCCGGTTGCAGGAGCAAAAGTAGAATTAGTGGTGCCTTGGACAGATAATACTCATAACTGGAAAAGTGTTATTGCCACAACAGATGCATCAGGAAATTATGCTTTTGATAATTCAGTTGTAGCAGGTTATACACAGGTTTTAAGTTTAAAATTAAATGGTTGGGAAAACAGTGATGTGACTTATTATCCAAATAACTTAGCCAACTTTGCAATGCCAACAGCTCCAACGGTTTATGATTTTAATAGACAAGCGGTGGTTGCGACTAAACCAGTGGTTAACATTACAGCGCCAACAGCTTCGGCGATAGCTATAAATTTAGGATCAGCGATTAATTTTGTTGCAAGTGTTGGATTAAGTGCTGCTGATGCCACTACAATCTCATCTGTTGTATTTAGTTTAGATGGACAAACCTTGAGTGCTACCAATTCTTCAGGAACTTATACAGCGGTTTGGACACCAGCAGCAAATCAGTTTGGACTGTCTCATACGTTAACCGTTACAGCTACTGCATCAAACGGAACAACAGATTCAAAAACGTATAGTTTTACATTAAGTTGTTCAGGTGCAAACTGCCCTAATTCATTACCTGTAATTACTTGGAGTTCTCCATCGAATACTACTGTATATCAGAATTCTTTCCAGGTTGTGCCAATTTCAGTTACAGCTGTTGATAGTAACGGATCGATTTCAGGTGTTACAATCACCATAAATGGAGGTACATTTAACATGACCGCAGGTACAAACAATACTTATACATATAATTTTACGCCAACTGCTTATCAGGATTATCCAGTTGTAATCAAAGCAACCGATAATCAATCTGGTGTAACTACATTAAACAATACCATTAAAATTGCTCCGGTAGGAACTAATAGATTTATCCCGCTTCCTTCTAAAATTATTTTAGGATACGCACATTCTTGGGAAAATACTGGCGCTCCGTTTTTATATTTCTCTCAAATGGTAGGAAGTAAATTTAACGTAGTCGATTATTCTTTCGTAGAAACCGTTAATCGCGATGGTTATACACCAGTATTAACTACAAATGACACCAGATACTTGACCAATGGAGTTTTCAATAAACAATTGTTGAAAAATGATATAAAATCCTTAAGAGATAGCGGCGTTCCTGTTATTGTTTCTATCGGAGGTCAAAATGGTCATGTTGTTTTAGACAATGTAACTCAAAAAAATATTTTTGTTAACGGTCTAAAAGCAATTATTGACGAGTATCAATTTGATGGAGTTGATATTGATTTTGAAGGTGGATCGATGAATTTTAATGCAGGAGGTTTAAGAGATATCTCGTATGCGGGTATTTCTGCTTATCCAAGATTAAAAAACGTAGTAGATGCTTTCAAAGAATTAAAAGCATATTATGGCCCTGGATTTTTATTAACTGCAGCTCCTGAAACACAATACGTACAAGGAGGATATTCTACCTATACAGATACTTTTGGTTCCTTCCTTCCAATCATTCAAAACCTTCGTAACGAATTAGATTTGTTAGCTGTACAATTGTATAATACAGGAGGAGAAAACGGATTAGATGGTCAATATTATGGTACAGCCAAGAAAGCAAACATGGTAACAGCCCTAACCGATATGGTGATAAAAGGATATAACATTGGTACAACAGGAATGCATTTTGATGGTTTACCGGCTTCAAAAGTTCTTATTGCATTACCAGCTTGTCCAAGCGCCGCAGGTAGTGGTTATTTAACACCGGCAGAAGGAATTAGTGCTATGAATTATTTAAGAACCGGAACCACATTTGCAGGAAGAACATACACTATGCAGCCAGGCGGACCATATCCTTCTTTAAGAGGTTTAATGACCTGGTCTGTAAACTGGGATGCCTCTTCTTGTGGTAATTCATCTGAATTGTCTAAAGCCTACGCCGCTTATTTTGCTTCGCAATCAACAGCAAAACAATTGTCAGTAGCTCCTATCGAAGCAAATAATGCCACAGTTGCTTATTTCAAAAACGATGCATTATCAGTTACGAATGATGATCAGGATATCGCTCAGGTAGATGTTTTCAATACCATCGGGCAATTATTAATAAGTCATAGAAACATTCAGAATAACAAAGAAGTACTGCTTCAAAATTATAGCTTTTCAACAAAACAAATATTTGTAGTTATAGTAACAGACAGAGCAGGAAACAAAAAATCACTGAAAGTAATGAACTTTTTAAATTAGAATTAAAAGAATAAAAAATTAGAAATAAAAAAATTAGGACGGTTAAAATTGAGTTTGGTTATTTATTTTTTAATCCAGTTTTTATTTCGAAAAATGTGCGAATTGAGGTAATTTGTTATTTGGTTTTTACCTCAAGTAGCGCATTATGAACCTGGCAATTATGTTGCCAGGTTTTTTTTGTTTTTATACTAATAAAAAACTGAATCTATAATAGTTGTAATTTTTTTTTAGCAGTATTTTGCATTCAAATTTAATTCTTCCAAAAATATGAAAAACAGCTTTTCTAGTTTAAAATATATTTTCTGTATTATGGGTGTAGTGATATGGGTACAAGCCTTTTACATTTATCAGAAAGACAGAGTTTTTACAGAAAAAGCAAAGCTTGCATCAGGTAAAGTTTTAAGAAGCTCAGCAAATGATAGAACTCTTGTGTCTTTTGTCACTACAGAAGGTAAGCAAATTAAATTTTCATCTCATACAGGTAATAATCCATCAGGCTTCACCGAAGGCGAAAGTGTTGAAGTTTTGTACGATCCCGCGAATCCCAATAATGCTAGAATCAATGATTTTTATATTCTGTATTTAGGAGTAACTGTTTTAGGATTTATAGGCGCAGTTTTCTTTTTTACAGGTTTCTCGTTTTTTCGATCTGATCGTTCCAAACAAAAGAAAACAGATTTTTTACAGCAAGGCGGTAAAAGTATTACCACAAAATTTATCGATGTTCAGGTCGATTTAGGCGTATCATTCAATGATAGCAATCCTTATTTTATCTGCACAGAATGGCTCGACCCAAAAACCAACAAAATCCTTTTTTTTGAAAGCGACGATATCTGGTTCGATCCAACAGAATTTATAAAAACTGATGAAATTAAGGTGTTGATTGATCCAAATAATACCAAAAAATATACCATGGATATTTCTTTTTTACCTGTTAAATAATGAACTAAAAGGAGAATGATTTTTTTAGGAGCTATTTCCTGCTATCCGTTCCAATCTTTTCCTGGCTAAAGAAGCCAGAAAAAGGATTTCCACTTCTATCAGGGCTAGGACATTCGGTTTCATAATAAAGATATGAATATTCAAGTCTCGCTTTTCAGGCTGAGCGCAGTCGAAGGCCTACCAATTAGAATGTGGGCTTCGACTCCGCTCAGCCTGACAAAAAAGCAAATAAAATCCGTAAAAATCTGCGTTTTCGCGAAGCGAATCCGCGTCATCCGCGTGCCATTTTTCCTTATTTCCAAAAGACAAAATAAAAAAAATCCGCGTTTTCGCGATAGCGAATCCGTGTCATCCGCGTACCATTTCTCCACAATTAAACCCAAATTAAAAACTATTTTAAGTACTTTTGACTTTAGAATAATTGCATAAAAACTTCATGAAGAAATCCATCACCATTATAATCACATTTTTATTTTTCACTTTTTCCTTCGCCCAAAATAAATTCGGAAACCCTGAAGTCGATCCCGTTCAAATTCAAAAAACATACACAGATTGGTCAGCCTATCAAAGCAAAAAAATAATGCTTTCCAGAGATTTTGTATCATTAGATTCAAATTCAAAAGAAATTTCAAAAGAATCATTTCTGGACCAATTGGCAAACGGAAACTACATCCCAATCCAATTAAAATCAGACGATGCAGTTTATTATTATAAACTATTCAAAATTCAGCCCAAATCAGATACCAGCATAAAAGCCACCATAAATCAGATAGGTTTTGACGCCCTAAAAAACTACAAGATGGAAGGATCTGCTTTTCCTTCATTTTCATTTAAAGATTTAAACGGAAATCTCGTAACCAACGAATCAATGAAAGGAAAAATCATTGTGATAAAATGTTGGTATATCCATTGCACGCCATGCATAAGAGAATTTCCACAAGTAAATAAACTAACAGAAGAGTATAAAGACCGACAAGATATCCTCTTCATAAGTCTCGCCGAAGATTCACCAGAACAGTTAAAAGCATTCTTAGCCAGAAAACCTTTGGCATATTCGGTTATTCCAAATATGAAGGAATATATGAACGAAGCTTTGCAACTCAATTCATTCCCAACACATTTTATTTTAAACAAAGAAGGAATGATTGCAAAAGTGTTACCTAATTTCGAAAGTTTAGAAGTAGCGTTGGAGAAAGAAAGCAAATTGTAGTTTGTTTTTAAACCATATAAGTGATATAAGATATTATAAGTTTAGTGAAATTTGCACGCAATACAGATAGTTATCGGCAGCAAAGACACAAAGTTTTTCGTCTTTTGAGGTTAGTAAGTTTCGTTTAAATGAACTTATATAACTTATATGGTAGAAAATTTTCACACAAAATATGTTTTCTTCTCGCCTCTGCGTCTTTGCGAGAGAAATGATTGTTTATGTAAAAAAACTTAGTCCCTTAGCACCTTTGCAACTCTGAACCTTTTTTACTACTTTTGCACCAAATTAATTAAAAAGACATTCATGTTAACAGTCAATAATTTATCAGTTCAATTTGGCAAACGAATTTTGTTTGACGAAGTAAATACCACATTCACACACGGAAATATTTATGGAGTTATTGGAGCCAATGGTGCTGGAAAATCTACTTTTCTAAAAATCATTTCGGGCGACATCGATCCAACTTCTGGTCATATCCATTTAGAACCAGGAAAACGTATGTCGGTTTTAAACCAAAATCACAACATGTTCGATGAGCATACGGTTTTGGAAACTGTTTTGATGGGAAATAAAGTTTTGTATGCTGTTAAAAAAGAAATGGATGAACTTTATTTAGACTACAACGACAAAAACGCAGACAGAATTGGTGAACTTCAGGTTCAGTTTGAAGAAATGAACGGATGGAATGCAGATTCTGATGCCGCATCGATGTTGTCTAACTTAGGAATTACAGAAGAGCATCATTATACATTAATGGGAGATCTAGAGGGAAAAATAAAAGTACGTGTCCTTTTGGCACAAGCACTTTTTGGAAACCCTGATTTGCTTATTATGGATGAGCCTACCAACGACCTGGATTTTGAAACGATCGCCTGGTTAGAAAATTTCTTAGCAAACTACGAAAACACCGTAATCGTTGTATCTCACGACCGTCACTTTTTAGATGCCGTTTGTACACATATTTCTGATATCGATTTTGGAAAAATCAATCATTATTCAGGAAACTATACTTTCTGGTACGAGTCTAGCCAATTGGCAGCAAAACAACGTGCTCAGCAAAACAAAAAAGCTGAAGAGAAGAAACAGGAATTAGAAGAATTTATTCGTCGTTTTAGCGCGAACGTTGCAAAGTCGAAACAAGCAACATCTCGTAAAAAAATGATTTCTAAATTAAATATCTCTGAAATCAAACCATCTAGCCGTCGTTATCCAGCGATTATCTTTGATCAGGATCGTGAAGCGGGAGATCAGATTTTGAATGTAGAAGGTTTAGCCGCATCTATAGATGGAGATCTTTTGTTTAAAGGTGTTGATTTAAATATGGCAAAAGGCGATAAAATCGTTCTTTTCTCTAAAGATTCACGTGCTACAACAGCATTCTACGAAATCTTAAACAATCAGCAAAAAGCAGATGCAGGAACTTTCGATTGGGGAATTACAACGAATCAGGCTTATTTACCTGCTGAAAACCATTCATTCTTCGAGAACGATTTAACATTAGTAGATTGGTTACGTCAATACGCAAAAACAGAAGAAGAGCGTGACGAAGTATTTATTAGAGGATTCTTAGGGAAAATGATTTTCTCGGGAGAAGAAGCTTTAAAAACAAGCCGTGTATTATCAGGAGGAGAAAAAGTACGTTGTATGCTTTCTAGAATGATGATGGAACGTGCTAATATCTTAATGCTTGACGAACCAACAAATCACTTAGATTTGGAGTCTATTACAGCTTTCAATAACTCATTAAAAAACTTCAAAGGATCTGTAATTTTCACAACGCATGACCACGAGTTTGCACAAACTGTTGGTAATAGAGTAGTAGAGCTTACACCAAACGGAGCAATCGATCGTTACATGACGTTTGATGAATATCTTGACGACGAAAAAGTTCAGGAATTAAGAACAAAAATGTACGCTAAATAAAAACATAGCTTTTAGATAAAAAGAAATCCCGTTCATCATAAAGTGAACGGGATTTTTTTATGTCTTATTTTTTACCACCAAAAAGTTTAGCGAATATAAAGATGATTATTGCAACAATAAAAATTACAATAAAGATCCCGAATCCCATTCCGGCTTTAAAAATGTCTCCAATAACTTCGCAACTTGTAAATGAAAATAGTATTACGAATACCATTAACAAACGTGTAATGTTCTTTTGCATGATTTTGCTGTTTTTAGTTGTTTTAAAAAGAATCTACTATTCTAATTATCGTAGATTAAAATTACTTCAAACCACAAAAAAATGTGTTATATAATTTGGTTCAAAAGTTCTATGATTTTGCGCTGTGACTTAATTGCTTAATTTTCTGTTACCTTAAACCAGGGAATTTCGAATCGGCCTTTCTTAAAATAAATAGTTACTTTTTCGTTATACTCTAATCTGTCATATAAATCTTTTGGAACAGAAACTTCTTTATTTTCTTTCTCAGTTCCCCAAGGTGTTAACTGAATATAATAGGTTGTTGTCTTGCCAGTAGTAACGCGCTTACTTAAAACACTGGCGTTGTATAATGTAGGTTCTGACTTATCGTATACACAATTTAAGGTTACAACTGCGCCGTAACTATAGGCATATATAAAAATGGCCAGTCCTAAAATTGTGAAATTGGCTTTAAAATTATTTTTTGTAAATTCTTTATTTCCACTATATAAAACAGTTAAATACGCTAAGAGAATAACAATTGACGGAAGCCATAGTTTTGAATAATCATAAATATGAAAATCTAATAAAGCTCTTAGGGAAAGTCCTATTGAAGAGGAAAAAATAGCCCAGAAAATGGTAGGATATGTTTTGGCTTTTTGTTCATCTACTCTAATTAATCCTTTGTAATATTTTAAAATTATCAGACAAATAATTGGAAATGCGATCGATGCAAGAATGGCATATTCATAAGGAGTTGGAAAAAATAAAGTCCAGCCTGCAATTAATCCGCCAGCCCAATTTAAGATTTTAGAAGTTCGAAAAGCTTTTGCCAAATTCGCTTCCCTTTCTTGAGTATTGATTCCAAATTCCTGATTTTTTAATATTTCTTCTTTTTCTATCTTGGCCTGCAGTACGTCGAGATCAGAATAATTAGTAGATAACCATTCTTTAATTCCGTTTGTATGGGCGAAATAGGTACTTATTTTTATTCGTTTTTTATTCTCATCTTTTGATTCGATAAAAAGGAATTTATCCGTTACTCTATATCCTTTAATTTCATTCAGCATTAATTCCTTTGTTGAGAAAGCACCAACCGAAAATATTCTGTTTTTATCGATTACAAATTTCCCTTTATAAGTATCGATTACTGCAATAACCACTATTGAAATTATAGCGATTGACATTAGAGCTAAAAACCAATATAAATCAGGAGTTACTTCATTTTCCATTCCAGGCATTAAGGGCAAAAATAAAACAAACACGAAAGGCGTAATAAACAATGCAGCTAAAATGTATATAAAAATGGCCCAGCCTTTAGCTATTTTGTATTCTTTCATTTTATTGAATATTTTTTGTGAAGATTGACAAGAAACAAATCACGGCTAAAATCTTTTACCATTTCAGATCTCTCGCCTTTTTTTAATTGTTTTATCATTATAGTTTTAAAAAATAAATTAATTCTTAGTTAGAAATGCTCCAGCGGAGCATAATATTTATAGCAAATTAAAGTTTTAGAACCCGATAAAGCTCCAGCGGAGCGACATTTAATTACTATACATCACCTCGTTGGGGTTCTTTAAATAATCTAAAACTCTGTTATAAATATAACGTCCCGCTGGGACTATTATAATGATGAATAGAAATTAGGATACCATTTCAATCAACTGAATTTTATTCCCGCATGTATCATCTAAAATCGCAATTTTTACATTTCCCATTTCAGTTGGTTTCATGCTAAATTCAACGTCCAACTGAATTAACCTTTCATATTCTTCCTGAAGATCATCAACGTTAAATTGCGTGTACGGAATTGCGGCTTCAAACAATGCCTTTTGATATGTTTTTGATGGCTCAAAATGATTCGGTGATGGTTCTAACAAAATTTCAACTCCGTCAGGTTCCTCTTTAGAAACTACCGTTAACCATCTGTTATTTTCGCCTAATGGCACATCATGTTTTTTTATAAAACCCAATTTTTTAGTATAAAATTGTAATGCCTTTTCCTGATCCTGAACAGGAATTCCTATGACTTTTACTTTCATTTTGTTTGGTTTTAAAATTGATTGGTGAAAAATATTAAAAAATTGTTTTTTAAACACTTATTCTAATGAGATTTTATCCATTCAAATAATTTAATAAAGGGTTAAATGTACTACAAACCCTCAAAAATATATAAAATAAATGATTTAGCAATTTACTGATAACAGCTTATTATTTGATTAATAACGTTTGCTGAATTTATCTGATAATAATTGAAAATTAGCGTTTTAAATACTTTATAATTGAGAATTTCGATTGTTAATTTTCATCAAATAAAATTATATTTGAGAGTATAACTATCAAATTAAACCTTAAAATAACTATGTCAGAAAATACTTTTAATTTAAAAGCACCTCGTATAGAGGTGGTAGATGCATTGCGTGGTTTGGCTATAATGGCCATCATGTTACTTCATAATTTAGAACATTTCGATTTTTATTATTTTCCGGAATATTTACCAGAACCCATCAAAGTATTAGATAAAATAATTTGGGAAACCTTGTTCTTTCTTTTTGCCGGAAAATCGTATGCTATTTTTTCTCTTCTTTTTGGATTTAGCTTTTTTATCCAAAATGACAATCAGGCTAAAAAAGGAAATGATTTTACGGGAAGATTTATTTGGAGGCTTGCTATATTATTTGTTTTCGGACTCATCAATACCATGTTTTTTTCAGGTGATATATTAATGATTTACGCCGTTTTTGGTTTAATATTAATTCCGGTTCGTAATTTAAAAACAAGTTATGTATTGATAATTGCTACTTTTTTATTGGCTTTGCCTATGGAATGGTTTAATTTCTTTAATATTCTTTTTAATCCTGATTATGTTATACCTGCTAATATTTCAAATGCATATTATGCGAATATGCAATTGTATTTTAACGGAAATTCGTTTGTAGATCATGTAGTAGGGAATGTGTCAGTAGGCAGATGGGCATCGGTATTTTGGTCTTGGGAAAACGGAAGATTTTTTCAGGCTCCCGCTTTATTCATGTTCGGATTGGTTGTAGGTCGAAAACAACTTTTTGTTTCTTCTCCGGCCAGTTTTGCCTTTTGGAAAAAAGCCTTATTATTTGCAATTCTGTTATTCATTCCGCTTTTTACATTTAAGAGCTTTATCCCGGAAATTGTAGCCAATAAAGATTTGCAAAATAGTTTATTGGTAATTTTTACTTCCTGGTCGAATGTTGCCTTTATGGTTATTTTGGTAAGTTCTTTTGTATTGTTGTATCAAAAAGAAGCCGTAAATAAAGTATTGTCAAAACTGATTCCTTTCGGGAAAATGAGTCTGACAAGTTATTTTACTCAATCTATTTTAGGATCGTTTATTTACTATCGTTTTGGTTTAGGACTTTATCAATATACCGGCGCAACTTTTAGTTTATTAATTGGTATTACGCTGTTTTTATTGCAACTAGGATTTTGTACCTGGTGGCTAAAAACACATAAACAAGGACCATTAGAATATATCTGGCACAAAGCAACCTGGATCTCTTTTAAGAAAGAGAAAAAGCCTGTGATTATATAAAATTTAATTGGATTGAATGATAAAAAAAACAGCACGGAAATTATTTCTCGTGCTGTTTTTATGTTTTTAATAGTTGATTTTTCTGCCATACTCACTTTTTATATCTTTCAATTGCAATTCCCTACAATTATCTAAAGTTAGAAAATGAATTGATTTTGATGCTTTTCCTGTTTGATATTCTTTTAATAAATCTTTCCATATAACGGGATAAAATACACCTAGAGAAAAGAATATTAAGCAAGGAAAAGTAAGATTGCCATTCCCTATAAGATAAGCTTGCATTCTGATTTCATCTTTCATTGTCATTTCATAATCTAAAATGATGTGTTTTAGATCATGATTTTCAAATTTCGGAATCAATCTATACTTTTTATTGTCAAGCATTTCCGCAACTTCACGTCCAACAGTTCCAAGTTGTAAAGTTCTTAAATGATTTAATTTTGGAGCTAAATAATCCTTTCCATGAATAAGTTCTAAAAGCCAAATAATTCCTCCAGTGATTTTTAGATATTTTAATTGTCTAAAAGCGTTTGTCATGTAAGATTTATTCGTTTTGTGGGTAGAGAAAGATTTTTTGTAAGATCTATTTTATTCAATATCAATTATTATTGGTTCCGATTCAGAAATTACGCTAACGCAATCATTTATGCCTGAAATTAAATATTCATTATGGCTAATGGAATGATTTTGTACTAAAAAACCAGATCGTAATTTTTCAAGTTCAAACCAACCTCCACTTTCAATTTTCCATATCCAACCAGGAACTCGTACGTTAGAATCCCAAAACTCTAAAAGATTACCTTCATCTAAAACTCTAAAACCAATTACATTTTTAAAAATAATATATACAGGGCTTGGATGATCATTAAAAGACAATGTTATTTTTAAAGTCCATAAATCATAATTTATATTGAATATTTCAGGATTTGATTTGTTAGAAAAATTAATATCAAATTCTTTAACTTTTGGTTTTAATAGATTCTGAATGTTTTCCATAACTTTTGGTTAGATTTATTTTACAATACTCTAAAATATAATTTTTGTAAATGAAGTTTTAAAAGTAATTTTATTTCTTGGAACAAAATAAAGGATTTTCAAAAAAAGGTATTTCTAAATGAAAATTCCCATCCAAATCCAAAAAAAAATATTTCCCTTCCCAACACCCCTACAAATAAATTCTGATTTCGTATATTTGCTCATGCTGTGCGAAGTCTCCTGACTTCGTACCCGTTCCAATATTCTTTTGTTTTTCTTTTTGTTCTATTGTAGTCGCTACGAAATCATGAGACTTCGCAGAGCGGGATAAAAATTAGAAAGGTATTATTCATTAATAATGATTTTAGAACAATTAATATTTAGATTTTGGAATATTTAACACCCCTGAACCGTCAACCAAAGTCTTGCCATCATTCTCTATTAGTTTTATAATTATTTCAAAATCTGGAAGTGATTTTCCACGCACTGTTACATAATTGTTTATTGAATCTATTTTTTTAATTTCAAAACCTTCTTCATCTGAATCCTGACCACTTAGAATTGGGTCAAAATCGAGTCCTAGTTCAGGATCTGCAGCCTCTGCTTCGTCCTGTAATTGTTTATAGCTTTTTATTAAATTTTGACTGGCGTATTTGTTTTTAGAAAGCCAATCTATACTTGTTGATGTCGGATTAAAAAATTCTTTGTTATATTCATTTATAAATTCTAAAGCAATATTATAATCAATTTTGGATGTTGATCCTGATTTTTCATTTGTAGAATTTGACTCTTTGCATGAAGTAATTAAGATTAAAAGTAGTATAAAGTATTTGGCTGAATTAAGCATTTTTTTATTTTAAGAAATGTTGGCTTTGCTAAAATATAATTTTATCTATAATGGATTACGAAATCAATAAAAAAAATATTTCCCTTCTCAACACCCCAACAAATAAAATCTGATTTCGTATATTTGCCCAACCAAACATTATACTTAATTATGAGCCAAAAAGTATTACTTAATTCAAAAGAAGTTACTATCATACTCCATCGTTTGGCTTGTCAGTTGATCGAAAAACACCTTGATTTCTCCGATACTATTTTAGTGGGAATTCAGCCAAGAGGCGTTTTTTTAGCTGAACGTTTAAAACAAATATTAGAAAACGAATACAAAGTACCCGAAATTTCTTTGGGATATCTTGACATCACTTTTTTTAGAGATGATTTTCGTCGTACTGATAAACCGCTGGAAGCCAATAAAACACAAATAAATTTTATAGTCGAAAACAAGAAAGTCATTTTTATTGATGACGTTTTGTTTACCGGACGAAGCATTCGTTCTGCCTTGACGGCAATTCAGTCTTTTGGGCGACCTTCAGAAATTGAATTGTTAGTCTTAATCGACAGACGTTTTAGCCGTAATTTACCTATTCAGCCCGATTATCGTGGTCGTCAGGTTGATGCTATAAACGACGAAAAAGTAAAAGTAAGCTGGAAAGAGAATGAAGGTGAAGATGCCGTTTACCTGATAACGAATTAGTTTAATTGAAGAAAAAACGATTAAACAATCAAACAAATAAACGAATAAACAATACAAAGTTATGACAGAGAATGAAACGTTTATTTATGAATCGATTTTTAATCAGATCAGAATGGGATTTCTTTCTGTTGATGAGATTCAGGAGAATATCATAGAAGAAATCGAAGACAACGAATTCGAAGACGAAATCTCTGAAGAGTGGGCTTTTGATAAAATAAGAGAAGAATACCAAAAGTTACTTTCAGAAAGTAAACAATGGAAAAGCCCAACAGATACTGAAAGGCTAATAAAAGCGTTTGATGAATTAGCAGGTGAAAATATCATTGCACTTCACAAAGCAGGTTACACTACAACAGATGGTGAATATGAAGTAGTGGAAGTGGAAAGAGAACTTCAGGAAAACGAAGTAGAATCTGATGGTTATTGTTTTTATCACGAACAGGATTTAGCGAGAGCCATTGCTCTGGAAGATTCGAGTTTGTTTATCGCTTTTCAGAAAGTCGATAATTCTGATGAGGCAACGACAATAGAAGTAGGGAAAGTAGTAGCTGAGGTTTTAATAAACAACGATTTTAAAATAAAATGGAATGGCTCTGCAAAAACGAAGATCGAAATTCCGGGCTTTAGATGGCAGAAGATTTTTGATGAAGATGCGAGAGATCTCCAGGATTACAGTGAAGTTGTAGACAGAATGCTTCAATAAGCAACTTCTTTTTTAGAAGCATTGAAAGACTGAATGTTTCAGAAATTCATGAATTTGACAAATAAATATTAAAGAAATAAAAATGAAAGAATTAAGCGTAAATCATTTATTAGGAATAAAATATATCAACGAGAATGATATTAACCTGATTTTTGAAACTGCCGATCATTTTAAAGAAGTCATTAACAGACCCATTAAAAAAGTTCCTTCATTACGAGATATTACCATTGCCAATATTTTCTTCGAAAATAGTACCAGAACAAAACTTTCGTTCGAATTGGCTCAAAAAAGATTATCTGCTGATGTTATCAGTTTTTCAGCAGCTCAGTCTTCGGTTAAAAAAGGAGAAACCCTGATTGATACTGTAAATAATATCCTTTCCATGAAAGTAGACATGGTTGTAATGCGCCACTCCAATCCCGGAGCGGCTTATTTTTTATCCAAAAATGTCAAAGCCAGTATCGTAAACGCCGGAGACGGTGCGCACGAACATCCTACTCAGGCTTTGTTAGACAGTTATTCGATCAGAGAAAAATTGGGAGATGTAGCCGGAAAAAAAGTAGTAATCGTAGGTGATATTCTGCATTCGAGAGTGGCCTTATCCAACATATATGCTTTGCAAATGCAAGGCGCCGAAGTAAAAGTTTGCGGACCAAAAACACTGATTCCAAGATATATCGAATCATTAGGAGTTACTGTAGAACCTAATTTGCGTAAAGCATTAGAATGGTGCGATGTAGCGAATATGCTTCGTGTACAAAACGAACGTATGGATGTGAACTTTTTCCCATCAACACGTGAGTACGCACAACAATACGGAGTAGACAAACCTTTATTAGATTCTCTAAATAAAGAAATCGTTATCATGCACCCGGGACCAATCAACAGAGGAGTAGAGATTACTTCTGAAGTGGCAGATTCTGATCATTCAGTGATTTTAAATCAGGTGGAAAATGGTGTAGCGATTAGAATGGCGGTGATTTATTTATTGGCTTCTAAGATTCAGTAGATTTTAGTTTACAGTCTCAGTCTCAGTCTCAGTCTCAGTTTTCAGTGACGGTTGCAGTTTTGAAATGGTTGTCACCCTGAGCGAAGTCGAAGGGCGCATCAATTGGAATAGGCTTCGACTTCGCTCAGTCTGAACAACCTGAAACCTGAAATTAATTTTATTATAAAGATTTATTGAAGCAGCTTTGCGAACTTTGTGTTTTCTCTACCTAAATATTGGTTAAAAATCTTAGCGGCCTTTACGGTAAATTGTTTATAGATGTCTTAAATTCATTAAATTTTTTATTTAAAGTCTCCGTTTTTAATGACGATTAGTATTTGAAAATATTTTTTTGTTGCTGTAATTTAAAATTTAAAATCACACAAAGTTAAAACTGTTTTTACTGTGACTGCGACTGAAAACCAAAAAAATCGTACCTTAGCTCTCGCAACAGAGCCTATAAATTAGAAGATGAAAGTAGATCAAAAAGGACATACCGTTACAATTAAAAATACACAGGGAGATTTTAATGCTTTTCTGGAGAAAGTAACGCAACAATTTAAAACCTTTGAAAAACAGAATATTATTATCGATTTAACAGCAGATTCAGATTTGTCTGAAAAAGAGCTGAAACTTTTTTTACCACTTGCAAAACAGCAAAAAAAGGCCAAAAAATCGTTTGTAATTGTAGTATCTGATCTTGACTTTAATGCTATTTCTGATAAATTGACTGTTGTTCCTTCCCTTTTAGAAGCACACGATATTATCGAAATGGAAGAAATAGAAAGAGACCTTGGGTTTTAAATTTTAGATTTCTGATTTTAGATATTAGATTTTTGTACTAAATCTAAAATGTTTTAATCCAATCTAAAATCTGCAATCTAAAATCTAAAATTAAAAATGAAATTAACCATTCTCGGCTGTTATGCCGCAACTCCCAGAACAATTACCAACCCAACTTCGCAGGTTTTAGAAATTAAAAACAGACTGTTTTTAATCGATTGTGGCGAAGGAACTCAGGTACAATTGCGTAAAAACAAGATTAAATTCTCAAAGATTAATCACATTTTTATTTCGCATTTACACGGAGATCACTTTTTTGGACTAATAGGAACTATTTCGACTTTTGCGCTTTTAGGCCGTACAGCCGATTTGCATATTTACGGACCAAAAGGGGTAAAGGAAATTATTACTTTACAATTAAAATTATCCAATTCCTGGACGACTTATGATCTTTTCTTTCATGAATTAGAATCGAAAGAAAGTGAAGTAATTTTTGAAGATAACCGGGTTATTGTAAAAACGATTCCGCTAAAACATCGCGTATATACCAACGGATTTTTGTTTCAGGAAAAACCGGGAGACAGAAAATTAAATGTAGATGCTGTTCAGCAATACGATATTCATACTGCTTATTATCAAAAAATAAAAGGTGGAGGAGATGTGACTCTGGATGATGGAACTGTAATCGAAAATGAAAAATTATCTTTTGATCCGATTCCGGCGTTGAGTTATGCTTTTTGCTCTGATACTGTTTACAACGAAAATATTATTCCGATAATCGAAAACGTTGATGTATTGTATCACGAATCAACCTTTTTGGAATCAGAAGCTCCCTTGGCTTTAAAAACATTACATTCGACAGCAAAAGAAGCTGCACGAATTGCACTGAAAGCAAATGCAAAACATTTAGTTTTAGGCCATTATTCTACAAGATACGATGGCATTCAGCGTTTTAAAGAAGAAGCTCAAGAAATTTTCCCGAACGTACTTTTAGGCGATGACGGGGTAAGTTTTGAGTTTTAAAAAGTTATGAATTATGAGTTATGAATTATAAGTTATGAGTAAACTTGCTTATCGTCATAATTCAATCTAAAATCTAAAATCAACAATCTAAAATCCTCCGTCATGAATGATTTAAGCAATTATAGAAAATCTTACGAGAAAAGTGAATTATTAGAAACCAATATTCCTGAAGATCCTATTAATCTTTTTAACAGATGGTTTCATGAAGTAGAAGAATTTGGCGGAAGCGGAGAAGTAAATGCCATGACAGTTTCGACAATTGGGCTGGATGGTTTTCCGAAATCGAGAGTAGTCTTATTGAAGAAATTTTCTGAAGAAGGTTTCATTTTTTATACCAACTATGAATCTGAAAAAGGAAAAGCAATTGCGGCAAATCCTCATGTTTGTCTGTCTTTCTTTTGGCAGGAAATGGAACGTCAGGTAATAATAAAAGGAATTGCGCAGAAAACTTCAGAGAATATATCGGATGGTTATTTTGATTCCCGTCCTGACGGAAGCAAATTAGGCGCAATAGTTTCGCACCAAAGCGAAGTGATTCCGTCAAGAACATTTTTAGAAGAAAATCTAAAAAAACTGGAAGCACAATTTGAAGGAAAATCAATTCCGAGACCGGAGAATTGGGGCGGATATTTAGTAACTCCTTTAGAGGTTGAATTTTGGCAAGGAAGACCTAATAGATTACACGACAGAATACGTTACCAAAGCCAATCTGATTATTCATGGAAGATTGAGAGATTATCTTCTTAGTTTGTAGGAAATTTACATTTAATAAATAAATATTTATGTAGTTCATCGATTAATTTTGCAGTTTACCGATAAATTGAATACGTTTGAATAAGAAAAACGAGACAATTTATTTTTAAAATATAATTTAAGGAATTTGCCCCAACATTTACTTTAATTTTAACTGCTATTGATTATGAAAAAGATGATGTGTGCCATGATGTTCGTTGTAATTTTTATTACAATGAACTCATGCTCTGCAGATAGTGCCGAGGGAAGCAATAGTACTACAACAGAAGCTCTGGTTACGAACTACAGTTATAATGACTCAGAGATAGAAACCATGAAATTAATCAATGATTATCGATTAAGTGTTGGTTTAAATGCGTTAGAAAAAATAAATCATATTTCGTTTAAGTGTGAAGAGCATAATAATTATATGATTGCCAACAATGTTGTCGATCATAATGATTTTACTTCGCGTTCAAACAATATTATCAGTGTTTTAGGAGCGAAAAAAGTAGGTGAGAATGTTGCTTACAATTACAAAACTTCTGAAGCAGCGGTAAGAGCGTGGCTTGACAGCCCCGGACACAAAGAAAATATAGTGGGTGATTTTACTCATTTTGGTTTATCAATAACAATTGATGCCAAAACCGGGAAAAAATATTACACGAATATTTTCGCTAAAATTTAAATATTATTGGACTGGTTGGTTTTTAGTAGTCGTTGTAAATCTTTGATTTGCGACGACTTTTTTTTTAATAAACAACTGGTAAAATCCCAAATAAAAAATTCCAAATCCCAACAAACGTATAGCCTGTTGAAATTTGGAATTTTTAAATATTAGAACTTATTTATAATGCTGTAATAATAAATTCACTTCTTCTGTTCATTTGATGTTCTTCTTCGGTACATGGTACTCCATCAGAACAACGATTTACGAGTTGTGTTTCTCCGTAACCTTTTCCGGTTAAGCGGTTTTTAGCCACACCGTTTTTAACAAGCCAGTCAATGGTCGATTTGGCTCTTCTGTTTGACAAAGCCTGATTGTAAGCATTTGTAGCCCTGCTATCGGTATGAGAACGAATATCGAGTTTCATTGTTGGGTTGTTGTTCAGTACATCAAGGATTTTCTCTAAATCCAGTGCTGCTTCCATTCTAATGTTGGATTTATCCAGATCAAAATAAATCATTTTTATACCAAAACATTTACCGAGATCATCACCAATGGTAACCTTACAAGTTGATTTTTCCAAAGCAATCGGAAGACTAGTTTTTCCGGTTAGTTTGCCAATAGTTACACTGACTTCCCTGGTGGTATATTCTTCTTTTTCAGCCCTTACGTTATAGGTTTTTCCGCATTCCACCACAAAACTATAATATCCGTTTGCATCAGAAATTGTAGTGCTTTTGATGGTGGTTCCTTCATACAGCGTAACTTTTGTTCCGGCTAAAACAGCACCTGTTTGCGCATCTGTAATGATTCCGTTTAACTCCTGAATGCATTGCAGTTTTCGGGTTTCCAAAAATTTATAAATATCATCAGATCCTTGTCCGCCATCTTTGTTAGAACTAAAATAACCACGTCTGGAAACCGGATCGATAATATAGGCAAAATCATCTTTTGGAGAATTGATATCGCCACCTACATTCTGAATACTACTGATAGTTCCATTATCTTCAATTTTCCCCACAAAGACATCAAGTCCGCCAAGTCCGGGATGTCCGTCTGAGGCAAAGTAAATTTCGTTTTCGCTGGTGACATACGGAAAGGTTTCTTTTCCTTCGGTATTAATTGTCGAGCCTAAATTCTGTGGCGTACCATAACTATCCCCATTAATACTTACTTTATAAATATCCGATTGTCCTATTGTTCCGGGCATATCCGAAGCAAAATATAAGGTTTTCTCATCAGGACTCAGCGCAGGATGTCCTACACTATAGTTATCGCTATTAAAAGGAAGTTCGATAATATTTGCCCATTTACCGTTATTGTCTAATGTGGCTTTGTAGATTTTAATGAGTGTAATTTTCTCTTCATCTTTTCCTTTTTTGCCATTGATGTAATTGTTTCGGGTAAAATAGACCGTTTTTCCGTCTTTGGTGAAAGCCGGAGAAGATTCATGAAACTTAGTGTTAATACAAGTTTTGAACTTATTTACTTTAGTACTTGAACCCGTTGCAGGGTCAACATCGGCAAAATACAAATTGGTAAAATATTCATTGGTCCATTTGTGTTTTCTTTGAGAAAAATTCCCGGTATCCCTGGCTGATGCAAAATAGAGTTTGTTGTCGTAAACAAAAGATCCATAATCTGAATACTTAGAGTTTATTCCGGCATTTTCGATTGTATAACGTCCTGAATTGGCTTTGATTTCATCAAGATAATTGACATCTTCCTTATACAATTTTCCTCTGTTGTCATTTTTGTATTTGGCATTAAACTCTCCCAGAACTTTATTGGCTTTATCCATTTGTCCGGTTGATTTTAAAGATTGCGCATACCTGTAATAATACTCAGGTTCCGGACTTGTATTCATGGCAAATAACTCGCCGTACCATTTGGCAGCACCATCAAAATCAGAATTAAAGTAATAGGAATTTCCCAGTTTCTTGAACATATCTTCGGATTTGTATCCTTTATCGGCTACGCGCTCATAGGTTTTAATAGCGTCGATATAGGCATAATTGTCGTATTTTTTATCTCCGGCAGCTACCTTGGAATCCTGGGCATAACTGTTAAATGAAAAAACAATTATAAAGGTCAGGCAAAGAAGTATATAATTTTTCATAATCATTTATTTTTAGAAGAAACGAGGGGTTGTCATTTTACCGTTGTTTTTAAAGAATTCATAACGCAGGAATATCTCATGAGATCCTGAATTATAATTGTTCAGGTGTGTGGTTTCGCGATCGTAACCATAGCCTATATAAAGTCCGTCTGAGATCTGGAAACCTACCATAGCACTCAATGCAGCGCTCCATCTGTAGGCAACTCCCACCACAAATTTTTCCATAAACATAAAGTTGGCTGACACGTCTACCTGAAGCGGAGCTCCTTCGACCATTTTACCCAAAACAGCCGGTTTGAATTTGATATACTCTAGTTTATCCAGATTAAATACATATCCGGCCATTAAATAATAATTGATTTTATCCTTAAAAATGGCAATATCGTTATCATCGTATCTATTGGTTTCAATAAAATTAGGAACCGAAAGTCCGATATAAGCTTTGTCTGAATGCCAGTAAACCCCGGCACCCACATTAGGCGAAAACTTATTATCAAGATCCTGAAATTGTGGATCGCCCTGAATTTCCGGATTTAATTTATTGATATCCAGATTGAACAAATTTGCGGTTCCTTTTATCCCGAAAGACAATTTGAAATCCGGCGATGTCTGAACTGTATAAGAAAGGTCAACCGAAAGATTATTCTCGTTAGTTGGTCCTATTTTATCATTTACCAGCGATACACCAACTCCCAGATTACTATTATTGATAGGGGTATTGACAGAAAAACTGCTGGTTTCCGGGGCTCCGTCGAGTCCAACCCATTGTGTGCGGTACAATCCAAAAATACTTAGGGCTCCTCTTGATCCTGCATAAGCAGGATTGATGGCGATCGTATTGTACATGTATTGCGTATATTGTGCATCTTGCTGTGCATAACCTGCAATGCCCGCAAACATTATGACGAAGAAATATAATTTTGCTCTCATAGTAGATATTATTATATTATTATTACTATCGATTTTATTTAGATAAATATAAATACCCATCTTTCTTATTGTTTTGAAGTACATTATTTCCATCTAACGATTTGTAATTAATAATGTAGAAATAAGTTCCGGTTGGTAACCCGTCAGATTGTTTAACGGTAGTTCTTCCTCTTGATATTCCATCAAATGCATTGGTAGTATTGTTGTAGTTATCAGTTTCAAAAACTAATATTCCCCAACGATTATAGATCTCTACATTATTTTCAGGATAACAAGTTATATCATCGATATTATCAATTTTGAAAACGTCATTTATTCCATCCCCATTAGGAGAAAAGGCATTGTGTACCACAACATTTCCGCAGGCTAATACTTTACAATCGTCATTAATTTCCATAGTCAGTAAAATACTTCTAGGACAATTTTGATCTGTTATTTTATACTCAAATGTATAAGTACCAAGAGCTAAACCTAATGCGTTAA
Organism: Flavobacterium bizetiae; assembly: GCF_024271895.1. Taxonomy (NCBI): domain Bacteria; kingdom Pseudomonadati; phylum Bacteroidota; class Flavobacteriia; order Flavobacteriales; family Flavobacteriaceae; genus Flavobacterium; species Flavobacterium bizetiae. The sequence goes on along the minus strand of NZ_CP091861.1, from coordinate 4,904,618 downwards.
AAGTATTTCCTTGTATCGTATTGCTATTGTTAGCATCAATCCAAACTCCTGTCGAAGGCGTGTTTTCCGGCAATAGGGAAAGCAAATCAATAAGAGTCGAATCGTCGTTACAAGCTTTGCTGGCAATATTGGTAATACCATTTGGCACCACAGTTATTGTAACAGTTGCAGTATCGCAGTTGTCAGCACTTAACTTATCACAAATTTGATAACTGTATGTATAAGTTCCTGCCGGAGTTAAGCTCGACACTGTTACATTTCCTAAAGCATCAAAAGTGATATTTGGATCTGTTTTCGCATTATTATTTGAACTTAGTAATGTAAAGTTTACCAATTCTAATGAAGCTTTGGTAATACCTTTAAAGTCATTTGCTAAAACATTACCAACCAATCCAAATGTGTTACAGCCAATATTATTGTAAACATCATCATTAGCAACAACAGGAGTTGGGGGAGCAGCAGGTTCAGTAACAATAACAGTTACAATTGCTGTGTCACAATTTCCTGCATCTGCATTTTCGCATATTTGATACGTTAATGTGTAAGTTCCGTCTGGTGTTCCGGCGGCTACATCAACAGATCCGTCAGGATTTAGAGTCAATGCCTCTTTAGGATCCGGTGTTACAATAGTAAGTGTAACATCAGCTGGATTTACTGCAGCAGCATTCAAAGTATCATTATTGTATATGTTCAATACGTTTGTTGCTCCTGCGGATATTGGTCCAGCATTATCATCATTTGCTACGATAGCAAATGTTGGTCTGCCAGTACAATAAGGTTCAGATTTTGGATATTCTACTGTTATTGTTTCACTAGGATTAGTAGAGATTGTCAACTTAACAAGAGGACGAAGAGTTTCAAATCCGTCTGGTGCTTCAATCCATTTATTATTCTGAAAAACCCAACCTGGCCAGTCGATACCTTTACCACTTTGATCAACCACAGCTCCCGGCCACAACACGCGTCCTGAAAGTGGTAAATTATTCATTGTAGTGATCACAGTATCGCTAGTATTAGCCCATGCGATTGTTACACCATTTACAGGAGTAAAGTTTACAGGAGTTACCACATAATCAATATACGGAACATCATTAACACAAATTGGAGTTGCAGTTACAGTCATTACCGGAGCTTCTATAGTTACGGTAACAGTTGCAGTATCGCAATTTGTAGTTTGGTCGGCTTCGCAAATTTGGTATACCAAAGTCAAAGTTCCAACTGGTGCATTGGCCAAAACATCTACAGATCCGTCAGCGTTTAATTGTAAAAACTCGTTTGGAGTTACTGTTGTAATAATCACGTCAGATGCTGTTACTACTACACCTTCAAGAGTGTCATTTGGCAACACATTTAAAACATTTTTTGTAATATTATTTACCCCGGCAATTGGTCCGGCCGAATCATCATTGGCAACAATATCAGAGAAAACTTTGCAATTCACTCCAAAATCAGCATCTAAATGAACCAGATCTTCAGGCGTTACAGTTACAATATACCCACTCGCACCGCCAGTTGTACTACAAACCGTATGCAATTGCGATTTGCCTGTTTTATTAGGTGCTTTTTTATCTGTAATTGATGGCAGCACTTTTACTAATCCTGTTGCTCCCAAACTAGCGGCAACAGCATCCAGATTCGCATCTTTTACTAATTTTATAGTATAATCTCCGTAAGGATTCGCACTATTAGGTCTGTCTCTCCAGAATCCTTCAATACCTACAATTACTTCCTGGTGATATCCGTTAGGACCATCAATGATAACATTAGCACTCAAAGCATTTCCAAAACCTCCGGCATTTAATTCGCCAACATTTGAAGGTCCTGTATAGCTTCCGTCACCATTAAGGTCAATCCATTCCCATTGGCTATAATCGATAGCGCCGTTTCCGTCAGGAATATTTTTAGTTACAACACCATCATTATTAGCATCATACCATTCATCCTGAACTCCGTTACCATTTGTATCATACCAAACATAATCTCCTAAAACAGGTAATGTCGATTTTCCGTATTCAAAATTATGTTCCTGAATTTTACAATCTTCAAGAGTAGTAAAGAACAAACTCGAATCTATAGGATACAATTGGTATGCGCTGTTTAAATTAGCATCCTGAACCTGAACTAAGTAACTTCCGGCAACCATGCCTGAGAAATTATAAAGACCATCGGCACCAGTTATGCGCATTAAAATAGGTCCAGTCGTAGTACCTTGCGGAACCAATGTAACAGGTACATTTGCAATTGGTGTATTAGTATCTTTATTGATAATTTGTCCTGATATTTTAACCGTATAAGTTGGCTGAGTAATTACAACCGTTGCAGTTGCAGAACAAGTTTCGTTTCCGTTATTTACAGATGATGTTGCTGTAAGTGTGTATGTCCCTGCCGGCAAATTAGAATTACCAACCACTTCGTTATTTTCATTTCTAATCACAACAGTCGATCCTGGACTATTGGTAACCAAGATTAAACCATCTTTTCCGCCAAAGCAAGTTACATGCGAAGCAACGCCTGAAACCGAAACTTTATTTTCGACTGTAAACGTTTGTTTTAATTCCGTTTTATTACCGGCACAATCAGTCAAAGTATATGTTCTGGTCAAGATATAAGCATTTCCGTCGCAACCACTTCCTTCATTATTAGAATCGCTTACTGTGATATCTACGGTAGTACTGCAGTTATCCGCTGCATCTTTTATATCAGCAGGATTTCCCACCGGGATATCAGCAATGGTTTGCAAATTAGCCACATCAGCAGGAGCAGTTCCAGTTGGCGCTGTAGTATCTCTAACTTTTATTATTTGAGTATAAGTAGCCGTATTTAAACCACAATCACTGGTAGTCCATGTACGGGTTAATGTATAATTAGTAGAACAACCGTTTTGTATATCACTTTTAGTTTCATTAAAAACTATTGGCAAATTACCATTGCAATTATCAGAAGCTTCAAGATTTGCAGGTTCAGGAACAGCGTCACAAGAAACTGTAATATCTGTTGGAAGTTCTCCAATAAATGTTGGTTTTGTTGTGTCCTGAATTTTTATCACTTGCGTGAAAGTATCAGAAATATTTCCGCAATCGTCTTTCACAGTCCATGTGTTCGTATAAGTTCCCGCATTCGAACAATCAGCAGAAGCGACAAACAATCCTGCTACTTTTACGATATTTGAAACATCAGTATCGCATAAATCTGAGGCTGTTGGGAATAACGCTTGCGCGGAAGTTAAAGCTTCAGCATCACTACATTCGATAGTTTTGTTTAAAGAAGCCACTTCAGTTGACCAGGTTGGTGCTGTAATATCTTGTACAATAATTGTTTGACTTACAGGAAGTGAAATGTTTCCGCAAGCATCTTTAGCTGTCCAGGTTCTGGTTTTTGTATAAGAACCGGCACAATTTCCAGGAGTTACAGTATCTTCATAAGTCAATGAAGCAATTGTACCATTGTCATCTGTTGCAGTAGCCTGAGCAAATTCTGGTTCTGCCGGACAGTTAATAGTTGAAGTTTCTGGTAGCGGATTAATTATTGGTTTAACCGAATCTCCATCAAGAATTTCAAATGATACAGTATGTGTACAACCTTTAGAATCAGTAATTACTACACTATAATTTCCTGCAGCAAGATTTGTGGCTGTAGCCGAAGTTTGCTCCGGAGTTGTGTTCCATGAATATGTATAAGAACTATTTCCGCCAGAAGCTATTACAGTTGCAGATCCGCTAGAAGCTCCGCCACAACTCGCATTTACTTGAGATTGTGAAGCTGTTAAGGCAAGTTCAGGTTCTGTAATTGTTATTTGTTCAGTATCAGTACAGCCTTTTTCGTCAGTTACCGTTACAATATAAGTTCCTGCAATTAAGTTATTGGCTGTAGCCGAAGTTTGAATTGGAGAAGTATTCCATAAATAAGAATAAGTTCCAGTTCCACCAGTTGCAGAAGCTGTTGCAGATCCCGTTGCATCACCTTTACAATTTACATTAGTATCTGTTTTGATAGCTGCTGTAAGTGCAAATTCAGGTTCTGTAATGGTTATTTGTTCCGTATCAGTACAACCTTTTGCATCAGTCACAGTTACGATGTAAGTTCCTGCTATTAAGTTATTGGCTGTAGCCGAAGTTTGAATAGGAGAAGTATTCCAGGAATAAGAATAAGTTCCGGTTCCTCCGGTTGCAGAAGCTGTTGCAGATCCCGTTGCGTCACCTTTACAATTTACATTAGTATCAGTTTTGATAGCAGCTGTAAGTGCAAGTTCAGGTTCTGTAATGGTTATTTGTTCTGTGTCAGTACAACCTTTTGCATCAGTTACCGTTACGATATAAGTTCCTGCGATTAAGTTATTGGCTGTAGCCGAAGTTTGAATTGGAGAAGTATTCCATAAATAAGAATAAGTTCCGGTTCCACCAGTTGCAGAAGCTGTTGCAGAACCAGTGGCATCACCTTTACAATTTACATTAGTATCGGTTTTGATTGCTGCTGTTAAGGCAAGCTCAGGTTCTGTAATGGTAATTTGTTCGGTATCAGTACAACCTTTTGCATCAGTCACAGTTACAATATAAGTTCCTGCAATTAAGTTATTGGCTGTAGCCGAAGTTTGAATAGGAGAAGTATTCCAGGAATAAGAATAAGTTCCTGTTCCTCCGGTTGCAGAAGCTGTTGCAGAACCAGTGGCATCACCTTTACAATTTACATTAGTATCGGTTTTGATTGCTGCTGTTAAGGCAAGCTCAGGTTCTGTAATGGTAATTTGTTCGGTATCAGTACAACCTTTTGCATCAGTCACAGTTACAATATAAGTTCCTGCAATTAAGTTATTGGCTGTAGCCGAAGTTTGAATAGGAGAAGTATTCCAAGAGTAAGAATAAGTTGCGTTTCCACCAGTTGCTGATGCTGTTGCAGATCCCGTTGCGTCACCTTTACAATTTACATTAGTGTCAATTTTTATAGCTGCTGTAAGTGCAAGTTCAGGTTCTGTAATGGTTATTTGCTCAGTATCAGTACAACCTTTTGCATCAGTTACAGTTACGATATAAGTTCCTGCAATTAAGTTATTGGCTGTAGCCGAAGTTTGAATTGGAGAAGTATTCCAGGAATAAGAATAACTTGCGTTTCCTCCGGTTGCAGAAGCTGTTGCAGATCCGGTTGCACCACCTTTACAATTTACATTAGTGTCAATTTTTATAGCTGCTGTTAAGGCCGCTTGTGGTTGTCCAATAATAACATCACAAGTTGTTTTGTATCCTAATTTGTCATTAACAGTCACGGTATGTAAGCCAGCAGTTAAAGCTGTTGCCTGAGCTGTTGTTTCGTTATTATCCCATTTATAAGTATAGTCTCCGTTTCCTCCAATAGCGGCAACAGTTGCGATACCGTTATTATCTCCATAACATTTTGCAGGAGCATTTTGAGTAATACTGCAAGACAAAACATTAGGTTGTGAAATGGTAACAGTACAAGTTGTTGTACAACCTTTAGAGTCTGTAACAGTTACAGAATGTAATCCGGCATTTAAAGCAACAGCTTTTTGTGTTGTCTCGTTATTATCCCATTTATAAGTATAGCCTCCGTTTCCTCCAATAGCGGTAACAGTTGCTTCACCATCACTCAATCCATTTGAAGTTACTGCTTTATTTTGTGTAATTGAACAAGACAAAGCAGCAGAAGGTTGCCCAATAGTTACCGAATTAGATTGACTTGAACATGAGTCTGTTACAGTCAAGGTATAGGTTCCTGCAGTAAGCCCAGAAACAGAAGCTGTAGTTCCAACTACAGTATTTGAACTGTTTTTCCAGGAATAAGTTACAGTTCCCACGGCGTTTGTTACGACTCCCGCAGTTACACTTCCAGTACTGTCACCGAAGCAAGAAGCATCTATTTTAGAAGAAGCTGCTAATGCAAGAGGTAAAGCCGGTTGTCCAATCGTTACCGAATTAGATTGACTGGAACAAGAATCTGTTACCGTCAAAGTATAGGTTCCGGCAGCAAGTCCTGTTACAGAAGCTGTAGTTCCGACTACTGTATTAGAGCTGTTTTTCCATGAATAAGTTACAGTTCCTACGAAGTTGGTTACCGTTCCTGCAATTACACTTCCGGTACTTGCACCATTACAAGAAGCATCCGTTTTAGAAGAAGCAGCTAAAGCTAAAGGTAAAGCTGGTTGCCCAATCGTTACTGAATTAGATTGACTGGAACAAGAGTCTGTTACTGTCAAAGTGTATGTTCCAGCAGCAAGTCCGGTTACAGACGCCGTAGTTCCTACTACTGTATTAGCGCTATTTTTCCATGAATAAGTTACAGTTCCAACAAAGTTTGTTACCGCTCCCGCAGTTACACTTCCGGTACTCGCACCATTACAAGAAGCATCTGTTTTAGAAGAAGCTGCAAGTGCAAGAGGTAAAGCTGGTTGCCAAATAGTAACCGAATTAGATTGACTAGAACAAGAATCGGTTACCGTCAAAGTATAGGTTCCGGCAGCAAGTCCTGTTACAGAAGCTGTAGTTCCGACTACTGTATTAGAGCTATTTTTCCATGAATAAGTTACAGTTCCTACGAAGTTGGTTACCGTTCCTGCAATTACACTTCCGGTACTCGCGCCATTACAAGAAGCATCTGTTTTAGAAGAAGCTGCAAGAGCTAAAGGTAAAGCTGGTTGCCCAATCGTTACTGAATTAGATTGACTAGAACAAGAATCTGTTACCGTCAAAGTGTATGTTCCAGCAGCAAGTCCTGTTACAGAAGCTGTAGTTCCTACTACTGTATTAGCGCTATTTTTCCATGAATAAGTTACAGTTCCTACGAAGTTGGTTACCGCTCCCGCAGTTACACTTCCGGTACTTGCACCATTACAAGAAGCATCTGTTTTAGAAGAAGGTGCTAATGCAAGAGGTAAAGCTGGTTGTCCGATAGTTACGGTATTCGATTTACTGGAACAAGAATCTGTTACAGTCAAAGTATAGGTTCCGGCAGCAAGCCCAGTTACAGAAGCTGTAGTTCCAACTACTGTATTAGCGCTATTTTTCCATGAATAAGTTACAGTTCCAACGAAGTTTGTTACCGCTCCCGCAATTACACTTCCGGTACTCGCACCATTACAAGAAGCATCCGTTTTAGAAGAAGCTGCAAGTGCAAGAGGTAAAGCTGGTTGTCCGATAGTTACTGAATTTGATTGACTAGAACAAGAATCGGTTACCGTCAAAGTATAGGTTCCGGCAGCAAGTCCTGTTACAGAAGCTGTAGTTCCAACTACTGTATCAGCGCTATTTTTCCATGAATAAGTTACAGTTCCAACAGAATTGGTTACTACTCCCGCAGTTACACTTCCGGTGCTAGCACCATTACAAGAAGCATCTGTTTTAGAAGAAGCGGCAAGAGCTAAAGGTAAAGCCGGTTGTCCAATCGTTACCGAATTAGATTGACTAGAACAAGAATCTGTTACCGTCAAAGTATAGGTCCCGGCAGCAAGTCCTGTTACAGAAGCTGTAGTTCCTACTACTGTATTCGAACTATTTTTCCATGAATAAGATATAGTTCCTACGAAGTTGGTTACCGCTCCCGCAGTTACACTTCCGGTACTCGCACCATTACAAGAAGCATCTGTTTTAGAAGAAGGTGCTAATGCAAGAGGTAAAGCTGGTTGTCCAATCGTTACGGTATTCGATTTACTGGAACAAGAATCTGTTACCGTCAAAGTATAGGTTCCTGCAGCAAGTCCGGTTACAGAAGCTGTAGTTCCAACTACTGTATTCGAACTATTTTTCCATGAATAAGTTACAGTTCCTACGAAGTTGGTTACCGCTCCCGCAGTTACACTTCCGGTACTTGCACCATTACAAGAAGCATCTGTTTTAGAAGAAGGTGCTAATGCAAGAGGTAAAGCTGGTTGTCCGATAGTTACGGTATTCGATTTACTGGAACAAGAATCTGTTACAGTCAAAGTATAGGTTCCGGCAGCAAGCCCAGTTACAGAAGCTGTAGTTCCAACTACTGTATTAGCGCTATTTTTCCATGAATAAGTTACAGTTCCAACGAAGTTTGTTACCGCTCCCGCAGTTACACTTCCGGTACTTGCACCATTACAAGAAGCATCCGTTTTAGAAGAAGGTGCTAATGCAAGAGGTAAAGCTGGTTGTCCGATAGTTACGGTATTCGATTTACTGGAACAAGAATCTGTTACAGTCAAAGTATAGGTTCCGGCAGCAAGCCCAGTTACAGAAGCTGTCGTTCCAACTACTGTATTAGAGCTATTTTTCCATGAATAAGTTACAGTTCCTACAAAGTTTGTTACCGCTCCCGCAGTTACACTTCCGGTACTCGCACCATTACAAGAAGCATCCGTTTTAGAAGAAGCTGCAAGTGCAAGAGGTAAAGCCGGTTGTCCGATAGTTACTGAATTTGATTGACTAGAACAAGAATCTGTTACAGTCAAAGTATAGTTTCCGGCGGCAAGCCCAGTTACAGAAGCTGTCGTTCCAACTACTGTATTAGAGCTGTTTTTCCATGAATAAGTTACAGTTCCAACGAAGTTTGTTACCGCTCCCGCAGTTACACTTCCGGTACTCAGACCATTACAAGAGGCATCTGTTTTAGAAGAAGCTGCAAGAGCTAAAGCTGCACTAGGTTGTAAAATCGTAACCGAATTTGTTTTGCTTGAACAGTTATCAGTAACTGTTAAAGTATAAGTTCCTGCAGAAAGGTTAGAAACTGTTGCAGTTGTTCCAACAGAAACATTCAAAGCATTTTTCCAATTATAAGTTACAGTTCCAACAGCGTTGGTTATTGCTCCAGCAGTTACACTTCCCGTGCTTGCTCCAAAACAAGAAGCATCAGTTTTAGATGAAGCAGCAAGAGTTAAAGCCGTAGTTGGTTGTAAAATAGTAACTGATTTATTTACAGTACAAAGATTCGCATCTTTGATTGTTACTATATAAGTTCCTGCTGCAAGACCTGTAGCGGTTGCTAAAGTTTGAATAGGATTTGTATTCCAGGAATATGTATATGCTCCTGCACCACCAGAAGGAACCGCAGTTGCAGAACCGGTTGTTGCTCCATTACAAATTACATCAACTTGCGTAGTAGTAGCACTTAATATAGTCGAAGGCTCGGTAATAATAATTTGTTTGGTATTATTACAACCCTTTGCATCTGTTACCGTTACAGTATAAGTTCCGGCAGCCAAATTTGTAGCAGTTGCACTAGTTTGAACTGGGCTGGTATTCCATGAATACGTATAAGCTCCTGTTCCGCCGGAAGCTGTCACAGTCGCAGATCCTGTAGATAAGCCTTTACATTTTATATCTATATGCGAGGCAGTTGTTTCTGTTATTACAATGTTGGTTTGACTTACCACTACAGGTTTTATATCAGAACAGCCAGATTGTGCATTTAAGCCTTTAATATAATAAGTTCCAACTGTGGCAGCAGTAGGACTAGTATACGGAATTGTTGCAGCTGCATCTTTCCAGTAACTGTACGTAAGTCCTGCTGTACTTCCTGCAGTAATAGCAGGTAAAGTAATATTGGTATTTCCGTTAGCACATATTGGAGCCGGATTCGTAATTACCAGCGTATTTGTAGCAAAACTTTTTGCTTTTAAAAATACACCCGCATCCCATTTCTGGTCATACGCATCGGCAATTGCCATTTTTATTTTATAGTTTTTTCCAGGAGTAACAGCATAAGTTGCAGTTAAAACAACAGTCGCGCCGTCAAATTCCATTGTTGCAGAACCCAAAGGATTATTAGAGTAATACGCAACATTATGATCTGGAAAAGAAACATTATCCACATTTGTTCCTGCTGAGTGAATATTATTGATCGTTACTGCATCGCCATTTGGCAGCTGGGCAAGATTTATGGCGTTGTTGGTGTAAGGACCAGTTATTCCAAACCCGCTTAAAAAGAATCCAAAAGCGTCATTATAGTTCGTGTGAACATATTCCAGATATTCTTCAGACGCAAAAACAAATTTAAATTCAACCAGATTTCCATCCGGAATAAAATCAAATTCCAATATCGAAGCATCATGCATGGTTTTTCCGGAAATTGTCGTTAAGTCCGGATCACTTGCCTCTTCTACCATTTCGTCTGTTTTATTTGTGTAGGTATTAGGTCCCATGGCAGAGCTAATTCTCCCAGTAGATAAAAGCAAACCTTCGTCAATAGGAAAAGTAGATGTTGCTTTGTTGTAATAGCCTAATTGTCTGTTTCCTGCCGTCGAAGACCAAGTGTGGTTATTCCACGTCCAGGTATTGTTATTATTTCTTTTGTAATAACCAAAACGAACGTTGTTAACGGTTAAACATCCGGATGTTAATACATTACGAACCAATTGATCTGCAGTATAGCTGTTATAACCTGCTGATGCATTGGCAACATCAATCGATCCCGCTACTGCGGCAAGTGCATTAATACTTGCTGCTTTAGCAGTTGTCTTAGAGGTTGATTGGTTAGTAATTAAAGTATTTCCAATTCTGGTAGATACTTCTTGTGCTGAAACTGTAGAAGTATAAAATGCAATTCCTAAAATAATTAAAAGAGATTTTAAACTAATTTTAGAAAAAGATTTTTGTTCGATATTTTTTTGAATGGAGAAAATATACTTACAACTTTTTATTAATTTTCCCACATCTTTTAGAGTAGAGTTAGTTCTCATATTTTCAGGATTTTGTTTTATAATAGTTATCAAGTTTTAACAGAATCAAAGTTATATAGAGGCGTTAATTTTGATTTTTTTTGTCCGTAACTAACCTAAAAACTCGTTGAAGTGTATTTTTTTTGTTAAATAATAGTCTAAAAAGCAATTTTTTTTGTCATTTCTAACAAATAAAAAAGTAGTACTTTTTTGGTTTTTTGACTAAAAACGCAATTTTTGAAATATTATAAATGATTAATAATCAGATATTTAGTTAATTTTTTATAAATAAGCATCAATCGACCAACTGTTTGGTTTAATAGATGAAGAACACTTTTTTGCAAAAAGCAGGTAATTGGGTGAACCTGTTTTTTTAGTTTTTAAGAATAAGTAATTCTTGTTAAAATTTGCATTTAATGTTAACAGAAATAAAAAAAGTAAGAGGTTTAATATTTCTTTTGTAAATTAGAAGTTCAATAAAATTATTAACCTCCTAAGAGGTTTCTAAACCATCCGCTTATGAAAAATTTAATTTTAATACGCCATGCAAAATCAAGCTGGGAAGCTCCTTTAAAAGATTTCGACAGACCTCTAATGAAAAAAGGAATACTGGACGCTCATGAAGTATCGGCAAATATTTCAAATTTTCTTCCTAAAACCTATATAATATGGAGTAGTACTGCGGCACGCGCTTCAGAAACGGCGCTAATCTTTGCCCAAAATATTTCGTATCCTATTGAAAGTATCGTTTATAAAGACGATCTTTATACTTTTGATGACAAACAGCTCGAGAAGATTATCAAATCATGTGATAATAGTTTCGAAAGCATTATTCTTTTTGGACATAACGAGGCTATTACAAATTTTGTTAATAAATTTGGGGATGTTTTTATCGAAAATGTTCCTACTTCAGGCTTTGTATCTTTACAGTTTGACGCAGAAAGTTGGAACTCAATTAATAAAGGTAAAACTCATAAAACAATTTTCCCCAAAGATTTAAAATAATATAAAGTGTACGAACAGAAATATATCGATAGAGAAAAAAGTTGGTTAGCGTTTAATGCGAGAGTGCTTCAGGAAGCCGCAGATAATACGGTTCCGCTTTTAGACAGACTGCGTTTTGTTGGAATTTTTTCGAACAATTTAGATGAATTTTTTAGAGTTCGCTATGCTGCAATTCGTAGATTAAGCCTTTCTGGAATTTCTGGAGAAAAATATTTAGGAGGAGTTTCTGCCCATCAGCTAATTAAAGATATTACCGAAATCGTGATTCAGCAACAATCTGAAAGCTTACGTATTTTAGGAAATATCGAAACAGAACTCGAAGCCGAAAACATTCTAATTATTAATGAAGACGAAATAACACCCGATCAGGAATGTTTTCTAAAAGACTTTTTTGATCAGAAACTAAGTCCTGAATTAGTAACCATTATATTGAATGATCTGGCAGAGTTTCCAATTCTTAAAGATACTTTAGGATATTTGGCCGTTCGTTTAGAAATGAATACAAACGATGAGGTTCGTTATGCCGTGATCGAAATCCCGAAAACGATAAACAGATTCGTTGTATTGCCTTCTCATGATGATAAACATTACGTTATTCTTATTGATGATGTTATTCGTTACAATTTAAAAAACATCTTTAATATTTTCGATTATAAAAGTGTTTCGGCACACATGATCAAAATTACTCGTGATGCACAATTAGATATCGATAGCGATTTGAGCAAAAGTATGCTCGAAAAAATCGCAACATCAGTAAAAGACAGAAGGATAGGAGAGCCAGTTCGTTTTATTTATGATAATTTAATCGAAGAAGATACACTACATTTCTTTTTAGATAAAATGAAAATTGTAGAAACAGATAGTATTATTCCAGGCGGAAGATATCATAATCGTCGTGATTATATGAGTTTCCCAAATTTAGGAAGATACGATTTACTTTATAAACCTAACGAACCATTACCAATTCCGGGATTGAGTTTGGGAGGAAGTATTCTAGAAAAAATCAGTAAAAAAGATTATTTGTTACACGCGCCTTATCAGTCATTTTCATATTTAACCAAGTTTTTGCGTGAAGCCGCTTTAGACCCAAAAGTAACGAGTATAAAAATTACTTTGTATCGTTTGGCCAAGAATTCGCAGATCATCAGCTCGCTTATTAATGCTGCTAAAAATGGTAAAAAAGTAACCGTACAAATCGAGTTACAGGCCCGTTTTGATGAAGCATCGAATATTTCTTATGCAGAGCAAATGCAAACAGAAGGAATCGAACTTATTTTTGGAATAAAGGGACTTAAAGTACACAGTAAAATTTGTGTAATCGAAAGAATCGAAGAAGGAAAATCACGTCGTTACGGATTTATTTCTACAGGAAATTTCAACGAATCTACGGCTAAGATTTATACAGATGTTACCCTTTTTACCTGTCATCAGGGAATATTGAAAGACATCTCTAAAATATTCGAATTTTTCGATATCAATTACAGAGTGCACAGATACAAGCATTTAATTGTATCACCACATTATACAAGAACAAAATTTATTAAATTAATAGATCGTGAAATTCTGCACGCTTTGGCAGGTAGAAAAACACATATTAAATTAAAAATGAATAGTTTATCTGATTTTAAAATGATCGATAAATTATACGAAGCCAGTAATGCAGGAGTAAAAATCCAGCTTCAGGTAAGAGGTATTTGCTCATTAATTCCCGGGATTCCCGGAATGAGCGAAAATATCGAAGCCATAAGTATCGTCGATAATTATCTGGAACATTCAAGAGTTTATATTTTTGGAAATGCCGGTTTAACCGAAGTATATATTTCATCTGCAGATTTTATGACCCGAAATCTTGACGGAAGAGTCGAAGTTACCTGCCCAATTTATGATCTTGAAATCAAGAAAGAATTAATAGATAACTTTAATATTGCCTGGAAAGGAAACGTAAAAGTAAGATACCATTCTTATAAATTAGATAATAAATACAAACCTAGAAATCATCATGCCCCATTTAGAGCGCAACTTGAAACCTATAAATATTATCAAAATAAAGTATCAGTATTAGAACAAGTTCCTCAAAAAATAAATTAATAATAAAGAATAATAAATCATAAGTGAGCATGATTAATATAAAGAAATATGCAGCAATAGATATTGGTTCAAATGCCATGAGGCTTCTAATATCGAATGTTGTAGAACAAGATGGCAAAGAACCACAATTTAATAAAAGTTCGCTTGTTCGTGTGCCAATTCGTTTGGGACAAGATGCCTTTACAGTAGGGGAAATTTCAGAAGAAAATATAGATCGAATGGTTGATGCTATGAAAGCATTCAATCTTTTGATGAAAGTACATAAAGTAGAACGTTATATGGCATTTGCTACTTCGGCAATGCGCGAAGCTTATAATGCAAAGGAAGTTGTCGCTTTAATTAAAAAGAAAGCCGATATCAAAATTGAAATTATTGATGGTAAAAAAGAAGCCGCCATTATCGCATCGACAGATTTACATCATTTATTAAAAACTGATGAAACTTATCTTTTTGTAGATGTAGGTGGTGGAAGTACTGAATTCACACTATTTTCTGATGGAAAACTGATTAATTCAAGATCTTTTAAAGCCGGAACTGTTCGTTTGCTGAATAATATGGTTCACGATTCTGTTTGGGATGAAATCGAAAAATGGATCAAAACCAATACTGCAGATTATGAAGAAGTAACCTTGATTGGTTCCGGAGGAAACATTAATAAGTTGTTTAAAATGTCCGGAAAACAGCAAGAAAAACCACTTTCGTACATTTATATCAACTCGCAATATGCGTTTTTAAACTCATTAACCTACGAACAAAGAATTGCCGAATTAGGTCTGAATTCAGATCGTGCCGACGTAATTATTCATGCTACCAGAATTTATCTAAATGCCATGAAATGGAGTGGAGCACGTCAAATTTACGTTCCTAAAATCGGACTTTCTGACGGAATCGTAAAAGCAATGTACTACGGTAAAATTTAAAAAAAGGATATTGCCACAGATTAAAGGATTTTCACAGATTAAAATAAAAAAGAAATCTATTGAAATCTTCTAATCTGTGGCAAAAAAAATATAACCACCATAATTTTAATAAATGAATAAAACTAGACTTGAAGCCTTCAGTGATGGTGTATTAGCGATTATTATCACCATTATGATTTTAGAAATTAAAGTGCCTGAAGGACATGAATTTGCCGATTTAAAACCGCTTATTCCTAAATTTTTAAGTTATATTCTAAGTTTTATTTATGTTGGAATTTACTGGAACAATCATCATTATTTAATTCACGGAATGACCAAAATAAGCGGAAAAATCCTGTGGGCTAATTTGCATTTATTATTCTGGTTGTCCTTAATTCCGGTTGCAACAGGCTGGATGGGAGAGCATAATTTTGCAAAAGCTTCTATGACTTTGTACGGAGTAGTATTGTTTTTATCATCTGTAGCTTATTTTATTTTACAGCGCATTATAATTGTCAACGAAGGAGAAAATTCAATATTGGCGAAAGCTATTGGCAGGGATTTAAAAGGATATACATCATCTGTTTTATATGTTTTAGGAATCATTTTTTCGTTTTACAACGAATGGATTTCAGGTGCTGCCTATTTAATCGTAGCATTGTTATGGCTTATACCGGATAAAAGAATCGAGAGAGTTTTTGCTTCAAAAAATTAATCTATTCAAAAATTATAATGAAATCAGTTTTTCAGTCTATTCAGGTTTTACCTCAAAATGAATTAGATCTTCTGGATGATTTAGTTACGTTTCGAAAACTTAAAAAAGGAGAACTTTTACTGACAGAAAATCAGGTTTGCAACGAAATCTATTTTATCAAAAAGGGGATTTTACGTTCGTATTTTTTCAATCATCAGGGAGATGAAATTACCAATTGTTTTGCATTCGAAAACGAATTTATGGCTTCATTTTCCAGTTTTATAACGCAAAATAAT
Organism: Flavobacterium bizetiae; assembly: GCF_024271895.1. Lineage (NCBI taxonomy): Bacteria > Pseudomonadati > Bacteroidota > Flavobacteriia > Flavobacteriales > Flavobacteriaceae > Flavobacterium > Flavobacterium bizetiae. The sequence continues at coordinate 4,889,012 of NZ_CP091861.1, read as the reverse complement.
GCTGAAGAAAATCTTCAGGCATTAGCCGATACTGAGTTGCAAGTCCTGAGCCGTGAAAGTTTAGAAAAGCTGTATCAATTGGGAATTCATTGGCAGGAAATAGGACGTAAGTTGACCGAAATGGAATATGTAACGTTGCAAAAACGAATGATATCTTTTCAGAAACTATCAGGAACACAGCGTTACGAAGAATTGTATCAAAACCATCAAAAATATTTGCAATTGATTCCGCTTCAGTATTTAGCATCATATTTAGGTGTTACACCAAGACATTTAAGTCGTATTCGAAAAGCGGTTTTATAGGACATTTGTCCGGTAGCAATTTTCATCGGAATAGTATTTTTGTAAAAAAGAAAACACATGAAAAAAATACTGATCATAAACGGACATCCAAATGCATCCAGCTTTAATTTCGGGCTTGCCGAATCGTATCTAAAAGGCGCAATTGCTTCCGGAGCACAAGTTGAAACCATAACTATTGCGGCATTAAATTTTAATCCAAACCTGCAATTTGGTTATCAAAAACGAACCGAGTTAGAGCCGGATTTACTAGAAGCCTGGGAGAAAATTAAAAGAGCAGAACATTTGGTTTGGATTCATCCCGTTTGGTGGGGAGGTTTGCCAGCCATCACAAAAGGATTTATTGATCGTTTGTTTTTGCCCGGAATGGCATTTCAATACAGAGAAAATTCAGTTTGGTGGGATAAATTGCTAAAAGGAAAAACGGCACACATCATTACTACATTAGATCAGCCAGGATGGTACTACAGATTATTTTTCGGAAGACCAAGTGTCAATCAATTAAAAAAATCTACTTTAGAATTCTGCGGAGTAAAACCTGTAAAAGTTACTTATATCGGAATTATCAAAACAGCCAATGATTTTCAAAGAGAAAAATGGCTCCAGAAAGTCTATGATTTCGGATTAAGAAATAAATAAAAAAAAATTGCCACAAATTTCACGAATTCAAGTTTATATAATTGGTGAAATTTGTGGCAAAAAATAGCAAATACTATTTTAAAAAGGTAACACTTTCTTGCCTTTTACTTCTTCTAGTAATTCGGCCATAGCCAAATAAAAAGCACTGCTGCCGCAAATAATACCAATGGCTCCTGCAAAAGTAGCTACAGATTCAATTCCTGTCCATTTTTCGAAAGCTAACAAGAAAAATAAAACAGTCAGTGAAAGAAAAACAAATTGCTGAACCTTACTTGCTCCCCAGGTTCCGTACCACATAAAAGCGGTGAAAATTCCCCAAAGAGCCAAATAAACTCCTAGAAAAGAGTTGGGTGTAGCTCCTGCCAATGCGTTTCCAGTATCAGGCAACATCCATATTCCAACCAGTGTTATCCAGAAAAAACCGTAAGAAGTAAATGCCGTTGCAGCAAAAATATTCGATCGCTTAAAAGCAATAATTCCGGCGATTATCTGAGCAATTCCTCCATAAAAAAATCCCATTGATATAATTACAGCGCTAACGGGAAAAAATCCCATGTTGTGTATGTTTAATAAAATAGTGGTCATTCCAAAACCTAGAAGACCTAACGGTGCAGAGTTTGCTAATTGCTTTTCCAATTTTTAAAGATTTAAATATAATCTGTCAAAAATATAGAAAAAATACTACAAAAATAAAAAGTGAAGCAAAAAAAAAAATTAAAATTTCCAGTTATACCAACAACTTGAAGTGCGTATTACGCATTTAAATCCAGTCCAAATGTCGTACGTAAAAGATCAATGTTTGGATTAATTTCAAGCAAACGATTGTAACGATCCTGATCATTAAGACTACGTTTGATCTCGATAGTTTCGTTTACATTCACTTCAATCGTAATATCGTGATTGTGCAAATGTCCTTTCAAATGTCCTAAAAGACCGTGAATCTGTCCTTCAAAATCTAATTTAGAACCCTCGTTAGGCAATTCAAAAGTAATTACTGTTCCGTTTAAGGTAGGATCATTAATCAATAGTAACGATTGCATAATTTTGTGGCCTTTGTCACCCAAACGTTGTGCATATTTATTCCATTGCACTAACATTTCAGTTTCCGTAAAATCTTCTGTAGGCATTACAGATGTAGGTTTTACATACGACTGACTAGCTGCTTCCAGTTCTTTTTTCTTGCGAATACTAGATAAAGAAAAGGCAGAGATTTTAGGCTCGTTGCTAACTTCAGCTTGTGGAGTTACCGGAGTTTGAGCGACAGGTTGAGCCTGGCTCTGAGTATTAGCATTGCTATTTTGCTCCGCGTTTGGAGTTTGAGATTTTAAACCTGGATTTTCTGTTTGAGGTTTTGAAACTTCAACTATAGAATAGCCACTATTTTTATAATAAGTAGGAGGAATTATGAATTGCTCAACTTTTTTTTTTCTCCATCAAAGCTGATAGAGGCCAATTGCATTAAACATAATTCAACCAAAAGGCGTTGGTTCTGACTCAATTTATACTTTAAATCGCAATCATTTGCAAGATCAATTCCTTTAAGTAAAAATTCCTGCGAACATTTTTGGGCTTGTACGCCATACATTTGTTGCGCTTGTTCACCTACCTCAAGCAAAGCGATTGTAGCAGGAGTTTTGCTTACCAATAAATCTCTGAAATGCGAAGCCAGACCAGCAATAAAATGATGTCCGTCAAAACCTTTGGCCAGAATATCATTGTAAGCTAATAAAAGATCCGGAATCTTATTTTCTAAAAGTAAATCGGTAATACTAATGTAAGTTTCGTAATCTAAAACGTTTAGATTTTCGGTTACAGCCTGACGTGTTAAGTTAGTGCCGCAGTACGAAACCACACGGTCAAAAATAGATAAAGCGTCACGCATGGCACCATCAGCTTTTTGAGCGATAATGTGCAAAGCATCGTCTTCAAAATCGATTCCCTGACTTTTCGCAACTTCTGCCAAATGTTCTTTAGCATCTTTTACGGTAATTCTTTTGAAATCAAAAATCTGACAACGAGATAAAATCGTTGGAATAATCTTGTGTTTCTCTGTTGTTGCTAAAATAAAAATAGCATGTTTTGGCGGCTCTTCCAATGTTTTCAAAAAAGCATTAAAAGCTGCCGAAGACAACATATGAACCTCGTCAATAATATAGACTTTGTATTGCCCGGTTTGTGGCGGGATTCGAACCTGATCAATAAGATTACGAATATCATCAACCGAGTTGTTTGAAGCCGCATCTAACTCAAAAACGTTAAAAGCGAAATCTTCATTAGGATCATCATATCCAGGCTGATTTATTTTTCGAGCCAAAATACGTGCACAAGTTGTTTTACCAACTCCACGTGGTCCTGTAAATAAAAGGGCAGAAGCAAGGTGATTGCTATCAATAGCATTCAACAAAGTGTTGGTAATAGCTTTTTGTCCTACAACATCCTTAAACGTCTGTGGGCGATACTTACGAGCCGATACTACAAATTGTTCCATATTCTTTTTATTCGATAGCAAATATAGGCTGAAAATTGCCAATTCACAAATCTGAAAATCATAAAATATTAGAAGGAATTTTGATTGTTTTGAATGTGAGTGAGTAACAGTTTTAAATTAATATTTTTAAATAAGAGCTTGCAGAAATTGAACGCTGATAAAACGGATTTGCTAAAGTGAAAACGCAGATTTAGTCGGATTTTTTTCTTGACACTTGTCTTCCTGAGCGTCCCGAAGTAATCTTGTAAGGATTCGTTTTTTAGATGGTTTTAAATCCATTAATAATTTTACTATTTGTAAGTTTTTTTATTTAAGTGCAGCCTTTAATTTAATTATATTTGAAATGTTATATTCATTATATCAGTATATTAGTTGTTAAAATCCACTCATAAAACTATCTCATTCTAAAACCAATTTTTCCATGAAAAAACACCTTTTATTAATTACAATTGTATTTTGTTCTTTCCAGATTCAGGCTCAAACAGCGCAAGATACAATTGACATCAAACGTGTTGCTTTGGCTTATATTGAATCGCAACATACCCCGAATCCGAAATTGATGGAAAGTGCTCTGCATCCCCGATTGGTAAAAAGATCCGTTTTTAGAAGTAAGGCTGCTCAAAAAGATTATATTTCAGAATACTTTGCAGAGAATATGGTAATTCTTGCTGAGACATATAATGTAAAAGGAGATAAGTTTCCTAAAAATCCAAGAAAGGAAATCAAACTTTTGGATATTTCAGAAAGAACAGCTTCTGTAAAATTACTAGCCGATGCCTGGATCGATTATATGCACATTGTAAAAACAAACGGCGAATGGAAAATTATAAATGTACTTTGGCAATATAATGATGTCAAACAGCACGAATAGTTAATAAATTTTAAAAGTTCTGGATCGTAAAATTCAGGACTTTTTTGTTTTGCTAATATTAAGAAATGGTAATAATGTAAAAATTGTAGGATTATTTTGTAATATGTTGCTAATTTATTCGTTAACTTTAGATGTTTAATCAACTAAAAAAAATATCTATTATGAAAATTAAATCTATTTTATTAGGGATGGGTCTTGCTGTTTCCTTAGTGGCCTGTGGTCCAAAAGATGCAGATATTCAAAAAGACATTAACGCACAAATTAGCGCACTTCCGGGTGTTGAAGTTTCTGTAGTAAAAGGTGTTGCTACAATTTCAGGTACTTGCAACGATGAAACAGTAAAACAAAATGCTGAGAATATTGTAAAAGGAGTAAAAGGAGTGAAAACTGTAGTAAACAATTGCGAAATTCCAGCTCCTGAACCTGTAGCTACAACTGCTCCGGTTGAAATTAATGCTGATGGTGTTTTGACAACTTCGGTAAATGAAGTCGTAAAAACCTATAGCGGTGTTACTGCCACAGTAAAAGATGGTGTAGTAACACTAACGGGAGATATCAAAAGAGCGCAATTGCCAAATTTGATAAAAAGTGTACAAGAATTAAAACCTAAAAAGGTAGAAAATAAGTTAACTATTAAATAAGGAAGTCATGAGCGTAAAAGATAAATACAAAGAGTTAACAGATTTAGCTACGAATTTAGGCATAGCAAATTTGCAGGTAAGAGAACAAGATAATGTATTGTATGTTGATGGTCAGGCCAAATCAGCAGAAGATAAAGAGAAACTGTGGAGTGCTTACGGAAAAATTGATCCTGATTTTAGATCAGCCGATGTAGTCATGAATATTGAAGTGGCTGAAGGAACAACAACAGAATATACTGTAAAAGGTGGTGATTCATTGTCTAAAATAGGAAAAGCTCATGGTGTTTCATGGGAAGCAATTTTTGAAGCCAATCGAGATATCATTAAAAATCCTGACCTGATTCAGCCAGGATGGAAATTGAAAATACCAACAGCATAAATTATTTATAAGCTGTTATAGAAAGTCCATCGTAAATGATGGACTTTTTTATTTGTATTGAAATGGTACGCGGATGACACGGATTCGCTAAAGCGAAAGCGCAGATTTATACGGATTTTTTACTTTTATGAGGAATGAAATATTTGTTGTTGCCAAATTAACTACACAAGTAAAAACAAAAAAGAAGTTAAAATAAATTAGAATTTCGAAATGTTACCAAAAATAGGTAACTTTGAATTAAATTATAAATGCTATGGGACGAAATACTTCAATATCGCTGGGAAATCATTTTGAAAGCTTCATAGAAAATAGTCTTTCTGAAGGAAGATTTAAAAACGCTAGTGAAGTGGTTAGAGCCGGATTACGACTTTTGGAAGAAGAAGAAAATAAATTAATTATTTTAAAAAAAGCCGTTCAGGACGGAATTGATAGCGGACGTGCTGAAAATTTCGATGCTAAGAAACATCTTGAAAGCTTAAAAGCAAAGAAAAGAAATGGCTAAATATTATTTAACCAATAAAGCAGTTGAAGATTTGACTAATATTTGGGATTATACTTATGATGAATGGTCAGAAAATCAGGCAGATAAATATTATAATTTACTTTTGAGTTCTTGCCAGGAAATTGCCGAAAATCCCAATCTCGGCAAAAAATATGATAATATAACAGAGAAATTATTAGGTTTTAAATCGAATCAGCATATAATTTTTTATCAGATTATTTCAAACACTGAAGTTGAAATTATTAGAATTCTTCATGGAAGAATGGATTTGAAAAGTAAATTTTAAATTTTTACAACTTGCGCAACTTTCTAAAAAAATAGCACGCGGATGACACGGATTCGCTAAAGCGAAAACGCAGATTGATACGGTTTTTTTTTGCGCATTTTTGTCCCTCAATTTCTATTTTATTACTATTTTTTTTAGGAGCTAATCCCGCTATCCGTTACAATCTTTTGTGTCCGCCGCGGCGGACACAAAAGGATTTCCTCTACTATCGGGGCTAGGACAACCGTTTTCATAATAATATTTTCGTCTGTGTCATCCTGACGCAGGAAAGATCACACAAGAAGCTCGACAAAGATTGCGGAATTACTAGTGCGATCCTTTGTTTCTCAAGAAGACAAGATTGTGGTTGCTTTATTTTAAGAAATAAAAAAGAATAAAATCCGCTTTTAATCCGCGTTTTTGCAAAGCAAATCCGTGTCATCCGCGTGCTATGATAAAGATTACGGAATTACTTTGTCGAGTTTCGAGTGTGATCCTTCCTGCGTCAGGATGAAAAGATTGTGGTTAATGTTCTGAAGACCTTTGTCAAAGTTTCGAACTTTGACAAAGGTTTGTTCGTAAAAATCAGTTCTGTAAATATTAAATCTTCTTATGAATCCTGAAACCCTAGCCCCGATAGAAGAGGAAATCCTTTTGTGGCGGGGTTCGCCACAAAAGATTGGAACGAATAGCGGGATTAGCTCCTAAAAAATCACATTATTCTTCTTCACTATCAGTTGAGGGCTGCTTTAAGATCGCTTTTCTTAAACGGTCTTCGTTTGCATCGCCCCACGTGCCTAAGGCTGAAATTATAGGGATTAATGTTTTGCCAAAATCGGTAAGACTGTATTCGACTTTGGGAGGCATTTGGGCGTAGATAATTTTTGAAACGAGTTCGTGTTGCTCTAGTTCTTTTAGCTGAATATTTAAAACCCTTCTGGAAGCATCAGGAATTTTTCGTTGCAGTTCGCTTGGCCGCTGAAAGCCTTCGTTGATGAACCATAACAAACGGATTTTCCATTTGCCATACAGCACTTCGCCGATAAGGTCGAGGCCACAATTTAAGTTCAAAGGAATTTTTCTTTCATACATAAATACAAATTTAACCTAATGTTCTAAACTGGACAATAGGGGAAAAATTTATCCGTATGCAATTCGATTTTCCGTAATTGTGAGAACCGGTCGTACTGCCGAAATTTGCTTTTATAAAACTGAAGAAAATGGAAAAACAATTTAATTTTAATGAGGAATTGTCGGGCAAAGTTGCTTTGGTAACGGGTGGTACAAAAGGAACAGGTAAAGCAATTGCTGAACGATTATTGCAGGCTGGCGCAAAAGTGATTATCACGGCGAGAAACAAACCTGAGTTTGAGAATGACGAAATGCATTTTATTTCGGCAGACTTAAGTACTTCGAAAGGAACTTTGAAGGTTATTGAAGAGGTGAGAAGTACGTTTGGGAAACTGGATATTTTGATCAATAATCTGGGAAGTTCAGAAACTCCGGGTGGTGGTTTTGAGGTTTTGAACGATGAAGATTGGGAAAAAACATTTCAGGCGAATTTGTTTGCTCCGGTACGATTAGATCGTGGTTTTTTACCTGATATGATCCAACAAAAGTCGGGCGTAATTATTCATATTGCTTCGATTCAGGGAAAATTACCTTTGTATGATTCGACTTTGCCTTATGCAGCGGCAAAAGCAGGATTGATTAATTATAGTAAAAGTTTGTCTAATGAAGTTGCGCCAAAAGGCGTTCGCGTACTTACGGTTTCGCCAGGATGGATCATGACAACATCGGCTCAAAGAATGATGGAAAGAATCGCCGAAAGTTCGAACGGAACGATTGAAGAAGCAACGCAAAGTGTTATGAATGCTTTGGGCGGAATTCCTTTTGGCCGACCTGCAAATCCTGAGGAAGTAGCTGAATTGGTTGGTTTTCTGGTTTCGCCAAGAGCTAATTATTTAACCGGAACTGAGTTTGTAATTGATGGCGGAACGATCCCTACAGTTTAAATATTTAATATAGAAAACAGAAAGATTAAGAGTTTGAAAATAACGGGTTGATATTTATGTCGCTGAGTGAAAAATAGCTTTTGCACTCAGCGACTTATTATTTACCTTCCTTTAATGCTTAAATCAAATAAAAACTTTGCGGTTTCCTGATCTGAGTCGGCTGAGAAGCCAGATACATAAACGCCTTTTTTGCCTGATGTTGATTTAATTCCGTATACAACTGCCTCATCGCCTGGGTCCGAATCCCCTTCGTATCGATACACATGTACAATTTCAAATTTTTCAGGATTTTTTTTAATCAGGTCCGAGTTTAGATTAAAATCACAAGTAAATCCTTTTTCATGTAATTGATCCAGAGCTTTTGAAACAGTTGCGTAGTGATACATTCTAATCATGATATTGAATTTTAAAATTATGGATTTTAAAGATAACTATTTTAAAATTAAAATGTTAAATAAATAGAATGAAATCTTTTAAATAAAACTCATTGTTTTAAAATGGTGTTAATCACAATATCTGATTGCGCCATCGCTATTTACAATAATGCTGTTTATTTTTCCGAAGGTGAAACTTACTGCCAACATTCTTATTGCAATTGTAGATTTAGAATCTTTTGCTTTGTTAAAACCACCAGATTTATCAGTTGATAATCTGACATACAAAATGCCATCATCGACGATTTCGTTTCGGTTAAAACGATAATGTTTTTCTTTTGAAAATTCTTCCTTGCAATCTAAATTTTCAAGACTGCTATAATTATAAATTGGTAAATTATAGTAGTAATCTAATAGATAAGCATCGGACTTTATAAAACTGTAAATTATTGTATGTTTTTTAGGATCAAAAGTTCCCTCTGGCAGTAAAAAGAATTTATCAACTTTTTCGTCGGGAAGATTCGGATAAATGTTTACAACTGCTTCAGTATCTAATAAATAATGAGCATTGTAAAACTGAAAGATATTGACTGACACATAAATAAAAATTATTATCGTTAAAACAGTATACAAAAATTTTTTCAATTGGTTGAGAAGTTTTAATGGTTAAGTATTTGAAGTTGAAGATAAATAAGATTTTCAAAAAACTAAAATAATATAATTTAGGGATTCTTTATCCATAAATCCTTACTTTTGCACCGCAGACCGCCTTATCGTCGTCCCGATTTATCGGGAGGGAGGAAAGTCCGGACACCACAGAGAAGCATAGCGGGTAACGCCCGTCGGTGTTAGAAATAACGCAAGGACAAGTGCAGCAGAAAGTATGTACAGGTAATGCTGTAGTGAAACCAGGTAAACTCTATGCGGTGAAATACCAAGTATATCAGCATTTAAGGGCTTCTCGTCCGTTGTTGAAGGGTAGGTAGCTTGAGTCCAACAGTAATGTTGGATCTAGATAAATGATAAGGCTCTGATTTATCAGAGACAGAATCCGGCTTATAGGTCTGCATTTTTTATATATTTGTGATACTCTCTAATCTATTTTCATGAATATAACCACTCCACAATCTTCTAATAAACCAAAGAAAAGTACCTTTTTCATCATTGTTACCAATCTTACTTTTTGGGTTTTAATTGCCATTATTGCGGGTATTTTGCTTGGACATTTTTCGCCGGAAAATGGAGTGAAGATGGAAATTCTGGGCGCTAAATTTATTGCACTGATCAAACTTTTTATTGGTCCGATTATCTTTTTGACAATTGTTTTGGGTATTTCCGGAATGGGAAATTTGAAAAAAGTAGGCCGAATTGGGATTAAAGCGCTGGGATATTTTGAGGTCGTTTCAACCGTTGCTTTGGCAATTGGAGTAGCTATTGCTTATTTATTTAAACCCGGAAAAATTGATAGATCAGGTTTGACTTTGGGCGATGCAAGTCAATATACAAATGGTGCAGCCAAAAATTTTTCGTGGCTGGAGTTTTTCTTTTCGAATTTTACATTACAGGTTTTATTGGCGGCGATTGTTTGCGGAATTGCGCTGAATTTTTATAAAAAAAGAGAACAAACGATTTTGATTCTGGAACGCTTTTCGAAAGTAGTTTTTTTGGGATTGAAATACGTGATGTATCTCGCGCCAATTGGTGCTTTTGGCGGAATGGCTTATACTATTGGTAAGTTCGGGTTAGGAACATTAATTCCCTTAGGGAAATTAATGTTGTGTGTTTACCTGACCATGGCGTTGTTTGTATTCCTGATTTTGGGAAGCATTTTGAGATATTATAAAATTAGTATTCTTTCGATTTTAAAATATATAAAAGAAGAACTTTTGCTGGTTCTGGGAACTTCATCTTCTGAGGCTGCTTTGCCAAGTATTATGGTAAAGCTGGAGCAAATGGGTTGTAGTAAATCGGTTGTGGGGTTGGTGATTCCTACGGGTTATTCTTTTAATTTGGATGGAACTTCGATTTATTTGTCGATGTCGGTGATATTTCTGGCGCAATTGTATGATGTTCATTTGAGTTTTTTTGAAATCCTGAGCGTAATCGGAATCCTGATGATTACTTCAAAAGGTGCGGCGGGCGTTACCGGAAGCGGATTTATAGTTCTGGCTTCGACTTTGACGGCATTGCATAAAATTCCGGTCGAAGGTTTGGCTTTTTTACTGGGAGTGGATAAATTTATGAGCGAAGCGCGAGCGATAACTAATTTGATTGGAAATACGGTAGCAACGATTGTAATTTCTAAAAGTGAACGAGATTTTACGGAGCTTAATTTAGATCCTGTTTTAGAGGAGTAATGTTGCTCTGCTTTGTGTAGAATGGCACGCGGATGGTACGGATTCGCTTTCGCGAAAGCGCGGATTTATACGGATTTTTTTTTATTTGTTAAAAATGAAGTAACCACAATCTTGTCATCCTGACGCAGGAAGGATCACAGTAGCAATTCCGCAATCTTTGTCGAGCTTCTTGTGGAGATTTCTCCTTCGTCGAAAGGACAAACTATATGGATACATTATTTTTAATTCGTGTAATTAGTAGCAAAAAAAAACTTAAATATGAAAAGAATTGGAATTTTAGGACTTGGTGGAGTAGGTGGTTATTTTGGTGGACTTTTAGCGAAAGCGTATTATAAGTCTGATGATGTCGAGGTGATTTTTATTGCGCGTGGCGAAACCAAAAAAGTAATTGCCGAAAGCGGACTGAAAATCATTACCGATGATTCAGAAATTATTGTGCATCCTAAATTGGTGTCTAATGATCCGGCTGAAATTGGCGAATTAGATTATTTAATTTGCGCTACAAAAACGTATGATATCGAGGAAAGTTTGCTTTCGTTACAAAAGTGTATTACGCTAAAAACGACAATTCTGCCTTTATATAATGGTGTTGATGCACCGGAGCGAATTCAGAAAATCTTTCCTGAAAATGAGGTTTTGCAAGGTTGTGTTTATATTATTTCGATGATTTTTTCGCCGGGAACAATCCGAAAGATTGGTTTTTACGAAAAGTTGTTTTTTGGTTCTAAAACCGCTTCAGTTGCAAAGTTGAATGAATTGCAGGAGATTTTTCAAAAGGCTAAAATCGAAAGTTATCTGGTAGATAATATTGAGGAAACTGTTTGGGAGAAATTCATATTTATTTCGGCACTGGCATCTGCAACTTCTTATTTAAACCAGAATATTGGTGAGATTTTAAACGATCCGGATGCTAAGGCAATTTATGTAGAATTGCTGAAAGAAATCGAATTGGTTGCTAAAGCAAAAGGTTTGAAATTACCTGACGATATTGTAAATCAGACTATCCTAAAACTAGAGAAATCGCCTAAAGAAGCGACTTCATCTATGCACAGAGATTATTTGGCGGGTAATAAAATAGAAGCAACTTCGCTTACAAAATTTGTTGTAGAAGAAGGTTTGAAATATGGCGTAAAAACTCCTCTGTATGAAAAAATAAGTAATGTATTATTGTCTTAAAATTAGGCTTCGTCTTTTGTCGCACGAACTAAACTAATTCCGGACATAAAAAATACAATACCTAGTATACCGTAAATAATTAACGATTTAATGTCTCTTGTTTCGCCTGAAGTACCTGCAAATATAACCGCAGTGTAAATCAATCCTACTATTCCGAGGATGGTAAGTAACCCTCCGAAAAATCTTTTTAGGTTCATGATGTTTTGATTTAAAGTTTTCATTACAAATGTATTACGCAGTTTGCAGGTGGCGTTATACAATTGATTCTAAAACTTATATCATTTACAGTAAAATAGATTATTAATGTATAGTCAGAAAATATTTAGAATTATACGATAGTTGTTTCGTTAAAGTACTATTTTTACGTTAATTAACTTAAAATCAATTATGAAAAAAAATTACCTGTTATTGATCTTATCTGTTCTTTTTATTAATGCTGTTCAGGCTCAGGATGATGCTCCGGTTTCTGTCGCGAAAAATCAGTTTAAGATTAATATGTTGTTTCCCGGCTTTGTTTATGAGCATGGTTTTGATACCAAAAACACACTTTATTCTGAGGTAAGTTTAGGAGTTGGCTATCGTTATAGCAGTTATTATCATGAATCAAGTTTGTATATTTTTCCTATGATTAATGAACAGTTTCGTCATTATTATAATTTAGAAAAAAGAGCTGGTAAAGGAAAAAGAACTGCTCATAATTCAGGTAATTTTGTAGCTGCATCTGCTTACTATAACTTCAAGTCATTCAATACCAACGTAAATATGGAAACTATGATCCTTCTTTTACGATAGCAGCACTTTGGGGTTTTCAGCGAACTTACAAAAGCAGATTCAATCTTGAGGTGCATTTGGGTCCGGGAGTAAATTTTGATAAATACGATACTGAATTTGTACCTGTAAGTAGCTTTACTCTAGGCTGGGTTATAGGAAAATAATAAAAAATATAGTAGAAAACCTTGAGAAATCAAGGTTTTTCTATTTTAAATTCCAACCCGATATTTCGAGTGCTTTCAATGCTGATTTTAGGATCTGAATTAAAATATTTTCTAAGTCTGCTGATAAAAACATCCATACTTCGGCCGGAGAAATAATCGTCTTTTTTCCAGACCGACATCAAAATTTGATCTCTCTTTAATAACTGATTATGATTTAGATACAAATATTCAATAAGAGAAGCTTCCATTTCTGTGAGCTGCTGTACATGATTTTTATTGTTTAAAGTGAGCCTTTCATTATCAAAAATATAAGAGCCAATTTCAATTATATTATTTCCCTCAAGAGTTCTTTTTTGTTCGATTCTTTTTAGAATATTCTGCAAACGCAGAACGAGTTCATCGACTTCAAAAGGTTTTATGATATAATCGTCTGCACCAAGTTTTAATCCGATGATTTTATCTTCTTTTAATTTTCTGGCGGTTAGAAAAATGAATGGAATCTCAGGGTTGATTGTAATTATTTTTTCTGCTAATGAAAATCCGTCCAGTTTTGGCATCATGACATCAAAAACACAAATATCAAAAGTTTGGTTTTTAAAATAGTCTAAAGCTATTTCTCCGTTTTCTGCCCAGATTACTTCAAATTGATGCAATTCTAAATATTTTTTTAAAATTCCGGCAAAATCAAAATCGTCTTCAGCTAAAAGTAGTCTTTTCAAAATAAGGTAATATTAAACTTTTAATAAAATAGTAAACTGAGTTCCTTTTCCTAAATCGCTCACAACGCTCACAGAACCCTGATGCGCTTTTATAATCTGATCGACATAATACAAGCCTAAACCTAAGCCTTTTGTGTTATGAAGATTTCCTTGTTCTACGCGATAGAATTTTTCAAATAGAAGAGATTGTTTGTTCTTTTCAATGCCAATTCCGTCGTCTTCAACACTAATCGAAAATTGATTTTGAACCAGATTTGTTTTTATTATAATCGTATTCGAACCATATTTTACCGCATTCTCCAAAACATTTAAAAGTGCTGTAGTCAGATAAAATTTATCCAGAATAAGATGGGTTTTCTGTGTCTGAAAATGGGGTTTAATATCAATTTCAGGATATGTGATCTTAAAATCATTAACGATTGTTAACAGAAAATCTTCCGTTTCTATTTTTTCTTTTTGCAATTCGATTCCGTTTTCAGCCAGAGAATTAGCCATAACCTGATCGATCAAACTTTGCAAACGATTGTTCTGGCGCGAAATCGTATTAACAATAGCATTAAAATTTTCGTCATTGTCACGAATGTCTTTTCGTTCTAATATTTTGGTCGAAATGCCCAAAGTAGTTAAGGGCGTTTTAAGTTCGTGCGTAATATTATTGATAAAATCGGTCTTGATATCGTTTACTTTTTTCTGTTTGATTAAGGCTTTTATAGCGATGACAAAAAGCGTTATTAAAGTTAATATAGAAAGCAGGGACAGAATTAAAACAAAGGTCATTCTTCCTAAAATAATCATTTCCCAGTCGATTACAGACACGTACATCGAATCCTCCGTCAATAACTTATAATTTTTATTTTCGAAAGTTCCGCTGGAAGTTCCAACATAACTTCGAACTAAAAAAGCCTGGTTTAAAGAAGCCAGATTGCCGTATAATTTGTTTTGAATAAAAGGTTTATCAGAGAAAATAGTATCGGCTTTTTTGGCGCTTTGGTACAATATAAATTTATTGAGTACAATCGCAAAATCGATTTTCAGGTTGGGTAAATCTCTCTTGAATTTGCGCTGAATCTTTTGCGTTAAAACATCATTGTATTCATTTTCTAGAATATAAGTTTTAACGTCGGCTTTGTTATTTTTCCCCTGAAGATAATTTTCAGATAATTGTTTGTACAACACCTCTTTTTTAGCAACAAGAACCGAATCGATATCACTATAATTATTCGAGATCTTAGCGATTTCATTTTTAATTTCGGTATGAAACTGCGCCACTTTATAATCGTAAGTCGTTTTTACCAAATAGCATTGCACCGTTGATAAAACGATCAAAGCAAGGACAGAAAAAGCGATTAATAAATTGATTCTTTGTTTCATGAGTTGTTTCTCTTATGGGCCGCGGGTGACACAGATCTAACTGGTTTATACAGATTTTTATTTAAGATTCAAGTTCGATTTTACAGATTTATAAAATAATAAACCTGTGTCAATCTGTTGCGTCCGACAAATCCGTGGGTCATTTTCCCAATTCAAAAATAATGTTTTTGCAACATAATAAACGCATTAACTCCGCATTAACCTTCAATTAACCTACGGAACCTTTTTTTAGAAGCACTTTTGCAGGATTCCAATTTTAAATCCAACCAAAAATGAACCCTTATTTGCCCTTTAAAATTTTCGTGATTTTGTTTTTTTTCCTGCTTTCTTTATTCGGATACGCACAAAATGAAACGCCAAAAGATAGTATTTCGAACACATTAAAAGAGGTTGTTGTTGCTCAGAACAAAAAAACGTTTACCAATACAAACGGAAATATAAAAGTTGATGTAGCCAATTCTATTTACAATTCAATTCCGAATACGGTTGATTTATTGTCTAAATTACCAACCGTTCAGGTGAGTTCTGATAAGGAAAGCATTTCGGTTATTGGTCGCGGAAATCCTTTAATCTACATTGATAATCAAAAGGTAGGAATGAACGATTTGAATGCTTTGGCTGTCGCCGATATTAAAACGATCGAAATCATTCAGAATCCATCTTCTAAATATGAAGCCGAAGGGCGTTCCGTAATTTTGATTACCAGAAAATTTAGTAAAAAAGACGGTTTTAGAACTGAGATTTATGAGACGGCTTCTTTTAAGAAAAAGTACAACAATTATATGGGATTCAACACCAGTTTTAAAAAGAATAAGATCGAATGGAAAGCCAACTTTAGTTATAATAAATTACAGCCTTGGGAAAATCATAGTATTGATTATCAGATTCCAGATGCGGAAATTGCGTCTAAATATGATGTAACGGCTTATTCTAAGAAAAGGCAATTTATCTTTGGCGGAAGCTTATTTTATAAAATAAACGAAGATGATTATTTTTCGTTTAGTGTAAACAGTAAGCTTCAAAAAGATGTTTTTCCTATTAATACGCTTACTTATAATAAAAATAAAGAGGTCGTAAATAATGTCTTAACCTATAGTGATAATGCTAATAAAAAGAATTTTATAAACTCATTTCTTAATTATTCTAAAAAGATAAAAGCGATAGATACGCAGGTTTTTACGGGCTTTCAATATTCTAATTTCGATCAGGGAATGTGGAGTGAGGTGGAAAACAATTACAACAATACTCAATTGGAATTGACGCAACTTCGCGATCAGAAATTTAAGGTTAACGTTTTTTCGGGAAAACTTGATATTGAAAAGAAGTTTAAAAATGAAATGAAATTTGAAATTGGAGGATTGTTTTCTTCTGCTGATTCTAAATCAGATTCGGATATATTTGATTATGGAAATAACGAAAGTGAAATAACCCATTATGATTTTAGAGAACAAAATCTGGCGGGTTATAGTCAGCTTTCCGGAAAAATTAAAAAAGTCGATTTCTCTTTAGGTTTTAGAGTAGAAAATACTAATGTCGACGGAAAATTTAAAACCGATTTGTCGCCTTTAATCAATAAAAACTACACTAATTTTTTCCCGAAAGCACAATTTTCATTTGCCATAGACAGTACCAAAAACATTAGTGTAAACTATGCTAAGAGTATTTCGAGACCCAATTATTCTTCTTTAAGTCAGGGAACAACTTATATAAATCCGTATTTTTTGTATGCCCGAAATATTAATCTTGATCCTACTATTGTCAATGAGATTTCGTCGACATTTCAATATCATGATAAATCGGTTAAGCTAACGTATTATCAAAATACAGATCCGGTTTACAATAGCTTTTTCTATGATAAAGACTTGAATATAATGACCTTCAAGGACGTTAATTTTGATAAAGAATCTGCGTTTGTTCTCGATTTCGAAGTTCCCTTTACGTATAAATTCTGGACAATAACAAACTCTTTCGTTTTTGTTTCCGAGAAAATAGAAGATGCTTCGGCGGTATTTTTGTCTTCAAAACCGTATGCGTATTATTATTCAAATAACGAATTTAAACTCCAGAAAGGATATACGCTAGTTGCTGGTTTTAGAGGAGTTACGAAACAAAATAAAGGTGTTTTTGAAAGAAATACCAGAGCAATGTTAGATTTGGCAGTTTCAAAAACGTTCTTTAAAAACTGGAATTGTAGTCTGAACTTTAATAATGTATTTAAAAAGATCAATGAAGAAGAAGTTTTTACGATCAACAATATCAACTCAAAAGCAATATATTTGGTTGATGATCGTGAAATTTCAATTTCGATAAGATATTCTTTCGGGAAAGTAAAAGAAACTGAGTTTACAGGAAAAAAGATGGAAGAAAACACAGATCGAGTAAATTAAAACTTAATGTATCTAATATTTTTCATGCAGATCTTGCAGATTGAGCGGATTTTTTTAAATCTTTTTAATCCTTTAATCTGTGGCTATAATTTAAAAACTAAATTTAGAAATTAAATTATTGAAAATGGAGCGAAATCGAGCTATTATAAAATCTCAATTTCGCTCCATTTGAGCTTATTAATATTCAAACAAAATTAACCTTCGTCGTCTTCTGTCGCTTTATTTAATTTGATGGTTAATTCTTCCTCATCATCAGTTGAGTTTAATTCGAAAAAACTAAAAAACGAACCTCCATAACTTTTCTGAAAAGAGAAATTGCTTAAATGTTCCATTTTGGTGTACTTAGAATGCTCGATTATCATCATTCCGTCTTCGTTTAATAACTCTCTTTCGAAAACCGTTAAAACAATTTTTTCAAAAGCCGTCTGATCTAATCCGTACGGAGGATCAGCAAAAATGATATCGTAAGAAGTTTTGCAATTGTCTAAAAATTTATAAACATCACTTTTTGTGGCAGCAATATCAAAATCATATTCTGATGCTACTTGTTTTACGAATTTTACGCATCCAAAATCACCATCAACAGAGGTAATAGGAGCGCTTCCGCGTGAAGCGAATTCATAACTAATGTTTCCTGTTCCCGCAAATAAGTCTAAAACCTTTAAGCCGTCAAAACTAAAATGATTGTTCAAAACATTAAATAATGCTTCTTTACTCATGTCAGTCGTAGGTCTTACAGGAAGGTTTTTTGGCGGAAAAATGCGTCGTCCTTTGTATTTTCCTGAAATGATTCTCATGATTGAAATAAAATATAATGTTTTTGATTTTGTGCAGTTGAGTAGCTGTTTTTTTGCTGTAATGTGCTTACATCCAAAAATGAAATATGACGAATGTATTTGTATGCAATCGCATAAAACGGATCGTTTTGATTTATGGTACCTAATAATTCAAGTTGAAAACTTTCCGGATTCAAACTCAATTGTTCGGCTGTAAAAAGGATATAATAAATGAAATCTTCCGGAGTCTGATATTCGAACGAATTGAATAACAGTAACTTTTGATTTTGAACAACAATAACTTCAAAATGAGTTGGATTAAAATTAATCACCATTTTTTTCTCGTCATTGTTCTTTGAGCTTTCAAGGATTTTTTCGACCAAAATACTATTGACATGTTTGTAATCGAAAGAACCAACATTATCAATTAGAAAATTATTGATATTGACATACGGAATGTAAACGGAATTCATTTCGTAATTCGAAATTTTATCGAAAGTAAAAAAATCAGTTTCAAAAACTTTTGTGGTGTATTGTAAATAACTTCCCAAATAGTTTTCGTCGAATAAAGGAGCCGGAACAAAAGTCGAAAGATTATTGTTGTGAATCACTAAGATTTCGTCGTAAGTTTCTTTTAATTCAGGATGATTTTTGAAAGCAGCGCTGTATAATTCTTCAATTTTTGATGTTTTTTGCGTAGTATCAAAATTGACTTCATTAAAGGCTGTAATGGTATTATTTAAAGTATCAAAACAACAAAATGAAAATCCATTCAACGAAACCTGAATAGAAAGCTTTTTGTAATTTTTTGAAGTGATGTTAGTATTTTGCAATGACATATTGATTTACAATTCGTTACCTGTTTTACAAGAAAGAATTTAAGGCGATTACAAACTTACAAATTAAAAAGGAACTATTATAATTGCAATTTCGAAAAACAATTTTAATTGGGTTTTAAAGTACGGTTAAATTTTGTTTACCATATAAGTTCATATTAATTGAACGCAATAAATACAAAACTTAAATTACTTATAGGTTTAAGAACGTTATTATTGATGTTTTAGAGTAAGTCTTTAGTTATGCGATTATTAGGTCAAAGCTTTTGTATTGATTCCAGAATAATATGAACTTATATCACTTATATGGTGAAAAAGATTAATTGACATTGCCATTTAAAAGCCCGTACTTTGTAGTTCAATTTTTCCCTATGAATTCATCACTTTTTTACGGCGTTTTGCAAAAACGATTTCCTTTTGCGCCCACTTATAAGCAGGATATTTTTTTTCAAAAAATCGCTATTTTCTTAACAGATACGCACAACGATACGATTTTTGTCCTGAAAGGATATGCCGGAACGGGAAAAACAACCGTGATCTCGACCATTGTAAACAATCTGGGAGACATTAATAAAAAGTTTGTTTTGCTGGCACCAACAGGTCGCGCGGCAAAAGTAATCGCGAATTATTCGAATACACCCGCGTTTACAATTCATAAAAAAATCTATTTTCCTAAAAAATCTGCTGGCGGAGGCGTGGCTTTTACCAAGCAATTAAACAAACATAAAAACACCATTTTTATCGTCGATGAGGCTTCGATGATTTCAGACAGCAATTCTGATTCGAAATTGTACGATAACGGATCGCTTCTCGATGATTTGATTTCGTATGTATATTCCGGAACCAATTGCAAAATGATTCTTTTAGGAGATACTGCTCAGCTGCCTCCGGTAAATTTAGATATAAGTCCGGCACTTGATGTGCAGACTCTTGCGGTGCATTATGACAAAGAAATCGAACATATCGAACTGGACGAAGTAATGCGTCAGGAAGAAAGTTCTGGGATTTTGTACAATGCAACAGAATTGCGTGAATTACTGAAAGACAGTTTTATTACCGAATTTAAATTTGATGTAAAAAGGTTTAAAGATATTGTTCGTTTAACGGATGGGTATGATATTCAGGATGCTATCAACTCGGCTTACAGTAATTATAGTATTGAGGATACAGCATTTATTGTTCGTTCGAATAAACGTGCGAATCAATATAATGAACAAATCAGAACTAGGATTTTATTTAAAGAAAGCGAACTTTCGGTTGGGGATTTCCTGATGGTGGTAAAGAATAATTATTTCTGGCTAAAAGAAACCGATGAAGCGGGATTTATTGCCAACGGAGATATTATCGAGGTTTTAGAATTGTTTGGAATCAAGGAATTATACGGATTTAATTTTGCCAGAGTAAAAATCAGAATGGTTGATTATCCGGATCAGAAACCTTTTGAAACGGTATTGTTATTAGATACTATCAAAAGTGAATCTCCGTCTTTAACGTATGAAGAATCAAATCGTTTGTACGAAGAAGTGATGAAAGATTATGAAAATGAAGGTACTAAATTCAAGAAGTTCCAGAAGGTAAAAGAGAATGAATATTTTAATGGATTACAAGTAAAATTCTCTTACGCCATAACCTGCCACAAATCGCAGGGTGGGCAATGGAATACTGTTTTTATAGAACAGCCATACTTACCAAACGGAATCGATCGCGATTACATCAGGTGGCTGTATACCGCTATGACACGTGCCAAAAATAAATTATATTTGATAGGATTTAAAGACGAGAGTTTTGAGGAATAAAAAGTTTAGCCACAGATTTAAATGATTCTCACAGATTTTGAATATTTTGAAAAAATCTTTTTTAATCCTTTTAATCTGTGGCAAAAGAAAACATTTTTACAATGACAACACTAAACGATTTACATTCGATTTCATCAACGTTTTCGAATACAGATAAAATGCCGGTTTTGTTTTTAGGACACGGCAGCCCGATGAATGCCATTGAAGAAAATCAGTTTGTGGCTGGTTTTCGTAATCTGGCGAAAACATTGCCGCAACCTAATGCGATTTTGTGTATTTCGGCGCATTGGTTTACGAACGGTACCAAAGTGACTTCGATGCAAATGCCAAGAACGATTCATGATTTTGGAGGTTTTCCGCAAGCCCTTTTTGATGTGCAATATCCTGCGAAAGGAAGTCCGGAATTAGCCTTAGAAACCAAAAGAATCTTAGATCCCGTTCATGTCGATTTAGATGAACATTGGGGTTTAGATCATGGCGCGTGGAGTGTAATTAAACATTTATATCCTGAGGCGAATGTTCCGGTGATTCAGTTGAGTATTGATTATACAAAATCGGGACAATATCATTTTGAGTTGGCTCAGAAATTACAATCCTTACGTCATAAAGGCGTTTTAATTATCGGCAGCGGTAATATCGTTCATAATCTTCGTCTGGTTGATTTCAGAAATTTTGATAAAGATAATTACGGTTATGACTGGGCAATTGAAGCGCGCGAAACCATCAATAATTATTTATTAGACGAGAATTTCCAGCCTTTAATTGATTTCGAAAAAATGAACAAAGCGATTCAATTGGCGATTCCGACTCCGGATCATTATTTGCCTTTGTTGTATACTTTAGGTTTAAAAGAAAAATCAGAAGAACTGAGTTTGTTTAATGATAAGTTGTTAGCTGGTTCTTTGAGTATGACATCTGTAAAAATTATGTAGATATTTTACCGCAAAACACGCAAAGATTTTTTGTTCGGGATTACGCTTATAAAACACAAAGTTCGCAAAGCTATATTGATAAAGCTTTGCGAACTTTGCGTTTTATAAAATTTTATAAATAAAAATACTTTGCGTGCTTTGCGGTAAAATGCGTTTGTTATATCAGCCTAAAAAGCAGTAAGAAATAGATTCACAAAATCTTCTATTTTTCTAAATTATAAGCATATAAATAACCATCAGCGCTTCCGAAATAAATGGTATTGTTACTAATAAATGGCGACGAAACAATCGATCCCAATTGATAAAATCTGTCCATTACTTTTTTGTTATTATCATAAAAAGAAAGATCATCATTTTGACCTGCATATTGAAAATCTAACAAATCATTTTTTAAAGTTGAAGACGCAAATTGTTTGCGATTATCAGTACTTATAAAATTGGATGTTTTCCCGTTTGAAAGCAAATCCAAACTGAAGAAATTACCCGTAAAATCACCAAAATAAATTGTGTTTCCTGCTATTGCCGGTGATGAGTAAACATAACCATTTACTTTAAATCGATACTTTTCTGCTCCCGTTTTGGCATCTAAAGCTAATAGGGCATAGGTGTCTGAAGTTCCTACATAAACGGTATTGTCTCTTATAACGGCAGAACTTAAGATCCAGGAATTTTCGGCATTGTATTTCCAGATTTGTTTTCCGGTTTCGGCATCTAAGGCGAAAAAGAACGGTTCTCTGGCGCCAAAATAAACTTTACCATCTGAGACCGCAACAGATGATTGTATTCCTGTAAAACCCATTTGTGTTCCGGTTGCAAAATGCCAGATTTCTTTTCCGAATTCGACGTTTAGGGCGTACAAAGTTGCGTCCCAGCCTCCAATGTAAATTTTGTTTTTATCGATTACCGGAGTTCCGTGAACGGGGCCGTTGGTTTTGAATTTCCATTTTAAATTTCCGGTTTTAGCGTCTACGGAATAAACGTTTCCGTCGCTGCTTCCAAATAAAACCAAAGCCGATTTTCCGTTTTTATATACAACGGGTGATGAAATATAAAAACTCCATAAATCGTCCATGTATTGCGTTTCAGGTTTCATTCCCCATCTTCCATTTTCGCCAATCCAGTGTTCTCCGCCTGTTTTAAATTTCCAGATTAATTTTCCGTCTTTAGTATTTACGGCGTAATAATTCCCGTCGAAACTTCCAAAATAGATAATATTGTCTAAAATACTCGGTGAGCTATGAATGGCTCCATTGGTTTTGAATTTCCATTTTGCAGTTCCTGATTTTTCTTCGATGGCGTATAGAAATCCATCTTCGCTGCCCATATAGACAATACCGTTTTTTGCAATTGGCGAAGAGAATATTCTGCCGTCGGTTTTATATTTCCATTTAAGGGTTGAGATGGGGTGATATCCTTTTCCTTCAAAAATGCGATCCGAAAACGAATTGATTATTTCGGCATTGTTTTTTTGGCTTAAAGCCGAATAACTAAAAATTAAAAAGAAATAGAATGGAAGGGTAGCTAGAAATCTTTTCATTGTTTTTTATTTTAAAAATAAATATTTTCTAAGATATTAATATTTAGTTATTTGAGAAATATGTTAGGAATATATTTTTAATACCTGATTGTGAATAGGTATATTTGTTTCAGCATGGAATTATCAAGTGAAAATATTAAAACATATCAATCATCTAAAAAAGTTGTTTTGGGTCCGCTAATTATTGGTGGAATATTTGTGGAAATTATTTTATTGATAATGGGGGAAACAGAAATGACTCCTGTTTTGCTTGTAGTACTTTTGTTAATGGGACTTGGGCTTTTGATTGTAAAAGGTTCTCTTAAAATTATAATAGATTCTAACGAAGGACTTTTGATTTTAGAAAAAATGAGCTGGCTTGGAAAAATTGCATTCAGGGAGGTTTTTTTATTAAATGAAAATCAATTTTCGATTATGGAAGATACACTTCCCAGATCTGGAAAATACTATCTTATTTTGATCACAAATAATTCGACTAAAAAAGAAAGCAACTATTTGGCAGAAGGATTTTCTGGACAAACTCTAGAGTTAATAAAAAACGATATTGAAATTATACAGACATAAAGCTTAGTTTTTGCTAAGCAAATGAAATTTAAAAAATTAAAAAATGAAAATAATAGCGGTAATTCCGGCGCGATATGCTTCAACACGATTTCCTGCAAAATTGATGCAGGATCTTGGTGGCAAAACAGTGATTTTAAGAACGTATGAAGCTGCTGTGGCGACAAAATTGTTTGATGATGTATTTGTAGTAACAGATTCAGATTTGATATTTGATGAAATCGTTTCGAATGGAGGAAAAGCGATTATGAGCATCAAAGAACACGAATCAGGTAGTGATCGTATTGCTGAGGCTATATTTAGCCTTGATGTTGATATTGTAGTAAATGTGCAAGGCGATGAGCCTTTTACAGAAGCGGAGCCTTTAGAGCAGGTTTTATCGGTTTTTAAAGATGATGTAGATCGTAAGGTTGATTTGGCTTCGTTAATGCGTGAAATCACAGATGAAGACGAAATAAATAACCCAAATAATGTAAAAGTGGTGGTAGATCAATCGCAGTTTGCGTTGTATTTTTCAAGATCGGTTATTCCGTATCCTAGAGATAAAGATGTAGGTGTTCATTATTTTCAGCACATTGGGATTTATGCTTTTAGAAAACAGGCTTTGTTAGATTTTTATAGTTTACCAATGAAGTCTTTAGAGGCTTCTGAGAAATTAGAACAATTACGTTATTTAGAATTTGGAAAGCGTATTAAAATGGTGGAGACCACTCATGTTGGTATTGGGATCGATACAGCTGAGGATTTAGAAAGGGCTCGTGCCATGTTGCGAGATATTTAATTAGTTGTATTTGGACGCAGATTGAACGGATTCGCTATCGCGAAAACGCAGATTTGCGCGGATTTTTAATATTAGGCTTATTTTAGTCTTTGCGCATGTCAGGCTGAGCGAAGTCGAAGCCAGTGTTCCAATTGGTGCGCCTTCGACTTCGCTCAGGATGACAAACGAGGCGTTAAGACAAACGAGTGTTTCTTATGAAAACGAATGCCCTAGCCCTGATAAGATTGGAGCGGATAGCAGGAAATAGCTCCTGAATATTTAAATTCCAAATATTTAAATTCCAAATTCCAATTGTTGGGAGCTCTTGTGGTGTCGACGAAAAAAAAAAGCTCCAAATCATAAAGATTGGAGCTTTTTTTATATTCTAAAATCAGACAAAATTCTTAGTATAAACTTGGGAATTTAGAAGGATTTACTTCGTGCATCATCGTGTAAACTTTCTCGAAGATATCCTCGGCAGAAGGTTTAGAGAAATAATCACCATCGGTTCCGTAAGCCGGTCTGTGTGCTTTTGCAGCTAGGGTTTGCGGTTTACTGTCAAGGTAATTATAAGCGTCTTGTTCTTCAAGAATTTGTTGTAAGATGAAAGCCGAGGCTCCACCTGGAACATCTTCGTCGATTACTAAAAGACGGTTTGTTTTGGCAATGCTTTTTACAATGTCTTTATTTACGTCAAACGGAAGTAAAGATTGGATATCGATTACTTCACAATCAATGCCTAATTCTAATAATTCAGTTGCGGCTTGTTCTACTAATCTTAAAGTAGATCCGTAAGAAACTAAAGTAATATCTGAACCTTCTTTTAGGGTTTCAACCACACCAATTGGCGTTTTGAATTCACCAAAATTTAAAGGTGTTTTTTCTTTTAATCGGTAACCATTTAAACATTCGATTACTAAAGCCGGTTCGTCAGTCTCTAAAAGAGCGTTATAAAAACCTGCTGCTTGTGTCATGTTTCTTGGCACGAGAACATGAATACCACGAACGGCGTTGATGATCATACCCATTGGTGAACCTGAATGCCAGATACCTTCAAGACGATGTCCGCGGGTTCTGATAATTAGCGGTGCTTTTTGTTTACCAACAGTTCTATATTGTAACGTAGCCAAATCATCGCTCATGATTTGAATCGCGTATAGTAAATAATCTAAATACTGAATCTCTGCAATTGGGCGTAAACCTCTTAAGGCCATTCCAATTCCCTGACCTACAATAGTAGCCTCACGAATACCAACATCGGCAACACGAAGTTCTCCGTATTTTTCCTGCATTCCTTCAAGACCTTGGTTTACATCACCAATGTTTCCTACGTCTTCACCAAAAATTAGTGTTTCAGGATATTTGGTAAACAAGGCATCAAAGTTGTCACGAATAATCATTCGGCCATCCTGGTCTGCTTTTGCACCATCGGCATATTCAGGAAGTACTTTTTCTACAGAGAAAACATTTTTATCTGAATCTGAGTGTAAATGACTGCTGAATCTTGGTTGCGTGATTTCGATATAATTGGTGATCCAATTAGATAATAATACTTTGCTGTTTGGTATTTCGATAAAACGCAATATTTTTCTGGCGATTACCAGCATTTCCTTTTTTAGAGGAGATTTTATAGCGCTTAATTCTGAAATGTATTTTTGTATTTTATCTTTATGATTGATACTTGCAGCGGAAATTTGCTCTAGTAAAATCAACAGATTTTTTTGATCTTCGATAATTGGATTGATGAAAGAGTTCCATGCTTCTTTTTTAGCTTCAAGAACTTCTTTTTTCAATTCGGCATCAATTTCGGCTAATTCTTCAGGCGATGCAATATTGATGGCAATCATCCATAAACGCATTTGGCGAATACAATCGAAATCTTTTTCCCAAGCCAGTCTTTCGGCATTTTTATAACGCTCGTGAGAACCTGAAGTCGAGTGACCTTGTGGTTGTGTTAATTCGTTTACGTGTATTAAAACCGGAACGTGTTGCTCGCGGGCAACTGCTGCGGCTCTTTCGTAAGTTGAAACTAACTCTGCATAATCCCAGCCTTTTACTCTAAAAATTTCATACCCTTTTGCGTCTTCGTCGCGTTGGTATCCTTTTAGAATTTCAGATATGTTTTCTTTTGTTGTTTGATGTCTTGCGTGAACCGAAATTCCGTATTCATCATCCCAAACGCTCATTACCATTGGTACTTGCAGTACTCCGGCAGCATTTATGGTTTCAAAAAACAAACCTTCAGAGGTACTTGCGTTTCCTATAGTTCCCCAGGCAACTTCGTTTCCGTTTACAGAGAATTTGTCTTTGGTTTTGATTCCGTCAACGTTTCTGTAAATTTTAGAAGCCTGAGCTAATCCCAATAGTCTTGGCATTTGTCCTGCTGTAGGCGATATATCTGCGCTTGAATTTTTTTGTTTTGTTAAGTCTTTCCAGGATCCGTCTTCGTTTAAACTGTGCGTTACAAAGTGTCCGCCCATTTGTCTTCCGGCAGACATTGGATCAAAATCTAAATCAGTGTGACCGTATAAACCTGCGAAAAATTGTTTAGGAGTTAATTCTCCAATAGCCATCATAAAAGTTTGATCGCGATAGTATCCGGAACGGAAATCTCCGTTTTTAAAAGATTTTGCCATAGCAAGCTGTGGTACTTCTTTTCCGTCGCCAAAAATTCCAAATTTGGCTTTTCCCGTTAATACTTCTTTACGACCTAAAAGGCTACATTCGCGGCTGGTAACTGCAATCCTGTAGTCGTTCAATACCTCCGTTTTGAAATCTTCAAATGTTAGTGTAGTATTGCTTTTTTCTTTTATCATAATCTTGAGGGGTCATGTTAGACTGCGAAATTACTTAAAAACAATCAATAATCATAATTCTTTAAAATAAATATAATTTAATTATATGTATTTAAAATCAAAAAACTACGTATATTTTTTAATGTATTTCTATGTAAAATTGCAGTTTAGTGATAATAATGCATGTTTTTGTTTAAAATTTATTCAATTAAAACCATTTTCTAGTAAAAAGATTGACTAATGTTTTTGGCGAAAGTGTGATCACAAATCGTATTTTTTCATTGTATTTATTTTGAGAAATTTCCCACCCGTTGTTTGAATAAACAGGAAAATAAAGCTCAAAATAATCCGGAACGAGATTTAATCTGATCCCACTATCGTAAACAAAATTCTCACTTTGATGTTTACTTTTCATGAGTCCAATATCGCCGTAAACTTCGACCCAATTCCAGATCGAGTAGCTGGCGTTTAATGTTGTCATCCATTGATTGGCGTAGGCTGGCGCTAATTTTGATTTAAAACCACCTTCGGCCATCACAAATTGCTGACTAAAAAATCCGGTGCTTTCAGATCGTCCGTAAAAATTATAATCGAACATATAATCCGTTGGCCGGTCTAAACCAAAGCTAAAATAATCTGAATTTGTTGTGTTGTACAAAAAAGTTCCGGCATACAATCGTAAATTTAGTCTATGATTGTTTTCGAATAAACGTCTGTATTCTACTTCTCCGGCAATTTTACCGAAGTTTCCTCCAAACTGAAGATCATTCATATAACTAAAATGGTCAATCAATTCGGTTTTAGTGTTCGAATAACGCGCATTAAAAACGGAGTAATTGGGTTTTGAATTGTCGGTAATGTATTTACTGTCTTCACGATTTACAATAACCTGTCTGAAAAGGATAAGTTGTTTTCGATTGTCTCTGAAATTCTGTTCGCGAATTCTAAACTGCACCATCGGATTCAGCCTTAAATAAGTGGCATCCGGTGCGTAATGAAAGTAGTTCTGACTAATAGAATATCTCACATTATATAATGTGCTGTTTCTGTAATACTCGCTCCAAACAAAGGCCGAAGATCCTGAAATTGTTCCGGCTTTGATAGAATAAGCAGGATTAACATCAAACGTAAATGGTTTGTCGAGAATGGTTTTATTATGAAAACGTACTCCGGGTGTTATACCATCGTATAAATTATACGTAAGTGTAGGGATGTAGAGAATCTGATTGTAATAAGGATCTTCGAGATCTTTGGCAAAATTAAACTTGATTGGTCGATTTGTAATTACAAGGCTTTTAAGTGATTTCCAGTTGTTTCTTAAGTTATACTCCGGAACTTCATTGTCGTAATTCAGTACAATTTTGTCCGCCTTTTTTCTGTCAAATTCATAGATCGAATCATTATTTTTTGGTTCAATCCATTTTTTAAAAACGACTTCATTTTTTTTGATTCCATAAACCGGAATCGGAACAAAATTATTCGTCTTGTTTTTAATCTGAAATTGTACGCTGTCTTTCGTTCTCGATACATTCGAAAATTTATAATCGATAATATCTCTCGAGTCTATAATGGTATTGAAAAACCAATCGATGTTTTTGTTACTGTTTTTAGAAAGTATTTTTTCGAAATCATAACGATTCGTTTGTGCTGTTTTGTTTAAACTATAAAATTCCTGTACGCTTTCAGGAACAATATCATGGTTTAAATAATCATCCAAATAACTCAAACTTAAACCTGCACGATATTTACTGGCAATTTGTTCGTTGAATTTTATCAGTGTATTTTTTGGATCTCCAAGTGGCTGATCCAGATTTTTTCTCGCCATCAGCATATAATAATAGCTGTATTGCTCATTAAAAGTCAAATTGGTAATGTTATAACTTTTAAAGAGTTTCATGTCTGAAAGTCTTCCTAGCATCTTTTGATCTATATGATTTTCTTCCATGAATTTCATCATGCTGTAAATCTGGATTCCGTCATAAACCCAATTGTCCTTACGGGGATCAAGCTTTAAACTATTCTTAAGATAATTGTTTAGATACGTTTTTAGAAAGGTGATTTCGAAAATAAAATCATCAGAAAACGGACTTATAAACGACGGAAGCTGATTAAGACCATAAAACGGATTTCGATCATAATCAGTTTGAGAAACCGTTATTTTTTCGTGCGGATATTTACCAATAAAAGCACTGGCAAAACTCACCACGCGATTGATGATAATTGCTTTCTGAATTTCGCTTATCTTTTTGTTTTTAAGATTGGTAAGTACTTCTACAGAACCATTTTCATAACTTCTGAAACTATTTTGTTTTTCGATAAAAAAATTAAAATCGGTTCTGTCGTTTCCGGAAAAGAAATAAGTACTGAAATCAACATTGGTTTCCTCTTTCGAAACCAAATTCAAATCAGTAGTAATTGAATATTTATTTGGAATTTTTATGTTGACTTCATAATTCGTGCTGGCATTGGCAATATCATCTAAGTTGAAATTGTTGTATTTCATAAAACGATGATTCTCAAAACGAGCAGGGCTTAAAAACCAGTTTTTCAGGTTCATTCCGCCATTCTGATCAAAACCATAGCGCGTAAATTTATCACTCGGAATTTTAGCAATATAAACAAGGTGCAAATCTATTTTCTCGCCCGGATGCAGTTTGCGGTTTAGTTTTACAACAACAAAATCAGGATTTTTATCTGTTCTTTCCCATTCAAGCGCCATATTATCCGAATCCGTTAAGCTCAGAATCGTAGTATTGCCTCGTTCTGCAGCTTTCGCTAAATGAAAACCGCGATAGAATTCATCCGAAAATCTTTTGGCCAAGGGCGTATTTTTATCAGAGAAAGCATTGTTCCAGTCGTTTAACACAATCGAAATCAGTGAATCGTTAGAAGTATTATAATAGGTAATATCCTGTCTTATATTCAGTGTTTTAAGCTCGAGATTAACCGCCACCTCCATCTTAGACTGATGTTGTGCGTATTGTTTTATCGAACTAAATAAAACAAAAACAAAGAATATAATTTTATATAATGGTTTCAATGATTGCTTTGGATAATTATCAATATAACTTAAGTTACGAGCATAAAGTTGTTTTGGTTTTTTGTAAAAATAGCATAAAAAAAGCTGTTTAAAAAAACAGCTTTAATTTTTTGTAAGATTTAATGTAATTTCACCATGTAAGTTATGTAAGGAAATTTAAGTTTATTGCTTTATAAGGCATCTTTAAATGAACTTATATAACTTATATGTTGAAAAAAAAAATTAGAAATTTGGACTTAAATCGTATTTCTTGTAGAATTTGTCTAATACATCAACTACTTCATCTTCAGTATCAACGATCTTAAATAAGTTCAAATCTTCCGGGCTAACCGTATGCATTTTTTCTACCAAAACCGTTTTTACCCATTCGATCAAACCAGACCAGAATTCAACACCAACTAATATAATTGGGAATTTCCCGATTTTTTTGGTCTGAATTAAAGTAATCGCTTCAAACATTTCGTCAAGAGTTCCAAAACCTCCTGGCATTACTACAAAACCTTGCGAATATTTTACGAACATTACTTTTCTCACAAAGAAATAATCGAAATTCAGGTTTTTATCGTGATCAATATAAGGGTTAAAATGTTGTTCAAAAGGCAGTTCGATGTTCAATCCAACCGAAGTTCCGCCTCCTAAATGCGCACCTTTATTACCAGCTTCCATAATTCCGGGACCACCTCCTGTGATTACGCCGTAACCTGCTTTACTGATTTTGTATGCAATTTTTTCAGCCAATAAATAGTATTTATCATCTGGTTTTGTTCTCGCAGAACCAAAAATAGATACACACGGACCAATACGTCCCATGCTTTCGTAACCGTTTACAAACTCGGCCATAATTTTAAAAATCGCCCAGCTGTCGTTTGTTCTAATTTCATTCCACGTTTTTTGTTTCAAACGGTCCTGAATTACTTTGTCCTCATCATTATCAAAATCTTCTAATCTCATTTTAGGTATTTTAATTATTTATATTTTTATTTCTAGCTGTGTCGTTTTAAATTGTCATCCTGAGCGTAGTCGAAGGAGAAGGAGCTATTTCCTGCTGTCCGCTATATCTTTTCCTGGCTAAAGAAGCCAGAAAAAGGATGCCGCTCCCATCAGGGCTAGGGCATTAGTTTTCAATTGAAACATTGTTTTTACCCCATAAAAAATTGTCAAAATCAAAAACTTTGACAAAAAGGGCGTACTAAATTACTGCTTTTTTCGAGAATTGTTACAGAAATAGGGATTTATTAATTTAAATGTAACATTTCTCTATGATTCTTTTTTGTTGGCGATTCATTATCAGTAGGTTGGTAGGTTCAATAAAGATTTACATATTTTGCAACATTCAATAGATTAATTTTAATCTATTTCTCTCAATCCATATCCACAGACTTGTCATCCCGAGGAACGAGGGATCTCAGCAAGTAGCTCGACAATTTAGGGGAAATACTTTGTGTTAGTTTCGTACGGAGATCCCTCGCTCCTCGGGATGACAAAAAGGGGTAAACTAAATTTTATGTAACCTTTGTCAAAGTTTAAAACTTTGACAAAGGTGTCGTGCGCAAAAATATCACTACAAAGCTTTTACGCCTCCAATTCCTTTTTCAAAAACTTCGCAGTATAGCTTTTTTTATTTTTCGCTACTTCTTCCGGGGTTCCTTTGGCGATTAATTGTCCGCCGCCTTTTCCACCTTCAGGACCAATATCTATAATATAATCGGCAAGTTTAATCACGTCCATATTATGTTCGATCACCAGGATTGTATTTCCTTTATCAACCAATTTATTAATTACATCCATTAAAACACGAATGTCTTCAAAATGCAATCCGGTTGTAGGTTCATCCAGAATATAAAACGTATTTCCGGTATCTTTTTTAGATAATTCTCCTGCAAGTTTGATACGTTGCGCTTCACCACCAGAAAGCGTTGTGCTTTGTTGACCAAGCGTAATATATCCTAAACCAACATCCTGAATGGTTTTTACTTTTCTGTAAATCTTCGGAATGTTTTCAAAAAACGGAACTGCTTCGTCAACAGTCATATTCAATACATCCGAAATAGATTTTCCTTTGTATCGAATCTCTAAAGTTTCTCTATTGAAACGTTTTCCCTGACAGGTTTCGCATTCTACGTAAACATCCGGTAAAAAGTTCATTTCGATAGTTCTAACTCCAGAACCTTCGCAGGTTTCGCAACGTCCGCCTTTTACGTTAAAACTAAAACGTCCGGCTTTATAACCACGAATCATACTTTCAGAAGTCATGGTAAACAAGTTTCTGATTTCAGTAAATACCTCGGTATAAGTCGCTGGATTCGAACGTGGTGTTCTCCCAATCGGACTTTGGTCAATATCAATTACTTTGTCAATATGTTCTAAACCTTCGATTTTTTTATAAGGTTGTGGTTTTTTTACGCCATTAAAATAATACGCATTCAAAATAGGGTAGAGTGTCTCATTAATCAAAGTCGATTTTCCACTTCCTGAAACTCCAGTTACGCAAATCAGTTGTCCTAAAGGTATCTCGATCGAGACATTTTTCAGGTTGTTTCCTGTCGCTCCGGTTAGTTTTAAGAATTTTCCATTTCCTTTTCTTCGCTCTTTCGGAATCTCCAATTTCATTGTACCGTTCAAATATTGAGCAGTAATGGTATTTGATTTTAAAGTTTCTGCCGGAGTTCCAATACTGATGATTTCTCCTCCGTATTTCCCTGCTTTAGGACCTATATCAATTACATAATCAGCAGTTTCGATCATGTCTTTATCATGTTCAACCACAATAACTGAGTTTCCGATATCACGTAATTGTTCCAGCGACTTAATTAGTTTTTCATTGTCTCTTTGGTGTAAACCAATACTTGGCTCATCCAAAATATATAAAACACCAACCAATTGCGAACCAATTTGTGTTGCCAAACGAATACGCTGCGCTTCACCACCCGAAAGTGATTTTGAACTTCGGCTTAAAGCCAAATAATTCAAACCAACATTCATCAAAAAGTTTAGACGATCTTTGATTTCTTTCACCACTTCTGATGCAATCAAAAGTTGTTTGTCTGATAGATGATTGTTTAAATCCTGAAACCAGGTTGTTAGATCAGAGATGTCCATATCACATAACTCAGTGATATTTTTTCCGTTTACTCTAAAAAACTGCGCTTCTTTTTTCAAACGTGAACCTTCACAAACCGGACAATTTACTTCGTCCATGAAATCTTTTGCCCAACGTTTTATAGTAGTCGATGAAGTTTCATCGTATTGATTTTTAATGAAATGTGATATTCCTTCAAAATCTATTTTATAATCGCGTGTAACTCCTAAATCTTTTGAGTTTACCACGAATTTATCTTTCCCGCCATTTAAAATCATGGTCATGGCTTCTTCCGGAATCTTCTCAATTGGATCGGTTATCTTGAAATTGAATTTTTCTCCAATAACTTCTAATTGTTTAAAAATCCAGGACGATTTATATTCACCAAGTGGCGCAAAACCACCTGCTTTTATCGATAATTTAGGATTTGGAATAATCTTTTTAATATTGATTTCGTGTACCGTTCCTAATCCGTTACAATGCGGACAAGCTCCTTTTGGGGAGTTGAAAGAGAATAAATTTGGTTCCGGATTTTGATATGAAATTCCGGTTGTAGGACACATTAAATTTCTACTGAAAAAACGAACTTCATTGGTATCCTGATCTAAAATCATTAATACATTTTCGCCGTGATGCATGGCTGTATTAATACTTTCGGCCAATCGTTTTTGATTGTCTTCAGTATCTTCAATCAACATTCTGTCGACTACAATCTCGATATCGTGTGTTTTATAACGATCCAGTTTCATTCCTGAAACTAAATCCTGAACTTCGCCATTGACACGAACTTTCAAGAATCCTTGTTTGGTAATTTGCTGGAATAACTCGGCATAATGTCCTTTTCTGGCTCTAATAATCGGAGCAAGAATATTGATTCGTTTTCCTTTAAAATCCTGAATAATCAAATCTTTAATTTGTTCATCAGAATACGAAACCATTTTTTCGCCTGTGTTGTAACTAAAAGCATCAGCACCACGAGCGTAAAGAAGTCTCAGGAAATCATATATTTCTGTAATCGTTCCAACGGTAGAACGCGGACTTTTACTGGTTGTTTTTTGTTCAATCGCAATTACTGGCGAAAGTCCGTCGATTTTATCAACATCAGGACGTTCTAAACCGCCAAGAAACTGTCTGGCGTACGCCGAAAAAGTTTCTACATAACGACGTTGTCCCTCGGCATAGATGGTATCAAATGCCAAAGAGGATTTTCCCGAACCTGATAAACCGGTAATCACCACCAGTTTTTCACGCGGAATAGAAATGTCTATATTTTTTAGATTATGAACTCTTGCACCAAGAACTTCAATAGTATTGTCTTTTTCTAACATAATTTTGAGCAAAACGCAAAGTTACCACTTTGATTTGTTCTTTTTGTGCTCGATAGCAAAACTTTATGTTACAAATAGTAACAAAATAACGCAGCTTTTCTACGCTAATTTTTTTACAATTTACAATTTCACTAATGCTATTATTAATATAGGCCCCCTTTTTTGTTTGTTTTAAATAATTAATCGTCGCAAGAACAAAAGCAACCACAATTTCCGCATCCTCCGCATTCCCAATTACATAGCCATCCTCTGCATTTCAGCTTTATTTTTTTAAATAATTTTTTCATTTTACGTTTTCGATTTTATATTTTAGAATTATTCTTCATCATTATCTATTTCTTCTTTGTCTGAAAATTCATTAATATCGAATCTACTTACTTTGTCATCACGTATTTTATCTTGATAGTAATTTATACCTCTTATGAAATTAGCGTTATATTTTGTTTTCTTTTTGTCAAATTTTGAAGTACTGGTCATACCATTATCTAATTCTTCGTCAGTCAGCTTATGAGGAACTAAAAGATGTATTTCCACTTTATAATTATCTATTAAATAAGAATTCCAGTTGTAATCGCCATCTCCACGATAAATTATTATCTTATCTCTTAAATGAGGAAGATTATATTTGGCATTTTCTGAATCATGGTATGCATTCATGTATTCTTTATCACCGTTGCGATAATGAAAGTCTACTGATCCACCAATACTATCCATTATTTTTTCAGATTTGAGAATTAATGCTTTTAAGTCTGCAATTTCTTTTCGTATCTCTGTATTTTTTGCAAATGTTCTTTCTTTGCCAGTTGTACTGCTTAATATTATTATTGTATCTAGCTTTTCTCCAGCGTCTACATATGGACTAGTTTTTAATATTTTAAGTAGTTTTTTCTTGACGCCTTCATTTGATAGACTATCCGGAACGTTTTTTTTAACTTCTTGATTTTTACTGTATTTAGACATTGTTGCTAGCCACATTCCTTTATCGTGTGGAGACATTCTGTTTAATTTATTAACCAATATGATAGATTCTTCACGTTTTTTATAATCTGGGAGCGATTCAAACCACTTTACGTAATTTTTTACTCTGTCTTCATAAGATAGTTCTACCTTTTTTTTGGTCTGACTTTGCACTGATAATCCTAATATTAATAGAAAAACTAATAGTATTTTTTTAATCATAATTTAATTGCATTTTCAATTTATTGTAAAAATTCTTTGGTTTGCTACTGAATTGTCTTAATAGAATGTTTTAACGAAAGCAGATTTTGGGATTGTAGTAATTTTTATCATTAAAAGAGTTAAAAACTTTGAAGTTTATTATTTAAATTAATTTTTAAAAGTTGCCAATTGAATAATAGGTAAATCAATAAATGTTTTCGTTAGATATTTTGTACCAGGCATGAGATGAAACAGATCCACTAGAACTAAATAAGCCTGGCTTACATCTTTGTGGTGTTAATGCTAATAGTACTCTTTGGAAGTCATTTCGGATAATTCCGCATCTTCTACATTTGTAAGTTGCCATATGTATTGTTTTTGAATTAAAGTTGTTTCAAAAATAAATGATCACCCCTTTTCTAATTGATTTACCTTTTAAAAGCCTCTTTATTTCGCATGAAACTATCTTTTTGGTTTGTAAACAAAAAAAAAAGCACTTACCAAAATTTGATAAGTGCTTTTGAGTTTTAAATAAAAGGAATTATACCAAAAGTAAAATAGTTACGGTAGTACCGTTATTTTCGGTAAAATCAATTTTGATAGAGTCGTTTTTTAGGTCTTGCAATAATGAAAGACGCTCTTTGGTAAGTTGAATTCCTTTTGATTGATGGAGTTTGCTTTTTTTAGCTGTATTTAAACTCATTCCGTTGTCTATAATTTTACATTCTAAAAGAGTGTTTGAAATCATTTTAAACGAAATTATTAGCTTCGGAGAAATACTCGATTCGTTGAAAGCATGAACAAAAACATTCTCTACAAAAGGCTGTAAAAGCATTGTTGGAATTTTTGTAAAAGAAGTATCTACTTCTGGAGAAATTTGAATTTCAAAATCGATCCTATTATCAAAGCGCATATTTTCGATCGTGATATAGGCTTCAAGATATTCTATTTCTTCCTCTATGGTAATGGTTTGTTTAGAAGAGTTTTCGAGTGTTTTACGAATTAATTTCGAAAACTCACTAACATAGAGCAGCGAGTTTTCGATGTCGTTACTTATTATAAAATCCTGAATGGCATTCATTGCATTAAAAGTAAAATGCGGATTCATCTGACTCAATAAAGCTTCGAGTTTGGTCTCAGCAATACGACGCTGAATGATTGTTTTTTCGTTTGATTTTCTTTTTATTCTAAGAAAAACAAATGCAATTATTCCGGAAAAAACGGTAATGATTAGAATAATGAACCACCAATTTAACCAAAATGGCGGCTGAATATATAGCTGTAAAATCGTAAATACTTTTGATTTTCCTGCATTCATATCAAAAACTTCAATCTCTACATTGTAGTTTCCATAAGGCAAATAAGGCAGGAATACATTTGTTTTTTCGGTATAGGGACTCCAACGATTGTTATTATTTAAACGATATCTAAATTTTAGTTTGTTAGGGAAAGGATGTCCTTTTGGAACAAAATCAATCGAAAATGAATTATGCTTATAGTCTGAAACAAGTTGCTTTGAGTTGTACCTGAACCATTTATAAAACGAAGGTTTTAAAGGAATGTTATTTATGGCAATTTTACTGATTCCGATTTCAGAAACTGTCAACTGAGTGGCAATTAAACGGTTGAGATCTATGGTATAAAATCCTTTTTGAGTACCCAGCCATAATGTGTTGTCAAAAATTTGAGAAGTGGTTATTCTGCAATCTTTTAAACCTTGTTCTTTGTCAATAAGTCTTACAATGCCATCTTTATAAATATTGATACCTTTTTCTGTACCTATCAAAACATAGTCTTTGTAGGATTCAAGGAATAAAATTGTATTACCAATAATTTGTTTTTTTGAAATTGTTTTAAGGATTTTGAAAGATTTTGAATCATCAACTATAAAAACATCGCCAAATTCAGCGGCCAGAATTAGTTGTCCTTTATTGTTTTTTGTAATGTGTTTGAACTTTTTTTCTTTCCAGATTCCATCTGCTAAATACGATCGAAACTGACCATTTTCGTAAACATAAATTCCGTTAAAAACAGATAAAAGATAGGTTTTGTTATTGTTGGTTAAAATTTTTACGATGTATTGTGGCGTATTTTTATTGAATTTGGAATAGTGCCTATTTTCTAAAGTTTTTAAATTTTCGTACACGCGAACTCCCGCATACGTAATGGTTTCTATTAATTTATTATCATAACCAAAACCAATTTTTAAACTGTGTTTGGGCAAGTAATGGACTATTTTATAGTTTTTATCAATTTCAAAAATTCCTATGTTGCTATTTATCCATAACGAATTTTGATTTTTTACAATTTCGTAAAACTCAATTTCATTTGTTGGAATATTAAAATTCAATTCAAAATCTCTTGATTCTGCCGATTGTTTTTTTAAGATGTTTTGTCCTTTTTTATAAAAAAACATTTCACTTTTCTTAAAATCTTCCAGAGAAATCGAATTTGTAATTTCTTGTTTTGCATTTAGAACTTTTAATCCTTTGTTATCTAAAATCAATTTATCATGATTGAAATTTTCAAAATCTATAATTGATGTTGATTGGAATGGATTATAATTAATAATCTGATCTAATCTTACCTGATAAATTCCATTGTCGTTTGAACCAACATAAAGAATATCATTAAATTTATCATATACTACATTCAATAGCACTTTAGAGTCAATTCCGTAGATGGTAGAGACATCTGTCATCTTATCATCTGCAATCGTATAAAGCCCTCCGTCTGGAGTATAAACACCCCAGGCAGCGGCAAAAATGGTGTTTCTGTTGTCTTTTGCAAATTGCCAGACAAATGATTTTCCAAAATTTAGAGATGTTTTGTTTCCGCTTAAAATTTCATCAAAATCATATTTATTAATATATGTTTCGTTTCCGCTGTAAAGTGTCGAGCCAAATAGCCCTAATGAATAAGAGTTTTTATGTAAGACAACCGGAACAATACGCGGAGTTGGAGACGATTCGTCAATTTTAAATAAACCTTCAAAAGTAGAAGTAAAATAGACAACGTCTCGATAGGTAACAAAGGCTAAAGAGATAAAATCTTCTTTGTGCGCAGGAACTTTAGGCGTGATTAGCTTGTTTGTTTTTATGTCAATAATAGAAACACCTTGTTCTGTACCGACATAAATTTTGTTTTTGAACGGAAAAACTTTTCTTGTTTTATTGGCTAAAAGTCCATCTTTCATTCTGAAAACGGTAAATTTTTTACCATCAAATTTACTAACACCACCACCATAACTGGCAAACCACATATTTCCGTCGGTATCTTCTGTAATATCCCAACAACTGTTATGGCCTAATCCGTTGCTTTCATCAATAGTGGTAAAAGTTCCGTTTTCCATTCTTGAAACTCCATTTTCAGTTCCAATCCATAAAATGTTTTTAGAATCTAAAAATAACGCACGAACTGCATTATTGGGCAAACCATCTGATGTGGTAAAGTTTTTGGACGGAAAATTTTGACCAATTGTAATAATTGGAAGCAAAAAGAGATATACACAAAAAAGAAATTTATTTTGTGATAGCATCAATGAGGTTGTTTTTTCTAAATTTTTGATCTGAAACCGGAATTTCATCACCTGAAGTCATTTCTAAGACAAAATCTTCAGATTTAAAATTTTTAACATAATCAGCATTCACTAAGTAGCTACGATGAACTTTTAGAAATTGTTTTTCAAATTCTAATAATTCGCAAATTTCTTTAAAGGATTTTGAGGTATAATGTTGCTGTTCTGTGGTTTGAATGAAAGTGTAGGAACCATCAGATTTGCAAAAAATAATTTTATTGATTTGAACCACATCAAAACCAACTTTCGTAGGAAAGGCAATTCTTTGTTTTCCTGAATTTGAGTGGTTTAAATTTTCAGTTAGAAGTTCATATTTGTTGATGCTTTGTTTTTTTTCTAAAACAGCATCTAATCGGCTAATTGCGGCTTTAAAATCTTGCACATCAATTGGTTTTAACAAATAGTCTAAAGCACTTTTACGAATAGCTTCGATCGCATATTCTTTGTGGGCTGTTGTAAAAATAATTTCAAACGTTAAACTTTCAAAATGAGAAAGCAATTCGAAACCATTTTCATCCGGCATCTGAATATCCAGAAAAACAAGATTGGGTGAGTGTTTTTTTATTGAAATTAAAGCAGATGAAACAGAATTGCATTGATCAACTATTTCAATTTTATCTTCATAATAGAAATTACATAGTTTTTTTAGGAAACTGCGGGCATGCGATTCGTCATCAACAATAATTGCTTTAATTTTCATAACAGACTTTGGTGGTATTTGGTTGGTTGTTTTTGGAAAGAAAATAGACAGGTGCTATTTTAAAATCAGTTTTATTCAATCGTCATAGAGCGCAATTTAGTTCGGTAAGCTTCGAGTGCAATAGATTTAGAAATGAATCCGAAATATTTACCGTTTCGTAAAACCGGAAGAAAAGCTGATTTTGATTTTTCGAATTTACTCATGACAATTTCCATGCTGTCATCAGAAGAAATGGTAGCAACCGGAGTTTTCATAACATCCTTAATCAATGTATATTTTACGCGATAATTATTGAAGATAATTTCGCGAATATCATTAAAATGAACCACCCCAACAAGATCTTTTTCGTTATCGACAACGGCAAAAACAACCTGATTAGAATGTGAAATAAGATCGACCAATTTGCTTAAATTTTCATCAGGATGAACGGTTAAATAATCGCATTGAATAATGGTGTCAATATCCAGAGTAGAAAGAATATTAGAATCTTTATTGCTGGTAAAAGCATGACCTTTTTTTGCAAGACCTTTTACATCAAGAGAATATTTTTCGAAACGTTTAGAAATTGCAAAACTTATCGAGGAAACAATCATAAGCGGGATCATCAGGCTATAGCCACCGGTAATCTCGGCGATTAAGAAAATTGCAGTTAGTGGTGCGTGAAATAATCCGCTCAAAATACCGGCCATTCCCACCATAGTAAAGTTGCTGATTGGTAATTTTGATAAACCAATCAAGCTGATGAATTTAGAGAAAAAGTAGCCTAAGTAAGATCCTAAAAATAGGGAAGGAGCAAAGTTACCTCCATTTCCGCCACTTCCAAGAGTTAATCCGGAAGCGAATACTTTTACCATCATCGTGCATCCCACAAAGAGAAGCAACACCCATTGATTGTTTCTAAAATCGGCAAATAAAGTATTGTCTAATAATTTTCCCGGATCAGTTTCAGATAAGGTTTTGATGCTTTCGTAACCCTCTCCAAAAAGTGTTGGAAATATGAAAATAAGTAATGCTAGTAAGGATGAACCAATTAAGGCTTTTTTATAAGGACCTACTTTTAAATTAGAAAAATAATGCTCAACTCTTTGAAAGTTTCTGGCGTAATAAACCGCAATAAAACCAGTCAAAATTCCTAACATCACATAAAAAGGAATATTATGATAGTTGAAAGCTTCTTGTTTTTTGAACGACAATAAAATAGTTTCGTCTAAAACAATAGCAGAAACCAAAGCACCGGTCGCGGCAGAAATCATAATAGGGGTAAAGGCCGAAATACTGACATCGACCAATAGAACTTCTATAGCAAAAAGAACTCCGGCAATTGGCGCGTTAAAAGCAGCCGAAATTCCGGCAGCAACTCCGCAGCCAATAAGTAATGTTCTGTCTTTATAAGGTAATTTATAATTTTGGGCAAAATTAGATCCAAATGCGGCACCTGTAATAACAATAGGGCTTTCTAAACCTGCGGAACCTCCTAAACCAACAGTAAGCGAAGAGGTAACAATCTGAGCATACATTTGTTTCTTTGGGATAATACTGGCCTTTTTAGCAACGGCATATAAAATCTGAGAAGTCCCTTTTTCGATGCTTCCGTTAAGCACTCTTTTTACCACAAAAACCGTCAGTACAATACCAACAATTGGCAGGATACTATTAATGAAGCTCAGTTTTAAAATCCCATTTATATAGGTAGCAAAAGAGAAAACGCTATGGGCAAAAGTTTTTAAAACAATTACAGCCAACGAACATGAAATACCAATTAAAACACTTGATAAAAAAATAAACTGCTTTGGAGTCATTAATGATTGTGCCAAAGCGATGATGCTTTCTAGTCTTCTAAAATATTTTTTTAGCATTCTGTTTGTAAAAAGTTAGGGAAACTACAAATTTAGCTCATAATGTTTGAATATAAATGATAATTCTCAATAAAATTAAAATCCTACGGCAGCATCGTCTCCACGAAAATCTGCGCCGCCTTCGAGAGTGTTGTCCGGCAGAACCAATATACAATCTAATTTACCAATTACAGGTGTATTTTTTTCATTGATTAAATATCCTTTTGCTTTTAGATTATTCATCGTATTGGCATCAAATGCATTAGGTTCGAAGGTAATTAAATCCGGTAACCATTGGTGATGAAAACGCGGTGCATTTACAGCTTCCTGCATACTTAAATTGTATTCGTAAACATTTAAAATAGCCTGTAAAACACTTGTAATAATAGTAGAACCTCCCGGAGAACCTACGACCATAAATAATTTGCCGTTTTTCTCGACAATTGTAGGTGTCATAGAACTTAACATTCTTTTTTGTGGCGCAATGCTATTGGCTTCATTTCCTACTAAACCAAACATATTAGGCGATCCCGGTTTGGC
Organism: Flavobacterium bizetiae; assembly: GCF_024271895.1. Lineage (NCBI taxonomy): Bacteria > Pseudomonadati > Bacteroidota > Flavobacteriia > Flavobacteriales > Flavobacteriaceae > Flavobacterium > Flavobacterium bizetiae. Next base: position 4,846,343 of record NZ_CP091861.1, on the reverse strand, counting down.
GCTAAAATCGTCCATTTCGTTGTTTAAAAAGAAACCTAGTTCATCACAATAATATTTTGATCCGTAACCGTCGTTAAGTGTTGTAGTTGCTGCAACGGCATTTCCTTGTGCATCTACAATCGAATAATGTGTGGTTTCGGTACTTTCGTTAAAGTTTACTTTTCCTTCTCTGATTTCTGATGATAAACTGGCTTTGTTGACATCAAAAGTTGACATTCTTTCTTTTAAATAGGAATCAGCCATTAGACCATTAATTGGAATTTTAACAAAATCAGGATCTCCTAAAAACTGGCTTCTATCTGCGTAAGCGCGTCTTTCAGCTTCGACAATTACCTGAATAGATTCGGCTGTGTTGTGTCCCATTTTGGCTAAATCATAAGGAGCAATCATTTTCATGATTTGAGCCAGACAGATTCCGCCACTGCTTGGAGGCGCCATCGAAGTTACTTTTAAATCTTTATACTTAAATTGTAATGGCTTTCTCCATTTAGCTTCGTATTTTGCCAAATCCTGAAGGGTTATAATTCCGCCTTTTTTCTGAAGGTAATTCACTAAAATTTTAGCCGTTTCACCTTTATAAAATTCGTTTCTTCCGTTTTTTGCAATTCGTTTTAAGGTGTTGGCAAGAGCCGGATATTTAATCGTATCATTTTCTTTAAAGTTACCAGCCAAAAGCGTATTTGGGCCATTTACTTTTACGATCGCGTCATGATAATCCTGAAGTCTTTTTTCTTGTTTTTTGGTAACCACAACACCTCTTTCTGCAAGGGCAATAACAGGTTTTAGAATTTCTGCCATTGGCAAAGAACCTAGTTTTTTATGCACAGCAAAAACGCCGGCAATCGTTCCCGGAACTCCAATTGCTAAAGCCGTTTCGGTACTTTTGCCTTTTATAACATTTCCGTCTTTATCGAGAAACATATCTTTTGATGCGGCTAACGGTGCTTTTTCACGATAATCTAAAGATCCAACTTCGCCATTCGCTTTTCTATAAACCATAAATCCTCCGCCGCCCAGATTTCCTGCGTATGGATAGGCTACTGCAAGAGCTAATTCGGTAGCTACCATTGCATCAAAAGCATTTCCGCCTTTTTGTATGATTTCGGCGCCTACTTTAGAAGCTTCCTGGCGTGCCGAAACTACCATTGCTTTTGTTGCTACTAATCCGGTTGGTTTTACAGTTTGTGCGAAACTATATATAGAGATAAAGCCAAATAAGAGTGCTATTTTTTTCATAAAGAAGAAATGTATGTTTTAAAATCTTAAATCGATTTTTATAAAGAGAGTAATTTATGTTTTGAATGTTCTTTGATATCTTCAAAAAAGAGAGTGAATTCCTGTTCGAATTCCGAGTAAAATTCTACTAATTCATTGCCGGCAAATTGCATTTTTGATAAGTTTTTAGACCTTCGATCCATTTGCGTTAGAATATAGCGAATTCCTTCAACGGTTTGATAACTCGAAAGCCAGTTTTCCTGAATCATGGTAGGCATTATGCGTTGTGTTTTTTCGGTTAAAACAGGATAATTTTCATGTAATGACGTATAAAATCGATTAATGAAATCGTCTAGTTTTTCATCGGAATATTTTGTCCAGTTTTTCGCCAGAAAATGATCGTAAACAATATCTACAATGACGCCGGCATAATGATGGTATTTTTCGTGTAAACGTTTGGTGCTTTGTCTGAAAACATCATGAGAGTCGGTATAAGTATCAATCGATCGATGCAAAATAATGCCTTTTTGAACTTCTTCAGGAAAATGTTCAAATTGTTTTCCGCGAATTCCGTCGGCCATAAAATTGCCAATTTTGATTAAATCATTATCTCCGGACAAATAGATGTGGGCTAGGAAATTCATTTTTGTTTAGGTACTAAGGTTCTAAGTTGCTAAGGCACTAAGTTTTTGTGTTAACTAAGATAGCTGCTAAGAACTAATGTTATTTTAGTAAAAGTATGAAAACTTTTTCACATCATTTTGTTATATTATTTCGGTTTCTGCTTATCATAATTAACAATTATTTTAAATTCCTGGAACCTAAGCAACTTAGCTTCTCAATAACTTTTTGCAAAATCTTAGGAACTTAGAAGCTTAGAACCTTAGTAACTTTTCTATATTTGTAACTGGTAACCATAACTCATAAAAATGACTTTAATAAAATCGATATCAGGAATACGAGGAACAATTGGTGGAAAAGTAGGAGATAACCTGACTCCTGTTGATGCTGTAAAATTTGCATCGGCTTACGGTACTTTTCTTAAAAACAATACTTCAAAAGAAAAATTAACGGTTGTAATTGGTCGTGATGCCAGAATTTCTGGTCCGATGATTCATAATCTTGTTGTAAATACTTTAGTAGGTTTAGGAATTAATGTAATTGATCTTGGACTTTCGACAACGCCAACTGTAGAAGTGGCTGTTCCTTTAGAAAAAGCAGACGGTGGAATTATTTTAACAGCATCTCATAATCCAAAACAATGGAATGCTTTAAAATTATTAAACGAAAAAGGAGAATTTTTAAGTGGAGATGAAGGAGCAAAAATTCTTGAAATTGCTGAGGCTGAGGCTTTCGATTTCTCGGATGTTGATAATTTAGGCGAAATCACTGTAAATGATGCTTATATGGATATTCATATCGACGAGGTTTTGAATTTACCTTTAGTTGATGTTGAAGCGGTAAAAGCAGCAAAATTTAAAGTAGTTGTTGATGGTGTAAACTCTTCAGGAGGTATCATTATCCCGAAATTATTAGAATTAATGGGCGTTGAAGTGGTAAAATTATACTGCGAACCAAACGGACATTTTCCTCACAATCCAGAACCTTTAAAAGAGCATCTAACAGATATTTCGGAATTGGTAGTAAAAGAAAAAGCAGATCTTGGAGTAGTGGTAGATCCGGACGTAGATCGTTTGGCGTTTATTAGCGAAGACGGAGAAATGTTTGGAGAAGAGTATACTTTAGTAGCTTGCGCCGATTATGTTTTGAGTAAAACTCCTGGAAATACAGTTTCGAATATGTCATCGTCTCGTGCTTTGCGTGATGTAACTATCGCTCATGGCGGAAAATACGAAGCAAGTGCTGTTGGTGAAGTGAATGTAGTAGCATTAATGAAAAAAAATAATGCTATTATTGGTGGTGAAGGTAACGGTGGAATCATTTATCCGGAATCTCATTACGGAAGAGATAGTTTGGTAGGAGTGGCTTTGTTCCTTACTCATTTGGCGAATAAAAAAATATCAGTTTCGGCATTGAGAGCTTCTTATCCTGAATATTATATGAGTAAAAATAAAATCGAATTAACACCACAAATTGATGTTGATGCGATTTTGGTTGCAATGACAGAAAAATATAAAAACGAAGATATTACTACAATTGACGGTGTAAAAATTGATTTTGCTACAGAATGGGTACATTTAAGAAAATCAAATACAGAACCAATTATCAGAATTTATACAGAAGCTCCTTCTCAGGAAAAAGCTGATGTTTTGGCTCTTCGAATTATAGATGAAATAAAAGCAATTGCCGGGATTTAATTTAGATATTATATAATCTGAGCAGAAAAAAATTAACCGCAAAGTCCGCAAGGTTTTTTTAATGGTTTTTATAAAAGTAAAGTTCGCAAAGCTAAATCAATACAAAGCTTTGCGAACTTTTTGTTTTTGCCTGCAAAGTAAAAATCTTGCGTACTTTGCGGTAAAATAATTAATCAGGTATATGTTTAAGAATCTTAGTTTTTGATAATCTTCAATGTTTTGGTTACTGAACCATAAGTAGCGGTTACAATATAAACTCCGTTTGCTAATAATTTGTCTCCAATTTTAATATCTTCATTTGTGAAATAGGCATCCGAAGCATAACAAATTTGTCCTCTCATATCTACAATTTTTAAAGTCAAAGGTTCTGTATTCGCAGATTTTATATGCAATACAGATTGACTTTTAACAGGGTTTGGATGAACCGTGAAAAAATTCTGCTCCAATATAGGATCATTTACACCCAAACTTCCCGTAACAACATCAATATAATTAAAACTCATGTCGCTCGATTTGAATTTGATTTTCAGGTAAACTTCGCCTTTTGGTAATGTAATTCCGTTGACAACTTTGTTAGTATAAGTTTGCAAGCCTCCGGTTGCCGGGAAAGTTTCGTCTGTTTTTACAACAACGTCATTTACTAATATATCAAATTTACCCTGAGCGGTAGATGCCACTCTAAAAGTAAAATTATATGTTCCGGCATTGTCATTATTCAGTATAAATTCATTCCAGTCTCCTTGATCTATAGCGCTTACATTTTGTCCCGTTCCGGAATCTGAAGTATTTTGCAAGTTGGTACCTTTTCTTCGATAATGTTTGTTGGCAACTATTCTGCCGGGAACATTCATTTTTTTAGTGGTATAACTTGTATTGATGTATTCAGTTCCGATAGGTTTTAAAACACCACTTTGAGGAGCTAATAATTGTCCTTCGAGCATGTCCGTCCATGTAGGATCGACCCTTCCTGTAAACCATGAATAACGATAAATATCCGGATCATTTTCAAAATTAGTGATCACCTCTTTCATAAAAGTCGTTTTCTGGGCCGCAGTCTGAATTACTCTGTTGGCAAATTCGGTTACCCAAATAGGACGGTTGTATTTTTTGAGAAGACTTGTAACGCCAATAACAGACCCTGAAGAACTATCATAAGTATGAAAAGCAATATAATCTACTTTGCAGGTGGGGCATAAAAGAAAAAACTGGTCATGCCAGGCAGTTGGACTACTAATATTACCATAACTATTATTCGGATCGTTAAAAGCAGGAGAGGCACTTACTATTTCAAGATTTTTGGCAGCAGCTATTTTTTCGATATTCTTCCAGGCGTTTACAGCATCTTGCGGCGTCATGCGCGCACCATCATTAAAATTAGGTTCATTAAAAGCGAGCAAATATTTGGCTCCGGGTTTTATGCGGTTTATAAAAGCCTGAACATCGTTGTCGCCAACCTGATTCCAGGCCATAGGAACGTATTCAACGCCAATAGATTCATAATTGGCATTAGTATCATTTTCGGGTTGAGAACCCCAATTGTACCACCAGGATATTCCGGGTTTAAGCGCCAGTAGGTCGGCGGTTGAGTTTTTTCCGTAAGCTATTCCGCGCTTTGGGCTTTGAGCGAAAATAGCCGTTGAAAAACTCAGTAAAAATAAAATAGATAATTTTTTTGTCATAGTAGATAATTTGGATTTGGGAAAACTTTTATCAATATCAAATATATGTCGTTTATCTAATTTATCATTTTAGAGATTCGATAAAAAAATATTACAAAAACCCATCAAATTAATTCTTAGTTTACAGAATTAGAGGCTTTTCATTTTTTTAGGACTTTATAAAATGAAAAAATCCAAAAAAGAAATAGTCTCTTTTTTGGATTTTTATTTTTGGAGTGAAATTATTACTTTACTCTATGTTTCCATCTTTTATGTGTCCATAAATAAAATTCAGGAGCTTCGTAAATCTGTTTTTCTACTTCTCGTAAATATTTCTCTGTAATATCAAAATTAGGATAGTCATGCGGATTATCTGCAATAGATACAAAAGTTGCTTCGTAATAACCTCTTGCCACTTTTTTTACTTTTACAAAAATCACACTTAAGTCGTATTTTTTAGCCAGCATTTCGGCTCCGGTATGCACAGGAACTTCAACGCCCATAAATTTCATCGAATGAAAAATTCGGTCTATTTTAGGCGACTGATCACTTGCTAGACCGTACATACTCAATATTCCGTCACGTTGGTTTTGCGCCATTGTCGGGATTGCTTTTCTTGTTTCTACCAATTCGGTGTCGTACTTAGAACGTATTTTTCGAACCAGTTTATCAAAATAAGGGTTGGCGACTCTTTTGTAAACGGCAATTCCTTTAAAATCAATTTTAGGATTAATCGTCAAAAGCCATTCGTAACTTGCATAATGTGAGGCTACCAGAATTACACTTTTACCTTTTTTAGCATATTCGTTTACAAGATCAAGATTGGTAACACGAAATCTTTTGTTCATTTCTTCAGGAGAAATGCTCATTGTTTTAATCGTTTCCATAAACATATCACACATATGGTGATAAAATTTCTTTTCGATAACTTTTAGTTCACTTTTGCTTAAATGTGGCAAAGTAAGTGTCAGGTTTTCACGAACTACTTTTCTGCGATAACCTACAATTCTGTATATGATAAAACAGACAAAATCTGATAACCAGTAAAATATTCGAAACGGAAGTATAGAGATAAGCCATAGCAAAGGATAGGCTAGTATATAAACAAGAAATTGCATGTAATATTTTTTTACAAATATAAAGTAAAAATGAATATCCGTTGATATTTTGGTTCGGGACTAACATATGTTTAAGAATGACTATATTTACAATTCACAATAAATGTTTTTTATGAATACCATTTTAATAGCGATTATAGTGGCTAATGCTGTAATTAGTTACAAAGGTTTTAATGATCTTGCTTTTTTTAGAAAATACGAATTTCATGTAGGAAGTATTCGTTCCGGCGAACAAATCAGAATGCTTTCATCTGGATTTTTACACGCCGATATTATGCACCTGGCGTTTAATATGCTTACGCTGTATTTTTTTGCACCTGTAGTAATACATTTGATGGGAACTTTTTCTTTTGTTTTAATTTACTTTGGAAGTTTAATTTTTGGAAGTCTGCTTACCATGTTGTTTCATAAAAACGATTATAGTTACAGAGCCGTTGGCGCTTCTGGGGCGGTAACCGGAGTTTTGTATTCTGCGATATTGTTGCAACCTGATATGATGCTTGGAATTTTCTTTGTCATACCAATGCCGGCATATTTATTCGGAATTTTATATTTATTGTATTCGATTTACGGAATGCGCGCTAAAAATGATAACATTGGACACACAGCGCATTTTGGAGGTGCTATAGGCGGTTATTTGATTACTTTGATAAAAGAACCTTCACTAATTGTTGACCATAGTTTAATGGTAATTCTATTGGCAATTCCTATTTTTATACTTTTTGTAATGGCAAAATTGGGAAAATTATAATTATTGGCACAACTTTTGAAATTCCACTATCAAATAACTTAAAATATAACAAAAATGAAGAAAGTAGTATTATTTTTAACAATCATGTTTATGACTATGTCTTACGCTCAAGAAACCAAACAAATCCCTCAAATTAATGTAAACGGGGAAGGAAAAGTAAAAGTAGCACCTGATCAGGTTTGTATTTCGGCAACTGTTGAAACAAAAGGGAATAATGCTAAAGATGTCAAAAAGCAAAATGACGAGAAAATTGATGCAGTTTTAAAATTCATCAAAAAAATGAATGTTCCTGCTGCAGATTACAAAACAAAACAAGTAGCACTTAATCCGCAATACGATTACGACAAAAAGAAAACAAGCTATAATGCTACTCAAACAGTAGAAATTGTTTTAAAAGATTTATCAAAATACGATGACTTAATGGATGGTTTGGTTCAACAAGGAATTAACCGTATCGACAGAGTTTCTTTTGAAACTTCTAAATTAGTTCAGTTAGAATCTGAAGCTCGTAAACTGGCGATGAAAGAAGCTAAATTAAAAGCAGAAGATTATGTTTCAGTTTTAGGTCAAAAAGTGGGTAAAGCGTATACAATCTCTGATAATACTCAGGTTTACCGTCCACAACCAATGTATGCAGCTATGAAATCTATGGCAATGGATTCAGCAGGAGCTTCAAACGAAACTTTAGCAATTGGAGAAATCGAAGTTACAGCAAATGTTAGCGTAAGTTTTGTTTTAGAATAATAAAATATAAATTTCAATTTTAAAAATCCAAATTCCAACTTAAAAACTGGGATTTGGATTTTTTTTATACTGCTATTTTTTGAGATCAAACAATAAATACTTTCTATATAAAGTTTGCTAATGCACTCAATAATGATGCGTATATTTGAGATACTGAATAATAACAATACGATCTATGAAAAAAATAGGATTTTTATCGTTTGGCCACTGGACCAATCATCCTTCTTATCAGGCTCGTACTGCAGGCGATACTCTTCTTCAATCTATTGATCTGGCCGTTGCTGCTGAAGAAATAGGTATAGATGGTGCTTATTTTCGAGTGCATCATTTTGCACAACAATTGGCATCGCCTTTTCCTTTACTTTCGGCTATTGGTGCTAAAACAAGCAAAATAGAGATTGGAACTGGAGTAATCGATATGCGTTACGAAAATCCTTTGTATATGGTAGAAGATGCCGGTGCAGCAGACTTAATTTCGGAAGGACGTTTACAATTGGGTATCAGCAGAGGATCGCCGGAACAAGTAATTGACGGTTGGCGCGCTTTTGGTTACGAACCTGCAGAAGGGGAAACAGATGCCGATATGGGGCGTAAAAAAGCTTTAGAGTTTTTGGATAAGCTTAAAGGGGAAGGATTTGCTGAGCCAAATCCGTATCCGATGTTTCCAAATCCGCCCGGTTTATTGCGACTTGAACCTCATTCTGAAGGATTAAGGGAACGTATCTGGTGGGGAGCTGCATCCAACGCTACTGCAATTTGGGCGGCCGAAAATGGTATGCATCTGCAAAGTTCTACTTTGAAGTATGATGAAAACGGTAAGCCTTTTCATATTCAACAAGCAGAACAGATAAGATTGTATAAAGAAGCCTGGAAAAAAGCCGGACATGAGCGTGAACCCAGAGTTTCTGTAAGCCGTTCGATTTTTGCTTTGGTTAACGATCAGGACAAATATTACTTTGGAAATCAGGGCAGAGGTCAGGATAGTTTTGGTAACATTGAAGCTGATAAACGTGCAATTTTCGGGAAAAGTTATGCCGCTGAGCCGGAAAAACTCATCGCAGAACTGGCTCAGGACGAAGCGATTCAGGAAGCTGATACTTTGTTACTGACTATACCAAATACTTTAGGCGTTGACTACAATGTACACATATTGTCATCGATACTTAAATATATTGCACCAGAACTGGGATGGCGTTAATTTTTTTTTGAAAATAAATACAACTAAGCCTCTTAATTTTTTAATTAAGGGGCTTTTTGCTATTTTAACTGTGCTTTGTTTTTGATAAAGTTCTCTGTGTATTTTTAGAATATATCCTCTTTTTTACTTTTTGAATTTATGTTATTCAGAATTTACGATTTAGTTCCTGAATACACCATCTGTTCTATTAATTGCTTCATATATGGCATTTTGATTTTTAAGATTAGTTTAATTTTATAAAAAGCATTTTACTGTTTCTGAATGTGTTATGTGTTGATATTTAGTGTTTTAGTTTTATTTGTTTTTAGAACTGAACTTAAACGTCAACAATACTTTTCAGGATCTGTAAAGGGCTTGAATTTAATACTTTACTATAACCACAAATTAACCTTTAAAAGAAAATTTATGAAAAAATTAATTTTAACCTCTTTATTATTGAGCTGCACAGTTGGCTTTACTTCTTGCTCAGATAATCCTGCTGCAGTAACAGAAAATCAATCAGAAGCTGCAATTACAAAAGGCAGTACAAACAAAGTTGCCGGTGCGCCCTGGGTGAAACAATTTGAAGATACATTTGATGTAGGCTCGAGTTTGTCGCAATGGACAAAAGAACAACGCGCGGATTACAATTCCTGGTATTGTGATTATTTTAGTTCAGTACCTACCACACAATGGCGAGACGGAAAGCAATGCTTAGAAATCAAGACTACAAAATTAAGTACGTATAAATATCAGTCTGGTTTTATTACTTCTAATTATCAATTTAAACCAGAAAATAATACCGAATATATGCTTTCTGCTAATATTAAATTAATAGCGATGGATGGCGGAACTTATAAATCGTTTAAGGATACTTATGGTGCATGGCCGGCTTTCTGGTCTGTACAAGGCAATGGATGGCCAACAAAAGGAGAAATCGATATTATGGAAGGTTATTCATTTGCGCCTAATTCTAGTCGTTTTACTTCGAATATTTTTTACGGAACTTCTGTTGGAAATAATTTGTTAGGAAATTCAGCTGAAAGAAATTATCCGGCTAATTTTAATGTTGACGGAAACAATGGCTGGCATTTGTATGAATCTTTTTGGAAGATGAAAGACAATGTTGTTACCGTAACGATAAAGGTGGATGATATAACGGTGGCAACGTATACGAATAGTAGTGTTTCTAATCTTAATTTAAATAATTTCGGACCGCATTCTATTATTTTTAATGTGAATGTAGGCTCAAAAGATTCGAGCTTTATCGATCCTAATAAAATAAACTTGTTTTCAACTGTAATGATGTGGGTAGATGATGTTACGGTTTACAAAAGACCAATTTAATATAAACACGAATTACACAAATTAACACTAATTCGTTTGTGAAATTAATTTCACAAACGAATTCAATACCTTTTTTAATTTGTGCTAATTTGTGTAATTCGTGTTCATTATATATTTATGCAAATAGTCTTACTTAAAGACTATTTTAAGATTTAATCTAAACCTTCAAGAAATCCTGTATGAGAGCTTTTGATGGCGAAATTTGAATCGTACAATAAAGGCCAGTCATTTCCCGGGTGATTCAACTCTGTGCTAAACGGAATCCAGGATTCATTATCCTTCATTCCCCAAACGGTTAACGCATATTTATTTGCTGCCGGAAGCGCATTATAAATTTTGACGATTTCCTTGTATTTTTCTTTTTGAGCCAATCTTCTTTCGTTGGTAAATGTCGAAATATCATTTGATGGATTTACCTGAATATCTAATTCTGAAACGTGAATTTTCAATCCTTTTGTTACTGCTCTGTTAAGGTCAGTTTCTAATTGAACTTTCGTAGGGCTTAAATATGTATTGTGCATTTGAAAACCAATACCATCAATTAATTTGCTTGCTTTTAAGTCATCCATTAAACTAAAAACTTTGTCTTGTTTTGGGATATTTGTTGAGGTGGCATAATCATTGTAAAACAATAATAATGAGGTATCACCAGCAGCATTTGCAGCATTTCTTGCCCATTGAAAACAATCTTTTACATAATTTGGTCCCATTCGTTGAAGAAAGATAGTGTTTCTCATATTTCCGCCATTATCATCTACAGCTTCATTCACTACATCCCAGGATTTTATTTTTCCGGCATAATGAGTAACGACATCTGTAATGTACTTTTTAACTTCTGCAGCAAATTCAGCATCGGTTCCGGAATAATTCTTTAACCATGCCGGTACTGAATTGTGCCATACCAAAGCATGACCGTGAACATTGATAGTATTAGCGTTTCCGTACGCTACAATTTTATCTGCTACAGTCCAGTTATACACTCCGCTTGCAGTAGAAATCTGATCCATTTTCATTTCGTATTCGGCAGAAATACTGCTAAATTCATTTTTCAAAATGATATCGTAAGCACTTCCACTGGTTAATTGAGATGCTTTTACGGCCATACCTATAAAAAACGGATTGGCTAGTTTATTGGCTTTTACCTTCAAGAAAGTAGGATCTTCAGGGATATTACTTGAACCCGTAGTTACTACACTAATAACATTCGAATAGCCTGAAATTTCGGTTTCTGATTTGGCTCTAACGCGGTAATAATATTGAGTGCCTCCGTTTAAACCTGCTACAACTTCGTTTAAATCTGTAACAGGTTTTGCATTATAATTGGGAACAAAAGAGGTGAAGTTTTCGGTGGTCGAAACATCCAAAAGATAACTTTTAGAATTCGAAACATAATTCCATTTTGCTCTAAAACCGTGATCGTTTACGTCTTTTGGAGCATTTGCAATTGGCGCTTCTAAAGCTGCAACAGCTTCGTTGTCGTCTTTAGAACAAGCATTTATAAAAAATACGACACTGGCCAGCATTAGTAAAAATCTAATTTTCATACTGTTTTTTATTATGGAATATTTCTTTGTGATAAAAAAAATACTCTTATTTATAATTTCTGTTTGATAAAGAGGCTGCTTTTTGATCACAGCCTCTTTTTATGTTTAAAAAATGAAATTCAAAAACCTTTATTATTGGTAGCGAATTTTAATATTATCGAATTTTATTACACTTGGATTTGGAGTATCATTTTGAATAACACCAATTTTAATTTCATTTATTTTAGAAACATCCAATCCAACTGCTGTATTACTTCCATAACCATAATCTTCTTTAAAATCGGCTATTGAGATGGTTTTGGTCGTCCAGTTGACATCTGTAACTTTAAAATTATAAGCATAGTTGATATTGTTAATGGTATTTAGCTGAATGGCAAACTGCGCGCCTACAACATTCGCACTAATATCAATATCGATATACGCTCGTTTAGCATCTGTATTCGTTGCGCTTAAGAAACTGCTTCCTCCTCCGGCGCTGCTTCCGTTGTAACCATTTGTAGTCGAGCCAGACCAGGTAAATGTTGCATAATTACCTGTTGGTCCGCCAGCAGTATTTGGATCAAAAGAAGCCACATCACCATAAGGGAACCATTCTTTTCTAACACCATTTCCGTCAAAATCAGACACAAGTACAATTGTTGCAAAATCGATTGTTTTTTTGGCTGTTCCTCCGGGAGTAGTAATAGCCAGTTCTGATCCGGAAACTGCATTTGCCGGCAATCCTATAATAATTGAAGACGAAGATTTTACCGTATAACTTATTGATTTTCCTCCTAAGGTTATCGATGAAATATTATAAAACCACGTACCTTCAATCTCTAACGGAAATCCCGGATTAGCTACAGCCGGAGTTGTTTTTGTAATGGTAGGAACAGGTTGTAAAATCTCGATATTTTTAGTCACAGAACCATTTGCCGTTGTAAACGTAATAGGCTGTATTCCAAATCTACTCCCCAGTTTTTCATCAAACGGAATGGTGAAAATAAACGCTTTATTTGAATTGTAATTGGTATTAAAACCAATGTCGATTTTATTGTCGAGCGTGATCTTTTTTAGTCCTTCTAAACCCTGACCTTCAACTCTGACTTTATTTAACGGAAAAGCCTGATTGAGTAAATCTCCCGGTTCGGCAACCATTGCATCTACATTTGCTGTAACTGCATCGTCATTTTGGCAAGCTGTAAAAGCAGCTAATGCAAAAAGAATTAGAATTCTATATTTTATTTTATTGATCATAGTATGAGTTAATTAAAGTTAAAAGGAACAGGAGGTTCTAACAATGATGGGTTAGTATCAATAGCAGATTGTGGCAAAGGCAGTTCAAAATAATGGCTTCCCGGAGTTATTTTGATCGAAACCAATTCTGTTCTGGCATCATCGGAATAAAAACCAACTTCCTGTTGCGAAATAATAGCTGTTGCTTCTGCAAGACCGCGACGTTTTAAATCAAAGAAATACTGTCCTTCAAGAGCAAACTCAATTCTTCTTTCGTTAAACAATTCGTCTCTTGTTAATACGGTTTTAACGGGTAATCCAGCTCTTAATCTTACTTCATTAAAAGAATTTAAAGCAGCAGGGGAGGTTGTAGAATTGGCTCCGGCCATAATGGCTTCGGCATTCATTAATAAAATATCAGAGTATCTTAGTATAATAGTGTTTTGAGAGGTTCTCATAAAAAACACATCGTTTCTTTCTGCTGCAGATCCTACAATGTATTTTCTGAAATTAGCGGCTGTAGAAGAGTATATTTTCTTGTATCTGAAACCACCTTGGTTTTTTAATAATTCAGGGTAAAAATCGCCATCGGTCATGATAGTACTCTTTTTTCTGATGTCTTTAGGTTCAAAGCCGTCTTGAAGTGAAATAGAAGGCAGATAAACTCCCCATCCGTCACCACCGCCTGTAATTCCGGTACTTCCGGGAACAATATAAGCCTGATTAGTGTTTTGTGTTCCCCATTCTGTAGCAATAGCTTTCCATTGCAGGGCAAACATACTTTCTGCGCTGTTGTTATTCTCCGGACTGCTAAATAAGTTTCCGTATTCCTGAATTAGGGTATATTGGTTACCGATAATTTTTTGGGTTAAAGTGGCACATTCTGCATATTCATTTAAAGTTAAATGCACTTTTGCAAGAATACCCATAGCAACATATTTAGTAACATATCCTTTTTTTACTGATCTTTCAGGTAAGTTTTCGACCGCAAATTCTAAATCTTGTTTGATAAATTTATAAACGTCTGAAACAAGATTTCTTTTTGGCTGTGCTGCAGAACCCGCTTTGCTTATAATAGGCACTGCACCAAAACTTCTTACCAAATAAAAATAGGCGTTGGCTCTCATGAATCTTGATATAGCAATAGCATTTTTATACGATGCTTCCGGCAATTCGCTTTTTCTTGCTTCGACTAAACTCATTAAATTATTCGACTGATCGATAACCGAAAATAACGAAACGTATCCTTCTGTCAGGATTGGGTTTTGTGAGGTTACCTGAGCATCTTTAAATTGGGAGTAAGCACCATCAAACGTAAAAGCGTTTCCGGCGTACATATCTCCTACGGCAATTAAAAATTTATCATTAAAAGTAAACCATGGTTTAAAATACAAACTCTCCGCGATTCCGTCAAAAGCGGTAACTCCTTCAGGTAAATCGGCTGGTGTTAATTGATTTTCAGATGGCGCATCCAAAAAATCATCCGAACAGGAAAATAAAGACAGCAATGGTATCAGCATTCCCATCATAAAAAGTTTAAAAAGTTTTTTCATAACTATTTTTTTATGTTAACGATTAAGTTAAATGTGTTTTTATAAATTTTAGAATTCCAGATTCAATCCTATAGAAGTTGTTCTTGGTACAGGATAACGACCTAAATCAATACCGCTTAAAGTGATGTTTTGATCTAAGTTTCCTAATGCCGGATCAAATCCTGAATATTTAGTAAAAGTGTATAGGTTTTGAACATTCACGTACAATCTAACTTTAGATATAAAGGAGTTTTCGAAGATTGTACTAGGTAAATCGTAGCTTAAAGAAACGTTTTGAATTCTTAAATAAGAACCATCTTCAACAAATCTATTCGAGATTCTTCCGTTACCATTAGGATCATTAAGCGTGATTCTTGGTACGGTTGTATTTTCATTTACTCCAGCTTCAAAAGCTTTTGATACCTCAGTCCTAACATTTCCAAATCGGTCTCCAAATCCAGGATAAATTCCGTCTGTATAATGACGGGTAAAGTTGTAAATCTGGTTACCCTGACTTCCTGTTAACACTACAGATAAACTGAAGTTTTTGTATTTAAAGTTGTTGGTAAAAGCATAAGTGAAATCAGGAATGGCGTCTCCTATAGCTGTCTGATCTTTAGCATCAATTTTTCCATCGCCGTTAAGATCTTTAAAACGAATATCTCCAATTCCTGTTCCTACTTCCTGCTTAGGTCCTGCTGCTAACTCAGCTGCATTTTTAAACAATCCATCAGTTACATATCCGTAAAATTGTCCTACCGGTTGTCCTTCTGTAGTTCTGGTAACGTTGTACAAATCAAATTGTACTTTTCCTAATAATGATTTTCCTTCGCCTTGAAAACGAGTAAGTTCATTATTATACTTTGAAAAAATAATGGTACTGTCCCATGAAAAATTTTCGGTTACAATATTTCTTGTATTCAACGTAAGTTCGATTCCTTTCGTTACGATTTCACCCGTATTCAAATAGTAATTAAGTGCACTTTGGTTCGATTCGTCATTGATTTGTTTGGTTAAGAAATCAGATGAGTTTTTAATATAATAATCAAAATCTAATTTAACTCTGTTGTTAAGCATCGCTATTTCAAAACCAGTGTTGAATGATTTTAGCGATTCCCATTTGATATCCGGATTTCCTAAGTTATCGATGGTTGGCGATACGCCTCCAAAAGGAGAAGAAAGCAACGACAGAATAGTTTGGTATCTGTTGGCAGGAATATTTTGGTTTCCTACAAGACCGTAACCAGCTCTAAATTTCAGGTAATTGATATTTTTTGTTAAAGGCTCAAAGAATTTTTCGTTACTAACCGTCCAACCTCCTGAAAACGATGGGAAATAACCCCATTTGTTATTAGGACCAAAGTTTGACGAAGCATCTGCTCTTAAAGAAGCGCTGAAAGAATAACGATCAGAAAAGCTGTAATTTAATCTCGTAATGTAAGATGCCATAGACCATCTGCCAGAACCGTTTCCGTTTACTGCAGTATCGATATCACCAATATTTAAGTTGGTGAAATTTTTATTTAAAAATTCCCCCGTTCTGTAACCGCTTAAATACTCATATCTGCTTTCTTGTGCTTCCTGACCCAATAAAAGAGTAAAGTTGTGTTTCTCGTTGATTGTTTTGTTATACGTCAGGTAATTTTTGATGTTCCAGTAATAACTTTGATCTTGTTGTTTGAATGATTTGTTTAAAAGTTCAGATACGTTTCCTAAAGTGTATTTGGGTACAAAAGTGCTGCTTTTAGCAAAGTTTAAATCATATCCTAATTCTGATCTGAAAACCAATCCTTTGATGATCGTAAAATCAGCAAATAAATTACCGTTAATTTTAAATCTTTCTGTAGTTGAGTTATTGTATTCAGCCAAAGCAATTGGGTTTGTAGCTTCGTTTGCCGAAGATCCTAAACCGCTTGTTGGTCCTGCATAAGAACCATCAGGAGTTCTAACCGGTAATTCCGGAGATTGTCTTAAAGCATTCATTACCAAACCACCTCTGTCGTCGTTTCTTACTACTTGTTGCGATGATTTGCTTACAGATAGGTTGTTACCAATTTTTAGCCATGATTTTACGTTAGAATCTACATTTAAACGCATCGATAATCTGTCGAAGTTAGAGTTCGAAACAATTCCTTCCTGATCAAAATAATTTAAAGAGGTATAATAACGCGTTCCGTCTTTTTCGCCAGAGAATGACAATTGATGATTGTACAATGTAGCAGTTCTAAAAAGTTCGTCCTGCCAGTTGGTTCCGTTGCCTAATAAATCAGGTCTTTGATATTGAAAAGGAACTGGCTCGCCATTTAATTTGAAAATTTTTGCCTGATATTTAGCATATTCAGGTAAGTTTAAAACATCTACAGTATTGCTTACTTGCTGAGTCGCCATGTAGGTTTCATAAGTAAATTTCGATTTTCCTTTTTTTCCTTTTTTGGTAGTAATTAAAACAACTCCATTTGCACCATTCGCACCATAAATTGCCGTTGCCGATGCATCTTTTAAGATATCAATAGTTTCGATATCTGAAATGTTGATACCAGACAAAGCCGAATTTTTAGTTTGACCGTTTCCACCGCCTAATGCGCTGAATGAAAATGAATCATTGTTTTTGTCTGCAAAAACCGGTGTTCCGTCAATAACATATAATGGTTCGTTACCGTTGATAGAAGTAATTCCTCGAATTTGTACAGAGATTCCTCCTCCTGGCGTCCCTGAATTTTGAGTAACGTTTACACCAGCAGCTTTACCTACAAGCGCCTGATCGATAGAAACAAAAGGTTTGTCCTGAATTTCTGAAGCCTTAATAGAAGAAACTGCACCATTTATATCTTTTCTTTTTGAAGTTCCGTATCCTATTACAACTACTTCGTTTAATTTTTCAAGATCATTAACCATAACCACCTGCATTACAGATTTGGTATCGGCAGGTACTATTAAATTTTTGTATCCTACATAAGTAAAAAGCAAATTAGCTTTGGCCTCTACATTGTTTAAAACAAAACTACCATCAAAATCGGTAATTGTTGTGTTTTTTGTTCCTTGTACTATTACGCTAACACCCGGCAGGCTGGCTCCTCCTGATGTTACTTTACCTTTAACAGTTTGTGCAAAGAAAAAATTTCCCCACATGCATACTATTAAACACAATAGTTTTTTTAACGTTCTTTTCTGCATAAAATTTGGTTTAGAGTTTAAGTTAAATAATTAGTTGGCAAACATTTATTTTGAAGGTCTTTTGCAAGCGCATCATTCGGAAAAATGACGCAAGAACTTTTTCTTAAATATTTCTTAACGAAAGTAGAATGTAGAGGTGTCCTATTGTAGAATAGATGAAGCATATTGTGCAACAGATGATGCAAAAGGAACATCTGATACCCCGAAATAGCTAAAAAAGAGACTAAAACGGAGAAAAGAGTTGCTGAGGTATTGCTAAAATTTTTGGTTAAAAAATATTGTTTGTTTAAAAAAAGTGATAATATTTTTGATAAATGGATTTTTATTGGGACTTAAAAATTACTTTTTTTGAAAAAATTGCCTGACAAAAAAAGAGCTCCGACTTTAAAATCGAAGCTCTTTGTAATTGAATTTTATAATAAAGTGATTGCTTTATTCTTTTGCTCTTTTTTCGTGCGTAGGCAAATGTCCATATTTAATTTTATAACATTTTGCAAAATAGGAGGGAGATGTAAAACCTACTTTATAACTAATTTCATTAATATTATTATTTCCTTTTTCGATCAATTGTTTTGCTTTTTCTAATCGTACATTTCGAATAAACTCATTGACAGAAACTCCGGTTAATGTTTTTATTTTTCGGTACAACTGACTTCTGCTCAGGAAAATTTTAGAAGATAAAAGTTCTACGGTTAATTCAGGTTCGCTAATGTTTTCATTGATAAAATGCAGGATTTTCTGAATGAAATCATTGTCCAGCGAAGTTGTTTTTTCTTTACCGTCTTTTGTAATACCGCTATAGAATTTCTTAAACATGATTTGGCGGCTGGTAATAAGCTGTGCCAGACTTGATTTTAAAATATCCAGTTCAAATGGTTTACTCAGGTAAATATCGGCACCGGAATCAATACCTTCTAATCGGTCTTTTACCATGGCTTTCGCCGAAAGCATTAATAACGGAATATGACTTGTTTTTAAATCAGCTTTTATGTTTTTACACAGTTGAAGCCCGTCCATAACCGGCATAATAACATCGGTAATGATTAAATCCGGTAATTTTTGCACAGCAAGTTCGTAGCCTTTTTTACCATTTTCAGCTACAATAACTTTATAGGATTTGCTGAGTTCTTCTTTTAAATAATTTCTTAATTCAGGATTATCTTCAACGATTAAAACGGTGTATGGTTTTACCTTTTCTACTACAGTTTCTTCATCGTATTGATTTTCAATTTCATCTTCAGTTGGCTGAATAGGAGCAGCCTCAATTGCTGCCTGATTTTTGTTTTTTTCTATTTTAAAAACTTCATCAACGATTTCGCTTTTCTTATAAAAAGATTTGCCTAACGGAAATGTCACGGTAAATTTAGTTCCCTGACCAACTTCGCTTTCAACATTAATTTTTCCTTTGTGCAGTTCTGTAAATTCTTTTACAACCTCGAGGCCAATTCCGGTGCTGCCGTAATAATCTTTATTAACATTATTGACTTGGTAAAAGCGATCAAAAATTCGGTTTAAATCTTTTTTGCGAATTCCAGAACCTGTATCTGTAGTGGTTATCGAGAACGAAGGAACTTTATTTCCGTTAATGATTAATCCATTTTCTGCATCAGATTGATCTATCGAAACGGTAATAGCGCCATTATCCGGCGTGAATTTAAAGGCATTCGAAATAATATTAAAAAGTATTTTTTCCAGCATTTTTGGATCTAACCAGTCTTCAAGCTCTTCAACCGATGATTCAAAATTAATCGTAATATTTCTCGCGGCAGCTTCTTCATTAAAATAGCTGATAATACTTTGTGTAAAAGCGACAACTTCAATTTTTTTGGCCTGAAGGAAAATTTTATTGAACTCTAATTTATTAAAATCCATAAGCTCGTTTATTAACCTCGAAAGTCTGTCGGAACTTTTGTGTACGATTTTCAATTTATTATGCACTTCCGGAGACAGATTTCTGCTTTTTAAAATATCTTCCAGCGGATTGATAATCAGCGTTAATGGCGTTCTGAATTCATGCGAAATATTGGTAAAAAACTGTAATTTCTTATTGTTTAATTTCTCTAACTGAATGGTTTTTTCTTTCTCTAAAATGATGGCTTGTCCTGCTTTAAATCTATTTTGGTACATTTTATTAAAATAGATAAGCAGGAAAACTAAAATAGAAGAATAGGCCAGATAAGCCCAAATGGTTTTCCACCACGGAGGAAGTATTTCAATTTTTAATTCTAACTGAACATCACTCCAGGAACCATCAGCATTGGCAGATTTTACTTTAAAAACATAATTGCCGGGCGCGAGATTGGTATAAGTCGCGGTTCTGTTGTTTCCTACGTAATTCCAATCTTTTTCGAAACCTTCAAGATAATAAGCGTATTGGTTTTTCTTCGAATAATTATAGTTAATACCCACATATTCAATCGTAAAAACCGATTGGGTATAGTTCAGACTAATTTCTTTTGTTTCAGAAATTACTTTGGTTAAAGGCGAAGCATCTTCATTGGGTTTTACAGATCGATTGAACAATTTAAAATCACTAAAATACAATCTTGGTGCTTTCTCTGCTTTTTTGATCTCGTTTGGATTAAAATAATTTACGCCTTCGTAACTCCCAAAATACAATTCTCCGTTTCCATCTTTAAAGACAGCATTATTATTAAAATCGTTATCAACGAGACCATCATCTTTATTAAAATTGGTGCTTTTTTTATTTTTAAAATCGAGTTTTGTCAATCCCGACCCGCCGCTTATCCATAAAGAACCATTGTTGTCTGAAATGATCGCACGAACCGATTTTTCTTTAAAACCCGGAAAGTCATTATAGTTGACAAAGCTTTTATTTTTTTTGTTGTAATTAAATAATCCTTCGCCATCTGTACCTATCCATATGGTTTTATCATTAGATTCATAAATCGATAAAATAGTCTGAATACTATTGTATTT
The DNA here is from genome assembly GCF_024271895.1 of Flavobacterium bizetiae. Classification (NCBI taxonomy): domain Bacteria; kingdom Pseudomonadati; phylum Bacteroidota; class Flavobacteriia; order Flavobacteriales; family Flavobacteriaceae; genus Flavobacterium; species Flavobacterium bizetiae. The sequence goes on along the minus strand of NZ_CP091861.1, from coordinate 4,825,610 downwards.
GGTTTTATCGTTGAACATCGCGTCGCGCATTTTTGTTACTTTAAAACCGGAATTGTCTTTTAAACTTACCTGATACAATCCTAAGATTGTACCAACCCATAAAACATCATCTGAGTCAACAAAAACTTTACGAATAAAGGCATTGTCCAACGCATGATCTTTAAAAGGTTTAGCGTCGCAATGGATAAATGTGTTGGTTTTATTATCAAAATAATGCAATCCTTTTATAAAAGTACCAATCCAGATTCGGCCATTCGAATCTTCCGAAAAAGTAAAAATTCGGTTTGATTTTAATCCGGTTGTATTGGCTGTATTGTAGTTTACAAATCGGGTTGTTCCGTTTTTTAAAAAGTAAATACCGCGATCCCAGCTTCCTATCCAGATATTTTGTTTGCTGTCTATAAATATAGTTTGAATATCGACCGCATCTAAACCCGAATAATAATTCTGATTGTTTTTATTTACGTGTATATAGCTTTTGTTTACAAGATTATAAATATCGAGTCCGCCGCCTTCATTACTAATTAATAAATTACCCTTATTGTCTTTTATAACCGATGTTACATAACTGGTTTGTAAAGAATTATCGTTGTTTACGAGTGATTCAAGCGAGTTGAATTTGTTATTGGGTTTATCAAAAACGCCAAGTCCTTTATTAAAATACCCTAGCCAGAGACGCTTTTCTTTGTCTTCGTACAATGACCAAACCGAATTCGATTTTAAGCTGAAATTATTGTACTTACTATGCAGGTATTTTTGCAATACCTGTCCTTTGTAATTTACAACCAGTAATCCGTCATTTTCGGTACCGCAAACTATATAATCCAGACTGGTTACAATCGATAGGATTTTGTTTTTGGTAATGAAAAAATTTTCAAATTGATAGTTATCGGTTTCCGGTTTAATTTTGATAAGGCCATTTTCAGTCGTGCCCAGCCATAAATAACCAAATTTATCTATTACAAGATTTTCGATATCATCGAGCAAAGGTTCTCTGTTGAATTTGTCTTTGTAAACCTGTTTTACTTTTCCGTTCAGATCAATTTCCAATAGGCCATAACTGGTGCCTAGATAAATAATTCCCTGTTTATTTTTTACCGAAGATTTTATTAGAAAGTTGGGTTTTTCTAATACTTTGGCCTGAACTAATGACGCTTTTAAGGTTTTTATATTTAATTTGAATAATCCGAAACCGTATGCCCCTAAAATTAAATTGCCGTTATTATCCTGAATAATGGTTTTTATTGTAATGGGTTCATCGTATCCTTTTCTAATAACATCTTCGATATTGATTTTAGTAAAGTTATCTAAATCTCTATTGTACAGGCACAAACCCTCATCGGTACCAATCCATAAGTTGTTATTAGAATCTATAAAAGTGGCGTATATAAAATTGCTGTTTAATGAACCTGGTTTTTTATCGTATTTGTAGCCATAATAATTTACACCATCATATCGATACAAACCTGCGCCGTTTGTACCAATCCACATAAAGCCATTGTTGTCCTGAATAATAGACGAAATCGCTCTTTTTGTAGTTGTTTCCTGTATGCTTCTAAACTGATAAGTATCAAACTTGCCCTGAGAAAACAGGCAGTTGATCATTATAAAATAGCATACAAAAAAGTATTTAATATTTTTCATTTAGATTTTAACATTATGTTGATCAACTTTATATGAAAGTGAAATTTTAGAAACCGATTCTTTTTTAAGCATATAGAAAACAATATTAATAAAACGAATATAGAATAATTTACTTTTTTATCTAAATATACCATATTGCCAAAAACCTGAGTTCGATTAAAAACCTCGAAAGGGATAATCGTACTCAGGCTGTAAAGTTGTAAAAAAAATAGACTATTCGGGATAGTTTTTTTGATTTAGAATCCTTTAGCTTTTATTTTAGTTCAAACTTGCTTGTAAGTCCATCGTTAGAATTCCAGCCTACCATAATATTAAATACGCCCGGTTCTACCAAAAATTTGCCGTTGTTGTCATAAAAACCAAGTGATTCATCCGTTAATGTAAACTGAATTGTTTTTGTTTCTCCTTTTTTTAATGCTGTAAGTTCAAAACCTTTTAATTCTTTAACAGGTCGTACTATACTGGCCACAGGATCATTTATGTACAATTGAACAACTTCTTTTCCGTCGAAATTTCCTGTGTTTGTAACGTCAACACTTACTTGAATTTTTTCTCCTTTTGCAAAAGCAGTTTTATTTAATTTAAGATTTTTATATTCGAAAGAAGTATAACTTAATCCGTAACCAAAAGGATATTGAGGCGTTTTTTCTACGTCCATATAATGCGACCAAAATACATTTTTGTCACTATCAATTGGTCTTCCCGTACTGTATTTGTTGTAATAGATAGGTACTTGTCCAACGTTTCTTGGGAAAGAGATTGGTAATTTACCACTCGGATTGTAATCTCCGTATAAAACCTGTGCAACCGCATTTCCGGTTTGGGTTCCTAATTGCCACGCTTCAACAATTGCAGGAACATTTTGAGCAGCCCACGGAATAGTCAACGGACGACCATTGTTTAAAATCAAAACCACATTAGGGTTTACTTTATAAATTTCTTCTAATAATTCCTGTTGAATTCCAGGTAAATTCAGATCAGTTCTGCTTCTGGCTTCTCCGCTCTGAAAACCGTATTCACCCAAAACCATTACTACAACATCGGCATTTTTAGCGGCTGTTTTTGCAGCTTCAAAACCACTTTTGTCTGTTGTATTAAAAACTGTTTCTGTTAAGAAAGTAGCTTTCTGCGAAAGCAAATCGGCACCTTTTTCAAAAGTAAGCTGATTGCCTTTGTATTGCTGCATTCCTTCTAAAACTGAAATGGCAGTATTGTCCTCGGCTGCGATTCTCCAGCTTCCAAGCGGACTGTTTTTATCATTTGCCAAAGCGCCTATCAAAGCAATTTTTTGTCCGGATTTCTTTAGCGGAAGCAAACCTTTATCATTCTTCAACAATACAATTGATTTCTTCGCCATATCCAGAACACCGTCATTATTGGCTTTGCTTCCCACCACTTCTTTTTCGCGCTTTTCATCACAATATCTGTAAGGATCATCAAATAAGCCCAATTCAAATTTTACACGCAAAATTCTGCGCACGGCATCATTAATCAAAGCTTCTTTTACTTTTCCTTCTTTTACCAGCGCAACTAATTTTGCCACATACAGATACGATTCCATATCCATATCAGAACCTGCAATGACTGCTTTTGCTGTTGCATCGGCTTCATCTTTGGCATAACCGTGTGCAATCATTTCACGAATCGAAGCATAATCTGAAACTACAAATCCGTCAAACTTCCATTTTCCTTTTAAAATATCTCTTTGTAAAAAGGTATTTCCTGTTGCTGGAACACCATTTAATGTATTAAACGAATTCATAAACGTACGAACTCCGGCTTGTACCGTGGCTTCAAAAGGAGGGAAAACTGAATTGTATAATTTAGAATTACTGATATCTACCATATTATATTCTAATCCTGCTTCAACAAAACCGTATGCAGCAAAGTGTTTTGCGCAAGCTGCAATCGTATTTACTTTAGCCAGATCGGCAATAGTTTCTCCCTGAAAACCTTTTATTCTTGCATAACCTATTTTGCTTCCCAAATAAGGATCTTCTCCGGCGCCTTCCATAACGCGGCCCCAACGTGCATCATTTGTAATATCAACATTGGGCGCAAAAGTCCAGTTAATACCAGATGCCGAAGCTTCATCAGCCGCAATTGCCGCCGATTTTTTAATCGCTTCTAAATCCCAACTTGCGGCTTCTGCCAACGGAATCGGGCTTAACGTTTTATAACCATGAATTACGTCAAAACCTATAATTAGCGGAATCCCCAAACGTGTTTCTTCTACAGCAATTTTTTGTACTGCGCGAACTTCTTTTACACCTCGCACGGTAAGCATTGATCCCACAAGTCCTTTTCGTAAATGTTCGTATTTTAATTCAGCACTTCCGCCTTTTGGAGCTGGTCCGGTCACATCCCAAAAACCATTGTATTGATTCATTTGTCCTACCTTTTCTTCTAATGTCATTTCTTTCATCAAAAGTGAAATTCGATCTTCGATTGGTTTTTTAGTATCCATATGTTTTTTTGTTTGAGCATGTCCGTTTGCCAGAACAATCAGCATTAAAAAGGCATATTTTTTAATTTGTTTTTTCATCATGTGATTTTAGGTTTTATAGTAGAGGTTGTTGAAACAGATATAAGGATATTATCTTTTTTTGCATGACTTATTTTTTGATAATATAATTTTTTGTATTTAATAGTGTAGAATCAGTAAAAAATTAAGAGTGTAAATGTAGTTTTACTGTAATTATTAGAATAGTAAATTTGAAGCATTATATAATACAAATGATGTATTTGCCACATTTGAGCGAATGGGGCAGGGGTTCTTTTGTACGGATACGCGGGATATTTGAGACCTGACTATTTTATTTTGGTTTTTCGTCTTAAAAGGAAGATGCGATACATCTTGTGTTGCAGGGTATTTTATAAGGAAATTGCAGTTTTCAATGTTTTATTTTCTATAGTTCGTTGTACGTTAAATCATTATGTCGATTTTTTCGTGGGATTAACATTTTAGTTTAACTTAAAAATCGTTACTTTTATAGTAAATATCATTCATTATGAAAGTTATTCAACATTTCTATTCTGCTGAAACCAAATGGATTGATGTACTTGTAAATACATTAGGCGGAACCATAGAAGGTAATTTTCTTATAGCAGATAATGAAATATACTGCGGTAGGCATTACATTTTAGAAATGGAGGATAAAATTTGGGGAATAGTTATCGATATATCCTACAGAGATAATTTGTTGCTTGAATATATTAATAAGAAGAATAATTTTATAGGCTTGTATTTTTATCTTACAGATAAAGATGTAAATTTTATATTAGATAATGAATCTACGATATTAGGAAAAACAGATTGTAATTTGATTGTTATTGATGGTGCTCTGGATACCCGATATGCGGTTACTCAGGGAACTGAAGTTTATGTGATCTGCATTTTTATTGATAAGGAGCTTTTGCAGGAATTTGTCGAAAAAATACCCAGACTAAAATTAGCTTCTAAAGATATTTTCGATGAAGAAAAGAATACTATTATTAGTATGGGAAGAATGGGAATTGAAAGTATCAATTTAATACGTGATTTTAAAAAGATTCCGTACGATAATGCATTGTTTGAATTGTATTTTCGAGCTCTTTCGTATAATTTAATAGGGCATTTTCTAGAAAGGTTGCTGACACAAAAAATTATTATTAGTAAAGTAATAGAAGATGATGTAAAAAGTATTCTGGCTTCTAAAGTGTATTTATTAGAAAATGTAGATGAGGTATTTCCCGGAGTTGAGTTTTTATCCCATCAGGCTTTTATGTCTGCTTCTAAATATAAAAAATTGTTCACAAAAATTACCGGATTAAGTCCCGGAGCTTTTTTTTACAGCAATAAATTACAGCGCGCAAAAGAACTACTGGAAACGGGCGGACTTACGGTAAGTGAAGTTGCGGATAAACTTAATTACACGAACATTTCTTATTTGGCCAAACGGTTTAATAATAAGTACGGAATTTTTCCAAAAGAGTATCAAAGTTTTTTATAAAACATTTTTATGAATAAATTTCCTGACGAATTTAGACACATATATACTTTAAGCCCAGAATGGCTTCAAAAATTTGTTGACGAAATTGGCTTTAGGCTGGTTGGCGAAAAAATATATTTTCCTGATGAACTTGCGTCGGGAACGGGCTATTTTACAGAGATTTCTCCTGATGTTTCTGTTCTTGTCATCGATTCTGTTGTTAATACATCTGTTCGATTTACACGACTTCCTTCTGATGAAGATTTTTGGATTATCTATTACGATTTAAGCGACAGCTTTAGTAAGCATATTATCAACAATGTTAATCATAAAATAGGTTATAAATCAAAGCTGAATTTTGCCATTGTTGATGATAATATTAGTAGTACGTATGTGTCTACAGTAGGAGAAAGGGCTTTCACAATAAGATTGTTTCTTCGTAAATCGTATCTCAAAATGTTTTTTAATAACAACGAATTCGAAACGGATTTTAAAGATGTTTTTGATGATAAAAAGAAAAAAATGTTTTTTTATGGCCGCATAGACAGCAGGAGTAAAATCATCCTTCATAATTTAAAACAAGAGCATATTGATAGTGCAAATTATGGACTTTTATTAAAAGCCGCCGCATATAATTTGCTTGGCTATTTAATAGAGAGATTAAATACCAGCATGCCTACCAGTAGTAACCATCTTGAAAAAGACATTGAGGCGGTGTTGTTAAGTCAGGAACACTTATTATCTAATCTTTTAATTCCATTTCCCGGAATAGAGTTTCTCGCCAATATTGCTAATATGTCTGCTACAAAGTACAGAAATTTGTATAATGTTATTTTTGGCACAAGTCCGTCATTATTTTTTAAAAATGAAAAATTGCTGCTGGCCAAAGAATTATTAGAAAGTGGTGATTTTAAATTAATTAGTGATGTGGCTTTTGAGTTGGGTTATCACAAAACGGCCTATTTTTCTACTATTTACAAAGAGTATTTTGGTGTTTTGCCTCATACGGTTCTAAAATCATCCCATCAGGAAATCTAAAATTAAAACTCCCTAATTTCTCTGTACGACTGATTTTTTTTTAGAAATTGAAAGTCACAGCGAATGTATTCTTTTTAAGACAAATAACTTTTTGTGTTGTTTTTATGATTCTGTTTGGTACTTCATAAACAGGAGGCTATCTTATTTTTGCACAGTACTATAGGTGAAACGTTACGTGATTTCGTTTTACTAAGTGCTCGATTTTGATATAACAGTTTTGTATATAAAAAAAATCAGAATTATAATACCACAAAAAATATTGAACGATTTTGTACTACACGATTGCTGATAATTAAAAATAAATTAAAATGGTATTTATGATAAACTGGTTATAAAAAGTTTAATTTCAATTGCGAGCTGTTTGCTCAAATGAAAAGCTTTAAAACTTACTGTTATTAAAAAAGAAGTTGACTATTTAAATGATTTTAAATTGACCTTTTTATGAAAACAGTTATAGAACATAATTACAATACTTCGCGTAGTTGGTTAGAGTTATTTGCGCAGACAATGGGAGGTTCAGTAGAAGGAAACTTTGTTAAAGGCGATAATGACATTTACGAAGGCACGCAATGCGTTTTACCTGTCGAGGATGGTATTACGGCTATCTTATCTGATAAGACCTATAAACAGGATATTTTAGTAAAATACCGTAACGAGAACAGCAACTTTATGGGGTTGTATTTTTATCTGACAGATCAGGACATCGATTTTGTTTTGAATGGAAATACAACAGTAGTTGGAGAATTAAATTACAATCTGTCTATTGTGGATAGTGATGTAGATATGGATTATGGTTTTCAAAAGGGAACCAGAATATTTGCTATTTGCATTTTGTTTGATAAAGATATTCTTTCGAAAAAACTGCATCAGATTGATAAAAAACTTTCGCTAAATAATATATTTCTTAATGCTGAAAAAAATGCTGTCATTCGTTTAGACAGGATCGATCCTGAAAGTTTGTTTTTAATAAGCGACTTTAGAAAAATAGCATACGATAACGCACTTTATGAGATATTTTTTAAAGGACTTGTGTATCAGTTAACAAGCAATTATCTGCAACATGTAACAGCGCATAAAGATATATCCGACAGAAAAAAATCAACAGATTTAAAAAATATCCTTAAATCTAAAAAGCTTCTGAAAAATATAGTAGAAGAACCTTTTCCAGGTATTAATTATTTGGCCGAACAGGTTTGTATGTCACCATCAAAATTTAAAAAACTATTCACTGAAATTTCAGGTTTAAACCCCGGAACCTACTTTTATAAAATAAAATTAAACAGGGCAAAAGAAATGTTAGAAACGGGCAAGTACAATGTAAATGAAGTGGCCCGTCAACTAAACTATTCTACGGTTTCTTATTTAGGAAAGCGATTCAATGAAAGGTACGGGATTTGTCCAAAAAAATATCAAAGCCTTTTTTAGAAGTATGGATTTATCAATACCGGAATTTAAACATTCAGCATCTTTATCGCCAAAATGGCTTGAAGATTCGCTGAATAAATTGGGATGTAAATTCAACAATAAAATCGTCAGCTTTCCTGAAAATACGGCTAGGGGATCTTGTTATTTTTTAGAAATTTCCCCGGATATATCTGCATTTGTTGTCGATTTAACGCTCAAAAAACCAATGCGATTTACCAGAATGCCATCCGAAGAAGATTTTTGGGTGGTTTACTATGATATTAGCGACGGTTTTAACAAGCATTTTGTAGACAATGTAAAACATAAAATAGGATATACATCTAAGCTGGGATTTGCCATTGTAGACAGTCGTACCAAAAGTACTTACGTATCTTCTGTGGGCGAGAGAGCATTTTCGTTGCGATTGTATATTCGTAAATCCTATATTATGGGTTATTTTAAAAACTCGATTGTAGAAAAGGATTTCAAAAATATATTTGACGACGAAAAACGAAAAATGTTTTATTACGGGCATATCGACAGCAGAAGCAATGTGCAATTGTTTCAGCTAAAAAGTCAAAACATGCACGATTCTAATTATGAATTTCTGCTAAAAGGAATCACGTATAAAATATTTGGTTATTTATTAGAAAGATTAAATGCAGATATGCCTGAGGCGGGAGCTTTTTTAGAAAAAGATTTACTTGCTATTATGAATAGTCAGGAATATCTGTTGTCAGATGTATTAAAACCTTTTCCGGGTGTAAAAGCCTTGTCTAAAATTGCAAATATGTCTATTTCTAAATTTCAAAATTTATATCTAAATGTATTTGGAATGAGCCCGGCATCTTTTTTTAAAAATGAAAAATTGAGATTAGCAAAAGAACTGTTAGAAAGCGGTAAATATTCGTTGATTAGCGATGTTGCGTATGAGTTGAATTATTTTAAAACGTCTTATTTTTCATTACAATATAAAAAGTATCATGGGCATTTGCCAAAAGAGGTATTTAAAAGTAAAACAAACTGATTTTTTAAAAAACAATTTAGAAAACATGAAAGATATTAAGCATTTTTACTCATTAAGTCCAAAGTGGTTTCAAAAACTGGCAGAAGAAATTGGTTCAGATGCGAAGGACAATAAAATCATTACTATTCCGGAAAATCTGGGTGTGGGAAATATTTACTTTGTCGAAGTTACTCCTGGTATATCAGCCATTTATAAAGATTATACGCTTTCTAAAAATACAAGAATTGCAAAGATTAAAACAGAGGAAGAATTTTTCATCTTTAATTATAATCTTTTAAAAGAGGAAGATTTAGGTCATAAAAAAGATTTTTCTGTTTATAGTAATCATCTGGAAAAAGTAACTGAAACTTTAGTCAACGAAAGAAATTTTGGTTTTACCTTATTGGTAGATAAAAAAGTAATGCGACAATTGATTAAAGAAATGCCGGATGCTCAGCATCTCAATAAAAAACTAAGTGACGATAAAATTTATAACGATTACATCGATATTAAAAGTTTAATGCTGATTTTTTCTTTGGAGAAAAAAGTAATAAACGATTCTTTATTTGATTATTACATCAGTGGTATTTCATATAAAGTATTAGCTAATTTTCTAGATCAGCGAAAAAATTAATATAGAAATAAAGAAAGCAGTACAATCATTTTTGGTATTTAATTTTTGGAAATTTTCCCGATTGCATCTATTGTAATCGGGTTTTTTATTTACGGATGATTGAAGTTTTAAGTATTGATTATTAAGTGGTTAAAAAACTTTGTAATCCTGGTTTCTTTTTGCCTTTTCATGATGATTTTATGAATTACTGTGGTAGTATGACCATCTTCTGAAGCTATAATTTTGCCGATATTTTAAAAACAGGGACAATATGAAAAGGTTAAATTTATTTATAGCAGTTATCTTTTGTTGCTATTCCAGTATAATGCTTGGGCAGCAGGATGCACAGTATACACAATACATGTACAATACAATTAATATTAATCCGGCTTATGCAGGTTCCCGGGGTGCAGTTAGTATTTTTGGTATGCACAGAACACAATGGGTGGGTTTAGATGGTGCACCAACAACCAATTCTGTATCTGTTAATGCTCCGATTGGGTATAATTTGGGATTGGGTGTATCAGTAATCAATGATCGAATAGGACCAATGGTAGAAAATAATGTTGCTGTAGATCTTTCGTATTCTATTGAAACTTCACCTTATTATAAATTATCTTTCGGATTAAAAGGAACGGCAAATTTACTCGATGTCGATTTTACCAAGTTAAACATATACGATCCTGCAGATCCAAGATTTCAGAACAATATTGACAATAAATTTTCGCCTAATATTGGTGCGGGTGTTTATTTTCATTCTGATAAATCATACATAGGATTATCGGTTCCTAATATGCTCGAAAGCAGTCATTACGATAAGTCGGCAAAAGACGAAGCGCAAAGTTATGTCGTAAAAGAGCGTATGCATTATTATTTAATGGCGGGTTATGTTTTTGACTTAGATTATAATCTAAAGTTTAAACCTTCACTTCTTACCAAGGTGGTTCAGGGAGCACCGCTTCAAACCGATATTTCTGCTAATTTTTTGTTTAATGAAAAATTCACAGCGGGTCTGGCATATCGTTGGAGTGCCTCTGTAAGTGCTCTTGCAGGTTTTCAAATATCAGATTCCTGGTTTGTAGGATATGCCTACGATGCCGAAACGACAAAGCTGGCTAATTACAATTCAGGATCTCATGAGATATTTCTAAGATTTGAATTGAAAGGACTCAGATCAGGAATGATTTCTCCAAGATTCTTCTAAATCAATTTTTAAATTAATCAAAACATCAGCCAGATAAGTGTTTGAAAAATAATCAGTTTGGTTGATTTTGCATAACCTTTTAATTATGAAAATAAAAATACACAGAATTGTTGTTTTACTTTTTTGTCTGGTAGCTTCTATGAGTTTTTCTCAGGATCTGACAAAGAAAAACGATAAAAAACTTGCCAAAGCAAACGCACAATATGAGAATTTTTCATTTTTTAAAGCTGGAAAACTCTATGAACAATTAGTTAAAAAAGGCTATAAATCGGCAGAAATTTACGGACGATTAGGCGATACTTATTTCTTTAATGCAGATTATGTTAAAGCATTACCATGGTACACAAAGATGATGGAAGAAAGTGCGTCAAATCCGCCAGAATATTATCACAGATATTCTGTCTGCTTAAGAGCAAATGATCAATACAAACAAGGATTAGAAATAATGAGTGCTTTTTATGAGAAAGCAGGTAATAAAGAACAAGCCCAAAATTGGACTCCGGATGTCTTCTTTAAAGCTGTCGAAGTGCAGTCGAATCGTTATAATGATTTAGGCGATGCCGGAATAAATTCAGCATCTTCAGACTTTGGAAGCGCACTAGTACCTAATGAAGAAGCAATTCAGCAAGCTCTTGAAATTGCTAAAATAGAGAAGAGAGAAAGGGCAAGAATTATAAGAGAGAATGCCGAAAAAAGACGCAGGGAAGATAACAATAAACTCGGGGCAAAAGGAGAGTTTTTAAACAAGAATAAGAACGCAGCAAATAGTAAAGACCCTGCGAAAACAGCCGAAATTGATAAAATTGAAAATCCGGAAAGTGCTATTAAACCTATTGTAAAATTGCCTAAATACAGCGATGTAATTTATGCTACAGCAAAGGATTCGGGAATTTTTGCAAGCAAGCACAGTTGGAATGATAAACCTTTTCTTAAGTTGTATACCGCTCAAATTGATGAACAGGGAAAACTTCGTAATGAGAAGAAATTATCGGGAGAAATTAATTCTAAATTTCATCAAAGTACGCCGGTTCTTACCAATAACGGCCTTACCATGTATTTTACAAGATTGGTGCCTTATAACGAAACAAAAAAGAAAACCGGAGGCAAACCAATATCACATTTGAAAATTTTTCAGGCCCAAAAAGTAAATAATAAGTGGGGCAATGTACGCGAACTTCCGGCGCCCATCAATTTGGCTGGAACTTCATCAGCACATCCGGCTTTAAGTCCGGACAATAGCGAATTGTACTTTGTATCGAACAGAAAAAAACAAATAAGCGACACTGATTTATATGTAGTCGAAAGAAAAAAAGGTGGTGGTTTTGCATTTACAGCAACATCGTTAGGCGACGAAATAAATACGTATGGACGGGAAACATTTCCATTTGTAGACGATAGCGGGATATTGTATTTCTCTTCAGATGGACATCCGGGACTTGGTGGTTTAGATGTTTTTGCTGCAGCAAAAGATAGTAACGGAAAATATGCAGTTGTCAATGCCGGCGAACCTATAAATTCGGTAAGTGATGATTTTGCTTATGCAATAGACAGCGATTCTAAAAGAGGATTTTTCTCGTCTAATCGAAAAGGAGGAAAAGGCGAGGATGATTTGTATCAATTTTCAGAAACAAAATCTATCGTTTTTCCTTTTAAATTAAATCCGATTTATTCCGGAACAGTAAAAGATAGTTTGTCCGGAGAAATATTACCGGAAGTTGAAATAATCGTTTTTAATGAATTAAACGAGAAGATTAAAACCGTTACCAGCGATGCATCCGGAAAATATTCTTTGGATTTACCACCGCTTAAAAATTATAGTTTTGAGTTTAATAAAAAGGGATATGCAACGGAAAGAGTATTCGTAGACGGACTTAAAATATCAGAAAAAAAGGAAATTCCGGTAACTTTATTTAATGAACTATCAGTAATTGTAGACGATAAAGTTGTGACACTAAACGAAGGAGACAATCTTACAGATAAATTAAAACTCAGTCCTATTTATTTTGATTACGGAGGGTATACAATTCGTAAATCATCAAAATTAGAATTAGATAAAATAATTAATCTAATGAAGACACGTCCGAGTATTGCTATTGAAGTACGATCGCACACAGACAGCAGAGGTAAAGATGATTATAACATGAGATTGTCTAAAAACAGAGCAAAAACTACGATGGATTATATTGTTTTGGAAGGCGGAATTAGCAGAGATAGAGTTTGGGGCGATGGATATGGAGAAACCCAACTTATAAATAATTGCAGTAATGGTGTAAAATGCACAGAAAAAGAACATGAACTGAACAGGCGTTCGGAATTTATTATGGTAATAAAAGAACCGAAAAACTAGACATATTATTACTATCCTGTACGCAAAAAAGGGCTTGACTTTATTAAAAGTTGAGCCCTTTTTTTTAGGAATTATTTTTTTGTTGTGAATTGTTAATCAGTATGTTGAATCGGGTTTGTCTTTTATTATTCTTTTTTGTCATTTGTAACTTTTCATGATGATTTTAAAAGTTTATGTGGCAGTTCGAAAGCAGACTTAGCACATACTTTTGCCGGGAATTAAAGTTCATGTTATAAAACAATTAACAATCTAATAGCTAAGAAAATTTAGCAGGATTAAGTTGAAGAACAGGGATTATAAATAACTCATAATAATTATATCTTATGAAGAATAAATTACTTCCATTAATTTTTGTGCTAGGTGGTTACTCGGCCTATTCCCAAGTGGGTATAGGGACAACAATGCCCAATGCTTCTTCTCAATTAGAAGTCGTGGCAAATGATAAAGGTATTTTAATACCAAGAATTGCATTAAAGAATTCAACAGATGTTACTACGATTGCAAATGGCAACATAAATAGTTTATTAATATTTAATACTGCAACAATTGCAGATGTTAAACCAGGATATTACTATTGGTATGATAACAAATGGAACAGGATTGTGGTTGCTGGAGAGATTGAATCTAATACCGGTACAGTGATTTATAATCCCGTAACAAATGAATTTGTTTATGTTGATGCATCAGGTAACAATCAAACAATAAGCTTTGATACTATTGTAAAAAAATACGAGACGATTACAATACTAACAAATCATAACAACGGAACGTATACTTACGCCAATGAAAAAGGCGATAAAGTAATAATTGATGTTCCTGCAGATGTTGCGAATAATTTCGAAACGATCGTAAACAATCCTGCCGTAACAAATGTGCTGAATACTTTTATAACAAAAGTAGAAGGTAATGTTTCGTACAATCCTGTAACGAACGAGTTTACGTATACGGATAAAAACGGAGATACTCAGGTTGTAAATATCAGCGAGATTGTAAAAGCAAATGAAACGATTACAACTTTAGCCAATAATAACAACGGAACTTATTTATACACAAGCGAAGACAAAACACCAACGACTATTGATGTTGTTGCCGATGTGATCAATAATGCGTCAACAATTGTAAATGATCCGAAGTTTATTACCGAGGTAACAAATGTGGTTAAAACAGAAGAAACCGTAACGACTTTAGCGAACAATAACAACGGAACATACTTATATACAAGTGAGGATAAAACGCCTACAACTATTGATGTTGTTGCCGATGTGATCAATAATGCATCGACAATTATAAACGATTCTAAGTTTGTAACTGAATTAACGAACGTTATCAAAAATGAAGAAACATTAACAAGTTTATCTTATGATGACGTTGCTCATACTTTAACGTACAAAGACGAAAAGAATCAGCCATCTGTATTCAAATTAATGGATTTAGTTGGTGATGCCGAAACGCAGACAACATTGGTTTACGATGCATCGGCTAAAACGTTGACTTATAATGGAGAAAGCGGAACACCAACGGTAATTCAATTAGTAGATTTAGTTGGAGCAGCTGAAACTGTAACGACATTAGCGAACAACAATAACGGAACTTATTTATATACAAGCGAAGACAAAACGCCTACAACTATTGATGTTGTTGCCGATGTGATTAACAACGCTTCAACAATTATAAACGATTCTAAGTTTGTAATCGAACTTACGAACGTTATCAAAAATGAAGAAACACTAACAAGTTTATCTTATGATGATGTAGCTCATACTTTAACGTACAAAGACGAAAAGAATCAGCCAGCGGTATTCAAACTAACGGATTTAGTAGGTGATGCAGAAACGCAAACAACATTAGTTTACGATGCATCAGCTAAAACGTTGACTTATAATGGAGAAAGTGGAACACCAACGGTAATCCAGTTAGTTGATTTAGTTGGAGCAGCTGAAACCGTAACAACTTTAGCAAACAATAACAACGGAACGTATTTGTATACAAGCGAAGATAAAACGCCTACAACTATTGATGTTGTTGCCGATGTGATCAATAACGCTTCGACAATTATAAACGATCCTAAGTTTGTAACTGAGCTTACGAATGTTATTAAAAACGAAGAAACATTAACAAGTTTATCTTACGATGACGTTGCTCATACTTTAACGTACAAAGACGAAAAGAACCAGCCAGCAGTATTCAAATTAACGGATTTAGTGGGCGATGCCGAAACGCAAACAACATTGGTTTACGATGCATCAGCAAAAACGTTGACTTATAATGGAGAAAGCGGAACACCAACGGTAATTCAATTAGTTGATTTAGTTGGAGCAGCTGAAACTGTAACAACTTTAGCTAATAACAATAACGGAACATATTTATATACAAGCGAGGACAAAACTCCTACGACTATTGATGTTGTTGCTGATGTAATCAATAACGCTTCGACAATTATAAATGATTCTAAGTTTGTTACTGAATTAACGAACGTTATCAAAAATGAAGAAACACTAACAAGTTTATCTTATGATGATGTTGCTCACACTTTAACGTATAAAGACGAAAAGAATCAACCAGCGGTATTCAAATTAACGGATTTAGTTGGTGATGCTGAAACGCAGACCACATTGGTTTACGATGCATCGGCTAAAACGTTGATTTATAATGGAGAAAGCGGAACACCAACCGTTATTCAGTTGGTTGATTTAGTTGGCGCCGCCGAAACAGTAACAACGTTAGCAAACAATAATAACGGAACATATTTATACACAAGCGAGGATAAAACGTCAACCACTATTGATGTTGTTGCCGACGTAATCAACAATGCATCAACAATTGTAAATGATCCGAAGTTTATAACTGAGGTAACAAATGTGGTTAAAACGGAAGAAACCGTAACAACTTTAGCCAATAATAACAACGGAACATATTTATATACAAGTGAAGATAAAACGCCTACAACTATTGATGTTGTTGCCGACGTAATCAATAACGCTTCGACAATTGTAAACGATTCTAAATTTGTAACTGAATTAACGAATGTTATCAAAAACGAAGAAACACTAACAAGTTTATCTTATGATGATGTTGCGCATACGTTAACGTACAAAGACGAAAAGAACCAACCATCTGTATTCAAATTAACGGATTTAGTGGGCGATGCAGAAACGCAGACGACATTGGTTTACGATGCATCAGCAAAAACATTGACTTATAATGGAGAAAGCGGAACACCAACCGTTATTCAGTTGGTTGATTTAGTTGGCGCCGCCGAAACAGTAACAACGTTAGCAAACAATAATAACGGAACATATTTATACACAAGCGAAGATAAAACGCCTACAACTATTGATGTTGTTGCCGACGTAATCAACAATGCTTCAACAATTGTAAATGATCCTAAATTTATTACTGAGGTAACAAATGTTGTAAAAACAGAAGAAACGGTAACAACTTTAGCGAACAATAACAACGGAACTTATTTATACACAAGCGAGGATAAAACGCCAACCACTATTGATGTTGTTGCCGATGTGATCAATAACGCTTCAACGATTGTAAATGATTCTAAGTTTGTAACTGAATTAACGAACGTTATCAAAAACGAAGAAACATTAACAAGTTTATCTTACGATGATGTTGCGCATACCTTAACGTATAAAGACGAAAAGAACCAACCATCTGTATTCAAATTAACGGATTTAGTGGGCGATGCCGAAACGCAAACAACATTAGTTTACGATGCATCAGCTAAAACGTTGACTTATAATGGAGAAAGCGGAACGCCAACGGTAATTCAATTAGTTGATTTAGTTGGAGCTGCTGAAACGGTAACGACATTAGCGAATAATAACAACGGAACATATTTATATACAAGCGAGGATAAAACGCCAACGACTATTGATGTAGTTGCCGATGTGATCAATAACGCTTCAACGATTGTAAATGATTCTAAGTTTGTAACTGAATTAACGAACGTTATCAAAAACGAAGAAACATTAACAAGTTTATCTTATGATGATGTTGCGCATACGTTAACGTACAAAGACGAAAAGAATCAGCCGGCTGTATTCAAATTAACGGATTTGGTGGGCGATGCCGAAACGCAAACCACATTGGTTTACGATGCATCAGCTAAAACATTGACTTATAACGGAGAAAGCGGAACGCCAACGGTAATCCAGTTAGTTGATTTAGTTGGAGCAGTTGAAACCGTAACAACTTTAGCAAACAATAACAACGGAACATATTTATATACAAGCGAGGATAAAACACCTACGACTATTGATGTTGTTGCTGATGTGATTAATAATGCGTCAACAATTGTAAACGATTCTAAGTTTGTAACCGAGCTTACAAATGTTATCAAAAACGAAGAAACATTAACAAGTTTATCTTACGATGATGTTGCTCATACGTTAACATACAAAGACGAAAAGAACCAACCATCTGTATTCAAATTAATGGATTTAGTGGGTGATGCCGAAACGCAAACAACATTAGTTTACGATGCATCAGCAAAAACGTTGACTTATAATGGAGAAAGTGGAACGCCAACGGTAATCCAGTTAGTTGATTTAGTTGGAGCAGCTGAAACCGTAACAACTTTAGCAAACAATAACAACGGAACATATTTATATACAAGCGAAGATAAAACGCCTACAACTATTGATGTTGTTGCCGATGTGATTAATAATGCGTCTACAATTGTAAACGATTCTAAGTTTGTAACTGAGCTTACGAACGTTATAAAAAACGAAGAAACATTAACAAGTTTATCTTATGATGATGTTGCGCATACGTTAACGTACAAAGACGAAAAGAATCAGCCATCTGTATTCAAATTAACAGATTTAGTGGGCGATGCCGAAACGCAAACTACATTGGTTTACGATGCATCAGCAAAAACATTGACTTATAATGGAGAAAGCGGAACACCAACCGTAATTCAATTAGTTGATTTGGTAGGAGCTGCCGAAACGGTAACGATTGTAGCTCCGGTAGTTACAACAGGAAATACGATTGCGACTTATACAAATGAAGCAGGAGGAACTCCGGTTGAAATTAAAGAAACGGTAACTTCTCTCGTTCATGGTGTTACTCAGGAAACTATAGATGGACAAGTAATTGACAAACATACTTTGACGTATACCGATGAAAAGAATGTTGCAAATCCGATTGATTTGTCTGTTTTAGTGAAAGGTACAGAAACACTTACCTCATTAACTTATGATGGAGCAGAACACTCTTTAATTTATAATGATGAAAAAGGAATTGCATCCGAATTTAAATTGGTTGATTTGGTTGGAGATGCAGAAACAATAACAACCTTAGAAGTAAACTCAGCGACTGGAACTCTGGATTATAGGAATGAAAGCAAGGTTGTAAAAAGTATTGACCTAAGTAATGCAGTAAAAGAGCCATGGTTTAGTTCACAGACTAAAGTAGGAGCGACATTAAATACAGAGGACATATATACAAATGGTTGGGTAGGAATTGGATACACAGAACCATCAAAGGCTCCTAATGAAAAACTACGAGTAAACGGAAGTATTACTACAGTAAATAGTTTCTATGCCGATTATGTATTTGAAGATTATTTCCAGGGTTACTCTCCAATTAAAGCCGATTATAAATTTAAACAATTGGCGGAAATTGAAGAATTCATTAAAAAGAACAAACACCTTCCGGGTATAACTCCAATTAATGAATTAGAAAAAACAAAAGAAGGTTATTCGTTTAATATGTCTGAACTATCCATACAATTACTAGAAAAAACCGAAGAGATTTACTTGCATATTATTGAGCAAAATAAAATAAATGAACTTCAAAGTAAAGAAATTGAAGCAAAAGATAAAATGATTAAAGATTTAAAAGAAGCTTCAGACTCAATGAATGAACGTTTAGAAAAATTAGAAAAATTTATTGCAGAAAAAGTTAATTAAAGAAACAGATTAGAGTTAGTAAAGAGGTAAATAAGGTATTTAGTATAATGCTAAATGCCTTTACTTCGACTAATGTAATTCTCATACTTAAACATTAAATTATGAAAATAGGAATACATAAAATACGAAAGATTGCTTTTGCAATGGTATTCAGTTTACTAAGTTGCTCAGTTTTTGCTCAGTTAGAAAGTACAAAAATAAAAGACGGTTCAGTAAGCAGCGGAGCAGAAAAAGCGGTTCCGGGAGCTCTTTTTGAATTGGAAAGTACCAATAAAGGAATGCTTACCTCGAGGCTTACAACGGCACAAAGAGATGCAATTTCCGCTGCAAATTTAACGGATGGATTATTGATATTTAATACCACAACAGGATGTTTTGATTATTGGAGCAAAGCACAAAGTGTATGGTTAAGTATCTGCGGTACGCCGCCACCGGCAGTTTTTGATATTTCTACAGCACAATGTAATCTGGTAAAAGCAAATGGAGTTTTCAAACAAGGAGAAACACTAACATTAGCCAATTACCTGACAATTCCGGTAACGGTAACACAACCGGGAACTTATACAGTATCGGCAACAACAACTAACGGTTATTATTTTAATACCAGCGGAACTTTTCCTAATGCAGGTACTTATGTCTTAAACTTGCCTGGAGTTGGTACGCCTAATAATGGTTATGATGTCGGAAATGTCGGGGATGCAGTAGAGATTTCATTAAATGGAAAAGATGCAGCTTGTACACCTCACATTTTTGTAGAGAAAGCCAATGTTGATTTTGCAATATCATGTGCTGGTATAAATGCCGAAGGATCTTATTTTGTAGGAATTCCGCTTAATGTATCAAACAAGTTAACAGTAAGTGTAAACGTTACCAATACTGGTTTTTGGAGCATGAAAACCAATACAGTAAACGGTTATTCATTTAGTGCAACAGGTACGTTTACAACAACAGGTACCCAAACCATAGAATTGTTAGGAACAGGAACGCCAACAGCTTCGGGAATAAATAATTTTAATCTTTCCTCAAATGCAACTACAGTTGCGGGAGCTTCTTGTTCAGGTATTCCGGTTACGGTAGCGCCTGTTGGCTATACTGTAAATTGCGCAAATGCAATACAAAACGGAACCTATATGCAGGATGTTACTTTAATCGCTGGTAATACTATTACCTTACCAATTAATGTTACAGCGACAGGTCAGACAACAATTACAAGCACAACAGCAAACGGAATTTCATTTACTTCAGGATTAATAAATCTATCGACTCTTGGAGAACAAACTGTAACCCTTTTAGGTTCAGGAAAACCGGTTTCCGGAGGAATTACAGATTTTATTGTATCCGGAACACCTGGATTTACAGGAACTTGTACGCTAAAAGTTACGATTGCAGGACAACCTGTAGCTTATACCACAAATTGTTCAGGTATTACAACAAGCGGAACGTATGCCCCAGGAATAGCAATGTCTGGAACAAATACAATGACAGTTCCTGTAAACGTGAGTTATGTGGGAGCATACACAATAAATACAGATACAGTAAACGGAATCAGTTTCTCAGCTTCAGGAACATTTGCTACAACGGGAGCACAAAATGTGGTAATGACTGCTACAGGAACGCCATTGTCAGGCGGTTCATTTAACTATGCGGTAACAGCAAATAGTACCAATGGAGGTTCGGCTTGTAATAAAAACATATCATTTGTTTTCCGTACCATGAAAGTTTTAGGATTAGGAGGAGGAATGTATCAGCCGGGTAGTGCAGGTACAGCAGAAGCTTCACGAGCAATATTAGCTTCTACAGCAAATTTTGGTCCTACTGGTACAGTACAAATTCAAAACATACAAATTATTAACGGAGCTTATAATGAAGGAACAGCATTAAGAAACTTAATTAATACGAACAATATTGATATTATAGTTTTAGGATATAATCATACGCCAAATGCAGCTTCAATCGCAGTTTTGAATGATTTTGTTAAAAATAAAAAAGGAGTTTTAATACATTCTCAGGAAAATAATACAGGCAGCACAGCCGATTTAATTAATGCAGTTTGTGGTTCATCAGTATCAGTTTCAGGAACAGGAACGACTAATACAAATCCTCTTTTAAATGTTTCAGATCCTGTTTTAGACGGTCCTTTTGGAAACATAAAAGGACTTAATGCCGGAGCTGACGTAAACAACTCTTATTATGTAACCAATGTACCGGCTAATGTAACCACATTGGCAACCCAAAACGGAAATGCAAGCAGAATATTCTCTTTCAGACATAACACCTTAGGATACATGTACATTGGAGATTCTGGCTGGACGGCAGGAACGTCATCAAATACAGCTACAGACATTTGGCCTGCGAGAATCACAACAACAGGTATTCCGCAATCAAAACCATATATGGGAGGCGTTACGGTTTATAACAGTATTATGTATGCGAATACAATGGCATGGGCTATTAAATATGCTCAGGAAAATGTTAATTCTAGTTACATGATTCCCTAATTAGAAACACAAAAACACCTCTTTTATCAATATAATAATTGAGGTGTTTTTTATAAGTAAGCATTAAATTGAAAAGAAGTATTAATGCTTTGGAGGTAACATTTTAAATAAAAAAGATGACCAGAATTTATATTAAAATAGTTTTATCAGTATTGTTTATTGGTAAAATCAGCGCACAAACAGTGAATACGGGAGCAATAGCAGTCCTCTCAAAAACTGAATTTGCGACAGTAGGAGATTTTGATAACAGACCAACAGGAGATTTTATTAATGATGGGCAATTTATTGTTTATTCGAATTATAACAATGACGGATTAGTCACTTTTAGTCCAAAAGAAACATCAGGATTAACACATTTTAAAGGTTTAGAAAAAGCTCAAATTATTTCAGGTAATGAGTTAAGCGAATTCAACAATGTACGTTTTGAAAACAGAATGGCTCAGCCCGCATTTTTATTATCCGGAATGATTAGTGTTTATGGAGTTTCTGATTTTAATAAAGGAATAATTTCGAATACTAATTCAGGAGGAAGTTTTATTTTTGAATCAGATGCAAGGCCAGACAATGCAAGCAATGAGAGTTATGTTGATGGTTTTGTAGAGCGCAATGGCAATTACGAATTTGAATTTCCGATAGGATCTGGAGGTTATTTCAGACCAGCTTCAATCAGTCAAATTGGCTCGTCTAACAATTTCTTTAAGAGTAAATATGTGCTTGAAAACTCCAATAATTTATATCCTCATACACAAAAGGATGATCTGATTACATTAATTAATGCTAATGAATATTGGGAGTTCGAAAGCAATCAATCTACCGTAGATGTGGTTTTATCATTAAGTTGGAATAACGCTACAACACCAACCGAATTGACAAAAGAAGATTCAGATTATTCACTGGCAATTGTAAGTTGGGACGATGCCGAATCAAAGTGGAAATTTTATACTTCGGCGGTTGATAATCAAAATGAAACCGTAACCGCAGCAATTAATAAATCCGGGATTTTTACACTGGGGAAAGTTAGAATTGCAACCGTTGATGATGTTGTAGTTTATAATGCTGTATCGCCAAATGGAGACGGATTAAATGACTATTTTAATATTACCGGATTAGAAAAGTTCTCGGATAATTCTTTACAAATATACAATCGCTACGGAGTAAAAGTATTTGAAACCTCTAATTATGGAGTAAATGGAAATTGGTTTAGAGGAATCTCTGAAGGCAGAGTTACAGTAAATAAATCGGAAGGATTGCCAACCGGAACCTATTTTTATGTACTAAAATTTAAAACATCCAATGGATATAAAGACAAAGTAGGTTATTTATATATTAATAATGACTAAGCTTTTTCAAGTTTAATATAATGAACTAATGCCGTTGCTAAGATCTCGTATCAAAGCAACGGCATTTTTTAGTTGTAATTATAATCTTCAGAACATTCAAGTTAAGCCGATGAAATCTAAAGTCAGGAAATATAATTTTGAGACTTTAATTAATTATAAGTTTTTTATTAATAATAATAATGTAAAAATTTGATTGTTAGTGTTTTAAAATTAGCTATATTTACCATTCTTTTTAAATAAAGAAAATTGTTTTTACAAATTGTTTAGTTCCTGATCTGTTCTAAATATCTTTATTCAAGCCAATTAAATTAAGGTTCTTCTTAGACCTGCTTACCTCCTTTAAGCCATCACTATTTTATACATGTTTGTTTACGACATGTAGTTATGCGCCCGTATTTATTGAGTTTTTACTATCCTACTTAAGTATCTAAGCCTTTTACTTCTGTTTTTTGATATTGCCTTAAAAGCATTTCTTATCTGCCTCAGATATCCTGCCCCGGGATTTTTTATTTCTGTTATAATAAATTGTTTGATAACCCTAATAATTAAACTTATGAAGAATAAATTACTCTCCTTATTTTTATTTTTAGGTAGTTATGCAGCTTATTCTCAGGTTGGTATTGGAACACCAATGCCTAATGCTTCTTCTCAGTTAGAAGTGGTTGCCGCTGATAAAGGTGTATTAATTCCTAAAATTAGTTTAACAGGTTCGACAGATGCTACGACCATTACAAATGGTAATGTCAACAGCTTATTGGTATTTAATACGGCAACAATTTCAGATATTAAACCAGGATATTACTATTGGTATAATAGCAAATGGAATCGAATTGTTATTTCAACAGAAATAGCAGCAAATCCAGGAATGGTTATTTATAATCCAAATAATCAGCAATTTACTTATATCGATGCTTCGGGAAATACACAAAATATAGATATAGGCGCTATTGTAAAAGCCAATGAAACGGTAACATCACTTATCAATAATGGAGGAGGCTCTTATACGTATACTAATGAAGCCGGAACAGCCGTAAATATTGATGTTGTTGGAGATGTAACAACTAATTTCAGCACTATTGTAAACAATCCGGCGGTCACTAATATTATTCAGGATATTGTAAATAAAACAGAAGGCAATGTCTCTTTTGACTCTACTACCAATCAGTTTACGTATGTAGATAATTCTGGAAATACCCAAATCGTAGATATTAGCACCATTGTAAAAGCGAATGAAACCATTACGACACTAGATAAAGATCCGGCGAATAATGGCCAATATACGTACACAAGTGAAAATGCCACTTCAACCAAAATTGATGTAGTGGGAGATGTAGTGAACAACTCCGCAGTAATTTTAAACAATCCTGCTTTTATTACGGAACTGACCAACATTATTAAAAACACCGAAACACTAACAACTTTGGTATATGATAAAGCAGCGAATACTTTAACCTATAAAGACGAAGATGAGAATCTTAATACCATTAATTTACTGGAATTAGTAAGCAATATCGAAACCAAAACGACATTGGTTTACGATCCTGTTGCAAAAACATTAACCTATAATGGAGAAAGCGGTACTCCAACCGTAATTAATTTGGTAGATCTTGTTGGAGATGCAGAAACAATAACCACCCAAACTCAAAATCCGGCAACAGGTGTCATTACCTATACCAATGAAGCCGGAACTGCCACAACATCGCAAGTTACAAGTACAGATGCGGGGAATATTTTATCCGTTGGTTCAGATGGCGGAAGTTTACTGACTCCAACTGCAATTGCAAACGCAACAACAGTTTCGAATACATCTGCCGTAAATAATTTGAGTACTACAGTAAACGGTATAACAGGAACTGCTGTGCCTATTATTAACAGTAACGAAACATCATTAACCGCAGGAAAATTAACAACTACCGTTAACGGAGTGGCGAGTACACCATTAGATCTGACTCAGATTATTACAATAGATACAGATAATACTTTAACCTTATCGGGAAATACGTTAACCTCTACCGTAAATGGAGTACCAGCATCATCTGATGCGGTAAGCGGTGTTTCGAATGCTTCGGCAGTGAATATTTCGACAGTAACCGTAAACGGTATCACGAGTACAGGCGCTCCCATAATTAATAGTAATGAAACTTCATTAACAGGAGCAAGTTTAACAACAACAGTAAACGGTGTAGTAAGTACAGCTTTAGATTTGACTCCGGCAATTGCAGCGGGTACTACGAATACTTTAGGTTTAACAGGCAATACTTTAACCTCTACTGTAAATGGAATAGCTTCAACATCAGCTGCAGTAAGCGGTGTTTCGAATGCTTCGGCAGTGAATACTTCGACAGTAACCGTAAATGGTATCACGAGTACAGGTGCTCCGATTATCAATAGTAATGAAACATCCTTAACAGGAGCAAGTTTAACAACCACTGTAAATGGTGTAGCCAGTACAGCTTTAGATTTAGCTCCGGCTATTAAAGCCAATGAAACTGTAACAACATTAGTACAGGATTTAGCAACCGGAACCATAACGTATACTAACGAAGCTGCGACACCAACAACTTCTCAGGTAATAAGTACTAATCCGGGAAATGTTATTACGGCAGGAACAGATGGCGGTGGATTTTTGAATGCAGCAACAATCAAAGCAAATGAAACGATCACCACAATAACTCCAATTATTAATTCAGGCAATATCATTGCCACTTATACCAACGAAGCGGGCGGAACTCCCGTTGAAATTCAACAAAGTGTTACAAAACAAACTCAGGATCCGGGAACGGGAATTATATCATTTTTTAATGAAGATGGTATCTCAAACGATGCAAATGTTATCAGTACGAATCCGGGAAATATAATTACAGTTGGAACTGATGGCGGTGCTTTATTGACTCCAACAACATTAGCAGCAGCAACAAGCGTTTCTAATACCAGTGCCGTTAATAATTTAAGCACAACAGTAAATGGAGTGACAGGAACTACGGTGCCAATTATTAATAGTAACGCGACTTCTTTAACAGGAACAAATTTAACCACAACAGTAAACGGAGTGGCAAGTACAGCACTTGATTTGGCTCCGGCTATTACGGCAGCAACCACCAATACTTTAGGTTTGGCAGGAAATACATTGACTTCTACTGTTAATGGAGTTGCTTCAACATCGAATGCCGTTAGTGGTGTTTCGAATGCATCGGCAATAAATACAGCGACCGTTACAGTAAATGGTGTAACAAGTTCAGGAGCTCCTATTATTAATAGCAATGCAACTTCATTAACAGGCTCAACTTTAACAACAACCGTAAACGGAGTGGCGAGTACAGCACTAGATTTAGCTCCGGCAATTAAAGCTAGTGAAACTATTACGACAATTACTCCAATTGTAAATTTAGGCAGTGTTATTGCAACTTATACCAATGAAGCTGGTGGTGTTCCGGTAGAAATTCAACAGAGTGTTACAAAACAAAGTCAGGATCCGGGATCCGGAATTATATCGTTTCTTAATGAAGATGGTTTTACTTCTGATGCCAATGTTATCAGTACTAATCCGGGAAACATCATCACTGTTGGAACTGATGGAGGTGCTTTATTAACTCCAACCACATTAACCGCTGCAACCACAAATACTTTAACTGCAGTAAATGGAAATCTTGTTTCAACTGTAAACGGCGTTGCTTCAACTCCGGCTGTTCCGGTATTAATAGCTGCTGATAACGGATTAACCACCGCAAATGGCAACGTACAATTGGGAGGAACTCTTGTTGCTCCAACCACAATAGTCACAGACTTTGCCAATACTTTAGCTATTACCGGTTTGATGCACGGTATGCCAATGGATGAAATTTTGGTTACAGATCCGGGCGGCGGGGTTATCAGAACAATTAAGCCTGATGAGTTAAACCAAAATGACTGGCATATATTTGGGAATAGCAACACTGATGATACTATTAATTTTATTGGTACAACAGATGATAAAGATTTAGTTTTTAAAAGAGATAATGATCCTGCAGGTTTGCTAAATCGAAACAATACTTCTTTTGGTGTGTTTGCTTTAAATATTGCTTCTACAGGAGCGGGAAATACTTCAATTGGAAGATATTCACTTTTCAGCAATACATCCGGATTTTATAATTCGGCAATTGGTGAAAATGCTTTATACAATAATACTACGGGAGGAGAAAATACAGCAGCCGGGCATTTAGCACTAACTAATAATACGACCGGAAATTTTAATACCTCTGCAGGTTATGCATCACTTTCAGGAAATACGCTTGGAGGTAGAAATACAGCATTTGGTTATGGAGCTGGAGGTAATAATACAGAAGCCTCAAATAACACCTTTCTTGGCGCTAGTGCTAATTTAAGTACTTTAGGATTAAATGTAAGCAATGCAACCGCTATTGGATATAATGCAAAAGTGGCCACAAGCAATAGTTTAGTTCTAGGAGGTACAGGCGCCGATGCTGTAAATGTGGGTATTGGTACCGATGCACCAGAAAACACCTTACACATTAAACCCGTAACAGGTGTTGATCCTATTCGTGCCGAAGGTTTACAACCAAGTGTATCAGGAACTGATAATATTGTGGTTGCAGATGCGTCCGGCGTTTTTAGAACGGTAACACCTAGTTCCTTAATTCCCGCCACAACAGTATCAAATAGTTTATTAATAAATAGTTTAACTACAACAGTAAACGGAGTAACAGGAACAGCAGTTAATCTCGTAAACAGTAATACAACATCGCTTACGGGAGCTAATTTAAACACATCTGTAAATGGAGTAGCAAGTACTGCTTTAAACTTGACTCCGGCAATTAAAGCAGCTGAAACCGTAACGACAATAACTCCCGTTGTAACGACAGGAAACACCATTGCAACTTATGTCAATGAAGCCGGAGGTACTCCTGTTGAGGTTAAAGAAACCATTACTTCTTTAAAAGATGTGGTAACACAGGTAACAGATCCATTCGGGCAGTTGTTTGATGTACATACACTTACTTATACTGATGAAGCAAGTACACCAAATCCTATTGATTTATCGGTTTTGGTAAAAGGAGTAGAAACCCTGACATCTTTAGTATACGACGGAGCCAATCATTCTTTAATTTATAGTGATGAAAAAGGAAATGCTTCTGAGTTTAAAATGGTTGATTTAATTGGAGAATCGGAAACATTAACCACTTTAGAAGTAAATGCGACAACAGGAACTTTAGATTATACAAACGAAGACAAAGTAGTAACACAACTGGATTTAGGAGCAGCGGTAAAAGAACCTTGGTTTAGTACAACAACTCATATGGGAGCTACACTAAATACTGAGGATATTTATACCAACGGATGGGTAGGAATTGGGTATACAACTGCATCCGGAGCACCAAACGAAAAACTAAGAGTCAACGGTGCCATATCGACGGTGAATACTTATTATGCCGATTATGTATTTGAGGATTATTTTAATGGAAAATCTGAAATTAAGACCGATTATAAATTTAAACGTCTGCCCGAAATTGAAGATTACATCAAAAAGTACAATCACCTTCCGGGAATAACGCCTATTAACAGACTCGAAAAAACAAAAGTAGGGTACGCATTTAATATGTCTGAATTATCGATTCAGTTATTAGAAAAAACAGAAGAAATCTATTTGCACATTATAGAGCAAAACAAAGAGATTGAAGCAAAAGACAAAGAAATAAAAGAATTGAAAGAAGCTTCAAAAGCAATGAATTTACGTCTTGAAAAACTGGAAAAACTAATAGCAGAAAAGAATAATTAATGCCATTTATCAAGTTTTAGAAAATTCTAAAACCAAGAGTGACAACTAATATTATTACAGACTTAAATACTACGATTATGAAAGTAACATTATATAAAATCCAAAAAAATATCTTTGCAGTATTCTTTATTTTGTTCAGTCTTTATTCTCTTACGGCTCAGGTAAACAATACTAAAATAAAAGACGGAACAGTCAGTACCGGCCCTGAAAAAGCAAAGCCGGGAGCGATTTTCGAATTAGAAAGTAACAATAAAGGAATGCTGACTTCGCGATTAACCACCGCACAACGCGACGCAATCCCACCTGCTAATCTTACAGACGGTTTATTAATCTATAATACCACAACAGGATGTTTTGATTATTGGAGCCAGATTCAGAATATATGGCTGAGTATCTGTGGTACACTGCCACCTGCGGTATTTGAAATTGCTACAGCACAATGTAGCGAAGTACAAGCTTTTGGAACCTATAAAAGCGGACAAGTTTTAATTGCCTCCAATTATCTCACAGTTCCGGTTACTGTTACACAACCGGGAGTGTATACGGTTTCGGCCACTACAACCAATGGATATTATTTTGGAACAAGCGGCACTTTTCCAACTGCGGGAACTTATACTTTGAATTTGCCAGCGACAGGAACACCAAAAAATGGTACAGTAAGTCCGGATCCGGGAGATCCTGTTACCATTAATCTAAACGGAAAAGCAAGCACTTGTATTCCGCATATTCCTATAACTCCTGCCGATGTTGATTTTATTGTAAATTGTGGTGTTATAAACCCGCTTGGAAGTTATTACATTGGAATCCCTCTAACATCCACCAATAAAATTACAGTTAGTGTAAGTCCAACTGTTTTAGGATTTTGGAGTATGAATACCAATACCGTAAACGGATATTCTTTTAGCGGCACGGGAACATTTACAAGTTTAACTCCAAATCAAACCGTTGAGCTTTTAGGCACAGGAACGCCGGAAGCATCAGGCATCAATAATTTTAATCTGGTTTCTAATGCCACTACACAGGGAACAGCTTCCTGTACAGGTATTCCAATTACGGTACAAGCAGTAGCTTATACGATTAATTGCGGTACGGCAACACAAAACGGAGTTTACTTGCAGGATATTCCTTTAACGGCGCTCAATACCATTACATTACCCATAAATGTAACAGCAACCGGAAAAACAACTATTACCACCACAACCGCAAACGGAATTACCTTTACATCCGGGCTGATTACTTTATCTACTTTAGGAGCACAAAATGTAACCTTAATAGGTTCCGGAACACCAACAGCTTCGGGAACAGCAGCACTAACAGTTTCCGGAACTCCAGGTGCAGCTGCAACATGTACATTAAATGTAACAATAGCACCACAGCCTGTAACCTATACTACAAATTGTGCCGGAATTACAACAGCTGGTAATTATGCACCAGGTATCGCAATGGCAGCAGCAAATACAATGACAGTTCCAGTAAATGTCACTTATGTAGGGGCTTATAGCATTACAACCAATACCGTAAACGGAATCAGCTTTTCGGCAACAGGAACTTTTAGTGCTGTTGGAGCTCAAAATGTAATCATGACCGCAACAGGAACTCCAACTTCGGGAGGAACTTTTTCTTATGCCATAACCGCTAATAGTACCAATGGAGGTACAGCTTGTAATAAAAGCATAACGTTTGTTTTCCGTACGATGAAAGTATTAGGAATGGGAGACGGAATGTATCAGCCAGGAACTGCCGGAACAGGAGATGCTTCTAGAGCGATATTGGCATCAACAGCAAATTTCAGTGCTACGGGAACATTTCAGGTACAAGGTATTACCATTATAAATGGAGGAACCAATCAGGGCACTACATTGAAAAACTTAATCAATACCAATAATATTGATATCATAGTAATTGGATACAATTATCTGCCAAACGCGGCTTCTATTGCCATCTTAAATGATTTTGTTCAGAATAAAAAAGGAGTAGTAATTCATTCACAGGAAAATGATGCGGCGGGAACGGCCAATTTAATTAATACTATTTGCGGTTCAACAACGGCGGTAGTTTCGGGAACAGGAACAACCTATGTAAATCCTGTTTTAAGTGTTTCAGATCCTGTTCTTCAAGGGCCTTTCGGAACCATTACCGGATTTAATCTGGGCAGCGATGTAAACAATTCGTATTATGTGACCGGTCTTCCGGCAAACGTAACGAGTCTTGCAACTCAAAACGGAAACGCGACCAGAATATTCTCGTTTAAACATAATACTTTGGGGTATATATATGTAGGAGATTCTGGCTGGACTGCGGGACAAGTATCTAATACATCTACCACAACATGGCCTGCAAAATTTGCCAGTACAGGACAGCCGTTACCAAAAGCGTATGATTCTGGAGTTACGGTTTACAATAGTATTATGTATGCGAATACTATGGCGTGGGCTATTAAATATGTACAGGATAACATTAACTCGAGTTATGTTCTTCCTTAAATAGAAATTAAATACAGATCTCTTTATTGTTAGAAAGAGATCTGTATTATCTAAAGTTTAAATGCTAGATTATGATGAAGATATATAGAATAGCAATTTTTCTATCCTTATTATTTATGGGTAAAATTGCAGGGCAGACTGTCAATACAGGAGATTTATCGGTTGCACCCAATACGCAGCTTTCGACCTTGTTTAGTTTTGATAATAAGTCAAGCGGCGATGTATTGATAGACGGTAGTTTTATGGCTTATGCCAATTTTAATAACGACGGATTAGTCACGTATAGTAACGCAAGTAACGGAAAAACTTTTTTTATCGGCACACAGCAGCAACTTATTTCGGGTACTGAAATTGCACATTTTCAGAATATTGTTTTCGAGAATACCTCAGGATTAGTTCCTTTTCAGCTCAATACGATTATTGAAATTGGTAAAAATGCCGAATTTAAAAAAGGAATAGTAGATGCCGATACTTATAATGGAAAAATGATTTTTGACCAAAATGCTTTTCATACCGATGCCAGTAATTTGAGTTTTGTGGATGGAAAAGTAGAAAATAAAGGGAATCTTGATTTTGAATTTCCTGTTGGAGATCAGTTTTATTTCAGGCCTTCTTATCATGAGAAAGGAGCAAATGTAAATAATGTTTATACAACCCAGTATTTTTTGCAAAATGCAGGAAATCAACATCCGTATACGAGTAAAGACGATACTATTATAACTATTGATGAGGTTGAATATTGGGATTTAACCCAGGATCAGGGTTCAGAAAAAATTGTGTTAAGTCTTACTCTCGATACCAACACAACGCCCGCTTCTTTTTTTGAAGAGAAACCCGATACGCAATTAGGTATAGTTCGGTGGGACGATACAGCCAAAAAATGGGTCAATGAAGGCGGTGTTACAACCGATCTTGTTACTGGTGCCAATTATTCTAAACTCATTACAACACAAGTGGGTGGTTACGGACTTTTTACAATTGCGATGGTAAAAAAAGCAGATATTCCGGATTCAGATTTAATTATTTATAATGCTATATCTCCTAATGGCGACGGACTTAATGACAGCTTTTATATTAAAGGAATCAATCAATATCCGGAAAACAGGGTAGAAATATACAATCGCTGGGGTGTAAAAGTATTTGATGCTGCCTCTTACAATGAAAGTGATGTAATGTTCAAAGGATATTCTGACGGACGAGGAACTGTAAAGAGGGGAGAAGGACTTCCTGCCGGAACGTATTTTTATGTTTTAAAATATACCAAAGGCACTCAACCTATTGAGAAAACGGGATATCTCTATATTAGTAATGATAAATAAAATTTGAAATAGCTGGAAACGGTTTTTATTTCAATTAATAAAAAGACAGATAAATTCATTCGTTATAATTAATAAACCGTTTTTAGATAAATGCTCCAGAGGAGCAAAATATGTATAGTCTAATTGATTCTCTAATGTACAGAGCCCCAGCGGGGGCGATATATTTGCAACAGATAGATATTTCGCTCCGATGGAGCTTTAGATCTTTTTAGGATTCATTGCTATAAATATTTTGCTCCTCCGGAGCATTTTGAAAATAATCTCTACTTTTTGTAAAGATAGATTTTGATAAAAAAGCAGTACTTTAAGTATATTTGAAGTACTGCTTTTTTATAAAGGCAGAGCTTAAATTAATTTGATAATGAAAGAACAACAAAAGAAGCAGAGCTGTTCTGTTCAGGAATGTGATACGAATGAGATCAATCAGTGTGGCGGTTCTCCTTTTTATAATATCTTTCTTTTGGAAGGAAGCGGAAAAGTAAGTGTCGATTTAGCCGAATATTCTTTTGATGGTAAAATCGCATTGTTTTCAACGCCTTATCAAATTATTCAGTTTAAAACAGAAGAAGCGCTAAAAGTCAAGAGATTACAATTTCATGGTGATTTTTATTGTATCGAATATCATAAAAAAGAAGTAGCCTGCAACGGACTTTTATTTAATAATATATACGAGCAAACCTTTATCAATTTAAAACCCGAAGAGTATGCTGAGATAGATTATATTTTAGGAAAACTCATTGTTGAGGTAGAAGATACTTCCAGTTATGCCGATGCTGTTGTAAAAACTTATTTGCAATTGATTTTGGCATTGTGCAGTAAAATTAAATCACAGCAAGTTATTGTTTACGACGAAAAGAATGCCCACCATCCGTTAATGAAATTCAAAACATTACTCGAGAATCATTTTCATACCGAAAGACAGCCTTCTTTTTATGCTTCGCAAATGGGAATTTCGCCAAATAATTTTTCGAAGATCTGCAAACAGCATTTTTTAAAAACTCCTTCAGAATTAATTCAGGAGAGAGTGATATTGGAATCTAAAAAGCTTATTCATCTTAGTTATAAAAGCATGAAAGAAATTGCCTCAGAATTAAATTTTGACGATGAGAATTATTTCAGCCGTTACTTTAAAAAACATGTCGGGATTTCGCCTACCGCTTTTCGCGAAAATGTTGGAATATCCATCGTGGCAGATTTGTCCAGATAAACTCCACATTTGTCCATTGTTGCGAGAATAGTGTCTCCTTAATTTTGTCTGAAAATAATTAAACAGATGAAAACACTAAAAATCATAGCAAATTTACAAGGTCAATTTTTCAATTTCATGCGAATCGCCATTTTTATCGTAATGGTATGGATTGGAGGACTTAAAGCTTTTCAATATGAAGCAGACGGAATTGTTCCTTTTGTAGCCAATAGCCCTCTCATGAGTTTCTTTTACAATAATCCCGAAGAATACAAGGATTATAAAAACAAAGAAGGTGAAGTTGTAGAAAAAAATATCAACTGGAATACCCAAAACGGAACGTATAGCTTTTCGTATGCTTTAGGAAGTGTAATCGTAATTATTGGTTTTCTAAACCTATTTGGTATTTTCAATAACCGTATTGGCTTAATTGGTGGCTTGCTTACCGCTGGTATGGCATTCGTTACACTTTCCTTTTTAATTACAACGCCAGAAGTCT
Source organism: Flavobacterium bizetiae (assembly GCF_024271895.1). NCBI lineage: Bacteria > Pseudomonadati > Bacteroidota > Flavobacteriia > Flavobacteriales > Flavobacteriaceae > Flavobacterium > Flavobacterium bizetiae. The sequence goes on along the minus strand of NZ_CP091861.1, from coordinate 4,791,355 downwards.
GGGTGCCTAATTTAGGAGGCGATATGCCAACGCCGCAACATGGTTTTCCGTACCTGTCCGGTGCAGGCCGATTGGTTATAAAAGATATCATTATGATGGCTGGAGGTTTACTGATAGCTTCAGATTCTGCTAAGAAACTTTTAGAATATAAAAAGCTATAAAACAGTTGTAAATATTCCCGTTAGTAGTTTTAAACGAATTACAAAACTACTAACGGAGAAATGATACCAATCATAATTCTTCCCGTATTATTGTTCGATTGCCCCAAATCAGTTTTGGCGTAATCGCTGTAATTGTAGAACCGGGCTACATAAGTGGCAAAAAACTTCAAGTTAAAATTTTTGATAGGATAAAATTCTACAGTCGGGATAACGCCCCAGGCAGTACGAATTCGGTTAGAGCTTACATTTGGTACCGGAATATCTTTCCAGGAAGCCGTACTTACCATTCCAATCGCTGTAATTTTCCATTGTTCATTAAGAGAATAAACTGTTCTTAGCCAGTGTTCGATATAATATACATTCTCTGCCGCATGATCCATAACCGTATCCGGAATTATAGAACTCACCACTCCGGTACGATCTAAATCTTCGCTGCTCCATTTAAAATCATATTGAAAAAGCCATTTTTTAGTTCTAAACTGATTTCCTAAAGCGGTGTAATACATATTAACAGGTCTTCCGTTTTTGGTCGCTTCCTGAAAAATACTAAAACTGTAAATCGTTTTAAATTTTCCGTCTAAAAAACTTCCGTTCCAGTTTCCTACGTACGCAGCAGGAAATTTGGCTTCTTCTATATCGGGTACATTTTGATAAATTTCAGTAAAACTTTTAGTGCGGGAATTTAAAACCTGACATGAAAAATTATGATTCGTATTCAGTTTCCAGTTCAATTGAACACCCGTTAAAAAGTTATCAGAATTGTCGACAATATCATTGTACTGATAAATGTCAATTGGGTTCATATCAAATTCATAACCGCCCCAATTTGCTGTCATTTTTCCTATCGCAATACTCGTTCTGCCCGATATTTTATAGCCAATAAAGGCCAAATCAGTAGAACTGCTCATATTGTCTGTTGACTGAACTTCAGTATCTTTAGTATAACGGTCTCTGAACCTGAAAAACACTTTGTCTTTGTATACTTTTCCTTTTACTTCCAATCTAAACTGGTTAACTTCAAATTTACTACCCGTATAATTTCCGTCTTCAAAATTGCTGTTGAAACCCAACTGAGTGTTGAAAATAACGTCAACATTATTAAGTAAGTCAACCTTGTTTGCGGTTATTAAAGGCGTTTGATGATTTAATATGGTATCCGTTTGTTTGTCCTGCTGCGAATATGCATTGGTAACTAGAAAAAGACCTAAAAATATTGAAGTTAATACACGCATAATTTACAATTAAGATTATTTAATACTCAAAGAAATATTCTTGTAATGTTTTACTATCAGTGGTTTTGGTAAGTCCCAGCATTAATAAAATTCTCGCCTTTTGCGGAATCAAATCATCGGCTACAATAGTGCCCAGTTTTTTATCATCGGTTTCATCAAATAAAGTAACTCTTCCGGATGGCACTCTTGAAGCCCTGGCTACTACAATACCTTTTTTAATGGCATTTACAACAGCATCAGAGTTTATTTTATTTAGATTTCCGTTGCCCAAACCTCCTGTAACAATGCCTTTTACACCTGAGGCAACATAAGCATTTATTGCAGTTGCAGGAGTATCTGCATACAATTCCACAACAGCAACTTCAGGTAATTTGGTTAAGCCCGTAATGTCAAACGGAGTATTTTTATTCGATTTTCTTAACGGACTTTCATACATCTGGATTTTTCCGTCGTAAACCTGTCCAATCGGCCCGCTGTTTGGTGCAGAAAAAGCATTTAAATGTGTTGTGCTCGTTTTTACAGCGCTTCTTCCTGTAAAAATATATTCATTAAATACAAGTAATACACCGCTGTTGGCCGCTTGTTTAGAAGCTGCTAAAGTTACGGCGTCATATAAATTCTTTGGTCCGTCGGCACTTATGGCGGTGGCCGGACGCATAGAACCTGTAATCACGACCGGTTTGTCGTATCTTACCGTTAACGATAAAAAATAAGCAGTTTCTTCCTGAGTATCCGTACCGTGGGTGATTACGATACCATCAGCTTCATTATTTTTATAAATCTCATTGATTCTTTTATTCAGTTTGATCCAAATATCAACGCTCATATCCTGGCTTCCAACATTCGAAATTTGTTCTCCTGTAATGTCTGCTACTTTTTCGATTCCTGGAACGGCGCCAATTAAATCTTTAATTGGTAATTCTCCAGCAGTATAAGCCGCGCGGTCTGCAGAAGCTCCTTTTCCGGCAATTGTTCCTCCGGTTGCCAATATTTTTATTCTTGGCAGTTTTTGCGCATAAACTCCTGTTGTTAATAAAACGGATAATAGTAAGGTAAATAAGGTTTTCATAGATGAAATGTTTTTATTTATAAAAGTTTATTTTGTTGAATTTTCCCAGCTGGTTACGTATTCCATTAGAATTTTGCGAATATTTTTCCCCAGTATTAAATAACTGTCCGTTGGAAGATTGGCAAGCGAAACTCTGATACTCCATTCCGGTCCGGCAAAACCACCACCGTTTAAAAGTACAATTGCTGTTTTTTCGGCCAGGCGGAATAGAACATCAACAGGTTCAAAATTGGTTTTCATCCAATGGGCAAAATCTTCTCCATAAAAATGTTTTGCGGCAACCATAATATCAATTTCAGAATAATATCCGGCACGCATTGGATCTTCGAGAATAGGCACTTCTAATCCTTCCCACAATAAACTGAGACGTTTGCGAATAATAGATTGTGTAAGGGTTTTGTAAACATCCTGAGTATCTAATAGACAAAATGCAGAGAACAACATCATCTGAAATTGCTGCGGCAGCGATAATCCGGCCGTGTGATTTAAAGCCACTTGGCGGCTATCAGCTACAAGTCGGTCTATAAATTTGATTTTTTCAGGTTCTAAAGTCAAAGTTGAGTAACGGTCGTGCAGTTCTTTTTTATGAGCAGCACTCAGATTGGCTATTTTTTTATCGAAAATATTATCCTGATGAATAGCGATGGTTCCTAATCTCCATCCCGTGCATCCAAAATATTTGGAGAACGAGTAAACAGTAATGGTATTATGAGGAATAATGGCCATTAAGGATCTGAAATTATCAATGAAAGTACCATAAACATCATCTGTAATAATCATCAATTCTGGATTGTGATTTTTTACGATATCGGCTATATAATTTAAAGTTTCTGTGCTCATTGCAGAAGAGGGCGGATTACTCGGATTGACCACAAAAGCCACTTTAACAGCCGGATCTTTTAGTTTGTCTAATTCAGAATTTGGATATTGCCAGGTATGAAATCCATTTTCACCAACACCGCTGGCTTCAACGTAAACCACATCAAATTTGTAGCGCTCTAACTGCGGAATTTCGATGTAAGGTGTAAAAGTAGGAGTAAGGAGCGCTATTTTATCCCCGCGTTCTGTAAGGTGATTTTGCATGAAGGAATCAAAAATATAGCACATTGCGGCGGTTCCTCCTTCAACAGCAAAAATATCGTATTTGCCTTTGTCGTTTCCAATACCGCACATTTCCTGTACCAAATAATCGTGAACCACAATTTCTATTTGGCTTAACATACGATCCGGAACAGGATAATTAAATCCAATTACGGCTTCTATCCATTCGCGAATCCAGGCATCACCATCAAAATCATGTTTGTCTACTCCGTAATGATACGTTTTTTCTAAAAGTACGGCACCGGGTGCATCTTTATGTTGGGACAGAAATGTTTCAAAACGAGAAGCAACACCGTTTTTATTTTGTACAATTCCGGCCATTATACCTTGTTCTTCAAAAACATTACGGCATTCTTCTAAAGCAAATTGCCCGAAAAGAAAAAAAGCTTCTCTGGGAACGGTTGCGATCCAGTTTGGATTTCCCCTTCCGGCATTAAGGGTAATTGCGGTTGATTTAAGTGCGCTTTCGTCTGCCAGATGAATCAATTCATTCTTAATTTCAAATGGACTAAGAGTTTGAAGTGTTTTTTCGACCTCTCGTGATGTTTTTATTTTAGAAATATCGATTGCCATAACTTAGATGTTTATAGATTTGTTTCAAAACGAGAAGCAACACCGTTTTTATTTTGTACAATTCCGGCCATTATACCTTGTTCTTCAAAAACATTACGGCATTCTTCTAAAGCAAATTGCCCGAAAAGAAAAAAAGCTTCTCTGGGAACGGTTGCGATCCAGTTTGGATTTCCCCTTCCGGCATTAAGGGTAATTGCGGTTGATTTAAGTGCGCTTTCGTCTGCCAGATGAATCAATTCATTCTTAATTTCAAATGGACTAAGAGTTTGAAGTGTTTTTTCGACCTCTCGTGATGTTTTTATTTTAGAAATATCGATTGCCATAACTTAGATGTTTATAGATTTTAAAAAATACGTTTAACTCATGATTAATATGATGACGACTCCCCAGATAATAAGAAGCGTGTTTCCTACTGCATAGGTTACAGTATAACCCAAGGCAGGAGTTTTACTTTTTACAGCATCTTGTAATGCTCCTAAAGCAGCGGTTGTAGTTCGTGCCCCGGCTGCACAGCCTAAGGTTATAATAGGATGGAATTTGAAAATATACCTTCCGATAAGAAGTGCGAGAATTAACGGAATAGCAGTTGCCGCAGCTCCGGCGATAAATAATCCCCAGCCGGCTTCCTGAAACCCAACAATAAAACTTGGCCCTGCTGTAATACCTACTACGGCTATAAAAATGTTTAATCCAACATTATTCATGACCCATAAAGCAGGCTCCGGAATACGGCCAAAAGTAGGATGCTGACCTCTTAACCAGCCAAAAAATAAACCTGATATTAATGCTCCGCCGCTTGTACTTAAACTTATAGGAACTCCGCCAACTTTAATACTCAAGGCACCAAATAAACCACCAAGCACAATTCCTAAACCAACAAATGCCATATCGGTAGAATTGGTAGGTCGGTCAGGATAGCCAATATGTTCAGCTGCCTGATCTACATCTTTTTTAATACCAATAAGTTCAATCATATCTCCCTTATTTAAAATCGTATTTGGGAGTATTGGCATTTGAATTCCTGATCTTTTTAAGGATCGAACCACAACACCGTGCATAAATTTGATGTGTCTTAAATCGTTAAGGGTTTTGTTTGTTACTTCTTTCTTTACAATAAGTATACTTAATACTTCTACAGGAAAGTTAAGAAGCTCAATGTCTAAAACCTCTTTTTCATTTACGGCAACGTAGTTCATCATAAACTCTCGTCTTCCGCCCAAAGCGATAATATCATTCTCTTTAATTATTGTATTTGGAGAAGCTTCTAAAATTTCTTTTCCTTTTCGAATGCGTTGTATAAACAAGCGTCTGCCTTTGTTTTCAAGTTCCGCTTCAACTTCGGCAACTGTTTTATTACAGGCATACGAAAGTGCCGAAATTTGATAAGCATTATAAATAACCCTGTCATAAGCAGATGCGATACTTGGGTCGTCTCCAATAGCATCTCCACCTAGCTGAATTTCAAGTTCTTTGGCTTTTTCGACCAAATTTCCACCTAATAATTTAGGACCTAAAGAAGCCAATAACCAGGCTGATCCCGCTGTTCCAAATATATAAGTAACCGCATACGCGACCGGAATTTTGTTTATGAGCGCTGTTTTTTGATCGGCAGGAATTCCCAATTGATTTATGGTATCTGAAGCTACGCCAATAACAGCCGAAATAGTTTGAGAACCCGCGAGCATACCAGCAGTTAGGCCCATATCGTACCCCATAATTTTGCCTATTAAGTAGGGAAATATTAAACACAGCACACATACTATTGCGGCGTAAAACATTTGCGGAAGCCCGTCTTTCTTTAAACCTCCAAAAAACTGAGGACCTACACTATATCCAACAGCAAATAGAAACATGAGAAAAAAGACCGATTTTACATTTGGAGAAATTACAATGTCTAATTGTCCAACTAAGACTCCCACGAGCAAAACGCTGGTTACGGTTCCTAAAGAAAAGCTGCCAATTTTTAATTTTCCAATAAAATAACCTAAGGATAAGGTGAGAAAAACGGCTAGTTCGGGATAATCTTTTAAGGTAGTAATAATCCAATCCATAATTGCTTGTTTTAAATTTGCTATATGTCGATAATTGATGATGAAGATCGCGGGAGTAGAGTAAGGGGATATTGTATCTCCTTGAAAAACGGAAGTTTTTATTTTATTCAAAAATATGTTACAAACTCAGAATAATCGCATATTTTCAAGATGTACAGGTTTCAAGTTATAATTTGCAACAAAAAAACAGGGGCAAATGTTTCAAATTATGATTTTTAACAAAAAAAGGAAGTCCGATATTTTTATTAAGATATAAGTGCAGAATTTTAAGTACTGAATTTATAAGTTAAAAGCAGCTCATCAAAAAGGAAATAATGATTTTAGTAATTTGCAAATTTGCATATATTTGCAAGTAACTACTAACTAAAATCATTTTGTTTTGTTTAAGAAAAGTCTAGTTTCTGTTTTATTTATTTTATCTGTAAGTTGTTTTGCGAATGTAAAAGATTCATTACGCCTTAAATTGGACTTTGCTATCGAACACAAAGCAGATTATTCTTCTCAAAAAGACAAAAGAACTTCTAAAATTAGAAAAGCACTTAAAGGAAAAAACTCACTTGAAGTTCAGTATTCATTGAATCAAAAATTGTACACAGAATACAGAAAATATAAAATAGATTCGGCATTATATTTTATTACTAAGAATGTAAAACTTTCAGAATCAATTAAATATAGTAGTTTTAAAACTGATGCCGTGCTGCAATTGGCAAATCTATATTCAGCAAGCGGACGTTTTCTGGAATCAGAAAAATTACTTAAATCAGTTCAGGGCAAAACACTTTCAGACAATCAAAAAAAGACCTATTTAGAATTTTACATTGAGTTTTTTGAACACTACGCCACAAACAATCCAAGCAAATATTACAATGAACAAATAGGAATCTACAGAGATTCATTGCTGGCAGTTTTAGATCCGCAATCTTCAGAGTATAAAGTAAATTTAGCTTTGCGTTCTATTGATAATAAAGAGTATAGCGCGGCAAAAACAAATCTGGAAGATTTGTTCTACAATCAGGAACTTAAAAAATCTCAATATGCCATGTGCGCCTATCTTTTAGGAAACATAAGTATGCACAATAAAAATTATACTGATGGAATAAATTATTATACAATGGCAGCAATTACTGATATAGAAACGGCAACAAGAGATCAGGGAGCCATACAAAATCTTGCGATATACAATTATTACAATAATAATATTGATCTGGCTTATAAATATGCAAAGTCAGCTTTAGAAGATGCTGTAGCCTGCAATGTAAAATTTAGAACCTTGATGATGTCAGAGTTTTATTCGATTATTAATGCTGCCTACCAGAAAAAAGAAGATAAAAATAAAAAGCAACTTCAGGTTTATATTTTATCGGTAAGCGTACTCAGTGGTTTTTTGATCATTTTAATTTTTTACATCTATCGCCAAATGAAGCGTTTATTTAAAATTAAAAAAGAACTATCAGCATCAACTCAAAACCTTCAGGAATTAAATACTGAATTTCAGTCTGTTAATGATCGGCTTAAACTATTCAATGACCAGCTTAACGAATCTAATAATATAAAGGAAGAATATATAGCTCAGTTTTTTGATATCTGTTCCTCTTATATAAGCAAGATGGAAGATTACAGAAAGAAACTTTATAAAAAAGCAGTCAACAAACAGTTCGTTGAGTTAACTAATGTTTTAAGATCAAATGATACGATTGAAATGGAATTGGTTGATTTATACAGGAAATTTGATACTGTTTTCATTAAACTTTATCCTGAATTTACTTCAGATTTTAATGCTTTGCTTACCGAAGGAGAAAAAATCACGCTAAAAGAAGGAGAAATATTAAGTACAGAGCTACGCATCTTTGCCCTTGAAAGACTTGGTATTAAAGACAGCGAAAAAATTGCTTCATTTTTAAGGCTTTCTATGAGCACGATTTACAATTACAGAACTAAAATTCGCAATAAAACGGTTTATTCTAAAGAAGAGTTCACCAAAAAACTCGAGAAAACCGGTAGTAGATCTCATACGTTATAATAGAGATAATGATCTTCAGAAATCCCTGTTTTTTATGAGGATATCATATTAGAAAGCTAAAGTTGTATAGGGAATGATGTAGTATTTACGGCAGGTTTCATTGCTTTTTTAAGCTACATTTTTCGCAACTATGAACTACTTTTTAAAATGCTGTTTTGTGTTTAAGTGTTTGATTTTTAGCGTTTTAATTAGTTTGTTGTTCTACATTTTATTTTTGCAATGCAGCGCGAGTACTATATCGTTATAGTTTTACATCATCGGGATTTATTCATTTAAAAAATAAACCTGAGGCAGATAAAATTATAAATAGATATGAAAAAACAATTAGCAGCAGTATTGTTTCTGGCAGCATCATTACAAATGAATGCCCAGCAGCAAAAAGATCAAAAAATGGATGCGTTCGTCAGCAGTCTCATGAACAGGATGACGCTTGAAGAAAAAATAGGACAAATCAATTTACCCAGCGAAGGAGACATTATAACAGGATTGGGAAGCAATACAAATATTGCAGCAAAGATTCGTAAAGGTCTTGTGGGCGGAATGTTCAATATCAAGGGCGTTCAGAAAATCAAAGAAATCCAGAAAATTGCTGTTGAAGAAAGCAGACTAAAAATACCGTTACTTTTTGGTATGGATGTCATTCATGGATATGAAACTATTTTCCCGATACCTCTGGGAATTGCCTGTACCTGGGACATGAAGGTGATTGAAGAATCGGCAAGAATTGCTGCTAAAGAGGCTAGTGCCGATGGTATCAGCTGGACTTTTAGTCCTATGGTGGATATCGCCAGAGACCCAAGATGGGGACGCGTTTCTGAAGGAAGCGGAGAAGATACTTATCTGGGTGGACAAATTGCGAAGGCAATGGTAAGAGGCTACCAGGGAAAAGATAATACATTTTCGGAAAAATTTAATATTCTGGCTTGTGTCAAACATTTTGCATTATACGGCGCAGGAGAAGCCGGAAGAGATTATAATACTGCAGATATGAGTCATATTCGCATGTACAACGAATATTTTTATCCGTATAAAGCTGCCGTAGAGCAAGGTGTAGCAAGTGTAATGGCTTCTTTTAATGTGGTAGATGCCGTTCCTGCTCATGCTAATAAATGGTTGCTTACGGATGTTCTGAGAAAACAATGGGGTTTTGAAGGATTTACAGTAGCAGATTATGGCGGAGTAGGTGAAGTTGTCAATCATGGACTTGGCAGCTTAAAAGATGCTTCGGCTTTGGCAATGAATGCAGGGCTTGACATGGATATGGTTTCAGAAGGATTTCTTAATACAATACCAGCTTCTATTAAAGAAGGTAAAGTTGACATTGCAAAAGTAGATCAGGCCTGCAGACGTGTCCTTGAAGCAAAATACAGATTAGGATTGTTTAAAGATCCTTATAAATTTTGTGATGATAAAAGAGCACAGAAGGAAATTTATACCAATGAAAACAGAACTGTGGCACGAAAAACAGCTGCTGAAAGTTTTGTACTTCTAAAAAATCAAGGAAATCTTTTGCCTTTATCCAAAGCTAAAACAATTGCTGTAGTTGGGCCAATGGGCGATACAAAATCAAACATGGTCGGCACCTGGAGCGTAGCAGCCAAATTGGATAAACCTCTTACTTTGGTCGAAGGATTGCGCGAAACTGCAGGCAGCAAAGCCAATATTATTTATGCAAAAGGCTCTAATCTTTTAGATAATGAGAAAATGCAAAAAGATGCCACAATGTTTGGTAGAGATATTCCTTGGGACAAAAGATCAGAAGAAGAATTGATTAAAGAAGCACTTAATGCAGCTTCAAAAGCAGATGTGATTATCGCAGCAATGGGCGAATCTTCTGAAATGAGCGGAGAATCAAGCAGCCGTACAGATATCGGAATTCCACCTGTACAAAAAAGAGTTTTAGAGAAACTTTTAGCTACAGGAAAACCAGTTGTTCTCGTATTATTTGCAGGAAGGCCTATGACATTGGTTTGGGAACAGGAAAATGTGCCTGCTATTTTGAATGTTTGGTTTGGAGGAAGCGAAGCGGCAAAAGCAATTGGAGATGTAGTTTTTGGCGATGTAAACCCAAGCGGAAAACTGGTGTCGACTTTCCCGAGAAGCGTGGCTCAAATTCCACTTTATTACAATCACTTAAACACAGGAAGACCAGCATCAGATAAAGGCTTTGAAAAATTTAGAAGCAATTATATGGATGAAAAAAATGCACCCTTGTATCCATTTGGTTTTGGATTAAGTTATACCACATTTCAATACAGCCCTATAACGCTAACTGCAACTGAAATGACGGCTAACGAAACAATAACAGCTTCTGTAGTAATAAAAAATACAGGATCGAAAGACGGAGCAGAAACAGTGCAGCTCTACATAAGAGACATGGTAGCCAGTATTTCAAGACCGGTAAAAGAATTGAAAGGTTTTGATAAAATCTTTTTAAAAGCAGGAGAATCCAAAACAGTAAAGTTTGTTATCACTCAGGAAATGTTGGAATTCTACAACAGCACACTCGATTTTGTAAGTGAGCCGGGTGAGTTTCAAATCATGATTGGAAGCAGCAGCAACGATCTACAGACCGCTTCTATTAATTTAAAATAAAAAAATATGTTACATAAATTATTTACGGCTTTTATAATGCTGTCCGTATTAAATGTTTCGGCGCAAAAGACTTTGCCGATATATCTTGATGATACAAAACCTACAGAACAACGTATCGAGGATGCGCTTTCGAAAATGACATTAGAAGAAAAAATTGCGATGGTGCATGCGCAGTCTAAATTTAGTTCACCGGGAGTACCACGTTTAGGAATTCCTGAAAACTGGATGACAGATGGCCCTCACGGAATTCGTCCTGAAGTAAAATGGGATGAATGGCAACAGGCAGAATGGACAAATGATTCGTGTATTGCTTTTCCTGCACTTACTGCGTTATCTGCTACCTGGAACAAAAACATGTCACTTTTGTACGGAAAAAGTCTTGGAGAAGAAGCGCGTTACAGAAACAAAAATGTAATTCTGGGTCCTGGAATTAATATTTATCGAAGCCCACTAAACGGAAGAAATTTTGAGTATATGGGCGAAGATCCTTTTCTTGCTGGCGAAATGGTCGTACCTTATATACAAGGAGTGCAGTCGAATGGAGTAGCGGCTTGTGTGAAACATTTTGCACTAAACAATCAGGAAACCAATCGTCACGGAGTCAATGTAATTGTAGACGATCGAGCACTTTACGAAATTTATCTTCCTGCTTTTAAAGCCGCTGTTCAAAAAGGAAATGTTTGGGCGGTTATGGGATCGTATAATAAATACAAAGGTTTGCAGGGTTGTCATAATAGTTTTTTGTTGCAGGATATCCTGAGAAAAGAATGGTCGTTTGATGGAGCTGTAGTGGCAGATTGGGGCGGAGTTCACAATACAAAAGAGTCTATTTATAATGGTCTTGACATGGAATTTGGAACCTGGACAGATGGTCTTACATGGGGAGCCAGCAACGCATACGATAATTATTATATGGCAAAACCTTACCTTGATTTGATAAAGTCAGGAGAAGTGGGGACTAAAGAATTGGATGAAAAAATCAGAAACATATTGCGCCTTATTTTTAGAACCAATATGGACAGAAACAGACCTTGGGGATCTTTTGGTACAGCAGAACATGCAGCAGCAGCTCGTAATATTGCAGAAGAAGGCATTGTACTCTTAAAAAATAAAGAAGCCTTATTACCTCTGGATATTAAAAAATATAAAAAAATAGCAGTTATTGGAGAGAATGCGATCAAAATGATGACCGTAGGAGGAGGAAGTTCTTCGCTTAAGGCCAGATATGAGATTTCTCCTCTTCAAGGGCTTCAGAAGAGAATTGGTACTGAAGCCGAGATAATTTACGCAAGAGGATATGTAGGAGATGCCAGCGGAAATTACAACGGAGTAGTTTCCGGACAAAATCTTACCGAAAATCGTAGTGCCGAAGAACTTAAAAATGAAGCGCTAAAAATTGCAAAAGATGCTGACGTAGTACTTTTTATTGGTGGACTTAACAAAAGTGATTTTCAGGATAGCGAAGGTAATGATCGCAAAGAATTAGAACTTCCATACGGGCAGAACGAACTTATAAGTGAGTTGGCAAAAGTCAATAAAAATTTAGTTTATGTAAATATTTCTGGTAATGCTGTAGCAATGCCTTGGGAAAAAGAAGTTCCGGCTATTGTTCAGGGATGGTTTCTGGGTTCTGAATCAGGAAGCGCTTTGGCAGCAGTATTATTAGGTGATGTAAATCCATCGGGGAAATTGACATTTACTTTTCCTGTTGCATTAAAAGATAATGCTGCACACGCTTACAAAGCTTTTCCTGGTGGAGATGAGGTTACTTACAAGGAAAGTATTTTTGTTGGCTACAGATGGCATGAGAAAGAAAAAATAAAACCGCTCTTTCCTTTTGGTTACGGACTCAGTTATACTTCATTTCAATACAGCGATTTAAAAGCAGATAAAACAAAGATCACTCCAAACGATAAAATTACTTTTTCACTAAAAATAAAAAATACTGGTAAGCGCGATGGAGCTGAGATTGTTCAACTTTATATTTCAGATGTTAAATCGTCGCTTCCAAGACCAATAAAAGAGCTTAAAGGTTTTGATAAGGTGTTCCTAAAAGTGGGAGAAGAAAAAACGGTGATTTTCACGATCGATAAAGAAGCATTAAGTTTTTTCAATGATAAAGAACACCAATGGATTGCAGAACCTGGAGATTTTCAAGCTATAATAGGAGCTTCATCAGCAGATATCAAAGCTAAAATTAATTTTAGTCTAAAATAGTAGAATCATTAAAATCAAAAATAAAATACAAATGAATGTTATTTCTTCGCAAGGAGCAGTTTTCAAGGATTCTAAAAAACACTATGAAATTCTGGACGGGCTTCGGGGCGTAGCCGCAATTTTGGTGGTCGCCTTTCATATATTAGAGGTTTTTTCAGGAGGTGATCATACCAAACAACTCATTAATCACGGTTATCTGGCAGTCGATTTTTTCTTTCTTCTATCAGGTTTTGTAATTGCTCACGCTTACGATGACAGATGGAACACCATGTCTCTCACCGGATTTTTCAAAAGACGACTCATACGCCTGCATCCTATGATAATAATAGGTATGACATTAGGAGCAGTCTGTTTTTACTATGCGGCTTCTACTATGTTTCCAGCAATAGAAGGAACTCCTTTCTGGAAACTTCTTGTAGTAATGGTATTGGGTTGGTTTTTAATACCAGTTCCCGGATCATTAGACATAAGAGGATGGGCAGAAATGTATCCCTTAAACGGTCCAGCATGGTCTTTGTTTTTTGAATATATAGCCAATATTTTCTACGCCCTAATATTACGTAAAGTATCAAATACAGTATTGTGGATTTTAGTACTTATTTCAGCATTTGCATTAATACAACTCGCTGTTTTCAGTCCGCACGGAGATATAATAGGAGGCTGGTCTCTGGATTCGGAACAATTACGCATCGGATTTACCAGATTAGCTTTTCCTTTTTTAGCCGGAATATTGCTTCGCAGATTGTTTAAATCAGGAAATATTAAAAATGCATTCTTATGGAGTAGCCTTCTTATTGTGGCAATTATGTCATTTCCACGTGTCGGAGGATCTGATAATTTATGGTACAACGGAATTTACGATTCCCTTACTATTATACTATTATTTCCTCTAGTAGTTTATATTGGCGCCAGCGGAAGAATTAAAAGTGATGTTTCGAAACGTTTGTGTAGTTTTTTGGGCGATATATCATATCCAATCTATATCACACACTTTCCAATTCTGTACGTATATTATGCATGGGTATCCAAAAACAATGCTAGTCTCGAAGATTCGCTTGGAGTTGCATCCGTAGTTTTTATTCTCTGTATTGTAGTTTCCTATGTTTCTTTAAAATTATACGATATCCCGGTTAGAAAGTGGTTGTCAAAAAAATATCATTAAAACAATTAAATTATTATAAAATTGATAAGCTGTCTCTGAGGCAGCTTATTTTTATTTCATAAATAATATTGCTTTATTTTGCAAATTTGCATAAATTTGCAAAATAAAAATTAAGATTAAATATATGAGTTTACGAATTAATAAAGCAGTTTGGGCAATACGAAGCATTTTTTTTGTTTGCGGTCTGGCATTATCGAGCTGGGCGCCTATGGTTCCTTTTGCAAAAGCACGATTAAATTTAGATGACGCTTCATTAGGGATGTTATTACTACTTTTAGGAACAGGAGCTATTATTATGATGCCGATCAGCGGTTATCTCAGTCAAAAATTTGGCAATAGAACTATTATTGCGATATCAGCTATAATTATTGCCTTAGTATTACCTCTTTTAGCATTTTTCGACGGAATTTTACTGATGAGTTTTTCCATTTTGCTTTTTGGAGCAGGTATTGGAACCATAGATGTTGCAATGAATGCTTTTGGTATTCACTTGCAAAACATATATGGCAAACCTATTATGTCATCGCTTCACGGACTTTTTAGCGTAGGAGGACTTTTTGGTTCGATGGGATTAGGAATTTTAATGAAAATGGGATTACCGCCACTCACAGCCGCTATTTGTATTTCAGTTCTTGTTGTTTTAACTCTCGGTCTTCAATACGGTAATTTATTTAGTGCTGCCGAAGAATTTGTAAATATTCCAGCTAAGCACAGTGAATCTCAGGCATGGAAGTGGTCATGGCTAAATAAGGGCGTTTTATTTTTAGGATTCTTATGTTTTATTGTTTTTATGGTAGAAGGAGCTATGCTCGATTGGAGCGCCCTTTTTCTTCATGAAGATAAAGCACTAGACGAAAGCCTGGCTGGAGCGGGTTATGCTGTTTTTTCAATTGCAATGGCTTGCATGCGCTTGTTTGGAGACAGGATTGTCGAAAATTATAATGCCTCGATAGTAGTTTTCGCAGGAGCGCTTTTAGCATCAGCAGGACTTTTATTAGGGATTTTGTCACCCCTTGTTTCAATTTCTTTGCTGGGATTTTTTCTTTTAGGATGTGGCGCTGCCAATATTGTTCCCGTGTTTTTTAATGAAGCAGGAAAACTTAAAAACATTAAGACAGCAACAGCTGTTGCCGTTATAACTACAATGGGATATTCAGGTCAGCTTTTAGGACCAGCAGGAATCGGATTTATCGCCCATGCATCATCCCTTTCAAAAGCATTGATAGTATGTGCAGTTCTGCTTTTTCTGGTAGGGCCATTGTACTTAATGAATTTCTCTTCGAAGAAAAAATCATTAAAAGTGTAAAACTTTGAAAATACTTAAATGCTTAGAAGATAAAACAAAACTCAATAAATAGACATACAGTATGTATTGACTTTGTTTTAATGCGTCAGAAAACAACAATTCTCTTTAGTTAGTAAGTTGAAATTGGTTTACTGATCCTATTACTGCAGATCTTGTGATCTGCAGTAATTTTTTATAGAATAAGTAAGTTATATAATTTTAAGACCGCTCTTTCTGTACGAGTTTAATTTAAGGTCTGTGCTTGCAAGTTCCGTTATTAGTACAGCTACTTCCTCCATAGGACAAATTCTAAAAGTCTCCGATGTATTCAGCTTTTCTTCTACAGCAAGAGCGAAAGTCTTTTTTGAGAATTTGTGCATAGCGGTTTTAACATCCGCATCACCAGCAAAAGATGCCGTTACGCCAAACGTACTGTCAATTCCGCAAGTTCCCAGAAAATAACTATCTGCCACATAAGTGCTAATTTCATCACAAGCTTTTGCCCCTTCGGTAGTTTGAGTCTGAGCATTGTATAATCCCCCTAAAAGAATCAGTTTTATATTTTTATGATTTTCTAAAACAGGAATAAGTGCAGTATTATTAGTTACAATAGTAAGTTTAGATTTAATAGGTAGTTTTGCTGCAATACTACAATTGGTAGTACCACCATCCATAAAGATAGTCTGGCCATCCTCAATAAACTGCTGCGCCTTCAAAGCAATAACCTCTTTTTTACCTGTTACATAAGCCGCTCTGTCAACAAAACTCAAAGGATTTTTAGTTACCGGTATAGCACCCCCGCGAACCTTCGAAAGCAGTCCGTTATTATGTAGCGCTTCAATGTCCCTGCGAATCGTGTCTTCAGAGACTTCCAATACCATTGCCATAGTATCAAATTGTACCCTGCCATCTTTCGAGAGTATTTCCAGAATCTTTGCAAAACGTTCTTCTTTCAGCATAAAAGATAATATATATATATAATAGGACTGCAAAGATACATTTTTTACCCAAAGATATATTTTATAGAAAGGGAAGTGGTAAATACAAATAATGGCTATAAACCTTTATACAACCCGACAAATTTTCAAAACCTTTCACATTTGTTTTCTATACCTTATATATACGAGTAATATATCTAAGTCGAAGCCTTTAAGTTTTAGAATCTGAGCTTGAGTAATAGCGAACAGCTAAAGCGATTTCAGTTTTGGAATTTGGAATTTTAAAAATTTGAAATTTAGTTTTAAGGATCAGGAGCTATTTCCTGCTATCCGTTCCAATCTTTTGTGCCGAACGCCGGCACAAAAGGATTTCCTCTTCTATCAGGGCTAGGGCATAGGTTTTCATAAGAAGATATCTATATGTATAAAGAGAAACGTTGCGACTTACCAGTCCCAAAAGTAAAACTTAGCACCTCTGCTTCCGATAGCCATCGGGATTGCGAGATTAAAAAACGCAGTAAAAGGAGCTTTGTGATTTAATATCTTCGTGGCAAACTGTTCCAAAACCATTAAATTCCCTGTTACCAAGTAATCATCAAACAATATAAAAACCTGCGAAGTCTGTAAAAACAGGAGTTTTCAATCCACGCCTATTATGAAAAGAGCAATGCGGTTAAGAAAAATCTTAGAAAGTCTAAAAAAGAAGAAAAGCTAAACTTGATGTTATCAGAGTGTTAAGAGAAAGTTTCGAAAAACATTGAAATTATATAATAAAAAGGCTTGTAAATGTAAATAAAGGCGCTACTTTTGCACCCGCAACAACGATAAACGTTCACTGAAATACTGACAGGCAAAAGCAATCAAAACGAAAATTTATTTTCGAAAAAAGATTAAAAAAAGCTTGTGGGTAAAGAAAGAAAGTTTTAAGTTTGCACCCCGCAAAACACGGAAAGTTCATTGATAAATTGGTAAGGTTTTAGAAAGAAAAAGAAAAGAAATTTTCTTAAAAAAAACTTCAAAAAACATTTGCCAGTTAGAAATAAGTTTTCTACTTTTGCACGCGCTTTGAGAAACAAGCGAAAAGAAAAGAAATACACGTTCGTAGACATATTGAATTGACAGCCGTTTTAACAGAGATGTTAAAACAAAAGAATAAGAGTAATGGAATCGAGAGATTTGAAAAGAACCGATAGATAACATCGCAATATAATATTAAAATATACGATGAAGAGTTTGATCCTGGCTCAGGATGAACGCTAGCGGCAGGCTTAACACATGCAAGTCGAGGGGTATAGTTCTTCGGGGCTAGAGACCGGCGCACGGGTGCGTAACGCGTATGCAATCTACCTTTTACAGAGGGATAGCCCAGAGAAATTTGGATTAATACCTCATAGTATAGCAGTTTCGCATGAAACCACTATTAAAGTCACAACGGTAAAAGATGAGCATGCGTCCCATTAGCTAGTTGGTAAGGTAACGGCTTACCAAGGCTACGATGGGTAGGGGTCCTGAGAGGGAGATCCCCCACACTGGTACTGAGACACGGACCAGACTCCTACGGGAGGCAGCAGTGAGGAATATTGGACAATGGGCGCAAGCCTGATCCAGCCATGCCGCGTGCAGGATGACGGTCCTATGGATTGTAAACTGCTTTTATACGAGAAGAAACACTCCGACGTGTCGGAGCTTGACGGTATCGTAAGAATAAGGATCGGCTAACTCCGTGCCAGCAGCCGCGGTAATACGGAGGATCCAAGCGTTATCCGGAATCATTGGGTTTAAAGGGTCCGTAGGCGGTTTAATAAGTCAGTGGTGAAAGCCCATCGCTCAACGGTGGAACGGCCATTGATACTGTTAGACTTGAATTATTAGGAAGTAACTAGAATATGTAGTGTAGCGGTGAAATGCTTAGAGATTACATGGAATACCAATTGCGAAGGCAGGTTACTACTAATGGATTGACGCTGATGGACGAAAGCGTGGGTAGCGAACAGGATTAGATACCCTGGTAGTCCACGCCGTAAACGATGGATACTAGCTGTTGGAAGCAATTTCAGTGGCTAAGCGAAAGTGATAAGTATCCCACCTGGGGAGTACGTTCGCAAGAATGAAACTCAAAGGAATTGACGGGGGCCCGCACAAGCGGTGGAGCATGTGGTTTAATTCGATGATACGCGAGGAACCTTACCAAGGCTTAAATGTAGATTGACCGGTTTGGAAAC
This sequence comes from Flavobacterium bizetiae, assembly GCF_024271895.1. NCBI lineage: Bacteria > Pseudomonadati > Bacteroidota > Flavobacteriia > Flavobacteriales > Flavobacteriaceae > Flavobacterium > Flavobacterium bizetiae. The sequence continues at coordinate 4,772,729 of NZ_CP091861.1, read as the reverse complement.
AGATCTTTCGCAAGACAATTTACAAGGTGCTGCATGGTTGTCGTCAGCTCGTGCCGTGAGGTGTCAGGTTAAGTCCTATAACGAGCGCAACCCCTGTTGTTAGTTGCCAGCGAGTCATGTCGGGAACTCTAACAAGACTGCCAGTGCAAACTGTGAGGAAGGTGGGGATGACGTCAAATCATCACGGCCCTTACGCCTTGGGCTACACACGTGCTACAATGGCCGGTACAGAGAGCAGCCACTGGGCGACCAGGAGCGAATCTATAAAACCGGTCACAGTTCGGATCGGAGTCTGCAACTCGACTCCGTGAAGCTGGAATCGCTAGTAATCGGATATCAGCCATGATCCGGTGAATACGTTCCCGGGCCTTGTACACACCGCCCGTCAAGCCATGGAAGCTGGGGGTGCCTGAAGTCGGTGACCGCAAGGAGCTGCCTAGGGTAAAACTGGTAACTAGGGCTAAGTCGTAACAAGGTAGCCGTACCGGAAGGTGCGGCTGGAACACCTCCTTTCTAGAGCCTCAAGTGTTAGCAGTAATGCACGCTGAGGAAAAAAGATGTTCATTTAGAAAGTTCTGAATCGATAGATTCAATTACTCTTGCTGTTAGTTCAAATAATAAATTTTAAGTAAAACAGAGTCTCGTAGCTCAGCTGGTTAGAGTACTACACTGATAATGTAGGGGTCGGCAGTTCGAGTCTGCCCGGGACTACTTTTTAAATTGTTAATTATAAATTATGAATTGTAAATTATAAGAAACAAATAAATTAAAAAGACTGTGTGCTTAGAAAAAGGAAATTTTAGAAGTTGAAAGATTTAGGATCAAAAGTTCATAATTTTTAATTCACGATTTTTAATTTTTAATTAAAATGGGGGATTAGCTCAGCTGGCTAGAGCGCCTGCCTTGCACGCAGGAGGTCAACGGTTCGACTCCGTTATTCTCCACTGATTCGCCCAGGCGAATAAAAGTTCATTGACATATTGAGATAAGAAAATAATAAAAAGTAGAAAGCGTTTTTTGTTATAGTAGAGATACGAATAATAAGAAACAAAAAAAACGGTCATAATTAATTTTATGATTGGTACAATAAGCAAAATAAGGGCGTATGGGGGATGCCTTGGCTCTCAGAGGCGATGAAAGGCGTGATAAGCTGCGAAAAGCTACGGGGACGGGCACACACCGATTGATCCGTAGATACCTGAATGGGGCAACCCACTATGTTGAAGACATAGTACACCGATAGGTGGGCAAACCCGCTGAACTGAAACATCTAAGTAGGCGGAGGAGAAGAAAACAAAAGTGATTCCGTAAGTAGTGGCGAGCGAACGCGGATTAGCCCAAACCAATGTTGTTACGGCAATGTTGGGGTTGTAGGACCACGATATTTTATGTACAAGGAACCGGAAGTTACTGGAAAGTGACGCCATAGAGGGTGATAGCCCCGTATGGGTAACGAGTATAATAGATAGTGGTATCCTGAGTAGGGCGGGGCACGTGAAACCCTGTCTGAATTTGGCGGGACCATCCGCTAAGGCTAAATACTCCTGAGAGACCGATAGTGAACCAGTACCGTGAGGGAAAGGTGAAAAGAACCGTGAATAACGGAGTGAAATAGATCCTGAAACCATACGCTTACAAGCGGTCGGAGCCCTTTCGTGGGGTGACGGCGTGCCTTTTGCATAATGAGCCTACGAGTTAACGTTGCTGGCAAGGTTAAGTGGTTAAGCCACGGATCCGTAGCGAAAGCGAGTCTGAATAGGGCGCTTTAGTCAGTAGTGTTAGACGCGAAACCGTGTGATCTACCCATGGGCAGGATGAAGCTGTGGTAACACACAGTGGAGGTCCGAACCGGTTGACGTTGAAAAGTCTTCGGATGACCTGTGGGTAGGGGTGAAAGGCCAATCAAACTCGGAAATAGCTCGTACTCCCCGAAATGCATTTAGGTGCAGCGCTGTGCATAAAGTTATATAGAGGTAGAGCTACTGATTGGATGCGGGGGCTTCACCGCCTACCAATTCCTGACAAACTCCGAATGCTATATAATGTTTCACAGCAGTGAGGGCTTGGGTGCTAAGGTCCAAGTCCGAGAGGGAAAGAACCCAGACCATCAGCTAAGGTCCCCAAATATATACTAAGTTGAAAGAACGAGGTTTGTCTGCCCAGACAGCTAGGATGTTGGCTTGGAAGCAGCCATTCATTTAAAGAGTGCGTAACAGCTCACTAGTCGAGCGGACGAGCATGGATAATAATCGGGCATAAGTATATTACCGAAGCTATGGATTTGCAGTTTACTGTAAGTGGTAGGGGAGCATTCTAACAGGGTTGAAGGTGTATCGTAAGGTATGCTGGACTGGTTAGAAAAGAAAATGTAGGCATAAGTAACGATAATGCGGGCGAGAAACCCGCACACCGAAAAACTAAGGTTTCCACAGCTATGCTAATCAGCTGTGGGTTAGTCTGGTCCTAAGGCGAACCCGAAAGGGACAGTCGATGGCTAACGGGTTAATATTCCCGTACTACTAATTACTGTGATGGGGTGACGGAGTGATGAAAGCGCCGCGAACTGACGGAATAGTTCGTTGAAGTACCTACCTATAAGATGCGCAGGCAAATCCACGCGTCTTGGGGAAATACGATAGTACTCGGAGTCTTCGGACAAAGAGATAGTGCGCCTAAGGGCTTCCAAGAAAAACCTCTAAACTTCAGGTAATTAGTACCAGTACCGTAAACCGACACAGGTAGTTGAGGAGAGAATCCTAAGGTGCTCGAGAGATTCATGGCTAAGGAATTAGGCAAAATAGACCTGTAACTTCGGGAGAAAGGTCGCCCTGAGCAATCAGGGCCGCAGTGAAGAGGTCCAGGCGACTGTTTATCAAAAACACAGGGCTCTGCAAAATCGTAAGATGAAGTATAGGGCCTGACACCTGCCCGGTGCTGGAAGGTTAAGAGGAGATGTTATCTTCGGAGAAGCATTGAATTGAAGCCCCAGTAAACGGCGGCCGTAACTATAACGGTCCTAAGGTAGCGAAATTCCTTGTCGGGTAAGTTCCGACCTGCACGAATGGTGTAACGATCTGGACACTGTCTCAGCCATGAGCTCGGTGAAATTGTAGTAACGGTGAAGATGCCGTTTACCCGCAGTGGGACGAAAAGACCCTGTGCACCTTTACTATAGCTTAGTATTGACCTTGGATAAATGATGTGTAGGATAGGTTGGAGACTGTGAAGTGGCGTCGCCAGGCGTTGTGGAGTCATTGTTGAAATACAACCCTTTGTTTATCTGAGGCCTAACCCCGTTTTGCGGGGGACATTGCTTGGTGGGTAGTTTGACTGGGGTGGTCGCCTCCAAAAGAGTAACGGAGGCTTCTAAAGGTTCCCTCAGTACGCTTGGTAACCGTGCGTAGAGTGCAATGGCATAAGGGAGCTTGACTGAGAGACATACAGGTCGATCAGGTACGAAAGTAGAGCATAGTGATCCGGTGGTTCCGCATGGAAGGGCCATCGCTCAAAGGATAAAAGGTACGCCGGGGATAACAGGCTGATCTCCCCCAAGAGCTCATATCGACGGGGGGGTTTGGCACCTCGATGTCGGCTCGTCACATCCTGGGGCTGGAGAAGGTCCCAAGGGTTGGGCTGTTCGCCCATTAAAGTGGCACGCGAGCTGGGTTCAGAACGTCGTGAGACAGTTCGGTCTCTATCTACTGTGGGCGTTAGAAATTTGAGTGGATCTGATTCTAGTACGAGAGGACCGAATTGGACAAACCTCTAGTGTATCTGTTGTCCCGCCAGGGGCACCGCAGAGTAGCTACGTTTGGAAGGGATAAGCGCTGAAAGCATATAAGCGCGAAACCCACCACAAGATGAGATTTCTTTTAAGGATCGTGGAAGATGACCACGTTGATAGGCTATAGATGTAAAGGCAGTAATGTCATAGTCGAGTAGTACTAATAATCCGTAAGCTTATGTACACCCTTTTCCTCCAGGGCAACTTGGAGGAAGAAACTTTCTAAAATAGTAAATAAAAGTACTTTTCTTTATCTCAGTATGTTAAGATATTGTTTTTAATTATGAATTGTGAATTATCAATTCTTAATTAAAAAAGTTACCTCAAGTAACAACGACCTTAAGGTGGTTATTGCGGCGGGGCTCACCTCTTCCCATCCCGAACAGAGTAGTTAAGCCCGCCTGCGCAGATGGTACTGCAGTTATGTGGGAGAGTATGTCGTCGCCTTTCTTTTGAAAACCCTGTTTCTAACCAAACGGGGTTTTTTATTCTAACTTTTTGCTTACTGGTTTAAGCAAATAAGGTACCTTAGCTCAGATGGTAGAGCAATGGACTGAAAATCCATGTGTCCCTGGTTCGATCCCTGGAGGTACCACATCATGCTCGGATGGTGAAATTGGTAGACACGCTGGACTTAAAATCCAGTGAACAGCAATGTTCGTGCGGGTTCAAGTCCCGCTCTGAGTACTAAAAACTTCAATTGGCTAATTGCTAATTGGAGTTTTTTTTTGCACTTAAATGAAGGATTTTGATCTCACTTTATTTTAAACAATCAGATTGAACTGTTTTTACCGCAAAGATCGCAAAGGATCTTTTTTGAATGGTTTTTCTGCATTCTAAAGTTCGCAAAGTTGCGTGATTGCTCTGTGGTTTTTTTTTTTTAGTTTTTACCTGGAATTTGGTTTTATTATCTTAAAACCTATATTCGAATTTATTGAAGTACTTGGTTGCGTTAGGGATGGAAGCGGTATCCTTTTGCGATACACTAAACTTCCGGCAAAGCCAAACCCTAAAACCTCTCTCGCAAAAGATTTAGCGGACAGCCCGGCCCGGAGGGAAACGCCCAAATTCAAAAAGTTGACATATTAAATTTTCTAAAAGGGGTGGAGTATTTTTTGAAAAAGAAATGAGAGAGTGTTTTTATTTGTTTGAATACTTAATCATTTTCTATTTCTGCAGAAACTTTTGAGGTGATATTGTGTTTACTTGCTTATAGTGTTTTTATAATGCGTAGCGCGTGCTTTTTGTTTTAGATGACTTCTGATATCTAGAAGACTTTTTCTTTGCTTTATTTTTAATATTTGCGAAATAAAAAAACTCCATAACTGAAGAAGTAATGTTCTTTTGTTATGGAGTTTTATAATGTAAATTATAAACTTCTGGAAAACGCAGATTATTATTTATTTTTTAGCTTAATAAAGCCAATAAATTTAAATTTTACTTTCGTCTGCAACGGCGTCTTGCCATTTATCCCAGATTTTAACGCCTGGATTGTAACCATCATAGCCATAGTTTTGACTTAACTGGCCCTTGATATTTGGCTCGATAGCCAATCTATATGGTATTGGCCAGTAATTATTACGTTTGTCCATTGTATAAAACTTTACACCTGGTTTAAGGGAAATACCTGCTGGATATTTATTGTAAAGGGTGTAATGTACAATACGCTGGTACCAATAACTTCCACCTACTGCATCTGTTCCTGATTGTTTGTCCCAATTGTCTTTACTGTAAGTTTGGCCCCATTCATCAGGTTTTCCGCTAAGAGCTAAACAGTGCGAAATACGTTTTAACTCTACATTTCTCCATTCTTCCAGATAAAGTTCTCTTCCTCTTTCTGCACAAATATCACCAATAGTTACTGTAGTATACATTTGTGAAGCTTTTGCTCTCGCTCTCACGACATTTACATCCTGAGCAGCTCCAGCGGTGTTACCTTGATAAAAACGAGCTTCTGCACGTAATAAATAGGTTTCGGCTAAACGATAAATGTATAGGTGTGCACTAGATCCGGCACTAGCTCCCTGAAAATCATTTGCTGCAGGATTACCTTCGGCGACAACATCATGATAAAAGATTTTATAATGAGGGAAATCAAACCAATCGCGAATAGAATCTTGTGCTAACAACTTACCAGATGCGTCTTTCATTGTGAAATTTTGCCCAGCCCATGTAGCACTTCCACCGGTACCGGGAGCATATTTTAGGTCTTCCATATTCACCCAATTTCCAACTGTGCTGTTGTGTCTTAGGTCGACCTTATCTTCGATATGGTTTACAACCCACATAGGATGCTGAGAATAATAAGAACCGCTGATGGTACCAATACCACGCCCTATTGCTCTTTGATAATCATATTTTGCATTATAATTTTTATCATTCGATGGAAAACGTGGTGCCGCTGTTTTACCATCAGGAGTAATTAAATTGGCATCGTTCCAGTTAGGTCCAAAAATTCTCATGGAAGCAAATGTTAAGAATGATTGTGCTCCTCCATTTGGTGCTACCAGGATAGCTTCGGTATTTGCAGAAATTACTTTGTTTTCAGGTCTGTGCAAATCCCAGATTACATTTCTGGTAATAGGCCATGTCGTAGGATTTCCACCCGGATCAAAAATACCTAAAGTGTTTTGTACCAAGGAATAACCTGATTGATTGATTAAGATATTAGCTTGTGCTTCAGCATCAGCAAATCTGCCAGATGCTAAGTAACATTTAATTAGTAACTGACGGCACGCTCCTTTACTAACCATACCCACATATCCTATTTTTGACTGCTCCGGTACAAATTGTACCGCTTTCTCCATATCGGCTGTAATCATTTCAATGATAGCTTCTTTTTTTGTAGAATAGTAGCTTTGTTTAGGGACAGTCAATATTGTTGTAATCAATGGAATATCTCCAAATTGATAAACTAAGTTAAGATAGCGGTAAGCTCTGTGAAAATAAGCCTGTCCGATAAATTTATTTTTAACTTCTTCTGATAAAGTTTTTACATTCCCAATATACGATAATACAGTATTAGCATTTTTAATACCTGTATAAGCTTCAGTCCAGTAAAAACCAAGATAAATTGACTCACCTACATCCCTTTGGTAAGTTCCGGTAGGAACAATAGTAGCAGCATAGTCGGCAATATTACTGCCGGTATCTGTTTTTCCATATTGTGCCATATCAGAGAAAAGATACTCTGTACCAATAGGCACACTTACTCCCGCAGGATTATAATGAATATAATTATTACGCAGCTGTTTATCACATAATGCTAAAGTCGCCTGTAGTCCAGCTTCTGTATTAAATGTAGTTTCAGGTTGATAAACCGAAAGTGGATCTGCATCGAGAAAATCTTTCGAACAAGAACCAGACAACACTGCCAATGCTACAAAAGGTACCAGTATTGTCATTTTATTTTTTATATATCTTTTCATTGTTGGGTAATTGTTATAGTTGGAAATTAAAACCTAAATTAAATTGTCTTGTAGCCAATCCTCCTGTTTCCGGATCTCCATAGTATTTCCATTCTTTAGAAGCAGACCATGTTGCTACATTTTGAACTGAAGCATAAATTTTGATACTTTTAATATGTACGCGGTCTAAAAGATCTCTTGGAAGTGTATAGGCAAGTGAAATATTGTCCAGACGAATAAAACTGCGATCATACAATTTTCCTGGTGCGACAGGAGTTCCCGCAGGTCCTTTAGCATCAAGACGTGCCCAATCGTTGGTTGGGTTATCAAGTGTCCAATACGGATTTACATAAGGGTTGAAATTGAATTTGTACAAACTCGAATCGTTGAAAGTGTTCATATAATTTGAATCCAATGATTTGTGCCCCATATAAGAATACATACTGATACCTAAGTCCCAATTTTTATAAATTTTAAAATCATTACGCAATGACCACTGTACAGGAGGACTTGAAGTCCCTAAAAACTGTTTGTCTTTTTCGTTATAAACGGCTTTTTTATAAGTAACACCATCTGGGCCTACCGCATCTACATCGTCTGCAGTATAACTATTGGCTACTTTTGGATCTCCGGGACGCTGCCCGTATTTTTGAGCTTCTTTCCACTCGTCTTTCTGCCAGATTCCAGTTATTCTGTAATCCCAAATTTGAGAAATTGGTCGGCCTATAAACCATCCATTAGCCGAATCGTCACCTTCTTTTTTTCCAACTACATTACCGCTGGCATCTTTAACATCTACCATGTTGCCGTATAATGAAAGAATTTTATTTTCGTTATAGGATATTCCTAATGTAGTACGCCATTCAAAATTTGGCTTTTTCATGTTAACGGTATTAATGCTCACCTCAAAACCTTGATTTTGTACTTCCCCTAAATTGGTTGCAATTAATGCAAATCCTGTAAAATTAGGTAATGCCTGACTCATAATCATTTGGTGAGTATTCTTTCTGTAAACATCTATATTAGCTGTAATGCGATCTTGTAAAAAACCTAAGTCAAGACCAATATTTGTTGAAGCAGTTTTTTCCCATACGAAATTTCGATTTGCCATACGATCAAGCGATAAATATTTCATTTCAAGCGCTTTTCCTGAAGAATCTAAATACCCCATCGTTCCGGTATTTATTAAGTTTGCCAAAGAAATGTACGGATCATCAAGCGATCTGTTTCCATTTTCACCCCACGATAAACGTAATTTACCAGTAGACATTGGAGCCCAATTGAACCAGCTTTCATTTTTAAAGTTCCATGCCACTCCAAAAGAAGGGAAAGTTGCATAAGGATTTGAATCACCAAATGCCGAATATCCATCACGACGAATAGTTGCTGTAAGCATGTAACGATTGTCAAAGGAATAGAAAAGTCTTGCCATCAATCCATCTGCTGTTTCATGCGTGTCTTTTGATCTAAGCTCGCTATTCGCCAATGTTGCAGTAGCAACATTGTGAAACCCTAAAGCATCTGAAGGCTGAATATTATAGGCATTCATTCCATCTGACCAGTAACGACGTTCTTCAGCTTCCTGAACAAAAGTTGCTATGATGTGGTGTTTTTCAGCAATTGTATAATCCCAGGTCAATGTATTATTCAGGTTGTAATCAAAATTCGTGGAGTTATTTCTAACAGCTCCAGTAGTAGCTGCTGGCCAGTTTGGATTTTGTGTTGACCTGAAATAACGATCATGATAAAATTGATAACGAGGAGAGATGTTAAACGAATAAGTAATACCTAAAGGTAATGTTACCTTTGCATTGAAAATACTATTCAATATTGTATATCCCGTTTCTTTCTCTATATATTGACGTTCGTAGTAATAGTTATAATTTTGCCCGGAAACATTTTTTCCCATCGGTTGTCTTTCATAGTTGCCATTTGCATCTTTAAAGGTTCCAAACGGGCTGGTTCTCATCATATTATTAAAACCGGAACGTGTATCCAGAGAGGGAGTAATATCTCCATCTGAACGATCCTGAAAATTAACGTTTGCTCCAACGTCAAGCCAGCTGGTAATTTTAGCATCAATTTTCATATTAGAACGTACTGATTTATAATCATTACCTACAATAGCTCCTTCTGAATTTAAGTAACCAAAAGACATGTAATAATTTACCTTGTCGCTTGCTCCGGAAATACTCAAATTATAATCGTGATTAATTCCTGTTCTAAAAGAACTATTGCTCCAATCATGTGTTTTATCTGCCAGGAAATTAGCCATTAATGAAGGATCAAAATTCAATCCCAAACGTGCTCCCCATACTTCTTTTGAGCTTTTTCCGTTGGTTTGTAAAGGCGGCTGATAGGCTAACCATTGTGCTTCGGTAATACCCCATTTGCTTAAATCGTTAGGATTTGAAAAATACCCCGGTTTACCATTAGCAGTAGTTCCTGCTATCCATGCTTCGTATTGTCCGGTTGCTGTATTAATGCCATAAGTTTGAGCCGTTTCCCAATCTTCACGATATTTTAAATATCCCTCCGGAGAATATACACCACGATAGGCACTTTTATTACTAATCGTTGTATTGGTAGTAAAACTAACCATAGGCTTGCCGGTTTTACCTTTTTTAGTCGAAATAATAATAACCCCGGCTGCTGCTTTCGCACCATATACAGATGCTGCCGATGCATCTTTTAAAATATCGATCTGGCCAATATCATCAGGGTTAATTTCTGAAAGTTCACCATAGAATTGCATTCCGTCTAAAATGATAAGCGGTGAACTATGTACGCCCTCTTTTCTAGGATCATAAACAGAACCTTGTCCACGAATTTGCATTCTTCCTCCTCCTTTTGCCGAAGGATCATAACCTACATTTAATCCGGGAGTACCTCTTAATATATCCTGAACGGTTTGTGGGTTTTGGTTGGCCAGTCTTTCAGGTGCTACCTGAACAATTGCTCCCGTTAAATCCTTTTTTTTCATTTTACCGTATCCCACTACAACTACCTCGTCTAATGAAGTTGTAGCTTTTTGCATTTTTACATTTACCGCAGCTTTTCCTTTTATGGATACTTCAGTATTTGTATAACCCAGAAAAGAGAATACTAATATGGCATTTTCATTTTCTGTTTTTAAACTAAATTTTCCGTCAAAATCTGTTAAAACGGCATTTTTAGTTCCTTTTTCTAATATGGTTACACCTGGGAGCGGTAAACCATTTTCGTCATTAACCTGTCCGGTAATGCTTTTTTGCTGTTGTACATTTTGAGACGTTGTTGTACGCTTAGAACTAACAGCGTATCCATCAACTTGAGATAAAGAAAGCAGGACACAAAACAGCATCATTTTCTTTTTCAAATTAAATCCAGATACGCAATTAGGACTTTTTTTAATCCTAATAGAATTTGTCATTTGTGGTTGGTAATTGGTTAATTAATTAGTTAGTTTGAAAAAATCACCATGAACTGGTAAATATCGATTGGTGATTTACCGTGCAAAATTGAATAATATTGGTTTTAGCGAGGAGTAATAAAATACGTTTTTGGGTATACTAAAATCTTTTTTCTGAATTTAGATGCGTTTTTGTCTTAAAAAAATGACGTTAATGAAATAATAGATATCGAAAAAAAATAAAACTGAAATTATTAAAAATGTAATGCTGAATAATTGCGATACATATTGATCTTACTAAAAAATTGACGTCGCTGTATATTATTTAATTCACTATTGATCCTTTCAAATAATAAAAAGAAGTTTATGAAAGGAAATGTGTTTAAGTTGTTGTTTTATAATTGAATAACTAAGTTTTAGTTATTAAGGAATTAATATAATTGATTCGAAAATTTATAAGAATCTATTATATTTTTAATGAGACAATGGCAGGTAAAAACAAATTTCGTTGTAGAGCTATGTATAGAATATTTATATTAACCATAAAGATGAATTGTATTTGTCCGTAAAAATAATCTCATATTTTTTATGTGATAGATGGAAGTATTGGCATTTTCAGGTTGAAATAGCCATTTATCGCTCAATATAGATTTTAGGATTATTTATTATCTTCGAAATTCCTAGATCATAAAAAGCAGTAAAAATCATTAACAAAGAATAGTATTATGAACAGAAAAATAATCTCAATATTTACATCATGTGCGTTTATGTTGATTCTATGCAGTTTTGTACCATCGTATTTTTCCGGTGAAAAAAAACTGGAGCATAAAATAGAAGGCAAAATTGTTTACAACAAAAAGAAACATAATATCGTATTAACATGGCCGGCATTTGGCTCTTCAGGAAATTATATCATTACGAGAGGAGGGAGCAGGTTAGCATCAGATTTTGTATCGGTGGGGTCTACTTCTAAATTGACATTTACAGATAGTAAACCTAATAAAGATAAATATGAGAACTACTATAAAATTACCCGTAACGATATAACCATACTAATTTCGCTTGAAAATCAAATTTTTGGCAGTAATATGTATTTCTACGACAGAAAGTACGAAAAGGCAGAAACGGCTAGAAACGATATTAATTCGCAGTTTCCAAGTATTGGTCTTGGAGGATCAAATGGTGAATGGACTACCAAACGTCAGGCTTATTATTTTAAAGCAAATATAAAGGGAGAAACTTACGATGCTGGCGGGTCAGGTTCTGCGTCGTCGAAAGAAGCGAATGCAATTGAATTAGGGTTTTATTCTCATATTGGAGGTTTGGGTAAAGTACCATCAGATGTTAAGTTGGGTGCTATCTTTACAAGGCCTCATCTTTCAGGTGGAGCAAATGCTACGTGTACGTTTTGGCGTTCTGTAGAAAATGTTGAAGTCATGCGGGATTTTGGCTGGACAGTTTCTCAATCGACGAGTGCGAGAAGAATGCTGATTGAAAGTACTTCAAAATATATATCTGATATTGGAGGCACTAATTTTTGGGGAAGTGGTGGTTTTATTGCCGATACTCATTATACATCGACCAGACCTAATTGGGGCGGGCAGCAACAATGGTATACCAGAAATGCCATATTTCCTGTTGGTTCAGCATCTATGGGAGGTTCTTATAATATGGTTTGGCAAGGTTGTGTAAATCCTCCAAAGGCTGATGATGCAAATTCTCCAATTTCTACTACGCCTATTATCAGAGAAAAGCCTTTCTTATTTGTGGATGGAGACGGCGAATACAAAGTATTTGTTCCGGCATGGCAAAAGGATAGAGTAGGAGTTTCGTGGTCGTCTACAGATATCGGGAAAGGAAAAATTCAGGATTTGCTTACAGACTGGTATGTTGCCAAAGAAGGTGATACTGATGTAGAAATCAATAATGCATTAAAAGCAGGCAAAAATATATTTTTCACACCAGGACATTACGCACTGAATGCTCCTATTCAGGTGAATAGAAAAGATGCTATACTTTTAGGTGCGGGTATAGCTTCGGTTACGCTTGAACCTACAGAGAAAAATAGCTGGGGATGTATTTATGCTGATGACAAGGACGGGATTATCATTGCGGGACTTTTGATGGATTCTTTTAATAGTACAACGTATCAGGTTAGAATTGGTAACGAAGGGGCAAATGCAGACCATACAAACGATCCTATTTTGCTTTCGGATATTACTTGCAGAGTAGGTGGAGTTCAGTCAAAAAATATTCAGATACAAGCTTCTATGCAAATTAACAGTAACAATGTAGTAGGCGATCATTTTTGGTTATGGCGTGCTGATCATGGTTCGCAAAAAGGCGGAGAGGCTCGTTGGGTAAGAGACAGATGTAAAAACGGTCTTATTGTTACGGGCGATGATGTTACACTTTATGCTTTATTTGTCGAGCATTATCAGGAATATGAAGTGTTATGGTTAGGAGAACGCGGTAGAACTTATTTCTTTCAAAATGAACCGCCTTATGATGCTCCCAATCAAGCAAGCTGGAGCAGTCAGGGAGGTAAAGTTGATGGTTATGCAGCATTTAAGGTGGCGAATACAGTAAAAGAACATCATACGATTGGAATGGGTTCTTATGCGGTTTTTACAGGAAATAACGGCATTGTAAACAAGAAAAATGGCTTTGAAGTACCTAATACCCCAAATGTGAAACTCGAAAAAATGTGTATCACTCGTTTTGCGGGTCCGGGTAATATTTTAAATGTGATTAACGGAACGGGTGGAAGCACAGCAACTGGGGTAAAACGTGTAGCATTATACAATAACGGTGTAGGGATACCACCTTATGACGAAGAATTTAATTTGCCTAATGCTGAATCATATCCGGCATACATTAGTATGGATAAGTAGTAAAAGCAGCATATATTTTTATTAGAAAATATCTTAAATAAGAAAACCTGAAGATGAATTGATCTTCAGGTTTTTTTTATAATATCTATTGTTTGATTGTCTTGTCAGGAAAATGATAATTAAAAACTTAAATGATTTTTTTTCAATTTAGATTACGGTTTCTGAGTAAAACCTTTTCTGGTCATTTCGCCCCAGCCTTTGGTTCCCATAAGATTTTCTTTATAACCAATTAAAGCAGCATAAATGGTTAAAGGATGAAAATATAATGGTTCTATGAAAGCAGCCAGTAACAGCTTAAAAAAATCAGCTTGTTTTGGATATTTATGATAGGTACGTTCTTCGCTGTACAATGCGATGACTGAAAATAAAACAGCGAAAAAGTACACAAACAATAAAAGTAAAAAAAAGAAATACCAACTCAATAAACCAAATATGATAAATATAACGGTAATCAAAAGTCCGGTAAATTCTATTGCAGGAGCCAGAAACTCAAAGAATGTCCAATACGGTACGCTTAGCATTCCTAAAAGTTTATATTTTGGATTCAGGAACATTTTTTTATGAAGACTAAGAGTTTCAATAGTTCCTCTCATCCAACGGCTGCGCTGTTTTTTGAAAATATTGAAATCTTCAGGCGCTTCTGTCCAGCAAAGCGGATCAGGAATATAACTCACTCCGTAAGGCAAATCGTTTTCAAGCATGTAGCGACGCATTCGCACCACCAATTCCATGTCTTCGCCTACAGTTTTTGTGCTATAGCCACCTGCCAGTAAAGCAATTTCTCTGTCAAATGCACCGAAAGCTCCGCTAATAAGTAATAAGCCGTCAAGTCTGCTCCAGGCCATTCTTCCTAAAAGAAAAGCTCTCAGATATTCTAACACCTGTATTCTTGGAATCATAACATCCGGAATATTTACTTCGACCAAACGTCCGTTTTTGATCACGCACTGATTGGCTATTCTGACAACGCCGCCTGTAGCAATTATACGTTTTTCATGTGATTCAAGAAAGGGTTTTGCTAGTTTAAGCAATGAGTCTTTGTCAAGAATACAATCTACATCAATACAAACTACATACGGATTTTGAGCAATATTTAATCCCACGTTCAAAGCATCGGCTTTACCGCCATTTTCTTTGTCTACGACAATTAGTTTTTTGAAAGCAGCATTTCTAGAAGTGTAAATTCCTTTTATTTTTTTTGTTTCTATTTGTTGATGAATCGCACGTTCAGTTAGTACAAGATCATAAGTACTAATGAGGATTTCCATAGAATTATCTTTACTTCCGTCATTTACAACAATCACCTGATAATTATTATAATTTAATGAAAGTAACGATTTTACATTTTCCTTAATTGTAAAACCTTCATTATAAGCAGGAGCAATCAGGGAAAGACTCGGCGCAAATTCACTTGTTAAAAGCACATTATAATCTACAAAACTATTTTTTTTAAGATATTCTCTCAATTCTCTTGTCGAAAGATGAGCTAATATAAGATAAGACGACATGATGAATATCGCATAAGCAAGTATAAGCATGAGATATACTTCAGAAAACGCCGTTAATTCGTTATTAAAAAAAGTCATTTGCTTATATTGTTAAAGTCTGCAATACGTTTTGCGCCTCATATTTTACTTGTGTATTGGTACCATTGTTTACCAATTGTGCTACATACGAAATTTTTTGTGTAAGTCTAAGTTCTTTAATCAGTTTTAAACCAAGTGAAATTACTGTTGTATTTTGCGATTCGAGTAATAGTTCAACTCCTTTTGTGTCGCCAACATCGTGTTTTTTAAAAGCATTTATAATATTAATCTGCATCCATTCATCTATTGGGAAAGGATATTCAGTAAGATGTACAATACCTTTTGTCCCGCCAAGTTTAATGGCGGCATTGAGTGCTGTAATTTTTAAAGTTTTGTTTCTCGATTTTGATATCGTTATGATGCTGTCAAAAGTTTCGGTAACATTCATTTCTGCAAGCTCCGTGATACCTTTGCATTTTATCTCCCATTTTAAACTTTTAAGACGTTTAAGCGAGTCGTTTATCAAGCCGGATTCTTTATAAAACTGTTCTAATTTCTGCGAATAAACTCCATCGTAATTTTTGTGGAGATCGATAATAGATTCCATAGTTACTTCTCTCGAAAAAGCATTTCTGGAAAGTATTTTATAATCTTTGTCTTCTTTAATAGCAGAAAAAGTAAGGTCTTGAAAAACAATCGAAAACATTAATTTTTCAATTAATGAACTGTATACTATTCTGAGCTTTTCTTTCTTGATATTATTACTTCGGCTTCTGATAATCATGACGTACAAGATCACCGCCGAAATAATAAACAGGCTAATGCACAGAATTAGAAAATGTTCTAACCAGGCATCATTATTAAAAAATTTCCTGATTTGTAGCATATTAGAAACGTTTCGTTACAATTACCTGAACATTAAATCTATTTCTGTATTCGTTTGGCAAATATTCTTCATATTCATAAAGAAAAACCGGTCGCACAAAAAAGGAATTACCAAAACGATGCTGGTATTGCAAACCAACTCTATACGCTTTTAAAGGTTCAGTTGCATTATTATAAAGATACAAATAAGGAACGTTACCATATTGCAATTCTAATCGTATAAGACTTTCTTTTTCGTCGTTTGTATGCTGAATACTTAAAACATGAGAAAGCAATTCGTTTGAAGTATCGTAATAAGGACGATATGCCAGCGTATACGAACCTGTTTTATAGGCAATTTGTCCTGTAAGTAATGTTACGTCATCGGTTTCAAAATGCATAAATCTGGCACCCAGAGCATAATCGAATCTTTTACCGGGTTTAAAATAATATTCGGCACCAACTTTTGCCACGGGAAATATGGTTTCTCCGGTCGAAAAACTAGCATTAACATATAAATAATCTCTTTTTTTGAAGGTCTGATAATAATCTGCCTCAAACATCATTTGTGTATCATTGTTGGCATAACCTATATTTGCACGTCCCACAAGAGCCGATTTGCTAAATTTATGCGAATATTCGATATAGCCATAATGTAAAGGCGACTGACCAGGATTAGAGGTTGAGATATTAAGATAAGAAGCGGCTATTGCATTTTTTGCCTTTTGGCCAATAAGTGTTCGCAATCCTGTAATGGCCTGCGTACTATTGTCGGTTATAGGTAATTTTTCTACCAGTTCTAATGCCTCTTTATCACGATTTAATTTTTCGAGCGATTTAATTTTGATTAACGCAACATCCGAAGAATTGGAATCTATTGCAAGATATTTATCGCAATACGCAATACAGGTTTCAAATTGTTCTGACCAAAAATAGACATTAATAATAGCCAATAAAGCATCGGGATTAGGACTGGTTCTGTCTGCCATTGGAGACAATATTTTTATTGCCGAAGCATACTCTTTTTTCCAGCTGTAAATTCGGCCTTTATAAATTTTTATATCTTCATTCTCAGGAAACTTGGTTTGCAAAGGCTCCAGAAGCAATAATGCTTTATCGTAGTTGTTTTTTTCGACTTCACGTTTTACCTCAGATAAAGCCGAGTCAAGATTAATTTCCTGCGCTATAACACTCGAGGAAATTAAAAATAAGAAAATGGAGTAGTATAGAAATTTCATTAAAGTCGTGTTTTTAGTAATTTATTAATTCTCACTAAAAGCACAGCCGGACTAACAGGTTTAGCCATAAATTCGTTTGCACCAATGTCAAAAGAATCGAGTTCGGTTTGTTCTACGCCCGACGAAGTAAATATAATTATTGGAATATCAGAACCAAGACTTTCCCTTACATATTGCGTAATTTCCATTCCGCTTTTGCCGGGCATATTGATATCTGTAAGGATCAGGTCGTAACTATTTGCTTCAATGGCATCGAGTGCGTCTTTTCCGTCAGAAAACTGATCAACAGTAAATCCTTTAGACTCTAAGAAAAATGATAATGATTTGCGTAGGATTTCATTATCTTCGGATAAAATTATTCTCATGGCTTAAATTTTGTCTTTGGGGTAACTACTTTTAGCAACTGCTATTATTACAAAATTAAGGCATACTTCTCTTTTATCATACTTCCTTTAAGATTTTAACGACTTCTGTGATTTCACAATGAAAAATATTTATTTTATCTGCGGTTTCAGCATTAAATTGTCCCAATTTGGCTTCTTCTTCGATAATAGTTAAATAGTTACTAAGATCTTTTAGCATAAAAATGTCAATACTTGATTTCATATTGTGCGCAAGATCTCTCACCGTATTGGTATCATTGTCATGAAATGCTTTTTGTAACTGATCGGCTTCATTTGGAATTTTCTCTACAAAAAGATTGATCATCTCTTGTCTGAAACCGGTATCTCCATAAGACATTTCTTCTAAGAAAGACAAATCTACTTTTCTTTTCTGAACCGGTTTACTTTCTATGGTTAAAACCGTTTTTATAGTTTCTAAAAGTGCCGTCTGCTTAAAAGGTTTTGGTACATAAGCATTCATTCCCATATTAAAACAAAGTTCCTGTTCGCCCACAAGAGAATGTGCCGTCATGGCTATTATCGGAATGTTTAAATTCATTTCATTTCTGATGTACTCTGTAGTCTGATAACCATCTTTTACCGGCATTTGAAGATCCATCAATATCAGGTCGTATTTATTTTTGGATAAAAGATCAATTCCAACCTCTCCATTTTCAGCAATATCCAGCTCAAAACCAAAATTATGAATCACGCTTCGTACCAGTTTTTGATTCAGGACATTATCTTCGCAAAGAAGAATATTTAGTTTTCCTAAATTATAGCCTGACAACTGTTCTTCTTCGGCTTCAATTTGTTCTGTTTTTTTATAATTTAAAATAAAGAAAAATTCTGAGCCACGACCCTCTTTACTTTTTACATGAATTTCAGAATTTTGAAGATTGACTAATTGTTTTACAATATTAAGTCCAAGTCCTGTACCGCCAAATCTTCTGGTAGTGCTTTCTTCTGCCTGGGTAAATCGTTCAAAAATAGTTTTAAGTTTTTCTGCCGGTATACCAATTCCGGTATCTTTAACCGAGAATTTAAGTGAATAATTATCAGCAGTTTCAGTTACTTTTTTTACAGAAATAGTTACTTCACCATCTTCAGTAAATTTAAGGGCATTACCGGTAAGGTTTACTAATATTTGATTTAATCTGCCCTGATCTCCAATTACGTTTTCAGGCATTTCGGCATCCAGAAAAAGATTAAATTCAACATCTTTAGGCACCTTAATTTTTAGTAAATCATAAATATGTTTAAGGGAATTTTTTAAATTGAAAGGTTGCGATTCAATTGTTAAATGTCCCGATTCTAATTTAGAAAGGTCCAGAATATCATTTACAATTAAAAGCAGATTTTCTTCGGCAATTTGAACACTTTCTATATAATCACGCTGAATTGTATCAAGTCTCGTTTGTGCCAAAAGATCTGTAAAACCAATAATCGCGTTTAGCGGAGTTCTAATTTCATGACTCATATTCGCTAGAAAACTGTCTTTTGCAAATACGGCACGATCGGCGATTTTTTTCTGAGCAGCCAGCTCAATATTTTTTGTTATTAATTCTAATTGATTGATAACGTGTTTACCTATTATCGTAAGTGCATTACGCTGATCGTCATTAAGTTCTTTTGAAACATGATCGATAGCGCAAATGGTTCCAATGTTATATCCGTCAGGTGTCGTAAGCGGAACTCCGGCATAGAATCTCACCTTAAAACCTCCTGTAACATTAGGATCATTTTTAAATCGCTCGTTCGAATGCGTATCCGGTATTTCAACCATCTTCGATTCCATGATAGTATATCGGCAAAAGCTAATTTCTCTTGGTACCTCTGAAACTCCAATTCCAATTTCCGATTTAAACCATTGTCTGTTCTCGTCGATGAATGAAATATGTGCGATGGGCGCACCACATATATAAGAAACGAGTTTTGTAGCATCATCAAAAGCAGTATCTGGCAAAGTGTCAAGAATATTATAGCGTTTTAATGCGGCAAGACGTTGTAGTTCGTTGTGTGGTATAGGTTGTTCTGGAGTATTCATTATATAGGAGCGTAAAATGCAAAAATAAAATATTTTCGAGTAAAACTTGATGAAAAAATAAATCCTGCAAATGTACCTAAAGATTTGTTCTTTCTTCTATTAGAGTAGTAAATTAGTCTAATTGGTAATAGATATGTCGATTTAACAAAAAAAGGATGATTCTTTCCGGGACAAACATTATAATTTATTTAGTGTCTTGTTTATAAATAAAAAAGATTGGCTTTTAAGCCAATCTTTTTAAATTACCTTTTAGAAAGTATTATTTTGTAACCGTCATTTGTGGGTACGCAATATTAGTTGCAGGGTTAATAACTCCTGTAGCTATATAGCCATTTGCATCCTTAATTGTAATGTTTTTTATATTACTTGTTTTCGCGATACTAAAAATATTAATTTTTCTAAACGGAATACAAAGGTTAATTTTAAAGCTATTTGTTGTAATGTCTTTTGGAGAAACCTTTACTTTTTTAGCTGTTTCTAATACAGTTCCAATGTCTGAATAAACATCATAAGTAACTTCTAAATCACCAGAAAGAACTTTACCATTAATTAGATATTTATAATCTAAAGTAATATCAAAACCATAAGAATAAAGACCACTGCAAGGTAATGAAGAAGTTTTTACAGATTTAAAATTAGAGACAGTAATTGTTTTAGCAAGATTTCCCATATTCCACAATTCTTTATTTTCTCTAAATAATTCTGTAGTATACACAGTTAAGCCTAAAGCTCCAAAAGAGAAAGTTCCTGATGAATAGAAATTTCCAGTCGAAGTAAAAGCAGCTGGTTGAGATAAACTTCCATTTCCAAGAGTGAAGCTGTTAATTCCAAATTCAATATTTCCTTTTACATCCAATACATTAGAATCTAACAATTGAATTTTTGGTTTGATTGATATTTTCATATCCGAAATTACTTCTCCTGTTAAATCTCCTTCGGTAATTTTTGAATTGGTAATGGTATTTTCATAGATAAAATGGCTTTTTTTCCCTGGTACATTATTATAATAAGCAAACCCAATTTTGAATATTCCGCTTGAATTGATTGCAAAATGTGAGTTTTGTGATATAGTTGCCTCAACGTCAATTGGAAAAGCGATTTCGTCAATGCTTATTTTTGCAGGAATATCTCCCAAAAGATCACCAGCCGGAATCGTAAGATCGATTTCAACTTTCTTTAGTAAGTCTAAAAGATTTGCAGGAACATTGTCAATTAAATTATAAGAGTATTTTTTGTTTACAGCCCCCGAAAATGTAAAATTTGGGTTTACTGCGCTACTGATTTGATAATAGACTTCTATTTCGTTTGGAAGTATTTTTGATTTTCCAAATCCTATTTTCATATTAAGAACTGAATTTATAGATGTATTGGGATTTAATGTGAAACCATTTGCTTTATATTCATTGATATGATTGAAAATGTCATAAGTAAAACTGTTATTATAGTTTCCTTTTGCAGTTAGCAAAGAAGTGTTTTTAGACCTCAGCGCTCTTTCATTTTCCTGTACGTTCATCGATATTTCAATAGAACCACCTTGAAACAAATCTCCTATGTTAGCATCAGTTGTTGACAATAAGTAATTATTGTTGTTTTTTGAAATACTGGTTATTGTTCTAAAATATACTTTATCATTATTTGATGTTAAGTAAATTAAGTTTCCTACAATAAGTTTTTCTGCTACGGCAGAAGATGAAGTCTGAATTTTGAAGTTACCATTTTGCATCTCTGTTTCAGAGCTAATTATAGTAGCATTTTCAGAAGAAATTTTAGTTAAGTCAGGATTAATCGCCAGATCTCGAATATTATAGGTTACTCCATCTGCCGATCCGGATTTATTTATCACCTTAACAGGCTCGATTGCATTATTTGGCAGGTCTTTGCTTAGGTCATTATCATTCGAACATGATGTGAATGTAATAAGGCTGGCAATAAATAAGTAGAATGTTTTGTTCATATTTTTTTTTAAAGTTTCGAACAAAAATATTTGATAAAGGAAGAAGCAAACTACCACAGAACAATATGAAAAAGGCTAAATAAGTTTAGATTTCATTTTAAGGTAGGTTGGAAAAATAAATCTTAAAGCAGATTAATAAGTTAGTTTTATTTTGATAAAAAGAGTAGGATGTTTATATGTCATTTTTGTTGAACTGGGTATTTCCTTCTTAGATAATTGTTTAAAAACACAAAAGTTAAAATTGTTTAATAAACAGTTTTTTGCGTTTTTGAATGTTGTGACAAAAAGACTTATCCTGCTGTAAATAAAAAAAACATTGGTCTTTTGCTTTTTTGTTTTGTTGATAAGTTTGCAAAGAAATAATCAGATAGATTTTCTTAAAGTAATTAGTAAAAAGAGAATCAAAAATTTAAAAATCTTCATTAAAAACAATTATGAAAAAAACAATTTTAAGCAGCTTTATAGCTGTATCACTTTTATTAGCCGCAACATCGTGTGATAGTGACAACGACAACGAAACTTTAATTAATGCTACTGATTTACCAAAAGCTGCCGATGCATTTGTAAAAAAATATTTTCCTGATGCAAATTATGTACTTGTAACAAAGGAAAAGGTTGTTTCTATCGACGGATCTATTTATGATGTTAAACTAAGCAATTATTTCGAAATTGATTTTGATGCCGATGGCAACTGGATTGATATTGAAGGAAATCATCAAGCCATTCCTGTTGAATTAATTCCGGAAAAAATACAAACCTATGTAGCAACAAATTATCCAAATCAATTTGTAACTTCTATTGATAATGAAAGAACAACTGTCGAAGTAGAAATTTCTAACAACCTGGAACTAGTTTTTGATCGTCAAGGGAACTTTATAAGAATTGATTATTAAGAAAAACATAAAAACTAAGAAAAAGCCCTAATGAAAATTAGGGCTTTTTTTATTTAGAATCTGCATATATTTATAAATCTCCTCTCATTTTCAAAAAGCTCATATACTGGGAATTGTGTAATATCCAGATGAAATTACATACTTTTTAGAGATATCTCATTTGTACCTTTATTAGTGAATAAAAACTAATTTACAATCAAAAAAAAATAAGTTATGGCAGAAATTAAAATTGAGAAAAAAAAGCCTGTATGGCCATGGATTGTAGTTGTTCTATTAATCTCAGCAATTGTATATTATATCTTTTTGAGAGATAATGAAACGCAAACTGATAATAGTACGCAAATTGAAAATACTACCAGCACTGACAACACAACAAATTAATTAAGCAATCAACAGGAAACAAAATAGCTTTTGAATACCTGATAAAATTTGTTACAGAAGTAAAGGCAGACTTAAATTTAAAATTTTCCTAAAGCCACGCTAACGGAAAAGAATTTATAATATTAAAAAAAACATATGGAAAATAAAGATAGAAATTTATATAGATTAGATGAACTTTCTGATTATAAAGTTGCTTCAAACTATTCTGACGTACGAGGATGGAAAATAGTAGATGCTGAGAACCGTACTATAGGTACCATTGATAATCTTTGGGTCAATAAAGATATGAAGCGTGTTGTTTATCTGGATGTTAAAGCAGATAAAGTATTAATTGAAGACAGTCGTAATGAAATCCATGACGTTATAGCAAAAGAGAACAGAAAGGAGTTTATTTATAAAGACGGAGACAGTCATGTTATAATTCCCATTGGAGCAGTTAACATTAATAAAGATACCAAAACCGTTATGGCCAACAGTATAGGATATGAGACATTTAGAAATACAAGCAGATATAACAGGCAGGACAATTTTGACCGGGAGTATGAAAGAAGAGTAATGAATTCTTATTATCCTGAAAAAGATCCTGACTCAGTATATTATAGCGATGATGATTCTTTTTACAATCGAAGAGAATTTGATAACAAATAGCGTCTTTCGTCAAATATTGGCGAGTGCGAATAAGGATTAAAAAGATCAGACGTTTAATAATGTTTGATCTTTTTTTTTGTATAATTTGTTTTTTATTTTAATCATTATCAGTTCTTTATAGTTAATTTTTGTAAATTGACAATGGTTTTATTTTTATTAAAACATTTTTCGTTACTCATAAAAAAAACGGTTATAAATAATATTTTATATGGAAAATTTAAAAGCATCAATAGATGCGATAAACACTTTGTTTACAGATGAAAGCCTTATTCCCGATCAATATAAGATTTCAGAAATTCACCAGCGTGAATACCTTTTAAACGGTCAGTTAGTACCCTGGAACGGCGAAACAACACAAGTTTTTTCTCCTGTTTTTGTAGGGTCGGGGGAAGGAATCTCGCGAAAACTCGTTGGAACAATTCCTCATACAACTGTCAAAGAAGCGATGGAATCTCTTGATTCAGCGGTTGCAGCGTATGATAATGGACAGGGTGTCTGGCCTACAATGAGCGTGGAGGACCGTATTGCGTGTATGCAGAAATTTGTATATCTGATGATTCAACAGCGTGAAATTGTGATTAAACTTCTGATGTGGGAGATTGGCAAAAGTCTTGGAGATTCCACCAAGGAATTTGACAGAACTGTCGAATATATAAATGCAACAATTGATGCATTGAAGGATTTGGACAGACAATCGTCAAGGTTTGAAGAAGCAGAAGGGATACTGGCTCAAATCAGAAGATCGTCTCTTGGAGTGGTGCTGAGTATGGGACCTTTTAATTATCCCCTTAACGAAATTTTCACCACTCTTATTCCGGCGTTAATTATGGGTAATACTATTTTATTTAAATTACCTAAACACGGTGTATTGGCGCACTATCCTTTGCTAAATGCCTTTAAGGAAGCTTTTCCTCCCGGAACTGTAAATACTTTATACGGACGTGGGGCAGAAATAATCTCTCCTTTGATGGAAAGCGGGAAGGTCAATGTATTGGCTTTTATAGGTTCGAGCAAAGTAGCCAATAGTCTTAAGAAATTACATCCTATGGCCAACAGGCTGAGATCTATTTTAAGTCTTGATGCGAAGAATGCTGCTATTGTTACCAAAAATGCCGATTTGGATGTGGCAGTGAATGAATGCCTGCTGGGTGCGTTATCTTTTAATGGACAGCGCTGTACTGCATTAAAACTAATTTTTGTTCAAAAAGAAGTTGCTCAGGAATTTGTTGCCAAATTAAGTGATGCCGTAGCAGCTTTAAAACCTGGGCTTCCATGGGAAAAGGACGTAAAAATTACGCCTCTTCCTGAAGTAGATAAAGCTGCATACCTTAAAGAATGTCTTGATGACGCTTTAGCCAATGGCGCTAAAATTATCAATGAAAATGGTGGCTATACAAACCATTCGTTTGTTTTTCCTGCCGTTGTATATCCGGTAAATGATAAAATGAAACTGTATCACGAAGAACAATTTGGACCTATTATTCCTGTGGTTCCTTTTGATTCCATTGATGAGCCTATAGCTTATCAAATCAATGCCTCGCACGGAATGCAGGTGAGTATTTTTAGTGAAGATCCGCAGGAAGTTGCAAGTCTCATTGATCCCTTTGTAAATCTGGTAAGTCGTGTGAATATTAATTGCCAGTCTCAGCGTGGTCCTGATGTTTTTCCATTCACCGGAAGAAAAGACAGCGCCGAAGGAACTTTATCAATATCAGATGCATTACGTTCTTTTTCTATTCGTTCGCTTGTGGCAACCAAAGCTACATCTGCTAATAAGACTTTGTTTAATTCGATTGTAAGAGATCATGATTCTAATTTTCTTAGTACAGATTATATTTTTTAAAACTTTGAAAACATATAAAAAAGGACAGCTATTTGCTGTCCTTTTTTATTAAGATCTGGTATAGAAAAAGTGCTTCATTGATTTTATCCTTTGAAATATTTGAATTAGGAATTTTTAAATTTAGTAGATTTGTATGGCACAGCTCATCTGAATTTTAAAAATGTTTTTTAACCATAATTAGTGAATGATTTATAACCAAGAAAATTTTCCTGAAATAACTTCAAAACGTAATTTAACTGCTACTATTTGTGCGTACACAATGTTCGGACTTTTGTTTATAGCAATGCTTGCTTTATTAATAGCGCTTCCTTTAAGTCTTCAGCTGGAGTATGATAGTCCCATATCGACTAATGAAATGATTTTCAACTTAATATATTTCCCCATTCTGCTTTGGGGGCTTTGGGCACTTTATAAAAATTACAAGCATCAAAATTCTAAGAAAATCATCCTCATTTCTGTAGATCGGAATGGTATACATCATCATCAATACAATGGTACTATTCAGAGTATTTTATACAAACAGCTCGAAAGCAGTAAAGAACCTTACGTAAGTGATATCGATAGAAAAATCGGAACAAAATATTCTCCAGGATATATTTTCGGTTTTCAGGAAGGTAAACAGATTCCGATTCATTTTTCTAAACCTGACAATGGAATGACTTATATCCCAAAAAATAAATATCAACTCATTGGACATTTTCTGCAGGGAGCTACTTTATTTTGTCCTCATATAAAAATTTCTCAGGCTGTTTATGCGGATTATTTTATAAATCCTACCAATTTTGAATTCAATAAAAAAGCGCAAATAATTACGTATATATTAGTGTTTATTTTAGTCGTAATTATCATGATTGCAGTCGATTTATTTCTAAAATATACCAAAGGCTTTTCTATATTATTTTAAGTAAAGATCAATAACTTATTATAGTAATTGGATTGTTAATATTAATGTAAGGTAATTTTAAAAATACCATAACCTCTGTTTTAATAATACATTGTTTTTTTGATATAAAAATTTTTTTATGGAAAATAACAATGATTTAAGCAGAAGAAGGTTTCTAAGAAATTCTTTATTGGCCGCTGGAGGAGTATTCATCGCTCCACTTATTGAAAGCTGTAGTGACGATGATAAATCAGATAACAGCGGTGCGCCGGATGGACTGAAAAATGAAGGATTTGAGACTGGAGTAGCCAGTTTTGACCCGACAGAAACAGGAGTGATTATCTGGACAAGATATTCAGTAGGTTCAGATGCTGAAATAACCTGGGAGCTAAGTAAGGATGCCGGATTTTCTCAAATAGTAAGAAAAGGGCAGGCAGCGGCATCATCCATAAATGATTTTACAATAGCGGTAGATGTTCAGAACATTACTTCTAATACAAAATATTATTATAGATTTTATAATGTCAAAACCAAACAGGTAACGGTTATTGGGGAAACACGTACACTGCCATCTAAAGCAGATAGTGTAAATGAAGTAAAAATGGCTGTTGTTTCCTGTTCTAATTTTCCGGCAGGACTTTTTAATGTATATGGTGCAATCGCTTCGTCAGATGCAGATGTAGTGGTTCATCTTGGAGATTATATTTACGAATATGCGCCGGGACAATATGGTACAAACCCATTTACCAATTCGCTGGGCAGAGAACATAAACCCGCCAGAGAGATTTTAAGCCTAGGCGATTACAGAGAACGTTACAGACAATACAGAGGAGATAAAAATCTTCAGCTTCTTCATCAGAAAAAACCTTTTATATGTGTTTGGGATGACCATGAATTTGCCAATGATACTTATAAATCAGGTGCTGAAAATCATCAGCCTGCCGAAGGAGATTTTCAGATGAGAAAAATGGCCGCTTTTCAGGCGTACAGCGAATATATTCCGCTTAAAACAGGAAAAGATCTTAGAATTTACAGAAGTTTTAATTTTGGTAATATTCTTTCGCTTTATATGATGGATACCCGAGTTATTGCCAGAGATAAGCAAATGAGTTATTCTGATTATATTGATAATGTGGGGAATTTTGACCAGACAAAATTCAGAACCGATCTTTTAAGTACAAACAGAAAATTGATTGGAAGCGAACAAATGACATGGCTGGGATCACAGATTAATGCAGATACTGCTAAATGGAAAGTATTAGGGCAGCAGATTCTGATGACAAAAATGCTGATTCCTGCAGAGCTGCTGTTACTTTTGAATCAGGTTTTAGCAGAAGTAGATCATTTTGGAAGTGCACAGCCGGCAACTATGCAGGCACTTATTGGCGCAATCTCTGAACTTGTTGTTATTAAAATGAGACACAAACAAAATGATCCGTCATTAACTGCTCAGGAAATTGCGAGAGTTACGACAACTTTGCCTTATAATCTGGATGCCTGGGATGGTTATTTTGCAGAAAGAGAACAATTGTATGCTATACTTTCCGGGAAAAATGTTGTAGTGCTGGCCGGAGATACACATAATGCCTGGATGGGTAAATTGACCAATATGCAGGGGAAATTTATAGGTACTGAAATTGCTTGTAGTTCTGTTTCTTCGCCAGGATTGGAAGCTTATCTTGGAATTACATCCGATCCTAAAAAGGCGATAGAATTAGCACAAGCATTTACCGTTTTGATAGATGATTTAGAATATGCCAATTTGTACAAGCGAGGATATACCTATCTTAAATTTACACCATCTGGTTCTGAAGCTGAATGGCGATTTATAGACAGTGTAACAACGGAAACTACGACTACTATTACAGAAAAAAAATATACGATAGCCTAGAAATACTAAAATTTTAAAAGCCATCTTAGTAATGAAAACTGAGATGGCTTTTTTTGTTTATTCTGATGAAATGTTTTAAAAATTATTCCATTTTAAACCTAGCATAAACTCCAGTTTTTATCCAGAAATTCATCCTCTCCAGGCTCTTCTGTTTTATAGGCAATTGCTTCAGGAATAGACGTTTTAGGAATATTGATATGGATAATGGTATTTTCTTTAATATCGTCAAGCTGCTTTATAACGTCCTCGAGTTCTTCGAGAGTATTGACTTCAAAACCTTTGCCTCCAAACACATCAACAAGTTTCGCGTATTTCCAACGGTGCATTTCGTTGTAATCATAAACATTGTTTAAATCGGGAACGCTATATTCGACCTTTTCTGCACCACGAAACGGATTGGGATTAACAAGCATTTGTTCGATACCGTAAATACCATTATCCAAAACAAAAACAATGGTGTCGTGTTTCAGTTTATTCTGTGTAGAAATGGCTTGGCAAGTTTCCTGAAAAGCACCGTCTCCAACAAATACTACCGGCCTTTTATCTGGTCTGGCACATTTTATTCCGGTTGCCGCAGGAACAGAATAACCTATCGAAAGCCATGATGCCTGCGCTACGAATCCGTTAGGTTCTGCAATACGAATGCCCTGAGCACCCAATAAAGGAAAACCCGCATCGGCAACCACTATATGTTTCTCGTCTATAAAACTATTGATTCGGCTGAAAAATGTATCATAAGTAAGAGCCGGTCTTCCTCTTTTTGTTATTTTGTTATTAGCCAGAAAAAATGACTCAGGCAGCCGCTCTGCATCATACATTTCGTAAGCACTAAAAGTAACTTTGGTAAGTTCTTCTTTCAGGAATATCATAAAATCTCTTAGCGATACATTAGCGATATAGGAAGCCCCAATACGTACACCGCTATGATTAGCAAGTACAGTATCTTCTTTCCATACATCAAAACCACCCAAATTTTTGCCAGTCGTCCATACGCCAAGACCGATTTTTAGCTGAGCTTTTTCGAATCGTTCCTTGACATCTTTTGGCGATGCCTTGCCATTAAAAACGCCTTTGAATTTAGGATGATTTTCAGACACGATTGATTTCCCGAGTATAGAAGTTACAAATTCCGTATCGGTAGTTTCGATCAGATCCAGGAATTCCTTTTGAATACCATAGCGTTGGATCTCAATGCCACCCCAGAAAATAATTTCTTTTCCTTTTGCCATTGCAGCGACTCTTTGTGCAGCTTTTCGCGCACTTGCTTGACATTTAGATGCCTCTCTTTCTACCAATGGAGCTGTAGGCGGATTGCATTCCATTCGCCATACATCTTCAAAAACTTCAAGATAAACGGGTCTTCCATATAAAATGCAGGCGTTTAAAACGGAATCAATTTTATAAGGAGCATCTGATGAACCTGTAACTTGTTCTGCTGCAACAGTAACATTTCGGAACACATTGATATTACTGTACATATCACCTGTCATGTGTGATGCCAGCATACCCTGAACAAGGCTTCTTTGCTGGTCTTTATTAGTCGGAGCGCCATTAATAACAAGAACTGGACAATGTTCTACATAAGAACCCGCAACCGAATTAAGCAGCGTAAATGCTCCCACACCATACGTTACCGCTACTGCAGCAAAACCGTTTTGACGTGCGTAGGCATCAGTGCAATGTCCGGCGTTTATTTCATTCGTATCGTTAACGATTTTAATTTTTGCATTTTTATCTTCTTGAATCGTATTCAAAAACGGTGCGGTATAATTGCCTGCAATTCCAAATAAATGGGTGAGTCCTAGTTGTTCCAGACGTATTTGCAGGTATTTTGCAACGGTGATTTTTTGCTGTGACATCTTAAATAGGATTATTAAGGTTACCAGTATTTTCGTTGACTTCTAATGCTGTACGGATTCCGGACTCGATGGCGCCTTCAATCCAGGCATGTTTTAGCGAAGTATGTTCTCCTGCAAAATGTGCTTTTCCGTTCCATTCAGTTGAGATAATATGACGCTGCAATAACTGTAGCTGTCCCGGATTAAATATCGCCGCTTCACCATAAGCATATGGGTCACGCATCCAGCTTTGCGTTGCTCCACCGATTAATTTTCCGCCTTTCTTTTTATAGTCTTTTATGCTCGAGGTAACCACAGCAAGGTCAATAATGCGCTGCTGTTCTTTTTCGTCATCAGAATGCATGATAGCCAGGTTTTTAAGCGCATAAAAATATCTGTCGTCGTCATCCATAGAATCCCAACGGCTTGCTTCATCAGACCAGCAATACGATGCCAGCACGACACCATGCCCTTTAGCTCCCAAATCATTGCTTGGGTAATAGGTAAAACGGTTTGAAAAATCAGTAATCGTACCGCCGCCAACAATATTATAAGGAGCTTCCTGCCACCATTTCTCACGAAATTCCAGTAATATTTTAGTAGCAGAATCATAATGCAGTTCTCGAATTGCTTTTCGTTTTTGTTGTTTGAACTGAGGTGTTACATATACATGTCTTAGTGCCGAAAAGGGGATAGTGACAATTACTTCATCAAATTCAAGATCACTCACCGGCGTTTTTAATGCTTTGAATCCTGCGTCTTCATAAAACTGAAAGTCACGTTGTACTTCAATATCCACTTCTATTTTTACCTTGTTGTTAACGAGCATCATTTTGGTCATTCTGCAATCAAAATAAGTGTTTTCTTCAAGGTTATGAGCTTTAAAAAATTCATTTGGAAGCAGGTCGCTTCCGCCAACAATTTCCAAAAATCGAGTAGAATCCTTGATGATATTTTGCTCAATAAAACTTTGTATAAAATCGTAAGACATTCGGGATTCCAGATTTTGCAGCACTCCAATCATTTCGATAGCATTCTCTGAATACAGCGAATTTTCTTTTAAGAAACGACGCATCGAATATTCTCCGTAACGCTCGATTAGTAATGGCCAGTTTTTCTCAGGATCTTCTGCAATAAAAGCTTTAAGCGGATTAATAATATTAGCCATTAATTGGTCGGAACGCATGTTTTCGCTAGTGCCCAGATGAAAGTCCAACAGTTTGTTTACATCGACTTTAGCTCCATCTTTTCGGATATATTCATTCTGCACAACGCGTTTGCGGTTAACGTAGAAAAGGGAATTCCTGGTAACCTCAGGCTCCGGTTTAGTTGGATCAGCCTGATAGGCAATGGCTTGTTTTTTATCTACAGACAGATAATAAAAGGGCTCAGTTTTGAGTCCCAGTTTATCAATGTATTTGAGCACCATCTGATGTATGGTTGGGATACGCATCGCACCGGCTTCACCATAAACTGTGTCGTCTTCAAAATATTTTTTGTTTTCAGAATTTCTGAAAGTCTTAATTCTGCCGCCAACACGCGTATTTGATTCGACTATCGTAACATTATGCCCCGCTTGTTTTAACAGACTTGCAGCTACCATTCCGGCCATTCCGGCACCAATAATTAATACGTCTTTTGCTTTATCCGTACGCGGGATTCCGTCGTCAATGTACTTTAAGTATTGCTGGATAATAACGTCGTTGTCTTCGTCGAGTAAGCCGTGTA
Organism: Flavobacterium bizetiae; assembly: GCF_024271895.1. NCBI lineage: Bacteria > Pseudomonadati > Bacteroidota > Flavobacteriia > Flavobacteriales > Flavobacteriaceae > Flavobacterium > Flavobacterium bizetiae. The sequence continues at coordinate 4,741,136 of NZ_CP091861.1, read as the reverse complement.
AATAGTTTTCCATGATGAGGTGGTTTAGTTATGGGGTTATTTTTTTGTTTTTGAATGGAATTATTTATGAATTAATTCAGTGAAATTTGATTTTTTAAGGAGAATTTTATCTGTTTTTTTGTAGAAGATGTGATTTTGATGTTTCTACTTAAACTCGAAAAAAATGAGCAGTTATCCAGGATTTCTTCCAACTGTTCCAAACTTCATCAAATAAATGAGGACTTTCTTTATATTGAGTTTTAATGAGTTCTTTGGCTTCAGCAATATTGTTTTGTTCTTTTAAAGAATTCAAAAACTCAAATTGTTCTTTATGTAAATCATAAATAGCTAATTTAAATTTGTGTCTCAGGACTACACAATAACTTTCGCTTTCAGAAGGCAAATGGGGTTGTTTTTCATTTTTAAAATCAGAATAATATTTTCGAACAGGAAATCGAAATTGAAACAACTCGCATATTGGTACGAGTTGTAGTTTATTTTCATCCGTATCTATTGTAGCTAATGGATAATCTTCTTCGGCTTTCATTTCGAAAATAACTCCGATTGCATATTCATATCGGGCGAGTTCGATCATGAAATCAATCCAGTCTTCTTTTATATTTTCTTGAGCATCAGGTCGGTTGGTTTCGAGATAGTCTGCAAAATGAGCTCCTAAATAGGCTAAGTTATAGTTCTGCGAAGGCTTTGAAGCGAGATAATCATCCGCGAAAGCGCAAAATAGAGCCTCACCTAAGGCATATTCTAAAGCGCTAAATTGCTGCGACATACAATTTCGCAAACGAGCAATATAACTTCTTTGATAAATACCCAAATGTTCCTGTGCGGTAAGTTTTTCAGAATGACAAATCACATCTTCAATTGAAGCAGCATTTAATTGATCCGAAAGTAAATCACTAGGATTGATTCCCGTTTGCTGGTAAGGATCCAGTAAAAGTTGCTGCATCCATTGCTGGAAATTTTTTAATGGTATTTTGGCCGTTTGCTGCATTTTTTGTGCTTATATAAATTTATTCATTTCAAAAAGATTCAATGGGTTTGAAACCTGCTCTTTATCCATAAACAGAACTTCGTTTTCAATTCCAATAAAGGTTTCATCCATATATTGTTTTGATTTAAGTAATTCGGAATGATAGACATCGAAGGACGGAATATTACCATCCCATTCTAATAAAACTGATGCTTCATTTGCCAGTTGATAAGCCAGTTGAAATAATTTCCATACTTGAGAATTCACTTCTCTATCGTGTGTATCAATAATATAATTGCCACAATTTTGATGACCGGCCAAATGCATTTGTACAATTTTATCATGCGGAATTCCTTTGATATATTCTACGGGATCAAAGTCATTATTGAAAGAAGACACATAAACATTGTTGACATCCAGAAGTAATCCGCAGCCTGTTTCTTCGGTCATTATTCGTAAAAATTCCCATTCCGGAAGCGTAGAATTATTAAAGGCGGCATAAGTGCTTGGATTTTCCACAATCAGCGGTCGCTCTAAATAATCCTGCACCTGATTGATTCGGTTACAAACGTGTTTTAATGATTCGTCATTTAGCGGAAGCGGAAGTAAATCGTGCGAATTGGTCGTTAAAACTCCTGTCCAGCACAAATGGTCGCTAATCCAGGCGGGTTTTACTTCTGTTGCTAATTGTTTTAAACTGCTGAGGTAATCTAAATTTAGCGGATCAGTACTTCCAATAGACAACGAAACCCCGTGCATGACCACGGGATATCGTTCTGCTATTTGATGTAAGATGTGTCTCGGTCTTCCGTGTGAGTCCATGAAATTCTCAGAAATCACCTCAAACCAATCTACGGCAGGATTCTTTTTCAGAATATGCTCGAAATGCTGGCTTCTAAGTCCTAAACCCAATCCTAAATTGGGTAATCCGAGTCTAGTTGCCATTGTTTTTTGGTTTACAATTTGAAAGACTCTCCGGTAGTTTTTTGGCACTTTCCTGTTCCATTTTCAAAACTCTTAGGTCGGCTGCAATCTTTCTTTCGGCAGGATTGTTGATGTAAGAGCAAGATCTTGAACCACTTTGTCCGCAAGAAGAATAATCGACACCTGTTGTATGGCGAATGGTATTTACGTAATCTTCACTTGGTCCGTATGGTAGCGGAGCTGGGCCAAATTCCTCACCATTTTCTTTTCTTTGTTCTTCGAAACGTATTCTGGCTAATTGCCAAACGCTAAGTCCTTTATTGGGACCTTGCGCCATAAAACGAGAGGACAAAATGGGCACACCACAGCTACCCTGATAGCGGCATTCATTTTGACCCGGATGACAAAATTCTTCGGTAGTGCCAAAAATACCGCAACCACCTTGTCCTTTGCACTCGTTTAAAGTGTGGCAAGGATGACCAACTGCTGTTGAGCAATCTCCCTTTCCTGCACAGTCATTATTTCCTGAATATCCTGCATTTTTGCATGAATTAAGCCCCATACATACATGAAGCTCTCTATTTTCTAATTCTGACATAATATGTTTTTTAAGATTGGTGAGTATATGGGGTACTTGGTACTTTAGGCACATCGGATACAATGCTATAATCTAGACCTACATCTGGCAGAGCTGGAAAATAATTGTCGTATTTAGGATCTGTTGCCCAACTCCAGTTAGGATCTGCTTTAGCCAATTGATCGACTAAATTCATAATTTGTGCTTTAGGTCTTAGCGAACTTTGCTCAAATAAATATGGTTCAAATGTCAGAGCGCCTTGGTAGGTTGTATTGTTTTTAGTATAAGTGTATTTATTGATTTGGTTTCCAACACCACTCAAAAGCCAGATCATCGATTTATGAATACCATACATGAATAGATCGTATTGAGTGCTTTCGTCTTTGTAATAGCAGGCTTCAATCATTAAAAGAATATAAGCAAAAACGGCATTACCTAATTCTGAACACAATGCCAGTGCCTCGTTACCTGAAGCAGCATAGTCGGCTGTTTGAGGATTAGCATCAGTATTATATACAAAATAGCTAAAGAAATCGTCTAAGCCCTGAATTTTACTAAACTTTTCCTGATAGTAACCACCAAAACTGTAGACTTCCAGGAATTTAGCAAAGTGAGCCAGTTCTTTTCCTGTATCATCATAATCACCTGGCCAAAAAACAGCCTTTCCATCAACAATTTCCAATGGAACAGGCATTTTATTTTCACCCCATTCTAAGATATGTTGTTGGTCATCACTTTTTCCTTCTCCTTGTTCAATGATACGTCCTATAGCTTCAATTGCTGAATTAGCATCATAAACGCCAAGAAGTCCGCCACTTTCATCTTCATTTGCAAACTGAGGATTGTGGTCTCTGTCATAATGCACAGTATTCATGGAATTTTGAGAATAGAATGGTCTCGCACGACCTGTATCATCTGGAGGAAGCAATTGTGGTCTGTAATTATAGGGGCCGGGAAAATCTTCTTTTATACACGTAATAATTAATTCGTACAAGCGACCAATAGTCTTATATTCAATTGTATTTAGTAATTGTTTGTCTTTGTAAGGATCTTCAAATGGTTCAGGGCTTTCTATCTGCAGGAAAGTAGTCAATTGATTTAACGATAATTTTGCAGCATTAATTTGAAACTCGGGGATATGTCCGTCTAATTGTGTTGGAAATGATAATATTTTTCCAATTCCCATTAGATCGGGAGCAATTTGACAAACAGCTTGTTTGACATTGCATGCAAGAGCAAGATGCAGCATTTCTTCGATAACAACACTCATAATTAAAGCTGCCGCTTTGTTGGAATAAACCAATACGTCGACTTTCAGTTCTTGTGCCAATGCATCAATTTCTGCAGGAGTAAGTTTGCCGGCCTGAGTAAGCTGAGTATGGATTTTAGCGTACAATGTGTCCTGATTCTGTGCTCTGTTTATCGAATAATAGGTAGATAAATATGTTGGGATAGTAGCAAGTTCAAGCGCAATTGCTTGCTGCATTACTTCCGGGATATTTTCTTTTGTTACCGTATCCGAAAATTTAAAAAGTTTTTTTGTTTCCATGTAGTTATTTTTTTTTGGCAATAGGTTTATTTGTAATCTTTCTTGTTTTAAATTTTTATACGTACCTGTAAACTGCCAATGTTATCGGTTAATCCGGCTCCATATTCAGTATTCAGATTGGTGCGAATGTTTATGCCTTTTGCAAAGTATTGGCATCAATATGTAGAAATTCAGTAGGAACACCATTAATCAAAAACTGTAAAACAATATTTTGAATGTATTGCAACTGAACTGTTCCGTTACTCAAAGTTTCAACATACCAAGTCGTTTCCATTGAAATTACCTTTCCAAAAGAATTTTCAAAATTGATATTATTTACTCCGCCACCATGATTAGTGGTACTTACCGTAATACTGGAATAGCTTGTAACTGTAATTCCGTTAGCATTTAATGAACTCAATTGCTGTGTGAGATAGGTTGATGGATCAATAATAGACTGGTCTGTAAAAGGTAATTGAGTTCTGTCGGCGGTTGGAAAAAGTGGATTGCCTGTTCCGGTAACAACTGGTCCTCCAACCATCAAAATGGAAACACCGTGTGGTACCGAAATTTGTTTGTTGTATTGAGTCGTTGGATCTTGTGTTGGAATAATAGTATTGTCAGCAACTGTACCCGGACCATAAGGACCTTCCAGTTGAGGTTGTATTGCGTGGTAAAGCCAAGTGCCATTTTCGGCATGAATTAAAGTGTTTTCTATAGGTTGTGCCCCGTTTGGATCCGCATTGTTAGCAATGTAAACTCTTTGTTCATAAAAGAGTACGCCACTTGTTTGTGTGTATCGACCCTCACGATTTGGTGCTCCGCCCGCTATAGCTGAAAAAGAAATTTCTTCAAAATAAGGGAAGTTTTTAGTGATATAACCGCTTGGAATATCTGCCTGAGGCAATGGCATAACATTGTAACCCGTAGCATTAGCTCCCGTGGGACTGTTCCAGGTACCAATAAAATTATTTAAAAGTCCGAGATTGGATGTGCCAATAACTGTTGGCTGATTGGTCGTTGTTACAATTGGAGTTGTAATGTCTGGTATTACAGCTGGTGCCAAAGCAGCTTGTTGCGCCAGATAAGGGCAAGTTTGTGTTTCCAGGTTAGTTGAATTTTCCATGATGTAGGTTCTTGTTTAGATTGCTTTTTTGGGGAATTATTTATTCATAAAATTACTACGATGAAAAAGCTTAAATAAAAAAAAAGGCATGAGTCCCGAATTTTTATGCATAAGAGACTGAAATAGCAGCATGGATTTCTTTTTTGGGTTTTGAAGCGTAAATGATTGAAAGGAGATTTAGTTTCATTTAATAATTTGAACCTAACCACTGTATTGCTTTATTTTACTGGGTTTTGAGTTTTCTGAAGATCTTATTTTTGAATTTTTAGCAATGAAATATTGCCATAAAAAAAAAGTCCTAATTTTCATTAGGACTTTTTTGTTGGAATTTTCAAAAGGCTGAATTAAAGGAACATTTTGAATCTTAAACAATAATAGATTATTTTTCTAATATGTATATTTTTTTTGCTTCATAATCCCAAATGGTTTTGTATTGATCTAGAAATCTGTATCCAATATCAATAATATTATCTTCGGTAATCTGGAGAGCTTCTCGAACATGCTCATTATCTTCACGTGTTTCAGAATAAACACCTTTAAGACTAACTTTGAATTTTCCGTCCAGAACCATATCATTGATTGTATATGTTTTATCATTTTCAGCATCTTTCCCTGACGGAATAATCAAAGATTTTGCGGTAAGTAATTTATCTACTTTATCTTCTAATTGAAAGGTACCATATTGTCCGGTATCGAATGCGGCTATCATTTCAATACCCCCAATTTTTACACGAACAAGAGGATGGTTTGGTAATCGTCTGATTTCGAAATTAATAATGGCGAGTACTTTTTCGCCTTCTAAAAAATCTTTAGAAGATTTACGCTGATCCGTATTCTTATACAGTATAATTTTTCTTCTTAAATAATCTAATTTTACAAGATATCCTTTAAAGAAATTATGCCCAATATATCCTATACAATCTGGAGTAATTGCGTTTTGGAGAAAATCATAATTTCCGCTTTTAATGTTTACAAGGTTTTTATAAACAGATCCATCAGCTAGTTTAACTTCTGCAATGGTATCATTTATATTAGCCTTAAATTTCTGACCGCTGCCAACCTGACCACTTCCTTTCTCTTTTTTTTGCGTTAGTTGAACTAAATTGTCATTGATATCAAGTGCATTCTGATTACCTGTATCAAACATAAATTTTCCTTTTACACCATTAACTTCACCAGAAATAAAGGGGAATGCATTAATTAACGTTATAGGAAAAACGACAATATCTTCAGTCGGCACAAAGTTTTTTTCTGTAATTTTTTGAGCCATAATAGTTAAGGATGACCCACAAATTAATAAAAGGTAAATGATCTTTTTCATAAATTTATATCAATAATTATTTTAACTGTTTTTTTTAAAGTATAATTGAAAACATAAAATGCACAACAATCTAAAATCAAATGTACATTTTTTGAGTAAATACCGATAAGTGCTTATCTTTATTTGGTGAATATTTGTAAACCTTAGATAGGCTATGTAGCGATTTACTTATTCTTAAAAGTATATCCAATCGTGATAAAGAAACTTTCGTTGTAAATTTTCCATTGCGGTTTTGTATTGGCATTTTCGATAAGAGGAACAAATCCTTTAATGTATCTGCCGCCTAAACGAATACCATTTGAAAATTCATAATTTAAACCAGCGGTAAATCCGGCATCCATTTTTTGACTGTATTTACTTGGCGTTGTACCGTTTCCGTAGATTGATGTATCGGTATATAAATTTCCATCAGCATCCTTGCGCTGTGAGGAAGCATTTAGCAAAATTCCAATATACGGACCTGCAAAAAGCTGTATTCCTTTGTAATAAAAAGCAAGACTGACAGGAAATAATTCAATATACTGGTGTTTAAATTTACTTTTATAATCGCCGTTTATCGTATCATTTAATTGAAGCGACATCAATTTTCGACTGTAAAATACCTCGTGTTTTAATCCAAAGTATTTTGATATTTTATTGTCGAGGGTAATTCCAATAGTTTGGCCAGTTAAGCTTTTTGGCGCTCCGCCAGTCGATAAACTATCTACATTCTGGCCATTTAATGAGGATCCGTTTATACCGCTGCTAATGCCAAAAGTAAGCCCAGTTTCCTGTGCATTAACTTTTAACAGAGAACAGAGCAGGAATAAGATTATATAGATTTTTTTCATTGTTACAGATTTTAAAAATTAATATCCCAGATACCCGCTGTTTTTTCCAGTTCTACTAACGCAGCAGCATAATTGTACAGGGTTTCGTGATAACTAAGCTGTGTTTCGTTGTAAGTTCGCTGTGCATTTAATACGTCAAGTAAAGTGGTTTCACCTCGTTTGTAACTATAAACTTTTCCTTCCAGCAGTTTTTTTGCATCAGCCAATAAACCCGTATCAAACTGCTTGACTTGTTTTTGTGCGGTGAGATAAGCAAACCATGCTTTCCGAACTTCAGTTTGAATTTGTAACTCAGTTTGTTTGTACAAAACGTCTGCTTGTTGTACGCTAAATTCGGCAGCTTTTAATTCTCCTTTGTTTTGATTTGAAAATTTAAGCGGAATCGTAATTCCGGCAGAAACGGCATTAGAAGATGGAGTAGGAGCCACGACATTAGTAACAACAGAAGCATTTTCTACACCAAAACTCAAACCTAAATCCAAAACTCTATTGGCTTTGGTTAATTTTAAAATTTCCTGAGCGACATTTTTGTTTTTAAGGGCCGCAAGCAAGTCGGTTCTATTGTTTTGAGCCGTAACGATAAGTTCATTCAAATTAAATAGGCGTTCAAATTTTGTCAAATCACCAGAAGGTAAATACAACGTATCTGCTTTTTGATTTCCAAGCATTGTACCCAATTCCAAAAGAGCTGATTTCCAATCGGCTTCACTTTGGTACACATCATTTAGCATTGAATTGGCTTCCAGTTTACTTTGGCGGGCATCAATCTCCGTAATACTTCCTAGTTTAAAACGGATGCTGTCCGTAGCGGCAATGTTTTTAAGAATAGTGTATGAATTCAACTGTACTTTAAAAATCTGTTTTTGTTTTAATCCGGTTAAATAGTTTAAAGTAGCCTCGGCTCTTAGATTTCTAAAATAATCTTCTAATAAAGTTTTGGTTAGTTCTGCTGTACTTTTGGCCACATTTATTCGGGCTTTTCTTTTACCTCCCAATTCAAGAGTCCAGCTTAATTCGGTAGAAAAACCATAACCCATCTGCATTCTGCGCTGGCCATTATCACTTGCACCAACAGCCAGTTCCGGATCCGGAAAAACTTTTGAAGCTTCTGTATTAGCCTGTGCCATATCTACATTAAATTTTTCGGCTGCATATCCCAGATTATTTTTACTGACGAGAGAAAGAAAATCAGGATAGTTCATTTTTACCGAAACGAATGTCGTATCAATCTGGGCATTTGATACTGCCGAAAAAGTCAGCAGTATCAAAAGTGTTACCCATTTTTGTTTTATATTTTTAATCATAAATATCGTTTTATTGAGAATCAGTTTCGTGTTGTTTTGCCGTTTCTGCCCAATCAAATTTTTTCTCGATGAGATAATAAAGTGAAGGCAAAGCAAAAAGGGTCAGGATAGTAGAAAATAAAAGTCCGTAAACAATAACCGTTGCCAAAGGTCTTTGCACATCGCTGCCTATTCCTGTTGCCAGTGAAGCAGGTAATAATCCTAATACCGCCACTGTGGCTGTCATTAAAACAGGACGGAAACGCTGTTTTGCACCATTGGTTACAGATTCTATAAGCGTCATTCCGTTTTTGCGCAGCTGATTAATATGAGAAATCATGATAACTCCATTTTGTATGGCTACTCCAAATAAGGCTATAAAACCTACTGCCGAGGAAACATTTAAAGTCATACCGCGAACATTTAAAGCCAGCATTCCGCCAAATAATGCCAGAGGAACGATACTCATTAACAATCCAGCCTGACGGAATTTTCCAAATGCACCGTACAGCAGCACAAACATAATGGCAAGCGCTAACGGAACGATAATAGCCAAATGGCCGTAGGCACGTTCCTGATTTTCAAATTGGCCTCCCCATTTTATTTTAAATTCTTCATGATTGTATTTTACTTCTTTTTCGATTTTGGCTTGCGCTTCTTTTAGAAAAGAGCTCAAATCATTGCCTCGCAGGTTTAAGCGAACGGTAAGATGGCGTTTATTTGTTTCGCGGGCAATAGTACTTTCTCCCGTATTGAGTTTGATATCACATACTTGTGATAAAGGAATTTTTACGCCTTCGGAATTTGTGAGCATTAAGTTTCCTATTTTCTCCGGATTATTACGGCTTTCTTCGTTGTATCTTGCTGTAATATCATAAACTTTGTTGCCTACAAAAATCTGCGAAACGGCTTTTCCTCCCATAGCCACTTCGATAAGTTCAGATACATCATCTACATTTAAACCATATTGCGCAATTTTCTGACGATCTGCAATTACCTGTATCTGAGGTAACGGCGGTTCCTGATCGATAGCAAGATCTACAGCACCTTTAACGTTTTTCAGCGTTTTGATGATGTCTTCGGCAATTCTTCGGGTTTCTTTATAATCTTCGCCATATACTTTTACAACCAATTCGCTGTGTGCTCCCGAAATTTTATCCATTACACCATCGATCATAGGCTGCGAAAAACCAATATTATAACCGGGCATCGTCGCATATTCAGCCGCAAGTTCTTTGATTAAGTCTTCTTTCGTTTTTCCTGATTTCCATTCGCTGTAAGGTTTTAAACCCACACTGCATTCATAGTGAGAAGGCGTCCAGGCATCGGTTCCGTCGTCATTTCGTCCTGCCTGCACCATCATATAAGTTACTTCTTCGTGTTTTAAAGTCCTGTGACGCAGGGTGTCACTCATTTCTTTAGATTTCTCTAAAGTGATTCCCGGCGGTAACGAAACCTGGAGCCAGATTGAACCCTCGTCTAAAGACGGTAAAAAATCCTTTCCAACGGTTATAGTAAGTACTAAAGCAAGGGCTAATACGGCTATTAAAGGCGCAAATACCTTTTTTGGTGCCTGCATTATTTTTTGAATTCGGTTATGATAAGCGTTTGTTAATTTATCAAGCCATTTGTTATGATACATTTTTTGCGGCTTTCGGTAAATTAAATAAGCCAATCCCGGAATTAGTAATAAAGCAACCGATAAAGCACCGAAAAGCGCATAACCAACAGTAAATGCCATAGGCGTAAATAACTTTTTCTCTACTCTTTCAAAAGCAAACAATGGCAGGTATGCTGTGATGATGATAAGAGTGGCAAAGAAAATGGGACGCGCAACACTTTTTACGCTGTTGGCAACGCTGTTTTCGGTGAGTTCTTTGGTTTCGTCATCTTCCCGTTTTTTCAGAATAGTTTCCATCATTACGATGGCACCGTCGACAATAATTCCGAAATCTATGGCGCCAAGCGAAAGTAAATTGGCCGGAATAGTGGTGAATTTCATTAGAATAAAAGCAATCAAAAGCGAAATTGGAATTGTAATGGCGACTAATAATGCGCCTCTCCAGCTTCCTAGAAATACAATTAATACAATAATAACCAAAGCCATTCCTTCCAGCAATGTATGTGAAACGGTGGTAAGAGTGGTATTTACCAAATTGGTTCTGTCCAAAAAAGCATGAATTTTAACGCCTTCGGGCAGGTAATTTTTGTTAAGATCGGCTACAGCTTCATTAACTCCTTTTAATACTACTGATGGATTTTGGTTTTTTAGCAAAAGGACAATTCCTTCGATATTATCTGAGTAATCAACGCCTCGTTTATCTGTATATCCTAATGCGCCTTTGCGTTCCAGATTTCCGTATTTAAGTTTTCCAATATCATTTAGATAAACTGGAACTCCGTTAACAGATTTCACTACAATTCGGCCCATATCATCGAGATTTTTCACCAGACCAATGCCACGTACGACATACGACTGATCACCGCGGTTAATGACGCTGCCGCCTACATTGGCGTTGTTTTTTTCGATCGTTTCGGTTATTTCACTCAGCGATAATCCGTATTGTTCTATTTTGCGCGGATCCAATTCAATTTGATATTGTGTTGTGATTCCTCCAAAATTGGTTACATCGGCAACACCCGAAACTTGTTTGATGCGTGGTACGATTGTGTATTCCTGTAATTCACTTAGTTTTCGGAGATCGTAACCTTTGCTTTCAATTATGTAGCGATAAATTTCACCCGTAGGTGAGGTAAGCGGATCTAAACCAGGCGCTGCTCCATAAGGTAATTCGACATCGTTTAAACGTTCCTGAATTCGGGCTCGGGCAAAGTAATCTTCGACACCATCATCAAAAACAATGGTAACCATAGATAAGCCAAAAGTACTTTTGCTTCGCATAACATGCATTCCGGGTAATCCGTTAATGGCACGCTCAATTGGAATCGTAATTTGCTGTTCAACTTCTTCTGCGGCAAGTCCGGGAACCTGCGTTACCACCTGAGAAGTGACATCGCCAATGTCAGGATAGGCTTCGACCGAAAGCTGTGTCCACGAATAGTAGCCAAATAAGGAGAGGAGCAGAAATAACGCCAGAATCAGCCAGCGTTTTGCTATTGTTGTTTCGAATATATTTTTTTTCATTTTTTTTGAGGTGCTGAGATACTAAGGTTCTGAGGTGCTAAGGTTTTTGCTTGCTTTGCATTTTTTTAGCCACTCCCGATAGCTATCGGGATAAAAGATTTTAATGATTTTAACTTTGCTCCCGATGGCTATCGGGATTGGGTTAATTTTCCGGATTATTTTGCTTCAAGGAGATAAAAGGCTCCTTCGCTTATAATGGTTTCATTTGGTTGTAATCCTGACTGGATTGCTATTTTCCCATTTTGTGATACTCCGGTTTCTACATAACGGCGTGCATATTTTCCGTCGGCTAATTGAACAAATACAAAGCTTTTGTCATTAAATTGGAGAACCGCTTTTGCGGGAACAAACAGCGTATTTACGGGTGTATCGGTAAAATTTACAGATACATACATGCCGGGTTTAAGCAGATGATCTGCATTGGCACATTCAATTAAAACCTGAACGCTTCGGGTCGTTTCGTCGATTATTTCATCAACATGGAATATTTTTCCTGTGATTTTTTTGTCAGGATAAGCTCCGGCCTGAATTTCGGCTTTATCTAATTCATGAATAAACCGAATGTCTTTTTCCTTAATCTGCCCTGCAACCCATACTTTTTTCAGATCGGCAATTTTGGCTTTGGGAGCATCTTCTTCTTTTAAAAATTGTCCCATAACCAATTCATTGGCAATTACTTCTCCGGCAATGGGAGAAGTAACTACTAATGGCTGTCCAAAAACTAATTTGTTGATATTAACTCCAAATATTTTTAAGCTTGCGGCGGCATTCTGATATTCTTTTTCGCTGACTTCAAAACTAGTTTCTGCTTCCTCCAAATCCTTTTGAGAACCTACGCCGTGAGCTTTTAAATCCTGCTGACGCTTTAAAGAAAGTTTAGCAGTCTGATAACCGGATTTTGCCTGAAAAAAGTTTTTTTGTGCATCTGTAAAATCCGGCGAAACCATTTCAAAAAGCGGTGTTCCGGCCTGGGTTTTCATACCCAGTTTTAAAAATACTTTGGTTACTCTTCCGGAAAACGGTGGAGCAATTTCGGCATACGAGTTCGGAATTGCCTTAACTGTACCGGCAGTTTGTAATTCAAATTCATAAGGTTCATTTTTTACGGTTTCCAGTTTTAATTTAGAAGCAATCATCGATTTTGCCGGAACTACAATGGTATCGCCTTGTAAAGAAAAAGACTCGTTTTCTTTCGTTTCGGTTTTATTGTTACAGGCAGTTAATGCGGCTGCAGCAATTAGTGTTACTAAGAGATTTTTGCGTTCGAATTTTTTACTGCTGTTTTTAGTTTTTAGTTTCATACGTTTAATTTTATAACCACTGATTGAATTTTTTGATAAACCATGTTTTAACAAATTGTGTAAGCAGGCAATAGCAGGTTAGTATGCCAAATAAAAATGGGAAATAGCTTAATGGAAGCGGCTGCATTTTTAACATTGGAGCCAATGGCGAAAACGGAATCGCGATACCCACCAGCATTATTAATGTTGTTAAGGCTACTACAGGTGTTGCTGCCCAGCTTTGTATAAATGGAATTTTTTTGGTTCGTATCATGTGTATAATCAATGTTTGAGAAAGCAATCCTTCTATAAACCAGCCGCTTTGAAAAAACGATTGGAGTTCCGGGCTGTTTGCTTTGAAGTAAAAGAACATCAGAGCAAATGTTGCAAAGTCAAAAATGGAGCTGATTGGGCCTATGAAAAACATAAATCTCTGGATACTTGAAGCATCCCATTTTTTAGGTTTTTTCAAAAAGTCTTCGTCCATTCTATCCCACGGAATAGCGGTTTGCGATATATCGTATAATAAATTTTGAGTTAATAATTGTACCGGAAGCATTGGTAAAAAAGGCAGGAAGGCACTTGCTCCAAGCATACTGAACATATTACCAAAGTTGCTGCTGGCGGTCATTTTGATGTATTTGATGATGTTGCCAAAGGTTCTACGTCCGTAAATAACGCCTTTGCGCAATACCATTAAATCTTTTTCTAATAAAATGATATCGGCACTTTCTTTGGCGATATCTACAGCAGTGTCTACGCTGATTCCTACGTCTGCTTCCTTAAGCGCAGCGGCATCATTTATACCATCGCCCATAAACCCAACGGTGTGTCCTTTTTCGCGTAATGCTTTTACAACTCTTACTTTTTGCAGTGGACTCAATTTGGCAAAAATGGAAACATCATCAATACGGTCTGCAAGTTCCTGCTGTGTCATGGTTTCTAACTCGGTGCCCAGAACAATGTTTTTTACCGGAATTCCAACATCATTGCATATTTTTTTGGTTACGATTTCATTATCGCCGGTAAGAACTTTAACTCCAATTCCTAATCCCTGAAGCGCTGCAATACTTGGTTTTGCCGATGGTTTTGCAGGATCAAGAAAACCTATGAAACCAGTTAAGGTTAGATTGTTTTCGTCTTGTACAGAATAGGTTAGTGGATGTTTTCCGTCAAACTCTCTTATAGCAACTAATAAAACTCTTAAGCCTTCTTCGTTCATTTTTTTAGAAGTCTGCAAAACCGTATTGTGCATCTTTTTATCCATTGGGATTACTTTGTCGTTTTCAAGGTGAAGCTCTTTGTCTTCGCCCGGATCGAAACTGTGAGAACACAAATCGAGAATTTCTTCGACAGCACCTTTGCAGATTAAAAGATGGTTTCCGTTTCTCATTTTCAAAATAACCGACATACGTCTGCGTTGAAAATCAAAAGGAATTTCATCTACTTTCATGAAGTATTCTTCTACTTTTAAATAATCATGAAGTTCAACATGCTCCAGAACAGCTTTGTCAAGTATATTTTTTAATCCCGTTTGATGAAAACTATTCAAATAAGCCCATTTTAAAACTTCGTCGTCTTCTGCTCCCAAAACATTTAAATGTTTTTCGAGTACAATTTTGTCCAGAGTTAACGTACCCGTTTTATCTGTGCAAAGAATATCCATCGCACCTATATTTTGAATGGCATTTAAACGTTTTACAATCACTTTATGTTTGCTCATATTCATGGCGCCTTTGGCCAGATTGGCAGTCACAATCATAGGCAGCATTTCAGGAGTTAATCCAACCGCAACGGCAATGGCAAATAACAAAGCCTGCATCCAGTCTCCTTTTAAGAAACCATTTACCAGAAAAATTACAGGAACCATAACCAGCATGAAACGAATCAAGAGATAACTAACTTTGTTTATCCCGATATCAAAAGCAGTTTCAGGTCTGTTACCTAGAATAGTTTTACTGATGCTTCCAAAATAAGTTCGGTTTCCGGTTGCCACCACAATTGCCATAGCAGTACCGCTTACAACATTGGTTCCCATAAAACAAAGATTATTGAGTTCTACAGGTTGTTTAGTATCGGCATCGCGAATGGGCAGAAATGTTTTTTCTACCGGCAAAGCTTCTCCTGTCAGCATCGATTCGCTTATGAATAAATCTTTACTTTGCATAATACGGCAGTCAGCAGGCACCATATCACCGGCAGATAAGAAAACAATGTCTCCCGGAACCAGTTCTGTCATGGCAATTTCTCTCTTGCCCATAAATTTTCGAAGTACTGTGGCCGTGGTTTTCACCATGCTTTTTAGTTTATCTGCAGCCTGATTGCTTCTAAACTCCTGAAAAAACCGAAGCAAGGCACTAAAAATCACCATAACTGCCACCATAATAATGGTTTTATAATCGGCCTCTCCCGGTGCAGCAAGCCAGACATCTACAACAAAAGATATGATGGCTATAACCAGCAGGATGAAAATAAACGGATTAATAAAAGCTTTAAATAATTGCTTTAGCCATGAGGGTGCTTTATCATGCTGTACTTCATTGGGACCGTATTTTTTCATACGTTCGTTTGAGGTTGGCATGCTGATTCCTGCTTCTGAACTCTCGAGCATAGCATAGACAAAATTAGAATCGCTTCGGGAAGCGTTTCGCAATTTTGTAGTCGTTCCTTCGTTCATTCCGTTGTTGGTCAAGGAATAGAAGGGGTGCTTAATTTTCTCTTTTGCACTCATTGTTGTAATTATTAAATAGTATTGATTAAAAAAATTATGACTCCGCTGAAAATCATAACTATGGCTGAAATTTTGATTAATTGAATGGCCTTAACCGAATTGAAATATTTTAAAGACCAGCCAATCAAAAGGAAAAACAGTAAACATGGAATTACGGTTTTGTAAATAGTAAGCGGCTCAATCTTTAAGAGACTTAAGGCAAAACCCAGCACAAAAAGATATACTGATGAAGCAAGGGCTATGTTTAAAAAGTCGTCTAAGTCCGGAAAGGTTTTATGGTTTCGTATTACTTTTATTTTAAATTCCTGAATCATCTTAACGGCTATCGAAAACAGCATGGTTAAGGCAATCCATTTGTCCTGATTTTTTATACTGCTGGTTACTAATGCTGCAGTCCAATACCCGTATTTTATAACTTGTAATTGTATGGTAAACAAGACAAGCTGTAACAGAACTGCTTTTTTTGATTTGCTAAAAGCAATCGTATTCACACTCATTTTAGACAGCAGCAAATTATCTGCAGTAATCCCTAAAGTGATTAAAAAAACTGCAATAGAAATGGATAATGTCATGATTAAAGATCTGTTTGAGTTCCCATAATTTCCCAGCTCACTTTTGTAACTTTTTCTTCAATAGTTAAGCGGCTGGCCATTTTTTCCATAAGACTATCCTGAGACGTAATGGCCTTTATCTCTGCGGTTATGATCGCTGTTGAAGGATCATCATTGTCATCGCTTGTCAGTGATTTTAAAAGCAGTGAATCTTCGTTGCCTAAATGCTGCATCAACATTACTCGGAGATGATTTTCGACCTCTGTTTTACATTTTATGGTAAAGAGATAATCGGTTGGAGTATTAAAAGATTTTAAAGACTGTAATCGGTTTAGTGTTAAGCCTAGCGGACGAAGCAGCACATGTGTAATCATAACCGCGGCGCTTACTATAATGGCTTCGCCGTACAAACCAATTCCGGTAAGAGATCCTACTGCTGCTGAACACCAAATGGTTGCGGCAGTGTTTAATCCCTGAACGCTTAATCCGTCTTTCATGATAACTCCTGCTCCCAGAAAACCAATTCCGGAAACGATTTGTGCGGCCACTCTGCTTGGATCTGCTCCATTACCCAATGAAACAGAAAGCAGAATAAAAGCAGTAGATCCAAGAGAAACAAGGGTGTTGGTACGCAGTCCGGCATTTTTCTGACGCCATTGTCTTTCGATTCCTATTGCTGCTCCTAAACTTGCTGCAAGTGCAATGCGGGTTGTAAATTCGTAAGTTGTAATCATGGTATGCCTCCTTTTCTTCTAATCGGGTTTCAGTATTTTTGAAAACCGGGTAATTGTCTTTTTCGCTTTAATTTCTGATGATATAAAAACAACGGCGAGTACTGTTTCATAACCACGGTGCAAAATTAGACCAGCCTTAAAGAAAAGGCCATTAGAGATGTTTTAGAAAAAAATTAGAATTTCATTAGAAAGAAATTCAAGTTGTTTTTGTATCAGAAAAACAGGTTGAAAATGATAGTAAATGAGAGGTGAGAAAATAGAAGAAAGAGAATAGAGGAAAGAGAAAAGAGAAGAAAGAGAAAAGAGAAGAAAGAGAAAAGAGAAGAAAGAGAAAAGAGAAGAAAGAGAATAGAGAAGAAAGAGAATAGAGGAAAGAAAAGAAAGCTCCGGAGGAGCATAATATTTATAGCACAATTTATTTTCATGCATAAAAGCTCCAGAGGAGCGGCATATTTTCGAACAATATATATCGCTCCTACGGAGCTTAAAATCACGGGGTGTATAATTTGCTATAAATATTATGCTCCGCTGGAGCATAGAAACTAAAGCGAATTGAATTGTACGGTAAAAGTTGTTCCTTCATTTTTCTTTGAAGAAACAGAAATTGTTCCTTTATGAAGCTGAATAATTTTCTTTGTTAACGAAAGTCCAATACCATTTCCGTCGGCGTGAGTTTTGTTTGAGCCTCTGTAAAATGGAGTGAAAATATATTCTAATTCTTCTGTTGAAATTCCGATTCCGTTATCAGAAAAGTTAAGTTTGATTTTATTTTTTTCAAATGAAATGGAGACAAGACTCTGCTTATCATCAGAAAATTTACAGCCGTTTTCAAACAAATTCACAAATGCGACTTTCAGCAGATATTCGTTTGCATTGACCGAAATCTGATTATCATCTTCAAAATCATTTTCAAAATGAATGGCAATATTGTAATTCGGATTTGATTTCTGAACCTGCTGGCGTGCATCTAGTAACACTTCGTCGATGCGAACCTGTTTAAACGCAATTTCAGAGGGATCGTAATTTGCTTTAGCCAAATCCAGTAAACTATTAGAGAGTTTTGCCAGTTTTTTGGCGTCCTGTAAAGTGTTTAGGATAACTGTTTTATATTCCTCTACATTACGTTCTTTATGAGTCGAAAGCTCAAGTTCAGCAATAATGGCCGAAAGAGGCGTTCGTAATTCGTGCGAAATGTTAGAAACAAAATGTTTCTGCGAATCAAAAGAATTCTCGAGTCGGTTCAGCATTTCATTAAATGTCGAGGCCAGCTCCGAGATTTCATCTTTACTTTCGTTAGTATCCAGTCGAAGATCAAGGTTTGTAGCCGAAATCATTTTTGCCTTATCGGTCATGTTAACAATGGGTTCAAAGGCTTGTTTTGAGAAAAAACGACCCGCCATAAAAAGAACCAAAATAGAAATGATAAAGACAACAATACAGGTTTCGATAAGGTTGTAGATTTTTACATATCCAAAACCATCGTAAGCAGCAGCGGTAATGATATATTTTTTCCCTTCAAATTGATACGTGGTTCCTATAACCTGCCATTCTTTTTGATAGAATTGTATTTCGCCTTTTTTAGCGATTTCATCGATCATGGGTTTGGTTTCTTTTACCACATCTATATCAACAGCATCATGGTATAAAAGTTTAAATGAAGGATTGTAAATGGCAACTTCGACTTCATTTAGTGTTGCTCGGTTGTTTCTGTAGATGTCTTGCAGCGTTTTGCTGTCTATTTCGGCATTTAAGATTAGATTTGCTTTGGTAATGGCCTCTTTTTTCAGCAGGGCATAAAACTCTCTTTCCCTGTTTTCTTTGGCAGAATATATGATAATAGCAGCAAACACCAATAAAATAGTGGCAGTAACGAGGGTAAATAATATAGTCAGCCTGGTTCTGATTTTCATTCTGCTTTCAAAATAAATCCCATTCCTGAACGGGTATGGATGAGTTTTTTATCGTAATCCTTATCGATTTTCTTTCTCAGATAATTAATATAAACATCTATAAAATTGGTTCCAGTATCAAAAAGTGTATCCCATACTTTTTCGGCAATTTCTGTGCGCGATAAAACACGTTCCTGATTTTGGAGCATATATTCTAAAAGTTTGAATTCTTTGGGAGTAAGATTTATTTCAACCTCATTTCGTTTGACACTTTTAGTCTGTAGATTCATTTCGAGATCATCGTATTTCAGAATAAATCCTGAGGTATTGGCAGTGCCGTTATTGCTTCGTTTTAATAAAGCCCTAATGCGAACGAGAAGCTCTCTCATTTCAAAAGGCTTTGTGAGATAATCATCGGCACCAGCGTCAAATCCTTCTACTTTATCATCTGTTGAGCCCAAGGCAGTCAGCATAATTATAGGGAGATCCGGTTTTATCTGGCGCAGTTCTTTGCATAAATCCAAGCCGTCGAGTTTGGGTAAAATAATATCTGTAATAACCAGATCGTATTGATTATTAAGGGCCAATTTTTTTCCTGAAAGGCCATCATAAGCGACCGTAGGAGAAAATCCATGTTCATGGAGTCCTCTTTGGATCAACTCGGCTACTCTTTGGTCGTCTTCTACTATTAAAATTTTCATCTCTACAAAGTTATAATATTGAATGTATATTATCAGGAGAAAATTAATTAATAATTGAGGGGGAAGAATTATGAACAACTTTAGAATTATCAACTTTAAAATTTATCCATAAAAAAAGTCCTAATTTTCATTAGGACTTTTTGTGGGGAGAGCAGGATTCGAACCTGCGAAGTTCACACAGCAGATTTACAGTCTGCCCTCGTTGGCCGCTTGAGTATCTCCCCGAAGCTTTGTATTGTTGCGCTTTGTTTTTCTAAGCGGTTGCAAATATAGGAACGTTTTTTCATGTTTACAAACAAAAAATCAACTTAATTTTAAGTTATTTTAAAGTTATATTTATACACCTGAAAAAAAAGTCTTTAGAAATAAATCTACCAAGTAGAGCAGAAGAAAAATAATAGTTCACTGAATAATTCGTTAGAGAATTTTAGTGTATTTGAAACTACTTTGATTTAAACATAAAAAAAAGTCCTAATTTTCATTAGGACTTTTTTGGTGGGGAGAGCAGGATTCGAACCTGCGAAGTTCACACAGCAGATTTACAGTCTGCCCTCGTTGGCCGCTTGAGTATCTCCCCGAAGCTTTGTATTATAGCGCTTTGTTTTTCTAAGCGGTTGCAAATATAGGAACGTTTTTAATGTTGGCAAACAAAAAATGAACTTAATTTAGCGTTATTTTAAAGTTATTTTTTAATTCGTTGGAATTGAATAAAATAAAAAACATTCAAACGTAAGTTTTTTTTAGATTATTTTAAAAATAGGATTATTCTTAGGTATTGTAAGTTGTTTTATATTTCAATTTAAAACCTTTTTAGTCATAAACAACTATTTTTCCTGATGTTTTGAGAATGAAAATAGGCGAAACAAATTCAAATTCTAAATATTTAATGCCTATTTTTTTTAAAGTTTAATCTAGAAAATAAACCAGAAATAAAGTTTTTTGAATCGGGCTTCTTTTTAAGGCCGTCCTTTCTTTGTCTTAAACAATAATGAGTTAGATGGTCTTTTAGGCGTAATTCTTTATAAAAGGGCTTTTAAAATTAGCATTCCCGACTTTTTATCTCCCGAAACATAAAAGCAAAAAAAAATCTCCACGAGGGAGATTTTTTTATATTCTGATAATGGTATTATTTAGCTAAAAGCTCTAATATTTTTGCTTCCAATTCAGGACCTCTTAAGTCTTGAGCAACTACTTTTCCTGAAGCATCAAGAATAAAAGTTGCCGGAATAGATTCTACTCCGTATTGTTTTGCGATTGGCTCTTCCCAGAATTTAAGGTTAGAAACGTGTGTCCATGTTAAACCATCTTTTGCGATAGCTTCAGTCCACTTGCTTTTTTCTTTATCTAACGAAACACCAATAATATTTAATCCTTTTGAGTGTAGTTCTTTATATATCGCTACAACATTAGGGTTTTCCTTTCTGCATGGTCCACACCATGAAGCCCAGAAATCTACAATAGTAACTTTACCTAAACTTTCTTTAAGCGAAACTACTTTTCCTTCCGGATTAGGAGCTGAAAAATCTGCTCTTCAGTTAGGGCTACCAACAGGAGCTGCTGACGCACCAACTGCAGGTAATTGAGCCTGACCTAATTTAGTTTTAATTTCTTTTCCAGTAGTACTGTTTTTCAAAGACTCATCTAAAGAGTTGTATAAGCTTTCAGTCTTTTTAATATCTGCACTTGGATCAGCAATCATACTTTGAATGATCAAAGCAGAGATAAGTGCTTTTGGGTGAGTTTCAGCGTAAGCAATATATTTTTTTTTCGTATTTGCCTGAACTTCAGTTTGCAATGTCATGTATTGTTTCATCAAGCCATTGATAGTTGCTGTATCCTGAGCTTGTTGAGCTTGTTGCATTTTTTGAGTATTCTTTTTCTGAAAGTCAATTAAGCTTTTTTGAGTTTTGTTTAAATCCTCATTAAATTTCACGTACTCCTCATTGTTGTAAGTTCCAGAAATTTTAGATTTATGAATACTATCTTTATCAATTGTAATAGCGATTTCTCCTGTCTCTAAGATAAAAGGAATTGGTCCGTTAGCACCTTGAAGAATTAAAGTATGAAAAGCTGGTTCAGTTACTTTTCCTTTTATTTCGAATTTTCCGTTTTCAACTTTTACTGTATCAAGCGCCACTGCCATTTTAGTAGTTGGGTCCTGACCTTGAAGAATGATTGTTTTTCCGTTTTCAATACCTGTTGCAGTTCCTGTAATTAGGTATTCTCCGTCTTTAACTTTGCTGCATGAAATAATCGCTACAGAAGCGGTTAGTAAAAAAAGTATTTTTTTCATTATAAAAAATTAATTAGTTAATTGATTTGTGCAACAAAAGTATCTAAAATTATAAAACTTACAGAATTTTGTAACCTAAAATTTTGTTATAGTTTTTTTTAGTGTAATTATCATGTAATCAGCGTGTTTGTTGGCCTGATTTGATTCAAAACTCTTAATTATATTATTATTATGAATCTAAATAGATAATTTTTTGATTTTTGTGCATAAAAAAAGCACTCTTATAAGGGAGTGCTTTTGTAAATATTTGGGTATAAATCTATTCTTGATTTGTTTTCTTTCTCCAGGTAAAAGAGTTAAGAATGTGTCTTTTTGCGAATCTTCCAGGAGAATCAGCATTTACCATTTTCACGTAAGTAGCTTTAGGAACACTAATGTATTCGTAAACACTTCCGTTAGAAAAATCGATGATCAAACGACCTTCAACAAATTTATAATCAGTAATTGATGAAGTTGCGATAGTCTCTGTGTATTCCGGTAAATTTGCCTTAATCGTTTCAGGATTAATACTTACCAAAAAGTGATAAGCCTCAATGATAGCCTTACTTTTCTCTTCTGCTTCTTTCAAACCTGCATCATCACCTTGAAATTTATCAGGATGAGCTTCTTTCATCGCATTACGATAGATTGTTTTTAAATCTTTTAACTCTGCAGTCTTGTCTACGTTTAGTAACTTGCGGTATTCAACTATTTTTTTCATAAATAAGGTAACTACTTGTCTATTAGTTTGAAATTGAAATTAATTGTTCAAAAAGACAAATTTTTTGCAAAGGTACACTTTTTTTTAACTTTTTACTTTTGAACCAAAAAATATTCGAAAAATATCTAAAATATTGATTCTGAATGCTAACAACAAGGTTTACTCTTTGTTTGAAAATAATAAGGAGCTACTTCCCGCTATCCGTTTCAATCTTTTATGCTGAACCCCAGTATAAAAGGATTTCCACTTCTATCGGGGCTAGGGCATTGGTCTTTGTGAAATGTTTAGTTTTAATAGGTGTTTACAACAGAGCACACAAAGTTTTTTATGTATAGCTTTAAAAAAAAACAGAGTTCACAAAGCTTTCTATTAATCAGCTTTGCGACTTTGCGTCTTTGCGCGAAATTCTAATTGCTATGTTTAATAAGGCTTAAAATTTAATCACGCAAAGACGCAGAGATGCAAAGTTTTTATTTACGAAATTTAATAAAACAAAAATTCGCAAAGCTTTAAAATAAAAACTTTGCGAACTTCGCGTAAATCTTATCTCCCGATAGCTATCGGGATTGCGGTTAAATTCTCATTTCAACCCGAAACCTGAAACAAATATTATTTATCCTCAGATTTTTGATTAGCCTTATGAAAGTTCTTTGACTTCTTAGGATACTTATCATAACTAATATCACTTGGATTTTCGATTACAGATTTAATTGTAATCAATTCACCTAAAGTATGATTAGCATGTGCGATTTTATAATCTAAAAGATATTCACCACAAAAATAATTGTTGTTTTCATCTTTCTCCATGATGCCTGTATAAACCCCTTTTTGCAACATTTTTTCTTGTGAATCTTTAGACATGACTTTTTTATTTTAAAATTGAAGGTACAAAGTTAATCAATTTATGTTTGTTTTAGGGAGTTCTTTACAATCTCAGTATATTTGCACATGCAAAAAAACTTCAAGCCACATCCTAATTCATTCAAAAATACATTTTGTGTTTTTCATGAAGTACTTTCAAATGAAATCGAAGGTTTAAAGAAACAGTTTGAAAGCAAAGCCGGAAGTACCTATTATTATACCGAAGCCGGAATGTATCGCGTTTCGAATCATTGGGGAAGATTGGCCAACAGCAAATGGCGTTTAGTAGCGATGGAACCGGAAACTCCGTCGAAAACTAAAATAGGTTTTGCAGCCTGGAACGAGTTCTATCCTGATAATGCCGAAGAAAAACTGTATTATATTCAGGCCGATTTTGATAATAATACCGTAACCTATCAACATAAAATGAATCCTGATTATGATGGTAAACCTGTTTTAAGAACCAGTTTTGAAACCACCAAACGAATTAAACAAATCAGAAATCTGCAGCAATTAACTTCATGGGCAAAGCATTTTGATTATGAAGATATCGATGATTTAAGACAACAAATCATCACCGAATTGATTTTTACCGAGAAAACTTTAGACGAAATTAAAAGAGAAATATAATGGGACGCAACAACGAAAGAAACATCAAAAAGCACAACGACAAATTGCACAAAGCCCAAAACAAAGTAAAGCAGGCTGAAATTGCAAGAAAAGAAAAGCTAAAAGAAATTATTAAAAAGTTCAACGAAGACAAAAAGGAAGAGAAATAAAAAAGTTTCAGGTTTTCGAACGAAGTAACTTGAAACTTGAAAGCAGGAACGTGAATTTTACCGCAAAGTAAGCAATCCCGATAGCTATCGGGATACGCAAAGTTCGCAAAGCTTTGCGAACTTTTTTTAGCCTTAGATATTTAAAAAAAAACTTTGCGAACTTTGCGGTAAAATTCTCATTTCAACTTGAAACGTGAAACCTGAAATAAAAAAAACAAAAAATATGAAATTCGAAGATTTAAAAGTAAGTGTACAGGAAATTATAGATTTAATTGCTGCAAAAAACGATAGAGAAGCCAATAACAAATTGCTTGAAGTAAACGAAACTTTAGACGAAATGTTAGATCATGCCGAAGAAGACGAAGATTTAAGAGAGATAAGCAGATATCAGGTTTTATTGAATCAGTTACACGTTAAGATTAACGGCGAAGAGCAAGTTGATGGAGAATAAAAAATGCTTTTGCGATACCGGTTTGCTGTTTAAAGATTGCTGTGGATTGTATCTTGAAAACAATCAAAAAGCGCCAACAGCATTGGCTTTAATGCGTTCGAGATATTCGGCTTATGCAATACATAATGCCGATTATCTTTTAGAAACCACTTATGTTTCTGAACGAAATTATTATTCGAAAACAGAAATTTTAAAGTGGGCGACAAGCAACAAATGGCAAAAACTAGAGATCTTAAGTTTTACCGATACCACAGTCGAGTTTAAAGCTTATTTTCTGGATTCAAACCATCAGCCGCAGGTTCATTATGAGTTTTCGACTTTTAAATTCGAAAATTATACCTGGTATTATGTTGACGGAAAGTTTGAATAATTAATATACTTCTTACCAATTTTGATTGATTTTATTGAAATACTTTAACTAAAAATTAATAAACGTTTCTTTTTTCGTAATTCTAAAATAGCGTAATTTTAGAATTATGAAAAACGAATTTAAAAAAGGTTTTTATTTTAAGTCGTACGAAGCCCCATTTCAGTCTCCGTTTGAAAAACTTTTTGGTATTTTCAAAGAGCTAATCACCCATACTTCGGGCGATTTTGATGAAGCTATAGACTGGCTTCGGGAGTTGGACAAAGAATATAAACTGACCGACGAAAACTACACAATCGATGATTTTATCGAAGATTTAAAAAAGAAAGGTTACATAAAAGACGAGGTTAAAGAGGATGGAACGGGAGGTTTTGGAATCACTGCTAAAACAGAACGCGCCATCAGGCAACAAGCCTTAGATCAGATTTTCGGAAATTTAAAACGTTCCGGAACTGGAAATCACAAAACAAAACATGCCGGAAATGGAGATGAACATACGGGAGAATTTCGCGAATTTAATTTTGGAGATGGTTTAGAACGTATTTCGCTGACAGAAAGTTTACGAAATGCTCAAATCAATAACGGAGTAGAAAGTTTCATGCTGACCGAAAATGATCTGGTTGTCGAAGAAACGCAATACAAAGCCCAAATGAGTACGGTTTTGATGATCGATATCAGCCATAGTATGATCTTATATGGTGAAGACAGAATCACTCCTGCCAAAAAAGTTGCGATGGCTTTGGCCGAATTAATCACAACACGTTATCCAAAAGACACGCTTGATATTTTGGTTTTCGGAAACGATGCATGGACAATCCCGATTAAAGATTTACCGTATTTGCAAGTGGGTCCGTATCATACGAATACAGTTGCGGGACTTCAATTGGCAATGGATATTTTGCGCAGAAAACGAAATACCAACAAGCAAATTTTCATGATTACCGACGGAAAACCTAGTTGCGTTCGCGAACGTGACGGTTCATATTATATGAACAGTAACGGACTTGACGAGTATATCGTAGACAAATGTTATACTCAGGCGCAACAAGCCAGAAAATTACATATTCCGATTACGACTTTTATGATTGCAAATGATCCGTATTTGCAGCGTTTTGTAAATCATTTTACCGAAGCAAATCAGGGAAAAGCATTTTATACCGGACTTAAAGGTTTGGGGGAAATGATTTTTGAAGATTATGAAACAAATAGGAAGAAAAGAGTTAGGTAGTTTTCAGTCCCAGTCTCAGTCTTCATTGTAGAGGCGCACAGCAGTGCGTCTATTGAAAATGATGATTTGGAAATAAATTTTTAGAGAACGCATACACAACGCATATCGTAGAGACGCACAGCAGTGCGTCTGACCAAAGATTGATTAAAGATCTAACAGGTTTTTATGATCTTCTTAGATCTAATAAACTCAAAATTTGAAAATAAAATGCTATTGAATACGCGGGTTGCGTGAGGGATAGGAGTAAGCTACCGAAGTAGCATGGATAGCCCGACAGTATTTAAGAAAGGGCCTCGTGAGCGCAAAGTAGATTAGGCCCTTTTTTAAATGCTGGCACGCCCAAATAGATATTCATTTGACAGAATATTTTATAAGCATATCGCAGAGGCGTAGAGAAATGCGTCGAACAGAATAAAAATATAACAAAATAGATATTTCAATAAAAATGGAAATAAATAATATAAACACATTAGGACAATTAAAAGCCTCAGGATATAAAAGTATAAGTATCAAAGACGAATTGCGAAATAATCTTCGGGAGAAAATTAAATCGGGGAAACCGGTTTTTGAGGGTGTTCACGGTTTCGAGAATACCGTAATTCCGGAGTTGGAACGCGCTATTTTGTCTCGTCATAATATTAATTTGTTAGGACTTCGTGGTCAGGCAAAAACGCGTTTGGCTCGTAAAATGGTTGAGTTGTTAGACGAGTATATTCCGTTTGTAGCGGGTTCTGAAATCAATGACGATCCGTTGAATCCGATTTCGCGTTTTGCAAAAGATATCATTGCTGAAAAAGGTGATGAAACTCCAATTTCGTGGTTGCATAGAAGTGAGCGCTTCTTTGAGAAATTAGCGACTCCGGATGTGACCGTTGCAGATTTAATTGGTGATGTTGACCCAATAAAAGCGGCAAATCTTAAATTATCATATGCTGATGACCGCGTGATACATTTCGGGATGATTCCGAGAGCGAATCGTTGTATTTTTGTCATCAACGAATTACCTGATTTACAGGCCAGAATTCAGGTGGCTTTATTTAATATTTTGCAGGAAGGCGATATTCAGATTAGAGGATTTAAGTTGAGAATGCCTTTGGATATGCAATTTATATTTACAGCAAATCCGGAAGATTATACGAATCGTGGTAGTATTGTAACGCCATTGAAGGACAGAATTGGTTCTCAAATCCTGACGCATTATCCTGAAAGTGTTGCGATTGCCAGAACGATTACAGAACAGGAAGCAAAGCTGGATGAAACGCAACACAGATTGGTGTATGTACCAAGTTTAGCCAAAGATATATTAGAACAAATAAGTTTTGAGGCTCGTGACAGCGAATACATCGACAATAAAAGTGGTGTAAGTGCGAGAATGAGTATTACTGCTTTTGAGAATTTAATGAGTACGGCAGAACGCAGAGCTTTGAAAGCAGGAGTGGATCAAACAACATTACGCTTGTCTGATTTCATCGGGATAATTCCTGCTATTACCGGAAAAGTTGAGTTGGTTTATGAAGGAGAGCAGGAGGGAGCGGCAGCTGTGGCGCAAAACTTAATTGGTTCGGCAATTCGAACATTATTCCCGACGCTTTTGCCTAAAATAGAAAAACTGGAAAAACCAGATGCCAAAACACCATATTCTGATTTGATTGAATGGTTCTTTGCCGAAAGTGGTTTCGAATTATTAGATGACGCTTCGGATAAAGATTATAAGGCAATTTTAGATGAAGTGACGCCGCTGGAAACTTTACTAAAAAAGTATCAGCCTCAGTTAGATAAAAAAGACCAGTATTTTATGAAAGAATTTATTTTATGGGGATTGGTTGAATATAAAAAATTAAGCAAAGATCGTTTTGCGCAAGGGCACCAGTTTAAAGATATGTACGGAAGTTATATAAGTAAATTATAAATTTTGAATTATAAGTTATAAATTAATTTTTGCATACTAAAATTCAAACCCGACAGGTTTTTAAAACCTGTCGGGTTTTCTGTTTATTTCAGTTTTCAATTTTTCGTGAGTTTGTCATTTCGACGTAAGGAGAAATCACACTCGTAATTCGACAAAGATTGAAATTTTTAGGGACGGAGCTTCTAGTGTGATTTCTCTCTTCGGTCGAAATGACAATATTGCGTCAAACTTGTCGGGTTTCTTGTTTTTATGCGCAACTATCTTTGTCAAAGTTTCAAACTTTGACAAAGATTAATTATTCTCATTTTTTATTTGTTAAAAATAAACGCATTACCATTTTTATTTCATCTACCTTGCTCCGTTGGCTGTATTTGCAGTTTTTCCCAAAACAAAAATGGAAAATGGTTTCGAAGATTTGATTGCGAGTTATATTGAGAGCAAAGTAGGAATATCGGAACATTTTTTAAGCCCTGAATTAGCGAATCATCTCAAGCAAAATTTACTTGATTTAAATCAGCAAAGTTTGTTGCAAACTGCCGGAATAGGCAATTCTGAGAAACTGTCTTACGACGGAGCGATAAGAAGCGATTCTATTTATTGGTTAGATAAAAAGCATAATAATGTATTCGAAAATGAGTTCTTTGCTCAAATCGATGCTTTTATTATTTATCTCAATCAGAGTTGTTATGCGGGAATCACGGGGTATGAATTTCATTATTCGCTATACGAAACCGGAGATTTTTATTTGAAACATTTAGATCAGTTTAAAAATAATCCAAGTCGGAAATATTCGATGATCAGTTATCTTAATAGTAAGTGGCAGGAAAGCGACGGAGGAGAATTAATGATTCATCAGGAAAATAACAATCAAAAAATAGCGCCTACTCAGGGGAAGACGGTTTTCTTTAAGAGTAATGAACTGGTTCATGAAGTATTGGTTACTCAAAATACACGAATGAGTATTACAGGGTGGTTGAAAAGTGATTAGTTTTTAGAATATAGAATATATAGTATAGAATATAGAAAAATGAGAGTTTAACCGTAATCCCGATAGTTATCGATTGCGGTCAAATTCTCATTTTTAGTTTACGCAAAGATTTTTTTTTACAAAATGGCTATTTATTTTTAATTTATATTGATATATCAATTATATTTGCATCAAACAAAAAGATATGAAACTTGAAAACCCAACCGGAACTGCTTTGTATTCAATAGAAAAAGCAATAAAGGAATATCGAAAACTGGCACAAAAAAATATTAGCAAAGTCGTAAAAGATATCACCGTAGATCAGTGTTTGATATTAATTATACTTCACGATAATAAGGATATTGCTCAAAACGAATTGGCGAGTCTTGTTTTTAAAGATAACGCATCGATCACCAGAATGATCGAATTGATGGTTAAAAAAGAATATCTAAACCGAACAATTCATCATGAAGATCGTAGAAAATTTAATCTTGAAGTTACCAGTAAAGGGCTTAAAACACTCGAATTAATACAGCCGGTTATTAAAGAAAACAGACAAACTGCGCTTGACGGTTTATCATTAGAAGAAATTGCATTGCTTGACAAGACACTCAATAAAATCATCATTAATTGTAAAAAATAATAAGCATGAAGTCAGGATTAACCTTAATTGTATTGTTGGTATTTACTTTTGGATATTCACAAAAAGACATTAGTACAAAATTAGAACAATACATGGATGCTCAATTTGCTATTAATGATTTTAGCGGTACCGTTTTGGTTTCTAAAAACGATTCGGTACTATTTAAAAAAGCATATGGTTTTGCTGATTATGAATGGAAGGTAAAAAATGTCATAGATTCGAAATTTAGTTTGGCCTCGGTTTCAAAGCAATTTACTGCTGTTGCCATTTTGCAATTGGCAGAAAACAATAAACTGTCATTAGAAGATCCTCTGAGTAAGTATTTTATAGGTTTTCCTAAAGGAGATAAGATTACTTTAAAAATGATGTTAACACACAATTCAGGTCTTAATATGGATTTTGATGAACTGTATTTAACAAAAACAGATCTTGATAAAGATTCTGTTTGTACTTATCTGGCAAAAAAGCCTTTGTTGTTTGAACCCGGAACCGGCACAGCGTATAGTAACATTGGCTATTATTTATTGGCGCGCGTGATCGAGAAAGTATCGGGGCAATCGTATTCAGCATATTTAAAGCAAAATGTATTTGATAAGGCAAAAATGTACAATTCTGGTGTTTCGAGTAATGATGCAATAGTCGACAAATTGACACAGCGTTATTACTTTGACAATGATAAATTAGTAAAAAATCCATACATCAACTGGAATTTTAATGTTGGGCATGATGGTGTATATTCGACCGTTGAAGATTTAGATTTATGGAACAAAGCGCTTTTCGAAAGTCAAACTTTATTATCAGAAGAGTCTAAGAAAAAGATGTTTACCTCGTATAATGAAGAAAATTTTGGTTTTGGAATAATTATCAATCCGTTTTACAATCAAAATCATCAGCTTATTGCGCATGATGGAGGTTTTCTGGGAGCCATGACTTCGTTTAATAAATTTACTAATGATAAAATTTTGATTACGGTTTTATCTAACAATCAATCTAAATCGTATTATATCGCTTATGGTCTTGCCAGAATATGTTTCGGGAAAGAAGTAGAGCTTCCGTACAAACACATTCAGTTGGCCATAGATCCTAAAATTTACGATCAATATGTTGGGGATTATGAAAATATCAAAATCCTGAAAAAGGATAATAAGTTGTATTATACAGATTATAATATTGAATTGTTGCCGGAATCTCAGACAAAGTTTTTTCGTTCAGACAATCACAATACTACATTAGAATTTATTAAAAATAAAAAAGGAAAAATTACGCAGATAGAAATTAAAAAAGCAGGAATAAAAGAGATGAAAAATAAAATCAAAGGAGTTTAAGTACTATTTTTGTGCTCAAAATTTAAACCTATGTTGTTTCTTGTTTTAAGCATTTTGTGCAGCGTGATTGTTGGAGTTATTTTCAAGATAACCCGAAAATACAATGGTAATCCAACTCAAATTGTTGCTTTTAATTATGCTGTAGCTTTAGCACTTTGTTATTTTTCGTATAGCCCAAATCTGGCAGAAGTTGACGGAAATGCACCCTGGAGCCTATACATTGCCATTGGGGTTTTATTACCTTTTGTTTTTCTTTCTCTGGTGGCTTCGATAAAACATATGGGCATCGTAAAAACCGATGCGGCACAACGTTTGTCTTTGTTTATACCCATTTTAGCAGCCTGGCTTATTTTTAAGGAAGAGTTTAATTCTTATAAAGTTATTGGAATTGTTATAGGCTTTTTGGCTCTTTTATTCATATTAAGAAAACAGTCTGAAAACTCTCAGAACAAATGGTTTTTTCCGGCCGCCGTGTTAATTGGTTTTGGAATAATTGATATTCTTTTTAAACAAGTGGCTCTTTACACAACTTTGCCTTATCCAACTTCTTTATTTGTCGTTTTTTGTATTGCTTTATCGATGGCAATTTTAATTGCTATTTATCAAATAGGGGTTAAAAACGTAAAATTAGAATCGAAGAACATTCTTTTTGGAGCTTTGGTAGGGATCTTTAATTTCGGAAATATTCTGTTTTACTTAAAAGCACATAAGGCTTTTGCCGAAAATCCTTCGA
The DNA here is from genome assembly GCF_024271895.1 of Flavobacterium bizetiae. Classification (NCBI taxonomy): domain Bacteria; kingdom Pseudomonadati; phylum Bacteroidota; class Flavobacteriia; order Flavobacteriales; family Flavobacteriaceae; genus Flavobacterium; species Flavobacterium bizetiae. The sequence goes on along the minus strand of NZ_CP091861.1, from coordinate 4,709,293 downwards.
CGGTTTTTGCCGGAATGAATATGGGAGTTATTGTTTTAGGAAGTATTGTTGGTCTGCTTTTTTTCAAGGAAAAATTATCCAAAATTAATTTTATCGGAATCTTTTTAGCCCTGATTTCGATCGTTTTTATCGTTATTTCTCAATTTAAATAATTTATTTTTAAGTTTTAATTCGTTAGTTTACAGCTTATTTAGGGTTGTTTTTAATAATAATTAAAATAAACTCGACTAATTCTATAGAATTTATAAATATAATTTATAAATTTGTCACAACAATGAAAAACTATAGTCTATATATCATCCCGTTTATGTGCAGCTTCACGATGTGTTGCATGTCAAACGATGCGATGAAATGGCGTTAATAGAGAGATACTTGTTAGTTATTTTTTTTTTTAGCCTTTCATGCACCATGAAAGGCTTTTTTTTAGAACTATTAAAAAATCAATAAAATGAGATCAAATAGAAATACAAACATTATGATGCAATGCTGTTTAATGAAAATTCCATGTTGTTGTTAGCAAGAGCAAAGGGCTTTTGTAGTAATCGGGAAAGCCTTTAAGTGAATCAATTTCTAAATAAAATAAACCCAAATTTAAAAGACATACTATTATGAGTACAGAATTAATTAAACAGAATCCGTTTCAATCTATGATTGATCGTTTTAATATCGCTGCTGATATTCTAAATTTAGATGAATCTATCAGGCAGAAACTACAACGACCTGAAAAACAAATTGTCGTTAATTTCTCGATTACTTTAGACAATGGCAGAGAGCAAAATTTTGAAGGTTATCGCGTAATCCACAATACCGCTTTAGGGCCGTCAAAAGGGGGAATTCGTTATGATACAGCCGTAAACCTTGATGAAGTAAAAGCACTTGCAGCCTGGATGACCTGGAAATCGGCCGTTACCGGAATTCCGTTTGGAGGAGCAAAAGGAGGAATCATTTGTGATCCTAGAACACTTTCTAAAGCAGAGTTGGAGAAAATTACCAGAGCCTACACTAAAGCTTTAGCAGATATTTTCGGACCTGAAAAAGATGTTCCTGCGCCAGATATGGGAACAGGACCTGACGAAATGGGCTGGTTAATGGATGAATTTTCATTAGTACATGGCAAAACTATTCATGCGGTTGTAACCGGAAAACATTTGCATTCAGGAGGATCTTTAGGCAGAGTAGAAGCAACGGGAAGAGGTGTAAGCATTATTACATTATTGGCACTTCAAAAATTAAAATTAAGACCGGCAAGATCTACAGTTGCGATTCAGGGCTTTGGTAATGTAGGATTGCATTCAGCTTTGTTTTTGTTCGAAAAAGGACTAAAAGTGGTCGCTGTTAGTGATGTTTCTGAAGCTTTTTATAATCCAGAAGGATTGAATATTCCGGAATTAATCTTGTATTATAATCTAAACAATAAAAGCATTAAGGGATATCCAAACTCAGTTGCCATTAAACATGAAGAACTATTATTGTTAGATGTAGATGTCTTGATTCCTGCTGCCAAAGAAGATGTTATCACGCAAAAAAATGCCAATGACATCCGCGCAAAAATTATCATTGAAGGTGCAAACGGACCCGTTTCGTCTGATGCTGATGCAATATTGCACAATAACAATGTATTGGTGGTTCCGGACATTTTAGCCAATGCTGGCGGAGTAACGGTTTCTTATTTTGAATGGTTACAGAATTCGCTTTTAGAATCCTGGAGAATTCACCAGATCAATACACGTTTAGAAGATATCTTAGAAAAAGGTTTCGAAACCGTTTTTAGAATCGCAGCTAAATATAATGTTACGCCACGAATTGCAGCTTATATTATTGCGTTGCAAAAAGTAGCCGATACACAATCTGTAAAAGAAGTGGCGGTAGATACGCCAAAGTTCAAACAGAATTAAAAATTAGGTTTTAGAATATAAAGACTGTTTTCATTGATTAATATTATTTTCAAAAGAGAAGGTATTAATCGATGAAAATATCTTTGTTTTAAGTTTTTAACGAATCAAAAAAGGAATTTTTAAAATGAAACATATTAATTTTCTAGCTTTTGCAATGCCTGCTTTTTTTCTATTCTTATTCTTAGAATATAAATTAGCGCAACGCAAAAAGAGACCGGAAATTTTTAATTACGAAAGTTCAGTGTCTAATATTAGCATTGGTATTGCTGAGCGATTAATCAATTTGTTTATAGCCGCAAGTTTCTACCAATTGTATTATCTGATATATGACAATTACAGAATTTTAGATATCCCAAGCAATGTTTTTGTTTGGATTGCCCTAATTCTCGCGACCGATTTTGTCTGGTATTGGTACCACAGATTAGGTCATGAAGTCAATTTTTTCTGGGCAGCGCATATCGTGCATCATCATAGCGAAGAATTTAATTTTACGGCAGCAGCCAGAATTACCACTTTTCAGGCCGTCGTGCGAACCGGATTTTGGTGCGTACTTCCGTTGGTTGGGTTTCATCCTTCAATGGTAATTACGATGCTTATTGTTCACGGAGCGTATTCTTTTTTTACGCATACACAACTTATCGGACGTGTAAAATGGCTGGAATATGTTTTTGTAACACCATCTGTTCACGGCGTGCATCACGCCTCTGATGAGAAATATTTAGATAAAAATTATGGCGATATGTTTACCTTTTGGGACCGTCTTTTTGGAACTTTTCAGGAAGAAGAAGAAAAACCAAAATACGGATTAACGCATCCGCTAAAAAGTTATAGTTTCCTCTGGCAACACTTTCATTATTATTTTGAAATCTACGAATTATGGAAACGTTCTGAAGGTTTTAAGGCAAAATGGAAAGCCGTTTTTGGAAGTCCCGCTCACATGGATCAGGATATTCGCCCAACGCTTGAAAAACGTTTTCTGCAAGACAAAGCCAATCCGCATCAACGACTTCGATTTAAGAATTACCTTTATATTCAGTTAGGGGTTTGTACTTTATTCCTAACGGTTTTTACGTACTATTTTGAGTTTTTAAATGCTGTGGATAAGGTTTTTGTGCTTTCGATTATTCTGATAACATTAGTCAATTGTGGTGCATTGTTAGAACAGCGAAAATGGATGTATTATCTTGAATACGCCCGTATTTTTATGTTTACAACGTATTTATTATATGTAGAAAACCTGATATCGTTTTTCTTTATTCCGCTTGCCATTATGATTTTTGCTGAGCAGTTATTTTCGTTAAGTACAAGATATCAAAACGTGATTCTTCAATTAGAAACATCAGAGTAAAAATAGGCCACAGATTATGCAGATTAAACGGATCGTCACAGATTTTTTTATTTTTTTTATCTGTTAGGTATAGAAGTAAAATAGCCACGAATTACACAAATTTTCACTAATTTTTTATGCTCTAAATTGATAAAAAAGAATTCGTGAAAATTTGTGTAATTCGTGGCTAACTTTTTGAATCAACACTCCACACAAAAAATTCGTGTACATCAGTTCTAACCCGTTAAATCCGTGGGCAAAAAACTTAGATCGTTTTAATCGCCATAATCTTCTCTTCAAAAGTATCCTTAAAATCTGATTTGCTTTTAATTCTGGTTTTATACGTATAGATTGTAGCTACAGAAAGTTCCAGGAATTCTGCCATTTGGTTACTGTCCTGAATTCCTAATCGGTACAAAGCAAAAATGCGGAGTTCTGTGTTTAAAAGTTCTCCTTTCTTAACCACGCATTTATGATCATTAGGAAACAAATGATTAAAATCGGTCACAAAAGTGGGGAATAACTTCAGGAAGATTTCATCAAATTGGTGAAAAAGATTCTCGCGTTCCTCTTTTACATTATAGCGTTTTAAACTCGCAATAACTTCATCAGTTTTCTTTGTAATGATTTTATGAAGCGTACTTTTTTGTATATGATCTATTTTATTAATGAAAGCCGAAGTTGCTTTAATAAAATAAGTAATGTATTCCTCTTTAATAGCATTGGCTTCGCTCAGACTAATATTCATTTCCTGAAGCTGTGCATAAGATGAAGCCATTATTTTTCTGGCTTTATTTCGTTCTTTTAATTGTTTGAAAATGATAATCGAGAATAAAATAATAATGACCGTAAGTATTGTCAGGAGAATAATAATCCTTTCGAGTTTATCATTTTTTTCTTTTACATTGTTCAATTGCGCTTTTTCGATAATAGGCAATATCGACGAAATTTCGATTTTTCGGTGTCGGGCATTATAGAAAGTAGCATCATCCATGGCAATGTTAATGTACTCATTTGCCTTGTCGAGATAACCCATTTTAAAGAGTTCGTTGGCCAGATTTCTAAGCGCAACAGTTTCTTTCGTAGCATTTTTAACATCGGCAATAGCCGCCAAAGCCAGGTAATATATCGCTTTTTTTGTATATCCTCTTTCAGAATAAATATATCCCAGACTCGAGGTGGCAATACCGTAATAGTCAGGCGGTAGTTTGTAGTTATTAATCCAGTAGCTAAACGCAAATTCGGCACCACGCCAATCTTGTTGTTTTAAGCGTTTCAGACTTTCTGCGGCCCAATATTCATTGGTATTGGTTCCTATTAATTCTAAAGCCTTTTTCAGGAAATGATTTCCTTGTTGTACATAATGAATATTAAAACGCTGATCTTTATTATAATCGGCCAGATCATAATAAGCACGCGCTTTTATAGAGTAAAACTCAAACTTATTTCTTTGATCGAGTTTTTTATCATCAATAACATTCAGGGTATCAATCGCTTCTTTAAAAAGACCTGAAGAAAGTAATACAAAACCTTCTTTAATTCGGCTTTTAGCCAAATACACTGGATCTTTAAGCACAATGGCTTTGATCTTGGCCTGCTCTAAATAATAATAAGCTGAGTCGTATTTAAATGATTTGTATTCTTCAAACAACAGCATATAGTTATCGTAAAGTTGCTCGTTGTTCTGGCTTAAAGTAAACTTAGAAACGTTTTTCTTTAAAGCTTCAATTTTACGATACTTCTGTTTTAAATAGATTTCCTTTTTAAGGAGCACTTTATCTAATTCTTCTAAAACAGGATTTGTCTCTTTCGCAGAGAGAGAAAAACCTGCAATGAAAAAATATAGAATTACAATTCTTCGCATGTTTTTGGTTTGGTTTAGGGGGTAAAAAAATGTTTAAGTCTAGTTGAGTTAATTCGTTTTTTATTCAAAATTAGTTTAAGAGTTGATAATTAGCAACTTTTAAAAATTGGGTAGCTTCTTTTATAAAATATAATAGGAGAAAGGAAGATTATAGGGTGAAAAAGGGTTTAGAATGTTAAAAGTAATCTAATAACTTGCAATTATACAATAAAAAGCAATTAAATATATGCATAGTGAAAAAAAAATATGTTTTAATTTGGATATTGTCATTTTTACCATAATTTATTTGCGTTTTTCATCTCAACAAAACCTTGATTTTTCAATTTACGACAACGATGTAGTTTATTGATTATCAATTATTTGAGGTTAGAAAAAGTTCAATTATATCTTGATTTTTTAAAGATATTTTTTTTTAGATTTATTTAACATCTAGTTTCGTACTGTCCTTTTAAAGGGATGAAAAACTAACAAAAACCAAAATTTATGAGATGTAAAAGTATTTACTGGTTAGCTCTTATGATGTGTTTATTTGCCATTGGCTGTGACAACACTGAAGACGGAAGCTACGTTGATCCGATTACCATTTATGAGAAAGTAAGTGGAAATTGGGGATTAACAAATTTGAAAATGGTCGATGTATTTGCAAAGGCAAATAAGATCGAGCCAAACGAAGAAAACTTGAGTACCTATTTCAACTACGAAGATTTTAAAATCAAATTTAATGTAGATGAAAAGAACAATCCAACAAGTTACGAAGTTACAGGAAATGTGCCCCCTTTATTTGCCCCAAAAGGATATTGGAGACTCAGCACCGATTTCCAGCCAACAAATCCGGGTAATCCTGTAAAGATTTATTTGTACAGCGATGCCCAAAAAACTCAAAAAACAGATGAACTTCGAGTAGGATCGATTCCGGGTAAAAATGGAGAGATGGAAATTCAGTTAGATCATGCTTCTGGCGGAATTGTGTTTGTTTCTTATGTGTTTAAATTAACTGCTATTAATTAAAAAGTAATATGAAAAAGTTTATATATACAATTTTACTTGCCCTGTTGATGGCTCCTAATTTTGTGCAGGCACAAGAAACAACCGGAGCAGTAGGGAGTATATCATCATTTCCTGTAGTATACAAATATGATGAAAAAGTGACGTGGTTTTTCGACCTTTCGGCAACCACATTTGCTGAGAATGAGGTTTTATATTTATGGATCTGGTCCCCATCAGAACCGGATGCTGGAAACTGGGAAAACTCATCAGACTTTGCTAAATTAACCCATGTAAAAGACAAAATTTGGAGCATTACTTTAACTCCAACAGAATATTTTTCAAAAACACCTGCTGAAATCGCAGCAAGTCAAGGATTTTGGCTTCGTATAAAAAATAAAAACGGATCGAAACAAAGTGAAGTGGCCAATATTGCATACACTGATTTTTCGACCTTTTATACAGCAAATGAGTTAATTAGATCTTACCCTACAAAACCAACACTTGATAAAGGAGTAAGTATTTTGTTTAATGCTAATCTGGCTCTTGGATTTGCCGGCGCTACAAGCGTACATATCCATAGCGGACTGAACGACTGGAGTATTCAGCAAATGTACGAAGCGTCGAAACCGGAGATTGCAGAAAAAACAAAACTAAAAGACTTAGGAAACGGCTTTTATAAAATGGATCTGGTACCAAAAGATTACTACAATGCGCCAGACGGTTTCGTGATGGAGAATCTGGTTTTCCTGATGGTAAAAGACAATTGGGCAGGAACAATTCCGGATCAGGTGTTATACGCAGGAGCTTTTGTACCGCCACCAGCACCGGTTTTTGGATTTTTCCCATTACAAATTAGTCAAAAAGATTTTCTTGGAATGTCGAGAAAAAATAACGAATCGGGCGTAAACAAATTAATCTACACCATTACAGCCGGAAGCAAAGTTATTTCAGGTGAATTTACCGGAGGAACTTCTGAGATAAAAGGATTTGTCAATTTGGTTTCAGAGCTTAAGGATGTTCCGAATTTAAGTGAAATTCATGTTTTGGTCAAAGACAATAAAGACAAAACAATTTCGGACACAACGATTCCGCTTAAAACTTTAGACAAATAATTCACTATCAAATTAAAACATCAATTCTAATGAATAGTAAAAATAAAAAAATAGTCCTGCATCAAATGTGGACTACTAAAAATGTGATATTCATGATTTTCATGCTTTTTCTTTCGGCAGGAATGTTTGCACAGGAAAAAAAGCAGGTATCAGGTACCGTTCATGACAATACAGGAAGTGTATTACCGGGAGCAACGGTAATTGAGGTAGGAACCAGAAATGCAACCACTACAGATTTTGACGGAAAATTTGTCTTAACCGTAGCCGTAGGAGGTTCTATTGAAATTTCGTTTATAGGATCTACTAATCAAAAGATTCAGATCACATCAGCAACGAAACCAAACATAGATGTTCGTTTGCAAAATGATGGTTATCAGCTTGCAGAAGTTCAGGTAGTTTCTGTAGGATACGGAACTCAAAAGAAATCAGATTTAACCGGAGCTATTTCGAGTGTAAAAGCTGATGATTTATTAAAAGGAACAATTTCTTCTACAGAACAGGTTTTACAAGGAAAAGTGGCGGGTTTAAATATCATTCGTCCTTCTGGAGATCCTGCTGCAGGTTCTACGATTCGTTTACGTGGAGGAACTTCGCTTACAGCAAGCAACAGTCCGCTTATTGTAGTAGATGGTATTGCTGGAGTTGATATTAACATTGTTCAGCCATCAGATATTAAATCGGTAGACGTTCTAAAAGATGCTTCGGCGACAGCCATATACGGATCAAGAGGAGCAAATGGTGTAATTATGATTACAACAAAATCAGGTACAAAAGGAGTATCTGTAACCTACAGCGGATTATCAAGTGTAGGTTATGTAACAGATAATTTAGATCTTTTATCAGCCAATCAATGGAGAGGTTATGTACGTAGCACAGGAAACAAAGATGCTGTTGATTACGGCAGAAATACAAATTGGCAAAAAGCAATTGAACAAACCGCTATTTCGCAATCGCATACTTTAAGTATTAATTCTGGTAAAACTGACAGCGGTTTCAGAACTTCACTTTCATACTTAAACAATGAAGGAGTAATCAAAAAAACGGGTCTTGAAAGATTAAGCGGAAACATCAATGCTTACCAATATCTTGGCGATAATAAAGATGTGAAATTCGACATGGGTTTATTTGCTAATGTTGATAAATGGCACCCAATGGATTATAGAATTTTTGAGCGTACTTATAATTTAAATCCAACAATTCCGGTATACAATTCAAACGGAGAATTCTCTGCAGTAAGCGGAAACATCTACCAAAATCCAGTTGAGATTTTAACCAACAGAACTGTAGATAACGAAAGACACAGATTGTTAGGTTATTTTAAAACCGAAGTGAAATTTTTAAAAGATTTTCTTGCTGTAGCTAATATTTCATACGAACATAATGCGGTAAAAGGGAGCACATACAAACCTTCTTACGCAGTTATGGAAGGAGTTGATGAAAAAGGATATGCACAAAAAACATATGCTGAATACGCTAATGCACAAGGAGAACTTTATGTAAATTATAATAAAGTAATCGATAAACATACTATTGGTGCTCTTGCCGGATATTCATACTTAGAAAATATTTACGAAGGTTTTGGTGCACAACGTAGCGGTTTTGTTACAGATGCTTTTAGCTACAACAATTTGGGTGCAGGTTACAATTACCGTTTAGGAGATGTGTATTCTTATAAAGGAAAATCAACTCTGGTTTCGTTTTATGCCCGTGCAAATTATTCTTATGACGGAAAATATTTGCTAACCGGTACCGTAAGAAGAGATGGTTCAAGCCGTTTTGGAGAAAACAATAAATGGGGAACTTTTCCATCTGCATCTGTAGCCTGGAAAATTTCAAGCGAGGAGTTTATGAGTTCAACAAAAGGATGGTTAGACACCCTTAAATTTAGAGTTGGTTACGGAGTTACAGGTAATCAGGACGGAATTGGAGAATACAAATCGCTTTCGATTTTAGGAGTTGGAAATGACAGTTACTACGATCCAAGTACAGGAAGATGGAGTTTGGCTTATTCGCCAAAACAAAACCCAAATCCTGACTTAAAATGGGAATCAACAAAACAATTAAACATTGGAGTAGATTTTAGTTTATTCAACAGAATTACAGGTTCATTCGAGTATTATTCAAAAAACACAAACGATTTGCTTTATACTTACGAAGTGCCTCAACCGCCTTATTTAGTTGGAACAATGTTAGCTAACGTGGGTGAAATGTCTAACAAAGGAGTTGAACTTACGTTGAATGCCGATATCATAAAAGGAGATAAATTTTCATGGAATGCGAATTTAACTTTAGGACACAACGTTCAAAAAATCGAAAAACTATCAAATCCTACTTATAAGACAGATGTAATCTACAGCGGATCTTTACACGGATTAGCAGGTATGTCAGGACAATATTCTCAAATTATTGCTGAGGGTTATCCTGTTGGAACATTCTGGGGTTTCAAAAATGCAGGACTTGACGAAAATGGTAAAATTCAATATTATAATGCAGCAGGAGGTATCGTTGCCGAAAGTGCTTTGGTAGATGCTGATAAAACAGATTTAGGAAATATTCAGCCTGATTTGACTATGGGTATCGGAATGAATTTTACATACGGAAACTTTGATTTAGGAATTACAGGATACGGAATGTTTGGTCAAAAAGCATTAAATGCAACCAATATGATGCTAAACGATCCTAACAGATTACCAACTTTTAATGTTCCGGATGATTTCCTGAATAGCGGAATCAAATCGGCTCCTAAATATTCAGATTACTGGATTGAAGATGCTTCTTTCTTCAGACTTCAAACAGTTTCAGTAGGATATACATTGCCATTAAAATACAAAAGTTCAAAACTTAGAATTTATCTTATGGGAGAAAACCTTGCCGTATTTACAAAATACAAAGGTGTAGATCCTGAAATTGGGTTAAATGCTCAGGACGGTATCAACCAAACCGGAGTAATGGATTTGACTGGATTAGCAGCTCCTGGAATTGATAGATTCAATAACTATCCTCGACCAACTACGATTTCTGTTGGATTAAATTTTACGCTGAATAATTAAGCGATAACTCAAAAATATAAAAAATGAAAGTCAAAATAACAGCATTATTATTAGTAAGTATGCTTTTTACGATATCATGTACAGATTTAAATGAAGATTTATATGATAAGGTAGAAGACGGGAATTTTGGAAAAACACCAAAAGAAATTGATGCATTGGTAGGAGGAGCCTACTCTTCTTTAAGAGGATTTAAAGACGATATATCAAACAATTTTCCAACAAGTGAGTACGTATTCTTTTTGAATGAAACCGTTTCTGACGAAGCAACGATTCCAACAAGAGGAACCAACTGGTACGATGGTGGTCAATATCAGGACGCACAAAGACATACCTGGAAAGCAGACAACCGTATGATTTTATCAGCATGGCGTTACAACTACACCGGAATTGCTAAAATTAATTCGATTATTTATCAGGTAGATAAATCAAGCTTGACAGATGCGGCAAAGGCACCAATTTATGCAGAATTAAAATCGCTAAGAGCCTATTATTACTATAACCTTTTAGATTTATTCGGTAATGTGCCAATCGTAGTGAATTTTGAAGATACCTCTTTGCCATCAAACTCTACCAGAAAACAAGTATATGATTTCGTAGAAAAAGAATTGTTGGATGCGCTTCCGTATTTAACATCAAATGTGGTGTATTCTAAATTCACAAAAAACGTAGCCTATTCGTTATTAGCTAGATTGTATTTAAATTCAGAAGCTTTTATTGGTACACCACGCTGGCAGGATTGTATCAACATGTGTCAAAAAGTAACAGGGTATACTTTGGCGCCGGATTTCTTCGCCAATTTTGCTACAGAAAATGAAAAATCACCAGAGATTATTTTCTCTATTCCTTACGATCAAAAAGCAGGAACAGTAGGAAATTATATGAACTCAATGTCTCTTCATTATTTACATAAATTGACAATTTCTGCTACAGGATTAGATTATCCTTGGAGTGCAAACGGAATGTGTGCACAACCAGGTGTTTACTCTGCTTTTGCTGCCACAGATAAAAGAAGAAAATGTATGGTTGCAGGCGATCAGATTAGTGTAGCAACAGGTTCTGTAATTATTATGGATAACGGAGAACCTTTAACCTATACAGAAGAAGTTACAAGTGTTGCTGATGCAAAAGAAAATCAGGGAGTTCGTTTAGGAAAATACGAAATGAAAGCCGGAGAACAATGGGAGCGTGATCACGATTTCGTTTTAATTCGTTATGCCGAGATCTTAATGATGCAGGCTGAATGTTATGTACGCTTAGGATCTGCTGATTTAGCAAAACCATTTGTACAACAAATTACAGCTCGTGCCGGAGAAGAAATGCCTACAATAATCGATCTTCCTTTTATAGACAAAGAATTACTTAAGGAATTTACTTTTGAAGGAAGAAGAAGAACAGATAACATTCGTTTTGGAACATTCTTCAATTCATGGTGGGAAAAAGGACCAACAGAGAAATACAGAGCGATTTTCCCAATTCCGAGTACAGTTTTAACAACAAATAAAAATTTAGTACAAAATCCTGGGTATCCTGTAAACTAGGTTATTGAATGTCAGTCTTCCGTGTTGGTTAGTCGTGGAAGGCTGACATGTTTTAAGAATAGAAAGTTTTTAAATTAAAAATTGAGAATTAAAAATTAAAAATCTGCTGTATTTCCATAAAAAAAATCACTCAGAGTATTATGATGCTTAAATATTTTAATTTTTAATTCTGAATTTTTAATTGCTTTTATCTGTGGCAAAAAAATATAAAAATAAATACATCAATATGAAAAGATCTATCACATTATTGTTTTTTGGGATCATGAATATTATTGTCGCCACGGCTTGTAGCAGCGACGATAAAAATTCTGATAAACCTACAGAACCGGAAACATTTGAACCTGTTGCGATTGAAAAAACAAATAGCACCAAAATTTATGTTCATTATATGCCTTGGTTTGAGACCAATGAAAGTAGTGCCGATAAAAAATGGGGATATCACTGGACAATGACCAACAAAAATCCAAACAACATAGGCGCAAACAATCGCAGAGAAATTGCGTCGTATTATTATCCACTCATTGGCCCTTATCATTCAGGCGATAAAAATGTGATCGAAAATCATTTATTATTGATGAAGTATTCAGGAATCGATGGTATTCTAATCGATTGGTACGGCACTTTTGATGTAAACGATTATCGAATGGTAAAAGAAAATACAGAACAGCTTATTGCCATGTTAGACAAAGTAGGATTAGATTATGCCATTGTTTATGAAGATCGTTTTTTGCCTAACGTAGTAAATGCCGGAAAAGCAATTTCTGTTACCAGCGCAGCAAAAACAGATTTGGCTTATATGGAGAAAAATTACTTTGATGATAAAAATTACATCAAAATAAACGGAAAACCATTATTGCTAAATTTTGGACCAATCGTATTGCAAACACCTGCCGAATGGACCAACGTTTTTAATACCCTGACCGCAAAACCTACTTTTTTAACACTCTGGAACGAATCTGGAGATGCAGGAGATAATGCCGCCGGAGAATATGCCTGGGTATATAAAAACAACACCTATCTGAATAATTTTTATACAAATAACAAACCAAAACTAGCTGTTGCAATGGGAGGCGCTTATCCTGGTTTTAAAGATTTTTATGCCGAAGGTGGTGGCGGAGCTGCAATTGGATGGACCATAGAACACAACAACGGAGCAACTCTTGATGAAACACTTTCTCTGGCTAAAAATGCGAATTTAAATTACCTGCAACTAATTACATGGAATGACTTTGGAGAAGGAACAATGTTCGAACCAACAGTAGAATTTGGTTATTCATATATCGAAAAGGTAAAAGCATTTGCGGGCGTAAAAAGCACCGAAACTGTTTTTCCTGATATCAGTAAAATGTACAATCTGCGAGTAGAAAAGAAAGGCAATGCCGATGCCCAGAAAAAATTAGATCAGGCTTTTAATTATTTTGTTTCGATGCAGCCTGCAAAAGCAAAACAATTACTAAACGAAATTAAATAAAGAGTTGTAATTAATACAATTAAATAATGAAAAACATAAAATATAGATACTGTCTAATCGCTTTAGCATCAATGTTGATCGTTGCCTGCAGTACTAAAAAAACATACAAAATAAGTTCTCCCGGAAAAAATACCGAATTAATTTTTGAATTAACTCCTTCAGGACAGCCTCAATATAGTTTAACCTCAAACGGAAAATCAGTAATAGAACCATCTTTACTTGGATTTGAATTTAAAGGAATTCAAAAAATGACGGATGGTTTTGAAGTAGTGGCTACCGAAGAAAAATCGGCTGATGAAACATGGGAACAACCTTGGGGTGAATTTAAAAAAGTAAGAGATCACCACACCGAATTGATTGTGCATTTGAAAGAATCAAAAGGACAGGAGCGTTTGGTTGATATTATTTTCAGAGTTTTTGATGATGGTGTTGGTTTTAGATACGAATTTCCAAAACAGCCTAACTTAGGTAAAGTAGAAATTTCAAACGAAATCACACAATTTACCTTTAAATCAGATAATGATGTTTGGTGGATTCCGGTGCATCGCGAAAACAGCTATTACGAAAGTACCTACCGTAAAACGCCTGTTAGTAAAACCGATACCATCAATACACCGGCGACTTTAGAAACCAAAGAAAAATTATTTGTGGCGATTCACGAAGCCAACCTAACCGATTTTGCCTCAATGACGTTATTAAAAACAAATGATAAACAATACAAAAGCGAATTAGTGCCGTGGGCTAATGGCGTAAAAGTATATGCTGAAACTCCGTTTAAAACACCATGGAGAACTATTGTAGTAGGGAAAACTCCCGGCGAAGTAGCAACATCTACCATTATGCTGAATTTAAATGAACCTTCAAAAATTGAAGACCTTTCCTGGATCACGCCTTCAAAATATATCGGAATCTGGTGGGGAATGCATTTAGAAAAATTCACCTGGGGACAAGGGCCTAAACATGGGGCAACGACTAAGAATACAAAAGAATACATTGATTTTGCTGCGAAAAACAATTTAGACGGAGTTCTGGTAGAAGGCTGGAACGAAGGCTGGGATGGCGACTGGACTGCCGACGGATCTTCTTTTAGTTTTGTAAAAGCCTATCCTGATTTTAATCTTGAAGAAATCACGAAATATGCCGCGATTAAAAATGTTCGTTTAATAGGACATCACGAAACGGCAGGAGCCACAAAACATTACGAAAGTCAGTTAGAAGATGCCTTTAAATTGTATCAGAAAATGGGCGTAAATACCGTAAAAACCGGTTATGTAAATAAGTATTTAGACAAAAAAGAATGGCACGATAGCCAGTACGGAGCACGTCATTACAGAAAAGTAATGGAAACTGCGGCTAAATACCATATCATGATCGACAATCATGAGCCTATAAAAGGAACAGGATTACAACGTACTTACCCGAACTTTATGACGCAAGAAGGCGGAAGAGGACAAGAATACAATGCATGGTCTGTTGATGGCGGAAATACTCCAGAACATTTAACTACCCTGCCATTTACAAGAATGCTTTCCGGCCCGTTTGATTACACACCGGGGAACTTTAATTTTGATTATAAAACACCTTCGGGAGCGAGAGTGCAAACTACTTTAGCAAACCAATTGGCATTGTATGTAATCATTTTCAGTCCGCTGCAAATGGCGTCTGATTTACCGGAGAATTACGAAGGAAAACCGGAATTTCAGTTTATAAAAGACGTTCCGTGTACTTGGTCAGACACTAAAGTTTTAGATTCTAAAATAGGAGAATACACAACCATTGCCAGAAAAGACTGGGATGAGAAAAACTGGTATTTGGGTGCGATCACCAATAGTTTCGCCAGAAATCTAAAAGTAAATCTATCATTTTTAGATGCCGGAAAAGAATACGAAGCCGAAATCTATGCCGATGGAACAGGAGCGAATTATAAAACAAATCCGTATCCTGTGACAATTGCAAAACAAAAAGTAAACAGTAAAACAATATTAGATCTTAAGTTGGCAGCTGGTGGAGGAACAGCTATAAAATTCTCTCCAATTGAGAAATAAGTTAGTTTAATATTATTTTGAGTTAAGTTTAAGTTTGAGTGTAAGTTTGAGCAATGAACCCGATGTCTTGAAAAAGATATCGGGTTTGTTATTTTTGTTTATTAACAGATTATGCGCAATCTTGTCATCCCGAGGAACGAGGGATCACACTAGAAACTCCGCAATCAGAATCGCCAATCTTTGTCGATTTACGTGTGTGATCCTTCCTCTGTCAGGATGACAAGATTGTGGTTGTTTTGCGATTACTATGTCAGAAATGAGACGCGGATTAAACGGATTCGCAATGCGAAAACGCGGATATATAAGGATTTTATTCACCCTACCAAATCAAAACAACATCATCTTAGAACCTTAGCAACTCAGCACCTTAGTACCTCCAAAAAAATCAATGTCTATTATACGAAATATGCCCGCCAAAAGTATAAGCAGCGGCTAAAGTAGGTCCGTTGTATCCCCATTTCAAAAAGCCGTTGAGTCTTTTTTCTACGGCATCAACTTTAAAGTTCAGTCCCGTATATCCAGCAGTAAGGCTAAAGTTTTTGTGCACATTGTATAAAAGAGAAAGATTATAGCTGATGATTCGGCCATCGATATCGTCGATTTTTAGGGCGAGATAATTGGCGTTGACATACAATCCAAAGCGTTTGGCTAATACAAAATCACCCCAAATCCCAATGTCTGGTAGGGGAGCAGTGAAATTAAAACTATCTTTATATTCTGCACTAAGCTGATTCGCATTAACACGCAAACCCACATCTGTAAAAAGTACGTGGGCCCCAATTAATAAACCCGCCTGATATTTTGGCTTGGCTAAAAAAGCATAACCGTAAGCAATTCTCGCAATCTGAACATCAAAAAAGGCTGTTACACTTGTATTTACATTGTAGGTGTGTTCACCAAAAGTGATCTCTTTTTGAAGCGTTTTTGTAGAACTTCTGTCTAAAGAGAAATATTCAAAACCTAGTCTGGATCTTTTTGAAATGCGCCAGTCAAACGTTGCCATAAAGGAGGCACTTGATTTCGAAAAGCCTAAATCGTCTTCGAGATCAATTTTAGTACCTCTGTTTCCGTTATTGGTTCCAACTTCGATTTCAGTATTATTAACAGGAAAAAAAGCTCCGGCAGTTACTTTAAAACGTCTGTCGTGCCATGGTAAATCTTTAGCGTCGTAATCCTGAAAATCTTCTGAAGCATTGTTTTGTAAAGCTGGGAGAGCATTTTCTACCGGAATTTCGGCGGTGGTTTGAGCCTGAAGGGAAAGGGATAAAAAGGAAACTATCAAAAAATAAAATAAGTTTTTCATTGTATTTATTTTTAAATTTTATTGATAAATTTTTAACACTTAAAGTTAACAAAAAAAATCATGCATTTTTATTTTTGATCTTTATTATTTGAATAAATCGATTGACTATCAGTAAATTATGGGTTTTGTTAAAATTAGTTGACATGTCACTCTTTTTCGTAATTTTGTATCATGAAAAAAGATAAAACAGATTTTAATACTTCTAGAGAGAACATTTCAGATAGTTTTTTCTTTCAGATACATCGAATGAAGCGTACGATCTTTCGTCATACTAATGCCTTAATGAGCGAAGCAGGAATTACTTTGCAGTTAGAACAACTCCCGCTGATTATGATTCTTCAGCACGACAACCGCTCGCAAAGAGAGCTCTCCGATATTACCATGCGGGATAAATCGTCTATTTTAAGAAGTATCAATGCCTTAGAAAAGAAAGGTTTGGTTGTCGTTAAAAAAGACAAAGGCGATAAACGAAAGAATATCGTAAGTCTTACAGATGAAGGAATTGATTTGGCCAAGAATATTAGAATTTTAATGAATAGGGCAGAAGATGAGGTTTTGGCTGTTTTTTCGGTCAAAGAAAGATCAGAAGCTTTACAAACAATCAGAGGTTACGCAGACAAATTAGATACGCTTTAATTGAATAAAAAAGTTGCCACGAATTTCACAAATTAGCACGAATTTTTAATTGTTGCAGGAATTAGCAGAATATTAATTAGTGAAATTTGTGCAATTGCTTCACCTGTTCGCTATCGCTCGGGTTGTGGCTAAAGAAAAATTTATAAAATGAATAAAAACGAATTATTAGAAGGTCCTATACTTTCTTCCTTATTAAAATTAGCGGTGCCTATTATGATTGCTAATTTACTACAAGCCGCTTATCAATTAGTAGATGCTTTTTGGGTGGGACGATTGGGCGGAGACGCCGTTGCAGCCGTATCTGTAAGTACGCCCGTAATTTTCTTGATGATTGCTTTAGGAACCGGTTTGGCCATTGCAGGATCGATACTTATTGCACAATATTTTGGTGCAGGACAGCAGGAAATGGTAAATCACGTCGCCGCTCAAACATTGCTTATGGTAATTTCGGCGTCGATTGTTTTATCGATTATCGGTTATTTTATGAGTCCGTATTTTTTGCAAATTCTAAAAGTAACGCCAACCGTTTATAAAGATGCTTTGGGCTTTATGCAAATTGCTTTTATGGGACTTGTTTTTAGTTTTAGTTTCATGATTTTCCAGTCGGTTATGCGAGGGGTTGGGCGTGTTACTTTACCGGTTTATATTGTATTGGGAACGGTGATTCTGAATTTTGCTTTAGATCCGTTGTTTATTTTTGGATGGCATTTTATTCCGGCAATGGGTGTAAAAGGAGCGGCTTTGGCAACTTTATCAACGCAAAGTCTGGCGATTATTATTGGATTTGTGATTTTGTTTAGAGGTAAACATGGTATTCATTTGCAGACCAAAGATTTTAAACCCGATTTTAAACATATTAAAAAAGCTTTTAAAATTGGTTTTCCTTCTTCGATCGAACAATCAATGAGAGCAATTGGTTTAACTGCTATTACTTTTTTAATTGTGCATTTTGGTACAACAACTGTTGCTTCTTACGGAGCGGGCTCGAACTTAATACAGCTTATTATGATTCCGGCGCTTGGACTTTCTATGGCAATTGCGACTTTGGTGGGTCAGAATATTGGTGCGGGAAATATGCTTCGCGCGGGTAAAATCGCAAAATTAGGTGCTTATTTAGGTTTTGGGTTATTAACGGGAATTGGAATAATCGCCTATATTTTGGCGCCTTATTTAATTGCTTTTTTCGTTCCAAACGAGCCTGAGGTAATTGCGGGAGGAACAACTTTTTTAAGAATTACGTGTCTTTCATGGGGATTTCTGGGACTTCAGATGTGTTTACTGGGCGTTTTCAGGGCTGTTGGTAATACGACGCTTCCTATGATTTTAACGCTGGTTTCGCAATGGGTTTTGCAGTTTCCGCTGGCGTATATATTATCTCATAATACTTCGCTTGGGGCAATTGGTATTTGGTGGGCTTTCCCAATTTCGACGGTTGTTACGGCTATTGTTACGATGCTTATTTATGCGAAAGGCGACTGGAAGAAAGAAAGACTTACAGGCAAAATGAATAAACTTATTAATAAGGTTGAAAAGGAAATTGTGAAGGAAGGATTTGAGGTTAAGTAAAGGTTCTGAGTTACTGAGGTTCTAAGGTTCTAAGTTTTTTTAAGGTTCTAAGTTGCTGAGATTCTAAGGTTCTAAGTTTTTTTTAAGGTTCTAAGTTGCTGAGATTCTAAAGGTCTAAGGTTTTTCTTTAAGGTTCTAAGTTGCTAAGATTCTAAGATCTAAGGTTTAATATATAGACGCGCTGCTGTGCGTCTTTTTTGACCTAACAGGTTTTTAAAACCTGTTAGGTCTTAGATTTCTAGCCGCATGGCACGCCCAGATTCAAAAACTCAATATCAAAATTCAATTTCAAATTTTTAGATTATATCTTATTTTCGATTGTAATTGATTTTTGTCATTGCCATTGAATTTTGATTTTTGCAATTGCCATTGTAATTGATTTACGTTATATTTGAAAGTATAATCTGAAAACAATTATGGATAAAAAATTAAAACAATACCTTGTAAAGTCTTTCGTAGTAATATTATTGATTCATTTGGGCTATTTTTTATATGGCTATTTTAAGTTTGAAGGAATTGGGAATATCGACATTTATACAGAGTTTTACAGGTTTAAGTTTTATGATGATGTGTCTATTTCGCACTTTTTTGTAACCGGTTTGTTTTTACTTTTCTTTTTGATTTTTTTATTGAAAAATCATTCCAGGAAAAATTATTCTTTTGTAAATCTGCTTAAAATTGGCGGTTTGTTACTGCTGATTTCTTTCTTTAGTTTTTCGTTTTTTGTTAGTTACAGTTTCGGACTGAATGCAAAGATGAGAACGGAATTGTCTGAGGCAAAACTGAATAAGGATAAGGAATTATTGAATGTTTTGCGTCCGTTTTTGTATAATTATACTTCTTATAGTTCAGAGAAATTATTTAATCCGGTAAATATTTTATATCCAAAACCTTATCCGGTTATCGAGGTGGTCGATAGTACTTTGTATGGTAATTATTATAGCGTAGAGTATAATTATTATAGTATTGATACGCTAAAAATGCTAACAACGGATTTGAATAAAGTTTCGGCTGCTACAAGTACGATTTTAGATAGTATTGGATTTGGTAAAAAAGAGCTTTTGGAACGTATCATCAAGAAAAATGTGATAAAAGACAGTACGGAAATTATCTATAAAGGAATGCGTGTAAATCCTGATTACGACGAGAATATTTGCATTTTTGTTGAGAATAAAGCGTTGTACAAACCTGTAAAAGGCATCCCGATAGAAAAACAGCAATATGATGCTGCGGTGAAACGTTATAAATTGCTTTATAAAACAAAGGAGGATTCGTTGCTTAATAATTTTAAGCAACTGGATACGCTTTTAAGAAAATACAAAATCGAAACGAGTTTGGTGCCTAAGGATCTGGCAAAAGATGTGCGCCATTATCAAAAGAATACTCGCGAACCGTTGAACGCGATTAGAAATAATTATGACAGAAAGGCGCTAACAGAAAAATTTGATACGCTGGAAAGATTGTTCTACGAACCAAAATATCTCCATCCGTCGATTATCGAAATCTTCTTTGCCGTAGTTGTAGGCGCTTGGCTAATTGGATTCTTGATTTATATTTTATTTAATCATAAAAGAAAAACCGCCTAAATAAACCTGCGTTTTTATTGAAATTTTATACCCGGTTATAATCGGCTTTCCAGTGTACGATTGCCTTTTTTATGGCGTCTCCGCTTAGGTTATTTTTTAGTGCGTCTTCTATAAGAGGCAAAAGTTCGTTATCTGGCGCAAAGCGAAGTCCAAAAATCTGATCATCGGTTAGTTTGTATTCGATTTCCTCGAATCTTTTTCCGGTTAGGGTAAAATAGCGGTAACGAAGTTCCAGTCGCACAATTCTGTTTTGCAGAATAAGGGCATAGTGCTGGCGCAACATAAATGCAAGGCAAAATAAAAACACAAAAACAACGCTAATAAACGACCATATTAAGGTATCGTTTGTTGTAAAAGCAAAGTAAATACTTGCCGCCAGAAAGATGGTAAGAATAGGGTAGTAAACAAAATGATGCGGGGTATAAAACCTGATATGATTGTAATAGGTCTGGATTTTCATAATTATTTATTTACGGTTTGATATCAAAAAAAACAAAAGCTACCCTAAAAAAATAGAATAGCTTTTTTTCCAAAAATAAACTAACATAACCAATGTTCTCTTTATAATTAAACTTTTTCAAGTTCTCTTAGTAGTATCTATATTTAAAAAGCCTCACTTTCATTCTCTTTTTCAATGGCTTTAATCTGTCTTTAATCTCTTTGGTAAAATTAGTTGGGTTGGTAAAAAAAGCTGTTATATTTTAAAAGGCAAATGTTATATTATTTCAACTTTTAGGGTTGACTGCATATTTTTTTTATTGTTTTGTTTAGGATAAAGTGTTTATGATTTTCCACTCGTCTAGTTTCGACTGATATGTTTTTGCTGCATTTGCCGGACTTGTAGACGGTAAAGTTATAAGTTGATACGAATTTTTTAGCTGAACATATTTTTTAAAAAACGCCGCCGCTTTTTGTCCGTTGAATAATATCGTTTTAATGTTGGGATGTTGTTTTAAAAACGTTTCAAAATCATTCGCGATTTCGTTTTTTATCGCGCTGTCTAAACTTCCAACCCTTTCGCAAAACTGCAAGACATCCCATAAGGCAATTTTGTTTTTTTGCAAAAGCGCTTTTTTAGTTTCGTAATCATTCGAGAAATCTTCATTAAAAATGGCGAACATGAATTTCCAGAAATTATTTTGGTTATGACCGTAATATTGGTTCAGTTCTAATGACTTTGTTCCCGGCATTGTGCCCAGAATCAAAATGTTAGCCTCGTTGTTTGATATTGGTGCAAACGAAAAACTTTTCATATATGTATTACTATTATAGTAGAAAGGTAAAAAATATTACCGTTAAAAACATCATGCAGAAGTAATTATAAAACAATTTAGAAAAATTATATAACATTTTTGCCTGACTTGTGGGCGAACTTTGAATCGTAGATTTTTAGAAATCCAATACCACAAAACGGACTTTCTTTTTTTGTAAAATCTATATAAAATGAAGTTGAATTAAAATCCCTTGCAAAATGAAAATAGTTACTATAAATACAGAAAAAATTCAAAATATTTTTGAAGAACTACATACTAATTTAGGCGGTAAAGTAACTTTTGATTTAGACGAATACACGCTCGAAACGAACAATAGTTTTGCAAAAGGATCTATAATTGGTGCTTCATTCAATGATAATATTTCGTACGTTGAGTTCGATATGACTTTTGCTGCAGATGTTCGAATGGATATTGTAAATCCTATCGAATCACCGGTTTATTTTGCCTATTGCTCTAAAGGAAGTTTGTCACATAGTTTTGGCACTACTGGCGAAGAACGAAAATTTAAAACATTTCAGACCGCGATTGTCACCTCAAAGAAAAATCAGGATAATGTGCTGTTTTTTGAAAAAGATAAAAACACAAAATTTACCTTAATAATCGTAGGAACTCATGTTTTGCATCAGGATCCTGCCAACTCATTAAACCAAAAAGTAAAAGAAACATTCTTCGAAAACAATACCGTTCAGGATTTCTTTTACGTAGGTTCTTATAACTTAAAAATAGCCGAAAAAATCGAACAGTTAAATGCCGTTACACAAACCGGAATTGTTAGAAATCTTTTAAAAGAAGGCATTTTAAGAATTATCCTGGCAATGGAAATTCAGCAACATACTGACGATTTATGCATGAATGCCAAAGATACCAATTGCTTGACGTTGCGTGAAATGGAGGAAATCAAAGAACTTTCTGAAGCCATCAAAGCCAATCCAGAAGAAGCTTTTACGATTAAATCGTTAAGCAAAAAATCAGGTTTGTCGCCAAATAAATTGCAGGAAGGTTTTAAACTCATACACAACAGAACGGTAAACGACTACATTACCCACATGCGCGTGCTGAAAGCCGAAATCTTAATTAGAACTTCTGATCTCAATATATCCGAAATCGTTTATTGCATTGGTTTTACCAGCAGAAGCTATTTCTCAAAAATATTCAAACAAAAATTCAATTGCAGCCCAAAAGAATATAAATTCAATTTGAATCCTTTGGCTATAACAGCTTGATTAAAAGCTGCTAAGTTACTAAGGTTCTGAGTTGCTAAGTTTTTTTGCTTGCAAATATTTAGATAAGACGTACATAATGTGTGTCTTTTTTTTGTGTTCATAATTTTCTTCAGGAGCTATTTTCTGCTATCCGCTTGTATCTTTTCCTGGCTAAAGGAGCCAGAAAAAGGATACCGCTTCTATCAGGGCTAGCGCATTCGTTTTCATAACATGTTTTTTTCTAGGAAAGACGAACTATTGTGCGTCTCTACAAAATAACTTTGTTGTTTTGCACTTGTATCAGCAGGGCTAATGCATTCGTTTTCATAAGATATTTGGAATTTTTTTTAAAAAAAACTTAGATTCTTAGCAACTTAGAACCTTAGTATCTAAAAAATATATACATTTGCATAACTAGTTATGTAATTAATTATATATGGAATTTTTTGACAAAGTAGGTAAAGTGGCTTTAGGAAGTCGCTTACGTTTAATGACGGCCATTATCACAGATGATGCAGCCAAAATATATGAGTCTTATGGGATGACTTTTATGCCAAAGTGGTTTCCTGTATTTTATACGCTCATGGATGAAAGGGAAATAACAATTACCGAAATCGCTAATGAAATTGGTCATTCGCAACCCTCTGTAAGTAAAATTGTTCAGGAAATGATTGCTGTAGGATTGGTAGAAGAAAGCCTGAAAAGCAACGATAAACGCAGAAACATTGTAGGTCTCACCAAACAGGGATGGGAATTTTCGAAAGAACTAAAACTGCAATTACAAGATGTTGAAGCCGCTGTTGACAGCTTAATAACAGAATCTAAACACAATCTTTGGGCAGCCCTCGAAGAATGGGAATTTTTACTGGAACAAAAAAGCTTGCTTAAAAGAGTAACCGAAGCGAAGAAAAAGCGTGAAAGTCACGATGTGCAAATCGTAGCATTCGAACCTCAATATCTTGACGCTTTCAAATCCCTAAACGTAGAATGGATTTCGACTTACTTCGAAATGGAAGAAGCGGATTATAAAGCGCTGGATAATCCTGAAGAATATATCTTAAACAAAGGAGGGAAAATTTTTGTGGCTTTGTACCGCAATGAACCCGTTGGAGTTTGCGCTCTCATCAAAATGAAGGATTCAAATTATGATTTTGAAATGGCAAAAATGGCAGTTTCTCCAAAAGCACAAGGAAAAAACATTGGATTTTTATTAGGTCAGGCCATCGTAAAAAGCGCCAAAGAATTAGGAGCAAACATCATATATCTGGAAAGTAATACGATCTTGAAACCTGCCATTAATTTGTATTATAAACTGGGTTTCCAGCGTGTATACGGTTTGGCAACACCTTATAAGCGTTGTAATATTCAGATGGAGTTAAAAATCTAGGTTCAAAGTGACAAAGTAACAAAGGTTCAGAGAAATAAAGGCTGAAAAGTTTAAACCTTTGTCCCTCTGAACCTTTGGGCCTTTGTACCTTATTTATCTCCCAAAACGATAATACTCTAAATCCTGATTCTTCTTATTATTAATAGAATCCATAATAGAGTTCATGCCTATAACGCTAAAGGTGATGCCGTTTCCGCCAAAGCCGAGGACGTAATGTTCGTTTTTGTTTGGGTCGGGTTTTCCAAAGTAGGGTAGGCCGTCTTTTGTTTCTCCAAAAGTTCCTGCCCAGGAATAATCAATTTTGAAATTGATATTGGGGAATTTTTTCTTGAAATGTCGTAATAGATATTGTTCTTTTTTAGGCAATAGTTTATCACGTTTTTTAGCATCTTTAAAATCTTCATCGCCGCCACCCATGATAATTCTGTTATCTGGGGTCACTCTAAAATACAAGTAAGGCGAAGAAGTATCCCAAAAAATAGCGTTTTTAAAAGCCGTTGGTAAAACTTCCAGATTTTCGGATGCAATGACAAACGTACTTTTTAAGTCTACCACTTTTTCGGTTAATGTTTCGGTGCTTTCATAACCGCTGCAATGAATGATATGTTCTGCGGTGATTGTAAATTTATTTTCGGTATGCGCTATCGATTTTGACTTTTGATTTTGTATGGACGTAATATTGGTACGGTCAAAAATCTGCATTCCCTTTTTTTTGCAGTAATGCAGTAAATCATTCGCAAGTTTGTAAGGATCCATTACGGCTGCAGTTTTAGATTCAATGGCTGCAATAGCATTTAAGCCCATTTTCTCTAAATCCCATCGTTCGAGCCAGTTCACATCAAATCCGTGTTCTTTACGGCATTTAAATTCGTTCTTTAAAAACGGAATATCTTTTTTTAAGGAACAGTAATAAATGCTTTTTTTAAACTCAAACTGACACTCGCTTTTTATGGTATCTATAATGGTACGCAAATCAAAGATGGCTTTTTTACCATTGGTGTAACTGTCTACAGCACATTCGGTTCCTCTGATTTTTATGAGTTCATGCAGCGAAACGTCGATTTCGTATTGCAGCAAAGCTGTACTTGCGGCAGTACTTCCGTTTGCAACGTCGCGTCGGTCAACAAGTATTACTTTTTTGCCTTCGGAGATTAATTTATAAGCGATTAAAGCTCCGGTAATTCCTCCGCCAATAATTAGAATCTCAGTAGAAAGATCGGCATCTATAGACGGATAACTGTATTTCATGGCGCTTTTTAAGGGCCAAAAAGTTTCAGAGGAACGTAGTTTCATTTTTTGGTTATATTTCGGGTACGTAATTTAGTTCTGTTTTTGTCTTTTCTTTCGTGTTGTTCAGAGGCTTCTGCAATAGAATGGGAACTTCTTATGCTTTCGTCCTCTTTGGCCAATTCACTCAGTTTATGATAGTATTTTTGTACAATGATCATTTCTTCTTCGGTCATACTTTCAATATCTACCAGACTATTACTGGAATATTCGTTGGATGCCACCAATTCGTTTAACTTTAATTGAATGGCAAGCGAATCTTTATTTTGTGCCTTCTGAATAAGAAAAACCATCAGGAAAGTAATAATTGTTGTTCCGGTATTGATAACTAGCTGCCAGGTTTCTGAGTAATCAAAAATGGGTCCCGAAACGGCCCAGACTACTACAAGTAAAAAGGCACCAATAAAAGCGGTTGTACTTCCTGCGGCTTTAGAAACATGAGTCGCGAACTTTTCGAAAGCACTGGTCTTGTTTTGTTTTTTAGTTTTCATTTGAATTTAACTTTTACGTTTACTTGCTTTTTCTTTCCGAACAACTTTATTGTGTTTTTCATCATAAATGGCTTCATAAATTTTTTGACCGGTTTTACTAAAGATTTTAATTTTAGGATCTTCATGCGTTCCGGTAATAACAATAGGAAATCCTATGATACCAAAAGGAGGCAAACCTAATCGCATGCGTAAATCTAAAAGTCCGTCGAAACTTGTGGTTCCTTTTATTGTAGGTCTAAAACTGGCGACACTAAAAGTGAAGCTTTCTATATGAATTAAATTACGATCGATAGTTGAGTTGATTTCGATTCCTTTTAAGTTAGGATCATCAAGGCCTTTTTGTCCGGTTTGTGAACTAATGCCGTCAAATAATTTTAATCCTTTGACTTTTACATCGCGTAAATTCAGTTTTCCACCACCTTGAAGAGAAGCATAAATCGGACTCATATTGCCGTCTAAATCGCCTTTTACTTTATAATCTACAGATATAATTCCTTGTGCTTTTTCTGCCGCTGTAACCATATCATGAAACATCGGGATTTCTTTGTAAGCGCGTTGTACACTAAAATCCTTAGCTGTAAAATGTGCATCAAAATGTGCTGATGTTGGCGATTCGTCTTTATAAGTTGCATTGATTCCTACTAAACAATCGATAATATTAAAATTGGCATTTTCTAAATAAAACCCCTCTTTTGTCATTCCGACTTTACCAGTAAGTTTGTTTAAAACCAATCCGTTGTATTCTACTTTATCCGCATTTGCCGTAAGGGCAACATTTAAGTTTTTAGGCACAATAACAACGCCGCTCATTTTTGGATGATCTTCTTTGGCATATTCTACTTCGATATTTCGATCCGTATTTTCGCCTTTTTTAAGCGCCATAAATTCATCCACATTAATCAGTTTTGATTTCATGTTAAAGTTTCCGCTCAAAGTTCCGTGCGATTCCAGAAAATAATTAATGGTATTAAGTAAATATCCGTTTATGGCAAAATCTGATTTTCCGTAAGTCGCGTCAAATCTTTCAAACCACATTTTCTCGTTCTGAAAACGGAAGTTTCCTTGTTTGATAAAAAAGGATTTTGGGAAAAGTTCTGATGTTGCTTTGATATTTTTTAAAATAATAGTTCCGCGATTATCCAGTTTGTCATATTGCCCTTTGGTCGCATAACTTTGTTTTCCTTTAAGTGAAAGATCGGCTTTGGCATAACCCGTAACATCAAGTCCTTTTTGAGAGAAAACCTGATAAATTCGTCCCACATTAAGTTCTCCTTTTATTTTAGCATTATAAGCCAAATCACTAAAATCAGATAATGTAGCATTTACATACATTGGATTTCCTTCAAAAACAAAAGAAGCAGGAGCCACGGCCACAATTAAATCCTGAAAAGTTCCGGCTTTGTTGAGCACATTGGCCACAAACGTAATGTCTTTAATAGGGTTAGGATACGAGTCGGTTTTTAGCCAGCCGTTGTGCAAAGCAATTCCGCCAATTGTTTTAGGGAATAGTTTTTTCGAAGTACTAAAAATTCCTTTTGCCTGAATATTTGTTTTTAAAGTTCCTTTAAGATCGATACTGCTTAATCCTAACGCGGCATCAACTGTAGCAAGATCTAATGCGCCTTTTACGCTTGCATCAACGGTCATTTCGTTAAACCCTTTGCTGCGTAAATAAGCGGTGAAATAATCCTTTTCGCCTACTTTAAATTTAAAGGTTTGAAGATTTATCAATAATTTTTCGATATCTAATGAAGGTAAAACAGCATTTAGATTCATTTGAAAATCAGTAAGAGGAGCAGGGGCATTTTGATAATTTATGGCGCCTTTGTCGATTTTTAAATTAAAAGCCAAATCTGGTTTTTGTTTTTTGGCAACATTATAATCTCCTTTAAAAGTAAAAAGTAAATCACTATTTCCTGAGATTTCGGTTTCGTTCATCCAGGTTAAATATTCGGGAGGCATTACAGAAAATAAATCTTTTAAGGTTGTATTTTCAGATGCTGCTTTGATATTTATTTTATATCCTTCTCTTAGAATGGTAAATAAACCCGTGAATTTCAATGGTAATTTATTGATTCTTAACTCATTTTTTTGAAGAATAAACGAAAGGGCATGCGTGTTGATTCTGGTAATTAAATCAGCACGAACTTCTTTTTTTCTAAGATAAGCCGTTCTGTCGTAATAGAAATCGACATTGTCAATTCGGGCATCGGTATTTAAATCAAAAATATCTTCGCTAAGATTTCCTTTTCCTATATAATTAAAACCTTTTGCATCGACCAGAATTTTAGCCGAACGGTCGTTGTATTTTACGTGACAATCTTTTAGGTCAATTCGTTCCAATCTAATGGCTGTTCCTTCTTCAGGAGCGTTAGGATCATTTGGTTTTTTGTCACGATCTTCGGGAGCAACATAAATATTATAATTGGCTTGCCCTTTTTGGTTGACCATTATATTGATTAAAGCTTTAGAAACGTAGAGTTTATTAATTTTTACTTCATTATCAAAAATTAATCTTTTTAAGTTGATACCAAAAGCGACTTGCTCTGCTTTCAATAAAGTATCATTGCTAAACGGCGCTGATCCTGTTAGAGACAAATCATCAAGTGAAACGGTTAAAGAAGGGAAGTGTGTAAAAAACGAAAGTCTGGATTTCGAAAAATCCAGTTTAGTATCCAATCGTTCGTTAGCGATTTTTTTTACTTCTGTAGCAACAGTTCCGGGAAATAGCAATGGTATCAAAAACAGTAATAGCAAGATACTTGCTATTACTATTCCTGTTACTTTTAAGATTTTCAGGCTTATATTTTTATATGAAGTTTTCATAGTATTTTAATTTATTCCATAGAGAATGCATGGATCGATTTTAAAATAGGGCTCATAGCATTGTAAACAAAAAGAGTAGTTTTATTTTCCTTTTTCGGCTTTTTTGGCGTCTTCCGCTTTTTGTTTTTCCAATTTTTCTTTCTCTTCTTTGGCTTTGTCGGCTTTTTCTTTTTCAGCTTTAGCCTTTTCTTTTTCTGCCTTTTCCGCTTTCTCTTTGTCTTCTTTTGCTTTTTCTTCTTTAGCTTTTTGCGCTTTTTCCTGTTGCTCTTCTTTTTGCTCTTTTAATTCTTCTTTTTTCTTTTCTTTCTCTTTTTCTTTTTTCTTGAAGTATCCTTTAAGCAGGAAATTGCTTTTTGCAGCTTCCATATTTTCGCTAAAGCCTTTTGTACCTGATTCTAAGTTAGAAAGTGTATTTGAAACGCTGTTTGCCATTTTATCATCACGAACTAATCGTGCCAAAGCTCCATTTCCGTTATTCATACTATGGCTAAAAATGGCCAATTCATCTGTTATTACAGCAGCATTGTCAACACTTTTCTTTACGCTTTTCATTAAATCCTGCATCTCGATTCCGTTTACAGAAGCAATTGCGCCATTGTTTTCTATTACTTTGGTAGATTTAACTCCCGGAGAAATCGTTAAGACTTTATCTCCCATTAATCCGTCAGAACCAATACTTGCACGGGCATCTGTTTTAATAAATTCGCGAACTTCATCCTTAATGACCATTCTTACCACAACCGATGAATCATTTATTAATTGAATTTCTTCGACCGTTCCGATATTAATTCCTGAAAAACGAACATTATTTCCCACCTCCAAACCACTAACAGTTTTAAACTGAGATGTGATGTTGAATGTCGAACCAAAAAGATTTTTTTGTTTACCAATAAAGTAAATTGCCATTATAAAAAGCAATAAACCTATTGTTACAAACATTCCTAATTTCCAAGTATATCCAGATTGCTTATCCATGATTTCTAATTATTTGTTTTTAGTATTATTGAAAAAAAGAACGTACCCATTCGTCTTCGTCTTTTTCTAGTTCTTCGTATGTTCCTTCGGCATGTATTACTCCGTCTTTCAAAACCATAATGCGGTCTGCTGTAAGTTTGGCGCAAGCCATATCGTGAGTAATAATGATCGATGTTGTTTTTCGTTTGTGTTTGATATCGAGAATTAATTCGCTGATCTCTCGCGATGTTATCGTATCTAATCCGGTTGTTGGTTCATCGTATAAAATGATTTCCGGTTTAAGGATTAAGGTTCTCGCCAGACCAATTCGCTTTTGCATACCTCCGGATAGTTCAGATGGCATTTTATCAATTGCATCACTCAATCCTACATTATCAAGAGCTTCCATTACTTCACTTTCCACTTCCTCGGCGCTTAAATCTCGTTTGTGTTTTTTTAATGTAAAAGCCAGATTTTCGCGAACCGACATTGAATCGTACAAAGCGCCACTTTGAAATAAAAATCCAATTCTGACTCTAATTTCATTCAGTTCCGGTTTTGTTAGGTTCAGTACATTTTCGTCAAAAACTTTTATTTCGCCCTGATCAGGTTCAATTAAACCTACAATACATTTTATAGTAACTGATTTTCCAGATCCTGAACGTCCTAAGATCACTAAATCCTCGCCTTTGTTTACTGTAAGATTTACACCTTGCAGGACTTTGTTGTCTTTACCAAAGGTTTTATGCAAGTCTTTAATCACAATAATAGGATCTTGCTTTTTGGTTTTAGCAGCTTTATCTTTTTCTATATTTTCTTTTTCCTTAATCATCTTAAAAAAATAAATCGGTTATTTGAACAGCCACCATATCAATAATAAAAATGGTTAACGAAGCAGTAACAACAGCTGAATTCGCTGCTTTACCAACACTTTCAGTTCCGTTAGAAGCATTAAAGCCTTTATAACATCCAATCATTCCGATAAAAAATCCAAAGAAGAATGTTTTGATGGTTGCGGGAATTAAATCCAGAAATTCAAGCGATTGCAGGATTTGTGTCAGATAACGGTAAAAATTGACATCACCGTGAATATTGATACCTACGTATCCGCCTATGATACCAATTGCATCAGCAAAGAATACTAATATAGGCACCATTAGCGTACAGGCTAAGATTCTGGTTACGACCAAATAGTTATAAGGATTGATGGCAGAAACTTCCATGGCATCAATTTGTTCAGTTACTTTCATCGAACCTAATTCGGCACCAATTCCTGATGAAATTTTTCCTGCGCAAATTAAAGCTGTAATTACCGGAGCAATTTCTCTAATTAAAGAAAGAGCCACCATACCCGGCAACCAGGATTCAGCTCCAAATTTTACTAAGGTTGGCCTGGATTGTAATGTAAGTACTAAACCCATGATAAAGCCTGTTATCGCTACCAGCGGTAAAGATTTATAGCCAATAACATAACATTGTTTCAAAAACTCTTTTGTTTCATAAGGCGGAACAAGTACCTCCTTAAAAAACTGCTTTGCAAACACTGTTGCGTTTCCTATTTCCGTGAATGTATTTTTTAGAGTAAGTATCAAAATACTATGTTTTTAAGTTAAAGCTAATGCATGAAAATCAATGGTTTAAAAGGTTGTATACCCCTTGATTATTATAACTTAAAATTACTTTAGAAGTACGGAAAAAATCTTACACAACTTTTTTAGAAGTTTATATAATTAACATAATCAAACACAATAAATAGAATAAAGTAACGTTGTCCCCGAAATGTTAAAAAACAAAAACTCCCTTTGTGAAAAGGGAGTTTTAGGGTTCAATAGTATATTTAGTTAGAAATATAGTGTCAATCAATTATGAGTTAATGGCAATTCCGGTTTTGGCTTTCATAAGCGGAATTACTTTTATTTCTGATAATTTAAGATTTTCCATTAATAATCTTGCAGTTAAAAAGCAAACTGTAGATTCAGCGCCCTGATTTAGGTTTACGTTATCTTTTTCGAGTCCGTCGTAACCACCGCCGCTTATCGGATTATACATAATTTGCCCAAGGTGATTTTTTCCTAGAAACCAATTAAAGGCCATCTTCATTTTTTGTTTGTATTCTGGTGTACCAAAGGCACTATAAAATGAATTTAATGTATGAATCGTGTAGGCAACATCTATAGGTTGTTCTCCATATTCGTGAACTTGTTCTTGTGAATCTCTGTGCAACCATCCATTGTTTGAAATTACTTTGAAGTTTTTATCCTTAAACATTTTCGACATTAAAAAGTCAAGAGAGTCTAAAGCTACTTTTTTGTAAATAGGTTTATTGGTCGTTAAAAAAGCAAAAAGCATAGATTCCGGTAAAATTCCGTTTCCGTAAGTCATGTAATTTTCAAACCATTTCCAATCGTGGGAAGCGTGAATTTCATAATTAGAAAGCAATTTAGCGTTCAGTTTATTGATAATTGCTGCTACATATAAGTTAGGAACAGCAGTGTGATATAAATACAAACCTTTTGTTGCAAAACCAATAGAACGTGGCGATTGAATACTCTCTGCCCATTTTAATGAATTCAGTAAACATTGAGAAGCTTTTTTTACAATGGCCTCAGGTAAAATTTCTTTGTTGGCCACTACAGTTCCTAAAGCCCAGATCGCTCTTGCATTCGAATCTTCCAGATTTACTTCGGCATTTTGCTCAATATGTTCGCGGTTTTCCTGATCGACATAATTGATAAAGTTGCCTTTTGGCTGTTGACAACGAAGGATAAAGTCTAAATAAATTAAAATATAAGCTAAATCTTCTTTGTCCTGAGTAAGTTTATAATGCATACAAACGGCAATTAAAGCGCGTGCATTATCATCTAATGTATATCCTGATTCTAAGTCCGGTATCGAAATTTTACTAAACTGAATAATTCCTAAATCAGTAGTCATTCTTTTGATGTGTCCTAACTGAATAGATGGATACGTGTATTTTATTTCTGCAGGATTTTCGATTAATTCCTTGTAAGTATCCATGTGAGTAATGGCTACATTTTCCCAGGATGACGCTCTGGTTTTTCTAAAAGCGTTGATTCCCATTTCTTCTCTTAGATGATCATCTGAAAGTAGTTTGATCGCTGCATCTGCAAATTGATCTACCTCTCCGATATCTACTAATATTCCTGAATCAGGAGTTAAAACTTCTAATGTATGTGGAATTTTCGAAGCTACAATCGGACAAGCACAGCTCATAGCATAGGCAAAAGTGCCGCTCACTGCCTGATTAGGATCTTTAGAAGTAAACAGATAAATATCTGCTGCTTTTAAGTAATCTAAAAGTTCATTCGTATCTAAATATTCATTTACAAAACGAACGTGATCTTGCAGGTTTAAATCGGCAACAATACCTTCAAGTTTATCGCGGTACGCATCAACGCCATCGATAATTAAATTAGGATGTGTTTTGCCTATAATTAAGTAAAGCGCATTTGGTGTATTTTCTATGATTTTTGGAAGCGCTTTTAAGCCTGTTTCAATATTTTTACCTTCTCCTAAAAGACCAAATGTAGCAAGTACTTTGCGATCCTGAATGTTGAATTTTTCTTTGGCTTGTTGTGGAGCTTCATAAATAACGATATGAGTTCCGTGTGGCACGCAAGTAATAATATCTTCGTCGATGTCATAATCTCTCATCAAAATTTCTTTTGATTTATTAGTCATCACGAAAACCGAATTGCTGTAAGAAAGCAACAGTTTTACAAATGTTTTTAATTCCTTATTTGGATTCTGAATTACACTATGAAAGGTATAGGTTAAAGGTTTTTTAACTTCATTCAAAAAATCTAATAAATAGTCTCCGTAATTTCCATCAAACAAACCAAATTCATGCTGAATATGTACCAGTTTTACCGCCTTATCTTTATTAATTTCAAGAGCAACCTTTGTATATTCCTCTTTATTTTTTGTGTTTAAAGTATAAGCTTGCGTAGGATTTGCTTTTGGTTCTTTTACCAATTCGCATATTTCGCAGGTAATCGATTTACCAAAAACATCGGTAATTCCTTTAATGGTATCTTGTGTATAAGTTGCGATTCCGCATTGTGTTGGTGGAAATGTAGATAGAAAAACTATTTTTGATTTATTTGATATCGTTTTCATTGGGATTCTTTTTTAGTTCAGTTAATAAGTCTTTTTTGGTACCTATAAGACTATGAATTTAGCCGTCTCTGAGCTACTTTCATATCTTTTAAAATATTTATCTAAAATTACCTTAAGCCCAAAGGCCTTATTGATCCAATCGATCAAAAAATTAACTCAAAAGCGTTTATGTGGGAATTCTATAACGAAAAGGGGGAATTATAAAAGTAAGTCAAAATTTTGATTTATAGATAATTGCAATGTTATTTTAACGTTTATAAATGTAGTTTTTTGTAAGAATCTTGTTTAGTGTACAGTCGCAGTCGCGGTTTACAGTCTCAGTCTCAGTCTCAGTCTCAGTCTCAGTCACAGTCACAGTCACAGTCACAGTCACAGTACATAGTAAAACCTATAGACTGCAAACTGCGACTGCGACTGAAAACCGTGATTGTAAACTGAGACTGAAAACTGCGACTGAAAACTGCGACTGAAAACTGAAACTAAATATCAACGAAATGCATAAAACTTTCTGGTAACAGACGCAATTGGAAGTCCGATGCAGAAAATCAAAATTAGTATTGATAATATTAGAGGAAAATCGAAGTGTTTTTCCGGTAAGAGAAGAAATGTAATAGGAAGGACAATAAGATTCATAATGATCCAAACAAAAATGCCGTATAAAACTCCGGAAAGGATAAGATTCTTTTTTAGAAAAGGAAAATAAGGATAGATAATAAAATAGGACCCGGCAAAAATAAAAGCAATCAGGTAATGAAGTCCAAGTCCGAACCATGCCATTTGCGGTCCTCCGGTATAGGCTTCTTTTTTAAAAACGCCGCTTGCAATAGATTGAAGAATTTTTATGGCAGTTGTTTTTTCGAGTACAACAGCATAAATAATAACTGCGGCAAGAATATCAAGTGTTCCTGCAATTAATCCTGATAAAAAAATAGTTCCTGATTTTGATTTCATTTAGATAATTATTGCGTGATAATAATTTATAATGTTGTGATATAATTTGAAATTTTTTGAAGCTGATGCGTATGCCTTTGCGAATGTACAAGAGCAAAATTAATCCACTCGTAAGTGGTGAAATTCTCGAAACCCGGAACCTGAAAATCCAGACAAGTCAGTGTTAAATCATTATTTTCGGCTGCGTTTAATAAGTCAGATTCTATTTTGAGCAACGATAAAGTTAACGCATTTTTATTATAATTTTTTGCCTCTGGTTTTAAGAAGTCTGGAGCGTCCATTTTGGTATTGAAGTTCAAAAATATTCCTTCGAGTTCTTTTACATGTTCGTCGTACTTGCGAATGGTAGGTTTTGTATTTCCTGCAAATAATTCAGGATATCCGGAATTGCCCAGAATGATATGCTGCACAACTTGTCCGGGCGTCCAGCTTCCTTTAAACGGAACAGTATTGATCTCTTCATCAGAAAAAGAGGAAAGGGTTTCGTTTAATTTTTTAAAGGTTTCAACAATATCTCTTTGAAGTGCTGTTTTCATTTTGTTGATTTTTAAAATTAAAAAAATTAGGTAGTAATAGAGGTAATCCACCAAACGTTACCAAAAGCATCCGTTACGCCGCAGGTTCTGCCGTATTCTTTATCGCTTAATTCCATTAAACTGGTGGCCCCATTTTCTAATGCTTTTGCATAAGTTTCGTCGGCATTAGCAACATAAACAAATAAGTTTGCCGTTTGGCTCGACCAGTCTTTACTTGCGTTGGTAACCATAATGGTGCTATCATTGAGTATGATTTCGGCATGTCTTATAGTTCCGTCGTCGTGCAAAACTGGTTTTATAACATCTTTTGCCCCGAAAACTGTCTTGGTAAAATCGATAAAATCTGATGCCCCTTTTAGAATTAAATAAGGCATAATGGTTTGATGTCCTGAAGGTAAATTCATGATTTTGGGTTTGTAATTAGTATTATAAAATTACAATTTTAAATTTAATAAT
The DNA here is from genome assembly GCF_024271895.1 of Flavobacterium bizetiae. NCBI lineage: Bacteria > Pseudomonadati > Bacteroidota > Flavobacteriia > Flavobacteriales > Flavobacteriaceae > Flavobacterium > Flavobacterium bizetiae. The sequence goes on along the minus strand of NZ_CP091861.1, from coordinate 4,673,409 downwards.
TTATAAATCAGATATTTATGATGTTTGTTTTATGCCAAAACCTCACAATAAAAACCGTTTGCTTTAAGGATTGCAATAATTTTTCTGTTTGAAATCGATAAACTATGTATCCGTAAAATTTTATCACAATCCTCCAAATCAAAGTTGATTGCGCTGTTTGGAAAATGTTTCAAAAGTTTTTCTACAATCATTTGAGATTGCTCCACTTTCTGAACATTTGTTTTAAAAACCTCGATCATCGTTCCTGAATTATAAAGCGATATTTTTATACCGCTCGATTTTATGATAGTAATGATATGAAATCGCTAGGATCACTAAAAAGATCAACGGGAAAAAGGATTGAAAACCAACTCCGTCAACTGCAAAGTGGCTTATAGAAGCAAATATAAAATCGAAACCAAATCCTGCATAAGCCCATTCTTTTATGTTTTTAGGAACTTGCGGAATAATCAATGCCAATACTCCCAGAATTTTGAAAACAACTAAAGCATTTCCAAAATATTCCGGATATCCCAGGTGTTTAATTCCTTCTTTTGCAAGCTCAGTCTGAGAAGTTAATGCCGGCATAACGCCTTCGAATAGAAAAATAATAATAGTAGTAATCCAAAAAATAATTTTTGCTTTTTTCATAGGTTTGTTTTTTAAGTGGTTATCAGTTAATGTATTACAAACTTACAAATGTTATTTTTTGTGCGAATAGGTATTTGCGACTTTTTTAAGGTCATTTAGGACAAAGAACAGGATTTTAGATTTTAGAGTGTAGATTTTAGAAAGAGAATAGAGTAAAGAAAATAGAATATAGATTTTTTTAAACTGAGTTTGCGTTGGTTTCTATGATAAATAAAGTTTTTTTTAGGAGCTAATCCCGCTATCCGTTCCAATCTTTTGTGCCGAACACCGGCACAAAAGGATTTTCACTTCTATCGGGGCTAGGGCAATCATTTTCATAAGAATGTTTCCCCGTATAGTTTGTCATCCTGAGGAACGAAGGATCACACCAGAGACTCCGCAATCTATATCGCCAATCTTTGTAGAGTTCCGTGTGTGATCCTTCGTTCCTCAGGATGACAAGATTGCGAATAAAAAATCCGTGAATATCCGTGCTTTCGCGAAGCGAACCCGTGTCATCCGCGTGCAAATTGAAGTCAGTTTGATTATGATTGTCGATCGTCTTACGTATCCTTCGACTTCGCTAAGGATGACAAGAATGCAAATAAAAAATCCGTGAACATCCGCGTTTTCGCGAAGCGAATCCGTGTCATCCGCGTGCCATGTCAATAAATGCCATTTTACTCAGCTTTCAAGACATAATTTTTAATGATAAACAAATCCTCAAAACCTAATCGGGTATAGATATCTTTTCCCATTGCAGAAGCTTGCAATAAAGCATAATGAGCTTTTAAATCTATTGAAAGATTAAGAGCGAATTTCATGATTTCTTCAGCAAAGCCTTTTCTTCGCATTTCAGGGATAACGCCAACACCGTGAATTCCGATATTGTTTCCGGTTTGAAAAAGCATAAAAGTCCCAATCGGTTGATTGTCCTGAAAAGCCAAATAGAAATGCACATCATTATGATTGTGAATCAGGATTTCTTTGCTGATCACATATCCAAAAGCATTCGGGTATAAATCAGACCAGATTTTGGCATCTTGTTCGTTATCGATTTTCTTAAAACTAAGCTTATTTTGAAGCGCAAATTTTTGACCTAATTTTAAAGCCATTGCAACTTGTTCGGTTTTTAAGGTAAAACCATAAGCATCAAGAATTTCATACGATTTTGTTCCGAAGATATCCCAATACGGTAAAACCAAGCCCGAATTAGATTGCATGGTTGTAATAATATCCGGAAGATTATTTTTTGTTATATCATTGCGAAGCCACAATTTATTTGGCCAGCCTGAATTTTCGATTTTACAATATTCAAAGGTATCGTTTTTATGATAGGATAGGAAAGGAGTTCCTACGGTTTTCCAAAAATCGGTAAGGTTATTAATATTGTCTTCGATGAGGTTTGTATTTTTCATTTTGATGCAATTGAGAGACAAAGATAACTTTGGGTTTTATGACAAACCTTTACATATGTTGATTTACAAATCTTTTTCAAGCGATTTTCGAATGCGGCTTAATTGCGTTGGAGTAATTCCTAGATGCGATGCGATATGGTGTAATGCGATTCGTTCTGAAATATCAGGATGCTTTTTTAAAAGGTCAAGATATCTTTCGGTGGCGTTTTCCATCACGATCGAGATTTCTCTTTGTTCTTTTTCGATTACCCAATTTCTTTCTAAGTAAGCAATGTAAAAGTTTTTTAAATCGTCATTTTGAAAAATCAGTTCTCTGTATTTTTTATAATTGATATTGATCAAAACGGAATCTTCGAGTACTTCAATCGAAAATTCTGAAGGAGTTTGCTGAATTAATGAAACTGTTGAACCAGCAAAATCGCCTTCGAGAAAGATGTTTTTATTATAACTATTTCCTTCTGCATCGCTTATAAAAGCACGCAAAGCACCTTTGGCTACAAAGTGAATTTCTTTTGCAATTTGTCCGTTTCTTAAAAGTATTTCTCCTTTTTTTATTGCAGTTATGTCTATTATGTTTTCAATCAATTGCCACGATGTTGCCGAAACAGGAGCGTAGCTTTCAAATTTCAGTTTTAAATCGTTGCTGTATTTATCTTGATTGAGTGTCATTGTCGGGAATAATTATATACTATCAAAAGTAAAGAAATAATACGGAATGATGGCACACGGATGACGCTGATTCGCTTCGAGAAAGCGCGGATTTAAAACAGATTTTTATTGTTTTTTCTCGCAATCTTGTACTCGCGCTATTTGTCATCCTGACGGAGGAAGGATCTCCGCTAGTAGCTCGACAAAGATTGGAGATTTATTTATGGAGTTTAATCAGCGTAATGATAAATGCTTTTTTTGATGGTATCTTTTATTTTTTCCAGTGTCACTTCGGTAACACCGCCTTCGTAATTCATAGCAATAGCGACTTTATCTTTGGTGATTTCATAATCTATTGAGATTAATCCGTTTTTATTTATTGTAACAGATTTATTCTCGGTTGGAATTGTAGCCAGATAAAACTCTGTTTCTTCGACTTCTTTATTTGCGATAATACCTTGGTAAACTGCATTTAGATCTGTGGTTTTTACGATGCATTGTTTTCCGGATCCCATTTCTACCTGAATGTCTTTACAATCTTCGTCTGCTTTTTTTGCTTTTTCTTCTTTTACAACAGTAACTGTATCGACTGGTTTTTCTGTTGATGCTGTTTTTTCGTCTGGATTGCTTTGTTTACAGTTGGTAAAGAATACTGCTAAAAGTGCGATGCATGCGATTTTTTTCATGGGTTTAATTTTAATTATGGAAATGGTATTTTTCGTTCGTGAAAGTAATTTGATCAAAAATAAAAAAATAAACTGAAATATTGGGATTGCGTAGTAAATGGCACGCGGATGATACGGATTCGCTTCGCGAAAGCGCGGGTTTTCGCGGATTTTTTTTCTCATTTTTTCTCATCCTGACGAAGGAAGGATCACACACGGAACTCTACAAAGATTGGCGATTTAGTTTGCGGCATTTCTTGTGTGATCCTTCCTCCGTCAGGATGACAAGATTACGGCAAAATCCGTCGTGAGTAAAACAAAGATCTGTGTAAATCCGTGCTTTCGCGAAGCGAATCCGCGTCATCCGCGTGCCATGATAAAGTTTGGAAAACCCGTGTAAATCCGCGCTTTGGCGAAAGCGAATCCGTGTCATCCGCGTGCCATATCTCAAAACATAAAAAAACGCCATGAAACTAAAAGTCTCACAGCGTTTTCATCTCAAAAAATAAATAATTAACGGGTATTATCTCCAACCACCGCCTAATGCACGATACAACTCGGTATTGGCAGAAAGTTGTTCTCTTTTTATGTTGGCCAGTTCTAACTCGCTTTGCAATAAATTAGATTGCGCGGTTATAACCTCTAAATATTCAGCCATACCGTTTTTGAATAACAAATTGGCATTTTTGATGGCTTGTTGTAATGTTTTTACTCTTTCTTTTAGAAAAGATTCCTGCTGTTGCAATTTTTCGACTTTTACCAAAGCATCAGATACTTCGCTAACTGCCACTAAAACCGATTGTCTAAAGCTTAAAACAGCTTTTTCTCTTTCGGCAACTGCAATATTATATTGAGTTCTTACCTTTTTGTTGTTTAACAATGGTTGTGTTAAACTTCCGGCAACGGTTCCGAACAATGAAGCCGGAATGTTGAACCAATTACTGGTTTCGAACGAGTTTACTCCGCCTTGAGCGGTAATTTTAAGTGACGGATAAAGATCAGCTTTTGTGATTCCAACATTTGCGTTGGCTACTTTAAGCGCTAATTCGGCACTTTTTACATCGGGTCTGCGGCTTACTAATGAAGACGGAATTCCGATTGCATTATTGTTTTTAACTTCAAGAGCACTTAAACGCGTGGTTCTTGTTTTAGAATTCGGGAATGATCCTGTTAGAACGCTTAAAGCATTTTCCTGAATGGCAATGTTTTGTTCTAATTGCGGAATTAATTGTGCCGAAACTAATTTTTGTGCTTCAGATTGTTGAATCGCTAATGTAGTAACCTGACCTGCATCGTACTTTAATTTGATGATGTTGGTTGTACTATCATTTAATTTAAAGTTTTGTCTGGCGATTTCTAATTGCGCATCTAGCATCAAAAGGTTGTAATATCCTTTAGAAACATTGGCTACAATAGTAGTTTGCAATGCTTTTTTTACTTCTTCAGATTGAAGGTAACCTGCGTAAGCTCCTTTTTTCTGATTTCTGATTTTCCCCCAAATGTCAGCTTCCCATGAAAGTGTTGCTCCGGCAGAATAATCATCGATATGATTTTGGCCTAGAGCCTGACCTAAATTTTTTCCGGTAAAGCTATTGTCAGACGGATTACTTGTGCTTGCACTTACATTCAAATTTACCTGAGGAACATTTCCCCATTTAGATTGTGTGAATCTGTATTGTGCAATTTCGATATTTTTAGTAGCAATCTGCAGGTCGTTATTTCTGGCTACAGCGCTATCGATGAGTTTGATAATATCCTGTTCTGTAAAGAAATTTTTCCACTCCAGATCAGCAATACTCGTTGTATCTTTTGAAACCGATGCATTCCTGAAATTTTCAGGAAATGCATCTTTTGGAGTTTCAATATCCTTCGAAACTTTACAGGATATTATAGTCGTGATCAAAATGGCGATCATCACGATTTTGGTTATATAATTTTTCATTTTATATGTTATCATTAAATTTCTGTACAAGTATCTTTTCTGTTATCAAGATCTCTTGAGATTCTATAGGATATGTATCCAATGCCAACGATGATGGCTACAAGGATTGTCGTTATATAGTTTTCCATTTTTATTTTTCTTCGTTATGAATTACGGCTACTGGTTTTCCAGAAACCTTTTCTTGTAAATGTTGGAAGATGATGAATAAAACCGGGATGATAAACAACCCTAATATTACTCCTGATATCATACCTCCGGCGGCACCAATACTAATAGAGTGGTTACCTTGTGCTGATGGCCCTTTTGCGCTCATCATTGGGATCAATCCCACAACAAATGCTAATGATGTCATGATAATTGGTCTCAAACGTAGTTTTGCTGCATCGATTGACGCTCTTACTAATGCCTGACCTGATTTTCGTTTCTGTACCGCAAACTCCACAATCAAGATGGCATTTTTGGCGAGCAGACCTATAAGCATTACCAATGCAACTTGTACATAAATGTTGTTTTCGATTCCTGTTAATCCAATGGCAACAAATACTCCAAATATACCTGCAGGGATTGATAAGATTACAGCCAATGGCAATATGTAACTTTCATACTGTGCAGCAAGTAAGAAATAGATGAATATCAAACACAGTAAGAAAATCGTTGCTGACTGACCTCCAGAAGAAATCTCTTCACGAGTTTGTCCTGAAAACTCAAAACCATAACCCGCAGGTAATTGTTGTGCTGCAACTTCTTGTATTGCTTTAATAGCATCTCCTGAACTAAATCCTGGTTTAGGAATTGCATTGATCGAAATCGAATTAAACAAGTTGTATCTCGAAGCAGTCTCTGAACCATAAATACGGGTTAGTTTTACTAAGGTATTTATTGGCACCATTTCGCCTGTTTTGTTTTTCACGAAAACCCTGTCAATTGATGACGGATCAGCTCTGTCGTCGATATCTGCCTGAACAACTACTCGGTAATATTTACCAAATCGGTTAAAGTCAGAGGCTTGCGCACTACCAAAATAAGTTTGCATGGTTTGTAAAATGTCTTTTACTTTTACGCCTAACTGATCTGCTTTTTCATCATTAATATCCAATTGTAATTGAGGATAATCAGCTTTGAAAGAGGTAAAGGCTACGGCAATTTCCGGACGTTTCATCAATTCTCCGATGAAGTTTTGAGAAATTCCGCTAAACTTATCCAGTTTTCCTCCGGTTTTATCCTGAAGTACTAAATCTAAAGCCTCAACGTTACTAAATCCGGGAACGGTTGGGAAACTAAATACGAAGAAACTTCCGCCGGAAATAGCTCCAAGTTTACCACGAACCTGATTCATGATTTCGTCAATGTTTTTAACATCTCCACGATCTTCATTTGGTTTAAGCAATACGAAAACAACTGCTGAAGATGGACTTGTAGAATTCGTCAATAAGTTGAAACCTGAAATCGCTGTTACAAATCGGGAAGCATCTAAACCTCTTAATGTGTTTTCAGCTTCGGTCATTACTTTTTGAGTTCCGTCAAGTGATGTTCCGGAAGGTGTATTTACTGCAATGGCAATAAATCCTTGATCTTCTGTTGGGATAAATCCTGCAGGAGTTGTTTTTACCATTACGATAGTAGCTACAGTAATTAAAGCTAAACCTCCTAAACTTAACCATTTTCTACGAATTAAGAATTTCAAACCTCCAACATAACGGTTGGTAAGGGAATCAAAACTTTTGTTGAATCCGTTAAAGAATTTCTCTTTAAATCCTTTTTTCTCATAAGGAGCATCTCCATGAGCCGAGTGATTGTCTTTTAAGAACAATGCAGCAAGTGCAGGACTTAAAGTTAAAGCGTTTACGGCCGAAATTACAATTGCAATTGCCATTGTAAAGGCAAACTGACGATAGAAAACTCCTGTTGAGCCTTCCATAAAACCAACCGGCAGGAATACAGCAGCCATTACCAGCGTAATCGAGATAATAGCACCCGTTATTTCGTGCATTGCTTCATGAGTGGCTACTTTTGGAGACAAATGTTTGTGCTCCATTTTCGCATGCACGGCTTCGACGACCACAATCGCATCATCTACCACAATACCAATCGCCAGAATTAAAGCGAAAAGTGTAAGAAGGTTGATCGAAAATCCGAATAACTGCATGAAGAAGAACGTTCCTAAAATTGCTACAGGTACAGCAATAGCCGGGATTAATGTTGATCTAAAATCCTGAAGGAATATAAATACTACGATGAATACTAATATAAACGCTTCAAGTAGAGTATGTTGAACTTGCTCAATAGACTGGTCTAAGGCAACTTTTGTACTATAGAAAATGTTATGTTTTATTCCTGTTGGGAAATCTTTTGAGGCTTTCACCATCAATTTGTTAATCGCAACCTGAATATCATTTGAGTTCGAACCTGCTAACTGGATAATACCAATTACAACTCCTTTTTTACCATTTAAACGAGTTAAACTGTTATAAGAATAAGCACCAAGCTCAACTCTGGCAACATCTTTTAAACGAAGAACAGAACCATCAGGATTAGAACGAATCGCAATATTTTCATATTCTTCCGGTTTGGTTAGTTTTCCTTTGTATTTAATTACATATTCGAAAACTTCTTTACTTCTTTCTCCAAATTTACCAGGAGCAGCTTCCAAACTTTTATCCTGGATAGCGCCCATGATTTCGTTTGGCGTCACTTTGTAAGTCGACATTTGTGTTGGGTTTAACCAAACACGCATAGAGTAATCTTTTACACCTCCAAAAATACTGGCAGAACCCACTCCCGGAATACGTTTAATCTCCGGGATAATATTAATTTGTGCATAATTGGCAACAAAAGTCTGATCGTATTTTGACTCATCATCGGTATACATACCAATCGCCATGATGAAACTGTTTTGTTGTTTCGCAGTCGTTACACCTTGTTGTACAACCTCTGCAGGTAACTGGCTCGTTGCCTGAGCAACTCTGTTTTGTACGTTTACTGCTGCCTGATCTGCGTTAGTTCCTAATTTAAAGAAAACTGTAATAGCAAGGGATCCGTCGTTACTGGCTGTAGAACTCATATAAGTCATGTTCTCAACACCATTTATAGATTCTTCCAGAGAAGGTGCCACAGAACGTAAAACCGTTTCTGCGTTAGCTCCCGGATAAACAGCCGTTACCAAAACCGATGGAGGCGCAATATCAGGAAACTGTTGTAAGGGTAATTTTGTAAGTCCAAGTATACCCAGGATCACCAATAAGATGGAGATAACGGTTGCTAGTACTGGTCTTTGTATAAATATTTTGAACATTTTCGTAAAAATTATTTTTTATTAATTATTTGGGCAACTTTTGAAGGAGTTGATTTTTCAGGCTGAATTACTTGTCCTTCCTGAAGTTTATCGATACCGCTTAATACAATTTGGTCACCAGATTTTACACCATCTTTGATCAAGTAGTTTGTACCACTTTTACCAATAACTGTAATAGGCATTTTAGCAACTTTGTTTTCTTTATTTACTGTGAAAACAAAAACTTTATCCTGCATTTCTACTGTAGCAGATTGTGGTACTAAAACAGCATCATCATGCTGAAGACCTAAACGAATTTTTCCTGTGTTTCCTGAACGTAGAGTTCCGCCAGTATTAGGGAAAGTCGCTCTTAAAGTAATTGCACCAGTTGTTTTATCAAACTGACCGTCTACCATATCAATTTTTCCGGTTTGAGGATAAGCGTTGTTATCGGCTAAAACCAAAGTTACAGGAGGTAATTTTTTTAGTTTATCACCTAAACTGTTTCCTGCGTATTGTGCTTTAAAGTTGATGAAATCAGTTTCGCCTAAAGAGAAATAAGCGTAAACTTCATGTACATCAGATAAGTTCGTTAAAGGCTCAACATCAGTTGCAGAAACTAAACTTCCTTGTTTTTTAGGCAATCTTCCTATATAACCACTCACAGGAGCCGTAACATTAGTATATCCTAAATTGATTTTAGCAGATCCTACCATTGCTTTTGCTTGTTCGATATTGGCAGCAGCAATTTTTTGAGAAGCTTTAGCTGTTTTTAACTGATAGTCAGAAACTACTTTGTTTTGTACAAGAGGAGTCAATTTATCAACTTCTAAGTTGGCGTTTATTAAAGCAGCTTCATAAGCATGAAGACTTGCCAAAGCATTGTTTAATTGCTCACGGAAAGGACGTTCGTTTATTTTAAATAAAGTCTGACCTTTATTTACATAAGCACCTTCGTCTACATAAACTCTTTCAAGGTTTCCGCTTACTTGTGGGCGAATTTCAACATCAACTGTTCCTTGTATAGAAGCCGGATATTCAGCATCTGTAGTCGTGTTCTCGCTAGTAATAGCTAAAACTGGTAATAATGGGGGAGCCGGAGCTGCTGGAGCCTGCGACTTATCTGCACAACTGCTTAACACAAGTGCCAGAATAAAACTGGTTATAATTACATTTTTCATTTTCGTATTGGTTTTAATTTGTTGGACATTCTTATTATTTAAATTTTGTGGCATTCTGACATTCTCGGCATTCATATTTAAGTCTATTAAATTTTCTAACGTTGTTAAGTGAATTGGTACAGAAATCCATACAATGATGCCTTCCAATTCTATTTCGTAATCGGTATTAAATTATTTATCACTGTTAAGTAAATGAGAAAAAAAACTCCCGTATTACTCTATTAAATTATCTAACATTGTTAAGTAGTACGAGCAAAATTACTTTATATTACTTAATTAAATCATTTATCACTGTTAAGTTAAAATGAAATTTTTTTTTATTGTATTGATTTTATGATACCACTAATGGCGTCTTTCAGGATTTGAGCATTTATGGTGGCCATGATATCACTTTTGTTAATGATATTAATTGCAATTAAACCATGAATAACAGAAAAGAAAGTAAAATACTTTTGCTTAATTATATCTTCGCTAGGATTACTGTTTTTCATTATTTCACCAATTACTGCAGTAAACAGTTTATATGGTGCCTCGGCAGCAGAACATCGTTGCGAACAACAACTCATTTGAACACCAAACATAACCTGATACATCTCGGTATCAGTAAAAGCGAAATCCCAATATGCCATCCACATGGCTTCTAATTGATCTTCCGGTTTTTCAAATTTATCTCGTGCTATCTGAAGTTCTTTGGCCAGCTTAATAAAACCTTTTCCGGTTAATTCATTCAGTATGGCATCCTTATTCGAAAAGTATTCATAAATAATAGGAGCCGTATATTCAATCTTGTCAGCAATTTTTCGCATACTCAGACCTTGCCATCCTTCTTCTTTGACGATAGCATAAGCAGCCTCAAGAATGTTACTTCTTGTCTCTTCTTTTTGTCTTAAAATTCGATCTTTACTTGCCATTTTTAATGAGTATTAAATTGTTTAACACCGTTAGGCAAATGTATGGCGGTTTTTCTAATAATGAAATATTTTTGTCATAATATTTTCTTATTGTTGTATAGACAAGTATTAAAAACCGCCGAAGTGCCTTAATTATAAGGTTTTTTTAGATTATTTTTTTTAAGGAGCAGATGATTTTTTGTCTTTCAAGACCATTTTTCCCGCTCTACACTATATCTTTTATAGTGAACCCCACCATAAAAGGATGTCGTTTCGATCGGGGCTAGGCGAGAAGTTATGTTTTTTATGAGAGATTTTTATTTTATGGGATACTTTTCAGGATTTTGAGAAGTATGAAAAATTGCATTTAGAAAAACAGTTTTTGATAATTCATCAACAATAAAAAAAGCGATATATGGAAATTTTTTAAAAGGTAAAAAACGATAATTATTGTCGTGTAATTGATAGAACGGATTTACTTGTAAAGCTTTGTAAATACTTTTATAGTCATTAAGAAAATCTAAAGCTACTTTCTTAGTCGCTTTTAAAATATAATATTCAACTGCTTCTTCAATATTTTTTAATGCAATTGGAGAAACGATAACCTTATAATTCATATTTCTTTTTTAAATCGGTATATGATAACTCAGCATCTGTGTATAAACTTTTGTCTGAATTAATTTGGCTATCTAAAATTTCTTGTTGTTCAGCAGATAATTCATACGTTTTTACATTTGCTATTTCGAACTTTATCTTTAGTGCTTTCATAAAAGCTTTTACCGCTTCTATTTGAGAAGCGTCTTCTGTATATGCTGTGATGTTAATTGCCTGCATGATGTTGATTTACTAAAGTTGATGAACAAAGTTAAGATAAAAGTCTTATTTTCATGTTAATCGTAATGATTTATTTCGATCTCCCTACTATCGTAAAATGTATTTTATGCTATAATAATTCATTAAAAACAAAACAGATTGAGCCTTTGTATTTTATATTGTCGATAAATATGTCGCTCCGCTGGAGCTCTTTTTTGAATTGGATTTTTTTAGCTATAAATATGTCACTCCTCCGGAGTTTTTTTTCGGATTGAAATTCAATATTGATTATACATATAACGCTCCGCTGGAGCTCTTTTTTGAATTGGATTTTTTTAGCTATAAATATGTCACTCCTCCGGAGTTTTTTTTCGGATTGAAATTCAATATTGATTATGCATATAATGCTCCGCTGGAGCTCTTTTTCGGATTGGAATTTTTTAGCTATAAATATGGCACTCCGCTGGAGCTTTGCTGAAATTATTTTATAAAATCCATTTCGACATGTTCGATTCCGGCATCGAGAAAATAATTATCAGTTTGTCTGAATCCGTTTTTGATGTAAAACTGACTTGCGTTGACCTGAGCATATAGGTATACTTTTTCTTCGTTTTTTAGATCGTCTAAAATTTTTAAGAGGATTGCTTCACCAATTCGTTTTCCTCTAAAAGTGTTTAAAACAGCAATTCTTTCAATTTTGGCTCCTTTTTCCATTATTCTGTAGCGCGCAGCTCCGGCTGGTTCTCCGTTTACGGTAGCTATGTAATGTATTGCATCTTTATCGTCCATAGATTCGCGTTCCTGGGATACATTTTGTTCTATAACGAATACTTGTTTTCTAATTTCGAATGCAATTTCTATTTGTTTTTGATTGTCGACTTTTTCGACTATAATGGTAGTATGGCTCATTTTGTTTAACGTTTGATATATTGGGTATGCAGTAAAAATAATTTGCGTGCAAATATATGTAGTTAACTACATATATTCAAAGCGAAATAAAATATTTAAGTTTTTTTTATAGCGAATGCAGGACTTTACGAGAAATAGAAAAGATGAATTGAAATACTAAACCTCTCAAATAGCCCCGATCGAAGCGGCATCCTTTTATGGCGGGGTTCGCCATAAAAGATATAGTGTAGAGCGGGACTATATTTCTAATGAATGCAATTTTTTTCTGCTTCTAAAAATAAAAAAACACCTTTAAACTTTGTGTCTAAAGATGTTTGTAAAAGTTAAACGTGTATGTTATTTACTTTACATAGTTGGGTGAAACGCACATTTCCCAATAAGTGACAATTGTTTTGATGGTTTCTTTGATTTCGTTGTAACCGGTTGGTTTAACAAAAAAGCCCTGAATAGATTTTGAATAAGCGTCTACAACATGCTTTTGTTCGGCACTTGTCGAAAAGAACAAATATGGGATTGATTTGAGTCGTAAATCTTCGTTTTGGTGAATTTTTTCTCGTAATTCCATACCATTTAGCTTTGGCATATTGATATCAGAGAAGATGATAAAAGGCTCAATTTGTGTAGAGGTTAAGTATTCTAATGCTTTTTCACCTTCGGCAAAAAAGATAATTTCATTTTTATAATCAAGTTCTGCAAAGATATCAGTCAAAATTTCCTGATCGTCTAAATCATCTTCAATTATAATAATTGGTCCGCCTTTGTTCATTTATATTTTTTTCAAAGGTAGATGTTTAATCTCAGCTATTTGTTGTTTTTGTAATTTACTGATAATCAAAAATAAAAAAGTCTTTACACGAGATATACCCAATTGTATACTAAAAAAAAAACACCTTTAAACATAAAGTCTAAAGGTGAATTTCAATTTAATATATAGTAGGATAATTATGAATCTGTTCTGCTGGGATCTTTTTTACGGTATACCAGATAAAATACCTGCGGTAATACTGTTAATGATAATATCATACAGGTTATTAGTCCGCCTACAATCATGATGGCCAGAGGTTTTTGAACTTCAGAACCCATTCCTGTAGATAATGCTGCGGGCAATAATCCTAAAGATCCCATAAGGGCAATCATGACAATAGGACGAATTCTGCTGTGAATTCCGTTTGAAATAGCATCCTTGAGGTGCATTCCGGCGCGCATATTTTCCCTGATCATTCCGATGAGGACAATACTGTCGATCGCGCTGACTCCAAACAGAATAATAAAACCAATTCCGGCTGAGATTCCAAATACCGTTCCGGTTACCCAAAGCGATAAGAAACCACCAATAAAGGCATAGGGCATGGCGCTTATGGCAACTAAAGTATCTTTGAAATTACCAAAGTTGAAATACAATAGGCATAAAATCAAGATTAAAACAACCGGAACAATCATGGCCAATTGTTTCGAAGCTCTTTCTTTACTCTCAAATTCTCCGGCCCATTTCATTACATTTTCTTTCGGAAGTTTTACTTCAGCAGCTACTTTTTTCTGAGCTTCGTCGATTGTACTTCCTAAATCTCGTCCTTCGATACTAAAACCTACGGCGATATAACGGCTGTTTCCTTCGCGATAAATAAAGGTTGGTCCCGTTTTATATTCTACGGTCGCAATTTCTTTCAAAGGAACTTTTTTACCATTCATAGTCGGAATCAGGATGTCTTCGATCTTTTCTTTTGAGTCACGATATTCTTTTTCGAAACGTAAGGTGATATCAAAGATTTTTTCATCATCATAAAACTTGGTTGCAGCCTGACCTCCAATAGTCATTCTGATTACGGCTTGCGCATCGGCGGTGGTAATCGCATAACGTGCCATTTTTTCGTCGTGAAGCTGAATTCTTAATTCCGGTAAACCAATATTTTTATAAACGTTGATGTCTTCGATTCCTTTTACATCTTTAATCGATTTGGCTACTTTTGCGGCCATTGCTTCGAGTTGAAAAAGATCATTTCCGAATATCTTAATCACCAGCGGACTTTTTACTCCGGCAACGTATTCTTCGACATTATCCTGAATAGGCTGACTAAATCCAAAACCAATTCCCGGATATACATCGAGTTCTTTTTTGATTTCAGCAATTAATTGTTCTTTGCTGATATTGCGTTTCCATTCATCCTGATGTTTTAATTCGATATGCAATTCGATATTAAAAAATCCGGTTGGATCTGTTCCGTCATTTGGTCGCCCGGTTTGTGTCAGGACAAATTTTACTTCTTCGAATTTCCTTATTTTGGCTTTCATTTCTTTGGTAAGTCGTACCGCTTCATCCAGATTGATACTGTTAGGCAAAGTCGCTCTTACATAAATGGCGCCTTCATTCAACTTCGGAATAAATTCTGAACCATAAAAAGCAAATTTAGCGCAGCATATAGCCAGTAAACCTAAGAATGCATATAAGGTCGCTTTACGATGTTTGGTACTCCATTTAAACAATTTAAATAGGTTTTCTCTAAAGAAACGTGAGATCATATTTTCTTTCTCTACAATGTTTTTCGTCAGCATGACTTTACACATTGCCGGAACATACGTAAGCGATAAAATCAACGATCCTAATAGCGCGTAACTAAGCGTAAAGGCTAGGGGAGAGAACATTTTTCCTTCCACTTTCGTGAAAGAGAAAATAGGCATCAACGCGACGATTAAAATGATTAAAGCAAAGAAAATATATGTCGCTACGCTGCCCACACTTTTCTTGATCAATCCCATTTTGCTCATGCTGTTAAAGCGTTCCATACCTACTTTATGCGCTTTCTTTTCGAGCGATACAAAGACTTGTTCGACAATAACCAGCGTTCCTTCGAGGAGCAATCCAAAATCCAGCGCTCCCATAGAAATTAAGTTGGCGGGTAATCCCTGAATTCTTAGCATTACAATGGCAAACAAAAACGAAAGCGGAATTACAGATGCCACAATCAATGACGTTCTCCAGTTGTAAAGGAAAATAAACACGATTAACGATACCAATACAATTCCTTCGACAAGGTTTTTGGTTACTGTTTTTACGGTGGTATCGACCAATTTGGTACGATCGATAAAAGGAATTATTTTTACATTATCCGGTAAAACTCTTTCGTTAAGTTCAGTTAAACGGTCTTTAAGTCTTTTGATTACTTCCCCCGGATTTTCTCCGCGAAGCATCACCACGATTCCTTCAACCACATCATCATCACCATCTAAACCTACTTGTCCTAATCTTGGTTTGGCTGAAATCGAAACTTCGGCTACGTGTTTTACTAATATGGGCGATGAACCTTTGGTTTCGATTAAAATATTACCAATATCTTCGACTTTATTTATTAAACCAACGCCTCGTACGACATAAGCCTGATCACCACGCTGAATAACGTCTCCACCAACATTTACATTACTTTTAGAAACTGCTTCGTAAACGTCAAGCGCCGAAAGATTGTAATTCTCTAATTCGGTTGGATTAATTTTAATTTCGAAGATTTTTTCTTCACCACCAAAACTCACCACATCGGCAACACCTGGAACAGCGATTAGTTCTCTTTCGATTACCCAATCCTGAATGGCTTTGATTTCTTTAATAGGTAAATCACTTTTGATTACATATCTGAATATCTCACCCGTTGCTCCGGATGGTGGTTCAATATCAACATCTGCACCTTCCGGAAGATCTAATCCGTTAAGGCGATTAGAGGCGTATTGCTGTGCGTAAAAATCCTCGACATCATCATCAAATAAAACGGTTACAACCGATAATCCGAAAAGCGAAATAGAACGTACTTCGGCTTTTTTAGGAATTGTGTTCATTTGTTTTGAAATGGGAAGTGTGATGAATTTCTCTACTTCTTCGGCACTTCTTCCCGGCCATTGTGTAATGATTCTTGCCCTTGTATTGGTTACATCGGGAAAAGCTTCGATGGGCGTATGGATATAGCTCACTATTCCGGCGACTAGTAGTACTGCTGTCAGGAAAAAAACTATAAGGGAGTTTTTTAACGAGAAAGCTACCAGACCTTGTACAAATTTTTTCATGTTTTGTATGGTATTTATCCGTTCTTAGGGATAATTAGTTTTTTAATCTTTCGTGAATTAACAAGTGATTTTTAGTGATCACCATTTCACCTTCTTTAACTCCTTTATCAAAATAAATCCAGTTGTTGTTTTTAAGCGTTGGATGAATTTCTCGGGTTTCGATCGTACAATCGTCTTTATAAATTAAAATGTAATCACGATTGTTATCAAAAATGGCGGCTTTTGCAGGAACAGCGGCTAACATTTCGCCACCAAGACTTTTGTCGATAATGATATCAGCGGTCATTCCGGGTTTTAGTTTTAGGTTCTGGTTGTCCATTACAATTCGGGCTTTTAAAACATGTTCATCAGCATCAAAAACTTTGGCCATCATTTTTATTTTTCCTTTAAAAATTTCTCCCGGATAAGCTGGTGTTGTAACATCTACCAACATATTTTCGCTTACATTTTTTAGATTACTGGTATATACATTAACCAAAACCCAGATTTCTTTCAGGTCAGAAATCGTAAAAAGAGGTTCGCTGCCATCTGTAATCTGCATTCCCGGACTAATGTTTTTGGCTACGATATAACCTTCTGTAGGGGCTTTTATCTGAAAAACTGATCTTTCGCTGCTGGCGCTAAACATGGCAAGATTAGCTCTAACATTTTCAAGAGAAGATTTTAATACATCTAATTCGCTTTGTGCCTGCATTAAATCTTTTTGAGAAGCGATTCCGTCCTCAAACATCGATTTGGTCGATTGTAAATTACGTTGTGCCACGGCAATTTGCGATTGAAACGATTTACTTTCAGATTGCATACTGTTTAGTTCCGTACTTTTTATTTCTGCCAGAACTTGTCCTTTTCTCACATAATCACCTAACGAGAAAGTCGTTTTGGTAATAATTCCTTCAACAAGACTGTTAAACTGAACTACGTGATCTGCGTTGTAAGTAATATTTCCGGTAAGGTTTATAGATTCGCTAACCGAACGTTTTTCTACCGGTTCGATTGTGATTTTTGTTTTTAAGTCTTTGTCGATACAAAATTTATCCTCTTTTGTATCTTTGATTTCTTCTTTTTTGCCACATCCGTAAACGAGCATTAACCCAAGTATCGGGAGTAAAATAAGTTTCTTCATTTTGTTTGTTATTATTTTTAGATCATTAGATTTTAATTGATTTCCTCGCCCGCGATATAGCGCAATTCTTCAAGGTTTTTGTTCAGGTCTTTTTTAGAATTAAGCAGGATCGATTTGTTGTCTAAATACGCATCAACAAAATCAAGATATTCTAACATGCTTGTGTTTCGCTGCATGAAGTTTTTGCGGTAACTTTCCAGCAGTTTATCCAGGTCAACTTCATAAGTTACATCAACACTTTCGTATAATTTTTTGGTTACAATTAAATCCTCGTAAGCTTGTAATACTTCGGCTTGTACGCTTATGGTTTTCTCCTCGGTAAGTAATTTTCCCTGATCAACGGCAATTTTTGCGGCTTTTATATTTCCCTGGTTTCTATTAAAAAACGGAAGATCTAAAGCAAAACCCAATCCCACGAAATCATTCATTGTACTCGCACCACGATCGTAACTAATACCAAGTGTAACATCTGGCGTACGCATTGCTTTTTCGTACTTGTATTTTTTATCGTTATAGTCATTTCCGAGTTTAATGACTTTCATATCAGGACGATTTTCTACCGCCGAAGCCATAAGATTGCCTAAATTGATATTGTCGATATTTTTATTGTCAGGAACAAAACCGTCATCGGTAAGTTTGATATAACTTGTTGCAGGCAAATTCATTAAAACCTTCAATTCTTTTTGTAGTGAATTGTTTTCTTTCTTTAAATCGCTGATTTCTTTCAGGAACTGTAGTTCAGATGCTTTTAGTCTGATGTATTCGCCACGTCCTACATTACCTTGCGCCACCTGATTGCTGTAAGCTTTAAGTAAAGTCTGCATCGACGAAAGTTGTTTTTTATAAACCGCTTCCTGAGCCTGCGTATATTGTAGTTCGGTTAGATTGCCTCTAAACTCGATTTTTAGATTACGCAAAAAAGTTTTAAAGTATTCTTTAGCGATATCAGCGCTAACTTTTTCCATGGCAATCAACTTTTTTCGTTTTCCTGCCGTTTGAACAAGTTGTTCTAATTCTGCGGTAACTTGTGTAGTTTTTCCAAAATTCCCCCATAAAGGCGGAACTTCCTGTGCCGTAGCATTGTGCCAAAGGTTAAGCTCACCAATTGTAAGCGTAGGATTGGGCCATAACTTGGCCTGAATAACCTGCGCATCGGCAATATCAATGTTTAGTTTTTCTGATATAATAGAAATATTCTTCTCGAGAAACAAAGCCTCGGCCTGTGTTCTGGAAAGTACAATTGTATCGTTTAGTGCAGCAGTTTGCGCCACACCTTTGTGCGATACAATAACGAGTAATGTTAAGAGTATACGTTTCAAATTAAGTTTGTTTTTAATATGTTGCAAAGCTATCTACAGCATATTAAACCCTAATTTGATGTGTGTTAGAAAGGAGTTAGAGTTACATTAGAAAACGATTAGAGTGGCGGAAATAATAAGGTTACCGTTGTTCCAACGTCTTTTTTAGATGTAATCGTAAAGTGAATATTATTTTGTTTAAAGATAATATTGGCCAAAGCAAGCCCCACGCCGCTGCCTTTTATATCATTCACATTTTTACCTCTGTAAAAAGTTTGTTTGATAAATTTTAAGTCGTCTTCGCTAATACCAGTTCCGTGATCTTCGATTACAATTTTAAGCTGATCTTCTTGTTGCAGCAAACTGATTTTGATAGGATTTCCGTTCGAGTATTTTACGGCATTTTCTATAATATTGTATAAGGCGATTTTAATTTCGTTGCTGTTTCCTTTTATCGAAAGCAGTTTGTCATTTGTAATCTCAATCGCAATTTGTATCTGAGAACCTTTTAACGGATAAACATCCGGCAATTGATCATTGATATCCCAAACCAATTCATCGACCCTGAAAATCTCATTCAGTTCTGTGTTATTGCGCAATCCCGAAAGCATCATGAGCGTGTTCATGGTACCTTCGATCTGATACACGTTTTCTAATACTTTTTCAGCCATTTGTTTGTATTCTGCACTTGTTCTGTCTTTTTGTGCAAATACTTCCAGGTTTCCGGAGATCGCGGTCAAAGGGGTTTTGAATTCGTGCGAAACATAATTAATGAAGTTCTTCTGAATGATAAAAGTATCCGATAAACGCTTAAACAAATTGTTGTACGTTTCGATCAATTCCTGAATATCATCTTTTGTATTGGGCGAAACAATATGGCGATCAAGCGACGAAGCTTCGATTTCGTTAACCTGATTGATGATGTGTTTTATCGGACTATACGCCAGATTCGAAAGCAAACGACTCACAATATATATCGTGATTAATCCGCTTATAAGTACCAGAATCATAATAATCATCAATCTGTTGGTAATGGTTTTAAATTCCTGATCGTTCTTTTTTACGAAAACAACAAAATCTCCCTGATTATCATGGTAAAAACTCCCAAAATAAAAATGATGATTCGATTTAAAATTCAGTTTTCGATTCTTGCGAATGTAATCCAGTCGTTGGGCATTTATATTTTTATCTATCGTTTTATCGCCGTAAACAATCTCATTTTTATTGTTGTAAACCCGGGATATAATTTCAAGTGAATTTTCGCGGAATTGCTGTCCAATTAATAAATGCTGATTTTGTGGCAATTCGTCTTTCTCAAGATAGAAAATACCCGTTAGCAAACAGGTTTTTTGAAGTTCATTAAAAATAATCTTTTCAGAATAACTGTAAAAAGAAAAATACGTAATAACAGAAGCAATGACAAAGACAACGCTAAACGTAAAAGAAGATATTAAGGTGAACCTATTGCGTATTTTCATGACTATTCTTTAAGCATATATCCCGTTCCTTTTATGGTATGGATAAATTTATGGTTTTGCTCGATTTTGTTTCTTAAATAAGAAATATATACATCGACAACATTCGTGTTATTGTCATAATTAATGCCCCAAACCGCATTTAAAATCTGAGTTCTTGACATCACCTTATTTCTGTTTTCTAATAAAAATAACAGCAGTTTGTATTCACGCGGAGACAAATCGATCAATATATCATTCTCAGTAACCTTATGTTCTTCGGGGTTTATGGCCAAACTTCCTAAAGTGTATAAAGTTTCTACCTTATCATAATTAAATTTAGTCCTGCGTGTCAACGCATTTACTCTCGAAATCAATTCTTTAAAATGAAAAGGCTTAACCAAATAATCATCAGCGCCAGAATCCAGCGCGTTTACCTTATCATCAGTATCGCTGAGTGCGCTAAGCATTAAAATTGGAGTATGAATTTTCTTGAAACGCATCATTTTAGTCAGCTGAATGCCATCAATTCCCGGAAGCATAATATCCATCAGGATAATATCCCAGGTATCGTGCTGAAGTAAATCTCTTGCAATCTCGCCCGTTTCGGCCAGATGCACCGTAAAATTGTTTTCTTCTAAACCTTTTATAATAAATTCGCTAATGCGTTTATCATCCTCAATGAGTAGAACATTCATAATCTAATGTTGTTATAATTGGTTTTTGTATTTGATCAGGCTATAAAGTTGAATTTCCTGAAGAATTGTATTTAAAGAGAAATTCAAAAATAACAATTAATTCTCGCAATCGCTGTTAAAATTGAATCTTGTAAGAAAAGAACAACTTAATTATCGCCCATAATAATCCTGATAGTCCCAAAACCTCAGAAAGAGAAAGCCTTCTATAATCTAGTTTTTATATCCCAATTGTCAACCTGAGCGTAGTCGAAGGCTTATGAAAATAAAACTTAAATAAATCCTTTTGGAATTTGGAATTTTAATATTTGGAATTTAAGTTTTTTTAGGAGCTATTTCCTGCTGTCCTTCCAAATCTTTTTCTTGCTAAAGGAGCAAGAAAAAGGATTTTCCCTCCCATCAGGGCTAGTCAGTTGTTCCATAAGAAGATTTTATTTTTTAAAGAAAAAAGCGCTTTCATTTTATACTAAGTAATTTAATTATTATTTGAGATTTCATCCTATAAAATAGTAATCCAAATTGACATTAATTTTATATAATTTCAGTTTGATTTTTAATAATAATTTGAAATTCAATTAATTAACTTTTATTAAAGAAAGGTTTAACATGCTCTGTTTTCGCTGGCTGTCTCAAATTACTAATTTTAGGTAAATCAAAATTAATAACGTTTTAAATACTTAAAATTATGAAAAAGAATATAGCCATATTAGCCACAAACGGTTTTGAAGAGTCAGAATTATCATCACCTAAAGCCTATCTAGAAGAGCAAGGTTGGAATGCAGATATTATTAGTTTGAAATCCGGAACTATCAAATCCTGGAAAGATGGTAATTGGAGCAAGGAATATAAAGTTGATGTAGTATTAGATCAGGCAAATGAAGCAGATTACGATGCTTTGGTTCTTCCTGGTGGAGTTATAAACCCTGATTTATTGAGAAGAGAAGAAGCCGCAGTAAATTTTGTACGCTCTTTTTTTGAAAGCAAAAAACCGGTAGCGGCTATTTGTCAATTTTGAATACTCCCATATTGAAAAGACATTTCATGATTATCAATTTTAATGTTTTCAAATAGTATTGTATCATATTTTTTATTTTGAGAAAATAAATTACTTACAAATAAAATTCCCCAAATTATATAATATTTTATCATAGTATTTAATATGGTGCTTTTGGTATATAATCAGATATAAAAATATCAATTAATTTACCATCATAAAAAGTAAAACACATATATCCTTTGCAATTAGGACGAAACAAAAGAACAGGAATAAATGCAGCTTTTGATAATGGTGTCGCATTAATTCCTTTAGCAAATTTGTATGAAGCAGGAAAATCTTTTTTGAATTGAACTAATTTATAATTATTTGATAATATTGTTTTTTTCTGATTAAATTTAATGATTAGTCTTTTTTTAGATTTTTCAAAATTAAAATAATGAATAAAAGCACTATCTTTTGTTATAAATAACATTATTTTTTTATTGGAAAAATCATGTAGTCCAATTTGATTTTTAGTTAATGGTATTTTTATTTTATCATTTGAGATGTCTTTTTTTTTCTCTATCTGTCCTAAATACTTTTCTAAAGAAGGCATTCTTTTTAATCCAAAATACAAATTATGATTGTTAAGAATAATATTTTCAAACTTTATTTGATCATATTTTTCATTTTGAGCAAACAAATTGCTAAAAATAAAAAACATCCATATTATATTATATTTTTTCATATTTATTTTAATTCTTTATAGAAAATGCTTGCGGCATGTGTTGCTAATATTTCAAAACAAGGGGTATATTTAAGTTTCTCTTTTTTGTTAACTATTTCGTATTCTTCTTTATAAATTATCAATTCTTTTAAATTATCAAGTTTGTTTTGATAATCTTTTTGTAATGATTCACTTGTTTTAGGATTATTAATTTTATCTTCTAATGTTTTTTTTACAGTTTTATGGAATGTTTGAGATAGATTTTTGGGGTCTGTTATCCCTTTTCTCTTACCATGCACCCTTTGTCTAAAATGATCTTCTTGCTTCCAATCTTTTTTAGCACTTCCTGTCAATACATCCACACCATCCCATGAATCTGCACCATTACTATAATCCTCACCTCCTATAAGTACATTAATAACTGCTGCTATTGCAGTTTGCATCGCTGTACCGTTTCTTTTTTCACTCTCTTTTTTTCTAAAAGATATTGCTCCAGCGCTATCTTTTCCATAAGCTATATTCTTAGAATGTTTATTATTTACATAAGCGATAGCAAATAATTCTAATTTAACATCTAAATTATATTCTAATGAGCATTCTCCATAAGCTATTGAAGCAGAGTTTATAAACTTTTCATTAGTTATATTTACCTCATTATCTTTTAATAATTTTGTATTGTTATATGTTAAAAGATCATTTCCGTTTTTGTCTTTTTGGATAGATTTCCCATCACAAACGTAAACATCATTTACGCTCCCTTCGAAATCGGGTTCATTTATTTTACCCTCGTAAGTGCCATCTTTATTATAAAAATGTCCATTTACATTTATGATGCGATCGTCGATAATTTCTAACGTCATATCCTGAAATCTTGTATCGCCATCGATCTCTGCTATATAAATTGTTCTTCTTCTAACAATATTGCTCATTAGTATATGTCTAAAATTTATTTTTCTTTTCGTTATTTCTTTTATCCATTAGGTCATGCCAATCGTTTTGATATGCTTTCCATTCCTCGCGGGTATAACTTTTACCTTCATGAATAACATGACTTTTATTTTTATTGTCCTGTTCTGGTTTTTGTTCTTTTGCTGTTTTTTCTATTGTATTTTTGGCAATAGTTCCAAATTCAATTTCTTCTTTCAGCTCCGCAAAACCCTTAGCATTTACAGTTCCGGTTAGTACTATTTCATTTATACCTTCATTTATTTCCTGCTCTTTAACTCCTTTTATTTTTACAGATATAGTATCTCCTTCTTGATAATTTCTTGTTTTTACTAAAAGACTTACTTTCTTTCCAACATTTACAGTTCTAATTTCTTCTTCCATTTCTTCACACATCCAGGTTGTACTAAGAATTTGTTTCTCTTTTATAGCTTCCATTGGCATTGTATCAATATCTGTTGGTACATTGCGTTGTCCACAATCTATAATTTGTATATCTGTACCGCCATAATTGCATTTTATGGTGCTTTTTTGAAGCAAGACATATTCTTCCTGAAATTTTACATTTCCTATATCTTTCCAGTTTCCCAATTGCATTACTGAGTTGCAAGGGCTGGAACTGTTGGGGCTTTTTTTGCAATTGCCCTTAAATAGTAGACTTGTTTGATCTTTTTCTTTTACAGTAGCCGTTCGCTTGCCTTGTATTGATGGTGTGTTGTAATTAACCTTTAGATCGCCTATAGGATTTGTACACAAATTACATTGCAGTTTTGCGGTATCAATAACAATTTTTAATGCATCTATGGCTTTATCTTCCTTTTTACGTTTTTCCCTGATCTGTTCTTTGCGTTCTTTTAATTGAGATCTTCGGTAATTAATGATGTTATCTTGTCTGCGCTCATTTATTTGATCTACGTTTTTGCTAATGTCAAAAATTTCATCTCGTTCTTTTTGCTCTCTTGCCATTCGTGCCCTAAACATTTTGTCGTAATGATCAGGATCACTGCTTCCTGGTCCAAACATATCTTTTAATAAGCTCAACCAACCCATAATGCATCGTATTTTATGTTCATGTTTTCATTTTCTATTTCAAAAAAACCTTCTTCTAATTGGTTATTTTTGGTATAATACCATTCGCCTTTGTATTTTTTTATTTTATTACTATCGGGAATAATATTCTGATGTTCATCATCGCTTTTCTGAGCAGTAATCAAAAATTGAGGTATATTCTTTTTAATGTATATTTCTTCAAGTAAAATAATATTGTCAAATTCCGCAACAGTAGTTTTTTGTTTTCTTGGAGCTTGATTAAGATCATTTTTTCCAAACAATCCATTAAAATATAATCCAAACATTTTTCTTGAATTCAAAAAAGAAATTACTTTTTCTTTCTCTTTCAAAATATTTGAAATAGTTTCAAAAAAAATATCTAATTCATACCCTAGATTATCTTTTTGTAGTTCTAATTTGGTGCTTTTCCAATGATTTTCTATCTCATTAAGATTAAAAATTTCAACAATTTCGCCTGTATTATTTACTCCAATTTCTAAATCATAAAAGATATAAGCGCTTTCTAATGATAATCGCTTATTGGCTATATTTTGATTGGAATCGAAAACGATATTACTTGTAAATACATCAAAAATTAGCAACTCTTTTTTTCTTCCTAAATATGTAATCTCTACTTCACGAATAAAACTTTTCTCGACTAAATGGGATTTATTAGATAAATCGGTTTTTTTTGTTGCAAATCGGTAGAATTGTGTTTGATTTAAGGGAGGTTCTAAATAGTGTTCATGCAAAAAATATTCTTCAGGTATCATAATATATATCTTTAAGATTTAATTACTCAATTCATCCAATATCAAAGGATTTATGTTATTATCTTTTTTTAATTTGATAATGTTTATTTTTTATGAATTTAAAAAGCAGAAAGATTATTGAGTGCCACAATAAGATATTAAACTAATAGAATAAGATTATAATTTGTGAATTAGCATAATTATTATTATTAATAATCAAGGCACAACTTGTAATGAGTCAAAATGTGGTAAGTATGCAAGCGTATTGTCCTGACATATAGGATTACAAATGCTAAAAAAAATATTTGAATAAAAGATTTTAAAAAACATAACCACAATATATGTCATGAGAGGAAGGGAGAAATCTTCGCAAGAAACTCCGCAACGAGAATCCAATCTTTGTCGAGCTTCTCACGGAGGTTTCTCCCTTCGCTCGAAATGACAATATTGGGTTTAATAGTTACTCAAAAAACAAAAACAAAAAAAAAGGACGGTACTAGATCAAGTATCGTCCTTTCAGATAAATTGTAATTTGTATTCTAAATGCGCCAGTTGCTCTGGCCGGCATAATATTAAGTCTATTTCTCTTCAATAATTTTATACCTTTTATCTTCAATAAATAATTCTTTAGGTTTTGCATTATCAGGAAATTCAAATAATACAATTCTATCAATTTCTTTTTTTGGTTTTATTTTGGTTTTCGTACCGGTAAAATAGGCCTGAAACTTCAAAAATCGATATAAACTATCCTGTTCTGTTGAAATGTAAACATTTTCGAAATCGAAAATGCAATCTTTTTCGCCCTCGTTTCTTAAAGTAAGTTTCAGTTTTACAAACTTCATTCCTTCTGCTGCTTCTATTGGCATTGAGATTATGGGACCATTTGGCGCACCTGGTCTCATATAATCTTCTGAAACTTTTCTAAATTTAATTTGTAAACCTTCAATACTACTACTTTCAATTTTAAATGCGGCGATGACAATGAATAGCATAAATAATGCTATCACTTTAATTTTTCTCATAATTTTTTGTTGTTTGTAAGTGCTTGATTCCATTAGTGTGAGTTAACGAAAAACAGGAGTTTAAAATGGTAATTATTTCTTTATGAATTTGTGTGTAAATTTTTTATTTGAAGAGTAAGCATTAATAATGTACATACCCGATTTTAAATGTTGTGTATTTATTTGAGTGGGATTTTTATCTTGTTCGGATATTATTTTTCCGTTAATATCTGTAATAACGGTTTTATCGATTGTATCTCCATTTGGAATCTCAAAATTAAGTATTGAGGTAACCGGGTTAGGATAAACAACTAATGTATTTGTTTTAGGTTTATTTATTGATAGGTTTTTTGAGGAAAGTTTTACTATCCAGCCATCTGCAGATCCATGATTATTGTTTATATCTCCATCATTTGAAAATGTATATCCAGCCATTATATAATTGCCATCAGTAGTTTGTTGTATAGAAGCCATCATATCAGAACTGCTTCCTCCAATAACCTTTTGCCATTCTAATGTTCCGGTGTCATTAATTTTTACAATCCATGTATCATTAGAGCCTTTATATTGTATAGGATCTGTATAAGTATAAGAATTTGCTACAATAATATAACCTCCATCCGTGCTTTGTAGAATGTCATTTCCTTCGGCGGTTGATGTACGACCATATACTTTTTGCCATTGAATATCTCCAATGCTGTTTAATTTTAAAACCCAAACATGATTGTCGTCAGGATCGAGATTATTTACATTTACCAGATCTCCATCAATTGATTTTGTACTACCTACAACTATAAAACCTCCATCATTAGTTTGCGAAATAGATTTGGTATAATCACTCTTTGATCCTCCATATGTTTTTTGCCATTCAATACTACCAATACTACTAAGTTTTACTATCCATGCATCATCATAGCCTTTGTTGACTGAAACATCACCATCATTTGATAAACTTGATCCGCAAAGGATAAAGCCTCCATCAGTAGTTTGTTTTATACTGTAAGCACCATCATCTTGAGTTCCGCCAAGAGATTTTGACCAAAGAATATTTCCTAAAGTATCTAGTTTTATTACCAGGACATCACTTTTGTTGGTAACATTATAACCGTGATTGCCACTAACATCTCCATCATTAGACGAACTATGTCCTGTAACGACATAATTGCCATCAATAGTTTGTATG
The DNA here is from genome assembly GCF_024271895.1 of Flavobacterium bizetiae. Classification (NCBI taxonomy): domain Bacteria; kingdom Pseudomonadati; phylum Bacteroidota; class Flavobacteriia; order Flavobacteriales; family Flavobacteriaceae; genus Flavobacterium; species Flavobacterium bizetiae. The sequence goes on along the minus strand of NZ_CP091861.1, from coordinate 4,645,812 downwards.
ATGCTATATAACCTCTCGCTTTGTATACCTCCTAAAGATTTTTGCCATTGTATTACACCTAGGGCATCTATTTTAATTATCCAAAAATCTCCGTTATTATAAGATCCGTGATTAAAAGTTGCGTCACCATCATTAGATTGAGAATATCCTGCAATAATGTATCCACCGTCAGTGGTTTGCTGAACAGAATCTGCAAAATCTTGTCTAGAACCTCCATATGTTTTTTGCCATTCGATTGCATAATTAGAGTTCAGTTTTAGAACCCAAACATCATTTTCTCCTTTATTTGTTGTTAGGTCCCCAACATTGTAATTTGAACTACCAACAGCAATATATCCTCCGTCTGAAGTTTGTTTGATACTACTAAAACCATCTGAACCAGTACCGCCAAAACACTTTTGCCATTCAATAGTGGGTTCTTGAGAATATGCATTAAATTGTAATAGAAATGAAATAAATAAAAGTAGTTTTTTTGTCATAGTTATAATGTTAGGCTTGATAGATCTTATTTCGTTATTTAATTTTAACGATTTGTTTGTGGTTTTTGATGATTTTTAAGACTTACAAATATATTTTATTTTGTAATAAAAGCATTGTTTAAATTATTGTTTGTTGTAAGGTGTATTATAACGAAAGAAACTCCGCAACGAGATTCCAATCTTTGTCGAGCTTCTTTTTGAGATTGCTTCGTTCCTCGCAATGACAAACCAGATCCAAATGCTGTTATGAAAATGATTGCCCTAGCCCCGATAGAAGTGGAAATCCTTTTGTGGCGGTGTTCGCCACAAAAGATTGTAGCGGATAGCTGGAAATAGCTCCTAACGAAATTAAATTATAATATATAAATTCCAAATTCCAAATTTTTTCTGTTTTGTTAACTGTTCGAATTTAGTTTTCATTAGCCTTCGACTACGCTCAGGATGACAATTGGGTAATTACAAAACTTTGCGCCTTTGCGTCTTTGCGAGATTAAAAAAAACTCTGCGAATCTCCGCGCCATTTTGCGAATCTCTGCGAAACTATAAAACAAAAAAAAGGACGATACTATATCAAGTATCGTCCTTTCAGGTAAATTGTAATCTACATTCTAAAATTAGATTTTAAAATGCCGCATTAAGCGTACAGTTTTTGGTAATCACTAAAAATGAAGACTAAACGTAGGTTATTCGTTTATGATATCGCCTTCTTTAGTTTCTTCGCTGGCAATTTTTACCAGTTTATCTTTCAGGTTCAAATCTCCGAAGATTTCGATTTTATCGTCGATTTCTCTTCCTTTTTTTACATTAACTCGTGTTGCTTTGTGGTTGATCACTTTGATCACATACAGACCTTCGGCAGAACTCACCAATGCCGATTTTGGAACTACAAATGTACTGTCTTTTGCGTTAAGTGGTAACAAAACTTCGGCAACCATTCCTGGTAAAAGATCTTTTTTAGTATTCGTAACGTCCATTTCTACACGCTCAGAACGTAACTTTAAATCTAATGCTCCGGACATTCTGGTAATCTTGGCTTTAAAATTTTCAGGCAATGATTTTACATTAAAATTCATTTCGTCGCCCTCATGTAAATATCCTGTGTAAAGCTCAGGAACAGAAACTGCCAAACGCAATTTATCTTGTTGCTGAATCGTCAATAAAGGCAAATCAGATCCTTTTCCTGCAGGACCAACAAAGGTTCCTAAGTTTACGTTTCTGGCCGCTACAACTCCGTCGAAAGGAGCACGAATTTCAAGATAACTTCTCATAATCGACACTTCTTTGTGGGCTGCAACTGCGGCCTGATATTGTGCGTAATCTGAGTTTTTCTTTCCGTTGGCCATTTCTAAATCATTTTTAGAAATCGTTCCTTCAACTTTACTCGTTTCGTACAAACGGTTGTAGGTACTTTTGCTTGTGGCATAAATAGCTTCCATCGATTTTAGTCTTGATTCGGCTGCGGCTAGCTGAGAACTGATTTCCGGTGCTTCAAGAACGATTAAAAGCTGTCCTTTTTTTACTTTGGTACCAATATCTACTTTTAGCAATTTTACAAAACTGCTTACTTTAGCATACAAATCTACTTGTTGAAAACCAGTTAATTCGGCTGGTAAACGCAACTCTGTAGTTAGTTTTTCTTTTTCTAAAGAAATAGTTTCTGTTTTAGGCTCAATTTCGGCAGTAACGGTTTCTTCTTTCTTAGAATTACAGCTCGTTAGAAAAAATACGGCTACAAAAAATAATGCGGTCGATTGTATAATGTTATTTTTCATTTTTTTGATTTAATGATGAGATATAATGGATGCTTTCTTCGTCTTCAGGATCTAAAGAAACAGATTGTGTTGTTGTTTTTTCTTGTGCCCAGGCAAAGATAAGTGGCAGGATTAGCAATACGGCAAAAGTCGAAAATAATAATCCGCCAATTACGGCTCTACCTAATGGAGAAACCTGATCACCACCTTCGCCATGACCAATTGCCATTGGTAACATTCCGGCAATCATCGCAACAGATGTCATGATAATAGGACGAAGACGCAACGCTGCTGCTTCACGTGCCGATTCTAACGCATTTCCATTTCGTTTTCGAAGCTGTTCTGCATTTGTAACCAATAATACGGCATTCGCGATCGAAACCCCAACGGACATAATAATACCCATATACGATTGTAAGTTAAGGGTAGAACCTGTAATAGTAAGCATTAATAATGCTCCTAAAACTACTGCCGGAACGGTTGTTAAGATTACTAACGAAACCTTGAACGACTGGAAATTAGCGGCTAACATTAAGAAGATTACAAATATGGCAACCAATAATCCTACTTGTAAGCTGCTTAATGTTTCTACCAATACTTTACTCATTCCGATTGGAGTGATGAATAACCCCCTTGGTAATTCTCCCAACGAACTGATTGTTGCATCTACATCTTTTACTGCCGTACCTAAATCGGTCTGGCTGATGTTGGCTGTAACGGTAATGTATGGCATAGCCCCTAAATTGTCATTTTCACCACTTACAAATCCGGGTGTGATTTTTGCAACGTCGCTTAAAACCGGACGAAGCGAATTTTTTAATACCGGAATTTCTCCAATATCGGTTTTACTTTTCATCTGATTCAAGGGCACCTGAACCTGAACGTTATAGGATAATCCGGCTCTTTCATCTACCCAGGTATTTTTCTCGGTATATCTTGATGATGAGGTCGAAGCTACAAGCGAACGTGAAATATCATTCATATCTACACCCAATTCGGCAGCACGGGTTCTGTCGATATCAATATTCATTGCCGGATAATGAATTGGCTGACCAATTTGTACGTCTCTGAAATAAGAGATTTTCTTTAGTTTCTCTACAATTTGAGTGGCGTATAATTCATTTCGTTTTTTGTCTTTTCCGGCAATACGAACTTCGATTGGAGTAGGAGATCCCTGGCTTAAAACTTTATCAGTCAATTCGATTGGCTCAAAAGAAAGTTTTACATCCGGAAGTACTTTCTTGATTCGGGCTCTAAACTCGTCTTTAAAGTTGTCCATATCCGTATGATACTCTTTTAAACTCACCTGAAATACGGCTTCATGAGAACCTGCCATGAACAAATAAATCGGGTTGATCGAGAATAACGACGGGTGTTGACCAACATAAACAGATGAAATTCCGATATGTTCTTTACCCACCATTTTTTGCAATTCTTTCAAAACAATAATTGCTTTTTCTTCGGTACGTTCTAAACGGGTTCCGTCTGGAGCACGCATTCTTAACTGAAACTGACTTGAATTTACTTTAGGGAAAACATCTTTTCCGATAAAATTAATAAAGACAACTGCCAAAAGTGTAATTCCGATAAGGTACACTAAAGCGGTTATTTTTCTATAAGGAAACAATCGATCTAATGTTCTCATAAAACGGATTCTGAAACGTTCGAAAACGCCTATTTTTCCGTCATTGTCAATATCTTCTCTTGCTACGTACGCTTTTTTCTGCGTGATAAGATCTTTCTCAGATTCCGGAGTTAATCCGCAATCGTTAAATTCTGCTTCATCATCAGTAATTTCCGGACCATGAGCATGTTTTTCATGACCTTTCATCATCCAGTTGGCCATTACAGGCACAAAAGTCTGAGAAAGTAAGAAGGAAATCACCATCGAGAATCCAATTGCTAAAGCCAAAGGCAAGAACAAAGCTCCCGGAATTCCTACCATGGTAAAGGCTGGTGCAAAAACCGCCAAAATACAAAGTAAGATCAATAATTTAGGCAACGCAATTTCCTGACAGGCATCCCAAATGGCGAGTGCCTTGGGTTTTCCCATGTCGAGATGCTGGTGAATATTTTCGATTGTAACCGTACTTTCATCCACCAAAATACCAATTGCCAATGCCAATCCGCTTAAAGACATTAAGTTGATCGTTTGTCCGAATAATTTAAGGAATAAAACTCCCGAAATAATAGAGATCGGAATTGTCATGATTACAATTAAAGCGGCACGACGGTCACCAAGGAAAAGCAATACCATTAATCCGGTTAAAACCGCTCCGATAATACCTTCTGTAATCAAACTTTTTACCGAGTTAATTACATAAACCGACTGGTCAAATTCATACGATAATTTTACGTCTTCCGGTAATGTACTTTGAATTTTAGGCAATTCGGCTTTTAATTTCTGAACCACATCCCAGGTCGAAGCATCTCCGGCTTTTGCAATACTAATATAAACCGAACGTTTTCCGTTTACCAAAGCATAACCTTGCGTAATATCGGCACCATCTTTTACAGTGGCAACATCGCCTAATTTTAAGTTTTGAACGCTTCCTTTAAACAACGGAATATTCTCAAAATCTTTAACTTCTTTAATTGTATTATTGGTTGGTGTAATGTAGTTTACATCGCCCATTCTCACGTTTCCTGACGGAGCCGTCTGGTTGTTGATACGAATTGCTTCAACTACCTGATCTGGCGTCATATTATGCGAACGCAATAAATCCGGATCTACGTTAACCTCAATAGTTCTTGGGCTTCCGCCAAAGGGTGCCGGAGATAATAAACCCGGAATGGAAGTAAACGAAGCACGAACATAAACGTTGGCTAAATCCTGCAATTCGTTATTTGATCGTATTTTACTGCTCAAAACCAATTGACCAATTGGCAATGATGAAGCATCAAAACGAATGATAAACGGAGGCTGGGTTCCCGGAGGAAACGCCGCCTGAATCCTGTTCGAAAGTGAACTTAATTCGGCTGCAGCCTGAGCCATATTGGTGTTTTCATAATAGGTTAATTTCATGATCATTAACCCCTGAATATTTTTGGTTTCTACCGATTTTACACCATTGGCAAACGGTAAAATGTTGACATAAGTCTTAGCAAAATAAGCTTCCATCTGGTCTGGCGTATAACCTCCAAAAGGATGCGCAATATAGATAACCGGCAAGTTCATTTTTGGCAGGATATCTACCTTAATGTCTTGTATGGCACCAATTCCGAAGAAAAATAGACCCGCAACCAATACTAATATGGAGATGGGTTTGCGGAGTGCAAAACGTATTAAATTCATTAGGATCTAATTAAAATTCATTTATAAATAAGTCAAAATTGCCGGTAGCAGCTACTTTAAGCAAAAACGATTGCCATACATTGTTATTGACGATATCACGATCAATTTCGGCACGGTTTAGCGTATATAATGTTTGGGTTATATCAGTTAAATCCGTTAATCCGTTTTTGTATAAAGTTGATTTTTGCAAATACGCTTTTTTTGCTGCATCGACCTGAATTGGTGCTTCGGCAAAGTTGTCCAGCGTTATTTTTATTTTATCATCAGCTAATGCTAATTGCGATTTCAGTTCTCTGTCGGCCTGATTGTATTCTTCCTGTAAACCCTGCGAAACATATTTTTGAGCGCTTACTTGTTTGCTTACTCTAAACGGAGTTGTCAGGTTCCAGCTAATTCCAATTCCGATCAGATAATTGGTACGATCCGGATTTACGCCATCCCAATAATTTCTGTTGAATGAATTTTGATCCGTAACATAATCACTATTAAATCCTGAAGCACGCGTTTGCAAAACACCAAAAGCGCTCATTGTAGGATAATAAAAACGTTTGTACAATTTTACCTGTTGGTTGCTGTAATCAATTTTAGTTTTATAAAACTGAAGCAAAGGATGCAAACTATCTGAAGTTGCCGTTGCTCTCAAAACCTCTTTTGGAATATCGTTTACAAACAAAGTATCTGTAACAAAATCCTGAGGCGCAACACCCATCAAATCGACTAATTTATTGTTTTGTTCCTTGACGAAGTTTTTAGCCAAATTCAAAGAAATCTTTGCTTTCGAAACTTCGGCTGTAGCCAATGTAGAATCCACTCCGGCCAATAATCCGTTTTTAACGCGGGCTACGGCGGTTTTCTTGAAAATTTCGGCACGGCTTAAATTCTTTTGCTGCGAAATCAGTAATCTTTGGCTGGCCAATAAATTCAGATAAGCAGCAGAAATTTTAATTTCCTGTTGAAATTCTTCTTGTTTTAAATCTTTTTCTTTGGCCTGAACATCGATTTTAGCCAAATTGATTTTTTCCTGAATTTTTCCGAAGGTGAAAAAATCCCAGTTCATGTTGACCAGGTACAAAGCACCAAAAGCTGAATTCCAGTTTTGGTCTGGCAAGGCAGGTCCGGAAGAAGCTGTTCCTAAACCATTAAAACCGTACAAAGCACCGTTTTGCCCGTTGATTGTTCCGTAATCCTGTTGTGCCGATAAATTAAGATTTGGCAGATAATCACGCTTGGATTGCTTGAGCGTCTCGCGTGAAGCATTGGTGTAATTGCTTTTTGCTTTGATGGAACCGTAGTTTTCTAAACCTGTTTTTATGGCTTCTTTTAAAGACAAGGTTTGCGCATAACTACCACAAGCAAAAATCAAGAAAACTAATAAAGTAATTTTTCTGAAGTACATAAAATTAGTGGTATGAAATTGATACAACAAAATTATTTCTCTTCAGCTGATATATGTCATCTTAAATGATGTACTACGATAATAAATGACCAATTGAATTCGTCATTTTTTGGAAATATAAATTAAATATTTGTTCGTACTTTGTAAACTATTTAAGTATTAAAAATGAATAAAAAATTTGATAACATATTAGACAACAAATGGTGGCAGGAGGTTGCCGTTGTCGCCTTTTCATTTACGATTTATACGTTAAAAAATGACTGGATGTTATTTAGTTCTTTTACTTCCATATTAATGGGCGTATTTTTCTATCTGGTTTTATACATGCATGCCCAATTCAATCGTTTCTTTCTTTTGCCCATATTATTCAAAACCCAACGTCCCGTAACTTATATTATTTTAACCCTTTTTGGTGTATTTGTCTTTTCTGTAGTGTTGTACGAGATTACAATGCTCGACATGTTTAGCAATTGCCATCTCTATCAAAACTCACATCAAAGAAGTTATGCGTACCAGCTGGCGAGCGTTTTAGGAACTTTGGTTTGTATTTTGAGTCCAATAATTGTGTTTAAATTCTACCGAATTCACAGAAAGAAAACCAATGAAACGTTATTGTTTAATGAAATGCAACTGAATTCTTTAAAAGGACAATTAAATCCTCACTTTCTGTTCAATACCTTTAATACCCTTTACGGAATTAGTCTTGAATTTCCTGAAAGAACGCCTGATTTGATTATGAAAGTCTCGCAGTTAATGCGTTATCAATTAGAAAGCAATAACAAAAAATGCGTTTCACTTGAAGAAGAACTGGAGTTTATAAACAGTTATGTACAGCTTGAAAAAGAAAGAGTAGGGTATCGTTGCGAAATTACATACGATTTTAAAATCGATAATGAGAACGCTTATAAAGTATCACCAATGTTGTTGATTGCTTTTATCGAAAATGCCTTTAAACACGGAACCTGCGCCATCGAAAAATGTTTCGTGAGAATAATTATTACGGTCGAAAACGGTTTGTTGCATTTGCATGTTGTAAATTCAATTCCGACGAAAAAAACAGATGTAGTTTCGACTAAAATTGGCTTAAAAAATACCATAGAACGTTTGAATTTAATTTACGGTAAAAACTATAAATTGGATATTCAGGACGATAAGAACACTTATATTGTAGATTTTAAAGTACAATTGAAAAAGTTTGTAGAATGAGAGAATCCAAAAAATGTATAATTGTAGATGATGAACCCGCGGCGCATTATGTGCTGGCGAATTACATCAAGCAAAATCCGCAATTAGAGTTGGTTTTTCAGGGCTATAATGGTATCGAAGCAATGGATTATCTTCGTGAGAATACGGTCGATCTGATGTTTTTGGATATTAATATGCCGGAGATTTCTGGTATGGAATTGTTGAAGATTCTTCCAACTCATCCTAAAACAATTCTAACCACCGCTTATTCTGAATTTGCTTTAGAAAGTTATGATTACGGAGTTATTGATTATCTACTAAAACCCATTTATTTTCCGAGGTTTTTAAAAGCTATAGATCGTTTTTTTGCAACCGAAACTGTAAAGATCAAAACGGAAGAAACTATTGTAAATTCTGTTAGCGTAAAAGTAGACGGTTATTTTATCGAGATCGAATTAGATCAGCTTTTGTTTGCTCAAAGTTTTGGTAACTACGTAAAATTGCACACCGTAAAAAGAACCTATCTGGCCTCGATTACTACCAGCGAATTCGAAAAATGTCTACCGGAGAAAAATTTTATGCGCATTCATAAATCTTATATTGTCGCGCTGGATAAAATCGAAGCAACAGACAAAGATTTTGTTGTAATAAAAAATGAAAAATTACCGGTTGGCATTACTTATAAAAGGGAATTATCTGACCGGTTAAAAAAATAAAACCCGAAAAAAGTGCTTACTAATTCAACTATTTTCAAAAACGAAAGCCTGCAATGATGTTTCTTGTGGGCTTTTTTATTTCTATTCGGGTTTTATTATAAAATGATTACGCTAATTTTTGTTTCCAGACGGGTAGATTTACACCTTTAAAAATAAGCCATAAGCTCAATGATAGTTCGGCAAGTAAACAAGGCATTAATATAACAATGCTGGAAAGTTGCGGCATCAGAATTAAGGCAAAACTATTAAACAGATAACAGATTCCGGCAATACTCATTAAAACGCCAATTGCTTTAGGAAAATAGCCTGATTTAAAAATCATATAGCCTTCTAATAAACATACAAATCCAAAAAAGATCAATCCAATTCCGAAACCAAAATCGTGTAATTTGATTGACAAATACGATAAAGTATGCAATTGATCCGGAGTAAAAGATTTTAGATATTCAGCATCTCCCAAGAAGAATAACGCAGCTAAAAGATTCAGTTTGTTAGCGACTAAAACTGCCGTTTGTATCAAATTAAACGACAAATTAAGCAACGCCAGTTTTTTGCTTACAGGTTTTAAAAGGTAATATAAAATGATCATTACGGGCAAATCGCAAATGTGCATGATAATATCTGCTGTGATTCCAATTTTCCATAAAGGCTGAGCATGTATGATATTGTTTGCGGTGGTATTGACATCTCCGTAAACAACAAGTTTGTTTCTGACAAAAGCCTCAGCGCAGAGTCCCATTAAAATGATAACAAGGTATAATATTCCGGCTATGCGGGCATAAGCTTGTGGTGAACTTTCGAAATTCTTCAGGTTAAATCTCATTTTTCTTTGGTCTTGGTTTACTATAAGACTGTTTAGTTTGAATAATGTTACTATTTATTTTAACATTTTTTTTCAATTTTATATTTACTTCAAAATAAAGTAGTAATTTTAATACGTTATTTTAAGGATTGTTAATTTAAAACCGTAACGATGAAAAACCTTTTCTTTATTATTACCTTTTTATATAGTAGTTTTTTAATAGGACAAAATGGAGTTTCTCCGGACAAAGTGGTCACTCCGCCAGAAAAAGTGTTGTATACTTTTCAAAAAGAATATCCTGGCAAAGTACCCGTTTGGACAATGAAATATGTTGGAGACGATGATGATGAAATACGTTACGAAGCCAAATTTAAAACCAATGCGACTACCGAAGTATTGGCTGTTTATGATAATTTGGGAGTTTTAAAAGCTTTTGAATCTCAAATTCCGCTTAGCAAACTTCCTGCAAAAGCTCAGGCATATTTAAAGAAAAATTATCCTGCAAAAGCGATTAAAGAAATTGCCGTTGTAGTAGACGACAAAAACAAAACAACCTATGAAGTAGGAGTACAAAAGAACGCTAAATTCTATGATGTTGTTTTCGATAAAAACGGAGGTTTTGATGTGATTGTCGAAAAAGATTAAACCAGCATACTTACTAACTCAATATATTTAAAACGAGAAACCCGATCAGATTATTAATCTGATCGGGTTTTATTTTGTTGTTTCGTTATATAATTAAACCCGACATGTTTTTAAAACCTGTCGGGTTTAGCACTAAGTTTTATTTAATAATTTATAATTCATAATTTATAATTCATAATTATTTAAAGCATCATTCCGCCCGAAACCTCAATACGCTGTGCATTTACCCAACGAGCTTCTTCGGTACATAAAAAGGCTACAACACCTCCAATATCGTCAGGTAAACCCACTCGTCCTAAAGCAGTAACCGATGCTATTTGTTGGTTCATTTGCTCATTATCACGAACAACTCCGCCACCAAAATCAGTTTCAATAGCGCCAGGAGCGACAATATTTGCTCTGATTTTTCTTGTGCCTAATTCTTTTGCCTGATATTTGGTCAGGGTTTCAATAGCGCCTTTCATAGAAGCATACGCTGCATAACCCGGAAATGAAAAACGGGCTAAACCAGTTGAGATATTAATAATTCCGCCGCCATCATTCATAACATTTAAAGCTTTTTGAGTCAGAAAGAAAGGCCCTTTAAACTGAATATTGGTCAATTGATCAAATTCAGCTTCAGTTGTTCCAATGAATGAATTATGAATCCCGATTCCTGCGTTGTTTACCAGAAAATCGAATTTATCGGTTTTAAAAGTACTTTTTAAAGCTTCTGAAACCTGAGTAAGAAAAGTATCGAAAGTACCGGAATCCGCTACGTTTAGTTGCAATGATACTGCTTTTTGTCCTAAAGCTTCGATTTCTTTTACAACATCGTCAGCTTCATCTTTTTTGCTGTTATACGTAATGATTACGTCAATTCCTTTTTTTGCAATTGCTATTGCCATATTTTTCCCTAAACCTCTGCTACCACCTGTAACAAGAGCTATTTTTATATTTACTGCCATTTTTATTTAATTATGAGTTATGAATTATGAGTTGTGAATTGTGAAATGTAAAATGTTGCCACAGATTAAAGGATTAAAAAGATTGAAAAAATCTGCTTGATCTGCTAAATCTGCGTGAAAAAATTAAACACATAGAATCATAGATTTTATTTTGAGCTAAAAAGATTGTAAAAAGAAACTAGTTTCTTAAACATAGCGCAGCGATCTATTTTTCTATGTTTGTTTAAATAAAATGAAATGCCTTTTTTTCAGCTTTCACAATATTTATGTTTCTATGTGTTTAAATATTCGCGTTTTACAGATTAGAATGTAATGCTTTGAACGATTCTTTTAATTCCGGAATACTTGCATTAATTCTCGTTGCGCTGGTTCCAAAAGTAAGTTCCTCTTTTCCCTCTTTTAATTGTTCAAAAATAGAGACGATAAAATCACTCACGCTTGGATGTGCATCATGCAACCCAACTCCGCCAAGATCTGTGTTTAATGCTGGTGGAATAATTTCGATTACTTCAATATTTTTTGCTTTCAAAATATGACGAAGTGAAATCGTAAACGAACGGAAAAATGCTTTTGTAGCCGAGTAAACCGGAACTTTTGCAAAAGGAGAAAGTGCCAGTCCAGAGGTTACATTCATCACGGTTGTAAGTGATTGTAGCTGAATAAAAAGCGATGTTAAATGTAAAGGCGCTTCGATATTGGTAGCAAGTTCTGTTTTCATGCTTTCATAAAAGCCAGCATCTGTAACCGAAACCCATTTTTGAATTCCTGCGTTGTTAATTAAAACATTTAAGTCAGGATGGTTTTCTGCAATCCATTCGTAAAGTGCCACGCGTTCTGCTTCGATTGCCAGGTCGCATACTTTTGTGATTACGGTTGGAAATTTTTCTTTGACTTCATTTAAAATAGATTCACGTCGGCCGCAAATGATTACGGTATTGTTTTCCTGAATAAATCTTTCGGTAAGTCCAAGCCCGATACCGCTTGCGCCACCTGTTATTAGAATTTTGTTGTTTGATAAGTTCATCTTTTTCGATCTTTTAAATTGATAAGACAAAGGTAGGAGCGAAGTAGGCTTGGGGAATTGTAAATATCAAATCGATGTTTGCGAAATTCAAATCATAGTTGTGAAATCCCAATTTTTAAAAATCCAAATTCCAAAACGTTGCGACAAACTTTGTCAAAGTTTTAAACTTTGACAAAGTTGTAGAAAATCTAAAATCTAAAATCTAAAATCAATAAACCTAAACTCTAAAAGCCAAAGGCGTAAAAGAAGTTTGTTTTTTAAAGAAGTTAGAAAAATGCGCTAATTCTTCGAAACCTAGTGAAAATGCAATCTCAGAGATGTTCCAGTCGGTTTGTTTAAGGAGAATTTTGGCTTCATTCGTTAATCTTGTGGTGATTAATTCCGTGGTGGTTTTTCCGGTATTTTCTTTTAAAACTTTATTGAGATGATTGACATGTACAGATAATCTTTCAGCAAAATCTTTGGCTGTTCTAAGCTCTAATCGCTGATTTGGCGATTCTATTGGGAATTGTCTTTCTAGTAATTCAGCAAATAAAGAAGAAACTCTCGCTGCCGAATTATGCTTAGAATACAAAGCGGTTATGGGTTGTAATTTTTGACCAAAGTGAATTAACTCTGCCACATAATTCCTAATCAAATCATATTTATAGATATAATCTGAATTGATTTCTTTTTGTATCTTATTGAAAATCAATTCGACTTCGGCGACTTCTTCATCCGTAAGCTGAAAAATAGGATAACCGTCGGATGCAAAAATGGGTAATTCGTCCAGATCAATTCCGCTTTTATTTTTCGATAAAAACTCGCTTGTAAAAACACAAAATTGTCCGGATTGATTGATGTCCTGAGGAAGATAATTGTACGGAATTTTTGGCGTAGCAAACAAAAGGCCTTGCTTGTCTATTTCGATTATTTTATCGGCATATTCAGCGCGGTTTTTACCTTTTATCAAACTTATTTTATAATAAGCACGTCGATCATAAGGCATATTGGGCTTTTCTTTCATCCTTTCGTACAGCTCTTTAATGTCGAATACATTAAAATGCCCAATTTCTTTTTTGATGTCGTTGGGTAATAATGAGCTTGGTTCAACGGATGAGCCTTCGGTAATGTCTTTGTAGAAAGAATCTAGAGATTTCATAATTGCTTCGAATTGTAAAATTCAAATATACGAAAAAAAAGAGCACGCAGATTTAACAGATTTAAACGGATGTACGCTGATTTTTTGTTCTCGTTTTTGTCATTCCTCCGTCAGGATGACAAGATTGCGGGTATTTGTAGTAGAAAAAAAAATTGAATCTTGCATTTAAAACAAGCTTCCCTGAATTAATTCCGGTTGCGGGTTACTGCCAAATGGGAAAGTATCAATCACGAAAAACTGTTTTTTAACTGGATCGAGCTCTCTTAAAACAATATTATCGCATAAAAAACTCATGTCGATGGTGGTAAATAAAGTATTGGCTGTTTCGATACTTTCGGAAGTTAGTTTTCTTCCGATAGAGATATGGGGATCGCTGCTCTTTTTTAAATTTGAAAGTAACATCGCATCCTGAGTTTTTTTCATAACTGGTTTTAGATTCGTTTTAGATTCTTCATTTGGAGCAATAAAAAATGCGCCGCTGTCGTAAGAACCAAAATGATCTAAATAAACGGGAAAGGGAGTAAAGGTATCGCAGATTTTAAGCAGTTTTTCTTTGAATTTATCCAACTGAGATTCATCAATCGTAAATTCGCAAATAGTAATATGTGCGACAGAATTTTTACTGTTAAACCAACCAATTTTAACCGCCAGTTCTTCTTTCATCGTTTTAATACGATCGATTATTTCTTGTGAAGGATGAATGACAACTGAATATTTCTTTTCCATTTTTAGGGTTTTGAATGCTACAAAATTAGGATTTAAATTGAGTAGTCAAAACGCTAAACGAATCATTGTTTTTGTTGGATTTAGCGCCGATTTGTTATTTATGAGGTAAATTATTGTTGCTCTTTTTTTCTTTTAAATATAATCGGTGAAGAATTTCTGATTTTAATAAACCGCTTCCTCCTCCAAAATGTTCAATTACTTCGACATCGGGTTGTTGTTCTAAGCAAAAAGAAGTAAAGTTTTTCTCGACATGATCTTCGATTCCGGAACTTAACAGCACGATGTCGATTTTGTGATTTCGGAAGTATTCCTGAGCTTCATTTTCATGACTGAAAGCTACTGCGTTCCAATTTTCATCTGCGTTTACAAGTCGAAGTAAGATGGCCAGGATCGCTTCGTTTTTTCCGAGTAATAAGAATTCAAGAGTTTTCATAATCGTTTTTATTTTTCAGTTGGACAGCATTTCTAGTTTATTTTACAAAGATATTGGTTAACTCAAAAATTATGACTTAATCTAGGACAAGAAATTAAATTTAAAAAAGGGTTTGATGTTTGTCTCTTGTTGATCGATTTTTGAACGATAAGAGAGAATTTTTTGTAGCTCTTTTTTGAGAGATTTTATTTTTAACAAAAAAAGTTGAAGTTCTGATTACTTGAGAAAACGGGCGTAATGTCAAGTAAAACAATAAATTAATATTGAATCATTATAAATAAGAGAAAAAAAGATTGCTTAAATGTGGAATCCCGTAATGTTTTCTCTAAAGTAGCTTGTAGCTTTGTCGTATAGAAATTGATTTAAGCGTTGTTTTTGCCTTTTTAAACAGCATTTTTCAATCTCTGTGTTACTGTTTTTGGAGAAACATTTTTTTTTTTAGAATGAAAATTTGACACCATTTCATAGTGGATATCTTTGTATAAGTTTGCAAGACATACGAGAACGTCTAAATTTTTATAGGGTCTTTAGATTTGGTTATTTAGTTAACTGAATTTAAAGACCCTTTTTTTATTAGCTTAATAATAAAAGTCCCGTAATCCAGAAATGAATATAGTCCCAATTGATTTTGAACTTTTGAGGTGAAAAACCATAGAAATTTTTAAAAGCTGCCGAAAAATGTGACACATCTTTATAACCACATTTATAGGCTACATCACTAACTGTTGAAGCTTTATTTTGAAATAATTCTTTTGCATGTTCCATTCTGAGTTTAATAATATAACTTTTCACAGTAGTGCCAAAACAAGCTTTAAATCCTTTTTTTAGTTTAAATTCATTTAGCGAAATCAGCCTTGAAAGTTCTGCTAATGTTGGTGCGTGCACATAGTCGTTGTCTAGTATTTGCTTGGCTGCTAATAATTTATTGTAATCGTCTTCGTCAATTTGATCTTTTTGTATCGGCATGGTAATGATTGTTTCCAGCTGATGTATAAGCAGTTCTTTGATTTTAGTTTCGATGTACATTTTTTTTAATGCACCCTGACGGTTACAGTTTTTTATTTCGTGAATCACCCATTGAATTGCAGGCGTAAAGGGAATATATTTTGAAGTTAAATAGCTCGATTTTTTATGCAGGATATTTTTTGAAAATTTCTCATGAAGTTTCCAGTCTTCATTGATGATGTTATAATAAAAGTCTTTAGATAAGATTATACAGAAATAATTAGTTTGTTCAAAGGCAGGGATTTTAATAGTCGCTCTGTATTTTGTAGCATAAAATATATTGTGAGTATTTTTTTTTGAATATTTTTCGGTTTCTAATTGATCAATATGAGTTTCGATATTACTGCAGCAAATAAAATTCATCACGACAGATTCTTCATCAATTTCAAAAATGATAGTTTGAGGCGTTGAAAAAAGCATTTGTGTGTCGAGTAAGACCATTCCTTCGGTGATTAAATGATGACTTTTAATTTGTTCTGAATCACCATTTTTTATATCGACATTTTCTTCTGTTAAGAAATTTTTAGGGTAATGATTGTTACCAATTTCAATTTGAATAATTGACTTTTCGTGTGCTAAAATTTTCGATTCGATTTTCAAAATATAATCCGTTTTTACAAAATAATAATCCGTTTTTCCCTATCTTTTTTCGAGTTGTAGATGGTACTTTTGCGTCAAAGTTATTTATAATTAGTCTAATTAAAGATATGACAACTCACAAATTTTTATTTTTTAGTATATTTTTTTTCTTTTCAATCTTGTCTCATTCCCAGCAAAATCAAGGTTTCTTCGTTAGTGGAGAGGTAACAGAAAGTTCAGGACAAACAATTCCTTATGCTACAGTTAGTATTGAAAAAACCAACTTAAGCATGATTTCGGATGAAAACGGGAGTTTTGTTTTTAAAAATGTAAAGCCGGGAAAATACACTTTAAAAATTACTGCAATTGGTTTTTCGAACTATAGAAAAAATATAGAAATTTCATCTTTGGATGTCAATTTTAAGGTTCGTTTAGAAAGTGAATTAAACGAATTGGAAAGTGTTACAGTTTTAGGACGTACTGCAACCGATAAGGTAAACAAACAAGCTTATAATGTAACCGCTCTTGATGCAAAAAAACTTCATAACACTACGCTTGATTTGTCTCATGCTTTAGACAGGGTTTCCGGTGTTCGTGTTCGTGAAGCTGGTGGAGTAGGTTCGAGATCAGAACTTTCAATAAATGGTTTCTCGGGAAATCAAATCAAGGTTTTTATTGATGGAGTTCCGATGGATAATTTTGGATCTTCTTTTCAGCTGAATAATATTCCTGTAAATCTTGCTGATCGTGTTGAAGTTTACAAAGGTGTTGTACCCATCTGGCTGGGTGGTGATGCTTTAGGAGGTGCAGTGAATATTGTGACCAACAGCAAACCAAGAACTTATGTTGATGCATCGTATTCTTTTGGATCTTTTAATACACATCGCTCTGCAGTAAATGCGGGTTATACTTCTAAAAGCGGTTTTACGACAGAGATAAATGCTTTTCAAAATTATTCTGATAATAATTATTGGGTCAATGTTGATGCGGCCAATTTATATTCAGGTCAATATTATCCAAATCAGCGTGTAAGGAGATTTCATGATAATTACCATAACGAAACAGTGGTTTTAAACATTGGTATTACCGGAAAAAAATATGCTGATAAATTGTTATTTGGTTTTACAGGAGGTCAAAATAAGTCAGACATTCAAACGGGAGCAAGGATGGAAAGTGTGTTTGGATCTGTTTATTCAAGAGGAAATATTTTGATGCCCACTGTAAAATATCAGGTTAAAGATCTTTTTACAAAAGGTTTGAATTTTAACCTTACGGGGAATTTTAATTTTGGAGAAGAAAAAAATATAGATACCGTATACATTAGATATAACTGGTTTGGCGAGAGCAGAAAGTTTGACGGTTTAGGTGGAGAACGCAGTCGTACGTTACGTAAATTCAAAAATAATAACGGAATTGCTACAGCAAATGCGACTTATAGTTTGGGCGAGAGACATTCTTTTATGTTAAATAATACCTTCAATACTTTTGATCGTAAGGAAAGTGATGAATTAGTTCCTGAGTCTTTAGTTTATAAACAGCCTAAAAAAACACAAAAAAATGTAATAGGATTAGGTTATAAGTTTGATTATAACGAGAAGTGGAGTACATCTGTATTCTTAAAAGATTATTCCTTAAAAACTACTTATTCCAGAAGTTACAATCCATCTGGAAATACAGGAGATATTGCATACCAGCAATATGTAGACCATACTTCGGTACTAGGATATGGTGGAGCAACAAGCTACTATATCAGACAAAATTTGCAGGTAAAAGGGTCTTTTGAAAAAAGTTACCGTTTACCAAATCCGCAGGAAATTTTTGGAAACGTAAATGAAAATATTGCAGGAAATCTTGATCTTAAACCAGAGACCAGTAATAATTTTAATGCCGGAGTAAGCTACCAAACTAGTTTTAGAAAAGTAAATGCCATGACATTTGATCTGAACTTTTTGTACCGCGATGCAACAGATTTTATACGTTCTGAGCTGAATGTAAATCAAACCATGCAAACAAATGTCAATCAGGGACGAGTGACTAATTACGGTGTAGATACAGAGATTCGATATTCATACAAAAACCGATTTACTGCAGGTGTAAATATGACTTATCAAAATCTGCGAAATATGACAAAATATGAGTCAGGTCAGGAATATGTATCGCTCTTTTACAAAGACAGGGTGCCAAACATCCCATATTTATTTGGAAATTTTGATGCGACGATATTTTTTAATGATGTTATAAAAAAAGGAAACAATTTATCTGTAGGATACAATCTTCTCTACGTGTATGATTACTATTTGTCATGGCCAAGCCGTGGTATTCAGTCTAGTAAACTGGATATCCCGACACAGTTTAATCACGATGTCAATATTGTTTACACGCTTGCAGATGGAAAATACAATATAGCTTTTGAATGTAAAAATGCATTAGATAATAGACTGTACGACAACTTTTCGTTACAAAAACCGAGTCGTGGTTTTTACCTCAAATTCAGATATTTTTTCGATAAATCACGTAAATAATTTAATAATTCAAACCATAATAACATGAAAAAAAGTAGCAAATTAATTTTGTTCTCAGCTTTAATAGCTTTTACAACGTTCTCTTGTAGTAGTGATTCTGATAAACCGGGAAATGAAACAGGCGGTGGAGTAGATACCGGAAAAACAAAATATATAATTACTGCAACTACGGGAGCAGCAGGAATTGCAGATTATTTATTAACGGCTGATGATATTTCTAAAGGATCTATTACTACAACCGGTAATGGTATCGAACAGGACGGATCTTACCGTTATTACATTACAGCGCAAAACAACTTTTTTAGCTTATTGTATGGTCAGGGAAACCCTGGTGCTGTAACAACTTACAACCTGAATGCAGAAGGAAAGTTAATTAAGAAATCTAATTTTCAGGCAGAAACTGTACATGTTTTTGCAGCTGTAAACAAGGATATTTTAACAATTAAAGTACCAAGAAGCGGTGCGGCATCTATTGCTCAAATGTATAAAATTGATGCAGAAAAATCACTTATTACAGGTGAGGCACAACAAGACACGAAAAAATTAGCCGGAAATGGTGAAAGAGCCTTTTTTACCTGGGCAACTCAGGTTGGCGAAAAAGTGTACATGCCTTATATGAGTATAAAAGGTGACGGGGTTGATAATTTTGGAACTAAAAACCCTGATAGTACATGGGTTGCGGTATATACTTATCCGGAGCTTAAATTAGAAAAAGTGATCAAAGATAACCGTACCAGTTATTTAGGAGGCTATTATACAAACGGATTGTATCAGGATGAAAACGGAGATGCTTACGGTTTCTCAGGAGCGGTTGCAACAAGCAATTCTGTTGTAACTTCTACTAAGCCATCTGCAGTGGTAAAAATTAAAAAAGGAACTACTGAATTTGATAAAACGTATTTCTTTAATGTACAGGAAAAGTCTGGAGGATATAAAATTGCTTCATCTACTTATATCTCTAAAGGAAAGGTTTTATTGCAAATGTTTGGTACAGTAGGAACAAATAAAGGGGCTGCAAAACTGGCAATTGCTGATGTTTACAATCAAACTTTTACATGGGTTACTAATGCGCCTCAAGTAATTACTTTTACAACTGTAGAAAGATATAATCTTGTTAGCGAAGACGGTTCATCTGCTATTGTAGGTATTAATACTCCTGAAGGAAACTGGATTTATACCATCAACGGTACAACTGCTGTTGCTACTAAAGGAATAAAAGTTGAAGGTGGTCAGATTACTGCAATTGCAAAATTAAAATATTAAAAATTGGTTTCTTTTGAACCGTAGGCCTTTCGGGGCTTGCGGTTTTTTTATTTATCTTTTATACGCTACTAATTATGTTTTCTTTTTCAAAATCAAATACAAACAAGAAAAAAAGTAAAAAATCGCTTTTCAAGCGTATTATGGCCTGGTTGCATTTATGGCTCGGACTGGCTTCCGGTATTATTGTGGTTATTGTTAGTATAACGGGCTGTATTTATGTTTTTGAAAACGAAATTAAGGATTTTATTGAAGACTGGCGTTTTGTTAAACCTGAGGAAAAAGCTTTTTTATTGCCTTCTCAATTAGTTATAATTGCAGATAAAACCATGAAAGGCAATCATGCGACTAGTGTTACTTTTGGATCAAAAAATGATGCGGCTATTGTAGGTTACTTTATTGAGAAAAAAGAAAGTAAAGACGAAAGAGGAGAACATAAAAAAGGAGATAAAAAGGGGAATCCTAAAAATGACATTGCTAAAAATGCGAATGAAAAAGGAAAATCTGATTTAAAATCGCAAGGAAAAGGTAAGCAAAAAGGCGAAAAAGATGAAAAGCGCAGAAAAAGAAGAAACGGTGTTTTTACAAGCATTTATATGAATCCGTACACCGGAGAAATATTAAATGTAAAATCTTTTTCAAGAGGCGATTCTCCCGATTTTTTCAGATGGATATTAAATGGTCACCGTGCTTTATGGCTTCCTTATGATATAGGAAGGCCAATTGTGGGCGTGGCAGTTATCATTTTTGTTATTTTATTAATTTCAGGTATAGTGCTTTGGTGGCCAACCAAATGGATTAAGTCAATAATTAATAAAAGTTTTAAAATAAAAACCGATGCCAGCTTTAAACGTGTCAATTATGATTTGCATAATGTGCTTGGATTTTACAGTTGTGTTTTTCTATTTTTTATTGCTGTAACAGGATTAGTGTGGAGTTTTGACTGGTGGAGTAAATCACTATATTGGGTTACATCCGGAGGGAAACCTTTGGTAGAAAGCCGCGAATCTCCAAAATCAGACACGACAAATGTTAAGACTTTTAATATTACGACGGCGGATAGAGTTTTGTTGAAGATGAACAAAGAAAATCCACAGGCAGCCGGAATACTAATCTCTATTCCTGCTAAACCCGCAGATCCTATTGGAGCTTTTGTTTACAAACAAAAAAATACCTACTACAATATGGACAGGTATAATTTTGATCAGCAGACTTTAAAAGAAATTTCAATAAAGTCGACTTTTTCAGGAAAATATATAGATGCTAATATACCAGACAAAATACGAAGAATGAATTACGATATTCATGTGGGAAGCGTACTAGGACTTACAGGAAAAATTATTGCTTTTTTTGCCAGTCTAATTTCGGCTAGTTTGCCTATTACCGGATTTTTAATTTGGTGGGGAAAACAGAAATTTGGCAAAAAAACGACGGCATCTCCAAAAGTTGCTACTAAGGCAATTCCTATTGTTAAATCGAAACAAGTCTTAGAGAAAGAATTATCAGTTTAATGGATTGAGAATCCGTTTTTTTATAGTTTTTGATGTTGGTTAGAAAGGCAAAACTTATAAAGTTTTGCCTTTTTTTTGTTTGATGCATTGAACCTTATTCTCAAAAAAAAGGATAAAAGCACGATATTTTGGTAACTGAATTTTATATTTCTATGGAGTCAAAGTAATTACACCATCCATTGATTTTAATTGGTGTATCCCTGACTTTTAAGCCACTCTTCGCAATCTCTTGTCCAAAACTTGCTGGTATCTTTTACGCCCAAACCAAAACCATGTCCGCCTTTTTCATAAATATGCAATTCCACCGGAACTCCGTTATTTTTAAGCGCCAGATAAAAATTGATGCTATTTTCAGGTAAAACAGTGGTGTCATCTGTTGCATGTACCAAAAAAGTGGGTGGAGTTTGTGCAGTTACCTTTTTTTCGTTCGAAAACGAATCAAGCAATTCCTGAGAAGGATTATTGCCTAATAAACTAATTTGCGAACCTTTGTGTGTAATATCATTCTGCATGGATATTACAGGATAAATTAAAAGGGAAAAATCCGGACGGGCACTTACTTTAGAAGTTGTTTCATATGTTTTTTCGTCGTAATGCGTAGCAAGGGTCGAGGCCAAATGTCCTCCGGCAGAAAAACCAAGAATTCCAATTTTGGTGGCATCAATATTATATTTTGCAGCATTTTGTCTCACATAGCGTACAGCTTCCTGCGCATCTTGCAACGGACCAATATTTTTGTTTTTCATGATCTTGTCACTCGGTAAACGATATTTTACCACAAAAGCAGCAATTCCGAGGCTGTTGAACCATTCTGCGACTTTAGTACCTTCTTTATCAATTGCCAGGTGCTGATAACCTCCGCCAGGAAAAATAATAACCGCAGCCTGATTCGGTTTAGGTGTTGCTGGCAGGAAAACGCTTAATGTGGGAATGCTGACTAAACTTGTGCTTTGTACTTTTCCGTCCTTGATACTTTCATTTTCTTTATAATCTGCTGCTTTAATTTCGTCAGGAATTTTATTCCATAATGGGATGATTTTATTTTGAGCATTCAGTTGGTTTGTGATTCCTATCAGCATAACAAAGATTGTAGCCACTTTTTTCAAGAGCAGTTGTTGTGAATTTTTCAATTTTATAATGAATTAGTTAAATAGTGAGTTTTTGTGCAAGTATTCAAAAATAGAAATTTTGAAGCTATTTCCGTTAAGAAAACAACGTTAAAAAACAGTTTTTATTTTGAGATAAGGCTCAGCGCTGTTAAATGATTTGAGAGTATTGAGTTTGGTACAATTTTACCCCCTAATAAGGACAAATTTCGTATGTGTTCATTTAACAATTATATTGTTTAATGTGTAATTTTGAATACACTTTTTTGTTCTATCCGTTTATTTAAATAGTTAAAATAATTTTTTATCTAATATATTTGGAATATAAAGATTAAAAACTATATTTGTGCAATCGATTACATTATTCTGTTTTGTTAGATTTTGCCAAATTGATTTTTATTGTCTTTTGAGATGAACAGATAGATTAATAGTGCAAGAAAAAATATCAATTTTATAATATATTAACTATGAACCAACCACCAGACACAGTTGTTATTGATCACACTAAAAAATCTACAGGAAGTTATCGCTGGAGTATATGTGCCCTACTGTTTTTTGCAACAACAATCAATTATCTCGACAGACAAGTTCTTTCCTTAACCTGGAGTGATTTTATCGCACCGGAATTTCATTGGACGAACAATGATTACGGAAATATTACAGCATTATTTTCTATTTTTTATGCCGTTTCGTTATTATTTGCCGGACGATTTGTAGACTGGCTGGACACTAAAAAAGGATTTCTTTGGGCCATTGGTATTTGGTCTTTTGGGGCTTGTTTGCATGCTTTTTGTGGTATCGCAACAGCCGGAATCATTACAGGAAACTGGTTTGTAGGTTTTGAAGGCGCTAAAGATGCCATTGATTTGGTGCAGGATACAGGATTAGTTATTAATGTAAGTGTTACATTATTCATATTTGCCCGTTTTGTTCTGGCAGTAGGTGAGGCAGGAAACTTTCCGGCAGCGATTAAAACTACAGCCGAATATTTTCCTAAAAAAGACCGTGCTTTTTCTACCAGTATTTTTAATGCAGGTGCAACAGTTGGCGCTTTAGCGGCTCCGATATCGATTCCGTTTATAGCGAAATCTTTTGGTTGGGAAATGGCTTTTATCATTATCGGAGCTCTTGGTTTTGTTTGGATGGGATTTTGGATTTTCATGTATGATAAACCGGAGAGACATCCAAAAGTAAGTGCTGCTGAATTAGAATATATCCAGCAAGATGATATTGCTGACAGTAAATTAGTAGGTTATGTACCTGAGACAACTGATAAAGTTTCATTTGTAGATTGTTTTAAATACAAACAAACCTGGGCTTTTGCTTTTGGAAAATTCATGACTGATGGGGTGTGGTGGTTCTTTTTATTCTGGACACCAGCTTATTTAAGCTCTGTTTACGGAATGGATTCTACTCAGGCGGCTTTACCATTATTTGTTTTATACATGATTACATTGCTTTCTATTGTTGGAGGCTGGTTACCGACTTATTTTGTAGAAAAGAAAGGAATGAATCCGTACGAAGGAAGAATGAGAGCGATGTTAATTTTTGCATTTTTCCCATTATTAGCTTTAATTGCACAACCTTTAGGATACATAAGTTACTGGATTCCTGTGGTTATCATTGGTATTGCGGGTGCAGCTCACCAATCATGGTCGGCAAATATTTTTACCACAGTTGGCGATATGTTTCCTAAAAAAGCAATTGCAACCATTACAGGTATTGGCGGTTTAGCCGGTGGTGTAGGTTCTACTATAATCAATAAAGGTTCAGGATTATTATTTGATCATGCTAAAGAAACCAATATGTCTTTTATGGGCTTTCACGGAATCGAAGCAGGATATTTCATTATCTTTTCTATCTGTGCAGTTTGTTACTTAACAGGTTGGTTAGTAATGAAAACGTTAGTTCCTAAATACAGTCCGATTACAGGTTTGTAATATTTGGAAAATTTTAATAGTTGAAAATGTGTTTTTTAAAGATAAAAATCTAATTTTGTGCAATCGATTACATTAAATTAAAAATTATGACAAAATATAGTTCAAGATACGCGTCAAGCCCCGAAGCAGTAAAAAAATATGATACTCAGGAATTAAGAAATGAATTCTTAATCGATGACTTAATGCAACAAGATGAGATTGTTTTGACATACTCTCATTATGATAGATACATTGCTGGTTCTGCAGTTCCGGTAAAAGGTGATTTAGTTTTAGAAAGTATCGATCCGCTTAAAGCATCTTACTTTTTAGAAAGAAGAGAAATAGGAATTATAAATGTTGGTGGAAGCGGTTCTATTGTAGTGGAAGGAAAAACATACGCATTAGGATTTAAAGATGCTTTGTATATCGGTAGCGGTAATAAAGAAGTAATTTTTAAAAGTGACGACAGCAATAATCCGGCTAAATATTATATCAATTCTGCACCGGCTCATACTACTTACCCAACGGTAAAAGTGAGTTTGGCAGAAGCAAATAAATTAGAGTTAGGAACAATGGAAACGGCAAATCACCGTACCGTAAATCAAATGATTATCGGAAGCGTTGTAACTACTTGTCAATTGCAGATGGGAATGACGGAATTAAGACCGGGAAGTGTTTGGAATACTATGCCGGCGCACGTACACGATCGTAGAATGGAAGTGTATTTCTACTTAGATATTCCGGAAAATCAGGCCGTTTGTCATTTTATGGGACAGCCACAAGAAACAAGACATATCTGGATGAACAATCATCAGGCGGTTATTTCTCCGCCATGGTCAATTCACTCAGGTTCAGGAACCAGTAATTATACTTTTATCTGGGGAATGGCTGGAGAAAATTTAGATTACGGAGATATGGATGTTTGTAAAATAACTGATTTAAGATAAAAATCATGACAAACTTATTTGAAATAAAAGGAAAAATTGCCCTTATCACAGGAAGTACACACGGACTGGGAATGGCAATGGCAAAAGGATTAGGTGAGGCCGGAGCAACAATTGTTGTAAACGGAAATTCTTCTCAGGAAAAAATTGACGCTGCTGTAGCTGAACTTAAAAAGGAAGGAATTAATGCGGTGGGTTACAAATTTAATGTAACGGATGAGAAGGAAGTTATTGACGCGATTAAGAAAATTGAAACTGAAGTAGGACCAATTGCTATTTTGATAAACAATGCAGGAATTATTAAAAGAATTCCGTTAATCGAAATGGAAGTTGCTGATTTCAAAGAAGTAATTGATATTGACTTAGTAAGCCCGTTTATTGTTTCTAAGCACGTTGCTAAAGGAATGATTGAAAGAAGACAAGGAAAGATTATCAATATTTGCTCAATGATGAGTGAATTAGGCCGTAATACTGTTGGTGCTTATGCTGCTGCAAAAGGCGGTTTAAAAATGCTGACTAAAAATATGGCAACAGAATGGGCAAAATACAACGTTCAGATCAACGGAATTGGACCTGGATATTTTGCTACAGAACAAACAAAACCTATTAGAGTTGACGGACATCCTTTTAACGATTTTATCATTAGTCGTACTCCGGCTGCAAAATGGGGAGATCCGGGTGATTTAGCAGGAGCAGCTATATTTTTATCTTCTAAAGCCAGTGACTTTGTTAACGGACATATATTATACGTAGACGGCGGAATCCTTGCTACGATTGGTAAACCATCAAACGAAGAATAATTCTCAATTATATTTGAAAAGACATGAGCGCAAATCAAACATTCATAAACGATAACTTTTTACTTGAAAATAAATTCGCGGAAGAGTTATACCACAATTACTCAAAAAATCAACCTATAATTGATTATCACAATCATTTAAATCCCCAGTTTATTGCTGAGGATAAGGTTTTTGACAATATAACACAAGTTTGGATTAACGGAGATCACTACAAATGGCGTGCAATGCGTACATTAGGGATCAACGAGCAATTTGTAACCGGAAATGGTTCAGATAAAGATAAGTTTTTAAACTGGGCAAAAACGGTTCCGTACACGATGCGTAATCCTTTGTACCACTGGACACATTTAGAATTAGCCCGTTATTTTGATATTTATGATTTACTGAACGAAAAATCAGCAGAGAAAATCTATATCGAAACTACAGAAAAAATTAATTCTCAGGCTTACAGCACGCAAAACCTACTTAAAAAAGTAAATGCTGAATTGGTTTGTACGACCGAAGATCCAATTGATAGTTTAGAGTTTCACCAGAAACTGACACAAAATCCTATCGGGACTAAAATGAGTACTGCTTTCAGACCTGATAAAGCAATCTTAATAGCTAATGATGGTTATAATGCATATCTGGACACATTAGGGGATGTTTCCGGAATTGCCATTGCTGCTTTCGCTGATTTACAGGCGGCATTAAGAAAAAGAATTGAGTTCTTTAATGCAAACGGATGTAAATTAAGTGATCACGGTTTAGATCAGATTTATTTTGAAGAATTTACAGAATCAGAAGTAAATGCAATCTTCAAAAAGAAAAGAGAAAACAGAATTATATCGCCTGAAGAAGCTTTAAAATTCCAAAGTGCTGTTTTGTTGTTTTTATCTGAAACGTATCACGAATTTGGTTGGGTACAGCAATTTCATTTAGGCGCATTGCGTAACAATAATGCGCGTATGCACAGAATTTTAGGTCCTGATACAGGATGGGATTCTATTGGAGATTATCCGCAGGCACAAAAATTATCTAGCTTTTTAAATGCATTAGATAGTAAAGATAAATTGACTAAAACAATCATTTATAATTTAAATCCTGCTGACAACGAAGTAATGGCAACCATGATTGGAAACTTCAATGACGGAAGCGTTCGCGGAAAAGTACAGTTTGGATCAGGATGGTGGTTTTTAGATCAAAAAGATGGAATGACCAAACAATTGAATGCTCTTTCGAACATGGGATTAATTAGCTGTTTCGTTGGAATGTTGACGGATTCAAGAAGTTTCTTGTCTTTCCCAAGACACGAATATTTCAGACGTATTTTATGTAATCTTTTAGGAGATGAAATCAAACGCGGTGAATTGCCAAACGATATGGAATGGATTGGAAAATTAGTTTCGGATATTTCATACAACAACGCAAAAGAATATTTTAAATTTTAATTAAAATTAACCGCAAAGCTCGCAATGGTTTACGCAAGGTTCGCAAGGTGAAATCTTTTAATCATTGTAATCTGTGGCAAAAAATATATAAATAATGAGTAAAGTAGTTGCATTCGGAGAAATTATGTTGCGTCTTTCGACAGAGAGACACCTACGTTTTTCGCAGGCAAAGGAATTTGGTGCTTCTTACGGAGGCGGTGAATTTAATGTTTGTGTGTCTTTGGTGAATTATGGCGTAAACGCAGAATTTGTAACAAGATTACCTGACAATGAAATCGGTACTTCGGCATTAAAAGAAATGCGAAAAATGAACGTTGAGTCCAAAAATATAGTTTACGGAGGCGAACGTTTAGGGATTTATTTTCTTGAAACCGGTGCGGGAACACGTGGCAGTAATGTGGTTTATGATCGCGCGCATAGTTCGATGGCAACGATTCAAAAAGGTACAATCGATTGGGAAAAAGTTCTTCAGGGTGCAACCTGGTTTCATTGGAGCGGAATTACTCCGGCAATCTCAGAAAGCGCTGCCGAAGCTTGTTTAGAAGCTATTAAAGTGGCGCATAAAATGGGAATCACGATTTCATGCGATTTAAATTACAGATCAAAACTATGGCAATATGGCAAAACGCCAAGTGAGGTTATGCCTGAAATGTTACAATACAGTAATGTTATTTTAGGAGACATTGATACGGCTTATTTCATGTTAGGAATTCCAAAAGTAAATCCAAATTATCAGGACGAAAAATCGCTTCCGGTTTTATATACCAAATTGTTTGATTTGATTCCGAATTTAAAAACTGTTGCGACCACATTACGTTATTCTGTAAGTGCTTCTCATCAAAGAATTGGCGGGATTTTGTTCGACGGAAAAGCAATTTATCAGGCTGCTGTAAAAGAAGTTACCCCGGTTGTAGACAGAGTAGGTAGTGGCGACGCTTTTATGGGAGGATTAATTTACGGATTACAGCAATATCAAAATAATAACCAGAGAGCATTAGATTTTGCAGTAGCAGCTTGCTGTTTAAAGCACACTATTGCAGGAGATTATAATCTGGTTACTTTAAAAGAAGTTGAAAATATGATTGATGGTGATGGTTCTGCATTAGTATCAAGATAATTAGAAAAAAATGGCAAAATATTCAAGAATTGAAGTGGCTTTACAAATGAAAGAAAACGGAATGGTTCCGTTGTTTTTTCATTCAGATATCGAAATAAGCAAAAAAGTATTAAAAGCCTGTTATGATGGTGGCGCCCGATTAATGGAGTTTACAAGCAGAGGCGATTTTGCTCATGAAGTTTTTGGAGCTTTAAACAAATATGCTTTGGCCGAATTGCCGGGAATGATGTTAGGTGTGGGCTCTATAACCGATGCGGCAGCAGCTTCATTGTATATGAGTTTAGGAGCTAATTTTATTGTAACTCCTGTTTTTAGAGAAGATATAGCCATAGCATGTAACCGACGTAAAGTATTGTGGTCGCCAGGTTGCGGAACACTTACAGAAATTGCAAGGGCAGAAGAATTAGGATGTGAAATTGTAAAATTATTCCCCGGAGATATTTACGGTCCGGAGTTTATAAAAGCAATAAAAGGACCATGTCCGTGGACCAATATAATGCCAACAGGAGGTGTTTTGCCTACTGTAGAAAGTCTTACTTCGTGGTTAAATGCCGGTGCAACTTGTGTAGGTATAGGATCGCAGTTAATTTCAAAAGAAATATTAGATAATCAGGATTATGATGGCTTAAAAACGAAAGTAAGTCAGGTACTTGATATCATCAAAAATATTAAAAATAAATAAGGAGTAATCATACCGATCCTTATTTAAAACCGTTTTTTTTAGATTTTAGAGATTGTAATTGAGCATTACACTTGAAAAATAAATTTTGCCATTCCTCACAGTAAAATTTACTTTCCTCACACAAGTGTAATGTTTCTTTTACAGTTGGTTAAGTTGCAGAAAACAAAGATAAATAAGGTGTTTCATGTGATTATTTATAACACTTTAAAGAAAATTATAATGGAGAAAATAAACAGATCAAACTCGGGGTTTTCAGAGAAACTCCCAGTGAAAATAGTGCAATTTGGAGAGGGTAATTTCTTAAGGGCTTTTGTAGAATATGCTTTTCAAAAATTAAATAAAGATGCAGATTTTAATGCAGGAATCGCAGTTGTACAGCCTATTGATAAAGGGTTGGTAAATATGATCAATGCTCAGGACGGGTTGTATACTTTGTTTATGAAAGGGGTTAAAAAAGGCGAAGAAATTCAGGAAAAAGAATTGATTACCAACATTGTAAAAGCCATTGACCCTTATGCATCTTTTCAGGAATTTTTGGCTTTAGCTAAAGAAGAAGAACTGGCTTTTATTATTTCTAATACAACTGAAGCCGGTATCGAATATATCGAATCAGATCGCCCTACAATGCAGCCGCCAGTTTCATTTCCGGCTAAATTGACGGTGTTATTACACGAAAGATTCAAGCACTTCAAAGGTGATAAATCAAAAGCTTTGACTATTATTCCTTGCGAATTAATTAATTATAATTCAGATACTTTAAAAGAAATTGTTTTAAAATATTGTGTCGACTGGAATCTGGAAGCAGATTTTAAATTATGGCTGATCAACGATTGTACTTTTCATAATACATTAGTAGACAGAATTGTACCGGGATATCCAAAAGATCAAATCGAGGAATATAACAGTCAGTTAGATTATAAAGATGATTTGATTGTAAGCGCAGAAAGCTTCTTTTTATGGGTAATTGAAGGCGATGATAAACTGAAAGCAAAACTTCCATTTGAAAAAACAGGATTAGATGTAAAAATCGTTGCTGATATGCAGCCTTATCGTACACGTAAAGTGAGAATTTTAAATGGAGCACATACGGCAATGGTGCCTTTTTCATTGCTTTATGGTAATGAAACTGTAAAAGAAACAGTAGATAATGCTTTTACGGGAGAATTTGTAAACAAAGCTGTTTTTGATGAGATCAATGAAACTTTAAAGATGGATAAAGCGGAGCTGGCAAGTTTCTCTGAAGAAATTTTAGACCGTTTTAGAAATCCGTTTATCAAACACTTATTGTCTTCTATTGCACTGAATTCAATTTCAAAATTTAAGGTTCGTGTACTGCCAAGTTTAACCGGATATGTTGATATTCATCATAAACTTCCGGTTCATTTGACCTTTGCATTTGCTGCTTTAATTCGTTTTTATAAAGGAACATGGAAAGGCGAAAGCTTACCGGTTAATGACAGCGAAGATATTGTATCTTTCTTTGACGGACTTTGGAAATGTGATGATTACGAGAAAATAGCACGACTTACTTTGCAAAATAAAAGTTTCTGGGATGAAGATTTAACGCTGATTCCGGGCTTGACAAAAGCAATTACAACAGCTTTGGAGGAAATTGATGCAAACGGAATTGAAAATGGTTTTGCTAATTTTCAAAAACAATTACATACTACAACTCAGAACGCTTAATCATGGCAACTCAAAAAAAATTAATAAAAGTCAACCCGGCAGATAACGTAATTGTCGCTTTAACCGATTTGGTACAAAACGAACAAATTATGTTTGAAGGAACTACCGTCTCACCAACAACTGATGTTAAAGCAAAACATAAAATTGCAGAGAAAGATTTTGCAATTGGTAATGATATTATAATGTATGGTGTTTTGGTTGGAAAAGCTGCTAAACCTATAAAAAAAGGAGAAGTAATTACCACCGAAAATGTAAAACATCAAAGTGAAAAAGTTTTTGGTAAAAACGGAAATTTAGGTTGGACTCCACCAAATGTAGATCGTTGGAAAGACAAAACTTTTAACGGATACCACCGTACTGATGGACAAGTTGGAACCAAAAATGTATGGTTATTTTTTCCATTGGTTTTTTGTGAAAACAAAAATATCGAAAAACTGAAAGATATTTTCGAAAACGAATTAATGCCCAAAAAAGAAGTTTCTTATAAAAATTTGTTACGCTCTTTGATTGAAGAAAAAAGCGTGGAAGAAGTTTCGGATAAAAATTTAAATGAAAATCTTTTAGATAATGTCGAAGTAAAATTTATCAATCATCAAGGTGGTTGTGGAGGGATTCGACAAGATTCAGAATTGTTGGCAAAACTGCTTGCAGGATATGTGAACAACCCAAATGTTGCAGGTGCAACTGTTTTAAGTTTAGGTTGCCAAAATTTGCAAGTTGATATTTTTAAAAAGGCATTGAAAGAAATGAGTCCGAATAGTGATAAAGAAATTTTGATCTATGAGCAACAACAAATTGGAACTACCGATCAAATGTTTCAAATGGTGATTAAAGATTCATATGAAGCCATTAAAAGAGCCAACAAAATTGAGCGCAAACCTGCTCCACTTTCAAAGCTAAGTATTGGTTTAGAATGTGGAGGGTCTGACGGATTTTCAGGAATTTCTGCTAATCCGGCATTAGGAATTGTTTCAGATATTTTTGCAGCTTTGGGAGGGAAAACAATTTTGGCAGAGTTTCCTGAATTATGTGGCGTTGAGCAAGAATTAATGAACCGATGTGTGGACGAAGAAAAAGCAGATAAGTTTTTAACTTTAATGAAAGCTTTTGAAAAATCAGTTGTAGATGCAGGTTCAGGGTTTGATATGAATCCATCTCCGGGAAACATCAAAGACGGATTAATTACAGATGCAATGAAATCTGCTGGCGCAGCTAAAAAAGGTGGAACTTCACCTGTTGTAGATGTTTTAGATTACGGGGAATATATTTCAAAACCAGGATTAAATCTTTTAAATACGCCGGGAAATGACGCAGAATGTACCACAGGATTGGTTGGATCGGGCGCAACAGTTGTTTTATTTACCACAGGTTTAGGAAATCCGATGGGAAATCCGATTGCACCCGTTGTAAAAATTTCTTCGAACACGGCATTAATTAATAGAATGTCTGATATTATCGATGTAAATGCCGGAACGGTGATTACTGGTGAAAAAACCATTACCGAAGTTGGAGCAGAAATAGTAGATTACATTATAGAATTGGCAAGCGGAAACGTGGAAACAAAAGCAGACCAGTTGAAACAAGATGTATTTATTCCTTGGAAAAGAGGAGTTTCATTATAATTTTTACCATCTAAGTGATATAAGTTCACTTTAGTTTTTATTACACTCAATAAAAAAGGCAGCTCTTTAAAGAGCTGCCTTTTGTTTTAGTCTGTTTATGCGGTAAACTTAAATCTAATTATATAGTAAAAAAAAAGACGCACTGCTGTGCGTCTCTATATGTTGAAAATTTATCTTAAAAACTAAGAGCTGGTTCTTGATGATGATTTACGAATGTGTAATTCAGGAGCGAGAACTACCTTTTTTTCGATTTTGATAGTATCTGTTTTATCTACTTGTTCTAAGAAAACACGAGCAGACATTTTTCCCATTTCAAGTGGAGACTGATCTACAGAAGTTATAGATAATTCCATGAATTTTGTGAATGGTTCATTACTGAAACCTGCAACACAAAAATCCTTAGGAATGCTGATATTTCGTGATCTTAATTCCTGAATGGCGCCTAATGCCGCAAAATCACTTGAAGAGAATATAGCATCCGGAGGAGTTTCTAATTGTAATAATAAATCAACAGCTTCTTTTCCTGCATCGACAAAACTTTTAACGGGAATTACATATTCTTCTTTAAATGTTATTCCGTTATCCAGTAAAGCTTGTTTGTATCCTAAAAACCTGTTTTTAAAAATTTCAAGAGATTGATCTCCGGATAAATGGGCAATAGATTTACAGCCTTCATCAATTAAGTGTTTGGTAGTAATATAGCCTCCTTTGAAGTCATTGATAGTTACTGAACTTACTCCATCAATATGTTTGCTTCTATCGAAAAATATTAGCGGAACATTTTTTTGTAATACGTTATGAAAAGCGCCTTCATTTTCGCCGGTAACATCTGTAACCGACATTATGATACCGTCTACTTGTGCATCTATTAAAGTATATAAATTCTCATTTTCTCTTTTTGCGCTTTCGTGAGTCTGGCAAATAATAACCTGATAACCATGAGGATGAAGTTCCTCTTCGATTCCTCTAATAACAGAGGCAAAAAAGTTGCTGTCTATACGAGGAACAATAACTCCGATATTATTACTACGTCCGCTTTTTAAGGCCAGTGCCAGTTTATTTTGTTTGTAGTTCATCGCAGCGGCAGTTTTGATAACCAGCTCACGAGTACTCTCTTTTATTTTCGGATTGTTGTTTAAAGCCCTTGAAACGGTAGCGGCAGTGATATTTAATTTTTCAGCAATATCGTAAATAGTTATTTTTTCGCTCATTAATAAAGGTTTTCAGATTAAACTTTGACAAAAATACATTTTTTTTTATAACGTTACACAAATTGTTATCGATTACCATGGCTAATAATTATAACGTTTTCGGTTCAACAATGATAATAAATTATAGTTTTTTTTACATTAAGTGTAATTATATTTCATAATAAAAATTAAATATACAAATATTTTCTAAATTAATTTGGTGCAGTCGAAGTTATTTTATATTTTCGTGTAATCGATTACATAATTACATTGTTTTGATTATCAAACAATAAATACTACTCAAATGATTGTAAATAAGATAATAGCGTTCAGAACAGTATTAATCACTAGCGTAGCTGCTTTATTGATTTCATCCTGTGCAAAGCAAACTGCTAAAGTTTCTGATGCTAATCCGTGGAAAAAAATGGACTTAATTATAAAAAGTATTCCTCAGACTCAATTTCCAGATAAAACATTCAACATTAAAGATTTTGGCGCTGTAGCGGATGGAAAAACATCCAATACACTTGCTTTCGAAAAAGCAATTAAAGCATGTGCAAATAATGGCGGAGGAAGAGTTTTGGTTCCTAAGGGAAAATATCTGACAGGTCCTATACATCTAGAAAGTAATGTGAATTTGCATTTGGAAGATAATGCCGAGATTCTTTTTAGCATCAATCCTAAAGAATATCCAATGGTTCACACTTCATGGGAAGGAACTGAACTTATGAATTATTCTCCTCTTATATATGCCAGGAACAAAACTAATGTTGCCATAACCGGAAAAGGAACTTTAAACGGTCAGGCCGATGCTACAAATTGGTGGATTTGGTCAGGAGGAAAAGATTATGGATGGAAGAAAGGAATTCCTTCTCAAAATGATCCTGAAAACCGTGAAGTTTTAATTGAAATGGCTGAAAAAGGTATTCCGGTCGAAGAGAGAATTTTTGGTGAAGGACGTTATTTACGCCCCAATTTTATTGAGTTTTTTGAGTGTAACACCGTTTTGGTAAAAGACATTACAGTAATAAATGCTCCGTTTTGGATTTTACATCCTATAAAAACAAATAATATCATTATTGATGGCGTAACTGTAAATAGTCACGGTCCTAATAATGACGGTTGTGATCCTGAATATTCGCAAAATGTACTCATTAAAAACTGCACATTTAATACCGGAGATGATTGTATAGCAATAAAATCAGGTCGTGATGCTGATGGCAGGAGAGTGGCAATACTAAGTAAAAACATCATTGTTCAGAATTGTAAAATGATCGACGGTCATGGCGGAGTAGTAATGGGAAGTGAAATATCTGCTGGTGTCAATAATGTTTTTGTAGAGAATTGCGTGATGGATAGCCCTAATCTGGATCGTGCTATTCGCATCAAAACAAATTCAAAAAGAGGTGGAGTTGTAGAAGATGTATATGTGCGAAATCTTGAAGTAGGAACTGTAAAAGAATGTGTGTTGCGGGTAACGATGTTCTATAATGTATACGGTTCTCAAACCGGAAATTTTATCCCTACAGTAAGAAATATAAACCTGGAAAATATCACAGTAAAAAATGGTGGAAAGTATGGAGTCTGGGCAGAAGGATATGAAGAATCTCCGGTAGAAAATATTACACTTAAAAATGTAAAAATAGCAAAAGTAGGCAAGCCCTATTTATTGAAAAACGTAAAGAATATCAATTTTATAAATACAAATGCAAATGAGAAAAAAGTAGAAACCATTAAAAATTAAAAACTATCAATTAACCAAACTATTTAACCACATTATGAATTTTAAACAATTATCTAAGAAAAAAATAAAATGCAATCTTGTATTTTTATTTTTCCTGAATTTCCTGTTGAGTACGACAATATACGCTCAATCGACTCCGGTAGAAGGGAAAATTACAGATGCTTCGGGATTATCACTACCAGGTGTAAATATTCAGGAGAAAGGAACTAAAAACGGTACCTCGACAGATTTTGAGGGAAGTTTTAAAATTAACGTAACCAACAGTAAAGCAATTTTAGTAATTAGTTATTTAGGTTTTCAAACGCAGGAGGTTAGCGTTGCCGGAAAATCTAAAGTAAATGTAAGCCTTTCTGAACAATCAAATTCACTAAATGAAGTTGTTGTTGTGGGGTACGGTACTGCAAAAAAAACAGATCTTACTGGTGCAATTAATACTTTATCAGCAGCAAAAATAACCGAAAGAAACGTGACCAATCCGATGGAAGCAATTCAGGGAGGTATTGCCGGTGTTCAGGTAACTTCTAATTCTGGTCGTATTGGAGATGGTTTTAATGTAATTATTAGAGGAACAAACTCGATCAACAAAGATGGTTCTAAACCGTTGTTTGTTGTTGATGGTGTACCAACGGATAACATCGACTTTTTGAATCCGCAGGATATTGCCAGAATGGATGTATTGAAAGATGCTTCGTCTGCTGCAATCTACGGTTCAAGAGGAGGAAGCGGGGTTATCATTGTTACTACTAAAAGCGGAACAAATGCAAAATCAGGAGTTACGGTTTCATTCGACACTTCTTATGGTAACAAACAAGCGGTAAGATTACCAAAATTAATGAGCCCTGAAAAGTGGTGGTATTACCATCAATCAGCATTTTTAGCTACTACAATTTCGGCTACAAATCCAACTTATAATGATATCGATGCAACAGAATTAAGCGCGGCAGTAGGTCAGTCAAATTCTAATCCTGTTTTATTTCAGAGAGTTGCAAAAAATCAAAGTTATAACTGGCAGGACGGTATCCTTAAAGGCGGAATGACAC
The DNA here is from genome assembly GCF_024271895.1 of Flavobacterium bizetiae. Taxonomy (NCBI): domain Bacteria; kingdom Pseudomonadati; phylum Bacteroidota; class Flavobacteriia; order Flavobacteriales; family Flavobacteriaceae; genus Flavobacterium; species Flavobacterium bizetiae. The sequence goes on along the minus strand of NZ_CP091861.1, from coordinate 4,609,115 downwards.
AAAACAATTACTTAAATGTTTCTGGTCGTGCAGATAACGGATTATCTTATAACATAGGTTTGGGAGTACAAAAAGAAACCGGAGTTATAGATAATGAAGGTATCGATAAGTACAATTTTAAAGCAGGTTTGAATCATAAAGTAAATGATAAAATCTCTTTTGGTGTAAATCTTACTATATCTAAAACAGAAGAACAATTAGGAAGTCCAACTGCAATGCAGGAAGCTTTTAGACAAAATCCATTTACTTCACCTTGGGCAATTGATGCAGCCGGAAACGAAATCGTAGGTACTTATGCACAACAACCGGGTACATTAAAATATCCAAACGGAACCTCTGCTATTAATAAAACAGGATCTTACAATCCGTTTTTAGAAATTGCCAATTCTGCTGATGAAATTCAAAGATTTACTACAATTGGTAACGTATTTGCAGAATACAAAGTAAATAGCTGGTTGTCTTTTAGATCTACTTTTTCGGCAGGAAAAATGGATGCAAGAGAAGGAAGATCGTTTGGAGCACAAACAGACTTTGGACTTAAAAATAAAAGTTTACCATCTGGTGATGTAACCAATGTACAAAACTTCAACTATACCTGGGATAACCAGTTCAATATCAATTATACATTAAAAAAAGATCACGTATTTAGTTTCTTAGGACTTCAGAGTTTTTATTCTAATACTACCGAAACTTATTTTGCAGCATCAAGAGAAAATCCTTTCGAAACCAGTTTTTATAATTTAGGATCTGGAGCTCAGTCTACTTATACATTGACTCCTGGGAGCGGGAATATTGCTTTAATTCCTTCAGGTGTATTTACGCCTTATTCTAAAAACACTTTAGAATCGTATGCAGCCCGTTTTAATTATGCTTTCAAAGGACGTTATTTATTGACGGCTTCTGTAAGATATGACGGATCATCAGTTTTGGCTGATGGAAATAAATGGACGGCTTTCCCTTCTGTTGCTTTAGGATGGAATCTTCATGAAGAAGCATTCATGCAAAAATTATCTTTTGTTTCTAATTTTAAATTTAGAGGAAGTATTGGTTATACCGGAAACGATAATGTTAATCCTTATTCAAGTTTAAGTCTTCTTAAAACACCAACGTATTATGAATATGGTTCTACTGTAGCAAACGGTTATACTGCGGCAAGTTTAGGAAATCCAAATTTAGGATGGGAAAAAACAAAAGAGGTGAACTTAGGTTTAGATTTCGGATTTATCAATAATAGAATTTCAGGTAGTGTAGATGTTTACAATCGTTTATCAAAAGACTTATTGTTTCAACAGGCTTTGCCACTAGAAATTGGAGTTCCTACTATTACTTCAAACGTAGGTTCTATTAGAAATAAAGGTGTCGAGGTTGCATTAGTAACTAAAAACATTCAGACGAAAAATGTGTCTTGGGAAACGAGTTTTACCTTTACTAAAAACGTAAATAAATTAGAGTCTATTTATGGTCAGAATAAAGTAGATGATGTTGGTAACAACTTATTTATTGGCGAAAATGTTCACTCTTACTACAATTTTGTTTTTGATGGTGTATGGCAGGAAAACGAAGCAGCTAAAGCACTTTCTTATGGTCAGAAACCAGGAGAAGCCAGAGTAAAAGATTTAAATAATGATGGTAAAATAGACGCTAATAATGACAGGGCTATTTTAGGAAACTACGATCCTAAATGGTCAGGAAGTTTTTCTACAACATTAAAAGTAAAACAATTCGATTTATCATTGTCTTTAATCACGAATCAGGGAATGACTGTATTTAGCGGATTCCACGATAATTTTGCTGACGTTACAGACAGAGGCCGTCAAAAATTAGACCTTAAGGATTGGTATGTTCCTGCAAACGGAGCCGGTCTTCCTTCTCAATATTCTAATACAAATCCGTTACCACGTGGAGCAGGAGTTTATTATGATACTAACAACGTAGCTTTTTACAAAGACGCTTCATTCGTAAAAGTTCAAAACATTGCTTTAGGATATAGTTTTGATCAGGACCTGCTTAGTAAGTTAAAAATTAAAAGTTTAAGATTATATGTTAATGTCTTAAATCCTTTTGTATTTACAGATTACGAAGGATATGACCCTGAATGGGCAACTGCAGCTTTAGCAGTTAACCGTGTGTCTACAATGACAGTTCAGATGGGATTAAGTTTAAAATTTTAAATTAAAGAAAAATGAAAAAATTAGTAATATTTATAGTAATTCTGGCAACGACATTTAATTCTTGTTCAGATTTTATAGAGGAAGATAATCTTGCTTTTGGTTCAGCAGAACAATATTTTCTTACTTCTGCCGGGTTTGAATCGTTGGTCAATACAAATTATGCAGCCTTAAAAGATATTTATGGTGGTGATCCGTGGTTGTTTGAAGCAGGAACAGATATGTATTCTGAAGGAAGAAATCAGGAACCGGAAGGATTGGCGAAATATTTAACCTTGTCGTCATCTTCTGCAGGAGTTGATTTATTGTACAGAACTTGTTACATGGCCATTCAACAAGCCAATAAGGGGATTTATTATTCAACTCTTACAGAGAAAACAAGCACATTAGATACAAGAGTAGGTGAACTTAAATTTTTAAGAGCAAATGCTTACTTTCTATTAGTTCAGACTTATGGAGGTGTGCCGGTAGTATTAGAAAATTTTAACAGTGCCGTAACTTCTTTTGACAGAAATACAGCCGAACAAGTTTATGCACAAATTTTTAAAGATCTTAACGAAGCACTTCCGGCAGTTGCAGCAGGTGCTTATACAGGAAGAGTAAATAAAAGAGCCGTTCAGGATTTATTGGCAAAAGTATATCTGACTAAAGGATACGAAACTTTTGGAACACCAGCAGATTTTACTACTGCAGCAACTTTGGCAGATCAGGTAATTGCAGGACAGGCACTAAATGTTTCTTTTGAAGATGTTGTAAAACCGGGTAATGAAATGAATGCTGAGACGATATTTTCGGTTCAGTTTTCTATAGCTTCTAATGCAACGGGAACAACTGCTCTTGGAAATTCTCAAAACTATTGGTTTGGTCCTTATTTAGGTGCCGCAGCTGCAGGAAATCCTTATCCTAACAGAAGTTATACACTTTGTCCAACTGTTTATGCATTGTCATTATATGAAAAAGGAGATAAACGTTGGGAAAGTACTTTTATGACAGAAATTTTTGCCAGATACTATGATTATTATACTGCTACAGCAGATAAATCAGCTTCGAAAGTAAGTCATTTTTATGAGCCAAAATGGTTTACTCTGGCAGAGAGAGCGGCTTATATAGCATCTCATACCAATTTGGGTAAAATTACTGCTCCATCAACAGTACCGGCAGGGTATCATATTTGGGGATCTTATTCTTCATCAGCTCCTTCAGGTGGAGATTACAACCTAATTCCGGTTCGTAAGTTTGATGATCCTAATGCTCCGTACAGTGGTGCAACAAGTGCCAATTACAATACAACGCCAATTACAGCTGCAACAAACAGAAGCAGCACTCGCGATTTTATCATCTCCAGACTTGGAGAAACCTATTTAATTGCTGCCGAAGCTTATTTCAAAGCAGGTCAGCCTTCGATTGCAGCAGCACGTTTAAATGAGGTAAGAAGAAGAGCCGGTGGAGGTGTAGTAGGAGCAATTCCGGTAGTAACAACAGTGGATATCAATACGATCTTAGACGAAAGAGGAAGAGAATTATTGGGTGAATACCACCGCTGGTTCGATTTAAAACGTACAGGAACATTAGTAGACAGAACTGTTTTATACAATCCAAAAGTTACAACTGCTAATGCTTTTCTTGGGGCAAATGGTCAGCAAAAGATTTTAAGACCAATACCACAATCGGCATTAGATTTAAATAGAAATAAAGATTTCCCTCAAAATCCTGGTTATTAGTAATTTTATAATCCCTGAGGTTATGTTTTTTTGAAGAAGTTAAGAGGAGTTCGGTCATGAATCGGACTCCTTTCTTAACGAAATAATAGTTTACCTGAAATGAAAAGAATGTTGTTTGTTTTATTGCTTTTTTCGCAAGGTATTATAGCACAAAACCGCTATAATATTGATACGTCGTATACGGTAAAAAGCACTTATGATAAACTCATAAAAAAATATCCTTTTATAAAAATAGCGGAGGCGAATAAAGGGGTAAATGATACTCAGATTGAAAATATAGTGTACTACAAGGAGAAGTACAGAACATTACATTTAGATGCCTTTCTTAGTAAAAATAAAAAGAAAAATCCGGGTATAATCATGATTCATGGTGGTGGATGGAGATCCGGCAATAAAAAACAAATGCAGGTTTTAGCACAGGAAATAACCGCAAAAGGATATTCTTGTTTTGCAATTGAATACAGATTATCGCTCGAGGCAAAATATCCGCAGGCGATTTATGATGTAAAAAACGCGATTAAATTTATAAAAAATAATGCAAAAAGATTCAGAGTAGATCCAGACAAAATTGCCGTTTTAGGATGCTCTTCGGGAGGTCAAATGGCAGCTTTGATTGGTACAACAAATGAAGATTTAGGTTTTGAAGATACGTCATACAAAAGTAAATCTTCTTCGAAAGTGCAGGCAATTATCGATATAGATGGAATTTTAGCTTTTAAACATCCGGAATCAAACGAAGGAGAAATGGCCGCTTTTTGGCTCAACGGAACTTATCAGGAAAATCCGGAAAATTGGAAACAAGCATCGGCTTTAAGTCATACGAATAAAAATACGCCGCCAATTCTGTTTATAAACAGCAGTTTTGAAAGGTTTCACGCAGGAAGAGACGATATGATTACCATTTTAAATCAGAATAAGATTTATAATGAAGTAAAAACAATTCAGGATTCACCTCATTCCTTTTGGTTTTTTCAGCCCTGGTTTGACGAAACGGTACAATATACCACACAATTTTTAGACAGAATATTCAAATAATTATAATAAAAATGAAAACAAAAATCACATTAGCAACCTTATTTTTAGTTGGAGTTACAGCGGTTAATGCTCAAAAATACGACATTAAAACGGCCAAAACATACGCCGAAATATCTGCGAAAACTGATGGTAAATGGGAAGGACGTAAATATATTGGAGGGACTGTTTTTAAAAATGTAGATCGCTTAAAATTGGCTCCTGAACATACAGATCATTCTTTTGATATTCGTTACGAAGGCCCGGGCTGGGAGAGTAACCGCATTGGATATCGTTTGTATCTGGACTGGAGAAATGCAATTGATATTTTTGGAAAGAAAACTTCGGCAAACATTTTACCACTCGTTGGTCAGGATAATTTTGATTCGTATCATGAGATGAGCGATTGGGGAGCTGATATTCTTAAAGCCGGAAAAGGAATCGGAATTGGGTCGATAGATCGTTATTTAACCGGTGAAAAATTACACTTCCGTGAAGTAGACTCAACCATTGCAACTGTAGCCAACAAAACAACCGAGTCGGGTGTAAAAGTGAATTATTACGGATGGAAAACCGCTTCGGATAAAATTGATTTTACATCAGTATTAACGATAAAACCAGATCAGCTTTATACGCAACATACCATTCAGGCATCAAAAGAAATTAAAGGAATTTGTACCGGAATTGTAAAGCAAAAAAATGCCGAATTGCTTAAAAAAGAAAGTAAAAATAAAAAATGGGCGTATTTAGCAACTTACGGTGAGCAATCATTAGTGCCGGATAAATTAGGAATGGCTATTTTTTATCAAACCAATACTATCGAAAATGTTGAAGATACAGCTTTAGACTATCTTTTGGTTTTTAAACCCACTACAAAAGCAACTTCTTTTTACTTTTTAGGCGCTTGGGAACAGGAACCAAATGGTATTAAAACAAAAGAAGAATTTGTGAAGTACTTAGATCAGAAATTAGAAGTATTGAACAAGAAAGGGAAGATGTAAAGATTGAAGAGAATATAGAATAAAGAGGAAAGAGGAAAGAATAAAGAGGAAAGGAAAATTTGCCAAAAATCTGCTTGATCTGCTAAATCTGCGAAAAAAAAAATCTTTATAATCTCTGGCAAAAAATATAATGTATGCTTAAATCGACTTTTTTTAAAATAAATCTTATTGTTTTGTTATTGATTATCGGTAATAAAACAATGGCACAAATTACTGAAAAAGCTGTTCTTCCTGACAATTTAAAATGGGCAGAGAGAACGGCACTTACTATTTTGAATACTTATCCTAAAGCTTCACAAATCGACGGAACTAAAAAGCCAAAATGGGATTATAAAATGGGATTGGTTTTGTTTGCTTTTGAAAAATTATATCAAAAAACAAACGACAAAAAATACTTCAATTATATAAAAGAATATGCTGATGAATTGATTGATGCAGAAGGAAGTATTACCGATTATAACATCGCAGATTATAATATTGATTCTGCAAATCCGGGTAAATTATTGTTTAATTTATTGGATCAAACCAAAGACAATCGTTACAAAAAAGTAATAGAACAATTAAGGCATCAAATAGAAACTCAACCCAGAACGGCAAGCGGAGGATTTTGGCACAAACAAATTTATCCCAATCAAATGTGGATTGATGGTTTGTATATGGCAGAACCTTTTTATACGCAATATACAGTGAGGTACGAAAATGGAAAATCGCTGGATGATATTGCCAGACAATTTGAATTGGTACAAAATCATTTGGTAGATCAAAAAACAGGTTTGGTGTATCAGGCGTGGGATGAAAGTAAAGAAATTGCCTGGGCAAATCCCGAAACTGGAACTTCTCCAACCATTTGGGGACGAGGTATAGGATGGTATATGATGGCTTTGGTAGAAACACTGGATTATTATCCAAAGTCAAATCTAAATTATAAAAAGCTGGCAGGTTATTTGAATCAGATTGCAAAAAGCGCAGTAGCACATAAAAGCGCATCAGGTTTATGGTATCAGGTGGCAGATAAACCTGATCTAAAAGATAATTATTTAGAATCTTCTGCTTCGGCAATGATTATTTATAGTTTAGCAAAAGGAGCAGACAAAGGATATTTATCTTCGGCTTATAAAAAAATAGCTCAAAAATCTTTCGACGCTTATCTTGCAGTATTTGTAAAAAAAGATAAAAATGGCGAAATAATAATTTCAAACGTTTCATCGAGTGTAGGTTTAGGAGGAAAACCTTTTCGCGACGGAACAAATGAATATTACACAAATAGTAAAGCAAAAGACAATAGTTCACCCGCTTTAGCAGCATTTTTACTCAGTGCAATAGAATTAAAAAAATAATAAAATTTAAATATATTTTAAAATGAAAAATACTAAAAGACAAAGTTATTTTACATCAGTTGTTTTAGTTTGTTTAATCGCTTTTACAAGTTGCAAAGTGACTTCTCAGGAACCTGCAAAAAAAGAAATTGTAATTTCTAAAAATTTAAAGTGGTCAGATAAAATGGCCTTAACCTTAATGAAACGTCATCCTGAAGCATACATGATTGATGATTCTAAAAAACCGAAATGGGATTATGTTCACGCTTTGGTTTTGCATTCCATAGAAGAATTATACAAAAAAAATCCGGATGAAAGATACAAGACTTACATAAGAGGTTATGTCGATGAATTAGTACAAAACGACGGAACGATTAAGACGTATGAGCTTGACAAATACAATATCGACTTGGTAGTACCTGGGCGTTTGCTTTTTGATATATATGCTGCTTCAAAAGAAGAAAAATATCTAAAGGCAATGCAGTTAGTGCGCAAACAAATTGCTGAACAGCCACGTACGCAAAGCGGAGGATTTTGGCATAAAAAAATCTATCCAAACCAAATGTGGTTAGATGGTTTGTACATGGGAGAACCATTTTATGCACAATATACGCTTACATTCGAAGATGGAAAAAACTTTGATGATATCGCAAAACAGTTTGAAATAATCCAATCGCATGCAACAGATCCTAAAACAGGATTATTATATCATGCCTGGGATGAAAGTAAACAAATGCCCTGGGCAAATAAAGAAACGGGTAATTCACCAAACTTCTGGTCAAGAGCTTTAGGCTGGTACGTTATGGCATTGGTTGATGTTTTAGATTATATGCCAAAAGATCATCCAAAACAAAAAGAATTGGTAAAATACCTGAATAATGCATCGGCTGCTTTGGCAAAATATCAGGATAAATCAGGTTTATGGTATCAGGTAACAGATAAAGGTGGTAAAGAAGGAAATTATCTTGAAGCTTCGGGATCATCAATGTTTGCTTACGCTTTTGCAAAAGGAGCCAATAAAGGATATTTACCTGCAAGCTATAAAAAATTGGCCAACAAAGCTTTTGACGGATTGACTAAAAAACTGATAAAAACAGATGCTGATGGCGGAATTACATTAACACAAGCTTGTCAGGTTGCCGGTTTAGGCGGAACTCCTTATCGTGACGGATCTTACGAATATTATGTAAACGAAAAGAAAAAAGACAATGATCCTAAAGCTACCGGACCATTTATTTTGGCTGCTTTAGAGTTGAATAGATAGTTTATAAATTATAAATTATGAATGTTTGTTTTATTGTCTTGCTGAGCGAAGTCGAAGCATCGCATAGAAACGCGTAAAAAGTAAAGAGAAGATCTAACAGGTTTTTAAAACCTGTTAGGTCTAATTATAAGTATAATATAAAAAAATGAAAAACATAAAAATCGTCATTCTTTTCCTTTTCGTTTTTTCTTTTCAGAAGAATACGGCGCAGGTTTGGATACCGGATAATGGAGACGGAACGTATACCAATCCCATAATTCATGCTGATTATTCTGATCCTGATGTGGTGCGTGTAGGAGATGATTTTTATATGACAGCATCGTCTTTTAATTGTATTCCGGGGTTACCCATTTTGCATTCGAAAGATCTTGTCAACTGGAAAATTTTGAGTTATGCTTTGCCAAAACAGCCTCCGTTTGAAATTTTTAATAAAGTACAACACGGCAATGGTGTTTGGGCGCCAAGTATTACTTTTCATAATGATGAATTTTATATTTATTATCCTGATCCTGATTTTGGAATTTATATGATTAAAGCCCAAAAAGCAGAAGGACCATGGTCTGAACCTTTGTTGGTAAAAGCAGGAACAGGGCTTATAGATCCAAGTCCGTTATGGGATGAGGACGGAAAAGTATATCTCGTTCATGCCTTTGCCGGAAGCCGTGCACAAATTAAAAGCCTGATCGTAGTTTGCAGCATGAATGCCGAAGGTACAATTGCGAATAATGACGAAGTGATGGTAATTGACGGACATGAAAGTGAAGGTACCATTGAAGGATCTAAATTTTATAAACGAAATGGGTATTACTATATTTTTGCTCCTGCCGGAGGTGTTTCTACTGGTTGGCAAACTGTTTTAAGATCAAAAAATGTGTACGGACCTTATGAAAAGAAAAAAGTTCTGGAGCAGGGAAAAACCGCTATAAACGGTCCGCATCAGGGAGCTTGGGTACAAACACAAACGGGAGAAGATTGGTTCATTCATTTTCAGGATAAAGGAGCTTACGGAAGAATCGTGCATTTGCAGCCTATGAAATGGGAAAAAGACTGGCCGGTGATGGGACAGGATTTTGATAAAAACGGAATTGGAGAACCGGTTACTACTTTTAAGAAACCAAATGTAGGCAAGAAATATCCAATAGAAACTCCTGCAGAATCAGATGAGTTTAATGAAACTAAATTGGGTTTACAATGGCAATGGCAGGCTAATTCTCAGATTAATTGGGGATTTTCGACAAGTTTAGGATATCTTAATCTATTTTGTCTACCGACTATAAAAGACAATCAGAAGATTTTTGATGCTCCTAATTTATTACTTCAAAAATTTCCAGCCGAAGAGTTTACCGTAACCACTAAACTGACTTTTAATACAAGGTTAAATGGCGAATCGACAGGTCTTATTATAATGGGATTGGATTATAGTTATTTGAATTTTAAAAATGATAACGGAAAGCTATATTTGAATCAGAAAACGGGAACTTTCGATAAAAAAGTTTCAGAGACAGAAACCACTCCGGTTGTACTATCAAACACTACCATTTATTTGCGTGTTCGGGTTAAAAAAGGAGGTGTTTGTAGTTTCTTTTATAGTGTAGACGATAAAAAATACCAGTCAATCGGAGCCGATTTTGTTGCTAAAGAAGGAAAATGGATTGGCGCCAAAGTTGGTCTTTTTGCCTTGAGCGAAAAAGGAACAAACGATTCGGGAAATGTTGCAGTAGATTGGTTTAAAGTGACAAAATAAGATGCAGAGGTTCAAAGTGACAAAGGGGCAAAGGTTCAAAGAAATAAAATAAGCTTAAAATGATTCAATTAAAAAAATATATAGTATTAGTGTTGTTTAGTATTTGCTTTGCTGTAAATGCTCAAAATACATATAAAAACTGGCCGGATATTATTCGTAAAAACGATGCAAGTTGGTTTGGTACCGATGAAGCAAAAAAAATAGCGGAGAATGTTTTATTGTATCAGAGAGACATTGGCGGATGGCCAAAAAATATCCAGATGCAGGAAGAGTTAACTCCGCAGCAAAAAAAGGATTTATTGGCACTTAAAAAGTCAACAAAAGAGATTACTACAGACAATAGTGCAACTTGTCAGGAAATGCTTTTTATGTCTAAAATATATGCTCAGGTTAAGGACGAGCGATATAAAGAATCATTTTTAAAAGGTTTGAATTATTTGTTTGATGCACAATATAGTAATGGTGGCTGGCCTCAGTTTTATCCGTTAAAAAAAGGCTATTATACACACATTACTTACAATGACGATTCGATGGTGAATATCTTAACTATCATGAAACATGTAAGTGACGAAAGTGATTTTTACAGCATAAAACCATCTAAGGAAATTGTCGAAAAAGCGAAGAAATCATTCGATAAAGGAATCGATTGTATTCTAAAAACACAATACAAGCAAAATGGAGTTTTAACCGCATGGTGCGCACAACATGACGAAGTTACTTTTGCTCCGGCAAACGCAAGAGCTTTTGAGCTGGCATCGTTAAGTGGTTACGAATCTGCTAAAATTGTGTTGCTTTTAATGTCTGTAGAAAAACCTTCACCAGAAATAATTACAGCCATAAAAAGTGCTCAGACATGGTTCGAAAAAACAAAAATCACAAATCTTGAAGAGCAACGCATTACAAACGATGCCGGAAAAATTATAGATAAAAAAATGATTGTTACTCCAAATGCGGCACCAATCTGGGCAAGATTTATGGAGTTGGATAACAATGAACCTTTTTTTTGTGACCGTGACGGAATTAAAAGAAAATCGATTGATGAGATTGGCGCAGAGCGTAGAAATGGTTATTCCTGGTATACTGATGCACCAAAAGAAGTATTAAAAAAATTTCCGGTTTGGGCAGGCAAAAACGGAGTAAAACTTACATCAGCAGAGACTTCGGATAAAAAAAAAGATAATTACTATACTGTTGCTTTAGACGGTTCAGGTGATTTTACAAAAATTCAGGATGCTATAAATGCTTGTCCCTCTTTTCCGTATGAAAAAGTGACCGTGTTTGTTAAGAACGGAATTTATAATGAAAAAGTGAGAATTCCGGAATGGAATACTCATGTAGCACTTGTTGGAGAAAGTAAAGAAAATACCATTATTAGTTTTGATGACAATTTTTCGAAAATAAATACAGGACGAAATAGTACTTTTTTCACTTATACCGTTTTGGTTGAAGGAGATGATTTTTCGGCTTCGAATATAACGTTTAAAAATGCATCGGGAGATAATGGTCAGGCTATTGCACTTTCTGTGGTAGCAAATCGGGCTAAGGTTGTAAATTGTAATATTTTGGGCAACCAGGACACTTTGTATTTGTCCGGAAAAAATGCCAAACAATATTTTAAAGACTGTTTTATCGAAGGTACAACCGATTTTATTTTTGGAAGTGCCACTGCATTATTCGAAAATTGTGAAATTCACAGTATCAAAAACTCTTATATAACTGCAGCTTCAACGCCTCAGGATACCACTTTTGGATTTGTTTTTAAAAGCTGTAAACTTACGGCTGAACCAGCTGCAATGGCAGTTTATTTAGGAAGACCATGGCGTATTTATGCTAAAACGGTATACATCAATTGCGATATGGGAAATCATATCAGACCCGAAGGCTGGCACAACTGGTCGAAACCGGAAGCCGAAAAAAGCGCTTTTTATGCAGAATACAATGGAAAAGGCGAAGGTTTTCAGCCCACAAAAAGAGTGGTTTGGTCACATCAGCTTTCAAAGAAAGAAGCCGAAAAATATGCAATAGAAAATATCTTAAAAGATTCGATTTCTAATTGGTATTCAAACTAAGCCCCTGAGGTACTGAGATACTAAGTTGCTAAGCTTTTAAAATTTAAGTATTAATCTTAGAAACTAAAAAAGACATATATGAAATATTTACTTTTTTTATTGATTTCCTACACTTCTTTTGCGCAAAACAACGAGTTTCCATCAGCAAAAGCAGAGGCTATTGTCAATAGAATTCAGCTTCCTGTAATTCCTTCATACCAAATAAATGTATTGAAATTAGGTGCCAAAGGAGATGCTGTGAGCAATAACAAAGCTGCATTTGACAAAGCTATGGCATTGTGTAAAAAGAATAACGGAGGAACTATTATAGTACCAAAAGGAACTTATAAAATTAATGGACCAATTCATTTTGTAAGCAACGTAAACCTTAAAATAGAAAAGGGAGCAAAAATAAAATTCAGTGATAAACCAGAAGACTATTTACCCATGGTTTTAACCAGTTGGGAAGGGACAATGCTGTATAATTACAGTCCGTTAATTTATGCTTACGGATGTTCGAATGTTGCTATAACCGGCGAAGGAACAATTGATGGAGAAGGAGGGAAGACCTGGAAAATTTTTAAAGCCAAAGAAACAGAAGGAAAGAATTTAAGCCGTGATATGAATCATAATAACACCCCTATTAAGGACAGGAAATTTGGAGAAGGCTATTTTTTACGTCCGCAAATGATTCAGTTTTTTAATTGCAAAAACATTTTGGTAGAAAATATCAGGATAGAAAATTCTCCTTTTTGGTGTTTGCATTTGCTAAAATCAGAAAGCATTACAGTTCGTGGAGTGAGTTACCAATCATTAAATCATAATAACGATGGTATTGATCCTGAATATGCGAAAGATGTTCTAATAGAAAATGTGACCTTTGATAATGGCGATGATAATGTAGCGATTAAAGCAGGACGAGATCACGAAGGACGAGCAAATTCGGCCACGCCAAGTGAAAATATTGTGATTAGGAATTGTAATTTCAAAGGGCTTCATGGCGTTGTAATAGGCAGCGAAATGTCGGCGGGAGTTCAAAATGTTTTTGTAGAAAATTGTAAAACTGTTGGTTACCTAAAAAGAGGGATTTATTTGAAAACCAATGCAGACAGAGGCGGTTTTATAAAGAATGTTTTTGTCAGGAATATTCAGCTTGATGAGGTCGAAGACTGTTTGTACATGACAGCAAATTATCATGGAGAGGGAAAAGGATACCAATCTGAGATTTCAAACATACATTTTTCGAACATTAGCTGCAATAAAGCGTCAGAATCAGGAATTGTAATTCAGGGATTTCCGGAGAAAAAGATTCAGAACATTTCTTTTAAGAATATAGAAATCAAAGAAGCAAAAAATGCCCTTTCGAATGAAAATGCAGAGAATGTTTTAATGACCGATGTTTTTATAGGAAAGAGAGCAGGAGTGCCTTCGGCAGCGAAATAAGTTCAGCATTTTTTGTGTAAGCGAATCAATTTGTCCTCCTGAGCGTAGTCGAAGGACTTGTTGGCTATAAAGGTCTTCGACTGCGCTCAGACTGACATTGTTGATATTAAAATAAAACCAAATGAAAAAATACATATTATTAGCATTATTAATTTCTACAGTAAGTTTCGCGCAAAAAACTACGCTATACACCATTGGAGACTCAACAATGGCCAATAAAAAAAATCCGGACAAAAATCCTGAACATGGATGGGCGCAAGTTTTACAACCGTTTTTTAAGGATGATATTGTGGTTGTAAATAAGGCTGTAAATGGGCGAAGCACCAAAAGTTTTATCAATGAAAAACGTTGGGATTCTATTTATAAAAAACTTAAAAAAGGCGATTATGTTTTTATTGAATTTGGCCATAACGACGAAAAAATAGAAGATTCGACCCGATATACAAATCCGCATACGAGTTATCGCTATAACCTAATCAGGTTTGTAAAAGAAAGCCGTGAAAAAGGCGCAATACCAATATTATTGAGTTCTATAGCAAGGCGTAATTTTAATGAAAAAGGAGTATTGGTACCTACTCATGGCGATTATCCTTTAGAAACACGAATGGTGGCACAGGAATATAACGTTCCTTTTATTGATCTGGAATATTACACAGAATTACTGGAACAATCCTATGGACCTGAACAATCAAAGCAATTGCATTTGCATTTTAAAGCGGGTGAAAATGCTTATTATGATAAAGATAAAGCAGATGATACACATCTTTCCTTAAAAGGCGCTACCGAAATTGCTCAAATTGTTGTAAATCAGATAAAGCTTTTTAAAGATTCTTCTTTACAAAGACTTCAAAAAGGAATAAAATGACATTTATTGTAAAGATGTCCTAAGTTGTGATTTTAAAACCTTTTAGGGGTAAATGTATTTGAGTATGATGTTGAAATTTGTATTCAATATTAAGAACCTTTGTTAGAAGTAAATTGTTTTTTGTTTATTCTTAGTATTCTATTTTAAATATTTTGATGATTTTTTTTAAAAAGAGAGAGCGTGAGTTCTCTCTTTTTTTGTTTGTTTTAGTTTTTTTGTAAGTGTAATTTCTTCAAAAAAGCCCTTTTAAATTCCTGAAAAAGCGCTGTTTTTTAATTTAAATCAAAATTTAACATTTAACAAATAATTCACTTTAGTCAGTTTATTTGATTAATTAGTTAATGGTTAGTAACTTCAAACCCCCTTATTTTAAAAGAAAAGTTATGTTAATTAATTATTACAATTAATTAACATATTGCTAGAATTTGAAAGTGTTTTTCTTTGATAAAAGTACATTAATTAACAAAATATTTTATTTTAATTGTGTTTTTATTTGAAATTCAGTAACTTAGCAATTGTTAAAATAGCAAGGTTATTTATTTAACCAAAGAGTTTTACTTATTCCTGAGGTAATTTTCTATATTATCTCTATCTATCCGCCGCATTAAATTTAGTTTAAGCAAAGAAGCCCCTTTTTAATTAATATCATTTTTTATAAGAATGCTTTGAGAATTAGTTTCCTACTACTAATTGCTTGATGCCATTTTGTAAGGCTAAATTTGATCAGGTTTAAAAAAAAACTTGACAGAGGGATGCTTGTTGTATTATTATGAATGTTATTAAAGATTTGTATAAAGACCAAATTTTTAAATGTTTTCTTTCCCCATTTTCTGTTTTTAATTTGAGTTACTACGTTCTGGTCTAATTGTTTAATTTAATTGAGAATGATTATGAAATTAAAAATTACGCTTCTTTTATTATTAATTACAGCTCCCTTTATCAATTATGCACAAACAGTTTCTGGTGTTGCTACCAGTACTGGTTGTCCTAATGGAGGTATCATAACAGCCAGTAATTCAGGATCATGGACAACGCCACAGTATCAGTTATTAAAGGCTGGAGTAGTTGTTGCTCCTGTACCCAATGATCCAAATCAATTTACAACTAATGCAGTTTTTACTGGTCTTGCAACTGGCAATTATACTCTTAATGGACGGGATACCAATGTGGGAACCATTTTTAGCAGTACTACAATAGTAGTCAATGATGGATATACCGCTATAACAGTTTCAACTCCAACAAAAGTTACTGGTTGTGTTGGAGGTACAGCTGCACTTACCACAACAATTACAGGAGGAAAACTCCCTGTAACTTATAATATTGCTTTGCAATCTAGTCCCGGAACCAGCATACAGAGTAGTGGTAGCCTAAATGTATCAAATTTTACTTTTAATGCTTTACCAGCCGGTAATTATATTGTAAGTGTCACTGATGCATGTAATCAGACTGTTACAGGGGCTACAGCAATTTCAAATGCAACCGTATCAGTAAATGATATCAAGGTTTACTTAACTCCATATCCCACCAGACCAGGACTTACTTGTTCGCAGGCAATTCGATTAAAAATTGAAGGAGGATTTCGATATGTTACTTCTAATAATCCTGTAACTACGGCAGATGCAGCATTATTTAGCTGGAAAATAAAATATCAGGGGCAGTTATACGGGCAAGATATTGATGCAGATGGTTATGCAGATTTAGCCGGTCCGGGATTCCCATTATCAAGTATAAATCCTATAATGCCTCTTATAGCCACACGAGATGGTGTAACGGCAGATATACCTAATATGAAAGTGGTTCTTATCGATATTTGTGGCGGTACTAAGGAATTTGCAGTTTTAGATTATAATAAGCAAATATCTTATCTTTCTCTTGGAAATTGTGGAGGATCGGGAATACTAAAATCGTCTATTGCCGAAGGCCTTGATTGTTTGCCAATGACTGTTACGCTTACCAACCAAAGCAATGCAACTGAAAATCATAATTTTACAGTTACTTCTAGTGCTCAAACGTTTATAGAAACATTGACTCCAGGAGCATATTATAATGTAACTTATGTAGATGCAGAAGGATATACTACAGGATTGTATACACCGGCATCGAGTCTATTACTTTTTAATGCGACATCTACTTTTACGGTAGGACAAAATATTTCTGCAGGATATACTGTCAGTTTAAATGATTTAGATTATGGTTATCTTCAGTTAAAATTAGATCCTGTACAATCAAGTGATATTTTAACCTATACAGTTTCTGCATCCAGTAGTCCTAAAGTACCAATTGGATATTCTTATAGTGCAGCTTTAAATACTTTTCAAAACGGAACGACGGGATTTCCTTTGTTGCCAAAGCCTAATCCCTCAGATCCTACGCCTTTCTGGCCAAAGGGAAATTATACTTTACAAGTTACAACGCCTTGCGGAACTTCTCCTGTAGATGTTGTAGTTCAGGGACGAACAGCAAGCTTAAGCGGAAATACTTTAACTCCTATTTGCGGCGGTTTCAACTATGTAATGAATGGTACATTTGATGTGCAAAGTGCGTATCAGGTAATAGTGATTTCAGGACCATCAAGTGTGGGTCAAGTTCGGGATTTGGCCAGTACTACTGCTTCTTTGCCATTTACTGGTTTACCATTTGGTACTTATGTTTTTGGATTGCGTATCAAGGGAGGAGCAACTAGTGTATTAACACAGACAGTCACTTACGATGCCAGTAACGCGATTCAGGTTAATAAAACCAATACAGGAGGATATGTGTGTGCTGTAGGAGCAACAGATGGTATATTAACAATTACCGCTACTACAAATTCGCCAGCACCAAATAATACTTTGCAATATGCATTAAGTACAAATGGAGGTGTAACTTATGGATCTTATCAGGCATCTAATCAATTTCCTAATTTAGCAAGTGGCACTTATTATTTTAGGGTTAAGGATGGTTGTGGTAATATTGTTACCCAAACAGCTCAAATAGGTGTAGCAACTGCGCCAAATACATCTGCAAACGGTTTGAGTAATCCTACACTTTGTAAACTAGCAACAGGAACTATTCAATTAGATGTTGATATTCTCAATGCAGCATCTTATTTATGGTCGGGTCCTGGAATCAATGCAGGAAATCAAAATTTGAAAAGTCCATTAGTTAATTACACAGATTTATCGGTAGGCGTAAATAATTATACTTGTGCTGTAACACTTGGAGCTCCTTGTAATTCTACCAATATTACTAATCTTACTATTACTTTAACCTCTCTGCCGACAGTTGTAATCACTAATCCTCCGGCAGTTTGTTTTCCGGCTACGGTTAATATTGCTGCAGGTACAGTAACTTCGGGAAGCGATCCGGGACTAGTTTATTCGTATTTTACAGATAGTGCCGGTACAATTGCTTTATCAAATTCTACAGCGATAACAACTTCTGGTGTCTATTATGTAAAAGCCACAAACAGTAATGGTTGTTCTAGTATTAGTCCGGTTACAGTAACAGTAAATCCACTTCCTGTCGTTGTAGTTGTTACTCCTGCGGCTGTATGTGCGCCGGGAGCAGTAGATATAACTGCACCTGTAGTAACAACAGGAAGTACACCAGGGCTAACTTATAATTATTATACTGATCTCGCAGGTACTCAGGTTTTATCAAATCCTGCTGCCATAACAACGAGCGGAACTTATTACATAAAAGGAACTAATAGTACAACAACTTGTTCTGCGATTACTCCTGTAGTGGTAACGGTAAATCCTATTCCGACATTATCAACAACGAATCCTACAATATGTCTGGGATCTTCTATTGATTTGGCAACAGCCAAAACGGGTACAGGTACGACTTATACTTATTTTGCAGCAGATCAAACGACAATATTAACATCTGCAGTTGTAAACCCAACGGTCACCACAGATTATTATGTTCAGGCCTCTTCTGCAAATGGCTGTTCTTCTCCTAAAGCAAAGATAACGGTAACAGTTATCCCGACTCCTACAATACTTATCTCTAATCCGGCAGCAGTTTGTGAAGGTATAACAGTAGATTTAACTGCTCCGGTAATAACTACGGGAAGTACAGCAGGTTTAACCTATACTTACTATACAAATGCCGCTGCTACAAATGTTTTAGCAAATCCAAATACAGTTGCAGTAGGAGGTACTTATTATATAAAAGGAACAGATGCTAATGGATGTTTTGCTATTAGCCCAGTAACCGTAACGATTAATATTAAACCAATAGCATCGTTTACTTACAGTATTATAAATAATGCTAATGATGATTATTTATTTACAAGTACATCAACCTCATTAGCCGTTAGTTTTGGAATAGGTTATGCCTGGGATTTTGGAGATGGTAATACATCAAATATAGAATCTCCAACACACCAATATGCCGCTAGTGGTACTTATACCGTTACTCTTGTAGTTACCAATACTAATGGTTGTTCCTCAACTGCGTCAGAAACAATTGTAGTAACCAAAGATCCAAATGTAGCCGCAGGATTTACCATAAATGATGCTGATCAGTGTGTGAGTGGTAATAATTTTAATTTTACCAATAATAGTACCGTAACAGCAGGCTATACAATTACAGATTATGCGTGGGACTTTGGAGATGGAAGCCCCATTGACAATACAGAAAACCCTTCGCACACCTACACTGCTGCCGGAAACTATACAGTTACTGTTAGTATAACAGCTTCGAATGGAATTAATACTTTTTCAGATAGCGCTACAAGTTCTGTTATTGTGTTTGAGACCCCTGTTGTAGTCACAACAAATCCTGCTCCGGTTTGTGCTGGTACAACAGTAGATCTAACAGATAATGATCTAACAGCCGGAAGTTCATTAAATACCAATTTTTCTTATTACACAGATTCGGCAGGAACACAGATTCTCGCTAATCCAAATGCTGTTTCTGCTAGCGGTACATATTACATAAAAGGTACAAATATTAGCGGATGCTCTGCAATAACACCTATTATAGTAACCATTAATCCTTTACCAAATTTAGTGATTAACAATCCTGCACCAGTATGTGAAGGAGCAACGGTTGATTTAACAAATGCTGCAATTACCGCTGGAAGCACAGCTGGTTTAACCTATACTTATTTTAATGATGCCGGTGCAATAAGTGTACTTTCAAACCCAAATGCAATTAGCACGAGCAGTACCTATTATATAAAAGGAACTAGCGCTAGTGGATGTTTTGTAATTAATCCTGTAAACGTAATTATTAATGAATTGCCCACCGCATCCTTCAATTATAGTATAACAAATAATGCAAATGATAATTATTTATTTAGTAGCACTTCTTCTTCGCAAGGAAGCACTTTAGGATTGACTTATAACTGGGATTTTGGAGATGGAACTTCTTCAACAGTAGAAACACCAGCTCATCAATATTCTACTGCTGGTTCTTACACTGTTAGCTTAACAGTTACAAATGCCAATGGTTGTATCGATAGTGTATCTGAAACAATTATTATTAGTAGTGATCCAAATGTTGCTGCCGGATTTACTGTTAATGATTCGGATCAATGTACAAACGATAATAATTTTACTTTAACGAACACCAGCATTCTTAGCCCAGGTTTTTCTGTTACAGAATATGTCTGGGATTTTGGAGATGGAAGCCCGATAGCTAATACAGAAAACACTTCACACATTTATAGTGCCGCCGGAACCTATATTATTACGCTGACAGTTACTGCGACAGATGGTGCAAATACTTTCTCTGATAGTGCAACTAGTTCTGTTATTCTAAATGATATTCCGGTAATAGTATTAACAAACCCTTTACCGGTATGTGAAAGTAATACAATTGATTTAACTGTTCCGGCAATAACTGTTGGAAGTACGGCAGGATTAACCTATACCTATTATAGCGATGCTTCGACGACACAACCATTACTTAATCCAAGTGCAATAACTGTTGGTGGGACTTATTATATAAAAGGGACGAATGTAAATGGATGTTCTGAAACTGGCGCAATTGCAGTGACAATAGATCCATTACCTATTTTAACGATAACCAATCCTCCGGCAGTATGTACGGGAACAACAGTAGACCTAACAGCAGCAACAGTAACCGCAGGAAGTTCGGCAGGATCAGTTTATGCTTATTATACAGATACATTAGGTACAATTGTATTGACAAATCCAAATACAGTTGCAGCAAGTGGAACTTATTACATAAAAGCAACAAATAGCAGTGGATGTGATGTAATAAATCCTGTAATAGTAACAATAAATCCATTACCGGTTGCTACAATAAATTATGCCAATACACCATATTGTAAAACAGGTACGGCAGCAGTAGTTCAGACAGGACAAACGGGAGGGACATATTCTAGTACTTCAGGATTGGTGATAAACAGTGCTACAGGAACGATAGATTTAGCTGCTAGTACAGCTGGAACGTATACAGTTCTATATAGTTTTAGCGATGGCAACTGTTCAAATACAACTTCTACAAGTATAGTAATTAATGGTTTGGTTGCTTTGCAGGGAACAGAATCTACAACTTGCGCTGCAGATGGTTTAGGATATGTTATAACACTTACCGTAAACGGACAGGCTCCTTTTATAGCAACAGGAACAGGAGCTCCGGGAACCTGGTCGGGAAATTCATGGACGTCGGCTTCAATACCTGCCGGTACAAATTATAATGTAACGATACAAGATGCACTGGCTTGCAATACTTTAGTAGTAGCTAATACAGCACCAAGTTGTTGTTCGTTTGAAGTTATTTGTCCGACCTTTCCAGCTGTTACCGTAAGTTGTTACGATCAGTTGCCAACAGCTTCGAGTTTAACAGTATCACAGTTTGAAGCGCTGGGCAATGGAGACGGAAGAATAGGAGACAACCCTTGTGGTGTAATAGAAATTACAGCTGCAAACGGCCCGGATCCGGGTTGTAGCGGAACAGTTATTCGAACTTATACGATAACAGAATACGATGACCCGAATAATAACAACATTCGTGATGTTGGCGAGAATACGGTTCTAAACACTACTGTTTGTACACAATCGATAACAATTCAGGACACAATTGCTCCGGTTTTTGTTGAGGCCCTGCCGGATGCAGTGTTGAATGTGAATTGCGGTACAATTCCACCAGCAGTTACACTTACAGCTACCGATAATTGTGGAAGTGCTACAGTGAATTATACAGAAACTCATGTCGATGGTAATTGTAGCAGTAATTACAGTCTGGTAAGGACCTGGACAGCAGAAGATGATTGCGGAAATCAAAAAGCCTATACTCAAACTGTCAATGTTTCCTGTGCGTTCGAAGTTTTTAATGCTATCTCTCCTAATAATGCAGACGGAAAAAATGACTTTTTCAAAATCAGCGGTATCGATTGTTATCCTAATAATACTGTTAGAATTTATAATAGATATGGCGTAATTGTTTACGAAAAAGAGGGTTACGATAATGTTACCAATCCTTTTGAAGGTTATTCTGACGGACGTTCAACAGTAAAACGAGGAGATAAACTCCCAACTGGAACTTACTTTTATACAGTACAATACGATGATGCTGGTAATCGAATCGAAAAGTCAGGATATCTATACATTAATAATCAGTAACTCTTAAATATTTATTATGAGAACAAAATTATTTTTCTTCGCTATTATGTTGGTAACTATTGCCGGTTATGCACAGCAAGATGCACAATATACGCAATACATGTACAACACTATAAATATCAATCCGGCTTACGCAGGATCACGAGGTGCTTTAAGTATTTTTGGATTGTACCGCACACAATGGGTTGGACTTGATGGTGCACCCGAGACAAGCAGTTTTTCAATTAATACCCCAATTAATAACAGCAATCTTGGAGTGGGACTTTCATTGGTTAATGATAAAATTGGCCCAACCAATGAGAATAATATATCAGCAGATATCTCGTATACTGTGCAGACTTCGGCTGATTTTAAGCTCTCCTTTGGTATAAAAGGAACCGCTAATATATTTAATCTGGACATCAACAAACTAAATCCTGCAGATCAGGGTGATCCGCAGTTTCAGGATTTACAGAATAAATTCTCTCCAAATGTGGGAGCCGGGGTGTATTGGCATTCAGACAAAGCTTATATCGGACTTTCAGTTCCTAATTTTATTGAGACCAATCGATACGATGATAATGATATAGCCATCTATAAAGACAAAATCAATTATTATTTAATGGGAGGGTATGTTTTTAATCTGGATAAATACCAATATTATAAATTCAAACCTGCTGTACTGGCTAAAATGGTCGAAGGAGCACCGCTTCAGGTTGATATTTCGGCAAACTTTATGTTTGTAGATAGATTTGTAGTAGGGGTGGCTTACAGATGGAGTGCGGCATTGAGCGCCATGGTAGGTTTTCAGATCACAGACGGACTTTATTTAGGTTATGGTTACGATCGCGAAACCACCAACCTGAACAATTATAATTCAGGATCTCACGAGATATTCCTGCGTTATGAATTCTTTAAAAACAACGGTAAAATGACAACCCCTCGTTTCTTCTAAAAATAAATGATTATGAAAAATTATATACTTCTTTGCCTGATCTTTATAATTGTTTTTTCATTTAACAGTTATGCCCAGGATTCCAAGGTAGCTGCCGGAGATAAAAAATACGACAATTATGCCTATATCGATGCTATTAAAACCTATGAGCGCGTAGCTGATAAAGGATACAAATCCGAGGATATGTTCAAGAAACTGGGAAATTCCTATTACTTTAATTCTGATTTTGATGGCGCTGCCAAATGGTACGGCGAGTTATTTGCCATGAATACAAGTCCGGAACCTGAGTATTATTACAGGTATGCGCAATCTTTAAAATCAACCGGACAAATGGATAAAGCCAATAAAGTTCTGGGAGAGTTTAATGCGAAATACAAAAATGACAACAGAGGAAAATTGTATAAGGAAGATGTTAATTATCTCGATGAGATCAAAGCCAATTCAGGACGTTATACAATCGAAAATGCCGGAATCAATTCTAAATATTCAGATTACGGAAGCTTTGTTTATGATAACAAACTCTATTTTGCATCGGCCAGGGATACCGGGAATTTTTCTCAAAGAAAACACAAATGGACCAATGAATATTTTACCAATTTGTATTTTGCCGATGTTGATCCTGCAACGGGTTCAAGTGCGAAAGTAAATAAGTTCAAAACTTCTATCAATACCAAGTTTCATGAATCTTCTCCGGCTTTCACCAAAGACGGAAAAACGGTTTATTTTACCCGAAACAATTATGTAAACGGAAAAAAAGGAAAAGATGAAAACAAAATTACACTCATTAAAATCTACAAAGCCACATTAGACAATAATGGCAAATGGACGAATATTATCGAACTTCCTTTTAACAGCGACAATTATAGTGTAGGACATCCTGCACTGAGCCCTGATGAGAAAACTTTGTATTTTGCTTCTGATATGCCCGGAACAATAGGACAATCGGATATTTATAAAGTAAGTATTAATGGGGATAGTTATGGTCCGCCACAGAATTTAGGCTCGACTATTAATACCGAAGGAAAAGAAACTTTTCCGTATGTCACCAGCGAAAACGAAATTTATTTTGCCTCAGACGGTCATCCCGGACTTGGCGGACTCGATGTTTTTGTGGGGAAAATTGAAGACAACGGAACGATCAGCAGTATTCAGAATGTGGGAGGCGATATTAATTCTCCAAAAGATGATTTTGCCTATATTATCGATCCGGTTTCAAGACGTGGTTATTTTAGTTCGAACAAAGATGGCGGACAAGGCTCTGATGATATCTATAAATTTTTGGAAACCCGAAAACTGCAATGCATTCAGGAGTTAAACGGAATCATTACAGATGCGCAAACAGGTGCTGTTTTAGCCGGAACAAAAGTTACGCTGTATGAAGGAACCACCATCAAAAGCACTACAATTTCTGATGCAAACGGAAATTATAGTTTTATGGTGGAATGCGGAAAAACCTATAACGTAAGGGCAGAAAAAGAAGAATATACCACAAGGGAAGTCAGTGTAACTATTGGCAAACTAACCGGAAAAACAAGTCTTCCGATTGCTTTGGAAAAATCAACCTGTAAGGTTACTATTGGTGACGATCTTGGAAAATGTTTTGGTATAAAAATGATTTATTTTGATCTGGATAAATCCAATATCAGAATGGAAGCAGCACTGGATTTAGAGAAAATCCTTGATGTACTGAACAACAACCCAACAATGAAACTTGATATTCGTTCACATACCGATAGCCGGGCTACACATGCTTATAATCAGGCATTATCAAACAGAAGAGCGAAATCGACCATCGACTGGCTTGTTAAAAACGGTGTCGCTAAAAACCGCTTAACCGGAAAAGGTTACGGAGAAACACAACTCGTAAACCGTTGTTCTGATGGCGTACCATGTACCGAAGAAGAACATCAAATGAACAGAAGAAGCGAATTTATTATTATGGGACTTTAAAAAAATAAGTTCCAATCTTTTTAAAAATCCAAATTCCAATACGAATAGATGTATTGGAATTTGGATTTTTTTATTTGGAATTTTCAATAATAGTAAAGAATGTCCGAATGTGTTATTAAAAAAACTTTTAATAGCAGAAATAATTACCAATTAAAATGAAATTTGACCAATTAATCTTAGTAATTGAAATATGATAGAGAAAAGATTAATAAAACTTTACAGTTAATTAATTTTTGTTGTTTTAGGCAGTATGATTTTGTTTTTAATTTATAGTAGGATAAAGATTTTAAACAATGTGTTGTAAAAGTTTGGGGTTTATACTGCCTAATCAACAATGATAAAAGTATAATTATTGAAATGCAAAATTTTAAAAAAAATGAAACAAAAAGAAGATAATACCATTTGGCATGGTAACAGATTAATGTTGTATGGTGTGGTGATAATTTTATCTGCATTGAATCTAATTCAGTTTTTTTCAAGATAAATATTTTGAGTTATTTAACTGATAACTTCTAAAGCCAATTTAAATTTTATTGGTGCTTAGGTGAAATTTGATTTTTTTTTAATGCTAATAATTGTTATGCTTTTAGTTGGCTTGTATTGTCATGTCTAGTATACAGCTCGTGAATTATTAGAGTAAAATTAAAAATGATTTATTCTTAAGCTTAGCGTGTATAGTATTTTTATTTTTCTATAATTTTAATAATTTTTTTAAGAGAGAGGACTGAGGTTCTCTCTTTTTTTTTGTTTTATTGGATTACCCTAATTTATAAGTTTAAAAACTTTTTGTGGCAAATATGAAAATTGATTGTCAAGACCTTTGCAAAAAAAATAAAGGTATTTGAGCCGATTAAAGATCAGAGAAAAGTATAATTGTTTAAAACGATTTCATTTTTTGTCTAAACTGATAACGGATTCAAATAAAGATTGTCAAATCAATTTAATATTATGAAATCAAAAATTACATTATTTTTAGTGTTAATTATGTTGCCGGTACTTAGTTTTACAGGCAATATCGCTTTCGCGCAAACTGTTTCTGGTACGCCAAGTAATAAGGGGTGTGCCGTTAGTGGTATCGTAACGGCAAGTAGTACAGGATTAGGATCGACTGTTGAATATCAGTTGCTTAAATCAGGTGTTGTTGTCATGCCTGTGCCAGGGAATGCTTCGGTATTTGCTACTAACAATGTGTTTGAAAATTTAGAAAATGGCAGCTATACAGTAAAAGCAAGGGCGGCATCCGGGCAAACTGTTTATACAAGCAACGCTATAACTGTAACGGACGGTTATACCAACATGACAGTTTCAGGACAGGCACAAGTTGCCAATTGTCCAGGAGGTTCAGCTGTACTAACTGCTGTTAAATCTGGAGGTAAGGCACCTTTTACTTATAAGATTGCTTTACAAAGTAGTCCAAATGCAATAATACAAACAAGTACGTCTACTACGGCTGGTACATTTCTATTTAATGCTTTGGCGGCTGGTAGCTATGTAATAAGTGTTACAGATGACTGTGGGCAAACAGCTACAGGGGCAACTTCAGTTTCTAATCCTATGATAAATTTAGATCAGGTTAAAGTATACCTGACTCCTTATCCAACAAAAGCAGGACTTGTATGTTCAAATCCTATTCGATTAAAAATTGAAGGAGGATTTCGATATGTTTCTTCAAATCAACCTCTTTCAGCTGCCGATGAGGCATTGTTTACCTGGAAAATTAAATACAAAGGTGATTTGTATGGAAAAGATACGGATGGCGATGGGTATGCAGACAAAAATGGTGATGGATTTGATCTGTCAACTTCCACACCAATAATGCCTAAAATAGCTGATAGAGCTGGTATTCTTGATGACATGGCAAATATGAAAGTGGTATTGTTGGATCATTGTGGCGGTCAGAAAGAATTTTCTATTTATGACTATAATAAAAATGTATCTTATTTGTCGCTTGGTAATTGTAATGGAATGGCAGTACTAAAATCGTCTATTGCAGAAGGTTTGGATTGTTTGCCTATCAATTTAACATTAACAAATCAAAGTAATCGAACGGAAGTTCACAATGTTACCGTGACAAGTGGTGGGGCTCAAACGTTTACTGCAGCTATGACTCCAGGAGCATATTATGATGTAACTTATGTAGATGCTGAAGGGTATACAAAAAATTTATACACAGCAGCATCAAGTATATTACTTTTTAATGCTGTATCAAATTATACAATTGGTCAAAATATATCAGCGGGTTATATAACGAGCTTAAATGACTTGGAATATGGTTATTTGCAATTAAAAATTGATCCGGTACAATCTAATGATAGGTTAACCTATACAGTTTCTGCATCCAATAATCCAAAAGTGGCAGTTGGGTATACCAATTCTGCTTTACTAAGTTCTTTCCAAAACGGAGCATCTGGATTTCCATTATTAACAAGTCCAAATCCATCAGACCCGTCACCATTTTGGCCTAAAGGAAATTATACTTTGGATGTAAATACCCCTTGTGGTACTCAATCAGTCAATGTAGTAGTACAAGGACGTACTGCCAGTTTAAATGGTAATACTATAACGCCAGTTTGTGGTGGATTTAATTATGTAATGAATGGTAATTTTGATGTTGCAACTGCCTATCAGGTTATTGTACTTTCAGGACCTTCTAGTGTAGGGCAAACAAGAGATTTAGCAAGTATAACTGCTTCATTGCCTTTTAATAGTTTATCTTATGGGACCTATGTTTTTGGGTTGCGTATCAAAGGGGGAACAAAAAATGTACTAACACAGACGGTTACTTATGATGTTGGCGATATTATAAAAGTGGATAGAAGTAAAACAGGTGGTTACGTTTGTACAGAAGGATCGCAAGACGGAACTTTGACCATAAGTGCTTTGTCAAAATCACTTGCTCCAAATGATGTTTTAACTTATGCTTTAAGTACAAATGGAGGTTCCACTTATGGAGCATATCAAAGTTCTAATATGTTTAGCGGCTTAAGTAGCGGTACATATTACTTTAAAGTAAAGGATGGTTGTGGTAACGAAATAACGCAAACTTCTCAAATAGGTGTAGCAACAGCTCCTGTAATTGATGTAAATGGTTTGATGTCAAAAGCTGAGTTTTGCCCTAATACTTCAGGAAGTATGCAGTTAGATGTAGATGTACTTAATGCAGCTTCATATTTTTGGACAGGTCCAGGAATTACGACTGCAAATCAAAATTTGAAGAGCCCTTCTGTTAACTATAGTGATTTAGCTGTAGGAGCAAATAATTATACTTGTACAGTAAAGATTGGGGCACCATGTAATACAGAGAATGAAGCAAGCGTAATAATTACCGGACTTCCGTTACCAATTTTTTCAGTAAATAATCCTTTGGCAGTATGTTTTCCTAATACAGTAGATTTAACAGCTCCTGCAGTTACATCAGGAAATGTAACAGGATTATCTTATTTTACAGATAACTTAGCGACTGTTGCTTTAACTACTCCAAAAGCAGTAAGTACTTCAGGAACTTATTATATAAAAGCAACTAACGGACAATGTAGTACTATTCTTCCGGTTGTTGTAACTGTAAATCCTTTACCAATCGCAACAATTACTTATCCTAATGGACCATATTGCAATAGAGGAACAGCAGTTGTTACTCATACAGGTTTAAATGGCGGTATTTATAGTGGAGATACTGGATTAGTAGTTGATCCAAGCACAGGAGAAATAAATTTAACGGCAAGTACAGCAGGAAATCATACAGTTACTTATACGTTTAATAATGGTACTTGTTCAAATAGTACTACTTCTATAGTAACTATAAATGCTACGGCTTTACCAACAGCGTTATCAGATATAACTGGACAATGTTCTGTTGCAAAACCCACAGCGCCTACATTGGTAGACCCATGTGCAGGAGGATTAACAGCTACAACAAATACAAGTTTTCCAATTACTAAATTAGGAGAAACTGAAATAATTTGGGTGTTTGATTACGGAAACAATTTTACTCAAACTGTAACTCAAAAAGTAATCATTAGCGAAACAGCTTTAAAACAAGCAGTAAGCACAACTTGCGCTAGTGATGGTTCAGGTTATATATTAAACTTAAATGTAACTGGAGAAGGACCTTATACAATAACAGGAACCGGAGCACCCGGAACTTGGTCAGGTTCTGCGTGGACTTCAGGAACTATCTCGAGAGGAACTAATTATAATGTCAATATTCAGGATAAATATAAATGTAATACTTTATCTGTAAGCGGTATTGCACCTGTTTGTTGTGTATTTGAAGTAACTTCTCCTACTTTTCCAACAACTACTATTACATGTTATGACCAATTGCCAACGGCTACAAAGTTAACCACAGCTGAATTTGAAGCTTTAGGAAAAGGTGATGGAATTATTGGAAATAATCCTTGTGGTGTAATAGAAATTACAGCCTCTAATAGTGTTGATCCGGGTTGCAACGGAAACGTAACAAGAACCTATACAGTAACAGAATATGCAGATCCGAACAATAATAAAGTACGAGATTTAGGAGAAAACACAGTTTTGAATACAAGTACTTGTACACAAATTTTTACAATTGAAAGAGCTGATTTTGTTATGCCTGTAAATACAGGAACAACAGTTGCATGTGCATCATTAATTGTTGCGCCAACAGTTCCTGAAGTAAAAGACAATTGCGGTAATGTAGTAACACCTACGTTGGTTATTTCATCTACACCTCAGTGTAACGGAGATGTAACGTATACATATACCTTTACGGATTGTGCAGGAAACGCGCACGACTGGGTTTATACTTATGCAATTAAAACGGTAGATTTTGTTATGCCGGCCAATACAGGAACAACAGTTGCATGTGCATCATTAATTGTTGCGCCAACAGTTCCTGAAGTAAAAGACAATTGCGGTAATGTATTAACACCTACGTTGGTTATTTCATCTACACCTCAGTGTAACGGAGATGTAACGTATACATATACCTTTACGGATTGTGCTGGAAACGCGCACGACTGGGTTTATACTTATGCAATTAAAACGGTAGATTTTGTTATGCCGGCCAATGCAGGAACAACAGTTGCATGTGCATCATTAATTGTTGCGCCAACAGTTCCTGAAGTAAAAGACAATTGCGGTAATGTATTAACACCTACTTTGATTATTTCACCTACACCTCAGTGTAACGGAGATGTAACGTATACATATACCTTTACGGATTGTGCAGGAAACGCGCACGAGTGGGTTTATACTTATGCAATTAAAACGGCAGATTTTGTTATGCCGGCCAATGCAGGAACAACAGTGGCATGTGCATCATTAATTGTTACGCCAACAGTTCCTGAAGTAAAAGATAATTGCGGTAATGTATTAACACCTACGTTGGTTATTTCACCTACACCTCAGTGTAACGGAGATGTAACGTATACATATACTTTTACTGATTGTGCAGGAAACACGTACGACTGGGTTTATACCTACACAATTGAAACAGTAGATTTCGTTATGCCAGTTAATGCAGGAACAACAGTGGCATGTGCATCATTAATTGTTGCACCAACAGTTCCGGAGGTTAGAGACAACTGCGGTAATGTATTAACACCTGTGTTGGATATTTCACCTACACCTCAGTGTAATGGAAAGGTAGTATATACTTATACTTTTACGGATTGTATTGGGAATAAACATGATTGGCAATATACTTACACAATAGAAAGTGTTGACTTCGTTATGCCAAACAATGCAGGAACAACAGTTGCTTGTGCATCATTAATTGTTGCACCAACAGTTCCGGAGGTAAAAGACAACTGCGGTAATGTATTAACACCTGTGTTGGATATTTCACCTACACCTGAGTGTAATGGAAAGGTAGTATATACTTATACCTTTACGGATTGTATAGGTAATAAACATGATTGGGAATATACCTACACAATAGAAAGTGTTGACTTCATTATGCCAAACAATGCAGGAACAACAGTTGCATGTGCATCATTAATTGTTGCACCAACAGTTCCGGAGGTAAAAGACAACTGCGGTAATGTATTAACACCTGTGTTGGATATTTCACCTACACCTGAATGTAATGGAAAGGTAGTATATACTTATACTTTTACGGATTGTATAGGTAATAAACATGATTGGGAATATACCTACACAATTGAAACAGTAGATTTCGTTATGCCAGCTAATGCAGGATCAATAGTGGCTTGTTTATCTTCTGTTGTAGAACCAACAGTTCCAGAGGTAAAAGACAATTGTGGTAATGTTTTAACAGTATCAGCCCCAATTATTTCAGATCAACCGGAATGCAACGGAGAGGTAACGTATACCTATAAATTTACGGATTGTACAGGAAATACACACGACTGGGTTTATACTTACACCATAAATAATACATTAGCCCCAACAGGAAAAGCGCCTGCTGATTTAAAAGTGCAGTGTATAGAGGATATTCCTGCTGCTAATATCAATGCGGTTACCAATACAGTAGCAAACTGTAATGGAGAAATTAATGTTACTGTTGAAGATACAAATAACGGAGGTCGAGGATGTAAAGGTGAACCTTACATCGTAACAAGAACCTTTACATTAACAGACTGCGGCGGACTAAAAACTATTTTAGTTCAAAAAATAATAGCCGAAGATACTACGGCACCGGTTTTTGTAGAAACGTTACCAGCTAATATTGTAGTTGATTGTGCAATAGAAATTCCTGTAGCACCAACCTTAACAGCTGTCGACAATTGTTCAGTAGCCAATGTTGTTTACGATGAGGTTAAAATTGATGGGAACTGCTCAGGCAATTACCAATTGCAAAGAACCTGGACAGCCTCAGACTCATGTGGTAATGAAACTGTTTATACACAAGTCATAACGGTTTCAGATACAACAGCACCTGTTTTTGTGGAATCTCTTCCTGAGAGCGTGGTTAATGCAACTTGTGAAACCATTCCTGATGCGGTAACACTTACAGCTTCTGATACGTGCGGAACTGCAACAGTTGAGTATACAGAAACGAAAGTAGATGGAGATTGCAGTAGTAAACACGATTTGATAAGAGTTTGGACAGCAACAGATGATTGCGGTAACCAAAATACATTTAAGCAAACCATACATGTATCATGTCTTCCGGAAATTTTTAATGCAATTTCACCAAACGGAGACGGAATAAACGATACATTCAAAATAGGAGGTATTGATTGTTATCCTAATAATAATCTGAGAATCTATAATAGATATGGTGTATTGATATATGAAAAAGAAAGATACGATAATGTAACCGATCCGTTTGAAGGTTTCTCTGATGGACGTGCAACTGTAAAAAGAGGTGACAAACTTCCAACAGGTACGTACTTCTATACTTTAGAATACAATGATGATAATCAAAACAGAGTAGAAAAAGCGGGTTATTTGTACATTAACAATAACTAAAGAAACAAACTCAAAATAAACTAAGTAATAGTTATAACGCTGATGCAAATCTAATTTTGTATCAGCGTTTTTTTTGCTTAAAACTTTGATACAGAATAAAAGGTGTTTGAAAAAAAGTAAGCACTGTGATCAAATTAAGTCTGTCAAAAATTATTAAAATCTATGCGGTCAATAATAGTCAATATATAGCGAAAAGTGTATAAAAAGAAACCATAAAAAGTCATTTTGTTTTACTGTTTAGATGAATTGCTTAAGTCTTCAAAAACATAAAATTAGGTTAATAAATGTTGTCTTAAACTGTAAGTATAAAATCTTTTTATGGCAGAAAAAAGATACAAATAATTGAAACTTTGCAAATTAAAGCTGATACCGTAAGGATCAGTAAAAAGTAAAAAATGAATTGATTTATGATGCAATTAACAATAACAGTGTAAAAACGTCTCTATGCCAGATTTTAAGAAGGTGATTCCGTGCTGAAGCGATGAGAATTACTCTTAAGTCTGGCAATTTTAATGATTACTCTGTTTGTTTGTTGTTTATAGACTGATTTATTTATTACAGTATAGTGAATAAAATAATTTAATAACCCATAAAGATTAAATCTTATGAAGAATAGATTACTCCCATTACTTCTTGTTTTAGGTGGATATTCGGCTTACTCTCAGGTAGGGATTGGAACTCAAAATCCCGATAAATCTTCGATGCTTGATATTAATGCGATAAAAGAAGGCGAGACAGGAAAAAGAGGGATGTTGATTCCTCGAGTTGACTTAAAAAGCTCTACTGATAACACTACCATTATAAATGGAAATGTTAATAGTTTACTTGTTTTTAACACTGAGAAAATTGCAGATATTACTCCTGGATACTACTATTGGTATGACAATAAATGGCATCGAATGGTTACTTCAGATGAAGTAGTTGGTGGTTTAAATGTTGCTGAAGGTACAGGTGCACCTGGTAATATGGGGCAGCCTAATTATCCTGGAGAAGGAGTAACTTTCTATACAGATAATAGTACAGGCGCAATCTACATGCAAAATCAAGACGGCACTTGGACTCAATTATCTGGTAAAGCAGGTGCTGCAGGAGCAGCTGGAATTAATGGAGTTCCTGGAGTAGACGGAAAAGTTGGAGAAGGAGTTTCATTGGTTGTAGATGAGAAAACTAATATTGTATATATTTTAATACCTGGTGCAGACCCTGAAAAACCAGAAAGCTGGATTCCAATTAATGGTAAAAGCGGTAACAACGGAAAAGATGGTATTTCAGGTGGAAATGGCGTACCGGGTGCTGCTGGTACAGCAGGTATAGACGGTGAAATCCAAATGTATGTCGATTATAAAACTAATATAGTTTATATAAGAGATCCGAAAGACGATACAAAATGGATTCCATTGAACGGAAAAGATGGAAAAGACGGAGTAAGCGGAGGAGCGGGAGCTCCTGGCGCAGACGGTGTTTCTATTCCTGCAGATGCTACAGTTTATATTGATAATACTACAGGTACAATCTACATCAAGGATGCAGACGGTAACTGGGTAAAAGTAAATGGTAACGACGGAAAAGACGGTTTACCGGGCGGACCTGGAGTACCAGGAAAAGATGCTGTTGTACCTGAAGGAGTTACTATCTGGGTGAATACCGATACCAAAGTTGTTTACATTAAAGATCCTGCATCAGGCGACTGGATTCAGATCAGCGGTAACAACGGAAAAGACGGTCTTGACGGAGCAGCCGGAATCACCGGAGGCGCAGGTGCCCCTGGCGCGGATGGCGTTTCAATCTCAGATGACATCAAAATGTATATCGATAATACTACCGGTATTGTTTATGTACGTGATTCAGAAGGCAACTGGGTTCCGTTGAACGGAAAAGACGGCAAAGACGGCAAAGACGGTATAAGCGGAGGCGCCGGAGCTCCTGGAGCAGATGGAGTTTCTATTCCGGTTGATGCCACAGTTTACATTGACAATACAACAGGAGACATCTATATCAAAGATAAAGACGGCAACTGGGTTCAGGTAAACGGCAAAGATGGAAAAGACGGAGTAAGCGGAGGAGCCGGAGCTCCTGGAGCAGACGGTGTTTCTATTCCTGCAGATGCTACAGTTTATATTGATAATACTACAGGTACAATCTACATTAAAGATGCAGACGGTAACTGGGTAAAAGTAAATGGTAACGACGGAAAAGACGGTTTACCGGGCGGACCTGGAGTACCAGGAAAAGATGCTGTTGTACCTGAAGGAGTTACTATCTGGGTGAATACCGATACCAAAGTTGTTTACATTAAAGATCCTGCATCAGGCGACTGGATTCAGATCAGTGGAAACAACGGAAAAGATGGTCTTGACGGAGCAGCCGGAATCACCGGAGGCGCAGGTGCCCCTGGCGCGGATGGCGTTTCAATCTCAGATGACATCAAAATGTATATCGATAATACTACCGGTATTGTTTATGTACGCGATTCAGAAGGCAACTGGGTTCCGTTGAACGGAAAAGACGGCAAAGACGGAGTAAGCGGAGGCGCCGGAGCTCCTGGAGCAGATGGAGTTTCTATTCCGGTTGATGCCACAGTTTACATTGACAATACAACAGGAGACATCTATATCAAAGATAAAGACGGCAACTGGGTTCAGGTGAACGGAAAAGATGGAAAAGACGGAGTAAGCGGAGGAGCGGGAGCTCCTGGCGCAGACGGTGTTTCTATTCCTGCAGATGCTACAGTTTATATTGATAATACTACAGGTACAATCTACATCAAGGATGCAGACGGTAACTGGGTAAAAGTAAATGGTAACGACGGAAAAGACGGTTTACCGGGCGGACCTGGAGTACCAGGAAAAGATGCTGTTGTACCTGAAGGAGTTACAATCTGGGTGAATACCGATACCAAAGTTGTTTACATTAAAGATCCTGCATCTGGAGACTGGATTCAGATCAGCGGTAACAACGGAAAAGATGGTCTTGACGGAGCAGCCGGAATCACCGGAGGCGCAGGTGCCCCTGGCGCGGATGGCGTTTCAATCTCAGATGACATCAAAATGTATATCGATAATACTACCGGTATTGTTTATGTACGCGATTCAGAAGGCAACTGGGTTCCGTTGAACGGAAAAGACGGCAAAGACGGAGTAAGCGGAGGCGCCGGAGCTCCTGGAGCAGATGGAGTTTCTATTCCGGTTGATGCCACAGTTTACATTGACAATACAACAGGAGACATCTACATTAAAGATAAAGACGGCAACTGGGTTCAGGTGAACGGAAAAGATGGAAAAGACGGAGTAAGCGGAGGAGCGGGAGCTCCTGGCGCAGACGGTGTTTCTATTCCTGCAGATGCTACAGTTTATATTGATAATACTACAGGTACAATCTACATTAAAGATGCAGACGGTAACTGGGTAAAAGTAAATGGTAACGACGGAAAAGACGGTTTACCGGGCGGACCTGGAGTACCAGGAAAAGATGCTGTTGTACCTGAAGGAGTTACTATCTGGGTGAATACCGATACCAAAGTTGTTTACATTAAAGATCCTGCATCAGGCGACTGGATTCAGATCAGTGGAAACAACGGAAAAGATGGTCTTGACGGAGCAGCCGGAATCACCGGAGGCGCAGGTGCCCCTGGCGCGGATGGCGTTTCAATCTCAGATGACATCAAAATGTATATCGATAATACTACCGGTATTGTTTATGTACGTGATTCAGAAGGCAACTGGGTTCCGTTGAACGGAAAAGACGGCAAAGACGGTATAAGCGGAGGCGCCGGAGCTCCTGGAGCAGATGGAGTTTCTATTCCGGTTGATGCCACAGTTTACATTGACAATACAACAGGAGACATCTATATCAAAGATAAAGACGGCAACTGGGTTCAGGTGAACGGAAAAGATGGAAAAGACGGAGTAAGCGGAGGAGCGGGAGCTCCTGGCGCAGACGGTGTTTCTATTCCTGCAGATGCTACAGTTTATATTGATAATACTACAGGTACAATCTACATCAAGGATGCAGACGGTAACTGGGTAAAAGTAAATGGTAACGACGGAAAAGATGGTTTACCGGGCGGACCTGGAGTACCAGGAAAAGATGCTGTTGTACCTGAAGGAGTTACAATCTGGGTGAATACCGATACCAAAGTTGTTTACATTAAAGATCCTGCATCAGGCGACTGGATTCAGATCAGCGGTAACAACGGAAAAGATGGTCTTGACGGAGCAGCCGGAATCACGGGAGGCGCAGGTGCCCCTGGCGCGGATGGCGTTTCAATCTCAGATGACATCAAAATGTATATCGATAATACTACCGGTATTGTTTATGTACGCGATTCAGAAGGCAACTGGGTTCCGTTGAACGGAAAAGACGGCAAAGACGGAGTAAGCGGAGGCGCCGGAGCTCCTGGAGCAGATGGAGTTTCTATTCCGGTTGATGCCACAGTTTACATTGACAATACAACAGGAGACATCTACATTAAAGATAAAGACGGCAACTGGGTTCAGGTAAACGGCAAAGATGGAAAAGACGGAGTAAGCGGAGGAGCCGGAGCTCCTGGCGCAGACGGTGTTTCTATTCCTGCAGATGCTACAGTTTATATTGATAATACTACAGGTACAATCTACATCAAGGATGCAGACGGTAACTGGGTAAAAGTAAATGGTAACGACGGAAAAGATGGTTTACCGGGCGGACCTGGAGTACCAGGAAAAGATGCTGTTGTACCTGAAGGAGTTACTATCTGGGTGAATACCGATACCAAAGTTGTTTACATTAAAGATCCTGCATCAGGCGACTGGATTCAGATCAGCGGTAACAACGGAAAAGATGGTCTTGACGGAGCAGCCGGAATCACCGGAGGCGCAGGTGCCCCTGGCGCGGATGGCGTTTCAATCTCAGATGACATCAAAATGTATATCGATAATACTACCGGTATTGTTTATGTACGTGATTCAGAAGGCAACTGGGTTCCGTTGAACGGAAAAGACGGCAAAGACGGTATAAGCGGAGGCGCCGGAGCTCCTGGAGCAGATGGAGTTTCTATTCCGGTTGATGCCACAGTTTACATTGACAATACAACAGGAGACATCTATATCAAAGATAAAGACGGCAACTGGGTTCAGGTGAACGGAAAAGATGGAAAAGACGGAGTAAGCGGAGGAGCGGGAGCTCCTGGCGCAGACGGTGTTTCTATTCCTGCAGATGCTACAGTTTATATTGATAATACTACAGGTACAATCTACATCAAGGATGCAGACGGTAACTGGGTAAAAGTAAATGGTAACGACGGAAAAGATGGTTTACCGGGCGGACCTGGAGTACCAGGAAAAGATGCTGTTGTACCTGAAGGAGTTACAATCTGGGTGAATACCGATACCAAAGTTGTTTACATTAAAGATCCTGCATCAGGCGACTGGATTCAGATCAGCGGTAACAACGGAAAAGATGGTCTTGACGGAGCAGCCGGAATCACCGGAGGCGCAGGTGCCCCTGGCGCGGATGGCGTTTCAATCTCAGATGACATCAAAATGTATATCGATAATACTACCGGTATTGTTTATGTACGCGATTCAGAAGGCAACTGGGTTCCGTTGAACGGAAAAGACGGCAAAGACGGAGTAAGCGGAGGCGCCGGAGCTCCTGGAGCAGATGGAGTTTCTATTCCGGTTGATGCCACAGTTTACATTGACAATACAACAGGAGACATCTATATCAAAGATAAAGACGGCAACTGGGTTCAGGTGAACGGAAAAGATGGAAAAGACGGTATAAGCGGAGGGGCCGGAGCTCCTGGAGCAGACGGTGTTTCTATTCCTGCAGATGCTACAGTTTATATTGATAATACTACAGGTACAATCTACATTAAAGATGCAGACGGTAACTGGGTAAAAGTAAATGGTAACGACGGAAAAGACGGTTTACCGGGCGGACCTGGAGTACCAGGAAAAGATGCTGTTGTACCTGATGGCGTTACAATCTGGGTGAATACCGATACCAAAGTTGTTTACATTAAAGATCCTGCATCAGGCGACTGGATTCAGATCAGTGGAAACAACGGAAAAGACGGTCTTGACGGAGCAGCCGGAATCACGGGAGGCGCAGGTGCCCCTGGCGCGGATGGCGTTTCAATCTCAGATGACATCAAAATGTATATCGATAATACTACCGGTATTGTTTATGTACGCGATTCAGAAGGCAACTGGGTTCCGTTGAACGGAAAAGACGGCAAAGACGGAGTAAGCGGAGGCGCCGGAGCTCCTGGAGCAGATGGAGTTTCTATTCCGGTTGATGCCACAGTTTACATTGACAATACAACAGGAGACATCTATATCAAAGATAAAGACGGCAACTGGGTTCAGGTGAACGGAAAAGATGGAAAAGACGGAGTAAGCGGAGGAGCGGGAGCTCCTGGCGCAGACGGTGTTTCTATTCCTGCAGATGCTACAGTTTATATTGATAATACTACAGGTACAATCTACATCAAGGATGCAGACGGTAACTGGGTAAAAGTAAATGGTAACGACGGAAAAGATGGTTTACCGGGCGGACCTGGAGTACCAGGAAAAGATGCTGTTGTACCTGAAGGAGTTACTATCTGGGTGAATACCGATACCAAAGTTGTTTACATTAAAGATCCTGCATCAGGCGACTGGATTCAGATCAGCGGTAACAACGGAAAAGACGGTCTTGACGGAGCAGCCGGAATCACGGGAGGCGCAGGTGCCCCTGGCGCGGATGGCGTTTCAATCTCAGATGACATCAAAATGTATATCGATAATACTACCGGTATTGTTTATGTACGCGATTCAGAAGGCAACTGGGTTCCGTTGAACGGAAAAGACGGCAAAGACGGAGTAAGCGGAGGCGCCGGAGCTCCTGGAGCAGATGGAGTTTCTATTCCGGTTGATGCCACAGTTTACATTGACAATACAACAGGAGACATCTATATCAAAGATAAAGACGGCAACTGGGTTCAGGTGAACGGAAAAGATGGAAAAGACGGAGTAAGCGGAGGAGCGGGAGCTCCTGGCGCAGACGGTGTTTCTATTCCTGCAGATGCTACAGTTTATATTGATAATACTACAGGTACAATCTACATCAAGGATGCAGACGGTAACTGGGTAAAAGTAAATGGTAACGACGGAAAAGATGGTTTACCGGGCGGACCTGGAGTACCAGGAAAAGATGCTGTTGTACCTGAAGGAGTTACTATCTGGGTGAATACCGATACCAAAGTTGTTTACATTAAAGATCCTGCATCAGGCGACTGGATTCAGATCAGCGGTAACAACGGAAAAGACGGTCTTGACGGAGCAGCCGGAATCACGGGAGGCGCAGGTGCCCCTGGCGCGGATGGCGTTTCAATCTCAGATGACATCAAAATGTATATCGATAATACTACCGGTATTGTTTATGTACGTGATTCAGAAGGCAACTGGGTTCCGTTGAACGGAAAAGACGGCAAAGACGGTATAAGCGGAGGCGCCGGAGCTCCTGGAGCAGATGGAGTTTCTATTCCGGTTGATGCCACAGTTTACATTGACAATACAACAGGAGACATCTATATCAAAGATAAAGACGGCAACTGGGTTCAGGTGAACGGAAAAGATGGAAAAGACGGAGTAAGCGGAGGAGCGGGAGCTCCTGGCGCAGACGGTGTTTCTATTCCTGCAGATGCTACAGTTTATATTGATAATACTACAGGTACAATCTACATCAAGGATGCAGACGGTAACTGGGTAAAAGTAAATGGTAACGACGGAAAAGATGGTTTACCGGGCGGACCTGGAGTACCAGGAAAAGATGCTGTTGTACCTGAAGGAGTTACAATCTGGGTGAATACCGATACCAAAGTTGTTTACATTAAAGATCCTGCATCAGGCGACTGGATTCAGATCAGCGGTAACAACGGAAAAGATGGTCTTGACGGAGCAGCCGGAATCACGGGAGGCGCAGGTGCCCCTGGCGCGGATGGCGTTTCAATCTCAGATGACATCAAAATGTATATCGATAATACTACCGGTATTGTTTATGTACGCGATTCAGAAGGCAACTGGGTTCCGTTGAACGGAAAAGACGGCAAAGACGGAGTAAGCGGAGGCGCCGGAGCTCCTGGAGCAGATGGAGTTTCTATTCCGGTTGATGCCACAGTTTACATTGACAATACAACAGGAGCAATCTACATTAAAGATGCAGATGGCAAGTGGGTTAAAGTAAAAGCCGATGAGACAGTAACAACATTAATAAAAGATACTGCCAATAATGGTAAGTATACTTA
Source organism: Flavobacterium bizetiae (assembly GCF_024271895.1). NCBI lineage: Bacteria > Pseudomonadati > Bacteroidota > Flavobacteriia > Flavobacteriales > Flavobacteriaceae > Flavobacterium > Flavobacterium bizetiae. The sequence continues at coordinate 4,568,382 of NZ_CP091861.1, read as the reverse complement.
TACTAATGAAGGAACTACTGAGACTGTTATAGATGTAGTAGCTGATGTTGTACACAATGCAGCAGATATTTTTAATGATGAAAATGTGAAAAACATTATTGAAGGTATTTCATCAGTAGGAACCGGTAACGCAGGCGACGTCTTAACAACAAAAGATGGAGAAGCACAATGGGTTAAACCTAGTAGCGTAGATGTTTCAAGTTTAATAAATGCAAAAACTCTAAAAACTACAACGGCGCCTACAGTTTTAAAGGTGCAAGGAGCAGGAGCTACATTAGTCGATTCTTACGTAGATATCGTTCCTTCAACAACAGTTGGAGAAGTGTTAGCAACAATTTCCGAAGGTGTAGTAGGATGGCAGACTATAGCAAAACCAAACGTAATGCAGATCAATATCATTAAAAATGATTATGAAGTAACAGATACTGATTATACGATTATTGCTAGAAATTTAACCGATGATATTACAATTAAACTTCCGGATGCTACTAAGAATACAGGTAGAATATTGGTAATTAATCAGTTTAATGTGCTTAATGGTACTAAAGCAGTAACTGTAAAATTTAATGTTCCTGTAATATATTCTGATGCAGAACAACATGCTTACATAACTGCCAGCATTTTTGGCGGAACAAGTTCAGGAAGCATGAAAGTTACCTTACAATCTGATGGTACAAATTGGTACGTAATCACATACACGATGTAATACGTAGATTATTTGCAACAGAAATAAGCCCGGTCATGATAAATGACCGGGACTTATATACTGTAGTTCATAAAACAACAATAAAAGAAAAAACAATGAAAAAAATAGTTTATACATTAATATTTACGGCACTTACTGTAGCGCAAACTTTTGCGCAGGCGCCGGTTGTAGTAGGTGGAACTCAAAATGGAGACGAACACGCTACTATGGAAATCCTTTCGCAGGATGGAAAAAAAGGTTTTATGCCGCCTCGATTAACTACAGATCAAATAAATGAGTTAAGTACTAATCTTGCAGGGGTATCTAAAGGGCTTACTGTTTTTAATACCGACACTGATTGTTTACAGTTCTGGAAAGGTACTAAATGGAGTGATTGTAGTACATACTCTAATGCCGAAGTTGAATTTATTTGTTCGCAAAGTACTATTAAAGGAACCTATAACGTAGACAAAGTGGCCGGTGATAATGAATTCATGGAAGTAAAGGTAAAAGTGACCAAAGGCGGACCATTGGTTTTATATACTAACACCCAAAACGGAATACGTTTTTATTTAAGCACTATTCTGGATATAGGGGAACATACTATTCAGGTTCCTGCATTAGGCACGCCTACAGCAGCAGGTGAACTTACATTTGATTTATTCGATCAGTCTGCAAACCCAATTTGTGCAGGTACTGCTAATTTTAAAGCTACAGTTGTCGAAAACAAAGCTGCTTTTACCATAAATTGCGACCAGTCATCGTTTGTAGGGACTATTCTTGAAGGAAGTAGTGCAAGTGGCCAAACATTAAAACTAAAAATAGCAGTATCGAAATCAGGGAACTATTATATAAAAACCAATACGGTACATGGCTTATGGTTTGAAGGTTCAGGATCAGTTAGTTTGGGAGCTACGGAGATTATACTGGATTTAAAAGGCAGCGTAGATACAGTTCCGGGCGACGGAAAAATTGCTTTTAACTTCTTTGACAAGAACGATATAAGTCTGGCACAATGTACGGTGACAATTTATGTTTCAGCAGAGAAAGCAGTCTTTACTGCTGTTTGCACAGGTTCTGTTTTTTCCGGAGGTATTGGCTTAGGTACGGGAGCATCAATTTCTGGAGGAGCTCGATTATTTTATGTAGGATACACTTTTGGAGAGAATGACTATATAAAAGTAAAAATAAATGTAACAAGACCCGGTTTTGTTGATATTGGGACAAAGCCTGATCCTGATATAGTAAAGGTAGGGATGATGTATACTTTTGCTGGTTATATTGATAAAGTAGGAATTCAGGATGTTTATTTAAGACCTGTAAATAGCAAGGTGCCTCCTTTAACAATTAATCAAGGAGGTGGAGGTTATATGTATTTGGATACTTTTAGTTTTCTATATAATAATATTACCAAAAGTGAGATATGTAGTTTAAACTCTCCAAACCACCCCTTTACTATAGATAAGCTTGTTGCAAATATTGCATTAGGAGTTTATGACCCATTGTTAAATTCAGCTACTAACCAATATTTAAAAAATTCAATCAGTCTTTTTAATCCTATTGTTCCAGCATCGGGTCTGGATATTAAAATAAATATTCAGACAGAACAATTGGGTTTGTTTTCGTTTAAAGGTGTTGCAAATGGTATGACACTTGAATCTAATCAAGGGGTTTATACTTTCGATGAGAATGGCCAAACTGCAGATTTTAAATTATATGGTACTCCAAATAAGGGAGGCACTGTAGTTTTTCCGATGTATAACGTCATAACAGGAGATTCAGCGGGATCGATTACAATAGATATGAGAGAAATATTTTACATTAATTAATAAGCTATTGTTTGAATTATAAAGAGGGAATGTATTTCCCTCTTTTTATATTAAAGATTTTAATTATGAATTAAGTTGAAAAACGATAAATTATACAAAAGTAATTACGAGTTGGTATAGGCTTTAAAGGAAAATAGAAAACAAAAGTTTTTGAAAAGTATATTCTCTTAGCTTTATTTACCCTATTCTGCAACTATAAAAGCAGATTAGAGTATTTGTGATTATATTAAAAACAGATATTTGCACTATAAAAGTAAGTGAAAATATAATTTTAAAATTAAGCTTTTTAGATTTGGTTATTGTTAAAATGGGAAAGTCATGCTTTCCCATTTTTTATTTATACGAATTAATTTTTTCTTCACAATAGCGAGAAAACAAATTGATTTTACAATCCTGCTAATCCTTTTTTACTTTTTAGAGAGTTTATAAATCAGGTAAATAATTAAAATAGTTAGAGTGAATGCTTTGTCCTTATTTTTCAAAAGCAAAATCTCAAATTAATTGACCCTATTTTGATATACCAATAACTTTTAAGGGATAAGAGAATTTTAGTATTGATTTAATTTCGCATCGTAATTTATAGTACAATTTGTATAAAAAATTAAAACACGGTGTATGAAAAACAATACTTTATTTAAAATAGAAAATCAACCTGATTCTGTTTTATTAAATAGCAAAGGTTCGGCGAGTGTTATAGCTCTTATGGTTAGTTTATGCGCTAGTCAGGATATAAAGGCACAGTTTTTTAATTCAGGAGAGGTAAATGTAAAAGACAATACTATTATGTCTGTTGATATGAATTATATCAACGCCACTTCAGGAAATTTTATTAATGATGGCAATGTATACATTTTTCAAAACTGGAAAAATGACGGTACAGTATCCTATAACGTGCCAAGTGCAGGGACTACTTTGTTTAGAGGTACACAGCAGCAACTTATTGAAGGAGAAGGGAAAAAAACGTCAAACCTGCAGAATGTAATTTTTGAAAACTTGTCAGATTTAGTGCCTTTTGATCTAAAAACCATTATCGCAGTAGGGAATAATTCGAATTTTAAAAACGGAATTATCAATGCAAGATATAATGATGCCAAAATGATTTTTAATGAAACAGCCTCTCATTCAAACGCTACAGATTTAAGTTTTGTAGATGGAAAAGTGCAAAAAAACGGAAAAGCCGCTTTTGAATTTCCGGTAGGAAATGATTTGTTTTACAGACCTACTTTTCATGAAGCAGGATCCAGCGAAGCAAATATTCATACTACAGAATATTTCCACGAAAATTCAGATCCTAAATACCCTCATAACAAGAAACAAAAAGGGATTCTTTTTATTAATGACAAAGAATACTGGAAAGTAACCAAAGACGATGACGGAAACGAGAAAATTGTTTTAAGTCTGAGTCTTGATGAAGAAGGAGGGGCTACTCCGTCTCAGTTTTTTAATCTGAGTCCTAATACTCAGGTAGCTATCGTACGTTGGGACGAAACTAATGGCGAGTGGGTAAACGAAAAAGGAGTTTTGGGCAGTGAAATTTACGGTCAGCCTTATTCTTATTTACTAATGGGGCAGGTGAGCGGTTACGGCATCTTTACGATGGCAATTGTCGAGGAAGAAATAGAAATTTATGATATAGAAGTCTTTAATGCTATGTCTCCAAATGATGATGGTATCAACGATACATTCCGTATCAAAGGAATTGATCAGTTTCCGGATAATGAAGTCGAAATTTTCAACAGATGGGGTGTTAAGGTATACACTGCAAAATCATACAACGAAAGCGATAATGTATTTAGAGGTTATTCAGATGGCCGTGCAACATTCAATCGTGGAGATAAATTGCCAACAGGAACGTACTTCTATACTATAAAGTATACTACAAAAGAAGGAAAAGGCAAACAAAAATCAGGTTACCTGTATATTAATAATCAATAATAAGAAATAGAAAAATTAAAGTAATTAAGAATTAGAACTAATGAAGAAGATTTTTTATATAACAGCCATATTGCTGTTTGGTGTTTTTGAGGTTTCGGCACAGCAGGAATCGCAATACACGCAATATATGTACAATACAATGACTTTTAATCCTGGTTATACCGGATCAAGAGGCGTATTAAGTGCAATGGGCTTGTACAGAACACAATGGGTAGGATTAGACGGAGCGCCAAAAACAATGAACTTCTCTATTCAAAGTCCCTTAAACGACAGTAATGCCTTAGGATTAAATGTGGCAAGCGATCAGATAGGGCCAACTAAAAACACCAATTTTATGGTAAATTATGCATATACCATACAAGGAGGCGGTGATCTAAAAGTATCATTTGGTATCTCCGGAGGTTTCGCCAATTTTGAAGTAGATTATACGAAGCTAAAGATGGAAAATCCGGACATCTATATGACCGGAGTACAAACCATGTTCTCCCCTAATATCGGTGCCGGTATATATGTACACAGTTACAACTGGTATGCCGGTATTTCTGCACCGTCATTATTAAAAACAGATCATTACAAAGATGGTGATGTAGCTTCGATTTATTCTACAAAATCACACTTTTACGGTATTGCAGGATATGTATTCGATCTTAATCCGTACTTAAAATTCAAACCGGCAGTTTTAACCAAGTTTGTTTCAGGAGCGCCGCTTGCGGTAGACGTGTCTGCCAACTTTTTAATCAATGACAAATTTACGATTGGTGGTGCTTACCGTTGGGACGCAGCCGTTAGTGGATTGGCTGGTTTTCAGGTTACAAACGGTTTGCAAATAGGATATGCTTATGATTTTGAAACCACAAAATTAGGTAAATATAATTCTGGTTCTCATGAGTTTTTCTTGCGATTTGATTTAGTAAAAGGTGCGAAAACAAGATTGGTAACGCCTAGATTCTTCTAATGATTAATACAAACACTATGAATTATAAAAAACTACAAATTGCTTTTATCTTTTTAGTAACCTGTCTATTAAGTATGACAAGCGCAAATGCACAGGATAAAAAATTAGAAAAAGCAAATGAAGCATTTGATAAATTTGCCTTCGTAGAAGCCGCTAAATTATACACCAGAGAAATTGAGAAAGGAAATAACTCTGTAGAAGCGTATACAAAGCTTGGAGACTGTCATTATTATAATGGTGATTATGCAGCCGCAGCCGCAGCATACTCAAAAATTATGAATAGCTCTAATATTGTTACTCCTGAATATTATTTCAGATATGCCCAGGCACTTAATAACAGTCAGAATTATGCACAATCTGAGGCGGTAATGAAAACCTATTACGCTAAATCAGGACAAAAAGACGCGAGTCAAAATTGGAATGGAACAAAACTACTTTCAGAAATAAACAAACAATCTGGCAGATATTCATTAAAGCCGGTAGAAATAAACACTCCTTTTTCAGACTTTGGTACTGCTTTTTACGAAAATGACAAAGTTATGTACGCATCAGCAAAAGATACCGGTGTCATTGTAAAACGCAAACATTCCTGGAACGAGAAATCATTCCTGAAATTATATACTGCAGATATTGCCGTAGATGGTGGTTTGCAAAACCCCGTTTTAGTAAAAGGAGATGTTAATACAAGATACCATCAGAGTAGTCCGGCGATTACAAAAGACGGTAAAACAATGTTCTTTACCAGAAATAACTTTATTGACGGTAAATTGGGAACAGATAAAAAAGGAACAACATACCTGAAAATTTACAGAGCCGAAAACGTAAAAGGCGAATGGAAAAATGTAAAAGAGTTGCCTTATCCTATTAACAGTGACGGATTTTCATCAGCACATCCTGCGCTGAGTTCAGACGAAACCGAACTTTATTTTGCTTCAGACCGAAACAATAAATTTGGAAACTCTGATTTGTATGTAGTAAGCCTTAAAAAAGGATACAATGTAAGTAATGATTTAACTAAATTAGGAGACGAGATTAATACGCCGGGTCGTGAAACTTATCCATTTGTCGATTCATCAGGTATTTTATACTTTTCTTCAGACGGACATCCGGGACTTGGTGGTTTAGATGTATATGCTGCTATAAAAGATGAAACAGGAAAGTATCATGTAGTAAATCTTGGTGATGGCGTAAACACAAGCTCAGATGATTTTGCTTATGCGGTGCAGAGTAAAACTAAAAAAGGGTACTTTTCTTCGAACAGAAGTGGTAACGACGATATTTACGGGTTTACAGAAAACAGGCCGGTAAGTTTTGATTTTGAAATCAGACCATTGGTTTTTGGTACGATTACAGAAAGCGGTAAGCCGGTTCAGGATTTTAATGTTCAGTTATTCAATTCAGATAAAGAAGTAATTGGTACAGCAAAAACAGACAGTGAAGGAAAATATACGATGCTGTTAGATCCTTATCAAGATACTAAATTGCTATTTAGCAAACCAAAATATGCTGAAAAAACAGTATTTGTTGAGCAGTTAAAACCACTGGAGAAAAAAGAGGTGAGTTTTGAAATCGTTAAGGAAATGGAAGTTGTTGTAGATGGAAATCTAGTAACAATTCAGGAAGGAGATGATTTAACAGATAAGTTAAAACTAAAACCAATTTATTTTGATTTTAACGGATACAATATCAGACAATCGTCTAAAAAAGAATTAGAAAAAGTAATCTCATTAATGAAAGATCGTCCACATATTTCTATACAGGTAAATTCGTATACAGATAGTAGAGGAAGAGACGAATTTAATATGAAACTTTCTAAAAACAGAGCAAAATCTACCGTAGATTATATCATCAAAGCGGGTATTGCCAAAGGAAGAATCAGCGGAGAAGGATACGGAGAAACACAGCTGTTGAATCATTGTTCTAACGGTGTGAAATGTACAGAACAGGAACACGAATTAAACAGGCGTTCAGAATTTATAATACATTTATAAAATAAACGGACAATAAAGTAAAGGGGCATCTTATTATGAGATGCCCTTTTTTTATGCTATTAAAGATGAAAACAGTTTCGTAATCAATTATAAAACGAAGTCTTTTTTTATAGATTATTTGATTTTTTTTCTAAAATCCTCAGAAGGTTTTTTATGAAAAAAGTCAAAATATTTAGAGGTAAAATAACTTAATTTAGTATAGTTAAGTTCATAAATCACCTCGGTTAAAGTATGGTAATCACCACTTTGTAGTAGCTTGTTTGCCAGCAGCATTTTTTCTTTAATAAAGAAATTATTAGGAGAAGTATTAAAACGCCTTTTAAAAAGCATTTTGTATTTGGATGGCGACATTCCGGCCATTTCGGATAAATATGTCACAGAAGGAAACGGATTGTTTAGGTTATCCAAAAGAAAAGTTCTTGTTTTGGTAACCGCTTCAATTTCGAGTTCGGTAATTTCATTTTCAACAGTCTTTGAGTTTTCATATCGATTTAAGAAATTTCCTAAAAGTTTCAGGGAAATCCCTTTCAGATAAGGACCAAAAGTAGGTTCGAACATCGATCTCTCTTTGAGAGACCTGATCAGTAAAATACTATTGCTGTCGATATTATCGTAATAATACAGAGAATTTTTAGGCACTGTAATTTTTCTTTTACTATAATCTTCGCTCGGATGGTTCTTTAAAAAATCAGTAAGCAGTCTTTTATCAACCAATAAACGTAATGCCAATGTTCGTTCGTTTACTGCCGGTTGAAACGAACTTTCGATTTTATTGTCGATAATAGCAAGGCCAAGATTGTCATAAGAACCAATTTTAAAATTAATATCATTAATAGTAATCATATTAATATGTTCGCTCAAATCAAAATGCAAAATATAAAGTTCATTATCAGATTTAAGCCGGTTAATTTTTACCTCTTCTTTCAGGACAAAATCCATAAATAATACTGAGATACCAGGAGTGATTTGTGTAAAATAAGAATGACCGTGACCAAGAGATTCAGGGATAACAATTATCGTATCATCAATAAGTTCACCGTTCATTTCCTTAGCGAGCTGGTATTGCCATTCCGGAGTTAGACTGTAGAAATGAGTGAATTTTTTCATAAATAATAGAGTTGTTTCTAAAAATCAATTATAGTTGCTTGAGATATACCTTTGGCGATAAGCCAAAATGTTCTTTAAATTTTGATGCGAAATAAGAATTATTAGTAAAATTAAGTTCGTCTGAAACCTGAGAGATAGAGAATTGTTTGCTTTCAATCAATTCTTTGGCCATGATCATTTTGTTATCCATAAAAAAAGCATTGGGCGTCATACCTGTAATCTTCTTGAATAAATTTTTAAATTTAGACTCAGACATGTTAGCCATATTGGCCATTATGTGAATACTTGGAAAAGGCTCTTTGATGTGCTCAATCAGAAACATTTGAGTCGCTATGATTTTCTTTAAATCGGTTTTGTTCACCATCTGAATAATTACCCTGTTTAGCGCCATCTTTTTCAGATAATTAGAAAGCAGCATATGTATAGATCCTGTTAAATTCAAATCGAATACAGGACCGCCCACTTTAAGTTTGCGTAAATCTGTTAAAATGTGAAAACTATCACTGCTCATCCTGTCAAATCTTACAATGGTATTTTTTTTAGGATTGGTCATTTTATCGATATCCCGAAGATGAATATTATTTTTTATAGCAAAAGTTTCGATCATAGACTTTTTTATAAATATGCACAAAGCAAATGTTGTACTGCCTTTTTTTACGTAATATTCAGATTCGAGGGCAGCATCAATAACAGCAAGGTTATATTTCCAGCGGCCTATATCGTTCATGAAATTATTAGTCGATAATTGGGCCTCACCTTCGGTAAGATTATAATAAATCCCAACAAAATCGTTGCTTAAGTTTTTCTGAATCAAATGAAGGTCCTTATGATATTTTACATCAATATAATAGGCAATGATACCTTCTCCACAATCTAAAATATAGCGTGTCCCTGTTTGAATGCTTTCAGGAACAATAATAAAATTGCCATCAACTTTTCCTTCGAGCTGTTTAGCAAAGGGTTCTACCCATTCTAAGTCAGCACTATAATAGTGTTCGATTTTTTTCACTGAAAAGTATTTTTTATAAAGTTAAATTTTTTTTATGAATTTTTGTGTAATATTTTAGTTTATAGATAGTTGTGGTTAGTTGATTGTATTTAAAACTGTTAATTTGTTTTCATATTAGGGATTAATGAGAGTAATTATAGCTTTGAGTTACTTGTAAAATTGTTATAGTGGTCTCACCGTCCGGAAATTGCCATAAAATGGTATCATTAGTCGCATATCCTAATAATGCCAGCCCCATAGGAGACAATACAGACAGTTTATTTTGGTCGAGATTGCTTTTTTCGGGCGGTACAATAGTAAATTCTCTTATTATATTAGTTCGCATTTGTACCGTTACAGTAGAATTCATTCGTATAACATCTTCAGGAATGTCATTTATAGGGACTATTTTTGCCGACAGCAGCTCTTTTTTCAATCTTCTAATCGATAAATTATAATTGCGATCACTGTTGTTTTGTGCTGTTGTCAGACCGTTTTTTAATAATTCAAATTCTTTTTCTTCGATGATTATTTGTTTATATTTCATAGCAGGCAAGTTTAATTTTCGACCAAAAGACAAAAGATATGCCTAAAGCGTAGACAAAATGATACTTGACTGTTCATCAATTTGATAGTAAACAGTCATCCATTATTTTTTTGTTTTAAGCTTAGGAATAAAGTATCGTTTGGGTAATAATTACGCGAATTCAGGATATTTTCAGATTAAGTGTTTTACGATCTATTTTTAAAATTTTTGCAGCTTTTGTTTTATTGTTATTCACTGCATGAAGTACTTTTATAATTTGTTCTTTTTCATATTCTTTTAATGTTTTAAAAACTGTACTTTTTTCGGCAATATGATATTTTAGATGTTCAGGGATATGCTGGATATTGATACTATCATCAGCCATAATAATCATACGCTGAATGATATTTTCCAGTTCCCTGACATTTCCTGGCCAGGAGTAACGCAATAGTATTTGTATCGCTTTTTCGTGAATCGAAATATCCGGTTTATTATAGGCTACAGCATATTTTTTTATAAAGTTGTTAATCAGTAGTAATAAGTCTTCCTTTTTATCTCTTAACGGAGTCGTTTTTATATTTACGACATTAATTCGATAATATAAGTCTTCCCTAAAATTGCCCTCCAGCACCATTTTATGTAAATCGTTATTGGTGGCACAAATGATGCGTACCTCGATTTTTTCAGCTTTTCTGGAGCCTATTTTAGTAATTTCTTTTTCCTGTATAACACGCAAAAGTTTGGTCTGAACCGCTAATGGAGCCGTGGCAATTTCATCTAAAAAAATAGTTCCCCCGCATGCTGCCTGAAACAAGCCTACCTGAGATTCCAGAGCGCCGGTAAAGGCACCTTTTGCATATCCGAATAGTTCTGATTCTATTAGGTTCTCGGGAATTGCACCACAGTTGACCGAAATAAAAGGCATGTGGGCAAATGCGCCTTTAGAGTGAATGGCTTTTGCAATCAGTTCTTTCCCTGTACCGCTTTCGCCTTCGATCAATACATTTACGGTAGTATCTTTTACGCGCTCGATTATTTCTACTAATTGTTTAAAATCTTCTGAACGGCCAATAAGATCGGCATAATTACTTTTTTCAGCCGATACCGTAGCTTTGTGAGACAAATGTTTTAAACTCGTTTTGGTTTTAACCAGCGAATTTTCGATCGCTTTTTGAAGCTCCTCGCTTGTAAACGGTTTGTTCAGATAATCAAGTGCTCCGGATTTAATAGCATTTACCGCATTATCAATAGAATTAAGACCCGTAACCACCAGTTTTGGTATCAGTGGATGATGTTCTTCAGTATACTTTAATAACTCTATACCATTAATGTCAGGCATATTAAGATCTGTAATCAATAAATGAATATCAGTATATTTTAGCACGTCGAGCGCTTCACTTACAGACGATGCTTTATAAGTATGATAATTAAAGGATTTTACATGGCGCTGAATCAAATCCAGCATATCAGAGTTATCATCTACGATAAGAATGTTTTCTTTTATTAAACCCATTTCTAATTAGTTTAAAGGTAATTGTATACTAAAAATGGTTCCCGTTGGCTGGTTGTTTTGCACCACAATTTCCCCATTATGATTTTTAATAATCCCGTGAACTACGCTTAGTCCAAGTCCACAGCCTTTATTTGTTGTCTTTGTCGTAAAAAATGGTTCAAATATTTTGGGTTTGATAGCTTCAGGAATCCCAGTTCCCTGGTCTTCGATGGTGATGAATAAGTTTTGTGCATCACTTTCTATAATGGTTTTTATAGTAGCTTTTTTAGGAGAGGCGTGTAGGGCATTTATAAGTAAATTAAAGAAAACTTGTGTGAGTTGTACTTCATCTACTTTTGCCATGATAGTATCATTTTTAAAAACCAGTTCATTTTTGATATTTTTTTCCTGAAAGTTTTGTTTAAGAAACGACATCGCAAAAGTTACAATAGGCTTAATTTCCTGTAATTTTAATTGTTGCGGCATTTCGCAGGAAAAAAACATCAATTTTTTTACGATCTCGCGACAGTAAATAACAGAATGTATTACGGTCGAAATATCAGCATCAATTTCAGGATGAGTATTGGTACTTTTGATTAGTTCGGCATAACCTAATATATTGCCCAGCGGCGTATTGAGTTCATGCGCAATACCTGCTGTCATTTCGCCCAGAACAGACAGTCGGTCTATTCGTTCTACCGTTCGCATTAAAAGCTGTTTTTTGGCGATATTTTTAAATTTCTCCAGATAATTGCCAATTTCAAATGCAATTGTGTCAAGTAGTTTTTGTTCTTCTTTTAAAAAATCATGGGCATTGTATTTATTTTTTGGATAATGTACTTTAATATAACCTACAATAGAATTAGCAACGCGTATAATGCCAGTTTGACAAATCGTAGGAATTTCCAGTGTAGTGGATAATAAATTGTAGTCCGGAACCTGTATTTCAACAATAGCATCATCGCTGTAATGCCAGGCCTTTTTTGTACTGATTATTATTTTTTTTAAAGTGTTTTTTTCTATGGATGTTGTTCGGGATATTGTTTTAGAAATCTCATAAAGGCAGGTTAATTCTTTAACTCTCTCCTGAAGTTTTCTTTCTGTAAGAATAAGTTTCATTAATTTGTAGGAAATTATTTATAATGATTTTAAATTAAAACCAAAAGTAATTCAATATTTTATATAAAGAATATTAATTATGATTTTATTTAACTATTTGAAAACAAACTAAATAGAAATTGATTATTCGTCTTATTCTAATATACTAATAACTTTTAATGGCATTCGTATATCATTTTTTGATCTATAAAAACGCAAAATAAAATGTAAGAATTGTATTTGAATGAAAACGCTTTTTAGTTAGATCATTTTATAAACATATTAAATCCTGATTTTTATGTTTTTTTCTGTCATCCCTGCAAAAAGTCTTATTTTGATACTTTAATGTCTTGATTAGGGAATGGAAGAGGAGGGATTGAATTAATTTTGAATTTGTTGTTACAGAGCTGTTTTTTAAGAAAATAAATAGACTGTAATACTTAGAATGATCCAATTACAAATAAAATCCACAATATGAATGCTTCTAGTTTTGACCTGGAGTTTGAGTTAAATATAGGCGAGATCCGAAAGTTGAATAAAATGTACTTTAAAAACCTGTATAAAGACCGGGTGATCATTTTTTCAGGAATTGCTTTACTCTTTGCTGTTTTTTTCGATTTTTTCGATCTCAACGATGATATCGATTATATTATATGGCTGGTGCGCAATCTCGTGCTCATTATACTATTTTTTTCATTTCAGTATTCATTGGTAAATGCAATAAGCAGAGGCATTTTTCAATTCACTAAAAAAATACTGAAACACGATAGATTTTGCAAAAAATACAAATTCAGTTTTACCAATTCAAACATTTGCGTTCATTCGCCCATGGGAGAAATTGTTCATAAATGGAGTCAGATTGAAAAAGCGATATTAACCAAGGATTTCTTTTTTCTTTATATAAAAGACAGAAACCGCTATATTATTTCTATTTCGAATAAAGACAATAATGACCGAAAAATGGACGAGTTAATTGCTTTTGTTGAAAGTAATGTCACTCGGGTTACAAAAGTCTAGTCCTGAATGGTTTAAAAAAAAACCTTAATCTGTTTGTTTTAAACCTTATTGTGTCATCGTGTTAGGATTGACTAAAGTATCTTTGCCAAAATATTTAAAGTGATTGATTATTAGTGTTGTAGTTCAGTTTGTTAAAAAAAATAAACCAGCTACATTCTGATACATTTAGAGAAATTAAAGATGGAGAAAGAAAGAATTTTAGTGCGTGATAATAAAGGAGTTTTTTTAAAGATGTTTAAGAGAAGGTTCAAAAGTGAATTTGATTTTTTTGAAAATCCTTTTTTGTATCAAAATGAAAATGAATCAACAGAATTTGACCGATCTATTTTTGTGGTCTATGATAAGTCTGAACTGGTAGAATTTTTGCAATTAGAGAAAAAAGGATCAAATGTTTTGGTTTGTTTGTTTAATAAACAGCTTCATGACAGTTTATCTTTTTTACAAGAAGTCAAAAGTTTAATCTTGCTAGACAGTTCAAAGACAAGATTTGAAATTATTAAAGAATTAAAATTATATTTTCAGGGTAAAGATGTAAGACCGGAAAAGCCGGAAATGAATTTTCCCGCTTCGAATATAATTTCGACACAGTTTAATAGTTTCTATAAAGCGTTATTTTTTCTAATGTAAATTAGGTTTATTATAATTCGGTTTCCAATTAAGTAGTCATAATTGGAGTAAAAAAAAGCAGGAATCTTATTTTAAGATATCCTGCTTTTTTTTATAAGAAATACGAATAAAATGGATTATTTCATTTTATAAATTTCAGACCCGGCGAGTAAAAAACATCCTAATCCGTAATCTTCAAAATCCGGAATTTTATCATAAGATAAAGGCTGACCGTCTTTAGGTTCTTTTCCTGTCGATTGCAAATAGCCTAAAAAACCATTCGTGTGCAAACTTTCGGTTGTCATAGCATTCCATGCTTTCTGAATAACCGGCAGGTAAGTTTCTTTTTTCAAAATCCCACTGTTGATTCCGTAAGCCATTCCATAAACAAATAATGCCGTACCCGAAGTTTCTTTTTCTCCAAAATTAGTTGGATCATGCAGGCTTACATTCCAGAAACCATCCGCTCTCTGAATCGGAACCAAAGCAGCAGTCATCGCTTTTAGATCTTTTACGTATTGTGCCCTGTGCGGTGCATTTTCAGGAATAATCGTTAGTACTTTTGCCAAAGCGCCAATTACCCAGCCATTTCCGCGGCTCCAGTAACAATCTTCGCCATTAGGTTCTTTGTACGGAGGATCAAAATCAGCATCACGCCACCACAAACCATCTTTAGGATTATAAAGCCCGTGATCGCCATGTTTATCCCTTGAGTACATATACATTTGGTACATTTTTTCGAAATAGCGATTGTCTTTTTCTAAAACTCCCAATTTGGCAAAAACCGGCATTCCCATTTGTATCGCATCAATCCACGACCAGTCGTCTAGTTGAGGAGTGTTTAAAAGCATATTAATATTCGCTTTCGTGTTCTTCAGTTTTTTAGGATCCGGCTCCAGATTATACAAATCGATATAGGTTTGGGCTGCACAATAATTATCGGCATTTCGGGTAGTATTTCCGCCATTAAATCCCCATTTATGAAACTCAGACCAGGCGTAGGCATAATCATAATAAGCTTCTTTAGGATAAATTTCGTGTAAGGCCATCAGTCCTTCATAATACACTCCGCGCGTCCAGATATTACTGGGACGTTCTTTATTGGTAATGATTGTTTTTCCTGTTTCAGGCCATTTCTGCATAAAATAATCATTGGCAAGCATCATTTGTTTGAGCACCAATTTTTTATCAAAGGGCTGTTGAGCATGGGCTGAATGAGTATATGAAAGGCATATAGCGAAAAATAAAAGTAATTTTTTCATTTTAGTATTCGTTATTTTAATAATTAGTTCTGTTGTTTGAGTGGGGTAATTGTAACCGGACCTAATAATCCAGATGGCATAGGTTCCCATTTTGTGGCATCGAATTTTTTATAATCTTTATCGACCATATTGATTTCGTAAAAAATCTTCCATTCTTCGCCCTTCAGTTCTTTATCTCTGATTCTGTTGGCAGAGAGATTCGTAACCTGAATTTTGAGTTTGTTTTTTCCTGATTTTAGTTTGTTAATATTCAATTGATAAGGAACTGACCACGCTGTACCAATAAATTCATCATTAAGCCAGACTTTGGCACTTTCGCGAACATCTCCTAAATTTAAGCTCCATTGATCTGCTTTAGCATTTGGTTTGTCAAACTCTAAGGTATAAGTTGCGCTTCCGGAAAATGCCTCCGCTTCGGGACTTAATTTTGTCCAGGATTCAAGATGCGATACCGTTGCACTTGCAGGCAATTGCGGACCGCCTTTGTCAAAAGTTATTTTCCAGTTTCCTTTTAAAGCAATGGCATCAGCAGAAGCTTCATAATAATTCCATTTTTTTTGCGAAGCCGTATTTTCTGTTTTTAGAAAATAAGATTGACCCGGTGCTATTTTAATTTTAACTAATGTTGTAGTGGCATTTTTAGTAACAACTGCATTGCCATAATCTCTCGTTAACGGATCGAAAATTACCACTTCCTTATTCCCAATCTGAAGCGGAATAAAAGTTTCTATTGTTTTTGGAGTATGATTGACCAAATAATATATTTTTTCGCCATCGATAGCTCTTCGGGTATATTTTAAACCGGTATCAACAAGCGTTTCAGGATACAACTGTGCACTTTCTAAAGCTTTAAAAACATCCGGAGCAGGCTGGATAAGTTCTTTATTTGTGGCTAAAAGATTTTGAAGTTTTTCTTCCTGTTTTTTATAATCATTAAATCCGGGAACCGATTCCGGTAATCCTTCAAAAATAATAGATCCGCCTGCTTTTTTAAGTTCAATTAATTTTTGCAAAGTAGCAAGCGGCATTTTTTTACAAGACGGAATAATCAGCGATTTAAAGCTGCCGCCCGGTAGCATTATTTTCCCATTCACCACTTTTGCATCAGCTATAAAGTTGTCAGAGATAAAATCTACACCATATCCTTTTTTTATTAAACTTTTTGTGGTGTCATAAAAAGAGGTATCGTATAACCATTCTGATAAAGAATGTATTTTGAACTGAAAGAACAAATTGCCTTTTTGATATTTGTCCCATGTATCAAAAATGGGCCAGTAAAGCAGGATTTCATTATCCGGTTTTCCTTGTTGCAACAAAGACTGGCAATTGGAGATGTAAGAGAATAAAGCCGGAGCGTCTTCCCAAATAGCATTATTGGCATTAAAATTTACAGAAGCATAAAATTGCCATCCCGGCCATGCAGCTCTTTCTGGCGAATAAGTAGATCCGTGCAGGAAAACGTGATTGACCCCGTTGAGCATTAAATCTTCGACCTCAGGTTTGCATTGCGATAATGCCGTTTTAAAATGTTCTCTAAGCCACGTAAAAGTCTCTGATGAAACCAGATTTTTGCCCGATATATGAGCAGCCGACGAGGAGAATTTCAGCATTACCGGATCAGCATCGCCTTCGCGAATATCTTCTTTTTCACGTCTGAAACCCGGAATATCAAAAGGCATTGATCCAAAAGTTTCGCATTCAGGAATATCTGCCGAGGCATATAAATCGATGAGATTGCCGGGAGAACCATGCGCCTGAAGTTTGGTTTTAAAGTTTTTAGAATGTGCCCATTTTGTCCATGATAAATCAAATTTATTCAGTAATAAATCGCCAATCGTTTGCCTGTAATCACTTCTGATTCTGTTACCAATTTCATTATCAGTTTCATTCAGCAAAAGAGGTAGTTCTTTTTTAAGGTCATAACCACGTAAGGCTTTAAATTCTTCGAAAAAATTCGGAGTAAAATCAGTTCCGTAAACTTCAAAACTATCATTAAAAATAGCCCTGATTTTTCCTTCGCGACCTTTAAAAGCGGTATTAAAAGGCACTACATAAGCATTAAGAGCTTCCTCAGAATAATGGTCTAAAGTATATCCTTTTCCGCCCGGTGCAGCCCTTTTTACTTCCTGTCCTGTTTTTCCGCTAAAAACGGCATAAATAGTATAATCTTTTTTATTGGCTTTCCAGTTCAGTTTGTTTGGTTCTGATGTATCGGGTAAAGCAACGTGATTGCCTTCAATTCCTTTGTCTTTGGCATTCACTTTATTCTTCTTTAACTGATCTGTTAAGTTGATATAAGTACCATCACTTGCATAAGCTACAACATACAAAAGGTCGGCAGGTACTTTTTCTTTGCTGTTGGTAAGTGTAATATTTTTATTGAAAGTCTCGTCCTTCTTTACAGGATATTTTTCTACAATTAGTTTTGAAGCTGCATGAGGCAAAGTGACATGCGAACCTCCGTAAGGCCAGCCTGTTCCTAAAACCATATCGACCTGCATGTGCAGACTATCAGCAATATGAATAGTATAATCCAGCATTTCCATCCATTTTGGAGAGAGATAATCGATAAAATTATTTTCTTCTCCTTTTACACCATATATAGGAGTGATCTCGACACCGCCAATTCCGGCTTTGTAAAAGTCAGTAAGGCTCTTCTTCAGGTTGGGTTTATCGACAGCACTTCCCATCCACCACCAACGCGTCCAGGGCTGATTAATGTTGGTTGATTTTGGCCAGGGAGAACCGGATGTTTCCTGTGCAAAAGTGCTGAGGGCGCAGGAAAAGAATAATGTAATAAAGAGGTTTGATTTGGTTATTTTCATTATTTTACTCAAAAGTTTTAGTGGTTACTAAATTAATCACTTCACATTATTAAAAAATTATGCCAGGACAATTTTATAGTAGTAATAAAAGTAAAAGTATTAGTATCGTATCAAAAGGCTATCCTGTAGCATCCTGTTTTTGGTAATTATATCCAAAAATGAAATACTTAATGAATGTACCTACTTATTTTATAATTCTTCTTTTTTTATAAAAATAAATATCAAATGATAAAAAATATTTTATTTAAATTTTTGATATGATATTTATTATTCTTTCAATTTATTTAGCGATTGTAAATCAGTCAGTTGTGGGATTTTTGTCTTAAAATAAATATAAAAACCCTATAAGACGCTGAAATCTAACAGGATACTACAGGATGCCACGAATACAAGTTCTGGATAAATTTGAAAAAACTATTAAACTAACCAAAATTTAACTTTTATGAAAAACAAGCTTAATCTTTTGCTGATTATGGCCTTCTTTGCTTTGCTGCACGGATCGGTTTATGGGCAAGAAAAAACGGTTACAGGAACAGTTACTGATCCGTCTAAACTCTCTATTCCGGGAGCCAATGTAATTGTGAAGGGAACCAATAGAGGAGCTAGTACTGACTTTGATGGAAAATTCAGCATAAAGGTATCTGAAGGAGAAACCCTGGTTTTTTCTTTCGTGGGATTTTTGAAAAAAGAAATAAAAATAGGAGCTTCAACTACTTACAATGTTTCTTTAGATGCAGAGAGTTCAAACTTAAATGAAGTAGTAGTGATAGGGTACGGAACCCAAAAGAAAAAATTAACTACAGGTGCCATTTCAGGTATTAAAACAGAAAACTTTACAGAGCGACCAATTTCCAGAATCGATCAGGGATTAATAGGGCAGGTAGCCGGTGTTCGTGTCAAGCAAACAACGGGTTTACCGGGTCAGCCTTTTAGTATCGAAATCAGGGGATCTGGATCAATTACGGCAGGAAATGAACCTTTGTACGTGGTAGACGGATTTCCTATTTATACAGAAGGATCTAACAGCAATGGTGGATTTTCAAGCGGAAGCCCTTTAGATAATATGAACCCAAATGACGTAGAATCTATTGAAGTATTAAAAGATGCAGCAGCAGCTTCTATTTACGGATCAAGAGCTTCAAACGGAGTAGTTTTAATTACCACTAAAAAAGGAAAAAAAGGGAAAACAAAATTCACTTTTAATATGTATGGTGGTGTAAATAAAGAAGCCAACAGAGTAGATATGTTATCTGCACAGGGATGGATCGACAGGGCAAAAACGATGATCGATTCGCAATGGGTAGGATCAGGAATTGCAGGAGCTTCGGCAAGTCAGAACAACGCAGAGAGAATTGCCGCTTATAATGCTAAAAACCCAACTGCGCCTCTTAACACAGCCAATACCAGATATTATACTTATTTGTACGATGAAAGATGGGACATTCCGGGACATCCGGGACTTGATTATATCGACTGGCAGGATAAAGTTTTCCGTACAGGAGAATTCAACAACTATCAATTATCGGCTTCGGGAGCTACAGATGTAGTGAATTATTATGTATCTGCCAATTATCAAAAAAATACAGGATACATTATCGGAACGGATTATACTTTATTTTCGGCAAGAGCCAATGTTGATTTTAAATTATCAGAAAACTTTAAAACCGGAATAAACATTGCGCCATCGTACTCGATCAGAAACGATCCGGGAGTAGAAGGAAAAGACAATACGTTATTTAAAGCCCTTACGGCAACACCGGTTTTTGAAAGCGCTTCTAATGCGGCAGGAGAAAAATACACAACAAGATATGCGTGGGGAAGTAGTACAACCAATATGCTAAACGCATTGGCGAGAACAGGAAAAAACTCCATGTACAGAACTTTGATTTCTACTTATGCCAGTTATCAGTTTGTAAAAGGACTTACCTGGAAAACGACATTAAACTTTGATAACTCAGATAATACGACTGAAAGTTATACGCCAAATGATGTTCAGGCGAGTATTAGAGGGGCTTATAATACCTACAGAAGACAAAATTTAGTAAATGAAAATACCTTAAACTGGGACAAATCATTTGGAGATCATAACTTCAATGTATTGTTAGGACAGTCTTTCAGCTCATACGAAATCATGAGATCGAACTTATCTTCGGGAGCATTATACAATAGTTCAACAGTTGAAACATTGCCAACAGGATCGTTAGGATCTACAAATGCTGAAAAAAGTACTTTACTATCTTATTTTACAAGGTTGCAGTACAATTACAAAGAAAAATATATTTTATCTGCCAGTGTGAGACGAGATGGTTCTTCAAAATTTGGATCAGACAGACAATGGGGAGTTTTCCCTTCGCTATCATTAGCATGGAGAGTAAAACAAGAACAGTTTTTACAAAAAGTAGATTGGCTTAGCGACTTAAAACTAAGAGCGAGCGGTGGACTTAACGGAAGTAACAATATTGGAAGTTATGCTTCATACGCAACATTGGCCACTTACAATTATTCTATTGGAGGAGCAGCTGCAATAGGACAGGGAGCGTCATCAATCGCAAACCCTTCATTGCATTGGGAAGAATCAAGAAGTGTTGATTTTGGGTTAGATTTTGGAATTCTAAAAAATAGACTTTCAGGAACGTTTGAAGTATACAGAAAAAATAATAGCGAATTATTATTAAGAGTGCCTATCGTTGGGGCGACTGGATTTACAAGTTATCTTACTAATGTTGGTGAGGTACAAAATCAGGGTTGGGAATTTGAATTGAGTTCTCTAAATGTGAAAACGCCTAATTTTGAGTGGAGAACATCAGCAAACTTAAGTCACAACGAAAATAAAGTTTTGGCATTGGGACCAGGTCAGTCTAAAATTGAAATTAGTAATGCCTACGACGGAGGAATTCCGTTTGTAAAATTAGAAGTAGGAAAACCAATGTATACCATATTTGGATTACAGCAAAACGGAGTAGTAACTCAGGCTGATATCGATGCAGGCGGAACTACAATTGGAGGGAACAAATTAGTATTGGGAGATCCTCGCTATATTGACCAGAACGGAGATAAAAAAATTAATTCAGATGACCGTGTCGATCTAGGAAATCCAACTCCAAAATATACTTGGGGAATCACGAATACCTTCAAGTATAAAGATATCGACGTAAATATTTTAGTTCAGGGACAAAACGGAGGAACTGTTTACGGATTAACAGGAAGAGCGATTGATCGTACCGGAATGGGTTCTGTTGAGAATTCACTTAATGTAGATCCATCTGTAAGAGGTAACTGGAGAACTTCTTTTGGATATCAGGCCAATTCAGACTGGTTGTACAAGTCAGATTATGTGAGTGTTAGAAATATCACCATTGGATATAACCTAAGACAAGCCATTAAAGGTTTAAGTAGAATCGATAATATGAGACTTTATGTAACAGGAGAAAACTGGTTCTATTGGAACAAATATAAAGTAGGTTTTAATCCTGAAGCGGTAAATACTTCAGCAAGTTCAAACAGCGATTTTTCTGTACCGGTAGATTATGGAGGAGCTCCTTTGGCAAAATCTTTAGTGATAGGACTTAACATTAATTTTAATTAAAATAAAATGAAAAAATATATTTATTTACTAACAGTAGTATTGGCAATGACATCCTGCACGGATGAATTGAATCAGTTGCCTTTATCTCAGGGAACAATCGAGAATTTCTATGCTACACCGGGCGATTTTGTTCAGGCCAGAAATGCTACATATTCAGTAGCTTTTCACGGACTAAGCACTTACGGTTACGCCAACAGGGTTTTAAATTTAAGCGAAGTAAGATCAGATAATTTGCTGGCAACAACACAAGCCTCAAGAGATTGGGAAGGAATTAATAGTTTCTATACTTCGATAAGTTCTAACACTTACGTGAAAGAAGCCTATCTGAGTAATTATAATGCTATTAATAAAGCCAATCAGTTATTAGAGAAAATCGCCGAAAAAGGAGATCAGATTTTTACGAATCCTGCTGAAAAAGCTTCAATGATTGCCGAAGCCCGTTTTCTTAGAGCATTCTGCTACTTTGATTTAGTAAGATGGTTTGGTAGAGTTCCGTTAATGGAAAAAACAATGACCGCGACCGAAGCTGCAAAAATTCCAAGAACTCCGGTTGTAGATGTTTATAAATTAATTATTTCAGATCTTGAACAAGCGATCCCGGATCTTGCTCCTTCATACGATGCAGCCAATTACGGAAGAGTTACCAAATACGGCGCAAAAGCATTATTAGGTCTTGTATACATGACGCGTTCAAGTCCAACATATAATATTGATGGTGCTACATTGGGATTAAACGAATGGGATAAAGCTTATCAACAATTAAATGATATTAAATTAAGTGGTTTATACGCTTTTGGAACAGATTATGAAACTATTTTTAAAGTAGAAGGAATTACCAATAAAGAAAACGTATTGACGATTCCGTACACTCAAAGTTTACCGCTTGCCGTTGGAGGTAATTTTATGGTAGAGTTAGGGTACGAGCCTTATTTTGCTTCAGTAAATTTATCAGCACAGGGAGCTCTTGAAGCAAAACCAATTTCGACAGGATTTCTGAATTTATTTGCCGAAACAGACAAAAGAAAAATTTACGGTATCGCAACCAGTTATACAGTGGCAACAGGAACTTATAAAGGAAGTTATACATTACCGGTTTTTAAAAAATACATTGATCCTGCGAGATACGGAAACGGTCGTGAAGATTGGGGTGTAGATTTTATGGTAACGCGTTACACAGATGTATTAATGCTTATGGCCGAGTGTACACTTCACGGTGGCGGAGGTTCACAGGCAGAAGTAGATGATATTGTAAATAAAGTTAGAACAAGAGCAGGAGTTCCGGCAAATGCTTCTAATATTACTTTGGATGATTTGTTTACAGAAAGAAGAAAAGAATTTTTCTCTGAAGGAACAAGATGGTTTGACCTGATCAGATCAGGAAAAGCAGTAACGACTATGAACGCCTGGAAAGCGGCAGAAGATACAGAGGGAAAAATCAGAACAATCGAAAACAATTCGTTGTTATATCCAATTCCGTTATCAGAAATCTTAGCCGTTCCTGGACTTTACGATCAAAATCCGGGTTACGATTAATAATTGGAGTCTTTTTTATTTTTGTTTTTTGAAAAAAAGCTGTCTTTTCAGGCAGCTTTTTTTTAGTTTTAAAATTGAAAATAAACAGGAAAGCACAGGATACCTTTACCGTTTAACTGTTTTAAATTTAAAGTTTTAGTATTAAAAAATATTCAGATGATGTACTTAAAAAGATTTCTTTTATTTCTACTGGTTTTTAGTGTAAAATACTCCATTTCTGCACAGGTAAAATTGCCCGCTTTAGTAGCCGATAATATGGTTCTACAGCAAAATGCAAAAGTTAATTTGTGGGGATGGGCAGCGCCAAACGAAAAAATAACCATTCATTTAGGATGGAACAATCTTCCGGCAGAAGTTATTGCTGATACCAATGGAAATTGGAAAACAGCAGTTACAACACCTTCGGGGAGCGAAAAAGCGTATGATATTACTATTAATGCATCCAATACAATTGTATTAAAAAATGTCTTAATTGGCGAAGTCTGGCTTTGTTCAGGTCAGTCGAATATGTTTTTTCCTGTGGGGAGAGAAGATAAAACATGGAAAACCGGAGTTAAAAATTATGAAGAAGAAGTCAAAAATGCCTCATTTCCTAATATTAGATTATTCACCGTGGCATTAAATGCTTCGCAAACGCCTCTTGAAGATGTTACAGGAAGCTGGAAAGTTTGTACGCCGGAAAGTATTCAGAACTTTTCTGCCGTGGCTTATTTCTTTGGAAGAGATTTATATCAAAAACTAAATGTTCCTATTGGATTAATTTCGACTTCATGGGGAGGAACAAAAGCAGAAGCGTGGACCGCTCAAAGTGTTTTAGAACAAGATGTTGCCTTTTTACCCATTTTGCAGGAAGATGCCAAAAATGAAAAATTATATCAGGAAAAACTGGAAACTTACTATTTAAACCTGACCAACGAACGAATTGCAGCTGCTGCAAATGCCGAGAAAGGGCAATTGAAAAAACCTAAAAAAGAAGCCAACAAAACCTCGTATGTTTTATACAATGCAATGCTTCATCCTCTGGTAAATTATACCATAAAAGGAGCCATTTGGTATCAGGGCGAAAGCAATTCAGGAAAAGCCTATTTGTACCGATCCTTATTTCCAGCAATGGTAAAAAGCTGGAGAGAAGAATGGAAACAAGGCGATTTCCCTTTTTATTATGTACAAATTACACCTCACAAAGGACAAACTCCTGAAATACGTGAAGCACAATTAATGTCTTTAAAAACAATCTCGAATAGTGGAATGGCCGTAACGACAGATGTTGGAGACGCCAATAATATTCATCCAATAGACAAGCAAACAGTAGGCTACAGACTGGCTTTGATTGCGCGCGCTAAAACCTATGGAGAAAATAAACTCGTGTATTCAGGACCTATTTTTAAAGAAATGAAAATTAAAAAACAAAAAGTACAATTGTTTTTTGATTACGCCGAATCAGGTTTAAAGAAAAATGGAGAAAGTCTAAAAGAATTTGAAATAGCAGGAGAAGATCAGGTTTTTTACCCTGCCGATGCCAAAATTGAAGGGAAAACAGTGGTAGTTTCTTCTTCAAAAGTAAAAAATCCAATAGCCGTTCGTTTTGCCTGGAAAGCCATTCCGGAGCCTAATTTATTTAATAATGAAAATTTACCCGCTTCACCTTTTAGAACAGATGATTGGGAAAGTAATACAGATAAAAAGTAAAAAAAACATTGTGGTTATTTTTTTGAAACACGTAGAAACATAGCTTATAGGGATTAAAAAAAGGCATTTCATTTATTTTAAATTCACATAGCTATGTGAAAGAAATCAGTTTCTTTTTTTAATGCTCTTCAAGACAAACAGAAAATCTATGTCTCTATGTGTTTAAAATTTTTTCACGCAGATTTGGCAGATTAAGCAGATTGCTTCGCTTGTTGGCTATCGCTCAAGTCTGCTGGGTCGAAATGACAATATTGTGTTTAAACTTTGCGTCTTAGCGCCTTTACGAGATTAATTTATTTTCTAACTTAATAAGATTGAGCGCTCGGGTGAGCAGATTTTATTTTAATCTTTTTTAATCCCGTAATCTGTGGCAAAAAAAAATACGCAGCTATGTTCAAAATAAATCTTAATTGAATTAAAACTAAAATGAATAGAAGACAATTTATAATCGGAAATTCTCTTGCTGTTATGGCGCTTTGTCTTCCATTTTCGGCGAAAGCCATAAATTTATTAGACGATCCTAAGCTTTCAGATTTCGAAAAAAGACTTCGACCAGTAGGGCGCGCTTTAGAATTTGAAGATTATTACGTTTGGTGCAACAGTCCGATTGAAGGCCCGGACGGGAAAATTCATGTGTTTTTCTCGCGATGGCCCAAAGCAAAAGGCATGAGCGGATGGATCAATAGTTCTGAAATTGCGCATGCTGTAGCCAACAGTCCGGAAGGTCCGTATGAATATGTAAGCACGATTTTAGCCCCGAGAGGAACAGGATTTTGGGACGCCACAACCTGTCATAACCCCAGCATTCATTTTGTAGACGGAAAATATGCCCTGTTTTTTATGGGAAATGCTAACGGAAAAATGAATACGAAACGAATTGGCTTAGCCACTGCAGATTCTCTTTACGGACCCTGGCAAAGGCCGGATGAACCATTATTGCTCCCGGGAAAAGAAGGCGCTTGGGATGATCTTTTGACGACCAACCCTTCGTTTCTTAAACATCCAAATGGTGAATATTGGTTGTATTATAAATCATTAGATACGGAGAATTATGAGCATCCAAAATTTCCCGTTAAGGGAAATAGAAAATACGGACTGGCAATTGCCAAATCGCTTCAAGGCCCTTATATAAAACATGAACATAATCCGGTAATTGATTTTTCTAAACTGGGAGATAATAAACAATGCGAAGACGCTTTTGTATGGTACGAAAACAAGAAATTTAAAATGCTGGCCAGAGATATGGGCGTTTTTGGAATAGATTACGGCTTATATATGGATTCTGATGACGGGAAAAACTGGAGTGATCCTCAAATTGCCTATCAGCCTTTAAATAAATACATCAACCAGCCTGAAGCGCCTAAACATTTGAATCGTTACGGTAGGGTAGAACGTCCGCAGTTATTGTTTCAAAACGGAAAAGCAACTTATTTATTTACCGCTTCGCAAGGTGGCAAATATGAAACTGCTTCAGCATTTATTTTTAAAATAGTCTGAAAGATGCTAAGGTGCTGAGAAACAAAGAGGCAAAATTATGTGAATTGAAAATTTAAAGGCCTTTGGATACAATACAAAACCGATGCATCGATGTGTTTAAAAAATTACGCCTAACAAAAAAACATTAGAAAAAATGGAAAATAATACAACAGTTAGAAATGCTTTTACAATGCAATTAAAACCAGGTTTTGAAGCCGAATATAAATTACGTCACGATACAATCTGGCCGGAGTTACAAACCTTACTTTCAGAAAGCGGAATACAGGATTATAGTATTTTTTTGGATGAAAAAACATTGACTCTTTTTGCTGTTCAAAAACTGAGTAAAGATTTTGATACTAATTTTTTACCGAATCATCCTATTGTGAAAAAATGGTGGAGTTATATGGGAGATATAATGGAGACCAACGCCGATAATTCGCCCAAAACAATTGTGTTAAAAGAGGTTTTTCATCTGGATTAATTGACTAAATTGTTCCTCAAATAAAAAATAAAAAAGAATGAAAAATACTATGAAATTTTACGCGCCTATTGCATTGTCAGTATTAATTTTTGCGAGTTGTAATGCTCAGAAAAAATCGGCAGGAAGTACCATTGTTTTAAAAAACACCACAAATATAGAAGTGCCTCAAAAAGCCATTTCGATAAAAAGAAACCAACTTTCCTTAAATAATCAAACAGGAACTTATCCTATTTTAATTTATAAAAATGATACAATTCCTGCGCAGCTAAATGATTTGGATGGAGACGGAAAATGGGACGAACTTTTTCTGGTTACTGATTTTACTGCTAAGGAAGTAAAAACACCAACCTTAAGCTGGTCTGAAACGGATCCTAAATTTGCGGTAAAAACAAGTGTACGATTCGGAAAACGAGAAGCTAAAAACCTGCCCGTTCATCCGGCGACGGAAGAAGTTTTAATGGCCAATCAGGTACATAAAAAATTAGGTTATCAAAAATACCAAACCGATGGACCAAGCTGGGAGAATGACAAAGTAGGATTTAGGCATTATCTGGACGGAAGAAATTCAAAAGATGTTTTCGGAAAAAGAATTCCTGCCATAACACCAGAAGATGTAGGTATTAATAGCAAAGGAGCGGTTGAAGACAATTACCACGTGATGTACGATTGGGGAAGGGATATTTTCCCTGTCGGGAATTCAGCCGGACTTGGAGGTTTTGCTTTATTGATCGATAATAAAATTAACCGACTCGGGATTATTGGCAGCGATACGATAAATAATATTGAAAAAACAACATTCAAAATTGTGAGCGAAGGACCTGTAAATTCGGTTTTAAGTTATACGTATCAAAATTGGGAAGCAGCAGGAAATAAATATCAGGCGCAGGAAACGAGCTCAATTTGGCCGGGAATGTATGGGTATAAAAACACGATTTCAGTAAATGGTTTAAAAGGAAACGAAACATTGGTTGTAGCATTTTCGAACCTAAACAATCAAAAACCATTACAAGTTATTGATGCCGGAGATTTTGTGTGTTTCATACAACATGATAAACTAACCTACGAACGTCAATGGATTTTGGGGACGGCTGTAATTGTACCAAAAAATGTTTATAAAGGATATATCGAAGCGCCTAAAACCGGAAAATTAACAGATTCATACTTGATAAAACTTTCTGCAAAAAACAATCAGCAAGTGAGTTATTATCCAATCGCCGGCTGGGAATTAAGTGCAGACAAGAATTTTAAAGACTCAACCTATTTTACGAATTACGTAACGACTTTAGCGAAACAACTTTCGGCTAAGATTAAGGTTGAGGTGAAGTAAAGTAAACCGCCTAGTTTGTCATCCCGAGGAACGAGGGATCTCCGCAAGAAACTCGGCAAAGATTGTTAACCGCAAAGTTTGTCATCCTGACGGAGGAAGGATCACACTAGAAGCTCGACAAAGATTGTTAAACGCAAAGTTTGTGATCCTTCCTCCGTCAGGATGACAAGATTGCGGAGACCTTTGGCAAAGATGAGCCGCAAAATTTGTCATCCCGAGGAACGAGGGATCTCCGTAAGAAACTCGACAAAGATTGTTAACCGCAAAGTTTGTCATCCTGACGAAGGAAGGATCACACTAGAAGCTCGACAAAGATTGTAACGTATAGCGGGATTAGCTCCTAAAAAAATAACTAATACTAACACATAACCAAAAATGAAAAATATTTTTAAAATTTTAATCTGCATCATAGGGTTTTCGCAGACCTCTTTTGCGCAGCAGTATGCAAATGATACATTTCCTGACGGAAGTGAAATCACCAATTGGTTTAAGGATTATTCTAAAATTCAGTTGAAAGATCTTGGCAAAAAATACACCATTACAGATTTTGGAGTAGGAAAGGACAGTACCAAAATTCAAACGGTTGCGATTCAGAAAGTAATTGATAAAGCCGCTGCAAATGGCGGTGGAGTTATTGTAATTCCAAAAGGAGTTTACTTAAGCGGTGCATTATTTTTTAAACCTAAAACTACATTACACGTTTCTGAAGGCGGAGTTTTGAAAGGTTCTGATAATATTGCCGATTTCCCGATAATGCCTTCGAGAATGGAAGGCCAAAATCTGGATTATTTCCCCGCTTTGGTTAATGCATACGGAGTAGACAATTTTTCGATTTCAGGAAAAGGAACTATTAACGGAAACGGAAAGAAGTATTGGGATGCTTTTTGGGAGCGACGAAAAGAAAATCCAAAATGTACCAATCTCGAAGTTTCGAGACCGCGATTGGTTTTTGTATGGAACTCTAATAACGTACAGTTTCAGGATGTAAAACTAATTAATTCAGGTTTCTGGACGAATCATTTTTATAAATGTAATAATGTAAAACTGTTGGATCTTTATATTTTTTCTCCTCATATTGGCTCAAAAGCGCCAAGTACAGATGCGATCGATATTGATATTTGCACTAATTTTTTAGTAAAAGGTTGTTACCTTTCGGTGAATGATGATGCAATTGCTTTAAAAGGAGGGAAGGGACCTTATGCAGATCAGGATAAAAACAATGGTCCTAATGCCAACATTATCATAGAAGATTGCACTTTTGGATTCTGTCATTCGGCATTAACAAACGGAAGCGAATCGATATACAATAGAAACGTGATTATGCGTAATTGCAAAATAGATGGAGCTTCGCGATTACTATGGCTAAAAATGAGACCTGATACACCGCAGCGATATGAATATATAAGAGTAGAAGATATTAAAGGAGAAGCGAAAACGTGTCTGGCTGTTTTTGCCTGGAAACAATTTTTTGATTTAAAAGGACGTCCTGATGTTCCGTTGTCGTACGGAGATCATGTTATTTTAAAAAATATACAGCTTAAATGTGATACTTTTTACGGAGTAGAAAATGATCCAAATGTTCGCTTATCCAATTTTGTATTTGAAAATTTAAATATTCAGGCCACGAAAACCGATATTGATAAAAACATTATAAATGGGGTTAATTTTAAAAATGTTTACCTGAATAAGCAGTTAGTTGAGTAATTTTTCCTCAAATTCTGATCTTATTTCAGGTTGTTTATTGCCTAAAAGTTAAAATTTGAGACTGTTTTTTAAGATTTGGAGAAAAAAAGTAAAATTATTTTCAACAGCTTTTTGCACGTCGTGTAAGCCTCTCTTTTGAGAGTTGGATAAATAAGTGATTGATTAGTAGTTGATTGGTTCTTTCGGGCTTCGCAAAAAAAAGCGAGGTAAAGTTAATGTTAACGGGAACCCCGAAAAACACTGATAATTTTAACGTGAAATATGTTGTAACTATCAATCAAACTTTTATTTTTGCGGCTTAATTTAATCATTATAAGCATGAAAGATCTATTAGTAAAAATCAACGCCGAAATTGACACATTTAGAGCAGAAGCTGAATCTTTAACAGAAAAAGGTGTTAAAGCTGCTGGACCAAGAGCTCGTAAAGCTACTTTAGAAATTGAAAAACTTTTAAAAGAGTTTAGAAAAGTTTCTATCGAAGAATCAAAAAAATAATATTTTTATTCAAAATAAAACCTCGTTTAAGCAATTAAACGAGGTTTTTTATTTAGATTAGTTAGGTCATAAACAAGAGAAACGAAATCCGATTACATTTCACAATTCATAATTTATAATTTATAACTTCACCTCAATATAATCCTTAAGACCGCATTCTTTTAATTTTTTAATGCTTTCTGCCACCGATAAGGCATTAAAATTGGCACCTTCCGCACCAGTATGCGTATGATCTTTAGGGAAAAATGCCTTTACCTTTTCTTTACCCAAAGCTTCGTATTTAAGCGCTACGACTTCATTTAAATCAATATAGAACACTTTTTCTTTATCGGCGGCCTCTTTAGACCATTTCCCATACGTATCGCTTCGTCGTTCTACTTTATCATTTGGCCATTCATTTCGTGGCGTTTGACTGAAAACAATGGGTATA
This sequence comes from Flavobacterium bizetiae, assembly GCF_024271895.1. Lineage (NCBI taxonomy): Bacteria > Pseudomonadati > Bacteroidota > Flavobacteriia > Flavobacteriales > Flavobacteriaceae > Flavobacterium > Flavobacterium bizetiae. The sequence continues at coordinate 4,537,342 of NZ_CP091861.1, read as the reverse complement.
GCGCCTTTTTCTTTAGCTTCGCGAATAAATTTAGTCATGTACCAACCAAAAGTGTGCACGATTTCTTTAGAGCCATCTGCAAGAGTAACTTCCTGTGTTTCGTCGCCGTTTCCTTTTAGAGAGCCTCTAAATTTTTCTTTATCAATAGCTCCGGCATCGTTATGGCCAAACTGAATTAGTATAAAATCTCCCGGTTGCAACTTGTTTTTAACTTCCTCCCAAAGGCCTTCATGATCAAAAGTTCTCGTACTTCTGCCGCCTCTGGCTTTATTAATGACTTCAATTCTGGTAGTATCGCAATACGTAGGAAACGGAACTCCCCAACCTACAGCATTTGGATCATTGTTATTGTTGGCCATGGTTGAATCGCCAATTAAATACACTTTCTTTTTGGCAGGAAGCACAATTTTGGGGTCTTTTAAAATATAATTTTTTAAAGAATTTTTGCTCTCTTTTAATTGATCGATAATTACCGAAGCCGAAAGTACAGCGCCCTTGGCCGAAGTATGCGTATGATCTTTTTTATAAAAGTAAGTTTCCGTTACTTTTTGTTCGCCCAGTTTTTCCATTTCTAGGGCCATTTTATCATTCAAATCAATAAAAGTTACTTTCTCTTTATCGGCAACTTGTTTGGCCCATAAACCATACGATTGATTATTGCGAGGGACTTTTCCTTCTTTCCAGTCGTTTCTTGGAATAGGAGAGCAGACAATAGGAATCGCTCCTTTTGATTTTGCCTCACGAATTACCTTCTGAATGTACCAGCCGTAACTGTGAACGGTTTCATGTTTTTTGGTCAATATATTATCAATTTCCTGGGTTTCGTTTCCAATTCCTTTGATCGTTCCGCGTGCGCGAAGACTATCATTTAAAGGGCCATCATCATTGTGCCCAAACTGAATCAGGACATAATCTCCTTTTTTTAGTTTATTTAAAACAGCAATCCACAAGCCTTTGTCCTGAAAAGTTCTGCTGCTTGTACCGCCTAAAGCATGATTTTCTACATTGATTTTTGTCGTATCTAAAAACTGTCCAATGTAATCTCCCCAGCCCCAAAGTCCGCCGGAACCATCGCCTTTACCATTTTTTACAGTCGAATCGCCCACCATAAAAAGCGTAGGTTTATTTTCTTGTTTTAAGGTGAAATTGAAAAATAGGAAAACAAGGAATAAAAAAGAAAGTAATTTAATTGATTTCATATAGTTAAATTGTAACATAGTTAATTTGATGTTATTTCAAAACTAGCAGTTCTGTTTTTATAAAGTATCCTGTACTATGATGTTAAAATACAATAGGATTATAAATTATTATATTGCAAAAATCAGGTAGGTACAGGATACTATACCACTAAAAAACAAAGAAATTGCATCCGCATTACCGAACTAATATAATCCGAATCTACGGATAATTCATTTTTTACAACACTATGAAAATTAAAAAACAATCTATTCAAACCCTGACAGCTTTATTTTTAATGTGTTCTATCGTAGCTTTTGGACAGGAAAATAAAACTCCGCGCAAGATACATTACGCGCCGGAAGGAAATAGTTTTGTTTTAAAAAATGGAACCAGAAAATTCAACAGAGCATTGTACGGTTCTAATACGGGATTTAGAGTAGAAACCGGCGATTTGCCTGAATTTGCAATGTATATGCCGGGAATGGGAGGGAATTTTAAATTAGGCCTCGTAAACGGAAATGAAAGCAAATGGATTACCGAAACAGCAAAAATTGATACGCGTTACGTTTTAGGAACAATGCAATATATCATTCAAGATCCTATTTTAGGAAAGGGGAAATTGTTTATTGATGTTGTAGCCTTAAAAGAAAGCGAAGGTTTTATTGTAAAAGTATATGGTAAAAACGTATCAAAAAAAACGAATTTAATTTGGGCTTTTGGCGGAGCAACCGGAAAAAAGTTTAGCCGTGATGGCGATATTGGCGCTGATCCTGAATCGGTTTTTTACCTTCAGCCGGATTATTGTATCAATAATAAATACACGATCAAAAAACAATCATTTCTATTAGAATACGGCTCTGAAAGCAACAAACAAAAGACAGGGAATAATAAAAACCTAACCGGATTTTTCCCGGAATCAGTAACTCGTTTGGCCAATGCCAAAATGCAAAATAAGCCATTAGCACTTTATACTTCAAATCCTGAATCCCTGAGTCTCATTACAGGAAAAATAAAAACGATTTCAGAAAAAGGAGATTATTGGTTGTTTTTGGCAGAAGATTCAAAGACAAATTACAATCAAAAAAGCATCACTCAATTATATGAAAAGTCAGTGCAGCAAACGCAACTTTTAGCCAATAGAGTAAAGGTTTCAACTCCTGATCCCTACATTAATACATTGGGATCTGCGCTCTCGATAGCGGCTGACGGAATCTGGGAAAGTCCTGCTTATCTTCATGGCGCGATTGCCTGGAGAATGTATCTAAATGCCTGGCGAGGAGCTTATACAGCAGATCCTTTGGGATGGCATGATCGGGCAAAAACGCATTTTACAAGTTACAGTAATTCGCAGGTAACAAGTCCTGAAAACGGCCCGATTGTATTTGACGAAGAAAGAAATTTAGCACGCCAGAAAGAAGAAATAGGAACATCGATGTTTAGCAGCGGGTATATTAGCCGAAGCCCGAACAAGAATAACGTGGCGCATCATTATGATATGAATTTGGTTTTTATAGATCAGATGTTACGACACTTTAAATGGACGGGGGATACAACATTCATAAAAGAAATGTGGCCAACAATTCAGCGACATTTAAACTGGGAAAAAAGAAATTTCGATCCCGACGGAGACGGATTGTACGATGCGTATGCCTCAATTTGGGCCAGCGATGCCTTGCAATATAGTGGTGGAGGAGTCATTCATTCTTCGGCCTATAATTATTATGCGAATAAAACCGTTGCACAAATTGCAAAGAAAATTCAGCAAGATGAAAATCCGTTTACCAAGGAAGCAGCTAAAATTATAAAAGCGACAAACAGCCAGCTTTGGGTACCAAATAAAGGAATTTTTGCCGAGTACAAAGACGCTTTAGGAAACCAATTATTGCACGATACACCCGGAATATGGAGCATTTATCACACTATCGATTCAGAATTATCGAATCCTTTCGAGAGTTATCAAATGCTGGATTATGTTACCAATCAGATTCCGCATATTCCAATTTCGGCAGAAGGATTAGACAAAAAGGATCTTTATGTGATCAGTACAACTAATTGGCAACCTTATACATGGTCGACAAATAATGTGGCTTTAGCGGAACAATTGCACACTTCATTGGCTTTCTGGCAAGGTGGACAATCAGAAAAAGCGTTTACAATGTGGGAAAGCGCTTTGGTAGAAAGCATGTATTTAGGCGCTTCGCCGGGAGGTTTTGAGCAGCTTTTGTATCAGGATGCCATGCGTGGCGAATTGTACCGCGATTTTGCTGACCCAATAGGTATGGCTTCACGAACTCTTGTCGAAGGACTTTTTGGAATTCAGCCCGATGCTTTGGCCGAAGTTTTAACCATCAAACCCGGATTTCCTGAAAAATGGAATCAGGCTTCTTTAGCAATTCCGGATATTTCGATCGATTTTAAAAGAGAAAATAAAGAAGAAAAGTATCAAATCAAGAATCAGTTTTCGGCAAAAATGAATTTAAATCTAATTTTAAATTCGCCTTACGAAGCAGTAGAAAGCATTACCGTCAACGGAAAATCAGTTTCATGGAAGTCAGTTGCGGAAAACATAGGAAATCCAAAAATAAGCATCGAAGTTCCGTACAATAATGTTTATGATATTGCCATTAAATGGAAGGGAAATTCGGTAGAAAATCTTCAGTCAAAAGAAAAATATGCTGTAAACGAAATACTCGATTTAAAAACTTCTAAAGCTAAAATTATATCCCTATACGATCCTCAATTGGTTTTAAGTGAAATTTCGAAAACGGAAAATTCGCTCAAGGCAAAAGTGAATTCGGTGGGCAATAAACTCTTTTTTATAGAATTAAAGCAAGGCGAATTATCGTGGTGGAAACCCATTCATGTCAATATAAAAGAAGAAAATAAATTCAATAAAGAAACTACAAACTGGGATCTGCCATTGGATAAATCAAAACGAGCAGAAACAATCTCGCTTTCATCATTTTTTAACTCAAAAGTAGTGGACATTTTCAATTACGAATATCTCTCACCAAGACCACAAACAGTAACATTACAATTGCCAAAACAAGGAATTGGAAATTGGTGTTATCCCAATATTTCAGTAAAAATCGATGACAAAGGATTACGCGAAAAAGCAAAAACAAACGGACAGATTACAACGCCAAACGGAATCCCGTTTCAAACGCCTTCTGATGAAAATCAAAAAAATATTGCCTTCACCTCCATGTGGGATAATTTCCCTGAAAGCATTACGATTCCATTAAACGGAAAAGCTTCTCATGCCTATTTCATGCTTGCAGGAACGACAAACCCAATGCAAAGCCGAATCACAAACGGAGAAATCACGATCAATTACACTGACGGAACATCGGAAATTCTGCCACTAAAAAATCCAGAAAACTGGTGGCCCATCGAGCAGGACTATTTTATTGATGGCTTGGCCTTTACAACCGATGCCCCAAAACCACCAAGAGTTTATTTTAAAACAGGAGAAATAACAAGAGATTTCAAAGATTTTAAAACTATAAAAGGATTCTCTGGTTATGGCGTCGATGGAGGCGCCGGAACAATTCTGGATTTACCATTAGATAAAAACAAAACATTAAAAAATATGACTTTAAAAACTATTGCCAATGATGTGGTGATTGGTTTGATGAGTTTGACTTTGGTGAGATAATTTTAGAACATAGAATATAGAACATAGATTTTGAAATAGAAATTTTAAGCTCCATAGGAGCGATATATTTATAGAATATTCACGCCCCTAGCATTCGAGTCCCATAGGGACGATATATGAATCGGGCAATAAGAAAATTAAATAACCGATAAAAATATAAATATGAAACCGTTTAAAATTTTACCGCAAAGCACGCAAAGCTTTTCATGCTTGCGTGATTTATGACAAAGCAAAGTTCGCAAAGCTTTGTATTGATAAAGCTTTGCGAACTTATTTTTTAACAAATATTAGAGATAAAAAACTTGCGTGCTTTGCGGTTAATTTTTTATTTCAACCTGAAACCATAAACCTAACCAAATGAAAAAATATCAATTAATAACTGCATTCCTGTTTACCATTTCCATTTTTGCCCAACAAAAAATTGATCGGAAAGAATTGGTAACAAGGCATAATGTTCAAATTACGGCTATCGATACTTTGGCTTCGCTAACGGTTGGTAACGGCGCTTTTGCTTTTACTGTAGATGCTACAGGATTGCAGACTTTTCCTAAAAAATACCAAAACGGAATCCCGTTAGGAACACAGTCAGAATGGGGTTGGGACAGTTATAAAAACACCAATAATTATAAATTCTCAGAAACCCTGAGAGATTATAAGCAATACGGGCGAGATATTTCATATACTGTTCAGATCAAGGAACCTGCGAGAAAAGTTGAAGCCGTAAATTGGTTTCGCCAAAATCCGCATTTATTGCAATTAGGTAATTTAGGTTTTGAAATCATCAAGAAAGACGGAAGTCTGGCAAAACCAGAAGACATTAAATCAATTGCCCAAAAATTGAATTTATGGACAGGAGAAATCGAAAGCTATTTTGAGGTTGAAGGAACTCCTGTAACCGTTCTTACGGCTTCGCATCAACAAAAAGATGCTATTGGCGTAAAAGTAAAATCTGATTTATTACAGCAAAAACGTTTAAAAATTAGTTTACGAATTCCGTTTCCAACAGGCGATTGGGCCGATATGGGAACCAAATACGAAGGTAAACAAGATTATAAAAGTACCCTCGTAGAAAAGTCAAAAACCGAAGCTGTTGTCACGCACGTAATGGACAGTATTTCGTACAACGTCAATTTAAGCTGGAAAGGCAATGCTCAGATTAAGAAAACTTCGGATCATTATTTTGTAATTGAAGCAGCCAATACAAACACATTAGAATTAAGCTGTCTTTTTGCTTTAGCAGATAAAAAAATAGCGAATTCCTCTTTTACGGATATTCAAAATAGCAGCATAAAAGCTTGGGAACAATTCTGGAAAAGTGGGGCAGCTGTAGATTTTTCAGGAAGTACAGATCCTCGCGCTACTGAATTAGAGCGAAGAGTAATCTTGTCCCAATATCTAACCAAAGTACAATGCACAGGAAAAGTACCGCCGCAGGAAACCGGATTAACCTACAACAGCTGGTACGGAAAACCGCATCTTGAAATGCATTGGTGGCACGGCGTTCATTTCGCACTTTGGAACCGACCTGAACTACTGGAGAAAAGCTTGCCATGGTACCAGAAAGTTTTTGATAAAGCCAAAAATATCGCCAAAAGACAAGGTTTTGAAGGCGCAAGATGGCAAAAAATGGTAGATGCAGATGGTAACGAAAGTCCGTCTTCTGTAGGATCATTTTTAATTTGGCAGCAGCCGCATTTTATTACCTATGCCGAACTAATATACCGCGCCAAACCAACCGCAGCCACTTTAAATTTATATAGCGAACGTGTTTTCGCAACCGCTGATTTTATGGCTTCGTTTGCCAATTACGACAGTAAAACAGATCGTTATGTTTTAGGCCCCGGCGTTATTCCGGCGCAGGAACGTTTTAAAGCAATGGAAACTTTTAATCCAACTTATGAATTGGCGTATTGGAACTGGGCTTTGAAAACAGCCATCGCCTGGAAGAAGAAATTAAACCAAAAAGTACCTGAAAAATGGGAAAACGTTTTGGCTAAATTATCTCCTTTGCCCATATTAGATCAGGTATATCTGGCAACAGAAAGTGCCAAAGATTCGTATACCAATCCGGAATTTAAAACCGATCATCCATCTGTATTAGGAACTTTTGGGATGCTTCCGGAAACATCGCTTCTGGATAAAAAAATCATGAAAAACACTTTCGATTTGGTTTGGAACACCTGGACATGGGATAAAACCTGGGGATGGGATTTCCCAATGACAGCAATGTCAGCGGCACGTTTGCAAATGCCCGAAAAAGCAATTGACGCTTTATTCATGAACGTAACCACCAATACCTATCTAAAAAACGGACACAATTATCAGGCAGAAAGACTTACGCTTTACCTTCCCGGAAACGGAGGATTGCTAACCGCTGTCGCCATGATGTGCGCCGGTTGGGACGGAACCACAGAACAAAATCCTGGCTTCCCGAAAGACGGAACCTGGAAAGTACAAAGCGAAGGATTTAAAAAGATGTTTTGATTTGATGGCCCACGGATTAGACAGGTTTAAACGGATTGGCACGGATTTTTTATTTCTATGATAATTTTTAGGAGCTAATCCCGCTATTCGTTCCAATCTTTTGTGCCGAACCCCGGCACAAAAGGATTTCCTCTTCTATCGGGGCTAGTACATTCGTTTTCAGAATAATATGTTATTTTATTTTGTCATTTCGACGGAGGAGAAATCACACAAGAAATACCGTATAGAATGTAGCCAATCTTTGTCGAGTTACGAGTGTCATTTCTCCTCCGTCGAAATGACAAATTTGATTTGAAAAACTTTGCGTAAGATAAAAAAATCAGTGCAAACCAGCCCAAACCTGCCTAATCCGTGAGCAATAAAACAGATTGCTACTATTTTTAGAACTTAAATACGCAAAGCCTCAAAAGCACAAAACAATAAACTTAAAAAACAAAACTTTGCGACTTCGCGACTTTGCGCGAGATAAAAAAAATCAGTACAAACCAGCCAAAACCCGCCTAATCCGTGGGTAATAAAACAGATTGTTACTATTTTCTAGAATTTAAATACACAAAGCCCCAGAAGCACAAAACAATAAACTTAAAAAATAAAACTTTGCGACTTCGCGACTTTGCGCGAGAAAAAAAAATCAGTGAAAACCATTTAATCCGTGGCCCATAAATAACCATAAACCTACCAATTATGAAGAATAAAATTGTAATATTATTTCTTTTATCAAGCTTATTTTCATTCGCGCAAAGGCAAATGGAAAATCTAGATCGTGGTGTAATCGCTATAAAAGACAAAGGTCAGTTTTTTATTGGCTGGAGAGTTTTAGGAACAGATGCTGATGATCTGGCGTTTAATTTATACCGAAAATCTGGTACTAAAAAAGCCATCAAATTAAACGAAAAACCCATTTTGGGTGCAACTAATTTTGTAGATACCAAAGCCAATAGTCAGGAAGAAAATACGTGGTTTATAAAAACAGTTTTTAAAGGAAAAGAAAGCGACGCAAAAGGCAGTTTTACCATTCCTGCCCAAAGTCCGGACAAAGACTATTTATCAATAAAATTAAAACCGGTTGAAGGATATATCCCCAATGATCTTTCGGTTGGTGATTTAGACGGAGACGGAAGATACGATCTCATTGTACACATGACCGGAAAGGCGCATGATAATTCCCATACCGGAATCACAGATCCGCCCATATTTCAGGCGTATACCTTAGATGGAAAATTTCTATGGCAAATAAACCTGGGGAAAAACATTCGTGAAGGCGCACATTATACACAATTTATGGTGTACGATTTAGACGGCGACGGCATCTCCGAGTTTGTATGTAAAACTGCCGATGGTACGACCGACAGCGAAAATAATGTAGTAGGCGATCCCTCAAAAGACTGGGTAGAACGCGACCCCAATTCTCCCATTTTAGGAAAAATTCTAAAAGGCCCTGAATACCTCTCTGTTTTTGACGGAAGAACCGGAAAACTAATTACCACCGTAGATTATATTCCGGAACGTGGTGATCTTGCCGGTTGGGGCGGACATGGCGGCAGCGGAGGAAATGACACCAAAGGCAACAGAATTGATCGTTTTACGGCTTGTATTGCTTATCTCGATGGCATTCATCCAAGTGTAGTAATGTGCCGTGGATATTACGGAAGAACCGTTTTGGCAGCCTGGGATTTTAAAGACAAAAAACTAACCTCGAGATGGGTTTTTGATAGCAAAGATGCCGACAATCCATATTCCGGAATGGGAAATCACGGACTATCTGTGGCAGATGTCGATAACGACGGAAAAGACGAAATCATCTACGGATCGATGTGTGTCGATGATAACGGAAAAGGATTGTACACAACGGGTTTTAGACACGGAGATGCTTTGCATGTTTCAGATCTTGATCTTGATGTTCCTGGCTTAGAAGTTTTTGGAATTCATGAAATCGAAAACGGAACCACAGGCCCGGGCGTTACCTTGTTTTCTGCCGCTGACGGAAAAGTTTTATTTACCGGTTCTATCAACGAAGATGTAGGTCGCGGGGTTGCTGACAATATCGATCCAACCCGAAAAGGTGCACAATGCTGGTGGTCAGGATCTCCGTTTTTGCACGATATGAAAGGAAATGAAATAGGAAAAGCACCAAGTTCGATCAATTTTTTAATTTATTGGGATGGAGATACTTCCAGAGAGCTTTTAAACTCTAATTATATCGATAAATACAACGCAGGCCGCTTATTTACTGCAACAGGAGCGGCATCTAATAATGGTACAAAATCCACACCCGCACTTTCTGCAGATATTTTAGGAGACTGGCGCGAAGAACTAATCCTGAGATCTGAAGATAATACCGAATTAAGAATTTATTCGACCACAATTCCAACAGAAATAAGGCAATATACTTTGATGCACGATCCACAATACAGGCTGAGCGTAGCATGGCAAAATGTGGGATACAATCAGCCGCCACATACCAGTTTTTATATGGGAGTGGGTATGAAACCTGCACCAAAACCAAATATTGTACTCGTTAAATTTAAGGAGAATTAAAACGTAATTTTTAAAGTTATTAATTTTTTTAAACGATAATTTTAACATTTAAAGCACATCAGAATAAATATTTTAGAAATTAGATTTTATGTTTTATTAAAATGTAAAATCTAATTTTTTTATTGCCTATTGTAAGAAAATTTAAATATATTTGAGCAAAAATGTTAAAAGAAGCTTCTGTTTTGAGCTTTTTTGGGTGTAATAACGCATCACTTTTTTTGTGTTATAAGTTATAAACGAATCCATAAATAAAGCAAAATAAAACTAAGGCGACAAAAAGATGATTTACATAAAGAAGTTTCTCTTAACAACAATTATTACTTTCTGCTCTTACAATTTGGCTATAGCCAGACCAAAAATACCCATAGGTAAATTCGACAAAATTGAGATTGTGTCCTATCTTCCGGACATTAACGAATACCTTTCAAAAGAAGAATCAAATACATATTTAGATCTTGGCAGATTACATCAGGAATATAGCATAGCATGGATTCCGGTCTGGATTACTCAGGAACCAAAGTTAGTATTAACAAAACCAGATTCTGACCGTTATTATGAGTTGTCGAATGAACAGCTCGAAAAAATTTTAAGCACCAATAAATTAGACAAAGCGCAACTGCTACAATTAGGATTTTATACGCAATATGGCGGAAAAATAATCCTGTTTTTAGTGTTATGCTTAATTCTTTATAGCTTTTTCGGAAAAGACAAAAAGAAAGACGTGAAACCAATTAACCTTTAATAAATAATTAAACTATGAATCCACTTTTTTTAATTCCCGTTGTACTAGTAATTGCCGGTATCATTTTTATGGTAATCATGAATAAAAAACATGCAGCCGCAAAAAACGAAATTGATTTAGATCTTGAAAGAACCAAATACGATCTTCATAAAGAAGAAGTTTTAAAACAAGATTTTTCGCAATTAAAACAATGGATGAAAGGAAAATCAATTGATGCTTACACGTCTGCATCTGTTCCTCAAACAAAAGCAAATAAAGTTCAGGAAGTAGTAAGCGACGGATTAAAAAACGTGGCACTTTCTGCTGTGGGCGTAAAACTTCAACGAGTAGAAACGGAATGTTTCTGGGTTTTGAGTGACAATGATTTGCACTTTTTTAGTACTGATGCTGTAGGAGAATTAGATGAGCATGTTATTTTTGATAATTTCCGTATTGAAGATGCAAAATTAGAATATGGAGGTGTTTTAAAATCACAGTTAGGCTTGTACTCAAAATCATCTGAAGAGTATTTACCAAAAACACATATCATTACATTTAATATAGAAGGAAATCCTTTAGCACTTGAAATTCACGACAGATTGCATTATGTACCGGATCCAACTGATCTTTTAAACTTGAACAAACAATTATTAACAAGAGCAAAATATCAGGTAGTAGGAGAGAACTTCGTAAAAGTTTTGCAAAACAAGTTCCCGAACTTACAAGTATCATAAAGGCAAATGAATTTATTTTCAAAAATTTTCAATGCGTTTAAAAGTATACGATTAAACGATAAAAATGTAGTTGTTGGTCAGCAATTAGACTATTTATTAGTCAGTTCGATGTATGCCGAACAGCAATCTGCTTATCTTAATTCGTATGAAACCGGACTCAGTAAAACCACAATAAAAAAGCTTCTAGAAGAATATTGGAGCGTTTTTGATAAAGAAACGGCAATCGAAATACTTGTGGATTTGCAAAATAGAAACGAAGACCAATATATAAATTTCGTTTATGATGCTTTCGAAAATAAAAGCAACTACGTTGCTATTTTAAAATCAAATCTTCCTGCCGAAGACGAAATTTTTAGAGGCTACTTAGATATTTATCGAAATCTAAACAATGTGGTACCTGAACTTATAGAAGAAAATGTCATTGAAGATTTTGCCCAAATAAAAAGAATAAAAGATGCTGCCTGGAATTACGGAAGGGGAGCATTTTTATCACGTTGCTGTTATGAGACGGGGTATCTTTCAGAGTCAGAAATGAAAGAATATCTTAGAAAATCATTTACAGATCTAAAAAAATATTGTAGCACATGGCAGGAATACACCATTAGTTACATTTTTGGAAGAGCACTTTGGGGAGGACCAAACAACAGCGGAATGATTCAGATTGCAGATGATTTACTTCATAACGAAAAAAGCCCTTTAAAGAATAAAAAGTATTTGTAAACGCAAATTCATTTATATTTTAAGAAGAAATAAAATAAAAAAGAGTCGCAAAGTCTAGTGTTTACAACATAGCTTTGCGACTCTTTATTTTGTGAGGTACGTTAGTTTATTCTATTTCTTTCATCATCATTTCCAAAGTTTCTTTCTTTAGATTTCATGCTTTGGTTACCAAATTTATAACTCAGCGAAATTCTGAAACCTCTTGTATCACTATAACTTTTTACGTTAGTTTTAATTCCGTTAGAACTATAGCTAATTAATGGTTTTTGGGCATTCAGTAAATCTTCTCCAAGAAGGGTAATAGACAGGTTTTTCTTCAATGTCAATAATTTAACCGAGATATCTAAAATATTCAAAGTCGAAATATTAAAAATTTGGTAACGTCCCGGAAGCTGTAAACCATAATTAAGACCAATAAATAAGGTTTTGTTTTGGTTGATTGTAAAATCATTATTGCTGTAAATGTATCCGTTATATCCATCAATAGAAGCAATAAAATCTGTTTTTGATTTTACATTTTGATAGTTAAGATTAAATCCTGTAAAACTATTCCACCACGACCATTTATTGAAATTATAAGAAGTCGAAAGTCCAATTTGATACGTATTAGCATAATTTATAGGCGTACTTCTGGTAACATTTGTATCAGGATCGATGATAGATAATTCCTGTCCGAAATCTGAAACCTGAGAAAAATAAACCGAATTCACCCATTTTTGATTTCGGATAAACGAAAATTCAAAATTATCAATCAACGAAGGTTTTAAGTACGGATTTCCTTCAGAATAATAATAAGGACTTGTTTTAATTACAAAAGGATTCAAATAATCAAAATCAGGTCTGCGTATTCTTCGGCTGTAGTTTAACGAGAAAGAATTGTTTTCGTTAGGAACATAAGTTACATAAGCCGTTGGAAAAAACTTCACATAATTATTGGTATTCGTCTGATCGAGATTTTCAGAATAACCTTTGGTTTGAGTCGCTTCCATTCGCAAACCAATCTGAGTTTCCCATTTGGTATTTATTTTTTTGCTTCCGGAAAAATACAAAGCCTGATTGTATTCTTTATAATTAAAAACATTCGACTGATTGGTATTAAAAACAGGGGTTCCCGTTTCGTTGTCGTATACAACCAGATTATTATCGGTATTATTATGAAAAACTTTTGCTCCAAAACTAATATTCGCCCAGTCATAAGGTAAAGTAACATCAATATTGGCCGAGTAATTTTTGATCGTATTCATGTTAGAATTGGTAGAAGAAAAAAAGCTGTTCGGAATAGTATTTTTACCAGCGTCTAATTCATTTCCTGAAAAGAAACGATAATCGTTTTTGTTGTAATCAAAATAATCCAAATCGACAGCAATGTTTTTTCCTAAAGTGTCTAATACAAAAGTATTATGAAAGTTCACAGCATTCATTTTTGGGTTATTTTCGGCATTAACATTCGAAGCAATATACGAATCGATCATTCCGTTTTCGTTATTGTATCGGGTCGTAAATGGACTATTTGAAGCTGTTTTATCTGTAAAACTACCGAGATATTTAACGCCTGTAGTCCATTTACTCGTTAGTTTATAATCAAAACCTAAACCTACGCTCAATACATCAGCAATCGATTTGTTTTTTACTTCCTGTTTCCAGGTTTCATCTTTATAAAAAATATTGCTTTCAGAATTCGTTAATAAGGTTTGTTTTCCTGTACTAACAGAAGCTTCAACAGAAAGATTATCATGATTGTAAGTAAATAGTCCATTCACATTTCCGCCTGCGTATGTTTTTTGAGTGTATGAAGTTCCAATATTCGCATTCCACGAATTCGCTTTTGCTGTTTTTAATTTAATATTAATAAGTCCGCTATTGCCTTCAGCATCATATTTTGCAGGCGGAGTCGTAATGACTTCGATACTTTTAATATTATCTGACGGAATTGATTTAAGAAAGGCTGCCAGATCCTCCTGTGGCATTCTTTGCAAACGATCATCAATCATAACAAGAATTTCACCTTTGCCCACAATCGAAATAATCTCATTCTGAACCCTTACTGTTGGAGTTGCTTTTAATGCATCTAAAGCCGTTCCGCCAGTTGCCGTTACAGAATTTTCGACATTAAAAACAAGTCGGTCCACCTTTTGCTCGATCAGTTTTTTTCTTGTTTTTAAAGTCACGCCTTCAAGTTGAACTGATTCTTTAATTTCGATTACTCCAAGATCAATATTTTGGTTCAGTGTAATTTCTTTGTTGAGATATTCTGTTCCAAATTGTTCCAGTATCAAACGATAATTTCCTTTTTCGGCTTTTATAGAAAAACTTCCCAAACTATCGGTCGTCGCCTGCGCGATTAATTTTTTCTGATTATTTAATAAACTGCTGATTACAAATTCAACAGCTTGTTTATTTTGATTAGTAACTTTTCCTTTAAGTTCGTATTGTTGACCAAAAGAATACGTTTGATATAAAAGTACAAGTAGTAAAAGGCTAATTTTTTTCATGATTTTTGATTTAATTACAGTGCAAAACTGTGCTGAAAAAATCCCGAAAACTACTTTTATCGACAAACCCCCGTGATTAATCTACAAACCCGGCTTTGCACTTTTTTATGAATGTATATCTTTGAAAAAAAATACAAAAGCATGTATAAAGGAACATTATCAAAAAGGGTAGAAGTACTCATTCATATTATATATTGGTTTTTAATGGGGTATTTTACATTTGTCAAAAATCTCGTTTTAGCCAAAAATTATCTGCCTGATTTATTTCTTTCGACCTACATGATCGTATTTGTTTTGACCTTTTACTTTCATTATTTTGTTGTGATGAAATTGGTTTTTAAATCCTTTCAATGGAAAAGATTTTTTGCCGGAGTATTAGTTTCGTATTTCTTTTTTACTTTTTTAAGATGGCTTTTTGAGCAAGTGATAACCAAAATATTATTCGATAAAATAAATTACAACAACCCAACTTTCTTTGGCTATATGGAGGATAATCTGCATTACAGCAGCATGTCTATTATTTTGAGTTCGCTGCTTTGGTTTGTAATTTATTTTATTCGTTTATTAGAATACAATCAGATTATTCTGGAAGAGAATAAGAATACCGAAATCAAATTTCTGAAAGCACAAATTAACCCACATTTTATTTTTAATACATTAAATAACATCTATTCGATGGTTTATTTTCAGTCGGATAAATCTTTGACAGCAATTGAAAAGTTAAGTCAGATCATGCGTTTTACGACCTACGAATCTCAAAAAGAAAAGATTAAACTAACAGATGAAATCGATTATATAAAAGCGTATATCGAGCTCGAACAATTAAGACATCAGGAAAGTACTTGTATTGATTTTAAAGTGGAAACAGAAAATCTTTCTGAAGAAATTCCGCCTTATATTTTATCACCATTAGTCGAAAATGCTTTAAAACATGGCATAACCTCTAATGTAAAACCCATTGTAATTGCTTTAAAATTAGAAGATAAAATACTTAATTTTAAGGTCATAAATGACATCGCTGTACAAAAGAAAGATAAACTGGGAGGCATTGGACTGGACAATCTAAAAAAGAGATTAGAAATTCATTATCCGCAAAAACATCAAATAAAATTAACGAATCAAAATAACCAGTTTACGGCTGAACTTGAAATAGATTTAAAATGAAAAAAATAAATTGTATCATATTAGATGACGAACCATTTGCTGTAAAACTCATGGCGGATTATGCATCAAAAGTGCCAAGATTAAATGTTTTATACGCAGATTCGGATGTTTTTAAAGCAATAGAAATCCTTAATACCGAAGTAGTTGATTTGGTTTTTATCGACATTCAAATGCCACAATTAACTGGTATCGAATTAATGCAAATGTTCAATCAAAAACATAATTTCATTATTACATCAGCTTATCCGGATTATGCTTTAGATGTTTTTCAGTTTCATGTCATTGATTATTTGCTCAAACCAATCGTTTTTAATCGTTTCTATCAAAGCGTCGAGAAATTTATTCGCTGGCAGGAAACTTTTCAAAACCATCAAACCGAAGATTTTCTATTCGTAAAAGCCGACAGAAAACACCATAAAATTGCCACAGAAAATATTCTTTATATCGAAGGCCTAAAAGACTATATCCGAATTCATACAAAAGGCGAAAAAGTGATGGTTTTAGAGAATATGAAAGATATTCTGGAAAAACTTCCCATCAATCAATTTGTGCGTATTCATCGTTCGTTTATTATTCCAAAAAATAAAATAAAAATCATCGAAGGAAACCAAATACAATTAACTAGCGGGGAACAATTACCAATTGGGGAAACTTATAGAAAGCTGGTTAGTGATTGGTTGAGTTAATTAGTTATATTTATTAAAAAAAGCTTTGGAGGGATCTGGAGCTTTTTTTGTTTTAGCTTTAATTGTAAAAAATATCAATCATTTAGTTATAATTAACAAAAATGAAACAAAATGTTAGAATATTTTTTAAGGATTATATTAGTTCTTTAAAACCAATAAAAGCAGGAATCTTGCTAATATATTTAATGTTTTTGTATAGATAAAATACTACGTTTAAGTACTTGATTTTGTTAAATAAAGAACAGAATGTGGGAAACCGTAAAATTCTGAAGTTGTAGTAGTTTAGATTTGTGAGTAAAAAATAAATTGCCCAAATCTACATTGCGTATGAAAAAACTTTACCTACTACTATTTGTTTTTCCATTATTTGCCCACTCCCAGGACATCCTTTGGGAAAAATCATATGGAGGAGCCCATGCCGATTATCTTTTTGATGCCCAGCCAACAGCCGATTACGGTTTTGTTTTGGCCGGGAGTTCTTTGTCTAATAAAACCGGTAATAAAACCGATGATAATCAGGGTGATCTGGATTTCTGGATCTGGAAAATGAATGAAAAAGGTGATCTGGACTGGCAAAAAAGCATTGGCGGAAGCGGATTTGATTTACTTCAAAGTATTAAAAACACCAGAGACGGTGGTTTTATTCTGGCTGGGACTTCAAGTTCCAGCACGGGCTTTCAGAAAAAAGAGGACTGTAAAGGAATTACTGATTTTTGGGTGGTAAAATTGGATGCATCTGGCGGCGAACAATGGCAAAGAACCATTGGAGGTTCAGGCCAGGATGAATTATTATGTGCTTTTCAGACGAAAGACGGAGGCTATATATTGGGAGGTTCTTCAAGCTCTAATCCTCCGGTGATTTCAATCAAACCAGACGCAAAATCCATTACCACTACTAAAGCTGATTTATTTAATAAATCTGAAAAAAGCAGAGGAAATATGGATTATTGGATTGTAAAACTAGACAAACAAGGAGACATCGAATGGCAAAGAACCTATGGAGGTCAATACGCTGATGTTTTGCGAAGTATGGAACAAACCACAGATAACGGATACATTTTGGCCGGATATTCTAATTCTCCCATTTCAGGTGATAAAACAGTAAGTAATAAAGGTATTGGAGACTTTTGGATCATTAAAATAACCGATACTGGCGAAATTCAGTGGCAAAATACTTACGGAGCAGAAGGAGATGACCAGCCCTATGTAATTCATCAGACTAGCGATGAAGGTTATATTGTAGGAGGAAATTCCAACAGCAAAAATGCCCTTACCACCATGGGAGGTATAGTAAGTAACGGAACAGATTACTGGGTATTAAAATTAGCTAGAGATGGAGAGGTTTTATGGAGTAAAACGTATGATTTTGGAAAGGTAGATATTTTGACTTCTTTGGTAGAAAACAAAGATCAGACTTACTTAATAGGCGGTTATGCACAAAGTGAAAACAAACGCCCGAGAGAAGGTATCGTTGGAAAAGCCATGAATATGGTCAATAAAGAAAAAGACGGGATTAACGACTATATCGCTTTAAAGATAGATGAGAAAGGCGAAGAAATCTGGAAGAAAACAGTAGGAAGCGCAGGAGAGGATATTCTTAGAAAGTTAGTAGAGACCCGAGATGGTGGTTATCTCATGGCAGGAACCTCTAATTCAAGCGCATCAAAAGATAAAAATGGAAGTATTGGAGGCAATGACTTTTGGGTAGTAAAACTAAAAGACAAAGAAAAAGTAGAGAAAGTTAAATCCAGTATTGAGGCTATCCCCAATCCTGTAACAACTTTTACCAATGTAATTATTGGTTATGATTTTAAGGAAGGCACAGCCACTTTGGTTGACATGACAGGAAGAATTCTACAGGAATTTGGCATTACCAGCAGAACTGTACCGGTAAATCTAAGCACATATTCAGAGGGAATATATATCATCAAGATCAAAACCGATGTAAAAACCGAATCGGTTAAAGTGATAAAATCAGTGCGATAATTATATTCTAAATTATAATATTTCTCCTTTGGAAGATAATTTAAACTGTAGCAACTCATCATATAATAAAAACATATAATGCAATAAATGTTAATTGGATCTAAATATTTTAATGCTTAGGTAAACAAATGCAATAGAGAGAGCCAATACAAGAATGGTAGATAATCTGATGAAATAAAATTTTTAAAATGTCTTCAGATTGTGATCATTTTTAAATCCTACTAATTCAAAAATTAAATTAAATATGAAAAAATATTATCTTGTTCTTTTATTTCTAGTCAGCCTTTGTTTTTATTCGACTTCAATAATAGCTCAAGCCGAGGAAGGTAGAACGAAGTATGTTCCAGATATAACTGCTACAACTCCTCAAGTAGCTTCTGTGAGTAAAGTAGGTGATATTCCGATAGATATTTCTACTGGTAGAATTAATTATACAATTCCAATATTTGAAATAAAAGAAGGAGATCTTACGATGCCGATTAATTTATCTTATAATTACTCGGGATTACTATTAGACGATACTCCAGGTCATGCAGGAGTAGGTTGGACTTTAAATGTTGGAGGTTCTATACTGCATACAATTAATGGATTGGATGATAATAATAATGAAAACAGTAAAGCATACATTGATGCGTATTATTATTCACGTCCTCCTTTTAATTTAGACTCCCCTAATCTTGATAGTAAAATATCAGAACTTTTAATGAGGCTTTCTACAAAATCAATTGATGGAGAGCCTGATAAATACACCATTAATGTTGGAAATATTAATAGTGTATTTTATATCGATAAAGATGGAAATCCTGTTTTTATAAAAAATGAAAATTATAAGGTAGTTCGTCTGCCAAACAATGGTTTTAAAGTAATTGATGACAGAGGAATCAGTTATACTTTTGATTTAGCAGCCAGGGCTTATAAAACACAAGGAGATCGTTCATATTCTTATACATCTGCATATTTATTAACTGAAATTAATTTTCCAAATACAAATAATAAAATTCAATTTCAATACGATAATCCGATTTCACATTCTGAAAGATATTTAAATGAAACTTTGACCACAACTTCAGATCAATATTCTAATATTTCGCCATCGGCTTCTTTAGAAATATCAGAAACTAATGTAAATATGGATGTTTTAAATCTAAAAAAAATAATATCCAATAAATATATTATTGAATTATCCTATGATTATAATCCGGTAGAACATGGGATTGCTTTAATAAAAAATATAGTAATAAAAAATAATATTAGCAACGAAATTAAGAATTATGGTTTTTCGTATTCACAATGGTATGGAAGAAAAGCTAATTTATTAAACGTAAGCTATAATAATGAGGTTATTAATCAAATGGAGTATGATATGACCATAGATTATCCATTGACTTCAGATTTAGAAAATACTTATTTTAAAAAAGATCTTTGGGGATATTATAATAGTAAAGCTTTGAAACCTACAAATCTTACCAATCCACTTTTTAATCCTAGCATAAGGCCTGATTTTGAAAGTACTAAAATAGGGGCATTAAAAAAAATAACATATCAAACGAAGGGGTATTCTTTAATAGAGTATGAGCCAAATGAAGTATTATTTGATGAAGGGAGAATTAGTTATTATTTGCCTTATGACCCTTCTACAGTTACATATCGCAATTTTTCTACAATAACAGATCAAAGAATTGGTGGTATTGTTGAAAAGACTTTTGAAATAAAAAGAGTTCCTGCTTATATTGATATTGATCACTACAATTTGAGTAATAATATTGCAAATAAAGACGTCTACGAAAAAGACGTTTCTGTTTCTCTATTTTTAGAGGGTAACGAAGCTGCACCAATATTCAAAGACAATCAAAGTTGGTATTGGGAAATGCAATGGTTCCCCGCTAACAGATCTAAAAGCGGATCGCGTGCAAGAATTAAAATTGACAAAATAGGTGTTTATCACTTAAAATCAGAGTCTACAATAGGCGCTATTGCTTCTATTGGAGTAAAAATAGCTGAATATCCTTCTGTTTTTAATGAACCTGTTGGAGGAATTAGAGTAAATAAAATTCAGGATTGTGATTTTGATGGTCAATGTATTACAACAACATATTCTTTTGCTCAAAATGGAAAAAGCAGTGGGGTTATGATTCAAAGACCAAATTTTCATTCAGGTTTTTTCGTTGCGGATGATAGTAATTGCTCAGGTGGAACATATAATAAATACGATTACTATAGTTTTAATAGCGTATATCCGTTGTCTGAATATAGGGGAAGTGCTGTCTTGTATAAAATAGTTGAAAAAAGTAATATTTTTAATAATACTAGTAACGGTAAAACTATTTTTACTTATTTAGGTGGTAATAGTATATTTCCTAGTGAAGATAAATTATTCAAAGTTGGACTTCTTGATAGCGAAATTATAAATGACCAATTAAATAATCTGGTTGAAAAGAATAAAAACTTCTACATTACTGAACGAAGTCCAAACGAGTCTAAATATGTTGCATCAGTTGAGGTTGAGTATGTTAGGGAAGTAAAATATCAAAATGGACTTTCGTCTTCGTGCGTAGTTAGAATTCCAAGACCTTCTTCAAGTTTCAAAGAAAAAGGAATGGTACACAGAGCAATAAATTACATATTAGAAAAACAAGAAACGACCAATTATTATGGTGGCAAAGAGGTGGTTCAAAATACAATTAATAAGTACAATTTTGACACTGGCAATTTAAAAAATCAAACTATAACTAATTCAAAAGGAGAAACATTAGAGACTAAATATTTCTATGCTCAGGATTCTGAAATTACAAATCAACCTTTCATAAATGAGTTAAAAGATAAAAATATAGTTAGTGTTCCACTTAATGTCTTGACTTATAATGGCGTAAATAAATTATCAGAACAAAAGACAGAATACGCTAATGATGCCTCAACATCTAGTTTACTCTTACCAAAATATATTTATTCAAAAAAAGGATCAGGAAATATAGAGGCTAGTGTTGATAAAAAAATTACCTACGATTTGTATGACGATAAAGGAAATATACTACAATATACTTTAGATGGAGCAACTTCTACATCTATTATTTGGGGCTATAACAAAACACAACCCATTGCTAAAATAGAAAATGTTACTTATGATCAAATTGCCAGTTATGTTGCTAATTTACAAAGTTTATCTGATGTAGATAATGATAATTGTATGTCAGGTAGTTGTAAAGAGCAAATGTTACGAAATGCGTTAAACTCTTTCAGAAACTATTTTCCTCAGAGTATGATTATTACTTATACTTACAATCCGCTTGTTGGTGTTACTAGTGTAACAGATGTTAAAGGAATTTCTTCTTATTATGAATATGATTCATTTGGGAGATTAAAATTTGTAAAAGATAAAGATTTAAATGTAATTCAAAAATATTGCTATAATTACAAAGGCCAACAAATAGATTGTAGTGATAATAGTTCAACAAGTGTAATTTCATATAGAAGTGCTTCTAGAACAGGCTCTTTTACAAAGAATAATTGTACTACGGGAGGTGTAGGTTCAAGCACGGAATATACCCTTGCTGAAGGAGCTGTAATTTCGAATATTTCTCAAAGCGATGCTGATTCTCAAGCACAGCTAAAACTTAATATAGAAGGACAAGCCTATGCAAACACCAGTCCTTCAGTAAAATGTAATTTTAAGAATACTTCTCAAAGCAGATTAATTACAAGAAACAATTGTGCTTCCGGAGGTACTCCTGCTAGTGTCACTTATACAGTTGCTGCAGGAGTTTATAGCTCTAATATTTCTCAGGCCGATGCTGATGCTCAGGCTCAGAATGAGATCGATAATAATGGGCAGGCATTTGCGAATAATGATAACAATGCAAAATGTACTTTTAAGAATTCTATTCAAAGCAGGGTGATTACACGAAACAACTGCGCCGTAGGGAGTAGTCCTGCTAGTGTCACTTATACAGTTGCAGCTGGAATTTATAGTTCAGATGTTTCTCAGGCTGCGGCTGATGCTTTAGCTATAACTCAAATCGATAATAACGGACAGGCATTTGCAAATAATGATGCTAATGCAAAATGTATTTTTTCGAATACTGCTCAAAGCCGATTAATTACAAGAAATAATTGTGCCGCCGGAGGCTCTCCTGCCAGTGTTTGGTATACAGTTGCCGCGGGAATTTACAGTTCAGATGTTTCTCAGGCTGCTGCCGATGCTCAGGCTATAGCTCAAATTGATGCCAACGGACAAGCATTTGCCAATAGTGATGCCAATGCAAAATGTACTTTTTGGAATACGACCCAAAGCCGATTAATTACAAGAAATAATTGTGCCGCCGGAGGCTCTCCTGCCAGTGTTTGGTATACAGTTGCCGCGGGAATTTACAGTTCAGATGTTTCTCAGGCAGCTGCTGATGCTCAAGCTGTAGCACAAATCGATAATAACGGGCAGGCATTTGCCAATAGTGATGTCAATGCAAAATGTACTTTTTGGAATACAGCTCAAAGCCGATTAATTACAAGAAACAATTGTGCCGCCGGAGGTTCACCTGCGAGTGTTTGGTATACCGTTGCAGCAGGTATTTACAGTTCAGATGTTTCTCAGGCAGCGGCTGATACTCAGGCTACAGCTCAAATTGATGCCAACGGACAGGCATTTGCTAATAATGATGCCAATGCAAAATGTACTTTTTGGAATACATCGCAAAGTGGTTCAATAGCCAGAAATAATTGTGCAGCTGGCGGTACTCCGGAAACAGTTACTTATACAGTTCCGGCAGGACGTTATTTTTCTTATGATTCTCAGGCATTGGCCGATGCTCAGGCGCAAACAGAAATTAATAATAATTTACAAACATTTGCAAATAATAATGGAAATTGTACTTTTTGGAATACTTCGCAAAGCGGTTCAATAACAAGAAATAATTGTGCTCCAGGAGGTTCTCCAGAAACAGTTACTTATACAGTTCCGGCAGGACGTTACCTCTCTTACTATTCTCAGGAAGTGGCCGATGCCCAGGCTCAAGCTGAAATCTACAATAATGTACAGTCTTATGCTAATGCAAATGGAAAATGTACTTTCTGGAATACTTCTAAAAGTGGTTCAATAGCCAGAAATAATTGTGCAGCCGGCGGCACACCGGAAACAGTTACTTACACAGTTCCGGCAGGACGTTATTTCTCATATGATTCTCAAGCATTGGCCGATGCTCAGGCTCAGTCCGAGATAAATGCCAATGTACAAACATTTGCTAATGCCAACGGGAGATGTACTTTCTGGAATACTTCTAAAAGTGGTTCAATAGCCAGAAATAATTGTGCAGCCGGCGGTACTCCGGAAACAGTTACTTATACAGTTCCGGCAGGACGTTATTTCTCTTATGATTCTCAAGCATTGGCCGATGCTCAGGCTCAAACAGAAATCAATAATAATATACAGTCTTATGCTAATGCGAATGGAAAATGTACTTTTTGGAATACTTCTAAAAGTAGTTCAATAACCAGAAATAATTGCGAAGCTGGTGGTACACCGGAAACAGTTACTTACACAGTTACTGCAGGAAGATATTTCTCTTATGATTCTCAAGCTTTAGCTGATTCGCAGGCTCAAATAGAAATAAATAATAATGGACAGGCATATGCAAATGCCAACGGAAAATGTACTTTTTGGAATAATGTTAAAAGGGTGTCATTTACAAAGAATAACTGCGAATCGGGAGGTACACCTGAAACAGTTAAATATACTGTTGTAGCAGGAAAATATAGTTCAACTATTTCACAATTAGATGCAGATTCTCAAGCTCAAAGTGATATCGATAATAACGGGCAGAATTATGCAAATACTAATGGGAAATGTACTTTCTATAGTATTGCTAAAAATGGTTCGTTTACAAAGAATGATTGTACTTCGGGCACCATAGGATCTAACGTAAGTTACAGTCAGTCAGCAGGTATAGTTACTTCGACAATTTCTCAAGCTGATGCAAATGCTAATGGTTTAACTAAATTTTATGCAGATGGACAGGCATATGCAAATGCAAATGGAATTTGTAATTCTGTAATTATAACGAATAGTTGTACTTTAAATTTTAATAGAGTATCAGGATCTTGTAGTATGTATAAAAATGGATCAAAATATTTAACAGCAAATTCGTCAGGTAGTTATAATGGTACATTAGCAACAGGAGATACTTTTTATGTGGTAGTAAATGGAGGAACGGGGTTTTATAAAGGGATAACAATTACAAGTTCTGTTAGAGGTGTATTATATGACTATGGGCCTAATAAAGGAGTTAGTTCTGCGACTTCAACAGCATTTACAAAAGTTGGTTCGGAAGTTATAACAATAGATTGTATTTCAACAGATATGTTGTAGAAGTAAATTAAAGATACAACAACATTAATTTTTGAGAAATGTTTAGTCACAAGTTGATAAAAGATACCTTATTAAATAAATTTACATGAAAAAATATATACTAGTATTGATTTTGTTTTCCTTTACAGATATGAGCCTACAGGCGCAGACTTTTAGCGATGACAATTTTGTGTATACGGTTACGCCAAAAAAGCCAGTCAAGTCTGGAAATTTTGATTCCTTAACAAAAAAGGAGAAGAGTCAAAATGTGACTTATTACGACGGATTAGGACGTCCTGTACAAAGTATTGCTATTGGTCTGGGAGGAAATGGTGAAGATGTTATAACTCCTGTAAGATATGATGGCTTTGGAAGGCAAGATAAAGAGTATTTACCATATTGGATATCTAATTCTACTACAAGCTACCCAAGAGTAGTCATGACAGCGTCAGAAAGTGAGCTTGATAGGGTTTATAATATTGGTAAATATGAGAATACCGCCAATGCTTTCTCTCAAAAACAATATGAGCTTTCTCCTTTAAACCGGGTTTTAAAACAAGCAGCTCCGGGAACTTCCTGGGCTATGGGGAGTGGTCATGAAATCAAACTCGATTACCAAACCAATAAATCAGCCGATGGCGTAAAATTATATAAAGCCATTGCAACGTGGCAGGCAGGTCAGGGATTGTATGAAATTAGTTTTTCAGACGACGGAACCTATGCCGAAAATGAATTATACAAAACTGTAACTTTTGATGAAAATTCAGGAGCAAATCCAAGTGAATCTTCAGGTTCTACGGTAGAATTTAAAAATAAAGAAGGACAGATAATTCTTAAGCGAACTTACGATTCTGGAGAAAAACACGATACGTATTACGTATATGATATTTACGGAAATCTGACTTATGTATTGCCACCAAAAGTAGCTAGCGCCATCAACGATGATGTTTTAAACGGTTTATGTTATCAATATAAATATGATAATCGCAATCGTTTGGTCGAGAAAAAATTACCCGGAAAGCAATGGGAATTTATTGTTTATGATAAACTGGATCGCCCCGTGGCCACTGGTCCTGCATTTTCGCCTTTTAAAGATGAGAATGCAGAGGGCTGGCTTATTACCAAATATGATGCTTTTAGTCGTCCGATTTATACGGGTTGGTACAATCAATCATCGAATTCGGTAATACGAAAATCATTGCAGGATGCGCAAAACCTGGCGACTGTTTTGTTCGAAACCAAACAAACATCAGGAACAATAGATGAAATTCCTGCATATTACAGCAATGCTATTGCACCTATCAATTTTAGACTCCTAACGGTTAATTATTATGATAATTATGAATATCCCAATCCACCATCTATACCTACAAAGATCGAGGGGCAGGATGTTTTAACAAATGCAAAAGGTTTGGCTACAGGAAGCTGGACAAGAGTCTTGACAACAGCTTTAGCTAAGTTGGGAGAAACTACAAGTACAATATACGATGACAATGGCCGACCAATACGCACAAGAACGCAAAACCATTTTGACGGTTATACCATTACAGATAGTAAACTGGACTTTACAGGAAAAGCACTTTATACCATTACCGAACATAAAAGAACGTCAGGAGATACTAAGCTTATTGTACGAGAAGAGTTCACTTATTCTGCCCAAGATCGTTTACTGACTCACACGCATCAAATTAATGGTGGAATTGTTCAGCTTTTGGAAGCAAACAAATATGATGAATTGGGGCAATTAGAAAGTAAAAATGTAGGTGACACTATTGGTAATTCAAGACAAAAAGTTGATTTTACTTATAATATCAGAGGCTGGCTTACCGGGATTAATAATATAGATAATCTGGAAGAAAGTAGTGATCCAAAGGATTTATTTGCTTTTAATATTAATTATAACAAGCAACCTGGCAATTCAGCGGTTGATGCTTTATATAACGGTAATATCGCCGAAACTTTCTGGAAAACGGCATCAGATTATTCATTGCGTTCGTATGGCTATCAATACGATGATCTTAACCGATTAAAAAACGCCATTTATCGCAAGCCTAATGATGCAATTCCTGACTCTGGAGCTTACAATGAGAGTTTAGATTATGATAAAAACGGAAATATTAAATCATTGCAAAGGTACGGAGACAGTGATGCGCCGGGTATTGTTTTTAAAATAGATGAGCTAACGTACGGTTATGCAGATGAAAATTCAAACCGCTTGGCAAAAGTTACAGAAGGTTTGGGCGGAAACGATCATAAAGGTTTTATAGATGGAAATAAAGTCGGCGATGATTATACGTATGATGACAACGGAAATCTGACCGCTGACAAGAATAAAAGCATTACCAAAATAGAATACAACCATCTTAATTTACCTAAGAAAATTACTTTTGGAACCACTGGAACTATTGAGTACATTTACAACGCAGCGGGACAAAAACTAGAGAAAATTGTAACAGATAACAGTGTTGTAACCAATACCAATTATCTGGGAGGTTTTCAGTACAAAGACAATGTTTTACAGTTTTTCCCAACATCAGAAGGTTATGTGAAAAATGAGACAGGCGTTCTTTCGTATGTATTTCAGTACAAAGATCATTTAGGGAATGTACGCATGAATTATGCTAAAAATCCAGTAACCCAGGTACTTGAAATTATTGAAGAGAATAATTATTATCCTTTTGGGTTAAAACATGAAGGATATAATGATTATTTGCCAACTAATAATAAATATAAGTTCCAAGGCCAAGAGCGTCAGGATGAGCTATCACTGGGCTGGGATAGCTTTAAGTATAGAAACTATGATTATGCTCTTGGTAGATTTATGAATGTTGATCCCTTAACAGAAAAATATACGGACTGGAGTCCATATGTGTTTAGTGGAAACCGAGTTATAGATTGTAGAGAACTTGAAGGACTTGAACCAATTGTAGCTAGAAAAGGAACTCAAAATTTAATATTAGTAAATCAAGGATTCGCAGGTGAAGCCCCAAAGGGTGCTTCACAAGCACAAAATGCAGGTAAAACAGATTCAGAACTTGGAATTGATTATTCAGGTTTAGGTAAATTTACAGGTCTCGACAATGAAAGAACAGGAACGCAGGTCGGGGTGTTTGCTTCATCTCAAGGTGATGATACTAAGAAAGATATTGCCACCACTATTAAAAATTTTAGATCGCAAAATAAAAATGGTAGGGTAATAGTTGTCGGACATAGCTTAGGAGCAGACAATTTAATTGAAATGGCTAATGAAAATCCGAGTTTGAAAATTGATTATATGTTAACAATTGATACGGCCGATGATTATGACGATGATAATATTCCAAGTAATGTAAAAAATATTGTTAACTATTATGTTAAAAATGGAGGGGTGTTTGGAGCAGCAATAGGAGGTGAAGATGTTGAAATTAATGATCCAGCTAAAACTAATGGGATTAATGTTCCTGTTATAAGTACTCATAGACAAATAGATAACGATTATATTCAAAATTTTTTAAACAGAGTTATAACATATTTAAATCAGCAGTCTAATGATAAAAAAAAATAATATACTAATTATATTCATAATTAATTTTCTAGCCACATTACTTGTTTGGATTAGTTTAATTATGAATGAAATACTATGGGATAATTTATTGAAATTTTTAATAGCAATATTTGTTTTTAACAGCATTTCAATTATTATAGTATTACTTAATAAGAAAAAAATAGATTCGAATTGGTTTAGGCTTTTTATTTTATTGAGCATCTTACTTTATTGTTTCCAGTTTTTTTACTTGAAAATGTATTTTGATTTGAATGTAAGAGATTGATTGAATATATTTATCTGGCTAGTTTGGTAGTGTTTCAAAGTTAGTGATATAAGATTTTAGATTTCTAACCTTTTGAAATTGAACAAATTTTAGAAATAAAACAAAAAAGATGAGCAGTGATGCTCATCTTTTTTGTTTTATTATTGCCTTAAATGTGCTAAAATGAATAAAAAATTCGACATGGTGTTCCAAAGTTAGTGATGATTAAATTGCCTCGCTCCCCGAAATGTTTACTGAAAAGCTGCGCAAATGCCCGATCGCGCAGATTTAGCTCCGCAACGATCGCGCGGATTTGCAACCCGATCGCGCAGATTTATCTCTGCAACGATAGCGCGGATTTGCAATCCGTGCCCGCAAAGTAATTACTTCAAAACCTCACAAATAAAAAGTAAAACTTTTCACTATACTTTTTATTTTTGTAGGAAAAAAAAGAACGTGTCAACAAAATACAAAGCAATAACAACTGAGGAAGCCTATTTTATAACTGTAACTTCTGTAGGATGGATAAATATATTTACAAGATTAAATCAGAAAAACATCTTAATAAGTGCTTTAAAGTATTGTCAGGAAAATAAAGGTTTAGAAATGTATGCCTATTGTATAATGAGCAGCCATATTCATTTACTCTGCAAAGGAACTAATGGTTTTGTATTATCTGATATTATTAGAGATTTTAAAAAATTTACATCAAAAAAAATAATACAAACTATAATAGATGAACCTGCAAGCAGAAGAGAATGGATGTTGGAATATTTTCAAAAGTCATGTGAACATTTAAAAAGGAACCAGACTTATAAAGTATGGCAAAATGGCTATCATGCAGAACATATTTACAGCAATAAATTTATTAAACAAAAAATTGATTACATCCATAACAATCCTGTAAAAGATAAAACTTTCAGTTCGGCTGAAGATTATTATTTTAGTTCGGCAAGGAATTATTCAGACTTAGAAAATGATTTAGATGTTGTTTTGTTAGATTTGTTTTGAAAAAAATCTATAGCATTCCAGAAAATATCAATGACAATTGAAATTTTTTGATTTGCATTGCGTCCAATCTTTGCGGGCACGGATTGCAAATCCGCGCTATCCGGCTCTCTTCACTTTTATTAGAATATTTTTGACTTATTATTAAATAGTAATACAATGGCGTAGATTTGAATAATCGATTGTACTATATTAAAAATACCATTCAAAGGCCGATTTGAAAAGTTTCTTATAATTAGTGGTAAACTAGTAAGGCCTAATAAGACCAATATTAGGAGTAAGTATTTTATCCAAAATACTCCTAATCTAATCATTAATCCGAGAAATATCAAAAAAACTATTGTAAAAAAGCCAACTATCATTGCTGTTTTTGATGATAATAGACCAGGAATTAGTAGCAAATTTATTGCACCAACTAAAGCGGATAAGAAAATTAGATTTGAAGATTTAATATATTTTTTGTTAGATGTAGTTTTCATTAAGAGAATAAATATTAAAAAAATATTGAATTTTAGTTCGAGATAAATATAATAAATGATTTTATATACCGAAATGGTAGTGACTCCACTCTCCAAAGAGTTCCTTATAAAGAAATGCGCAAATATCTCTGACTTTGCGCATTTTTAAACCTTAAACCAAATAAAATTCACCCAATTGCTTCAACAAAAAAAAGCCCCAGATCCATCTAGAGCTTTCATTTATATAATATCAATTCAAAAAAACTTTCCACCTTACTGCCTTCGCGTCAAAAAAAACTAAATCGAATTTCGATCGATAAAATTAAAAGGCACTTTAACCTGTCCTTTTTCTTTGTTCAGGATCATTCGGGCAACAGTTTCTCCCATGACATTAAAATCCGTAGACATTACCGTTATTCCTAATAATTCTTTCAGAGGCGTATCGTTATAAGAGATTACTCCAATATCTTTTCCAAGGGTGAATTTCTCATCGCGAATTTGCTTCATTAAATTCACCAGATCCGATTCTTCTATGGTAATGAATAAATCTCCTTTTTTAAGAATCATATCATCGTAGACTTCGCTTAGAATTTCGAAATTGATTTCATGCTCGACACAAAATTTTCTAAAGCCGTGTAATATTCTGCGCGGATACGGATAAACTGCTTTGTCCGGATATACCAGAATCAGTTTCTCGTATTTTGTTATTTTGGCAAGACCTTCCTTTAAGGCATTATAAATATCATTTTCAAAATCCTGATATATTTTAATGATTTCGCCCTCCATTCCAATTTTAATATTGTCCATTAAAACCAGTTTCTCTTCAGGAATTTTCTGGATCGCTTTTGCAACTTCATCCGTAAAACTCAGGTGTTTTAAATCATCGGTTTTAAAGTGCGTTGTAATCACATAATAATCGTAAGCGCCTTCAAATTTATCCAGTAAGTTCAGGAACAAAGTTTCATCGCAATGATAAATGTGCAAATCAGTATGTGCATTGGCTCCAATAGTATCAATAAAAGAGTTGTACGTTTTCATTTTATACGCACTAAGCTTATTTAGTACGAAGAGTACATTTACTTTAGATTCGAGTTTTGTTCGCGTAATATAATAGCCTTTTCCTCTGATAGAAGAAATAATTTTTCGTTCTTTTAGAATATTATAAGCCTTTTCGACAGTATCTCTAGACATATAAAACTCTTCACTAAAACTGTTTATAGAGGGTATTTTTTGATTTATTTTTAAATTTCCGTTAGCAATATTTTGCAGGATCGAGTCTACAATTTGTTTGTATTTAGGAATCCTGGACTCTTCATCTATTTTAATAAGTTTAATCATTTTGTAAGTCTTGTAAATTATGCAGCAATCAATTGCGATATAATTTTGAGTTATAATTTGTGTAAAAAAAGTTTTGCCTAAAACGGTGAAATAATTCAGTCCGGTACTTTTCTCACAAAAGCGTTCAAATTAAATAAGGGTTGTTGTATGTTTTTGCTGATTTGTTTATTTAAGGCAAATTGAGGATATAATAATTACGAAATCGATTGCTAAAATAGAAATTTTAAATTTATATTTCCAATAATATCGGGCAGTTGTTTGTAATAATCTTCAGTTTTAACATAAATAACAAAACTATAAAGGATAGTACAGGACAGTTTTCTTTTTTACATTCTATTATTTTACAAAACCAAATTAACTATCAAATTAACCAAAAACAAAATTATTAATGGAATCATTATTAGGAATCATTTTTCATTCTATCGGAGGATTTTCTTCAGGTAGTTTTTATATGCCATTTAAAAAAGTAAAAGATTGGGCTTGGGAAAGCTACTGGATTGTAGGAGGATTTTTTTCATGGCTCATCGTGCCGCCAATCGCTGCATACTTAACGATTCCAAATTTTGTTGATATCATTGTAACAGCATCGCCAACAATAAAAACGTTCACCTTTTTAATGGGATTGATTTGGGGAGTAGGGGGACTAACATACGGTTTGGGAGTTCGCTATTTAGGAATGTCTTTAGGAAATTCTATTATTCTCGGATTTTGCTCTGCTTTTGGTGCTCTGGTTCCGTCTATTTATTATGATTTAAATCCTACAGAAGGCAAAATTTCGTTTACCGATATGCTTTCAAACCCAGGCGGTCGTCTTGTTTTGGCAGGAGTTTTAGTTTGCCTTATTGGAATCGCTATTTCCGGAAAAGCAGGGATCTTAAAAGAAAAAGATTTTGCAACAGGACACGAAGACAAAGACAAGGATTTTAGTTTAGTAAAAGGTTTGATAATCGCCGTTATTTCGGGAATTCTGAGTTCGTTTTTTAACTACGGAATCGAAGCGGGAAAACCAATGGCCGAAACCGCTGTAAATTACGGTTGCAACCCATTATTTCAAAACAATGTCACTTATATCGTTTTGATGTGGGGAGGATTAACCACCAATTTTATCTGGTGCATGTACCTGAATTTCAAAAATAAAACTTTCTCAGATTATACGAATACCAAAACACCCATTACTAAAAATATCCTTTTTTCAGGTATTGCCGGAACAATGTGGTTTTTACAATTTTTCTTTTACGGAATGGGAGAAAGTAAATTAGGAAACGGAGCAAGTTCATGGATTTTGCACATGGCGACGATTATCCTGACAGCGAATTTCTGGGGATTCTATCTCAAAGAATGGTCTGGAGTTTCTAAAAGAACCCTTAGAACTTTTGCTTGGGGGATTGCACTCATCATGCTGTCAATTGTTTTAGTTGGAATTGGAAATTCATTATAAACACACAAAAATAACATAACAACAATGTCGAATATAAATATAAATAATATGACTTTTAAGCATGTAAGCTATCTTTGGGATGACGCTAAGGCAGCAGCATTGGCAGGAGATGAAGTAGCGCTTTTCATTTATCGATCTAATTTATTAGGAGCCGATTTAAGATTGACAAACTATGGCGGTGGGAACACTTCGGTAAAAATTACGGACAAAGATCCGCTAACCGGAGAAACCTCTGAAGTAATGTGGATTAAAGGCTCTGGTGGAGACATTGGTACATTGACAAAATCAGGTTGTGCGGCACTTTATTTAGACCGTCTTCGTAATCTTGAAAATGTATACAGAGGCATTGAATTCGAAGACGAAATGGTAGAATTATTCAATCACTGTATTTTCGATCTGGCATCAAAAGCGCCTTCTATAGATACGCCTTTACATGGTTTTTTACCCTTCAAACATATTGATCACCTGCATCCTGATGCAGCAATTGCAATCGCTGCTGCAAAAGACGGAGCTAAAATTACCGAAGAATTGTTCAACGGCGAAATTGGCTGGGTAGGATGGCAGCGTCCTGGTTTTGACCTTGGGCTTCAGTTAAGAAGCTGTCTGGAAGAAGCAGAGAAAAAAGGCAAAAAACTGCGCGGTATCATGTTAGGATCTCACGGTTTATTTACCTGGGGAGATACAGCTTACGAAAGCTATGTGAATACCCTTGAAGTAATTGAGAAATGTGCCGAATATTTAGAAAATAACTACGGAAAAAAACGTCCTGTTTTTGGAGGTAAAAAAATAGAAAGTCTGCCGGAAGCGGATCGTAAATTAAAAGCAGCAAAAGTAGCTCCAATTTTAAGAGGATTCTGTTCTTCAGAACGTCAGATGATTGGACATTATACAGATGATGCAAGAGTTTTGGAATTTATTAATTCTAATGATTTGTCAAAGTTGGCTCCACTTGGAACCTCTTGTCCGGATCACTTCTTGCGTACCAAAATCAGTCCTTTGGTTTTAACCTTAGAACCTAACGAAGATTTATCAGATGTTGATGCGATCAAAGCCAAACTAACACCTGCTTTTGAGGCATATCGTGCCATGTACAAAGAATATTATAATACGTGCAAAAAGTCGAATTCGCCAGCCATGCGTGATCCAAATCCGGTGGTGATTTTATATCCGGGAGTGGGTATGTTTACGTTTGCCAAAGATAAAACAATGGCACGTTTAGCATCAGAATATTATATCAATGCAGTAAATGTAATGAAAGGAGCGGAAGCTGTTTCAGAATATACTTCGCTTCCACATCAGGAAGCTTTTGATATCGAATATTGGTTGCTTGAAGAAGCAAAGCTACAACGTATGCCAAAGCCTAAAGCATTATCAGGAAGAGTCGCTGTAATTACAGGTTCTGCTGGCGGAATTGGTAAAGCAATTGCTAAAAAGTTTGCTCAGGAAGGCGCTTGTGTGGTCATCAATGATATCAACGAAGAACGTTTAGAACAAGCTACAACTGAGTTTATTACCTTATTTGGGAAAGATGCTGTTGCAAGTACATTACTAAATGTGACCGACGAAAAAAGCACAGAAAAAGCATTAGATCAGGCTTCATTAGCTTTTGGAGGTGCTGATATTATAGTCAACAATGCAGGAATTAGTATTTCTAAATCTATTGCAGAACACACCCTTGAAGAATGGGACAGATTGTATGATATTTTGGTAAAAGGACAATTTATTGTTTCGAAAGCCGGAATCGAAGTAATGCGCAAACAAGGATTTGGCGGAGATATTGTAAATATTGTTTCTAAAAATGCAGTTGTAGCGGGGCCAAATAATCCGGGTTATGGTTCGGCAAAAGCAGCTCAGGCGCATTTAACACGTTTGATGGCTGCCGAATTAGGCGCAGATAAAATTCGCGTAAATACTGTAAATCCTGATGCCGTAATTTCAGATTCTAATATTTGGTCTGGCGGTTGGGCAGAAGGACGCGCAAAAGCATACGGTATTACCGTGGCCGAATTACCGGCTTATTACGCAAAACGTACCTTATTGAATGAAATTATATTGCCTGATGATATTGCAAACGCTTGTTTTGCTTTTGTTGGCGGTTTACTCGATAAATCTACAGGAAATGCATTAAATGTAGACGGCGGCGTATCAATGGGCTTTTACAGATAGATAGTTTAAGTTTTTAAGTTTGTTTTAAAGCAAAAGTGGTTTTTTGTGGTCTAACGTTCGATACCATTCGGGCGTTAGATTTTTTTAGAAAATCACAACCTGAGTAAAACAAAATAGCATAAAAAAGTAACGTTAAACCAGAGTTTACTGTATACAATTTAACCGTTAGCTTGTAATTTGAAACACCTTATTTATAACAAAAAACGATGTTTCTGTGTACTAAAAAGCAATTACAATCAAAGTGTTAATGTATATATTGTAATCTCTATTAAAAGATAAAATACTATGTTAATCGAATCCTATAAAATAGCATCTCACAACGAAGACTTATTAAAAAAACATCAAAATAAATTTGCCTTTACCGCATCAGAAATTGGTCATACAGAATCGATTATTCAAAAACTAATCGATTTTCAAATCGCGATTCCATCTTGGGCTTTAGGAACAGGAGGAACAAGATTCGGACGTTTTGCAGGAGGTGGAGAACCACGCTCGATCGAAGAAAAAATCGAAGATGTAGGATTGCTTCATGCTTTAAACAATGCTTCAGGCGCGATTTCATTGCATATTCCGTGGGATATTCCACAAGATTATAAAGCAATAAAAAGCCTTGCAGCACAACACAATCTGAGATTTGATGCCATGAACTCGAATACATTTCAGGATCAGGCAGGTCAAACGGATTCGTATAAATTTGGTTCATTACAAAACGTAAACAAAGCCGTTCGTAAACAAGCCATTGCACATAATATCGAAGTAATTCAGCACGGAATCGAATTAGGATCAGAATCACTAACAATTTGGCTGGCCGATGGATCTTCTTTTCCTGGACAATTAAACTTTAGAAAAGCCTACCAAAATACTTTAGAAAGTTTAGAAGAAATCTACGATGCATTGCCTTCAAACTGGAAATTATTTTTAGAATACAAATGTGCCGAACCTAATTTTTATTCTACAACAGTAGCAGATTGGGGACAATCGTATTCTTATGTAAAAAAATTAGGAGATAAAGCACAAACCTTGGTTGATTTAGGACATCATTTACCAAATGCCAATATTGAGCAAATTGTTGCTTTATTATTAATGGAAGAAAAACTAGGCGGTTTTCACTTTAATGATTCAAAATACGGAGACGACGATTTAACTGCCGGAGCTTTAAAACCATATCAATTATTCTTGATTTTTAATGAATTAGTGGATGGAATGGACGCTCGCGGAATGAATCACGCCAAAGATTTAGGCTGGATGATTGATGCATCGCACAACATAAAAGATCCGTTAGAAGATTTATTACAATCTGTAGAAGCCATCATGATTGCGTATGCACAAGCACTTTTGGTAGACAGAAAAGCATTAGAAATTGCACAACAGGAAAATGATGTTGTAAAAGCGCAGGAAATCCTTCAGGATGCTTTCCGTACAGATGTTCGCGCATTAGTTGCTGAGGCTCGTTTGCGTTCTGGTGCGGCATTAAATCCGGTAGAATTGTATCGCAGTCTTGCCATTAGAAAAAATCTGATAGGAGAAAGAGGTTTAAAAACCATGGCGACAGGACTATAATTATAAATTATTAATTGTTAATTATGAATTATGAGTTATGAGTTAATGCCAATGTTATTTATATGTTGGTTGTTTAAAAAAAAAACTAAGAAAAAAACATAATTCTGTAATCTATAATTAACAATTGATAATTAACAATTTACAATTAAAAAAATGAATGTAGTTGCAATTTTTGACATTGGTAAAACAAACAAGAAAGTATTTTTATTTGATGAAAACTATAAAATTGTTTGGGAAAAATCAGTAAATCTTGATGAAACAGTCGACGAAGATGGTTTTCCCTGCGAAAATATTGAGGTTCTTAAAAACTGGATATTCGAACGATTAGCAGAAATAAAAAACCTGACAGATTACATTTTAAAAGCCATCAATTTTAGTACGTATGGCGCCAGTTTTGTCTACATTGATGAAAACGGAAAAGTTTTAACTCCTCTGTATAATTACTTAAAAGAGTATCCGGAGGAATTAAAAAATGACTTTTATAATAAATACAAAGGAAAAGAAGCTTTTGCAGTAAAAACAGCTTCTCCTGTGTTAGGAAGTCTCAATTCAGGAATGCAAATTTACAGGCTTAAAGAAGAAAATCCTGAATTATTCGATCAGGTAAAATACTGTTTGCATCTGCCACAATATTTGAGTTTTCTTTTAACGAATGAAGCTTACGCCGATATTACCAGTATTGGATGTCATACCAATCTTTGGAATTTTAAGAAAATGAAGTATCATAAATGGCTTAAAAATGAAGCTATTTCGACTAAAATTCCGCCGCTGCATTACGGAAAAGATATTATAAAAAAAGACGGCGAATTGGCCATTGGTGTTGGTTTGCATGATAGTTCATCTGCGATTATTCCGTACACGATCAATTTTACAGAACCTTTTGTTTTATTGTCTACAGGAACATGGAGTATTTCTTTAAATCCGTTTAATACCAAGCCATTAACCTTTGAAGAATTACAACACGATTGCTTGTGTTATATGCAATACACGGAGAAACCAGTAAAAGCTGCGCGTCTTTTTTCGGGCAACGAACACGAAGTACAAACCAAAAGATTAGCAGAACATTTTAAGGTGCCTGTTGATACTTATAAAGAGGTTTATTTTGATAAAAAAATAGTGTCGAATTTACGGGCTTTAAATTTTCAGATTATTTATCCAAAGAAATATGATTTTGATATTCTAAAAGAATGTCCGTTTCAAAAAAGAGATTTAAGTAATTTTAAAAGTTACGAAATCGCTTATCATCAATTGATGCTTGATTTGGTAGAACAGCAGTTTTTTTCGACTAATTTGGTAATTCATAATAGTCCTGTAAAGAAGATTTTTGTGGATGGAGGATTTAGCAAAAATTCTATTTTCATGAATTTATTAGCCGAAGCTTATCCGGATATCGAAGTTTTTGCCGCTTCAATGGCGCAGGCAAGTGCTTTGGGCGCTGCATTGGCGATTCATCAAAACTGGAATCCTAAACCGATTCAGAATGATTTGATCGATTTGAAATTTTACAAACACTAGATTGGAATTAAAAATTTAGAATTAAAAATTAAAAATAGTCAGGTACAGATTAAGAGATGTTCTATATTTTTTTACGCTTAGTATGTCATCCCGAGGAACGAGGGATCTCCGCAAGAAACTAACGCAAAGTTTATACAGTATTTTGTCATCCTGAGAAACGAAGGATCACACGCGGAACTCTACAAAGATTATCGACATTGTTTGCGGAATTTCTAGTGTGATCCTTCGTTTCTCAGGATGACAAGATTATGGTTACTTTGCATGTTTAGATCTGTTTATATCATTTTTGATAAACTAAAATAGTATTATGAAAATGACGGCCCTAGCCCCGATAGAAGTGGAAATCCTTTTGTGCCGGTGTTCGGCACAAAAGATTGGAGTGTATAGCGGGATTAGCTCCTGAAAAAAATAACAATCAGACTGAAATAAAAATCTGCTAAATCTGCAAGATCTGCGAGAGAGAAATAGCCACAGATTACAGGATTAAAAGGATTAAAAAATAAGAGCTTCTCAATACATTGTGATTTTTTTTTAAACACATAGAAACATAGATTTAATATTTTATTATTTGAGGTAGTTAAAAAAAATCCAGATTTTTACACATAGCTTTGTGATTACGCTATGTGGTACTATTAAAAGTGAAACGACTTTTAAGCTTTCCAATATCTATGTTTCTATGTGTTTAAAATGAAAGCTTAGTTTAAAAATAAAAAAATAACACACAGAAAACATAAACTTTGTGTGTAAAAAAGAGCATAAAAAGGGATACATTTTTTTAAATTCGCGTTATGAGGTTTGATGATTTCAATTATCGTTCGAATTTGTAACAAATATCTCAGTGTTAAAAAAACAGCATATGAAAATCGGATTATTTATACCGTGTTATGTCGATCAGTTTTATCCAAAAGTGGGTATCGCGACCTATGAACTTTTGCAGAAATTAGGTTGCGAAGTTCATTTTCCGATGGGACAAACCTGCTGCGGTCAGCCGATGGCCAATAGCGGATACCAATATTTAACCAAAGGCTGCGATGCTAATTTTATCGCCAACTTTGCAGAATTTGATTATATTGTTTGCCCTTCCGGAAGTTGTGTTTTGCATGTAAAAGAACATTTGCATGACGAAAAACAAGCCGAACTGGCAGCAGAAATGCGCAAGAAAGTATTTGAACTCACCGAATTTATAACTGACATTCTTAAAGTAGATTCTATCGATGGAAATTTTCCGTATCGCGTAGGAATGCACGTAAGTTGTCACGGTCAGCGTGGATTAAAGCTTTCGCAGATGACCGAATTAAACGCGCCATTTTTTTCTAAACCAGAGCAATTATTGCACAATATAAAAGGTTTAGATTTGGTTGCTTTGTCTAGAAAAGATGAATGTTGTGGTTTTGGTGGGACATTTTGTGTGACCGAAGAAGCTGTCTCTGTAAAAATGGGCCAGGACCGAATAAGAGATCATGAAAATCATCATGTAGATTATATTACAGGTGGAGATATGTCGTGTTTGATGCATTTAGAAGGAATTCTAAAAAGACAAAAAAGCCCGATTAAAACAATTCATATCGCCGAAATATTAAATTCTTTGGGAAATTAAAAGTAGGCGTTGGTTATAGTTTTTAACCGCAAAGTACGCTAAGAAAAAATACGCAATCCCGATAGCTATCGGGAGCTAAGATAAAAAAGTAGCTTTGCGAACCTTGCGTAAAACCTTGCGAGCTTTGCGGTTAGATAAAAATCATCATAAGTATTTCAAAATTGACTTTCAAATAATAAAGATGTCATCAGAAAAAATAATAGAACATAGCGAAGCTGCAGCACGTTTTAATAAAGATGTAGAACGGGTAAACTGGCACGACGAAACACTTTGGTTTGTTCGTGAAAAACGGGATAAATCCGCGCATCAGATTCCGGATTGGGAATTGCTTCGCGAAACGGCTTCAAAAATTAAAAATAATGTGCTTTCTAATATTCACGATTATTTAATTGAATTTGAAGCAAATGCTCAAAAGAACGGCATCAAAGTGCATTGGGCGGCTGATGCGAAAGAACATAACGAAATAGTGCATTCGATCATGGCAAAACATGATGTAAAGCAAATAGTGAAGTCAAAATCGATGCTTACAGAAGAATGTCATTTGAATGATTATCTGGCCGGAAAAGGCATAGAAGTAATCGATTCAGATTTGGGAGAATATATCGTACAGCTTCGTAAAGAGCCGCCAAGCCATATTGTTTTACCGGCAATTCACCTTAAAAAAGAAGATGTAAGCGAAACTTTTCATGAACATTTAGGAACAGAAAAAGGAAATATAGATCCTCAATATCTAACCGAATCGGCTCGTTTGAGTTTAAGAAATACTTTCTTAACGAGAAAAGTAGCTTTAACCGGAGTAAACTTTGCCATTGCAGAAACAGGCGAATTTGTAGTTTGTACCAATGAAGGAAATGCCGATATGGGCGCACATTTGGCCGATGTTCACATTGCTTGCATGGGATTCGAAAAACTGATTCCGCAGCGTAAACATTTAGGCGTTTTCCTGAGATTATTAGCCAGAAGCGCCACAGGACAGCCAATTACTACTTTTTCGAGTCATTTTAAGAAACCAAGAGACGGAAAAGAAATTCATATCGTGATTGTCGATAACGGCAGAAGCACACAATTAGGCAGAGAGGATTTTAGAAATTCTCTTAAATGCATTCGTTGTGGCGCGTGTATGAACACATGTCCGGTTTACAGACGAAGTGGTGGACATAGTTACCATAATGCCGTTGCAGGGCCAATAGGTTCTATTTTGGCACCCAATTTAGACATGAGTAAAAATGCCGACTTACCTTTTGCAAGTACACTTTGTGGTTCTTGCACCAATGTTTGTCCGGTAAAAATCGATATACACGACCAGTTGTACAAATGGCGTCAGGTTTTGGTTAAGGAAGGGCATACGCCAAAAGCAAAAACCGTTGCAATGAAAACGATGGCAACTGTTCTGGCGAATCCAACTATTTTTAATATTGCCGGAAAATCAGGGCGTTTTGTAATGAAAAATGTTCCCGGATTAGTCAATAATAAAATGAACAAATGGTACGATCAACGTGAAATGCCAGCCGTTCCAGAAGAATCTTTTAGAGAATGGTACAAGAAAAATTCAAGAGAAGCA
Organism: Flavobacterium bizetiae; assembly: GCF_024271895.1. Taxonomy (NCBI): domain Bacteria; kingdom Pseudomonadati; phylum Bacteroidota; class Flavobacteriia; order Flavobacteriales; family Flavobacteriaceae; genus Flavobacterium; species Flavobacterium bizetiae. The sequence continues at coordinate 4,496,217 of NZ_CP091861.1, read as the reverse complement.
AAAGCAAAAGACAATGAGTAGTAAAGCAGACATTTTAAATAAAATAAAGCAGAATCAACCCGCTGTAGTAACTGATTTGCCTGACTTGAATCTTTTAAGTTCAGAAAATCCTGATGTACTTGAGACTTATAAAACAGTATTGAAAAACATTGGCGGAGATCCTGTAGAAGTGACCAATTATGCTGAAATCATTGCATACATAAAAGGAAATTACAATCTACAAAAACGCTTGATAACGACACTTCCGGAACTTGCTGAGCTTGCAAGTTTAGATTGGACAAACGATGATCCGCATTCTCTTCAGGATGTAGAATTGAATGTTATAAAAGCTCATTTTGGCGTAGCCGAAAATAGTGCACTTTGGGTAACAGACCATGTGTTAGGACAAAGAGTGTCGCCTTTTATAGCACAATATTTGGCCATTATCGTTCATAAAAAAGATATCATTGCTACTATGCATCAGGCTTATGATCGCATTGGTAATCAGGAATATGGTTTCGGGACTTTTATTGCAGGACCATCCAAAACCGCTGATATCGAACAATCATTAGTTTTAGGAGCTCACGGCGCAAGAGGCTTAATCGTTTTTTTATTGGATTAAATGATATAAAAAAAAAATCTGCGAGAAAAAAAATCAGCACAAAGTTTATTTATAATCCTCTGAAGTAAACCCACAAAGCAATTATAGCCAGCCAGAACAAGAAATTATTTACAGTTTATAAAATAGAAACTTAAAGAGGATTCAATATCCTCTTTTTTTTATTCACACAGACCTGATAAGATTTGTGTACATCAAATAAAAGTTTAATTTTACCCTATTATATATTGCCTTCCCGCTTGTCAGTACAAAATAATCCTTCCTAATTATTTTGACAGGTTGTTGGTCTAAGAAGGTATTTGTTTTTTTTGAAAACTCATTTTCATTTACATAAACTCATAATTTCATGTATTCACTTGTAAAATATATTTTGCTGCTTTTTTTAGCATCATTAAGTTTAGTTTCCTGTAATAAAAAGCAAGGAGATAAAATAAAGGTAGGATTTTCTCAAGCCATGACCACAGATGATTGGCGCAAGCAAATGACCAGTTCAATGAAAATTGAAGCATCGTTACGCCCTGAAGTCGATTTAAAAATTAGCGATGCCAATAATAATGTTGCGAGACAAATCGAGGACATCGAAAAATTTATAGCCAATAAAGTAGATGTAATTATTGTCTCGCCAATTCAGTCAAAACCTTTAACAGCCGTTGTCGAAAAATCGATAAAAGCCGGAATTCCCGTTTTGGTAGTCGATCGCAAAATCGATGGCGAAAATTATACCGCTTATCTTGGCGCAGATAATATCGAAATAGGCAGAATTGCCGCCAGATATATTATTTCGCACAGCAAAGCTTCGGGAAAAATCGTTGAAATTACTGGCGCAAACGGTTCATCACCAGCCTATGAACGCAGTCTTGGATTTGATCAGATTATAAAAGGAAACAAACGTTTTAATGTAGTAAGCATCATTCACGGCAACTGGGAAAAAGAATCCGTTAGCGCACCGCTAAAAAGCATCCTTTTGCAAAACACTGATATTGAGTACATTTTTGCCCATAATGATCGCATGGCATTAAGCGCCTGGGAAACAGCAAAAACAGTGGGTCTGGAAAATAAAATAAAGTTTTTGGGAGTCGACGGATTAAATTCTGTCAATGGCGGAATCGAATTGGTAAAAAGCGGCGTTTTAGATGGTACGATTTTATATCCAACAGGAGGAAATGAAGCATTAAAACTGGCTTTAAAAATGTACAATAAAGAGCCCATTTCTAAAAATAACATTCTCAACACCATTGTAATCGATCATAATAACGCTGAAATTATCGAAAACCAAATGGATAAAGTCGATCAGCAGCAAGCAGTTATAGAGTCGCAGCAAGGAGCAATAAAAGTGCAGGAAAGAGAATATGCCTCGCAGAACAATCTGGTGAGGTTATTAAGTTTTTTTCTTGTAATTATTTTAAGCCTTACGATTTACAGTATTTATTCGACAATTTCTATTTCGAAAAAGAAAAAACAACTCGAACGTATTAATCAAACCGTTATAGACCAAAACAATGAAATTCAGGAAATGGCAAAAGTGGCCGAAAAAAGCAACGAAGCCAAGCTGAATTTCTTTACCGGACTTTCACATGAGTTTAAAACTCCCATAACGCTAATCATGAGTTATGTAGAATCCTTAATTGAAAATGAAAAAATTAAAGGAACAGCCCTGATTGATGAAGTAAAACTAATACATAAAAACTCCAACAGATTACTGAGATTAATAAACCAGTTACTGGATTTTAGAAAAATTGAAGAACAAAAATTTACTTTAAGAGCCTCAAATACTAAGATCTACGATTTTACTAATGAAATAATGACCAATTTTAGAGGAGAAGCAATTCGCAGAAACATAGATTTTCAGCTCATTTGTAAAAACAAAAATCTCGAATTGTTCATCGATAAAGGATTGATGGATAAAGTGTATTTTAATTTGCTTTCCAACGCTTTTAAATTCACGCCCGATAACGGAAAAATTACAATTTCGATTATCGAAAATCAAGACAGTACAGTTAAAATTAGCTGCAAAGATTCCGGAATAGGAATTCCTGAAAATGAATTATCTAATGTGTTTAATCCGTTTTTTAAAGCCTCAAACAATAACAAAAACAGTTCAGGAATCGGACTCCATTTGTCTAAAGAATTTGTGCTTTTGCATCACGGAACCATCGAACTAAAATCAAAACAGGGAAGTGAGTTTGTCATTACTTTACTCAAAGGAAACAGTCATTTACAACCTTCTGAAATCGTAAATAAAGCCGAAAACTTAAACATAACGCCCAATTTAATAACAGATAATCTCGACATAGAACCGGATTTGAATGAAGTACATATCATTTCTGATGCAGAAAAACATTCAATTTTGGTTATAGAAGACAATAATGATCTGGTTACTTTTCTAAAAGCTAAATTATCGAATGAATATATTGTTCATACTTCCGACGGAAGCGATGCGATTGAAAAAGCAATGGAAATAGTGCCCGATATCATCATTTGTGACATCAATCTCGTCGATAAAGATGGTTATGAAATTAGCAAAGAATTAAAAAAAGATCTGCGTTCTTCTCATATTCCTATTATTATTCTAACGGCACAAAGTAACAAAGAATCTGTTTTAAAAGGATTGCAAAGCGGAGTAGACCAGTATCTTACCAAGCCATTTAGTCTTTCGATCCTGAAACAATCTATTTCGAGTTTGCTTTTCAACAGAGAAAAACTTCGTTATTATTATACCAATAACATTTATCGTATCGAACCTGAATCAAAATTTGGCAATCAGGAACAAACTTTCATTACAAAAATGAATGATATTATTAAGATGAATGTCGAAAATCCTAAATTCTCTGTCGAAGATCTTGCAGACAAACTAAGCGTTTCAAGAGTGCAATTGTATCGAAAAGTAAAAGCAATTTTAGGCATTAATATTAGCGATCATATCAATAATGTCAAATTAGAGAAAGCCGCAGAGCTTTTAAAATCAAATGAAATGAATATTTCTGAAATTGCTTATTCACTTGGATTTTCTTCTCCCAACTATTTTTCTACCGCTTTTAAAAATAAATTTGGAATTTCGCCTAAAGAATATAAAAATGATAAATATTAATACCAATCAAAAGTTGAGATGTGCCTTTAGGTATTATATGTTGGTAGAAAATTAGTTTCCAAATGTATTGGCGTGCCGTAGGTACGAGACAAAGCGATAACTATTGCGTACCAAAAGAAATTAGTAGATTTTTTTTCAGGAGCTAATCCCGCTATCCGTTCCAATCTTTTGTGCCGAACCCCGGCACAAAAGGATTTCCTCTTCTATCGGGGCTAGGACAATCATTTTCATAACAAGATTTTCGTCTAATTTGTCATTTCGGCGAAGTCTGGGTATTACAAACCTGTTTGCATAATACATTTTAATTGCATCCAGCTTCAGCTGGAGGAGAGAGAATGAATATTAGAGGGGCTTTAGCCAAAAAATGTTCGGCTATCTGGGCTAAATTCATTCTTAGCTTTATTTTATATCTTCAAATAAATTAGAACCAATTCAAAAAATAAAACTTAAATAAAATATAAAATTCTCTTTACTTATAGTTTTTTTAACAACTTACAACCTGATAACCTTTGTTACTTTGCACCTTTTCTCAAAATTCCATGTATCATTTTTATATTAAATGCAACAAAATCGAAACTACAAGGTTTTCGTGAATAAAATTAAATAAGTGTAAAGCGTTGTAAATTAATGATTTGACTATAAAGTATCAAACTATCAATAATTATAGAATTAAATTGTAACATCATTAAAAATAAGTTGTTTTTTTTGCGGATATCTTAGCAACAAGTTTTTAATACATCTACAATGAATAAGATATTGATTTGGTCTATTACTGCTGCACTGGCAGGTTTTCTATTCGGTTTTGATACCGTAGTTATTTCAGGAGCTGATAAACAATTACAGCTGCTCTGGCATTCATCTGATGCTTTTCACGGATCTGTTGTTATGGCAATGGCATTATGGGGAACAGTTATTGGAGCTATTTTTGGAGGAATCCCTACCAATAAAATAGGCCGTAAAAAAACATTATTCTGGATCGGGATTCTGTATTTTATTTCTGCTATTGGTGCTGCCTTTGCAAACGATCCTTATGTTTTTGCAGCTTTCAGGTTTATTGGTGGTTTAGGAGTTGGGGCATCTACCATCGCAGCTCCGGCTTATGTATCTGAAATTGCTCCTGCAGACAAACGCGGACGATTAGTAGCTTTGTATCAGTTTAATATTGTACTGGGAATTCTAATCGCCTTTATTTCAAATTACTTTTTAAAAGACATTGGCGAAAATGCCTGGCGTTGGATGGTTGGAGTTCAGGCTATTCCATCATTTATCTATATATTATTTATATTGACCATTCCGGAAAGTCCAAGATGGTTACTGTCTAAAAACCGTGACGAAGAAGCCCGTAAAGTTCTTTTTAAAATTGATCCAACGGCTGAGCTTAAAGATATCATGGACGATTCGAGAGAAAACGGAGTAACCAAACATGAAAACATTTTCATGAAAAAATACCGTTTCCCGCTAATATTGGCTTTTTTAATTGCATTTTTCAATCAGTTTTCAGGGATCAATGCCTTTTTATATTACGCACCAAGAATTTTTGAAGAAGCAGGTTTAGGACAAAATACCGCTTTACTAAGCAGTATAGGAATCGGAATAACCAATCTTATATTTACTTTAATTGGAGTAGCATTAATTGACAAATTAGGAAGAAAGTTGTTAATGTACATTGGTTCAGTTGGGTATATTATTTCATTAGGATTGGTTTCTGCTTCCTTTTATTACAATTGGGGAGGATTATCAGTACCCACTTTCCTTTTCTTATTTATCGCATCGCATGCCATTGGCCAAGGAGCCGTAATCTGGGTTTTCATTTCAGAAATTTTCCCTAACCACATTCGTGCTTCCGGCCAAGCTTTTGGAAGTTCGGTACACTGGGTTTTAGCCGCAATTATTCCGTCTTTAATCCCGATGCTGTTTTCAGAAATCGGCCCCGAAGTAGTATTCTTAATTTTTGCATTGATGATGGTACTGCAATTACTTTTTGTAATTTTTATAATGCCTGAAACTAAAGGAATCTCTTTAGAAGTATTAAGTGAAAATTTAACCAAAAAAAATATCAAAAAACATGACATCAAAGAAACATCTACCGCTGGCATTATATAGTGCTGTATTATTATCAATAGGAGGTTGTAAACCCTATTCGGCTGCTGCACAAACTACAGCATCGACAGTATCAGTTGCTACAGAAGAAAAAATGTACCGTCCTAATTTTCATTTTACACCCAAAAATGGCTGGATGAATGATCCTAACGGAATGTTCTATGCTGATGGATATTATCATTTGTACTATCAGCATTATCCTGAAAAAAGTGTCTGGGGACCAATGCACTGGGGACATGCTATTAGTAAAGATTTAATTAAATGGGAAGAACAGCCCATTGCACTTTATCCGGACAAAGACAAATACATTTTTTCAGGAAGTGCTGTGGTTGATACACAGAATACATCGGGTTTAGGTACCGGAAAAAAAGCTCCGATTGTAGCGATTTATACATTGCACGATATGACCAAAGAAAAAGGAGATAAGATCGATGTAGAACAGCAGGATATTGCCTATTCGAATGATAATGGTTTTACATGGCAGAAATTTGAGGAAGGAAATCCTGTCGTGAAAAATCCGGGAATTCGTGATTTTCGTGATCCAAAAGTCAATTGGGATGAAACCCATAAACAATGGATTATGGTACTGGCAGCACAGGATCGCGCTCAGTTTTACAGTTCGAAGGATTTAAAAAACTGGAAATATTTATCAGAATTCGGAAAAAATATTGGTGCTCATGGAGGTGTTTGGGAATGTCCTGATTTTTTTCAGATAAAAGTAAAAGGAACTAATGAAACCAAATGGGTTTTAATTCAGAATTTAAATCCGGGCGGAGTCAATGGCGGTTCGGGAACACAATATTTTATTGGCGATTTCGACGGAACAACCTTTACACTTGAATCTAATTTTGCTAAAAAAGTAGAGACAGAAAAAGCAGCCTGGCTGGATTACGGAAAAGATAATTACGCAGGCGTAACCTGGAATAATGTTCCTGCTGCAGATGGGAGACGATTATTTATAGGATGGATGTCGAACTGGGAATACGCGCAGGAAGTGCCAACACAATCCTGGAGAAGTGCCACGACAATTGCACGCGAACTTGAGATCATCAAAAAAGGAAACGATTATATTTTAATTAATAATCCAGTAAAAGAGATCAACAAATACATTGGCAAAACAATCAAAGTAAAAAGCCTAAAAGGAAAAGGAAAACTGGCGATTGCAGAAGCCGGCAAAATTGATTTTACAAAAGCAATTGTCAATTTCAATATCAAAAACCTTAAACAGGATACCTACACTTTTACGCTTGCTAATGCAAATGGAGAAGCAGTGACTTTCGGGATCGATAATACAAATCATTATTTATTTGTGGATCGTTCGAAATCAGGAAAAATCGATTTTTCAGAAAAGTTTGCATCAACAATTACCAAAGCAGCTTTAGACGGAAGTCAGAAAGAAGGTGTTTTTAAAATCATTCTTGACAAAACATCGATTGAAATATTTTACAATAATGGAGAAAAAGTAATTACCGAGATCTTTTTTCCAAACCAGCCCTATACCACACTTTCTGTTTCTTCAAACAATGGAGTTGAGCTGAGCAACGTAGAAATTAACCAATTAAATATAAACTAACCTTAAAAAAACAAAACCACTAACTATGAAAACCAAACTCATTTATTTTCTATTTTTCTTTTTTCCTATGCTGGTGATAACCGCACAGGAAACAGGAATTAAAGGAACGGTAATTTCGTCAGATGACGGAATGCCACTTCCGGGAGCAACTGTGTTGATCTCCGGAACCAATACCAGCACAGTAACAGATTTTGATGGAAATTTCTCTTTCCAGAATGTAGCTCAGGATGCAAAAATTGTCGTTTCTTTTATCGGCTTTGCATCGCAATCGATTGATGTTAAAGGACAAAAAATATTCAATATTATTTTAAAAGTCGATAACAATCAGCTGAATGAAGTTGTTGTAACGGGATATTCTAAACAAAAGAAAACAGATATTACCGGTGCCGTTGCCGTTGTTAACATGAAGGAAGTCATGAAACAACCGGAACCTAACCCAATAAAAGCGCTGCAGGGAAGAGTAGCCGGGGTTAAAGTTTCGTCTGACGGTTCGCCAAGTGGAGGAAACACAAAAGTTGTGATTCGTGGTGTAGGAACTTTAAACAACACAGATCCTCTTTATGTTATTGACGGAATGCCAACAAAATCTGGAATGCACGAACTAAACTCGAACGATATTGAAACAATTCAGGTTTTAAAAGACGCTTCTGCCGCCAGTATTTATGGTTCGCGAGCTTCAAACGGTGTAATTATCATTACCACCAAAAAAGGAAAAGAAGGCAAGATGAGAATCAATTTCAGCACTTATACTTCTCTTTCAGATTATTCAAGAAAGCTTGATGTATTGAATGCCAATCAATTTGGTCAGGCTTTATGGCAGGCGAATATCAACGACGGATTAAATCCAAACAATAATAATTTACGCTATCAGTTCGACTGGTCTGTAAATAATAACAAACCACAATTAAACAAAGTATTGGTTCCTGAATATTTAGATGCCAACCAAACCCTGAAAGCTTCAAATACAGATTGGTACGATGCCATTTCGCAAACCGGAATCGCAAATTCATACGATTTATCAGTTTCTAATGCTTCAGATAAAGGAAGTTATGTTTTTTCTTTGGGATATTATGGAAATGAAGGAGTGGTAAAAACTACTGATTTCCAGAGAATTTCTGCCAGAATGAACGGTTCGTATAAATATTTTGATGGTAAACTGGTTATTGGCGAAAACTTCTCGATGACCCGTACCAATGAAGTTACAGATCCCGGAGTTCTGGATCCTGCGTTACGTGCGCTGCCAATAATCCCGGTACATACTGTAGACGGAAAAGGCTGGGGAGGACCAGTGGGAGGAATGAACGACAGACAAAATCCGGTGCGACTTTTAGAATATAACAAAGACAATAAATACGATTATTTACGTCTTTTCGGGAATATGTATGCTGACTTAGAAGTGATCAAAAATCTGCATATCAAAAGTAGTTTTGGTATCGATTACGGATCTTATAAAAAACGTACACTACAAAGAAGTTACAAGTCAGGTTATTTGCAAAACGATCAGACATCTGTAACAATTGATCAGTCGTTAAGCGACAAATGGACGTGGACAAACACGGCAATTTATAGCCTGAATTTCGGAAAAAGCAATCTGAATTTAATGGCAGGAACAGAAATTTACAAAGATGTTTATGACACCACAACTTTACGTAAAAATGATTTCCTGATCGAAACGCCTGATTATATGTATCCTGATGCAGGAACAGGAGAATCGTTTACCAGCGGAACATCAACAACATATTCATTGCTATCTTTCTTTGGAAAAGTAGATTATGAATTTGATAATCGTTATTTGCTTTCAGGTACTATTCGTCGTGACGGATCGTCTCGTTTTGGAAAAAACAATCAATACGGAACCTTTCCGGCAGTTTCGGCTGGATGGAGAATCAGCAATGAAGATTTCATTAAAAACAATGCACCGGTTGTATCTGATTTAAAATTAAGAGCAGGCTGGGGGCAAACCGGAAATCAGGAAATTAGCAATACCGCGGTGTATAGTCTTTATTTAGCAAGTTACGCAGGCGGAAGTCCAACATGGGCAACTTCGTTTGGTACCGCGTATGATATTGCAGGAAACGGAAACGGTTTACTTCCGTCAGGTTTTATTGCAACCCAATCAGGAAATGATGATTTAAAATGGGAAACCACTACACAAACCAACATAGGTTTAGACTTTGGATTATTCAAACAAAAATTAAGCGGTTCTGTAGATTATTACATCAAAAAAACAGATGATATTTTGGTATTGCCACCTTATTTAGGAGTAATTGGCGAAGGAGGAAATCGCTGGGTAAACGGGGCTTCGATGCAAAACGAAGGATGGGAATTTACTTTAGGTTATCATGGCGAAACTTCATTTGGATTAAAATATGATATCTCAGCAAATGTGTCGACCAACAAAAACAAGATTACAAAATTGCCGGATGAAGTACGCAATAACTATGGTGGAGACGGACTTAACGATAATATCTTAGGACGCCCGATTAATTCTATGTACGGTTATGTTACTGACGGATTGTTTAAAAGTCAGGACGAAGTAGACAACTCGGCCACTCAGGAAGGGAAAGGGCTTGGAAGAATACGTTACAAAGATTTAAACGGAGACGGTGTTATTACAGATAAAGACCGTACCTGGATAGGAAATCCAAACCCGGGATTATTATACGGATTTAATTTAGGCTTAGGATATAAAAATTGGGATTTCACCACTTTCTGGGAAGGAGCAAGTGATGTCGATGTGATTAATAATACCAAATACCAAACAGATTTCTGGAGCGTAGACGACGTAGGTTCTAACAAAGGAACTCGTTTATTAAATGCGTGGTCATTAGACAATCCTAATTCTACAATTCCGGCATTGACAACGGTAGACAGAAATGCAGAATCAAGATTTTCGACTTATTATGTAGAAAACGGAAACTATCTAAAACTTCGAGTTTTGCAATTGGGCTATAGCTTACCAAAAGATTTATTGAAAAAAATGAATTTCGATAGCTTTAGATTCTACATCAGCGGACAAAATTTACTGATCATTGACGCTAAGAATTTTACGGGTGTAGATCCTGAAAACGCGGGATTTGGGTATCCGCAGCCAACCACTTTTACGGCTGGTCTTAATTTTACTTTATAATTAAAGCTTAAATCAAAAAAAATGAAAAAATTACTATATATAACAGGTTTTTTAGTGCTTGGAATGTTGGGTTCCTGTTCTGATTTTCTGGAAAATAATCCTCGCGGAGTACTTTCAGAAGAAGATATTGTTACGCCACAATCGGTTGAAGGATTTATGAATGCTGCCTATGCGCAATTAGGAAACGACCATTATGATTCACCGTATAGTTTATGGCCTTTTGGAAATGTTCGTTCAGATGATGCTTACAAAGGCGGTAGTGGAACAAACGATATTCAGGATTTTCACTTTTTTGAAGTATCCAATAATATCAGACCTGATTTTGCCGAATTAGACAACTTCTGGTACATCAGTTATGTTGGAGTTTCAAGAGCAAACAAAGCCTTAAAAGCGTTGGAAAAAATTTCAGAAGCAGATTATCCGCTGAAAAAAACACGCATGGCCGAAATGCGTTTCTTAAGAGGACATTTTTATTTTATGCTGAAAATTATGTTCAGAAGCGTTCCTTATATCACAGAAGACATTCCGGTAGAAAACTATAAAACCATCTCAAACAAAGTACTTTCAAACGAGGAACTTTGGAACAAAATTGCCGAAGATTTTCAGGCTGCCGCCGATGCTTTACCGGAAACACAGCCGCAAGTAGGACGTGCGACTCAAAAAGCAGCTTACGCGTATTTGGCCAAAACACGTTTGTATCAGGCTTACACGCAGGACGAAACTTATAAAGTTACCGGAATCAATCAGCAGCATATGCAGGAAGTAATTGCCGCAACAGATAAAGTAATTGGGAAAGCAAGTTTAGAACCTGATTTTGCCAATAACTTTTTACCGGGACCTTTTGAAAACGGAGCCGAATCTATTTTCTCCATTCAGTTTTCAGACAATGACGGAACTTTATACGGAAGATTGAATTTTTCAGATGTGCTTTCAACTCCACAAGGTTTAGGATGTTGCGATTTTCATAAACCAAGTCAGAACTTAGTAAATGCGTTTAAAACAGGAACGAATGGTTTGCCGGAATTTGAAACCTATAACGATCAGGATTTTGATTATAAAAATAGAGATGCCAACACGGTAGATCCTAGATTATACCATACTGTTGCAATGCCTGGCTTGCCATACAAATATGATCCTGAATTTTTGTATGTAGAAGCCTGGGTAAGATCTCCCGGAACTTATGGCTATTTTGCCTCATTAAAAGAAAACGTGGCGCCAAGCTGTAGCTGCGTCGTTAATATTGATCCGTTTTACGGAAATTCAAAAAACAGAATACAAATTCGTTATGCCGATGTGATTTTAATGCGTGCCGAAGCCCTGATTGAATTAGGAAGACAATCAGAAGCTTTGCCATTAATCAATCAAATCAGAGAACGTGCCGCGCAAAGTACAGGAAGACTTCCGTATGCAAAAAACTTTAAAATCAATACGTATGTAGACGGAAGCAATTGCAACTGGACACAGGATTTTGCCCGTAAAGCATTGCGTTGGGAGCGTCGTTTAGAATTGGCCATGGAAGGAAACCGTTTCTTTGATTTAGTACGTTGGGGTGTTACAGATGAAGTAATGAATGCATTTTATAGCAAAGAAAAAATAAAACGCACCTATTATCAGGATGCCTTTTTTGATGCTCATAAAGAAGAGTATTGCCCGATTCCGTTAAAGCAAATTAATTTCAGTCAGGGATTGTACAAACAAAATCCAGGTTATTAATCTATTCTAAGACCATCAATATGAGAAAACTTATCAATAAATACTGGGTCAAAATGGCGGCAGTATTAGCAATTGTTTTGGTGATTACAGCCTGCGAAAATAGTTTTGAAAACGGAGGTTTTGATGTCAATTCACCATCTAATGTTACTGCTTTTAAAATAAACGGAGTAGCAGGAACCATCGATCAGGTTACCGGAAAAATCAATGTTACAATGCCTTACGGATCAGATATTACAGCTGTAAAACCTGAAATTGTTTTGGTAGAAGGCGCAACATCAAATCTGGATTTAAATACGCCTGTTAATTTTACAAATCCTGTAAAATTCAGAGTTGTAAATGGCAATTTATATAAAGATTATACCGTAACGGCTGTAGTTTTAAGTCCCATTAAAAGCTTTACTATTAATGGAGTTGCAGCAACTGTAAACGATGTGAGCAAAACCATTACAATGACGTTGCCTGAAAATACCAACCTGAAAGCGCTTCAGCCTGTAATAGAATTAACAGAAGGCGTTTCGATTTCGCCGGTTTCAGGAACTACAATAGATTTTACCAATGCGGTAACTTTTATAATCACTTCAAACGGTAAAAGCGTTACTTATACAGCCAATGTAGGTGTTCCCGTGGCCGGTTTGGTAGTAGCTTTTGTAGGAACAGCAGCAACAAGATCCGCCATTACTAATATGGATGAAGTTACGGCATCAAACTGGTTGTTTGACAATTTCCCGGGCGCAAGATATATTTCGTTCGAAAGCATTTTAAACGGAGCTGATTTAAGTGAAATTAATGTCATCTGGTGGCATTTTGATAGCGCCGCAAACTTACCTTCAGTTGCTTATAATCCGGCGGTAACCACAGCGTTGAAAAATTTCAGATCAAACGGAGGTAATTTACTTTTAACCTCTTTTGCATCACAATATGTTGACGCTTTAGGAATTGTTCCGTCAGGAAAAGGACCTAATAATGTTTTCGGAGATTTCCCTCCAAACGGATTTGTCGATGCAAATTCATGGGGAATGTCGTTTAAAGGACATGAAAGTCATCCAATTTTTCAGGGATTATCCACTTTTGAAACCGGAAAAGCCAATTTGCTGCAAGGCGGAACTTTCAGATTAAATCATACCGCATGGTGGTTTTTACCGGAATGGGGAGGTTATGGAAACGGAGAAGGATGGAGAAACCAAACCGGAGGAACCAACCTGGCAAGTGAAGCTTGGGATGATTCGCTAGACGGAAGAGTTACAATAGCAGAGTTTCCAAACACAGCAACAAATAAAAATGTAATTGTGATTTCGATGGGAGCTTATGATTGGTACAATGAAGCCAATAGCTCAGGAGTACCAAGTCAGTCTAACGAGTTTATTACCAATATTAAACTTTTGACACAAAACAGTATTAATTATCTAGCTAAAAAATAAGCTACTTTCAATTCCAAAAAAAATGAAATACAGCAATATAATAACCATAGTTTGTATCTTCTTTTCGCTTGTCTCTTGCAGTCAGGACGATCATTATATAGGAGGTTCAATTTCCGGAGGCAATAGCGAGATAGCAAGTATTTTTCCTGTTCCGCCTTCGCAATGGATGGGAGCTAATGATCCGTATTACAGCGCGGGTTATACAGGAGATATCATGCCTTTTTTCGACAACGGAAAATTTCATATTTACTTTCTGCACGACGCACAAAATAAACCCGCCGGAAAAGGATTTCATGATATCCATGAATATTTAAGTACAGATTTGGCTCATTTTACTTACGAAGGTCAAACGATACCATTTGGCACAACTGTTGATCCTGATTTTGCCATCGGCACAGGATCAGTTGTAAAAGTGGGTAATATTTATTACTTTTATTATACAGGGCATAACGAAACGCCCGCTTTTATACAGTCAAACGCCAGAGAAAGCGTTTTGTGCGCAACAAGTTCTGATTTAAAAAACTGGAAAAAAGTACCTTCATTTAAAATCACAGCACCAGCAGGATATTATAATTACGATTTTAGAGATCCGCATGTATTTTACAACGACGAACTTAAAAAGTATTCGATGTTGGTAAGTACACAAACAGAACCGGGCCGTAAAGCAGTTTTGCTGCATTTTACAAGTGCTGATCCCGTTTCCGGAAAGTGGGATGTTCAGGCGCCAGCTTACACCACAACACCGCAGGAAAATTACCTGATGATGGAATGTGCGGATATTTTTAAAATGGGAAGTTACTGGTATTTGGTTTTTTCTGAAAATTGGAGTGCTAACAAAGGAACACATTATAAAATGTCGACTTCTATCAACGGACCGTGGACAACGCCGGAAATTGACAGGATCGATGGGGAATATTTTTATGCCGGAAAAACAGCTTCTGACGGAAATAAAAGATATGTTTTTGGATGGAATGCCAGAAAAACACCTGAAAATGATTTAGGAAATAAAGACTGGGCAGGAAATATGGTAATTCATGAGCTGACACAAAACGCTGATGGAACCTTAGGAACTCAGTCGCCGCAAAAGGTTAAGGATTTATTTTCTAAAAAAATCACACCTGAAATTGATGCAACTTCAGGAGATGTTACGACAACATCAGGAAACTATACCTTGTCAGGGGCAACAAATAAAGCTTTAGTAACGTTTAAAACTATAGGTAAAAAAGCAAAGATAAAAGCTGAGGTCACTTTATCAGGTACAAATGGCACTTCGGGATTTGTTTTTCATATCAATGAAAGCGGGGCCTATTACAAGATTGTTTTGGATATTGCAAAAGGTAAAATTTCAGGATATAATTCAGCATCGCAGGAAGTGACCGCAATACCATTTAAGCTGCAAACCAATACTAAATACGAAGTTGAAATAATTGCAGAAGGAAGCGTAGTGGTAATGTACATCAACGGAAAAGTGGCTTTAACAAACAGAATCTACGGAAGAGACAAAAATAAATGGGGGTTAATTGCTGAAGGACAAAATAGTAGTATTTCGAATCTTCAGATTACACAACCGGAATAACATTAATATAAAATAGTTTTAGAATGAATAACGGAAAAAACCTTAAAGCTGTAGCCTACGGAGAAGTACTTTGGGATGTTTTTGATAACGAAAAAAAGATTGGCGGAGCGCCTCTTAATGTAGCTTTACGTATGAAAACATTAGGGTGCGATGTCGCCATGATTAGCTGCGTAGGAAATGATACTGATGGAGAAGCAATTATCAGTCAGGTTAAAAGTCTCGGACTTGAAACCGATGCGATTATGCAGTCTCAAAATTTCCCAACCGGACTGGTGAATGTAACATTAAACGAGCGTGGTTCTGCAACTTACGAAATCAATTATCCATCAGCCTGGGATAAAATTGTATTAAACGATTTTGCTAAAAAAATAGTTGCCGATGCTGATGTTTTAATTTACGGAAGTTTGGTTTGCAGAGACGAAATATCAAGAAAATCCCTTGAAGAACTGTTACAGACAAAAGTATATAAGGTTTTTGATGTGAATTTAAGAAAGCCACATTACTCGTATGAAATTTTAGAACAATTAATGCATTCTGCCGATTTTATAAAATTTAACGATGAAGAACTACTGGAAATTGCCGAAGCTATGCATTCACCTTTTACCGGTTTAGAAGAGAACATGCACTTTATGGCAGAAAAAACAAATGTTACCGCAATGTGTGTCACCAAAGGTAAACACGGCGCATTATTAATGTGGGAAGGTAAACTGTATGAAAATGGAGGTTATCCTGTTGAAGTAGCCGATACAGTAGGAGCAGGCGACTCCTTTTTGGCCGCATTAACCACTTCATTACTTACCGGAAAAGAACCGCAGACAGCCATAGATTTTGCCTGTGCAATTGGAGCTTTGGTAGCAGAAGCACCTGGCGCTAATCCTGAAATTTCGAATTCTAAAATTGAAAATTTAATGACTAAAGTTTCATGATTTTTTAGTCTTTTAATTGTTTTTGAAGAACATTAAAAATAAAAACCACTCCTTATTGGAGTGGTTTTTTGCTTAAAAATGCTTTATACTATTTCGGTTAGTTTTTCTGCTTCTACGACACTTTTTTGCGACATAGTTTCTTTATGTTTTCCTCCCCATTTACTAAGTTGTTCCCAAATAGGTACTAATTTTTGACTGATTTCAGTAAGTTCATATTCTACTCTCGGTGGTACTTCGGCATAAACAGTTCTTTTTACCATTCCGTCGCGTTCCAGTTCGCGTAATTGCAAGGTCAGCATACGCTCTGTAATGTTGCAAATTTGGTCTCTTAATTCTCCAAATCTAAGTTTTCCATTTTCAAGTTTGCAAAGTATTAGTAGTTTCCAGCGACCACCAATAAGGCAAACAGCATAGGTAAGATCACAGGTTGCAAAATAATTTCTATTTTCTGAATTGGTAGATGTCTCTTTTCTTTTTGCCATTACTTACTTTTTTGTTAGTACCACACAATGGGATGTGTATAGTGCAAAAATAAAGCACTCACGGTAATTTTACAATTCTAATTCAAAATTTTTAAAATATGTTTAAATACTCGTCGTTACTGATTAGGGCAATAGCACTCACCAAAATACCCAGTCAGGGACAAACCATCAAAAATGCCATTTATTCATCACTAAATTCAGATAGTAATGAAGCTAAATAAACAAATTGCATACGTGGGATGTCTCGGAATGATTGGGATCATCACAACAGAATTTGGCATCATTGGTATTTTACCCCAAATTGCTTTATATTATAAAATTACGATAGACAAAGCAGCTTATCTTTTAAGTGCATTTGCATTGGTTATTGCATGTACAGGTCCATTTATTACTTTGTTGCTTTCTTCAGGTTTCGATCGAAAAAAAATAATGCTTACCACTATTTTTATCTTTTTGTTTTCGACTGTTGTTTCGGCATTTTCTCCGCCTTTTTGGCTTTTAATGATTGTTCGAATGTTGCCGGCATTTTTACAGCCCGTTTACATAGCAACCGCAATTTCGGCAGCCGTAGCTTCAGGAAAAAAGAGTGAGGAAAATCAATTAATGGGGATTGTTCTTGGCGGAATTGCATTGGCAATGGTTACAACCGTACCTTTTGCAACCTATTTATCCAGTCTTTTTAGCTGGCAGTCTTCATTTTATGTTCAGACAATAGTAAGTGCTGTGGCCTTAATTGCTATTTTTAAAATAATGCCATCCGGAGATGTACCCGAAAAAAAATCATACGGAAGTCAGATTAAGATTTTAAAAGATAGTTCCTTTATTTTAAGTACAGCGATGAACTTTTTTATGATTGCATCCTGGTTTTCTACCTACAGTTATTTTGCTGATTATTTAGGACGGACAAGAAAGTTAGACATGGCAACGGTTAGTTATATGCTACTTTTATTTGGCGTTGTAGGAGTTTTTTCTAATTGGCTTTCCGGGAAAATGCTAACGAAAAGTATCACCAAAACAGTGGCTTTTTTCCTCTCAGGAACCGTGATTATTCCTTTAATATTAATGTATTCAGGAGATAATATCTGGACTACTATAATCGTAATCATAATTTGGGGATTTTTTTATGCACCTTGTTTTTTAAACGCTTCAGCGTATATGATTTCAGCAGCACCAAAATCATTAGAATTTGCGAATAGTCTGGCTACTTCTTTTGGTAATTTGGGCGTATTTCTAGGTACAGCTGCCGGAGGTTGGATAATTTCTCACAGTACAATTAATAATATTCCGTGGGCAGGAATGTTTTTTGGAATTTTAGCATTAATAATGGTTGCCTGGAGAAGTATTTTAGAAAAGAGTAAAAGGAAATTGATGATAATTGATCTTTAAAACACTAAATAAAAAAGTCTTCAGGTAAATTTCATGAAGGCTTTTTTTAGTATTAATAGCAGCATAAAACGATTATAAAAATCAGAAGTTTTAAAAAGCCTTAATTAAAAATCAATCATTCAAAATAAGTAAGAAAAATTATCGTTTTGTATTTTTATTTAACGCATTTTCGTGATTATTATCATTCAATGATTATTGTCATGTTTTCTCTTTTTTATGGACTAAAAATGCATTTATTTGTTAACTTTTTGATGTTTATAAATTTTTAATGTATTTATAATCAATTGTATAAGTCCGATTTTTTGTAAACTTTTTTTCTTTGATTTTTTTTAGAGTTTATTTGGTTCTAATTTTACCACTTACAAAAAATGTCAAAAATAGCATAATCATGGATGAAATCACAGCTACAAAAAACAACACTACTATTTATAGTCAGGACGAAGCAATTCAGGCTTCTTTAGAATATTTTAAAGGAGATAGTCTGGCCGCAACAGTTTGGGTAAGCAAGTATGCTCTTAAAGATTCTCAAGGTAATATTTTTGAAAAATCCCCCAATGATATGCACCATCGTATCGCGTCAGAAATAGCGCGAATCGAAAGCCGTTATGCAAATCCGATGAGCGAAAAAGAAGTTTTTGACCTGATCAAAGATTTTAAATATCTCGTACCTCAGGGAAGCCCTATGACAGGAATCGGAAATCCGTTTCAGGTCGCATCATTATCCAATTGTTTTGTGATTGGTAATGATAATTCAGATTCCTATGGCGGAATCATGAAAACAGATCAGGAACAAGTACAGCTTATGAAACGCAGAGGTGGAGTAGGGCACGATTTGTCTCACGTACGTCCAAAAGGTTCTCCTGTTAAAAATTCAGCATTGACTTCTACAGGATTAGTTCCTTTTATGGAGCGTTATTCAAATTCGACCCGTGAAGTCGCTCAGGATGGCCGTCGTGGCGCTTTGATGCTTTCTGTTTCTGTAAATCACCCCGATGCCGCTGATTTTATTGATGCTAAAATGGAACAGGGAAAAGTTACCGGAGCCAATGTTTCTGTACGAATAGACGATTTGTTTATGAATGCCGTAAAAGCAGATGCTTTATACGAACAGAAATATCCAATTTTTAGCGATAAACCTTTATATTCTAAAGTCATAAAAGCAAAAGAACTTTGGGATAAAATCATTCACAATGCATGGAAATCAGCAGAACCGGGAATTTTATTCTGGGATACCATTATCAACGAATCTTTGCCGGATTGTTATGCTGATCTGGGCTACAAAACCTTATCGACAAACCCTTGTGGCGAAATCCCGCTTTGTGCCTATGATTCCTGCCGTTTGTTAGCCATAAACCTGTTATCTTATGTAAATAATCCTTTTACAGAAAATGCTTCTTTTGATTTTGAACTATTCAAAAAACATGTTGCTGCTGCTCAAAGAATTATGGATGATATCATTGATCTTGAATTAGAGAAAATTGATGCGATTTTAGAAAAAATCAGTCAGGATCCGGAAAGCGATGAAGTAAAATTGGTCGAAAAAAATCTTTGGTTAAACATCAAACATAAAGCCAATGAAGGACGTCGTACCGGAATTGGAATCACTGCCGAAGGCGATATGCTGGCCGCACTAGGATTGCGTTACGGAAGCAAAGAAGGCGTTTTATTTGCCGAAAAAATACACCAAACGCTTGCCATAGAATCCTACCGCGGATCTGTAAATCTGGCCAAAGAACGCGGAATGTTTGCTATTTATGACGCTAAAAGAGAAAAAAACAACCCGTTTTTACTTCGATTAAAAAAAGCCGATAATGAATTGTATCAGGAAATGCAAAAATACGGACGTCGTAATATTGCATTATTAACCATCGCACCAACCGGAACTACAAGTTTAATGACCCAAACAACATCAGGTATTGAGCCAGTTTTTCTTCCGGTTTACAAACGCCGCAGAAAAGTAAATCCAAATGATAAAGATGCAAGAGTTGATTTTGTTGATGAATTAGGTGATAGTTGGGAAGAATACGTTGTATTTCATCACCGATTTAAAGAATGGATGATGATCAACGGATACGATACTTCTAAAAACTACAGTCAGGAAGAAATTGATCTGTTGGTAGAAAAATCGCCTTATTACAAAGCGACCAGTAATGATATCGATTGGTTAAATAAAGTCAAAATGCAGGGAAAAATCCAGAAATGGGTAGATCACTCTATTTCCGTAACCATTAATGTACCCAATGAAACACCGGAAGAAATGGTGAATAAATTGTACATGGAAGCCTGGGAAGCCGGCTGTAAAGGCGTTACCGTATATCGTGATGGTTCGCGTTCAGGGGTTTTAATTTCGAATACAGAAAAAAAGGAAGAAGTTGCAGAAACTCTGTCAAGTACTTTTACAACCAAACGTCCACAGGTTTTAGAAGCTGATGTCGTTCGTTTTCAGAACAGTAAAGACAAATGGATTGCTTTTATAGGATTGTTAGATGGTAAACCGTATGAAATTTTTACCGGTTTAGTAGACGATGAAGATGGTATTTTGATTCCGCGTTGGGTATCTGAAGGCTTGATTATCAAGAATAAAAATGAAGACGGAAATACCCGTTATGACTTTCAATACAAAAATACAAGAGGGTATAAAACCACCATCGAAGGACTTTCGCATAAATTCAATCCCGAATATTGGAATTACGCCAAACTAATTTCAAGTACCCTAAGACACGGAATGCCAATTGATAAAGTGGTAGATTTAATTAGCAGTCTGCAACTGGATAGCGAATCTATAAATACCTGGAAAAATGGTGTAACGCGTGCCCTGAAACGCTACATTGTAGACGGAACCGAAGTACGCGGACAAAAATGCAGCAATTGCAACTCAGAGAACCTTATTTATCAGGAAGGCTGCCTTACTTGTAGTGATTGCGGTTCATCTAAGTGTGGTTAGGATTTAACCACCAAGTTTTTTTACTGTAAAGTTTTGCCGCAAAGGCGCTAAGGCACAAAGTTTTTTTTACTGCAAGGTTTTGCCACAAAGGCACCAAGTTTGTGTTTCACGCAGACTTAAGAGATTAAAGGATTAAAAATCTTTTTAATCCTTTATCCCGATAGCTATCGGGAGTGGCTATAAATTAAAAAGCGCAAAAGAAAAACTTGGTGCCTTTGTGTCTTCGTGGCATTTTTCTTTTTAGTTAAAGCCAATTGAGATTCTTTGGGTCTTCTAATTTTTTTAATCTCGCAAAAACGCAGAGTCGCAAAGTTTTTTAAGCTTTATGTTCTTATTTTGGGATTGATTTAACATGCCGAAGTCATCAATAATATAAACTTTGCGTCCTTGCGCCTTTGCGAGATTATTTCAGCCTTCAGCCTAGTAAAAAAAATCTTTGCATTCTCTTATGGCTGAAAAAAAACAGCATCGTAGTGGAATTATTTTTCGCGTAGGGATTATTTTATTAAAAAGTAAGATCAAGGTAAAATCCTATAAACACTGGGCTGAAATTGATTTTTATAACTATATTTTTATGATATATATATAAATTTAGCTTATAATTGTACTATTTACACAAATTCAAAAAAACATCTTTTATTTTGAAGTATTTAGTTTTACTTTTTATACTGCTATTTGGTTTTTCTCCATTGAGTTATGCACAGGACAATCCTGTAAAATTCCTTGATATTTCTGATGGATTGTCTAACAATTCCGTCACAACCATTTTTCAGGATAGCGATGGTTATATGTGGTTTGGAACTTACGACGGACTCAATCGTTATGACGGCTACAATTTTAAAGTTTTCCGTAACCGAATCAACGATAAAAAATCATTGTTGTTCAATACGATTTATAACATCGAGGGAGATTCCAAAAAAAACATTTGGGTAGGAGGTTCCAACGGAATTTGTATTTACAATAAAACCACCGCAACATTTCATGCTGTACAATATGCCGTTTCGGGTAAAAAGCCTGAAACCCTGAAAGATATTATTCACCAGATGCGATCCGTTTCAGATGATTTGGTTTTAGTAGCTTCTCAAAATTTAGGTTTAATTGCGTTCGAAAAAGGCTCTTTTACAGGGAAACATATTGCGTTAAATGTTCCAGGAAACAGAATCACCGTTAATAATTATGACGCCATTGCCATTCAGGACGACAAAAAAAACAATCATTCGTGGGTGTATATCAGGAATGTAGGCGTTTGCAGTTATAGTTATGCTTCTAAGAATTTAAAAGTTGTTTTCCCTCTTTCGATAGAAGTCAAAGCAATGAAACTTGCGGCAGATGGTAATTTATTACTAGGAACAGATGAAGGTTTATTTTTGTTCAATACCAAATCAGGTTCATTATCTGAAAATTATTTTTCGACCAAAAGCAGCGTTACAGACCTTCTTTTAGATAAAAAAAATGAAATCTGGATCACGACAGACGGTTCTGGAATTTATAAAGTCGTTGGTAACAACAAAAAAGCCATTCCCGCAAATGCGATACAAGAAAATCAGCTTGCCAAAAGTAATTCCGTTTGGAGTTTATACGAAGATAAATCCGGCAACAAATGGTTTGGTTCCCTTCGTGGCGGAATAAGTATGCTCAGCAATACGCCCAAATACTTTAAAAGCATCAAATACAATTCAAAAGATCTTGTAGAGAATTTTATCCTGTCTTTTTGTGAAGACGAAAAAAACAATGTCTGGGTGGGTACAGATGGTGCCGGATTAAAATATTGGAACCGCAAAAACAATTCCTATACCAATTACAAAAACAAACTTTCAAGCAAATTTATCACCGGAATTGTACGCGATAATAACAATGACATTTGGCTTTCGACCTGGGCCGGAGGCGTAAATAAAATTAATCCCAAAACCAATACCGTTACACCATATACCTGTTATAACCCGTACACGAAACAAATCGAGAAAAACATTTGGTTTGTCTACAAAGATTCAAAAGCCAATATCTGGGCAAGTGGCACCAATGAAGGCGCTTTGTACTTTCTTGACAGAGCAAAAAAAAGTTTCACACTTTTTGATCCTTCGGTTACGAATTTGCAATGCATGACCGAAACCAGCGACGGAAAACTTTGGGCAGGAAATTATACCTCATTATTTTCGATTGAAAAAAATACCCGAAAAATCAATAAAATTACGATCGGAAATCCCGTAAGATGCATTCACGAAGACAAGGATAAAAACCTTTGGTTAGGAACTCAGGAAGGCGGATTATTGTTATTTGATCGAAAAACAAACACTTTCAAACGATTAACCACAGACGATGGTTTGCCTTCAAATACCGTTTTACGATTGCTTGAAGATAACGAAGGAAACCTCTGGATGAGCACTTACAATGGTATTTGCAGATATGATAAAAAACGAAAGACATTCCGTAATTTTTCTGTAAACGATGGTTTACAAAGCAATCAGTTTAGTTTTAATGCCGGACTAAAATTATCTACGGGAGAATTTTTGTTTGGAGGAATAAACGGTTTCAATGCCTTTTTCCCCGAAGCTATAAAAGGATTCAATCAAAAGAATAACTTATTATTATCTGATTTTTACGTTAACAATTTGCCTATCGAAGAAAGTCAAAATGAATTAGAATGGGATGGCGGAAAAATAAAACAAGTAAGTCTGCCTTATGATCAAACCACTTTATCACTCGAGTTTGTTGCTTTAGATTATAATAATGCCGACAAAATAAATTATGCGTATTATCTGGAGGGCTGGGATGAGCAATGGAATTATGTGGGTCAGGCCCGAAAAGCCAATTATGCCCGATTAACCGAAGGGAAATATATTTTTAAAGTAAAAACCACCAATTTTAAAGGAGGCTGGAATAAAGAAGTAAGCCTGATTACCATTGAAGTTTTGCCGCCTTGGTACAGAACCTGGTGGGCGTATTTATTGTATGTATTGGCAGGTATCGGCGCTATTTTTGCCTATTTGCAATACAGTAAAAACAAAGAAAAACTCAAATATAAAGTCAAAATTGCGGAGTTAGAAAGCAAGAAAGAAAAAGAAATTGCCGAGAAACAATCGTCGATGTTTACTTATATCTCGCATGAATTTAGAACGCCGCTTTCGCTGATTATAAATCCGTTGAAAAAAGCAGTTCAGAAAGAAAGTGTACAAAACGGATCTTCAGGAAGTGATTTGGCCATTGCGCATCGCAACGCCAGAAGACTTTTAAGTCTGGTCGATCAGTTATTGCTTTTCAGGAAAGCCGAGAATGATGCCGACTCACTCAGATTATCGCCTATCAATGTCAACAATCTTTGCAACGAAGTCTATCAATGTTTTGTCAATCAGGCAAAAGACAAAAGCATTCGCTATAACTTTCTAATTCCGGATCATGAAATTGTCATTATTGGCGATTATGAGAAAATCGAAATTTCGTTGTTCAATCTCATGTCAAATGCTTTCAAATACACACCAATTGGCGGAGAAATCAATCTTAAACTAACAGAAAACGATGAAGAAGTTCAGTTAGAAATTTCAGATAGCGGAGACGGAATCGATACAAAAGATATTGATGTCATATTCGAGAAATTCAAACAAGTAAAATCTAAAGTATCCATCGGAACCGGTTTCGGAATCGGACTTTATATCGTAAAATATTTTGTCGACAAACACAAAGGAACCGTAAGCTGTACCAGTGAAATAGGCAAAGGAAGTACGTTTAAACTAACTTTTCTAAAAGGAGACAGTCATTTTGATAATGTCGAAATTACAAACGAAGTCCCGCAGAGAAGTCAGTTGTTTGATGAACTTATTATAGACGACAGCGAAGAAAATCAGGCTTTAAATGCTTCGGTTTCAGAAAGCGATTTTCAAAAAATCATGCTGACTGATAAACGCACCGTTCTGATTATTGATGATAATGCCGAAATAAGAGCCTATCTGATCAAATTATTCTCAGAATCTTATATCGTGTACAGCGCAGAAAATGGCGAAGAAGGTCTAAAACTGACCAAAAAACACATGCCGGATTTGGTCATCAGCGATATTACCATGGAGGAAATGGATGGTCTGGAACTGTGCCGAAAAATTAAAGAAAATAACGCCTTATCGCATATTCCGGTCATTTTATTAACGGCTTCAAAAAATCCCGAAACCCATCTTCAGGGCATCAATGACGGAGCCGATGATTATATTACCAAACCGTTTGATGATGATATATTGGTCGCGCGTGTAGATTCGTTATTGCGTAACCGCAACAATTTACGAACCTATTTCCTCGACAGCATTACCCTTAAAGAGAATACCCAAAAAGTGCCGCAGGAATACCAGGAAATCCTTAAAAAATGCATCGATATTGTCGAAGCAAACATTCATAAAAGAGATTTTACAATAAAAAACTTTGCCCTCGAAATGGGAATGAGTCATCGAACATTGTACACCAAAATTAAAATTATTTCCGGGCAGACATTAAATGCATTTATACGTTCGGTAAGAATCAGGCGGGCGGCAATGCTCATGCTTACAGAAGATATCAATATTACGCAGGCAAGTGCCGAAGTAGGTTTTGAAGATCCTAAGTATTTCAGACAGCAATTTGTAAAACTCTTCGGGATGACCCCTTCAGAATACATCAAAAAATACAAGAGCTCTTTTAACTCAGATCTTAATGTTATTAAATAGATTTTTAAGCCCAAACTTGTCATTTCGATTATGATGATAGAGCCAGATCTTTTTTTTCAGGAGCTAATCCCGCTATCCGTTCCAATCTTTTGTGCCTAACACCGGCACAAAAGGATTTCCTCTTCTATCGGGGCTAGGGCAATCATTTTCATAACAATGTTTTCGTCTGGTTTGTCATCCTGAGCGAAGTCGAAGGATCACATTATCCCGAAGTTTCGAGGCGCAAAGAAAATCACTAATCTTTGTTGAGTTTCGAGTGTGATTTCTCTCTTCAGACAAAAGGACAAAATAGTACACATTAAAAAAACGCAAACGTTTTAGCCGGAAAAGAGCGTTTTATTCGGTAATTACATATAATTCAAAAATAGACCAGTATTTTTTCATACTCCTTAAATTTTAATCCAAAATAATAGTTAATTGCAATTTTGACCTCCTTTTTTTTCCATTTTACCCCTCCTTGAAAGTGTCTATAATACATTTCTTTGCACTTATAGTAATCTGTTAGTTGAATTACTGTGTATACTATAAGTGTTTATTTTACGATAAGTTTTTGATCTATTTAAAGAATTGAGCCTTCTTTAAAAATAAGGTAGTAAGAGTTGGTTTTACATGTTACTTATCAAACCCGCAGTAAAAAGCTGCGGGGTAAAATAAAGAGTTTTTCAATTAGAAAATTAGATAATGTGTCAATTAGATAATGATTACAGTTTGCAAATTTTCGAATTAAATAAAGCACAGTTTTTAATTATCAAATTATCACATTTACTAATTGACCAATTTTCTAACTATAAACAATTAACCAAACTCACCAATATGAAAACAATCCTATAATGAAATTTGTTCTGTTGTTTTCTCCCTAAAAAAATAGCAGCAACAATATCCTCACCAATTCAACCTACACGATTTATTTCGATTATCACTTTACAATAAACTAACTAACCTAACCTTAAAAATCAAAAAATGAAAAAAAATGTATTTTTATTTTTTCTTGCTGTTTTTGCTGTCCTTTTTACTGGATGTCAAAATAACGAATCTGATTTTCCAAGCTCTGACAATCCTACTGTTGTAGTATCAACAAAAGAAATTTACGGAGCACCAAGCAGGAAATTTGAAATTAAAGCCGCTCTGGCTGACGATTTAGGATTAAAAAGCGTGAGAATTCAAATTCCGGAATTATCACTGGACAAAGTCATTGCTTTTGCAACAGATCCTTTACTTAAATCATACGACTTAAGTTATTTTTTCGAAGTTCCATCCAATAGAGGAACCTCTGAAGCTTTCAAAATAAAACTAACCATTACTGACGTTTCAGGAAACGCAATCGACGAAGACATTAATCTGCGTCTTGACGGAGAATTTGCTGCGCCATCAATATCAATGATTACTCCAAAAGAAGGAGGCGTTATTTTATTGTCGACAAGTACTCAAATGCCCGTAAATTTTGTAGTGAATGACGATTCAGGAATCGATTATATTCAAATTCAGTGTGCTGCATTGGGTATCGACGAGAAAATACAATTATCAGGTGCGCCTCAATCGTATACTTTCAATAAAACGTACACATTACCGGTAACGGCAGATAATTATGTTTTAACCATTACGGCAAAAGATAAATTTGTGATTCCAAATACCGGAACATTAAATATAAATGTTGTGGCTACCAATGAGTATCCGGCCATTTATTTATGCGATCAGCCAAAAGGTACCAACCTTACAACAGACGCAGTTGGAGTTCCGATGTACTTTCATGATAAAAACGGACAAGATTTTGAGTTTAAATATTATGCTGATAAAGACAATAAAGAAATTTATTTCTTAGGTCAGGAATCAGATTTTGCTCCACATTGTTTTGGTTTAAATGCGTCAGGAGAATTGATAGATGACGTGACTTCAACACCAATTATATTACCTACAAAAGGATATTATGTAATCAAAGTAAATCCGAATACTTTAAAATATACTGCAACTAAATACACACCTTCAAGTAAAGTGTGGACAGATGTGGCTAACGGATTATGGCATGACGAAGAAGCAAAAAGAAAACCTTTTGTGAGCGTTTGCGGATCAGGAATTCAAGGTGCTGACTGGGATACCTGGACGGCTTGGGTTCAGACAGGATTGCATTTAGCCAATAATCCAAACAATCCTTATCAATTGGTAGGAGAGTATACGCTGACAGGACAAATGGAAGCCACTTTTACAGGTCAATGGTGGAGCCCATCATGGAGATTAATCAAAAACGGTGTTGCTACAATGTCGCCTGGAGAAAACGGAAATGCTAAATATCCTGCTGCTCCCGGAGTGTATAAAGTAGTTCTTGATACCGAATTGGAAAGACTTTTTGTTACAAAAAAATAGTTGTTATAATCTCACTTATAGCATTTAATAAAAAAAATATCTTAAGATGAAATATAAATTTATATGGTTGTTTATCACCATGTTGTGCACTGCTGCAACATTTGGTCAAATAACAGTAAAAGGAACTGTTAAGGATAAAGGCAATGTGCCCATTCCGGGAGTGAACTTAATGATTAAAGGAAGTACGAGTACAGCCGCTACAGATTTTGATGGAAATTTCGCGATTTCGGTTCCAAACAAAAATGCACAGATCGAGTTTTCGTTCATTGGCTTTGCCAATAAAACAGTTACGGTGGGAGATCAAACCGTTATCAATATTATTCTGGAAGAATCAAGTCAGGTATTAGACGAGATTGTAGTGGTAGGTTATGCCGCAGTAAAAAAGAGCGATGTAACGAGTTCAATTTCTTCTATAAAAGGAAAAGAACTGCAAACCATGACTGTTGGTAACGTTGCTGAATCTTTGCAGGGTAAAGTGGCCGGAGTTCAGGTTACAGGTCAGGGTGGTCCTGGCGCTCAGCCAAGGGTATTAATTCGTGGTATCTCTACGGTAAACTTAAACACAGATCCGCTTTATGTTGTCGACGGAATCCCGATGGGAACGAGCATCAACTTTTTAAGCAATAACGAGATCGAATCTATGGAGGTTTTAAAAGATGCTTCTGCGAGTGCAATTTACGGTTCTCGTGCTTCGAATGGAGTTATTTTAATTACCACCAAAAAAGGTAAAAGCGGTCAGACAAGATTCAATTTTGATATGAGTTCAGGAATTCAGATGATGAATAATCCTTATAATATGGCCGATGCTGTTGGTTATGCTACGATTATGAACAAAGCCTACAACAACTCAGGTTACGCAGATTATTTGCCAAATCCGTCTCAATATCAGGGAAAAACAACAGATTGGTGGAAAGCAGGAATTAAATCCGGAGCACCAGTAACAAATGCCTCTTTGGGAGTAAGCGGAGGTTCTGATAAACATACTTATGCGATTAGTTTAAACTACTACAACTCAGAATCTATTTATGAAGTAGGAGGATGGGAAAGAATCACGATGAGAATCAATAACGATTTTAAATTTTCGGATAAATTTTCTGCCGGAATTACTTTAAACCCTCGTTACGAAACTTACGGAGCTCCGGGAAACTGGGCTGATTTTGATAAGATTGATCCTATTACACCAATTTACAAACCGGCAGACCAGTTATCAGGTTTAGAAAACGAATACAGCATTTTTGCGCGTTCTCCTTCGTATGTATGGAATCCTGTTGCCTCTGTAAAACGTTATGACGATTATACAGATCAGTACAACTTAAACACAAACGGTTATTTGCAATATACGCCAATAAAAGGTTTGGTAATTCGTTCTCAGGCTTCGGTAGAAGTTGGTGATAAAGTAAGAAGCAGGTTTATTCCGGATTTCATCATCGATGCAGCGCACGAGAAAGAAGAAATTAATAAAATCGAAAGATGGAATACAACAAATGTAGATTGGACATGGCAAAACACCATTACGTATTCAAGAGCATTTGCAGAAAAACATAATTTCTCTTTAATGGTAGGTAATACGATGGAAGAGTACAATGGTAAAGATCTTTGGGGATACGGAGAAGGTGTGCCTAACAATACCGATGCCATGAGAGAATTAAATGCAGCAACCAAAAACCGTAATAGTGGTGGTAACAGCTGGTCAAGTTCTTTAATGTCGTATATCTCTCGTTTCTCGTATAATTATGATAGTAAATATTATTTTACTGGAACATTCAGACGTGACGGATCTTCGAAATTTATGACCAACAACAAATGGGCTAATTTCCCATCAGCATCTGTTTCATGGAGAATTCTTAACGAAGGATTTATGGAGTCTACAAAAGATGTTTTAAGCGATTTAAGATTTAGAGCAGGTTGGGGTAAAGTAGGAAATCAGGGCTTACCAACAGCGGTTTATCAATCAAACATTGGGCAAGGATTTTATCCTATTGGCGATGTAGTAGGCGATACTTCATTCCCATCATCAATGGCGAATAAAGACATTAAATGGGAAACGGTAGAAGATATCAGTTTTGGACTTGATTTCGGTTTATGGAAAAACAAATTATCAGGATCTCTTGAATATTATCAAAAGAAAACCAATGATATGTTGTTCCTGAAACAATTTCCAACTTATAGCGGTTTCCCTGATAATTCAAAAATCTGGTCAAATGTTGGTTCTATGCAGTCAAGCGGTATTGATTTATTGATTTCTTATAAAGATAAAAAAGGAGATTTCTCTTATGGCGTAGATGTAACTTTTACAACGGTAAATGTAGAAATGCTTTCATTATCATCTGAAGGAGAAAGACTTTACGGATCAGGAAACAGAACTTTAACCATAAAAGGAGAAGAGCCTGGATTCTTTTACGGATATGTAGCCGATGGTTTATTTCAAAATCAAACACAGTTAAATTCACATACAGACGAGCACGGAACAAAATTACAGCCGTATGCTCAGGTGGGAGATGTTCGTTTTAAAGATGTAAACGGCGACGGAAAAATAGACGAAAAAGACCGTACAAAAATTGGTTCTCCATGGGCGGATTATAACGTAGGTCTGAACTTGAATTTTGCTTACAAACAATTTGATTTGGTAGCCAACTTTTATTCAAGTATTGGAAATGAAATCGTAAACGAAAACATTTCGGATTTATACAATGGTGCAAGCTTAACCAACAAAGTAAGCGGATTAGACCAAATGGCATGGCATGGTGAGGGAACTTCAAACCGTGTTCCTCGTTTGTCTAAAGATGATAATAATGAAAACTTTACCAAATTCTCTTCTTTATATGTTGAAGATGGTTCGTTTGTGCGCATGAAAAACCTTCAGATTGGTTATTCATTCTACAACAAATTTGGTTTAGACAAACTGAGAATCTCATTATCAGGACAAAACTTATGGACATGGACCAAATACGATGGTGTTGATCCTGAAGTTGCGGGTGGAGATCCTGACAAAGGCGACAGAGTAAAAGGATCAGGTTTTGGAGGATGGAACTATCCGGTTCAGCCAACCATTTTGATGGGTCTTAATGTAGCATTTTAATAAAAAACGACATGAAAAAAACGATATTATCAATACTAGCTTTTTCTCTGGTTGCAGTTTCATGCAGCGATTTTATTGAAAAAGACGAAAGAGGGAAACAAACCTTAGAAAACTACTTTCAAACCGCGCAGGAATGCGAGAATTATGCCAATGAACTTACACAGCGTTTATTGCTTGCCAAAGACTGGTGGGTTTTGACTGCGCCAAGAGTAACTAACGAAATGGCAACGGATGATGCCTGGATGGGAAATACAGGTCAGGACAATAGTGCACACAGACCAGCTTCGCAATACCTGATCACGCCGGATAATATGGGAGATATGAACGGTGCTTATACGGCTCATTATTATACCATTCAGTCAGCTAATATTGGTTTAGAAAAAATGGCTGCTTCGCCAATTTCTGATGCGCTGAAAAATCAGTATATGGGAGAATCATTATTTGTAAGAGCCTATTGCTACTATGAATTAGTGAATCTTTTTGGACCAATCCCATTATATACGAAAGTATTAGGAACTTCTGATCTGAATTTGCAGCGTAGTGCTGTAGCAGATGTTTACGCTCAAATTGAAGCTGATCTTAAAGATGCTGCTGCAAAACTGGACAAAACTCCAGTAGCCAGAAACGGAAGAATCAACAAATGGGCTGCTTATGCTTTATTGGCGCGTGTTTCTTTGTTTCAGGAAAAATGGGCTGAAGCCAAATTATATTCAAACAAAGTCATTACAGAAGGACCTTTTGCTCTTGAAGCAGATTTCTTAAACATCTGGAATGTAAACAACCATAACGGAGTAGAATCGATTCTAGAAGCACAAACTTCATCTGTTCAGGATAAAAATCTTGGTGCCGCTTTACCAACTTTGGCAGGAGCAAGAGGTGAAGACAAGAAGAACTTCCCAAGTAATGATGCGGGAGACGTTTTAGACGGTTGGGGATGGTGTATGCCAACCAGCGATTTAGAGAATGCTTATCTGTCAGAAAATGATGTAATCCGTCGCAGAAGTACGATTACAAAATGGGGAGAAGCGGCTTACGGAGACGAGGTTTTGAATCCTACGCACAAATTCAGTTTAAACGATAATAAATCAGGACGTATTTGTCGTAAATATTACATCCCGATTGCAACACGTCGTGCATTAGATAAAAAAGATGGTCACTTACCATTGAATATTCCGTTGATTCGTTTGGCCGAAATGTATCTTACAAGAGCAGAAGCCAACTATCATACTGGAGGAGACGCTTTAGGGGATATCAATATCATTAGAGCCCGTGTAAAATTAGATCCAAAAACAGGATTATCAGGACCAACGCTTTTAAGACAAATCTACAAAGAGCGCCGTTTAGAATTGGCTTTCGAAGGATTGCGTTTGTATGATATTCGTCGTGAAAAAGATCCAAATACAGGGAGACCGGTGATCGAATCTCTAATGGGACCAAACGGAACTTTCGTTCAGTACAACCTGAATTCTACAGATCCGTATGAAACTACCAATTTAAGAGAACCACAGGATAAAGGAATCAATTTTAATCCTGCAAAACACTTATTGTGGCCAATACCACAAATCGAAATTGACTTAAGTGGCGGATTAATCACTCAAAATCCTAATTACTAAAATGAGATTAATCAACAACAATAAAGTAAGTCTGCTATGTGCAGGCTTACTTTTCGCAAACTCTTTTATGGTAAGTTGCGATTCTGAAAACAACGGAAATTCAGATTCAGAAACTGGTACTGCAGAACTAAGCATCAATCTGGATGCAAATCTTCAAACGATGGAAAGCTTTGGAGCTTCTGATGCCTGGCAAAGTAATTTTATAGGTAAAAATTGGCCTTCGGATAAAAAAAATAAAATTACCGATTTACTTTTCAGTAAAGAGTTAGATACAGACGGAAATCCTAAAGGAATCGGATTATCATTATGGCGTTTCAATCTTGGTTCAGGAAGTGCTGAGCAAGGCGATGCAAGTGATATTACAGATGAATGGAGACGTACAGAATGTTTTACCACAGATGGAGTTACGTACAACATGAACAAACAAGCCGGTCAGGTTTGGTTTATGAAAGCAGCAAAAGAACGTGGTTTAGAAAAATTATTGGCTTTCGCCAATAGTGCTCCCGTTTACTTAACACAAAACGGAAAAGCGCATGCAAGCATCAAAGAATTTTATAATCTAAAAGACAGCAAATGGTCGGAATTGGCTGATTTCTGGACAACATCTTTAGATAAATTAAAAAAAGAACACGGTTTAACTATCGATTATGTGTCTCCGTTTAATGAGCCACAATACGAATGGGACGGTTCAGGACAAGAAGGTTCTCCGGCAACGAATGCTAATATTTACAGTTTTGTAAATGTTTTGTCTCCAAAATTACAATCAAAAGGGCTTGAGGCTAAGATTGTTGTGGGAGAAGGAGGATCTTACGAGCCTTTGTATAAAACAATTTCAGGTAAAGAAAACAGATCCAACCAAATCGATTATTTCTTTGGAGTGAATTCGGCTAAAAGTATTGCAGGATTAAGCAACGTAAAAAAGACCATTTCGGCGCATAGTTACTGGCAGGCGTGGCCATTGACCGAGTTGGTTCATTCAAGACAATTGGCGGCAGCAAGAACACAATCAGTAGCAGGATTAAGTCTTTGGTCATCAGAATATTGTGTTTTAGAAAGCCCGGGAACTTCTGAATT
The DNA here is from genome assembly GCF_024271895.1 of Flavobacterium bizetiae. Taxonomy (NCBI): domain Bacteria; kingdom Pseudomonadati; phylum Bacteroidota; class Flavobacteriia; order Flavobacteriales; family Flavobacteriaceae; genus Flavobacterium; species Flavobacterium bizetiae. The sequence goes on along the minus strand of NZ_CP091861.1, from coordinate 4,462,477 downwards.
ACCAGGCGGAGCAGGTGCCGGAAGAGATTTAGGAATGCAATTGGCACTCTGGACAGCCCGTATCATTAGTACCGATATTGCTGTTGGTGGCGTTTCGTCCTGGCAATGGTGGACGGCTATTAGCCGCGGAGATTACAAAGACGGTTTAATTCATGTTGATGATGGTTCAAGCAACGGAGCCGGAAATGCTGATTATTGCAAAAACGATGGTTACATAAGAGATTCCAAAACACTTTGGGCTTTAGGAAACTTCTCTTTTTTCGTAAAACCAGGTATGGTGAGAGTTCAGATTCCTAGTGTTGATAATTCCACTTCCGTGAATGGTGTAATGGTAACTGCGTATAAAGATGCAGCAACAAAAAAACTGGTAGTAGTAGCAGTAAACATTGGCAAATCGGCGAAAGCCTATAAACTAAATCTTTCAGGCGGATCTTTAACAGATAATAAATTAACACCTTACACAACGTCTGAAACTTTGAGTTTGAAAAAAGGAACCGCAGTCGATGCAACGAATTTTGTAATTCCGGCTAAGTCAGTTGTGACTTATATAGGAACTTATAAGTAAGAGTAAAAAATTAACCGCAAGGTGCGCAAAGAAAGACCGCAAAAATTCGCAAAGCCAGGAATAAACTTTGCGAACCTTGCGAAAACTTAGCGTCTTTGCGGTTGAAAAAACAAAAAGAATAAAATAATGAGAAAAGTATACATCTCGCTTTTATTGGTCGCGAGTTCGCTGTCGTTTGCACAGCGAACCGTAACCATTAGCACTGATAATGTAGTACAAACCATGGACGGTTTTGGAGGTTCTGATGCCTGGAGATGCCAGTTTGTGGGTAAAAATTGGCCGGAACAAAAAAAGAATGCTATTGCTGATTTGCTTTTTAGCAAAGAAATCGATGCACAGGGAAATCCAAAAGGAATCGGACTTTCGATCTGGAGGTTTAATCTTGGTGCGGGAAGTACAGAACAAGGCGAAAAAAGTAAAGTTTCGGACGAATGGAGAAGAAGCGAATCTTTTTTGCAGGCAGATGGTACTTATGATTTTAATAAACAAGAAGGACAAAGATGGTTCCTGCAGGCGGCAAAAAAACGTGGTGTCGAAAAATTCCTGATTTTTACCAATAGTCCGCCGGTTTATATGACCAGAAACGGATTGTCTTTTGCATCTCAAAAGAATAAACTGAATCTACAAGATGGTGCAATTCCAAAATTTGCCGATTTTCTAGTTCAAAGTATTCAGGGGTTGGAAAAGAAAGAAGGAATTAAATTCGATTATGTAAGCCCGATCAACGAACCGCAATGGGAGTGGATGCCTAAAAACGGCGACACCAATAGTCAGGAAGGAACTCCGGCTACAAACAAAGAAATTTACGATCTGACGAAATCACTTTCGGAAAAACTGAAAGCCCATAAAATGAACACAGAAATCGTAATTGCCGAAGCCGCTCAGATTGATTATTTATATGAAAATGTAAATGCTGAAGACCGCGACAAGCAAATAGATTATTTCTTTGGAAAAACAAAAACAAACGTTTCAAAATTCCCAAACGTAAAAAACGTTATTTTAGGACATAGTTATTTTACGACCTGGCCAATTGAACGACAAGTATTAAGCAGAAAATTAATTGCTGCCAACATCAAACAGAATCCGGGATTAAAATACTGGCAATCGGAATATTGTATTTTAGAAAATCCGGGAGAAGCTGAAATACCGGGAGGTTCAGGGGGAGGAAGAGATTTAGGAATGCAGACCGCTTTGTTTGTCGGGCGTTTAATTCATAATGACATTGCAGTTGCCAATGCCGCTTCATGGCAATGGTGGACATCGATTACCCGTGTCGATTACAAAGACGGTTTGATCTATCTTGATGACGGAAAAAGCAACGGAGGAACAGCACCGGATTACGTAAAGAATGACGGAGAATTTCACGATTCGAAGCTACTTTGGGCTTTAGGAAATTACTCTTTGTTTGTACGTCCGGGAATGCTTAGAGTGGATGTTCCCAATCAAAATGATCTTGAAGCAGCAAACGACGTCATGTTAACCGCTTACAAAGATGTAGCCAACAAAAAGCTAATTGTAGTAGCCGTAAACTGTGGAAAATCAGCACAGCAATACAAATTCAATTTATCTAAAGGAACAGTGAAAAACAATGATTTTACGCCTTATGTGACTTCAGAGACTTCGAATTTAAAAAGAGCCGCTGCACAAAAAATAGGTAATCTCGAAATTCCCGCAAAATCGATAGTGACGTTTGTTGGGGAGCTTGAGTATTAGTTTTCAGTCGCAGTCTCGGTTTACAGTCACAGTTTACAGTCACAGTTCAAACCTGAAACAAAAAAAAAAATAACATAACAAAAAGCTTAGAAACTCAGATTCTTAGCCACTTAGAACCTTAAAAAAAATGTTTACAAAAAAGATCTTACTATCCGTATTACTCTTCTCGTGTTTGTCTGCATTCAGTCAGATCTCGTTTGGAGATTCAAAGAAAATCAATGACAATTGGAAATTCAATCTTCAGGATACTCCTGAGGCTCAAAAACAAATTTACGATGACAGCAAATGGCAATCGGTAAATGTTCCGCATGACTGGAGCGTAAAAGGACAATTGAGCCCAACATTGGCAAGTTGTACTGGTTTCCTGCCTGGCGGAATTGGCTGGTATCGTAAATCGGTTACGATTCCTCAGAATAAAAAAGGAGAAAAAGTGTATTTGTATTTTGAAGGCGTTTACAACAGAAGCGAAGTTTTCATCAACGGACATTCATTGGGGAAACGTCCAAACGGTTATATTTCTTTTGCTTATGATGCTACTCAGTATGTAAATTATGGTGGAGAAAATACGATTTCTGTTCGTGTAGATCATAGTCAGAGTGCAGATTCAAGATGGTATACGGGTTCAGGAATTTACCGTGATGTCTGGTTGGTATATTCGAATCCGGTTCATATTGCACAATGGGGAGTTTACGCTTATCCGGAAGTAAAAAAAGGAACAGGAACGCTAAATGTTGAGGTTGAAGTTGAAAATGGTTCGGCTGCAAAATCAAGCCTTACGGTTGTAAATGAATTGATCTCAAAAGACGGAAAATCAGTTGGAAAATCTTCTTCAAAAGTAGAAGTTGCCGCGAATAAAAACGGAAAAATATCTACTAAAATAAATGTAAAAAATCCTCAGTTATGGGATTTAGAGAATCCGAATCTATACCAACTTAAAACCACCGTTTTTAAAGACGGAAAACAGATAGATGAAACGGTAACCAAAACCGGTTTCAGAGACTTTAAATTCGATCCGAACAATGGTTTTGCATTAAACGGAAAATGGATGAAAATGAAAGGAGTTTGTCTGCACCATGATGCGGGTGTTTTAGGTTCTGCAGTGCCAAGAGAAGTTTGGGAAACAAGACTTAAAACATTAAAAGAAATTGGTGTAAATGCAATCCGTACAAGCCATAATCCGCAAGCGCCTGTTTTTTATGAACTTTGCGACGAGTTAGGATTATTGGTTTTAAACGAAGCGTATGACGAATGGGAATTTCCTAAACGTAAATGGCTTGAAGGCTGGAACTACGGAACTCCGGGATTCGAAGGGACGTTTGATATTTTTGCAGATTATGCCGAAAAAGATTTAGAAGATTTTGTACGTCGTGACAGAAACCATCTTTCGGTTTTTGCATGGAGTATTGGTAACGAAGTAGATTATCCAAACGATCCTTATTCTCATCCTGTTTTAGACAAAGGAAAAGAAGGTTTTGGACAAGCTAATTACGGAGGTTATAAAAAAGATGCACCAGATGCAATGCGTCTTGGAGCCATTGCAAAACGTTTGGTTGCAGCCGTAAAAAAATACGATAAATCACGTCCTACAACTGCTGGTTTAGCCGGAGTGGCTATGTCTAACGAAACCGAATATCCGGGGGCTTTAGATATTACAGGATACAATTATACCGAAAGCAAATACCAGTCAGACCACGAGAAATATCCAAACAGAGTTATTTTCGGGAGTGAAAATGTCCACGACATGGAACCTTGGTTAGCAGTTAAAAACAACAAACATATTTTTGGACAATTCTTGTGGACAGGAATCGATTATTTAGGTGAATCAGGAAGATGGCCTTCAAGAGGTTTTTATTCAGGATTAGTAGATTTTGCCGGAGTAATCAAACCTAGAGGATATTTCCGTCAGTCACTTTGGTCAGATAAACCAATGACATACATCGGAACTTATCCATTAAAAGATGTAAAAGACGTTTCTAAAGATGCCTGGGCAATCTGGAATTACACTCAAGGTGAAAAAATTCGCGTAGTAGTGTATACTAATGCTGCAAAAGCACGCTTAGAACTGAACGGAAAAGTAGTAGGAGAAACGAAAGCTTACGACGAAAAAACCGGAATTATTTATTGGGATATTCCGTTTGCTTCAGGAAAATTAGAAGCAATTGGTTTAAGCAAAGACGATAAAGAAGTGAGCAGATATGCTATTTCGACAACTCAGCAACCAGTTGAATTGACAATTGCAGAGAAAGATATTACCATTACCAAAGACAAAGGAGTAGCTAAAATTATGGTTCAGGTGAAGGATCAAAATGGTTTACCTGTAATGCTTTCAGACAACGAAGTTACGTGTACCATTAGCGGACCTGGAATTTTATTAGGATTGGAAGCAGGAAACAACAGCGACATGACCGATTATACAGATAATGTACAAAGAGTTTTTCACGGTCATATTGCAGCCTATATTCAGGCAACAGGAGAAGCAAAGCCAATAAAAGTGACGTTTACAAGCCAATGGTTGAAACCAGTTGAAGTTACGATTAACGTGAAATAAGAAAAGCGATAACAGAGACCAGACAGGTTTTAAAAAGCTGTTTGGTCTGATGGAATATTTAATTTTTTAGTCCCAGCGGAACGAGATATTTATAGATATATCGCTCCGCAGGAGCTAATAAAACAGATTAAAAATCATTGTAATCTTTTTAATCTGTGGCAAAATAAATTGACACCTAAAGATCGTCAACAGAGACCTGACAAGTTTTAAAACCGGTCAGGTCTAATTTTTAATACAGATATAAAAAAGTTTATTATATTTAAAATGTAATATTCACATTTATTTAAAATAAAATGAAGATAAAAAATACAATTGCTCTGGCAATAGGCGTTGTTTTAGCATCAGTTGCTACGAATGCACAAACAACAACTTTCAAAAAAGACGAATTCAAACAATGGGCACAAACGCCTCCAATGGGTTGGAATAGCTGGGATTGCTACGGTTCTACAGTAGAAGAACACGAAGTAAAAGCCAACGCCGATTATATGGTAAAAAACCTGAAAAAATTTGGTTGGGAATATGTGGTCGTAGACATTAGATGGTTTGTAGAAAATGACAAAGCAGGAGGATACAATCAAACAGATCCGCGTTATGTAATCGATCAATACGGAAGATATTTGCCGGCTTTAAATCGTTTTCCATCTGCAAAAGACGGACAAGGATTTAAACCTTTGGCTGATTACATCCATAAAAAAGGATTAAAATTCGGGATTCATATTATGCGCGGAATTCCTAAAAAAGCCGTTGAAGACAAATTGCCAATAAAAGGTACAAACGGAATTACGGCCGATCAGATTTATTCGACAGCATTGCAATGCGAATGGTTAAAAGACAATTATACCGTTGTTGCAGACAAACCCGGAGCACAGGAATATTACGATTCGTTATTTGAATTGTATGCACAATGGGGTGTAGATTTTATTAAAATTGATGATTTATCAAGACCTTATCACGAAGGAGAAATTAACTTAATTAGAAATGCAATCGATAAATGCGGACGTAAAATTGTATTGAGCACTTCGCCTGGAGAAACACCAATCGAAGCCGCACCGCACGTAACCACTCACGCGAATATGTGGAGAATGGTAGATGATGTTTGGGATACATGGCCACACATTACACACTTAATGAAAGTAAGCGAAAAATGGTATCCGTACATTGCGCCGGGAACATGGCCAGATTGTGATATGATTCCGCTTGGACGTATTTCTTTAAGAGGAGAACGTGGCGAAGACAGAATGTCGCGATTGACAAAAGACGAACAATATACCTTAATTACTTTCTTCAATATTTTTAAATCGCCGTTGTTTTTTGGTGGGGATTTACCAAGTAATGATGCCTTTACATTATCATTATTAACGAATAAAGAAGTGGTAAAGATGCATAACGAAAGTACTGATGTAAAACAACTTTTCCAGAAAGACGGTAAAATCGCGGTAACCTCAAAAAATCCGAAAGACGGAAGTGTTTATTTGGCATTGTTTAATATTTCTGATACAGCAACAGAAACGATTTCAGTAGATTTATCAGATCTTGGAATTTCAGGTTCGGCTCAGGCGACTAATTTATGGACAGGCGAGAAATCAGCCGTTTCATCAACAGCAATTTCATCAACTTTAAAACCGCATAGTTCAGTTTTGTATCAATTAAAAGCAAAAAAATAATGAGAAAAACACATTTTAGTCTTGTATTATTTTTAATGTTATTTTCTTTTTTACAAGCCCAGAATACTCCAAAAGGAACTCCGCCAGTAATTGCCGATAAAGATTTAACCGCTTATTTGTTTGTGTACTTTACAGGAAATTCCGTTGAAGAAGAAGCTGTGCGATATGCGATAAGTGCAGATGGTTATCATTATTACCATTTAAATAATAACAAACCTGTGATCGATAGTAAAACGATTAGTTCAACCGGAGGAGTTCGTGATCCCCATATTTTACGTGGCGATGATGGCAAAACATTTTATATGGTTTTGACGGATATGACTTCGTCTAAAGGCTGGGACAGTAATCGCGCCATGATTTTATTGAAAAGTACCGATTTGGTAAAATGGGAAAGCAACGTAGTAAACATTCAAACTACTTTTCCGGGAAATGAAAACCTGAAACGTGTTTGGGCACCGCAAACTATTTATGATGCTAAAGCAGGAAAATATTTAGTGTACTTTAGTTTGCAATATGCAGGAGGTCCGGATAAAATTTATTACGCTTACGCGAATAAGGATTTCACGGCTCTTGAAAGCGCTCCAAAATTATTGTTTGTACCAAAATCAGAGCGCGCTTGTATTGACGGCGACATTATAGAAAAAGATGGTGTTTATCATCTTTTCTATAAAACCGAAGGAGGAAAAGCAGGCATAAAAGTGGCGACAACAACAGATTTAACTTCAGGGAAATGGGTAGAAAACGACAATTATTTGCAACAAACCCAGGATGGAGTAGAAGGCTCAAGCGTTTTCAAACTCAACAATTCTGATGATTATATCCTGATGTATGATGTTTACACCAAAGGAAAATATCAGTTTACTAAAACCAAAGATTTAGAACATTTTACGGTAATCGATAATGATATTTCGATGGATTTTAATCCGCGTCACGGAACTATTTTGCCTATTACGCGTTCTGAATTAAAGAGATTAATTTCAAAATGGGGAATGCCTGAAAAATTTCCGAAAATAAATAATAATCCCGTTCTAGAAGGTTATTATGCTGATCCTGAGATTTTATATTCAAATAAAACTAAGAAATATTACATCTATCCAACAAGTGACGGATTCGATGGATGGTCAGGTAATTATTTTAAAACCTTTTCATCAGATAATTTAATTGACTGGAAAGACGAAGGTATTATTGTAGATCTTAGAAAAGATGTAAGCTGGGCCAACAGAAATGCCTGGGCACCTTGTATTGTAGAGAAAAAGATCAAAGGAAAATACCAGTATTTCTATTATTTCACGGCGGCTCAAAAAGTAGGTGTTGCTTCATCAGACAATCCAACAGGACCTTTTAAAGATAGCGGAAAAGCTTTAGTCAGCACAAGGCCGGAAGGTGTAAAAGACGGACAGGAAATTGATCCTGATGTTTTTACAGATCCTAAAACGGGCAAAAGTTATTTGTATTGGGGCAACGGATATATGGCTGTAGCCGAATTGAATGCCGATATGATTTCGCTTAAAAAAGGAACTACTAAAATTATTCAGGTAGACAACACTTACAGAGAAGGAACTTATGTAATGTACCGAAACGGACAGTACTATTTCTTGTGGAGTGAAGACGATACGAGAAGCCCAAATTATAAAGTGAGATACGGAGTGGCTAAGTCGCCATTAGGACCAATAGAAATCCCGAAAAACAATATCGTCATACAAGGAAATCCGGCCGAGGGAATTTATGCAACAGGACATAATTCGGTTTTGCAAATTCCAAATAAAGACGAATGGTACATTGTTTACCACCGATTTTCATATCCAACAGGAATAAAAATGGGAGATGCGGGCGGTTTTCATCGTGAAGTTTGCATCGACAAGCTAGAGTTTAATCAGGATGGGACTATTAAACAGGTACTGCCAACTCATTTGGGCATAAAGTCAATAAAATAATTTTACATATTAATTTTGGTCAGTAAGGACTATTTCTTTCGATAGAAATAGTCCTTATTTTTTTTATATCCGCTTCAAAAACAGGTAGGATAAGAAAAAGTTTTTATAAACTAAATAGTAGCCCAAGAGTAGCTAATTCGAAGTAAAAATTTACAATTTAGATTTAATTACAACTTTTAGTTATATTCTATAAGAGGGTTTGTAAGAAAAAAAAACGAGATAATGCGTAATATTGCGGAGAAGAATATTGTTTTAAAATAATTATACTAAATCGTTTTTTTAAACTGTTTCCCGTAATTCTTTACTACAATAAATACATGTTTTTTTTAAATAATCCCCCAAATTATTATGTTCTTTACCCTTACTCATGACCAAGTTCAATTCCAATATGGATCTAATCGATGGCAGTACAGCTATAATGAGATTGTAGAACTTGGCTTACTCAAAAAAAAGAAGACTTACCTTCTTGAAAATTGCGCTTTTATTGCAGTAACAGCTTTGGCTTATTATTGCATGGTTTTCTCTAATTTATCTGAGTTGTATTACATAGGACCTACCTTATTAGTCTATACAATTCTTATTATTTTGAGATTTCACAATGACATCGAATTCGAATATTATGTCATTGTGAGAGATATTTATAAAAAAGAAACCAAGGTAAAAATCGATGGTTTAGATCGTTCTGTAATAGGAAAACAGATTGATCATTTTTTAAATCTCAATTTCAACCGATTATTACAGAAAACAAAAAAGAACCAATAAAACTAAAACAATGATAATATCAGGAATTTCCCTTTACGATTTAGTTTTAATGGCAGCGGCTATCCTATATGGTTTCTTTATTACAACTAAAAAAAAATGAACACACACTATTACATTAACCTACTATTGTGGTAGTATGAAATTAAACCTTAAAGTATAGCTGTAATACTAAAAGTTTAATAACGGTCAGTTTTAGCTATACAAAATACCCCCAATAAAATTATGACCACTTCGATAAAAAATAAAATAAAAAGCATTAGAGAATTAAAAAATTATACCCAGGAATATATGGCGGATCAACTAGGAGTTACACAGGCAGGTTATAGCAAAATTGAAAAAGGAAAAACCATTCTTTCCTATGTAAAATTGGTCGAAATCGCCCGTATTCTCGAAGTTAGCGTAGAAGATGTTATTAGCTTTGACAGTCAGAGATATTTTAACAATGTCAATAAAGTTAGAGGCAATAACAACGGAAGTATTCAGATTAACTCAGATAATAGTGCTGCTCTTAAAGGGTTGTACGAAGATAAAATAAAGCTTCTGGAGAAATTATTACTTAAAACAGAAGAAGAACTATGCCGTTACAAAGATCGTTTCGGACAAATTTGAAGGACCTGTAACTATCGCTTTACTATATCAATTTATTTTACCAAAGGGTGTATGAAATTTTCAGACACCCTTTTTTATTTTTTCAAACTTTAAAAAAATCACTAAAAGTGGGTATTGTGTATTCTATAAAACCAATATAATTTGGTGGGAATATTTTTTTAAGAAATGAAATCAAAAATAAGCCTAATGCTTTTCGTATTGCTAATCTGTAGTTGCACTACCAATACTTTTTCCGGTTATGTCTACGATTATGATACAGAACATCCCATTAAAAACGTACAAATAGACAGCAACGGAAATCAAACTGAAACAGACAGTTCAGGGTATTTTAGCATACAGGTAAAACCCAATAAAATCTGTAAAATAGTATTAAGAAAAGAAGGTTACGCCACAAAAATAGTCGACCGAAAACCGGATTCTCTTGGCGTATTTTCAAAAAAGAACCTTAGGAATGTAAGGATTTATTTGTTCGACAAGGATAGCGATCTTTCTCATTAAAAGAGAAAGTTCTGAAGTTTGAAAAGCCTAAGTATAGTCATAAAAAAAACGGGGTCGCATAACCCCGTTTTTTCTATTTTTATAAAATTTTATTATACTGTTTGATCGTCTGTAGTTGCGTCAGGAGCATTTGTTTTTACTGATGCAATTCCGTTATCTCTCGCACTTGTACTTTCATACATTTCGCTTGATCCAATAATCTGACCATTGCTGGCTTTCAGATTAAAATACGGTTTTCCGCTTTTCGATTCCAGCTTATCAAATTTAGAATCATCCTTAGAGTTTGTTTTTACAGATTCAATTCCGTTTAAACAAGCTGCTTTTGTAGTATAACCTTCGCTGGTTAAAATAGTCTGGCCATTACCTGCTTTTAAATTAAATTGGAATTCACCATTGGTTCTTTTAGTAATTACAAATTTTCCCATGTAGTTTTATTTTAGTTAAATATTATTTATTTGCTTTAGATAAAAATACAAAACTTGATCATATAAATCATACAAATACAAAAAATAATCATTGATTAACAGAAAATTAAAAGTCCTTGTGATTCATAATTTCAAAGTAAAATTTTATTAAAAAGAATTGCCTTAAAGGTTCTCTTTGTTGATTTCTGTCTTTACAAATTAATAGTATACAACATAATTAAATACAGGAAAAATCTTATATTTACTTTTTTTTAAACTATAATGTCATGAAAAAGTTAGTATTGTTGTTAGTTGTTACCTTTCTGTCACTGTCCTGTAATTCGAATAAAAAAGAAGAAAACATTCAGGGACCATTAGAAAACGTTGATAATGAAAGTACAGAAAGTGTAGTGGGACAGGTAATGGTATATGAAGGTGTATTGCCTTGCGCAGATTGTGAAGGAATCGAAACAATCTTGAAAATTTATCAGGGTGATGGCACAATAGAAGGCCATACATTCGAATTAACAAGCATTTATAAAGGCAAAGAACCTAATAATAAATTCGTAGTAACAGGAAATTACAATCTCGAAAGAGGATTAGAAAAAGATCCCGACGGAACAATTTATATCCTTAATTATGATAAGCCAGAAGCAAATCAGGTATTTTATGGCTATTCATCAAAAGATCCGGATACTATATATTTGCTCAATAATAAGCGCGAAAGAATAAAATCTAAGTTGAAGTATTTTTTAACGTTAAATGAATAAAAATATCTTTTTTAGCTATAAAAAAAGAGTTAAAGGTTTGCTGTAAACACTTTAACTCTTTTTGTTTTTTTATTAATTCCCCAGTCTAAAATCGGTAACACTTTTTTGATCCAGTGTAATCTCTTCAAAAATACTTTGTGTTCCTTTATCGACCGGACATTGTGTACTAATTCCCATCCAGATTGTTTTAGGATAATTGTTTTTGTACAAACGAACCATTTGCCAGTTTTTTTTATCCAAAGAATAATAGCTGGCCACCGTACGGGTATCAGATGATATTTTCATATAAATCGTTGGATTTTTAACAACATCATGATTGTTATCGTCCGAAGTTCCAATCGTGCGCACCGTTACCACACGATGATTGCCGCGCTCGTCCTGTTCAAAACAAAACTTTTGATAGAAGTTATCATTCACATAAATATATAAAACACCCGCATTGTACAATCCTTTCTCTGTAAACTCAGGCGTTACTTTGGCTATTAAAGTAAAAGGCTTAGTATTATCGACTTTCGAAAGCAGGATAGGAGCAGTATTGTTGGACAATTCACCATTAGGATCTGAAAAATAATCTTTCTTTTCGCCTGCGCGGAAAATTACTTTGCCATTCGCATCGGCTTTCGCCAAAGTATCAGCGCCATTAATAGATTTTGTAAAATGAATAGTAGGAAGTTTAATATCGCAGGGACTACCGTTTACAAAGGCAGAATCGATTTTTTTGTTGTTTGTTGAAGTTGCTTCTGATACTTCTTTTGAGTTATTGTTTCCGCAAGCCGATAACAAAGTCAATCCGGATAAAATGCAGAAAACATAAAATTTTGATTTCATAAAGTGCTTTTTTTTAAATAGAAAATTATATTTTAGTTCATCAAAAATACCATTGCTTACCAGAAGCCACAATACGTAAAATTAACCATTTTTAATTCCGTTTATGTCAAATGTATCCGTCGAGAATCAATTATCAGCCACTTTATTAGAACAAACATTTTCGATAGAAGAATGCAATGATATAGAAACATTCAAAAAATTAGTAGCAGGTTATGTAAGCCTTGATCAGTGCGTGGCGGTTTTATCCGATTTTCAGGCCGATTGCAGTTATATCTATGCCGGTAATTTCGGAAAAGTATTTGGTTTACCAGCAGAAAACTCCGTAATCGATTCTGCTTTCGAAGAATGTATTTTCACGAAAATCCATCCTGACGATTTAGTCGAGCGCCACATTTTAGAACTCAACTACTTTCAATATCTAAAAACATTACCTTATCAGGTCAGTCATAAATACAGTACTTCAAGCCGCATTCGGACTCAAAATACATTAGAGAATTGTGCTTATATCAATCACAGGACTATTTATCTTAAAAGCTTTAGTAACGGGAGCGTCTGGCTCGCATTATGTCTTTACGCACCATCAGCAGATATTCAGCCCCGATTAGGCATCGACGGAAAAATTGTAAATATCGAAACCGGAGAGATTATCGCAACCGAAGAATACAAACATTACCAGCAAAACCTGCTTTCAAAACGAGAACTCGAAATCCTGACATTGGTAGCAAAAGGAAGTAATAGTGCTCAAATTGCCAGTCAGCTGAATATTTCAGTTTACACCGTACGTCGCCACAGACAAAACATAATCGAAAAAATGAAAGTAGCCAATACCACCGAAGCGGTAAAAACGGCTATGGTAATGGGAATTATTTCTATTTAAGGTCAAGATTAAAAATATTTTTTTTGAGTTAATACTTTAGAACCTTTAAATCTCCGGCAAAAAAATAATTCTCTATTTTTGTTTAGCAGGATTTATTAATATGAAAGAAATAAGCGAGATTCTAAAAGCACATTCCCAGGCCAAAGCTGCAGGAAAAAAGACAGCACTTGCCACCGTGGTAAAGGTCGAAGGTTCTTCGTACCGTCAGCCGGGAGCACGTATGCTCGTTACCGAAGATGGTTTGCTTACAGGAGCCATAAGCGGAGGCTGTTTAGAAGGCGATGCCCTGCGAAAAGCCCTTCTTTCAATCCATCAGCAACAAAACAAACTCATTACTTATAATACAAGTAATGAAGATGATAGCGAAGTAGGTTTGCAATTGGGATGCAACGGAATTGTACATATCCTTTTTGAATACATCGATGATGAGGTGGTGAATAATCCTATCCAACTTTTGCAGCAATTAGAACTGCAACGTAAAGATGCTGTCGTAGCAACCGTTTTTTCATTAAAAAGACAAGCCACTCAAACAGGAACCGTATTGTTTTACAGAGAAAACGAAACACCCATCTACGGTAATAATACTTTACCTGATATTCTCGAAGATGCAAAAGAAGCGTTGAGTACCAAGACAACTTTAGTAAAAAAGCTTCTGGATGAACACGAGAATGAGGTTTTGGCAGATTATATCAATCCTCCCGTTTCTCTTATTATTGTTGGAGCAGGAAATGACGTTCAGCCATTGGTAAAAATGGCTTCTTTATTAGGTTGGGAAATTACCATTGGCGAAGGCCGCGCCACTCATGCCACAAAAAAGAGATTTCCCGAAGCCAAACAGGTACTTGTTGTAAAACCGGAACAATTATTAGAAAATATAATAATCGATGAACAGACTTACTTTGTCCTGATCACGCACAATTATAAATACGATCTGGCAGTTTTAAAACTTCTCGCAAATACCAATTGTAACTATATTGGAATTTTAGGCCCCAAAACAAAATTCAATCGTATGCTTGATGATCTGAATAATGAAGGAATACAATTGACAAATGAAAAACTAAATAACATTTATGGTCCAATAGGACTTGATTTGGGAGCAGAAACATCTGAAGAAATTGCATTATCAATTGTGGCCGAAATTAAAGCAGTGATGAGCGGCAAGCAGGGGATTTCATTAAAATATAAAACAGAAAAAATACATAGTACAACCAATACATCTTGCTTAATATGAATGCAATAACAGGAATTGTTGTTTTAGCAGCAGGAAGTTCTTCAAGATTAGGACAACCCAAACAATTGCTTTCGTATAAAAATACCTCACTTTTAAAAAATACCATTTCACAAGCTTCTCAAGTAGCAAATACTACAATAATTGTTGTTACAGGATCCAATCACGAATTGATCGAAAAAGAAATTACCAATCCCGAAATAAAAACAATCCATAATCCTGATTGGGAGTTGGGAATGTCCTCTTCTATAACAAAAGGTTTTAAAGAATTGTTACGCTTATATCCCGACATTCAAAAAATCATTTTTACCGTTTGTGATCAGCCCTTTATTACCAATATTGTCTTTGAGAATTTAATAAACGAACATCAAAAAACAGAAAAAGGAATTATAGCCTCTGCATATTCAGGAACCCTAGGAACTCCGGTACTTTTCTATAAAAAATATTTCAACGAATTGCTGGAACTAAAAGGGCAGGAAGGTGCAAAGAAAATCATCAATAAATTTTTAGATGATACGACTGCAATTCCTTTCGAAAATGGAGCTATCGATATTGATACTATGGAGGATTATAATAGGCTTATTTTTTGAGGAGGTTCAAAGAGGCAAAGGGACATAGGTTCAGAGGGAAAAGGAATTTCTTCGTAGTAAAAAATATGTCGCTCCGCTGGAGCTTTTTTTCAATTGTCGAATTATTAGCTATAAATATTACGCTCCGCAGGAGCTTCTTAAAAAAAGAAACTTTGCGACTTCGCGACTTTGCGAGAAACCATTAACCATAAAAAGCTTAGTGCCTTAGTGTCTTCGTGGCAAAAAAAAACTATAATCTTAGTTGTCGTACCAAATCAGAAACCCTATCAATTGTAAGTAAAATTTCTTCCTCAGTTGTAAATTTCCCTAAACTAAAACGAATCGAACTCAAGGCATTTTCATCAGATAATCCCAAGGCTTTTAATACATGCGAAGGTTCAGAAGTAACGGCAGAACATGACGAACCATTAGAAACCGAAATATGTTGCAAAGCCAGAATCAAACTTTCCGAATTTACTCCTGGAAAGCAAATATTCGATGTATTGTATAGGCGGTTTTCTATGTTTCCATTTACAAAAGATCCTTCAATTTCTAATAAAGATTTTTCAAGACGATTTCTAAGTGTTTTTATTCTCTTATGATCTGTTTCCATTTCAGCTTTGGCAATTTCACAAGCTTTTCCAAGTCCAATAATTGCAGGAACATTTAGCGTTCCGCTGCGTAATTTTCGTTGTTGCCCTCCGCCATGTAGTTGAGGTGCTAATTTTATTTTCGCTTTCGCGGAAAGATATAAAGCGCCTATACCTTTGGGGCCGTAAAATTTATGTGCCGAAAGAGCGAGAAGATCAATTCCCAGCTTTTCTACATCAACAGCTATTTTCCCGATAGCCTGAGTAGCATCACACATAAAATAGGCATTTTTAGCGTGTACTATTTCTGCTATTGCCTGAATATCCTGAATCACGCCAATTTCATTATTTACCATCATTACAATAACCATTAAAGTCTCATCTGTAATAGATTCATTTAGAAGATCAATATCCAAAATACCTTCAGAATCAACAGGTAGGTAAGTAACTTTAAAGCCGATACTTTCCATATATTGGCAGGTATCGAGAGCCGCTCTATGTTCTGTACGAACAGTTACGATATGTTTTTTGCTTTGATTAACAAGCCCTTTTACAGCCAGATTTATTGATTCGGTTGCGCCAGAAGTAAAAATAATTTCCTCCGGAGTTGCTCCAATCAGGTCGGCAGTTTGCCATGCAGCATTTTCGACAGCTTCATTTATCGTTAGTCCTGCCAAATGACTGCTGCTAGCATTGGCATAAGAATCAGTAAAATAAGGAAGCATAACCTTAAGCACACGTTCATTAAGTAGAGTAGTAGCGTTATTATCGAGGTAAATATTGAGCTGTTGGGACATTTTTTAATTCTTAACAAAGTAAAAATACAACTTAGTAATTTAATCTGATTTTTTAATGATTCTAAATTGTGTTTAAAACAGTGTTTATGTGAATTTTGTAATTTTTTATCACATAGGATTCTTAAATTTGTTAGGAGTAACATTAGATTTTACTAATTTCAAAAACAGTATGCATGGCTGCCAAAAGAACAATTAAAAACAAAGCGGTAGAAGAAGAATCTGGTTCTTCGAGACGTGATTTTATAAAAAAATCTGGTTTATTTACTGCGCTTGCTTTGACTCCGCCTTCATTGGTGATGGCTTCTGATAATAAATGGGATGAAAAAATTGCAGAATATTTAGAGACCGTTCCGTTATCGCTTGAAGTAAATGGCGTAAAACACAATCTAAATATAGAGCCCAGAACCACGCTGCTGGATTTATTAAGAGAACAATTGTTGCTCACCGGAACTAAAAAAGGCTGCGATCACGGACAATGCGGTGCTTGTACTGTTCATGTTAATGGCACCAGAATACTTTCTTGCTTATCCTTGGCATCCATGCAGCAAAATGCTCAGGTAACCACTATCGAGGGACTTTCAAAAGGAAAAAAACTACATCCCATGCAGGAAGCTTTCATTAAAAATGATGGTTTTCAATGTGGCTATTGTACACCCGGACAAATTATGTCAGGTATTGCCTGTATCAAAGAAGGTCACGCCAATAGCAGAGATGAAATTAGGGAATATATGAGCGGTAATATCTGCAGATGTGGGGCTTATCATAATATCGTCGATGCCATTACAGAAGTTAAGGAAGGAGGGATGCCATTATGAAAAACTTTCAGATCATAAGAACACTATCATCAAAATCTGCAGTAACTACTCTTGCTAAAGAAAGTTCAGCCATGTTTATTGCCGGCGGAACCAATCTTGTCGATTTGATGAAAAAGAATGTTGTCGCTCCGGATAAACTTATTGATATCAATGGACTCGATTTAAAACAAATAGAATTCCTGACAGGAAAAGTTTCAATAGGTGCTTTAACCAAAAACAGTCAGGTTGCCGAAGATAAAATAATACAGGAAAAATATCCTTTACTGGCATTAGCACTTGCTGCTGGTGCATCCCAGCAAATTAGACATATGGCGAGTGTAGGTGGAAATATGTTACAACGTACACGTTGTTCGTATTTTTATAATACTGATATGCCCTGCAATAAACGCAATCCTAAAAGTGGCTGTGGAGCTATTGGCGGATCGAATAGAATGCATGCTATTTTTGGCGCTTCAGACAGTTGTATTGCAGTACATCCAAGTGATATGTGTGTAGCACTTGCTGCTTTAGATGCTACCGTTTTTGTTGAAGGCCCAAAAGGTAAAAGAGAAATTAAATTTACTGATTTTCATAGACTTCCAGGTAACATGCCCGAAAAAGATAATACACTTGAAAATAAAGAGATCATTACTTCAGTTGAAATTCCAAATAATAATTTTTCAAAGCACAGTCATTATCTAAAAGTGCGCGACAGAACCAGTTATGCCTTTGCATTAATATCTGTAGCAGTTGGTTTGGATATTCAAAATAATACAATTAAAGATGCAAGGCTTGCAATGGGAGGCGTAGCGCATAAACCATGGCGACTTACAGAGGCAGAAGAATTTTTGAAAGGAAAAACAGTTTCTGAAACTACATTCAGGCAGGCAGCTGATTTAGCCATGCATGGTGCAAGAAGTTACGGTGATAATGATTTTAAATTAACACTGGGGCCAAATGCAATTACAGAAGCATTAACGATAGCAGCATCTAAATAATTTGAATTATGAGCAAGACAAGTAATATAAATAGAGTTGACGGATTTGCTAAAGTTACAGGCTCAGCAACGTATTCAGCCGAATATAAAACGCCGGGTGTTGCCTATGCATGTCTGGTAGGAAGTACAATTGCGAAAGGAAGAATTAAAAGTATTGACACTAAAAAAGCCGAATGGGCGCCGGGAGTTTTAGCTGTTATCACACATCTTAATGTAGATAAGCCGGCCGGATATCAAAAAGCAAAAGACAAACATAATTTTGGACAACCGCTTCAGGTTTTCAAAGATGATACTATACTTTATTATGATCAGCCCATTGCGCTTGTAATAGCAGATACTTTCGAGCGTATGCAATATGCGGCGAGTCTTATTAAAGCCCAATATTTAAAAGAAGATCATTCAACAGATCTTAATAAAGCCAAAGATAAAGAAAAGAAAAAAGAGGGAGATAAAGGAAATGATTATCACCGTGGTGTTGAGGATGGATATAAAAATGCAGAAGTAATTCTTGAAGAAGAATATACCATACCAACCGAGGTTCATAACCCAATGGAACTGGCTAATATTATTGCCAAATGGGAAGGAAATAAACCCACACTTTATACTAAAAGCCAGGGGGTAGAAGGAACCCGAAAAAGCGTTGGCGAGGTATTCGGGATTCCTGCCGCAGATGTTGCAGTAAATTCAGAATATTTAGGAGGTGCTTTCGGGATGGGACTACATACGTGGCCTTATGAAATTGCAGCTCTTATTGGTGCTAAAAAATTAAATCGTCCGGTAAAATTAGTTTTGCACAGAGAACAAATGTTTACCAATGTAGGTTTTAGACCTTATACGATTCAAAAAATGGGACTTGGTGCAACGAAAGAAGGCAAACTCACCGGATTAACACATGAAGCCGTGGCTATGACTTCGAGTTATGAGGATTTTATGGAAGGAACTGTAAACATGTCCCGATTTATTTATGATTGTGCCAATGTTTCGACACGTTACAGAATTGTTCCTTTAGATACTTGTACACCAATCTGGATGCGTGGCCCGGGAGAAGCAACAGGTTCTTTTGCATTAGAAAGCGCGATGGACGAATTGGCCCATAAACTAAACATGGATCCAATTGAATTTCGTAAACTAAATTATGCCGAAAAAGATCTGGAACAAAACAAGCCCTGGAGCAGCAAATATCTTTTAGAATGTTACGAGGGTGGAATGGAACGCATTGGCTGGAAAAACCGTAAAAACAAACCCGGATCTGTTCGTGAAGGCGAATGGCTTGTAGGTTACGGAATGGGAACCGGAACTTTTGGCTGCTATAGAAGTCCTACTTCTGTAAAAGCAAAATTTTTAACCAATGGTACTTTAGTTTTGCAATGCAGCGTAAACGATATGGGGCCAGGAACAGCAACCATGATGACCGCAATTGGCGCCGATGTAACCGGAGTTTCGACTGAAAATATTATTATCGAAATGGGAAAAAGCGGTCTTGCAAAAGGACCAACCCAAGGAGGTTCGGCAACTACATCTTCTGTAGGATCAGCCGTAAACGACTCTTGCCAGTTGTTAGTAACAAAAGCTATTGAACTGGCGAGTAAAACAGATGCATTAAAAAATATACCAATTGCTGATTTGGCTTTTATAAATGGTTCAGTAACCTCAAAAAAAGACAGTTCGAAAAGTATTTCTTTAGTTGAAGTATTGAATGCTAATAAACTAGAAGAGCTAGCAATAGAAAATCAATCTAAGGCTACAGAAGAGGCAAAAAAATATTCGATTTATTCTTTCTCAGTGCACTTTGTAAAAGTCTTAATTAATCCAAATCTTGGAAAAATCAGACTCGCACATGTGGTTTCCTGTGCAGATATCGGAACCGTAATCAACCAAAAGACTTCGGCAGGACAAATGTTCGGTGGAGCAGTTGGAGGAATCGGAATGGGATTGATGGAATCTCTTGAAATCGATCACAGATTTGGGCGTCCAATTAACAATAATTTTGCCGATTATCATGTTCCTGTGAATGCTGATATTGAAAAGCAAGAAGTATTCTTCGTCAATAAAAAAGACCCAATCAGTAACCCAATGGGAACAAAAGGACTCGGAGAAACCGCTCTAGTAGGAATGGCTCCGGCAATCGCCAATGCCGTTTTTAACGCAACCGGAAAACGGGTACGAGATTTACCCATTACGCTGGATAAAATTATAGAAACCGTAAAGGTTTAAAACAAAAAGGGAGATATTAAAATGTTTCCCTTTTTTTATCAATTTCAAACATAGCCCGTGGTTTCAACCACGGGGACACAATCAAAAAACAATTCGTATCCAATCCCATATCCCTGTGGTTGAAACCACAGGCTATGTTATTTGAGATTTCAAGATTTTCGACCAAGTCCCAGCGAGACGAAATATTTATAGATATTATTTTATCAAATGCAAAAAAGCCCCGTAGGAGTGAAATATATGTCGCTCAGCTGGAGCTTCATTTTTAAATTATACATTTTGGTTCTATAAATATATCGCTCCTCTGGAGCTTATTTTCTAACCATTTCAAACATAGCCCGTGGTTTCAACCACGGGAATACAATCAAAAGAAAACAATCTGCATCCTATCGTTTGAACCACGGGAACGCAATCCAAAAACAATCCGTAGCCAATCCCATGTCCATGTGGTTAAAACCACAGGCTATGTTATTTGAAATTTCAAGATTTTCGACCAAGTCCCAGCGGGATGAAATATTTATAGATATTATTTTATCAAATGCAAAAAAGCCCCGTAGGGGTGAAATATATGTCGCTCCGCTGGAGCTTCGTTTTCAAATGGTAGATTTTGGTTCTATAAATATATCGCTCCGATGGAGCTTATTTTGTACCCATTTCAAACATAGCCCGTGGTTTCAACCACGGGAACTCAATCAAAAAACAATTCGTAGCGAATCCTGTGTCACTGCGGTTGAAACCACAGGCTATGTTATTTGAGATTTCAAGATTTTCGATAAAGTCCCAGCGGGACGAAATATTTATAGATATTATTTTATCGTATACAATATAGCCCCGTAGGGGTGAAATATATTTTGCTCCGCTGGAGCTTCATTTTCAAATCGTATATTTTTGGTTTCTATAAACATATCGCTCCTCTGGAGCTTATTTTGTACCAATTTCAAAGATAGCCCGTGGTTTCAACCACGGAAACACAATCAAAAGAAAACAATCTATATCCCCATCTTTTCAACCATGGGAACATAAAAAACAATCCGTATCCAATCGCACGTCCCAGTAATTAAAACCACGGGCTATGTCTATATAACACCGAAAATCATCTACAAAAAAAGGGAGACATTTTTAATGTCTCCCTTTTTTATATCAAAAAACGATTAATTATTTAACCGTAATAGGCAATTCAACTGTTGTTTTATCCCATCCAATAACCAGGTTCGCTACAGCATCTTTACTTGTAAAAGCAATTGATAA
This sequence comes from Flavobacterium bizetiae, assembly GCF_024271895.1. Taxonomy (NCBI): domain Bacteria; kingdom Pseudomonadati; phylum Bacteroidota; class Flavobacteriia; order Flavobacteriales; family Flavobacteriaceae; genus Flavobacterium; species Flavobacterium bizetiae. The sequence continues at coordinate 4,440,871 of NZ_CP091861.1, read as the reverse complement.
AGCTTCGATTACCTCAGATACCGGTTTTACAGGAACAGAAACTCTTACAACATCTTTGCTTTCGTCATAAGCATAACCTCCCCATAAATCAAGTTCTTTATTGATAATAATTGTCCATTTGTCTTTTTCAGGAATAGCGAAAAGGCTATAAGAACCAGCAGGAATTTTTTTACCACCAATTGTTACTGGTTTGTAAAATTTGATTTCTGTATTTTCATTAGCACCCACTCTCCAAACTTCACCAAACTTTACGATATCACCAAAAATTGTACGCCCTTTTACAGAAGGTCTTGCATAAATAACTTTTACAACAGGATTTGGATTATCTGTTTTTTTGAATTTAACTGCTTTGTTTGGGAAATAAGAAATATCAACCGGACTCGCATCAAGCGGAGCAAATTTTACCACATCTTGAGCTTGAACTGTAAAGGCAGCAAATAAAGTAACTGCCAGTAAACTTAATTTTTTCATAGGATTACAATTTTTAGAATAACTACAAAGTAAGTTAATAATGAAGAAAAATCATATAATTACAGTTTGTTTTTTGTTAATGAATTGGTAACAGTTCTTAATTTTATTATTCTTTTTTCTTTTTAGCATACCAATCCTGCATGATATAAAAAGCTTTCTTCTTTTCGCCGTCATTAGAAATTAAACCCTTGCGGTTGTAACCATCCTGAATTCCCGGAAGCAATCGTTTTGGCGATCTGAAATCAACCAGAATCCAAGGGCTTAAACCACTAAGATGAGGTATTTTTTCGATCATCTTTAAATTCTGAATGTATAAGTATTCCTGATATTCCTCTGTCCAGCGTTCGTTCTTTTCTCCGTGAAAACCAGCTTTAGCATCACCACCAAATTCAGAAACAATTACAGGTTTGTTATAAGGCGTGTCCCAAAATGTTTTTTCGGCATTTTCAAGATTACCGCCATACCAGCCCAGATATTGGTTAAAGGCAATAATATCAAGCGATTTACCAATTTCATCGTCGATCATTCCAACACCTTTTACATTATGCGTTAGCAAAGCCGCACTAATTAATCTTGTATTATCTAATGTTTTTGTGTGTGCTACTAAATCTTTAATAAAATTATTTCTCGCGTCAGAAACAGGAGTTTCATTGGCCATCGACCAAATAATAATACTAGCTCTGTTTTTATCCCTTGTAATCGCTGCTGTTAATTGATCTTGTGCATTTTGATATGTATTTTTATTGGTAAATTCAACCGTCCAGTAAACCGGAATCTCTTCCCAAACCATCAATCCCATTTTATCAGCCGTTCTTACCATATTTTCGTTATGCGGATAATGTGCCAGACGAACATAATTACAACCCAATTCTTTTGCCCAGTGTAGCAAACGCAAAGCATCCTCTTCAGAATTTGCACGTCCACCTTTTGCATTTTCCTCATGAATAGAGATTCCGCGTAAAAAGATTTGTTTTCCGTTTAATAAGATTTTGTCACCCTGAGTTTCAATCGTTCTAAAACCAATATTATCTTTTAGTTTTTGTCCGTTAAACTCAATCGTTACATCATATAATTTTGGATTTTCAGGAGACCAATACGAGATCTTTTTAGCCGGAATTTCAAAATTTACAATTCCGTCAGCACCAACTTTTCCTTTATAATTAACCTTTAATTCAGGAATAGAAACCGTTACTTGATTTTGCGCCGGATTAAAATTATTGATTTTTACAAAACCGGAAATCAAAGCCGCATTTCCTTTTTTAAGCTGAATATTATAATCTTCAATAAACGATTCATTTTCTTCAATTAAAGTAACATCACGCGTGATTCCGCCATAATTCCACCAATCCGTATTAACAGTCGGAACATCTTCTTTATGGCGCGTATTATCAACTTTTACAACCAGATAATTACCTTTTGGTTTTACAATCGAAGTTACTTCATAATTAAAAGGCGTAAAACCACCCTCATGAGTACCTAGTTTTTTTCCGTTCAAATAAACATCAGCCTTATAATTTATAGCTCCAAAATAAACAAAAAGGCGTTTTTTATTCTTCAAATCATAGTCAAAAGATTTCTTGAACCACACATTTCCTTCATAATATTTAAGTTCCGGAACCTGCGAATTCCAATCTCCCGGAATAGTAATTTGTGCCGATTTATCAAAATCATATTCTACCAATTCCTGCTTGTTTGCAGCATGATAGTTATTAAAAAAAGCACCATTTGATGGTTTTGCCTGTTTGTCGTACTGATCAAGGTGAAAACTATAAAAACCTGTTTGATAAGGATCTATAATATAGTTCCAGACACCGTTTAGAGAAGTTGTATTTCGATTAGGAACATTTGAAATTAAATTTTGTGCCTGCCCGATAAAAGCAGTTGTTAATAGTAATAAGGTAATTAGTTTTTTCATTCTTGTTTTTATTTTATCATTTTATATTTTTAATAGCCCGTTATTTTTTTCCAGATACAGCAGTTAATTCCTGTATGCTTATGTCTGAAAAGCGTATCGTTTCATCTTTCATATCAGCAATATCTTTTAAACTGCGATAAATTCCCCATTTAGGTCTGATAAAAGAATTAGCGGCATAATTGGTTCCGTTTTTTGAAGTGTAAGCCATTCGAATCGTTTGAATATTAGGATTACTGTAATCCATTAAAACAGTTCCGTCACTTACTTTTTTGATCGTTATGGCATAAGTTCCCTGCAAACCTATTTTTATGGTTTCTGTAGCCTCGACCCAGATTCCTTCAAACAAAGACATATCCGGGTTTTGGTATTTTGTCGTTCCGCTTGCAGCATCTTTTACATAAATAAGTTCTAATTTATTGGCACCATTAGGCATTTTTCTTAAAGTCAAAGTAAATAACGGATTAGATTCATCGCCATTTACCGCTTTAATTTGGTGAATGTGCGTAAAGTTTTTAGTAGGTTTAAAACCAACAGGCACTTTAAAACGCCATTTGTATTGTACCGTTTCGCCCGTAGTTCCTTTTAAGTTATCAGGAGAAGCCTCAAATGTTTTTATTTCCACCCGTTGCCTGTCCGTCTTGCCTTTAACAGGCTCATTATCCGGAGGAGTGTTGCTCACATGCAGATTAAATTCAAAAACGAATTTATTTAAATCTTTATCAAAAACTTCAGTAATATGACGCCCAAAGCTCGGATGAATCGCATCTGGAGCTTCCACAGCCGCGTTTGCCGTTCCCGGAGCCAATGCATTTGTAATTAATTCATAAGTTCCCATTCCGCCTGGACCATCAGCGTTTAAGGTTACTTGTGCATGGCCTGCAAAACTTGTCAATATTAAAGCGATTCCGTAAAAGTTTATATTTTTCATAATCTATAATCTTTGTTACTACTCATGTTTGTCATTTAGAGTGCTAATTATAAAACAGATTTTTTTCAGGAGCTGATCCCGCTATTCGTTTCAATCTTTTGTGCCGAACACCGGCACAAAAGGATTTCCACTTCTATCGGAGCTAGGAGAATCGTTTTCAGAAGATGTTTCACATATAGTTTGTCATCCTGAGGAACGAAGGATCACACTAGAAACTCCGTTATCTAAATTGCCAATCTTTGTCGAGCTACGTATGTGATCCTTCGTTCTTCAGGATGACAAAAATCTGCTTAATCTGCAAGATCTGCGAGAAACAAAACCTTCGGGTTCCTTGCGTAAACCCTGGCGAACTTTGCGGTTAAGCAGTTAAACCTAATTAACTAAAACCTTCAAATATTCCCCTTTAAAACTCTGATTCAAAGCCGTCATTTCAATCGGAGCGCCTGATCCATCTGGAACAACTTCAATAGAAGCCTTTCCGTTTGCCATTTTTATCGATTCACTTCCTGTTGGAGTTCCTTGATTTTTCATGGTTTTTCCGCCTTTTAGACACTGAAAATAAACACTTTCTTCATAATCTAAACAACGCAAATTGTTATTATCAATTGCAATTGCAGTTACTAAATAATTCCCATTTTTTAATTTTTCCGATGACAATTGTAAAGAAGTTGCAGTATCATTTTTATTGAAACGATAGTTTACTTTTATCGTATCCGAAACTTTTTTTCCGTCTTTTGTTTCTCCAACAGCAATCAGAATATTTTCTCCTTTTTGGAAATTCACATCCCAAGTTAAGCCATTTGCAGGATAAAGCGAAAGGTTTCTTTGCTTTTGTCCTAACGATTTTCCCTGATGAAATAAAGTCACCTTTTCGCAATTGCTAAAAACGCTCAAAGTTCTCGGCGTATTTTCAGGACCCTGACGTTCCGTCCAGGTATGCGATTCGATATACGTAAAAGGTTCATCGCTCCAGTAACTTTTAAAAACATAATACGCATCTTTTGGATTTCCGTTACGATCTACCAATCCTTTCTGATTCATGTACGGAATATCATCTTCCGGACGTAACGGCGTTGCAAAATCCTTAAATGCCCATTGAACATTACCCACGAACGTTGGATCATTCTCGGATATATGCAAATGCCAGTCAAATAAATCAACGATATAATTCTCACTCCAATCGCCAATTTGCGCAATATTCGCCACTTTGGTTTGTACAATTGCTTCTTCCCAACCTTCAGACTTTATAACATTTTCGCCTGTAATCGGGTTTTCGCTATGACGCCCTACGTGACTGTCTCCGCCATATTCGGCGTGAATAAAATGTTTGTATTCTTTTTTATAAACGTCAATTGCTTTTTGGTAGTTTTTATAACTTCCGGAATACCATCCCGACCAGATAGAAGGAGAGAAGACATCTACAATTTGAGAACCTTCGTAATACTTTCTAATAGCCGTTTTTCGGCTTGGATCCATTTTATGGGAAATGTCGTTAAGTTCCGTCAGGAATGTATTGGTTCTTTCGGTATTATCTCCGTCAGGAAAATCAGGAAGCCAATTCATTTCATTTCCAAGTGACCAAATAATGATACTTGGATGATTGTAATTTTGATTAATGATTTCGGCCAGCATATTTTTAGTATTCGTTTGCCAAAGTTCGCCGCCAATTCCGCCACGACACCAAGGCAATTCATCCCAAACCAATAAACCCAATTCATCACAAGCTTTGTAAATTTCAGGATCTTGCGGATAATGTGCCAAACGAACAAAATTTGCGCCCATTTTTTTGATAGATTCCATATCAGCGCGATGTTGTTCGTTGCTCATTGCTGCGCCAACTCCGGCTTGTTCTTCATGACGATGCGTACCGCGAATCAATAAACGTTTTCCGTTAAGATAAAACGGACCGTGATCTTTAAATTCAAACCATCTAAAACCTACTTTTTCGTTTACGCTGTCTCTTATTTGATTTTTCTCCAATAAAAAAGCCGTTACTTTATATAAGTTGGGTTTCTGAGTATCCCACAATTCAGGATTTTTCAGGTTTTCGAATGTAATTGTAGTCGTGTTATTAGAAACCGGAATCGTTTTGCTGGTAACTTTTTTTCCTTTAGGATTTTTAAGAACTACAGTTAACGATAAATCTTTGGTATTATCCGGATTTACGGTCGCAGCCACAATATTTAAAGAAGCTTTTTTAGCCGAAACTTCGGGAGTTGTAATCTTTAAATTCCCGATATGATTTTTATATTTAGACAATAACCAAACATCGCGGGTTATTCCGCCATAAATAAAGAAATCACTTTTTTGAGACGGAATAACTTCGATATCATAACTGTTATCAACGCGTACAAAAATATCGTTGTTTCCTTCTTTGATAAAATTTGTAATATCAATCGTAAAACCAATGTATCCGCCAATATGTCCTCCGGCTTCTTTACTGTTTACATATACTTTTGTCGTTACATTCGATCCTTCAAAATACAAATAATAACGTTTGTTTGAGTCTATTTGCGAGATGTTAAGCTTTTTTTGATACCAGCTTGCATCACGTCTGTAACCCGGATTAAGATCTGTTGCATCTTCGGCATTCCAGGTATGGGGTAAATTTATTGTAGTCCAGTTTGTTGCTTTTTGTGCTTCGCTTAGACTTGGCGTATGATTTTCAAGATACTGCCAGTTTTCATTGATATTCATTTTTGTCTGAGCAAAACTGCTGCTCAGACAAATTTGAAAAAAAACAAAAAGTGCAAAAATAGAAAATGTATTATTTTGATAATTCTTCATGTGTGTATAGGTTCAGAGGTTCAGAGGTACAAAGGCCCAAAGATTTCAAGGTTCTTAAGTTCAAAGGCAAAAAACCTTTGTTGCTTTGTTACTTTGCCACTTTTCTTAAAAGAGCTTCCAGAAAATAATAGTCGGCATAGATTATAGGTTCGTCGATTTCGTCGTGTTTTGGCCAGTTTCCGGTACTGTGATCAAATATAAATGGGGCGTTTATTTTTGGATCTAAAATGTATTTATCCGAATGCAAACTCGCGATTATTTTTTCGGCGAAAGCCAAATAACTTTTGTTTTTAGTATAATCATAAAGCTCATACAAAGCAGAAGCCATAACGGTTGCAGCAGAAACATCACGCGCTGAATTTGGAATCGCAGGATCTCTAAAATCCCAATACGGAATCCCGTCTTCCGGCAGGTTTTTATCGTTCATGAAAAACTTTGCCGTTGCTTCGGCTTGTTTTAGGTAAGCAGGATCTTTGGTATAGCGGTACGACATCGTAAATCCGTAAACTGCCCAGCCTTGTCCGCGTGCCCAAACCGAATCATCATTATATCCCTGAAGCGTAGTTTTCTTTCTAACAGCTCCTGTTGCAGGATTGTAATCAATAACATGGTAGCAGCTATTATCTTCTCTAAATTGATTTTTAAGTGTTGTATTGGCGTGTTGAATCGCGATATCCTGATACTTTTTATTACCGGATAGTTTTGTGGCTTCAAAAAGCAATTCGAGATTCATCATGTTATCGATGATTACAGGATAATCCCAAATTTCCTTATTAAAATCCCAAGAACGGATTGCGCCCACTTTTGCATCAAAACGAGTACATAAAGTTTCAGCTCCTTTAATAATTACGTCTTTGTATTCTTGTTTATTTGCTACTTTTAGAGCTTCGCCGTAACTGCAATATACTTTGAAACCAACATCATGAGAGTTTCTGTTTACGCTTTCTTTTTTGCTGAAAGGCGTCCATTTTTCAGCTTGTTTTTTATAAGCTTCATTTCCTGTAAGACGGTACAATTGCCAAAGATTTCCGGCAAAGAATCCGCTTGTCCAGTCTCTTGATGGTACTTTTTTAATTTCATTGGTTTTGATGTTCATACTTCTGGGCATCGACATAGAATCAACCGGATAATCCAGTAACATTTTGTATCGGGTTTCCAGAAAGTTTTCTGCTGTTGCAGAGGTACTTTTTGTTGTAGAATTAATCCCGGATTTGCACGATTGTGCCAGCAGTGCAAACCCAAGGATTAAAGCAAAAAAACTAATTTTACTCATATTTATTATTGTTTTATTTAATTAAAAATTGAGAATTAAAAATTAAAAATTGGCAGTCCTTTTGTCATTATACATTTAAAATGGGCATTAAAAATTAAACAGATAGCCATTATCATAATTGCGATTTCGAAGATTTTTAATTTTTAATTCTAAATTTTTAATTTATTCTAATGTTTTAGTAACCAGGATTATTTGGTTTTAAATTAGGATTGATGGCTAACTCAGTTCCCGGTAACGGAAATAAATAATCTTTTGCAGGATTAAAATTTGGATGTGGCTCAAAACCATTCGGACCAAAAACTTCAGGACCGTTTTTCAGTCTTTTGATGTCGTACCATCGGATATATTCAAAAGCCAGTTCTAATCTTCTTTCGTCGATGACCATTTTTCTGAAATCAGACTGAGATAATCCCGGTGTAACATTTGCAGGAAAAGAAACCAGTTTTCCGGCTTTATTTCTGGCTCTGGCACGCACCCGGTTTACATAACCATCAGCTTCTGTAGTTCCCGGAGTAATTTCGTTTAAAGCTTCGGCAGCTGTTAGCAAGACTTCGGCAAAACGCATCGTGATATAATTGTGTTGAGAAGTTCTTCCGTTTGCACCTGCTTTTCCCGGAAAACGGTAATATTTTGCAATATGCGGACGTGGCGCTTTCTCATTATCACTCGAAGGAAAAATTTGTAAAGCTCCTCCCGGACCGGTTTTCTTTCTGATAATAGTATCAAAACTTACTGATCTTCTGTAATCTCTTTTGTCCCAATCGTTAAAAACTTTTAAAGAAGGAACGGCAACAGAAAACCCTTGTCCGTAGCTGTAACTGTCATCTTTTAAAGATCCTGTAAAAAATGCGGTGTAATCCTGACCGTAATTTCCTGAAACTAAATTATTAAAGTCGATGGTAAATAAAGGTTCTTTTAGAGCTGCTGCTTTTGTAGCATTAAATAAATCCTGAAAATCAGCATCTAAACCTAAGCCAAATTTTGCTTCGTTTGTAATTACATATTTAGATTCGTCGTAAGCTTTTTGGTAATTGCCTAAAGTTATATAAACTGAGGCCAAATATCCTGCAGCTGTACCTTTTCCGGGAACGGCTTTTACTTTTGGTTTGTCTTCCAGCCACTGTTTTGCAAATTCTAAATCGGCAATGATTTTTGGGTATATATCAGCTTCTTTGGTTCTGCTTAATTTATCAACCTGAGCCACTTCGTTTACAGGGAAATCGATATACGGAACATCGCCAAAAATACGTACCAAATGATAGTAAGCAAACGCTCTTGCAAAATAAGCCTGAGCAACAATAGCATTTATTTTTGCAGGATCTCCGGGCGTTTTTTTAGCACCAGCTATCGCCTGATTTGCTGCTCCGATAATAATATACGATTGTGGCCAAAAGTTGGCTACAAGCGCGTTGGTATCGTTCATGTTCATATCATTTACATCGATACGTGCCGCCTGAGTAGTTCTGTCGCCAATATCGGCCATATCATCACGCAACATAAGCGCGATTGTAAATTCTCTTCCCCAGTAATTATTGTGGGCGATGTTAGCAAAAGCCCCGTTTACGGCAGCTTGCAAATCATCTGTATTATTAAAGAAGTTTTCTGGGCGAATAATTCCCACCGGATGTTCTTCCAGATCAGAACATCCAAAAGCGAATATTCCTAAGACAAGAAAAGCTATATATTTTTTCATAATAATATTTTTTAGACTAGAATTTTAAATTGAAACCAAAAGTGAAAGTTCTTACGTTCGGGTAACTTCCGTAATCCAATCCTAAATTGGTATTACTTCTTGAGTTCGTATCATTTAAGTAATTTACCTCAGGATCAGAACCCGGATAATTCGTGATCGTCCATAAGTTTTGTGCACTGATGTAGAAACGAACTTTGCTCAATCCCATTTTCGAAACTACTTTATCATCTAAACTGTATCCTATAGAAACGTTTTTTAAACGGATGTAACTTGCATCATAAACAAATCTTGAGGTAACTCTTTTCGTTCTTGCCGCATTTATAGGCACATTTGTATCAGTGTGAGTAGGGGTCCAGGCATCTAAAACTTCTGTAGTCGCATTGTTGTTTCCTGAGGCCAGTTCCATCAAAGTATAATTTAAAATCTGATTGCCTTCTGAACCCTGAAAGAAGATGTTCACATCAAAGTTTTTATACGTGAAATCATTATTAAATCCGAAGATGAAATCAGGATTTGGGTTTCCGATGATGGTTTTATCATTAGAATCCAGTTTTCCGTCACCGTTTACATCTTTAAACTTTTCTCCTCCGGCAATAGTTTCAAAATTTCCGGGAAGAACTGCTTCTCCCTGCTGAATTACACCATCATAAACAAACCCAAAGAAAGAACCCACCGGTTGTCCAACTCTTAAAATCTGAGAATCTGTAGCAAGGAAATGTCCAGGCGTAGAGTTTATTAAAAGATCTTTGTTGTCTGCCAGTTTCAGGATTTTATTTTTGTTTGAAGAAATATTAAAATTAGTTGACCATGTAAAATCAGCGCCAATAAAGTTTTTAGTATTAATACCCAATTCCCAACCTTTGTTTTCTAATTCTCCAACATTTTGAAGCTGAGTAGCAATTCCTGAAATTCCAGGTAATGGTCTGCTAAACAATAAATCTTTGGTAATTGTTTTATAATAATCGGCTGTAATGCTGATTCTGTTATCGAATAAACCTAAATCAATACCGTAATCTTGTTGGTAAGATGTTTCCCATTTTAAGTTAGGATTGTTTATTGCCGTAAGCTGCACCGCATTTACAATTACATCACCACTTACATCATAGACTTCGGCAAATTTAGAAAGCGTAGAGTAGGCATCAATAGACGGATTTCCGGTGGCACCATAACTCGCTCTCAATTTAAGATTAGAAACTGTTTTACTATCTTTTAAGAAATTTTCTTTACCAATATTCCATCCAATTGCTCCGGAAGGAAAAGTTCCGTATTTGTAGTTTTCACTAAAGCTAGAAGAACCGTCACGACGCGCTGTAAACGTAAATAAATATTTATCGTCGTAATCAAAATTCAACCTTCCAAAAGCTGATATTAATTCGGTTTCAGACAAACTTGATTCCGGTTTTAAATACACTGTTCCGGCACCTAAATTATGGTACGAATTGGTATTCGTTAAAAATCCTCTTGACGCAGCATACACACGTTCGTTTTTGTTTTTTTGATACGAATAACCTCCAAGAACCGTTAGAATTCCTTTGTCGATAATTTCACGTTTAAACGTTAAATAGTTCTCTGAAAGGATCGAAGAAAATCTTGTATTGGTTACAGAAGCTTCTCCTTTGATATTTTTTCCTGCAATTAAAGTCGACGGAATGTATCTTCCGGTTTGAGAATTATTATCCGTTAAACCTAAAGTCGTTTTAAAATTTAAATCTTTGGTAATTTGGTACGAAGCAAAAAAGTTACTTCTGTTTACCGTTGAAACTGTTTCCAATACATTTTCCATTGCCGTTGCATACGGGTTATCAATATCGTCCCCAATTGGAGCCGTTGTCGTAAAACTTCCGTCAGCATTATAAATTCCTTTATCCGGCATAAATCGATAAGCCGCTGCAATTACACCCGCTGCACCAGTTCCTCCGGCGCCAGTCTGGCTAATAATTCCTTCTTTGTTTTGCTTGCTTTGAAACACGTTCAAACCCACTTTAAACTTATCTGTTAAATCAGCTTCAAGATTACTTACAATCGTGTATTTATCAATACCTGAGTTTATTACAACTCCGTCCTGATTAAAGTAATTTCCTGAAACGTAATATCTGATTTTATCAGAACCTCCTGAAAAAGATAATGAGGTATTCGAAATCATTCCCTGACGATAAATAACATCCTGCCAGTCTGTATTTGCTCCTCCTGGAGTATGTGTTGTAAAACTTTTTCTATACGCTACAAACTGATCACCATCTAATAAATCTAATTTATTGTTTACTGATTGTACCGATGTTGAATTACTAAATTCGATAACTGGTTTTCCCGGTTTGCCCTTTTTGGTCGTCACCATGATAACCCCGTTTGAACCTCTTGATCCGTATATGGCTGTAGCCGATGCATCTTTTAGAACCTCGACAGAAGCAATATCCTGAGGTGCCGGCATCGAAACTCCTGCAAAACCATCTACCACAATAAGAGCATCTCCACTTGCATTGATCGATGTTCCTCCACGAACCCTGATTTTTACAGGAGCTCCTGGTTCGCCACCATTATTAGATTGTACCGAAACCCCTGCTGCACGACCTTGCAAAGCCTGCTCAGCATTTAGAGTAGGGTATGCCGTAAGTTCTTTTGCCGTTACCGAAGAAACTGAACCGGTAATGTCGCTCTTTTTACGGGTTCCGTAACCTACAACAATTACTTCGTCAAGATTTTTGGTATCTGGTTTAAGACTGATATTAACAACAGTTTTGTTTCCTAAAGGAACTTCGACTGTTTGATATCCTACATAGTTAAAAACTAAAACAGTATTTTTCTCTGAAACTATAACACTATAATTCCCATCCATATCCGCAGATCCTCCCACAGAAGTACCCTTGATATAAACATTTGCACCAGGAAGCCCAAGTAAGTCTTCGCTGGAAGTCACTTTTCCGGTGACTTTTCTTTCCTGTGCATTTACAACAACATTTACCAGTAAAAAAGTTACCAGCAAACACCATTTAAGCGATTTGAAATTTTGGTTTGTGAACATTCATTTTGGTTTTTAAGTTAATGTTAGATAAAGTAAAAAATCAATAAACTCATTCCGATTATGATTATCACAAATAGAATTTGCAGTAACACGAATTTTGTTTTCTTGATTTTCATATCGCAAATGTATATTTCGCAAACGATATAGAAATACAAAAAAGGGTATCTAAAAATACAGATACCCTTTTTTAAGTCTTAAAAACACTAGGATTTTACACTTCAACAGCAGATTTATAGAATTTATCTGAATATTGAGACGGCGTTTCTCCGTACTTTTTTTGAAAGCATTTACTAAAGTATTTCGGATTATTGAAACCTACTTTATAACTGATTTCTGAAACGTTTAATTTGTTTTGTTCTAATAATTGAGCGGCACGTTTTAACCTGATTTCATGAATGAATTCGTTTGGTGTAAAATTCGTCCAGGCTTTTATTTTTAAGAATAACATTGTACGGCTTACACCCAATTCTGTACAGAAAAACGGAATATCGAATTGCTCGTTCGAAATGTTTTCTTCGACAATTTTAAAAGCTTTTTTCAGTAGATCTTCGTCTAAAGAAGAAACGGTTATTTCTGAAGGGATGAAATTATCCTCGCTCGAGAATTTGTTTTTTAAACGTTCTGTTGAGTTCAGTAAGTTTTTAACTCGAAGTTTAAATTCAATTAAATTGAATGGTTTACTGATATAATCGTCCGCGCCACTTTCTAAACCTTCAAATTTATATACCAATGATGTTCTCGAAGTTAAAAGAATAACCGGAATATGACTGGTTTTTAGATTCTCCTTGATTTTAGAACAAAGTTCAGTTCCTACCATTTCAGGCATAATAACGTCGCTTATAATTAAATTAGGAACGTGCTGTAGCGCTTTTTCAAAGGCAACTTTTCCGTTTTCGGCTTCAATAATATTATAATCTTCTTTGAGCAGATTTTTCATGAACGAACGTAAAACCTTGTGATCTTCGACAATCAGGATAGTTTGTTTTTCGTCGTTTACTACAAAATCATCAATATCTTCCGGTTCTGCTATTTCAGTTTTTTCTAATTGAGCCGCATATTGATCGATATCATCGCTGATTTTAAAATCGGTAATAATTTCATTGTCTAAAAGATGGGTTCTGCCTAACGGAAGCGTAACTTTAAAAACCACACCCTGAGTTTCTTTATTCGTTACCTCGATATCTCCTTTATGCAGTTTTACGATGTTTTTTACAATTGAAAGCCCAATTCCGGTTCCTTTATTATAGTTTTTCTGAACGTTATTGTGCATCGGAACTTCAAAAAATAAGTCGAAAATTTTATCGATATGCTGTGGTGCAATTCCAACTCCGGAATCTTCTACAGCGATAAAAAGATTTTCATTATCGTGCGAAATTTTCAAATGAATAGTTCCGCCTTTTGGAGTATATCTAAAAGCATTTGAAATTAAATTATAGAAAACACGCTCGAGTTTATAACGATCAAAATACACCAGAATTTCCTCTTCAGAGGATTCAAAAGTATACGTATAACCGCCATCTTTGGCATATTCGATAAAAGACAAAAAGATTTCTTTGGTGAATTTTACAATATTTCCTTCAGCAGATTCCAGCGTTACCTGATGATTTTCTAATTTTCTAAAATCCATCAGGCGATTAATTAAACTCAAAAGATGATTGGCACTTCCTTCAATCACCAATAACTTTTTATACATTTCGTTTGTACCGTTATAATTGGCCAGAATTTGTTGCAAAGGCCCTAATATCAGCGTTAATGGCGTTCTGAATTCGTGTGAGATATTGGTAAAGAAATCCAGTTTTGCAATATTGTTTTCTTCAATACGTTTGGTTTCCAGATACTCTAATTCCAGTTTTTGTTTCAGTCTCGCTTTCGATTTCATGATCCAGATTAAACCGTATAATCCTAAACCAATTATGATTCCGTACAATAAAAACGCCCAAATACTGCGCCACGGAGCAGGTTTTACAATCACCGTTAACGTTGTGGGAACTTTGTTCCAGACCCCGTCATTGTTGGCACCGCGAACTTCAAAAGTATAAGTTCCCGGGTTTTGAATAGCAAACATGGCTTCCGTATTTTTGGTAAGCGTCCAGTTGTTTTCCAGTCCGGTTAAACGGTAGCTATATTGATTTTTCTTGGATCTGATATAATTAGGAATCGCAAAATTAATCGAGAAATTAGCTTTGTCATAATCTAAAGTAATGGTTTTGGTATAACCAATGCTTTTTTCTAAAATACCTAAGGAATCATTTGGATTTGTAGTTTCATTTTTGATTTTCAAGTCAGTAATCAAAACCTGTGGAGCATCTTTATTGATAAAGATTTTTCTCGTATCAAAATAAGTTGCGCCAGACGGACTTCCAAAATAAAATCTATTAGCATCCAGTTTTAAAGCCGCATTATCATTAAATTCATTATTTACAATACCATCTTTTTGATCATAATTGATGGCTGTTTTTAGGATCGTATTGTATTTTATAATTCCCTGATTGGTACTAATCCATAAATTTTTATTATCATCTTCTAGAATCGAGTGGATCGCTGTAATAACCGTATTTCTGATTTTCAGGTTGATTCTGTTGAATTTCTTTCCGTCAAAATAATGCAATCCTTTTGCTTTTGTTCCTACCCAGATTTTATTTTGTGAGTCCTGAAATAAAGTCAAAATATCATCTCCGGATAAAGTAACATCATCATAAAAAAAGTGTTTAACAGCGTATTTATTCGATTGAAAATTTTGAAGACTAATAAGATTCAGTCCGCTCAATGTTCCCACCCAAAGTCTTTTTTGTTTGTCGACTAAAACCGTTCGTACATAATTATTGCTGAGATAATTTGGCTTGGTATTTTCATTTCTAATAAATTGAAAAGTTTTAGAAACAGTATTATAACGAATTAATCCTTTACTAAAAGTACCCATCCACAATACATCATTTCCTTCTGTTTTGATCGAATAAACCCCCACATCTTTTAATGAATCCTTTAATTGAGGCGAAATTCGGTCGTTCTCAAAACTCTTAGTGAGTGTATTATAAGCCGAAATTCCTTTAGAAAAAGTTCCCATCCATAAAATATTATTCTCTGCATACCACATCGATTTAATATCATTTATGGGCGTTTGTCCCGTTTTGTTACTGATATAACTCGTAGCTTCTGTGTTTTTATTGTAAACAGTAACGCCGCCACCTTCTGTACCAAAATAAATATTCTGCTTTTTGTCGGTCACAATTGCGCTCACCACATCATAGCTCATCGGAATCTTTTTCGAATTCTGATCGTAATTGAAGAAATTCGCATTCGAAATATCCCACATATTCACGCCTTTGTAATAACAGCCCACCCAAACAGAACCTTTTTTATCGACAAAAATCGATTTTACTTTTTCGATTCCGCTGCTATGAGAATTATTACTATTGTTGTTATTGATCTTTTGAATACTCTTGTCTTCTCCTAAAACATAAATTCCGTCATAAGCACCAATCCAGATCGAGCCTTTACGATCAATAGCCAAAGCACGGATTTCATTGTTAATTTCCTTAGATTTTTCGTTAGGTAAAAAGGAAACAAAGTTATTTTTTGATGGATCAAATTTTAAAAGCCCTTTGTTTTTTGTTCCAATCCAGATATTGTTAAAACGGTCTTCAACAACTGCTGATACATTGAGTAAATCAGTATTGTTTATCGGATAATTTTTAAAAGTAAATTTCCCGTTTTTTCTACTTGTTAAAAGGCATAATCCTTTTGTTGTTCCAATCCAGATCTGACCTTTTTTGGTTTTTAAAATACTTATAATATTATTACTGGGAAGCGTTGCATTGTCCTGAGAAGAGTGATAAGCAGAAGCAAACTGTTTTGTTTTTTTGTTGTAAACAGTTAACCCTTTTGAAGTTCCAAACCACATTTCATCTCCAATTTGCCTGATGCACCAAATGGTATTACTATTTATGGTATGATTGATTTTATCATGCAAATATCGATTGAAAGTATT
Source organism: Flavobacterium bizetiae (assembly GCF_024271895.1). Lineage (NCBI taxonomy): Bacteria > Pseudomonadati > Bacteroidota > Flavobacteriia > Flavobacteriales > Flavobacteriaceae > Flavobacterium > Flavobacterium bizetiae. The sequence continues at coordinate 4,424,797 of NZ_CP091861.1, read as the reverse complement.
GGTAACCGGATCATAACAGTTTAGTCCGTTATAAGTTCCAATCCATAATTTTCCGGACTCATCTTCTTCGATAGATAAAATATCATTACTGATAGACGTTTTGTTGGTCACGTCGTTTCTGTAAATAGTGAAACGGCTACCGTCGTATTTATTAAGACCGTCGCGCGTACCAAACCACATTTGTCCAAATTTATCCTGATGTATGGCAATAACAGAGTTCTGCGAAAGTCCGTCAGTGGTCGAGATATTTTTTAGGCGGTATTTATTTTGGGAAAATACATTTCCCGAGATAAAAAGAATTGCAAGAAGAGCTATTTTATACTTCATGGCATTGAAATTTTAGTAAAGAATTCTGTTTTGCCACAGATTAAAAAGATTAGAAAGATTAACTAAATAAGTTAAAAAAAATAGCCACGAATTCACGAATGATTACGGTTAATTAATTTGAGAAAAATCGTGAATTTGTAGCTAATAAAAATCTTTTTAATCTGTGAAATCTGTGGCAAAAAAACTATTTTAATCGTTTTTGCAATTGATAATCATACAACGAAGGAACTTTATCCATTGCTGTATTGAGAAACTCAATATAAGCGTCAGGTTCATATTTTACTTCGAATTTGCTGTTTCCATTCACACCAATAATTCTGGCAAAAGGCCCGTCTTTCATGCCGTATAATAAAACCGGTTTGTCATTTGGATTTGAAACCAAAACATTTAGATTCCAAAATGTACTGAAAGGTCCGTGAGAAGGTTTCCAGTAATCAGCGCCGCCGCCGCCAAATAACAGATAACTATTATTTTTGTCAGCTGTAATATGTACCGTAATACGATCAAATAAGTTTTGATGATTTGCGCCTGAATGCTGATCTAAAAGAGCATCGGCAAAAATCTCACAATCCTGATACACGTTTTTAGTCGAAAAAGTATTGAAACTTAAAGGATGTACCGCCTTATTATAGATTTTTAGATTCTTAACCAGAACATTATGCACACCACCCAAAGTCACTGTATAATGCGACAAATGAGGGCCATCGGTCACAATATCCTGAACGGTAACATTCGAGATTTCTTCGCCTAAAATACCGCTATCGGCATTAATGATTTTAATATCTTTTACCCAACTATTAAAAAGTCGGGTTAGAAAAATTCCATTATTTCCAGGTTCTACATGATGGGCAACTCTTGGAATATCAGGAAAAGTAAAACGTAAATGTTCGATTCCTACTTCGTCAAGATGTTTCCATTCTACCAATTGTGCCTGATAACTTGGTTTTATCGCAATCGTCAAAGGCGTTTTAATCGTAATTTTTGAACCCGAAATTTTAGTAATTTCAACTTGTTGTCTTACGATGGGTAGTTTAGGAAATTTCCAGTGATGAGAACCCGGTTTTACATTCGCACCTTTGTACAAATCTTTTATGATTTCGCCATTTTCACCATCCTTATTAAACAATTGCAATTCGACGATATCGCCAACTTTCAATCCTTTAACTTCCGAAACCGAAATGGTATGTTCGCCCATATTTCCTGAACTTACTTTCGCTAACGGATTTGGCGTAGGCTCATATTTATCCAGATACGATTTTACACGTTCACCCGGAACTTGCGTCCAGATAAATCCGCCCGACCAGGCATATTGCGAGAAAGGCAAATCGACATTATTTTCTGGTTCACGTTGTCTTTTATCCAGTGTGGTTAGATATTCACGAAGTTCAGCCAAAGACTCAGAATCTTTAAGATAGATCATTGGTCTTGGGCAATAAATTTCGGTTCCGTTGTCACCAGAACCCGTACCGCGAAGTACAAAATTGCTTCTTTCGATATAGACAATTTCGCTCAGAATAATGCGTCCCGCAGGCAATTGCAAGATCACATTGCTTTCGACCGCATTGGCAGCTTTTACAGCTTTAAGTAAAGCTTTCGAATCATCAAGACCATCATTTGCTTTTACACCATAATCAGTCGCATTGATGATTGTTCCCTGAACTTCCGGCAGTTTTTTCTCTCCAAAATGATAACCTGCATAACTAAAATCAGGCAGGTAATTGGCTTTTGAATCACTTAGTATTTTAGGCGTTTGCTGCGCCATAACAATACTACTGACAAAAGCACTGCAGTAGATAAGGAGGGTTTGAGTATTCATGGTTGTGGTTATTTGGTTAGTTAGTTTTTTTGCCACGAAGGCTATCCTCATTTTTGTCCTCCTGACGAAGGAAGGATCACACTAGAAATTCCGCATAGTAATTCTCCAATCTTTGTCGAGTTACATGTGTGATCCTTCCTTCGTCAGGATGACAAGATTGCGTTTAAATCTTCACGCCTTAGCAACTTCGCGGCACAAACTTTTTAAAGCGACTTCTTAATCCCCATTTCAAGGCCTCTCAATTCAGCCAGTCCTCTCAAACGTCCAATCGCAGAATATCCCGGATTGGTCTTTTTATTCAAATCGTCCAGCATTTGGTGTCCGTGATCCGGACGCATTGGCAATTGACTATTATTTCTTTTTTCGACTTCGATAATCGCTCTTACCACTTCGTACATATCTACATCTCCCTCAAGGTGATTTGCTTCATAAAAGCTTCCTTCGGCATCTCTTTCCGTGCTTCTTAAGTGAATAAAATTCATCCTATCGCCGTGGCGTCTCACCATTCCCGGTAAATCATTATCAGCTCTAACGCCGTACGAACCCGTACACATCGTAAAACCGTTCGATTTTGATTCGGCGCAAGCCATCAATTCAACCAAATCCTCTTCAGTACTTACCACTCTTGGTAATCCTAGAATCGGGTAGGGCGGATCGTCAGGATGAATCGCCATCAAAACACCTTTACTTTCGGCAACCGGAATAATTTCCTGTAAAAAGAAGAATAAATTTTTCTTCAAAGCCGCTCTGTCAATATGGTTGTAACCGCTTAAAGTAATCAGGAAATCCTCTACAGAATACGCTTCTTCAGCACCCGGAAGTCCCGCCAGAATATTTTGCTGTAATTTTATTTTATCAGCATCCGTCATGGCCTCAAAATAGCTTTTTGCCTTCTCGATTTGCATTGCCGAATATTCGTTTTCTGCTCCCGGTCTTTTCAAAATATACAATTCAAAAGCCGCAAAAGCATTAATATCAAAACGTAAAGCTTTCGATCCGTCGGCAGTTTCATAAGCCAAATCCGTTCTCGACCAATCTAAAACCGGCATGAAATTATAGCAAATACATTTGATCCCGCATAACGCCAGATTTCGAATGCTTTCCTTATAATTTTCAATGTATTGAAGATAATTTCCCGTTTGTTTTTTAATGTCTTCATGAACCGGAATACTCTCTACAACCGACCATGTCAATCCCGAAGCCCCTTTTTTAGGATCTCCGTTTTCATGCTCAATTTCAACCTTTCGTTTAATAATTTCTTCAATATCCCAAACTTGTCCATTCGGGATATGGTGTAATGCAGTTACAATTCCGGTAGCTCCGGTTTGTTTAATATCTTGCAGAGAAACGGGATCGTTTGGCCCGAACCATCTTAACGTTTGTTCCATTTTTGGTTTGTTTTTGCCTCCAAAGCCTTAAACTTTGAGAGTATTATTTTTATAATTTTCAGGAGCTAATCCCGCTATCCGTTCCAATCTTTTGTGCCGAACCCCGGCACAAAAGGATTTCCACTTCTATCGGGGCTAGGACATTCGTTTTCAAAAGAAACATCTATTATATATTTCTCATTTTTGTCATCCCGAGGAACGAGGGATCTTCGCGAGAAACTCGACAAAGATTGGAGATTCACTTAATGAAGTCTCTTACGGAGATCCCTCGTTCCTCGGGATGACAAACTGGACGTTAATTCCTGTCTTGTCCTAATAAGGTTTCCAAAACCTTGCGGTAAATGTCATCTTTCTTACGTTAATTTTAAATACTTGTTGCAGCGAAACCTCCGTCTACTTTTAAGACCGTTCCCGTTACAAATTTTGACATATCGCTACACAAAAATAAAAGCGCACCATCAATATCTTCCGGAGTTCCAAATCTTCCCATTGGCGTGTGTTCGATAATTTTTTCACCTCGTGGAGTCAGTTTTCCTTCCGGAGTCAATAATAAAGCGCGGTTTTGTTCGCCAATAAAAAATCCAGGTGAAATCGCATTCACACGAATTCCTTCTCCGTATTTTGAAGCCAGTTCAACCGACATCCATTGCGTGAAATTATCAATTGCCGCTTTTGAAGCCGAATACCCTACAACTCTCGTTAAAGGCCTTTGCGCCGATGCCGATGATATATTGATGATAATGCCTTGTTTTTGTTTCGCAAAAAGCTCCGAAAACACTTGCGATGGTAACATCGTACCAATAATATTAAGATCGACTACCTTTTGCAATTCGTCTACCTTCATATCAAAAATCGCCTGATCCGGGCTTATTGTAGCTCCGGGCATATTTCCGCCTGCAGCATTAATTAAAATATCAAGACGACCGTATTTTTCTACGATAATATCTCTCGTTTTCTCTAATTCTTCTTTGTTTAAAACATTGGCCTGAACCGCAAAAGCTTTTCCGCCATTGCTTTCTATTGCTTCTACCGTTTTATTGGCCTTTTCAATCGATTGAGAAACGATTCCCACGATAACACCTTGTTTAGCAAGAACATTTGCAAAGTTGCTTCCTAATACACCGGCGCCGCCTGTTATTAATGCAATTTTTCCTTTTAGGTTAAATATTGAATCCATTTTATGTTTTATAATTTGTTGTGTCTTTTTTTTTCCACAGATTAAAAAGATTAACACAGATTATTTTAAAAAATCCTTTCTAATCTTTTAATCTGTGGCAAGAATAATTTATTGTTTTCGTATCGTCTGAATGATTTCGAGTGCTTTTCTCGTTTCACTTTCGATTACCGGATAATCTTGTTCTTCCATACGTTTTTTACTGATGAGTTTACTCCCTAATCCAACCGCAGAAGCGCCGGCAGAAAACCAACTCTCAATGCTTGCATGTGTAGTTTCGACTCCGCCCGTAGTCATGAAAACCAACGATGGAAAAACATCTTTTATGCTGCTTAAAAATTCTGTACCCAAAATATTTCCCGGAAACAATTTCACGAGTTTTATTCCGGCATTTTCGGCCGCTATAATTTCTGTTGGCGTCATACAACCCGGAGCATACAAAACTTCTTTTTCTTTTAAGAAATCAGCCACTTCAGGAACAAAACCCGGACTAATAAAAAAGTCTGCCTGAGCGTCGTTAAATGCTTTCGCGTCTTCCAGATTTTTAATCGTTCCTATTCCCAATAACATTTCAGGTAATTCGGCATTTCGAACAGCTACCATTTTTTTGAAGTTCGATAACGCTTCAGGACCTCTGTTCGTATATTCAACCGCTCGGATTCCTGCTTTGTAAAGCGTTCTTAGAATCTCGATACTAATATTTTCGTCTGTGATAAAATACAGCGGAAGAATACCTTGTTCTGCAATAACATCAATTGTATTTTGAATTGTGCTCATCAGTTTTATATTTAAACTCTAACTTTAATAACAATTTTTTTAAGCGTTCCTTCGCCAATCATTGCAGCGTGAACATCTGTAGGGAATAAAATCGCGAACTGTTTTTCCTGCAATTCGAAAAACATATCCGGTTGGTCGTGAAAAAAACGAACATCTCTTTCGTCGCTATAATCCCCATTTGGACTCACACATTTCTCTCTTGGTTTCCATGCAAAAGTTTCCGGACCTTTTATCGAAATCTGAATATCGATGTTTTGATCGTGACATTCAAAACCTGTTATACTTTCTTCTTTTGTGGCACCTTCACCAACAATTACGATCACTTTTAATCCTTCTGCAATTTCAAAAGAGCCTTCTTCAAGTTGACTGATATCGTTTTGGTTTACATATTCAAAAGCTTCTTTGAATTTAGGATGAAGGCTGAAATATTTTGCAGCGTTTTGTAATGAATCTACAATCATTTTATTTGGTTTTTATGTTTTCTAATTTAATGTAAATAGGTGCGATTTAATATTTATGGTATAAAGTATTGATTTATATAAATTGTGATATTGTACTGGTATATAGTTAGTAAACTTACAGATGTCAGTATTTAATTTGATGTCAGTTCCTTTATTTTAAAATTGCCTTAAATCCTTTAAATTCTTAAATCGTTGTAAATAATTTGATTTAATATTATGTTTTTTCAAACACATGTGTATATTTGCGTGTACGCACACGGTTTTTTACAAATGTATATAAAAAGTTAAGTAAAACAACTTATATTTAATAAAAAAATAATAATTTCGAATGATGTATAGCGTCATTTAACTTAAAACTCATCAATATCATAACGATAAAAAAAATTGCAGAATTAGCCAACGTTTCTCCGGGAACTGTTGATAGAATTATCCATAATCGTGGGCAGGTTGCTCAGGAAAATGTCGATAAAGTAAATGCTATTATTGAACAATATGGCTACAAACGAAACATTCTGGCGAGTAATCTGGCGTTGAATAAAAAGTTTCATTTTGCAGTATTTTTACCTCAATATGAAAATCTTGAATATTGGAAAAGCCAAATTATCGGAATCGAAAAAGCAGCTATAGAGTTTAGTAAATTCGGAATTGTACTGGATTATTTCTTTTATGATTTTAATGTAGTTTCGTTTAAAGAAGCTGTAAAAAAAGTCTTAGAATTTGATTGCGACGGACTATTGTTTGCGCCGATTTTTTATCAGGAATCCGTTCGCTTTTTAGCCGATTACGAAAAGAAGAACATTCCGGTAGTAATGATCGATTCGAATATTTCTAATAATGATGAACATGCTTATGTAGGACAAGATGCTTTTCAGAGCGGATATCTTGCAGGAAGATTAATTAGTTTTGCCGTTAAGAATGAAAGACAAATCCTGATTTTTAAAATCACCAGAGAGATCGAAAGTACATCAGTTTATTTGCAGCGTATTGACGGCTTTTATTCCTTCTTTAAAGATCATGAAGAACTAACCAACTTCAAATTTTCTGAAATCACCATTAAAGATTCCGGAATCGATCAATTAAATCTTGAAATGTTCGCCGGAATCAACAGTGTCTTTGTTCCCAATTCAAGAGCCTATATTGTCGCCCGTTTTTTGGAACAAAACAACATAAAAGGCGTAAGGATTATTGGTTACGATTTATTAAAAGAGAATATCGAATACTTAAACAAAGGCGTAATCGATTTTCTAATCAACCAAAGACCCGAAGAGCAGGGATATATGGGAATCAATCATTTGTATAAAAAACTAGTGTTGCAGGAAACGGTAGTCAACACACATTATATACCGTTGGAAATTATTTTAAAAGAGAATTATTTTCCGGCGAGGAAAGGGTAGAAGTTTGGCCCACGGGTTTGGCGGGTTTAAACTGGTTTAAACTGGTTTTTTTATTTTTGTTACCGCAATCTTTGTCATGCTGATAAACTTTTCGCTAAAAAACAAACCCGACAGGTTTTAAAATTTGTCGGGTTTGTTCGTTTAGATTTGCATCCAATCTTGTCATCCTGACGGAGGAAGGATCACACTAGTTATTCGACAAAGATTGGCGATTTTCTTTGCGGAGTTTCGCGTGTGATCCTTCCTCCGTCAGGATGACAAAAATAGCGGTAAATTAAAAACCCGCGACAATCCGTTTAAATCCGCCAAACCCGTGGGTAAAAAAAAATCACTATTTCTTCACCTTCACCACCAAAGGATTATTGATTTTTTTAGCAAACGAACTCAAATACGTTTCCCATTGCTTTTGATTCTGAAACGGACTTCCTTTTTTCCATCCGAAACCAACGTAGTAAATGGCTTTATTGTTTTTTACTTCGATATTTCCGTAAAGATTACTTAAGTCTTTATCTTCGGTAATATGATTGTCAAAACTCGTTAAAGTATTTTTTGGAGCCACAATTCCGGTTCCAATTTCAGAATCGTCTATTGGTTCCCAATGGCTTAACCAGCCTTCTTTTATATTGGTTCCAATCGTTCCTTTTTTGTCATGAAGCGTTAATCCGGCCGCAATAGATTTTGTTCCGGTAATATTGATTTCAAAACGAGAAAGATAACTTCCGTAATCAAGACTTATCAATTTCGATTCTGTTATTTTGTTTCCTTTTGCATCCCAATCGGCGTAAGTTAGGATAAAACTCGTTCTGATAGGTCCGGTTGTAATGGTCTTCCAGGTAGTGAAATTCTTAGAAAAATAATATTGATCATCCACTTTCACGGCAATTCCGCCCACACCACGACTGTCTCCTACATGAAAATTATCCAAACCTTCGCCAGTATCTTTATGATACGTTCCCGTTCCGTTAGTGGCTTTTTCGTACCATTTATTGATGATCGGGTAATCGACTCTTTTTAGCCAGGCGTCAATTCCGCTAGTTAAAGTTCCGCCTGCAATTTTATTTTCGACCATTTTTTGTGCCACAGGACCATAGGTTCTAAAAGCGACTTTATTGTTTTCCCATGCATAATCATCAGTTCGTTCGGGAACAAATCTCGAATAGCAACTAATTGTTTTTGATGCGGTGGAATTTTCGGCAACCAAAACCTCAAAATCTTTAGATGAAGATGCATTTATTTTAGGCTGAAACAACAGTACATCAACAGTTCCGTCGCCATCGTTGTCTACACCTTGGCTTTCTAGAAAAGTATTTGAACCAACTTCTTTTACAGCATAATTTTCGAGTTTAACAGAAGTCGGTAATCCGAGAGATTTTTTAGTCAATTCAATAGTTTCAAATTCCCTATCTATAGGCAGAGAATTGCTTACAGTAATAATTTTGTTTTGAGAATGACCGGCAAAACTACTAGCCAGAATCGCGAGAAATAAAAGAGGCTTTTTCAAAGTGGTTATTTTTTAATTTTTGTAAAGTGACATTTTAAAGAATTATAAAATTACAAATAGATCATTGATTAAAAATACAGAATTGGGGTAAAAATGTACAGGACACAGTTTATGCGAATAATTTAGAATTAATGTGATCTATTGACTGGAATTATTTTAAACACATAGAAATATAGTTTTTATAGATTAAAAAAGGCAAAGTAAAGTGACCGAATTAAATAATCTCGTAGTAATTAAACACTATCTTTAACTATTAAAATCAAAATCCCCATGAAACAAAGCGCTGGCATATTACTCTATAAATTCGTCGATAAAACCATATTCTTTTTATTGGTTCATCCCGGTGGTCCATTCTGGAAGAATAAGGATTTAGAAAGCTGGTCGATTCCAAAAGGAGAATTTACAAGTGAAGAAGATCCGCTTGATGCTGCAAAACGCGAATTTAAGGAAGAAACAGGTTTTGAGGTAGAAGGTGATTTTATTGCATTAGAATCGGTAAAACTCAAATCCGGTAAAACTATTTTTGCCTGGGCTGTAGAGTTTGATCTTGATGTCACGCTGGTAAAAAGTAATGATTTCGAAATGGAATGGCCTCCAAAATCCGGAAAACTACAATCCTTTCCTGAAGTTGATCGGGCAGAATGGTTTCAAACAGAACACGCTCTTAAAAAAATAAATCCCGCACAGGCCGATTTTATTGTTCAGATCATTTCAAAAATTTCTTCTTCACTCTAAAATTTACTTTGCTTTCGGGAATAATTTTGTAATTTACAATTTCGGTCAAGCCGAATAATTAAAAATGTAAATAAAGATTATGGAAGTTAAGTGTATTATTTTCGATTGTGATGGAGTCCTTGTAGATACTGAAAAAATTGGTAACGGAATCATGCTTGAAATGGCCGCTGAGTATGGTTTTAAAATGAAACTGGAAGAGGCGTATCGCGATTTTAACGGTCGTAAATTAAAAGAATGTTTTCTGTTTATCGAGAATGCTATAGGTAAAAAACTTCCCGATACTTTTGAAGCAGATTATCGCCAGAAAAGTTTTGAAGCTTTCAAAACACAAGTAAAACCTATGGAAGGCATTGTAGCCTTTATAGAAAAACTAAAAATCCCTTATTGCGTAGCATCAAGTGGTCCGGTTGATAAAATCAGACTGAATCTTGAAGTAGCAGGTTTATTAGATAAATTCGAAAATAAAATATTCAGTTCGTACCAAATTAATAGCTGGAAACCAGATCCAGAGATCTTCCTGCACGCTGCAAAAGAAATGGGTTTTGAAGTAAAAGATTGTATCGTAATTGAAGACAGTAAAGCCGGGGTAATTTCAGGTATAAAAGGCGGATTTAAAGTTTACGGTTTTGCCAATGGTTATAATAATGAAGATTTAGAAAAAGAAGGAGCGAAGCTTTTTCATTCTTATGAGGAATTAAGTAAGGCGCTTCAGCTTTAAATTATTAAATATTCGTCTGTCCGCAATCTTGTCATCCTGAGGAACGAAGGATCTCACGCGGGATTCTACAAAGATTGGCGATATAGATTGTGTCCCGAAGCTTCGGGATAGTGTGATCCTTCGTTCCTCAGGATGACAAACTATACGGGAAAACATTGTGATGAAAATGATTGCCCTAGCCCCGATAGAAGAGGAAATCCTTTTGTGTCCGCCGCGGCGGACACAAAAGATTGGAACGGATAGCGGGATTAGCTCCTGAAAAAAAATATCATTAGCAATCGAAATGACAAAATCATGGTTATGTAGTGTTTCTAAATATCATCTAATTGTCACATTTTCTCATTATCTAATTCTTCAATTTTTCAATTACCACATTCTCTAATTTCAATGTAATTTGTTACATTAAAATAAAATTTTATATATTTGATTATAGAGATTCATTTTTTTTAGTGCTTTTAATTGTCAAATTGTAATTTTAAAATCACTTTTTAAACCGTTTTTCTGCCCTTAAAAATGCCTTTTCCCAAAGGGGTATTTTTAAGATTGTAGTTCTTAAAAACTACGAACTAACCTACAGACAGAAACAAATGACAAAAATTACAATTAGAATTTTAGTTCTATCGATATCCCTTTTGTACCCAATTGTTAATGCCCAAATCAAGAAAATTGGAGTTCCTTTTATCACCAATTACAACCCTAAAACGTATAAAGCAGCATCTGAAAATTGGGATGTTTTGCAAGATTCTAAAGGCATGATGTTTTTCGCGAATCATTTTGGCATTATGCAATTTGATGGCGTGAGGTGGAATATTGTTACACAACCGGAAAATAAAAGCATGGTTCGTTCGCTTGCGATTGATAAGAACGATAAAATATATGTGGGCGCTCAGGGTGACTTTGGTTTTACGGTTCAGTTGCAAAACGGACAATATAAATACACTTCTCTGGTAAAATTAATTCCTGTTGCAGATAGAAATTTTGGTGATGTTTTACATACCGTTATTCGTAATAATGAAGTTGTTTTTTTATCGAATGAAGCAATTTTTATTTATAAGAATAATAAAATCAAGGTAGTACGATCGAAAGCTAATTTTGATGATTTTTTCGAAGTCAATAAAGAAATCTATGTTGCAGATAATGCGAGAGGATTATTAAAATTAGAGAATGATGTTTTAACAGAAATGCCTAATAGCATTCAATTCGTTGGAATGAGGATCAGGAAAATCTTCGAAACTCCTTCGGGTTTAACAATTCTGACGCAAAAAAGCGGACTTTTTACTTATAAAAACGGTCAGTTAAAACCATTTGTGACTAAAGTAGACGCTTTATTAAAACAAAGTCAGATTACGACCGGTATTGCACTTTCTGATGGATATTTCGGAATCGGGACACGTCAGGGTGGACTGATAGTGATTGATGGTGTTGGAAATTTAATTCAGCATATCAATAAACAAATGGGATTGCAAAACGAATATATTACCAATCTTAAATTGGATAATGAAGGTAATTTATGGGTGGCTTTAAAAAACGGAATTTCGATGATTCAGATTTCGTCGCCTTTGTCGAAAATATTAGATGCATCAAATGCTGAAACCAAAATATATTGCAGTCAGATTTATCAAAACAAATTGTATATCGCAACAGATAATGGTGTTTTCTGGCTCGATTGGCAAGCTTACAAAAATGGTCAGCACGAAAATATTCACTTTCAGCATATCACCGGTATGTCTGAAAATGTGTGGAATCTGGGAATTTTTGGCAATTCGCTTTTGGCTTTTGAAAAAAACGGAGTTTTCGAAATAAAAAATAATTCGGCTCAACTATTAGCGAAAACAGATGGCGCGTGGCAAGGAATTCTCGTTCCAAATCATCCCGATTTATTACTTGTAGGCGGATATAATGGTTTGTATTTATTAAAAAAAATAAACAATTCGTGGGTGTATCAGCATAAAATAAAAGGATTTGAAGAGAGCAGCAGGGTAATGGAAACAGATAAGGCAGGGAATATATGGATTGCGCATGGTTACAAAGGAATCTTTAAAATTAGGCTCAATACAACGTTCGATGCGGTTGCAGATCTTCAGTTTTACAATCAAAAAAATGGTTTTCCGTCGAGTTTGTTTCTGAATACTTTCAAAGTAAACGATCAGATTCTTTTTGGTACCACAAAAGGTGTTTACAAACAAGATGCTCATTCGAAGAAGATGATTCCGGATAATACCTTTAAGAAATATCTCGGTTTAAATAGTCATATTCGTTTGCTCAAAGCAGATCATCAAAATGATATTTGGTACATTTCCGGAGAGAATACCGGAAAAATGACTCAAAAAACTAAAGGAACTTTTACGGTAGAAGAATTGCCTTTTAGAAAACTGAGGTATTTGTACATTCCGGGTTTCGAGAACATTCAGACGACTTTAGACGGAGATGTGTTTTTTGGAACTCAAGAAGGATTAATTCATTATAGTACAACCAAAAGCAAGAAATATCAATCGAAATATAAGGCCGTTATCTCAGAGGTAAAATGTATTTTTCCTAAAGATAGTTTGTTGTTTTCGAGCAGATATGATGTGCTTCCCACGAAAACGGAATCAGCAAATGAGACATTTTCAGCGGTTTTGCCGTATTCTAATAACGCTTTGCATTTTTCGTTTGCGTCGCTTTGCTACGATGAGGCCGATGCTACAAAATACGAATATTGGCTGGAAGGTTTTGAGCCTAAATGGTCAGAATATACGCTTCAGACTGAAAAAGAATATACCAATTTACCCGAAAACGAATATATCTTTCACGTAAGGGCAAAAAACATTTACGATGTTATTAGCGAAGAAGCGATTTTTAAATTTGAAGTTTTGCCGCCGTGGTACAGAACGACCTGGGCTTATATTTTGTATCTGGCATTGTTTGGAGTTTTAATTTATGCCATTATTAAATACCAAAAAAATCTTGCCGAACGCGATCGGGAACAATTGATATTGAATCAGGAAAAAGAATTGTTGCGCAATCGTGCCGAATTAAACGAACAAAAACTGGCTTTAGAACAGGAAAACATGGCGATTATGAAGGAAAATCTCGAAACAACGATTAACCTTAAAAATGCCAAAGTAGCTTCGAATACGGTGAACCTTATTCATTTAAACGAAATTTTACTTTCGATAAAAGAACTTATTGGTCAGATTGATAAAAAGAATGATTTTGACACCAACTTTGGTTTACTCAAAAAAATTAACCGAATCATTGACCACGAATTACAAGGCGACCAACACTGGAACGAGTTCGAAGAGATTTTTAATCAGCTCCATGATAATTTTATGCAACGTCTTAAAAGCAGTTTTCCGGAACTCACTCCGCGCGATATGCGATTGTGTGCTTATTTGCGAATGAATTTTAATACTAAAGAAATTGCGCCGCTTTTAGGTATTTCGGTAAGGGGAGTTGAAGATACGAGATACCGCATTCGTAAAAAAATGCAGCTTTCTTCGGAGGCAAATATTACGGAGTTTATTTTGAATTTTTAGGGGAGTTTCACGAAGATTTTTTAGGAGCTAATCCCGCACCCGAGCCTGAAAGAGCGAACTGGCGAAGCAATCCGTTCCAATCTTTTGTGGCGAACCCCGCCACAAAAGGATTTCCACTACTATCGGGGCTAGGGCAATCATATTCATAATATTATTTTCGTTTAGTTTGTCATCCCGAGGAACGAGGGATCTTCACAAGAAACTCCGCAATCAAAATTGTCAATCTTTGTCGAGCTACTCGCTGAGATCCCTCGTTCTTCGGGATGACAAAAATGTCTAAACCTAGTTTGAGCGTATGACTTTGTCAGAGTTGCATAGATACATTTTTGGTATAATCTACGTTTCTATGTGTTTAAAAAAACAATGTCATAACTCATTTTGTTATAATCAGTAAAGTCCTAGGTAGTTTTACGCTTTTTGAGCGCTAATTATTACATTTTTTTACGAGTACCGTAGTCAAACCGTATTCAAAAATGTAAGGCTTGCCTGATTTATTTGTTAATATTGCCCTTGTATTATCAAAATAACAATCTATTTTTTACAAAGTAGGTATTTATTGCGCTAATAATCTTTACTAACAAATAACCTAAAAACAAATGAAACAAAAAGACTCTTTTTTCGGCCGACCACCGAAAAGCAATTACAATGTATTAAAAAGGTGTATAATGTTATTCGTTCTGGCATTATCTCCACTCTTAAAAGTTCACTCACAATGCAACACTTTAATTTGGTCAGATGAGTTTAATGGCACAACCGTAGACGCGACCAAATGGCAAAGTATTTCCGGAAACGGTTGTCCGTCACTTTGCGGTTTCGGAAATGCCGAAGCGCAGCGTTACGATCCCAATCAGGCAACAATTGTAAAAGAAGGAACGAACAGTTATTTGAATATTCAGGCAAAATACGAACCGAATGCAGCATTTCCGTCACAGCCGTATTCTTCTGCTAAACTAACTACAGAAGGTAAATATGCTTTAAAATACGGAAGAGTCGAAGCCCGTATGAAATTATCTAACGGAATGGGCGCCTGGCCTGCTTTCTGGATGTTGCCGGCAGGAACGTCAAACTGGCCTTTTACGGGCGAAATTGATATCATGGAAGCCAAACACAGAAATCCAAAATCTGTAGATGGTACGCTTCATTATGATGCAGGCGGATATCACTATACTGGAAGAAGTTATAGTTCGCCAACTGATTTGTCTTCAGATTTTCACGTTTATGCGGTAGAATGGGGACCAAACATTATCAAATGGTTTATAGATGATACTTTATTTCATACCGCTACGCCTAATACAACTGTAAATGGCGGATGGCCTTTTAATGATCAACAGTTTTATATTATTTTAAATTTGGCTGTTGGTAGCGGCGGAACACCATATACAAGCGTAAACGGGGCAGGTGTAGAACCAATTCCGGCTGACTTTCCGGCAAAACTTCAGGTAGATTACGTTCGCGTTTACAGCGGTAGTTTTACGTACGGCGTTTTGGGCGATGCAAAAGTGTATCATAACGAAACAGGTAAAACGTATTCAATCAATGCTATTCCGGGAGCGACTTATAACTGGACCGTTCCGGCAGGAGCATCAATTACTTCAGGACAAGGAACCAATACAATTACTGTAAATTGGGGAACTACAGGCGGAGACGTTTCTGTAGCGACTACAGTTTCAGGATGTGCGGGTAATACATATAAATTGGCTGTAATTACTGAAGTTCCTTTACCGGTAGAAAGAATCTATGAAGATTTTCAATCGAATCGAAATGTTGTTTACGGACTTAAAACAGGTGTTTTGACAGAAGCTGTGGCAAATCCATCGGCTACAGGAATCAATACCTCGGCTTTGGTGGGAAAATATGTTCGTAATGCTTCTGAATTATACGATGTTTTGAATATCAAAAATGTAACAATCAGCAATGCAAACGATTATGTGTATGGCAGAAAAAAGCTTTCTTTTGATATTTATACTTCGGCGCCTGTTGGTACAAAAATTTCGATGCAACTCGAAAATAGTTTAGTCACCACAGCAACTAATTTCCCTTCAGGAAGACATAGCGGTTACAAAGCCACAACTACTGTTCAGAACAAATGGGAAACAATTGAATTTGAATTCGAAAAAGTAATCGATGCCAATACAAGTGCGCTATCGATAAATAATGTAGTATTCCTTTTTGAATCTAATTCGAATACCGGTACAACTTATTATTTTGATAATCTGCTGACAAGAGCTGCGCCAGAAAAACCAATTATTGCTACAGATGTTCTTCAGAATTATGATGGTATAAATAAGATAATTAAAGGAACGACAACCGGAGTATATTCTGTTGTGGCAAATCCGGGAGCTAATGCGGTTAACTCTTCTGCGAATGTGGCGAAATATGTCCGAAATATTACAGAACAATATGATGTGCTTTTCTTTAATACTCAGGGCAATATTGAAGATGCCGGTTTATTAAAAAATCAGACCAATAAAATCATGATTGATGTTTATACAACCGCGCCAATAGGTACAGTGGTAAGTCTGAATTTAGAGAATAGTGCAACGTCGCTTCCGGGTAATTTCCCAACAGGAAGAAACAGTAATTACGTAGCGATCACGACAAAACAGAATCAATGGGAAACCTTGACTTTCTATTTTAATTCAAGTCCGGATCCGGGAACTTCCAATTTGGCAGTAAACCAAATGGTGATATTGGCCAATTCAGGATCATTTACAAACTATACCTATTATTTTGATAATATCAGAATTGCTTCAACTAAACTGCCGGATACTTTCACGCCAGGAGTAGTTTACGAAGATTATCAAACGGTGCATAATATCACATTTAGAGATGCCATTGGAACTTATACGGCAAACACGCCAAATCCTAGTGCAAGCGGAATCAATACATCTACAAACGTTGGAAAATATGTGAGAAAAGCGACGGAGTTGTATGATAACTTTTCATTTAATACGACTTTAAATAATATTGGAGATTTTAAAGGCGGAACGAAGAAATTTGCTATGGATGTGTATACTTCTGCGCCGGTAGGATCTGTAATTTCTTGGCAAGCAGAAAGTAGTGCTTCTATTCCTTCAAATTATCCTGTAGGCAGACATAGTATTTATCAAGGTGTTGTAAAACAAACGAATACCTGGCATACTATTACTTTTACTTATGCGAGTGCTCCGGATGCATCAACTTTAGATAGTGAAGTGAATCGTTTTGTGTTCTTGTTTGAACCGGGAACAAACTCAGGAAACACCTATTATTTTGATAATATCAGAGCGGTAAATTTAGTAGGCACAGAAAATCCTCCGGCAACTTTACCAGCACCGTGGATTAGTTCAGATTTAGGAGCTGTAACCCCAGCGGGAGAAGCGACTCATGCCAGCGGAACTTTTAAAATAAAAGGATCAGGAACTGATATTTGGGAATCAAGCGATCAATTTCAGTTTGTAAACCAACCGATTACAGGCGATGCTGAAATTATTGCCAAAGTAAATTCATTAACCAATACTAATACATACGCAAAAGCCGGAGTGATGTTCCGCGAAACGCTTACGCCAACTTCTAAACATGTTATGACTGATATTACTGCTGCTGCGGGAGTAGAATTTTTATCAAGAGATGCTGTTTCAGGAATTACAACAGCTCAGGTAGCTGCGGGAACGACTCCAAAATGGCTTCGCGTAACAAGAGCAGGAAATGTATTTACATCTTATACATCAGATAATGGTACAACCTGGACACAATTGGGGACACCAAGAACGATTGCTATGGCCAATACTATTTATGTAGGAATGGCGGTAACTTCTCACGCAAACGGAACCTTGGCAACCGGAGTCTTCAGCGATGTTACTGTTCGCAATATTACGCCTCCAACGAACAATGTCAATTTGGCTTTAGCCAAAACAACTTTAGCCTCTTCAGAAGAAAATGCGACTTATTCTTCGGCGAAAGCCACAGATGGAGATGCAGGAACAAGATGGGCGAGTAGTTTTGTCAATGCAAGCGAATGGATTTATGTTGATTTAGGAAGTAATTACAATATCAATCGTGTGGTTTTAAAATGGGAAGCCGCTTTTGCAACTCAGTACAAAGTACAAATTTCGACTGATAATGTTTTCACAGAAAATGAAACGGTAAATACACAAACGGCTAGCGACGGCGGAACCGATGATTTGACTGTAAGCGGAACCGGAAGATATATTAGAGTTTTATGTACGGCGAAAGCTTTGGCTCCATACGGATATTCTTTATTCGAAATCGAAGCTTACGGATCTGCTTCTACAGCCAAAAAAGCTGCGGTTGTAACCGAAGAAGCTGATGCAACAGCGACTGCATTTGCGGTTTATCCTAATCCGGTTAGCAGTTATGTTCAGTTGGCAATACCTGAAAAATTAGATAATAAAGTCGTAACGATTTATGATGATTCGGGAATATTGCTACTGGAGAAAAAACTAAATGCTGATGCAAAAGAAGATGTTATCGACGTAAGCAGACTTAGAAAAGGAATTTACATTCTGAACTTTAAATCAGATCAAAAAAGCTGGTCTAAAAAACTGATTAAGCAATAACTAAAATACAGTTGGGTGTAATGATCCTTAATAGTTGCACCCAACTTTTTATACCTATGATTTTCTCATTCTTACTAATGAATTAAAAGCAAGTTTATTAACCCAAACAATTTTAAACAATGAGAAATTTTAGATTACAAAAAAACTTTTTTACGGCATTGCTGTTGGCTTTGCTAGGCAATTTTATGTACGGGCAGGGGCCTATACCGTTTACGATTAGTAATACCTCGACATTTAATGACAACGAATTGTATGTTGCCATTGTAGGTATAGATTACAATACAGGAAACCACGTTTGGGTAAATGCTAAAACGAGTCAGGTTTTGCCTATGAGTGCCTCTTATAATACCGTGACAGGGCCTACAATTGGCGGAAATACCGGACCGGGACAAAACTCAAAATATGCCAATTGTTTTACCAAATTAAGCGAAATCCCAAACAAGACTTTTACGCTGCCTCAAATTGCTGGTTGCAGGGTTTTTATTGCGAAAGGGCAACAATTGTATTTCTACTTTTTTGGTGCAAGTGGCGCTCCGTCAGGATATACATCACCAAATCCGTTGAATGCTACAGATCCGAATCAGGGCATTTTATATGAAATCATCGAATTAACGAATAATCAATATGGTTTTTTTGGAAATCCTTCGAGAGTCGATTCGTATAAATACCCAATGGGATTAGAATTATTTGGTGCCAATGGATATCAGAAAAGAGTGGGTGAATTAAAAAAACACGCTGATATTGTAGCCGCTTTCAAAGCCAATGTTCCATCAGAGTTTCAGGGTTGTGTAAATGATGCAACGGGCGAAATTACTGCGCCATCAAAAACTCCCGCTTTTGCAGACGGAACCGGAGGAACTTCTGTAGGCGCTCAGGCGAATTATCTAAAATCTTATATTGATGCCATTTGGAACAAATATAAAAATGAAGATTTAATATTTTATGCAGGCGATGCAGGTGTTTTTAAAGGAAGAGTTATAGGCGAACAACTTGAAGTTGTGGGGCAATCAGGAGGTTTTGTGGGTAGAACAGGAAGAGTTCAGAGCAGGCCTTCGACACAAGAAGCTCTTGAAGGAAAAGGAGTTCTGGACAGAAGATTGGTCGACGGAGATTTAGATCTTGTGGTTCAGGCGCAATTAACGGCTGCTATCAACCGTCATGTCGTAAATGTTACAACGCCTAATCCGGGACAACAAAACTGGTACGATGCTTCGAAATTTTATCAGGTAAACCCAACCAATCATTACTCTAAATTCTGGCATTTACCGGGAATAAGTGTCGATAATCTCGCTTACGGATTTGCTTATGATGATGTGGCCGATCAGTCGCCATCACTTCATACTACACAACCTACTAAAGTAATTGCTACGTTTGGAGGATATGCAGGATCAACGCCATCGGTTCCGGCTACAACAGATGTTATTACGGTTTATAAAGATTGCAACTATACCGGATTTTCCGGCGGATTGACTATTGGAGATTATAATCTGGCACGTTTGAATACTTTAGGAGTTTTAAACGATGATATTTCTTCGCTTAAAGTAGCTCAGGGTTTTCAGGCGATTTTGTATCAGGATGATAATTTCACAGGAGCTTCAACCGTAATCAATTCTGATAATTCGTGTTTGAATACAACGTGGAATGATAAAGTCACTTCGATTAGAATTCTGGCAAACGGAAACACAACTTTAGGCAATCAGACTTTTTATCTTCAAAACAGAAATAGCAATTTGTATATGGATGTTTGGGGAGCAAGTTTGTCTAATGGTGCAGCGATAAATCAAGGCGCTTTAAACTCAGGAAACAACCAGAAATTTACCTTAACGCATTTGGGTGATGGTTTGTATAAAATCATAGCCAATCATAGCGGACAATCTCTGGATGTAAATAATTTTAATAAAGCGAATGGTGCACGCGTAGAGCAATATCCATACAATGCAACAACCAATCAGCAATTTGTATTGGTTTCGACAGGTGACGGATTTTATAAAATCGTAGCCAGACATAGTGGTAGAATCGTTGAGGTTGCAGGAGCAAGTACAGCGAGTGGTGCTGTGGTGCAACAATGGGACAACAACAATCAAACGTGCGGACAATGGAAACTGGTTCCGGCAACCACTTCTCAAACTTCTGTTTTAATTCAGGCCGAAGATTATTCTGCGATGAGCGGCATTCAGGTGGAAGCAACTACGGATACAGGCGGAGGCTCGAATGTAGGTTATACAGATACCGGAGATTGGTTGGCATACAACAGCATTAATTTCCCTACTACAGGTTCTTATCTAATAGAATACAGAGTGGCAAGTGCTGTAGCCGGAGGTAAATTGTCATCGGATCTAAACGGAGGAACAATTGTTTTAGGCAGTGTAGATATCCCAAATACCGGAGGATGGCAAAATTGGCAAACGGTTTCTCAAACGGTAAACGTAAATGCAGGAACGTACAATTTTGGAATCTACATTCAGAATACCGGAATGAACATTAACTGGATAAAAATTACAAAAGTAGGGGCGGGCGCAACAGCTAAAACGGCTTCGGCTTCATTAGTTGAAGAAGATGTTGCTACCGAGACTGTTTTAAACATATATCCTAGTCCGGTAGAAAACACACTTTACATTACAACAGATGTATCCGGAGGAAATGTGAGCATTGTAGATTCTCAAACGGGTACTGTATTTTCAGGACGAAAAGTAAATAATAACAGTTTAGATGTTTCGTATTTGAGACGAGGCATTTATTTGATAGTTTTTGAAAAAGACGGCATTAAAACGGTGAAACGTTTTATAAAAAAATAGTTTTAAAAGCAGATTGTAGATTTTAGATTGCAGGTTTTAGAATTGATTTATCATAACATCTAAAATCGACTATTCGGAA
Organism: Flavobacterium bizetiae; assembly: GCF_024271895.1. Classification (NCBI taxonomy): domain Bacteria; kingdom Pseudomonadati; phylum Bacteroidota; class Flavobacteriia; order Flavobacteriales; family Flavobacteriaceae; genus Flavobacterium; species Flavobacterium bizetiae. The sequence goes on along the minus strand of NZ_CP091861.1, from coordinate 4,403,555 downwards.
TTTGATTAATGCCATAATCATCAAAACCGAATTTTAATCTAAAATCTACATTCTAAAAATTAATTTTTTTTATTAACCTTTAAACAAAATCCTATGAAAAACAATTACAAAAAAATGCCACTAAAATGGACACTCATTTTGGTACTGGGAATTTTTAATTTGTCAATGGCCCAGAAAAAAGTTATCGCTTATGTCCCAAATTGGGTAGACCTGAATGCATTTTCGAGTACAATTCAGTACAGTAAACTAACACACATTAACATCGCATTCGAAAATCCTGATGCCAACGGATATTTATCTTTTAATTCAGGTTCTAACGCCATTATCAATGCAGCACATGCTCAAAATGTAAAAGTTTTTGTTTCCCTTGGTGGAGGCTCGGTTTCTGAAGGAGGCGCTATTCGTGATAATTATTTCAATCTTATTACGAGTGGCAACAGAACGGCTTTTATTCAAAAAATCTATGATTATGTGGTCGCTCATAATTTTGATGGTGTCGATATGGATCTTGAAGGTCCGGCTATTAATAGCGACTACGGCGGATTTGTTATCGCACTTGCTGCTAAATTGCATGCAAATGGAAAACAAATTACAGCGGCTCTTTCTGAAGGATACGGTGGTGCCAATGTGCCTTCGTCTACTTTTGCTGCTTTCGACTGGATCAATATTATGGCGTATGATGCAACAGGTCCCTGGCAACCGGGAAATCCTGGACAACATTCTCCGTACAGTATGGCGGTAAATCAGTTTAATTACTGGACCGGAAGAGGTTTACCGGCAAGCAAAGCTATTATTGGACTTCCGTTTTACGGATATGGTTTTGGAGCCAATGCCAATCAGGGAATTTCGTATGCTAATATCGTAGCGCAATATCCTGGCGCAGAAAATCAGGATCAGGTAGGGAACACCATTTATTATAACGGAATCCCAACGATCAAAGCAAAAACAACTTTCGCAATTCAAAATGCCGGAGGAGTTATGATTTGGGAGTTATCACAAGATGCTACGGGAGCTAAATCGTTACTAACAGCCATAAATCAGGTAATTACAGGAAGTCAGCCACCAACAGGCACGGGCACCTTAATTCAGGCCGAAAGTTATACTTCAATGAGCGGCGTTCAGACTGAACCTACTACGGATACAGGCGGAGGCTTAAATGTAGGATATGCAGATACAGGTGACTGGATGGCATATTCTAATATCAATTTCCCAACATCGGGTTCTTATGTAATCGAATATCGCGTGGCAAGTGCTGTAAATGGTGCGAGAATATCATCTGATCTAAATGCAGGAAGTATTCAGTTAGGCGCTGTAAATATTCCTAATACGGGAGGATGGCAAAATTGGCAAACGGTATCTCAAACCGTAAACGTAAATGCAGGAACGTACAACTTCGGAATCTATATTCAGAGTTCAGGTGTAAATATCAATTGGTTCCGTATCACGAAATCGGGAGCAGGTTTAGCGGCAAAAACAGCTTCTGTAACGGGTATCGAAAATTTGAGTATTTATCCAAATCCAAGCGAAGATTCAATTTCATTTACTACTGAAGTTTCCGGAGCAAATGTTAGCATTATCAATTCTGAAGGCGGCGCAACTGTTTCAACACAAAAAGTAAACGATAACAGAATAGATGTATCAGGTTTAAAATCTGGAATTTATTTTATTTCGGTAGAAAAAGACGGAATCAAAACGGTAAGACGTTTTATTAAAAAGTAAATAGTTATATTTATTCTAAACCTTTGTCAAAGTTTAAAACTTTGACAAAGGTTTACCCAATCAAAATCTGTCAGAAATGGCAGATTTTTTATTTAAGGGATAATTTTTTCCTGACGTAATTGATCAAATAGTGTAAAGAACATTTCTTCGGTATCAATAAATTCATGAAAACCAAAACGTCTGGCTTTACTTCCGTCTGCGAAGAAATCGTAATCCCATGAAAAAACAAAATCACCAAATCCCCAGCTGGATAATTTTTCATAATTGTGTTTTTCTAAATTGTATTTTTTCTGAATATTTCCCCATAAATCTTTTTTATCAGCCATAATTGTTTGAAGTTGCATTTGAAGAGGGGGCGCAACAGGAATATTAAAATAAGCTGCAATTTTTGGCCATAGTTCCGTCCATCTAAATAAATCTCCGTTGGTAATATTAAAAGCCTGATTGGCACATTGTAAATTTGTAGCCGCCCAAACGGTAGCTTTGGCTAATAATCCGGCATCCGTCATTTCCATAAGTTTGTCATACGCTCCTGGTTTTCCAGGAAAACGAAGCGGAAGATTTAATTCTTTTGAAATTGAAGCATAAACCGCAATAACAAGTGCTAAATTCATTGGATTTTCCAGCGCTGTACCACCAACAACAGATGGACGTATAGCAGTCCAATTCCAGTTTTTTCCTTGTTGTTTTTTTTCTAAAAATTCTTGTTGGTCGATATTAAATTCCGGAGGCATATGACCGGCATCACTTTCTTTTGCAGGAGTTTTAAAAGGGCCAAGATGCGCGCCATAAACTTTATAACCCTGCATTAAGCTTATGTGCTGTAAATTCTTAGCTAATGGCTCAATTGTATTAACAACATTTTGAAGCATTGTCAGATTAGGTTTAACAAGTTCAGCCCATGAAGGACGATCTTGATAAGCAGCATAAAAAATATGAGTAATGTTATCCAGATGAGATAATTTCTTTTGAGAATCCTCAGCATCCAGTAAATCGACTGAAATATATTCAAGATTTGAAGCATTCTCACCACCTCTTCTGGAAAGACCAATAACAGACCAATTTCCTAAAGATAAAAGATGATGGATAAGATTAGTTCCTATCACTCCATTTGCTCCAACTACAAGCGCAGTATTTTTATTCGTTGTCATTTTCTTTGTATTTAAAATTACATTACAAAGTTGTGACTGTTTGTACTCAATAAAAATGAAGTAGATTATGAAATAAGGTTGAAGTAGTTCAACTTTTCTTTTTTAATTTATTGTTTCTTATTTTCGAAAGAAATTCAGTACTCATGCCCAAATAAGAAGCTAGCGCATATTGAGGCACACGTTTTACAATTAAAGGAAAATTTTCTATAAAAGTATCGTAACGTTCTTCTGCGGTTGAGGTAAGATTCATAATAATTCTGCGCTGAAAAAATGCTGCTGTACGCTCAGCCGTAATGCGAAAGAAAGTTTCGAATTTTGGATTAGCATTTTTTAGTTTCGTTTCCGTTTCGAAATCAATCTGAAGGAGAACAGCATCTTCTAATGCCATAACAAACATAGTCGCGGGTTGCTGATAAATATAACTGTTGTAATCAGAAATCCACCAATCTTCAATCGCAAACGAAATTGTATGTTCTTGTCCCTGATCACTTAGCACATAAGCTCTTAAAGCTCCTTCTACTACATAACTTCTATATTTAGCGACAAAATCTGGTTGAATAATAAACTGTCTTTTTTTGATTTTTGTAATTTTAAACTCCGAAACAAACTGATGCATTTCTTCTTCAGAAAGTGATATTCGGTTTTGTATGTGGCGTATTAAAGACTGATATTCTTCCATTTTTGTGTTTACGTTTACGATGACATTTTATATCGATTCCCATTTTCCGTTTTCCTTCGCGATATCAATCAAAAGCTGACCATATTCTGTCATTAAACCTTGATCAATCATTCTTTGCGCACGATCTCGATTCGGCTGGCTCCATTTACTTTTCTTAGGATTTCTGGGCGTAAAGGTAAGATAGAAACTTTCAAAATCTCGTTTTTTGCACAAACTGTCAATCCATCCAAAACATAAAGCTTCCTCAGTTGCTTCGACCAGATTTACGCTTTCTGCTTTACTTTTTTTATGATATAAAATCAACCAAACCGATTTTTCTATCTGACTATTTTCCTGCAACCAATCACGCCATTCTTTTCTGGTTTTGGCATAAATGGCTTGTTTTCCATCTTTTGTTTCCATGATTAATCTGAATTGAAAGTTGATTATAAATTTAGTGATTTTTTTGAACCGCAAAGAGCGCTAAGATTTTACGCCACGTTCGCAAAGTTTTTTCTGAAGTTGGTTCCTAATTGCGCGCAAAGACGCAGAGTCGCAAAGAAAAATAAAAACTTTGCGACTCTGCGCCTTTGCGAGATTAAAAATAAACCCTTGCGAACTTGGCATAAAATCTTAGCGTGCTTTGCGGTTAAGTCAGCTTAAAAAAAAGCAGTAATAATTATCATTCCGTAACAGTACGATAAAGATATTTTAGCTTTTAATTCCTAAAATTGCAAATCGTTTTATAAAACCCCATATAAAAGCCCAACCTATGATTTTAAAATTTACTTCTTTATATAAATACCCTTTAGCCGTTCTGTTTTTTATTTTACTTAATGGTACAATTTCAGCCCAAAAACAAAAGAATCTCGAAGGCGTTCAGGTTGCTTTTTTATCTGATGTTCATTTGCAGGATTTGTTCGGAACATTTTCTGATAATGATTTTAAAGGTGTTTTGAATACGAAAACCGGAAAATATACGTTAATGAGAACAATGGCGTCTCAGTTGCATTCGACCCGAATTTTCAATGAAAACTATTTTGCTTTCATCGCGGCTTTAGAAGATATCGCAAAACGAAAGATAAAATACGTTGCACTTCCGGGAGATTACACAGATGACGGACAGCCAATTCACGTAAAAGGATTAGAGAAAATTTTAAATGAATATAGAAAAAAATACAATATCGAGTTTTTCATTACCACAGGAAATCACGATCCCGTTGGACCTTTTGCACAAGAATCAGGTAAAGAAGATTTTTTAGGAAAAGACGGTAAAAGTCAACCCATTTATAGCAAAGAAGGCCTGTATAAGCCAAACTTAACGATCGAACAGCCTGTTGTTATTACCGCCGATATTGCTAAAATGGGTTATTTAGGAATTACCGATGATCTAAAAAACTTTGGTTTTTATCCCAATAAAAAATACAAATTCTGGGCAACACCATTTTCTGCCTACACTTCTCAAAATTATAGTTTCGAAAAAGCATCAAAAGCCGCTTTATTATCAAACAGAGTTTATAATGTATCACCTGGATTTGAAGTTCCGGATGTGAGTTATGTCGTTGAACCAGTCGAAGGACTTTGGTTAATGGCAATCGACGGTAATGTTTATATTCCGAAAAAGAATGACGGAGATCCTAAAGATCCTAAAAATTATTCAGAGGCAAGTACGGGTTACAACAATGTACTTTCGAACAAAAAACACCTGATAAAATGGGTCGAAGAAATTTCGGCGCAAGCCAAAAAACAAGGCAAAACATTAATCGCTTTTAGTCATTTCCCGATGATCGATTTTAATGATGACGCTTCCGCGGAAATAAAAGAATTACTAGGGCCGAATAAATGGCAATTGAACCGAGTTCCGGTTGAAGAAGTTGCGCAGGTTTTTGCTGATGCAGGACTGAAGATTCATTTTGGCGGACACATGCATATTAACGATACGGGAACGAAAACTACAGCAAAAGGGAATACTTTGGTCAATATTCAGACGCCATCTTTGGCTGCGTATATTCCGGCTTATAAATTATTAACAATCGGGAAAGACAATCTTGTCGATATCCAAACCATTACAATCGATGAGGTTCCGGGCTACGACGAACTTTTTGATTTGTATAAAATGGAATATCAATTCCTTGAAAGTCAAAACACAAAAGACATTTGGAATATTGATATTTTAAAAACTAAAAACTATCATGATTTTACTGATTTCCATTTAAAAGAACTGGTTCGTTTGCGTTTTCTAAAAGACGATTGGCCGGAATCTTTCAAGAGTTTTATTCTGAGTATTTCTGCAGAAGATTTATTGGTTTTGGCCAATATTCAATCGGATAAGGATTTTGATGCTATTTTGAAAAACAAAGAGAATTTCAAAAAAGAATGGACAGAAGCTGAAAGCAAAATAGACAAACTTTTGTCTGAAAACAATCTAAAAAAACAAGATTTCAATTGGACAGGTTATGATTTATTAGTTGATTTCTACCGTTTTAGAAGCGCTGATGAATTGGCTTTGGTTGATGTGGGAACTGCAAGAGCAAAACAATATAAAGTGCTATCTCAATTGTTTTTTGAGAATCATAAAGAAGAGGCATCAAAAGAAAAACCGTTGCAAAACAAAATGCGATTGTTTCTGATCATCTTTAATAAATTCATGCATGAAGTTCCTGCGGATCATTTTAGTGTTGATTTGAAGAGTGGGGAGATTAAAAGTTTGAATTGAGAAATGGTACGCGGATGATACGGATTTTTTTGTTGGGGTGTTTTTTACCGCAAAGGACGCTAAGATTTTACGCAAAGTTCGCAAGTTTTGGCTTTGCTTTTCAGGATCGCAAAGCTTGGTGAAAAATGGGACGCGGATGACACGGATTCGCTTTCGCGAAAACGCGGATTTTTACGGATTTTTTTATTCTCATTTTATGTCATTGCGAGGAACGAAGCAACCGCATTTACTAAGTCAAGCTTTGCAGTTTGTTAGTGAGGTTGCTTCGTTCCTCGCAATGACTTTGTGTATAAAAATCCGTGACAATCCATTCAAATCCGTGTCATCCGTGTGCCATAAAAAAAGTTTCAAGTTTCACACAAAGCAAAACCTGAAACCTTAAATCTGAAAACTGAGACTGAGACTGAAAACTTACTCCCCTCCAGTAACAGGATTCACTCTCACATAACTACCATCATCATATTTTATCTGATAAGGAGAATCGAATAACGTACTTGGCAAATAATAATCGGTGGTGATGACTTGTGCGCCGGATTTTTTGGCAGCTTCGAAGTGTGAGTAATCATTTTTACGGGCTTCTTTAGTATCTGAATCGGCACGAGTGCGAATTATATATCCTTTTTTAACCAAATCGGTAATTTTTGGATCTTCAGAATTGCCTATTAATAAAGTTGCAGCTTCTGGTTTTCCCGGATCTGCGCAAACGAAAGCCGCGCGACCTTTTAATGAAGGGTGATTTTGGGCGTACAAATCTCTTTTGGTTCCATTATTATCTAAGATGAATAAAAATTTGCCTTTTGCTTTTTTCAACGTTGGCCAATTTTGGTGTAAAACAGCTTCTTCAAGTGTTTTGTATTTTCCGCGAACCATATCGGGGGTGATCAATTTATTGCCGAGACCTTTGCGAAGCTCAGCATCTAAAGCGTCAAATAATTCAGGTGTAAATTTCTCTGCTTTGGTACCTAAAAAACTGTCGTCATCTTTTGGTTCCAGCGTAATAAAAACCGGAATGTGATTTGGGTTTGCATCAGACCATTTTTTTAATTCTGCAAGACAACTTTGAAGCGTGTAGCAAGATGTTCTAAAATCAATATCGATCATATGAAAAACTTTAAACCCCGGTTTTTGCATTTCTCCATTAGGATCATAAGCCTGATTAGATTTTGCAAGATCCAATCCTTTTGGATGCGCATATTTTCCGCCTTTAGGATCGGCCTGAACATCGATTTCAAGATTTCTTAAACCTTTATTCAATTGATCGGTAATCGAAATATGAGTGTATTGTAAACCTTTTAGAGAGCGCGAAGTATCTTTTGCCTGAATAAAATTGTACAAATCCGGTTCGATATTCTGGCGATAACTGTTGTGTGATCCTATTACTTGTATTTGATTGATTTTTAGATTGTTGTTTTTGACCTGACTGTTGCAATGCAGCGAGCCGGCAATAAATAAGCTAAGCAGAATTTGTTTCATGATTTTTGAAAGTGTAATTTTTTATTAATACCGAGGACGCAGCACAAGAAAATTACCTTTTTAGAAAGTACTAATGTAGAAACGCGATTTGATTTTAATGTTATTTTAAAAAAAAGAAATCGCAATATGATTGTCAACATTGCCCGAAAATAGTAGTATTTCTACATCAAAATAATAGTTTATTTAATTTAAAGATAACGTTCAGGCAAAAAACTTTGGTATAACATTTTATTATTTTACATCACCAAACAGTCCCAAAATAAGTTATGAAAAACCCTGAAATATTCGAAAAAACGTATAATGATTACTGGAAAAAGCTCAATGCTTTTTCGTATACGATGACTCAGGATAAAGACTTGGCGCAGAACATTGTTCAGGATGTTTTTATCGATTTATGGGAACGAAAAGATGATCTTACTATAAATGCCATCGAACCTTATTTGTTCAGGGCGGTAAAAAATCAGGTTTTCAAACATTACCAAAATAACAAGTTCGACAAGACGATTCTTGAAGATAAATTCGAAGATTATATTATTGACAATTTTAGTTCGATTGATCCCGAGTTAATGGATTTACTTCATTCCTTATTAGATAAACTTCCGGAGAAACGAAAAGAAGTTTTATTAATGTACAAATTTCAGGATATGTCAATCGATCAGATTGCCGAAGAACTTGGAATTTCAAAACAAACGGTAAAAAATCAAATTTCTTCAGCTTTAAAACAATTGCGCGAAGGCTTAAAAGACCTTGCCTGGCTAGCTCCAATCATCTTTTTTAAACAAAATTTTTAAGATAACTTTCTGTTAATGGTTTCATAATATTTGGCGATAGTACGATTTTGCAATTCTGGTACTTATTGGTAATAACAAGTATTATGATAAAAAGAATCAAGCACAGTTTAGAATATCTTATAGATAAAAGTTCCCGACATAAAACTTCAAGACCGGAAGAAGACTTGTTGCACAAATTTGCTTTTAGCGAATATCAAAAATCAAAATGGGACGAATCTTCTATGGGAAATCCTGATGAAGTTTCTAAAGATATTTACGACAGTATTCAACTTCGAATAGGAAGGAAGCAAAGCTTTAATCCTTATTTAAAATATATGGCAGCTGCCAGCATTCTTTTTCTAATTGGTTTAGGGTTTTTCTTTAAACCAGTTATGACAGCCGAAAAGCAATTATCATTTAAAACGTCAGATACCCCCAAATCTATCCAATTAAATGACGGCTCGAAAATTTATCTGGCAGCAAATTCATCATTTCAGTATCCTGAAAAATTTAAAGGAGACGAAAGAAAAGTTTCATTACTAAAAGGAAATGCATTTTTTGAAGTAGCCAAAGACAAAAAGCATCCTTTTATTATTACTTCAGGCGAAATAAAAACCAGAGTAGTAGGAACTTCATTTCACATTCAAATGTCAAAATCAAAATGTGAGGTAATTGTTGTAACCGGAAAAGTAAATGTTACATCAAAAGGGCATAGCGTTGATCTGATTCCGAATGAAGAAGCACTTTTTGAGTCACAAAAACTAACAAAATTAGTGGCCGAGAAATCGTTTTTGGTCAATTGGTACAATACCGATGTTACGCTCAATCAAACTACACTAAAACAGGTTATTACCATTTTACAATATAAATACGGAGTTTTATTTCAGTATGATAATAAACTCGTATTGGCAACACCGTTAACGGTATTCATTAAGAAAGACGCAACATTAGAGAATGTTTTAGAACAAATAAATTATATCACAAACCTAAAATTCAAAGTTTATGGCGAAATAGTAAAAGTGGATTAAAAACAAAAAAAGCAGTTGCTGAGAACAACTGCCATTAATAATTAAGTATCGTAAAAAAACCAATAACTTAAATCATGTATTTTAAACCTTCTTATTTAAATCTAAAGAGTTTCATCTTTTTAGTACTAGCGTTACTGACCATCGAGAGTGGTTTTAGTAAAACTAATTCATTAAAAAAATCAAAAATAGAAAATAAAATAGAAAAAGCTACACTTGTTTCTATTTTTTCGAAATTAAGCCAGCAAACCGATTATAAATTCAGCTACGGACAGGCTGTAATTGCTGATAATGCGACATATACAGTAAATTTTACCGGAGAATCAGTAGCGGCAATTTTAAGTGATCTTTCTAAAAAAGCCAATTTCAATTATAACATTAATGGTAAACTGGTTTTAATTCAGAAAGCTGTTGCGCCAAAAGTTGCTCCTGTAAAAGCAGTAGACAAAATTAGAATTAAAGGAAAAATTGTTGACGAAAACAAACTGCCAATTCCTGGTGCAACAATAATCGAAACTGGTACTTCAAACTCTGTAGTTACTGATTTCGACGGAGTTTTTGAACTTACAGTAGGAGACGGAAAAACGATCGAAGTTTCGTATGTAGGTTATACAACAAAAACGTTGGCTGCACAGGCTGGTTTTATGACGATTCAGTTAGAGCCAAGCACTTCTGAGTTAAGCGAGGTTTTAGTAGTAGGTTACGGAAAACAAGCAAAGAAAGATGTTACCGGAGCGGTTACACAATTAGAAGCGGCTAATTTTAAGCAAGGTGTAAACGTTTCTGTAGACAATTTAATACAAGGAAAAGTTGCGGGTGTTCGTGTTGTAAATACAAGCGGTGAGCCTGGAGCTGGTGTAAATGTTACCATTCGTGGAGTTGGATCTATCAGAAGCGGAAGTACACCTTTGTTTGTTGTTGATGGTATGCCATTGTCTAATGATGATATAAGCCCAACAGGAACGAATGTTGGTTTCGGATCTTCAACAGCAAAAAATCCATTAAACTTTTTGAATACAAGTGATATCGAATCGATTACGGTTCTTAAAGATGCATCTGCTGCGGCTATTTACGGAGCGAGAGGATCTAATGGAGTTGTTTTGGTTACCACTAAAAAAGGATCTAAAGGCGAAGGAACTTTAACCTATGATTCTTATATGGGAGTTTCTACTGTTGCACATAAATTAGATGTTTTAGATGCAGGCCAATATAGAAGCGCTATAAAAGATAAAGCATTTGATCATGGTGGAAACACAGATTGGCAGGATGTAATTTTTAGATCTGCGATTACTACCAATAACGCTTTGTCTTTCTCTAAACAAACAGATTCAGGAAATTATTATGCATCTGTTGCACAAATGGATCAGGAAGGAATTATTCATAACAGTAATTTCAAACGTCTTTCAGGCAGAATTAATGCTTCTGAATCATTTTTAGACAACAAACGTTTAAAATTAAAACTAAATCTTACTGCGAGCCAGACTACAGATGATGGTGTTCCTACAAGTGATGACGGTGGTTCTAACGGACAATTGATCGTGCATACTTTAATGGCAAACCCAACAAGATCAGTTTTTGATGCTAACGGAAAGTACACCAACTTTAATATGAATGCGCACTACAACCCGGCTTATTTATTAAGTATTTATGAGGATCAAACGCGTACATTAAGAGTTTTAGGAAATTTAGAAACTTCTTTCAGAATTATCGACGGATTAGAATATAAATTGAATATTGGTGTTGATCGTTCTACATCAGAAAGAAATACTACAATTTATCCAAACCTTACCGATTTAAATCCAAAAGGTAAATATGTTCAGAACAATATTGATTCAAAAAATTCATTGGTTGAGCATTATCTAACTTACAGTAAGGCACTGGATAAACATAAATTTGAAGTTCTTGGAGGATTCTCTTACCAAAAATTTGAAAGATCAGGAACAAGTTTCAGTATTGATGGAATTTCAGCGCAAGGATCAGGTGTAAAACCATCTATTAATCCAGGTTTTGCAGGAACACAATCTGGGACAACAGGTTTTGCTCAGGAAAACGAGTTGCAATCTTATTTTGGAAGATTAAATTACGGTTTTGATAATAAATACTTACTGACAGCTTCTATGAGAGCTGATGGTTCTACACGTTTTGGAGATAATAACAAATACGGTTATTTCCCTTCATTTGCTTTAGGATGGAATATTTCTAACGAAAATTTCCTGAAAGATTCTAAAACAATCAACAACTTAAAGCTTAGAGCAAGTTGGGGACAAACAGGAAATCAGGAAGTTCCAAACAAACAAACTAAGGCAAGTTACTCTTTGGCTGGCCCTGACGGATATTATTTATACGATGATTTAAACCTTGTAAATGGTGTTTCTGTTTCAAGAACAGCAAATCCGGATTTAAAATGGGAAGTTGTTACGCAATATAATGTTGGTCTTGATTTTAATTTATGGAATGACAAGTTTTACGGAACTGTAGACTATTTTAATAAAACAACTACAGATGCTATTTTGTATATACCTTCAACTCCTTTGAGTCAGACAAAATTTATCTGGACAAATATTGACGGTAAAATTGTTAACAAAGGTATTGAGATTATGTTGGGTTCTAAAATCGTCGATACAAAAGATTTTACCTGGAATGTTGATGTAAACGGAGCAACATTAAACAATAAAATTGAAAACTTGCCGCTTTCAGAAATCTTAACAGGTGCTGTTTCTGGTCCTGGACAATCAGGTGTTAATGCTAATATTTACAAAAGCGGTTATGCGGCTGGTTCATTCTACTTGTTAGAGCACACTGGTTTTGATAAAAATGGAGCAAACATATTTAAAGACCAAAATGGAGACGGTAAAATTGATAACAGCGACAGAGTTATTATCGAAGGAGCTTTACCAACTTTTTATTACGGTTTCAACAGTGATATGAGATATAAAAACTTTAGTTTTTCATTCTCAATTATCGGACAAACAGGTGGTTATTTATTGAATAATACAGGATTGAATGCTTTAAATATTAACAACTTAGCATCAGATCGTAACGTGGCAACAGGATATTATGAGTCAGGGGCAAACCCAACAAACTCACCAATTTTGTCTACGCTTTTCTTAGAAAAGTCTGATTTTATAAGATTAAATGCGGCACGTATAGGTTACAATTTTGATTTAAAAGGATTGAACTGGATTAATGGCTTAACACTGTATGTTACAGGAAACAACCTGATTACAATTACAAAATATACAGGATTTGATCCATTAGTAAATACTCCTAAAGCAACAGACGGTAACCAATCTATCGGAATTGATTACGCAGCTTACCCATCTTCGAGAACGTTCAGTTTCGGAGCAACTTTAAAATTATAAATTATGAAGACAAAGACATTTTTAAGCATAAAATTTTTAACATTATTCTCTTTTATTTTTCTTTTAAACAGCTGTACTGATCTGGATGAAATTTTTTTAGATGAAATACCAGGAAATACAGTTTCAGATCCTGCGGGTTCACTTGCTGCCGCTTATGACAGACTGGGTGACGGAACTTTCGTTGATCACGGAGCCATTTTTGCCATGCAGGAATACACTACAGATGAAGCTATTTTACCAACTCGTGGAAGTGACTGGGGAGATGGTGGAAAGTGGAGAGACATGCACGAATTTACCTGGAGCTCTACTAACTCAATCATTGTAGGTAACTGGGATTTATTAACAAATGGTATTACACGTTGTATAACAGCTATAGAATCGGCTGAAAAAAGTACAATTTCTGAAAAGAAATTATTTGCTGCAGAAGCAAAAGGACTTATGGCTTTTTACACGTATACTACTTTGGATTTATACGGACAGGCTCCATATAAAGATCCAATGGATCCAAAAGCGACTTTACAAATTTTAAAAGCAGATACTCAAATCGATAAATTAATTACAGATGTTGAGGCTTTAATTCCTGATTTAGCTGATATTGGAACGCAAAGAACCTACCAGGGAAGATTTACCAAACAAGCTGCTTATGCTTTTTTAGCCAACATGTATTTAAATCGTGCTGTATTTAAAGATCGTTACAATGCGTCATCAAATTTCAATTTTAATGAACCGGCTGTAACAGGAAGCGCAGGAACAGATATGGATCGTGTTATTTATTACACTTCTTTATTAATCGATTCAGGGAGATTCAGCTTAGAAAGCGACTTTTTCAAAAACTTTGCAAGAGATAACAATAATGGTAAAGAGCTTATTTTCGCCATTTCTCAAAAAATAGATTACATCCGTAACGGTTCAAACAGTTTTGCTTATGTGTGTATGGAGCGTAACCAAAGAGCGTCTGCAGCAAACAGAGGAACAAATGCCGCTTGTATAACACCTGAATTTTATGCAAGCTGGGATGGTAATCATGACGATCCACGATTCGAACAACATTATCAATATGCTGATGGTACATGGTTCATGAACGATGGTACAGATGTAAGTGTTCCTGCAACCGATATTGTACCTAAAAGTAGCCCGGCGTTGCCTTGGTTCCATTTCAACAGAGGAATCCAGGCGGGACTTCAGTACGGCCCAATATTATTGCCTTCAGGATCTCTTGAAATGATAGGTAACCGTATCAAAGTTTCTCCGTTATTTATGGAAAAAAGTACAGGAACAAGAATGAATTTTACTCCGTCATTAACCTTTGCTGACCCTACAAAATCTGTTTTTGCACAAAATGAAATCAATCAGGGAGCTCGTGTATTCAAATACGAATTTGACCCGGAAGGAGGAAACGGTAATAGTAATGTTGATATTCCGTTATTCCGTTTAGGAGGAATTTATGCCATGAGAGCCGAAGCTTATTTCAGAAAAGGAAGCACAGGTTTAGCCATGATCGATCTTAATAAATTGCGTACAAGCAGAAAAAGAGAATCATTATTTGGTAATGCCCCAGGAAAAGCGCTTACCTCTTTAGATTCAGAACAATTGTACAAAGAATTAGGTTTCGAGTTGTACTGGGAACTACAAAGAAGACCACAAAGTATCCGTTTTGGAAAATTCGATTTACCAGGAACTGCAAAAGCCGCTTCTCAACCCTTCAGAAGAGCATTTCCAATTCCGCAAACCGTTATTGACCAAAAGGTATTCAAACAAAATCAAGGTTATAATTAAGTTTTTGTGTTAGTTTATTTTTTTTACAAACAGCCTGTTTCGAAAGAGACAGGCTTTTGTCATTTTAATAATCAAGGATAAATAAAACCTCAGAATCTTAGCCCCTTAGTAACTTAGAACCTTAATAATAGGGGCATGCCACCATCCCGTCAAGAGGGCAAAAATACTTTGCGCGTATACGCCCTCTTGTCGGCATGCTGTCGGGCTTTCACTGCTACTTCGGTAGCTTAGCTCTACCCCTCATGCGCGTGTAGTTTTTCAAAAGAAGTTTTTTTTTACCTAGTTTGTCATCTCAATCAAAGGGAGAGATCACACACGAAACTCCGAAAACAATGTCGCCAATCTTTGTCGAGTTACGAATGTGATCCTTCGTCCCTCAGGATGACAAGATTGCGGGTAGTTGTGATGAGTAAAATAAAAAAATCCGCGAATATCCGCGTTTTCGCGAAGCGAATCTGTGCCATCAGCGTGCAAATTGAAGTTAGATTGATTACGATTGTCGATTTTCTAGTGTGATCCTTCGTTCCTCAGGATGACAAGATTGCGGGTAATTGTGATGGGTAAAATAAAAAATCCGCGAATATCCGCGTTTTCGCGAAGCGAATCTGTGTGATCCGCGTGCAAATTGAATTTAGTTTGATTACGATTGTCGAGTTACGAATGTGATCCTTCGTTCCTCAGGATGACAAGATTGTGGGTAGCTATATTTTGAAAACGATTGCCCTAGCCCCGATAGAAGTGGAAATCCTTTTGTGCCGGCGTTCGGCACAAAAGATTGAAACGAATAGCGGGATTAGCTCCTGAACAGCAACCCCAATAAAAAAACCTTTGCCCCTCTGAACCTCTGCACCTTTGAAGCTTAAAAGAAAGTAGTTATAATATAATAATCCATTGAGATCTTATAAAATAAGAGATTCATTTTTTGAGTAAATTTGATACTGGTTTTCAGTACTTTGAAAAACTTAGGAAATAAAAAATACCACACCATTAATTCAAAAAAAACAGCACAAAATGATACATCAAATCGATACAACAGACAACATTGTAGCTTTTAGAGCTTTGGCCGAAGTAACAAAAGACGATTTTCTAACCGCAGTAATTCCCGCTGTAGAACATTTAGTAAAGCAACTAAACGAAATTAATTTTCTATTAGTTTTAGATACCGACATTCAGAATTTTACTGCCGGAGCATGGCTTCAGGATGCTTTAATGGGATTAAAACATTTGGGAAAATGGAATAGGGCGGCAATTGTGACAGATTCTGACGAAATAATTTCTTTCACCAACGGATTTAGTTATGTCGTTCCGGGCGAATTTAAAGGATTTAGAAAATTAGATTTTAATAAAGCTTTAAATTGGGTCGAAGGAAATATTGACATTAAATAATAGTGCTAAATTTTAGTCATAAAAAAGCCCATAAAATAATTTATGGGCTTTTTTATTGGCTTTAAAAATAGCCAGGAATTCAAAAAATCTATCTAGCTGATGATGAAGCATAATCCTCTGAATTCGTGGCTAACTTATATTTCTTTATTTGTTTTCTGTTTGAATTTTAATTTAGTAGTTGTTTTCGATACCACTACTATCATTGATTTCTCTTTTTGCTTTAGTTGTTTTTGCAATTTGCTTATAACATGCTGAAGTTAATAATGGTATTGCAAGACTACCTACTACTGCACCAGCTGTATTTTGACCTGCTTTTTTTAAAACAGCACCAACCAAAAGTGAACCTATTCCCGCACAAACTAACTGTTTTACAGAAAGATTTGGTATTTTATTCCCTGTTGTATCAGGAGTGATTCCGTGCAATAATGGGTCTATGAAATTTAAATTTTCCATGATTTGTTTAATTTATTTAGTTATACTTTATTATCAAGATAGTTTTTCACTATCGGTTTCATTCTCAATTTTTTCTATTTCGACTTTTTCTTTTTTAATGGCCTGTCTTAGCAAAGCAAAAAGACTCATATAGACATTAGCCATAAAAACAAGCGAAAATCCTGCCAAAATATAGCCGCGCCAATCATTTAGCAAAAGTTTATAATTACACAGGATTAAAAATGCAATTGTGACATAATGGCTAAAACAATATTCGCACGTAAAGAGATAAAAGGCCTTTCTTGACAAAATAGTCTTATCGTTTTTAGAGTGTTTTACACACCATTCACGAGGTTCCTTAAATATTTCTTCATGCGTCACAGTCCAACTGATACAGGCTATCGGGATAGCCAGAACAAATAACCAGACAATTTGAATTGTTATCTCCGTCATACAAATTCATTTCTTAAATCGATTTTAATTTGTTTAAAACCAATAATTTAAAATTACATCTATTTGCATTTAGAAAGATTACATAGTTTTAATTTTTTCTTATAAAATTTTACATCCAATTTCAGACCTCAATTTACAAAAAATAACCGTTAAGTTTTAAGTCCTTAACGGTTATCTATTGATAATATTTCATAATTTCTAGAAATTGTCCGGGTTCGTACTCGGAAAAGGATCATGAGACACCTCGTCTAAATCTTCCTCGATATCTCTTAAATTTTCGTCATCTTCTGAGTCATCATCGTCCAGATCCCCATCTTTTTCTAAGGTATTATCCAGATCTTCCGGATCTTCGTCATTTGTTATCTGTTCCTCGTCATTAGTAATGGGTTCTTCGCCAGGATTATTTTCGTTGCGGTTATAATCATTTGTCTGGTGATTAACATCATCGATAAATTCTTCCTGAACGGGATATTTTTCATCCTGATAAGTATTTTCTTTATCAATAAGAGTATCCAGATCCTGATTAAAATTACGATTTTCGTGATCGTAATTTTGATTGTTTCGGTTTTCCATAGTTGGGTATATTTTGGTAGTAATTATTTTTTTGTTGTCGAAGGTTTCTTCGTGTCTTTATCGGTTGGTTTCGATTCTCTTTTTGGAGAAGTTTCTTTTTTATCTATTTTTTTGTCTGTAGATTTTGCGCCTGAAGTCGAAGCGCCGCCATCTTTTTGATTTGTAGTTTTCATGATATTTTTTTTAGTTTGTTATACTACAAATCTAGCCCTGATTACCTTATTAATTCTTACAGAAAACTTACATCTCATTGTATAATTAACAGCACTATATAATGTAAGTTTTATTTTTAATTCTATAACTTTTAAAGGTATATAAAATTATATCTTTTTGAAATTAAAACTTATTTTTTGTATCTGATAATCAAATGTTTAAATGATGTAATGTTTAGGTGTAATCCTGTAAGAAATTGGTTTTGTTGTAACCTACATTTGTGAGGCTTGTTACAGTTTATACTTTTCGATAACTACTTTAATGACTCTCATTAAATGAAAAGGAAAGCTGTTTTTTTTAAACCATTTTAAAAATCCTAAACAACTATCAAAAAAATGAAAAATTCAAAGAAACCAAGTCAGGATCATGCTGATGAAAAACAAAGAGATTTAGAAGTAAACAAATCAAATGCTGAAAATCAATTTTTAACCACTAATCAGGGTGTGAAAATTAATGACAACAACAATTCATTAAAAGCAGGCGAAAGAGGCCCGTCTTTATTGGAAGATTTTATCCTTAGGGAAAAAATTACCCACTTTGACCACGAACGTATTCCGGAAAGAATTGTACACGCAAGAGGTTCTGCCGCTCACGGCTATTTTGAATTATACAATTCGATGGAAAAGTATACCAAAGCAGGTTTTCTAAACGATAAAAGCATTAAAACTCCGGTATTTGTGCGTTTTTCGACTGTTGCAGGTTCTAGAGGTTCTACAGATTTAGCACGCGATGTACGGGGATTTTCGGTTAAATTTTACACACAAGAAGGAAATTATGATTTGGTAGGAAACAATATGCCTGTATTTTTTATTCAGGATGCCATGAAATTTCCTGATTTAATACATGCCGTAAAACCGGAACCACATCACGAAATGCCTCAGGCAGCTTCTGCGCACGATACTTTTTGGGATTTCATTTCCCTAATGCCAGAATCGATGCACATGATTATGTGGGTTATGAGCGATAGAGCAATACCGAGAAGTTTAAGAATGATGGAAGGTTTTGGAGTTCACACGTTTAGATTCATCAATAAAAACAATGAATCTCATTTTGTAAAATTTCATTGGAAACCTAAATTAGGAACTCATGCTGTAGCTTGGGATGAAGCTCAAAAAATATCAGGTAAAAATTCCGATTTTCACAGACAGGATTTATGGGAAGCTATTGAAGGCGGAAATTTTCCTGAATGGGAATTAGGCGTACAAATTATCCCTGAAGCCGATGAACATAAATTTGAATTTGACCTTTTAGATCCAACCAAATTAATTCCGGAAGAACTGGTTCCGGTACAAATTATTGGTAAAATGGTATTGAATAAAAATCCGGATAACTTTTTTGCAGAAACAGAACAAGTTGCTTTTCATCCGGGACATGTAGTTCCGGGAATCGATTTTTCGAATGATCCTTTATTGCAGGGACGTTTATTTTCTTATACAGATACTCAATTATCAAGATTAGGAAGTCCTAATTTTCATGAAATTCCAATTAACCGTACTGTTGCGCCAATGCACAACAATCAGCGTGACGGACATATGCGTCAGGAAATTCCAACGGGACGTGTAAGTTATCATCCGAATTCGTTAGGTGGAGGTTGTCCATTTCAGGCCAAAATAGACGAAGGAGGTTTTAGCAGTTTTAATGAACGAATCGATGCTCAAAAAGTACGTGAAAGAAGCGAAAGTTTCTCGGATCATTTTAGTCAGGCAAAATTATTCTTTAATAGTCAGACACCAATAGAGCAAAATCATATTGGCGATGCATTGTCTTTTGAACTTGGAAAAGTAGAAACCAAAGCTATCAGAGAACGTATGTTGGGATTAATTTCTCAAATCGATAAAAATCTGGCAGCAAAAGTGGGTAAAGCATTAGGGATGAATGTACCCGCTACTCCAGAAAAACCAATGAATCACGGAGTAGGAGCGGATGATAACGGAAAACAAGAACCTAAAGAGGTGAAGCAATCGGTTAAAAATTCAGACGCTTTGAGTATGCTGAAAAACCCAACGATATCAAATACTATTGCGACCAGACAAGTTGCTTTTTTATGCGCAGAAGGTGTAAATGCCGAATCGATAAAAACAATGAAACTGGCATTGAAAGATGCCGGAGCAAAAGCTGTAATTATTGCACCACATTTAGGAACAATAGTGTCTGAGGAAGGTCTTGAAATTCCGGTAGATCAAAGTTATCTTATCGCGGCTTCGGTATTGTTTGATGCCGTATTTATTCCGGCAGGAAAAGGAATTTTGGCGCTTAAAAACAAGAAGGAAGTGGGTGAATTTATAAAAGATGCGTACCATCATTGTAAGTTTATCGCTGCCGAAGGTCAGGGTGTTCAGGTTCTTCCTTTAAAAGATGATATGCACAAAGATGCGGGAATTTTAACCAGCGAAAAAATAGGAGATAAAGCTTTGGCTACTTCTTTTATAAAAGCAATGGGAAGACACCGTTTCTGGGAAAGAGAAGAATTATTAAAAAAAGAATAAGGTTTTAATGAGTAATACTTTAATGGAATGTAATTTCTAATAAGCAGGAAATGAAAAAGTTTTTCTACCATAACAGTTTGTCAATTGTGTTTCTGTTGCTTTTTATCGGAGCCTTTATAGGTCAGATATTTTTTGGTATAGAAGAATACAACAAGGAGCTTATAGAAAACGGTGGTCATGCCGTTACGATGAGTAATTATCTGACCACCGGACATTTCATAGAAGCTACTTTTGAGAACTGGGAAAGCGAGTTTTTGCAAATGGGTTTATTAGTTTGGCTGACCATTTTTCTAAAACAAAAAGGATCCTCAGAATCTAAAGGTTTTGATGGTGATGAAAAAGTCGATCGCGAACCTTTGGCAAACAGAAAAGGCGCGCCATGGCCCGTTAAAAAAGGAGGTGTTTGGCTTTGGCTGTATCAAAACTCCCTGACCATTAGTTTGTTTTTGTTATTCTTTGCTTCTTTAATACTTCATTTCTATGGAAGTTTAAAGGACGAAAATGAAATGAATATTTTAAAAGGA
Source organism: Flavobacterium bizetiae (assembly GCF_024271895.1). Lineage (NCBI taxonomy): Bacteria > Pseudomonadati > Bacteroidota > Flavobacteriia > Flavobacteriales > Flavobacteriaceae > Flavobacterium > Flavobacterium bizetiae. The sequence goes on along the minus strand of NZ_CP091861.1, from coordinate 4,382,838 downwards.
AATCCACAACTTTCTTTAGTGGATTATCTGGGAGATTCCCGTTTTTGGTTTGAATCTTTTCAGAACTGGCAAAGTGAATTTCTATCGGTATTTGCCATTATTGTGTTGTCTATTTTTTTACGTCAAAAAGGATCTTCGCAATCTAAACCCGTCGATGCACCTCATAGCGAGACAGGAGATTAAAATTAGTTATAAATTAATGTATACAATAAATATGGCTTCGGATAAAGTAATTGCATGTTGCCAGGCTTTAATAAAAAAGAATTGGACAATTAGTTTTGTAGAAAGTGCCTCGGCAGGAAAATTAAGTTACGAATTTTCTACCGTGATCAATTCGGGACAAATCCTGATAGGAGGAATGGTTTGTTATCATACTTCTATGAAAGAAGATTTGCTTTTAATTCCGCAGGGAACGATTCAAAAGCATACTGCAGAATCAGCGATGGTGACGAAACTTATGGCGCAAAATTTTCATCGTTATGTGTTGTCTGATATTTGTGTTGCCCTGACCGGACTAACTACGCCGGGAGGAAGCGAAACATCACGAAAACCAGTTGGGACTATTTTTGTTCATATTATTTTTCCACACAAAGAGATCGCGAGCCGCTTTACCTTTGGCGGAAGCCCAAAAGATATTGTAGATCAAGCAATTGATGCCGTTGCTGAATTAATTCTGGAAGAAGTTTAAATTTAAGACTTAACAACTTTTTATCGTTATACATTCAAATAAAGAAAGTTTTAAATGGAACTCTAAAATTTTAACCAATAAAAAGGCTACTTTTGTTATAATGTCATAAATTGTATTTTTTACACATTTAAGATTATTGGTTACAATATTGTTCCAAAAAACTAATTTTTATTTACCCATTTACAATGACTAAAAATTTGGATTCCTCTATAACTGTTGATTTTTTAGATAAACTAAAAAATCAGACTGCCTCAGCTCACAAAAAGTTAGAAAGCCTTCCGGTTTCAGCCTCGATACTTTCTCCAAACATGAAAATAAGTGACTATTGCCACTATTTATCTCTAATGTACGATGTGCATAAAAGTACTCAGGAAATTGTTTTTCCGTTACTTAAAAATCATATTTCAGATCTTGAAGAAAGAGCCAAAACACCATTAATTACTGATGATCTTTCTTTTTTGAATTACACTAAAAAAGAATCTGTTTCTATTTTTAAAAATCAGGATATAAATGTTCCATTTGCACTGGGTATACTTTATGTAATAGAGGGTTCTACGCTTGGCGGACGATTTATTTTAAAAAATATCGAAACAATTCCGGGACTGGACCAGCAAAATGGAGTTTCGTATTTTACAGGATATGGCAATAAAACGGGAAGTTACTGGAAAACTTTTTTGAATGAGCTTACCGCTTATGAAAACGAAAATCAATGCGAAGATGACATCATAAAAGGTGCAGTCTATACTTTTGATTGTATTTATAATCATTTTTTGACCCAGGAAAATAATGAAAATTAGGGACATTGTTAACCGCGATATAGTAACACTAACAAATTGCGAGCATGAACCCATACATATTCCAGGTAGCATTCAGCCTCATGGTTTTTTGCTGGGAATTAATTTAGACTGGAAAATTGAATTTTGTACCGCCAATATTAATGAGTTTCTTGATCTGGTTTATAAGGATATACTAGGTCGTAAATTCAGTGAAATTTTTGGAGCTCCGGCACAAAAAGAACTGTATGATTATGTACACAATCAAAAGGAACAATCTGTTTTTCCTCTCGAATTGCAATTAAAAGGAATATTATTTCAAATCGCAATACATAAATCAGGTCCTGTTTATGTGCTCGAAGCTGAACCGCAATTGCGAGGCAAAGAACAAATGGCAGATCTTTATGCGCAAACGATTCAGTTTGTGTCGAATATGAATAATACGCGATCGCTAAAAGAGTTGTGCGCGCTCGTTGCAGAAGGAACACGTGAAATAACGGGTTACGATCGTGTGATGATTTACCGTTTTGATGAAAATTATAATGGTGAAGTTTTTGCTGAAAGCTGCAGGGAGGATTTAGAACCATTTTTGGGTCTTCATTATCCGCATACAGATATTCCGGTTCAGGCTAGAGAACTGTACATGAAAAATCTTTTGCGGCTTATTGTTGATATTGGTTACGAGCCGGTTCCTATTTTTACAATCGACGATCAGGAAAATAAAAATCTGGATCTGAGTCTTTCAACACTTAGAAGCACATCGCCCATTCATGTTGAATACCTTAAAAACATGGGAGTTGGGGCGACATTAACTATTTCGCTTATTCATCACGACAGATTATGGGGGCTTATAGCTTGTCATCATTATTCACCTAAAAATATTTCACCGGAAATTCGATTGGCAGCCAAACTTCAGGGGCAGTTTATTACTGCTCAGATCGATTTACGACAGTTGAATGATGAATATGAGATTGCCCGTAAAACGAATAAGGCGCTGGAACGATTAACGGCTTTAAATCTTCCGCTGGAGCAACATTCTTTTGAAATTATTTGTGCCGATATTGAATTATTAAAACTCTGTAATGCAACCGGAGTTTCTATTTGTATTGGAGATAAAACATATAAAAACGGAATCACTCCACCAGATGAGGACATCAATAAGATTATTTCGGCCATCGCTATAAATGAATACGGAAAAACTTTTAGTACCAATAAACTAAGTAATCATGTGCCTGATTTAGTGAGTTATGAGCATGTTTCGGGCATTATTTATTTTTCTTTAGGTAATGACAACAATATTATTTGGTATAGACCAGAAACGGTTGGGGTTATCAATTGGGCGGGAGATCCTGAAAAAGCCATAATTATTGATAGTAATGGACTGCATCCAAGAAATTCATTTAATTTATGGAAACAAATTATAAAACATCAAAGTGAGGTTTGGCTACAGCCGGAACTAAACGCGGCGTTAAGTTATGCGCATTTCCTTCACAATCAGATTATATTGCTGATGTTGAGCGATGAAGAAGAAAAATACCGAAATTTAAGTGATGTATTAAGAGAAACCAATCTGGAACTTGAAAACATCAACTGGATTAGTACGCATGATTTGCAGGAGCCTTTGCGAAAGATTCAGCTTATAGCGTCGAAAGTATTATCAGATACATCAGAAACGCCTTCGATAGCGGTTTTAGATTCGTTACAGCGAATTACAAAATCGGCAAACAGAATGCAAAATTTGTTAATTGACATTCTTAAATATACCCGAATAAAAAATACAATAGAATCCTTTCAGAAAGTCAGCCTTAATTATATTATGGAGGAAACATTGCAGGATATGAAAGAGATAATTCTGGAAAATAAAGCCATTGTTGAGTGCGAAAATCTTCCTGAAATTCATGCCGTTCCGTTTTTGATGAAGCAGCTGTTTTCTAATATTATGCAAAATTCATTAAAATACGCATCGATAAACCGACCTCCTGTAATTAAAGTAACAGCTTCTCAAGAACCTGAAATCAACGAATATTCGAATAAAGTGTATTGTCATTGGGTAACTTTTACTGACAACGGAATTGGTTTTGAACAGCAATATGCCGAATCGATTTTTAAAATATTTACCAGATTACACACGCTCGAAAAATACGATGGCTCAGGAGTTGGTCTGGCATTATGCAAAAAAATTATGCAAACCTGTAACGGAAATATTCGTGCAGTTGGTAAACTGAATGAAGGAACAGAAATCACAATTTATTTTCCGTGTGATCCTGATGATTCGCTTATTGCAAAATAATTTATTGAGAGAAATTTAAAAGTTTAAGATGATAAAAAAGTCGTAAAGAGGAGTTTCTTTACGACTTTTTGTTTTGGTTTATTTCCTGCTATAAAGCGAACCGTTTTTGATCGATTTTTTATTTAATTCTCCTTTTTCGAATAATGTTTCTAATATCAAAGAAGCTTCAGAATACGATATATCTAAAATTACACCATATTCTTTAGGCGCTAATGTGGGATAAATTTCAAAAAGAGATAAAGGATTCTCAGCTATAAATTGCTTCTTTTTGGCTTCCGGATATAAGGCTAATAAAGCATTTTCGTAAGAAGCATAAGGCTTAGAACCATAAACAGTTAACTGATTGTTATCTGCATCAGCAAAAAACAAAGTTGGAAAACCACGAACGCCAAGTTTTTTCGCATAATTTAAATCTTCCTGAAAAAGGATTTTTGCCTTACCATCATAATCCGTTTTTAATGTTTGGATATCAAGATCAGCAAGTTGTGCAGCTTTGGCTATATTTTCCCATTTTGCAATGTTCTTTTTGTGGAGATATAAATGCTCACGAAGAATTCGCATAAATTTTACTGCTTTTTCTTTACTCTGAATTTGCGCTGCTTTCATGGCAATACACGAAGGATAAGAAGAATCAAGCGGATCCTCAATCCATACATTTCCGTCTATTGGCATTTCATAATGCAAGCTGGCTTCGTCCCAATGATGCGCTACATCAGAAGGTTTGCTTATTCCGCCACTGTTGTACGACCAATCGAGCAGAAGGCCGCCCATTCGATAATCGATCTCGATATAATCGCCGTATTCGAGTTTTAGTTTTCTCAGTTGAGGCTCAATTCCCCAGCAAGAAGAGCAAATAGGATCTGTATAATAGACTATTTTTACAGGTTTGTTTTCTGTTGTAATAGAAGCATTTTCAGTCGGTTTTTCATTAATAGGCATTTCGCATGTTCCGGTTTCGGGATCGCACAATAACGGATTTGTTTTGTTTTCATTCATATTTGAGCTTATTTGCGATTGACAGCTAAAACTGTAAATCACCATTAATAGTAGCGACAGTCTTTTCATAAATAACTGTTTTAAATGTACGCTTCGGTTTTTAATTTTTATAATTTTACTGCGAAGTTCGATCATCTTTAATCATAAGTCAATTAGTCTAAAAAATATGACTACAGAAAATAAATCCGAAAAAGAAAATGAATGTCCGGCAGAAGGACTTCTGAAATTACTGTCCGGCAAATGGAAACCGCAAATTTTTTTGTTGGCTGTTCAGGGACCTTTACGTTTCAACGGACTTTTAAGAGACATTAAAGGTGCTAACAAACAATCTATCGCCGTGGCACTTCGTGAACTCGAAGATTTTGGAATTTTAGATAAAAATGTAATCAAACTGAAACCGCTTCACATCGAATATAATTTATCTGAAAAAGGAAAATCCCTGATTCCGGTTTTTAAACAATTGGAGTTTTTTTGTGAGGGGTAATCTTTTACGATTTTAAAACCTTGTTACTTATTATTTCATTATAATTTACAGAATGATATTTGTTACTAATTCTTAGGCCATTTCCAGGCATAAACTACAATAAGGCTGGTGATAATACTTTCTAAAAGAGCCAGAAACACATAAAACGATCTCCATGGTGTAAGAGAAGTAAAAGCGATTAATAGCATTATAGCGGTAAAGAATATTCCAAACAAAATATTTAAAATTCTATTGAGTTTAGGTTTTAAGATGACTGATAAAAATACCATTACAGCCGGAATCGCTAACAAGATAGATGCAAAAAGTAATTTCATTGGTGAATCGAGCAAATTATCACCATTAATAAGTCCTTCTGTTTTTCGAGGTACATACAATTCAAAATAATCTCCGTACAAATAACATAGGGTTACTGCTGCCCAGAGAAAAGCAAGTTTAATCTTTATATTTACTTCTTCATTTTTTAGCATGTTGCTATTTTGTTTGATATCCATAATTTTAATTTTTTTTATAGGTCGACATTCTTAATATTTTGTTACAATTCTATTTTTCATTTTAATATTAAAGTGAAGAGTGAATTTGTAGATGCATTAGATTTAACAAAATCTACTTTCGCAGATTGAATGTTTATTTAAATGTTATTTTTGTAAGAAGAAAGATTTTTAAAAATAAGATATAAAGAATAAAAGTTTAAATTAAATCCTGTTATATATGAAAAAACTATTTCTAATTTTGCTGTTATTAATACAAATCCCAACTGTTTTTGGGCAGAATCAAAGTGAAGATCCTACATCAAAAAAAATTATCGGAACCTGGTATATGGATAAAAACCGAAACACAAGATGGGTATTTAGTCAGGACGGAAAAGTGTACAATTACGATAAGGATACTTTTAAAGTCATGTATCGATATACCATTTCGAATAGCTGTCAAAATAATTCAAGTGATAACCTTGAATTTATAACCTTAATGGACAAAGACGGAAATGAATATTGCTTTAGGATAAACGCAATAAACGAGAATAAAAATGGTGTTTTATCCCTTACTAAAATGGATAATATGGAATTGCTTGTTTTTGTGAACAACACAAATGTAGTAGTTAGGTAGGTAATCTTTAAAAAATAATCATAATGCCAATTTATAAATTTGATGAAGTATTAAATGATTTAATGGATTATTTTATTTTAGGTGATCCGGATTATTTATTGCAATATAAAAAGCAGCATAATTTACCTGATGATTTGCTTACGGAATTTACGACCGAAGAAACCGGAGACAGGGCGGTAGAGCAGGGAGTAATGGTGCCAATGATTGGAATTGAAAACCATCCGTATACGATTTATTTCAATCTGTCAGAAAATGTTTCTGAGCTGATGAAACCAGAAAATGTACTTCAGCATAAGCGTGACGGATATTGCTTAAAAGTAAACAATGGCAGCATTTATCTTTACACTATTCCTTATTTAAGAGATTTTACCGAAGCTAAAGTTGAGGCTTTGAAAAAATATAAACAAGCTACAATTGCATTACCAAACGGATGGTATACGGTTGCTGTTTTAGCAGGATTAACCCATCAGTTGATCGAAATTGAAACAGCGACAGGTGAAATTGAAAAGATTGAAAGTATGGAACCTACTTTTGAGTTTGTATTGAAACCTTCTGCAGAAAAACCTGAGTATACTGCTGATTTTAATTATCAGTTTAGAGTAGACGCAGAATAAGAATTTTATTTCCTGACTTCTTCATTTCAAATTTATTAGCTATTAAACTTTTATTAACAAAAAGTAAAAGGTCATTAATTTATATTTGTAAGGCAAATTTAATTTTAAGCCAGTACGAGTATGAAAATCCCTGCTTTTAAAATTTTTATTTTGGTTTTATTCGCTTTTTCTTTGAGCGGTTACAGTCAAAATGTAAAGTTGTTGAACATCGATGAGTTGAATGAAAGAATCAAAAACGGAAAAGACAGTACGTATGTCGTGAACTTTTGGGCCACCTGGTGCGCGCCTTGTATTAAAGAATTACCTCATTTTGAAAAACTAAACGCCGAATTTAAAGCAGAAAAACTGGCGGTATTATTAGTAAGTGTCGATTTTAAATCAAAACTAAAATCGGCGGTAATTCCGTTTGTGAAAAGAAAAAACATGAAAAGCGAAGTGTTTTTACTGAATGAAAGCAGCCCACAGGAATATATTGACCGAATCGACAAAAACTGGTCTGGAAGTATTCCGGCAACACTTTTTATTAAAGGAGATAAAAGAACATTTATCGAATCTGAATTTACCTACGAACAATTATTAACTGAATATAAAAAACTATAAATTATGCAAAAGTTCATTACTACAGTCACAGTACTAGTATTTAGTATTTTATTTGCCCAGGCGCAAACGGCAACGCTTAAAGCAGGAGCAACGGCACCTGATTTTAAATTAAAAAATGTTGATGGCAAAGAGGTTTCTTTTGCCAGTTACCCAAAAGCAAAAGGTTTTATTGTGGTTTTTACTTGCAATACTTGCCCTTATGCAGTGGCGTACGAGAAAAGAATAATTGAGTTGGATAAAAAATTCAAACCACAAGGATATCCTGTAATTGCCATAAACCCAAATGATCCGGAAGCGTCTAAAGCGGATGCCTATGACAAAATGCAACAGTTGGCTAAAGACAAAAAATATCCTTTTCCTTACTTATTCGATCAGGGACAAGTTGTTACAGATCAATACGGGGCAAAACATACGCCACACCTTTTTATCGTTTCTAAAACAACAAAAGGAAACATCGTAGAATATGTAGGCGCAATCGATAATGATCCGGAAGGAAATAAAACAGAGAAAATAAAATATGCCGAAGATGTAATTGCATCCTTGAAAAGCAATCAAAAACCTGCTATAACTGAAACTAAAGAAATTGGTTGTACAGTAAAAAGAAAAGCTAAAGCTTAATTTTAAAATAGTATAAAGCATAAAAAACGCCTCAGATATTGAGGCGTTTTTTTTATTATGTAGTTTTTCGTGTGTTTTGTCATTTCGAAGAATGAGAAATCACACACGGAATTCCGTAAAGAGGATCGCCAATCTTTGTCGAGCTACTTATGGAGATCCCTCGTTCCTCGGGATGACAAACTGGACGAAAACATTCTTATGAAAATGATTGCCCTAGCCCCGATAGCAGTGGAAATCCTTTTGTGTGCGTCCCGATAGCTATCGGGAGCCACAAAAGATTGGAATGTATAGCGGGATTAGCTCCTGAAAAATATTTTTATCATATAAATCGAAATAACAAGATTGCGATTCTTTTTTACAGACTTTTTAGTTTTTTCATGAAAATAGGAAACACTTCATTCAATTCTTCAAAAAGCGGATTTTTACGATTTTTTAGTTTTACTTCACTAAACAATTTCAATCCAAGTGCGAATTGTGTGGCTTCGTTAGGATCTTCAAAAATATTTTTGTCTTTTATTTTTTCAATGATATTAAATATTTCGTCGTGATTGTCGAATTGTATTCCGAGTTCTTTTGCGGGTTCTGTATCGCCGTTTGCATACTCTTTTAGGCTTAAAGTCAGGTAGTATTTGTTTGATCTTTTTTGCATGGTATCTTATATTATAATTATTTCAACCATTTTTCTACAATGGTTTTAAACGTTTCTTTATACTGTTCGCCAACAGTTATTTCAGTTTTATTAATGAATATCGAATTTTTACTAATGGCATTTATCTTTTCTAATGAAACGATAAAAGAACGATTGATTCGCATAAATTTAGAGGAAGGCAATTTTTCTTCTAATGCTTTAAGTGAGATTAAGGACATTACTGATTTCTGAGCATCTTCAAGATGAACTTTTACATAATCTTTTAAACTTTCGATGTATAAAATGTCTTTTAGTGAAATTCTAACCCATTGATATTCTACTTTAAGAAAAATAAATTCATCATCAGCAGTCACAGAATGATATTGATTGGATGCTTCTTCAGACAGTTGCAGTACTTTATTAGCGGCTCTTAAAAACTCTTCATAACTAAAAGGTTTTAAAAGATAATCTACAGCATTAACCCTGTAACCCTCGATAGCATAATGATTGTAAGCGGTTGTAAAAACAATTTTAGGCAATGGTCCCGGTTGTTCCTGCAAAAGTCTGGCCAGCTCCATACCCGTTAAATTAGGCATATTGATATCCAGAAAAACAATATCAGGTTGTTGTTCGCGTATCAAACTCATTGCTTCAACTGCATTATCGCAGCTGCAGGTTAATTCTAAAAAAGGAGTTTGTTCTATAAAGGTTTCCACAAGTCTTAATGCGAGTGGTTCATCATCTACTGCTATACATTTTAATACCATCATTGCTCTAAAGTTATTTGCAGGTTTACTTTGTATTTACCGTTTTGATCAACACCACATGTCATAATATGATTGTTAGGGTAAATTAAATGTAGTCTGCGTTTTGTATTCGTTAATCCAATCCCGCCATGATCTGTTGTTGATGTTTTTTCGAAGAAAGTATTCTCAACTTCAAATTCAAGATTGTTTTCTTTTTGTCTTAGTTTAATATGTATTTCGCTTTTATCTGTGGCATGTACGCCGTGTTTAAAAGCATTTTCGACTAAAGGTAACAACAACATGGGAACAATTGGGTAATCGTGTATTTTTTCCGGAATATCTGTTGTTATCGTTAGCTTACTATTGGCACGAAGTTTCATTAAAGCTATAAAATCTTTCATGAAGTCGGCTTCTTTTAATAAAGTAGTTCTTTCGCCTTCGGTGCTGTAAAGTAAATATCGCATCATACGGCTTAAAGTATGAAGCGCATTACGAGAATCTTCGATATTAGTATAAGTTAGCGAATAAATACTGTTAAGGGAATTAAAGAAAAAGTGCGGATTAATTTGCGCTTTTAGCATTGCCAATTCGGCCATTGTTTTATCCTGCTCCAATTTTTGTTTGTGTTGTGCGGCTTTTTGCCAATGATGCAACATCGCCCAGCTCGTGCTAATTCCTAAAACCAATAGTGTTATTGTGAAAACATAATTATCAAAATAATCGTTTCGGTATTTTTTAAAACCTAAAATAGCCGCCAGTTTATTGTGCAAATCTGTATTGTAATTATAAACATAAGCAATAAGCTGCATGGCAAAAATGATAAAAAGGGCCCATAATAGAAAAGGACTTATTTTATCTCTGATAATGGTTCTTGGTACAATGATTTGGGCATTCGAATAAAAAATAACAATCATAAAAAATAATACCACAGATTGCCACAACCAGAAAATGGAAGGCAGAACAATATTCCAGGTTAAGGGTATATAAAACAAGAGCGTAAACCCTAGTAATAACCAAGCTAGAATGTGTAATCCGGTGAATATGTATGGTTTAAAAAAATTTGGTGACATTATAAATAGTGATTTTATGACAATATTACATTATATTTATAAAAGATTTAATACCAATCGTCCAAAATAGAATCAGAACCCGTAAAAACCATTTTAGAGCCGACGAGTCTCTTTGAAAGGGTTTATTTATGGCATATTAGCTTCTATCGGTTCTTATCTGATATCTATCGATTGTGTATAGGTCTTCGTCTATTGTAAGATTTTTGCACGTAATATTTTAGTTCTTTTGTTTCGATATAAATTGATAATTACACATTTTTCACAATGAATAAGCAATCCTTTTTAAGCATTCTCGCAACAGCTGTTATTATCGCATCGTGTGGTAATAAAAATGATAAATCGGCTCAGGCCGGAGGTGCACCTCAAGTCAAAGAGTATAAAACGCTGGTCTTAGAGACAAAATCAGCTACATTAAATACAGACTTTCCTGCCAGTATTCAGGGACAGCAAAATATAGAAATCCGACCGAGAGTTGAGGGGTATATTGATAAGATTTATGTGGATGAAGGTGCTGTTGTTAAAGCAGGACAGCCTTTATTTAAAATTAATGCGCCTGAATATGAGCAACAAGTTCGTACAGCAGCAGCAAGCATAAAAAGTGCTCAGGCAGATGTAAGTTCAGCAAAACTGGCTGTAAACAAAGTAAAACCACTTGTAGAAAAAGGAATTATTAGTAAATATGACCTTGAATCGGCTCAATATACATATGAGTCTGCTGTAGCATCATTAGCTCAGGCAAATGCTGCTTTAGTAAATGCCAAAACCAATTTGGGATATACTACAGTAACAAGTCCGGTAAATGGAGTGGTAGGTTCTATTCCGTTTCGTTTAGGAAGTTTGGTAAGTTCTAATACGACCGAACCTCTTACAACAGTTTCTAGTATAGGTAACGTTTTTGCTTATTTTGCAATGAACGAAAAAGCCCTGCTTAATTTTACTAAAAGTGCTTCTGGAGCTTCATTAGCAGAAAAAATCAAACAATTGCCAGCAGTTTCACTAATACTTTCAGATGGTTCAGTTTATGAAGAAAAAGGGCGTATTGAAACCGTAAACGGATTAATAAATACAGAAACCGGATCGGTAAATATCAGAGCTCGTTTCCCTAATCCAAAAGGAATTATCAGAAGCGGAAGCAGCACAACTGTAAGAATCCCGAATGAAGTTAAAGATGTGATTTTAATTCCTCAGAGCGCTACATTCGAACTTCAGGATAAAATATTTGCTGTTACAGTTGGTAAAGATGGTAAAACTAAAAACGTTCCTATCACTAAACTTGAAACTCCGGCTGGAAACTATTATGTAGTAACAGAAGGCTTAAAAGCAGGAGATCAAATTGTATTAGAAGGAGTGGCTTCGTTGAAAGACGGAAGCGAAATTAAAGCTCATAATGAAAGTGCAGAAAAAGTATATGCCGACTTAAAATAAGAAAAAATGTTTAAAATATTCATACAAAGACCTGTACTTTCGACAGTAATATCTGTTATTATTGTCATCCTAGGTATTTTAGGCCTCGTTGAGCTGCCTATTTCTCAATATCCTGATATTGCGCCGCCAACAGTAAACGTTTCGGCAAGTTATACCGGTGCGAATGCTGATGTGGTTTTAAAAAGTATCGTAATTCCGCTTGAAGAGCAAATTAATGGTGTAGAAAACATGACATACATGACTTCTACAGCAACCAATGATGGTAATGCATCGATAAAAATTTTCTTCAAAGTAGGAACAAATCCTGATTTAGCAGCGGTAAACGTTCAGAACAGGGTTTCGAGAGCCACCAGTTTATTACCTGTAGAGGTAACTCAGGCAGGGGTAACGGTAACAAAGAGCCAGAGTAGTAACTTGTTGATTTTCTCTTTATATAGTGACGGAAACGAGTACAGCCAGACTTTCCTTCAAAATTATGCTAAAATCAACCTTGTACCGCAAATTCAGCGTGTTGTTGGGGTAGGAGATGTAACCGTTTTTGGTGCCAATGATTACTCGATGAGAATTTGGTTGAAACCGGATATCATGCAACAATACAAACTGATTCCGAGTGATGTTTCGGCTGCTTTGGCAGAACAAAATATCGAAGCTGCACCAGGTAAATTTGGTGAAAACGGAAATCAGGCTTTTCAATACGTAATTAAATACAAAGGGCGTTTAACAAGCGCTCAGGAATTTGGTGATATCGTAATTAAATCTGTTGGAAACGGACAACTATTACGCTTAAAAGATGTTGCCAAAGTAGAGTTAGGATCGTTAAGTTATGCTTCTACAACCAAAACAAACGGTATCGAATCTACGGCGATGGCAATTAGCCAGACTCCGGGATCTAATGCCCGTGATGTAATTATCAATTCGAAAAAGCTGATTGAAGAAGCGGCAAAGACTTTTCCAAAAGGAGTAAAATATACGACTCTTGTAGATGTTAACGAAAATCTGGATGCTTCTATCGAAAAAGTAATTCATACCTTAATCGAAGCCTTTATATTGGTTTTTATCGTAGTATTTATTTTTCTTCAGGATTTTAGATCTACATTAATTCCGGCTATTGCAGTTCCGGTAGCGATTGTAGGAACGTTTTTCTTCCTGAATTTATTTGGATTTACCATCAACTTACTAACACTTTTTGCCTTGGTTTTAGCCATTGGTATTGTGGTCGATGATGCGATTGTGGTCGTCGAGGCGGTGCATGCCAAATTAGACCATGGTTACAAATCATCTAAAAAAGCGACAATAGATGCGATGGATGAAATTTCAGGAGCGATCATTTCGATCACACTTGTAATGTCAGCCGTATTTATTCCGGTAACTTTTATTACAGGATCAACAGGGGTTTTCTACAAACAGTTTGGTATTACCTTAGCTGTAGCGATTATCCTTTCTGCAATTAATGCCTTGACTTTAAGTCCTGCATTGTGTGCTTTGCTTTTAAAACCACATGCTGACGATCACAAACATAAAACGTATTTACAAAGATTTTACACGGCGTTTAACGTTGCGTTTGATAATGTAACAGGAAAGTACAAAAGATCAGTTCAGTTTCTTTCTGTAAAAAAATGGATCGTTGCCGCTTCGATTGTTATTGCGGGTGCCGCTTTATTTTATATGATGAAAACTACACCTTCAGCTTTCGTTCCTTCGGAAGATCAGGGTACTGTTTTTGCGAACATTAGTTTACCCCCATCAGCTTCTATGGAGCGTTCTGATGTAATTGCCAAAAGAGTTGACAGTATTGCCAAAACGATTCCGGGTGTTAAAAATACGCTTCGAATTGTTGGACAAAACTTTACTGCGGGAGCCGGTAGTGCTTACAGTATGGTTATTATCAAATTAGAAACCTGGGAAAAACGTGATCTAAGTGTTAATGATGTAATTGGTCAGCTTTTTGCCAAAACAAGCGGTATTAGAGAAGCCAACATCTTCTTTATTTCGCCACCAACTATTCAGGGTTTTGGACAAAGTGGTGGATTCGAATTCCAATTACAGGATAAAGGTGGACATACAACAGCTGAATTCTTTAAAGTAAATAATGACTTTTTAGCGAAATTAGCGCAGCGTCCTGAAATACAATATGCAACAACTCCTTTTAACCCGGGATTCCCTCAATACATGATGGATGTAAATCTGGCAAAAGCGAAAGATGCAGGTGTTTCTATCAATACGATTTTGTCGACAATGCAAGGTTATTATGGAGGATTATATGCTTCGAATTTCAATAAATTCGGTAAACAATACCGTGTTATGATTCAGGCTTCTCCGGAATTCCGTACCAATACAGAAGGATTAAATAAAATCTTTGTTAGAAACAGTGCAGGAACAATGGCACCAATTACAGAGTTTGTAAAAATGACCAGAGTTTTCGGGCCGGAATCTATTTCAAGATTTAACCTTTTCTCTTCTATTGCGATTACAGGAGCTCCAAATCCCGGATTTAGTTCAGGAGATGCGATTAAAGCTATTCAGGAAGTTGCAGCGCAGGAATTGCCGGCAGGTTACGGATACGAATTCTCAGGATTAACGCGTGAGGAATTAGCATCAGGAAGTGAAACGATTTTCATCTTTATTTTATGTTTGGTTTTCGTTTATTTCTTATTAAGTGCACAATACGAAAGTTATATTTTACCATTTGCGGTATTATTCTCGATTCCGTTTGGATTAGCAGGAGCTTATTTGTTCTCGATTATTTTCAAATTAAACAGTAATATTTACCTGCAAATTTCCCTAATCATGTTGATTGGATTGCTGGCCAAGAATGGTATTTTGATTGTAGAATTTGCCTTAGACAGAAGGCGTAAAGGAATGCCAATTGTACAAGCTGCAATTGATGGAGCCGTAGCGCGTTTAAGACCAATTTTAATGACCTCTTTTGCTTTTATTTTAGGACTTCTTCCTTTAATGTTTGCTTCAGGAGCAGGAGCTGTAGGAAATAGATCTATTGGTTCAGGAGCTGTAGGAGGAATGTTAATTGGTACTATTTTAGGGGTATTTGTTATTCCGGTATTGTTTATCATTTTCCAGACTTTACAGGAAAGAATCAGCGGACCTGCGAAAGCAAGTTTCGATATAGATGATGAGGATGATGACGAAGAGGTACAACAAATCGAAGCTCACAAAGAGTAATAATTTTAATTAAGAAAAAATGACTCATAGTTCAAATAAATATATTCTTATGGTAGTTGCAGTCACTCTTTTGAGTGCCTGCGTTACCAAAAAATACGAACGTCCCAAAACATTATCGACAGATAATTTATACAGAGATCAGACTTCTACTGATTCGACTACGATCGCTAATATGCCTTGGCAGACTGTTTTTAAAGATCAAAAATTAAATGCTTTAATTCAAAAAGGATTAGACCAGAATCTGAACTTAAAAAATGCGATTGAAAATATCGTTCAGGCGCGTGCTACTTTACGTCAGACTAAATTAGGTTATTATCCAACTTTAGATTTTGATGCTAGTGCAACACGTAATAAGCAGTCTAAGGCGGCATTGAATTTTCCTCCGGGAATTAACATCAATACGTTAACGACAACTTATAAAATGGGTTTTAGTACGTCTTGGGAAGCTGATATCTGGGGAAAACTAAGCAGTTCAAAAAGAGCAGCTTTAGCAACTTACCTTTCTACAGACGCTGCAAAACAAGCAGTACAAACACAATTGATTTCTGATATTGCTAATAATTATTTCCTATTGCTGGCTTATGATAAGCAATTAGAAATTACAAAAGCGACCTTAGAAAGCCGTATCAAAAATGTAGAAGTAATAAAAGCTTTAAAAGAAGGAGCAATTGTTACGGGTGCATCTGTTGTGCAAAGTGAAGCCAATCAACATGCAGCCGAAGTTTTGATTCCGGATTTAAAAAGAAGCATTCGTGAGACTGAAAATGCACTTAATATTTTATTAGGACAAGCTTCAGGACCAATCGAAAGAGGCGTTTTAAGCGATCAGATAATTCCTGAAAAAATTGCTATTGGTTTACCGGCTCAATTGTTAGAAAATCGTCCTGATGTTCGTCAGGCTGAATTTAATTTCAGAACAGCTTTTGAAACCACAAATTTGGCAAGAACTTATTTTTATCCAAGTTTAACGCTTACAGCAAGTGGTGGTTTATCAACTTTACAATTAAAGAATTTTTTTGATCAGTCTATCTTTTATTCAATAATTGGAGGATTAACTCAGCCAATTTTTAATCAGGGACTTAACAGAGAAAGATTAACAAATGCACAATCAAGACAAGTTCAGGCTTTTAATACCTTTCAGCAAAGTCTTTTGGTAGCAGGTCAGGAAGTTTCGAACGCTCTTTATGCTTATGAAATGGCTGTAGCCAAAGAAGATTCAAGAGAAAAACAAATTGAAGCATTAGAGAAAGCGGTTGATTTTACACAACAACTTTTAGAATATAGTTCTGCCACTAATTATACAGATGTATTAACCTCAGAACAAAACCTTTTAGCAGCTCAATTGAGTGGTGTAAACGACAATTTACAGAAATTACAAGCTGTAGTTGACTTATACCGTGCTTTAGGCGGCGGATGGAAATAGATTTACCCAATAAATCATTTTTGCGATGATCGCCACAAATTAAAAACATGACTAAATGAAAAACGCCTCAAAATTTTGAGGCGTTTTTTTATTCTATCACTTTTGTCGGTTGTGAGGTACTATTCGTCGATTGGTTTGGTGTTTTTGTATACTGGAGAGGGGAAAAGCAAATAAATGGCACTACTTTAGCTTAGTATTAAATACATTAATACTAAATACCACGAAGATGAAAAAAATAGTAATTGCACTAATGCTCCTGATGAGTGTTTTTGCCCACGCCCAAGTTTCGGTCAATGTAAATATTGGTACACCTCCAAGTTGGGGTCCGCAAGGTTATGACGATAGTAGATATTATTATTTACCGGATATCGATACCTATTATGATGTTACCCAAAAACAGTTTATTTATGATAATAACGGAAGATGGATAAGACAAAGCAGATTGCCTTCAAACTATAGACAATATGATCTTTACGGAGGATATAAAGTAGTTTTAAATGATTACAGAGGAGATGCTCCTTATACGTACCATAAAAAACACAGAGCAGAATATCCAAAAGGATATCACGGAAAACCTCAGAAAAACAGAGGCAACAAACCGGATAAGGTTTACAAACAAAATAACAAGTACAAAGAAAAAAACGGAAATTCCGGAAATGATCACCCAGGTAAATCTAAAGGAAATTCAAAAGGTAAAGATTACGGACATGATAATCACCACTAAATAGACTTGAATAAATAGAAACCGCCTCAGTAATTGAGGCGGTTTTTTTATTTAAAAGAATTAAACAAAAAAGAATTGTTAACTGAATATGATGTTATGGATATTGTGTAAATTATAATTTAAGTATTTGTTAGTCAGTTATTTGATTTTTTTTAGTGCGAATTTTTATATTTTTATTTTGTTGAAGACTAGATGCTATTTGTATCTTTATAAGTGTTAAAGTATAGTTTTATAAATATAATTTACTCGTTAATAAAGTCATTTTTTAATTAAGATTATATGAATAGCAACAAACTAATTATAGATACGCTACAAAGCTGGGGCGTTTCTTTTTATTCCGGAGTAACAGGAGGAGGTGTTATCCATTATCTTAAATATATAGATCCTTACACAAATAACACTTTAAGCGGAACTAAGTTTTTAAATTTTGGCGAATATAACGCAGGATTTGTCCCGTTAGGATACTATTTGGCAAGTGGTAAAATTGCGGCTGCTATTGCAACAACGGGAGCTGCGACAAAACTCATTAGTTGCGGATTAAGCGATGCCAAACTACATGATATTCCAGCCGTGTATATTGTTCCGGTTTCCGGTATTAGTGCAGTGGGTTTTTCTCCATTACAGGATTCTACACCGCACGGTAGTAATATTATATTGCAACTTGAGGCTGAGTTGCCGGGTTCTGTCTTTGTACTTGATAGCCAATTGACCTTACCAATGAAACTGGCACAAGCAAAAAATCAATTAGATCATTCAAAACCTGTGGTACTGGTTCTTGATAATGAACAATTAATAATTGAACACGATGAAATTCCTAACCTTATAATTGATCAAAATTTAGATAATAAAGAAGAAATTGATACGGAAAGTTTTATCGATAATTTTAGAAAAGAAATAAAAGGCAGACGTTTAGTAGTTCTGGTTGGCGAAGAAATGGCACGTTACCATAATGCCCAGGAATTGACTTCTAAATTTGCCCAACAATTTCAAGTTGCAATGGTATGGAGTATTAATGGTGCAAATGCTGTTGATCGCAATAATCCTTACGGTTATGGTTATATTTCTTTTGGAGGAAACGATCGCGCTTTGTCACTTTTTAATTCACTAAACGAGAGCGATGTTTTGCTTATTTTAGGAGCATGTCCGGACGAATACACCGTTAATTTTAATAAATTTTCGACAGGAAGTACATTCTTTGCCGGTAATATTCCCGATGCCTATGGATTAGTTGATAATAGTGTAGCACATTTCGTGCAAGGCCGTTATTATCATTTTCAAGGCCCTTTAAATACCTTGTTAGAATCATTGATTGTATCTTCCAGTCAAAATCCCTTTCGCAATATACCTGCCAAATTAGCCCCTCAAAATTTAAATGATAAACCTTTTAATGTTGCTCGTGAAAATTATGTTGATATGTCCAATTTATATCAGCAGCTGGACCAATGGTGGCCAGAGAACTCGATAGGTTTTGATGATGTATGTCTGGCTTACAAAGACCGCCAATATGTGACACAAAGACCCAACAATAATATTCGGTTTTATTCTCTTTATCGGGGTTCTGCCATGGGAGGAGCCTTTGGAGCAGCAGTTGGAGCAAAAATATCGAATCGTGAAAAATTAGTATTTTTGTTTACAGGCGACGGATGTTTTCGGTTATTCTCCGGAACAATGGCAGAAGTAAGTGATCTTGGTTTAATTATTTTTTTATTAAATAATAAAACATTAGGAATTGTAGAACAAGGTTTGACTAAAATTATGCCGGGTGTTAAAAAAGAACGATATCACGCAGAGCTTAAATCTATTGATTATTGTGGAGTTGCGAAAGCACACGGTTGGGATGCAGAATATTTAAATCCTGACCTAAGTAATATAAAAAGTTTATTCGATCGAATGACTGATAAAAAACAATTGTCCCGTTCGTTATTGATTGAAGTTCCGGTTGATGCTTTACAGCTACTTGGAAGTAATCCCAGACTTAAAAATTTATAAAGTTATGAATTCAGAAAAATGGTATGAACTGATCAAAAAGATAGACGATTGTTTTCTTATGCTGAGCGAAAATCATCTTCCTTGTCCTGAAGATGTTGTGGATCGATATAAATGGCTTGATGAAGAAGCTAATTATAGCATTCTAGCCCATGATAATAGTGTTGATCCTATTTTTATTTATGCTAATAAATTTGCTCTGTCTTGTTTTAAATATACATTAGATGAAATGCTTTTTCTTCCTTCCAGATTTAGTGCATCAGCTTCTAATAGAACTGAGCGCGAGCAGTTGTTAAAAACAGTTACTCAAAACGGAATTGCTTATAATTATTCCGGTGATCGCATCGACAAATCAGGAAATAGTTTTACTATCTATGACGGTATTCTTTGGGAACTAAAAGATCAAAACGGAGAGAAGTGGGGTCAGGCAGCACTTTTTTATACAGAGAAACAATAAACTTAATTTCAGATTTAAATTTACTATTGTAAATCTTAAACCAGCGACTTCAAAATATCTAAAAACACCTTTACCGCTTTCTTTTCATACACTTCTTTTAACGAAATAATCATAGCCGTTCGAGTCATGTTTTTTCCTTCTATCGGAATGCACGAAATTCCCTTTTCGTTTTTAATAGTGGTTTGGGTTAGAATTGTGTACCAATTACCGCTTTTTACCAGTTCTAAAAGTGTGGGAATATCATTGATTTCGATGGCTACTTTTGGATGCAGATTGTTTTTATGAAACGCTTCGCTAATAAACAAAGTCGTACTATATCCTTTTGCAGGAAGAGCAAGAGGCAGTTTGCTAATTTCTTTTAGGGATATCGATTTTTTGTTTTTTAAATTAGATTCCGTTGCAGTAACCAGCGTCATAGGCGAAGTAAAAAGGATCTGATATTTAAAATGATTTTCGGTAATGATTTCTTCGAAAGTAAGAATCACATCCAATTCAAAATGATTGAGTTTTTCGATCAGTTCTTTAGAAGTTCCAAAAACAATTTCGAATTCGATTTCAGGATATTGATCTGCGAATTCAATCACCGTTTGGGTTAAAATATCACGCAAAGCATAAGTAACACCAATGGCAATTTTTCCTGTATTAATATTGTTTAAGTCCTTTAATAATTGAAAACCTTCATTGGCTTTGCTAATACTTTGCAAGGCAAAACCAGAGAATAATTCTCCAGCTTCGGTTAAAGTAATTCGCTTGCCAATTCGGTTAAATAACGGAATTTGCAATTCATCTTCAAGCTGTTTAATTTGTTGCGATAAAGTACTCTGACTAATGTTTAACGCATTGGCAGCTTCTGTAAAGTTGAGTAATTCTTTTGCTTTAAGAAAATATCGTAGTTGTCTGAGTTCCATTTTTTAAATCGGTTTTATCGATTGATGACATCGAAAAATAAGGTTTTACAAATATAGAAATTCTTTAGACCTTTGTAGAAAATAATGAAAGAGTAAAATGAAAATAATACCATTGCAAGAGGGAAATTATGTCGTAAACAGTGAGAAAGAATTTAAACTTATAAGCGAATTCCCTTTAGATTCAGGCCTTAAAATGGCAATTCAGCCTTTTTTGGTGATTACTCAAAATGATTATATTTTAATTGATCTGGGTTTAGGATTTCATAAAAACGGAAAACCTTTTATTCATCATTTACTTGAAACGCATAATATTGCACCGGAACAAATTACAAAAGTCCTGATTTCGCATTTTCATAAAGATCATATCGAGGGAGTTGGTTATTTTGAAGGTGATACTTTTATTCAAAATTTTCCTGATGCGACGCTTTATATACAAAAAAGAGAACTTGATTTTGCTTTGGCACAACAACATCCGTCTTATGACTTGAAGATATTAAATCAGATAAAAACATTTTCTAACGTTAAGATGTTGGAATACGATAAAGGGAAAATAACGAACGAGATTTTCTATAAAGTTTCTGCCGGACATTCGCCATTTCATCAGGTTTTTTGGATAAAGGAAAATAACGAAATTACTTTTTACGGAGCAGATGATTTGCCACAAGAAATCTATCTAAAAATGCATGTGGCTTACAAAACAGATTTCGACGGAAAACGCGCCATGGAATCACGCAAAAAATGGGAGCAGGAAGCAAAAGAGGAACATTGGAAAGTACTTTTGTATCATGATATGAAGAAGCCTGTTTTGGAGTTTTAGAGTTTTGGAGGAAAGAGCATAGAACAAAGAATATAGATTTTAAGAATTGAGAATGAAAGATATTACACTTATGCCGGCTTTAATTATTTACGGATCATTGGCTCCGGGTGAATCGAATCATTCGGTTATGGATCCTGTAAAAGGGGAGTGGCGAAAAGCAATTATAAAAGGAAAATTAGAAGAAGGAGGCTGGGGAACTTCTTTAGGCTATAATGGTTTTATTGCTGTGAATGAAGAAGAAGCTCAAAAACTAAAGGCTTATGTTTTATTTTCTGAAGATTTGCCTTTGCATTGGGATTATCTGGATGAATTTGAAGGCGATGGTTATACCCGAATTCAAACCCAATATGAACTCGAAAACGGTCAAACCGGAATTGGGTTTATCTATGCTTTAAATCAAAAAATATAAAAAAAGGGTTGAATCAAAATAGCTGATTCAACCCTTTTATATGAAATAGATTTACTTTAGAATTTTACAGCACCTTTAGGAACCGTTTCTCCTACAGTTGTTTTATTGGCAAGATTAAAATTAGCCGATGAAACAAATTCTATATTTTGACTGTTTTCTCCGTTAACCGTGATTGCTTTTGGAGAGGTAGAATTGAATTCGACATTTTTAAGCGACATGTTTTTAGTATTATAAATTTCAAATACAGTAGTTTCTTCGATGTCTAATTTTGCATTGCTTATTTTGATTCCGTTGGCATCAATGATAGAAAAGCCTTTTTTGGCATTTCCTGTCAAGTTAGAAATTTCGATGTTTTCAAGATTCATTTCAGGTAAACCTTGCAGGAACACGGCTTGTTGAGCGCCCTTTATCGTTACATTTTTTATCGAAATGTTTTTAAATTGTGGCGTTTCTTCATTTACAGGCATTGCTTTAGAGCTTAATGTATTGCCGCCTTCAGCCAAAGTTTCTTCGATCGATTTTCCTCCATAATACAAATTAAAAGAGATAGCCTGCGATGGAATATCTGTCATATAGATATCCGAAATAAAAATATTTTCGACCACACCGCCGCGTCCGCGATTACTTTTAAAGCGCAATCCAACATCAGTTCCCATAAAAGTACAATTGGATACGTGCATGTTTTTTACACCGCTCGACATTTCGCTACCAACCGTTACACCGCCATGTCCGTGATATACGATATTGTTTTTTATGATAATGTTTTCGCAAGGAACGCCACGATCACGACCGTCTTTGTCTTTTCCTGATTTAATACAAATAGCATCATCACCAACATCAAAACTTGAATTTTCGATAATCACATTTTTGCAGGATTCAACATCAAGACCATCTCCGTTTTGAGAATACCAGGGATTACGAACCGTTACATTACGCACAATTAAATCTTCGACCATCAGAGGATGAATGTTCCAGGCTGGTGAATTTTGAAATACGGGACCATCAAACAATACTCTTTTACTATTTTGAATGCTTACCATTACAGGACGTAAAAAATCATGAATGGTTTCAAATTCTTCTTTGGTTTTTAAATCCAGACGTACGTTTTGATCTGCGCCTTTAGAAGCGTTCATAAAAGTTTCAGACGGATACCAACTGGTTTTGTCTTTGTTTAAAACACCACCGGAAGCAATAACTTTTTTCCATTGACTATCAGTTAATTTACTCTTTTTAACTTGTCGCCAAACTTCTCCGGAACCGTCCCAAACTCCATTACCGGTAAAAGCAATATTTTCGAGATTTTTACCATAAATAGGAGAGATACATCTCCAGGTATTCAAACCTTCAAAACTGGTTTCTATAATAGGATACAAACTTTTATCTGGCGAAAAAATAATTAATGCGCCTGTTTCTGCATGAAGTTCGAGATTACTTTTTAAAAGAATTGGACCTGTAAGCCAGATTCCAGGCGGGATAATAACTTTTCCTCCGCCTTTTTTTGAAACTGCATTTATAGCATCGGCGAAAGCCTTTGTATTTAAAACATAACCACCATTTACAGCACCAAAGTCTTTAAGGTTGACGCTGTTTTTAGGAATTACCGGTTCTTTGACTTTAGCCATTTTAAATTCAATATTCTTATAAGTATCATAAGATTTTGAATTTTGGGCAATACTGTTTTGCGCACAACTTGTTATTACAATTGCCAGAGCAATACGTAAAAAGTGAATTGGGTTAGTTTTCATTCTTATTGAATTATGGTTAAAAATTGCATTCTAAATAAAAAGGCTTTATTGCTAAATGTATTTATTGATCTGTATTTTTTTGCTGATTCAGAAAAAAACGCGTTCGATCGATAAATATATGTAAATGTAATCGATTACACAAATCTATTAAAAATTATTTAGAAAAGGGAATAAAGTTGATCGTTGCCACAAAATAAAACAGATTAGTGAATAAAGCTTGTTTCATCAGTTTATTTTAACAGAATCAGGAAAGTACGGGATAGATTTTTAAATTTTAGAGGTAAAGAGGGAAATTTCGGCGAAAGCCATATAAAAATATTTCACGCAGATTTAATAAGGATTTAGGCTGATAATGAAGATTGGTTTAAAGAAAAAAATCTGTAAAATCTGCGTGATTTTTTTTTAAACCTGCATAATTTCATCTTGGTTACGTTTGCATTTTGTAGTAAAATAAACCTATATTAGCGTAAATAAACACCATTTATACGCCTGAATATTTAATCACAAATAGAAAATAATCAAATGATTTGTACCATTTACTCGCACCAATCTGGTTTTGATGCTATTAAAGAAACTATTGTTTCTAATTTTCCGGAGGGAAACATTGTAATCAGTAAAGAAGAGGAATCTGATATCATCGACTTAGAAATTAAAGATGGAATTTCAAATTCTACACAAAAAATAAAAATATTATATCGCGAAAGAGCCGAGCCATCGTACCAAATTCCTGAAATTAATGATTCTGCGCTAACGGCGAATTTAAAAGGACTTTACGGTTTTGTATATTCATTGCCAACGGTAAATGAAAAAGTGAAAAATCTGTTTCTTCAGAAAATTCAAACCTTAAATTCTGAGTTTACGATTATTCCGGAAGAAGGAGAAATAGCCGATTTAAAAACCATAATAGCGAATATTGCGAACGAACTTGACGCTGTTTTGTTTGTTCAGCCTGATGTTACTATCAGTAAATCGAGCGGACAACATTTCCTGGATAAAAACCTGGATTTGATTATTGATACCGAAGGAAATTGCGAAATCGACGAATTAGATGTTAGGATCAATTCGGTTTATTTTGATGCAAACCAAAACGAATTATCAGAAGATCAGCAATTAAGAAAGGAAAAGAACGAAAAAATCCTGGAAGAGAATGCGATCAAAATCAACAGAAATTTACCTTGCATAGAATCTGAAGAAGAAACTACTTTAAGAACTCCAAAGGAAATTGCGCAAAGAGTGAGTGCTTTGGCGGTGGTAAATTTAGTAGCGTTTAATAGTATTTCTCCGGAAGAAGCTACCGAATATTTGCAAAACTATAATCTTTGGGATTTTACTACAGAAAATGAAAAGGAATTTCTGGCGAATCCTACTGATGATAAAAAGGCAAACGAAAGTTGGAAATGCGAAGGAATCTGGGTTTTAATGTGGGCGCTGAATAAAATTGAAACACTCGATTTTCCGGATGAATTTTGTGATCTCGAAAACATAGATCCTGATAATTATCCGGTAGGTCAGGATAAAGATCCTAATATTTTTATCGATTCGATAGTTTCGATACGATCTAAAAGTGAGATTTTGGATGCGAACGATTTGTATTACCGATTCAACTGGGCTTGTGTCGATGAGAGAATTAACGGCTGGGAAATCGAAGGCATTAATCCCGGGATTGTTTACGAAAGACAATATGCCTTAAACTGGCTAATTAATTACATGGATCAGGATTGGGATTCTGTTTCTTGTGATACTTAATATATAAAAGCAAAAACCTTCTTATTTATAAGAAGGTTTTTTTATGGATAATAAGATTTTTTTTTCAGGAGCTAATCCCGCTATCCGTTCCAATCTTTTGTGTCCGCCGCGGCGGACACAAAAGGATTTCCACTTCTATCGGGGCTAGGAGAATCATTTTCATAATAATGTTTTCGTCTAGTTTGTCATCGTGAGGAATGAAGGATCACACTCGTGGCTCCGCACAGAATGTCCCTAATCTTTGTCCTTAATCTTTGTGGCTAATCTTTGTCGATTTTCTAGTGTGATCTCTCCTTCGTCGAGATGACAAGATTAAGGATTGCAAATGGTGAATAATTCAGCTATGTGTAAGCAAATATTTGCTTATTTTAATCTTAATTTAAGCAATATAAGTCTATGTTTCTATGTGTTTAAATTTTCTCGCAGATTTGCAGATTTTTACTTTTAATCTTTTTAATCTTTTAATCTGTGGCAAAATTTTAAGCCTAAATCTTATTCAATTTTACATATCTAATATATCCTTTGCCTTCCATTTTTTGCGTAATGGCCTCAGTTGTAAGAGGAATTTCGACATCGTTAACATGATATTTTTGATCTTCTACAGCGGTTTCAAAACGCAATTTGTAGCCTTTGTCTATTTTAGCATTTTCGATATCAAATATAGTAACGCTACGATCTCCACCAGTTACAGATGCTCCGGTTTTGGCGTTTACGGCAGGTTTTTTAGAATAAAATTTGTACCATTCTTTTAAGCTGTTGTACCATTGTTTGTCATCGCCCATAATATATAATGTTTTTTCGTATTCGCCTTTTGCATTAACCAACGAGACAACTACATAAGCACCTTCGCCCATATAATTTGACATTTGTAAGAGACATTTGTACTTAGCACTTTGTGCGGATGCCTGTAAGGAAACAAGGCATAGAATTGCTGCCAGAAGGCTTATTTTTGATAGTAATTTCATTTGTAAATTGTTTATTTTAAAAAGTCAACTGAGATGTTTTTCTTCTTTAAAAGTTCATTTTCTTTGGCAAGATCATAAGCCGTTTCATCAAATTCGGTTTTGATGTCTTTATTGGCTCCAATCGATAATAGATATTTTAAAATAACATCATCTTTGGCAATCATGGCCGCTTTATGTAAAACCGTTATTCCTTCGTTGTTTTTGGCATTCACATCAATATTAAGATCAGCTAGTTTTTTTAGCAAAGCAAGGTCATTTTTTACAACAGCCGAATGATAAATAGTATTACCGTCTTTTTGTTTAGCGGTAAAATCAACTCCTTTATTTTTCAATAGCGTTATTTTATCTCCAAAATCATCCTTTTGAGTTGCACCGCCTGGTATTCCTGCTCTTGGAGCGCGATATGATTCTACAACATAATAAGCTAAATTATTGCCTTCGATGTCTTTAATTGTACTGTCGGCACCATTGTTTAAAAGAAAAGCAACTACATCAGCAGAACTGTTTTTTATAGCCTGAGTAAGTGCCGATTCTCCTTTGGCATTTATAGCATTAATATTTTTAACTTTCGGCAATAAAGTTTGAAGCAATTCAATATCTTTTCCTCCTGATGCAATTATAAAAGCGGTATTTCCTTCGTTGTCAGCTTTATTTACATCGACACCTTTATTAATAAAATAGGTAACGATTTGAGATTGTTTGTCTTTTCCTGCCAATAAATGAAGTACCGTTTGACCATTTGCGGTTTGTACAGTTGTTTTTATCTTAAGTTCATCTACCAGATATTGGTATACTTCGATTCCGTTTGCATTACGGCGATTACCTTGCGCCGCCATTATAAGGGCATTGTCAGTATATTTTACACCTTTCTTTAAAAGTGTTTTTAGTAAGGCAATATTCCCGGTTCTTGCGGTATAATTAAAAGCGGTATTGCCATTATTGTCTGTATTTTTTAGAGAAAGACCTTTTGTAATAAAGTAATCTGTAAGTACAAAATCTTTATCATTTGCGATGGTAAGCAATAATAAGCTGGCACCATCTCTATACTTTTTTTTAGGATCGATACCGGCTTTAAAAAAAGCTTCGTATAAAGCCACATTGGCTTGTCCACCGCCAGTTGCAAAAACAAGTGGAGTAGTGGCGTGGCTGTCTTCAAGGTTAATATCTGAACCTTTTTCGATAAGATAATTTACCAGTTCGTTATTTCCTTTCATGGCCGCCCAATGCAGGTAAATACGCCCGTCGTGAGTAGGTTTTTTTACTCCGTTACCAGGTTGTTCTATTAAAAATTTTACAATTTCAAAAGAAGCGCCGTTATTAATTGCCATAACAACGGGATCAAATGCCATAGGATTCAATTGCGACGGATTATTTCCTTTTTCAATTTCGGCTTTTATGGCAGTGATATCAGGAGATGTTTTCCAGAAGTTTTGGTCCAGAAGGATATTTTTTTGCGCATTAATAGATAGCGAAGCCAACATTAATGCAGTAAAGATTAATTTTTTCATGATTTGAAGGATAAAAAAGTTAGGTGTTTTTAAACAAACATTCCGCTACATAAAAAATGAAGCGGAATGTTCTAATTAAAAAAAAACTCAAGTAATAGCATTTTTGACAATTGGTATCTCTGCTATTGTTTATTTTTAGAATACACCAATGTAATGGTTTCCAGCCTTGTTTACCAATTTAGCTCCTTTTGTTACAGCGCCACTTACAGCATCAATTACATAAATGTTTCCGTCTTTACCTACTGGCGTAACTGCTATGTATAAATCATTTCCGTCTACTACAAAACCTTGGTACTGACCAAAATCTAAATCAGCATCGTAAGCAATTCCGTCTACTTTTTTAGCTGTTTTTGCGTTAAGGTCGATTCTTGCTACAAATCCCTGATTGTTAGCAGCATCGTGAGTATAAACTGCATAAGCAATTCCGTTTCCAACATATCTCCATGCATCGATGTATGATCCTTTTATTCCAAGAGCAGTATCTAAACTAAACACATAAGAGTTGTCGTATTCGTTGCTTTGGTTGATTTTTAAGATATAAGAACCATTTTTGGTATCTCTTTGAGTTGCCTGGTAAATGTTTCCGTCATTTGCCACAAAACTATTAAAACTACGGTATCCGCTTGTATCTCCAAAACCTACTGTAGAAGTAATAATTTTCGGATTTGTTAATGATGGATAATCCACTATAAGAGATTTAGAACCTAAACGCTCAAATGTAGCTTCATTTTCTGCCGTAAGAGGATTGGTTTTACGCATCCATGTTCCGATGATTAATTTGTCTCCGGCTTTGTTTAAAGTTGGCGCATCTAAACGGAAAATGTGGTGTCCTTTTGCTTCTTCTTCAGGAGTTAACGGAATTTCGTATTGTTTTGCAGCAGAAATTAAGATTTTTTGTAAATCTAAACTTAATACTGTTGCAGAACCTCTCGTATATTTGTATGTTTTATCTGGATTAGTTACAATTACAGGTGCCGTAACGTTTACCGCCACACCCGTTTTATCTCCGTCAAAAAGTTTAGTCCATCTTGGTGAAGTTCCTGCATATTGCGAGATGTTTACTGTAGATCCTGATTGTGTAAAATTATTACCACCATTTACTTTATAGGTCATAAACTCACCACCGTTTGCACCAGTATAGGTAATATTAAAAAGAGTGCTTCCGTCTACAGAGGATTGCAAACGAGCTGTTCTGGTTGATTGTACAGGCGTTCCGTTATCGTAAACATTAATAGAAATGTTTGGGTTTTTTGCATCTTCTTTACTAACAGAAAAAACTTTAGTACCACCATTTCCGTCTCCGGGAGCAGTTTGCATTAAAGCTCCTGCCACTGTTATCCAACGGCTTTGAGTTTCAGGCAGAGTAGGTGTTATTGAGTCTTCGTTATCATTACTGCTACAACTTGTCGTTAAGGCAAATGTGGTAAAAACCAAACCAAAGGCCATTAATTTAAATGTACTTTTTTTCATATTCATGGATTTAAAAAAATTAATTATATAGATTAAAATTTATTCAGGATGTAATTGAATTTCAGGTAAAATGCTACTCCCGGCTTTTGAACTCCAAAATTGTCGTAAACCTGTTCGTTGGTGATGTTTTTCGCATCAAAACTCACAATGTATTTTTTGTTCGGAAAAGTATAGCTCAAACCTAAATCATGTGGAAACTGAGACGGTACTTTATCGATTTGAGTTCCTTGCCATGTTGTAAAAAATTCATTTACATAGGTAAAATTGTAGTACAAATTCAACTCAGAGTTAGACTGCAAGACATTTTGAAAATTGTATTGTGCATTTCCGTTAATGATGAAATAAGGCTCATTAGGATATTGTTTGTTGTAATTATAGAGTATTTCCCCGTTTTTATCGTACTTATCTTTAAAGAGTGAATTGAATTTAGACATATTCATTCCTATAAATAATCTCTTATTGTGCGAATATTCAAATGAAGCCTCGTAACCAATAGATTGCGCTGTTCCTAAGTTTATCGAAGGTGTAGTTTGCAAAGCCTCATTAAGACGATTACTAAATTCACGAACAATTTTTCCTTTAGAATTTCTCCAGAATCCGGATCCTCCAAAACTAAATTTATGCTGATTGATAAGGTATGGCCCAAATCGTAAACCTACATTCAGGTTGTCGCTTTCTTCTGGTTTTAAGTCGCTATTGCTGGTCTGATTTTCACCTGGATTACCAAAAATTTCATTTTCAGAAGGAAGTCTTATTGCTTTTTCTGCAGATAAAGTGAAGATTAATTTTGGTGAGATTAAATAAGATCCTGCAAAACCATAACCGTAAAAAGTAGTATTGTTGTTCTCTAATTTTTCAGCTATTGAAGCCTGTCCTCCTGTAGTAGTGATGACTGGGGTTCTTTGTTCTGTTTTTTGGTTATAGCGTTTACCAAATAAATTGGTTCTTAAGCGTGAATCAAATGCCTGAAGTTCATACGCAAGTGACAAAACACTTTTTTGAAGATCACGCTTTTGCTGAAAATTTCTTTCCAGTTCAGATTTCATTTCATCGTGATCATCCCTGTCAAAGGAATAAAGCATACTGCTAAATACAAATTTGTGATTATCATTTAAGGTATAATTCAATCCGCCTCGTGTACTGAATATTTTGTTGTTGATGTGCAAAATTGTAGCTGGACCTTGTTGTGCTCCAGTTGGCGATAAAAAATGCTGACCATCAATACCAATTGCTTTTTCGTTAAACCAATTGTAATTCCATTTTACCGTATCGTTTAAAACTTCTGTTCTTTGGCTAAAAACAGAATTTACGGTGAATTCAAGCCCTTTTACAATAAAATCTTTTTTAGCATAATTGATGCTTATTACCTGTGCATCAGCTTCAGTAAATCGGCCTTTGTAGGGTTTTGACATCGCCTGTCCGTGCTGAATTTCGTTATAGTCATCTGAGGCATTAAAACCAATTAAGAAAGTATCAGCCCATTTAACATCTGTAAAACCAGCTTCAATGCGACCTCCCACAGAACGATAAGCATCATTAAAACGTTTGGCTTTAATTTGCGTCATAACTCCGTTACGCGAAATATTATAGGCAAATTTTCCCCAAATTTCATAATCGTTATCAGAGTAATTATAGAACCCTGAACCTTTTAAGGTAAAACCTGATTTATCGCGATAGGTGGTATTAAAGTTAGATTGAATGGTGTTAAACGAACCGTAAGATATCGAGGCACTAAGAGAGTTTTTAGCTCCCTTTTTCAAAATTACATTAATAGCTCCTCCTAAAGCGTCATCTGCCAAATGCGCCGGAGTTACTCCTTTGTACACTTCAATTCGTTCGATTAATGCTGGCGGAATACTATTTAAATTGAATGATGAACCGTAAGTCGAAATAGGGATTCCGTCTATAAATATTCGAATGGCGTTGCCCGACATTCCGTTCAGATTGTAATTAATGCTCGATCCTAAACCTCCGTTTTGTCTGATGCGAACTCCAGCCGATTGCCCTAAAAGATCGTTAGTCTGAATATTTCGTTTGGCTGCTTCCTGAGTTTCGATCACGTTTACAGAAAACCCCTTTTGCATTATTTCTTTCTTTACCGTAGTTTTCTGAATGACTACTTCTTTCAAAGCTTTGGGATCATGTTTTTCTAGAGAAATAGTAATTTGCTGAGAAGGCTGGTGCAAATGAATAGTAACTGTTTTTGTTTTAGCTTCCGGCGAAGAAATTTCCAAAGTGTAATGTCCGTATGGTAATTTTTTGATTTCAAAATGACCATTAGTATCAGCCATAGCGTAGTTTTGTGTGCCTAGAACCAATACCGAAGCACCTAATGTTGGTTCATTGTGAGAAAAGATAACTTTTCCTGTAATATTCCCGTTTTGTGACCAAACTGAAAAATGAACGAACATCAAAACAACTGCTAAAAATCTCATAATTTGTTTACTTACCAATACGAGCGCAAACTTAATTTATTGTTTATATTTAATCTAAATAAACGAATTAGAAGATTATTAGAATTACATTAGAATTTCTAATGTTGGGATTTTATGGCACTCGGATGACACAGATTCGCTTTGCGAAAGCGTGGATTTTCTGCGGATTTTTTATCTGTAAGCTTATGGCACGCGGATGACACGGATTCGCTTTGCGAAAGCGCGGATTTTTGCGGATTTTTATGTGCAGACTTATGGCACGCGGATAACACGGATTCGCTATCGCGAAAGCGCGGATTGGAACGGATTTTTATTTTGATACTCTCTCATTTTTGTCATCCTGAGGAACGAAGGATCACACTAGTAACTCCGCAATCAGAATCGCCAACCTTTGTAGAATCCCGTGTGTGATCCTTCCTCCGTCAGGATGACAAGATTACGAATATAAAAAATCCGTTAATATCTGCGCTTTCGCGAAGCGAATCCGTGTCATCCGCGTGCAAATTGAAGTCAGTTTGGTTATGAACGAATAGCGGGATTAGCTCCTGAAAAAAAGATTTACAATTTTCCAGCGCTAATCCTATTTTGTTGTGAAATTTATAGATTGTTCAGAATGAAGTTTTAAGGTTTATAACTTCGCCTTAAATTTTTTGATTTTGAAGTTCTTCGATTTTACTAATTTTCCATTATCAGTAATCATAACGCAACTGTAGTCGGGGTATTTTTTAAGTAAAAGCAAACCTTCTTTTTGTCCTAAAACCATTAAAGAAGTGCTTAATCCGTTGGCGGTTTCAGCGTTTGGACCAAAAACAGAAACGCTGCATAGTCCAGTTGCGGGATAACCAGTTGCGGGATTTATAATGTGTGAGTAGCGTTTTCCGTCAAAAACAACGTACTTCTCATAACTTCCTGAAGTCGTTACAGCGCCATTGTTTAAAGGAACTACGGCAAACAGCGTATCGGGATGAAAAGGGTTTGTCATACCAATATTCCAGTCTTTTCCGTTGGGTTGTCTTCCCCAGGCGGTCATATCTCCGGATCCGTTTACGATTCCGGCTTTAATGCCTTTTGCGAGCATCATATTGCGGCATTTATCTGTGGCATATCCTTCGCCCAGAGCTCCGAAACCAATTTTCATTCCTTTTAATTTTAAAAAGATAGTCGATTGAACCGAGTTTAAAATGATGTTTTTGTACCCCACTTTTTCGACTGATTTTTTTATGGCTTCCGCCGAAGGCATTTCGGTCATTGATCCGTCAAATTTCCAGATCCTGTCCATCGCGGCAAAACTCACATCAAAACCGCCTTTTGTAGCTTCAGAAAATTGTATGGCTCTTTGGGTAAGTTCAAAAACTTCACGATCGACTTTTATAGGTTTAATTCCAGCATTTTGATTGACTTGCGAAACCTGAGAATCAGGTTTCCAGTCAGAAATTAGGTTTTCGATTCGGGTAATTTCGGCAATAACTTCATCGATATTTTGCTCTGCCGAAAGGGAATCTTTGGCAACAATTGTAATATCAAAACGTCCTCCCATAAGCAAAGTCGTTCGCTTTCGTAAAACCTGCGCATTAACAGATAAACCGCAAAGTATTACAGCGAAAAACAGGAGTTTGTATGGGATTGATTTGTGCATGAAAATCATTTTAATTATTCGTTTTATTAAGATTCGAAAATGTGACTTTTAGGTACAAAATATTGGTAATTATTAATATTGGAAATTCGTAAGCGTGCCGTAGGTACGCAACAAAATGATTTCTATTGCGTACCTACGGCACGCTAAAATGTGTTTCAATTATTGTTTTCTACCAACATTTTGTACCTAACAGTACAATTTTACCTAATAACAATCCGTCAGCAACTGACCATTTTCTTTATAATCTGCAATGCTTTTTATTCTTCTTTCAATACATAATTTGTCCAGAATAGCTTCGACATCTTTTTGCATGGCAAGAGATCCGCAAATCATGATGACACCGCCTTGTTGCAATAAATCAATAAAAAAATCAGCATCGCGTTTGATGAGATCCATGACGTAAAAGTGTTCTGCTTCGCGGGATAATGCCAAATGAAAACTTTGAAGTTTTTGCTTCTGGATCATTTCTGCCGTAAACTTTTTATAGCCTGAAACTGTTTCAGTTTCCATTCTAAAACCGGCATAAAGATGCGTTTCTGTTTTCGTTTTATTTTGCTCGATCATTCCAAGGAAAGGCGCAATACCGGTTCCGTTAGAAATGAAGGCTACTTTAGACACTTTTTTAGGGAAATGAAATGCTTTATTATTGATGATTCTTGCCTTGATGGTATTTCCCGGAACGAGATTGTTTAGAAACTCAGAACCCAATCCGTCTGGATGTAGTTTTACAACCAATTGTACGTTGCCGGAATGATTCCCGATAGAGTAGAGGCGTTCTCTGGTATCGTTTGCGGGATAAATAGCCAGTAAATCGCCTGAACTAAATTTAGCCCTTACATTGGCTCTTAAAGTCAGGATAAAAGTTTGTTCCTGTTCAGAAACCAATGTTTTATCCAACACCATTAATTTTTGCAAACCTTTAGGAACATGATTGTATAAAGATGGCGTTGTCGATAACGGAATTCCCGTTTTGGCACTCCATAATTTTATCCATTCTACAAATTCTGTTGCCGATTTATCGTTTACCGTTTGTACATCGAGTAAACGTTCTGTCCAGGTTTGGGTTGCTAATTGTCGGCCAATTTCAAAAGCAAATTCGCAGAAATCAGGATAGGCTTTCGAACCAAAACCTACTACCGAATAATTGATTTTTTGCTGTTGCGGATATTTCTTTAAAAGCGATACAAACTTGCCTCCATTAGAAGGAGCATCTCCTAAACCGTGGGTAGAAGAGAAAAGAATAATATGTTCTGCTTTTGGGAAAACGGTATAACTGTTTAATTCAGCAATAAAAGCTTTTTCGCCATGACCAATTAATTGTTTTAAAATCGCATTGGCAAAACGCAATGAACTTCCGTTTTCAGAACCAACTAATAAGATGAATTTACTTTCGTTGGCTTTGAATTTATTTTTTATTCGGCTTGATCTTCTTTTTAGTGTAATGGCAAAACCGGAATAAATGAAAAAGAGAATATTTATACTCGCAAGAGCCAATATAAAAGCCCAGATTCCGTTGGTTTTTCCGGTATGCAAATCAAGACTTAGGTCGGATAACTGAACCGTCATTGGCGAACGTTTTTCCGTTACAACGGCGCCAGTAACCTGATTCACTTCGATTTCTCGATCGTTTAGCTGAATGATATAATATTCTTCAGGATCATCTGTAAAAGGAAATTCAATTTTCTTAACGTCAGACAAATGTGTGGTCGCAAATACCGAAGTATTGTTTTCTTTTGAAGGTTTTACAATCTCCGTTTTCTCTTTTTTCTTATTCTCTTTTCCCATGAAAAAATTAAATCTTTCCAGAGATAAGTACGTTCCTGTAAGCGCAATAATCAAAATAGGAATAAGCGCAATTCTACCTAAAACAACATGATAATATTGGGCAAAATATTCTTTGACTACTTTCGAGAAAAAATTACGAATGCCTTTTTGTCTGTTTAAAACAAGAGCAAAACCAGAAATGGCAATGAGTAATAACAGAAACGAAATAACACCCACAAAAAAACGTCCGGTTTCATGAAGAAACAACGAACGATGCAAGCCGGTAACCCACTGAATAAATTCACTTTTCTTTATCGGAGTTCCTAATTGTTTCCCCGTTTTAGGATTTATGTACGCATTAATGTCATTACCATCGTCATCAATTGCCTGAAGCGTTACAAATTGATTATGATCTACACTTAACTCCGTAATTTCGGCATATTGTTTTTTTAAAATCGGTAAAGTTTCTCCCAGCGTTATTGCATCGAAATTTTCTATTTTGTACGGAAGTGTTTTTTCCTGCATCGCATCTACTGCCAGAATAATTCCTGTAGTCGAAGCTAAAATTAAAAATAAAGAAGAGAACAAAGCCAAAGCTAAGTGTGCGTAACGCCAAAAAGAAAGAGTCATTGAGTGTAATCTATTGAAATGTAATTGCTATTTTTTTGTCAAAAATAAAAGGAATAAAATGATTTTTTTTAGGAGCTAATCCCGCTATTCGTTTCAATCTTTTGTGGCGAACACCGCCACAAAAGGATTTCCACTGCTATCGGGGCTAGGCCAATCATTGTGGTTACTGTAACTTTGACAAAAGTTTTCTTAGAACTAAAAAGTATTAAATCTTGCTTAATCTCACGTATCTAATATAACCTTTTCCTTCTGTTTTATCGGCTAAACCTTCTGTGGTAAGCGGAATTTCAACATCATTTACATGGTATTTTTGATCCTCGACAGCCGATTCAAATCGTAATTTATAACCTTTATTAATTTTCGAATCATCGATTTCTATTGTCGTAATGCTGCGATCTCCACCGGTAACCGAAGCTCCAGTTTTAGCACTGATATCAGCAGGTTTTGCTGTTTGAAATTTATTCCATTCTTTCAGCGATTTGTACCATTTTTTATCATCGCCCATTACATAAAGCGTCTTCTCGTAATCACCATTAGCATTAATAAGCGAAACTACGATATAAGCACCTTCTCCCATATAATTGGCCATTTGCAGCATGCATTTGTATTTGCTAGCCTGAGCATTTGCCTGAAAAGAGATTAAACATATTAATGCGCTTGTAAGAGCTATTTTAAGTATTGATTTCATGTTGTGAATTATGAATTATAAATTATGAGTTATGAATTATGGGTTACGGGTTATGAATTGTGAGTTAAGAGTTTAAACTTAAAATTCATAACTCATAATTCATAACTCTTTTTTCCTATTTTAAAAATTCTACAGAAACATTATTCTTAGTTAGTGACTCGTTTTCTTTTGCCAAAGCATAAGCACTTTCGTCGAATTCTGTAGTGATGTCTTTTTTAGCTCCAACAGAAATAAGGTATTTTAAGATCGTATCATCTTTGGCTACCATTGCAGCTTTGTGCAGCGCTGTCATTCCGTCTTTGTTTTTAGCATTAACATCAATATTTAATGCAGCAAGTTTTTTTAGTAAACCCAAGTCGTTTTTAGCAGCAGCAAAGTGGTACAAAGTGCTTCCGTCTTTTTGAGCAGCAGCAAGGTTTAATCCTTTGTCTTGTAATAATTTTACTTTAGCATCAAAAGGATCTTTTGCATTAGCGTCACGACCTGCAGGACGATACGCTTGTACTAAATAAACGCCTAAGTTGTTTCCGTCTTTGTCTTTTACATTAACATCTGCACCTTTGTTTAAAAGCAACGCAACAGCTTCAGGAGTTCCTGAACGTACAGCCATTGTTAAAGCCGATTCTCCTTTTAGATTTTGTAGGTTGATGTTTTTAGCTTTTGGTAATAATAGTTCTAAAACACCATTTTCTCTTGCTCCTGCAGCAATCATAAACGGAGTATTACCATCGTTATTTACTTTGTTTGCATCAACTCCTTTAGCCAGAAAATAATTGATGATATCAGTTTGATTTGGTTTTGAAGCCAAAAGATGCAACACATTATTACCTGATTTATTTGCGAAAACAGGTTTGATTTTTACTTCTTCAACAAGATATTTATAAGTTTCTAGCGGAGTAGTTTCTCTGCGGGTTCCTTGTGTTGCGATCAAAAGTGCGTTGTCAGTATGTTTAACACCTTTTTCTTTTAATTTCTTCAAAAGAGTTACATTTCCGGTTCTTGCAGCATAATCAAAAGCCGTGTTTCCGTTAGCATCAACATCTTTTAGAGACAATCCTTTTGTGATCAGATAGTCAGAAAACGTTAAGTCTTTATCAAACGGAATAGCTAAAAGTAATAGGTTAGCCCCATCTGAATATTTTTTCTTAGGATCTATTCCTGCTTTAAAAAAAGCCTCAGAAACACCTTGATTAAGCAATCCGTTACCAGCAGCAAAAACAAGTGGAGTAGTACCGTGGCTGTCTTCAAAATTCACATCAGAACCTTTAGCGATAAGATATTCTACCAATTCAGTGTTTCCTCTGTAAGCCGCCCAGTGCAAATAAATACGATTGTCGTGAGTAGATTTATTAAGCGGATTTCCGGGTTGGTCTAACAAGAATTTGATACTTGCCAAAGGAGCATCATTGTTAATCGCCATTACCACAACATCAAAAGCATTTGCATTGGCTTCAGCCGGATTATTACCTTTTGCAATTTCTGCTTTAACGGCAGTTACATCCGGAGCATTTTTCCAAAAAGACTGTTCTAATAAAATGTTTTTTTGTTGAGCACTAACAAATAAAGTAGCGATTAATGCAAAAGAGATAAAAATATTCTTTTTCATATTGAGGTATTTATTGTTTTGAAATATTGTTTAAGGTTGTTATCGTTTTTCTAAAAATTCAATTACAATAAAGAATCTATTTAGAATAATTAAAAATAACGCAAATGTAAAAATTAAAATTAGTAAACCAATTTTATTTAGGGCAGAAACACCAATTTTAATCATTTATTAAGGTTTTAAGAATGATTTGTTTTATTTAAAATTTTACAGCGATTACTTGAAGTTTTTTAATTTGCTTATAGATTAATTATAAAAGAACAGCTTTTTTTGAAAGAAAAGTTAAGCACTAAATTGTTTCAAATTATAATTTGAAACCACTTAAAAGTATGAACATCAGCCTAAGTTGAATATTTGATCTATTTTTATCATTGATAATCAGGATATTGGTTTTTAAAGTGCAAAATAGCAAAATGAGTTCCATTTTCATTTTCAGAATTTCTTCCTGTTTTTATCGTATCGTATATAATCCTTCCTTTTAAATTATTCGCCAAAACTATTGGTTCAAAATGAACACTTTAAGTAAAAGTTGTTTCAATGTTAGTTGCGTTTGGTTTTCAGTTTTTATCCAGATTAAAATGTAATTCAAAACATATTTAAATTAAGAATATAGAATATATATATAGATAGATAGTTATAAAAGTAATTTTTGTAATGAAGTTAATGTCGAAAGTTGAAATAGTATAAGCCTTTAAAAAATCCATAACTATCAATAAAATAATATCTAAGATGTAATTTTTTAGTTGAAAATTTAAAAATATCAGGCATGGTTTATACTTCTACTTTTTCTTTTTCAAGAATGTCTTTTTTGTTTTTTTGGATTGTTTTATTAGCATTTCCTTGTTATGTTATGGCTCAAAGTCCCGGTGGTGTTGCGAGCAATCTTAAATTATGGCTCAAAGCAAATAGTAGTGTTACTCCCGCCATACAAGGTGCTGCGGTGACTGCATGGAATGATTTAAGCGGAGGCAGTAATCATGCAACAATTCCCGCATTAACTCCGGTAGTATTAAACCCAACTTATCAGCAAAATACGTTTAATTTTAATCCTTCAATACGTTTTTCAGGGACAAGTAATCTTAGTTTTTCTGCATTATCTGGGATTTTAACACCAGCGGTAACAAGTAATAATGTATCGGTTTATTCCGTGTTTTTAATGAATAGTTCTACTAGTGCGCCTGGGAGAGTAGTAATGATTTCGCAAAATTTGCTTACTTCTGATTGGCAGAATATGGCTGGTGCTAATTTTATAAACCGTAATGGTACAAGTATAAATGGATACAGAAATGGTATTGGAGGTCCTTCTGTAGGGCCTGTTATTGGTATGCCAGTTATTGCGTCTACCCATTTTACGGCGGCAAATCAATGGAAGACTGAAATTAACGGAAATGTTTTTACCTCAGCAGCTTTTACTACTACAGCATTTAATGCGGGTTACTTTCGTTTAGGGCAGAGTACTTATAGCAATGATGATTATTTTAATGGAGACATAGCGGAGGTTATTTTATACAGCGCAGACCAATCATCGCTGGCGAGTCATAACCAGATAGAAAGTTATCTGGCTGTTAAATATGGTATTCATAAAACGGGTAGTTATGTAAACAGTTCAGGTACGAATATTTGGGATGCGACGGTTAATGTTGCTTATCATAATGATGTTTTTGGTATAGGACAAGATAATGCTTCCGGTTTACTGCAAACACAATCGAACAGTACCAATACAGGAGATGGAAGCGGTACGGGGCAAAGTGGAAAAGGAAATATTACAATCAGCAATCCGTCTTCGTTAACGAATAATGCATTTTTAATGATTGGGCATAATACCGGAGCACTTACAGAAGCGGATATTATTGATGCCGGAAATCCTACCAAAAGAATAGCCAGAATCTGGAAAGTACAGCGTACAGGTAATCTTGGAACGGTAACATTAAATTACGACAGAGCCGGATTAACTTATTCTGGAACAGTCGCTTCTGATTATACCCTTTTAGTCGATCCAACTGGTGCAGGTAATTTTAGCGGAGCATCAGTAATAACTTATAAAGCAGCAGCACTTAACGGAACTAAAGTTACTTTTAACAATATTGATTTACCAAACGGTGCTGCATTTACATTTCAAACTTTATTTAATCCTGTAACTCCTACAGTTCAGGCGACAGAAGTAAATTTCAATAATACCACAACTACGGGAACTGATATAAACTGGACGAATGGCAATGGCGGGTTAAGAGCCGTATTTATACGGCAGGCATCATCAGGTAATCCTGCCCCAGTAAATAATACGACTTACACAGCAAATACTGTTTTTGGCTCAGGAACACAAATTGGCGCAACAGGCTGGTATTGCATTTATAATGGTATAGGAACAACCGTAAATGTTACCGGTTTGACGGCAGCAACAACCTATCAGGTTATGGTTGTAGAATATAATGGTTCTATATCTGGGAACGAAATATATCATTCTTTGATAAGTACAAACAATCCTGTAGACATAACAACAATTACAAATCTTGCAGCTGCTGGACCAGGCGGAGTACTAGGTGGAGTTATTTGGTATAAAGCCAATGCGGGAATTACCTTAAATGCATCGAATGTATCGCAATGGACAGATTCTAGCGGAAATTCTAATACTGCAATACAAGGTACTGCGGGAAATCAGCCCGCTTATACTGCTAACAGTATTAATTTTAATCAGGCAGTTTCCTTTTCCGGAAATAATTTTTTAACAGCACCTGTTACTAATTTACCATCTGGCAGTAATCCGCGTTCTATATTTATTGTAGCGACTTCCACTAATACCCAGACTGGAAATAGTTGGATGTATGGATACGGTAATGGTGGCCCGGGAGGGGCTTTTAATGTTGGAAAATTGTTAAGTTCTTCCACGCTTTATGTCAGTGGTTATAGCAGAGATGCTCAGTCTACTGCAAATTTTTGGATCGCCAATACTCCAAAATTAGGTACTGTTACTTTTAGTACACCAACGGTATCTTTTTTTGATGCCGGTGCACCGATTGGAACTGCTGTTCAAGCTGCTTGGAACACAGTACTTAATGCAAACAGCGGAAGAATTGGTTCTTTTGTAAATAGTGGAGAAAGATGGATAGGAAATATAGCAGAGGTCGTTATGTATCCCTCATTAGTAACAGGTACTGCAGCAATAAGCGTAGAATCTTATCTCGGTATAAAATATGGTATTCATAAAACAGGAAATTATCTCAACAGTGCAGGAGTTGTAGTTTGGGATGCCACTCTAAATATTGCATATCACAATGATATATTTGGGATTGCTCAGGATGATTTATCAGAACTATTACAAGTTCAGTCCAATAGTAGTAATACAGGCAGTGGGGATGGTACAGGTCAAA
Source organism: Flavobacterium bizetiae (assembly GCF_024271895.1). Taxonomy (NCBI): domain Bacteria; kingdom Pseudomonadati; phylum Bacteroidota; class Flavobacteriia; order Flavobacteriales; family Flavobacteriaceae; genus Flavobacterium; species Flavobacterium bizetiae. Next base: position 4,341,340 of record NZ_CP091861.1, on the reverse strand, counting down.
CAGGAAAAGGAAATATTATAATAAGTAATCCTTCTTCTTTAATAAATAATGGATTTTTGATGATTGGTCATGATGCTAGCGCCCTTACAGAAACAGATATTATTTTTGCAGGTGTCCACAGTAAACGTGTACAACGAATTTGGAAAACTCAGACTACCGGCAATCCCGGAAACGTAACTTTAAGTTATGACATTACAGGATTAAGTTATTCAGGACAAAGCGCCAGCGATTACGTACTTTTAGTCGATCCTACAGGTTTAGGTGTTTTCGACGGCGGTTCAGTAGTAAAATATACAGCTGCTTTACTTACAGGTAATAAAGCAACTTTTAATGCGGTTGCATTACCAAATGGAGCGGTCTTTACTTTTCAAACCTTAGCAACTCCAACCGTTCAGGCAACCAATGTTGTTTTTTCAGGAACAACAGCAACCACAACCACAGCCAGCTGGACAAACGGAAGCGGTTCTTCAAGAGCGGTATTTATGTTTGCTGGAACAACGGGTAGTGCCTTACCAATTGATCTTACGGCTTACACCCCTAATACTGTTTTTGGGTCAGGAACACAAATTGGAACAACAGGTTGGTATTGCGTTTATAATGGTACAGGAACGACAGTCAACATAACAGGATTAACCCCTCTAACAACCTATCAGCTTATGACTGTTGAATATACTGGTCTAATAGCGAGTCAATTATATTTGTCGACAATAAGCACTGGAAATCCTGCTGGAGTAACGACACTTAATAATGTGGCAACTCTAAATAATCTAACGATCAGTCAGGGTACTTTAGATCCCACTTTTGCAACAGCAACTACAATCTATACTGCCAACGTAGCGAATGCTGTTAGCAGTTTGACGGTAACACCAACTGCCACAGACACGAATGCAATGATTACTGTAAATGGCGAAATAGTAATAAGCGGAAACCCATCAGAAGCTATTCCTTTGGCTGTTGGGCCCAATATTATTACAACAGTTGTTACAGCTCAGGATGGTATTACATTAAAAACTTATACCATTACAATAAACAGAACGGCACCAGCTACAATTGTGACTACAGGAACTGTGCTTGCATTAAATACTGTTTACGGAACACCATCGGCATCTGGTACCTTTAATATATCAGGAACTGATATGCTGGCAGGAATTTTAGTTACTGCACCATCAGGATTTGAAGTAAGTACTGATAATACTACTTTTACTAATACTGTAACGGTTGGTGCAACAGGAATTATCGCATCTACACCGGTGTATATTAGATTAAAAGGAAATATTCCGGCGGGCAATTACTTAGGCGATGTAGCTTTAAGCAGTGCCGGAGCAACAACGGTTAATTTTGCGATAGTTTCGAGTACAGTAAATAAAGCAGCTCTGACCATTACGGCGGCAGATAAAACAAAAACGTACGGAGTTGCCAATCCAGCTTTAACTGTGAATTATTCCGGATTTGTAAACGGAGATACGGCGACAAATTTAACAACTGCGGCAAGCAGTACCACAACAGCTACAATAGCAAGTGGTGTCGGAACATATCCTATAACTCCTGGCGGAGCAGTAAGTCCTAACTATACCTTTACTTATGTCAATGGAAATTTAGACGTAACTGCAGCATCTCTAACTTTTACAGCAGATGATAAAATAAGAGCTTACGGAGCAGCAAATCCTGTTTTTACAGGAACTTATGACGGATTTGTAAACGGAGATACGGAGAGCAGTATAACGACACCAGCAATATTTAATACAGTAGCAGACGCAACAAGTGTGGTTGGAGATTACCCAATTATACCTGGCGGAGCAGTAAGTCCCAATTATGTGATCAATTATGTTTTTGGCAATTTAGCAGTAACTAAAGCTACTTTAACCATTACTGCAGATGCTCAGACAAAAATATATGGACAGGCAAATCCAACCTTGACGATAAGTTATGCAGGTTTTGCTAATGGAGAAAGTGTTTTAGATTTAACGACACCACCAACAATTGCTACCACAGCAGCTTTAGCAAGTCCCGTAGGAACATATCCTATTGTAGCAAGCGGAGCAGCAGCCACAAATTATACTTTTAATTATGTTGATGCAAGTTTAACCGTTACTACAGCTACTTTAACCGTTACCGCAGTTAATAAAACGAAAGTTTACGGAGATGCCAATCCAGTATTAACCGTAACTTATTCAGGATTTGCTAATGGTGAAACAGTTGCTAGTTTACTGACTCCGCCAACAATTGCTACCACAGCAGCTTTAGGAAGTCCAGTAGGAACATACCCTATTGTAGCGAGTGGAGGAGCAGATCCTAATTATACTTTTAGTTATATTGATGGAACTTTAACCGTAACTGTAGCAACTCTAACCATAACTGCAGTTGATAAAACGAAAGCTTACGGAGCTGCCAATCCAACATTAACGGTAACCTATTCAGGATTTGTAAATGGCGAAACAGAATTAGATTTATTGACATTACCAACGGCTACTACCACGGCAGTTATATCAAGTCCGGTAGGATCGTATCCAATTGTGGTACTTAACGGATTAGATCCTAATTATACCTTTAATTATATTGATGGAACTTTGAGCGTAACACCAGTTACTCTTACGATTACAGCAGAAAATAAAACGAAAATTTACGGAGATACCAATCCAACTTTGACCGTAAGTTATGCCGGATTTGTAAACGGAGATAGTGCGATAAATTTAACTACCGCACCAACGATTACTACAACAGCTGCTACAGCAAGCGCAGTAGGATCATATCCGATTGTAGCAAGTGCAGCAACCGATCCTAATTATGTTATTAATTTTGTAGATGGAACTTTAACTGTTACCCAGGCAACTTTAACCATAACGGCTGATGATAAAAATAAAGTTTACGGAGATGTTAATCCAGCTTTAACTATTAGTTATGCCGGTTTTGTCAACGGAGAAACTGTAGCAAGTTTGCTCACTCCGCCAACAATTAGCACAACAGCCACAACAGCAAGTTCTGTTGGAACATATCCAATCACGGTGACAGGCGCCTCTGATCCTAATTATATTATTGATTATGTTAACGGAACACTAACCGTTAGCCCCACAACTTTATTGACCATAGTAGCCAATAACCAAAGCAAAACTTACGGAGATGCCAACCCGGCATTAACAGTAAGTTATGTTGGTTTTGTCAACGGAGATACCGAGGCAGATTTGACTACTTTACCGACGATTACTACGACAGCAATACAAAGTAGCCCGGCAGGAACATATCCAATCACGGCAAGCGGTGCAGTTAATGCAAATTACACAATTGCTTATACTAATGGTATTCTTACTGTTAATCCAGCGGTTTTAACCGTTACTGCAGACGCGAAAAATAAAGTTTATGGTGATGCCAATCCAGCCTTAACAGTAACTTATTCGGGTTTTGTAAACGGAGAAAGTGCAACAAGTTTAACTACGGTGCCAACAATTACTACAACAGCCGATGCTACAAGTCCAGTTGGAGGATATCCAATTACTGCCAGTGGGGCAGTAAATCCTAATTATACATTTAATTATGTTCCGGGTAATTTAGAAGTAACAGCTGCGACTTTAACCATAACAGCCGAGAATAAAAGTAAAGCTTACGCAGATGTTGATCCAACTTTAACCGTAAGTTATTCCGGATTTGTAAACGGAGATAGTGCGACAAGTTTTACTACAGCACCAACGATTACAACAACAGCCACAACAGCAAGTCCCGTTGGCACATATCCTATCACAGCAAGCGGAGCGGTAAACTCTAATTATACTATTAATTACATCAATGGAACGCTAAGTATCACGCCTGTTGCGCTGACTATAACAGCAGATAATAAAAATAAAGTTTATGGTGATGCTAATCCAACTTTAACAGTAAGTTACACAGGATTTGTTAATGGGGACACAGTTTCAAGTTTAACAACAGCTCCAATAATCGTGACAACGGCAGATGCCACCAGTGCTGTCGGAACATATCCTATTACAGCAAGCGGAGCCGTAAATAATAACTATACAATCACATACAACAACGGAACCCTAACGGTTAATCCAGCAGCTTTAACCATAACAGCTGATGCACAAACAAAAGGATATGGTGCAGCAAATCCATCTCTTACAGCAAGTTATACGGGATTTGTAAATGGAGATACGTTTGCAAATTTAAGTACGCCACCAACCATTACTACAACAGCTACAGCAGTAAGTCCTGTTGGAACGTATCCAATTACAGCAACAGGAGCAGTAAATAATAATTATGTGATCACATATGCGGCAGGAACTTTAACGGTTACTCCGGCAGTTCTAACAGTTACCGCAGATGCGAAAACTAAAGTTTATGGCGATGTTAATCCAGCTTTTACAGCAACGTATTCCGGATTTGTAAATAGTCAGACAGAATCAGACTTATTAACCTTGGCAACATTTGCAACTACTGCTACGGCAGTAAGTCCTGTTGGAACATATTCTATTGTAGCAAGTGGAGCAGCAGACCCTAATTATACGTTTAATTATGTTGATGGAAACTTAACGATTACTGCGGCGACTCTGACAGTTACAGCGGATACGAAAACCAAAATTTATGGGGATACCAATCCTATTTTAACTGCAACCTATTCCGGATTTGTAAATGGCGAAACAGAATCTAATTTATTAACCTTGGCAACTATTACTACAACAGCTGTTACAACAAGCCCTGTTGGAACATATCCTATTATAGCGAGTGCAGCAGTAGATCCCAATTATACATTCAATTATGTTGCAGGAACTTTAACCGTGACTCCTGTAACGCTTACGATAACAGCAGACAATCAAACAAAAGCTTATGGTGATGCCAATCCAGCATTAACAGTATCGTATTCAGGATTTGTAAATGGAGATAGCGCAACAAGTTTAACGACAGCACCAAGCATAGTTACAACAGCCAGTGTCACAAGTCCGGTTGGAACATATCCAATTACGGCAAGCGGAGCTGTTGATGCTAATTACACGTTTAATTATGTTGCAGGAACTTTAACGATATCACCAGTTATTTTGAATGTAACAGCAGACAATCAAACGAAAGGTTATGGTGATGCCAATCCAACTTTAACAGTATCGTATTCAGGATTTGTAAATGGAGATAGCGCAACAAGTCTAACAACAGCACCAACGATAGTTACAACGGCTGATGTCACAAGTCCGGTTGGAACTTACCCAATTACAGCAAGCGGGGCTGTTGATGCTAATTATACGTTTAATTATGTTGCAGGAATTTTAACGATATCACCAGTTGTTTTGACTGTAACAGCAGACAATCAAACGAAAGGTTATGGTGATGCCAATCCAACTTTAACAGTATCTTATTCAGGATTTGTAAATGGAGATAGCGCAACAAGTCTAACAACAGCACCAACAATAGTTACAACAGCTGATGCCACAAGTCAAGTTGGAACATACCCAATTACTGCAAGCGGAGCAGTTGATGCTAATTATACGTTTAATTATGTTGCAGGAACTTTAACGATATCACCGGTTGTTTTGACTGTAACAGCAGACAATCAAACGAAAGATTATGGTGATGCCAACCCAGCATTAACAGTATCGTATTCAGGATTTGTAAATGGAGATAGCGCAACAAGTCTAACAACAGTACCAACAATAGTTACAACAGCTGATGCCACAAGTCCGGTTGGAACTTACCCAATTACAGCAAGCGGGGCTGTTGATGCTAATTACACTTTTAATTATGTTGCGGGAATTTTAACGATATCACCAGTTGTTTTGACTGTAACAGCAGACAATCAAACAAAACTTTACGGTGATGCCAATCCAACTTTAACAGTATCGTATTCAGGATTTGTAAATGGAGATAGCGCAACAAGTCTAACAACAGCACCAATGATAGTTACAACAGCCGATGTCACAAGTCCGGTTGGAACTTACCCTATTACAGCAAGCGGAGCTGTTGATGCTAATTATACTTTTAGTTATGTGGCAGGAACGTTAACTGTGAATCCCGTTACTTTAACAGTTACAGCAGACAATCAGACTAGAGATTATGGAGAAGCAAATCCAACGCTAACAGCAACTTATTCAGGATTTGTAAATGGAGATTCAACAACAAGCCTGACTACTTTAGCAAACGTGACAACTACGGCAGATATAACAAGTCCCGTAGGAACGTATCCAATTACTGCAATTGGAGCGGCAGCTATAAATTATATTTTTAATTATGTTGATGGAATACTAACCGTAATGCCACTTACAGATGCTACTCTTTCTAATCTTAGTGTAAGCGAAGGCACTTTAATTCCTGTTTTTGCTCCAGGCACAACAAGTTATACGGTTGATGTAGCGAATGCGATTACAAGTATAACTGTAACACCAGTTACAAATGATGCAGATGCAACGGTAACCGTAAACGGAGTTTCGGTAATAAGCGGAAATGCTTCAGGATCAATAGCTTTGTTAGTAGGGACTAATATTATTACAGTAGAAGTAACAGCTCAGGACGGTATAACAATTGAAACGTATACTATCACAGTTAACAGAACAGCTCCGCCAACTATTAGTACTACCGGAACATTAGCACCACTAACTACGATTTATGGAACAGCTTCTGCATCAACAACTTTTAATGTATCAGGTACTGATATGCTGGCAGGAGTTTTAGTTACTGCACCTTCAGGATTTGAAGTAAGTACCGATGGTACAACTTTTACTAATACCGTTACTGTTGGAGCAGCAGGAGTCATTACATCTACGCCGGTTTATATTAGATTAAACGGAACAATTGCGGCAGGAAGTTATTCGGGAGATGTTGTTTTAACCAGTACAAGTGCCACTACAGTAAACATACCTACAGCGACAAGTACAGTAAGTCAGGCAACACTTACCATTACAGCCAACGATGCCAGCAGAGCGTATGGCGCAGCAGACCCTGCTTTTACAACAACCCCTACAGGCTTTGTAAACGGAGATACTTCTAGTATTATCACAACTCAGGCAACTGCGACAAGTAATGCTACGGCTACAAGTCCGGTAGGCAATAGCTATATTATTACACCAAGCGGAGCGGTATTGTCTTCGTCAAATTATACCATTGCCTATGTTAATGGAAACTTAGAGATAACAACTGCTACTTTAACCATTACCGCAGATGACAAAACCAAAATTTATGGAGATGCAAATCCACCATTTACTTTTACTTATACCGGATTTGTAAATGGCGATACAGTAAATAGTTTAATAACGCCTCCGGTTGGAGCAACAACTGCAGATGCTACAAGTCCTGTTGGAATTTACCCAATAACAATAAGTGGAGCTACGTCTTCAAATTACACTATTGGTTATACAGCAGGGGCAACTTTATCGATCACTCCGGCTAATTTAGCCATAAAGGCAGATGATAAAACCAAAATTTACGGAGAAGCAAATCCAACGTTTACATTTACTTATACGGGATTTGTAAATGGAGATATAGAAGCCGATTTAACAACTCTACCAGTTGGGACAACAACTGCTGACGTAACAAGTCCTGTTGGAATTTATCCCATAACCATAAGCGGAGCGACGTCTTCAAATTATACTATTGGTTATACAGCAGGCGCTACTTTATCAATCACTCCGGCTAATTTAGCTATAAAAGCAGATGATAAAACCAAAATTTACGGAGAAGCGAATCCACCATTTACGTTCACTTATACCGGATTTGTAAATGGCGATACAGTAAATAGCTTAACAACGCCTCCGGTTGGAGCTACAACTGCTGATGTTACAAGTCCGGTTGGAATTTATCCCATAACCATAAGCGGAGCAACGTCTTCTAATTACACTATTGGTTATACAGCAGGGTCAACTTTATCGATCACTCCGGCTAATTTAGCTATAAAAGCAGATGATAAAACCAAAATTTACGGAGATGCAAATCCAGCGTTTACATTCTCTTATTTAGGATTTGTAAATGGCGATACAGTTAATAGTTTAACAACGCCTCCGGTTGGATACACAACTGCTGATGCTACAAGTCCGGTTGGAATTTATCCCATAACCGTAAGTGGAGCAACATCTTCAAATTATACTATTGGTTACACAGCAGGATCAACTTTATCGATTACTCCTTTGAATTTAGCAATTGCAGCAAATGATCAGACTAAAATTTACGGAGAGGCCAATCCAGTTCTAACGCTTAGTTATACCGGATTTGTAAACGGTGATACGCAAGCTGATTTACTTACTCCGGCAGTAGCCTCAACTACAGCAGATGCTACAAGTCCGGTTGGAGTTTACCCAATTACGATAAGCGGGGCGACATCAAATAACTATACTATTGGTTATACGGCAGGAGCGACGCTAACCGTAACGCCAGCTACTCTAACAGTTACAGCAAACAATCAAACCAGAGATTTTGGCGAAGCAAATCCAATATTAACAGCAGGTTATACAGGATTTGTTAATGGTGATACTGTAGCAAGTATAACGACTTTAGCAACAGTTACAACAACAGCTAATACAACAAGTCCACCAGGAACATATCCAATTACTGCAATCGGAGCTTTAGCAACAAATTATATATTTAGTTATGTTGTAGGAATATTAACAGTAATGCCGCTTACAGATGCCACTTTGTCTAATCTTACTATAAGTGAAGGAACTTTAACTCCGGTTTTTGCATCAGGTACAACAAGTTATACTGCTGAGGTTTCCAATGCAATTGCGAGTGTAACAATTACACCGGTTACTAATGATGCTGATGCCACAATAACTGTAAATGGAGTTCCGGTAATTAGCGGAAATGCTTCAGGAGCAATTCCTTTAGCATTAGGCTCTAATACAATTACTGTGTTAGTAACGGCTCAGGATGGCACAACGACAGAAACGTATACCATTACAGTCAATAGAACGGCTCTGCCAACTATTGTAACAACAGGAACTTTTGCCGCATTAAGCACAACTTATGGTACTGCATCAACATCAAATACATTTAATGTATCGGGAACCGATATGCTTTCGGGAATTTTAGTTACAGCGCCATCAGGATTTGAAGTAAGTACAGATGGTATTACTTTTACCAATACACTTACTGTTGGAGCAGCAGGAACAATTGCCTCTACACCAGTTTATATTAGATTAAACGGAACAATTCCGGCAGGAAATTACTCGGGAGATGTTGTCTTAACCAGTACTAGTGCAACGACGGTTAATTTACCAATTGTTACAAGTACAGTGAATCCTGCAGTGCTTACCATCACCGCTGTTGATGCAACTCGTCTTTACGGAGCAGCAGACCCAGCTTTTAGTACCAGTGTTACAGGATTTGTAAATGGCGATACCAATGCTATTATCACCACTGTAGCTATAGTTACTAGCAATGCTACAATTACAAGTCCAACTGGTAATTATGCACTTACACCAAACGGATCAGTATTAAGTTCATCTAATTATACGATTGTTTATGTTAATGGAAACTTAACTATAACCACTGCTATTTTAACCATTACAGCAGATGCTCAGACGAAAATATACGGAGCAGCGAATCCAACTTTGACTGCCAGTTATGGTGGATTTGTAAATGGAGATACAGCTGCAAGTTTAACTACAGCTCCAACTATTACGACTGTAGCTACTACGGCAAGCTCAGTTGGTAATTACATCATCACAGTAAGCGGAGCAGTATCTTCTAATTATACATTTAATTATGTTGATGGAAATCTGGCAGTAACTCCGGCACCTTTAATTATTACAGCAGATAATCAAACGAAAGTTTACGGTTCGCCAAACCCAATTTTTACATCAACTTATGCAGGTTTTGTAAATGGTGATACCGCATCAAGTTTAACAGTACAGCCCGTAATTAATACGCCGGCAGTTACAGCAAGTCCGGTAGGAACTTATCTGATTACAGATAGCGGAGCAGTTAATCCTAATTACACGATTAGTTATGTTAGCGGAAATCTAACCGTAACAGCAGCTCCTTTGACCATTACCGCAGACAACAAAACAAGAGCTTATGGCGCTGCGAACCCTCCGCTAACAGCAAGTTACGCAGGATTTGTAAACGGTGAAACCGTGGCGAGTTTAACTACGCCACCTACTATTTCGACTATTGCAAATGTGACCAGTCCGGTTGGGGTTTATGCCATAACAGTAAGTGGCGCAGTAGATTCTAATTATGCGATAACATATGTTACAGGAGTTTTGACGGTAACATCGCCAAGCGACGTGAATTTAGCAAGTCTAACCATTAGTAATGGAGTTTTAACACCAGCTTTTTCACCTAATATTCTTTCATATAATGTGAATGTTAGCAGTACGATTAATACAGAAACGATAACTGTAGTAGCTGATGATCCTTTGGCAAAAATAACTATCAACGGCAACCCAATTGTAAGTGGTAGTTCTTTTACCGTACTTTCATTACTAAGAGGTGTAAATACGTTTACTATTAAAGTAACTTCTGAGGATGGTTTAACAACAAAAAGCTATGTTCTTACGATCACAAAAGAAGGTGCCGACGATGCGTCTCTATCGAATCTAACGATTAGTAAGGGCATATTAGAACCTAAATTCAAATCAGATATTACCAATTACGATGCAGTAGTCAGATACGATGTCAATTCGATTACAGTAACACCAACAGCAACAGATCCGGGAGCTACAATAACAGTAAACGGAATCGCCGTTGCCAGTAATACGGCAAGCACTCCAATAACTTTATTGCCGGGAGAAAATATCATCGAAACGGTTGTTACGGGAGAAGACGGTATAACAAAAGAAATTTACGCTATAATAGTCTACAAAGGACTTTCTCCGGATGCATTAGTAATCACTAATATATTATCACCAAACGGAGATGGTAAAAATGATTTCTGGGTAATTAAGGATATTGAGTTATTCCCAAATAATAAAGTCACAGTATACGACAGAGCAGGAAGAATAGTGTATTCTAAAAATAGTTACAGCAACGAGTGGGACGGATCATACGGCGGATCTCCGTTAAATAATGATACCTATTACTATTTGATAGATTTAGGAGAAGATTTGCCAAAGATTAAAGGATTTATCACCATGATTAGAGACTAATCTCTATAGGTCAAAAAGTGTAAAATAATAAAATTGTTCTATCATAACCCTATCGATATGAGTACAAGTAAAAAAATATCTATGAGATTATTTGCCATCAAACCAATCTTGTTTTTGAGCCTCATTTTATTCGTAACCAATGCGGCTCATGCGCAATTGAATAAATTCGAAGCCATGTATTACCAAAACCAATATTTAGGAAATCCGGCAATGGCAGGAATAAATAAAGGTTTAAACGTAAATATTGGATATCAGCGACAATGGGATGATGTTCCAGGAAATCCGGTCATGATGTATGCAACAGCAGAATATAATCCCGAGAGCAGAGCGGCATATGGCCTTAATTTTAGCAGTGACAGAGCAGGTTTAATTACCAATTCGAGAATTTTAGGAACTTTTGCTTATCATTTACCTGTTGATGGCGAGGATCGAAAAATTAATTTTGGTCTATCATTAGGCGCAAGATTTCTGTCGCTGGATAAAAGCAAAATCACGGGGGATATCAACGATCCTTCGATTCAGAATTTTGACGAGGGCGGAGCGTTAGATGGCGATTTTGGGATTTCGTATACCACACCATTATTAACCATTCAGGCGGCTGTGCCCAATTTGAACAATACTTTTTTTGAAAATGATAACGGAGAAAGACGATATGTTGACAGTCAGATTTTCTACTCAGCGATAAGCTATAAAATATACGTTTCGAGCCGAATAAATGATTTTAATATTGAACCTCTTCTTGCGTACAGAGGTATTCGCGGATATAAAGATATTGCAGATATCGGAGCGAATTTTAGTATGCCGGAATACAATATGAATATATCAGCGATGTATCATACCAATGAAGTTATTTCCGGCTCCTTTGGAATTACACTAGATAAACTAGGCATCTTTTTATCCTATTCTAGTTTTATTGGTAATACAGGCGCTTACGCAAATGATGGATTTGAATTGGGATTGCGCTATAGATTTTTAGATTAGAATGCTATTATTTACTGATCGTTTCAATAATCTTTTCACGATGGCTTAATCCCCAATTGACTAAAGTTTCCGTTACCGGAAGTACAGATTTTCCGTATTCCGTAATGGCGTACACTACCGTTATTGGTTTAGTTTGCTGCTCTGTTCTCGAAACCAAAAGATTAATTTCTAATTCCTTTAATTCTTTACTCAGCATCTTGGCCGAAATTCCATCGATCTCGCGTTGCATTTTCTTAAAATTAATTACCTGATGCGTTCTGTTAGTCAGAAAACGCAGAATCATTAGTTTCCATTTTCCTCCTAAAACATCCAGACTATCACGCATCGCCATAAGTTCTTCTGAACAATTGGCTTCACGAATCGTACCGTTATCATTAATTTTTGCCATAGTAGTTTCTGTTTGGTAACCGGTTACCTCGGGTTAACCCATAGCAAAAATAAAGCATTTGAACTGTACATTCGTAAGATAAAAGAAGAAAAATGAAAGCAATCCTTTTACATCAAAATGGAGATTTTAAAGTACAAGAAGTAAATACGCCAGAACCAAAATACGATGAGGTTCAGGTAAAAATTGCAGCAGCAGGATTTAACCCAATCGATTATCAAATGACCGAAAATGCTATGGAACGCAAATTATTACATTCGCCCATATTAGGTCGGGAATTTTCTGGTATTGTTTCGGGAGTAGGAGAAAAGGTAACTGATTTTAAAATCGGAGATGCTGTTTTTTGTGGTTCCGGAAGCATGGGATCAAACGGTACTTATGCCGAATATATTTGCGTTCCCGCAGCAATTGTAATGCATTTGCCCAAAAATATTTCGTTTGAAGAAGGTGCAGGAATACCTTCAGTAGGATTAACAGCTTTGCAGGCCATTAATAGAATGAAAGCTAATGCAACTGACTCTATTTTTATTACCGGTGCGGCTGGCGGAGTAGGGAATATGCTTCTTAAATTATTGATCGAAAAAGGAAATCACAATTGTATTGTTACAGCAGGAAACGAAAGTAGTATCGCTTCATTAGTAGATCTTGGCTTGAAGCCAAATCAAATTATTAATTATAAAAATGATGAGGTTTACGAAACTGCTTTAGCATTAAATAATAAGGAATATTTTGATTTTGTTGTCGATTTAGTAGGAAATGAAATTGCCGTTATAGCAGCAAAACTCCTAAAGACAAACGGCACTTTTGTAGATGTTACCAATTTTTCTACTGCAGATTCGCGTGAAATTCTTTTTAGCAAAGGAGCAGCGATTCTCAATATTTCAAATTATGCATTTGGGTTAGAAAAGCGATACGATTATTATAAAAACGGATTAACCGAATTGTCTCTTCTTTTACAAGAAAAATCAATTACACCACCAACAATTGAAATGATTGGAGGAATGGAAGTTGAAACAGTTTTAAAAGCACATCAAATACTTCGTGATAACAAAACGAACGGAAAGAAATTAATCATGCAAATAAATAAACTATGAAGACAATTCCGAGAAGGATCGTTACAGGAATACGAAACGGAAAATCAATAATCGAAAAAGATGCAATTGTATCGAATGTTTCAGAACATTTTCCGGGTTTGATTATATCTGATATTTGGTCGACAGATTCGATGCCTGTAAAATTAGAAGAAGAAAAAATAATCGAAAACACTGCTTTCCCACATACACCCAAAAATGGAAGTTATTTTCGATACGTTCAGATTCCCCCTGATAAAGATTTGGGAATTATCGCAGAAGAAGGTCAGCCTCATCCGTTAATGCATCAAACTGATACGCTGGATTATATCGTAATTCTTTCCGGAGAAATTTACCTTATTGTAGATGAAGGCGAAACGGTATTGCAAGCCGGAGATATTGTGGTACAAAGAGGAACCAATCATGCCTGGAGCAATCGATCTGATGCGCCTTGTATTCAGTTGGCGATATTGTTGGACGCTTCGAAATAAAATTTCTGGAAACTTATGGCACGCGGATGACACGGATTCGCTATCGCGAAAACGCAGATTTGCACGGATTTAATTCTTATTTATTTCCTTTGTGATATTTTTTTGTTCGTTGATGCGCAAACTTTGTCAAAGTTCAAAACTTTGACAAAGTTGATCATATCGTATGTCATCCAGAGCGAAGTCGAAGGCTCGTAAGTAGCTCGAAAATTTAATGAAAATATTTTTTTTAAGTTTTATTATTTGAATGATGAGATTATGGTACGCGGATAACACGGATTCGCTTCGCGAAAACGCAGATTTGCACGGATTTCATTCTTAATTTATTTTCTTTGAGATATTTTTTGCTCGTCGATGCGCAAACTTTGTCAAAGTTCAAAACTTTGACAAAGTTGATCATAGCGTATGTCATCATGAGCGAAGTCGAAGGAGCGCAAGTAGCTCGACAATTTAATGAAAATGCTTTTTTTAGTTTTATTATTTGAATGATGAGATTATAGCACGCGGATGACACAGATTCACTATCGCGAAAACGCAGATTTGCACGGATTTCATTCTTAATTTATTTTCTTTGAGATATTTTTTGCTCGTCGATGCGCAAACTTTGTCAAAGTTCAAAACTTTGACAAAGTTGATCATAGCGTATTTCATCGTGAGCGAAGTCGAAGGACCACACTAGAAACTCCGCAATCTATATCGCTAATCTTTGTAGAATCCCGCGTGTGATCCTTCCTCCGTCAGGATGACAAGATTGCGGATAAAAATCCGCGAATACCCGCGTTTTCGCGAAGCGAATCCGTATCATCCGCGTACCATCTTCAAGTTAGTTTCGATTATGATAATATTCTACTTGATAAATAGAATATTTCTTATGAAACCGTATGCCCTAGCCCTGATGGGAGCGGCATCCTTTTTGTTTTTTCTTTAAAAACAAAAAGATACAGCGGACAGCAGGAATCAGCTCCTAATTCTAAAACAAAACCTACTACATCGATAGGATAAAAAAAGTTTAGAATTTTGTATTGAAATTCAAATTATCTCTTTAAATTTGCCGCAGCAATGAAAAACAATAACCAGAATACCAATTATTATAGCTGCAACATGTGTTGCGCGACTATGCGATGGTATGAACTGGCTTATATATAAAAATAAAATTATTTATTTCTGAAGCCTTTCATAATTTATTGAAAGGCTTTTTGATTTTAAATTTTAGAATTTCAGATGCGTTAAGTATTTATGTCTGTGGATGTAGCAGATTTAATTTGAATAAAGAAAATGATTGAATTAAAAAATGTCACCAAGAATTTTCATCAGAAAAACCGAATCGTTTCGGCTTTGTCAGATGTTTCGCTTAAAGTTCCGCCAGGGAAAATCTTTGGTGTAATTGGAACTTCGGGAGCTGGAAAAAGTACTTTGATTCGTTGTGTGAACTTGCTGGAAAGACCAACTTCGGGAGAAATTATTGTAGACGGGAAATCGTTAATGCAATTATCGAATGCGCAATTGGCGATCGAGAGAAGACAAATTGGAATGATTTTTCAGCATTTTAACTTGCTTTCGTCACGTACGGTTTTCGAAAATGTAGCTTTTCCGTTAGAATTGGCTGGTGTTTCAAAAGGGGATATTAAAACTCGTGTTTTTGAATTGTTGCAGTTAGTAGGTTTGGCCGAAAAAGCAAATGATTATCCTGCAAGTCTTTCAGGAGGTCAAAAGCAAAGGGTTGCCATTGCGAGAACATTGGCTAATAACCCGAAAGTATTGTTGTGTGATGAGGCGACAAGTGCGCTTGATCCTGCAACCACAAGATCGATTTTGAATTTACTGAAGGATATCAATCGTCGTTTAAATATTACGGTCCTACTGATTACGCACCAAATGGAAGTTGTAAAATCGATTTGTGATGAAGTTGCGGTAATTAGCCACGGAAAACTGATCGAGCAGGGAAGTGTAGGAGAAATTTTTGCCGACCCAAAACACGAATTAACCAAAGAATTTATTGCTTCGTCATTGCATCTTGATATTCCGCGAGTATATCAGGAACGTTTGCAAAAACAGGATGGCGAAGGTTTGAGTCCGTTGTTGAGATTAGAAATGACTGGGAAATCGGTAAACGAGCCTGTTATTTCAGAAGTTTCGAGATTGTTTGATACTAATTTTAAAATTGTTAGTGCACAAATGGATCAGGCCGGTGATGTAAATTTTGGTGTAATGCTGATCGAATTGTCAGGAAAGCGCGAGAACTACGAAGCTGCAATTGAATATTTTATTTCTAAACATATTAAAACAGAAATCATAGGTTATGTCTGATTCTACTATTACCTTATTATTGAACGGTACCTGGGAAACCATCGTGATGACATTTGTGTCGGGCTTTTTTGGTTTTGCATTAGGGCTTCCAACGGGTATTTTGCTTTTCCTTACGAGAAAAAATCAAATTTTGGAGCAACCCGTTTTAAATAGAACGTTATCGGTTTTGGTGAATATTTTTCGTTCAATTCCGTTCATTATATTAATTGTATGGATGATTCCGTTTACAAAAACGCTGGTAGGAACTTCTATTGGTGTAAGTGCGGCTTTAGTTCCGTTAAGTATTGGTGCAGCACCTTTTATTGCCCGATTGGTAGAGAATAGTCTTTTAGGTTTACCTTCAGGATTAATCGAAGCGGCAAGAGCTTTGGGTGCAACACCTTTGCAAATTGTATATAAAGTACTGCTTCCGGAAGCATTACCTTCTTTAATAAATGCAACATCAATCACTTTAATCACACTTGTAGGATATTCTGCAATGGGTGGAGCAGTTGGAGCCGGAGGTTTAGGACAAGTGGGGTATCAGTACGGATATATTGGATACGATGCCGTAATCATGAATTCGGTTCTGATATTATTGGTGCTTTTGGTATTCGTGATTCAGTTTGCGGGTGACTTTTTGTCCAAACGATTTGATCATAGATAATATTTTGAAATACTTTTGAGATTTTACCGCAAAGTGCGCTAAGTTTTTTTACTATACTAAGCTTGTTAAAAACATAAAGTTCGCAAAGCTTTGTAGATATTATGATATTTTACCGCAAAGCTTAGCGAACTTAAAAAAATGTGTTTACACATTAAATCTTAGTGAACTTTGCGAAAAACCTTCGCGACCTTTGCGGTTAAAAAAGAGATAAATTCAATTAAAAATTAAAAATTAAGAATTAAAAATTAAAAAATACGATAATGAATACGAAACTAAATTTTTTGAAAATAGTTGGAATCGCTGTCTTGACACTTTCATTAGTGAATTGTGGGAAAGCTAAAAATAATGATCCGCACCACATAAAAGTAGGTGTTGCAACAGGACCGGAATATAAAGTAGCCGAAGCTGCTAAAAAAGTCGCAAAAGAAAAATACGGACTTGAAGTAGAGTTAATTTCTTTTAACGATTACGTAATTCCTAATGAAGCTTTGAGTTTGGGAGATATTGATGCAAATGCTTTTCAGCACAAACCATATCTTGACGAGCAATCAAAACAACGCGGCTATAAATTGGCAATTATTGGTAAAACATTTATTTATCCAATTGCAGGATATTCTAAAAAAATAAAAAGCCTTGCAGATCTTAAGGATGAAAGCACAATTGTGATTCCAAATGATCCAACAAACGGCGGACGTTCACTATTGCTTTTAGAGAAAAACGGTTTGCTAAAATTGAAAGAAGGAGTTGGTTTATTGCCTAAAGTAACAGATATTGTAAGTAATCCTAAAAAGCTTAAAATATTAGAATTAGAAGCACCTCAATTGCCAAGAGTTCTTGAAGATGCAAACGTAACGATTGCGATTATCAACAATACTTTTGCTTCTCAGGCAGGATTAGTTCCGTCTCGCGATGCTTTGTTTGTTGAGGACAAAGATTCTCCTTATGTAAACTTGGTAGTAAGTCGTGAAGACAATAAAAACGAAGAAAAAGTAAAACAGTTTTTACAAGCTTTTCAATCTCCGGAAGTTGAAGCAGCAGCTCTTAAAGAATTTAAAGGCGGAGCTGTAAAAGGCTGGTAATACTCATTATTATAAAAAGCAAAAAAGCGCTGAATCAATACATTCAGCGCTTTTTTTATATAATAATCGAATTAGTAAAAAACAATTTAATCTTCTGCAGAAGCTTTTTTCTTTCCTTCAATATTCGGAAGGAAGCTTGTTAAAACTCCTATTAGAGGTAAAAACGCACAAACCTTAAAAACATATTCAATACTTGTTGAATCTGCTAATTTTCCTAAAATTGCAGAACCTAATCCGCCCATACCAAAAGCCAATCCAAAGAAAAGACCAGCAATTAAACCTACTTTACCAGGAACTAACTCTGTGGCATAAACCAAAATTGCCGAGAAAGCAGAAGATATAATTAAACCAATAATTACAGATAAAATTCCGGTCCAGAAAAGAGAAGCGTATGGCAATAACAATGTAAAAGGAGCAACGCCAAGAATAGAAATCCAAATGATATATTTTCGACCAAAACGATCACCCAAAGCTCCACCAAACAATGTTCCCGCAGCTACAGCACCAAGAAATGCAAAAAGGTAAATTTGAGATTCCTGTACAGAAACGTGAAATTTATCAATAAGATAAAAAGTATAATAACTTGTCATACTGGCCATGTAGAAGTATTTAGAAAAAATCAATACTAATAAAATACCCAACGAGAAAATCACTTTTTGTTTAGAAAGCGAATGGTGTTTTTCTTCTGCCCCAAGAGATTTATTTTTTGCCTTAAGATTCAAATGTTCCTGATACCATTTTGCAACTCCCGAAAGAATAAGAATCCCAGCAGCGGCAGCAAGACAAAACCAGATAATATTAAACTGTCCGTAAGGAACGACAATGATAGCCGCAAGCAAAGGCCCGATAGCGCTTCCTGCATTTCCTCCTAATTGAAAAATAGATTGCGCCAAACCTCTTTTTCCGCCAGAAGCCATGTGAGCTACCCTCGAAGCTTCAGGATGAAATATCGAAGAACCAACACCAATTAAACTAACAGCAAGTAAAATATTTACAAAGCTTGAAGCTACCGCCACAGCCGCCAATCCTAAAAGGGTAAAAACCATGGCAATGGCCAGCGAATACGGACGTGGTTTTTTATCGGTATAAAACCCAATAAACGGTTGTAAAATAGAAGCCGTTAGTTGATAGGTTAGGGTGATTAGACCGATTTCGGTAAAAGTCAAATGAAATTTATCTTTTATAATAGGATATACCGCAGGAACAACCGCCTGAAGCATATCATTAATAAAATGCGTAAAACTGATTGTAAATAAAATCGAGAAAACAGTTTGTTGGGCCAACTGTTTCGAATTGTTAATAGTAGTTGTTTTCATAGTGTAAAAAAAAAATCAGATCATCTGATGAATTGGGTGAAAAAATTAGTAATTAGTATCTCCTATTATTTTAGCAACAGTATTCCATGTCTTTTTAGGATCTTTTGCAATAATATTTTTGAGAAGTTGTTCGTGTATGATATAAGTTTCTTTAAATACCTCTGTATCCGGATAAAGTTTAAGAAACTCCTTTTTTAAATGTTTCGATACTGACTTATACAAATCAGCGAGGATTTCATTTTTTGATGCTTCTGCAATAGCAATATGAAATTGTATATCTGCTTCAACACATTCTTCAAGCAAACCCTCATTAGCGGTTTTCATTCTATTGGCCAAATGTTGTTTCATGGCAACGATATCATCATCTGTTCTGTTGATAGCCGCTTTTTCAGCAATTTTCAACTCTAATAATTGCCTAACTTCATCTAAATCTTTCAGGCTTGCACGTTTTAATCGCTGATCCATTGGTTCTTGCGTGCCGGTAACTTCCTGAACAAAAGTACCAACCCCTTGCTGAATCCGCAGTAAACCAGAATTAGCCAGTAACTTCATCGCCTCTCTTATCGAAGAACGTCCAACGCCAAAACTTTTCATAAGCTCTGCTTCAATAGGTAATTTCTCGTTGATCTTATATTGACCAAGAGATATTTGCTCCTGTAATTTTGAAGCAACTTCTTCTGCGAGAGATTTTTTATTAATTAAAGCCATAGGTTATCATATCATCTGATGATTGCAAAAGTATAAAAATATTTTAAATAACCGCTAAGATTTTTTAAAATACAAAGTTTTTTTACCGCAAAGAGCGCTAAGTTTTTCGCAAAGTTCGCCAAGGATTTAACCTTCCTGAATGAAAGAATTCAAAGTTCACAAAGCTTTACGCAGCTTGTAATTTGTGATAATTTGTGAAATTTGTAGCTAAAAAAAAATATCGCAAAGCAAAAGAATCTTTGCGAACCTTGCGAAAAACTTAGCGCTCTTTGCGGTAAAACCTTCGACATAAATTAAATTTTACATAAAGCTTAGCGATCTTCACATTCCTTTTTTTCGAGCCAGCAAAAAAAAACTTTGCGAACCTTGCGAAAAAAACTTAGCGCTCTTTGCGGTTAAATAACGCCAGCACTATAAGCCCTCCAATTAATTATGTAAATTTTCTTATAAATTATATAACAGCTTTTATTTTATTTTTAAGAGTTTTGTTTCTTTCTAATCATAAAAATCCCAAAACTATGAGAAATATTAACCAGATTGCTATTGTTTCGAGTATGCTAATCACCTTATTAAGCTGCTCTAGCGATAAAGATGTCGATGTAAATCCAGGCACAACAACCAATCCTGTCGAAGGAAATGCGGCCAATACAACTTATAAACCTGCGTTTGCTGGACAAACCCGAGCAAGTGGACTTCAAACTAATACACCGTATCAGGGAACTGTAATTGCTACAGCTTTAACGAGTCCTTGGGGAATCAAAAGCCTTCCTGACGGACGATTATTGATTACTGAAAAAACAGGAACAATGCGTATCGCTACGACTGCCGGAGTTTTGAGCGCACCAATTATAGGTATTCCTGCTGTTAATGCTGGTGGACAAGGAGGTTTATTAGGTTTAACTATTGATCCTGATTTTACTACAAACCGTATGATTTACTGGGTATATGCCGAAGCGACAACAGGCGGAAATAATACCGCTGTAGCGAAAGGAAAACTTTCAGCTGACGAAAAAACAATCGAAGGAGCAACCGTTATTTACAGAGCTAAACCAGCAAATGGTAGCACGCTTCACTATGGCGGACGTATTCTTTTCGATAAATCTGGTTTTCTAGTCGTAAGTACCGGAGAACGTTCAGTTTTAGAAACAAGACCTTTAGCACAATCTGTTGCATCAGGTTTAGGAAAAGTAGTTCGTTTAACAAAAGAAGGTCAGCCTGCAAGTGGCAACCCAACTTTTGCAGGAACAGGAGCTTTACCGGAATTATATACTATCGGACACAGAAATCCGCAAGGTTTAGCGCTTAATCCTAATACAGGAGAAATCTGGTTGGCAGAACATGGACCACGCGGAGGGGACGAAATCAATCGCCTTAAAGCAGGTTCAAATTACGGATGGCCAACAATTACATACGGAATCGAATATAGCGGAGAAAAAGTAGGAGCGGGGATTCAGCAACAAGATGGTTTAGAACAACCGGTTTATTATTGGGATCCAGTAGTTTCGCCAAGCGGAATGACATTCTACACCGGTAATCGCGTTCCGGAATGGCAAAATAATCTTTTCATAGGCGCTTTAAGCGGAATGCATATCGTGCGTCTTGCCATAAAAGACAATAAAGTAGTTGGCGAAGAAAGACTTCTTGCTTCAGAAAATCAACGTTTTAGAGATGTTACCCAAGGAAACGACGGAGCTTTATACGCCGTTACCGATGGCGGAAGACTTTACAAAATCGATAAAAAATAAGTTTCAATTTTTAAATATATATTCTTCTAAGAGAATACTCATAAATGGCGCTATATAGCGCCATTATTTGTGATGCAAAAAACCGTTTCTTATATTTGATATCGATTAAAGCCAAAACAATTGAATACAAAAATCACCACATATTCACTCGAGCATCATAAAAGTTTGTTTAATGATGCCAATAATGATAAAGAGTATTTTTATATTCAGGCAAAAGATCATCCGTATATCAGCGAACCCTATCGTGCAGAAAGTTATGCCATAGAATTTCTTCGAAAAGGGAGTATTGTCATGCAAACCAAACTCAAAAAAGTGGTTATTCATGCTCCGGCAATTCTCACTCTCGGACCTTCGGTAATTAGAAGTTTTACAAAAGACAGCGACGAAATTTTAATAGATATTATCTTTTTCAAACCACAATTTTTTCTACACAATCAAGCCAATGTTTTTTTTCTGTCGCAATATGATTTTTTCGAAAATAGCGAAAAGCACGTTTTTAATCTCCAGAAAAAAAATAAAATTAAGTTTGAACAAATCTTTACTCTGCTGCGACAATCAATCGAACATAATTCTGATAATCAGCCCTCTATTTTACGCGCGTATCTTTATATATTGATCTACGAATTAGATGTTATAAAGCAAACCAATACCAATGATACCAGGCAAAATCCTTTATTCGAAAAGTTCAAAGAAACACTTTCCAGAGATTTTATAAGCCAAAGATCCGTTCAATATTACGCCGATACGTTAAATGTATCCCGCAAATATCTTTCAGAAGTCGTTAAAAACAATAGCGGAAAAACCGCCAGCGACTGGATCGACGATATTGTAATTCTTGAAGCCAAAATATTACTTCAAAACAAAGATCTCACCATCAACCAAATCAGCGATACCTTAAACTTCCCAAATCAATCCGGTTTTGGTAGGTTCTTTAAAAAATGCGAAAGAATTTCACCTTTAGAATATCGCAGAAAGAATGTTTAGTATATTTAAAGTATATACGTAATTATACTTTGGGCGAGTCACCATCCCGATAAGAGGGCAAATTTACCATGCGCTTATACGCCCTCTTATCGGGATGCTGTCGGGCTATCCGCGCTACTTCGGTAGCTTGCTTCTATCCCTCTCGCGAGCGACGAGCGAATGGAGTAGTTATTCATTTTTGATCTCTTTTTTTAGTTTTTTAGCCCAATCCTGGGTTTAATTTTTTTATTTAAAAATTCCAATTGTCACCCTGAGCGAAGTCGAAGGGCGCTCCAATTGGAACGTGGGCTTCGACTTCGCTCAGCCTGACAATACAATACTATTAGGTGCAAACGAATAAAATTGTTAGTATATATATGCATTTGTAAAGTTGCTGCTATTGCGTTTTATTCATAGTGAAACGCCTTTCTTAAGCGGTAAAAAAAAAAGCTATGTTTCTATGTGTTTAAAAAGATATCTCAATCCAACTCAACCGACTTTTCGAACAAACTACAAGACATTTAGCTCTTTTTTGATCCATCAAATCCTCTCAACTTTGCATGAAATATAATAATGGAAAATATGTCAAAAGTCGCAAAATTCGTAGTAATCATAAATGATAATGTTGTCTGGATGGAAGAGAAAGCCCTGAAATTCTATTCGGATTTATTTGGAAATGAGAAAGAAATAGGAGAGAAGTACGCTCAGGAGAACCTTTCGAGTCAGAAACTGTTCAGGATTCAGAATGATTTTTCGGTAGAAATGTTAATGGCTTATGAAGGCGAAAATCCGTTATCATTCCTGAAACTAAATTCCTCCCGATTAGCCAATCAAAATTTAGGGACTAATAAACCAATCGGTGTCAATCATATTGTTTACTTCAATCCCGAAGATTTAGTTGTACTTTTTAAACGTGCTGAAGAAGTGGCTTTACAGCGAAAACATGATTTGATTTGGGTAAAAGCTTTTGAAATTGATACTGTTTTAATAGCAACATTAAAGTCTTTAGGCTACGAAGAATTCAACTATGAAAATGATCTTGAAGAAGAGGCTCCAAAACAACTTTATTTTAAGAAATCAGTTTAATTTTACCATAACAACATCCTGATTGGCAATGGCGTAAACAATATCATTTTGTTTGGGTTTTATAATATGCTTTCCGGTAAATTCGCCAAAAGCTGCCAGAATCATCTGATTTTCTTTCTGATAAAAACAAGGTAATTTTAAAGACTGAGCGCCAAAACCACGAAGGATAATTCCGGGGTGAATATGACCGGAAAAATTAAAAAAACCTTCTTTTACAACAGGATGATGCGTTAATAAAAAATCATCAATTTCGAGAGATTCAACCACATCAATATTAATTTTAGTGTAATGATTCTGATCGATAATATCATGATTTCCGGCAATCAGGATTATGGTGTTGGTACAACAAGCAACCCATTTTTCGAATAAATCCCATTCCGAATTCATCGAACTATGAAACAAATCGCCGAGGAAAATAATTTTTTCAGGATTAAAGTATTCTACAACCTCCGTCAAACGATTAAAGTTTTCTGAAACCACATTATTCGGAATCGCCACGCCATGTTTTCTAAAATGCGAAACCTTTCCCAAATGCACATCAGAAATGAGAAGCAATTTTCTGGTTTCCCAAAACAAAGCCCCACTTGGGTGTAAAATAAACGTTTGATTTTGTATGGTAATCTTCATATAGTATTACTTCATATAGGAAGCTGTCATTTTTTTAATTCGTTCTGCCAATGTTTCGCTTGATAATTTTTCTCTTAGTCGGTCTGTAATTAAGGGGAAACTAAAAGGCGTTGGTTTTAAACATTGTTTCCAGATAATTTCCTGATTGTTTATTCGTTCCAAAGCCATAATCAAACGGCCTTCTTCCAATTGATGTTCAAAGGTTTCACTATACGCTTGCTGAAACAATAAATTATCAGGTTCATAATCCCTAAAAACTTCAAACAATAATTGCGAACCACTTTGCAAATGTTTTGTCTTCACCATTTTTCCCGGGAATCCTGTAAAAACCAAACCGGCAATTACGGCAATATCCCTGAATTTTCGTCTTGCCATTTCGGTTGCATTCAGACTTTTTTGCAAATCATGATGCACATATTCAGTCGAAAATAGATTATTATCTAAAACATTCTGCATATCAATTTCCTGATCAGAAAGCAATTCAAAACCGTAATCATTATAAGCTAAAGAAAAACTAATAGGCAAAAGTAAACTAATTCTGTATGCCAGTAAACTTGCCAGCGCTTCAAGCACAAATCGGCCTTCAAAAGGATAAAAAATAGCATGATATCCTTCTCTTGTTTTAAAAGTTTCAATCAAAAACTGATCGTCTCCTGGAACAATAGATTCTTTTCTTTGTCTGGCAAATAAAGGTTGCAATGCCTTTAGTTCCGGCGATAAATCATCCGTATTGGCGCGATACAATTCCTGACGCAGCAATTCACTCATTTGTGCCGAAAGCGCCATTCGGCCGCCCATCCAGCTTACTACTTTCGATTTCTTTTTAGGATCAGCCTTTCGAACCAAAACCTGCATATTTCTGATTCTGAATAATTCCAATTGTTTACCGGCAAAAATAAAAGTGTCTCCCGGTTTTAATTTCGATACAAACCATTCTTCGATCGTCCCAATATAACCGCCGCTCATGAATTTTACGTTCAAAACAGCATCGCTTACAATGGTGCCAATTTGCATTCTGTGATGCATGGCAATCAATCGGCTGTTGATTTTAAAACGCCCATCTTCTTCAACTTCTACCTTTTTATATTCGTCATAAGCTTGTAAACTCTGACTTCCGTTAGTGATGAAATTCAAAACCCAATTCCAGTTTTCTTCTGTCATCGCCTGATAACAAAAAGTTCCTTTTACCTCTTTAAAAATTTCATCCGGAATAAATCCATCCGAAACCGCCAAAGTATTAAGATATTGTACCAAAACATCCCAACTGTTTAAATAAGGAACACGATCTTCGATAACACTATTTTCAACCGCTTTTTTCAAGGCCGAAGCTTCGATCAATTCAATAGCATGAGTCGCGAGAAAATAAATCACGCTTTCTTTCCCGGGTTGATGTCCGCTTCGTCCGGCTCTTTGTAAAAAACGCGCAACACCTTTTGGTCCACCAACCTGAATAATCGTTTCTACAGGCGCAAAGTCGACTCCCAGATCCAGACTTGAAGTACAAACAACGACTTTTAATTCTTCGTTCCGAATAGCATTTTCGACCCAAAGCCTCGTTTCGCGATCGATACTTCCGTGATGCATCGCCATTTCTCCTGCAAATTCAGGATATTTTTCCAGCAATCGCTGAAACCAAATTTCACAAGCCGAACGTACATTCGTAAAAATCAAAGTTGTTTTACTCGCTTTTACAATTTTGGCCACTTCATCAATAAGATGCAAACCCATATGTCCGCGCCACGGATACGTTTCCATTTTATCCGGAATAATCGAAATGACCTTTATTTTTTTATGTATCTGGGCCTTTATCAAAACCGAATTACGATAAGCTTCTGAATCAACTCCAAGTAAAACTTCCTGAGCCTGTTGCAGGTTTCCAATTGTTGCCGAAATTCCCCAAATGCGCATATTGGGCGCAATAGATTTTAATCGGGATAAAGCCAATTCGGTTTGTACGCCACGTTTTGTACCTAGTAATTCGTGCCATTCGTCAATGACAATTGCTGTACAATTGCCAAATATTTTATCATAACCTTTTGTTGCTAAAAGCAATTGTAAACTCTCTGGAGTAGTCACCAGCAAATCGGGCATTTTACCTTTTTGCTTCGCTCTTTCACTCGCTGATGTATCTCCAGACCGAATCCCAACGGTCATTTTGGTCCCCAAATCATTAACCACTCTTTCTGCGGCCTGTTTTATTTCAACCGAAAGCGATCGCAGAGGTGTAATCCAAATCGCTTTAAGTCCGGGAGTATGTTTGGTTTTATAATCGGGATTATTTTTAATGTAGTTTAAAACAATAGGCAACCAGAGCGCATAGGTTTTCCCACTGCCCGTAGGAGCGTTTAGTAAACCATTTTTTCCTTGCAAAAAAGCAGTCCAGGTCTGAGTCTGAAACGGAAAAGGTTTCCATCCCTGATTTTGAAACCAGTCATTTGCTACAGAAAAAAGTTGTTCTCTATTCATTTGTTTTTTATTGTTAAGATTTTTTTACCATTAAGATATTAAGAAGCATTAAGATTTATTTTGCTTAAAGAAAATTAAGAAAGTGGTTTTTATTTGAGTCCCAGCGGGACGACATATTTATAGACATTTTTTTAACGCATTTTTTTAAACCCCGTAGGGGTGACATATTTTACGCACCAATTAGAGAATTAATATATCGCTCCGCTGGAGCTTTTTTCAGATTTCGTTTTGATTGCTATAAATATTAGACTCCGCTGGAGCCTTAAATACAAAAAGCAATAAAAAAATCCGTGCCCATCCGTGTTTTCGCTTGCGAATCCGCGTCATCTGCGTGCCATTTTACTCGCAATACCATTCTATAAAATCATGCTTTTCAAATCCTCAATAGAATTCGCCTCATCAATTTTCTTATCATGTCTCCATCTTAAAATCCTCGGAAACCGTGTTGCAATTCCGCTTTTATGTCTTTTTGAAAGCGCAATACCTTCAAAACCAATTTCAAAAACCAATTGAGGCGTTACGCTTCGAACGGGACCAAATCGTTCTAAAGTATTTTTCTTAATCCAATCATCGACCATCCTGAATTCGGCATCAGTTAAACCCGAATACGCTTTCGCGAATGTGACCAATTCGCGTTCGTTCTTTTCATTATTCTGCCATAAGGCAAAAGTATAATCGGTAAATAAATTCGAACGTCGTCCGTGTCCGCGCATGGCGTAGGTGAGGACGGCATCGATCACCAAAGGTTCAATTTTCCATTTCCACCAATCGCCTTTTTTTCTTCCTACCAGATAAGGAGAATCTTTTCGTTTGATCATCAAGCCTTCGCTTTTCATTTCGCGGGAACGCAATCTTTCTTCCGTTAATTCTTCCCAGGTCGAAAATTTCACCCTTTCAGAAAGCTGGAGCGGAATATCATGATGTTTTATATCTTCAAATAATTGTTCTAATAAGATACGTCTTTCTTCAAAGGGTAGATTTCGGATATCCTGACCCTTCCATTCTAATAAATCGTATGCTTTTATAATTACGGGTGATTTTTTAAGGATCGCAGCCGAAACGGTTTTTCGTCCAATTCGGGTTTGGAGATCGTTAAAAGTTCCAATTTCATTTTCTATGTAGGGAAGAATTTCTCCGTCGATAACCGTTCCGTCTGGAATTATTCCAATAAAAGAAGCGAACTCAGGATATTTATCGGTTACCAATTCTTCGCCGCGACTCCATATAAAAATTTCATTATCCCGAATGATGGTTTGCGATCGTATCCCGTCCCATTTGTGTTCTGCGCTCCAGTCTTCCGGATTTCCCAAATTTGATGGTTCTCCTTCAATAGGATACGCCAGATAAAACGGAAAAGGTTTGGATAAATAATCGCTATTTTTTTCGTCTAAAATTAATTCCTGAAACGTGATTGTATTCGGATTCCAATCGCCCATTAATTTATGCGCGAGTGAATCTTCATCAATATTTTCAGCTTTAGAAAGTGCACGCGTCATTAATTTTTGGCTTACGCCGATTCTGAAGCTTCCGGTAATTAATTTGGTAAAAACAAAACGTTCGTAATAATTGAGTGCCAGCCAGTTTTCGTGTAGATATTCTTTTTTCTCGATATCGGTTTTCTTTTTCAGGGCAATAATTTCCTGAAGATATTCCGTTAAACTTTTATCAGAATGTTCTTTTGTAGTGGGAATTATCAAAGCAATGGTTTCGGCAAGATCGCCTACAATATGATAACTTTCTTCAAACAACCATAGCGGAATATTAGCCAATTCATTCGCCCACAAACGCAATAAAGTAGTATTTACAGGTCTTGGCGGACGACGATGCGAAAGAATAGCAATCGTCCAGACTTTATCTTCATTACTCGCATTGATGAAATATTTGGTCAAAGCATCAACTTTTACCGAAGTTTTATTAGAACTGTCAAGCGCTTTTATAAGTTCGGCAAAGTTTTTCATTTTTTTCTTATTTTTTTAAGAGAGGCAAGATGAAAGAGACAAGACTTTATAAAAAGATTGATTGAATCAAAAGCATTCTCTTTCCTCTAGGTTCTTGCATCTATTTTCTTTGTTCTATTTTCTATTCTCTTTCCTCTATTTTATCAATTTCCTCATCAACATCTTTTCTGGAATCCATTTCACCCAATTCTCCTTCATATTGCGTATTGGCAGTTCTTGCGTCGTAACCTAATTCCTGAAGGTATTTCGAGAATATATCCGAATATCCGTGGGTACAAATTATTTTTTCTGCTCCGGTTGCTTTAATGCTTTCGAGCAAACCCGTCCAGTCACAATGATCGCTTAAAACAAAACCGCGATCTACAGCACGCCTACGTCTGGCGCCCCTAAAAGTCATCCATCCGCTGGCAGAACCGGTAACAAACGGAGTCATTTTTCGAATCCAGGTTGAGCCGTGTGCGCTTGGAGGAGCAAGAACAATACTGCCCAATAAATCTTCTTTTTTAGTTTCTGATGTAACTCTGGTCGTTGGCGGAAAATCAACTAATGGACGCAATACTTCGGTCATATTTTCGATAGCGCCGTGCGTGTATATTTTCCCGATATCCGTGTCTAAATATTTCAGTAAACGTTGTGCTTTTCCTAACGAATAACCAAAGAGAACAGACGTTTTTCCTTCAGCACGATTTTCTGCCCACCAATTATTAATATCGGTCATGACTTCGGCTTGTGGTGTCCATTTAAAAGCGGGTAATCCAAAAGTACATTCTGTTATAAAAGCGTCGCATTTTACGACTTCATAAGGTACAGAAACGCCATCGTCTTCGGTTTTATAATCTCCTGTAAAAACCCAGACTTCGCCTTTGTATTCTACCCGAATTTGTGCAGAGCCAATAACGTGTCCCGCAGGATGAAGCGAAAACTTGACACCATTTACGGTAAAAGTTTCGTTCCAATCTTTTCCGGTAACATTTATGTCACCCAAACGATGTTTTATGATAGGCACATTGTCATAATGTGTAATGTAGTTTTTGTGTCCCCAACGCGCATGATCTGAGTGTCCGTGCGTGATAATGGCATTCGTAACTGGACGCCACGGATCGAGGTATACATCTGCCTGCTGGCAATATATTCCTTTATCATTAAATGCTAACAGGGGAGTATTCATAACCTGAGATTAAGCTATTTGAGCAATACGCGCCGTTTTATACAACGGATAAGTATGCATAAAATCAGACACGTTATCTTTCATTTTATCAAAAGATTTTCCGTAGAAATACAAACCGGTTGTTGCATTTCCTTTCCAGTATCTTTCTTGCGAAGTATTGGTTAGTTTCGAAATTTCTGCCTGAACAAAATCTACATCGTAATCTTGTTGATCTTTTTCAGGAGAGTTTTCTCCATCAAAATAAATAGCGATTCCTTCGTTTTTACCAAACGGAATTTCCTGATGTGTTTTTTCGATAATTACTTTAGATCCTTTTGGAGCGCCACAAATTTCAACAAAATTGATAATCTCGTTTAAAACTGCCTTGCTTATTTCTTCCTGATAAAGTTTGACATGAATATCGCAAAAGATAATTTCTCCGGGCTCTTCTTTAAGTATTCCGCCACCCGAAATTTCACCATAATGATTTTCGGTTAAGAAATCATTTAAGGGTAACATATAAAGATTTCTTCGATCTAAAGGTGAAACTTTATCATTAATCTGAATTACAATATCGTATAGATTTTGATCGTCTTCGTCGCTTTCGAATAAATTAGATATAAATTGTAGTAACATAGCAATTAAGGTGTTAGTGATAAATACTTTACTCAAAGTTACTGAGACTTACAAGTTTAGAATTTATACTTTTTTGCTTAAATGTTATATGATTTCTAATTGGGGATTGATAATGTATTACAGTAAAAAAATAACACAATCATTGTCATTTCGAGGAACGAGAAATCTTCGCAAGTAACTCCATTCCAATAAGCCAATCTTTGTCGAGCTTCTTATGGAGATTTCTCGTGCCTCGAAATGACAAAAATGCGCAGAGTAATTTGTGGTTGTTAAATATAGCCCGAGGTTTCAACCTCGGGAGACGTTTGATTATTAAGATGTAATATGTTTTAATAAGCCAATCTTTGTCGAGCTATATGTGTGACCCTTCGTTCCTCAGGATGACAAACTATGTGGAGACATTATTATGAAAATGATTGCCCTAGCCCCGATAGAAGTGGAAATCCTTTTGTGGCGGTGTTCGCCACAAAAGATTGGAACGAATAGCGGGATTAGCTCCTGAAAAATATTCTAATAGAAATAATTACAATATTCCATCAAGTGTGCTAACCAATTCCGGAAAATTATTGGGTTTTGTAAAAATCTGAACCGAACTAAAATCGTTCGTTAGTTTTTTTAGGGTTTCGTGTGAATGCGATGAGTAAACCACAACCTGAATTTTACTAAGTTCAGGAATGCTCCTTAACTCCTGTATAAATTCGGCGCCACTTAAATAAGGCATTTGCATATCGAGAAATATAAAGTCTGGCAAAACAGTTGCTATCTTTAGATTATTCAATGCTTCGAGAGCGTTATTAGAGATTGTAGTGAGTATATTTTTGTTTAATGAAGCAATGGCAGCGATAAAAAGTTCGCAGTCATCTTCGTCATCATCTACTAAGAGAATTACTGTATTTTTCATTCCATGAAATTATTTTAAAATCCGCAGACGGGAGTTATATAATTTTCGCGTGATGTTATATAATCTGAATGTTTAATTTTCGATCAGACTGATTTCAAAAATAGTTTTTCCGTCTTCGTTTTTATGCGAGATATAACCGCCATGCGCTTCGATAATATTTTTAGATAACGTTAAACCAATTCCGGCGCCTTCTGGTCGGGTGGTAAAAAACGGAAGAAATATTTTGTTTTCGATCTCTTTTTCGATTCCGTTTCCGTTATCGGAAATTTTAATGAAAATTCGATTTTCTTTGGCTTCCGCCGAAATAAAAATCTGCTTCTGTAAATTGTCTTTTACAGCATGAAAACTATTCGTTAAAAGGTTGATTAAAACCTGTTCTATTTGCTGAGAATCTACGTGTATGAAGCGCTTGAACGTAATATTGTTAACGACTTCGATATTTTTTTCTTTAAATAACGGATTCATGATCTGAATGCAATTATCGATCAAATGCTGTAATTCTATTTTTTCTTTTTTAGGAGAAGGCAACATGGCCAGTTTGCGATATCCTTCGACAAATTTTTGCAAATGATCACTTCGTCTTAACATGGTTTCGACGCTGTTTTTTACATCTTCGAGATCTTCATCTGACAAAGAATCCTGTTCGACCAAATCCTGCAAATTCTGGCAAATAGAACGAATAGGGGTGATTGAATTTAAAAGTTCATGTGAGATGACTTTCATCAAATTTACCCAGGCTTCTTTTTCTTTTTTCTCAACCACATTCTGGATAGAATCTAATAAAACGATAAAATAATCCAATTCGAAAATCTCTGTTCTTGAAGCCTGCAAAACAAAGGTTTGGTTGTTTTGTTCGTTGATACTAATTTCTATAGCCGTTTTTATTTCCTGAAAATTATCTTGTTCGATAATCTCGCATAAGGTTGGTAATTGGTTTTTCAGGTATTTCCATTTGGATACTTTTGGAACATTAAAGTGCGTTGAAAAGTAATCGTTCATTAAAAAAATATTCCAATCGTTATCTTGTTTTTGCAGAATTATAATGCCGGTTTCGATATTGTTAAGAATAGAGCGGTAGACAATATCTTTTGAAATTTGCTCGTTTTCTTTGGCTTTTAAAGACTCGTACAAATGAAACAAATCTGCATAATTGTCATTTAATTTATGTTTTGAAAAATCAGAACTAAAATCATTTTGCAGGATCGAAGCGATTGTTTTATTGTAAATGAGAACAAAATTACGAACGTAAAAAAACATTTCGCGTAAGAGCAGAAAAACAATAAAAAGCCCGAATATCGCCGTAAACAATAAATCTTTTTTGAAGAAGTAAATAGAAACTTCGATTGCTGCAACAATTATAATTAATCGCAAAAACAGAAGTTTGTATGTTTTAAAGGATTGAAACATGTTTTTAAATTAAAAATTGAGAATTAAAAATTAAAAATTTTTGAGGTTATAATTTTTCTCATAATTATGCAATTACAAACTATCGGTTTTGAAGTTAATATTGTATTTCTCTAAACGACGGTATAAAGAACCTCTTGACAAGCCCAATTCTTCGGCAGTTTTGCTGATATTATTATTGTTTTTGAGCAATGCTTTTTCTACAGCAGCTTTTTCTACTGATGAAAGCTGAATATCATCTGGATTTTCTTCGTAAGTTGTTATGGTTTCAAGATCTAAATCAGCAATCGTAATTTTATTGTTTTCGCAAAGAATAACGGCGCGTTCGATCTTATTTTCCATCTCGCGAATGTTGCCGTTCCAGGCGTGTTTTTCGATTTGCTCCGGTACTTTTTTATCAAAAGTAATTTCGTCACGTCTGTATTTTTCGATCATTTTATCTAATAGATATTCGGCCAGCGGAATTTTATCTTCATTGCGTTCTCGTAGGGCTGGCAAAACAATTTCCATTGTATTGATACGGTAATATAAATCTTCCCTGAAGTTTTTATCGGCAACTTCCAGTTTCAGGTTTAAATTGGTTGCCGTAATAATACGCACGTTTAAAGGTCTTGCTTTTGTTTCTCCTAATCTTGTTACTGTTTTGGTTTGTATAACTTGCAACAATTTAGATTGCAAATGAAGCGGAACATTACCAATTTCGTCAAGAAAAATGGTTCCGTTTTGTGCCATTTCAAAACGTCCCGGAGTATCGGTTTTAGCGTCTGTAAAAGCGCCTTTTGCGTAGCCAAACAATTCGCTTTCGAAAATATTAGAATTTAAAGAGCCTAAATCAACGGCAATAAAAGGATTGTTTTTTCTTTCGGATTGTTTGTAAATATGATGCGCGAGAACAAATTTTCCGGTTCCGTTTTCACCTAAAATCAAAACATTAGCATCGGTTTTGGCTACTTTATCGGCAAGAGAATAGGCTTTCTTTATAATTTCAGAAGTTCCTATAAAAAAATCATTTTCGATTTCGATATTTTTTTCCTTTTTCTGTTCTTTACGTGATTTGTCTACCGCTTGTTTTACGGATTCGAGTAATTTTTTATTTTCCCAAGGTTTTAAGATATAATCGAAAGCGCCATTTTTTAAGCCTTCTACAGCGGTTTCGACTTTACCAAATGCAGTCATTAAAATCACAACGGTTTTTGGCGAAAGCGTTTTTATTTCTTTCAATAAATACAAGCCTTCTCTTCCGTCTTCAAAACCTATTCTGTAATTCATGTCGAGCAAAACGACATCAATGCTATTTTTCGACAATAATTCGACAATATTTTTGGGGTTATTGAGGGTGTAAATGTCTTCAAAATACTTTTTCAGGTAGACTTTCGACGCAAAAAGAATGTCTTCCTGATCGTCTATGATTAAAATTGAGGCATTTGTCTTTTTCATTGTTGTTCGGTTTTGGACGAAAGCTGTCCATTATTGGACACTTTTGAAAGCTATTAAATAATAAAAAATTTAAAATAAGGGAGTTACAAATTTTAAATTTTTGGCATGAAAATCACATTAACACTAGCAAATCATCAAGTGTGAGAATCATTATTGCTGGTAAATGTAGTAAAAATAGATATTTATAGATTATGTTATCAATTATCTTAATTTAGGATCTGTTTTTTACTTCGGCAATAAAAATCTTACAGAGAAAAAACAAACATCAAAAATCAAATGAGTATGATCAAAATTAAAAAGCTTTCTAAAATTTTTAGAACCGAAGAAGTAGAAACAAAAGCTTTAAGCGAAATTTCATTAACCATCAACGAAGGAGATTTTGTCTCGATTATGGGACCATCCGGAAGCGGAAAATCGACGTTGTTAAATATCATCGGATTACTGGACAGTGCTTCTGGCGGAAGTTATGAATTACTAGGACAGGAAATGGCGGGATTAAAAGAGAAACTAAAATCGAAAGCCCGAAAGGAAAACATTGGTTTTATATTTCAGAATTTTAATTTAATTGATGAATTATCAGTGTATGATAATATCGAATTGCCGCTGATTTACAATAATGTTCCGTCAGCAGACAGAAAGAAAAAAGTAGATGAAATCGCCAAGATATTGGGTATTTCGCATCGATTGAAACATTATCCGCAACAGCTTTCAGGTGGGCAACAACAGCGTGTAGCAGTTGCCAGAGCTTTGATCAACGACCCAAAAATTATTCTTGCCGATGAACCTACAGGAAATCTGGATAGTAAAAATGGTAATGAAGTGATGGAATTACTAACGGATCTTCATGCGAGCGGCGCGACAATCTTGATGGTGACACATTCTGATTATGATGCTTCGTTTTCGCAAAAAACAATTTTAATGAAAGACGGTGTTATACTTTCGGAAAAAATGAACCATAGAAATGTAGATGTTTTAGTAAACAATTCAATTAACTAAATCATGCTAAAAAACTGGATCAACATATTTATATACCATATCAAAAACAACAAGCTTTTTACGGCTTTGAATGTTTTGGGTTTGAGTATTGGAATCGCAGGATTGATTTTTGCGATTTTGTATTGGAATGATGAACATTCTTACGATCAATGGAATCCGAATAAAGACAATATATTTTTAGTTGCCAATCAAATGGATGCGACGAACTATTGGGCTTCGAGTTCAGCACCAATAGGGTCGGCTATAAAAGAGGCTAGCCCTGAAGTAGAATCTTATTGTTATTTAAATGGTTACTATAATAATGATATTATTCGCTTCAATAATAAAAAAGTGCAATCTGACAGGATAATTGCGGCGCAGAAAAACTTTTTTGATTATTTTCCTTATCAATTTATCGAAGGAAGTTCAAAAACTGCATTACCAGATCTAAATAGTATTTGCCTTTCGCAGGATTTGGCCGTTCAGCTTTTTGGAAATCAACCTGCTCTAGGCAAACAAATCGTGTTGCAGGGTAAAAACCTAATTGTAAGAGGTGTTTATAAACTAGATAAAAAATCAATTTGTAATCCTTCGTGCGTGGTTAACTTTATAGATACAAGAATAAAAGAGACCATTCAGCAGTGGGGTAATTTTCAATTTGTTCTGCTATTAAAATTAAAAAATCCTAATGGAAAGCAAAAAGTGATTCAAAATCTACAAAAAATATATTTTGAAAACATGACAGCTCGTTTTGCAAAAGATCAGGGTATTAAACCTGAAGAATTTATTAAAAAATTTGGTCAGGTAAAACCCGGTTTAGAGTCATTATCATCTGTTCGATTACATACAAAAACTGGTGGAGTGATAGAAGCAAACGGTAATTTTCAATTTTTGCTTATCATGGTAGGATTATCCGTTTTAATCCTCATTTTATCCATTGTAAATTATGTTAACTCAGCAACGGCAAATGCAGTAAAGAGAGCGAAAGAAGTAGGAGTTCGCAAAATTATAGGAGCTTCGAAATGGTCTGTAATTCAGCAATTTATTTTTGAAACGGCTATTATTTCGTTGTTTTCTATTTTAATATCATTGGTTATTGTCGAAATCTCCCTACCATATTATAACTCTTTTTTAGATAAATTACTCGTATTGCAAAGCGGACAGTTTTATGTTCAGCTTGTTGTTATATTTTTCATAATTGTAATATTGGCAGGAATATTTCCGGCAGTTTATGTTTCTAATTTTGAATCGCTAAAAGTATTAAAAGGAAATTTTGGAAGAAGCAAAAGCGGTATCTGGCTTAGAAACGGTATGTTGATATTTCAATTTGCTGTAGCTGCTTTTTTTATCATTGGATCTTATATCGTATATGAGCAAATAGAGCTTATGAACTCAAAAGATCTGGGCTTTAACGGAAAACAAATCCTCAATATCTCCTATAGAAATATTTATGGCGAAGCAATAACGGATAAAGATCAATTTGCCCGATACAATAGTATTAAAAACCAATTGCAGCATATAGAAGGAGTAAAGCAAGTTGCTGGAGGTGGTTTTGT
Organism: Flavobacterium bizetiae; assembly: GCF_024271895.1. Lineage (NCBI taxonomy): Bacteria > Pseudomonadati > Bacteroidota > Flavobacteriia > Flavobacteriales > Flavobacteriaceae > Flavobacterium > Flavobacterium bizetiae. Next base: position 4,304,408 of record NZ_CP091861.1, on the reverse strand, counting down.
TTTTGGAAACGGGGCAAAATCTGTAATATCATACCATTATAAGGATAAAAATATTGACGGAAACAATGTGCCAATAGATTTTGGACTGTTGGAAATGATGAAAATAAAAATAGCAAAAGGACGCTATTTAAGTCCAAAATTTGCGCAGGATACCATTTCTTCGATGTTAATTAATGAAACGGCATTAAAATTATTAAACGAGAAAGATCCGATCGGAAAAAAAATAAATTGGAACGGGCAAGATGCAATTATTGTTGGGGTTGTAAAAGATTTTAATATCGGAAATCCGGGCGATGCAATACCTCCAATGTCTTTTTTCCATTTTAAAACGGTGCCTTGGTTTTCGGGACTTTTGAATAATATTTACATTACGGCTGATCCTGAGACCATGCAGCAAACCATAAGTGATATAGAAAAGCTCTGGACCAAAAAAGTAGATCCGGATTATCCGTTTTTGCATGATTTTGTAGATAAAGAATATAAAAGATCTTACAGGAGTTATGTAAAACAAAAAGATCTCTTTTCTTTATTGAATATTGTTGTTATTGTCATTGCGCTTTTTGGATTATTTGCACTTGCTTCGTACTCAATCGAAAGACGTATGAAAGAAATCGCCATTCGGAAAACATTGGGCGCCGATACCAATGTGTTGTTAAAAGAACTTTGCAAACAATACGTCATCTTTAGTATAGTAGGTTTTTTAATAGCGTTGTTTCCGGTATATTATTTACTGGATAAATGGCTGGAGAATTTTGCGTACAGAATTACTATTTCAGCTTATCCTTTTATAATCGGGTTCACTGCTTTATTGGTACTAACATTATTAGTAGTACTTACAAGAGCGTATCAGGCAACCAAAATCGATGTTTTAAAATATTTAAAATACGAGTAAGATGCTAAAGAACTGGACCAACATATTTATATACCACATCAAAAACAACAAGCTTTTTACGGCTTCGAATGTTTTGGGTTTGAGTATTGGAATTGCAGGATTAATTTTTGCAACCTTGTATTGGAATGATGAGCATTCCTACGATCAGTGGAATCCGGATAAAGATAAAATCTATTCGGTTTTGAACGATATTGGCGGCGGTAATGTATGGGCAGTAAATTCTCCTGTACCAGCGCCAATCTTAAAGAAAACGACACCAGCCTTAAAAGAGTACTGTTATTTTAACAGCAATTACGAGAAAGAAACGGTTCAGTACAATGGTAAAATAGAATTGGTCGATAAGATTTTTTCGGCACAAAGTAATTTCTTTTCTTTTTTTCCTTTTGAATTTATTCAGGGCAGCGCAAAAAGTGCTCTTCATGATCGTAATAGTATTGCTTTTTCTGAAGAAACGGCGTCTCGATTGTTTAAAAATGAAAACCCGATGGGCAAACAAGTAAAGTATGCTGACAACTTTTTTGTGGTTCGCGGTGTTTATCGTTTGTCTAAAAAATCATCGGTTATGCCTGCCTTTGTTACTACTATAATTGAGGAAACGCTCGAAAAAAGAAAAGACAGCTGGGGATTAAGTTTTGGATTAATGCTAAAGCTAAACAAACAAAGCGACACGACCGATGTTCTTAAAAACCTGAATAATATTTATATTGAAAACAATTATAAAAGACAGGCAAAAGCAGAAGGAATAACCTACGAAGCTTTTTTGAAGCAATACGGAGAACAGGCAAAAGCAAAACTACTTGCGTTTCCTAAATCAAGGTTACATCAGGGAAATTGTCCTTTTCCGGAAGGAAATGCCAATCTTCAGTTTTTGAGAATTTTAATGGGATTATCGATTCTTATTTTACTCTTGTCGATTGTAAATTACATTAATCTGGCTACTGCAAATGCCGTAAAACGCGCAAAAGAAGTTGGGGTACGAAAAATAGTTGGCGCTACAAAGTCGCAAATAATTACACAGTTTGTGTTTGAAACGACCTTAATTACGCTTTTCTCACTTTTATTAGCCTTAGTAATTGTAGAACTTACATTGCCTTTTTATAATTCAATTTTAAATAAAAATTTAATTCTCGAAGGTTCTCAATTTTACGTGCAGTTGGTATTTATTTTTATCATTGTTATTTTAGTTTCGGGAGTTTTACCCGCAATTTATGTCTCCAACTTTGAACCTTTAAAGGTTTTAAAAGGCAATTTTTCCCGTAGTAAAAACGGAATCTGGCTTAGAAATGGCATGCTGGTTTTGCAATTTGCGATAGCTACATTTTTTATCATTGGTTCTTTTATAGTATACCAACAGGTAAATTATATGGCCAATAAAGATTTGGGTTTTAAAGGTGCTCAGGTTATGGATATTTCTTTTAAGCCCAAAAAAGGCAAAAGACAATTTGAGCGCTATAAAACGATACAACAGGAATTGCTAAAAATAAAAGGCGTTCAGGCAGTTTCGGCTGGAGTATTTTCTATAGGAAACGATGTTAATTCGTGGTCAGGACTTCATTATAAAGACAATAAAGAAGTGATAACGCAGCAAATGGCAATTGATTTTGGCATGATCGATGTTTTGGGAATTCGTATCGTTAAAGGAAGAGACTTAAACAATAAATTTGCTTCGGATACTATCACGAATGTTTTACTAAATGAAGCCGCGGCTAAAACATTACAGGAAAAAGATCCTATAAATAAAGAGATTATCTGGGAAAGCAAGAAATTTAAGATAGTTGGAGTGGTAAAAGATTTTAATTATTTCGGACTTCAAAACAATATTTCACCTATGATTTTTATGCACATCAAGGCTTTTGACTGGATCGAAAAAGATTTGTCTAATATTTCGGTTAAGATTGCACCACAAGATATGCCGGAAACAATAGCAGCAGTAGACAAATTCTGGCGAACAAAAGTCGATGCCGAATATCCTTTTGAATTTAATTTTGTCGACAGAAGCTTTGCTAAAACCTATAAAAATTATCAAAACCAAAGCCGTTTATTTTCACTCCTGAACGGAATCGTAATTCTAATCGCTGTTTTTGGATTATTTGCTTTGGCTTCTTTTTCGATGGAAAGAAGATTACGTGAAATCGCTATCAGAAAAACTTTAGGAGCAGATACAAATGTTTTGCTTAAAAATTTGTCTAAACAATATGTCATTTTCTGTTTAATAGGTTTCCTGATCGGAATAATTCCGGCGTACTTTTTACTGCAAAAATGGCTTGAAGATTTTGCCTTTCGTATCGACATACCTTTATTGCCGTTTGGTGTTGCACTAATTTCATTAATGTTTCTCACCTTATCAATTGTTTTGGCAAAAGCCTATCAGGTAACAAAAATTGATGTGTTGCAATATTTGAAATACGAATAAAGTATAAAATTTAAAACCTCCAAAATTATTTGTTTTGGAGGTTTTAGTTTTAAAGAAAATTATTTAATTAACCGTGAGCTGCTACAGAAACGTCAGCCCATTCTTCCCAGGTAGCTAATTTTTGTTCGTAAACTTGTTTTGCAAATGGCAATGCTACTTTTCCTAAAAATAGGCGTAGAGGAGGGTTTTCTGCTTCAACCAATTTAACAATTGCAGGCACAGTAGCGCTTGTTTTTCCAAAAATTTCAGAACGATCAGTTTCGGCACTGGCTTTTCTAAGTCCGTCGTAAACGTCAATACTTTTACTATTGATTTCGTTACCCCAGATATCAGTAAAGTAGCCGTTTGGCTCTACCAAAGTAACATTGATTCCGAATTGTTTTACCTCTTGAGATAATGTTTCAGTAAGACCTTCTACGGCAAATTTAGAGGCATTATAAAGTCCTAGATTAGGCAAAGTGGCAATTCCTAAAATAGAAGAAACTTGTATAATATGGCCGCTTTTTTGATTTCTCATGATAGGTAAAACCGCTTGAGTTAACCAAAGAGTACCAAAAAAGTTGGTTTCAAATTGCGCTCTTGCTTCTGCTTCGCTTGCTTCTTCAACCGCTCCGTTTAATGCGTAACCCGCATTATTAATCAGAATATCGATTGTACCAAAATGTTGTTGTACTTTTTGTACCAATGCAAACGAATCTTCGCGTTTGTTTACATCTAAAGTTAAAGGCAAAATAGCGTCTCCGTATTGTGCTTTTAAGTCGGCAAGGGTATCAATATTTCGGGCTGTTGCAGCTACCTTGTATCCTTTTGCTAGAAATGCTTCTGTCCAGGCTCTTCCAAATCCTTTTGATGCTCCTGAAATTAAAATTGTTTTTGACATGTTTTCTTAATTTTTAATTGTGAATGGTTAATTTTTAATTGTGAATTGATAATTATAAATATGACTGATCGGTCATTTTTTTGGTAAAAAAAATTAGAGAGTGTTCTCCTCAATAATTTTTTTTAGTGTTTTTGCTATGATTTTCATTTTATCATTATTGCCTGAAACTCTCGAAATTAGGTGACCGCCTTCCATCATGGCAAACATAATCACCGAAAATTCTTCGGCATTCCATTCCGGTTTAAACTCTCCATTAGCAATTCCTTTATTTACGCTATTCGCTAATAATTGCTGATTAGAGTTACAGCCTTTATGTATTTTTTCTTTTACGACAGGATTGGTATCATCTGCTTCGGTTCCAAAATTCAATAAAGGACAACCTCCCACAAGAGGCGGATTTACCGCATTGCTAAAGAAATCGATATACGTGAAAAGCTCTTCTTTAGCCGTTTTACTTTTGCTGATTTCTGAGACCAGTTTATCGCCCAAAACTTTCATATTATGATCTACGGCGGCGCAGGCAAGAACATCTTTGTTTTCAAAATGCACGTACATACTTCCTTTAGACAATTTTGTAGCCTCCATAATATCGCTCATAGCTGTTGCAGCAATTCCTTTTGTATTAAAAATTGGGGCTGCTTTTTCTATGATAAATTGTCTGGTTTCTTCTCCCTTTGTCATGATCGTTTTCATTTTACGAGTACAAATATATGACCGATTGGTCATAAAAACAAATGAATTGATTTTTTTGTGAAAAGTTTCACATTTGAGATGTGTTGGATAATTGCCACAAAGGCATTTAGTCGCTAAGTTTTTTGTGTAATATTTTGAAATATCTAAGGTTACCGTTCTGTGTGTCATAGAGAAACGACAAACTAAACGAAAAATATAATTATGAAAACGAATGTCCTAGCCCCGATAGAAGAGGAAATCCTTTTGTGCCGGTGTTCGGCACAAAAGATTGGAACGGATTGCTTCGCCAGTTCGCTCTTTCAGGCTCGGGTGCGGGATTAGCTCCTGAAAAAAACAAACATTTTTCATCAAATATTTTTATTTATGTATTTAACTACGTAGTTTTGTGTTTTAAATTCTAAAAACATGAGACCACAAATTATTCCAATAGAAAATAAATATTCCAGCGAAATTGTAGATCTGATTTTAAACATTCAGCAAAAAGAATTTAATGTTCCCATTACGATCGAAGACCAACCTGATTTATTAGATATAAAAAACTTTTATTATAATGGTGGAGGCCATTTTTGGGGCGCATTTATAAATGATGAGTTGGTTGGAACAATTGCTTTGATAAAGTTTAGCGATACCAAAGCCGCGATCAGAAAAATGTTTGTAAAGAAAGAATTCCGTGGAAAAGAGTTTTCGATTGCGCAAAAATTATTAGACACTTTAGTCGATTATTGCAACGAAAATCAAATCGATGATTTATATTTGGGAACCATAACGGTACTAGAAGCTGCTTTGCGTTTTTATGAAAGAAATCATTTCGTGCGAATCGAAAAAGATTCGCTTCCGGAGACATTTCCTGTTATGAGTGCCGACAATGTATTTTGTCATTTAAAACTAAAAAAGTAACGATGAATATAATTGATGAATCAGGGATTTTGGCCATTTCGACACGATTGCAACGTTTAAGCGAGCAATTGCGAAAAGATGGTGCGTTGTTTTATAAATCATACGGAATCGACTTTGAACCCAAATGGTTTCCTGTAGTGTATACTTTATATCATAAAGAAGTTTTGAGCGTTGTAGAAATTGCAAACGAAATAGGATACACACATCCCTCGACCATTAGTTTATTGAAAGAACTTGAGAAACAAAAACTAATTCGTTCTAAAAAAGACAAAGTCGACGAACGAAAAAGATTGATTTTACTGACTCCAAAAGGACAGGAATTAATCGAAAAAATGAAACCCGTTTGGGAAGTAATGTCCAGCGTTCTAAAAGAAATCGCCGACAATCAGAACAATCTGCTTCAGGCTATTAACGAAGCCGAAAACAAAATAATGCATCAGAGTTTTTTGCAAAGAGCCTTGCAGTTGAAAAGTTTATAGTAAGGGGCAAAGGTTCAGAGCAACAAAGGTTCAAAGGTTTTTTCTAATGTCTCCCTGAGCGAAGTCGAAGGCTTCCTAATTGGAATTTGGAGTTTATTTTTTGGAATTTCAAAAAATGAAATCTTATTTTTCAACTCTGTTTTTAATGTGTTTCCTGTGTGCAATTCCCCAGTTGATCATTTCTAAAATAATAGGGCCAAACGATCTACAATAATCGGTAGATTCATATACAATAGCAATTTTAGCATCGCGATCTTCTGTTCTTTTTACAAGATTGTTCGCTTCCATATCCTTCAATTCTTTCGAAAGCATTCTCGAAGTAATCCCCGGAATACTTTGCTGAATTTCCTTAAATCGATGGTTTCCGTTGCAGATCGAATTGATGATAGGCAATTTCCATTTTCCTCCCAAAACATATATCGTATCCTGAAGTGCCTGAACTTCTTCTTTCTGATTTCTTTCCATAACAATTTTTAGACGAATATATAAAAACATTTTTTTTCAGCATATAAGTGATCTATGAAAATATAAGTTAATACTAATTGGATTTTTTTTTAACCATATAAGTAATGTAAGAAATTATAAGGAAGTGCGAATTGGACTTTTCTTAAATCATATAAGTAGTGTAAGAAGTTGCTTTATAAGCTTTTCTATTTAAATGAACTTATATCACTTATATGGTAAAAAAAAGACCAGTATACTCGATGATACCATTAAAAAAGCAATAGGTTTTGCCATTTAACTTTGTACCATTAATTTAAAACATTAAAAAATGGACAATTTAAAAAATAAAGTTGCAGTAATAACTGGCGGAAATAGCGGTATAGGTTACGCAACAGCAAAACAATTAAAAGAACAAGGCGCAACGGTTATTATTACAGGCCGACGTAAAGAAGCAATCGAAAAAGCAGCTTCAGAATTAGGCGTAACCTTTATCGTGGCAGATCAATCGAGTATTGCAGATATCGAAAACCTGGCATCAATAGTAAAAGAAGATTTTGGTTCAGTTGATATTCTTTTCATCAACGCCGGAATTGCCGGATTAGGAAATATCGAACAAGCTACAGAAGTATTATTTGATAGTATTATGAATGTCAACTTCAAAGGCGCTTATTTTACCTTAAGCAGGTTTATTCCAATCTTGAAAGACAATGCTTCGGTGGTATTTCTTTCTTCCAACACAGCAAGTATGCCAGGTCCGGGATCATCCATTTATTCTTCGAGTAAAACTGCTCTTAATTCTGTTATGAAATCGGCAGCTGTAGAATTGGCACCAAGAAAAATCAGAGTAAACTCCGTAAGTCCCGGCCCAACAGAAACCGAGGTGATGAATAAAGTAGGATTAGATGCAGCAACAGTAAAATCTATTATGGATGTGGTGATCGAAAAAGTTCCGTTAAAACAAATGGGAGCCTCGGCAGATGTTGCTAAAATGGTCGCTTATTTAAGCAGCGATGCGGCAAAATTCATTACAGGCGCTGATTTTATTATGGATGGAGGAATGGTTTTGAGTTAAGAAAGGGGCAAAGATTCAGAGCAACAAAGTTTCAAAAGTTTTTTCTATTGTCAGCCTGAGCGAAGTCGAAGGGCTTGCTAATTGGAATTTGGAATTTACCCAAAGATTTTCAGTTGGAATTTGGAATTTCAATAATTGAAATTTATTTTTTTTGGTTTCATATTACAATTTGAAACAAACGAAACGTCTGATTACTAGATTTATAATTCCCGTAAACTTAATTTTATACTTAATAATTTTTACGGGATATCGATAAAAATGATTTTTTCAATAAATAGTAATCTAATTTTTTAATTTATGAAAAAGGCTTTTCTAATAATTGTACTCTGTGTTAGTTCAATTTTTTTCTCATGCAAGAAAGATAAAGATCAGAATCAATCAACTTCTGAGGCAGTTAAAACTGCTTCTACTGATTCACTTACCGATGATGGCTGGCCACGCGAAACCACAAATAATGGCACAAAATTGGTTTATTATCAACCCCAGGTCGACGATTGGAAAGATTATAAAGAAATTACGGCAAGACTTGCTTTTGCATTGACTCCCAAAGACGGCAAAGAAATTTTGGGCGTAGCCTCTCTAAAAGCAGAGACATTAGTAGATAAAGACAACCGCAACGTATTTTTTAAAAACGTTACGGTAACCGATGTAAGATTTCCTGCTCTTGATGAAAAGAAAGTTCCTGAAATGGAGAAACTCTTTAAAGAAACATTGCCAAAAGGCGGAGATCCGGTTTCGGTAGATCGTATTTTGGCAGATTTAAACCAAACCAAAAGTCCGGCGAAAGGTATTGCAGGTAAAAATGATCCGCCTGCAATTTTTTACAGTACAAATCCGGCAGTTTTGCTTATCGTGCAGGGAGAACCTGTTTTAGTACCCGTAGAAAAAACGGATATTCAATATGTTGTCAATACCAACTGGGATTTGTTTTTTGATAAAACAACAAAAGACTATTATTTACTGGCAGATAATGTATGGGTTACCTCAAAACAACTAGGCGGAAAATGGGTAAAAACCACCCAACTACCATCCGGTTTAAGTAATCTTCCGTCAGGTCAAAATTTTGATGATGTCAAAAAAATGATTCCCGCACCAACAGGTGGTACCGCTCCTCAGATTTTCTACAGTAATAAACCTGCTGAATTAATTGCGATAAACGGAACCCCGAAATTTGTTAAAATCGACGGAACTAAACTATTATACATTGACAATACCGAAAATGATATTTTTGCCAACGAAGGCGACGGACAATATTATGTGTTGTTATCCGGAAGATGGTTTAAATCTGCAGCATTAACAGGACCATGGTCGTACGCAGGAAATAACCTTCCGGCTGATTTTGCTAAAATTCCTAAAAATTCGCCACGGGCAAACGTATTGGCATCAGTACCCGGAACTCAGGAAGCCAAAGACGCCGTAATGCTGGCTCAGGTACCTACAACAGCTATTATAAACAAAGCCGATGCCGAAGCAAAAGCCAAAGTTACCTACGACGGAACACCTCAGTTTAAACCTATCGAGGGTACAAAAATGCAATACGCAAGCAATACTCAGGATAAAGTAATAAAAGTAGGCGATTTGTATTATTTGTGTTTTCAGGCAGTTTGGTTCATGTCGACAAGTCCTAATGGCCCTTGGAAAACAGCCGATTCAGTTCCTAAAGAAATTTACACCATTCCGCCAAGTTCTCCGGTTTATAATGTAACATATGTTACACAAACCACAACCGACACCACTGTACAAAGTAGTACAACAGCCGGTTATTTTGGCGCCTTTATTATTGGTGCTACAGTAGGCGCAATATTAACGTACGGAACAGGATTTTACTATCCGCCATATGTATATTACGGAGGTTTGTACCCAATCTATCGCCCTTGGCCTTATACGTATGGAGGCGGAGCAGTCTACAATCCGTGGACAGGTGGCTGGGCTGCCGGAAGAAGCGTTTACGGACCTTACGGCGCTGCGGGAACATCAGCCTGGTACAACCCTGCAACAGGAAGATACGGACGTTCAGCAAGCGTACAAGGCTGGTACGGAGGTCGTACAGCAGCAAGTTCGTATAATCCGTGGACAGGAAATTACGCCAGAACTAATCAGGGACACAATGCTTATGCGCAATGGGGACATTCTGCTGCCACAAATGGCCGTCAATGGGCACAAACAGGGCATATTACGACCAGACGCGGTACCGCAATTGGTTACGAAACTTCCGGAGGTAATAAAGGCGTGATTACGCATCGCCGCGGAGGAGGAACCACTATTCATACCAACAATAATTTGTATGCCGGACACGACGGGCACGTATATAAAAGAGACGCCAACGGAAACTGGAGCCATTACAACAACGGCAACGGAGGCTGGACACAAGCGGGTAAACTTGGCGGCGCAAAAGGTTCCGGAACGGCTCTACCACACGATCGTCCAAATCAGGGATTGGGAGCTAATGGAGCAGGAGAGAGAATCCAACGCGACAATTTGCCGAAACAAAGCCAAAATATTGGCGGTGAAAATCGCTTAGGAGACGGAAATCGTTTAGGCGACGGAATCCAGCATGATAATTTCCCTAAAGCCAATCAAACGCTGGGGCAACGGGATAAACCACTCGGAGAAGCGGGCCATCCTGATATCACCAACGATTTAGATCGTTCAGCATTTGCCAGAGATCGAGGCGAATCGCAAACAAGAGATTTCCAAAACTTCCAAAGAGAAGGAAACCGTTTTGGCGGTGGTAATTTTAGAGGAGGCGGAGGATTTAGAGGCAGAAGATAAAATTTAAAACATAATAAAGAATCAGGAACAATATTTATAGTATTCGTTCCTGATTTTTTTATTTACACAAAACCATAATATAGCCCCTAAATTGGAATTTGGATTTTATCACCAAGTTTAGGGATTGGAATTTAATTTTTATCAGGAGCTATTTCCTGCTTTCCGCTCCAATCTTTTTATTTTTTAAAGAAAAAAATAAAAAGGATTTCCACTTCAATCAGGGCTAGGCATCAGTTTTCATCAGAAGTATACAGGCCTCTTGAGCTTTTTGATATTGTTATACCTTACCAGGAGACGCACTGCTGTGCGCCTCTACGATTCCCGTTGAACCTAAAAAAAACTCAGAATCTTAGTATCTTAGAACCTTAGTACCTTTAAAAAAATCCTTTGTCCCTTTGAACCTCTGCACCTTTGAGCCTTAAAAAAACTCAGAACCTTAGCACCTCAGAACCTTAGTGCCTTTAAAGAAATCCTTTGTACCTTTGTCACTCTGAACCTTTGAACCTCAAAAGAAAAAAATGTCCTCCAAAGAAATCCTGCAACAGCACATCGCCAAAACTGCTTCGTTAACAGACGAGCAATTCGATTATTTCTTTTCGCATTTCAAACCCTTGACTTTCAAGAAAGGACAAACCATTATTAGCGAAGGCGACAAAGTCGATTGTGAATATTTTGTAATTTCAGGTTGTTTGAAAGCTTTCTTTATCAATGACGAAATCAAAATGTACATTCTTCAGTTTGCTATGCCTACATGGTGGACATCAGATTACACCGCTTTGTACAATCAAACTCCTGCAACCATAAATGTAGATTGTATTTCAGATGTCGAATTACTTTGTCTTTCGAATACAGATCGCGAAAAATTGTGCGCTGAATTTCATCAAATCGAACATTTTTTCCGTTGGAGAACCAATAAAGGATATATCGCCTCTCAAAAACGACTTTTATCCTTTATGAACAACAATGTCAAAACCCGTTACGAAGAACTTTTGGCATTATATCCGCAACTTTATAATTTAGTTCCCAAGCATTTAATCGCTGCTTATTTGGGGGTTTCAAGAGAAACTTTGAGTAGGTTATATAATTCATAATTTTTTTTTGCCACAGATTTAAGATTTTGTTTCACGCAGATTTAAAAAGATTTAAGCAGATTTTTGTTTTTTTCTTTTAGTTTGTCATCCTGAGCGAAGTCAAAGGCCACGCAAGTAACTCCGTAACAAAGGTCCAATCTTTGTCGAGCTATATGAATTTTATTTTTTTTAGTTTCCCACAATCTTGTCATCTCGACGAAGGAGAGATCACACTAGAAACTCCGCAATCTATAATTGCCAATCTTTGTAGAATCACTTGTGTGATCTCTCCTTCGTCGAGATGACAAAAATGAGAATAATAATCTATGTAAGAGAAAAACTTTGCGACTTTGCGTCTTTGCGAGATTAAAAAAAATCTGCACAAAACAAAACCTTTGCACCTTTGTCCCTTTGCCTCTTTGAACCTATTAAAAAAAAAATTGTGATCTACATCACGTAACCCATTTTCATAGTCGCCGTTCCTTTGTATTGTACTTTTAAATACAACAAAAATGGAAACAACAAATTTTAATATCGTAAGCGCAAACAGCAACATCGATTGGACGGGTAGAAAAGTTACCGGAGCACATAACGGTACAATTGGTATCAAAGAAGGTCATTTTATTTTGAATGACGGAAAAATAAACGGTGGAAATATTGTCATCAATACAGCCTCGATAAAAATCCTGGACGTTACAGATCCGGATACAAATGCACAATTTGCAGGACATTTGGCATCGGATGATTTTTTCTCTATCGAGAAATTTCCAACCGCAAACTTTGAGATTCTTTCTGTAAAAGAAATTTCAAATGGTAAATATTATCTTGAAGGTAATCTTACTATAAAAGATATCACACATCGTACAGGTTTTGAAACTGAAGTAGAAAGTAATAACAATACACTTTCGCTTTCAGGGAAATTGGTTATTGATCGTACCAAATACGATATCAAATTCCGTTCAGGAAACTTCTTCAAAGATTTAGGTGATACTTTAATTTATAACGACTTCGACTTAGATTTTACTATTACAGCCGAAGCTTCTAAAAACTAAAGCCATGCCTTACGTAAAAATCGAATTGACTCGCGAAGGCGTTACCCGCGAGCAAAAACAAGAATTAATCAGCGGAATCACCAATTTAATTACGGATGTATTAAACAAAGATCCGCATTTGACTCACGTTGTCATTCAGGAAATCGAATTAGACGATTGGGGTTACGCAGGAGATCAGGTATCTGTATTAAGAGAAAAAGGCATCACAGCCGATAAAAAATGAATATCATGAAAAAACAAACAATAATCGTTACCGGAGCAGCTTCAGGTATCGGAAAAGGAATTGCGAAATACTTCTTAGACAGAGGCGATAATGTGGTGATTAATTCATTAACACCATCAGCATTAGAAAGTGCTTACAACGAGTTTGGGGCAGGCGATAATCTGGCAATGTTTGCCGGAGATGTGAGCAAGAAACAAACAGGAGAAGAACTGGTGAAAATTGCTTTAGAAAAATTTGGTTCGGTAGATGTATTGGTCAACAATGCGGGAATCTTCGACAGTAAACCATTTTTAGAAGTAGATGAAGCATATCTGGATAAATTCCTGACTACAAACTTAAAAGGAACTTATTTCACAACACAATCTGTTATTCCGCAAATGTTGAAACAGCAAGACGGAGTGGTGATTAATATCGGAACTCCTTTGGTAAATCATGGTTTGGGCGGATGGCCGGCTTCGGCTCCTGTGTCAAGTAAAGGTGCTATTCACGCCTTAACGATTCAGTTAGCCGCCGAATTTGGTAAACAAAACATTCGTATCAATACCGTTGCTCCGGGTGTTATTCGTACGCCAATGCACGGAGACAAATCAGATCAAAGTGCGGGATTGCATTTGGTAAACAGAGTAGGAGAAGTCGATGACGTAGCCGAAATGGTGTATACCGTTGCAAAAAGCAGTTTTATTACCGGTGCAATCATCAATGTTGATGGTGGTAAAGGTGCAGGACACAACTTATAATTAAATGAAAACTATTTTATTAATTGCTTTTATGTTCTGTACTTTTCAGGGCATAAAAGCTCAAAATAACACTAAAATGGGAAATCAAGCCGACGTATCAGCAATTACTGATGCATTAGAAAATTATTATTTTAAAGGAATTTACGAAGGAGACGAAATACTTTTGGGAAGTATTTTTCACGAAAGTGCGTTACTTTTTGGAGATATTAAAGGACAGCCTTATTTTAAAACAGTAGATCTTTATCTTGATGGCGTAAAAAACAGACAAAGTCCTAAGGATTCAGGAAAACCTTTTAAAGGAGAAATCTTGAAGATTAATGTAGTAAATTCAATAGCTACAGCCGAAATTAATGTTAAAATGTACGAGTTTAATTATCGGGATTTTTTATCTTTCCATAAGATTAACGGAAAATGGTTTATCGTCAATAAAATGCTGACAGATGTAAGCCAATAACTTTAAATTGAAAAAAAGATGTGGTACAATACAAAAGCTACAGCATTATTAGGGATTGAGTATCCGATCATGCAAGGACCATTTGGCGGTAATTTATCAACTGTAGAATTAACTGCCGCGGTATCAAACGCTGGCGGACTTGGCGGATACGGCGCTTATACCATGTCGCCTCAGGAAATTTTTGAGGCAGACAAGCAATTAAAGGCAGCAACCAATAAACCGTATAACATCAATCTTTGGGTTTCAGATCATGATATTTCGCCTTCTGGTTTATCAGATGAGGAGTATAACAAAACCACAGCATTATTTAAACCTTATTTTGATGAAGTGGGGATTCCGTTACCGGAAAAACCAGCGTCATTTCAATCCAGATTTGAAAATCAATTAGAGGTAATTTTAGATGTAAAACCAAAAGTATTCAGCTTTATGTTTGGCGTTCCTTCGGCTGATATTTTAGAGCAATGTCGAAGATCCGGAATCGCAACTGTTGGTGCTGCAACCACTTTAGACGAAGCTGTTTTTCTGGAAGCAGCGGGAGTAGATATGATTATTGCCTCAGGTTTTGAAGCAGGCGGACATCGACCTTCGTTTTTGGCTTCCGCCGAATCATCACTAACAGGAACTTTTGTATTACTACAACTCATTCGCGAAAAAGTAAAAACACCTATTATTGCTGCGGGCGGAATTGCCAACGGAAAAGGCGTTGCAGCAGCATTGGCTCTGGGCGCAAGTGCGGCTCAGATAGGAACAGCATTTTTAGCCTGCGATGAATCAAACGCATTACCTATTCATAGAGAAATGTTATTTTCTGATGCAGCAAAATACACCACTTTATCGCGTGCTTATACAGGACGTTTAGGTCGTGGTTTAACAAGCCGCGTAGCCAAAGAAATTGCAGGAAAAGAAGAAAATGTTCTTCCGTTTCCGTTGCAGACTACTCTTATTTCACCGTTGCGAAAAGCTGCTCTTGACCAACAAAAATGGGACATGATTTTATTTTGGGGCGGACAAATTGCTCCAATTTTAAAACATACCAAAGCCAAAGAATTGATGCATTCTCTTATAGAAGAAACGAATGCTTATTTTGATGATTTGAAAGGATAAATAGATAAAAATATTTAAAAGAGGCTGCCCAAAAGGTGGTCTTTTTTCATTTATAATAGTTCCGCTAAACCCGACAGGTTTTAAAAATCTGTCGGGTTTATAAATGCTGTAAACACAAAGTTGTCGACAGTTGTAAGCTAATTTCTTTCTTCAAACATAGCCCGTGGTTTCAACCGCGGGAACACAATATGAGGTATAATAATATTGCACCCCGTGGTTGAAACCACGGGCTATGTCTGACAAGTTTACAAGAAAAAAAAAATTGACAAAGGTAATGTAGCAAAAGTTTGTCATCTCGACGAAGGAGAGATCACACACGTAACTCGACAAAGATTGGGGATCTGGCATGCGGAATTTCTCGTGTGATTTCTCCTTCGTCGAAATGACAATAGTACTTTAAAATCGTTTTAAAACATTCAACTTTCACAATGTCCGTTTCGGGATCAACTTCGTCCGTTTAGACTATTTACTGATTTTAAATCGCTTGTTATCGAGATACTTTTGACAAAGAAATTAATCACAATAACAAAATTTATAATCAAAATGGAAACAATTCTAAAAAACAAAAACAGCTTTCTGGCTGCCATTGCAACAGGAACATTTATGCTGATCGCAGCAACAGGATTCGCGCAAAAAAATCAGGCAAAATCAACGAATGAAGCCGAGGCAATTCGTCCGTATCATATTAGTATTCCGCAAGAAGCTTTAACGGATCTTCGAACTCGTGTAAACGCTACAAGATGGCCGGATAAAGAAACCGTTACAGATCAGTCGCAAGGAGTAAAATTACAGCAAATTCAAAACCTTGTACAATATTGGGGAACTACTTATGACTGGCGTAAAACCGAGGCTAAACTAAATGCATTACCTCAATTTGTAACCAATATCGACGGATTGGACATTCAGTTTATTCACATTAAATCAAAACATAAAAACGCATTACCATTAATAATTACGCATGGTTGGCCGGGATCTTTCTTTGAACTTCTAAAAGTAATTGGTCCGCTAACAGATCCTACAGCTTATGGCGGAAAAGCCGAAGATGCTTTTGATCTTGTAATTCCGTCGATGCCAGGTTATGGTTTTTCGGAAAAGCCAACAGGAACAGGCTGGGGACCAGAAAAAATTGGAAATGCCTGGGATGTTTTAATGAAACGTTTAGGATATAAAAATTATGTATCTCAAGGAGGCGATTGGGGTTCTGTAATTGCAGATGCGATGGCGCGTCAGGCTCCGCAAGGATTATTGGCAATTCATGTAAACATGCCGGCAACAGTTCCTGCTGATATTGCAAAAGCTTTAAAAGACGGAGATCCGGCTCCTGCAGGATTGTCGGTTAAAGAAAAAGCGGCTTTTGTATCACTTAATAAATTATATACCAGAGGTGGTGGTTATGCCGGAATGATGGTAACTCGCCCTCAGACTTTAGGATACGGACTTACGGATTCTCCGGTGGGATTGGCTTCGTTTTTCTTAGATAAATTCAACGAATGGACGTATAGCGGCGGAAATGCAGAAAAATCGCTTACAAAAGACGAAATGTTAGATGATATTACTTTGTATTGGTTAACAAACACTGCCAACTCATCGGCACAATTGTATTGGGAGAATAATACCAACAACTTTAATGTGGTAGAACAAAAAACAAACGATATAAAAATTCCGGTGGCAGTAACTGTTTTCCCTGGAGAAATTTATCAGGCACCAAAAAGCTGGACAGAGAAAAGTTATAAAAACCTGATCTATTTTAATGAAGTTTCAAAAGGTGGACATTTTGCTTCTTGGGAAGAACCACAACTTTTTACAGAAGAACTTCGCGCAGCGTTTAAATCTTTGAGAAAATAACTAGAAATCGTTATGTAGATTTATTTAAACACATAGAAACATAGATTTTATAATTTACATAAAGTTCGTTTTAAAAAATCAAGATTTTTAAACATAGTCCTGCTATGCGGTACTATTTAAAGTGAAACGCCCTTTTTTGATTCAGTAAAGCTATGTTTCTATGTGTTTAAGATCAAAGCAAAGGATTTAAAGATTTAAAAATAAAATCTGCCCAATCTGCTCAATCTGCGAGAAAAATTATTAAACACATAATCTAAAATAACAAACAAAATGAAAACAAATAAAATATACGCAATCTTGATCGTAGGACTTATTGCATTGTTCGCTCCATCAAATGCTCAGGCGCAAAAAAGCGGAGTAAAACGTACCGATCTACAAAAACATGATTTAAGTATTCCGGGAAAAGAAATGGTTCAGGCCCGAATTGATTTTGATGCTCATACTTCGTTTGGCAAACACGCACATCCGGGAGAAGAAGTAATCTATGTTCTGGAAGGCGCATTAGAATACCAGATTGAAGATGAAACTCCGGTAACCTTAAAAGCTGGCGAAGTTCTTTTTATTCCTGCAGGAAAATTTCACTCGGCAAACAATCATACCAATGCAAAAGCGGCTGAGTTAGCGACTTATATTGTAGAGAAGGGGCAACCGATTATGATTATGAAAAAATAAAAAATCTCAGGTTTAGGTTTGTCCGTTTCAGGTTTTACTTCGTCCGTTTCAACTATTTTCTGATTGTACAAAGATGGTTATCGGTATACTTTTGACGAAGAAATTAACTAATAATCAAACTGTTAAAATAAAAAGAATTATGAAAACAATACAAAAAGATAGAGGTAGTTTTGTAAATAGAACAACTTCAAAAATAGTTTTAGTAGCAGCTTTATTTTTTGCGATGACATTGGTAAATGCGCAATCAGAAAAACAAGTTACAACGGCAAGTTCTCTGGGAACATTAAAACAAATTAATGCCGGATTATTGAATGTGGGCTACACAGAAGCAGGACCTTCAACTGGTACTCCGGTAATTTTGCTTCATGGATGGCCTTACGATATTCACAGTTATAATGAAGTAGTGCCTATTTTAGTAGCGAAAGGATACAGAGTTCTTACGCCTTATTTAAGAGGATCAGGAACTACGACTTTTCTTTCTAAAGACACTTTTAGAAACGGACAGCAAGCAGCATTAGCAAGTGATATTATTGCTTTTATGGATGCGCTTAAAATTGATAAAGCCATTATTGGCGGATTCGATTGGGGAGCAAGAACAGCGGTGGTTATGGCGGCACTTTGGCCAGAACGCCTAAACGGATTGGTTTCTGTAAGTGGTTATCTGATAGTAAATCTTGAAGCCAATTTAAAACCGTTACCTCCTCAGGCTGAATTAGGATGGTGGTATCAGTATTATTTTGCTACCGAAAGAGGAAAATCAGGCTATAGCCAAAATACCTATGAATTTAATAAACTGATCTGGAAAATAGCTTCTCCGTTATGGAATTTCGATAAAGCAACGTACGATCAAACGGCACAATCTTTTAATAATCCGGATCATGTAGCAATCGTAATTCACAATTACAGATGGAGACAATCTCTGGAAGCGGGAGAATCTAAATACGATAGTTTAGAAAAGAAACTAGCAGAACGACCAGCAATTAAAGTTCCGACAATCACAATAGGAAGCGACTTTGACGGCGCCAATATAGACGGAAAAGCATACGCCAATAAATTCACCGGCAAATACGAACACAGAATTTTAAAAGGAATTGGACACAATGTTCCGCAGGAAGATCCTAAAGCATTTGCTCAGGCGATCATTGATGTTACTAAAATTTAAGCAAAAAGAAAAGTTTAACGACAAAAGCTTAACCGCAAAGAACGCAAGGATTTACGCAAAGTTCGCTAGGTCTATTTTAAAGCACACAAAGCTTTGCGTTCATAACGTTTTTAAAACCCTTAAAATTAAAAATCTTAACGCGATTTACAGTTAAATCATTAAGCATTCATATTCAAATTTTCAAATAAATCTAAAATCTTAAGTCTAAAATCTAAAATTAAAAAATCATGGAAACAAAAGTATTATACACAGGAAAAACACACACAACAGGCGGTCGCGAAGGAGCATCTCAAAGTTCAGACGATCAATTAAATATCAAATTAAGTTCACCGGGGACATCACGTCCGGGAACGAATCCGGAACAATTGTTCGCAGCGGGATGGTCAGCTTGTTTTATGGGAGCAATGGGAATAGCAGCTTCAAAATTAGGCGTTAAAGTTCCGGCAGAAACTGCTGTAGATGCAGAGGTTGATTTATGTCTGGCTGATGGAGAATATTTTCTACAAGCACGTCTTAACGTAAGCCTTCCGGGAATTGATCCTGAAGTTGCAAGAAAACTTACAGATGCTGCGCACCAAACTTGTCCGTATTCTAAAGCAACAAGAGGGAACATTGATGTTACCATTAATATTCTTTAATATTTTAAACAGAAAGCCTCTTCGAAAGTGGAGGCTTTTTAGATTATAAAAAATAGAAATCATGAAAAAAATAAAATTAATACATCTCACTGCTTTATTGGCTTTTTTTATAGGAACAACTGCTTTTGCTCAAAACAATCCCGATAAAAAAGAAGTGAAAAGTTTTGCACTTTTAGAATTATTTACATCAGAAGGTTGCTCGAGTTGTCCTCCCGCGGATGAATTGATGGGAAAAATTCAGAGCGAGTATAAAGACAACAATTTATATGTTTTGGCCTACCATGTTGATTATTGGGACAAACAAGGCTGGAAAGATATTTTTAGCAATCCCGATTATACTCAAAGACAATACGAATACGCTAAATTTTTAGGAAAAGAGCCTATCTACACACCACAAGTAATTGTTAATGGAAAATCAGAATATATTGCTTCGCAGGAACCTGTGGTGAGAAATGCGATTAAATCAGCACTTTCTAAACCCGCTGTTGCCGATTTAAAGTTAGAAGCAAGCGAAATCAACAATAGTCTCTCGGTAAAATATGCCGTAGAAGGAGCATCAAAAAACAGTCGTTTATTGATTGCAGTAGTTCAGAAAGCGGCGAAAAGCAATGTGAAAAGAGGGGAGAATGCTCATCGTATTTTATCGCATTATCAAATCGTACATCATTTGCATACCGTAAATCTCAACAAAGACAGATCTGGAATTGCTATTGTTCATTTGCCTAAAGACTTTAATACAAAAGACTGGGAAGTAATTGGTTTTGTTCAGGATAGAAACGACGGAATTATTTTAGGTGCTAATAAAGCAGCTTTTCAAGAACCTTCATTATAAAATTACGAGAAAATTTTTTACAGCTTGATTTAAAACTTATTGAGTTAATTATTTGATTTTTAGTAATTTAGTAATTCTGAATTAACCATTAAAATATATAAATATGAAAGTAACCTATTACGGCCATTCTTGCTTTTCAGTAGAAGTAGAGGGCAAAAACTTGTTGTTTGATCCTTTTATTTCAGGAAACGAATTAGCAAAAGACATTGATATTAATACAATTAAAGCAGATTATATTTTTGTTTCGCACGGACATTTTGATCATATGCTCGATGTAGAAATCATTGCAAATCGTACGGGAGCAACCGTATTTGGCAGTTGGGAATTGTACCATTATTTTGGTAAACTCGGACTTAAAAATCTTCAGCCTATAAATCCAGGAGGTAAAGGCACTTTTGAATTCGGAACTGTAAAAGCTTTTATTTCGCAGCATTCAAGCAGTTTTCCGGATGGTGCATACGCAGGATCTGCCAGCGGATTTGCTTTTAAAACATCCGAAGGTAGTTTTTATTACAGCGGCGACACGGCACTTACGTTAGATATGAGTTTGGTGGCAAAATGGGTAGATTTAGATTTTGCAGTTTTCCCCGTAGGAGATTTATTGACAATGGGAATCGACGATGCGATTGAAGCAGCAGAACTTGTAAAAACGAAAAAAGTCATTGGCGTTCATTATGATACATTCGGATTTATTAAAATGAATAAAAACAATGCAATCGAAGAATTTAAAAACGCAGGTTTGAGTTTGTATTTGCCAGATATTGGAGAAACAATCAATATTTAAAAGGTAAAGTTTTTTTCGCACTTTTTTATATAGTAAAATTTATTCTCGCGCAAAGTCGCAGAGTCGCAAAGTTTAGCTCTTTTGCTTATTTTTCTTTGCGCTTTTGCGACTTTGCGCGATTCTTTTGGGCAATACAATTCAAAAAATATAAACACATAAATTTCTTCAAATCGAGACTTGTCCAATTCAGCTTTTAAGTTGTCCGTTTGACCTTTTTTAGGCTTCTTATTATAATGGCAATGGTATAAATTTGTTTAAAATTAAAACACTTTTTAACTCTTAAATTCTATCATTATGAAATCAATATTCTCTTTTTTAGTCGTTGCATTTTTCTTTTTATCTGTAAAATCTAACGCTCAAAATTACTCAAGTAATAGTTTATATAAAGCCATACATTCTCAAAATAATCAAATATTTGAATCCTTTATATTTCCTAAATTTATTATGAATGAGAATGACAGTATTGCAACATTAAATAAATTCTCAAAAGACCTGCGCTCTGAATTATCAAGTCAAAAATGGAATACTGTTTTAAACGAAAATAACCGTAATTATGCCAATAATCTTTCGATGATTAAGGTGATCGATAAAGACAAAATAAATCTATTTGGAAATTCTTTAATGGGTTTTACCGAGAAGAAATTAGTTTTTGATGAACCAGCTTTATTTAGTGATACGGTATTGGTTTACAGTTTTTAAGGTTTGATAATATGCACATTTATAATTTAGATTTCCTATTCTTTTTAAAGGATTAGAACCCTTCTTTAGCATTTATAATCGTCATTTTTGTCATTCCGACGAAGGAGGAATCTCCACCAGAAGCTCGACAAAGATTGGCGACATTCAGGATAGAATTTCGTGTGTGATTTCTCCTTCGTCGAAATGACAAAAATGCGCAGACTTATTTTCGAAGCAAAGTATTTATTAAATACTAACACAAATAAAAAATCAACCTTAATAAAAGAAAATCAATTAATTTTAGTGTGTTATTTAAAGTAATTAATTAATACAAAACTTAAAGAAATCAAGACTTTTTTTTAGCATTACAACAGTATTTTCAATATAAAATACTTCTAAAAAATTCTATCTTTACCAAAGCAAGATTAAAAAAAACGCAAATATGGAAAAAGTAAAACGCTTTCAGGTTTCCTCAAAAGTTATATGGGGAAGTTCTATAGCACTGGCAATTCTTGCTTCGATACCCAAATTATTTGATGGCGATTCTACTCTGGGAGACATCATTATAAACTCTTCGATTACCTTGTTGTTTTCCGTTTTTATATGGTATTATAACATGTACAGTTTGCCTAAATTTTCTTCGCAACGCACGCATCAAAGTTTATTCAACTGGAAACTTTTACTGAGCGTTATAATGGGTATTGTGGTCATGGTGATTTTGGTAATTGGGCATCAGGAACTTTTTCAAATATCAAAAATGGACGCGCCAATCATGTTCGAACTGCGAGGTGTTTTAATCAATTTGATTGTGTATATGTTTTTGCATTTGCTTTTTCAAAACTACCAAACCCAACAAATGGGCGTAGAACTAGAACGTACCAAAGCTGTAAATCTGGGCGCGCAATACGAACTTTTAAAACAACAGGTTAATCCGCATTTTTTGTTTAATAGTCTCAATACTTTAAAATCGATGGTTGATATTCAGGATCCGCAGAGTTCTGATTTTATCCTGAAATTATCCGATTTTTATCGATTTACATTAGAAAGCCGAAAACTGGATTTGATTCCGCTAAAAGAAGAACTTCAGATCTTGGATTCGTACGTATACCTTTTAAAAGCCCGTTTCGAGGACGGATTTGTTCTTGAAAACAAAGTCGATCAAAGACAATACGATTCGGCTGTTCCGCCTTTTACATTGCAATTATTAATCGAAAATTGCATCAAACACAACGTGGTTTCATTAGATAAACCCCTACACATTAAATTATATACCGAAGGAGATTTCCTGGTGATCGAAAATCAAATACAGCTCAAAAGAGGCGTATTGTCTACCGGCGTAGGATTGGACAATATTAACCAGCGCTTTTCGCATTTGATTCACAGAGAAATTGAAATCGAGAAAAACGAAACTACTTTTAAAGTAAAAATACCAATGACCTATGACTATCGTAATAATTGAAGATGAAGTAAAAACGGCCAAAGCACTTGGTCAGCTTATATTGAGTATCAGGCCAGATGCTCAAATTTTGTCGTACATACAAAGTATAGACGGCGCTGTGAGTTATTTATCAGAGAATGATCAGCCGGATCTTATTTTTATGGATATTCAGTTGGCGGATGGATTGTGTTTTGAAATTTTTAAAAATGTCGAAGTTTTATCGCCTGTAATTTTCTGTACCGCTTTTGATGATTATGCGATTGAAGCTTTTAAAGCAAACGGAATCGATTATGTATTGAAACCATTCTCAAGAGAAAGCATTGCTCAGGCGATTAAAAAAGCAGGAGAACTGAAGAATTTCTTTCAAAGAAATAAAAAAGCGATGCCTGATTTCGATTATTTATTAACCAGAACAGGCGAGAATACAGGAAAGACTAGTTTTTTAGTTTTCAAAAACAATAAATATCAAACCGTTCTTACAGAGAATATTGCATTTTTTTACATTAAAAATGAAACGCCCACGATTATGACTTTCGATAAAGCCGAATATCAGATCACGCAATCTCTGGATGAAGTGCATAAACTTTTATCGCCAACTCAATTCTTTAGAACAAATAGACAGTATCTGATTAATTTTTCGGCCATTAGAGAAGCAGAACATTATTTTTCCCGCAAATTAATCCTGAAATTAACGATACCAACCGAAGAAAAATTATTGGTAGGAAAAGACAAAGCAACTGCTTTTTTGAGCTGGTTAGAGAATAGATAAATAGCTTTATACTTAAAATTTATATGCCACAGATTTCACAGATTAAAATGATTTTTAATTAAAAAAAATCTTTAAAATCATTTTAATCTTTGGCATAAAAAATCACTGATCATAAAAAGAATAATCAGTGAATACCAGTTTAAATCCGTTTAATCTGTGGGCAATTTTCACATCAAATTAACTTTCGCTGTAGCGGAAATTTTCCCAGTAGAAATATTTTGAATAAAGCCTATTAATTCCCAATTTTTAGCTTCAAAATTAGTTGGTTTTGCAACTTTCAAATTATCTTCTTTTTCATTTAAAGGAAAACCTTTAAGCTGTCTTACAATCTGAACGTGATGTAAAGTAGCTCCTTTATTTTCCCCACGTGCGACTTTCGAAATAGCTTCTTTTTGAACCGTAGCAATAAACAAATTGCTGTTTTCCTGAATCTCATTTGTTTTAAAATGAATGCTTATAGAATCTTTATCAGTGCTTTTTGCGATAAGTTCCAGATTAGAAGTGGGTTTCATTACCAAAGCATCCGAAATCTTTTTAGAAAGCGTTGTTTCATTATAACCCGCAAATTCGGTCATTCCGTTAATGATAAATTGCGGCGTATACATCACATAAAGATTCAGCCAGTTTTGATATTGTTGTTGTCGAACTGTAAATTCGTTTGAACTAAACTGATCCTTCCAACCCAAACGATCCCAATAATCAACATGATACGCCAGGAAGTAAATGTTTTGGTTTTGGCTTTCCTGCTGTAATTTTGCCATCAATTCATCTGCAGGCGGACAACTCGAACAACCTTCGGAAGTAAAAAGTTCTACAACGGCAAATCCGTTAGTATTAGAAGTTTCGAGTTTAATTTTTTCTGATTTTAATTTTCCGGTCAGTTCTTCGTAACTATCCGGAAACATGAAACAGTTGAGCGAAAAGAGAACGGAAAGCGCAACGAGAGCGCTTATTAAAAGTGTATTTTTCATTGTGTTTATTTTGAATGATTGAAAAGCGCAATCCCGATAGCTATCGGGATTGCAGGATTAAAAAAGTAAAGGTCTGTATGCTTAATTATTTAAGGTATAAGTTGCTGTATACAATTTTCTAAACATGATATAAGTTACGCTTACCATTACAAAAGCAATAATAGCATCTGTAGTTGCGGGAAAACCTAAAACGGCGAGTTTAGAGAAGAAGGCGAAAGTAATGTCAAAAAATACTCCTGCAAATACCCATTCTTTCAATCGTAACAATTTGTTCGGAATTAATAAAGTGATTACTCCGGCAACTTTCATTACGCCAAGCAGATAAATAAAATGTTCCGGATAGCCCAATTGTTGTGTAATTGCCCAAACGATTGGATTGGTTGTTAGTTCGAAAAAACCGCTGGCGCCAAACCATAAAGAAGTTAAAATGATTCCTGTCCAGTAAATAATTTTTGTTGTTTTTGTACTCATGATTTCTATTTTTTAAGTTGATTTATAGGACAAATTTGCGCCATAAGCCATCAATTTAAAATTGAAAAAATGTTGAAACGGACAATTTAAAAGTTGAAATAGACAATCCTTAAGTTGATCAATTTTGGAAAGTTCAGGTGTTAAAGAGAATTTAGAAATAAAGATTAGTAATGAGTTTAAAATCTTAAAATTACAAACGAATTAATTGACCTGATTTTTTCTAAAAGCAGATGGAGTAGTGCCCCGATGTTTTTTGAAGATTTTATTGAGATGACTTTCATCATTAAAACCCAATTCACTCGCAATTTCGCCTACACGCAAATCACTATAAAGTAATCGGTTTTCGACCAGTTTTATGCGGTATTTCGAAATATAATCCTGTAAAGTTTCATTGGCTTGTTTCTTAAAATACCTGCCAAGATAAGTTTCAGAAATGCCGAATTTTTCACTCATAACCGTTACACTCAATTTTTCAGGTTCGTAAATATGCGTTTGAATGTATTCCAGTAAGGTATGCGCTTTTCCGTCAGATTGTTTGTTGATGTTTTCCGGAAGATATTCAGAGATATTTCGGGCAATAATTACAATCAAAGTATTAATCAACAACTGAATCAATTCTGTATTATACAAAGTAGGATTGTGGTATTCATGCCTGATAGCTTCTATAACAGGATGCACCAGATTTTTGTCGGTAATTCTTTTTAAAATACATCCCGGCTGATGATGGGCGTGTTGTAAAATGTATTCAAGTTTATAAAGATTATTCGATGTAAAAGGACCATTTTTAATGTAAATATCCGTAAAACGCAGCTGAAAAATAGTTGTAGGACTTGCAATCTCTAATGCATGAGAATCCTGAGGCGTGATCAAAAATAGATGTCCCGGTTCATACGACAATCGATTTTCATTGATCGTTTGTATGCCGGTTCCCGAAACAATATAAAGTAATTCAAAGAAATTATTACCCACTTCTGTATGTAGGGATTCGTTTATTTCTTTAAAAACAACTTCGTACGGAAGGTATAAATTGGTTTTGATCATAACAACATATTACTAAATTAACGAATGATATTACAATTATAAAATCCTTAAATCAGTATAATTTTGCTCAAAGTTAAATCAAATATTTTAATAATGAACAAAATCGTAGACAAAACCGCACAACAACAGTTTCAAAAACAAAAGATTACATTGCCAATCGCGCCCGCTTCCTTTTTTGCCATGACGTTAGGATTAGCAGAAACAGGAAATGCCTGGAGAAACGCCACATCATTATGGCATTTACCTTCTTATATTGGAGAAGTCTTAGAAGGTTTAGCCTTGCTATCGTTTTTATGGTGGTTATTGCTGTATTGCAACAAATGGATTCAGCACAGAAAACTGGCTGTAACCGAATTTAATGATCCTGTACAATCGTCGTTTCTGGCTTTAATTCCTGAATCGATTATACTAATGGCAATCGCGATTCATATTTACAGTCAGTCAATTGCTATTTCTTTGTTTTGGGTGGGTTCTGTATCAAACCTTATTTATGGAGCTTACAAACTTTCGGGTTTATGGACACAAGAACGCCAAACCGAACATACAACACCTTCTTTATTCCTGACTTTTACCGCCAGTATTTTGGTTAATGCACTTGCAGCCGGATTATTAGGATATACGAATTACGGTTATGTACTTTTAGGAATCGGAACTATTTCGTGGCTCATTATGGATTCTGTAATTACGCAACAATTAACCGTGGGCGGACTTGGCGCAAAAACGAGAAACTTTATGGGAATTTACATGGCGCCGGCTGTAATTTTATTTGTCGCCTATCAGGTTTTATGCGGAAATAATCTAAGTATTCCGATAGTTTATGGTTTAATGGGGTATGCAGTATTTGTTTTTGTTGCCATAACTTTTGCTTTTAAATGGTTAAAAGAACAAGCCTTTGCACCCGGATATTGGGCATATACTTTCGGCATTGCAACATTATCACAAGGACTTTCGATTTTTGCTTTAAAAAGTGCTGATTTTACGGTTTCGATTCTAGCGATAATTATATTTTGTATCATGAATGTTGTCGTTTTAGGAGTGACAATAGGATCTGTGAAACTGTTATGGAAAGGTAATTATTTTCCGAAATAAAAAAGATATTCTAGTTTCATGTACTAAACCTGACAGGTTTTTAAAACCTGTCAGGTTTGTCGTAAGAAGAGAAAAATTTAAAAAATCAATAATAATAAATCAGTGCAAACCCGTTTAATCCGTACAATCCGGGGGCCATTTTCTAAAAAACAAATAACATGTAAGTAACTCATAATTAAATTAAAAGTTAAAATATTTGCAAATAAAGACCGAACGGTCTAAATTTGTTCTCTCAAATAAGAAAGTCATGAGTAAAGCAGAAAGAACCAGACAATTTATTATTGAAGCATCGGCGCATATAATCAACAAAAAAGGAATGGCCGGAACTTCATTAAGCGATATTATGGAAGCTACCAAACTGGCTAAAGGCGGTATTTACGGAAACTTCGAAAGCAAAGAAGAAATTTGTAAAGAGTCATTTTTATACCTAAGATCTCAATTATCGACTAAATTAAATTTGGCTGTAGCCGAAGGAAAATCAGCCAGAGAAAAACTGATTAATTTGCTAAATGTGTATGCCAATGACATCAATACAGCAGATGGCTGCCCGATTTTGAATTTTGGAGTAGAAGCTGACGATACCAATCCTGCCATGAAAGAACAGGTTAAAAAAGCCATTCGTGCTGCCCAAAACAGATTTTTTACCATTGCTGAAGAAGGAATAAAAAACAATGAATTATCATCAGATATTAATCCGGAGCATTTTAGCATAAAAGTTTTCGCCATGATAGAAGGCGCAATTTTATGTAGAAAAATTCTAGGAACTGATGACCAAATGAAAATTATTCTGGACAGCATTAAAACAGAATTTGAAAACTATGTATTGTAGTTTTTTTTTAAACTTTTTTAGACCGATCGGTCTGATTTAATAGTAACTAATTTAAAAAATGAGAAATTTACAAGAAAACCATAAGGGCTTTAGTACCTTATTAGCCCTATCCTTAATTCCGCTATCCGGATTTGCCACAGATATTTATTTGCCTTCGCTTCCGGCTATGGCAAAAGATTTACACGTTTCAGCAGGAGCCGTTCAGCTTTCGCTTGTTTTCTTTATGTTTAGCCTCGGCGTAAGCCAGATTTTTATAGGGAGTATTTTAGACAGTTTCGGACGTTTTAAAATTAATATTGCTTCGCTTGCCGTATTTTCTATAGCCAGTTTTGTGATTGCTTTAGTACCTGATATTTATGTTATTTATGCCATGAGAATTATTCAGGGAATTGCAATTGCCTTTATCGTTATTGCCAAACGAGCCTATTTTGTCGATCTCTATTCAGGCGAAAAACTAAAAAGCTACATTAGTTTATTTTCTATTATTTGGGCATGCGCACCCATTATGGCGCCCTTTTTAGGTGGATATTTAGAACATAGTTTTGGCTGGAGATCTAATTTTTATTTCCTTGGCGGATTATCATTGATTTTCCTGGCTTTAGAACTTGTATATAGCGGAGAAACTTTAAAATTTTCTCATCCTTTCAAACTAAAAAGCATTGCACAAACCTATTCAGGAATGCTAAAATCACATGATTTTACTTTTGGTGTTTTAATTCTGGCTATGTGTTATAGCGTTGTTTTAGTGTATAGCTTATCAAGTCCTTTTATTATAGAGCGCGTTCTTGGATATTCAGCCATTACAACAGGCTATAGCTCATTATTGTCCGGTTTAGGAGTTATGGCAGGCGGTATTATTTCAAAATCATTGATTCATAAACCATTGGCCAAAAAAGTTACTATTGCCGTTTCAACACAAGTAGTTTTGGTAGTATTAATGATTGCAACTTCTTCTATAGCCAGTAATATTTACACTTTGGTAGGATATACTTTAGCGCTTAATATTTGCGGAGGCTTCATTTATAATAATATCTACAGCTATTGTCTAAGTCGTTTTTCTAAAAATGCCGGAGTTGCCAGCGGACTTACAGGCGGAGGAACTTATATGTTAAGCTCTTTATTCAGCTACGGATTTGTTAATTTATATGCTGTAAAAAGTCAGTTGTTATTAGGCTTTGCCAATATTTCTCTAATTGCTATTGTTGTTATTGTTTTCATGCTTTTCAATAAACAAAGAGTACAGAATTTAGCAACGGTTACGGTTAAATCTTAAAAATAAACTTCAATAAATAAATTCCAAATTCCAACGCTAATTGGAATTTGGAATTTAATTTTTGGAATTTAACCTTTCCGTATATTCATCAATACTACTGCAAACAGAATCAGAATTACACCCATCCATTGTATAAAATCTACAGGTTCTTGGAGCCAAATATACGCTACAAGTATAGAAACAGGAATTTCTACAGAAGCAATAATAGCGCCCAAACCCATTCCGGTTAAAGGCATTCCTCTTGTAAATAAAAGAGGAGGGAGGATCGTGCCGAACAGGGAAAGTACAATTCCCCAACGCATAAAAATACCAGTTGAAAAATGAGTATTTATCGAAGAATGAAATATCAGAGCAATAACAATAAATCCTCCTAAAATCATAAAAAGACTTCTTCTTAACGGAGGAGAATCCAGCTCAATATTGTTCGAAGAATACATAGTAGCCGTATATGAAAGCGCCGCCATAATTCCCCAGAAAAAGCCTGTCCAATTTATAATTACAGACTCCTGCAGCAAATTGGTCGCTAATACTGTCCCAATCAAAATGATTAAAACCGAAATGATTTTACGTAATCCGGGTATTTTTTTATAAATAATCATTTCTGCAATAACGCCCATCCAAACAGTTTGCATTAGCAATACGATCGCAACGCTCACAGGTACATATTGCACAGATAAGTAATAAAAAGTACTGGTTAAGCCCAAAGAAGTTCCGGCAAGAATCAACTTAAAAACACTTTTAAAATTCGATTTTTCAGTCTTAACTTTCTGTTTTGTTTTAGAAAATAAACTCAAAATCAAAAGTCCTGCAAAGCCAAGAATATATTGCGAAAGCGTCACTTCGGCCGTTGAAAATCCTTCCTGATAAGCCATTTTTACAAAGGTCGCCAGCATGCCGTAACTCGAGGCTCCAAGTGCAATAAACAAACTTCCTTTGAGAACATTATTTTTCATTCGTGCCATTTTAAAGCAATTCTTTCTCGATAAGAGATTGTACTTTTTGATGTGAATTTTCTATTTTTTCTTTCAATAGTTCCGGATTAAGAGTCGCTCCGTCGATTGCAATCATATGAATATTGTGTACGCCCATAACATTAAAAACTGTTTTTAAATAATCGGTCTGAAAATTCATATGCGCGTTAAATTCTCCTTTTTCATATCCCTGAGAACCTCTCGATAATAATAAAACCACTGTTTTGTTTTCTAATAAACCAATATATGGATTCTCATAATTACCCGGATTCAGTTTCCAGGTTTCATTTACGCGCACAACCTGATCAATATAAGCTTTTAGCGCGCTCGGTACCGACCAATTGTACATAGGAGTTCCTACAACAATAATATCCGCCTGATGTAATTCTGCAATATATAGATCACTTGTTTTTAGCGCTTCTTTTTCTTCCTCAGATCTTGCTGTTTCAGGTTTAAAAGCTGCTGCAATCCAATTTTCATTAATATGAGGAACATCCGTATTTCCTAATTCACGAAACGTAATTTCAGGATTAGTATGAATGCTTTTCCAATGGTTTACAAATACTTCAGTAAGATTTCTGCTGTGAGAATTAAGCGTTCTTGCGCTTGAATTGATAACTAATATTTTTTTCATTTTAATAATTTTTGTCAAAAGTAGCGCTGTTTTGGGTTAACTTTGTATACCAATTTTTATAAAAACTACAGCCCAGATGTTGCCATATAAATCCTTAATTCAAATCGATAGAAATTCATCCGTCAATATCTATATTCAGGTATGCAATAATTTTGTATCCCTGATTACCAACGGTACGCTTCAGCCTTCGGATGTATTGCCGAGCTCGAGAGTATTGGCAGATCTAATTGGCATTAACAGAAATACCGTAAAACTGGCATACGAAGAATTAATCAGTCAGGGTTGGGCTGAATCTGTTGAGCGAAAAGGGGTTTTTGTACTTTCAAAATTGCCTGTGATTTCCAAACCTAATTTGCCTCAAACTGATAAAAACCATAATCAGCAAGAGTCTTTTATATGGACCAATCATTTTAGCAATAGTATTCCAAGTACAAATTTTCAAAAAACCGGACTTAGAATCGATGATGGTTTTCCTGATGTTCGTCTGGCGCCTGTAGATCAGTTAATGCGTGAATACAGAAGTCTTTCACGAAAATTTTACGGTAAAAACTTCCTGAAATATGGCAGCTCAAAAGGATCTGAACATTTGCGTATTTCGATTTCAAACTATCTTTCGAATACAAGAGGATTGGTGGCTTCGCCTGATAATATTTTGATTTCTAAAGGAAGCCAAATGGGAATTTACCTTACCGCTCAATTACTTCTTACTATTGGTGATACCGTTGCTGTAGGAGTTTCAAATTACGGTTATGCCGATGATACTTTCAAACATTCAGGAGCGAAATTAATTCGTATTCCGGTTGATGAAAACGGGATGGACATTGATTATCTCGAAAATATTTTACGCAAACAAACCATAAAAGCACTTTACATCATTCCGCATCATCATTTCCCGACAACTGTAACCTTAAGTATGGAGCGTAGATTGAAATTATTAAATCTCGCCAGGGAATATCGTTTTGCTATTATCGAAGACGATTATGATTTCGATTTTCATTACGAAAATAAACCGTATTTGCCTTTGGCGAGTATCGACCACAATCATAATGTTATTTACATAGGTTCAATTTCGAAGACTTTTGCTCCGGCTTTACGAATTGGGTTTATGTCTGGGCCACCAGCTTTTATTAATGCTGCGGCATCGTTGCGAGAACTGATCGATAAACAAGGTGATACGCTTCTTGAAGATGCTTTTTCGGTATTGTTTAATAATGGCGAAATGGAAAGACACTTTCGCAAATCATTAAAAATTTATAAACATCGAAGAAATCTTTTCTGTGATATTCTTGAAACGGACTTTAAAAATGATATTGAATTTGAAATCCCGGAAGGCGGACTTGCGGTTTGGGCAACTTTCGATAAAAAAACAGATTTAATCAAAATGTCCCAAAATGCCCTAAAAAATGGACTTCATATCGATAACGGACTTTTTTATAAAAATGAATCTTTCGATAAAAATGCCATGAGAATTGGTTTTGCTTCTATCGATGACAACGAAATCATCAAAGCATTTGAGATTCTTAAAAAGAGCTTATAAACCAATGAGTATAATTTAAACACATAGAAATGTAGCTTTAGTATTTCTGTGTGTTTAAAGTTTTTTCACGCAGATTCAAATAGATTTAAGCTAATTTTTTTAATCCTTTAATCTGTGGCTATCTTTTTTTGCATATAAATTATTTGATTTTTATATCATTTAACTGGGCTAGTCTTTATTTTAAAATTGGTATATTTTGCATCCAGTTTGTTGTTCTAATTTTGCGGTATAGAAAAACAAATGATGAATACAATTACAACAAACGAATCGGTTTTAATAGCTTTAAACAAAAAGACTTTGTTGAATATTCTGCATACACAAAATCTATTGTCGGAAGGTTTTGGAGAGATTTTAAAGCAATATCATTTGTCATCAGAACAATATAATGTTATGGCGATTCTGCAAGATCAAAATGGTAAAGCGACCAATATGTGCGATATTCAGGAAAAAATGATTTCCAAAACCAGTAATACCACACGCTTGGTCGATAAATTACTTCTAAAAGGTTTCGTAACCAGAGAAGTTTGCAGCAAAAACCGAAGAAAAATAGACGTATTCATCACAAAATCCGGGCTTGAAATCATGAAAGATTTAAAGCCCAAAATGGAGATTTTAGAAGAAAAACTTTCGC
Organism: Flavobacterium bizetiae; assembly: GCF_024271895.1. Classification (NCBI taxonomy): domain Bacteria; kingdom Pseudomonadati; phylum Bacteroidota; class Flavobacteriia; order Flavobacteriales; family Flavobacteriaceae; genus Flavobacterium; species Flavobacterium bizetiae. The sequence goes on along the minus strand of NZ_CP091861.1, from coordinate 4,270,961 downwards.
ACAAACTGACAGTAAGAGAATTTCAAAATCTTAATTTTTTATTAGAGAAATATCATATCGCTTAAATTAAAACAATAATCATCTAAATTGAAAAAAAATGAAAACAAGAATTCATATTGACAAAGTAGAACCAGCAGGATACAACGCTATTTTAGGACTGGAGAAATTTATCGAAAGCACATCGCTAACAAGAACGCACAAAGAGTTAATTAAAATTAGAGCTTCGCAAATAAATGGTTGTGCGTTTTGTATTAACATGCACACCAAAGATGCAAGAAAAGCAGGCGAAACAGAACAACGTATTTATGCTTTGAATGCATGGCGTGATACTCCGTTTTTTACCGATGAAGAAAGAGCGATTTTGGCTTTGACCGAAGAAATCACTTTAATAAGTAATCATGTCAAAGACGAAACTTACGAAGCTGCAGCTAAAGTTCTCGATGAGAAATATTTGGCTCAGGTAATTTTGGCCATTATTACCATTAATGCCTGGAACAGAATAGGTATTGCTACAAATCTAATTCCTGCGTAATCAATCAGACATATTAAAAAAAAGGATTTAAAGCTTCATTATTTTGAGTTTTAAATCCTTTTTTGTTTCGGGCAATCTCATCAAGTTAAGCTTTTTTAGAAAGTTTTTTTTAAGGAGCTAATCCCGCTATACGTTCCAATCTTTTGTGCCGAACCCCGGCACAAAAGGATTTCCTCTTCTATCGGGGCTAGGGCAATCATTTTCATAATAATATTTTTGGTTAATTTGTCATTTCGAGGAACGAGAAATCTCCAGAAGAAACTCCGCAAAGAGAGTCCTAGCTTTGTCGAGCTGCTCGCGGAGATTTCTCGTTCCTCGAAATGACAGACAGAGCGAATAACCTGCTAATTGTGAATTTGATAAGCTCTTACGACTTCGCTGTTTTTTTCTTTTTCCCTAACCAGATCAATAATCCTGTAATAGGTAAAGTCAAAGCAAAAAGAGAAACCAAAAACGCAAGTATTTTGGTTGGTAAACCGTAAATACTTCCCGTATGAATAGGGTAGTTGAGACGTCTTATTTTATCTCCGTTCGAAAAATTTTCATAAGGTCTTGCTTCAATTTCTTTGGCCGTATATTTATCAAAATAAGCAGCGCTGGATTGATGCGGAATTGTTTTTTCTGAATATTCTTTTAATACTGTAATACTATTAATGGTGTCAACAGGCATCCTGATCTGGATGTTTCCTTCATAAGGAAAAATACTATCCGTCTTATCGCAAATACTTTGGTAGAAAGCCGTATGATTCAGTTTAGGATCTATTTTTGTTGGATTTTTTACTTTAGCAGAAGGCTTTTTCGTAGTACCATCAGCGAGAAAATAAACACCGTTTTGAAACCAGGTAAAAGCAAAACTTAATCCGGTTAATGAAATTAGTAATAAAATAAAAAAGCTGTAAAATCCAAAAGTCGAGTGAAAATCCCAGTTGACTCTTTTAAAAGAAGCGATCCATTTTACAGTAAGTCTTTGTTTTAGGTTTTTTATCTTTTTTGGCCACCATAAAATTAATCCTGAAATAAGCATGAAAACAAATATCAAACATGAAGTTCCCATGATGATTTGGCCGGTGTCACCCAGCAATAACTGTCGGTGTAATTTTAAAACAAAAACAAAAAATCTTTTTTCCTGAGGAGTTGTAGCGAGAACTTTACCCGTGTAAGGATCGATAGAAAAAAACTGTGCTTTTTTATCAGAGTCTTTGGCTAAAATTTGCATGGTACGCGAAGGATCATTAAACGTATAAATACGCGTAATCTTTTTTATCGAATATTGTTTCTGAAGTATATCAGTACAATAATCAATCGTTTTTTTAGTCGTTCCTACTGCAGCAACATTATAATATTCCGGATGAATGGCGCCGTCAATTTCTTTTTCAAAAACCAAAATACTGCCCGTTAATGCAGCAATAAAAACAATTAAACCAGAACCAAGACCTAGCCACAAGTGCAATAGTCCAATGTTTTTTTTAAATCCTTTATTCATAAATGCTGTTTCCAGTTTACACAAGCAATTTTAACTTGTAAATTTCTTTAATTCCCGCACAAATTTATACTTATTTAGACTAAATCTGTAGTGTGTGTCTAAAAAACTTTTTTGATTTTACGAAACTTTAAAATTGAAATAAAATGAGATTGCAATGACACGGATTTATTTCGTTAAAAAAGAAATAATCATCTTTTTTTATGGCTGAAATCTTATAAATGAATTAAAATAAAATACTTAAAAAGTAATGCTTTGTGCTTGATAAAAGGGTGTGCCATCTGCTGCCTCACATTAACTTAAAATATTACTTGTTAAACTAGTATTAATTTCTATTTTTGCACTGTTTTTATTAATTCTAAATAAGAACAAAACTAACCAAACTTAAAACCAATGAATCATTTTAGTGTAAGAACACCCAGGTTTTTATTTATTATTAGCTTTTTATTTTCAGTTTTAACCTCTTCTGCGCAACAAACAAGCGGGAAAATAAAAGGAAAAATCACCACATCTGACGGAAAATCAGCTTCAGGAATAACCATTATCCTTAAAAATTCAAAATACAAGACAGTTACCAATAGCGATGGTAGTTTTACATTTAATAAAATAGTAGAAAACATCTATACTTTACAGGCATCTTCACCAGGATATGAAGGACTAGAACAAGAAGTTACCGTTGCAAATAATGAAACTGCAACGGTTAGTCTTCAATTAAAATCTTCAGGTAACGCTGCGCAAGCTGAAGAAACTTCTGAAAAAAGTGGTGCCGAATTGAACGAAATTATCGTTTCGGCAAGCAGAAAGGTCGAAACGTTATCTAAAACACCATCTTCTGTAACAGTAATAAATGCAAAAGACATTGATAATTTATCAATCGTGAGCCCGAATATTGCCAATATTGTAGCGTATGCAGTTCCGGGTTTAGGATCAGCAACAAACAATACGGGTAATTACGGGCAAACACTTCGCGGGAGAAATCCTTTGGTACTTATTGACGGGATTCCGCAATCGACGCCCTTAAAATCAGCAGGAAGAGAAATTCGTTCTATCGATCCTTCGGTAATCGAACGTATTGAAGTGATAAAAGGCGCAACCGCTATTTACGGTAACGGTGCCGATGGAGGTTTGATTAATTATATTACAAAATCAGGTAAAACTCAAAAGAAATTTGCCGGATATAGTGAGGCCGGAACTACCGGAAACATAAAAGGAGACAGTACGGCCGGATACAGATTTAACCAGCAATTTTACGGAAAAATCAATAAATTCAATTATATCGTAGGCGGCACTTACGAAAAAACGGGTGTTTTTCGTGACGGAGAAGGTCAGGTTATTTCTCCTGAATACGGATTAGGCGAAACCAAAACGTATAATATTTTTACTAAAGTAGGCTACAATTTAACCGATAAGCAAAGAATTGAATTGATGTACAATTATTTCAGTTCGAATCAGGATTCTGATTTTATTCTTAAAAATGGTGTTTACGGAGTGAGTCCCGCGATAGGTATTTTAGGAAACAGACCAGGGGTTGATGAAGGAACACGTTATAACCATAATGCAAATCTTCAATATGTAAACAAACAACTATTTGGCAATACCTCGTTTACAGCAAATTTATATTTTCAGGATTTCCTTACGATATTTTCTAATTCTGCCTTTTTCTATGGTGGAGGACAATCTCAAACGGCATCGGCTAAAAAAGGTTTACGAGTTTATTTGAATACTCCGTTTACCGTTTCTTCGAATTTTTCAGGAGATGTTACCTATGGTTTTGATTTACTTAACGATAAAACCAATCAAAAACTGGTAGATGGCAGGGTTTGGGTACCCAATATTAATATGGTCAATCTGGCGCCGTATGCGCAATTATCAACGCAGCTTTTTAGCGACTGGACGGTAAAGGCAGGTTTACGTTTAGAAAATATTAAAATCAATATCGATGATTATAATACGCTTGCTACGGGAGCAAACGGGGCAGGAAGTATTGCTGTAAAAGGCGGAGATCTAACTTATGATGCTTTTGTTTTTAATACCGGAATTCGTTATTCAAGATTTAAGTTTTTTAATCCTTTTGTGAGTTTCTCTCAGGCTTTCTCTGTATTCGATCTTGGTCGTGTTCTTACGAATGCGAAACAAGATGCGATTTCAAAATTACAAACTAAGCCCATTATCGTTAATAATTACGAAGGAGGTTTTAGCAGTCAGTTAGGGAAATTTAATTTGAGTGCGGCCTATTATTTCAGTACTTCAAAACTAGGAACAAATTTGGTTCAGGTTGATGGTTATTTGGTTGCCGAGCGTTTGCCGGAACGTGTTTGGGGTTATGAAGTTCAGGCAGATTATCAAGTCATTAAATCATTAACAGTAGGAGGAAACTATGCCTACGTGCAAGGTAGAGGCGATAAAGATTCTGACGGGCATTTTTATGGAGATAATGATATTTATTTAAAATCAAACAGAATTCCGCCGGTTAAAGTTACGGGTTACGCAAAATATGGCGACAAACGATTAAACGTTGAGTTGTACTGGATGTTGGTTGGTGATCGTGATGTGTTTCAGCCTAATGCAAAAGGAGCGTATGCCATTGGCGAAGGCCCAATAAAATCTTTCAATTTATGGAATGTTGCTACGGCGTATAAAGTAACGGATAGCATTAGAGTAAAACTCGGAATCGAAAATTTATTCAATACAGATTATTACACGACAACTTCTCAGTTTTATGGCACAAACGCCAATTATACCAGAGGTAACGGTTCAAGATTCAACCTGGCTCTTGGATATAGTTTCTAAAAGCAGCAACTGATAATAATATTTTTTGTTTTTTATTTGAGGGTTTCTGGCGATCTTTTTCGTCAGGAACCTTTTTTTTAACCAATTCTAAGAGTTAGGAGAAAAAAAATTAACGCAGAGAATGCTAAGATTTTTTACTTTTCTCTTTTATAAAAAACAAAAAGTTCACAATTCCGATATCTATCAGGATTGTATTGATTTAGCTTTGCGAACTTTGCGTTTCTATAAGCATTTTTATATAAAATCTTTGCGTGCTTTGCGGTAAAAAAATAGTAAGTGTTTACAATATGTATTGTAGATACTCTTAAATTAATGATATTTTTGCATCCATAAAAAAATCCCTCAAGATTTGAAATTGAGGGATTTTGCTTTATTAATTATTCTAATGTAAAGCAACCAAATTATTTAGTTACTTTTTTGAATCTCATCATTGGGATATCCTTCATGATCAGGTTCAGTTTTCCATCTTTATCAATAGAATAACTATCAATATTTTTAATCGTTTTTGTAAAAACCTGTTCTCCACCACCTTCACAATACATTAAAGTAGCCGGACCTTGTTCTCCAAAAGTAAGTGATTTTCCTTTTAAAGTAAATGGAGCACTATAACCGTTACAACCTGCATTTCCGGAAACTTGTTTAGTAGCTTCATCAAATTTAATAAACGGTTTTTTATCAGGAAATAAGCCTTCAAAAGCAATACGCGGACCAGAAATATACTCCAGTTCCCACGTTGTATTATAAAGATCGGCAGTTTTTGAAGTGTCTTTCATTGTTGTACAAGAATTAAAAGATAATGCTAAAATAGCGACGAATACCAATACGTAATTTTTCATAAAATAAGATTTTAAAACATAAATTTAAAGATTTTAATCAAAATTTGGGCCATAAATCTGACTTATTTTTAGTTTTTAATTTGATAATGATCAAAAAGAAACAAAATATCGCGTTAGATTATTAAGGTCTAACAGGTTATTGCGATATCGATTTGCTCGTACACATAGATAAATAAAAATTTAATTCCTCAACAAATGTAAATGCTTTTGCATTTTCTATAGCTGAATTTTGTCTCATCATTAAAAATAAAAAAGATGAAAACATTATTTACCACCGTAGCACTTTTTGCAATAGCATTATCTATTTCTGCACAAGAAATTATTCATAAAAAAGTATGGAGCAAAAAGATGAATAAAGAGATCGAAACAGTTATAATTACTCCAAAATTGATTAAAGGGCAAACCTATAAAACCATTTATATTCTGCACGGCTATAGCGGAAATCCGGACAGAACGTACCAACAGGATATTCCGGATCTTACCGGAAAAGCCCAAAAATATAATACGATTTATGTGTTGGCCAATGGTAATTTTAATAGTTGGTATGTAGATAGTCCTGTAGATAAAACATCGCAATATCAAACCTTTATAGGAAAAGAATTAGTCGAATATATAGATGCCAATTACCCCACGATAAAGAATCGAAAGTTTAGAGGAATTCTAGGTTGGAGTATGGGCGGATATGGCGCGTTGAATATTGGTGTGTTTTATACCGATACATTTTCTATCGTGGGAAGTTCCTGCGGCGCATTAGATTTTAATCGATTTGGAGAAAACTTTCATAATTATCAGGTAGATAAAGTTTTAGGAGATTTTAAAGATTTACCTAAGCAATATTTCACTTTTGATAAAACAAACGAAATGAAATTAGCCAATCAATTCTATATTTTAGATTGCGGAACTGAAGACGCTCAAATGATCGATATGAACAGAGATTTTCATCAGCTTTTAACTCATCAAAAAATACAACATCTTTATACAGAATCTCCTGGCGGACATGATCCAAAATATTGGAACAAATCATTATCGAATCAATTGGCTTTGTTTGATAATTTTTTTAATGCTGAAAAATAAGAGAACTGTAATTTTATAATAGTAAAAGCTTGTTCATTAAGTAAATAGGTTTTTACTATTTTGATAAAATAAAAAACTAGTTATAACATTTGATTCTGCTACATCTAAAATAATCTTTAGTAAATTTGTTCCCTGTTATCTTTCAGAATACCACTTAAAAAACAACTATTGAAAAAGAAACTGAATATAGAAATTCACACCAAAGAACTGGACAGCTTAGGTATTCAGGTGAAAGAAATAGTAGCTAATAATGTAGATTTTAGCGGGCATTTAACGAAAGCACACCGAGACGATCATTATGTTTTTTATATTCAGGAAAAAGGATTGATAGAACTTATGATTGATTTTAAAAATCATCAGATAGAGGATCAGGCGTTATTTTTTATTGCTCCTGGTCAGGTACATTATTATACCAAACAAATGGATTCTAAAGGATATTTTATTTTTTTAAACCCATCTTACCTGCAAAACACATATCGAAGGATTTTTGATACGCATCAAAATGTTTCTCAGGTTGTACCCATCCAGAATACTGTTTTATTTAATGCTGTAGAATTGATACTTCACCAGTTAAGTGAAGCCGTTACTGATATTCAAAAAAACATCATTCGTTCGCTTGTCGATAGTTTGATGGGAATGACAGTTTTGGAGTTTTCTAAAAATGAAAATCCTAAAAACGGGATTGATAGAAAAACAGAATTGACTTTTCAGTTTAGACAATTGGTACATAAACATTTCTTAGAATTAAAAAGACCTAAAGATTACGCTGCTTTATTACATATTTCGGTACCTTATCTGAACGAAATGGTTAAGGAACAAACCGGATGTGCCTCAAGTTACTGGATACAGCATGAAATTTTACTGGAAGCGAAACGATTGCTTTTTTACACACAATTAAATACTAAAGAAATTGCTTTTTCATTGCAATATGAAGATCATACTTATTTCTCCAGATTTTTTAAAAAGAATGAAGGCATTACGCCTTTAGAATTTAGAAAGAATTACTGCGATTTGTCCAATCAAAACTCTTAGTTAGCCATTTCTGTTTCTTTATAAAGCCCATTCCTTTGTACTCGTAATTTTTAAACAAAAAAACATGAGTAGAATTTTAGAAAAGGGACAAACAATTGACTTTTATAAAGCCACAATTCCAATCATTTTATCGGTATTTGCTATTTACCTCACGATAGGTTTAACATTAGGAATCGTGCCGGGGTTTGTACAAAACGATTTAAAGTTTAATAGTTTAATTGTTGGTTTTGTGATTGGTTTACAACCGCTAACCACTCTTTTAACGCGGGCTTATTTTGGGAAAATCACCGATACCAAAGGAGCTAAAAGGTCTAAACTTGGCGGGATACTTTTGGTAATGGTTGCAGGGATAATTTATGTATTTGCAGCTTCATTTGCGTCCTATCCTTTGGTGTCATTATTACTTCTTTTACTGGCAAGAATCGTTCACGGTATTGCAGAAAGTTTGTTGGTGATTGGCGCTTTAACATGGGGAATTGGTTTAGTGGGACATGAAAAATCAGGAAAAGTAATGACCTGGAACGGAATCGCGATGTATGGCGGAATTGCCGTAGGAGCTCCTTTAAGCATTTGGATAGCTAAAGATTTTGGTATTGTTTACGCCTTAGGCATGATTGTAATTTTACCTCTTGCAAGCTGGATTTCGACCATAAAACTACCAGCGATACCAGTTGACAAAGAGCATATCAGAACACCATTTTATAAAGTAGTAGGAACGATTGCGAAACAGGGATTAACACTGGCTTTTTCTTCTATGGCTTTTGGTTGTATTGCTTCTTTTATCGCTTTGTTTTTTACCGAAAAAAACTGGGGAGATGCTTCTTTGGCCTTTATGATTTTCGGATTATCTTACATCCTTACAAGAGTCTTTTTTGCTTCTTATCCTGATAAATACGGAGGGTATAAAGTAGCTGTAGTTTCTTTGATCATTGAAGTTATCGGACAATTTCTTATTTATACTTCTTTTACCAAAGAAATGGCTCTGATAGGTTGCGCCTTGACCGGAATTGGTTTTTCGCTTGTTTTTCCTTCTTTGGGAGTATTGGCAATCAAAAAAGTAAAACCTCAAATGAGAGGAACTGCTTTAGGAGCATATGCTGCATTTTTTGATCTTTCATTGGGATTAGCCGGGCCGTTGGCAGGATTAATTGCGGGTTGGTTTAGTTATCAGGATATCTATTTGTTTGGGAGTATTAGCTGTTTATTGGCTTTGGGAACTATGTTATTTAAACGAGATTAATGGAAATGATTATGGAAAATTATCAAAAAAAAGTTATTCGATCTGCATTTACGGTAAAGCATAAGTCTTTTATAACACCACATTATATTCGTGTAGTTTTTGAGGTTACCAACGAGCAATTAGATTTGATTGCGAATGTGAAGCCCGGATCTAACAACAAAATATATATTCCGCCCAAAGGGATGAATGTTATTTATTTTACGAATAAAGAAAGCGTTGTCTTATCTGAGCTTTTGCCTGTAATGAGAACTTACACAACCAGAAGTATCGATTTTGAAAAAAAAGAATTAAGTATTGATTTTGTAGCTCATGGTGATAATGGTCCTGCTTCTGGTTGGGCTCAAAATGCTGAAGCAGGGGATATTTTAGGTATTGCTATGAAAGAAAATGTAAGAGATTTGGTTCCTCAGGCTGATGAGTATCTTTTAGTAGGTGATGCGACCGCACTTCCGGTAATTGGAAGTATTTTAGAACAACTTCCGAAGGGAGTAAATGTAAAAGCAGTACTCGAAGTATACGGGAAAAAGGATAAAATTGATTTCATATCTCAGGCCAATGTAAGTATAGATTGGGTATATAATAAACATCCCGAAAAAGGAAGTGAGCTTGCACAATTTGTAAAGAGCATCCTGCTTCCTGACATAAAAACGAAAAGATTTGCATTTATTGCAGCAGAATACAATACCGTCAAAGTACTAAGAAATTATTTTAAAGTAGAAAAAGGATGGGACAGAAGTGAATATAATGCTTCGTCATATTGGAAAGCAGGAAAAACTGAAAGTGAATCTACAGCAGAACGTAGGGAGGAAAAAATGGATTAAACTTTATTCTGAAGTAAAAAAATACCGAAACAGGCGAGAGAAAACTTTTTCATTTGCCTGTTTTTTATTCTAATATGTCATAAGTAAAACAATATGTTTAGTTATCTTTATAAAATAATTTTATAATCATGACGATACAACAATTAAAATATATTGTAGCATTAGATGAAGAACGCCATTTTGCCAGAGCTGCCGAGGTTTGTATGGTAACACAACCTGGACTAACGATTCAGTTGAAAAATCTGGAAGAAGAAATAGGTATTAAAATCTTCGATCGGAATAAAGTACCGTTAACGCCTACCACACTTGGAATTGAGATTATAAATAAAGCAAAGAAAATACTTCGTGAAGCCGATGAAATTCGGGATTTTGTGGTAAACGAAAAAAACTTGCTCGAAGGTGAAGTTAGAGTAGGAGTGATTTCGACTTTATCGCCTTATTTGATTCCGTTGTTTATAAAGGCAATGAAAGAAGCGACTCCCAAAGTACATTTTATTATCAGAGAAGCGAATACGGGACAATTGATGAAAGAATTAGAAACGGGTTCGCTAGACGTAGTTTTGATGGCGACACCTACCGGAAACCCTAATTTAATAGAACATCCTATTTTTAAAGAACCTTTTGTAGCGTATCTAAACGAACATCATCCTATGGCGAATAATGAGTTTTACGAACTTCAGCCGGGAGATAAAACTGAATTATTGTTGCTTCACAGCGAGTTTTGCTACAATGCGCAATTACTTGATATCTGCGGAATCAAATCCCCAGGGAAATTAAAAGAACAATTCACCTATGATATTAGTTCAATCGAAACCTTAAAAAATCTTGTACGTGCGCAATTAGGTTTTGCTATTATACCAGAGCTTTCGATTTTGAACGAAAACAATTCAGGACTTTTTAAACCTTTTAAAGAACCAAAACCCGTAAGAGAAATCAGTTTGGTGGTTTCGGATTCCTTTTCGAAAAAACTATTACTCGAAAAAATGAATGAAGCGATCTGGAATTGCCTTCCTGATTCTTTAAAGAAAGATTTCGCCTTTCGTAAAATACGCTGGAATGATTCACCTTATTTTGCTAAATCGGTTAGTGATTACATAAAGTTAAATTCCAAAACTTAAAATAAAAATTCCAAATAAAAAAAATCCAAATTCCAACTTGAAGACAAGCCAATTGGAATTTGGAATTTTAAAAAATTGGAATTTATTTTAAATTTATTTTTTCAAAGAAGCAGCAATTATAACTTTAGCAACAGCTTCTGGTTGCGACATAAATACTACGTGGCTTCCTTTTATTTCGGTTACTTTTGTATTAGAACGTTTGTACATTGCGCGTTCGATTTCCGGAGCAATACTTTTATCTTCCGTTGCAACAATTCCGTAAGCAGGTTTGTCTCTCCATGCAGCTTTAGTGATCGGAGTTCCAAATCCTTTTGCGTAGAATGCACCTTGAGATGCGTACATAAATTCAGCATCTTCTTTGCTGATATCCGCAGCAAAACCAGCATGAAATTTAGCTTTATCATAATATACAATTCCTTTATCGTCAGGACTTAATACACCATTTTCAGGAGCTGGAGGAGCAGTCATTAACCATTGTACAGTTGTTTCGCCGTTATCAGGCTGAAAAGCTGCTACGTAAACCAATGCTGCAACTTTTGGGTGATTTCCTGCCTCAGTAATAACACTTCCTCCCCATGAATGTCCTACCAAAACAGTTGGTCCGTCTTGTCTGTCTAAAACTACATTTGTTGCAGCAACATCATCTTCAAGTGAGCTTAAAGGATTTTGAACGATGGTAACGTTATATCCTTTTTTAGTCAATACCTGATATAAAGCTTTCCAGCCAGAACCATCAGCAAAGGCACCGTGTACCAATACTACATTTTTAATAGGCGCTGTAGTTGTTTTTGTTTGTGCGTTTGAATTTACTGTAGCAAATAACAAACTAAAAATAAGTGCTGCGAACATGAAATAGCGATTCAATTGTTCTTTTAAAGAGATTGTTTTCATTTTTGTAAATTTTAAATTGTTGTGTTGCAAATGTGTTGTTGTTCAATTATTTTGTTGTTGTGTTGTTTTTGTCAGGCTGAGCGAAGTCGAAGCCCCGCTCAGACCAACATTTAGTAGTTATGCTAATGTTACTGATAAAGTAATTTCAGTATTTAATAATTTTGAGATAGGACAAATTTCTTTTGCTTTTTGTGCCGCTTTCTGAAAATCTTCTTCAGTAATTCCTGGAACTTTTCCGTTAAGGATTAACTGAATTAAAGTAATGGTTCCGTCTTCAAAAGTTACTTTAGCTTCGGTGTTTAAATCTTCAGGTACAAATCCTGCTTCAGAAAGTAAAAAGCTTAGTTGCATAGTAAAACAGCCAGAATGTGCTGCTGCGATTAATTCTTCAGGATTGGTTCCGACACCTTCTTCAAAACGGGTTTTAAAAGATAATTGTGCGTTGTCTAATGTTGTGCTTTGAGTACTAATTGTACCTTTTCCTTCCATTCCTGTACCTTTCCAGTTTGCGTTTGCTCTTCTTGTAAATTTCATGATCTTAATTTTTTAAGTTATTTATTTTGTGATTCAAATCGTTTGTTTGATTTTGATGAGACAAATTTATGGCGGTAGTTATTATTAATCAAATTAATAATTTTTGGCACTTATAAATTTAATTTATGATAAAGAAAGGTTAAGGTTATAATGACCTTGATTTCCTTGGGTTTATGGAGTATTATTACTTTCTTGGAGCGTTAAAGCAGAATAAAAAAAGGACATTAAATATTTAAATGTTTTTACACTTAAGTATTCAATGTCCTTTAAAATTAAATAAATATCAAATCTGTCTACCAGAGTAGAGGATGCTGTATAAAGAATAGTTTGATCTAAATTACAAACTGGCTGTATTTAATAATGAAAGATCTTCTGTATCCAGTTGTATTGTAGTTGCGTTTATTAACTCCTTTAACTGCTCCGGATTTGTTGCACTAACTATAGGAGCTGAAATTTCAGGTTGGTGTATGATCCACGCCAATGCAATTGTTCCCGGAACAGCATGATGTTTTGAAGCTACAATATCTAGTGCTTTAAGAATTCTAAATCCTTTTTCGTTTAAATATTTTTCTACGAATGCACCTCTTTTACTGTCTTTTAGATCGCTTTGATCACGATACTTGCCAGATAAGAAACCACTTGCAAGGGAAAAATAACTAATAACACTTAAATTATTCTTTACGGTAATTGGTTTTATATTATCTTCAAAATCATGACGATCGTATAAATTATATTCCGGTTGAAAGGTTTGATAAGCAGGAAGATTATTGTTCTTGCTGATGGTAAGGGATTCTTCTAAACGTTCAGGAGTAAAGTTTGAAGCACCAATTATTCTCACTTTTCCTGCTTTGATAAGACTGTCATAAGCTTCTAAAGTTTCTTCGATAGGCGTATTAAGATCATCATAATGAGATTGGTATAAATCAATATAATCGGTTTGAAGTCGTTTTAATGAATCTTCGGCTGCCTGAATAATGTATTTTTTACTCAATCCTTTTTTAGTATCAGAGAATTCGGCACCTACTTTTGTAGCTAACATAATTTTGTCTCTTTTACCGGATTCTTTAAGCCATTTTCCAATAGCCAATTCAGATTCTCCACCTTCGTGACCTTGTACCCATTTCGAATAAACATCTGCAGTATCTAAGGCATTAAATCCTGCATCAGTAAATTGATCCAGTAAATTAGAAGTCATTTTTTGGTCTGTAGTCCAGCCGAATACATTTGTTCCAAAAACTAGCGGCGCAATTTCGATCGTAGAATTACCTAATGTTTTATTTTGTATCATAATTTTTAAATTTTAATCAAATGTAATTATTTAATGAACTTTTGTATTTAATAATAGTATAAAATGTAATTTTGTTCATTATATATGAACTTATGAATCAATCGGTAAAAAAAACATTTCAAATTTTAGAGTACATTGCTTCAAGCGGTAATTTCGTCAGACTTAATGATGTTGCCAAGGCTTTGGATTTAAAGAAAAATTCTGTTCATAGTTTTTTAGACAGTTTAAAACAGCTAGGTTATTTAGAGCAAGATGACGTAAGCCCGAGATACCGAATAACGTCAAAACTGGAATGCTTGTACGCTCCTTTGTTATCTGTTAATGAACTCAAAAGTGAGTTACGGCCAATTTTAGAAAAAATAACAAGTCTTACCAATGAATCCTCATATCTCGCGGTACAAATGGGATCTTATTACAGACACGAACTTAAATGTGAACCAAACAGGGCGGTAAAAATTACGCTTAATACAGGTAAAGAGTATGAAATGACAACTACGGCTATAGGAAAATCATTTCTTGCTTTTTCGACACATTTGCAAAGTAATTTAAGTAAACAATATAATATAGAAGAAGTTGCTACCATTGAAACCGAAATTAAAACAATACTAAAAGCGGGTTATGCCCTGGATGTTCAGGCGTACGATCCTGATTTAAATTGTGTAGCGATGCCTATATTTTTCAAAAATAAACCGATAGCGGTACTTTGTGTTTCCGGCCCTTCGTTTAGATTTAAAGAACCACAATTTATAGAATCTTTACGGATAATGGAATTTCTTATTAAGGAACATGGCAAATACAGCAGTAAACTGAATATTAGCTAAAAAAAGAACACTATAAATTTCTGTTTTATTTCTGATCAATAACGACCACTTTTTCAAAACGTCCGTGATGACTTATCGAAACGTCTTTTAAAATATGTAAGGGAGGCTGAGACAAAAAAGGAATTCCGTCTTGATCTTTAATAATGTATTTTTTCTCAATTTCAATTACATTATTGAAATGATCTTTGCTGGTTACAGCTACGGTGTGTAAACTATCTTTTGAGAAAATAGTTTTTGTATAATAAACATTCTTCAGGCAAATAACTTGTCCTGTAGCGTAATGATCATTTTTTGAGATAATAGCGCACTCGAGTTTTTGAGGGATGTATGCTCGTATTTTCGTTTGTCGATTATAGATTTTATAGGCTGCTTCTTTCATGCTCCAAAGCAGCCATAACATGGTTTCAGGATCTGATGTTTGCGAGATTAGCAATTGCTCAGATGGAGTAAAGAGTTTTTCAATATAGCCTTTTCGCCGCCAATTACTTTCATGGCGGGATTGCAGGATATCTATAACATCATTACCAATCATTTTGCAGCAAGTTTGTCAGATATAATTTCTACCGCAGTTTTTACGTCAAGCATTCGCTCCATATCAGCATTGTCAATTACTACGTCACATGCTTCTTCAATATCTAAAACAATATCTACCAAATTAGCCGAATTAATACTCAAATCATTAATAAAATCGGTTTCCTCGGTAAGATTGTCATAAGCTTCAGTATTTGTGGTGTAAGGCTTTATGATCACTTTTAATTTTGCTATAAGTTCTTCTTTGTTCATATTATTTTTCGAATTTTTTAAAGATTATACAGGCGTTAACATCACCAAAGCCAAAACTTGCTTTGGCAATTATATTAAGATTTTTATGAATTGTTTTTAAAGGCACTTTTGATGCATCAATAAGTTCAGTAATTTCCGGGTGAAGATCTTCGCAATTGAGATTTCCAAATAAAAAACCTTCATGAAGCTGCAGTATCGTAGCAACACTTTCGACACTTCCGGCGGCACTAAGGCAATGTCCGGTCATACTTTTCAGGGAATTAATATAAGGAAAATTAGTTCCTTTTCGATCTAAAGCTTTAGTCCAGTTTTCAATCTCCAGACTGTCTTTTGTCGTTGCGGTAAGATGTCCGTTTATGGCGTCAATATCAGTTGCCGCAATTCCGGAGTTTTTTATGGCATCCGTTATGCATTTTTGTACAGCCGTGCTATTAGGAGCCGTCATACTGCCATTGCCCCGTTGTCCGCCGGAGTTGACATTTCCGCCTAATATTTCGGCATAAATAGTAGCACCACGATTTAAGGCACTTTCTAACTCTTCGATTACTAAAGCACCGGCACCGCTTCCGGGAACGAATCCTGCTGCGCTGGCGCTCATAGGTCTTGAACCTTGTTCGGGAGTATCATTATATTTAGAACTACAAACCCGAAGCGCATCAAAACCCGCCCAAATATAAGGGCCGCTATCTCCTGTACTTCCTGCTAATATGCGTTTTGCCTGTCCTGCTTGTATGCGGTCGTAGGCCATCATTATTGCTTCGGTTCCTGTAGCGCAGGCGGATGAATTTGTAGTAACCTGATTGCCTAAACCCAGTTTTCCGCCAAGATAAGCGCTAATTCCGCTATTCATGGTTTGCGCGACAACCGTACTGCCCAGTCGCCGAACTTGCAATTCGTCTATTTTATAAATGCTTTCACGAAATTTATCGATGCCTGATGTTCCGGATCCAAAAATGGTTCCACTGTCCCAATCCGGTTCTTCGTTTATTTCTATTGATAATCCGGCATTTTTCCAGGCTTCGATTCCGGCAATAACACCGTATAAAATTCCTGTACTATTAAAACCACGAAGTTCTAATTCTGTAAAATACTCCGATTTTAATTCTTCTGATATTTGTGGCTGACCGGCAATCTGACAAGAAAATTGTAATTCCTGTAATTGCGCATCATGTCTGATGCCTGATATTCCGTTTTTTAAGGAATGAGCAAATGCAGGAATTCCGACCCCGTTTGGAGCCGCTACGCCTAAACCTGTTATTACAACTCTTTTGCTCATAATTTTGTAGTAATCATACCAGCCAATACGCCTTTGCAGACTTCTTGTCCGGCTTCGTTTTTCATAATTACATCACATTTTAGTTTGCCAAACCTAAAAAATGATTTCTGAGAAGTTACGGTCACTTTTTCATTAGGATAAACAGGTTTTAAAAACTGCATATCTGCTGATGTAAAAGCTATTACAGTGTTTTTATTAAAGTCATTTCCCAATAAATAAATTCCGAGGCAAACCATACCAATCTGCGCCATTGTCTCCGTTAAAATAACACCGGGAGTTACGGGATTGTCTTTAAAATGTCCTTTATAAAAATCCAGATCTTCATTAAAAGTATAAGTTCCGCTAACGCTATTTTCATCTACATGCAGTAATTCATCCACAAATAAAAAAGGTTTGCTGTACGGTAACTGCGCTAAAATATTTTCTAAAGTCATAATTTTTTTTTCGTTTAAGAAGTTGCTGTTTGATTGGACGCGGATAAAACGGATTTACTTCGTAAAAACGCGGATTAAAACGGATTTTTTTATTTTATTAAAAATTGAATGCTTTCGGATCATTAAAATATTTTTTAATCTGTGTGTAATTTGGACGCGGATAAAACAGATTTACTTCGTAAAAACGCGGATTAAAACGGATTTTTTTTAACTTGAAGTAAACAAAATTTCAATATTTTAAATCCGTTTTTATCCGCGTCTTCGCGTAGCGAATCAGTAAAATCCGCGTCCAATTTTATATCACAATAATCAAATTCAATTTATATTACCATTGCAATAAAACACGCTGTGCCGAAAATCCCGGGCCAAAACTCAGCATTAATCCTTTTTCTCCCGGTTTTGGATTTTCATCCATAATGCTTTCTAAAACATATAAAACCGTGGCGCTTGACATATTACCATATTGTTTGAGAACTTCTTTTGTTGCATCGATATTTTTGCCTAATCCGGAGAAAAGAGCTTCTACTGTGTTGACTATTTTTTTTCCACCGGGATGAAAAATCATATGATCGAGATCTTTTATTTCTAAATTATTTTTTTTCAAAAAAGGATGTATAATATCTCCAAAATGAGAAGAAATAGTCTCCGGAACTTCAATGTCTAAGACCATTTGCAAACCAGAATTGGTCAGTTTAAACCCCATCATATGTTCGGCATCATAAAAATGATACATTTCTTCATTAAGTATTTCAGGGCCGTAATCTTCTTCATAAGACGATAATAAACAACAAGCCGCACCGTCGCCAAAAATTGCTGCACTAACAATATTAGGCATCGAAAAATCATTGAGCTGAAAAGTTGCCGTTGGAGATTCTACCGCTATAATGGCAGCACGTTTCCCCGGATTGGCTTTCAGGAAATTCTTGGCATATATAATCCCTGATATCCCGGCTGCACAACCCATTTCGGTTACTGGAAGTCTTACGATATCCTGTTTCAGTTTCATTTTATTAATTAAATAAGCATCCAAAGACGGAATCATTATTCCGGTGCAACTTACCGTAATAATATAATCGAGAGTTTGTGGTTCCCAACCTGCTTTGTTGAGTGCTTTCTCTAATACCTGTTCTCCCAAAACGATAACTTCACGGCTGTAAATATCATTTTTATCTTCAAAAGAAGTTGCTGTAAAAACTTCTTTGGGATCCATTATCGAGTAGCGTTTGTCTACAGCTGCGCCTTCAAAAATCTTTTTTACTTTTTTAATGAAACGTTCGTCCTGATCCTTCAGCCATACATCCAAAAACGGAAGTATGTCTGCAGTTGCACGCGAATATTTGGGTAGTTGCTTGGCAACTGTTATAATTTTTACACTCATTTTTTAGCAATTATCCATTGGTAACGAAAAGCCCATTTCCAGTTTATGGTATAGTTTTTTAAATCTAATTTTTTAGAGAAATTCTCCAGTTCTTTTTTCTTAAATCCTCTTAATATAGAAATCAGTCCATCTTCGCGCGACATTTTGTTTAATTTGAAAACAGCACAAATTTTTTCGAAAAGGCGATAAGCTAATTTGCTGCGGTGCAAGTCGTTAATAACAATGCCAATATTTGCATTCTTATTAAAGGTAGTCATTATATTTAATATTTCTTCGTTAGAAAAGTGATGCAGCGTAAGTGTACACAAAACGATATCATATTCAATAGCATTAAAATCTTCACTAAAAATATCCACACATACATACTCAATGTTAGGATATTCAGTAGATAATTTTCGGGCATAGTTGATGGTAAAAGCATTTGCATCTATTCCAATAAGTGTAAGATTCAGGTTGTTTTTTTTACCGTAATTGGCCAGCATACGAAGCATATCTCCGTTACCGCAACCTATATCTGCAATTGTTATGGTTTTCGTTGCGTCAGATTTTTTCAATAATGTTTTAAGTCCGTGAAGCGTGAGTTTATTACCGCCTAATAACCTGTTGATACTGGCAATTTTATCTAAAGCTTCCTGCAGTTCTTTTCCTTCCAGAAAAAAATCATCCATTATCTCCGTTTCCTGTGTTCTATATGTAGTATCTATGGCCATTTAATGAATTGCTATTGGTTTGCCGTGCGTTTGTTTGATAATTGCAGGTAATAGGGCAGGTAAGGCTACAGTAATAGCAACGAGAGTATTGGTAATTGTTTTATTTTTTAAAACTTTAGCCAAAAGACGTCCCATGAACAAGCGTTTACCAAAATGCTTTTTCCATTGTTGGGTGTAGCTTTTTTCTAATTCTTCTCGTGAATTGAGCTTTCCGGAATAATAATCCAAGACTAATTCTGAGGCTATTTTTGCACTGTGTATTGCCATTGCCATTCCGTTGCCGCATAAGGGGTGAATAAGTCCGGCGGTGTCGCCAATCATTAAAATATGATTTTCTACGGGCTTTTTTTTATCAAAAGAAATTTGGCTTATCGTAAGAGGTTTGTCAAAAAGTAGCGTACTATTTTCTAATACATTTTTTAGATGTTTGTTTTCATACAATACATTACGCTGATATTCTTCGATATTTTTATATTTTTTAAAGGTTTCATAATCGGCCAGATAACAAATGTTGATGATGTCATTTTCGACTTTTGAAACGCCGCAATAGCCGCCTTTAAAATTATGCAATGCCACAACATCATTATTAAAATGGCCATAATAATGCGCTTTGACAGCTAACCAGGGTGATTTCTTTACGAAAAAATCTCTTGATAATACCTGATCGATATTCGAGCGTTTGCCAAAAGCGCCCAATACTATTTTTGATGATAAAACCTGATTACTTGTATTGATGGTAAACAGATCATTATCTAAAGCAACATTGGTAACCATTTCTTTTATAATGATGCAGCCATTGGCTATTGCTTTTTGAAACAAAAAATTATCCAGCTGATACCTGCTAATTCCAAAACCGCCTAACGGAAGATTCGCAGAAGCTGTTTTTCCTTTGCGTGTGGTAAACTCAAATTTATTGATAGTGGCAGGGTGTAATTTTGAAATATCGGCATTAAGCCAATGAAGATAGGGCAGGATTTCGTTTGAAACATATTCGCCACAAACTTTATGACGAGGATAACCCGATTTTTCTATTAAAGTCACGGTTAATCCTTTTTGAGACAGATGCAAAGCGCCCGCCAGACCAGCAAGACCGCCTCCTATAATAACGACATCTGAATTTGTTTTCATACTAAGCAATTTAGCTATTATATCTCAAATATTTAATACATTTTTATATTAAAATTGCTTAAAATTTGCAACGATAAATCTGTTCCTGACGAGATTGTTTACAACAAAGATCGAAAAGTTGTTAAATTATTAATTACATAATTTCACGGGTTCTTTATAAAATTACAGCTTTATTTGTTTCGAATTTTTAGTTTATAATAATTCTAAAACAAAAAAGCGGGAAGATATAAGCTTCCCGCTTTTTTAAAATTAGAAACCTGCTGTCCAGGTTGCGCCACTGATGTCTGTTAGGGTAAGTGTATAAGCACTTTTTTGAAAATCCCATTTATTGTCGATCGGAATTTTGATCGTGGCTTTTGCGCCCAACGGAATGACTAAACTATGTTTGCCGGGTTTTATCTTGGCTACATAATGATTGGATATTGTTTGAGGAGATAGTTGAGCAAGATCATTTCCATCAAGCTGTAAAAGTTGTTTTCCTGATTCGTTTTTAAGCGAAATACCAATTAAAAATGAACCATAAACATCAACGCCTTCTACGCGATAAACATCGAAAGTTAGCTCGTTGCGATCAATTTTTAAGTTGCTGATTTCAAGCTTTGGTTTTACAGATTTGTTATGTAACGTGCCGTAAACTCCGCCATGAAAATATTGATTGGTGAATAAAGTAAGTCCAAAAATAGAGAAGACAATTACTAAAAGTAACGGTTTATGAGATCCCAGATTCAGTTCTCCTGATCCTAAAAAGCGAAACCATTTTGTTTGGGTAAAACGTGATTTTTTTGATATAAAATAACCGTCAAGCGAAAGGTAATTGCTTCCGGTTAAAAACAAAGTAAATCCTGAGGCAAGGCCTAAAATTCCAATTTGCCATTCGTCAAGGCAAGTCGTTCCGATCCAGCCGGAAGCCAATAAAATCCCTAATGCTAATAAGAAAACGCCAATACTCATCAATCGAGTAAATAAGCCTAACATTAGTGCCAAACCTACAATACCTTCGATAATTGTAAAAGCAACCATATTGATCCATAAAGCATCAGGATGAGTAACCAGATATTCTATAACGGGTTTTATGCCAAGAGCATTAGGCAAAAAGTGATTAAATTTTTCTCCTATATATCCCGCTTCTTCGGGAATGAGTTTGTTTTCGAGTATAAGTCGCCTCCAAAAGGCCGAAAAGTAGGTCCAGCCCACTACTAAACGCAAAGCCAACGGAACGATAGCGTTCACGTCAAAAGTTTTTTGATGTTGCATGATATTTTATAGTATTTAAAAAGTAAAAAATTGTTTTAAGCGGTATACGAAACCACTCGCGGAGCAATTTTTAGATTTTTAAATACTATAAATATAGGAGGAAAGCTTGCCGAACTTTTATTGAATTCGAAAGCAGGATTCACACATAATGTATTAAAGTCTTTGTTTTCTTTGGTTTGAAAATTAAAGCATTTTAATTTATGTAATGAAGGTATTTGCGTTGCAGCAATTGTTTTTTTTGATGCAAGATTCTTGTTGAGAATATTTACCGTACAAGATCCCTGAACGGGCAATTGAGTCAGGCTTTTTTGAGAAAGCACTACAGATTCAATTCCGGCAAAATGCAAAACTGATTTTTTGATATGACAATTAGAGAAAGCATAGATCAAACCCACCAGCAGCAAAAACTGCTTTAGATACTTTAGGATAGTGGTAGGTTTTTCTAATTTCATTTTATAAAAATAGTGCTTTAAAAATAACTTTTACTGGTTTTGCAAAACGTTAACAACTTCTGTTGGGTGAATATTGATGTATACTCGCATAAAATCATAATATTTTGTCTTATATTACTATTAAAAAGACTTAGTTAGTCGATTTGTTTATAGTTTAGTTTTATTGATTTTGAAAAATTGCTTTTAGTTCATCGAAAAAACGTATTTTTGACTTGTAAAATTCCCCATGAAAAAACAATATAATATACTACTGGCAGACGACCATAGCGTTGTGCGACATGGAGTTTCTTTGATATTAAAAGATGCTTTCCAGAGGATAAATATCACCCATTGTGATAGTTTTGATCAGGTGATTAGTAAATTACGCGAAAAGCAGGATTTGATTTTTCTGGATATCAATCTTCCTGGTGGAAACAGCACCAAAATGATTGAAAAAATAAGGCAAAATTATCCGAATTTGTTGATCCTGATGTTTTCTGCTTATGACGAAACACAATATGCGCTGCGTTATATTCATGCCGGAGCAAATGGTTATTTGAATAAAGACAGCAGCGATGTAGAGATTGTAAAAGCGGTACGGTCTATTATTGAAACAGGAAAGTATATTAGTGATGCTGTTAAGGAAAAAATCCTGGAAAATGCTTTATACAAAACTCCCATAAACCCACTCGAAAGTCTTTCTGACAGAGAAATTGAAGTTGCTGAACTTTTGGTTAGCGGAGAAGGAAATCTTGAAATTTCGAATAAATTAAATATTCAAATGACAACGGTGAGTACTTTTAAAAATAGAATTTTTGAAAAACTGGGCATTAATAATGTAGTTCGGTTAGTCGAAATTTTAAGGATCTACAAAAACTAGTTCGTTTTTGGATTTGAAAATGTAATCGTAATTTTTGTACCAAAAACAGCACTGCTTTCGATCTTCATTTTACCTTTCATGATCTCCAGAAGTTCTGTAATAATCTGAAGTCCCATACCTGATTTTTCATCTTTTTCAGTCCTAAATTGTATTTTTTTGTTATTATAAAGATGTACTAATTCTGCTGACATTCCGACTCCTGAATCTTCTATTTCAAAATATACTTTGTTCTCTTTTATACCCGAACTCAATATAATTTTTCCCGAAGCAGTATTTTTTATGGCATTATCTAACAGGTTATGAATGATAATCGAAAATAATAATCTGTTGTTATTTACAATATGGCTCACACTTATAAGGTTGTAGATAATAATTTTTTTAGAAAATGCAATATTCGAGAAAATTGTAATTTTTTCTTCGACCAGAGTATGTAAACAATATGAACTCGATAAGTTATCTTGTCTGGAAACTTTAGTATATTCCAGAATATTCCCTACAAAATTATACAACTGCGATGAAGAAGTGTGTAGTGATTTTATGCCATCACTAACCGCATCAGGATCATTTGGATTTTGATAAATATGTTTTGCAGTCATCGCCAAAAAGCGCAAAGGGCTTTTAATGTCGTGTGTAATGATACCAATAAGTTTTTTATGGTCTACGATTTGTTTGCTCAAATTTGCAGTAGTGTCTTTTAATGTACTAATGGTATTTCGGAGCTGGGAGGTTTGCTCTGCTATTTTTTTCTCTAAAAGGATATTCTTTAGGCGAATATATTTTAATCTCATTTTTACCAGATAATACAATCCTGTAATCATTAAAAGAATCAACAATATATGAAACCAAACGGTTTGATAAAAAGCCGGAGAAATAATGATAATCAGTGTTTTGTACTGATATTCTGAATTACGACCGGTCATTTTTCTGGCACTTAAATAATAAGTTCCGGGAGGTAGGGTTGTAAACGAAATATTATTGTCTATTAATTGTTCCCATTTCTGATTTATAGGACCCTCGACTTTGGTTTCGATATTTAAATTATTAGAATTACCAAAATAGGGACTGTTTATAAAAAGTCTAAGGCGCTCAAAATCATGTTTTAAAAATAGTGTGTCATTAATAATAGGCGAATATTTATTATTCACTTCAGCTTGTTCGAAATAAATATTTCCTTTAGGCAGCAGCTTTTTTATTTTTTCAGAATCAAAAACAACGATTCCTTTCATAGAAGGAAATGTCACATGATTGTTCTCTAATAACAAACCACATGGCTGGCAGCCTCCATTAAATTCATTGGTACCAAAACCATCGGCTTTGTCATAATAATGATAGTAAACACTTTTCGTTTTCTTATTCGCATAATCCAGCAGGTCTTTTTTAAAAACCTGAAAAAGACCTTTGTTTGAAGTGATCCAGAAAAAACCATTGGGATCTTCTATAATGCAATGCGAAGAAAGCAGGTATTTGTTTTTGTCTACAGGAAAATGGGTTGTTTTTTTAGTAATCTGATTATAGAGGTAAAAGCCTGTATCATAAGATGTAATCCAAATGTTATGCGAATTATCAATGTAAATACTTCTCACATACGTTTTTTGTATTCTGGGTATGTTTTCAATCTTTTTTTCCTTAAAATAAATTTTATGAAATCCTAAGTGAGATCCTGTCCAGATAATATTGTTTTCTGTCTGAACCATATAGGTTACATTAAAATGTACATTCATATAAAATTCAAAACACAATTTATCTTCTGTACCTTCGAGCGTAAATATTTTTCCTTTTGGAGAGCCTCCAACACTCATACCAACGAGTATTTTTCCTTCTTTCATTTCAAAAATCTGCGTAACCCTGTCCTGAAAAGCCCATTTATTGTAGGTAACAAAGTTGCTTTTTTTGTGAAAACAGTAAACGATATTATTTTCCTTGGTCCAGATGTTTCCTTTTCGATCCGTCATAAGGCTGTAATTATCATTATTATATTTAAACAGAAAATTAGCAGGTGAACCATCAGTAGTAAAAACTTCACCTGATGTTGCTAGAAATTTATTCGTTCCATAGGGTATTTGTGCATAATAAACGCCATCTGTTTTGTTGCCGGAAATGGTTTTAAAAAGCTTTTTCTTTACAACAAGCAATCCGTTTGTACTGCTTCCGATATAAAAAATATCATCTTCAGGATCATAATAAGCAGATACAATATTACTTTTTGAAAGATCATAATTTTCAAGTAGCAGCTTCAATCTAAATTTACCTGATTTTTTTTCAAGCATATAAAAGTTTCCTCCAACAATAAAAAAAGTTTGCTGCGAAACATTATTTACAATTAATGAAAAGTTGTTTCCGGTGAGGCGATCTATTTTGACAGGATGAATCTTTCCGTTTTCAAATTTTATAAACTTCTTTCCATCATAATTATAAAGAATATTATTTATGATGAAGAATTTTTGGTTTTCATTGTAATCGTATTGTATCTGCCATAACATTTTATTTTCGTTGTCGTAAAGATCAATATGTTTGCTTGAAATCGAATAATACTGATTGTCGGTTCTGTAAATTTTATTGTTATAAAAACGCCTGTTTTTGTATAAATTATTACTGATTTTAAATTGTTCAGGAACTTTGCTTTTTGGAATTATTGAAGCTTTATTGTTTTTTATCAGAATATATTCAGCAAGATCATTCAGTAAGTAAATCTTGTCTTTTGCAGCATTTCCGCGAAAAACGGCCATTCGGTTAGTAGTCATTCCTGCCATATTTTCGATGTTGAAAATTTTAAACTGATTGCCATCGTAGCGAACCAAACCGTTTTCTGTTGCCAGCCATACAAATCCGTTAATGTCTTTAATGATTGACTTGACACTATTTTGCGGAAGAATGTTATTATCTGCAGAATGCCAAACAAGCGTATAGTCCTTGTTTTCTGCTTGAGAAAAAAGGGAATTGGCCGGAGATAATGCCAGGAAACAAACGATAAAAGGAATAAAATGTCTAATCGTTATGGTGGTATTTTTTTAAGAATAAGGCTTTTAGAGTGCTCAAAATGCGACCTCCAATATTACGAAACATTACTGTTAAAAATGTAGCGCTTTTTTGTAGAATTAATTCTACATCAGGAGTATAGATTCTCTACACGTCTTTAAAATGAGAATAAAGAAATTCGCACTCAAATTACTATAATTATCAAGTGCTTGTTTATCAGTAGAAATGCTAATGACAAGAGATCAATTATTACAGTAGTTACCAGAATAAGTACGATCACCTTTGAAAGAAAAAAGTAACCCCAAACACTTCATCTTTTAAAGGGCTTATTCTGGGTGTTTAAATCAGAATATAATTCAATTGTTAACTATGAAAAAAAAATTACTTAAAAAACTATTGTTTTTAGTTTTGTTTCTTTTTTTGGCATTTAAAGCAAATGCCCAGTATGCTACGAGTCATTACATAGCGCCCTCTCCATGGCAATATTGGAGTGATGCCAATGAGATCGTTCTTACTACTGAGTCGGCTACAGCAGTCACGGTGACTTTAAAGAAAAGTGACGGAACATTTCTTGCCACACGCACGGTAACATCGGCAGCGCCAGATGTATATCGTTTCGTAGGACAGCCCTGGACTTTACAAAACAATCCTGTTAATACAATTCAGGATGACAGAGGTTTAATAGTAGAAAGTACAGGAGGAAAAGTGTCTGTAAACCTTAGAAATGTGGCTTCAGATCAGGCTAATGGCAGTGGTGGAGATACTAATGGGGGAACCATAAAGGGAAATGCTTCTCTGGTAAGTTTTGGTAATGAGGGAAGAGGAACTTCTTTTAGATTAGGATATTACAGAACTGATTTTTCAGGAATTCAGGGATTCAACGGTGCTGCAGGCAGACCCGTTTATGCTGTAATGGCAATTGATGATGCTACACAAGTAAAGCTAAATGGAACAAATCTGGTTTTATTAAATAAAGGCCAAAGTTACTTATTTCAACCTACAACTACGGGGGCTTTATTAGAATCAGATAAACCAGTTGTGGCCAACACGGGAGCTTATACAGATGCTCCCGGAGGATGTGGTGATGGTGCAGTAGACCAAATGGCTCCGATAAGTATTTTAGGAAATCGATACATAGTAGTAAGAGGTAGCGGTACAGCGGGAGAATTCACTAATCTGCCTGAACAATCTACCATTATCGCAACAGAATCCGGTACTACAGTTACAGTCGATAATTATAGCCCAACTGGAACTTTTATTAACACAACAACGTTTACACTTGCAGCTGGAGCTTACAGGTCTATTCATCATGGTGATGCTACTAATCGTTACTCATCATCAATAATCATGTCTAATAAACCTATTGCAGTGTATTCCGGAACGGCACAATCTTGTGAAGTTGATATTGCAACTGTTCTTCCGGTAGGTGGATGTTCAGGATCAAAGAGAACTTCTACAAGCGAATTTAAAGGATATTTACAACAGGTATTACCTTATTTTGGATTTGTATTGGTAGAGTCTGCAACAGCTCCTGTTTTTGTAAATGGGAATGATATTGAAACTACCACAGGTATTAATCGTTTTCAGTTGGGGACAACGGGAGTATATTTAATTCGTTTCGAAAACACACAGATTGGTAATCCTCCAAATATTACGATTACTTCTACAGCTAGAATGAATGTAGGAGTTGTTCAGCAGGGAGGGGGATTCTCGATGTCGGGATTCTTTTCTTCTTTTAATGAAACACCGGATTTACCACAAGTTACAAAAGACAGCAATGGATGTGCTATTAATATTATAACGGCAGATCCGGGATTAGAACCTTATCAATGGTATTTTGACGGAGCTCTTATACCAGGAGCAATGGGCCAGTCAATAGTTCCGTTAAAAACAGGAAACTACTCGATTACAGGAACACGTGATTGTGGGGTTACCGGAAAATCGGCAGCTATTTATGTAGCAGTTTGTGGCGATCGTGAAGTCGAAAAAACAGTAGCAAACGGGACACTTTCTGATCAGGTTATATTTACCGTAACAGCCAAAAATCATGGACCAAACGAAGACCGTAATGTTACCGTAACGGATGCTTTGCCGTCAGGTTATACTTTTGTTTCTGCTACACCAAGTACAGGAACGTATAATTCATCTACCGGAATATGGAATATTGGAAATCTTGCTGTTAATGCAAGCGCAACCTTAAATATTACGGCAACTATAATAGCTACAGGTGCAGTTACCAATACAGCAACAATAACAGGTGATAACCTTGATAATACTGTAGCAAATGATAGCGATACTGCTACTCCTTTGGCAAAACTAGAATTGGTTAAAACAGCCAGAACAGGAGTTTTTAATACAGCAGGAGATGTCATTACGTATGATTTGGTTGTAACCAATGCAGGTAAAGTACCTGTTAGAAATATTGTTATAACTGATGCTAATGCAGATTCAGGAAGTATTAGTCCGGCGATTGTAGCCGTACTTCTTCCGGGAGCATCGGCAAGTTTTACCGCCACACATACCGTAACACAGGCCGATCTTATTGCAGAGAAAGTGGTAAATTCAGCTAAAGCAGATGGTGTTGACGGTAGTAATAATCCGGTTTCGGATACATCCGGAACAGATATCTATAATGATACACCAACAGAAACAGTAACAAAATCTGTAATTGTGGCAGATAATGATACTGTGAACAATATTAACGGACGTACAGGTAAAAATAATGTAATCAACATATTTGCAAATGATAATATAAACGGTACTGTAGTTGCTCCTGCAGATGTTACGATTACAGTAAAAGCACCAGGCGTTCCGACAGGATTAACTCTAAATGCGAACGGAAATGTTGATGTTGCGGCAGGAACAGCAGCAGGAACGTATACTTTTGATTATACAATTTGCGAAGTTGGAATTCCTCTAAATTGTGATGATGCAAAAGTTACAGTAGTCGTAACCACAATCAATGCCGATAATGACACGCCAGATCCTATCAACGGAACAACAGGAGGAACTATCCCAACAGTTTTCGGAAATGATACTCTGGATGGTGCAGCGTTTTTACCAGCCGATGTTACCCTTACAACTTCGACAACACTTCCAACAGGATTAACATTAAATTCAGACGGAACTATTACGGTTGCTGCTAATACAGCTCCTGGAACTCATGTTATAAATTATACTATTTGTCAAAAAGCTAATCCGTTAATTTGTGATGATGCTACGACAACTGTAATTGTAACCACAATCAATGCGGATAATGACACGCCAGATCCAATCAACGGAAAAACAGGAGGAACTATCCCAACAGTTTTTGGAAATGATACTTTGGATGGAGTTGCTTTTTCACCAGCTGATGTTACACTAACCACTTCAACAACACTTCCAACAGGATTAACATTAAATTCAGACGGAACGATTACCGTTGCTGCCAATACAGCTCCGGGAACTCATGTTATAAATTATACTATTTGCCAAAAAGCGAATCCATTAATTTGTGATGATGCAACAACGACAGTTGTAGTAACCACAATCAATGCTGATAATGACACACCAGATCCAATCAACGGAACAACGGGAGGAACTATCCCAACAGTTTTCGGAAATGATACTCTGGACGGTGCAGCGTTTTTACCAGCAGATGTAACGTTAACCACTTCAACAACACTTCCAACAGGATTAACTTTAAATTCAGACGGAACGATTACAGTTGATGCTAATACAGCACCCGGAACTCACGTTATTTCATATACAATTTGTCAAAAAGCGAATCCATTAATTTGTGATGATGCTACGACAACTGTAGTTGTAACGACAATTAATGCTGATAATGACACGCCAAATCCAATCAACGGAACAACGGGAGGAACTATCCCAACAGTTTTCGGAAATGATACTTTTGATGGTGCTGCATTTTTACCAGCAGATGTTACCCTTACAACTTCAACAACACTTCCAACAGGATTAACTTTAAATTCAGACGGAACGATTACTGTTGCTGCGAATACGGCACCGGGAACTCATGTTATTTCGTATACTATTTGCCAAAAAGCCAATCCTTTAATTTGTGATGATGCTACGACAACTGTAATTGTAACCACAATCAACGCCGATAGTGACACACCAGATCCTATCAACGGAACAACGGGAGGAACCATCCCAACTGTTTTCGGAAATGATACTTTGGATGGTGCGACGTTTTTACCAGCCGATGTTACACTTACAACTCCAACAACACTTCCAACAGGATTAACATTAAATTCAGACGGAACGATTACCGTTGCTGCCAATACAGCGCCGGGAACTCATGTTATAAATTATACTATTTGCCAAAAAGCGAATCCTTTAATTTGTGATGATGCTACGACAACTGTAATTGTAACCACAATCAACGCCGATAGTGACACACCAGATCCTATCAACGGAACAACGGGAGGAACCATCCCAACTGTTTTCGGAAATGATACTTTGGATGGTGCGACGTTTTTACCGGCAGATGTTACCGTTACAACTTCAACAACACTTCCAACAGGATTAACTTTAAATTCAGATGGAACGATTACTGTTGCTGCCAATACAGCGCCTGGAACTCATGTTATAAATTATACTATTTGTCAAAAAGCGAATCCTTTAATTTGTGATGATGCGACAACAACTGTGATTGTAACCACAATTAATGCCGATAATGACACGCCAGATCCTATCAACGGAACAACAGGAGGAACAATCCCAACTGTTTTCGGAAATGATACTTTGGATGGCGCTGCGTTTTTACCAGCCGATGTTACACTTACCACTTCAACAACACTTCCAACAGGATTAACTTTAAATTCAGACGGAACAATTACCGTTGCTGCCAATACAGCGCCGGGAACTCATGTTATAAATTATACTATTTGCCAAAAAGCGAATCCTTTAATTTGTGATGATGCTACGACAACTGTAATTGTAACCACAATCAACGCCGATAGTGACACACCAGATCCTATCAACGGAACAACAGGAGGAACAATCCCAACTGTTTTCGGAAATGATACTTTGGATGGCGCTGCGTTTTTACCAGCCGATGTTACACTTACCACTTCAACAACACTTCCAACAGGATTAACTTTAAATTCAGACGGAACAATTACCGTTGCTGCCAATACAGCGCCGGGAACTCATGTTATAAATTATACTATTTGCCAAAAAGCGAATCCTTTAATTTGTGATGATGCTACGACAACTGTAATTGTAACCACAATCAACGCCGATAGTGACACACCAGATCCTATCAACGGAACAACGGGAGGAACCATCCCAACAGTTTTCGGAAATGATACTCTGGATGGTGCAGCGTTTTTACCAGCTGATGTTACACTAACCACCTCAACAACACTTCCAACAGGATTAACTTTAAATTCAGATGGAACGATTACTGTTGCTGCCAATACAGCGCCTGGAACTCATGTTATAAATTATACTATTTGTCAAAAAGCGAATCCTTTAATTTGTGATGATGCGACAACAACTGTGATTGTAACCACAATTAATGCCGATAATGACACGCCAGATCCTATCAACGGAACAACGGGAGGAACTATCCCAACAGTTTTCGGAAACGATACTTTGGACGGTGCAGCGTTTTTACCAGCGGATGTTACCCTTACAACTTCGACAACACTTCCAACAGGATTAACTTTAAATCCTGACGGAACGATTACCGTTGCTGCCAATACAGCGCCGGGAACTCATGTTATAAATTATACTATTTGTCAAAAAGCGAATCCTTTAATTTGTGATGATGCGACAACAACTGTGATTGTAACCACAATCAATGCTGATAATGACACGCCAGATCCAATCAACGGAACAACGGGAGGAACTATCCCAACAGTTTTCGGAAATGATACTCTGGACGGTGCAGCGTTTTTACCAGCAGATGTTACACTAACCACTTCGACAACACTTCCAACAGGATTAACTTTAAATCCTGACGGAACGATTACTGTTGCTGCTAACACAGCGCCGGGAACTCATGTTATAAATTATACAATTTGCCAAAAAGCGAATCCGTTAATTTGTGATGATGCTACAATAGAGGTTGTTGTTCAGGTACCATCTGTAGAAGTAATTAAAAAAGGAACTTTCAATGATGCCAATGGCGATGGTTTTGCTCAAAAAGGAGAAACGATTACCTATAATTTCTCAGTAGTAAACACAGGAACAATGCAATTAACTAATGTTGTAGTAACCGATCCAATGGTTACTGTAGCAGGCGGACCAATTGCGGTGTTAAATGTTGGTGCAAAAGATGATACGACATTCAGCGCGACTTATACAATTACACAAGCAAATGTTGATGCAGGATTTATAAACAATCAGGCATTAGTAACAGCATCTCCAATTGTGGGAACTCCAATATCTAATTTA
The DNA here is from genome assembly GCF_024271895.1 of Flavobacterium bizetiae. Classification (NCBI taxonomy): domain Bacteria; kingdom Pseudomonadati; phylum Bacteroidota; class Flavobacteriia; order Flavobacteriales; family Flavobacteriaceae; genus Flavobacterium; species Flavobacterium bizetiae. The sequence continues at coordinate 4,238,846 of NZ_CP091861.1, read as the reverse complement.
TCAGATAGTAACGATCCTGCTTTACCAGGAAAAAATGATCCAACAATAACGAAATTGTCTCAAAATCCAGGTTTAAAATTATTCAAACAAGGAATATTCGAAGATGCCAATCATGACGGATCAGTAAGTGAAGGTGATCGTATTAATTATGTTTTCAGAGTAATCAATACAGGAAATGTTACGATCAAAGATATTGTAGTATCTGATCCTATGGTCACTGTTTCAGGCGGACCAATTTCGCTGGAACCACAAGCTTTTGATGCGACAACTTTTAAAGCAAGTTATGTACTTACACAATCTGATATCGATTTGGGTGCCGTTTATAATTTAGCATTGGTTACAGGAAATGATCCTAATGGAGTAAGTATTGATAATGATTCTGAAGATGTTGCACCATTAACTCCAAAAGATAAATTTTACGAACCAGCGTGTCCTACTTGTACCGTTACAACTTTGGAACAAAAATCAGGAATTGCCTTAATCAAAACAGCCGTATTTAATGATGAAAATAATAACGGAAATGCAGAAGCAGGCGAAACTATAACCTACCGTTTTGTAGTTACCAATACAGGAAATGTAAGATTGAGTAATATTACGATTACTGATCCGCTTCCTGGAATTGTAATGACAGGAGGACCAATATCATTAGCTCCGGGAGAAAGTGATAGTGCAACCTTCAAAGGAACATATGCTTTAAAACAAAGCGATATCAATAGCGGAAAAGTTTCTAATCAGGCTTTCGTAACGGGACAAAATCCTTTAGGTGTTATTGTAAATGATGCTTCTGACGACAATGATAATTCAGGAAATAATCCAACCGTTTTAGCAATTCAGGGATGTGTAATCAAAATCTTTAATGCGATGTCTCCAAACGGAGATGCTAAAAACGAACGCTTCTACATTCAAGGTTTAGAATGTTATCCGGATAATAGAGTTGAGATCTACAACCGTTGGGGAGTTTTAGTATTCGAGCGTGAAAACTATAATAACGAAGAACGTGCTTTTAGAGGAATATCCGAAGGACGTACAACAGTAAAACAATCTGACGGATTACCGGTTGGAACGTATTATTATATTTTGAAATACAAAGACAGCGACTCAAACGCACATCAGGAAGCAGGATATTTATACCTGAGTAAATAATAGTTAGAACAAATTAAAATGACTTAGCCGTAAAAAGCTAAGTCATTATTAAAAGAAAAATAAATGAGAAAATTAGTTTTAGTTTTTATGTTTTTTTCCGCTGTAGGATTTGCACAACAAGACGCACAATACACACAATACATGTACAATACCATTAATATAAACCCGGCTTATGCAGGCTCAAGAGGAGCAATGAGCATCTTTGGTTTATATCGTACGCAATGGGTTGGACTTGATGGAGCACCGGAAACCAGTAGTTTTTCATTAAATACTCCTTTAAATAATAGTAATCTCGGACTCGGAGTTTCATTGGTAAACGATAAAATAGGACCAACAAATGAGAATACTTTTTCTGCCGATTTATCTTATACCATTCCGACATCTCAGACTTTTAAATTGTCTTTTGGAATCAAGGCGACTGCGAATCTTTTTAGTCTTGACGTAAACAAATTAAATCCTGAACATCAGGGCGATCCGCAATTTCAGGATCTGAACAGCAAATTCTCACCCAATATAGGAGCAGGAGTTTACTATCATTCAGATAAAGCCTATATCGGATTATCAGTTCCTAATTTTATCGAAACTAATAGATTCGATGATAATGATACAGCAATTTTCAAAGACAAAATAAACTACTATTTAATAGCGGGTTATGTATTCGATGTAGATCCTTATATCAAATTTAAACCTGCCGTACTGACAAAAATGGTAGAAGGATCACCGTTGCAGGTAGACCTTTCGGCAAACTTTATGTTCAATGATAAATTTGTAGCTGGATTAGCCTACAGATGGAGCGCTGCATTAAGTGCAATGGCAGGATTTCAGGTAACCGACGGATTATTCATTGGATATTCTTATGACCGCGAAACCACGAGACTTAATAATTATAATTCAGGTTCGCACGAGATATTCCTACGATTCGAATTCTTTAATAATTATAGCCGTATCACTTCACCAAGATTCTTCTAAATCCTTCAAAGATGAAAATTAAACATATAGTTTCTACTCTTTTTTTAGCACTTATAGCGCTAAAAGGAAACGCGCAAACAGCAAATCAGAATAAAGCCGATAAAGATTATACCCAGTACGCTTATATTGATGCAATTGGAACTTATGAAAAGGTTGCAGAAAAAGGATATAAAGACGAAACAATGTTTCAGCGACTTGGTAACGCTTATTATTTTAATGGCGAACTAATGAAGGCTGCCAAATGGTACGAAGCCCTTTTTGAAATGAATGCTGAGCAGGAACCTGAATATTATTACCGTTATGCACAAACGCTAAAAGCAAACGGAGATTACGCTAAAGCGGATAAAATTCTCGAAGCCTTCAATAAAAAAACAGCAACAGACAAAAGAGGTATTTTATTCGAAAATAATAAAAATTATCTGGAGCAAATAAAAGCCAATTCAGGAAGGTTTGAAATAGTGAATGCCGGAATAAACTCTAAACAAACCGATTACGGAAGTGCTTATTACAACAATAAGATTGTTTTTGCATCTGCCAGAGATACCGGGGGTGTAGTGAGAAAAACATTCAAATGGACAAATAAAGCGTTTACCAACTTATATTCGGCTGAATTAAAAGCGGACGGAACACTGGGCGAACCAGAACGATTTGAAAAGAAAATCAATTCTAAATTCAACGAGTCGACGCCTGTTTTTACCAAAGACGGAAAAACAATGTATTTTACCCGAAATAACTATTTGAAAGGAAAACGAGGCAGAGACGATCAGAAAATTACATTGCTAAAATTGTACAGAGCAGAATTTGTTAATGATAAATGGACGAATATAACCGAATTGCCTTTCAACAGTGACCAATACAGCACAGCGCATCCAGCACTTAGCAATGATGAAAAAAAACTGTATTTCGCTTCTGATATGCCGGGAACTTTAGGACAATCTGATTTGTATAGCGTAACGATAAACGACGACAAAAGTTTTGGAAAACCAGAAAATCTTGGTCCGGCGATTAATACCGAAGGAAGAGAAACTTTCCCGTTTATAGCAGCAGACAATCAATTGTATTTTGCCAGCGACGGACGACCAGGATTAGGCGGACTTGACGTTTTTGTAACGACAATAAAAAGCGACAACACTTTTACAGCGGTACAAAATGTAGGTGCGCCGGTAAACAGTAAACAGGACGATTTTGCTTTTATCATCAACAGCGAATCCAGTAAAGGATTTTTCTCTTCAAACAGAGAAGGCGGAATAGGAAACGATGATATTTACAAACTTACAGAAACAAGAAAACTACTTTGCGAGCAAAAACTAAAAGCAACAATTGTAGATTTAGAAACCAGCAAAGTATTGGAGAATGCCAAAGTAACTTTGCTTGACGAACAATTTAAAGTTATTGCCGAGGCAGTTTCTCAGGCAGACGGAACTTATACCTTTAATGTAGAATGCAATAAAAAATATTACGTAAGAGCCGCTAAAGAAGATTTTGAAACCAAAGAAGTTCCGGTAACTATAATAGGAGAGGAAGGCGAGACAAGTGTGGTAGTTGCATTAGAAAAACGAATTAAACCAATAGGAGTAGGAACTGATTTGGCCAAAACGCTAAACATACCTATTATTTATTTTGATTTGGATAAATCTTTCATTCGTAAAGATGCAGCGTTTGAGCTTGAAAAAATTCTGGCAGTAATGAAACAATATCCAAAGATGAAAATTGATGTTCGTTCTCATACCGATAGTAGACAAACGGCTGAATACAATATCGCTTTATCCAACAGACGAGCCAAAGCAACCATACAATGGTTAACAAAAAATGGTATCGCTTCAAACAGATTAACCGGAAAAGGTTACGGAGAAAGCCAATTGCTTAATAAATGTTCTGATGGCGTATCTTGTACAGAAGCAGAACATCAGTTAAACAGACGAAGCGAATTTATCATCGTTTCGATAGAATAATAGTCAAATTAATAATGCACCATAAAAAGCCCTTTCTATAATTATAGAAGGGGCTTTTTGTATTGTAAAACTGAAAATCAGTAAGTATCAATTGTTTTTGGTATTATTTTCCTTCTATATAATATGTAAATAGCTTTTGCAATAACTTTTCAAAAGAAATATCACCCATAACCATATTGAGTACTTATAGGTGTTTTGGGTTTAAAAAGAGATATAATTTATTTTTTGGTGTAATTTTTTGTTAAATTATTAGTTGATTTATTAAATAGAGAGACTTTTTCAAAAAAGAGGATAATATAGTATTATCATAAGGTAATATCGGCGTTTTCGTTAACTCCAATTTAACATAATTTTACAAGTGTTAAAAATACACTAACCAAATTGTTAAATTATGAAACCAGCCACGCATGTTTTAAAAAGTATTGCAACATCCTCTCACAGAGAAAAGATGTTCTTTACGATTTTGTTTTTGTTTGTTGTTTTTAGTTCGTTTTCACAACAGAAGATCAACGGTAAGATTACAGATGCAAATAACATTCCTATTCCCGGAGTATCAGTTTTAGAAAAAAACACCTCTAATGGCGTTGTAAGTGATTTCGATGGAAATTTTCAGATTACACTTAAAAATAAAGATTCAAAATTGGTTTTTAGTTATATGGGTTTTATCACTCAGGAAATTACTGTTTTGAATAAGAATGTAGTAAATATTACTCTTCAGGAAAGTAAAGAAGAATTAAATGAAGTAGTTGTTGTAGGATACGGAACTCAGAAAAAATCAAGAATTACCAGTGCGATAGCCAGCGTAAAAGAAAAAGATTTTACAAGAGGAGCCATTAATGATGCCTCTGATCTTATCAAAGGTAAAGTTGCTGGTCTAACCATTAATAACGGTTCAGGAGATCCGGGATCATCACCCAATATTACATTACGTGGATTTTCTACTTTAAAAGGAGGAACAGGTCCTTTGGTATTAATTAATGGTGTACCTGGAAGTATCGATACAGTAGCGCCAAATGAAATTGCGTCGATAGATGTTTTAAAAGATGCTTCGGCAGCAGCCATTTACGGAACCAGAGGTGCTAATGGAGTAATTCTTATTACAACAAAAACAGTAAACAGCGAAATAGAACCAACAATTACGTATTCAACATTTGCTACAACATCTAGTTTTGCCAATAAAGCTAAATTTTTAGATGCCAGTCAACAAAGAAATTTGCGTGCACAAGGTGTTACTTTACCATTTACAGATGGTGGTGCCAGTACAGATTGGTTAGATGAAATTTCAAGAACAGGATTTTCTCAAAATCATAATTTAGCTTTAAAAGGCGGAACTGCTAAAACAAATTACATTGTAAACCTTAACTATGTAAATCAAACAGGGGCTTTTATTAATACTTATAACAAAGAGTATCGATTTTCATTTGATGTAAATCATACCATGTTCAAAGACAGGTTAAAGATCAATTTAAGCTTATTAAACGGAACACAAGATATGGGTATCGACGAAGGTATTGCTGCATATGCTTACAGACAAGCAATGATCAGAAATCCTACCGCTCCTGTATACAATCCAAATGGTACTTATAACGAAGATCCTAACAAGCTGCAGTATTACAATCCGGTAGCCATTTTAAATGAAACTACACAGGACAGAAACAGTACATGGCAAAGATTTACGGCTAATTTAACTCTTGATTTATTACCAGGCTGGGATGTAAGTGCGCAGCTTTCAAAAAATAAAAATTCAGGTTTAACCGGATACGCTGAGAGCAAACAACACTATTCAAATACCATAAATAAAAGAAATGGAGTTGCCTCAAGAAGTACAGGAGTTACAGATAATGATTATGTAGAAATTACATCAAAATACCATAAAGATTTAGGCAAGCATGATTTTACAGTATTAGGCGGTTATAGTTATCAATATACTGTTAATGAAGGATTTTCTGCCCGTAATTCAGATTTTCCAACAGATGCATTTTCGTATAATAATTTAGATGCAGGAAATGGTTTGTCAGATGGTATCGCAACCATGGATAGTTATAAAAACGACAGTAAATTAATTGGATTTTTTGGAAGGCTTAACTACAATTTTGATAGTAAATACGATTTATTATTTAGTATCAGACGAGAAGGTTCTTCTAAGTTTGGAGACAATCACAAATGGGGTAATTTCCCGGCGGTTTCTGCAGGATGGAGCATCAATAAAGAATCTTTCCTAAAAGATGTTAAAGCTATAAATACATTAAAATTAAGAGGAGGTTACGGAGAAACAGGAGTAATACCTAATGATCCTTATATGTCTATGACTTTGTACAATTATGATGGCTATTTCTATAATAACGGAAAATGGGTTAAAGGTTTAGAGCCGGTAAGTAATCCAAATCCTGATTTGCGTTGGGAGAAAACCGCCGAGGTAAATATTGGTCTTGATTTTGGATTTTTCGATAATAGAATTTCAGGAAGCTTTGATATTTATAGTAAAAAAACAAGCGATATGTTATGGGATTATAAAGTACCAACTCCTCCTTATTTGTTCCCTCAAATTACGGCAAATGTTGGAAAAATGGAAAACAAAGGATTTGAAATTCTTTTGAATACAATTCCGGTTAGAACAAAAGATTTTGTCTGGAACTCTTCAATGACTTTTTCACACAATAAAAATAAGCTAACAAGTCTTTCGAATGATTTATACAAAATCGAGGGAGATTTCCTGAACACAGGAAATACAGGAGATCCAATTTCATTTGAAACACACAGATTAGAAGTGGGACAATCAATTGGTAATTTCTGGGGATTAAAATCTGTAGACATTACAACTGATGGAAAATGGATCGTTGAATTACCTGACGGAACAAGAAAAACACTTACTACAGAAATGTATAACGATGCCAACAAGCAATATTTAGGAAACGGAATTCCGCAATATTACGCAGGATGGACTAATACTTTCACATACAACAAATTTGATTTAAGTGTGGTATTAACAGGAGCATTCGATTTTCAAATCCTGAATACACAACGTATGTTTTACGAAAATCCAACAATTGCTTACAATATGCTAGAAAGTGCATACGATAAAGTGTATGATAAAGCCGTATTAAACTACAATCAAACTTATGTAAGTTATTATGTTGAACAAGGAGATTATGTAAAAGTAGATAACGTAACCTTCTCGTACAATTTTGATGTAAAACCATTTAGAATTATAAACGCAATGCGCTTGTATGTGTCAGGAAATAACTTAGCCACATTTACGAAATACAAAGGGTTAGATCCGGAAATAAAAAGACAAGATCCTTTGTCGCAAGGAATGGACGGTAGAGATAAATACCCAAGTACAAGAGGTATCACACTAGGTTTAAATGTAACTTTTTAAATTAAATCAAAATGAAAAATAAAAATATAGTATATAAAATTCTTATTTCGGGCTTATTCCTTTTAGGAACAGGATGTACAAATCTAGATGAGACCGTTTATGACAAAGTAAGTGCCGAAGATACTAAATTAACTTCGGAAGATTTAGCCAGTATTATTGCACCAGCGTACAATTCATTTAGACAAATTTATTCAGATTGGGATGCTATTTACAACCTTTATGAAGATTCATCAGATCTAATGGTAACCCCTCAAAGAAACGGAATTGGCTGGGGAGATTATTACATTACAATGCACAAACATACCTGGGGTACGGCGCTCCCTATGGCCGAAGGTAACTGGTATTATATGTTTACAGGAGTAAATAAAGTCAATAGAGCAATATATCAAATAGAGCAATTAGAAGGTGTGGATAACAAAGAAAATGTTATTCAGGAACTAAGAGCATTACGCGCCATTTATTATTATTTGCTATTAGATAATTTCAGAAATGTTCCTATTGTAACTTCATATATCAACCCTCCGGGATATTTACCAGTTCAAAACACAGGAAAAGAAGTCTATGATTTTGTAGAAAGCGAATTAAAAACAGCTTTACCTTACCTAAGCGATAAGAATAATTCTTCGACTTACGGTAAAATCAATCAGTGGGCTGTAAAAATGACTTTGGCAAAATTGTACCTCAATGCCGGTGTTTATTTAGGAACACCAAAATGGGACGAAGCTTTGGCTCAGGTTAATGATGTGATCAATAATGGCGGATTTAGACTGAACAATAATTATCGAGACAATTTCATCATAAAAAATGAATTTTCTACAGAGCAAATATTATCAATTCCTTACGATCAGGTAAAAGCTCCGGGAACAAGCTGGCCATACAGAACATTGGCAGCCGCAAGTCAGGCAACTTATGATTTAGCTGGAGGTCCATGGAACGGAACTGGCGGAATCCCTCAGTTCATCGATACTTACGATCCTGATGATCAACGATTAAAAGACTGTTGGATAGGAGGTAAACAATTTACAAGTAAAGGCGAGCCAATAATGCTAGACGATAAAGTAACACAATTCGAATACATCAATTACATGACCAGCGTAGATGGTTGCGAACCAAACGAAGGGTACCGAATGGTGAAATACGAAATTGGCCCAGGAGTAATAGGACAAGCCAGTAACGACGTTCCTTTTTACAGATTAGCAGATGCCATGATGATAAAAGCCGAATGTTTACTAAGAAAAGGCGATGCCGGCGCAGCAGCAGCCATTGTTACTGAAGTCAGACAAAGAAATTTCAAAAACACTAATCCTGCCAAAGCCGTAGTATCCGGAGCAAAACTTTTAGGAGGAAGTGTATACAAATACGGAACGTATCAAGCCGGAGTTATTACAAATTTAGAAGGTGGTGCAGACATTCAGTACGGCGGATTCCTTGACGAATTAGCATGGGAATTTGTTGGAGAAGCACATAGAAGACAAGATTTAATACGATTCGGAATATACTCAACAAAATCATGGTTTTCTAAAAAAGCAGATGCCAATGATAGTTTTAGAGCTATTTTCCCGATTCCGCAATCAGAAATGGCTAAAAATAGTAATTTAAAGCAAAACCCGGGATACTAGAAATTATTATGAAGATTTTACAAGTTGGTTACTTGTAATTATAAGTGTGTGAAAAGCTGTTCCTTCTTTTAGGAATGGCTTTTCATTTTTTAGGAGCTAATCCCGCACCCGAGCCTGAAAGAGCGAACTGGCGAAGCAATTCGTTCCAATCTTTTGTGCCGAACACCGGCACAAAAGGATTTCCACTGCTATCGGGGCTAGGAGATTCATTTTCATAATAACGATAATCACAATCCTGTCACCCTGAGCGAAGTCGAAGGGCGCTCCAGTTGAACCGTGGGCTTCGACTCCGCTCAGCCTGACAATATGATAATCATTCTTGGGTTAAAAGTTTTTTATATTAAATTATAGTCCAATAAAAAATAAAATCTGCCAAATCAGCAAGATCTGCGAGAAACAAATCTCCACAAGAAACTCGACAATGAATAATCGTTTAGTTTGTCATCCCGAGGAACGGGGGATCTCCACAAGAAACTCACACAAAGTATTTCAAAAATTGTCGAGCTACTAACGGAGATTGCTTCGCCAGTTCGCTATCGCTCGTGTCCTCGTTCCTCGGGATGACAAAAATGCGCAGACAACTATAGGCTTTAGCCAAAATGTAAATATTTAGCTAAAGCCTTATTTTTTTGACAATTTGTAAAAACAAGTTAAACAAAAACTTTGCGCCTTTGCGTCTTTGCGCGATTAAAAAAAAATCTGCGAGAAACAAAACTTAAAACTGCGCGCGATAACTAGAAGGCGAAATCCCCTTAAGTTCTTTAAACTTTCTATTGAAATTAGCAATATCCTGAAAACCGCAAAGTTCAGACACAGACGAAATCGAAAGATCTTTTTTGTTGTGTAAAAGTTTACAGGCATTTTCAATTCTAATTTCAATTAAAAACTGAAAAAAAGTCTTATTGGTTCGTTTTTTAAAATAACGGCAAAAAGCATTTTTACTCATATTAGCCTTTTCTGCCACTTCATCAAGAGTAATATTCTGATGGTAGAATTCTATTGCATATTCAAAAACAGCACTCATTCGGCGGCCTTCATCATCCGTATATTTTTTCTTGTAAACAAAAGACGAAAGAGGTGTTTTCTCCGAAGAAATAATAATATTGATAATTTTCAGAAAAGAAGCAATACGCTGAATTTTGTTCTGCTTTTTTAATTTATTAAAATGGTGTGTAATTTTCTTCTGATTCGAAAGGATCTTCATACCGTACTCAGAATCTTTAAAAAAGTCGTCTACCGTGCTCATATCATTAAGACTAAAGAAATCTTTCCCAAAAGAAGTTTTAGTAAAAAACAAAGTCAGCATTACAGATTCCGGGCTAGCCTCGACATTGCTTCTAAAAACATGAGGAACATTCTCACCAATTACTAAAATATCCTCTTCCTTATAATCATTAATAGAATCTCCCACAATTAAAGTTCCCGAACCTTTTGCAATATAACTGATCTGAATTTCTTCATGTTGATGCAATTGATCGTAGAAAACACGCTCGATATCTTCCTGATAAATTAGAGCTTCTCTTTCGGTTTTAGGTATTTTAAAAGGTAGAATTTTCAACGTGATATTTTTAGGATATGTAAATATTAACAAAAAAAACAGATTATACAATAGATATGGTAATATAGTATTGATAAAGGCTAATAATGACACAGGGGCTCGTTTCTTTAAGCTTTATTTTTGATAAAAATTAAGAATATGAAAATAAATTGGGAAGGCGTAATGCCAGCTGTAACGACAAAGTTTACAGCAGAAGGTCAACTGGACCTCGTAATGTTCGAAAAGAATATTAAAGCACAAATTGATGCTGGAGTTAATGGAATCATTCTGGGAGGAACTCTTGGAGAAGCCAGTACATTGACTAAAGAAGAAAAAGAAGTTTTAATAACCAACACTTTAAGAATAGTCGATGGAAAAATTCCGGTTATTGTAAACATTGCAGAGCAAACTACTACCGAAGCCATTACGCTTGCAAAACGTGCAGAAGAGTTGGGCGTAAACGGTTTAATGTTATTGCCGCCAATGCGTTACAAAGCAACAGATTATGAAACGGTAGTTTATTTTAAAGAAATTGCGCAAAGCACTTTATTACCTATTATGATTTACAACAATCCTGTAGATTATAAAATCGAGGTAACATTAGACATGTTCGAAGAACTTTTAAAACTGGATAATATTCAGGCAGTAAAAGAATCTACCAGAGACATAAGCAATGTAACAAGAATCAGAAACCGTTTTGGCGATAGATTAAAAGTACTTTGTGGCGTAGATACTTTGGCATTAGAAAGTTTAGTAGCTGGTGCCGATGGTTGGGTTGCAGGTTTAGTTGTAGCATATCCTGCTGAAACAGTAGCCATTTACAAATTGGTTAAAGCCGGAAAAGTAGACGAAGCAATTGCAATTTACAGATGGTTTATGCCATTATTAGAATTGGATATTTCTCCGCAATTAGTACAAAACATCAAACTAGCCGAAGTAGCAACAGGACTTGGAACAGAAAACGTAAGAGCACCAAGATTGCCATTGCAGGGTAAAGAAAGAGAACGCGTTTTGTCAATCATTGATTTTGCAATGAAAAACAGACCCGTATTGCCAGCCTATAAAAGTATTTAATTAAAGTTTAAAAGAAAGCGATGACTACAGGAAAAAATTATATTGGAGATGTGCTTTCCGCAAAAGGTAAAACGACCTATAAAACAATCAATCCCGAACTAAATTCGGAGAATGAAACTGTTTTTTATGAAGCTACAGACGAAGAAATTTCGCAAGCCGTAGCATTAGCCGAAGAAGCTTTTAAAACTTACGGAACAATTGCAGACGCCAAAAAAGCAGATTTTCTGGATGCCATTGCTGAAGAAATAGAAGCCCTTGGCGAAGATTTATTAGCGACCTACATTCAGGAATCAGGCCTCCCGGCCGGAAGAGCAAATGGCGAACGCGGAAGAACCACCGGACAATTGAGAGCATTTGCAACCATGCTGAGAGAAGGTTCATGGGTAGAAGCAATCATTAATAAAACAGAAGGCAAACCTGATATTCGAAGATTACAGATTCCAATTGGCCCTGTAGTCGTTTTTGGAGCCAGTAATTTTCCGTTGGCGTTTTCTACTGCTGGCGGAGATAGCGCCAGCGCATTGGCAGCCGGTTGTCCTGTAGTAGTAAAATCGCATCCGCTTCATGCAGGAACAGGAGAATTGGTAGCCTCGGCGGTTATAAAAGCAGCCAAAAGAACCGGAATGCCAAACGGTGTATTTTCTAATATTAACAGCAGCGGTATCGCAGTTGGAACAGCATTAGTAGAACATCCGTCAGTTAAGGCAGTAGGTTTTACCGGAAGTATAAAAGGCGGTACAGCACTTTGCAAAATCGCGGCCAACAGAGCCATTCCAATTCCGGTTTATGCAGAAATGGGAAGTATCAATCCCGTACTTATTTTGCCTTCAGCTTTAAAAACAGAAAGAGAAAAATGGGCTAAAAATTATGCTGCATCCACTGTAGCAGGAACAGGTCAGTTTTGTACAAATCCGGGTCTTATTTTAGGAATAAAAAGCGCTGATTTAGATAATTTTATTGCTATTTTAGCTTTAGAGACAGACAAATTAGACCCAACCTGCATGCTGCATCCCACTATAAAAAAGCAATACGAAAACCTGAAATCAGAAGTGCTTGACCAGGAAGGATATACACAGGAAACTAGTTTAGAGAAAGTAGTAAAGCCCAATTATGCATTGCAAAATATAATTGCGGTGGATGGCGCAACCTTCTTAAAAAATAAAACATTTCACAAAGAAGTTTTCGGACCATTTTCTGTAGTGGTCAAATGCGATGATGTACAGCAGCTCAATACTATTATTCTGGAGTTGGAAGGCCAATTGACAGGAACAGTTTTAAATTCTGATTTACAAGAATGGGATAATTTTAAAGAGACAGTCGAAAACCTTAAAAATAAAGTCGGACGATTAATTTTTAATAATGTTCCCACAGGAGTAGAGGTGTGTTCCGGAATGACTCACGGCGGGCCTTTTCCTGCAAGTTCAGACAGTAAATTTACATCGGTGGGACTAACGGCGGTAAAAAGATGGGTTCGTCCCGTAACATTTCAGGATTGGCCCAATCAATTATTGCCGGACGCTTTACAGGATAAAAATCCGCTAAATATTACCAGAACTGTAAACGATATACTAACAAAGAACCCAATATAATTTATGCCAAGAAAAACCTTTTTTTGTGTTGATGCACATACGTGCGGAAATCCGGTAAGAGTTGTCGCTGGTGGTGGTCCCAATTTGGTGGGAAACAACATGAGCGAAAAACGACAACATTTTTTAAAAGAATACGACTGGATTCGTAAAGGACTTATGTTTGAACCCCGCGGTCATGACATGATGAGTGGCAGTATTTTGTATCCGCCAAGCAACTCTGAAAATGATTTCGGAATTTTGTTCATAGAAACTTCAGGCTGTTTGCCCATGTGCGGCCACGGAACCATAGGAACCATAACTATCGCAATCGAAGAAGGTTTGGTGATACCCAAAATTCCGGGAAAAATTAAGATGGAAGCGCCGGCAGGACTTGTTCAGATCGAATACCAACAAACCGGTAAAAAAGTAGATTGGGTACGATTGACGAATGTAAAATCATATTTGGCAGCCGAAGGTTTAACTATTGATTGTCCGGAATTAGGCGAAATTGTTTTTGATGTCGCTTATGGCGGAAATTATTATGCGATCGTAGATCCGCAAAAGAATTTCTCAGGCGTTCAGGATTTTACAGCCGGAAAAATTGTGCAGTACAGTCAGGAAGTGCGTAAACGCATCAATGAGAAATACCCAAATATGTTCATTCATCCTGAAAACGATACGATTCGCGATGTAAGTCATATGTTGTGGACAGGAGATCCTATCGATCCAACTTCGTCCGGACGAAATGCTGTTTTTTATGGAGACAAAGCCATCGATCGTTCGCCTTGTGGTACCGGAACTTCCGCCAGAATTGCACAACTTCACGCCAAAGGAAAACTAAAAAAAGGAGAAGACTATATACACGAAAGTTTTATTGGAAGTAAATTTATTGGAAGAGTAGAAGAAGAAACTTCTATAGGAGATATCAAAGCCATAGTACCAAGTATTCAGGGCTGGGCAAAAGTTTACGGATATAATAATATCATTATTGATGAAGATGATGACCCGTATGCTTTTGGTTTCCAGGTGATTTAAAGAAATGATAATATAAAAAAATCATTGGTTTACAGAAAAACTTCTTGCCAATGATTTTTTAAATTTAGAATACTAATGAAAAAAGTAAGTATAATTGGCGGAGGAATAATAGGTTTGTGTTCAGCGTATTATCTAGCCAAAGAAGGTTATGAAGTAGTTGTTTTTGATAAATCGGATATGAGTGATGGCTGTTCTTACGGAAATGCCGGAATGATAGTTCCATCGCATATCATTCCGCTGGCACAGCCCGGCATGATCGCACAAGGAATAAAATGGATGTTTGATAGTCAGAGTCCGTTTTATGTAAAACCCAGATTAAACTTAGATTTAATGAAATGGGGATTACAATTCTACAAGCACGCCAATTTAAAGCATGTCGAAAAAGCCATGCCCGCACTTTGCAATTTATCGCTTTTAAGTAAAGACCTCTATCAGGATTTTGCCCAACAAAACAATTCTTTTTTTTATGAAGAAAAGGGACTTTTGATGCTTTATAAAACCGAAAAAACAGGAGAGGAAATTCAGCACGAAGGAATACTGGCAGAAAAATTAGGTTTAGAAGTTGATTTTTTATCGAAAGAAGAAGTTTCACAATTAGAAAAAGGAACCGCTACAAACGTAATTGGCGGTGTTCATTATAAAAGTGATGCCCATGTTTATCCTCAAAAATTCATGCAATTCATTAAAGAAGAACTGAAGAGATTAAACGTAAAAATTCATTCACAAACTACCGTAAATGATTTTGTTTTAAAGAATAATGCCATTGCAGAAATTATAACCGACAAAGGCAATTTTGCAGCAGACGAAGTAGTTTTGGCAACAGGATCATGGAGTCCGCATATTGCTAAGAAGCTGAATGTTAGTATTTCGATTTTACCGGGAAAAGGATACAGTTTTACATTGAACGATCAAAGTCATAAACCCTCGATTCCGACAATTTTATGCGAAGGAAAAGTAGCTGTAACGCCTATGAATAACGATATTCGTTTTGGAGGAACAATGGAAATTACACACACCAATGACACCAAAATCAATCAAAACCGATTACAGGGAATCGTAAATTCAATCAACGATTTTTATCCGGATTTAAAAATTGAAATACCAAAAGAACAAGATACGTGGTTTGGTTTCAGACCTTGCACACCTTCTGGAATGCCAATCATTGCAAGAGATAAAAAACTTAAAAATTTGACCTTAGTAACAGGACACGCCATGATGGGATTAAGTCTGGCTCCCGCAACAGGTAAAATTGTAGAAGAAATCATCTCAGGAAAAAAGACTTCTGTAGATACGCAAATGTTTCAACTCTAATAAATCAGCTTCATTTTTTAACCAAACATGAAGCTGTTTTTTTATTTAATGATGTTTTGAATTGGTGCGAATAAATTTTTCAGAAAGGCATAAAGAGTTCGTTATTTCAACCGAAACTCGACAAAGATTGGAGACAATATTGAACGCGGATGACACGGATTCGCTTTGCGAAAACACAGATTAAAACGGATTTTATCAGCTTAATCTTGTCATTTCGAGGAACGAGAAATCACACTAGGAGCTCGACAAAGATTGACGATTTAGATTGTGGAGTTACGAGTGTGATTTCTCCCTTCGCTCGAAATGACAACACAACTTAAATTAAAAACAGAAATCTTCTTTTTAAAACGAATTTCCTAGCCCCGATAGAAGTGGAAATCCTTTTGTGGCGGTGTTCGCCACAAAAGATTGAAACGGATTGCTTCGCCAGTTCGCTCTTTCAGGCTCGGGTGCGGGATTAGCTCCTGAAAAAGATTATAGAATTGTTTAGAATTTGACATTTATTACAACTCACATCACAAAATTCTAAATGCCGACCACATTTAAAATTAAAAACGATTAACGCATTCCTAAACAAAAAACAACCAAAAAACAAACCAAAATGATTGACAATAACAAGGAAGAATTTAAAAAAGAACTCGGACTTCTCGACGGAACCATGCTTGTAGTAGGTTCCATGATAGGTTCAGGGATATTTATTGTAAGTGCCGATATTGCCAGACAAGTAGGATCTACAGGCTGGCTTATTTTGATATGGCTTATTTCCGGAATCATTACTATGATTGCAGCAGTAAGTTACGGAGAATTAAGCGCCATGTTTCCTAATGCCGGCGGGCAATACGTTTATCTTAAAGAAGCTTACAATAAACTAATTGCATTTTTATACGGGTGGAGCTTTTTTGCAGTTATTCAAACCGGTACTATTGCGGCGGTTGGTGTGGCGTTTTCTAAATTTACAGCCTATTTAATTCCTGCGGTTAGCGACGAAAATATCATTTACGAAGTTGGAAGTTTCAAACTCAATGTAGCGCAAATCGTTTCTATTATCACCATTATTTTCCTGACTTATCTGAATACCCGAGGGGTCAAAAACAGTAAGATTTTGCAAACGATTCTAACCATCATCAAAATAGTATCGATTTTAGGATTGATTATTTTCGGATTTACATTAGCCGCAAAATCATCGGTATGGAATGCCAACTGGACAGATGCCTGGACGCCACATTCTTTTAATACCGAGACAGACTCATGGTTTCCAATAGGCAGAACAGCATTAATCTCGGGAATCTCTGCTGCAATGGTAGGAACTTTATTTTCAAGTGATTCCTGGACAGGCGTTACATTTATAGCAGGAGAAATAAAAAATCCGAAACGAAATGTGGGATTAAGCATGTTTCTGGGAACTTTAATTGTTACCATCATTTATGTATTGACCAATTTAATGTATGTAGCCGTTATTCCGCTTAGCGAAATTGCCGGTGCAAAATCAGATAGGGTAGCGGTAGTGGCTTCAGACTATATTTTTGGAGATATCGGAACGCTTATCATCGCGATTATGATCATGATTTCGACTTTTGCCTGCAATAACGGTTTGATAATGGCCGGAGCCAGAGTATATTATACGATGGCAACTGATGGTTTGTTCTTTAAAAAAGCAGCGGTATTAAATCATGCAAGCGTTCCTGCCTGGGCACTTTGGGCGCAATGTTTATGGGCTTCGGTATTATGCCTGACCGGGAAATACGGAGATTTATTAGACTTCGTAATTATCATTGTGTTGATTTTTTATATTCTAACCATCTTCGGAATCATCATTCTTCGCAAAAAAATGCCCGATGCAGCGCGTCCTTATAAAGCAATCGGTTATCCTTTTTTACCCTTGTTGTATATCATCATTGCTTCGGCAGTTTGTGTGTCATTATTATTCACCAAATTCTCTACTTGCGGTTGGGGTGTTCTGATTATGTTAATAGGAATTCCGATCTACTATTTAATAAAAGAAAAAACGCCAAATTAATCTTTATCATCCTAACAGGTTTTTATAACCTGTTAGGTGTATTAAATTTTGAATCAGGTAATTATTGTAGAGACGCACAGCAGTGCGTCTATGCAAAGTTTATCGATATGCAAAGTGTTAGACGCACTGCTGTGCGTCTCTACAATATACAATGGCCAAATCCTTTGTATGCATTTAATAACTGATTTCCTTCATATTATTGTTCTGATGGGTAATATAATATTAGTATTTGTTAATATTAACCCATAGATGTCAAGAAATAATATATATTTTTATTAATATTTAAATTATGAGAACAACTGGTAAAAAAATAAGTGTATTTTTAACACTTTCGTACTGTTTAATAGCTCAGGCTCAGGGAACTTTAAAAGAATATAAGAGAGCAAATGCTGTAGACTCTTTATTCAAAAATAAGGTAACTAATTCGCCAAAAGAGTTTCATTGGGTTGGAAATGATTATGTGTGGTATAGCAATAATCTCTTAAAAGGAAAAGAATTTCTTTTGGTTGATACGAAACAACAAAAGCAACAGCAGGCTTTTGATGCTGCTAAACTAGGACAATCACTTTCGAAAATAACAGGCAAAGAAGTGAATGCAAAAGATCTTCCGATAGAAAATTTAGAATTTGACAAAAGCTTGTCAACACTTGTTTTTACAACAGATTCACTTAAAATCTCGTGTAATTTAAAAACTTACGAATTAACAAAATTAGGGAGTTATAAAAAGCCAGTAAAAACGAATGATTATTGGGGAGGGAATTTCGATGAACTCGGAAATAAACCTGTAGGTTCTCCTGATTCTTTGCACACAGCATTTATAAAAAATTATAATTTATATATAAGAGATAAAAAAACAAAAGTAGAAACGCAGTTAAGTTATGATGGTTCAAAAGGGTTTTATTATTCTTCTTATTTGCAATGGTCACCAAATAGCAAAGAGATAATGGCTTATAAAGTAAGACCAGGCGAGGAGCACAAAATTTATTTTGTAGAATCTAGTCCGAAAGATCAGTTTCAGCCAAAATTGCAAACCAGAGATTATTTAAAACCAGGCGATCAATTACCATTCAAAAGTCCGCAATTGTTTGTTGTGGCTTCTAAAAAGCAAATTCCGGTTGCCACCGATTTATTTCAGGAGCAATACGATCTTTCAGGTATTGAATGGAAAGACGACAGCAGTAGTTTTACTTTCGAATACAATCAAAGAGGGCATCAGGTATATCGCGTTTTAGAAGTAAATGCTACAACCGGAAAAGTGAAAATCATCATAGAAGAAACAAGTACGACTTTTGTAGAATACAGTGGAAAAAGATACCGTTTTGACAGTAAAAAAAGCAATGAAATTATTTGGGCTTCGGAACGTGATGGATGGAATCATTTGTATTTATACGATGCTCTCACAGGTAAAGTAAAAAATCAAATAACAAAAGGTAACTGGCCAGTTAGAGAAGTAATTAAAGTAGATGAAGAAAAGAAACAAATTTACTTTACCGCAAGCGGATTAGACAAAGATCAGGACCCTTATTTAGTACACTTTTGCCGAATTGATTTTAATGGAAAAAACTTCACAAGATTAACCACAGAAAACGGCAATCATAAAGTAACTTTTTCGCCGGATTATCAATATTATGTCGATCAGTATTCGCGTGTAGATTTGGCACCCATTACCATTTTAAAAAGTGTCGAAACTCAGAAAGCTATTGTAGCAATGCAAAAAGCAGATATTACTGAATTGCAAAAAACAGGCTGGACAGCACCAGAAGTTTTTACAGCCAAAGGAAGAGACGGAAAAACGGATATTTGGGGAGTTATTGTACGCCCAACCACTTTTGATCCTAATCGTAAATATCCAATCATCGAATATATTTATGCAGGACCACAGGATTCATTTGTGCCGAAGAACTTTCAGCCTTATTATTGGGCAATGTCATCGCTGGCAGAATTAGGTTTTATTGTGGTTCAGATTGACGGAATGGGAACTTCTAATCGCTCAAAAGCATTTCATGATGTTTGCTGGAAGAACTTAAAAGACGGAGGTTTTCCCGATAGAAAACTCTGGATGAAAGCTGCTGCCGCCAAATATTCTTATATGAATATTGATAAAGTGGGAATTCACGGTACATCAGCCGGCGGACAAAATGCAGGAGCAGCCTTAGTATTTAATTCTGATTTTTACGATGTAGCCGTTGCATCTTGTGGCTGCCATGATAACAGAATGGATAAAATGTGGTGGAACGAACAATGGATGGGATATCCTGTAGGACCGGAATATGAAGCGTGTTCGAATACCGCCAATGCTGCACAATTAAACGGTAATCTGATGTTGATTGTTGGAGAATTAGACGATAATGTTGATCCCGCATCGACCATGCAATTTGCAAACGCATTGATAAAAGCCAATAAAAATTTTGAATTAGTTACCGTTCCGGGAATGGGACATTCGGCCGGAGGCGATTTTGGAGAACGCAAACGCAGAGATTATTTTGTGCAGCATTTATTAGGAGTGACACCACCAGCATGGAGTGAAGTTTATAAGTAAGAAACGTTTAAAAAGAATTAGATTATGAAAAAATATAGGCTATTTATTTGTGTACTGTTAAGTTTTTGGGGATCAGCTTCAACAACAATTATGGCACAAGGAGGCGATCAAATCTTAGACGGAATTGGCGAGACAGGATTGATTGCGCGCTATATATTTGATGGAAATACAAAAGACTGGTCAAGAAATAATTTACACGGTAAAATTCAGGAATCACAAGCTAAGTTTGTTAATGATGAACAATTTGGGAAAGTACTTTCTTTACCTGCAGATACTAAGGCTTTTGTAACACTTCCGGGTGAAGCTTTAATAGGCGAAGAATCTGTAAGTATATCAGGATGGATTTTCCTTCGATCAGCACAAAAAGGCCAAATATTTTTTGATTTTGGAAAAAATACCAATGCCCATTTTTCTGCTGAACCAATAGCAGTAGAGGGAGGCTTTCAGGCAGAAATCAATAATAGTGCAGGAGCAAAATACAAAACAAATTCACCAGCTCTGGAAACCGATAAATGGTATCATATAGCCATTGTAATCAATATTCCATCTAAATCTGTCAGCACTTATGTAAACGGATTACGCGTTGCCGAAACTAAAAATGCAGCATTAAATCTGGATCAGATATTCGATAATAAATCTGGGGATAAAAATGTGCTTTACATCGGGAAATCATTAAAAGCTGACAGTCCTGCTCTTAATGCCAAATTGCACGATTTCAGGATTTATCGCGTTCCATTAAATGAAAAACAAATTGCCAGAATTTATCATAATTCACTAAAAGATAATCAGGAAGAAGAAGCTCCGGAAGAACAGGCAACAGATCTTCCGTCGTTTCCTAAAAATAGTGCACAACTTTATAATCAGTATTTAACCAGCGTTTCAGATGTTGCTGTAGAAACCGGAGTAGGTTTTCTGCCAAGATTACCAAGTTATATAAAAGGAGTTTATAAAGATGGCGTTCAGGGACCAGATGTACGTGTTATTTGGCCTTCACCAACAGACAATAGTCAGGTATTAAAACCAGGAAAATATACTGTAACGGGAACTGTTTCAGGAACAGATTTAAAACCAAAAGCAATTGTAAATGTAGTAGCAGTAAAAGAAACCGCTACGCCACAACGTAAATTAGAAACATTTCACCTAGATCAGGTTGTTTTAAATAATGATCAGGACGGAAATCAAACCAAATTTATCGAGAACCGCGATAAGTTCATCACAACACTTGCCACAACAGATCCGGATTCTTTTCTGTACATGTTCCGCAATGCTTTTGGGCAGGAACAGCCAAAAGGTGCAGAACCACTTGGCGTTTGGGATACACAGGAAACCAAATTACGCGGGCATGCAACAGGACATTACTTAACTGCAATTGCTCAGGCTTACGCAAGTACGGGTTATGATAAAACGCTTCAGGCCAACTTTAAAGAGAAAATGGAGTATATGGTGAATACACTATATCAATTAGAACAGTTATCCGGAAAACCAAAAGAGGCTGGAGGTAAATTTGTGTCAGATCCTACAGCTGTACCTTTTGGTCCCGGAAAAACAAGTTACGATTCAGATTTGAGTCCGGAAGGTATTCGTACCGATTATGAAAATTGGGGAAAAGGTTTTATTAGCGCTTATCCGCCAGATCAGTTTATTATGCTGGAAAACGGTGCAACTTACGGAGGACAAAAAACTCAAATTTGGGCGCCTTATTATACTTTGCATAAAATTCTTGCCGGATTAATGGACGTTTACGAAGTAAGCGGAAACGAAAAAGCGCTTGAAACTGCAAAAGGAATGGGAGACTGGGTGTATGCCCGTATGAAAAAGCTGCCAACAGAAACCCTTATCAGTATGTGGAACCGATATATAGCGGGAGAATTTGGCGGAATGAACGAAGCCATGGCAAGATTGTACCGCATCACAAAAGATCCTCATTATCTTGAAGTAGCCCAATTATTCGATAATATTAAAGTATTCTATGGCGATGCGAAACATTCGCACGGACTGGCGAAAAATGTAGATACTTTCCGCGGATTGCATGCCAATCAGCACATTCCGCAAATTATGGGAGCGCTCGAAATGTACCGCGATTCTAATACGCCGGAATATTACAATGTTGCCGATAACTTTTGGTACAAAACCGTAAACGATTATATGTATACTATTGGCGGTGTTGCCGGAGCAAGAAATCCTGCTAATGCAGAATGTTTTATAAGTCAGCCTGCGACTATTTACGAAAATGGTTTTTCGTCAGGTGGCCAAAATGAAACTTGTGCGACTTATAATATGCTGAAACTAACGGGAGATCTTTTCCTTTACGATCAGCGTGCGGAATATATGGATTACTACGAACGCGGACTTTACAATCATATTCTGGCATCTGTAGCACAAGATAGTCCTGCCAACACGTATCACGTACCATTGAGACCGGGTTCTGTAAAACAATTTGGAAATGCTCACATGACGGGTTTTACTTGTTGTAACGGAACTGCAATTGAAAGCAATACAAAATTTCAAAATTCGATTTATTTTAAAAGTACAGACACTAATACCTTATATGTAAACCTTTATGTGCCATCTACTTTAGAATGGACGGAAAAAAAGGTAACGATAGTACAAACAACAGATTTTCCTAAAGAAGATTTTACAAAATTAACAATCAAAGGCAATGGTAAATTCGATGTAAAAGTTCGTGTACCACATTGGGCAACCAAAGGATTTTTTGTGGCGATAAATGGGAAACAGGAAAAGATAAAAGCCCAGCCAGGAACTTATCTTACCTTAAAACGCAATTGGAAAAATGGAGACATAATTGAGTTACGCATGCCGTTTGAGTTTCATTTAGAATCAGTAATGGATCAGCAAAATATCGCCAGTTTATTTTACGGGCCAATATTGCTTGCAGCACAGGAACCTGAACCAAGAAAAGATTGGCGTAAAGTAACTTTAGATGTTAAAGATATCAGCAAATCAATACAAGGAGACCCTAAGAAATTAGAGTTTACTATCGACGGAATTGTTTATAAACCATTTTATGAAAGCTATGGACGTCATTCGGTTTATCTGGATGTTACGCTGAAATAAATAGCTAAAAAATCATGCCACAGATTACACAGATTACACAGATTAGAAAATCATTTTAATCCTTTAATCTGTGGCAAAAAAAGCAATCAGAATCATCAAATCAATACTATGAAAAAATATTTTCTAACCCTTTTTTTATTTTTAGCAATGGCAGCTCAATCATTCGCACACGATCTCATTGATGTTATAAATACTTTTCGGGCCGATAAAACAGCCTTGCAGAGTTTTTATTCTAATAATGAATCAGAAGAATATTATGTACGATTTTCAAAATTTTACGATGATTGGTCAAAAACAATACAAACCATTGATTTTAAGAATTTATCAAAAGACGGAAAAGTAGATTATCTGTTGCTTAAGAACATTATAAACAAAGAAAATTATTTTTTACAAATTGAATATAAATCCTATAAAGAAGTAGCTTCAGTATTGGATTTTTCAGATGAGATTAATCTGTTCATTAAAGAAAGAAGAAGAGGAAAAAGACCTGTTTCAAGTCAGTTGGCAAAAGCATTTGATCTTGCCGGACTTAGTATCGATAAAAAAACAGAGGCATTAAAAAACAAACCATTTAAAGATTGGTTTGCAGCAGACAAAGCAGCAAAAACAGTCGTTTCTTTCGAGAAATCACTAAAAGAAGCTTATGAGTTTTATTATAGCTATGATCCTGATTTTACATGGTGGATGCAAAAACCGTATAAAAACCTGTCGGACAAACTTAAAGTTTACGAGGATTTTCTAAGAGCAAATTATTCTAAAACAAGCGTAAAAGACGATGGAAGCGGGATTATAGGAAAGCCAATTGGCAGAGAGGCAATCATAAAAAGTTTATCATACGAATATATTCCGTATTCGCCAGAAGAACTTATAGCTACAGCACAAAATCAATTCGAATGGTGCAAGAAAGAAATGATCAAAGCTGCAACAGAACTGGGTTACGGAAACGATTGGAAAAAAGCGCTGGAACACGTTAAAGACACTTATGTTCCGGCAGGCGAACAACCACAGGCGATTACTGATTTATACAATCAATCGGTTAAGTTTATCGAAGACAGAGATTTAATCACCTTGCCGGATTTGACAAAAGAAACCTGGCAAATGATTATGATGACACCGGAACGTCAAAAGATAAATCCGTTTTTTACAGGAGGATGGGAAATCAGTATTTCGTATCCAACCGAAGATATGGATCAGAAAGACAAGCTTATGAGTATGCGTGGCAACAATCCGAATTTTTCGTTTGCAACGGTACAGCACGAATTATTGCCTGGACATAATTTGCAGTTTTTCATGAACAGTCGTTACAAATCATATCGTCAGCCTTTCGATACTCCGTTTTGGATGGAAGGTTGGGCTTTGTATTGGGAAATCAACCTTTGGAACAAACAATTTCCGCAAACGCCGGAACAAAAACTGGGAATGTTATTTTGGAGAATACACCGTTGCGCCCGAATCATTTTTTCATTAAAATACCATTTAGGAGAAATGACACCACAACAATGTATCGACTTATTAGTAAATGAAGTAGGACACGAAAGAGCAAATGCAGAAGCAGAAGTCCGACGTTCTTTTGCCAGTGGAGATGCGCCATTGTATCAGGTGGCTTACATGACAGGAGGATTACAATTCTATGCTTTACGAAACGAATTACTAGCCAAAGGATGGACAGAAAAACAATTTCACGACCGTGTTTTAAAAGAAAATATAATGCCGGTAGAAATGCTAAGAATCATTTTAGAAGATTTGCCTGTGGATGAAAATTATAAAACAAACTGGAAATTCTCGACAGATTTTAAATAACTAGAAAAGAAAAAATCGGTAGTTAAAATTATAAAAGATAAAGGCTGAAAAGTCGGTTTAGAGAGATTAAAATAATAATAAGAAATATGAAAAAAATAACATTATTAGCTGTAATGATTTGTTGCTCTTTAGTTTCAAATAATCTACAAGCGCAGGAGTATTGGGACAAAATCAAAGCCGAAAAATCGACACTGGAAATCGATAAAGGATATCTTAATTTGAGTACCAAATCGTTTCAAATTAAATTATTAAAATCTTCTCAAACCGTAGCCACTTTATCTCCGGTAACAGATAAAACCTTTGATTTTACTCCGGGCGACCGACTTTCGATTCGCGATAAAGACGGACTTTACCATCTGGGAGACATCAATTTTAGGATAAAAGAGGCAAACGGAGCCTGGAAAAATTATTCAAGTGCAGCCAAACGCGCATCAGTAAAAGAATTAGCTGTTTCAGGAACTACATTGGCAGCAGCAGATCTTTCTAATGCTTTTCCCGCAGGAACTCCGCTTACGGTAAAACGTTATTATGAAAATAAAAACGGAGAATTAGTGATGCGTTTCGAAATTACCAATAATTCATCAGCAGCAGTAGAAATTGGCGCCTTAGGAATTCCAATGGTTTTTAATAATATTCTCGAAGGAAAATCGCTTGACGATACACATGCGCAAAATGTGTTTTTTGATCCTTACATAGGAAAAGACGCCGGTTATCTTGAAGTAAAAAGATTAAGTGGTCACGGTCCCGCGTTGTTATTACTTTCTGAAGAAAATATGCCATTTGAAGCCTATCGTCCGTTATTGGATGATGCTACGCCAAGAAGTATCGTATTTGAAGGATTTCATGAGTGGATGCCATTGAGTAAAGCTTACGCTGAGAATGAATGGAAATCAGCAGAACAATGGAATACGGCAACATCATTAACATTGGCGCCGGGAGCTTCGAAAAACTTTTCTTTAAAATTTGTTTTGGTGGATGAAATTAAGGATATCCAAAAAACTTTAATAGAAAAAGAACGTCCTGTAGCAATTGGAATTCCGGGTTATGTATTGCCACAAGATGTAGACGGACAACTTTTTTTACAATATAAAAAAGCAGTAAAATCGTTTAAAATCGAACCGGAAGGCGCTTTGACAATTGAGGCAAAGGGAAAAAATGACAAAGGATATTTTCAATATAAAGTAAACGGAAAGAAATGGGGAAGAGCCAGATTAACCGTTACGTATGAAGATGGTTTACAGCAAACTATTAATTATAAGGTGATTAAATCTGAAAAAGATGTTGTGGCCGATTTTGGTCATTTCTCTACAACAGCACAATGGTTTAATGAGAAAAACGATCCTTTTCACAGAAACCCTTCTGTAATCTCGTACGATTATGAAACTAAAAAACAAGTAAGTCAGGACAGCCGTGTATGGATTGCAGGTTTAAGCGATGAAGGAGGAGCAGGAGGCTGGCTGGGTGCTATTATGAAACAACTGATCGAACCTAACAAAGAAGAAATAGACAAATTACAGCAGTTTGTTGATAAAACATTGTGGGGCGGAATTCAATACAATACAGCCGATACACTTAAATATGGCGTTAAAAAAAGTGTTTTTTATTACGAACCTACTTTAATGCCGGAAGGAACGTACAGCAAAGATATTAACTATAAAACATGGGCAGCCTGGGACAAAAAAGGATCTGATGATCCGGGAAGATCGTATAATTATCCGCACGTTGCTGCAGCACACTGGACGATGTATCGTTTGGCGAGATACCACAAAGGCTTGGTAACGAATCATACCTGGGACTGGTACTTAAAGAATGCATACGAAACAAGTATTGCCATGACAACACTAGCGCCTTATTACGCTCAGTTTGGTCAAATGGAAGGAACCGTTTTTCTATTGATTTTAAAAGATTTAAAAACCGAAGGATACACCGAGATGGCTAATAATCTGGAAGCTAAAATGAAAGCCAGAGCAGATCATTGGAGAACGCTTAATTATCCTTTTGGAAGTGAAATGCCTTGGGATTCTACAGGTCAGGAAGAAGTATACATGTGGTCGGATTATTTTGGATACAACGACAAAGCAAAGATCACGCTGGATGCTATTTTAGCCTATATGCCAACAATGCCTAACTGGGCGTATAACGGAAACGCACGCAGATATTGGGACTTTTTATACGGAGGAAAATTGTCAAGAGTAGAACGTCAGATTCATCATTATGGATCAGCTCTTAATGCTATTCCGGTTTTAGAACAGTTTAGAAAAACACCGGAAGATTTTCATTTGTTAAAAGTAGGATACGGAGGATTGTTAGGAGGAATTTCTAATATTACCGAGGATGGTTTTGGGCCTTCAGCATTTCACTCTTATCCTGAAACGCTTAGAATCGATTATTTGTCTGGAGATTATGGTTCAGGATTTTTTGGTTACGCCGTTAATACAGCCACTTTTATCACTAATGAAAAAGATTTGGGATGGTTGGCTTTTGGAGGAAATTTAAAAGAAAAAGGAGACGAAGTTGAAGTAGCAATCACAACAGCGGCTAAATCTAAAGTATTCATCGGCGCTAAAAAAATATGGTTAACCCTAGATGCGGGAACGTTTCAAAAAGTAAGTTATAATACCAAAACCGGAGCCATTACGATTACTTTAGATCCAAAAACTGCTTATACACCAGATGCTTATTTAAGAATCGATCAGAACGTAAAATTACCTTATGAAAAAGTAAGAGGCGCTTATAAAATTGCTTTAAAAACAAAAGCGATTCAAATTAATCTATAGTACGCAATGCTAAAAAATAATCTATTTTATTGTTTGATTATACTCGCTTTTTCGGGAACTGCATTTGCCCAAAAAGACATCACTGTAAACGCGCCCGGAGCTCAAAATCCTATTTTACCGGGCTGGTTTGCTGATCCTACCATTAAAAAGTTTGGCGATACCTATTATATCTATGCTACAACTGATAACGAAATGTTAGCATCCGGAGCGCCAACAGTCTGGTATAGCAAAGACTTTAAAAACTGGTACAATTATATCATGGAAATCCCTTCTTTTTCGGCAAAATCGATTACAAATTTTTGGGCTCCCGATATTGTAGTAGGAGACGATGGTAAATATTATTTGTATTTTGGAAACTGCGAAATGGGCTGTAATATTTACGGTTATGTTTCAAATACTCCCGTTGGACCATGGAAAAAATTGAGCGAACAGGATGTTCCGGTAATTTCAAACGGATATCCCAGAGAAGGTTATCCGTCTCTCGATGCACAGTTTTTTACTGATACCGATGGTAAAGTTTACGGTTACTGGGGAACCTGGGTACACTACAATGGCGGATATGCCGTAGGCGAATTAAATAAAAAAACAATGGGCGAAATGGTTCATTCAGCCAATATTCCGTTAGCGCAAACTCCGGAACCTTTTGAAGCCGCTTATATGATGAAAAAAGGTTCTAAATATATTTTAATGTATTCCGGAGCCTCTTGTCACGATGAAACTTACAATGTTCGTTATTCGTATTCTGATTCTCCTTACGGACCTTTTACGCCCGGAAAAAACAATCCGATTTTGAGTACCAATGAAGATCAAAGTGTACATGGTCCAGGGCATCATTCTGTTCTAAAAGAGAATGACGATTATTACATTGTGTATCATAAACACGATTATCCTATGACCCGAGGCGGACTTGCGAGACAGGTTTGTATCGATAAAATGATTTTCGAAAATGATTCGACCATTCAAAAAGTAGCACCAACAAGTAAAGGTATAAGTGATCTTATAAAATCGGCTGTACCTGAAGATATTGCTTTTGGTAAAACAACGACAGCATCGTCTTATTATCACTTAAAATCGACGCAATACGATTACGAATACAAACCTTCGTACGCGACAGATGATAATAATGCTACCATGTGGAAAGCTGCCGATAATACCACTCCACAACATTTAATTGTTGATTTAGGTTCAGAAAAAAAGATCAGAAGAATCATGACGCAATTTGAGTTTGCGAGTTATTATTACCAATATAAATTAGAATATTCTGTAAACGGAAAAAACTGGTTGTCGTATGCCGATAAATCTAAAAATCGTACAGCGGGAAGTCCAATGATTGATGATAATGATGTGAATGCGCGTTATATAAAACTAACCGTTTTAGCGACTGAAAAAACAGGATTGTACGCAGCAGTCTGGAACATAAAAGTGTACAGTTCATTATTCGATCTTCCGTTACGCTTAAAAAATAAAGCATCAAATACACCTCCTGCGGTAAAAAGTACTAAGCAATTATTAGTTGATCTTGATGCGTCTAAATTAGCGAACAAATCGGCTATAAATACCATTTCGAATAAAGGTTCGATTGGTGGAACTTTCACTAAAAGCGGCGAGATAACTTTAGAAAAATCAGAAGGAATTAAAGCTTTTCATTTTAAAAATGGTGCATTCACATTAGACAAAGCAGTTCCGAAATCTTTGGCTTGGAATGGTTCTTATACCGTTGGTACCTGGGTTAAAAATCCGGATGTTGCCAAAGAAGGAGAAATTTTGGCATCATGGTGCGATCGAAACGAATTTAATTTAGCCAATTCTTACAATGCTTTAGCGTACAACAGCGGAAGCTATGGCGCGGGAGTACATTTAGACGGTCATTTTGATATGAAATTTAATAAAGTTCCCGAAGCTAATAAATGGCATCATATCGTTTTAACTTTTGATGGCGTAGTAGAGAAAATATATGTAGATGGCGTTGTCGATAATTCGCAAACGATGCTTTTATCTTCTGCAATTGCTAAAGCCAAAATTATCATTGGAGCATCAGATATCGGAGAAAATTTCTCTGGTTTTATGGCTTCCTTACGTTTGTACGATTATGCGCTTAGTCAGGACGATTTACTTTTAGTAATGAAACAGACAAAACCTAAAACAGAGTAACCAATATTGATTAATTTAGCCTTTCATTATAAAAATACACAGAAAATGACAATAGGTATAGGCGGTTCGACGGCTGCAATCGAACTTGAAAAAATAGAAAACAGAACTCATGATGTGCAACCAATTCAGTTAGAGGAATATCTTGAGCGTATAAAGAAAGCAACCGGTTTAATGAAAGAGCTTTCTGTTCAGGCCATTTACCTTAACGCGGGAACCAATTTGTATTATTTTACAGGAACAAAATGGAATGCTTCTGAAAGAATGGTCGGTGCATTATTGTTTGATGACGGATCTTTAGAATATATAGTACCAAAATTTGAAGAAGGTACTTTTAAAAAATATATGAAAGTTCAGGCCAATATTAATTGTTGGGAAGAACATGAATCACCTTATATTTTGTTTGGTAAAATATTGAATGACAGAAGCTCTGAGTACGGAAGAATTGCTATTGATGAATCTTCCCCTTATTTTTTAGTAGATGGAGTTGCAAAAGCCAATACTTCATACGCTTATATAAATGCGCAACAAATTACAGCAGCTTGTAGAATGCAAAAATCGAAGAATGAAATTGCCATTATTCAAAAAGCAAAAGACATTACTATGGAGGTTCAGCGTGCTGCAGCCAAAATATTAAGACCCGGAATTACAGCTGACGAAGTGGTTGATTTTATTAATAAAGCACATATAAAAGCCGGAATACCTACGGGTTCTTATTTCTGTATTGTTTTGTTTACCGATGATACACAATATCCTCATGGCGTTTCGGTTCCTCAGCCTTTAAAAGAAAATGATGCCGTTATTATCGATACAGGCTGTAAACTTGAAGGTTATCTTTCTGATATTACGCGATCTTATACATACGGAACGCCTTCGGAAGAATATACAAAGATTTGGAATTTAGAGCAAAAGGTTCAATTTGCTGCTTTTGATGCTGCCAAAATTGAATCTTCCTGCGGATCTGTAGATGATGCGGCCAGAAAAACTTTGGCGGAAGCCGGACTTAGCCCGGATTATGATTTACCGGGATTGCCTCACAGAGTCGGCCACGGAACCGGATTAGACATTCATGAATTCCCATATTTAGTCCGCGGAAGCGAAATAAAACTAAAAGAGGGAATGGTCGTGAGTAATGAGCCCATGATATGCATTCCGGGGAAATTCGGAATCAGACATGAAGATCATTTT
The DNA here is from genome assembly GCF_024271895.1 of Flavobacterium bizetiae. Taxonomy (NCBI): domain Bacteria; kingdom Pseudomonadati; phylum Bacteroidota; class Flavobacteriia; order Flavobacteriales; family Flavobacteriaceae; genus Flavobacterium; species Flavobacterium bizetiae. The sequence goes on along the minus strand of NZ_CP091861.1, from coordinate 4,207,715 downwards.
TACATGACCGAAAATGGAGCAAAATGGTTTACTACACCTATGCAAAGTGTTGAGAATCCTTTTGGGTATTAATTATTGATCTGTTTGTCTTTTCGAGGAATGAGAAATCTTCACAAGCAACTCTTTAAAGCAAAGGGGCTTAGATTAGTTTGTCATCTCGACGAAGGAGAGATCACATTAGAAAGTCGCCAATCTTTGTCGAGTTTCTAGTGTGATCCTTCGTTCCTCAGGATGACAAAAATGGGAAATAGTTCTTATGAAAACAATTGCCCTAGCCCCGATAGAAGTGGAAATCCTTTTGTGGCGGTGTTCGCCACAAAAGATTGGAACGGATAGCGGGATTAGCTCCTAAAAAAACACTATATCATTAGCAATCGAAATGACAAGATTGTGTTGAATGTTTGTGTTAAGATCTTAATATTTAATTATAAATACTGCAATTCATTACAGTATTAAATTTATAAAAAATAAAAAAATGAAGCGATTTTTACTTTTACTGACTATTATGTATTTACCTATTCAGGCGCAGGAAAGTTCAATAATTAAGATCGAGACTGAGGCTTCGGCTTTAGTTTTAAAAGTTGGCAAAAACAAAAAATTGTATCAGACGTATTTGGGAACAAAACTGAATAATAGTGCTGAATACGAAGCAGTTTCAAAAGAAAACACCAAGAATTTTGTGGTGAATGACGGAAATCCGTTAATTGATTTGCGCCACTCAGCATATCCCACTTTTGGAACTGATAATTTATTCGAACCCGCTATCAGAATCACTCATAACGACGGAAATCCTTCATTAGAATTAGAATATCAAAATCATACCATTCAAAAAATAGACAATAATACTGCTGAGATTATTATCAAATTAAAAGATCCTGAATATCCGGTTTTTGTTAATCTTCATTATAAAACATTCTATAAAGAAAATGTAATCGAATCGTGGACAGAAATCCTGCACAATGAGAAAAAACCGGTGATGCTGTACAATTACGCGTCATCAGCATTACATCTTGATGCTGATCAATATTGGCTGACTCAGTTTTACAGCGATGTGGTTGAAGAAGTGAGAATGGAGGAAAGTCAGTTGACAAGAGGCATTAAAGCGATCGATTCGAAACTGGGTGTTCGTACGAATATGTTTGCTTCGCCAAGTTTTTTTCTTTCTTTAAATTCAAAATCAGGCGAGAATACGGGCGAAGTGATCGCTGGTACAATTGCATGGTCAGGAAACTTTAAGTATACATTTGATATTGATAATAATAACGAACTCAGAATTATTTCAGGTATCAATGAATTTGCGTCAGAATATAATCTGGAACCAGGAAAAACCTTTAAAACGCCTGCATTTATTTATACGTTTTCGAATCACGGAAAAGGTCAGGCAAGTAGAAATTTGCATTCCTGGGCTAGAAAATACGGTCTTAAAGATGGTGAAAAACCACGCTTAACTTTATTAAACAACTGGGAAACGACTTTTTTTGATTTTGATGAAAATAAACTGGCCAATATGTTTACAGATGCCAAAACATTGGGCGTAGATATGTTTTTGCTGGATGACGGCTGGTTTGGTAACAAATACCCAAGAAGCGGTTCGACATCAGGTTTAGGAGACTGGCAGGCAACAAAGTCAAAATTGCCAAACGGAATTGGTTTTTTGATGGAACAAGCCCAAAAGACAAACGTAAAATTTGGTATCTGGATCGAACCGGAAATGATCAATGAAAAGACAGAATTATACGAAAAACATCCGGATTGGGTATTGAGTTTGCCTAACAGAGAAAAGAGCATTTATCGTACGCAATTGGTTCTTGATTTATGCAATCCGCAGGTTCAGGATTTTGTTTTTAAAGTGGTAGACGATATTATGCAAACGAAATCAGGAGTTGCTTTTTTTAAATGGGATTGCAACCGTATGATGACAAGCGCTTACTCGACTTACTTAAAAAATCAGCAATCGCATTTGTTTATAGAATATACAAAAGGTTTGTATAAAGTGCTTGACCGTATCAAAGCCAAATATCCAAATTTGCCCATGATGCTTTGTGCCGGTGGCGGAGGAAGAGTCGATTACGGAATGCTGAATTATTTTACTGAGTTTTGGGCAAGTGACAACACAGATCCTTTTGATCGTGTTTTTATACAATGGGGATATTCTAATTTTTATCCGGCATTGGCGACTTGTAATCACGTGACCTCTATGGGAAATCAGTCGATTAAATTTAAAACCGATGTTGCCATGATGGGGAAATTAGGCTTTGATATTCACGTAGGAGGTTTAAAACCAAACGAATTGCAATTTTGCCAGCAGGCAGTTTCTAATTACAAAAGGTTAAGTCCGGTAATCTGGCAAGGCGATTTGTACCGATTGATTTCGCCTTATGACGAAAGCAGAGCGGTATTAATGTACGTTAGTCAGGACAAAAGTAAGTCGGTAGTTTTTTCTTATACTTTGCATCCGCTAACAGATCCTAATTATAGTCTGGTTAGATTAGAAGGACTTGATCCTTTAAAAAAATACAAAGTCGAAGAAATTAATATCATGCCGGAAGCCAAAAATACTTTTGAGGCATCTGGAAATGTTTTTTCAGGAGATTTCCTGATGAAAGTAGGAGTAAAAGTTTCTTCTGCAAAACAGGAAAGCAGTGTTGTACTAGAGATTACAGCTGTTGATTAATTTTTGAAATTGTAATTATGTAACTTATTGTAAAACAGAAAGGTGTGTTTAATAAAATAGGTAAAATAGTATTAAATGTAGATAATATTGTCTTATAAAGATATTAGTGTTGTTTTTACATTTACAAAAGAATGCTATTTCTTAACCTATTAATTAAATAAACTATGAAAAAACTTTTACTACTAGTTGTCGTTTTTCTATCCAGTTATTTTGCAATTGCACAGAAAACGCTTTTTACTCCCACAGAATGGAGTGACCCCAATAATGAATTTTATAATAAAGTATCTAACACCAGAAAGTACGAGTCTACGAACTTTGTGCTTTATTGGGGAGATAAGGTAGGAACGAATCCTGCGGCTTACGCCGATGCTGCTTTACGATTTACGCCAAAATCGGTAGCAGATACGCTCGAAACTAGCTTTAAACGCTACATAACCGATTTGCATTTTGTAAATAATGCCCCAACAACCAATTTCGGGAAATATAAGATCATTATTATGATGATGAATACCTGGAATTCTACAGATCCCAGATTAGAAGCTTTTGCGCAAGCGAGTTCATTTAGTAATACTATTGGCGCTATGTTCGTACATCCAGAAGCCACGAGAGATGGCGGCGCATTATCGCATGAGTTTGCCCACACGCTGCAAATGATGATGAGCATTCAGGAAAATCCGGGTGCGGGGAGAGCATTTGCCGGATACGATTGGGCGAGTCCGTTTTATGAAGGACATGCCAATTTTATGCGCGCTCAGGCTTATCCGCAATGGGCAGAAATTGACGGAACTTTGACCCGCTGGATACAAACCAAACATTTTATGTGGTCGTCTAACCGACATCATTACACCAATTTTCATTTAATGTATTATGTTCAGGAAAAAGAAGGATTTGATTTTACCAGAAGAATGTGGGCTGAATCGATGAATGAAGAACATCCTCTTGAAACCATTAAGAGACTGAAAGGTTTTACACAAGATCAGCTTGATGATTATCTTTGGGGATATGCACAACGACAACCGGCATTTGATTATCCGATTCAATGGAATTCTCAGATAAATACAACGAGTAATTTCGGGAAAACCATCAGAAACGTTTACAATGCGATAAAAACAAACATGCCACGTTATACCAGCAGGCAATATACTTTGCTGACAAAAGTTACAGGAACAACAGATCAATATTATACCAATAATGATTGGGCTCCGCAAGATTACGGAATGAATTTAATTCCGTTATACCCAACCTGTACAGGAACTCAAAAGAAAGTTACGATTAAATTTAAAGGACATTCAGAAGTTAATGCAACTCAGGCAGGATGGCGTTATGGTTTTGTAACCACCAAAACGGATGGTACAATATCACGTTACAGCCCAATGTATAAAACCGATGGAGAGGCTTCGTTTACACTTAATACATCAACAGAAGCGAATATTTATCTGGTTGTTTTTGCAGCACCAAAAGTGCACGTTAATTACAATATGGATGTGGGTTATCCAAAACAAAGAAGATATCCTTATGAACTAAAAATTGCCAATGCGACTCCTGAAGGATTTCAGCCGGCAGCTGATTTTAGAAGTTTTCTTAAAACAAACGGACATTTGCATACAAATGGCGGAGGCTGGGTGTCCAACAATGCAACTGTAGCCTCTACGGTATACGTAGGTCCTTACGCAATTGTAAGAGGTGGAACTATTTCAGGAAATGCGCGTATAGATGATTATGCTATGGTAGATGGCGGAACTATAAACGGCAATGCGATTGTAAGAGGAAATGCTTGTGTATACAATGCAACGTTATCTAATAGCGCGATTGTAGAAGGTAATGCCTGGATGGAAGGTGGTTCCGTAAAAAATACGGCCAATATAAAAGGAAATGCAATGTTGTTCGCAGGAGATTTTGGAAGTTCAGTTGTTGTAGGCGGCGATGCAGAAATTGGCAGCTGCTCTACGCCAGGTGTTTATTTGCAGTTTCCGTACTGGAGAAACGGAAGAGACAATTGCGATGGTAAGGGTGCCAGTGATACATCAAATATCGACATCAATGCAACATTTACCAATTTTACCGCTGCACAAATGGCGTTTAGCACAACATCCAATTGTACGGTAACTACGCTTAGCGCCAATAAAGTAGCAGCTGATCCGGAAACAGATTTAAATGTTTTCCCAAACCCGACAAAAGGAAACCTCAACATTTCTTTTTTACAAACAGAACAACAAAAAGTAACGATTGCATTGTTTGATATTAACGGACAAAAAATAGCTACAATTACAGATAAAGTATACGAGGCGGGCAAAATAGATATTGCCTACAACTGCAGTTATTTGCTTAAAGGCGTTTACCTGCTTAACATTCAAAGAGGAAGTGAAATTATCAGTAAATCATTTTTGAAAGAGTAATCTGGGTTTGACATTCAATACAAATTATTATTTCTTATAAACAGAAACGCTATAAAGTTACCTTATAGCGTTTTTTTATTGCAATAAAAGCAAATTAAAAACCAGAATAAGATAAAAACCAAATGATTTGCCATCTTTAAAAAACAGCATCTTAATGCGTACGAAAGATTATTCTTAGCCTTATATTTAAATGTATAATTAGAAAACGAAGTAATTCTGTACTAAAATATTTAGTTCTCCGTAAAAAAGAATGTGAAAAAAAATCTATTTTTGTTAATTAAAATTCCACACAAAAACATTTTATCAGGAGAATGAAAAAAATCACGCACCATTACGGAGTAGAATTAGATTGGGTTGAACCATTTGCTTTAGGATTTGAGGGCACGGTTGAAGGCAATTTTATTGTAGTACCGGATCATATTCATACTGGCGACCGATATGTTTTAAATCTGGGAAATGGTATTTCGGTTCTTTATGTAGATGTTGTGTACAATTCTGAAATTCATTTAAGACAAGAAAACAAAACAGATGATTTTGTTGGACTGTATTATAACCTTACAGAAGGAGAAGCGGTAGTTTTATGCGATGATGTTTCGAATCCTATTGGAAGATGGAATTATAACCTGGCAATTCTCGACAGTACTTTACACTCTGATTATATTGTTAAGGAAGGAAGCAAAACTTTTGCTGTTTGTATTTTTATAAAAAAGGATCTAATAAAAGAATATTTTCAGGACAATCCGTCGCTAAAAGAACATGCCGACGACATTTTAAATCCGGAATTAAATACGATTGTTAAGTTTACCAGAATGAGCAATGATAGCTATAATCTTTTAACAAATTTGCGCAATCACGAAGTAGGAGGAACAGTGTTCGATCTTTATTTAAGAGGAACGGTTCAGAATCTCTTAGCAGAATATATTGAAAAAATGACCTTTGAGGAGATTGTAATTGATAAGATTAACGAACACGATTTAACGTATATTATAAAATCTCAATCGTATTTAGTAGAAAATCTCAATCAATTATTTCCAAGTATCGAGTTTCTGGCTCAGCAAGCAAACATGTCAGATTCTAAATATAAAAAACTGTTTAAAAAGATTACCGGAATGACACCCAACTCTTTCTTTTTAAATAATAAACTTGTAGAAGCAAAACGACTTTTGCAAGAACGACAACTTAATATTGCAGAGGTTTCGGATCGTTTAAACTTCACGAACAGTTCCTACTTTGCTGCAAAATTCAGAGAATTTTTCGGAATGTCGCCTAAGGATTTTGTTAAACAACTAGAATAATGTTAGAGGTTCGTCACATATATTCTTTGACTCCCGAATGGCTGTACGATAATGTAACACAGCTAGGAGAAGGCGCAGAAGTTATTGACGGAAAACTAACCGTAATGCCGGAACTGGCTGATGGCGGATTTTTCTTTACACAAGTTTCACCAGGACTTTCGGTGGTACTTTTAGATTTAACTTTTAAGAAACCCATTCGCATAAGAAGATTAGCCTCAAACAACGATTTGTATATCATACATTATGATTTTAGTGATGAAATAAATCTTATTCATGTTGACGGTGTAAAACACAAAATAGGGTACAAGGCCAATCTGGGACTTGGAGTCGTAGATAATGCGATTGAAAATATTTTTGAACCTGTTGTAGGAGAGCGCGTATTTGCAATGCGTTTGCTTGTTAGCAAAGATTTATTAAGTGTATCGATTGCAAATAGAAATGCAAAAGATATTAGTAAACGTAAAATTAAGAGTGATAAAAAAACGCTTTTTTTTTACGATCATATCGATAGCAAAAGCAAGCTCATCATGCACGCTATAAAAAGCAAATCTTTCTTAGATCCCGCATTCGAAATTTACTTGCAAGGCGTGAGCTTACGATTGCTGGCAAAGTTTATCAACAGATATTCGAATCTTGCCCAAATGCTGCATCATATTCCTGAAAAAGAAGTAACATCTTTAGATCTTACAAAAGAGTATATGCTAAACAATTTACTCGACGGATTTCCCGGAGTCGATATGCTCGCAGAATTGGCAGGAATGTCGGTTACAAAATATAAATCTTTGTTTAGAAAGATGTTTATCACAACTCCAAATCATTTTTTTATCCGACAAAAAATGATCTTAGCCAATGAGCTTCTTAAAAGCGAAAATTTTCTTGATATATCAGAGATTGCACGCAAATTAAACTACACTAAAGTAAGCAAGTTCTCATTAGCCTACTCCCAACAATTTGGAAGAAAACCTGTGGATGATTTTTTAAAGTCAGAATTTTAGAATTAAACCCCTTCTTTTTTATCTGCAAATTCTACGATTATAATTTATATTAAAGTCATTCAAAGTTTAATCAATTATTACTTCTATTAATAGTATTTATTAGTATTACAAATTTTCAAAATGTCTTAATCTGGTGTTTATATGACGTATTTGGACTAAATTTTTATGTCTATTTGCAACGTAATTATTTAGAAAAACTAAGGTCGAAATATCTTTTTGAGAATCATCTACAATGATATTTTAGAACTTTTTATCGAAATTATTGTGCTCTCGTAATTTTGGTAAAATTTAAAATGAATACTTGTTATTTCCATCAATAGCAAATCATTTTCTATTCGTAATCCCTCATTTTTTCTTTCTAATTAACTCATAAAAGCAAGGCATTGTCATGCTTTCTCATAATTTAATTTTTAAAAATAGATTCCATTTATAATGGGACATAAGATTCTTGAAATATTTTCAAAAGTCTTAATTAAACATTTAGAATGATGATTGAAATTACTCACACTTATTCTTTATCCTCAAATTGGCTAAAGGAACTCGCAGAACAATTCAATGTAGAATTAATTGATGAAAAATTATTAGTTGTTCCAAATGAATTGGCAGATGGAGGATTTTTTTTCACCACCATAACACCCGGACTTTCGGTAGTACTTTTAGACGTAACCTTTAATCAAAGTATACATTTAAGAAGACTTAAATCAGATAATGATTTGTTTATAATACATTATGATTTTAGCGACGAAATGAATTTGATCTATATTGAAGGCATTGAGCACAAAATAGGCTATAAGGCCAATCTTGGGTTAGGTGTTTTTGATAATGCGATAGAAAATGTGTTTCAACCTGTTATTGGTGAGCGTGTTTTTGCCATGCGATTAATCGTAAGCAAAGAATTATTAAGTACATCTATAGCCAAATCTGATATAGAAAATCCCGCTAAAAGAAAGATAAAAAGCGATAAGAATACACTCTTTTTCTATGACCATATTGATAGTAAAAGCAAACTGATTATGTATGCCATAAAAAACAAATCATTCTTAGATCCCGCATTCGAAATTTATTTAAAAGGAGTGAGTTTAAGATTATTGGCCAAATTTATCGACAGATATTCGAATCTTGCCCCAATGCTGCATCATATATCTGATAAAGAGTCCGAAGCTTTAAATCTGGCTAAAGATTATATGATGAACAATTTATTCAGTGTATTTCCGGGTGTTTTGTTTTTGGCTGAAATATCAGGAATGTCGGTTACAAAATTTAAATTTTTATTTAAAAAGAGGTTTGTAAGTACGCCAAAGAATTTCTTTTTAAGAGAAAAAATGATTTTAGCGAATGAACTCCTTAAGAGTGAGAATTTTATGAAATTGTCTGATGTTGCCCGGGAATTAAATTATTCAAAACCAAGTCTGTTTTCGGGAGTATATTTTCAGCAATTTGGCAGAAAACCTTCGGAAGATTTTGTTAGTTCAAATTATTAATGTTAGAAAACATTGTAAGCCCAATTTAATGCCTTATTCTGTTATTATTTGGGCTTCAATAGAAAAAAAATGCACGTTACTTTGGTAAATAATTAACCTTAAAGCCGCATACAATTATGAATTAAAAAGAGTTACTATTATTGTTCTTGAGATTTTTGGAGAAATCAACAAAACCTAATGGCTAAATCAAATTTAGTAATTAGGTTTTTTCTATTTAAAAAACACAATTTTAAAATATTGACCAATAAGAAAAGAGGATTCAATAATGTCTTAATGTGATGTTTATTGGGCGTAACTTATCTATAGCTATACTTTTCTTTGTGTTGTAATACTTATAGAATTAGAATGTTTATTTAGTTTTTAAAGTATTACGGGAGAAATTAAAATGGAAAAACAGAATAGATGGAGGTTCTGTTTCAATATTATTTTTAAAACAGTAATTCGTTAAATAAGAATAAGAATGGAATTAAATTTAGAAAAAATCACTGCAGCAATTAAACGTTTATTACCTCAAAGAAAACTAAGCGATATAGATGGATCTTCTAAAACAACACCAATGAGAAATGGCAGTTTATCTTTTAAGCTGAACGATCCTTTTATAACTAATTTAAGAGACGAAGAAATAAGGTCTAAAATTTACGACCAGCGAAGCCGGGTTGCCTTAGAAGCTTCTGCTGCCGGAATTTGGGATTGGGATATACCCACCAATGTTGTTTTTTATTCATCAGAATCCTTAAAACTATTAGGATTAGATTCTAATGATGTATTTGACAATTTAGAACTTTGGGACAGAGCCTTACATCCCGAAGATCTTCATAAATATTACGCTGCTATTGATAATCATTTAGATGGAAAAACCTCTTATTTTGAAAATCAACACAGGGTTTTAACTTCCAACGGAAAATACAAATGGATTATGAGTCGCGGTAAAGTTATAGAACGTGATAGTCAAGGAAAACCATTAAGACTTGCCGGAACTCATACAGATATTTATTTTCAAAAAGAAAGAGAACTTACATTGATAAGAAACAGTAAATTTTTTGTTTCTAAAAAACGATAAACAAAACGTACTGTTGTATAATAGATTTTAAACGGAGTTGCCACGGAAATTTTTCTTTGGCAACTTTTTTTGATTTGTATATTGGTTCAAATAATGGCAAATATATCTATGTGTTTTTTTATTTGTAAAGAGACATTTTTCGTCTTTTTTAATCTTTTAATGTTTTCGTTTCTACCTCAGCATTTTAATTTTTCTATTATTTATTAAAGTAGAAAGCATATAAAAAAATTACGATTTAATGACGTGTTTTAACCAAATTCGTAGGTTTATTTTTATGATTTAAGTCTTTTTAATCTAAATATAGCCTTTTACATGTCTTGAATATTTCACAGTTACAGCCTTAAAAGTATGGTTTTCTTTTTCCGTGCAAAATAATTTAAGCATCGAACAATCATAATGTTAAAAATTTGTGGAATTGATAATTCAGAAGCCTTGTAAACTTTTTTCATTGCTTAAAAATCAGTATAAAACCTAAATGTGTCTTAAAGTGGTGTTTTTTTGACGTTTACAGGCTATCGAAATATCTTCCTTTGTCATGTAATAATTTATGTTATTTCTCAAAACAAAAAATTCTATAAACAACTTACTTGTCTTTCAATTATTAAGAGAGCATTAATTGAAGCAAATGTTTAGGTTTTGAAAGTGTAACGTAAAGTTCAGTTTATTAATTTAAAGATTAACGCTATGCAAATTAAGAATACTTTTCTAGGAGTTATAGGTTTACTGTTGTTCTCAACAGTATCTTATGGTCAGGTTGGAGTAGGAACCTTAAGCCCGGAACAATCCTCTCAGTTAGATGTTACCGCTACAAACAAAGGTATATTGATACCTCGTTTAAAACTAACGCAAATTTCATCACAAGCACCTGTAATTGGTACAGCTGCAGTGAGTTTATTAGTTTATAATACAGAGACAATTAATGATGTTACACCCGGTTTTTATTACTGGAATGGAGTAAAATGGGTAAGAATTATTAGTAAAGACGAAATAGGTAGTTTTAGAGAAACGATTACTTCTTTGGTCAACAATGGCAACGGAACATATACCTATTCAAACGAAGCGGGTACAATAACTACCGTTGAGATTGCTAAAGATGTAAAGTCATATGAAACATTAACATCATTAGCATACAATTCATCAACACAGATTTTGACTTATAAAGATGAAGATGAAAAAACACATGAAATTACTTTAGCAGGTTTATCAGGTCCAAGAGGGGCAGCCGGTCCACAAGGTCCTGAAGGTTTACCTGGACTTGCAGGAAAAGATTTCAAATATGAAGATTTCACACCGGAACAATTAGTTGGATTAACTGGACCTCAAGGTATAGCAGGAGCCAATGGTGCACAAGGTCCTCAGGGATTACAAGGTATTGCCGGAGCAAATGGAGCTGATGGTATAAACGGTATTGATGGAAAGGATTTTAAATATGAAGATTTTACACCAGAGCAGTTAGTAGGTTTAACTGGTCCAGAAGGAGCAGCTGGCGCACAAGGTCCTCAAGGATTACAAGGTGTTGCCGGAGCAAATGGAGCAAATGGAGCTGATGGAACTAACGGTACTAATGGTATCGATGGAAAAGATTTTAAATACGAAGATTTCACGCCAGAACAATTAGTTGGTTTAACTGGCCCTCAAGGGATAGCAGGAACAAATGGTGCTGATGGCGCGCAAGGTCCTCAAGGATTGCAAGGTGTTGCCGGAGCAAATGGCGCTGATGGAACTAAAGGAGTTGATGGTGCAAACGGAACAAATGGTATTGATGGAAAAGATTTTAAATATGAAGATTTCACACCAGAACAATTAGTTGGTTTAACTGGACCTCGAGGTATAGCAGGAACAAATGGAACTGATGGCGCACAAGGTCCTCAAGGACTGCAAGGTGTTGCTGGAGCAAATGGAGCTGACGGTACAAATGGAACTAATGGTATCGATGGAAAAGATTTTAAATATGAAGATTTCACACCAGAGCAATTGGTTGGTTTAACTGGACCTCAAGGTACAGCTGGAACAAATGGTGCTGATGGCGCACAAGGTCCTCAAGGATTACAAGGTGTTGCCGGAGCTGATGGAACTAATGGTATCGATGGAAAGGATTTTAAATATGAAGATTTCACACCAGAACAATTAGTTGGTTTAACTGGACCTCAAGGTATAGCAGGAAAAAATGGAACTGATGGCGCACAAGGTCCTCAGGGATTACAAGGTGTTGCTGGGGCAAATGGAGCTGATGGTACAAACGGAACTAATGGTATTGATGGAAAAGACTTTAAATACGAAGATTTTACGCCAGAACAATTAGTTGGATTAACTGGTCCACAAGGTGTAGCAGGAACAAATGGAACTGATGGAGCACAAGGTCCTCAGGGATTACAAGGTGTTGCCGGAGCTAATGGAGCTGATGGAACTAACGGAGTTGATGGAGCAAACGGTACAAATGGTATTGATGGAAAAGATTTTAAATATGAAGATTTCACACCAGAGCAATTAGTTGGATTAACAGGTCCTCAAGGTATAGCTGGAACGAATGGAACTGATGGTACAAACGGAGTTGATGGAAAAGATTTCAAATACGAAGATTTTACACCAGAACAATTAGTAGGTTTAACAGGTCCTCAAGGTATAGCTGGAACCAATGGAATTGATGGCGCACAAGGTCCTCAAGGATTACAAGGTGTTGCTGGAGCGAATGGAATTGATGGAAAAGATTTTAAATATGAAGATTTCACGCCAGAACAATTAGTAGGATTAACAGGCCTTCAAGGTGTAGCAGGAACCAATGGAGCTGATGGCGCACAAGGTCCGCAAGGATTACAAGGTGTTGCTGGGGCAAATGGAGCTGACGGTACAAATGGTATTGATGGAAAAGATTTTAAATATGAAGATTTCACACCAGAGCAATTAGTTGGTTTAACCGGTCCAGAAGGAGCAGCTGGCGCACAAGGTCCTCAAGGATTACAAGGTGTTGCCGGAGCGAACGGAGTTGATGGAGCAAACGGAACAAACGGAACTGACGGAAAAGATTTTAAATATGAAGATTTCACACCAGAGCAATTAGTTGGATTAACAGGTCCTCAAGGTACAGCCGGAACTAACGGTACTGATGGAGCACAAGGTCCTCAGGGATTACAAGGTGTTGCCGGAGCAAATGGAGCTGACGGAACTAATGGTATTGACGGAAAAGATTTTAAATATGAAGATTTTACACCAGAACAATTAGTTGGCTTAACAGGTCCTCAAGGTACCGCAGGAACAAATGGTACTGATGGAGCACAAGGTCCTCAAGGATTACAAGGTATTGCGGGAGCAAATGGAGCTGATGGTACAAACGGTACTAATGGTATCGATGGAAAAGATTTCAAATATGAAGACTTTACACCAGAACAATTAGTTGGCTTAACTGGTCCACAAGGTATAGCAGGAACTAATGGTGCTGATGGCGCACAAGGTCCTCAAGGATTGCAAGGTGTTGCCGGAGCAAATGGAGCTGACGGTACAAACGGAACGAATGGTATTGACGGAAAAGATTTTAAATATGAAGATTTCACACCAGAACAATTAGTTGGATTAACTGGACCACAAGGTACAGCAGGAACTAACGGTACAAATGGTATCGATGGAAAAGATTTTAAATATGAAGATTTTACACCAGAACAATTAGTTGGATTAACTGGTCCACAAGGTATAGCTGGAGCAGCTGGAGCAGCTGGCGCACAAGGTCCTCAAGGATTACAAGGTGTTGCTGGAGCAAATGGAGCTGACGGTGCTGTAGGAGCAACAGGTCCTCAAGGATTGCAAGGTATTGCTGGAACTGACGGAAAAGATGGAGTTGATGGCGCAGTTGGTCCGCAAGGTCCAATAGGATTGACAGGAGCAAGCGGAGCACAAGGTCCAAAAGGAGATGATGGTGCTGTAGGAGCAACAGGTCCTCAAGGATTGCAAGGTATTGCTGGAACTGACGGAAAAGATGGAGTTGATGGTGCAGTTGGTCCACAAGGTTTAGCTGGAGCTACCGGAGCGCAAGGTCCAATAGGATTAACTGGAGCACAAGGTCCAAAAGGAGATGATGGTGCTGTAGGAGCTACAGGTCCTCAGGGATTACAAGGTATTGCGGGAACTGACGGAACTGACGGAACTGATGGAAAAGATGGAAAAGATGGAGTTGATGGCGCATTTGGTCCGCAAGGTTTAGCTGGAGCTACTGGAGCGCAAGGTCCAAAAGGAGATGACGGTGCTGTAGGAGCAACAGGTCCCCAAGGATTGCAAGGTATTGCTGGAACTGACGGAAAAGATGGAGTTGATGGCGCAGTTGGTCCGCAAGGTTTAGCTGGAGCTACAGGAGCGCAAGGTCCAAAAGGAGATGACGGTGCTGTAGGAGCAACAGGTCCCCAAGGATTGCAAGGTATTGCGGGAACTGACGGAAAAGATGGAGTTGATGGTGCGGTTGGTTCACAAGGTTTAACAGGAGCTACCGGAGCGCAAGGTCCAATAGGATTGACAGGAGCTACCGGAGCGCAAGGTCCAATAGGATTGACAGGAGCTACTGGCGCGCAAGGTCCAAAAGGAGATGATGGTGTTGTAGGAGCAACAGGACCTCAAGGATTGCAAGGTATTGCTGGAACTGACGGAAAAGATGGAACTGATGGTGCAGTTGGTCCACAAGGTTTAACTGGAGCTACCGGAGCGCAAGGTCCGATAGGATTAACTGGTGCTGCTGGTCCAAAAGGAGATAAGGGAGATGCAGGTGCAATAGGAGCAACAGGTCCTCAGGGATTGCAAGGTATAGCAGGTCCTGCTGGAGCAAAAGGTGATACTGGGGCTCAAGGTCCAATTGGTTTAACTGGTGCAACGGGAGTTGCGGGTCCACAAGGTTTAACCGGAGCTACTGGAGCGCAAGGTCCAAAAGGAGATGATGGAGCAAGAGGTTTAACCGGAGCTGCAGGTGCACAAGGTCCGATTGGTTTAACAGGTGCAACTGGTGTTGCTGGTCCAAAAGGAGATAAGGGAGATGTTGGTGCAACAGGAGCAACAGGTCCTGCAGGTAATCCAGCGCCAGTTTACACGGCTGGTACAGGTATAGCAGTAGATAATACAAACCGTATAATATCTGCTTTAAACACAACCAATTTATGGAATGCAAACCAATTGCAAGGTCGACCAATAAATACAGCCGCACCAACAGGGAATCAAGTTTTATCATGGAGCGGTACAGATTGGAGACCGGCA
This sequence comes from Flavobacterium bizetiae, assembly GCF_024271895.1. NCBI lineage: Bacteria > Pseudomonadati > Bacteroidota > Flavobacteriia > Flavobacteriales > Flavobacteriaceae > Flavobacterium > Flavobacterium bizetiae. Next base: position 4,192,588 of record NZ_CP091861.1, on the reverse strand, counting down.
ACTATAGCAGTTAATGAACCATGGAGAGTAGCTGGTACAACAAATGAAGCCAATGCAAATACTCAGAATATTTACCAAATGGGTAGTGTAAGTATTGGAACTACAGCTGCATCAGCATATAAATTTAATGTTTTTGGCGGAGATCAGTTAATTAACGGATCAGTTACACCAACCTTAAACTTTCTTAGCAATGGTGTTGGTAATACAAATGCTAACGCACAAGGTAGAATAAGTTTTTGGGAAGCTGGTGCAGAAAACACATGGGGTGGAGGAATAGAATTTATAAGTCCGGCTGCTTCAGCAATGAATACGTTAGATGTTTATGGGGTTACTTCAGGAGTTAAAAAAACAGTAGCAAGTTTTGATGTACAAAACGGAAGATTAGGTATCGGAATTTCTGCTCCAACAAAAGAATTAAGTGTTGTAGGGAATGCTGTAATTTCTAAATCATTACAAGTCGATGGAGAAAATTTAGGAAACGGAACAACAAGAACTGGTTTGTATTTTGGACCTACGACAAGTGGTGAAGGAATATCTTCTAATAGAGCAACTGCCGCAAATGGAAATGTAAGTGGTTTAGATTTTTGGACGGGCAACATTAAACGTATGTCTATTTTAAATAATGGAAATATAGGTATTGGTAAACTAGATGCAGGTCAAAAATTAGATGTTGCAGGTACAATTAGAGGTGCTGTTATGCATATTAATAACGGACTTACATCAGGAAATTATGCTGATCCGGCTGAACTTAATTTTATTCGAAATGCTGCAAATGACAGATGGATTATAGGATCATCTCTTAACGGAAGAGGGAATGACTTTTTCGAATTGGTTCATATAAATGGAGCAGGGATTTTTACTAATAGAGCTTTGGTTTATAACAGAGTAAATAGTAGTATGGCTATTAATCAGGCTGATGCAAATGCTTCATTTAGATTTTATGTAAATGGTGCTGCAGGAGGAACAACAACCTGGGCTCAATCATCAGACAGAAGATATAAAAAAGACATTACTCCAATTACAAACGCTTTAGAAAAAGTAATGAAAATTAACGGAGTAGGTTATAACTGGAGAACAGATGAATTTAAAGAAATGAGTTTTGATCAAAAACACCAATTGGGGGTTATAGCTCAGGATATCGAAGCCATATTACCAGAAGCTGTTACGGTTGATGATAAAGGATATTACTCGGTTTCTTACACCACTTTAATTCCTGTACTTGTTGAAGCTGTAAAAGAGCAACAAAATGAAATTGTATTAAAAGATAAAAAGTTGCAAGAGTTAGAACAAACTCAAAAGAAACAACAAGCAGAATTAGAAGACTTAAAAAATGCTGTAAAACAGTTATTGTCTAAAAAATAATTAAAATAGAATTAGCACAGTCTTTTTTAAGGCTGTGCTCAATTTTATCCCCTTTTAGAAAAGAGAGTACGATCAATTTAATGACTCGTATGTTCTTTGAATAATCGCTAATATTTTGGTTTTGAGTAATATGATTGTTGCTAAAAAAGCAATCAAAGGTCGAATTATGTCTTAATCTGTTCTTTATTTGACGTTTTGGGGTACATGCATTTCGTCTCTTTGCAATGTATATCACTAAGATTTAAATTTATGGAATTAAAAAATACTTTTTACGGAATTATTTGTTCGTTATCCTTTACGACAGTCACTTACAGTCAGGTAGGTATAGGAACTCTAAATCCAGATCAATCCTCTCAATTAGATATTTCGGCTACAAATAAAGGATTGCTTGTGCCTCGTGTTCAATTGACACAATTATCACTTCAGGCACCAATTATCGGAACTGCGACAACTAGTTTGTTAGTTTTTAATACGCGAACCATAAACGATGTTATACCGGGATTTTATTTCTGGAATGGCATTAAATGGGTAAAAATGATCAATAAAGATGATATAGTCACTTTCAAAGAAACCGTCACATCTTTAGTATATGATGCATCAACTCAGATGCTGACTTATAAAGACGAAGATAATAATTGGAATGAAATTAAGCTGGAAGGCTTAACTGGTCCACAAGGAGAAATTGGCCCTCAAGGTTTACCGGGAACAAACGGAGTTGACGGATTAGTTGGTCCGCAAGGTCCACAAGGAGAAATTGGTCCTCAAGGTTTACCGGGAACAAATGGAGTTGATGGATTAGTTGGTCCGCAAGGTCCACAAGGAGAAATTGGCCCTCAAGGTTTACCGGGAACAAATGGAGTTGATGGATTAGTTGGTCCACAAGGTCCGCAAGGAGCAACTGGCCCACAAGGTTTACCCGGAACAAATGGAGTTGATGGAACAAATGGAATTGATGGTTTAACAGGCCCACAAGGTCCACAAGGAGAAGTTGGTCCTCAAGGTTTACCCGGAACAAATGGAGTTGATGGTGCAGTTGGTCCCGAAGGCCCTCAGGGTCCGGCAGGAGCACCACCTACTGTAGGAGCCGGAAATTTATCTGCTAATGATTATATCGCAATTACTGATGGTACGGGAACGACATTTAAAAACACAGCGATTGAACTGGACATCAGTAAGGTCAAAACCGATTTGGCTACAGGAACTCTTAGCGGTACAGGTGTTATTGGTGTTGATACAGGGAGTAATACACTTTTAAATAATGCTAACATAAAGATTAATCCAGGGACTTCAGGCCAAATTTTGACAACTAGTGCAACGGGTACTGTTGCCTGGCAAACACCTTTTAAAACTTCAACAATCAGAAGAGTTACAGCATCAACAACTTTTAATATAATATTTGATGAGGTTGTTTTAATCGATGCAAGTGGGGCGGGTTCAGGTACAATTACGCTAGACTTACCTGCTACGGGAGGATTTTCAATGTTAATTGGGAGAGTGTTTACCATAAAACGAGTGGATGATAATTCTGCAGCCACCGTAAGGATATCTGCTGGCAGAAGCCGTAGTATTGATGAAATGGAAAGCATTATACTTTTAGCTCCAAAAGAATCCTACCAGCTTATTATAGAAGCAATAGCTCCAACTTTTAAATATCAAATTCTCTCAAAATACTAGTGCTATCTAAGCTATAATCTAGGTTTGTTTTTTTACTTAAAAAGCAAGGAACTAGCATTCCAAAATACTTAAAAATAAGCACACTAATATAAAAACTGTGCTTTGATTTCTAAATCTGCGTAAAGCAGCAAATTGAATTCTTATGAAAAATAGATTCCCTTTTATAAAAGTAACAACGATGCTGAGCTTTGCTTTGTGCTGTTCAGTATCGAATGTAAAAGCGCAGTTATTGAATCCCGATCAAATAAAGGTTGAACCTGGAACTTTGGTTTCGGTACATTTTGATTTTAAAAATACCAACACCGGAGAGTTTATCAATGATGGTCAGGTTCATCTTTTTCATCATTATACAAATGACGGAAAGGTTGATTTTACAGCTACGCAACAAGGAACAACGTATTTTACAGGACAACAGGAACAAATTATCGACGGAGATATTCCTTCTTCATCTGTTTATTCGCGTTTTAAAAATGTTGTTTTTAATAATGAAGCTGCAGCATCTCCTTTTTTATTGGCAACAGATATTTCGGTTTCAGGAAATTCAAATTTTCAAAAAGGAATTATTGATGCCGATAGTTATAACGGAAAAGTAATTTTTGAAATTAATGGAATGCATACCAATACAAGCAATAATAGTTTTGTTGACGGAAGAGTAGCAAAAATTGGTACAGCAGCATTTGAATATCCAGTTGGAGACGCCAATTACTATCGTCCTTCTTTACATGCAAATTCTGCTGATAATTCAGACACTTATACATCACATTATTTTTTACAAAATTCAGATCCTTCTTATCCTCATAATAGCAAACAGGATAATATAAGGCTAATTGATGATACTGAATATTGGGAAATAACAAAAGATAAAGGAGATACTAATATTGTACTTACGCTTACTTTAAACAGAGATACAACACCGTCGTTTATTTATGAAGAAAGTAATGGTACCGAAATACAAATTGTGCGATGGGATGTTGCTTCAGGAAAATGGATTTCAGAAGGTGGCGTAACAGATGATGCACAAACTATGGTAACTGCTCAGGTATCAGGTTACGGAATTTTTACACTGGCGAGAGTCACTAAACCAGTAGAAGAAGAGGATGATTTAATTGTTCATAATGCAGTCTCTCCAAACGGCGATGGTAAAAATGATTTTTTCTTTATTAAAGGAATCAACAAATATCCGGACAATACAGTAGAAATTTATAATCGATGGGGAGTGTTGGTATATCAAACCAGTGGTTACAATGAGAGTGATCGTGTATTTAGAGGATTCTCAGATGGACGCGCCACTGTAAACAGAGATGCAGGGCTACCAACAGGAACTTATTTCTATATCTTAAAATACCGAACCAATACCCAAAACAAAGAAAAAGCAGGATATCTGTATATCAATCAAAATAATTAAAAAACGATTTATTGTTAGCGAGTATAAATAATATGAATTGTAGAAGTTCAATACGTTTTTCGCCTGCAATTTATTCTTTAAAAATAATTAAAATGAAGACAAAAAGTATAAGGTTATTGCTAATTATTCTGTTCACTTGTAATTATATAAGTGCTCAGCAAGACGCACAATATACACAGTATATGTATAATGCAAGTGTTATAAATCCCGCATATGCAGGTTCGCGGGATGCGATGAGTATTTTCGGACTTTACCGCACACAATGGGTAGGGCTCGAAGGCGCGCCGCAAACAGGAACATTCTCTTTGCATACTCCTATCGAAAATTCGAAAGTAGGTATTGGATTTTCACTCGTTAACGATCGTATAGGGCCATCTGACGAAACCAATCTAGGGGTAGATTTATCCTATACAATAGATGTATCGTACCAATATAAATTAGCTTTCGGAATAAAAGGAAGCGCCAATTTATTAAACGTCGATTATACAAAACTTAATATTTATGATCCTACCGATCCCGGATTTCAGGAAAACGTAGAGAATAAAATTTCTCCTAATGTAGGAGCTGGAGTTTACCTGTATTCAGATAATACTTATGTAGGACTTTCGGCACCGGCATTACTGGAGACCAGTCATTATAATGGTATGTCTACCTATGTTGCCAAAGAAAAGATTCATTATTACTTCATGGCAGGACATGTTTTTGATTTAGATTATAATCTAAAATTCAAACCATCCGCATTAGTAAAAATGACCGAAGGAGCGCCTTTGCAAGTAGATTTATCCGCTAACTTTTTGTTTAACGAAAAATTCACGGCCGGAGTAGCGTATCGTTGGAGTGCAGCCTTAAGCGCATTAGTAGGTTTTCAGGTAAGCGACGGTTTATTTATAGGATATGCCTATGATGCCGAAACCACAAAATTAGCCAATTACAATTCAGGTTCGCATGAGATCTTCTTACGATTTGAGCTATTCAAAAAATACGATAAGATTGTTTCACCAAGATTCTTCTAAACGATATTTATTATGAAATTAAAAATAGTAGTCAGCATCCTGATTGTAGTCTTAGGATTAGAAAGTTATGCCCAAAATAATAAAATTAAAAAAGCAGAAAAAGAGTATGATCAACTCGCTTATATCGATGCGATAAAAATTTACGAAAACGTAGCCGAAAAAGGATACAAGTCAGTCGATTTGTTTCAAAAACTAGGAAACTCGTATTATTTTAATGCCCAATTACCGCAGGCCAATAAGTGGTATGCAGCACTTTTTGCGCTCAATCAAACTGTTGATCCGGAATATTATTTCCGCTATTCTCAAACGCTTAAATCAGTTGGAGATTATGATGGCGCAGATAAAATGCTAAATGCCTTTAATAAAATAAACAGTAACGATTCAAGAGCGAAATTGTATGAAGCCAACAAAGATTACTATGCGGTAATCAAAGAAAATTCCGGACGTTATGTTATCGAAACTTTAGACATCAATTCTGATTTGTCAGATTACGGGACTTCATTTTTAGGGGATAAAATTGTATTTGCAAGTACGCGCGAACAAAGAGGAATTGCTAAACGAACACAAAAATGGACCAATCAGGCATTTTCGACTTTATATACTGCCAAAGTAAACGCAAATGGTACATTAGAAAAAGCACAACCTTTTTCGAATATTGTAGATTCTAAATTTAACGAAGCTACTCCGGTTTTTACTAAAGATGGCAAAACGATGTATTTTACCCGTAACAATTACAATGAAGGTAAAAAAGGAAAAGATACACAAGGAACTACTTTATTAAAACTATATAAAGCCACGCTTGAAAACGGAAAATGGTCGAATGTAAAAGAACTTCCTTTTAATAGCGATGATTTCAGTACAGCGCATCCTGCTCTTAGCCCTGACGAAAAAACATTATATTTTGCTTCAAACAGACCCGGAACTTTGGGAGAATCTGATATTTATAAAGTAGCAATTTATGATAATGATCTTTTTGGAATACCTGAAAATTTAGGAAACACGATTAATACTGAAGGCAAAGAAACTTTTCCGTTTGTATCAGCAGAAAATGAACTTTATTTTTCTTCCAACGGACATCCGGGATTGGGTGGTTTGGATGTTTTTGTAGCCAAAATAAATTCAAACGGAAGTTTTGGGAATGTTTCTAATGTAGGAACTCCAATAAACGGCTCAATGGATGATTTTGCCTTTATAATTGATACGAATACCAGTAAAGGATATTTTTCGTCTAATCGAGAAGGAGGAAAAGGATACGATGATATCTACCAATTTATCGAAACCAGAAAACTGTCGTGCGAGCAAGTACTGGCAGGAAAAGTTACAGACAAAAAAACGAATTCTTTTTTGGCTGGAGCCAAAGCACTCTTGCTTGATGAGCAAATGAATGTGATAAAAGAACTTTCTACTGATGACAAAGGAAGTTTTAGTTATGAAAAGGCCGAATGCGGAAAAGTATATTACGTAAGAGTTAGTAAAGAAGATTACTTAACCACCGAAGAAAAGGTGACAATACCAACCGAAAAAGGAAAAACAGACCTTAATATTGGTTTAGAAAAGAACATCGAAAAAATTACCACCGGAACAGATTTAGCGAAAGTATTTGCCATTGAAATGATTTATTTCGATTTGGATAAATTCAATATTCGTCCCGATGCTGCTTTAGATATTAGTAAAGTTGTTGAGGTTATGAAACAATATCCTACGATGAAAGTTGAGGTAGCTTCGCATACTGATAGCCGCGCTTCTAAAGCTTATAATCTTGCGTTATCACAAAAAAGAGCACAATCTACTATGGATTTTATGATAAAATCAGGAATCGATAAAAGCAGATTAATAGCCAAAGGATACGGAGAAAGCCAATTAGTAAATAAATGTGCCGATGGCGTAGCATGTTCTGAAGAAGAACACCAACAAAACAGAAGAAGCCAGTTTATCATTACAGCAATGTAGACCTGGAAACAAATTAATTAGAAGTCATTTTATTGCAAAATAAATAGCGCTCATTCTTTTTTTTTACCTGTAAAAAAGAATGAGCATACTTCGTTTAATAACATACAAATTAAAGTAAAGAATGAAGAAGAAAAAAGTATTGGTATATGATAGTCAGCATTGTTTTTCGAGGTTTTTGAAGTACGAGTTTAAAAAAGATTTTGCATTTGAGGTTTATAAAAACTTCAAAAAATTTGACAATATAATCGAGCATTACGCCATTATGTTGTTTGTCATTCACTCAGACAAAGAATTATATGATCTCCTGCGAATTTATCAAAGAGGAACTCCTTTAATTGTTTGTACCTTTAGTAAAGAAATAAAATCAAAACTCGAAATGATAGACGATCTTTTCTTACTGGATCTATCTAAAGTAAAGTCGGAAATGCGATCAGAACTAAAGTTTTTTCTTCATAATGTAACGTTTTAATTCATCTTTCAAAAACTCTTTCGTTAAATATAATAGATATAAATGCCTTAATTCAATACTTATTTGACCATTTTAAATAAAAAGAATGCGTTTATTTGTAAAAACAGCAATAATTAAACTTGATAGAATGAAATTGAGGAGAAAACCTAAAATGACATTAAAATATTTTTTCGAAAAAAACTTTAATAATGACCAGTTATGGAAATCTAAAATAGAAAATATAGAGCTGCTGGTAGAATTGGTTAATTTAATTCGTCCTAAAAAGCCCAAAAAAATAACCGAAGTCGATTTGTCTCAACTCATTTATCTGCTTCAGGAAAACCAAAATTATCGTGACGGACTGATGGATTGCATCAGTACTAATTTAGAAAATAAAAAGTTCAATAAAATTCTTTCGGATGCAGGGATTCTTCAGGATGCCAATTTCTTTTTTGAAGTTCGCAAGAGAATTTTCGCCAAACTAATTCCCGAGCAGCCCGAAAAAGACACTTTACAATTTATCCTGAATCAGGTATTTTTTGTGAATACAGATTTACTTTGGATTAGTAAAATACCGCAGGAACAAATTCTGCAATTGTTTTCCCTTTTAAAGTTTCGATCTATTTACGGAGTACGCGAAGAGAATTCATCGTTTAACGAATTGGTTTTTGCCATGGAAGTTATTACATACCGCATTTGCGGATCGGCGATGGAAACTGATGTAATCAGGATGGTACCGGAATATGAAAATCTCGAAAGTCCGTTTATTGCCTTCCAGCGCGAATTATTGACAATGAATGAAAAACTGCTTCAATCTCCTGAAAATGTAATAAAAGCAGACGATCTCGATTACAAACAACTGATTATCCTGCACAAACAATGCACGGATTATATCGAAACGGCGTTTAAAAACAGTAATAAATTTGGTATTTCGTTGCACGTAAATCAAAGCTTATTGCGGATTCGCCAGCAACTTGATCGCTTAAGATCTTTATTACCACTTTTAATACAAGGCACCGAAGAAGACGCGAACAGAAACACGATTTACCTTTCGTATAAACTGATTAAGTACAATTGTAACAAAAACAATATTCAGAAATTAGTCAACGAGAGCACGCAACTTTTATCGTATGAAATAACGCAACATACCGCCAATACTGGTGAACATTATATTACCAACAGCCGTAAAGAGTATTTTAAAATGCTTTATTCAGCAGCTGGTGGTGGTTTTATTGTAGGGATATTGTGTATCATCAAACTCTTATTAGGTAAAATACATGCCAGTGGTTTTAGTCATATGTTCTTGTACAGCATGAACTATTCTATAGGATTCATCATCATTTACATACTTGGGTTTACTTTGGCTACCAAACAACCCGCAATGACAGCCTCTGCATTAGTAAGAGCTTTACAGGAAGGTTTCAAACAAAAAGCACAGGATAAAAAAGAGTACAAGTATAAAGAGTTTGCCATATTTTTTGCCCGAGTATTTCGCTCGCAGTTTATTGCTTTTGTAGGGAACGTAATGATTGCTTTTCCGGTTTCATTATTTGGAATTTGGGCTATCGATCAAATCTTTCATTATAATATTGCAGAGCAAAAATGGCCTGTTTTACTCAATGATTTAAACCCAATTTATTCTCCGGCAATTCTTCATGCTGCCATAGCTGGGGTTTTTCTGTTTTTATCCGGGATTATTGCAGGTAGTATTGCCAATCGTGATAAACACAACCATATTTATTACCGTATTCAGGAACATCCATTACTTAAAATGAGTTTAGGAAAAAAATGGACGAAGAAATTGGCTTCATTATACGAAAAAAAATGGGCGGGAATTATTTCCAATTTTTGGTTTGGTGTTTTCATGGGAAGCACTGTTTTCATCGGGATTTTCTTTGGGTTAAATATCGACATCAGACATATTACTTTTGCCAGCGGAAACTTTGCAATGGGTTTATATGGCGCTAATTTTTATGTAGACGAATGGATGTTTTTCTGGTCGGTTTTAGGCATTGGGCTTATTGGTTTGGTGAATTTTATGGTGAGTTTTAGTTTGTCGCTTGGGCTGGCATTTCGTTCAAGAAACATTCCGCTTTCAGAATTAAGACAAGTAGCAAGAGCGATCTTTAGATATTTTAGAAGTAAACCTTTGCAGTTCTTTTTCCCACCAAAAAATAGTGCGGTATCTGAATAGCATTTATTATAAATTAAAAAACATTGGTAAACCCGAATTGGTTTGCCAATGTTTTATATTAAATAACCTTGAATTATTTATTTTTTGCCAGAAATTCATCGCTTGATAGTACTGTCGCGTATAAACCGCCAAGAGCATTTAATCCGGCTAGAAAAGCAGTATTAATTTGGCTTGCCGGAACTACTTTTCCGTTTAGTTCACGATCTCTTGTCGCAACAGCATCGCTAATCAAGGTATTAGTAAAACCGTTGTCCATAGAAGCTCTTACGGTTGCATCGATACAAACATCAGTCATCATACCGGCGAAAACCAGATTGGTTATATTATTTTCGTGCAGATATTCTAATAATTTGGTATCTCTAAAACTGTTAGGATAGTTTTTTGTAATTATCTTTTCGTTAGCAAGCGGAGCCACAATTGAATTAATTTCGGCACCTTTTGTATTGGGCAGAAAAAATGTAGCACCATCTTGCAATGCAATATGTTGAACATGTATTACGGGCATTTTGTTTTCTCTAAAATAAGATAAAACTTCTTTTGCTTTTAGTGCCGCTTTTTCAGGTTCAACTAGTTCCATAGTTCCGCCTGGGAAATAATCATTTTGAATATCAATAATAATTAATGCTGTTTTTTCTTTTTTTGAACTTTCCATTTCTTTTGTGTTTTGAATTGTTGAATCATTTTTTTTATTGCACGCTATTGTAGTAGCGATTATGAGCAATAGTGAAGTTAATTTTTTCATGTCTTAAATATTTTTGTCAAAGGTATAGCGATACAAAAAATAGATTCGTTGAACTAGTTCACCAAATACTTAAAAGGGAATAAATCAGCACATAAAGTATCATGTTGGTTCAGGAAATCAATATTTTTTTTAAATTAGAGAACCACAACAAACTCATCTTATAAAACAAATGACAGAACAAAACCTATTTTACGAAAACATAAAAAAGTATATAGATCTTTCTGAAACTGAGTTTGCAAAACTGAGTTCGTTTTATCATATCGAAGAAATTCAAAAAAATCAGATGCTACTTTCTGAGGGAGAAGTTTGTGATTTTGAAGGATACATATTAGAAGGTTGTTTTAAAATTTTTTATAACGAAGACAATATCAAAGAGCATATCTTATACTTTGCAGTAGAAGATTGGTGGGTTTTGGATATTGGAAGTTTCGTTTCGGGAACGCCTTCAAAACTCAATATTCAAGCTCTCGAAGATTGCAAAGTAATCATGATCAACAAAGAGCAAAAGGAGAAACTCTATAAGGCAATGCCTCAAACCGAAAGACTTTTTCGTTTGATGAATCAAAAAGCATTAGAATCAATTCAGTTGCGGATGATTAGTATGCTCAATAAAACCGCAGACAAACGTTATTTGGAGTTTAAAAGCAAATACCCAACGCTCGAGCAAAGAATTCCTCAACATCAAATTGCGGCTTATTTAGGTATCTCGCATGAATTTTTAAGTAAAATCAGGAGGAAATTGTTGTAATATTTAGTTGCTTTCTAAAAGATGAAGATTTAATTTAAAACAGTTTGTCGGTTGATTTTTAGTTAGTTATAATGTCTTAATTTGTTATTTTTTTGATTTATTTGGTCCCCTTAAAATATTTGCCCGCAGTATTTTTGTAACTGTAAATTATAGTTTACAATACTGTGAATTCTCGTTGTGAGTCGCATTTATTTTAACGGCAAAATAAATTTTTATGAAAGTATTAAATGTAATAGCATTTTTATGTATTAGTTTTTTTGTGAATGCAAAAGAATATAAAAATGACACCATACCCGCTACTATAAAAATAGATAGATTTGATAGTCAATTGGCAGAAGTTAAAGAGGCATTAAAAAAGAATGCAGGTTATAATTCTAAAATTGCTTTTTTTGTTGATATGCAAATAAAGTCTGGGAAGTATCGGTTTTTTGTATACGATTTAATTAAAAACACCATTATAGATCAGGGATTAGTCGCCCACGGATCAGGATCTGAAACCAAGATTAAAGGAGATTTAAAATTTAGTAACGAAGTTAATTCCCGCTCAACTTCTTTAGGGCGGTATACTGTTGGAAGATCATATAAAGGAATGTTTGGTAAAGCCTATAAATTAGCCGGTTTAGACGCAACCAATAGTAATGCCGAAAAGAGAGCCATCGTTTTGCATTCTTATTCTGCAGTACCTTCAGAAGAGCAGGATTACTATATTTCAAATAGTCAGGGCTGTCCGATGATAAGCGAAGACTTCTTCAAAAAAATAGAAAAAATCATTGATGCTTCAAAATCAAAAATACTTTTGAATATCTATTATTAGAATAAGAAAAAATACATTTCGGGAAAGGAGCAAGGTCTAAAATTACACGTAGTTTTAGACCTTGCTTTTTTGTGTTATTTAAGTTTTAGTTGCAACAAAAGCCAATAAAGAATGTACAATTAGGACATTATTTTTCTTTGTGACCTCAAATCCAAACCACTTTAAAACTATTGAGTTAGCCTAATTTATTACTCCATAAAACAAAGAATCAATCGTTCGAATAAAATTTTTTTAAAAATATTTTTTATACTAAAACGTTTTAGTATATTTGCCAACATGATATCGCTTTTTTGCGTATTAATGAATGTTTGTAGTGTATAATTTTTTAATTGTAACGCAGAGTGTTAAAATTTTAATCATACTATTCATTGTTCGTTAATCTTCAGATTTAAAAGAAATTATCTAATCTAATTTATAATCGAATACACATTGCGAATTAAATGAAAACACCCTTATTTTTTTGTTACTTCATCGTACTTCTTTTTTCGGTAAATTATTCTAATGCTCAGGATTGGCCGAACTTAAATCGTTATAAAGACGAAAATGCAAAAGTTCCTGTCCTGAGTGCTAAAGATCATAGTCGGGTAGTTTTTATGGGAAATTCTATTACAGAAGGATGGATCAATAAACGACCTGAATTTTTCAATGCAAAAAAATATATTAATAGAGGAATAAGCGGTCAGACTACGCCACAAATGTTATTGCGTTTTCGACAAGATGTTATTGCCTTAAAACCGTCTGTAGTAGTTATTTTGGCCGGAATAAATGATATCGCTCAAAATACCGGACCTTATACTATAGAAGCAACATCCGGAAATATCTTTTCGATGTGCGAACTGGCAAAGCAAAACGGAATAAAAGCAATTATTTGCTCGGTACTTCCTGCATTTGATTTTCCGTGGAAACCTGGTTTAGAACCCGCCCAAAAAGTGATACAGCTCAATAACGTGCTCAAAGCATACGCAGAACAACATAAACTTCTTTACGTAGATTATTTTTCTGCAATGGTAAACGAACAAATGGGTTTGAAAAAAGAATTGGGTACAGATGGCGTGCATCCTAACGAAGCGGGATATGCTATTATGGAACCTATTTTAGAAAAAGCGATTTCTAAAGCACTCAAAAAGTAAATTACAAATTTTCTGAATTTATAATTCAGGAAAAGTAATTCAGGAGAATAGTATTGTTTTTTGACAATATAGTATCGGATGTTAAAAGTCTTTCTTTTTAGGTTTGAATATTATTTTAAAAAGCTATAAAGTGACTTATCCACAACAAAATAGAGAAAAAATAGAGATAATTAATTGAATTGATTATGAGTAAAAAAATAATTAAAATGAGTAAGAAATGTCAATAACAATAGGTGTAGATATTGGAGGAAGCCACATAAGCAGTGCTGCTGTAAATGGTAATGATTTTGTGATAATTCCGGGAACATATTTTAGCGGAGCTGTAGATAGCAAAGCTTCTAAAGAAGTGATTATAAAAAAATGGGCAGATATCATTAATCAAACCATTCAGATCATTCAGGAAACATACGACTATTCTCTGAGTGATACTATCGGGATCGCTTTTTCTATGCCTGGTCCGTTTCAGTACGAAACCGGAATAGCGATGTTTGAAGGAAATGATAAGTATGAATCTTTATATAATGTTTCGGTTTCAGAAGAACTTTTAAAATATTTAAGCACCCAAAATGTGAGTTTCAGGTTTCTTAATGATGCCAGCTGTTTTGGAGTAGGAGGATCGCTTAAACAGGAATCTGAGTTGAATAGTAAAGTAATCGCGATAACTCTGGGAACCGGTTTTGGAGCTGCTTTTTTAGACAATAAATTACCTATTACTCAGGGAAGTAATGTGCCGCATAATGGTTGTTTGTGGGACAAACCTTTTGAGGATAGTATTGCAGATAATTACTTTTCGACAAGATGGTTTTTGAGTCAGTACGAAAGTATTACAGGAAATAAATTAACGGATGGAGTAAAGGAAATTGCCGGTATTGAAGATTACTCGACAGCAAAAATATTTGATGATTTTGCTAATAATTTAAGCGAATTTTTAGCACCTTTTATTATTGATTTCCAAGCTGATCTTTTGATTCTTGGCGGAAATATTGCCAAATCGAATCGATTGTTTTTAGCTAAATTTCAGGAAAACTTAAAAAGTAAAAATATAGACATAGCAATTTCTATTGTCGAAAATACGGAGCAAACAAGTATTTTGGGATCAAGTTATTTGTTTAATGAAGTTTTTTGGGAACGCATTAAAGCAGAATTACCGTACTTTTAAGTAATAAAATAATAAAAAAGAAGATCATGAATATTAAAATAGAAGATACAGACAGCAAAGCAATTGTGTTTGATAAAATTAGAACCGAAATCGAGCAACACAATTTTAGCATCATCAACGAAGATCAGACGAGACCCTGGGGTGGTTTTTTTGTAATTGAAGAAAGTCAGGCAAGTGCTTTTATTGCTAAGTTTTTTCCGCATTTAAAACTTGACGAAGTACAAATAACAAACAAGTTGAGCCCTAAAATTTTGGTGGTAGCTCCGGAGAAAAGACTTTCGTGGCAATACCATTTTAGAAGAGCTGAAATCTGGAAAGTAGTAGAAGGTCCGGTTGGAGTTAAAATTAGTGATACAGATGAAGAAGGTGAATTAAAAACATTGCAAAATGGTGATTTTATTCAGATGGATAAAGGAGAACGTCACCGTTTGATAGGTTTGGATTCGTGGGGCGTAATTGCCGAAATCTGGCAACATACAGATCAGGACAATCCTTCGGATGAAGATGATATTGTCCGACTTCAGGATGATTTTGGGCGTTAATAAAAAGTAATTTTGCAAAAGTTTAAACTCAATATTGTCATTTCGACGAAGGAGAAATCACACAAGAAATTCTTATATAGAATGTCGCCAATCTTTGTCGAGCTATATGTGTGATCCTTCGTTCCTCAGGATGACAAACTAGACGAAAACATTATTATGAAAATGATTGTCCTAGCCCCGATAGAAGTGGAAATCCTTTTTATTTTTTCCTTTAAAAAATAAAAAGATTAGAACGGATAGCGGGATTAGCTCCTAAGAAAAAGATTCGGTTTTATGATTTGCAATTGAAATAAGATCTAATATTTTTATTTAAGTAAAATAGTACTAATTTAATACCACAATAATAACTTTACTATATTTGAGCAAAAAATTGTGGTTTTAAATTAAAAATGATTTTAAAATGAAGAAAAAACCTGTTTCTATTAGAAATATTGCCGATGAATTGAAGATATCTGTAACTACGGTATCTTTTGTGTTAAATGGTAAGGCAAAAGAAAAACACATTTCTAAAGAACTTACAAAAAAGGTTTTAGATTATGCAAAATTAATTAATTACAGACCCAACCAAATTGCACAAAGCCTTAGAACCGGAAAATCTAAAATCCTGGTTTTTATGGTCGAAGATATTTCGAATAACTTCTTTTCGAAACTGGCCCGAATTTTTGAAGATATTGCATACGAAAAAGGATATAAAGTTATTTTTTGCAGCAACGAAAATGATGATGAAAAATCGAATGAATTAATCAATTTATTTAATTTTCGTCAGGTAGACGGGTTTATTATTGTACCGTCTCCGGGGATAAAAGATACTATTGAAAGTTTGATAAAAGATAATATTCCTGTGGTTTTATTAGACAGGTTTTTTGAAGGATTAGATTGTAATAGTGTTGTTATTGATAATGTTCAGGCGGCTTTTGATGCGACGGAACATTTGATCAAAAATAAGTTTAAAAATATTGGTTTTATTACCACCGCTTCAGATCAGAGTCAGATGATGGGGCGTTTGTCAGGATATGAAAAAGCGGTTGAAGAACATGGATTGAAACCGCATACACTTCAAATTCCGTTTAACGAAATTATAAAGGGAAGAGGGAAGGAGTATGTTAAGGATTTCTTTGATAAACATACCGATTTAGATGCTGTATTTTATGCTACTAACTATCTTGCACAAAGCGGTTTGGAGGTTTTGAAAGAAAACAATCCGAAATTAATAAAAGATTTAGGGATCATTGCATTTGATGATAATGATATGTTCAAAATTTACGATCCTTCGATTACATCTGTTGCACAGCCTTTGATAGAAATAAGTACTAAATTGATGGAGCTGATGCTGCCTCTTTTAAAGAAAAAAGATGTGAGCGAAACTAGTCATAAAATCGTACTAAAAACAGAGCTGATAGTACGCGAGTCTTCACTCGTGAAGTAAGGCATTTACTACGCTAATTTACAGTAGAATACTATTTAATTTTTAAGAAAATCTGAGTGTCAATAAGCAATTATTGATTCTCAGATTTTTTTTATCCCTTTTACTAAAAAAAGGGGTCTGTAGACCGTAAAAATTGATTTATAGCGATTTTTAAGATCAATAATTTTAACAGTTATTATAACGTTTTCGTTGATTTTAATTGCGTAATATTTAATAATACACCTCAAATAAGCGCATATCTTATAAAATTAACATTAAAATTATATTTAGCAAAAAAAGTTTTTTTTTACTAAAACGTTTTAGTATGTTTGCTATGAATTAATACTTATTGTAGTTCGTTTGGTTTTTTACCGATTAAAATTTCCGGAACATTTTAGTCAATCCAAAACACAGACAAGCTAATTTTTAAATAGTTGAAGTGATTTTAAAATTTCAAAAAAACGCAATCCTTAAAACTTCAGAATTAATTCAATAAAAACTAACTAACCAAAATTTTTCATGATGAAACAATCAAATTGCAGAAAGAAAAAGATGCTGTACATGCATTTTTTTCTCACAATTATTCTCATTTGTGGCGGGTATAACCATGTTACAGCCCAGAATCAAAAAACTCAGGTTACTGGGGTCATCACTTCTCTTTCAGACAAACTTTCTCTTCCGGGAGCTTCGGTTATTGATGTAAGTGATCCCAGAAATGCAGTAAATGCTGATTTTGACGGGCATTACTCGATAACATTAAAAAACGGAACGGGTTCTTTGCGCTTTACAATGATTGGTTACAAACCGATAGAATTAAAGGTGAACAACAGAAGCGTTATTAATGTAGTAATGGACTTAGATGTCTCAGCATTAGATGAAGTAGTTGTAGTAGGTTATGGTACACAAAAGAAAAGAAAAGTTGTAGGTGCCATCGATCAGGTTAATAATGATGCCTTTAAGGACAGACCTAACGTAAACGCAACGCTTGCCCTACAAGGTAAAGCGCCAAGTTTAACTATTCAGCAAACTAACTCTGAGCCAGGTGCAGGCTTAAACCTAAACATTCGTGGGATTAGTACATTAGGAAATAATAGCCCGCTGATAGTTATAGACGGTATAGTAGGAGGAGATATAAATGCTTTGAATCCTGCTGATATAGAAAGTGTATCGGTATTAAAGGATGCCGGTAGTGCTGCAATCTACGGATCGAGAGCCAGTAATGGTGTGGTTCTTATTACGACCAGAAAAGGTAGTAAAGAGAAACCAATGTCGATTCAGTACAGTAGTCTTACAGGATTTAATAATCCTAAATATTTTACCAAGCCAGTACACGGTTACGAAAATGCAATGCTAAGAAATGAAGCTGCATTTAATTCAGGTGAATCAACAGCAGTATTTTCGGCAGCTAAAATTGCTGAGCTAAAAGCAAATGGCGATACAGAATGGTTTGCAGAAGAAATTGTAAAACCGGCGCTTCAGTTAAATCAAAATTTATCTTTTTCGGGCGGAAGTCAAAACTCCACTTATTTAGTATCATTAGGATATCTGGATCAGGAAAGTACATTCGTTGGGCCTAAAAAAGGAATGGAGCGTTACAACTTTAGAATAAACCTTACGAACGAATATGGCAAATTTAAGTTAACGTCGACATTAGCCTATTCAAAACAAAAAATTACAGATCACTCATCAAGCACAGGTACCTTAATGGTAGATGCTTTCAGGGTTCCGTTATATTATACTCAAAAAGATAAGGATGGTAATTACCTGACGAATGATGTTTTACAGCAATTTAATTCATTGGGAATTTTAGAGCAGGGAGGTTTTAGAAAATATGATAATGATGATGTTTTTGGAGCTTTGAATGCTGAATTTAAATTAACAGATGCCTTAAAAGTAAAAGGTGTTTTTGGAGGACGTTTATGGTCCGGAAGTATGTACAGCAGAGTAAAAGAAGTAAAATTTGCGCCTCAGGGAGTTTATGGTGCTGACAGAGATACGAACGATGAAACGAGAAAAAGTCTTGACCTGAATACGCAATTTATGTTAGAGTACACTAAAACTTTTGGTGGTGTTCATAATGTAGGCGGATTGATTGGGGTTTCTAACGAAAATCATTCTGACAGAGGAATTGGTATTTACAAAAAATATACAGATCCGGATTTAGGAACGCCAACCAGCGAAACTGTAATTGGAGAGAACTCTTATAACTCTAATGCAAGTTCATCAAAAAATAGTCTTAATTCTCTTTTTGGTCGTGCTTCGTATGATTTTAAAGATAAATATTTTGCAGAATTTAGTTTTAGATATGACGGTTCATCAAAATTTAGAGATGAATTAAGATGGGGATTCTTTCCTTCAGGAACTCTTGGTTATGCGTTGACCAAAGAAAATTTCATGGAAAACTATAACGATAAGGTAGGTAACATCAAATTAAGAGCCTCTTATGGTATTTTAGGAAACCAAAACGTAGGTAACTATCAATACCAAACGACTTATTTTACTTTTCAAAACGCCTATGGTTTTAATAATAGTGGTGTAAGTGGTACGGGGTATAATTTTGCAAACCCTGATATTCAATGGGAAAAAGCAGCCACTTTTAATGCCGGAATTGATACCGATTTCTTTAAAGGAGCTTTATCATTTTCATTCGATTATTTCGATAAAGTAACCTCAGATATTCTTGTACCGCCTCAGGTGCCTGGAGTTTTTGGTACAGGATTACCAATGTTTAATGCTGGTAAAGTAGGAAACAGAGGATGGGAAATAAGCGCGACTTACAGACATAAAGGAAAAGTATTAAATCATACTTTGATGGTGAATTTTGGTGATTCTAAAAACAAAGTACTGGATTACGGAGGAAAAGAAAGATTAACTGGGGTAGAAGAGTTACAGGTTATTCTTCGTGAAGGATTGCCTTTCAATTCATACGTTGGTTTAAAGAGAGATGGAATTTTCCAGAACTGGGATGAAATCAAAGGCGCAGCAGTTCCGGAAGGATTAAATGTTCAGCCAGGTGATAACCGTTATGTAGACGTTAATAAAGATGGTAAAATTGATGACAATGACAAATTTGTTTTTGGAAATCCTTTTCCAAGATATACGTACGGAGCGACTTATAATTTAGATTACAAAAATTTTGATTTAAGCATTTTTATTCAGGGTGTTGGAAAAAGAACCATGATGATTAGAGGTGAGCTTGTAGAGCCTTTTCACTACAATTATGGTATGACAATGTACACGCACCAATTGGATTATTGGACGCCTCAAAATCCGGATGCAAGATATCCGAGATTGGCAAACAATGGTACACAATCGAATACAAACAACTTCAGAAGAGGTTCTGATATGTATTTGTATGATGGTGCTTATGCAAGGTTAAAAAATGTGCAAATAGGGTATTCATTATCAAATGATGTGGCGCAAAGATTAGGAATGAGCAAATTTCATGTCTATGTTTCAGGACAAAATTTACTTACACTATCTAAAGTGAAATTTGTTGATCCGGAACTTTCTGAATTCAACAATAGCATGACACCTTCAGGCGCTAACAGCGGAAGAGCTTATCCAACGCAGGTTTATTATGGAATGGGTATCGATATTACCTTTTAAAAAAAATGAAAATGAAAAATATACTTAAACACATAAAATTCATACCGGTGGTACTCTTACTATTGGTAAGCTGTGAAGATCTGGACCTTGCGCCTGAAAATCAATTTACAGATTCTAATTATTGGACAAGTGTAGATAAAGCCCAGACTTTTCTGAACACGGCTTATTCGCAAATGCAAACTAGTCAGTATTTCTTTTATAATGAAGCTTTATCTGATAATGCTTTTAACGGAAGAGGAGATAACGCAGGAGCTGCATCGATTGGTGCCGGAATTTATGATCCTTCTTTAGGAAGAATAAAAGACGAATGGAACAACAGATATGCGGGTATTAAAACCTGTAACCTTTTATTAGAAAATATAGACCGTGTTCCTAATGCAGATGCCACTGTAATTGCAAGAATGAAAGCCGAAGCTCGTTTTTTAAGAGCGTTTCAGCATTTTCAATTAACGACCTGGTTTGGAGATATTCCTTTAATAGCGAAAGATCCTTCTCTTACAGAAGCAACAACAGTAAGCAGAACGTCGCATGCAGAAGTTATCGCTTTTATTCTGAGTGAGTTAGATGCCATTATTCCGGCACTACCAAAAAACACACAACTTGCCACTGCAGACAGAGGAAAGATCACTATGGGAGCTGCAGTAGCTCTAAAAGCAAGAGTTCTTTTGTATGAAGGTAAATGGGATGATGTTGTAAAAACAGTAGAACCATTTATTGCAATGAGTTACGGAACCTATAGTTTGTTTCCGTCTTACGAAGGATTGTTTCAACAACAAAACGAGTACAATAGCGAAGATATTTTAAGCTTACAATATGTACCACAATTTAGAATGTGGGGAGAGTTTTTTGATATGGCTCCGCTTTCTGCAGGTGCAAGATTAAATGCTTTGGCTCCAACTCAGGAATTAGTAGACAGTTATTTAATGCTTAACGGAAAAAGAATTAACGAAGCCGGATCAGGATATAACGAAAACGATCCTTATATCAACAGAGATCCAAGACTTACCAATACTGTAGTTTATGATAAATACAACTGGAAAGAAGGAGACGGAAGTTCACATATTATTTACATAAAACCTGGTACATCAGTAGGAAACCCAACAGACGAATTTGTACAAGGATCATCATCGACTCCTACAGGTTATTATACTCGTAAATATTATGATACACAACACTTAACCTCTTTACAATCAGGTTTAAATCTAATGTTGTTTCGCTATGCAGATATTTTATTGATGTACGCTGAAGCTAAAAATGAGCTAAATCAAATGACAAGTGCAGTATGGGATCAGACCATTAAACCATTAAGAACCCGTGCAGGTTTTTCAGATACAGCGGCTTTATCTTTTAATAATACATTAGGGCAAACTGGACTTAGAGAAGTAGTAAGAAATGAGCGTCGTACAGAATTCGCAATGGAAGGTTTAAGAATCTTTGATATTAGAAGATGGAAAACTGCCGAAATTGTTTTGAACGGTTATGCACACGGAGCAAAATTTGGTGTATCATCGGTAGACAATGGTTACTTGAGAGTAAACCTAAGAACTTTTGATCCTAAGAAACATTATTTATGGCCAATACCAAGAGATGAGCGTTTGATTAATACTAATTTATCTCAAAATCCAAACTGGTAAAACTAACTAACAACCTAAAAATAAATAAAATGAAAAATATATATTCAAAATTATTATTAATAGTATGCGCAATTTTTGTTGCAAGTTGTGACAATGACGATACCATGAGCCATACTAATGTAAGTGCTGTTAACGCCCTTTATTCTCCTGCGAATAATAAATTCTATGATCTTGGAGCACAGAGTTCGGCAGTATTTGAATGGGAAGGAGCTAAAGCAGAAGATAACGGAGTAGTATTATACGATGTTGTTTTTGATCGCGCAGATGGAGATTTTTCTAAACCGATTTATGTAAAACCTTCTGACGGAAATGGATTTCAGAAAACATTAAATCTTTCCTTTACAGAATTGAACAAAATTGCAGGACTGGCAGGTATTGCATCTGAAACTATCGGAAAATTAAAATGGACAGTATATTCTTCTAAAGGAGTGAATGTTCAAAAATCGAGTGTTTCAGGTATTATCGAAGTACAAAGACCAGGCGGTTTCCCAACTCCGGATCAGTTGTTTATTACAGGAGCAGGTTCTGAAACAGGAGAAACAGTGGCAGACGCACAGGCTTTCAAGAAAACAGGCGCTACAACATTCGAAATCTATACGAAGTTACAAGCAGGAAGCTATAAATTCATTACAAGAAAAAATGGTACTCCTGAAGTTTTCTACATCAGCGAAGCTAAATTAAAACAAGACGGTGCGACAACTTATGCAGGAGATGCTAAAGTGTATAAAATTAAAGTAGATTTTAGTGATGGTTCTACAACGATGACAGAAATTAAAAAAATCGAATTATGGTTTCCTCCACTTAGCCAATATTTATTCGAATATACTTATGCAGGAAAAGGAATCTGGAAAGCAGATAATAAAACGATTGTTTTTAAACAAGAATCATGGGGTAGAGACGAGCGTTACAAATTTAAATTTACTGTTGTAAATGGCGCTACTACAAGCGAAGAATGGTACGGAAGTACTAACGGAGATAATAACAGACCTGACGCGAATACTCCTGCATCGTTCTGGTATATGGTTCCTGTATCAAGCGATGTTTGGGCAAATAGTTTCAAATTTGCAGGCGCAGTCGATAACAAAAGTGTAAACGCTGTAATCAATTTTAGCGCAAGCGTACCAGCTTACACACACAGTTTCACCATTCTATAAATAACCCTGACGTCTCTTAAAGGCGATCTTTAAGAGACGTTGTATTAAATGAAATTATATTATGAAAAAATTATTTTCAACACGTTATAGTGTCATGTTGCTTTGCGTAATAGGATTAGGGTTATTGACTACTTCATGTGATGATGAAGCTGTTCCGTTGCGTGATCCTAATACCACAACCGGTCCGGAATTTAAATATACCTGGGCACAAACAGCAGATTCTTTACAGCTTTCTACTTATAACAATTATTTGGGAGCTAACGGAACTTTTGTAGAGAACAATACTGGTAACAGTACCTTTCATTACTGGCCAAACGCTCACGTTCTTGATGTTTTGGTAGACGGTTATTTAAGAACCGGTAATGACAATTACAAAGCCAAAATGAAAGCATTGGTTCAGGGAATTAAAGTAAAAAACGGAAATACCTACAATAATGTTTTTAATGATGATATGCTTTGGCTGGCCAATTCTTGTCTTCGCGCTTATAAAGCAACAAACGATCAGGAATACAAAGACGTTGCCGATTTTTTATGGGAAAGATTAAAGCTAAGCTGGAGTGATGTTTTTGGCGGGGGAATTACATGGAAACAAGATTCACCAAGACAAAAAAATGCCGTATCAAACGGTCCGGCAGTAATTCTTGCCATGAGATTGTATGAAATTGATAATGATGCTGATGATCTTGCCTGGGCGAAGAAAATTTATGCATGGCAAAAAAATAATCTGGTAGATCCTGTTTCAGGAGCAGTTTGGGATAATATATCCGAAGTAAACGGAACAGTTACTACAAACAAAGACTGGGTATTTACCTATAATATGGGAACATGGATAGGAGCAGGTTTAAGATTGTACAAAGCCACAAACGAGCAAACGTATCTTGATGATGCAGTAAAATCAGGAAGAAACGTTTTAACAAATCCAAAATTAGTTTCAGAAGGACTTCTTAAAGATGAAGGTCAGGGCGATGGAGGATTATTTAAAGGAATTTTGGTACGTTATTTTACAGAATTAATAGAGCACCCAACTATAAATTCTACCGATAAAGAGAGTTTTTCGAAATTCTTAAAATTTAATGCGCAGTCATTTTATAAAAAAGGAATTTTAAGACCCGCAATGCTTTCAGGAAACAATTGGAAAGTAGCTCCTGCAGCAGGCGGAAAAGTAGATTTAACAACTCAATTGAGCGGAGTAATGTTAATAGAAGCAGCAGCCAAGCTGAATAAAGATGGCTTTTTTGATTAATTAATTAGTTTAAGTAGTTTAGTTTAAGTAGTAATTTTTGTAATACCTGAAGGAAATAAACAGCCTTCAGGTTTTATAATGTTTATCAATTCAACAGAAATTGCATGCAAAGAACAAAGATTTAAATACATATTCAATCAAAGTACTTTCCGGAAATTTCAAAAAAATAAAATATTATAATGAAGAATAAAATCACAATTATACTTTTTCTTTTTGCAAGCCTTGTATCCTTTGCACAATGGAAACCACAAGGGGATAAAATAAAAACAAAATGGGCAGAACAAGTAGATCCAAATCATGTACTTCCGGAATATCCGCGACCAATTATGGAAAGGGATCAGTGGAAAAACCTTAATGGTTTATGGAACTACGCAATACAACCGGCAGGACAAACAGCGCCAAAAGGCTACGACGGAAAAATTCTCGTTCCTTTTGCTGTTGAATCAAGCCTTTCGGGCGTAATGAAAAAAGTAGGTTCAGAAAACGAATTATGGTACGAAACCAATTTTACCATCGACAGCAACTGGAAAAACAAAGATATTTTATTACATTTTGGAGCAGTAGACTGGAAAACAGAAGTTTGGATTAATAATGTCAAAATAGGAACACATACTGGCGGATTTACTCCTTTTAGCTTTAATATAACGCCTTACCTAAACGGAAAATCGCAAAAATTAGTCGTTAAAGTATGGGATCCCACGAGCGACGGAACACAACCAAGAGGAAAACAAGTAAAAAATCCTGAAAGCATCTGGTACACACCGGTAACAGGAATCTGGCAAACCGTTTGGTTAGAGCCGGTAAACAAAAAGCACATTAATAACCTGAGAACAACTCCGGATATTGATCGTAACACGATTAATATCGTACCGGAAGTAGAAGGAAGCGTTGCCGGAGATATTATAGAAATTACCGTATTTGATGGTATAAAAACAATTGCATCAGAAAAAGGCGTAGCAGGGCAATCATTAGACATTGTATTGAATAATCCAAAATTATGGTCGCCGGATACACCATTTTTATATGATATTAAAGTAAAATTGATTAGCGGAGGCAAAGTAACAGACGAAATAAAAAGCTATTTTGCAATGCGTAAAATCTCTTCAAAAAGAGACGATAAAGGTATTGTGAGAATCCAGCTGAACAACAAAGATTGTTTTCAGTTTGGCCCGCTGGATCAGGGATGGTGGCCTGACGGATTGTATACTGCGCCAACAGACGAAGCTTTAAAATACGATCTTGTACGAACAAAAGAATTAGGTTTTAACATGATTCGTAAACACGTAAAAGTAGAACCGGCAAGATGGTATACCCATTGCGACAGAATGGGATTTTTGGTATGGCAGGATATGCCAAATGGTGATGATGGCCCAATCTGGCAAATGCATAAATATTTTGAAGGTACAGAATTAAAAAGAACAGCACAATCTGAAGCGACATACAAAAAAGAATGGAGAGAGATTATGGATCATTTGTATTCTTATCCAAGTATCGTAGTTTGGGTTCCGTTTAATGAAGCATGGGGACAATTTAAAACAGTTGAAATTACAGAATGGACCAAGAATCATGATCCAAGCAGATTAGTAAATTCGTCAAGTGGAGGAAACCATTTTCAAACAGGAGATATGTTAGACATTCACCATTATCCTGAGCCAAATTTAAAATTGTATGATGCACGCAGAATCACTGTTTTAGGAGAATACGGCGGAATTGGTCTTCCGGTTACAGGACATTTATGGCAAACAGATAAAAACTGGGGTTACACGCAGTTCAAGAACAATGATGAAACGACAGCCAAATACAAAGAGTATGCAGAGCAGCTAAAAACATTATCTAAAGTAGGTTTTTCTGCAGCAGTTTATACGCAGACAACAGATGTTGAAGGCGAAGTAAACGGTTTTATGACCTACGATCGTAAGGTTGATAAAATGAATTTTTCTGAGGTTAGTAAAATAAATAAAGAAGTCATTAACGCTATTAATAATTAAGATTTTGGTAAAAAATAAACATAAAATCGCTTTTAGTTTATTCGCATTGCTTGTATTTGTTCCGATGAATGCACAAAACGCGACAGTTTGCGAATCGAAACTTCCTGTAGATTGGGTAAATCCTTTAATAGGTACAGATTCTGATTACGGAATCTCAAACGGAAATACGTATCCCGCGATTGCAATGCCATGGGGAATGAATTTCTGGACACCACAAACGGGCAAAATGGGTGATGGATGGGCTTATACTTATAAATCAAACAGAATTAAAGGTTTCAAGCAAACGCATCAGCCTTCGCCGTGGATGAACGATTACGGTCAGTTTTCGATAATGCCCGTAACCGGTGATTTAAAATTTAAGGAAGAAGAAAGACAAAGCTGGTTTTCTCATAAAGCAGAAACTGTGACGCCTTATTACTACAGCGTTTATTTGGCAGATCATAACGTTACAACCGAAATTACGCCAACAGAAAGAGCTGCCAGATTTCGATTTACATTTCCTGAAACAGACAAAGCGTACGTTGTAATTGATGCTTTTGATAAAGGATCGTATGTGAAAATTATTCCGTCAGAAAGAAAAATCATTGGGTACACGACTAAAAATAGCGGAGGAGTTCCTTTAAACTTCAAGAACTATTTTGTGATCATTTTCGATAAAGATTTTGAAGTGCGTTCTACCTTTAACGGAGATATTTTAGGAAATGCCCTTGAAATGCAGGCAGATCATGCCGGAGCCGTAATTGGTTTTAAAACAAAAGCCGGAGAAAAAGTAAATGCTCAGGTAGCATCATCATTTATAAGCTATGATCAGGCAGAAAGAAACCTGAAAGAAATAGGAAAAGACAATTTTGATGAACTTAAAGAAAAAGGAAAAGAAATCTGGAACAAAGAATTAAGCCGAATTAAAGTAGAAGGCGGAACTCAAGACCAAACGGGAACTTTTTATTCTTCGTTGTACAGATCGCTTCTTTTCCCGAGAAAGTTTTTCGAATTTGATAAAAATAAAAAACCGGTTCATTACAGCCCGTACAACGGAAAAGTTTTGCCGGGTTATATGTTTGTAGACACCGGATTCTGGGATACTTTCAGAGCTTTATATCCATTTTTAAATTTAATGTATCCAGAACTGAATACCCAAATGCAGGAAGGACTTTCGAATGCATTTAACGAAAGCGGATGGTTGCCGGAATGGTCAAGTCCGGGATTACGAGATATTATGGTGGGGAATAATTCCGCCTCAATTGTATCCGAAGCTTACCTTAAAAGCGGAAAAGCAAACAAGTATGATATCGAAAATTTATACAAAGCCGTAATTCATGGCGCTAATAATGCAGGTCCATTAAAAGCGGTGGGTCGTGCCGGAGTAGATTCATATAATACTTTAGGTTACGTGCCGCACGATGTTGTAAATGAAAGCGCTGCAAGAACTTTAGAATATGCCTACGATGATTTTGCCATTTACCAATTGGCGAAAGCCTTAAACAAACCGCAGTCAGAAATTGATTTATACAAAAAGAGAAGTTTAAATTATAAAAACCTTTTTGATCCTAAATATAATTTGATGCATCCTAAAAACAGTGACGGAAAATTCATGGAGCCTTTTGATCCTTTTCAATGGTTTAACGGATTTACCGAAGGAAACAGCTGGCATTATTCATGGTCTGTTTTTCATGACATACAAGGTTTAATTGATTTAATGGGAGGAAATCAGGTTTTCATTTCACAATTAGACAAAGTCTTTTCTTCACCGCCAATTTTTGCTACTTCCAATTTTACAGGAGGAGTGATTCACGAAATGAGAGAAATGCAAATTGCCAACATGGGACAATATGCTCACGGAAATCAGCCTATTCAGCACATGATTTATCTGTATAATTATGCCGCAGAACCTTGGAAAGCGCAATATTGGGTAAGAGAAACCATGAACAGAATGTATCATGCAACTCCGGACGGTTATTGCGGAGATGAAGATAACGGACAAACTTCGGCCTGGTATGTTTTTTCTTCTTTAGGATTTTATCCGGTTACTCCGGCCTCAGATCAATATGTTGTAGGAGCACCATTATTCAAAAAAGTAACAATCGAGTTGGAAAACGGAAGTAAAGTAGAAATCAATGCTCCCGAAAACAACGATCAGAACAGATATGTTAAAGATTTGAAAGTGAATGGAAAAACATATACTAAAAACTGGTTAAGCCATTCAGAATTAATGAAAGGTGCCACATTAGATTTTGATATGTCGAACACGCCAAATCTAAAAAGAGGAACCGCAAAAGAAGATGCTCCGTACTCTTTAACAAACGAATAAAAAAGATATTTCCCTATAAATTAAAATATACAACAATGCAAAGAAGAAAATTTATCCAGAATGCTGCTTTATTTGGCAGTTTAGCCCTTATCGATCCCATGGAAATAATTGCAGGAACTAAAATGGTAAAAGATTTCCCTATTGTAAGGGTTGCAAAAGGAAAAAGAAATTTTGAAAGTGATTTCATAGAAAAAACAATAACCGAATTTCAAAAGAATGTAAAAGACAAAGAATTAGGATGGTTGTTCAATAACTGTTTCCCTAATACACTTGATACCACCGTAACCTATTCGCAAAAAAACGGAAGACCAGATACGTACGTAATTACCGGAGATATTGATGCAATGTGGCTAAGAGATAGTTCTGCGCAAGTATGGCCGTATATGGCTTTTGCCGGAAAAGACACCAAACTTAAAAACCTGATTGCCGGAGTAATCAACAGGCAAACAGAATACATATTGAAAGATCCGTATGCGAATGCGTTTTACAACGATCCTAACAAAAAAGGCGAGTGGACAACAGATCATACCGATATGAAACCCGGAGTTCACGAAAGAAAATACGAGATAGATTCGTTGTGCTACCCAATAAGACTGGCTTACAATTACTGGAAAAATACAGGAGATACTTCTCCATTTGATGACAATTGGATAAAAGCAATTAAAGCAACCCTAAAAGTATTTAAAGATCAGCAGCAAAAAGACGGTACAAACCCGTATACATTTCAGAGAACAACGCAATTTGCTACAGATACAAGACCCTTAAAAGGCTACGGATATCCGGTTAAACCAGTTGGTTTAGTTTGTTCTGCCTTTCGACCAAGTGATGATGCAACCGTTTTTTCTTTTTTAATTCCTTCCAACTTTTTTATTGTAGCGAGTATGAAACAAGCTGCAGAAATGTTAGAAACCATTAAAAAAGACAGTGCTACAGCAAAAGAACTACGCGCTTTAGGAAATGAAGTAGAACAAGCCATTAAACAACATGCAGTTGTAAAACACCCTAAATACGGAAACATTTTTGCTTTTGAAGTTGATGGTTTCGGAGGTCATTTACTTATGGATGATTCTAATGTGCCAAGTTTACTGAGTTTACCTTATTTAGATGCTATTGATGTGAATGATCCAACGTATCAAAACACCAGAAAATTTGTGTTATCAGAAGATAATCCGTTTTTCTTTAAAGGAAAAGTAGCCGAAGGAATTGGAGGCCCACACGTAGGAATGGATATGATCTGGCCGATGTCTTTGGTGATGAGAGCCTACACAACATCAGACCAAAACGAAATAAAACAATGTATCAAAATGCTGAAAGCATCACATGGCGATACCGGTTTCATGCACGAATCTTTTCATAAAGACGACGCTAAAAATTTCACAAGATCATGGTTTGCCTGGACCAATACATTATTTGGCGAATTATTGTGGGATACCTATCAAAAACACCCAAAATTGCTGGAACTATAACTATTTATAACAAGTTTTAATTTTTTATAAAATGATAAAATTCAACAAGAATATCGTTCTTGCAGCCCTTTCTATGTCTATTTTTAGCTTCAATGCGACAGCTCAGAAACCAGGAGGAGGACTTGCAAAAGGAAAATATACAGCGCTGGTCAATCCGTTTATTGGTACCGCACCATTATTAGATACCAAAATAATTGGCTACACACCACCGGCAGATATGCGCGTTTGGGCAGGATTAGTATTTCCGGGTTCATCTGTACCCAATGCAATGGTGCAATTAAGCCCAATGACAAAATACAGATCAGGTGCAGGATACGAATACGAAGACACAGAAATTTTAGGATTTACCCATACCAATAAAGGGCATTGGAATCTGTGCCATATTCCGCTTTTACCAGTTCCGGATGGAGCAACATTTCCGTACAAATCATCTTTTAGCCATGATCAGGAAAAAGCAAGTCCGGCTTATTACGAAGTGTATTTAAAAAACTATGATGTACAGGTAAAACTAAGCTCGACATTGCGTTGTGGCGTACACGAATACACGTTTAAAAACAACAAAGGCCGAAAAGTACTTTTTGATTTAGGCAAAGCCAATAATCATGTAGACGACTGGCAGATTAAACAAGAAGGTTCAAATGCCGTAAGCGGTTTTCAGAGAACCGGAGGCGAAAAAATATATTTTTATGCCACATTAAGCAGTCCGATAGAGAAGTTAGATACTAAAGATGTTGCCAAAAGCGGCGGTTATACTTTAGTAAACATTAAAGACGTAGATACAAAACCTATAACAGTAAAAATAGCGTTGTCTTTTGTAAGCGTAGACAATGCCATCGAAAACTTAAAAGCCGAAGTAGGCGATAAAAACCTGACCAAAGTTTTTGAAGAAGGAAGTACAAAATGGGAAAACATGTTGTCTAAAATTCAGGTAAAAGGAGGAAGTGAACAACAAAATGTAATGTTTTACAGCATGTTGTACAGATCGTTTTTATGGCCGGCTTTGCGAAGTGACATCAACGGACAATTTACAGACGAAGCAGGAAAAGTTCGAAAAGAAAACTATCACTATTACACACTTCCTTCATTATGGGATGATTACAGGAATAAATTGGTTTTGCTAAGTATTTTTTCACCAGATGAAACCAGTGATATTATCAGTTCGATGATCAACGAAGGAGAAATTAAAGGTTTTATGCCAACATTCTTTCACGGAGATCATGCAGCATCATTTATTGCAGGATCTTATATGAGAGGAATTAGAAAGTACGACGTTAAAAAAGCATACGAACTATTACTGAACAACGCTTATAAAGAAGGCGGAACAAGACCTCATATAGCTGAATATATTGCGAAAGGGTATGTTCCGGAACAGGATATCAAAAATCCTGTAGTAGAAACGAAAGGAAATGCAGGCGTGACCAAAACGCTGGAATATGCTTATGATGATCATGCATTGGCATTATTAGCCAAAGAACTAAATGATACAGAACATTATAATGATTTGGTAAAACGTTCTAAAAATTACGTCAATGTATTTGATAAATCGACCACTTTTATGAGAGGTAAACTGGCAGATGGAAAATGGGTGACACCATTTAATCCTGAGTTTCCATATTACGAATACATGTACAGAGAAGCAAATGCATGGCAATTATCCTTCTTTGCGCCGCATGATATGCCGGGATTGGTTAAACTTTATGGAGGCGACAAACCTTTTGAAGCCAAGCTTGACGAATTCTTTACTAAACCATGGAATCCTAAATATATCGCATGGAATATATCTGGTTTTATCGGGCAATATTGTCATGGTAACCAACCGGATCACGAAGCTCCGTTTTCGTATTATTTTGTAAATAAACCAGAGAAATCACAAAAAAGAATCGACGAAATATTAGAAACAATGTACGGAATCGGGCCTGAAAAACTGGCCATGTCCGGTATGGATGATGCGGGCGAAATGTCGTCCTGGTACGTGTTTGGTGCACTGGGACTTTACCCGTTATCTCCTGCCGATCCTGAATATATTGTAACCGTTCCTATTTTTAAAGAAGTAGCATGGACAACACCGGCAGGCAAAAAAGTAACCATCAAAAATCCGAATGGGAAAAGAAATCTGGAAACCATAAAAGTAAACGGTGCTAAAATCGACGGCTATTTTATCTCTCACGATTTGTTTAAAAATGGTGGAGACATACAAGTTATAACGAAATAATAAGAATGCCTTTGTAAAGTATAAATTAAAATAACGTCCCTTTTTTTGGGACGTTGTTTATATAAAAACAATTTTAAATGAAGACAATTAAATTAGTAACGTACCTGTTTTTATTGTTGGGAATTTCTACTGCCTATTCTCAGCAAAAAAAGTTCGAACTCCTGTCACCAAACGGAGAAATAAAAGTTTCGGTTGCTTTAGAAGATAAAATCTATTATTCGATCAATATCCAAAACGAAGAAATAGCCGCCAAAAATCATCTGGCATTAACCCTTAAAAATGAAACTTTAGGATTAAATCCAAAAATAACAGGAAGCAAAACAGGAAAAGTAAAGGAAGAAATTAAACCCGTTGTTCCGCTTAAATTTTCAACTGTTTCCAATCATTACAATTATTTGGTATTGAATTTTAAAGGAGATTATGCAGTAGAATTTCGCGCTTTTGATGACGGAATATCGTATCGCTTTATAACGTCTAAAAAAGGAGAAATTGAAGTATTAAACGAAGATTTCGCCGTTAATTTACCTGATAATTATCTATTGCATGTGCAACAACCGGGAGGTTTTAAAACAGCTTATGAAGAAGCTTATTCGCAAACAACGGTAAAAGATTGGAAACCTTCTGATAAAATGTCTGTACTTCCTGTTTTGGCCGATTCGCAAAAGCAATACAAAATCCTCATAAGTGAATCAGATCTTTCGGATTATCCGTGTATGTTTTTAAAGGGAACCGGAAAAAGTATTACTGCCGTATTTCCTAAAACGCCTTTAGAATTTGGCCCTGACGGAGACAGAAGTCTTAAAATTTTGAAAGAAGCCAATTATATTGCCAAAACAAAAGGAACAAGAAATTTTCCTTGGCGTTATTTTGTCATTACCAAAAATGACAAACAGCTTATAGAAAACACAATGACTTTAAAACTCGCTCCAAAAAGCGAACTAAAAGATACCACATGGATAAAACCCGGACAAGCCAGCTGGGAATGGTGGAACGGAGCAACGCCTTATGGCCCTGAAGTTAATTTTGTGTCGGGTTATAATCTGGATACCTATAAATATTATATTGATTTTGCTTCGAAATTTGGTATAAAATATATCATTATGGATGAAGGCTGGGCCAATAGGACAGAAGATCCGTATTCGCCAAATCCGAATGTGAATGTTCATGAGCTCATTAAATATGGTAAAGAAAAAAATGTAGGTATCGTATTGTGGCTGACCTGGCTTACGGTCGATAAAAATATGGGTGTTTTTAAAACCTTTAAAGAATGGGGAATTGCGGGTGTAAAAATTGATTTCATGGATCGAAGTGATCAGGTAATGGTCAATTATTACGAAAATGTAGCCAAAGAAGCCGCAAAGCATCAAATATTGGTAGATTTTCACGGCGCCTTTAAGCCTGCAGGTTTAGAATACAAATACCCAAATTTAATTTCATACGAAGGAGTAAGGGGAATGGAACAAATGGACGGCTGTAAACCGGACAACAGTTTGTACCTGCCTTTTATGCGAAATGCCGTTGGCCCAATGGATTATACGCCGGGCGCGATGATTAGCATGCAGCCGGAAGTTTACAGATCAGAGAGACCAAATTCTGCAAGTATTGGTACAAGAGCTTATCAGCTTGCTTTGTTTGTCGTTTTCGAAAGTGGTTTACAAATGCTGGCAGATAATCCAACTAATTATTATCGTGAGAAAGAATGTACTGATTTTATCACTTCGGTTCCTACGACTTGGGATGAAACCAAAGCATTAGAAGCCAAAGCGGGGCAATACGCTATTGTTGCCAAAAGAAAAGGAACAAAATGGTTTATTGGCGGGATAACGAATAATGCCGAAAAACAACGAAAATTTAAACTCAATTTAGATTTTCTAAAAGCCGGAAAAACCTATAAAGTAACGTCGTTTGAAGACGGCATCAACGCAGGATATCAGGCAATGGATTATAGAAAGAAGAATTACACGATTACAAATAAAGATGTTATTGATGTGAAAATGGTCAAAAATGGAGGATGGGCAGCAGTTTTAGAAGAGATTTAGGTTTTGAAGTGATTGTTTAAATAGCCTTTGGCTTTAGGTTGGAAAACACAAGCTTGTCATCCTGAGGAACGAAGGATCACACTAATATTTCCGTTCGGATATTCGCCAATCTTTGTCGAGTTTCTTGTGAGATCCTTCGTTCCTCAGGATGACAAAAAAACTCAATGAACAAGTAACCACAAAGTTTGTCATCTCGACGAAGGAGAGATCACACTAGTCTTTCCGTTCAGGTATTCGCCAATCTTTGTCGAGTTTCTTGTGAGATCCTTCGTTCCTCAGGATGACAAAAAAATCCAATGAACAAATAACCACAAAGTTTGTCATCTCGACGAAGGAGAGATTACACTAGTATTTCCGTTTAGTTATTCGCCAATCTTTGTCGAGTTTCTTGTGAGATCCTTCGTTCCTCAGGATGACAAGATTGTGTTTACTTTGCGAGAAAAAAAAATCTGTGCAAATCTGCGTTTTCGCGAAGCGAATCCGTGTCATCTGCGTGCAATATTCAAATTAGTTTTGATTATGATAGTCGAATCCTAAGTGTGATTCTTCGTTTCTCAGGACGACAAAAAAAGTTCTTATAAAAACAATTGCCCTAGCCCCGATAGAAGTGGAAATCCTTTTTATTTTTTTCTTTAAAAAATAAAAAGATTGGAACGGATAGCGGGATTAGCTCCTAAAAAAAATGATTTGCTTTTATAAGCCAATTCAAATATTAAAAAATAAAATCTAATGATTATACAGCATAAAAAAAATAGTAAAACAATTTGCCTGTTCTTCCTTTTTCTATTGATAAATATAGCAGGATATTGTCAGGCTCCGGTAAATCTAAAGTGCGAACATTTGGTTGATCCATTAGGGATTGATGTGCCGGAACCAAGACTTTCGTGGCAATTGAATGGCAGCGGCCGCAATGTAGTACAAACCGCTTATCAGATAGAAATCGCGGAAGAAGCTAATGCTTTAACAGAAGGAAAAGCAACGGTTTGGAATACCGGAAAAGTACTTTCGGACGCTATTTTAGTTTCTTATAAAGGAGCGTATCTACAATCCTTTACTACTTATTTTTGGAGAGTAAAAGTTTGGGATGAAAATGGCAAAATGAACATTTCGAAGATTCAGCGTTTTGAAACCGCCATGATGCAATCGAGCGACTGGAAAGGAAGTTGGATCTCTGATTCTCATGATAAGAATTACAAACCGGCTCCTTATTTCAGAAAAGAATTTACGACAACAAAAACGATCAAAGAAGCCCGTGTGTATGTTACCGCCGGCGGATTGCACGAATTTTATGTGAACGGAAAAAAAGCGGGAAACCGAATGCTGGATCCTATGTTTACGAAATACGACAGTCGTAATTTGTATGCCACATTAGACATCACGGCCGATTTGCAAAAGGGGAAAAATGCTTTTGGTATTTTGTTAGGAAACGGCTGGTACAATCACCAATCGACGGCTGTTTGGCATTTTGACAAAACAATTTGGAGGAACCGACCTCGTTGTCTGGTGAATATCAGAATTACATATTCAGATAATTCGACTGAAACAATTGTAACAGATGAAACCTGGAAAACAGCGGATAGTCCGGTTGTTTTTAATAGTATTTACACGGGTGAGCATTATGATGCGCGTAAAGAAATTGCCAACTGGAGCAAACCTGATTTTAATGATGCTAAATGGAATAAAGCCATAATTGTAAAAGCGCCATCATCAAAATTAGTGTCGCAGCAATTGCATCCTATTAAAGTGGTAGCTGAGCTAAAACCGACGAATATCAATCGTGTAAACGATACTTTGACTGTGTTTTCGTTTCCGAGAAATATTGCAGGAACCGTTCGTTTTTCGATAAAAAATGCAGTCGTGGGAACTGTTTTTAGAATAAAACATGCGGAACGTTTGTATAAAAACGGACTGGTCGATCTTTCGAATATCGATTTGCATTACAGACCAACTGATAATTCAGATCCTTTTCAGACGGATATTTTTATTGTGAAAGGAAATGATAAGGAAAGTTTCTCTCCAAAGTTTAATTATAAAGGATTTCAATTTGTAGAAGTTACTTCAAGCCGACCTTTTAAGTTGAATGATGATTGTATTTTGGCTCTCGAAATGCACAGCGATGTTCCTGCCGTGGGAAAAATTAAAACGTCGAATCCGGTTTTTAATAAGATTTGGGAAGCGACAAACAGCAGTTATCTGGCTAATTTATTTGGTTATCCAACAGATTGTCCGCAACGCGAAAAGAACGGTTGGACAGGGGATGCACACACGAATATAGAAACGGGATTATACAATTTTGACGGAATCACGATTTATGAAAAATGGCTTGCTGACCATCAGGACGAGCAACAACCGGATGGGGGAATTTCAAACATTGTTCCTAATCCGGGAGCATTTGGATATGAATTTGCAACTGGTCCGGACTGGACAAGTTCGATTGCTATTATTCCGTGGAAAATATATGAGTTTTACGGCGACGCGAGTTTGCTGACTAAAATGTATCCCAACATAAAAAAGTATGTAGATTTAATTGATAAGAAATATCCAGGCGGGATTACAGATTGGGGATTAGGCGATTGGGTTCCTGTAAAAACCGTAAGTTCTAAACCGCTAACTTCGACGATGTATTATTATACTGATGTGATGATTTTAGCGAAGACAGCAAAATTACTTGGAAACACCAATGATGCGGAACATTATTTTAAACTGGGAGAAAAAATTAAAACAGCATTCAATAAAGAATTTTTTAATTCGACTACAAATTTATACTGCAGCGGTACACAAACAGAATTGTCCGGTCCGTTGTATTGGGGATTGGTTCCTGATGAATTTAAGCAAAAAGTAGCCGATAATTTGTACAAAAAAGTACAGGAAACTAATTTTCATCTTAATGTTGGTTTATTGGGCACAAAGTCTTTGCTGAATGCATTGAGCGAAAATGGTTATGCCGACGCAGCTTATAAAATCGCTTCTCAGGAAGATTTTCCGTCATGGGGTTATTGGATAAAAAGTGGCGCTACGACTTTGTTTGAAAACTGGCCATTGAATGTCGAGAAAAACGACGCCTCAATGAATCATATTATGTTTGGAGAAATAGGAGCGTGGATGTACAAAGGATTGGGCGGAATTTTTCCGGATGAAAATCAGCCTGGTTTTAAGCATATTATTTTGAGACCAAATTTTGTTAAAGATCTTACTTATTTTGAGTCGGAATATAGTTCTCCTTACGGGAAAATTGTCTCGAACTGGAAAAAAGAAAATAAAGAAATTCTTTATAATGTTGTGGTTCCGCCCAACTCCAGCGCGAGTTTTTATTTAGTAAAAGACAAAACTTTTAGTTGCAATTCAAAAGACATCAACATTATCAACGAAGGATTGTATAAAGTTATTCAGCTGAAGTCAGGCTCTTATTCTTTTAAAATTAATCAGGATTAAGACCTTCATTCTATTGAAATAAAAAAGCATTAGTAATTATTTACTAATACTTTTTTTATTTTGGATGCTTTTTAAAGCGGAAAGATCAGCTTCTTATTTTGAATTCAGATCGATTTCGTAATTAAAAGAAGTTGCTTTTGCATAAACCATATATTGTTCTAATGGCTTCGGCCCGCAGCCCCAGGAACCTACTCCTAAGGTTTTATGCGAAACACACAATACCGTTCCTTTGCTTTGTGGCAGATCTATTTTGTATTCTACATTTTCCATTTCTTCGTCGCTGTAAGGCAATGCGGCTACTTGCAATAAATCATCACCTTGTTTAATGGTTAATCCTAAACCGTTTTGTGATTTTAGGTTTGCCCAACGTACATCTTCGTGATTGCCGGATTCCATTGGCTTTTCGTAAGGTGTTATTTGCTCTTTTACAGTGCTGTAATAATGACCAATGTCAAAACCACTTTTACGATCAGGATAGTTTTCCATTGGTCCGCGTCCTAAGTAATCAAATTGGTCTAAATCTTTACTCAAAAACATTCGAACACCAATTCGTGCTAAAATTAATTTCGGATCATTAAAACTGATATCATTGGTCACCTTAATAGTACCGTTTCCGTTAATGGTATAAAAAACACGGTGCACCACTTTAAAATTTTCTTTTCCGGTTCCGGTTAATGTGGCTTTAATTTCGAAACTTCCACCGGATATTTTTTGAGTTTTGAGATCACTCACTACCCATTTGATTGATTTTAGACCGTATTTCTCCCAATTTTCATACGCCCACATATCATCTTTTCTGTGTGGAGCACGCCATAAATGCAATAGTGGCCCTCCGTTTTCCTGTAAAAGGTTTTTACCGTTTTTTTCTATTTTCGAAAATGTTCCTTTGTTTTTATCAAATTCAATTTTAAAATTGTTACCAATGAGCTGAATGCTGTTTCTATTGTTTTTTACAGATAAAGTACCTTCAGGTATATGTTGCAAAACAGGCGGAGTACTTACCGGAAGTTCGAATTGCTGCGAAGCTACTTCGTAACCTTTATTGGCCCATAATTCATCTTCTGCAAGAGCAAATGAAATACGTAAGAAATATTCTGAACCTGATTTTGGAGTAATATTCAAAGGAATCTGAATGTCTTTTTGTTCACCCGGAATTATAGAACCTGTGGCAATATCTCCAGTAGCGATTGATTTTCCGTTTTCAGTCAATTCCCATTTTGCCGAAAGGCTATTTAAATTATTGGTTTCATAACGGTTTTTGATCGTGAAAATGCCGTTTTTACTGTCTTTGTCTGAAATTGTAATCCATTGGTAGGCATGTTTTAATTCCGGATAATGCGGTTTTAAAGAACGGTCAGAGAATACAACACCTTTATGAATAAAGTATTGATCGTTTGGAAATTCGCCAAAACCACCACCAAAAGCGGTAATAGGATGTTTTGGATCACGATTATTGTAAATTCCCTGATCCTGCCATTCCCAAATTGCACCACCAAGCAAGGCAGGATATTTATCGAATAAATCATTGTAGATGTCTACAGATCCCATCGAATTGAACATCGCATGGGCATATTCGCATAAATAAAATGGTTTTGTCAAAGAAGTATCATTAGCATGTTTTTCTAAGTTAAAAACATCTGTATACATCTGACTGTCAATATCGGCCGGGTTGTTTAAGGCAATGCCAAAACCTTCGTAATGGGTAGGTCGTGTTGGATCTATATCTTTAATTGCTTTTAATGCCGCTCTAAAGTTGACGCCACCGGTTCCGTTTTCATTTCCTAATGACCAGATTAAAACTGAAGGATGGTTTTTGAAATTCTCTGTATTCGCCACATTACGATCTACAATCGCGGCTTTTATACGAGGATCATCATTAAATTCATTCATGGCTCCGTGACATTCTACGTTGGCTTCAGCAACTAAATAAAGACCATATTCGTCGCATAACTCATACCATCTTGGATCATTAGAATAATGACTTGTTCTGACATGATTACAGTTGGCTTGTTTGATTAACAAAATGTCTTTGATCATTTGTTCTTCTGTAACGGCGTGACCATCATCTGGCCAGTTTTCGTGGCGATTAACTCCTTTTAGTTTGATTGCAACACCATTTACAGTAAACAATCTTCCTTTGATTTCTATTTTTCTAAAGCCAATTTTAGACGAAAGAGTTTCGATTGTATTTTTTCCTTCTTTTAAATCAATTACGGCGGTGTAAAGAGTAGGGGTTTCCGCTGTCCATTTTTTAGGATTTGTGACGTTAAATGTTATATCTATCGAAACTTCCTGACCCGGTTTTAAAGCCGGAACAATTTTCTTTCCGGTTGCTTTGCCCACAATAGCGCTGCCATCATATAAATTGACTTGTACCAATCGTGGTTTCGAAATTGTTTTTGCGTAGTTTTTAATTTTGGTTGTTACCACAACTTCGGCATCTTTATAATTTTTATCGAGATTGGTTTTGATGAAATAATCCCTGATATGTTGTTGCGGAGTACTCCAAAGCGTTACGTTTCTAAAAATACCGCTCAAACGCCACATGTCCTGATCTTCTAAATAACTTCCGGTGGTGAAGCGATAGACTTCTACAGCCAGCGTATTTTTTCCGGCAACAAGATATTTTGTCAGATCAAATTCTGCTGCATTTCTGCTGTTTACGCCATAACCTACTTTTTTTCCGTTTACCCAAATAAAGAATCCCGCGTCGACACCATCAAAAGTGATCAAAATGCGTCTTCCTTTCCAGTTTTCCGGAACGGTAAAATCACGACGATAACTTCCTACCGGATTTCTTTCGTGAAATGCCGTGAAATTTTCAGGAGGCGTACTCATCACTCGCGGAAAATCTTTCTGAAAAATGTAATTAAAATTGCTGTAATAAGGTGTTCCGTAACCTTCAATTTGCCAGTTCGATGGTACTTTTATTTCTTTCCATTTCGATACATCGTAATCTGTTTTATAAAAATTTACCGGACGTTTTTGAGGCCAGTCAACCCAATTGAATTTCCACATTCCGTTTAAACTTTTACTGTAAGTAGAAGCGTGTCTGTTTGCAGTAAGCGCTTCTTTTAGCGAAGCATAAGGCATTAAAGTTGCGTGTGCAGGCTCTTTGTTAATGCCAATATTTTCAGGATCTTCAATTTCTTTAGGAACTTTTGCTGTATCCTGAGCAGAAAGATTTTGTTCTAATTTTTGAAAGGCAAAAATGGAGTTTTGATGGAATATCAGAACTATAAAAAGTAAAATTTTAATAGTTCGATTTTTTAATAATGGGTGAAACATACCTGTGGTTTTAGATAATTAGTAATAGTTTTGGTTTAGAAAATTATTAAATTACTACAAACATACTAAATCGATTTAGTATTTCTAAATTTTGCCTACCAGTTTATTCAACTATTACTTAAATACATTGGTTAATCTTTGTTTTTTATCAGTAATAATACATAATTTTATTTTATTCTCCCTTTATATTGCACTTATTGTTTTTGTAAAATATTCTTTTATTCATTTTTGAATAGTGAAAAAGTATATATTTGTAATTTACTAAAACGTTTTACTAACTGTTTTGAATTTTGAAATTTCCTTCAATTTTTAATTTAAATTGCTGGTGATGTCAATCGTTTTCTGCAAGTAGTAATCCGTGAATAAAGTCGATATAATTAATGTAATAAATGCTTTTATGAACAAAATACTACTATGGTCTGTTACTGCCGCTCTGGCTGGATTTTTATTTGGTTTTGATACGGTTGTAATTTCTGGTGCTGATACGAAACTTCAGGAATTATGGCATACATCAGATGTTTTTCACGGATCTGTAGTTATGGCAATGGCGCTTTGGGGCACGGTTGTGGGCGCTATTTTTGGTGGGATTCCGACGAATAAAATTGGACGTAAAAAAACACTGATCTGGATTGGGATTTTGTTTTTGTTGTCGGCAATTGGATCTTCATTTGCAAATGATCCGTGGACTTTTGCTTTTTTTAGGTTTTTAGGCGGATTAGGAATTGGAGCGTCTACGATTGCAGCTCCGGCTTATGTTTCTGAAATTGCTCCCGCAAAAGACAGAGGACGTTTGGTTTCGCTTTATCAGTTTAATATTGTTTTAGGAATTTTAATGGCTTTTTTGTCTAATTATTTATTGCGTGATGCGGGTGAAAATGCGTGGCGATGGATGATTGGAATCATGGCTTTTCCTGCATTTTTCTATACGATTATAGTATTTACGATTCCGGAAAGTCCGAGATGGCTGCTTTCGAAATCGAGAATTACAGAGGCAAAAGCGGTTTTAGAAAAAGTAGATCCGACGGCTAAAATTGAAGATTTATTGCACGAAATGCATTTGGGAAACGATAATGAAGATAAAAAAGGGGAAACTATCTTTTTGAAGAAATACAGATTTCCGTTGCTTTTAGCGTTTTTCATTTCGTTGTTCAATCAGTTTTCAGGAATTAATGCCTTTTTGTATTATGCTCCTAGAATTTTTGCAGAAGCAGGATTGGGCGAAAGTGCAGCTTTAATGAGCAGCGTTGGTATTGGTTTGACTAATTTGGTGTTTACGCTGATTGGCGTTTTCTTAATTGATGTTGTGGGGCGAAAAGTGCTGATGTATATAGGATCGATTGGTTATATTATTTCGTTGGGATTAGTTTCGATTGCCTTCTTTTTAAAATGGGAGGGAATGCAGGTACCGGTTTTCTTGTTTTTGTTTATTGCTTCGCATGCCGTAGGACAAGGTGCTGTAATTTGGGTTTTTATTTCAGAGATTTTCCCAAATCATTTGCGCGCCAGCGGTCAGGCTTTTGGCTCATCGGTACATTGGGTTCTTGCTGCTATTATTCCGTCTATGGTTCCGTTTTTGTTTTCGACGATTGGAGCGGGAGCTGTGTTTTTGATT
This sequence comes from Flavobacterium bizetiae, assembly GCF_024271895.1. Classification (NCBI taxonomy): domain Bacteria; kingdom Pseudomonadati; phylum Bacteroidota; class Flavobacteriia; order Flavobacteriales; family Flavobacteriaceae; genus Flavobacterium; species Flavobacterium bizetiae. Next base: position 4,150,017 of record NZ_CP091861.1, on the reverse strand, counting down.
TTTGCTGTAATGATGGTGTTCCAATTACTTTTTGTGATTTTTATGATGCCGGAAACGAAAGGGAAGTCTTTAGAAGAACTTCAGGAGACTATTTTTAAGATTTAGGAATTCGTAATTCTGGTGTATTTTAATACTTTATAGTATTTTTGAGGATATAAAAATTAGTATTCTAAAGTATGGCTGTTCCTGTTAACCAAGATGAATTGCTGGCGGCAATAATCACAAATTTTGATAAACTTAAAAAAGAACTTTTAAGCATTCCTGCTGATTTAACTTCATTAAAAGAACTCGAAGGCCACAGCAAAGGCACTTTAATGAGTATTGATAATCTGGTCGCGTATCTGGTAGGATGGGGCGAGTTAGTCCTGAAATGGAATTACAAAAAAGAGCATAACGAGGCTGTCGATTTTCCTGAAACGGGATGTAAATGGAATGAATTAGGAAAACTGGCTCAGAAATTTTACAAAGATTATGAAGATGACAGTTTTGAAGAACTTGTTGTAAAACTAGATAATACAGTAACGTCCATTTTAGCATTGATTAAAAGCAAATCGAATCACGATCTTTACGAAATACCCTGGTATGAAAAATGGACATTGGGAAGAATGATTCAGTTTAATACTGCTTCGCCTTATACAAATGCACGATGGAGAATACGTAAGTGGAAGAAGGAAAGGGATGAAAAAAATCAATAATGATGGATTATGATTTTGAACGCGGATGATGCGGATTTGCTTCGCAAAAGCGCGGATATTAACGATTTTTTTATTTTACTCAAATAGCTACCCGCAATCTTGTCCTCCTGAGGAACGAAGGATCACACGCGGGATTCTACAAAGATTGGCGATATAGATTGCAGAGTTTCTGGTGTGCCCTTCGACTTCGCTCAGGGTGACAAATAGTAGGAAAGACATTATTATGAAAATGATTGCCCTAGCCCCGATAGCAGAGGAAATCCTTTTGTGGCGGTGTTCGCCACAAAAGATTACTTCGTCAGTTCGCTATCGCTCGGGTGGAACGAATAGCGGGATTAGCTCCTGAAAAAAAGCCTTTAGAAAATTGCTTCTCTAAAGGCTTTTTTATCTAAAAGTAAGAGTCTATTATTTGACTGTTACCGTATAAGCTAAAATTGAAGAACCATCGGTAGTAGTAAGTTTAATTCTATCGTAGAGTCCTGCCGGAACTCCTGTAGGTACTTTAAGTACAGCTCTGTACGGCGTAATACTTACAATTTCGAGAGGATAGGTTTGAGTTTTGGTTTTGTTATTATAAACGACAGCGGCTGTGATGGTATTCATCATGCCTCCGCGTAATTCGAAGGTTTCGCCAATTTGTTTCTCAACAGGGCTGCCATATCTTTCAACTGAAAAATAGTCGGGTTCTGCAACCTCAACTTTAAATCGGTTGTCTACGCTGGTGTTTTGCAATATAAACGCTCCATTTTTGATGCGCATATCGTATTTGCCTTCAGGCATATTTTCAGGAAGAAAATAGTATACTCCATAATTAGGAAATAATGGCAAGCCTCCAACACCTAAATAGGCTATTTCTGCGGTATATTCTGTTTTTTGATCTGTAGCTGCTACAAAATACACTCTTGTATCTTTAAGGCTTAACCATAAATTATCGATACCATTTCCGGATTCGTTATTGATCATTCTTTGCAGAAAACCTTTGTTTAAAAAGTCTCCACTGTTATATGTCCAGCTTTTTGGTTCTTTTTGTCTAATATCGATTTTAATGGTATATTTTTTTGTAGTACCGGCTTTTGAAGTAACGGTATACACGGTACCATCTTTAAACGGAACTTCAGCACCTGATGCCGGACTAATAGTAGCTTCTGTGCCGAGAACAATTTCTGGTTTTATCGTTTCGGGAATTGCCATATAACTGCTCCAGGTAAAAAGAATATTCTCCTCTGTTATAGCAGCGCTTATGGCATTGTTTTCGGTATCCTTAAAGGTGAATGATTCAATTTGGGTATATCCCGGAATCTTAATTACATCGCCGGGAATGTTATTTATTTTATCAACATATTCTGTATCGCAGGAAAAAAATAGTGTTGATAAGAAAAGTAGTATAACCGTATGTAAAAATATACCGGTATTGTTGCTTTTATCCATGATTATATGGGTTATTTAATTTTTAAATGATTTTATTTATTAGTTTTGCAGCGCATTGATTAGTCTGCTTTTATATTTTTAAAATGCCTGTACTGTCGATGCTTACGGTAATTTATAATGCCGTTTGATAGTCATGGGGTAATGATATGGTAGGGGTAATATGCAGAGATCGCCGGTCAGCTTTTACTGCAAGTAACCTGTAGACATTTCGTGATCCCATGTTCTTTTTTTTCGCCGTTATTAATTATAATACTTTTGTCCAGTTATAGCTTATTGTACTGCTTGATGTACCTGGAGCAACGCTTGTTACTTTTACTAAATAAGCTTCTGTAGCTGATGAAGGGCTGGTAACTGATGTTGCATCTGTTCCTGAATTTGTTTTCCAGATTACAATTGCTTTAGCAGGAGTCATAACGTGTGTTGTGATATTGTATGAGTAATATCCTAAACCGTAATTAGTTCCTGAGATAGTACCGTTATATCCTAGTACATTGTATTTGTCAGTTGGGGCAGTACCAAGATTAGCAGCTGCATTTTTAACAGCTACGGCTGTTTTCCATGTTCCCCATTCATCACAAGCTGCTGTTAGGTCTATTGTACCTACATACCATTTACCTGTATTACCTACAGGACGAATAGAAGCACCATAAATACCTTCCCATTGTACGTTTACACCGCCAATTGTTGCAGCAACCGGAGTCCAGTTTGCATCAACTGATGATGGAGCTTGCCATCTGTTTACTGTTACAGATGTTGAAGTTACAGTACAAAGATCAAGTAAAGCTTTTTTCGTTTGATTGTTTGATACTTCTTGTTCTTTTGCTTGCGCTTGTGAATCAGCAATTTGGTCGTCAGAGCTACAAGATGTAATTGAAATAGCAGCCAATGCTACAATTGATAAAATTAATTTTTTCATAATTTTTTATATTAAATAGATTAAGTGGCTTATTTCATTACCCCGGCTACGAAGACAGGCATTTTTTTATTGTCTTAAATTTTAATTAGTTATCCTGAACGGATATTTCATAGTTTTAGTAATATTATAGCTTTCCATCATCAGCCAGTAATCAGTATCGGTTTGAAGACCAGTTTCGATAGCATCAAAAGAATACATTACATAAAAACTTGTAATATCGACTCCGTCATTGTATTGCTTCAATTGCAATTTTTTGTTTCCGTCTTTGTCTACTATAAAAAGTTTTGTTACTTCATATGACGGTACAAAATTTTCGCCGGTTACTTTTATCGAAGCTCCTGCCTGAACGGTAAAAGTAGAAGTCTCGGTTGATAACTCTTTTAAAGTTAATGCAGCTTGCTGTATCATAATCTTTACTGTATAAACAGCGGTTGTTCCGTCAGCTGCTTTTGTTGTATAGGTTACGGGAGTTTTGCTAAATACGGGTAATAACTCTGTAGCAGCAGGAGTAATAGTAGTTTTTTCCGGTAATGCTATAGCGGTTTCCAGATATTGGTATTCGTAAAAGGACGGTAGATAAACCGTAATCGTTTTTTTTACATTATCGACAGCGCTGTATAAAGCCTGACTTTCGCCCGGATTTACCACACGAAATGATATAATGCGCTTAGCATCAAGATTGGTTACGATCTCTTTGACTGTTTCTCCTTTTACATCGGTCCATCTGTCTTCTTCGCTGCTGCATGCAGTTAAGAGACTGAATAGGGTGAAGGAAGAAAAAAACAGCATTGTTTTTAAAGGGGTAATTTTAATAGTCATGTTAATTTGGATAGGGTTATTTAATTGAAAATTTAGTGCTTCCGGCCGGCACCATTACGTAATCGAAAGTGTAGAACATATGCGGAGTATCCTTGAACCACTCGGCAGAATTATATACATCTTTATAAACTGATATCATTTTAATTTTAGCGTAATTGCCATTTGCCGTTTTAAGAATTATGGTTCTGGCAGGAATAACTTTTCCGTTAGCAATTTTAAGAGGTTCGCCAAGCGCATAAGCTACGTGGGCCTTTTGCGGATTAGTTCCGTCGGTTACCACTTCGCCACCAAAATCATATAAATACCATCCAATTCCGTTACCAAACGAACCTGCATCATCTGTTCCTATAAGATCTATACCGGTTTTAAATTGACTGTCTGCGGGAATATCAACAACTTCGTTAAAAGGTTTTTCTACTATGGTAATACCACCTTTACCGCCGGCAAGAGCGCCATTGTTTTGTGAATTACTGCCATTATTTCCTGATAAAAAACTAGCATAAAGTCCGCCAAAAGCAAGATCCCATTTTTTTGTCTTTTTAAAAGAACCATCTACAGCTTTGTTTTCTTCCAGACTATAATAAAGTGTTGCTGATGGAGCAGTAGGATTAGCATCAGAAGTACTGCCTTCATAATTTTTTACATGTATTACTTTATTAAAAAGTCCTGTGTCCGGTACTTCTGTTCCCGGGTTTCCGCCATTTTCATTTTCTGATTCAGCTGGTTTATCGTCTGATGAACATGCTGTTAGTGTAATGATAATAAGAAAAGCGGTCAATAAACTTTGTGGTATTTTTATTTGGGTTTTAATTTTTTTCATTTGGATAATTATTTTGTGTTTAAATTTTTACTTCCGTCATTTTGAACATAATATCTAAAGGTGAAATAGGGTGCAGGCCAGTTAAGATCTGTTACCGCAGGCGGATTGCCTTTGTAAGCATTGATAAGTTGTAACTTGGCATATTTTCCGTTTGGAAGTCTGATCGCATACGTTCTGTTTGGAATGGACTGCATGATATGACTGCTTAAACTGTAATAAAACCAACCCGCAGAACTTTCAGAAGATGCCCAGCCAATTTTTGTTACTTCGCTAGCATCAAAACTCGCATCTGTAGGTGCCTGATTTACATTTTTATAATCATCATTAACCAAAATCACGGCTGTTTTTTCGGCTGGTCCGCCAAAACCGGGATTGTATTGGTATTTGGCATTATTTATAAAAACTTCACTGTTGTAAGGTCCTGTAAAAGCCAGATCCCAATTGCCTGTTTTCATGTATTGCAGAGAATCTGCTTTTGTATGAAGCCATATTTGTTTCTGATCGCTAAAACGGAAAAGAAACGTATGAAAACTTCTTTGTTCTTTACCATCTGTACCGCCTCCCATAGAAGCTCCTGTATCTCCCGCGAGATCACTAATTACTGTACTTTTCCCGTCTGTGAGAGAAGCCGTTGTATCCTCTTCATTACTGCTGCATGATGTAAAAAAGGTTACTGTAAAAAGCAGTACCAGCGTGCAGTATTTTTTAACTGTTTTGTTTGTTATCATTTAGAAAGTATTAATGTTTAATTTGTTTTTATTGATCTTTAAAGAACCGATAACTTAATCCGGCGAGAAGTATTCTTCCGGGCTGTCCGGGCATTAACGGATCTGTATAATTGAAGATATTGTCTGCTGTGAATCTGATGCTGAGATGATCTTTTAAAAGACGTTTTTCAAGACTCGCATTCGTAAGGAAATATTCTTTTACAAAAATGTCATATTTATCAATGAATTGATTCCCGTTTCGATCTCCAAAAGGATATTTTCCTCTAAAGTTTACCCTTACATTTGCATTAAGTTTCCATGGCGTATAACTATAAAAAACAGACGCATTGGCCATATGACGGGAACGATTTTCAATTCCCCAATAATCAGACGGACGTGGTTTGTAGGAGTTCCCTGTGGCAGGATCATGTATGTTTTGGTTATAAGGCCATTTTCCTGACCTAATGCTGTCTTTTACGCTAAGGTCTTTCGCAATTAAGTATTGATATCCGGCGCTTATTTCAAGATTTTTTGCTGGGCTGTATTTTAAGCCAATTTCAAAACCTTTGTTTACGGCTTCAGGTAGATTCTGATAGGTATAAATAATCCTATTGTTGGTTCCCGTAGCAACTTGTATGCTGTTGATTTGATTGGTTATTTTGTGATAAAATATACTTCCTTCGATTTTCAGGGTTTTAGCAGGTTCTGTAATAAATCCGGCATTGTACGAAGTGCTTTTTTCGGCTTGTAGATTTCCGGCAGTTTGATTGAGAACATACTGTCTAATTTCGCTTATTTGTCCGTCTTGCTGCATTTGCTGCAAAGTAGGAGCGAGGACAGCATTACCAATTACAAGATAATTACTGCTGGAATTGTAAAACACTAAATAATTGGTTTTAAAATCAGGCGCTTTAAATCCTGTACCAATTCCGGCTTTAAAAGTTATTTTTGGAGTCATAAAGTATTGTAATCCAAAACTAGGATTTAACCTTCCTCCAAAATTATTCGTATGATCGTATCGAAGTCCTCCAACTGCTCTTAGTTGCTGAAAAGGAGTCCATTCGCCCTGAACAAAAGTGAAGAAATTTTCTAATGAGTTTACATTGTTGAGTGCATTATCATTCATGTTTTCGACGCTTCCGCCAATACCTCCAACAAGCTGATAAGTATTGTTATTGCTATAAGAAAATTGCTGTTCGAATCGGTGTAGTGTTTGTTTAAAAACATCCTGACTTACTGAACTGTTTGTTTGTTGCCAGGCAACACTCATATCAGCAGTGTAGTAAGTGAGATAATATCTGGTAATACTTCTAAGATTACTATTGAAACGATGATCAAAAGAAAGCGAAAGATTAAGATCCTGCTCGTCCTGATTGTCGCCTGATATATGCCCTAAACCAAAGTCCTTTTGCATAAAAGAACGACGCAAACCATAACGTCCGCTTAAACTTAGAAAACTCTTTTCATTGACTTGATAACGAGATTTTCCCTGCAAACTGTAATTGTCGTAGGGCGGAGAAGTATTTCCTTTGATGTATCTAGAATTCGTATTATAACCGTCTGTTCTGTAATAGTTAGCCGCGATATTTGCCGTTCCTTTATTTTGTAAAAAAGGAGTTTCGCCTTCTACTACAGCATCTATGATATTAAGTGATCCGTAACTTAAAGAAGCCTGCATTTGCGGATCGATAACGCCGTGTCTTGTAATGATATTAATTGTACCTCCAAGAGCTTCGCTGCCGTAAAGACTTGATGAAGCGCCTTTGATAATTTCGATACGCTCGATGTTTGAAACGCTGATTCTTGAAAGATCAAAATTACCGTTATTTCTTCCCACCATTGGCTGACCGTCAATAAGCACCATTATGTATTCGCTGCCAAAACCCTGCATTTGCACTCCAACAGATCTTGCGCCGCCACTTATATTGTTAACCACCGCAATACCTGTTTGTTCTTTTAAGACTTCATCAAGCCTTCTGCTTCCCATTAATTCTATTGTTTTTCGATCTATTACAGTTACAGGCATTGCGCTGTATTGGGCGTTGATTAAGTTTTCGGGGTTATTTTTTACAACACGGCTTACTACGCTTACTTCTTTTAGGTCAATACCAGCTTCCATATTGATATGTAGCGATTTAGGCGCATGTCCGTTTAAGGTAATTTCGTGTATGTAATCTTTAAATCCCATATTAGTCACCGTTAAAGTATATTTTCCGTTTGCTAATCCGGAAAATGAGAAAGAACCATTACTGTCAGATGTTGCAATTTTATCACCAGGTTCTAATACAATCATTGCCTTTGACAATGGATCTTCTGAATGATAAATAACTCCTTTTATTGTATTTGTTTGCGATTGTATTAAACTACATTGTAGCAGAATAAAACCTGTAATAATCATTTTTGGTATAGAACTGTAGGTACTTGTATTTCTCATTGATCGTTTATCGATTGCTTCAATTTCGAAAAAACAAAGCAACTATTCTTATTTAGACTGTGTAAAAATAGTAATTAAAGATTTACTAATAGTATTTTTTTTACACAATTGAAGTGGAAGAGAAATAATGAAAAATAAAGTAGTTAAACTTTTAAATAATGTGATGCTGTATTTTATGTTGATTATTAGTGTTTTAAATTTTAACTATAAAATTTATGTATTTAAATTTTTAAGAATAATTTAACATAATATTTTTGTAATACTATACATCAATATGAGTGTTTTTGGAAAGAAAAATCCTCTTTATTTGTTCACTTTTTACCATAAAAATGATTGAAAAACATCCCGAATTAACATTTTATTTTAAATTACAGGAGATAAAATGTATAATAATCAGCAAAAAAGTTTTGTTTGCAATTTCATTTTTATTCATTTCAAAAAGCAGTAATTGTTAACCACAAAAAATGTTTAAAAGAGTCAAAACAGGAGAGACTTTCGCGAAACAACTAAAAGCAGGTCAATAGAAGATTCATCCTTTCGCTGTAATAAAAATTGATTTATTTGCTTTCAGTTTGTACTTTTGCGCTTATGAATGATAATTTTATAAATGAATATTTCGGGATAGGGATCCAAAATGGTAAAACACCTGAAAATTTGGGTGTATTGTGGAGATCAGCTCAAAATTTAGGCGCTACTTTTATATTTACCATAGGCAATCGATATGCGAAACAAGCCTCTGATACGCACGATGCTGTAAAAGCAATTCCATATTTTCATTATGATACTTTCGAAGCTTTTTTCGAGAATTTGCCTAAAGGAGCAAGATTAGTTGGTGTTGAATTAGATGAAAAAGCCTCAGACTTAGAGACGTTCGAACATCCAAGACGCTGCGTATATTTATTAGGTGCAGAAGATCATGGCTTATCCAGAAAAGTAATGGATAAATGCCATAATTTAGTAAAATTTAAATCAGTGAAAAGTCTGAATGTGGCTGTTGCCGGAACTATCATAATGTACGACAGAAACTTGCCAAAACCGAGATCTTAAAATAAAACCGATATTGATTTTTGACTGAAAATTTAGTTCTGGTTGCTATTTATTTTTTAGTTATTGATTTATATCGGCATACAATTGATCCACTACCTTTTCTAAAATCTCTCCGGTTTCATTAAAACTAGTGTTTGTCAATATAGAGATTCCCATATTTTGTTTAGGATAAATTACAAACCAATTCTGAATTCCGTAGATACCTCCGTGATGTCTGTAAATTAATTCATTACCATTTTCTAAGATGTACCAATGGTAGCCTTCCCAAAAATCATCACCTTCTTTATATAATTTTTTATGAGATTCTTTTACAATACGATTAGATTCGTCAAGTTGCAATTTCATATATTTTACTAAATCTGCAGGAGTAGAATGCAATCCCGAAATTCCCCCCCATAAAGTCCTGTTGAAGTTGGGCATTAACTCATTTTTATCATTGTAACCTTTTACCAATCTCAGTTTTTCATTATCATTTAATGTAAATTTAGTTTCGGTCATTTTAGTTGGTTTCAAAATAAATTCAGTTACCAATTCTTCATAAGGTTTTTGATACACTTTTTCAAGTATATAAGCTGTTAATTCCGGAGCTGTATTGGAGTAGGTATATGTTTCTCCAGGTACTGTTTCAATTTTGATCAGTTTCAATCCTTCAAAAAAAGCCGTTTTATTTTCACTTTTTATAGGGAAATTAGGAAACCCGCTTGTATGCGTGAGAAGATGTTTGATTCTTATAGGTTCGCCTTTGAATTCTAAATTAGGATAAGGTTCGTTAAGATAAATTCTAATATCATCATCCAGATTTATTTTTTTATCAAGTACTGCTTTAGCCGCTACATAACCTGTGAAAGTTTTAGTTACAGAAGCCAATTCATAAAATGTAGAATCGTTTGGAGTGTTTCCTTTTCCGATAGATAATTCTCCAAAATGTTTTATTGTGGATTTTCCATCTTTAAAAACTGATATGGAAACAGAATGAAATCGTTTGTCTTCTAATAACTGATGAGCATTTTTTGTAATCGCATTTTCAATATTTTGTGTATTACTTTGTTGTTTACTTTTGCATCCAACTAAGGTAAAAATCAAAAATGCCGCTAAATATTTTATTGTCATAGTTTTTAGTTTCATATGTGCTAAACTAGATTTTACAAAGAATAATAATTTTGGCTAATATATTGAAAAAAAAGATTTTTAATTTTACACAAAGGCGTAAATAGATATCTTTCTTTAATACCGTTTTAGTTTCCTTGAAAAGTACTAAAATTTATAACTAGCTTTTTGAGGTAGAGTAAAAGCTTAGCAGAGAGTTTCAGGATTTCTTTGTTTTTAAGAGATGGTATAAAGGTAGTTTAATTTAAGTTTTTAGTTTTCAAACGTAAACAATGTTCCGTTCCTAGATAGAGCGGATCTCCGTGTTTTTCCGACCAAAAGCCTTCCAGTACATCTGCAGTAATGCATTTATAAACAGCAACTCCTTTGTAGGTTTTATTCTCGTCTCCTTTATAGCTAAAGTTTATGACCAGAATATTGTCTTTAAAGAAACCGTGACCTTTTTGTTGCTGAGTATTATTAATAAGCCATTGAGCAATAATCCGATTGTTTTCGTCAAGCGATAAACTTAAAATACCTTTGTATGTTACCTGATTACTTTCGTCCTGGTTGCTTCCGGAAATGGAGTAATTACCAATTAAATCTTGTATAGTCATTTATTTTACGATGCAGAAATGAACAGTTGAGTATATAATGAAGTTTTATTTTCAAAAACACATTAATCCAATAGTTGAATCAAAGATATGTAAAAATTATTTGAGATTGTGCCGGTTTTTATCGTCTTTCGCCTAACCGGGATTCTTTATTTTATTTAATAATGGTTTCTTTTATCGAAGTAATTTTTTTACCATTTCAATTTGATCTGTAGTAACATTATTTTTATTGTAGGCAAGGTAAATTGTGTTTTGAGTAGGATGATGGCCTTTCCAGATTTCTTTAATATGATGTTGATCAATATCATCCTGCACTAAATAATCGGATGCAATGGTGATACCCGAACCAAAACGAATTCCTTTTAGAATCGAATTATAATCAGGAATAACAAATCGGGGTTTTATAGTGGGGCGTTTTTTAAAATTTTCTAACCAAAACCGTCTAATAATGGCCAGATCACTGCTGTAAGCATACCAATCTTTATCGCAAAGCCATTTCTCGGCTTTATCAAATTCAGAATTCGTTATAAAAAGATCAAATTCGGTTGTATCAAATTCTTTATTGCCAACAAGAAGTAAATTGGCAGTACGAATGGGTTCATAAACGATGTCTTTTTCATCATTGCGGCTTGAAGTAATGACAAAATACAGTTTTCCTGAGTTTAATTTTTGCATTAATTCTTTGGTAGGACAAAATTCAAAAACAAGATTTGCAGGAGCCTGACTTATGTTTGAAGCCAGAATGCTGTAGAAAAACTCTTTAGAGGTGCCAATACAAGTCAGCGGAATATTCGAAGAACGTGTATATCGAAATTCGGCTTCAATATATTCTAATTTCTCAATGGCATCAATTACCTGAGTATAAAATAATTTGCCATAATCTGTTGGCACCATTCGGCGTGGTTTACGTTCGAATAACTGCTTGCCTACATGAGCTTCAAGAGCAGATAAATGCTGACTTACATTGGGCTGCGAAATAAGCAGTTCCTGTGCAGCGCCAGTCAGCGTACCCACCTGATAAATTGTTTTAAACGTTCTGTACCATTCCATGTCTACCATGATGCAAAGTTACTTGTTTTTTATTTTCCTTATAATATTAAGTATAAATTGATTTATGGATATCTATAAATTATGCTATTTCCTTTATAATTAATTCCGATACACCTTTGCATGCAATTTGAGAAACTTCAATTAAAAACAACAACATTGAAATTTCCATCCAATTCATTATTAATCCATTAAAAATTATTTATTGTCATGCAGCAACATTTAAAAGCATTGCTTAGTACTATATTCCGAACGTCGATGGTCGGTTATTGCTTATTGGTTTTACAAGGATGTTCATCCAAAGCAGAAAAAGAAAAAACAGTAACGCCTTTAGTGTCAACCGTTACAGTTGATACTACATCGGTTACAACAGAATTAGAATTTTCGGGTATGCTTGAAGGAATCAGCAATATAGAAATAAGACCTCAGGCTGAAGGATATCTGGAAAAAATATTTGTAGACGAAGGAGCTTATGTACGAAAAGGGCAATCGTTATTTCTTATTAACGATACGCCTTACAGCGAAAAACTAAACCAGTCAACAGCATCTTTGCAAACCGCATTGGCTAACAGAGAAAAAGCCAGAATTGAAGCCGCAAGAATACAAAAACTGGTTGACGGAAAAGTAGTTTCAGATGTACAGCTTAAAAATGCCCAAGCCGAACTCAGCGCAGCAAATTCTGCTGTTCGACAAGCAGAAGCTGCAAAGAAAAGTGCGGCTATAAGCAAAGGATTTACGCTCATAAAAGCTCCTGTAAATGGTTATGTAGGCAAACTGCCTTATAGAGTTGGGAGTCTTGTGGGGCATAACGAACCAGAACCCTTATCTGTGGTTTCAGACATCAATACCATGTATGCTTATTTTTCGATGAGTGAAGAAGCTTTTTTACAGTTTAAACAACAATATCCCGGAAAAACCATAGAAGAAAAAATCAAAAGAATTCCTTCTGTTCGTTTAATGCTTCCTGATAATTCAGTTTACGACGAACAGGGCAAAGTAGATATTGTTCAGGGACAATTTGATAAATCTACCGGATCTATTACGTTTAGAGCTTCATTTCCTAATGCCGGAGGGCTTTTACGTTCCGGAAATACAGGCAAAATTATCATGTCGCAATACAACAAAAATGTAATTCAGATTCCGCAGTCGGCTACTTATGAATTGCAAAATAAAGTCATGGCTTATGTGGTCGAAAAAAACAACAAGCTGAAAAGCGTATCCTTAAAAATAGGACAAAAAACAGCTTTAAATTATATCATTTCCGAAGGATTAAAACCTGGAGATATATTGGTATCAAAAGGACTTGAACGCTTGCATGAAGGCATACAGGTAAAAGTTTCAAAATAATAATCTAGCCTTTTAAATTATGTTAAAGAAAATAATCGACAGACCCGTCACGGCTACTGTCATCTCACTTATATTGGTAATTTTAGGCTTTTTGGCTTTGGAAAAATTGCCTATGGAAACCTTTCCGGAAATTGCACCGCCCTCTGTAGTGGTTACCGCACGTTACCCCGGAGCCAGTGCCGAAGCCGTTGCCCGTTCTGTAGCAACGCCGTTAGAACAGGTAATTAACGGAGTAGAAAATATGATCTACATGACATCGTCTTCCTCAAACGATGGTACATTAACGATTACTGTTTATTTTAAACTGGGAACCAATCCGGATCAGGCGGCAATTAACGTACAGAACAGAGTTTCGCAGGCTACAAATCAACTGCCTCAGGAAGTCGTAAAAACGGGTATTAATACTTCCAAACAAAACAACAGTATGATCATGATTATTGATCTCGAAAGCACCAATCCTAATTACGATTCGGCTTTCCTGAACAATTACGATCTTATTAATATTGTTCCGGGAATCCAGCGTATTCAGGGAGTTGGAAAAGCACAGGTATTTGGAAGTAAGGATTACGCCATGCGTGTCTGGCTGAATCCGGGAAAATTGGCAAGCTATCAAATGACGGCACAGGAAGTCATGAAAGCCATTGATCATCAAAACATTGAAGCTGCTCCGGGTAAATTTGGAGAAGGAAGCGCAACGGCTTTTGAATACACGATTAAATACAAAGGAAAACTAAATAAAGAACCGGATTATGAAGATATTGTAATAAGGGCAAATCCGGATGGTTCTGTACTGCGTTTAAAAGATGTTGCCAAAATAGAATTAGGATCGCTGGATCATGTGTATGCATCGGCACAAACGCTGGATGGACATCCGGGAATTGGAGTTGCGATTTTCCAGACGCCGGGTTCGAATGCCAATGATATTCAGATTGAGATTCTGAAATTTATGGAAGAAGCCAAAAAGAGTTTTCCAAAAGGAATTAGTTACAGAACCACTTATAGTACAAAACGCTTTTTAGACGCTTCTATCAATCAGGTAGAACACACATTGGTTGAAGCTTTTATATTGGTATTTATTGTCGTTTTTATTTTCCTTCAGGACTTTCGTTCTACGCTTATTCCGGCCATATCAGTACCAGTGGCGATTATTGGAACCTTCTTTTTTATGGGAGTTTTTGGCATCACCATCAATTTACTGACACTTTTTGCGCTCGTTCTGGCGATTGGAGTGGTGGTCGATGATGCGATTGTCGTCGTCGAGGCCGTTCATCATAAATTAGAACACCATTCTACCGATGCCAAAAAAGCAACAATCAGCGCTATGGGCGAAATTACCGGAGCCATTTTATCAATTACTTTAGTAATGTCGGCGGTATTTTTACCTATTGGTTTAATCGAAGGTCCGGTTGGTGTGTTTTACAGACAGTTTGCTTTTACACTTGCTATTGCTATTGTAATTTCTGCAGTAAATGCCTTAACCTTAAGTCCTGCTTTATGTGCTGTTTTACTTAAAAACAAACATGCTGAATTGTATGAAGATAAACATAAGAAAGGCTTACAAAGATTCTATGAACTCTTTAATACTGGTTTTCATGCGGCTACAAAAAGATATACAAATGCTGTTCTTTTTCTAATTAAAAGAAAATGGCTGGCTTTGGGCGGATTAGTTTTGGTTACCATTTTAACGGTAGTATTGGCACGCAACACACCGCAGGCCTTTATTCCTACAGAAGACCAAAGTTTTGTAATGACCGCTTTAAGCATGCCTCCGGGAACTTCTTTGGAACGTACGAAAACAGTAACTACTGAGGCAAGCAAAAAGCTGAGTAAGTTTGAAGGCGTATATTTTAATGCGATAGTTAACGGAAGTAATCTGTTGGCTAATACAGTTTCGCCATCTTACGCCGCTTCGTACACCATTTTAAAACAGCCCGAAGAACGAGGAAAAGTTAAGGACATCAATAAAATTATGGATTCTATTAAAACCGTATTTGATGGTTTGCCCGAAGGGTCTTCGTTTACGTATTCGATGCCAACCGTTCCGGGATTTGGAAATGTTGATGCTTTAGATGTTGTTTTAAAAGACAATGCCGGAGGTTCAATCGATAAACTGGCTCAGGTAAATGACGAGTTTATAAAATCGCTGAAAGAGAGAAAAGAAATTGCAGCAGCTTTTACATCGTTTAATGCAAAATTCCCCCAATACATGCTAGATGTTGATGCGGTTAAAGCGAAACAACTGGGACTTGATGTTAGTACAATTTTAGAAACCATGCAGGCTTATTTTGGAAGTATTTATTCTTCTGATTTTAACCGATTTGGGAAATACTATCGTGTCGTAGTACAAGCCGAAGCGCCTTTTAGAGTAGATGAAAATGCATTGAATGAAGTATATTCTAAAAATGATCAGGGTAAAATGGTGCCGCTTAAATCGGTAGTGCAGTTAAAACGTGTTTTTGGTCCCGAAGTCGTTACCCATTTAAACCAGTCAACTTCTATTAATTTGAATGTTCAGGCTAAAAAAGGGTATTCAACCGGAGATGCCATGAAAGCAATAAATGAGGTTGCTGAGACGCTTCCGTTAGGTTATTCCCATGAATATACCGGAATGGCAAGAGAAGAACAGCAGGCAGGAAACCAAACCATATTTATATTCGGAATCTGTATCTTGTTTGTGTATTTCTTATTATCAGCTCAATACGAAAGTTATCTTTTACCGCTGGCTGTAATTTTGTCTCTGCCAACGGGAATATTTGGTGTCTTTGTTTTTATCAATTTAATAGGCGTTACCAATAATATTTATGTACAAATTGGTATGATTATGCTTATTGGTCTTTTGGCCAAGAATGCCATTCTTATCGTGGAGTTTGCGGTTCAAATGAGACATAAAGGAAAATCTTTGGTAGAGGCTGCGCTGCAGGCTTCGGCATTGCGATTGCGACCAATCTTAATGACTTCTTTTGCTTTTATTGCGGGATTACTGCCGTTGCTTTTTGCCGGTGGTGCTACAGAGCAGGGAAACCGTTCTATTGCATCGGGAACGATAGGAGGAATGTTCTTTGGCGTGGTATTGGGAATTTTTATCATACCGGTTTTATTTATCGTATTCCAATCTTTACACGAACGTTTTTTTGGTTTAAAAATCACACCTGTAACAGATCAACATTTAATTCAATCCAATCATTAAAATGACGAAAATACTATATTATATACTTATTCTGGCCGTGTTTTCCAGCTGTCAGATTGGGAAAGATTATGTGCGCCCAACCGTTACAATACCTCAGGAATTTAGAAGAAATAACGCTTTGCAGCAAAGTAAGGACAGTACTTTACTGCCATGGAAAAGTTTTTTTACAGATCCTGCTTTGCAAAATATTATAGACAATGTTTTGCAGCGCAATTATGATATGAAAATGGCGTTGAATACGATTCAGATTAATGATGAATATCTGAAAGAGTCAAAAACGGCTTGGCTTCCATCAGTTTCCACAGGAATTGGAACTTCCCGAAATTATTATTCTGATAATAGTTTAAATGGTGTTAATGGCTTTAATTTAAGCAATACCATCGGAACAAAAAGAATAGAAGACTATACGCTGAATGCGGGTTTAAGCTGGGAAATTGATATTTGGGGAAAAGTAAAAAACCAGAAAAAAGCAATGCTGAACGAATGGCTGCAAAGTCTTGAAGCCAGAAAAGTTTTGCAGACCAGATTGATTGCATCGGCAGCTTCGTCTTATTACACTTTATTAATGCTGGACGAACAATTGGCAATAGCGCATAAAAATTTAGCTTTAAGCGATAATACGGTTAAACTAATCCGGGTTCAGTTTGAAAACGGCGAAGCAACTGCACTGGCGTTACAGCAAGCCGAAGTGCAGTACAAATCGACACAAGCTATTATTCCCGATTTGGAACAGGAAAAGTTCATTCAGGAAAATGCTTTGAACGTTTTAATGGGAAATCAGCCAGATAAGATTGCATTATCAGAAAGCAAAGCCAATTTTATCGCTCCGCAGCAATTAACTTCCGGAGTTCCGGCCTCATTGATGTCGAATCGTCCGGACGTGCGACAGAAAGAATTTGAACTGCGAGCGGCTTCTGCGCGAATAGGTGTCGCTCAGACGGGTTTATATCCGGCCTTGAATATAACAGCTTCGGGTGGTCTCAATTCTTTTCAATCCTCAAATTGGTTAAATATTCCGGGTTCTTTATTTGGAACTTTAGCAGGCGGACTTACCGAACCTATTTTTAATAAGCGAAAATTAAAAACGGCTTTTAATGTGAGTAAAATTGCCTACGAGCAAAAGACTGAGGAATTTAGAAAAACAGTTTTGCAAGCCACAAAAGAAGTTTCGGATGCGATGATTAAAGTCGAAAAACTAAAAGAGAAAATTACAATTACGACATCAAAAAATGACTTACTTCAAACAGCGATAAACAATGCCGGTCTTTTGTTTACAAACGGACAGGCTAATTATTTAGAAGTAATTCTGGTAGAACAAAATCTAATAGAAAATGAACTGAATTTATCCAGTTTAAAAAGGCAGGAAGCTTTGGCTTATATAGAGTTTTACAGAGCTTTGGGAGGAGGGCAGTAACCGGTTTTTCAAAACTCACACCAAGTGTGTGAGTTTTGTTTCATCATCGGTAAAAGTTTTTTGTTACTTTCGTAAGGATTAAATCAGGTAGTTCTAAAAGAATTTGCAGTTTATGGAAAACCATTATTTACAATTAAGAAAACATATAGAGGAAATAAGTCCATTAACTGATGAAGAATGGGAAACTGTTGCTGCTTGTTTTACTTATAAGAAATTAAGAAAGCATCAGTTTTTAGTACAAAAAGATGAACTTGTTCCTTCTGAATACTGGATTATAAGCGGCTTATTGAAAACATACGCTATTGATAATGAAGGCAAAGAACATATCCTGCAGTTTGCAATGGAACAATACTGGACAAGCGATTTTCATGCTTTTCAGAATCAGGTTCCGGCTACTTTGTTTATTGATTGTCTTGAGGATTCAGAATTTTTTTGTCTTCGTTTAGAAAACAGGGAAAAGTTGTGCAGTGAAATTCCAAAAATGACTAATTTCTTCAGAATTAAATCGCATTATGGTTATATTGCCCTGCAGCAGCGCATTATGTCTTTACTGACTCAAACAGCCGAAGAACGTTATAATAATCTCATCAAAAAACTTCCTTTATTAATTCAGCGTGTTCCTAAAAAGCTTTTAGCTTCTTATTTAGGTGTTACCCGCGAAACTCTCAGCCGCTTTAAGGGATAAAAAGTGTGATCTACATCACTTCAAATGTGTGATGTTCATCCTCGCATATCTGGTGTTATCGTTAGAACTTTGTACTGTTAATTTTAAACAATGCAATGATGAAAACGATCCACTATTTTATGCAGGCAGTTACCGCTTTTTTAAGCGCTGCAAATAATGCACAAAATAAATTAGAAAGAATGTCAATAGCTCTGGAAGTAATTCCGGGAAACATTCCTCATCTATAGCTGGAATTGAAACTCATAACCCAGCGGGATTAAATAATAACATTCTCGGGTAATTTTTTTTCCCGCATAGGGCACATTAAGATTGATTAAATTGGTTGTTGGGTAGGAGGATGTCCTTCGGGACATTCTCTTATTTCTCTTCACTTTTTTAAACTTTTCCCTTCTAAATCATTTATAATTTTATTTGAAACAACGATATGAAAACAAATGAAACAGCAGTTATAGAACAAACTGTCAAAACAAGAAAAAGACTGCCTGCAGCGCTATGGGCATTAACAATAAGCGCATTTGGAATTGGTACTACAGAGTTTGTTATCGTGGGTTTATTGCCAACAGTTGCCACAGATTTAAATATTAGTATTCCATCGGCAGGATTGCTGGTGAGTTTATATGCCATTGGTGTTGCCATTGGAGCGCCCATATTAACAGCTTTAACAGGAAGTATTCCAAGAAAAAAATTACTGATCTGGTTAATGATTGTATTTATTATAGGAAACGGTCTTGCCTCAGTAGCGCCTGGTTTTACAACATTGGTTATGGCAAGAATTATTACAGGATTGGCTCATGGCGTTTTCTTTTCTATAGGTTCTACCATTGCGGCTTCATTAGTACCGCCAGATAAAAGAGCATCGGCAATTTCTATTATGTTTACAGGTTTAACTGTTGCTATTGTTACCGGAGTACCTTTTGGAACCTTTATTGGCCAGGAATTTGGATGGCGTGCTACTTTTATTGGAGTTGCTGTTTTGGGATTAATCGGCTTGATTTCAGGCTGGATTTTACTGCCAAATAAAATCGAAAATGAAAAAACAATCGCCATAAAAGACCAGTTTAAAGTTATAGCAAACGGCCGATTACTTTTGGCATTTTTAATGACTACTCTGGGTTACGGAGGAACTTTTGTAGCCTTTACTTATTTGTCTCCAATACTTCAAAAAATCATGGGACTTTCTGAATCAATGGTGAATGTAGTTCTTGTGTTGTACGGAATAGCGATTGCTTTCGGGAATCTTATTGGAGGAAAAGCGGCAAATAAAAATCCGCTGAAAGCATTATTATGGATGTTTGTTTTACAAGCGATTGCCTTATTAGTTTTTACATTCACGGCAAGTGATTCTCTTTTTGGAATTATTACTTTGTTTATCATGGGGGCTTTATCCTTTTCAAATGTTCCGGGATTACAATTGTACGTGGTTCAATTAGCAGAACGTTATCTGCCGGGAACCGAAGATGTAGCATCTGCTTTTAACATTGCCGCTTTTAATGTGGGAATTGCCATTGGTGCTTATGTAGGCGGATTAGTAGTAGAATCTACTTTAGGACTTGAATCTACTCCCTGGGTTGGTGCTTTGTTTGTAGTGCTTGCTATTGGTGCAACTTTATTGAGCTCAAAATTATCAGGTAAAAAGAACAGCAAATAATTAAATAACCAGCAATTTGTTAACCGTTAATTTAATTTTAAAATGAAAACAATTTGTAAAATACATATACCCGGCCGAATGACTCTTGGACTCGAATTTCCATTAGACAACGACTGGTCTCTTGAAGGAGAGAAAAAAAGAAAAAAACAAGGACGTCCTTTTGGAATTCCTGATATAAGTAAACACACAGAACTTATTAAATTGGCTGATAAACTTGGTTTTGCCGCTTTATGGATGAGGGAAGTTCCGGTATATGATCCGGGTTTTGGCGACGGCGCTCAAATTTTTGACACCTTGTCGTATCTGGGATATGTGGCTGCCATTACAGATTCTATTGCCATTGGAACTGCCGCGGTTGTACTGCCTTTACATGATCCGCTGCAATTGGCAAAAGCGATTGCTACTATCGAAAATTTATCCGAAAGCCGTTATCTTTTTGGTGTTGGTTTAGGCGATCGTCCTGTAGAATTTCCTTTGTTTGGATTTGATTTTGAAACCAGAGCGCAGCGATTTGTATTAAATCATGAAATAATTAAAGAAGCATGGAAAGAGCAAAGCGAGCTGAATCAATATTATGAAGGTTTATCTAATGAAATTCAGATTTATCCAAAACCTAAAAATGAAATTCCTTGGATTTTAGCCGGAAGGGCAAAACAAAGCATGGACTGGATTGCTCAAAACATGCAGGGCTGGTTCAATTATCCGAGGGATGTAAAAGATACTGAAGTTTTGGTAAGAGAATGGAAAAATGCACTTTATGATAACAATCAGGCATCAAAACCGTATATATCGGCTTTTCATTTAAACCTTTTAAAAGATGCCGATGCTCCTTTTACACCGCATCGTTTTGGAGGCTCTGTAGGCATTAATGGATTAACACAATTGATGCGATTGTATGAATTTGCAGGAGTAAACCACATGGCGCTTCATTTAAGAAAATCAGAAATTCCGGTTGATGAAGCTTTAAAATTGATTGGGCAAGAAGTTTTGCCGCATTTTTACCCATTGAGTTTACAAAATTCAAACGCATAAAATAGTATAGTTATCTTTTAGAATAGAAATTATATACTCAGAAAACAGGATATTTTTAAGTCTTTTTTTCTGAGTATATTTCGATTAATACTATTTAATGGGATTTATTACCTTCGCAAAAAAAAATCAAAATCGATGAAATTTCTTCAGCTTCTTTTGTTGTTTCTCTTATTTCCAATGGTATCAAATTCACAGGAAAAGCATGTTATCCAGACTACTGACAAAGCTTCCACTCATGGAATGTTGATTTTTGGAAAAAATAAAATTTACGCTTATCATCTCCCGATGTTTCATAGTCCGCACAATTATCAGATAATTTTAGAACTTGAATTAACTGATACAGCAAAGAGCCTATTTATCGAAGACCAGAAGAACAATCCTGAATATGTAACTTATACAATTGAGCCTGAAACTTTTGTTTTACCACAAATGATTGCAAAAGGAAATTCTTTTACTGTTGATTTGTATCGTGGTCATTTTGAAAGAGGCGGAAAAAAAATAGCTTCAAAAATTAAAGTTGTAATCAAAGATGTTTTGTTTTACAACAAATTTAAAAGTGATGAAAAACGTTCTACTGTGAGCACTTTCATCTTATTTGGAAATGAAAAAGAGCAGTTTATGGCTCATTTACTGACGAATAAACCAGATTTTGATCAGATTATAGAAGTGAAAGCACCATTTGACAGTATACTTAAAGGAAAGAACAATGTATTTATTGATACTGATTCAACCGAAAATTCAGTTCTTGGAGTCAGTGGAAACGAAATAGAAATATCGCTTAACAAAACAAAGTATTCAATGGTATTGTTAAAGCAGTTGTATCTGGAGTTTGGAGATTTAAAATAAGGATGTTCAAATAAAAAAAAAAGTGGAAATATTAATAAACAATATTTCCACTCGTTTTTTTATTGTTCTATTCTACTATTTCCCGATACAGAAATTAGCAAAAATATTCCCTAACAATTCATCATTAGAAACCTGACCTGTAATCAATCCAAATTGATACAAAGCCTCACGAATATCAAGTGCAATCAGGTCGCTTGAAAGATTTGTTTCAAGTCCAAATTTTACTTTTTGTATTTCATCCAAAGCTTTTAGTAAAGAATCGTAATGTCTTGTATTCGTAACAATTGTTTCGTTATTGCGGAGCGCACCGGTATTGACAAAAGAAAGCAATTCATTCTTTAAATCCTCAACTCCAATTTTTTCTTTAGCCGAAATTAAAAGCAATTTTGCATTCAGATTTTCAAGCTTATTCGTGATGTTTGCCACTTCATCAGCAGACAATATATCTTTTTTATTTACTATAATTACCAAAGGTTTTAGCGGATATTTATTTTTGATTTGTTCAATTTCAGAAACAAACTCAGAGCTTGAAACCTGAAATTTTAAACCATCAAACAAATAAATTACAACCTGCGCCTGTTCAATTTTTTCGAAAGTTTTTTTAATTCCAATGCTTTCTACAACATCTTTGGTTTCGCGAATTCCGGCCGTATCGATAAATCTAAAACCAATTCCTCCAATAACCAATTCATCCTCGATAGTATCACGAGTTGTTCCGGCAATGTCAGAAACAATGGCACGTTCCTCATTCAATAAAGCATTCAGTAAAGTCGATTTACCCACATTAGGCTCACCAACAATTGCCACCGGAATTCCGTTTTTAATGACGTTTCCAACCGCAAATGAATCAATCAGACGTTTTAAGACAAATTCGATTCTGTTTAATAATTCATGAAATTGAGTTCTGTCGGCAAATTCTACATCTTCTTCTGCAAAATCCAATTCTAGTTCGATCAAAGAAGCAAAGTTTAAAAGTTCCTCGCGCAATTTGGCAATTTCATTACTAAAACCACCACGCATTTGCTGCATAGCAATTTGATGCGAAGCTTCATTATCTGATGAAATCAAATCCGCAACAGCTTCTGCCTGCGATAAATCAAGTTTTCCGTTCAGGAAAGCTCTTAACGTAAATTCACCAGCATCAGCCATACGACAGCCTTTTCGCAACAATAACTGAATAATTTGCTGCTGAATATAAGTAGAGCCATGGCAAGAAATTTCGATGGTATTTTCTCCCGTATAAGAATTTGGTCCTTTAAAAACAGAAACCAATACCTCGTCAAGTGTTTTCGAATCATCGACAATATGACCCAAATGCAAAGTATGTGTTTTTTGCTTGGTTAAGTCTTTGTTTTTGATGGATTTAAAAACCGAATTTCCAATCGCAATCGCTTCAGAACCCGAAATTCGAATTATAGCAATAGCACCGGCTCCGGATGGAGTAGCTAATGCAACTATAGAATCTTGATTTATCATGGCGCAAAGGTATAAAAAAAGCTATAAAGTTTTGCCTCCAAGCTTATCCGAAAGCAGCATCTTTTCGTCATTTGAAAAACATCTGATAAGATAAAATTAAATGTTAAAATACTGATAATTGTCAGACTATTTTGATTTTAGAATGACTAAATTTGAGAGAACAACTTCTAAATCACAAACAAAATGAAAAAAATATTATTCCCCACCGATTTTTCCGACTGTGCAACAAATGCATTTGTGCATGCTTTAGAATTTGCAAAACTCGTCAATGCCGAACTTATTTTGTTACATACGTTTGAAATCCCTGTATACGATAGCCAGTTTTTTCCGGAAAACTATGCGGCAATCTACAGCTCTATAGAATTGGCTAAATTTGAGGTGTTTAAAGATGAAATTCCAAAATTGAGAGCCATCGCAGAGGAACGCAATTTAGGCGATATTGTAATAAAACACCGTTTGATGGATGGCGATTTGATTTACAATCTAAGAAATGCAGTCGAAGAAGATAATGTCGATTTTGTAATTATGGGTTCTTCAGGAGTTACAGACTGGACCAAATTTTTCCTGGGATCAAACACCAGCGCAGTGATTTCAGAAATTAAAGTTCCCGTTTTATGTATTCCTGCCGATACAAAATTCAAGAAAATAAAAACCATTGGTTTCACAACCCGTTATCGCGATAAAGACAAAGCCGAATTGAGAAAAGTTTTGGATATCGCAAAAAAAACAAACGCAAAAGTAAAAAGTCTTTATGTTAAAACGTCAAGTTCAGACGTGTCTGATGTAACCATTAAAGAATGGGAAAAAGAATTTGCACACGAAAACATTGAGTTTTTGGTATTGCCAAGCGATGAAGTAAAAGAAACTATTCTTGATTTTATATTGTATAAGGATATAGATGTACTTACAACCATAACACACAAACGATCATTTTTTGAAGGACTTTTCGATTCTAGTTTTACTAAAAAAATAGCCAAAGAAGTTTCTGTGCCGGTTTTAGTAATGCATGAAACCTAAAATTTTACTTCGATAGTATATTTGTAAGTGTAAAACCTATATTTGTATTTCATTAAATTTAAAAAATGGAAGCATATCAAAATAAAGTT
This sequence comes from Flavobacterium bizetiae, assembly GCF_024271895.1. Lineage (NCBI taxonomy): Bacteria > Pseudomonadati > Bacteroidota > Flavobacteriia > Flavobacteriales > Flavobacteriaceae > Flavobacterium > Flavobacterium bizetiae. Next base: position 4,125,663 of record NZ_CP091861.1, on the reverse strand, counting down.
GAGCACTATACAGCAATTTTTAATAAAATCAACAAAAGATACAATAGCATAAGTATTCTGCGACTTTTAAGTATTTTTCTTTGTTTATTCTTACTGTTTAATTACATAAAAACAAACGAAATTCTTTACGTAGCATTTGCTTTTCTGTCTTTTGTTGGTTTTCTTTTTTTAATGAGAATCCATTCAAAATTGTCTTTTCAAAAAGAACTTACGAAAGCCATTTTAAAACTTAATCAAAACGAAATTACTTATCTAAAAAGAGATAAAATTCCTTTTGAAAACGGAATAGAATTTAATGATTTTCATCATCCCTACGCTTACGATCTGGATATTTTCGGAGAACATTCCTTGTTTCAAAATATCAACAGAACCGCAACTTTTATCGGAAAAAAAACATTAGCCAATCAGTTACTAAACCTTTCTCCAAACGAAACTATTCTCGAAAATCAGGAAGCAATAAACGAATTAAAAACTAAAATCGACTGGCGTCAGGATTTCCTGGCTCTTGCCATGATCAGCAACGACTCGAAAGAATCTTATGATTCGTTATTGTATTGGAATTCATTTAAAAATAATTCCCTACCTAAAGTTTTAGTTGCACTTTCAATTATTCTTCCAACCCTGTTTTTAGGATTTTTAACAGCTTATTTTATTACATCAAAAACAATCCTGTTATCGTATCTCTCTTATATTTTTATTGCAAATCTAATAGTGATGGGACGTTCTTTTAAGCGAATTCAGTCTGAAATTGCAAAAGCAGATAACGTCGATAAAATCATCAAACAATACAGCTTGCTGGTTGAGAAAATCGAAACTGAAACCTTTCAGTCAAAGAAATTAATCGACCTGCAAAAACAGCTTATTTTTAAAAATGCTACCGCAACCAAACACTTAAAAGATTTATCAGAATTGTTCTCCAGAATGGATACAATCAACAACCTGGTAACCGCCATTGTGTTCAACGGGGCTTTTTTATTCAATCTGCACGTTTTAAAAGCTCTTTTAAAATGGAAAGACAATTATTCTACCGAACTTGAAAAATGGATCGCGATTATTGGGGAATTTGAAGCCTTGAATAGTTTAGCAAATCTTGCCTATAATAATCCTGATTTTGTTTTCCCTGAGATCAATTCAGAATACAAAATCGGATTTTCAGATCTAAGCCATCCTTTGCTAAATCCTGCGACAAGAGTAGGGAATGACACTCATTTTTATCCTGAATCGTTTATGATTTTAACAGGTTCGAATATGTCAGGAAAAAGTACTTTTTTAAGAAGTTTAGGAATCAATATGGTACTTGGCGGAATAGGGTCAGTTGTTTGTGCCTCAAAAGCAAACATTCATCCACTTCCAGTTTTAGTTTCAATGCGTTTGTCTGATTCATTAGCCGATAGCGAATCGTATTTCTTTGCCGAAATTAAGCGTTTAAAACAAATTATGGATGCTCTGGACAATCAGCCCGCGTTTGTTTTATTAGATGAGATTTTAAGAGGAACAAACTCTGACGACAAACGTAACGGAACAATCGAAGTAGTGAAAAAAATCATTGCCAAAAAAGCCATTGGCGCCATTGCCACACACGATATCGAAGTATGTTTAACCACAAACGAATATCCGGATATTTTAACCAATCAATGTTTTGAAGTAGAGATTCAAAACAACGAACTCCATTTCGATTACAAACTCCGCAACGGAATCTGTAAAAATAAAAGTGCCACTTTCTTAATGCAAAAAATGGGAGTTATTTAGGATTGTAGATTTTAGAGTTCAGATTTTAGATTTTAGATTTTAGATTTTCTGAAATTTGGAATTTGGAATTTTCAAATTTGGAATTTAATTTTTGATTTAGGAGCTATTTCCTGCTATCCGTTCCAATCTTTTGTGCCGAACCCCGGCACAAAAGGATTTCCACTTCTATCAGGGCTATGGCATTCGTTTTCATTTAGAAGAAACTATTTTACAATTATGAATACGATTTATTAGCTTGTCACTCTGAGCGAAGTCGAAGAGCGTTCCAATTTTCCGTTCAATTTGTCATCCTGACGAAGGAAGGATCACACTAGAAACTCCGCAAACTTTGTCGAATTACGAGTGTGATCCTTCCTTCGTCAGGATGACAAAATTATGTTATTATTTCAACCCTTCCTTAATGGTATTCACAAAAGCCTCTACTGGCTGCGCACCAGAAACCGCATATTTCCTGTCAAAAACAAAAAAAGGAACTCCTTGCACACCAATCTGATTCGCCTCATGAATATCAGAATGAACGTCATCTAAATAAAGATTTTCATTCTCGATAACTTCTTTCACTTCATTAGAATCTAAACCAGCTTTAACCGCTAATTCAGTTAAAGTTTCAGGATCATTTAAATCTCTTCCTTCAGTAAAATAAGCTTTAAAGAAGATTTCCTCCATTGCATCGCCTAATTTTTTGTTTTTAGCCAATTGTATAATACGATGCGAGGTTAAAGAATTTGAAATAACAGCTTTATCAAAGTGATAGTCTAAACCAACGCTTTTTGCGCGTTCTGTGACACCTTTATGCATTTCTATTGATTGCTCAACCGAAATACCTTTTCGTTCGGCTAAAAACGTCAAAACATCCTTGCCTGACTGAGGCGTAATAGTAGGATCAAGTTGAAAACTTTTCCACTCAATTTCAAATTCATCACTTGGAAATTCAGCTAAAGCAGTTTCCAGTTGTCTTTTTCCGATATAACAAAACGGACACATGATGTCCGACCAAATTTCTATTTTCATATTACAAAGTTAAGGAAAAGTTTGTTTCGGGTTTGTATTTGTTTCAGGTTTCAAGTTTGCCCGTATTGTGTTTTTTTTACCGCAAAGCTCGCTAAGGTTTTTCGCAAAGTTCGCAAAGCTTTTACACAAAGCTTTGCGAACTTTGCGTTTGTAAACGCAAACTAAGTCAAAAAAACCTTGCGCACTTTGCGGTAAAAAAAAATCAGTCCAATCTGTAATCACATTTCAACATAAAACTTTCAACCTAAAACCTGAAACAAAAAAATACCCCAAATAAAAAACCGCAAATCTTAAAAAAAGAATTGCGGTTTCTAGGTATAAAAAATGGTTGGTTAATAGCGATATTTTTTTTTACAATGATATGTCTTTAATTCGAAACTAAAAAAAATCCCTGTAACAAAAAGAAGTTTTGATGTTAACTATTTAACATTACAGGCATTACCAACATTGTAACAGTTTCACCTTCTTCTAAACCATCTACTGGTGTTAAAATCCCGGCTCTGTTAGGTAATGACATTTCTAACATAATCATATCCGATTGTAAGTTGGTCAACATCTCTGTTAAGAAACGAGAGTTAAAACCAATTTGAAGATCATCTCCTTGGTAATCACAAGTCAATCTTTCTTCAGCTTTGTTTGAGTAATCGATATCTTCTGCAGAAACGTTTAATTCAGCTCCTGCAATTTTTAAACGAATTTGGTGTGTAGTTTTGTTAGAGAAAATCGCCACACGTTTTACTGAACTTAAAAATAAAGAACGGTCGATCATTAACTTATTCGGATTCTCTTTAGGAATTACCGCTTCGTAATTAGGGTATTTTCCGTCGATCAAACGACACATTAAGATATAATTGTCAAATGAGAAAGTCGCATTCGAATCGTTGTATTCAATTTTTACTTCAGCATCAGAACTTCCTAAAATACTTTTTAAGATATTCAAAGGTTTCTTTGGCATAATAAAATCCGCAACCTGAGATGCTTTTACATCTGTACGGGCATATTTTACTAATTTGTGAGCATCTGTAGCAACAAAAGTCAAACCTTCAGGAGAGAACTGAAAGAAAACTCCGGACATAACCGGACGTAAATCGTCATTTCCGGCAGCAAAAATAGTTTTACTTACAGCAGTTGCCAAAACATCTGCAGGAACTAAAGTTACAGAAGGATCTTCAAGATTTACTGATTTAGGAAATTCTTCTCCTGCTGCATACGCTAAAGCATATTTACCAGAATTTGAACTAATCTCAACCGTATTGTTTTCTTCAACCGTAAACGTTAAAGGCTGTTCAGGAAACGTTTTTAAAATTTCAAGCAAAAGTTTTGCTGGTACAGCTACGCTTCCTTTACTTGTAGAATCGATTGATAATGTAGCAGACATAGTAGTTTCAAGATCCGAAGCCGAAACTGTCAACTCATTATTGTCTAGTTCAAATAAAAAGTTATCTAAAATAGGCAACGTATTGTTACTGTTGATTACACTACCTAAAACTTGTAATTGTTTTAATAAGTACGAACTCGATACTATAAATTTCATCTCTTTTGTTTTATTTTTTGTTGTATTTCTCAGCATTTAGACGCTAAAGATACGGATTACAAATATATCGTAAACAATCTTAGTTTCGCAATTTTTTTATTAACATCTATTTGCTGTATTTTCTTTTTCGGATGTAAGTAAAAGCCAATCCAAAAACTAATAATATTAGAATTGGAAGTCCGATAGTTATGAATTGAGTCAGGCTGTAATTGTTGTAAACTTTCTCTCTGTCTAATAAAGGTAAGCTGACATCTTTGCTTCTAATGTTAATAAGTCCGGTATCATCCAACAAATAATTAATGCAATTCATCATAAAATCTTTATTGTCGTATAAGTTGCCTGTACGCTGATCGTAACCTAATTCTACGGGCATCATATTTTTGTCTAATTGATTTCTGGCCAAATCACCATCTGCAATTACAATCATCTTGTTTGGCTTTCCTTTTGCAATAAAAGAACTTTCTTTAAAAGGCAAAACACGATTCTCAAAAGCCGAATGGAAAGAGCCTTCTAATAAAACTGAAAGAGGAATGTTTCCTTTATTGATATAATCCTGAGGCGAAGTTTTCTCGGTTACGCTATTTAAATTTATTTCGGTTGGCGTTCCAACTACTTTCGAATATTGAGACGATTGCAATAAAACTGTTTTTTTAATTCCGTTTTTCAAAGTATCAATCGGACTCGCAAAATCAAATTTAATTTCACCTAAATTTTTCACAATAGGATTATTGCTTGTTGGCACTACAACAGGAGCAAATTTCCAGATAAATTCCTGGTATTGTGTTGCGCTTCCTTGTTCTCCTGTAGCTAGTTTTAATTTGCTTCCACGTTCGTCTTTTACCAGATCAGGATTTATTCTGAATCCGTATTTAAAGAACATATCATTCAGATTCAAATCTCTCGGATACGCTAATGTCGCCCCTGATTGATTGTACAAGCTATCCATATCTGCCGCAACCTGATCGATTAGCCATAAGGTTTTTCCACCGTTCATGATAAACTGATCCAGAACTTGTTTTTCTTCATCAGAAAAAGTTTGTGTTGGCTTTGAAATAATCGCTAAATCGTATTTTTTTAATGCATCTAAAGTTCCTGTTGGATTTTTCGCTACAGAATCTAAAGTAAAAGGCCCAATGTAATAGCTTTCGCGAATTTGCATTAGCATTTTAGCAATATGTACTTCGTTTAATTCTCCGTTTCCTTTTATAATAGCAACTTTTCTTTGCCTGTCTTTGCTGATTTTATTGATAGCATCTGCAATAGAATATTCTAAATGCTGGATCGATCCGATAACTTTTTGTGTAGTCGAAGCGCCCATTATATTTTTCAATAAAGGAATATTAACTTCTTTATTATTGTAAACCGCAATAGCCCACGGGAAAACCATTGCCTGAGATTGCTTTCCTTTATCGTCAACAGTAATGTTTATAGGGGTAAGACCTTTTTGATACAGAGATTTTATAACATCCATGTTGTCTTCTCCGTTTTCTAGCGGATTCACGAATTCAAAAACAATATTACGGTTATAGGCCTGAAATTCTTCAAGTAATTGTCTCGTTTCCTGTTGCAGGCGTTTAAAATCTGCCGGCAAATCGCCTTGCATGTAAATCTTGATCGATAACGGATTTTTAACCTGTTTTATGATCTGCAAAGAAGTTTCGGATAAAGTATATCGTTTGTCTTTGGTTAAATCAAATCGGTGGAAAAATAAACTTCCTAGAACATTTAAAACGATTAAAACAAAAACGGTTATACCTAACGTTTTGATATTTTGTTGAGTAGATGCTTTCATTACGCTTTAAAAGATTTTAATTGATAAACGGTAATAGACAGGAATAATACTGTAATGCTTAGAAAATAAATAACATCACGAGTATCAATCACACCCCGACTCATACTTTTAAAGTGATCCTGCATACCCAAAGCCGAAATAATAGTAGAATATCCCGGAATTAATGTTGCCAAACCTTCGAATCCGAAATAAAAGATAAAACATAGAAAAACCGCGATGATAAAAGCGACAATCTGATTTTCGGACAGGGTAGAAGTGAAAATCCCAATTGCTGAATAGGCTGCAATAAGAAATAATAACCCAAAATATGAACCAATCGTACTTCCCATATCGATGTTTCCTTCAGGAGAACCCAAATTAGAAATTACCTTTACATATATAAATGTTGGAATAATAGCCAAAATAATCAATAGGAGGGAACCGAAGAATTTTCCGTTTACAATTTCCCAAACTGATAATGGTTTGGTTAAAAGCAATTCTAATGTTCCTTGCTTTTTTTCGTCAGAGAAACTCCTCATTGTAACCGCCGGAATCAGAAAAATTAAAATCCATGGCGCTAATGTAAAAAACGGAGTCAGATCTGCGTAACCGGAATTTAGTATATTATAGTCTCCTTCGAATACCCATAAAAATAGTCCGTTGCTAATTAAGAAAATAGCAATGACCAAATAGCCAATAGGAGAGCCAAAAAAGGATTTTATTTCCCGTAAAATGATTGATTTCATGTAACTTATTTTTGTTTCAAGTTTTTCTTGTTTCAGGTTTCTTTTGCAAACTTATAACTTAAAAGATTATTTTATTTAAAATATTATCGATTGATTTTAATTTGTTTGTGTAATGTCTTAAGCTCTTCACTTTCGTGCCATCCTTTGCTTTCAATCATGGCAATTATAATAAGATCTTTGAACTTTTCAAGAGATTTTGTCCCTCCTTTTACGAAGGCATTTTCCCATGGCTGACTCTCTTTTGTCATTTTGTATTCGAGGTCATATTCTTCTAGTCCGCTTGGAGTAATTACAATATACCAATCAGACATCCAGTTGTCTTCTGAAAAAAGTAAAAGATTTTCATGAGAAGTTAATCCAAAAACTTTTGTATCAACGAATGTTTTATCAATCAAGTTAACAACTTCAAGCATCGATTTACCAATTTTTGATAAAGTTGTATTGCTTGAAGATGCTACTTCAGAATAGAAATCTTCTAAAGAACCACTTTGATTAGAACATCTTTTTAAAGGCATTTTTAATGTTTAATTGTTTTTTGTTTCGGTTTTTAGCTTTGCGAACTTTTTGTTTTTCAAAAAGCTTGAATATTATCTTTGCGTTCTTTGCGGTTAAGTCATTTCTATTTTCAGATTCAGCAATAACTAATTTTAAGCTAAAGAGACCAATTTATCCACGCTCCACGCTTCCGGTTTTGCATTGAAAAATTGCTTTGTAAAACTCCAAACCGTATTAAAAAGCTCGGATTGTCTGTAATTTTCTAAATCTTCTTCGGTTTCCCAATAACTATAAGTAAAAAAGATGCATTTGTCATTTTTGTCCTGATACAATTCTAAAAAACGATTTCCTTCTGCATTTCGTATTTTGTCTTTCACACTTTCGAAATTTTCCAGAAAGTCCGGAATTTTTTCCTCGTGAAAACTCATTTTTACTATTCTAACAAACATATTATAATTTTAGATTGCTGATTTTAGATTTTAGATTTTTTTTGAATCTAAAATTACTTCAGGTGCGCAAAAATACCAAAATTGACGGTTCTTTTTAGGAAAAAGTAAAATATTATAAAATCATCGTTTTTTCAGATTCTAATAAATATAATATTCAAATATAGTCCGTGGTTTCAACCACGACGATGCAATGTACTTAAGATATGTTGCTATATATAATACGTTCCCGTGGTTGAAACCACGAGCTATGTTTATAATGTAATTGATTATTTTTTTTATTTCTAAATGGAAAGACAATATCACGCGAGTATAAAATTGTGAAATCTGCGAGCTATTTAATCTAAATTCTAAAATTTTAGTTGAATTTAATCGTAATTACATCTCGGTAATTTAATCCCAATAAACTATTCGCAGAACCTACTTTAGAAGGATTGCTTCTAAAAATGGCAATTTCAAGAAATCCGGCTTCATTAAAAATAGCCAGTTTTTCTCCTTCATAAGTTTTTATAGGATACTTGTCGGAACTCGCAATAGCAGAATAATTAGGTAAAATTGTTTTGATGCTTCTTGGTTTCATTACGATTTCATAAGGGCGTCCTCGGGAAATTTCTAAAAATTGTTTTTTAGAAATATTAGTCACCACGTTTCCAAAATGATCAATGTAAATCACGTATCCTTTTATCGAACCGGCATCGGCTGCAATAACAGGTTGCAATTCGGTAATTTGTTTGATTTCTGTGATTTCTTTTCCAATAACATTTAGTAAGCCGCCTTTAGAAATGTGGCATGCAACTTGTATAAAAATATCCAGATCGCTTGATTCCTTAGGGAAACGATCGTGTATGTTGATGGCAACAATTTTTTGCGGAACAATTTTCTGCGTAAGCATACTTAAAATTCCATTATCGGCACATATAAAGTAATGATCGTTCCATTGCATGGCAATGTGTTGATTTTCTTTATTGCGCTCAATATCTACGCCAATTAAATGCACGGTACCTTTAGGAAAACTTAAATAAGATGCCCCAACGATATAACTTGCCTCTGCATTATTGAAAGGATCAACGTCGTGCGAAATATCAACAATTGTAGCTTCTGGATACTCAGATAAAATTTTACCCTTAAGCGAACCAACAAAGTGGTCCTTTAAGCCGTAATCGGTAGTAAGGGTAATTATTGACATAATTTTGTTTATAACTATTGGTAGTATATAAATCTAATTTTCATTAAATTTGAGAAATGCAAATCTAAGAATACTAAATGCAAATTGAAAGAAAGAAAAGACAAATTGCGATAAAATTATAGTAAACGTATATAGTAGTCCCAGTTTGCGGTTTCAGTTTTCAGTCTTTTAATAAAAACCTGATTTTACTTAAAATTTTAAGTAAATTTTAATCAATATTAAAAACTGCGATTGCGATCGTAAATGATAAACTAAAAAAATACCCGACAGCAATAGATTTACAAAACAAATTTATTTTTAATTTAAATTTATCTCATTTGAACGAAAGAATTATCGAGCTAATAGACATCGCTCCAAAAGACTTTTGGGGCGCTCAAGACACTCATCTTGAAATAATTAAAAAGTACTACCCAAAGCTTAAAATAGTAGCGAGAGGGACGACTTTGAAAGCATTTGGCGAAAAAGAAGTTTTAGATGAATTCGAAAAAAGATTTCAGAGGCTTATGCTTCACTTTACCCGATACAACAACATTGACGATAATGTAATTGAACGTGTAATTATGAGTGATGGTCAGGATGAAAGAAAATCATTAGACCATGACAAAATATTAGTTCATGGAGTTGGCGGTAAAATAATAAAAGCAATGACGCCTAACCAGCAGTTATTGGTAGATACCATCAAAAAAAATGATATGGTATTTGCAGTTGGTCCGGCAGGAACCGGAAAAACGTACACGGGTGTCGCAATGGCCGTTAAAGCACTTAAAGATAAAGAAGTAAAAAGGATCATATTAACACGACCAGCAGTAGAAGCAGGAGAAAATCTTGGTTTTTTACCTGGTGATATGAAAGAAAAACTTGATCCGTACATGCAGCCACTTTATGATGCTTTGCGCGATATGTTACCCAACGAAAAGCTCGAAGATTACATTTTAAAAGGAATTATTCAAATTGCACCATTGGCTTTTATGCGTGGTCGTACGCTTGATAATGCCTTCGTAATTCTGGATGAAGCACAAAACACGACGCATTCGCAAATGAAAATGTTTTTGACCCGTATGGGAAAAAATGCCAAATTCATGATTACGGGTGATCCGGGACAGGTCGATTTACCACGCAGAACTATTTCTGGTCTGAAAGAAGCAATTCTGGTTTTGAAAGACGTTGATGGTATTGGTATTATTTATCTTGATGATAAAGATATTGTACGTCACAGATTAGTGAAAAAGGTAATCGATGCTTATAAACAAATAGAAAATCACGATTAAGTTTTTAATTTTTGTAAATGTCAAATGTAAATCGTAAAATGTGTTTTGATGTTTAATGATATTCGTTTTATACATATCTTTATAAGGATTGTATAAAACGAATATTTTTTTGATTAATGTTAGACAAGATATCTATAAAAGAATTATAGTTTTAGATGCTCTGCGCCATTAGGCATTAAATATTGGTAGAAAAAAAAATGAATTGAGGTAAATTTTAGTGTGACGTAGGTATTAAAAATGAAGCAATTAGATGATTTTTACTTAAAACAAGAAGAACCTGTAAAAGGAATATTTCTTGCATTGAAACAAATTATTCTAAAACAAGATCCTGATATTACCAATACTTTAAAATACGGAATGCCTTTTTTTTGTTATAAAGGCAAAATGTTCTGCTATTTATGGATGCACAAAAAAATCAAACAACCTTATTTAGCAATTGTTGAAGGAAAGCATTTTGATGAAGTTTTTTTGATTCAGGAAAACCGTTCAAGAATGAAAATTATGTTACTAAATACTGATGAAGATTTGCCGTTGCAACAAATTGAAAGCATAATACAGAAAGCTATAAATTTATATAAAACGGGCATTGTCAAAATTTAATTTATAAAAAAGCAATAGTTAAGCAAATAGTTAAATAAATAATAAACTTATTACAATTTAAGCTTTAAAGCCTTTTTATCTTTGCTCTTCTAGCGGTAAAGCCGTAAATTTGTGCATCAAAAATATTTGACCTTTAATATGACAAAATTAAAAAATATAAAAGTTGTAGTAAGTGACCTGGACGGAACTTTACTCAACCCACAGCATAGAATTTCAGATTATACTAAATCAATTTTTCAGGAACTTCACAATCAAAATTATCTTATTGTAGTCGCTACAGGACGTCATCATCTTGACGCGATGGCGATTATCGAAACTCTTGAAGTTCCGGTTTATTTGGTAAGCTCAAACGGAGCGAGAATACATTCACCTGAAAAAGAAGAATTATTTGCTTTTAATTTAGACAGCGACGTTGTAAAAGCAGCCTTAAATGTAGAAATTGATCCAGAAATCACGGTAGTTTTATTTAAAGAAAATGTTTGGCAAACCAATAAATGGAGCGAAAAACTAAATGCTTTTCAGGCAGATTTAAAATACCATCCTGAATTGGTAGATTATAAAAACCTGGAAGATTTTGGTGCCATTAAAATTTTCTTTTCATGTGATGATCACGAAAAATTAGTCAAACTAAAAGACGATATTTTGGCTCATTCGTCAGAACATTTGCATCATGCTTTTAGTTTGCCAACTTGCTTAGAATTCATGGATAAATCTATTGATAAAGCAGTGGCGATCGAGAGAGTGCTGGAGAAAAAAGGATTTACGCTGGATCAGGCAATTTCTTTTGGAGATGGTTTTAATGATGTGCAAATGTTATCGGCTTCAGGAAAAGGTTTAATCATGGGAAATGCTCCGGCATTATTAAAAGAAACCCTGCCTAATCTGGAAGTGATTAAAACCAATGCAGAAGATGGCGTGGCGGAATATCTAGCTTCAAAAATTTTGAATAAAGAATCTGTTGCCAGCTAATTAAAGGCAACAAATTTTTATAAATCAGAGTATCAGTTTAAAAATCTATTTTTAAACTTTTAATAAAATTAGGATCCTTGAAGATTATTCTTCAAGGATTTTTTTTGTTATTTGAATATTACGCAAAGAATTTCGCAAGCAAATAGTAAAAACATTTTTTTAATAATTCTCAAAGTGTATTTTTGTTAGATCAAAAAAACTAATACCATGACAAAAAACATTTTTATCCTTGCCTTTTTAATTCTTTCAATTTCGGGCAAAAGCCAAACATTGAAATTAGAAGAAATAATGAAAGGCGAATCTTTTATTGGAAATCAACCCACAAACGGACGCTGGTCTCTGGATGGTAAAAAAGTTTATTTTGAATGGAATCCTAAAGACGAATTAGGCGCAAGTACTTATTCCTGGCAAAAAGGAGCAGCAAAACCGGTTTTGGTTGATCCAAAAGAAGCTGCATTTTCTAAACAGGATTTTAAAAGAAAAACAAATTCAGATGTTGTTTATTATGTAGACAAAGGAGGCTTGTATTCATATAAAATCAGCACAAAAGCGATCAAGAAAATCATTCAGCAAAGTACGCCAATTTCTAATCTTGAATTGGGAGCAACGACAGGAATATTATTTTTTGAGCAAAATGATAATATCTTCAAATATGATACAAAAGAAGGAACGGTTCTGCAAATAACCAACTTTAATAAAGGAACTAAAAAAGATAAAACTGAGGAAAAAGATTCTTTTTTAAAGACGCAGCAAAAAGAATTATTTCAGTTTATTCGAGATGCAGCAGCCAAGAAAGAATGGAATCTTGCTAAAACCAAAGCGGTAAAATCTGATTTTGCTAAAGAATATTTTTATGGAAAAGATAATTTCTACAATCTAAAAGCAAATCCAAACGGAAATTTCGCGACTTTTAGTTTAGTTGAAGAACCAGAGGTTAAAAAAGAAAAAATGGAAGTTTTTATAACAGATGATGGTTATAATAAAACTCCGGATACCAAAGAAAAAGTATCAACGTCAAATTTTGTAAAAACTAAATTCGGAATTTATTCTGTTGCAAAAGATACTGTTTACTATGTGAATTTTTCGAGCTTAAGTCATATTCAGGATGCTCCAAAGTATTATGAGTCGTATGATAGTTTAAAAAATAAAGCAAAAGAAGATAAGCTAATTACAAGTCAGGCACCTGTTTATAACGAAGACGGATCTTTGGCAATTGTAGAAATCAGAAGTCAGGACAATAAAGACAGATGGCTGGTAAGTTTAAATCTTGACAATGGAACGTTTAAAGAAATAGAATATCAACATGACGACGCCTGGATTGCTGGTCCTGGAATCCCGTCGTATTCTTTTGATTCGGGAATTTTAGGTTTTCTGGCAGATAATGAGACCCTTTATTTTCAGTCAGAAGCTACGAGATATTCTCATTTGTATACTTATAATTTAAAATCAGGTAAGAAAACGCAATTAACCAGCGGAAATTGGGAAGTTCGTGATGTGACTTTATCTAAGGATAAAAAAGCATTTTATTTGACGACAAATACAACACATCCGGGAAATAGAAACTTTTATAAATTAGCTTCTACCGGCGGCGCTTTAGAACCAATTTTAACAAAAGACGGTGCACACGAAGTAGTAGTTTCTCCTGACGAAAAATCACTTTTAGTTCGTTATTCGTATAAAAATATTCCTTGGGATTTTTATATAGCTGATAATAAAAAGAACACCACTTTACAGCAAATTTCTTCATCTCAATCAGAAAGTTTTAAAAGCTATAAATGGAGAGAACCTGAGGTTATTACATTTAAAGCACAAGACGGAACTCCTGTAAATGCGAGATTATATACTCCAAAAACTGAAAACGCCAATAAAGCAGCGGTGATTTTTGTTCACGGTGCGGGTTATTTGCAGAATGCTCACAATTATTGGAGTAACTATTATAGAGAATATATGTTTCATAACATGCTGACCGATTTAGGTTATACTGTTTTGGATATCGATTATAGAGGAAGTGATGGTTACGGACGTGATTTTAGAACTGGTATTTACCGTTTTATGGGAGGAAAAGATTTGTCTGATCATCTTGACGGGAAAAAAGTATTAGTAGAAAAATACGGAATCGACGCTAATAGAGTAGGCATCTACGGTGGTTCTTATGGTGGATTCATTACTTTAATGGGAATGCTAACGACTCCTGGTGAATTTGCTTCAGGTGCAGCATTGCGTTCTGTTACAGATTGGGCACATTATAATCACGGATACACAGGAAATATTTTGAATTTCCCGGAAACTGATCCTGAAGCGTACAAAAAAAGCTCTCCTATTTATTATGCTGATAATTTAAAAGGAAATCTGGTAATGTTACACGGAATGGTAGACGACAACGTAGAATATAAAGACATCGTTCGTTTATCGCAACGTTTTATTGAGTTACAAAAGAAAAACTGGAGTTTAGCATCTTTCCCTGTTGAATCACACGGTTTTAAAGAAACGTATTCCTGGATTGACGAATACAGCAGAATTTTGAATTTGTTTAATTCGACGCTTGTTAAATAAGTTTACAGTCGCAGTCGCAGTATTCAGTCTCAGTCTCAGTCTCAGTTTACAGTTTACAGTCTCAGTATTCAGTCATGGCGTAACGTAGTTGATTGAATATTTTTGAAACATCACAGAAACTTTGTCAAAGTTTAAAACTTTGACAAAGTTCAAGCGAGCACTTTAAATGTATACTTATATATTAAGCACGACTGAATACTGAGACTGAAAACTGCGACTGCAAACTGCGCCTGTAAACTGCGACTAAAAAACTTGCTTGCTCTTTTAATTAGTTTTAAATTTGCATTCATAAAAAACAAGACAACTAACAATAATGAGCAATACAATCACAACTACAAATTTTAATTTTCCAGATCAGAAATCAGTTTACCGCGGAAAGGTGAGAGAAGTTTACAACATAAACGACGAGCTTTTGGTAATGGTAGCAACAGACAGACTTTCGGCTTTTGATGTGGTTTTACCAAAAGGTATTCCGTATAAAGGGCAAATCTTAAATCAGATCGCGACCAGATTTATGGAATTAACTGAAGATATTGTACCAAACTGGTTGATTGCAACTCCGGATCCTAATGTTGCTGTTGGACATTTATGTGAGCCTTTTAAAGTAGAAATGGTGATTCGTGGTTATGTTTCAGGACATGCTGCTCGTGAATATGCTGCAGGAAAAAGACAAATTTGCGGTGTAACAATGGCTGAAGGATTGAAGGAAAATGATAAATTTCCTGAACCAATTATTACGCCAACTACAAAAGCGGATAATGGTTCTCATGACGAAGATATTTCTCGTGAAGATATTTTGGCCAAAGGAATTGTTACTGAAGAAGATTATATTGTTTTAGAAAAATATACACGCGATTTGTTTCAGAGAGGAACTGAAATTGCTGCTGAACGCGGATTAATTTTAGTAGATACAAAATACGAATTTGGTAAAACAAAAGATGGCGTTATTGTTTTAATTGATGAAATTCACACACCAGATTCTTCTCGTTATTTCTATGCTGACGGATATCAGGAAAGACAAGATAAAGGCGAAGAACAAAAACAATTATCAAAAGAATTTGTACGTCGTTGGTTGATTGAAAATGGTTTTCAGGGTCAGGACGGACAACAAATTCCTGATATGACAGATGCTTATATAGAATCAGTTTCTGAAAGATATATTGAATTATATGAAAATATTTTAGGAGAGAAATTCGTAAAAGCAGATATCGCTAATATTGATCAGCGTATCGAAAAAAATGTAATTGAATATCTTAAGAATAAAGAATAATTTTTTGGTTTAAGTGAATATTTAAATCATAAGTTTATTAAAATAAAAATGCCTTGTTATACTAATAGCAAGGCATTTTCTTTTTGTGTAAATTGATAGAAAAGTTAAAAAAAAAGAAGTAAAGAGAAATGCAATGTGGAGTTTATTCGGGTTGCGTTTTTTTATTTTTATTTTTTTTGCATTTGAGTGTAACTTATTTGATTGTTTGGGAGACTAATAGAGTAATCAAAAAAATTAAAAATGTCATTTTAGCATTAATTTAATTTTATCATCAATCATATAATCATCAATCAACATGAAAAAATCAGTAATTATTTTAGCTGTAGCGCTAGCTATGTCTACAAGCGTATTAAATGCATCGAATATCAGGCAAGTAGTAAAAGATCCAATCGATTCTCCTGCCTATGAAGTATCATCTCTACATTACGCCGTATGTGCGGGAGACATTGAAAGTGTTAAAAAATTAATTGCATACGGAGCCAATCTCAATAAGGTGATTAGGGATATGTCACCGTTAATGCTGGCAGCCCGTTTTAATAAATTTGAAATTGTTGAAATTTTATTGGCTAGTGGCGCTAATCCAAGGATCGAGAATGAAAAAGGTTTGCGAGCAATACATTATGCAGAGTACGCAAAAGCAACTGAATCTATCGCAATGTTAAAAAACGCAAAATAAGAATAACAAAAAAGCATCAGTTGTAACTGATGCTTTTTTATTTTTAAAAATGTGTAGATTATTCTTCTAGTTTATCTTTTAGATTTTCAAGACCTTTTTGTAAATCGTTACCAATCATCTGATCCATTTTCATCATGGGCAGCATGATATTCATCGGGTAGGGGATAACGCCACTAATTCCCCATTTTACTTTAGTTTGATTTCCCGCAACAGTTTCTGTTGACATGAATCCCACAGCGGTATCTTCCATTGGTTTTTTGAAACGTAAAGCAAAATCAATGCGTTTACCTTCTGTTATATTGGTAATTTCCTGTTCGCCAACGCCAACTTCTTTTACGTCACTTTCCCAGGCTGATTTTGAACCCACAGCTCCGTCATTTCCTGAATAGGTTACTTTCATTTTCGGATCAATGTTAGCCCAAACGCTAAATTCGTTTTGGTTTTTTAAATATTTTACATAGTTAAAAACACTATCAACAGGTTTGTTTATGGTTATTTCTCTTTCGACAGCATAATTCTTAGGCATAAAATAAGCTGCAACCAGAACAATAGCCAGAATCAGGATCAGGATTACCAGAATTTTTTTGATGATTCCCATAATTTATAATTTAAAGGTTATTAATTTTTTTTTTGTTTTTGGATGTGATATAACAAGCTCATTTTAGAGGCGTTATATTAAGTAAAGTTAAAAAAAACTAAAGTCTTGGATTTATGATATTAAAATTTTTTTGAAGTTTTTTTTAATTAATTTCTATTTCACTGTAACATTTTTGATATTATGGCGTCTATTGTATAGAAGCTTACTTGAAGTAACATAGATTTTACCTTTATACGGCGTTTGTTACTCGAAAGTTAAGAATTAGTTAAAACATGGTACTTTGTTATGCATAATACAAGAAATAGAATTACATTTACATAGAAATTAAAAATCATCATTAATCAATCAACAATCAATCATTATGAAAAATTCAATCATTTATTTAGGAGTAGCTTTAGTAGCATTTGCAAATGTTTCAATGGCATCAAATCAAACATCATTTGTACAACCACAAATGGAAATCGTACACAGTTTTTCAACTCCACTAAATGTGGCAGTTAGTAAAGGAGATCTTGAATTTGTTAAAAAATTAATAGAATACGGAGCTGACGTAAACCAATTATCTGAGGATTTGTCTCCATTAATGATAGCGGCACGCTACAACAAAGTAGAGATTATAAAAGTTTTATTAGCAAACGGAGCAAATGCATCTGTTAGAAATGATAAAGGATTTACAGCTTTAAAATATGCACAACTATCAAATGCAGCAGAGGCTATTGCTCTTTTGAAAGACATAAAATAAAAGTTTAAATCTAGTTTTGAGTTAGTATACAAAAACGACCTTCATTGAGCAGTAGGTCGTTTTTTTATTGGATTATTTTTAGCCTCGATGGGAGGGAAAATCCTTTTGCTTTTTTCTTTAAAAAGCAAAAGATTTGGAAGGACAGCGGGAAATAGCTCCTAAAAAAATAGATGATTCTTAAAAGTCTATTTTTTGAATTCCTTTATTTTGTATTTTAGAGAGTAGAATCAATCCTGTAATTGCACCAATAGTCGCAAAAAGCATATCAGATTGTGTGTCCCAGACATAACCCTGAGTTCCTAAAAACGCATCGCCGCCATCTCCGGTTGCGATCGATACAAACCATTCGATAAATTCGTACGTTGCACTTATAGCAAGACAAATGGATACTATAATAAAGTTGAAAAAACTTTGATTACTGATTACTTTTTTACGAATAAATAATTCTCTTATGATCATTGCCGGCACTAAACCCTGTGCAAAATGACCTACTTTATCATAGTTATTTCTGCTTTGATGAAAAACTTCTTTGATATAATCAAAAAACGGAACTTCGGCATACGTATAATGTCCGCCAATGAACAAAATGATACAATGAATTAAGATCAGGGTATAAGTAAAATTGGTAAATCGGAATTTTTTAAAAGTAAAAGCTAAAACCAGAAAACCAATAATAGCCGGAATGACTTCAAGAAAACAAGTAAATCCTTCTTTTGGATTAATTACTGAAGCAAGAAACGAGATAAAAAATAAGGCAACTAGAAAATAAACGTATTTCATAAGGGTTTTGTATGTAATAAAAATAGTACGCAATATAGTGAACTAATAGTTATCGAAATTAAAAAAAGCACCATTAAAAATAATGATGCTTTTTTCTTTCAAACCTAATCAAATTAATTTAACCAATTAATCTATCTTAAATATTGTTATTCGATTGGAATATCTTTTTTTCTGTTGAACACCCAGAAGATAATAGGGAATACCAGAAGCGTTAACACGGTGGCTGTAATTAATCCTCCGATAATCACAATGGCTAATGGTTTTTGAGATTCAGAACCAATTCCGGTTGAAATTGCTGCTGGCATTAAACCTATAGACGCCATAAGCGCAGTCATTACTACGGCTCTTGTTCTGGCTTTTACGCCCATAAATATAGATTCTTCGAGTGTGAATTTTGCTTTTAAATTATGATGAAATTCGGATATCAGAATCACTCCGTTTTGAATACAAATTCCTAGCAAGGCAATAAAACCAACACCTGCCGAGATTCCGAAATTCATTCTGGTAAGATGCAAAGCGATAATTCCTCCGATAATTGCAAACGGAACATTGGCTAAAACCAACAATGAATCTTTAATATTTCCGAATAGAATAAATAAGAGAACAAATATCCCAATTAAACTGATAGGTACAACCTGAGCTAAACGAGCGCTGGCACGAACCTGATTTTCAAATTCACCAGTCCAGCCTACGGTATATCCTGTTGGCAATTTCATTTTAGCGACTTTTGCTTGTGCCTCGGCAATGGTACTACCTAAATCTCGATCACGAACAGAGAATTTTACTCCAATAAAACGTTTGGTATTGTCTCTGTAAATGAATGCAGGCCCCGTAATGGTTTTTAAGTCACAAATTTCTTTTAAAGGAATTTTAATTCCGCTGATGGTAGGAACTTTAAGTTCGGCAATATCATTTTCGTCTTTACGGTATTCTTTAGAAAAACGAACTCTGACATCGAATTTTTTGTCATCTTCGTACTTTTCAGTTGCTGTTTTTCCTCCAAAAGCTAATTCCAAAACGGCTTGCGCATCACTTAAGGTTACGCCATAAGCCGCCATTTTATCTCTGTCGAGTACAACGCTAATTTCCGGCTGACCAACATTTCGTAGAATTCCGGCATCTTTTATACCTGGAATATTTTTTATCTGAGCTAAAACTTCATTCGACAATTCATCTAGTTTATCAAGATCATCTCCATAAATTTTTACGGCATTTGAAGCCTTAAATCCTGCTACAGATTCGGCTACGTTATCAATTACGGGTTGCGAATAATTATACGTAATTCCCTGGTGAACTTTTAGCTTTTCATCCATTTGATTAATTAAATCATCCATACTTATTTTTCGTTTCCATTCTGATTTTGGTTTTAAATCAACCTGAAGCTGTATAAATCCGAAACCATTAGGATCCGTTCCGTCATTACTTCTTCCGGTTTGCGATAAAACATTTTTTACTTCAGGAAAACTTTCGAGATCTTTTCTAATAATCGCCGCAGTTTTGACACTTTCCGGCAATGACGTACTCATTGGTAATTCGGCGGTTACCCATAAAGCTCCTTCATTTAATTGTGGTAAAAACTCTGTTCCTAAAAATGTAGCAGAGAAAAACACAACTGCCAAAAGCGAAATCGAACCAATAAGGGTTTGTACTTTATGTTTGAATGTCCAGGCGAAACTTTTGCTTACAATTCGATTCCAGAAATTAACAAACGGATTGTTTTTTTCTTTTACATTTTTATTTAAAAGAATGTGCGATAAAACAGGAACTAATGTCAAGGTAAAAAGTAACGCACCCATTAAAGCAAAACCTAAAGTATAGGCCAGGGGAGAGAACATTTTTCCTTCGACTTTCTGGAACGAGAATATTGGCAATAAGGCGGTTATAATGATTAATTTAGAGAAAAAGATGGCTTTACCCATTTCGGCTCCGGTTTTCTTAATCAAACTTCCTTTGGCAATTTTATTATAAGCCGTCATACCCAATTGATGCGCCCGATGATCTAATACTACAAATAAACCTTCGACCATAACGACGGCACCATCAATTATAATCCCGAAATCGACCGCACCTAAACTCAGTAAGTTGGCGCTCATTCCCATCATTTTTAGACATAGAAACGCGAATAATAAGGATAACGGTATAACAATCGAAACGGTAAAAGTAGTTCTCCAGTCGGCCATGAAAAGAAACACGACGCAGGTAACCAGAATAATTCCTTCGAATAAATTGTGCATTACAGTTTCGGTCGTAAAATTCATCAAATTATCACGATCGTAAAAAGTCACCAATTTGATGTCTTTTGGAAGAACATTATCGTTCAGGTCTTTTATTTTAGCTTTAATCAAGGCTAATGTTTCCTGCGGATTTTCTCCTTTTCGCATTACAATAATACCTTCGACAACGTCATCATTTTTAGCCAAACCAGTTTGACCAACTCGTGGCATAGCACTTTCATAAACTGTCGCTAAATTCTTGACTAAAATTGGGTTTCCGTTAGCATCGTCTACGATAATATTTTCGATATCCTGAATTGATTTTAAAAGTCCAACCCCGCGAACCACGAAAGCCTGACCGTTTTTTTCGATAATATCTCCACCAACATTCAGGTTTCCTCCGTTTACGGCATTATAAACCTGAAGCGGTGTAATGTTGTATTTTGCTAATTTTATAGGATCAACACCTACTTCGTAGGTTTTAGTTTGACCTCCAAAAACATTTAAATCGGCAACACCGGGAACAGAACGGAGTTGTTTGTCGATAACCCAGTTTTGATAGGTTAGCAATTCTCTACTGTCTCTGCTATCGCTTTTTACAATATATCTGAAAATTTCGCCCGTAGGACCATAAGGAGGCTGAACATCTGGTTCGACATCATCCGGAAGGGAGACATTTTTTAATAAATTATTGACCTGAAGACGCGCAAAAGTATCATCGACACCATCATCAAAAATAATTTTAATAACCGATAAACCAAACATCGTAATACTACGAACGCTGGTCTTTTTTTGTACCGAGTTCATGGAGATCTCGATAGGAGAGGTTACAAAACGTTCAACTTCTTCGGCACTTTTTCCGTTCCATTGTGTGATGATAATAATTTGAGTGTTGGTTACATCAGGAAAGGCATCGATAGGCATATTTTTGAAAGAAATAAACCCGGCGACTGCCAATAATCCTACCCAGAAAAAGGTAAACGCTTTGTTCTTAAGCGAAAAAGCAATAATATTTCTTATGAATTTGTTCATTTTAAAAAGTATTTTAAATGATGATTTTTTATTTTTTAAATTATATTTTCATTTTAAGCTTAGAACTCTGTATGGAATCGTAATGCAAAAAACTGAATCGGCCCGCGATCTTTATTATATCCGGGATTCATGGCAAACTGATAATCTGGCGAAAGCGTGATATGTGTGTTAGGCACTAAAAACGAATAGAAAACTTCTACGATTTGTTCTACTCCATAATTTAAATTTCCGTCACCAATCATAAAACCATTTCCTCCTAATTTTTGGTATTTTTCATGTGGGTTTGATAATCCGTTTGCTACTACAGCAATGCCGGCAAAATCATCCGGACGGTTCCACATTTTTCCTTGTAAACTAGCACCTAATTGCGCCGATCTGTCAATTTCTGTAAATGCCCAGGTTTCGTTTTTACCATCATTGTAACTCATTCTTGCAAAAAGACCCCAGTTATCTCCATGTGTATAATCCATATTTAAACCAATACCATATTTAGTACGACCGTTTTGCCTTGTACTTTTGATATCAGGAGTAGTTACAAAATTTGAATTAGCTTCGTCATAATTTCCCATTCCAGCCACATTTCGATATCCTAATAGTTTAATTGTACTGGTATCATTGTTTTTAAATACTATCTTTTTCTCAATTTCGAGATTTATAGCATTAGAATCTTTAAAGCTAAACTCAACATTTGGACCATTGGCATAAGTAGGTAAAGCACTTAAAGAAGCCCGAACCTGCCAGCTGTCAAATTGATAGTTAGCATATAAACCATCTGTATATCCTCGTGTGTTTGCCGCATAATCCCAAGCTCCGTATGTCATTAATGCCCAGTTTAAAAATTGTGTTCTAGGATCGTGAGAATAAGTATTGTTATCGAAATAGTCTGAGAGTCCAAATTTCCCGAAAACCAATTGTAACGATCTATTATTTTTAAATTGAAACTTTTGTTCTAAAAGCATTCTGGCTACGTAAACTACTGGCTTGGAATCTCCAATTCTAAAAGTTTCTCCGTTAGGAAAACCACCTAGTCCTTTGGCCTGAGACAAACCTTCTCCTCCTGACATTTCAGGATTAAAAGTTATGGTTGCACCTTTCCACAGCGGAACATCAAGATATAAAGTTGATGTTAATGATAAAGCGCCTTCGTCTTCCGGAGACATACTATTTGTTCCTGAATAATCGGCATGAAAAGCTGGGTGATATTGGTAGATAGAGGTCATTTGAAATTTCAGACTATATTTTCGTATCGAATCTGTTTCTTGCGAAAAGGATAGTATTGAAATAAATAACGTTGCAAAACTCAATATTTTTACAGATTTCCCCATTTAATTATTCGTTTAGTGCGCGATAAATAAATAACTGATTATTGGTAATTACTTTTTCATTTTCTTTTAATCCTTTAGAGATATAAGTTGTTTCGCCAACCACTCTGTATACGTCTACTTGTCTAGTCTCAATGTTATTACGATCTTTAAAAATCATAACAAAGTTTTTACTTTTATCAAAAACAATTGCTTTACTAGGTACGGCTATCATAGACTCTCCTTCGCTGTAAGAAAGCTTAATATTAGCATTCATATCAGGTTTTAGCATATAACCGGGATTGTCTAATTTTATACGTGCCTGCATTGCTTTGGTTTCCGGATCGATAACGTTGAAGATTTTATCGACTTTTCCTTTAAAAACTTTTTCAGGATAACTCAGCGTAGTAACATCAGCATCGATACCTAATTTTACTTTATTAATGTCAATTTCATTAATGTTGGCCAATGCCCAAACTTCGCTGATTTCAGCAATATCAAAGATGTTTTCAGAACGATCGTTTCTTAAAAGCATATCCTGATTGATACTTTTTTGAATGATAAAACCGCTAATAGGAGCTGTTACTTCATAAATAGAACCTGCCTTGATATTATAGATTTTATAGGTTTCCTGAACTTTACTTAATTGAGATTGTGCTTTGTTTACTTCAGATTTTGCCTGAAGAACATCACTTTCAGAATTTAATTTTCCGTCAAATAATTCCTGAGCTACTTTCAATTGATTTTTTGCTACCAATAAATCATTTTTCGCATCGATAGATTGTTTTTCAAAATCAGCAATATCAGTACTTTTTATAGTTGCCAGAACCTGTCCTTTTTTAACATAATCTCCAAGCTCTACATTTACTTTAATTACGTTTCCGCCAACAAGTGGGTAAACGTCGATCATTTTATTATTATCGGCCGTGATTTTTCCGTAAAAACTCAATACATTTTTTACCGGTTGAGTTTGCGCTTCTGCCGTTGTAGTTGTCTTTAGCATGGCATCGCTTAAAGCAAAAGAGGTGTTAGTATCAGGATTTTCGACTTCCTTTTTGCAGCTTGCGATTGATAAACTCACGAGTGCAATTCCTATAATTAGTTTATATTTCATTTTGTTTAGTTTTAGAATAAGTCTTTGTTGATGGTACTATTTAGTTCTTCGCCTGAAAGCACTACTTTTTTCTTTAATTCATTAACCTGAATCGAAGCCTGATTGTAGCTTTCCATAAAATCAGTAAATTCTAATAAACTGATATTTCGTTTCTGAAAGTTGGTCAGAATTCCGTTATAAACCGCTTCGAAGTCAGAATTAACAGTAGGTTTTATCACCACATAGTTTTTACGGGATTCATCCCATTTATTCCATGCCGAAGTAATTTCGGTTTGCAATTGCAAGTCAAAATTTTGTTTTTCAACTTTTGATTGTTCTAAAATGGTTTTCGCATATTTTATATTCCCTTTGTTTTTGTTCCAAAGTGGTAGCGGAATTCCAAGCGTTAAATTGGCTTCCCTGTTAAATGCTCCACTACGTTGATCGTAATTCGCACCAACAGTAATATCAGGAACAGCAAGTGCTTTTTGCCATTTTACATTGATTTCATTCGCTTCGATATCCTTTTGCTTGGCTAAATAATCCGGACGATTGGCAATCGCATCATCCTGAAATAATTTAAGATCAAAAGGAATTGTCACGAGATATTTATTAAACTCTTCTTTAGAAACTTCTGGGGTAACATTTTCAGCTGAATTTAGCAATAGCTTTAAATTCGCTTGTTCCTCAATATTTTCATTCACAACTTCCATACGCTCGTTTTTAAAATTCAGGTAGAGCGATTGCAAACGAACAAGGTCTCTTAAAGGAATATTACCTTTTTGAACCTGAACAGAATAGGAGTTGATCAAGTCCTCGATATGAGTAAGCTGATTGTCTGTGGTTTCAAGACTTTTTTTGTTGTAGTAAACCGTAAAAAAGCTTTTTCGCAGTTGTAGTTTTAAAGTTCTCAGTAAATCATTAAACTGTAACTCGGCCAATTGTTCATTGGTTTGCGCTAGCTTAATTTCGTTGCGCTTTTTTCCGCCAAGATAAATTAGCTGCTCGATTCCAAAAGCTTTTTGTCCCTGTTTTCCAATATCAAAGTATTGATTCCTTTCAGGATTGTAAGCATTCAATTCTGCTGTAAGCGATGGATTGTCCCAAATTTTCGCCTGAATTGTTAGCGCTTTCGAAGCATCGATATTGTATTGTGATGCCAGCAAAAAGAGGTTGTTTTTAAGAAATTGGCTTTCACAGTCTTGAAGGGTGACTGTTTTTTGAGCCAAAACTACAGGACCGAGAAGTACAAGTAGGAATGCACAGAGTTTTCTCATTGTATTATTTTTAATTATACAAATATGCTATCACCAGACTTTAAGACACCTTAAAATCTACCTTAAAAATACCTTAAAATAATTTATAAATGAAAAAATAATTGAAATAAATTCGTGTTAATCTTTGGAACACTGTAGGTTATAGATGCATTATGAAGTGTTAAAATACGCTGAACTATACGTAGTCCAAGGCCAAAACCTGAAGTTCCTTTAGAATTTTTGCCACGCATAAAAGGTTGAAAAAGATTTTTTTGTTCCTCTTCGTTTAAAGTTTCTCCCGTATTAGAAACGGAAATAATAAGGTTGTTATCCTGAGTACTAATAACAACTTTAGCTTGTTTGTTGTCTGAGTAAACACAAGCATTTTTTAGCACATTGCTTAAAGCAATCTCCAACAAATTTTTATTGCCTTTTATTTCTAAAGCAACATCTAAATTATCATTTTCTTCTATGTCAAATAAAATAACAAATTCTGGATATGTTTTATTCAGATTCTCAATCGCCGAAAACAATATCTCATCCATACGATGAACTTCGTTGTTTTCATGATTTTTGTTGTCTATTTTAGATAAAATCAACAACGAATTAATTAATTCTGTCAATTGATTTACATCAGATAAAATGTTCTTTAAAAAACTTTTTCGTTCATCACTTGTTTTAGTATCAGCAATTACGTTTTCTATCTGAGAAGTAATTCTCGACAAAGGAGTTCTAAGTTCGTGAGAAGCATTTGCGGTAAATTCCTTTTGTCTTTGATAAGAGATTTCAATTCTATCCATCATAAAATTGAATTCATTGGCAATCAAGTCAATTTCATCCTTATTTCTTTTAGACTCTACACGAGTATCAAGATTATTTTCGTTGATGTTTTTTATTTTTTGATGAAAAGTATTCAGCGGACTCATCAACTTTTTTACAGTAATAGAAGTAACTACCCAGCAAATACATGTAAAAAAAATATAAGATACTATTAGAGTATATCTTAAAAACAGCAATCTTCGCTGACCAAAATTATCCGTTGCCGAAATTAAAGCATAAAAATCCCTGTCTTTGGTATCATAAAAAACACCGTAAACCTCGTAATTTCCTTGTTTTTTAAAAAAAGTCTTATTCTTTTTTAAATACTTTAAATCATCAATCGACCATTTAATTTTTGCATCATCAATACTACTATAAATCAGTTTGTAATTAGAATCAAAAACCAGCGTTTTCTCATCATACAATTTATTAATCGAGTTTTGATCAATCATTTTCAAAAGCTGATTGTCGATTTCTTTTACATTTACAAGAAGTTTAATGTTAGAAAGCGCCTTAATTTCAAGACGATCCCTAAACTCATCCTTTCTAAAATTAGAATACAAAACAAATATCAAAGTAGAAGCCAACCCAAAAAGGATTGTAAATAATAAACTTACTAAAAGTGATATCCGGTTTTTTAATGTCATTCCTGATCGCTCAAATAATATCCGTAACCTACTTTGGTTCGGATAAGTTTTGTTTCGTGGTCTTTATCAATTTTTTTCCTCAAAAAATTAATATAAACCTCAATCGTATTCTGATTCGTTTCGATATGATAATCCCAAAGTTTTTCGGCTATAAACTGTTTCGACAGCACTTTTCCTTTGGCATGAGCCAAAATCAAAATCAGTTTAAATTCCTTAGGAGTAAGTTTGATTTCTTCGCCTGAACGAAAAACCTTCATATCATCTTCTAAAATTTCTAAATCCTGAATCGTGATCTTTTTCTCCATCTGCTGCGGAATATCTTTTCGTCGTAACAAAGAAGAGATTCGGGCATACAATTCCTTAAAATGAAAAGGCTTTACCAGGTAATCATCGGCGCCGCTATCAAAAGAAGATAATTTATCGTCTATTTCGCTAAAAGCCGTCAGCATAATAATGGGAGTTTTTTTATCAACCTCACGAATACCCTTGCAAACATCAATTCCGTTAGCTCCGGGAACATTGATATCAAGAACAATTAAATCATATTCGTACGGAAAATACTTTTTCAACAACAAAGAACCATCATAATAAGGGAAACACTCGAATCCTTTTGTGGTAAAAAATGCGGAGATTTCTTTAGATAAAGTAAAATCATCTTCGAGTAATAGTATCTTCATTCAGTTTTATATTTGCAAATTCGGTCATTTAAGCAATAACCGAATTTGCGTTTTCAATCAGTTCTTATTTAAAATAAGAAAAAGTTTCGTTGTTTTCAATTTTCAGTAACGATTCATAAATCAGCTGAATCACATTTTCAACATCTTCTCTATGAACCATTTCTACTGTTGTATGCATGTATCGCAAAGGTAAAGAAATCAATGCCGATGCTACACCGCCGTTACTGTAAGCAAAAGCGTCAGTATCAGTTCCTGTAGCACGCGAAGTAGCATGACGCTGAAACGGAATTTTATTCTCTTCAGCAGTATCTACAATTAAATCACGTAATTTATTTTGTACCGCCGGAGCATAAGCAATAACGGGACCTTTACCCATTTTAAGATCACCTTCAACTTTTTTATCGATCATAGGCGTAGTCGTATCATGGCAAACATCAGTAACAATAGCCACATTAGGCTTAATAGTGTGTGCGATCATTTCA
This sequence comes from Flavobacterium bizetiae, assembly GCF_024271895.1. Classification (NCBI taxonomy): domain Bacteria; kingdom Pseudomonadati; phylum Bacteroidota; class Flavobacteriia; order Flavobacteriales; family Flavobacteriaceae; genus Flavobacterium; species Flavobacterium bizetiae. Next base: position 4,097,749 of record NZ_CP091861.1, on the reverse strand, counting down.
GCACCACGAAGACCAATTTCCTCCTGAACAGAATTCACGATGTACAAACCAAACGGAAGTGTTTTGTTGTTTTCCTTTAATAAACGAGCAACTTCGGCAATCATAAAACCACCCATTCTGTTATCAATAGCGCGGCAAACAAACTTATTCTCGTTCAAAATCATAAACTCATCCGGATATGTAATTACACAACCCACATGAACCCCCATTTCAAGAACCTGTTCTTTAGTTTCGCAACCTAAATCAATAAAAATATTGCTAATTTTTGGAGACTCTTCCTTATCACGCAAACGAGTATGAATCGCCGGCCAGCCAAAAACACCCTTTACAATTCCTTTTTTAGTATGAATATGAACCCTTTTCGATGGCGCAATCTGATGATCAGAACCACCATTGCGAATTACATACAATAAACCATCATCAGTAATATAATTTACATACCATGAAATTTCATCTGCATGCCCCTCAATAACCACTTTAAAAGGCGCATCAGGATTTATAACCCCCACAGCCGTTCCGTAAGTATCCGTAATAAAAGTGTCTACATAAGGTTTCAAATAATTCATCCAAAGTTTTTGCCCTTCGCTTTCGTAGCCAGTAGGAGAGGCGTTATTTAGGTAGCTTTCCAGGAAAGCAATCGAGGTATCTTTTAAGATAGATTCTGTGCTCATAAAAATATTTTTTTGCTAATTTATAAATTTGGTATTAGAGTTGTATATAAATATATAATTTTACACTTAAATTATGATTCAATGAGATTTACCTACTGCATTTTATTCTTTATATTGATTTCGTTAACCGGTCAGGCTCAGGTTACCACAAAAGAAAACCAACAAATGGGTTATATATTAACCGAGCAGGACTCTATTTTAAACGATACGATCCAATTGCCTGAGATTATTATTTCGAAAGAAAAACTAGATCCCGAAGCGCAAAAGCAATTTCTGATCCTTCAAAACAGGGTGTATAAAGTTTATCCCTATGCAAAATTAGCCGCAGACAGGTTAACAGCACTAAATAGCGGAATGGCACGTCTAAAAACCAGCCGTGAAAAGAAAAAGTATTTCAAGATTGTAGAAGACTACCTTAATAATGAATTCGAAGAAAGACTTAAAAAACTTTCCCGCAAACAAGGTCAAATTCTGGTAAAGCTAATACACAGACAAACCGGTATCACAACATACGAATTAATCAAAACCCTAAAAAGCGGTTTCAAAGCCTTTGTATCCAATACCACCGCCAATTTATTCGACATTAGTTTAAAAACCGAATACAAGCCCTACGAAGTCAACGAAGATTATCTTATAGAAACCATTCTTCTCAGAGCATTTGAATCCGGACGCCTTGCCAACCAAAAATCCGCAAATCCCGTAAACTACGACGATCTAATGAATCATTGGGAAGCAAAAGCAAAAACACTCAATAAAAAATAACCTCCTATATATAAGGTAAGATTTCAACCCCCAAACCCGACAGTTTTAAAAAGCTATCGGGTTTATTTTTTATACATTATATATAAGAGCAACTATTGTCCGGCTGAGCGAAGTCGAAGCCTTTAGATTTTGGATTTTGGATTTTAGATTTTGGATTTTGGAATTTGGATTTTGGATTTTGAAAAATTTGGAATTTAAATGTTAGGAGCTATTTCCCGCTATCCACTCCAATCCTTTGTGCCGAACCCCGGCACAAAAGGATTTCCACTACTATCGGGGCTAGGGGAGCAGCTTTCAAAACAAGCATTCAAGATAAAAGAAAAGAAAAAACCGTCCAAAAAATCAAAACTTAGCGCCTTCGCGTCTTTGCGCGAAACCCATACGACCAATAAAACCCAGCTTTGTGTCTTATTGAGATTGGTCTCAATCCAGAAAAAGCAAACAAAACCAATTCTTCGCGCCTTAGCGTCTTCGTGGCAAAACCACCCAAAACAGCCAAAAATCAGCAAAACTACCTAAAACCTCACAAGGATCAAAAAAACTTCATGTTGTAAAAAGCACCAAACCAGTTACTTATAAAAAAGATCGAAAATAGTTTGAAAAAGCTATTGTTTAACTGAATAAACTACCTACTTTTGCACCCGCAACAACGATAGACGTTCACTGAAATGCTGACAAGCCAACGAAATCAAAACGAAAATTTATTTTCAAAAAAAAAGATCAAGAAAAGCTTGTGAGTAAAGAAAGAAAGTTTTAAGTTTGCACCCGCTTTGAGAAACAAGCGAAAAGAAAAGAAACACACGTTCGTAGACATATTGAATTGACAGCCGTTTTAACAGAGATGTTAAAACAAAAGAATAAGAGTAATAGAATCGAGAGATTTGAAAAGAACCGATAGATAACATCGCAATATAATATAAAAAATATACGATGAAGAGTTTGATCCTGGCTCAGGATGAACGCTAGCGGCAGGCTTAACACATGCAAGTCGAGGGGTATTAGTTTTCGGACTAAGAGACCGGCGCACGGGTGCGTAACGCGTATGCAATCTACCTTTTACAGAGGGATAGCCCAGAGAAATTTGGATTAATACCTCATAGTATTATAGAATGGCATCATTTTATAATTAAAGTCACAACGGTAAAAGATGAGCATGCGTCCCATTAGCTAGTTGGTAAGGTAACGGCTTACCAAGGCTACGATGGGTAGGGGTCCTGAGAGGGAGATCCCCCACACTGGTACTGAGACACGGACCAGACTCCTACGGGAGGCAGCAGTGAGGAATATTGGACAATGGGCGCAAGCCTGATCCAGCCATGCCGCGTGCAGGATGACGGTCCTATGGATTGTAAACTGCTTTTATACGAGAAGAAACACTCCGACGTGTCGGAGCTTGACGGTATCGTAAGAATAAGGATCGGCTAACTCCGTGCCAGCAGCCGCGGTAATACGGAGGATCCAAGCGTTATCCGGAATCATTGGGTTTAAAGGGTCCGTAGGCGGTTTAATAAGTCAGTGGTGAAAGCCCATCGCTCAACGGTGGAACGGCCATTGATACTGTTAGACTTGAATTATTAGGAAGTAACTAGAATATGTAGTGTAGCGGTGAAATGCTTAGAGATTACATGGAATACCAATTGCGAAGGCAGGTTACTACTAATGGATTGACGCTGATGGACGAAAGCGTGGGTAGCGAACAGGATTAGATACCCTGGTAGTCCACGCCGTAAACGATGGATACTAGCTGTTGGAAGCAATTTCAGTGGCTAAGCGAAAGTGATAAGTATCCCACCTGGGGAGTACGTTCGCAAGAATGAAACTCAAAGGAATTGACGGGGGCCCGCACAAGCGGTGGAGCATGTGGTTTAATTCGATGATACGCGAGGAACCTTACCAAGGCTTAAATGTAGATTGACCGGTTTGGAAACAGATCTTTCGCAAGACAATTTACAAGGTGCTGCATGGTTGTCGTCAGCTCGTGCCGTGAGGTGTCAGGTTAAGTCCTATAACGAGCGCAACCCCTGTTGTTAGTTGCCAGCGAGTCAAGTCGGGAACTCTAACAAGACTGCCAGTGCAAACTGTGAGGAAGGTGGGGATGACGTCAAATCATCACGGCCCTTACGCCTTGGGCTACACACGTGCTACAATGGCCGGTACAGAGAGCAGCCACTGGGTGACCAGGAGCGAATCTATAAAACCGGTCACAGTTCGGATCGGAGTCTGCAACTCGACTCCGTGAAGCTGGAATCGCTAGTAATCGGATATCAGCCATGATCCGGTGAATACGTTCCCGGGCCTTGTACACACCGCCCGTCAAGCCATGGAAGCTGGGGGTGCCTGAAGTCGGTGACCGCAAGGAGCTGCCTAGGGTAAAACTGGTAACTAGGGCTAAGTCGTAACAAGGTAGCCGTACCGGAAGGTGCGGCTGGAACACCTCCTTTCTAGAGCCTCGAGTGTTAGTTGACTTATCAACACGCTGAGGAAAAAAGATGTTCATTTAGAAAGTTCTGAATCTATAGATTCAATTACTCTTGCTGTTAGTTCAAATAATAAATTTTAAGTAAAACAGAGTCTCGTAGCTCAGCTGGTTAGAGTACTACACTGATAATGTAGGGGTCGGCAGTTCGAGTCTGCCCGGGACTACTTTTTTAGAGTTTTGAATTATAAATTATGAATTATAAGTTATAATAAAAAAAACAAACAAACTAAAGAAGACTGAAAAGCTTAGAAAAAGGAAATTCTGGAAGTTGGAATTCACCAAAAGAAATTAGAGAAGAATTCAAGAAATCTAAAATCTGAATTCTACAATCTAAGATTGAAAAATGGGGGATTAGCTCAGCTGGCTAGAGCGCCTGCCTTGCACGCAGGAGGTCAACGGTTCGACTCCGTTATTCTCCACTGATTGTTTATGAAGATAGGCAATAAAAGTTCATTGACATATTGAGATAAGAAAATAATAAAAAGTAGAAAGCGTTTTTTACAATTTATTGTAAAAAACAAAAAAAAACGGTCATATTAATTTATGATTGGTACAATAAGCAAAATAAGGGCGTATGGGGGATGCCTTGGCTCTCAGAGGCGATGAAAGGCGTGATAAGCTGCGAAAAGCTACGGGGACGGGCACACACCGATTGATCCGTAGATACCTGAATGGGGCAACCCACTATGTTGAAGACATAGTACACCGATAGGTGGGCAAACCCGCTGAACTGAAACATCTAAGTAGGCGGAGGAGAAGAAAACAAAAGTGATTCCGTAAGTAGTGGCGAGCGAACGCGGATTAGCCCAAACCAATGTTGTTACGGCAATGTTGGGGTTGTAGGACCACGACATTTTATGTACAAGGAACCGGAAGTTACTGGAAAGTGACGCCATAGAGGGTGATAGCCCCGTATGGGTAACGAGTATAATAGATAGTGGTATCCTGAGTAGGGCGGGGCACGTGAAACCCTGTCTGAATTTGGCGGGACCATCCGCTAAGGCTAAATACTCCTGAGAGACCGATAGTGAACCAGTACCGTGAGGGAAAGGTGAAAAGAACCGTGAATAACGGAGTGAAATAGATCCTGAAACCATACGCTTACAAGCGGTCGGAGCCCTTTCGTGGGGTGACGGCGTGCCTTTTGCATAATGAGCCTACGAGTTAACGTTGCTGGCAAGGTTAAGTGGTTAAGCCACGGATCCGTAGCGAAAGCGAGTCTGAATAGGGCGCTTTAGTCAGTAGTGTTAGACGCGAAACCGTGTGATCTACCCATGGGCAGGATGAAGCTGTGGTAACACACAGTGGAGGTCCGAACCGGTTGACGTTGAAAAGTCTTCGGATGACCTGTGGGTAGGGGTGAAAGGCCAATCAAACTCGGAAATAGCTCGTACTCCCCGAAATGCATTTAGGTGCAGCGCTGTGCATAAAGTTATATAGAGGTAGAGCTACTGATTGGATGCGGGGGCTTCACCGCCTACCAATTCCTGACAAACTCCGAATGCTATATAATGTTTCACAGCAGTGAGGGCTTGGGTGCTAAGGTCCAAGTCCGAGAGGGAAAGAACCCAGACCATCAGCTAAGGTCCCCAAATATATACTAAGTTGAAAGAACGAGGTTTGTCTGCCCAGACAGCTAGGATGTTGGCTTGGAAGCAGCCATTCATTTAAAGAGTGCGTAACAGCTCACTAGTCGAGCGGACGAGCATGGATAATAATCGGGCATAAGTATATTACCGAAGCTATGGATTTGCAGTTTACTGTAAGTGGTAGGGGAGCATTCTAACAGGGTTGAAGGTGTATCGTAAGGTATGCTGGACTGGTTAGAAAAGAAAATGTAGGCATAAGTAACGATAATGCGGGCGAGAAACCCGCACACCGAAAAACTAAGGTTTCCACAGCTATGCTAATCAGCTGTGGGTTAGTCTGGTCCTAAGGCGAACCCGAAAGGGACAGTCGATGGCTAACGGGTTAATATTCCCGTACTACTAATTACTGTGATGGGGTGACGGAGTGATGAAAGCGCCGCGAACTGACGGAATAGTTCGTTGAAGTACCTACCTATAAGATGCGCAGGCAAATCCACGCGTCTTGGGGAAATACGATAGTACTCGGAGTCTTCGGACAAAGAGATAGTGCGCCTAAGGGCTTCCAAGAAAAACCTCTAAACTTCAGGTAATTAGTACCAGTACCGTAAACCGACACAGGTAGTTGAGGAGAGAATCCTAAGGTGCTCGAGAGATTCATGGCTAAGGAATTAGGCAAAATAGACCTGTAACTTCGGGAGAAAGGTCGCCCTGAGCAATCAGGGCCGCAGTGAAGAGGTCCAGGCGACTGTTTATCAAAAACACAGGGCTCTGCAAAATCGTAAGATGAAGTATAGGGCCTGACACCTGCCCGGTGCTGGAAGGTTAAGAGGAGATGTTATCTTCGGAGAAGCATTGAATTGAAGCCCCAGTAAACGGCGGCCGTAACTATAACGGTCCTAAGGTAGCGAAATTCCTTGTCGGGTAAGTTCCGACCTGCACGAATGGTGTAACGATCTGGACACTGTCTCAGCCATGAGCTCGGTGAAATTGTAGTAACGGTGAAGATGCCGTTTACCCGCAGTGGGACGAAAAGACCCTGTGCACCTTTACTATAGCTTAGTATTGACCTTGGATAAATGATGTGTAGGATAGGTTGGAGACTGTGAAGTGGCGTCGCCAGGCGTTGTGGAGTCATTGTTGAAATACAACCCTTTGTTTATCTGAGGCCTAACCCCGTTTTGCGGGGGACATTGCTTGGTGGGTAGTTTGACTGGGGTGGTCGCCTCCAAAAGAGTAACGGAGGCTTCTAAAGGTTCCCTCAGTACGCTTGGTAACCGTGCGTAGAGTGCAATGGCATAAGGGAGCTTGACTGAGAGACATACAGGTCGATCAGGTACGAAAGTAGAGCATAGTGATCCGGTGGTTCCGCATGGAAGGGCCATCGCTCAAAGGATAAAAGGTACGCCGGGGATAACAGGCTGATCTCCCCCAAGAGCTCATATCGACGGGGGGGTTTGGCACCTCGATGTCGGCTCGTCACATCCTGGGGCTGGAGAAGGTCCCAAGGGTTGGGCTGTTCGCCCATTAAAGTGGCACGCGAGCTGGGTTCAGAACGTCGTGAGACAGTTCGGTCTCTATCTACTGTGGGCGTTAGAAATTTGAGTGGATCTGATTCTAGTACGAGAGGACCGAATTGGACAAACCTCTAGTGTATCTGTTGTCCCGCCAGGGGCACCGCAGAGTAGCTACGTTTGGAAGGGATAAGCGCTGAAAGCATATAAGCGCGAAACCCACCACAAGATGAGATTTCTTTTAAGGATCGTGGAAGATGACCACGTTGATAGGCTATAGATGTAAAGGCAGTAATGTCATAGTCGAGTAGTACTAATAATCCGTAAGCTTATGTACACCCTTTTCCTCCAGGGCAACTTGGAGGAAGAAACTTTCTAAAATAGTAAATAAAAGTACTTTTCTTTATCTCAGTATGTTAAGATATTGTTTTTAATTATGAATTGTAAATTATCAATTGTTAATTAAAAAAGTTACCTCAAGTAACAACGACCTTAAGGTGGTTATTGCGGCGGGGCTCACCTCTTCCCATCCCGAACAGAGTAGTTAAGCCCGCCTGCGCAGATGGTACTGCAGTTATGTGGGAGAGTATGTCGTCGCCTTTCTTTTGAAAACCCTGTTTCTAACCAAACGGGGTTTTTTATTCTAACTTTTTGCTTACTGGTTTAAGTAAATAAGGTACCTTAGCTCAGATGGTAGAGCAATGGACTGAAAATCCATGTGTCCCTGGTTCGATCCCTGGAGGTACCACATCATGCTCGGATGGTGAAATTGGTAGACACGCTGGACTTAAAATCCAGTGAACAGCAATGTTCGTGCGGGTTCAAGTCCCGCTCTGAGTACTAAAAACTTCAATTGGCTAATTGCTAATTGGAGTTTTTTTTTGCACTATAGTGAAAGATTTTGATCTCACTTTATTTTTAAACAATCAGATTGAACTGTTTTTACCGCAAAGATCACAAAGGTTCTTTTTTGTATCGTTTTTCTGAATTCTAAAGTTCTCAAAGCTGCATGATTACTTTGTGGTTTCTTTTATTAGTTTTTACCTGGAATTTGGTTTTTTATCCCCAAACCTAGATTGGAATTTATTGAAGCACTCGATTGCGTTAGGGATGGAAGCGGTATCCTTTTGCGATACACTAAACTTCTGGCGGAGCCAAACCCTAAAACCCTCTCTCGCAAAAGATTTAGCGGACAGCCCGGCCCGGAGGGAAACGCCCAAAAATCTCATATTTGAAAATAAATTATTTTAATTTTGAAATAAAGGCTTATTTTTAATCCTAAATCTATTTTAATCATGAGAAAAGTAAGTCTATTTGTTTTTTTATTCTGTGTTTCGATTTGTAATGCACAAAAACAAGACGTGCAAAAAACTATTGAGATTTTTTTTGAAGGATTTCATCAAAAAGATACGATAAAAATACAATCGGTTTGTTCTGCTACCATTATTTTACAATCGATTAGTGAAAGTGTAGCTAAGGGGAATAAATTATCTGATGAAACAGCAAAGGAATTTTATAAATCTATTGCATCGATTCCTTCGTCTATTAAATTTCAAGAGAAAATACTAAGCTACAATATTCAAATAGATGGAAGTATGGCTCATGTTTGGGCACCTTATGAGTTTTATTTGAATGATAAATTAAGTCACTCAGGAGTAAATATGTTTACTTTATTTAAGGAGAAGGATATTTGGAAGATTATTTATATAATCGATACTAGAAAGAAGTAATGGTTGCTAAATAACCTCTATCAGGTAATAATGACAAATATCGGCTAATAAACATTCTTCGCATTTTGGCTTTGGCCTGCAAATTTCTCTTCCTAAAAAGGAAATTGCCATTCCGATTTCAGACCAAATAGATTTGGGTAATACCTGCATGAGATCTTTTTCGACTTTATTTCCGTCTTTACTTTCTTTGATGATACCAATTCTTGGCGCTACACGTATCACATGCAAATCGGCAATAATACCTTCTGCAGGCTGGCCAGTTTCTCTTAAAATAACATTTGCCGATTTTCTGCCAATTCCTTTTAATGCTGTTAATCCTTGCATGGTTAAAGGGATATCTTCATCATTTTTAATGGTCTTAGCTATTTCCAATAGCCAATTGGCTTTTGTGGGATAATTTCGAACTTTACTAATATAGGGGATAAAATCTTCGGCATCAGTTTTGGATAAACTTTTTAAAGTTGGAAATTTTTCAAACAAATTTGGTGCAATTTTATTGATATTAGCATCAGAATCCTGAGCCGACAAAACGACCATAACTAATAATTGATAGGTATTATGATATTCCAACGGATGCTTTTTTCCTTTGTATTTCTCTAAAATGGGCTTTAATTTAGTTTCCCAATCTGATGTTTCTCCAAATAAATCCATTTCTTTCCCTTTTAAATTAAAACTTTAAAAATACAACTCTCACAAAATTAAGTAGTTTTAATGAAATGTATTATTTTTTTTATAACATTTTGATTTCCAAGTATTTTTCTATGACCTAAACCTTCAGTTAAAAATAAATTACCGTTTTGTAAATGTTTATGAATATGAATTCCTGCTTCTACAGAAACTTCAGGATCATCTTTATCATGAATTACCAAAACAGGAATTTGAACTTTTTGAGCCGCTCTGTAAGCTGAAAAATCATCCATCTTTACCTGATATTGATCTTCGAAATGCTCACGCAATCTATTACTGATTTCACTTTTTAAACCTAATTTCGAAACAAACTCTTCGAGGATATCATGAACGATATCTCCGCTTCCAATAATAATGGCTTTTTTTACTTGTAAACCGTCTTTAATTGCGTTTAAAACCGACATACCGCCCAATGAATGCCCGATAGCAATTTCGAAAGGGCCGTATTGTTTTTCTATTTCTAAAATCGAAGCGATAAATTCAGACATTATAGTTGTTTTACCTTCAGATTTTCCGTGTGCCGGCGCATCGAAACTTACCGTTGAATATCCATTTTGTAAAAGTTCGTCGGCTATTTTAAATAACTGAGTTCCGCGGCCAGACCAACCATGAACCAATAGTATTTTACGCTCACTTTTTCCGTATTCGTAAGTAGTTATGTTTTTATGAATCGCAGGTACGAATAACGTTTTCTTAGTGCTTTTTTGATCCATCTCAAGTTCGCGTTTTGGAACTTTGTGTTTTACAGGTGTTGTAAAAAGCTTTGCTGCAAATGAAGTTACCAATTTGGGTGAGATAAAAGCGAGTAATTTGCTGGATAATATGATAACCTGTGGAATTTTTAAAGATTGAGTAGGATTTGTCGCCTTTTTTGCCATATCAATAAATTTTTTCTGAAGCCTTAATTTTACTTATTTTTTCCTAAATTTAGGAAACATAAAAGTAGCATTTTAATATATGCTTAATAAAAAAAATAATTCACAATAGTTTATAAATTTCTATATGGAAATATTTCATATCAGTGCAGAGTGTTATCCTATGGCAAAAGTTGGTGGTTTGGCTGACGTTGTAGGCGCTTTGCCAAAATATCAGACGAATGCAGGTCATCAGGTTCGTGTTGTTGTTCCTTGTTACGATACGAAGTTTAAAAATGAAAATAATTTTGAATGTGTTCACTGGGGGACGGTAAAACTTGGAAATTTTGATTTTCCGTTTAGTGTCTTAAAAGAAACAACAGATAAACTGGGCTATGAATTGTATCTGATTGAAATTAAGGAATTATTTGACCGACCAAATATTTACGGATATGAGGATGATATAGAACGTTTCTTCTCTTTTCAGATAGCCACTCTGGATTGGATTACATCACGCCAAACGATTCCCGATGTTATTAATTGTCATGACCATCATACAGGATTAATTCCGTTTTTGGTAAAATACGCTTATAAGTACGAGAAATTAAGATCTGTAAGAACAGTAATTACGATTCATAACGGATTGTATCAGGGCTGGTTTGGTTTTGATCAGTTGCATTATTTACCAGAATTTGATTTAATGCATGTTGGCTTTTTAGAATGGAACAATTCTCTTAATTCTTTGGCTGTGGGTATAAAATGCGCACATGCTGTAACAACCGTTTCACCAAGTTATTTAAATGAAATTAATATTGCAGCAAATGGTCTGGAATCTTTGTTTAATTCTGTTAGGGATAAATCAAGGGGTATTTTGAACGGGATTGATTTTGAAGTATGGAATCCGGCAAAGGATCAAATGATTTCAGAGAATTACGCAATAGATACTTTAGAAATTGGTAAACAAAAAAATAAAGAAAAGCTCTGTGAGCAATTTGATTTAGATCCTGCAAAACCATTATTTAGTTTTATTGGTCGTTTGTTTGAAGAAAAAGGAGGGGACTTATTGCCTCAGGCTTCAGCTTTAGCCTTATCTGAGAATTTTGAAAATATCAATATCCTGATTTTAGGATCAGGAAATGTACAAATAGAAGAACAATTGCTTCAATTACGAAATGATTATAATGGTAATTACAATGTGTTTATTGGTTATAATGAAGAATTGGCGCATTTAATTTATGCCGGCTCAGATTATATTTTAATGCCTTCACGAGTTGAACCTTGTGGATTGAACCAAATGTATGCTCTTCGATATGGTACGGTGCCTATCGTGAGGAGAACTGGAGGCTTACGTGATACAGTAATTGATTTTGGAGATAACGGAAACGGAATCTGTCATGATCAGGCATCTGTAGGAGATATTTGTTATTCTATAAATCGTGCCGTGAAATTGTACGATGATAAAATAAGTTTTAATGCAATAAGAAAGACAGGAATGGCAATTGATCATTCCTGGGAAAGAGTTTGTCAAGAATATATTGAAGTATACAACCTAATAATTGAGAAAAATGAAGTTTAAAAAGAAAAATGTAGTTGCTATTATTTTAGGAGGAGGACAAGGATCACGTTTGTTTCCGTTAACAGAAACCAGATCAAAACCAGCAGTGCCAATTGGTGGAAAATACCGATTAGTAGATATTCCTATTTCAAATTGCATCAATTCCGATATTTTTAAAATATTTGTCTTGACGCAGTTTAACTCAGCTTCTTTAAATGCGCATATCAAAAACACTTTCAATTTTAGTATTTTCAGTCAGTCATTTGTAGATATTTTAGCGGCAGAGCAAACTCCGGATAATCCAACCTGGTTTCAGGGAACAGCAGATGCTGTTCGCCAGTGTATGTCGCATTTTTTAAAACACGATTTTGATCATGCCTTAATTCTTTCAGGCGATCAGTTGTATCAAATGGATTTTAACGAAATGCTGGAAGCTCATATCGCAGCCGAAGCAGAAATTTCGATAGCTACTTTACCTGTAAACGCTAAAGATGCACCTGAATTTGGGATCTTAAAAACATGTCATGAAAGTTTTGTAGAAGCTTTTATTGAGAAGCCTGACGCATCACTTTTACCGGAATGGGAATCTGAAGTAAGTGAACACATGCAGGAAAAAGGTAAAAAATATCTGGCCTCAATGGGAATCTATATTTTTAACCGTCAATTGTTAGAAGATTTAATGGCAGATCCTGAAACAAAGGATTTTGGTAAAGAAATTATTCCGCAAGCTGTTGGTAAACATAAAATTTTGAGTTATCAATACGAAGGATATTGGACCGATATTGGAAATATTGAATCCTTTTTTGAAGCCAATATTGGTTTAACGGCAGATATTCCTGAATTTAATTTATTTGATAATGATAATAAAATTTTTACGCGACCAAGGTTATTACCGCCATCAAAATTTAGAAATTCGAATATCAATCAATCCTTAATTTCTGAAGGTTGTATTATTAATGCTAAAGAAATTAAAAGTTCTGTAATTGGTATTCGCTCCAGAATAGGTGTTGGTACTGTACTTGAGAATTGCTATGTAATGGGGAATGATTTTTATCAGGATCTTGATGAGATGAATCACGAAAGCAGTATCAATAAGATTCACGTAGGAATAGGTGAAAATTGCTTTATAAAGAATGTTTTGGTAGATAAAAATGTTCGTATAGGAAACAATGTTCACATTAATGGTGGCAAGCATTTAGATAATTTTACAAACGAATTATACAGTATAAAAGACGGTATTGTGGTAATCAAAAAAGGAGTTGTTCTTTCTGATAATTTTAGAATAGAATAAACTGGAAATTTTTAAATTCCAAATTCCAAATTGCTTCGCCCGTTCGCTAACGCTCGGGTTCAAAACTCAATTATAAAAGCCAAATATGACTAAAGTTATCACGCATTCTCTTTTTACTGATTTTGATATTGATTTATTCAAAGCAGGAAAACACTTCAAATTATATGAAAAATTAGGAGCACATTTAGTTGAAGTTAACGGAGTAAAAGGCGTTTACTTTGCAGTTTGGGCACCAACGGCTCAATCTGTTTCTGTTGTTGGTGATTTTAATTACTGGACACAAGGAGAGCATTTATTGCAGGTTCGCTGGGATTCTTCAGGAATATGGGAAGGTTTTATTCCGGATGTTACCAAAGGAGCACTTTATAAGTATAAAATTCAATCGAATATAAACGGAATCGTAACTGAAAAAGCAGATCCTTTTTCTTTGTATTGCGAAAAACCACCTCATACAGCATCCGTCGTTTGGGATCTCGATTATAATTGGAAGGACGAAAAATGGATGCAATCACGTGAGGATAACAATGGTTTAGACAAACCTTATTCTGTTTATGAAGTTCATTTAGGCTCATGGAAACGCGGCGAAAACAATCGCTTTCTTACTTATCTCGAACTTGCTGATGATTTGGTTAATTATGTAAAGGAAACAGGTTTTACTCACGTAGAATTCATGCCTGTGATGGAATATCCGTATGATCCATCGTGGGGATATCAGTTAACAGGATATTTTGCGCCAACTTGCCGTTTTGGGAAACCGCAGGATTTTATGGTTTTGGTCGATAAATTACACCAGGCTGGTATTGGAGTTATTTTAGACTGGGTTCCGTCACATTTTCCTGATGATGCACATGGTTTAGGTTTCTTTGATGGTTCACATTTATACGAACATCCGGATCGCAGAAAAGGATATCATCCGGACTGGAAAAGTCTCGTTTTTAATTACGGGCGTAATGAAGTTCGTGCATTTTTAATAAGTAATGCCGTTTTTTGGTTGCAACATTATCATGCGGATGGTTTACGAGTTGATGCTGTAGCTTCGATGTTGTATCTTGATTATTCGAGAGAAGAAGGCGAGTGGGAACCTAATATTTATGGAGGAAGAGAAAATCTGGACACGATTAGTTTTCTTAAAGAATTTAATGAAGTAATCTACGCTAATTTTGATGGAGTTCAAACTATTGCCGAAGAAAGCACTTCCTTCCCGATGGTTTCGAGACCTACTTTTACAGGAGGTTTAGGTTTTGGAATGAAGTGGATGATGGGATGGATGCACGATACCTTGAAATATTTCCAGAAAGAAACGGTATATCGAAAATACCATCAGAATGATTTGACGTTTTCGATGACGTATGCTTTTACGGAAAATTTTATGCTTCCGTTTTCGCATGATGAAGTAGTTTACGGAAAAAAATCTATTGCCAATAAAATGCCCGGCGACGAATGGCAGAAATTTGCGAATTTAAGATTGTTGTATGGCTATATGTTTACACATCCCGGTACTAAATTGCTTTTTATGGGTTCTGAATTTGGACAAAGTAACGAATGGAATTTCGAGAATAGTCTGGATTGGCATTTACTTCAATACGATTATCATTCCGGCATTAAAAAAGTAATTACAGATTTGAATAATTTGTATAAAACACGTCCTGCCTTATATGAAAAGCAGTTTACAGGAGAAGGTTTTGAGTGGATTAATTATTCAGATCATCAAAATGCGGTATTGTCTTATATTCGAAAAGGGAATAATCCTAAGGACGATCTGGTTGTCGTTTGTAATTTCACGCAAGTGATACGTGAAAAATACAGAATAGGAATTCCGAGGAAAGGTAAATTAGAAGAAATCTTTAATAGCGATGCCAGTATTTATGGAGGAAGCGGAGTAAGCAATTCCGGTATTTTAAAAATTGAATCTTCAGCATACGATGGCAGAGATTTTTCTGTAGAATTAATTTTACCACCTTTAAGTGTAACAGTATATTCTTTTGTTTAAAAAAGCATTGATCATTTTCTTCAATATTAATTTATCATTTTAAGGTTTTTAAATTATCGAATTATTTGTTTTTGCAGCTGTAATTTGATACTCGTTCAGAAAAAACGTTTTCGTGAATAAACCTTATATTGATAGTCGTTTATATGCTTTTTTTGTATGTTTGAAAGAGAGTTAACGTTATTATAATTAATTCATTTAGCGATATGATTACAAATACATCATTAGAATATAAAGGCGATTTATATCCGTCAAAAATTGTTTCATTTGAACATGAAGGCGATTCGATTTTTTTTAATACAGATAATAAAGTAATCTTAAAAGTCACTATTCTTAGAGACAGTTTAATTCGGTTTCGCTTTACCACAAAAGGTTATTTTAGTAATGATTTCTCGTATGCAATTGATAAAACGCAATTGCACGGTTATAATTTTTTAGAACTTACAGAAGAGGAAACTTATTTCCAGATCAGAACGAGTAAAGTAAAATGTAAAATTCAGAAAGCAGACTTACGTTTGTCTATCTATGATTTAAACGATCTCTTGATTCTTGAGGATGAACTTGGTTTTCATTGGGAAGAAAGTTATGAATATGGCGGGAATATTGTAAAAATGAGTAAATCTTCAAAAGATGGAGAATGTTTTTACGGACTTGGAGATAAAGCGACTCAAATGAACTTAAAAGGCAAAAGATTAGAAAATTTTGCTACCGATCAATATGCTTATCAAAAAGATCAGGAACCATTATATAAGGTAGTTCCGTTTTATATTGGTTTGCACAATAAACAATCTTACGGTATTTTCTTCGATAATACTTTTAGAACTTTCTTTGATTTTTGTCAGGAAAGACGAAACGTTTCAAGCTTTTGGGCAGAAGGTGGTGAAATGAATTATTATTTCATTTACGGGCCTCAAATGCAGGACGTTGTGACAACATATACGGATTTAACGGGTAAGCCTGAATTACCGCCACTTTGGGTTTTAGGATACCATCAATGTAAATGGAGTTATTATCCGGAAAGTAAAGTCAAAGAAATAACATCAAAATTCAGGGAACTAAAAATTCCGTGCGATGCCATTTATCTGGATATTGATTATATGGAAGGATTTCGATGTTTTACATGGAATAAAAACTATTTTCCAGATCCAAAACGAATGGTTGCGGAATTAGCTGAAGATGGTTTTAAAACTATTGTAATCATCGATCCGGGAATTAAAATAGACAAAGATTACTGGGTTTATCAGGAAGCTTTAGAAAAAGATTATTTCTGCAAAAGAGCCGACGGACCTTATATGAAAGGTAAAGTTTGGCCGGGAGAATGTAATTTTCCGGATTACACAAATCCCGTAGTTAGAGAATGGTGGGCGGGATTATTTAAAGAATTAATTTCAGATATTGGTGTAAAAGGTGTTTGGAATGATATGAATGAACCAGCAGTAATGGAGGTTCCGAATAAAACATTCCCAATGGATGTTCGTCACGTTTACGACGGAAATCCTTGCAGCCATAGAAAAGCACATAATATTTATGGCACACAAATGGCGCGTGCAACCTATCACGGTGTCAAAAGATTTACTTATCCTAAACGTCCGTTTGTCATTACCAGATCAGCATATTCAGGAGCACAACGTTATACATCGTCATGGACGGGAGATAACGTAGCGACTTGGGAACACTTATGGATTGCTAATATTCAGGTACAAAGAATGAGCATTTCCGGAATGGGCTTTACTGGATCTGATATTGGTGGTTTTGCAGAACAACCAACAGGCGAGCTTTACGCACGTTGGATACAATTAGGTGTTTTTCATCCGTTTTGCAGAACGCATTCTTCCGGAGATCACGGCAATCAGGAACCTTGGGCTTTTGATGAAGAAGTAATCAATATCACCCGAAAATTTGTGAGCTTGCGTTATCAGTTATTGCCTTATTTATACACCATGTTTTGGCAATATATTGAGGAAGGAATTCCGATGCTGAAACCATTGGTTTATTATGATCAGGAAGATACTCAAACGCATTACAGAAACGATGAATTCATCTTCGGAAATCAAATATTAGTATGTCCGATACTTGAACCTAATGCTGTAGGTAGACGTATGTATATTCCAAGAGGTGAGTGGTATAACTATTGGACAAATGAATTTTCAACAGGAGGAAGAGAAGTGTGGATTGACACAAAGTTTGATGAAATTCCGGTGTTTGTTAAAGCAGGGGCTATAATTCCAAAATATCCGGTTCAGCAATATGTAGGTGAACTTGAATTTGATGAATTGACACTTGATTTGTATTTTAAAAACGGAAAAGAAAAATCGGTTGTTTATGAAGATGCTCAGGATGGTTATGATTATAAAAAAGGACGTTACAGTTTCTTATCTTTTAGAACTATTGGAAAAGAAAAAGAACTAATTGTTCAGCTTCATAAAGAAGGAAAGTACGATACTCCTTATTCAAAATATAAAATTAACTTAATCGGACTTCCTTTTAAAGTAACAGAAATTGAAATTGATAATGAAAAAATAGCTTTTGATAAAATTGCTTTTGAAGAAAATCATTTCTTAATTGTTGATAAAGAGTTCAGTGAGCTTCATATTAGTGGTGAATAAGTAAATTCTGATAAAAATTTAAGTAATTATATAAAACAAAAAATAATTATAATTGTATTTTTGTGTGTGTTAAAAATTTAAATATCATGAAAAAACATTTATTATCGGGGATTATTACGGCTGTATTAGTTGTCGGCTGCGCAACTAACCCTGTTACAGGAAAGAAAAATTTAAACTTCGTTTCGAATGCAGAATTGTTTCCGTCGTCTTTTCAACAATATAGTACTTTTATAGCAGAGAATAAAGTTATAACAGGAACTGCAGATGCTAGATTGGTAGAAACTGTTGGTGGAAAAATTAAAAAAGCGGCAGAAAAATATTTAACTTATTTGGGACAAGGTCAATATTTAGCAGATTACCGTTGGGAATACAAACTGGTAGACAATAAAGAAGTGAATGCCTGGTGTATGCCCGGAGGTAAAATTGTAGTTTACTCGGGAATCTTGCCGGTAACACAAAATGAATCTGGTCTTGCTACCGTTATGGGACATGAAGTTTCTCACGCATTGGCGAATCACGGTGCACAACGAATGAGCGCTGCACAATTGCAACAAATTGGAGGAGCTGCTTTAGGTGCTGCAACTAGCGGAAAATCTGAATCGACTCAACAAATTTTTGCTCAGGCTTACGGTCTTGGATCAGAAGTAGGAGTAATGCTTCCGTTTAGCAGAAGTAATGAAACTGAAGCAGATAAAATAGGCCTGACACTTATGGCAATTGCGGGTTATAACCCAGATGATGCCATTGCATTCTGGACAAGAATGTCGGCAAAATCAGGAGGGGCATCTCAACCGGAATTTATGAGTACACACCCATCTGACGCAACAAGAATTGCGAATTTGAAGTCATTGATTCCTGAGGCAAAAGCTACCGCATTAAAAGTGGGTATCATTAGATAAAAACAAATTACTTAAAAAGATAATTAAAAGCTATTCATCGCGGTGAATGGCTTTTTTTATGAAAAATTACTACTTTAAATTGTTCATAATTTATTAATACACGATTTGTCGAATTTCTATTTGATTATGATAAAAAATAGATAAATTCGTAACCTGTTAACAAAACCATTTCTATGAAAGATTTACAAAAAGGAGATAAAAAACTATTAAACGCCTGGGCTTTTTATGATTGGGCAAATTCGGTTTACACACTTACCATCGCATCAGCAGTATTTCCTATTTTTTATGAAGCTTTATTTTCTGAACGTGATCATTATATAGATGTTTTTGGCATGCACTTAAAAAATTCGGCTTTGATTAGTTTTATTACAGCTACGGCATTTTTAGTCGTTTCTTTTATATCTCCTCTATTATCGGGAATTGCGGATTATGTAGGAAACAAAAAAGCATTCATGAAGTTTTTCTGTTATTTGGGAGCTTTATCGTGTATGGGTTTATACTGGTTTGATCTTGATAATATTTATGTAGGTTTATTATTTTATTTTCTTGGTTTATTAGGATATTGGGGAAGTTTGGTTTTCTACAACTCCTATTTACCGGATATTGCATTTGAAGAACAACAAGACAGAATTAGTGCCAAAGGATATTCTTTAGGTTATATTGGAAGTGTAATCTTATTGATTATCAATCTGGCGATGATTATGAAACCAAAACTTTTTGGAATCACGGGAACAGATGGAGAAGCTGCAATGAAAGCAATGCGATATTCATTTGTAATGGTGGGAGTTTGGTGGATTTTATTTAGCCAGTATACCTATTATTATTTACCAAAAGGAAGAAAAGAAAGGGGTGAGAAATTAACAAAATCTGTTGTTTTTAATGGTTTTAAAGAACTTAAGAAGGTTTGGTTATTATTAAAAGAAAATATTCCGTTAAAAAGATATTTAGGCGGATTTTTTGTCTCAAGTATGGCAGTGCAAACAGTTATGCTTGTAGCAACATATTTTGGAGCTCAGGAAATTCAATGGACAACAAAAGAAGAAGGAACTATTGGATTAATTATTTGCATTTTAATAATACAATTGGTAGCTGTTGTTGGGGCTGTTTTAACCTCAAGAGCTTCTGCGAAATTCGGAAATATTCCCACTTTAATAGTTATTAATATCATTTGGGCAGTGTTTTGCGCTCTCGCTTTCTTTATAACTTTACCAATGCATTTTTATGTAATGGCGACTGTTGCAGGATTTGTAATGGGTGGAATTCAGGCTTTGTCACGTTCAACCTATTCAAAATTATTACCGGAAACAGAAGATACAGCTTCATTTTTTAGTTTTTATGATGTAGCAGAAAAAATAGGAATTGTAATCGGGATGTGTGTTTACGGTATTATCGATCAGATCACCGGAAGTCCTCGTGCAGCAATCGTAATTTTAGGAGTTTTCTTTGTAATAGCTATTTTCCTATTGAGAAGAATACCAAAAAAGGCACTTTAAATTAATAAAGTGCCTTTCGGGGGATTTTTAATTTGTCCTAAAACAGAACAAATTGATTTGATTGATGATCGTATTTTCTCTAAGTTGTTTTAGTTACGCTTTTGATATACTTCCTGAACCCGAAACTTTTACATCTCTTTTTTCAGGATTTCCAGTGTATTTAATATCGCCAGAACCTGCAATTCTTGCTGTTAAGCTTTCTGCGCAGTTAACACGACTGTTGCCAGATCCTGAAACATTTGCATCAACATTTTTTGCTTTTAAATTTGAAGCTTCGATATTTCCTGATCCTGCAAGTTTGGTAGTTAAACTATCTGAGCTCCCTTTTAAACGTATATTTCCCGAACCACTTAAATTCAATTCTAAATCATTTGAATTTACGTCTAGATCAAAGTTTCCTGAACCTGCAAGTTTTGCTACGAACTTATCCGTTTTAATTGCATTTTTAGACTGAACATTTCCTGAACCTGACAAACTTACTTCTGATATTTTTTCGAAAGGAACTGTAACTTCAATTTTTTTACCCAAACTAGGTCTGATATTGCTGCCTCTTTCAACATAAATCTTTAGTACATTGTTTTCAACTTCAACTTTTATAGCCGCTACTAGGTTTTCTTCTCCTTTAATAATTATTTTGCCTTCTTTTCCGGCTACCAAATCTACGTTAAATGATCCGGCAACTTTTACAGCGTCGTAATCTGCTGTAGTTCTGGTTTCAGAAATAACATTTCCGTTTCCTTTAATTTTATTATTAGACCACTGTGCATTTGCAATAGAACTTATTAATAATGCACTAAAAACGAATATTTTAAAAGTGTTTTTCATTGTTTTGATTGTTAAATTGTTGTTTTTGATTGATTTATGATTTTGTTATCTTTTAGTTAGAATTACATTTCCGTAACTAGAGTTAATGATGACTTTATTTTGGCCTTTTTTCTTATTATAACCACTTATTCTTTTTGTGTTGCTTTTAATCTCGCTCACTAAAACTTCTAATGAGCTATCATTTTTGATACTTCCGTATCTTGTATTAATATCAAAGTCAAAAGAATAATTTGCGTCATAACCTAGGGAAATATTGGTGTATCCGGTATTGATATTAACGTTCTTTGATTTTTCACTCATTGATTCTACGTTTATTTTAGAGTAGGTAGCATCAACACTTAGGCTATTTAATATTTCTGCGACAGATATTGTTACATAATTACTGCTGCTAATAAGTGAATTTATTTTTTGAAATTTAAAACTGCCGTAATTGCCCTTGCATTTAATGTTCTGACCTTCCAGTAGTGATACATCTGTATAATTTGCATCTAAATTCAAGTTTCCTGACTCATTTATTTTTATTCCGGAATAACGTGCTTCAATGTTTCCATTTTTAATGTAGTCAATACTTGAGTTCTGACTGTATCCAATTTCTATTCTATTACTGTCACCATTAAGTTTGCCCAATATAATCTTGCCATATTTACACGCAATATCAGTAGTAGACTCTAACGTCAGAGTAGTAATATTTCCGTATTTATTATTCAGTTTTACGGTTCCGTTTTTTGGAATTTTTATCACATAGTTAATTTCAAAACTATTGCTGCTTCCTCGACTTTTTAGCGAAGAATTCCCAATATTGGTAATGGCTGTAACCATAGATTTAAGCGCATTAATATCAACGTCAATACTATTTAATCTTTCGTTAACCCAATTTTCGTTTCCGCCGGAAACTTTAATGGTAATATCCAGATCAATTTTATTTTCGTCCCAGGTACTTACCGTGATATTGCCATATTTATTTTCAATATCAATTCCGGCATTCGAATTTACGATAAAGGTTTTTTTAATGTTTTTTTCTTTAGAAATAAAAGTATCATCATTTGAAAAACCTAAAAAAGGAATCAAAATGAATAAAATAAGTATGTTATAGTGTTTTTTCATCAGTTGTGTTTTTAAATTTTTCGTTTTCTTCAATTCTCTGTAAAACCGTTTGCAAAAATGAGATTCGGGTTTGCAGGTTGCTGATCATGGCGTAAATAATTTGTTTGTTTTCGCCATTTTTTTGAACTTCCTTTAGGATTTTGGTGTAATCAGCATCAAAAACTTTCATTTGCTTCAAAGCGTCATTAATAATTTGCTCATTTTCAGGCGAACTTTTCTCTTTTAATTTAACTAACTCATTGTCAATTAAAATACTAAAAATAGAATCGGTTCGTTTTGTTTCTTTAGAAGCAAATTTAAATTCTTTAGGCTTTTCGTTATTGTTATAGAATAAAGACACACCTAGCAATACCACAATAGATGCAGCGATTGCCCAAACAGCGTAATTCTTTTTCTTGGGTTGTTTTTTATTGAGTTTGTTTAAGAAATCAACCTGATGATCAGCATTCATCCTTTTTACATCCCACTGATTCTCAAATTTTTCAAATAATTGATCTAAATCGTCATTTTCCTTTTTCATATATCTAATATTTATTATTTAGTGGTGAGTATGTTATCACCTTACTGATCTGTGCGCACAAATTTGTTGTTAGTGATTTCATATCTCCTCTAATTTTTTTCGTAAACTCTCTTTTGCTCTGCTTAACGTCGTTCGGCAGTTGGCATAACTAATATTTAAAATTTCGCTAATCTCTTCCTGATCATAACCTTCAATATAAAAAAGGGTTAAAACCATACGGTAGTTATCTTTTAAGCTTAAAATTGTATCTAAAACCTGTTTCACTTTAAGTGAATTCAAATCTATATTTTCAGAAAAAAAACTTTCGCCATCTTCTGTTTTATACAATGTCTTGCTCAAATCTTCGACCTGAAAAGCATTATTCTTTTTATAAAAATCAATACTATAATTGACAATTATTTTCTTTAACCATGCTCCAAAAGCTACTTCTTGTTTATAGTCGTTTATTTTTGTAAAAGCCTTAAGGAAACCTTCTTGCATGACGTCTTGTGCAAAATGTTCATCTTTTACGATACGGTAGGCCACATTATACATGGCTTTACTGTAACGATTGTAAACTTCGAATTGTGCTTTTTGATTGTTTTCTTTACAAAGCGCGATTAATTCTTCGATATTTTGGTTAGTTATACTCAAGTAATGATTGCTAGTTTTTTATAAGGACGGTGCTTTTTTTTGTTTGTTACACTTTTGCTAAAAATAATTTTATTTTTTTTGATAATAGCCACAATAATCGGGTGTATCAAAAAAATATAGATTGAAATAATATTCTATGTAAGATTTTTATTTTATAAAATATATATTTGTACTCAAAAATAAACAAGTATGAAAAAAATCAATATTTTATTTCTTTTGCTTTCGGCAGTAGCGATATCATTTAGTTCATGTACCAAAGATTTTGAGGACGGACTCAACTATAATGGGTTTAATAATGGTAATGAAGGAAGTGGCGGAGTAGAACAAGGAGGTGTTTTTAAAGCTACAGTTGGAGGCCAATCTTTTGTAGCGAATAGTTCGAGTGCCATTGTAACAGAAAATTTTGTACTAATAGCAGGAATTAGAACATCTAATAAAGATTTAATTCAAATCACTTTACCAAGTAACAAAGTAGGAACGTACAATTGGGCAAATAGTAAAGATCAAGGCGATAAATTCGTACTGTCTTATGGTTCAGTAGATACTGAAAATCCGTTTATAAGTGCATCAAACGAAGTTGCAGAATTTTTTGGAGTAAAAAATTATACAGATACTGCCATTGTAACCATTACAGCAGTAGATAAAACTAAAAAAACAATTTCAGGAACATTTCAATTTACAGGTTTCAGAGATATAGGTGATGATAAAACTGAAACAAAGGTAATTACAAATGGTTCTTTTACAAATATACCTTATACAGAAAATGCTCCTGTAGTAGAATCTGATGGTTTTTTAAAAGCAAAAATTGACGGAGCTGACTTTGTTCAGGACAATATTGATGTTGCTGCTGTAAGTTCAAGTGGTACTTATCCATATTACAGTATAGTAGGAGTAAAGAACGGAGAAAAAGATAATAGTATACTTATAGGAGTTAGCCAATCGTATGCTGTCGGGACTTACCAGGCTTCTAGCGCTATATTAAATGGCGGAGGAGACGGCCCTGTAAATGTCGCTAATGCATCTTGTATATTAGATGATCTTATATATACTACCGAATCAGGTTCGCTAACGATTACTTCAAAAACAGCAACTAAAATAGAAGGTACTTTTAATTTCGTTGTTAGTAATTTTACTACTGGAAAGAAAAAAACAATTTCAGGCTCTTTCGGTATAAATACAGAAGATTTGTAATAATAAAAATAGTAAAGACATTAAATCCACCTTTGGGTGGATTTTTTTTTGGTAATGCAATTTGATTTTACTAGATTGGCTCATCAAATCGATAATCTATTGCCCATTTTGGCATAGTGATTGTCTATTTTAACAATCTATCTTGTAAATGAAGCGCTTAGTATGTTTTTATTACAAACTAATTGATCTAAGAGTGTAATTGCGGATAGAATTAAACTTTTAATGACAAAACGACTTATATATTATTATGTCAAATCATAAAATACTCACTATTGACAATCTGTCACTTCAAGAATTTGATTCAGAAGCAGAATTGATTCCATTATTAACTCCGGAAGACGAAGAGGAAATGAACAATGAAGAGCTTCCGCTTTCGTTGCCAATTTTGCCTTTACGTAATACTGTTTTATTTCCGGGAGTGGTTATTCCAATTTCTGCAGGAAGAGACAAATCGATTAAATTAATAAACGATGCTAATGCCGGCGGAAAAATCATTGGAGTAGTTTCTCAAATTAATGAAGAAGACGAAGATCCATCGAAAGATGATATTCATAAAATAGGAACCGTTGCAAGAATTTTGCGCGTTTTAAAGATGCCTGACGGAAACGTTACGGTTATTTTGCAAGGAAAGAAACGTTTTGAGATTGATGAAGTTACTTCAGAAGATCCGTACATTACTGCAACAATAAAAGAAGTTTCGGAAGAACGTCCGGAAGAAAACGATACTGAATTTACGGCGATTTTAGATTCTGTTAAAGAATTGGCTATCCAGATTATAAAAGAAAGTCCAAACATTCCTTCAGAAGCTACTTTTGCGATTAAAAACATTGAAAGCCAATCGTTTTTAATCAATTTCGTTTCTTCGAATATGAATCTTTCTGTAAAAGAAAAACAAGGTTTATTATCGATAAACGGATTAAAAGAAAGAGCGCTTGAAACCTTACGTTATATGAACGTAGAGTTGCAAAAATTAGAACTAAAAAATGACATTCAGTCAAAAGTTCGTTTTGATTTAGATCAGCAACAACGTGAATATTTTCTTCATCAGCAAATGAAAACCATTCAGGAAGAATTGGGTGGTGTTTCGCAGGAAGAAGAAATGGACGAAATGGGATTGAAAGCGAAAACCAAAAAATGGGACGAAAAAACGCAGAAACATTTCGAAAAAGAATTGTCTAAAATGCGTAGAATGAACCCACAATCTCCTGATTTTGGAATTCAGCGTAACTATTTAGAGTTATTTTTAGAATTGCCTTGGGGTGAATATTCTAAAGATAAATTCGACTTAAAACACGCTCAGAAAATATTAGATAAAGATCATTTTGGACTTGAAGAAGTTAAGAAAAGAATGATCGAGCATTTGGCGGTATTAAAACTTCGTAACGATATGAAGTCTCCAATTATATGTTTAACAGGACCTCCGGGAGTTGGTAAAACATCTATTGGACGCTCTGTTGCAGAAGCTTTAGGACGTGAATATGTGCGTATTTCATTAGGTGGTTTACGTGATGAAGCGGAGATTCGCGGACACAGAAAGACTTATATTGGTGCAATGCCAGGAAGAATTATTCAGAGTTTAAAGAAAGCCGGAACATCAAATCCTGTCTTTATTTTAGATGAAATCGATAAATTGTCAAGCGGAAATAGCGGAGATCCATCTTCAGCTTTATTAGAAGTTTTAGATCCGGAGCAAAACAATGCTTTCTATGACAATTTCCTTGAAATGGGTTACGACTTATCGAAAGTAATGTTTATTGCGACTTCAAACAATATGGCAAGTATTCAGCCAGCGTTGCGTGACAGAATGGAAGTAATCAAAATGTCAGGTTATACAATTGAAGAAAAAGTAGAAATTGCAAAAAGACACCTTTTTCCTAAACAATTAGAAGCACACGGTTTAACGGCTAAGGATTTAACAATTGGTAAAAAACAATTAGAAAAAATCGTTGAAGGATATACACGTGAATCGGGTGTTCGTAACTTAGAAACTAAAATTGCTCAGGTCATTCGTAATGCTGCAAAATCTGTAGCGATGGAAGAGGAGTACAATAAAAAAGTGACTGACGAGGATATCATTAAAGTTTTGGGCGTGCCAAGATTAGAACGTGATAAATACGAAAATAATGATATCGCAGGAGTTGTGACAGGTTTAGCCTGGACAAGTGTTGGTGGAGATATTTTATTTATTGAGTCCTTAATTTCCGAAGGTAAAGGTTCATTGACCATTACAGGAAATTTAGGTACAGTAATGAAAGAGTCTGCTACAATTGCGTTAGAATACATTAAAGCAAACGCGAAGAAATTAGGTTTAGATGTTTCTTTATTTCAAAAATATAACATTCACTTACACGTTCCGGAAGGAGCAACGCCTAAAGATGGTCCAAGTGCCGGTATAGCGATGTTAACTTCTTTGGTTTCTTTACTGACTCAAAAGAAAGTTAAGAAAAGCTTAGCTATGACAGGTGAAATTACACTTCGCGGAAAAGTTTTACCAGTAGGCGGAATTAAAGAAAAAATCTTAGCAGCAAAAAGAGCTAATATTAAAGAGATCATTTTATGTCACGAAAACAAAAGTGATATTGATGAAATAAAATCAGAATATTTAGAAGGTCTGACTTTTCACTATGTAAAAGAAATGAGCGAAGTTCTGGCTTTAGCTTTGACAGATCAAAACGTTAAGAACGCAAAGACTTTAAAATAAAATTTTAAAAGTTAAATTCCAATATTTTTTAAATTCCAAATTCCAATCTGATAAGTCAGTTTTGGGGTTTGGAATTTTTTATTTAATTGGTATTTGGAATTTTAATATTGAAATTTTCCCGTAGAGTATTGGTATTTGGAATTTTAAAAAGATTGAAATTGCCCTTAAATTTGGAGCTTAGATTTTTTTTATTGTAATTTAAATTTATTTATTTTTTATCAGTTATATAATTTTATCTTCGCAGTTGCGTTATTCCCATATAGGATTCGCCCCAAAAGCATGTTGAAACGATTCGTTTTACTTTTATTTATGTTAATTTGTTCCGTTTCTTTCGGGCAAATAGGAGGGCGTTACACTTATCAGTTTCTTAATTTAACGACGTCACCAAGGCAGGCAGCGTTAGGAGGAAAAAATATAACGATTTATGATGAAGATGTCAATCAGGCGATGTCTAATCCAGCAGCTTTAAACGAAGATATGGACAATCACCTTGCAATGAATTATGGTAATTATTACGGAGAAGCTTCTTACGGAACAGCTTCATACGCCTATACTTACGATAGACACGTGCAAACCTTCTATGCCGGAATAAGTTATGTAAACTACGGCTCGTTTGATGGTTATGACGAAAATGGTCAGGCTACATCAGATTTTACTGGGAGCGAAGGCGCATTATCCTTAGGATATGCTTATAATATTCCTTTCACAGATATTCATGTTGGAGCAAATGCTAAGCTAATAACTTCAACTCTAGAAACTTATAATTCTATTGGTGGAGCAATTGATGTGGGAATTATGTATGAAATTCAAAAAAATAATGTAAATTTGGCCCTAGTATTTCGAAATATAGGAACACAGTTTACCACTTATTCCGGAATACGCGAAAATATACCGTTTGAAATCATTGCCGGTGTTTCGCAAGAATTAGAACACGTACCCATTCGTTGGCATCTTACTTTAGACAATTTGCAACAATGGAATGTTTCTTTTTCGAATCCCGTTCGCGGCGAAACCAACATTGACGGATCAACAAGTAATGAAAAAGTTTCGTTTTTTAATAATGCCCTGAGGCATGTTATTGCAGGGGTAGAGCTTTTTCCTCAAAGAGTATTTAATTTTCGTTTAGGTTACAATTTTAGAAGAGGTGAAGAATTAAGAATTGATGAACAGCGTAATTTTTCAGGAATTTCATTAGGGTTTGGTTTAAAAATGAATAAGTTAAAATTTAATTATTCATATTCAAGATATACATTGGCAGCTAATACAAGTCTTTTTGGTCTAATTTTAAATTTTCAATAGTTATATGAAAATATTCAGTTTGTTTTTGTTCATGACTGTGGGGTTTTTTACGGGTACAAAACACTACTATAAAAAAGAAGTTATGTCTACTCTTGAAGTAGAAAGAATGAATACCAGAATTAGCGAGATAAAAAATATGATTAGTATTGATCCTAAATACAATACTAAAATCGCTTTTTTTGTTGATATGAGAATACCATCAGGTAAAAATCGTTTTTTTGTTTACGACCTTGTAAACAATAAAATTTTAGATCAGGGATTGGTAGCTCATGGTTCGGGATCTGAAACCGGAGTAAAGGGAAGCTTAAGATTTAGCAATACACCAAATTCAAACTGCACTGCATTGGGCAGATATGTTATAGAAAGCTGTTACAAAGGCGGATTTGGAAAATCTTATAAATTAAACGGTCTGGACGAAACAAATAATAATGCTTTAAAAAGAGCTATCGTTTTGCATTATTACTCTGCAGTTCCTTATGAAGAGCAGGACTATTATATTAGCAATAGTCATGGATGTCCAATGGTAAACGAACAATTTTTTAAAAGAATCGAAAAAATAATCGACAGTTCAAAGTCTAAGATTATTCTTGATGTTTACTATTAATTGTGACTCAATAACAAAAAAATAAATAAACTTTACGTTGAATAATACTATTATCAGTAAATATTTTTTTTACTGATAATTTTTTTTGCGTTCATTTTAAAATCTTCCTTTAATAAAAGTTAATTAAATCCTGTATTTTATTTTTACTTCTGTTCAATACTGTTTTATATTCGCAGAATGATTTAGAAAGTACAATGAAGATACGGCTGAAAAGGATTGAATTTGTATGGCAAAAGCATAATGAATTAAATTAAAACAAAAATGAAAAAAATTACCATTGCTATTGATGGATTCTCATCAACAGGAAAAAGCACTTTAGCAAAACAACTAGCAAAAGAGCTTGAATATGTTTATGTAGATACCGGAGCGATGTATCGTGCCGTTGCTTATTTCGCAATGCAAAATCAGTTTATAGGAAGTGACTTTTTTGATAAAAATGCCTTAAAAGAAGCATTACCTAAAATTCTGTTAGAATTTAAGTTTAATACAGATTTAGGTTTTGGAGAAATGTATCTGAACGGTGAAAATGTAGAAAAACAAATCAGAACTATCGAGGTTTCAAATTTTGTAAGTAAAGTAGCAGAAGTTTCTGAAGTGCGTTCTAAATTGGTAGAACAACAACAGGAAATGGGAAAAAATGCTGCTATTGTGATGGACGGAAGAGATATAGGAACAGTAGTTTTTCCGAACGCCGAACTTAA
Organism: Flavobacterium bizetiae; assembly: GCF_024271895.1. Taxonomy (NCBI): domain Bacteria; kingdom Pseudomonadati; phylum Bacteroidota; class Flavobacteriia; order Flavobacteriales; family Flavobacteriaceae; genus Flavobacterium; species Flavobacterium bizetiae. The sequence continues at coordinate 4,068,057 of NZ_CP091861.1, read as the reverse complement.
AATTTTCATGACAGCAAGCGCCGAAACCCGTGCGCAAAGACGTTTTGATGAATTACAGCAAAAAGGGGATAATGTATCGTATGAAGATGTTTTAAAAAATGTAGTAGAGAGAGATCATATCGATACACATCGCGAAGATTCTCCTTTAGTGATTGCCGATGATGCGATAGAAATAGATAATTCTTACTTAAGCAGGGAAGAGCAGTTCTCCGCTGTTTTAGAATTGGTAAATGATGTTGTAAAAACGAATTAAATTTTGTAGATTATTTATTTTAATGGTAGTTTTACCGCTTCATTTATATTTTAAAGACAATTTCATCATATGGGAATTAAAAACAGGTTGATTATAATGAGCTTTCTTCAATTTTTTGTTTGGGGAGCCTGGCTTATAACAATTGGAAATTATTGGTTTGGAACAAAAAATTGGGAAGGAACCCAGTTTGGTCTCGTTTTCGGAACCATGGGAATTGCATCTTTATTCATGCCTACTCTTACCGGAATTATTGCTGACAGATGGGTAAATGCCGAAAAATTATATGGTTTTCTTCATATAATTTATGCTTTAGTTTTATTTGGTATCGCACAAGTAACTACACCGGATAATTTTATTTATGTAATGTTTGCTGCAATGTGTTGCTATATGCCTACAATTGCTTTAAGCAATTCGATATCCTACACTTCGCTAAAATTAAATAATAAAAACATTGTAAAAGATTTTCCACCTATTCGTGTGTGGGGAACTATCGGTTTTATTGCCGCAATGTGGATTACTAATTTAAGTGGAAGTAAAGCAACGGAATATCAGTTTTATATTGCGGGAGTTGGAGCTTTAGTTCTTGGAATTTATGCTTTTACATTACCAAAATGTAAACCACAGCGTTTAACTAAAGAAGACGCTACAATAACAGAAACTTTAGGTTTAGAAGCTTTTAAGTTGTTTGGAAATTATAAAATGGCATTGTTCTTTGTGTTTTCTATGTTTTTAGGAGGAGCTTTGCAGTTAACAAATGCTTACGGAGATGTATTTTTAGATGAATTTAAACATTTTCCTAAATATGCAGATTCATTCGTAATTCAATATTCGACTATTATTATGTCGATTTCTCAGGTATCAGAAACGTTATTCATTTTAGCGATTCCGTTTTTCTTAAGACGTTTTGGAATCAAACAAGTAATGTTAATCAGTATGCTGGCTTGGGTATTGCGTTTTGGTTTGTTTGCTTTTGGAGATCCTGTAGGAGGTTTATGGATGATCATTTTATCTTGTATTGTATACGGAATGGCATTTGATTTCTTTAATATCTCAGGTTCTTTATTCGTAGAAAGCAATACCGATTCTAAAATACGTTCATCAGCTCAGGGTTTATTCATGATGATGACTAATGGAGTAGGAGCAGTTTTAGGAAGTTTAACTTCAGGTTGGGCAATTGATCGTTTCTTTACAAAAACGTTCAGCAATACAACTGAATTGGCAGGATTTTTACAAACAGATACTACTAATTCTAAAATGTTAGATTTTGTAAAAAGTCAGGGAAATTCAGTTTCTACAGACGGAATTTTTGCAAATCCGATTTTAATGAAAGACTGGCATACGATCTGGTTGTCATTTGCAGCTTATGCATTGGTTATTGCAATTGCTTTTGCGATTTTATTTAAACACAAACACGATCCTAAAGAAATAGAGAATTTAAGTCATTAAGATCTCTATAATTATATATAAAATCCCGTTTTCGATGTATTGAAAACGGGATTTTCTTTTTTAATGATGAATGTGGAAAATTTATTTTAGAGAAGCAATCAAATCTTCTACTTGTTTTTTTTGTTGGGCGTATTTTTGCTGAAGTTCAGAGCCTTCTCCCATTCGGTTGTAGTATTCAAGACCTTTATTAGCGAAGAATTTTTTGTGAAAGTTGGATATTTCGGGAATTTGCGGAAACTGAACATGAAAGTTTATTTCGTAATAAGCCTGCCATTCTCGTTCATTTTTATCTAAAACATAAGGTTTTATTGTTTTCTGATTGACGTGAACCAATTCGTGAGCGATTAAAACAAGCATTAATTCTAGCGGAAATTCGAAAGTGTTTTCAGGAATACGAATGATTTGAGGTTCGCCAAAATCACCTTCAGTTGTCATGAGGATAAAATCGGGTTTAGCAATTTCTCTAAACTCAAATCCTTTTAATTTAGCATTTTTGAGATTGTACTTTTTTAATAACCAATAAATAGCATTGATAACTTGTCCGTTTTTATGGAAAGTGTTTATTTTTAGTTTTATTTCATCAAGTGTCATGGTCGTAAGATTATAATAAGGGATTAAAGTTCTATATAAATTTACATTTATATTTTAAATTGATATTTTTTATAGGTTTTTATTTACAATTTAAAGGTTGTACATTTGCCTGTAAAATTGCAATATGCTATCTCAATACAAGAATTCTCTTCCTCCGTTTCGTAATGTTCGTTCGGTTTCTAATACATTTTGGGACTTTACTACTGGTGTTTTTGTTCTGGCGCTTGCATTAGCAGGGGCTTGTCTTATCGCTTACTTGATAGTGGAATTATTTACAGAACCTTTAATGTCCGGAAAAGAGATTTTAGGTATAATTATTTTGGTGCTATCCATTGCCGGCGCAATAGGCTTTTTTATATATAAGGTAGTCTACGAAAGAGGGAAACGATATACCACTACTATAATAGATGAAAAAGGAGTTCATTATTTTAACAGATTCAATAATACGATTGTTAATGAGTTGCTGTGGAGTCAATTTACAGAAAGGCCTTTAGGGAAACAAAAAGGAATTTATATTGCAAAATTTGATATTGATTGTTTGAGCTATAATTCAAGAGGAGTAAGGTCAGAAGGAGGTAGTATAACGAAACTTTTTTGGAGGATTAAAGTAAATGAAAAGGAAATTATCCATAGCGAATATTTTACTTCGAGTCATCTTTTTGGTGGTATTTATACTAATAGAGGAGAGTTGATTCGAGCATTTTTATTGGGTTTAGCGCATTACAGGCCTGATCTCACCATAAATCCCTGGATCTTTATTGCAAACTCAATCAATAATAAGGATTATACTTTTTATCCTAAGTCAGTATTTTTTGACGTGCTTTTAGTACTGTTTTATGTATTGTTGGTGTTGTTTATTACGTTTTTGTTATACGAAAGTTCAACTCCGTTAGAACAAGAAAATGTGCGGAGAATGATTCATGATTTATTTGTAAAACTTAAAAGTTTAATAGGTTTTTAAAGATTATAAGTGTTGGAAATCTAAGGTTAAACCCGACAGGTTTTTAAAACCTGTCGGGTTTGTTCTGATTACGGATCAAATCTTTGTCAAAGTTTGAAACTTTGACAAAGATAGCTGAGCATCGTAAACTTTAGCAGCAAAGGGCTTCGACTTCGCTCAGCCTGACAAGTAGGGTTGTTGAAAACGGTAAAACTTCTAATCTAGCCCCGATAGAGTGGTTATCCTTTTATGGCGGTGTTCGCCATAAAAGATAGGAGCGAAAGCGGGACATTACGCACTGAAAACCCTTAAATTTGCTGCTCCTGATCAATAAGCTGATTATCATATAGAATTGTTTTGCTATTACAAATAAATGTAGTAATTTTGCAAACCTTTTGGCAGAGAAGAGTTTCCATTAGGTATCAACTATTTATGTAAAACAACTTCTGTTTTTTCTATCGCTTTATGAAACTCGAGAAAAGCAGAATACAAATTTTTTATCAGCATGTCTGAACAATTAAAATCACAAGAAGAGTTTTTAGCAAATTTTAACTGGCATAACTTCGAAGAAGGTATCGATGCAGTAGATGAGAAAAACTTACAAGAATTCGAAGACTTAGTATCAAAAACTTTCATCGCTACAGATCAAGAAGAAGTAGTTGAAGGTGTAGTTGTTAGAATTACAGATAGAGACGTTATCGTTGATATCAATGCAAAATCGGAAGGTGTTATTTCTTTAAACGAATTCCGTTACAACCCAAACTTAAAAGTTGGTGACAAAGTAGAAGTATTAATCGACATCCGTGAGGACAAAACAGGTCAATTAGTATTATCTCACAGAAAAGCACGTACTATTAAATCATGGGATAGAGTTATTTCTGCAAACGAAACTGGAGAAATCGTTAATGGTTTTGTAAAATGCAGAACTAAAGGCGGTATGATCGTTGACGTTTTCGGAATTGAAGCTTTCTTACCAGGATCTCAAATTGACGTTAAGCCAATTAGAGACTACGATGTATACGTAAACAAAATGATGGAATTCAAAGTGGTAAAAATTAACCACGAATTCAAAAACGTTGTTGTATCTCACAAAGCTCTTATCGAGGCTGATATTGAAGTACAGAAAAAAGAAATCATCGGTCAATTACAAAAAGGACAAGTATTAGAAGGTGTTGTTAAAAACATTACTTCTTATGGTGTGTTTATTGACTTAGGTGGTGTTGACGGATTAATTCACATTACTGACCTTTCTTGGAGTAGAATCAACCACCCAAGTGAAGTTCTTGAATTAGACCAAAAATTAAACGTTGTAATCCTTGATTTCGATGATGAGAAAACAAGAATTCAATTAGGATTGAAACAATTAAACGCTCACCCATGGGATGCTTTAGATGCTAATTTAACTATTGGTGATAAAGTAAAAGGTAAAGTAGTTGTAATCGCTGATTACGGTGCATTTATCGAAGTTGCAGAAGGTGTTGAAGGTTTAATCCACGTTTCTGAAATGTCATGGTCAACTCACTTACGTTCTGCACAAGATTTCGTAAAAGTTGGAGATGTTGTTGAAGCTGTTATCTTAACTTTAGATAGAGACGATCGTAAGATGTCATTAGGTATCAAACAATTGACTCAAGATCCATGGACTGATATTACTTCTAAATACCCAGTAGGTTCTAAACATACAGGTATCGTTAGAAACTTTACAAACTTTGGTATTTTCGTAGAATTAGAAGAAGGAATTGATGGATTAATCTATATTTCTGACCTTTCTTGGACTAAGAAAATCAAACACCCATCTGAATTTGTAAATGTTGGTGAAAAACTTGATGTAGTTGTATTAGAATTAGATGTTGAAGGACGTAAATTATCTTTAGGTCACAAACAAACTACTGCTAATCCTTGGGATCAATACGAAGATTCTTTCGCTGTAGGAACTATCCACAATGGTGAGATTTCTGAAATAGTTGACAAAGGAGCTACTGTAGAATTCGGAGATGATATCGTTGCTTTCATTCCTACTCGTCACCTTGAAAAAGAAGACGGAAAGAAATTGAAAAAAGGTGATACTGCTGATTTCAAAGTAATCGAATTCAACAAAGAATTCAAAAGAGTAGTTGCTTCTCACACCGCTATCTTCCGTGAAGAAGAAGAGAAAAACGTGAAAGCTGCAACTGAAAATACTTCATCTAACTCTTCTACAAATGCACCAGCTGCAACTTTAGGAGATAACAATGATGTATTAGCTGCATTAAAAGCTAAAATGGAAAAAACTGAGAAAAAATAATTCTTAGTTTCCTCTAAATAGAAAGTCCCACAGCAATGTGGGACTTTTTTTTGCTTTATAGTTTTGATTTTAAGATATTTTAACAAATAAAGTTGTGTTATAATCATAAAAAGTTATTTTTGTTTCAAAATACCACTTTATGAAAAAAATCTACTTTTTAGTTTCGGCTTTATTTTTTTTTAATGGTTTGAATGGGCAGGTTATTAATTTTGCTGACGCGAATTTTAAAACTAAGTTACTAGAGGCTAGTGATGCTAACAAAATTGCCAAAAATTTAGAGGGTAATTATTTTAAGATTGACAATAATAACAATGGTGAAATTGAGGAAAATGAAGTTCTAGCCGTTAAAGAATTGGATGTTTCACTTTCAAAAATTGCTAATTTAAGTGGAATTGAGTTTTTTATCAATCTAACATATTTAAATTGCTACTATAATGAAATAACTAATTTAAATATCACCAAGAATGTTGCTTTAACCTATCTGAATTGTATTCAAAATAAATTGACTAGTTTAAATGTAATTAACAACATTGCACTTGAACGATTATCTTGTGGTAACAATAAATTAGCAATTCTGAATTTAACTAATAATAAAGCTTTAATTACTTTATTATGCGGAAGCAATCCTTTAAAAAGTTTAGATATAAGTAATAATACCTCATTAACTACTTTACGTTGTGATATGATTCAATTGACGAGCTTAAACGTTAATAAAAATACTGCATTAACCGTTTTATCTTGTGATGGTAATTATTTGACAAACTTAAATGTAAGTAAAAATGTATTGTTACAGGAATTAGATATTAGTTCAAATAAATTAACGAGTATAGATGTTAGTAATAATGTCAAATTAACAAAGTTGTTTTGCGAAGACAATAAGCTTACAAGTCTGGATGTGAGTAAAAATAGTGTATTAACCACGTTATGGTGTGAAAAAAATGAATTAACAAGTTTGTTTGTAAAAAATGGAAGCGATGAAAAAAGCTTCACATTTTATGACAATCCCAACTTAAAATACATTTGCGCAGATGAATTACAACTTAGCAGTCTTCAAGGTTCAATCGAGTTATATGGTTATACCAATTGTCATGTAAACGCTTATTGTTCATTTTCACCTGGCGGAACTTTCTATTCGATTCAGGGAAATCTAAAATTAGACAATAACAATGATGGCTGTGACGCTTTAGATATAAGTGTTCCAAATGTAAAATTTAAAACTACCAACGGGGCGACCACAGGAAGTTTAATATCTAATAATTTGGGAAATTATTCAATTTCAGTACAAAAAGGATCTTATACTATTACACCAATTTTGGAGAATGAAACGTATTTTAATATATCTCCAGCAAATACAACTGTCACTTTCCCAGCGCAAACTAGTCCGATTCAACAAGATTTTTGTATCAAAGCCAATGGTATTCATTCAGATTTAGAAATCTCTTTACTGCCATTGCAACCTACAAGACCAGGTTTCGATGTAGTATATAAAATAGTTTATAGAAATAAAGGAAACAATACACAATCAGGTTCAGTAAATCTAACTTTTGATGATGCAGTTATAGACTTTGTTTCAGCAAATCCTGCAACTACTACAAGAGCCGAAAACAATTTATCATGGAATTTTTCTAATTTAAAACCATTCGAAACGCGTGAAATTATATTTACTTTAAATGTAAACTCACCTATGGAAACTCCACCAGTCAAGAATGGTGACGGTTTGAAATTTATAGCTGTAATAACATCCGAGAATACAGATGAAACTCCAATAGATAACATATTTAATTTAAGCCAAATCGCTGTAGGATCTTATGATCCGAACGACAAAACCTGTCTTGAAGGTGAAGTAATTACCCCTGGTTTAATTGGAGAATACGTTCATTATATGATTCGTTTTGAAAATACAGGAACTTACAAGGCTCAAAATATTGTAGTAAAAGATATGATCGATTTATCTAAATTTGATATTTCTACCTTAATTCCCACAAGTTCAAGCCACTCTTTTATTACTAAAATTTCAGAAACGAATAAGGTGGAATTTATTTTCGAAAACATTAATCTTCCCTATGATGATGCCAATAATGACGGTTATGTCGCTTTTAAAATTAAAACAAAACCAACATTAAAAGTCGGAGATTCTTTTACAAATGATGCGAATATCTATTTCGATTACAATTTTCCAATCTTAACCAATAAAGCAACTTCGACTTTTAAATCATTAACAACTCAGGATTTTGATTTCTCTAATTATTTTACGTTATATCCAAACCCTGCAAATGACATTTTAAATATTACTATTAAACAAGATATAGAAATACAATCGTTTGCTATTTATGACATTTTAGGGCAATTGGTCATCGCGGTTCCAAATGCAAAAACAGTCTCAAATATCGATGTTTCAAAGCTTAGAACAGGTAATTACTTTATAAAAGTAAAATCGGATAAAGGAAGTTCAAATATGAAATTTATCAAGAAATAACAATTTAATTCTAAATAGGAAGTCCCACAGCAATGCGGGACTTTTTTTTGCTTTGTATTTTTTACTCTTTGCGATATATAATAAGCGGATGATGCAGATTCGCAAGCGAAAACAAGCATATAAAACGGATTTTTTAATTTTGTAGCTACGAGGAGGAATGATTTTACTCAGTTGTCAGTTCGAGCGAAGTCGAGAACTTTTCATGAATTGAAATTTGGAATTTCACCATTGAATTTTATTTTTTCTCAGGAGCTATTTCCTGCTTTCCGCTTCAATCTTTTTATTTTTTAAAGAAAAAAATAAAAAGGATTTCCACTTCAATCAGGGCTAGGGCAGTCGTTTTTAAAAGATATTTATCTTACTGCCAATAATTTTTCTTCTTCAGCAGTAAATTCATTTAGAATGCTGTAATTCTGAATGTTTAGTATCTTCATTTCATCTAAAATATTAACTAGATTTCCGTAATTAGATTTTTGAGAGGGTTTAATAATTACAATTATTCCATTTTTAGGTTTTCCAATATTTTTAGAATATTCAAGCACAATTTTACTTTTTTGAATTAATTCTTTTCGAATTCCGTTTTTACTGTAATTGATTTTTTTAGGAGTTTCAGTAGGATAATCAATTAGTCCCGAATAAATAATCATTTCGTCATTATCGTCTAGTAATATTGTCAATATACGGTTTTCATCTATGTGTCTACAGCCAAAATACTCACCGCAATCATCACAACCCGACATTCCATATTCTAAAACTTTTGGTTTCGCCAACTCAATCGTAACCATAAAAAAGATAATCAACAAGAAAGAAACACTTACCATTGCGGTCAAATCAACTCTTGCACTTAACTTTTTACTTCTAATTTTTTTAGGTAGGTTTTGCATAGATTTTATGAATTAATTATTTTAAAGCTAATAATTTTGATTCCTCTGGAGTAAAATCATTGATAATCGCATAAGTGTCAATATTAGCAATAGCCATTTCGTCAAGAATATCTACAAGGTTTTTAAAATTTGACTTTTTACTTGGTTTTATAATTACAATAGGGCCGTTTTTTGGCTTTCCAATTGCTGTAGAATATTCTGTTATATTTTTTCTTCTATCAAAAAGTTCCTGACGAATTCCATTTTTTCCATAATTTAATACTTTTGGATCTACTATAGGAGTAAATAAAAGTCCTGAATACGTAATGATTTTATTATTATCGTCCAGTAAAATGGTTACAATACGAGTTACATCCGGACCACAGCTAATGTAAGTCCCCCTATAAGTCCATTCATTATCAGGCAAATTAAAATCGATAGCTTTAGGTTTCGCCAATTCAATCGTAACCATAAAAAAAATAATCAACAAGAAAGAAACACTTACCATTGCGGTCAAATCAACTCTTGTACTTAACTTTTTACTTCTAACTTTTTTGGGTAAATTTTCCATAAATGATAAATTGATTTACTAAAGTTAACAATAAATTTAACATATTGATCAATGTGCTTTTAAAAATAATCAAAAATAAATTTAAGTATTAAACGCTTGTTTTACAGTCATCTTTGAGGATGTTTCAATGTTTTTTAAACTTTTTTAAAGATTTAATAAAACCAAAACAATTATTACCGCGTAAATGAGCTTATAACTTAAAATATTAATTATGAAAACTAGAAAATTTTTAGCCGTAGCAATCTTAGCATTAGGATTTGGATTTACATCATTTGCACAAAAAACTGTAATGGTTGGAGGAGCTGCAATGTACCCAAACAAAAATATTATTGAAAATGCCGTAAACTCAAAAGATCATACGACATTAGTAGCTGCTGTAAAAGCTGCCGGATTAGTTGAAACACTAGAAGGTAAAGGACCATTCACCGTTTTTGCCCCAACAAATGCCGCGTTTGATAAGTTACCAAAAGGAACTGTTGAAACTTTATTGAAACCAGAAAACAAAAAAATGTTGCAAACGATCTTGACCTATCATGTTGTTGCAGGAAAAATGAATGCTTCTGATATCGCTAAAGCAATTAAAGCAGGAAAAGGAAAAGCGACTCTTAAAACTGTTAGCGGTGGTACTCTAACTGCATGGATGAAAGGAAAAGATTTATACATCAGTGACGAAAGCGGAAACAAAGCTAAAGTTACAATTGCAGATGTAAACCAATCTAATGGTGTAATTCACGTTGTAGATACAGTATTATTACCTAAACAATAATCACTGTTTCAATAAAAGGAGATTAAATTAAAAATTCCAAATTCCACTTTATATGTTGGGATTTGGAATTTTTAATTTTATAATTTTTACAGTTTATCTTTTCGCTGTCAAGGTTGATCCGGCTGAAGCAATAACAACACAAAATACCGCCAGAATTTCATATAAATTGAGTTTTTCCTGCAAGAATATAAAGGCACATATAGAAGCCGCTGCTGGCTCTAAACTCATTAAAATACTAAATGTTCGCGGAGGAAGCTGACCTAAAGCTTTCATTTCGAGTGTAAACGGAATCGCGCTTGATAAAAGAGCCAAGGCAACACCCATACCAAAAAGTTTAGGAGTAAGATTTGCCAGACCGTTTTCGTAGAAACCGAAAGGCAAAATTAAAATAGCAGCAAATAACATTCCGGTTGATACCGCCTGACCATCATTCATAATTTGAGAAACTTTCCCGCCCAAAACAATATAGGTTGCCCATAATGCACCAGCCAACAGCGCAAAGAGAACTCCCAAAAGATCTACACCTTCATTTGTCCAGGGAGTAATTAAAGCGATTCCGATAGCGGCCAATATTACCCAGCAATAATCAATCAAACGTTTTGAGCCAATTATAGCCACTAATAAAGGCCCTACGAATTCAAGCGTAACGGCTAATCCGATAGATATTCTTTCTATTGCTAAATAGAAAACCAAATTCATCGCACCTAAACATAAACCATACGGAATAACCATTTTCCATTGTCTTGGCGTAATTGTTCTTAAATTTGGTCTGTAAGCCAATAATAAAATTACAGCAGAGAATCCAATTCGGATAGAAGCTGTTCCGGCAGCTCCAATAGCCGGAAATAAACTTTTGGCAATTGCAGCTCCGCATTGCACACTAACGATTGCTAAAAGCACAGCGTAAATAGGAGGGATATTAAAATCTTTGTTTTTCATTAGAAATAATTGATGAGATAAAAAATGCATTGACAAAGCAAATGATTTCTTTCTCAAGAGGGATTGTTGAAATTAAGTTCAACTCTTTATATAAAGGATTGGGATATTTGATTATTCTACGGCACGTTTTGTAACAAAAGCACGATAACCAATAATAGCCATTTGCCATTTTTTTGCTTTCGAAATGTCTAAACCTTGTTTAGTAAAACTAGGTAAAAGGACTTTATTGATTTTGGCTAAAATTTTATACATGGCATTTTAATTTTTGCAAAGATATAAAAAAAGACCTTGCGGTTAGGCAAAGTCTTTTTTGGTTGATTTTCAGGTTTCAGCTTGATTTATGATTTCTGCTGTAAGAGTTTATCAATCTTATCCAGCATTTCTTTTGCATTTGCATTGTCAGGTTTTAATTCTAATGACTTTTTATAGGTTTCTTTTGAAATTTCGAACTGATTGTTTCTAAAATAACCATCGGCTAAACTGTCAAATGCATTCCCGGATTTTGGATTTTCGATTGTATTTAATTCTAAAACTTTGATTCCGTCATTGATTCTTCCGTGATCCATCAAAGTATAACCAATAATATTGAGTCGGTATTGAAAATCCCAATCAGGATGACTTTTTTTGATAGCCAAATAATTTTGTTTTGCTTTTTCGATATTCAATTTTAAAAAAGTCTGATTAACCTTTTCGCCAGCGAGATAATAATCATCTTTTAATGATTGATCTACAATTGATGCAACGTGGTTGATCACCTGACTCTGAACATACAAAGAAGAATATTTGTGCCCGTTTGATAAAAATACAATCGTTAGTTTATTATCAGGAAATTTTCTAAACGCTGTTTCATTTCCTCCTGTAAAACCGTACGAAAGAATTTTATTTACCGGAACAATTTCCCAGCCATAAGCAAAACGGTCTGTGTTGTTAGCAAATTGAAAAGGTTTCCACATCGAATATTTAGTTTCTTTATTGAGGTAAACATCTTTGTCCAGATTTTCGTTCCATTGTATAAAGTTCTGTAAAGTAATGTTTAAGCCATTGGCAGAATGCGCATCAAAACCAAAATTTGAAGTGCTTTTTGTATAATTCTTCGTTTTGATATCATAATTATAGCGAGGAGCACTATAAGGGAAATTTTCTCCAAAATTTGAAGAGAAATAAGCGCCTGATTGTATTGCAGGAAATTGATTTTGCAGAATATAATCTTCAAAAGTTAAACCGGTAATTTTCTCTATAATTTTGGTTAAAAATAAATAGTTGGTTTGATTATAACTGTATTCATTTCCAGTTGCAAACTCCATTGGTTTTTGAGATAAAATCGCCATTTTTTCATCAAAAGACATTGTAATTTTAATATCCTCGAACATCACAATATTAGGCAACCCAGAAGAATGCGATAGTAAATTTTTAATCTGTATCGTTTGCCATTCTTTAGGAAGATTTCCAATATATTTAGAAATAGGATCTTCTAATGACAATTTGCCTTTTTCAATAAGCTGAAATACACCAATATTGGTTATAAGTTTTGTTGTAGAAAAGAGTTTAAAAGCAGTGTTTTTATCCACTGCTTTATGATCTTCAAGAGAAGCTTTTCCAAAATACTTCTCATAAATAACTTTACCGTTTTTTACAACGCCTAGTGCTACTCCCGGGATTTCGTTTATTTGTATTACTTCTTTAATGTAAGTATCAATTTTTTGTTCTATTAGTCGACCTTCATTTTTTTGACTAAATGACAAATTAAAAATCAATAGGAGAGATGTTATAAAAAATGAGTTTTTCATGTATGTCTTTAAGGATATTGATTACGATTTTTTGCTCTCTAATTCTTTTCTTTTTAATTCTTTTTCATAAAGTTTCATATCCTTCTCATATTGCTTCATGTGTTTTTCAAGTTTCTTCATATCAACTTCATGCTGTTTCATGTCAAGTTCATATTGCTTCATGTTTACTTCAAAAGCTTTAGAGTCTTTGCCATACTTTTGCTCGATATCCTGAGTAAATTTATCCATATCGGCATTAAATTTATCCATAGCAAGTTCGTATTTAGCCATTTCCTTCTCGTACATCGCTCCTTTTTGTGACATGATTTCATCTACTTGTTTTCCGTAAGCTGATATTTGCGGTTCGATAACGGCCATTTTTTTCTCAAAATCAGCCATTTCCTTTTCGAATTTTGCCATTGCAGCTTTATCTTTATGATTTAACGGAGGCGTAGGAGGGGGTGGAATTTTAAAATTGGCATTAGGCGCTTGCGGCATAGCTCCGCCAGGAAATACAGGAGGAGTTGGCGGTACAGGTGGAGCAGAAGGTGCAGATAACACATTGCCATTTACAACATTTGCCTGACCTAGTTGTGTCATATGCTTTCCAACAACCGTTGTTTTATCTGAGGCATCCTCTGTAATAATGCCAACTTTTTTAGCACCATTACTTTCAGTGTTGATTACAATACCACAATTTGCGATAGCTTCGTCACCATCAATTTGCAGTATTTGTGAATCTTCTGTTCCTTTTTGAATATCAACTCTAATAGCGATTAACTCTTTTTTGCTATTTCTTTTTACATCAGAAATTACAACATCAATATTGTGTTTTTGTTTTAAGTTTTCAGCCATTTCTTTTAATTGCTGATCAGTTGTATTTTTCTGAATTTTAAAAACATAAACAGGATCTTGTTTTTCACCGACTTCTTTATGTGCTTTTTGTTCTTTTTCTTGCGCGATAATATTAATTTGAAATAAAAGCACAAAAGCTACAAGTGCCGGAATTATAGCGTAATATTTCCAGTAATTACGCTTTTTTGATTGATTTTTGTTTAACATGACGATTCGTTTTTTGATTAATGATTGATAAAAATGATTGGTAATAGCAACACAAGTTTCATGTGTTGTAATTTTTAAAAGCGTGTATTGATACGCTTTTTTATCGGATATTTTTTTGGCAGCTTCACTATCAGCAATAAACTCAAGGTTTTGCAGAATAGCTTTTTTGTACAGCCAAATGATGGGATTGAACCAGAAAAGCACACAGAAAACACGTGATATCAATACATCTACGGTATGATTTTGATCACTATGTACTTTTTCGTGTTCAATAATATTCTCTAATTCTGAAGCTGTATACATTGATGAGTTGTATACGATGTAATCAAAATAAGAAAAAGGAGCAATGTTTTCGTTAATATCTACAAATTTAAAATCGGCTTGTTGTTGTACTTCTTTACCTTTTAGAACTGTATTCAAGCTATAAAAATCAATGGCGAATTTTATTACCAAAGCAATAAAGCCAAGAATATAAATCCCCAACAGAACATAATTCCAATTAATTTCAAAAGATTCATTTTGAACAGTATGAAGCGGAATATGAGAGAAGTTTAAATTTACTACTGCGTTAGTTTTTTGTTCTATAGCCGGAGCTTCAATAACAGCACTTGGCTCTACCCAAACAATCTTGTTGTATACCAAAAATGGTAAAACTACTGAGGTTATCAAACCTGCCAATAAAAACCATCTGCTGCTGCTAAAAAAGGTTTCCTTGCGCAATAAAAAGTAATAAGCGAAATAAAAAAGAACCAACAATCCGCTTGATTTTGCGATAAAAATAAAAAGTGCTTCCATAACGATTATATTGCTTCTTTTGAAGTTTCAATCATAGCTAAGATCTCGCGTAATTCTGCTGCAGAAATTTTTTCTTCTTTCGCAAAAAACGAAACCATATTTTTATAAGAACTATTAAAATAGTTGTCGATTGCGGTATTCATATACTTTTTACTATATGCTTCCAACGTAACTACCGGATAATATTGATGCGTGTTTCCAAAAGCATTATGACCTACAAAACCTTTCTCTTCAAGATTGCGAACAATTGTCGAAAGCGTGTTGTAATGCGGCTGCTCTTCAGTAATCTCTGCCTGTATTTCTTTTACGAATGCTTTTTTAAGCCTCCATAAAATGTGCATGATTTCTTCTTCTTTATTGGTTAACTTTTGCATGATTTTAGTTTTTTAAGTAACCGAAACTATTCTTTTTTAGTTTCGATTACAATTACTCCGTTTTTACCTTCTTCACCATATTTTTTTGCAGCCTCAGGACCTTTAAAAACATTCATCGTTTTGATATTAAGCTCTTGAAGATCTTCAGCACTTGAAGTAATTACAACACCGTCAACAATTACCAATGGATCTGATTTTTTCGCATTATCACTACCCGAAGAAGATACTGTAATAACAGTTCCGTCCTTAATGTTACTATTTATATTATAGCTATAAGAAGTATTTACATCAGCATTTACAACATTAGTACTAGCACTTGCACTAGTGTTTTTATCAGAAGTAGAATTATTTTTAGCATTTTTAGCAGAATTAGTATTGCTTTTAGCGTCTTGTTTAATAGTTATTGTTTTACTGGTAGAATTTTGTTGGTCTTTACCTGATTCATCGCCAGTTTGAAAACCTACTTTTTTACTGCCGTCTTTCTCTGTTGTAACGATTATTCCAAAATTTTTGATAGGCTTGCTTCCTCCAGTCTGAATAGATTGTGATTCGTTCTTGCCAATTTTGATATCAATTTTAATCGAAGTCAGATCGCTTTCAGCATTTCTTTTTATATCAGAAGCTTCAAAATCAATATTATGAATTGTTTTTAATTTTTCTTTGATTTCTTTTAATTCAGCATCCGTAGAATTCTTTTTGACTTTGTAAATATCAACAGACGCAATTTCTCCTGAATTTTCTTTTAGAATTTGTTGTCTTTCTTTTGCAATTACTTCAATCTGAAATAAAAGGACAAAAGCTACCAGTGCCGGAATGATCACATAGAACTTCCAGGAATTTCTCTTTTTTGATTGTTTTTTGTTTAACATAATGATTCGTTTTTTGATTAATGATTGATAAAAATGATTGGTAATGGCAACACAATTTTCATGTGTTGTTATTTTTAAAAGCGTGTATTGATACGCTTTTTTGTCGGATATTTTTTGTGCAGCCTCGCTATCAGCAATAAACTCCAGATTTTGTAATATGGCTTTTTTATACAGCCAAATAATTGGATTGAACCAAAACAACACACAAAAGATTCTCGATACTAAAACATCTATAGTATGATTTTGCTCGCTGTGTACTTTTTCATGTTCAAGAATACTTTCTAACTCTGATGCGCTGTACAGTGATGAGTTGTACACGATATAATCAAAGTAGGAGAAAGGAGCAATATTTTCGTTGATGTCTACAAATTTAAAATCGGCTTGTTGTTTTACTTTTTTACCTTTTAGTACAGAATTCAGGCTATAAAAATCAAAAGCAAACTTTAGTAAAAAGCCCAGAAAACCCATAACATAAATTGCTATTAAAGCTAAGTTCCAATCGATTGTAAAAGATTCAACAGTGTTAGGTTCCGGCGTATAAATTTGAGAACCATTTACCAAAAACGGAGTAGGATCGACCCAAACTGTTTTGGTATATACAACAAAAGGTAATACAATAGAAGTAATTAATCCAGCTAATAAAAACCATCTGTTGCTATTAAAAAAAGTCTCTTTGCGCAGTAAAAAATAATAAGCACAGTAAAACAATACTAATAAACCCGTGGATTTTGCGATAAATGTGAAGAGTGTTTCCATAAATATTTATTTATCCTTTTTGGAGGTTTAATTACAACTAAGCTTTGAATTATTTTCTTGTAGTAATAACAATTACGCCGTCTTTTCCTTTTTCACCGTATTTGGCTACGGCTTCAGATCCTTTAAAAATTTCCATCTTTTTGATGTCTAATTTATCTAATTCACCCAGACTTTTATCTTTTACGATTACTCCGTCAACAATTATTAATTGTTTGTCTTTTTTATCAGATTGTGTAGTAGTTGATGATTCGCTATTGTTACTTTTAATTATTGGATATCCTTTGTAAACCTTCTTTTCATTACCATCTTTGTCTGTTGGAGTTTTGGTAGTAATTTCTATTACACCATTTTTTCCGTCCGAACCATATTTTGCAGTAGCTTTTTCTCCTTTCAGGACATTTATACTGCTAATTTTGTTCGGATCCATATCTTTCGTATCAAAATCAGGACTTGCTAAATCACCATTAATCACTACAAGCGGTTTTTCCTGTTGGTTTACTATTGTTGTAACCTGCGAATTTGTTTTTACAGTACCGTTATTAGAAGTACTGGTTACAGTTTTTGTAGTGATGCTTATTGTATTTTCTTTAGTATTAACATCAACTTTGTCAATTGTTTTCTGATCTAAAAGAGAAAGTTCTTTTTCGTTCGATTTTACACCATTAATATAAATTTCTTTATCAGTAATTTTAAAAGGCTCAGTAAGATGTTTGGTAATAACAGTAATAATTGTTTTACCTGATTTTTTTGAAACATCTACACTTTCGATTTCTTTAGAATCCAGTTTTGCCAGATCCTCTTCAGTTGATTTTTCGCCATTAATAAAAATCTCTTTTTCTCCGGCCGCAACTGAATTACTTAATGCCTGTATATTGTTATCGGTAATTGATGATTCATCACTTTTAAAATCGATAGTTAATTTTCCTTTTTCAAGCGTAGAGACAATGATTGCAAAAGCTTTGATCGCATCATCTCCTTTAACCTGCATTTGTTTCGAAATTTCGTTTCCTTTTTTTAATTCGATTTTAATAGCAGTCAGTTCGCCTTTCGAGTTTCTTTCTAAATCTGAAAAACTTGCTGTAATATCAAAATTCTCCTTTAGTAATTTTGTTTTTTGATTGAATTCTCCATCTGTAGTTGTTTTTGTGATTTTAAAAACATCCATTCCGCCTAAATTACTTTTTGTCGTTACAATTTGAGGTTTTTCATGCGCAACGGTTTCAATTTGAAATAAAAGAACAAAAGCAACAAGTGCCGGAACAACAACGCAAAACTTCCAGGAGTTTCGTTTTTTTGATTGATTTTTGTTTAACATAACAATTCGTTTTTTGATTAATGATTGATAAAAATGATTGGTGATGGCAATACAATTTTCATGTGTTGTTATTTTTAAAAGAGTGTATTGATATGCTCTTTTGTCGGTGATTTTTTTCGCAGCTTCTTTATCGGCAATAAACTCAAGATTTTGAGTAATAGCTTTTTTATAGAGCCACACAATTGGATTGAACCAAAAAAAGATGCAAAAAACTCTCGAAATAAGCACATCAACAGTATGATTTTGCTCGCTGTGTACTTTTTCATGTTCAATAATATTCTCTAATTCTATAACCGTATACATTGATGAGTTGTAAACGATATAATCAAAATAAGAGAAGGGCGCTATGTTTTCTGTAGTATCAATAAATTTGAAATCAGCTTGTTGAGATACTTTTTTTCCTTTTAAAAGAGTATTTAAACTTTTAAAATCCATTAAAAATTTAAATACAAAAGCAAGAAAACCAATACTATATAAAGTGATAATGATATAATTCCAATTGATCTGAAAAGATTCTTTTACCGGTTCAGAAATATTTATTTGAGCAAGGTTCAAATTTATCATCGGAGTAGGATCAACCCAAATATCTTTGGTATACACCAAAAAAGGCAATACGACCGAAGTGATTAATCCGGCCAATAAAAACCATCTGTTGCTATTAAAAAAAGTCTCTTTGCGCAATAAAAAATAATAAGCACAATAAAACAAAACTAATAGTCCACTGGATTTTGCGATAAATATGAAAAATGCTTCCATAATAATTATTTTTCTTCTTTTGGAGATTCAATCATAGCCAGGATTTCGCGTAATTCTTGTGCCGAAATTTTCTCTTCTTTGGCAAAAAACGAAACCATATTTTTATAAGAACTATTAAAATAGTTGTCAATGGCAGTATTCATATACTTTTTGCTGTAGGCTTCTAAAGTAATTATAGGATAATATTGGTGTGTGTTTCCAAATGCATTATGAGCTACAAAACCTTTTTCCTCCAGATTACGCACAATTGTCGAAAGTGTGTTGTAATGAGGTTGGTCTTCAGTAATTTCTGCCTGAATTTCTTTTACGAATGCTTTTTTAAGTTTCCATAAAATTTGCATGATTTCCTCTTCCTTGTTGGTTAACTTTTGCATGTTTTTCTAATTTTAATTCAAACCTACAACTATTTTTTTAGTTACGCAACTATAAAAGTAGTTAATTAACTAAAAAACACGTTTGAATAGAATTGAGAGCTTGAAAATGATGGGAGAGTTAACCGTAATTCCGATGGCTAACAGGAGCAAGGTTTTTCTATAATAGTCAAATATAAACGTAAAGTTCGCAAGGCTTTATGTAGATATAGCCTTGCGAACTTTGCGTTTATATAAGAATCTAAAAATAAAAAAAACCTAGCGTGCATTGCGGTTAAAACATACAGCTTTAATCTATTTGCAGTAAAATTTGTCAGATGAGTACAAGCAGAATAAATCTTTAGAGAACTTTCTCTTTATGCAACGCCTTCTTAATCCATAAACAACAAAGCGTTGCAATAATTCCGATAGAAGCCATGAAAAACCAATTGGCCTGATAACCTAATCTCGAGATAATTTCGAAACCAACTTTAGAACTAACGATATGGGCTAAACTAAAACTCATTGTATAAAGCGCCATATATCGGCCTTCCTGTCCACGCGGAGCTCGACTCAGCGCAAATGCATTCGAAAACGGAAAGGTTAAGATTTCTCCAATCGAAATACAAATCATACTAATAACGAGAATTCCCGCCCAAACATTAATCAATAATAAATAAAAACTCAGCGCCATTATAAATGATCCGAGAATGATAATTCTGATCTTCGGAAAGCCTTTTCGCTCCATAAAACCAACGGTAGGCATTTCGAGCGCAAAGATTAGTAATCCGTTTAAAGTCATTAATAAACCGGTTTGAAATTCGCTTAAACCAAATTTCTCATTATGATATAAAGGTAAAGTCGTAAAAAGCTGAAAGAAAATCATAGCCGTGATAAAACTTACAAATAAGAAAACCCAAAAGATTTTATCATGAAAAACAGATTTTATGGCTGCAGCACTTTCAGATTTATCCTCGTGAACGACTTTTTTCTTCTCTTTAACCAGTAAAGCAAAAATCGAAATCGAAACAATACACGAAGCGCCATCTATCCAGAATAAACCTGAATATCCAATTCCCATAATAATCAAACCACCTAAAGCAGGACCGGCAGCAAAACCCAAATTCACGGCTAATCGTACCAAAGTCAGGGCTCTTGTTCTGTTTTCTGGCTTGGCATAAGCACCTAAGGAAACAAACATTGCCGGACGAAACATATCTGCAATGGTCATTAAAACAAACATTGCAATACACAACGCCCAAAATGTAGTTATATATTGTATGAAGAAAAGCGAAACTCCACTCGTAAATAAACTGAAAATCATGATTCTGTAAAAACCAATCTTATCCGATAATTTTCCGCCCAACCATGAACCCAACATCGATCCTAAACCAAAAGCTACCATAATCCAACCTACCTGATTATATGTAAATTGAAGATCTTCTTTTAAATATTTCGATAAAAACGGAAGCACCATCGTTCCCGCGCGATTGATAAAAGTAACAATTGTAAGTATCCAAATTTCTCTCGAAAATCCTTTAAAATTATTGATGTAGTGACTAAAAGCGGTCTTGAGCATTATAAATAAGTTATTTGCAACAAAGTTACGAAACTTTGTAGGGATCAGCGGTTGCTGCTTTGTTACTTTTAAACTATTTTTGCTCAAAATTTCAAAGATGAAAAATGTTATTGCTTTTTTAGTATTACTGATTGTAAATTTCTGTTTTGCCCAAAATAAATTTGATCAAAAAGAAGCTGAAAAATTTCAGAAGACCATAAATGGCGAATATGCTGATCCTAAAACAAGTCCGTTGATGGAAGAAGATTTAAAGATTTTTAAAACTTTAGATTTTTATCCTATAAACAGTAAATATTTTGTGAATGCAAAATTCGAAAAGGCGAAAAATGAAAAAGTTTTCGAAATGAAAACTACAGGAACAAGAACGCCAAAATACATTAAATACGGAACGTTATATTTTACTATAGATGGAGTGGAGCTTAAGCTGAATGTTTACAGAAATATAGAACTTTCAAAAACCAAAGAGTACAAGGATCATTTGTTTCTGCCTTTCTCAGATTTAACTTCAGGAAAGGAAAGTTATATAGGAGGAAGATATATTGATCTAAAAATCCCGAAAGGAAATACACTTGCAGTAGATTTTAATCAGGCATATAATCCGTATTGCGCTTACAATCATAAGTATTCTTGTCCGTTAGTTCCGTTAGAAAACGATTTGAATGTTGAAATAAAAGCAGGAGTAAAAACTTTTCATTAATGCAATTCTTCAATTTTCATACGCATCAATTTACCAATCAATCTACTATTTTAGAATTGGTCAATCAATATCCGGAGGAGCTTGATGCGTCGATTCCGTTTTATTCTATTGGAATTCATCCGTGGTATATTAAGGAAGATCGACTTAATGAAGATTTGAGAATTATTGAAGAAAAATTACAAACCGAAAATTGCCTGGCGATTGGCGAATGCGGTCTAGATAAGCGAATAGAAATTCCTTTAGATCAGCAAGTTCTGGTTTTTGAAAAACAATTGGCTTTGGCCGAAAAATACAAAAAACCGGTTGTCATACATTGCGTTGCCGCTTTTCAGGAAGTGATTGCCATTAAAAAGAAAATGAAAATTTCGGTTCCGATGATTATTCATGGTTTTTCTAAAAACAATCATCTCGCTACTCAACTAATTGCAGCAGGATTTTATCTTTCATTTGGAAAGTATTTATTAAAAAATCCGGATTTAAAAATGGTATTTCAGAATAGTCCAAACGATCGGTTTTTTCTGGAAACAGATACAATTGAAGAAAGTATCGAACAAGTTTATGATCTGGCAGCAGAATATAAAAATATAACAATTAAGGAATTACAAGAGCTTATCTCAAGTAATTATCGGAATGTTTTTGAGAAGTAAAAATATAAAGTTTGTCACCCTGAGCGAAGTCGAAGGGCTTTAAAATTAGAAAGGGCTTCGACTTCGCTCAGCCTGACAAACCTAAAACAAAATATTAAAAACAAATAAAAAACAACAAAATAAGATATATGGCAGAGTGGACAGAAAGAGCCGAGCTTTTATTTACAAAAGAAGGATTGCAAAATTTACAAAACTCAAATGTTTTGGTAGTAGGATTAGGTGGAGTGGGATCATTTGCAGCTGAATTTTTAGCAAGAGCAGGAGTAGGGAGTATGACAATTGTTGACGGAGACGTTGTAGATATTACCAATATCAACAGACAATTACCTGCTTTACATTCAACCGTAGGACAGCCTAAAATTACAATCGTAGGAGATCGTTTGATGGATATTAATCCTGAATTGAAACTTACGCGTGTTCAGGAATTTTTATCTCCGGAAAGAGCTTTTGAAATTGTTTCTCCGGAATTCGATTACGTTTTGGACTGTATTGACAGTATTACACCAAAATTGAACCTGATTATTGCAGCAAAACGCAAAAGAGTGAGAATCATAAGCAGTATGGGCGCTGGCGGAAAAATGCTGGCTTCTAAAGTAAAAGTAACTGATATCTCGAAAACCATCAACTGTTACTTTTCTAAAACCATTAGAAAACGTCTGAAAGCAGAAAAAATAAACAAACTAAAAGTAGTTTTCTCTTCTGAAATTCAAGACGAAAAAAGCTTAAAACTTACCGACGGAAAGAACTTTAAAAAGTCATTCTACGGAACCAACAGTTATATGCCAGGTCTTTTTGGCCTACACGTAGCCGAAACCGTGATTAGATATTTGCTTAAAAAGTAAGACGCTAAGATTCTAAGCTTCTAAGTTGCTAAGATATTAGTTTAGTAACTCTGAATTCTTAGTTTCGTAATGTCTTAATAATAACTTTGTCAAAGTTTAAAACTTTGACAAAGTTGCTAAAAAAACTTAGAGCCTTAGCAACTCAGAACCTTAGTACCTTAAAAAAAATGATTAAAACAGTAATTTTCGATATGGATGGTGTAATTGTAGACACTGAACCCGTTCATCGTTATGCCTACTACAAACAATTCTCAGAATTAAATATTACAGTACCCGAGGAAATGTATACTACGTTTACCGGATTTTCGACTCGAAATACATTTCAGACTCTGAAAGGATTTTTCTCGACAATTGAGCACGAGGTAGAAGATTTAATTCAGAGAAAAAGAAATATTTTTAATGATGCTTTTGATACCAAAGAAGATTTGTATCTTTTAGAAGGCGTCGAAGATTTGATTAAAGATTTATACAACACCGGAATACAGTTAATTTTAGCTTCATCGGCTTCAAAAGTTACGATCGATCGCGTGTTTACAAGATTTAATTTGCATCAATATTTTACGGATATTGTGAGTGGAGAGGATTTTCCGCAATCAAAACCAAATCCGGCTATTTTTATTCATGCGGCATCTTTATCAGTTGCGCCAAAAGAAGAATGCATCATTATAGAAGATAGCACAAACGGTGTAAAAGCAGCAAAAGCGGCTGGAATCTACTGTGTAGGATATAACAGTCAACATTCTAAGTCACAGGATTTGTCAGATGCAGATATTATCATCAACAATTTCAGCGAATTAGACGCTCAAAAAATATCACAGCTAAAGGGCTGAATTATAGAAAATTTAACATTTGTTCGGTAATTGAATTTGTAAATTTGAACGAAACAAAATAAACTCAAAAAATGAAAAAAGTACTTATTGCATTAGCCATAATTCTGGCTCCTTTTGCTACAGAGGCGCAGATAAAAACACCACAAGCGAGTCCTAAAGGATATATCAAACAAACAGTTGGATTAACTGATGTTGAAGTTACATATTCAAGGCCAGGTGCAAGGGGTAGAGCGGTTTTCGGAAATTTAGTTCCGTTTGGTAAATTATGGAGAACCGGCGCTAACGAAAATACAATCATTAATTTTGGTGATGATGTAGTAATCGATGGTAAAACATTGAAAAAAGGAAAATATGCAATTTATACTATTCCTAAAATCGAAAGCTGGGAAGTTATTTTTTACCTTTCTACAGACAACTGGGGATTGCCGGAAAACTGGAACGATGCTTATGTTGCTTTAAGAACTACTGTAAAAGAAGATGCTTTACCAACTCCGTTAGAGACTTTTACAATCGGAATAAATGGATTAGATCCAAATTTTGGATATTTAGATATGGCTTGGGAAAACTCTCACGTAGCTTTAAAATTCGAAGTACCAACAGCTAAAATTGCTACAGCAAGTATAGAGAAAACTCTAAACGGACCATCTGCAAATGATTATTTTGCTGCTGCTACTTACTTGTTTCAATCAAACGGAAACATCGAAACAGCAAGAACTTATGTAGATAAATCTTTAGATTTAAGTACTGAGAAACCATATTTCATTTTAAGATTAAAAGCACAAATCCAGGCAAAACAAGGAGATAAAAAAGGAGCGGTTGAAACTGCAAAAGCATCACTTGCTGCCGCTGAAGCTGCTAACAATCAGGATTACGTAAAATTAAATAAAGACAGTATCGCAGAGTGGAGCAGATAATAATTCTTTGAATTATTAAATTCCAATCCCGACGAACTTCGAGATAAAATTCCAAATTCCAATATTCAATTGGGATTTGGAATTTTTTTTGATTTTTTGTGTTATTTATGTCATCTCGACGAAGGAGAGATCACACAAGAAATTCCGTTACTAAATGGAGCAATCTTTGCCGAGTTTCTATTGTGATCTCTCCTTCGTCGAGATGACAAGATTGTGTAGAAAAATAAATATTAAGCAATATAGACAGACTTGTCTGTTTGTGTTAAAATATTATTTACATTTGTATCTGTAAATCATGATCAAATGTTACCAAAAGAACGAATTTTAGATACCGTTTCAGTCCTGTTTCACAAACAAGGCTATAACGCAACAGGCGTCAACCAGATTATCGAAGAAGCCAAAGTCGCCAAAGCGAGTTTTTATCAGCACTTTAAATCAAAAGAAGATTTGTGTGTGGCATTTCTTAATGAGCGACATACTTTTTGGTTCAATGCATTAGAAAACTTCACTTTAACCGAAAAAGATACAAAAGCAAAAGTTTTAGCCTCTTTTGATTTTTTAATAGAAATGAATCAAAAGGAAGATTTTCGGGGATGTAGTTTTCTAAATATTCTTTCAGAAATTCCTTCAGATAACACAAAGATTCTTAGCGTAATTCAAAGTCATAAAACAGATTTACGTCAGTATTTCAAAGCCATTCTACCTGATAATCTTATAGCAGATCATGTTTATTTACTTTTCGAAAGTTGCATTATCGAAAGTCAGTTATTCAAATCTAATGATCTGATCGAGCAATCGAAAAAAATCATTCAAACCTTAATTTCATAAAAATGGAACAAAAATTACCGTTGCCACCTTTCACATACGAAACGGCATTAGAAAAGATTCAGTTGGCCGAAGACGCCTGGAACAGTCAGGATCCGGAAAGAGTTTCAAAAGCGTATACCATTGACAGCGAATGGAGAAACAGGGATCAGTTCGTAAACGGGAGGGAAGAAATAGTACATTTTCTAAGTCAAAAATGGCAAAAAGAGAAAAACTATAAACTTAAAAAAGAATATTGGGCACATACCGAAAACAGAATAGCCGTTCGATTCGAGTACGAATATCAAAAACTAAATGGAGATTGGTTTAGAGCCTACGGAAACGAAAATTGGGAATTTGATGCAAATGGTCTAATGCAAAAAAGATTTGCCAGTATAAACGATCTTGCGATTAAAGAAGAAGACAGAAAGTTCTAATAAAATCAATTAATTCATACTTGGCGGCTCGGGAATTTTAATACTTCTCTTTATTTTCTTTACAATTAGCAAATAAAAAGTAATTCCGCCCAGAATGATAAGCAATGCAATTTGCAATTGCCCAAGACTATTATTTTTGCTGTACATGGCGTTAGCGCTTGCCAGTTTCGCCTTTCCTTCCTGAATCTGAATCTGAGATAATGATTCTAAAGTCAGTAAGGCATCATGGCTCAGACTGGCAATTTTGCTCCAGTTTTTGCTTGCTACCTGTTTGTTTATTTCTTTGCATGAAATCAAAAACGCATCAAAATACTGTTTTTCTTTATTGGTTAAAACCGTTTTAGCGTACAAATCATCAATATTATGAATAACATCAAGCGTATGAATAATTTCGTCTTTTTTGATGTTATCGCTTAAATCGAGTTTTTCAGCCTCAGCTTTTATAAAATGAAGTTCTTTAGAATACTGAAAAATATAATGTGCCACAACCAGTCGGTCATTAAAAATCTCATTGATATTTTTATTTACGTTTTTCGAATTCTGAAGCGTATTAAAGTTACCCAACAGAATGATTAGCATCACAATAAGTAAAATAAAAGCAGCTTTCGTTTTATTGCTGTATTTTTTTAAATCTTTCATAATGATGCGTTTTAAATTGATTTGTAAGACTGTTTATTAAATGGAATGTATTGCTTAATTTTTGATAGGAACTTTGTTTTATTTTGCAAGTATTCCAACTTTTAAACCCTTCTTTATATTTTTTATTGAACCAATGGGCGCAATTTGTATGCTTTTATCTCCTTTCTCAACATAAAAATAATAAATGCTATTGGTGCTAATAAGGTAAATTTGCTCAGATTCACCACTATTGTAATTTAAAGTATAATTATAATCTATTTTGTTTTCCCTGATACGATGTATAGTAGAGTAGCCACCAGCAACTCCTGTTCCAATAAAAAAGGATAATAAAATAACAGCAAACATTTTGAAAGAGGCAAAAATGTAATAATTTTTCATCTCGTCTTCAGATAGTTTTTCTGCAGATTTTACTTCGAAAATTTTTTGAAGTGTTCTATTATTACGGTATTTCAGGAAGATTTTTGGCAAATTATAATGAAAGACAAAAAGTAATATTATAAATAACAGCGTTATCGGATTTGAAGTAAACTCAGCAATTGGACTAAGTAAAATGTCCATGATCGTTGAATATTTCAGAATATTTATTCCTAATTGATAGTAAAAGATGCTCTCTTTAAGTATTCCTAATATTACAAGATAAATGTAACCTAGGGGAAGTAGTTTTTGTATTTCCTCTGAATATTTCATTAAATGGTTTGTTTTTGGCAAAGACTAAAATAGTACTTTTTTATTACAAATATTCAATAGATGAGTTACAAAAAATATTATTATTTATTTTGAAAAATTAATGTTCTTGTTTGCTTGTTTACAATTTCAGCCCCTTCACTTAGAAATGCCGGATTTGTACATTCACCATAGCTGATATAAACGATGTGATCGTCATCATCCAGGTTTTCATTTCTCCTTTCGGCTTCGAGAGAACTTTCCATTCCCATAATCAATATAACAGGATTTCCTTCGCGATAAAGTTGTGTCGTGATCCCTATTAATCGGTCTTTGCCAATTTGTTGCGCTTCTTTATCCTCCAATCCCAAAAGCATCATACAATATAATAATGAACACGGCTTCGAATCTTTCCATTTAGGATTTTGTTCTATAATTTCAGCTCCTTGATTTAAGTTCTCATAACATTTTGTGTAAAGTTGTGCCGAAATCGAATGATCTTCAATTTCCATACTCTCATCTGTATTTTGGCTTTTTGCCTGAAAGCTTAAGATTAAAAAGAGATAAAAAATTTTCTTCATCTTTTATTTATTTTGATTTCTTTTTCGAATAAAAAAAATCATCAAGGTGAAAATTAGAGCCGCTAGAAAAACGTAAAATCTAAGGTTAGTGCTTGTTGTTCCGCCTTCATTATCCCAAGGAGCGCCTAACGTAATGGTAGTAAGAATCGCTTCAACAAAACCAATAAATATTCTGCCGAATATTCCACTTATTCCTTCTCCGCAATCTTTACAGCTAGAAAACCCATATATAAATCCCGTTACAGGAAAAGAAAGCAAGACTCCAATAATAGCCGAAGTAAATAAAATTTTTCTATCTGTTGTTGTCTTTTTTTCCAAGAGTTTAATTTTGTTTTTATACTGTTTAAATCTACTATTGATTTCAAATGTTTATTTTATCATTAGCATTTTTGTGATGCAATTAAGTTTCTTTTTTATCCAGTATTTTAGAAGTTATAGATTCATTCAACAGTAACTCAATTTGTTCTTGTATTTCAGGATATTGATTTGTTTTTCTTAGAGCTATTATTATGGGTTCTATTTCATTGTGATAAACTTCTTTAGTTAAATTATCACACTTTGAGTCTCCATATCTTAAATATTGAAACACATTGCTTAATCTGCTTTTATTTTTTGATACTAAAGCTTCCTTAATTGCGGAAATTCTATTCCAATTATACTGATTTTCTCTCCACCATTTTTCTGCTTTTTTCGACAGTATCTTTCTCAGTAGTTCTTTTTTTCGTGTAGATGTGATGTTCTTCCAATCTAACTCATATATCCCTTTTTCGGTATAATTTTCATAATCATTTTTTATCAGATGATTCATTAAAGTTGCATTATCAACTTCTAAATTTTGATAACCAAAATCTTGAAATGTTATATCTTCAAGTAACCAACCCGAACGCACAGCTATCCAATCAATATCATAAGGTATATAATATCCGTGGCCATAAAAAACAGTTGTCCCGGGATAAATTAGATCAAAAGTATTAGTCAGTTTTACAAAATTGTCATCTTTTAAAAGATTAATTAACTCAGGAATAGTGATTTTTTGGTATTCCTCAAGTTTTTGTTTCGCAGGATATACATTTGCGTAAAATGATTCCTTTTTAAATTCCGTAAATAAACTATCAATTTTAACTTTAGTTAAATTTTGAGCATTAGAATATGAATATATAAATACTAAAAATAGAACTATTTGAGTTTTCATTTTCGTTATTTAATTAATTACTCCAAAACCACGTTATCAGTTTCTTTTTCTCCTCTAAAGAAAGCAATTTGTATAAATAATGCCAATATTATGGTTAAAATAGCACCAATAAAATTCAGCCATAAATAACCTAATTTTTCCTGACCGCTTGGATGTATTGCAATCGTAAAATAGAAAATGATAAATATGGTAATCTGGCTAATGATCGCACTAATAAACATTGCTTTTGCTTTTACATAGCGCAAGTAAAATCCAACCAAAAAGATTCCCAAAACGGTTCCGTAGAAAATAGAACCAATAATGTTAACCAACTGAATTAAATTTTCAAACAAAGTCCCTACACAAGCAAAAAGAATCGCAACAACTCCCCAGAATAAGGTGAAAAATTTAGTCGCATTTAGATAATGCTTTTCGGATTTTACGGTTTTTAAATTTCGTTTATAAATGTCAATTGCTGTTGTAGAAGCTAAGGCATTCAATCCCGAAGCTGTAGATGACATTGCTGCCGAAAGAATTACAGCCAATAACAAACCAATAAGTCCTTTAGGTAAATAATTTAAGATAAAATGAAAAAACACATAATCCTTATCATTGGTTTCGCTATTACTATCTGCCCTTAAAATTATTTCTTTGGCACGGTCGCGAAGATCTTTTTCCTTGTTAGAAAGAGTAACTAATTCTTTTCGTAGAATTGGATTATCAAAATCCTGATTCAACTGATCGATGTATAATAAATTAATTACTTTTTTATCTTCTGAAAGCGTACTTAATTTTTTCTCTAAAGCATGATATTCCTCTTTATAAGCCGATTTTTCAATAACAATTTTATTATTCGGATTAAAATTCAACGGAACAGGATTGAATTGAAAAAATACAAAAACCATAACTCCCGTCAACAGAATAAAAAATTGCATTGGCACTTTTAAAAGTCCATTCATGATTAAACCCATTTGGCTTTCGCGAACAGATTTTCCGGATAAATAACGTCCAACCTGAGATTGGTCAGTTCCAAAATAGGCGAGGGCAAGGAAAAAACCTCCTGTAATTCCGCTCCAGAAAGTGTATTTTTCTTCAGGATTAAAAGAAAAATCTACAATATTCATTTTATCATTAGCGCCCGCAATATGCAATGCACTTGTAAATGTCATATCGTTAGGAAGATAATGCAAAATCAGGAAAAAGGTAATAAACATTCCCGACATGATAACAAACATTTGTTGTTTCTGGGTTACGTTTACCGCTTTTGTTCCTCCTGAAAAAGTATAAATGATAACAAGAACTCCAATAATAATATTCATTAAAGTCAAGTTCCAGCCCAAAAGTGCCGACAAAATAATGGCAGGCGCATATATCGTAAGTCCTGTTCCTAAACCTCTTTGCACCAAAAATAAGATAGCGGCTAATGAACGTGTTTTAAGATCAAATCGCTTCTCTAAAAATTCATAAGCTGTAAAGACTTTATTTTTATGATATAATGGTATAAAAGTCAAGCAAATAACAATCATAGCGATTGGCAATCCAAAATAGAATTGCACAAATCCCATTCCGTCATGATAAGCTTGTCCGGGAGTCGATAAAAAAGTAATGGCACTGGCTTGCGTTGCCATAACAGACAATCCCACGGTGTACCAAGGGGTTTCGTTGTTTCCTAAAATAAAATCCTCGACGTTTTTACTTCCTCTGGTTTTCCAGGAACCGTACCCAACAATAAATAAAAGAGTAACAATAAGTACGATCCAATCAAATAGTTGCATAGGTTATGAGTATAATTGCATGATTAAGAAAAAAATCACAATGTAAATAGCATTGGCCACCAAAACATAGGTGTAGCTCTTTTTCCATTTCTTCGTTTTTTTAGCTTCCATATTTTGAATGTTTAGTTTTTTATTTCCGGTTTAGGAGCTTCTACTGGCTGCTTTAATGAAATCATGTTCGATAACAATCTGTAAGCACCGGCAACACCTTCTGGTAATTCTCTAAAAAAGCTTAAACCGGTGTAAATATAGTATCCTTTTCCGTAAGGAGCCACTAATAAAGCTCCGGTTTTAGGCGATTCGCCTTTGTCATGAGACGATATAATAGGAGTGAAGGCAGCATCGTACTGATCCGGATAATACAAACCTTGTTCTTGTGTCCAGCCCTCAAAATCTTTTGAACTGATCTTGTTTGGCGTATTTAAAATAGGATGATTTGGTGCCAGGAAAGTAACTTTTGCATTTTCTTCGGTCACACGATCGTTTGATATTTTTAGCGGGTAAGGTGCAATCTGATCGGTTACAGTTTTACCATAAGTATTGTATTGTACGATCATGTTTTTGCCGCTTTTTACAAAATTAAAAAGTATATTTTGTTTGTTGGCCAAAGCATTTACAGTGTTATAAGCGCGAACACCTGTAATCACAACGTTAAAAGAATCCAATTTTTCTGGTGTAATTTCTTCAGGTTTAATGATTGTTACTTTATAACCCATTTGCACCAAACTTTCAGGAACTTCGTCGCCTGCGCCCATAATATAAGCAATGGCATCACCATTTGTTTTTAAGTCAATTCGAATGCATTTTGATTCAGCTGGTTTTAATACCATTTGCTTGGTGATATGGCTGTAATCAATAATAGTCAAATCTTTATCAAAACGTTTATTATCCACAATTGCAATGCTTTTCGCAACGGCTTCTTCCGGATTTACAGGCGGAGTAACCTCAAAATAAAAAATCTGTTCGTTTCCTTTTCTATCTAAACTAAAAGCAATTTCTTTTGGAGAAACATTCCAGCTTTTAGGCAACTCTAGTTGTAGTTTTCCTTTGATATTATCTTTTCCTGCGCGTACTTTTACTGGAATCATTTTGCTTTTTACAGATCCAAAAATCAGTACTTTTTCTAATACGGAAGTCGTTACTTCAGGAACGATATCAAGAAAATTATACATTTCGCCTTTTACACCATCATTGTATTTGTAAACAACAGTACGCTCAAACGGAATTTCGACACCACGTATTTTAATATTAAAAACAACTTTTACCTGTCTGATAATATCCGGAATACCAATATTTTCTTGATTAGAAACGGTATACATTCCTACGGTAGCTTTTTCTTTTAACCAATACGGCTGAGTATATTCAATAGTATTAGGAAGCTGAATTTGTAAATTGAATTTTTGATCGTTATTATTTTTTAATGCTATATTCTGCACTGAATTTTTATTATCCGGCAATGAAGTTACGCTCATCAATTGCATATCAACAGGAGATCTGTTAATAGCCTCAAGACTTAATTTGATTGTGCTTCCCGGAGTTGCTTCCTGTTCAGTAGCGACAGCTTCAAGATATAATCCCGAGCAAGATGCAATAATATTTTTTATAGCTGCTGATTTTAAAGATTTCCAATGATCATCTTCCAGAGCTTCAATCATTGTATACGCTTTTACTAAATCAGGAATACTAGCTGATGGATTGCTAAAATCATATTTAGAGATAATTGTTGTAATTAAATCTCCAATTGGTTTTCCGTTTTTAACACGATTCCATGAAGTATCAATTCCATCAAATAAATCATCAAGATTTTTAGCTTCATCTCCTTTAATCAATTCCAGATATTCTGTTTCCTGACCACGTGCGCCAGTACTTCCAAAACCTTGAGATTGGTGTCGGCTTCGGCTTAAAGCTGCAATTTCCTGATTCGATTTCCCGATTCCGTTATAATAAACTCCTGTTTCCAGTTTGGTAAATTTTGATTTATTTGCTGCATCAAACTTTTCCTGGCTGCCGTAAAACCACCAGGACGGATTAAAATACAAACGTTTTACCTGCCAAGGCTTTACATATTTTAATTGTTCCGGATATATTTTTGGATCATTGGTAAGTTTAAAACTTTCTACACTCAACATTGCCGATGATGTGTGATGTCCGTGAGTAGTGCCCGGAGAACGATGATCAAAACGATTAATGATTACATCCGGCTGAAATTTTCTAATAGTCCAAACTACGTCTGCCAATACTTTATCCTTATCCCAAATTTCTAAAGTTTCGTCAGGATTTTTTGAGTAACCAAAATCATTCGCACGAGAGAAAAACTGTTCTCCACCGTCTATTTTTCTAGCTTCGATTAATTCCTGAGTTCTTATAACGCCCAATAATTCACGTAATTGAGGACCAATCAAATTCTGACCTCCATCGCCACGTGTTAAAGATAAATAACCGGTTCTGGCATTCATTTCATTGGCCATATACGAAATCAAACGGGTGTTTTCGTCGTCAGGATGGGCAGCCAAATACAAAACAGAACCTAAAAAGTTCAATTTTTTGATTTGGTTGTAAATTTCTACAGAACTTGGTTTTTGTGGTTGTTGTGCAAAAGAAATGGAAATCCCTGTTAAAAAAATAAGAAGAATTTGTATCTGGATTTTTCGCATAGCGTAGTTAAATGTTTGAAAGAGCTTCAAAAATACTAATTATATTTTTGAACAGTATTTAAATGAAATGTTAATGTTTGGTTATTGATTTCCTTTTTTAAGAAAACTGGTTCAAAAAAAAAGCTGTTAGATCAAATCTAACAGCTTTTAATAGAATTAATATAAAACCTTATATTAGTGTAATTCTGGAATAGTGCAGAAACAATTATTTTAGTTTGTTTTCTGTATCTTTATAAGTTCCGGTAATGGTTACATTACTATTTTTTGTTACTTTTCCGTAAATAGTGATAGACGAATCATTTCCTATAAAGTTAATTTTGGCTCCGCTATTTAATCTCAAATCACCCCAGATCACTACTGTACCTTCAATTTGCAATACAGCATTACTGTTGATGATTAGCTCTGTAGGGTTTTGTTGTTGGTATTTTCCTTGTGCCAAAGTTCCTCTCATATTAAAAGTTCCTCCGCTATTTAAAGTCAAACCATTTTGAATAGTGATTGAACCACAATGCGTTAATATCGCACCAGAATTGATCATAGCAGAACTAATTGCAGTAGAACCAGAGTATGATTTTACTTCGTTTGAATTTAAAATTAAATTCTGACCTTGGTTATAAGCACCATATCCTGTACAACCAGCAAAAACAGTACTTGGTTTTTCCATTTTGATGATTTTCAAACCACCTTTTCCGCTTGCTACATAAATAAAGTTACCACTTGATTTTACATAGTTTGATGAACCTAAAATATCTACTGTTCCTAATAAACCAAGTTGCGTACCAGTTTTATAAACGTTTAAACCTGCAGCACCATTAGCAACAAATGCATAACCATCGTTTACAGAAACTGCGTTTGTAACATTATCTTCACCAGATGTAGCCAATGCAAGAGTTTGTACTTTCGAACCGCTATTGATATCGTAAACTCCTAAGCCGTTATATCCTTCAGACACTAATAATTTAGTACCATCAAAGTCCATTGTTCTTTTTGCTCCGCTCACATCTGCAGAAGTTGTGAAGCTTTTTTGTAAAGTTAGAGTAGATTCGTTGTAAATATTTACACCTTTCGTACCACTTAAAGTAACAATTTTATCACCACTAATAGCTACAGAACGCAAATCATCAAGAGTTGCTTTGCCTGAAATTGCTTTTGTTGTGCTATTAATTTTAAACAAACTTCCTTTATCTCCGGTAGTAGCAAAGTAAGAAGTTGAATTTGCTGCAACATCTGTTGTAACTTTTCCTTCAAGATTTGTAATCGTATATTTATCAGTAAGCATTCCTGAACTCAATTGCATTGTAATTACAATAGAAGGATTGATGAATGCCGCATTTTTATCAATATCTGTTGCTGCTCCAATAATCAAATTTCCGTTTGAGTAAGTAAGCGATGTAATATCAGTATTGGCAATTAATGCCGATGTAATTAGTTTAGGTTTGTAA
This sequence comes from Flavobacterium bizetiae, assembly GCF_024271895.1. Classification (NCBI taxonomy): domain Bacteria; kingdom Pseudomonadati; phylum Bacteroidota; class Flavobacteriia; order Flavobacteriales; family Flavobacteriaceae; genus Flavobacterium; species Flavobacterium bizetiae. The sequence continues at coordinate 4,033,210 of NZ_CP091861.1, read as the reverse complement.
GGATCAGTAACATCTATAAGGTCAATTGCTCCTGAATAAGCATCTCCACGCATTGTATAGGCTACGTAAGCATAATTTCCGTTTACAGCCACATGACTTGCCTGTAACGTTTTTCCGCTACCATCTGTTGGAGGATTTACCTCTGCAATTTGTACCAATGGAAAATTATTTGTCGCTGATTCAGCACTTTTAGCGAATTTTCCGGTTGAAAGACCTGTAATAGAAAGTACTCCTGAATTAGTGTAATCCAATCTCTTACTTAAAGAAGTAATATCGTTATTGATTTCGATAGCATTGTCTTTTGCCTGATTATCAGTATTTGAATCATCATTGCTTGTACAAAATGTAAAAAGTGACATTGCTATAAATGAAAATAAATAAACTTTTTTATTCATGTTGTTTCTTTAATTTAATTTTTTGCAAATATAAGCCATAAAAACAATAAAATAAGGTATTACTTAAGAATTATTTAACTCAACTGTTTGTACGATAGTTCTTTATGTTAAATGCGCAATGAATTAATGAATTAGTCGTTAAATTATAAAGAAAAAAAAGAGAGTATCATTAATTTGATACTCTCTTATATTGAAAATTAACTATTTAGTAAATTATCTTCTTCCGTGACCGCCATGTCCGTGATCATCATCATCATGTCTATCACGTCTATCATGCTTATCATAATGTTTGTCGTGCTTGTCGTGGTTTCTGTTATCATAATGTCTGTAATCTCTACGATCATTACGACGCTCATTATAACCATAAACCTCTCTTGGTCTGTAAGGTCTTTGTGGAGCTCCGTGATATCCTTTATAATATTTTACTCTGTGACGATCAAAATAAGTATAAGGAGTTCTTCCGTGGTAATCTGTTAAAACTACTTTATATCCTCCGTATAAATCATAGTTTCTATATTGTCTTGGTAAGTAAGTTGTTCTAACCCATCTTCCTCCGCCAAAATAAATAAACTGAGAAGCTCTTACATCATAATACGCTTCGATGTCTGGTAAATAATAATATTCCATTTCGGCGTATCCCGCAGGTCCCCATGCAGGAGGAGATCCTATATTAACATTTATTGATACCTGAGCTTGTGTGGCGCTTGCAACCATCAGAAATAAACCTACGATTGCTATTTTTATTGTTTTCATTTTTTTTAGTTTTAATGTTAATGTTATTCCTGTTTAGGGATATTCATATACTGTGCCAAAAATGAAAACGAAATGCATTTGGTCGGATTAAATTATCGTTTTAACGAGTAATATTTAGTTAGTTATTTTGTAACGTTTTGATTTTTAAAACGTTTTCGTAAAAATATAATTTTGAAAAAAAATATCGGTAAATTTCAATTATCGGTATTCTACAGCTCTTGGTTTAGCAAGTTCAAAATTTTGCAAACCAAAATCAGTCGTTTCAAAAGTATTTGTTTTAAATACATTATCACCCTGAAATGGAATAGTAGGGTAGTAGGAAATCGAAAGCTGGAAGGAGCTAAATACCAAGTAGTCATTACTGATCAATAATCCCAGGGTAATTTTTTGATACGCTTTATTTCTTCCCATTGCATCATTAGGGCTTCCTAATACAGCAATTGAATAATTAAAAAACGGATTCATACGAAATCCCCAAAGTGAATGAGGAGAATAGGTTTGCGTCTGAAGTGACAAAACCATTTTATTCGTTCCGTATATCGCGCTATTGAATCCGGCTAAACCATTTTGTTCGTTGATATTCAGTTGATCTCCAATAATATCTTCACGGTTTGCGCCTATAACAAACTTAGGATTAACAAATTGTCGTAGTTTCCAATTACCAATTGTGTAAAGCTTTGTAAAATAATTGGTTTCCATCAAAAATGCCGTTTGATAGGTTTTTGATTGATGAAAGAAGGTACCTGCTTCAAAATTCATACTTAGAAATCCAAATTTGTAATAATTTCCAAATGAAAATTGTCCGCCAACATATGGCCTCCAAAAAGTATTTTTATATTGATACCCAAAGGTAACGCCATAAATCCTGCCTATAGGAACGTCTTCGACCTGCCCGTTTCTAAAGAGATAAGTTTCTTTTATAAATTTACGTCGGTTAAGTCCAATTCCGGTAAGGATAAACTTTTCATCCGAATAAAAATTGGTAGGATCATAGAGTGGGGAAGGGCTTTCTTTATAATTAATATTAAGAAATCGGGCCGAAGCAACCAAATTGGTTATTCCGTTTTCATCCTCAAATACTTTAGAAGCATGTCCTGCCCATAAATCCTGAAAGTTATTTTTAAAAGGCTGAAAGGCATACGAACTGTCTGGCGCCTGCAAGGAATCTCGTCTAAAAATCTGACCTACATAAACTCCACCGGCCCATTTGGTAAGAGGAGAATAAAAGAGTCGCTCTATATTGATACTTTTAGTATAATTATTGTCGAGATCCATGTTATAATGCAACGTTGTACCAATGTAAGTATTCTTGATATTAGGTACAGTATAAGTAACATCGTTACCATTACTGCCATCATCAAATCGATTGGTAAAACGATATTCAAGTTGTTGCCCAGTTCCAAAAAAGTCCTTTTCTTTTACTCCAAGTGAAACGCGGCTACTGGAAATAGAAAATTTAGGAATTGTACTCCATGAATCCAGAACACGAATGGTAACATCTACAGAATCTGAAGCTACGCCGGCAACTTTATTCGTCACTCTCACAGCAGAAACATACCTCTGAGAACGTATTAAACGCTCAGATTCCTGTACTTTATAAGTATCATAAGGTGTATTTCTTTTGAATAATAATAAGTTGTAAATTGCTATTTTTTTCGTTTTCAGATGCAATCTGTTTCCGGTTCTTTCTCCCCAATTCTTGGGCATTTGAGTAGTATCAGTAAGAGATTGTCCAAACGGATCTAAGGTTACAATATTGATTTTTCTAATGATTTTACCATTAAAATTGGTTGTATCATTTTGCACCAGAATAGGTTCCTTCTTCTTCGTTTTAGCAGACCTGAATAATAGTTTATGAAGTGTTTGCGTAAATTTATTTCTCTTAGAATAATTTTTAATTTTAGTATAAACCTCTGTAGTGTCTTTTTTTTCTTTGGCATCTTTCTTTGACTTATCAACCTGACCATAGGTACTTTGTAAACAAAAGCACAAGAGGAGAAAGATTATTATTTTAGAGTTTAGAGACATTAGATGATTATACGGGCTTAAAAGTTATTTTTTGATATGAATATAGTAAATTAATAAGACTATTTTGTAAAAACGAGATACTATTTAATCTTCGGTTCGTGCTTTTCGAATTCTCCACGTAAATTTTCTCGGCATATGATTTCCCATTAAATATCCCCACGGTTCTAACGATTCAATTCGGTCAAATATTATCTTTAAAATTGCTAAAAGCGGAATTGCTAAAAACATACCCGATATTCCTGCTGCTGCGCCACCCACAATGATTCCGATGATGGAAACAAAAGCATTTATTTCAACTTTAGAATTAATAATTAAAGGCACTAATAAGTTGTTGTCTATCAACTGAACAATTACATTCACAATTAAAATACCTACGATTATTGAAGTATCTGCCGTTCCTGTTAAAGAAGCCAAAACGGTAATAATTCCAGCTATTAAAATTCCTATATAAGGTATAACATTAAGAATTCCGGTAATTAATCCTAAAAGAATAAAATATTTGATTCCGATGATCCAAAGTCCTAAAGCTGTTAATACAGACACGACTATCATTTCTATAATTAAACTAACAATGTAATTATTAATAGAAACTTTTATTTGAGATAAAATACCTTTTAATATAGAGTGATCTTCTTTATTAACCAGTTTTGCTAAAAACAGAATAAAGTGATCTTTGTACAATAAAAATAAAAAGGTATAAATAGGGATGATGGTACAATCTACCAAAAGATCAGTTATAGATAATAATGCTGAACCTATAGTTGCTTTTCCGTTTTGTACAGAATCTTTTGCAACCGTATCAATATATTTTTTTTGCTCGCCAATGCTTACATGAAAATTATCTTTTACAAATTTGTGAATATGCGTTATAAAGGCGTTGGCATTCTTTTTTATGGTGTCAAAATCATTCGCAATATCGCTCACCTGATAAGAGATGAAAATCAAAATCCCTACAATAAAAGCAGCAAAAATCAATATACAACATGCCGCAGCAAGATGTCTGGGGAATTTTAATCTGCCATGTAAAAAAGTAAAAATAGGAACTAATAAAACGGCAAATAAAAAGGCCATTAAAACAGGAGTGATAATGTCTTTTCCGGCACAGAAAATAAAAGCAAAAGAAATAAAGCTAACTAATATAAAAGCAAGTTTAGCATAAAACGGTAATTTTATGGTGCGAATCATTGTATTTTGGTGATTTAATAAAAAACTAGAATTTGGTAAAACAAATATTATATTTTATTTAAAAAATAACGTTTTAGCTTTTTCTTAATAGTTTATAAAATTCCCATTATAGTTTTTATTTTTCACCAGGAGTTGCACGAATTAGATTGAATTTTCTTTTGCCACAGATTAACACAGATTAAAAAGATTTTAAAAAACTGCTAAATCTACATTAATTTTTTTTCACCACGAATGACACGAATTAGCACGAATTTTATTTATTGGTGAAGATTAAATAAAAAAAAGACATAAAGCTTTGCGAACTTTTTCTGAAATTTTCAGCTCAAAAAAACTTTGTGAGCTTTGCGTAAATCTTTGCGGACTTTGCGGTTAAATATTGCCACAGATTAAAATGATTGTAATGATTAAAAAAAATCTGCTAAATCTGCGTGAAAAGTTTTCGCCAAGAATTACACGAATTAGCACAAATTTTATTTATTGGTGAAGATTAAATAAAAAAAAAGACATAAAGCTTTGCGAACTTTTTCTGAAATTTTCAGCTCAAAAAAACTTTGTGAGCTTTGCGTAAATCTTTGCGGACTTTGCGGTTAAATATTGCCACAGATTAAAAGGATTGTAATGATTAAAAAAAATCTGCTAAATCTGCTAAATCTGCGTGAAAAATTTTCGCCACGAATTACACGAATTAGCACGAATTTTATTTACTGATGAAGAATAAAAAAAATTAGACATATAGCTTTGCGAACTTCCCTGAAACTTTCAGCTCAAAAAAATTGCGATCTCTGCGTAAATCTTTGCGAACTTTGCGGTTAAATAATAAACAGATTAAAAGAATTTGCGGCAAAATCTAACCCTTAATTAATTTTAATCAAAAAACTCCTTTTCTTCATAATGCGCCGGCATAATAGAAATCCCTTTTTGAAGTAAAAGATTATTCGGGAAAATGATTTTCTCGCCTTCTTTCGTTTTTAGATTCACATGAAAAGCACTAATATCTTCGATTTCCGCCTCTATAGGAAAATCTTTATCATGAATTTTGATCGTATCTCCAATTCTAAAAGGAAAAGAAAAGAACAAAATCATTCCGGAAGTAATATTACTTAAAATAGACCATTGCGCAAACATAGCCACACCAATTACAGTCGCGATGGAAGAAACCGTGATAAAAATATCTTTAGTTTCAACCCCCCAAATAACAATCAAGCTAATCGTAACCAATATATTCATTAGTATATGAATGTATTTCACTACCAAATTGGTTCGATGCTCTAATAAATGACTTGTACTGGCGTAACGACGAATTAATTTTGCCACAATAACCCTTAAAGCTGCGAGAGCAATTAGTATTATTATCGTGCTTAAAATTTCGTGGCTATATTCTTTTAAGGAAAACATAAATATTTTTTTTACACTAAAGTACTCAAATATTCGTAAACTTTAGCTGTTGGCAAGCCCATAACATTAGTATAAGATCCCTCAACTTTTGCAACTGCCATAAAACCAAACCATTCCTGAATACCATAAGCACCGGCTTTATCGTAAGGTTTGTAGTTTTCTATGTAATATAAAATCGATTCGTCTGATAAATCTTTGAATGTTACTTTTGTTACATCATTGATCACGGTTGAAGTGAAGCTTGTTCTAAAACATACCGATGTAAAAACTTCGTGGGTATCATTAGACATTGATTTGATCATTTCAAAAGCTTCTTCGGCATTTTTTGGTTTTCCTAAAGCTTTATTCTGATGCCATACTATTGTATCGCTGGTAATCAAAATCTCGTTCTCTTTAAGTTCTCCATCAAATGCACTTGCTTTTAATGCGGCCAAATAATCGGTGATTTCAGCTGCTTCTAATTCAGGAGGATATATTTCTTCAATTTCTTTTAATCTTATTTCGAAATCAAGATCCAAATCCTTAAAAAACTGTTGTCTGCGTGGTGATCCTGAAGCCAGAATTAAAGTATATTTTTTTAATTTTTCTTTAAGCATTGTACTTGATATTTAGGGTAATAACTAGAATAGATAAAATTCCGAAGAATAAAATGAGTTTTAAAACTGTACTCAAATGATGGTAATCTTTATTTGATTTTGCCGAAACGATTTTTACAATAAAATATAAAAGAGGCGCCAGAACAAAAGCAAAAGCGTAAAATGTAGCTATAAAAAGATTATTTTGGAAAAAATAAAGATTGACATATAATAAACACAATATAAAAGCAATAACAGCAAAACCCACTGCTATTTTTGCAGCCCTGCTAATTCCTATTGCGATAGGTAATGTATTCATTCCTTGATTGTAATCGCCATTTACATCTTCGATATCTTTAACTATTTCACGAATAAAATTAATCATAAAAGCAAACAAAGCATAATCCGTTAGTATAGAAAAAAAGCTCGCCATTTGCGCCTGATTTTCTGAATTAACTGCCGGAAAAAGATCAAAAACACCAATGATTAATACACTTACAGAAAGCAAGAGCGCTACAACAAAATTGCCTAAAATCATGATTTGTTTTAAAGTCGTTGCGTAGAAATAAAGCAATGATGCGATCAAAATAAACAGTGAAGCAAAACCGGGTCTTAAAATGATATTAGACAAAACAAAACCAAGAGCAACGCCTGTAATATTAAGTCCAATATAAATGTTGTAAGCAGCAGTTTCTGAGATTCCTTTACCAATTACAACATCTTGCGGTTTATTAATGGTGTCTGTGGCAACATCATATATATTATTTATAACATAACCCGCTGCAGCCAATAAAACAGTACTCAAAACCAATAATCCATATTGCCAGTCAGACAGCGCTAATGGAATATTTTGTTGTTTTAAAAAAGCATAACGAAACAATAGCTGCATAAAAGCGAGCATCAGTAGGTTCTTATATCGAATGAGTTTGAGGAATTTCATTTTTTTTAAGGTTCTGAGTGACTAAGTTAAAAAGGGGCTAAGTTTTTACTTGGAATCTTTGTCAAAGTTTTAAACTTTGACAAAGAAAATGTTACTGTTAATAACTGAAAACTGAGACTGTGACTGAAAACTAGTCATGTTTCCCGCTAAAATGTTCCATCCATTTTTCCTGTACTTTCATTACTTGTTCGATCACGTCTCTTGCAGCGCCTTTTCCACCTTTTACGTGCGAAACATAACGGCAAATATTCTTGATTTCAGGACTTGCGTCTTGCGGGCAAGTTGGTAAACCTACTAATTTCATTACATGAAAATCTGGAATATCATCACCCATATACAACACCTGTTCAGGTTTAATATTATAAGTTTCAGTATATTCTTTAAAAGTCGCTACTTTATCAGGAGTTCCTAAATGAATGTCTTTAATTCCCAGATTACGTAAACGAACACGAACGCCTTCATTGCTTCCGCCAGAAATAATACAAACATTGTAGCCACTTTCTACAGCTGCTTTCATAGCATAACCATCACGGATATTCATTGTGCGAAGTATTTCTCCTTCATTAGTTACAAAAACCGAACTGTCTGTAAGTACGCCATCAACATCAAAAACAAAAGTCGTGATGTCGTTCATTATTTCTTTAAAGTGCTTGTCTATCATCTTGAATAGATTGTGTTAGAAGTTTATAGATATTTTTTTGATTTTCATTGTTTAAATACGCCAAATGCGATTCGATTGTCACCGAATCATTTCGTTTTGCAGGTCCGGTTTGCGCATCTACAGGGTTTAAAGTATTTATTTTTTCGGCAGTTTCTTGTATTAACGGCTTTAAGATTTCGAAAGGAACTTTATGTTCAGTACAAATTTCCTGTCCAATTTGATATAAATGATTCGTAAAATTATTTACAAAAACTGCTGCTACATGCAATGCCTTTCTCTGATCAGAGTTAATAGCAAATACAGCATTAGAGATACTTTTAGCAACAGTTTCTAAAACACGAAAGTCGAATGTATTTTCAGCTTCTAAGCAAAGTGGAATGATCGAAAAATCGATTTCTTTGTTTTTAGAAAATGTTTGAAGCGGATAAAAAACACCCTTTCTGTTTTTGGCATCCAAAACATCAAGCGAAGCCGCACCAGAAGTATGCACAACGATTCGGTTTTGAAAAGGCAATTGTTTAGAAACATCAGCAATAGCCTTGTCTGAGACGGCAATAATGTACAAATCACTTTCCAGCAATTCTTCGAAATCGCTTGTAATTTTATCAAATTCAATTAGAGAACTTAAAGTTTCTTTTTTTCTGGAATAAACCTGTACAATTTCTACAAGTTCACTTTTGGTGAAAGCTTTTATCAAATGCTGGGCAACATTGCCTGAACCAATTATTGTTATTCGAATCATATCGCAAAATTAGCATTATTTTTTTATTATTATTTTGAAAAGTACTTATAAAAACAAGATTTATTTATAGGTAAATTCAGGTGAAAAAATTACTTTTAGCGGAAATTTATACTAAAATTAAAATGAGAAAAATATTATTACTAGCCTTGGCTTTATATACATCAAATAATACTTTGAATGCACAAGTCATCAATGGAGATAATTCTTACGGAACCATACTTGCCACTGCGACTGAAAATCAATTTTCACTATATTCTAAAACGCTTTCCACCCAACCCGTAAATAGTGAGTCATTTAGATTGGGTTTAAAACACAATAATGACGAAAACAATGGATTTATTTCATTTTATAGAGGAATGAGTACTTCTGGAGGGTTTATGGGGTTTTCAACAAATGGAACAGAAAGAATGCGTATAGCTAGCAATGGAAACATTGGTATCGGTTCAGAATCCCCAAATGGTTTACTTGATATTCGAAGAACTACTTTAAATGCAGGAGGACAATCAGTTGTTAATATTATTGGTTCTACTTGGGCTGGTGATGGCGCAAGTCTAGTCCTTAATCAACTATGGAATGATCAATCATACAAAACAATTATTGATAATTTCGGAGGAAATAATGCTCAAACAGGATCAGGTTTAAAAGTACAAACATCTTATTGGAACGGAACTGAAGTTAAGACTATTACTTCACTAACATTAACACCAGGAGGTAATTTAGGAATAGGCCAGACAGACCCTCAAAACAAACTAGATGTAAACGGGACAATTCATTCTAAAGAAGTTAGAGTTGATATGCTTGGATGGTCAGATTTTGTTTTCAAAAAAGAATATAATTTACCAACGCTTGAAGATGTTGAAAAACACATTAACGAAAAAGGACATTTAGAAAATATTCCAAATGAAGAAGAAGTTTTGAAAAATGGAATTAATCTTGGTGAAATGAATGCCAAGCTTTTGCAAAAAATAGAAGAAATGACTCTTTATATGATTGATATAAAAAATAAACAATCAGAATTAGAAAATGAACTTCACCAACTTAAAACGAAATTAAAGCAATGAAAAAAATAACTACTATACTTACGATTTTATTCGTCACAACAGTATCATTCTCTCAGCAAATTGGAGATGGTTTAGCACCTGGTATTGATAATTTTAATAATCCTCTTAGTTCAGGGCTATATAGCGGCCTAAATCCTATAGGGCGAATTCCTGATACAAGTCATATTTGGAGTCACTTATTTGTAATTAGACACGGAAATCTCAATAATCATTTTCAATTGCAAATTGCTTCATCGTATGTAGAAAATGAAAGATTGTTCTTTAGGAAATTGGCAGGGATTTCAAATCCAGCTTGGGTAGAATTAGCAACAAGAGGGGCTAATAGCTTTACTGGAAATCAAATTATTGACGGGGATGTAGTTATAGGCACAAATAATAATGTAGCAAAGTTAACTATTCAAGCGAGTCCCGATGGTTTTCCAACACCATTAAAAGCTATAAGTATTAAGGGGCCAAATTCACCGGAAAATGCTAATTCCGCTAGGGATATAAGCTGGGATTTTGCTGCGGCAGGATCAGCTTCCATAAGAAGTTATAGGGGAAATAATTATGATACTTATTTACAATTTCTAACCAATCCCAATTCAGCAAGTGGTAATGTACCACAAACTCGTTTGCATATAAATGACGATGGTAATATTGGAATTGGTACAACAAACCCTCAAAACAAACTAGATGTAAAAGGAACGATTCACTCCCAGGAAGTTAAAGTTGATATGGAAGGATGGTCAGATTTTGTCTTTAAAAAAGAATATAATTTACCAACGCTGGAAGATGTTGAAAAACATATTAATGAAAAAGGACATTTAGAAAATATTCCAAACGAAGAAGAAGTTTTGAAAAATGGAATTAATCTTGGTGAAATAAATGCTAAACTTTTACAAAAAATTGAGGAAATGACTCTTTATATGATAGATATGAAAAAGGAGAATATTGAAATGAAAACTAAACAAATACAATTAGAAAATACAGTTAAAGAATTTATTAATAAATTAAAATAATGAGAAAAATATTATTAACTACACTACTGTTGTCTCAAGTAAATTTCGCTCAAAGCTTTTTTCCAACTGATGGCGGTAATGTTGGTATAGGAACCTTAAATCCTACTAGTAATCTAGAGATAAGAGAGACTATTAGTACTAGTATTCCTTCGGGGCTAACCGCTCCAACTAAATCAATTTTAAAATTTTCTAGAAACGGAACTAATGGTTATAGTTATAATGAAAATGCGGAATTTAGACTTGGTCACGGAGGCAATAGTTTTTATGGCAGTAAACTTGATTTATATATAAATGGCAATTCGAACACCAATTCTATCCCAGACCAACACGTTATGACGTGGAATTACGATGGAAGTGTTGGTATTGGAACAGACACACCAATTGCCAAGCTGCATGTCAATAATGGAAATAATTCTTATGGAGCTATACTTGCTAATAGTAGCGAACTACCGTTTTCGTTATATACTAAAACCATAAATACAGATATTATCAATGGTGAATCATTTCGTATAGGTCTGAAGTATGCTAATGACGAGAATAATGGTTTTATATCTTTTTATAGAGGAGCAGGCACCATAGGTGGATTTCTTGGATTCGCAACTTATGGAATAGAAAGATTACGTATATCTAACAATGGTAATGTAGGTATAGGTATAACAAATCCTCAAAATAAACTAGACGTAAATGGAACAATTCATTCTAAAGAAGTAAAAGTAGATATGATTGGTTGGTCAGATTTCGTGTTCAAAAAAGAATTTAATTTACCAACACTCGCAGAAGTTGAAAATCATATTAATGAAAAAGGGCATTTAGAAAACATACCAACCGAAGAGGAAGTATTAAAGAACGGAATTAATTTAGGGGAAATGAATGCCAAACTGTTACAAAAAATTGAGGAGCTTACATTATACGCAATAGAACAAGAAAAAGAAATAAGAACACTTAAAGAAGAAAATAAATCTTTTAAAAAACTATCAGACAGACTTTCTGCAATTGAACAAAAGATTAAATAGTTTATTTTTCTAAAGAAAATAGTCAAAGTAGAGTTTACCCACAGATTGCACAGATTAAAAAGATTTTAATCGCGCATTATTTTGTTAATGATATGCAAACGTGCATTAAAACGGGATATTTTACAAACTCAGGCAATTTTAAACCTTACGAAAACAGATTCATTATCATAAAAACTCTTCAAGTCTTATAGCGCCAAACTCAAAGCCACTTTTACAATAAATGATGCAATTGTAATTTTGTAAAACTAAGCGTACATTTTCATCAATTTGACTAAAAATCACACCCTATTTTTGGTTTTTATTAACAAACTTCAAATATTGGAACTCAACATTTTTAAGTACTTTTGTGCCACTTTTATACAATGTAATTCCTCAAAAATGGATAAAAAAATATTCTCTTTTTTGTTTTCTACACGATTAATGTCTGTTCTTTTTTTAACATTTGCTATCGCAATGGGTATTGGTACTTTTATCGAAAGTAAATACAATACAGACACAGCCCGAATTCTAATTTATAATACATGGTGGTTTGAAGCAATAATGGTCTTCTTTTTGATCAATTTCTTCGGAAATATCAAGCGTTACCAATTGCATAAAAAAGAAAAATGGGCAACACTTATACTTCACTTAGCTTTTATTTTTATTCTTATAGGAGCTTTTATTACGCGCTATATCAGTTACGAAGGAATGATGCCAATTCGTGAAGGCGCTGCCGAAAATCAAGTCTATTCAGACAAAACATTCTTAACTGTTTTTGCAGACGGAGAATACAAAGGCGAAATGAAACGTAGAGTTTTTGACAAGCCATTATTATTCTCGCCGGTAACCAATAACGATTTTACACTTTCAGGTAAATTCGACGAAACTCCTTTTGAAGTAACTTACGTTAACTACATCATGGGAGCTAAAGAAGTAATAAAACCATCTGCAAACGGAACTTTATATCTTAAATTGGTAGAAGCGGGAGCAGGCGGACGTGAAGAACATTTTCTAAAAGAAGGAGAAGTTCAAAACATTCATAATGTATTATTTGCATTAAACAAACCTACAGAAGGCGCTATCAATATTAATACAACTGGTGAAAAATATACCATTCAAACTCCTTTTGAAGGAGAGTTTATGCGAATGGCAGATAAATTAAAAGGATCTGTAACCAAAGATGATATTCAGCCGCTTATGATGCGTTCTTTATATAGTATTGGAGATATCCGAATCGTTTTTCCTGATCCTGCTGTAAGAGGAGTTGTTGATTACGAATCGAATAACGATTATAAAGCCAAATCTCACCACGATGCTTTGGTAGTAAAAGTTAAAGCCGATGGGCAGGAAAAAGAAGTACGTCTTTTAGGATCAAAAGGTAGCGTAGGGGAGCCTCAAACCGTAAAAATTGGTAAAATCGAATACAGTTTATTCTACGGAAGTAAAGCTTATATCTTACCTTTTAAAGTAAAATTAAACGACTTTATCGCGACAAAATATCCTGGTACAGAAAAAAGTTACTCTTCTTTTGAGAGTAAAGTAACCGTTCAGGATTCTACAGAAACTTTTGATGCCAGAATTTTCATGAACAACGTTTTAGATTATAAAGGATACAGATTTTTTCAATCTTCATTCGATCCGGACGAAAAAGGAACAGTATTATCTGTAAACCACGATTTCTGGGGAACTTCTATTACTTATTTTGGATATTTTATGTTATACTTTGGTTTAATGGCTATTATGTTTACCAAACATTCTCGTTTTGCTGATCTAAAACGTAAATTAGAGAATGTAAAAAAGAAAAAATTAATTACGATTCTGGTTTTAATGCTAAGTTTCGCTGGTTTCGCTCAGGCACCTCACGTTCATACAGAGGGAGATGGTCATGATCACAGTCATAATCACGCACCTGCAGATCCTAACGATCATGCCAATCACGTAACTGCAGCACCAAGTCAGAAACAAATTGATTCGTTATTAACGATTTATAAAGCTCCGGTAGCACACGCCGCTAAATTCGGACGTTTGATTATTCAGGATGCCGGAGGTAGAATGAAACCTATCAATACATTCTCATCTGAATTGTTAAGAAAAGTAAGCCATAAAGATACCTACAACGGAATGAATTCTGATCAGGTTTTCTTGTCAATGACGCAATACGCTCAGGTTTGGATACAAGTTCCGCTTATTTATCTGAATACAAAAGACGATAGTATTCGTAGAATTATTGGTGTAGACAGAAAAGCAAAACTGGTACCGTTTGTAAAATTCTTTGACGAAAACGGAAACTATAAATTATCTCCTTATTTAGATGCGGCATATAAAGCAGCGAATCCAAATAGTTTCGAAACAGATTTTATCGAAACAGATAAAAAAGTAAACCTGATGGAATCTGCTTTAAGCGGAAGTATCCTGAGAATTTTCCCAATTCCGAATGATCCGGGTAATAAATGGATTTCGTACTTAGAATTACAAAATGCAGGTTTAAAAGGCATGGATTCTACCTATGTAAAACAAATTCTGCCTTTATATTTTAGCGCTTTAAATAACGGATCAATTTCTAAAAACTTCGATACTGCCGATCATTTGGTTGAAAGTATAGATGGTTTTCAAAAGAAATTCGGAAGTAAAGTACGTCCAAGCGATAAGAAAATCGACCTTGAAATCGCATACAACACCTACAACATTTTACCAAAAATGTTCTACTGGTATTCACTTGCCGGAATCTTCATGTTGATCTTTACACTTTTCAGTACTTTCTTTGATAAAAAATGGCTTCGCATTACCGTAAATGGTTTTCATATATTAATAGGAGTAATATTTGCATTTCATACCATCGCCTTAATAGCCCGTTGGTACATTTCAGGTCACGCACCTTGGAGTAACGCTTACGAAGCAATTGTTTATGTGGCATGGGCAACCATGTTCTTCGGACTGGCTTTCGATCGCAAATCGAAACTTACCGTTGCATCAGCAGCATTCGTAACAGCAATGATCTTTTTTGCTGCAGACGCCAACTGGATTGATCCTGAAATTGCAAACCTGCAACCCGTTCTTAACTCATATTGGTTAATGATTCACGTAGCAGTAATCGTAGGAAGTTATGGTCCGTTTGCATTAGGAATGATTCTTGGTTTTGTCGGATTAATTTTGATCTTCTTTACCAACGACAAGAACAAGGCAAAAATGGACTTAAACATCAAAGAAATTACCTATATCAACGAAATGTCCTTAACAATTGGTCTAATCATGCTTACCATTGGTAACTTCCTTGGAGGACAATGGGCCAACGAAAGCTGGGGACGTTACTGGGGATGGGATCCAAAAGAAACCTGGGCATTAATCTCGATTATGGTGTACGCCTTCGTAATTCACGCTCGTTTTGTTCCTTCATTAAGAGGACAATGGTTTTTTAATTTAATGAGTATGTTTGCCTTCGTATCGATCTTGTTTACTTATTACGGAGTAAACTTTCACCTCGTAGGATTACACTCTTATGCAAGTGGAGAAGCACATTCATTAAGCTGGATCTGGTATTCATTAGGAACAATTTCCCTTATCGGAATTCTAACATATCCAAAATACCGCAAGTATTATAAAAAGAAAAAATAATAACTAAGGTATTTTATTAATTCACAAAAAAGGTTCAACATCACGTTGAACCTTTTTTTATGCAATATTGTAGTTGATTAAAAGAATTAGGAGCTATTTCCTGCACCCGAGCCTGAAAGAGCGAATTGGCGAAGCAATCCGTTCCAATCTTTTGTGCCGAACACCGGCACAAAAGGATTTCCTCTTCTATCAGGGCTAGGAGATTCGTTTTCAATATAATTCTATCAAAATAAAAAAGTAATTCAGAAGAACGCTGAAATAAAATTCAAATTATAATTCAGCATAAAACAAAACCAGCATTTTTAGCCATTCAAGTATAATATATCCAGGTTTATATATTATTACATAATAGAAAACCCACAGCCAAAACCGTGGGTTATATTAAATAGGATAAAACAATTAAAAAAAAACTTAGCAACTCAGAATCTTAGTCCCTCAGCCCCTTTAAAAAAAAAATCTCTTTCGAAACCAGAAAGCCACATTTACCAAAGCAATTAAAGCTGGAACTTCAACCAAAGGACCAATAACACCCGTAAAAGCCTGACCACTATTAATACCAAAAACACCAATCGAAACAGCAATAGCCAACTCAAAGTTATTTCCCGTAGCAGTAAAAGCAATCGAAGTACTTTTAGAATAATCGGCACCAAAATACTTTCCGGTAAAGAAACTAATCACAAACATTAACCCAAAATAAATCGCTAACGGAACCGCAATTCGCAACACATCCATCGGGATCTGAACGATCAATTCACCTTTCAAACTAAACATCAGTACAATTGTAAATAATAATGCAATCAGTGTAATAGGAGAGATGAACGGAATATATTTGTGCTCAAACCATTCTTCGCCTTTGAGTTTAATCAAACCATATCGGGTTATAATCCCTAATGCAAACGGAATTCCCAGATAAATCCCCACACTTTTAGCAATTTCTATCATGCTGATATCAACTGTAAAACCTGAATATCCAAAATAAGGAGGCAAAACGGTGATAAAAATGTAGGCGTAAACGCTGTAAAGTAAAACCTGAAAAATACTGTTCAGCGCAATAAGACCAGCCGCATATTCGCGGTTACCTTCTGCGAGATCATTCCAGACTACTACCATGGCAATACAACGCGCTAACCCAATTAAGATTAGACCAATCATATATTCAGGATAATCTTTTAAGAATAAAAGAGCCAAAAAGAACATTAAAACAGGACCAACAATCCAGTTCAAAAAAAGAGAAGCACCCAGAATTTTGGTATTTTTAAATACTTCTCCCATCTTTTCGTATTTCACTTTTGCAAGTGGCGGGTACATCATTAAAATTAAACCAATCGCCAACGGAATATTAGTACTTCCGCTAGAAAACGAATTAATGAAACTTCCGCTTGACGGAAAAAAATAACCCACAGAAACTCCAATAAGCATCGCAAGGAAAATCCAAAGCGTTAAAAAACGATCCAGAAAGCCTAATTTCTTTTTCTCAACAACAGGATAACAATGATTTAACGACATTTTATTTTTTTATTAGAGAGAAAACATAAAACATTTCAGTAGCAATTTGAAGGCTTCTTTCGTGATATTTTTCTGTTTGTTCGGGTGCATTATCAAAAACTTTTGGATCATCATAAGTAACCGCAATTCTTTTTTCGGCTCCAGCAATAAAAGGACAACCACCATCCGCTTGCGAACAAGTCATAATAGCTGCAAACTGACTTTCCGGATTAAACTCATCTTCGTATGTTTTAGAAAAGCCAATAATTGGCGCTTCGTTTTCTGAGAATTTAATCGCATAAACGGGATTATTCCCTTCAGACAATTTCTGGATTGTAAATCCCGAATCTGCCAGCGCTTCAGCAACTTTCGGGAACAAAGCGGTAGCTTCAGTTCCGCCAGAATAACAATAAACATTTTGAATTCCGTAATAATGAGCAGCTGTTTGCGCCCAAACCTGAGATAAATGACTTCGTCTTGAATTGTGTGTACAAATAAAATTCAATCTAATTTCGCTTTGCTGCTCCAACTTCGACCTGATAAAATCAACAAGCGGTTGTAGCGTATTTTTGCGATCTTTAGCAATAGATTCAAAATCAAAAGACGGAATTAAAGATTCAATTTTTGGCAATAAAATATTTTGATTCGACATTTTTATAACCTTTTAAGTTTAACAACAAGTTCCGCCAGGCGTACAAGAATTGCCTTCATCAGTATGCAATTGCGTCAGTTTTAATTTTGGCTTATCAGACGGAATTCCGCATTGATCCTGCGCTAAACAAGCCGTAGTTTTATTCAGTAATAAAAAATCTTTTCCGTTAAAACCTAAATCATATTTTCCAATAGTCGTATTTTGATATTCTACTTCGATTTCAAAATCTTCAATTCCTAAAACTTTTTCAGAAAGTGTTATGATATGAATTAATTTTTGTGGTTTTAAACGATGTTCGTAATCGTTCGCATCCCAAAGCTGAAAATTGACAACCGTTTCTTTGCGAACCACGCCGCCACAATCGATAAAGTTTTTAGTGACCAAACCCACTTCTGTCACGTGAAAATATTCCGGAACAAATTTTCCGTCAGGAAGTTGAAAGTTTACTGCCTCAACAGTAGTAAGTATTTGTTTAATTTCTGAAAGTTTCATAATAATTAGATTTAATAGTTAACAACATTCGTTTTTTCTTTTTTCTAAATGAAGATCTACCTGAGTAAAGAAAAATTTAATTTTCTCGAACCCAACTTCATTTATACAATAGCAAATCGCATTTCCTTCGATATTTCCTTTTATAAGACCGGCATTTTTTAGTTCTTTTAAATGCTGGGAAACCGTTGGCTGTGAAAGCGGTAATTCGTTTACAATATCACCGCAAATACATGCATTTACTTTAAGTAAGTATTGAATAATAGCAATTCGTGCAGGATGACCTAAAGCTTTTGTTAAAATAGCCAATTCGTTTTGGTCGTCTGTAAAATGATCTGTTTTTGTAGCTCCCATCGTTATATTTTTATATTGCAATATTACGATATAGATATTTATAAAAAAAGAAAACTATAAAAATTTTTGTTTTTTTTAAGGTTTCATACAGCGAGTCTCCCGGTCAATATCATTATAATAGCCGTAAATACAAGGAAACAAACTAAAAAGATAATATGACTTAAAACGGATAAAAAGAAAGCCTTTACTATTGAAATTTTATTGAAGAACTGAATATTTGTCCAAAATATCAAAACAATATCAACGGCATAAATAAAACTCGTAACCTTCTGAATTTCTTCAGTTCCATTAAAATAAATCAACAACGGAAACAATAAGATATGCGCAAAAAGCTTTTGAGAAGCTTTAAAAGTATTCAGGACAAAATATTCTACAAAATTATAACCTTGATTTCGAAAACAAATATAGGTCCCAAGAGTAAAGAGGGGTATAGTCGCAATGGTTACCCATGAAAAATGAGTCGACATCCATTCGTTGAAGTCGCCATAATTTAAATTCTCAGCAGGCACATCAGGAAGTAAATTAATTTTAAAATAATGATATAAAACTCCGTAAAGCGTTGCCAGGACCACAACCAAAGACAAAGGTTTGAAATGGTTCACTCTTTTTCCTTCTATAAATTCCCGGATAGAATTTCCCGGTCTGGTAAATAATTGTTTTAAGGAATATAGAATACCTTTATCAAAATGCAATAATCCGTGCTGAATATCATGCCATAAAAAATGCCAGTTTATTTTGTGCGTTTCAGTAGACTGACCGCAATTATTACAATAATTTCCGGTATATTTTTGGTGACAGTTTTTGCAAATGATTTCCATTGTCAGACGTGTTAATTTTTGTTCTTTCCATTCCTTGAGGATATATAATCATCAATAAAATGATTTGTAAAAGTAGAGTTCAGTTCACGGTTGTAGTGAATTGGTTAATAGTGAGTTATCAGAATTAAAAATAATAAAAAAACGCACATTAAAATAAATTAATATGCGTTCTGAGTTTTATGCTAAGTTTATTTTTAAACTTTTCCTAAAGTATACAGTTGTGTCATTGTTGGAGTTAAACTTCCGCCCGCAGGCTCAAGCGTGATTCCAAATGCTTCTGCTGAATCTGTTTGGCTTACAGCAAAGATTTTTTGACTGTTTCCTTCAAAATTATCCAGCAAACCAATACTTGTTGGCGTAAGTACCGGGCTTAATTTTAAAGACCAAACCTGATAAACCATTCCTTTAGGCGGAGTAGGTAAACCTGCAGCATCTATATACGTAGTTTTAGTAGCTTTATTCCAATACACTTTTGCAAATGAATTAGGAGAAACTGCCTGACCACCAAGTGTTACACCAGTGTTTTTAATATCCCTAACAATAGTTAAGTTTTTCTCTGTTTCCTTATTTTGCTGATCTAAGAAAGCATATTCTCTCTGTATTTTATTTTTCTCATTTCCAACAGTAGAAATAGCTTCTTTTGTTTTGGTAAGTTCCAGAGTTTGGTATCCAAGTCCTAGCAATAACAATACTGCTGCAGCCCAGCCCACATATTGAGACCATGGCGATGCAGGTTTCATGTCGACTACCTTGCCGTGTTTCAATTCTAATCGCGCCTTTATCTTTTCGAAATTGGCTACCGAATGAAAAGGAGAGAAGCTTGATGATAACGCTACAATAGCTTTTTCTATCTCAATAATTTCCCTATCCATTTCGGGATTTTTCTTAGCCATTTCGGCTATTTCCAGATTTTCAGTTTCGGTCAATAAACCGTAAACATACAATTCGAGAATTCCTGAGTCTATATATTCTTGTGCTTCCATTATATTTTTAAATAATTACGTAAATCGTTAATACAGTTTCTGTTATGTGTTTTGATAGTTCCCAATGGCAGTGCCAATTCTTCTGAAGCTTCTTGTTGGGTATATCCTTTAAAAAATAATAAATCAATAATCTCAATACATTTTGGTTTCAGTTTCTTTACAAATTCTTGAATTCCAATGGTATCAATTCTATTAACGAGTTTATTACTGTCGTCTAACAGATTTACGAAATTATCTGAAGAAAGGTTTTTTTGGCTATTATTAAAATTTTTAGATCTCAGCTTGTCAATCGATGTATTCCTAGCAATATTAAGGATCCAGGTATAAAATCTGCCTTTGCCCTCATTATAAGTATCAATATTTTTCCAGATTTTGACAAAAACTTCCTGCAAAACATCTTCGGCTTCTTCGCGATTTTTAATCAGGACGTTGATGACCGAAAACAAACTTTTCGAATACATATCATACAAATGGGTAAAAGCTCTTTCGTCTTTTTTGTAAATTAAAACTAGCAATTCATCTTGACTCATAGATTTAGGTTTTTAAGCTTAAACAAAATTTTCGTATACATTTTTATAGATTGAGATAAAGATAATTTATTTTTTTGTGAAAATTAGTTTTTTTTTAATAGTCCGAAACCTAGTAAAATAAGGGGTTTAAAAAAAATATTGATTTTTTTTCACTTTTTTAAAACCAAAAGCAAACCTATTACGTAAATGCTATTATAACATCAAACGATAATGCTGAAAAATAGCAGAAGAAAGAAAAGAGCTTCAAAAGAATAATATTAAAGTTGTTTTTGCGGGAGATGATAGATAGAAAATTAACAGTTGTTAAAGATTTAAAGCGTAAAGGAAATCTCAATAAATAAAAATTGAAAGAAATGAACAACGTATATAATGTAAGAATACTAATTGTAGGATTAACAACAGTGCTTTCTTTGACAAGTTATAACAATGCCAATTTTAAAAATGGTTTTGCAACCATTATAAATAGAAACAGTAATAATTAAAGATATAAAATAGTTGATGTCCTTGGACTTCCAGACCGAAATTTATACAGAAACTGAAATATCATTATTTACGCCCTTAAAAACCAGTAGAAAAAAATAAACGCCATTTTATAAGACATTAGATGAAAGATATTAAGATTCAAAAACTGTAATTTCAATATAACCAAGGCGTCAACTATAATTTTAACTAACAGAAATAAAGATTACAATTAAATTCATGGTTTGATTTGTTTGTATGGGGGGAAGCCTAGCGTCTGATTAACGCTAGGCTTCAATTTTTTATTTAACTTATGTTTAATAAAAATAAAGCAGTCAAAATATTATCCGAAAACAGTTTTTAACTAATTTTATAAAAAAATTAATCGATGAAAAAAATAGCATTTATCGCTTGCAGCCTTGTCTTATTTGTGAGTTCACAAATTCAGGCTCAAACCAGTAAAAACAAAATCTCTAAAACAGATAAAGCCATGGCAAAAGAAAACATTTATCAATTTAAAGTGCAGGATTTATCAGGAGATACCTTTGATTTTGCATCTCTAAAAGGAAAAAAAGTTATGATCGTAAATACCGCTTCAAAATGCGGATTAACGCCTCAGTACAAAGATCTTGAAGCCATCTACAAAGAATATAAAGACAAAGGCTTTGTAATTGTAGGTTTCCCGGCTAATAATTTTGCTTCGCAAGAACCTGGAACAAACAAAGAAATCGAAACATTTTGCCAACAAAACTACGGAGTAACTTTCCCAATGATGGACAAAGTTTCTGTAAAAGGAGACGATATGTGCGAAGTATACAAATTCCTGACTCAAAAATCGAAAAACGGTTTGCAGGATTCTGAAGTTGAGTGGAATTTCCAGAAATACCTAATCAACGAAAAAGGCGAATTAGTAAAAGTTATCAAACCAAGAACATTACCTACAGATCCTGAAGTAATCAATTGGATAAAAAGTTAATAGCAACTATCTCAACCAAAAAATCCACAAATTTGAATCAATTTTCAAGTTTGTGGATTTTTTTTGCTTTATAATTACGTTAGCTTTTGGTACGCGGATCAAACGGATTCACTAATGCGAAAACGCTGATTAGAACGGATTATTTTTTGTTAGTGTTTTAATATTATTATGAAAACGAATGCCCTAGCCCCGATAGAAGTGGAAATCCTTTTGTGGCGTGGTTCGCCACAAAAGATTGGAATGGATAGCGGATTGGCTCCTAAAAAAAAGCAACATCTAGCTTTGCGAACCTAAAAAAAACTTTATTAGCGCTACTTGCATTAAAAACTTTGCGGACTTTGCGGTAAAAATATACACACCAATAATTTACTGATTCAAAATTTCTATAATAGTTTGTTCAATTCCGGGTTCAGAATCCGAATGTCCTGCGTTTTCAATATACAACGTAGATCTTTTGAGCTTATGATGTAATGTTTCAGCGTACTGAACCGGACAAATAGCATCATATTTTCCGTGAACTATGGTCGTTGGTATATTATCTAAAATTTTTATATTATCTAGTACATAGTTGTCTTCAATAAAGCAGTTATTCCCCAAATAGTGAGCCTCCATAATGGCTAAAGACTCAAATGGGAATTCTTTTATAACAGCCTCAATTTCATTTTCGGTTATTCCTTTCTTAAAAATCGATATTTCATAAAATACCCATTCGTAACAAAAGAACTTTTTGTTTTCCGGGCTTCCGTTCAGCATTTGATTCAGATAATAAGCCGGAATACTTAAACCTGAATCCGTTGGTACATTACCTTTAAATCTAGACCATTCCTTAGGAAACTCGTTTTCGACACTGCCATTTAAATAATGATCAATTGATTTTTTATCTCCTAAAAATACACCTCTCAGCAAGAGACTTTTTACTTTTTCCGGATTTTGTATCGCAAATACCAAACTTAAAGTTGTTCCCCAGGAACCGCCAAAAATATTTATCTTTTCGATTTTGAGATAGGAGAGAAGCGCATTAATATCATTAACCAAATCCTGAGTCGTATTTTCTTTTATGCTGCCAAAAGGCTTGCTTTTAGCAGATCCTCTTTGATCAAAAAAGACAACTTTATGTTTTTTAAAATCAAAAAAACGTTTGTCATGCTCTGAAAATCCTGCTCCGGGACCACCGTGAACAAATAAATAAATTTCACCATCGTCAGCGCCACAAACCTCATAATAGATTTCATGAAGTTCACTAACTTTAAGATAGCCCGTTTGTATTGGATAGTCTGTACTCAATAGTTGTAGATTAAAATTAGTTCTTTATAAATTAAACTCTTACGTTCGAAACGACAAAATAAATACTTAGATCAAGCTTTGCGAACTCAAAAAAAGCAACATTTTTCATAGTGAACTTTGCGTAATTCTTTAGCGTGCTTTGCGGTAAAAAAACATTACAGTAAAATTGTTATCAAAAAGAGAAAAAATCTGCGTTAATCAGCGTTTTCGCGCTAGCGAATCCGTTTCATCTGCGTGCCATTATTTCAAAATCAATTGCATAAAAACCAAATCAAGCCAATGATCGAATTTATAACCCACTTCACGAATGGTTCCCGTTGCCACAAAACCAAATCGTTCGTGAAAAGCAATACTTCCGGCATTATCAGCATCGATCGCGCCAATCATTACATGATAGCCTTGTTCTTTGGCCAAACGAATTAGTTCAAGTAAAAGTTTAGATCCGATGCCTTTACCAATAATAGTATCAACAACATAAACAGAATGTTCAACGGTATATTGATATCCGAGTTTCTCACGAAATTGTCCGTAACTTCCAAACCCAACAACTTCACCATCTAGTTCCGCAACGACAATAGGGAGGTTTTTAGCAGTTTTATCTTCAAACCATTTGGTCTGAACATCGATAGTTTGAATCTCATAATTATAATTTGCAGTAGTATGCAAAATAGAGTGGTTTACAATTTCTAGAATTTTTTCTAAATCGTTGGTTGTGGCTGGTCTAAGTATTACGTCCATTTTGTTTTTGGTAGTTTTTGTCCCGAATTCATGAATTCAAGTCTATTTTAATTGTTATTTTGTTTTAAGTTTAATGCTATCCAAATTATTTTACTGCTTCCAGAAACGGTATTAGATTGGAATTTGGAATTTGAATATTGAATTTTTACTCTCACTTTATTTCTTATTGAGTTCAGCTAATAAAGTATCTGCATCCTTAGTTCCCCAATCCATTTCTACAGCAATTGTCCTGGCATCTTTGGCATATTTTAAAGCCGATTTTTTATCTTTTATCTTGTTATAAAGCCTTGCTACAAGTAAATTACCATCGTAAGAATCATTTAATTCAAGAGAATGTTTTACCCATGAAATGCATTTTTTCAAACTTTCGGTATCAGAAATATGTTTTAAATAAGTCTGGCCAATTTCTTTAAGGAAACTTGCATCATTCCAAACTAACTTTTCGGTACTTTCAAGTGTTACTTTTTTATAGAAATCCCATTTTTCAGTTCTTTCTGCTAGAGTTAAATCGAATTTAAAAACCAGTGAATCCGTTTTTTGCAATCGGATAGATTTCGCAACTTCTCTTTGTTTGTAATAATTTATTGTATCCAGACCATCAACATAGGGGCGGAGTAATTCAGTAACAATACTTTCAATTTTACGATCGACACGATTTTGAGAAGCTACAGCAGCAAAATCTTTCTGATGGCTTAAAACATATTGAAATTCTCTTGATTTAATATCCGTTACACCATTGGCAATCACGCGCCAATTGAGTTCACTCACCAATTGCGCATCAGATTGTGTATTCAAATAAACATGTGTTGGAATTGATAAATCTGTTCTGTCTTTTCCTTTTTTCAGCGTATTCAAATAAGCAAAAAATGCATTAGAATTGCTCGGATCATTCATGAATTGTTTTTCTAAATAAGGTAATTGCATTCGCAGATTTAAAGCATAATTCACTTCGGTCATAAAATCTGCCTTTTTCGATTCACCTTTAAGCGCATACAAAAGCGTTTCTGTGGCAGGATCAATAAATAAAAAAGTAGGCAAAGATTTGGTATTATACTTGTCTTTAAGTGCAATTCCTTCTTCTTTTTCGACATTTTTCCAAACGCAAACATAGTTTTTCTTCAAAAAATCCATTACTGCCGGATCGCTAAAAACTTCCTTTTTCATCTGATTACAATGCGGACACCAATCAGCATAAAGCATTACAAAAAGAGGTTTTTCCTGAGTTTTAGCATTTTCTAAGGCTGTTTTATACGGTGTGTCGTCAGGAACAAACTGATTTTGAGAATGTAAGACTTGTAAGGATACAAAAAGAAAGAAAATAGAGAAGAAACGCATAAAGAGTTTATTTTATTAATAAATCTGATTTACAAATATATCTCCTTTTTCTAAAAACAGCCCTTAATATCTTCCTATTTATAAGTTAAATCCAACACGAAGTTTGTAACTTTGTGTTTATGAAAAAGAAATCTTAGACTTTTAGATTTTCTTTAAAAAATAATACACATAAGAATGATTTACCCCAAAATAGCGCTTGCTCAAAGCATTATCGAAATTTGTTTAGCAAAAGAAATCACGAATATTATAATTTCTCCGGGATCAAGAAACGCACCTTTAACAATAGGTTTTGCACAAAATCCTAATTTTAAATGTTACAGCATTGCCGACGAACGTTGCGCTGCTTTTTTTGCCTTAGGAATTGCACAACAAACCAAACAGCCGACTGCGGTTGTTTGTACCTCAGGATCAGCTTTATTAAATTATTATCCGGCTGTAGCCGAAGCATTTTACAGTCAGATTCCGTTAATCGTAATTTCGGCAGATCGTCCGCAAAGTAAGATTGATATTGGTGATGGTCAAACCATTCGTCAGGAAAATGTTTTTCAGAATCATTCGGTTTTCAATGCCAATTTAACCGAAGAGGCTTCTGTAGAAAATGATTTAAAAATTAATAAAGCAATAGAAGCGGCTATTCTTAAAAAAGGACCGGTTCATATTAATGCACCATTCGAAGAACCCTTATACGAAACGGTTTCAGAACTTTCTGTTGAACCAAAAATTACCCATTCAGAAGAAATTCTTGGAACAAAAATCATAGAAAATATTGAGGATGTTGTTACTGTCTGGAATACTTCAAAAAGAAAATTAATTCTTATCGGAGGTATAAACGAAGCCAATTCTGTTAGCAGCGAAATTCTGGAAAACTTTGCCAAAGATCCTTCAATTGTAGTGCTTACGGAGACGACATCAAACTTGCATGATCCAAGTTTTATTAATAGTATAGACAGCTTAATTACACCTTTTGACGATTTTGATTTTAAAGAATTAGAACCGGAAGTTTTAATCACTTTTGGTGGTATGATTGTTTCAAAACGTATTAAGGCTTTTTTACGAAAATATAAACCTGCACATCACTGGCATATAGATACATTGCGTGCTTACGATACATTTAATGCTTTAAGTAAACATTTTGTAATGGAACCAGAAGATTTTTTCAAAGAACTGCTTCCAAAAACAACATTTGTTTCGAGTAAATATTTCTCTAAAATTGATAAAATCTACGATTTAAGAAAAATCAGAAAACAGGAATATTTGCGTAAAATTACATTCTCAGATTTTAAAGTATTCGAAAAAGTAATAGAATCGCTTCCTAAAAACAGTCAGCTGCAAATTAGTAATAGTTCAGCGATTCGTTATGCGCAGTTAATTGAGATTGACCCTTCAATCGAAGTGTATTGCAACCGCGGAACAAGTGGTATTGACGGAAGTACATCAACAGCAGTAGGCGCGGCGGTAGGAAGAAGCGATAAACAAACTGTATTTATTACCGGTGATATTGGTTTTTTATACGATAGCAATGCTCTATGGAATTCTTACATTCCTAAAAACTTCAAAATTATCTTGATTAATAATGGAGGAGGAGGAATCTTTAGAATTCTACCGGGACATGAAGAAAAGCCTGTTTTTAATACTTATTTCGAAACTTCGCACAATCTCACAGCAGAACATTTGGCAAAGATGTACAAGCTTAATTATTTTACAGCCAATGACGTAGCATCTCTTGAAAAAGGAATAGAAAACCTTTACAGTAATGATAGTGCTGCCGGAATTCTGGAGGTATTTACACCAACTTTAGAAAACGATGCTGTTTTAAAACAATATTTTAAAGAACTAGTATAGTCTTGTAAATAAAATAAAGTTAAAATAGTTTTTATTGTAAGATAAATCTTTAAATTTGGATTTTATAAATCTAATCAAATTTAAATTTTTATTTATGAGCGCAAGAGAAGAATTAATTAAAAAGTATGCACAGGATCTTAAAGAAAAATGTGGAATAACACCAAATATGGATTTACTTACTAAAGTTACTATAGGTTGCGGACCCTCTATTTATAATGCAGATTCGTCTACGGTTGCCGGAAGTCAGCAATCAGAATTAGATACTGTAAAAAAGAATTTCCTGATTAAGAAATTAGGTTTGGCTGACAGCCCTGCTTTAGACAAAGCAATAGCGGATGTTCTGGAGCAATATGGTAAATCAAATAAGCACAAATACAGAGCGGTGGTGTATTATCTTCTGACATTGCATTTTAAAAAAGAAAGTGTTTACAAATAAATCTCACCCGATTTAAAAAGCAAAAAGCGCCTTAATGGCGCTTTTTATATTTTATATTC
This sequence comes from Flavobacterium bizetiae, assembly GCF_024271895.1. Lineage (NCBI taxonomy): Bacteria > Pseudomonadati > Bacteroidota > Flavobacteriia > Flavobacteriales > Flavobacteriaceae > Flavobacterium > Flavobacterium bizetiae. The sequence goes on along the minus strand of NZ_CP091861.1, from coordinate 4,005,430 downwards.
TTAACGAATCGGGACCGGGAATACGGGTAAACTTGCATGACCTAACTCGTCTACAGTTTGTATAGCAAAAAAGTAGTTGTCTTTAGAATACGGAATTTCCGCCTTGGTATCTTTTACAAAAAATGTTTTCTCCCAATGCGAAGAAGCCGTTTCTCTCATTAAAATCTGATAACCATAAGGCGCCTTTCCTTCCGGAGCGGTCCAGGAGAATGCAGATGAATTAGAAAGATTTTTAACTTCTATTCCTACATTTACTGGCGCTTTTGGCGACCACGCTAAGTTGGCCAAAGTGGCTAAATTAGAACAAGTATTTTTTCTTAAATACTCAAAATCCATAAATTCAACTAAATCACCGTATTTAATACCGTTTTCAGTTCTTAAATCCTGATGTTGGTGATCGAAATTCTCATTCGTTTCGCAAAAACGAACTGCTGTAAATCCATTTTGACTAAACGGAGTGTGATCGCCTCCACGTAAAAAACGATCGTTTCTGTATACTAATTTTACTTTTAACTGGTCTACATATTGCTCTGTAACGGTTTTAATGTAACGCGCCAATAATCTCGACGGACTATCATTTTCACGACTTGTTGCTTTACGCATCTTGGCTTCGTCTTCGGTTTCCAGAAACGGAATTGTCTCGCTAAAAACCCTAATTTGAGTATTATCTCTTAAATTAGTTCCGCTCGACAAACTATTACCAATCATATCATTATTAAGCATTGCCATGATATTCCAGTTCGATTCTTTTGCCGTTTCAGCAAGATGACGCGCACCTATAAGTCCTTGTTCTTCGCCAACTACAGCAACAAAAATAATAGTGGCAGAAAAAGATCTTTTACTCATTACTCTCGCTAGTTCCATTACAGCCGCAACTCCGGAAGCGTCATCATTGGCACCGGGAGCATCAGATTTAATATTCATAACATCAGAAACTCTCGAATCAAGATGTCCGCTTATAATAAGAACACGGTTATCATTTGGATCAGTTCCTTTAAGAGTCGCCATTACATTCCCAAGCTGACTGTCTTTGTTTATACGTTTTCCGTCTGCTTTCACTTCAAAATAATCAATTACAGCAGTTAATCTTCCGCCAGATTCCAATGCATATTTATCAAATTCAGATTTTACCCATTGTTGTGCAGCGCCAATTCCTTTGGTTTTGCTTTTAGTATCGCTTAAAGTATGTCGTGTCCCGAAAGAAACTAACTTTCGAACAGTAGCCTCAAGGTTTTCGGCTTTAATTTCGGTAATCATTTTTTTTATTTCAGGATCTTCAGCGACCTGAGAAAAGGTAATTTGAGTAAAAAACAGAAATGTAAATACAGAATAAAAAATGGTCTTTTTCATTGATTTGGGATTAATTTAGATCCTCAAATTTACTTAAAAAAAACAGAAACCCTAAAAAGATGTTTTAGCTGATTTTATCTAAAACTTTTTTCGTTGTACCATTTTCAAACTTCGTACATTTGCACCTTAGAAACTTAGCTGCTTTACAGCTTAGAACCTCAAGAATATGATTGAAATAGGAAAATACAATACCCTTACTATATTACGTGATACCAAAGTTGGTTTATTTTTAGGAAATCCTGAAAAAGATCCGGAAGGAATTCACGATATATTATTACCCAATAAATACGTTCCCAACGAATTTGAAATAGGCGAAGAATTGATCGTCTTTGTATATTTAGACCACGAACAACGTCCGGTTGCTACCACACTGGAACCTTATATATTACTGAATGAATTTGCACTTTTAAGAGTGAATTACATTAATCAGGTTGGTGCTTTTATGGATTGGGGGATGGAAAAAGACATCCTTGTTCCGTTTAAAGAACAAGCCCGACCAATGGAAAAAGGAAAACGTTACTTAGTTTACCTTTATATGGACGAAAAAACCAATCGTTTGGTCGCTTCAAGTAAATTGAACCAATTTTTAAGCAATGAAAACCTAACGGTTGAGAAAGGTGAAGAAGTTGATTTGATCGTTTCGCATATTACCGAATTAGGAATCAATGTAATCATCAACGAGCAGCACAAAGGATTGTTGTATAAAGATGAAGTTTACGATGATGCGATTAGAACCGGTGACAGAATGATCGGATTTATTAAAAACATCCGTCCTGATAACAAAATAGACGTTGCTTTGCAAGTACAAGGTTATCAAAGTATTGAGCCAAATGCAGAAAAAATATTAGACGAATTAAGAGCCAGCCGTGGTTTTTTACGTCTAAACGACGCTTCGCATCCTGAAGACATCAAAACGGTGTTAAAAATGAGTAAAAAGACTTTCAAAAAAGCAATTGGAGCTTTATACAAAGATAAACTGATAGAAATTAAAGAAGACGGGATTTATCTTGTAAAAGAATAGTTTTCTAAAATTCCAATATTTTTTTAATTCCAAATTCCAATATGAATCGTATATATTGGAATTTGGATTTTATTTTTTGTAATTTACCGTAATCACAGCCAAAGGTTTCAAACAAGAGTGTAAGTAACTTTTGTGAAAGCCTACTTTAATTCCTATCTTCAAACATTGCCCGTGGTTTCAACCACGGGAATACAATACAAGGCTTGATAATATTGCACCCTGTGGTTGAAACCACAGGCAATGTCTGACAAGTTTACAAGTAAAAAAAAACTTGTCAAAGTTTAGGAACAAGCTCTTTAAACTATTAGTTTTCAATCTTGGAAAATTTAAAATACCAAATCCCAAGATTACCAGATTTCGGTTGGAATTTGGATTTTTTTTATTGAAATTTAAAAAATATTTAGAGTTTATGAAAAAAATGATCTTTTTAAGCCTTTCGTGCTTCGTTCTTTTTTCGTGTCAGAAAAACAAGCAAGATTTAAAACTTGAATTACTGACCAATGAGATTGTTTGTGTTGAAGATGTTTATATGGATGATTTCCGGGAAGTTTTTTATAAACCAAATGCAAAATACGATAGTCTTTCAAAAAACATTCTTCATTATAAAATAACTAATATTTCAGATAAAAAATATTTTATAATGCTCAACGAGAATAATCTGGGAACTGTCGAACGAGATCTTTACAGAGAAGCTTTAGGAAGAAAAGATTATGCTTATAATTCGATTGGCTTTAGCATGTATAAAAAAGATTCTATTTTAGATGGAAGTTCCACAAGGGCCGAAAATATGTGCGGCAACGGTTTTGAACTAATGAAAATTAAAGAGCTAGATACTATAGTCTCTAAGTTTTTAAGAAAAAACCGAATTTTTAGGAAATACCAGCTAGAATATGTCAATGATATTGATGAATCATTACAAGGTTATTTTCTTCAGCCTGGAGAAACAAAATATTTTACTTCAGTAACTAATTTGCCTTATAGAAATAGTCAAATGTGGTTTTCGAATATCGACAAGAAGAAACCAAATTTAGGTTCACTTTCTTTAAAGAATGATTCTGTTTTTACGAATAAAAGATTAAGTCAGGATCGGAAAAAAGAGATAAAAGAAAACGGATATGTTATATTTGATGGCATTATTTACTCTAATAAAGTTCCGGTAAAACTAATAAAGATTACAAATTAAAACAGGAAAGGCTACTCATTACAAGTAGCCTTTCCCTTTTTATTCTAGTTTTAAAAAAAATTGTAATTAAAAAAAAACAGAAATAAAATAATTTGAATCCTTCAAGAAATAATAGCTTTAAAAATTTTAGAAATTACTTCTTGAAACGTATGTCTTTAAATAATTTATACATTCATACTCAAAAGCGAAATGTCGATTTCACGGCTAATCCATTTGGTTTTATAAAATAATGTATAGAAAGTTTCAGTTAGCATTTTTTCCTCTTTTCGTAATCAATTTTATACTAATTACTAAACAATTCTAGCCTTTAACCTTAGGTGTTACTATCTCCTTTTCGAAGTTTCGATAAATGAGTAAATCATTTGCCCATTATTTACGGGTTTACTATTTAAAACCATAAAAAAATGAGCGACAAATTTTTTAAATTTTCTCAAAAAAATCATTTTTTAGGTTAATAAATCAGTGAAAGAAAATCAATCCCAAATCGATGAAATAAAAATGTATCTCATTGATTTCTAGGGTGTAAAATTACTTATTATTTTCTGAAACTAATGTTAAAAAATGTTATTTTTTATGTCAGACCGGCAATTGTTAACATTGAAAGTAATTTTCGTACAGACTTAAAGCAAATAGAGTAGGTAAAAATGTAAAAATGGTTTATTTTTACACTATAATTATTAAAAATAAAACAAATAGAAATGGATTGGATTACTGCCAGAGAATTTGAAGATATAACTTATAAAAAATGTAACGGAGTTGCCAGAATCGCCTTTAACAGACCTAATGTTAGAAATGCTTTTCGTCCTAAAACAACTTCAGAATTATACCAGGCTTTTTACGACGCACAAGAAGATACTTCAATCGGAGTAGTTTTACTTTCTGCAGAAGGACCATCAACAAAAGATGGTGTTTATTCTTTTTGCAGCGGAGGAGATCAAAACGCGCGCGGACACCAGGGTTATGTGGGTGAAGACGGTCAACATCGTTTGAATATTCTTGAAGTTCAGCGTTTAATTCGTTTTATGCCAAAAGTAGTAATTGCAGTTGTTCCGGGCTGGGCAGTTGGTGGCGGACACAGTTTGCACGTAGTTTGCGATATGACTTTGGCAAGTAAAGAACACGCTATTTTTAAACAAACAGACGCTGATGTAACCAGTTTCGACGGAGGTTACGGATCTGCTTATTTGGCTAAAATGGTAGGTCAGAAAAAAGCGCGTGAGATTTTCTTTTTAGGAAGAAATTATTCTGCTCAGGAAGCAATGGACATGGGAATGGTAAATGCCGTAATTCCTCATGATGAGTTAGAAGATACAGCTTATGAATGGGCTCAGGAAATCCTTCAGAAATCTCCAACTTCAATCAAAATGCTAAAATTCGCCATGAACCTTACAGACGACGGAATGGTAGGGCAACAGGTTTTTGCCGGAGAAGCAACTCGTCTGGCTTATATGACAGAAGAAGCTAAAGAAGGAAGAAACGCATTCTTAGAAAAAAGAAAACCAAACTTTGGAGAAAATAAATGGTTGCCTTAATATTTTAGATTTTAGATTGTTAGATTTTAGATTTTTTTTTAATCTGAAACTGACATCTCAACTCTAGAGTAAAAAAAATAATATTTATTTAGATTACAGATTTTAGATTTTTAAAATAAAAAAATCCAACAATCTAAAATCTAAATTTTAAAATCTAAAATAAAAACATGAAACATTGGATTGAAGCCGCACGATTGCGCACATTGCCTTTATCAGTTTCCGGAATTATTGTTGGAAGTATCTACGCGCTTTCAAATCCAACATCTACAATCGATACACCAACAGAAGTATTCAGTTGGAAAATTTTTGGTTTTGCACTCTTAACAACCTTAGGATTACAGGTTCTATCCAATTTTGCCAATGATTACGGAGACGGAGTAAAAGGAACCGATAATGACGACAGAGTAGGGCCAAAACGCGCTATTCAGAGTGGTATTATTACCCCTCAGGCCATGAAAAAAGCCATAATAATTACTTCTGTACTAACATTATTATCTGCTATTACCCTAATTTATTTTGCTTTTGGCGAAAGTAATTTCGGATATTCAATCTTCTTTTTACTGTTAGGAATCGCTGCAATTGTTTCGGCAATTCGTTATACAGTTGGTAATTCAGCTTACGGATATAAAGGATTTGGAGACCTATTTGTGTTTATATTCTTCGGTTTGGTAAGTACTTTAGGCGTTAACTTTTTATATTCTAAAGAAATAGACCCGCTTTTAATTCTTCCGGCAATTGCTATTGGTTTACTAAGTGTTGGAGTTTTAAACCTGAATAATATGCGTGATGAAGAATCTGACCGAAAATCAGGAAAAAACACCATCGTCGTTCAAATAGGAGGAGCGAAAGCCAAAATCTATCACTTTTCATTGATTATTACTGCAATGCTTTGTGTGGTTATTTTTGCCATTTTAAGCGATTACAACTTCGATCAATATTTGTTTTTACTTGCTTACATACCTTTAACCAAACATTTAATTACGGTTTATAAAAACCAAAACCCTAAGTTGTTAGATCCTGAATTAAAAAAACTGGCATTAAGCACATTCCTGCTTTCAATATTACTAACAGTTTGTATGATTTCTTTGATTTCAGACATTATTGTGAACCTTTTCTTAGGCGGAAGATAAAATAACGTTCAACTTTAAAATTCAAACAAAATGAAAATCACGTATTTCGGACACGCCTCTTTAGGCATTGAAGTTGGGGGAAAACACATTCTTGTTGATCCTTTTATTACAGGAAATCCAAAAGCTTCGGCAATTGACATAAACACCCTAAAAGCAGATTATATCCTGCTTACACACGCACATGGCGATCATATTCTTGATGCAGAAGCCATTGCAAAACGCACTGATGCTACTATAGTTTCGAATGCTGAAATCGCAAGTTACTACGCACAAAGAGAAATCAAAGCCCACCCAATGAATCACGGCGGAAGCTGGCAGTTCGATTTCGGAAAAGTAAGATATGTAAACGCAATTCACTCAAGTTCTTTTCCTGACGGAAGTTACGGAGGAAATCCAGGAGGTTTTGTGATCGAAAGCGAGCACAAAAACATCTACATTGCCGGCGATACAGCCCTTACATACGATATGAAACTGATTCCGTTGCGTACAGAACTGGATTTAGCCATTCTTCCAATCGGAAACAATTTCACGATGGATGTTGAAGATGCTATTATCGCTTCAGATTTCATCGAGTGCGATAAGATTCTGGGCTATCATTTTGATACTTTTGGTTATATCGAAATCAATCATGAAGAAGCTATTCGTAAATTTTTCGATAAAGGAAAAGACTTAATGCTTCTCGAAATCGGAGAATCAATAGAATTATAATGTACAGAAAACTGGATCAAAGCTTTTATAATATATCCAATCTCAAATTTTCAAAATCAGATTTGGAATTTGGAATTTAAATTTTAGAGTTTTATAAACTTTAAGGAGCTATTTCCCGCTTTCGGCTATATCTTTTTTGAGAAGATGAAAAATCTTCTCAAAAAAGGATACCGCCTCTATCGGGGCTAGGATTTTAGTATTCATAAGAAATTTATATGAACGACACCATTACATTTATTTGCGATTGTTGCGGCAAAGAGCACGAAAGCTGGCCCGCAATAACCTACAATGCACCAAGTAGTTACCACAATCTTTCACCTCAGGAAAAAGAAGAAATCGCAGTTATCGATGAAGATTTCTGTGTCATCAAACATTCAGATGATCATATAGATCGATTTGCAAGAGTTATTTTAATTCAAAAAGTAAATGATCATTGCGAAGATCTTGAATACGGTTTCTGGGTTTCATTAAGCGAAACAAGTTTTAATGACTATCTGGAAAACTTCGACAACGAAAATCACGAAACCGAATATTTTGGATGGCTTTGCAACTATATTCCGCAATACGAATTTTCAAAAAGCATTCCCACAACAGTAGTAACTCAAACCGGAAATAATCGCCCGGCAATTTTTCCTCATAAAGATTTCGATCATCCTTTTGTAAAAGATTTCTATAACGGAATTACAAAAGAAGAAGCCGAAAAGAGGATTCGCGCAATACTATAACAATCATCATCAAATCAAATCGAACAATCAAACTTAAAAAAATGAATCTAAAAAAACGGCTTATTTTGCTTTTCCTTGTTGTTTCATGCAACACATTTGCCCAAAAATGTTCTTGTCAGGACAATTTTAACTGGTTAAAGAAAAATTTCCAAGAAAATGATGCAGGATTTCAATTCGTTATAGACAAAAAAGGAACCACCGCATATGAAGATCATAACAATCTTTTTAGCAAAAAAGTCAAAAAAATAAAAGATTTAAACACTTGCAGAGACGTCCTTTTTGACTGGATGTTATTCTTTCGACCGGAACATTTATCCTTATCTATAAATCAGGATGTTGCAAACAAATCAACCGCTCAAAACAATACTGCACCAGAAAAAGAGTGGGAGAAACTCGAAATAAGTGAAGAACAATTAAAAAACAGTCTGGCAAATATCGCGCAGCCAAGTCTTGAAGGGATCTGGACAACAGGCCCGTATACTATTGGAGTTACAAAAAGAAAGGATGAATACATTGGCTACATTCTAGAGGCTAAAAACACGAAATGGAAACAATATCAGGTAAAATTCAAAATAAAAGAAAGCTCTGATAAAACTTATAGCGCGGTATTCTTTTTCGGTGACTATTCTAGCAGAAATTTCAAAGAAGTCAAACTTGTCGGAAATAACTTTTTAAAGATTGGATTTGTTTCCTTACAAAGAAAGTTTCCTGTAAATCCGGGAAATACCCCTGAAATTGATAGTTATATCGAATCATTAACAGCTGAGAATCCATTTATTAAAGAAATATCAGGTAAAACCATTTTATTACGAATCCCTTCATTCGATTATTCAAACAAAAAAGCCATTGATAGTGTACTAGCGGCAAATAAAGCATTAATTATGTCAAAAGAAAATCTAATCATCGACTTAAGAAATAATGGAGGAGGAGCTGATGCCAGTTTTCAGGAAATAATTCCTTATTTATACACAAACCCAATCAGAACCATTGGTACAGAATATTTATCTACAGTTCAGAACAATAAAAGAATGGAAGAATTCATGGCAAATCCGGATTGGTCAGCTGAAGATAAAGAATGGGCACGAAAAGGATTAGAAAAATTAAATTTGAATATAGGGAAATTTGTTAGCCTTGACGATGCGATAGTTCAGGAAAGTAAGTTAGATATCGTTTATAGCAATCCAAAAAATATCGGAATCATTATAAACGAAAATAATGCAAGTACGACCGAAGAGTTTTTGCTGCTGGCAAAACAAAGCAAAAAAGTGAAATTTTTTGGAACAACAACCGAAGGCGTTTTAGATATTTCGAACATGCATTTTGTTGATTCGCCTTGCAAAGATTTAAAGTTAGGTTATTCATTATCAAAAAGTTTTAGAATTCCGGGCATGCAAATTGATGGTAAAGGAATTCAGCCGGATTATTATCTTGATAAAAGCATTCCTGAATATGATTGGGTTAGATTTACAGAAAAAATATTGAATGCGAACTAAATAAATGATTTAAAAAATCGTAACATGAATTTTAGAAAAATAATTTTATTTATTTTAATTACAGTTTCTTGCCACACTTTTGCTCAAAAAGATGGCTATTGGGACAAGGAACGTGCTACAACAAAAGAAATTATAGTGGCGGCACGAGACCGAATCGTGCTTAAAACAGAAGATCTGCCAGTTGGAACCACAGAAATCGTTTATAGAATTACGCTTTTAGACGAAAATCAGGAAATGACAAACAGTTTGGTTTCGGTATTAAAATCTATCCCGGATCCAACAGGAATTTCTCAGGGTTCAGCCGGAGCAGTTTTTTTAATGTCTAAAATTTCAGGAGATGATACGTGTTCTTATGCGCTTTTTACATCAAACGAAAACGCAAAAAAATACATCTCTGACGGTAAAACAGATAAAGCCTGTTACGCTCAGGAAGAACCTTTAAGTAAAGATGCTAAACGATTATCGCTTGATAAATCTTCTTGTTTAGGACAAAACATTAATACCTTATGGTTTGGTTTTCATAGTAAAAACTGGCTTTTAAACCAGAAAATTGTACTGGAAGTGGTGCCGTGGGTTGATTCAAAATTAAATCGCGGATGGAATCAGGACAACAAAAACGAAATTATCAGTCTTTGTAAAACATCTACAATGGCACAAAAAATGGCCAATTCTGATGATTTTTGCGTTTGTATTCTCGAGAAAATAATGAAACAATACCGTTACACAGAGTTTCAGAAATTATTGCCAATCGAGAAAAACAAAGTCTATAAAGATTTTGGAAACAGCTGTTATAAAGATGCCGACATTTCTAAAAACGTTTATAACGATTTGAGAACCCAGGCCTCGACTTTAATAAAATTGCAAAAATATAACGAAGCAATTCAAAAACTAAATACCATCATCAACGACGGAAAAGCAACCGCAATCGATTATGGTTCTATTGGTTATTGCTACATTTTGACCAAACAATATGCAAAAGCGATTAAGTTCCTGAAAGAAGGAGAAAAATTAGATGATACCGAATTACTGGTAAAATTAAATCTCGCGCATGTTTATTTGGTCAGCGATGATTACAGCGAAGCAAAGGCGATTTATAAAAAATACCAAACTCAAAACGTTACCGATAGTTTAAGCTGGAAAGAAAAGACCAAACAAGATTTTGTCATTTTCGAAAAAGCAGGATTACCATCAAAAGACTTTGAAAGAGTTTTAAAATTATATAATTAGAGGTGCTAAGGTGCTGAGATACTAAGGTACTGAGTTTTTTAGTTTCTAAGTTTTTCAATATCTCAGCACCTTAGCGCCTTAGTACCTAAAAAAAATGAAAGCAACTTACCAAAAATACATGTTAGAGTTCAAACGACCTTCCGGGACATCCAGAGGCGTTATGACCGAGAAAGAAACCTGGTTTATCATTCTTGAAGAAAATGGTAAAAAAGGAATAGGAGAGTGCGGAATATTACGTGGTTTGAGTGCAGATGATCGTGATGATTATGAAGATAAACTCAATTGGGCTTGTGAGAATATTCATTTAGGCGAAAAAGCATTATGGGAAGCTTTGTTAGAATTCCCTTCGATACAATTTGGGATTGAGATGGCTTTTTTATCACTTAAAAGCCAAAATCCGTATGTTTTATTTCCTTCTGATTTTACCCGAAATACTAAATCTATTGTAATAAACGGATTGGTTTGGATGGGTGAAGCTTCATATATGAAACAACAAATAGAAGAAAAATTAGCCGACGGATTTGATTGTATCAAACTCAAAATTGGCGCAATTGATTTTCAAAAAGAATTAGAATTATTAGGCTTTATTCGCAATCATTTTTCGGCAGATCAAATCGAAATTCGGGTTGATGCTAACGGTGCTTTCGCTTTAGACGAAGCTTTAGATAAACTCAATCAATTGAATCAATTTCAGCTTCATAGTATTGAGCAGCCTATTAAGAAAGGAAACACTACGGAAATGGCAGATTTGTGCAAAACAACTCCGTTTCCTATTGCATTAGACGAAGAATTAATTGGTATTTTTTCATTCGAAGAAAAAGAAAAATTATTGCAGAAAATCAAACCACAATACATTATCCTTAAACCAAGTTTTATAGGAGGTTTCAGAGGAACAAAAGAATGGATTGATTTGGCCAACAAATACGATATTGGCTGGTGGATTACATCAGCATTAGAAAGTAATATCGGTCTCAATGCTATTTCGCAATGGACATTTATTCAGGATTCAAAAATGCCGCAAGGTTTAGGAACCGGAGCGCTTTATACCAATAATATCGATTGCCCGCTTGAAGTTTCGCAAGGACAATTATGGTACAATACAGCTAAAAAATGGGAATCATTTTTTTAAGGAGGTTCAAAGGTGCAGAGCAACAAAGGTTCAGAGGTTTGATAATAAAAAAGGTAAAGAATTACAAAGTTTTAAACCTTTGCAACTTTGTACCTTTAAGTCTTTGAAACTTTCCTTTATTCTTTTCCTCCAAGTAAACCTTCTTGCCAGTCTTTTTTTTTAGGAGGTTCAAAGGTGCATAGCAACAAAGGTTCAGAGGTTTGATAATAAGAAATAAAAAAAGGTACAGCGTTACAAAGTTTAAATCTTTGCAACGCTGTACCTTTGAGTCTTTGAGCCTTTCCTTTACTCTTTTCCTCCAAGTAAACCTTCTTGCCAGTCTTTTAGTTCCTGCCATTTTCCCTGGTAAGCCAGTAGAGCTTGTCTTGCCCAGGTACTTGGATTGTGAATGGCGTAATTTTCTCCGCCAGCATCAAGAATAGATTGTAATTTCTCTGTTGAAGTTTCTGAGAGTTCACGCCAGGTTGTAATTCCTGCAGCATTAAACAAGGCTTCAATTTTTGGCCCGATTCCCTCTACAATTTTCAAATCATTTTCTTTTATTTTTTTACCGTAAACTGTTGTAGCCAATGCCGCATCAAATAATAATGCAGGAGCTGCAGGAGCAGTAAACGATTGTTGAGAAGAAATAGTTGCTTTTGATGCTAAATCGGCTTCTAAAGAAGAGATTTTAGCATTTAAATTTCGGGTATTTGCTTTACAGGCATCGAGATCAGCTTGTAATGACAATGCAAGTGAATCATCTCCTTTTGAATTCATTTTTCCTAGTAAGTAACCCAAAATTCCACAGATTAATCCCACTAGCGCCGGTATTAAGATACATGGTATATTCATAATAGTATATTTTTGATTAATTATTTGATTGTAATTACAGTTCTTCTGTTGTTTGCTTTTCCTTCTGCCGTTGCATTTTCTCCAATAGGCTCATCAGGTCCTTTTGAGTCGGTTGTAATACGGCTGCCATCGATTCCTTTCTTAGACAGATAGTTTTTAGAAAATTCAGCACGTTTTTGCCCAAGTACAACATTAGAATCACGATTTCCAACATTATCACTATGTCCAACGGCCAAAATCACCGCGTCTTTTTCATGGTCCATATATTTAACCAGATCAGCCACTTTTTGTTTCTCAGCTTCGGATAATTGGTTACTTGATTTATTGGTACTGAAATGTAAAATTAACGGATCACCATTAATTTTATCCTTAAGAATAACCCATTCATCAGTAGTTACAGCAGGAGCAGTTTCCGTAGTTTCAAATTTATATTCAGCAGGTCCTAATAGCGTATCCTTACTTGTTTTCCACTTATCTACTATTTCTCCTTTTGTATCAAACTGAGAACCGGATAATCCTTTCGAAACAAAATACTTTTTAATATCATTTGCCCTTGCAAGCCCCAGATTTTCAAAAGTTGAAGAATTTGTCTCATCAGAAGTAGCATAACCCGTAATTGTTATTTTTTGTTTAGGATTTGCAATCAAAAATGTTTTAAGATTTTCGATTCCAACTGCTACAGAATCACTAACAGGCAGGACTACTGCAAAACTGTTTTTAAGGAACTTGATATTATCATTGGTATGATAATCAATTCCTGAACCATTTAGAATAAAAGGGACGAAAATAGTCTCCTCAGCCACAACTACGGATACTTTTTCAGTATCTGCCGCTGGTGTTTTAATAGCGCAATTGCAACAGAATTCTACATACAAATAGGTACCTAAAATGATTGTTATTGCAATGCCTAATAGATAAAATGCTTTTTTAGACATAAGTGATGAAATTAAGATTCAATCAAATTTAACAAAAAAATAGATACATAATGTATTAATAATCAGTTATTTTAAAGTTATATGCTTAATTTTGAGAGGATTATAAAACTTTGATAAACTATCACAGATTCCTGAATCTCAATTTTAAGACTGAATTAAATTGAGTAACTTGCATAAAAATTAAATTTAGACAATAAAAATGGTCGAAATAGAAAGAAAGTTTCTTGTAAAATCAGATGATTATAAAGAACAGGCTTTTACCCAAAATAAAATTGCCCAGGGATACTTGAGTTCGATTCCTGAAAGAACCGTTCGCGTTAGAATAAAAGGAAATAAAGGCTTTATTACCATAAAAGGAATTGGTCAGCATGGAGGTATGTCTCGTTTTGAATGGGAAAATGAAATTCCGGTTGATGAAGCGCAGGAATTACTTAGATTATGCGAAAAAGGAAAAATAGAGAAAACTCGTTTTGAAGTACAATCAGGAAAACACGTTTTTGAAATTGATGAATTTTATGGAGAAAATGAAGGATTGGTGATGGCAGAAATCGAGCTTGAATCTGAAACAGAAGCATTTGAAAAGCCAGATTGGCTGGGCGAAGAAGTAACTAATGATAAAAGATACTACAATGCTTATTTGAGTAAAAATCCTTTTAAAAGCTGGGAAAAGCAATAAAGTTATGACAGAACAATATGATTTGATCATCGTTGGAGGAGGGCCAATAGGACTTGCCTGCGCCATTGAAGCTCAAAAGAAAAATTTACGTTACTTAATTATTGAGAAAGGAGCCATTGTAAACAGCATTTTCAATTATCCGTTGTATATGACTTTTTTCTCAACAGCAGAAAGACTTGAAATTGGCGATATTCCGTTTAATTGTCTGGCTCCAAAGCCTGGTCGTCAGGAAGCTTTAGAATACTATAGAAATATCCACCGTTATTTTAAATTCTCGATTCATTTATTTGAAAAAGTAAATCAGGTTTTAAAATTAGACAACAAATCTTTTAAAATTACGACTGATAAATCTTCGTATGAAGCTAAGAATGTGATTATTGCAACCGGTTTTTATGATATTCCGATTGAAATGAACGTAAAAGGAGAAGAATTGCCTAAAGTTCAACATTATTATAAAGAAGCTCACGAATATGCTTTTAGAAATGTATTAGTGGTTGGTGCCAATAATTCATCTGTTGATGCTGCTTTAGAATGTTGGAGAAAAGGAGCAAATGTTACGATGGTTATTCGTAAAAACGAAATTAATAATCGTGTAAAATATTGGGTAAAACCTGATATCGAAAACCGAATCGCCGAAGGAAGTATCAAAGCTTATTTTGAATCTAATATTACTGAAATTGAAGCAAATGAAGTAACAATTGAAACTCCAAACGGAAAAGTTGTTATAGAAAATGACTTTGTATTGGCATTAACGGGTTACAAACCAGATTTGACTTTTCTGGAGAAAATGGGAATTCAATTGTCTGATGATGAACTAAAAACGCCAAATTATAATCCTGAAACAATGGAAACCAATGTTGAAGGTTTGTTTTTGGCAGGCGTAGTTTGCGGGGGAATGCAAACGCACAAATGGTTTATCGAAAATTCGCGTATTCACGCTAATATGATTGTGGATTATATTACTTCTAAATAAAAAAAAGTTAGCCACTAATTTCACAAATCTTCACGAATTAATCTCTAACGTGAAGATTAAAAATGATTGTCATGATGTGAAATTAGTGGCCAAAAAAATTAAGAACTACAAGAAAGCATAGAGCAACCTACTTTAGATCTTGCCCAATCTGGTCTTTTTGTGAACCATTTTTGATATTCCGGCTGTTCGTCGTAAGGTTTTCGCAGTAGTGTATACAATTCGTCAATTAGCGAATAATCTTCCCTGTCGGCAGCATCAATGGCTAATTGAGACATATAATTTCTTAAAACATATTTAGGATTTATACGATTCATTTTTTCTGAACGAACTTCATCTGATAATGCTTCAGTATTTAATCTTTCGATATAAACAGTAAACCATTTTGTCCAGGATTCTGAAATTGTTCCTGAAATTTCTTCCGGTTTATAGAACGAATCTTTTATTTTCTCAATAGCATTTTCAGCAGAGTCTGATTTTAGAATTTGACTTAAATTTCTAAAAAAGATCGTCATATCGGTTTCAGATAATTGTAAAACATTCTCTAAATCGGTTATTAATTCACTGTTACTTTCAGTTGAAGTAAATAACCCTAATTTACTCAAAAACATTGTTTTGTAATCAGATTCGTAATCGTTTATAAACGTTTCTAATATTTTTTCTAAAGGCTCAGCTTCGTTAATTAACGGATAAAGCGCATTTGCTAATTGGTATAAATTCCATTGTGCAATTTGCGGCTGATTGCCAAAACGATATCTTCTGTTTTGACTATCGGTAGTATTAGGTGTCCAGTCCGGATCGTAATTTTCTAACCAGCCATACGGGCCGTAATCGATCGTAATACCATGAATAGACATATTATCTGTGTTCATTACACCGTGCACAAAACCTACACGTTGCCAATGTAAAATCATTTCGCGTGTTTTATCTGCAACTGTCTGAAAGAATTGCAAATACTGTTCTTTAGATTCGCCTTTTATTTCAGGAAAATAATGTTTGATGTTGTACTCTACAAATTGTTTTAGATTTTTGAGTTCATTTCGAGCTGTCAGCATTTCAAAACTTCCAAAACGAATAAACGATGGCGCAACACGGCAAACAATCGCGCCTTTTTCGTAAGCTGGATTTCCGTTGTATAAAATATCCCTTAAAACCTGATCACCAGACAACATCAGCGAAAGCGATCGGGTAGTAGGAACGCCCAGATGATACATTGCTTCAGCACATAAATATTCTCTTACTGAAGAGCGCAAAACAGCCAAACCATCTGCAGTTCTTGAGTAGGGGGTTTTTCCGGCGCCTTTTAACTGAAGCGTAAAAAATTCGTTGTTATTTTCAACTTCCGTTAAATTAATAGCGCGGCCGTCGCCTAATTGCCCAGCCCAATTTCCAAACTGATGCCCTGCATAACACATGGCAAACGGACGGGTTTCAGGGAGAATTTCTTTTCCCGAAAAGGCATTCAAAAACGATTCAGATTGAATTTCTTCAGGCGAAATACCAACCAGTTCCGCTACTTCTTTAGAAGCATGAATTAGTTTAGGATTTGATGGTTTTGTTGGATTTACATAAGAGAAAACAGCATTAGAGACCTGACGAATTTCATTTGTTTCGTTAAGATCTGCAGGTAATTCAGCAGTAAATCGATTATTTATTTTTAAATTTTTCATTTTTGAAATTTATATTTTGCCACAGATTATTGAGATTAAAATGATTCTTTTTAAATCTCAGGGAGATTTATAAGTAAGTAAGGAAAACCATTCTCATCCTTTTAATCTGCAGCATAGCTTATTTAGAGTACCAGTTTATCTGAGTACATTTTTTTTAATTTTTCTACTTTCGGATCAATTACAATTTGGCAATAACGTGCATCCTGATTGTTATTGTAATAATTTTGATGCTCTTCCTCGGCTTCATAAAAGGCTTTATATTCTGCTAGTTCCGTTACAATTGGATTTTCGTAGAATGTTTTTACTTCTTTAAAAACGTCTTCTGCAATTGCTTTTTGTTCCTGGTCATGATATAAAACAATAGAACGGTATTGTGTTCCGGTATCTGCGCCCTGACGGTTTAAGGTCGTAGGATCATGACTGGTCATAAATATAAAGAGTAAGTCATGATATGAAATTATGTCAGGATTAAAAGCTACTTGTATTACTTCGGCATGACCTGTTCTGCCGGTACAAACTTCCCGATAGGGCGGATTCTTTATAAAACCTCCCGCAAATCCTGATTTTAATGATTCTACTCCGTTTAAACGCTGAATTACAGCTTCAATACACCAAAAACATCCGCCACCAAAAGTAGCTAACGACAAATTGTTCATAAAAGTGTTGTTTAGTTTTACTTGCCCTATTAATCCGATAGAATATTATGATAAATTACTAATAAAACAATGTTTTAATTAAATATACTAAACGGTTATTGAATGTTTGAAGTTTACAATTGATAAATTCGCAATTTTATAAAAAAGCGATATATTTGCAATCAAACTCAGGCACACTAATGAATAGCAAAAATAATACCATCACTTTAGAAACCTATTTTCAGGATTTTAGAAAGCATATTGTTGGAATTGATCAGGATTTTACGTCTCCTTACGGAAAAAAAAAGATTATTTATACTGATTGGACTGCCAGTGGAAGGTTGTATCGCCCAATTGAAGAGAAACTTCTTAATGATTTCGGGCCTTTTGTAGCGAATACACATACAGAAACTACTGTGTCAGGTACTGCCATGACAAAAGCGTATCATCATGCCAGAAATATTATCAAGCGTCATACCAACGCAAGTAAAGATGATGTTTTGATTACGGATGGAACGGGAATGACGGGTGTTGTCAATAAATTTCAGCGTATTTTAGGACTTAAAGTCCCTGAGAATCTAAAAGATTACATTACTGTTCCGGCAGAAAAAAGACCAATTGTTTTTATTTCGCATATGGAACATCATTCTAATCAAACTTCATGGTTAGAGACAATTGCTGATGTAGAGATTATCCCATCTTGTGAAAAAGGGCTTTTTTGCCTGGATAATCTGGCTTTATTATTAGAAAAATATTCCGACAGAACGATAAAAATTGCTTCGATCACTTCATGCTCGAATGTTACGGGTTTAAAAACTCCTTTTCATGAAGCAGCCAAATTAATGCACCAGCACAACGGTGTTTGTTTTGTAGATTTCGCTTGTTCAGGTCCTTACGTCGCTATTGATATGCATCCTGAAGATCCAGAAGCGTATCTTGATGCCATTTTCTTTTCGCCACATAAATTTTTAGGTGGACCGGGAACTTCGGGTGTTTTGATTTTTAATAAAAAACTATACAATAATATGATCCCTGATTGTCCGGGCGGAGGAACTGTAAGCTGGACAAATCCTTGGGGAGAACATAAATATATCGATAATATAGAAGATCGTGAAGATGGCGGAACTCCGGGTTTTCTTCAGGTTATTAAAACCGCTTTAGCGATTGAGCTTAAAGAGGAAATGGGAATTGAGAATATTCTGCAACGTGAACACGAAATTGTTGATTACGTTTTTGAAGCTCTAAATCCAGTTTCGAATATTAAAATTCTGGCTGGTCAACACCAAAATCGTTTGGGGGTTATTTCATTTTTTATTGAAGATCTTCATTTCAATTTAGGGGTAAAATTATTAAACGATAAATTCGGAATCCAAACTAGGGGAGGTTGCAGCTGTGCGGGAACGTACGGTCATTTTTTACTTCATGTAGATCAGGAAACTTCGAATAAATTGGTCAACGAAATCACGATTGGTGATTTGATCAAAAAACCGGGATGGATTAGAATGTCGATTCACCCGACAACTACTGACGAAGAAATTGCTTTTGTTTGTGAGAGTATTAAAGATTTAGCGGAGCATCATAAAAACTGGGCTTTGGATTATTCTTATAATAAAAACACCAATGAGTTTGTTCATAAAGACGCGAATTCATTTGAGGATGAATTGGTTGCTGGGTGGTTTAAAACTTAATTTTTTTTATAATGTTTAACCGCAAAGTTCTCTAAGGTTTACGCAAAGGATGCTAAGATTATTTGCTTTAATTTGTTTAAAGAATAGGAAGTTCGCAAAGCTGTTTTAATACAAAGCTTTGCGAACTTTTTGTTTTTTTTAGTCACGAATTTCACAAATTATCACGAATTTTAATTGGGGGAAAACTTTGTAAACTTTGCGGTTTATAGAAAGAATAATAAAAACTTTACGTGCTTTGCGGTTAATTTTTTAGCCACGAATTTCACAAATTATCACGAATTTTTAATTAAGGTAAAGCTTTGCGAACTTTGCGGTTTATAAAAAGGATAATAAAAAACTTTGCGTGCTTTGCGGTTAAATTATTCAACCATAATTTTTACAAATTATCAGAAGATTATGAATGATATATTTCTAATCTAGCCCCGATAGAGCCGGTATCCTTTGAGAGGAACGAACAAAGATAAAGGTGAAAGCGGGACTATGCTTCTAAAAAAGCCTGAATTTTCTGCTCCTGAAAAATCTATTACATAATTAAACGAACTCCGCCAAGGTCTGAAACTCTATAAGAGAATTTATTTCCAGGGGAACCAATGAACATGAAGTTTTTTGGGATTTTCCATTTTTTAGAGAGTTCATCGATGATTTCAGGGCCAAAAACGCCTTGTATTTCAAGGTATTCAAGATCTATTTCGTCGTAAGCGCGATCGAGAACTTCAAGATCTTTTATTAAGGCTTCGTTTTTTGAAGTATTATTTGTTACGTATACAATCTTGAGTTTATTCGTGGTTTCGTTGCCCTGAACGTATTGCAAAACTTTGTTGAGAATGGCAATGTCATCGCCTTTGGTAAAAAATACAAATTCCTGAGAATTGATTTCAACACTCATTTTTTGCAGATAACGATTACTGAGAATGACCATTTTGCGCAAGGGCTGGTAAAAATATTCTAAAGCTTCGATGAGCAAACGGATTAAGATGACACGGTTCAGCATGATTCCAATGAAAATAAGCGACGGAACCATGTATTTTAAAAAGGTATAGAATGAATTGATATTGAGCTTCATGTTTCCGATGAAGGCGGCAATGATGAAGGAAACCGCCAGAACTACTGCAATACCACGTGCGCGCTCAGGTCTTGGTAATTTTTTGCGTTTGAATTTGAGTAATAAATTCCCGATTCCGAATAACGCCATTACAGCCAGAAAGGAAAAAGTATAAACTCCCGCGAGGGATTCTAAATGTCCGCTTGTAGCAAAAAGTACCGAAATACAAAGCAATAAAAAGCTGATTACAATACGGTAATGAGAACCTCTTGAGTTTTGTTTGAGAAAATAATTAGGCAGAATTCGGTCTAACGTCATTCGATTTAACAATCCTGAAACTCCTACAAATGAAGTTAATACGGCTCCGCATAATACTAAAACAGCATCAATAGAAATTAACCACGCCAACCAGGAACCTCCAGTGGTTTGTCCTAAATGGGCGAGAAGGGATTCTTTATTGGCGCCAACTTCGGTTAATGGAATAATACTGATCAACAAAATGGCAATTACAGGATTGAAGAAACTGACGATGGCCCACATATTACGGAGTGTTTTTGGAAAAACTCCGGGTTCTTGTTCTTCTACAAAATTGGCCGAACTTTCGAAACCTGAAATTCCAAGCATGGCAGCGGAAAATCCGAGAAAAAGCGCCGTTTTTATATTTCCGTACGCAATTGGGGTTTCCCAATTGATGTGAAAAGTTTCGAGACCATTGTTTAAAACAAACCAGAGCGAGGCCAAAACCAACAAAGTTAAAGTTGCGAGATGGGTTATAAAAATAATGACGGCCACGAATGCTGATTCGCCGATTCCTAAAATTGCCAAGCCAGTAAATAAAACCAAAACTACAACTGTGGCGATGGTAACGTTTAAACTTTCGAAGATTCCGTGTAAATAATGCATGCCTTCTGATGCAGAAATTACCGCTGTTGCCATATACGACAAAACGGTTAATGTCGCCGCAAGTGAGGCTAATCGTTTGGTTGATGTATTTAATAAAACATTGTAAGCGCCTCCGTTTAAAGGAATTGCCCCAACAACTTCTCCGTAAATTTTTCTGAACAGAAATAAAACAACAGCAACAATTAATAAAGAAATCCAGGCATACTGACCAGCATATAAGATGGTTAAGGCGGAAACATATAAACAAGATGAACTAATGTCGTTTCCGCAAATTGCTGTTGCCTGTAATTGATTTAATTTTTTGTGTACAAGTTCTTTCATAGTTATTCCGGATTAAAACACGATTAACTCAACAAAAAGGAAAACAGACAAGCAGTATTAATTGAAGGCAGATAATTTAAAATAAAAGCAAGTTTTAGTTTTGCATAATTTGAATTTCTAAACAGTAAAACTATTTAGATTCCTGAAACTTTTTAAGTGATAATAAGGCCTGATCCTGAATTTTCTTCTGAAAAAAACCTGTCCATCCTAATAAATAACCCATTGGACCAAAAGCTTGTTTTGACCATTTCCAAACATCAAAATTATCGGTATGTTTGATGATTAACCCGTCCTGAAAGGCAAATTCGGCAGTAATGGTATTGATTACTTTTCTGTTGGTTTTGCTAAAATTATAAGTCGCAACCCATTTTGCAGAACCTGAAGAATCATCTGATTTTATATCCGAAAATTCAATTTTGATATTGCCTTTGCTTTTTAAAATAAGCATTTCCCACATTTTAGAGACCTGATCTTCTTTTAGTAAGCCAAAAGCAGGATCAATAAAATGAATTTTAGGATGGTAACATTCACTCATTGTTTTAGCATCAGCGTTTGCAAAAGCAGTATAAAATTTGGTAATTAAGGCCTCGTTAGCATTCATAGGGTAATATATTAGAGTATAAATATAAGATTTATTAGATTAAATAATTTATTTATAAAGCACTAATTGCAGCAGCAGTATCAAATGTTTTTTTAGATTTATCGAAAGCGGTAGAAAAATACTCTTTTTTGTTTGAGGCTGTAAAATAGCCTGTCTGGTCGCCAAAAGCATCAGAACCTCCTTTTATGATAAATCGAATACCTTTGATATCATTCTTTTTTAGTTTTGCCATTTCGGCCGGAGTAAAATAATAGTAGGTTGATGTTGTGCCATCGGCACTTTCATTCACATTTTTATCTACGCACGGTATAACATCTGCATTGTCCAGGTCAACGTATAAACCTCCAGAAATTCTGGTTTTATCGTTGGTGGTTTTTATAGTCAATTTTAAAACGCCTCCTTTTTCTGTTTTTGCAATCTGAACATTAGCTTCACCTGTATAAACATATTTTTCGACAATAAAGGTGTAATTTTCTGTTGCAGGATAAGGTTTAGATCCTTTTATACTCATTGTTTCCTGAGCGTTTGCAAATGTCGAAATTAACAGTAATAAAAAGAAAGGCAGTTTTAAATTCATAATTTTACTTTATTGTTCGGTTAGTTTTGCGTCAAATTTTTCATCCCAATCCATTGACTTTATGGCAGAAATCAAATTGTCCTGATTTACAAAAACGCGTAATTCTTTATTGGCCACTTTTTTTGTGTATAAGGCGTGATAGCGGTAAACCACTTCTTGTTTGGTTTTGTAAACACCATCTAATTTTAAATCTATAAAGCTTCCGTAATATTGTCTAAATCGCTGACATGTTTTGGTTAAGCGTTCTTCGGTTGTATTTTCTCTAACCGAAGCCGTAACTTCTGTGTCATTAAAAGGTTTAAACTTTGATGTATTACAAGTTTCTAAAACTCGTTTTCCTAATTCGTAAGCTTTTTGTTGCTGATTGGTATTGATTTCTGAACCAGAAATTTTCTTAATCTTTAAATCTTCAGTGTCTCTACTAATCGTTTTTGATTTACATCCAATTAACAACAACAAACATATAATCAATCCTGCTTTCTTCATAACTATTTAAGTAATTTTTAATAATAAGTTGGGGTCAGGACAATTTTCTATATAAAAATTCAAATCATTTGTATTGCAAACTCCGGGATAATCTCCGTTATACTCTTCGATATTATTGATGATCTGAAAATGTAAATGTGGTGCGTAATCGCCATTAACACTGGCGTTTCCAAGAGTTGCAATTTTTTGACCTTTATTAAAAATTGTCCCAACACTAAGGTTTTCTATACTTTCTAACGATAAATGTCCGTATAAAGTATAAAATTTTTCATTTTCGATGATGTGCTCTAAAATAATTGTTGGGCCGTAATCGCCCAAACCAATATTGTTTTTAAAGCTGTGTACTTTTCCTTGCAGCGGCGCGAGAACTGCGGTATCTTCTTTTGTCCATAAATCGAGACCAATATGAATATTGCGCTCTGGAATAGAATCATTTTTAAAAATCGTACTTCGTTGGTATAAGGTACGACCTTCTATATAACCTCCGTATGCGACTTCAGCATTGTTTTTTTTCAGATAATTAAAAATAAACGCTTCAAATTCAGTAGCATTTTCGGGTTTTTTCTCCATTAATTCAAGATTCGTTACGGATAAATCTAACGGAATATATTTTGAAACATGAATAGTAGCATCAATTACTTTAGTAGGTGGTAAGGCTTTTAGGATAGAGGTAAGAGGTTTCATAAAGTTTAAAATTTAAACGACTTTTTCGATGATTATTAATTCATTATGCACTTCTATGCGGGGCAGCATTTTTGAAGTATATAAGTTGGAATCTATTTCTGAGATATATTTTCTATTGCGAACATTATGGGCTTCATCCAGTATCATGGTATTGAAAAGAACAAAACCATTATTTTTTAAAAGAAAACAAATGCGTTCGCTAAAAAAGCTTTCAAATAAAAAGTTGGGCATTTTGATATCTTCAAAAATATCAATAATAATGAGATCATACTTGTTTTTTGTTTTTAAAACAAACTCAAAGGCATCATCAATTACAATTTCGAGTTGTTTTATCTTATCAAGATCAAAATACTGATTTGCGATCTGTATTATTTCCGAATCGATTTCAACACCCGTAATCTTACCTTTATATTCTATCTCATCAACTAAGGTTTTAATAACACTCCCGCCGGCAACTCCTAATAAAAGAATGTGATCCATTTTAAGAACTTTATCGTAACCTATATTTCTAAGACCGTATCGTAATATGCGTTGTAAGCTTCCGTATGAATAATTGGTGTTTTCAGAATCCAGAACCAATTCGCCGTTTGCCCAGGTAACTTCGATAATTTTGCTTCTTTCTGATTTTTTCTTGAATATTTTTATTGGAATGATATAACTGAATAATTTTTGAATCATTTTTAAATGCTTTTACTCAAATTTACCACTTTAAATCTTTTATTTTGCAAGAAAAATAAACTTTAATGAAACGACAGTTATATAAATTCATCTTTTTTAAGCTAATGGGCTGGAAAATAGTAGGGATTGAAAATGCGGAAGTAAAAAAATGTGTGATGATGGTTATGCCTCATACAAGTAATCATGATTTTTATTTAGGAATTTTTACCCGCGGAATTTCCGGACTGGAAATGAACTGGGTAGGAAAGAAGGAATTATTTAAATTTCCGTTTGGATATTATTTCAGAAACGTAGGAGGTGAGCCTATAGATCGTACAGGCGGATTAAACAAAGTAGAATCGATCGCAGCTATATTCGACAGAAAAGAAGTTTTTCGTCTGGCTGTCGCTCCAGAAGGTACACGTGCAGGAGTTACAGAAATTAAAAGCGGATTTTATTATATCGCGCTTAAAGCAAATGTGCCAATTGTTCCCGTTGCTTTTGACTGGGGTAAAAAGGAAGTGAAATTTGGTAAAGCATTTTTTCCAACCGGAGATTACGAAGCCGATTTATCAATTTTAAAAAAGCATTATGAAGGAGTTATCGGAAAAATTCCTCAAAATGGTTTTCAGTTGTAAATTTTCGACATTTTTTAGTTACGTGAGAATCGCTTAAATGAAAATTATTTTTAATCTTTTTGAAATATGCGATTTTTCAAATTACGGATTATAGGCCTTGAAAGTTCCGTTTTTATAAAAGATAACTATTTTCTCAATTTCACCTTCTTCAGAGATTAAATTTTGATTTTTAATTTCTGGAGAAATTCTTGTTTCTGTTTTTTCAGCTTCTTTATAATGAATCGCAGAAAACAAATCTCCGCCATTTAAATTTTCATGTGAAATAATAGGAGCAGGAGTTTTTGCAGTTTCTAAAACTTCTTCATTATTTTTAGGAAAACTTCCTTTTCCGTTTAAAATCCAATATAAGTCAACATCCGGAAAAACCTCCATAATTTTCATGACAAAATCCAAGCTTGGTTTGTTTCTGCCAGAAAGTAGGTGAGACATACTAGAACGCTGTACGCCAATTTTATCTGCAAAAGAAGAAGCATTTAAGGCATAATAATCCAGTATAATTTCAAGACGTTTTACAAAATCATCGATGTTTACCATTGTAAATTATTGTTTTTAAAACCGTTGTTTACAAATGTAACTAAAAGAAACTAATAAAGCAATTTTACAGTTGTAAATTGTATATAATGAGCTATTTGTTATTAATTTAAGCTTTAGATTATAACGTATAAAGAACTGAAATAATGACATTTAGTTTTATTTATATAAAGTAATAACATTTGTTAACTCCAATCCTTTGTTAAGTAACGATAAACGTTAAAAACCTGTTTACAATTATAAATTATTATTCTTTTTCACTGTTTACAATTGTAAATATAAAGATGTTTACTTTTGTAAACTAATCAAAAGACAATGAATTTAGAAGAATTATTCAGCCAATACAAAGAAAAAACAATAGAAGGTCGCTACCTGACTTTAGATCATATTCAACCTTTATTAGATAAACTAAATAACAATAACCAGGTACAAATAATTGGCAGATCGGTTTTAGACGAACCTATTTATAGTTATCAAATTGGAAACGGGGAAACACGTATATATCTTTGGTCGCAAATGCACGGAAACGAAAGCACTACCACAAAAGCATTGTTTGACTTTATTAATGTATTAAACAGCGGATCTGAAATTGCGGAGAAAATGCTTAAAACGTTTACGTTTTATTGTATTCCTATTTTAAATCCGGATGGCGCAAGACTTTATACTCGTGAAAATGCCAATAAAATTGACTTAAACAGAGATTCTCAAAACCTGACTCAACCTGAAAGTAAGGTATTAAGAGAAGTTTTTGAAAATTTCAAACCTCATTATTGTTTCAACCTGCACGATCAGCGTACTATATTTGGCGCAGGAGATACCGGAAAACCTGCTACAGTTTCGTTTTTAGCTCCTTCTTATAATGAAGAAAGAGAGGTAAATGACAACCGTTTAAAAGCAATTAATGTAATTGCAGGCATTAATGATGTATTACAAAAGTATATTCCGGGGCAGGTAGGGCGCTTTGATGACTCATTTAATATCAATTGCATAGGGGATACGTTTCAATTTTTAGGTGTACCAACAATTTTATTCGAAGCAGGGCATTTTCCTCATGATTACGAACGCGAAATCACTCGAAAGTTCCTATTTTTCTCACTTTTTTCAAGTTTCGAACTCATTGGCGAAAACGATTTAGTTGATAACAGAATTAATGATTATTTGAATATTTCACAAAATAAAGTCGTTTTTTATGATTTTATGTATAAAAATATCAAAATAAATTATGATGGTATCGAAATTATTACGAATTTTGTCGCACAATACAAAGAAGAATTGATTGAAAATAAGATTCATTTTAACGCTTACATAGTTGAAGCGGGCGAATTGGAAAATTATTTTGGACATTATGAATACGATGCGAAAGGGGCAATTTATTCTGATGACTTTAGTGGTTTTCCGAAATCGAATCAAAAAGCAGATTTTTATTTAAATAAAAATGTTAAATTTGTTAACGGATTGATAAAAAGTTAATTTTTATGTGAATTTGTTGTTTTTTATATATATTTTTATACTTTGTAATAGCAATTAGTAATATTAATTAAAGAATTATGAGTAAATTTCGTTTAGATGAAGTAGATCACCAGATTTTAGATATGTTAATAGACAATACGAGAGTTCCGTTTACTGACATTGCAAAAAAACTATTGATATCTGCTGGTACAGTGCACGTTAGGGTTAAGAAAATGGAAGACGCAGGAATAATAATGGGTTCTTCATTGGCTTTGGATTACGATAAATTAGGGTATTCATTTATTGCATACGTAGGTGTGTTCCTTAATAATACGTCTCAAACTAAATTTGTATTAGAGCGAATCAATCAAATTCCGTTCGTAACAGTAGCTTCTGTAACGACAGGAAAATTCAACATCTTTTGCAAAATTAGAGCAAAAGACACTAAGCACGCAAAAGAAGTTATCTTCATGATCGATGATATCGATGGTGTTTACAGAACAGAAACTATGATTTCATTAGAAGAAAGTATCAACGATAAGAAGCGTTTGATGCATACTATTTTTAAAAATATGTAATTTTTTCTTGAATGCTATATTAAAATATAACCTCAAGTTTATTCTTGGGGTTTTTTTATGACTAATTAACCACAACTACAATAGATTATGTACACGTTACCTAAAATTGAACGCTTTAATCAAGATGTTCTTTCAAAATACCACATTTATAATAGTGTATTTATAACATTGCCTTTTGATTCTATAGATAACACAGGAGCTTTACTTCCTTTATTTACAGAGACATGCGAAACGGGATTTAAAAAACAAGAAACACCAAAAGAAATTTTCGATTTTTTCTCTAATCGATATTTAAACAACGCTACCGAAAAAGATAAAATCGATTTAATGTTTCGATTTATTCAGTACACAGAACGTCAGATTGTATTGTTTGACGCCATAGAAGACGCTGCTTTTCCGGAAGTTAATAATATGGAAGGGCGTGGATCTTTGCGCGATATCAAAGAGAAATCAGATGCTAAGGAGAAAGATGAGGAATTGATCGAATTCTTAGAAAATTTTAATGTTAGAACGGTTTTAACAGCACATCCAACACAATTTTACCCTGGACCAGTTTTAGGAATTATAAATGATTTAACAGAAGCAATTCGTTTGAATGATTTATTAAAAATCAAAGAATTGTTAGCGCAATTAGGAAAAACACCTTTTATCCAGAACGAAAAACCAAATCCTTACGATGAAGCGGTTAGTTTAATCTGGTATTTAGAGAATGTTTTTTACGCTACTTCAGGCGAAATTGTTCATTATTTACAAAAAAATATTCTTGGAGGAAATGCAATTCAGAATCAATTAATAAAATTAGGATTCTGGCCAGGAGGAGATCGTGACGGAAATCCTTTCGTTACTACTGAGATTACCCTTAAAGTTGCGGAACGTTTGCGTACTTCGATATTAAAGTGTTATTATATCGAAATGAGAAATTTAAAACGTAAGTTAACTTTCTCAGGAGTAGATACTTTGGTAGCTGAACTTGAACACAAACTTTATCGTTCTGTTTTTTATTCTAAAGGTGAAATTTACATTACTTTAGATGAATTATTAACGCAATTAAACCTTATTCGTGATATTATAATCGAAAAGCACCAGTCTCTTTATTTAGATGATTTGGAAGCTTTTTTGGTAAAAATTAATCTTTTCGGTTTCCATTTTGCTACTTTAGATATTCGTCAGAATAGTAAAATTCATGACGCTGTATTCAAAGATGTAGTAAATCATTATTTGAATTCGGGTTCTGAAATATTCCCTTCAAATTATTTTGATTTAAGTGAAGAGGAAAAACTAGTTGTTTTGTCAAAAGTTAAAGGTGAATTGAATCCTGCTGATTTTGAAAATGAAATTACAAGATCTACTTTAGAATCTGTTCAGGCAATTAAAACCATTCAGAATGCAAATGGTGAGTTTGGTGCTAATCGTTACATCATTAGTAATAATGAAAGCGCACTGAATGTAATGGAGACCTTTGCCATGATTCGATTGAATAACTGGGAAAACCCAACTGTAGATATTATTCCGCTTTTTGAATCTGTTGATGATTTGCAAAACGCACATCATATTATGGAGCAGTTGTATACTAATCCTGAATATTCTAAGCATTTACAAATAAGAGGAAACAAACAAACAATCATGTTAGGTTTCTCTGACGGAACTAAAGATGGCGGTTACTTAATGGCCAATTGGAGTATTTATCAGGCTAAAATTGCACTTACAGAAATGTCAAGAAAATACGGTATTAAAGCTATTTTCTTTGACGGACGTGGCGGACCTCCGGCTCGTGGCGGTGGAAAAACGCACAAGTTTTACGCTTCTTTAGGGCCAAAGATCGAGAATAACGAAATTCAGATTACGGTACAAGGACAAACGATTAGCTCTAATTTTGGAACTTTAGATTCTTGTCGTTATAATATCGAGAATTTATTGACTGCCGGTGTAACCAATCAGGTATTTAGCAAAGAAAAAAATGAGTTAAGCGCAGACGAAACTCAGATTTTGACGCAATTAGCAGATTTAGGTTATGAGAAATACTTAAGTTTTAAAAATCATCCGAAATTCATTCCGTATTTAGAGAAAATGAGTACGTTGAAATATTACTCTAAAACGAATATCGGAAGCCGTCCATCAAAAAGAAGCAAATCTGAATCATTAGATTTTGCTGATTTAAGAGCGATTCCGTTCGTAGGTTCATGGAGTCAATTGAAACAAAATGTACCTGGATTTTTTGGAGTAGGATCGGCATTAAAACATTTTGAAGAATCAGGACAATGGGATAAAGTACACGATTTGTATCACAATTCTTTATTCTTTAAAACGTTGCTTGAAAACAGTATGATGTCATTGGCTAAATCATTTTTACCATTAACAGCTTACATGAGAAATGACGCTGAATTTGGTGAATTCTGGCAAATTATTTTTGATGAATTCCAGGAAACAAAACGTCTTTTATTGAAAATTGCAGGACATAAAACTCTTATGGAGAATTATCCTGATGGTATAGCATCGATTCAGGTAAGAGAGCGTATTGTATTGCCTTTGTTGACAATACAACAATATGCTTTGTTAAGAATTAATGAATTGAACAAAGAAACTGAGGTTGACGAAGAGTTGATAAAAGTGTACGAGAAAATCGTAACAAGATCACTTTTCGGAAATACGAATGCGAGTAGAAACTCTGCATAATTTTGATATAAAGAATTGCAAAAAAAGTAAATATGAATTCAGATCAGTTATTAGAAACAGAATATTCAGGTCCTTTTGCTAATTATGTTCGCGAAGCCGGAGCAGTAAATTTAATTGAAGAGTTAGAAATTTCCCTTCATGATTTTATACGATTTGTACAAAATATTCCTTTGGATAAATTTGATTATCGTTACGCTGAAGGAAAATGGACAATCAAAGATATTATTCAGCATTTGATTGATTCAGAACGCGTTTTTACTTATCGCGCTTTGCGTTTTTCAAGAAATGACAAAACCGTTTTGCCAGGATTTGAAGAGAACGATTATGTAGACAATACAGCCGCTAACAAAAGAAGTATTCAGGAATTACTAACAGAACTTTCTGCTTTAAGACATTCAACCTTATTGTTTTATAAAAGTTTATCTGAAGAACAACTTAAAAGAGTTGGAACTGCTTCGTCTCATCAAATTTCAGCTGGCGCTTTAGGTTTTGTAATTATCGGACATCAAAAGCATCATCAAAAAGTCTTTGAAGAAAGGTATTTGTAAGTTTACTTTCTTAATATAAAAAAATCCTGTGAAGTTGATTCACAGGATTTTTTTGTTTTTTAAGTACACAGGTTTCAGTTTGTCATCCCGAGGAACGAGGGATCTAGTCAAGAAACTCCGCAAGTAAAATTATCAATCTTTGTCGAGCTACTTATGTAGATCCCTCGTTCCTCGGGATGACAACTATACGAAAATATTGTCATGAGAATAATTGGCCTAGCCCCGATAGAAGTGGAAATCCTTTTGGTGGCGGTGTTCGCCACAAAAGATTGGAACGCATAGCGAGATTAGCTCCTGAAAATTTGCATTAACTAATCTTTGTCGAATTTTTAGTGAGATTGCTTCGTTCCTCGCAATGACATTACTTATTCCTTTCGACAATAGCAAGTCCAAATCTAATTTTATCGTAAGACATTTTTTCTTCAAAATAATCAAAATAAGATCTCAGCGCTGTTGGGTATTCTAATTCTACTTGTGCTTTATGAAGTAGTTTTACCTCGTGATCAGAAACAAATTGAGTTAGATTTAAATCATGACCATCAACATATAATTTTGCTAAATGAGAAACAATCGTGGTTTGTCCGAGATTTCTTTTTTCTGCAATTTCTTCAACCGTATCGCCACTTTCAAACATTTCTAAAGTTGTCTTATAGGTGTTACCTTCTTTTTTTGCTTTGGCTTTTGTTTTTTTTGCATTTTCATAATACACAATCGCATCTATAAATTCCCGACCGTATTTTTCCAGTTTTACTTTACCAACACCATCAATTGCCAGAAATTCTTCGTCACTCATAGGACGAAAAGTTTCCATATACCTTAACGCGGCATCACTAAAAATGACATAAGCAGGAACTTCTTCGTCTTTGGCAATTTCATAACGTAATTTTCGAAGAATTTCAAAAAGAGAACTTTTTGCTGCTTTAGGTTTAGTTTCCTTAATTTCGTTTTTGTCAATTACTTTTTTAACAACAGTATTTAGTTTTACTTTTTCGCCTTCGAACAAAACTTTCTTTGCAAAAGGAGTAAGCAAAATTTTATTGTGTTGATGAAAGGCAATTTCGCAATACCCTAAATTTATAAGCTGAATTAAATATTGATTCCAATCGTACCAGGAAATGTCGGCGCCAATTCCGTACGTTTTTAGCTCTTGATAATTTTTTTCGTAGATATACGCGTTTCTCGAGCCACGCAAAAAATCTACAATTACAGCCAAAGGCTCAGATTCCTGTAATCGGCTAATTGCCGACAGTGCTTTTTGCGCGAGAATCGTACCATCGAAAAAAGTTGGAGGATTTTTGCAAATATCGCAGTTTCCGCAATTCTCTTTTACGAGCTCACCAAAGTACGAAAGCAGAATTTTTCTTCTGCAACTCAAAGCATCCGCATATTGTTTCATTCTTTCCAGTTTTGCCAACTGAACATCTGAATTCAATCCTTCTGAGGCAAATTTCTGAAGCTGAATTACATCAGCATAACTTTCAAACAAAATAGTTTCAGCCGACAATCCGTCACGACCGGCACGACCAATTTCCTGATAATATCCTTCTATATTTTTTGGTAAGTTGTAATGAATCACCCAACGTACGTTTGACTTGTCGATCCCCATCCCGAAAGCAATGGTCGCACAAACTACCTGACAGTCATCATTAATAAACTCGTCCTGTGTTTTTGCACGAAGTTTATTTTCTAAACCGGCATGATATGCTTTTGCTTTTACTCCATTTTTTTGGAGTTTCAGCGCCAGTTCTTCGGTCGTTTTTCTGCTCAAGCAATAAACAATTCCGGATTCATTGGGTTTATTTTCAACAAAATCAATAATTTGTTTTACACGATCTAATGCGGGACGAACTTCGAGACTTAAGTTTTTTCGATCAAACGAAGCGACAAAAGTTTTTGGGTTTCTTAAATTTAATTGTTTTGTTATATCTGTTCGCGTTGCTTTATCTGCTGTCGCAGTCAAAGCCAGAACAGGAGTAGAAGGGAAGCGGCTTTTTAAATAACCCAAATTGGTATACGCCGGACGAAAATCATGTCCCCAGGATGAAATACAATGCGCTTCATCAATTGCAATTAAACTGATTGTCAGTTCATTAAAAACAACATCAAGATACGAAAGACTTTCAGGCGCAATGTAAACGAGTTTGAATTTATTTGATTTTAGATTATCAATATAAAATTGCTGTTCTTCGCTAGATTGACTGCTATTGATATAACAGGCATTTATTCCGTTGGTTTTCAAGCTATCGACCTGATCTTTCATCAGGGCAATAAGAGGAGAAATAACAATGGTAATTCCGGGTAAAACCAAAGCCGGTAACTGAAAACAAATTGATTTTCCGCCACCAGTTGGCATTATTGCTAAGGTATCCTGACCAGAAAGTATGGTATTAATGATAGTTTCCTGATTGGGTCTGAATTTTTCGAAACCGAAATTTTCTTTTAGTTTGGCGTGTAAAATTTCTGAATTCATAAGGCTGATATTTGATAATTTCTCAATATAATAAAAAGTTTAAATATAATATTTTTCTTATATTTAAGAATGCGATTTTATAGAATTAATAAAAAAAGGAACCCGAATAGAGTTCCTTTAATTTATTTAGAAAGATAAAAATTAATCTTCGTCGTCTTCATCATCTTCATCAGCAATATCATCCGGATCTTTATCCTCATCGTCATCATCATCTCCGCCATCAGTATCTGGTTTGTCTATCGCATCATCATCGTCATCGTCATCGCTATCATCGTCAAGATCAAGACCTTTTACTGGTTCGATTGTATCAACATCAAGATCGATGTCGTCATCTTCATCGTAATTCTCGATTCTGTCAGCAAGTTTAGTACTAATTTTTACTAAATAAATAGTGTCTTCAGTACGAACTTCAACAGCTTCGATCAATTCGTTTTTAGCATTTCTAAAACGGATTACATCCGAATCATCATAACCATCAGGAAATTTCTCTACCAAAAGGTTCAAAATTTCGTTGGTAAGTTTAGCGTAGTCTACTATAACTCTTTTCATAAATATCCTATAAATCTAATAAGTAAGCAAAAATTAACGGAGCAACGATCGTAGCATCCGACTCAATAATAAATTTTGGAGTTTTAATATCTAATTTACCCCAAGTAATTTTCTCGTTTGGAACAGCTCCGGAATATGATCCGTAACTTGTTGTTGAATCTGAAATCTGACAGAAATAACTCCAAAACGGAATATCATGCATCTCCATATCCTGATACAACATTGGCACCACACAAATAGGGAAATCTCCTGCAATACCACCACCAATTTGGAAAAATCCAATTCCGTTTGTGCTATTTTTTGGATACCAATCTGCAAGGAATGTCATGTATTCAATTCCTGACTTCATAGTAGAAGCTTTTAAATCTCCTTTGATTACGTATGAAGCAAAGATGTTCCCCATCGTACTATCTTCCCATCCTGGTACAATAATAGGTAAGTTTTTCTCTGCAGCTGCATACATCCAGCTATCTTTTAGATCTATTTCGTAATATTCTTCTAAAACTCCAGATAACAACATTTTATACATGAATTCATGCGGAAAATAACGTTCTCCTTTGTCATCAGCATCTTTCCAGATTTTGTAAATGTGTTTTTGTAAACGACGGAATGCTTCGTGCTCAGGAATACAAGTATCTGTAACACGGTTTAATCCTCTTTCAAGTAAAGCCCATTCATCTTCTGGTGTTAAATCACGGTAGTTAGGCACTCTTTCGTAGTGAGAGTGTGCTACTAAATTCATGATATCTTCTTCTAGATTGGCTCCAGTACATGAAATAATCTGTACTTTATCTTGTCTAATTATTTCGGCAAAAATTTTACCAATTTCTGCTGTACTCATAGCGCCAGCCATACTTACCATCATTTTAGCACCATTTGCTAATTGTTGTTCGTATGCTTTTGCAGCATCAACTAAAGAAGCAGAGTTAAAGTGTAGATAATGTTTTTCAATAAACTGACTGATTGGTCCTTTCATTTTGCTTTTGTTTTTTTTGTTTTTTTTTTGAATTAAAAGTTTAACCTTTTAGATGGTACTGCAAATTAATAATTTTATAGATATTAACATTTAATTTACAGGTTTTTTTTTATACTTTTTTAGTATATCCTAAAATCTTCAATACATCGTCAGAAGTTTGCTGTTCTGAGAAAACTTCAGTTGCTAAAATGCCGTTTTCGTCGCGATCTATCAAAATATGTTTAGGCTGCGGAATCAAACAGTGGTGTAAACCTCCGTATCCTCCAATGGTTTCCTGATACGCACCAGTATTAAAGAAACCAATATACAATGGCTTTTCTTTGTTGTATTTAGGCAAATAAATGGCGTTCATATTTTGCTCTGAATTGTAATAATCGTCACTATCACAAGTCAAACCTCCTAATAAAACCCGCTCGTAAGTATCGTTCCAACGGTTGACCGCCAGCATGATAAAACGTTTGTTTATAGCCCAAGTATCCGGCAAAGTAGTAATGAAAGACGAATCGATCATATTCCATTTTTCTCTATCATTTTGTTGTTTTTGATACAAAATCTGATAGATAGCGCCACCGCTTTCACCTACAGTAAAAGATCCAAATTCTGTAAAGATATTAGGAACGTCAACTTCGGCTTCATCGCATGCTATTTTAATCTGATTAATAATTTCATCAATCATGTATTGGTAATCATATTCGAATGCCAATGAATTTTTAATCGGGAAACCACCTCCAATGTTCAGGCCATCAAGAGTAGGGCATTCCTTTTTAAGCGCAATGTATACTTTAATACATTTTACTAACTCATTCCAGTAATACGATGTATCGTTTATTCCGGTATTAATGAAAAAGTGAAGCATTTTAAGCTCTAACTTGTCATTTTCCTGAATTTGTTTTTTATAGAAAGAAACTATGTTTTTGTATCCGATACCTAATCTTGATGTATAAAACTCAAATTTAGGCTCTTCTTCGGCTGCAATACGAATTCCAATTTTGAATTTCCCTTTAATCTCAGCCTGAAGCAAATCAAGTTCTTCGTAATTATCAATAATCGGAATAGTATTTTTATGTCCGCTATTGATTAATCGTGCAATATTAGTGATGTATTCGTCTCTTTTAAATCCGTTACAAATAACATAAGTACTTTTGTTGATTTTACCATTTTCAAGCAAATTCTCTACAATGTTAACATCAAAAGCTGACGATGTTTCGATGTGGATGTTATTCTTGAAAGCTTCATTCATAATATATTCAAAATGAGAGCTTTTTGTGCAATAACAATAGTAATATTTTGCGTCGTATTTGTTTTTTTCCATCGATTTTCTGAACCAGGCTTTTGCCTTATTAATATTTTCAGAAATCTGTGGTAAATAGGTAAATTTCAATGGCGTACCGTATTGTTCAACTAATTTCATCAAATCGATATTGTGAAATTGTAAGTTGTCTTTGTTTAATTTAAATTCCGTTTGTGGAAAGTAGTAAGTTTGATTAATTAGATCAGAATATTTTGTATTCATTTAGTTTTTTATATTAAGAATTGTGATTTTTTTTATTTAGTAAACTGTGCTAAATCTAAAATTCAAACCCTAATATTTGCAAATACAATTTGCAGTTTTTCATGTTCTGCTTTTGAGTACAAAAAAACGTCGCAATAAAACGGACTTTTACTTGTATAAAAACGGTTCAACATCCTTAGCAAGGAACTATTGAGCCGGTTTCTATAAGAACTAAATTGTCTTTGTTTATTGTTTGTTTTCATCGTGGCAAATGTAAAAAATAATATATACCTAAAGCAAAGCTTTTTATTAAAAAAAGTTTAAGATTTATAATCTTGAAACGCGTCTAGAATCAATTTATTTTCAACGGATTGATTAATTTTTATTTTTCCGATTCCTTCAATTAAGGCAAATTGTATCAAACCGTATTCATTTTTTTTGTCATGAATTAGCAATTCTAAGATCGGATCGATGTCATTTTCTTCGATTATTACATCGTCATAAATGCTTTTAATTGCCGTTTTAATTTCGGCATATTCTGCCGCTGTAATTAAGTTTTTATACAAAGAGATATAACTTTCTAAAATCATACCGATCGCAATGGCCTCACCATGTAATAATGTTTTCTTTGATTCACTTTCTAAAAAATAACCTTCGATAGCATGTCCTAAAGTATGACCAAAATTTAATGCTTTACGAATATTTTTTTCTGTTGGATCCTGAATTACAATTTCATTCTTAATTTCTACAGAACGGTAAATTAATTCATCAAAATCAGCAAAATCAATCGCATTTAGATCTAAAAACTGTTTCCAGTAAGCTGCATCATATATTAAACCATGCTTAAGCATTTCAGCCAATCCTGAACGCATTTCGCTTTGTGGTAAAGTTTCAAGATAATCTGTATCAATTAATACCATTTGAGGTACGTTAATAACACCTATTTGGTTTTTAAGATTCCCTAAGTCAACACCAGTTTTCCCTCCAACAGAAGCATCAACCATAGATAATAGGGTAGTAGGTATATTAATAAAGTCAACTCCACGCTTGAAGGTAGAAGCTACAAATCCTCCTAAATCAGTAACAACACCGCCACCAAGATTAATAACAAGCGATTTTCTATCCGCACCAAGTTCTGTAAGCACTTTCCAGATTTCGATACAAGTATCAATATTTTTATTTATTTCGCCAGATTCAAATTCAACAATTTCTATAGTCAGATCAGTTTCAAGTAAAGGCAAAAACTTTGGTAAACAATGCTCATTTGTTTCATTATCAACTATAATAAACAAATTAGAGTATTTGTTTTCTTTTAAATGATTATTTAGGGCTTCGTAGGCATTTTGGTTAAAATGTACCAGATAATTGTTCGCTTGAATTGATTGCATATTTCCGTAGTTAATTGAAACCGCAAAATAAGGCATTTTTAACTAAATAATATTCAAAGTTTTGTTCTAATTTGTGTAAAACAATAGAAAAAAACATTCAACAAGTTCCAAGTTCTATTTTTGTTAAAATATGACACAAAACTCGAAAAAGACTAACTCACAAAATCTGCATTAAAATAATTCAAATGACGCCACTATTTATTTACAAGCTTTATTCAACTGTTGTTCTGCTGCACGAAAACTTTTAGCTTTAGATAAATTAAAGTATTCGCATGCATTTTCTAAATCATTATTTTTTAAGTAACATGTGGCAACATAAAATTCTGTAATTCCGTTATTTAATCCGGGATATTTTAAAGCATTTAAAAAATAGGGAATAGCTTCTTTATATTTTTCTGAATAATAATAATTTAAACCTATACTTTGCAGCAGGTAAATATCATTAGGATTAATTTTTAATGCTTTTTCAAAAGATTCAAGTGATTTATCAAATTTTGATTGCGAAAGAAGAATTTGTCCTTCGAGAATGTAATCCTTAATGACAATATCATTTTTTAATTTTATTAAAGTGCTGTCATTTGGTATCTGTTTTAGTCCCTGATCTACAAAACGAATTAAACTTTTCTTATTAAAATTGGTCTTTTGCAATTCAGCAGCAGGAACACTCCAGGCTTCGGTAATTTTTCTGTATTTTGAAAACAGCTCAGATTCTTTAAGAATTTCTATAGTATCTTTTCTTACTGCAGCCAAATTAGTTGAATATTTATAATAAAATAAATTTCTTGGACGCAGATAAAAAGCTTCTTTAATATAAACAGATGCACTGTCGAGATTATTTTTTTCTTTGGAAATTATGTATTTATAAAAATTTATTCGACCGGAATAGGGGTTGATTTTACTTGCTCTTGCAAAGCACGTCAAAGCTTTATCGTATTTTTTTTCACGAATATAATAAATGGCTGCATATTCATAAAAGGATTCTGAAGTACGAAAAACATTAGGATATTTAGGTATTCGGCTAACAACTTCATCACCGCTTAATATACCTTTCAAATTGTTATTGATATCATCCTTAAGAATTTCAGCTTCCAGATCTGAAGCTTTATAGATTATAAAAGCCGAATAACTAGTCATAATTGCTATACCAATTAAAATAGCTATAAATTTTATTTTAACCGGCTCAGAACGTTCCTGACTAATTAAACCAGGACTGTTTACTAACGTTAATGCTAATAGGAGACTAAAAAATATTTGCATTGTTGGCCTGTACATAGGGAAATTGAAGAAAGCATCACCTCCATAAACAATTAGAAGCATTAAGCAAAGAATTGCAATTCTCTTTGTGTTATCATCATTGGATTTTAACAACCATTTAATGTTAATAAAAAAGATGTATATAAAAAGAGAAAAATATAAGATTCCGTTTATTACTCCGGTTTCAGCAAAAATTTCCAGAAAATCATTATGTGAATCTAAAGAAACAGAAAAATCATTTTCAGAGTATTTTTCATAAGGAATTGATTCAATACGATAATTACCTAATCCGATTCCCAGCAAAGGATTTGCCTGACTTATTTTTATTGTATTCTCCCAATATGCTAACCTGGCTTTTGCAGAAGCATCAGTCGTATTTATTTGCGAAATTCTATTTGTTACTGATATATAACGATTGTTATCTTTTGATTTCTCAAAAGAACGATTAGAAACGAATAACGAAATGATTATAGGTATTATTAAAATGAAACTTTTTCTGAAACTTGATTTTTCAAAAGAGTTTATTTTCAGGAAATAAAAAATGTAACCAATCGTGATAACAATCAAATTAAGTAAAGATGTTCTGGCGGCAGTTAAAAAAATAGCAGTCGTTACAAAAAACAATGTAAAAAGCAAAAAGTTCTTTTTTACGCTCTTAAAATGAGTAATTCCTATAAATAAAAAGGGAATTTTAATGGTTAAACTAGCAGCGAGTATGTTGATATTTTCAGCATTTCCTCTCATATTGTTTACTGCTTCCGCCACAGAAATATATCCGGACAGTTGCGAAAATTTATATAAAGCCAGACCCGATTGAAAAAAAGCACTAACAGCAATAATGAGTATAATTTTGTAAATCAAATTCAGTTTATCTTTTAATAAAACGGAAAGGTTTATAAATAAACAAAATACAATTAACAACTCAGTAAACCTCGTGATAACGAGAGACTCATTTTTGGCAACCAGAAATGATAATCCACAGATTGATAAAAAAAGTAAAAACGATATGGTAATGTAACTTCTCTTGAGAAATGGAAATATAGTATCAGAAAGCATTTTAGAATTCATGTAAAAATATACTCCAATTAGAATATTTAAAACAGATAAATACAAAAATTGGGTATTCGCAATAAGAACGCCTGAATTGCTGGGGATAAAATCAATAATCAGAAGTAAACCCACAAAAAGTAAAACAATATATCCAGGAATAATTGAAATTCCTCTATTTGCGTTCGTTCGAATATTATGCATGATAAAAAAATATTTTTGCAAATATAATTTTTAAAAGTATAATCTTGTTAAAACACAGTATAAAAATATCTTTTTCTTACTTTTTAATACACTCGAGATATATTTTTTTTAGTCGGATAGAATCTATTTCGCTCTAATTTTAGAATCTATTTAATATGACTTAAAGAAAAAATGTTTTTATTTTTTGACCATCAATAAATATAACAAGGTAAACTCTTACTTAATAAATTAAGGTATGACATAATTTTGTTAACGATATTAAAAATTATGGTATGTTTTAGTAAATAATATTCAAAACTCTATCTATATTTGCATAAAAAACTGACCTTAATGGAAAAAATATTCGATAACACTCAAGTTGCATTTTCGTTAAAAAGCGATACAGAACTTGATAGAGCTTATTTTCTTTTTAAAATGATCGACAGCCAACCTTTAGTAAGGATAGGAACTGCTGTTACCAATTTTGCTATAAAAGCAAATCTTCCGGTAGAAGGATTAATTCGTGCAACTGTTTTTGACCATTTTTGTGGTGGTGTAAACGAAAATGATTGTATTACAGTAGTAGACAAAATGTTTACCAAAGGCGTTTCGTCTGTACTGGATTATTCTGTTGAAGGAAAAGAAGAAGAAGAGCAGTTTGATGCTGCTTTAGAAATGACTTTAAAAACGATAGAATTTGCTAAAGAACGTTTAGCGATTCCGTTTGCTGTATTTAAACCAACAGGTTTTGGTCGTTTTGAATTGTATGAAAAATTAGGAGAAAAACAAACGTTGACTCCTGCAGAACAAGCAGAATGGGATAGAGTAGTAGCTCGTTTTGATCATGTTTGCGGTGAAGCGCACAAAAAAGATGTGGCTTTATTAATTGATGGTGAGGAAAGCTGGATGCAGGATGCTGCTGATGATTTAGTTACCGAAATGATGCGCAAATACAACAAAGAAAAAGCAATTGTTTTTAATACATTGCAAATGTACCGTTGGGATCGTTTGGATTATTTAAAAAACTTACATGAAGTAGCTAAAAAAGAAGGTTTCTTTATAGGTATGAAGCTGGTTCGTGGCGCTTATATGGAAAAAGAAAACAAAAGAGCGGAAGAGAAAAATTATGTTTCGCCAATTTGTGTTTCTAAAGAAGCTACAGATATTAATTATGATGCTGCTGTACATTATATGTTAGAGCATTTAGAAATAATGTCAATTTTTGCAGGAACTCACAACGAATTGAGTTCTTATAAATTGATGGAAATGATGCAGGAAAAAGGAATTGCCAAAAATGATAACAAAATCTGGTTTGGACAATTGTACGGAATGAGCGATAATATTAGTTACAACCTTGCCGAAAACGGTTACAATGTGGCTAAATATTTGCCATTTGGACCTGTAAAAGATGTTATGCCGTACCTGATTCGTCGTGCTGAAGAGAATACTTCGGTTGCAGGACAAACAAGCCGCGAATTGTCTATGATCAAGGCAGAGCGTAAACGTAGAAAAGGGAAATAGTTTTAAGTCCCAGTCTCAGTTTACAGTTTGAACTTATAAAAAAATCCAAATTCCAATCATAACAATTGGAATTTGGATTTTTTTTATTGAAATTTTTAAGTCTTTTTAGAAAGAAACCTGGCATTGTAAAACTACCATTCCTAAACGATCACTCTGAAAGTATTTAGGATTTAAAAGGGATTTATCATACACAGCTCTGTTTTGGTAATTCAAACTGAATTTTGGTCCAAAAGTTCCTGTTGTATAATAATTGGCTCCAATTTCATACATCGCCATTGGAGTATCTAAAGCTTCTAAATCGGCAACTTGTGCTGCTAAATAAGGCTGAAAACGTCCTTTGCTTGATATGTTTTCTGAGTTTTTGAATAAATATCCAACTTGTGCGTAATAGATATTTCCTGTTCCAACGCCAATAAATCCAGTTCCTGAACCATTTAACAAAGCAGGATCTGCAATCGCAGGATTTGGAATAGAAATAAACTGAGTATAGTTTTTTC
The DNA here is from genome assembly GCF_024271895.1 of Flavobacterium bizetiae. NCBI lineage: Bacteria > Pseudomonadati > Bacteroidota > Flavobacteriia > Flavobacteriales > Flavobacteriaceae > Flavobacterium > Flavobacterium bizetiae. The sequence goes on along the minus strand of NZ_CP091861.1, from coordinate 3,963,459 downwards.
CGTATTGTGCATTATTATACGCTGCGTAAGCTGTAATCGCTGAACCATTATCGCCAATTGGACTATCGTAGAAAACGTCTAATCCAAGAACTTTCATATCGTCATGATGTATCAAACCTGAACCATCAGTATCCAGACGCCACATTGCATTGGCTTGCGTCATATAACCCAATCCAAGGTTAAAAACTTTTTTAGTTCCTAAATAGGTTCCTCTGTTATAAGCTTCAAGATTTTGTTCTTTTTCTAAAAAATGATACGTCAAAATCCCGGCAAATTGCGCTCTTGGAGTTTCCGGACTTACAGAAGAATTAAAACCAATATTGGTATTTGTATTTCTATAAGGATTCGTAACGGCAACTCTATAACTTAAATCCCCTAAATATCCTTTTGCATAAATACTAAGGTTACGATTGCCAAAAGTAGAGGATATATTAGCAATTTGCTGATACATTGGCGTATCTAAACTTAATTGAGTTGCTGAACTATTTGATGAATAACGGGTTGTTCCGGACCCCCAGCTCGTTAAACCTCCACCAATATGAAGTTTATCGTTAAAATGATATTCTCCCAAAGCATCCATAACCGAAAGCGGTGCATTTGAAGGTCCGTTATTTTGAGTAAAATTGATGTTGTTTTGACCTAACTGAAGATGAAAAAAGATATTGTCCGTAAGCATTCCCATTGCCTGCAAGCGCAAACGCCTGATCACAATATCATAAGCGTCATTTACTTCTGTAGTTCCAATTTTGCTATTTGGATTTAGTTCTGAATATCTTCCCCAAACCTGAAGATTCATTCCGAATTTGATGTATTTTGAACCGTCAGGGGTAATGTTTACAACGTTAAAAGGTTTTTCCTGAGCAAGAACACTAATGGTGTTTAAAATAATAAATAGTAAAATTAAAGCGAGTCTTAAATGTGGCATTTAGTTGTATTTAAAATTAATTATAGGCATTTAGTTTTTTAATAGTTGCTAAACTGAAGATTACTTAGGTTTTTATAAGTACCATTTTCAAGATTAATTAATTCCTGATGTGTACCTTCTTCGGTTATTTCTCCATTATCTAAAACTAAAATTTTATCAGCATTTCTAATAGTCGACAGTCGGTGAGCAATAATAATACTTGTTCTTCCTTCCATCAAAACTTCTAACGCTTCCTGAACTAATTTTTCACTTTCACTATCTAAAGAGGATGTCGCCTCGTCTAAAATTAAAATACTTGGATTTTTAAGCAATGCTCTGGCAATTGCAATACGCTGACGTTGTCCGCCAGATAATTTCACACCACGTTCTCCTACAACTGTTTCGAATTTTTCAGGGAAACCTTCAACAAAATTCAACGCATTGGCTTGTTTTGCAGCCAGCATAATTTCTTCATCTGTTGCATCTGGTTTTCCGTAGGCAATATTTTCTTTAATAGTTCCTCCAAATAAAATAACATCCTGAGGAACAATACTCATATTACCACGAAGATTTTCTAAATCATAATCGTAAATGTTTTTTCCGTCAACCGTGATTTCTCCTGATTCTATATCGTAAAAACGCAATAATAAAGAAGAAATAGTCGATTTTCCGGCACCGCTTGGTCCTACAATGGCTATTTTTTGCCCGAATTCAGCAGTAAAATTTACATCCTTTAAAACTTGTACTTCTTTTCTTGAAGGATAACTAAAAGCAACATTATTGAAAGAAACATTTCCTTTGATTTTCTCTAATGAAGTTGCGTTTTGCGTTGCGTTTATTTTTTCCGGAGTCTCTTCTAATAATTCAAAAACTCTTTCGGTAGCACCAATCGCTTTTTGAATTTGCGCATATAATTCGGCAATTCCTCCAAAAGAAGCGCCCACAAATGTAGAATACAATACAAACGAGATCAATTGACCTACGCTCATTTCGCCGGCAATACTTAAACGTACGCCATACCAAACTACAGCAACGATAGCTCCAAACAAACAAAAAATAATAAATGAGGCAAAATAACCACGGTATTTACCACCTTTGATAGCCAGTTTTACTACTTCGCTAATTTTACCTTTATAACGTGCAACTTCGTACCATTCGTTGGCAAATGCTTTAACGATACTTATTCCCTGCATTGTTTCTTCAACAATTACCTGGCTTTCTGCTACCTGATCTTGTACTTGTTTAGAATATTTTCTAATAAAACGACCAAAGATTACTGCTGCTACTGCAACTAAAGGAACTACGGCTAACATTAATAAAGTTAATTTAAAGCTTTCTGTAGCCAATAAAATAACTCCACCAATAATAAGTATAAATTGACGCAAGAACTCTGCAATTGTAGAGGTTAAAGTATCCTGAATCTGAGTAATATCTGCGCTAATACGGCTATTTAGTTCTCCAACTCTTTTTTGAGAGAAAAAGGTCATTGGTAATTTTACCAAATTAGTATACAAGGACAAACGTAAATTGGCCAATGTGTTTTCGGTAAAATTAACAAACAATGATAATCTGAAGAAAGAACAGAAAGATTGCAGAAACAATATCACGATTAAACCCAATGCTATTTGATTCGCCTGATCGTTGTTTTTGTTTTTTACACAGTCAATCAGCATTCCCATTAATTTAGGGAAGGCGAGGGCAGTAGCTCCCGTTAATAAAAGAAAAACCAAACCAACATAAAATTTCCATTGGTGTTTTCCGGCGTATTTGAATATTATGGTTGCTTTGTTAAGTGAAGTAGCGGTAATTTTTGATTTTGGTAAATCATTTTCTTTAAATCTTGCCATTTGAGTATACAATTAAGGTATGCAAATATAGGATTATAGCAAGTGAACACAAAGTAATATTATAAATTAGGCCTCAGGATTTCATTTTTTAACTAAAAGCCTAAAAAAATCAGTTTTTCTTTCTTTTTTAATTAACTGAATAATAGATTAATAAAAATAAAGGTTAAAATAAAATGATTTTTTTTTGATTTTATAGTTGAAAATACAAAATCTAGCTATACATTTGCATGGCAATCACGAACGATAGCAACCTAGTAAAATAGGGCGATTAGCTCAGCTGGTTCAGAGCACCTCGTTTACACCGAGGGGGTCGGGGGTTCGAACCCCTCATCGCCCACCAAGAAACTCCTTAAGTAATTAAGGAGTTTTTTTATTTCCAAAATTCCCACCATTTATTTTGATTTCTTTCTTTTCTAAAAGTGTTTTCTAAATCTATAGAAGTATTTTCTTCAATATTCTGATTATAGGATTCAAAATTTATTTTTTCATCAAGAAATAAAGCAGAAGAATAATTGATGACAAAATCCTTAATTTGTTCATCAAAGGAATTAAATCTCATTTTTATATTTTGAAGTGTTTTTTCTTTTCTTTTTTCGATTTTTGCCAATAATAATAAAATACTTAACGCATAAGGTTGCTCATCACAACTATTATAAGCAAATTTTTCAAGATAATCTAAGGCATCATCACTAAATTCACCACTAAATAATTCGATCAGATCAATTATCGCTTCATCCTTTTCATTTTTGATTAATAATTTCTGCTGATAAAAATAAATATCAATTAAATCTTTATAATTATTAGTAGTCAGTTTCTTTTCTTTATTTACTTCATTCATTTTGATATAGGCATTAACCTTTCCGTTGCCTAAATACAGGTCAGAAATATTATCAAGAATTTCATAAGTTTCTGTTGCTTTTAATCTATTTTCGATTTCAGTTAATTCGGCTAAAATTTTCAAAAATCCTTCGTGATGCTCATTCATACCTTTTTTATTTCTTATACAATTTAATTTCATAGTAATCTTAAAACCTAAATAATTTGATCTGCTCCAATACCATAATTATTTTTGACTAATATAATAAATAACGAATCTATATCTATAAATTATTTAATTGAACTTTTTCATTTCTGAATGAAATAGTTAGTAAACAGATTCATAGTTCAATAATTTTATCGTTTATATTTTGTTTAGTAAAAGACAAAAAAAATAGATTGGGTTTTGCTTTGATTAAGAAAATAGACTTTCACACAAAACGAACTATTTTCGTTAAACAACAAAATAAACATATACAAAAAATGTAAATATGTTGTAAATAGCACCGAAATATGTTTGTTTTATAAAATATATTTGAGATTATTATTTTCTTCAGAAATCAATTCACGAGACATTACTAAAAAATCATTCAAATGAAAAAAATTGAATTTACATTACTACTTCTGCTAGTTACAGTTACTTTTCACGCCCAAAAAATATCAGGGAAAATTTTGGATGAAAATGACAATCCAATCCCTGGAGCAAGAATCGGAATTGAAAATCAGGAAATTGGTGATATAACAGATAGTAACGGAAATTATACTATTGATTTAACCAACGTTGATAAAATTAAAATTGTCAAAGTGATCGTTAATGAGTATGAACCATTTAAAGCTACAATTGCAGACTTTACCAAACTTCAAAATCATACAATTATACTAAAGAAAAAAATTATCAATCTTGAAACTGTAGTAATTAATCCAAAAAAATATGTGCTTAAAAATTTCGGCACTTCAAATTCAAAAAAAGCATACGGTGGGTTTGATTCAGGTGAGCCAGATGACATTTTTAAAGAATATGCTATAAAGATTAAAAACAAAAAAAATCTAAAAGTGAACAAGATAAACATCAATATTGTTGATCAAAAAATTGAAAAAAACGTGACATTTATTTTTGATATACAAAATGAAAAAGATGGCTTTCCCGATGATGCACAATCTTTAGTTAATGATCCTTTACGATTGACCGTTACTGAAAATGATATCAAAAACAAGAAAGTATCCCTGGATATCTCTGATAAAAATCTTTGGACTGATAAAGATTTTTTTGTCTTAGTAAGAATAACTGATGACTTTAAAGGACAATTTTCTTTTGGTGGAAATATCTTCGCATTTTCAAAAGATACCTATTACAGAAACTATTTTGGAAAATGGAAAAAATATTCAGGAGGAGAACCATCAATAAATGTTGATGTAATGATCGAAAAATAAAATAAATACAGAATATTCTAAAAATAAACAGATTAGACTCTTATTCTTTCAATTTAGAGCCATTTTCAACAGATGGCTTAATAAATTATCTAAGCAGTATATTTTCCAAAAAAAAATCATTAAATTTAAAAACCTTTAAAAATACGAGCTATGATAAAATTTTGGTTAATTACAATTTTGATCTTTATTGTTTCAACGTTTATACTTACGAAATTAACTCTAAAATCAAATAGGGAAGAAGCTGGTGAAAGAATTTGGCGATTTGGATACGGAAGATCTACTTACTGGCGTTTGCTTACTTTGTGCAGTATCAGAATAACTATTGCACTAATGCTTATATTTTATTGGATAGGGATTCCTATTGTATAAAAAGCATCAAGGTTAGTTGGTATCTCTTTTTTTTAAATACCGCTATCCTTTACAATTTAAATAATTTTTAAAACTCCAAAAGCATTTTGATTTTGGAGTTTTTTTATTTCACCAGAATTATTATTTCATTTTCTTTTAACGGGAAAAATAATATTCCGTTTACGAAAAACGTACTTACTGTCTTAATATTTTTATGTAGTATTGTAGAAAACTTAAGAGACCATTTTCATTGAGTATTTTAAGTGAATGGTAAACAATTCCCAAAAAAGTATTTTCTTCAATAATGAATATTAATAATCAAATATTATTTTTTCTAAGCGCTCTGGGTGTTTTTAATAGCGTTGTTTTAAGTTTTTATTTTTTATTTTTCAAACAAAACAAAGCTAAATCTGATTTGTTTCTAGGGCTTTTGTTATTGTCTTTAAGCATTAGAATTGGGAAATCAGTATTTTATAATTTTAATCCGCAATTATCAAAAACGTATTTGCAAATAGGCTTGTCAGCTTGTTTTTTAATTGGACCTCTGTTGTATTTTTATGTGAGATCTATTTTGCAAAATCTCAATTATTCTTTTGCAAAATACACTCTTGTTTTGCTGGTTGTCATTATAAGTGTTTTTGGCGTTCTCTTTCCTTACAAAGAAAACCCTGCTCTATGGAGAGGAATAATTTATTATTTTATAAATATTCAATGGCTTATTTTTATTGTTCTGTCTATTTATGAAAGCAGGCAAATTTTTAAAAAGCTACTAAATAATCGAAATCAAATTAGCTATCATGAAACCTGGATATTATCTGTTATTATCGGAGTTTTTGCTATTTGGCTTTCGTATACTTTAGCTAAATACACCTCTTATATTTCCGGATCTTTGGCTTTTTCGTTCAGTTTTTACATTTCATTCCTTTTGCTTTATTACGTAAAAAATAAAACATTGATTTCGTCGAATAATAAAGAAAAATACATCAACAAAATAGAAGAAAAAGTAGTAACAGAAATTCAGGAACAAATCAATACACTTTTTGAAACGAGAAAAATTTATACCAATCCTGAACTTACTTTATCCATTTTAGCAAAAGAATTAAATATTCGTCCTCAATTGTTATCACAGTTTATTAATGACAATTTGAACAAAAGCTTCACGCAATTCATTAATGAATACCGAATTGATGAAGCAAAACGTTTATTAAAAGAAAGTACTCAGTTCAAAATTGACGCTGTTGGTTTCGAATCCGGGTTTAATTCTACGAGTACATTTTACAGTTCATTCAAAAAAATCACGGGAACGACACCTTCAAATTACCAAAAAAGCTAATTTCTACTCCTAAAATATACATCTGGACTGCTGTATCATAAACTTGGAATGATTTAAAAGTGAATCAATATAATTTTGAAAAACATTTTTAAACCATTAAAATCCAATGTTTATGAAAAAAATCTTTTTCGCAATCTTATTTACATTACTATTCAATTTGTCTTTTTCACAATCAGAACAATCCCTGATTCAAAATTGTATTCAAAACTATATCGAAGGTACCTCTTATAACAATCCTGAAAGCATCAGCAAGGCCTTTTATCCTGAAGCGAATCTTTTTCTGAGCCACAAAGACAAACCGCTATGGATAGTCCCAATTTCAGAATATGTCACCTGGTTTCAAAAAGGCAAGAAAGGAGAATTTAACGGTCGTATAGGTAAAATTATTTCTATTGAATTTTATAACGATGTTGCCATTGCAAAAGCTGAAATTCTTATACCTGAAAAAAAACAAGAATTTATGGATATGTTTTTGCTGAAAAAAATTCAGGGCGAATGGAAAATAATTAGCAAAGCAGCGAGCAGTAAAGCAAGTAATAAATCAGGAAAAAAGATATTATTTATTGTTTCTAATGCACATTATTACGGAAATTCTACCATTGCGACAGGAAATAGCTTTGCCGAAATTGTAAACGCTTACGACACGTTTGTAAAATCCGGTTATACAGTTGATTTTGTGAGTCCAAAGGGAGGAGACATCCCTTTAGCTTATATCAATACCTCAGATAATTTACAAAAAGAATATTTATACAATCAGGACTTTATGTACGCCCTAAAAAATACGCTAAACCCTAAAGAAATTGATTATAAAATTTATAAAGCAGTGCATTATATTGGAGGCGGAAGCGCAATGTTTGAAATTCCTGAAAACCTCGACATTCAACGCATTTCAATGCAGGTATACGAAGACAATAAAGGAATTATTTCATCGGTATGTCACGGAACGGCAGGTATTGTAAACCTGAAAACAAAAAATGGTAAATTTTTAGTAGATGGAAAAAAAATAAGCGGTTATCCGGACTCTTTTGAAAAACAGGATGGCGAATATTTCAAACACTTTCCGTTTTTGATTCAGAAAACCATAGAAGAAAGGGGAGGAGAGTTTAAATTCTCAAAGAGAAACGAATCGTTTGTAGAACAAGACGGCCGAATTATTACAGGACAAAATTTTCAATCGTCAAGTGGTGTTGCGTTAAAAATTATTGAATTGATTGAGAAAACGAATTAATAATTAATCAAATGGTCAAGTAAGACTCCAAAATCAATATGGTCTTGGAGTTTTTTATCTGGTTTAATTGTAAAAATTTGATCTTTTAATTAGAATTACAAATTCCATATATCTGACAAATAATAGGATACAAAAATATTTCACTTTTTTTTCTAAAAACACTTGCAAATACAAATTCTAGCTGTATATTTGCACTCGCAATCACGAAATGATAGCAACCTAGTAAAATAGGGCGATTAGCTCAGCTGGTTCAGAGCACCTCGTTTACACCGAGGGGGTCGGGGGTTCGAACCCCTCATCGCCCACCAAGAAACTCCTTAAGAAATTAAGGAGTTTTTTTATGTTTTAATATTTTATTAATAGTTTTAGATACAGGGTGAAAGCATTCTTATTTCCTTGGAACAAGCTATCATTTCCATCAAAATTTAAAAACCTCCAAAATCATTTGATTTTGGAGGTTTTTTTATGTTTATAATTTTTTAAATGTTCATCTTATAACAGCTATTATTAATTTATTTGGGCTTACTATAAACTACATTCTTACTATTTTTATACATTTTATATACTTGATGAATAGCAAACAGTAAACCAATTAACAATATGAAACTATTTTCGATTCCAAAAAATAAACAGATGATAACAATTATTATAAAAATAAATAACAAAGGGATTATTTTTTGAGCTCGGGTTAGATTTTCCTCTGTTTTTTCTAAAACCAAAGAAGGTTCAATCCTGGAAATAAACCTGAACAGCATTTTGCTATCGAAAAAAATCAAATGAAACGATTTTGATCTGGTTTCAATTTTAACTTGTTCACTTAAATCATTAAAATTTATTGCTAATATTTCTTCAATCCTTATTTCAATTAGATTTTTATCTGAATATTTTTCATTTCTAAAATGTTCAAGAGAAAAATATTTTTTATTTGACAAATAGATATGATTTTTTACAATCAAAAGGGTTTCGTAGTTTTCTAAAAAATAGATATCATCCAATTCAAAACTCATTCTTTCAGATTTTATTTAAGATTAATTATTCCAACCCAATTTATAGCCATAAATAACATAAGAAAAACTTTTTCAGGTTGACTTCGCTTAGTTATTTGACTTCTTTTAAAAACGAAGATAGAAAATATTACTGCTACATTTAGTAAATACTTTCAGTTCATTTGTTGCTTTTTTCATCTTAAAAAAATAAGTAAATCTCAAATAATCTTTTGTAAAACTTTATAGTACATTGCATTATAAATGTAGAACACATACCAATTCTAAACCGTAAAAGATATCTTTAATATGAAATTAAATAAACAGTCCCTATTTAATCTTTTATACATATTACTAGCCATAATAACAATCTCTTGCAATCAAAGTCAATCCAGCCAACTAAGATTAAAATATACCTCAGGAATTCATTCAGTTTTAGAAGATAGTAAAGGAAATATTTGGTTTGGCAGTTACAACGAAGGATTAGGATTACTTCATGATGGAAAGCTCCAGTATTTTACAACCGAAAATGGATTGAGCCATAATCAGGTTAGAAATATTTATGAGGATAAAAATGGTATCATTTGGTTTGAATGCGGCGAAGGATTAAGCACTTACGACGGAAAAAAATTGACTGTTTACACAGAAAGAGATTATAATTCAAAAAACGAATGGAAGTTAAATGATGGAGATCTCTGGTTCAAGGGCAACGAAATAGAGGCTTACAATAAACTTGAAGGAAATCCGGGTGTATATCAATATGATGGTAAAAAACTTTCGTATCGCGCATTGCCTGTTCACACAAAGCCAGGTCATGAGAATCACTATTCAATTTCAACAAATTTCGTTAAAAGCAAAAATGGAACTGTTTGGTTTGGAAGTTACGGCGCTGTGATTGGTTATAATGGATCGGATTTTAAAGTAATAAACGATTCGCTTTTAGGTTTAAATGACAAAACAGGACATTTTCACGCGAGAAGTATAATGGAGGACAGCAAAGGCAATCTTTGGATTGCCAATAATGGGATTGGTGTTTTAAAATATGATGGAAAAAAAATAATCAATTTCACAGAACAGCAAAAACTGAAGCAGAAAGATACCAATGGTAATTCGCTTAATAAAGTTTTTTCTATAGGAGAGGATCAATTGGGTAATGTTTGGTTTGGCACTGCGGGATCTGGTATATGGAAATATGATGGTAAATCGGTTAAAAATTTTAGTATTGAAGATGGAGTAGCGAGTAAACATATCTGGACGATTTACAAAAACAAAAAAGGAGAATTGTGGTTTGGTGGAGCCAATCCAAGTGGCGTATATCGATTCAACGGTACTTCATTTGAAAGAATATACTAGATCAAACACACAACTTTGTTTCAAATTATAAATTGCAACGTCATTTACTTCTTTAAACAAAAATTATAATAGGATTGGATTTAATTTTGAAAGACAACTAAAGTTACGCCTCATAATTAGTTGACTGTAAAATAAATTCCTCCATCATGAAACAGATACTTAAAACCTTAATTCTGTTTTGCTGCCTACCAATAATGGCGCAAAATCCTCCAAAACAAGGAGAAAAAACTTTTAATGGCGAAATCAAACTAGATATTCGCGATTCAAAAGGAGATTGGCCCGCATTTTTAGAAACTAAAGCACCAAAAGATTCTCCAAATGTACTAATCATATTGTACGACGATACTGGTTTTGCAGCCTGGTCACCTTACGGAGGACGAATTAATATGCCCACCATGGATGCACTTGCAAAAGACGGTATAACATATACGCAATGGCACACCACATCTGTATGTTCACCAACGCGATCTACGCTGCTAACAGGAAGAAATCATCATCAAAACGGATTTGGCTCAATATCTGAATCTGCTGTGGGATTTCCGGGTTATAGCGGTCATATTCCTAAAGAAAATGCCACATTGGCTACTATTTTGCGTCAGGCGGGATGGTCTACATTTTGGATTGGTAAAAATCATAATGTTCCCGTTGATGCGCTTGATATGGCATCGTCTAAAGATCGTTGGCCTTTGGGACTAGGTTTTGATCGCTTTTATGGTTTTATTGGCGGAGAAACCAATCAATGGTATCCGGGGCTTATAGAAGACAATCATTTTATAGATCAGCCTTATCAGCCGGAAGACGGTTATCATTTAAGCAAAGATTTGGCAGACAAAGCCATTGCTTATATTCAGGATACTAAACAATCAAAACCTGACAAACCTTGGTTTATGTGGTACAATCCGGGTGCCAATCATGCGCCTCATCATGCTCCGGCAGATTATATCGCCAAGTACAAAGGCAAATTCGATGATGGTTATGAAGCTTATAGAGATTGGGTTCTAAAACGTATGATCGACAAAGGTATTTTACCAAAAGACACCAAACTTACGCCTATAAACCCAATGCCAAAGGGAAAGTTTTCTGAAGGCGATACTGTAAGACCATGGAACACATTATCGACTGACGAAAAAAAACTGTTCAGCCGTATGGCCGAGGTTTATGCTGCTTATTCTGAATATACTGATTTTGAAGTAGGTCGCGTTATTAAATACCTGAAAGATTCCGGGCAATATGATAATACGCTCATAATGTATTGTGCTGATAATGGAGCATCTGGCGAAGGATCTCCAAACGGTTCTGTAAACGAAAACAACTTCTTTAACGCTTATCCCGACGATATGAAGGTAAATTTAAGTATGATCGACAAACTAGGATCACAAGATACTTATAACCATTATCCAACGGGTTGGGCAGTTGCTTTTTCGACTCCGTTTAAAATGTTCAAGAGATATTCAGGATATAGTGGTGGTACAGCAGATCCTCTTGTTATTTGCTGGCCAAAAGGCATAAAAGCAAAAGGAGAGATTAGAAGTCAATACCACCATTGTACTGACATTGTTCCGACAATATTAGAAGTTTGCGGCGTAAAAATGCCTGATGTGGTGGATGGCGTAAAACAAACTCCGCTTGCTGGTGTTTCTATGAAGTATAGTTTTGATAATGAAAAAGCAGCAACCACTAAAAAGGTACAATATTACGAAATGGTTGGAACACGCGGTATTTGGAAAGAAGGCTGGAAAGCTACTGCAATTCACGGAGCGCTTCCCGTAAACATAGGGGATTTTGACAAAGATCAATGGGAATTGTATCACGTTGATGTCGATCGGTCAGAATCTACAGATCTTTCGGCTCAATATCCGGATAAGGTTAAAGAACTGGAACAAATATGGATGGATGAAGCGAAGAAATACAATGTTTTGCCTTTAAATGATGTTTCGGTAAACGAATTTCACGCTATGGAATACCACAAAGAAATCCCTGCCAACGGTAGATTTACCTATTATCCCGGAACAACCGAAATTCCGGAAGCTTCGGCAGCACCAACTTTAGGACGTTCTTTTAAAATTTTAGCCGAAGTAGATTTTACGAAAAATACAAAAGGCGTTATCGTTTCTCAAGGATCACGTTTTGGAGGATATAGTTTGTTTGTTACTAATGGTAAATTAAATTATGTCTACAATTTTTTAGGCCTTGCTCCGGAACAGATTTTAAGCACAACTTTGCCTGCCAACGGGCAACATGTAGTGGGAGTGGAGTTTATAAAGGAAAAAATGACCGAGAAAAATGAAACGTTAGGAAAAATGAGACTTTATGTAGACGGGAAAGTGGTACAGGAAAAACCTTTCCGCACTCAGGCAGGTCATTATGCGTTATCAGGCGAGGGGCTATGCGTTGGCCGCGACTCAGGTGATCCTGTGAGTAAACAATACAAAGCCAAATTTGACTTTACAGGAGGAAAGATTGCTAAAGTAGTATATGATGTTAGCGATGATGCTTACCAAAACGTTGAGCATGAATTTAAAGTTAAAATGGCCAGAGAATAAAATCTTATCTTTTTTATTATAAAAACAATTATTAAAACATGTTTTGTTGGAAGCAAAAACTCCTTAATTTTTAAGGAGTTTTTCTATTTTGCAAAGTTCAATTAAGATAAAATCATCTTACAACTATTCTTTTCTTTTATCTAATATTCAAATACTTATTAAGATTTAATTCAATAATTACATTTACCCATTTTTAGTCTTTTCATTTTTCCAACTTCTTCTTGAGTATCATAGCTATTTTGCAAATAATCATTGTAAAACCATTTACCATTTCGCTTTTCCAGGTAACCTTTTATTTCGTTAAAAACGGGCATTTTATCAGTAGTAAAATCAAATGAATCTTCATGAATTCCAAACTCTTTCAATGTTGTCCATTTTTTATTACATAGCGAATATATTTTACAACTATTGATTCTGCTAAGATCTAATTTGTCGATTACCAGAGCAATTTCGTCTTTTCCATCATTATTATTGTCGCCAATATTTATTAAGCAATAAAGCCCTTGTGCGGTACCTAAATGCAAAATATCCTGATTCTTTTTGTTTATAGTCAGATACAAATCTGCTTTCTGTGTGTAAAACCAATTTTCTACTATTTCCCAATCATTTTCGTAAGGATCGGGAGATTCTAAAATTTCAGTTTTGTTTTCTTTCGAATAATTGTGCTCAAAAATAGTATCCTGTTTTCCGTCGCCATCAAAGTCCCCAATTACAGATCGTTTTTCTAGTTTATGAAATACAATATGATTACTTATCGTATCAGAAACAGGAGTACTGATGATTTTCTTCTTATTTTCATTACAACTGACAATAAGTACAAGCAATACAAACAGATAAATGCTTTTTTTGAATCTCATTTTTTAAGGTTTAAAGAAGAAATACAATTATTAGAAAATTACTTAAAATTCCCCTCTAAGCTAATCGAAATAAATAAGAATATTTTAGAAAAAACAAAAAACTCCCTAAAAAAATTAAGGAGCTTTTCAAAGGTTTGGTTTTGGTTATTACTCTTTTTATGCTTTTTCGGTTTTGGGTAATTCTTTCCAGGAATAGCTTTTGTGCACAATTTTCCAGGCGCCCTGATATTTTACTATTAAAAAATAATCTGTAAAAGTGCGCTGATTCGGTATTACAATTACTGCTTTCGCTACGGCTGTATCTTTCTCAATATCAATAGAAACAATGCTTCCAATTCGATTCGTTTTTTCACCAGGTTTTATATTAGCAATGTATTGTTTGCCTGAACGTATCCATAAAGTGTCTTTTGCAACCGTATACAAATTAAAATCAGGATGAAAAGCCTTGCGTAATCTCTCCGGTTCACCATTCGCCGTACCTTCAATATAATCGAGTAATATTTCTGTAATTTGGTCTAAATCGCTGAGTACAATTTTATTATTCTTTTTAGAATCAGGTTTTAAAATGGCTATCACTTCATTTGCTACACGAGAAGCTGAACTTGGATCCTGTCCGGTTACAAACCTGCCATCAACAGCATAAAAAGCGTCTCCGCCTTTATCAGAATACACAAATTTTCCTTGATTATTGGTAATAGCTTTGTCGATCGCAAACGGAAATGTTTTGTAATATTCGGCATTCTTATTTTCAAAAAGATCCGGATATCCCGTGATTTTTCTTCCTGCATAAAGCGATTTTTGATTTTCATCTTTTAAATAAGCAAGCCCGGCAGTACCGTGACAAATTGCCGAAACTACACCGTTTTTATTGTAAATAGTTCTGGCAATATTCTGAATCGCAATATCTTCTGCAACGCCAAACATGACCGCACCGCCACCGCTGTAAAAAATTGCCGAATAATCGCTGGCAATAATTTCTGTTGGCTTCATGGTATGTTCCAGCTTGTCCATAAACCAGCCATCGTACAGGTATTTTTTTTGCAAAAGATCAGAGGTATTAATGTAGCCAACCGGAATCGCGCCACCTTTTGGACTTACAAAATCGACTGTGTATCCGGCTTTTATAAAAATATCATAAGGAACAATAATTTCTTCAAAATGATTGGCCGCAGTAATTTTGGTATTTCCGTAATAATCCTGATTTGATGTTACAAATAAGATTTTATTCTGCGCATTTACGCCAAGAGGCTGCAAACATGTAAGAACTAGTAATAAAAAGATAATTTTATTCATTTACTGAAAATTATAAGTTTTTTTGAATTGAAAGAAGAGTTATCTATGACTTAGCTTTTGGTGCCGCCGGTTCAACCAATTTATGAGGTGTTCTTGCCGAAATTTTATCGACAATTAACCAACCCTGATTGGTTTTCATAAAATGAAAATAATCTACAAATAACAGTGTTGCTGTACTGATTTCTACTTTTGCAATGGCCACATTGTTCGTTATATCCACAAATACAGTACGTGCCGACCAGTTTTTAGGTCTGTCGTGTTTTTTAAAGCCAGTGATGTACTTTGATTTGGTTACAACGTTAATTTCGTTATCGGCAAAATATTTCAATTGCCAGGTATTATGAAATGACGAACCCACCATAGTAGAATCTCCTGTGGCTTGTCCTTCTATGTATAAATTGATCGTTTTTTCAATCAAAGCCAAATCATTCGAAGTCTCGTTGATCTGCGCATTGACATTTAAACACAAAACAATAACGGAAATAAATAAAAACACTTTTCTCATTTTTAAAATTTTAGATAATTAATAATGAGTGCAAATATGCAGGATATGAATACTTTGCAGGTTTTAATTTATAAATCAGAACTCTGATTTTATAAAAATAAACTTATTTCAGGCAGGTTTTTTGGTATTCGGCAGGAGTTAAGCCGGTTGTTTTTTTAAAGGCAGTAAAGAAGGCCGATTTTGAATTAAAACCACTGTCGTAACCTAAATTTTCGATAGTATAATTATTATGACTTTCTAATAACTTTTTAGCTTTCTCGATTCTGTATTCCTTAATCAGGCTGGAGAAGGATTTACCCAATACTTCGTTGACATATTGTGATAAGATATGTTTTGTTACTTTGAGTTCTTTTGCAGCTTCTTCAAGGCTAAAATTCGGATTAAGGAAGAGTTCTTTTTCAATTATTACAGATAATTTCTGATCGATATTATTTAAAGTTTCCTTGTCGATTTCCTTGTTCTTGTATTTTTCTTTTTCATTAAAAAAAGTAGACTCGCTGTTGGTTTTAAAAATTAAAAGCACAATAATGAGATACAAAATAAATGTAAATGATAAAGCGCCCACAATATAAGAGGTATAAGGCGTCATAACATAGGCCAGCCATATAAATGCAACGCCAAAATAAATACCAAGAAACCAAACTTCTAATCTTTTTAAGGATTCTTTTTCTTTGATTTTTCGAAAAACAGGACGAAGGTATTTTAAAGACAAAATAATGTAAATGAACCATTGCGTATAGATAACACACACAATTCGAGTGCTCCAGATTTCACGATGTTCAACATATGGATAAAAATATCCCAAAATAGTTATAGTTACAAAATAAGGAATAACATGTTTTTTCCAGTTTAATTTTTCTTCTTTTTGATATGATTTTAGATATAAAAAAAGAAAAGGACCAATAAGAACACAGGCAGAAAGTCCAATTTGAATAAAAATATTCGACAAATGCGGATTAAAAAAGAAGAATACTGATTTTAAAATTCTAATACTTAAAACCAGTAGGAGCAGGGATAAAAAATAATTCGTAAAATTTTTCTTTTTTGCATTTATAGCAAAATAAATCGAAAGTATAAAACCATTAAAAGCTCCTAAAGCACTAAAAAAGAAAAGCAACTGGTTTGACTCTATCATTATTTTGTTTCATTAATTTTTGACCTGATCTCAGGCGAATATAAGAAATATTTTTACTACGTTTTATTAACTTTCTTCTGATTCAGTCAGAAATAAATCTTTTGCATTTTGTAATTAAAATGCTCTTGCTCTAAAACTTTATTTATTATTTATAAATAGATTATGTAACAATTTAAGCAAAAGACTACTTATATCATATCAGTTAAGAAAAAACAATTAATAAAACTCAAAGTATGAATGTATCAGAATGGCTCATTTTTATTTTAATCATGCAGATTATTCACGGATTATCTACCTGGAAACTTTACGCGAAAGCAGGGAGAAAGCCGTTAGAATCCTTTATTCCAATTTATAACTTAATTATTTTAATGAAAATTATAAATCGACCGCGCTGGTGGGTTTTCTTGCTTTTTGTGCCTATTATAAATCTATTGATGATTCCGATAGTCTGGATTGAAACTATCAAAAGTTTCGGAAAAAGTTCAAGATTGGATATTGTTTTAGTTTTGATAACATTAGGATTTTATATTACTTATTTAAATTACACTTCTGAGAAACTAACTTATATTGAGAACAGAGATTTACAGCCAAAATCAAATACAGAAGATACTATTGGTTCTCTTTTATTCGCTATTATCGTCGCTACATTGGTGCATACCTATGTGATACAGCCCTTTACGATTCCGTCTTCATCATTAGAAAAAACATTGTACACCGGAGATTTTTTGTTTGTTAGCAAGATCAATTTTGGTGCAAGAACTCCTATGACTACAGTGGCATTGCCTATGGTACATGACTCAATTCCACTTACGGGTTTTAAATCATATTTATTCAATGACGATTTTACCCAAAAAGAAACGTCATTAATTAATAAGCTTCAATTACCGTATTTTAGGTTTCCATCATTAGAAAAAATCAAACGCAATGAAATTGTGGTTTTCAATCAGCCTGCAGACACGCTGCGTGATATGGACAATTTTAAACCGGATCGAAATTACTACAAGCCAATTGACAAAAAAACAAATTTGGTAAAACGATGTGTGGGAATGCCTGGCGATTCTTTAGAAATTCGTGACGGAAATATTTACATCAACGGTAAACTAGACAAACTGCCTGAAAGTGCAAAAGCACAATACAATTTCCTGGTAGACACAAAAGGACAAACTATTAGTCAGGATGCTCTTGTGCACAGATATGGCGCCAGAGAAGGGATGAAATACGAAAACGGAGATTTTGCGCTTACCAACACAGGACAATATTTCCTGACTTTAACAGATAAAGAAGCTGCCGCCATTGCCAATAATCCGGTTGTAAAAGGAGTTACTAAAAATTTATCGCCAAAAGGAGAGGATGGAGGTGTTTTTCCGCACATTCCTTCATTGGGATGGAATATAGACAACTTTGGTCCAATTTATATTCCTCAGAAAGGAAAAACTGTAAAATTAGATTTGAAATCACTTCCTTTTTACAAGCGAATTATAGAAGAATACGAAAAAAACACCTTGAAAGTTCATGGTAACGAGATCATTATAAACGGAAAAGTTAGTAACACTTATACTTTTAAACAAGATTATTACTGGATGATGGGGGATAACCGTCAAAATTCTTTAGATGCCAGATTTTGGGGATATGTTCCTTTTGATCATGTGATAGGTAAACCGGTTTTTATTTGGTTCAGTTGGGATAAAGACGGCAAAGGAATCAATAAAGTACGATGGAATCGCGTTTTCTCTGTAGCAAACGGAGACGGCGAACCTAAGTCTTATTTAATACATTTTTTAGTACTTATAGCACTTTATATCATTGGCAGTAAAATAATAAAGAAAAAGCGTAAAGCATAAATTTAAAAAACTCCAAAGTCAGCTGATTTTGGAGTTTTTTTATGGATTCTGTCTTCAGAAAAATTACAGATTTCTTGATTTAATTTCTTTATTCAATAAACTTAAATTGATAAGTATTGGCATAAAAACGACAGGTAATGTAAAAACCGGAATAAGCGTTGCGATAGAAACATTTTTAATGCCTTTTACACTAAAAATATAGATAATTGCAGCAATGGCTAATAAAAAAATAACGCCAAAGCCTATCGAAACACCTTTAAATAAATCTCTCTTCTTTAATAATTTTTCGTTGGTTAATTCTTCGTAAATATTTTTCTTCATAAAAATTGGTTTGGGTTAATTTGGTTTGGAAATTTAGTTATATTCTTTCAGTTTTTTTGTTTTGAATTAAAATTAAATCATTCATAAACAGATCTTAATAAAACTCATTTAAGACGGCTTAAAATAACAAGTCACTTTCTTTGTGGCTAATATAATAAATATTTTTCGTACTATTTTATCAACTTATTTGAATTTGATTTGGAAATTTTTCACTATTTCTGTTTCATTTTATTTTTTCCTTTAAGTCGCTAATTAAAGGCCAGTAAACCTTTTTTTAAAGAAAACATAACTTATAAATCTTCACAATAATTACGATTGAAAAAAGCAATATTTCTTTAAAAATCTTGTTTAATGAAGAAGGAATCTTTTATAAATTCTGCAGGATATTATTATTGAAGATAAACTAAAAAAAAAGACCTTTTAGAACAAGAAAATGTAGGTTAAGTTTTAATTAAGAATGTTTATCTTTACTATGAAAGTTCTATAATAAATTTACAATACTCACTATCAATTTATTACTTATTTATTGTATCAACATATAATTTTAAAACCTATTACGCATGGCATTTGATCATTATATACAGATAGAAAGGGTTGAAAGACTTACCAAAAAAGAATTTATCGAGAATTACTACAAGCCACAAAAGCCTGTTATAATTACCAATCAAATAGAAGACTGGCCGGCTTTTACAAAATGGAATTTTGATTTTATCAGAAAGGTAGCAGGTGACAAGATAGTGCCCTTATATGATAGCCGCAAAACGGATCATACCAAAAAAGTCAACGAGCCGGACTTTAAAATGACCATGTCTGAATATATTGACATCCTTGAAAAAGGCCCAACTGATCTGCGTATTTTTTTATACAACTTGATGAAAGACGCTCCTTCTATGAAGTCTGATATGAAATGGCCACGTTTAGGGCTAAGATTACTTAAAAGTATGCCGCTTGTTTTTTTTGGAGGTCAGGATGCTAAAGTTTTCATGCATTATGATATTGATTTCCCGAATATTTTTCATGTGCATTTTGAAGGTCAGAAACAATGTGTTTTGGTAGATCCTAAAGAAACAAAATACATGTACAGATTACCATATTCCTGGTTGTGCAATGAAGATATTGATTTTGATAATCCTGATTTTGAGCGTTTTCCGGCACTCAAAAAAGTTAAACCTTATATTACCAATCTTAGTCACGGCGAGATGCTTTACATGCCCGAAGGCTGGTGGCATTACATGAAATACCTTACGCCCGGTTTTTCGCTTAGTCTACGGTCGCTTCCGGGAAGACCTTCGAACTTATGGAAAGGTTTTGCAAACGTAGCAATCATTCGGTATTACGATAACTGGATGCGAAGAAGAAAAGGCCAGGAATGGCTTGATTATAAAGATGCTGAATCTATTCGAAGAACAAATGCAGAATTTGAGGCGGCAGAATAATTATTTAAATCTTAACATTATTATAAACAAAAAGCTCCATTATTTCTAATGGAGCTTTTTTGTTTAAGAGGCTTTATTTTGCTACTCTTTTAAAATCTAAATCCTGAAAGTCAAAACTAAAATCGATATTTGGAGATATTCCTTTCATCTTGATAGATTGAACTTTACCTTTTTCATCAACAGAAAACGTTGCAAAAGCATCACAATTCATCGCCTGGTATTCCCATTTTACAGCGAAAGTATTAGCATCATAAAAAGCGAGAGGTCCGCTTAATTTTGGCGAACGCAGACATTTGATCCACAATTGCTTTCCCTTTAAAAACACCTCTGCTTTTCCAAACCAGCGATCTTCGTAAACACCAATAAAATCTTCATTTTTTACTTTGGTATTTTTTACCGAAGCCACTTTTTTCCATGTATCTATGGTGACATCATCACTTGTATTTTTATCCTGATTCATCCATTGAGCCATTTTATCTGTCCAGCCAAAATCATCCAAACCTAAATAACTGTCTGCAATAGTATTTGACATCGCCATAAAAAGACCGGCACCACCATCTTGCGTATTGGTTAAAATTACAATCCCTAAGTTCTGATCAGGAAACAAAGTGACTATAGACAACATTCCCGGCAAACCGCCCGTATGTTCTACTTTTAGGTTTCCTTTTGCATCAGATATTCCCCAGCCTAAACCATAGCCGTTAAAATGAGAATTGTATCTCGGATTAGGATCTGCAGCCATAACAGTATGTATGCGCCACATTTCGTCGTGATTTTTTAAAGAGAACAACGACGATTTTAGATCCTCACCATATTGACCTTTGTTAAGGCGTGTAATCATCCATTTCGACATATCGGCAACATTCGAATAAATACCTCCAGCGGCACTTCCCATTGCTATATTATAAAAATCGATACTTTTGATCGTTCCGGATGTTGAAGAGTGAGGGATTGCAAGATTGCTTTTGTCTTTTAACAAACTCCCTACAAAAGTGCGATTCATCTGCAAAGGAGTTATAATTCTTTGCTGTACAAACTGCTCGTAAGTCATACCGCTCACCTTTGCAATTACCTCTCCGGCAACGATATAAAGTAAATTGTCATAATCAAATTGAGTTCTAAAAGCCGAAACAGGTTTAAAATACTGAAAACTAGTCATCACGTCTTTAGCCGTAAAGTCAGATCCGTCAGGAAAAAACATCAAATCACCAACCCCTAATCCAAGTCCGCTGCGATGCGTTAATAAATCCTGTATATTGAAGTTCTCTGTTACATAATCATTATACATTTTAAATTCCGGCAGGTAATCTTTTACTTTATCAGTCCATTTCAATTTACCTTCGTCTTCCAGAATAGAAAGTGCAGCGGTTGTAAAGGCTTTAGTATTAGAGGCGATCTGAAAATTAGTGTATTCGTCTACAGGCTTTTTTGTTTCGACAGAACTAATCCCGTATCCTTTTGAGTGTATTACTTTTCCATCTTTAACAACAGCAATTGAGGCTCCTGCAACCTTAAACTTTTGCAGCGCATTTTGCATTAAGGAATCGATTTTTGCAGATGACAACTGAGCAAATGATGCTGTTGATGCAAAGCACATAAAGAGGAGGGAAGCTAAACGAATTTTCACTTTTTTCATATAAATTTCTGTTTTTGGTGGGTTGATAACGTCATTCATTAAACATTAAAAAAGAGCATCAATATTCTTAAATTATAAGTATTTTGTTCTAAAAATTAACATTTATTGCTGACGAATATAAGAAATATCCTTAATCGAAATAATGAATCTATATAAGTTACTGCCAGAGTTATTAACAATATTTTTATAAACGGATAAAAGAGCAAAAAAAAGCCTCCAAAATCATAAATTTTGAAAGCTTAATATATTTTAAAACAGTATTTAATTAGTTTAAACCAGAAAAAATACCGTTTATAATGCAACGTGCAGTTCTGAATTTGCTTTTTAAAATTATAAACTTCTATATTTTTATTCTTTTACGAATTTATTAGAAACTTCGTTAATCTTATATACATAAACACCAGATTGTAAACCGGAAACATCTAGTTTGATAAAATCCTCGTTGTTATCAGCAATATTTTTTTCTAAAACCAGTTTTCCGCTAATAGAATACACTTTAAGATTTGCGTCTGCTGTTTTATCAGAAGGATTTGTAATGTTCAGAACATCTTTTACAGGGTTAGGATAAGCCACTAATGATTTAGACAAAGCTTTAGACTGATTAACTGATAATGATCCCGTTAACGCATATACATCTTTTGCTGTGGTGTAGATATTTGAAGCATAGGTCGCTTTTTGTGTAATTAATTTATAGTTATTAGATAATGTCTTCACGATCAACGCATCTTGCTTGTCTCCAAATTGCTGCAATACCACTCCATTTTCGTTTATAAGTGACATTTTGTGAGTTCCTGTCGGACTTCTCGTCACGAGTAAAAACTCTATAAGATTATCAGAATTGAATAATTTATCTGTAAACAAATACATATTATTTATCGTGTAACCACTATCAACTGGTAAGGTTAAAGTTTTATAAACAGAATGATTTTCGGTATAGATTTTTAAAACATTACTACTATCAAACGTATAATGATACGATGCTGTTTCGGTATTAAAAAAATAGCTTTGATCGCCGCCTTCATCCTGATTAATGATATACGAATGTTCAAGTGTTGCTTGAGAAAAAGAAAGTGTAGAAGTTAAAAATAAAGTAAATAGAGTAATTTTTCTGATCATAATTTTGGTTTTTGGTTGATATTCATTTTTTAAATTTATTAAAAACTGCGGTATTATTGTCTAATGCTATTATTATAGCTATAGTAAATGTAATCGATTTTTATTAAGATTTTGTAAAACTAAATCTACTAATTTGTTTATTTTTTAAATAAAAAACTCCATCAGAAATAATGGAGTTTTTATAGTTTTTTTATAAATATCGAATCAAGGATATATCATCAGAAATATAAATGCAAATAAGTTAACGAGCAGGACGACACCATAGACAACATTTGATTTTCCTTTGCTTAAAGATAACATTACGGTAAATACAGATAAAGCCAATAAAACAATCGATTTAATATCAAGTCCTAAAATAATCGGCATATCCATCAGCACGCAAACCGCGGCAACACTCGGAATCGTTAAACCAATACTTGCTAAAGCTGAACCCAAAGCTAAATTGATACTTGTTTGCAACCTGTTTTTTCTCGCTGCTATAATCGCTGCAATAGCTTCAGGAAGCAAAATAATGGCTGCAATAACAACCCCAACCAGAGTTTTAGGCAAATTGTATCCAATAATAATACTTTCGATAGTAGGAGAAAGGGTTTTAGCCAATAATACCACAATACCTAAACTTACAATAAGAAAAACAAGACTTGTATAGAATGTTTTATTGTCAATTGCTATTGGTTCGACTGTATCGTCATTTTCATCATCACCAACAGTCAAAAAATATTGACGGTATCTTGTAGTTTGTGCAAACAAAAACGAAGCATATATAATAATACAGGCGCCAGAAGCAAAAACAAGCTGCGGGATGGAATAATAAGATCCTTTAACGCTTTCTGTAAAAGTAGGGAAGACCAATGTAAATACGATAATAGAAACCAAGGACACCAAACCAATGGTTACAGACGATACAGAAAAGTTTTGCTCGTAATGTTTCAAACCACCTATTAAAAGACAAAGTCCGATAATTCCATTTAAAATAAGCATAGTGGCTGCATAAACGGTATCTCTTGCTAATGAAGCCGCCGCAGATCCTTCTGACAGCATGAGAGACACAATAATCGAAACTTCGATTACGGTTATAGATATAGCCAGAATAATGGTTCCGTAAGGTTCACCAACTCTTTCTGCTATTATTTCTGAATGATGAACGGCCGACATAACACTAAGGATAAGTAGGATACTGGCAATAACCTGAAAAAAGCTGCTGTTGTCTACAAGTCCGCTAAAAAATAGAATCCAGGCAAGTGCCGGAATGATAATGGTCCACTGAAGTAATCTTTTCATATATGTATTTTTTTGTCAATAGTTTTACTTTAAAATCGACATTTTAATTTTCCGTAATATAGGGATTTTTGCCGCAAATACCAAAAAGACAGGGGTATGTTTCTTAAAAAACCATCATTTATAATAGTATCTTTAGCATCTGATAGCTTCTGTTTTATAAAATTAGAAATCTATTTTTTTTAGCCAAAAACCAACTTATCAAATATGAAAACCATTTATCTTTTTTATACTTTACTCTTATTCAATAGCTTTTGTATATCCGGACAAACTAAAAATAAACCGGATAATTTTCTTTTAAGCGAAATGACAGATTCTATTAAAAGCAAACATTATCCCGGCATTCATAGTGTACTGATTTCAAAGGATAAGCAATTGGTTTATGAACAATATTTTAATGGTTTTAAAAGGGATTCTCTTCACGATTCTCGTTCTTCTTTTAAATCTATAGCAAGTTTATTGGTCGGAATTGCTATAGACAAAGGATTTATAAAAAATGTAGATCAGAAAGTTTATGAGTTTTTTCCCGAATATCCATTTCTTAAAAAAGATGAATTAAAAAAACTCATGACCATTAAAAATTTACTTGAAATGAAATCCGGTTTTGACTGTGAGGAATTTAATGACACAAAAGATTGTGAAGACGAAATGAGCAAAAGCAAAAACTGGGTCGAATATTCTTTAAAAATTCCAATGAAAGATAAACCTGGCGCAGTATGGGCTTATACCTCAGTAGATCCGGTAATTCTTAGCGGAATAATACGCAAAGCAACGAATATGTCTGTGATGGATTTTGCTAAAAAATATTTATTTGATCCTATGGGAATTTCAGATTATAAATGGACGATCGATCCAAGCGGAAATGGTATGACCGGTGGCTCGTTCTATATCAAGCCAATAGACATGCTTAAAATAGGGCAGATGGTAAAAGATAAAGGCATCTGGGAAGGTAAACAGATTATTTCTAAAAAATGGATATTGCAATCTACAGTTTGTGATATTGCAATTCCTGATTTTTCGTATATGAAAACCAGCAGAAGCAAAATTGGAACTCCGCAACCTGCTTATTATGGTTATTATTGGTACCGCGAAACCCTTAAAACGAATGATATAGAAGAAAATTTACTCTTTGCATCGGGAAATGGAGGACAGTATATTTTTATATGCGAAAAATTAAATTTAACCGTTGTTTTCACTCAGGGCAATTACGGATCTTTTAAAGCGAAACAAGCTTTTGAGATTATGGCAAAATATATTTTACCCAACTTTAAAAACTAATAGTTACATTTTTTTTTAGTGAAATATGAAATGCTTTAAACTTGCTTGTTATCAGAGCTTTTAGACAATCGAACCAATCGTACCATTTGATATATAGCATGATTTTTTAAAGATAATGAACGCGCGATTTCGGGAATACCCTGCATATGAACTTCGCATAAATAACCAAATTCTAATTCTGAGGTTATTTTGGCATGTTTTGAAATTATATTGGATATCGTTTTACTTGGCTTAGGAACTTCGACATACACCAAATAATATCCCTCTGAATAATCTAATGGAGAAGCCACATTTTTAAGCAAAAAATCGTAATTATTATCTTCCATCAGAGTTTATTTTAAATTGGTTCCCAAAGCTCTATTTTGTTACCATCAGCATCCATGATGTGAACAAATTTGCCATAATCATACGTTTCAATAGCATCAAGAACCGTTACTCCGTTTTCTTTGAGCTGATCTACAAGTCCTTCAATATTCTGAACGCGATAATTTATCATGAAATCTTTTTTAGAAGGGGAGAAGTACTCGTCTCCTTTTTTAAAAGGACTCCATTGCAGTGAACTTATTTCTTCAGGCTTATTAATATCTCTCGATTCGAAAGTCGAGCCCCAGTCATTAACATCAAAACCTAAATTTTTAGCATACCATTCTCTGGTTTCCTTAGGATTGTCTGAAAAAAAGAAAACACCACCAATTCCTGTTACTTTTGGTGTCGTTTTATCTGCTTGATTTTTTTGATCGTCCATAATGTTTATTTCAGTTAGAAAGTTGGTCGAGATTTAGCTTTTATAAATTTAGTAAATTAATTAAAATATAATTCAGTAACTTTTTAGTCTAAATTACCTTCAAGCTCATCCTTGAATTGTTCAACAAGCTCATAAAATATTTGTATTGATCTTAAATGTTGTTCTTTAGTAACATTATAATCAAACACTTCTTCCCAAATTATACTTTCAGGTTTAAATCCTATACTGTAAGCTAAAATCATATTTGCCCATCCTGCGGTTGACTCAAAATAGCCTAACTTATTAGCAACCCAATCAAAAAATGGTTCGTCGATGTTTTCCTCAACAATTTTATTATCTCTAAGCGCTTGATAATAGCCTGAAACAAAAATTTTTATACTTTTAAGGCTTGCCTCGCCAGTCCACATAGCTGGTCTTTTTTCTATTTCTTTTAATAATTTGTAACATTCTATAATCATAAACTATAAAATTAATTTTGCTCTACTAATAATAAAGGAGTTACATCCTCATCATATTGCTGTATTAAAATATGAAATGACATTATGGAATTTATGCCCGTAAATTTTTTTCGTTGCAACAGCCTATTTAAACTTTCGTGAAGCGCATAAGCAATAGCAAACTTATAAGTGCTAAAAAGCTCTAACCTGCCATCCAATTCATACCAGTCAATTCCCTCATATGGAGTTTCTTCAAGATTTCTGTAATTCAACTTTTGCAGGACTTCGCAAAAATTTAAGTTTACTCCCGGCAAAGCATAGTATCCCTCAGCATATTCATGCCAACCTAAATCATAAGTCTCAACTTGTTTTTTCAGTGGCGCTCCAATTTGGTTAATTCCATAGACAAGTGCTTGCGGTGATTTTTCCTTTAAATCCCCATAAGTAAACAATATAGCAAATAATTTTGAGTCTAAATCTATATTTTTTTCTTTATTTGTCCACCATTCTGATATATTAAATTCAACTTCAGATTCAAATTGCACTGTAAGTTTTTCTATATTTATTTCAGAAATAAAAGACTTAAATTGCTCAAACAAAGGATGTAAGTCTTTCTTATTTAAAAAGAGTGCCCTAGTCGTTTCAAATTGATATAAAAGATTTTTTCCTATTTCATTATTCATAACTATCTCTACTCTATTAAATTTTATTACTCTTTAAAAAAGATGATTTTGTAGACAAATTACAACAATTCTTTCGTTAATCGGTCTAATTCTTTTAGCAATGTCGGAAATCTATATTCTCCAGCCATACTTGCCACTTTCGCGAAAGCATCGTCTAACGCAATACCAATAGCCGTAATATACAGCGGCTTTTTACTGTCGCCTCTAACCAAGGCAAGTTTGTCTTTTTCGATTGCAGCAAAATTGGTTTTGGCAACACCAATAATCGGAATTTTATGATTGAGTTGTTCATATAAACGTCCACCTAAACCATATTTTTTTTCATCGTCTAAATACACAAAACCATCTACAACAATGGCTTCAATATGGGTTAAATCAATCTTATTGAGCAAACTAATAATACAAGGTAATTCTCTTTTATAAAATTCTCCGGGAATATATTGTTCGACATTATCGATAATTTCTTCGTGAATTTTAAAGTTTTTACTTTCGTTCCATTCTTCAAATTCAAGACAAACTGTTTTTGCTTTTCCGTCGTAGTAATACGTATCAAAGGCTAATATCATGGTTTCTTTTTAATTTTAAGTATAATATTACCCTTTTATTTTTACGTCAAACTGTTTTTTAAGCTCATATTTTGGTTCGTATAAAATAAAATCATTTTCAATGTCACCAACACCTTGCAGCACTATATACAAACTTTCTTTAGTAACAATATCTTTAAGACTCAATTGCTTTTTATATTCCTCGAAAGTGTAGTTTTTATTCTTTGATATAAAATCAAAATATTCCTGACCGCAAGCCTGACTATAGATCAAAGAATTCGATGAATCTTCATCATAAACCAATAGTTCCTTGTTTTTATTGAAGATGAGCAATTTGATGTTATTTTCTAAAGTTGATTTGTTCTCTTTTTTCAAAATAACCTTATTGTTATAAACCTCTACAAGCTGATATTTTAGGCCGTTGATCTCGATAGTACTCCCAACATTTGACTTATTTAATTTCAGGATTGAATAATCGGTTAAAAATGACAATTCATACGAAATACTTCCTTTTAGTTTCACGTCTTTATTATCTAATGTAATAGACTGTTTGTTAATCGTTTGATATTCTAAAGCTGTATTTGAATCTTCTTTGAATTTACCTCCAAGATTCAAAAAACCACTATCTGATAATTCAATTTTTTTGTTTTTAGAATTATACAAATTGCTGCCAACGCTTTGAAGTTTAACCAATCCAAATGACTCGCAATTGTATTCAGGCGGAAACTGAGCATCAAACATAACATCAACCTGATTGCGATCTTTTTCTCTTATCGATAAAACCGCATTCTGCGCCAATACATTAGCCGATTTTTGCAAAACATCTGCGCTGCATTTAGAAGTAATAAAAAGTTTTTCGGGAACGTATTTTTTTGTTTTAAAAGAATAAGCAGGCTTATTATGATATTCTTTTGACATTTCATAAGTATACTGAAATACCTGTGCTTCGGTTTGAGAAAATGCAGTAAAAATGCTGAGAGAAAAGAGTAGGGTTAAAGTTGTTTTCATTAAATGGTTTTGGTAAAATTGATGCTAATATAGATAAAAACCTACTTCAATTCTTTACCATTTTTCAAAAAAAGAATAAGTTTATTTTAATCGTCTAATCCTTTACCATCCAAAATCTGATCAATACATTTCTCGACTCTTGACTCTCGTGTTTTAGATTGTTTTGCAGACGAAAAATACAGTAAATAAGCTCTTTGTCTTCCGGGAGTTAAAGCTTTAAATGCGGTTTCTAATTTGGAATCTTCATCTAATTTCTTTTGAAATTCTTCTGCGATTTCAAACTCTTTCGTTTTCTTTAATTGTACTTTCAGTCCCGCTTTCTCAACCTCGATAGCCTGATAAATATAGGTTTTCAGAATCGATTTAAGATCTAAAATTTCCTGAAGATTCGTAAAACGTATTTGTCTTCCTGCCTGAACATTTTCAGATTGGCGGATCAACAGATTATCGGTATCGCTTAGTAAAGCGCCTTTAAAAAATAAAAACGCACAATAATCTTTGAATGCATGTATCAAAACAACATTAGTATTTTGAAAAGTATAACAAGGAGAACCCCATTTTAGTTCTTCTGTTAATTGACAATCTAACGCAATTTGCCTTAATTCCTCTTGTTCTTTTTGCCATTTTTTGGCTTCATCAAAATAAAAATCAACTTTAGGATTCATATCAACTTTATTTAAATAAATTAAACACGCAACGATCCGCGGAAACCTCTTGCAGCATAATACGAATCAGCTCCGTTATGATAGACAAAAACAGTATTATAACGAAAATCTGAGAATAAGGCACCACCCAATTTCCTGATATCAGAAGGCGTATCGATCCAGCTCGACGTTTTAGAATCAAATTTACCTAATCTCTGAAGCTCTTTATATTGTTCTTCGTTTAGGATTTTGATTCCCATTTCTTCCGCCATATTCAGGGCACTGTCTGCGGGCTTATGTTCTTTTCTTTTTTCTAATGCTTCATGATCGTAACATATACTTCTGCGCCCTTTAGGGCTCTCAGCAGAACAATCGTAAAAAATATATTCGCCTGTTTTTTCATCATAACCAACAACGTCCGGTTCTCCCTCAGTTCTTTCCATTTCGTCGATTGACGCTAATTTATCCGGATTAGCTTGTAGTTTTGCCAGGACTTTATTCCATTCTAAACCTTTATGGCGTTGCATATTCTTTTCAAAACGAGTTTCTAAAACACTCAGCAATGCTTCTTGTTGATCTGTAGATAATGTACTTTTCATAATGATTAAATTAGGATTGAGATGCAATAAGTTTTCTTTCAAGAGGTCTAAAATACCAGGATAAAATTGTCAATACTAACAACAATACCGGCCCAAAAAGAGTAATAACTTCATCACCGGAAGCCAAATGAGAAAAAACAGCTCCGGACATGGCAAAAAAGAATCCTGCATAAGCCCATTCTTTTAGCAAAGTAAATTTAGGAATTAATACGGCGATGACACCTAATATTTTCCAGATTCCTAACAAGGTCAGAAAATAAATAGGGTAGCCTAAATGATGCATCATATCGACCTCTTCTTTCATTTTTATTACTTGTACAATTCCCGTTGCCGTCATGCCTAATGAAAGCCAAAGAGTGGCAACCCAATAGATAATTTTGTTTCTTTTTGTCATGATGTTTTATTTTAGTTGGTTTACTGTTTCTTGTAATCTATTGTGCGCCATATTAATACCTTGTGCAAAAGGCAATTTTAGCATTTGGTCACGAAGATCAGCTGTTTTATAAATAACATGCATTGTCAGTTTACTTTTTTCTTCAGAAATGGATTCGAAATCTAAAAATTCAAGTTGCGCGGCAAAAGGGGAGTTCTCCATTTCAAAAGTTCGTGTAATTCTCAGGTTAGGGCTAAATTCATGAATTACGCCATTGGCCTTAAATACCACTTTACCATGAGGATCGCTGGTCTCAAACTGATAACCTCCATATTTCTTATTTTCAAGTCTGAGCACATTTGTACTCATCCATTGCGCTACAATTTCAGGCTCAGTGTAGGCCTTAAAAAGTAATTCTAGCGGAAGATCAAATTCTCTTGTAATGAAAAGATCCTGTTGACCGTCTTTGGCATTAATTTTTGTTTTTAATTCCATAGTAGTTTATTATTTAGGTTTGTAGTTTTTCATAATATTTTCTAATTTATTAAAGCGATCGTCCCACATTTGGCGGAATGGCTCAATAAAATCAGCTACTTCTTTCATTTTCTTTGCATTGGTTAGATAATAAATCTCTCTTCCGTTTTGCTGCTGACTTAGCAATTCACATTCAGTAAGGATTTGAATATGTTTTGAAATCGTCTGTCGCGACGAATCGAAGTTTTCTGCTATAACGCCAGGTGTCATGGCTTGCATTGCAACTAAACTTAATATAGCCCTGCGGGTAGGGTCGGCTATGGCCTGAAATACATCTCTACGAATTTCCATTGTGCAGTTATTTGACTGCAAATATAATGCAGTTATTTGACTGCGCAAAATTTTTTAGCTATTTTTTTTACTATATATCAAACAGTTACACAAAAAAGCCTTTAAAAACAGCTGTTTCTAAAGGCTTTAAAATTGTATATATTAAATCAAAATCATGTCTCTTTGCTTTTTGCGACATTAATTTCAATATTAGCCAAAATGAGTATAATTATAATCTCGATGAAAAAATATGCACATCCCAAAGCAGTAACTTTTCTATGAAAATAAGTGATAAAACCAATCGTTAAACAACAATATATAAGATTGATCCAGGCAATAATTTTAAGATAAAACCGCCAGTTTTTTATCACAAGTATATAATTCACAAAAGAGTAGAGCGCTAAAAAGCAAGCCAAAATAGACAGTATAAACAATCCTTCTTTAGGCATACCAAAAACTATTTCAAATCGAACCAATACAATTCCCAACAAAAAAGCAGAAATTAAAGCACCCAAACTATCTATTAAAAATATTTTTTTATGGTTTAAGATCATAGATTTACTTTTTAAATAATTCTTTTTACTTAATTGATTATAAATGTTTTAGTTTAGCTAAAGTAAGAATTAAAAAGTAAATTAACAATATATTAACAATAAATTCCTTCATTTTTTAAAGCGAAATGCTTTTTTGAATATTAATTTGTTCCAAAAAAGATTCATCGTGAGAAACCACGATTAATGTTCCCAGATATTCATTGATCGCAGCGGTCAGGATTTCGACATTCTGAATATCCAGATTATTGGTTGGTTCATCTAATATAATAATGTCCGGCGATTCGTTATTGATCGTTAAGCAACAAAGCATTAATCGCATTTTTTCACCGCCACTTAAAGCACTACAAGGCTTGTCCCAATACTCTTTATGAAATAAAAAACGATTCAATCTCATTTTTATATCATGCTCTTCTAATCCTGAACTATTAAATCGCTGTGCCTGATCGTAAACTTTGAGTTCGTTATCTATCAACGAATAATCCTGATCGATATAAACCGATTTATTTTCTGCAATATAAACCGTTCCTGATTTTGGAATCAGTTTGCCTAAAATAATTTTAATAAGAGTGGTTTTACCGGATCCGTTTTGGCCATTAAGCGCAATTCTTTCGCCACTTGTGATTTCAAGGTTTAAATCCTTCTTCCAAAGCAATTGCTCTTTATAACTAAAGTTTATTTCATTTGCTTTAAAAAGAATCTTGCCTTTATGTAAAACCGAATTATCAAAACCAAATTTCATCTGATCAATATCCGGCAAAGAGGAGCGAAGTTCTCTCAATTCTTTCGAGATTCCATCTATTTTTTCGACATGAACACTTTTGAGTTTCGACGAACTGTTTTCGGCATTATTACGCAAAGTATTCATCATAATGCGTGCAACACCTGATTTTTCCTGTTTCTTTTTCCCTCGTGCATCAAGTTTTTGTTGCCTTTCTGAAGTTTCACGCTCTTTCTCTTTGGCTTTTCTCAACGCTTTTTCCTTACTCTGAAGATCATGATTCAAAGCATTATTTTCAATTTGCTTTTGTTCAGCATAAAAATCATAGTTACCACCGTAAATAGTAATACCGCGTTTACTAAGTTCGTAAACCGTATTCAAGAGATTGAGCAGCTTTCGATCATGGCTCACAATAATCAGACTACAATTTGTAGACGAGATAAAGTTATACAGCAATTCTCTGGTCGCTTTATCGAGATGATTGCTGGGTTCGTCAAGTAAAACCAATTCAGGTTCATGAATTAAAATACCGGCCAGGAAGACTTTTGTTTTTTGTCCGCCGCTTAAATTTCCGATTTTTTCAGTTAAATCCAGGTCAGATAATTGCCAGTACTTTAAGGCATTGGCGCAACGTTCTTCGATAGTCCAGTCATCGTTTAATATCGCCAGATTTTCTTCAGTGACATTTCCGTCCAGTATTTCCTTAAAAGCTTTTAGTTTATGATTAACACGTAAAGCTTCGGCAATTGTAAAATGATTGTATTGTCCAAAAATCTGCGGAATATAATAAGGATCAGAACTAATTCTGAGATCTCCAGCGGATGGCTGTAATTCGCCTGCAATGATTTTTAATAAAGTTGATTTTCCTACGCCGTTGTTACCAATTAGCGCTATTTTTTCCTGATTATTTACTGTAAAACTAATAGTGTCAAACAATAAATCACCGTTGTTGTGTTTATATGAAATGTTTTGTAGAGTAAGCATAACTTCTTTCTATAAAGATGAATAAATAGAGTAACCGCAATTGCCGTTTACCCTCTAAATTGTCTGAAAGAAATTATTTTTCACATAAAATATTGTACTTATCTAAGATTGCAAAGATACAATTTGCAATTTATTTTTATTAAAAAAGAAGAAATTAATAATGGTTCACATTCAAAAAGCTAAAGAATAACTCGATTTAAATTAAAATAAAAAACCACGCTGTATTTGTACAACGTGGTTTTATAAAATTATAGTAACTCAGTTTATATTTTTTTGAGTGTAATTTTCATCTCTTTGCTGTCTAATATCAGTTCGTCATCTGTTATAGTGCTTTCACAAGGATACGGGGTTCCTGTTTCATCTTTTATCACTAAACTTTTCCCACCTTTTGTCAAAGCAAAAGTACCATCAGTTATTTCTCTTTGTAAATATCCCGTCACATGTCCGTCTTCTGTAAAAGTAAGCTGCCCCTGAGTCAGAATTATATTTTTTATAGAATCAGAAATAGGCATTTTAGGATCAACTGCTGTAATTTTCCAGGAGTTCACCAGTTTATTTCGGCCTTTATGACATGAAACCATTAATACTGCTAATAACGCAATTCCGAAGATCAATAATTTAGATTTTTTCATGATTTTGTGATTAAAGTTAGACCACAGAAAATTACAAAATTATTTTTAATTAAAAATCTAAAAATCAAATATTTATAAAAGAATCAGTAATTAAACCTACAAAATTATATTTGAGAGGCCTAATTTTAAACTTTTGATTGCGTGATGATTAATAAATTAACAGTTAATATTGAAAATCCTATTTAAGGTTTTGTAAAGAGTAAAAAATGAACCGCAAACCACGCTAATGTTGTGGTATTGCAATTTAAATTGTTGTATCTTCAATATAATTGTAGAGAAGCACAGTAATGAGTCTTATACATGAGTTAGACGCACTGCTGTGCGTCTCTTCGTCAAAACTGATATATTAAAAATTTTCGATTTAAATAAAAAAAAATCTGCGTAAGACCCGCTAAATCCGCCAAATCTGCGGGCTAAAAAAACCTTTGAACCTCTGTAACTCTGAACCTTTGCGCCTCAAAAAAAAAGCTATTTCAAAGTCAAAGCCCCTAAAATCTCCTCATACATAAATGGTCCGCCGGGATATTTAGCCGTATAATCAAGATTCATCCAAACCTGACCACGTTCATCAATATGATAATGAATCTTTTTACCGGAACTTTCTTTTACAAAAAGTACATTTTTAATCAAATAATTGACTTTTTCCAGATCGATCATCGATCCGATAAGGATTTCAGGGTAAATATGTCCTTTGGTATGAATTAACCTTGGAGTTCCGCCAATAGAGCGAATTGCCGCGGCCATCAAAATAGAATGATCGTCGCAATCGCCGGAGAAATATTCTAATGATTCGCTCGCTGTAGCAATATAATCGCCTTCTTTAGGATCGTTTACGTAATTCCAACGACTATTGATCTCTTTAAACACAGCAAAACACTGAATGATGGTTCTGTAATCCGAATATCCTTTTATGCCTTTAAAATGCTTTGTCGTAGACATAATAGCGAAATTTCGAACTTTTGGATTCTGATATTCGATAGCATTGATAATCTTTGATTTGTTAGGAAACGGAAGCAGCTTTGCCACAATAATATCCTGTGGAAAAGGATTATCTGACATGGTGTAAATCATCGAATTATAATCTTCGGAGATTTCGCTGAAACCATAATTTCCTATAACACTACCATAAATTAAAACTAATAAATAAACCGCGATGCATAAAATGATAATGGTTCGCAAATACATTAACAGAAAGAAAATAGTAGCAAAAACGAATATAAAAATAAAGATACGGTCTAAATTGAAAGCCCATTCTAAATCGATCAGGTTTTGATGCAGTATGATAAAAATCGGAATCGTAATTAAAAGACTCAACAGCATAATAATAATCCTGTCCCAGGGAGATTTCACCTGTAGTTTGGATTTTAATTGCGGAAAGTCAATTTTAGGGAATTTTATCATAAGAATTCAAAAAGCAAGTATTTAAAGCGCTTTTACCGTTTCAACAAAAGTACTTTTTTTATCAATAATTCCCAGATCAAATAACTGATTTTGAATTTTAAGGAATGCTTTTTCACTTAAATTCTTCTGAGACCATTGTGTCAGTTTCAACCATTCCTGAATATCTTCAATTTTTTGGTTAAAAAGCCCTGATAATGTTTTATCTATATTTGGAATCTGAGTAAAATCGTGCGTAGTTTTATTTATTATTTCTAATATTTTCTCCACAATTTTCGGGTTCTTTTTCAGGAATTCGTCACGAACCGTGATTACAAACGATGGCCATGGAGTAGGGCAGTCGCCAACTCTTCTGAAAATTCCCTGATCTACAAGTGGTTTAGTCATAAAACGTTCCCACATAAAGTAATCTGCAGTTCCTTTTGTCAGCGCTTCAACAGCTCCGTCGATTGTATTAATGATTTCAAACTGCAAATCATCCGTTTTCCAGCCATTCTCATGCGCGTTAACGTATGCCATTAATTGCGATCCTGAACCTAGTCGCGAAATCGCTACTTTTTTATCCTTAAGATCTTTTACACTCTGAAAATCTGATTTTGCGGCAACATGAATTCCCCAGATCAAAGGCGATTGTACGTAAACCTGAACAATCTTACTTGGATTTCCTGCCACAATATCTTTTACTATTCCTTCAGTCAAAATTACAGCGATGTCAGCTTCGCCATCACGCAGCATCTGACACATTTTGCCGGTACCTTCAGGAATGTCCTTCCATTGCAAATCAATATTTTCTGCTTCAAATTCGCCAT
The DNA here is from genome assembly GCF_024271895.1 of Flavobacterium bizetiae. Classification (NCBI taxonomy): domain Bacteria; kingdom Pseudomonadati; phylum Bacteroidota; class Flavobacteriia; order Flavobacteriales; family Flavobacteriaceae; genus Flavobacterium; species Flavobacterium bizetiae. Next base: position 3,927,044 of record NZ_CP091861.1, on the reverse strand, counting down.
TTTCGATGCATAAATGCCATGGCAAGTTGAAGTGTTCAGGAACACCTACAATTTTTACAGTTTTCATTTTAGTTAAGTTTAAGTTTGGTAAGCGTATTCTAAGTTTGTTGTTTGTTTAGTTTTTTAATAAATCTGTTCTGTGTTTATCAGAAAGACATGGCTCTGCAAATTCTATAACAGCCAGCGATTCGTACTCATCTAATATACTTTTTACTAATGAATAATCTGTGTTTCTCACGATTTCAACAGCAAAAAACGTGTCGTTTAAAACTTCTGAAACACAATTGATTGTTTTTAGTTTTTCCCTGATAATTTCCTTGTCAAATCCTTCCTCTAAAACCAAAACCTGAACGATCGAATTTCCTGAGTTTTCTATGGTTTCTTTGTGCATGAAAACTTTCTCGTTTTCATCATATTCAGCACGAAAAATATCATCGGTCGCGATCAAAGGACCAAAAAAAGGAATATTATCCAGTTTAAAATATCCTTTCTCGAGATCTATAATTTCTGCCCACATGGTTTCTGAAACAATTTCTTCCAGATAGGTACTATAATATTTAAATAATATTTTTTTATGCGTTTCTGCCATTATCTAATTTGGTTTATATGGTGTTCTAAATGCGCTACATAATCTGTCATTAGAAACTTTAAATCAATAACCGACTCATCACTCAAAACTATTTTGTAATCTAAAGCCTCATTATCAACAGATTTCATGATTCTGATAATTTGTTTATTTATCGCAAACCACAATTGCGTTAATTCTTCAATATCCATTGTTTGATACTGATTTAAATTTACTAAATCTATTTGATTATATGGCCTGTGCTGATAAGGTTTTTCGAGATAATTAATTTCTGTAAAACGAACCAGATTATGAATGGCTGAATCTGTCAAATGGCCTAAAATCTCTTTTTTAGACCATTTTCCAGGTATTTTAGCTTCTAAAATCTCACTGCTTATCGTTGGAAAAAAATTGACATTCTCATTCAATAATTTCTCAAATTTAAGAATAGCATCTTCCATGAATTATCTAATTTTTCAAAATGAATACTATTCCAGCCCTAACAAGAATTATCTAATTTTCTAATTGACTAATTCTCTAATTATTGCTGAGCCAGTTTATTCAATGTATAAGTAATCAATTCGTCTACAGCTTTATAAGGATCTTCACTAAAAGTTCCGCTTGCACGATTTGCAATAATAGCATTTAATGATAATGCATTATGTCCTAAAAGCGCCGAAAGCCCGTAAATCGCAGCCGTTTCCATCTCTAAATTAGTAATTCTTTCGTCATTAAACGTAAAATTATCCATTTTACTGTTTAATTCCTCGTCCTGAATATTCAAACGCAATACACGCCCTTGTGGCCCGTAGAATCCTCCGGCTGTAGCTGTAATTCCTTTAAATATTTTATCTGATTCGATTATTTTTTCTAATTTTTCAGAACAGGCAATAGCGTAAGGTCTTCCTTTTTTAATATCCCAATTGGTATGGTGAATAAAAGCATCTTCAATCGCTGCATTAGAAACTTCGTCGATCAGGTAGGAGCGAAGCATATTGTCTAATCCTAGACCAAATTTAGACATAACAAAACTATCTACAGGAATATCAGCCTGCAAAGAACCTGAAGTTCCAATTCTGATAATATTTAAAGAAGTTAATTCTTCTTTTGGCTGACGCGTTTTTAAATCGATGTTTACCAAAGCATCTAATTCGTTTACCACGATATCAATATTGTCAGGCCCAATTCCGGTTGACATTACCGATATTCTTTTGCCTTTGTAAATTCCCGTTTGAGTTTTAAATTCTCTTTTTTGAGTCGAAAATTCAATTGAATCAAAAAACTGAGTAATTTTTTCGACTCTGTTTTGGTCTCCAACAAAAATTATATCATTTGCAATATGTTCTGGAAGTAAGTTTAAATGGTAAACACTTCCGTCTGGATTAAGTATTAATTCTGAGTTTTGTATCATAATTTTTTAAGGTTCAAAGTGGCAAAGGTTCTGAGGTTTTAAGGTTTTCTGTCGAGACGTATAATTTTGTGTCTTATAATGCCCGCAGATTTAACGGTTTGAACAGATTGTCACTGATTTTTATTTTATTTTTTTTTTGAAATTTCAATAACTGGAAATCTAATTTTTTAAGACAAAGCTTTGCGAATTTATCGTTTTTATTAAAACTTATATTTATTATTCTTTAGCTCCCGATAGCTATCGGGATTGCGATTAAATTCGTCCAATTTGGAATCTAAAATCTAAAATCAGAAATCTAAAATTATTATCCTCCAACACGTTTTGTTTTAAACCCTTTAGCTTTCAGGATTTCCATGATTTTATCTCGGTAATCGCCTTGAATAATGATCGAAGCATCTTTAAAAGTCCCGCCAACGCTCAGTTTTGTTTTGATTTCTTTGGCCAAAATTTTAAAGTCTTCGTCAGATCCTTCGTAACCTTCGATAATAGTAGTGGCTTTTCCTTTTCGCTTTTCGAATTTACAAATCATTGGCTCTTTTTGAATATAAAGCACATGATCCTGCTCCTGAACCTCTTCAGGCTCATTTGATTCTACGTGATCCGGGAATAAATTTTTTAATTGATCTTGTAAGTCCATAATTTTATAAAAATTCCAAATTTATTGTTTCTAAAAATTAAATTCCAAATCCCAATGAGTACTTGGAATTTGGAATTTAAAAATATTGAGATTTAAAAAAGTTTATTTTTTAATTAATCCCAAGTCTACTAAACGTTCGTATAAATAATCTCCCGCAGTAATATCTTCGAATTTCTTAGGATTCTCAGCATCAATACAGTTTTCTAAACAATCCAGACGCATATCGCTTACAGGATGCATAAAAAACGGAATAGAGTAACGAGAAGTTCCCCATAATTCTCTTGGCGGATTTACTACCTGGTGAATCGTCGATTTTAGTTTGTTGTTGGTATGTCTTGATAACATATCTCCAACATTAATTACCAACTGATCATCTTCTGCGATAGCATCAATCCATTCGCCATCATGATTCTGAACTTGTAATCCTTTACCCTGAGCTCCCATTAAAAGAGTAATCAGGTTAATATCTCCGTGAGCAGCTGCACGAATTGCATTTTCAGGCTCAGAAGTAATAGGTGGGTAATGAATTGGTCTTAAGATAGAGTTTCCTTCTTTTGCATACTGATCAAAATAAAACTCATCTAAACCTAAGTGCAAAGCCAAAGCTCTTAACACATAAACACCTGTTTTTTCAAGCATTTGATACGCTTCTTTACCTACAACATTAAAACGAGGTAACTCTTTAACTTCTACATTATCAGGATACTCTGAAGCATACTTAGAAGCTGCATCCACATACTGACCAAAATGCCAGAATTCCTTCAAATCACCCTCTTTACGTCCTTTTGCATGTTCTTTTCCAAAAGATACATAACCTCTTTGCCCGCCAATTCCGGGAATCTCATAATTATGCTTAGTTTCTATTGGCAAAGCGAAAAATTTTCTAATTTCGCCATAAAGCTCGTCTACCAACTGATCATCTAAAAAGTGACCTTTTAGGGCTACGAAGCCAATGTTTTCAAATGCACTGCCGATTTCATTTACAAATTTTTGTTTACGTTTCGGGTCGTCCGAAAGGAAATCACGTAAGTCTACACTAGGAATGTTTTGCATACTTTACATTTTTGTTTATAGGATAAAAGGTGTTATTAAGCCTTTCAATAACAAAGGTAGAGATTTTTTTAAATTTGATTTTTAAAAGTTATATTAAAATTAAAATATTATAACAAAAACCAATAAAATTGTTGTATTTTTCTATATTTGAAACACTAAAACCACGAACCAAATGATCTTTTACAGACAAAACCTTACTGATGCTCAATTATTAGATTTATATAAAAAAATACTTAAACCCCGTTTGATCGAAGAAAAGATGCTTATCTTAATTCGACAAGGAAAAGTTTCAAAATGGTTTTCCGGAATAGGGCAGGAGGCAATTGCAGTAGGCGTTACAGCTGTTTTAGATGATTCTGAATATGTGTTGCCAATGCACCGAAATCTGGGAGTATTTACCACAAGAAATATTCCTTTGCACCGTTTATTCTCGCAATGGCAAGGAAAAGCAAACGGCTTCACGAAAGGCAGGGATCGTAGTTTTCACTTTGGAACCCAAGAATATAAAATTATCGGAATGATTTCGCATTTGGGTCCGCAATTAGGGATCGCAGACGGAATCGCTTTGGCCGATAAACTTCAGCATAATAAAAAAGTTACTGCAGTATTTACGGGAGAAGGAGCAACCAGCGAAGGAGATTTTCACGAAGCACTCAATATTGCTGCTGTCTGGAAATTGCCTGTCATGTTTATCATCGAAAACAATGGTTACGGACTTTCGACACCTACAAACGAACAATATGCCTGCGAAAATTTAGCTGATAAAGGTATTGGTTACGGTATTGACAGTTATATTATTGACGGAAATAATATTCTGGAGGTTTACAACAAATTATCTCAGCTAAAAGAGCAGATGCAGGAAAATCCGCATCCGGTTTTATTAGAGTTTAAAACCTTTAGAATGCGTGGTCATGAAGAGGCGAGTGGTACAAAATACGTTCCGCAGGAATTAATGGACGAATGGGCTGCCAAAGATCCCGTAAGTAATTATAGAGATTATTTAACCGAAATTGGGGTTTTAACCACCGAATTCGATGAGCAATTACACGCCGAAATCAAACAGGAAATCGATGAGAATTTAGCCATTGCCAACGCTGAACCGGAAATCGTTCCTACTTATAGCGGTGAATTAGATGATGTATATAAACCGTATCAATATGAAGAAGTTAATCCATCAGACGAAATTAAAAATGTTCGTTTTATAGACGCTATCCGAAACAGTTTAGAGCAATCTATGCAACGCCATAATAATCTTGTATTTATGGGTCAGGATATTGCCGAATATGGTGGCGCTTTTAAAATCACGGATGGTTTTGTAGATGTATTCGGAAAAGACCGCGTGCGAAATACACCAATTTGCGAAAGTGCCGTAGTTTCTGCCGGAATGGGATTATCTATTAATGGTTATAAAGCGATTGTCGAAATGCAATTTGCTGATTTTGTTTCTACAGGATTCAATCCAATTGTCAATTTACTGGCAAAATCTCATTATCGCTGGGGCGAAAAAGCCGATGTTGTGGTTCGTATGCCTTGTGGTGGCGGAACGCAGGCAGGGCCTTTTCATTCTCAGACCAATGAAGCCTGGTTCACTAAAACTCCGGGATTAAAAGTCGTTTATCCGGCTTTTCCGTACGATGCAAAAGGTTTGCTGAATACCGCTATAAATGATCCAAATCCGGTTTTGTTTTTTGAACATAAACAATTGTATCGCAGCGTTTATCAGGACGTTCCTGTAGATTATTATACGATTCCTTTAGGAAAAGCAGCTTTATTAAAAGAAGGAAATCAGGTTACGATTATAGCGTTTGGTGTTCCTGTGCATTGGGCTTTAGAAACTTTAGCCCATAATCCTGAAATTGAAGCTGATTTAATCGATTTAAGAACTTTACAACCTTTAGATACTGAAACGATTTTTGCTTCTGTAAAAAAGACCGGAAAAGTAATTATTTATCAGGAAGATACTTTGTTTGGAGGAATTGCAAGCGATCTCTCGGCCTTGATTATGGAGGAATGTTTTGAGTATCTGGATGCTCCGGTAAAAAGAGTCGCGAGTTTAGATTCGCCAATTCCGTTTACAAAAGCATTAGAAGATCAGTTTTTACCTAAAAATCGTTTCGAGAAAGTTTTATCAGAATTATTGAAATATTAATTACAAATGGCAAATTGTTTTGCATAAAGAACATTTTTTTTATCTTTAAACCATTAAAAAATTAACTTATGAAAAAACTGTTTGTTCCGATTCTTGCAATTTCGCTACTTATTTCCTGCAACAAAAGCACTAAGTCTAACGAAGATAAAGCTTTAGATGCAAAATTCGACAAGTATAAAGATGGTTTTGTAACCTCTTTATGGAAAATTAATCCAGGTTGGGCTTCTGGCGTTGGCTACCATAAATACGACAGTATTTTGTCTATTCCGGATGCGAGCGAAGAAAAAATTCAGCTTGAGTTTGTCAATGCTCAATTAGATTCTTTAAAGCAATACGACATCGAAAATTTGTCTGATAACAACAAGACCGATTTTCAAATGATTAAAAATCAGCTTGAAGCGACTATTTTTAGCATAAAAGAATTAAAATCATCAGAATGGAATCCATCTGAATACAATGTATGCGGATCTTTCGCAGAAATTTTAAACGGAAAATATGATTCTTTAGAAGTTCGTTTGCGTGCTTTTAGCGCTAAACTAAAAAATGTTCCTGCTTATTACGAAGCTGCAAAAAAGAACATCAAAAACCCAACTATCGAACATACTGAGCTTGCAATTGCGCAAAATCTTGGCGGTTCATCTGTTTTTGATACTGACTTAACTCCTGTAGTTCAACAAAGTAAATTAAGCGATACGGAGAAAAAAGAACTTTTAGATAAAGCTAAAGTGGCTAAAAAAGCAATTGCAGATTATGCAGATTGGTTAAAAAACACACCAAACAAAACGCCACGTTCTTTTAGATTAGGAGCAGATTTATATGCTAAAAAATTCAACTTTGATATTCAGTCAAGCTACACAGCTGATGAGATTTTTAAAGTAGCAAACGATCATAAAAAAGACTTACACGATAAAATGTTTGTTTTGGCTGATAAACTTTGGACAAAATACAAAGGAAACGAAGCTAAACCAACCAACAAACTGGAATTAATCAAACAAGTTATTGATAAAATTTCATTGCAACATACTACACCAGAAAAGTTTCAGTCTGAAATTGAAAAACAAATTCCGGAATTAACGGCGTATGTAAAAGCTAAAGATTTATTATACATCGATCCGTCGAAACCACTTGTAGTGCGTAAAGAGCCAGCTTATATGGCAGGAGTTGCAGGAGCATCTATTTCTGCGCCTGGACCTTACGATAAAAATGCAAACACTTATTATAACGTAGGAAGTTTAGCAGGATGGACGGCTGAAAATGCTGAAAGTTATTTACGCGAATACAACGATTATATTCTTCAGATTTTAAATATCCACGAAGCAGTTCCCGGACATTACACACAATTGGTATACAGCAATCAATCGCCAAGTATCATTAAATCGATCTTAGGAAACGGTGCAATGGTTGAAGGCTGGGCTGTTTATGCTGAAAAAATGATGTTAGAAAGCGGTTATAAAAACTCTGACGAAATGTGGTTGATGTACTACAAATGGAACTTAAGAGCCACTTGTAACACCATTTTAGACATTAGTGTTCACACTAAAAACATGTCTAAAGAAGCGGCAATCGATTTATTGACCAAAGAAGCTTTTCAACAACAAGCTGAAGCTGACGGAAAATGGAGACGCGTTACTTTATCTCAGGTTCAATTGTGTTCTTACTTTACAGGATATACTGAAATTTATAACCTAAGAGAAGAACTTAAAAAGAAAGAAGGAGATAAATTCAACTTGAAAAAATTCCATGAAAAATTCTTAAGTTTTGGAAGCGCTCCGGTAAAATACATCAAAGAATTGATGATATCGAAAGAGTAATTTTTATTACTATTTTATAGAAAAAGGTTTGATGAGAGTAATTTCATCAAACCTTTTTTCTTTTCCAGCTTTTATGGAAATTTTTTAGGAGCTAATCCCGCTATCCGTTTCAATCTTTTGCGCCGAACACCGGCACAAAAGGATTTCCTCTTCTATCGGGGCTAGGGCAATCATTTTCATAAGAATGTTTTTAGTTCAAATTGTCATCTCGACGAAGGAGAGATCACATTAGTATTTCCGTTTAGATATTCGCCAATCTTTGTCGAGTTTCTTGTGTGATCTCTCCTTCGTCGAGATGATAAACTTTACAGATAATTTACATCGCTAAAAAAAATCCGTTTTTATCCGCGTTTTGCTTTAGCAATCCGCTTAATCCGTGTCCAATTAAACCAAAACCACCAATCGTTTACCATCAGGAACTTCAATATTCCAGGCTTTTTCGATATCAACTAAACTCGTAGTTTCAATATTTACCTGCAATTTGTTCTGAACAGCTAAAAGAAACATCTCCGGAAGAATTTCGGTAAACAATAATTTAACTTCCTCTTTCGTCCAGCTTCCTAATCCTGAACCTGATAACTGAAGATCAACGCTTCTTAAAATTCCTGAAGATAATTGAATCGTATCGCCGGCCATTCCTCCAATTGTTACATATCTAACTTTGGTGGTAAACGAACCATTTCCTTTTAAAGCCGTTAGAATTAATTCTGCAGGATGTCCCCATAAATAATCCAAAACAATATTTATCGGACTATTTAAGTGAATGACTTTAAGTTGCGCGACAATTGCTTCATCATCTTGTTTTAAAGAGATAATTTCGTCTGCGCCAATTTCTAAAAGACTTTGAAGCGTTTTTTCGTTTCTTCCGGTTACAATTATTTTCTTTGCGCCATAATGTTTAGCAACCTGAATCGCCATTTGCCCTGTAAAACCGGTTGCTCCGTTTATCAAAACCGTTTCTCCGGATTTTATTCCGGCTCTAAATCGTAACGCCATAGCTGAACCCGCCACAGCATTGGGCATTGATGCAGCTATAGCATCACTTATTCCGTCAGGTAACGGAATCATTCTGTTTTTTTCTACAAGAGCTTTTTCGGCAATAGTTCCGTTAATTCCGCGGGCGTAAACTCTTTTTCCGTTTTCTAAAATACCAACGGCGTCGCTGCCAATTACGGTTCCGTTTTGACTTTCATTTTCTGACGAATAATGATCTCCGCTTACGATTCCTTTATCAAGATTAGTAATCCCCACGGCTTTAACCGAAATTAAAACTTCATTTTCGTTTTGAATAATTGGTTCTGCAAATTCTGCATATTTTGGCAATTCGCCTTTTTTATAAATAACTGCTGCTTTCATAATTATTAAATTTTATAAAGCAAAATTAGGCAGCCGTTTATGGGGAGACGATAACATTTGTTATCAAATGCAATAATAAACCATATAAGTTATATAAGAGATTATAAGTTTAATTTAAATGAACTTATATCACTTATACGGTGATATTATTACCGTTATTTTACGTTCCGTAGAAACGTTTGTTTTGACATCATCATTTTTTTTAAACCATCTAACATATCAAACGTTCCTACGGAACGTAAACGTGACCTGCAACATTTTTCTACCGATGAAACATTCCTACGGAATGACAAATCGTATAAGGAATTTATGAGCAAAAAAATTAAATGAACTTATATTACTTATATGGTGAAATATATGGTAAAATTTAATTATTTATTATGTAGTAATTTGCTTTTTATTCGGCTTAAATGAACCGTTGTCACACCAAGATAAGAAGCAATATAATGTTGCGGAACGCGCTGAATAATTTCAGGTCTTTCTTCAATTAAATTAAGATAACGCTGAGTAGGAGAGTCTTTTATAAAAGAGACGAAATATTTCATATAATCGAAAGTACGTTCAAAAAGCATATTGATTAAACGTTCTCTTAATTCAGGAATTTCTTTGATTTCGTCCAGAATTTTATCCAGATCATTTTTATGAATCCACCAGACAATAGCAGGTTCGATAGTTTCAATGACTACCGGACTTGGTATTTTCTTCATAAAACTTTCGATAGAAGCCACACTCTGATTTTCGAAAAAAAACTGAGTCGTGAGATCTTTTCCGTTATTATTGAACCAAACCCGAATACAGCCTTTTTCGATAATAAAAAGCTTTTTTGAAATTTCGCTTTCTTCTAGAAGAGTGGTTTTCGCAGGAATTTCAGCGCGATTGAAATAACCAGTATATTCCAGCCATTTTTCATCAATTAAAGGGAATTTATTTCGGAATAGATGAAACATAAAAACTTAAATTATTTCTGTTTTTCTATCAATTTTGCAATTCTAAAACTGTTCGTCATCAATAAATAACCAATTATTACTTTAGAAAAAGAAAAAATAATCCAGCCAGATTTGGGATAATCTTTGAATAGATTTTTATCCTGAGAGAAAATCATAATTTCTCGAAATAGAACTGGAATATTATCAATAAATAGTAAACCTCCAATCACAATTATAGCAATAGAAATTATTTTACTCGATTCAAAATTTAGTTCAATATTTTCTGTTTTAAAACCTTTATCGAGTTTTAATTTATCAACAATCCAGTTTGTTTTATAAAAACAAAGACGGACTATTAAAAAATAACTCAAGAACAGGACTAAATTTAAAGCCACAATGGGTAATAAATCTATCAAATCTCCGCTTTTAATAGCATAATATAAAAAGTAAATTGATTGTGGAACAAAAATTAAAGCACCAGAAACTAAAATTAATCCTAAGATTTTAATTAAGATTATCCAAAAAGTTCTAATCGACATTATTTATATTTAATTATTAGTTTCCAATTCAAACAATTGCACCTGGCTTTTCAAACGATCAATCAATAAATTCATCATTCGTTTATTCAAACTAGATGAATTCTGAATGTAAGTATCGTATTCTTCAATAGTAAAAAGCGCCATAACAATCCCTTTTAACGAATTTCGGAACTTAATATCTTTCTGAATGGAATTTTCGATCGTTTGCAATTTCTTCTCGACTGTATACGAATAGAAATCAGCTTTGTTTTTATTAACATAGTTGATAAAAACCGCAATAAACAAATCATTTTGAAGTTTTAAAATAGGTCTAATCGTCTGATTTTGAAACAACTCATCCGGTGAAGATTGAGCGCTTACAGTTCCTAAAGTTTCTCCTCTGAATTCTCTTAAAAAAGCATCTCTATCTTCCATGTTTTTTCTTTAAATTTAGAAAAAATTATAATGCGAAAATTAGTTTTGCTATATGAATTATAAATAAAATTTCACCATATTAGAGATACAAAATAGTATAAGTGATCTCAAATTAAGCATAAAGCTTTAAATGAACTTACTTGACTTATATGGTTTAAAAAAAGCTTTCAACCTATGAATATAAAATCTTTATTGTTTTTAATTTCAATCGTAATCTTAATCGTGTCCTGCAATTCTAAAGACAAGAAAAGCGAGTACAAGCATATTATATATCATGCTATAAACGATAAAGACACCGCAATTTTATCTATAAATATTAATGACAAAAGATTTTTTGGACATTACGAAAGATCGTATTATCAACAAGGCAAAGATTCAGGAGATGTTAGGGGAGATATAAAAGGAGATACTTTAAGAGGCGATTTTCATTTTATATCCAACGGAGGAAGCTGGAAAAGAATTCCATTAGCTTTGCTAAAAAAAGAAAACAAATTATATTTAGGAAGCGGCATTATTACAACGTACTTCAATCTACCATGTTTCATGCCCGGAACACCAATAGAATACCACAACTCGAAGTTTGTTTTTGAAGAGAAAAAATAGTTTTCAGTCTCAGTCTCGGTTTTCAGTTTAGCTGAGACTGAAAACTGAGACTGAAAACTGAGACTGAAAACTGAAAACTGAAAACTGAGACTGAGAACTAACTTAAAGGCCCAATCGTCGACGGTAGTTCGAATATTTCAAGATCAAAATAAACAACCGAAGCCATAACATGATCAAAAATATCCGCCATAATATATTCGTAATTCGCCCAGCGTTTATCGCTCGAAAAAGCATAAATCTCTAACGGAACTCCGTGCGCACTCGACTGCAGCTGACGGCACATAATATGCATATCCTTATTCAATCCCGGATGCGTTATCAAATATTGCATGATATATTTTCTGAACAATCCTAAATTGGTCATATTTCGACCATTAAGCGACAAAGATTTATCTACACCGCGTAAATCGTTGTATTTTTCGATTTCGGCTTGTCTGGTTTCAATATAAGAACTAATAAGCTGAACGCGTTTCATATGATTCAGATCATCATTATTCAGGAAACGAATACTGCTGCTTTTTATTAAAATATGCCTTTTGATACGTCTTCCGTCAGATTTTTGCATGCCTCGCCAGTTCTGGAAAGAATCAGAACTCAACGCATAAGTAGGAATCGTGGTAATGGTGTTGTCAAAATTTCGAACCTTTACCGTAGTCAGGTTTATTTCGATCACATCACCATCGGCACCAAATTTATCCATCGTAATCCAGTCACCAATACGCACCATGTCGTTTATAGCAACCTGAACACTCGAAACAAATCCTAAGATCGTATCTCTGAAAATCAAGATAATAATCGCCGAAAGTGTTCCTAAAATAGTTAATAATTCTCCTTTTTTGATTCCGAAAAGCGTCGAAATAATCATCGCCACACCAAAAATCCAAAGAACAATCATAATAACCTGAACAAAGCTATCAATAGGCTTGTCGCTGTATTCAGGTTTTTGTTTTAAATAATCGCGTAAAGCATTAAAAATCGTTCTTATAATCCATAAACTGATTAGAACGATATAAATACCTACTATTTTTCCAAAAAGAGATTCCCAATATTCATACTTATCCAGAATAATAGGAACCGCTTTGTATATAAAGAAAAACGGAATTAAATAAGCAGTATACTTAGTGGTTTTATTATGAATTAGATAATCATCAAACTTGGTTTTTGTTTTTTGGGCAAAAATTGCAGTAAGGGTTACTAAAACAAATTTTGCTACATAATAGATGGCAAATGCCAGAGCTACCATAATAGCAATATTAAGGACAAGGCTTATGTACGACGCAAAGTTGCGGCTCATTCCCCAATCCCTAAAAAGCGGATATAAAAAGTTAAATATTTTATCCAAAAGTTTATGCATTATTTTCTAAGTATTTCTTCTCTATATAAAAAGTTCCAAACGGAATAAGAGAAGCAATCAGTATAATTCCAAAAGTTTTTAAATCCCAATTCTGAGACTTTCTTAATAAAACTGCCAATATAATATATCCTATAAATAATACACCATGCGTCATTCCTAATGGGCGTAAAAAAGTATGATAAAGTTCAGGATTACTGTTTTTGATAACGAGCATATTAGCAAATAATACTAAATAAGAGATTCCTTCTAAAATTGCGGTAACTTTGAAAATCTTGAGCATGTATATATATTTTAAATTTATGCAAGCAAAATTAAGTATTATCGTTGGTTTTTGCGGTATGAATCAGGAAAGTAATTTACTTTTGTAATCTTAAAGTTTGATAATGAGTAAACGCGATTTAAAAAAATATCTGGCCGAATTAAACAAAGAACAACTCGAAGAACAAATTATCGAGCTGTACGAAAAATTTGCTCCGGTAAAAGTGTATTATGATTTTGTTTTTAATCCTAAAGAAGATAAACTGCTTCAGGAATCTAAGGTCAAAATATCACACGAATATTTTCCTATAAAGAAACCCAATGCAAAATGGCGTCCAAAAGCCAAAATGCGTCGTTCTGTTGCGCAAAAAATTATAAAACATTTTATAATGATAGGAGTAGACCCTTTTGTCATTGCCGATATCATGCTCTATAACATCGAAATAGCACAAACCTATTCCTCAAATAATTTTATAAAGCAGGAATTATTTTACAAAAGCATTTTAAATTCATTTGAGCAAGCAGTAAATTTTGTAATTTCTAACGGAATTTTACATGATTTTAAAGAAAGAATTATGTCAATTCAGCAAGAAACTATGCAACAAAAATGGAAAAACAAGTATGATTTTGAGGCAATTTTAGAAAAAATCGACTTATAAAGGCTTTTCTCATAAAAAATCTTATTTAAAAAAATCATTTATTTTACGTTAAAATAAGATGAATAACTGTTTTTTCGGTGTATTTTTGCAAAAATCCAAAAATAAACAATGTCTCAAAACACTTTAGAAATAGAAAGAGAAGAGAAAAAAGAACTTTATGCATACCAAAAAGGCGATATCGATGCCATTTTTGAACGTTTAGACAATGCTCCTTCGAAACATCATTTATTGTATCAATTGCCTACAGGTGGCGGAAAAACAGTGATTTTTTCCGAAATTGTACGTCGTTATTTAGCTAATAATGATAAAAAAGTGGTGGTTTTAACGCATCGTATCGAACTTTGTAAACAAACCTCAAAAATGCTTAAAGGGTTTGGCGTTTCTAATAAAATCATTAACAGTAAAGTAAAAGAATTACCTGACCAAAACGATTTTTCATGTTTCGTGGCCATGGTTGAGACGTTGAAAAACCGTATTAATGATGAGAAATTGCATCTTGACAACATTGGTTTGGTTATTATCGATGAGGCGCATTACAACTCATTCAGAAAATTATTAAACTCATTCAAAAATGCCTTTATCCTTGGGGTAACAGCAACACCATTGAGTTCGAATATAAAATTACCAATGCACCAGAGTTACGATGAACTTATTGTGGGAGACACCATTAGCTCATTAATCGACAAGGGATTCCTTGCACGTGCAACCACCTATAGTTATGATGTGGGATTAACATCATTAAAAGTAGGTATCAACGGAGATTACACCGTAAAATCATCAGATGATCTGTATACCAATACCATAATGCAGGAAAAACTTTTGCATGCGTATACAGAACGTTCGTTAGGCAAAAAGACCCTGATTTTCAATAACGGTATTCATACCTCACTATATGTATATGAAACCTTTAGAGAAGCAGGTTACGACATCAGACACCTTGATAACACAAGTAGTTCAGAGGAGCGTAAAGATATCCTGGCTTGGTTTAAAAAGACTCCGGATGCCATTTTAACATCTGTTGGAATCTTAACCACAGGTTTCGATGAACCTACAGTAGAAACTATTATACTAAACAGAGCGACAAAATCGCTTACATTATATTACCAAATGATTGGTCGTGGATCTCGTAAATTACCTGGTAAAGACGAGTTTACAGTAATCGATTTAGGAAACAATGCAGCACGTTTTGGTTTATGGAGCGAACCTGTAAACTGGCAACACATCTTTAAATCACCGGAATTTTATCTGGAAAACCTTCGTGATGATACCGAAATCGAATTGTATTTCAAATACAGTATGCCGCCGGAATTACGTGCAAAATTCGCTAAAACTGCCGATGTTACTTTTGATGTTGATGAAGAACACAAACTAATCATTAAACAAAATTTACGTTCTAAAGTAGTATTAGACAAATCGTTAGAGCAACACGCTTCAATGTGTGTTGATAATACCGAAACGCTTCAGGAAGCTAAATCATTAGGAAAAGAGCTTGACGACGATATCGATTGTCGTATCAAACGTTATTCTAAATGTTTGAGCCAATGTAGTAAAAACTACCGCGAATGGCTGGTTGACGATTACAAACTAAAACTGGTTTTACTAATAGGTAAAAAGTATCGTGAGAAAATCATGAACGAACCAGACGACGAATAATAAAGTTTTCTCAGTTTTGTCATTTCGACGAAGGAGAAATCACACTAGTATCAGACAAAGTTTGTCAAATATTGGATGTGATTTCTCCTTCGTCGAAATGATAAAAATAAAACAGAACCAAAGGTTCTAAAAAATCATTTTAATCGGAGTAATCTGTGGCAGATTCTAAAATCTAAAATCATCCCGATAGCTATCGGGACTAAACTAAAAAAACAATGTCTAAACAATTCTCATCATTAGGAATTTCAGCACCAATTTTAAAAGCTTTAAGCGAATTGAACATTGTTGAACCAACAGAAATTCAACAAAAAACAATTCCGTTATTGCTGACTGAAACCCACGATGTGGTAGGTTTAGCCAAAACCGGAACCGGTAAAACAGCCGCTTTCGGATTACCATTATTACAATTAATCGATACTAAATCACCAATTGTACAAGCTGTTATTTTGGTACCAACTAGAGAACTTGGACAACAAATTTTTAGAAACTTAGAAGATTTCGGAAAACACATTCCAAACATCTCCATCGCTTCAACTTGTGGCGGAATCCCGATAAAACCTCAAATCGAGCGTTTATCACAACCAACACATATCGTTGTTGCAACTCCGGGACGTTTAATTGATTTAATTCAGCGTAAAGCAATCGATTTAAAACAAGCACAATATTTAGTTTTAGACGAAGCCGACGAAATGGTTTCGATCCTAAAAGAAAGCTTAGACGAAATCGTAGCCGAACTTCCTAAAAAACACAGAACTTTATTGTTTTCGGCTACTTTGCCTGGAACAATCAAACAATTGATTCAGAATTACTTAAACAAAAATGTAGTTCAGGTGAGCGCCAATATGGAAACCGTTGGTAACCAAGGAATTGATCACGAATATATTGTAGTGGATCCAATTGACAAATTAGATGTTTTAATGCACTTCTTAAACTCAAGAGACGGAGAACGCGGAATCATTTTCTGCAAAACCAAAGCTGCAGTAAACAAACTGGCTAAAAACTTAGCCATTAATCGTTTTTCTTCAGGCGCATTACACGGAAGTTTATCTCAGGGAATTCGTGACAGAATCATGGAGCAATTTCGTGAAGGACACATCAATATTCTGGTTGCAACAGATTTAGCAGCAAGAGGAATCGACGTAAAAGAAATCTCTTATGTAATTAATTACCATTTACCGGATACGTACGAAAATTACGTTCACCGTAGTGGTAGAACTGCAAGGGCAGGAGCAAAGGGGCTTTCTTTAACCGTTTTGCAAGAAGAAGAAACAGCCGAAATTCCGGAATTCGAAAAAGAATTAGGAATTAAATTCACTCAATTTCAAAAACCTTCAGTTGTAAGTTTAGAAGAAAATAATACGCTTTTATGGGCAAAACAAATCTTCAAAACAAAACCCAATCACGATATTTCAGCCGATTTAAAAACGAAAGTAAAAACCGTTTTTCACCATCTTACCAAAGATGAATTGATCGAAAAATTGCTAGCCAATTACGTTTTGCAAAACAAAGTTGAAGTAACAGAAAAACCTGTTAAAAAATTCAAAAAGTAATATCCTCAATTATTACTTTTCATAGTTTCTGTTGTATTTTTATAAGGTATTCTAAACCTTAAAAAAACAACAGAAAGTTACCTATGGAAACTATTGAAATAAAAAGAATAACAGTACAAGAACTCGATCAATTGAAAGAAATTGGTCGAAAAACTTTTCATGAAACATTTTCGGAATCAAACGATGACGAAAACATGACAAAATATCTAGATGAAAAATTTTCCAGCGACAAACTAACAGAAGAACTTAACAACACTGATTCTGAATTTTATTTTGCAACGCTTGAAAATAATGTAATTGGTTATTTAAAAGTAAATTTCGGAGAATCTCAAACCGAATTAAAAGACGATACAGCACTTGAAATCGAAAGAATCTACGTTTCAAAAGAATTTCATGGAAAAAAAGTCGGACAATTACTTTATGAAAAAGCAATTCAAATTGCAAAAGACAAAGATGTTCACTACGTATGGTTAGGAGTCTGGGAAGAAAATCTAAGAGCCATCAATTTCTATACAAAAAATGGTTTTGTTGAATTTGACAAGCACATTTTTAAACTGGGTAATGACGAACAAACAGATATTATGATGAGACTAAAACTCATTAATTAATTTCCACTATAAAAAGAAAACTCAAATTGGGTTTTATATATGGAATTATAATGTTAAATTTATACAACTGCTGAAGCAGAAACAGTTTAATCACGAATCCTACTTAATAAATAATATATGAACATAGTCATCATAGGAGGTGGTTTTGCAGGTATAAATCTTGCGAAAGAGCTTGTAGACCATCCTCAAATACAAGTAACCCTTGTAGACAAAAACAATTACAATTTTTTCCCACCACTTATATATCAGGTTGCTACAGCGTTTTTAGAACCATCAAGTATCAGTTATCCTTTTAGAAAATTCTTTGCAGGCAAAAAAAATCTTCAGTTTCGTTTAGGCGAATTACTTTCTGTAGTTCCTGCCGAAAATAAAATAATCCTTAATAACGGCGAATTAACGTACGATCATTTGGTTTTTGCTACAGGAGCCGAAACCAGTTATTTTGGCATGGAAAACGTAATGAAAAACGCCATTCCGATGAAAACCTTAAATGATGCCATCGAAATGCGTAATACCTTGCTTAAAAACCTGGAGAAAGCAGCTATCACCAAAGATATTCGTAAACGTCGTAAATTATTAACGATTGTTGTTGCCGGAGGAGGACCAACAGGAGTAGAGGTTTCCGGAATGTTTGCCGAAATGCGTAAAAACATTTTATTAAAAGAATATCCGGAACTCGAAACATCAGCCAGTAATGTGTATTTGGTCGATGGGGGAGACGCACTACTCGCTCCTATGAGTAAAGCTTCGCAACAAGATACCTTAGACGCGCTAACCAAATTAGGCGTTGTAGTAAAGCTGCACACACGCGTAGTAGATTATGTAGATGATACGGTGCATTTTGAAAATGGAGAAACCATCAAAACCAAAAATTTAATTTGGGCTGCGGGAGTTTCGGCTAAAATTTTTGACGGAATCCCAAAAGAAAGTTACGCTCGCGGAAGACGTATGGCGACAGACCAATACAATAAAGTCGACGGACTTATAAATATTTACGCTATTGGCGATACAGCCATTACCGCCGGTGATAAAAATTTCCCTGACGGACATCCGCAAGTTGCTCAGGTTGCGATTCAGCAAGGTTTAAATCTGGCTAAAAACTTTAAAGCTTTAGTTCAAAATAAACCTTTAAAACCTTTTACTTATAATGACAAAGGTTCTATGGCAATTATAGGAAAAAACAAAGCCGTAGTCGATTTACCAAGTCCAAAATGGCATTTTAAAGGATTTTTTGCCTGGGTTATCTGGCTGTTTATCCACTTAATATCCCTAATTACTTATAGAAACAGATTAAATACATTCTGGAACTGGATGGTTGCTTATTTTGCCAGAGATCAGTCTTTGAGAATGATTATTAGGCCTGATAAAAGACAACAAAGTGAATAGATGAATTTTAAATTTTCAATTTTAAAAAATTCCAAATTCCAATTGAATTGTGAATATTTACATATATAGAAAAAGCCAGAATTATTAAATTCTGGCTTTTTTAGTTCATTTAGAATATATCTTAAATGCTTCAGTTTAGATCTAGTTAATAAGAAATGACTAGCTACACGAAAATATTGTTATGAAAATGATTGTTCTAGCCCTGATAGCAGAGGAAATTCTTTTGTGGCGGTGTTCGCCACAAAAGATTACTTTGTCAGTTCGCTATCGCTCGGGTGGAACGAATAGCGGGATTAGCTCCTAAAAAAATAATAGAAATATTGCGTAAAATTTGGAATTTGGGATTTAAAAAATTGAAAATTATTAATTTTTAATGCCCAACCAAAACATCATCATCTTTAGAGACTTCGACTTTTTCTTTAATAAAACGTTTTCCAATATTTAAAACAATAAAAGCAATAATGGTTGTTGATGTCATAATAACTACCATAGGCGCTACAGAATCCTTAACAAACACCCCAACAGCAAATGATGCCAAAGCTCCCAAACCAAGCTGAATTGCACCCATTAAAGCGGAAGCACTTCCGGCATTTTTAGCAAAAGGCGCCATTGTAAGTCCGGCTGTATTAGGATTTGAAATTCCCAAGCATCCTAAAAACAAGAAAAGCATTGCAATTGTTTCGTATAATCCCAGTAAATTATTTACAGCAAGTATCAGGAAAACGCTGGCAATGACAGATTGTGTAATTAATGCTCCAAAAATCATTTGCTCACTTGAAAATTTCTTCAACAAAACTGAGTTTAGCTGGCTCGATCCGATAAAACTTACCGACATAAAGGCAAAAATCCATCCGTAAGTTTTAGCGTCTACATGATAAATATCCATAAAAATTATAGGAGAGGCCGCTACGTAAGTAAATAAGCCAGAAAAAGAGATAGATCCCGTAAATGCGTAAGTGAAAAACTGAGGTTCTTTTAAAACTTTTAAAAAGTTCGAAATAATCGGTTTTGGTTTCAATGAAATCGAAGTGTCTGGTTTGTAGCTATTTGGCAAACCGACCTGGGCGGCAATTAAAATTGCAATTCCCATACACATTAAAATAAAAAATACCGTATGCCAGCCATAATCTTCGGTAACATAACCACCAATTGTTGGCGCCAACATCGGCGAAAGCCCAAGAACCAGCATCAATAAAGAAAATACTTTCGGAATATCTTTAACCGGAAATAAATCTCTAACCATTGCTACAGAAGCTACTGTCGCGGCACAACTACCAATGGCCTGGACAAATCGTAAAAGAATAAAAGAATCAATATCAGCTACATAAACACAACCTAATGAGGCTAATATGTAAACCAAAAGACCAATAAACAGAGGTTTTTTACGCCCAAAACGGTCTAATAATGGTCCGTAAAGCAATTGTCCGGCGGAAATTCCGATAAAATAACTCGATAAACTCATTGAAACTTTTGCAACAGTTGTATGTAAATCTTTAGCAATACCTGAGAAACCAGGCAAGTACATATCTATTGAAAAAGGGCCAAGTGCGGTTAGAGAACCTAAAATAAGGATGAGTTTAATGTATTTTTTTGTTGTCATTTTCTTAAAAAATTGCTTTTAATTTCCTGCAAAGGTAAATATTTAGTACCTTGTTATATAATTTAACGCGTTTTTATATAAAAACCGCGTTCGTTTTAAGCCAAAAATTGAATTTCAATAATTGATTTTCAAACTAATCCTAAAAATTAAAATTTATGAAAAATTTCTCTTTACTATTCGCTCTTATTTTTACATCAATTTCGTTTGCACAGACAATTACATCTAAAAAAGAAGATGCAAGCCCGGAGCAATACGCACTTCTTCAAAAAGTTAATCAGTATTATCCTGACATAACTTTAAACAAATCAGTTACCAATTTTTATGCTGATGGCAAAATCATCGACACTCAACAGGAATTCAATTTAGAAACTTCGAAATTTTCAAGTTATAAAATTGGAATTGAGCCAGATAACAAAAAATTATTATTTGAATATATTTCTGATGAAACTGGAAAAGTTTACGGTGATGTTACCATTTTTAAAGGAAATGCTTTGAGAACGACTTTTTCAGAGAAAAACAATGAAATTAACGTTGCATTAAACGGAAAATCTGTTTATTTGAAAAAAATAAAATAATTTAATTTTATAACGAAAAGAAAAGCATTCGCCACGGTGAATGCTTTTTTCGTTTATATTTGAAGATATTTTACAAACAAAGCCTAATTCTAATGAAAAAATTCATTCTACTGTTGCTATTTATTTCTTTTTCAGCACATTCACAAACAAATCGATTTACAGGTACATGGAGCACAGAAAATTGCAAGGATTGTAGCAAAGAATATGTTTTGACTTTAAATATAGCGCAATCTAACAGTAAAATATTTGGAACTGCAGAAATTACAAGCGCTAATGAAAAATTCGTAACCGGTGTTATGGAAGTTACCGGATATGTATATACGCTTGGTGAAAAAGCTCAAATTAGTATGAAAGCCAAAAATGGTTCTGTAAGCGCAGTACTTTATGTAAATGATGGAGTGATACAGTTTACCAAAAGAGGTGGTTCTGATTTAGTTCCGAAAGAAACGATTCTCACGAAACTATACGAATAAGGCTGGATTTACGGTGTTTTGCACCGTTTTAGGACTTATACAATTTGAACTATAATTTATATTATGTAAAATAGAATATTTCGAAACTCGCCTTTCTATTGATCTTTCTTATTTCAGTCAAATACCAAACGTTTAATCATAAATAAGTTCTTGACGATCGATTGTGCTTCTATTTCCGGACAGAAATAAAAACTCAAATGATAATAATGATTTTAAACTCCTAAAAAAGCTTTTTTAAAGCCCGTAAATCATTAAATTTTAACATTTTATTAAAATAATTACATTCTCGCAAAGATGCTTTCATTGTAAGAGTTTATTTTATTATTTTTACATTCGATACTTTAAAAAAATTATCAAACGTATGAATACAATTGCTGAGCATATTGCAGATTTTTTAAAAGAATACCCGCCATTTGATAATTTAACTTTTCAGGAATTATCTGATATTGCTACAAACATTCGTGTTATCAATTTAGAAAAACACGCTGTACTTTTTCAAATAAATGATTTACTACATGATAGCTTTTATGTAGTGGCTTCGGGTGTCATAAATTTAACAACAATTGCTGATGCCGAAGAAACGATTATAAACAAATGTCATGAAGGCGATATTTTTGGTTTACGTCCGTTTTTTGCCAAAAATAACTATATGATGACGGCAAAAGCACGTGAAGAAAGTATTATTTATGCTATTCCTATCGCTGTTTTCAGACCTTTTGTGGCTAATAATTCTGATGTTTTAAACTTTTTATTAGAGAATTTTGCTATCAATTCAAGACATGCAAAAGACAACGTAAACTCTAATGGGAAATTGATTTCTGACACTGCTTTTTATGTAGATCAACAATCAGAAATGCAATATATTCAGTCACTTGCCTATAATAATTCGCCATTAACAACAGAATCAAACAGCATTATAAAAGATGTTGCGATCCTGATGACGGAATCTATGGTAGATAATATTGTGATTTGCGAAAAAAACAATCCAATTGGTATTGTCACAAATGCTGATTTATCGTCTAAAATTGCGACAGGCCGCTATCCTATCACAGAAACGATTGATAAAATCATGTCGTCGCCGGTAGTTACCGTAATAGAAAATGTTTCTCTTGCCGAAGCGCAATTGTTAATGCTAAAAAATAATGTAACGCATTTATGTGTTACTAAAGACGGCACGAGTAAATCTGCTGTAAAAGGAATTATTTCTGAGCACGATTTAATTGTGGCTCAAGCTAGTAATCCTGGTGTTTTAATTAAAGAAATTAAACGCTCTCAGCTTCCAAAAGACTTAAAACAAATCCGTGATCGTTTGTCTGATTTAATTCAAAACTCAATTCAAAAAAACATCCCGATTTCTCATATTAGTAATATTGCCAGCGAAATCAATCTGGCGATTATAAAACGTGCTGTCGAATTGTCTATTTTAGATTTAGGCTCACCTCCTGCCCGTTTTGCATGGTTAAGTATTGGTAGTCAGGGACGAAAGGAGCAATTATTACTAACAGACCAGGATAGTATTCTTATTTTTGAAGATGTTGCGCCTGAGAAATACAGAGAAGTAAAAGATTACTTTTTAAGACTGGCTAAAAGAACTACTTCGATATTAGAAAAAGTAGGTTACGAATATTGTCCAAACGGACATATGGGAAGCAATATGTTATGGTGTAAATCATTGACAGACTGGACAAAACAATACAACAGCTGGATGAATACTCCAGGTGAAAACAGCAACGATTTAAGTAGTATTTTCTTTGATTATGAAATTGTTTTTGGAGAACCAAAAATTGAAGAAGTAATCGAAAATGTTATCTTCAAAAATGCTGTTAATAATACATTGTTCTTCGACTTTTTAGGTAATGATGCTTTAAAAAGAAATTCTCCTTTGAGTTTCTTCAAAAAATTCATTGTTGAAGAAGAAGGACCGCACAAAACAAAATTCGACATCAAAACACGTGCATTAATGCCGTTAATTGATGCTGCACGTTTGTTGATTTTAAATGCTAACATCAAAGGAATCAAAAATACCTATTTGAGATTCAAACAATTAGCAATTACAGATTCTAAAAATGCTGAAATTTACTTAAGCTGTGCCGAAGCTTTTTTAACGCTCTCAAAATTTAGAACTGTCGAAGGATTAAAGAATGACGACTCAGGACAATATATAAATTTGCGAGAAATGTCTAAAACGGACAAAGAAAAGTTAAAAAATGCCTTAACCCCAATGAAAGATCTTGAGGAACTAATTAAGAGTAAATTTCAACTTACACAATTCTCATAAATATGCTAGACTGGATTAAAAATATCAACAAAGAATATCCGGATTTCTGGAAAGAATACCTGACTAAATTCGAAACAAAACCTAATAGATTTGTGGTTTTATCTACTGAAACTTCAGGGTTAAATCCTAACAAGGATGTGATCCTGTCTTTGGGTGCTTTCTCTGTAATTGATGATGGTATTGTGATAAAAGATAATTTCGAAGCTGTTTTGCTGCAATACAAATTCTTGCAGGATAACGGACTTTCGAATGAATTTATCATCGAGAGCAAAATGCTTAAAATGCCTGAACCAGATGCGATTGAAGCATTTGTTAATTTTATTGGTAATTCTATTTTGGTAGGACATCATATTAATTTTGATATAGAGATGTTAAACGCTGCCCTAGAACGTTTGGATTGTGGAAGATTAAAAAATGAAGCATTGGATATCGATATGATGTACAGAAAATTAATGGACATCAATGATAAACAATTTTCTTTGGATGATTTAAGCGAAATTTACAAAATTCCAAAAAGTGACAGAAATTCTTCTTCAGAAGATGCGTATAAAATTGCGCTTTTGTTTTTGAAGTTAAAATCTCGATTGGGGATTAAATAGAAAAGTTAAACCATATAAGTTATATAAGGAAATTTAAGGTTAGAATTTTTACTATTATTATTTAAAGAAAATATAAGAAACCCATTTTCTATGCGGAGTTACTTGCGAAGATTTCTCCTTACGTCGAAATGATAAAAAATGCGCTAAAATCTACAATTGATTTTTACAATATAAAAAAATGCCTCTTAAAATTAAGAGGCATTTTTTATTTCTGTTTATTTCAGAATTAAGAAATTCTTTCTTTTGTAATTTCGTCTACAATTTCAGGATTCAATAAAGTTGAAATATCTCCAAAATTTGAGAAATCACCTTCGGCGATCTTACGTAAAATTCTACGCATGATTTTTCCTGAACGTGTTTTTGGTAAACCAGATACAAACTGAATTTTATCTAATTTTGCAATTGGACCAATGTGATCAGAAATATATTGATTGATCTCTTTTGTTAAGTTGGCTCTGTCTCTGTATTCTCCCGTTTCTTTTAGAATCACGAAACCGTATAAAGCATTTCCTTTAATATCGTGTGGGAATCCAACAATTGCAGATTCTGCAACTGCAGGATGCTCGTTGATAGCATCTTCGATAGGCGCTGTTCCTAAATTATGTCCTGAAACAATTACAACATCATCTACTCTACCGGTGATTCTGTAATACCCTACTTCGTCTCTTAAAGCTCCGTCTCCTGTAAAATATTTTCCAGGGAAAGCAGAGAAATAAGTGTCTTTATAACGTTGGTGATCACCCCAGATTGTTCTGGCGATTCCAGGCCAAGGGAATTTAATACATAAACTTCCCACAACTTGATTTCCTTCAATCTCATTGCGTTTTTCATCCATTAAAACAGGCTGAATTCCTGGTAATGGCAAAGTTGCATATGTTGGTTTTGTAGGTGTTACAAAAGCAATTGGTGAAATCATGATTCCGCCAGTTTCAGTTTGCCACCATGTATCTACAACAGGACATCTTTTATCTCCAACGTGGTCATTAAACCAGTGCCAAGCCTCTTCGTTGATTGGCTCTCCTACTGATCCAATTACTTTTAGCGATTTTAGAGGATATTTTTGAATATAATCTAAACTTTCTTTTGCTAACGAACGAATTGCAGTTGGCGCTGTATAAAACTGAGTTACTTTGTGTTTTTCGATAATATCCCAAAAACGGCTAAAATCCGGATAAGATGGTACACCTTCAAAAATTACCGTTGTTCCTCCATTTAATAATGGTCCGTATAATATATAAGAGTGACCAGTAATCCATCCAATATCTGCCGTACACCAGAAAATATCATTTTCTTCGTAACTGAAAACATTTTTAAAAGTATAGGCTGTATAAACCATATACCCGGCTGTAGTATGAACCATTCCTTTAGGTTTTCCTGTAGATCCTGAAGTATACAAAATAAACAATGGATCTTCTGCATCCATAATTTCGGCAACACTATTGTCTAAAGCAACATCTAATAAAGGCTGTAACCATTTGTCACGTCCTTCTTTCATTTTTACATTAGTATTGGTTCTTTTTACAACCAAAACATTAGTAACAGATGGGCAAGTATCTAATGCTTCATCTACAATTCCTTTTAAATCAATGTTTTTATTTCCTCTGTAACCTCCATCAGAAGTAATCACCATTTTGCATTCGCAATCGTTAATTCTTGCAGAAACTGCCGAAGCTGAAAATCCTGCAAAAATAACAGAGTGAATCGCTCCTATTCTGGCACAAGCTAAAACAGCAACAGCCAATTCAGGAATCATTGGTAAATAAATACAGACTCTGTCTCCTTTACGTACGCCTTGCTCACGCAAAACATTCGCCATTTTCGAAACTCTCTCGTATAATTCGTTATATGTTATATGTAAAGCACTTTCTGAAGGATCGTTCGGTTCAAAAATAATAGCCGTTTTTTCTCCTCTTTTACTTAAGTGTCTATCGATGCAATTTTTGGTAATGTTAACTTTTGCGTCAGTAAACCATTTCACTTCGGCATCAGCCATATTAAAATCAACTACTTTTTCCCAGTGTTGATACCATGTAAAATTTTCTTCAGCAATTTTCCCCCAAAACTTCCTTGGCTCCCTTATTGACTTATTGTAATGTTTAAAATATTGTTCTAAATTTTCAATTTTATAATAACTCATATGTTTTTGGAATTTTTTTATAAATGTATTAAATATCAGCGTATTCTTAAAATTATTTAATTCATAAATTATGTCTAAAAAAAACACATATTAAAAAAAATATTGTCTTTTTCTGCATATATTATAAAATTTTACTTTTTTCAACAAAAAAGCTTTTCGCAAAAAAGGCACGATAAATGAATACCATGCCTTTTTATTTTAACAATTTCAATAACAATTAATTTTGTAATTCTGTACTACAATGCGTCCTTCTATTTTGAAAATAGCAGCAGCTTTATTAATTATAATGAAAATTCAACAAGTATATTTTTTTTATAAAATATACCCCTCATTAGGGATTAGCTTCACTTAACTTACTTGCTCGCCGAAGTTAAGTGAATGCAATATGCATCTATATCCATTTTTTTTAATAAGTGCTTACTAATTCAAAATATCATACAAAACAAAGATACAGTGCAAATTCCACAACCGAATGTGCGGTAATTCCCAATTTATTATCCAATTTTTTTCATTGCTGTCATTGATTCTCTCAACCATGCTCCTACTTCTTCGATAGGATGTTGACGAATTTCTTTGTTTACAGCAATTAAAATAGCATTATCTACTCCGTTAGAAGTTGAGAATGGTTTTCCTATAATGTTAGTTTCAACAGTTTTCATGTAATCTGTCAATAACGGTTTGCAAGCATGGTCAAATAAATAACAACCATATTCTGCTGTATCCGAAATAACACGGTTCATTTCAAACAATTTCTTTCTAGCGATTGTATTTGCAATTAATGGTAATTCGTGTAATGACTCATAATAAGCTGATTCTTCGATAATTCCTGCTTCAGTCATCGTTTCGAAAGCTAATTCTACACCAGCTTTAACCATAGCAATCATTAAAACTCCATTATCAAAATATTCTTGTTCAGCAATTGGAGCATCTGTTGGAGCTGTTTTCTCAAAATTAGTTTCTCCTGTAGCAGCCCTCCAAGTCAATAAATTTTTATCGTCATTAGCCCAGTCAATCATCATTGTTCTTGAGAATTCTCCTGAAATAATATCATCCTGGTGTTTTTGGAATAAAGGACGCATGATGTCTTTTAATTCTTCAGCAATTTCGTAAGCTTCGATTTTTGCAGGATTAGATAAACGATCCATCATATTTGTGATACCACCATGTTTCAAAGCTTCTGTGATAGTTTCCCATCCGTATTGAATTAATTTTGAAGCATATGCAGGCTCGATTCCTTTTTCTACCATTTTATCAAAACATAAAATAGAACCAGTTTGCAATAATCCGCAAAGGATAGTTTGCTCCCCCATTAAATCTGATTTTACTTCAGCAACAAATGATGATTTTAAAACTCCCGCTTTGTGTCCTCCGGTTGCAACAGCATAAGCTTTTGCCTGATCTAAACCAAAACCGTTTGGGTCATTCTCCGGGTGAACAGCGATAAGTGTTGGTACACCAAATCCTCTTTTGTATTCTTCACGAACCTCAGAACCAGGACATTTAGGCGCACACATAATTACTGTAATATCTTTACGAATTTGCATTCCTTCTTCAACAATATTAAAACCGTGAGAGTAAGCTAAAGTCGAACCTTGTTTCATTAATGGCATAATGGCGGTAACTACAGCAGTATGTTGTTTATCTGGTGTTAAGTTACAAACTAGATCAGCAGTTGGAATTAATTCTTCGTAAGTACCTACTGTAAAACCGTTTTCAGTAGCATTTTTATAAGAAGCTCTTTTTTCAGCGATTGCATCTGCACGTAATGCATATGAAATATCTAATCCTGAATCTCTCATATTTAAACCCTGATTCAAACCTTGTGCACCGCAGCCTACAATGACAACTTTTTTTCCTGCTAATGCTGAAATCCCGTCTGCAAATTCAGATTGCTCCATAAATTCGCAAACTCCTAATTGTTCTAATTGTAATCTAAGTGGTAATGTATTGAAATAATTTGCCATTTTGTTTTTAATATTTAATGAATGTTGTAATTTAATAATTGATTATTATGTAACTAAGATGATACTATTTGAATGTTTCTAATAATGATGAAATCTCCATTTTTTCTTTAGAAACTGATATTCTGCCCGAACGTACAAATTGCATAATGCCGTACGGTTTAAATTTTGCATATAATTCTTCAATTTCAGAACGTCTTCCAGATTTCGAAATCACGAAGAAATCACGAGAAACAGTTACGATTGTTGCCTGGCTTTCTTTGATGATATTTTGAATTTGTTTTTCATCAAACAACAAACTTGAAGCAATTTTAAACAAAGCATTTTCTAAGTAAATAGTCTCTTCGTCTGTGTGATAAAAAGCTTTTATCACTTCTATTTGCTTCTCTATTTGCCCTACTATATTCTGAACCCATTTTTCAGTTGTGTTTACAACGATAATAAATCTTGAAACATTCTCTATTTCTGATTCTGAAACATTTAGACTTAATATATTAATGTGACGCTTTAAGAATATTCCTGATATTCTATTTAATAAACCCACGTTATTTTCTGAGTATACCGATATGGTAAATGTTTTATCTTCCATTTGTTTTTTAGTTTTATTTGTTTCAATCCCGATAGCTATCGGGACTAAAACCTGAAACTTTTTTTCTTTAGCTTAATCTAATTTCAGAAACACAAGCTCCTGTTGGAATCATTGGAAATACATTATTTTCTTTTTCGACCATAACTTCTAAGAAATAAGAATCTTTTGAGGCCATCATTTCAGCGACAGCAGCATCAAGATCTTCTCTTTGCGTTACTTTTTTAGATTTAATGTAATATCCTTCTGCGATGGCAACAAAATTTGGATTGATCATATTGGTCGAAGCATATCTGTTATCAAAAAATAACTCTTGCCACTGACGTACCATTCCTAAGAATTCATTGTTTAGGATAACAATTTTTACCGGAACTTTTGTTTGGAAAATTGTTCCCAATTCCTGAATTGTCATTTGAAAACCTCCATCACCAATAATCGCAACTACTTCACGATCCGGTCTTCCCATTTTAGCTCCAATAGAAGCCGGCAATGCAAATCCCATTGTTCCTAAACCTCCTGAAGTAATATTACTTTTGGTTTGATTAAATTTAGCATAACGGCAAGCAAACATTTGGTGTTGTCCAACATCTGAAACAATAATCGCATCACCTTTTGAGTGTTTATTGATCATTTCCATAGTTTCACCCATCGAGATCCCTTTACCATTCGTTGGGTTTAACTCTTCGTTTATAACAGATTCTACCTCTATTTTATGTAATTCTTTAAATTCATTATGCCACAAATCATGTGATTTTGCATCAATTAACGGCAATAATGCATTTAAAGCTTCTTTTACGTCTCCTAAAACCGCTACTTCGGTTTTTACGTTTTTATCGACTTCTGCAGGATCAATTTCAAAGTGAATTACTTTTGCCTGTTTCGCATAAGTACTTAATTTACCGGTAACACGATCGTCAAAACGCATACCCAACGCGATTAAAACATCGCATTCATTCGTCAGTAAATTTGGTGCATAATTTCCGTGCATTCCTAACATACCAACGTTTAACGGGTGATCTGTTGGCAAAGCCGAAAGGCCAAGGATTGTCCATCCTGCCGGAATTCCGGATTTTTCGATAAATGCTTTTAACTGTTCTTCGGCCTGACCCAAAATTATTCCCTGACCAAAAACAATAAACGGTTTTTTAGCGCTATTGATCAAAGCAGCAGCTTCGGCTACTTTGTCTAATTTTAATTTAGGAACCGGAACATAACTTCTGATCGCTGTACATTTTTCATAACTAAATTCGAACTCGTCAAACTGAGCGTTTTTAGTAATATCGATCAATACAGGCCCTGGACGTCCGGAACGTGCAATATAAAAGGCTTTTGCTATAATTTCAGGAATTTGAGAAGCCTCAGTAACCTGAAAATTCCATTTGGTAACCGGAGTCGAAATTCCGATAATATCTGTTTCCTGAAAAGCATCAGATCCTAACAAATGTCTCCCCACCTGTCCGGTAATACAAACCATTGGTGTCGAATCGATCTGAGCATCAGCAATTCCGGTGACTAAGTTTGTAGCTCCCGGCCCTGAAGTAGCAATAGCCACCCCAACTTTTCCTGTAGCTCTGGCATATCCCTGAGCTGCATGTGTTGCACCTTGTTCATGACGCACCAAAACATGGTGTAACTGGTCCTGAAATTTATATAATTCGTCGTAAACCGGCATTATGGCTCCTCCCGGATATCCATAAACTAAATCTACTCCTTCTGCTAATAAACATCTAATAACGGCTTCTGCCCCTGATATTTTCATAGTATATTGTTTTTTCAATGTCAATTTCAATATCAAAATTCAATGGCAATGGCAAAAATTAATTTTTTATGTTTTTTATTGTAATTGCTATTGACTTTTGATATTATAACTGGTATTGATTTTTGATTTTTTCTTTGTAAAATTAATTATCGGTAACGCAACCTGTAGAAGCGCTTGAAACCGATCTTGCATATTTAAGCAAAACTCCTTTTGTAACTTTTAGAGGAGGCTGAACCCAGGCTGCTTTACGAGCTGCGAATTCTTCGTCAGATATCTTCAGGTCGATTGTATTTTTTACAGCATCGATCGCGATTAAATCACCATCTTTTACTAAAGCAATACCACCACCATCATATGCTTCTGGTGTAATGTGTCCTACGACAAAGCCATGTGAACCTCCGGAGAATCTACCATCTGTGATCAATGCACAAGTGCTTCCTAATCCGGCTCCGATAATTGCAGATGTAGGCTTCAGCATTTCAGGCATTCCCGGACCACCTTTTGGTCCACAATACCTGATGACGACTACATTACCCGGTTTAATTTTTCCGGCCTCAAGACCAGGAATTACTTCAAA
This sequence comes from Flavobacterium bizetiae, assembly GCF_024271895.1. Classification (NCBI taxonomy): domain Bacteria; kingdom Pseudomonadati; phylum Bacteroidota; class Flavobacteriia; order Flavobacteriales; family Flavobacteriaceae; genus Flavobacterium; species Flavobacterium bizetiae. The sequence goes on along the minus strand of NZ_CP091861.1, from coordinate 3,895,567 downwards.
TTCACCTTCAAATACAACAGCAGGGCCTTCGAAATATTCTCCTTCTTTTCCGCTGATTTTTGCTACAGCACCTTCAGAAGCAAGATTTCCGTATAAAACCTGAATATTTCCTGTTGGTTTCAACGCTTTTTGAATTTCATGGATTACTTCTTGTCCGTCTTGTAAATCAGGAGTAGCAGCTAAATTCTCTGCTACAGTTTTTCCTGTTACTGTTAAACAATCTCCATGAATCAATCCAACTTTTAATAAATATTTCATTACAGAAGGAATTCCTCCAACTTCATGAATATCTTCCATCATATATTTACCACTTGGCTTCATGTCTGCCAAAACTGGTGTTCTGTCATTAATTGCCTGAAAATCATCTAAAGTAATTGTAATACCAACAGAATGTGCCATTGCAATTAAATGCATTACTGCATTTGTAGAACCTCCTAAAACCGCTACAATTGTAATAGCGTTTTCGAAAGCTTTACGCGTCATGATATCTTTTGGCTTAATATCTTTTTCTAATAAAATTTTAATAGCAGCTCCGGCAGCAAGACATTCGTCTCTTTTTTCCTGACTTAAAGCAGGGTTTGAAGAACTGTATGGCAAACTCATACCCAATGCTTCAATTGCAGAAGACATTGTATTGGCAGTATACATACCACCACAAGCACCAGCTCCCGGACATGCGTTTTGAATCACGCCTTTAAAATCTTCCGGAGTAATTTCTCCTTTTACTTTTTTTCCTAAAGCTTCAAAAGCGGATACAATATTTAATGTTTCACCTTTCCATTTTCCTGAATGAATAGAACCTCCGTAAACCATCATCGCCGGGCGGTTTAATCTACCCATTGCGATTAATGCTCCCGGCATATTTTTATCACAACCAGGAATTGCAATTACACCATCGTACCATTGTGCACCTACAACTGTTTCTATAGAATCTGCAATAACATCACGGGAAACCAATGAAAAACGCATTCCTTCAGTACCATTCGAAATTCCGTCACTTACGCCAATAGTATTAAAAATAAGTCCGACCAGATTCACATCCCAAACACCCTTCTTCACATCTTTTGCTAAATCATTCAAGTGCATGTTGCAAGTATTACCATCGTAACCCATGCTCACAATACCAACTTGTGCTTTTTTCAAATCTTCTTCAGTTAAACCAATACCGTACAACATCGCTTGCGCCGCAGGTTGTGTTTGATCTTGAGTGATGGTTTTGCTGTACTTATTTAATTCCATTATTGTATTATTTTTTTTAATTTTTATTCAAAAAAAAACCTTCCAGTATTTGGAAGGTTTGTAATATAGTTTTTCAATTATATTTATACCATTCCCGATGCAGATGTGTGAATCACATTGACAACAACGACAGAAGTAATAATAATTGAGATTTGCATCATTTATTTTTTAGTGTCACAAAAGTATGAAAACTTACAGGACTAAAAAAATAAAATCTCAACATTTCACATACTTCTTGTTATTTATTTCATTATTTTAATAAAAAACCTAAACTATTGTCGATTGACCGATATGAACATTGTCATTATTAAAATATAGCAAGTCATCTTTGCTGAAAATAAAATTTGAAACAAACTCCCCTACTTCATTTGTACCGAATTTTGAATCTGGTTTTAAATCAACCGTAACTACTTTGTATTCAATTGCTTTTTCTACAGCTTTGTAAATTACATTCGCTTCTGTAAACAATCCAAAATGCTCTAACAACATTGCTGCTGATAAAATTGAAGCGATTGGATTGGCAATATTTTTTCCTTTTGCCTGTGGATAAGAACCGTGAATTGGCTCAAACAAAGCATTTTTTTCTCCTAAAGAAGCCGAAGCCAATAAACCTATAGAACCTGTAATAACGCTTGCTTCATCTGATAAAATATCTCCAAATAAATTCTCTGTTAAAATCACATCAAATTGTTTTGGATTTAAAATCAATTGCATTGCTGCATTATCCACAAATAAAAAATCTAAAGCTACATCCGGATAATTTACGCTCACCTTCTGAACGACTTTTCTCCATAATCTTGAGGTTTCCAAAACATTTGCTTTGTCTACCATTGTTAGTTTTTTACGTCGGTTTTGTGCCGATTTAAAAGCTAAATGCGCAATTCTGGTAATTTCTTCTTCTGAATATTCACATAAATCCGAGGCGTGTGTTCCTTCTTCATTTAATGTTTTAGCTCCAAAATAAGCTCCGCCAGTTAATTCTCTGAAAATAGTAAAATCAGCTCCGTCGATAATTTCTCTTTTTAAAGGAGATGCATCGATTAATGCTTTATAAGGTTTTATAGGACGAATGTTAGCAAACAACCCAAGCTCTTTACGAAGCCTTAATAATCCTTGCTCCGGACGAACTTTTGCATTTGGGTTATTGTCATATTTAGGATCTCCGATCGCGCCAAACAAAACTGCATCTGTGTTTAAACAAAGATTCAGGGTTTGCTCCGGCAACGGATTTCCTGTTTTGTCAATAGCAATTGCTCCCATGAGAGCCTCTTCAAATACAAATTCATGATTGTACACCTCACCAATAGCGTATAATGCTTTTTTGGCTTGTAAAATTACTTCTGGTCCAATTCCGTCTCCTGGTAAAACTGCTATTTTCAAATTCATAACGTCTCGTTCTTTATGTATTTAAATCCTTATTTTTTGTTTCTTTTTTGTTCTATTCTCTTTATTCTAATCTCTATTCTCTTTGTTCTATATTAACTAGCTTCTAATCAAATCACCTTCAATTTTTGAAGCTTCGATAATTTGGTGAATATCTGCATCAATTACTTCTTTTTTGATATCGGCAAATTTCAAAAACTCAACATATACAATGTCTAATTGCACTTTTGTTAATTCGTAACCTACTTTTTTAGCACGGTAAGCTAATGCTGCTCTTCCGCTTCTTGCTGTCAGGATGATAGAAGATTCATTTACACCCACATCAAGCGGATCCATGATTTCGTAAGTTGCTCTGTTTTTGATTACACCATCCTGGTGAATTCCAGAACTATGTGCAAAAGCATTTGCTCCTACAATAGCTTTATTTGGCTGAACGATCATTCCCATACTTTCAGAAACTAATCGGCTCATTTCGTTCAATTCTCTTGTATTAATGTTGGTATCAAGATTTAAGTAAGGATGTTGTTTAAAAATCATTACTACTTCTTCAAGTGCTGTGTTTCCAGCTCTTTCTCCAATACCATTAATCGTACATTCTATTTGTCTCGCTCCGTTTATAGCTCCTGCGATAGAATTTGCAGTTGCCATTCCTAAATCATTATGACAGTGACATGAAAGGATTACGTTTTCGATTCCTTTTACGTTTTCTCTTAGATATTTAATTTTTGCTCCGTATTCTTCTGGTAAGCAATATCCTGTTGTATCAGGGATATTTAATACGGTAGCACCAGATTTTATCACTTCTTCACAAACCTTAGCCAAAAAAGCGTTATCAGTTCGACCGGCATCTTCTGCGTAAAACTCAACATCTTCTACATAAGATTTTGCGTGTGATACAGCATATTTAGCTCTTGCGATAATATCTTCTCTTGTGGTATTTAATTTATGAAGTATGTGAGATTCAGATGTTCCGATTCCTGTGTGGATTCTAGGTCTTTTAGCATGTTTTAAGGCAGCTGCAGCAACATCTATGTCGTTTTTTACGGCTCTTGTTAGTCCGCAGACGGTTGCATTTTCTACAATTTTACAAATCTCAGAGACCGATAAAAAATCGCCCGGGCTTGACACAGGAAAACCTGCTTCGATAACGTCTACTCCCATTTTATCAAGTCGTTCTGCGATAACTAATTTTTGTTTAGTATCTAACTTACATCCTGGAACTTGTTCGCCGTCGCGCAAAGTGGTGTCAAAAATTTGAACTTTCTCTCTATTCATATTCATTTATTTAATGTAATTTCACATCTTGATAACAAATATATATTGTACTTCTTCAGTACGAAATTCATTTTAATGAAATTATACTGTTCATAACACAATTTATAACGTATTAAACAACTAAAAACCAATAAGTTACATTATTATATTTTACAATGGCTAACCATCAAAAAGATTTCTTATTTGTATTAATAAAATCACTTTCTAAATCCGAAAAAAGACAGTTTAAGATTTTTGCAAGCCGTTTAGAGACGAGTTCAAATACGAAATTCATCGAATTATTCAACATCTTAGATAAATCTGAACACTATGATGAAAAGCTTATTCTAAAGAGCGGCATCATAAAAAAAGTACAGCTATCTAACTTAAAATCATACTTATATAAACAAATTCTGGTAAGTATCCGACTGAATATTCCGAGTCAGAACATCCGTTATCAATTGCGTGAACAAATAGATTTTGCCGGTATCCTATATAATAAAGGTTTGTACAAACAGAGTTTGAAGATTCTGGATAAAACAAAAATCATTGCGCTCGAAAATGATGAGAAATATATGGCGTATGAAATTGTTGAATTCGAAAAACTAATCGAATCGCAATATATTACGCGAAGTATTCAGGGTCGTGCTGATGAATTGGTGATTCAGGCCAAGGAATTAAATTACCGCAATACCATTTCAAGCAAATTATCGAATTTATCACTTCAGCTTTACGGAATCATGCTAAAAACGGGTTATGTAAAGAATGATGAAGAATACAAATATATTGATGACTATTTCAACAAACATATTGCCAAGTTAGATGAGAGTAAATTTGGTTTCCGTGAGAAATATTGGTTTTATAATGCTAATTTATGGAGAAGTTTCCTGGTTCAGGATTTCTTATCCAGTTATAAATATGCTTATAAATGGGTGACTTTATTTTATGATAATCCCAATATGATTTACCAGAATCCAGTATTTTTTCTAAAAGGAAATCATTACTTTTTAGAGTCATTATATATGTTGAAATACAAATCGAATTTCAAGAAATATTTATCACTTTTGGAAGAAACAATTCAGGATGAAAAGTTTCCTGTAAATGACAACATTGCATCGCTATCATTTCTATACGTTTACAATAATAAGCTCAACCTGCACATTCTGGAAGGAACTTTTGCCGAAAGCGAATATTTAATTCCTGAAATTTTAGAGAAGATCAAAATACACAGTGAGCATCTTGATGAACATCACGAAATGTTGTTTTTCTATAAAATTGCTTCTATTTATTTTGGAAATGAAAAATACAATGAATGCATTCTTTATTTGGATAAGATCATCAATAACAAGAACTTATCAATGCGCGAAGATTTAATGTGTTTTGCGAGACTTTTGTCTTTGATTGCACATTATGAACTAGGAAAAGATTATTACTTAGAAAACCATCTTAAAAACACGTATAAGTTCTTATTGAAAATGAATGACTTACACGAAGTTCAAAAAGAGATTATTAAGTTTTTAAGAAACCTGAATAATTTTTATCCAGCTGATATTAAGAAAGAATTCAAAAAAATGCACGCTCGTTTCGTAGAGCTTGAAAAAAATACTTATGAAAAAAGAGCTTTCTTGTATCTGGATATTATTTCATGGTTGGAAAGCAAAATCGAGAATCGCAAAATTGCGGATATCATTAAGGAAAAGGCGAAATTGAATAGTCGTTAAGAGTAAAATTCCAATTTTTTAAATTCCAAATTCCAATTGGTTTGCGCATAGATCTTTGTAAAGTTTAAAACTTTGACAAAGATTACGAATAACAATATCCTCTAAAAATAACAAACCCGACAGGTTTCAAAAAACTGTCGGGTTTACTTTTAGGAATGAAATTGTGAGTTTAATTCATTCCTCAGAATATTTTATCTGCAATAACAACAAGTAGAAGTTCCTTGCAAACAAACATCTCCTCTTCCTGGTGTATTAGAAAGAACTCCTCCAGCTTCACCACATAATCTGTCACACAAACCAATTGTTGGATTTACGTACGGAAGTACGCCTCCAAAAATATTTTTTTGAGCATTTTTACTTAGGATTTCAACATTTTTTAGGTTTTTTAAATTTTTCATAAATAGTTTGATTTGATTTGTTTCCTACTCTATTAGCTTTTCGGATTACGCTTTATTTGTTCATTTTCAAATTAATACAATCTAAAATAGAAAAATAAAACGGTAATATTCGTACAAACTATGTAATTAACATTAAGAAAAAATCCTAATTAAAAAAATCCAAATTCCAATTGGTTTACGCATAGAGATCTTTGTCAAAGTTTTAAACTTTGACAAAGATTACGAGTAATTCCAAATTCCAATAAAAAAAGCTGAAAACATTAATCTTTTCAGCTTTTTTGTCATTTCGACGAAGGAGAAATCACACTCGTTAATCTACAAAGATTGTCGATATGCTTTACGGAGTTTCTAGTGTGATTTCTCCCGTCGCTCGAAATGACAAACTCTACGTTAAATCTCATCAACAAAAAAAAATCCCAAACTCCAACAAAATTGGAATTTGGGATTTTAAAAAATTGAAAATTAAAATATTGTTATTCCACAATATTAGAACTCGTTACATAAAAATCTTTACTTACTTCAACAGTTCTGTTATTATTGATTGTTTTTTCTGATTTCCATTCTGTAGTTGGTTTTAACCACATTTCTTCGCCGTTTAAAGTTACTTTTACCGGCATATCAAACTTGGCAACACAATTCGTCCAGTGATATCCAAAAGTTCCGTCTTTAAACATATATTCAAAAACAGGAATTTGAGTTGTAGTTAAATATTGTGCATAAACTCTGTTAAAGTTAATTCCTGATTGTGTATTGATATAATCCTGAATTTGCTTTCCGGTAACCGTTTGATGGTAAAAAGTGCTGTTTAAACCTCTTAGAATCGATTTCCATTTAGCATCATCATTAATCACCTGACGAATCATGTGCAACATACTAGCACCTTTTGGGTACATATCGCCTGATCCTTCATTATTTACATCATAATGACCAATAATTGGTTTATCATTTCTAATTCCTTTTCTGCATCCAATTATATATTCTGCAGCAGCATCTTTTCCGTAATAAAATTCCAGAAAAAGACTTTCAGAATAGTTGGTGAAACTTTCATGAACCCACATATCAGCGATATCTTTGTAGGTAATATTATTTGCAAACCATTCGTGTCCTGATTCGTGAATAATAATAAAATCGAATTTTAATCCCCAACCGGTTCCGCTTAAATCACGCCCTAAATAACCATTTTTATAACCATTTCCGTAAGTTACACTACTTTGATGCTCCATACCTAAATACGGCGCTTCAACCAGTTTATAACTATCTTCATAGAAAGGATAAGGTCCGAACCAGTTTTCAAACGCTTTTAGCATTTTTGGAGCGTCTTTAAATTGTTCTTTGGCTAAAGCCAAATTATAACTCAAAACATAATAATTACAATCTAAATCGCCTTTTTCTCCTTTAAACTTCTCCGAAAAATTAACGTAATCTCCAATATTAATGTTTACACCATAATTATTAATCGGATTAGAAACGTACCAATTAAAGGTTTTCGTTCCGTCTTTTTCTTTCTTAACGCTCTGTAATCTTCCGTTTGAAACATCAGTCAAATGCCCCGGAACATTCACGCTAATCAACATGTTTTCGACTTCGTCATACATATGGTCTTTATTCGGCCACCAAACACTTGCACCTAATCCCTGACAAGATGAAGCGATAAAATCTTTTCCGTTTTTATCTTTTTTCCAGGTAATTCCGCCATCCCACGGTGGATTTACGGCTTCTTTAGGTTTTCCTCCAAATGAAATTACGATTTCTTTCGTCTCACCTACTTTTTGCGCAGCGGCTAATTCAATAAAAAACGCATTTCCGTCTCTTTCAAATTTCAATTCTTTGCCGTCCTGCGTCACTTTATAGATCTTCATTGGTTCCTGCAAATCTATTTGCATTTTATTATACGGCGTTAAAACAGTATAACGAACGGTATTTGAGCCTGTAATCGTTTTTTCTTTCGGATCTACTTTTACATCAAGATGATAATATTTTAAATCCCACCATGCTCTTTCTTTTGTAATGCTTCCGCGTAAAGAATCCTGATGAGTAAAAACGGTTTCAGACTTATTAAGAAGTCCTTGCGCATTGGCCGTAAAGCCAAACAAAAAGGCGATAAAAACGCCACCAAAGTATTTTTTCATACGAAGTAGATATTTTGTTTTAATCGAAATAACGTAGCGTATTTCATAAACTTAAACTTCAACAAATGTAAACATTCGAATCAAGTTTTGACTGTTTTTACAATCCCGATTCGGAAAATTTATTGTTAAAATTTATTTATTCTTCTGTATTTTAGCCAATAAATTCATTTTAATAATTTTATGAAAATCAGTACGATCCTTGCCGTTTCATCATTTATGTTTTCGATAGTAAATTATTCGCAAACTATTCCGATTCATAAAACAAGCGACAAGATCACTATTGACGGAGATTTATCTGATTGGAAAACACCATTCTTAGGTCCATTTGTGATTCATGATTCTGGAAATAAAGCTTCTGAGGATACTTTTGTTTCACTTTCGTGGAATGATCAAAACCTATACATCGCCTATCGTTCTACAGATTCTAAAATCGTTGGAACACCTCAAAAAAAAGATTCCCAAATTTTTAATACGGATGATCTGGTAGAGCTTTTTATTGATCCAGATGGTGATGGTCAGAATTATGTAGAAATTGGAGTGAATGCTTTTTCATCCAATTATGATCTATTGCTTAAATGTATTTCACCCCTTTGCGGCGGTTGGAATACCGCTATGAATTTTGATATTGCAGGATTAGAAACCGTAAGTAAAATAACTCCTGAAGGTTTTAATACCGAGATTAAAATTCCGTTTTCGAGCCTTAAAACTATTAAAAACGGTAATTTTACTCCACCAAAAGCAGGAACAAAATGGAGAGGGAATCCTTTTAGAATTGATTACGGTAACACAACTGAATATCTTGCATTACAACATTATAAGAGTTTAAAATATGGTTTTCATCAACCTGAGGAATTTGCGGTTTTTGAGTTTATGGAGTAACGTTGAGATGGCACGCGGATGACGCGGATTCGCTTGCACGAAAGCACGGATTTAGGCGGATTTTTCAGTTTGATTTTCCTCTCAATGTTCTTTACGCAATCTTGTCATCCCGAGGAACGAGGGATCCCCACAAGAAACTAACACAAAGAATTTCTACATTGTCGAGCTACTAAAGAAGATCCCTCGTTCCTCAAGATGACAAACTGGGTGAAAAATTTTATTTTTTATTACTTCTGACGTTTCTTCAAAACATCAACAACATCATTCAACTGAAAACCTTTTGCTTGCAATAAAATCAAATAGTGAAATAATAGATCAGCGCTTTCGCTTAAGAATAAATCATCATTATCATCTTTGGCTTCAATAACCACTTCTACAGCTTCTTCACCCACTTTTTGAGCAATTTTATTGATTCCTTTTTCGAATAATGAAGCTACGTAGCTTTTCTCAGAATCGGCATTTTCTCTACGGGTTTTGATGGTGTTTTCTAACTGAGAAATAAAACCGTAATTTTCTTTGTTTTCTTCCTGCCAGCAAGTATCAGCGCCTGTGTGACACGTTGGTCCTACAGGTTTTGCCTGAATTAAAAGTGTATCGCCATCGCAATCATTTTTAATACTTACCAGATTCAAAAAATTACCACTCTCCTCGCCTTTTGTCCAAAGTCTTTGTTTGGAACGGCTAAAGAAAGTTACTTTTTGAGTTTCAATTGTTTTCTGAAGTGATTCTTCGTTCATATATCCCAGCATTAAAACATTTTTTGTTTCTGAATCCTGAATTATCGCCGGAATTAATCCGTGTGCGCTTTTTATATCGATTTCCATTTTAGATTTTAGATTTTAGATTTTAGATTTTGATACTCTGAAATCTTATTATTATAGATTTAATCTCTTTGTTCTTGTTTCTTACTTCTTTTAAAGCCTAACCTCAATACCATTACTTCTAAGTTCCTCTTTCAAAGCCTTAATCTCGATTTCTTTAAAGTGAAAAACACTCGCTGCCAAAGCTGCATCAGCTTTTCCTTCTTTAAAAGAATCTACAAAATGCTGAATATTTCCGGCACCTCCCGAAGCAATAATCGGAATATTAATCAACGTTGACAATTTAGCCAAAGCTTCGTTTGCAAAACCGTTTTTAGTTCCGTCGTTATCCATTGATGTAAATAGAATTTCTCCTGCGCCGCGTTCAGCTACTTCAATAGCCCAATCGAACAGGTTCAGTTCTGTAGGTACTTTTCCGCCAACTAAATGTACAATCCACTGACCGTTAATTTGTTTGGCATCAATCGCAACCACAACGCATTGACTTCCGAATTTTTGCGCCAAATCATTAATCAATTGTGGATTTTTTACTGCCGATGAATTAATAGAAACCTTATCAGCTCCGTTATTCAGCAGAATCTCTACATCTTCTACAGACGAAATTCCACCACCAACTGTAAACGGAATATTGATTTTCTCGGCAACACTTCTCACCATATTCACCAATGTTTTACGACGTTCTTCAGTAGCCGAAATATCCAGAAAAACCAATTCATCAGCACCTTCCGCTGAATAAATTTCTGCCAACTCCACAGGATCTCCCGCATCACGCAAGTCAACAAAGTTAACCCCTTTTACGGTTCTTCCGTTTTTTATATCCAAACAAGGAATGATTCTTTTTGCTAACATTTTTTTAATGTGTCAATTTATAATGTGTCAATTAGAAAATTTGATAATGAGATAATTTAAACGCAATGTTAAAAATTATCTCATTTTCTAATTATGTAATCCTCTAATTGTTTCAAAGTAATTCTTCCTTCGTAAATTGCTTTTCCAATAATGGTTCCTTCGCAACCTAACTCAGCTAATTTTGGTAATTCATCGAAAGTTGAAATTCCTCCCGAAGCGATTAATTTTATGCCAATTACTTCTTTTAATATTTTTTCATACAAATCAAAACTTGGTCCTTCAAGCATTCCGTCTTTTGCGATATCAGTACAAATAACGTACTGAATTCCTTTGCTTTGATAATCCTGAATAAACGGAATCAAATCTTCGTTTGAATCTTCTAACCAACCTGAAATTGATACTTTTTCATCTTTGGCATCAGCCCCAAGAATAATTTTATCTGAACCGTATTCCGAAATCCATTTTTCGAATATGGCTCTGTTTTTTACTGCGATACTTCCGCCAGTTATTTGGTTTGCACCACTTTCAAAAGCAATTTTCAAATCTTCATCTGACTTTAAACCTCCGCCAAAATCAATTTTTAAACTGGTTTGTGTCGCAATTTGTTCTAATATTTTATAATTGACAATTTTACTCGATTTTGCACCATCAAGATCTACTAAATGAAGAAATTCGATTCCGTGCGCTTCGAATGATTTCGCTACTTCAAGCGGATTTTCGTTGTAAATTATTTTAGTATCGTAATCGCCTTTTGATAAACGGACACATTTCCCGTCGATGATATCTATAGCTGGTATTATTCTCATTTTTTGATATTTTAGATTTCTGATTTTAGATTTTAGATTCTAAAATTGAAATTGATTTTTGATATTGTAATTGATATTGATTATCACAATTGGAATTTGGATTTTCAAAAAATTGGAATTTTAAAATTTTATATTTTTAAAAAGTTTTCCAAAATCTTTTCCCCAACCGCTCCACTTTTTTCAGGGTGAAATTGCGTTCCGTAAAAATTATCTTTTTGTAAAGCTGATGCATATTCTAACTCGTAATTCGTTGTTGCAATGCTTTCAGCGCAATTTGGAGCGTAAAAACTATGCACCAAATACATAAACTCATTTTCCGGAATACCTTTAAACAAATCCGATTTTAAATCATAAATCTGATTCCATCCCATTTGCGGCACTTTAACTTTCGATGTGAATTTAATTACATCAACATCAAAAATCCCTAAACCTTTCGTATTTCCTTCTTCAGATGATTTACACATCAATTGCATACCGAGACAAATACCAAAAACCGGTTGTTTCAAAGTTGGAATCAAACTATCCAAACCACTTTCGCGAAGCTTAAGCATAGCCGAACTCGCTTCTCCCACTCCTGGAAAAATCACTTTATCTGCTGCCTGAATTTCGGCTGGATTATTACTCAAAACAGCTTTAAAACCAAGCCTTTCAATCGCAAACATAATGCTTTGAATATTTCCTGCTCCGTAATTTATAATTACTATTTTCAAAATTATTTTAGATTTTAGATTTTAGATTTTAGATTTCTCTAAAATTGAAATCGTTATTACTCTTTATTTTTGTTTGGTTTGTTTAAAATTTCAGTTTCAAGCCACTAAACTTTGAGCATGATTTTACCGCAAAGAACGCAAAGTTTATTTCTTGTAACCTAATCAGAAAAAGTTCGCAAAGCTTGGCGCATAAAACTTGCGTACCATAGCGTAAAACCTTGCGTACTTTGCGGTTAAAAAAACTTGAAACTTTAAACCTGAAACAAAATTCTTTATAACATCCCCTTTGTCGAAGGCAAAATCATTTTCTCTGTATCTCTTTTTACTGCTACTTTTATTGCTTTCGCGAAAGCTTTAAAAATCGCTTCAATTTTGTGGTGCTCGTTCGTTCCTTCAGCTTTTATATTAATGTTCGCTTTGGCACCATCTGAGAATGATTTAAAGAAGTGATAAAACATTTCTGTTGGCATTTTACCTACCATTTCGCGTTTAAATTCGGTTTCCCAAACCAACCAGTTTCTACCTCCAAAATCAATCGCAACTTGTGCTAAACAATCGTCCATTGGTAAACAAAAACCGTAACGTTCGATTCCTAATTTATTTCCTAAAGCTTTCGCGAAAACTTCGCCTAAAGCGATTGCAGTATCTTCAATCGTGTGGTGTTCATCCACTTCTAGATCCCCTTTTACTAGGATTTCCAAGTCCATTTGTCCGTGACGCGAAATTTGATCCAACATATGATCAAAAAAAGCAATTCCGGTTTCGATTTTACTTTTTCCGGTTCCGTCAAGATTTAAATCGATAAAAATATCCGTTTCATTCGTTTTACGCGTAATCGAAGCTGAACGCGCTTCCAATTTCAAAAACTCATAAATGGTCTTCCAACTCATTGTTTGAAGAATAATCGTTTCGTCTAACTCTTCACGTTTCGATGAAATTTCATTGCTTCCAATTCCGTCATTATCATTGATAAAAATGGCTTTTGCACCAAGATTTTTCGCCAATTCAACATCCGTCAAACGATCTCCTAAAACAAACGAATTTACCAAATCATACTCAGGATTATTCAAATATTTCGTCAACATTCCCGTTCTTGGCTTACGCGTTGGCGCATTATCTTCCGGAAACGATCTGTCAATAAAAATCTCATCAAACAAAACGCCTTCATTTTCAAAGGCTTTTAAAATAAAATTCTGCGTTGGCCAAAACGTATCTTCCGGAAAACTATCCGTTCCTAATCCGTCCTGATTGGTCACCATCGCCAATTCGTAATCTAATTCATTGGCAATTTTCGCCAAATATTGAAAAGCTTTCGGATAAAATTCTACTTTCTCCAAAGCATCTAATTGATAATTTTCTGGTTCTAAAACAATCGTTCCGTCACGATCGATAAAAAGTACTTTTTTCATATATTTTATTTTTTCTGCCACAGATTGCACAGATTAAAAGGATTTTTTATTTCTTGTGCTTAGTTTTCGACACGAATTCCACAAATTAGCACGAATTGAATTAGTGAAAATTCGTGAAATTCGTGGCAAAAGAAAAATCCATTCAATCTGTGCGATCTGTGGCCTATAATTTTTACTTCAACAACTTAAATTCTTTAATCAAAACTGCATTTTCTTCTGGAATTCCAATCGTAAAACGAAGGCAGTTTTCGCATAATGGCTGAGTCGTTCTGTTACGAATTACAATTCCTTTTGCAATTAACTGATCGTATCTTTTATTAGCATCATCTACTTTAACTAAAACAAAATTAGCTTCTGTAGGATATATTTTCTCTACAAAACTCACTTCAAGTAAAACTTTAAGCAATTCTTCTCTTTGTTCAATAATAGAAGCTATTTCCTGTTTTATTTTATCCGAATCATTCAAACGAGTTATTGCTCTTTGCTGCGTTAATTCATTTACATTATACGGAGGTTTTATTTTATTTAAAACCGAAATTACAGCTTCAGAACCATAACAGATTCCTAAACGAATTCCAGCCAAACCATATGCTTTCGATAAAGTTTGTGTAATCACTAAATTAGGATATTCATCGATTTCTGTCAACCAGCTTTCTTTTCCTGAAAAGTCAATATACGCTTCATCAATTACAACTAAACCTTTGAAGTTTTTAAGCAATTTCACCACACTTTCATCCGAAAAAGAATTCCCTGTTGGATTATTTGGTGAGCACAAAAAGATGATTTTTGTATTCTCATCTACAGCGTCCAAAATCTTCTCGACTTGTGGCTGAAAATCTGTAGAAAGTAAAACCTCTCTATTTTCAACTGCGTTAATATTAGCCAAAACGCTATACATTCCGTAAGTTGGTGGCAACGAAATAATATTGTCAATTTTTGGCTCACAGAAAGCTCTAAAAAGTAAATCTAATACTTCGTCGCTTCCATTTCCTAATAAAATCTGACTTGATTTTACGTTATTATTCTTAGCCAAAATCGCTTTAACCGAACTCTGTTGCGGATCCGGATAACGATTAACCCCATTTTGAAACGGATTTTCATTGGCATCCAAAAAAATCATTTCGGCAGTATCAAAATCCTCAAACTCATCTCTGGCAGACGAATAAGGTTTTAATGTTTTTACGTTTTCTCTTGTTATATTGTTGATATTAAAGTCCATTTTTATTATTATTTCTCGCAAAGACGCAAAGGCGCAAAGCTTAGATTTAAATTAATTCGTGCTAATTCGTGACATTCGTGGCAAAAAAATTAAGACTTTAAAGAATCTAATCTCAAAGTCACAGCGTTTTTATGCGCTTGTAATCCCTCAGCTTCAGCCATAATTTCTATCGCTTTACCAATATTTTGAATTCCTTTTTCTGAAATTTTCTGAAACGTCATTGATTTCATGAAACTGTCCAGATTTACTCCGCTATAATTCTTGGCATATCCGTTTGTTGGCAAGGTATGATTAGTCCCTGAAGCATAATCTCCAGCACTTTCTGGCGTATAATTACCGATAAAAACTGATCCAGCATTTACAATTCCGTTGCAATAGAAATCATCATATTCAGAACAAATAATAAAGTGTTCCGGTCCATATTCATTGATTAAATCAAGTGCGATTTTATCACTTTCTACAAAAATTAGTTTAGAATTTTCAATGGCTTTTTTAGCGATTTCTTTTCTAGGAAGCGCTTCAACCTGAATTTGAATTTCTTTTTCTACTGCATCAATCAATCTTTTTGAAGTCGAAACCAAAATTACCTGACTGTCTGATCCGTGTTCTGCCTGAGACAATAAATCCGAAGCTACAAACGCCGGAACAGCTGTATCATCTGCGACAACCAATAATTCTGAAGGTCCTGCCGGCATATCAATCGCTACGCCAAATTGTGTCGCCAATTGTTTTGCAACGGTTACAAACTGATTTCCTGGTCCGAAAATTTTATATACTTTAGGAATTGATTTTGTACCAAATGTCATTCCGGCAATCGCCTGGATTCCGCCTACTTTTAATATTTTGGTTACACCGCATAAATTCGCTGCATATAAAATAGCAGGATTTATTTTTCCGGTTTTATCTGGTGGCGAACATAATACAATTTCTTTACAACCTGCAATTTCAGCAGGAACAGCCAACATTAAAACTGTTGAAAACAAAGGCGCTGTTCCGCCCGGAATGTACAAACCAATCTTCTGAATTGGTCTTTTTTCCTGCCAGCAATTAACTCCTTCAATTGTTTCTATTTCAATTTTCTCTGTTTTTTGAGCCGAGTGAAATTTATAAATATTCTCTTTTGCTAACTGAATAGCTTCTTTTAATTCAGATGAAATTGAATTTACAGCTTCCTGAATTTCTTCTGATGAAACTTCGTAGTTTTCTAAAGCGATTCCGTCGAAGATTGAAGTGTATTTTGCAACAGCTTCATCTCCTTTTTTCTGTACTTCTTTAAAGATTTCTTTTACCGTAACTTCGATATCATCAATAGTTTTGGTAGGTCTTTTTAATATGTCTGACCAGGTATCTGGTTTTGGATTGTCTATTTTATTCATAATATTTTATATTAAAGTCCAATTTTTTTAAATTCCAAATTCCAAACGCTGTGTAGTTTAACCGCAAAGGGCGCAAGGTTTTTTTATTTTTTGTTGTCTCTACAATCGCTAAGTTCGCAAAGCTGTTGGCGAAATTTGGGATTTGGATTTTTTCTATTGGAATTTCATGTGAGTTGGAATTTGGAATTTACAAATTGAAATTTTCTTTTACAGTACCATTTTCTCAATTGGGCAAACTAAAATTCCTTCTGCTCCGGCTTCTTTTAGTTTGTCGATTACGTCCCAGAAAGTGTCTTTGTCAATTACTGAGTGTACGCTGCTCCATCCTTCTTGTGCTAATGGCAAAACGGTTAAACTTCTTAAAACCGGTAAGATTTTACCAATTTCGTCGATTTTATCGTTTGGCACATTCATTAAGATGTATTTTGAATTTCTTGCTCTTAAAACCGATTGAATTCTGAATTTTAAAGTATCAATGTGCTTCTGAATTTCCGGAGAAACTTTTGGTGAAACGGCTAAAACTGCTTCACTTTTCAGGATTACTTCTACTTCTCTTAAATTGTTTTTGAATAATGTACTTCCGCTAGAAACGATATCTACAATAGCATCGGCAAGACCAATGTTTGGTGCGATTTCTACAGAACCTGAAATTTGGTGAATATCAACTGTTAATCCAAAAGAATTGAAATATTCGTTAACCGTATTAGGGTAAGAAGTTGCAATACGTAAACCTGCTAAATCCTCAATCGACTTGTAATCAAATGTTTTAGGAACAGCCACAGAAACTTTACATTTTGAGAATCCTAGTTTTTGAATTACTTCGATATGCTTTCCTTTTTCTACTAAAAGATTATCGCCTACAATGGCTAAATCTACTACTCCATCAATTAAATATTGCGGAATATCAGAGTTTCTTAAGTATAAAACTTCCAAAGGAAAATTTGAAGCTTCGGCTTTTAGCTGATCGTTTCCGTTATTGATCGAAATACCGCAATCTTTCAAGATCTGAATGCTGTCTTCGTTTAAACGACCTGATTTTTGAATTGCAATTTTTAATGTACTCATTTTTTTAGTTTTTGTTGGATTAATAGTTTGAGTACAAAGAATTGGTATAAAAAAACCCGTTTGATGTACTCAAACGGGTTTTAAAATATGATGATTTACATGCATACCATTAACACATCGCCTGAGAGCAATAATGAAAATGATGATGATGTAATTGAATAGAAATCATGACTTGGTTTATTTTTTAATTCTTTGATTCGGTTGCAAATATACTAGTTAATTTCATAAAAAAGCAATTTTTAATTTAACTTAACGATAGTTTATTGTTAAAAAAAAGCCGGAGCACTATTTCTATTACATTTTTTTAATTCACTACAACGATTTCATATTATCGTTAAAACTCAAAACAACGGTTGTTCCTACTCCTATCTGGCTATCAATTTTAAACTTAATATGAAGGAGTTCTGTGATTCTTTTTACAATAGACAAACCTAGTCCAGTTCCTTTAATTTCAGGATGATCTGTAGAGTTAGATCTAAAAAATGGATTAAAAATAGCTTCTAAATCATGTTTCTCAATTCCGATTCCGTTATCTGAAATTTTACAAATTATCTTTTCACTTTCTTTAGAAAGCAAAATATTTACTTCTCCCTGATTGTTGGTGTATTTAATTGCATTCGAAATAATATTTCTCAAAATCGTAATGACTAAGAAATTATCAGACTGAATGTAATAATCTTCCTGAGCATCGAATTTAATAGCAATATTTTGGTTCTTTATTTTCTCTGAATTTAGTTTCAGAACATCCAAAATCACAGCATTTAAATACACCGATTCTGTAATTATATTCTTTTTTTGGTTTTCAAAACGGGCCATCAATAATAGTTGATCTACCAACATATTCAGATGATCGACTTCTTTTATACAATAATTTATTTTTTCTTCATATTCCTTATTATCACGAGGTTTACGAATTAACACTTCAAGAGTTCCTTTGATAACTGTAAGTGGCGTTCTTAACTCATGAGAAGCATCAGAAGTAAATTGTTTTTCGCGTTCGATTGCATCTTCTATACGATTAAGAAGATTGTTTATGGTTTTAGAAAGCGTGTATAATTCGTCCCGGGTTTTGGGCAGCGGAATACGTGTTTTCAAATTATCCTTGGTAATAATTTTAGAAGTATTAATGATGGCATTTATAGGTTTGATACTTCTTCCTGCAAAGAATCTGGCAATAAAAAACAGCAATAATAGGATGCCTAAAAATGACAAACTCATAATATCAAATAAATTATTCAATACCATTTTCGAATCAGCCAAAGACATTGCTACAATCACATATCCTATTTGTTTGCTTTTAAGGTATAATGGAACCTGAATTTGCCTGATCGCATGATCACCCATTTTAGTATCAAACAATTCAAAATCTTCTACGGAATCATTAAATTTTAGTGTCTGAGTTTTAAGGTTGGGCGCTTTTTCTATAATCTTTTTATTTACATCCAGAAACTCAACAAATACAGGATTTACATCTACCGTATTATGTTCTCGTTCGTTCCATTCTTCTTCATCGATAAGAATTACTTTGCCATCAACCTCTTTAATTTCTTCCTGATGGTTCTGAATTTCAACCTTTATTTTTTCATCAATATGATTATAAACGGTATGTTTTACGATAGAATAAATTACCGAAAAAACTACCAAAATCAATAATCCCGTGGTAATAATATAATTTAAGGCAATTCTGTTTTTAAAAGAAAGTTGTACCATTTATAAGTCGTTTGCGATATAACCTATACCGCGAATTGTTTTAATATAATCTTCTTCAATTTTTAAATTGAGTTTTTTTCTAATAGCATTCATAAAAACATCAATTACTCCGGTATCATATTCAAAATTAATTTCCCAAACGTCTTTTAAAATCTGGTTTCTAGTACAGACTTTTCCTTTATTTTTAATGAGATAGGTTAATAATTCGAATTCGCGTTGTGTAAGCGCCACTTCATCATCATTCTTCAGAACAATATGTTTCGATAAATCGATTTTTATGGTTCCTAAAGTAAGTACTTCTGATCCTTTCTGGTTTCTGAAATGAATTTTAATACGCTCTACCAATTCTTCAAAACTAAAAGGCTTTTTGATATAATCATTTGCACCGGCTTTTAGACCTTCTATAGTTTCCTGAACAGTATCTTTTGCAGTTAAAAAAATAATTGGTGTAACCTGATCTTTTATTCTGATGGCTTTGCACAAATCTAAACCGTTGATTTTAGGCAACATCCAGTCGAGTAAAATCAAATCAAATTTCTGATTTTGTATCAACTCAAAACCTTTTGAACCATCATTTGCCGTGGTAATCTGATATCCTTCTTCCTGCAAACCTTGTTGCAAAAACTGAACGATTCCTAACTCATCTTCGACTATTAAAATATGCATTTGCCTTCTTTAATTAAGATTATATCTTGTTTTATTTTATTCAAAGATAAATATTTTACACTTCAGAAATCACTTAAAACCACTAGAATAGCAAAAACAATATCATCTTAAGAAAACATTAAGTTTACACTAAGCAAGGTAAAAGCATAACTTCATCTGGAACTAATTTAACGACAGTAATTTTGTAAAAAAATTATTTCATGACTTTTTACAAGAAACTTTCGCCGTTTTATAATCTAATGGTATTTTATTGTATCATCAGTTTTCTATTAAGAATAGTTTTATTATTCCACCCTATTACACAAAGTTCGTTTACTATTCTTGAGTCCCTGAAAATCTTTAGTTTAGGTATTATTTCAGATGTGTTTACTTTTATAGTAGCAAGTGTTTTTTTATGGTTGTACCTTATATTTATTTCTAATTCAAAATACAACAAACCTTACGGCTATATTATTCTGTCTGTTTTTGTTGGTTTATTTGCTTATGTAGCGTCCGGAAAAAGTATTTTTAGTGAGTATGGAGGAGCTTTGCCTAAAATTGTTTTAATTTTTATTGGTATTAAAACAGCACTTTCTGCTCTTTTACTTTTTCTTCCTGCTCTAAAAGATAAAATTAGATATTGGTTGTTTGCATTCGTCATGTTTTTGTACGTTTTACTGATCTTGCAAAATGCCTTAAGTGAGTATTTCTTCTGGAATGAATTTGGAGTAAAATACAACTTTATCGCTGTAAATTATTTAATTTATACTAATGAAGTTATCGGGAATATTATGCAGTCCTATCCTGTAATTCCGCTATTTTCGGCATTATTTTTAGTTACTGGAATTGTAACTTACTTTATTTTAAAAGGATCTAAAAATTACATCAATGCAATTCCTTCTTTTAATGAGAAATTAAAAATTAGCGGAATTTATATTGTTTTATTTGCTATTTCTCTATTCGCTATTCCGAATTTAGCTAAAACCGAAAATTCTAAAAATGTTTTTGTGAATGAATTACAAGCTAACGGATTATATAAATTCTATCTTGCATTTCAGAATAACAAATTAGATTATTTTAAATTTTACAAAACTTCTCCTGAGCAAAAAGCTTATGCTATTTTAAAAGAGCAATTTCCTGCTATTTCCGGAGAAAAAATGATTCGTAAAATCACAAGCGATTCTACTGAAAATCATAAAAATGTAGTTTTAATTACTATTGAAAGTTTAAGTGCTGAATACATGAAAATGTATGGAAACCAGCAGAATATCACTCCGTTTCTGGATAGTCTAGCGCAGAAAAGTTTACAGTTTACCAATTTGTATGCCGTAGGAAACAGAACTGTTCGCGGACTTGAAGCGGTAACTTTATGCCTGCCACCAACTGCCGGTGAAAGTATTATAAAAAGAGAAGACAATAAGAATAAGTTTTCGACAGGATTTCTTTTTAACCAAAGAGGTTATAACGTAAAATTCATGTACGGAGGTGATGCGTTTTTTGATAACATGCAGGATTTCTACTCTGGAAATGGATACAAAATTGTAGACAAATCAAGTTTTACTCCTGAAGAAATTACTTTTTCGAATGTTTGGGGAGTTTGTGACGAAGATATGTATAATAAGGCAATAAAGGTTATGAATGCAGAAGCAAAAGAAAATAAGCCATTCTTTAATCATATCATGACAGTAAGTAATCATCGACCTTTTACTTATCCGAATAATAAAATTGATATACCTGGTGATATTAAATCGCGTGATGGTGGTGTAAAATATACTGATTATTCTTTGAGAAAATTCTTTGCAATGGCAAGTAAACAACCTTGGTTTAAAAACACCGTTTTTGTAATTGTTGCAGATCACTGTGCTTCGAGTGCCGGAAAAACAGAACTTCCTTTAGATAAATACAGAATTCCTGCTTTTATTTACAATCCAGAAGCCAAACCTGCAAAATACAATAAGCTAATGTCACAAATAGATCTTATACCTACTCTTTTTGGATTATTGCACTTTAGTTATGAAAGCAAATTTTTTGGTCAGGATGTTTTAAAACCAGATTACAAACCCAGAGCTTTTATCGCTACTTATCAGGATTTGGGCCTTATAAAAGACAATGTACTTACGATTTTATCGCCTAAACAAGAGGTAAAACAATTTGATTTAGAACTTAATCCAAAGCCTGGAATTGCTCCTGAATATCAAATTGATTATAATGAAATCCCGATGAAAACACAAAGAACTGATTTGGTAAATGAAACAATTTCTTTTTACCAAACAGCATCTGATATGTTGAAGAAAAGAGAATATCAGAAATCCGTAAATATTAATCCTAAAATAGATAGCGGTTTTAAGCAAGCTTCGTTGAAAAATGACAAACAAATAACCCGAAGTGAAAGAAGTTTTCAATAAAACTATATATTTTACTTATTAATCATTTAGGACATTTCCTCTTATATCAAAGAAGATTACAAAAAGTAAAAAAGCCTCAAATTCAAATGAATTTGAGGCTTTTTTTATAAGTCTGCGAACTGAAAGCTGAGACTGAAAACTCTTTTTTTTTTAGTCGTTTTGATTTTTCATTCCGAATAAGTTTCCTTGTTGAAATAATTTTAAATCATCTCTTAAAAACTGGTAGTTTCTTTGTGTAACTGCCGGAGAATCTAAGTCGCTTAAATCTGGTTTCCCTGCATTGACCCATGCCGTATACCAAAAACTTGCTGTAGCAGTAATTGCTTTTCTCATTTGGCTTTCAACCATTCCGTTTAACTCTTCGTGTAGTTTTTTAGCATACTCATCAGAGAAAACAGCTGTATTGTATTTGCTTTTTAATACTTTTCCGTCAGCATCCATTTTAAAAACCTGAGCTTCCGGAGTAGCAGTTCTCAACTTTTTATCAATGTCTAATAATGGTTTAGCTAAACTATGTGTATCATTGATCATGTCCCAGGTTGCTTTATGAACATCTTGGTAGTATTGCGCCTGAGGAACATTTAATTTATAATTTTTAGCAAACAATTCCGGTAATCTGCTTTCCCAAAGAGAATGAATTCCTTTTTGGTCGCTTAATTGACCATCATGATTAGCAGAAGTATGCAATGGCATGTGTGCATCACCAATATAATGACCTAAATCTGCAGCAAGAAACAAGATTTCGGCTCTGTTTTTATCTTTAAAAGCTTTGGTTAATTTTACCATCATATCTTCGATGTACCAAGGCAAAATACCATTATCATTCAGGAATTTAGCATCGTATTTTTTCTTTGCTGCTTCAAGAGTTTGAGGGATACTGTCTACAGCTCCAAAATTCTCCATGTCGAAATAATGTCTCGGATTTTCGTCTTTATAATTTAAAGCATACTTTCTAATGTCCGGAACAGAAGCTTCCTGCGTAATAAAATCAATGTGATTGTAAAAAAACACCTGTAGCGATTGAGGCAAAGCCATAACAGCAGCTTTATTAATACGTTCGTGACCTACAATTCCCCAGGATAATGTCAAAAAACCAATTGCTGATGCGAATATTGCAATTAGCATTGGTTTCATTTTAAAGTTTTTCATTTGTAAATTTGTTTGTTGCAAATTTATCTCATTTAAAGATAATTTAAAACAATAGTGTCAATTATTGTGATAATTTAATTCCTTTTAATTTTTAAAGCATTTTACTGAAGTAAGTTCAAATTAAAAGTTTCTTTGTAAATTCGTTTTGCTTTTTATTATAAAACCAAAATTTATGCGCCCTACTTATTTAAGTGTTCTTTTCTTTTTAATTACTACTGTTTCTTTTGCTCAGGATGACCTTATTCAGCTTAAATCTGTAAGCGACACTATTTTAAACCCAAAGAGAACTTTACAAATGACTGATCCGTTTGATGGATTAAAAACCATGCAAAAGCTGTTTCCGGGTAAACTATATAAACTTTCTGACAACAATACGTTTTTGAGCTGGAAATGCAAAAACTGCAAACCTACGGCTTATACCGATGTAAATGGTGTCGAAGGAGATCAAATGTTTCCGTATAAAGAAGGCGTTGCGACAAGACTTCTTGACAATATAAGCTACACAGACTCAAAAGGAAATCAATTTAAATTATTGTTTTTTAATCATTCTGATTATGATGCTGACGGCTTGCAAACCGGAAGATTTTCAGGAGGATTGATTGGTGTCGCCAAGTTTGCGAAAAATGATAATGTTTGGCAAATGAGATCTTTTCAGCCTGCAATTGCCGCTTTTGGAGCTTTTTCGAGAGCGCCATCGCCAAAATTAATAGAAATTGGCGATGATCAATATGCTTTTACGTTAGTGCATTCAAATGGTGGCGCTGGTGCTCCTTATTATGATTATCTTTATTTAATAGTAGGCTTTAACGGAAAATACCAACCTTTGATGGAAGTGGGTAATTACAGACTTTCCAATACAGGAAATGGTTCTAATTGGTCAAGTACTTACAAAGTCGTTAATGATAATAATAAAAAATATTTTAGGGATATTGTCATTACAACAACCGGGTTTTACACCAAATTTAAAGGCGGAGATGATGAATATGAAGTTGATATGCCTGAGGAAGTTAGCGAAATGGCTAAAACTAAAAAGCAATTTAATTTCTCAATCAAAAGGCATTTTTCTTTTAAAGGCAAATGGTACAATGCTGTTGGTGAATCTGTTGTGAAATTTTCTAATGTAAAATAAACTTTATTTTAATCTTTTAATTCAAATATAAAATTGAAACTAAACCTAAACTAGCAATAAAGATCCAAAGTAAAACTCCCTGAAACAAAGGCTTTACTCCTACTGCTTTTAGAGTATTTATATTTAAAGTTGCTCCTATCAAGAACAAAGTAATTGTAAGTCCAATTTTCGCTATGTTTACAATATATGGAGAAACAATAGCGGTTTGAGGTACATAAGAATTAAAAAGCATTGCCAGAATAAACAAACCAATAAAATAAGGGATTTTGATTTTTTGAGATTTATTCTTGAAGATAAATGCAGTTAAAAGCGAAATTGGGATAATCCATAATGCTCTGGCTAACTTTACTGTTGTGGCAATTTGCAAGGCTTCTGCTCCATATTTATTGGCAGCACCAACAACCGAGCTTGTATCATGAATAGCAATAGCGCACCACAAACCAAACTCTTTTTGAGACAAATCAAGCTGGTGCCCGATAAATGGGAAAACAAATAATGCAATAGAATTCAGGATAAAAATAACGCCCAATGCAATTGAAGTCTGGTTTTCGTTTGATTTGATTACCGGAGAAATAGCTGCAATGGCACTTCCGCCACAAATAGCTGTTCCGCAAGAGATTAAATGTGATGTTTTTTTATCGGTTTTAAACCATTTTCCTAAAAATGTACCCAATATTAAAGTGCTGAAAATAGAGAAAATAGTCAGCAAAAAACCTTCTTTTCCGGCTGAAATTGCTGCCGTGGCATTCATTCCAAAGCCTAAACCAATAACTGAGAATTGTAATAAATACGTAATGGCAATATGATTGAATGCTATAAAGGGATTTCCAAAAACATTTACC
Organism: Flavobacterium bizetiae; assembly: GCF_024271895.1. Lineage (NCBI taxonomy): Bacteria > Pseudomonadati > Bacteroidota > Flavobacteriia > Flavobacteriales > Flavobacteriaceae > Flavobacterium > Flavobacterium bizetiae. The sequence goes on along the minus strand of NZ_CP091861.1, from coordinate 3,870,429 downwards.
ATAACAACTCCTAACAATAAAGCAATTGGAGGTGAAATAATCGAAAGTAAACACAATACAATTATCAAGACGAAAATCGCTTGTTGCAGGTAAAGATTAATTTCGAGTAAATGTGATGCGGTATGTTGTTTCGTTTTCAAAATAAGGAATTTTATATTTCCTTACAAAGGTCTGCCCTTTCTACGATAATCGCCAATTGTAAATTGCGATAGGCTATAACTCTAAGTTATAATAAGACGATATACTTTGAATAAAAAGTTCTGACAAAGAATCAGATTTACCTAATAAAGTAATAATATAAAAATAACGTTCAACAGACAAATTCTCAACATCCAAAACGATTAATTCGTTATTCTTAAGCTCCTTATCTACCGCGTGTATTGACATAAAAGCAAAACAATCAGAATTTAATAAATACGATTTTATACTTTCTGTGCTTCCTAATTGCATTTCGATTTGCAGGTCGGTAATTTTTACGTCGATTTGTTTTAAAGCATATTCTATAACTTCAAGTGTTCCTGAACCACGTTCGCGAGTTATAAATTTCATTGCTTTTAAATCCTCTAACGAAATTTCGTTTTGTTTTGCAAAAGAATTATTGGTGTTACAAACCAACACTAACTCGTCTTTTAAAAACGGAATGTATTTAATAGATTGATTTTTAGACTGTCCTTCAACAATTCCTATTTCTATTTCTTTATTGATTAAAGCATTTTCGATTTGTTCTGTATTTCCGTTTAGCAAATTGACTTTAATATCTTTTTGCTTTTGATGAAAACGGGCCAAAACGGGAGAAATAATATATTGCGAAATGGTTGTACTTGCTCCTAACCTCAATAAACCATGACGTTCATTGATAAACAAACTCATATCAAAGTCGATTTCGCGATAGATTTCGAAGATATTTTTGGTATGTTTTAGCAGAATTTCCCCTGCAGGAGTTAATGCAATTTTAGAACCGTTACGTTCAAAAAGCTTGGTTTTATAGGTTTCCTCAAGTTCCTGAATATGTTTTGAAACCGCCGGCTGCGAGATATACAATTCTGTTGCCGCTTTAGTAAAATTAAGGCGAAGCGCAACGGTATAGAAAACTTTTAGCCTGAAATCCATGGTATTGTTATTTTTGTTTCGCATTTAAAGCTTCAAGTTAAGCAAAAACTTTGAACCTTTGTTACTCTGAACCTTTGCTACTTTTAAAGTAACCCATTATATTTTCTAACAAACCATTCTGTAGTCAGTAAAACAGCAATTAAAATCAACAACCAAACCCAATCAACTAAAGGAGTTTTGGTGGAGACGTTTTTCTCAATCGATTTGTATTCTTTGTTTTCAAGAAGTTGTTGAATCAAATCATCGGCCTGATTTTCAAAGAAAGCTTTTCCGTTGGTTTGCAGCGCTAATTGTTTCAGTTTTACAACGTCAGGATTTACAAATTGTTTTTCGATATCAAAATCTAAAATCTCAAAATGACTTGAATATATAGTATTGGAATTTAATTCTTTTACAGTGAAATTATATTTTCCGGCAGCTAAACCATCCAGATTAGCTGAAAACGAATTATTTCCTTTTAGTAAATCGTAGTTTTTAGCCTGCTTCGTTTCGGCATTTGTAACTGTAATAGTAAGTCTCGCTTTTTCGTCGAACTCGTAATTTTTATTAAAATACTGCGCATTAATCACGATTGCTTCTCCGGAATTATAAAAACTCTCATGCGTCACTACCAGGGATTTTCTTGAAGTTGTCGAAGATAAATATTGAATGATTTTATCGATAAAAACATCGTATTTCTCAAAAGACTGATTATCAATATGACTTTGCAAACGCCATTTCCAGCTATTTTCTCCTAATAAAAAAGCTGTACGTTTTCCTTGATTTTCGGCGAAAGCCAATAAAGGCGCATTTGTAGCAACGTTTCTTATTTTTGAAGAAAGCAATACCGATACATTACCATTTGTTGTTATGGTTCCGAATAAATTCTGAAGCGGAGGAAAATTTTCAAAGCCAATATTTTCTATCGCAAACAAATTAAACTGCGATTGAAATTCTGACAGATAATCTTCTCTTTGTCCGCTCATTTTAAAAATCAAACTGTTTTGTTGTTGGTTTAGAAAATTAAAATCGGTGTTGTTTCCGGTAATAATAAAAGTATTTGTTCCTGCTAATTTATTATTGTCAAAAATAGCTTTAAAAGCTGCAGTTGGTTGGTATAAAACCAAAACTGATGCTTCTTGTAACTGATTAATATCATTAGGCTTAACCAATATTACTTTGCGCTGTGCATTAACTTCAATCGAACGTTTTAATGCTGCAATATCAGGATGATTTATAGAAGAAACGATAGCAATAGTCGACTTTTGATCAATTACTTCAACAGCAAAATTCTTGGTATTATTGTAGCTGTTTTTTTCTTTAGAACCAGATAAAATACTGGCCTTAAAAATTTGCAATCCTACTTTGTCAGCAGGTAAAAGCAAGTTTAACGTTGCCGTTTTTTTTGAGGCCGAAAACGAAACTTTTTCTTTGGCAACAATGGTATTTCCTTGCGAAATTGTAAAATCGGCATTTGCATTTTTATCTCCGGAATATTGCAGAAAAACTTCTACTGGAAATTTATTTTTATGAAAAGCGTATTTATTTACATTAAGCTGATTGATTTTTAAATCAAGGAATGTGGTTGTATCTCCTACAACCAAAGGATAAACTTTATTAACAGGATCAAAACGATATACGTAATCGTTTCCTGTAGTTTGATTTCCGTCGGTAATAATAACCGTTGGGAAAATCAGATTTTTATTAATGCTTTTTAAATTCCTGGCAACTTCATCAAGATTGGTTTGCTTTCCTTTAAAATCAAATTTATCCGAAGGCTTAAAATCTGCATCAAATTGATACGACTGGATTTCGAATTTTTCTTTAAGCGCAGGGTTCGAGATTATTTTCTGATAAAGTTCTTCGACTTTTTTATCTGATTTTAAAACCGAAATCGAACTCGAATTATCTACCGCAATTGCCAGAGGAGTTTTGGTAATTTCCAGCGAATTCTTTGTCATTATAGGATTTATCAATAAAACCAATAATGCAAAAATGGCCAGAAAACGTAAAAAAGCCAAAAACACAACCACATTTGATTTGTTTTTGGCTTTAAAAAAATATTGAAAATACGACAAACCACCAGCTATTACCAAAGAAAGCAATAATAATAGAATCGTGTTTGTAGTCATATTTTATAGTTTAGCGATTGGGAATATTTAATAATTCAAAGATCTCAAAATAAAACCTTTGAACCTTTATAACTTAGTCCCGATAGCTATCGGGATTAGTACCTTAAGTTAACATTCCTCCGCAAACATTAAGTACTTGTCCTGTAACATAAGCACTCATATCCGAAGCTAAGAAAAGACAAGCATTTGCAACATCTTCTACAGTTCCTCCACGTTTCAACGGAATTCCGTCTCTCCATCCTTTTACTACATCTTCGTTTAATTTTGCAGTCATTTCAGTTTCAATAAATCCAGGAGCAATTGCATTGCAACGAATATTACGAGAACCCAACTCTAACGCTACAGATTTTGTAAAACCTATTGCACCTGCTTTAGAAGCTGCATAATTTGTTTGTCCCGCATTTCCTGATACTCCTACTACAGAACTAATATTGATTATAGAACCTGCACGTTGTTTAAGGAAAGTTTTCTGAATTGCTTTTGTCATATTAAATACTGACTTCAGGTTTACATCAATAACCTGATCAAAATCAGCCTCAGACATACGCATTAACAAATTATCTTTTGTAATTCCTGCGTTGTTTATTAAGATATCTACTGTTCCAAAATCAGCTAAAACAGCATCAACAAAAGTTTGCGCCTCATTAAAATCAGCTGCGTTTGACTGGTATCCTTTAGCTTTAATCCCTAAACCATTTAACTCAGCCTCTAAAGCCTGTGCAGACTCTACAGACGAGCTGTATGTAAATGCAACATTTGCACCATGTTTAGCGAAAACTTCGGCAATTCCTCTTCCAATTCCACGGCTAGCACCTGTAATAATGGCAACTTTTCCTTCTAGTAATTTCATATTCAAAATTAATTTTAATATTTATTTGTAGCTATTCCTGCTATCCATTTCAATCTTTTGTTTTTTAAAGAAAAAAACAAAAGGATTTCCATTTCTATCAGGGCTATGAATGACTTGTCAAATATATGATAATTCCCTTTTTAAAAAAATAACAATAGTATAATTTATGAGTATGCGAATTACTTTAGAAAATTAAAGGGATAAAAAAACCGTTTCAGAAATTTTGAAACGGTTTTGAAGAAATAATTTTATTACAAGCACTCTATACCATCAATTGTTGCTTTGCATATAGGCTCAACTGGTTTTATTTGTGGCTCCATAATACATGGCCCATAATAAGGAAGTGGTGTCCATGGTATCATACATATAACAGTTCCGGCTCCACCCATTACTTTTTTTTGTTCATTAATACTAAGTACTTCAACTCCTTTAAAATTTAAAATTGTTTTTAACATAATAATTTGGTTGTTTAATATTTCTATTCTCAATCATTTTATGTCTGTTGAGTTTCAGACGTAATAATAAGTACAATTATCAAAATTCAGAATAAGATCAGGAAACAAATTAATCTCTTGTAAAAGCGGCTCAATTGAGCCGCTATACATTCAAAAACTAAAAAAACTATGCTATTAAAATCTATAATTTGTTAATCTAAACGGAGTAGCTGCACTAGCATAAGTATAGATAACATTACTATAAAAAATGGTAAAACTTTCTTTTTTGAGATATAATCCTTTAGGGTTAACTATTTCGTCATCCAGAATTTTCAAGAATGCTCTTGTTGCTGCATTAGCACTCCAGCCATCATCAGTTAAAATAATAGTTTTATTTACTGCGTCTTCACTAGTAGTAAAAAAGTGATAGATTGCTGCTTTTCCACCATTAAATGTATAAGCAATATAATTACCATTCAAAGGATCATTAAAAGCTATCTGAACTCTTGCTATTTTTTGATTTGCAGCTAAAGTAGCATTTACCTTATCTAAAATCGATTTAGCATATGCTGAGTTAGTAGCGGCTGTAGCTAAGTTTGCGGCAATGTATCCTATTGTTATCTGAGGACCACCTTCTAAAAATAGTTTATAATCATCTGTTAGTATAGGTGGTGCATTAGTAAATTTAATAGCTACTTTCGCTCCACCTGTTCCTGTTGCCACGAAAGATTTATCTGTAGGCTCATAAATAAAATCTTTTAAACTTTGAGTTCCAACTACGATAGCTGGTTTTACTGTAAGTCCCGCAGGAGTATAGGCAACAGCTACCTTAAGAGTTTCTAAATTACCAGTCTCTAATGGTGCAGCTGATCCAAATCTGGTTACGGCATTATAATTAAAGTCGTATTTTTTCACTGCACTACCGTCATTAATTTCCATTATTCTAAACAACGGACTGTTAATATCTCCTGTCATATTAGCATTAGATACTGTATTTTTCTTTAAATCAGTCCAGTCCTGAGCAGTTGCTTTTACAAAACGAACTTCTTTAACGGTTCTGTTTGTTCTAAAAACAATATCACCATTCTCTTGTCCATAATATAAAAATTGAAAATCTCCCAAGAAACCTTTACCTGCGGCAATCGGTGAATTATTAGAATCTGACAATAAGTGAATTTTATTTTTTGTAGTAAAAACAACACTTACCGTGCTACCTAACTGAATTTCATATTGACTGTTATGAATATCTGTATCAGCATCAAAATCAGAAGCCATGTCTACTTTTCCGTTTGGTAAAAATTTAAACAAGTGCGTAAATCCTCCTAATTGAGTATCATCAGTATAATAAACTGCTTTCCAGCCTTCAGCAGAAGAAAGTAATAAATCATTTAATTCCTTTTTTTGACCATTTAAACGCTCAGTAGGCGTTTCGTCAAACTTTTGTTCAGCCTCTGTACTAACACAACTATTCAGTTGCAAAGCCAAAAAAAGAAGCATCAAATACTTAAAAATATTTTTAGTTTTCATAATTTCTTTGGTTAAAATTTTAGTTATTTAAAACAGCTGTAGTGTTCTTTTGAGCTTCATCTCTTAGCGCATAGAAATCGATATTAAAAGCATCTCTGTAATATTGAACCACAATAGCTTCTTTTTTCTTAATAGCGGTAACTGCTGCAGGAACTGTTATACTTGCCAACAATGCGTCATACTCTGCTTTTGACATAAGTAAAATTATTGCCGCAGTTTCTGCAAAATCCTCAGTATAATTTGATCTCGCATAAGCACTAATAAAACCAAGTTTTCGAGCCTCAGTATCAGAAATACTAAAAGGATTTGAACTATAATCATTAGGAGTTATTTTTGCCCATGATTCAACATCAAAAGGTTTCGTTTGGTTTAAAATATGAACATATTCGTGCTGAATAGTATGAACAAATTGTGTAACACTTGCTCTGTTGCTTTTGTTCACGTAATCTACCTGAAAAAGAGAGATTCTCTTTCCTCCTTCTGCTAATCCTAAAGTGTTAGAGACATCATCAGGATTCACATTTACTCCTCCTACCAAAACAAAATCTCTTGGTGCAATGATTTTAACAAAATCCTTCCCACCAATAACACTGTAACTATCTATCCATATTTTTTTAATGATTTCAAGTGCTGGTTGTACTTTTTCAATAGCTGGCGGATATAAAAATCTATTTTGTTCTATAACATTTTGATTCCACTCATATTGAACGCTAATATTATAAGGATCTATGTAATTTTGATCTATCCATATATCTAAAGGAGTTTTTACTTTTTGAGTAAAATCTAAATAACTCTCATTTGGCTGATCTTCATGAGCACAAGATGCAAGTGCTATAATACCAACTGCCAGCACTAACTTTTTATATTGTTTAATTATTTTCATAATAGTTTAAATTAAAATTATCTTGGATTTTTTTCAATTCCATTATTAGAAGCATTTAGAGGTATTTGTACAGCACGACGCTTGTCATCTTTAACCAATACATTTTTTCTAGTTACTTGTCCTTGCGAATTATAAGTATTATGCTCTATAACCAGGTTGAATCTTTTGATATCAAACCATCTTTGTCCTTCATGAAGAAACTCTCTTCTTCTTGCTTCTGTAATTGCCTTAACAAAAGAGGTTTGCTCCGGAGTAAGTGCGTAAAAAGGTGTATACTCATCAGCTATCACAGGATACTTTGCATATACCTTTTCTTTTGTCAATACATCTGATGCTGCATATCCAACTGTTCTGGTTCCTAAAAAGTATTCCAACTCCGAAGTAGCGATATCCAATTGATTCGTCATAACGTGAGCCTCAATACGATTTAAAAACATTTCGTCGTTAGAAAAAAGTACGACTCCAGTATAAGGAAGACCAATTTGTGCTGTTAAATTTGTGTATTTAAAATATTCATTAAACTTATAAACCGCTACATTCGCTCCACTAGCTCCTTGTATTGAAATATCAATCAACCAGTTTTTATTGAATATATTAGTTTGACTACCTAGTATTTCATCTCTCTCTTTTGCTCTTGTAAAAGCAAATCTATTGAATCTTGTTGCTCTACCGCAAATCGAACTTGGAGATCCAATTAATAAATTTGTAGGTTGTGTATGCTTAGCATATTCAATTGGTTTATTAGGAAAATCATACGCAGTATAAGCCAACCAATCTCTTATTTTACCCACAGGTTTATTACCTAAACCTTCTGTAAGTTCTAAGACTTTTTTCCAATCTCCTTTTACAGTATAGAAGCGCGCTGCAAATGCTTTTGCTGCTTCCTTATTAAAGTGATACTTTAAATAATCTGTTCTGTAATCGTTTGTAACGTATTTTAATCCCTCTTGTATGTCTGATTCCACTAGATCAAAAACCTCTTTTACTGAATTACGTTTGTAATTTGCAACCAATACTGTTTCAGGTTCTGTTACATAAGGAATACCTAAATCTGTTGCTGCTGTAGCGGGATTATAACGATTAGACCATATTGAAACCAACATAAAATGAGAGTAAGCTCTTGCTAACAAAGCTTCTCCTTTTTGAGGATTAAGATTTGGAGTGTCTCCCAATTTTCTGATAGCTGCTAATGCCTCATTAGCAGTAGCAATTGCTTTATAAGCTGCGTTCCAGTAATATCCCTGAGTATCTCTACCTGATTGATCGTCCTGCAACTCCCAGTTAAAACTTTGTTCGTTATTTATGTTTACAAGTGAGCTTTTATTATCAGACACGTTATCCGTCATACTTTCTGTAATAGAGATATAAGAACCGTCCGGATATGCATCTGCTAATAATTCCGAAATTTTTTCCGGGCTATCAATCTGTAATCTGTTATCTGGTACTTCCGAAAGGAAATCGTCGCAACTACTAACACCTATAAGCATCAATAGAGATAAAGCTATTTTTATATTTCTCATGATCAATTATATTAAAATGAAAGGTTTATGGCAAAAGTGTACTGAGATGTGATCGGGAAAGCTACACCACCTGTGTTACGGAATTCCGGATCCTGACCGTTAAGTTTTTTATCAGAATAAATCAACCAAGGGTTTACTGCAGATGCTTTAAGTGTAAATGTACTTACTCCTAATTTTTTCTTGAAATCTCTTGGGAATTCCCAACCTAATGATATGTTTTTTAATCTGACAAAATCACCATCAGCAATTCTCGCGTCAGAATAATTATATGTGTTATATGCTTTTGCTAATGTACGTTCACCTCCATTATTATCTATTAATCTTTTGTCAGCAATAACAGGAATATTAGTAATATTTTCATCACCTGGATTTATCCAGCGATTTGTAAAATCTTTTGTAAACACCGTTAAATCATCATAAACACTATCATATACAGGGTTTAAACGAACTTTATTTCCTCCTGAACCCACAATAAATACATATAATGACCAGCTTTTGTAAGTAAATGTATTTGCTAAACCTATAGATTTATTTGGCTCAATTGAACCTTCGTATTTTAGGTATTTCGTAACATCATCTGTATCTTGAAAATCAGCTGCTGTCATATTATTAGTAGCGCCATCCTGCAATTTAAAAGTTGGCAATCCCTGATTATTTAATCCTGTAAACTCATAAGAATAAATTGAATTTCTTGGGCTTCCTAATGCATTCCCACCATTTCCGTTTACTAAGCTAAAAGCTGATGGCTTGTTTTGTAATTTTGTAACTTTTTGATCGTATACTGAAAAGTTTAATGTAGTCGACCATTTAAAATTATTTGTTACAATATTTTGAGTAGTAAAACCAATCTCAAGACCTTTAGTTTCCATATCGGCATTGTTACCTTGTTTGATGCTTTGACCTCCAACACCTGAAGTAGTTACAAAATCAACTAAATCAAAAGCTTTACGGCTGTAAACATCAGTTACAAATTGTACTCTGTTGTTGAATAATCCAAGATCCAAACCTATATTTGTTTCAAATTGTTTTTCCCATGTTAAATCGCCATTTTGCAATTCATCAATAGATATTCCAGACTCTCTGTTTTGTAAGAAAAGACGATTTGTGATAAAACTTTTATAGATTGCTAATGAGTTTGTAGCAGGTCCTGCAGTAGCTGTAAGTCCGTAAGAAGCTCTCAATGCTAAATTGTTTATAGTTTTATTATTTTTCATAAAACCTTCTTCAGTAACATTCCATTTACCACTTACAGTATAAGTTGGCAACCATCTGTTAGAACCGCTATTTCCTTGTCTGTTAGAACCATCATAACGACCTGTAAGAGACGCTGTATAACGACGATCATAAGTGTAACCAACTTTACCGAAGAAACCAACAGTTCTTTCTCTTTCAGCATCAAACCCATAATAAGAATCCCCGTCATTTACAATTTTAGTAATAAATCTAGGATCAATGAAAGGAGTAAGTCCTCTATCGAATTGAAGACCTGCCGCTGTAAAGTTATCACTGCTTCTGTCTACTGATCTAAGTTCTGTACCAAAGAAACCTTCTAATTCATGTTTCTCATTAAATGTATTTCTATAGTTAACACTATTTCTAATGTTATAAGAAGTCATATCGTTAGTAAATTTTCTTAAGAACCCACCATTTGGAAGTACTGAAATTTTTGGTTTAGTTAAGTTATCCGGATCTTGGTATAAAAAGATATTTGCTTCCTGAACGATTGAATTTTCACCTTCTGCACTTAAAGACGTACCTGCTTTATAAGCCGCTGCTACGTTTGAATCTTCGTAAACTTTATGCTCTCTAGACGTGTTTGCGTATCTTGCAGAACCTGTTAGATTATACGTTAAATGTTTATTTATTTTATACTCTAAATCTAATTGAAAACGAATGTCATTTACTTTGATATCTAATGTATTATTATTAAGCTCATTAATAATATTCATAGGAGCCCAGTTGTTTCTGTAATACTCTAAATTCCCGTTATCATCATAAGGTCTTAACGTTCTGCTTGTATTTAAAACATATTTAAACGGGTTGATGTCAAACTCTCTGTTTACACTTCCGTATACAGGATCTGATTTACTCTCGTAACTTCCAGGAGCAGTTTGATTACGTACCGATCCCATTGTAGATAAAGTAATATTCAATCTGTCATTTACAAAGAAAGTTCCTTTAATATTAGAAGTTAACTGTTTTACATTATCAGCAATAGTCCATCCTGGATCACTATAATAGCCAAGAGATGCGTAAAATGTATTATTTTTTCCACCACCTGAAAAGCTTAAAGAGTGATTTTGAGTAATTGAAGGTCTGAATAATACGCTAAACCAGTCTGTATTACCTAATTCATATTTCTTTAAAAATTGATTACGACTAACAGCATCATTTCTAACACCATACTGGCCATTTGTCCTATTATAGGTATCAATTTGTTTTGCCATAATGTTATAAACACCACCAAATCTTCCGTTAAGAGATGAAGCTATCTCTAAAAATCCTTTACCGTTTCCGCTATATCCTTCTAATTCTTTTAAAATACTCATAGTTTCCTGAGAATTTAAAATATCATATTGAGAATAATTAGGTACGGTTCTTACTGTATTTTCAACAGAATAACTCACTTTTAAAGGTGAATCTCTACGTCCTTGTTTTGTAGTTACAACCACAACACCATTTAACGATCTAGAACCATAGATAGAAGTTGCTGATGCATCTTTAAGGATTTCTATATTTTGTATGTCATTTGCATTTAGACCTGCTACAGAAGAACTTAATAAAGTTTCAGAGTTTCCTGATGCTAAATCAGCAAATGAAATATTAATAATATCTTCCTGAACAACACCATCAATTACCCATAAAGGTTTTGTATCACCAAAAATAGAAGAAGATCCACGTACAGTAATTTTAGGAGCTGTACCAAATGTTCCTGTTACGTTCTGAACCGTAACACCGGCAGCTTTACCCTCGATCATTCTACTTACATCTACTACTCCATCCACTTTTAACTCAGCGCCGGAAATTTTACTAATCGCTCCGGTAAAAGTTCTTTTTGATGTTTTTTCGTAACCTGTTGTTACTACAACTTCTTTTAAGTTTTGTCCTTCCTCACTTAAAACAATCGTTGGATTAGTATTTCCTACACCAATTTCTTTGGACTCCATTCCAACATAAGAAATTACAAGTTTGTCGTTGTTTGACGGTACTTCGATAGTAAATCTACCATCAAAATCAGTAAGAACCGCGTGTTTTGTTCCTTTTACCATTACTGTAGCTCCAGGAAGCGGGCTGCCACTTGCGTCAGTAATTACACCCTTGATAATTGGTCCTGCAGTTAATATTTCAAACAAAGAGTTACCTGCTTCTACCGCGCTGAAAGAATCTGCCGCTGCATTTTTTTGTAAAACAATTTGATTACTTACTTCAGTATAAGTGATATTAAAAGGTACCAGGATACGATTAAGAATACTCGAAAGAGCTTCCTGATCAGCATCGATACTTACTTTTTGAGTAAGTTGAGGCAATCTTGAGTTATAAGAAAATTTTACATGAGCAGACTTCTCTAACTTCGTCAAGGCATTGTCTAATGTTAAATTAGCAACATTGATAGTAACCTTGGTATCTAGTTTTTTTTGCCCATTTACATTATTTGCCATGGCAACACTTGAAAATACGAGTGCCAGGACAAACTGAAATAGTGTTATTTTCATGATTCGATGGAGTAATCGTTGTTTAACAACTGGTTTTTTCATAATTTTGGATTGTTTTGATTAATACTTATTCGAGTGTATTTTGAAACGTAATGAATTGCTCTTTACAGAGAGAAATTCAACTAATTTAAGTGTCGATAATGTTACAGCATTTCGGCACTTTTTTTCTGCATTGTCATCTTTTACATAGGCATTTATTATTATTGGTTTTAGTTTGGTTTAGTTTTTTTTTGGACTTCTTAATTTAATTCAGCTACGTAATTACAGTTACATAGAGAATTAATTACACCCTTGAGATGTTATAATAATTTGATTACCATTCATTTCAAAACTGGTATTATTACCTATGCTGTTACAGACAATTTTTAGTTTTTCTGTCAATGGCTGATCACTAAGTGAAGTCGTTAAGTGGCAATCTTTCAATTTATCTTTAGGGTAATCTATATCTACCAGATAAGCTTGTTCTATCGTTTGAAGAATCTGTGCTACCGGAATATCAGTAAATTCAAAACTCAATTGCTCAATATTACCAACACTGCGAGTCAAAGTTTCGTCCTGAGTGATGTTTGTGATTTTATTAAAACTTAAATCACTACGTAAAAAACGCAAGGCCTGATTAGGAAGCAAGATCACTTCTTCCTGATTGGATCTCGATACAAGATCATTTGATTTTACCCTAACTTTACCGGTGCGCACAAGAACTTCTACATCAGGCTGATCAGAATAAGCTTTAACTCTAAAACTAGTTCCAACTACCTTTGTAACAATTTCGTTTGCATAAACAAAAAAAGGCTTTTTAGGATTTTTACTAATTTCAAAGAAACCTTCGCCGGACAGATAAACCTTTCTTTCGTTCCCGGTAAAGATTTTAGGATAACTTAATTTACTGTTGGGTTGCAATAAAACCGAACTACCATCAGATAATGTGATGATTTGTGGTTTGTTTGAATTGTTGGTTTGTTCTACCAATCCTTCACTATTTTCGTCTATAAGCTCTTTGTAAGTAACGACTTTGCTTTCCGGGCTAACTCGATTTTGATAAAACCAAACTGACACCAACCCCATCACTAAGGCGGCTGCAACTGAGCCAAAAAATCTTTTTCTAATGAATCTTACTTTTGAATCCTGAATTAAATTGTTTTGATTTTCTTTTTCTTCAATTTTAATCCATGTGGTTTGTAAAGCATTATGAAGATCTGGTGCCGATAAAGTAGTTTCCGGCACTTTCATAGCTAATAATAGCAATCTTGCATCTTCTACCAACTTAGCACGTTGGCGACTTTCTAAAGTCCACTCTTCCCAACCATCTTCGTCAATTTTAAGTAAAATCCATGACTGGAATGATTCGTCAGATAAAAAATCTTCAATTTCGGTATATTTATTACGTTTTTGCATCTAAAAAATGAGGTTACAAAAACATAGAGGACAACTCTCTTATTATATACTCACCAAATTGTGATTTTTTTTACATTTTTTTAAAATAAATTTAACAAGCTATTGAAGATAGTACAAAAATTAAGGAAATACTCCCTTTCCACTCCTTACGTAACGTAAGCAAACCGCGATGTAACAGATTACTTGCCGATTGATAATTAACATCAAGCATATCCGCGATCTGATCTACTGTTAGACCTTGATGATAACGCAAATACAGCGCTTCTTTTTGACGTGGAGGTAAATCGTTTAATAAATTGTTAAGATGAACTACTTTTTCTTTTGTTGCATAATCATCATCAATAAGCTCATGCTCTACCGAAAATTCTAACAAAAATGCTATAGAATCTGTACTGGTAGTTTTACGAAAAATATGATCACGTTCGTACAAACGCGCAATTCTTTTACGTACACTCGATAATAAATAAGCCTTTACCACAACAGAACTTTGCAGCCCGTTGCGATATACCCATATATCAGTAAAAACATCCTGAACACAATCCTGTACTTTTTCAGCATAAGGAGAAAGCGAATTACCGTAGTTAACTAAATCTCCGTAATATTTCTCAAATAAGGTTGAGAATGATTTTTCATCTCCATCTTTCAAGTTATTCCAAAGCGTAATGTCGTCAAAAGTTTTGAATTGTAAATTTTTGGTCTTCATATTAATTTGCGGTAGAATTCTTGAAAATAAGCACTTAGTTTTAACATAAAGAATACAGTTTTTTAACATTATTCTATAGTTCTGTGCGATAAATATATAAAAGCAAAAATACAAAACCAATTTTTTTACATTGAAGAACCCAAATCCTAACATAGAAAATAGCCTATAGCTGCTGATTTAATGAGGTGTTAGGTAGAAATAAAAAAAATAAATTAATTTCAAAAACAACATTATTGTAAGATTAAACCACCATATAATTTTGTGATATTTTTAACATTTAAACAAAAGGTGATTAATACACTTTCCGGAAAAAGAATATTGAGCAAGAATTTTCAATGAGTATTAAAAAGAATGCGATTATTTTAATTTTAAAACTATGTTGCCAAAATATAATGGAGCAAAAAAAAGCCTTACTAAATTATAGTAAGGCTTTAAGTATATTATTAACAAAATCGACTTAGAAAGCCACGTTCCATCTTGGTAATTTTGCATTTTCATCTAAAAAGTTTTGCAAAACTTGTCCTTCAACTGCAGTTGGAATTGCTTTCACATCTGCATTAAAAGTTTCATACCAAACTACTTCAAGAGCATCAATATTTTCTACTTTCATTTGTGCCGGCCAAGAATATTTTCTTCCAGTTTTAGCAAATTGGTGTCCGTTTACGATTTTATCATATAAACCACCGTTTTTACTTTTCAAAGTACCATCGTTTTGAACTGTCCCTGTAGAACCCACCATGATCAACTCTTTTGCATCTCCTTCAATAGCATAAACTACAAAAACTCCAGCACCAGATTCCGGAGCATTACAAGCTTGTTCTAAACTATCTTCAACAGTAAAAGTAAAACTATTGCTTACTTTAAATTTTTCTAATTCTTTGTACATATTTCTCTTTTTTAAGCTTCTATCCCGATAGCTATCGGGACTAAGTTGCTAAGTTTTTATTTATATTCCAACATTTTAAAAATGTAAAAAAGTCTCAACAAAACATTGAGACTTTTTTGGAATTTTTTATTTCAAATATTGGAGATTATCCAAGTATTTCTTTCACTTTTTTACCAATTTCAGCTGGTGAATCAACAACGTGAATTCCGTTGTCTCTCATAATTTGTTTTTTAGCAGCAGCTGTATCATCAGAACCACCAACAATAGCACCTGCGTGACCCATTGTTCTACCAGCAGGAGCAGTTTCTCCAGCGATAAAACCAACAACTGGTTTACGGTTACCATCAGCTTTAACCCATTTAGCAGCATCAGCTTCTAATTGACCACCAATTTCACCAATCATAATGATGATTTCAGTTTCTGGATCGTTCATTAATAATTCAACAGCTTCTTTAGTTGTAGTTCCAATAATTGGATCTCCACCAATACCAATAGCTGTAGTAATTCCTAAACCTTGTTTTACAACCTGGTCAGCAGCTTCGTAAGTTAAAGTTCCTGATTTAGAAACGATACCAACTGTTCCTTTTTTGAAAACAAAACCTGGCATAATACCAACTTTAGCTTCACCCGGAGTAATAACTCCTGGACAGTTAGGTCCGATTAATCTAGAATTTCTTTCTTTAACATAATTATTTGCTTTAATCATATCTGCTACAGGAATTCCTTCTGTAATAGCAATAATTACTTTAATTCCAGCATCAGCAGCTTCCATAATTGCATCAGCAGCAAAAGCTGGTGGTACGAAAATGATAGATGTATCTGCACCAGCTTGATCTACAGCGTCTTTTACTGTATTAAAAACCGGACGATCTAAATGGCTAGTTCCTCCTTTACCCGGAGTAACACCACCAACAACATTAGTACCGTACTCAATCATTTGAGAGGCGTGGAAAGTTCCTTCGCTTCCTGTAAATCCTTGAACAATTATTTTGGAATCTTTATTAACTAAAACACTCATGATATATATTTTATGTAGTTTTTAAAATTGTGATGCAAAAGTAAGGTTTTGTAACGTATTTTAACCTTTTTGTCTTCAAAAAAATTAAGAAAATTGACTCATTTGATAACCGCGATACAATTTATCATCTTTTATTTGCCAAATTGTAGAAAAATGAGCTAATAACATCTCTTCTCTTGGGTTCTCAATCGTTTTCACAAAATGAGAATATCGTATCGAAACCAAGTCATCCTCTGCCAGAATATGGCTTATTCTAACCTTAGATCGCACATAAGCACGACTAAGCTCATTGGCCATGTCCAGCATCGAATTATAATCCATTTCGATTAATCCTTTCGTACTATGCCAGTCTAATTTTACCTCGGGATGCAAATATGTTTTCATTACTTCGCTATCAATTAAGGCATCTGACTTATAAAATTTCTGAACAAATTCTTTAATAGACATATTACTTCAATTTATTTAAAATTTCAGGAATCTTTTTGATATTAGCTAATTGTTTCAATTTTTCTCTCGATTCTTCGATTGGAGTACCAAAATAAGATTTTCCTCCTTCAACTGATTTGGTAACTCCGGTTTGTCCCATAATAACAGCCTTCGCTCCTATTGTGATTCCGCTTGTAGTTCCAACCTGTCCCCAGATAGTCACTTCGTCTTCGATAATAACACAACCTGCAATACCTGTCTGTGAAGCGATTAAACATTTTTTTCCAATCACAGTATCATGTCCAACATGTACCTGATTGTCCAATTTTGTTCCTTCTCCAATTGTCGTATCGCCTGTTACGCCTTTGTCAATCGTACAAAGCGCACCAATACCAACATTATCTTCAATTACAACTCTTCCGCCAGAAATTAACTGATCGAAACCATCCGGACGTTTTTTATAATAGAAAGCGTCTGCTCCTAAAATAGTTCCCGCATGAATCATTACATTATCTCCAATTACTGTATGATCGTAAATAGTAACATTAGGATGTATTAAACAGTTTTTACCAATTGTAACATTGTTTCCGACAAAACAATTAGGCTGTATTACGGTTCCTTCTCCTATAGTTGCAGAAAGAGCAATAGATACGTTTGTGGCCTGAAAAGGTTTAAAATGCTTGGTAAGAGTATTAAAATCTCTAAAAGGATCATCAGAGATTAGAAGTGCTTTTCCTTCAGGGCAATCTACTTTTTTATTAATTAAAACAATAGTAGCAGCTGATTGTAAAGCTTTGTCATAGTATTTCGGATGGTCAACAAAAACTATATCTCCTGGCTCAACAACATGTATTTCGTTCATGCCTGAAACCGGAAAGTTTGGGTCGCCAATAAATTCGCATTGAAGCAAATTTGCAATTTCTTGTAAAGAATGAATCTTTGGAAATTTCATATTTTATAATTAGAAAATTTGTCAATTAGAGAATGTGTCAATTAGAAAATGAGTCAATTAGAAAATAAAAATTATTCAATTTCTGCGTATGCATTAATTTTCTAATTGACTCATTGACAAATTATCTAATTAAAAATTACTCTTTTACACGCTCCATGTAAGAACCTGAAGCGGTATCAATTTTAATTTTATCACCTTCGTTGATGAACAACGGAACGTTTACAGATGCTCCAGTTTCTACTGTTGCATTTTTTGTAGCGTTTGTAGCTGTATTTCCTTTTACTCCTGGCTCAGCATAAGTAACTTCAAGAATTACAGAAGATGGCATATCTACAGATAAAGGTAAATCAGTTTCAGTATTTACCTGAACCATTACACTTGTTCCCTCTTTTAATAATCCCGGAGCATCTAAGATATTTTTATTCAAAGAAATTTGCTCAAAAGATTCTGTATTCATAAAATGAAACTCATCTCCTTCAGCATATAAAAACTGATAATTATGTGTTTCTACACGAATAACGTCGATTTTGTGCCCAGCAGAAAATGTATTATCTAATACTCTTCCTGTAGTTAAACTTCTTAATTTTGTTCTTACGAAAGCTGGGCCTTTTCCAGGTTTTACGTGAAGAAATTCGACTATTTTATAGATATCGTGATTAAATTTAATACACAATCCATTTCTAATATCTGATGTAGATGCCATTTGTTTTTATTTTAGATTTTAGAATGTAGATTTTAGATTCTCTATAGAATAAACCTTCCATTCTTTTATTTTAATAATTCTATTTTTAATTTTAAATATAAAGTTTAGAAATCTAAAATCAGAAATCTAAACTCTAAAATTAATAGTTTCCTGAATAACCTTTCATGATTCCTCTTGACGAATTTCTAATAAAATCAAGAATTTCATCTCTCTCAGGAGTGGCTTCCATTTCAGCTTCAATAATACTTAAAGCTTGTGTTGTATTGTAATTCTTTTGGTATAAAATTCTGTAAATTTCCTGAATTTCTCTGATTTTCTCAGTAGTAAATCCTCTTCTTCTTAAACCAACTGAATTGATTCCTACATACGATAACGGCTCTTTTGCAGCTTTTGTATAAGGAGGAACATCTTTTCTTACCAATGATCCACCAGAAATCATAGCATGATCTCCAATATGAATAAACTGGTGAATAGCTGCCAAACCACCAATTACAGCGTGATTACCAACCACAACGTGACCAGCCAAAGCAACACCGTTTACGATAATAGCATTATTACCAATCTCGCAATCGTGAGCAATGTGAGCATAAGCCATAACTAAACAGTTATTACCTAAAATTGTCTGCCCTGAAGCAACTGTACCTCTATTGATTGTTACACATTCTCTAATAGTACAATTATCTCCTATAATAGCTAAAGAATCTTCTCCTCCAAATTTTAAATCCTGTGGTACTGCAGAAATTACTGCTCCTGGAAAAATATTACAATTTTTTCCAATTCGCGCACCTTCCATGATGGTTACATTTGAACCAATCCACGTACCATCACCAATAATAACATTATTGTGAATTGTTGTAAAAGGCTCAATTACAACGTTTTTAGCGATTTTCGCGCCGGGATGAACATATGCTAATGGTTGATTCATCTGTGAGTTTTATATTTTAATATTAAAATAGTCTAATTTGGGCAACAAACGTAAACAATAAATTTGATTAAATTATTATTGTTTTCTTGCAATTTGAGCCATTAATTCTGCCTCTGTTACCAACTTTCCATTTGCGTAAGCATTTGCCTGCATATGACAAATTCCTCTTCTGATAGGAGAAATTAATTCGCATTTGAAAATTAAGGTATCACCAGGCAATACTTTGTGTTTGAACTTAACATTATCTATTTTCATAAAATATGTCAAATAATTTTCAGGATCCGGAACTGTGCTTAACACTAAAATTCCACCTGTTTGCGCCATAGCTTCAACAATTAAAACACCCGGCATTACTGGAGCTTCAGGAAAATGTCCTACGAAGAAATTTTCGTTCATCGTTACATTTTTCATACCCACAACATGACTGTCAGACATTTCTATAATTCTGTCAATTAATAAAAATGGAGGTCTGTGTGGCAAAACTGCCATAATTTTATGAATATCCATCAATGGCTCAAGGTTTAAATCGTAAACCGGAACATGATTTCTTTGTTCAATTTTAATAATTTTTGCTAATTTTTTGGCAAACTGCGTATTTACATAATGCCCAGGTTTGTTAGCGATAATTTTCCCTTGAATTCTTACTCCAATCAAAGATAAATCTCCAACAACATCAAGTAATTTGTGTCTTGCAGCTTCGTTTGGATAATGTAAAGTTAAGTTGTCTAAAACACCATTTGGTTTAACCGAAATTTTGTCTTTACCAAAAGCTTTCTTTAAATTTTCCATTGTAGACTCAGAAATTTCTTTATCTACATAAACAATAGCGTTATTTAAATCTCCACCTTTAATTAATCCGTTTTCTAAAAGAGATTCTAATTCGTGCAAGAAGCTAAAAGTTCTTGAATTAGCAATTTCTTCTTTAAAATCGGCAATACTTTTCATGGTTGCATTTTGAGTACCTAAAACTTTAGTGCCAAAATCTACCATTGCAGTTACCTGATAATCATCGCTTGGCATTACTAAGATTTCGCTTCCTGTAGTTTCATCAGTAAAAGAAATTACTTCTTTTACCACATAAACATTACGTTTAGCATCTTGTTCTTCAATACCAGCATTTTCAATCGCTTCAACAAAATATTTTGATGAACCATCCATAATAGGAAGTTCAGAGGCATTTAATTCTATAATAACGTTATCCAGATCACAACCAACTAAAGCCGCTAAAACGTGTTCCGGAGTTTGAATTTTTACACCAAGTTTTTCTAAATTTGTACCTCTTTGCGTATTAACAACGTAGTTAGCATCTGCTTCGATCACGGGCTGACCTTGCAAATCTACTCTTACAAAAGTGAAACCATTATTAATTGGAGCTGGTTTAAAAGTCATTGTAACTTCTTTTCCAGTGTGTAATCCAACGCCTGTTAGTGAAATTTCATTTTTGATGGTCTTCTGTTTAACCATTATTTCCATTTTTTGGGTTTATTATTTGTTTTTTTAATTCTTCAACTTCAGCTACAATTTTAGGCAGATTCTTGAAATGAACATACGATTTATTAAAATCAGTATATGCAAGAGACGGTGTTCCTTGCAGTGTTTCATCATCTTTAATGTTTCTTGCTACTCCTGACTGAGCCTGCAATCTAACATTATTACCTATAATTAAGTGGCCTGCGATACCTACTTGCCCGCCAATCATACAGTTTTCGCCTATTTTTGTAGAACCTGCTACGCCTGTCTGGCCAGCAATTACAGTATTTCTACCAATTTCTACATTATGAGCAATCTGAATTTGATTGTCTAATTTAACTCCTTTTCTAATTATTGTAGAACCAAGAGTTGCTCTGTCTATCGTGGTATTTGCTCCAATATCTACATTGTCTTCAATAACAACGTTACCTATTTGAGGAACTTTACTATATACACCTTCATCGTTTGGCACAAAACCAAAACCATCTGCACCAATAATAGCTCCTGAATGAATCGTACAATTGTTACCAATTATAGTTTCAGAATAAATTTTGGCGCCTGCAAAAATATACACATTATCGCCAATAACAACATTATCGCCAATAAAACTGTTTGGATAAATTTTTACATTATCACCTAAAACCACATTTTGTCCTATATAACTAAAGCTTCCTAAGTATAAATTCTCGCCATATTTAGTTCCTTCAGACATAAAAGATTGCGCTTCTATTCCGTTTTTATTCAATTTTACCTGATTATAAAATTGTAAAAGCTTAGAAAAAGACGCATAAGCATCTTCTACTTTTATTAAAGTCGTAGTGATTTCTGCATCTGGTACAAAACTATCATTAACAATAGTAACTGATGCTTTTGTAGTATATATGTAATTGATATATTTTGGATTAGCCAAAAAAGTAAGTGATCCTTCCTCGCCTTCTTCTATTTTAGACAGCCGAGAAACTTCTGCATTGGGATTCCCAACAACTTCTCCTTCTAAAATTCCTGCTATTTGTTCTGCTGTAAATTTCATTGCGACAAAAATATAAAAAATAGATTTTAAATGTTAATTTTAGATAAGTTGTTTTGGAAAACAGATGTAATATTTTGTAACCAATTTAGATAACGATTTCAAATTCAGCTGATCAGAAGCTTCGACAACATCCTCAATTGTTTTATCTTTTTTCAAAATTCGTATAGGTTCCGCTTCTTTACTGTAAGCCTGATTTTTTATTTTTCCTCTAAAAATAAAATATCCGGCTTCTAACTGCGTAATATGGTGCGCGTTAGCAAATTCTTCTTTTAAAGATTGAGATTCTTCTGCCGAAATTTTCTCAGCACTTAATTTTATTTTTAATAAATCTCTATTAATCAACATTTTACTTAAAGTAGAAAGCACAAAGTCTTCTTGCTTTTGCCATGCTTTTAAAGCGCTAATGATATCAAAATCATCTAATTGCGAAAATAAATCTAATTTTTCGGCATCAAAATCCTCCAAAGTCACTTTATTTTGCATAAAATACAAAAGAGGCTCACTGCAAGGCAAATTAATTCCTTTTAATGTTAATTCTTTGGCTCTTTTTAGCACATTCATCAAAATTAACTCCGCAACCAAACTTGTTTTATGCAAATAAGCCTGCCAGTACATTAATCTTCTTGAAAGCAAGAATTTTTCTACAGAATAAATTCCCTTCTCTTCAATTACCAAAACACCATCAACCACATTCATCATCTGAATTAAACGCTCAGAATTGACATTTCCTTCAGCAACTCCGGTATAAAAACTATCACGTTTTAGATAGTCCATTCGATCCATATCCAATTGACTTGAAATCAATTGCAACATAAATTTCCTGTGATATTCTCCTTTAAAAACCTGAATCGCTAAGCTTAATTTTCCGTCAAACTCATCATTTAACTGATTCATGAACAACAAAGAAATCGCCTCATGATTTACATCTTCGACAATACTTTTTTCCATTGCATGCGAAAACGGCCCGTGCCCAATGTCGTGAAGTAAAATAGCGATTAGCAAAGCACATTCTTCATCACTCGAAATAGCAACTCCTTTAAAACGAAGTGTTTCTACAGCTTTTTGCATTAAATGCATACAGCCCAAAGCATGATGAAAACGCGTATGATTAGCGCCGGGATAAACCAAATACGACATTCCCATTTGTGAAATACGGCGTAAACGCTGAAAATACGGATGCTGAATTAAGTCGTAAATAAGTTCGTTCGGGATAGAAATAAACCCGTAAATGGGATCATTGAATATTTTTAACTTATTGATATGAGTCACTATTTGGTTATTTTTAGGTCAACAAATATAAGTAAATAACTATAAACAGCTTGGTGTTTTTCATTTAAAAATTGACATTAAATAGTCGTGATTTTCAATGTAATACTAAAATTCAAAAAAGTTTTAATATAAAAATCACTATTTGTTATTCTGAAATTTATACTATTTTTAATACTTTTTAAGTTCTATACATTTAAATTGCATTAAAATTAAACACGTTTATGGATAAGATAAAGATACTTTGGGTCGATGATGAAATCGATCTTTTGAAACCACATATATTATTTCTGGAGAAAAAAAACTATGCTGTAACTACTTCTAACAATGGTTTAGATGCTATTGCCTTATTTGAAGAGGATAATTTTGACATTGTTTTTCTTGATGAAAACATGCCGGGAATGAGTGGCCTGGAAACCCTTTCTGAAATGAAAGAAAAAAAGTCGGCAATACCGATGATTATGATCACCAAAAGCGAAGAAGAATATATAATGGAGGAAGCCATTGGTTCTAAAATCGCTGATTATTTGATAAAACCCGTAAACCCCAATCAGATTTTACTTAGTTTAAAGAAAAACCTCGATCATTCAAGATTGATTTCTGAGAAAACTACTCTGGATTATCAAAAAGAATTTAGAAAAATTTCTATGGAAATGGCGATGGTCAATTCCTACGAAGATTGGGTAGAATTGTATAAAAAATTAATTTTCTGGGAATTAGAATTAGAAAACATCAACGATCAGGGAATGATAGAAATTCTTGAATCACAGAAAGTTGAAGCCAATTCGCAATTCGGAAAATACATTGAAAGAAATTATGAAGACTGGTTTGCTCCAAAAGCAGACAAACCTATTCAGTCTCATAATTTATTTAAGGAATTGGTAGTTCCTGAAATTAAAAAGAAAGACAAACCTATATTGTTTGTAGTAATTGATAATTTACGCTACGACCAATGGAAATCTTTCGAAACCGTTGTGGCAAATTATTATAAATTAGAAAAAGAAGTTCCTTATTTTTCTATACTTCCAACAGCAACGCAATATGCAAGAAATGCCATTTTCTCTGGTTTATTACCAACAGAAATGGAAAAACAATTTCCACAATATTGGAAAAACGATGTCGAAGATGGTGGAAAAAACCTTTATGAAGCCGAATTTCTATCAGCACAATTAAAGCGTTTAGGCTTAAACATTAAAGAAGATTATTTTAAAATCACCAATTATGCCGGAGGAAAAAAACTGGCAGAAAACTTCAAAGCTTTAAAAGGCAATGATTTGGTTACGGTTGTATACAATTTCGTAGACATGTTATCGCATGCAAAAACCGAAATGGATGTTGTAAAAGAACTTGCCTCTGATGATAAAGCGTATCGCTCACTAACTTTAAGCTGGTTTAAAAACTCTCCGTTATTAGAGATTATCCAGCAAGCGCAACTTTTAGGTTTTAAATTAATCCTGACTACAGATCACGGAACAATTAATGTCAAAAACCCATCAAAAGTAGTTGGAGATAAAAACACAAGCTTGAATTTGCGTTACAAAACCGGACGTAGTTTAACATACGAGCAAAAAGATGTGTATGTTGTAAAAGAACCAAAAGATATTGGTTTGCCTGCTATAAACATGAGTAGTTCGTTTATATTTGCAAAAAATGATTTCTTTTTAGCCTACGTAAACAATTACAATCATTATGTGAGTTATTATAGAAATACATATCAGCATGGCGGAATCTCATTAGAAGAAATGATTATTCCGTTTTTAGTATTTAACCCTAAATAAAAAAAGAGTTTTCAGTCGCAGTTTTCAGTTTTCAACTGAGACTTAGAACTGCGACTGAGACTTATTTAACAATAAATATAAGCAATGAATATCGTTTTTTCACTAGATCAAATTAAAGAAGTAGCAGAGCAAATTTTAGCACAAAATCCAAAGAAAATTATTCTTTTTAATGGAGAAATGGGCGTTGGAAAAACTACTTTAATTAAGCAATTATGTAAAAGTCTTGGAGTTGAAGACGCCACAAGCAGCCCGACTTTTTCTTTAGTGAATGAATATTACACCTCTAACAATCAAATCGTTTATCATTTTGATTTCTACCGATTAAACAAAGAAACCGAAGCTCTCGATATGGGAGTTGATGATTATTTGTATTCCGGAAATTGGTGTTTTATCGAATGGTCTGAAAAAATTGCAAGTTTACTTCCTGAAGAAACTTCTACAATTAATATTGAGTTATTGGCTGATGGAAAAAGAAGTTTAGAATTAATTTAAAAGCATGAAGAAATTAAAAATCCTTATTGCATTTTTTCTAATTTCTAGCTTTTGCAAAGCTTCTGATACAATAAGTGTTTGGCATGTTTTTTATAATAAAATAAAAATCAAAGAATATAATGGATATACTAATAAATCTCCGCTTATTTTAAAAGCAAGTGATTACAAAATTGGCGATTCTATTACAGTAAAGTACTATTCAGACACTCCATGTCATGATTGCTTGACAGGAATAATGCTAAAATCAAAAGATAATAAAGTTACAATGGCTGGAAAGAATATTGGCAGTAGAAATCCAATAACATTCCCCGTGATGTTTTTGATGGATCCAAAAAGAAAAAGAACTTCTTTCCAAGTTTTATATTTGAATAGTAATGGCAATAAGGGAAGTTCAGAAGAATTGTTTGAAATAGAAGTAGTTTACGAATAAAATCAGACTGAATGAATACCCAAAATATAGTAGAAATAATCCCTTTTTCTCAAGATTTAAAAGACCACATCAAAACTTTAAATATAGAATGGCTCCAAAAGTTTTTTAGAGTAGAAGAAAAAGATGAAATAGTACTTTCAAATCCGCAAGAAGAAATTATTGATAAAGGCGGACTTATTTTCTACGCTAAATATAATAACGAAATTATTGGAACGGCTTCTTTAATGAAGATTGACGATACAACATTTGAGCTGAGTAAAATGGCAGTTTCTGATAAAGCACAAGGTCTTGGAATTGGAAACAAATTACTAACTCATTGTTTGGTCGTAGCTGAAGAAAACAATATCAATAAACTTATTTTGTATTCAAATCGAAAATTACTTCCGGCAATTCATTTATATGAAAAATTCGGTTTTGTTGAAGTTCCACTCGGAAATGTAAATTATGAAAGAGCCGATATTAAAATGCAAAAAAACATCCCTTAATTTCATGACATAGTATTAGCAGAATTTTTACACTGATTTTAAAACTTTTTACGTAATTTGTACTCTTAATTTTTCGCACAACCCATGTCAATCACCTTAACTCCATTTACGAAACAACAATTGTTGCCACAAGAAGAAAAACTTGAAGTTGGCCGATTCAAGAGAGAACTTTTTATAGGAATACCTAAAGAAACAAGTTATCAGGAACGTCGTATTTGCTTAACTCCAGATGCTGTAAACTCGCTGACTTACGAAGGTCATCGCGTTATGATAGAATCCGGAGCCGGAGAAAGTTCTAGTTATTCAGACAAAGAATACTCTGATGCGGGAGCGGAAGTAACAAAAGATACCAAAAAAGTTTTTGGCTGCCCAATGCTGCTAAAAGTAGAACCTCCTACTATAGCAGAAATTAAAATGATCAATCCTGAAACGATTATCATTTCGGCTATTCAGCTAAAAACCAAAAAGAAAGAATATTTCGAAGCTTTGGCGCAAAAAAAGATTACAGCACTTGCTTTTGAATACATCAAAGACGAAGACGGATCTTATCCTGCTGTAAAATCATTAAGCGAAATCGCTGGAACAGCTTCGATACTTATCGCAGCTGAGTTGATGATTACAGACGAATTCGGAAAAGGTTTATTATTCGGAAACATTACTGGCGTCCCTCCTACCGAAGTTGTTATTCTGGGAGCCGGAACTGTTGGCGAATTTGCTGCAAAAACCGCCATTGGTTTAGGAGCAAATGTAAAAGTTTTCGACAATTCGATCACAAAATTACGCCGTTTACAAAATAATTTAAACCAAAGAATCTTTACTTCTACCGTACAGCAAAAAGCATTATTAAAAGCGTTAAGACGTTGCGATGTTGCCATTGGTGCCATGCGCGGAAAAGAACGTTGTCCGATTATAGTCACAGAAACTATGGTCGAGCACATGAAAAAAGGCGCCGTAATTGTAGATGTTAGTATCGATACCGGAGGTTGTTTTGAAACCTCAGAAGTTACCACTCACGAGAAACCCACCTTTATAAAAAGTAATGTTTTGCACTATTGCGTACCAAACATTCCTTCAAGATACTCCAAAACCGCCTCATTATCAATCAGTAACATCTTAACTCCGTATTTACTTCAAATCGCAGAAGATGGTGGTTTAGAAAGTGCTATAAGATGCAATAAAGGTTTAAAAAACGG
This sequence comes from Flavobacterium bizetiae, assembly GCF_024271895.1. Taxonomy (NCBI): domain Bacteria; kingdom Pseudomonadati; phylum Bacteroidota; class Flavobacteriia; order Flavobacteriales; family Flavobacteriaceae; genus Flavobacterium; species Flavobacterium bizetiae. The sequence continues at coordinate 3,843,129 of NZ_CP091861.1, read as the reverse complement.
AATTTATCTCTATCACGGAATTTTAACCAATAAAGCAATTGGCGAATGGTTTGATTTACCTGATAACGATATCAATTTACTTGTATTTTAAGGGAACTTTAATGTACCTTTGCAAAAATTTTATTTCATGAAGTTCGCACATCGTTTCGCTTATTATTTAGTTGGTTTGGTTATGGGATGCTTTTTTGTAGCCCTTGTTTTTAGTGGAAAAGACACCCGTTGCAACTACTTTCCTAATGCCAGAGTTTTAAATAATTTGCGCACAAAACCTTTTCAATATTCTGAAAAAGCAGTTCAGACTTTAAATGAAAAATGGATTGATACAGCCGATATTAAAAACACTTTGAAATTTGGAGACGTTGATTTTGATCAAAGTAATGTTCCGTTCAAAAAAGGAAAATTATATATTATAGAAGGAAAAACAGTTAAAAAACAGGAAGTAATTCTAAAGGTAATTAACTACGAAAACAAAGCAGTTTTAGACGAAATTATCAAGAAACCTGTAGAAAAATAGAATTTCCTATTTTGTCATTTCAATTTTGATGATAAAAATAAGTTTTTTTTTCAGGAGCTAATCCCGCTATACATTCCAATCTTTTGTGGCGAACACCGCCACAAAAGGATTTCCACTTCTATCGGGGCTAGGACAATCATTTTCATAACAAGATTCTCGTCGGGTTTTTAAGTTTCGAGAAGCGAGAAGATTGCAACGAATCGAATTTAGATTTGTGATAATTTATGAAATGCGTGTTCTAAAACCACTCAATTTCTTTGATTCCTTTAGAATTCAAAAATTCATTCGTTTTACTAAAATGTTTGTTTCCGAACCATTTTCCCTGATTGGCGCTCATTGGCGATGGATGCCCGGATTCTAAAACATAATGTTTAGAACGATCAATTTTAGATCCTTTTTTCTGGGCAAAACTTCCCCATAACAGAAAAACAACATTTTCTTTTTGATCAGAAATAGCCTGAATAACCGCATCTGTAAACAAATTCCATTTGAGATGTTTATGACTATTTGGAGTATCTTTTCGAACTGTCAACGAAGTATTTAAAAGTAAAACGCCCTGATTTGCCCATTTTTCTAAATTACCTGAAGTCGGCATAAAAACAGCATCAAGATCGGTATTTATTTCTCTGAAAATATTACGCAAAGAAGGCGGTATTTTTACATTATCATTAACCGAAAAACTCAATCCATTAGCCTCTCCTTCTCCATGATAAGGATCCTGACCAATAATAACTACTTTTACATCATTGAAAGAACAATGATTAAACGCTGAAAAAATTAAATCTAAAGGCGGATAACAAATATGATTTTTACATTCGTCTTCTAATGACAAAAGCAATTCGTTAAAATAAGGTTTTTCAATTTCGTTTGCCAGAACAGCTTGCCAGTCTGCAGAAAGATTAATTTTCATTCAAATAGATTTTAATACAAATTACGCAAAGTTTTTTTCAAAGTACTAATTAATAGTGCTATTTCGTTGTAAAACTTTGTAACTTTGAACCTTTACAACTTACGATATAAATGATATCCATTACCGAAAAAACATTACAAGATTTACAATTTCCAACAGTGCTCGAAACTATTTCGGCTGGCTGTAATACAGATATAGGAAAAGAAAAAGCTTTAAAAATAACACCATTTAGAGACAAAGAAACTTTGATGCAGGCTTTAATGCAAACATCTGAGTATGTGTCGTCTTTTGAAAATAATAACGCAATTCCCAATCACGGATTTGACGCCATAACGCACGAAATTAAATTTCTGGCAATCGAAGACAGTTTCTTGGAAGTAGGAAGTTTTAGAAAAATAGCAACACTTTCATCAACATCAAATTTCTTATTGAATTTCCTTAGAAAATTTGATGATTATTATCCGCATTTAAATGCAAGAGCTTCTCGAGTAGAATACACCAAAGATATTGTTACTTTAATTGATGCTATTGTAGACAAATACGGAGAGATTAAAGACAATGCTTCACCAGGTTTGTTGAGTATTCGTCAGAATATGAATATAGTACGCGGTAAAGTAAACCAAAGTTTTGGCGTTGCGCTTTCTCATAATAATAGTCTTGGATATTTAGATGATATCAAGGAAAGTTTTGTACAAAACCGTAGAGTTTTAGCCGTTTTAGCAATGTATCGCAGAAAAGTAAAAGGTTCTATTTTAGGAACTTCCAAGACCGGAAGTATTGCTTATATCGAACCTGAAGCTACGCTGCAATATTCAAGAGAATTGGCCAATTTAGAATACGAAGAAAAAGAAGAAATTACGCGAATTCTAAAGCAATTATCAAATGAAATTCGTCCATTCTTACCTTTATTAATTGAGTATCAAGAATTTTTGAGTGACATTGATGTCGTTGCCGGAAAAGCAAAATACGCCAATAGAATAAACGGAATTTTACCCACAATTACCGAAGAAAGAAGATTGTTTTTTAGAGAAGCATATCATCCTATTTTGTATTTAAACAATAAACAGAAAAACGAAGTTACGCATCCTCAAACTATTGAATTAAAACAAGATAACCGAATAATTGTAATTTCCGGACCAAACGCCGGAGGAAAGACAATTTCGCTTAAAACAGTTGGTTTACTACAATTGATGTTACAATCTGGTATGTTGATTCCGGTTCACGAACGTAGCGAAACATTTTTATTCGATAGAATTTTAACTGACATTGGAGATAATCAATCTATTGAAAATCACTTAAGTACTTATAGTTACCGATTAAAAAACATGAATTATTTCCTGAAGAAATGCAACAAGAAAACCATGTTTTTAATTGATGAATTTGGTACAGGTTCAGATCCTGAATTAGGTGGTGCTTTGGCTGAAATTTTCCTGGAAGAATTTTACCATCGTGAAGCTTTCGGAATTATTACAACGCATTATTCGAATTTGAAAATTTTGGCAAACGAATTGCCTTTTGCTACAAATGCGAATATGATGTTCGACGAAAAATCGCTTGAACCAATGTATAAGCTAGCTTTAGGTCAGGCCGGAAGTTCGTTTACTTTTGAAGTTGCCTTAAAAAACGGAATTCCGTTTGGATTGATCAATCGTGCGAAAAAGAAAATTGAAGTTGGAAAAGTTCGTTTTGATAAAACTATTGCAACGCTTCAAAAAGAAAGATCTAAACTTGAAAAAACTTCTATTAATTTAAAAGAAGAAGAAACCCGTGCCCGCGAGGAAAGCAAGAAGATGGAAAACATCAATGTGAAAATCAAACAGAAATTAGAAAGCTATCAGGAATTATATGATAGTAATCAAAAGACAATTTACATTGGTCAGAAAATTGAAGATATCTCCGAGAAATATTTCAACAATAAAAATAAAAAAGAACTGATTGGAGAATTTTTGAAAATCATAGAAATTGAAAATTCAAAACGTAAAAAAGCTACTCCAAAAGAAACCAAAGCTATAATCGAAAAGAAAAAAGAAGTTATTGCAGAAGTTACGGTTCAGGTTGAAGAAATTCGGAAAGAGAAAAAAGAAAAGAAACTTAAACCGGTTATCGAAAAACCAAAACCAATTTTAAAAGTTGGAGACAGAGTTAGAATGCTCGACGGAAGATCTGTTGGAAGTATCGATTCGATCGAAAAAAATAAAGCAACTGTAAATTACGGAATCTTTACCTCGAAAGTAAGTTTAGATGAATTGGAATTAGTTGAAGCTGCTAAGAAATAAGTTTTCAGTCGCAGTGGCAGTTTTCAGCTGTAAAATAGCTTAAATTTTATCGAAAATTAAAATAAAGCGATTTGAAGAAAGATTTTTAAAAAGACAATTAAGAAGATGGATATTTTATAAAAATCTCTTAAAAATAATTTATGAAAGTCGTTTTTGATTTATAAAAATTATTAATTATTATTTTTTAATAACAAAAATTGATAATCCTTTTTTATCATTTCGAGGAGTTATAAATGACAAAGTAGATATTAGCTTTGTCAAAGTTTAAAACTTTGACAAAGCTTAACAACTTGAAACCTTAAACTTGAAACTTTTCCAAATGCAAGACAGTCTTCCACAAAATAAAAAAATAATTCTCTTTGATGGCGTTTGCAATTTATGCAACGGCGCAGTTCAGTTTATTATTAAACATGACAAAAAAGATACTTTTAGATTTGTAGCCTTGCAATCAGATTTGGGAAAAGAAATTTGTAATTATATAGGTGTCGATCAAACCAAAATTGATAGTATTATTTTATACCATCCCGGCGTTACTTATTATTATAAATCTTCGGCAGTTTTGGAAATTGGAGAAGATTTAGGTGGATTTTATAACCTTGCTTCTATTTTTAAAATTTTCCCAGAAAAACTTCGAAATTATATTTACGATTATATTGCCAAAAACCGTTACAAATGGTACGGCAAAAAAGAAAGCTGTATGATTCCTACTCCGGAGTTGAAGGCGAAGTTTATTTAAATTCCAATATTTGAAATTTCAAATTCCAATTTGACACAATATTGTCATCCCGAGGAACGAGGGATCACACGCGTAACTCCATAAAGATTGGCAATTTGGTTTGAGGAATTCCTAGTGTGATTTCTCTTTCCTCTAAATGACAAACTACACAAAAACATTATTATGAAAATAATTACCCTAGCCCCGATAGAAGAGAAAATCCTTTTGTGGTGGGGTTCACCACAAAAGATTGGAACGGATAGCGGGATTAGCTCCTGAAAAAAAATATTCTTATAATCGATTTAGAAATAATAAATCTTTAAATAAAATAAAAATCCCAAATTCACAATAATTGGAATTTGGGATTTTTAATTTTGAAATTTATCAGATTATTATCTAATCAACTTTCTGTATTTCAAACGTTTTGGAGTTAAATCACCACCAAGACGTTTCTTTTTATTTTCTTCGTAATCAGAGAAACTTCCTTCGAAGAAATATACTTCAGAATCTCCTTCGAAAGCTAAAATGTGCGTACAGATTCTGTCTAAGAACCATCTGTCGTGCGAAATAATTACAGCACAACCTGCAAAATTCTCTAAACCTTCTTCAAGCGCACGAAGTGTATTTACATCTAAATCATTCGTAGGCTCATCTAGTAAAAGTACGTTTCCTTCTTCTTTTAATGTCATCGCTAAGTGCAAACGGTTACGCTCTCCACCAGATAACATCGATACTTTTTTGTTTTGCTCTCCTCCACCAAAGTTGAAACGAGATAAATAAGCTCTTGAGTTTACCTGCTTTCCGCCCATCATAACCAATTCCTGACCGTCGGCAAAATTTTCCCAAATAGATTTATTCGGGTCAATGTTAGAATGTGACTGATCTACATAAGCGATTTTCACTGTTTCACCAACTGAAAATTCTCCGCTATCTGTAGCCTGTTCTCCCATGATCATCTTGAAAATGGTAGATTTACCAGCACCGTTTGGTCCGATAATTCCAACAATACCTGCTTGTGGCAAAGTAAAATTTAAATTATCGTATAATAATTTATCTCCAAAAGCTTTGGCAACATTTTTAGCTTCAATAACATTTGTACCTAAACGTGGACCATTCGGAATGTAGATTTCCAGGTTTTCATCCAATTGTTTTTGGTCTTCGTTTAATAATTTATCGTAATTCTGTAAACGCGCTTTTTGTTTTGTTTGACGCCCTTTTGCTCCCTGACGTACCCACTCCAACTCACGCTCTAAAGTTTTTCTACGTTTTGAGGCAACTTTTTCCTCTTGTGCCATACGACTAGATTTTTGATCTAACCAAGAAGAATAATTTCCTTTCCATGGAATACCTTCTCCTCTATCTAGCTCAAGAATCCAACCAGCCACATTATCAAGGAAATATCTATCGTGCGTTACAGCGATAACAGTTCCTGCGTATTGCGCTAAGTGTTGCTCTAACCAAAGAACTGACTCAGCATCAAGGTGGTTGGTAGGCTCATCCAGAAGCAATACATCTGGCTGTTGCAATAATAAACGACATAATGCTACACGACGACGCTCTCCTCCTGAAAGGTTTTTGATAGGCGTATCACCTTCTGGCGTACGCAAAGCATCCATTGCAATTTCTAATTTAGTATCGATTTCCCAAGCACCAAGAGCATCAATTTTGTCTTGTAAAGCTGCTTGACGATCCATCAATTTATCCATTTTATCTGGATCTGAGTAGTTCTCTTCAAGACCGAATAAATCATTAATTTGATTGTACTCTTCAAGAACAGCCATAGTTTCTGCAGCTCCTTCACGAACAATTTCGATAACAGTTTTAGAGTCATCAAGAATTGGCTCTTGCTCTAAATAACCTACAGTATAACCAGGTTGAAAAACAACATCTCCCTGATAATTTTTATCAACTCCTGCAATAATTTTTAAAAGAGAAGATTTTCCTGATCCGTTAAGTCCTAAAATACCAATTTTAGCACCATAAAAGAAACTCAGGTAAATATTTTTAAGCACCGGTTTGTCTGCTCCCTGATAGGTCTTGCTCAATTTCTGCATTGAGAAAATTACTTTCTTATCGTCTGACATTTTTTATTTTTTATATTTATTAATCTTAAATTTTTATTTTTTTATTGCAATTGATTTTTTGCAACTGATATTGAATAGAATTAAACTCTTCCTTTTAATGCATTAAAAACCCAGGCATTAGCAAAAAAACCAACTCCAACAGCTACAAACCCCCAGCCAGAGACATCTCTGTATCTAAAAGCTCCAAGACCTATAAGTAACAATCCCATAAGTACCATTATAAATGTAGCCCATCCTAAAACGGTATTTTTATTCATTCCCATAATTGTGTAATTATTATTTTAAAAGTAGTATTTTTTTTAGAGATGCAAATATCGTGAATTTTCACGGCTTAATTAAATATTTTATAAAGCATTTCTTTTAATAAATCACCTTGAGGTAAAGCATTGGCTCCTACACCTTTACTTTTAATATCTACATCACGCAATGCTCCTACGATCTGACTCACTTTTCGCATTGGATAATTCTTTATCGCCAGGTCGTATTCTTTTAAGAAATAAGGATTTACACCAATTGCTGTGGCCACATTTTTAGGATTTTTATCTTTAAGTCCGTGGTATTTTAAAAGCTGAATGAAAAATCCGAAAACCAATCCTGTTGTCATTACCAGTGGATATTCTTTAGGATTATGTGCAAAATTCTCAGCGATTTTATAGGCTTTAAGCTGATTACGTTCTCCAATTGCTTTTCGAAGTTCGAAAACATTGTAATCTTTACTAAAACCAATATTTTCTTCGATATGTTGTGGTGTAATTACAGTTCCTTGCGGTAAAATGATCTGTAATTTTTCTAATTCATTGTTGATTTTACTTAAATCTGTACCTAAAAACTCCACCAACATAGCATTTGCTTTTGGATCTATGGTGTATTTTTTTCCAGCAAGAACACGTTTTATCCAGTCACCAACCTGATTTTCGTACAGTTTTTTACTTTCGTAAACGATTCCGTTTTGAGCTAGTAGCTTAGTAACTTTTTTACGTTTATCAAGTGTTTTGTATTTATAACAAAAGACCAGAACCGTAGTTTCCATAGGATTATTTACGTAAGACTCGATTTTATCAATTGTTCTGGACAATTCCTGTGCTTCTTTTACAATAACAACCTGACGATCAGCCATCATAGGATAGCGCTTGGCCGTTGAAACAATCTCATCTACAGAAACATCCCTACCATATAAAACCGTTTGATTGAATCCTTTTTCCTCTTCCGAAAGGATATTCTGCTCAATATACTCAGACAACTTATCAATATAATAAGGCTCTTCGCCCATTAAAAAATAAATAGGCTTTATATTTCCGGCTTTAATATCGTTAACAATTTTTACAACTTCGTCCATTCAATTCTTTGTTTCTAGTTTAAAGTTTCAAGATATACCTGAAACCTGAAACTATTTTATATTTTTGCGCTATGCAGCAATTAAATTTTCCTTCTTATACTTTCCGATTCAAAAATAGCGAAAATAAAGTGTCTATTTTCGATGAAATCAGGAAAAAATTTATCATTCTTACTCCAGAAGAATGGGTGCGTCAGCATGTAGTTCATTATTTAATTGATGAAAAAAAATACCCCAAATCTTTAATCAATGTTGAGAAAGTTTTAACAGTCAACGGATTAAGAAAAAGATACGATGTTGTTGTCTTTAATCCGGATGGTTCTATACATATATTAGTAGAGTGTAAAGCGCCTGGTGTAAAAATTTCTCAAGCAACTTTTGATCAAATTGCCCGTTATAACATGACAATGAAGGCACGGTTTTTGAATGTCACAAACGGTCTGAATCATTTTTATTGTCAAATGGATTTTGAGAACGAAAAATATCAGTTTTTAAGAAGTTTGCCGGATTACAAAGAATAAATAATATTAAATAAAATTACTTTTGGATAAAATTGCAGTTGTCATTTTAAATTGGAACGGCGTAAAATTGTTAGAGCAGTTTTTACCCTCCGTTGTTCAATTTTCGGAAGGCGCCCAAATATATGTCGCTGATAATGCTTCGACAGACGATTCTATAAATTTTATCAAACAAAATTTTCCCTCGGTTAAAATAGTTGTAAACAGTGGTAATCATGGCTTTGCAAAAGGTTATAATGATGCATTGCAACATATCGATGCTGAAATTTACGCTTTAGTAAATTCAGATATCGAGGTAACTGAAAATTGGGTAAACCCTATCATTGAAACTTTCGATAAAGAAAAACAAACCGCTATAATTCAGCCTAAAATTCTTGATTTTAAGAATAAGGAATATTTTGAATATGCTGGTGGTGCCGGAGGTTTTATCGATAAATATGGTTTTCCGTTTTGTCGTGGCCGTATTTTTGATACTATCGAAAAAGACAATGGTCAGTATGATGATAATTGTGAATTATTCTGGGCTTCAGGAGCTTGCTTTTTTATAAGAAGCGAAGTCTATCATGATCTGGGTGGTTTTGATGAAACCTTCTTTGCGCATCAGGAAGAAATTGATTTATGCTGGCGTGCTGCAAATGAAGGACATATTATAAAATATAATTCAGGATCAGTTGTTTATCATGTTGGAGGCGCGACTTTACAACAGGGAAATCCTAAAAAAACCTATTTGAATTTTAGAAATTCATTATTAATGCTTGTTAAAAATCTACCTAAAAAAGGTTTATTTTTCGTGATTTTCTTCAGAATGGTTTTAGATGGTATTGCTGGTATCCGTTTTCTTACACAAGGAAAATTTCAGCATACTTTTGCAATTTTGAAAGCACATTTTTCATTTTATTGCATATCTTTAAGTTATTTGCGAAAGAGAAAAGATTTTCAGATACAGCAATACTATACTGTAAAAAGTATCGTTTTCTTGTATTACATAAAGAAACTGACCGTATTTAAAGAAATCTTTAACAGTAATCAAAATATTAAGAACTAAATTTGTAATCAACGTTTAATTAAATATAATACCTATGAGAAAAATAGTAATTGCACTATCAGTATTAATGGCCTTAACTTCGTGTGTATCGAAAAAGCAATACGCAGCATTAGAAGCTAAGAACAAAGAAACCCAAGATTTATTAAACTCTTGCACCGTAAAACTAAATGCTTGTTTAGAGGAAAAAGCAGGGTTAGCAGCTACAGCAGAAAGCTATAAACAACATAATCAAGATTTAATAAGCACATCTAAAGACTTAACAGTTTTAACAACTAAAGGAGCTGAAAATCTTGAGAAATCTCTAGAAAGTTTAAAAGAGAAAGATTTAAAAATCTCTAGACTTCAGGATGCATTAACTAAAAAAGACAGTGTAACTTTAGCTTTAGTAACAAGCTTAAAAGGTGCTGTTGGAATTAATGATCCGGATATCGAAATCAACGTAGAAAAAGGAGTTGTATTTATTTCTATCGCAGACAAATTATTATTTAAAAGCGGTAGTTATGACGTAACTGATAAAGCTAAAGGTGTTTTAGCTAAAGTTGCAAAAGTAGTAAACGACAAACCAGATTTCGAATGTATGGTTGAAGGTCACACAGATAACGTTCCTTACAAAAGCAACGGAATTTTGTTAGACAACTGGGATTTAAGTGTTAAACGTTCTACATCTATTGTACGTGTATTAACTAATGATCTTGGAGTTAATCCTGCTAAATTAATCGCAGCTGGTAGAAGTTCTTACGTACCATTAGTTGCTAATGATACTCCGGATGACAGAGCTCGTAACAGAAGAACTCGTATCGTGGTTATGCCAAAAATCGATCAATTCTATGATATGATTGAAAAAGAAATGAAAAAACAAGCGAAATAATCCTCGTTTTACATACTTTATTAAACAGAAAAAGCAGGTCAATTGACCTGCTTTTATGTATCCCTAACTTTTTTAATAACCAATTAAATATAAATTAAGAATAGCATTATCTTAAATAACTAACTAAATTTTAACTAATCTAAAGTTAGGTATTTATTTTTAACTTTTATACCATTTAAGTTTTTTTTTACAAATAGCCCACGTGAGCTATTATAGGTGCTATTATTTATTACATTCCGTAATTTAAGGGTAATAAATCACCCACTTTCTTTTCTGCAATCTTACCTAAGAAAAGTATATTATTGATATCAGAATTGTTTCCGTACTTATATATTGAAAAATTATTTGTAAGGAAAACTATTTTTGATGATTCACTATTATTAAACATAACTTTATAAGAAGCTACTATATCGCTTATGTTTTCTTCATTCTTGATTTCCCCTTTTGGCTGCGGAAGAATTTCTACTTTTACAAGATCGTCTTTTTTACTAATTGTAAAACGCGCATTTGGATCAATATTATGAGAATCACTATATAATAAAAATTTATCTGCTCCCCATTCGCGATTTGCCAGATTCCTGAAAAATTGAACTTGCGAACCTTGAAATGCTTTTTCTCTACGTGCTAAATTTTCTGCAGAATTGTTAACTTCCTCAAAACGACTTACTCCCTGATAAAAGTTATTTATTACATCTTTAGAATTAATACTTACTTTATCAAATGCAATTTCAAAACCAACTAATTCATAGTTAATTTTATAACCTAAAGAACTGTTTACGATAACCAAAGGCTTATCAGAAGAAGCAGTAAAGATTAAGTTCTTTTTATCATATTTAAACTGAATATCATCTTCGTTATATATTACAGTTGATTTTGCATTTTTTGTTTGGCCTAAAAAATATTCTCTAAACAACTTTAATTTCTGAGCTCTTGTAAATAATTCTTTTTTATTAATAACAACTTCTTTCAATTGATTTTTAGAAACTGTCAATTTAATGTTCAACGGTTTAGTATTATCTAAACCACTAAGATATTCTCTTTCATACCCCATAAAACTAACAACCAAAACACTATTAGAATTAGGTTCGTATCTTATAGAATAATCGCCGTTTGCATCTGAAACGGTGGCAAATGTAGTTCCGTCAAAATAAACATTTACTCCTTCTAAAGGAATATTATCTTTACCTGTAATTTTACCTTTTAGAATGCCTTGGGAAAATATCGAAATAGAAAAAAATAAGAATAAAAAAAGGTAAAGATTTTTCATAAAAAATAAAAGGTTTGATTAATTATTAGCTAATTAACCAAACCTTTTTTTAATATCCAAGATATTGTATTGAATTATTCTTACAATATATCTATATCTCCTTTTCCTTCTCTAACAACAACCGGTTCGCCTTCTGACAAGTCAATAATTGTCGAACCAACATTATCTCCGTAACCGCCATCAATAACAAGATCGACAAGATTTTGCCATTTTTCGAAAATCAGTTCCGGATCAGTTGTGTATTCAATTACATCATCTTCGTCGCGAATAGAAGTTGATACAATAGGATTACCCAATTGACGAACAATTTCTAACGCAATATTATTATCCGGTACACGGATACCAACAGTTGTTTTCTTTTTGAACTCTTTTGGCAAATTATTATTTCCCGGTAAAATAAATGTATAAGGACCAGGCAACGCTCTTTTTAAAATTTTAAAAGTCGATGTATCAATCTGACGTACATAATCTGATAAATTGCTCAAATCATGACAGATAAACGAGAAATTCGCTTTCTCTAATTTCACACCTTTTATTTTTGCGATTTTTTCTAAAGCACGCGAATTGGTAATATCACAACCTAAACCATAAACAGTATCTGTTGGATAAATTACTAAACCTCCGTTCTGAAGCACTTTTACCACTTTGGCAATTGCGGCTTCACTAGGTTTATCAGGATATATTTTTATGAACTCAGCCATTTTTTTTTGTTTAAAGTTTATTTTGTTTCAGATTTATTGTAATATGACCTAACCGCAAAGCTCGCAAAGATTTACGCAAAGTTTCGCAAAGCTTTGTGTTCCTTGCGTAAATCTTTGCGAGCTTTGCGGTTAAAATTATACTTAAAGTCAAGTAACCTGAAACTTGAAACCTATATTTACCCTACCACATCTAATTTTGCAAATCGAAGCAAAAGTTTTTTAAGACCTCCAACTTCAAATCTTATTTCGGCTTTTTTATCAGCTCCAACGCCTTCCAGATTCACTACTTCTCCTTTTCCGAAACGTTCGTGCATTACAACATTCCCAATCGTTAGTTTATTATCAAACAAATTAGGAGCAGCACTATTAGGGTTTGTTCCTGCAACTGGTTTCAGTTTACGAACATTAAGATCCGGTTTTGGCTGATTATCAGTAACATGTTTTGGCGGTGTTGATGCCACTGGTTTTGCCAAACGCAATTTAGATTTATCAATATCTCCAAAGATATCCCCATCAATAGGTGATTTATAACGATAATTCGTTTCTGCCGGAGTCAGATATTCTAAATATTGTCCGTCGATTTCTTCAATAAAACGCGATGGTTCACTATCTGTTAGTTTCCCCCAACGGTAACGCGATTGTGCGTAAGTTAAATAAGCATGGTGTTCTGCACGAGTTAAAGCTACGTAAAATAAACGACGTTCTTCTTCTAATTCGCTTCTCGTACTCATACTCATGGCACTCGGAAACAAATCTTCCTCCATACCCACTACAAAAACGTGAGGGAACTCCAATCCTTTTGCAAGGTGAATGGTCATTAAAGCCACACGATCTTCATCAGATGTATCTTTATCTAAATCAGTCGCAAGTGCTACGTCTTCCATAAATTCAGACAAAGCTCCTCTTGCGCCATCAATTTCTTTTTGTCCTTCGGTAAAATCTTTTAAACCATTTAAAAGTTCCTCGATATTCTGGATTTTTGCCATACCTTCCGGTGTAGCATCTTTCTTTAATTCCTGAACAAGACCTGTTTTCTTAGCTACATAATCAGTAACATAAAAAGCATCCTGATTTTGATCAATTACCTGAAAACTCTGAATCATAGTAACAAAATCATTGATTTTATTCTTTGTTCCGGTGTTTAATTTCAGGTCAATTTTATCAATATTAACCATTACTTCCCATATCGAGCGTTTGTAATGATTAGCAGCAATAGTTAGTTTTTCAACCGTTGTATCGCCAATTCCACGAGCCGGATAATTAATTACACGAACCAGCGCTTCTTCATCTTTTGGATTAATTACCAAACGTAAATAACACAAAACATCCTTAATCTCCTTACGTTGGTAGAACGATAATCCACCATAAATTCGATACGGAATATCACGTTTTCTCAACGCGTCCTCCATTGCACGCGATTGCGCATTGGTACGGTACAAAATCGCAAATGCACCATTATGCAACTGATTTTGCATCTTTTGCTCAAAAATGGTACTTGCTACAAAACGCCCTTCTTCAGCATCTGTTAAACTACGATGTATTTTAATTTTCGAACCAAAATCATTCGCTGTCCAAACTACTTTGTCCAGTTTCGTTTTATTATGTTCCATCACGGTATTTGCCGCTTCTACAATATTTCTTGTTGAACGGTAATTTTGTTCCAGACGGAACATGATTACACCTTCGTAATCTTTCTGGAAATTCAGAATGTTATTGATATTCGCCCCACGGAAAGCATAAATACTCTGCGCATCATCACCTACCACACAAATATTCTGAAACTTATCTGACAACGCCCTAACAATCAAATACTGAGAGTGGTTCGTATCCTGGTACTCATCAACCATAATATACCTGAAACGGTTTTGATATTTAGCCAAAATCTCAGGAAAACGAGTCAATAACTCATTGGTTTTTAGCAATAAATCATCAAAATCCATTGCGCCCGCTTTAAAACAGCGATCTACATATTGCTGATAAATTTCTCCCAAACGAGGTCTTTTAGCCATTGCATCGGCTTCTACCAATTCAGGATTATTAAAATAGGCTTTTACCGTAATCAAACTATTTTTATAATTAGATATACGTCCTAAAATTTGTTTTGGTTTATAAACATCACGATCCAGCTGCATCTCCTTAATAATAGAAGAAATCAACCTAGCCGAATCCTGAGAGTCATAAATGGTAAAATTAGATGGATATCCCAAATGATCCGATTCTGCACGAAGAATACGGGCAAAGATCGAGTGAAAAGTTCCCATCCAAAGATTTTTCGCCTCAGATGCTCCCACAATATCCGAAATCCTGTGCTTCATTTCACGAGCGGCTTTGTTCGTAAAAGTAAGCGACAAAATATTGAAAGCGTCAATACCCTGCGCCATCAAATAAGCAATTCTAATAGTTAAAACACGGGTTTTTCCAGAACCCGCTCCAGCAATAATAATCATTGGCCCGTCTTTTTTCAGAACGGGTTGTCGTTGTGCCTCATTGAGCTGGTCAATGTACTTTTGCATGAAATTCTTCTCCATATGATGCAAAAATAAGAATTTATCAATGAATAAACTAACACATAGACTCAACTTTAAACCACTTATTATACCTATTAAAAAAGAATTTCCCCTGATTTAATCTCCTATCTTCAATAAAACCTGAATGTGTTAATTTTTTAATAAAATTCTTAAAAAAAACGCCAACAAAAAATAAGATTAATTGGAATAAAAAACTATTTTTGACTAAATTCCTAAAACCAATTTATGAAAAAAAATTACTTATTATTCTTTCTTATTAGTTTTAAATTATTTGCTCAAAATCCAGAGCTTGATCCTACCTTTAATATTAAGGATACAGGAATATACCAACAAAACATCGGTTATGACGCAGTTCTTCTTACTGACAATAAAATACTAAGTGTTTTTGAAACTGGCAATAGATATAATGTAATGCTATTAAATCCTGACGGAAGCCCGGTGAGAACGTTCAATACTACAGATTCTTTTGCAGAATATACCATTAAAATATTTGCCAAATCAGATGGTGCATTTATAACACTTCAGGAAGGTGGCAAAATAAGAGCATTCAATGCAAACGGAACACTTAATTCAGTTTTTCCTACCACTATTTTTAAAAATTATGCTTCTACCCCTGTACAGATAAAAAACGTAATTTATCAGGATGACGGAAAACTCATTGTTAATGGTGTATTCGATATGACAAATGATGTTTTCACGGGAGGTATGATACGTTTAAATCCAGACGGAAGCATCGATTCAACTTATAAATTGCAATCAGGAGGTAATAAATTCATTTTATTAAGTGATGGAAGATCATTTGCCACTAGCCGAACTAATATATCCCGCTATCTTGCCAATGGAAAAAATGATCCGACATTTAAAATAAACACCACAATAGATCCGGTGCAAAAATATGTCACCAATGGTTTTGAAACAGAAAATAATAGCATAATTAATGATATAGCAGTACAACCTGACGGAAAAGTAATCGCCGTTGGATGCAATTTTAAAGAGAATGGTAAAACTTTTTCTTATCAAATAATACGTTTGAATGCTGATGGCACAAGAGACACATCTTTTAAAAAATTTGACAGTCAGACTCCTAATCTAAAGAAAGTGTATCTGCAAAGTGACAATAAAATTATCCTTCTTGCAGAAAGTGGTCCCGAATTAATTCGTTTAAATCCTGACGGAACAACAGATAATAGTTTTAAGTATTCAAACCTGGCTACTTTATCCTTTTCAGATGGAAAATTGTTTTTTCAGGGAGATAAGATAATTGTATCTGGTAACTATAGAAATAGCGAAGGAATAACAAGATCCAGAATTCATAGAATAAATACAGACGGAAGCTTTGATATAACATTTAATCCGCACTCAGGCCCGAACCTGTTATTTGACGATCAAAACAGTAAGAACTCCTATCCATTTACTGCAAAAACACTATTGGACCAAAAAATTTTATTAGCTGGAGATTTTTCTAGTTATAATGATAAACCAGCCCGAAATATATGCCGAATTACTCAAAACGGAGAATTTGACCCAACTTTTATTTTAGATCCCGCAGTAAAAATAAATGCTGAAATCACACAAAATGATTACGTAATTATTCCGCAAAATGATGGCAAAATAATCTTACTCCACAACGGCGGTATTACAGCAAATGACAAATCCACTAGTATCATTAGATTAAATAGCAACGGAAGTATTGATAATAGTTTCAATTTCAATTCTTACGATAATACTTTTGATAATATCGGAACGGCTGTTATAAAAGATATAAAAATTTTAAATAATGGAAAATTTTTACTTGTAGGAGAAAGCGGTTTTTTCACAAAAAAGATAGGAAATTATTACTCATACAATGTTATTCAGCTTAATTCCGATGGTTCTGTAGACACCAATTACAAAGCTAGTTTTTTTCATAAGCCAATAAAAATCTCCACTTTATCAAATAATAAAGTCTTAATTACTTTTTTACAGAATACTTATGACTACACTTATTTTCCTGTTTTAAAATTAAACGAGAACGGAACTACAGATTCCTCTTTTAAATCAGGTAATTTGCTTCTGCACAGAATAAAAGAACTAAATGATGGTAAAATATTAGCGATAAACAACAACCTTTTATTAACCAGATTAAATTCTGACGGGTCTCCAGATGCTTCATTTACAACTTATTCATTTGCTAAAGGAAATTTTAATAACTTTAATTACTATGAAAATGGACAGATTAATTTGTTTTTATCCTCAAATTCAACAGCATCAACATCAAAACTGACTTTTAGCTCAGAAGGAACACTTCTAAACACGGTAAATTACAATACCACCAACGACTTTGAAATTCAAAATTGCGAAGACCTGTTGTTTTATGGATATATAACTAAAATTGCTGATGTAAACAGAAATGGCATTGTTCGTTTTAAAACATCAAATACAACTTCAAATCCAAATCCTTCCGGCGAAATATTTCAGCCCTTTACAAACGGACAAACTTTGGCTGATCTTAAAATTGAAGGAACTAATATAAATTGGTACGCCGCTCAGAGTCCTTGTGGTATAAATAATACCATTACAAAAAAAGGAAGCGATGCTTCTGAAACTTTACTTCCTTTATCTACCCTACTGGTAAACGGAACGACCTATTATGCGTCACAAACTATCAATGGTACAGAAAGCAGCTACAGACTACCTATTACCGTTTATTCTACAACACTGAGCACTAACAAATATGATTTACCAAACTTAATAACACACCCAAATCCCGTTAAGGACTTTTATAATATCTCAAATAACGAAGAAATAAACAAAGTAGAAATTTACAACTTATTAGGACAGCTTTTATTGAGTAATACTTATAATAGCAACAATGTAAAAATTGATTTTACTGCTTTAAACTCAGGATTGTATTTTGTAAAAATTCACACCGAAGATAAAGTTGCAATCATAAAAACCATTAAAAATTAATTAACTATCTATAATTTGAAGCAGAACAATAGGCTTTTCATGAAAGATAGTTCCCGCTTTCGGCTATATCTCTCCGTTTCACTGCGAGGATACCGCCTCTATCGGGGCTAGATTAGAAGAATTGGCTTTTTTAGAAACATTTTGAACCATGTAAGGAATATCATTTAATTCTTATTTACAAACGCTAATAATCTTATATGATTTAAAAAAAATCTTATTGAAGATACGCTTATAATTTCTTAAATAACTTATATGGTTCAAAAAAAAACTATTTGTAGAATACGTCGTAAGCAAACCGAATCAACGTTCCTACAACGACAATCAAAAAGAAAATTCGAATAAAACCATTTCCTTTATTAATTGCCAGTTTTGCGCCCAGCCATCCGCCAAGTCCGTTGCTAATCGCCATAGGAATTGCAATTGACCAAATGATTTTTCCTTTGATCATAAACAAACAAATCGAACCAAAATTAGTAGCCAGATTGACCATTTTAGCATTTGCAGAAGCGTGCAAAAAGTCAAAACCTAAAAGAGCTATAAAAGCAACCACAAAAAAACTTCCCGTTCCCGGACCAATAAATCCGTCGTAAAAACCAACAATTATACTTATAACTACGGCGTAAATTACCTGTGTTGTAGCCGAGTGATCTTTTGCTTCATGCTGCCCAAAATTCTTTTTTGCATAAGTGTATATGAACAATAAAGACAAAACCACAAGCAAAAGCGGCTTCATAAAATCATTGCTTACCATCGTTAATAATGTCGATCCCAGAAAAGCTGACGGAACCGCCAGACACATCATAATCAAAAGCAATCGCCACTGAATCACGACTTTTTTCATGTATTGAAAAGCAGCAAAAGCAGTTCCACTAAAAGCCGGAATTTTCAAAGTTCCTATAACTGTAGAAACCGGTAAATTGGGCAATAAAATCAATCCCATTGGGGTTTGAATCAATCCTCCTCCTCCAACAATTGCATCAATAAATCCGGCAGCAAAAGCCGCTAAACAAAGAAAAAATATAATATATAAATCCATTAATATTGTATTTCAGGAGGTTTTAAAACAAGTATACAAAAGTAGACTTCCATTTTATTTATTACAATAAAAATTAAATCGGATTTCTCCTCAAAAAGTATATTTTTGTTGAAAATTTGAACCAAATGGATTATACAAGAATTATAGAATTAGCCAGTTATACTTTACCAGCCATTGTTACCGGATTTGTGGCTTATAGCTTTTTTGAATTGCACATCAAAAACAACGATAAAAAACGTAACTTTTTATTAAACAGAGAATATCAAAAACAATCGTTGCCAATACGTTTGCAAGCATACGAGCGCATGACTTTATTTTTGGAACGTATTAATCTGACTAAATTACTAATACGAATTACTCCTGTTTCTAACGACAAACATGATTACGAAAACTACGTAATCGACCAGATCGAACAAGAATTTGAACATAATTTAACGCAGCAAATTTATATGTCTGACGAATGTTGGACAATTATTACAACTGCTAAAAATTCAACCATACAAATTATCCGAAAAGCTGCTATGAGCGATCGCGTTGACAGCGCTGATAAATTACGTGAAGTAATCCTGAATGATTTATTAGAGAAACAATCGCCAAGTAATGCTGCTTTAGGATACATCAAAAACGAAGTATCTGAATTGTGGTAACATTCTAATTGCAGAGTTCTGATTTTAGATTTTAGATTATCATTTGCTAATCTAGAATCTAAAATCAAGTTCTTCATTTACCTTTTTTATTGCCACCATTTCTGTTTTGGCTTAACATTCCATCCATTTTTTAGATATTTTTCAGCAACACTAAGTTCGCCTGCTCCAATATCAAAATTGCAATTTACACTCGGAACTCTGTAATCTCCCCAATTGCATATTTTTTCTTTTTCGGAATTGTTCGATTTCCATTTGCCTGTAAACGCGTTATTAAAGTAACTATCCTTATGGCTTTCGATATTATTGTACTTTATAAAATCATTTTTGTCAATATAAAATATGGTTTGCAAGGTACCTTGAAATTCTCCTGCATCTTTTTGATTCTTATCTTCAGTAAACTTATAATTGGCGATCAGTAATCCCTGGCTTTTTATACCTGCATTTTTATATTCATCATCAATACCAAACTTCGGTTTTTTAAGTTCCTGAACTTTTACGATTGTTATAGTACCAGTAAAATCGCAAACATTAGATTTTACGCTTGATTTACCCCGAACAACATATTCAGTTTTATTTTTTTCGTTTCTTTTAATCGAAATAAACTTTATCAATATTCGTTGGTAATTATCACCAATTACGCCATAAACATCATTATTAGTATTCCATACATTCGAAAAATCGTAACGGCTGTATGTATCCAATTCATTCTTCTGAAATACTTCTGATTGATCCCAGATAAAAGTCCTGCATAAATTTTCCTGACTAAATGCAGTTAAGGTAAAAAAGAATAAAAGGATTAGAATTATATTTTTCAAAATCAATTTATAAAATTATTAAAACCTGCTTTCTAAATAATTTAGATTATTATCAACCAAAGCTTTTAATAATTCGATTGTTGTCTCTTTGCTTTGATCAAGCAAGTCAGAGGTATAATTATTATTTAATTTTTCGCTAAAACCAAACCAGGTTTTTTGAACTTTTGGCCTTTTAAAAAAGATGTAAAATTCATATTGATCCGGAGTTCCAATAGCAGAAATCGCTAAAGCATTTTTATTGCTTAAATTCTCAAATTCAATCGAAGGAGAGTAATAAACATTTTTTGCATTCTCCATTTTTTCTAAATGCAACTTCCACGGAAAACGCTCAAATATTTGCACTATTTCCGAAGAATCAACCCTTCCCTTTTCAATAATTTCAGGATTTACAGGCTCGCAAATACTATATCTAAAATTGCTCATTTTCTATTCTTTATATTCTCTTAGTTTAATTTTTAGGTTATTTCAATCTAAAATCTAAATTCTAAAATTAGCGATTATCACTCATCACTTCAGACTTATTCTGAGCATATTCATAACCTTGCTCCCACCATTCCTTCATTACTTCTTTATTAAAAATCAAAGCATTATCTGTTAGTTTTGTGGGTGTGTAATATAAGTTAAGTTTTACATTTTTATTGTTTGCCATTAGTTTTCCTATAGCAATATCATGTTTTTCAACCTGATCTAATGCAATTCGAAACAAATCGATCATTAACGAAAACGGATTTTTACCAATAACAGTTTTATTCATATTGACTTCGGTTTCCAGAATAATTACATCAATTTCGGTGGCTCCGCGATTAATCGCTTCACGAATAGGAACCAAACTCGAAAATCCTCCGTCGCCATATTCGAAGTTATCTTTCTCGACCAAACTCATAAACGGAACATAATTACTTGAAATCCAAGACCAATCGCAAAACTCTTCGTAAGTACAATCTTTTATCGATTTATATTCTGATTCGTTTTTAGTAAAATTGGTAACAGTAATTACAACATCGTTTTTTAATTTCTTTAGTTTATTAAAATCCGATAAAGAGAAGTTGTTTCTAATGTATTTCTTTAATCCTTTACTTTCTCCAAAGGTTCTTTTTCCTTTAAAAAACTGACGTAGTACATTGAAGTGATTTATCGTTACGATATCGACTCCGTCTTTTGTTTTAACTACAAACGGACAAATATTAAAAATACTTGCCATAGTAACATTGGTATAAACAGAATGAATTTTTTTGATGTGGCCTAACGCCAAATGCGGAATAAGTAAGCTACCTGTAGAAGTTCCTATAAAAAGATCATATTCGTGATTTTTCTCTTCTATTAAATATTGCGCTACACCACCGGCAAACGCGCCTTTACTTCCTCCACCAGAAATAACCAATGCTCTCATAAATATTATTGTAGGTTTTGTTTTTGGATACTTTTTTGAGAAAATAGAGGAAGGAATAAAGAGTAAAGACTTCCTGTTTTTGCTTCAAACCTTACTCTTGCGTCTCTTCTCTTGCTTCTATATTCTATTCTCTTTATTCTATTCTCTATAATCTACTCTTTCAACAAACGATTCAATTGAAATTGTTCTTCGGGGTTCAAATTAGGCAAAATTCTTTCAAACGAAGCACGCATTTCTGAATTTTTTAATAAAACGCGTATCGTATCTCTTCCGTACTTTGAAAATTGCCACATATGATGCGTCGTCGCACTAACTAAATTACTCAAAACCTGATCGTTAATTATTTTAAAAGCGATCAGTTTTTCGAGTGCATTTTGTCTCGTGGTAGCTTCGTATTTTGTAGACGAAAATGAAATTAATTCATTGACTAAAGCTTCTGAGTTTTCGCTATAATTAGGAGTTGATAATGCCAATGAAAGCCACAAAGTGCGAAGGTTAAAATCATTAAAACCAACCCAGTCTTTAGATTTATTTAAATATGCTATTCGATGCTCAGGAAAATTTCTCCATAAATAAAACAAGGCTATTTCCTGTGTTTGATATGATTTATCGTTCAGTAAATTTTCATAATTTGTTCTGAAATCTTCCGGAATTTTAGACAATGAAGTCGCAACAGCCTGACGAACCTGTACATTATTGGTTTGTAACGCTATTAGCAAAAGTTCTTTTTTTGCCTCGTATTTTTCAGGTTCAATCTGACTCACAATTGCTTCTTTTACCGTTTCGTAAACATTAGATTCTAATGTGTTTTTTAAAAACTCTATTTTCTCCGGCAATGGTGTCTTCTTTAGTTTATCTACTTCTAAACGAGTTTGAATCGCTTTGTTTTTACTCAATAAAGCATTTGCTGCAGGTGTATCAAAAACAGTAGATTCTAACCAGGTTTTTTGAAATTGATCAAGATCAAAATCAGATACTTTTTTTATTTCGTCAAAGAAATTTTGGGTATTTACAGTTTGATACGCGTACTTTTTCAAGTAACTTTTTATGGCTTTTTTGAATGCTTTATCCCCAATAGATTCGTGCAAAACGAATAAAGCCCAGGCTCCTTTTTCGTAAAAAGTAAGTGAACTTGCTTTGGCATTCAGAACCGGAATCGAATCGTTTCTAGAAGCGAATTTGATTTGTTGGGCCGTTTCGTATAATTTTGAATAGAAAAAATCTTCTCCATAAATCTCTTTTTCAGCCAACGCTGCATAATATGTTGCGAAACCTTCCTGAAGCCAATGATGTTTGCTGCTTTCAGCTGTAATTAAATCTCCAAACCAGTGATGCGCCAATTCATGAGCGTCAACATTTGTATAGTTTCTATCTGTAAAACCTATTGAATCTACAACATAACGGGTTGCAAAAAGTGTTGTCGTGGTGTTTTCCATTCCTGCGTATAAGAAATCACGAACCGGAATTTCTCTATAAATTCCCCACGGATATTTAACGCCTATTTCTTTTTCTAAAAAATCAAAAATACGTTTTGAGTATCTGTAAGTAGGTTCAAAGCGATTTGCATCTTTATTTTCGAGATAATATTCTAGCGGAATTTTAGATTTTGCCTTAAATTCTTTTTTGTCATATTTTCCAATGGCAAGCATCAACAAGTACGAACTCATAGGATTTTGCATTTGGTATTGCCAATGCGTTGAATTTCCTTCTGATTTTTTTTCTTTTAAAATTCCGTTTGAAACAACCTGATAATCATTTTCGTAGGTAATTCCTAAACTAAAAATAACTTTTTCGTTTACATCGTCGAAACTCGGGAACCAATTACTGGTATATCTTCCCTGACCTTGTGTCCAGATTTGAGTTTCTGAATTATCAATATTTACAAAATATAGAGCCTGTTTTGGTTTAACCGAATATTCAAAAGTTAGACGATTTTCACCTTTTTCAAAATGATTCACAATTTGTAATTCCTTGTCTGTGTTGATATAAAGAACATCTTTATTATCAATCTGAACATGAGAAAATTCCATGTTTTTCGCATCGATTTTAATGGTATCAATCGGTTTTAGAACATCAAAACGATAATCGACAATTCCTGAAACTGATTTTTCGACGGCATTTAATTTCAATTGTCCTGAAACCGATTTAAAATCGACAAATTGGGTTTGTTGTGCAAAAACGAAACTGGTGATAAAAAGAAAGATGTATTTCATTGAAATAAATTTGAAGGCGAAAATCCAAAGTTACAAAGGTTTCATCAACAAATCGAATGAAATTTGTATGTTTACCTTAGAAAATTACAACAACGTGCCTACACCTCAAAAAGCCATATTTAACTGGAGCAGCGGAAAAGATTCTGCTCTGGCATTGTATAAAACATTACAAAATCCTGATTTTAAAATCGAATATTTACTTACGAGCGTCAATCAGCAATTTCAGCGAATTTCAATGCATGGTGTTCGTGTCGAATTGTTAGACGCTCAGTCAAAAAGCATTGGTTTACCGCTTAAAATCATGCAAATTCCTGAAATGCCTACCATGGAAGTGTATGAAAATGTGATGACCGAAACTTTAAGCGAATTAAAAAATGAAGGAATCACACATTCTGTTTTTGGCGATATCTTTCTTGAAGATTTACGCAAATACCGCGAAGATCAATTGCTGAAAATTGGTTTTGAAGCTGTTTTTCCTCTATGGAAAATTCCAACGAAGGATTTGATTCAGGAGTTTATTTCTTTAGGATTTAAAACGATTGTGGTTTGTGTAAACGAACGTTATCTGGATAAAAGTTTTGTGGGCAGAATTATCGATCAGGAATTTATAAATGATTTACCTGATAATGTAGATGTTTGCGGAGAAAACGGCGAATTTCATACCTTTACTTTTGATGGTCCTATCTTTTCAAAACCTATTCAATTTGAAATTGGAGAGATTGTTTATCGCAAATATGAACAACCTAAAACGGAAGATTCTTCAAATACAGCTTGCGATATCAATACAAGTGAAACTTTTGATTTTGGGTTTTGGTATTGTGATTTAATCTAATGTTTGGTTTCAAAATAAAAATATTATTTTTACTTAAAATCATAGTGTTATGCCTGCAAAACAGAAAGATGTAAAAATAGAAAAAGTGCTATCCTTCCTGAACGAAATAGGAATTGATGTCGTTGAAAAAGAGCTTGAAGATACTTTTTTACCAGGATTAAGTTTGGGTTCCAATTGCATTTATATCGATTATGATAAATTGTTGTATCCTGGCGATATCCTCCACGAAGCAGGACATTTGGCAGTTACGACTTCTTCCGAAAGAAAATTAGTTGGTTCAAGCGAAATGTCACCAGAATGGCCCACTCAGTCTGAAGAAATAGCGGCGATTCTATGGTCTTTTGCTGCGGCAAATCATCTGCAATTGCCTTTAGATTTTGTATTTCATCCTAATGGTTACAAAGGCGATTCGGATTGGTTTATTTCTAATTTTAGCAATAAAAATTACATAGGATTACCCTTTTTAGAATGGATTGGACTTACCTTAAGCGATGATCGCGCACTTAAAGAAGGTAAGGAAGCTTTTCCTGTAATGCAAAAATGGTTAAGAGATTAGTAATTAGAAAATTTGGCAATTAGAAAATGAGATAATGATGTTGTTATTTTTATCTAAGAATTCAAAAATCAGTAATTTAATTTTTGAATTATCTAATTATCTCATTTTCTAATTAACTAATTATCAAATTAACCGTTATACAATTCAAGCAAATTAGTTACTGTATTCCAGTTTCTGATTGTTGCCGTAACATTTAGTTTTTTCTCAATATATTTTTGATCAAATCTTGTTTTTCCGGCTCCAACAGCATATTTAATAAAAATTCTGTTTCCGTCAATACTAGCTTCGTCTGGCTTGAACTGGCTGATTTTTAAATCGTTTATATTCTCACTTTTTAAAGCTACAGAAACAAAAGCAACATATAGTTTTTTAGTATCAATATCTTTTTCCTTTAAAAAAGGACTGTTTTTAAAACACAATTCCAGATCTTCTTTGGTAATGACGATCGTAGGAACTTCATGTCCAAATACTTTAAAAATTTCCTGTTTGATCATGAAACCTACTTTTGCAGCATCTTCTTCGCTGTCAACAAAAACATTTCCGGATTGTAGATACGTGCGGACATTTTGAAAACCAATATTTTCTAACATTGTTTTCAAAGCTTCCATTTTCATCATGTTGTGGCCAGAAACGTTGATTCCGCGTAAGAGTGCTAAATGTGTTGTCATTACTTAAGTTTTGTTCAAAGATAAAAATTCATTTGGTCATTATAGAAGAACTAGTCTTCATCTTCTCCAATTTCTATATCAAAACTGATTAAGAAGTCGTTTAATCGTTTTTTATATTTTGCTTTGGCCTCGTTTACAATCTCTTCCGTTCCTTCGTTTGTTTCTATCGGATCAAGATTAAATTCTTTTTTAACCCATTCCTGAAATTCTTCTTTATTTTCATTTTCTTCGTAATATTCCTCATCTTTAAAAAAATAAGCCGAATCAAAATCAACTGAAATTTCTGTATCTAAAGTTAAAAGATGAATTAATTTGCGTGTGTTTTCGGCTACGACATGAATACCACCTTCATCTCCAAAAACAACTATAGGACAATTCTTTAAATCATTGTCTATAACCCAATAGGCATAGGAGCTTCCGGAACCATTTGCTCCTGCAAATTCGATAAAACTATTATAAAACTCTTCTTTTTCAGACCAGGTTTTTATTCCCGTTTTTTCATTTGTTATAGTAAGTCCAAAACATTGAGAATAGGTTTCTGCACTAAATTCCTGTTCGAATTCATATAACTTTAATAAATCTTCGGGTATAGCATAATTACCAAACTGAACAGAAAAATCTTCTAATGAAAAACTGCTGTCATACTCAGCATATTCTGTTTCATCTTCATCATTATCTTCTTCTTCAGAAGTTGTTGCTGTAAGTACTTCAAAAGCTTTAATAACAGCACATTTTACACAGAACATTTCAATTCCGGGAGCTTTTTCATCGTTAGCCCATTGGTATTTTGGATTTCCATCTTCATGTAAATATTCCAGTATAAGCGTGATTTCTTCATTATCATGACACCACAAAGCGCGTAATCTAATATTAAAACCATTTGTAATATCTTCAGAAATCTGACTGTATTTCTTTCCTTGGTATTCAAACGGAATAAACGAATACTCATTTCCTTCACTTTCTTTGCTGATTTTGCCTATAAATTCCTGTTCAGACAAAACGTTGATCATTTCTATAAACTGATCTCGGAAATTAGTATACATATACTTTTCCGTTTTTTCGTAATCAAGAATCGAAAGCCCTTGTTTAAAGGCGACCTCGTAATAATTATTTCCTAAAATCTCTGTACCATAATCTGAAATTTCGATAAAAGAATCATGTACAATATCTGATAATTTATGAGTCGACGGAAAGTAATTTTCAATGGTCATCACTGCTCCATTTTCATCCGCAACATTACTGCATATTAAAATATCAGGTCGGCTTGCACTAATGATCGCCTGAACATCTGTAAAACGTTCAAAATGCATGAGCATATCGTCACTGTAAATTAACCAGGCCGTAACATCGCCTTTTACAAAAAGTTCTCCGTGATTGTATTCTCCTAAAAGTGCATCACATTGTACACCGCCGCCCAAATAATGCACGCTTCCAAACAAAGTAATATTTACGCTTGTTGTTTCTCCCAAAACAATTAAAGCGGGCGAATTATCTGTATCAAAAGAACTTATAAGTTTCTTAACCGCGAGATTTCCTTTAAAAATAAATCCTAGTATAAAAACATCAGGATGTTCTTCTGTGCTAAAATCCATTTCAAACGAATCCATTTCTACATCATCTTCTGCTAACAGAAAAATTGGATTTTCTTCATAGTCAGGAAAACGCCAGGTATCTTCAAAGACATTATAGATTTTTTCGTCGTTAAAATTGGTAAGATTTCCAATAATATCGTGAGCTGCGTGTCGATTAATCACTTTAAATGTAACGCCGGCAAACTCTAAGGTTTCAAAAGGAACTTTTTCTTCGTTAATCATATCAAGAGCTTATATTTTAAACATTTAACAAATCTAATAATTATCTTTATTTGTTAAAATACTTATTCAATTATTTCAGGCTTTCAAATTTCCTATTTTAAATTTATCTTCGCTTTTCTAAAAGAGAACCGAAAATAGAAGAAAGAATACAGATCAAAATCTTTTTTCTTCACTCTATATTCTTTGTTCTATTATCTATATTCTAAAATCTAAAATAATTAATGTCTAATAATCTCCTGGAAACCCCAATCGAATACTTAAAAGGTGTTGGCCCAAGTCGCGGTCAATTGCTTCGTAAGGAATTGGGTATTCATAAATACAGGGATTTAGTTAATTTTTTTCCGAACCGATATATCGACAGAACGCGTTATTATAAGATAAACGAACTGCAAAATACCGGTGCCGAAGTTCAGATTATTGGAAAAATCATCAATATAAAAACAGTCGAATTTGCTAAAAACAAAAAAAGACTGGTGGCCACTTTCGTGGATGATACCGGGCAAATTGACTTAAACTGGTTTCAGGGCCACAAATGGATTCGGGAGAGTTTAAAACTGAATGAAGTTTGTGTTATTTTTGGAAAATGTTCTCTTTACGGAAGTCAATTTAGTATGGCACATCCCGAAATTGAACTGTTGAGCGAGCACGAAAAAAGCCTTCGTTCCGCTATGCAGCCTGTTTATCCTTCGACTGAAACTCTTACCAATAGAGGGATTTCAAATCGTACCATTAATAAAATGATGGAGCAATTGTTTCTTGAAACACAGGCATTATTTACAGAAACTTTCCCTCCTTATTTAATCGAAGAATTAAAGCTAATTTCGAAAAGAGCAGCTTTATTCAACATACATTTTCCTAAAAGTACTGACGCTTTGGCGAAAGCCCAATTTCGATTGAAGTTTGAAGAATTATTCTTTATTCAATTGCAATTAATTACTAAAAACCTCATTAGAAAACACAAAATACAAGGTCATCCTTTTACAAAAGTGGGTGAGTTTTTTAATGATTTTTACCAGCATCATTTGCCGTTTCAACTTACAAACGCTCAAAAGAGAGTGGTAAAAGAAATTCGTTCAGACATGGGTAGTAATGCCCAAATGAACCGATTACTACAAGGAGACGTTGGTTCAGGAAAAACAATTGTGGCTTTTCTGAGCATGCTTTTGGCTATCGATAATGGTTTTCAGGCTTGTTTGATGGCGCCAACAGAAATTCTTGCCAATCAGCATTTTATTGGATTATCTGAATTGGCTCAAACTTTAAATCTTAATATAAAAATATTAACCGGCTCTACTAAAATTGCAGCGCGAAGAATCATTCACGAGGAACTCGAAAACGGAAGTTTACATATCCTTATTGGTACTCATGCTTTGCTTGAAGACAAAGTAAAATTTCAGAATTTAGGTTTGGCCGTAATTGACGAACAACATCGTTTTGGAGTAGAACAAAGATCGAAATTGTGGAAGAAAAATGACATTCCGCCACACGTTTTGGTAATGACCGCCACTCCTATTCCGAGAACTTTAGCAATGAGTTTATACGGAGATTTAGATATTTCGGTAATTGATGAGCTGCCGCCGGGCAGAAAACCCATTCAGACTGTACATCGTTTTGATAGTAACCGCCTGAAGGTATGGAAATTCCTAAGGGATGAAATTGCTTTGGGAAGACAAATTTATATCGTTTATCCGCTGATTCAGGAATCTGAAAAAATGGATTACAAGGATTTAATGGACGGTTACGAAAGTATATCACGTGATTTCCCTTTGCCTCAATATTCGATTTCGATCTTGCACGGAAAAATGAAACCTGCTGATAAAGATGCCGAAATGAAACGTTTCTCTGAAGGAAAAACGAACATTATGGTGGCGACTACTGTAATTGAAGTAGGTGTAAATGTACCTAACGCGAGTGTAATGATTATTGAAAGCGCAGAACGTTTTGGATTGTCTCAACTACACCAATTGCGTGGCCGTGTAGGTCGTGGCGCCGAACAAAGTTATTGTATTTTAATGACAGGCCACAAATTAAGTGACGACAGTAAAACCCGAATGCAAACCATGGTACAAACCAATGATGGTTTCGAAATTGCCGAAGTAGACCTTAAACTACGTGGCCCGGGAGATTTAATGGGAACACAACAAAGTGGTGTTTTGAATCTTCAAATTGCTGATATTGTTCGCGATCGGGAGATTTTAGGCCTCGCCAGAAACTACGCCATGAAAATCTTAAAAGAAGACGGTCCTTTGCAAAAACCAGAACACGCGATACTAAAAGCTGTCTTTATCGAACTCACGAAGAAAAAAAATATTTGGAATTATATTAGTTAAAAAAGGTTCAAAGGTGCAGAGAGACAAAGGTTCAAAGGTTTGAATTACGAAATATTCTTTTGTCTAATTGAGCGAAGTCGAACACTAACAAAATTAACCCTCTGAACCTTTGAGACTTTGTTACTTTGTGCCTTAGAAAAAAAAATATACTTCACTGCAATAATCTAAACATTCATTAACTTTTTCAGGGTGATTTAGATTTGTTGGGGGACAAATTTTAAGTTTGAATTTTCAGTTACGCAATGAAGCATATAGTATTGTATTGCTTATTTTTTAGGCGTGGTTTTCTTTTCGAATAATCCGCTAAAAAGGCCTTTGCTTATTTTATTTTTATCATCTTTTCCGGTTGCGATCAGATGATCAACATATTCGTTGTACGTTTTTTTTCGCTCTTCGAGAAAACCTATTAAGTAATCTTCTGAAGCGCCGAGACCGCTCACTTCTTCGATATGAAGCAGTTTTTTATATAAAGGCTCGATAAACTTGGTTATAATTTCTTCAGGAACGGATTTTCGGGTACCAAAATAACCGGCAATTTCGCCATCGCCATCAGCAATTATTTTAAAATCGGTCACTACCCAATAATACCTTCCGGTTTTCGACATGTTCTTAATAATTACATGGATATTCTCACTCGATTTTATGCTGTCCCACATGAATTTAAAAATCACTTTAGGCATATCAGGATGACGTATAACATTGTGAGGCTGACCAATTAGCTCATGTTCGTCATATCCTGATACGTCAATAAAGTTTTCGTTAGCATATAAAATAGTTCCTTTTGTGTCTGTTTTACTTAATAATACTTTAGTTTTATTCCAATCAACTTCTCTGTCTGATGGAGTCGGGCGATTAAATCTGATATCCATAATTTTTGTATTTTAAATTAATATGCAATTGCATTTTGCGTATAAACTGAGGCCTGTAAAGTATTGTATAATTAAGTTTTATATTATCGATTAACTTTGGCCTCGGCTATTAGTTGATTTAACGTGAATGTCATTCACTAAATCATCAATTTTTTTAGCACTTTCTCTCATCATTTCCAGATAACTCAAAAGCTGATCATTATCTGTATGCCCTTTAGAAACATCAATAAGTTTTAAAACTGAATTTACAGGCATTTTTAAATCAAGAGTGGTTCTGTGAATGAAATCATTGTAATCTTTTGTAGCGCTCATCGAACTGTATTTTGCAGAAGCTAGTTTGATGTTTTCCAATTCATATTCATCAGAAATTTTCGAAATATGATTTTGGCTGTGTTCTTTAAAATAATACGCCCAATATCCGTTCATAAAGAAAACAACAGCGGCTAAAACGACATGAATTATAAAAGTTTCTAAATCGAAATTGACTTGCGAAAAATACAATTGTAATCCTTTTGGGTCCGTGTAGATATAGTTTTGCATATACGCCAAAGCACCGTGATGCAAAACCACCAAAAGGGTAAGCGGAATTTGCAGTTTCCAGTTTTGATAGATAATTAAAATAGTGCTGGCAATAAAAACCGTAAAATGCATTTCGAATAATCCGTGCATCTGGTAAATATACTGCGCCATAAATATTGCCAAAACAACGGCTAAAACATATTGATAAAAATTAGAATTTTTAATGAAAAATTTAGCCGAATAGTACAATAAAAGATTCAATGTCCCTACTCCAACTCCAATTTCAAATGTGTCGTACTTAAAGGCTAAAGCAATTCCCAGAAGGAAATAGATAGCAAGAACATAATTGATAATCGTATCTGATTTTTGTGTCATCGTAGACATAAAATTGTGCAGATAATCACGTTCATTCAAACTGGCTTTTGTTTTCATAAATTAAAGAGATTTAGGTTAAGAAATAGATTTATTTAGTGCATTTTGGTAGCGAACATCCATAAGCTCTCAGAGCTAAAGCATCAAACGAAGGGGTCTTGGTTTGTTTTAATAGAGCATCAATTGCCATTTGCGCATAATTACTGTCTGCATTGGTGCAATATCTTGTTTTGTTGTAGTTTCCGCGGTAATACAAATCTCCCGAAGTATCAATAATAACGGCCTGAGGCGTAGAAAAAACACCACAGCTTTTGGCTATGCCTTCGTCAAAATAAACGGGGATTTTAGCATCAAATTTCTCCTGAATTTCTTCTATCGTAAAGTTCTTTAGTTTATTAAGAACCACAATCTTAAAGTTTACCTGATCTCCGTACTTCTTAATCAAACCGCTTACATGAGGAATATTAAAACGGGAACAAGGGCAGTCAGGATTAAAAAAGTGAATAAAAACCGGTCTGGTGTCTGTAGAGCAACACTTCAGATCAATTTTACTTCCCATGGCTATATCATGATAGTTTTTAGGAACTGGTGTAGGTAAACTATACTTAAATTCGTTTTGCCAGAATAAAACTGAAATCGCAGCGCATAACAATAACATCCATAAGCCAACAAGTAATTTTCTTAGCATAAAAGGCAGATTTTAGGGTTACAATAAAAAAATGTTTAAACGATTGTTAAATAATTTATTTTAATATGAAATAATTTTAACTTAAAAACAAATAAAAAACCTACACATTTTATCGCTTAATACCCAAAAACATTACTATTCGTACAAAAAAATCATCATTTTGTTTAAGCATATCAATGTTACGAATAAAATCGATAAACTGCAAAAAAAATCAGACAAAATGCTAAAATTTTCTTAAAAGAAAGAATAAGATTACTTTATCTAAATTTTTCAAGTAAAAATACGTAAGCAAAAACATATAAAAACCACTAAAACACACACTAAAAGATAGTTAGCGAAAATTCTAAAAAATAAAAATCATAAAATAAATTCAACACGATTAAACCATTTTACAGAAAGCATATCTAATTACAAAAAAACGGCGAACACCGCTGTTAAAAGACATTTAAAATTAATATTATACAAGTGTTAAATAAAACCCAACATCTTTCGTTTTCGTTTCAAAAAGTTAAATTTGTAGGCTTACTAAAAACACATACCCAATAAACATTTACCTCAATTTTATGAAAGTAAAAAACCTTATTTATGCCTTGCTGATTATATGCATCGGAGGATTTATAACCTATAGAATAGTTTCTAATAAAAAGAAAAACGAAGAATCTAAAAATTTTGGCGGCAAGGATAAGCCAACTACAGTTACAGGCATTGTTGTAAAAACAGCTACTTTCGATAATAACCTGTCACTTTCAGGATCTATTGAGGCAAATGAACAAATAGAAATTCACAGTGAAGTTTCTGGAATTGTTGAAGGAATTTATTTTACTGAAGGTAGTTTTGTAAATAAAGGTCAGGTTCTTTTTAAGGTAAATGACATCGAACTTAAAGCACAATTAAGACAAGCAGTAACTAAAGAAGGATTGGCTGCTGAAAACGAAAGAAGAGCAAAATTACTACTTCAGAAAGAAGCGATAAGTCAGGAAGAATTTGATATCGCAAATGCTGATTATGCTTCGATGAAAGCACAAACTCAATTAATAAAAGCCCAAATTGCAAAAACTTCCGTAAAAGCACCATTCTCAGGTAAAATTGGTTTGCGCTCTATATCTCCGGGAACGTATATTACACCGACTGTTTTGGTGGCTAAATTGGTAAATACAGGGAAATTAAAAATTACATTTTCAATCCCTGAAAAATATGCTGCACAAGTAAAATCAGGTTCAACAATCGATTTTTCGGTTTCAGGATCAGATAAAGTATACAATGCTAAAATTTATGCTATCGAACCAGAAGTTGAAGTTGCTACCCGTACTTTAAAAATTCGTGCTATTGCAGATAATATTGACGGAAAACTTTTCCCGGGAACGTTTGCTGATGTAAAACTACCATTAAACATCATCAAAGACGCTATTGTTGTTCCAACTGAAGCTATCATTCCGGTACAAAGTGGTAAAAAAGTATACATTGCCAATATGGGCAAAGCCAAAGAAGTAATGGTTGATGCTGCAACAAGAACTGATTCTTCTATTTTGATTTTGTCAGGATTAAAAGCCGGAGATACTTTGATTACCAGCGGTGTAATGTCGTTAAAAAATGAAGCGCCAATAAAAGTTCAAGTAAAAAAATAGATTTTTTGAGTTATGAGTTTTGAATTATAAATTATGAGTTTAGAAAATCTATTTTCTTTATTCTATAATCTAATATCTAAGCTCAAAAAATCAACAATCTAAACTCTAAAATCTAAAATCCTAAATCAAAACATGAGTTTATCAACTACTAGTATAAAAAGACCTGT
The DNA here is from genome assembly GCF_024271895.1 of Flavobacterium bizetiae. Taxonomy (NCBI): domain Bacteria; kingdom Pseudomonadati; phylum Bacteroidota; class Flavobacteriia; order Flavobacteriales; family Flavobacteriaceae; genus Flavobacterium; species Flavobacterium bizetiae. The sequence continues at coordinate 3,808,880 of NZ_CP091861.1, read as the reverse complement.
TTTAACCATAGTACTGAATCTTTTGATTATTCTATTCGGTTTTATTGGTTATACCTTTTTGGGTGTTCGTGAATTTCCTTCGATCGATCCCGCGCAGGTTTCTATTAGAACCAATTATACAGGAGCCAATTCTGATATTATAGAATCACAAATTACAGAACCCCTTGAAAAAGCAGTAAATGCAATTGACGGAATTCGAAACATTACATCATCAAGTAATCAGGGAAGCAGTAATATTACAATCGAGTTTAATCTGGATAAAAACTTAGAAGAAGCTGCAAATGATGTTCGTGACAAGGTTTCGCAAGCCGTTCGAAGTTTACCGCAGGATATAGATGCGCCGCCTGTAGTTTCTAAAGCCGATGCCGATAGTGAATCTATTATTTCGATGACAGTTCAGAGTGATACCAGAAGTTCTCTGGAATTAAGTGATTATGCAGAAAATGTAATTTCACAGCGATTAGAAACGATTCCGGGAGTAAGTGGAGTTCAGATCTGGGGACAAAAACGTTATGCAATGCGTTTGTGGATCGATCCTGTAAAACTAACCGCTTACGGCTGTACAGTTGCAGAAGTTCGTGATGCATTAAACGCTCAAAATGTCGAATTGCCTTCGGGGAAACTAACCGGAAACAATACCGAATTGACCGTAAAAACAATCGGGAATTTATCTACACCTGAAGAATTTAATAATATCATCATTCGAACAGATGGAGATAAAATTGTTCGTTTAAGCGATGTTGGAGGTGCTGAATTAGGACCTGAAAATATCGAAACTTCTTTAACATCATCAGGACTTCCGATGATCGGGTTAGCGATTGTACCAATGCCCGGTGCCAATTATCTTGATATTTCAAAAGAATTTTATAAAAAATATGATGCCTTAAAGAAAGATCTTCCAAAAGACATTAAATTAAATATTGCGCTTGATAATACGCTATTCGTCAAGAAATCAGTTCTTGAAGTTGCTGAAACTTTAGGAATTTCGATTGTTTTGGTAATCATTATTATCTATTTGTTTTTTAGAGACTGGGCAATTGCATTTAGACCTTTAATTGATATTCCGGTATCATTAATCGCGACATTTTTTATCATGTGGCTTTTTGGATTCTCTATAAATGTACTAACCCTTTTGGCTATTGTTTTAGCAACCGGTCTGGTGGTTGATGACGGAATTGTAGTAACCGAAAATATCTTCAAAAAAGTCGAAGAAGGAATGTCGCCAATCGAAGCGGCAATCAAAGGTTCTAATGAAATTTTCTATGCTGTAATCTCGATTTCGGTAACACTTGCTGCGGTATTTTTGCCTGTAATTTTCTTAGAAGGTTTCGTAGGCCGACTCTTTAGGGAGTTTGGTGTCGTCATTGGTGCTGCGGTATTAATTTCAGCTTTTGTATCGTTGACTTTAACGCCAATGCTGAACGCTTATTTAATGAAAGGCGGAGAACAGAAAAAATCGAAATTCTATATTAAAACCGAACCGTTTTTCGAAAAATTAAATAGCGGATATGCTGAATCTTTAGCACGTTTCATGGAGAAAAAATGGATCTCCTTCCCTATTTTAATTGCTTGTTTTGGATTGATCTATTTATTCTTTACCATTTTACCAAAAGAAACAGCTCCGTATGATGACCGTAGTTCTGTAACGATGCGTATGACTACTCCTGAAGGTTCATCTTACGAATATACTAGTCGTTTTATGCAGGAAATGTCAAGATTGGTTGATGATTCTATTCCGGAGAAAAAAGTAAGTCTGGTAATTACAGCCGGAGGTTCAGGAGGTTCTGCGACTAACTCAGGTTTTATCAGGCTTTCATTAAAAGAACCTGATGAAAGAACCAGATCTCAAAAAGATATTGCTGATCAATTGACCAAATGGACTAAAAAATATCCGGATGCTAAAACATCTGTAATTCAACAACCTACAATTTCGGTAAACCGACGTGGAGGTTTACCTATTCAGTATATTATTCAGGCTCCTACTTTTGAAAAACTGAGAGAAAAAATTCCTGTTTTTATGGATGAAGTCGGCAAAAGTGATGTATTCTCAACTACTGATGTGAATTTGAAATTCAATAAACCGGAAATCAATGTGAGTATTGACCGTGCAAAAGCAGAGAGTTTAGGGATTTCGATTATGGATATTGCGCAAACGTTGCAACTTTCTTTAAGCGGACAGCGTTTTGGATATTTCATTAAAAACGGAAAACAATATCAGGTTATTGGACAGTTTGATCAAAAAGACCGTTCTAAACCACTGGATTTGACTTCAATTTTTGTAAAAAGCAAAAACGGACAATTGATTCAGATGGATAACGTTGTGAAAGTCGAAGAACAAAGTAATCCCCCACAATTGTATCACAATAACCGATACATGTCGGCAACCGTTTCTGCAGGTTTAGCACCAGGAAAAAGTATCAGCGATGGTATTGAAGAAATGGACAGAATTAAAGCAAAAGTTCTGGATCAGAGTTTTACAACAGATTTAAGTGGAGAATCACGAGATTTTGTCGAAAGTAGTTCAAATACTTCTTTTGCTTTTGGATTGGCTTTATTATTAATATTCCTGATTCTTGCAGCGCAATTTGAGAGTTTTATCGATCCGCTTATTATTATTTTAACCGTGCCAATGGCGGTTGCAGGGGCTTTATTTTCGTTATGGTTATTCAATCAAACCTGGAATATCTTTAGTCAGATTGGTACCGTAATGCTTATTGGTCTGGTAACTAAAAATGGTATTTTGATTGTAGAATTTGCCAATCAGTTACGAGAACAAGGCAAGCCAAAAATGGAAGCCATTCTTGAAGCTTCAGAAGCACGTTTGCGTCCTATTTTAATGACGAGTTTAGCCATTGCTTTAGGAGCTTTACCAATTGCAATGTCTCTAGGAGCAGCTTCTACAAGTAGAATTGGTATGGGAGTTGTAATTGTAGGAGGAACGATTTTCTCTTTAGCTTTAACGCTTTTCGTAATTCCTGCTATTTATTTTATGTGGTCTAAAGCAAGAAAACATTATCCAGAATTTGATCATATCGAAGAATATGAAAGAGAAAGTATTAAATAGGAATTAAAATTTGAAATAATATACAAGCAACGAATTTCGTTCTAAAATGTAATTCGTTGCTAACCAATTCATAATATGAAAACTAAAACAACATTAATAAGTCTGGTTTTATTTTTGTTTTGTATAACAAAAAGTAGCGCTCAAGAGGTACTGACTATCGAAGACGCTATGAAAATAGCTTTAGATAATAATTTCGAAATTAAAATTGCCAAAAATAATTCGACAATAAGCGAAACAAACGTTACCATTGGAAATGCGGGTCTTCTGCCAACGGCAACAGCTAATATTGTAGACAACAATAGTGTCACAAACTCTACACAGGTACGCCAGGACGGAACATCTACTACATTAAATAATGCAAAAAACAATAGTTTAACGTATGGAGTAAGTTTAGGCTGGACTGTTTTTGACGGAATGAGAATGTTTGCGCGATACGATCAGTTAAAAGAGCTTCAAAAATTAGGCGATGCCGAATTAAAAAGAACTATTTTGGTTAAAATTGGTCAGGTAAATTCTGCTTACTATGATTTAGTGCAGCAACAACATCAATTAGCGGCTTTAGATACTACAATTGTAATTTCTAAACAAAGAGTTCAATTGGCACAAAATCGTTTCACAATTGGAAAAGCTTCAAAATTAGAAGTTTTAAATGCTCAGGTTGATTTAAATACAGACCAAGTTGCTTTATTAAGACAAAAAGAATCGTATAAAAATGCTAAAATTTTATTGAATCAATATTTAGCACGTGATCCTCAAATTGATTTTACAGTAACGGATTTGGTTACCGTAGATAACAAACTGGTGTTGATCGATTTAATGGATTTGGCAAAAAAACAAAATCCAGCTTTAGAATCGCAAATTATCAATAAACGTATTGCAGAATTACAGCTTAAACAAGTAAAAGCAAGCCGCTATCCAACGGTAAATTTAACTTCAGGTTATAATTTTTCTGAAAGTCAGTCGAGTTTAGGATTTACAAGCGAAAACTCTTCAAAAGGTTTTACATACGGTTTTAATGCTTCGCTGAATATTTTTGATGGATTTAATCAGCATCGCAATGAGAAAGTAGCAAAACTTCAAATAGAAAATTCTCAAATTGCCATTGACCAGCAAAATATGATTTTGAATACGCAATTGAGCACGGCTTTTCAAACGTATTTAACTAACTTAGAATTAATTGATCTTGAAGAAGATAATCAGGCTATTGCAAAACAAAACTTAGATATTACGCTGGATAAATTTAGAATTGGAACGATTACTACGCTTGATTTCAGAACCGCTCAGCTTAATTATGTGAATGCAAAAGTACGTTACAGCAACGCACAATATGAGGCTAAATTATCTGAAATTGCTTTGAAAGAATTAGCTGGAAATATTAATTTTTAAAGTAAATTTGTTTCAAAACAAACTTAAATGATCTCATATAATACCAAAGATTGGTTTACTTTTATCTTTCATGTTCATAAATCAGACACCGTAAGAAAACTGTTTCCGATCATGATTGCCATCGGAATTTATTCTTGTATCATTGGATATCTGGAAATCGCGTATTTTAAATTTGGTAAAAACGATTACATACATAACATTCCGATCATGCACGGAATGTTGGGTTTTGTAATTTCTCTTTTGCTTGTTTTCAGAACTAATACTGCTTATGATCGCTGGTGGGAAGGAAGAAAATTATGGGGTGGTTTAGTCAATAATAGCCGTAATCTTGCTATTAAACTTTCGGCCATGCTGAAAGATGAAAATGATCGAAAATTCTTTAGAAAATTCATCCCAACTTATGCTTCAATTTTACACAAGCATCTGCATGATTCTGAGACGAGTAAACAGCTTTTTGATGATGTAGATTTAGAAATTGATCATCATAAACATAAGCCCAATCAGGTAAAAAGAATGATGTTTCATAAAATCAATGATTTGTATGATGCTAAAAAGATTACCGGAGATCAGCTCATTATCTTAAACGAAGAATTACAAGCTTTTACAGACATTTGCGGGGCTTGCGAGAGAATAAAAAACACGCCTATTCCCTACTCTTACAGTGCTTTCATTAAAAAGTTCATCTTCTTTTATACGATGACACTTCCTTTTGGCTATTCAATTAGTTTGGGATACTTTGTAGCTCCTGTTGTGGTTTTTATTTTTTACGTATTGGCGAGTTTAGAACTTATTGCCGAAGAAATCGAAGATCCGTTTGGTGATGATGAAAATGATTTGCCAACGAAAAAGATTTCAGAAAATATCAAAAAACACGTCGAAGAACTGATTTAATTAAACGTTAAATCTGAGGTTGTTATTTATTTTTTTATTAAATTTAAAGTTTCCACTTAAAAATTTAATCACAATGAATAACCAACGTGCTTTAATAAATCCTCCACATTTGTCGAATGAAAAATCATTAAAAACACTTGTAGAAAACAGGACTGTTTATACATTAAATCATTGTGAGTTAAACATTTTTGAAACTTATGAATCTTCTGAGCTGGTTCCGTTAAAATTTAATGATTTGGTGGTAACCAGTATGCTAAGAGGTAAAAAAATAATGCATCTTTTTGATGATCCCGGATTTGATTATTTACCAGGAGAAACTGTAGTTATTCCGCCAAATGTCGAGATGAAAATTGATTTTCCTGAAGCTTCAAGGGAAAATCCAACACAATGTCTGGCATTGGCAATTGACAAATCTAAAATAAACCATACTTTAAATTTCCTTAACGAACATTATCCTAAAGAAGGAAGCGATTCCTACTGGCAATTGAATCACCAAAACTACTTTTTTTATAATAATATCGATCTTGCCCACACCATCAATAAACTGATTAAGGAATGCATGGGGACTTCGATGACAAAGGATGCTTTGGCTGATTTAACTTTGCAGGAATTATTAATCAGAATTATACAAACACAAACTTTAAAATCTCTTGATCAGGGAGTTTCTATTTCTTCTAATAATCCAATTTTTGAAGTAACTGAATTCATCAGGCTTAATTTGAAAGAGAATATAAATCTGAAAAGCTTAAGCGAAAAAGCCTGTATGAGTACGGCTTCTTTTTATCGCTTCTTCAAACGTGAACTAGGCATGAGTCCGATTGAGTATGTTTTGAATGAAAAAATAAAACACGCAAAAAAACTACTAAAAAATCCCGGAATTCAGATTAATGAAGTTTGTTATCTGTCCGGTTTTGAAGATGCGAATTACTTTATCAGATTGTTTAAAAAACATGAGGGAATTACGCCTAAGCAGTATCAGCTTTTATATGTTAATTAAAGGGGCTGAGGGGCTAAGGTTCTGAGGTGCTAAGAAAAGGTACAAAGGTTCAGAGTTGCAAAGGGACAGAGATTTTTGGGTAATTTTTTGTCATTTTGACAAAAGCGAAATCGCACTCTTAACTCGACAAAGATTACAATTACTGTAATAGAATTTTTTATGTGATCTCTCCTTTCGGTCGAGATGATAAGATTGTGGACAATTACAGCGTATACGCTGCTGCGCGTCTCTACGATAAATGTTGCTTTAAAATACACCATCCTTCAACATAGCCCATGGTTTCAACCATGAGAACGTAATGCATGTCATCAAAATTATTACCACAAACTCCCGTGATTGAAACCACGGGCTATTCCAAAATAATAAAATACAAAGAAAACCTTTGCCCCTTTGCAACTCTGAACCTTTGAACCTCTAAACCTACTCTATAAACTTAACAGGCTCCAAATCCTTTTCCTCTTCTTTAGTAAAAATTCTATATTCGATTTGGAATGTCTTTTTCAAAGGTGTTTCTAATGAAAAGCCTCCAACGCCAAAAGCATCAATTACTTTTAAAGTAAAATGAGCATGTTTCCAGTATTCGAATAAATCTTTATCGACCCAGAATTCTGTGTCTTCGATTGTTCCAATACAAACATCCCCCATTCGCTGATAATATCCTCCTTTTTCAAAACATTGTGGCTGCGTTCCTTCGCAACAGCCTCCGGCTTGATAAAACATTAAATCGCCGTGTTTCTCTTTTAGAGTTTTTATCAATTCAATCGCTTCGGCAGTAGCATCAATTCTTTTTATCATGGCTTTTATATTAAAAAAAGCAACAAACGAGTTAGGTTTGTTGCTTTCATGATTACTTTAAGGCTTTGCAATTTCAAGAACTACCCTTCCTTCTATCTGACCTTTTTTCATTTTATCAAAAACGTCATTTACATCTTCTAGTTTTGCAGGGGTAATTGTTGCTTTTACTTTTCCTTCTGTAGCAAATTCAATTGCTTCTTTCATGTCTTTACGTGTACCTACAATCGAACCGCGAATTGTTATTCTGTTTAAAACAGTATCAAAAATTGATAAATCAAAATTTCCTGGAGGTAGTCCGTTTAATGCCATTGTACCTTTTCGTCTTAAAGTTTCAAGTCCTTGCTTGAAAGCTATAGGCGAAACAGCTGTAACCAATGCCCCGTGCATTCCACCAACTTCTTTTTTCAAGAATTCTCCAGGATTTTGATTTTTTGCGTTTACTACTAAATCGGCACCAAGTCTTTTGGCTAAGTCAAGTTTGTCATCCGCAACGTCTATTGCGGCAACGTGCATTCCCATTGCTTTAGCATATTGTACAGCAACGTGTCCTAAACCTCCAATACCTGAAATCGCTACCCATTCCCCCGGTTTTACTTCTGTTTCTTTGAGACCTTTATATACGGTTACACCAGCGCAAAGTATAGGGGCCATTTCCATAAAATTTACATTCGATGGCAAAATTCCAACATATCTGGCATCAGCAATTACGTATTCGGCAAATCCGCCGTCTACGCTATACCCTCCGTTTTGCTGCGTGTCACATAAAGTTTCCCAACCGGTAATACATTGGTCGCAACCGCCACAAGCACTGTAAAGCCATGGCACGCCAACTGCATCACCTTCCTTTACATTTTTTACATCCTGACCAACTGCTACCACATAACCTACGGCTTCGTGCCCCGGAATTAATGGCATTTTGGGTTTTACGGGCCAATCTCCTTCAACAGCATGTAAATCGGTATGGCAAACTCCACTTGCAATTACTTTTACAAGAATTTCATTTTTACCCGGGCGTTTTACTTCAACTTCTTCAATTTTTAAAAGAGAACCAAATTCTCTTACAACTGCGGCTTTCATTGTTTTTGGCAACATAGTTTTATTGATTTGCAAGCTCAGTAAGTGACTCGCTTACTGAGCTTTGGTTTATACAACTCTTTAAAAGAAACCTAATTTCTTTTTATCGTAAGAAATCAGCATGTTTTTAGTCTGACGATATTGTCCCAACATCATTTTATGATTTTCGCGTCCAATTCCGGATTGTTTATATCCTCCAAAAGGAGCACCGGCAGGATAAGAATGGTATTGGTTGATCCAGACACGACCTGACTGAATCGCTCTCGGAACCTGATAAATTTCATGTGCATCACGCGTCCAGACTCCAGCGCCTAAACCGTACATGGTATCATTCGCGATTTCGATCGCTTCTTCGGTAGTTTTAAATGTGGTAACTGCGAGAACAGGTCCGAAAATTTCTTCCTGAAAAATTCTCATTTTGTTATTACCTTTAAACAAAGTTGGCTTGATGTAATAACCTCCTTCAAGATCTCCGCCTAAATGATTTTCGTCTCCTCCTGTTAAAAGCTCTGCTCCTTCTTCTTTACCTAATTTTATATAAGACATAATTTTTTCTTTCTGAACCAATGAAGTCTGAGCTCCAATCATTGTGGACTTATCCAAAGGATTTCCGGCAATAATAGCCTCAGTTCTTTCGATTACTTTAGCGATAAACTTGTCGTAAATATCTTCGTGAATTAGCAATCTCGACGGACAAGTACAGATTTCACCCTGATTCAAAGCAAATAATACTGCGCCTTCAATAGCTTTATCAAAGAAATCATCATCATGATCCGCTACCGATGGAAAGAAGATATTTGGAGATTTACCTCCCAATTCTAATGTTACCGGAATAATATTTTCTGTAGCGTATTGCATTACCAAACGTCCTGTAGTAGTTGATCCTGTAAATGCTGCTTTGGCTACTTTTTTGTTGGTTACTAACGGACGGCCAAGTTCTGCGCCAAAACCGTTTACGATATTTAAAACTCCCGGAGGCAAAATATCACCTATTAATTCCATTAAAACTAAAATAGAAATTGGCGTGCTTTCTGCCGGTTTCAAAACGATTGTATTTCCTGCGGCCAATGCCGGAGCGATTTTCCAAACCGCCATTAAAATCGGGAAATTCCACGGAATGATCTGTGCAACAACCCCTAAAGGTTCACTTAAAGCAATCGAAACGGTTTGAGAATCAAGTTCTGCAATTGAGCTTTCTTCGGCACGAATAACACCGGCAAAATATCTAAAATGATCTATTGCCAGCGGAATATCTGCCGCTAGTGTTTCACGAATTGGTTTTCCGTTATCAATGGTTTCAACAGTAGCGATATACTCAAGATTGTCTTCTATTTTTTGCGCAATCTTATTTAATAAAATACTTCTTTCGGTTACAGAGGTTTTTCCCCATGTTTTAAAGGCTTCGTAAGCAGCATCAACCGCTATCTCTAAATCTTCTTTGCCGGAATGAGCGGCTTTTGTAAATACTTTTCCATCAATTGGAGAAAGAACATCAAAATATTCTCCTTTTACCGGAGCTGTAAATTTTCCGTTGATATAATTATCATGTTTTACCTTAAATTCAGGTTTTTGTGTGGCAGTGTTCATAATTTGTTTTTTTTGATTCATTTCAAATTTAGTTTCATAAATCGAAACAGAATAGCACTTTTCATTCATCTAGTAGCACAAAAATTACACATTCGTTTTTATAAGCTTATTTTAATAATTAATTAGTAAAATATTAGCATTAAAATTATAAACTACACAATAACAGAGGGTTTTATACAAAATAAAAACAGCTCGAAAAAACCAAATAAATTGTTTCTTACTACCATACGCAATCCTTATATTTGTATCCTTATACAAGAATAAAAAAGTTAACATGAAAATATCTTACAACTGGTTAAAACAATTTATTAAAACAGACTGGACATCTGAGCAAACTTCAGAATTACTTACAGATTTAGGTCTTGAGGTAGAAGTTGTCGAAAAATACCAATCAGTTAAAGGCGGTTTAGAAGGAGTGGTTGTAGGGCACGTACTTACTTGCGAAAAGCACCCTGATGCGGATAGATTAAACATTACAACTGTAAATATTGGTCTTGAAAATCCAATACAAATTGTTTGCGGCGCGGCAAATATTGCAGCCGGACAAAAAGTTCCTGTAGCGACTATAGGGACTGTTTTATACGATAAAGACGGTGGTGAATTCACCATTAAAAAAGGAAAAATTCGCGGACAGGAAAGCCACGGAATGATTTGTGCCGAAGATGAATTAGGTTTAGGTACAAGCCATGACGGAATTATGGTACTTGACGAAAAACTGGTTCCTGGAACAGCAGCTTCAGAAGTTTTTCAAATTGCGAATGATGAAGTATTCGAAATTGGTTTAACTCCAAATCGTGCGGATGCCATGAGCCATCTTGGAACTGCACGTGATTTAAGAGCCGGAATGCTTCAGCGTGGTGTAAACGTAGAATTAATCACACCATCTGTGAGTAATTTTAGAGTAGACATGCGTACTTTAAAAATAGATGTAAATGTCGAAGAGCCTCTTTTAGCACCAAGATATTGCGGTGTAACTATTTCAGGAATTTCTGTTCAGGAATCTCCGGCATGGTTACAAGATCGTTTAAAAGCGATTGGATTAACTCCAAAAAATAATATTGTCGATGTTACTAATTATGTTTTGCATGAATTAGGACAGCCTTTACATGCTTTTGATGCTGCGAAGATTAACGGAAAAGTAATTGTAAAAACACTTCCTGAAGGTACTAAATTTGTGACTTTAGACGATGTTGAAAGAACATTACACAAAGAAGATTTAATGATTTGCGACGAAAAAGGCCCCCTTTGTATTGCAGGAGTTTTTGGAGGAAAAAAATCTGGCGTATCAGACGGTACAACAACAATTTTCTTAGAAAGTGCTTATTTTGATGCTGTAAGTGTTCGTAAAACTGCAAAAAGACATCAATTGAATACGGATGCTTCTTTTAGATTTGAAAGAGGAATTGACCCTACGATTACAGAATATGCATTGAAACGTGCAGCACTATTAATTTTAGAAGTTGCAGGTGGAAAAATAACATCTGATGTTGTAGAAGTTTATCCTAAGAAAATAGAAGATTTTTCAGTTCTATTGAATTTTAGCCATGTGTCTAAAATCATCGGACAGGAAATTCCAAAAGATACGATCAAGAAAATCCTGGTTTCTTTAGATATAAAAGTAAACAGTGTTTCTGATTCTGGTTTAGGATTAACTATTCCTGCTTATCGTGTAGACGTACAGCGCGAAATTGATGTTATAGAAGAGATTTTGAGAGTTTACGGTTATAACAACATTAATTTCTCTAAAAAATTCAATGCAACGGTTTCTAATTCGCCAAGAACTGAAGATTATAAAGTGCAGAATGTAATAGCGTCTCAATTGAATTCGCAAGGATTTCATGAAATGATGGCGAATTCTTTGACCACTGCGGCTTATGCTAAATTGTCGACTGCTTTAAAAGAAGAACATAATGTTACGATGCTAAATCCGCTTAGTAGTGATTTGTCTACTATGCGTCAATCTTTATTGTTCTCAGGTTTAGAAGCGATCTCTTATAATATTAACAGAAGAAATTCTGATTTAAAATTATTCGAATTCGGAAAATCTTACCACAAATATCTTAACGGATACGAAGAGCACAAACATTTGACATTGTTGATTTCCGGAAACAGAAACAAAGAAAGCTGGACGACTCCGCAAAAAACTACTGATTTCTTTTTATTAAAAGGATATGTAAAAGGAATTTTAGCTCGTTTAGGAATTGATAAAATTTCGAATGCTCCGGTACAATCTGATATTTTCTCAGAAGGAACTGCTATTTGCTACAACAATGATACATTGGTAGAAATGGGTGTGATTAAGAAATCAATTCTAAAGCATTTCGGAATCAAACAAGATGTTTATTTTGCTGATTTCAACTGGGATTTGGTTTTAAAAATCATTACAGGAAAAATCAAATATTCTGAAATTCCTAAATATCCTGAAGTTCGCAGAGATTTAGCTTTGTTAATTGACAAGACTACTACTTACGAAAGCATTTTTAACCTTGCTAAGCAAACAGAAAAGTCGCTTTTGAAAGATGTTAACCTATTTGATGTTTACGAAGGAAGCAAGCTTCCTGAGGGCAAAAAATCATACGCATTGAGCTTTACCATTCAGGATAACACAAAAACGCTTACAGACGCTCAAATTGATAAAATCATGTCGAAATTACAACATACTTTTGAGACAGAGCTTGGAGCGACTTTGAGATAAAATCGTTTTATCTAAAATAAAAATCCCAATTTTGAATTATTTCAGAATTGGGATTTTTTTATTTCTATTGCTCTGTCTAAAACTACTAATAAGTAATAGCGGCAAAAATAGGATGCTCTTTAATTTTTTCTCTTCCGTTTAAAAATGTAAGCTCCATCAGGAAATTGCATTGTACAATTACACCGCCTAATTTCTCTACCAGTTCGCAAACCGCTTTAGCCGTCCCTCCTGTCGCTAAAACATCATCGTGAATCAAAACCCTGTCTCCTTTTTTTATTGCGTCTGTGTGCATTTCTAAGCTATCTGTGCCGTATTCTAATTCATAAGTAGCGGAAATGGTATCATAAGGTAGCTTTTTAGGCTTTCGAACCGGAACAAAACCTGCATTTAATTCCTGGGCCAGTAATATCCCAAAGAAAAACCCCCTACTTTCTGCTCCCACCACTTTATCTATTTTTTGTCCTTTTAAAGATTCAACTAAAACAGAAACGGTATTTTTTGTCGCAATTGGGTCATTTAACAGTGGAGTGATATCTTTAAACAAAATTTCTTTTTTTGGAAATCCTTGAATATCACGTATATACTTTTCAATCTTCATTTTTTTTTATTTTTATGTTATTTTATGCTTGTATATCTCACATTTATGCCTATCTTTGCACCCGCAATAAGCAATCAACGAAGTTACAAAAAAATAACTAATTGATAACAAAAAGGCCTCGTGGCGCAACTGAATAGCGCATCTGATTACGGCTCAGAAGGTTACTGGTTTGAATCCAGTCGAGGTCACTTAAGGAGACAACTATATGATAGTTGTCTCTTTTTTTATATACAAATATGTAGGTTTTCCAAGCCTTGACGACCTAAAATTTGTGGTTCGATTTTTTCAAAAGGAATTCTTAGTCTGTTTGAAATAAACAGTCTAAAAGTGGCGTTACCTGAGATTTAATCGGAGCTGGACGATGGTTGGAAGTCCCGTTAAGGATATAGGATTTTTTTCTCTTTTGGTTTATCGTAATTTTTGATACTAAATAAAGTAATTCCAAAATAAATTCAGCATAGTTTCTATCTGCCTGAATGCCTTTTTTGGAAAGAATTATAACGGCTTTTTAGTTAGAAACATTGTAACGATTAACAGATCTAAATACATTATCTAATTTGTTAAGCAAAAAAAAAGCCATTCATGGAATAGCCTTTTTTTTGCTTATTTTTTCTTTCCTTCACCAGGAGGAAAATCTGCTAACATTTTTTTAATGGCGGCAGCAACAAGTTCGTCCGGATTTCCCGGCTTGCTGCTTATCTGCGTATTGCCGATTCCCTGCCAGACCAGTTTACCTGTTTTTGTCGAAACAATATCAATAATAAGGGACCCGTCAACATAGTCGTAGGTATCATAAGTGGTGTTAGCAGAGCCGGCTACCATCGCAGTTCCTCCCCAGTATCTGTACGGGCGGTATCTTCCTCCATAAACATAAGCAGAACCAGTTGTATTGGCTACCACCTCTGTCTTGTTTTTAAGGATTGACACTGCATTTACTTTAACGTCAGGATTCTTAGCGGTTTCAATAAAACCTCTCCCATTCATCTCCGTGCGGATTGCATTGGTAACTCTGTCAACATTGAGCTGGCTCATCTGCCCTTCCTCAGCTTTTAAATCATAAATAGTATAAGTTCTTAATTCTCCAAAATTAGTGTCACGGTCATAATCAGTTGTAACTTTTAAAGAAGGCGAACAGCTGTAAAAAAGTCCGGTTAACAGCAGTAAAATGATTGGGAGTTTAATTTTTGTCGCAGTCATGGCGTAGAATTTAAAAGATTAATATTTTTTATGTATATTTTTGGGTTTCTAAAATTATTCTGATAGATAAAGTTTTTTATCCTTTTTCTGATTTCTGATATGTTATATCCGTTTCGAACTTCTTTCCTGTAGTATGTGCTGTGACGGTCATTCTTTTTTTCTTAATGGCTAAAGTTATTTTTCTGCCGTCCTCATGCTCCAGTTCATAAGTCTTAACTGTTGTCTGTACATCTTTTTTTTCGCTTACAATCTTAAAAATCTGCGGTTCTTTGTAATCTATTCTAACTGTACACTGCTTGATGTTCTCATTAAGCACTACTGCAACATCATGTTTTTCCACTGTACTGTTGCCATCTGCCTTTTTTACATAAATTTTAGCTGTTTCATAATAATGTTCCTGCGAATAAGATACTGCTGCGGTTAATAATAATAAAACGATAAATAATTTACTTTTCATAATCATTGAGTTTAAAAAATTTCTAATGGTGCATGCGGCTTATTATATTTTAAAATGCAGACAGAGCCTTGAAAATCTGTATCTTAAATGTATTTTCAAAAAAAAAAGTTTTAAAATTTATTATAGATACAAAAATAAAAAAGCTGGGTTTTATCAACCCAGCTTTACTGTTGATCTTAGTAATTTAACGCCTTTGATTAAGGTTCGATAAGATTAAACCATACATCGAAATTCTCAATGTTGCCAATGAACTTCTTAAAGGCTTCTTTATTACCTGTGACTTTTAGTACTCCTTTTGATAACAATTGATCTACCGTTACATCCTGCGCTTCACCTGTGAGAGCCATAAGTGCTTTTCTAGGTCCGGTAATTGTGGCAGTAACTTTATCTTTTATCGGGCTTCCAACTCTGGTGCTCACCGTACCATTACTGATTACAAGCCCTACATTCTCATTTGTGTCGGTCAAGTCAAAATTAAAATTGAACTTATCTGTATTTTCTTCAGTCCCTTTGTAACGCATAGCCAGATAGTTGAAAAACATCTCTGAAGACATCCCGTTTACCATATCCGGGTTGGATGCCGAAGAATTTTTAAAAACTTTCTTACCATAGCGAAGCTCCTGTGCCCCGGTCAGATAAAAATTACGCCACGGTCCTGATTCAGCCTGGTATCCCATCTGTTCGTAAGCATCTGCAAGCAGATTTCTGGCTTTCTGATTTTTAGGATCTGCAAAAACAACGTGATTTACTATTTCTGCCACCCAGCGGTATTCTCCTTTATCATAAGACTCTTTCGCTTTTTTCAGAATATTCTCGCTGCCTCCCATTAACTCTACATACTTCTGTCCTTCTTCTACCGGAGGCAGCGGATTTAAGTTAGCGGGATTACCGTCAAAAAAACCAAAGTACAACTGGTACTGCGCTCTTGCATTATGGCTTACCGTTCCGTAGTATCCTCTGTTAGAAAACTGGGTATCGAGCTGCTTAGGCAGTTTTAAAGTGTTCGCGATTTCCACGGGATTCATCCCTTCGTTTGCCAGCCTCACGGTCTGGTCATGTATGAATCTGAAAAGATCTCTCTGGTTTTCCAGAAAATCCACTACTTCAGCATTTCCCCAGGTAGGCCAGTGATGCGATCCAAATGAAAACTGCGCGTCTTTTCCCCATTTATCAATAGCCTTATCAATATACATACTCCATTTCTGGCCGTTTCTCACCTGCGCCCCCCTTAAAGTATAAAGGTTATGAAGCGTATGATTTACAACTTCTGCCTGCATGAAAGCTTTATAATCTGGCAGATAGCACATCATTTCAGCTGGCGCTTCAGATTCGGGTGTATAAACAAACTCAAATTTAATTCCGTCAATTATTTTGGTTTCACCCTCCTTTGAGGAAATAATATCCGTTCCGTCCAGGATTCCTGCAGTTCCCGATGCAGTTGTAGTTCCAAGCCCGGAACCTAAGGAACCTGTAGCACTTTTAGGAAGCAGATTGCCGTACATGTACATTGCTCTTCTGGTCATGGCGTTTCCTGCAATCAGATTTTCGCTTACTGAGTGTTCCAGAAAACCTTCCGGAGCATATATTTTTATTCTGCCCGATTTTACATCATCTTCATTAACCACACCGCGCATTCCTCCAAAATGATCCATATGGCTGTGCGTAACAATCACGGCAGTAACAGGAAGGTCTTCTAAATGTTTCCTAACAAGCCTCATTCCTGCCTCTACTGTTTCTTTAACTGTCAGCGGGTCTATGATAATCCATCCTGTTTTTCCTCTGATCACCGACATATTGGCGAGATCAAATCCTCTGATCTGATAGATTCCTTCGCTTACTTTAAATAACCCGGCCGTCGCGTTAAATCCGCTCTGTCTCCATAAACTCGGATTAACGCTTTCAGGTGCAGTACCTTTAAGGAAATCAAACTGTTTAAAATTATAAAATCTGCCAATAGTATCCTGCGGATAAGCAGCAATTAGACCTTTATTTACATTTTTCAGATCTGTCTGGTCCTTAAAATCCAGATAATCGTACAATGCTTTATTAGCCGCTATAGTGTATGAAGTCGGCGGATTACTTTTTGGTTGATTCTGGGCTGCTGCCGCTGCTGCGAGCATAAGCGAACAGCATAAAATTATTTTTTTCATACTATAATTATTGGTTGTTTTGATTCTGATTTTTTAAGGCCAGCATTGTTTTTTTCATTCCTCCGCCAAAAACATAAGTGTATTTAACAGTGAATAAGGAGCCGTTTGGAGCATAATCATTACCTCCGGCAGCTGTAATGTAATTAATCCCGAACTGATGAAACAGCGAGGGACTGTAATTAAAAGTTCCTCCTACACCTGCTACAGACTGTGAGTCCTCTTGTGCAATCCCGTCTTTTTTCGTTTCTCCTCCTACACGACCCGCAGCATCAGCAGAGATCCAAAATTTCTGGTTGAAATTGTAAACGGCATGCAGTGTTAATCCGTAAAATGCTTTCTGCTCCAGCACCGAAGGAGTGCCTGAGGGAAGAAGATTAGGCAAGGCATTGTTTCGGGTAAAAAATTTAGCATTTAGATAGGCTTCGAAATCCCAGTTATCCACCGGCACCGTTAAAGCTATTTCAGGTTTAAACTGCCAGCGGTTTCCTCCCGGATTGAGAAGCTGAGAGTCCGAATACGATCCTGTAGGCATTGTGACCGCAAGTGACCACGCTAAAGCCAGCTGTTTTTTGGTCTGCAGAAATTGAGGAAAAGAAAGGGCATCACCGCCAATAATATTGGTGCCCAAAACAACCATGATATCACCCATCCCCGATTTATTGGCATTGTAGCCTAAAATATCGGCATCAATATTCACATAGGGAAGCATGACCTGTACCCCTGCAGTTTTTCCTGCAAGATTAAAAAAATTAGCATAACGCACATAACCTATATGCGCATTAATATCAATATCTCTGTTAGGAATTGTAATAGCCCCATCGATTGTGGAATTGGTAGTCTGCAGAAGGTATCCTCCCTGCAGCATTTGCATGCCTATTGGATAATTCTGATAAATTTTAGCCTCGGTAGCATTCTGGCTGACAGCCATCTGAATGGTCATCAGAAAAATTAAAGTAGCGTATAGTTTATTCATAAGCATATGTTTTTCCTAAAATTAAAAAGAAATTATTAAATATAATGCGTACATCACAAAAATTAAACAAAACATCAAACGATCAGTCCCATTCTAACAAATAACACAGAAACAAAACCGAAACACTGTTAATAAGACAATTTACATTTACTTACTTTTTACCATTTACGTAAGAAACTTACAAATGGTTTTAATAAGTTTTATATACCTATGTTTCGTTTAAATCCTAAGTATTATTTTTTCTTAAAATAATAAATAAAATACTTATTTTTAACATTTACACATATTGCCGTTATTTTAGTGGACAAGGATAAATCCGGAAAAGTAAACCTGCAGATTGTTGGTGATGAGGATTTGTACGGTAAAAACTATGTCATTGAACCTAAAACAACAGCGACGGCCGCAGTCACTGCTAACCCTGCTTACAGCGGATCAGATCCAGCCAAAAGCGCTCCTGCTTCACAGGCTGTCGTGGTAGAAAAAGTTCCAGTGGTGCAGTATATCTATTCGCCTGCCTATGTTCCCTACTATCCGCCGTATTATTATGGATACTATCCGCCTTACTATATACCTTTTGCGGCTATATCTGTAGCAGTGTATGCTCATCATCATTACCACCACCATCATCATTATCACGGCGGTCATTACGGAGGAGGCGGTACAGTAATTATTCATAATAAAAATATATATAATAACTATAACATAAACAGAAGCCGATCGAATACTGTTATTACCAATAGAGAAAACGGAAAATACCGCACAGCTGTGAATTCCAGCAGTAGACAGCAGGCAACAAGTTCAGAACAGAGAAGCAGTAAATACAATAAGGGAGCAGCAACACAGACCCGTAAGCACAGCCAGTCATCAAACAGACCTGCAAAAAATTATAGTCAGCCACAGAGATCTTCTGCATTAAAAACAACACCGCATACAGCAGTGAAGAGACCTGTACGTTCGAAAATATAGACCTAAAGGGAGTCTTATAAAAGTATCAGCTCAATTTAATAACAATTAAATAAATTATCCTTCGAACCCTTACGATACATACAAACCGCTTACTAATAAAATTTTAAAATAATTATCTTACAAATTAACTTGAAAATAAGCCAATTTCTTCAAATCATTCATAAAATGATTTGTAAATTGTGAAGTTAACGTCACAAAATTAAAATCCCATTTCGTTAGAAATGGGATTTTTTTTTTATGACTAATCTATACTTTTAACCAATTATCCAAAATCTAGTAGCTTTCAAAAATTGAAACGTATTACAATCTTAATAGACATAATAAATTTATAATTTGGATATAACAGCACACAGAAGGTTTAATATTTAAAACAGTTTTCCTTTTAATGCAAAAAGTAAAAAAAGAAAATCTGCCCAGTAAGATTTCCCCAGTTTGCAATCGTCCTTTTTTGTGGAGGAAGAAATGGGAAAAAGTATGGGATGAAGTTAAATATTGCAGTGATAAATGCAGAAAAAATAAAGTATAATTTATTAATCCCTCAAAATATCTTTTACTATACGCAGAGATGCAGCTTCGGAAAAATCTAAACCGGAATAATCGGGATTTAAACCTCCGATATAAGGTACAGCCATAATGTATAATTTTTTATTATATGCTCCATATTGATCCATAATTTGAAAATTGTCATTAATGGCTATTCCTGAAACATTCAAAAAATAATCGCCATTTTCATCTTTCTCAACTTTCTCAGGATCTGTGGTAAACGCAGTCTGCCCTAGCTCTGAAGATTTAAATTTTAAACGCGCCGGACTAATCGCTTTTTGATCAAGCAGACTCTTGAAAGGGAAATCATCGTAAGACAAATGAGGCTGTCCTACACAGTCTACAAATGTTTTATAATATACAGACCTCTGATTATCATTGGTATCCACAAAATTATATAGAATCCCTCCTTCGTTTTGCGGCTCAACGGTACTGTCATCGCCAACAGGAACAAGATCCAAAACACCAGCCTGATGCAGAGCAAGCAATTCTTCACAAGATTTTTGGGGAACAAATGCAATTACAATGGAAATAAGCGGCATCAGAACTTTTTGAAGCCGCTGCATGTCTTCTGCCGAAAAATATTTAGCGGGATGATTCATCGCAAAACTGAGTACAGCAAGCATTTCTTTCCAGTAAATTGATTCCTGTCTTTTGATAGATTTCTCAGCCTGAACGTATTCAGCTCTTAAAAGCCGGAAAGGATCAAGACGTTCACGCAGTTCCATCATATCAGTTACAAAATCTTCAATTGAAAAATCTTTAATTCGCTGATAAAATTCTGGATCTTTTTCAATAAATATTTCTTTAAAATCCTTTTCAAAAATGAAATCAAGGGATAAAAATCCATCATTACTTTTTCTGTGCAGATCTATTTCTTCCTTAGTTAACAAAGAGTCGTTTGAAAGATGTGAATCTTCTAAATGAAAACGAACAGCAGGAAGCATACCGCTTCTGGAATGCATCATAATTTTAAAATCTGCACTCTCTGGATTTAATTTGAATTTAAGATTGTCTTCAGAATCCTTTTCAAATAATCCGTTGTTCCTTGCCATTGTTCTTATGGCATCAATCGCCGTCAAAGAAGATCCTTTTATAGCAACTGGATGATTAAAATGCTGTACTAATTTTCGGGGCGGATATGGCGCATCATAATAACCGGGAACTTTACCTTCATAACGTATCGGCCAGTTATGTCCTGTGCAGATTACCGCAAAATCAAATTCATGATTACTACCGTTTATAGTTTGCACCGTTACGGTTTGATTTTTAATATCGTAATTAATATCTGTTACAGTGCTTTCAAAATGCACAGCTGTAGCAATTCCTGCTTTCTTTCCTGTTTTACGCAATATTTCAAACTGCGCAGCAAGATAACTTCCAAATAGAAGTCTCGGTACGACTTTATACTCATTAAATTGATCCGGTTTAATATTATATTGTTGAAGTAATTCAGCAGGTGCAGTATAAATCCAATCCGACATGGAAGTTACTATATGCGGTACTTCATTATCGGATACATTGGTGATATGCTCTATATTGGCCCCTTCGGTGCTGTAAGGCATTCCAGATCCAAGCTCCTTTTTTTTCTCAAAAATTGTAATCTCAAAATCATTTGAACCGGATTCGACCAATCTCTTATAAACAAAAAGACCGCTTGGACCTCCACCTAAAATTGCAATGCGTTTTTTTTTACTTTTCGTTTCCATTGATTTTTTGATTTTATTACTTTAATTATAAAAATTCAGAAGCTGCAGAATTATTTATAATTGAATGAGATAATATAAAAATTATTATCTTTTGTAAATTATAAAATACAAATATCAAAAACCACGTAAGCAAGCAGTTACATGATTCAAAAATGAAATTATATAATTACTCTCTTATTAAGAAAGAATAACTTAAAGACTTGAAGGCTTAGGATGAATTATCTCATTTGAGGTGCTTCCAATTTTATTTACAGTCTTTCGAATTCCAATCACCGACAAAGGTTTTTCTATTTCCCAATCAATGCAATACTGGTTTTAGCATATTGGTTAACTGCAATTTTCACATCATCAAAATCAGGTGCTGAGAGTTTTGGCTTATAATTTTTAGAAAATCCAAATCCTTCTGTCGGGTAACCAATTATACTTCGGTCGCATTTTCCGTTATCATTCACGTCTTGATACACAGCAATAGCATAATCACCATCTGGCAAATTTTTGAACGTATAGACCAATTTATTTTCCGCAGCTTTTACTTTTGCAGTGGCAATTTGTGACGCATGATCAAGAAAACCTTTCTCTTTATCATACAATCCAAAAAAAACATATCCTTTACCAGGTTCCACGCCCGTTACTTCAACACTTAAACTATGTTGCGCAAACAGCGACGAATTAACTGCTGCCAGTATTATCAAGCTTATCATTTTAATTTTCATAAGTATTATTATTATTATTTAGGATTTACAATAAAGCCTTTTCTAATTTCTTTTCATCTGATTGATTAAAAAAGTGATTCATCTTTTTGAAATTTCCATTTTTATAAGCGTGATAAGGTTCTGATTGTGAGAGCAGCCATTTTTTTATAATACTTCTAAAAAGGAAAGTGAATTTTTTCTGTAAAGGATGAATTTTCTGGCGGACTATCTCGAAATAATCCTTCAGATTTTGTTGTCGAAAACCTAGAATATTATCTAAATCATCACCATCTTTTAAAATGCCA
Source organism: Flavobacterium bizetiae (assembly GCF_024271895.1). Classification (NCBI taxonomy): domain Bacteria; kingdom Pseudomonadati; phylum Bacteroidota; class Flavobacteriia; order Flavobacteriales; family Flavobacteriaceae; genus Flavobacterium; species Flavobacterium bizetiae. Next base: position 3,786,801 of record NZ_CP091861.1, on the reverse strand, counting down.
CAGTGAAAATTTTTCTCTGCAAACGCTTTTTTTGGAAAATCAGCTTTCCCTAAGCCAAATTCAGCAAACATTTTATCTAGAAAATATTGATATAAAATTACGCAGTCCTCTCCCCCTCCCAAGTTGAATATTTGCTTTTCTAATTTTTCATGATGTTCAATTGCTTTAGCAAAAGCTCTTCCGGTATCTTGTGGAGTGCAAATTTCAATGGGCGTTTCCAGTGGCATGTGAAACATCAATTTGGATATTTTATGGTTTCCCATAATCGCAGCCAGGCGAAAAATACTCCAAGATAATTTGGATTGTTGAATCAATGACTCGCACAGCAACTTTGTTTCCCCATACTGATCACCGGGACTGGGCTGTAAAATATCAGTGATACTTATTTCGGGATTTTTCATCCGATCACCATAAACCGAAATACTGGAACTAAAAATCAAATAACAATGTGGCGAATTTTTCTCTAAGGCATAAATAAGATTTTCTGTGCCTTTTACATTGACACTGTTAGCTAACTCTGGATTTATATCCGCAAGAGGTGGAATAACCGCCGCTAAATGAATAGCAAAATCCTTATTGTGAGTAGCTTTCAACACTTCTTCTCTATTGCAGATGTCTCCATACACAATCTCAATACGAGAGCTAAAGGGAGCCAGTTTTTTGACCGCTTTTTGGGTTTTTACATCAAAAACCGTTATTTCATAATCTGTATGCTGAACCAAATGCTGCAAGGTTTCTAAACCAACAGTTCCAGATGCGCCAGTTAGCAGTATTCTTTTTCGTAAAGTCTTATTTTCCATTTTTTTTTAATTTAAATAGTCAATCCTTCTGTCTTTAATTTTTAAAGAAGAGCTATATTTGTTATACAATATGTTCCATATTTAGCTTTGTGTTCTTTTAAAGATCACTATGTAAAGCTATTGAAGAGAAATATATTTGTTGTCTCAAAAAAGGCTATTGCTGTGTATTAACGAACAAAAACAAGCGCTTTTGTAGCGTATGTAAAAAAAATTGTGATGGATTTAAGAAAAGACAGAAGGGTTCAGTATACTAAAAAAGTGCTGCGTGAGCAACTATTCAGTTTACTGCAGGAGAAGGAACTCAGCGAAATTACCATTTCCGAATTGTGTAAAACAGCCGATGTTAACCGCAATACATTTTACAGACATTATAATATTCCACTAGATATACTTCTTGAAATAGAAGAAGATGTTTTTGAAAAACTGTCAGCGGTTTTGCGTAAAAGCACCAATATGGACGATGTAATACTGCTCAGCTGCCAGTTATTAGAAAGCGATAAACAGATGAGTAAAATTGTCTTTACCAAAGCGGATGGAAGCGGAATTCTATCGCGAATACTGAGAAGCGTCCGGAATAATTTTCCGGTTGAAAATCAAATAGAACTTACTGCCGAAATAAAGCCTTTTGCTGAAATGGCATACCAATTTGGTGAAAAAGGAAGTATTGCTGTCATCAAAAATTGGATAGAAAATGATTTCGCTATTCCTGCTGAAAGTATTGCTCAAATGATAAGTTATCTGGTAAATAAACTCAATAAATTATAGCAATTTCCATAAGCCATCGCAGAACTATCCGTAGAGATTTTTTATCTCCGACATAACAAAGGTGCTTTGGGTACTCCCTATACTTTCGACCGATCCCAATTTATTAAACACAAAATCCTGATAATGCTTCATGTCTTTGGCAGAAACTTTCATTAAAAAATCGTAATCACCAGAGATATTGTAACATTCTACAACTTCTTCTATTTTCATAATATCACTAACAAACTGATGGCCAATATTACGATCGTGCTGTTTAAGTTTGATATTACAAAAAACAATAAACCCTCTGTTTAGTTTTTCTGCATCAAGGAGTGCTATATATTTTTTAATATAACCATTGTTTTCCAATCTTTTGATCCGCTCAAAAACAGGCGATGCCGAAAGATTTACCATTTTAGCAAGCTCTTTTACAGTGTATTTAGAATTATCGTGCAGTATATTTAATAACTGAAGATCAATATCGTCTATTTGTTCCATAGAATATTACTTTAAACAGGTTTAATTTATTTTTGAATCAGAATAAAATTCTTCAAATATAACCAAAAACAATACAAAAATCTTATTTCACTCAAGTTAAAAACATAAAATACTGCAGCTTTCATCTTCGCAGTATAAAAAATCTAAAAGGTATTATTTTTATAAAAGGGAGCGTTATTCTTAATGCCCTTTATCCAAAAAAAGATAAAGGGCTACGCCGTAAATAAAAACTATACTTCTTTTCGTCGGGCCATACCCTGAGCGATGATACTGGCAGCAATCAATTGCAAGGCATGGTAAAGCATGAGCGGCAGCAATACGATGCCGGTGATGGTACTGTGTTGAAAAAGTACTTTTGACATAACGGTGCCATGCACCAATGACTTTTTAGACCCGCAGAATAACACAGTAATACGATCTTCATCTGAAAAACCAAGTAGGCGGCTGAGTAGTCCGACACAAAAGAATACGGCAAAAAACAACGCCATCATTCCTGCAGCGAGTCCGGCAAGTTCAAGGGCGGTGAACCCCTCAAAAAGATGTTCGGAAAATGACTTGCAAAACGACGTGTAAATAATTGTTAGAATAACTGCCTGATCGAAGTATTTAAGCTGTTTCTTGTATTTTTCGGCCATGACACCTAAACGGGAATTAAGGCTTATTCCAATGATGACAGGCAGCAAGACCTGAAGAATCAACTTTGTGACGATTTGAGTAACATCAAAATCGCCTGTCGCAGAAGCTATAAAAAGCCCGACCCAGAGAGGCGTAACGACTACCCCAATCAAACTGGAAATGCTTGCATTGAAAATGGCTGCCGGAATGTTTCCTTTAGCGATCGAAACCATGACCACCGAAGAGGAAACTGTAGACGGTAATGCTGCCAGAAAAAATACACCCATCCAAAGCAGCTCGAAGCCGTTATTGACAAACAACGGGCGAAATGCCAAAACAATGAGCGGAAAAAATAAAAAGGTGGTCAACTGAACGACAATGTGCATTTTCCAGTTAGAAAGTCCTGCTTTTAGTTTCTCAACACTCAGTCGCATGCCATAAAACAAGAAAATAAAGGAAACACCGGCATTGGCAATCTCCTCAAGCGAAACAGGTTCCTTGACCATGCCTGGCTTTGGCAAAAAATAAGCCATCAAAATCATGGTCGCGATCATTAACAGGAAACCGTCGAAACCTGCTTTTTTTAATACTTGTAATAATTTATTCAATGTGTTTTAAATATTATTTCTCCGTAGAGGCACGGACTCCATTATTAATATATTAAGACTAAATCCCAAGTTCTTTGCGTATAATTTCTGCTCCTGCGCTTAAAGCACTTAATTTACCTCTGGCTATGTTTCGGGATAGCGGGGCCATACCGCAATTTGTAGAAGGGTAAAGATTTTCGGCATCTACAAACTCAAGAGCTTTACGCAGGGTAGCAGCTACTTCTTCTGGCGTTTCAATGGCGTTGGTTGCTACATCAATGGCACCTACCATTACTTTTTTACCGCGAACAAGTTCCATTAAATCTAAAGGTACATTAGAGTTGTGACATTCTAAAGACACTATATCAATTTTAGATTTTTGAATTTTCGGAAAAATTTCTTCGTATTGTCGCCACTCTGAACCTAATGTCTTTTTCCAATCAGTATTTGCCTGTATTCCATAACCATAGCAAATATGAACCGTAGTTTGACAGTGTAAACCTTCAATAGCTCTTTCTAATGCTGCCATTCCCCAATCGTTTACTTCATCAAAGAACACATTAAATGCAGGTTCATCAAACTGGATAATATCTACCCCTGCGTCCTGAAGCTCTCTTGCTTCTTCATTGAGTGCTATCGCAAATTCCCACGCCAATTTTTCACGGCTTTTATAATGGTCATCGTATAAAGTATCGACCATTGTCAGCGGACCTGGCAATGCCCATTTTATAGGCTTATTAGTTTGTTTACGTAAAAATTTAGCGTCTTCAACAAAAACTGCTTTTTGACGTGCAACCTCACCTACAACCACTGGAACACTCGCGTCATAACGGTTACGGATTTTTACTGTTTTACGATTTTCAAAATCTACACCGCTTAAATGCTCGATAAAAGTCGTTACAAAATGCTGGCGTGTCTGCTCGCCGTCACAAATAATATCCAGATCTGCCAATTGTTGTTCCTGCAAAGAAATGCGTAAAGCATCTTGTTTTCCTTCAAGTAGCTGATCGCCTTCTAATTTCCATGGTGACCAAAGTTTTTCGGGTGGTGCAAGCCATGCAGGTTTAGGTAAACTTCCAACAATAGAGGTAGGTAATAATAATTTCTTCATAATAGTATAATTTTAATGCGTTGTAATCAATTAAAGGGTAAAATTAGCAGACCATTGTTCCAGGAGACTTTTGTAAGGCTTAATGAAATGCTCTTCTGCATATTTACCCTGTTCAACAGCCAATCGGCTGCGCTCTTCGCGGTCATAATCCACACGAGTCAGTGAATAATCTTCGTGTTTAAGACTTGGTTGATAGATTTTCCCAGCCACTGAATTTGCATTGTAAATTTCAGGGCGATAAATCTTTTGGAAAGTCTCCATCGTACTAATTGAGCTGATTAATCCAAGATCAGTATAATCAGCAAGCAGATCTCCGGAATGATAAAAAGCCATTGGTGCCACACTATTTGCAGGCATGAAAAAACGAACTTTTAGGCCCATTTTAGAGAAATATTCATCAGTGATAGAATACTGATCCTGCAGATACTCAAAACCCAAAACCGGATGCTGATACTCCGTGCGAGTATACGTTTTGTTGCTCGATACGCTTAGACAAATGATCGGCGACATTTTAAAGTGCTCTTTATAAGTGGTTGAATTGACAAAGCACTTATAAAGTTTTCCGTGCAAATCACCAAAATCTTCAGGAATACAAAAATTAGGTTTATTTTTATTGTGCTCGATCAATAAAATACTGAAATCATAATCACGAACATAAGACGAAAAATTATTTCCGGCAATACCTTCGATATGCTGGTTAGTCTTGCGATCAAAAATATTTGTTTTTAAAACTTCAATCAACGGCAGATTGTTAATACCATTTTTATCATCAATACTCATCGTTACTGTGATGATTTCAAGTTCTACAAGGTAACGATCAGCTTTTGGATTATTTACATAAGCCAATGCATTGAATCGATTGTTAATCATATTTAATGCATTACGTAAGTTTTGTTGGCGATTACCTCCTCTGGCCAGGTTTGCAAAATTGGTTGTCAAACGCGTTTCACTTGAGGGGTGATAGTTTTCATCTAAACAAGTGCTCTTTAGTGTGAATGCAAAATCATTCTGGATTATATTCTGGGTGTTTTCAATATTTTGCTTTTCGTTTATTCCCCTATCTTCTTGTATGTTCGCTTTCATCTGATGATAATGTTTAGTTTTTTTACCCTGCAAATTTGAATATAAAAGATTAAATATTTTTATTTACACATAAATTCAGTTAATTATTCTTTTAATATACATTTTAAAAGATTATTAATCTTTAAACATTTATAATAATGAAGGAAAACAGATAAATATTCTTTTGTGACCCAAGATAATTGACCTGGAACTTCCCAGAGCGCTTTAAAAACTCGAAAAAGAAAACAATATCATTTATATTTGCCAAAAATTAAGACAGACATAGCAATGAATTTGATAGAAAATTTAAAATGGCGCTACGCCACAAAAGCTTACAATAACATCAAAGTAACAGAAGAGAAAGTCGATCAGATCTTAGAGGCTATAAATCTTTCAGCATCTTCTTGCGGTCTGCAATCTTACCGTGTTTTTGTCGTAAGCAATCCGGAAATTCAAAAAAAATTAGGTGCTGATTCGTATAACGGACAGATTAGCTCTTGCTCTCATTTGTTGGTTTTTGCCGCACTAACTGACATGTCTCCGACTTACATTGACGATTATATGGCAATGACAGAAAAGCAAAGAGGTCTTGATGCTGGTGCCTTATCAGGATTTAGAAATGGACTGCATTCCTATTTCAGCACTATTAACGCAGAACAAAAAGCCCATTGGGCGGCCAAACAGGCTTATATTGCACTAGGAACAGCGCTTATTGCTGCGGCAGAATTGAAAGTGGATGCCACTCCTATCGAAGGATTTAATGCTACCAATATCGATGCCGTTTTGGATTTGAAAGAAAAAGGGTTGCATTCTACAGTTATCCTCGCTTTAGGATATCGCGATTCCGAAAAAGACTATATGGCGGCGACGAAAAAAGTTCGTTTGCCTATAGATGAAATGATAACGAAAGTTTACTAATAGTATTAGTTTACAAAATCATAAAAGACAGAAACTAGATATAATAAGCGAATAACTTCAAATCATCTATAAAAGATGTTGAAATTTGCTCTGTTCCTGTCACAAAAATTAAAATCCCATTTCTAACGAAATGGGATTTTTTTTCTTTTATCTTGCCTGTTAACCATCAATAATAACTTTTCGGTGTTTTAATCCCCATTCTGCAAGATCATTTATGATCGTTTTTAATGTCAATCCATAGTCCGTCAGCTGATAATGGATTGTGACAGGCTGCGTATCGAGAACTGTGCGTTTAATTAATTTATTTATTTCCAAATCCCTCAATTCCTTGCTTAACATTTTATTGGAAATCCCGTTTACGTCATTTAAAATATCTGTAAATCTTCTCTTGTTATGATAACAGATCGATGAAATTATAGAAATTTTCCATTTTCCATTCAATATATCCATTGTATCATGGACTGCCATTATCTCTTTTCTGTGCTCAACCTGACATTCGTTACTCATAAGTTACTTTGTTACTCAAACGTTACTGTTACTTTTGGTTACAAAGTAACAAAAATAAACTTAACTGAATTAACTTTGCTCGTATAAATTTAAAATACTAGAAAAATGAATTTCACAAATAAAAATGTTCTCATAACAGGCGGAACTACAGGAATTGGATTAGCAACAGCAAAAGAATTCATAAAATCAGGCGCTAACGTTTGGATCACCGGAAGAAACAGCGAAAATCTTAAAAATGCAGCTGACGAAATTAACAATCCTAATTTGAAAACTATTGTGGTTGATACTGCCAATTTATCTGATCTTTCACTATTAGAAAAAGCTTTTGCAGAAAGCGGAAATAAATTGGATACTCTTTTTTTAAATGCAGGAATCGCAACATTTAGTTCAATAGAAGAAGTAACGGAGGCTGATTTTGATGCGCAGTTTAATACCAATGTCAAAGGTCACTTCTTTACACTTCAAAAACTGCTTCCTCATCTGGCAGAAGGTTCATCCGTAATTTTTACTTCGTCAACCGTTGCGACGGCGGCAAATTTAGGAAGTAGTATTTATTCGGCTACAAAGGGAGCATTAAATAAAATTGCTCAGATCGCGGCAAACGAATTGGCCGGAAGAAAAATTCGTGTCAATATTGTGAGTCCGGGTCCGGTTGCTACACCGGGTCTTCATAAAGCTGTACCCGAAGGCGCGAAAGAATTTCTGGCCAGTGCTACTGCTATGCAGAGATTAGGCGACCCGGCAGAAATCGCGAAAACAGTATTGTTTCTTGCTTCAGATGATGCAAGTTTTATTACCGGAACAGAGCTGTTAGCAGATGGAGGCTACATAAATTATGCTCTAAAATAAATTCATTCCCGGTTACTAAATAACCAGATCGCGCGGATTTATAATCTGTGCCCGCAAAGTATACACTAACATATTAAAAATCTAATTTTTAGTAATATTAGGAGCGGGCACAGATTACAAGTCCGCGCTATCGTTTTATATATCTGAGTGATCGGATTTGTAAAAAAAGCGAAAAGACGAAATAATATTTAAAAAAACTGTTGTTACTAAATAATTTCTTCCAGCTTATAAACCTCTCCCCGCCTATTTTGTAAGCGACTATCATAAATATTAAAGACAATAATAGAACTGTCTTTTTCGCTAGACAATCCGGTAAATGTCCAAAACAAATCCTCAAACTTACAAACCAAATATCCTCTATCATTAAATAAGTAGTCTCCAACAATCTTAAAATTCTGTAAATGTTTAACATCGTTCTCATCCATAGGACGAAGGGCTTCCACGACCTTTTTTGTTAGCTCAACTTTACCATTTTCAAAGAACACTAGTTGATTTTGGTAGATGATACAAAAAAACAAACCACCTGCATGAAGATCAGTATTTGCGATTAAACCTGACTGATACTTTTTATTCATTTCTATTTTCATTAGTCCATTATTAATTAATCATGATAATAAAAAGTTAAACCCTTTTTAATATTGTAGTATTTTTATTTATTTTTGGCTCGCATTAACATTTAACTATTATAGTAATAATTATCAATTAAAATTATTAAAATTCACACTACTAACCGCCAAAACCTCACAAAAAAATTATGAATTTCATAAAATCAAGTCGCTACACTTCAGCAAACCTGTACCAAAAGGTGCTATTACAATTTCTATTTTAGAATTTACAATCTTACTTAAAAACAAATTAAAAAACCAATGGCATTTTTTTCTATTATTCAAAAAATAGAATAGAATATAATAGATCAATAATGCCTTTTTTCAAAAAAAAACACAACCAATTAATGAGACAAACAATACTATTATTATGTTGCTTTCTTTTTTTATCAAATGCTTTACAGGCACAAAAATCAGGTACAGTTAAAGGATATGTTGCAGATACTATAAACAAATCTACTTTAACGAAAGCATCAGTCTCTTTGTTAAGAGCAAAAGATTCTGTTTTAGTAAAATATACACGAGCTAAAGAAAATGGTTCTTTTGAGTTGAATAATATTAAAGCCGGTAAATTTATATTACTGGTTTCTTATCCCAAATATGCTGATTTTGTAGATCAATTTGCTATTGATTCAACAAACCTAATCAAAGATTATGGTAAAATTAATTTGGCTGATAAAGGACGAATATTATCCGAAATAATCATAAAAGGTAATAGAGCCGCCATGAAAATCAAAGGAGATACGTTAGAATTCGATCCAAAAGCATTTAAAATAGAACCTAATGCAAAAGTGGAAGATTTGATCAAACAATTCCCGGGAATACAAATTGATAAGGATGGAAAAATCACCGCTCAAGGCGAAACTGTAACCAAAGTTTTGGTTGATGGTGAAGAATTTTTTGGTGATGATCCTACTCTAGTTACAAAAAATCTACGTGCAGACATGGTTGATAAAGTACAATTGTATGACAAAAAAAGTGATCAGGCCGCTTTTACAGGGATTGATGATGGCCAGAAAACCAAAACTTTAAACGTTAAACTTAAAGAAGACAAAAAAAATGGTCATTTCGGGAAAGTAGAACTCGGAGGAGGAACTGATAATTTTTACAAAGGTCAGGCCATGTTTAATAAGTTTTGGGATAAGAAAAAATTAGCCGCTTATGGAATTTTAGGCAACACAGGACAAGTAGGATTAGGATGGGGAGATAAAGATAAATATGGCCAAAGCAGTTATCAGGTAAGTGATGACGGCGGTATTAATTTTTCAAACAACGGAAATGATGAATTTGATAGTTGGGACGGTCAATTTAATGGTGAAGGAATTCCGGTAACTCAAACTGGAGGAATACATTTTGACAATAAATGGAACAACGATAAAGAATCTATCAATGCAAATTACAAAATTGGCGATATCAAACTTTCAGGAGATCGTAATGATATTAACCAGCAAAATTTAAGTTCCAGCAGCATTTATAATACTTCAGACAAGAGTTTTGAGAAAAACATGACTAAAAACAAACTTGATGTGGCTTATGAAATTAAAATTGATACTACTTTAACTTTAAAATTAAATATCGATGGCTTGTTTAAAAAGAGTAATTCAAGTGACGCAGAAATGCGAAAAGGTACTGACGAACAAGGTAACCAATTGAATAATTTGAAACAGACCAATACAAACGATGTTGATGATCAAACATTTAATATAAATACTTTATTAACCAAAAGACTTAAAAAAACGGGCCGAACATTATCTCTTAATTTAAGCCAATCCAGTACAAATAGCAAAAGTGATGGTTATTTAAATTCCAGAGCTGAATTTTTTACACCATCCGTAATTAGTCCGGATAGCACCAAGGTCGTCGATCAAAATAAAGTCAATAATATTACCAATACAGCTTTTAAATCAAATTTAATCTATACCGAACCCTTGTCTAAAAGTTTATCTTTAATTCTTAATTACGGATTCAATATAAGTAACGGAAAATCGGATCGTAAATCTTTTAATCAATCCGCAGATGGGAATTATAATGTTCTCGATTCAGTTTTTAGTAATAATTATGAATTAGACCAAACTATAAACCAAATTGGAGCGATTTTTAATTACAAAAAAAATAAAACTGTTTTTTCTTTTGGTTCTAAATTTAGCGGTGTCAACTTTAAACAGTACAATGTTTATACAGATGAAAATTTTACGCGAAAATTTGTCAACTACATGCCTCAGATCAACTATCAATATAATTTTAAACAAAGAGAAGCGCTGCGTTTGTCGTATAACGGAAACACCGATCAGCCAACATTAGAACAAATACAACCCATACGAAACAATCAAAATCAGTTGAATACGATTTTGGGTAATCCGGATTTAGATCCTTCTTTTAGAAATAATTTCAGAGGAAGTTATTATTCGTATAAAGTACTTAGCAATCAATATTTTTCGGTTAATGCAACGTACAATTTTACGGTAAATCCAATAATAAGCAATGTGATTACAAATGACAGAGGAGAAAGTATTTCTCAATTTGTAAACCTAAAAGACAAAGCTACAACCGGTTATTTTTTGAATACTAATTTTGGAAAAACAATCAAGGCTATAGACATGAATGCAGGAATTGGTTTCAGTGCCAACAAAAATGTAAACTATAATTACATCAATACAAAACTGAATCAAACCAAAAATTCAAGTTATTCTTTTAATCTAAACTTATCAAAGTATAGAGAAAAAAAATACAATTTTAATGCCAGCTTCGGACCTACTTACAACGTTGCTAATGCAAGCATCAACGAAAATAGTGATAGCGATGGCTGGGGTTTTAATGGAAATTTCTGGAGCAGTGTAGAACTACCTTTCAAACTAGAAATTAGTACCGATGGTAATTATCAATATAACGGAAAAACGCAAGTGATTCAGGAATCTTTTGAACGTTTTATCTGGAATGCATCTGTCACCAAGAAATTTTTAAAAGGAGATAATTTAAGAGTTTCTATAACGGGAAGAGATCTCTTGAACCAAAATGTTGGATTTAATCGTTCTGCCTTTAATGGAAATATCAACCAAAGTACTTATACCACTATCCAAAGATACTTTATGTTCTCTGTAAGCTGGGATTTCAGCAAAATGGGCGGAGGAGAAATTAAACAAAACTAAAACCATGAAAACAATATTAAATCGCATCTTAATTTTTATAATTGTATTGACAAGCTGTAATACTTTTGCACAAAATGAGCACTTTGTGCAAAATGGCATAATCGAATTTGAGAAAAAATCGAATATGTATGCTTTGATTGCAAAAAAAATAAAAGGAGAAACTGATAGTTATTATCAGGCTGCTTTTGAAAGTTATAAAAAAACCAATACACAATTTAAAACTACAAAAAGCACTCTCAGTTTTTCAAAAAACAAGAGTTTGTACAAATGGGAAGAAACAAATCAACCCACAAGCAGCAATTGGATTTCTGACGATCCGATGGCTAATTTAAAAAATACTATCGCTACAGATCTGGATACCCAAACCAGTATTACCCAAAAAAATGTTTACGACGATTTATACTTAGTAAAAGACAGCTTGCGCAAAATTGACTGGAAAATTACCGATGAAACAAGAGATATTGCAGGTTATGAATGCCGCAGAGCAAATGCTATAGTTCTCGATTCTGTTTATGTTGTTGCCTATTACACTATTCAAATTCCGTTTTCAGGCGGTCCTGAATCTTTTACAGGATTACCCGGAACCATTTTAGGATTGGCCATGCCTCATGAAAACATGACATGGTTTGCCACAAAAGTTACTGAAATTCCGGTAACCGAAAAAGATTTAGCTCCTCCGGTAAAAGGTAAACCTACTGACAATAAAGAACTAAACAAAACACTTTTAGAAGCTTTAAAAAACTGGGGAAAATGGGCCAGAAAGACATTACAAGCCTACTCCTTGTAACGTCACTAAACTTAAAAAAAGCGGCATGCTAATACTAGTATGCCGCTTTATAAATCCTCTTAGCAGGAATTATAAAAATTTTTAATTCGATGCAAACTACATTACCAGTTATTTATCTTTTTAGATTTTTCGATAATTTGTTTTAAAACCGAATTGAAATGATTTTCTAATCCAATGGAGGCATCTTCTAGAAGAAGTTTTCCGTTTTTATCATAAATAGCAACTCTATCCTTATCTCCTTTTACAAGTTTTAAAGTAAACCAGCCACTACTACCCCAGCCGCTTGTAGGTCTGTAAGTTCCTTCGTACCATCGTTTGCATTCGAAAGTGGGACTGTTTATTCGGATCTTACCGTCTTTAAAAAGAAAAGATAACGTATAAGATAAGTCATATTTATAAATTCCTTTTCCAAAGCCTCCAGCGCTATGCTTTATCGTTAACGCATTTTCTTCATACGCTGTCAAACTAATACTTTCCCCTTCCACTACATTTAGCCCTTTTTGTGGATTACTGTATAATGAATTAATAGCATTTAGTACATTCTTGTACAAATTGTTTTGTTTTACGTTTGGCACATCCACAACTGTATAATCACTATTGTCGTTGGATACAAAACCCTGAGGAGTAAGTTTAAAATATTGAGCGAAACTTAGCTGCGAAATAAGCAGAAGTATGATGATGCTATGTACTTTTTTTATTTTCATAATTTGTAGAAATTCAAGTTTATTATTAAACACAGCATTATCTGCCGTTTGATTCAAACAAATTTACTCTGAGGCAATACGGAAAACAATACCTGATTTCATGGTTATTTCATTCGAAAAGCGGATATAATAACAAAAAACACTTGGAGTAAAATATAAACATAAGTGGTATAATATCTGACAAAAAAGATGTTTTACGGGATATTTTTTTATCTTTGAAATTCAGGATTTTTTATCCAAATGGCTTTATCTTTGAGCCTTTAGAAAAATTGATATTCGTTATGGAACAGAAAATACATCAGGGAAGAAACGTAAAACGTTTTAGAGAAATGCTTAACATAAAGCAGGAAGCATTAGCTTATGATCTGGGCGAAGACTGGAACCAAAAGAAAATTTCTATGCTGGAGCAGAAAGATGTAATTGAAGACAACCTGCTGAAACAAATTTCGGCTGTATTAAAAATTCCTGTTGAAGCTTTTCAGAATTTTGATGAAGAGCAAGCGATCAATATTATTTCTAATACTTTTGATAATGGAGCTTTTTTAAACACTGGTCATAGTGCAACATTTAATGTTAATCCGATCGAAAAATTGATCCAACTTCACGAAGAAAAAATTGCTTTATACGAGCGTATGTTGAAAGAGAAAGATGAAATGATGGTGAGGCTTGAGAAATTAATTGGTAAATAATTTCTAGAAGATATATCCATAAACCAATTAAAGAAAAAAGAGCAAATAAATTTAGGGAGCTGTTAAAATGTATCGAATAATATGAGAAAAATAATTTACTTATTTATCACTTTTCTATTTTTTGCATGTAATTCTAAAGGCAAAGACAGTCTAGAAAAAACAACACCTAAGTTAATTGAGGATTCAATTCTTGAATTTTGTAAATCTGACAATTATAGAACATCTGACTCGACATCTACTATAAAATACGATTCGACATCAACAGGTGTAGCTAGAGTTCCACGAAATTATAAATACTATAACAAAATGTTAAACGATGTTTATGAATCATATGGATCAAAACAGATTGAAGATACCATTTCGAAAAAATGGTTTGTCACTTTACATTTCGATTCTGAGAATACACAAGGCGCAATGATTCGGAACAATGTAAAATATATAATTAAAGAAAACACTCAATATCATCATGACACAATATTTAATGAACCTTTTATTGTGTTAATGAAAAGAGATGAAAATAAGATACGGGAATATTTAGATAGGGAATAAGTTAACCAAATGCAAAAGCCCGATCGCGCAGATTTGTAATCCGTGCCCGCAAAGTATATTTAATATTAGGAACGGGCACGGAAAGAATTTCCGCGCTATCGTTACGCGTATCCGAGCGATCGGGTTAATTCTAATAATTCTGCTTCTGTCTTTGTTATTATTCATAGGGTTTTCGGGTTTAAAAATGATTCATTTTATTAAACCATCCTATTTGACAACACATATCAAAATTATTAACGAGAAATAAAAAACGTATAAAATATTTATATAAAACATACAAATATTTTGGCAGTATTACGTCATTTGTTGTATATTTGTCACAACAATCAAAATTACGGTTTTCCATAATTTGTAAAAAAGAAAACCTAGCACAATGGCTAGGCTCTTTTAGAAACAATGTACTACGAATACATTATTTCTGTTACTAAATACTAAAAGCAAATTTAAACATTTGCCAAGCTAGATCTACTACAAGGTAAACGATCCAGCACTTCAACCACGATGTGGGCAACTTGTCCATAACGGTTTAGATGAGAGATTTTAAGAACCCCACTTACGTTTGTGAGATTGGGTTTTTCTCATTTGGTAAATATACTAACTTCTTCCGTTGTAGGCAAGACTTCAATGTTACCTATTTTTGCAAGTTATAACTAAAATATGTTGATAACTGCGCCGTACAGCTACACTAAAATCAAAATATATTTACTAAAAAAAAGCCACTCCCGATCGCGCGGATTTGTAATCCGTGCCCGCAAAGTATATCTTAACAGCTTAAAAAAAAATCCTATTTTATTAATATAGGAACGGGCACGGAAAGAATTTCCGCGCTATCGTTATGCATATCCGAGCGATCGGGTTTCCGCGCTATCGTTGCGCATATCCGAGCGATCGGGTTTTTCGGTTAAACACAATTCCCCTCCCCAAAAAAAACGCTGTCAGAGGGCATTATTTTTTAGGAATGTTTGGAAACTTCACAATTTTACCTAGTCCATTATAGATTGCGTCTCTACATTTCTTTTTAAATTCATCGTTTTCATTTTCTCGTAAATATTTGATGACCATAAATAAATCTGAGGTTCTTACAAGTGCAATTTTTTCTCTTTCAGCACCTATTTTACATTTTTCAGTAAAATCTAATTTTCTTGATTTTGGCTCTAACAATCGTTGTGGGTTACCAAATAATATTCCAAAAGCTTTTTCTTGAACTTCATCTCTTGCAAAATCTGCATTTAATGATTCAAGTAATTGTCTGAATTTAGTTATGTTTATATCTTTTGTATCTTTCCCTTCACACTCTCCGATAAATCTGTGTTTTTCTGGGCTAATTATTACTTGGTCAAGTTCAAGAACACCGTCGTTATAATTTTCAGCTTCATATCCAAGAGTAATAAGCGCCTCAGTGACAGAATCTTCAAGTGGAGTACCCGATCGCGCGGATTTGTAATCCGTGCCCGCAAAGTATATCTTAACAGATTAAAAAAAAGAAAATCCTGTTTTATTAATATAGGAACGGGCACGGAAAGAATTTCCGCGCTATCGTTGCGCATAACCGACCGTTAACCGTTAGCGCAGATTTGCAATCTGTGCCCACAAAGCTAAGTAAAGACAACAGTTGAGTATTTTAAAATAAGTATAACAAAACAACATCTAAATCATTTTCTAAGTTGGAATAATTCCTTGCCGAACTAAAATAATAATCTTCAGCCGAATTAACAGTTTTATCTTTTACAGGATTATTATGGATGTAATCTATTTTTTGCTTAATAAACTTATTGCTATAAATATGTTCTGCATGGTAACCATTTTGCCAAACTTTATAATTCTGATCCTTTTTTAAATGCTCACATGATTTTTGAAAATATTCAAGCATCCATTCTCTTCTGCTTTCAGGTTCATTTATTATAGTCTGTATTATTTTTTTTGATGTAAATTTTTTAAAATCTCTAATAATATCAGATAATACAAAACCATTCGTCCCTTTGCAAATCAAATGAATATGACTGCTCATAATACAGTAAGCATAAATTTCCAAACCTTTGTTTTCCTGACAATATTTTAAAGCATTTACTAAAATATTTTTCTGATTTAGCCTTGTAAATATATCTATCCATCCTACAGCAGTTATAGTTATAAAATATGCTTCCTCAGTTGTTGTTGCTTTATATTTTGTTGACACGTCTTTTTTCTTACAAAAATAAAAAGTATAACGGAAAATTTTAATCTTTTTATTTATGTTTTGAAGAAATTACTTTGCGGGCACAGATTGCAAATCTGCGCTATCGTTGCGGTTATTAATATAGGAACAGGCACGAAAATAATTTCCTTTCTATCATTAATGCGTCTAATTATACATTTATCCTACTTCAACAACATCCTCTCAGTAATCATTTTATTCGAAGAAGTCTCAATTCCGGTAACTTCGGCATACTTTACATTGGGCAGCCAAAAAGAACCTCCTTCAATGCGCACAAATATTTTTTCGACCTGTATTCTTTTCTGATTTACACTCACGAAAACATGATATTTTTGATCTGAATCTATCTTCTTCAAGGTTAAGGGTAGCTTTTTATACGATACAAATTGAAGCTCAAACTCTTCGTTATCCAGGGTTTTGCTTTCTAATCCGTAGGCAAATTTGCGTTGCAGATAATTAAAGTCCTTCTTCTCCCCTTTCTCGGCATATCGAATCCAATAGGCTTTTATGGGATTGCTTTTGTCTATTTTTCCATTTTCCTGGTAGTTTATGGCGTAAATAGCCGTGTTTATATTGGGATCGCGCTGAATATAGAATAACATATTGTCTATATTTTTAGGCGTTGGAAAATGCAATGGCGATGGATTTTTAGATTGTGCCAACAGATTTCCTGAATATATATTTACTAAGATCGTGATAACGATTAGTGATTTTGTAAAGTATTTAAATGATAATTTGTTCATGACGAAATATTTGTATGAAGTGTTGGGTGCGTTTATTTTAACACATAGAAACATAGATTTGGAACGCTTAAAGAAGGCGTTTCACTTGTTTAAACAATCATAGTTGGGCTATGTGTAAAGAAACTAGTTTCTTTTGTATATTCTTTTTACACATTTAAAACCTATGTTTCTATGTGTTTAATTACTTTTTTTGATTTACCCAACAGATCAATTTGATTTGATTATATCCTGTTTTTGGTTGGTTTTAAAAACCCAATATTTAATCAGCGGATAATTAAATCCATAAGAAACAAAACTATCCGTGATTAATCTTCCGATTCTGTAATCGATTTGAAATGCTTTTTGCAAAACAAGCGTGCCAAATGATTTCAGAGAAATGCTTCCCAACACAACCAAAGCGAATTTAAAAAGCTGACTATTGATGTGGCTGCTGTAACCGGATTGATTTTTAAACACCCAAAATCTGTTGATGCTAAAATTGATAATGGCACCAATGGTTCCGGAGATTAAAATAGAAAAGGTAAAATGCAGTTTACATACTTCTGTTAGCAGAATCATTAAGCCATAATCGGTAATGCCGCCTATAAATGCCGCAACTTGTGCCCGTAGAAAAGTGATAATAGATTTTTTGCTGAACATATATCAGACTTGGTTTTTATCTCTTAAATCGCCCAATTTTAAAAGTTTTAAGCTATCTATAACATTGATTATAAACAATAGAACAGAGATTAAACCAGCCAGATAGGCAATTGATCCATGAAACAAAACTTCGGTAATTAAAATGAAAGCAATAATAAACCGAAGTTCTGTTGGCCCGACAAAGCCAGAATCTATACTATATTCATTCGTAATTTTGTAGCGTAACTGACTGATGATGATAGACCAGCCATAGAATGCAACAAAAGCAAAGGCTATTATTTGTGTGCCATTTTGGGCATAAATATAATAGCCAAAACCTATAAGTACAATACCAATCCAATCTGCAATAATATCGAGTGCAAAACCGTACCAACGGCGCGGAATATTTCTATAATAAGCCAATCTTCCGTCTAAAGAATCGCCTAACCAATTGATACCTAATCCGACAATACCCAGAAGCAAATACCAGTTTGTGACATAAGCACCTAAAACAAAAGCCAGAAAAACCAATCCCGAACCAAGCGTACCGATTAAAGTGAGCGCGTTTGGCGAAATGAATTTAGGCACCTTTGGAAGCAAAAATACAATCGTTAATTGTTCTGCTCTTTTTAAAATATTAGTTCGTTTACGGTCAGAGAATGTTCTTTGTACAATTGCAGTATGATCTTCAGGCTGTGTTTCTTTTCCCATTAATAGCGCAATATTTGTAAGCCTGACAGTATCGCCAGTTCTACTTTTGTAATTTTAAATTTTATTTTTCGTTGCGTATTTTTAAAAAAATCGGTGGTTCTTTTTAGCTTACCTGATCTAACCAGATAACTAAATGCGAGTATAATCAGCATATTTATTTAACAATACCTGCAAAACGTTGATAGAAAACCGTTGGGCTATTCTCATTTTTAGGAGCATATTTTCCAGCTATAATCGGAATATAGATAACCCTTCTTCTGCTTTCTTCGCCACGAATAGATGATTCTGCCACTCTGTGCCACAAACGGCCATCATGAATGGTTAAATCTCCCGCTTCCGGATTGATCGAAACTTCTTCAGGATCGGCTTTATTATCTAAAAAGTATTTTTTACGGAAAAGCATTTGATAAATACTTTGTTTGTGAGTACCCGGAATGATCTTAAGTCCGCCGTTTTCAGGTTTTAAAGTGCTTAAATGAATGCCAACATTTAACATCGGGTTTAATTTTGCACCATAAAAAATGTCTCTCAATCCATCTGTATGCCAACCCATTTTAGTAAACTTACTTTCCGGCCCGTTGATATAATGATTAAAAACCATTCCGTCTTTTTCTTCAGTTCCTAATCTTGCGCCATCGCCTGCCAATGGTAATAAACCATTAAATCTCGGGTCAAGTAAAAGACCGCTTAAGGTTTGATGATGCTGATTAATAAAAGCAAAACGTTGTACAATAGCAGAACCGTCTAAATCTTTTCCGTATTTAATAGGAACACCGTTTACTTTTTGAAGTTCGTTTTCAATCCAATTTTGTTCTACTTGTTTTGAGGCATCAATAATAGATGAAACAGTTTCCGGATTTATAAATTTTTTGAAGTGGATGAAACCATGTTCGTTAAAAAATGCAATTTGCTCATTAGTTAATTGCTCAGTAAGGGTGAAGGTTTTATAAGAAGATACCATGATAATATAGATTTAATAAATGAAATAATATAGTTTGAAATTTTATCTAAAACAGAATAACAACAACAGCAACAACAAGACATTAACGTGTTGGCGTGCATTCGGTTTCCAGATAAATTAAACATATTTTCTCTTTTATTTGACATACTCTATAGAATTAGTAGAATTTAATACAAACTTAATATAAATTTTCTTTTACAAAGAATATTTTTTTTATTTTTTTTCGAAAAAATTTAAATTTTATAAATTCCGGCAGCCATTTTTTCGACGAATCCCTTTGGTAGTATGCGATTAGCGTAGACTGAAATAATATTGGTAAAACCCGGAATAACCTCTGATTTTTTATTGAACATGGCTTTTACGGCCATTTTTGCAACTTCATCAGGCTGCATATTAAACTTTTCGGCCATTTTGCTAAAAGCATTTAAGCCAGCTCTTTCGGCAAAACCGGTATCAACCGGACCCGGACTAAAACAAGTTACGGAAATTGAAGTTTGTGCCAATTCAAAACGCAAAGCGCGTGTAAACGATAAAACAAAAGCCTTTGTAGCCGAATAAACAGCCAGCGTAGGTACAGCCTGATAGGCAGCAGTACTGGATATATTTAAAATGTAGGCTTGTTTTTGTTGCGAAAGTATGGGCACAAATAAATGCGAAAGCTCTACCACGACATTCATGTTAAGCTGCATCATCCCAAGCTGATCGGTTAAAGAAGACTTACTAAAATCGCCCCAAACACCATAACCGGCATTGTTCACTAAAAAGGCAACCGGATAATTATTCGTTTTTATCCAATCGATTACTTTTAGCGCTGCACCATTTGTCGAAAGATCAATTGATAAAACAAAAGCACTGATGCCATATTTAACCTGAAGATCATCAGAAAGTGTTTTTAATTCGGCTGCGCTCCTTGCCACAAGCAATAGCGGATAGCCCTTTTTGGCCAGTTCATAAGCAATAGATTTTCCTATGCCTTTGCTGGCTCCGGTTATTAAGGCATACGGTTTAGTGTTTTCGCTCATTTTATTCATTTAATAATCAAATATAAAGATTAATTATAAACTGTTAGCTGTGCAACGTGTATAATGGCGCTTCTCTCCTATTCTGTGGGATTCGTTATACTTCGCGTTCTTTAAGTAAGAAGATTTTTATTTTAAAATTAAAATAGCAATGCTAAAATGCCTGCTAAAAAGCCATAACTTAATTTAACATTTGCTATATTAGTAATTTATAACCTTAATACCACTTATAAATATGTACTCTATAAAACAAAGATTATTGACAATTGCAATTTTACTGAGTTCATTTTGTGTAATGGGTCAAAAAACGATTCTCATTAATAATGTTCAGATTTTTAATGGTAAGGATGAAAAAACAATCAATGGAAATCTTTTGATTGTAAATAATCTGATTAGCAAAATTTCTACCTCCCCAATCCCAACAGATAAAAGCGGAAACACTATCATTATTGATGGCAAAGGAAAATTTTTGATGCCGGGTCTTATTGATGCTCATACCCATATTATGATGGAGTCGATGAACATCGTAGAACTTATGAACAGTGATATAGAATACATTACTGCAAATGCTATTAAATCTGCAGAGAAAGATCTTATGCAGGGTTTTACAACTTTTAGAGATCTTGCCGGCCCTGCTGCAGGTTTACAAAAAGCGATAGACAGAGGCTTAATTATTGGTCCGCGTATTTATCCTTCAGGCGCTATGATTTCGCAAACTGCAGGTCATGGCGATTTCCTTAGTCCAAATGCGGTTCCGAGAGATATTGCAGCAAGCCTTGATTTTACCGAACGTAATAATTTTGGAGTAATAGCCGATGGCGCAGATCAGGTATTGAAACGTGTACGAGAGCAGCTTCGCCTTGGTGCTACACAAATAAAACTGGCAGCTGGTGGTGGTGTTTCTTCAACTTATGATCCTTTGGATGTTTCTCAATTTACAGAAGCCGAAATGAAAGCTGCCGTTGATGCAGCAGAAAACTGGGGCACGTATGTCACCGTTCACGCTTATACACCAAGAGCCATACAAACAGCATTGCGTGCAGGAGTTCGTTGTATCGATCACGCTCAGCTTATTGATGATGCAACCGCAAAAATGTTGGCCGATAAAAAAGCCTGGTTAAGTCTGCAGCCATTTATAGACGAAGGTAAAAGTCTTTATGCAGAGGGTTCTCCAAATCGTATCAAACAACAAGCTATGATGAGCGGTACTGATAAAGCCTATAATTTTGCAAAAAAATACAACATTAAAACTGCTTTTGGAACAGATTGCTTGTTTGAACCTGAACATTCAGCCAAAAGAGCTGGAGATCTTGTAAAGTTATTGCGCTGGTACAAACCTTATGAAATACTAAAAATGGCTACTTCTACCAATGCAGAATTGCTTGCCATGAGCGGCCCTCGTAATCCTTATCCAAATAAATTGGGTGTTATCGAAGAAGGCGCTTATGCCGATATTTTGTTAGTAGACGGAAATCCTATTGCAAATTTGAATGTACTTGAAGACTACGAAAAAACATTATTGTTGATTGTAAAAGATGGTGTGGTTTATAAAAACATACTTGATAAATAATTTAAGGAGCTTAACAACCTTTTAAAAACATGAAAAACAGATTACTTTTAATTCTTTTACTCTCCTCCATTTTTTGCCTGGCGCAGAACTCACAACCGGAAAACATTAAAATTTTAATGGACAGCGCGGCAAACAGAATGATAAAAAAGCCTTTAATTCATTCTGCATCAATCGCAATAGTCTATCAGGGAAAAGAATTTATTGGTCATTATGGGGAATTAGAAAAAGGAAAAAAGAATTGCCCTGATAATCAAACCATTTATGAAATTGGCTCTTTAAGTAAAACATTTGCAGGAACTCTTGCAGCAAAAGCGGTCGTCGAAAAGAAATTGAATATCGAAGACGAAATCCAGAAATATTTACCGGAAAATTATCCAAATCTAAAGTATGGCGATCAGCCTATTCTCGTAAAACACCTGCTTTCTCATACAAGCGGATTTCCGAATATGCTTCCGTTTGAAGCCAATACAATTCTGGCGGATTTCACCAACCATGATACGCCTGCAAAAATCAATGAACTTTACAAAAACTATAATCAAAAGGATTTTTTAAGAGACCTTCATAAAGTCAAAATTGATACCGTTCCAGGGTATAAATATTCTTATTCAAGTGCAGGAAGCCAACTTGTAGCTTTTATTCTGGAAAAAGTGTACCAGACTAAGTATGAAAAACTACTGACAGATTATGTGACTCAGAACATTGCAATGCAAAATACCAAAATCAATCTTTCTAGTCAGGAAGCCAAAAAGCTTGCAGTAGGCTATCATAGCGATAATAGCGTCATCACGTCGCCAATGCCGCAATTACCGTGGGGAGCATCCGGCAATATGAAATCAACAATACCTGATATGGTGAAGTATATCAAGTTTCAGTTGAAAAACAATGAAATCGTTGCTGAATCACATAAAACAATTGTAAAATTTGACAATGATTTTAGTATTGGATATTTCTGGAATATCGATACCGGAAATAAAAAATTGGGCACTTTTTACGTTCATCACGGTGGTGTACCACGATCTCAATGTTATATTTATATAATTCCAAAATATGATCTGGGTGCCTTTATTATTACCAATCAAAGTGGTAATGATACCGCCAAAATTATGGAAGATGCATTAACTGAAATATTTGATAAAATAACCGTAACGGAAAAAAATGGCTAAATCTGCATTCCCTTCTTTCCAAACATTTGTGGAGCTTGTAATCTTATTTTAAGTATAAAAAAAATATTCAAGGACAGAAAAAATTAAATTTCGAATCGTTCTATTCTCTCAAAAAAATCATTTCGGTAAGTATCGCCAATTGGCAGGCATTTTCCTGAAACCCAGACTTCATTATTGTCTGTTTTTTCAATTTTACCAATCGCTGCGATAAATGATTTATGAATCTTTACAAACTGACTGCCGGGCAGGTTTTCTTCAAAATATTTTAAGGTATTGTAAGTTACCACCTGTTCGGATGCGGTGTGTAGCACAACATAATTTTTGATGCTTTCTAAATAATTGATGGCTTTAACTTCAATGCGCTGATAACGTTTTTTACCATCCGTTTTTACAAAAAAGTAATCCTCAATGTTCGTTTCCGCAGCTGTATTTACAACGGTGTGCTCTGTCTGTTGTTTGCGAACTTTTTCTACAGCCACAATAAAACGCTCAAACGGAATCGGTTTCAGCAAATAATCTATTGCATTCACTTCAAATCCTTCTATTGCAAATTGCGGGTACGCTGTAGTAAACACGATTTTCACCTTGTCTTTGATGATTGCCGAAAGTTGTATACCGTTAAGATCAGGCATTTGTATGTCAAGAAACACCACATCAGGTTTATGCGTTTCTATGAGCGCAAGAGCCTCTACAGCACGCGTACACGTAGCAACACATTTGATTCCCTGAAGCTGCTGGAAATATTTTTGAAGCAAGCGTATAGCAGGCGGTTCATCATCTACAATTATGGCAGTAAGGTATTCGCTCATCAGCTCAATGGCATATTTAGGGTTACTTTATGGCTGTTTTCATCCTTTACAATAATAAGAGTATGGTTGTCAGGATACATTAAATTCAGTCGCTGGCTTATGTTTTTGTTTCCTACACCATGCTCATCAAAGCTTTTGGTAATTCGGTATTTATTGTCTGATGTAAAGATAAGTCTTCCGTTTTCAATTTTTAACTTTATAATTATCGGATTTTCAAAATCATCGCTGATACCGTGCTTAAGGGCATTTTCAAGAAAATGAATCAACATTAGCGATGGTATTCTGTAATGGCCCAAATTATCCGGATGTATAAAATCTATTGCTACCATACCGTCAAAACGTCTTTTAAAGAGATCGATATAATTTTGTAGGAACACTATTTCATCTTTTAGCAGGGCCATATCATTTTCGCTTTCATAAGTAACATAACGCAGCATTTCTGATAGTTTCATAATATCAGCCGCTACTTCCGGATTCGTGTCGTACAAATCAGAATAAAAACCGTTCAGCGAATTGAATAAAAAATGCGGACTCAGCTGATTTTTTAAAGCCTGCATTTCGGCGTATTTCTTCTCTAAAATCAACTGATTTACCTGAGCGCTCGTATTCCAAAGGTATTTCATAAAATAACCTACGAGACTAAACAACAGCACTCTTACAGAATAATACGAATTATCATAGATATAATAAATGGGCGTCAGCGTTCTCATATTATAATTATGCCTGCCTGTGATCTTAAAAAGAAACACTTCTTCATAAATAAAACGTAAGGCGGGAAAAAGTATAATAAGGCTGAGTTGCGCCAGAATCAATAGATACCATTTTTTATAGGGAATGATCTTTGGGCAGATAACAAGATAGTTAAGATAAAAAATCAGCATTTCTAACAACAGAAAACCAATGTTTTGCAGAATACTCCACGGAGTATCTAAATCCTTGTGAACCGTTATGCTTATTAGCAGTTGGTCCAGTCCCACAAATAAGGACCAGAATAAAATGTGGTATAGTATTTCTTTTTTTCTGCTCATAATGCTAAAGTAATTCTTTTCGGTTATAAAGCCAACTTCACTGGTTTAACAGGATCCATCACAGGATAAACACCCGCAATTGCACAACAAAACACAAAACACAATCCTGTTTAGGTTTTGTTTTACAAAAGAACCTATTGATACTAAATACATTTTTAAGAAAAATAAGCCCAGTAACATTGCAGTATAAAACCACCCAACATGACAAAACTATTACTTATACTCGCCACGCTTTTATTACCGCTCATTAATGTAGCACAAACCACGATTAAAGGCACGGTAAAAGATCCGGATAACGCCACCGCCATTCCTTTTGCTTCAGTAGCTATTACTGACGAAAATCAAAATAAAATAGTTACTGCAGCAACTGATCAAACGGGTCATTTCTCCATACAGCTTCCCGCTTCCTTTACATCAGGAAATCTTTCGGTAACTTATATGGGTTATACCCAATACAATAAAGAAATTACAGCTCCTAATCTTCCCGAGATTTTAAATATTACATTAATAAAAGAGCAGAATCAACTGAATGAAGTTGTTGTCGATGCTCGTAAAAATGTCATTACCATAAAAGGCGATAAAACAATAATTGATGTTGATGCCTCCGGTATAGGCAACGGAAACAACGGACTTGAAACCGTAGCCAGAGTACCGGGCATGCGCCTTGATAAAGACCAAAACCTTGTTTACCGCGGGAATAAAGACATACAGGTTATGATTAACGGTCGAAAAAGCCTGCTTTCCGGAGATGCTTTGCGCGAATACATACGCTCCTTAAAAGGCTCAGACATCAAATCAGTTGAGATCATCGCGCAGCCTTCGTCAAGGTATGAAGCGGCAGGAACAGCAGGTATCGTAAATATTGTCCTGAAAAAAAGCAGCGCCACGGGTTTATCCGGAAACATAAGTACGGCGGCTTACAAAGGAGACTATTTTAAAAGCAGACAAGGAGGAAGATTATTTTATAATGATTCTCTCTGGACAATTACTACAAATGGATCATACTACAACGGAAAATCTGTCAATTACAGACATATAAAGCAGAACATTAGCATCGACGGAAACGAAAAAATTATAGACCAATACAATACCTGGCTTCCGGTTACGACATCATCCAGCCTGAATTTTGCTGTTGAGAGGAAAATCAATAAAAACCAGATTTTAAGTACCGAATGGCAATATTACAACGAAAAGAGCGACGAAACTACTCAGGGTTATACCAATGAATATCTTGACAATAATTTAAAAAACACGGTTAATCTTAATCAGTTTTTTAAAGTTCCGGAGAAACGCGTTTCGGGTAATGTTTTTTATAATTATACTTCTGACAGCCTTACTACAAAACTCGATGTACAGGCCAACTTTTTGCAGTTTAGTAAAAAGAAAAACGGAGCGCAGACTAATGATTATGCCAATGGTAGTTTTATGGAACTTGCAGGCGAAAACAAAACATCCTATAGGATTGCCAATCTTCAGGCCGATTTTCGTCAGAAGTTGGAAAAAAACATCAATTTTGAAGCTGGTGCCAAATATTCTTATGTAAAAATGGATTATTACAACCGTTATAAAACCAACAATACAGAACTTTTGTTTATACCCGATAGTTTATTGGTCAATGATTTTAAATATGACGAAAAACTGGCTTCGGGATATGTGCAGGCATCGGGTGAATTTGGCCGATGGAACATTCAGGCGGGAATGCGTATGGAGTATTACAACTTTGCAGCAACATCTCAAATAAATTTTAAAGTAAATAAAGGAGAATATGCTAATTTATTCCCGTCTCTTTCCCTTGGTTACAAGAACGAAAACAATCAGTACCAGTTTAGTTACAGCAAACGTATCGGAAGGCCAAATTACCTGTCGCTAAACCCCTATTACGAATATATAGATGCTTATACGCTAAACATCGGGAATCCGGCATTACAACCGCAATATTACGACAGTTTCGAACTGAGTTACGTCTACAAAAGTAAATTGAATTTGAACCTTTACGGTTATCTTTATAAAGATGGCTTTATTCAGGTTATAGATTATCAGCGGGACCAAAACTATAATATTACTTATGATGCCAATGCGGCCAAAGGCAACAGATTTGGTTTTTCGGCTTCTATGCCTTACGAACCTTTCAAGTGGTGGACCATGCAATTGAGTTTAGACACCTATTTGACCGGAGAAAAATCAGTAATAAAAAACTTCTCGTATAACGGAACAGGTTTTGGCTACGATCTTAATTTTTACCAAAGCGTAGACTTAAAAAACAACTGGAAGTTTACCATGAATTGTTTCTACAACGGTCGCTCTACCACGCCCAGCGGCTTTACACAAGCTACTTACGACATGAGTTTTACCGCCAAAAAAAGCTTGCTGAACAAAAAACTGGTAGCAGAAGCAGGATGTACCAACCTGCTTAAAAAAAGCCTTTATAACGAAACCACAAAAATAAACAATGTATCAACCGACTGGACCAATCGTTGGGAAACACGCAACTATTATGTGCAACTCACCTATTATTTTGGATCAGGAAAAAATAAAGAAGTAAAAGCTACATCACTAAAAGATGAAACTAAAAGAATGTAAAACGAAATACGGATATTTTATTCCGCTATAAAATCAATCTGATCCTTTTTCCCGATTTTCCCCACTCCCCTTTCTCTTATTAATGCCACTGCATCAAGCATTTTTATTAAATAAACATAAGGCGTTGTCAGGTCAAAAACTGGATCTGCGGGACTTGGAGACAAAGAAAGCTCGAGGATTTGGCATAGAAAAAATTCGAATTCTTTAGGCGTCTTTTTATTGAATGCTTTTTGAAATACAATAAAAGGATTTTCGTATTCCTGCTTCGTTAACGACGAAAGATCAAAAACCGTTTCAGAATGCAAAGACGCTTTCACTTTCCATTTTTTATTTTTCTTTTTTAATGCATAACAAACTTTAATAAAATAGCTTAGAGCGGTATAAAAAACAAAAACATCCGAAGGGTTTTCTTTACCGTAAACTTTTGTTTTGTAGCTGTAAAATACCGTTTCGGTTAAAGTTTGTTTATAATAATCAAGATCGGCAAAAGCAAAAAAGGCGTTTATTACCGTAAAGGGATTTCCTGTTGCAAAGCTTGCCCAAAAGCCAGTATCGTAGGATATTTTATTCTTTATCATACTTATGAAATTTAAAAATTCTCAAGCGAAGTTCTGTTCTTTATAAAGGATAAACTATTCGAAAAGCATCTATAATATTCTGACAAAAGAAATGTTGTATGGGATATTTTTTTATCTTTGAAACTCAAGATTTTTAATCGAAATGGCTTTATCTTTGAGCTTTTAGAAAAATTGATATTCGTTATGGAACAGAAAATACATCAGGGAAGAAACGTAAAACGTTTTAGAGAAATGCTTAACATAAAGCAGGAAGCATTGGCTTATGATCTGGGCGAAGACTGGAACCAAAAGAAAATTTCGATGCTCGAGCAGAAAGATGTAATTGAAGACAATCTGCTGAAACAAATTTCGGCTGTATTAAAAATTCCTGTTGAGGCTTTTCAGAATTTTGATGAAGAACAAGCGATTAATATTATTTCTAATACTTTTCATGATACTCAAGGCTTGATAAATTATAATCCAACTTTCAACAATGATCCGATCGACAAGATAATTCAACTTCATGAAGAGAAAATTGCATTATACGAGCGTATGTTGAAAGAGAAAGATGAAATGATGGTTAGGCTTGAGAAATTGATTGAGAAATAGATACCTGTAGGAACATTTTTATTGGTTTTGTCCTTCTTGCTTTAATATATTTAAATTAGTAAAATAAATCATATTCAATATCGAGAAGCTAGTTTCTTTTATTTTACAACTTTTAGTTTGAGATCTTTAAAAATCACTGTATGAAAAAAACAACTAAAAACTATTTAATTTTTGCAGCAGTCTACACTTTACTACTTGTGTATTTTTACTTTAATCAGCAT
The DNA here is from genome assembly GCF_024271895.1 of Flavobacterium bizetiae. Classification (NCBI taxonomy): domain Bacteria; kingdom Pseudomonadati; phylum Bacteroidota; class Flavobacteriia; order Flavobacteriales; family Flavobacteriaceae; genus Flavobacterium; species Flavobacterium bizetiae. The sequence goes on along the minus strand of NZ_CP091861.1, from coordinate 3,757,847 downwards.
TTTTTCACCATTAATTTGTATGACACTTATTATCATATAAGTTATTTCCATTTTGTTCTACCTCTTTTCATTATGGGCACTTTATACTACTTGACAAAGATTGCAACAAATAAATTGAAAAATAGAATAGAGCAATCTAACGATAAATACTCAAAGTTTTTATTATTTGTTCTAGCGCCTAACTCTTATTTTAAATTTAAAGAAAGAACCAAAAACTATATAATATTTCTAGCGTTTGGTATTTTGTTACTTGCCTATCTTTATTTTGCTGATTTTTATTATTTCGCTATTTATAGTAATACTAATCAACTTGTTAGTTATTATTATTTTGTTTTACCAATCTTAATTTTTGGAACTATTTTTTATTTTATTAAATACATAAAAGAACCACGCTAGAATTAGAGAAAGATGAAATGATGGCGAGGCTTGAAAAATTGATTGGGAAATAATTATAAAGAGATATAAATTATATAAAGAGACTTTTTAGAGTCTCTTTTTTGTTTTAATATTATTCTTCATAAAAAATTCTACTAAATTTGAAAATACTTTAAAACGTATATTAGTGTCATAAATTATTTTCAATTCGATGTTGATTTTCTTTAAGATTCTTTATTAACCACCAACCGTAATATCTAATGAAACTTAAAAGCTCAGCTGGCTTAAAAGTGGCGACAATATAATTTTCCGCTTTTTTGTGATCTTTAAAAATTATATCGTCAATTAAGAAGTCACTGTTATTAGATTGAAAGGAAATATCAAAATGCGCAAGAGAATGACGTAACGAAATAATTAAATCTTTGAGAGTAGTAATATCAGTATTAAATGTTGATTCTGAAATTCCCATTTGAGTTTTTAATTCTTTAGTTATATTAGCTTTCGGCATAAATGCAATGTTTCTTTCTTTCGGAAAGACAATTAACCCTAACAAACAGTTTATTAGCAAAGTATGATTATATTGTTTCTCAAAACCATATTGATGCATTGAACTTTCATACTGCGATATAACTGCTAAAGTTCTATCGATAAATTCTGTGTCTACATTTTTAAAATTTCCCATAATATTAATTTTTCAACGCTTCAGGCCTTTTGTCTCTAACATTTTTAGCTTGAAGATGTTGACACCCAAACTTTAGTTAATAAATCGTTTCGCAAATAAAACCTCTTCAAATAAAACCTAAAAATAGCTATATTATCAAACTGCTATTTTGCATTCATCCTTTTTATCCAATTAAAATTGGTAACGTTTAGTACTCCAACAAGCTATTCTCTTTATTTAATCTTGATGCCCATATTCTAACTCTTCATTTTTGTCCCAAAATGCCATAAAGAGTTCAGCAGGAGATCCTTTTCTACTTGTCCAGTCTGCTACTATTTTGATAGCTTCTTCTAAATCTTCGATGTATGCCATTCTTCCATCACTTCCTCTAATCCCTTTTTCATCTTTCTTAGCACCTCTATTTATAAGTATATTTTTTTCATCATAAACAATTCTTCTTACATCTTCAAATTCTTTGCCTTTTGGCAAATTATCTTTTAATAATTTTGTTAGTCCATGATAATACAGTTGAAACTTTTGTACAGGATCATCAATTCTCTGCCCGAGAAGAAGCTCTGCTTGATTTTCGATTACAAGTTCTGAATCAAGATTGATAATAAGCTGTTCGCCTTTAATATCATCTGACTTTTGTAATATCTCTAATCTTTCCAAATCTTCTTTGGAAAGTTTTCGGTCAATCTTATTTTGATCAATATTTTTATCACTCATTTCACTAATGTTATACCGTTAATAATTCTTTAATTTTTAATGCTGTTTCCCTTATTGAATCAATATCCCAATTGGAAACATTAAGCTTTTTTGTAATACTTTTAATATTTGGAAAATGTTCCTTAAATGCACCCCAGTAATCATTTCCTTTTTCAGATTGTCTCCATTGGTATTGAGAATAAATTATGCAAGGATGAATTTGACATTCCTTTGCAAATTTCTCTACCATAAACTTATTATGAATCATTTTTTCGATGTATCTCATTTTCTCTGATGATAATAAGTATTCTGAAGCAAATTCATTTGCTTTGTCTTCTTGAATTAAAAACAAATCTGGCTCACCAGATAGATGGTAATTTGTTTTTTTAATTGTTTCTAAGTCAAATAAAACATGATGAAGTTCGTGAATAAGCGCAAACCAAATCGTAGAATAATTTTTATTGAAATCCGTAATTACAATGCAAGGCTTGTCTTTTATTAAAAATGTTGCACCACGAATTTGCGTCTTAGGTAATGATGGTTGAAAAACTATGGTAATTCCAATATTATACAAAGCTTGAAAAACTGTAAGTAAACCTGTTTCAACATTTTGAGTATAGGGTTTGATTTTTGGAATTAAATCAATCAGATTCTGTCTTTTGTATTCATTAGGATTGTCAATTAATTCAAAATACTTATAGCTGGATTTAATCCAAAAATCTTTCATTTTATCACTAAATGATTTTTTTGTTCTACTATAAAATGCTTCATTTAGTTCTCGATCGTATTCATAAATACTATAGATATCAAAGAATTTACAAATCCTTTCCTTTAATACTTCTAATGAATCGTTTTTACTAATAAACCCTAAGCTTGTTAAAGTTTTAAGATCGAAAAATTTATTTATAAATGTAATATCCATTGAAGATTGAAGTTCTTTTATTTCCTCAACAGGTCGATCTTTAAAATGTACAATTAAAGCTTCATTAAAATCTAATTCTAAAAATTCAGTGAGTTTTAATAGTTTAATAATATCAGTTTGTTTAGAAGTTTTATCAAGAATAGCATCTAAACTTCTTCGCTCCATTCCTGATAACTTTTCAAATTGAGTTTTAGTCAATCCAGAGTTATCAAGTTTCTCTTTAAATAAATCCTCAAGAGATGGGCCGTTATATTGAAAACTCTTATTTAAAATATCGTTTATCATATTATTATAAAGGTAAATATACCACAAATTTAATAAAATATTTTAAAAAAGCAATAAAATAGAGGTAAATTTACCTTTATCAAACAAAGCCTTACTATTTTTAAATGTTTAACAAATCAACAATATTCCGATCACGCGGATTTGTAATCCATGCCCGTACAGTACATTGGTAGATTAAAAAAAGGAAAATCTAGGTTTTATTAATATTAGAAACATATGCGGAAAGATATTTCGACACAATCTTTGTGCATATTTAAACCATCGGATCTCAAAATTTAAAACTAATTACCATAAAAAAACCAGTGAATAAACTTCACTGGTTTTTTAATTATTTTTTATAAATCATCAGCTATTTGTAAGACGACTTATAGAATCGGTTTATTTTGTAATGCCAAACATCATGACCAATTTATCGTTAAGATAAAAATTAAGAGTTTGATCTGCTACATCAAAACGCAGGTCTTTACTGTTTAAATACGACAATACTTTTTGCTCTGTTTTATTTCCTTCGCCAATACATGCCATTTCTGTAGTTGCCAGCTTATCAAAAGAAATACGATCACCGCTAGTTTCATAAGTTCCGAAGAAGTTGTTGCAGCCTGAATTTCCACTTACTTTCTTTTCAGCTACATTAAATTTAATAGAAGCTTTTCCATAATCCTGCCCAACATTTTCAAGTGCGATTAGTTTCCAGTTATTTTTTCCAATAAAAGTCCACAATTGATTTTGAGTTGGTATAGAAAATTCCATCACTACTTTGTTCTTAGCATTTTTAAACTGTACTGTATTGTTTTTCTTTACAATTTTGAACTTTTTCTTTGTTATTGCTGCGCTAAAATCCTGTTCTAATTTCATGCTTTCGCTATCGCAAGCCATTAAAGTCCCCATTGGAGAATCGGTCTTAATTTGATTTTTTGCAGAAAGCTTCGTGTACTTTACATTAAAATTATTACATCCGTTTTTACCGCTTATGGTACCAGTTTCATCATTAATGGTAATAAAAGCTTTTCCGTTGTTGATCTTTTTTCCGTTTAACTGGGTTAAAATCATTTTGGTATTATAAATTCCTTTTTCGGCATTTACAGGAGTTTTCGAAATAACACTTTTCAGTTTATATTGGTATGCAGAAGCATCAGCCGGAATAGGTGCTGGTCTTTTTGTTCTGGTTACCATTATCTCATATCGATTTCCTTTTTCAAAATTAAAACCTTCAATATGATCATAAAAAAACTGCCATTCTTTGTCCTTATCGTACTTTACCTGCAAGCATTCCATAGGGCCAACACCCGTACATGGCACTTTATTTTCTTTTACAAACATTTTTAAACTTTCCTGACCATATGTAAATGTTGACAATAACACTACCACAAAAACATACATACATTTCAATCTTTTCATCATTTTAATTTTTTAGAATACCGATTATGCATTCTGATTATTTATGATTTTTTGCAGGCATGAACTGTGCCACTTTAAAATAAAGAATGCTTTTAACTTTTTTTTATCAGCCCTAAATTACGCTATTTCTTTAACAATTAAAACACTATGCACTGATAATCAGATTATTTATTTTGTAATAGCCAAAATTATTATTGTGGCTTTATTCAAGGTGTTTTAGTATTATTTTTAGATTTATTTAGGCTTAGAACTAGCATTATAATTTAAAAAATGGGGAGATTTTTAAAAACTTTAAATAAAAAAAAATGCGCAAAGTCAGAGACATTTGCGCATTTTTTCAGTTGAGCATTATTCCGTAATCATTCTTGTTCAAATATGTTATCTGGAATACCTTGAGAAAATATTTTTCTATATTTCCCTAAATCGTCTTCATTATTAATAGGATAGTTGACAAGAATAAAACTATTTGACGGATTATTCTTTTGGTAAATTACTAAATAAGATAAATCTAAATTTGGTTTTACATCTGGTATTTTTATGAAATAATTTTCTTCATATGAATTTGTCAACTTATAATTATTTACATCATATGAATATTTTATGTAGTTATGATCTGCAGCTTTTCCTACTGAAGGAATTGCTCCTTTTATATTAGGAACAATATATTTTTCGATTTTTCCTGTAGTTAATTCAAAGTTTTGCTTTAACAGGTTAACATTATTATTTTTATTAATTTCAGTATACATAAGCCAAACCGAACCTACTATCCCTATAAAAGAAAGTATTTTCAATTGTAAGTTTGCTGTCTTGTAATTCTTAAAAAGATAGTAAGAACTAAAACATAAAACAATAAGTAGTATAACTAATTTTACTTTAGTTCCGTCCTGTAATTCTGAAATATAGTGCATCTAATAATTCTTTATTTAAATCAATTGCTGACTTTTTCAGTGTAATTCTTTATAAATAACATTAGCGTATTAGCTTAAAGAAATGATCCGGTACCATAAATTGTTAGTTCTATTTAAATAATAAATAGTAGCAAAACCTACCTATTTCTTAGTTTTAAAAACTTTATAAAATACAAAAAGAATACCCAACCAAATAGGAATTAATTCTACAGACAACTTCATATTGGTCATCCACATGATGGATAGAATACCCAATAGAAATACAAAACAGATGTAGTTACTTAGCGGATAAAATATTGACGGAAACTTAGTTTTTGTGTTTTCTTTGTCTTTCGCAAGTCGAAACTGTAGATGCGTGTACGAAATCATCACCCAGTTAATCACTAAGCAAGACACGACTAAAGACATTAAAATACTAAAAGCTTCTTCTGGCATTATTTTATTGATTAAAATACAAATCGCTGCAAAGCAAGAAGAAATTAAAATGGCATTAACCGGCACCGATTGTTTGTTTAGCTTCTTTAAAAATTTAGGTGCACTACCCTGATCTGCTAAACCAAATAACATTCTTGAGTTGCTGTATACACTACTATTGTATACTGATAAAGCGGCAGTTAAAACGATTAAATTAAGTACATTGGCGATAAGCTTTGTAAAATATATTTTGTTGCCAAAGAACTCAAATTCCATTCCGTTAAGATTTTGAAAAACCATTACAAACGGACTGCTATCTGTAGTAATTTGTCTCCAAGGCGACAAGGCAAATAAAATAACCAATGCACCCACATAAAAGATAAGGATTCTATAAATAACCTGATTGGTTGCTTTTGGAATGTTTTTTTCCGGATTTTCGGCTTCGGCAGCGGTAATCCCGATAAGTTCTAAACCTCCAAAAGAGAACATAATAAGCGCCATTGCTGATAATAAACCCTGAAAACTACCCGAAGAAGTTTTTTCGAAGATCCCTTTTGGGAAAAATCCTCCATCATTGTATAAATTATGAATGGTCGCGTGCTCCCCTCCTGTTCCACTCATTAGTAAATAAGTACCAAAAAGGATCATGGCAATAATTGCGGCCACTTTTATGATCGAAAACCAGAATTCAGTTTCTCCGTAAACCTTTACAGAGGCAAAATTCAAAGCATTAATAACCAGAAAGAAAAATAAACTCGATGCCCAAAGCGGAATTTCAGGCCACCAAAACTGCACGTAAACACCAATGGCTGTAAGTTCAGCCATACTTACTAGAATATACAGAATCCAATAATTCCAACCCGATGCAAAACCGGCAAAAGAACCACAATATTTATAGGCAAAGTGACTAAAACTACCTGAAACAGGCTCTTCGACAACCATTTCGCCCAATTGTCTCATAATAAAAAAAGCGATGATTCCGGCAACAGCATATCCTAAAATAACAGATGGACCTGCTAGTACAGCCGCTGGACCAATACCAAGGAAAAGACCTGTTCCTATCGATCCGCCTAAGGCGATTAACTGAATGTGACGATTGGTCAGCCCGCGTTTAAGCTGATTGTCTTGTACGTCTTCCTGTTTTTCTTTCACAAATTTGTTTTTTAAAATGAGTTAAATGTACTCAGAAATGTATAGGCAGCGAAGATAAGTTAATAATCTTAATTGTAAATAAATCAATATACAATTAAAATTTCAGCGGTAATTTTCTCAATTCTATAAAAAATAATAATAATTTTATTGTTCTATTCTAAAACAATTACTATCTCTAATTAGCTGTTTTTAAGCATAATTACAACGCTTTAAGTTCGTTAAAAATAAAGTAATCCTAATTTAAAATCTATGAAAAACATAATTGTTTTACTACTTATAATGGCATTTTATTCCTGTGATAAAGTTCATAATGACAATAACATTACAATAAAAAACATAGATCTAAAAGATAAAATACTCAGGTTTAACGAAGATGCAAAGCATTATACAGTAAAAAATACAGACAATACTGTTTCTGTAGCTTTTTGGAAAGAGAATCATGAAATTCGTATTGGCTTATTTTCTTCAAAAAGACTTAAACATCAGCATTATATAGGAAAAACTAATCTCGATAAATTGACTGTCTATTTTTATTCTAATGATAAATCAACTTTTGAAGATTTAATTGATGTTAGGTTTAATGCAAAAGAAAGTGAAAATAAAAAAGATATTTCTGATAGCTATACATGCTTCTATACCTATAAAAATGGAAAATTAGAATTGATTTCGGCAAAATGATCATTATAAGATTCCGCTAAGTAAAAAAGAAACTACTACTTATACTTCGTGCTAATATTGGCTTGTTTTTTCAATTTAAAATAAAAAAGAAAAAGCACCGAAATAAGTAGGTCATAAAAGGGATTTCAATCGAAATCTCTGTTACTTTTGCCGAATGTTAGAAATTCTTTATCAGGACGAATATATTATAGCCATTAATAAACCGAGTGGCTTATTGGTTCACAAATCATTTTACGCACGCGATGCAAAAGTGTATGCTATTCAGGAACTGAGAAACCAAATAGGACAACATGTTTATCCTATTCATCGGTTAGACCGCAAAACATCTGGTGTCTTGTTATTTGCGTTAGACAAGGAAACTTTGAAAATTATGAACGATCGTTTTGCTACACGCGAAGTCGAAAAAAAATATTTGGCCATTTTACGTGGCTGGTCGCCCGAGGAACTAACGATTGATTACGATTTAGTTAATGATGATGACATCAAACAAAACGCAATAACCTACTTTCATCGTTTGCAAAATGCCGAAGTAGAATTAGAATTTAACAATAAACCAACTTCACGATATTGTTTGGTAGAAGCGATTCCTGAAACCGGACGTATGCATCAATTACGAAAACATTTCAAACATATTTTTCATCCCATTTTAGGAAGTCGGCCACATGGTTGTAACAAACAAAATAAATTATGGCTTGAAAATTTTGACCTGAAAGGAATGATGCTTCATGCTCATCAGTTGATTTTTGATCATCCAATACACAATGAACCACTCATCCTGAATGCAAAGATTAATGAAGAGTTTAGCAAAGTTGGTACTATTCTTAATCTGGATTTAAGTAAGTATCAATAGGATATTATTGAAATGTATAAAAAAAATTAAACACATAGAAGCATCGATTTTATGTGTTAAAATAGTCAACCGATTATTCTTAGCAAATCAACAACAATCGATATTCTCCTTCATTTTCTATTGGGGCTCTATGAACACAAGGCAATACTTGTTGTTTTGGATGATCTACAGCCAGGCGCCAAAGATGTCCTAATCCTAAATTAATGGGTTCTGCATTTTGATTTACCTGATAATGCAAATCAAAATAATTTTCCTTCAGGAAGTCTTCAAATCCTTCTTCAGGTCCATCATACAGTTCTTGTAGTTTTGTTCGGATTTCCGGAATCAGAATTTTTTGTTCGGCTTGAGAGTTTGCTACAATATCACTCGCTGCTCCGTGATAGGTGCATAAAAAAGTATCTGTGGCAATGGGCGAACGATCAACATGAAAAGAATACACATCTGTTGATATAAAATCAAATTCGTCATCACGTTCGTAACACTTGAGTAAATTAAGAGAAGGCGAAGCGCCAAAATCCGTTAATAATTGCAAATCATTTAAGATTATTTCCCGTGCTATATTTCCCTTTTCTGAAAGTTGGAGCGCAATTAAATCTTCAGAACAAATTTCCGTTATATTCTCTTTTAAAGATAATTGGGTTACAATCTCATTAAAATCACCATTCAAATTTCTGTACCAGCATAAGGCATTCATTTCTCCTTTGAAATCGGTATTTACAAGTTCAGAAAAAGTAGATGCTATTCCTATTTGGCTGTTATCAGAAAATATATTGCTCATAATGTAATTAAAGAAGCTGGTTACTTCAGGAGTTGCAAAATTAGGTAATTATATGAACTGAAAAAGATAAGCATCCTTATTAAGAGCTTTTTTAGCTAAAAATTTATCTTGAAATTAAATTTGAATTATTCCTTCTTTTGGAATAAACAATCTATCAAATTCGCCATTATCAATATGATTTCTTTGTTCTAAGACAAAATCCGTTATATCTGATATCCCTTCAATTTTTTCATTTACAAGCTTCTCAAAAGCTTCGTCATTCAAATCAAGCTGTATTGCTTCTCTTTCCAGTTTTGTTCCCAGAAAATCATTATCAGGAAGCCATTGAATCGTTACTTTTTTACTTTCAATTTCTTTTTGAGATTCATTTTCAGAAATAAGTACTGCATCATTTAAAATCTCTGCAAAAGCCTCTTTTCTAATCCAAATAGCAAACATTCTTTCCTGATTTTCTTCTCTTAGCCAATTACAACTATTCATCATAGAAAGAAAGCTAAGTTTTATTGGGTTTATCGTTAAAGCGCTTTCATCAGGGGCACTAAACTTTTGATCTTTAAGCGATTGTTCTGCTACTTCATTTTTATGTACCTGATACAATAAAACATATTCTCTAATTACTTCAACAAGTTCCCGAGGATAATAATCACCATATTCAAGGCTTCTTTTATTGAATAGATTCCCTATAATTTTTTGTGCTTCGGTAGATGAAGTTTTTAAACTTTCCGAATATTTTTCAAGTGGTATAAAAAAGCTATGCATCTCATAGCAATTTAATATTTGCCCTTTTCTCCTCCATTCAGAATCCCAATTTCTTAATCTTTTATCAGCAAACTCAGCTACTTCTTCATTAGCTTTTTGTTTTATTTGCTCTAAAAAGTTTTTAGCTTCCTCGGTACCAGTATCGGCAAGTGCCCATGTGCACTTTCTTTGCAATGGATAGTTATCATTCCAACTATATTCAAATTCTGTCAATGCAACTCTAAACAGCGTTTCTACGGTTACTGGGTTTGAAGCGCCCTGAAAAGCTCTGGCCATATCTTCATGGCTTTCATGCCAATCCGACTCAAATATCTGACATAGAAGTAATAAAATTTCCTCGTCTCGTGAATAGACATGAATAAAATGAAATGCATTTTCATAAACCCCTTTTCTGTCCTTTTCAATTAAAATTCTCTTTATTAAATTTATATCAGCTTCTCTTTGATGCATTTTTAATTTTTATATTATTTTGATTTAAAATTTATCTGTTGTACTAATTCTGCATCAATGCAGTTTTTAGATATATAAGTAAGATTTAAAAAGATCTCTTCTTTTTCATCTTTTTAAATTTTCCAAGCTAATATAAAAATATTTAAATGACATCTTATTAAATCTGTATAAAACTTAGATCTAGTGAAATTTTCATTTTTGACTTTAGGACAAAATATTTAAAAACGAATAACTAAGCTTGTGCAATAAAATGATTAAAATCTAAAAAGCCCATTTCTACAGAAATGAGCTTTCTTTTAGGCTTTATTAATACCCCTTTGTTTTCTAAACTGATATACTGAGCCTATGATAAAAAGCAGTAATAAAACAAGAAGCGTGTTCGCTATTACCGGATCTTTAATGTCCTTAGCCAGCGGATGTCCCAGCGGAACTCTCGTAAACGTTTCATTAACCGTAGGAACAAGAGATAAAAAGAAACTAAACGACAATCCCAAATTTTCAAAATAGCGAGCTCTTCCACTAATTTTTCTTTTTGTATGGAGAAAATAAGCCCCTAATACGAAAAATACGATAAAAACAGCAAAGACATGACCCGGATTGAATCCGCCATGTTTGGAGATTCCTAATGACGTTAGCGACGTAATAATTGTTCCGTAAAAATATATTTTACCGGATAATGTATTCAAATTGATTTTACCGAATTTGATAAAATCTACTACTGCGGCTACAATTGCAGCAACACCTATAATGGTGTGAAAAATTCCTAAACTTGATAATCCCATTTTTTATGATTTAAATTGATTTGAAAATACATCGCAAACTTCGGGTAGATCAGGGAAAATTGTTTGGGGAATTAGTTCAACTATTTGGCAATTTCGTTCACAAAAAAAGCATCCTGAATCTAAATACTCAGGATGCTTGAAAATTTTAAAAGAGTGTTATTTTTTAACTACAGATTCTTCGATCTTTGTCGGTAATTTGTTGGACTAACACTGTATTTACCCGTAAAACTTTTGGTAAAATTCGCCAGGTCATTAAAACCACAATCAAAAGCTATTTCATTAATACGTTGATCCGAAACCTCAAGAAGCTGAGCTGCTTTTTCTAACTTTTTAGTTTTAATATAATTGGCTGGTGTATCCTGGTATATTTTTACAAATTCTCGCTTAAACGATGAAACACTTAAATTGTTTTGTTGTGCCAGCTCTTCAACAGAAAGCTGTGAAAATAAGTTTGCCTCAATTATTTGTTTGAAAGTGTAGGTTGCGGGAGAGAAAAGCTGAGATAATATTAACTGTACCGATTCTGAATTTTGCGTTTGAGATAATAAAAGAATGATTTCTTTTACTTTCAGTACCAAAATATCTTCATTGATAAGAGAGGGATTTTCAAAATAAAACAACAAGCCTTCAATGTACTTTTGAATTAAAAAATCGTTGTTTATTTTTTCACTCGATTTATTCGATATTACATTCTTTGGTGTCTGAAGCAACAAAGGAAGTTCTCTGTCGTATATTTTTTTTAAGATTTCCGGATAAAACGTCACGATCACAATTTCGCAATTACAATTTGACTTTGAATTGTAAATTTGTTTTCCGGAATTTATACAATTCAATAATAATGAATAATGAGTTGCGATGCTTATTGGTTCATCATCTATTTGATATTCGAGGTCCCCTCCTTTTACATATAAAAAACAAGCTTGTTCCGTAACCGGAAAATCAAATTTAAACGGTGGTGTTAATTCAATTTTCTGAATCAGAGTTTTACCGTACAGATCGTGTTTTTTATAATCGTTTACCATTAAATTCTGTTTTGTTTCTAAAGTGTATTATTAAAGCTGAATTGATTTTGAGAATTTACGCTGCAGTTCGCTGGCAAACAAGAATATCAAAATGAAGCTTTACAGATAGAATACAAGTTTAGCACAAATGATCCAATAAAAAAGAGGCTGTTTCAAAAAATTTGAAACAGCCCCATATATTTTGTAAAGACAACTCTAAATCAACTTCTAATATAAATAATTCAGAGCTGTAACATCGTTAGCATTAAAAGCTCCTGTCTCGTTTGAACCGAAACAAGCTCTCATGTAAGATGTTGCATCATACCCTGAAGGTGTTCCAGGTATCTGGATTGCTCCAACACCAGCCGTTCCTTCATTAGAATTTTGTCCACAACTTTGACGGCTAAACCAGTCTGTATGGCGTAAACCAATACAGTGACCAATTTCGTGCGCCGCTACGTGTGCATTTACACCAGTTGAATAAGTGTCTAATCCTGAATATAATGTAACTGAATTATAAGGATTTCCTCCAGAAGGGAAACCTGCTACTCCACCGGCAGATCCGGTTTGTCTTCTTACAACAATGTTTGCACCCGTAGTACTTGAACTAAAGGTTAGCGTAAAGTTGATAGACAATCCTAAACTATTGTATCTGTTGATAGCAGCCTGTAATCCGGCACGCATATTTGTAGTCAGAGCTGTTGTACCAGTTCCTGACAATCCAACAACTTTAATAGTTTTTGGAGCTGTTACTAAATTTGTAGTACGATATTGTTCTGTGGTAATACCGCCGTGAAGATCCATATTCTTTAATTGTTCTTGTGTCACAATAATATCTCCCTCTATAAGGAATGCATCCTCTGTAGTACCATCTAATTTTGTGTTCTTAACTACCTGCACATCTGATGTATTTAGTGAAAGTGAACTAAGTTTATTCAACACTTCTGGTGTTACTTTAAGTGATTCCTGATTGGATTGGTCTGCAACATCTTCTTTGTTACAAGACACAATCGTTAGCGCTATAAATGACAGGGCTAAAATCGATTTAATTTTTTTCATAATAGGTTTTCTTTGGTTGTTTAAATAAGTTGATAAATTTGGGTCTTCACAAAATATTTGTAATATTGATGACCAAATTTAGATAATTTTAGTATTAAAATACTTATAACTTAATATTTTAACACTATTTACCCGATAATCGCATAAAACATTATGCAGTAATTATCCTATTTTTACGCTAAGCCCAGCAAATACGCTAATTAAATACAAATCAATATGTTATGCATAATAATTTGATTTTAGACACTATTTTGTTTATTCTAATGTCAAAAAACAACTTTTGTCGTTTATCCCATTCAAATCATAAAAGAAATCATTCTGATAAAAGCTTTGAAGATTTTAAACGAAACAAAAGCTCATAATTTTATTACAAATATTTTAATAACTTTGACTTACCTACATTGGATAAATATTTTAAACCAAATTCATTAATCAATAATTTGTTTTTAATTTTTATCTCTTAAGAAGTAATAAATAGTTGCCGAAGTCATTTTTTTATAAGATTGACAATTAGTATTTACCATTGCCCCAACATCTATAGTAAATGAAGACACGAATTACTTTTTTCTTTTTTATGATTACAACAATCGGTTTCTCGCAGAATGCTGACAAATGGAAACAATACATCAAAAAAGAAAGCGAAATAAAATCACAGAAATACTATTTTACCACATTAGAAAATGCACATCAGAATAAATACAAGGTTGTAAAAAAACTGGACACTACTTTTTGTATTGTCGAAAATGAAAATTTAAGATCAAATCTTATTTCGAGAAAAAATTCTCCCGTTAATGATTTATGGAAATTACCATCCAACTTTTCAAATCATACCGAAGGCAAAACCTATATAATAGCAACCGACGCCATCAAAACGCTTATTGCTGATTTGCAATCACTAAACATATCTGACATTAAAATAGTAAACGATCATCTTATATTAATAAAAAGCGATTCTGAAAAAATTCTTAATGCCATTATAAATTTGAGTAGCGTATCTTCTGTTTCGCAGGAAGCATTACAGCCCAAAGCTGAATCTAAAATAATAGATCAAAATTTCAGCATCAATTCGATAAATAAAGTCTCTGCTAATTTTCCTCTTTTAAATGGCGAAAATCAAGTTGTTGCGATCAAAGATGATCTTTTTGATGTCAATGATATTGATCTCTTAAATAAACACATTCCGTCTGCAATTGAATCTTCTATTGTGTCCAGTCACGCCACAGCGATGGCAACTATAGTTTCCGGATTAGGCAATACTTCGACATTAGGAAAAGGAGTTGCTCAAAAGACTAAGCTACTTTCATCTGACTTTTTGAATATTTATCCTGATGAAATAGCCACTTTGCAAGGTGCTACAACTCAAAATCATTCCTACGGAACAGTGATTGAAAATTTATATGGTTCGCTGGCAAATGCTTATGATGCTCAATTGTTTTCAAATCCTGATGTAACGCATTGCTTTTCGTCAGGGAATACGGGAATTCAGGGTTATAAATCTATTACGGGGAATTTCAAACAATCTAAAAATAGTATTGTAGTGGGTTGCATTAACCAAAACGAAGTTATTATGCCGTTTTCATCAAAAGGTCCAGCCTACGATGGCCGTATAAAACCGGAATTAGTGGCTTTTAGCACACAAGGAACTTCAAATTCTTCAGCGATTGCTACAGGAATTATTACCTTAATGAAACAACATTATAAAACTTTAAACGATAGTTCTTTGTCTAATGCGTTGGCAAAAGCAATTCTAATTAATAGTGCAAAAGATTTGGGCAACAAAGGCCCTGATTTTACATATGGTTATGGCAATATTAATGCTGATAAAAGCTTAAAAACAATCAGCGAAAACAAATTTATATCAGGCAATTTAATATCTGGTCAGACAAACTCGCATAGTATTACGCTTCCGCTAAAGGCAAAAAACCTAAAAATCACATTGGTTTGGAATGATTTGCCCGCTGCAATCAACAGTAATATAAGTTTGGTGAACGATTTAGACCTGGGAGTTATTTCGGCTGACAATTCCGCTTTTTTACCATGGATTCTTAATCCCGATATTCCTGAACAACAAGCCGTAAGAGGAAAGGATAAAATTAACAATATAGAACAAGTAACTGTTGAAAACCCCGCGTCCGGATCTTATACTATCAATGTTATGGGTTCATATATATCGAATGCTTCTCAAGACTATAGCATCGCTTACGACTATGAACTCGAAAATCAATTTGAATGGAATTATCCGGTTACTAATGATAATTTCCCTTATGATGGCAAGGCTATTTCTCCTTTCAAATGGAATTCGTCATTTTCTGGTATTGCCGGACAATTGTCTATAAGCTACAATGATGGGCAGACTTGGGAAATTATAGCCAGTGATATAAATCTCGAGAATGAACAATTTACTTATGTCCCTGCTGAGAAAAAATTCTCAAAAGCAAAATTAAAAATGACGATTGATAACACCGATTATATTTCAGACAGCTTTACGATCTCTTATGATTTGAATATCAGTACCAGTCTAGTTTGTGATGGCTCAACAGAAATTAATTGGGATAAACCTGCGGATGTTACTTCATTTAATATTTATCAACTTACGGGAGATCATTTAGAATTTAAAGAGCAAACAAGCAACAATACTTATGCTTACGCCGATGAAAAATTTTATACTTTTGTTCCTGTATTTGACACTATTGAGGGAATAAAAAGCGAATCGACATTGCAATATGCTCAAAACTCAAATTGTTATTTTGAGTTGGCTTTTGCCGAAGTTTTTGAGGAGAATAAAATAAAAATTGATGCCAGTCTTTTTAGTTTGTATAATATCAAAAAAATTGACTTAGTTAAAATAAATAATAATGTCGAAAGTGTGATCAATACCATGAACGACATTAATTTAAAAACATTCTCTTTCTTAGATACTGCTCCCGCAAAAGGCAGTAATAAGTATAAAATAAACATCATTTTAGAAAACAATAATACAATAAGCTCTCTAATTTTTGATGCTAATTATCTGGGCAATGATTTGTTTTTTGTACACCCCACTTTACTAAGTAAAAATGAAGGATTAAGTATTGAAGCCAAAAAAGAAGAAAGTGCTATTTTCTATTTGTACAATATTGCGGGACAAAATACGATTACCGCTCCGCTACTTTCTAAAACCAATAATATCATTCTAAAAAACACTGCTTCAGGAGTTTATATTTATAAAATAATTACAAATTCAGGTGAGATTCAAACAGGTAAGATTGCTGTTTTTTAGAATTCCTTTGCATATTTATCATACCTTTTTTCGTGAATTATATGCGACGAATTATAAATTGTACACTCGCAGATAATTCTTCTCTACTTTCCTTCATTTGCAGTACTTAGATTTAAACAATAATATAACCGCCTATTTAAAAAAAAATAAATTGTAGTAAAATAATTATATTTTTTTGTAGACCTATCAAATAAATACCTATTTTTAGAATATAAAAAAATAAGAAAAATACATTAAAGTTTCTTATTAACCTAAAGTATCCGCCTACATACACCATCTAGAACCAAGATGTTAAAATTCAAAGATATTCGCCTGTGCAGCATCTCTGCAACCTTTATGCTTAAGTCAAGGCTCGAATAACCGAAAAACAAAGCCTTCCAGAATAT
Organism: Flavobacterium bizetiae; assembly: GCF_024271895.1. NCBI lineage: Bacteria > Pseudomonadati > Bacteroidota > Flavobacteriia > Flavobacteriales > Flavobacteriaceae > Flavobacterium > Flavobacterium bizetiae. Next base: position 3,741,022 of record NZ_CP091861.1, on the reverse strand, counting down.
GGTAAAGATTATTATCCGAGTGGATTTCAATCAAAAAAAGTAGGTATCTTAAATCATAATTAGCATGATCAAAAAATTACTTCTTTTACTTTTACTGCTTGTAGCAACAAAAATTTATCCACAAACTTCCTGCGGCACACCTGAAAGCCCAGTCCAAAATTTCTCCGGCCCTGACACCCAATTTTATAGTGGCACTTTCACCTGTATTAATGTACAATTTCATGTTGTTCGTTATAGCAACGGTACAGGCGGCGTTAGCGAATCCTATGTAAATCAGATTACAGATCTTTTAAACAGCCACTTTAATCCCCATGGCATATACATCAATAAAACTGGCATTGACTACATTAACAATTCCACCTATTATGATATGAATAACAGCTCGTTTAATCCTTTGATTGCAACAAACAATAATGCAAATGCAATAAACTTTTATCTGGTTAATTCCTCTTCTAATTGGGCAGGAAAAGCAGAGAAGATACTTTCTAAAAATTTGGTTCTGGTAAACTCTTATGGTTTAACTGGAGTCGCATCTCATGAATTAGGACATTGCTTAAATTTAATTCATACATTTAAAGGAACTGCGGCCGGTACTGATGGATGTGCAGAATTTATAAACGGGTCAAATTGCACCTCATGTGGAGATGAAGTGTGTGATACTCCTGCTGACGCTGGAACAGGAAACACCGGAGGGTACAATCCCGATATGACCAATAATATGTCCTACTACCCATCTTATACTCTTGATCATTTCACCCCCCAACAAGGATTAAGAATGAGGAATGCGCTTAACTCTTCCCCACTTTTACAAACTGTTTTAAGTGCATCTTGTGCAAACTTAGCTGGTGCAGGAAATATCTGTGCAGAAAATTCTGCGCAATATAATCTTATTAATCCCCAGAATAGCCCAGTTTCATGGAGCGTTTCATCAAATCTTCAAATTATCAGTTCTTCTAATTATGCTATTACGGTACAAGCCATTAACACAGCCGTAAACGGAAAAGAAACAGTTACAGCAACACTAAACGGCATGACATTACAAAAAGGCATATGGATAGGAAAACCGAAAATCACAGTTTATCAACCTCCAACGTCAAGCTGTAATTCGATTTTACAGATTGTAAGCGCAGCATACGATGCCACTCTTGAAGAACAGGGAGTAACAGCTTATTCCTGGGTAAGGGGTGGACAGACTGTGGGAGAACATTATAATTTTAATTTTGCAGGCTCGAATTCTCCTATTTTGGTAAGCGCCTCCAATTCCTGTGGAGCAAGAGTGCTTGACTCTTATGTGCCACTAAAACTTCCTGTAAAATGTGGTGCCGATCCACTAAGAACTGCTAATCCAAATGCCGGCAAATTTTTTACGGTATATCCAAATCCTGCAAAAGATATTGTAAACATTGAACTGCGTGATCAGGACAACCAGATCCTGCAAGAAAATGGAATAGCGGCGGAACTTTTTGATCTCAATGCACAGTCAAAATCGAAAGTAAAAATTACAGATAATAAAACAGTTCTTTCGGTTTCAGGATTAACTAAAGGAGTATATGTATTAAAAATAGTTGCAAATGGCATTGATGAAAGCCATCAGATAATAGTAGAATAAAAGTGATTGCAGGCCATTACATTAAATCAAATATTTTTATAAATTGTCCTGCAAAAATTCACAAAACAAAATCCCATTTCTTTCGAAATGGGATTTTTTTATTCTTTTTATCAGCATTTAATGAATAAACATACAATGCAGAATTTTCTAAATGCACTTACCAAAGCAACTTGCCAACGAAAAATTATAACTTTTTCTAAAAATATAATTTAATTAAAATTAAGTTATTAAATAGAAATGCAAAACACAAATCCTTAATTATTTAAATTCTAAACAATTATTTTGCATATTTTTTAACGATCTTGTTTTTTTAACCCAAAAAATATACACAAAACACATCTACAGGATTTTTGTGTACCCAAAATCGTACTTTTCTAGTCCCTCTCTAAATTGTTATTAATCAACTTTGTAATGTCAATTACCTGATACTGATTTTGATAATAACAAAAAACTTTTATTTCAAGGTCAATGATGTAATTGCAAACTATTCTTTACTAACCATTAATTATTAACCTTAAAATTTTAACAATGAGAAAATTTTTAAAATTAACCAGTATGCTATTTATTACAGCATTAATGTTTAACTCCTGCGAAAAGGAACAAGATTTAAATGAGCCTCAAAGCGTTAACAAAGACGAGACGCAAATCATCAACAACGAAGTACAGCAAAATACTCAAAAAGCAGCCGCCTCAGCTGTTGCGGCATTAGCTGGAAGTGCTGCATCCAGAACGATTACATTGCAAACCAACACATTATCATGTCCGGGTGGTTTGTGCACATCGTATGGTGTTTGGTCAGAAGGCGTTTACACCGTTTGGTTTCAGATGAGATTTAATTCCGGATTTTATTGGAGCCGCGGCGGTAAATGCGGATACGGAATATTAATTGGTGATCAGAATACTGGTGGCGATCCTGGATGGGACGGAAATGGCGGTAGTGCGAGATTTATGTGGTATTGTCCAAATGGATCTAACTCTGCCAAAGGAAGCGGCGCTTATCTTCAGCCTTATGTGTATTACAGAGATCAGCCAGGACAATTTGGTAATGATTTTGGAAAAAAATACTTCATACAAGAAAACGTTACCTATAATTGCCAGATATCTGTTAAGTTAAATACAGGTTCAAATACAAACGGTTATGTAAAATATTATGTAAATGGAACTGAATTATTAAATCAGACCATTCGTTGGGTAACCAATGATGCTAAGCGAAATGTAAATGCGGTAAGTCTTCATACTTTCCGTGGTGGTAGTCAGGAATATTGGAAAGCTCCGGTAACAAGTTCTATTACTTATCCTAGCGCTTCTTGGGATGCTTTATAGTTTTAATTAATACTAACCATTTCTTTTCTCATCCTGAAATTAGGATTTGAGTAAGAATAGCAAAATTAAAAGCCCATTTCTAACGAAATGGGCTTTTTACTTCTAATTCTAACGTCGTACTTACCTCTATTATTTTTAATTTTTAATTTTTAATTTCTAATTTCTAATTTCTAATTTTTAATTTTCAGGTCTATACTTCGCATAAATCACTGCTGCCAAGAACACAATAAATGCCGCAGTTGCATACAATATACTCGGACTATAATAATAAATAGCCGCCGCCAATAAAGGAATAAACACATTAATTGCCGATTGCAAACTCTGGTTTACTCCCTGCAATTTCCCTTGTTTACTTTCTTCTACAGATTGTGATAATTTACCATTGTAGGTGGGATCAAACAAACCTTCGCCCGAAATAATACAAATTACAGCAAGCGAAATAAGTACTGTCGAATATACATAAACGCTTAACAGAATTAATCCTAAACCAATTCCCAAGATAATTAATCCCGTAGTTCCAATACTTTTCTCGTTGAAATGTTTCAATAACCAAGGCAATAAAACGGCTCTGGTGAGAATGTCGCAAATTCCAACAAAAGTTAAGATTCCGCCAATAAATCCAGGTGTCCATTGGTAAATATCTTTTAAGAAAAGGGTAAAATTAAACTGAAAAATACTTAAACCTATATAGAATAAAACGCCTAAAATCAATAAAGGTTTCAGTCTTTTTAGTTTGAAAATTTCATTAAAATGAGAGAAAGTATTGAAACTCGAAACCGATAAATGTTTGGTTCGTTTTTCAGCAGCCAATGATTCAGGCAAAAGAAAATAAACCGCCACGCCAGAAAGAAATATTAAAACTGCAGTTACAAAAAATGGCAACCCAATAGAAATACTTCCTAACAATCCACCCAATGCGGGCCCTCCTATTTTTCCTATTCCCATAACAGCACCAATATAACCGAACCATTTCGCCCGTTCGTTAGGTTCAGTTGTATCGGCTATATAAGCGAATAAAATACTGATATTTCCTGCTGTAAGCCCGTCGATGATTCTTCCTAGAAACAGAATCCACAATGCGCCGCCAATTCCAAATAAAACATAGCCAATTACAGAACCAAACAAACTAATCAAAAGGATGTTTTTTCTTCCGTATCTATCGCTTAATGCTCCAAAAACCGGTGCAGAGAAAAAGGAACAGGCAGCGAATATCGACATTAATAAACTCATACCTACAACCACTTGTTGAGATAGTAAATATTGGCTGATCAAAAAAGGCAGAAGCGGTAATACAATAGAAAACCCAATGGAATTCAAAAGAACGATTCCTATAATAATCCACAATTTATATTTCTTAGATTTCATGATTTTAAATACTTTTTAAATTACGGTACAAATCTATTCCGTACATTAGAGGTAAAATAATCTAATTAGACATAAAAATAGCCCTAAAAGACATTCTATGATTCAAAGTCAAACAGTGCCAAATGTTCTAAAAGCATTTGCTCATTTACTGAATACCGAAATACAAAATTGGAAACTGGAAATTCCTGAAAAGTTTGGAAGAGGATATTGCATGGGATTTACATTTAATACCCATATTAGAATGATTATTTCTAATTATGAATTGAATGAAGATATAATTGTCGAAAATTTAGATCTCAATCATTCAAAGAAAACCTTATTCTTTAAGTTTCAGAATATCTTTCCTGCAACAGAAACTTTGCCTGGAGAAATGCTGTCAAAAACTCCTCCTTCAGTTTTAATTGGAACCAGTAGTCTGAATACCGATACCGTTATTCCCATTCATACCAATACTGCCACTATCAATATTGAGATCGACGCTGATTATTTGAGCGAACTATTTGAAATTTCTGAGAAATCAACCATTTTATACAATCTTCTACAAAACAAGCAGCCTTTGTTATTTGAACAAATGTTATATCCTTCTTTACAGAAAATTGCAGATGAAATAATATCTGAATCTATTTCTAAGACTTTTAAACTATTCTTTTTAAGAATAAAAGCCGAAGAACTAATTTGCAGATTATTAATTGAATTAGAAAAGCGAGATACCAAACAACTCTATACTTTAAACAGTAGCGATATTGAAAAAATTTATAAAGTAAAACAGCAAATGCTGGAAGATCTAAGTATTCCGCCTGTGATTAATGATCTCGCCATTGCTGCAAATATGAGTCCTACAAAACTGAAAAACTTATTTAAGCAAATATTCGGCAATAGCATTTTCAATTATTATCAGGAATTTAGAATGAAAGAAGCTGCCATACTTCTCAAACAAGGAAATTTATCCGTTTCTGATGTGGGCTACAAATTAGGATTTACGAATTTAAGCCATTTTTCGAAAGTCTTTGCGGCACATATCGGAGTTAAACCCAAACAGTACAGTAAAGCATAATTCCATTCAAACTCTTTTACTTGCAAATGTGTAATGTTTGTTTCACAATCATCTGGTTTCTTAAAAGATAAATACCAAAACAACATTTTCTAAATAATATTGGCAAAAATAGCAGTTATATGTGTTTTTTAGTTTTAAATACTAAAACGTTTTAGTAGATTTGCGTAGTTCGCTTTACAATTTTATAAACCACTATACCTTATACAAAATCAAAAAAAATAACCACAAATAATTACCCATTATGAATCACAAAAAAAAGAGTTTAATACTTGTTGCAGCAGTTGTACTGTTTTCAAGTTTTTCATTAATAAAAAAGAATACCATTTCGAAAAGTAATTTTTATAAAGAAGAAATGGAAAAACTCCATACCGCCATTGAGAACAATTTTCATGATCGTGTTTCCGGCTATTACTTCGTTGATTTAGATCCTGCCAAAAGAGAAACTAAATTTGGACATAAAAGAGAATACAGTTGGTTATGGGCGCTTTGTGCTATGTTTGAAGCTACAAACGAAATCGAAAAAATAGATAAAAATGCTAATCTTACAGATGGTATTGTTAAAAGTATGCAGCCTTACTACGATCCTGCTCCACCTAAACCGGGATATGGCGAATATATTGTAAAACTGAGTAAAGGACAACGATATTACGATGATAATCAATGGATAGGAATTACCAGTTTAGATATTTATGAAAGAACAGGGAAAAAATCTTATTTTGATTTAGGAAAATCGATGTATGATTTTATGATGACAGCATCGGACACAAAATTAGGTGGCGGATTGTACTGGAGAGAAAATGATTATGAAACGAAAAATACGTGTTCTAACGGCCCTGGAATTCTTGTTGCGCTTAAAATGTACAAAGCCACAAAACAAAAAGTTTATCTTGATAATGCATTAAAAATCTACAATTGGACAAATGAAAAACTGCAAACACCAGATGGCTTATTTTATGACAATATTAAAGTCAACGACGGAAGTATCGGAAAAACAATATACTCTTATAATACAGGAACGATGCTTCAGTCTAATGTATATTTATATGAGTTAACAGGCGATAAAAAATACCTGAAAAAAGCAATTGAAATAGCAGACAGTTCTTTGCTGTATTTTTATGGAGGCGACAAGTTTAGAGACGGTTACTGGTTTAATGCCGTTTTATTGCGCGGATATCAGCATCTTTTAAAATACAATAAGGATCTAAAATACATTTCGGGATTTAAAAAGTGTCTGGATAATACTTTAAAAGAAAACAAAAACGAAAAAGGATTATTTACAGGAAACGAAGGTGTATATAATTTAGTAGAACATGGCGGAATGCTCGAAATCCTGGCTCGATTCGCTTATCTTGAAGATCATTATAATTTGGCAAAACAAAAAAAATTTATTGATAATCGTATTTGATGATAAAGAATATTGTGAGTTTTTATTTTCTTATAATGGATTAAAAAAGAATACAATCTTGTCATTACAATGCGCAACGAAATACAATAAAATCTCATGAACAAATTACAATTAACGACCTGCTTGTCCTTTTTATTTTTGGCAATGTTGATTACTGAGAATGTATTTTCTCAGAATCCGGATCAATCCAGAAAATCTTTTATTACTAAAAAGAAAATCGGGCAGGTTCAGGAGCAGGATGTTTTCGAATATACGCTGCAAAATAAAACCGGAATGCAGGTTCAGCTCATTACGTATGGTGCAGCAATTACTAATGTTGTAACGCCGGATAAAGAGGGCAAAATGAGCAGCGTTGTACTTGGTTTTGATTCACTTTCTCAGTATGCAGGTAGTGACAATTCATTGATGGGCTCTACGGTAGGTCGTGTGGCGAATCGAATTTCAAACAAAAAATTTACAATTGACGGACAGGAATATACGTTGTCTTCTGATATTCACGGAGGTGTAAATGGTTTTGATAAACGTGTTTGGAAAGCCAAAGAAATCTCAAAAAAGAATGAACTTGCCGTTGAAATGACTTATTTAAGTAAAGATGGCGAAGAAGGTTTTCCTGGGAATTTATTGGTTACGGTAACTTTTACACTCAAAAACAATGATTTAGTTATTGATTATAAAGCAACTTCAGATAAAGCGACACCACTTGTATTGACCAATCATACTTATTTTAACCTTTCGGGCGGAAAAAGTACTAAAGCACTGGACACAGAATTAACGGTTTTCGCCGATCAATATTTAGAATACGGTGATGGAAGTCTGGTCACCGGAAAGATCCTGAATGTAAAACAAACTCCATTCGATTTTACTACGCCTAAAACTATTGGTAAGGACATCGAAAAAGTTCAGCAATATACCAATGGCTACGATGTGACTTTTGCTTTGCGAAACCAAACTGGCAAACTGGCTTTGGCTGCAAAAGCTTTTGAACCATTAAGTGGCAGAGCATTAGAAGTGTATACCACCGAGCCGGGAGTTGTATTTTATTCCGGAAATTGGTTAAGTGAAAAAGTAAAAGGCCGCAACGGAGTTCCTTATACCAAAAATGGCGCCTTCTGTCTCGAAACACAGCATTATCCCAACTCAATCAATACACCAAATTTCCCAAATACTGTTCTACGACCTAAAGAAACCTTTACTTCTCAAACCATTTACAGATTTCTTGTTCGCAATCATTAAAATAAAAAATGCTAAACTTAACCGTTTAGCATTTTTTTTTGAGATGTACAAAATTCAACAAAATATCAGAATCATTTATATCGGTACTTCATTTTAGTAAAACTCAGCATAAGATGGTTCTAAAATGCATGTTTACACAAATTCAAAACATTTATGATAGAATTTGAAACACCGTTTTGGAGCTCACGTTTAACTTCGCTTTATAAAATATTCCATCAAACAGAATACAGACATAAACGATTAAACTATGAAAAAAACCTTCAACCTGATTCTACTCCTCTTCACCATTACTTTGAGCACTTTTTCAAAACCAGTTCAAAATGATGATCCGTCTTTGCTTTGGTTTAAAAAGACTACAGAGGTAATTCACTTTCAATTAAACAAAGCCGCTCAAACTTATAAACCCGGGAAAAATCCACGTTCTGTAAATCCTGACGGAACAGTTAGACTGGCAGGTTTAACAGATTGGACAACGGGTTTTTTCCCCGGAAGTCTTTGGTATGGCTATGAACTTACAGGAGATAAAACCCTTGCCGATGAAGCTAAAAATTTCACACTTGCGCTGGATTCCATCCGAAACATCAAAAATACGCACGATATAGGTTTTATGCTGTATTGCTCTTACGGAAATGCCTACAGAATTACGGGCGACAAAATATATCTTCCTGCTTTGGCTGATGGTGCTGCCAATCTTTATGCCCGTTTTAATCCAACTGTGGGAACAATTCGTTCTTGGGATTTCGCGTGGTTACACTATCCTGTAATCATAGATAATATGATGAATCTCGAATATTTATATTGGAGTGCTAATGAGTTTAAAAAACCTGAATATGCAAATGCAGCCAGCACACACGCCTTAACCACCATAAAAAATCATTTCAGAAAAGATTATAGTTCATACCATTTGGTTGATTATGATGCCAAAACAGGAAAAGTAATCCATAAAGGAACCCATCAGGGCGTCACAGATGATTCGGCTTGGGCTCGTGGACAAGCATGGGGATTATACGGATACACAATGTGTTATGCCAATACCAAAAATCCTAAATTTTTACAGCAGGCAGAACATATTGCCTCTTTTATCATGAACCATCCCAGAATGCCAAAAGATAAAATACCGGTTTGGGATTTTGATGTTCACAATGCTATGGATACCGAAGTTTTGGCGCCAAGAGACGCGTCGGCTGCTGCAGTTATTGCTTCTGCTTTATTAGATTTAAGTACTCAGATTAAAGACGGAAAAAAATATGCCGATTATGCCGAAGACATTTTAAAATCATTATCATCTGATGCTTATTTGGCCAAACCGGGCGAGAATAGTTATTTTCTTTTAAAACACAGCGTCGGTGCTTTCTTATACAATTCAGAAATCGATACACCGCTTGATTACGCTGATTATTATTATCTGGAAGCTTTAAAAAGATACGCTTCAATCAAAAAAATTGAAATTTAATACCTCTTTCAATCAATTTGATCGAAGTAATACCATAATAAAAATTTAAGAAGCTATTTTTGATATTCAAAACATCAATTAAATAGCTTCTTGTTTATTGTAAAAAAGTACAATTATTAGAATTTATTTAAATTAAAATAAGATGATCAATTTAAAAACAACAATGGCTTTGTTTCTTCTGCTAATAACAGTTTGTTTTAGCTATGCACAGGAAACTGCCATCAACAAAGAAAGTTTTGATGCTGTAAACCTGAGTTATCTGGGTTTAGAAAAAGTAAATCAGCTTTATAAATCAGGGAAATACAATGATGCTGCTGAGGCATTGCTCACCTATTATCGCAATCGAAAAAATATTAAAAACCCTGATTTTAATATCGGTGACGAAGCGAGATTTAGAGGAAAAGATATCGGAAAAGCCAATCAGGAAAAAGCGGATAATGCTTTACTTCATTTATTTAAACCCCAAAAAGGCTATGGCTTTTTCGATTACGGAAAAGACATCAATTGGGATTACTGGCCAGTAAAAGACAATGAAGTGCGTTGGCAATTGCACCGCGTAACCTGGTGGTCGTCTATGGGAATGGCATACCGAAGCAGCGGAGACGAAAAATATGCCAAAGAATGGATTTTTCAATTCCGCGATTGGAAAAAGAAAAACTATCTGGGACGTTCTGCCGAAAACGATCAAATTGCATGGCGTCCGCTTGAAGTCTCAGAACGCATACAAATCTTTCCGGGAATCTTCAATTTATTTGTGGTTTCTCCTCATTTTACGCCAGCTTTTTTAATGGATTTTTTAAACAGTTTAAGCAAGCAAACTGATTATATCCCAAAACATTCCAGCAAAGAAGGAAACCATTTATTGTTTGAAGCACAGCGTGTTTTAGGCGCTGGAGCTTCGTTTCCGGAACTAAAACAAGCCGAAGAATGGCGCAAAAGCGGCATCGAAATCTTAAACAGAGAAATAAAACTGCAGGTATTTGAAGATGGTGTACAATGGGAACTCTCTCCTACTTACCATGTTGCCTGTATCGAGATTTTTCTTAAAGCTTACAATTCGGCAAAAATGGCCGGAGTAGAAAAAGAATTTCCGGATACGTACATCAAAACAATCGAAAAAATGATTGTGGCTACAGCCAATATATCGTTCCCAGATTATAACAATCCAATGTTTGGCGATTCTTGGCCTATCGAAAAAAATGCCCGCATAAAACAATTTGCAGGCTGGTCGAAACTATTTCCGGATAACGGACTTATTAAATATTTTGCAACAGATGGCGTAGACGGAAAATTGCCCAATTTATCAAACGAACTGCCTATTGGTGGTTTCTATACTTTTAGAAACGGCTGGAACGATAAATCGACTGTAATGATTGTAAAAGCCGGACCTCCTGCCGAATTTCATGCACAGCCGGATAACGGAACTTTTGAACTTTGGGTAAACGGACGCAACTTTATGCCGGATACGGGCTGTTATTTATACAGTGGTGATGCCGAAATAACCAAAATGAGAAACTGGTTCCGCCAGACCAGAGTTCACAATACTTTGACTTTGAATAATGAAAACATGATCATTACCAAAGCTCAGCAAAACAAATGGAAAACCAGCAAAAATCTCGACATTTTAACTTATACAAACCCAAGTTATACTGATTTAGAACATCAGCGCAGCATTCTGTTTATCAACGAAAAATATTTTCTAATTATAGATAAAGCAACTGGAAAAGCAACCGGAAATTTAGGCGTTCATTTTCAATTAAAAGAAGACAGCAAACCAGTTTATAATACGACAAACAACAGCGTTTACACCACTTACGAGGACGGAAACAATCTTTTGATTCAATCTTTGAATACAGATAAAATCGTTTTAAAAGAAGAAGAAGGAAAAGTATCTTATGTTTATGCAAAAGAAATAGCAAGACCGGCTTTTGTTTTTGAGAAACAAAAAAATGATGCGATTACACAGCAATTTATAAGCATTGTATATCCGTACGACGGAAACAAAACTCCCGAAATTAGCCTTCAACCCAATGCAGGCAATGATTTTGAAAAAGGAAACATCAATTTAACGATTACAATTGATGGCAAAAAAAGTGAAATCAAAACGACTTTACAATAACAAAAACATAATGCCAATACGTTTTCTTATTTCTGATTCCGGTTAGAAATAAGAAAACTTGGTTATATATAAATCATAAAGCATTATGAAAAATAATATTTCCCTAAAACTTATTATTGTTAGCATGGCATTTCTAATTGGAACTGCCTGCAGTAAAGAAGACAACGACGATTCAAAACCTGAAGAACCAGCTCAAGCTGTAAACGATACGATTCTAAATATAAATTACGAAACAGGCGAATTTACGTCAGGAATTACGGGTATAACCGGTAGTCACGCCACTGCTGCTGATGCCGTTTATATGACCTCGCCCGGAAGTACTGGTAAATATGCTGTTGCGCACAAAGTTACCCTTGGCGACGATGCTTATTTTTCAGATGGTTCATATCGCAGTGAATCGGATGCTGTTTCTTTGGTAAAATATCGTTATGCTCCGGGTGACGAACGTCGGTATGAAGTCAGTATTTTATTGAAAGACTGGCAGTCATGGAATGGTACAGATCCTGCTTACGGAGATAATATTTTTCAGTTAAAAATGTCCAACAATCAGTTACTGCCTTTAAGGATTCTTACCAAACGTAATGCGATCGTGGCCAGAGACTACCAATATCAGGACAATCTAATTACGGATTATCGCCCTTATATTAATCAATGGATTAAGTTCCGTATTGAAGTAAAATGGACACTTGACAATACCGGATATATGAAAATATACGCCAAACTTCCCAACCAATCAGATTATAAATTGTTATTAGAACGTACTAATTTTGTAACATTCACAGGCAATCCGGCTGTTGGAAATGTTGGTTATCTAAAATGGGGCGTTTACCGCGAAGCCGGAAAAGATGCCAATGGCAATGTAATTACCACCGATAATGTGCTAAGTCGTATCGCTTATCATGATGATATCAGAATTATTAAACTTCCTTTAAAATAGCGAAGTGCAACTAAACTTAGTAAAAAAATATTCCATAGGAATATCTCATCGGTAGAAAAAAAACATCGATTTACGTTGTGTTCCGTAGGAACACCTGTTTTTACGAAAAAAATACATCGCTATATTAATCAAACGTTCCTACGGAACGTAAACCCGTAATTCAAATTTAGTTCTACCGATGAGACATTCCTATGGAATGCTTTTTTAATTGAGTTTTTATAAAAACTCTTTACATTCTTGGTTTAAAGCTTTGACTTGTCAAATATAGCCCGTGGTTTCAACCACGGGATACAATATTATCACGCCTTATATTTTCTTCCCGTGGTTAAAACCACGGGCTATGTTTAAAAATAGGAATTAATACCTTGTCATCTATGACAATGATTGTGGTTATTTTGAGTGAAACTAAAGTTCCTTATACCCTTGGTTCCAAACTTTGACAAAGTTCTACAAATAAAAGAATAAACCCGTTTAACCCGCGTCATCCGCGTGCCATTAAATCCAGTTTTAAAATCTTTTTTTCATGAGATTGCTTCGTTTCTCGCAATGACTTCAGCGTCATCCGCGTGCCATTAAACCAACTTTTTCCGCATTGCTACTTCCCTGTTTTTAAATTCATAAGTTTTATCTGAATTAAATATTTAAGCCGATAAATCAATGGATAAAAATCGCCTCAAAAAGCAACTATTTTGCTTAACATTTTGCTCTGTTTCACTTAACGATTATCGAACACAAAACATTTTAATTATGATTAGTATTTACGGTGCTTTATTATAAAAGTATTTTGCAATAAAACACCATAAAACATTGATTTTTCCTGTGTTTACGGGGAACGAAAACGTTATATTAATCAAAATCAATAGCATTTTGGACGTATTCAAAACTGTGATGTAGACCCGATTTCTATATTTGTTTTAATTAAATCCAAAAAAAACATGACTAATCCAAAAGAAACAAACCAACTTCCAGAAAACCTATTTTTATTTACCAGGCGCAAAATTCCCCAGCCCCTTTCTCACGTTAATTAATTGTTATAATTTTCTCCACAAACAATAATTGAGCATTTGATTTAAAGAAAATAATTCTTAAAGTTTCGCTCAACAAAAATAGTGGCTGATTTATTTAGCAAGATGAAAACTCAACTTAAATAACATCAATAGGAAATAAGTCTGCGACTTACTCCGATTTAAAAAAAAATTATGAAAAGGACTATATTTATATTTTTGTTGCTGGCAACTTATACAATTACATATGGGCAGGATATCATTACTGTAAAAGGTAAAGTAACGGATGCGCAAAGTATGCCACTTCCCGGAGCAACAGTTTCTGAAAAAGGAACTAAAAATTCTACCAGTACTTCTATCGATGGTGACTATCAAATAAAAGTAAAAGCAAATGCTATATTGGTGTTTTCGTTTATGGGAACAAAAACCAAAGAAGAAGCTGTAAAAAGCAGAACAACTATCGATACAAAACTACTGGATGATACCAATAATCTTGATGAGGTAGTCGTAGTAGGTTACGGTACAAAAGCCAGAAAAGATCTTACGGGTGCAATATCTTCTGTAAAAGGAAGCGAACTTGCAAAAATTCCGGTACAAAACGTTGCGCAGGCTTTACAAGGTCGTATTGCAGGTTTGCAGGTAACTATGTCTGACGGAACTCCGGGATCTGAGCCTTCTCTTAGAATTAGAGGCGGAACTTCGATCACGCAAAGCAACGAACCTTTGTATGTGGTTGACGGAGTAGCACAAACCGGAGGATTAGGTTTTCTAGATCCTATGGATATTGAAACTATGGATGTGTTAAAAGATGCTGCTTCTACTTCTATCTACGGTGCTCAGGGGGCTAACGGAGTAGTTTTGGTTACTACGAAAAAAGCAAAGGGCGGTAAACTAACTATTACTTACGATGCTTATGGCGGAATAAAAACAATAGCAAAAACGCTTCCGGTTATGAATCCGTATGATTATACGCATTTAATGTACGAAGCTGCTACTGACGACGCCAGATTACAAAAGTTTACCAATACTTTTGGTACTTATGATGAACTGGAAGGTTTGTACAAAAACAGAAAAGGAATTAACTGGCAGGATGAAGTTTTTGGGAATGCTGTAGAAAGTCAATACCATAAAATAAGCATTAGCGGTGGTGAAAATGACACAAAATACAATGCTTTTTATTCGGTAAACAACGATCAGGGAATTATGTTGGGTAGCGCTTCTGTAAAAAATATCGTAAAACTAAATGTAGTTAACGATATCAGCAAAAAGTTTACAGTAAACGCCATTGTAAATTATTCCAATCAAAAAGTAACAGGATTGTCTACAGGCGATGGTGGAAATGCGAGATTAAGTATGTTGCAAAATTTATTGCAATACCGACCTACAATTGGAAAAACAGGATCTGATGAAGATCTTAAAAATCTTGAAGTAGATCCGTTAGACAATCAGGACTCGCCAACATTTCAAAGTCCGTTGATAACGATTGACAGTCAAAAAAGAGAGGCTATTAACCGAGCTATCAATATGAGCTTACAACTTCGTTATTTCATTACACCGCATTTAACGTATAATGGTTTAATTAGTTACAATGACAAAAGCGTTAAAAGCAAATATTTTAATGATTACAGAGGTATTCAGGCTATTAGAAGTGGTGGTCCAAATGGTGGTGTAACAAACAATATTTCGACTCGTTTGAATTATAATAACGTATTAACTTATAGCAATACTTTCAATAAAAAACATAAACTTGATGTTACTCTTGGTCAGGAATATATCTACAATTATACTGAAGGACTTACAGCAACAGCTTCGGCTTTTCCTGATGTAAATCTGGGTTGGGATAAATTACAATTGGGTACTATTGCCGGAATTCCGACAACGTTTGCCGAAGATGATAAAATGCTGTCTTTCTTTAGTAAAGCAGGGTACTCTTATAAAAATAGGTATTTGCTTTCGGCCAGTATAAGAGCTGACGGTTCGTCTAAGTTTGGAACAGAAAATCAATGGGGATATTTCCCTTCTGTATCTGCAGCGTGGAGAGTAATCGAAGAAGATTTTATGAGAAAGCTGCCTTTTTTCTCTGATTTAAAATTCCGTTTAAGCTATGGTGAAGCAGGAAATAACCGAATTGAGAATTATGTGGCTTTAGGAATATTTAATTCAGGTTCTTATCCGTTAAACAACCAAACGAATATTACAGCGTTTCAAAACAATATTCCAAATCCGTTTTTAAAATGGGAAGCTACCAAGTCGACCAATATTGGTATTGATTTAGGATTTTTTAACCAAAGAATATCATTAACTACAGAAATCTACAATAATAAGTCTAAAGATTTATTGTATAACACTCGTGTACCTTCGAGTTCAGGATTTAAGAAACAGTTTCAGAATATTGGAGCCACTTCTAACCGTGGTATCGAATTTACATTGAATACAACCAATATTAAAACCAACAGTTTTACCTGGAACACCACTTTGAATGTTGCTTTTAATAAAACAAAAGTATTGGGTCTTAGTGAAGGTGAAAACTCATTAATAACGAACAGTTACACAGATAAAAGTGATTACATTCTGCAAGTAGGAAAACCAGTTGGTACCATGTACGGTTATGTTCGAGACGGTTTGTATCAGGTAAGTGATTTTGATTATAATCCAACAACAAAAGCCTATACGCTAAAAACAGGTGTAGTAACCGACAATATTGTGGTGCAACCCGGATTTATTAAATTTAAAGACATTAGCGGACCAAACGGAACGCCTGACGGAGTAATCAACGATTTAGACAGAACTGTTATTGGAGATGCGAATCCTAAATATACAGGAGGTTTCAATAATACTTTTAGCTATAAAGGAATTGATCTAAGTGTTTTTCTTGATTTTACCGTAGGAAACGATATTTATAATGCCAATGTACTGAACAATTCAAGACTGAATTTAGACAATCTAAACACACTTGCAATTTATGCCGACAGATGGACAACCATAAATGCCGCAGGACAACGTGTAACTGATCCTACAGAATTGGCAGCACTTAATGTTGGTAAAACCAATCCGGCTTTTAACGGAAATACTACCGGACGTTTGTACAGCGATATCATAGAAGATGGTTCGTTTTTAAGAATCAACAACATTAGTTTGGGCTATACTTTGCCTAAAGAATGGTTGAAAAAATCAAAAATTTCTAATTTGAGAATTTACTTTACAGCCTACAATTTGTACGTGTTTACTAAATATTCCGGATATGATCCTGAAGTAAATGTGTACAACAATGCTATTACCAGAGGAGTCGACTTTAGTGCTTATCCAAGAAGCAAATCATTTGTAACAGGTTTAAGTCTTTCACTATAATTTAATTTTAATAAGATGAAAAAATATATATTTTCCCGCAGAGCCATTATAGCAGCGAGCCTTACTTGTCTTCTATTACCTTTAAATTCTTGTGATAAAGATCTGGAAGTAACGCCATACTCCTATTTTACAACGGCTAACTTTTTCTCGAATGCAGATGAAGCTTATATGGCAACTTTAGGCGTTTACGAATCAATGTCATCGCTGGATAGTTATGGCTGGAATATTTCTTTAATTTTTGATGCCGATACCGATATTGAACAAATGAGCGGAATTGGTGCCGATGACTGGAGAACGATTGCCCATTATCAGGGAATTTCTCAAACTACAACTTTTTATACCGCATGGAGTAAATTATACGAAGGTGTTGACAGAGCCAATGTTGTGATCGAAAGAATCCCTAATATGGATTTATTTACTAATGGAACACAGACACAAAAAGATCAATTGAACAGAATGCTTGGCGAGGCTAAATTTCTTCGTGGTTTTTACTATTCTGAATTGGTTCGACTATGGGGAGATGTTCCTTTTAAAACCAAAAGTTCACAATCAGGAGATAATTTAAAAGTAGGTTTGGTAGATCGTTATGAAATTTACAAACAAATTATAAAAGACATGCAGGAAGCTGCTCTGGTATTGCCTGAAGAAACTCCAAAAGATGAACGCATCAATAAATGGGCAGCAAAAGCAATGCTGGCAAGAGTAGCCATGTTTGCCGGAGGTTATTCTTTAGGTGCAGACGGAACGACAAAACGCCCTTCTAACTACAAAGAATATTACCAATTGGCGCAAAAAGAGATTAACGATGTAATGGCCCAAAACCCTTATAAATTAAATCCTTCTTATTCTAAAGTATTTAAAAACCAATGTCAGCACGTATTAGAACCTACAGAAAACATTTTTCAGGTGGCGTTTTACAATCCGGCAGGAACTTTAGGCAATGCCTCCTGGGTTGGAAATTTTAATGGTCCCGCTACAGCAAACGGAGTTTACCCTTCGAACATTTCAAGATGTTTAGTGCCAAAACCATTTTATACTAGTTTTAATGCTGCCGATCAGCGTAGGGATTTTTCGATTGCGACCTACTCTATCAATAATCTGGGTAATAAATTGCCGCTTTTAACCACCAATCAGGACGAAAGATGGACGGTTGGAAAATGGAGCCGTGAATACCAAACCAATGCCACGGCAGAACGTGTTTACACACACATCAACTGGGTAATCATGCGTTATTCTGATTTGCTTTTAATGCGTGCCGAAGTAGAAAACGAACTCAACGAAGGTCCAAATGCTATTGCTTATGATGCTATTAATCAGGTGAGAAAAAGAGCTTTTGGAGCTGACATTCAAGGAAGCAGAATTGGAATTACTTTAGGGAATAAAGGTACAGGATATACAAATGCAGCAAATGTCGTGATACAAATTACAGGCGGTGGCGGTACAGACGCAGCGGCAGCGGTAATAACTCTTGCAAGCGGCGGAATTGGAACAATAGGAATGTTACGTTCCGGAGATGGTTATACTTCTGCTCCAACCGTGACTATAACAAGTACAGACGGAAAAGGTACTGGAGCAACCGCTACGGCGCAATTATTAGCAAAACCAACTGCTGCCGTAATCAATCTTCCTACCGGTTTAAGTAAAGAGAATTTTCTTAAAGCTATACAACAAGAAAGAGCCTGGGAGCTTTCGGGCGAAGGAATGCGCAGAGCCGATTTGATACGATGGGGAATTTTAGGAGACAAATTAGCAGAAACAAGTACTGCTGTAAAAGCAATTCGTTCTACTTATTTCTATCCTTCTATTACCAATTTTGTGGCAGGAAAACACGAATTATATCCTTATCCGCAAAATGAAACCGATGTAAACAAGAGTATTACACGTCAGAATCCGAAGTATTAAATAGCATAATATAATTTTCAACACATAGCATCATAGTTTATTTTGGTTAAAAAAAGGCGCTTCACTCATTTGCAACAAACATAGACAAGCTATGTGAAAGAAACGAGTTTCTTTTTTGTATCCTTTTTTAGAAATGAAACCTATGTTCCTATGTGTTTAATAAAAATATTCATTTTATAAATTTAAAGTAAATTATGAAAAAGATACTATTAGTTTGCAGCTTGATATTAATGACTTTAGCATCATTTGCCCAAAACAAACCGAAAGACATGAAAACACTAAGAGATTCCATTTTTACGGTTATGAAACTGAGCACAGTAAACCGACAAAAAATGCACGATTTAATTGCCGAAAATGGCAAAGCCCAAAAAGCAATTAAAGACGATCCCGCCTTGTTTTATGATCAGAGGCAAGAAAAAATTGAAGCCTGGAAAAAGGAAATCACAACAAAAGAAAAAGCAATCCTTACTCCCGAACAGTTTCAAATATGGAGAGATTTTGCCAAATCTTTAAATAAACCTAAATCATAATAGCAATCAGATTAAAATAAGCTACAATTTTTTAGAAAATTAATCGATTTTTGGACATTAATGCAGAACTTGCCGTTCTGCATTAATTGTTTCTAACAGAACATAAAAAGTCTTTAACTCAATTAATGAATTGCTATTTTTAACACATAGAGACATAGATTTTATTTCTATAAAAAGAATATAAAAAAGAAACTAGTTTCTCACACATAGCTATGTTTGTTTAAATAAGTGAAACGTCTTTTATAAGTTTAGTAAAACTATGTTTCTATGTGTTTAAAAATTGGGCTAAATGAGTAAAACAATAATAAAATCAGCATTATGAATACCTTAAACGACACACAAATATCAAAATCATACGCAATTGGAATCGATATTGGTGGAACTTCACTCAAATGCGGTGTTGTTAATGAACTTGGAGAAATCCTGTTTTCTTTTTTAGTATCTCTCAAAGAGGCAAAAACAGAAGAAGAAATCATAAATTTAATAGTTAAGGCTATTACACAATGCACAGATCAATTAAATGAACCTATTGTGGGTATCGGGATTGGTTTTCCGGGACTCATCGAAAATGATGTAATCGTTGGCGGCGGTGTTAATCTTCCCGGTTTTGAACAATTACCTTTAGGAAAAATTCTAAACGATCGAACCGGACACAATATCGTAATTGATAACGATGCCAACTTAATGGGACTTGCCGAAGTAATCTACGGTGCGGCCAAAGACAGTGAGGACGCTATTTTTCTAACTATCGGAACCGGAATTGGCGGGGCCATCATGATCAATAAAAAACTTTTTGGCGGTTACAAAAATCGCGGCACCGAATTGGGTCATACCGTGATTCAGCAAAACGGAATTCAATGTGCTTGCGGCGGACGAGGCTGTTTAGAAAGTTATGCTTCAGTTACAGCTTTAATCGAATACTACAAAACTCAAAATAAAGCAGCCAACGAACATATCGACGGAAAAACCATCATCGAAAAATATCTTGAAGGCGAAAACCACGCGGTAAATGCAATGCTGCATCACTTTGATTATTTAGCGGCCGGAATCGTAAACTGCGTAAACATATTTAGTCCGCAAAAAGTAATTATTGGCGGCGGCATCAGCGAAGCAGGTCAATTCTACATAGATGAATTAACACACCGGGTAAAAAAGACCGCAATTCCGGTTTCATTCTCCAACACAAAAATAGTAGCTGCAAGCTTAGGGAATAAAGCCGGTTTATTAGGTGCTTGCGCGAATGCCTTCCAAAAATTCAAAAAGACAGAATACGCATTGTAATATAACTTTGCTTAAAAATTAATCTCGCAAAGTCGCAAAAGCGCAAAGTTTTTTTGTATCTCGCAGATTTAGCAGATTTTTTTTGCATTAGATTCGTGAATTCGTGGCGAATTTAACCGCAATCCCGATAGCTATCGGGAGCAAAAAATTACGCAAAGTTCGGAAAGTTTTATTAGCCACAGATTAAAGGATTAAATTGATTAAAAAATCTGCCAAATCTGCTACCCGAGCGATAGCGAACAGGCGAAGCAAATCTGCGAGCAAAAAACTTCGCAGCTTTACAAACAAAAAACTTAGCGAACTTTGCGTAAAGCTTAGCGCCCTTTGCGGTTAAATCCATCGGGAATTCCCACAAACCCAACCAAATTAAAGGCTTTTAGATAAATTTAATATCATTTTACACAAATTCAAAACCTTCTTATAACATTGATCATTAAATTCGTTTTGTAATTCAGAGCGTTCACAAAACAAATTATAATCTTAAAGATGATGTTTCAAAAAAACATATTTTTTATATGGCTTTTCGTGGTATTGCACATTCCTTTTTTAGGGAATGCCCAAACTGCTGACCGACCTAATATTCTCATCATCATGACCGATCAGCAGACGGCTGATGCCATGAGTATCGCAGGAAACAAAAATCTGCATACACCCGCAATGGATAAATTGGCCCAAAACGGAGTTCGGTTTACCAAAGCCTATTGCGCACAGCCTTTGTGCACGCCATCACGTGCTTCTATTATGAGCGGCAAAATGCCTTATGAAACCGGTTTTATAGGAAACGCACCCGAAAAAGACGGTCAATGGCCGGATGATATTTTAATGATGGGAAAAATTCTCCAAAACGGAGGTTACAAAACCGGTTATGTAGGCAAATGGCACTTACCCGTTCCTACTTCTAAAAAAAGCCAGCATGGTTTTGAATACATCGAAAACACCAGCTTCCAGGATTATAACGATGCTGCAACCCCTTCATTTTGCGCTCGTTTTATCAAAGAAAATAAAAACACACCTTTTTTATTAGTCGCTTCCTTTTTAAATCCGCATGACATTTGCGAATGGGCACGCGGTGAGGATTTAAAAATGGATATTCTGGAAAAAGCACCTCCGGCAGATCAATGTCCGCCTCTGCCCGCTAATTGGAAAATTCCAGATTACGAACCCAAAATTGTACGCGAACAGCAAAAAGTAAGTTTTAGAACCTATCCCACTGTTAACTGGACACCAGATCAATGGCGTCAATACCGCTGGGCGTATAATCGCCTGGTTGAAAAAGTAGACAGTTATATCGAAATGGTTTTGGCATCTTTAAAAAAATACAATATCGAAAAAAACACCATTATTATTTTTACCGCAGATCACGGCGATGGTTATGCAGGACACAGTTGGAACCAAAAGCAAATATTATACGAAGAGTCGGCCAAAATACCTTTTATCATTTCAAAAATTGGCGAATGGAAACCCCGAACCGATGATATGCTGGTTTGCAACGGCATCGATATTATCCCTACAATCTGCGGATTTACAGGAGTACCAAAACCCGCTTATTTAAAAGGAATCGACATCAGTAAAAAAATAGAAAATCCAAATCAAACTCTTCGCGATACGCTGGTAATCGAAACTGATTTTGCTGATAACGAAGAACTTTTAGACATTAGCGGACGTGCCGTAATTACAAAAGATTATAAATATATCGTATATAACAAAGGAGATTTAAAAGAACAACTTTTTGATCTCATAAAAGATCCCGGAGAAATCACCAATCTGGCGGTAAACCCATCCTATAAAAAACAATTAAATGCCCTGCGTCTTTATTTAAAACAATGGTGTAAAAAGAACGGAGATCCTTTCGTATCAGGAATATAATTTAGTTTTAAAGTAAATTTTATGAAAAATATAATTGCCTTATTTTTATCATTCACCGCTGTTTCGGTTTTCAGCCAGCAATCGGCCATAATAAAACTGACCGCAGAAAAACTGCATTCAAGAGTCCGAGAATGGCCTTATCCTGTAAACGGAGTTACGGTTCCTACCAATGCTCCTGCCCTGCTTTGGCCTGCAACAAATGGCAAAGACATGGTTAAACCAATGGAAAGTGGCAGCGAAGTACCCGAAGATCCCAATATTGGCAATGTCCGCTATAAAGTAATGCTCGCAGGCGATACCAATTTCAGCAAAGATTTAATCGCGAGTGCAGAACAACGCTGGGCAGTTTATCCTCTTCATGAAGCCTTAAAACCCGGAAAATGGTACTGGAAATACGGTTACGCATTAAAAGGCAGTACTCAATGGACCTGGTCTCCAGTTTATGATTTTGTAGTCGATGCTAAATATGCAAACGAAAAAGTGTCACCGCCAGTAAGCGAAGTTTTAAAACGCAACGAAGGATCGCATCCGCTTTTATGGGATATGAATCGTATTGGCGAAAATTTCTACAAAAACAATCTCAATAATCCCGAAGCGAAAAAGTTTATCGCTTTCGCGGAAAAACTAATGCTGGCCCCGCTTCCAACTGAAAAACCACAAAGAGTAATTGATACTACTGGCAAAAACAAATTAGAAAAAAAGATCATTATAGAAAGAATGTATCACGGTTTTGGTGATGCCGTAGGTAATCCGGTTCGCAATTTATGCATTGCCTATCAGCTTACTAAAGACGAACGTTTTATTCAGGATGCCAAACGCAGAGCCTTAAACCTTGCAACCATGAATCCAGACGGACTAGCAACAGGAGATGATTTTACAAGCGGAGCCGTACTCGAAGCCTTAGGCTGGTTTTATGATGCAGGATATCAATTCCTGACGCCACAGGAAAAAGAAATATTTAAAAACATAATTACCATTAGGGCAAAAAGGATTTACAATCATTTGCCTAACCGTTTTGAACTGCATGTAAGCGATAACCACGTTTGGCAGATTACTTTGCGAAATCTTGCAATTGCAACCGTTGCCGTAATCAATGACGTTCCCGAAGCCAAAGAATGGCTGACCTACATGTACGAAGTCTGGTCGGCACGTTTTCCGGTTCTAGGCACTACTGATGGTGGCTGGCATGAAGGAAATGGCTATTTCAGAGTTAATTTTAAATCCATCATTTACTTATCGCAAATGTTTGGTGATTTTAGCGGAGTCGATTATTTTAAATTACCGTGGATGGAAAACCTGCCGTATTATATGCTGTACACACATCCAAACGGAGCGGCAAGCACCGCAATTGGCGATATGTGGGAGAATATTCCGTACATCGTAAAAGGCGAAGCCTGGTTTGCCGATGCTTTGACCTACAAAATGAACAATCCGTATTTAAACTGGTACGTAAACGAAATAAAAAGAGACTATCCATCTTATTATCATGGCACAGATGATTTCCTATTCTTTAGATTATTAAATTATAAACCCAATAGAAATCTGCCGGTAACTTCGCCTGAAAACCTGCCTAAAACCCGCAAATTTGGTGATGTTGGTGTAGTTGCCATGCACGAAGATTTGGCTAAAGCCGATAAAACCCTGAGCAGTTATTTATTCAGTAGTCCGTTTGGTTCTTCTGGACATGGACATGCGTCTCAGAATGCTTTTACTGTTAATTATAAAGGCAAAGTAATCTTTGGCGGAACAGGTTATTACAGCAATTTCAGCGACAAACACAACCTTTTATTCTACAGATCATCAAAAGCTTACAACACGATTTTAGCCGATAGTTCAAATCAGAAAATTGGTGAAGAAGGTTACGGATGGATTCCGAGAGCCATTTCGGGAAAACACATTCAATATGCATTGGGCGACGCCAGTAATGCTTACGGAGAAATAAAAAGTGATTTTTGGTTAAACAGATTCAAACAAATTAATGTCGTGCCAAGCAAAGCAAATGGTTACGGAGAATCTGGTGTAACACTGTACCGCAGACATATGTTACAGCTAGAAGGCGGTTATATTGTTTTGTATGATGAATTAGAAGCCAAAACTCCGGTAAAATGGACCACCCAGTTTCATTGTCCGTACTACACCATCAAAGGAGAAAATTCGGCGAAAGCCAAACAACAAAACTTTACCGTACAAACCGATTTAGGAAATGTAAATGCGAGCATTTTTGCCAATACTCCTTTAAAAATGGCAGTTCACAATCAATTTTACGAAGCTGCGGTAAACTGGAACAAAGTGACGAATGACGAAGGCCAGATTAAAGAATTCAAAGATCAATGGCACGCCGGAATCACTTCTGAACCGAAACAAAAATTCAGGTTTTTAACCATTATTCAAATTAAAGACGGCAAAACAGAAGTCATCAAAACTATTTCAAACAAGAATGGTTTAGCTAATTTACAAGTTGGAGAATGGAATATTCAGGTCCAGTTAGACGGAGAAAAAACGGCAGCTTTACAAGTTTCGGGTAAAACCCTAAAATCATTATTCAGCTATGGCAATCTGCCTGTTCAATTTGAAGGAAAAGCCTATTTGCCTAAAATTACAGGAAGTTCTGTATTGTTAGAAATAGAAAACAATAAGGTGAACCAGCAAGAAGCCATAGACGAATTGCCGGATGCTGCCAAATACGACAAAAATTAAAAAATAGAAGATGCTTGCTTTTTCTTTAATTTAGAGGTTAATTTCCTTTCATCACAAGAAAATAAACAACGACAAAAAATAATTATAATACCACTTTCATGAACAAAAAGATTGCTATCCTTTCCTTTTTCTGCATTCTTCTTTTCGCAGCCAAAAGTCATGCACAAGTTCAGGATCGATATTTTCGAAATATTTCGGTCGATAAAGGCTTGTCGCAAAGTTCGGTTTTTGCCATTCAGCAGGATACACTGGGCTTTATCTGGATAGGAACTCAGGATGGATTAAATCGTTATGACAGCAAAGGTTTTAAAGTATACCGCCCAATAAAGAACATAAAGAATAGCTTGCAGTCGTACTACATACGCAGTTTATTTACAGATCATAAAGGGCAATTATGGGTGGGTGGTAATCAAGGCATCAGCGTTTACAATTACAACACCGATAGTTTCACCAATTATCCGTTGCCGCGAAATATTGGCGAGTGGTACATCTCGTCTATAACCGAAGACAAACAGCACAGAATCTGGGCAAGTTCTATTGCAGGCGATGTTTTTGTACTGAATCCGAAAGAGGAAAAGTTTACCGCTGTAAAGTTTAATGCCTCTTCACATGAAATTAAAAAAATAGCTTACATCGGGCTTTGGCAGCAGCAAATTATTTTAGGAACCGATGTTGGTCTTTTTAAACTCAATCAAAACACACATCAACTGATAAAAATAAATTTAGGAGCCAAAAAACCGTATATCAATGATGTTTATGTTGAGGGCAAAAAATTATGGGTGGCTACCGAAGGCGAAGGCGTAATACAATACAATGCGCAAAACGGACAGACTTCTTCCCTGCTTCACAGCACTGGAACCAACAGCATTGCCGATAATAATATTAGATGCATAGGAAAAGATACGGAGGAAAATATCTGGATGGGAACTTTTAGAGGATTGACTATTTTTAATCCAAAAAACAATTCGTTTACCAATTATTACCATCAAATATCACAGCCTTATACGATTAGTCAAAATTCGGTTCGCTGTTTTTTTAAAGACAAACAAAACGGAATTTGGCTTGGAACGTATTACGGCGGTTTAAACTACTATCATAAAAACGATATTAAGTTTAATTTGTTGAGTCAAAACTCAGGAAAACCTTCTTTAAACGATGAAGTAATTGGTGTTATCAAACAAGATGCAAAAGGAAATTTCTGGATTGGAAGCAACGATAAAGGACTGAATTACTGGAACAAAAATGCCAATACGATTACCTATTATTCCAACAGCGAGAATAATCCAAACAGCTTAAGTTCTAACAATATCAAGGCGATTGCATTTGATGACAGCGGCAATGTCTTAATTGGAACACACAACGGCGGATTGAATTTATTGAACCCAAACAGCGGTTCTGTACAGCGCTTTCGCCACGACGAAAATAATCCGAACACAATTGCCGGAGATTTGGTTTACAGTTTATTAAAAGATTCTAAAGGAAGAATTTGGGTGGGTACAAGATCAGGGTTAGATCAGTTTCATCCGGAAACTAAAACCTTTACACACATTCATTTAGATAAGGCTGGAAAACGACTGACTTCAGACGATATTACGTTTTTGTTTGAAGACAGTAAAAACCGAATCTGGATTGGAACTACAAATGGTGTAACACTTTTTTATCCGGATACGCAGTTATTTGGAAACATCGGACACGGAAAATTAAGCGACGATATCGTAAATTGTATTACCGAAGACGCAAAACATCGTATTTGGCTTGGCACAAGAGAAGGTTTACGATTGTATGATGAAACCCAGGAATCCTTCATTGGTTTTAAAGCCGGAAAAGACTTTGTTAAAGAAACCATTTACGGAATTGTTCCGGATGATGATGGAAATCTTTGGATTTCAACCAACAGCGGACTAATCAAATTTAATCCCGATAAAAGCTCTGTTCAAACTTTTGACGAAAGTGACGGCTTGCAGAACAAACAATTTAACGATTATGCTTTTTATAAAGCAAAAGACGGAATGCTGCTTTTTGGAGGAATAAAAGGAATCTCTTATTTCTATCCGTCGATGATAAAACAACAGCCGCTCCCTTTAAAATTAAGTTTTACGGCTTTAGAAGTTTTAAACAAAAACGTTGCCGTTGAGGATGAAACAGGCATTCTTGAAGAACATATCGATCAGGTAAACGAACTGGAAATTGGCCCGGAATACAAGCAGTTCAGTATCTTTTTTAATACTTTCAACTACATTTCGTCGAATAGGACTTACTATTATTATAAGTTAGAAGGAATTGACAAAGACTGGCAGAGAACAGATGAACTCAAAGTAAGTTACAGTAATCTACCTGCCGGAAAATACAATTTCCAGATCAAGGCAATTGGCCCAAATGGCGAAACCAGCGCCGTTAGAAATTTAAAGATTGTGATTTTACCGCCTTGGTACAAAACCGTCTGGTTTTCTTTATTGCTTTTAACGATTATTGGTACAGCCGGATATATTGGTTTTAAAATTATAAAAGAAAGAATAAATGCCGTTCAGCAATTAAAACTAGAGCGTATAGACAAAGAAAGAGTAAGCTATATCAACCAGATTAAAATGGATTTCTTTACTAATGTATCGCATGAATTAAGAACACCTTTAACCTTGATTTTAGCTCCTTTAGAAGAATTATTAAAAATGCCTTTTGCAGATAAAATTTCGAAAAAGAAACATGAATTAATGTTTATCAACGCAAAAAGACTTTACAACTTAGTCGATCAATTATTTGAGTTTAGAAAAACCGAAATGGGAACCCGTCAGCTTAAAGTTGGCAAAGGCGACATTGTAGGCTTTACAAAAGAAATTTTTGAATCGTTTAAACCGCTTTCAGAGAAAAACGGCATTCAATATTCTTATCATTCCGAAGAACCGCAGCTGTTGTTTTATTTTGATAAAGACGCGATGGAAAAAATCCTGTTTAATCTTTTATCCAACGCTTTTAAGTATACCAAAACGGGGCAAAGCATTCATGTTGAGTTAATAAAGAAAAATGATACTGTACAAATAAAGGTCGCTGACACGGGTGTCGGAATTAGCGAAGATGATCTATCAAAAGTTTTTGATCGTTTTTATCAGGTAAACAATCGCGAGATGAATTTGGGCTCCGGTGTTGGTTTGGCCTTTACAAAGCGTTTGGTCGAATTGCATCATGGCGAGATTACTGCCGAAAGCGCACAGGAAAAAGGAAGCACTTTTACCGTAACGATTCCAACCTCAGATCAGGCTTATAAAAACGATCAGCAAATAGAAAGTTCCTTGTACGAATTGTCTATTATATCAGATAATGAGCTTGATGAAGATGCTGCATTAGAAGAAGAAAATGAAATTATCGAAAGAGATCAGCCTGTTAAACTGCTTATTGTAGACGATAATAAAGAGATTTTAGATTATCTTCAGGATTATTTTAGCAAAATATACGAAGTTACAACCGCTTACAATGGTCAAATGGCCTTGGATCTTTTAGAAATACAGCCTTTTGATCTTATTATAAGCGATGTTATGATGCCGGAACTCGACGGTTTGCATTTCTGCAAAAAGGTGAAACAGAACATCAATACGTCACATATTCCATTAATGCTTTTAACCGCGCGAAATGAAACCAGCCAGCAGATAAAAGGCCTCGAAATGGGTGCAGACGATTATATCACCAAACCATTTTCGACTCCGTTATTGGCGGCAAAAATTACAAATCTGCTTCGTTCCCGTAAACGATTAAAAGAATATTATTCGGTAGGCAAAGAAATGGTTCCGGAGAATATTGCCTTTAATACCCTCGATGAAGAATTTCTAAAACAAGCCATTCAAATTGTCGAAGATCACCTCGCCGATTCTGAATTTTCGGTAGATCAGTTCAGCAAAGAAATCGGAATGAGCCGCTCTAACCTTTACTTGAAGTTAAAGGCTATAACAGGCGAATCAGCAATGGATTTCATTAAAAGAATACGCTTTAAAAAAGCAGTCGAACTCATGCAGAGCAAACGCTATACAATTGCGCAGATCACGTACATGTGTGGCTTCAATTCGCCATCTTATTTCTCGACTGCATTCAAACAGCATTATGGCTGTATGCCAAGCGAATATTTAGCGAGGACTGATGAACCAAAAGAAGAATAAAACGTAAAACAACACAAACTACATACAATGAAAAAACTACATCGTCTTTCCATGAACATCTTTTAAAACCAAGTCTTTAAAGGACTAAAAACGATCCTGATTTCTTATTCTGAAAAGTCTTAACTCGTACAAATGCAAAACACATTTGGCACCGGGAAGCCACAACTATGTCTTTTTTGAACGGATTTCAAGAAAAATTACATTAAAAAACAATAATTATTGCACGTCATGAAATTAATGAAACTTCACTTTTTACTCGCTTTTATTTTGCCTTTAGCCGCTTTGGCACAAACAAAAGCAACTATTACCATTCAAAACAATTCAATCGTAAACCGAAAAGAATCGGTAGTGGCCATAAAATGGAAAACGGTGCTTTCCTCCTTTCCGCAAATTGATACGGCTAATTTTGTCGTGATCAACAGCATTACAAAAAAACAAATTCCTTTTCAGCTGGAACACCACGGACAAACTGCTATTCAGAATCTATTGGTGCAAATCGATATTAAAGCAAAATCTTCGCTGCATCTTTTCATTCAAAAAGGAAAACCGGAACTTTTTACAGCCAAAACGTATTGCCGTTATGTGCCGGAACGCAAAGACGATTTTGCCTGGGAAAACGATAAAATAGCCTTTAGAACGTACGGAAAAGCGCTTGAAAAAACCGAAGGAGACGCTTACGGGTACGATGTCTGGGTAAAACGCACCAGTAAATTAGTTTTAAACGACCGCTATAAACGAGACGATTATCATATCGATCATGGCGATGGTTTAGATTATTATCATGTTGGGTTTACGTTAGGCGCAGGAAACATGGCTCCGTTTGTAAAAGATACCATTCGTTACTCCGGAAATTATCATCATTGGAAAATTTTAGACAATGGTCCGCTTCGATCTACTTTTCAATTAAGTTATGATACCTGGAATGCCGGCGGTATAAAAGTTAAAGCCGTAAAAATCATTTCACTTGATGCAGGTTCTCAATTAAGCCGAATCGAAAACATCTACACATTCGACGATAACAATCCTATGCCGGTTGTGGTTGGAATTATCAGACGCGAAAAACAAGATATAATAGGTTTAAACGAACAGCAGGGAATTATGAGTTACTGGGAACCAGCTTCTGAAAAAGACGGAATTACGGCTGTAGGCTCTATATTAAGTACTCCAGCCAATAAAATGTGGGTCGACAAAGAGCAGTTATTGGCCAAAACCTCGGTTAGAAATAATGAACCAATTGTATACTATTCGGGTGCAGCATGGGACAAAGCAGGCCAAATTACTAATTCAAAACAATGGCAGGATTACTTAGATCACTTTAATCAGGAACTTCAAAATCCTTTGATAATAAGTGTAAACGAACTATCAAAAACACAAAAATAATTAAGATTACTAATAACCAAAAACTTAAAAAATGTCAATTAACTTATTTGATTTAACGGGAAAAACAGCGCTTATTACAGGAGGAGTTCATGGTCTGGGAATGGCAATGGCCAAAGGACTTGGGCATGCAGGTGCAAAAATTGTGGTAAACGATCATTCATCGCAGGAAGCTGTAGATAATGCCATTTCCGAATACAAAGCCGAGGGAATCGAAGCACACGCCTATCTATTTGATGTAACCGATGAAGCTGCCGTAATTGCCGCTATTAACAAAATAGAAACCGAAGTTGGCCCAATCGATATTTTAATAAACAATGCCGGAATCATCAAAAGAACCCCTATTATCGAAATGGAAGTCGCAGATTTTGAAGCGGTAATAAAAGTAAATTTAACGGGTCCTTTTATCGTTTCTAAAAATGTGGCTAAAGGAATGATAGAACGCGGAGGCGGAAAAATCATAAACATGTGTTCGATGATGAGCGAATTAGGAAGAGATTCTGTTAGTGCCTACGCATCGGCAAAAGGCGGACTAAAAATGCTGACCAAAAACATGGCTACGGAATGGGCTAAATTTAATATTCAGACAAACGGAATTGGTCCGGGATATTTCGCAACAAGTCAGACCGCTCCTATTCGCGTAAACGGACATCCTTTTAACGAGTTTATTATGGGCCGAACTCCTGCAGGACGTTGGGGAGATCCAGATGATTTGCAAGGTGCCGCAATATTCTTAAGTTCAAAAGCAAGCGACTTTGTAAACGGACATATTGTGTATGTTGATGGCGGTATTTTAGCTACTATAGGAAAACCATCTAACGAATAATACTTTAATATTAAATCCACTCCCGATAGCTATCGGGATAAAGGATTAAAACGATTTGAAAAAATCTGCTCAATCTGCCACCCGAGCGATAGCGAACAGGCGAAGCAAATCTGCGTGAAAAATAAAACACAAAGTATTAAGGATAAAAAATGAAATTAAAATGATAAAAAGTACCCTAGATAAAGCAACAGGATTTGAGAAACGATTTGAAAACATCAATACAGTTGTTTTCGAAAATTCTACTGAAGCTTCTAAAGCCGTTGCAAAAGAAATCGCATCCCTTATCAAATCCAAACAAAAAGAAAACAAACCCTGCATATTAGGACTGGCAACAGGTTCTTCGCCAAAAGGATTATACGCAGAATTAGTTCGTTTACATAAAGAAGAAAATCTAAGTTTTAAAAATGTAATCACTTTCAACTTAGACGAATATTACCCAATGGAACCGGATTCTATTAACAGTTATGTTCGTTTTATGAAAGAACTGCTTTTGGATCAGGTCGATATTTTACCCGAAAATTATCATATTCCAGACGGAACTTTATCTAAAGAAGAAATTGCCGATTATTGCCACAATTACGAAGCCAAAATCGAAGCGTTGGGCGGAATTGATCTTCAGATTCTCGGAATTGGAGGAAACGGACACATCGGTTTTAATGAATCAGGTTCATTACAAAATTCTAAAACCCGTTTAGTTGCCTTAGATCATATTACAAGAGTGGCGGCAAGCGGTGATTTTTCGGGATTGAGCAATACGCCAAGAACTGCCATTACACTTGGAGTGAAAAAAATAATGGAAGCCAAACAAGTTATTTTAATGGCTTGGGGCGAAGGAAAATCAAATATCATCAAAAAATCGGTTGAAGATGAAGTCACCAACCGAGTTCCAGCTTCATTTTTGCAGGAACATAACAACGCTGTTTTTATTTTAGATAAAGAAGCTTCTTCAAAACTTACCAGAATAAACAGGCCCTGGCTGGTAGAAAAAATTATTTGGACGGATAAATTAATCCGAAAAGCCGTTTTAGGATTGGCATTAGACTTAAAAAAGCCCATTTTAATGCTTACTGATGCTGATTATATCGAAAACGGAATGAGCGATTTATTGGCAGATTCTGGTCCGGCATACGACATCAATATTAAAATATTCAATAAACTTCAAAATACGATTACAGGCTGGCCGGGCGGAAAACCAAATGCCGAAGATGCAAATCGTCCGGAAAGAGCAGAGCCTGCAAAAAAACGTGTGTTGATTTTCAGTCCGCATCCAGATGATGACATTATTAGTATGGGAGGCACTTTCATGCGTTTACAGCAACAAGGTCATGAAGTTCATGTTGCCTACCAAACCTCAGGAAATATCGCTGTAGCGGATGATGAAGCGCTGCGTTTTGCCAGATTCGTAATTGATTACAATGAAAAATTCGGAATCAAAAGCGAAGAAGCCGATAACATTTACAAAAAAGCACAAACTTTTTTAGAGAACAAAAAAAACAGCGAAATTGATATTCCGGAAGTGCGATACATAAAAGGTTTAATTAGAAAGGGAGAAGCTCGCTCTACAAGTCACTTTGTAGGTTTGCCAGATGAGCAGATCCATTTTATGGAACTCCCTTTTTATGAAACCGGAGCTATAGAAAAAAAGCCCTTAGGAAACGAAGATATTCAGCTTACAATGGATTTAATTGAGGAAATTAAACCGCACCAGATATACGCTGCAGGAGATTTGGCTGATCCGCACGGAACACATAAAGTTTGTCTGGATGCTATTTTCGAAGCTGTTAAAGCCTTAAAACCAAAACCATTTATGGACGATTGCTGGTTATGGTTATACCGAGGCGCATGGCAGGAATGGGGAATTGACGAAGTCGAAATGGCTGTACCAATGAGCCCGGATCAGGTTTTGGCGAAACGTCACGGAATCTTCAAACATCAATCGCAAAAAGACGGCGTTGTTTTCCAGGGAACTGATGCCAGAGAATTTTGGCAGAGAGCTGAAGACCGAAACAGCGAAACAGCTCAATTGTACAATCAGCTTGGTTTGGCGCACTATGCCGCTATGGAAGCGTTTGTGAGATGGGAGTTTTAG
Source organism: Flavobacterium bizetiae (assembly GCF_024271895.1). Classification (NCBI taxonomy): domain Bacteria; kingdom Pseudomonadati; phylum Bacteroidota; class Flavobacteriia; order Flavobacteriales; family Flavobacteriaceae; genus Flavobacterium; species Flavobacterium bizetiae. Next base: position 3,707,462 of record NZ_CP091861.1, on the reverse strand, counting down.
TTAGAATATTTTCTTCTTTAGAATAAAAAAAAGACTGTCTGAAAAGTAATTTCAAACAGTCTTTTTGCTTTTCTAAAAAATCTACAATCTCCCCTGCTCTTCAGTTTGACCTTCTTTCTTTTTGTTGACCAAATTTTGGTTACCAAAATTATAACGAAACCCTATTCTAAAACTTTGAGTATCGCCATACGACTTAAAATAATTGTACTGATTGGCATAATCTGTCACCACCTTTTCTTTTTCTCCACGATAAATATCCGACAGGATTGCATATACTTCGCCATTGCTTTTCCATATTTTCTTTCGAATAGAAGCCGAAAGATTCGAAGTCTCACTGAAAACAAAAGTACCTTGCACAGATGAAGAATTGTACTGAAAGTTGAGTTCTGCCGTTAATTCTTTCTTTTTGCTCAGCACAAAACGATTGCTAATACTGGTATTATAAGTTGGTTTTCCGTTTTTATATAAATTCCCGTCTCTTCCCTGAAAACTATCTTCAACATAACTCAATCCTGTCTGAATTCCGGATTCCCAAAAATCATACAAAGTAAGATTGGTATTAAACTCAAGTCCAAAAGCAAAGTCTTTTTTAATATTGGTAAAATGATACACCAGCATATTGGTTTCATAATCCTGATACGAAATTTCCATCGAAGGATCTTTTTCCAGACGATAAAACAAATCAAAATTGTACTTATTTTTTAATGTATAAAGCAAATTAAGATTATGACTAATGGTAGGCAACAATTTAGGATCGCCCGTAAAATAAGAATACGAGTTGTAATAAGAACGAAACGGATTTAGCCTGCTGTATTGTGGGCGCGTGATTCGCTTTCCGTACGAAATACCAATCTCATGCCCTTCTGATGGTTTATAAAGACCGTAAAATGTTGGAAAAAGCTTAAAATAATGCTGTTCATTAATTTCAGCCGTTGTCACCGAATTTCCTTTTAGGCTTGTATATTCACCGCGTAAACCGGCTTTTAGGCTCCACTTTCCAAATTCTTTGCTATAACTTGTATATCCTGCCATTATCGACTCATCATACAGAAAAAGACTCGTTCTGTTTGGATTGTTTACAAAATCGCCATTAACTTCGTCTTTATAATCAAGATTACTTTGGGCTTTTACGTTTCCAAATTTTAATCCTGCTTCCAGCACGCCGTTTTTTTCGTTCGAATAATCTGTCTGCGCAGAAAAAAGCTGAATATCCTGTACATTATCGCTTATAAAACGAGTAATTCGATACGGACTTTCTTCAGGCAGTGAAAATGCAGAAGTAATATCCTGACGTTCCTGACGCCAGTATTTTGTATAATCTGCCGTTACAGATACTTTTTCTTTTTCGCTAAACAAATGGTCAAAAGACACATTATAAGCATTATTTTTTAAGGGAGTTCTGCGGTTATTTTGCGTTATATAAAGCGAATCCAAAGCACCATTACCGTCATAAATAAATGTTGGCACTGTAAAATCTCCTACTTGTTTAGGCGTCATTAATCCGGTACCTCCGGCAGAAATCGTATTAAGCGAATCAATTTCGTAAGATGCCTGAAGTCGATACGAATGTTGTTGTAATGATTTTGATTTACGCCTCATGATACTTTCCCAACGCGAGTCGATAGCACCATCGTCTTTTAGATAATGCGCAACATCTGTCCCTTCATTCACATATACACCAGATCCAAAACTATACCTTCCGGCAAGAGATAGTTTTTCTCCTTTATAAAATTGATTCGTAGATACAACTCCTTTTGGGTATATCGATTGTACATAAGCCGAATTGACAGAACCTTTATATCCTAACGAAAGATTCTTTTTTAGTTTAATGTTTAAAACAGCACTTCCCTGCGCTTCATATTTTGCAGGCGGATTGGTAATGACTTCTATCGATTTTACCTCTTCTCCGCTTGTGCTTTCTAAAAACTGCTTTAGTTCGTCGCCGCTCAAATAGACTTTTTTATCATTAATGGTTACCAATATACTTTGGCTTCCGCGAATACTAATTGCTCCTGTAGCACTTGTCGTTACGCTAGGCGTTTTGCTTAAAATTTCCCAGGCATTGTTAGATGATAATGAGGAGTTTTCTACAGCAAACTCAAGCCTGTCCGTCAATCGTTTTACAATAGGCTTTTTTGAAGTAACGGTCACTCCGTCAAGATTGTTTGAAATTTCTTTTAAAGAAAGTATACCCAAATCTGTATCTTTCTGAATACTAATCGTTTTGTAATATTCTTCAAAACCCATCATTTTCATCTGAAGCAAATATTCGCCTTTTGTTATTCCGCGAAAGCGAAATTCTCCTGACTCATCTGTTTGTGTTTGTTTGTAACTCACAGAATCTTTTGCCTGCAAAAGCACGGCATCTGCAAAAGGTACGGCTTGATGAGAGCCGTCTTGTACCTTTCCAGATAGGGAAACTTCTTGCGAATATCCCGCAAAAGAACCCAACAACAGTAACATAATTAATTTTTTCATTGATGATTTATTTGATGCAAAACTCAGTAAATCATTTTCTAAAAATGGTTAACACAGGGTTAACGAAGGGTTAAACACTAAAAGGTAAAAAATAGAATGTAAACACCTGAAAAAAATTATTGAATGCTTTTTAATCCTGACGCGGGTTTGTCCTGATTATAGTTTATAAATTTGGTTAACGTAGGGTTAACGCTTGTATTTTTAATTTAAAAAAGCTTAAAATGCAATAGCTTTGCCTTAACAAAAACAAACTAATTCTCTTATTGCGAATTATAATATTGAAAGAAATGAAAAGAAAAATAATGCTTTTAATTGGTGCCTGTATCTTTACAGTAATCGCTTTGGCTACAATTCAGGGCTATTTTATCTACAATACTTATAAACTATACGAAAAGGAAATAAACACTTCTATAAAAAAACAAATTTCCCGTCTGGAAGATACTGACGAATGGGAAGAAATAAGTGATACCTGGTCGCTAAACTTAAAAAAATACGCAAAAGAATATGCCGAAGGAAAGGTAACAAAGCAAAATTTTACCACTTACGTGAATGCCAAAAAAGATTCACTTTCGAAAGCCACGAAAGTTTACATGAAAAAAATGGGGCAACCTGATGATTACGATATTGATTATTCTATCTACCTGAATTCGATTACATTGTTAAATAATGGAAAAATAGATACTTTATTTAAAGGAAAAATATTGATCCTGGCCAGTGACACTTTAAAAAAGAATAAAATCCTCTCTGCTACGGGGCGTTCAGAGAGTAAAGACAGCAATAATCAACTTACCCTACTCATAAAAAGCGAGCGTTATTATGGTTTTGATGAATTGCAGCGTACTATCATTTCTAAAATGAGCGGACTGCTGATCTTTTCGGTACTATTAATGGCTTTTGTAGTTTTCTTGTATTATATGTCGCTGAAAAACCTAATTACTCAAAAACGTATTGCCGATATTAAAACGGATTTTGTCAACAATATTACACACGAATTTCAAACGCCGCTTGCTACGATGGATATTGCTATTAAAACATTGCAGCGAAAAGACCAGCAAATGAGCCCGGAACATTATAAAAATACGCTGGCTATGATCGACAGGCAAAATGAACGATTACAAAAATTATTTCGTCAGGTAAGAGAAGCTTCTGTAACGCCTATTGCCAATAAAGAAAATATTGAAGTTACGAGTGATGAAATTAAAGATATGATCGAGGATTTTAAACTTTCTAAACCTGATGTAGCAATCAAATTTACAAGTCAGGAAGAAGTTTTTACTATTGCTATGGATCGTTTTCACCTCAACACCATTTTAATCAACTTATTAGATAATGCCGTAAAATATGGTGCCCGAAAAATTGAGGTAGATTTAAAAATAACAACAGGGAATTTTATTCTTTCTGTAAAAGACAACGGAAAAGGTATTCCTATCAGGGAACAGGCTTCGATTTTTGATAAGTTTTATCGGGTCGATAAAGGAAACATTCACAACAACAAAGGGCTTGGTCTTGGATTATTCTATATCAAACAATTGGTCAAAACCTATAAAGGAACCATTACCGTAAAAAGCGAAGAACAAAAAGGATCATTATTCACCATTACAATTCCGGTATGAAACACCATATATTATTAGCAGAAGATGATTTTGATTATGCTTCTATATTAAAGCAATATCTTGAATTTTCGGGCTTTACTGTTACCTGGGCAAAAGACGGAAAAGAGGCGTTGAAGATTTTTTCAGATACGAAACCGGACATTTGTATTCTGGATGTCATGATGCCCCATATGGATGGTTTTACCCTGGCTGAAAATATTATCGACAAACATCCGGAGACTCCTTTTATCTTTTTAACAGCAAAAAGCTTTAAGGAAGATAAAATAAAAGGCTTACGTCTTGGTGCCGATGATTATGTCGTAAAACCTTTTGAAGTCGAAGAATTGATTTTACGAATTCAGAACATCCTGAGACGCAGTCAAAAACCTGTTGTAACGAATGCGCCGGAACCTAACGTACTTTCTATTGGAACGTATGTTTTTGATGGCGATAATTATACGCTTTCTCATGAAAAAATTACACACCAAATAACCGAAAAGGATGCGCACCTGATTCGGTTTTTATATGCCAATAAAAACAAGCTGGTGAAACGTGAAGATATTTTAAAAGAAATCTGGGGCAATGATGACTTCTTTTCCGGACGAAGCATGGATGTCTTTATCAGTCGTCTTAGGAAATATTTTAGCGAAGATCCGGACATCTCTATTCCCAGCGTAAGAGGTTTGGGATTTAAATTTAATACTAAAAACGAATAAAAATTTAAAAATAATACACATGAAAATCATTTTAATTATAACAATGCTAATTTTAGGAACTTTGGCTCAGGCACAAACAGCAGAAGCTAAAGCGGGAAATACAACAGCCGTTGCAAAAGCCCCTTCGACACAAACAAGAACAACAAAATCTTCTTCATCAGTTTCTATTTCTGATTCAGACAACTATTATTCTTTACTGGCAAGTTTTGATGCTAATAAAAATAAAAAAGTAGAAAATTTATTGTCTGATAATTTAGACAACGATTTATTATCACATGAATCCGGCAGTAAAATCTGGAAAAAAGACAGTGACGGTCAAACCGCATATTCTTTTGTTTTAAGAGACGGAAAACTAAAGGCAAGCATAGATAAAGAATTAGTTTCTAAAGAAACCTTTGAGAAACTAAAAGCATTAGGAGATAAAATTTCTGAAACAATTTCGAAAGGTTAATTGCAACATTTTCAGATTTTATATCTTCAGCCAATTCAAAATTTACTTTAACCAAAAAATGCACGAATAAAAATCATTCGCGCATTTATAACGAAGTAAAAAAACAATGCAAAATGCGAAAAAAATGATTTAAATTTTTAAGTAGCACAATTTTTCAAATATTTTATTCCTTTTTAATGCATCAAAATGCTAAACGTAACAAGTTTAGCATTTTTTTTTATTCTTTTTTAGTATTCAACTCTTTTCTATATTTCTCTGTAATGCTCCGTTATTGCTTAACTCACGCCTGTTTTTCATTATCAAAAATTTGGTTTTAGTTTAATTTTAATGGTAAAAGCAAAAACCTGAAATCGTAAGAAAAAATCGTAAAAAAGATGTTGCAAGTTATAACTTGCAACCATTTTTCACTCCTCAACCTTACCTTTTCATTCCCTTTTTTCTAATTTTAATACTTTCTTAACATTTTAGTTTTTAACCCCATATATCCTCTTAAATAGGTATTCCTGGAGTAAATTTTATTTTCAGCTGCCGTTGGCATTTATCATCTATAATCCTCAGTTCTTTTTTCAAAATCACTAAAAAAAATAATTATGAAAATTAATTTTTTACCCTTGAGAATACTGTTTTTACTTTTTATTACTTTAATCTGTGTTCAGGAAAATTTATCTGCCCAAAATTGGCCGGATAGAACTGTTCTTCCTATAGAGCCTTACCAAAAGGTGGGAAAAGTTGCTCCTACTATCAAAGATTCTGATCCTATAGAATGGCCTAAAGAAATCAGTGCGCCAGAAGGAGCTCCCAACGTATTATTAATTATGATCGATGATGTCGGTTTTGGTGCCAGTTCTACTTTTGGGGGCCCAATACCAACACCTAATTTTGATGCTCTTGCCAAAAACGGATTACGATACAACCGATTTCATACTACAGCAGTTTGTTCTCCTTCGAGAGCCGCCCTTATTACAGGACGAAACCATCATACGGCAGCAACAGGAATTATCATGGAATTCTCTACGCCTTATCCCGGATATAATAGTCTAGTGCCGCGCAGCGTTGCAACTATTGGTAAAATATTGACTGATAATGGCTATGGTACTTCATGGTTTGGAAAAAATCACAATGTACCAGATTGGCAATCTACTCCTGCCGGACCGTTTAATTTATGGCCAACAGGTTTAGGTTTCGAATATTTTTATGGATTTTTGGGTGCCGATGCACATCAGTTCAGACCAGCCTTGTTTGAAGGTACAAAACCTGTAGATCCTTATTTTAAAGACGAAAAAGTAGATCCTGACTATATTTTAGACCGAGATTTAGCCGATCATGCCATTCATTGGATACAAACGCAAAAAAATGTTTCGCCAAACAAACCTTTCTTTGCTTATTACACACCGGGAACCGCACACGCACCTCATCAGGCACCAAAAGAATGGATTGCAAAATTTAAAGGAAAATTCGATCAGGGATTTGACAAACAACGTATCGCTACTTACGAAAATCAAAAGAAATTAGGTATTATCCCTTCGGATGCTTTATTGGCCGCTACTCCGCCGGAATATCAAAAATGGGATGCTTTATCTCCCGGAATGAAAAAAGTAGCCGCCAGAGAGATGGAAGTTTATGCAGCAATGCTCGCCTATTGCGACAACCAGATTGGAAGAATATTGCAATCTATCAAAGATTTAGGGCAATACGACAACACTATGGTCATTTTTATCATGGGAGATAACGGAGCCAGCGCCGAAGATCCCACCGGTCAGGGTTTAACCAGCGAAATAGGAATCATGGTAAATGGCGAAGTTGATACCGAAGAATTTATGCTAAAACATCTCGACGATTTTGGAGGTCCGTGGATGGCAGAACATTATTCACAAAGCTGGGCACATGCTATGAATACGCCTTTTCAATGGGATAAAAAAATTGCTTCACATTTAGGCGGAAGCCGTACCGGAATGGTAATCTCATGGCCAGCAAGAATCAAACAAATAGGACAAATACGCAGTCAGTTTGCTCATATTACAGATATTGTGCCAACGATTCTGGAAGCAGCCAATATACCTCAGCCTAAAAAAGTAGATGGTTTTGAGCAAGAACCTATAGCAGGAAAAAGTCTGGTGTATTCGTTTGATAATGCAAATGCTCCAGAAACGCACAAAACTCAATATTTTGAAGTAATTGCCAATAGAGGTTTTTATAAAGATGGATGGCTGGCGAATACTACACCCAAAAATCTGCCTTGGCAAGGACATCCAATCCCTTCTGAAGATCCTGTAAAAGATTATAAATGGGAATTATACGATCTTACTAAAGATTATAGCCAGGCGAATGATATTGCGGCACAAAATCCTGAAAAGCTAAAAGAAATGCAAAAGGCTTTTATGGAAGAAGCTCAGAAATATAAAGTTTTCCCTTTTGATGATCGCTATATTGACCGTGTAAATCCTGAAAATCGTCCAAATTTAAACAAAGGAAGAACAAAATTTACTTTCTATCAGGGAACATCACGTATCACAGAAGGAATGGCGCCTAATATGAAAAACACCTCCTTTAGTATCACAGCTGATGTAGAGGTAAAAGCTGGACAAGAAGGAATGATTATTACTCAGGGCGGTTATTTTGCGGGATTGGCTTTAATGCTTCAAAAAGGAAAACCAACTTTTGCCTACGCTTTCTCTCATTATCCTAATCATAAATGGCGTATACAATCACCAACTGCTTTAACTGCGGGTAAACATACCATCGTAGTAAATTTTGATTATGCCGGCGGAGGTGTTGGTAAAGCGGCAAAAGCAACCTTATTGGTCGACGGAAAAAAAGTAGCAAGCGGAGATATTCCTAAAACAGTTCCGAGTCGTTTCTCTGCTGATGAAACTCTTGATGTTGGAGAAGATTTTGGTACTCCGGTAGACAGAACTTACGATGCCCCTTTTACTTTTCAGGGTAAAATTGAAAAGGTTACGGTGGATTTAAAACAATAATTTTTTTTAAACCTATTTTTTTAAGAAATGTTCTAAAATTTCAATAGCCGTTTTATTTTTTTGAAAACTGCTATTACCTAATAAAAAATAACATTAATACTAATAAAGACCTGCTTTTAATTTTTTGATTTGAAAGTCTAAGCGGGTCTATAGTATTCTTTAATAATACAATAACTTCTAATAGAACACAGAGATATTTACCTAATTACTCTTAGCAATTATGCTGTTTATCTCTGCTTATAAATTATTTACTAATTAGCAGTCATACTTAAATTGTTCGAACTCAAAAAGCAATCCTGTAGCCTATGAAACGATCTATACAAATTAAGAATTATTTCAAAAAACTATTTTGTACCCTATTTATACTACTCGTATATACAACTACTTCTTATGGTCAAAATTGTTCTGTAAATGCCGGTATCTTAAATGTTACTATTTGCGAAACAGATGCTTTGGTGCTCACCGGAAATAATCCATCTCCCATTATTGGAAATGTTTTATGGACACAGATATCAGGACCAACAGTGGTAATTAATTCTCCCAACAACCCTAGCACTACGGTTTCCGGTTATACAGGAGGAAACTCTTATATCTTTAGATATAGTGCAACCTGCGGAGACGGCGTACTTACTTATCAGGATAAGGTAGTAAATGTTCAGCCTATCACTATTGCCAACGCAGGAGGTAATATAACAAGCTGTCCTAATAGTTCAGGGACTTTAACGATTACGGCAAATACGCCTCAAAATACAGGAGAAACGGCATATTGGGAAATTGTGGGGGCTAATAATGCGGGAGTTGTGATTAATTTTCCCAATTTGCCTACCTCAACCATAACTTTACCACAAACTAGCTGTGGTACGACTACGCTTCAATGGGTTATAGAAGGTCCTGAATATGCAGCCGGACAACGATGCAGAACAACATCGCAGATTACCGTGACAAATTACGGAGGAGTTAAACCCATTTCTGCCGGACCTGATCAAACACTTAGCAATTGTTATACGACTACACAAACGACAAAGCTTGCAGGAACCTATGGTGGCTGTGGCCTTAACGGACAAAATGGTCAATGGACTTTTGTAAGCGGACCTAATACACCTACAATTGCAAATCCAAATGCAAATGACACACAGGTCTCTAACCTAACAGAAGGTACTTATACTTTAAGATGGAATGTTACAGGACCTTGTGCTTCCGGTAATGATCTTGTTACCATTGTAGTACCTCCTGCAACACAGGATGTGACGACTCTGCCTGGTGGTGATGAAAATATTTTCTTCTGCGACAGCTCTATTAATCAGGTTACGCTTATTGCACAAACACCATTATACGCAGGTGAAACCGTTCAATGGACACGAATTGAAGGAGATCCTAGCGCTGTAATAGTTTCTCCAAATAATCCGACCACATTGGTTACTAATATTTCAGATGCAGGAGATCCTTATCGCTTTAGATATACACTAACAAATAGTAATACAGGCTGCGTTTTTACCAAAGATTATGTTGTACAATTTAACAGTGCTACCAGAACAATTTTAGCCAATAATGGAGATGATTTGGTAGGAAGCTGTAATGCCACGGTATTTACAATTCCGCTAACAGTAACAGGAACGGGTTACAATCAATATCGAATTGTAAGCGGTCCGAGTACTTCTCCGTTGGGTCCATTCCCTACTGCCCTGACTGATATCGGAAATTCCTTGACACTTACCCTCACTACTTCTGGCGAATATATAGTTGAATTTATACGAAAACAAGACGGATCGCTTCCTATTGGCTGTGATTATGGCTTTGATACTTTGAATATTTTAGTTTCCGGTGAGCCTACTCCTTCCAATGCAGGTTCAAATGTAAGCTTGCCTTGCGGAGATACGGCCACAGTTTTATCCGGAGTTATGACAGATGAAGGGTTACACTTCTGGAGTCAGCTTAGCGGACCAAATGATGCTGTAATTGCCGATATTTTTTCAGTAGATACGCAAGTAACAGGATTAATCCCCGGAAGTTATGTTTTTGAATACATTACGAAAGGTGGTGGTTCAAAATGTGGCTTTTCTGTTTCTACAGTAACTATATATGTATCAGCGAGTACTTTAGGAATTACTGATGCCGGTCCGGATCAGGTAGTTTGTGCAAATGCGCAAGTTACCCTTGCAGCAACCCCTGCTTTAAGTGGTGAAATTGGCGAATGGAGCCAAACCCCAGGGCCTAATACACTTATTTTTTCTGACCTTAATGATCCAAATGCCACAGTTACAGGTTTTGCTACTAATTCTGCATCCTATCAATTACAATGGACAATTTCGTATCTTCATCCCGGCCCGTCTTGCAGTGCATCTATTTCTGATACTGTAACAATTCTAACAAATAATACAAATGCCGCATCAACCTCTGATGCTGGTCCTGACGCCTGTTATCCTTCAGGCACAACTTCTTTTAATTTAAGCGGAAATACACCTGGTATTTTTGAAACTGGTACGTGGTCAGTTACTCCTTCAGCAGGGGTTGTTATTGCCGATGTAAATAATCCAAATACCTTGGTAAATGTACCCGCGAGTGGTACTTATACCTTTACATGGGCAATTGAAACCGCAACAAGATTATGTGATCCTAATAAAAATTCTGTAAAGGTTACCATTGCAAATACGCCTCCGGAAGCCAATGCAGGACCCGATCAGGAAATATGCGGTACTACTATAACCATGGCAGCATCAGCAAGCAGCGGCGGAATTGGTACCTGGACAAGAATTTCAGGAGCCGGTGGTTATACTATAAGCGATGAGCATGATCCTAATGCTGTTTTTACTTTTGCTTATAGCGGTTATTACATTTTTAGATGGACGATAAATGCCGAAGTCTGCGGTGTTGCTTTTGATGATATCAACTTAACGATTGGAATTCCTCCTGTTGTTGCAAATGCAGGACCGGATCAAAACATTTGTAACAGCACAAGCGTTACAATGGCGGGAAGTGCTTATGACAGTTTTTTCGAAAGCGGGCAATGGTCTGTTTTAACAGGCGCTCCCAATCAGCCTAATATTGTAAATCCTTCCAATCCAAATACGGTAATAAACGGATTAGTTGCCGGTACTTATACTTTTAGATGGACAATTACAGCAAAAAGTATCTTTTTATGTAACGGAACTCAGGATGATGTAACTATTGTGGTTACTCCTGCAGCAAATGCCGGCACCGATCAGAGTTTTTGTGATGTAACCAGTATTCAGCTGAAAGGAAACGAAAATTCTAAAGGAACCTGGACGTTAACCAGTACATCAGGAAATGTAAGTGATGTGGTGATTACGCAGTCTCCTCCGGGCAACTATGTAGCCAATGCTACGGTTGTTCCGGGAAATACTTACGTTTTTACTTATACAACCAATACGGTAACGAATCCTGACGGCAGTACTTGCACGGGATCTTCAGATTCGGTAAATGTTGATGTTTTCAGCGGTGCCAGTATCAATCCAAACGCAGGACCAGATCAAATTTTATGTATTTCTGATGTTGGAGGAACAGCCACTTTAACTGGAAACATACCGCCACCTGATGTTTCTGTTGCCGAATGGCGTTTTGTTTACCAGCCCGTAGGAAGTGTTGCTGTAATTACGACGCCTTCTGCCCCATTAACGACAGTTACAGGATTAACAGTTCCGGGACTTTATATTCTGGAATGGGTATTCGAAAATGCTTCCTGCCGCTCCTTATCAGACATTGTAAGAATTGAAATGAACGCTGCACCAAGTACTGCAAATGCAGGTCCAGATGATACAGCAGCCTGTCAAACGACTTATCAAACCAACGCCGTTCCGCCTGTAGTAGGTATCGGAACATGGTCTTTTGCCAGTCCCGGAGACGATCCCTCCGGAGGTGCCGTTGTTATCAATAATCCTAATAGTCCTGTAACAATGCTGTCTAATATTACAACTTTAGGAACGTATCGATTAACCTGGACAGTAACAAACGGACCTTTTACAAACCCATCGTTATGTCAGCCTTCTTCGGATACCGTAGAAATAACCTTTAACGATATTCCTCCCTCTATTGCAAATGCAGGACCAGATCAGGAATTGTGCGACGAAGATACCGCTGTAATGGCAGCCCAAGCCGTAACTTCTGGTATTGGAACCTGGACTATGACTTCGGGGCCAAATAATGCCAATATCGCTTCGCCAAACAGTGAAAACTCTTTAATGCTGGGCTTAATTCCGGGAACTTACTTGTTCAAATGGACAGTTACAACTTTAAACCTTAATGGATGTATTTCGGAGGATTCTGTAGAAGTGACCATTTATGATCTTCCCTCAACAGCAAATGCAGGACCAGATCAGACAATTCCGCAGTTTTCACCCGTAAATATGAATGCTTCAGCTCCAACTGTAGGCACAGGAGAATGGACTCAGGTGTCAGGGCCTAGCACAGTCGGATTTACCGATGAAACTTCCCCTACAACAGCCGTTACAGGTACTATTGCCGGAACCTATGTTCTAAGATGGACCGTAACCAACGGAAATTGTGCTATTTCATCCGATACGGTAACATTAACTATTTTATCTGTTGCCGATCTTGAATTGACTAAGTCTATTACACCTATGACAGGAAGTGCGGGCGATACCGTAACTTTTAGCATACAGGTTTTCAATAATAACTCTCTTGGCGGAACGGTAGATGCTACCGGAGTTGCAGTAAGAGATTACATCCCGACGGGTTATACGATAATTCCGGGTTCAGCAAATTTTGGCGGACAGTACAATATTGGCGACAATACCTTATCGTGGTACAATCTGACCGTTCCTAACGGAATGCGAATTACATTAACGTTTAAAGCTGTAGTGCTCCCAACCGGATCGTATTTAAATATGGCCGAAGTCATTGCTTCTGATCAATTTGATCCTGATAGTACTCCAAATAATAATATTTTATCAGAAGACGATCAGGACGATGCCGATTTCATATTAGATGTTGCCGATTTATCGCTTCAAAAAACAGTTTCACCATCCACAGTAAGCATTAATGACAACGTGGTATTTACCATTAGAGTAACGAATAGCGGACCAAATAATGCTTCGGGGATTACCGTTTCAGATCAGCTTCCTCCGGGTTATACATATGTAAGCGATAATGGAGCGGGTAAATACAACAATACAACAGGCATTTGGAATGTTGGAAATCTCAACAACGGAAACTCACTTACGTTACAAATTACAGCAAAAGTAAATGTTGCCACAGCAGCCAATTATATCAATACTGCCGAAATTCAAACCGCACATCAGGTCGATCCTGATAGTACTCCGGGCAACGGTCTTCCGGAAGATGACATGGCGAGCGCCAATGTTACTCTAAAAGCAGCTGATTTAGAATTGACCAAATCTGTTACTCCAACTTCTGCGGCAGCGGGACAACAAGTCGATTTTACCATTAATGTTGTCAATAAAGGCCCCGGAAATGCTACGGGAGTAAGTGTTCAGGATATTATTCCGGTAGGTTATACACTGATTCCGGGATCTGTATCCAACGGAGGTTTGTATCAGGTTGCCAATGCCTCAATAGACTGGAACAACTTAGTTATAGCCAGCGGTGCTAATATCAACTTAACTTTCAGCGCATTTGTAAATCCGTTAGGAAGTTATTTAAATGTCGCTCAGGTAACGGCAAGTGATTTACCGGATCCGGATTCGACTCCAAATAATAATGTACCTACAGAAGACGATCAGGATACTGCCGAGATTACTTTTATCGGCCCATCTGCAGATTTATCTTTAGTGAAAAACGTAGTAGCCGGAAATACAAGTCCGGTTGTGGGAAGCCAGGTTTCTTTTGAATTGGTCATTACCAACAGCGGCCCGAATAATGCAACCGGAGTTCAGGTTACGGATTTACTTCCGTCCGGTTTTCAATTTATAAATTACAGCTCATCCGCAGGTATTTATAATGATATTACCGGTTTATGGAACGTAGGTACGGTAGATGTTGGTGTTTCTGAATCTCTTATTATAGATGCAAAAGTACTGCCAACGGGTATTTATACTAATGTGGCGCAAGTTACGGCCAGTAATCTTCCGGATCCGGATTCGACTCCAAATAACGACGATGGAGATCAAAGCGAAGATGACGAAGACAATGCGGTTATTACTCCTATTCAGCCATCAGCCGATTTATCATTAACAAAATCAGTCAATAATCCAACGCCTTTAGTAGGTTCTCAGGTTACTTTTGAAGTTATCGTGACCAATAATGGCCCACAGGATAATACAGGAGTTCAGGTTACCGATTTATTGCCTAACGGATATACTTATAATAGTTTTACCGTATCAACGGGAGTTTATGTTCCATCAACAGGAGTTTGGACAGTTGGTAATTTAGTAAATGGCAAATTTGAAACCCTTCAAATTATGGCAACCGTAAATGCAGCAGGCGATTATCTTAATAAAGCAGAAGTAACGGCGAGCGATCTTCCAGATCCGGATTCAACTCCAAATAATGGCGTTACAACAGAAGATGATTACGCAGAAGTTGCAACAGTTCCTGTTCAGGAATCCTCTGATTTATCTCTTAGCAAAACAGTAAGCAATGCCACGCCAGTAGTAGGTACCCAAGTTACTTTTGCTATTATCGTAACCAATAGCGGGCCTCAGGATAATACAGGCGTTCAGGTTACAGATTTACTGCCATCCGGATATACGTATAACAGTTATACCGTTTCGACAGGTGCTTATAACCCAAATACTGGAGTTTGGACAGTTGGTAATTTAGTAAATGGAAAATTTGAAACGCTGCAAGTTACCGCAACTGTAAATGCAACGGGAGATTATCTTAATAAAGCCGAGATATCAGCCGCAAATATTGCTGATCCGGATTCCACTCCAAACAACGGCATTATAACAGAAGACGATTATGCAGAAGTTGCAACAGTTCCGATACAACAATCATCTGATTTATCGCTTACCAAAACAGTAAGCAATGCCACGCCATTAGTAGGTACACAAGTTACTTTTGCTATAATTGTAACCAACAGCGGACCGCAGGACAATACAGGAGTTCAGGTTACCGATTTACTGCCATCAGGATATACCTTTAATAGTTATACTGTTTCAACAGGAGCGTATAACCCAAATACAGGAGTTTGGACAGTTGGTAATTTGGTTAATGGAAAATTTGAAACCCTTCAAGTTACTGCAACTGTAAATGCAACGGGTACTTATCTTAATACTGCAGAAATAACAGCAGCAAATGTTACTGATCCGGATTCAACACCAAATAATGGAGTTACAACAGAAGATGATTATGCATCAGCCGTTACGACTCCGGTGAATCAATCTTCTGATTTATCATTGACCAAAACGGTAAGCAACCCGACCCCACTTGTGGGCTCGCAATTTATCTTTGAAGTTGTCGTAAGCAACAGCGGTCCTCAAAACAATACAGGAGTTCAGGTAAAAGATCAATTGCCAAGTGGTTATACTTTCATCGGATTTACGGTTTCTACAGGAACTTATAATCCATTAACCGGAATTTGGACTGTTGGAAATTTAGCCAACGGAGACTCTGAAACCTTGCAGATTGTTGCTGCTGTAAATCCAACAGGAGTTTACACAAATATAGCCGAAGTCAACGCCAGCGATCTTCCGGATCCGGATTCAACACCAAATAACGGAAGCACAACCGAAGACGATTATGCAGAGGCTTCTACTACTCCAATTCTGGAATCGGCAGATCTATCACTTATTAAAACAGTAAGCAATAACAGTCCGTTAATTGGTTCTCAGGTTACCTTCAGCATAGAAGTAAGCAATGCAGGACCACAAGGAACGAGCGGTGTTACAGTAACCGATGTATTGCCTTCCGGATATACTTATGTTTCCTACAGCGCCACAAGCGGAACTTATAATTCAACAACAGGGCTTTGGAATGTTGGATTACTGCCTGTTGCAGCTCCTCATACCTTACAAATAACAGCAATTGTAAATCCTGCCGGAGATTATCTGAATATTGCCGAAGTTACAGCAAGTGCCTTTCCGGATCCGGATTCAACTCCAAATAACGGGGTTACTACGGAAGATGATTATGCAACTGCAACGGTTACACCAACGAATCAATCATCGGATTTATCTTTAACTAAAACCGTAAATAATACAACGCCATTAGTGGGATCTCAGGTTACTTTTGAAGTAATTGTAACCAATAATGGCCCTCAAAATAATACAGGAGTTCAGGTTACGGATTTATTGCCTAACGGATATACATACAACAGTTTTACCATTTCTACCGGAACTTACAATCCAACAACAGGAATATGGACTGTTGGTAATTTAATTAATGGGAAATCAGAAACGCTGCAATTAACCGCAACGGTAAATTCCACAGGAAATTATTTGAATATTGCTGAGGTTACTGCCGCTGGACTTCCAGATCCGGATTCAACGCCAAATAACGGAGTTACTACAGAAGATGATTATGCGACTGCCACCGTAACACCAGGTAATCAGGCATCGGATTTATCCTTAACTAAAACGGTAAGTAATACGACTCCGTTGGTAGGTTCTCAAGTTACTTTTGAAGTTGTAGTAACCAATAACGGCCCTCAAAATAATACAGGAGTTCAGGTTACGGATTTATTACCTAACGGATATACGTATAATAATTTTACCATTTCTACCGGAACTTACAATCCGACAACGGGAATATGGAACGTTGGTAATTTAATTAATGGGAAATCAGAAACATTGCAAATTACCGCAACAGTAAACCTTACCGGAAATTATTTAAATGTAGCCGAAATTACAGCAGCAGCACTTCCTGATCCGGATTCTACTCCAAACAATGGAGTTACCACAGAAGACGATTACGGATCTGCTATTACGGTGCCAATTAATCAGGCTGCTAATTTATCCTTAACTAAAACAGTTAGCAATCCAACGCCATTGGTGGGCGCTTTAGTTACTTTTGAAATTGTCGTAAACAACAGCGGTCCTCAAAATGTTACAGGTGTCGAAGTAACCGATTTATTGCCTTCCGGATATACGTATAGCAGTTTTACGGCAACTAAAGGAACATACAATAAAACAACCGGAAAATGGAATATTGGTTCTCTCTTGAATGGAGATTCTCAAACATTGCAAATAACGGCTTCTGTTAATGCAACGGGTAATTATACCAACATTGCTGAGGTTACGGCAAGCAGTTTACCAGATCCAAATTCAACACCAAATAACGGAGTTCCAACCGAAGACGATTACGCAACGGCAACCGTTACTCCTACTCAGGCTACAGCGGATTTATCGCTTACAAAAGCAGTAGTTGGTGGTAATTTGAGTCCAATATTTGGAGCAACGATTACTTTTGAAATCACAGTAAAAAATAGCGGACCTCAAGCAGCAACCGGAGTACAAGTAAAAGATTTTCTGCCAAATGGCTACGAATATATTGTTTACAGTTCTACAACAGGACAATATTTCAATTCAACCGGAATATGGAATGTGGGAACAATTCCAAATGGAGGTTCAGAATCGCTGCTTATATCTGCCAAAGTTAGTATTAGTGGTGACTATCATAATACGGCCGAAGTATATGCTTCAAACGAATTTGATCCTGATAGTACACCAAATAATAACGCAGCCGGCGAAGATGATATTTCTTCTGTAGTGGTTTCTCCTGTTCCGGCGGTTGCAGATCTTTCGATAGAGAAAAACGTAGTCAACAATAATCTGACTCCGGCAGTTGGCTCACAGATTTCATTCTCGATTACGGTCACCAATTCAGGCCCAAGTATGGCGACTGGCGTAACGATTAGAGATATTCTTCCGCCAGGATATGACTTTATATTTTTCAATTCAACATCAGGAGCTTATGATCAGACAACAGGATTATGGTCGCCTGGGGTTATTTTACCGGGCAACAGCCATACATTATTGATCAATGTATTTGTAAAAAGTCCAACCGGATCTGCAAATGAATACCTCAATAGTGCCGAAATCATGAACTCCAATCAGTTTGACCCTGACAGTACACCAGGAAATGGTGTTATAACAGAAGACGATTACGACAGTATCGCAGTAACTCCGGTAATTGTCATGGCCGATTTATCGATCAAAAAAACAGCCTTAAATGAAGATGCCGTTCATGATGTGGGGTCAACCGTTATTTTCACTGTAACTGTTACCAACGATGGTCCGGCAGATGCAAGCGGTGTAATGGTGAAAGATTTGTTGCCGCCGGGATTCACTTATTTTACAAGCAGTCCTACAAGCGGTCTTTATAATTATGTAACCGGAGTCTGGAATGTGGGATCTATTGTTGCCGGAACAGATCAGTCATTGGATATTTACACGACAGTAAATCCGCCATCTGGAGCTCCAAATCAATATGTCAACACAACCGAGATTATTGCCAGTAACCTGCCCGATCCGGATTCGACGCCAAATAACGGCGTTACTACAGAAGACGATTATGATAGTTTGCAAATTAAAGTGGCTGTTGCCGATTTAAGTTTAGAGAAAACAGTCAGCAACAGAAATGCAAATGTAAACGAAGTAGTAACCTATACGATACAAATCAACAATGAAGGTCCGAGTATTGCTACCGGAGTTGCCGTTGAAGATCTTATTCCGTTAGGATTTACCAATATCAGCAATATCAATAATGGAGGAATCTTTAGCAAAAGCATTATAAAATGGGTCGACTTAACTGTTCCTGTTGGAGGTCTTACGTTAACGTATCAGGCAACTGTTGCTAGCCCACACGGATTGGACAGTAGCGATTATTTGAACATTGCCCAGATAACAGCAAGTAATCAATTTGATCCGGACAGTAAACCTAATAATGATAACGGCGATCAAAGCGAAGACGACGAAGATTCAGAATTTGTAAATATTCCGTCAACTGATATTGCGATAAACAAAGATGTCGATCAAACCGAAGTTCCTATGGGCAGCGAAGTAACCTTTACTATAACTGCAGAAAATCGAGGAAATCTCACGGCTACAAATGTTGAGGTTCAGGATATTCTTCCGAAAGGATATACATTAAATAGCGCAACAGCATCATCGGGAGTTTACAATAGTGCAACAGGAATCTGGACAATTCCTTCCGTAAATGTGGGAAGTTCTCAAACCTTAACCATTAAAGCCAAAGTACAGGATTTTAATGATTATGTAAATACAGCTCATCTTGTAAAAATGGATCAGATTGATACCAATTCGTCAAACAATCAGGATACTGCCACCATATCGCCAAACTGTCTGAAAATTTATAATGAGTTTTCTCCAAACGACGACGGACAAAACGATACATTCTATATTGATTGTATAACCCAATATCCGGATAATCAGATCGAAATATTCAATCGCTGGGGTAATTTAGTTTACTTCAAAAAAGGATACGATAACACCTGGGATGGAAAAGCAGACGGATCTGCCAAAACACTTCCTGAAGGCACTTATTTCTACGTTCTGGATCTCGGAAACGGTTCGGCTAAAAAATCGGGATGGCTTTATTTAAAATAAAATAGGATAACCAAAATAAGAATTGGCTATGATTAAAAATATAAAAAAGATTTTCACAATCATTACGATGCTTTCTGTATTTGGTGTTGCTGCACAGCAAGATCCGCAATACACGCAGTATATGTATAATACGCTTAGTGTTAACTCTGCGTATGCCGGCTCATTAGGGCATTTGGCGATAACCGGAATTTACAGAACACAATGGGTTGGCCTTGAGGGAGCGCCAAACACACAATCTTTTTCTTTAGACACTCCAATTGCCAAAAATCTTGGTTTGGGTTTGTCTGTAGTAAGCGAGGAAATTGGCCCTTCTGAAGAACAATATGTTGATGCCAACTTCTCTTATACTATACAATCCGGACTAACGCATAAATTGTCTTTTGGTATTAAAGGAGGAGGACGCGTAATCAATATAGACTGGACAAAAGGAAGCCACAGAGAACCTGATGTGCAGTTTCGTGAAAACATCACCAATAAGTTTCTGCCCGTTGTAGGTGCAGGATTGTACTGGCATGGCGAAAGAGATTATATCGGGATTGCCGTTCCTAACTTTATGACCCGCGAAAGATATAATTATGATGATATTGCCGATGATCTTGTCAACGAAAGAATGCACGTTTACCTTATCGGAGGAATCGTTTTTGATCTTTCGGCGCATACAAAATTTAAACCCGCTGTTTTGGTCAAATATGTTGCCGGAGCACCACTTATTGCTGATTTTTCGGCCAATTTTATGTTCAACAATGCTTTTACATTGGGAGCATCTTATCGTACCGGAGATTCTGTAAGTGCATTGGCTTCTTTGCAGATTACGCCTCAGTTTAATGTAGGTTATGCTTACGATTATACGACAACAGAATTACAAACGTATAATAGCGGCACGCACGAAATTATGCTTCGATTTGAATTAGTATCACGCAAAAAGGGATTAAAATCTCCTAGATTCTTTTAATACTATATCATATGAAAAAAAGAATTACTATACTGGTATTGCTGGCAATGCAAATGATATATTCGCAAACCAAAAACAAAACAGCCGACGCTCTATTTGATAAAATGTATTATATAGAAGCCGCAAAATCGTATGAATTGTCGATAAAAAATGGAGACCTTTCTAAAGAAATTTTGCAGCGTGTTGGCGACGCACATTATTTTAATACACAAATGACCAGTGCCAGTAAATGGTACGGCAAACTGCTTGCGGATTATCCAAACGAAGTTCCTGCCGAATATTATTTTAGATATGCCCAATCGTTGCAAGGAATTCAGAATTATGATCTCGCCAAAAAATGGATGAAAAGTTTTTCTGAAAAGCAAAAAACAACCGATTCAAGAGCGCAGAATTTTTCGCTTAAAACCGTAACATTCGAAGATATCAAGAAAATAAAACCACAGTTTGTACTCGAAAATCTCGAAATCAATTCGGCTTATTCAGATTTTGGACCTATGTTTTACAAAGGCGACTTGGTATATTCTACAACCGTAGATTCTTCTTATATAAAAACAGCAAAATACGGCTGGAACGATCAGCCTTATTTAAACATGCAGTTGGGAAAAATAAGTCCATCGCAGACCAATGTTACTTTTAAAGAACGTTTTGGAAAAGAAATTACAACTCAATTTCACGAAGCCTGTGTTGCTTTTTCGCCAGATGAAAAAACAATTTATTTTACCCGAAATAACTATAACGGAAAACTAAAAAGAGACAGCAAAGGCATCAATAACCTGAAAATATATTCGGCGAAAGCCACAGAAAATAGCAACGGAACCGTTCGATGGGAAAACGTAAAAGAACTGCCGTTCAACAGCGACAATTATTCGGTTGGACAGCCTTCTGTAAGCAAAGACGGGAAGAAATTGTATTTCGTTTCAGACATGCCCGGCACAATTGGTGCTACAGATATTTTTGTAGTCGATATTTTAGGCGAAGACCAATATTCGAACCCAAAGAATTTAGGCGAAAAAATAAATACCAGCGGACGCGAAATGTTTCCGTTTATAACCGATAAAGCCCTGTATTTTTCTTCAGATGGATTTCTAGGACTGGGCGGGCTCGATGTCTTCGAAAGCCGATTAAATGACGGAATTTTCGATGCACCAAACAATCTGGGCGCACCACTAAACAGTAATCGGGACGATTTTGGTTATATCGTAAACGAAGAAACCAACAAAGGTTTTGTATGTTCGAACCGAAAAACAGGAAAAGGCGACGACGATATTTATTCTTTCGAAAGAAGCTGTACACAAGCTATTGAAGGTTATGTTTTTGATGCGATATCCAACAACAAAATTCCCGGCGCAATTGTAACACTCAAAAACAGTGATAATCAAAAAGTTGATGAAACCGTTTCTAAAATAGACGGAAAATTTGAATTCAGCGAAAACATCAATTGTAATACACCTTATACAATTGAAGCGGTAAAAGACAATTTTACCGCAAGCACCAAAGCCATTGTTACGCCCGAAAACTCAGGAATAACTCAGGTTCCTATTGGTCTCGATCCGTTACTGATAGAACGAAAAGACGGCTTGCTGAAAATTAAAATCGGAATTATTTTCTTTGATCTCGATAAATCAAATGTTCGTTATGATGCTGCAATCGAATTAAATAAAGTCGTTTTATTAATGAGCCAATATCCAAGTGTAGTCATTAAAATTGAATCTCATACCGATTCAAGAGCCAATGATCAATACAATCTGGAACTTTCTGACCGACGTGCCAAAGCAACCCGAGATTATATTATTTCGCAGGGAATTGCTCCGGAAAGAATCGAAAGTGCCATTGGTTACGGAGAAACGCAGCTTATTAATAACTGTTCTAACGGAGTTCCATGTACCGAAGCACAACATCAAATGAACAGACGAAGCGAGTTTATTATTACTAAGATGTAATAGAGGCTAGAAATGGCTTAGGCTTTTTCTGTATTTATCCATCATAACTTTAAATAAATCTTTATTAGAAGGAGGCGACAAAACAATGGCTTTAGAGCCTGAGGATATTGATTCTTCGATATTTCCTAAACTTGTGCCTCCGGTCGCCATGATGGGAAAACCGGGAAAATTAACAGTAATATCTTTCAGGATTTTATTGGTGTACTTCCCTCCTGTTACATGAAAAATATCAACGCCGGCATCTATTTTACTTTTTAAAAAATTATAATCCGAAGAAGCGATACTGGCAATTATGGGAATGGTTATTTTCTTTCTGATTTTTTGTAAGTCATGATTCTCAAAAGGTATATTCACAATGATTCCCGCCGCGCCCATTTCTTCTGCATATTGCGCCATTTCAAGGGATTTTTTGCCTCTTGTTGTTCCTCCGCCTACACCACATATTACGGGTTTACTGCAAAAATCGACCAATGATTTTATAATTCTTGAAGATGGTGCAAAAGGATAAACAGCCAAAATGGCATCGGCATCATTGTTTTCGATAATGGCCATATCAGTAGAAAAGAGAAACGATTTTAGTTTTTGTTCTCCTATTAAAATACCTTCACATTTTTTTTCAATTATTTCGGGCGTGGTCAGTGCTTTCTTTTCTCTTTTATTTCTCCAGAAGAGTTTTTCTAAAAGTGAAATTTTTCTCGTGCTTCCCCATAATGAGTCTGAATTTGAGTTTGGCTGCATCATTCTATTTTAATTTTAGAAGCTAATATATTGTAGTAAATTCTAAAATTTAAAAAAATGAAGACCCAAAATTCAATATCTGTAATGAAATAAGGAAAAATTGTAGTGAAATTATAAAGGACAATTCAAGTCTATAAGTACGAAGCTGATTACTTAGAATTATCTTCGATGACAAAAGCTTAAGTTCAAAGCTCGTAAGTGCATTCTTATCATCCCGATTTTTATGATAAAACTATTTTTTTCAGGAGCTAATCCCGCTATCCGTTCCAATCTTTTGTGGCGAACCCCGCCACAAAAGGATTTCCTCTTCTATCGGGGCTAGGACAATCATTTTCATAACAGGCTTTTCGTGTAGTTTGTCATCCCGAGGAACGAGGGATCTCCACAAGTAGCTCTACAAAGATTGGTGACTTACTATGTGTTAGTTTCTTGCGGAGATCCCTCGTTCCTCGGGATGACAATAATTGCGGTTACTTTATGTAAATCTAAAGTTCACCACATTCTCTTCCTGATCCTATGAATTTATTATAAAAAAAAAGTACCTGCCATGGCAAGTACTTTAGATCATTTCTCATCCTATATTTAGACAACTACTACGTTTACAGCGTTTGGCCCTTTTTTGCCTTCTGCTATTTCGTAACGCACTTCGTCGTTCTCACGAATATTTTCTGATAAACCTGAAACGTGAACAAAAATTTCACTTCCACCGTTTTTTGGAGTAATAAATCCAAATCCTTTTTCTTCATTGAAGAATTTTACTGTACCTTCTTGCATCTTATTAATTATTTATTGATCATAAATGTACTACATTTATCATTACGATACTGAAAAAGAGTAAATTAGATTTAAAAAAAACAATAAATTTATTTTAGCAGAAAAATTAGTGACCTCATTATGATCTAAGTACAGCGAAATAAAAGAGTGAAATCACGATCTATAAAATATTTTTCCTCACCTGAAAGCACAATTCCTATATGCGTTATAATGAAGGATTCAGCCATAAAAAAAGAAGCTGTCTCTTACAAAACAGCTTCTTTTTTATTTCTTATCGAAGGATTTTTAGATATGCACTATAGGCATCATCCTTGATAGAAGTTCGAAGATAAACTTCGTTTTCGTCTTTTGTACTAAATTCAAACTGAATTAAAGCAGCGTCAGAATAATAATACATATAATTCTCTTCGGCAAACTCAAGATTAGAAATAGGTCGTGTTGATAGCTTCATATCGAATGCCATTTCACCATTTGCTAAGTCTATCTGAAAAAGTTTTCCCTTACGCGTATATCCCCATGCATTATCACTTTCCTCGACAACATATTCGATAATATCATTTTTAAAATCCGTTTTCCAGATCTGAGTTCCTGTTTTTGAATCTACAGCATATAACGACGAAACTTCCGGACCTTCTGCTGCAAAATAGAGCTTTTTGTCTTTGCTAAAAATACGATCCTTGATATTACTTTGATTTTCATCCAATTTAAATTGCCAAACAATATCCAGCGTATTAGGATTTAAGGCAAAAACCACATTTTTTTCATTGGCTACAAATACATTTTCACCATCAGTTACCGCTTTTCCGTGTATTGGTTCTTCAAAAGTTTTCTGCGAAAGAAGTTTTCCTGTATTGGCTTCAAAACTATAAAAATTATTTCCACTTTGCGTAAACACTTTATTATCAAAAAAGAGCACCGGAATATCATTGTTTGAAGCATCTAATTTGTAATTCCAAATTAAACTACCGTCCTTTATATCAAGGGCATAAATATTATTATTGGGACTTTGAGTCGTGATAAATAGTTTCCCGTCATTAATAATTGGAGCCTGGTTTTTTAGTACAATTTGATCGGTAATAGTACCTAACCTCGATTTCCAGAAAATCTGTCCGGTTTTGTTATTGATCGCAAAAATTTCACCGTTTATAAAAGGAACATACACTACTCCATCTTGTAACGTAAGTTGATTGGCACACATTTCAGTATGCGAATCTGTAGCTTTCACTGTCCAGTTAAAGGCTTCCGATTCTAAATTGAACGACATCAGAGAACCATCATAATCATAAATTAGAATCGATTGCGGATCTAACGGAACTTTTTTAAGCGGATTGATGGCTTTGTTGGTAACGATATCATTAGCAGTTAAAACTTTATTATTAGAATAGCTATTTTTGCCTGACTTTGAATTACTTGGAGCCTGCCCAAACATATTAATTGCAGTAAATACAAATAAAAGCGTTACTAGATTTTTTTTCATTTTAAAAATTTGGGGTTCATAATTGATTTCCTTTTTAATAGAATAAATTACTCTTTCAAAATAAAACATTCAGCATAAAAAGCACCATCAAATAGTGATAAAACCATTTAAATTCAGCTTATTAAATGCTACGGTTCAACCAATATTCAGGTCAAATATAGTAAAAATTTATTATCGGATTTTAGAAGCTTTCTTCTAGCTTTTATAGGATTCAAAAAAGCCATAAGCTCTTTTTTCTGCATAAGAATAAGTAGAATCACGCAACGGAAAAGCACAATGTCCTCCGTATTTTGGAGTTTCAAGATACACATAAGCACTTTCCTGAGCTATAGCCCTTGGATAACATCTTTCGCCTAAAAAAGGATCATCAAGAGAATTAATAATTAAAACCGGAGTAGTAATATTTTTAAGGGAAAATTCAGGAGAAACCTGCTGATAATAATCGTCACGACTGGCAAAACCATGCAAAGGCGCAGTAAAATAATGATCGACTTCATCAAAAGAAGTAATACTGTCAATTTGATCACGATTGATAAAATCAGGAAATTGTGCTGCTTTGTATTTCAGCTTTCTTTTGATATCGATGGTAAAATTCTTTAAATAAACTCTGTTAAAACCTTGTTTAAGCACTTCAGCACTGGTCGCAATATGTGTAGGTACCGATATGCAAACTCCGGCTTTTATACGCTCATCGATTTTGGTCCAGCCAAAATAATTCAAAAGCTGTACGCCTCCCATCGAATATCCAATCAAATAAACTTCTTCGAATCCTTTTTTTAGAACAAACTGTACCACTTCGTCAAGATCATCAACGGCACCGTGGTGATAAAGTCTGGGCAAACGATTCATTTCTCCGCCACAAGTACGATTGTTCCAGGCAAAAACCGAAAAATCTTTCTGCTGAAAATAAACCGCACAACTATTGTTATACGTTCTGCGCGAATCTCCTTCTAAACCATGACATAAAATAACCGCTTTTTTAGGATCGTTGAGGATAAAATCGATATTGATAAAATCTCCGTCATTCAATTCAATTTTCTCTCTCGTGTATCCGGGCGCATCGAACTTTTTAAACAAAGCAGCATAAATGGTAGAAACATGCCTGTTGCGATGAATAATAGAAGGTAAGTCATATTCTGATTGCTCAATTACTGGCATGATAGGAAATGTTTTTGGTGGCGTTATACAAATCTAAGAAATCAATCAACATGTAATTTTAAAAACGTCTTTTTTATTATACTTTTATGATACAAAAACATAGTTTACTGATAAACAATAATTTAAAATTACAAATAATTATATTATTACAGCTGTTAAAATATTCCGGTTTATCCGGATTTTACAAAATACAAATGTTATTATGTAACCGGACATTTTTAAAAAAGCGCTAGATTTGAGATGTATCTAAAAATA
This sequence comes from Flavobacterium bizetiae, assembly GCF_024271895.1. Classification (NCBI taxonomy): domain Bacteria; kingdom Pseudomonadati; phylum Bacteroidota; class Flavobacteriia; order Flavobacteriales; family Flavobacteriaceae; genus Flavobacterium; species Flavobacterium bizetiae. The sequence goes on along the minus strand of NZ_CP091861.1, from coordinate 3,680,449 downwards.
TTATTATGAAAAATTCTCTGCTACTTTTACTATCCGTTTTCTGTTTTTCATGCCAGCAAAAAGAAAATAAAGTTGCTCCTGTTGAAACTTCAGAGCCTGTTATCACTAAAAAAGAAGAAAAAGTAAACAAACAGATTGGCGATACCATTTTCATGAATTTTAGAAATGAAAAAGAGCTTTTTACCGCAGAAGGTGCAATAGATTCTATTCACCCAAGAATATATGTGAAATTCAAAAATGAAGATTTGGGCGAATTAAAAGGAAATCTTGTTCCTACTACCGGAAAAGGAAATATCCGTTTTAATCAGATTATTTTTCCCGATAATACTTCGGACGGACCATTTGGAATGGATTTGAATATTCCTCTTAAACAAAAAGGGAATTATATAATAGTGGTGGGACATTCGCAAATGGCTGATAATCCTTTTTGGGGAAAATTCAAAATTGAACTTGAGACTACAAAAAGCAATAAATAAGTCAAATATTGACGCTTTATTATTCATTTCTATTTGTTAAACTGTAAATCTTATAACAAATTTAGCTTTTCATATAAACAAAAATTAAAGCTAAAGCACTAATTTTGAGACTACAAACCCCTAACATAATCGTCATGGAAAAATCAAACCTTAACAACAGTGGAAATCTTAATAAGTGCCCGTATCAAAGTATGGTCTATGGAAAAGATAATTGCGATTTGATCTACAGAAAATCATATAATGGTGATTGGGGACATTGGGATGACTTGCCTGAGAACGCCATACTAACCAATTGCAGTGAGGCAAACGAAATTGAAAATTCAGTCGCAGATCCTAAAATGGGAGAAAGCGAACCGGATCATTTATAAAAAATCAAATACATCTTATCATTTTTTAATATTATATAAAATCAAAAATCCCCTTTTATTACGAAAGGGGATTTTTTTATGCACAGGACTTAATTCTTCAAAAAGTTAAAACTATTATTGACTGCCTTCAATTCGTTGCCCACAAACTCAATATCAATAATGCCCGCTTTTCGCGGAGAAACAGCACTTTCATTAAAATGCGTATGTAACACATAACGCATTTTCTGGTTCTTATCCCAAAAGACATCACCATGACCAATTCCGTTTTGATTCGTATTTTTTCGACTAATGATCGGACTGTTTTTCGATTTTTCCCAAGGCCCTAACGGACTTTTACTGGTGGCATATCCCACGGCATAATCGATATTTCTGAAATCATTTGCCGAATAAATCAGATAATACAAACCATTGTGTTTTAAAACCGTAGGTCCTTCTGTCACAGGCCAATTTGTATTTTCAGTATTTTCCCAAGTTAAGGTTCCTGAAATACATTCGATTAAGGTTTCTGATTTAATGCTTTGAAGATCATCGTTTATTTCGGCAGCAAAAATTCTATTTCCGTTTGTTAGTCTCACATAATACAAATATTTTTTTCCATCCTCATCGATAAAAACAAACGGATCGATCTGGTTTCCGGTTTTAATAATAGGTTCTTTTGACTCACTTTTAAATGGCCCAAGCGGACTATCGCTAACCGCTGTTGCAATGTTTTCGTTGGCAGTATAAATCATATAAAATTTGTTTTTATACGAAAGAACCTGCGGCGCCCAAAAACCTTTATCGCCAAAAGAATCTCCTTTTTTCAGCGCAAGACCATTTTGAGCCCCAACCGGACCTTTCCAGTCCTTTAAATCTGATGAAGTATACACCTGAAAACCTTCACCATTTGGGATATCTCCCGATGTGGTTCCGTATAAATAATACATTCCGTTATGATAAAAAATCGTAGGATCGGCCAGTAAAATTGTACTGGTTTTGACTTCTTTGGGTTTCTCTGTGTTTTTTTCCTGCGAACAGGCTGCGAAAACGCAAAGTGATGTTATTAAGGTTAATATTTTTTTCATTTTATTTTGGGTTTTAGTTTTTTGCTTTTTTTTAACCGCAAAGTACGCTAAGGTTTTTGTAGCTTGTGTTTAGATAATGTTGAAAAACGCAAAGTTCGCAAAGCTGTACTTTGAAATAACTTTGAGATCTCTGTGGTTGAACACCTTTCATTTTTTACTACAAAGCATGCTAATAATTTTGCGTTCATGGCGTAATTCTTAGCGTACTTTGCGGTTAAACTCTTTTTATTTCACCGAAAACTGATAATAAGAAACAGTATGATATTTTTGTCCTGGTTTTAAAACAATCGGTGCAAATTTTGGCTGGTTTGGCGCATCCGGAAAATGTTGTGTTTCAAGCGCAAATGCGGTCCTGAAATCGTCTTTTGATCCTGATTTCATGGTGTTTTTTGATTGCATAAAATTACCGCTGTAAAACTGTAATCCAGGTTCTTGTGTAAAAATATCCATCGTAATTCCGGATTGATCTCCTGAAATTGTCGCGGCATGATTCAGTCCGTTTTTCTTTGTTCCGTTTAGCACATAATTATGGTCGTATCCTTTCCCGAATTTAAGCTGCTCGTCTTTCGTTTCGATTCTTTCGCCAATAGTATGTTGAGATGTAAAATCAAATGGCGTATTTTTAACTGATTTTAATTCACCATTCGGAATCAAACCTTCATCAACCGGAGTAAATTCATTGGCGTAAATCTGTAATTGATGATTTAAAATCGTACCGCTTCCCTCTCCATTCAAATTAAAAAAGGCATGATTGGTTAAGTTTACAATCGTAGTTTTATCCGTTGTTGCTTCGTAGTCCATTTTAATCGAATTATCATCCGTAATCGTGTACGTTACTTTTACCTTTAAATTTCCCGGAAAACCCTGTTCTCCGTCTGGCGAAACATAACTAAAAACCAACGTGTTTTCGTTTGTTTTTTCAGCATCCCAAACTACATCCTGAAAACCTTTTACACCACCATGCAAAGCGTTTTTCCCGTTATTAAGCGGCACCTGATATTGTTTTCCCTCTAAGGTAAATTTCCCCTTTGCAATTCGGTTTCCGACTCTTCCAATTGTCGCTCCAAAATAAGGCTCTGTAGAGTTTTTAAAGCCTTTTGCGCTATTAAATCCTACTACAACATCAATTGGTTTTCCGTTTTTATCTTTCACCAAAAGACTCACCAATCTTCCGCCATAATTAGTAAAAGAAGCTTTGATATCTTTGTTACCTATCCAATACAAATTGACTTTTTTACCGTCGATTATGGTATCAAAATTTTTAGTTTCCAAAACTGTTTGTGCCGAATCTGCAATCTTATCCGCATTCTCTTTTAATGGTGCATTCTCCTTTTTAATGTCTTTACAACTAAATTGAAAAAGTGCCAGCATTACAACCGCGGCTATTTGAATGTTTTTCATCTTTTATATCATTACGAGGAACGAACCCAATCATCCTCAATTAATATTATCTTTATTCTATTATCTTTATTCTATTATCTTTATTCTATTATCTTTATTCTATTATCTTTATTCTATTATCTTTATTCTATTATCTTTATTCTATTATCTTTTCTCTTTCCTCTATTTCGAAGGCAGCGCCAACTTTGTAGTTTCACTTACCGGTTCACCTAAAACCGGAAATCCGTTTGCATCCCAATTGATTTTCTGCATTCTTGGCGATCTTTTATTTCCACATCCTTCACCCGGATTCGAATTGGCATGGTACAAAATCCAGTCTTCTTTTCCGTCAGGAGATTTAAAAAATGAATTGTGTCCCGGTGCATACACTTTGTTTTTATCTGACTGTTTGAATATTGGTTCCGAAGATTTTTTCCATGCCGCTGCATCCAATAAATTATCCCCACCGGTAAAAGTTAATAACCCTAAAGCGTAGAAATCTGTCCAGCAGCCACTAGCCGAAAACACAATAAAAACTTTACCATTTCTCGACAAAAACTGAGGCCCTTCGTTTACATTTACCTGCGCCGGATTTTTGTCGTCATGCAAAGCCCCGTGCGTTTCCCAATCGTTTGTTGGCGCCGAAATCATAACCCGATCTCCTTCTATTTCAAGCGGATTCTTCATTTTTGCAATGTAAATATTCTGCTGTCCGTTAGTATCGCCTTCCCATCCTGCCCAAATCATGTACAATTGCTTTTTATGTTCAAAAACATTTCCGTCAATCGCCCATTTGTCTGTTTTGGCAGCAATTTTTCCTTTAAACTCAAAATTTCCTTTAAACGGATCTGACGATTTATTTTCTAAAACATACATTCTGTGATTGTTGTTGTCACCATTATCCGCCGCAAAATAGCAATACCATTTTCCGTTTATAATATGAAATTCCGGCGCCCAGATTTCCGATGAATAATCCGTTCCTTTTGGTGCTTCCCAAATAACTTTGCTTTGCGCATTTTTAAGATCAGATAAGTCTTTTGTTTTCCAAAGTTCTAATCTGTTTTGCAACGTATTAGTGTAGTAATAATATCCGTTGTAATACGTACTGTAAGGATCTGCGCCCGATGGCAAAATAGGATTTGTGAATGTTTTTTGCTGCGAATATCCAGCTGAAACCATCAGTAATAAAAAAGGTATTAGGTATTTTTTCATTTTATATTTTTTGTTGTTGGGCTTGTTTTTTATCGAAAACTTTGTCAAAGCTGATTTATTTTTTCAGGAGCTAATCCCGCTATCCGTTTCAATCTTTTGTGCCGAACCCCGGCACAAAAGGATTTCCTCTACTATCGGGGCTAGGGCATTCGTTTTCATAAGAATGTTTAGTTTATCAAAAATTAAATAAACAGGTTTAAACACATAAAGTAACCACAATTTTGTCATCCCGAGGAACGAGGGATCTTCGCAAGCAGCTCGACAATGTAGATAAAATACTTTGCGTTAGTTTCTTGTGGAGATCCCTCGTTCCTCGGGATGACAAAAAATGCGCAGAGTTACTTATCATTATTGCCCCAAAGTTGAAACTTTGGGCTATCCTTTATCGCTATGTTTAGAAACTTGTTTCTACTATTTCCTTATTTTCAGAACAAAAAAATCTATGTTTCTATGTGTTTAATTGTTTTTGAAATGTTATTTAGTTTGCTCACATAAACTTTCTCAAAGTTTAAAACTTTGACAAAGTTGCTTCAGATTCAAAAATCTTATTTATGATTCAAAGCATCAATAACTTCAGTATTGATTTTATTTACAGCTTTAAAATCCATTTTATCTACTTTTCTGTCGTAGGTCATGAAACCGTTTACTTCACCCTCAACATCCGTAGTTTGAGTATAAACTGCTGCTGAAAAACCTGTTTTGACATAATTCTTTAAGATTTGAGCATACTTAATATATTCTGCCGTTACTTCGTTTTCATTTTTGAATTTAATATATCCCCAATTGTCATTTGCTCTCCATAAATGACCTTCAAGTGGCAAACCAATTCCGCCATATTCGCCTAAAACGGTTACACGTCTTGCATCATACAAATACATTTCCGGTCCCGGATAATTGTGTAAATCAAGAATATCTCCGGTTTGAAAATGATTTCCTCCGCTTGAAGAATTCGTTAAACGGCTCGGATCGTGATTTTTTGTCCATTCTGTAATTTCAACAGTTTTAAATTGTCCCCAGGCTTCGTTAAACGGAACCCAAACCACAATACTTGGATACGAATACAAATGATCCATTATTTCTCGCCACTCTTTTCTGTAAATTTCTTCTGATTTTGCTGTACGCTGCAATTCAGTTCCTTCAAAGTATTTTCTGTTTTGCCAAAGCGGCTGTTCGTCTCCGCTTGGCATATCCTGCCAAACTAAAATGCCCAGTTGATCACAATGCGTATACCAACGTTCCGGCTCGACTTTTACATGTTTACGAATCATATTAAAACCTAACTCTTTGGTTTTTATAATATCATATTTTAAAGCTTCATCAGTTGGTGCCGTATACAATCCGTCTGGCCACCAACCCTGATCTAAAGGGCCAAACTGAAAGTAATCTTTGTTATTAAGCTGCATTCTCACGATACCGCTTTCATCTCTTTTTGATGAAATTTTTCGCATTGCAAAATAACTTTTCACTTCGTCAACCACTTTATTATTACTAATCAAACGAATTTTTGTCTGATATAAAAATGGACTTTCCGGCGACCATAATTTTGGATTATTCAAAACAATATCATTGCTTTCGCCCACTACAGCTTTAGCTTTGGCTATTTCTTTTCCTTCATCAAAAACAGCTATTTCGACTAAATCTCCAGTTGTTGCTCCGGTAATATCAGCTTTTATGCTAATCGTGTTTTGGTCAATATTAGGTGTCGTTTTTAAGGTTGAAATACTTTTTGCATTTACAGGTTCTATCCAAACGGTTTGCCAGATTCCGGTAACGGGCGTGTACCAGATTCCTTCGGGATTTTTAACTTGTTTTCCTCTTGGCTGTGGTCCATCATTGGAGGGATCCCAAACTTTTACCACTAGTTTTTGACTTTTCCCTTTTTGGATAAAAGGTGTAATATCAAATGAAAATGGCGTGTAACCACCTGTATGCGAACCAACTTTGATATTATTAATATAAACTTCTGTTTTCCAGTCGACAGCACCAAAATGCAGCAGAATGTTTTTTCCGTTCCAGTTCGATTCGATCGAAAAATTGGTTTCGTACCAAAGTTCATTTTTTGCGCCAACTTCTTTCATCACGCCAGACAAACTAGATTCAGCCGCAAACGGAACCAAAATTTGCCCGTCATATTTTGAAGGCGCCGTTTTACCAAACTCCTGAATGGCATAATTCCATAATCCATTCAGGTTTTTCCATTGGCTACGCTCCATAATCGGACGGGGATATTCCGGTAATGTTTTAGCAGGATCAACCTGACTTGCCCATTTTGTTTTGATTTTATCTCCCTGAGGTTTCCATTGTGCATGAACCAGGCAGCTTAAAAAAAGCGCCAATACAACAGTTGTTTTTCTATTCATTATATCTTGTTTTGTGCAACGATTCTAAGAATTATTGCCATTTCATTTTCTTCTTTACTAAATAAATTACCAGACTATATCCACATAGCCTGGTAATTTCAAACACTAACTTAACTAACCAATCCTTTTTTGAGTTATGAGTTTTGAGTTATGAATTATAAGTTGACTCAAATCTTCATTCATAACTCATAATTCATAACTTATAACTTTTTAACAAGGCCAAATTTCTTCACCAAACCGTCGTATTCTTTTTTCGAAATGGTAATCATGCATCCGTGGCGTACTTTTTCAGGAAAACTATATTTATCCCAATCGGCAAAAAAGGTATAACCTGAAGCTTGAAACCATGGTCCGTTTGGGTTATCTGCGATTGATAATCCGTAAGAAACTCCCGGATATTGCTCGTAATACATGTACCATATTTTATCATCAGGAGAAGGAATTAACATAGGCGCTTCTCTAAAATTTGGACTGATCGATTGTTGTGGCAAAGAATAAGGTCCTAATAATGATTTTGATTTCGCGATTCGAACGGTTTTTCCTGTTGTCCAGTATAATGTTGGATAGGTTTCATCTTTAATTACAGCATAATACGAATCGCCAATTTTACGAATGAAAACATCTATAGTTCCCATATCCCAATCGAATAAACGTTTTGGTGTTCCTTCGAAAGTTTTTAAATCTTTAGATAAAACATACAAAGTTCGCTGACTTGCCCAGTAACGTTCCGGATCTTCTTTTGTTCCGTCAAGATGTGGCGTATGCCAGGTCATGATAAACTTTTGAGAATCCTGATCGTAATACAATTTTGGTGCACCAATTCGCTGTAAAGCATTAGCGTAATCGGGCGTGCTTTTTAAATCGGGCGTATAATCTGAATGCTTTTTCCAGGTAATTAAATCATCCGAAACCCAAATATTGATCGTTTTTGCATCGTCGCCAGTATTTCCGGCGATATAATATTTTCCGTCCGGACCTTTGCAGATATCCGGATGTCCTTTATAATCCTCAAAAACTCTTTTTCCGCTGTTTAAATTTTCCCAATGCAAACCATCAAGACTCACGGAATAATACAATCTGCCGTAATCGTTGTGCGTCATGTGCGCAAAAAGGTAGGCTTCGTTTTTAGGTTTTTCATTTCCCTTAACTTGTCCCGGTGGATCCGGCTGTTGCGCTTTCGCAGAAAAACCAATCAGAATTGCTGCCAGAAAAAAGAACTGTTTCATGCTGTATTTTTTCATTGCTATTACGTTTTTATTTATTGCCCGCAGATTAAACGGATTAAACGGATTTTCACAGTTTCTTTTAATTTTTTATGTTATAAAATACTCCGCGAAAACCCGTTTAATCCGTAAAATCAGTGGCTAATTAAATTATCAAATTGACACATTATCTAATTATCTAATTACTTCTTATTTACCTCAGATGTCATTTTCTTAATCAAATCTGTTTCTGCTTTTATGTATGGCGTTCCGTCGTTTTTAAGTACTTCGTGAAACCAAAGTTTTGGCTCTGAATTGTATTTTTTAGTCCAGCTGTCCCACGCGTATTTGGTTTGTGATTTTCCGTCAACAAAACCCCAGTTGATCATACCAACATTGTATTTTTTTGCAATTGGTAAAAAGCCTTCAAAAGTGCTTCCGTTGGGTCTTGCCATATATTCTGTACACAATAATGGTTTTCCGTAACGCTGTAATTCTTTGATTACTTTTTCGAAATCTGCCGGAGTATTGTAATTATGAAAAGAAACTACATCAGATTGCTCGATTTGCATTTTGTGCATTGGTTTCATCTTTGCTTCATCGCTCCAGTCGCCTACCCAAACTCCGGAAGTTAAGGGTTGTGACGGATTGCTTTCTCTCGCCCAGGCAAAAACATCTTTTAAAAGGGGTAAAATCAAATCGACTTTGTTTTTGATTTCGATTTTTTCGTAAGACGGTCCCGTCATATTATCCGGTTCGTTCCAGACATCCCAACCCAAAATACGTTGGTCGTCTTTGAATTTTGCAACGGTTTCTTTTACATATTTCTCTAAACGAGGATATTGTGTTTTATCCTGTAGTACTTTTTGTCCCGGACTTTGTACCCAGCCTGAATTGTGTGTGTAAGGTTTTGGGGCTCTTTGTTTTCCTAAAGCAGGAAACGGATCCCAACAGGAATCAAATAAAACAAATAGTGTTTTAATGTGGTGTTTATCTGCAATTTCCAAAAATTGGTCCATTCGTTTGTAAAGTCCTTCCGCATCTTGCTGGTGCAATAAATCGTGCAGGTAAACGCGCATGACATTCATGCCAATACCTTCTGCCCAACCCAATTCCTGATCGATTCTTTTGGGATCAAATGTATCTTCCTGCCACATCTCTAACTGATTTATAGCTGTGCTAGGATAATAATTTGCGCCTACTAACCAAGGTTGTTCTGCGTACCATTTATTGGCCTGATCTTTTGTCCAGATTTCTCTTTTTTCGATTGTAGCGGTTTCACTTTTACTTTCTTCGGTGTTGTTTTTTTTGTTGTTGCAACTAAGCAATACTAGTCCTGCCAACATTAATGTCAGACACAATTTTACTTTTTTCATTATAATTTTTGTTATTATGAACGATCGTTCTTTTAATAAGGGAATCAGATCAAATACATCTGATTCCCTTTAAAAATGGTTTAATATTCTGCGTGTTGTTTTAAGTTCGGGTTGTTCTGCACCTCTACTTGCGGAATAGGTAATCTTTGATTTTTTCCTACCACAAAGTTTTTAAAATCAGGATCACGAAGTGCAATTTTATCTACAGAAGCCTGAGTGTTTAAATCTCCCCAACGTTTTAAATCTTCCCAGCGAACACTTTCTCCGGCCAATTCTAAAACACGTTCTGTTTTTAATCTTTCTAAGAATTTATCGTGATCGTTTCCAATTTCAGGATGCGCTGCTGCCAAAGTATTCATGTTGACACGCGCTCTCACTAAATCAACATATTGATAGGCATCAGCTGTATTTCCCGTTTCGTTTAGCACTTCGGCGTAACGCAATAATATATCAGCATAACGAACCAGTCTGTAGTTGACCTGACTGTAATAATCTTCGTTGTTTCTGTAATAATCACGGCTTCCTTTTCTAAACCACGCTTCGTCATTGCCCCACTCCCAGTTTTTACCGTATACTTTGTCTCCAAAATCAGCTTGTAATTGTGGGTAGTATAACGTATATCTTAATCTGGTGTCAAGATTTCCGTCTTTGTTTTTTTCTTGTTTAAAGGCATTTACTAACCAAAAACGAGCTTGTCCGTCTGACCATCCAATTCCTCTTGGTGCAAAAAACTGCGCACGGTTGCTTGAAACTGCAGCACTCTGACCTTCATCTGTTCCTCCGCTTTTTTGATCTCCAAACTGAATTTCAAATACGGATTCTTTATTGTTTTCATTTACATCCGTAAAGTTGTCTCTGTAATTGGCTACCAAATTATATTTGGCACCCGGACCGCTAATTAAATATTCTAATGCCGTTTTTGCTTCGGCCCATTTGTGCTGTTGCATGTATACTTTTGCTAAAAAAGCCTTTGCAGCTCCTTTGTCAGGTCTTCCGGTTTGATCTGCTGACCATGAAGAAGGCAAATCGGCGAAAGCCTCATTCAAATCTTTTTCTACTTGTGCAAAAACTTCGGTTACATTTTTCTGTGCCGGCAAATCTGCAGGTGTAGAAGGCTCTAAAACGATTGGAATATTCTCCCAAAGAATGGCAGCATAATAGTAATGCAGCGCTCTAAAAAACTTCGCCTGTGCTATAATTTTCTTTTTGTCGTCTTCATTCTGAAAAGTAATATTTGGCACATTTGCTAATACCTGATTACATCTAAAAACGGCTTTGTACGTATCTCTCCAGGTTACTACCTGCCCTTCCCAAAAATTATAATTGATATAATTAAATCTGGTCCAGTCTGCTAATTCCGTCCACGGGCTATTACTGAATCCTTCATCAGACGTTAAATCCAAACGGAAATAAATCCATCTTGCCCATAATCCATCTTTATAAAACATGGCATAAATAGAGTTTACTCCTGCCTGTGCGTCACTTTCTGTCTTCCAATACTGATCTACTGTTACAGCATTTGGGTTGTTCAGGTCCAGTTCGTTTTCACATGATGATGTGAAAAACAGGCCTGAAAAAATTGCTATTAAAACTATTATTCTTTTCATTACGCGATTTTTTTTAAATTAGAAGCTAAATTCAACACCAAATGAATACGTCTGTAAATTTGGGAAAGCGCCATTATCAACACCTCTCTGAAAAATATTAGAGTTACTGAACTCAGGATCTAAACCTTTGTATTTTGAAATTGTAATTACATTTTGTGCCGATATCGTTAATCTTGCTCTTGTAATTCCTGCCGTTTTCAAGACACTATCCGGAATGTTGTATCCAAATCCGATGTATTTTAGGCGGATAAAATCACCACTTTCTAAGAATCTGTCTGTATCTCCTCTTGAGTTTAAGGTTGTTCCTTTTACAATTCTAGGAAAATCGGTATTTGGGTTTTCCGGAGTCCATGGCTGAATTCCTCTTCTGTAATTACTATTGTCATCAAAACGATCTACAACACTTCTAAATCCGTCATAAACTGTTGCTCCGTGAGACGCGATCCAGTTCATAGAAAAATCAAAACCTTTGTATTCAGCTCCTGCATTTAAACCCATTTCAAATTCCGGCCAAGGGCTTCCTACGATGTCTTTGTCTTCGTTTGTAATTTCTCCGTCGCCGTTAATATCTTTAAAACGAATATCTCCCGGTTTTGCATTTGGCATAATTACTTTACCATCGGCGTTTTTGTAGTTGTTAATTTCAGCCTGGTTTTGAAATAATCCGTCCGTTTGCAAAACATACCACATTCCTACTGCGTTTCCGGCACGAGTGATGGTATTATCCTGAATGTTTTGGTTTTGTCCGTTACCTAATGAAACCAGTTTATTATTCACTTTAGTGAAATTGATAGAAGCATTAAAAGAGAAATCATTGATTTTTTTGCTGTAAGCCAATTCCAGTTCAAGACCTTTATTTTCTACCGTTGCAGCATTCGAAATTGGATTTCCTCCGTCGTTACCTGTAGTTAATAAAATTGGGAAACCAAACAATACATCTTCTGTACGTGCCACAAAATAATCTGCTGTAAAGCGTAAATCATTGTTAAGCACACCAAGATCTAACCCAAAGTTGGTTTGTTTTAATTTTTCCCAACGCAATTGTGCATTTGATAATCTTACCTGAGTTGCAGCAGGATACAAACCTTGTCCGTTACCTAAAACTACAGTTCCAAACGTATTGATGAAACTTTTGTATTCGTAGTTTCCAATATTTCCTGAACCCAGTTCTCCGTAACTTGCTCTTAGTTTTAAATCTTTAATAAATTCAGATTTAAAGAAAGATTCGTTGTTGATTCTCCATCCCGCAGAAACTGATGGGAAATTCCCCCATTTGTTGTCATCGCTAAATCTTGATGATCCATCGCGACGTATCACTGCATTAATCAAATAACGGTTGTCGTAATTGTATTCTAATCTTCCTAAATAAGAAGTTAGCGCCGCTTCGTTTCTAAATCCTCCTACTTCCGGTGAATCTCCTAAATCCAGAACATCATAGTACGAACCTGTTCCTGAATTGATTAAAAGATTTCTTTTTGTTCCGTAAATCTGGTTGTAATTGTCTTTTTGAAATGTTTGACCTACCAAAACCGTGAAATCATGTTTACCAAATGCTTTTTTGAAAGTCAATGTGTTTTCGTAAAGCAATGTTTCTGATCTTCCTTTATTTTGGTTGATGAATGATTTTTCTACCGGTTGGTTTAATGTCCAGTTTCCTAATTTTCTCATGAAATTATAGCTGTCAAAGCTGGTTTCATATCCAAAATTGAAGCGGTATTTAAGCCACGGTGTGAATTTAAGTTCAGACCAGATGTTTCCTCTTATTCTGAAATTTTCGTTTATCGTATTGGCAAAATCAGCCAATGCAAGAGGGTTGGTACCAAAAGTATCTGCAACACCTTGCTTTCCGTAACCATAACCTCCAGGATTTGCAGCGTCGTAAACCGGAATTGTTGGAGTTAATCTGTACACATCGATAATTGGGTTTCCTGACATTTCATCGGTTTTAGAATTACTGATGGCAATGTTTTCTCCTATGCTGAAAATTCCTTTAGAACCGCTCGAATTTACTCTAAATGAAATTCTGTCAAAATCAGTTCCTACTACAGTTCCTTTGTTTCCAAAATAATTTCCCGACATAAAAAATGATGAGTTATCTCCTCCTCCGGAAACACTTACATTATAGTCGTTTATCATTCCGTTCTGAAAAACTACATCCTGCCAGTCTGTATCTACAGCCATATTTAAGTTTTGTCTTGGAGCTCCTGCATTATCATAAGCCTGATTGTTGAATTTTGCGAATTCTTCAGTTCCCATTAAATCATATCTTGGCATAGTGGTAAAACTCGTTTTTGCTGAAGCTTCAACTTTTAGCGGGCCTTTTTTACCTTTTTTCGTGGTAATAATGATTACACCATTTGCTGCTCTTGAGCCATAAATTGCTGCAGCAGATGCATCTTTTAAAACCTGAATCGTTTCGATATCATTAGGATTAAAATCGCGGTTTGCCGATGTAACCAAGCCATCAATTACATATAATGGATTGGTGCTCTGAAGGTTTTTTAAACCACGAATTTCGATATTGGCCTCTTGTCCCGGACGTCCGCCGCCACGAACTTTAACTCCGGTCACTAAACCCTGAAGTCCATCGGCAACGGTTGTAACCTGACGCTTTTGAATTTCGTCGGCTTTTACAAGAGAAACAGCTCCTGTAAGATCCTTTTTTTGCTGCGAACCGTAACCTACAACTACAATTTCGTCTAGTTTCATCGCATCTTCAGGCAAAGAAGCGTCTATTGTTGTAGCATTATTAATCGCGATTTCGATGGTTTTAAATCCCTGCGAACTAAAAATCAGGGTTTGATTTGAAGCTGCAGTAATTTTATATCTTCCGTCGAAATCGGTAACTGCTCCGTTTTTGGTATTCTTGATGACAACGTTAGCAAACGGAATTGGTTCTCCTGTCGAAGAAGCTACTTTTCCCGTTATGGTTATTTGCTGTTGCGCATACGTTTGCTGCACTAATAAACTAAAGAAAAACAAGAGGTAATATCTCTGCTTTAAAATTTGAGTGAGTTTGGTTTTCATTGATTTTTCATTTTAGATAGTTTTCTTTCTTGGTTGGTTTTACAATTAATTGGTAAAGTTTTAGCCGTCTTTTATTCGAACGGCACGCCATTTTAAATTGGCACATGATAATAATCTGTTCATTTTAATTCAAAAGTATTAATGGTGTTGTTTTTTAAAGTTAATTTTATTGATGCTCTATTTTTATAGCCTAAAAATTGTCAATATCATTTATTTAAAAAGTCAAAGTAGATGATTTTAATTCAAAATAAAATGATTCATTTGTGTCAATTTCTATCTTAAATGAGTCAAATTGTAGAATATAAGCCCAATAAACACTGGTTTGCATCATTTTGTTGAACATTGACACGATTTGATTAAAACATGATTTTATCTTAAATAACACAACAATGCGTAAATTCTTTCTTTTTTTATTTTTATTGATTTTTTCGATAAATTTTATTCAGGCACAAGAATATTATTTTAAACATTTTCAGGTCGAAGAAGGACTTTCAAACAACACTGTTTTGACTTCTTTGCAGGATGATGATGGCTTTATGTGGTTTGGAACTAAAGATGGTTTAAACCGATTTGATGGCTATCGTTTTAAAACCTATCGCAGTAATGGCAACCCTATTCATAGTTTAGGAAGCAACTATATTCAGTCGCTGCATGAATATAAAGGTGTAATTTGGGTGGGTACTGATAAAGGATTGTATCAATACAATAAAAAAACAGATGAGTTTACTGTTCTAAATGAAGCAATTAACGACAGGATAAACGATATAAAACACGATAAAAACGGGAATATCTGGTTTATTTCAGGAAATATCCTGTACAAATATTCTACGGTAAAAAAAGAAACCAAAACGTTTAACCCTAATAAATACTTTATTGTTACTTCGATTACGCAAGATGCGAACGGTCAGATTTGGGCTTCATCTTTAAATAAAATCTACCGTTATTCTGAAGAAAATCTTTCGTTCGAAAACATTCCGATCACGCCTCCTGCGGGTTCTGCAAATTTTAGAATTACGGTAATTTATGCTTTGGATAAAAATAATGTTGTAATTGGTACTCAGGATGATGGGGTTTTAGTCTATAATATTCCGAACAAAACCACGTCAAGCCTGGTTTTTTCGTCTAAAAATCCGGTTTATGTGCGACAATTTAAAAAGAAAGGCAATGACGAACTCTGGATTGCCAGCGAATCTGGTGTTTATGTCTACAACCTAAAAACCAAAGTGAGTGTAAATCTTAGAAAGAATTATAATGATCCGTATGCAATTTCAGATAATGCGGCGTATTCTATTACTATTGATAAGGAAAACGGAATTTGGATCGGGACTTATTTTGGCGGTATCAATTACCATCAAAAACAATACACGCAATTCAAGAAATACTTTCCGCAGAAAGGACAAAATTCCATTAGCGGAAGCGCTGTCAGGGAAATTCATAAAGATGATAAGGGCGATCTCTGGATTGGAACCGAAGATGCAGGCCTGAATCGGTTTAATCCTAAAACGCAGCAATTTACTTCGTATTTGCCTAACGGAAGCAAAAACAGTGTTTCCTATTACAATATACATGCTTTAATGCCCCGAAAAGACAAAATTTGGGTAGGAACTTTTGAGCATGGTCTGGATGTTCTGGATCGAAATTCCGGTACGGTGATCAAACATTACAGCGCCAATAATCCATCTTCTGGATTGCGAAGTAATTTTATTTTTTCTTTTTATAAAACAAAAAAAGACGAACTCATTGTCATTACAACCATGGGACTTTATTTGTATAATGAGCAAAACGACAATTTCGACACCTTAAAAACCTTTCCTGAAACAACACATTATACCAATTATAAAGAGGATCGCGACGGGAATTTATGGGCAGGAAGTTACCGCGATGGTTTGTTTTATTATAATCCGAAAACCAAAAAGAAAGAGGTTTTTATTTATGATTACAAAAACCCGAATGGCATTAGCAATAATTCGATCAATTATATTTTTGAAGACAGTTCGAATCATTTATGGTTTGCGACCGAAAACGGTTTGAATTTATTCGATAAAAAAAGCAGGACGTTTAAAAAATTCACCACCAAAAACGGATTCCCGAGCAATGTTGTGTATTCGATTTTAGAAGATGATGCTAAAAACTTATGGCTTACCACTTCAAAAGGTTTGGTGAAGTTTGGGCCGGATCATAAAAGCATCAAAATTTACACCACGGCAAATGGTTTACTGAGCGATCAGTTTAATTACGCCTCAGCTTTTAAGGATGTAAATGGCGATATGTATTTTGGAAATCTTAATGGCATGATTAGCTTTAATCCTAAGAATTTTACCAAAAATAAATACACGCCTTCGATTTTTATTACCAATCTACAAATCAATAATAAGGATATTTATGCTAACGGAGATGATTCGCCTATAAAACAGTCTATCTCGCATATTGATGAACTGGAACTCAACAACAATCAATCTTCTTTTAATCTGGAGTTTGCATCTTTAAATTATACGGCTCCGGAACTTACTGAATATTGGTATAAACTCGAAAATGTAAATAATGAATGGGTATATCTGGAACGCAACAATAAAGTTTTCTTTACCGAATTAGCGCCTGGAGATTATGTTTTTAAAGTAAAATCATTGAATAGTTTTGGGGTTTGGAGTAAAGAAATTGAATTAAAAATCAGGATTCTGCCTCCGTTTTGGGCCAGTTCTTATGCGTATTTTTTCTATTTTTTACTGATTTGCGGTTCGTTTTATTACATCATTCGTTATTCGCAAAACCTGACTCAGATTAAAAACAATCGAAAAATAAAACATCTAAATGACGAGAAAGAGAAAGAAATCTATCAGGCTAAAATTGATTTCTTTACGAATGTAGCGCACGAAATAAGAACGCCATTAACGTTGATAAAAGGCCCGTTAGAAAAGCTTTTGGTTATGGATCATCAATTGCCGGAAGTGCCTCAAAATCTTTCGATAATGAAAAAAAATACCTCGAGATTATTGAAGCTGGTTAATGAATTACTGGATTTTAGAAAGTCCGAAATTGGCGGATTGAAACTGACTTTTGTTGAGGCGAATATTTCGTCGATGGTGAGGAATTTTCATTTAAGATTCAGTCAATTAATTGAAGAAAAGGAAATTGAGTTTGAACTGGAATTGGGTGATAAAGATATTTTTGCTTTTGTAGATAAAGAGGCTTTCAAAAAGGTGTTAAGTAATTTGATGAATAATGCGATTAAATACTCCAAAGACAAAGTTTCGATTTCGCTTTTTAGGGATGAAAAGAAATTGACCTTGATCGTAAAAAATGACGGAAATTTGATTCCGTTTCACTTAAAGGATAAGATTTTTGAGCCGTTTTTCAGGGTTGATAATATGGATGCAACTTCGGGAACTGGAATTGGACTTTCGCTCGCGCATTCGCTGACGCAATTGCACAACGGAAGTTTACAGTTACTTCAGGATGCTAAACTAAATGTTTTTGAACTTGTTGTACCGTTGCGTCAGGAAGAGGAATTCATGTTTTATAATGAACCGGAAAATGAAGCAAATGAAGCAGAATCTGAAACTATCGAAACCGAAAACAAACAGGAAAAGCCTCAACTTTTAATTGTAGAAGACAATGAAGATTTACTGAACTTTATTTCAACCGAATTGTCTTCGATTTACACGGTTTTAAAAGCGGATAACGGAGAAAACGCACTGAAAATCATTCATAATGAGAATATTCAACTTGTCATTAGTGATGTTTCGATGCCTGTTATGGATGGAATTACGTTGTGTAAAGAAATTAAGGCGAATCTCGAAACGAGTCATATTCCGGTGATTTTGCTTACCGCCAAAAACTCGCTGAAATCTCAAATTGACGGACTTGGATCTGGTGCAGATGCTTATATCGCAAAACCTTTTTCGATGGATTATTTAAAGGTTCAGGCGAATAATCTGATCGAAAACCGAAAACAGATTATGAATTATTATGCGAGTTCTCCACTTTCGCATATCAAAAGTATTGCGCACAATAAAACGGATGAAAAGTTCCTTAAAAAACTCGACGAAGAGATTTTAAAAAACATCACAGATTCGGATTTAAGTGTAGAATCTTTGGCAGAAATTATGAATATGAGCCGTTCGACTTTGTATCGAAAAATAAAGGATATTTCGAACTTAAGCCCAAACGAACTCATCAATATTGTTCGTTTAAAAAGAGCCGCAGAACTGCTTTTGAATGAGAATTTTAAAATGTATGAAATTGCTGAAAAAGTGGGCTATAAATCGCAAACGAGTTTTGGCAGAAACTTTCAAAAGCATTTTTCGATGACACCATCTGAGTACATTGCCATGAATAAATAAAATAACTAACGAACATAATAATGAACGCTGTACAAACATCTTACTCGTTTTCCGTTTTTTATTGCAGGAATCCAGTTAGGAGATAATTTCAAAACCCTCAATAGTTCTTCCCCTGATCCATAACCAAAATCATGAAGGATTTGTATATCAGACAAGGTTCCGTCTTTTTCAACTAAAATAGTTCCAAAAACTCCACCCATTGCTTCGTTATCAATTGATTCTTGCGTTTTTACATAAGTATTGGTTAAGAAAATATGATACTTATCCATACCTTCCGGATATTTAGGCAAAGAGTCTACCAATGATGGACCGTAAATTTTCTTGTCATTTTCATCAACTTTATATTTTAATAAAGTCTTTTCCAGAGACTCCTTTTCAACTTTTAAAGGAGGATTGACAATTGCAGGTTTCTTGTTCTCATTTTGGCAACTTGCCATTATGATACAACTAATAAGTAAAAGAAACTTTTTCTTCATTATATATTGTATTGAGTTATACTTCAAAATATAAATTAAATATTCGGTTAGAGTAAAATTAATAAAAACCGAGTTCATTCGTCTATTATATTCAAATAGCTTTAAAACAGAAGCATTACAATTAAATAATTTTGTAATAATTTAATTTACAACTAATTACAAAAAATAGTATTAAATTTGAAAGACAAAATTTCTATGCTATTTACTTCTTTTTAAGTAATTTAATTTTCAAAACTTCATTACTTAATCTAGGTTAACGCATAGATCCCCACATCCCATATAAATTTGTACAAGAAATCTAAGTCAAAATAAAAAGACCAAAACTTAGATTACATTAAAATATATTAATCTAAAACCAAAATAAGATGAGTACAATTACAGTAAAAGACGGAACAGAAATTTATTACAAGGATTGGGGAACTGGACAACCAATAGTTTTTCATCATGGATGGCCTTTATCAGGTGATGATTGGGATGCACAAATGATGTTTTTCCTGAAGCAAGGATACAGAGTTATTGCTCATGACAGACGCGGACATGGTCGTTCTGGTCAAAGCTCAGAAGGAAACAATATGGAAACTTACGCAGCAGATGTGGCGGAACTAACAGCGGCTCTGGATCTGAAAGATGCGATTCACGTAGGTCATTCTACAGGAGGCGGAGAAGTAATATGTTACGCTGCAAAATATGGGAAAGGGCGCGTTGCAAAAGCGATTATCATTAGTGCTGTAACGCCAATAATGATAAAAAATGAAGCCAATCCTGATGGTGTACCATTATCTGTTTTTGATGAAATTAGAGAAGGTACAGGTTTTAACAGAGCACAATATTTTTACGATTTTCCTATTCCGTTTTATGGATGGAACCGCGAAGGAAAAACGGTTCAGGAAGGAATTAAACACAATTGGTGGCGTCAGGGAATGATGGGTTCTGTGTTGGCTCATTATGAAGGTATAAAAGCTTTCTCTGAATCAGATTTTACTGAAGATCTTAAGAGTTTAGAGATTCCGGTTCTTGTTTTGCACGGAGAAGACGATCAGATTGTACCTTACAATCAAGCGCCTAAGGCCGCCAAGTTATTAAAACACGGAAAATTAATTTCGTATCCGGGATTCCCTCATGGTATGCCAACAACAGAAGCTGCTACTATTAATAAAGATATTTTAGATTTTATAAAATCGTAAGTAATAATATTTTCATAAAAAAACCTCCAAAATCAAATGACTTTGGAGGTTTTTTAATTTATAATAATTGTTTCGAAATTGAGGCAGAACAGGATGATGCTAAGTATTTTCTATTTCTTTATTAAAAATAGCCATTCATTGTGCTGCATATATTTCTTATATTCGCTTGTCTGAAAAACGAATTGAAAAACAACACACTTAAATGGAAATATTAATAATAACCGGACCTCCTTATTCAGGAAAAGGAACACAATGTAATGTACTAAAAGAATTACTGGGTTTTGAACACATCTCGACCGGAGACCGATGCAGAGAAGAAAAACAAAACGGAACAGCATTAGGAAAAATAATGTCGGAATATGAAGAAAAGGGAGATTTAGTACCTGATGCTATAATAAAAGATCTTTTTAGTAAAATACTTGATGAGAATAGATCAAGAGCCGGAATAATTTTAGATGGTTATCCAAGAACGAAACCTCAGGTTGATGATTTACTTGAACTTGTTAAGTCTAAAAATATGGAAATTGGCAAAGTAATCAATATTGATGTTCCAAAATCTGAATTATTAATCAGAGCCAAAAAAAGAGCTGAAACTTCTAATCGTAAAGATGACGAGAGTCCGCAAACTCATTTAAAACGAATAGAAATTTTTGAAGAAATGACCAGACCTGCTATTGAATATATGAAATCGAAAATGAAAGTATTGACTTTTGATGGTCTTGGAACAATTGAAGAAATCACCGAACGCATAAAAGATTGTCTGGTATAATGTATTGAATTGCATTATCAGAAAAAAAACCGTAAAAAAGAAGTTGTCTAAAAATGTTCCATAGGAACATTTCATCGGTAGAAATTATATTGTTATTGTTATTTTACGTTCCGTAGGAACGTTTGCTTTGACATCACCATTTTTTATCTAATATATCAAACATTCCTACGGAACGTAGACCTGCTTGACGGTTTTTCTACCGATGAAACATTCCTATGGAATGATAAAACGGTATAAAGAGTAAAAGCTTAATTTTCATTAAATAATAAAGGGCTGTCTCAACTTTTGAGACAGCCCTTTGTGGATAGCTAATTTCGAACTATCAAAACTTTTTGTAATCTGGTTTATTTTTTATCAAACCATAATCTTGAAGTAAGTAAATCTTTTCCCTGACCTGCTACTGCAGCGTTATAATTGTCACCGTTTAAGGATTGCTCTGTACCCGGATAAAAGAAACGCAAAGGAAGTTTTCCGTCTAAAACGGTAGCCGGACCAGCTTTCAATACCGGATAATCCAATCTTCTCCACTCTGCGAAAGCATCAAGTCCCTGACCAAAAAATGCAATCCATTTTTGTGTACCTATCGATTTTGCATAATTTGTTGCATCATACTTTACGGTTGGCTGATTAAGATAGTTAGCGATCACTGTTGCATCTGTAATACCAAATTGATTTAAAGATGCTGTTATGGCATTTTTATACAATTGCTCTGCATCTCCTGCGATATAACCACGTGCTACTGCCTCAGAAAGGTTAAATAACGTTTCAGAATAAGATGCAATTACAGCCGGTGATGACGAAGTAAGGAAGTAGGTACCTGGTTTTGATGTTTTAGCAAATCCCTGGTCATTAGCTGCGCTGGTTGATAATCCGTTACCACCTCCTACATATTTACCTACACTTGTATCAGATGGTAATTGAGCAAAAACCGGTAAACGCGGATCTGCTAACTCATACAATTTATCCACCATCGTTTTTGAAATACGGAAATCATCACGAGTTTCAAACCACGCCGAAGCCGGATTTTGTTGTGGCGAACTGATATAAGTAAACTTAAAAGTATCGCTATTACTGCCAAGTACTCCGGCAGCATCAGTTGTTGCATCAATAGCAGCTTGTTTTGCTAAAGCAGGTTCCTGATCTGAAATTCTCAATGCAATACGTAAACGAAGCGAGTTTACGAACTTTTTCCATTTTGTAATGTCTCCTTTATAAACCAAATCACCAGTTACTGCACCGTTTGATGTACTTAATAATGACTGCGCATTTTTCAGGTCGTCAAGTAATCCTGTATATACATCCCATTGAGGATCATAAGAAGGCGTTACTTTTTTTCCTGCTTCTTTATAAGGAATACTTCCGTAAGCATCTGTCAATAATAAAAATGTCCATGAACGTAATGTAAGCGCAATTCCTTTATAATTTGAATTGGCCTGTGCTGCCGGAAAATTAATTATAGTATTTAAATCTGTAATTAAAGTAGCGTAACCCGTATTCCACAGTGAGGTGAAAGTCGTGTTTGATACATCGTATCTGTCCGGTTCAGTGTATTGAATTTTAGCCCAATGCTGTACAAACAACAAAGACGAGTTAAAGTTATTATCTGAACCCCAGTATAAGTCAGCGCCCTGTTTTAATGATCCTGTTAACAGGTAAGGTGCTAATGGAGTCTCGGTTGCATTTGGATTTTTATTTACATCATCCAGAGTGTCGCTACAAGACACCAATGTCAGTGCAAATAGCGTTATATATGATAGTTTTTTTAGCATGATTTCGTTTTATTAAAATTTAAGATTAACATTAAGGCTAAAACTTCTTGTAGTTGGTAAAGCTAAACTCTCCAATCCTTGTCCGTTTCCGGTGTTAAAAGCCGATTCCGGATCGATATTTGGCACGTCTTTGTAGATAAAAAACAAGTTACGACCAGTAGCTGTAATGCTTGCTGCCTGGAAACCAAGCTTCTTAACAAATTTTCTATCAAAGTTGTAGCTCAGTTTTACTTCTCTTAATTTTACAAAAGTCGAACTGTAGATATAAGCTTCACTAATGTTGTATGATGCTTTATAATATTCCTGAGCACTTAAAACTTGTGTATTAGGAGTTCCGTCTTCATGTACCCCTTTAAATATCATACCATCATCATAAACTACGATTCCGCCTGGAGCAGCACCTGTTAGTAATACTTTTGTTTTAGTATCATCATTGTTTGGATAATAGTAATTTAATCCTCCGTTTTCAGCACCACGACCCGGAAGTGTTTGCGCTAATACTCCAGTATAATTACCTGTTCTGTTTGTTCCTGAGAAAATTTCTCCACCTACATTAGCATCCACAAGGAATGAAAATTCAAAATTCTTATACGTCAAAGTATTGGTGATTCCTCCTAAAAAGTCAGGAGTATAATGTCCTAATACTTTCTTTTGCGGATCAGCTTTTGGTAATCCGTTATCACCTACAACAATGTTTCCGTTTGCATCACGTAAATAAGCCGTACCGTAAAGCGCACCATAAGCCTGCCCTACAGAAGCCAATACATCAACACCACCAGAACTTGCGATAGTATAGTTTTTAATCAGTCTGTCATAATCAAGAACTTCTACTTTACTCTTATTCTTTGAATAATTTACACCCACATTCCATTTAAAATCCTCTGTTTGAATAGGAGTTCCATCCAATTGAATTTCGATACCGCGGTTGTTTATTTTTCCGGCATTAATTAATTGAGAATCATAACCACTTGCTGTAGTTGTTTTAATTTCAAGAATTTGGTCGAAACTATTTGTGTTATAATAAGCAAGATCAAAATGCAATCTGTTTCTCCAGAAAGAAGATTCTAAACCTAATTCAGTAGAACGTGTTGTCTCTGGTTTCAGGTTCTCGTTAAGTTTCTTTTTAGAAGAAGTCTGAATTGGATTTCCGTCAAATGCCGCCTGGAAATTATAAACTGTATTCAATTGGTACGGATCTGCATCATTACCTACTTCAGACCAACCACCACGTAATTTTAAGAAATCAAGTGTATTGCTTTTTATATTTAAAGCATCAGAAACTACTAAACTACCACTAACAGAAGGATAGAAATAAGAACGGTTGCTGCTTGGTAATGTTGATGACCAGTCGTTACGTCCTGTTACGTTTAAAAACGCATAGTTTTTATATCCTAATTGAGCCGAAGCATATGCACTATAAACCTGTAACTCTGAATATAGATTCGATGAAGTCAACGGATCACGTGAATTCGTTAATGTATATAAATCCGGTACAGCCAAACGTGGTGCTTTTTGGTAATTGTTTGCATCACTGTGGTTACGTACGTTGAATCCGGCAAGAGCGTCTATACTAAAATCGTCATTTATTTTCTTAGTATATTGCAAGATACCCTCTGTATTTCTTTCGTCTACAGTGTAAGCATCTTCAGCATACGATCCGAAAGGAGTTCCGTTTGTACCATATTTAATCTGGTATTTTCTGCGATCATTATAATAATCAACTCCTGTACGGAATTTAAATAAAAGCCCGTCTATGATTTTTGCTTCTAAGTGAATGTCTCCAATAAAACGGTTACGTTGTTGACTTGTAGTATTATAATACGCATTCCAGTACGGGTTACTATAGTAACTGTTGTTCCAGTTTACGTCTCTGTTATTTCTAAGTTCATCCGTATCTACCTGACGTCCGAACCAAAGAAACTGAAGCATTACACCCGCTGCACGGTTACCTGATGGCCCACCTGGCAACGTTGGTGCAGTTGTAACAATATAATTTGCAGTTACTCCAATTTTAATGTTTTTAGAGATTTGGTAATTCGTATTAACTGTAAAGTTTGTTTTGTTTATTTCACTATTAGGTACAGTTCCTAATTGTTTTTGATTGTTTACCCCTAAACGGAAATCTGATTTATCATCTGATTTGGCGATAGAGATACTATTGTCGTAAGTAAGACCTGTATTAAAGAAGTTTTTCACATTATCAGGATGTGCTACAAATGGTACAGCAACACCTTTAGAATAAAACTGAGGAATAAGGCGTCCGTCTAATCTTGGTCCCCAACTTTCATCAACACCATCATTAACTCCGCCACCTTTACCATCTACAAAACTAAATTTCCCTTTTGAACCTTGTCCGTATGAATTTTGAAAACTTGGTAAAGTCGCTACCTGAGAGATTGTTAAGCCAGAACTAACCGTAATACCAAGTCCTTGTTGGCTTCTTCCTGATTTTGTCGTAATAAGTACCACACCATGCGCAGCACGAGATCCGTAAAGAGCTGCAGCATTTGGTCCTTTTAATACCGTTAATGTTTCAATATCGTTAGGGTTCAAATCGGCAATTGCATTTCTAAAATCACGAGTAGCTCCACCAACACTTCCTAATTGTGAGTTATCTACCGGAACTCCATCAACCACAAATAACGGCTGGTTATTTCCTGAAATCGAAGTTTCTCCACGAATAATAATACGTGAAGATCCCATATCTCCTTGTGAATTCGTAATACGTACTCCCGCCAATTTACCGCTAAGACTGTTTAAGAAATTCGTTTCTTTTGTCTCAGACAATTCCTTGCCTTTAAGTGCCTGCGTAGTATATCCTAAAGATTTCTTTTCTTTTGTAATACCCAATGCAGTAACCACTACTTCAGACAATGCGTTCTGTTCCTGCTCAATACTAACAGTAACCGGATTTGCAGTAACTACAACTTCCGTTTTTTTGTATCCCAAATAACTTACTATAAGTGTGTAAGGTAATTTTTGTCCGGTTTGGAAATAAAATTTTCCATCAAAATCAGTTACAGCTCCGTGTGTAGTACCTTTAATGTTTATCGAAGCACCAATTACAGGCTCTTTTGTAACAGCATCAACTACTATTCCTTCTAGTTTTGATTGAATTAATGGCTTGGTCTCTTGTGCCTTAACCCCTATGGAAATCAACAAAATGCATAAATATGCATATCTATTTAATTTTTTTTTCATTACTTTGTTTTAGTTTAATAAATAAGGCAAGCCCAGGATAGATTTACTCCACTCCTGCTTCCTTATAAGAGATGTACAATTTCTTTAAGCTTCACCATTTCTGCTGCAACAGAAATGGTCTTTTTTTTTCAGCTATGCATTCGTCTTTTCATTTTTACTTTTTTTTGGATTACTATTATTTGTGTCAGATTTAGAAGATTTTAATTCAAAAATTAAGGTCTAATATTTCTAAAAAAAACTACGTAAATTACTGTTAAACCCTTAATTCACTATAAGTTCTACTAATTTGATAGAACAAAGGTAAATTAAAATTATTAGTTCCAAAATTTTAGCCTAATTTTTTGCAAAAAAAATGTTAATTATATGGAGCCTTTTTTTTAAACCACTAAAAACAAAACAGTTAATCAATAAATAGATTTTTGATGCGTGTAAGAATTTTTCTAAGCAGAAATCATCAAAACAGAGAAATTAACTTTTCTAGTCCTTATTCCTGACGATTATTTATACCCGAAAAATTGCCAAAAAAGTGTTTTTCTGTAGATGAAAAAATTGATCTGAAATGATCTTGAAATTGAAAAAAAACAGACATTAATGAAGTCTGTTTAAAAGAAGTAAAAATTAAAAACTAATGATTCTGAAACGTACTAAAAAGGATAATTAGTTGTGAAGAAAGAAACCAATACAGATGGAGTAATTGGTTTTAGGGCAAAAAAAAAGTTTATACTTTTCAGTATAAACTTTTTTTTCTTGCTTTAATTTGAAGATTACATTTCGTTCAATTCGTTGAATTCGTGTAATGATTTTAAAGTGTTTTCGTAAAATAAGATCGCTGCAACAAGGTTTCCTTTGTCTGAGTACGGCATCATTTTTCTTTGAAACTCTACTGTAGTATCTAAGAAAGTTGTAGTACCCACTGCCTGGTTCTCTAATATTTTTTTGTGAACTCCATCGTCTGGAATACCTAAATCCGCCATAGTAACACCTGGTTTAGTAACCAAAGCGATGTAAGGGAGAGTTTTTACTAAAACTTTAATACGTTCGATGTATAGTTCTAAAAGTTCTCCTTTTTGCATACCACTTAATTCTTTTTGATCGTGGTATTTACGAATTAGGGCTGTTGTGCTAATAATACTTCTTGGCGCATTTTTTGCCTGTGCAGAAATTGCACCAGTTGTCAAGAAGAAAAGTACGCATAATAATAAAGTAATTTTGCTCTTCATTGTATAAATGTAATTGGTTGTTGATAAAAACAAAAATATATAAATTAACTTAAATTGCAACTTTATTAATTCCTTTTTTTATTTAATGATGGTAATTCCTTATTATATCGACCTCTATTCTAACTATTTAATTAATTTTTGTGAGATCTGAAAAATTACCCTTATTTTCTGTTTTTTTTATGTTTTGATTATTCTAAAACGTCCCGGATACTTAATCCAGATGCTTTTTTTGTTGCCGTAATAGTCCATAAATTCTTCGCAAACAAAGACCGCATGTGCTTTTGACCACGCCACTACCCCACAATACTCACTGCCTGATTGACGCTTTAATTTTTGTATTTGTTTGCCCAGTTTAAAACCTAAATATTTATAGATGGTTGGTGTGTAAACGGCTCCATCTTCTAAATCTTCTAAGGCTTCATCAAAAGTAGATTCCTTATCAATAATTTGCTTGTATTTTGCCATTACTGCATAAGTCAATACAGCGTAATCTCTTATTTTTTCGCTCTCGCAATTGTCTTTAATAAATAGAAAACCTGCAGATATTTTGGCTTTATTTATTTCTTCATTTTTAAGATCAAATGAAGCATCATTCTTTAAAGTTATCTTTTGTAAATTATCGTTTATTTTTTCTGTTACAAATAGATTGTCTAATCCGTAAACATTCAAAGAAGCCTTAATAAAAGCAATTGACGAACAATTGGTGCGTTCTCCTTGTTTAAAACTTTCAAAAATTTGATCTGAACTTAATTGTGCATGCGAAGTCGAACAAATAAAAATGAAAAATAAAAATGTTGAAGTAACTAATTTCATTGTCTTTAGATTTTATAATTGTTTCCCCAGTGATTTTTTGGCGAATATATAGATTTACAAATCTATAAAAAATCAACTCATAGTTGTTTTTTGATTCTTAACTTTTATCAAAAATTATAAGATTGTTTTTTACTGTTTGCTTTAGAGGCTTATTTCAATAAAAAATTAATCAAAAATTAAGAAAACAATTTTAGACTTGTATCTCACTAGTTATCAATACGATCAGATATAATTGAGTTTTTATAACACACAACATGATAATTTGCAGGGTTTATTTGTTGTTTCATTTTCTATATTTGCATTATTTAAATTAAGTCTAAATAATAATGATAAAATATTCTTCCTTTCTTATCGTGTTTTTTATGATAAGTTCGCTTTCTGCGCAGCAAGTTTCAAAAACGAGTACAAATACTACAAAAGATAAAAACATCAAAAGTCAGGACAGTATTCTGCCTGATAATTCGGCAAATGATAATGAATTAAAAGAAATCGTAATTTCTGCATCGAGACAGGCAGAAGTTTTAAACGAAGTTCCTTCTTCGGTTACTATATTATCTAAAAAGCAGTTACAACAACAACTTAGTATAAGTTCTAATCTTAGTGATATCCTGGGCGCCTCTGTACCTGGCTTAGGATTTTCGACGAACAGAACTCAAAATTTAGGTCAGACTTTACGAGGCCGACGTGTATTGGTCATGATCGACGGAATTCCTCAATCGACGCCGCTTAGAGATGGTGCCAAAGATATGCGTTCTCTTGATCCTACGGTTTTAGATCGTGTAGAAGTAATTAAAGGCGCCACTGCTATTTATGGTAATGGTGCAGATGGTGGTTTGATTAATTACATTACCAAAAAAGCAAATCCTGACAAAGCCATCAGCGGATCTACCGAAGCAGGAACAGCTTTTTCTCTTGTAAAACCTTCGCAAACGGCAGGTTTCTTTGTATCGCAATTATTTACCGGAAAAGTAAATAAGTTTGATTATGTGGTAAGCGGACGTTATGAAGAAACGGGATTGTATCGCGATGCGAAAGGACGCGTACTTTCTCCTGAATACGGAATGAACGATCTTAGAAACTGGAATGCTTTTGCTAAAATTGGATATGATATCAATAGCAAAAACCGCATAGAGTTAATGTATAACTATTTTAATAGTACACAACATACCGATTATATCGCAAAAGCGGGAGTTTACGGCAACTTTGATTCACCAACTACAGGTGTTAAAGGACAACGCCCGGGAGAACCGGAAGGAACACCTTATAATCATAATGCAAGTTTGAGTTATACAGGCGAGAATTTAATTGGAAATACAGATGTTAATGCTACGCTTTACTTTCAGGATTACCTTACGCTAATTAATTATAGTGACTTTTTTGAAAATAACGGACAGCCGGCTACACAAAGTAAAAAACTGGGTTTTCGTTTGAATTTAAATACGCCGTATGAATTTAGTTCTCTGATTTCAGGTAATATAACGTACGGGTTGGATATTCTTTCGGATATAACAGACACGCATCTTACTGATGGAAGATTGGTAATTCCGGAAATGAGTATGACAAATCTGGCTCCGTATTTTCAAATTAAAAACATGTTTGGACCAAATTTGGTATTAAAAACAGGCTTAAGACTTGAAAATGTTAATATTGATGTTCCAGATTATACGACTATTGGTATTCGTAATTACGTAAACGGAACCTATGTTGGCGGCGGAATTGCTGTAAATGGTGGAGCGCTTGATTTTAATGCGTTAATGTTCAATGCAGGATTGCGTTATACAAAATGGTCTTTATTTAAACCTTTTGTAAGTTTTTCTCAAAGTTTTAGCGTTGCCGATTTAGGTTTGGTATTGCGTGCTGCAAAAGAAAATACCGTAAACAATACTTCGATAAAAGCGGTTACGGCCAATAATTACGAATTTGGATTCTCGGGAGGTTTTGAAAAATTTTCTTATGAAGGAGCTGTTTATTACAGTACTTCAAAACTAGGCGCTTCGTATGTTTATATTGACGGAAATCCACAGATTTCGCGTTCGCCTGAAAAGATTTATGGTTTTGAATTATCAGCAAAATATCGTCTTCATCCAAAACTCGATATTGGAGCCAATTATTCGTATACAGAAGGAAAACGTGAACTTGCAGACAAAAAAGTATATTTAGGAGGTGACCGTATCAATCCGCCAAAACTAACTGCTTATACCATTTTCAGACCTCTTAAAGACTGGTCGGTTTTTCTGCAAATGATCAATACATCAGGAAGAGATAAATTCGAACCTGTTAATGGCGCATATACGTACGGAACAGGACCTGTAAAATCATTCACGGCTTTTAATCTTTCGTCAAGTTATACTTTCAGAGAAAAAAGCACCATTCGTTTAGGAGTCGAAAACTTATTCAACAAAGATTATTATTCTGTTATTTCGCAATGGCAGTCTAATAATATGAATTATGTCAAAGAAAACGGTACACGCCTGACTATTAGTTTTGCACAGGCATTCTAATTTCTCTGTTTTTATAAATCAAAAGTCCTCAGTAAAATGAATTTACCGAGGACTTTTTGTTTCGAACTAACCAAGCTCTTTTATTTACGACCAATAATTTTTTTGGCGAACCAAATGATCATTTTTCAATACCTAAACTACTATTAATCTTTTCGTTCAATTCTGTTCTCGCTTTTAAAACAAAAGTAATGGCAATGCTAATTACTACACATATCGAGATAAACAGGATTGCCAATGTAACAAGAAGGCCTTTTAGTATTTTATAAAAATCCATTGTATTAAAGCAAACGAAGAGACAATCCTGCCTGAATTTGTTGACTATTTGCTTTAGATCCAAAATCGCTCACATCAGAAAAGCCCCATACATATCTGGCAAAAATAGTTACCGGTCTTATATTTACCTCGGCTCCCGCAACAAAGGCAAAATCAGTTTTCTTAAACAATTTTTTACTATTATTCAAAACCGTTTCATTACCGCTGGCAAGAAAACTAAACTGCGGACCCGCAACAACAGTAATCAATCCTTCGCTGTTTAAACGCAGTAATACCGGCACACTAATATAGTTAAGCGTTTTGTCTTTTTTGAAAGCATCATTAAAAACATCCTTATAATTATCCGTGATTTTAGTATTCGTCTGATTGAATAATACTTCTCCCTGAACCCCTAAAAAATCTGTAAAATTGTAGTAAGCGAAACCACCCAACTGATAACCCAGCTCAAAATCACTATCAAAATTTTTACCATCTAATTTATTCAAATTTACTCCGCCTTTAACACCAACATGAACCTGGCTGTAACCTAATACCGATAGGAACAAAACGGTAGCTGTAATAATTTTTTTCATTTTTTTAATCTCTTTTTTAATTTAGAATAATACGATCCTGTACTATTGTTTTTTTGTAGCCACGACAGATTTATAACCTGACATTTCTCCTTATTTCTTTGCGTAATTAGAGTATTCTGTAATCGTTTTTACGTTTGTTGCCTGTCCTATGAATTTAGCCTCCATATTAAGATTTTCATTTACAGGAACATATTGTCTTGCATCGTCGTTCCATTTGTATTTTACCACAATGTCAAATTTATCCGCAGTAAGAATATTAACCTTTACCGGCTTTTCGTTCAGCGTTTCGATCTGATCCAGTTTCTTAGTTTTGAGATTGATGGTCATATAAAATCGACAATCTTTTACAAAAGCATTTTCTTTAGTAAGAGAACCCGTTTCTACTTTATAACTAATAACCAACTGATCAGGAGTTTCTTTTTCAATCTTGTAACTAGTCTCATCTGTAGGAGGCGTTGGCGAAGTTTTGCTTTGGTTCTTTCTAAAAGAATTTGTTGCTGATTTAGAAGGCGATTTTCCGTCTATAGAAACCACGCTCCATTGCTCTGGTCCGGAAGCAGACGGATCGAATTTAGCAATCGTTACGGCTTCGCTTGCACTCGTTATGATGGTTTGTTTAAAATCGAAAGCAAGATTATCAGGTCGTTTTGTTTTCTCCGGATTCAAAATGCTGGAATCGATTCCGTATTTAAAAAAGGCATCTAATACCTTCGATTTTTGTGCAGAAACCATAGAACTAAAAAGCACCATAAAAAGAAAAATTACTGCATTTTTTTTATACTGCTGTAATTGCGCATTCGTTTTTGCATTACAGAAATCTTCTTGTGTCATTACCATTGTTTTTTTCATTGTTTTAGATTATTTGTTATAATTATGGTGCAAAAATATTCTCCATCTGTGCCTTTTCCGGGGATTTATTAAGTGAACTGACGAATCTGTAGGGTGAACCGTCAATTTGATCTGTTGAATTAAAAACCGAACCTTGTTTCAAATCAAAAACCCTTATAGACAGCGACTTTACATCACAAAAAATAAAAACTCAATAGTCAAAAAAAACTTTTATTTCGGCTAAAACTCCATCAAAATTCTTTTATTTGCAGACTCAAAAAGAAATCATCCCACTTTTGATCTCTCATAAAAAACAATCTTGTGAATCATACCGAAGAAATAACTGGTCCTGTAGAAAAAAGCTACCAAAAGAGTCTGCTTCTTTTTACGTTCTTATTTTTAGGCTCTTACTCGACCCTATTTATCTTATTCCCTTTTTCGTATTGGCGGGATTATTTTAACTTACCATCACATTTAATGCTGTTGGATGTATTAACCAATATCATTTTCTGCGCTATCATATTGATTGTAAGCCTTTTTATTGACAGGGTTTTAAACAGGAAAATATCCTGGATGGTAAATCCTGTAAAACGACTCATCATTCAGATAATATTTCAAAGCCTTGGCGCATTGCTCGTAATTATTGGTTTATGTATTATTTATTATATGTACGGAGAATATTTAACCGTGACTCCTCCAGTTAAAATAGGTTTGCGGGAAACTTTTTATACCATTATTTCGATCATATTGTGGGCATTAATGGTAAGCGCACTTAATACAGGTGATTTTTTATTAAAAAACTGGAAAAACGCCACCATAAAAGCCGCAGAATACAAAGTAAAAGCAGCCGAGAGCAAACAAATAGCAGCCGAAATAGAACTGCAAGCCCTTAAATTACAGCTCGATCCGCATTTTGTTTTTAATAACCTTAGCGTGCTTTCAGAACTGATACTTAAAGATCAGCAGTTAGGGCACGAATACACAGAAAACTTTGCAAAAGTCTACCGTTATTTATTAATCAATTCCAAAAAGAAACTCGTTCATTTACACGAAGAATTGCATTTTCTTCACGCTTATCTTTTTCTAATTGAGAACCGCATGGGTGATGGCTGTACTTTTCATATCGATATTGATAAATCGAAACTGAACATGCAGATTCCTCCAATTACACTTCAGCTTTTTATCGAAAATGCCCTGAAACATAACCGTACCGAAGAAGAAAACCCATTAGTCGTTCAGATTTATTCTAATGATAACGACGAATTAGTCGTCTCGAATACTATTTTACCACTCATAAAAAAAGCGCCTTCGACACAAATTGGACTAAAAAATATCATCCATCGTTATGCTTTATTAAGCGATCGAAAAGTAGCTATAGAAAATAACAAGGAAACTTTTACCATAAAAGTACCGCTCATCAAATGAATACAATAAACAAAATATTAATCCTTGAGGACGAAAAACTCAACTCGGAAAGAATCAAACGTTTGATACTCAAAATAAGACCCGACGTCGAAATTGTTGGCGTTCTGGCGAGTGTTAAAAATACAGTTTCCTGGTTATCCCAAAATCAGACTCCGGATCTTATCCTTATGGATGTGCAGCTGGCCGATGGACTGAGCTTTGAAATTTTCAATCTCACCAATCTTACCTGCCCTATTATATTTACCACCGCTTATGACGAATATGCCATTAAAGCCTTTAAATACAATAGTGTCGACTATTTGCTCAAACCCATTGAAAAAGACGAACTTGAAGCAGCGATACTCAAATTAGAAAACGCATTACAACAATCTGCAAGTCCTAAATCTCAGATCGAAGAACTACTTGCCTATATACAGCCCAAAGAATACAGAAACCGTTTTTTAATACCTTATCGGGACGGTTTTCGAAAAATTGATGTCGAAGATATTGCCTGTTTTTACTCCAACCTGAATATTAATTACGCTTATTTATTCAATGGCGAAGAAGTTGTGGTACCGCATACGCTCGAAGCACTTGAACAGGAACTAAATCCAAAAAGTTTTTTCAGGGCCAATCGTCAGTATATCATCCATATCAATGCTATCGAAAAAGTCAATAATTATTTTAACGGAAAATTACAACTCAAAATAAAACACAGTAAAGACGAAGCCGTTATTGTGAGCAGAACAAAAGCTTCTTTACTGAAATTGTGGTTAGATTATTAAACACTATTATTTCATAAAGAAAATCATTTCATAAAAAAAACTTTTTAGTTGTATAAAAATCAATACATTTGTCGCTCATCAAAAACAAAATGAAAAACATAATTAACATCTCTATTATTAGCCTTATTATCATTAGATAATGAGCAGGGATGTTATATAAATAAGTACACAGATACAATATAAAACCTCCCAATTTGGGAGGTTTTTTTGTTTAAAACAGATATGAAAAATTCAGTACAAATTATTATTAGCGCAATTATTATTATTCCTCATTTATGACGGGACAGGATTTTATTGTGCAATAACAAAAACCTTTCTCAGTCAAAACGAGGAAGGTTTTTTTATTTCTAAAAACCACTAATCATCAATATTTCAAATAAATTAATAAGCTTTCAAATGAAACAAGAATATACTTTAACAGCCTACACAGAAGATCAAATGGGATTAATACATCAACTCGCCGTGATCCTTTCCCGACGAAAAATAAGTCTCATAATGCTTAATATTTCTACCTGCGAAATCGATCAAATGTATCGGTTTACCTTTGTTCTCAATGAAACTTTTGAAATCGTGAGAAACATAGCCCTTCAAATCGAAAAAATAATCGAGGTTTTTAAATGTTATTACAGCACAAACGATCAAATCGTCTGGAAACAAATGGCATTATTTAAGATAAAAACTTCGGGAATGATGCACCCGGAAAATATCGATGGGTTGTTTAAAAAATACAACGCCAGATACATCATCATCGAAAAAGACTATACCGTTTTTGAAGTCACAGGACAAGAAGACGAGATCAATACTCTGGCTCTTGAATTGAACAAATTTGAGTTAATCGAATTTATAAAAAGTGCCCGAATTGCCGTTGCTATGAACAATGAATCCTTTCAGCCAGAATCAATTACGGATTGACAATCTGATCGTACGGAAGATTAAAAGAACCCTCAGTAATACTTATTGTCTTTCCTGAAGATACATTTCGAACTGTTCCTTCAAATGTGCCTTTAATACCCGTTTTGCTTATAGATTCAATTTTTGCCGTAAAAACATCATCACCAATAGCAGTATTGTAAAGTATCGTTCCGTCTGGAGTCTGAATCGCGTATCGCGCAATCATTTCCAACTCACCCGGCGTCGAATAAGTACCTGGTGTAATGTTGCCGCCTACTTTCCAGATTTCAAAATCTAATGATGGCGGCAATTGCTCACCAGCTTTAGTAGGATGCGGTCCGTCAAATCCTCCAAGTACAATCATTTCAAAACGGTTGTCATTGCCTCCGCCCTGAAATTTTGCAGTACGAAAATCTATCTTTTTACCATCTAAACTTGCTCTGAAATAATAATCAGATTGCTTGTTTGATCCGCCATTATCATCACTTGAACAAGCACTAAACAAAAGGATAAATGCCGATATATAAAATAGATTTTGTAGTACTCCTGAAGCTTTATTTTTTAAAGAACGATTGCTGTTTCTGTTGTTTTTCATTATAATAAGTTTTGATTAATAACAAATTTACTCACGCTCTATTCCATATACAATACCTGATTTCATGGTAATTTCGTGGTTTTTATTTCATCTTCTTTTGTTATTTTGATAGATCAATAAATATTTTTTTCAGGAGCTAATCCCGCTATCCGTTACAATCTTTTGTGTCCGCCGCGGCGGACACAAAAGGATTTCCACTTCTATCGGGGCTAGGAGCATCA
The DNA here is from genome assembly GCF_024271895.1 of Flavobacterium bizetiae. NCBI lineage: Bacteria > Pseudomonadati > Bacteroidota > Flavobacteriia > Flavobacteriales > Flavobacteriaceae > Flavobacterium > Flavobacterium bizetiae. The sequence goes on along the minus strand of NZ_CP091861.1, from coordinate 3,644,535 downwards.
TTTTCATTATAATATTTTCGTACAGTTTGTCATTTCGAGGAACGAGAAATCTCCGCAAGTAACTCCGCAAAGAGAATCGCCAATCTTTGTCGAGCTTCTCACGGAGATTTCTCGTTCCTCGAAATGACAAAATTGGCAATTCTGATTAAGAAGAATGGTTTTATCCGCGTTCGCATAGCGAATCCGTTTTATCCGCGTCTCATTCCTGACAAAATAATCGCAAAATAACCACAATCTTGTCATCCTGACGAAGGAAGGATCACACTCGTACATCGACAAAGATTGGCGATTCTCTTTCCGGAATTTCTAGTGTGATTTCTCCCTTCGGTCGAAATGACAAAAATTAGAGTACTTTAAAACATAATATATCATTTTCAATGAAAAGCTTTGCCCCTCCAACGAACAATAATTTACGTGTATTTTTTCGTATTTTTGTATCAATTCAATCCTAACCCATGAAACGTTCCGGTACAGCAGATCTTCCATTACATTATGGACATGTTCCTTTATGGCTTGCCGAACGCATGTCTAAACTTGGTCTTGCCATTGTCGAAACAATCGCAATGGAATTTTCGACTTCAGAAGTCATAAGCAAACTAAGCAATCCTTTCTGGTTTCAGAGCTTTGGCGCCGTAATGGGAATGGACTGGCATTCCTCCGGAATTACCACTTCGGTACTCGGAGCCTTAAAGAAATCTGTCAATCCGCATTCGAAAGAACTTGGTATTTATATCTGCGGAGGAAAAGGCAAACATTCGATGATGACACCACAGGAACTTTTATTTGTGGGAGAAAAAACGGGACTTGACGGCATCAATCTTGCCAATTGCAGCAGACTTACGGCTAAAGTTGACAACACGGCTATTCAGGACGGATTTCAATTGTATCAACATAATTTTATTGTAGACAATAAAGGACAATGGGCTGTTATTCAGCAAGGAATGAATCCAAATTCTAAAACTGCCAGAAGATACCATTGGCATTCGCAGGATTTAAAGTCTTTTGTAGAAGAACCTCACACTTTTATATATGGCGAAAATCAAGGTACGATTTTAAATCTTACTGCTCAGACAGCTGCAAAATCAAGAGAAGGTATTTTAGAATTAGCAAAAGAATCTCCGGCTAAAATCATGAAAGAAATGCAATATCTTTCGATGCCCGCACATCATGACGTAAGGATGGAAGATGTGAATATGAAAAGACTGGGCGCTATGCTTTGGGCTACTCATGAAAACAAACCGGAAGATTTTGAAGAACTGTTGCTTTTAAAAGGAATGGGACCAAGAGCTTTGCAATCACTGGCATTGGTGAGCGAAGTTATTTACGGCACTCCTACCCGATTTGAAGATCCTGCACGTTTTTCATTTGCGCACGGAGGAAAAGACGGACATCCGTTTCCTGTTCCCGTAAAAATCTACGACGAAACAATCGATACTTTGCAAAGAGCCATTCATCGTGCTAAAATTGGCAATAGTGATAAAATAGATGCAATTCGTAAATTATCTGAAATCTCACGAAAAGCCGAAGAAAGCTTTACGCCCAATACCAATTTTGATGCGCTCGTGCAGAGAGAACGCGACGAATCGCACAAATACGGCGGAAGAACTGTTTTTGGCGATGCAAAACCTCCAAAAAAGAAACCTTTAAATCCTGGTAATCAACTCGAATTGTTTTAAGAATCAGAATATAATCCAAATAAAAACGTCTCAAATTTAGGGTTTGAGACGTTTTTATTTTTTATTTTTTTTCTTCATTATTCAACTTATCGTCGAAATCCGGTTTTTCACCTTTAAATTTGTGTGTATCAACATCATAATTTTCATCGTTTGTTAAAACTTCATCATGATCCTTATATTGATGTTTTCTCGTATCACTTCGATTGTCAGTACCACTTTGCTTAGCAGTATTCTGATTTTGATTATTTGTTTTCATGTGCTGCATTTTTAAGTTATCATAAAATTACTTAAAAGACCAGCCACAAGGCTTATACAATCGTTGCTAAAAGTTATAAAATCTCCCTGTTAATATAAAAATCTACAACAAATTCAAGGCATCGGCCGTTCGTACTGCTTCGATAGAATTACTAACATTCAGTTTTTCGAGGATATTCTGTCGGTGTCGGTTTACTGTATTAATACTTATATTGAGTTGATCGGCAATTTCTTTGCTAATAACACCTTTGCCTATTAATAGCAAAACTTCCTTTTCGCGCGACGTTAGCAAATTGATACAATTTACATACGTATCAACATAAACACTTTCTCCCGTTTTAGTATTAATAATTTTTCCGTCGATGCCTGTTACCGTTTCTTTTTTCTCAAATAAATAATTATAGACACAAACCGCCAGCCATAAACCACCTTCAGAACTGTTTTTAAGATAAAAACTGCGGTGCAAAATACGCTGATATTCCTTTTTACTGTTCAGGGTTCTGATTTTGCATTTAGTGGCATAATGCAGTCTTTCGTCTGGTTCGACCGTTTTTAGGAAATTAAAAAACTCTAATTCCAAAAGATTCCTTTCAAAAAGATCATCCGGATGAATGCGCTGATAAATATCTTCTTCCCAAATAGAATCAATGGTTAAATATCCGGAAGTATCCATTTCGAAAAAGCTTCCAAAATCGCCCGTAAAAATATAACTTTTGTTATCTGCCAGATCTGACAACACGGCTACCGAATGATCGATTCTGACAAACTCTTTCATGGTTTGAACAGCCTCATCCAAAGCTTGTTTGCGTTTGTCCGGGCCGTCTATAAATTCAGATGAAAATTGATCTTCTAATTTGGAAATGGGATTCATAACAGTGATTCATTTTTTCTAATAACATTGCATTACCATAGTGCGTTAAAAGTAGAAAATTATTTCGTTAAACCTCAAAATGGTTATAAATAACTATTGCTGTACAAATAACGAATTGCCTTCTTTGTAAATTATTAATAAAATTCAAAAAAATTAAAGAAATCATGAAGAGAATGCACTTGGCTCTTATCCTTATAGGTATTATGACGATAAAGGGAAATGCTCAAAAATTAAGCGCAATGAACTGGCTGAATGAGCCGACAGAATGGGAAATAAAGGACAATAAACTCACCATGCAGGTTACGCCCCAGTCTGATTACTGGAACAAAAGTCACTACGGATTTACAGTAAACGACGGACCATTTTTATATACCGAAAGAAGCGGCGAGTTTGAAACTGTTGTAAAAATGAGCGCCGTTTACAAAACCAGATTCGATCAGATTTGCCTGATGCTGCGAATTGACGAAAACAATTACATCAAAACCGGTGTTGAATATGTAGACGGAATTTATAACATTAGTACCGTACATACCATCGATAAAAGTTCGTGGAGTGTATTGGGATTAAAAGAAAAACCAAAAAATGTATGGATGAAAGCCGTACGCAAACTTGATGCTGTAGAAATTTTTTATTCTATCGATGGTATCAATTATACGATGACCAATACCGTATATTTTCCGGAGCATAAAACAATACAAGTGGGTATGATGGCGGCAAGTCCTGACGGAAAAGGTTTTACAGCAACATTCGAAGATTTTAAAATTACGCACCTTCCGGATCAAAGACGTTTAGAGTGGTTGAAAAACAATCAGTAAAATTATGTAACATTTATAAAAATATGTCGTCTCTTCTATTGTACTCTTAACCAAAACCTAACCGGGCGCTAAACCAACCGCAATTCATGAAAACAAAAGTTATATTATACATTATATTAACCATACTCGCCCTTTGCCAAAAGGCTTTTTGCCAGCAAATACAAGCCCCTTTCATTCATGAATCGATAAAAATCGAAACTGATAAGATTTTTAGCAAGCTCGTTGACATTAGAAGAGACTTACATGAAAATCCTGAATTGGCCGGAAATGAAATAAGAACCCAACAAAAAATCAAACAATATTTACTGGATCTTGGACTTGAAGTCGAAACCAATACTTATGGTCATGGTGTTATTGGGATTTTGAAAGGTGCCAAAAAAGGAAAAAACATTGCCTGGCGCGCGGACATGGATGCTCTCCCAAATGACTTTGCCGACAATGTTGATTTTAAATCTAAAACAAAAGGCATTCAGCATGGCTGTGGTCACGACGTGCATATGGCAATTGCGTTGGGAATCGCCGATGTACTTTCAAAAAACAAAAAAGACTTAAAAGGAACCGTTTATTTTATATTTCAGCCAGAAGAAGAAACATTTGTGGGAGCAAAAAACATGCTCACCAACGGTTTACTGGCAAAAATACATCTGGATGAAATTTACGGATTTCATATCACCGCATTACCAACAGGTCAGATAATGGTCAAGCCAAATGAAATGTTTGCTTACCAAAAAATGATACAAATTAAATTTAAAGAAGAACTCACAAAAGAGCAAACCAAAGAACTCTCAAAAAGTATTCACGATGCTTTATCGCGATTTGCAGCAGGAACCAAACCGTGGGAAATACAAGGCATGCTCGACCCAAAAATTGGACTTTCTAATCCGAATACGATCTTTAAAGATTATTCATTTATAGATGGAAATTTTTCTATCCGTTCTAAAAACAATGAAGTTATTTGGGAGGCGTATTTGTACGAAACGAATGTCTCGAACGTAAAAAACATCATTCCGAAAGTGAAACAAGTAATAACATCAGCCAATTTACAGCAACAATTGCTTTCGGTTTCATTTGTACAGGAAAATCCAACCGTTCTTAATAATAAAAAATTAACCGAAAGCGCCATAAAAACGCTTAATACTATTTATGGTAAAGGATTCGTGGTAAACGATTACGGTCAGGTTCCTTATTTTAATGATGATTTCGCTTATTTCCAGCAAAAAATTCCGGGTGTTTATTTTTTTCTGGGAGGTTCTAACTTCGAAAAAGGAATCATTGCGATGAATCACGCTCCAAATTTTGCCATTGATGAAGAATGCATCAAAACAGGAGTCAGAAGTTTTTCTTCTTTAATTTTCGAAAAAGCAAATGGAAATTAAAACGCAAAACAAGTAACATGAAAAGCAAACAGCTAATGTACAGTTTAGTCAAAATGACGACTACATTTCATAAAAAGATAAAAATCATGAGAGATAAAGATCGGTTTCTGCACGCTTTAATAAAAAGTAACGGCCATCATAATGTAATAGATCTTGGCGCACAAATTGGACTTGACGAAACCGCTACAATGGAAGTCGTTGCACAACTTCTCGCCGAATTTAAAATAGAATATGCCTTAAACGGAGTTTGCGACTACAGCTTAATGAGGAGCAAAAGCCGGGATAAAAAATATACTAATTAAAACAAATAGAAACATAGATTACTTTATAAAGAAAGAAAATAGAAATACATTCTTCAAATAGTAACTATGTTTTTTTATATCAATGAAATGCCTTTTTTAGACAAACAAAAGCTATGTTTCTATGTGTTTAAAATAAAGATCACCTCAATCTATTTCATTTTTAACTTTTAATTTTTAATTTTTAACTTTTAATTTTTAATTTTTAATTTTTAATTTTTAATTTTTACCAAACTCACATCATCAACATAACAAAAGGCATTGGCTTTTCCTTTGGCCAGAAAACCAACTTCGACCTTTCTTCCTTTTACAGGAATGTTTGTAATACTAATGGTTTTCCAGGAATCGTTTTTCTCTTTGATCGTGTATGGCAGCTTTTTTCCATTACTTACAACATACATTTCAAGATTGGCAAAACCTTCGCTGTTTTTTATTTTGGCGGTTAAAGTGTACAAGCCATTCTCAAGTTTTACGTAAGGCGACGAAGTGATAGTTTGAAATGTTTTTCGTTTAAAATTAATTTTATCACTAATATTCAGGCTCTTTTCGCCAATAACAATTTTTCGTTCGCTTTGCGTATTAAAATGATTTAAAACCGGCGAATTAATGCTGTCCAACCCTATTGGGTTTCCTTCCAGAACTTCACTTGCCCAGCCTGTTAATTGTATTTGTACCGGTTTTACAGGACTCGGAATGTGTCTGCGATCAGCTTCGAAACTACCATTTTTAATGTAATTATTATCATCTGCTACTTTCCAAATACCCGTTTTTTCTTCGAGATTCCAGGAACTTACCGAATTGAAATAAGGCACTTTCCCATCAAATGAAAGCGGACACCACTGGTTATATCCTAATCCGTTTCCGGCAAAATTAGCCCATCTATCACCACAAAAAACTATAGTTTCCTGCTTGCTTCCTTTTACCGAAAAGAAAAATCCCGTTTGCGAAATATGCGCAAAATCCTCAGAAGCGCCGTTCATGACCAACATATCGTTTACAGGCAAATAAGGTCCTCTAATATCATCCGCCGTCAGGTAATACGCAAACGAAGCATCCCAACCATAAATATTCGAGGCGAACATATAATATTTGTTATTGTACTTGAAAAGGCAATTTCCTTCACGGCTTTCACCTTTAAAAACCTCCGTACAATCTAGCAAATTGATTTTTCCGTCTTTAATACCAATTTCTGAAACGTAGATCTTGTTTCTGCCTCTTCCGTACGAATAAATAAGATATGATTTTCCTGTATCTTCATCTGTAAATACCGTTTGATCGCCTGTATTGCTGGTGCCGATCATTTTCTCCATATTTATTTTCTGATGCCATTCGAACTGACCCGTTGGAGAATCTGAAACCGTTATCAATACCTCTTTGTCATGCTGAACAAACATGGCATATTTGTTCCATTCTTTGATATAGGCCACTCCCAAACGACCAACCCAGGTTTTACCGTTTTGATTTACTTTTTCTTTCGATACAACATCGGCTTCAAAAACCCAATTCACTAAATCAACAGAACTATAACAAGTAACCGATTCAAAAGTAGCATTGGGCAAAGTCATGGATGGATCGTTACGATACGTATCCGCCTCGGCATAATGAACGCCGTACCAATAGTATTTTTGTTTTCCCGTAACAGGATCAGGAAATTTAAAGATACCTCCACCCTGACTATTAATTGGTTTTCCATCTTTCGTAGTACGAAAAACATCATTTTTAATATTTAACAGTTGTGCCTGAACATTATAAACAATACAGAAGTTTATAATACAACACAGAAACATTATTGTTTTTACAGAAAATTTTCTTTTGATTTTCATTTTTCCAGCGTTTTATTAAAATATAAATTCTAACCCAATCAATTTTTAGCGACAAAATTTACCACATTTTCATGGATGGATTTTTCGCCCGAAACCTTGTCGGCATTAACGTTCGCAAGGAAAATATTTTCTATCGGAAGTTCTTTTTGTCCTAAAATCCTTGAAACAAATTTTACATTCGTTGCTTTTATATTTTCGAGATACACGTTTTTTATTGGCGTTAATCGGCGTTCAATTGTTGGGACTAAATCTCTCCATTGGTATAGAACATCCGTTTCGATTCCCAGAATTCCTTCATCTATTTTGCCTGACGTTATGTTGCTCATGTAAATATTCTTTACGTAACCGCCTCTTCGCTCGTTGGTTTTTATAAATAACAAATGATTCAGTTTTGCGCCATCCACGACAGTGCAATTATCAATAAATACATTTTCAATTCCGCCCGAAAGTTCGCTTCCAATCGCCACCAGCTGATGTCCATTTTTAACAACACAATTGCGCATTACAATATTTTTAGAAGGCGTATTCAATCGCCACGCATCCTGATTACTTCCTGATTTTATAGCAATGGCATCATCGCCCTGATCAAAAACACAGTTTTCAATTAATACATTCTGACTCATTTCAGGATCTACACCATCGTTATTGTGTCCGTGCGCATATACTTTTAGATTTCTAAGCACCACATCTTTAGACAAAAAAGGATGAATTGTCCAGAACGGACTGTTGGTAATCGTAACGCCATCTATCAAAATATTCTCGCAACGATTGAACTGAATAAACTGCGGACGAAAATGCGCCGAATCATTGACCATTTGCCTCTCTTTCATAGGTTTATTGTACGAAGCCAGATAATACAAACGTTTCAGGCTTTCCATGTGCGGTTTTGGGCGGGCAAACCATTCTTTCCAAACGTCCATTTTTGCTTTTAGTTCACCTTCTCCCGTAATGGCTATGTTTTTGCATTGGTAGGCATAAATCAAAGGCGAATAATTGTAGCATTCATATCCTTCCCACGTAGAGCGAACGGCAGGCAAATAATCGTTGGGATCTTCAGAAAATAATAAAACTGCCCCTTTTTTTAAATGAAGATTCACATTGCTTTTAAAATGAATTTTCCTGGTAAGCCATTCTCCTTCCGGAATTACAACAATGCCTCCTCCTGCTTTATTCGCTTTGGCTATAGCCTTACTAATCGCTTCTGAAGTTTTTTCTTTATTGCCTTTAATAGCTCCAAAATCAATAATCGAAAATTCTTTGCATTTGCTAAAATCAGGGATTTTAATTGCCGGCATTTCAAAAGGAGTTTTCACCACAACTTCGGTTTGAGTTACAGCAGTAGGATCTTTTTTGAAGGATAAAAAAATAAGAGAAAATAAAAGACAGCAACAAAACGTTATTTTTTTCATGATGGAGTTTTATTTTTTTTTAATTAATTATTTGTCTAAACACATAGAATCTATGGTCCTATGTATTAAATCAAAACTATAGTTGATATCCCGATAAAGGATTAAAATTTAAAATCTGCAAAATCTGCGAGAAAAAATATTTAACATGTTTATTTAATTTTAAAATCAACATGAATAATTAAATATCACACTTACTAAAAAATATAACGCCCGAAGGATATCGGGCGTTAGACCACAAAAAACCACTTTTGCTTTAAACAAACTTAAAAACTTAAACAATCTATCTTTATGGCCTATTGATAAATAAGGCGCTGTAATTTTTACTGATAAAGTACCTTTTATACAAAAGCAATTTGGCTTACTGTGATAATTTGATTTTGTAAAATAATACAATGAAAAAAAGAAAACTGTCCTGTACTATCCTTTATTATTTATTAAAAATTAGAGATTACATCAAATAAACCTTCAAATTGTAAAAGTTTATTTCAGGAATAACCATTTTTACAATTGATTTCATAATTTCATCATAACATCATAGTACAGGATACTTTATCAAAACGGAAATTTTAGATTTGAAAATCAAATAAATTAAAATCCCGAAAAATTGATCCAACTTAGAACACTCTTATTTTGTTTTTGTATGCCGGCTTTTTTATTTGCCGTGCCGTCGAATGTTGCTTTACACGATCATAATTCTTTATCGAAAGTCAATTTGACAACGAATGATAAAGACGCAAAATCCCTGTTGTTTTATTTTGGTTCTAAAGTAAAAACATCAAAAGCAACCATAATTAAGAATGCTTTACCCTACGATTCTAAGCTGGGTTATGGTTTTGATGTGAATTCAGCCTCAAATGTCAACATCAATGCTAATTCTTTTTCGATTACAAAACCCGCTTATTTTTCTGTAAAAGTGCCGGAAGGAAATTATCAGATTGAAGTAGTTTTAGGAAGCCCTGATAATGCATCAAACGTAACCATAAAAGCCGAATCAAGAAGATTGATGCTGAGGGAATTTCCAATAGAAAAAGGACAAAAAGTAACCAAAACTTTTAATGTCAATGTACGAAACATTAAAATCGATGATAAAACCAACATCAGCCTGAAAGACAGAGAAAAAGAAATTTTTAATTGGGATGATAAACTGACTTTAGAATTTTTAGGAGAAGTTACCGTTCAAAGTATCAAGATTACTCCAAAAGATAATTTAACCGTGGTTTATCTTGCCGGAGATTCAACCGTTACCGATCAGGATGTAGAACCATGGGCGTCCTGGGGACAATTTATTACCAACTATTTTGATGATACTGTTGTGGTTGCCAATTATGCTTATTCAGGATCTTCGCTGAGTTCTTTTAAAACGGCAAACCGTCTTAAAAAGATCCTTTCGCAAATTAAAAAAGGAGATTATTTGTTTGTGGAATTTGGACATAACGACGAAAAAATAAAAGGCGCCGGAAATGGTCCCTGGGAATCTTATTCGGATTTACTGACAGAATTTGTGCAATCGGCAAAAGATAAAGGTGCGATTCCGGTTTTAGTTACGCCAACACAGCGCAGGTTTTTTAATGAAAATGGCACTTTAAAAGTAACTCACGGCGAATTTCCTGATGCGATGCGTGCTGTGGCTAAAAAAAATAATATTGCGCTTATTGATATTACCAAAATGACGACTACATTGTACGAAACCTGGGGCGACGAAGTCTCAAGAAAAGCTTTTGTACAATATCCTGCGAATACCTTTCCGGGACAGGAAAAAGCGTTGGATGACAATACGCATTTTAATAGTTTTGGAGCCAACGAAATTGCGCTTTGCGTTATTAAAGGGATTCGTGAATTAGATATTCCGTTACAAAAACAAATCAAAAAAGAAACTCCTGACTATAATCCAAACCAACCAAATTATATTTCCAGCTGGACACTTCCAATGAGTGCGCGTTTCGAAATTGCGAAACCGGATGGCAACTAACCAAAGAATTCAAACCAATTATGATGCTCAACAAAACCATTCAAAAGCTTAGTATTATTGCGTTTACGCTTTTTTCAGCACAAAATAATACCGCACAGCAAACTGATAAAATCTATCTTTCGGGAAAAGATTTCGAACATCCTGTACAATGGGATTTTTATTGTACTGAAGGAAATAACAGTAAGACCTGGTCTAAAATAAATGTTCCGTCGCAATGGGAATTAGAAGGTTTTGGCGAATATACCTACGGAAGATGGTACAAAGAACTCAACCAAAAAGAACCAAGCAAAGAAGAAGGTTTATATAAATATGAATTTGATGTTCCTTCAGATTATAAAAATAAAGAGGTTCTAATTGCGTTTGGCGGTGCAATGACGGATACCGAAGTAAAAATAAACGGAAAACTTGCCGGAGCGATTCATCAGGGAGGTTTTTATGAGTTTAAATATGATATTTCATCACTATTAAAATTTGGTGCTAAAAATATTCTCGAAGTTCATGTCTGGAAACATTCTGCCAATAAATCTGTGAATGCAGCAGAACGAAGAGCCGACTGGTGGCTGTTTGGTGGTATTTATCGTCCGGTTTGGTTAGAAGTTGCTCCTAAATCTTATATCGAAAATATTGCCGTAAACCCAAAAATGGACGGTTCGATAACAGTAGATCTGAATCTAAAAAACATTCCTAAAAACACTATTCTCGAAGCTTCACTAAAAGGTTCAAACGGAGAAAATTTTCAAACTTTCACCTTCCCAATTAAAGCAAAAAGTACCAAAGAAACTATTGCAGCACAATGGAATAAAGTAAAACCGTGGGATCCTGAAAACCCTAATTTATATAATCTGGAATTGGTTTTAAAACAAAACGGAACCATTCTTCATCAATACAACAAACGAATTGGTTTTAGAACTTTAGAGTTTAAGAAGCAAGACGGAATCTATGTTAACGGTACTAAAATTGTCATGAAAGGAATCAATCGTCATTCTTTCTGGCCCGAAGGCGGACGAAGCACGAGCAAACGCATTAGCGAACTCGATGGTAAATTACTGAAAGACATGAATATGAATGCCGTTCGTGGTCATTATCCACCAGACGATCACTTTATGGCGGTTTGCGATTCGTTAGGACTTTTTGTTTTGAATGAATTGGCGGGCTGGCAAAACTCGTATGATACCGAAACAGGAACAAAACTGGTCAAAGAAATGGTCACGCGCGATGTCAATCATCCGTCAGTAATTATTTGGGATAATGGTAATGAAGGCGGCTGGAATTATGATGTAGATAAAGTTTTTGAAGATAATGATCCGCAAAAAAGAATTGTCATTCATCCGTGGGCTGATTTTAATGGTTGGGACACGCACCACTATCCTACTTATTTAACCGGAATGCACCGTTTTAATGCTGGAGAAAATGTATTTTTCCCTACTGAATTCATGCACGGAACTTACGATAACGGACACGGCGCGGCTCTTGAAGATTTCTGGAATCGCTATAAAGAAAGTCCGTTGTTTGCCGGAGGATTTATGTGGGCCATGCTCGACGAGGCCGTAAAACGCTCTGACTGGACGGGAGATGTAAAATTTGACTCGAAAGGTTCGCTTGCCGCTGATGGAATTTTGGGTCCACACCGCGAAAGAGAAGGAAGTTATTATACAGTAAAAGAAGTTTGGGCGCCTATTCAGTTTCAGCCCAAACAGGTTACTCCCACTTTTGACGGTTCATTTTTGATTACCAACGATTATCTTTTTAGCAATCTGAATACCTCCAAAATGGATTTTAAAGTATTAAAATCAGATAACGATGTGCTTTATACCAATGGAAATGCCAGGGAAATAAGTTCGGGTAAAATAGAAATTCCGAGTATTAATCCGGGTGAAACACGCAAAATTAAGTTTGATGTTCCGGGTAATTTTGCCGAAGGAGATATTTTATCTATATCGGCTTATGATCAATTCAATAAGGAAATTTATACCTGGACATGGCCTATTCATAAAGCCAAATTTTATGCTGAGAAGTTTTTAGCCGTTCAAAATACAAAGGCCAAAGCTTCAGGAATAAAAACCGGTAACGAAATTACATTAAAAGGAAATGATGTAACCGTAACTATTGATGCTGCAACCGGAGAAATTGTAACGATTAAAAACAAAACAGCAACGATTCCGCTTACTAATGGTCCTCGCCCAATTGGAATGAAAGTAAAACTAAAGGATGTTCAGCTTACACAAGAAGGAGATAAAGCCATTTGTACAGTAAAATATTCCGGTGGATTATCCTCCATAAAATGGATTATGGAACCTGACGGAAGATTTAAAATGGAATTAATTGCATTGAAAAATGAAAAGGTTTCCGGTGGTTTTGATGGTTTTGACGGCGCTTATTTTGAAGATAAAATCAATTCGTTTGGCATCACTTTTAGTTTTCCTGAAAAGGAAGTTACGGGAATTAAATGGTTTGGAAGAGGTCCGTATCGTGTTTGGAAAAATAGAATTAAAGGAACGACTTACGGCATTTGGGAGAAAGATTATAACAATACGATTACAGGCGAAAGTTTTGAGAATCTTATCTATCCCGAATTCAAAGGATATCATGCGAATTTATTAGGCGCGAACTTAAAAGCAGGAACTTCATCGTTTAAAGTTTTTAGTGAATCTGATAATTTATTTCTAAGATTATTTACACCCGATTTACCTAAAAATGCCTTCCCGGGAAGTAATCCTCAACCAGCATTTCCTGAGGGTGATATTTCGTTTATGTATGAAATTCCGGCCATGAGAGATTTCAAGCCTTTAGAACAACAAGGCCCGCAAAGTCAGCCCACCAACATTCGTATTAAAAGCGGTGATGATGGGATTAAGATGAATTTGTGGTTCGATTTTAGAAACTAGGTAGAAGATATTTAACCGCAAAGCACGCAAGGTTTTTTTACTTTTAGGATTTTATACAAACGCAAAGTCCGCAAAGCTATAAGTTGATATAGTTTTGCGGACTGTGTGTTTTATAGCTGGTTTTATAAAAACACAGAGTTCACAAAGCTGTATTTTTATAAAGCTTTGCGAACTTTGCGTAAAATCTTAGCGTTCTTTGCGGTTAAATAATAAATCAGTCTACTTAACAGGAATTTCATAGCTACTTCCTTCAGCCGTTTTATACACCGCCAATTGATCCAGAACAATTCCGGTTTGATTGACTTCTATTGTAACGGTATGTTTTCCTTTTGAAACATTCGCAACCGGAAGTTTTACAATCGCACTATTTCGCAACACATTTTCTTTCCATGCCTTTTCCCTGTCTTTTGTATTGATTTTAAAGTACTGAATAGCATTTTTGTCGATTTGTATTCCTACTTCATGATCGAAATTATTAGCATGAGTTGGCAATAAACGAACTTCTACGGTATAATTATCAGATTCTTTGATTTCGAATTCATAGGAAACTGAAGGTTTTTTACTTTTAAAAATATGCTGATGAAACGGAAATAAAGTGATCGCATTATTGCTGTATCCTAAACCGTTTATCGTTTTCCATTGATATTCTTTCGTATCTTCTTTAGCATTAAACTGATTGGCCTGAATATAAATTCTGTCCGTTTTAATCGAAGTTTCTTTCGAAAAAGGATTCTTTTTAACCGAATCGAAAACAGGCAGATTTCGCGGATGCATCGACATCATATGATTCCATTTGCCATCGCTCAATTTGGTATTATAAAAATCAGTCAAATCTTTGATTTTTTGGTACGATTCTGAAGCCAGCAATTCATATTGATTCTTTAGCTTTTCATCTGAAGTTGTGGCAGATAAATTCCAATACAAAAATTTATGGTTCATATACGCCGCTCCTTTTACAGGATATACCACCAACTGAAACCATGCATCTTTTCGTTCGTTCGGCACAAAAACACCCAAACTATGCACGTTCTGAATCAAATTATCATAAGCTTTTATTCTGTTCAGTGATTCTTCTGGCGAAAAATCAGAAAGTTGTATTGGCGTTGTCGGTTCCGTTTGGCTCCATCCCATATATTCCGGTTTTCTTAGTGAAGCCAATCGGTAATATTCTTCAAAAACAACACTTAAATCGGTTGCAATTTCAGGCGTGAATTCCCTCGAAATCCAATTTTTCAGATATTTATTAAGTCCGTCTGATTTTATACTGTTGATATTCCACGCCAAATCCAGAAAAAGCTCCGTATCGTATTCTGCCGGTTTAATATCGCCCACATTTACAATCCACATTTTTTTAGCACCATTTTCATAAGCTTTTGTCATTTCATACCAAATCAAACCGGGCTGTGTCGTGCTGAGCCAAAGATAATCGTGCGGTCTTCCCCAATAACTGATATGATAATACACTCCGCTTCCACCCGACCTTTTTTGCTCTTCGATATTGCTCAAACGCCGAATATATCCGTAATTGTCATCCGGCCAGACCAATGTAATATCCTCTGGAATTTTAAGTCCGTTATCGTACAATTCCAAAACTTCTTTATAAGGAACAAAGGCTTGCGGAATCGCTTCTAAAGGCTTTTTGAAAGTATTCGAAAGCATTTCACGCTGATTGACAATGATTTTTTCGACCATTGCAATTGATTCCTTCAAATCTTTTGCGCCTTCCATTTTACTATCGTGAACACCGCGCATGCCTAATGTCATGATGGTTTCGTTTTGCCCCAGTTTTAATTCGTCCAAACGATCCTGCCAGTATTGATCGACCTGTGTTTTATTGGTAAAATAATTATAATCACCATGAATTTTAGGCTTCCATTCGTCTACATTGTTGCGAAGCATGGGTTCTGCATGAGAAGATCCAATTACGATATGGTATTTTTGAGCCATTTCCTTATTTCCTGAAATCGTAAAAAATCCTTTCGTAGAAGGATGCATCGCAGGCCAGATGGTATTAGCTTTTAACCGTAATAAAAGCTGAAATATCTTTTCGTACGTTTTAGGACCAATATCTCCCGTTTCTTTTTCGAAAGTTTTAGCTGCCCAGGGTTGTAATCCCCAGTCTTCATCGTTTAAAAAAATACCGCGATATTGTACGGATGGTGCTGTATTAATTCCCTTTCGGGGAAGTTGGAATGTCAAGTTTTCTTTTTTTATCGAATGAACATCTGCCCACCATTTCCAAGGCGAAACGCCCAATCGTTCTGTCATTTCAAAAATTGCGTACACGGTTCCCCTAACATCCGATCCGGCAATTAAAAGGTTATCTTTTTCTTTTTTTATTGAAAATTTCTCCCATTGATTGAAAAGTTCTTTTCGGATTGTTTTCGATTCAAAAAAATCAGAAGAAGCCTGCCCGATGTAAATGCCCTTTTTCGAAATGGTATTTGTCTCCACAATTTCAGGTCGTTTTCCCGTAAGTTCTTTTACATCATCTGCCAATTCATTTACCGCCCAGATAATTAAAGGGTCGCTATTTTTTTCGATATAAATAGAAGTGGTTTTATTAGTCTCTATAATAGAAAAATCTACTACATCCTTACTTTGACAATAAGAAACTAAAGTTGAAATGGTGAAAATTAATGTTGTTATTTTCTTCATATTGAATTATTTTAATGGCCCACGGATGGAACAGATTTGGCTGATTTACGCTGGTTTTTTTGGCTACGAAGGCGCTAAGGCACGAAGTTTTTTTTGTTTTGCGTTGTCTTTAAATCTCACAATCCCGATAGCTATTGGGAGCTAAGTCGCTAAGTTTTGAATAAGCTTTAGCTGGAGATAAATATGCCCAAAGTGTTAGGCTTTAGCCAAATAAGATTTTACATAAAAAACTTTGCGACTTTGCGTCTTTGCGAGATGATTATGATTCTCAAGGAGACGCACTGCTGTGCGTCTCTACGATTCCCTTTGTCCCTATGAACCTCTGCACCTTTAAACCTTCAAACCTTTATTCTTACTCAATTCTTAATTGGCTTACAGAAATATAATTTCCCGTACTGCCATAACTCGACTTTCTCTTATCGGACCAATTAGGTCTTTCTCCTGTATTATAAACGGTTAAAATATAATTACCTTTTTTTAAATTTGGAGATCTGAATACTTGTGTGATAACAGGATTCTTGCTGTACATATCGATCACCATTGTTATAATTTCATGTTTTTTTTCATCGTTCAAAACAACTTTTGCATAACCATTTTCAGGCCCTACAATGCTATAAAGTGCAATTTGCTTTCCGGTAAATTGAATCGAAAAAGAAGCTTCTTTTTCATTTGATTTACTTTCCGTTGTTGTATGTTCCCAAATTCCTGTATATTCAATTTGACTATCTGAATTCTTTATGCTTGTTCCTTCAATTTCTTTTTTCGATACAACTCCCGTAGATGTATTGATTTTCCATACTTCCTGATAATTTGGTATTGAGACAGATGTCCCGGAAATTAAAAGCGGCTGCCAGACATAAGTTGCTGAAGAGCCTTGTTTGGGATAAGACCAACGATCTCCCATAAATATATAGGCAGTTTCTTTTGTTCCTTTTACAGGAAGTACAAATGTTGATTGCGAATTCCACGTTAAACTCCCTTCAGGTGCTATTAATCCTCTGGATGTCCACGGTCCTTTTAATGAATTTGAAGTATAATAATAATTATCGTTTTTCTCCCAGCTAGTAAGATGTGAGCCTATAAAATAATATAAACCCTCTTTTTTAAACATTGTTGGCGACTCAAATCCTGTTGTAATATTTTCGTTTACTTTCTCTGTAACCGATTTATAATCATCATTCAATTTGTAAATTTCACCGCCATGAACCAATATATAACCAGAACCTTCATTATCCTGAAAAGTCCCCATATCCCACTTTTTTATGGGTTTTCCCTGAAATAAAAGCGGACCTTTGAATTCATAAGGACCTTTTATTTTTTTTGAAACAGCGTAACCTACAAACTGATCTTTATAGGTTAAAGTATCAGCATGCATGTACATAACATATTCTCCAGTTTTTGGATTTTTCATTACTTTGACCCTTTCTCCAACCCGATTAGGTCCTAATTTACCTGATTTTTGCACCGGAAGTGCGACGCTCTCAAATTTCCAATTGTACAAATCTTTGGAAGAGTAACAATTAAAACCGCCAAATGCATTACTGGTATCACTGTGCGCTTCACCAAAAAGATAGAAAACATCTTTCTCTTTAATAATACAGGCGCCATGGGCATTTACCACATTTCCGTTTTGATCCATCCAGGGAACTCCGGAATAAATAGCATTGTTATTTTTATCGATATGAATTGAAGATGTTTTATTAGCCTCTACAATAGAAAAATCAACCCTATCCTTACTTTGGCAATAAGAAACTAAAGTTGAAATGGTGAGAATTAATGTTGTTATTTTCTTCATATTGAATTATTTTAATGGCCCACGGATGGAACAGATTTGGCTGATTTACGCTGGTTTCTTTTGCCACGAAGGCGCTAAGACACGAAGTTTTTTTTTTGTTTTGCGTTGTCTTTTAATCTCGCAATCCCGATAGCTATCGGGAGCTAAGTCGCTAAGTTTTGAATAAGCTCCAGCTTTAGCTGGAGATAAAATAAGCGCAAAATGATTGGCTTTAGCCAAATTAGATTTTACATAAAAAACTTTGCGCCTTTGCGTCTTCGCGAGATTATTATGTCTCACGAGGAGACGCACTGCTGTGCGTCTCTACAATTCGCGTTGAGCTTAAAAAAAAACTCAGAACCTCAGCATCTTAGAAACTTAGTACCTTTAAAGAAAATCCTCTGAACCTTTGAACCTCCCTAAATCCTTTTAAGCCAATCCTTAGGCACATTCACAATACAAATATTCAAGGTTCGATTATCCTTAGAAAGCATCGCCGACTGAATCTGAATTTTTGTTCCGTCTCTGTTGAAAGTGGGATGAATATGGTCTGCGGCTGTTTCTTTATGGCCTGTGGTTAGCATGATCATTTCATTTGTTTTTCGGTCGATCAAATACAGACTTCTTGAGAAATCATCGCCTACAGCCCATCTTCCGTCGGAGGAACCGTGTACATGCCATAAACCACTGCCACTTTTGGTTTGTCCGGCAATAATCATTTCTCTGGTTCTTAGATTTACAATGGCAAGCCCTGTTGGTTTTTCACGCGTTCCTGAATTTCCCCAATTGCTTTCCTGCCCTGGATTTTCAGGATTTCGTACTTCAGTGCTAGTGGTAACTTCTACAGGTTTTTCTTTATGAATATCGATTTTACGATGTCCCATAATAGCCATGGCTACCTCATCTTTAGAAATTACAGCTTCATGCGTTACCCATTCATAATCCGATTCTGGATACAAAGGTCTTAGCCCTGATCCGTCAGCCATAACCGTCCACGTTCTTTGAGGTGATTTTCCGCCCGTTTCCCAGCAAAAAACAAGTTCTCCGGGATTCCATATGTTCGACTGAATATGTCCTACCTGAAAAGGCACAGAAATCACATGTTTGAATTCGCCTGTTTTTAAATTCATACTTCCAATTCCGCCTGGCCCTGCGCCCATGTTTCTTGGTCCAAAACTTTTTTCAATTTTAATATTCGGATCCAGATGTCTTGCTGCTTCTTCTTTCCCAATTCTAAAATAAATTCTTTCTTCATCCGCATCCAATGCCATATCTCCCGAAGCGCCCATTTCTGGATTCGTTATTCCGCAAATGCGTTCGTAGGCTGAAACCGATTTCATTTTTCCGGCCTGACTGTCTTTAAAAACATCGGCTAAATTGACTTCCATAATTTGCATTTTATCTTCAGGTGCTTTGCGCATGAAATACAATTTCATCGATTTTTGCGCCATGCATAACGTTCCGGTATAACCACCCTCAGTAACCTGAACCATTACACCCGATTTTTCATGGACAGCTACTGCTTCTCCATTGGCTCTTTTAGTTCTAAAAATAAGCCATTCCCCATCAGATGTCCATTGCGGATGTGTTGGGTAGGTTTTAGAATCTCCCGCTGATTTCGTGGTCAAGAAGATTAATTCCTGACCTGTAACGGGATCTTTTATAATCTTTTTTTCCGATGGAAATCGCGTTCCAATCTGGCTGAAAGCTGTTATGGTGCATAACAGGAAAAGTGTGTTTATTGTTGGTTTTAATTTCATATGCTGTTGGTTTATTTGCCGCTAAGGCGCTAAGTTTTTTTAATTATACACTTTGTCTATTAATCGCGCAAAGGCGCAGAGCCGCAAAGTTTTATTACTATAGCTTTTAATATTCCTTTGCGACTCTGCGCCTTTGCGAGGAATAAATATTTAGCTTATCACTCATAATTCATAATTCATAACTCATAAACCCTAACCCTTAACCTTCAATTGTATCGAACTGTCATTAATTTCGAATTGATTGTTTTTCAGCAGCAGAATTATTTCGGCTCCAGCCAATAAAACAGGACCATAACCGTGAGCAGCGTATAAATTTATGGGACGATAATAATAAAAAGCGGGATCAAAGCCCATTCCGGTTCCAACACAGGTTCCTTCGACCTGACCTTTTGCATTTACTTTTGAAGCTACGGCATTCCACGCCAATAGAACTGCGGGTGTATAAGCAAGTTTATCTACATAGCCGCGATTGATTGCTCTGGCAATTGAATAGGTATAAATGGCTGTAGCCGAAGTTTCTAAATACGTATCGTTTCGATCTATTAACTGATGCCAGAAACCGGTACCATCCTGATATTGCAGTAATCCGGCAATGTGTTTTTGCAGTTGGGATAAAACCTGAGGATACCCGGGATGATCTTTAGGCAATACTTCAAGTAATTCGACCATTGTCATTACTGCCCAGCCATTTGCCCTTGCCCAATGAAACTGCGGATGCACCTGCATCGCTTCAACCCAGCCGTGCATGTAAAGTCCGTTTTGAGAGTTGAACATTCGCTGAGAAAACTGATTGACTTGCTTTACAGCATCATCAAAATACTTGACATCACCTGTATAATTTCCCATTTGTGCCAAAGCAGGAACGCTCATAAACATATCGTCTAACCAAAGCGAATTGTCCTGCGGACGGTTTCTTGCCAGGGTTCCGTCTTTTAAGCGATGTTCCTTTTCACTGATGTATTGAATGAAATTATTAATAACAGGATCATAAGCAGCATTTGGGTCTTTCTTTTTTGCTTTTATAAACGCCGCACATAAAGCACCCGCATCGTCTAAAGCTTTTGGCCGTAAAACGCTGTGAACCGGGGAATCTTTGATGTTGTCGGTTTTATAATTAGCGGCAATGTCTGCGATTAATTTTAAGCGTTTATTGGCGTATTCTGCATATTCTTTTTTCCCTGTAGCATCGGCTACCAAAAGCATTCCAGCATAGGTAACGCCCCATTCGTAACTTGTTAATCTAAAAGCACCGGGAGAAAACGCAATTTTACCTTTTGCTTTTTTGAAATCTTTTACTTCTGAGTTATCGCTGGCATATACCGCTTTTGAAGCTGTATTCTCTTCAAGAAAAGAATATACTCTGCTCAATACACTTTCGATATTATTTTTTTCAGGAATAATATATGGCGTTGTATAATCCGGTTGCATTAAATGTAATGGGGTTGTCACATCATTTGTCTGGGCATTAATATTGGTACAAATTCCGATAGCGAAAACTGTTATAATTTTGGTTAGGTTGTAGTTCATAGTTGTTTTTTTTAGGTACTGTAAAAATTCAATTTTAAGACTATTTTTTAATAATTTTTCCCGATAGATATTTTCTATTATAAACTTTTAAATATTTAAAAACAAGACATTTAAACAAATCTAGTTAATGCTTTAAATTAATATAAACTGACTTATCTCTATTACAGATAATTTCACCATTTATGTATTCTAATTCAGCTACTTGTAGAGAACTTCTTTTGGTTTTGTAACTATCGATACCTTTATTTTCCGGTGTTCTTCCGGGGTGTGTAAAATAAAAAATATAGGCTCTGTCGTTATTCACTATAACATCAGGATGTCCTCCTATTACTTTATCATCTTCTCCTGTTCCGGGAATTTGGAGAATACTTTTTTCCTGACGATTCCAGTTCAGGAAATCATCCGAAGAATACACATTCAACCCTCTCCATGAATCTGATATCATCCAGTTTTTACCTTTCCACTGAAATACTTTCGGGCCCTCGCCTCTGTCTTTTACAATTTTCTTTCCGCCGTCAACCCAATTGTAAAGATCTTTGCTATCAGCGTAATAAATCGATTTTCCGTCGTTTTCATTATTATAGAACATTCTCCATGTACCATTTGGCAATCGAAATACAGAAGCATCGATACACCTGTCTGAGGCCAGTTTCAATTCAGATTCGAATTTCCAGTCGATTAAATTCTTACTGGTCAAATGAACAATAGATCTCGGATGGTACCAATCATTAAAAATTCCGGGAACTATGGTGAGGTACATATGATATAACTTTTTGTGTTGAATTACATCGGGTGCCCAATGCGTAATGTCTTTTATTTTATAGTTGATATTGCAGGTACCTCTGTATTTCCAGGTTGCGCCATCAACAGATTCAGCGATGCCAATTCGGGTTCCGTGTACCCAGGTTATTCCTTTGGCTGTGGTATCTTTTGCCCTACGATTGGTATAAAACATGAACCATTTTTTTTCTTTAGCATTATAAATAATGGTTGGATCGGCAGCTCCATCAAAAATTGGATCCCGATATAAAGGTTTAGCTGCAATATGGCTTTTCTCTTTTTCTGAATTGTTTTGAGAGAAAACAGACAGAGAAAACAGCATTATTATCAGGTTTAATAAAAGCTTTTTGAGATGGTCTTGTGACATTTTTTCTATTTGATTACATCCGTAAATGACGCTGATTTTTTTCTTTTTCATCACATATTAATTCTTCAACTATCAATCAAAGTAATTTTCATTAAATACACTATAATTCAATTATTTACAATTAAAAACGTAATATCTAATGATAGATTTTTAAAATTAAAAAACTAAGACGGTTTTGGCATCCTGTGCTTTCCTGTTTAAAGAAGTAAAAAAAGCTTGTTCTAAAAAAAACCGCCTCTTTTGAGACGGTTTCAAAAACAAAAAATTAAAAAATATTAATATCCGGGATTCTGCCATTCTTTCTTTTGGGCATCCGATAAATTTGAACCATCATCATTCAATAATCCATCAATAAATGATTGCGGAATTGGACGAAGTTCGTGTTTGTTAACTGTAATATTTGGTGCCGCTTCTGCATTAAAAGCTTTAGCACGTTTGATTAACATTCCTGTACGGGAAAGTGTTTCCCAACGTTGCCATTCTCCTAACAATTCACGTGTATATTCGTTAAGAATAAAGTTTAATGCACGTTCGTAGTCGCTTCCGGCTCCAACTTTAGCAATAATTGCTTCATCTTCTGCCGGAAGGTTAGCAGGAAATGAGGTTAATCTTAAATCAGATGCTGCTGTTGTAACCGCAAGTGTTGGATTAGATAAATAATACGTGTTCATATCTAAATTTGATGCGGCAAAGTTTGTTGCAGCTGTTCCTGTATTCAGAGCATTTGCTTTAAATGCCTGAGAACCGTCGTTATAATACGATCTGTTTTCTCCGCTTTTCCATTGTGCTCTTGCTCTAATCACGTTGATATCCTGCATTGCATTACCGTATTGCTGTAAACGGGCATAACATTCTGCGCGTATCAAATAAGTTTCGCCTAAACGTGCCATAATTACATCACGGTGTGCATCTCCTCTTTCGGCAGTTCTTGAACCGTCTTCGGTTTTATTGATTCCGGCAAAGAAATTACAAATAGGCTGATTTTTGAATGTAGGTGCAACGTAAGTTCCGTTTTGGTACAACACTGAAGAATTAGGAACGTATTGCCCTTTTACAGCAGCTAAAGTTCCTGCCGTTGCTGTTTGTCTTTTTCCTGTTGCCCATTCTGCTAAACGGCCATTTACATCTGTCCATGTAGGCGCCTGAACGCTTGCTCCAAATTTAGCACTGTTATATGTATTGTCATCTTTAGTATTTAAAATCATTACAATACCCGGATCTCCAATTTTTACTCCTGCATTGGCCGTTACCACTGTATTGGCGCCGTAAACCGTTCTAAACGTTTTCCACATACGGGCATCGTTCACGTGATCGTAAACGGCATAAGCATATTCCGTTGGGCGACAACGCTGAAAATCCATACTTCCAATCCATACACCACGTTTTACCCATCCGCCTGAAAAACTAGAAAATTGTGGGGCAAAATAACTGTAGGTACGGTTTCCAAAACGACCTACTGTCGCTGCGTCTCCGTTGTGTCCGGCAGCCATTAAAATTTCGCTTAATTGTTCGTTCGGGCAGTCGATTCCTGTCCAGTTGGCATACAAATCACTATAATTGTTTGTTAATGGTCCGCGGGCAGAAATTGCATAACTACAAGCCTGAATTGCTTCGTCAAGATCTTTTGCTTTATAAGCTGAATTCCATTTATCGTTACGTTCTGAAGCACGGAACAATAATGCTTTTGCAAGAAAATGCGCTGCAGTAGCTTTTGTCCAGGTAATTCCTTTTCCATAAGTAAAAACTTCACCTGCAAAAAGATTATAAGAGTTACGTAAATCTGATATTACCTGCTCCCAGCATTGCTCTTCGGTAGCACGTGTAAAATTACGCACTACTCCTGTTGCAGGTACAGTTTGCAGTACAACACCACCATATTGAGCCGTAAGACGATAATAATTATAGCCGCGTAAAAAATAGGCGTGCGCCAGACAGCGATTACGAATAGCAATGTCATCAATTTTTGCTGCATTGGCAATAATGGTATTACAAGAAGCAATTCCGTAGTACATCTCGTCCCAAAGTGCTGCAGGATTGGTTGCATTTCCGTTTGCTGCTCCTGTAGCTGCCGTAGCACCAATTGGTCCAAAACGATTATCGTAAGTATTCCACATTTCGTTGGTCAGATCGTTTGCATTGGTAAACTCATCTGTACCGTACAATGTATTGGCATACGACCATTCAAACCCAAAATGCCATCTTATATTTCCGTAAAGCGATACTGTCAGGGCTTGAAGACCTTCTGATGTTTCGAAATAATCAGTTGAATATTGGCTATTCTGTTCTTCGTCAAGAAAGTCTTTCGAACAAGAGGAAATAGATAATCCTATCATTATCAAAAGTCCTATTCCTATATTTTTTATAGTATTCATTTTTTTACTTTTTTTGTTATACTTCGTTCGTTACAACACATTTATTTTTAAAATCCAACTTCAAGACCCATAACAAAACTTCGATTAGAATATGTTGAATTTGTATCTAAGTCATAAAAGTCTAGCGATTGGTAAATGTTACCTGGATTTACTGCCTGCACATAAAGTTTAAAGTTTGATAAACCAATACTTTTTGTAAAATCTCTGGAGAAATTATATCCTAATGAAATGTTACGAATTTTTACAAAAGAGGCTTTTGGAAAACCAAGAAGTCCCGAAAATTTATCTGCTGATCCTGATGATGCCTGACCCAGAATAGGTTTTTGATATTGAGCACCTGTGTTGTCTGGTCTCCAGTAATCAATTTCTCTTTGATTACTATGTGACGTTAGAGCTTCTTCTACTTTCTCAGTTAAATAACCCGCACGTCCGTAAATATTGATTCCTAACTCAATTCCTTTGTAGGTAAAGTTATTATTCCATCCCATTGTCCAGGTTGGATTACTGTTCCCTAATACTACACGGTCTGCAGCATCCATTTTGTAGTCACCATTTTGATCTTTCGGACGTACATTTCCGGGAGTAAAGTTGTAACTCGCGCCCCATTTTGCCATTTCAGCAAGATCTTCCGGCGTGTTTTGCCATAAGCCCAAATTATCGTAACCATAACGAACAGCGATTTGCTCACCAATAAACCATGTATTGTCCGGCATATCATTTTTACCATAGGCTAACTCTTCAATTTTATCTTTCTGCCAGGCCGCATTTAAATTTGTTTCCCAGGTAAATCCGCCACTTGTCTGAATCGGAATTAAATTAAGCGTTACCTCTACACCACGGTTACTTGTTTTTCCCACATTTGCAAAAGTCGAAGGAAACCCTGTTAGCGTAGGGATTTTAACCGACATTAATAAGTCGTTTGTATACGATTGATAAACATCTATAGCTCCACTAATTCTGTTTTTAAAGAAACTAAAATCGATACCAAGATTGTATTGCGTAGTTTTTTCCCATCCTAGTGCTTTATTAGCCAATGACAATTGAGTATCTGTATAATACGGTTCATTTGTAGTGTAACCAATCTGGTTGCTCATTCCATTGAAAGGAAGGTAAATAGAAGAGATAAGTCCTTTTGTTTTATAAGGGTCTACAGATGAGTTACCTGTTGTACCGAATCCTAAACGAAGTTTAAGATTTTCGATCCAGTTTACTCCTTTAAGGAATTCTTCATTATTAATTCTCCATGCTAAAGCAGCTGAAGGAAAGAAATCCCATTTATACCCTTCTGCCAATTGCGATGCACCATCCCAACGTCCTGACATCGTTAGCAAGTAACGGTTATCGAAACCATAGTTAGCACGGATCATATAAGAACTTAACTGACGTTCTGTAAGACCTGAACTCATACGGCCATTATTAGCCGGATTGGTAAGATCGACTGTTCCCATGGCATTCCATAAAAAAGATTTGTTTGGGATATTATTGGCGTTCATAGAAGAATTTTCAACATTCCACGATGAAGCTGTCTGAAGCAGGGTTGCTCCTATTTTATGTTTAGTAGCAAAAGTACGATCATAGGTAATCATATTGTCTAAAGTCCATGAAAGGTCTCTACGGTTTTGCAAACGCGCATAATTTACACCGGCACTTCCGTCTGCATTAATTTTAAGTGAAGAAGTTCCATCAACATAAACACCTTCTCTCCAATGACGAAAATCCGGTCCAAAATTTATTTTATAGCTTAATCCTTCCAAAGGAGAAGCGAATTTACCTAAATCAATTGTGGCTGAAAAATTTCCTAAAAGACGCATTGTCTGTGATCTTTGCGTGCTTTTATCCCATTCGTCCATCACGGTATATATCGCTGACTCACCTCCCGGGTTAATAATCAATTTACCATTTGCATCATAAGGAACTGCAATGTTATAAATACTTTTAGCGGCTCCTAAGATGGCATTAGGCGCTGTTCCGCTTCTTGCCTGCAAAGTCGACATACCAAAATCCTGCTCACTCCATGAAGCATTTAACGATGCATTGAATTTAAGCCATTCTACAGGATTGATGTTTGTACTCAATTTCGCCGTATAACGTTTGTACCATTGTCCTTTTTGAGTCCCTTCCTGATCAAGATATCCAAGTGATCCGTAAGCATTTACTTTTTCAGATCCGCCACTGGCACTTAAAACGTGTTCTTTACTTATTCCTGCTTGTGTTACAAGATCAACCCAGTCTGTATTAGTTACTTTTGAAGCATCCCAGGTACCACTCTGCCATCCCTTCAATACATTATCTCTAGATGTCTGGCCATCTAATGCGCTATCAAAAATCAATTTGTCATTTGCAAAAGTCGGAGAATCCGGATGCGCATAAGTTGTAGAATTAAGATTGTATGCTGCCCAACGTCTGAACTGGATAAAATCAGCCGCATTCATTGAGGGAGCACGATCTACAATTTGAGAAGCTGTTAAGGTTCCTGCATAGTTCAAACTAAAAACTCCGGATTTTCCTTGTTTGGTTGTAACAATGATAACTCCGTTTGCTCCACGAGAACCATAAATAGCGGTTGCAGATGCATCCTTTAGCACATCAATAGACGCAATATCTCTTGGATTCAGCGTTTCAATTGATGAATCAGACAACAAAGGCACTCCATCAACAACATATAACGGATTGTTACTTGCTGTTAACGAACGTGTCCCACGAATACGTACTGTACCAATAGATCCCGGACGCTCGTTGCTGGTAATATCAACTCCGGCAGCTTTTCCTTGCAATGCCTCAAGTGCATTAGCAACAGGCCTGTTCATTAATTGCTCTGCACTTACACTTGCCACGGCTCCTGTTACATCAGATTTCTTCTGCGTACCGTAACCTACTACCACTACTTCATTAAGTTGTGCTATATCATCTGCAAGTTTTACATTGATTACTGAATTTGTGCCAACTGCTATTTCCTGAGTTTTAGAACCTGTTGAAGAAAAAATCAACACCTGGCCCTGAGTTGCATTTACAGAGAACTTGCCATCAAAATCAGTTGTAGTTCCTGTTTTGGTTCCTTTAACAAGTACATTTGCACCCGGTATTGGTAAACCAGACATATCTGTAATGGTTCCTTTTACCACTTTGTTTTGCGAGTAAGCTGTAGCATGCAATAAAGCAAACAGAGCAAAAATCAGCAAAAAATTAAGCTTGTTTTTCATAAAAGTTAAAATTTGGTTAATTATTTAGTTAATCCAAATTTATCGAGAACACGATTGCTCTGTATCCTGTAGTATCCTGTTAGCTTTCAATATCTTATAAAATTTTTCAAATTGAACTCAATATAAAAATGCTCCAATCACCTGATTTACAACCAATATTTAAAAGGGAATGCACTGAAATATCAGATCAAAAAAAATATTTATTTATTTTTTTACTATTCTTATTTATTTATACAAAAAATTAAGAATTGAAAAACAAAGACTACAATTCACTGCATATTTAATTCTGCAAAACAGGATGCTACAGGATGGCAATTTGGCTTTTTGATGGTACTTTTACTAGAAATAAAAAATGCTGTTTTAAACCGTGGGATTTGATTCAGAATTATATCATTCAATCCAAAGAAGTTAGATTTATATTCATGAGAAAACAAAATACTTTGAGACCATCAAAAGCCTTATTCTTTTTTATATCCTTTTGGATGAGCATTGCAACATTCGCACAAAAAAAAGAAATTCCGCTGTGGGATAAAATTCCTGATCAGCTTCAATCTGCTGGTTATTCTGAGGTAACAGACAGAAAAGGTGATATTTCAGAAGGTGTCCGAATGGTTACTTTACCCACTCTTACGGCTTATTTTGCATCGCCAGAAAAATCGAACGGAACTTCTGTTATCATTTGTCCCGGCGGTGGTTATGGAATGCTGGCGATTAATAAAGAAGGTTATAAAGTGGCGGAATGGTTTAATAGTTTGGGAGTTACTGCTTTTGTTTTAAAATACAGATTGCCAAGTGATCTGATTATGAAAAATAAAACGGTCGGACCTTTGCAGGATGCTCAGGAAGCAGTACGATTGGTACGTCGCAATGCAGTACAATGGAAACTGAATCCTAATAAAATAGGCATTATGGGTTTTTCTGCCGGAGGTCATTTGGCAGCGACATTAAGTACGCATTATAATGATAAAGTCTATACGCCAACTGATACTACTAGTGCAAAACCTAATTTTTCTATTTTAATTTATCCGGTTATTTCTATGCAAAACGGCATCACGCATGAAGGATCAAGAGATAATTTATTAGGTAAAAATGCCAACAGCGAATCCATTGACAAATATTCGAATGAAAAACAAATAAATGCTGCAACACCTAAAGCTTTTCTGGTTCATGCTACTGATGATAAAGCTGTTCCTGTTGAGAATAGCATTAATTACTATCTGGCATTAAAGAAGGAAAAAGTATCTGCAGAGATGCATTTGTATGAAAATGGCGGTCACGGTTTTGGTTTAGGTGTAAAAGGAACAAACGCGTCATGGCCAAAAGCTTGTGAAAAATGGCTTAATGCAAATAATTACACTTTAAAATCAGATGGGTATGTGTTTACTTATTTTAAAGGAAATGGCGAAGACGGCCTGCATATGGCGTACAGCGAAGATGGTTATCAATGGTATGCTTTAAAAAATGATACTTCATTTTTAACGCCTGAAGTTGGTAAAGATAAATTGATGAGAGATCCCTGCGTTATAAAAGGCGGCGACGGCTTGTATCATATGGTCTGGACGGTAAGCTGGACAGATAAGGGAATTGGATATGCTTCATCAAAGGATTTAATTCATTGGTCGAAACAAGAATTTATTCCGGTTATGGCACATGAAGAAAAAGCACGAAATACATGGGCTCCCGAAATTACTTTCGACGAAAAAAATAAAACCTATATGATTTATTGGGCTTCGACAATTGACGAGAAGTTTCCTGAAACCAAATCTGAGGAAGAAAAAGGATACAATCACCGAATTTACTATACGACAACAAAGGATTTTAAAAAGTTCGAAAAAACTAAATTATTGTATGAACCGGGTTTTAATGTTATCGATGCTTCTATTGTAAAACAATGTAATGGATATGTGATGTATCTTAAAGATGAAACGCGTAATCCTGTGCAGAAAAATCTAAAAACTGCTTTCAGCAAAAATCTGACTGGGCCTTACGGCAAAGCAAGCGAACCGATTACAGGAAATTATTGGGCCGAAGGACCAACTGCAATTCAAATAGACAATCAATGGGTGGTGTATTTTGATAAATATACCTTGAAAAAATACGGTGCTGTAAAAGAAACTTCAAAAGGCTGGCAGGATATTTCAGATCAGGTTAGTTTTCCTTCGGGAACGCGCCATGGTACGGTGATAAAGGTTTCTGCTGAAGAAATTATGAGTTTAAAGAAAGAGTAAATTCCTCTTTATATAAAAAAAATATACATCTGACATAATTAGTATATGCCAGATGTATTTACAAATCAACCTCCAATTAAATTCTTATTTTACGGTATACGACATGCGATTTGCTTCGCAAACTCTGAAGTAACCTAATGCAAAATTGTTCACATCAGTTGTATTGATAATATTTCCTCTTATATTGCCCGGTACCGCACCAAAAGGATTTGAATTTGTTACTTCTAAAATTAAATTCATATAATTATAAAAATTCTTAGAAATACCGCGATGTGTGATATCAAGCACTTTTCCCGGTTTTAAATCCTCATCTGTAAATTTTTCATTTATTTCGTTTCCATTTACAAACTCATCACTTGTAGAGGTGTATTCCGGATAAGGCAAAATATCTGTTTTATAATCTGTTAAATAATAATTGACCTGATCGGCTGGATCTTTATAATAAAATGTTACTACAATAAAATCTTCCTTTCCTGTGGGATTGGCCATAAATTCCTGATCTATTCTTTCAACTTTCGGTACAGGAATTAATTTCTCTGTAGCCGTTAAAGTTTGTCCATCAACTTGCATAAATAATTTGTACTCCATATCAATTTCAGGCACAAAATTAGTACACTTATATAAACCCGGTGCAGATTCATTAAATGTAAAAATATCTCCTTTACTATTTTCAACTCTTACCTGAGCTCCTGAAACCTTTGGTGTAGTCGGACTGTAATAAGGCGCCATTCGGGTAATTTTTATGGTCTGTTCGTTTCCACTAGTTCCTTTTTCCCAAATGATCTCGGCGTCGATCACAATTTTTGGATCTCCGTTTTCTAGATCAAGTTCAACCACTTTGTCGCAAGACAAAAAAAGTAAAACAAAAAGAAGACTAAATAAAGTAAATGCTTTACTTTTTAAATTGTATTTTTTTAAACTCAGCATACTAATTAAAATTTAAAATTATAAGAAACTCCAGGTACTAAACCGTAAATAGATAATTGTTTAGACTCGTTTGCTCCTGTATTATCATTTTGTGAGAACGTGATCGATGCAGCATTTTGTCTATTATAAAGATTATAAATACTAAATACCCAATAGCTTTGCCATCCATTCTTTTTGTCCGGTTTAGGTGTGTACGTTGCACCAATATCCAGGTGATGATATGCAGGAAGTCTGTCTGAATTTCTCAAGGTATAGTTGGGTACATTTCTTCCTCCAAATTCATAATAACCGTTTGGATACGTTACCGGCTGACCTGATTGTAAACTAAAATTAGCATTAAAAGACCATTTAGGATTGAATTCGTAATTTGCAGTAACATTTAAGTTGTGCAGTTTATCATATCCTGATAAATACCAATCGCCATTGGCAATCCCTGGTTCATTTGGCGTTCTTCCCGGTGTTTTTTGTTCTGCTTTAGATAAGGTATAAGCTACCCATCCTGTAAAACGACCTGTATTTTTTCTGAATAATAACTCCATACCGTAAGATCTGGCTTGTCCGTTCAGGATATCCTGTTCGATATTATTGTTACCCAATAAATTTGCACCATCGATATAATCAATACGGTTTTTGATTTTTTTATAAAATAATTCTCCTTCAAAAGAGTATTCGCGTTCTTTAAAATTCTTGAAATATCCTACCGCGTACTGATCCAACATTTGCGGTTTTGTAAAAGGTCCGCTTGGTGTCCAGATCGTCATAGGCAATGGCGCACGTGTATTCGACAACATATGAATATATTGTGCCATTCTGTTATAACTTGCTTTTACAGAAGTTTCATCGGTAAAAGCGTAGGACAATGCTAGTCTTGGCTCAAAATTAGTAAAAGTGCTGATGGTTTTTCCTTTTCCGTAATACGTACTTCCAATTGGCGTTGCTTCTTCATAAATGTGATACAACGGATTATAAACCACCGCTTCATCATTTGCGTAAGTGCTAATAGTTTCACCGCCTAAACGATTGAACATACTATAACGAAGTCCGTAACGAAGATTCAGTTTATCTGTAATTTGATTCTCAATATCCAAATAGGCAGAAGTTTCTAAAGCATATTTTTTATCTAATTGATTATAATTGTACTGTGAATCGATACCATAAGGTTTTACAGTTCCCGGATTAAAATCATAAAATAAACCGTCTATACCATAGTTCAGTTTAAAATTGTCTGATATCGTATGGTTCCAGTTGTATTTAAGACCGTAGTTGGTAATTTTACTGTTCCATTCGAATTTTTGAAATGGTATTTGCAGATTGAATTTATAATCACTGTAAAAAACAGAAAGATTGGTGTTTAAATTGTCTGAAAATTTATGTTTCCAGCTAAACGTTCCCATCGTATTTCCGTATGTACTGGCAAAGAAATTATTAATATCGAACAAATCATTTCCTAAATATCCTGAAAACGAAATGGTATTATTGGCTCCCAAACGGTAATTAAGCTTGGCGTTGATATCATAAAACATTACAGAACTCTTAATATCGGTAAGTTTTAAAAACAAATGCGCATACGAAGCACGACCTGCAATAATAAACGAACCCACATCCTTTTTTAAAGGACCTTGTACTAAAAGTCGGCTTGAAATAAGACCAATACCTCCGTTTACTTTATAATCATTAAGATCTCCGGTTTGCTGACTTACATCAAGAACTGAAGAAACGCGTCCTCCAAATTTAGACGGAATTCCTCCTTTGTATAAATCTAATCCGCTTACGATATCGGCATTAAAAATAGAAAAGAAACCAAACATATGCGAGTCGCCATATACAGGAGCACCATCTAAAAGAATTAAATTCTGATCAGCGGCACCTCCACGTACATTAAATCCTGATGAAGCTTCGCCGGCATTTGTAACTCCCGGCAAAGTCAGTAATGATTTTAAAGGATCGGCCTCCCCCATAGCAGTTGGCAGTCTTTTAATCTCGGCCATCGAAAGCTTATTCACACTCATTTGAGTATTCTTTACGTCAACTGCCTTGCTGGTCGTAATCACAACCTGCTCTAACTCCTGACTGTCAGATTCCATATTGAATTTCATTTTTTCATCATCAGAAATCGTAATACGCTTTTCTTTGTTTTTTAAACCAAGATAACTGATCTGAACCGTATAACTACCGTTGTCTAGTTCTATCGAAAAATAACCATTAGCATCGGTCGTAGCTCCGGCAGCTGTTTCTTTAATATAAACATTAGCGCCAATAACCGGCTCTCTGTTATCATCGAGAACCTGACCTGTTAGCTTGTTTTTTTTTTTAGCTGATGTTCCTTTTGTAGCTTTTTGTTTTACAAAGATATTATTGCCTACAATCGAGAACTGAACCGATGCGCTTTTATTGATTTCGCTGATTAATTCTTTTATATCAGTATTATTAAATGTTCGTTTTTGGGTAAAATACTTTTGACTCGTATTAATCTGATCTGTAAAGGCAAATTTAAAGTCGGTTTGATTTTCTATCTGCTTAAAAAATTCTTTTAATGTTACAGTCTGGTCTACCGTTACGGTTACGTTTTGGGAAAACATACACCAACTGAATAAAAAAAAGCATGCTGAAATTATATGCTTCATGAAATTTTGTATTTTTGAATATTATTAAATAGGATCGTTTTATACTGTCCTGACACTGAGGAGGATGTTTAGTTTCGCGGCTAGGGCATCCTTTTCTTTTCTATTGAAAAGTAATCTGTTTTAAATTTTCATTTACTTCAAAGTTTAGGTTATACATTTCTGATATTAATTCGAGAATCGTTTTTAGCTCTTCTTTTTTATTGATTCTCACTGTTATTTTCTGATTTTTATATTCTTCCGGAAGCATTACTTTATAGCCATAATTCGACTCTATATAAGTGCTTACGTTGCTTAGTTTTTCGTCATCAAAATCAACAAATCTGTTAAACTCGGCTACTACGGCAGTTTCGTTTCCGTAGGTAAATTTTTCTCCCGGTTTTAATATCCATTTTTTTGACTGGTCTTTTACGCTCATCTCGACACTTCCTTCAAAAAGAGCTACCTCTACTCCTTTTTTCTCGTATCCTGTAACGGTAAAAGAGGTTCCTAAAACTGTAGTGGTCGTTTCGTTACAAATTACCTGAAAAGGATGTTGCTTATCTTTTTTAACTTTAAAATAAGCTTCTCCGGAAACTTCTACTTTTCTGTTCACGGCAAAATTATCGGCGTATACAATTTTAGAATTCGGACTCAACTCTACTTTCGAACTATCGGGCAAAACAATACTTTTGATGATAGAACTCGTATTTTCTATCGTATTTCCGGCAATACTTATAGTACTATTATTTAATAAAGAAGAATTATTAAAATAAAGTCCGCTGCCAATCAAAACAAAAAGCAGAATGGCCGCTGCTGCTGCATAATGACGCCACCACTTATTTTTTTGCTTTTTTGGAGCAAATGCCTTTTCCTGAAATTGCTGCCAGGAAAGTTCTTTTTCGGTATCAGAATGCGAAATGGGGGTTTCGTCCCAGATTTTTTTTAATTCTTCTTCTAGTTTCTTTTCATCCATTGCTTTGGGGCGTTATATTTTTTGACAATAAAATCCTTGTTTATTAAAAACACCGTAAACCATTTCTTTTATGTCTCTGTTGGTTTCGATTCTTAGAATATGATTGTTATTTTCTAAATCGAAATTCATGATACAATCAGAAATAATAAACTGCAGAAGCACTACAATAAAGCTTGCATCTTCTTTGCTTGTAACATCTGTTTTATAAGATTCGATATGCATTTTATGTTCTTGTTTATTAGTATAACAAACGAGAACACAAAAGTTCCTAATGCTCTTCGATTTTTTTTCGAATAAATTTACTGGCGAGGTAAATATGATTGGCAATTGTTTTTTCAGAAAGGTCTGTAATTGCTGCAATCTCCTTATAGCTAAGGTTTTCCAGTTTATGTAAAGTAAATATTTTTTGTTGCTGCTCCGGAAGAAGATTTATAAAATTATGCAGTTTTTCTCTTCTTTCTTCAAAAATTATGGTTTCTGTATCCTCAGTTTCCATCTTTTCGAAGTTCGGATCAAGCTGAATTATTTTATTTTCCCTGTTTACATGATTCAGAATAATATTCTTGCAAATGGTAAACAATTGTTTATCGAATAAAACCTCTTCATTAAGAAGTTCTCTTTTATTGTATAATCGTATAAAAGTTTCCTGAACAAAATCCTGCGGAGTAAGAACCGTAAAATCAAAACGTCTGGCAATGTTTATTAGTTTATCATAGTAATTTAGATAAGCTTCTTTGAAAGAAGCCTCATTACCTTTTTTTAAACTTAATATAAACTTCTTGTTGTCCATAAACGCAAATACGATGATTAGTCTTAACTTAAAATATCTAATTATATTGTATTTTTAAGTTGGTCGCCAAGACTTGGATTTCGTTACCTTTTTTTAATAAAATTTTACGGGACAAAGAACAGGATTTTAATTTATGTTCGTAAACTTTTTTCGAAATTTTAGTTTCCAAACTGCAAAAGAATAATTTTGAATGTCTTATAAAGCCTAAAAATAAACCTCTGTTTAATGTTACTAAAATTTTAAATTTTAATGTTTTTAGAAAAAATTAAGAATTGCTTATTTTTCAAATTACTATATTTGGCGCACTATCAAATTTATATTCTATACTTTTTTTTAAATAAAAGCCTTTCGACAGGTTTACAATACTGTTAATGAAACACTTTAAGTTTTTTTGTCTTATTTTATTACTCTCGCTTTCTTTTGTAAGAAGTACCGAGCCTAATAGATATCAGCCTGAACTTAGTGATTATTGTACTCCGGATAATGTTTCTGCTGACGAAATTCCATATTTATCTTCAGATTATTTCTCGATATCCAAAAATCTGGAAATTCATTTCATAGTAAAAAACAAAATAAAACACAGGGCTGTAACTTCTGACAGCACGATATTAAAAACGCCTTTTTTTTCTAAGCTTTTACACTTTAAAATTTTAGAAAATAAACTCATTTATAGTATTAAGACGTTTTATCAAATTCAGTGTCATACCCATCTGCATTTGTACCAACTTTTCTAGATTTCAATTTATTTTTGATGTAAAGAACTACTGTTCTATTGTCTTTTATTTTTAATAAAGGACACATTACGTATAAAAATATTTCTCAAAAAACACGGCAAAGCTCATTGTGACTTCTGCCGGCGCATTTTTCTTTTTCCTTATTTATTCCCTTGTCTTCCTGTCTGTTAATGATCAGGGAGAGAACCTATTTATACACATTTTTTAAAAATTAATCATGAACATTAAAAACAATTTATTTTTTATCGCCATTTTATCCTTATTCGTTTTAGTCTCGTGCGGAGATAAAACCCAAAAGAATGCAGACAAAATAAAAACACTTCCCGTTTATAAGGTAACCCTAAAAGATACCATCGTTTCTAACCGGTTTGTTGCCGATGTACACGCCAAAAACAATGTCGAAATTCACGTTCGTATTCCCGGATTACTCGACAAAGTATATGTAAGTGAAGGCCAAAAAGTAAAAAAAGGCCAGATTTTATTTCAGATAAGCGATGTAGAACTTCAAATACAACTCTTAAAAGCTCAGGCTGTTTACAAAAGCAGTATGGCCGATTTAAGAATCGCAACCGTAGAGCTGGAACAGGCTCAAACTCTTTTTAATAAAAAAGTAATTGCCGATAAGGAATTAGAATTATCGAAAGCAAAACATGATGCGGCTTCTGCCAAAGTTGCTCACGCTTCCGCGGAAAGAAAAGCGATCAACCAACAAATTAGTTTTGCCACAATCCGTGCGCCATTTGACGGTACTGTGGATAGAATTCCTTTTAAGGAAGGAAGTCTGGTAGAAAACGGATCGTTGCTTACCACCGTTTCGCAATTAGACGATGTTTACGCTTATTTCTCTATTCCTGAAAATACTTATTTCCAGATGATGGAAGACAAAACCCTTCATACACAAGGCGATATCAAACTGGTATTGCCCAACGGAATGGTTTACGACCAAAAAGGTGAATTAAAAACCGCTGACGGAGATATCGACAGACAAACAGGTTCTATTCAATACAAAGCAAAATTTCATAATCCGCAGGGATTTATCAAACACGGAACTTCAGGAAAACTGATTATTTCAGAAGCTAAAACCGATGCGATTATCATTCCGCAAAAAGCCGTTTTTTCGATTCAGGACAAACAATTCGTATTTCTGGTAGACAAAGAAGGCGTTGTAAAAATGACCAACGTAACTATCGAAAGCACTCTTGACGATGTATACATTTTAAACAAAGGGCTAAAAAACAACGATTTAATCGTTCAGGAAGGCATTCAGTCTTTGCGTGACGGAGATAAAATCAATGTAAAAGAAAACCAAAACGCAACCTTGTAATTAGTATACATATTTAAAAGATTTCACAATGATAGAAATGTTTATCAAAAGAAAAATATTATCATTAATCATCTCGGTTATGATAGTACTTTTAGGATTACTGGCTTTGTTTCAGCTTCCTATTACCCAGTTTCCGGATATTGTACCGCCATCTGTAACGGTTACAGCAAAATATACAGGAGCCAATGCAGAGGTTTCTGCCAATGCCGTGGCGCTTCCTTTAGAACGTGCCATAAACGGTGTTCCCGGAATGACGTATATGTCGACCGTAACTTCTAACGATGGTTTAACGCTGATTCAGGTTTTCTTTGAAGTAGGAACCGATCCCGATTTAGCGGCCGTAAACGTTCAGAACCGTGTAACGACCATACTCGACGAGCTTCCCGAAGAAGTAATTCGTGCCGGAGTTACCACAGAAAAAGAGGTAAACAGTATGCTGATGTACCTGAATATTACCAGTACCGATAAAACTCAGGATGAACAGTTTATCTTCAACTTTACGGATATTAATATTCTTCAGGAATTAAAACGTATTGATGGTGTAGGGCGTGCTGAAATTATGGGTCAGAAAGAATATTCGATGCGTGTCTGGCTGGATCCGCAAAAGATGCTTTCGTATAATATTTCGGCAAATGAAGTCATCAATTCTCTTCAAAAACAAAATATTTCTGCCGCTCCCGGAAAAGTGGGCGAAGGATCCGGACAGCTTGACAATCAGCTGCAATATGTTATTAAATATGGCGGAAAATTCTTTGAGCCAAAACAATATGAGGAAATTCCGCTGAGAGCCAATTCAGATGGAACCATCTTACGATTAAAAGACATTTCGAACATTGAATTTGGTTCGATGAGCTACGGAATGGTTTCTAAAACCGATGGAAAACCTTCGGCTTCAATCATGTTGAAACAACGTCCGGGTTCTAATGCTTCTGAAGTTATTGCCAGCGTAAAAGAAAAAATGGCAGAACTAAAAGGAACGTCTTTTCCTCCGGGAATGGATTATAATATTGCGTATGACGTTTCGCGTTTTCTTGACGCATCTATCGACGAGGTTTTAAAAACCCTTATCGAAGCCTTTATTCTGGTTGCCTTTGTGGTTTTTATCTTCCTTCAAGACTGGCGTTCGACTTTAATTCCGGTATTGGCCGTTCCTGTAGCCTTAATTGGTTCGTTTACTTTTATGTCGATGATGGGATTCTCCATCAACTTGTTAACGCTTTTTGCTTTAGTACTCTCTATCGGAATTGTCGTTGATAACGCTATTGTCGTCGTCGAGGCCGTTCACGTAAAAATTTCCGAAGAACACATGGAGCCTCTGCCCGCCACGATCAGCGCCATGAAAGAAATTACCGGAGCCGTTATTGCTATTACAGTTGTTATGGCCGCTGTATTTATTCCTGTAGCTTTTCTTAGCGGTCCGGTTGGAGTTTTCTATAGGCAGTTTTCGCTAACAATGGCGATTAGTATTGTTATTTCCGGAATCAACGCTCTTACGCTTACTCCGGCTTTATGTGCCATTATGCTAAAAGCGCACGATCCTAATAAACAAAAGACTTCTTTATTGGATAAATTCTTCCACAGCTTCAATAAATGGTTTGATAATATCACTTCTAAATACATTAAAGTATTGGTAAAATTTGCCGATCGTACGTGGATTACGGTAGGATTATTGGTTTTATTCTGCGTATTTACCTGGGGAACGAGCAAGTTTTTACCTTCCGGATTTATTCCGTCTGAAGATCAGGGAATGGTGTATGTAAACGTAACTACACCACAAGGAGCAACGGTAGAGCGTACCGAAAAAGCATTAGATGAAGTAACGCGTCTTGCCAAAGAAATTAAAGGAGTTGACAACGTAACAACACTTGCCGGATACAGTATTGTAACCGAAATCGCGGGAGCATCCTACGGAATGGGAATGATCAACTTAAAGGATTGGAAAGAACGTGATATTTCGGTAAACGAATTTATTGCTAAACTAACTGAGAAAACAAGAGGGATTAGCGATGCGCAGATCGAAATTTTCGCGCCACCAACGGTTCCCGGATTTGGTAATACCAGCGGTTTTGAGCTTCGTTTGCTCGACAAATCAGGCGGAACCATTAATAATACCGATGAAGTAACTAAAAACTTTATCAAGGAACTTAACGCTTCCCCGGAAATACAAAACTCCTTTACCAGTTTTGATGCTACTTTCCCGCAGTATTTAGTCCACATTGATTATGATCTTGCGGCTAAAAAAGGAATTTCTGTAGACAATGCCATGGCAACTTTACAGACCATGTTAGGTTCGTTTTATGCAACCAACTTTATTCGTTTCTCTCAAATGTATAAAGTAATGGTTCAGGCAAGTCCGCAGTTTAGAAAAAATCCCGAAAGTATTCTGGATATGTACTTGAAAAATGATGCAGGCGAAATGGTTCCGTTTTCGACTTTTATAAAACTGGAACGCGTTTACGGACCAGAAGTTTTAACGCGATATAATATGTATATGTCGGCGATGATTAACGGAGAACCTGCCGAAGGTTACAGTTCCGGAGATGCCATTGCTGCCGTAGAAAAAATTGCCGCAGAAAAACTCCCAAGCCGTTTTGAACTCGAATGGTCGGGAATGACACGTGAAGAAATCCTGTCCGGAAACCAAACCATTTACATTTTTGCCTTGTGTATTTTGTTTGTCTATTTGCTCCTTGCGGCGCAGTACGAGAGTTTGCTGCTTCCGTTTCCGGTATTATTAAGTCTTCCTGTGGGTGTTTTTGGTTCTTACCTTGCCCTTTTGATGGTTGGTTTAGACAATAATATTTACGCTCAGGTGGCACTCGTCATGCTGATTGGTCTGCTCGCCAAAAATGCCATCCTGATTGTAGAGTTTGCCATGGCGCAAAACAAATTAGGACGAGACATTACCGAGGCTGCGATTCAAGGCGCAAGACTTCGTTTCAGGCCTATTCTTATGACCTCATTTGCTTTTATCTCAGGATTGATTCCGTTGTGTATTGCAACCGGAGCCGGAGCAGTAGGAAACCGTTCTATTGGTACTGCTGCTGCGGGAGGAATGCTTATAGGAACTGTTTTCGGACTTATCATAATTCCGGGACTTTACATCCTGTTTGCCAAATTAGAAAAAGCAATGAATAAAAAATAAAACATGAAACAAATAAATCAATATATAATTCTGGGCGGTATTGTACTTCTTACCGCCTGCTCTGCTCCTAAAATCAATGATAATCTGGCTGCAAAACAACTGCCTGAAAATTTTGACTTAAAAAGAAAAAAAACGTCTGATAATCTGCAGACTTTTATTCCGTTAAAAACAGAAACGTATTTTAAAGATGCCAAACTCGAAAATCTTTTAAAGAAAGCTATTGCACAAAATCCTGATTATTTAATTATGCAAGAAAGAATTTTAATAGCCAATTCTCATTTAAAAGTGGCAAAACTGGCTTTGCTTCCGTCTTTAGATCTTGTTGCAGATGCTTCCGGAACGCATTATGGAAAATATACTATGGATGGCGTAGGGAATTTTGACACTAATTTTTCTCAAAATATTAATGAGAAACAAAGGATAAACGAAAAAGTTTCTCCCAACCTTTTTTTAGGTGGTAAAGTTTCCTGGGAAGCCGATATCTGGGGAAAACTGAGCAATCGTAAAAAAGCAGCACGCGAACGATTCTTTGCTTCTCAGCAAGGAATGCGATTACTGCAAACCCGATTGTTAAGTGATGTTGCTGACTTGTATTACAAACTCATTGCTTTAGATAAACAAGCTGAGATTTACAAAAACAACCTGAAAACACAGCAAAAAGCACTTGATATTGTGGCAGCACAGCGATCTGTGGGAAAAGCTACGGAATTAGCGGTTCAGCAGTTTAATGCGCAGAATAATAATATTTTGGCGGAAGCCGAACAACTAAACTTAAGCATCGATCAAACAGAAAAAGCGTTATTGAATCTTTTAGGTGAATATGGCGGCAAAATCGAAAGAAGCGCTGATTTCCTTTCGGGTCATCTGGAGGTTTTAAATCAAAAAATTAGCGTGGATTCGATTATTCATAAAAGACCCGATGTCTCCGAAGCCTATCACGAACTGCGTGCCACAAATGCCGATGCAAAAGCAGCACGCGCAGCCTTTTTCCCAACTTTAAATTTGGGAGGTTATGCTGGTTTTAATTCGTTTTCTTTCTCTACTTTTTTTGATAATGGTTCGTTTGCCTGGCAATTGCTTGGCGGTTTAACGGCTCCTGTTTTCAATAAAGGACAAATTAAACAAGAATTTTTTGTATCGAATAAAAGACAGCAAATTTCGTTTTTGCAATATCAAAATACGATTACAACGGCGTATAATGAATTAAGTGCTTTATTGCACAGAACGGAATCTTTTGTAGACGTTTTAAAATATAAATCGAAGGAAATTGAGCATCTCGAAATCGCCGTAAACGTTTCAAATGATTTGTATTTGAGCGGTTATGCCAATTACCTGGAAATTATTAATGCTCAGAAAAATAAACTGCAGGCCGAACTGGACTTTGTTGACATTCAATTGAAAAATGCAGAGTCGCAGGTATTATTGTACAAGGCTTTAGGAGGAGGAATTAATTAATCTTAAAGTTACTAATTGGTCGTAAATTTTTGAATTAGTACTTAAAAACTGCAGTTATAAGAGGCTGTCTGAAATCTATTCAGGCAGCCTTTTTTTTATTTCAAAGTCTCAGTGGTAAAGTTTTATTCTGCCACTCCCGATAGCTATCGGGATAAAAAATTAAAATGATTTTGAAAAATACGCTGATATAATAACTCTCGCAGATTTAGCAGATTAAGCGGATTATTCTTTGTCAAACTTTATCAAAAAATCTGCTAAATCTGCGAGAGAATAAATATTATTCGTTATCTTCTAAGAATTAGCCGCAGCTTCGTTGATATTCAATTTTAAAATAGCGCCATACGCAACAGCAGCTTTATGAACCTGAACGCTCCAGTCTTCAGCTGCATTATCATCGGCACCATCTGATATGTATTTTAAACACAAAAACGGAATATTTTCTTTCATGGCAATCATCGCCAAAGCATAAGATTCCATATCTACCACGTCATAAATCGTTTCAGAATGCTGCATTTCGAAACTATCTCCCGTACCGCAAATACCTAAGAGCAGACCGTCCATTTCTAAACCATATTCCAAAACTGGTGGTAAACCAGACAAAGGTGTTTCATATAAAGCAAAACCAAGTCCTCTAACGTCCATATCTCTTTGAACAAATTTTGTACAGCAAACTACATCACCTTTCTTAAAATGAGTACTTCCCGCCGAACCCAGATTTACAATTACCGAAGGCCTTTTTAATTGTATCGCCTTAGTCAATTCGTAGGCTGCATTGACTTTTCCAATTCCGGTAATAAGCGCTGTATGATCTTTAAACACTTCGGCTGCTTCAGAAGCTAAGGCAAATGTAAAAAGTACCTCTTTGAAAGGATATGAATGGTTTTCGTTTATTTTTATCATAAAAATTGAAGTGTTTTTTATGTTGCAAATATCGGGTATTATTTACTTCTATATTTTCAAAATAATTTGATTTTTTTTATTTAATGTTTAAGGATCTATTGTTTTTAGGATCGTAAAGCATGGCTGTACAAAAGCAGTTTTTTCTTTCTTTACTCATTAATATTGGGCAATTGACACACGATTTACAATTCTCCCAGAAAACATCATCACTTGTTAATTCAGAATATGTGACGGGCTCAAAACCCAATTCATGATTCATTTTCATTACCGCCAAACCAGTCGTAAGACTGAATATTTTAGCATCAGGATATTTTTGGCGGCTCAATTCGAAGATTTTTCTTTTGATTGTTTTTGCCAAACCTGTATGTCTGAATTCAGGCGCTACAATTAATCCGGAATTAGAAACATACTGGCCATTTTCCCAGGAAGAGATAAAAGAGAATCCTGCCCACTTACCTTCTGATGTAAAGGCGATAATAGCTTCGCCTTTACGTATTTTTGATTCCAGCAATTCAGGCGAACGACCTGAAATTCCTGTTCCGCGTGCTATGGCAGAAGATAGCGTAACGTCGCAAATTTCTTTTACCCAAAAAACATGTTTAGAGTTTGCAATTTCAACCGTAAAATTAGGTATCGCTTCATCAATTAGGCTATCGTTTACCAGAACTGGTTTATTGGGGAATGGATCAGGCATTACAAAATCTTTGCCTGTAAATTCTATAGTACGTTGTAGGGTTTTCATATTTAGTTGGATGTATTCCCTATTTTATTAATAATACAATCTTTAATGCATTTGGAAATACGAAACTGAATTTTCAATTTATGTACCAATTCTTTAAGATCTCTTTATTTCAATTATTAAAACCAATATATCAACAACTTAAGCGAAAAACATACAACTTTAATCAATTGATATTCTTATCAAAATGATATGATTTTTATCATTCTGATATTAATTGGACTTGAGATA
Source organism: Flavobacterium bizetiae (assembly GCF_024271895.1). NCBI lineage: Bacteria > Pseudomonadati > Bacteroidota > Flavobacteriia > Flavobacteriales > Flavobacteriaceae > Flavobacterium > Flavobacterium bizetiae. Next base: position 3,600,670 of record NZ_CP091861.1, on the reverse strand, counting down.
AGATCATTAAATCTTTAGCATAAAAAAACCTCTAAAATCAATGACTTTAGAGGTTTCTATTTTTAATGTTTTAAACGAATTGTTATAACATTTATAAAAACGAAGTATTAAATCGTTCAAAATGACAAGTGTACCCGTTTGGATTTTTGACCAGATAATCCTGATGATAACCTTCGGCTACCCAAAATTTAGCAATAGGTTCAAGCGTTGTAACCACTTTTCCAGGCCATTTTCCTGAATCATCCACGAGTTGAATTACTTCTTTTGCGGCTTCTTCCTCTTCCTCATTCTGAATAAATATAGCCGATCTGTAACTTGATCCTTTGTCATTACCTTGTCTGTCTACCGTAGTTGGGTCGTGCATTCTGAAAAAGTAATCCAATAATTCCTTAAAAGAAGTGATGTTGGCATCGTAAGTAATCTCTATTCCTTCTGCATGTCCGGGATGATTTTGATAAGTGGGATTATCATTTTCTCCGCCAATGTAACCTACTTCAGTATCAGTTACACCGGGACGAACACGAAAAAGGTCTTCCATACCCCAAAAACAACCTCCGGCTATATACGCTTTCTTTAAATTTTCCATACTATTTGTTTTTAAAAATCATTTTAAAACTTAAAGTCTACTTAGTTTTAGTCCTTAAGTTTTATTGAATCAATGCATTAAAAAAATCCAGTTTTAATGCTTGATTCTCTATCAAAGATAATGGATTATTTGTTGATTGTATATAAAGAAAAACATAATTTAAAGTAAGAACATGGCGGTTTATGATCACTTTAAAAATCATCTTAAAAAGAATTTATATTAAATTTGAAAATATAACTTTGTGTTCACGAGCAAGAATCTCGTACCAGCTGGGGTGGTAATCTTAGCTTTTAATTCTTTATCAACCTTAAATAGATAGTATCCCCTTTAAAAACTTCTCTCATAAACTCTCCACTTTGAATAGAAATTGAACGAATAGTATCACTATGAAATTTTGTTTTTTGAAACACTAAAGTGCCTGAGCAATTTTTTGTTTGATCAATTTCAAAATATCCATCTTTATCTGTTATAATTACTCTTTTATTACACACATCATAAACCTTTACCCCTTCTAAAGGTTTTCTCTTTTCGAAATTATATACATATCCATAATATTTTGAATTATTACATGATATAGTAAGTAAAAAAATAAATAAGTAAACAAATTTTCTCATTTCACTTTTATTTTAGTAAGCCATATTAAACCCAATACATCTTTTTCTGCTGCAATAGTTCTTGATTTATCCTTTATTCTATCATTATTATAATACTTCATTAAATCAACTTCACCTTTTAAAGGATAGTTTTCACCTGAACTTTCAGGCATTTTATCCCTTTTTATTATATCCCATACAGTTTCATTACCTTTTGTTGGTTTAGTATCTTGAGGGAAATAGTAAGAACTTCCTTTATGTTGATAAGAAAAAGCCGTTCCACTATAAGCTTGCAATAACTCATGACCTAACTCATGGCTAGCAGTTTCTTTGAATTCTTCATCTTCATCCTTTTCAAAGCTATATCCCCAACCATTCGAATATTCTATATATCCAACATTATAAGACAATCTTTGTATTACACCAGCATCAGGAAATGAATCAATTATATTGTCTGCTAAACTTTCATCAAAATAATTACCTCCTGGATTACCTGAACGCATCCAGTCTCCATTGGTATTATATATTAGTGGTAAAGAGTTTAAGGCATTTTTATTGCTATTAATTGCATTTATGAAAACTTCGTAATTATCATTAATTTTAACATAATTACCAATAACTCTCGATTTGTTTCTTCCCCAATAATGTTCTAACCCAGCAAATGCTAATTGTTTTAGCTCTTCAAAACTTCTGGTTCTGATTTTAATAATTGGGTTATTTGAATTAATCTCAGATTTAGGTATCTTATCCCAATCACAAACAGTCCTTGCTGGCATACCGTATATATCACTTGCGTTTATGGCTTGACATGTTAATCCATTTTCTCCTCCATCCGTAAGGTTTACTCTTAAACTTAAATCAATTCGCTTTGTGTTTTTATCGATTTTGACATCTGTCCATTCCACTTGGTCGTATTTTGTAGAGAAATCTACAACAATACTTTTTCGCCTTCCGTTTTTTATTGCTGTAATCCTGGCTTTTAAGTCCTTGTTGTTAAATCGGGTACTGTCGTAAATACCGTCTTTATCAAAACCATCCCAACTCAAAGTGTAGCTTCCCATAGCAGTATAATCTTTAGGCTCAAAATCAGGACTTCCTTCAGGTATCAGGGCGGAATTCATTGGGATTTTTGAGGTTTTTTCGCTTTTAAATAAGGGTTCTTTGTATTCATTGTCAATAACAGCGGGTTTAAGGCAATTATATTCATACAATTGATCTCCTCTTTCGGTTATTATTTCAAAATAAAACTCATCTATATCAGATTTTTCAAGGGTGTATTTGAATCTAAAGAATTGGTTCTCTGCTTTATTTTCAAAATCTACTATACCAAAAGGGACTATTGTTTTTTCTTCTTTATCAATTTCAAAGTGAATATCAAAGTCTGCATACTTTGATACGGGAGGTTCCCCAGGATCTCCATAAGTATAATTTTTAGCAAAATAGTCAATGCGCCCACCTGAATTAATTATAATTCTGTTTCCATAAATTCTATAAGTTCCTCCAGTTATTTCTGTAACTTTACCCTTTACAATTCTTGTTCTAGACATAGTGATTTGTTTTAATTAACAATAAAAACGCATTATTTATAAATAAATATTTATTTACAAATAATAAAATCAAATATAATAATCTTTATCTAATTGTAAGAAAAATAAATCATTTTTAGTTTTTTCATTTTCTAGTACTAAATATCAAGGCACGAAAAAACTTCCTGTTTCTGAAGAGTCATTTTGAAAAGCTATAATTATATCTCCAATTATCCCCACCAATAGCCAAAAACAAAAGAACAAAAACAAAAGAACAAAAAAAGCCCATTCCTTTAGGAATGGGCTTTTGTAAGTCTTACAATCTAGTTTGATTTTTAAAAATCCTAACTGACAAAGTGATTGATCTTTGTCTTAATTATGTAGCACCGCTTTTAATTCGATATACTTTTCAAGATTTTTAAAATCGTGTCCTTTTTCTTTCATCGATTTAATGAAAGTTGGCGTAGCCCCTGTTGCCTGTGCTCCTACAACATCGCCCATATCCAGATTACTAAAACCAAGGTCTTTGTATTGTTGCACCAAAGCAGGAGTTATATTTTGCGATTTTAATGCAATCATATCACCAGGTTTAATGGTTGCAAAACCCGCTTTTTGAAAACCTTTAATATAATCTGCTGTTACATTTAATGATTTCATAGCAATAAGATCACTGTTTGAAAGATTGTCATACCCTACTTCTTTCAAAGAATTAATAAATGCTTTATCAACATTTAATGCTTTTAAAGCAAGGATGTCATCATCGCTGTTTGAAGTATCGTCACCGGAATTATTTCCCTTTGCAGCACTGCGTACGTCTGCAATAAATTTACCATCTATTCCTTGTGATTTTAATGCTATGATATTTCCCGGAGACAAGTCTTTATAACCTGATTTGCGTATGTCTTCGATGTAAGCTTTGTCGATACCCAACGATTTAAAAGGGACCAGATTATCAAGATCGATATCCGGAATTGCCTGTTTCATCGAAGCAATATAGGCTTCATTGACATCTAAAGCTACAAGTGGAATAAGTTGGTCTTTGTCCGGATTTTTGTATCCTTTTTGTTTTACCATTTGCACATACGATTGTTTGACATTTACCATAAAGAAAACCATTAAGTCATCATCTTCTGTTACTTTTATGCCTTCTTTAAGCATCGCTGCCTGATAGTTTTTGTCGGCGGTAAATTTGTACGTTCCCGTTCCTTTATCGCCTTCAAATTTTCCGGTAAAAGTCATAGTTCCGGCTTCGCGTGTCAATGTAAAGGTGCCTTGTTTGTCTCTTTGCAGATCTTTAAATTCACTCAACTGAAAAGTGCTTGAAGAATTATCTTTTTCGTCGCTTTTTAATTGAAGATATACTTCATTTCCTTTAATCGTCGCCAGCCAATTTCCTTCTGTTCGTATTCCGTTTTTTAGATTCGTTTTTTTTGCGGCTTTTTTTGCAGACTTCTCTGTAGAAGATGCCAGCGTTTGACTTTGCGCTGCCGGTTGATTAAAAAGGCAGGCAAACAATACCATTAATGGTAAGAGGAAAAAATATTTCCACGTGGTGTTTACGTTTGATTTTTTTGAGTTCATCATGATGATTCGTTTTTTTAGTAATGATTGATTATAATTGGTTGTAAGACTCAAAGGAAATTGCGGTGCTGCTACTTTTAGCAGGCTAAACTGATAACTTTCTCTTTCAACAGTATCCTGTTGCAGCATTTGGTCATCGGTTAAAAATTCAAGATTAATTTCAAGTGCTTTTCGCCATTGCCAGGCAAAAGGATTGAACCACTGAAAAATAAGAACGATCTCAGCAAGCAAAAGATCTATAGTATGTTTTTGCTCGATATGTATTTTTTCATGCAGCAAAATCTGATTGTAGGTTTCCCATTCGTATTTTTCAGGATTAATGAAAATATTGTTGGCAAAAGAACAAGGAGCTTTGTCTCCTGTTATTTCTACAATTCGAAATTTTCCGTCCTGAATTACTGAACCTGAATACGCTCTCTTAATCAATATCACGGCCTGCATTAAAAAATTCGCCCCGAAAACAAGTACTCCAAACCAATACAGGTAGATTATCCACTGTAATACCACTTCAACATTGATGAGTTGTTTTGTTGGTGCTACGGATGTTTCCTGCGTAGATTCTGTTTTTTGCTGGATTGTACTATTTTTAATAATTTGAGTTTCCGGCAAAACAACAGCTGTTTCTGCTGGTACATTTCTAAACGATAATTGCTGAGGCACCGGAATCAGGGGCACGATAAAAGCCAGTAACATACAGGACAGCAATACATATCTGTTTAGATAAAAGAAGGTTTCTTTTTGCAAAAGCAACTTGTAAAACACAAGGCAGGCAGAAAGAATTAAGGCAGAATATAAGATATAAGGTATCATACTTTTCCTTTTTTAATGATATTTACAATTTCATCAAGATCCTTTTCTGTAAGCTTTTGTTCTTTTGCAAAAAAGGCGAGCATTCGCGGATAAGAGTTATCAAAATAGTCACTCACAATGTCTTTTAATGCAAATTGCTGATATTCTTCCCTACTGATTACAGGGAAAAAACAATGCATATTACCGGCTGTTTCATGATTAAGAAAGCCTTTTTCTTCCAGAATTTTTACAATTGTTGCCACACTATTATAATGTGGTTTAGGATCTGGCAACAACGGAATTATGTCCCTAATAAAAGCTTTGTTTAAATCCCAAAACACTTGCATGATCTGTTCTTCTCGTTTGGCTAGTTTTATCATAGTTAAATATTTTGATGCAAGATACTACTAATTAATTAGTAGACAAACTAATTGATTAGTTTTTTAACTAATTAGTTAGTAATATCAGTAAAATAGCGCTATTTAGAGAGTCCTACAAACCATAAAAAGACTTGTACATCAATATATTAGCTGATATAGTTTGCGAAATGGCACGCGGATGACACGGATTCGCTGGCGCGAAAACGCGGATTGGTACGGATTTTTTAATCTTACTTTTTTTGAGTAAACTTGAGAAATGGTGCGTGGATGACGCGGATTCGCTGGCGCGAAAATGCGGATTGGTACGGGTTTTTTAATGGTAGGTTTTATTGAGTAACCTTGCGAAATGGCACGCGGATGACGCGGATTCGCTAATGCGAAAGCGCGGATTGCTACGGATTTTTTAATCGCACGCTTTGATTACGCACAATCTTGTCATCCTGACGGAGGAAGGATCACACTCGGAATTTCGCAAAGAAAATCGTCAATCTTTGTCGAGTTTCATGTGTGATCCTTCCTCCGTCAGGATGACAAAAATGAGAAATAGTTCTTATGAAAACAATTGCCCTAGCCCCGATAGAAGAGGAAATCCTTTTGTGCTGGGGTTCAGCACAGAAGATTGGAACGGATAGCGGGATTAGCTCCTAAAAAAAATTAGTCTAGCGTATAACTTTAATAACAAATACAAAACAAGAAACCTACTTAATCAGGACGCTTTTGTATTTAGCAATATCTTTTAAAACCACTCCAGTACCTCTAACAACGGCTCTTAAAGGATCTTCGGCGATATAGACCGGTAAATCTGTTTTTTGAGAAATTCTTTTATCAAGTCCGCGTAGCATTGCTCCTCCTCCTGCGAGATACAAACCGGTATTATAAATGTCGGCGGCCAATTCAGGCGGAGTTAATGAAAGCGTTACCATAATGGCATCTTCGATTCTGAGTACTGATTTGTCGAGTGCTTTCGCGATTTCTCTGTAGGTAACCTTGATTTCTTTTGGTTTTCCAGTAAGCAAATCCCTTCCGCGCACCAGCATATCACTTGGTGGGTGCTCGAGTTCTTCCATTGCTGAACCTACTTCAATTTTAATCATTTCGGCAGAAGCGTCTCCAATATATAAATTGTGCTGTGTTCTCATATAATATAGGATATCATTGGTAAACACATCACCGGCAATTTTTATCGATTTATCGCAAATAATTCCACCAAGTGCAATCACTGCAATTTCTGTAGTTCCTCCTCCAATATCAACAATAATATTACCCTGAGGCAGCATCACATCTATTCCCATCCCGATAGCAGCAGCCATAGGTTCATGAATTAAAAATACTTCTTTCCCGTTTACGCGTTCGCAGGATTCTTTTACTGCTCGCATTTCCACCTCTGTAATTCCACTGGGGATACAAACCACCATTCGCAAAGCAGGTTTAAAAAGATTTTTCTTTATTTCCGGTATATTATTGATAAACCAGTTAATCATTTTTTCCGAAGCATCAAAATCGGCAATTACACCATCTTTCAGCGGTCGGATTGTTTTAATATTTTCGTGTGTTTTACCCTGCATTAAACTGGCCTCTTTGCCTACAGCAATAATTTTTCCGTTTCTAATATCTCTTGCCACAATCGATGGGCTATCTACTACAATTTTTCCGTCATAAATTATTAAAGTATTCGCTGTTCCCAAATCCATAGCTATTTCCACTATCATAAAATCAAATAAGCCCATAATATAGTTTTGTTTAAGAACGCTCGTTGTTGCCGTTTTATTCTCTGTAAACGACAGAATGAAGCTACTTTAGCATAAATTAACAACAAGTAAAAACGTTTTCCTGTTAAAACACAAACTCAAAAATAGCATTAATTCAAAGTTTAAATGCGTTCTGTTAAAATTGCTATTCTATATCTTATCAATACCTACAAATTATGCAACTATAATTTATTTTCCTGTAATGAATAACAGCCGCCTCTGTTCTAATTTTGTAAAATACACGCCTTAAGAAAGTAAGTTTTACTATCTCGTTTACAGAAAATGAGATGAAAAGCTTCAATCAATAAAAGAAGTTTAATTTAAAAAAATAGCGTTATGGAAAAGCAAAACAGCAACGAATACGGACAGACCGATCCTGATTTTATTGATCAAAATACGCTAATTGATGGAAATAATATTCAAAGCGACAATCAGTATAAAAAAACAGTTCATACAGAATCTACTTCTGAATTTGTAGAAAGCGATCCTGATTATATCGACCAGGAAACTCCTGTAGATCACGATAATTATGCAAGAGATGAAGATCCGTACCGATATGAGGAGAAATTTACTGAAGATCTTGATACCGAAATCAATCTTGAGAACAACTCCTCTGCTTCATCAGAAAAGACCGAAAATCAGGATAAAACCAGTAATAAAGATACTTCTGAAAAGGATGATCGTACTGAAAAAGAGTAATAATCGAATGATTACAAATTAAAATTACAAAATGGCATACCTATTGGTATGCCATTTTTTGTGTGTAAAAACAACAAAATTACCCTGCTAATGCTGTTTTTTTCTGCAAATTGTCTTTTTCTAAAACTCTTTAGAAAGTTTAAAATCCTTACATTTACCCGCTGGCCAACCAATTTATGTTGCATCATTAATCAATTCAAGCAAGGTTAAGCCAATTAATTTTAAGCAGTCAAGATGGAAAAACATACTGTATCAGTAGCATCGTTACCCTTAGATGATAATACAATATCGAATACTAGAATAAAAAAAGTAGATTTATTACCAGATCCGGAATCTCGTCTGGATTCTATGGAAATGAAAGAAAAACCTCTTATGGATTCGAGTATCCCGTTTAGAGATTTAACGAATGCTGAAACTAAAAAAGAAAGTATTGCCCAACTGATTGATAAATTGGATGTTGAAAATAACCTGAGATATCAAAGAACGGTAGAAGATACTTACTGCAATGTATACTCTTATGATTACTGCTATTTCTCTAAAGTATATCTGCCAACGGTTTGGTGGACACCGGAATCTCTTGAAAAAGTTTTAGAAGGACAAGAAGTAGAACCTGTCTTTGAGGAAACCGTAGACCGAATTTACTCGAGCGCAATACACGATTGGTTTCTAGAATGGGGACCAAGTTTTGGTTGGGAAAGAATGTTTACTGTTGAAGAAATTCAGAATAAGGTAAATTCTAATGGCGGCGTTGGAATTATTTGTGCCAAAAGAAGAGAAAAAGGACTTTCAGGACATATTGTTCCTGTTGTTCCTGAAACTGATGTGCATAAAGCGTATCGCGAAAATGGAATTGTAGTATATCCGCTGCAATCTCAAGCGGGAAAACTGAATTACAACTACTTCGCAGAAGTTCGTAAAGACTGGTGGAATGACGAGTTATATTCGTCGTACGTGCTTTATTATCACGAATAAAAATAGAATTAGCAGAATTGCTCAAACATTCAAAAAAAAATATTGATTATCAGCTTGTTAACTACTTGCAAATACGATAATAAAAAACTACTTTTGCAACTTAGAAAAAACAAGGGTAGCAAAAGTTGTGATTTGACTATTCTCTTGCTTAAATTATTGATACAAAAGCAATTAATAACAATAGTAAATTTATAGCCTTATTATAAAAATTTACTTCTTAATTGATGTTTCAGTCGATAAAATTGCAGCAATTCTAAAATATAAATTCCTATATTTTTAAAAGTAATCGAAAACTTTTATAATGGAGGCAACAATATGCTTAATCCGTTATAGGTTTCTTGTCTCTGATCGAAACGGACTGAATTTATATTTCCTGATAAAAAATGACTTGAAAATTTAAAATAACCTTAAAAAAAGAAAGTAAGTATAAATGAAAGACAATCAGACAAAAAAATATTATTGGGGAATAGGGTTGGAAAACGAAACCTACATGCAATTTGAAGAATCCCTAATAGTTTCTGGTGAATTTATACAAGAAAAAATTGGTTTTGAGAAATACAGTATCGATTATAGAAAATGTTACAAGCCTGAAAGCTTAGCTCCTATTTTAAAGAAAGCTTTTGATGCAAACGAAAACTATACCGTGAGCAGAATGATGAACAGTCATTCGCTGGAAAAACTCGATATCAATTATCAGCACAAAACAATATCGCCGGTAAAACCCTTAATTGATACCGAAACTGGCGAAGTAAGCGCACAACCTACCGAAAATCCTGAATATTTAGGAAAATCGATCATGGAACTTTTCCTTGAAGATCAGCCGTACAACATTCAGAGTATGATTACCCAAAGAAACAAAACAATGGGTTCTGTACATTTTGATGGCGATTCGATCGAATTTGTAACCAAATATTTCGAGAACAGAACCATAGCGGAGTCTTGCAAAGAACTGAAAGCTACTAAAAAATTGTTCCTTGATAAAATCAATGAATCATCTGTATTGAACGGGAAATTAAACTTTCCGGATTACAACAACGGACTTAATATGTTCATGACCAATCAGGAAAATCTGGTTTTGTTTAATAACGGAACATACCATTTTCACATTACTTTACCATCATTGACTGAAGACAGCCGAATTGTTGATTATAATGAATTCGAAAGAACACATGCCAATGCCATTTATTTATTGCAATGGTTTGAGCCTTTCTTTATTGCTACTCTTGGCAGTCCTGATATTATGGGCGTGATAAGTGATACGTATAGTCTTGACAAGAAATTTACATTAGGCTCTATGCGAAATGCCATGTCTCGTTATATAGGCGTAGGAACGTATAATAAAGCAATGCCAAAGGGTAAAATTTTGACTTATAACGTAGACAATTTTAGAAAATTACTAAAATTTGAGAAAGAAGAAAACATTTGGTGGAGAGATCAGATCGAAGCTGATATGGAGTACGAAATGCTTTCTGAGGTTGGTCTTGATTTTAATCAGGAAAAAATGTACCAAAGCGGTTTCGAATTTAGAAGTTTTGATGAGTTTCCTGCAGAATATTTAAATGATGTTCTTTTTGCTATTATCTTAATTTGCGAGCATTCATTGAATCTTCCTGATGTTCAATGGGGACACGACAGCAAAGCATGGAATAATCTTGTTTTTAAAACTTTAAAAATGGGTTATGCTACAGAAATTAATACCGAAGAAAAGAACGAAGTTTTAGCATTATTACAATTATTGAATCCTTCTGATGCTAATTACGAAATTCTAAAATCAGAGTTTGATGTTATCGTATTATTAGATGAATTTTTCTTTAAAATTCTGGCCGTTTTACATGAAATGTACAAAGACAACAATATTTGTCTGGATGCGATGTACGGACAAAAAACAAGTGTTCCGCCTACATGGAATAACTTTAATAAATACCAAACCGAAAGACATTTAAAGCAAATTGGCGCTTTCTGCGAAAATTAAAAATTGCTGTAATTGAAGATAAAAAAACATCCCATAAAGAAATTTCTTTATGGGATGTTTTACATTTAAAAAGTGCGTTACGCTACTTCTTCTACTTTTAAGATTTCAAGTTTTAGATTTCCTTTTTTAGCAGGCCATTCTACAACATTTCCTTCTTTATATCCTACCATTGCTATACCTTCGTCTGAAAGAATAGAAATTCTGTTTTTACTTACTTTGTTTTTCTCAGGTCCTACAAACACAACCGTTTTTTCTACATTGGTTGTACAATCTTTATAAGTTACTCTTCTGTTTACAGAAACAATATCTTCCGGTAAATCTCTTCTTAGTACCTGTGTGGCTTTTTTAAGTTCATGAAGCAATAATACTTCTTCTTCTACTGTTACTTTTTTTCTTCTTACGTGATCTTTAATTAAATCGTATATTCCTGTTGTTAAAATGATATTTTGTGATTGTGACATAACTTTCTTGTTGCTCCAATTTCATAGGTAAGATAATAACTCTTCATTAAATCTCTTATAGCTCTTATGTAGTGTTGAATTCAATGATATCTTAATCCCAATAAAAATTGAAGATTAAATAATTGAGCATCGTGGATGAAAGTATCCCTGTCCAGAGTTATGACAGGGCTTAATTAATAAACTCTTTCGAACTTTTTAAGAAAGTATCGTCATGCAAATACAATAACGTGCCCATAAGGCTCATCAAGTCATTATTTGTTAAATAAAAATTTGAAATCGTCATTGCTTTTTTAATTGCATTTAATTGTTCGCAAGTTACTCCTTTTTTTGAAAGAAAAAACACTAAAAAACCTAAATAAAGCTTAAAATTGCCATTAAAACTGCGCCTTCAGAAATAATAAGGTTGTAATGATTAAAAACAAAAAGAACGGTCTTTAAAAAACCGTCCTTTCTTTTATAAATTAAACTAGTAATAACTGTCGCTAAAATTATCTAATTTTCTAATTACCAAATTATCTAATTAATCTTTCAAGGTATTATTTTATCGTTTCGTAATTGCCCGAACAATTCAAAAAACGAATCTTTGGTATCTTTATAAGTTGTGAAACCAAGTTTTCGGCTTCGTGACATGTCGGTCATTACTTCCAGAGGTCTTCCTAAATCAAGATCTGTATGCCATGCAGAAGCGAGCTGATTTAAATCTTCTTCTATTAATTGATGTTCTTTTGCAATTGTTTTCCAGATAGCTTCTTTTGTATTTAATGCTGTTTCAAGAGGTTTTATAGTTCCGTTATATCCTTCGAGTTCTATTTGAAACCATTCTGCTATTTTTGGCCAAAGCCACTTCCATCTAAAAACGTCTCCGTTAGTTACATTAAAAGCTTCGTTATGAGCTTCAGGATTTGTTGCTGCCCAAATAATCTGATCTGCCAGAATTTTTGCATCTGTAACATCAGATACCCCATTCCATTGTGCTTCTGATCCCGGCCAAATAAAAGGAATTCCTTCGCTTTTGCAAATACTGGCATAAACAGCCAATGTCGTTCCCATGTTCATGGCATTCCCAATGGTTTTACCAATTAGCGTATGTGGTCTGTGTATGTTCCAGCTAAAACCATCTCTGGCCGCTGCCCCATAAACTTCATCTTCCTGAGCATAATAAAAATTAGGAAGGTTTAAACGAGGTTGTTCTTCTCTTAAAGGCGTTTCAGGCAAAGTTCCCGTTGTAGCATAAGCATCAAACGGTCCTAAATAATGCTTTAAACCTGTAACCAACGAAACATGCTGTACAGACTTTTTAAGAGATAAAACGTTTAATAAATTTCGAACCAAAGCACTATTTACTCTGATGTTTTCTTCTTCGGTATCATTTCGCATCCAGGTTGTAAAAAATACGTGCGTAGGTAAAACATCGATTAGAGCATTTTCTAATGATTCATTGTTTAATAAATCTGCAGCAATGGGTTTTAAGCCTTTAATATTATTTTTCGGATTGCGGGAAAGTCCATAAACAGTCCATCCTTTTTCCAGAAGTTTTTCCGCAAGATTACTTCCTGCAATACCGGTCGCTCCTACTACTAAAGCGATGTTTCCGGTTGTTTCCTGTATCGGTGAGTTTTTAGAATTCATAAGTAATTTATTTTTTTCAAAATTACTTTACAAACCCTGTTCAGAAAGATGACCTGAAGCAAGAAATTTACTTGATCTAAATCAATTATTTCTGATCGAAAATGATATTTTTTTTAAGACGGCTTAATGTTTCAGGAGAAAGACCAAGATAAGATGCCAATAGATTTTGAGGAACCCGCTTAATTAAATCAGGATTGTTCTCTACTATATGTTTGTATTTTTCTTCTGCCGTATGAGTATGCGAACTTATTAATCTTCTTTCTTTTGTAATTAAACTATTCTGAAAAAGCAATCGAAAATACCGATCCATTACCGGAACTTCTATCGTTAAATTTTCGAAATCTTCTCTGGTAATTAGCAATACTTCTGAATCTTCCATGGCATCAATACTATAAAAAGAAATTCCTCCGCTAAAAAAACTGCTCATGTCTGATGTCCACCAACCTTCCGGCGAAAACTGATTGATATGTTCATTGCCTTTATCATCGACATTATAAGCTTTTAAAAGTCCTTTCGAAACAAATGTCAGATAATTACAAACGTGACCTTCAACCACTACAAATTGTTTTTTCTTTAATTTTTTAGGTTTAAAGAAAGTTTTTATTAGCTCCTTTTCTTCTGGGGATAATTTGACTTTTTCTTCAAGATGTTTGAAAATTGTATCGTACATTTTAAAAATATTTTACTTTATGAATGATGAAGCACAACAAATGTATGCTATTTATTTTTTAACTTTCTCTTATAAAAAAACCATATCAGGTAAAACTACTTAGTCTATTATTAATAAAAGATTTCTAATTTTATGTTTCTTTTCTATCTATAACTAATACCACTAAAATGGGAATATCTTCTGAAAATCAACCGATAAAAAGACCTGCAACTCCGCTTAAAGAAGGGATTCCGGTCAGAAATGCAGGAATTGTTATTTTAAACAATTACATCCCCATGCTATTCGAAAGACTTCATCTTGTAGAGGATAGAAATTTTACTAATGTAGAAAATCAAAAAAAAGCTGTACAGTACTTACATTATGTTGTTACAGGATTTACCGAAACAGAAGAAATTTATTTACCCTTAAATAAAGTGCTTTGTGGTTTGTCTGTTAGCGACAGTGTTCCTGATAGAATTGAGATTACTGACGAAGAAGAGCATCTTATCAATGGCTTAATAAATGCCGCCATTTCTTATTGGCAGGACATCGGCAGCACTTCTATAGATGGTTTTAGAGGAAATTGGCTCATTCGCGACGGAATACTTGTAGAGTTAGTGGATAGATGGGAACTTACAGTAGACAAAAAAGCTTACGATATCTTATTACATAAATCCCCTTTTGCTTTTTCAATTATAAAATACCCCTGGATGAGTAAACCTTTGCATGTCTACTGGCCTTATTAAAAAACTATAAAAACCACAAAAATTATGCCCTGGACTACTCTTCAAAACCTTTGGACACGTACCGTAAATCCTACTCAAGCACCTACTACAGAGGAAATAGAAAGCTGGAATAAAGAAATTAAAACCTTATACGAATTGGGTATTGGTATGGAAGAAACTTTGCAGTTTTTATACTTTGAAAAACCTGATTTCGAAACTTTTAAAAACTGGATTTCTGTCAAAAAAAGAAATCAAAATACTGATTCAGATGTTTTTACAGCTAATGTACTTTCAGAAGAAGATCTTGAATTTTGGAATAAAAACGGTTATATAGTCATAAAAGATGCCGTTTCGAAAGAAGATTGCGAAGCAACTCAACAAGCTATTTGGGATTTTTTAGCAATGGATCCTGATATAAAAGAAAGTTGGTACAAAAGGCATGAAGATCAAAAAGGATTAATGCTTAATTTTTCGGATCATGAAACTTTAAATAAAAACAGGCTTTCGCCTAAAATAAAAAAAGCATATGAACAGCTTTACAATACAAAAGATATCTACAAAACCATTGACAAAGTAAGCTTTAACCCTCCTGAAACTGACGAATTTACTTTTTTGGGAAGTGGGCTTCATTGGGATACCAGCCTGAGACAACCTATAACGTTTGGCCTTCAGGGACTTCTTTATCTTACGGATTGTGGCGCAAATGATGGTGCTTTTCATTGTGTAGCGGGATTTCATAATAAAATAAATCATTGGTTAGATCATCTTGAACCAGACGAAAACCCAAGAGATAAAGCGCTTGAAACCTTACAGGCTGATCCTATTTTGGGTAATGCCGGAGATTTTATCATCTGGGATAACCGATTGCCACATTGCGCAACGCCAAACAAAGGCAAAAGCCCGAGAATGGTGCAATATCTTACTTATCTGCCTAATGATTATAAGATTTCAAAAGGATGGCTATAAACCAGTGATTTTATTATTAATTAAAAAATCTAAAAAGATAATACAATTATCGATGACGTTTTACTTTTAAACAAACTGAAAATAATGCAATTGTGCGCTATAAATTCTATAATAATGTTGCTTTTGAAGTTGCTACATTTGTGTCTATTAATGATTTAAATAATGTATGATGACAACTTCAAATCACAAAAACAATATTTCGAGCGCCAGAACTTCAGAAAAAAAACCGGAGCTAAAGTCAACCTCATCAAGAAATAATGAAAAGACTACTATTGAAATAAAAAAGATCAGTCATAGCAAGTCATAATTATTAATACAATACCAATAAAGTTGAAATTACCCTTTTCGTATTATCTCAATCCGGATGTTATTTTTCTAGCCAAAGATCTTCTGGGCAAAGTTCTTTTTACCCAAATTGATGGTGTTGTAACTGCTGGTATTATCGTAGAAACCGAAGCTTATTTTGGTGTTCAGGATAAGGCATCGCATGCCTATGGCGGACGCCGGACGAACAGAACCGAAACTCTTTATCAGCAAGGAGGCATTTCGTATGTGTACTTATGCTACGGAATTCACTATCTTTTTAATATTGTAAGTTCTGTCGAAGGACAGCCACATGCAGTATTGATACGTGCCATTGAACCTCTTACAGGATTGGATATCATGGAAACCAGACGCAAGATTGCGGCCTCAAAAGCTGCGATATCATCAGGTCCGGGATCTGCTGCCAAAGCTTTGGGAATCGACCGGACATTTAACGAAAAAGAATTAACAGGCGAAGAAATCTGGATAGAAGATCATAATATTCGTTATACTCCTGACCAAATTGCCGCCGTACCACGAGTTGGTGTTGCCTATGCACAGGAAGACGCGCTCCTGCCCTGGCGATTTTTTGTTATAAACAACAAATATGTAAGTAAACCCAACAAAATTTAATCATAATTATAAAGACAATTAAAAAGCTTATAAAAGTATCAAAGCTTTTTGAAGATTGTATTTATCTAACATTCAGCGCTATTCTTAATTTATCTTTACAATAAAATAAACCTATTTATCGGGAAACCAACAATAAAAGTTTTAAAAAAAAGTTTTATTTCGTTCACAAAATCACTAACTTGTTTAGAAATAGATCATTCTTTTAACTATTAATGCTGTTTTCTGACAGGTATATAGCTTCATTTTCTTTAAATAAATTATAATAATGCAGCCGAAGAAATTTTTCTAACATCAAAAAAACAAATTTACTATGCGAGTATCAGTCATCCGTAAAGACATAAAATTCACCCCGGATTCTAAAAGAGTTGTTGCAAGATATTTTATGAATGGCGAAGAGCGGACCAAACAAATGGTCTCACGCATAATGATGCTGAACGAAAAGCAAGTGCTGGAAACTTTAGAACAGACACTTCGTGAATTTGCAAGACGCCACCGAAATATTTCGGCTATCTTTTTTAGACATTGCGAAAAAATAAAACCTATCATCGAAGCCATGCAAATAGATTACGAGGCCATGACTCTGGATCGAAAAATGCTGATAGGTTCTTATTGTACAATGGAATATGCCATAGAATCTGCTGCGATTTTTAATCCTTCGATCATAGAAGATTTTGATCAGTCTGGTCTTGAAGCTGGCGAAAAACGTGTGATTATTTCTTTTCGTGCAACAGGCGAAGGCCATATTTCATCTATAGTTTTCAGACGCGGAATTCTCGATAAAGACAACAATCTTCAGGTCATGAAAATTGGTCATAATATTGACAAAGCCGAAATCGAACATAAAACCCTATTCAATAAAGAGCGCTTTTTATTAAAGTTGTCCGAAATGCATACGCAGGACAGATATATCGCTCAAATTATGCAGGATTTGCCCAACGAATTCGAGTTTGCCGTATTAAAAAGTATGGTAAATACTGCTTTAAGCGATCCGTCGATTCGTCAGGAAAGAAGAACAGCACTCGAAGAAATACTCTGGCTTGCCGATTCGTTTTATGATTTGCAATTCAAACACGATTCTGATCTTACAGAACGCGTTATATTTCCGATATCTGAGTCCGAAAGCCGTGGTATCGAGGATGCACGTTTTGTACGTTTTGAAGATGATGATGGTTCAAGCCGCGTTATGGCCACTTATACCGCTTACAATGGTCATGCGATATTGCCTAAACTTATTTCTACAGAGGATTTTTACACTTTTAGAGTTATGCCTTTGCATGGCGCCGGAGCTCAGAATAAAAACCTGGCTTTATTTCCAAGAAAAATAAAAGGCAAATATGCCATGCTTTCGCGAATAGACGGTGTAAACAATTACATCATGTATTCTGACAGGGTTACACAATGGAATGTTCCTATCTTACTTCAGGAACCACGCTATCCTTGGGAATTTACTCAAATAGGAAATTGCGGTTCGCCACTCTGGACACCTGATGGATGGCTTGTTATAACGCACGGCGTTGGTACAATGCGACGTTATTGTATTGGAGCCTCATTATTAGATCTTGAAGATCCGTCTATAGAAATAGGAAGACTTTCTGAACCCTTGCTTTCTCCACTTGAAGATGAGCGAGAAGGTTATGTGCCGAATGTTGTCTATTCTTGTGGCGCGATCATACACAACAATAGCCTGATATTGCCTTATGCAGTTTCTGATTATTCTTCTACTTATGCTGTAGTCAATATGGATGAATTGATAGATGCGCTTAAAAAAAGTAAATAATTATGGTTTGAAAAGCTATTGGTATCAATATCTTTTTATGTGTAATGAAATAGAATGAGAAAGCTTTTTTTAAGAAATAAAATGGCTGTAAACGCAATAAATACAATAATTGAATGTTTTATAAGTAGCAATTAACTGTTTAAGACTTCATTGCCGTTTATATATTAAATATTTAAAATTTATGAAAAAAATAGTATTTCTATTCTCTATATTAGGTCTCTCTTTACACGGATATTCGCAAAAAGAAATAAAAGATAAATACAAACCAATTCCGGCTAAAAACTCTGACATAAAAGAACCATTGCCGCCAACAGAGACTCCGCCAAACGATCCGCCTCCGTTAAAAGAATCGACCGTTTTAAAAATAAATCCGGAAGATCTTTATAAAAATAATATTCTGTACAAGCCAGAAGCAAATGTAGAAGGCATTTTTTATAGAAGAAATGAATATTTAGGAGGTTTTGTAACCAATTCATCTACTTCTACAGTTCGTTATCGTGATGCTGCTTTTGTCGATGGCGATAAAATCAGGGTGCTTTTGAATGATAAAGTTATCGAAACAGAAGTACTTCTGGATGGTGAATTTCAGGGATTTAAAATAAATCTGGTAAAAGGAATTAACAAAATTGATTTTGAGGCTTTAAACGAAGGTTCTGCTTCGCCAAATACCGCTGAATTTCAGGTTTATGATGATAAAGGAGCTGTTATTCAGGCAAGTCAATGGAATGTTGGTACGGGTTATAAAGCGACTATTATTTTATACAAAGAATAAAAACGGAGTATTTCAAAACTCAACTCCACTTTAAGGTTTAATCATTTTTTGAATGCCATACTATTGTAATTTTAAATTTTACTATAGTATGGCATTCACTATTTCAGCATTCATTATTATGCGATCAGGCAAAAATAAATAGTGACCACAATAATTATAATAGCCGAAATATAAATTCTACGTATAACACGCTTATGATCACGTTCTATCTTAGCTATTCTCTCGTTTAGCCTTTTATTTTCGTCATCAATTATTTTTTGATATTTGTCTTCCATCATTTCAACATTTTATCTTTCGTTCGCTTACATACGAATAATTTTACTTATTGGTTTTGTGATAGTTATAAATCAATACTAGATGTTTTGGAGAAAAATAAACTCAGTTTTTTTATCGCTCAACAAATTTTAGAGTTGGTCTATACTTAGAATTTACAATTTGATTTATCTCTTACTATTCATTTTCAAACTAATATTACGGTTTAGAATATATCTTAAAAATCCAGAGATGATCTTCCAACAAAAATTATCTGAATAAAATCAATTTCCTGTTTTTATATCTCAATATAAATGATACATTTATATTCCGAATTTTAGTGCTGGCGTTGGTTCTTTAACGCGTATAAAGCAAAATCGATTGCTCAAAATCTACTGTATCGCATTATGTAATAATAGTGCAAAAAACATACTTACTTATTTCGCTCAGGCACGTAAAGTAGAGAAATTCAGAAAAAACAAAAGTGAAATTTTAAGACATTAATACTTTGTCAGACCAGTTTGGATTGCATCACTTTAATTAATTATCAAAAACAAATTATTAAATAAAAATGGAAAAAGATTTACTTTTAATGGGAGCCAATGCTTTACGAAAAGCGGCCTTGAATGAACATGCAAAAGAATATATTTTATCAAACGAAGTATTGTTTAAAACCATAAAAAAAGCAGCCGATCGCTTTATTGGTGGTGAAACACTCGAAGAAACCATTACCAAAGTAAAAGAACAAAACAAACAGAGTTTTAAATGTTCTATGGAGTTTATGGGCGAAAATACTCTTACGGAACAAGAAGCGATTAGCGCCACGAATGAGTTTATCAGGATTGCTCAGGAAATTAAAACGCAGCAATTAAATTCGACAGTTTCTCTTGATCTTTCGCATATCGGATTATCGATTTCAAAAGATTTGTGTTTTAATAATTTAAGTTTGATATGTCAGGAAGCCGAACAAAAAAATATCGAAGTAACCATTAGTGCAGAAAACATCGAAATAACAGATGCAGTTATAGATATGTACAAATTGGCTTCTCAAACTTTCAGCAATACCTCGATAACACTTCAGGCGTATTTGCACAGATCAAAAGATGATTTTGAAGATTTAATACAACAAAACGGAAGGATCAGAATGGTTAAGGGTGCTTTTGAAACTCCTAAAGATGTTTCGATTGCAAGAGGAACTGAACTTGATGAACGTTATTTGTATTATGTAGATCAATTATTATCCAGAAATCACATTTGTGCGATTGCTACGCATCATGATCTTATTCAGAAAGAAGTGGTTGCCTTAGTAAATCATTATAAAACGAGTAAAGATTTATATGAATTTGAAAGTTTATACGGAATCCAGAACCAACAACTTATCGCTTTAAAAGAACAGGGATATCCAACAAAACTGTATTTTGTTTATGGTAAAGAATGGTATTTGTATTTATGTAACCGAATTGCAGAATATCCTTTGAATATATTTCAGGCTTTACACGATATTGTAAATTAAGATTTACAATTGCTATTATAACATAAAAAAATCATCACCTGTACAGTAAACTTGTACAGATGATGATTTTTTATTTTGAGTACAAACTACTCTACTCCTCCGCCTAATGCGCGATATAAGTTGATTGCTGCGTTTAGTTTTTCTAATTTTATGGCAACAACATCAAGATCATTTTGCAAAGCACTATTTTGTGCTACAATAACCTCAAGATAAGTCGCCATTCCGCTTTTGTACAACAAGTTGGCATCATGCGTTGCTTTATCTAAAGAAACCGACTTTTCTGTAGCAAGTTCCATTCGTTTATCAGCATTTTTTAGTTTTGACATGGCATCAGAAACTTCTCCGACAGCGATAATAAAAGATTGTTTGAACTGAACAACTGCTTTCTCCTGTTCCAGAACGGCAATTTCATACGCTGTTCTTAACTGACGTTTTTTAAATATGGGCTGTACCAAATTGGCTGCAATGGTTTTAGTAACTGAACCCGGAAAATTAAACCAGGTATCAAATTCAAACGAATTAATCCCGATTGAAGGACTTAAACTCAGCGTTGGATACATGGTGGCTTTTGCTAATCCGGTTTTAGCATTGGCAGACATAACGGCATATTCAGCAGCTTTTACATCCGGTCTTCGGCTTAAAAGCGATACCGGAACTCCTGAAGATAAGGTAACATTCAATTCTGCTACGTCAAGATTTCCTGAACGTATAATGCTATCAGGATATTCACCGCATAAAATTTGCAATGCATTTTCCTGAACCGCTATATTTGCCTCTGCTAAAGGAACCAACAATTCTGCTGTTTTTTTCTGAGCCTCTGTCTGATAAAGCGCTAACGAACTAATCAATCCTGATTGGTACTGCATCTGCATCATACTCAAAGTACTATTGCTCAAATCAATATTTTTTTGTGCAATTTTAAGCTGCTCGTCTAATCCTAAAAGGTTGTAATACGACTGAGCCACCTGCACAATAATTCTTGTTTTTAAGGCCGAAAGATTTTCTTTTTGTGCAAAATAACCTGCCTTAGCATCTCTCTTTTGCATGGCTGCTTTTCCCCAGATATCGGCTTCCCATGATAATCTAAGATTAGCACTATAATCATCCATATAATCTTTACCAATAAATTGTGCGCTCAATGAACCATTTAAGGAATTTTTAGACTGATAACTACGGCTTGCTCCTGCATCAAAATCAAGGGTTGGCAATAATGATAATTTTGCCTGTTTATATGTAAGATCAAGCTGTTCCATGCTTTTCATCGCGATAAGCACCTCGTTGTTTTTAACGAGGGCTTTTTCGATTAGACTCACCAGCATCGGATCTTTGTAATAACTTTTCCAGGGATGCAAAATGGTATCTCCTGTCAATGTTATGTCTTCACGATATTTCTCGGGTGCGTTTAAATCTGCTCGGGAATATTTCTTTCCTACAACGCATGATGTCAAAACCATACCTGTAAATAAACTAATTCCGATATTATATAATACTCTCATTATTCTTCTTTTATAGTTTGAATTACGATCTTTTTACCTGACACTTTTTCCTGTAAATACTGAAAGAGGATAAAAAGTAACGGAATTACAAAAACTCCTAAAACTACTCCGCTAAACATTCCGATAGCGGCACTTACACTTATCGATCTGTTTCCTACTGCCGTTCCTCCAGAGGCAAACATCAACGGAATCATACCTACAATAAAAGCCAGCGATGTCATGATAATTGGTCTTAATCTCGATCTTGCACCTTCTATCGCCGCCTCAGCAATAGATAAACCTGCATAACGTCTCTGAAGCGCAAATTCTACAATAAGAATCGCATTTTTAGCCAAAAGCCCGACAAGCATGATCAATCCAACCTGAACATAAATATTGTTATCCAATCCTACTGCTTTAACTCCTGCAAAAGCGCCCAGAATTCCTGTTGGGATCGATAATAATACGGCAAGAGGCAATAAATAACTTTCGTATTGGGCTGCCAGTAAAAAGAATACAAACAACAGACACAATCCAAAAATGGCTATGGTTTGGTTTCCTCCCGCTTTTTCTTCAAGACTTAATCCTGTCCATTCGTAACTGTAATCAGATGGTAATTTATCCAGAACCGTTTCAAGATTCCCCATAATTTGTCCGTTACTAAATCCAGGCAATGCCACTGCTGTAATATTTACTGAATTGTATAAGTTGTAACGATTTACCGATTCCGGGCCATACACTTTACGCAGTTTTACAAGTGATTTTACCGGTACCATTTCCATTTTGGCATTTCGAACAAATATCTCGTTGAATGCATCCTGATCTGTTCTGAAAATTCCATCGGCTTTGACATTCACTCTGTAAAATTTTCCAAATCTTGAAAAATCGGCCGATTGATCTCCGGCAAAATAAGTCTGAATGTTGCCTAACATTTCACGAATGTTCACGCCCATTTGGCTTGCTTTTTCTTCATCAACTTCTAATTCAAGCTGCGGATAATCTGCTCTAAAAGTAGTATACGCATATTGTACTCCGGGTTGTTGCATAATTTGCCCAATTACTTTATCAGCCATTGCTTTTAATGTAGCCGGATCACGCGCTGTTCTGTCCTGTAGCACGATTTCGGCTCCACTTGTTACTCCAAATCCTTCTACCGGTGGCATTCTTAATACCATAATCTGACCTTCTTTTATGACAGATAATTTGGCGTTGACCACATTCAGAATTTCATCGATATCCTTAACAGCGCCTCTTTCTTTTTTAGGTTTTAATTTTATAAATCCTAATCCGTAAGCGGTACTCGCACTATTACTTAAAATGTTGAAACCTGTAATACTTGTATTTACATCAATCGCTTCAATCGTTTCAAGTTCCTTTTCCATTTTCTGTATTACTTCTGTAGTACGATCTAAAGCGGTTCCTGGCGGCATTGACAAACTATAAAGCATGAATCCGTCATCTTCCATTGGTACAAAACTTTTTGGAGTACTCATCATCATCATTACCGCGATGGCGCTTATTCCTAAAACTAATCCGCCGGCAAGCCATTTTCTGCCAATAAGAAAACGAACTCCTTTGATATATTTACCGGTTAAGTTGTTGAAACCTGAATTAAACCCGATGAAAAAACGTTCTTTGAATCCGTTATTATGATCGTCTCCTTCGTGTTTACCACTATGGCTGTTCTTTAAAAGAAGTGCACATAATGCCGGAGTAAGCGTTAATGCATTTACTGCCGATATGATAATCGCAATGGCCAAAGTATAAGCAAACTGCTTGTAGAAAATCCCTGATGATCCGGTCATGAAACCAATTGGAATAAATACTGCCGACATTACAAGCGTGATCGAAACAACGGCTCCTGTGATCTCTGCCATAGCACTATGCGTCGCTTCTTTAGCCGAAAGGCTTGAATCTTCTTCCATTTTACTGTGAACCGCTTCGACGACCACAATCGCATCATCGACGACAATACCAATGGCGAGAACCAAAGCAAAAAGCGTTAAAATATTGATAGTAAAACCAAATACCAACAGGAAGAAAAAAGTACCTACAATCGCCACCGGAACCGCAATGGCCGGAATAATGGTAGAACGAATGTCCTGAAGAAATATAAAAACAACGATAAATACCAGTACAAAAGCTTCTAATAAAGTCGATTTTACCTGTCCTGTAGCT
Organism: Flavobacterium bizetiae; assembly: GCF_024271895.1. Taxonomy (NCBI): domain Bacteria; kingdom Pseudomonadati; phylum Bacteroidota; class Flavobacteriia; order Flavobacteriales; family Flavobacteriaceae; genus Flavobacterium; species Flavobacterium bizetiae. The sequence goes on along the minus strand of NZ_CP091861.1, from coordinate 3,576,491 downwards.
TCATCCAGTCTTTCTTTGGTACTCATTACGTTGACATACTTGATGCCTGGAGGAAAGGATTTCGATAATCTTTCTACTTCTTTATTGATTCCGATCTCTATATCATTCGCATTCGAACCTGATGTTTGTAAAATGGCCATTGTCACGGCATTTTTAGAGTTTGATTTGTTGTCTCCGCTATACGAAATCGAACCAAATTCTACTCTTGCTACATCTTTAAGCCTTAAGATATTATTGCCATCCGTTTTTACGACAATGTTTTCATATTGCTCCGGTTTGTTTTTCTTTCCTTTATATCGAATAACGTATTCTAATGCTGCTTTTGATTCTTCTCCCAGTTTTCCCGGAGCCGACTCTAAACTTTGATCTGCAATGGCGCGCGTAACATCTGAAGGTACTAAACCTGCATTGGCCATTTTTCGGGGATCAAGCCAGACACGCATCGAATAATCTTTTTGTCCAAAAATTTGCACTTGTCCAACACCCGGAACACGCTTTATTTGCGGCACCAGATTGATGTTGGCATAATTTTGAAGGAACAATTCGTCGTACTTCGCATTATCATCTGTATAAAGGTTAAAAATAACGATCATACTATTTTGCTGTTTCGAGGTCGTAAGTCCCATTCTGATTACTTCCTGAGGCAATTTTGGCGTTGCCTGTTGTACTCTGTTTTGTACGTTTACAGCAGCCTGATCAGGATCAACACCTTGTTTAAAAATGACACTGATCGAAAAAGATCCGTCATTACTCGCAGTAGATTTAATGTACTGCATGTTCTCTACCCCGTTAATTTGTTCTTCAAGTGGTGTTACCACAGAACGTATAACGGTTTCACTATTTCCTCCCGGATAAGAACCACTTACCATTACGGTTGGTGGCGAAATATCAGGGAATCTGGTTACCGATAATCTTGTAAGACCTATGATACCTAATATCACCAATACAATGGAGATAACTGTAGCCAATACAGGCCTGTCTATTATTTTTTTTAACATGGAAATGTTATTTATATTAAAACCAAAAAATTAATTTTTAACTGGCGATTTTGCCGCTGTTTTTGGCACTACTTCGCTACCATCATAAAGCAGATCGATATTGTTTAATGCAATCTTATCACCTGATTTTACGCCGCTTTTTACGAAATAATCTGTACCTGCGCTTCCTGCAATTTCGATAGGAACCATCGCCACTTTATTGCCTGCTTTTAAAACATAAACAAAGAATTTATCCTGTATGTCTTTTACGCTTGCCATCGGAACTGTAATTACTGAACTTAAACTGCTATTAAGCACCACACGGGCAGAACCTCCTGAACGTAATTGTTTTTTAGGATTTGAAAAAACTGCTTTTAATGCAATAGTTCCTGTTGTACGGTCTATATTACCACTCGCTACTTCCAATTTTCCCTGATGTTCGTATACGCTGTCATCGGCCAGAATTAAACTAACGGTTTGGTTTGATTTTGAATCTTTAGCAAAAGCCAGATAATCGGCCTCACTTAAAGAAAAGTAAACAAAAACAGTATTGATCTCAGAAAGAATCGTTAGCGGCACAACATCTGATGGCGTAACCAGATTACCCACACGATTCGGGATTCTGCTGATGTAACCGCTTACCGGCGCTTTAATCAAAGAAAAATCTGCGTTAAGCTGTGAAGATCCCAATGCTGCTTTTGCTTGTGCAACCTGAGCTGTTGCAGCATCATAATTTGCCTGTGCCGTTTTTAGCTGCATGTCTGAATATACTTTGGCTTCTACAAGCGGCTTGATTTTTTCGATTTCGAGTTTGGCATTGGCAAGGTTTGCTAAAGCGCTTTTATAAGCTGCACGGCTATTGTTAACCTGCTCAGCATAAACATCACCTTTAATTTTAAATAGTGATTGTCCTTTGGTAACATAATCACCTTCTTTTACATAAATCGCTTCAAGATAACCTGAAACCTGCGCTTTTATGTCAACATTTACGGTACCTTCTATAATACCTGGATATTTTTTTTCTACTTCGCCGGTGATCGATTTAGCCTCAAAAAAATCGACTTCAGGTTTTGGAGGTGCTAAACCTTCCTGCCCGCTTTTGCCACATGAAGAAAAGCTAATGATAATCAATAAAACTACCATTTTGCTGAGTGTTTTATTATTTTGGAAAATTTGTTTTGTCATTTTATTTCACTTTTAATGAATACATAGGATTTGACGACAAAATAACAACCCAAAGACCTCATAAATTAAGGTAAGTTTACCCAACCGTATTTTTTTGATGCTGAAACGAAAAATAGGTCAACCGAGAAAAATAGTAGGCTGACAGTGCTGTAAGAAAGATTTAATCGAAAGATTTATAAATAGTCACGGGTCTTTTTTTACCGCGCAAAATAGTGGTTTCGATCGCTGTAAAATTATCCTGATCAAAAGAAGTTAATTGTTCGAAAAAGGACTGGGTAATAAGAAGGTTTGTTTTATAATCGTTGCATAAATCACGAACACGGGCTGCGGTGCTAAGCACATCGCCATGATAAGCAATCTCGGTTTTGATTTGTCCAATTTCGGCAACGGTTACAAGACCTTCGTTGATCGAAGCTTTGAATCTTGGCACTAATCCAAACTTTTGCTGATACAACTCTTTCTTTTCAAGCAATCTGACGGAAAAAGCATCATACAATTCAATACATTGATGTCTTTTAAAACCTTCTTTTACTTTCCAGGTCAATACGGCTTCATCGCCCACATATTGGTAGACTTCGGCATCATATTCAATTAAGATTTCAGATAAATCGGTAAAGCATTCCTGCAACAAAAGACTGTAATTATAATGCCCTACTTCTTCTGCAACTGTAGCCGAAGAACACATATCCAAAAACATAAAAACCCTGTATTCTACAACCGGAATCATATAATTGCCGCGTAAAATATTCTTAAAATAGTTATTGCCTAATCTTCGGCTAAAAGCCTGCAAAAGTGTTATAAAAATGTGTACGATTAGGCAATAGGTCGTAAAGCAAATCAGCCATTTTGCATTGACCTGAAGTGTAAACAAATTATTAATGCTGATAAAATGTACTTTATTAAGTTCGAGCACAATCAAAAGTCCGAGGAAACAGACTATTATAAACAAAAGACTTCGGAGTAATGTAGTCAATAAAATTCCATAATTATGAAAGAATCTGGGGTATACAAATTCCTGCAACAGAAACAGAATCGTTCCCATAAAAACCCCGACAGTCAAGGCTCCCATTATTTCTGAAAGTAAAAAATCCTTTGCACAAATTTTATGGGCAGCAAAGAAAGCTTCATCGATCATGCTGTAGGTCATGAAGACATAGAACAAAAATGCAGTTATCCAAAGTGCTATAATTTGTAAGTATTCTTTAAATTTTAAAAATGTTTTTAGGGAGTATTTCATTAACGATAATTTTGATGCAACTCAAATCAAAAAGAGCATTTGATTCGGAATAATAAACAACAAAATTAAAAAGAGAGTAAACGTAAACACAGGAAAGTATTACCCAAACGGTGATTAAACGAACCGAATAGTAGATTATACTGCCTAAAATGAAGTTAAAATTATTTTAACGATCCATCCATTGCTTGAAAAAAGGCGCTTTTTCCCTGCTAATGATTACTTCGCGCTCAGGATCTGCCTTGAGCTGAATTTTGAGTTTGGCATTAAAATAATTGGCGATCGATTTGATGCTTTCGGCACGAATAAAAAACTGTCGGTTGGCGCGGAAAAAAACGTCGGGATCAAGTTCTTCCTCGAGTTCTTCCATAGTTTGCGGGATGGGAATTGTAGTCCCGTTTTGAAGAAAAAGATGCGAGGTTTTAAATTCTGAATACACAAAATCAATATCGGCTACATCAACGCTTTTATAGCCATCACGAAAGGTAACGAGGAATCGTAATCTAAAAGAAGGTTTATTCATGAATCCTTTCAAAATAACGGCAATATCTTCGGTATTATTCTGAACTTTCGATACTGATTTAAATTTCGTCAAAGCTTGTTCTAATTCTGTTTTTTCGATAGGTTTCATCAAATAATCGATGCTGTTTACCTTAAACGCGCGAACGGCATATTCATCATAAGCTGTTGTAAATATGATAGGACAGGTAATTTTAACTTCTTCGAAAATAGAAAAACTAATACCGTCTGCCAAACGAATATCCATGGTGATTAAATCAGGCATATCATTCGAATTCAGCCATTTTACGGAGCCCTGAACCGTATCAATTACGTCCAGTATTTCGCAATTGGGTTCTAGTTCTTCCAACAATCTTTTAAGACGGTTGGCATTGATACTTTCATCTTCTATAATTAAAATTTTCATAGCATTAAATTAAAGGCAAACGCACACAATAGAAACCATTAGACTCTGAAAAAACAGGCATTCGATCGAACAAAATTTTATACCTGAACTCGATATTTTTATTTCCGACTCCGGTCGAAATAAAGTTCTTTCCGGATGTTGGCTGCAAATTATTGCGCACCACAAGATCTCCAACATCAGAATAAATAGCAATAACCAGCGGATTCGCTACCGTTGCACTATTGTGTTTAACAGCATTTTCGACTAATAACTGCAAGGTTAAAGGCGGCAAATGACGGTCTAAACAACTCATATCTACCTGCAGTTTTAACTCTACTTTTTCACCCAGACGCTTTTTTAAAAGATAAAAATAAGCATTTAAAAATTCTATTTCTTCCCTTACCGTGATCGTATCTTTATCGAGATTAGAAATCATATAGCGATACACACGCGTGATATTTTCCAGAAATGACGCCGCAGATTGCTGGTCTTCGTGAATTAACTCTGTAAGTGTACTGAAATTATTAAAGATAAAATGCGGATCGAGCTGTAGTTTTAAAGATTCTAACTCAGATCTGGTTACAGCTTCCTGCAATTCCGAAGCTTTGATTTTGAGTTCGGCGGCTTCTTCAGAAGTAACGCGCCAGCGATTCAGCAGAAAGATACTGGTGTGAATGAAACTGATGAAAAGAGACAATATAGCAGCCATTAAATTTGACTGCCATATTTGTACCAATTCGCTTTCTTTTAATGGTGTCCAGGAGTAAAAAAATTGCCACAAACGCGAAAAAGAAATATTTAAAAGAATATTTCCTGCAATGAGGCAAATAAATTGCGCAAATGCCCTGAAAATAGGCTTCTGCTCCCAGCTAATCCAGTAATTAAGACTTCGGCCTACAAACAGACTTAATTCTGTGAGTACGGCGCAATATACCAGAATGATAAAGATATCAACTGTCCAGTCTAAAACCAGTAACGTATTTTGTTCAAAATCCTGATAAGGATTCAAAAAATAATAAGACGATAAATAGAGAAAAAAAACAACCGGTATTACAATAATCCTATAATACTTATAGAAAAAATTCTTCCCTCTGGTTTTACTTTGCACACTTGCATCCATAAGCTAATATACTGACAATATATGCATTAAAAAAAACATTACGATCTGAGTATCTTACTGATACATTAGATCATGTTTTAGAATTTTTCCGTTTGTTGATGATTCTACCGCTCTCAGCGCTCTCATTACGCCCCATTTTATACAGGTTGCGCCCCATGAAAAACCAGCTCCAAAAGTGGTAATCAATATGTTTTGACCTTCTTTAAAATCATCTTTAAAGTCCCAAAGACATAACGGAATAGTTGCTGATGTTGTATTACCGTATTTATCGATATTTACTTTTACTTTTTCGATACCAATATTCAAATGCTCGCTTACTGATTTTATGATTCTAAGATTAGCCTGATGCGGCACTACCCAATCAATATCTTCTACTGTTAAATCATTGCTTGCAATCGCATCCTGAGAAACACTAGACATTGATTCTACTGCTTTTTTAAATACAAAAGAACCTTCTTGTTTGATAAAGTGTTCTCTGTGTATAATGCTTTGCATTGTTGCAGGCGTTTTTGAGCCTCCTGCAGGCACTAAAAGTGATGATGTACCGCTACCGTCTGTACGAAGAATACTTTTCATCATTCCGTATTCTAAATCTGTTCTTTCTAAAAGTACTGCTCCTGCCCCGTCTCCAAAAAGAATACAGGTATTACGGTCTTCATAATCTACAATAGAACTCATTGTATCTGCTCCAACCACAACCACTTTTTTATAACGTCCGCTTTCGATCATGGTCGTTGCCATTTCTAGTGCGTATAGAAAACCACTGCAGGCACCGTTTAAATCGAAACCAAATGCATTGGTGAATCCGCTAAGTTCACATACTTTACTTGCAGTAGGAGTTAAAAGATGATCCGGCGTTGCAGTTGCTAAAACTAAACCATCAATTTCCAAACGGTCTATTTCGTAAGTATCTAATAAATTCTCGATTGCGGCACTTGCAAGATCCGATGTTGCCAGATTTTCATCTTTAGCTAATCTTCTCTCTTTTATTCCTGTTCTTTTTACTATCCAGTCTTCAGTTGTGTCAACCATTCTTGAAATCATCTCATTACTTAATATGGAGTTTGGTACAAATCCTCCTATAGCTGTAATTGTTGCCTTCATTTTTATTTGTTTTTGTTATTTTGAATCTTTTCTTTTGCTGTTTTTTTTTGGATAAAAATCAGACTGCAAAATAACGTCAGAAATTTGGAAAAGACAATAGCGGTATGTCTAAACCTGCTGCCATAATACGAGTTTTGCTTTTATGTACTAAAGAATCCCAAAAACCATACTTTTGTGGCACCATTACTAAAATATCAGCATCATAAATGTTAATTTCCTTCTTAATCTCATTTATCACCGCATTGGATTTAACAGTTTTATAGAGATATTTTACTTGTTGGAACTCTTCTTCGAGTGTCGAACTCAATAATAACCTCTCTTGTTCATGCTTAAGATCGTCTAATTTTGCATCAACACTAAAGAATTCTACCTCTGCTCCAAGATTGCCTACAATGCTTCTTAACCAGCTGAATCTTTTTATAGACGAAAAGCTTAAAGTGTCGCAGGCATACAGTATTTTTTTTACGTTTTGAAAACGTGCTTTTAAAGGAACTGCTAATACGGCTGTCTTTAAATTCTTGATGACAGATGTGGTCGAATTCCCCATTAATTCCTGTTCGAAAGAGCGTTCTGCCATTCCCATTACAACCAATTCGGCATTATTAAGCGCTATTAACGACGAAAGTTCTTCTTCTAAAAATGAATAACTGCAAAAACAGCTTACTTCGATATTGAAGCTACTGGCAATGTCTTTTCCCAAAGTAGTTAGCTTTTCAGAAGCCATATCTAATTGTTTTTGCATCGATTCTGCACTAATGTGAGAATTAGCACTATGAATACTTAACTGAAAAGAGTTGAAGAGAATAAGTCTGGCATTGGCACTTTTTGCAAGTCCGGCAGCATACGCAACCGCATTATTGGCTATAGCCGAAAAATTTGTTGCTGCTATAATTGTTGGAGGTACATTCATGAGATATTTATTAAGCAATTATTCCGGTAAAAGTGCTCAAATAAACGTTTCGCATTCTAAAAATAATACTGTAGAATCATTTTTTAATGCTCAACCGTATTTTTTGGCTACCGAAACTTAAATTTACGATTATTTACGCTAAGATTTTTTACTGCGAAAGTTAAAGTTTCATCCCTGATTTTGTTTTTCAAAAAACATTTTGCTCAAAATTTCATCTCCTATTATTAGTCCTAACGGTATATTTTTCTGAGGCATTAGTCAATGTCGAATGCGAAAAATACAATTCTTCTTTAACCAAAATAATAGCACTTAGAATATCTAAACCTCAAATTAGACCATCCAAAATAATTAAATCGGTTATTTTTTAACATTATATTAATATTTTTGCTATCATTGTAGCACAGTATAGTATAGTACTGCATTTTAACTAATTTTAATATATTATTATGCAAGAAAAAATTACAAAACGAAAATTATCGGTCAAAAAGGTCTTGACGATGCTGCTGTTTTTTGTGGCAATAGTAAGTTCAGCTCAGACTTATGAGTTCGAAAATGGTACGCGTACCAATAATGCCGACATACAAAATTGCGATTCCTGCTCCGGGAAAATAGTAGGCAATTTAGGTGGTAACAGTAGTGTTTCTGTAAATGTGAATGTAGCCGCAACAGGCTGGTACAATCTGAAATTGTTTTACTGCACGGGTGATCCAAGAACGATTAGATTAACGGCAGGTTCTGCAACGACAATTGCTATTCCGTGCGAACCAAGCGGCGGATGGAGCACTGCAGCTTCAAAAAACGTAAGTGTATATCTGAACAGCGGTACTACTACCCTGCTTTGGGACAATACCAGTTCCTGGGCGCCTAACTTAGACAAGTTTGTTTTAAGCCCAATTGGTACTTCTTCTACACAAACAATTCCTTTTGGTGTAAACAATAGCATTGTTTATAATTTAGGCACCAAAACTTACAACGTAAAATTTAATGGCGCTACGGTAATTACCAATGCATCAGCTTATGCTTATAGCGATCAACAATATTTGAGTGGTAATTATGCTACGGCAACCTATACATCAGAAGCGTTTACGGATAATATTGGTAGCGGAACCAAGCATATCTTTACTTTAAGCGGTAATTATACTTTAGGAATGCAACAAGTTTTTTATGCTTACAACAATAAAAACTACGTTGCGGTACAAGTCGTACTTACCGGAAATGGTTCTAACTCTTATAAAATGTCGCCATTAACCAGTTATCAGGTAACGCCTAATTTTGGCAGCGGAGATACCCGAGCTTTATTTGTTCCTTATGACAATGATGCATGGATTCGTTATAATGCTTATCCGCTTACTTCTGCTGAGTTTACCGCTTCGGAAGTAACGAATATTTATAATAATACCAATCGAAAAGGTTTGGTTATAGGATCGGTTGAACATACCAAATGGAAAACCGGTATTGCCGTAAGTGGCGGCGGTGCTTCATCTGCTTATGTTTCGGTGATTGCCGGATGGACAAAAAACGATATTACAAGAGACCAACGCGGACATGGCTGGGTAAATGTTGGCCAAACGAGTTGTGCTTCGCCAAAAGTATTATTGAATGCTAATGACGACTGGCGAACTGGTCTGGAAGAATTTGCACAAGCTAATGCAGCATTGCAGCCTAAATATATTTTTGACTGGACGGCTCCAAAACCTATTGGCTGGAACAGTTGGGGCGCTATACAATCGAATATTAATCTTACGAAGGCAAAAGCTGTTGTAGATTTTTTCCATGATGATTGTCCAGCCTTCAAAACTGAGGATAACACCTTATTTATTGATCTTGATTCGTATTGGGACAATATGTCGGATGCTGAACTGGCACAGTTTGTTACTTATGCAAAAAACAAAGGTTTTAAAGCCGGTATTTATTGGGCTCCGTTTGTCGATTGGGGCAAGTACAATCGTCCTGTAGAAGGAAGCTCGTATACTTACAATCAATGTTGGACAATGGTCAACGGAAGTCCGCTTGAGTTGGATGGCGCTTATGCCATGGATCCTACAAGTCCGGGAACTAAGGCAAGAATTCGATATTTTATGAACCGTTTTAAAGCCGCAGGATTTGAAATGATCAAAATCGACTTTTTGACTCATGCGAGTATTGAAGCTGACGGTTTTGCCAACAATCAGCTGCATACGGGTATGGAAGCGTATCAGGAAGGAATGAAATTTTTAGTTGATGAAATTGCCGGAAAAATGCTTGTTCAGGCAGCAATATCGCCAAATTTAGCAACTGGTCCGTTTGTACATGTTCGTCGTATTGCGTGCGATGCGTATACGAGTATCGGTGAAACTGATTATACTTTAAACAGTACAACTTATGGCTGGTGGCAAAATAAGATTTACGATTATTTAGATGCTGATCATGTGGTTTTTGGTAATGCTTCTATTGGCGAAAATCGTGCGAGATTACTAAGCAGCGTGGTAACGGGTACAATTACAAGCGGAGACGATTTTTCGACTGCTGGTGCATGGAAAGCGAGATCGCAGCTTCTTTTACAAAACAATGATGTACTGAATGTGGCGCGTGCGGATATGCATTTTGTTCCTGCTGATGGAAATACGGGTTATAATGCCGCGAATGTTTTCTCCGCCACATACAATAATGTAACGTATGTTGCTGTGTTTAATTACAGCAATACGGCTACCACGAACAATGTTAGTTTAAGCCGACTTGGTTTAGGTTCCGGCACTTACAGCGTAAAAGAATTGTATTCTGGTACGATAAGTTCAACACAAGGTACATTAAGCGTTCAGCTTCCTCAGGCCGATGCCGCTTTGTATGCAATTTATCAGGGGCCGGTTTTAAGTACGCCAAATTACAATTGGGGAAATGCTTCGACAAACTATGTTTTTCCTAATCCGGCAACGAATACTTTCCAGATAAAGTTTGATCATTCGATTAATGGTCCTGTTGCTATTTCTGTTTACGATTTAGTGGGGAAAGAAATTTGGAAAACTACTACTGTTGCCGAAGATATGATCAGTTCAGAAATACCTGTACAACATCTTGCAAAAGGAGTTTACGTGGTGAAAGTTTCTACTTCAGGAAATAAAGTGCAAAACTTTAAATTTATCAAACAGTAAGTTTGTAATTGAACACGGATTTCACGTATTGACACTAATTTTAATGCTTGTGAAATTATTACACAAAGCAATCTGTGTTAATTCGTGAAATTAGTGTTCTCTTTTTGTAATTATGTCTAAGCTTAGTTTGTGAAATTATCCACAAACCAATCTGTGCTAATTCGTGAAATTCGTGTTTTAAAATACCACAGTTTCCAGAAATTCAATTACTTCTCCATTCGGGCTATATACCAGACTGTTACTTACAGTTACGGATTTTCTTTTATTTTTAAGTTCTAAAGTTTCTTTTGCTGATAATGGTTTTGCGCCATTTTTGATGGCTTCATCATACGCTTTTTGGGCATCAATAACGGTAAAACAAATGTGCAAAAGCGAATTTTCGACGTACGGATCGCCTTGTTTTCTTTTGCGTCCCTGAGTAGGAAAATCGGCGTTATAGTCGCATATTTCTATATAAGAATCAAATGCTTTGTTTTTGAGCATTACGCACTTTTCCAGATTAAATTCGGGCAGACTCCAATCGTGAACTTCCTCAAAATTAAGAGTTTTATAAAATTGTACGGTTCTTTCAAAATCCTGTGCTTTGATAGCAAAATGATGAAATCCTGTTATATTATTCATTTTGATTGTTTTTTGATGTAAATACCTGATTTAAAAATTGTTTTGGTTTAATTGTTTACAATTTTATCGCAACGCGTTTTAAGATACATTGCTATGATATGTCGCTCCGCTGGAGCTATTGAAAACTACATTCTGCTTAGCTATAAATATTACGCTCCGCTGGAGCTTTTATTAATGAAAATAATTTATTCTATTTTGTATCGTCTGTTTGCTATCGCGGTAAAAATGACGTATAGCCATTCTTTGTCGAGTTACGAGTGTGATCCTTCGTTCCTCAGGATGACAAGATTGCGGATAGCCGCAATGAGTAAAAAAAATCCGCGAATATCCGTGTTTTCGCGAAGCGAATCCGTGTCATACGCGTGCAAACTGAACTCAGTTTGATTGTGATTATCGATCTTCTAGTGTGATCCTTCGTTCCTCAGGATGACAAGATTGCGGATAGCCACAATGAGTAAAAAATCCGCGAATATCCGTGTTTTCGCGAAGCGAATCCGTGTCATCCGCGTGCAAACTGAACTCAGTGTGATCCTTCGTTCCTCAGGATGACAAACTAGACGAAAACATTATTATGAAAAAGTGTGCCCTAGCCCCGATAGAAGTGGAAATCCTTTTATTTTTTTTCTTTAAAAAAATAAAAGATTGGAACGAATAGCGGGATTAGCTCCTAAAAAAGATTATCCGCTACAAAATCTTCTTTATTCTAACCAGAACCATTCTTTTACATCGTTTTCTATGCTTTCTTCTTTTACAAGGCTTTCATATTCATTAGTAGCGCTATTGTGCTGATAGTCTTTTTGCCATTCTTTATGGTGCAAAACAATTTGCTGGATGGCATCAGAAATAAATAAAACCTCGTTGTTGGTCATGATGGGATGCAAAGACAAACGTACCCAACCCGGTTTATTGGTTTGGTTTCTCTGAAGAAGATCTTCGGTTATCTTGTTGGATTGTGCTTCATTGATATCAAATAAATAATGGGCGTATGTGCTTGCGCAAGACCATCCGCCACGAACCTGAACGCCAAAACGATCGTTTAAAAGTCGGACGATTAAATTGTAATGAATGTCTTCTATTAAAAAAGAAACACAACCTATTCGGTCTGTTTTTTTATCGCCAAGAATAGATAAACCGGGAATTTTTTCAAACTCGGCATAACAGAGATTAAGCAATTCTTTTTCTCTCTTTTTTATGTTTTCGATGGCCATTTGATCCTTTAGTTTTAATGCTAAAGCGGTTCTCATGACTTGCAGAAAACCGGGAGTTCCGCCATCTTCTTTGACTTCGATTGAATCACTATAATGGTAAACTCCCCACGGATTGGTGATTTTTACATTTCCTCCGCCGGGATTATCAGGAACATCGCTTTTATATAGTTTTTCATTAAAAACCAAAACACCGCAGGTTCCGGGTCCGCCGAGGAATTTATGAGGAGAAAAGAAAATCGCATCTAATTGTTCTTCGGGATCTTTTGGGTGCATATCGATATGTACATAAGGCGCCGCAGCGGCAAAATCGACAAAGCAGAATCCGTTGTGCTGATGCATTATTTTAGCCAATTCGTGATAAGGTGTAATGATTCCCGTAACATTTGAGGCAGCAGTAAACGAACCAATTTTTAAAGTTCTATTGGCATATTTTTGGAGCAATTGATCCAGTATTTTCGGGTCGGTCAGATTATTTTCATCCGGAGGTACCACCACAACATCGGCATTCGTTTCGTACCAGGAAACCTGATTGGAATGATGCTCCATGTGGGTGATAAAAACGACAGGTTTGTCAGCATTATCCGGGTCTGTATTTAGTCTGTTATGTGCATTACGCAATCCTATAAAACGCTGTAATTTTGATAAAGCGGCTGTCATTCCGGTTCCGGTTGTCACCAAAACATCGGATTCTTTGGCGTTTACATGCTTCTTAATCAATTGTCTGGCATGGTTGTACGCGTAAGTTGACGTTTTGCCTGTTTCGCTCGAAAAGGAATGTGTATTGGCAATCATTGGCCCGATTTTATTGAGCATGATATCTTCAATTGGCAGGTATAATCTTCCGCTGGCTACCCAATCTGCATAAAGCAGTTTTTGCTGGCCATAAGCCGATTCGAAAGTATGATTGACTCCTATTGTATTTCCTCTAAATTTAGAAAAATAATGTTCTAATTGACTTGGTTTCGTTTTCTTCTCAATAACACTCATTTCCATATCATTTTTAAAATTAACTTCTTTTTTGAAACTTTGATTTCTTGCTGAACTTTTAGATTACTGATCTAAATGTTCTTGCTCTTTTCTTAATTTGCTGTGTCGTTTTCCGTATAAAAAATAAAAAACAATCCCAATTGCCATCCAGATAAATAAGCGTTCCCAACTTTCGAGAGGAAGTCCTGTCATTAGGAAAACGCATACGCCGATACCTAAAATGGGTACAAAAGGTACAAGCGGAACTATGAATCCTCGTTTTGCATCGGGACTTGTTTTTCTTAGAATGATAATACCTAATGATACTAATGAAAAGGCAAATAGGGTTCCGATGCTTACCATATGTCCTAAATCTGAAATGGGTACAAATCCGGCCAATAAACTCACGAATACCATGAAGAAAAGGTTGCTTTTCCAGGGTGTTTTGAATTTGCTGTGTATATCACTAAAAAAGGATGGTAAAAGTCCGTCTTTAGACATGCTGTAAAAAACTCTCGATTGTCCCATAAGCATTACGAGAATCACAGAGGTATATCCGGCTAAAATCGCAATGATTAAAGCGCTGTTTAAGAAATGAAATCCTGTAACCGCAAAAGCAGTTGCCGCCGGACTTGCATCGCCAATAAAGGTTTTATACGAAACCATTCCTGTCATAACATAAGAAAACGCAACGTATAAAACAGTCGCTACTAAAAGCGATCCTATAATACCAATTGGCATATCTTTTTGTGGATTTTTAGATTCCTGCGCGGCTGTAGAAACGGCATCGAAACCAATAAAACCAAAGAATACTACAGCGGCACCTCTAACAATTCCTGACCAGCCAAAATGACCAAATTCTCCTGTATTTTCAGGTATAAAAGGGTGATAATTTTCTTGTTGAATAAAAGACCAGCCTAAAACAATAAATAACACAATGACACTTAGTTTTAGCAATACCAGTAAATTGTTCATCGTTGCTGATTCTTTAGTTCCTTTTGCCAAAACCAACGAAAGCAGTGCTACAATTACAATGGCAGGAAGATTGACGATTCCGCCACTTAAAGTCGATCCGTCGGCTAGTTTTATTGGATCGAATGGTGAACTGGTTAATTCCGGAGGTAAATTGATATGAAGCTGTGCTAACAATTTAGTTGCATAACTCGACCAGCTTACTGCGACGGTTGCAGAGGCCAATGCATATTCAAGAACCAGATCCCAACCAATAATCCAGGCCATAAATTCGCCCATTGTTGCGTACGTATAGGTATAAGCGGAACCGGCAACGGGAATCATCGAGGCATATTCGGCATAGCATAATGCACAAAAAGCACAGGCTACGGCTGCCAGAATAAAAGATAAAATAACGGCTGGTCCGGCATTTTCGGCTGCTACAATTCCTGTAAGCGAAAATATTCCTGCTCCTACAATGGCGCCAATTCCTAATGCAACAAGGTTTAATGGCCCTAACGAACGTTTTAATCCTGCTCCTTCATTCTGCTCATTTTCTGAGACTAATCTTTCTATTGATTTTTTTAATATCATAATTTTATTGTTGAGAATACGTTTTTTATTTCGCTTTTTGATGGCGTTTTAATCGTTATTCTGCTGGTAATGTTTAATGCTAAACGGATAGAAATATTCTATTATAATTTTAATAAAACTACATTCCCAAGGGGTTTAGACGTTTTTAATAATAATAAAACCTGCAAAGTTTTAAAACCTAAACTGTGAAGAACTTTGGTTTTACTTAAAATAGCCACAATCATTGTCATTTCGACGAAGGAGAAATCTCCGCAAGTAATTCCGCAATCATAATCGACAATCTTTGTCGAGCTTCTCGCGAAGATTTCTCCTTCGTCGAAATGACAAAAATGCGCAGATGAACTTGAAAATTGAACTATTCGCAAAGTTCTTTACAGTCTTGGTTTTAAAAGCTCGAAAGCCCTGTAGTTCTTTATTTGATAAGCGATTTAAGTGTAGCCTGCAGTTCTTCGCCGTGAAGATTTTTTGCTACAATAATACCTTTAGAGTCTACGAGATAATTGCCTGGAATTGCTCTTACTCCGTATAATTTTGCGATAGCGCTATTCCAGAATAATAAATCGGAAACTTGTAACCAGTCTAAGTGATCGTCCTGAATTCCTTTTATCCAGTTTTCTTTCTTTTTATCTAAAGAAATACCAATAATATTAAATCCTTTATCATGATATTCTTTGTAAGCGGCAACGATATTTGGGTTTTCTTTTCTACAAGGTCCACACCATGACGCCCAAAAATCAACTAAGGTGTATCCCTTTAGATTTTCTGAAAAACGAACCGATTTTCCTTCGGGATCTTTAGACACGAAATCCGGTGCTTTTTTCCCTACCTGCAATCCGTTAAGTACTTTTACAAGTTCCTGTAGTTCTTTCACGTAAGTGGAATTTTGCTGACTCTTATCTAAAAGTGCAATGTTTTGTGTTATTTGTTCCGGGCTTAGTCTATACGACCAATTTCGATACAATACGTATGCAGAAACCAGAGAACCAGGATGTTCTGTTATAAATTTACTTATATTAATATCGTTTGATTTTCTATAAAGATTAAACAAATCCTGAGACGCAGAACCTTCTACAATGGATGTGCTGTAATATTTAACGGGGCTTAATTTTACCGTAATGGGAGATTTTTCAAGGAATATATACAATGGCGAATTTGATGTATTTACGCTTAATCCGTAGAGTTCCGGTAATTTTACTTTTGTTTTAAAACTAAATTTACCATCTGTAACTTTTACAGAATCTATAGTGGTAAACATCTTGTTATGAAACTTTTGCAGATATACATATTGCGCAACAGTATCTACAACTGTTCCTTTTAACTGTACATTTGCCTCTTGTGCCTGAGTTGTTGTTGCGGCAAGACACAGGGCCAGAAATACTACTATTTTTTTCATTGGGTTTGTTTTTAAAAAATTGGACATAGAAATTCCGAGACCATTATAAAAATGATCTGTTATTTAGGGATAAAAAGGGAAAGGGATTTTTGAGAAAAGTTACGTGTATTGCATTCGGAAAATCGAAAAAGGATTTTCTCTTTTTGAAAATAAGTTACATTGTTCTGGACAGTCGGATAATATTTGTTCAGTTTTCATTCTAAAAAATAAATGATTTAATACTTAATGATCTTATGCAGATTTACTAATGAAATCTTCTTATCTGTCCGCCTTGACGGAAGGATTTAGCACCTTATTTGGCAACAGGTTGCTAAGACATCACCGGGCCTACTCCCTCAGTCTTTCTGGATAAGTTCATGTAGATTTTTTCTACTCTGCAAATATATAATATAAATTCTATGTAATTAGTAGAGTTTTAATTTATTTTTAAAAATATTTTAAATTAAGCTGTAGAGAATCTGATTGTTTTCTGTTTTTCAGCCCATAAAGTCCTCTTTCTTAAAACTTTAGAAAAAAATTTTTATCTTTAAGTTTTATATGAAGGCAAAAAAATGTTCCAAAGCATTTTATAACCATTTCATTTCATGCGCTTTAGAATACATAAACGGTTTATAAGAACTAATTTAAAAGTAAATTTAAAATGCAGAAAATTCTACCTTTCGTCATCATGTTCTTGTGGTCTTCAGGCATTTGGAGCCAAACAAAATCTAAAGATAGTATCGCAAAATCTAAGGCTGATAAAAATATTGATTTTAATGTAATGCCTTATTTAAATTATAATCGCACTCTTGAATTTATGTTTGGCGCAATCCCAATGATGATGTACAAAGTAAACAAGGCTGATACTATTTCGCCTAAGTCTTTATCTGGAATTTCTGCTGTTTACAGTACTAATAAATCGTATTTTATTGCGTCGTTTAACAAATGGTATTTTAAAGAAGATACCTGGCGCGGGCAATTATTTTTTGCAACGGGCGACCAGAATGCACAATTTTATGCGGATGATATTGATGTACCGGGGTTTTACGATTACAGTACCAAAACGACTATGGTCAATTTTAGTCTTCAGCGTAAAGTGATAAAATACTTATATGCAGGTATTGGTTATGCTTACGCGCATTACAATACAAATTATCAGGATAATGTTGAGCCAACATCTGTTACGCACACTAATGGCTTACAATTGAATATGATGTACGATACGCGTGATGCTGTTTATTATCCGACAAAAGGAAGTAAAATAAAATTACGCTGGCTTAATTATCCGGAATGGTTTGGAAATGATGTTACTGCGAATAAAATCCTCTCTGAATACAATACTTATTTCCCAATGCGAAACGGAACCGATGTATTAGCAGCCCGATTTGCAGGAAAGTTCGGTTTGGGAACTATTGCTTTCGAACAGCAAGTTACGATTGCTAATGAAGACATTAGAGGATATTCTGAAGGCAAATACCGTGGCGACGGACTTATGGCTCTTCAGGGTGAATACCGATACAATTTTAATAAAAGAATGGGACTTGTGGGTTTTGCGGGAATTGCGACTATTTATGGTTCTGATACCAAAAGTTTCGATTGGGGATTATATCCCGGAGCTGGTGTTGGGTATCGATACCGAGCTTTTAAGTCTGAAAAATTTAATATAGGATTGGATGCTGCTGTTGGTAAAGGCGATTGGGGGCTTTATTTTAGAATTGGCGAGGCTTTTTAAAAGATAAAATTAATCTCGCAAAGGCGCTAAGACGCAAAGTTTAAACTCAATATTGTCATTTCGACGCAGGAGAAATCTCCGCGAGAAGCTCGACAAAGATTGGACTTGCGTTGCGGAGTTCCTTACGGAGATTTCTCCTGCGTCGAAATGACAAATCTTTGCGCTTTTGCGAAAGATTTATTCAATACAATATTTAAGATGTCCTTAAATTAATTACATTCAGCTAAAGCTGAGCGCTATTTATTCTTGGTTCTTTCCTCTTTCCTCTATGTTCTATTCTCTATATTCTATCTTCTCTCTCCTCCTACTTCCTATTCCTCATCCACTTTTCTATCGGCTCTAAAACTGTATTTACAATCGTTACCAGAAAAGTACAAATCAAGGCTTCGGCAAAATATCCTGAAGCGGCAATACAACCAATGGCGGCGCTGCACCAGATTGTAGCGGCAGAATTTAATCCGTGTACATTTGCGCCTTCTCTAAAAATAACTCCGGCTCCCAGAAAACCCACTCCCATAACGACCTGAGCGGTAATACGGGTAACATCGATATTGGGTGCGGTTGCTGCGACTTTTATCGATAATAAGACAAAAGCAGCTGCTCCTGTTGCTACCAGCATATTGGTTTTTAGTCCCGTTTCTTTATGGTGCCATTGTCGTTCAAAACCTATAATTAATCCGGCAAATAAGGCTATTACCAATCGGGTGAAGAATTCTGTCGTACTCAAAATTATTGTTTTATAAGATTAGAAAACATCTTTATTTTTTCAAAGATTAAATATAAGAATTTTCAGGATTATATAAATTCTAAAGTTTTGCTTTGCGCATTACAATTCTTCTGTTTCCAGAATTTGATTTTCTAGTATATTTTGTAACTGAGGCGCAAATGCTAATCCCCATTTATCAAGGGCAACGATTAAAGGCATGAGAGATTCTCCTGATTCTGTTAGAAAATATTCTACTTTTAGAGGGATTTCATTATAGATTGTTTTACCTAAAAGTCCGTGAAATTCGAGTTCTTTCAATTGATTTTGCAATACTCTTTTGGTAATTCCTGTTACAACGTTTACCAGATCTTTAGGCCGTTTTGTTCCTTTCGAAATTTCATCTAATAAACAAAATTTCCATTTAGAACCTACTACTTCCATCGCTACATTAAGTCCGCAATTATAATCTATTGGTATTTTTCGCTGATACATACTCATTTCTTTTAGAACTACAAAAGTACTGAGAAATGCCGTTTTTGTATCAAAATTTCATGGTGATTAATTAATCACTATATGATTAATTCGCCCCTTATTGTTGTATCGCTGAATGAGTTTGATCTTTGCAGTTGTAATTTTTAATATTTATACAATGAAAACTCTGGTCATTATAATTCATCCCACGCTTGAAAATTCTTTAATTAATAAAAGATGGATCGAAGAATTAAAAAAATATCCCAATCAATATACTTTGCACAATTTGTACAGTTTGTATCCTGATGAAAAGATTGATGTAGAAAAAGAACAACAACTCATAGAAGCGCATGATAGCATTGTATTTCAGTTTCCATTTTACTGGTTCAATTGTCCGCCATTGTTAAAGAAATGGCTTGATGAAGTTTTTACTTACGGATGGGCTTATGGCAGTACAAGCGGTTATAAAGTAGCCAATAAAAAAATTGCACTTGCGATTTCTGCAGGTATTACTAAAGAAGATTATAGCGCAAGCGGAAGATATAAATATACTCTGGAACAACTGACAACTCCGTTTGAGGTTACGTTTAATTATGTAAAAGCCAATTATCGTCCTTTATTTGCTTTTTATAATGCCGAAAACAATCCTTCGACTGAAAGTATAGAAGAAAACGCGAAAGAGTATATTGCTTTTCTGGAAGCGTTATAAGAAGAATATTTATTGGGGAAGAAATATTTATAAAAAAAGCTGCAAGAAACCTTGCAGCTTTTATATGTAATGAGATTAATATATTTAATCTACACGTTTTACAGAAAGTTTGTCTAAGCAAAAATAAGCTGCTGTGTTCATTCCGTAAACTAAATCTGAATCTGTCGAAGTCATTTGGAAAACAAGGTATTTTACTTCTCCTAAACTCTGAAGATTACTTGTATTTACGTTTACCCATCCTGTAGGCATCACTAATGAAGACCCGTTATGGTTGGCTAATGTATGTACAATAGGATTCGTAACTGTTCCGTCTTCAGCAACTCCATAAATTAATAATTTAAAAGAATCACCTGAGGCAAAAGCTCTTGCAAATCCATCTCCGTATAAACAACCGTAATATGGCCATGGATGCATGTTTATTTTTAAACCTTCTACTTTGTATAATCCTGTGTTTCCAATTTTAATCCAGTTAGAAAAACCGCTTTCGCTAAAAGTAGTTCCTTGTGGATTTTTAGGATCTAAATAACTTGACCAATAAGCCACGATATAAGGATCACCAGTTGTTCCCGGAGTTCCTGCCGCAATTGTAGACGAAGAACCAAAACCGCTTCCGGCCATAGTTCCCCATTGATGAGGCACCCATCCGTCAGAACCTCCAGGAGCTGAACCTGAACCATAATTTGTAATGTCATTTACATTAGAAACGATAAAACCATCCCAATAATTGTAACCTGAAGAGGTTCCTGTATGCGAAAACGTAAAAATATCAACATTTAAATTCGTGTTAGCTACATACGTGTTTTCCCAGTATTTACCACCCGTTGTAGTGATTCCGCTGGTTAATAATGAACTGGTTAAATTAAGCGTTGATGTGGTTCCGATTGCTGGATCGGTAACTGTTTTTTTTGTGATACCATTGGCGCTTTTTGCTACTGCACTTGCGCTTTCGTTGCTTAAAGGGGCGTCATCATTGTTACACGATGAAAGTCCTAAGAAAAGACCAACTGTCAAAAAATAAAGTACTTTTTTCATAATTTATAAAATTTAGGGTTAATATTCGTCTTTAATAACTTTCAGGAAAAGGTGGTTTTTACTTGATTGCTTTTGGGAAATTCAAATCTTCTACGTGTGTAAAAAAATTAGTTACCAAGTCTGTTGCGCCGGCTTCAGCATATGTCGAAACGTATACTTTTACAAAATCGATTCCAGGTAAATGAACTTTTTTTCCGTTGCTGTCTACAGCCCAGCTAATATCTATTGATGGGTCTTTGATACCTCCGTAACCCCACTCAAAAGTTCCTACGTTATAGGTTGTTCCTTCTCCATCGCTTACATCTTTTACAGGCAGGTAGATTTTTGTTCCTTTTAATGTGTAAGATTCCCCCATCCATTGTGGGTAATAATTATAGCGTCTCCATTTTTTTGTTCTTGTGATAAAACCTGCTGCCGTTTTATTGTCGGTCCATTTAAGATATTCTTTATCAAACTGCCAGTCTTTTGTACCTGTTACAGCAGCTTTGCCAGCATTTGGTTTGTTGTATGTAATTTCATAATTCTTTACAGTAGTCGATTTATTGTATTCACTACCAGCAATTTCATACCATTCGTTATCGTCTGCAATACCGTTTTTGTTTGCATCATAAGCAACATAAACACTCACAGGAGAAACTTTTGAGTTACCGCTGTCTTCATTCATTTGAATCTTAAAATCACGTTTTCCGTAAGCATTTATTACTGTATGATCAAATGCTGTGGTAATAGATCCCCCGAAAGTCCCTAACGGAACTGCATTTCCTTCTATAAGATCTGACTTCACTTGTTCCAGAACTTCTGCTTTTGTAGTAAAACCATAATTATCAAGATTATAACTCGGAGCAGGTACATAATCGATTAGCGATAATGCTTTTGAAGTATAGGTTTTTCCCGTTTCTGAAACTGTAACTTTTGTAGAAGCTTGTTTTACCAATTTGCCCAATGTTACCGTTAGATCTACCGCATAATTAGCTGCTTTTGCTGTTATAAACTGTAAGTTTTTGGTATCTCCAATAACAGAATCTTTTAGAGCTCCGCCAGTTCCGGTTACTTTTACTGTCCATTTGTATTTTGCAAGTTCAGCATCAGCGTTTTCGATTAATACTTGTGGTTCTAAGGTTACTGCATTGTATCGGCTTACGGTAAAATCTGAGGCTAATTTTAATGAAAGAGAAGCTTCTTTAACGGGTTGCGTTTCCGGATTATCTTGTTTTGAATCGTCATTACTACAGCAATAAAAAGCGCCAATAGCTACCAGAAACAAACCATGTTTTAAATACTTTTTCATATTCTTATTATTTTACTTTTTTTAGATTGTATTTTTTTAATAAATGAAGGTCTCCTGCTCCTGCAAATTTGGTAGCCATAGAAGATTGCTGATGGCAAAGTCCCATTGGTTCGCTAACACAGTTCATTACTTTTATAAAATTAATTCCCGGAAGATTGGCTTTGTTTCCGTTTTTATCTACTGCCCAGTCAATATCAATATCCGGATTCACTGCATTTGCATATCCCCATTGTGGCGCTGTAAAATTCCATAGTGTAGTTTGCCCCGGACGCGCCGTAACAAAATCTACATTAAGTCTTGTTCCTTCGTACGTAACTGCGGTTTGAGTAGCCCATAAAGGATAATATTCTTTTTTGCTTTTAGATCTTGGCAAGTAGTATGACTCAGGTGAGTTATTTTCGCATAAGACGTGCTCACGATCAGAAAACATATCATTTGGTCCGCCTACTACAACAGGAGCTCCGGCAGCTTTTTTATGGTAAGTAATTTTAAAATTCTTTGTTGTGTTGGCTTTCGTATGCTGGCTTCCTGCGATTTCATACCATTCGTCTTCGTCTGGTTTTCCGTTGCCATTTTTATCATAAGCAACATATACAATTCCGGGTGCCGGCGGATTCGCTTTGTCTGTTAAATCTCCTCCGTAAATTCTAAAATCACTTTGTCCTGCAACATTTACAACGGTATGATCGAAACCTACAATGATAGAACCTCCAAAACCTCCCAAGTCTAATTGGTAACCTACGTTGGTTTCATTGATTCTGCCCAAAGCAGTACGTAACATATCTTCTTTTTTAAAGCCGTCTTTGTATAAATCATTGGCAAACATACCTGGAGCAGGATCAAAATCGAAAATACTCGTGATGTACGGATTGTAATTTTTAGTTTCGTTTGTTACGTTTACGATTGTTTTTTTGCTGCCTTTTTTATCTCCTGACGAAACATTTAAAGTAAGTTCATAAGCCCCAGGATAAATGGCAACAAAACGTAAGTCTTTTGTATTTCCTACGATAGAATCTTTAGTCTGGTTAACAGGATTTTTTGATAACACCCATTCGTAAACAGGACTTGCAATTTCGGCAGAAGCCGGTATATTTAAAACACTAAATGTTGCTGCTTCGTATTTTTCCTGAAGTGTAATTGCTATCGCTTTTTGTTCAGGTTTATCATCATCATTGTTGCTGCTGCATCCTGTAAAGACGGCTGCAATGGCAATTAATAATAAATGGGTAAAGTTTTTTTTCATGGTTTTGGTATTAATATTTAATTTAACATTCTATAATTCTACTTTCTGGTCGGAATATTTTCTCCCAAAAGGTGCAAATCTGTCGCTCCCATTATTTCGGTAGAAGTTTCGCCCAGCCATCCTGCCTGCTGACTTAGACCATTGTATACTTTTACAAAATCTACTCCCGGAAGGTGAATTTTGTTTCCGTTTTTATCAATCGCCCAGTCAATATCTATAGCCGAATCGTCGTCGTTGTTGGGTGCGTTATCTGCATATCCGTACAAAAATGCATACTGAACATAATAACTTCCGGTTCCGCTTTCATCAACTGCATTGTCCGGTAATCTTGTTCCTTTAAAAGTCAGGCTTGGCTGATCTTTAAGCCATTTTGGCCAATAATCTAAGGAGTGATTGTAGGCATTATTTTGTACCAAATAACCGTCTTTGCCCTGATTGTCTTTCCAGTAGATGTATTCTATATCTGTAAAAAGAACACCTCCTGTACCTCCTCCGGGAACGGGTGCTTTATTGGGATCAGGTCTGTAATAAGTGATTTCGTAATTATGAATCGTTTTTTCCATTTTGTGTCCGGCGCCTTCTATTTCGTACCATTCATCATCCGGAAGTCCGTTTTTATTTTTGTCGTAAGAAACCATGATAACTCCGGCTTCACTGCTTCCACCGCGCATCGTAGCATCTGGATTTGGGTTGGCTTCTGCCCAGAAAGCATTACCTAAAACTCTAAAATCGCGTTTCCCTTTTATATTTACCACGGTATGATCAAATCCAAAAACGATGTAACCTCCAAATGCGCCAAGTGAAATAAGATCTCCGTTTTTCTTGGCAAGGTATGTATTGGCTCTGGCCAAAATTCTTTCGGCAGTTTCTCCGTCATTGGCTGCGGGTAAATCATTTATAAATTGTCCCGGTGCAGGTCTAAACTCAAATACTTTGTCTATAAAAGTTTTGTATTCCTTTGTTTCCTTGGTTACGTTTACTTTTACTTTTTGTGTTTGTACTATTCCCTGATCGTTGATTAGAAGTGTAAGTTCATAAACACCAACATCTGTAGCGGCAAATAAAGTTTCTTTGGCTGTAACATCAGAAAACGCATAATTTTCAGATGGTCCTTTTGTTACGCTCCATGTAAATTTCGCATCTGCACTCAAGCCATTCTTTGCTGTAACTGCTATTATTTTAGAACGTTGTATTGTGTATTCGTTTTCTACAATAGTTTCTCCGTTATCATCGTCATTCGAACCACTATCAGAACAATTGGTAAGTGTTAGTGCTATTAATAAAAGCACCGCGAATCGAAAATGTTTTAAAAAGTTGTGATACATTTTTTTCATTTTAATTTTTAGTTATAAAAGCAATATGTGCGGGAATATTTCCGCCTGTAGTTTTCCATTTTAATTTGCCTTCCGGCGTAAAGCAATAGATGTAGCCTGTTACTACATAATTCTGGGCATCCGTAATATAGATTTCCTTGGTTTCAGGATTTACCTGAAGTCCGTACGGAATCATTATTTGTTTGTCTGTACCGTCTGTAATAATCTTGTCGCTGATTACTTTTTTCGTTCTGGTGTCCATTATTCCGTAGGTCACTTTGTTACTATTTGTGAGATAACTCCATGATACACTGTAGTAATAGAGTAAATCATCAACGAGACACATTCCTAAAACCGGCATATTGAGCTGCATTTTTTTCTCATCGGTTTTGGTGTCAATCACAAAAAGATTCGAAGGCGTATTGTAATAATCTCCTCTTGAACTCACATAAATATCTCCTCTGCTGTCTATTTCCATACTATACAGATTGATACCTACGTCTATCTTTTTTATTTCGGTAAACGTTTCAAGATCAATTACAGACACGGTTCTGTCATAATTAGGCACTCTGTAACCTCCTGAATTGGCCACGTATAATTTCCCGTTGTGCACGACCATTTGTTCAGGTTGATATCCTACGTTTACTTTTCGTTTTATTTCTAATGATATTGTATCTATTTCTGCAACAAAACCTATTTCGGCATTAGGGTCAATAGCAACTGGGCCTGCATAAGAACTCACATAAGCTTTGTCTTTATAAAAAGCGACATAACGACAATTAGGAATGTCTATTTTTTTGATACGTTTTGCTGTCCATTTATCAATAACTTCTACTTTATTGGAAACATTAATTACAGCATAAACCTTGTTGCCGTAAATTTGAATATCATTTCCAACGTCTCCCAGTTCCTTTACTACTGTAGGATTTCGTTCTGAATAAATATCGGTGGTATAGTTTCCTGTTCGGTAACTGAATATGTCTATACTCGCCCTATTCATTCCCATATTACCTTCATTAAGAAGATAAAAACCTTCAATATTTCCGTCGCTTCTTGGTGCGGCAACACTTTTAGAAGAAGATGGAAAAATGGTTTCGTCTTCTCTACAGGAGACAAAAGCAAGGCTTATCAATAAACCGAGGACTAACTTTGTTGTGATCTTTTTCATAGCTCGATACTTATTATAAATTTCATTGTGCGACCCGGCATCGGATAATTATAAATTACCTCGTATTGCTGATCGAAAACATTATTAAGTTCTATTGCGCCTTTCATTTTATAATGCTGAAATGCAAATGATTTTTGTATCGCCAAATCGTGCGTATACCAAGGCTGAACTTCGTTGACTTTTATATTATTGACATTCCCGTTGTATCGTTTTCCTACATATACAAAACTGTAGTTGAAATTCCAGGTTTCGTATTCGGCATTTAGTATTCCGGATCCGCTGTGCCACGGTGTATAAGGTATCTGGTCTCCATAAGAAGATAATTCAAGACCATTAAATTTGGTAAAATCTCTGCTTTCAGAAAAAGTATAAGTTAGATTGGTGCTTAAATTTACCTTGCCAATATGCATTCCCATATTTATAACAGATTCTATTCCTTTACCTTTCACCTGCCCCATGTTTGTCATCATCCAGCGAAATAAATTTCCTGTTGGCGCTGCCACAATTTTGTCTTTAGTATTGGTGTAATATCCATCGACCTGAAAAGATATCTTATCGAAAAATCCTTTATTTACAGGTAAATTATAGGTAAAACCAACATCGTACTGATTCATATATTCTGGCCTCAAAGTACTCGAACCAACCATCGTATAATACAAATCATTAAAAGTGGGCATTCTAAAAATACGTTTTGCAAATGCTCTTATATTAAAATCGTATGCTGCAAAGGGTGTGTAACCCAGAAATAATGCCGGAGTGAATTCTTTTTTATCCGGGGCTTTTGCATTGTAACGCACTTCTTCCTGAACATAAGTACCTACAACGCTTCCTAAGGCTTTAAACCGGCCAAGTCTGTAGGAACTTGCCAAAGAAAATAATGCTGTATAACGTTCCGGAAAAGAAAACTGGGTTTGTATTCCTTTTCGGGTTGCGTTTAATCTATTGTACTGAAAATCTGTAGACAACGAAACATCCCAATTTGACAATATACTGTACATGTTTACGGCCGAGAAATAATATTCCTGCTGATAATAACTATCGTCAGATTGTGCGCCTTCGGTTACTGTTTCGCCCAATATATTGGTCGTATCTCTGGCTACGTAATGTGTATAATCATAAGCATATTTTGCTTTGGCCTGAAACTTATATCTTTTTGTAAAATCTTTAATTAAAGTTCCTTGTGCAAAAAAATTCTTGTCGTATTGTCTGAAACCGTCTGAAAATTTATTCTCTACAATTGCTCCCGGCGCTCCCCTATCAGAATCATAATAATACACTTTGGCATCCCACGAACCATTGTGAAGTTTTCCGTAAAGACCGGTTTCAAATCGTAAAGCTTCGATATCGCTATTGTGTCTTGTGGCAGTGGTATCGTAGGCAACGGTTCCGTCAAGATTATTTCTTTTGTATCTAAATTTATACTGACCGTTAGACTTTATGTATTCAGAGCTTACGTTCATGCTCACTTTATCGCTCAGCTTTTGTTCCCATCTAAAAGAAGGATCAAAATAATTGATTGACATGGTTTTAAATCGAACCAGTAAATTTGTCTTTTTATCCCCAACAAAAACAGGACGTTTTGTTCTTAGATAAATGGTCGATGCGGCAGAAAAGTCTTTTGCCGATTGAAAAATTTCGCTTTTTTGACCATTATATAAGGTTAGGGATTCCATATCATCTAAGGAATATTTCCCAAGATCTGTCACTCCGTTTTGTGCATTTCCTAACTGAATACCATCATAAAAAACACCAACATGATGCGTACCCATATTACGTACATCGACCGTTTTAAGTCCCCCGAGACCACCGTAATCCTTAATTTGAATTCCTGCAAAATATCTAAGGGCATCCGCAACATTATGGCTCGCTAAATTCTCCAGTAATTTGCCTGAAAGACTTTGTACCGGAATTACTTCCTGATAGGGTTTGCCTTTTAAGATGACTTCTTTTAATACGCGCAAACTGTCATTAGAAACCTGCGAATGAAGCCAATAAGGGGCAATAAATAAGAAAAGAAAAAAGAGTATTTTTTTTGTATTGTACATCACTGATTTAATTAAATAAACTTCGCAGATGTAGCAATCAAAAAGCAAAAAAAGAGAATCCCGCTATACAATAACAGGTCAATTCTTGTTGTTCAACTTTATTCCACGAAAGTCTTAAACTATGTGATTGTGGCAGGTCTCCTGACTTGTTCTATCTTTAAAACAGCCTTCTCGTCCGCGACAGCGAACAATGGCGTTAGTAATGTTTAAAGACGTATATAGAACTTACAGTAGCGGGTCTGCTCAGGATTTGCACCTGATTCCCTTTTAACTATTTTCTTTACTTTTTTAAAGAAAACAGACCAAAATCTGACGTAAAGATAGGACTAACTTTATAAAAACAAGTATTGCTTGCTAAAAATACATTTTTCACAATAATTTAAGATATATAAGGAAAATTCTATAAAATACGCTAAAAATCATTTTATGATACTGCAGTAAATAAAATAACAGGAGTTTACTTAAAAAGAAAAACTTGAACAAAAAACACAAAAATCACTGTAAATCAATTAATTAAGCTTGGTTTTTTAGTGTTTTTAACTATAAAAGACTTAATTTTAACGTAACTATTTTAAAGTAAGTATCATAATTAACACCTATTTGATATGAATTTAAGAATTACACGCCGTACCCATTTTTTTTTAATTCTGCTTTTTTTATTTAGTTCGACCGTTTTTTCTCAATGTTTTGAAATCCAGAGCATATTAATTGATGCCTGCGGAGGAACACTTGAAGGACGTAATGAAATGGTACGTTTCAAAATTGGAAATGCTCCATTAAACATTAATACTTTAACAGTTATATGGCCCAATAATACCTGGCAAGGCGTTGTTGAGGATGCTACAACGGCAGCTATTGTGGCTCAATTAAATGCTGATATAATTGCAGCAGGTGGCTGTGGGCAAATAGTGGAACCACCCGGAGGAATATTACCGCTTAATGCAACTGCGATACTCGTTACCAGCTACCAAATGACTCCAAGTGCCAATTCATTTGGACCTTTGTCGGAAACGATCTATATGGTTTTTCAAAATTCTATAAATCCTAACGGACACTTTGCTAATTTTGGACCCGCTCCGGGTGCACGAACGCTTACAATGAATTTTGTAGGAAGCTGTTCAGATATTGTGGTTTACGATAGAACACAGTTGAATGATATCAATGGAAATAAAGTAGCAGCAGATGGAGCCACCGTTAACTTTACTCCAGCCGGAGTTGCCAGTTACACTAATAACGGATGTAAAGCACCAGTCCCTCCTTTTACTGTGGATGCAGGGCCTTCTACCCTAACAGCTTGTGCAGGATCTACGATAACTTTGAATGGTGTTGCTGTAGGACAACAATCTGTTGCCTGGTCATCACCTTCCGGAAGTTTTTCTTCACCAGCCACCACAACAACAAATTATACAATTCCGAGTGCAGCCGGCGGAACAACGATAGCACTAACGCTGCAAGCCACTAATACTTGTGGGTTGCAAATTAGTGATGTAATTAATCTATCTGTGACTTCAAACGTTACTCCGGATTTTGCTACAAATTTGACTTTGTGTAATACTGATATCGCGCCAGCTTTGGCTTTAACATCGCCCAACGGAATTACGGGAACATGGAATCCTTCCATCATTAGTACCACAACAAGTGGTAATTATATTTTTACACCAAACGCAGGACAATGTTCTTCAGCAACTACTTTGGCCGTTACTATAACACCTGAAATTACGCCAGATTTTGCTTCAACACTTACTTTATGCAGTACGGATACCGCTCCAACGTTGGCTTTAACTTCTCCTAACGGAATCACGGGAACTTGGAATCCTTCCATTATTAGTACCGCAACAAGTGGTAATTATATTTTTACACCAAATGCAGGACAATGTGCTTCAACTGCAACTTTGGCCGTTACTATAACACCTGAAATTACGCCTGATTTTGCTACAACACTTACTTTATGCAGTACGGATACCGCACCCACTTTGGCTTTAACTTCTCCTAACGGAATCACGGGAACATGGAATCCTTCCATTATTAATACCACAACAAGTGGTAATTATATTTTTACACCAAACACGGGACAATGCGCCACAACAGCAACTTTGGCCATAACTATAACACCTAAAACTATGCCTAATTTTGCGACAACACTTACTTTATGTAATGCTGATACTGCGCCAACTTTGGCTTTAACATCGCCCAACGGAATTACAGGAACATGGAATCCTTCCATTATTAGTACCACAACAAATGGTAATTATATTTTTACGCCTAATGCAGGACAATGCGCTTCAACAACTACTTTGGCCGTTACTATAACGCCTAAAACTACGCCTGATTTTGCTACAACACTTACTTTATGTAGTGCTGATGTCGTTCCAACTTTGGCTTTAACGTCGCCCAACGGAATTACGGGAACATGGAATCCTTCCATTATTAGCACCACAACAAGTGGTAATTATATTTTTACGCCAAACACAGGACAATGCGCCACAACAACAACTTTGGCAGTAAATATTACATCACTTTCTTTCTCTATATCAAAAGAATGTGTGGACAATACCTATTTAATAAAAGCGGTAACCGAATCACCTTCTTCTAATTATAATTTTAACTGGTTGAATGAGAAGGGAGATGCAATAGGATCAAACAATGACACTTTTGATTTTACGGCATACAGCAAAAGTTCTAATGATCAGCTGGTATTTCCTTTACAATTTAAAGTTATTGTAAGTAACGGATCATGCGAAAGTGAGCAAACTTTCGAAATTGAAAATAATTTATGCGGTGTTCCCAATGCGATTTCTCCAAACGGTGACGGAGTCAATGACACCTTCGATCTTACAGCCTATAATGTTACTTCCCTAAAGATATATAATCGTTGGGGCCGAGAGGTTTATGATTTTAGAGGGAGATACGATCAGCAATGGCATGGACAATGGAAAGAAGGAAACAGGTTGCCAATGGGTACTTATTTTTATATTATTTTATCTGATAATGGAGATCAAAAAGCAGGATGGGTTTACTTGGCTTATTAAATATAAAAAGTACAAAATATAACTCTAAAAAAATTATACTTTGTACTTTTTAGCATCTTAACTAATTTCGATGATAGTATTCAATTCAAAAAATTACCTGAAAATGGTTATGGTATCGGCCAGATTTTCTTTGTAGATAAATGCTTTGATAAATTCCTGAACTTCATTAGTAGTTTCTGAAGGAGTGGCAAAAGAATTAATATGAAACTCATCATCCTGATCCAGGATATGTATAATTTCTGTGTATCCTTTCGAAATTAAACTTCCCTTTAATTTAATAATATTCAACTGCTGTTGACTATCTAACTCCTTACGAACTTTTAGTTTTATAGCTTTATCCATTTGTAAATATTTTAAATTATTATACTCAAACTCATTCTCAAATATAAATATTAATTCGTTAATAATGTTCCTAAAACAGCCTTATAAAACATTATTTATCAACACACTAATAAACAAAAGTTTAATAAATTGTTATTAATTTTATCAAATCGTTAATTACTATTTAAATTTTAATTTCCTATCTTCTACGAGACATCGCAAAATTGATGTTACTACTTAAAACTTCAATCTATTATTAAATTTTCTATAACTTTGGCCGTTACTATGCAAACCCAACTTAGAGCACATATCGAAAAAATAATTCCTCTTACCGATGAGGAATTTGCTTTTGTATACAGCCATTTTACCACCAAAAAGTTTAAAAAACACCAATTTCTAATTCAGGAAGGCGATCCTGTAAATTATTCGTATTTTGTAATTTCAGGACTTTTAAAATTGGTATATACGGATAATAAAGAAAAACAGCATGTGGTTTCTTTTGCTATGGAAGATTGGTGGGAAAGTGATTATTATGCTTTTTTTACTGAAACTAAAGCTACAATGTCATTAGAATGCCTTGAAGATACGGAGGTACTTTGCTGTACTCTTGAAGATTATAAAAAACTATGCAGCGGTTTACAGAAAATGGAACGCTTTTTTCTGGAGAAGGCTACTTTTGGTTTTCTGGGATCGCAACGCCGTATTATTTCCTGGCAAACTTCTAACTCAAAGGAGCGTTACGATCAATTATTAAAACAATATCCTTCGCTAATGCAGCGTGTTCCTAAAAGTCTTATTGCTTCGTATTTAGGTGTTTCGCGCGAAACGTTAAGCAGATTATCGTCCTGATTTATTTCGTGATTGCTTTCCCGATGTGACATTTCTCACAGTAAAATCGTTAAAAATGTCACCTCTTTATTCCGGCTGTTATCTACAATTTTGCAGTATAAATTTTAAACTGTAATAATGAAAAAAACAGCAAACCTTTTAGTATTACTATTATTCACTGCAATGCCTTTATGGGCGCAAACTAAAAAAGGAAAACAAATGGAAAAAAGAATTATTAATCCGTGGGAATGGCAAAATCAGCGCAGTTACGCACAAGCGGTTGAAGTAAAAAATCCGGAAGGAACATTATATGTTTCAGGACAAACGGCTATAAGCGCAGACGGAATTTCGAGTAACGAAAACATGGAATCGCAAATAAAACTGGCTTTAAAAAATCTGGAACAAGTGATTACAGAAGCCGGTTATGAATGCAAAGGAATTGTTCGGTTGAATATCTACACTACGGCTACGGATGAACTTTGGCCTCATTTTAATCTTATTCAGGATTGGGTAGCCAAACATGGTATCCAACAAGCTACTACTCTGCTTGAAGTGAAAAGTCTTTTTGAAACTTTAAAAGTCGAACTGGAAGCTACTGTCGTAAAATAAAAACCTTTATAAAATAGAAAAAGCTGTGTTTTCTTGAACGAAAAAAACACAGCTTTTTTTTATTGAATTTTCTAAACGTTTCTAAAAATTCAGAAAGGTTCTTTCATTTTTGAATCAATTTTAAAAAGAAAAACGAGTTGAAATTTTCTTACAATTTTACCATAATCAATAGTCTTTCAAATCGTTATCTGAAAAAACATGGAATTGGTGCAGAATTTTTTAATTTTTTGCCTTATATTTCAAAACTAAAATTTCCATTTTTACGTAATTACCTGAAACGATAGTCTTGTAATAAGATAAATTCAATTCACTGGTACGTTTTTGGAAAAATATTGAATTTTATCTTATTCCTGATTATCGTTATTTTTTTTATAAATTTTAAGAATATTAAGTGTGGACAAAATTAATGTACTGAGATTAAAAAGAACTTTATCTTACCTGGAAAGTAAGCAACGCGAATTGAAAAGACAAAATGAAAATGATACCCGAAGCCTTGAGTCTATGATAAAATATCTTAAAAAAGATATGTTAGAGCAGTTTAAATTAACAGATTATGATGTTTACATCAAAGGCGAAATCAACAATACCGAAACTTTTATTCAAAGCGTTAAAAGCATTATAGATACTAATTCCAGATAGTTCGATCATAATCTGCCAGGTACATTTATTGGGCTATTTTATTGTATTCATCAAATGCTTTATTAGGATCTGCAGTTGCATATTCATTCTCCGGTTCCGGAATTACATGAATTTTTGAATCGCTTAAGGAAACAATCGCTGAACAAACATAAACACCTATCTTACCTTCGCTGTATTTATAGTCCAACAAGGTTAATTTTACGACTTCATTAATCGAAAGCTCATAATAATTTCCGTAACGGATAATCTTAAAGTAGATTTCTTTGTTTTCGACGATTTCAAATTGATTGGTTTGAATGTTCTCAAAAACAAAATTATTCTTTACATCTTTTTCATTAAATCCCCAGGCTCTAAACTGCACAAAACCGTTTACAAAATCAATTGATATATAATAGGCTGTTCCCTGCTCATCACATTCGATTACGAAACCTGTTTTTCCCATTCCTTCGACAGCCAATGTTCCTTCCCAGACAAAATTTTCTGAAGGTTTATCAAAACAAAAAACTTCATAACCGCTTCGACAGCCAATTCGCCATTTATTCTCATTTTCGATCTCAAAATTTGCTGACGGATTTCCTAAAATTGGTGTAGGAACAGGCAAGTTTCTTTGGTGAATGGTTCTTTGGTAAAGTGTTCTCCAATGGTGATAGGTTTTCAATAACAATCGGCCGTTACTATCTACATCCAATTGTTTTGGCGGCGGAATTACGCGAAGTGTGTTGACATTTCCTCCCACAAAATAAAAATTGTAGATCAGATAATAATCGCCTTCTTTTACAATTCTTGCCGCATAATTGCCTTGTGGCATTAATACATTATTATGAAACGCGTGATATTCTCCTTTAAAATCGGGCGAAAACCAATAACGCACTTTTATATCCTCTCGAATTGAGCCTAGCAAATAATGCATTCCTTTTATTTCTACCACGCACGGACATTCGATATCATCATATACATAAGCTACGTGCAATGGTTTTTGCAATACAAAACCTTTTTCGCCTCTTTTTGCAACGCCAATACAACCTCTTCTATAAGTTGGTCCTACGGCACTGCGGGCACAAATTAGTAAATAATCTTCTCCTTCGAATTCGTATTTATAAGGATCTCTGAAACTGAGCCATTCACGCGGGTTATTATCGCGGCTTTCATAATACGGAGCATCACTTCGCAAAGGCAACCCGTATTGATTGTCTTTTGTCCAGTGAATTAAATCCGGAGAAACTGCCCTGCCCACTTTTTGTGTAATCCCTTTGTCCTGACGTTTTAAACCTGTATAATACATTTCGTAACCTTCTCCCGCCGAGTTTTTACTCACATGCATTGTCCACAACATATCATCATCCCATTCGCCGGGATCGCCTACAAACAAAGCATTTTTTACTCTTTTCCAAGAAAGACCATCTTTTGATACCGCATGCGCAATATAATCGTGATTGGGAATAATAAGATGAAATAAATGATGTACACCGCTTTCATCGATAAATACATCTACGTCTCCTATTTCCCAATTACTAAATCCTGAACCTGAATACATACTAACCTATTTTTATTATTTAACATATTGTGTCATTTTTGTCATCCTGAGCGAAGTCGAAGGATCACAAACAAAATCGCCAATCTTTAATTTCCATATTTCAAGGGATTAAAATCCCTTGCTACAATATGAATCGTTCCTCCGGAACTTATTTATTTTATTATTTTATAATGCTTTAATCCTTCTAAAATACCGGACGAAGCTGCATCTTTGGCCACATAAATACTTTTTGTGGTTTCATAATTGGCGAGTTCTACGCTTCGGTTTCCTACGATAATTCCTTTTATCGAACCTCTGAACATGTCGATATCATTTCCTGAATCTCCGGCCGCAATGACATTCGATAACGGAATAGACCATTTACGGCATAAAAATTTAATGGCATTTCCTTTTGAAGCTCTTTTGGGAATAAAATCAAGAAATTGTCCATGACTCGGAATGATATTTACTTTGTACCAGCCTGTGCCTAAAACTGAAATTAGTTGTTCGTGATCGTATTTTTCCTGATCATAATAATAAGATATTTTATAAGGATTTTGGGCTTCTTCTTCCTGTAATCGTAACCACGGAACTTCTTTAAGACGATTTACAATATCATCTCTTTTCCATCGGCCGGCGAGAAATTTAGCCCAGCCTTTGTCTAAAATATAGTCTTTTCCGTTTGTATAATAGATTTCGGTTCCTACGGAGCAAATAATAAAGTCAGGCAACGGAAATTGTTCTTCTTCGATAACTTGTTTTACCAATGCTAAATTTCGTCCTGATGCCAGGGCAAATGCCATTTTATCAGTACGATTGATCAGATGCTCTTTTAATTCTTTTAGTCCGGGATTGTTTAATTTTGGTTCTATTAATGTCCCGTCGATATCCGAAACAAATAAATGTTCGACCTTACGTTTTAATCTTTCGATATTGATATTTGGGTAATGTTGTTTTTTGATTCCTGAACCGGATGATAATGACAGGTTTTCGTTGACCAAATCTACATATTGGTTAACGTGGCTTAACCAGCTGTAATGTTTCTGAATATTAATGGCGCCATTATTTGAGTAATATTTCCATTGATTTTCATTGGTTAAAATATTTCGCAACGCTTTTTTTATTTCGTTTTCATCCAGCGGATTTACCAATTCTCCGTTCTGGCAAGTCGGAATAATTTCTGATGGTCCACCATTTTTGGTTACCACAACCGGTAAACCTGAACTTGCGGATTCTATTACGGTTAAACCAAAATTTTCATGCAGGGCTAAATTCACAAAAACACCTCTTTTTTCGGCGGCATATCGATAAATAATCGAAACTTCATTTTCGACGTCATGTTTCTTCGGAATTGCCATTTTTCCGTACAAATCGTATTTATCCATTAATAACAACAGATCTGTAAGGACATCTTTTTCAGATTCCGGCATTTTTGAAATATCTTTTCTGATTCCGGCAAAAATCACCAGATTGGCAATACTTTGCAGTTCTTTGTCTTTACCATAAACTTCAATTAGGGTATGAAGATTTTTATGGCGATCTGGTCGTGAAAGCGCCAGAATAAAAGGTTTGTGCGGATTTATTAAAAACTTCGAAATGGTCTCGGCTACCCAATATTTTCGTTGCTCTTCTTCCATTTGCTTATCAGAATCTTGTTCTCTATGATAATACGGAACAAATTTGCTGGTATCGATTCCCGGTGAAATGGCGTGGTATTTACCTAATTCGAAATTTTTATAGGGTTTGTAAGTTTCGATTTCCTGCTCTGTCGAAGTAACTATAAATTCAGATAATTCTAATGTTTTTTCTTCGGCGGCAATTCTTTGTTTAAACTTGTATTTCTTTTCGATTTCTTCTTCGTTTAAACCACTTTCCAGTAATTTATTTTTTTTATGAAAACCTAAAGAATGGCCTGTATGCGCGAAGGGAATATTTAAGATGGTTGATAATTCGCTGGCTACATATCCTGCGTCGCCATAATGTGAATGGATCCAGTTGGGGAATATATCATGGAGTTTGATATGTTGCACAATTCCGTTTACAAAAGTGTCTAAACCGTCCCATAATTGTTCTTTTGCTTTGTACTTTTTTCCCAGAAAGGGAATACGCCTTATGTCTAATTTATCATTAATGATTTCGATAGGTACTGCATATTCGGGAGAAAGATTTGGGTCGTCGATTAATCTTGTAAATACGTGAACATGTTCTACATTTTCGTGTTGTGATAAAAACTCTGCAAGCTCGTATACATATTTTGTTTGTCCGCCATTATCAGCATCTCTACCAATCTCCAAACCAGAACCTTTTAGCAGTCCGTGAATGTTGATTAATGAAATTCGTAATTTTGTCATCATTGTCTTTTATTTGTTAGAATTTTTAAGGTACGAAAAATCGAGCAGTTGAGCCCAAAATCATACAAAAAATAACAGGATTATTAACATTTACAGACAAAACTGAAAGAATGATGGTGGTCGCGAAGTAAATTTTATGATTTTCGAAAAAGGCGAAAAAAAGTTTTTTAGCCACAGATTAAAGGATTAAAATGATTTAATTATTTGTGGTTAATTATTTTAATTTGATAGTTATTGAATGGAAAAAAGCCACGAATTCACTAATTTAAAATTGTTGAATTTTATAGTATAAAGAACAAATTATAAATACGATATTTTATAGTCCCGGAGGGATGAAATATTTATAGAAATATTAGATAAAATGGACAGAGCCCCATCGGGGTGAAATATTTATCAGGTATGTAATTATATGTCGCTCCGCTGGAGCTTCATTTCTAAATTCTATATCTTTTTTCTATAAATATGTCGCTCCGCTGGAGCTTGATTTCTAGATTTCTTATCTATTTTGTTCTACTAATTTACTAGGTATCAATTATCCATATTATTTGTCATTTCGAGGAACGAGAAATCTTCGTGAGTAACTCTACAAAGATTGGAATTTCTTTGCGGAGTTTCTAGTGTAATCCTTCCTTCGTTAGGATGACAAAAATGAGTTTAATAGTTGAAAATGAATAATAGACAAAGTGCTTGATGTTCTCATTCGAAAAACTACACGAAAATCCTGTTATGACAACGATTGCCCTAGCCCCGATAGAAGAGGAAATCCTTTTGTGCCGGCGTTCGGCACAAAAGATTGGAACGGAGAGCGGGATTAGCTCCTAAAAAAACAACTTATTATGTTTTATTATTAATTATTCAGGTAATAAATCGTCTAAGTCTGATGACTTATAGAATTTAAGATCGTTAAGTTTCATGTATTTACAAATAAACTCTAAGGTTTCTATTTTTGTCTGATAATTTTCGGTTACGTTTTTAACGGGTTTGTGTCCGCATAAAAGCAAAATTTTATTGTGTTTTTTAGCGTAATCTAATAGTTCTAATACATACGGAATACTAAAATGTATGTGGCTGTTGTCGATATCAAAAGCAAATACAATTTTTGAATTATTAAAAAAACTGTCTTGTTTCTCGGGCGCTTCACCTCCAAAAGCTCTTCCTCTTATAATTTTAAAATCATTCGATAAAGCTTTGTCAAGTGCGTCAGATCTTTCTCCGTAAGGATAAGCAAAAGTGGTCACATTAAATTTTAATCTTTTCATAGAAGCAATCATCGGGTCGATTTCCTGTTTCATGTAGGCATCGATTCCGTGTTGGTTGACAAATTTTACGGCGTTGTAATG
This sequence comes from Flavobacterium bizetiae, assembly GCF_024271895.1. NCBI lineage: Bacteria > Pseudomonadati > Bacteroidota > Flavobacteriia > Flavobacteriales > Flavobacteriaceae > Flavobacterium > Flavobacterium bizetiae. Next base: position 3,537,880 of record NZ_CP091861.1, on the reverse strand, counting down.
ATGGTAACCATGACCGGCAATTTCGTGGCCTTCCTTTTGCATTTCAAGGAGTTTTTTTATTTGAGGAGCACCAATAGAATCTATTCGGCAAACATTAAAAGTAGCTTTCCATCCGTATTTTTTCAAGGCCTGATCGGCTTCGTACCATTCGTCGACATAGGCATCATCAAAAGATAAAATTACACCTGCTGCATATTTTTTAGGTTCTGGTTTTTCTTTTTTGGTTTCGCAGGAAAAAAAAGTAAAGAGTAGTAAAAACAATATTGTTTTAGTGTATAATAGCTTCATAGATTACTGGTGGTTAATTGTTCGAACTCTTAAAAAAATACAACTTTGTACTTCAAATATATAACATTCTTGTTTAGGTTTTATTCCCTATTCTCTAAATTTTGATATAAATCATCGTCATATTCTTTGGTTAATTTTTTGCAGGAGGTTCTACTTTTTAATTACTTTTATAGCAACAAATTTGATCGCCACAAATGATTATAAAGAAAAAGGATACCTGGTTCAAAATGCTCTTTGAATGGAGAGGTTCTGTTTTACCTCAATTGCTTCCGCGGCTTTTACTTTTATTACTATTTTCTTTTTTAATAGTATATTTTAAGCCTTATCTTATACAATACAATCTGCATGTAAATCCTGCTATTTTTACTTTGTTTGGGATTGCGCTTGCCATATTTCTTGGTTTTAGAAACAGCGTGAGTTATGATCGTTTTTGGGAAGGCAGAAAACTTTGGGGCGCATTGCTTAACGATACGCGATCTCTTGCCAGACAAAGCATTACACTTATCAACGATAAAGATTACGATACTGAGCGCCAGAATTTCATTAATTTATTGATCGCTTTTGTATACAGCCTGAAACATCAGTTACGAGAAACTAATCCTGACGAAGACTTAAATCGTTTACTGCCTAAAGAATTTGCAGCGCAACTTAAAGAGATTCAATATAAACCCATTATTATTTTGAAAGCATTGGGCGTTTGGGTAAAAAATGCAAAGTCAGAAAATAAAATAGACAGCATTACACAATTGGCTTTTGAAGAAAACCTGAACAAACTCTCTGACATTGTTGGCGGATGCGAAAGAATTGCCGGAACGCCAATTCCGTATACCTATAGCGTTTTGCTTCATCGAACGGTGTATATTTATTGCTTTTTACTGTCTTTTGGTTTTGTAGAAACAATGGGTTGGGTTACGCCTTTTGTGATTGTTTTTATCGCCTATACTTTTGTAGCATTAGAAGCGATTGCAGATGAATTAGAAAATCCGTTTGGGATGCAGCCCAATGATCTTGCGCTCGATACCATGTCGCAAATGATCGAAAATACGCTTTTAGAATTAAACGGTAAAAAGGTAAACCCGATACAAAATGCCAGCGATTATTGTATTACTTAAAATTAAACACTCCAATTATATTCGATTTATGAATAAAGTATTATTAGTTGAAGACGATCCGAGGGTTGCTTCGTTTATTACGAGAGGACTTGAAGAGCATCTGTATGAAGTGAAAACAATTACAAAAGGTTTTGATGCCATAAAAGAAGTAATGGACAACGAGTATAATATTATTATTCTCGACATCATGCTGCCTGATATTACAGGATTTGAAGTTTGCGAAGTTTTAAGAAGCCGAAAAATAATTGTTCCGATTCTAATTTTGAGTGCGCTCGATACGCCACACGAAAAAGTAAAAGGTCTTCAAGCCGGAGCCGATGATTATCTAGCCAAACCTTTTTTGTTCGAAGAATTACTGGCAAGAATAAATGCACAGCTTCGTCGTGCAGAATTCAGCACCGGAATTCTCGATTTTCAGTCGTATGCCGGAGTCGAAATTAATATGAAAGAACAAAGCGCAACAAGAGACGGAAAAGAACTGAATTTGTCTTCGCGAGAATTAAAACTTTTGATCTTTTTCATGAAAAACCGTGAGAAAGCCTTGTCCCGAATTGCGATTGCACAAGCGGTTTGGAATATCGATTTTGATACGACATCAAACACCGTAGATGTTTACATTAATTATTTAAGAAACAAGATCGACAAGAACTTCCCAACTCCTCTCATCCATACTATAAAAGGAACGGGATATATGCTCAAACAAAAGAGTTATGAATCTTAAAAACAAGTTAGCCGCTAATTCTACTTTGCTTTTTGCTTTTATAACCGGACTTCTTATGGCCGGATCTTTCCTGTTGTTCAAAAGTCATATGAAGGATCTTTATTATGATAATCTCGAAGATCATGCCATGACAACGGCACTTTTTTACTTTGAAAAAGATGAAATAAAAGAGTTTAATAGCGAACGTTATAAACAAATCGAACTTCAGTACAAACGCATCAACAATGAATCGATACGCGTTTATGATGCCAAAACCAATAAGCTCTATTTACGCGATACTATTGATTTTGAATTAAGCGATCAGGACTTAAAAAATATCAAGAAAGAAAAACTACAAACTTTTAGCCGTGGCGACAGGCAATTTGTTGGCTTGTTTTATAAAGACAATCAGGGCGATTTTATCATTGTCGTTTCCGGAATCGATCGTGCCGGAAATCGCCAATTAGAGATGTTAGGGCTCATGTTTATTTTGTTTTATCTGGTGGGAATTCCTCTAAATTATCTTTTGGGAACGTTTTTGGCCAAGCAAACTTTTCGCCCTTTTACAGAAGTAATTAAAAAAGTAAACACCATAACAACCGAAAATCTTCATTCGAGATTAGAAGTGCCACAAACCAGCGGCAAAGATGAGATTAAAGAACTGGTAACGACTTTTAATTATCTTTTAGAAAGATTAGAAAGCGGAATCATGATTCAGAATAATTTTCTAAAAAATGCTTCGCACGAATTAAAAACACCGCTTACCATCATTATAGGAGATATTGATGTATCGCTGCAACAACGCAGAACCAACGAACAGTATGAAGAAATTCTAAAATCGCTCCGTAAAGATACTTTACATCTAAAAGCCACTCTCGAAGGTCTTTTGGTTTTATCGGGATTAGAACTTTCTGAACCGCAACAAATGGAAACCGTAAGAATAGACGAAATTTTATGGAATGTTCTCGAGAAAAAAGCCATCGAATATCCGGAATCTAAGGTTTCATTCAATTTGAATGCCATTGCAGATCAGGAAAATTTACTTTCTGTTTATGCCAACAAACACATGCTTTTTATTGCCTTGTATAATATCTTAGATAATGCAATAAAGTTCTCAAATCCTAAACCGGTCAATATTTTTGCGCTTTCTACTGAAGGTAAACTGATCATCAAAATCGTAGATCAGGGCCCGGGAATTTCAGAAACCGATCAGAAATCGATATTCGATCTCTTTTTCCGAAGCGATAATACACGCCATATTCAGGGACAAGGATTGGGACTTTTTATAACCACACAAATTCTGAAACTTCATAATATCAATTTGATAGTAGATTCTGAGCTCGAAAAAGGTACTTCGTTTTCTTTGGTGTTTCCTTAATATAAGATATATCTTAAAAGCTATTCTCTATAAAATAGCCACTCCCGATAGCCATCGGGATAAAAGATTAAAATGATTCTTCTCTTTACGCAGATCTAATCTTGAATTTGCATAAATCTAATTGAAAAAAAAATCTACTAAATCTGCGAGAAAAAATTAACGCATAGAAACAAAGTAACCACAATCATTGTCATCCCGAGGAACGAGGGATCTCCACAAGTAGCTCTACAAAGATTGGCGATTTTGATTGCGGAGTTTCTTGCGGAGATCCCTCGTTCCTCGGGATGACAACCTACACGAAAATATTGTTGTAAAAATGATTGCCCTAGCCCCGATAGAAGTAGAAAAGAAAATCTGCCGAATCTGCTAAATCTGCGAGAAAAAACTCAACGCATAGCAAGAGTATTTGCTTTCGCATAGCTATGCGGTATTATTCAAAGTGAGACGCCTCCTATTCGATCTTAAAAACTATGTTTCTATGTGTTTAAATAATTAAGAATTGCATTTTTTAACTTATAATATTAGTCTTTAGAGTTATCGATTTTTGCAATCGGTAACATTTGCTTAACACTCTAATCTTTTTCTAATCTACTTTAAATCTAGCTTTAATCTACTTATTTTTAGCTTTTTACACAAGTAGTTGATTTTAAAGAGCTAATTCCTTTCTCTTGAAATAACATCTTCATAATCCTAAGTTAACAATGAATAGTTTTATCATTTTAAGTTAACAAAAGCGTTAAATCTGATCGAAACAAAGACAGTTTCTTTGTCAAATAAAAACTAAAAACAACATGACAAAACTAAAACTCTTTTTTTCGGCATTCATGCTTCTTGTTATGGGGAACATTTTTGCTCAAATTACAACCTCATCTTTATCTGCAAAAGTTAGCGATGGTACAAGCCCTCTAACTGGCGCCGAGGTTACATTAACACATTTACCTACCAACTCCGTTTACAGAGCTGTAACAGATAAACAAGGTAGGTTTAGTTTCGAAAATTTAAATGCCGGTGGACCTTACGAACTTGAAATTAAAAGTTCTGGTGTTCAGGATTATTCAAATGCACAAATACATTTAGCACTTGGAGACAATGATTTGCCTACAATAGTAGTTGGTAAATCAGATAATAATGTTTTAGAAGAAGTAGTAATTACAGGTTCTAAACCTTCTTCTAAAAATAACGGAACAAGCATTAATGAGAAAAAAATTAATGGTCTTCCGTTAATCAACAGAGGAATTCAGGATGTTACTAAATTAGTACCACAAAGTTCTAACAACTCTTTTGCAGGAACGAACTTTAGATACAACAACGTAACTATTGACGGTTCTATAAACAATGATGCAATTGGTTTTAGCCCTTCTTTAGGAGGTCAGTCAGGAACTTCAGGAATGCCAGGAAGCAGTACACGATCAAACTCTATAAGTTTAGATGCGATACAGGATATTCAGGTTTATATTGCTCCTTATGATATTAAATTAGGAAACTTTTTAGGAGGAAGCGTAAATGCCGTTACCCGCAGCGGTACAAATGAAGTAACAGGATCTATTTATAGTTATGGCAGAAATGCTGCTATTACTGGTCCTAATAATGCAGGTGATGGTTCTAAAATGCCAAACTCTTTTGGTGATTACCAAGTTGGTTTCAGATTAGGTTTACCAATTATAAAAGATAAATTGTTTTTCTTCACCAACATGGAATATGCTGAAAGAACAGATCCTTTGTTCTACAATGCAGGACAAACAAATTCTGAAGGAAAATTAACTTCATTGGTTGATAATACTACAGCAGAACAAATTTCAAACTTCGTTAAGACAAATTATGGTTTTGATCCGGGAAGTTACGGTGCTTATAACAACTTTGCGAAAAGTCAAAAATTCTTCAATAAATTAGATTGGAAAATTAACGACAAGCACTCTCTTTCGTTAAGAAACAATACTGTTATTTCTCAAGCTTCGAACTTAGAACGTGATGCTGCAAACTTCAGGTTTTCGAGCATGGACTTTACTCAAAAAAACCAATCTATTAGTACGGTTTTAGAATTAAAAAGCCACTTTAACAGCCAATGGTCTAACTCATTTATCGCAAGTTACTCGGCTATTAAAGATTACCGTGATCCAAAATCATCAAATGCAATGTTTCCTCAGGCAGAAATTGGTTATAACGGAGGAACAATTTTCTTAGGAAATGATCGTGAAGCAACTGTTTTTAACATGAAACAAAACACTGCCGAAATCACTGATAACCTTACTTACAAAACAGGAAACCATACTTTATTGTTTGGTACACACAACGAATTCTACGACATTAACTACGGATTTGTAAATGCACTTAACGGAAGAGTTTCGTACAAATCTCTGGCAGATTTCTTCAATAAACTTCCTACTCGTGTTCGCGGAACGTATCCTTTTGATGGTTCTACAAGAGATCAGATCTTTGATAATCCTTATGCTAAATTCAAAGTAAACCTTTATAGTGTTTATGTACAAGACGAAATTAGAATTGGAAACAAATTAAAAGTTACTCCTGGTGTAAGAGTTGATTATACTGATTTACCAAACAAACCAAAATTAAGTCCACAGGTACAAAATTCTCCTGCTGATCCTAATTATGGTAATACATACACTTACACGCCGTTAAGCCAAATTAATAATAACTTTTTCAGTACTGCATTAGTTTCTCCAAGAATTGGTTTTACGTATAATGTAGACGAAGATAAAACGCTTGTTTTAAGAGGTGGATCTGGAGTATTTACAGGTAGAATTCCGTTTGCATGGTTAGGATATGCTTACTACAATGACGGTGTTGGTTACGGAAGTTATGATAAAAACAACCTTACTCCTGCTCAGGTTGCAGCAGCTGGTGATCCTTTGGCAAACAACGGATTAAATGGATATCACGATGCAACGCCAAAAGTTCAGGCAGATTTAGTTGACAATAAATTTAAAATGCCAGCTGTATTAAGAAACTCATTGGCCATCGATAAAATCATCAACGGTTATAAATTTACAACCGAAGGTATTTATACTAAAGTAATTCGTGATCTTGAATTTCAACAAGTAAATAAGACAGATAACCCAACTTATTTCTCTTACGATACAAATCACCAAATGCCAATTTACGCAGCAAACATAAATTCAGCTTTTTCTAATGCTTATTTATTGTCAAATACAAACAAAGGATACAGATACAGCATCACTGAAATGGTTACGAAATCATACGATTTTGGTTTGAACTTTATGGTAGCATATACTTACGGAGATTCTCGTGACGTAACAAACGGAATTCGTAACTCTATGGAAAGTAACTTCCAAATGAACCAGTCATTGACTCCTAATGATCCTCAATTGGCGACTTCTAACTTTAACATCAAACACAGAATCGTTTCTAATGTTGGTTACTCTGTAAAACTAGCTGACAACAATACTTTCTCTGCTAATGTGTATTTTAATGCACAATCAGGAAATCCGTTTTCATGGGGATTTGTAAACTCTACAATTGCAGGAACAGGACAAGCAGCAGGATTGGCTTATATCTTTAAAGATGCAGCAGAAGCAGCTAAATACATTGGTGTAAATGCAGCAGGAGTTCCTTCAGCAACAGCAGCTCAACAAGTTGCAGCTTACGAAGAATTCGTTAATGGAAATGATTACTTAAAAAGCAGAAGAGGAACATTCACTCAAAGAAATGGTGATACTACTCCTTGGAACATTCAGGCAGATTTGAAATTAACAGATGAAATTAAAGTTCAAAAAGTAGGTACATTCCAAATTTCATTTAGCATGGCAAATGTTGGAAACCTTATCAATAAAGATTGGGGAAGAAGCTACTTTGTTCCAAATACTTACAATTCAACAGCTAACCTTGGTTTAACAAAATCAGGAAACTTAGGCGGAGTTGCTACTGGCGACCCAACATATACTTTCCAAAAACCAACGGCTACACCTTATACTATAGATCAACTAGCCTCAAGATTCCAAGGACAACTTGGACTTAGATATTCGTTCTAAAAGATTGTGTTTTATTTTTTTATTTGTCCCCCAGTTTCACACCCTTATGAAACTGGGGAACTTTTTTTAAACAAATGCTTTGTTAAAATCTCAATTTTTTAAATTCCAAATTCCAGTACTAAATACCAATATCTTAAATTCCAAATTCCAATAAAAAAGAGGAAAAGCTTAAAATCTTTTCCTCTTTTTTATATTATTTAAAAACAGCTCCAACATTGGAATTTGGAATTTTTAATATTGGAATTTTATTTTCCTAATGGTAAAATAAACTTAAAAGTACTTCCTTTTCGAAATTCACTTTCGGCCCAAATTTCGCCTTGGTGTTTTTTTATAAATTCACTGCAAAGCAATAATCCTAAACCATTTCCGGTTTCATTTTCTGTTCCTTTTTGAATTACTTTTCCGGTAATTTTAAACAGTTTTTCTTTTATTTTATCAGGAATTCCGATGCCATTGTCTGTAATAGATACTTCTACTTTCTCATTCGTTATCTGCATTGTAATTTTAATTTCGCCTTGCTGATCTGTAAATTTAATTGCGTTGGTCAGTAAGTTTCGCAAAACAGTATCAATCATGTATTTATCCAGTTCAGCTTCAATAATTTCGGTTGGTTCAAAACTTAAATCTATATTTTTATTTAAAGCACTATTTTTATGGAGCGCTATATTTTCTTCAATTAATTGATTTAAAACCACTTTTTGAGGATTGTATTCTATCATTCCGGTTTGCACACGCGACCAGTCTAGCAAATTCTCCAGCAGTTTGTAAATATTTTTGTTCGATTCATGAAGCATTCCTGTAATTTCCTTAATTTCTTCATGGCTGTAAGTATCAATTTTCTGAGCTAGTATTTCTGATAATGTAACTGAAGATCCCAAGGGTCCTTTTAAATCATGTGCTATAAGCGAAAAGAATAAATTTTTATCGTTTAGAAGTTTCTTGATTTTAGAATCCTGTTTTTCCTTCACCAACAATAAAAATCCAACAGTACCAATAAGGGTAAGCAAAAATAAACTTATGCTATATAAACTATCAAAAATACTGGGCCTGAAAAAATATTGTTGCGGATCGATATGACTGTAAATCGCTCGTAAAAAGATTAAAATTTCGAATAAAACATAGCAAAGCAGATAAAATATTCGGAAAAAATTAGTTCCTTTTTCTCTAAAGTAACCTATCGTTGGCGGTAAATAAATAAAAAATATTGCCATCGACATAATAAAAATGCGCGTGTTGATCGTATTCTCAAACAATGTCGCCAGGTTAAAAACTAGTATTCCGGCAATTGTAAGTCCTTTTTGTAAATGATACCGTCTGTTGCATTTCGTTTTAAGAAGAGACATTATCGCTATTGTTTCACAACATGTACCACACAAAATTATTGAGTTGGCAGCATTAATAGAAATAAAATCCGGGATGATGTTTCTTAAAAAAATTAAAACCCATCCTATGGTTAATAATATTTTACCATTGCCAAAGGTTCTTAGTTTTTTTCTGTTCTCAACGGTAGCATATGAAAACGAGTAACTAAAAATAAGAATGCAAATAAATAAGTTTCCCCAAAAATAAAGTATAAAAATCGTTTTTGGATCTAGTGGCAAAAATTGAAACATTACAGGCTTTAATGTATTTTAAAAAACTAATCGCAAATATACAACTTAGTGAAGTAATCCGCTATCGTACTGAGTTGATTGGTTAAGAAAACTATTTCGACTCACCATTACTTCAGAAAATTTTTCTATTTTTCAACTTAAATAAACTGAAGTCAACTTTAAGATTATGACTATTTTTATATTCTAAATTGAATTACTACATATTAATCAAAAACAAAATGAGAATAATGATTATGGGCGCATCAGGAGCCGGTGCTACAACATTGGGCGATTATTTCGTAAAAAATAATGATCGTTTTTTACACCTGGATTCTGATGATTATTTTTGGAAAAAAACCGAACCTCCGTTTCAGGAAGCAAGAATTGATGATGAACGTAATTCTTTATTTGAAAATGATTTTTATTCTAAGGAAGATGTAGTAGTTACCGGTTCCATATTTCATTGGCATACTAACTATAAGTTTTTATTTGATCTTATTGTTTTATTATATATTCCGCAAGAACTTAGAATGCAAAGATTGATTGAAAGGGAAATCTCGAGATATGGAGATAAAATACTCTCCGACGAAAAATTAAATGCTAAATACAAAGCTTTTCTTGCATGGGCAGCCGAATATGATTTAGAAGAAAATACTTCAAGCAGAAGCCTTAGACAGCAAAAACAATGGTTAACAGAAGTACAATGCGCTACTTTGTTTCTGGAAGGTGATTTGACTGTAAAAGAAAGACTTGACATTTTACAAAAGTATGTTACATAAATTATCCTAAAGTTCTTCCCTGTTTCCTATAAAAAATCAATTCAGGAAAATTGCGGGTTGATGTTAGACAATTCATCTTACCTCAATCGACTACAAACTCAACAACTTTTATACCTGCCTTTTTATCTTCCGGCATTTCCGGACATAAGATAGTTATTAAACGAATATAAGCTTACTCCTCTCCTGCTTATTCATTACATAAGAATTTACACAAAAAACACTGTCTACCTGATAGTTATGTTATTTATTTTTGTAAATTTATTCGTTCAAATACACAAAACCTCATTTCTACAAGCCTAAAACGATGTATCATTAATACATTTTTCACTAAAAAGTAACTTTTTTCAAAGAAAAATGAATTCGCATAATTAGAAGTTATCATTCAAAATTTATCTGACATTAAAAATAGATTTCATGACATGAAAAAGCCGTTCTGTAACATCTTTTTCTTGTTATAGGTAATAGATATCTACTTTTAAAATCAAATTGAAGAAGGAGTGCTTATTACAGAGTGTTTAGAGACATCAACAAAATACTTTCTTTTTTTATTGCAAATATTTTAACCATTCAAAAAACAGGTGTAAATACCTGCTTGTAAGAAGATTACATAAAGTAACTTCGTTATTGAACAATTAAAAACTAAACTGTAATCAAATCATATTAACCATTAATAAATCTATCACTAACATTAACCAATTAAACAAAAACAATTATGGACGTATTTTTAGGAACAATTCTAGCATTCGGATTTAACTTTAACCCAAGAGGTTGGCAATTATGTTATGGGCAACTAGTTCCCATATCGCAATACAATGCACTCTTTGCACTACTTGGAACAACTTATGGAGGCAATGGTACATCAACATTTGCTTTGCCTGATTTAAGAGGTAGATCTCTTGTAGGTCAAGGACAAGGAAATGGCTTAACTAATATCGTTATGGGAGAAATAAGTGGTACTGAAAACATTACGCTTACAGCAAACAACATGCCTATACATGGTCATCCTCTTGTTGCTGCTACGTCTCCTATTACTGTAGCTGTCAATGCAATAAGCGCAAAACCAATCAGCAATGATCCTGATGGTGGTAATAATAATTTTGCTGCTGGCGGTAATACTCCAAATATCTATAGTGAAACTGGAGGAACAAATAATGCAGTTGGTGGTGTAACTGCAACAATTAGCGGTGCTACAGGTGTTGCAGGAGGTAGCCAACCATTTGGCTCAAGAAATCCATACTTAGGTATAAACTTTTGTATCGCTATGGAAGGAATTTTTCCTAGTAGAAACTAATACAATTAAAATGAAACAGAGGCAATTATGCCTCTGTTTTTTTAATCTCATTTTATGGAAGATATTATTAAAATAGGAATTCTAATTCCAAAATCACAACAATACCCTACTCTGGACAAAGATTTTATGAGAGGATTAAAACTTAATAATCTCAATGTGAAGTTTTTTGTGGAAAGTATTGGTATTGGTGCTGATGAAAAAATGATAATTGATAAAATACAAAAATTAAATTTTCAAGAGGATATAAATATTATCGTTGGTTTTTTTGGGCATTATAATATGTCTGAGGTTTATAATTATACCTCTAAAAACGATATTCTATTACTTGCCGCAGATACCGGAGCAACAATGCCTTATGAAACATCTCCTTATAAAGGTGTTTACATCAATTCTTTTGGATTAACGGAATCCTGTTATCATTTAGGAACTTATTTAACCGCCAAAAACTATCAAAAAGTCGTAACCTCAACTTCATTTTATGATTCAGGTTATGGTATGCTGGCGGCAATTGAATATGCTTTTAAAGAAAAAACAATTTTTTCAGGCCACTACATCACTCCTTTTGTGCCCAGAGAAGACGAATCTGAATACATGTGGCAGTTTATTAATTCGTATGAACCAGATGCTGTTTTTGCTTTCTATAGTGGTTTGTATGCTGAAGAAAATGCTGATTTTGTAAACCAAAATAAAATAACTAAAAAATATCCGTTTTATGTTACTCCGTTTTTTATCAATGATAAGATTCTTGAAAACTATAAAAATGAACCTCATGATCTTTATGTAGTGAGTTCATGGATGCAAAATGATGGCGATAGCACCAATTTTACCGAGAACTATAAAAATAGATACTCAGAGACCCCGACAGTCTTTTCTATTTTAGGGTATGAAAACGGACTTATATTAGAAAACCTTCTCCTAAATGCAGAAAATAATCTTAGTATAAGTTCTTTAATTGAACAAATTGGCAAATTGAATATAGCCGGACCAAGAGGTAATATTGAATTTGACAAAGACACTAACAGAACAATATTTAATCATTATATGTATAAATTAAATTTTGATTCTTCTAACGATTTAAGCTTCAATAAAATTGAAACATTTGTAAATGACGGGCAATTTACCAGAGCTTTTAATTCGTTTGCAAAGCCCGATTACGTAGGCGGATGGCAAAATGCCTATTTATGTCATTAAACTAAACTGTATGTTATGAAAAAAAAATTACTCTTATTTATCATCTTTTTGTGTACATTCTTTGTACAACAAAACCTTAAAGCCCAGGCAACTGTTCTGGCCCCAGGTGATATAGCCTTTATTGGTTATCAAGCGGGAACTCCAACCGATGGTTTCTCTTTTATCACTCTTAAAGATATCAATGCCGGAACGCTTGTATATTTTACAGAAGATGGCTGGGGAAATGGTGCATGGATTACATCAAATCCCGAGACGCACTTATTGTGGACTGTTCCAGCCTTTACACCTGCCGGTAAAATTGTATCAATAGTCGAAACTTCGGCTGATACTTTTACAGTTACAGGTACAACTGGAATAACACTTGCGTCAGGTACAGGTTTTAATCTTGCTAATTCCGGCGACCAGATATTGGCCTATCAATCTGCAACAGGTCCAGAACCGGCGTCACCTACATTTATTGCAGGTATCCATGCAGATTATAACTCTTCGACTTATGACGCTACGACAACATGGAATAATGCAGCACAAGCAAATTTATTTGGAGGATCTGAAAGTTCATTACCTCCCGGTTTAACTAATGGTGTGAATTGTATTTCTTTATTTCCGGCACCTGGTCCTGAACAGAATAACAGTAAATACATAGGAACTTTGACAGGTACTACTGCTGATTTATTGGCAAAAATTAATAATCCGTCAGCCACATACTGGTCACATAGCAATGGAGCTACTGATTTAGGAATTATTCCTACTAGTTATCCTACACCTGCAGTATCTACTGTTGTAGTTGCAACTGTTTCAACTACAACAGCTACAAGTGTTAAAGCTGTTTCTGCTGTAATGGGTGGAAATTTAACCGTAGATGGTGGTGATGCAACCGTTCAAAGAGGAATTGTTTGGGCTACAACTACAGCTCCAACTATTGCTGATCATAAAGTTCAGAATGGAACGGGAACAGGAACATTTAGCGCTACTATAACAGGACTTCCATCTGCAACAACTATTTATTACAGAGCTTATGCTACCAATGCCGGCGGTACCAGTTATGGTGCTGAATCAAATTTTACTACAGGCGCTGCTTTAACTGCTCCGGCAACAATCTCTAAAACAAATGTCAGCTGTAACGGAGGAAACAATGGTACTGCTACAATTGTTGTAAGCGGAGGCACAACTCCTTATACTTATTCATGGTCGCCATCTGGAGGAACAAATGCAACAGCATCTGTTCTTGGTGTTGGAGTTTATACTGTAACCGTTACTGATGGTGAAGGAACACAAATAACAAGATCTGCTACTATAACCCAGCCACCTGTATTAAACGCTACACCTGCTTTTACAAACGTAGCGTGTAATGGAGGTTCTAATGGTGTTGCTGCTGTAACTGCAACAGGAGGCGCCGGAGGTTATACTTATCTATGGAATACTGGTGCTACAACAGCTGCTATTACAGGTCTTATAGCCGGAACATATAGTGTAACGGTTACAGACGCAAATTCTTGTACCAAAACAGTAAGTAATATTCAAGTAACACAGCCATCTGCATTAAGTGCTTCATCTGCTGTTACAAACGTATCATGTAATGGAGGCAGTAATGGTGTCGCTTCTGTAACAGCAACAGGAGGAGCCGGAGGTTATACGTACTTATGGAATACAGGTGCTTCAACAGCTGCTATAACAGGTCGTCCAGCAGGTACTTACAGCGTAACGGTTACAGATGCAAATTCATGTACTATAACTCTAAATAATATTACAATAACTCAGCCGCCTGTTTTAGATGGAACAACTTCTACAACAGCAGCGTCATGTTTTGGAGGATCAAATGGTACTGCAACAGTAACAGCAACTGGAGGAACTGGAGGCGGAAGCTATACTTATTCCTGGTCACCGTCTGGAGGAACTGCTGCAACAGCAACAGGTCTTACCGCAGGGACATACAGTGTTACCATTACCGATGGTAACGCTTGCACCAAAACTATAACGGGTATTACTGTTGGTCAGCCAGCAGCTGCGCTTAATGGTACGCCTGCTGTAACAAACGTTGCATGTAACGGTGGATCAAATGGTGTTGCTTCTATAACTGCAACAGGAGGAACCAGTCCGTATACTTACTTATGGAATACAGGAGCTACAACTTCTTCTATAACAGGTCTTCTTGCTGGTTCTTATAGTGTGACTATTACTGATGCAAATGCTTGCATCAAAACCATAAGTAATATTATGGTATCACAACCATCTGTCTTAAATGCACTACCCTCTGTAACAAATGTTGCGTGTAATGGAGGAGCTAATGGTACTGCTAGTGTAACTCCTTCAGGAGGAGTTGTAGGTTATAGCTACTTATGGAATACAGGAGCTACAACACAAACAATAACAGGTCTTACGGCTGGTACTTACAGTGTAACTGTTACGGATGCTAATGCTTGTACCAAAGTTGTAAATATCAATGTAACACAGCCGCCAGTTTTAGATGGAACAACATCAACAACATCGGTTTCATGTTTTGGAGGATCTAATGGTAGTGCAACTGTTACAGCAACAGGCGGAACTCCGAGTTATACTTATTCTTGGGCACCATCTGGCGGGACTGCGGCTACAGCTAGCGGTCTTACTGCAGGAACTTATAGTGTTACCATTACTGATGCTAACGCTTGTGTCAAAACTATAACGGGTATTGTTGTTGGCGGCCCTGCTGCTGCTTTAGTAGCAACACCAGCTGCACAAACTAATATTCTATGTAATGGATCTGCAACTGGATCTGCAACTGTTGCAGTAACAGGAGGAACTGGAACTTATACTTATCAATGGTCTCCTTCTGGAGGAACTGCTGCTACGGCAACAGGATTAACCGCAGGTACTTATACAGTAACTGTAAAAGATGCTAACTTATGTCAGACTACACAAAGTTTTACTATCACGCAGCCATCAGCTTTAATTGCTAGCGCATCTGCTCAAACTAATATTGCATGTAATGGTGGTACAACCGGATCTGCAACTGTATCAGCTACAGGAGGAACTGGAGCTTATACCTATTCATGGTCTCCTTCTGGAGGAACTGCTGCAACAGCATCTGGATTAGCTGCCGGGACTTATACTGTAACAGTTACAGACGCAAACTTATGTTTTACTACTCAAAGTTTTACTATTACACAGCCAACAGCTTTAGCTGCAACTACAGCTTCTACAGGTGTAAGTTGTTTTGGAGGAAGCAATGGTAGTGCAAGCGTAACAGTATCAGGAGGTACACCTGGTTATACTTATGCATGGGCTCCGCTTGGAGGTTCAACATCATCTATTAACGGAAGACCCGCAGGAAACTATACTTGTACCATTACAGATGCTAATGGTTGTACATTAGTTAAAAACATAACTATTTCATCACCTGCTGCATTATCTGGAACAATTTCAAAAACAGATGTTTCTTGTAATGGAGGCACTAATGGTACTGCAATTGTAATTCCAGCAGGTGGAGTTGGTGGATATACCTACTCTTGGTCACCAACTGGTGGAAATGCTGCAATAGCATCTGGATTACCTGCTGGAACATATACAGTTACAATTTCAGACGCTAATGTATGTTCTACTACTGCTAGTATAACAATAAACCAGCCAAGTCCTTTAGCTGCAACTGCATCACAAACTAATGTTCTTTGTAATGGAGGCGCAACTGGTACAGCAACCGTAGTTGCTTCTGGAGGAACATCAAACTATACGTACTTATGGTCTCCAACTGGAGGAACAGCAGCTACTGCAACTGGTCTTACTGTTGGAAATTACAGCTGTTTAATTACAGATAACAACGGATGTTTTGTTTCAAAAAGTTTTACTATTACGCAACCTGCAATATTATCAGCTACAACAAGCCAGATAAATGCAACTTGTTCAACAGGTGGTCAGGCTGCAGTAAATGTTAATGGTGGTACTACTCCATATTCTTACTCATGGTCAAATGGTGCTACGACACAAATTGTAACAGGGTTATTAGCTGGAAATTATAGTGTCATAATTACAGACGGTAACGGATGTACGCTAACTAAAAACTTTACTATTACTACAACTAATACTTTAGTTGCCACAACATCTCAAACTAATGTTTTATGTAATGGATCTAATACAGGATCTGCAACTGTAGTTCCTAGTGGTGCTCCGGGTCCATTTACTTATGTATGGGCTCCTTTTGGAGGAAATGCCGATACAGCAGCTAATTTAACTGCAGGAAATTATGCCGTAACGATTACATCTGCTAACGGATGTTCTATTGTAAAAACGTTTACAATCACGGAACCTGCTGCTATAAATATTACACCTTCGCAAACTAATCTATTATGCAATGGTGCCGTAACGGGATCTGCAAGTGTTGTCGTAACAGGAGGAACTGGAGGCTATACTTACTCTTGGTCACCTTCTGGTGGAACTGCAGCAACTGCAACAGGATTAGCTGCCGGAACATATACTGTAACAGTTACAGATGCTAACTTATGTACTAAAACACAAAATTTCACAATTACACAACCTACTGCAATTACAGCAACCACTACAACAACAGATGTATCTTGTAATGGTGGATCTAACGGTTCTGCAACAATAAATGCAACAGGAGGAACTGGAAACTACACTTATGCATGGTCTCCAACCGGAGGATCTGCTGCTACAGCAACAGGATTAGCTGCTGGAAATTACACTGTAACCATTACAGACGAAAATAATTGTAGTATAACAGAGAATGTTTCTATAGCTGAACCTACAATTCTTGACGCTACGATTGCACAAACTGATGTAACTTGTATTGGTACTTCCGATGCTACTGCAACTGTTACTGCAACAGGCGGAAATGGTAATTATACTTATTCATGGTCACCTTCTGGAGGTTCTGCAGCAACAGCAACCGGACTTAGTGCAGGAAATTATACAGTAACTATTACAGATGCTAAAGGATGTTTTGCTACAAAAACAGTAACAATCGTAACCACTCCAGATGTAACTGCACCAGTTCCTGATGTAGCAAATCTACCTGCAATTACAAATACTTGTTCAGTTTTGGCATCACAAATTCCTGTTCCAACAGCAACAGACAATTGTGCAGGAATTATAAATGCTACTACAACTGATCCTTTAAGTTATACAGCTGTAGGAACGTATACCATCAAATGGACTTATAATGACGGACATGGAAATACTTCATTTCAAAATCAAACGATTAATGTAACAGCTTCACCTTTAGATCAGGTAACTTTTAGCAATGCTTCGTATACTTTTGATGGAAATCTTCATGCATTACAAGTGGCTAATCTTCCTGCGGGAGCTACTGTAGCGTATTCTATTACGCCAGCCGCAAGTACTTTAAATGGTGCAATTAATGCTGGTACCTATACCGTTACTGCAATCGTTTCGCCTGCAGCAAGTACACCAAATTGTTCGCCAATTACACTTACTGCACAACTTACGATTAACAAAGCAGCGCAACTGATTACTTTTGGTGCAATTCCTGCTAAAATTTTAGGAGTACTTAATGACTTCAGTTTAGATGCTACTTCTAATTCAGGTTTACCAATTCGTTATTCATTTACATACACTTCTGCCCTGCCACCTGCAAATGTTTCTGCAATAGGGTTAGTTAATTTGTTACGATCTGGTAGTTTAGTGATTGTAGCACATCAGGATGGTAATGACAATTATTTACCTGCTGCAAATGTAGAGCAAGTTCTTGTCATCAAAAACAATGATATCACCATTACTAAAATCACACTTGGTAACAAAGTATATCAAAATCCTGCGAAACAAATTACATACGTGATGGGATGTGATGAGAATAATCCAAACGTTAGTTTCACAAATGAAACCGGAGCGACATTCTCACCTGCTGCTAATCTTACGATTACAACTCCTAAACCTGGAATTTATACGCAAAATGTTACTGTAACTTCACAAGACGGAACAGCAACGGCTACTTATGCCTTAACGATAGAAAAACCATTTGGTTTCTATGACATTGTTCATCAAAAATTCAACAATGTATTGCTTATAAATAACAATCCTCAGACAAACGGAGGTTACGAATTTGTTTCGTACCAATGGTTTAAAAACGGACAGTTGGTAGGAACAGGTCAATACTATTCAGCGGGAGAAGATTTAGCGAATTCATTAGATACTTCTGCAGATTTTAGTGTAAAAATGACAACCAAAGACGGAAAAATTCTTCAAACTTGTAGTACCAAAATTACGGTTCAAAAATCGTTAACGGCAAGACTTTATCCTAACCCAATTCAAACAGGACAAGTCATTACAGTTGAAGCAGATTTCCCTGCCGAAGAATTAGAAAATATGCAAATAAGCTTATATACTGTTTCTGGCCAATTGGTAAAAACTTTGAAATCATCTACGGTAAGAACTGAAGTTCAGTTACCAGATGCTGAAAGTAATATGTATGTTGTAGTTATTGAAACTGCCAATATCAAGAAAACACTAAAAGTAATTGTAAATAAATAAAATCTGTCAGTACTACTTTAGAGTAGTACTGACATAATAAAAAATAAGATGAAAAAATATATACGAAACTATATAACATCACTGTCAATCGTTACACTACTTTTAGGAACTTGCCTAAACAGTTACGCTCAGGACAGAAAACAAGAATTATCAATAGCTGTAGGAGGACCTTTTTCATTTCTAAAGTATAATTCTGGCGGAGATGTAGTTCCCGGAAATGGTATAAATGCAGGAATTCGCTATTCTTATTACTTAAATGAAGGTTTAAGTATTGGCATTGGTGTTGAATATCAAACCTATAATTCTGATGTAAAGTATGGCTTTTTTAACGGACAATACAATGCTATTGATGCTGAAAATGAAGCTTTTCAATTTAGATACAAAGCAACTAATTTAAGAGAGGAACAAAAACTGGGATACATCAACATTCCAATTGGTATTCAGTTTGAAACTCCCGGAGATACAAAATTATATGTTGCAGCAGGAGCTAAAATAGGTTTCGCTACAAACGGAACTTACCAAAGCACTTTCCAGAACCTTACTACAAGCGGGTATTATCCGCAGTATAATGTAGAATTGTTTAGTCCTGCATTTGCTGGTTTTGAAAACGTAAACGACCTAAAAACAAGCAAACAAGATCTAAATACAGAGGTATCTTATTCTGCTACATTCGAAACTGGTTTAAAACAAAAAATTGGTGATCGCAGTGCTATTTATATCGGACTTTATTTGGACTACGGTTTGAATAATGTTTATGATAATAAAGGAAGCAAAAATCTGGTACAATACAATCCGCAATTACCTGTGCAGTTGCAATACAACAGCATACTTGACTCTTCTTTTTCAAATGATGTCAGATTGGTTTCTTACGGACTTAAACTAAGATATGCGATTCGGTAATATGTAAATTCGATCACACAAACTATTAAAAATAAAAAATCCATTCGTTGCGACGAATGGATTTTTTTATTGAAGTTTATTCAATCTTAACCGATTTGATCTCGATCTTATTGTACTGTGCAATAGATTTTGGTTTTCGCCAATATTCTATAATCGTTTTGATAACCTCTTTGAACTTCACATAATCAAAAGGTCTCACAAAATAACTGTGCGTTGGCAGAGAATACGGATCGATTACAAAACTTTGCTCAAACAAAGTAGTAAAAAACAAGTACGGACAATTGAATATCGTCCCTACTCCATTATTATCCGGATTCGTTTCCATCACTTTATAATTCATCACATTCAGCAAAACAATATCAGAAAACACCAAAAAAGGCTTAATCTGATGGCGAAGCATATAATTGCAAGCCGTTTCGGCGGTATTAAAATATATAATTGGGTTGGCGTAGTTGAGTTCGCTAAAAACCTCAATAAATAATTTTCGGTCTTCCTGCTTATTCTCTATGACTACTATGGGTCCTTTTTTATTCATAACAAATACATTTAAATTCTTAACTGCAAGCACATAACTTCCCGCAATTAATTCTATTCAAATATTTTAAAAATTGACCAAAAATTACTTACAAAATCTTCTTTTCTGCTTATATAATTTTCATTTATGGCAAAATCACTAAGAATTTCTTTTTATAAAAGCTAAAATGCTGTTAATTATATAATTACTATTTCAAATTTTATAAGTAAATACGACTACTTCCTAACTAATTTTGAGTGAGACATTTAGAATCAGAAAAAATGAATTTTAATTATCTAATAATTTAAACTCAAATAGCTATGAATACTTCAAACCATAAAACAAGCAGACATATAGGAAGTTATCTTAAAGACGATCGCATTCTTCATCCTGAAGATGATATTCGTCTTGCAGCTGATCAAACACAAAACGATATCTACGCCGTAAATAACAATAATGACGAAAGTGACGAAAGTTATGTCGACGAATATCAAAAAAGAATGGATGAAGAATATGATGCAGAGGAAGATCAATTCTTAAATCAGGACGAAGATCCTGATGATTTAGATGATAATTTCGCTGATGCCCTTGACAGAGAAAACGAAGACGATGATTATTTTGAAGAAGAAAATCCAGATGAAGACCTTGACGAAAGTGATCTTGACGATGATCTTATAGAAAAATATGATGAAAACGATCGTGATCCCGACAATTTTGCCACAGACCATTTAAAACAAGACGAACTTGACCAGGAATACGACATCGATCAGGATCTCGAAGAAAAAGATCCGGTAAATAATCCAAGAAAGTTTTAAGCACAATGCTTTACTCAAATAAACCATTCTACCTGAATGGTTTATTTACTTTTTTATCAATCATAAATCAGCTGATCATGGATATTTATACTTTTTTTCAACTAATAATTGTTACCATCGCAGCCACATCTGCCATGACGTTATTCAGTTATATTGTATCAGAAAGCTTTCGGGAATTGTACAAAGAACCGGTTTTATTAACTTTTATGTTAAGCAAACTGCATCTTGACTTATCCCCTAATACAAAAGAAACGTTAGCCTGGATATTGCATTATTTTATAGGCTTTCTGTTCGTTTTATCGTACTATTTTTTATGGATAAACGAGATTTTACCACTTTCCTTTTTAATCGCTTTTTTACTAGGTTTTGCCAGCGGAATCATTGGCATTTTGGGTTGGATGATCATGTTTAAAATGAGCGACCATAAGCCCAAAATCGATTTTAAAGGTTATTATTTTCAGCTGCTTTTGGCCCATATTATTTTCGGTCTTGTTGCAGCAGGGATTTACGCCCTTTCATTAACTGTTTTAATCTTAACAAACGCCCATGTCACTGTCTAAATACAATCAAAAAAGAGATTTTAAACAAACTCAGGAACCAAAAGGAAAAGTCGAAAAATCAGCCAGCAAATTGATTTTCGTGGTGCAAAAACACGCCGCTTCGCATTTACATTACGATTTTAGACTCGAGATGGATGGCGTGCTCAAAAGCTGGGCGATTCCCAAAGGGCCGTCGATGAATCCTGACGATAAACGTTTGGCCATGATGGTCGAAGATCATCCTTATAGTTATAAAGATTTTGAAGGCACAATTCCGGCCGGAAACTACGGTGCCGGAAATGTTATTGTTTGGGATAATGGCACTTATACTCCAGATGAGCCTACTCAGAATCCTGAAAAAACATTGCTGGCAGATCTTAAAAAAGGTCATTTGAGTTTTATTTTAAAAGGAAAAAAACTAAAAGGAGAATTCTCACTCATCAAATTAAAAGGCAAACAGGAAAATGCCTGGCTGCTCATTAAAAAACAAGATCCATATGCTACAGAAAGTGATATATTAAATAAAAATAAATCGGTTATAACAGAAAGAACTTTAGAAGAATTAGAGAAAAAATCCAAAAAAATGGATGAGAATAGCTCTGAAAAAAAAGCTTCGAAAAAAAGTCATTCATCAAGTGAAACTCCTGCTGTTTTTATTAAACCAATGTTAGCGAATACCAAAGAAAAAGCATTTGATGATACCAATTGGGTATTCGAAAATAAATACGATGGATATCGGGCAATTGCTGTAATTAATCCTACTGATGTGCAATTATTTAGCCGAAATGAATTATCTTTTAATGCTAATTTTAAACCTATTGCAGATGAATTACAAAAAATAGATCATATTGCAGTTTTAGACGGCGAAATTGTAGTAGAAGACGAAAACGGAAAAGCTAATTTTCAGCTGCTTCAAAACTATCTGAAAACGGGTTTTGGAACGCTAAAATATTATGTTTTTGATCTTCTTAATTTAGATGGAAATCTCATTACTGATTTGTCGTTGCTTGAAAGAAAAGAGCTTTTGAAAATTCTCTTTAATAAATATGATTTCACCAATGTTTTTTACTCAGAACATACCGTAGAAAAAGGTTTGAAGCAATTTGATCTTTCGATAAAAAACAAAGGCGAAGGAATTATTGCCAAAAAAGCCGATAGTACTTATATCCCAAATAAAAGAAGCAGCGACTGGCTTAAAATTAAAATTTCGAATGAAGAAGAAGCCATTATCATTGGAATCACGCAGCCTAAGAATTCAAGAAAATATTTTGGTGCTATTTTACTCGGGCAATATTATGGTAAAAGACTTCAGTTTATTGGGAAGTGCGGCACCGGTTTTACAGATGCAACATTAAAAGAATTGTACACAAAGCTAAAACCTCATTTTGTGAATGAATCTCCACTTAGCGAAAAACTGGTTCTAAGAGATCAAATTCAATGGGTAAAACCGAAACTGGTTTGTCAGGTTAAATTTTCAGAATGGACGAATGACAAACATTTAAGACATCCCGTATATCTGGGCTTAAGAATTGATAAAAAAGCCAATGAAGTTTTTGTTCCATCAAACACTAAATCAAATGTTGAATTAGAGGTTAAACCGGATAAAATTTTAAAAGAAGAAAAAATGAAAGAAGAACCAACCCCTGCAACAGAAAACGATTACGACTTAAAAATAGGAAAAACGACTTTGCATTTAACCAATCAAAACAAGATTTATTTTCCTGAAGATAGTATTACCAAAGGAGAAATCGTGCAGTATTATAATGAAGTCGCTGATTTGATTGTTCCGTATCTTAAAGATCGTCCGCAATCGATGAATCGTTTTCCTAACGGAATCAATGCACCGGGATTTTATCAAAAAGATGTCGCTGTAGATAAAGTTCCGGATTGGCTGAAGACCAAAAAAATATTTTCAGAATCAAATGAAGAATATCTCAATTATTTGATTTGTAATGATAAAGCAACTTTGCTCTATATGGCGAATTTAGGCTGTATCGAAATGAATCCGTGGAATTCTACCATCAAACACATCGAAAATCCAGATTGGCTTGTTATTGATATCGATCCTGATAAAGATGATTTTCAGGAAGTGGTAAAAACAGCTTTAACCGTAAAAGAGGTTCTCGACGAACTCGAAACCGATTGTTATTGCAAGACTTCGGGCGCAACCGGATTACACGTTTACATTCCGCTTGGTGCACAATACGATTACGATTCGATTAAAATTTTTGGAGAATTACTGGCTACCGAGATTCATTCGCGTTTACCCAAAACAACTTCTTTAGAACGAAGCATTAAAAAAAGAAACCATAAAATCTATATCGATTATTTACAAAACCGACGAGGACAAACTTTGGCTTCGCCTTATTCTGTACGACCTAAACCCGGAGCAACAGTTTCAACTCCTTTAGAATGGAGCGAAGTAAATTCGAAACTGCATCCTTCACAATTTACCATCAAAAATGTATTGAAACGTTTTGAGAAAAAAGGCGATTTATGGCAACCCGTTTTAGGAAAAGGTGCCAACATCAAAAAGATATTGCACAAACTGGAAAATAGAAATCCTAACTAATTCAGGTTGCTAGTTTAATAAATAAAATCGTTACTACAAAAGAATAATCCCTACGGGATATTTTCAGGGTGTGCCTTTCGTTAATTCTACCAATATTTAAGTCCTACAGACTAATAAAAAATATCCCGGAGAGACTAAATATTGGTAGAAATCAATTTATTTGTGCCGTTTTTTTGTTCCGTAGGAACTACACTTATTAGCAACTTGGTAATTAAGAGGATTTCTTTTTTTCCAGACTTGCTTTTAGCATTGCCATTAAATCGTCGCTTTGTTTGTGAACGACTTTCAATTTTGGAGCGGCTTGCTTTTTACCTTTTGCTTTGTTCTTTATAATTTGCAAAAGTTTTGCGGTATATTCATCTTTATAAGCGCTGATATCGAATTTTTCTGTAAGCTGATCGATCAGTTTTTCGGCCATGTCCATTTCTTTTGTGGCTTTTTTAGACACTGCAGGCAATTTTAATTCTGATGTATCCCGTATTTCCTGCTCAAAACGAATTCGGTTTAAAAGAATTACATTTTTGTACGGTTTCAAAATCGCCAGGCTTTCTTTATTACGCAAAACAAAACTCGTTACCCCTACTTTTCCCGACGCTTCAAGCGCATCTCTAAGCAAAGCATACGCATTCATCGCGCCTTTATCAGGCTCAAGATAATACGGTTGCTCATAGTAAATACTATTAATTTCTGTTTCTAAAGCAAAACTCTGAATGTTAATCGTTTTGGTTTTCTCAGCATCTGCCGCCTCAAAATCCGCATCTTCAAGAATAACATATTTGTCGTCTATTTTATATCCTTTTACAATATTGGCGTACGCCACTTCTTTTCCGGTATTTTCATTTACCCTTTTGAATTTGATGTTGGCGTGATCTTTTTCATCCAGCATATCCATGTCAATACTGCTTTCCTGCACCGCAGAAAATATTTTAATGGGAATATTAATTAACCCAAAACTTATCGATCCTGTCCAAATTGCTCTCATAACTTTAGTTTATAAAATTGAATTTCCTTCCACCCATTTCAGAGCTTTATTGAAAGCTAGCTTTTTAAAACCACGTAATTCTCCCGTGCTGTTAAATGTAAATTTGTCATTAAAATTCATCTCTTCAGAATCTGAAACAATCGCAACCCTGTTCCAGTTTTCAAATTGTTGCAATCCCAGAACCGCATCCTGAAACCATACGTTTTCAGTAAAACTCTGAACATCCGTATCCAACGCAAATAAAAAATTTATTTCGTTTGATTGTTTGGATAAACCTTCTAACTCAGGCAATACAACACTCTTAAAATCAGCAGTTGTTACCTGACCAAGAGCTCTAAAAGCAATTAAATTTTTGGCTGTTTCTATTTTATGTATCATAATGATTATAGTTTGATTTGTTGTTCTAATATTTTCTTTTACAGAGGGTTAAAATTAATTCACAACACATCAGAAAATCTTACACGATTATGGGCAGAGATTACAAAACTTCAACAATGCATTTATCAGCTCAAACAATGCAAAATTCTTTCACGCAGATTAAGCAGATTTTATTCAAGATAATAATCGGCGTTAATCTTCATAAATCCTTTCAAATCTGCGTGAAACCTTTATTACAACAAAATAGGTTTCATCAATAAAACTTCATAAAAAAAACTCCAAAATCAAACGACTTTGGAGTTTATAATTAACCTTTTAAATAATTTATTTCTTTGCTGTTGCAGCTTCTTCAATAATACGTAAAACTTCTGTTGGGTGCGAAAGCATTACCACATGGCTAGCTTCAATTTCTGTTGTTTTAGCATTCGCTCTTTTTGCCATAAATCGTTCTAATTCCGGGCTTATCGATTTATCGCTTTTGGCTAAAATATACCAGCTTGGTTTTGTTTTCCATGCAGGTTCTCCACTTTTATCTGCAAAAACACCTTGTTTGGCAGGAGTTTGTGTCGCATAAATCAGGTTTTGATCTTTCTCTTTAAGATCCTGAGCAAAAACTTCCTTAACTCCGGCTTTCGACAAATAAACAAAACCATCCAAAGGCTCTAAATAATTACTAAGCGTAATTGCAGGGCCTTGCGCAGATAAAGCAGGAATTGTTTCTCCTAAATCAGGAACCAATGCGGCAACAAAAACCAAACCTTTTACTTTAGGATCGTTTCCGGCTTGTGTAATCACAAAACCTCCCCACGAATGTCCCACTAAAATAACATTTCCTTTCGCCTGCGCAATCGCTCTTTTGGTAGCAGCAACATCATCTGCCAATGAGGTAATTGGATTTTGAACCGAAATTACCGGATATCCTTTTGCCTGCAAAGCCACAATTTGATTGGTAAACGAAGATCCGTCTGCCCAGATTCCGTGAACAAAAATGATTGTTGGTTTATTTGATGTTGTTTCCTGTGAATACATTTTTATACTACTAAGAGATACCAAAACAGCAAAAGCTAAAATTTTAATTGTTTTCATTTGTTTAATTATTTAGTGTTTATTTAATTTATAATTCCGGCACAATTGCCCTTTTTTGATTCAGTAAAAGCCCGATTCGATGCGAATTACCAAGTGTATCTTTTTGAAGTATCATCGTATTCCCTTCAAATTTTTGATATTTAAAATCCTCTTTTTCTCCCACAGATTCCAAAACTTCCATAGATAACAACTTACCTGGAATAATCGCTCCAAGCCAGTTAGGATCGGGTTTTTGATGCCATGTGATGCAAATCAGTTTTTCGCCTTTCTGCAAATGAGAACTATTTGTTTCAATCCTCTCAATGGCTATTTGATTGCCATACAACAATGATGTAGTATGTTTTTTATTGTTGATAGAAGAATTGATGACCTTCAAACCGGAAACTTTATCCAGCATATTGTCCGGTAACGAAGCTTCTTTATTCAAAGCATTTTCATTGGTTTTGTCTGAACATCCCAAAAGAAAAAAGAAAGAAATAATGGCAGTAAAATATAGTATCGTTTTCATGTTTATTGACGTATTGGAAGTGTGAATACATAATCGTTTTTCTCCATAGGCTTGTGGCAATTCATACATTCGATTACAAAATCTGCCCTTTTACCGTACGGAATCAGTTCGGTGGTTTTAAAGCGTGAAAATCCCCAACCGTTTGTTTTCCTGTATTTCTTATGATCTTTACTCATAAATTCTACCTGTTTAAAAGCACCCTGAGAAATATTCCCATCTTCATCTTCAATTTCTTCGTAAGCCGCTTTCGCTAAAATTGCTCCGTCGGGCCAGGGATTGATTTTCTTTTCTTTAATAGCTTTTATCGCAATATCATTTCCGTAAATAATTCGCATGGTTCCGTTATCCAGACGTTGCGTTGTACTTACAACAGCCCAGTTTTTATAATCAGCTACATAAGCAATTCCGTTTGGCGTTTGAGGTATTTTTGCGGATTTTTCAACCTTTTTTAATGCTGCAGACTGATCATTCAGAGCCTTTATTTTAGCCGTATCCTGAGGTTTATTGTTCACTCGTAAACTCCATATATAATTTTGAAGTACTTTGATATCATTTTGAGAAAGTTTAGCCTGCGGATGTGCCAGTGTGTAACTCTGCAAAGGCATTGCTCCCTGAGAAACCTGATTCACAGATTCCCAAAGTTTTGCTTTTTGGTCTGCCGGTGATAATTTATCCCATTCAGAAAAATTGAGTCCGTTTCTGCCGTCTTTAATGTGTTGCGCCACCAACCACGACGCCGGAACTATTTTATCATACCAGGTTAAATTAGTCTGGTTCGAATGGCAATCATAACAAGAATTTCTTAAAATAGTTTGTACTTCGTGAGGTACTTTTACCTCTCCCGTTACTAGCGGATTTGTAATTTCAGGTCGCAAAAATTGTACGGCCGCAAAAATTCCAAACAAGAGGAATAACGGAATCATGATAATCTTTCTTTTATATATTTTTTGCTTTTTCATATCGTTGGTTTTTGTATTTAATGGCTGAATTTTAATCTGTTCATCAAAATGAAGCTGAACAAAATGCTCTCATTTTTCAATTTGATAGTGCAAATAAAGCGCTGAAAACCCACTGGAATCAACTAAAAATGTGCGAAAGGGAAAAAATGAACTTAAAAGGGAATAAATAGAATCGAATGGAAATTGGTTTTTTCTATTTAATAGCTTCATTACAGGAATTACTATCGAATTCTATTTTTAAGTATTGAAAATAATTATACCCAACCCATTATTATTAATTAAATTTGAATCCTGAATACAAAAATTTCCCATGAAAAAAGACAAGCTTTATCTTTTTACTTTTTTATCATTATTGGTAGTCGTATACATTTGCGGATACTTTAGTATGAATTATTTGGTCAATCTGAGTACAGAACAATTTCTAAAAATCCAGATCGAATCCAGTAAAAGAGAAGCCAAAGAAATGGCCAACCTTATTTCTTTGCAAGCACAACAAAATGCCGACAAAAAAGTCATCATCAATAATGTTCAGCAAAGCATTGAAAAAACCGATACCCAAACCGGATTCATTTGCATGTTTGATCAGACAGGAAAAGAAATATGCCATCCAAATCCGGAAAAAATTGGCCGAATGACCGGACCTGACGAATCATTTATTTCGACAACGCATAACGAAGTAAACCCAGAAGATTTTTATTCGTACCTAAAAAATAAAACCGAAGGCGGCGGAATTCGAAATTATAACGATCCAAAAATAGATTCTGAAATTATTTACCTCTATGCCGTTAAAGACACCGATTGGATTATTGCTTCGCATGCCAATCTTCAAAGCATTAACAAACAAGTACAGGATTTAAAATTCTACTTTATTCTCGTTTACATTAGTACAGGCGCGTTGATTGTTTTGATTTCATTTTTTATGATCCGACTTTTTGGAAGCCGTTATGAAAGAAAACTGGAACAGAAAAATGAAAACCTTTTTAATGAAGTTTTAAGCCTTTCGAAACTCAATTATGATTTAACGAATTATAAATCTAAACTGGAATCGAATGAACAATCAAAGGTTCAGGATGTTGCGATTACCGGTACGAATAAAAAGAGAATTCTAACGAATCTGAAAAACGAAATCGTCTCGCTCGAAATAGAACAAATCGCTTATATCTATATGGAAAATACAATCACTTACGTGAAAGATATAAACGGAAAAGTATCGACAAGTAATAGCAGTCTAGAAGAAATTTACAGCGAATTAGACAATTCTACTTTTTTCAGAGCCAACAGACAATTTATTCTGGCAATAAAATCGATAGATAAAATTTTAAAATATGGTAATAATCAATTGAAAATTGAAGTTATGCCGAAATCTCAAATCGATGTCATAATTAGTAAAAACAAAGCTGCTGAGTTTAAAGCATGGTTGAATAAATAACAATAAAAAAGGGTAATATTTCATTGTTGAAATATTACCCTTTTTCTATATTTATAAATTATTGATCTGAAATAAATAACTTAGAATTTAAATGTAATATTGGCTGTAACACGCGTTGGGTTTTGAGCCGCAAGTCTGTACGACCAATACTTTTCATTCGTTAAATTATCCACTTTAATTCCAAGTCGATATTTAGGCTGATCGTAAAAAAGCGACGCATCTAAAACGGTATACGACGGAATAGAAAATTTGAATGTTGCGGTATTCGTCTGGTAATATTCGCTACCATAGATACCTCCAAAACCAAATCCTAAACCTTGCGCAGGACCATTTACAATTCTATAACTTGCCCATAAATTCGCCGTTCTTGGAGATCCCGCCGTAGATGGTCGTAAACCCTGAACGCTGGCATTACTTTTTTCAAATTTACTATCATTATACGTATAACCTGCCACGATATTTAATCCGGAAATAGGATTGGCAATCAATTCAGCTTCAAAACCTTTACTTACCTGAGTTCCGTCCTGAATAGAGAAATTGATATGATTAGGATCATCACGCGTAATGTTTGTCACCTGAATATCATAATAGCTAAGTGTTGCTGATATTTTGTTCAAATCAAATTTAAAACCTCCTTCATATTGATTCGCCTGATTTGGTTTGAACGTGTTTCCGTCAAAATCAGAACCTGAAACGTTGCTAAAACCATTCATATAATTACCAAAAACCGCAATTTTGTCTTTCATAAGTTGATAAACCACTCCGAATTTTGGTGAAAATGCCGTTTGATTGTAATTTCCTGCAATCGAATCTTTACTTGGGTAATACGTTCCTTTATTTTCATATCGGTCTACACGAATTCCTCCCATTACCAATAATTTGTCCGTAACGTTCAAAACATCAGAAACATAAGCACTATACGTATTTTCATTATTCGCTACATAATTAGTGAATTTTACTTTAGGATCAGTAAACATCGGAGCCACTTTATCTAAATTAAAATTGTTGTAAGCGTCGCCCGGTTTTTTATAATCCATGGCAGGCATATTTACGATGGCATCGTTACGAGTCGCACGAAGACTGTAAAAATCGACACCTGCTACTACCCTGTTTTTTAGTTTACCAATGTTAAAAATACCAATAAAATTCTGCTGAATATCTGTTCCGTAAAAAGGAGAATCCTGATACGTAACTTGTTGTCTTAATGTCGTTGGAGACATCATTTGTAACGCCACCGTATAACCCTCAGATGAAGATCTTGTTCTCGATATAACCGTTTGAGACGTCCATTGATCAGTCATTTTATATTTTAACTGTGCAAAAACATTATATTGCTGACTTGTATAATTGATGGTATTATTAGCGAAAGACAATTTGTACGGAATATCAAGTGCTTCAATACTACTTTCGGTATTTTTTACAACAAATGGTGCCAGTCTCGTTGGAGAAGTTGCTTTGTACATACTAAATTCTGCATCGATTAAAAGCGTTAAGCGATCATTGATTTCGTATGAAAAACTTGGAGCAAAAGAAAAATTTCTATTAAATCCGGCATCCTGAAAACTTCTTTCGCTATGAAAAGCAGTATTCATTCTTAACAAAGCTGTTTTATCTTTATTTAATGGCGTATTCACATCTGCTGTAAATCGGTTTAAATCCCAACTTGCTGCTGAATACGATATTTCGCCTTTAAAACTATCAAAAGGCTTTTTGGTCACACGATTAAACAATCCTCCAAAAGATGATAAAGTACTTCCAAAAAGTGTTGCCGATGGTCCTTTGATCACTTCGATACGCTCCAGATTCGAAGGATCGATTGTAGTATACGTAAAACTTCCAACTCCGTTTCTAACCAACTGTGGTGTTGGAAAACCTCTTGATATAGAAGTCGTTCGTCCTTGGTTTCTCACCTCGGCAATACCAGCTCCGGGTACGTTTTTAAAGGCGCTGTTATAATCTGTAATAACCTGTTCCTTCATTAATTCCTTACTCACAATAATGTACACCTGAGAGTTTTCGATATTTTTAAGTGGCATTTTTGCCACATCGATACTTTCTTTTTTCGCAAAACGATTTCCACCGGTACGAATTACAACATCTTCAAGATTTTCTACAGATGAATTTACTCTGATATCTACTTTCGCTGATGGCGCCTCTGCCGTAACCTCAGCTGTTTCTGTAGAAGATGCGTAACCTGACATTGTAACTTCGAGTGTATAGGTACCAAAAGGCAACTTTTTAAACTCATAATTACCAGATGCGTTTGTTACCGCGCTTTTATTAATTTCAATTAATTTAACAATAACACCCTGATTTGCATTTCCGTCATTGGTAATAATAGTTCCGGAGATTTGTCCTGTATCTGAAGTTTGAGCCTGAATAAATCCTCCGCTCATTAATAAACCAACTACAATAACGAAATTAAATTGCTGTTTTAGAT
The DNA here is from genome assembly GCF_024271895.1 of Flavobacterium bizetiae. Classification (NCBI taxonomy): domain Bacteria; kingdom Pseudomonadati; phylum Bacteroidota; class Flavobacteriia; order Flavobacteriales; family Flavobacteriaceae; genus Flavobacterium; species Flavobacterium bizetiae. Next base: position 3,505,940 of record NZ_CP091861.1, on the reverse strand, counting down.
TTGCGATCATTCTTCCTGAAGTTCTTATGAAAGAGGAAGTTGATACTATTTTTGTTTTCATGTTATTATTATTTAAACCAATTCTAAATTAAGGCGCAAATGAACAATATTTTTTGTTATCAATCAACAGTCTTCCAGCATTTTTTTTCGAAATAATTGCAATTAAATAACCGTAAAAAAAACACTAAAACAAGGCTTTAAGAAATTTATTACGTAAAATTTTTATTAGGTAAAAAAGAAGATACATTAATATAATTTTAGATTTTAGATTTTAGATTTTAGATTTTAGATTTTAGATTTTAGATTTTAGATTTTAGATTTTAGATTTTAGATTTTCTACTATCTTTTTCAAAGTTTACAACTTTGAAAAAGATTTACTTTCCTATCATTATCCTCAATCTTGTCATCCCGAGGAACGAGGGATCTCCGTGAGCAGCTCGACAAAGATTGGCACATAAAGCAGACCTGACAGGTTTTAAAAACCTGTCAGGTCTCACTAATTACGGAGTTTCTTGCGGAGATCCCTCGTTCCTCGGGATGACAGGATTGTGGTTACTTTATATGTTTAAACCAGTTTATTTCATTTTTGATAAACTAAATATTATAATGAAAATAATTCCCCTAGCCCCGATAGAAGTGGAAATCCTTTTGTGCCGGTGTTCGGCACAAAAGATTGAAACGAATAGCGGGATTAGCTCCTGAAAAAAAGATTCGGTTTTATTATAGAAATCGGCATGACAAAATTATCTGTAGTCACATCGAGGGACTTCGACTTCGCTCAGTCTGACATACAAAAACAACAAACCCTGCTATAAAAATCCGCCCAAATCCGTGCTTTCGCAAAGCGAATCCGTGTCATCCGCCTCCCATCTCTCATTATCTAATTATCAAATTTTCTAATTATCTAATTCCTCCCCCTTGAACCTCTCAACAAAACAACTTTGGACTTTTCAACAAAGTTAGAAGATGATATTCTTAAGATCTTTGTACCATAAAAATGGAATCAATGATACATACCCATCAAAAAGTATTGGTAACAGGCGGAACCGGTTTTGTAGCGATACATAGTATTTTACAATTATTAAACCGTGGTTATGAGGTTCAAACAACCATTCGCTCGATTACAGGGAAAGACAAGATCTATGAAATGCTAAAAAATGGCGGTATTACAGATTTTAGTAAACTGGACTTTATCGAAGCTGATCTTACCTCAGATAAAAACTGGCTCGAAGCCATGATTGGCTGTCAATATGTGTTGCATATTGCTTCACCAATATTTTTAAGATTGCCCAAAAACGAAGACGAGATGATTCGTCCCGCGGTAGACGGAACGTTGCGTGTCCTGAAAGCTGCTCGCGAAGCAGGTGTAAAACGTGTGGTTATGACATCAAACTTTGGTGCTGTAGGTTATAGCCATAAAGATCGAAATAGCCTTGTTACTGAGGAAAGCTGGACAAATCCGAACGAAAAAGGACTTTCGACTTACAATAAATCTAAAGTTCTGGCCGAACAAGCCGCATGGAATTTTATGAAAACCGAAGGTGGATCGCTAGAACTTAGCGTTATTAACCCAATGGGAATCTTTGGTCCGTCGTTAAGCACTGATTTATCGAGTGGCTTCGAAATGCTGAAAAAACTATTAGACGGAACCATGAAAGCAATCCCCGATATCCGACTAGGAATCGTTGATGTAAGAGATGTAGCAGAACTGCATATTCTGGCAATGGAAAATCCTGATGCAAAAGGACAACGCTTTTTGGCTTTAGCCGGAGGCACAATGTCGTTATTAGAAATCGTGAAACTCATAAAAGTAAAAATGCCGTATGTTGCCGGGAAAGCATCTACAAAATCTTTACCTACCTTTATAATACGTTTAACAGCTTTGTTTAACGATCAGGCAAAAGCCATTCTGCCATTGGTGGGTATTTACCGCGAAGCCAGTAACGAAAAGGCGAAAACCGTATTAGGCTGGAAACCCAGAAATAACGAAGAAGCAATTATGGCAAGCGTAATTAGTTTAATTAAATGGAAATCTCTTAAAATATAAATATGAAAGTAATTGTAACAGGCGCTACCGGAATGGTAGGCGAAGGAGTTTTGATAGAATGTTTGAATAATAATGAGGTAAAACAAGTTTTATACGTAGGAAGAAAACCAAGCGGAAAATCGCATCCTAAACTAAAAGAATATCTTGTACCTGATTTTCTTTCGCTGAAAAGCGATGACAGTCAGCTTTCTGGTTATGATGCATGTTTTTATTGCGCCGGAATAAGCAGTGTAGGATTAGATGAAGCGCAATACACGCAAATTACGTACGATACTACCTTGCATTTTGCCAAAGTTTTATTAGCACAAAACTTAAACTTTACCTTCAATTTTATTTCTGGAGCGCACACAGACAGTTCTGAAAACGGAAAAGTAATGTGGGCATGTGTAAAAGGAAAAACCGAAAATGCTTTGCAAGCGTTACCTTTTAAAGCGCAATACAATTTTAGACCGGGATTAATGAAACCTGATAAAACGCAAACTCAGCTTAAAGGATACAATAAATACATTCCGTTATTCTCGCCTATTTTAGGTTTGTTTTATACAGGATGCACCACCAGAGAAATAGGACGCGCCATGATTTTAGTGACCAAAATAGGTTTTCCTAAAAAAATACTCGAAGCAAAAGATATTCTAACAGCCGCGAATTTAAAATGAAGAAACGAATCTTAAAAATAATAAAACGCATACTCATTACAATCCTGGCAATAATAATAGTTCTTGGTATTGCTACGTTTTTGTACATGCAAAAGGCAACTTTCGGAAGTTTGCCATCATCTAAAAGTATGGTACAAATCGAGAAATCTCCTCATTATAAAGACGGAGAATTTCAGAATAGAATTTATACGCCAACATTGGCTCCGGGATATAGTTTTTGGGGCGAAATACAAAAGCAGATTTTCGATAAAAGCGTTCCGACAGAGCCTTCAAAACGAATTCCGTCTGTAAAAACAGATTTAAAACATTTGCCTGCAGATCAGAATCTTTTGGTATGGTTTGGACATTCCTCTGCCCTTTTGCAAATTGATGGAAAGAAAATTCTAATCGATCCTATTTTTAGCGATAATGCGTCTCCGTTGCTTAATACCGTAAAAGTTTTTGACGGAACCAATACGTATCACGTGCAGGATTTACCCAATATAGATTATTTACTCATCTCGCACGACCATTATGATCATCTTGATTACGAAACCGTTCTGGCGCTTAAGAATAAAGTAAAAACCGTGATTTGCGGTTTGGGAGTTGGCGCTCATTTCGAACGTTGGGGATATCCAAAAGACAAAATTATAGAACAGGACTGGAACGATGATGTTGTTGTGGCAAAAAACTTTACCATTCATACTTTGCCTGCAAGACATAAATCAGGGCGTGGTTTTAAACAAAATCAATCGTTATGGGCTTCTTTTTTAATTAATTCGCCTACGCTTAAAATCTATTACAGCGGCGATGGCGGTTACGACACGCATTTTGCCGAAATCGGAAAACAATTTGGCCCTATTGATGTTGCCATTATGGAAAACGGACAATATGATAAAGCCTGGCATTACATTCATATGTTGCCAGAGGAAACCCTGCAAGCCGCAAAAGATCTGAATGCCAAGAGCATTGTTCCTGTTCATAATTCGAAATTTGCACTGGCCAAACATACCTGGAATGCACCGCTAAATGAGCTTAACCGACTCAATGCAAAATATCAGATTCCGCTGATTACGCCTGTTATCGGAGAAATCGTTATTTTTGATGAGCACAAAGTTTTTAAACAATGGTGGAAATACAATTCCAACTAACTGACGCTTCAAACCATGAGATATACCGAAATTAAAAGCTGTTATATTGGTCCCGAAATATCGCCGGAACAATTCATTGCCGAACATTTCTTTTTGTACCTCGCAAAAGGCACGATCGAAGGTTATGACGGCATTAGCAAATACCATCTAAAACCCGGCGAATATTGCATCGTTCGTAAAAATCATCTGGCGCGGTACAACAAACAAAAACAAGACGGAGAATTCGAAAAAGTCGTTGTTATTTTTGATACCGATTTTCTCGAAAAATTCGCCATAAAGCATACAGTAATTGGTCAAAATAGTATCAATGAAGCATCGTTTGTACACATTAACAAAAGTGATTTAATACCTAATTTCATTCTTTCGCTCATGCCGTATTATAATGACGGAGGCGAAATCGACGATACATTTTCGAACATCAAGCGCGAAGAATTGCTTTTGATTCTTTTAAAAGAAAACCCGCAATTAATCGACATCCTTTTTGATTTTGCACCACCAGAAAAAATCGATCTCGAAGCCTATATGAACCGCAATTATAAGTTTAATATCAGCATGGAGCGTTTTGCCTATCTCACAGGCCGAAGCATTTCAGGTTTCAAGCGCGATTTTGCCGCTATTTTTTCAGATACCCCAAGTCGGTGGCTTATTCAGCGAAGACTCCAGGAAGGTTATTTCCTGATCGAAAAAAAAGGAAAAAAGCCCTCTGATATCTATCTCGATCTAGGTTTCGAAGATCTCTCGCATTTTTCATTTGCTTTTAAGAAAAAATATGGCATCACGCCTTCGGCCGTATTGCAGAAATAGTTTATTTTTTTGCCACAGATTACAGGATTAAAAAGATTAAAAAAATCTGCTTAATCTGCTCAATCTGCGAGAAAAAAATTAAATACATAGAAACATAGATTCTACGTTACTGATTGAGGTAGTTAAAAAAATCCAGATTTTTACACATAGCTTCACGCACAATCTATGCGGTTTTTTTTCACGCAGATCTCAAAGATTGCAGCAGATAATCACAGAATTAATTTTTAATAATCATCTGCCCAAATCTGCCCAAATCCTTTTAAAATCTGCCTGAAACAAAAAAAATAAAATCTGCTCAATCTGCAAAATCTGCGAGAAAAATTTTTAAACACATAGAAACATAGATTCTACGTTCCTAATTGAGGTAGTTAAAAAAATCCAGATTTTTACACATAGCTATGGGTACAGTCTATGCGTTTTTTTTTCACGCAGATCCCACATATGCAGCAGATAAACACAGATTTAATTTAAAAAATCATCTACGCAAATCTGCCTAAATCCTTTTAAAATCTGCGTAAAACAAAAAATAAAATCTTTTTAATCCTGTAATCTGTGGCAAAAAAAAATTAAACACATATTTTTTCACGCAGATCTCACAGATTGCAACAGATAATCACAGATTTATTAAAATAATCATCTGCGCAAATCTGCCTAAATCCTTTTAAAATCTGCGTGAAACAAAAAAATAAAATCTTTTTTAATCCCGTAATCTGTGGCAAAAATTTAAAGACATATTTTTTCACGCAGATCTCACAGATTGCAGCAGATAATCACAGATTTAATTTTAAAAAATCATCTGCGCAAATCTGCCTAAATCCTTTTTAAAATCTGCGTGAAACAAAAAAATCTGCTTAATCCTGTAATCTGTGGCATAAAAAAAATTACCCTTTCCTACCATAAAGCAAAAGCCTCTTAAAAGAATATATCGCCGGAAGTTTCGGGAAATGTAGTGCGATTCTCTTCTTATACATATTAATAAAAAGTGCTTTCTCATCGCCATCCAAACGCTCGATATACGGAATCAAAGCCGATCCGGAAATAAAATTATAAAGCGTTTCATGATCGTTCGCGATTATCGGATAAACTTTTTGCAGAATCTTAAGATCTTCCAGTCCTCCATCAAACAAAATTTGGGCATATTCATCAATACTCAAAACCGGAGAATCTCTTTTATAACCTTTTAGATAGGACTTAAAAGGTTCTTCATCCACCAATTCGGCTAGAATTACATTCAGTTTATTTTCAGGCTGAACCGGCATTTGTACCGCAAATTGACCTTTTGGGTTTACCAATTTTATCAATTCAGCGAACAAAGTTTCATGATTGTTAGACCATTGCAAAGCCGCATTACTAAAAATCAAATCCCATTTTTCGCCCGATTTTAGCGTTTCTTCGGTAGTTGCTTTTCTAAAATGCAAATTATCCGTTTCTAAAGACTTCGATTGTTCCAGCATTTCTGCCGAAGAATCGACACCCAGAAAATTAGCTTCTGCAAATTTATCCGCCAAAATTGAAGTTTGCTCCCCCGTTCCGCAGCCCAAATCAATCGCTTTCATTCCGCTTACAGGTTCGATAAAATCCGCCAAATCATAAAAAGGCTGATAACGAATATTTTTAAACTTATTATAAATCTCTGGATTCCAAGGCATCTTATTTCATTTTACAATCTTATTGCATCAGGAAAAACTCGTGATCAAATAAAATTTAGTTACTAAAAACTAAGATACAAAATTCTAATGGGTTTTATTAGGAGCTATTTCCAGCCATCCACTATATCTTTTATTTTTTTAAAGAAAAAAAATAAAAGGATGCCGCTGCTGTCTGGGCTAGGGAAATCGGTTTCATGAGAAGTGAATTGGAAAATAGAAATCTGTTATTCATTATAACTTCAATTAAAAACAAAAAGACAATACACCTTTCAGCATATCGTCTTTTCATTAATTAAATAAATAGTAAAATCTTAAACAGGTAATATAATATGAAATTCAGCGCCAACATCCTCTTCGGCTTTTGAGAAGATAACACCTTTATGATTTTCTACAATTTTTTTTCCAATTGCTAGACCAATTCCGGTTCCGGAGTAGACTTCGTTGTTATGTAACCTTTGGAAAATGGTGAAAATTTTGTTTTCGTATTGTTTGTTAAAACCTATTCCGTTATCCTTTATAATGATTTCGCAATAGCTTAATTTGGGATCTAAAGTAGGGTATTTTTGAACTTGACCCATGCTCACTTTCTGAGAATATATTTCGACTTTAGAGAGCGAACCGTCGTTTTTATAGAACTTAAGAGCATTGCTTATTAAATTATAAAAAAGCTGGTTCATTTGCAGCGGAATCGCATTGATTACAGGCAACAAACCTACTTTTATATCAAGCTTACGTTCTTCGATCATTAACTCAAAATCAACCAGAATATCAGCTAGAATCACGTTTAAATCTGTAGTTACAAATTGTCGGTCAGGATTATTAAGATATGAATATGCCAATAAATCTTTTATAAGCGTATTCATCCTAATGGACGATTTGCTAATTTTTTCGACCAAAACAAGAGCTTCTGCAGAAAAATCTTCATTCATTTCCAGCAGTCGGCTTATAAACATCAATATTTTACGCAAAGGTTCCTGCAAATCATGACTCGCTACATAGGCGTATTCCTGCAATTGAACATTGGCTCCGTGTAAATTCTTAACCGAGCTTTCGAGTTCTTTATTAGCGGTTAACAAATCAGTAGTACGTTCCTCAACTTTTGCTTCTAATTCACTTGATAATATTTGCAGTCTTTTTTCGATGATTCTACGTTCGGTAATATCTTCAATAGCCAATAAAATCAGTTGTTCTTTGCTGTTTTCATTGGTTACTTGTCTGGCATTTAGCAGCATAATACTTTCACCATAAGGCAAAAGATTTACTGATATTTGATAATCATCAAGTTGTGTTTTTTCGGGCAATACTTTTTCAAGCATGGCACGCATCGGAATATTATCAAAAAGGTGATTTTGAATTTCATAAATCAGTTTTCCGCTTGCTTCTTCTTTAGCAATATTGTATTTTTTAGAAAATGCCCTGTTGATATTTTTAATTCTCAAATTAGTATCCAGCACTACTATAGGTTCACGAAGTGTTGCTACAATAGCCTCAGTATAATTTTTAGAAATATTAATTTGCTGCTGTTTGTTTAAAAGTTCCTGATTAATCTGCAAAAGCTCTTCGTTACTCGATTGCAGCTCTTCTTTTGAGGTTTCGAGTTCTTCATTCAAACTTTGCAATTCCTCACTCCCACTTAGTAATTCTTCGTTAGCGCTTTGCAATTCTTCGTTTGATGCTTCCTGCTCTTCGCTGATTGCATTTACATCATCATGTATTTTTGCCAGTTCTTTTTCGAGCTGGGCAATCTTTCTTAAATTGGCATTTTCGCGAATTTCATCTGCGGTAAATTCACTTGATGATATATCTTCTTTTCTAAGGATACTTTTATAAAATAATACTAAAAAATAAGGTTCAGAAGTATCTTCAAGCAGTCGAATTTCGATTGTAATTTCACTAATTGCTCCTCTGCTTTTTACCTGAATGCCTTCTTTTTTAACCAATGCACCTGATTCTTTGGCTTTATGCCAGATATTTCTAAGTTCGAAAGCCAATCCTTCCCGGGCCATTTTCAGCAAATTAAAAGTCGGTTTTCCGGTAGAAAGTTCAATAAAATCAGCAATCGATCCGTTTATGTGCACGATATCCATTTGTTCATTAACTATGACACTGGCAGGGGTATAATTCGATAATAATACGGCTTCGGCGCTTTTTCTAAAATCTTCTTTAATAATCTCTTTTCTGGGTATATTTGTTTTTAGTGTTTTTAATTTATCATTCGATTCCATACCAGAATGCACAAATCTCCCTGAAACCTGCTTACGGGTATAAATTTTTCCTGCTTTCTCAAACGGTTGAAAAAGTTCAGCGGCAGGAACAGCAGTTTCGGATTTGCCTAAAAGTAAAAATCCATTTTCTTTCAAGGCATAATGAAAAGTAGTCAGTGATTTTTTTTGCAAAAACGAATCCATGTAAATAAATACATTTCTACAGGTTATCAAATCCATACGGGCAAAAGGCGGATCTGTTAGAAAATTATGAACAGCAAAGATGCATAAATCCCTAATTTGTCTTTTAATTTTATAACCACTTGTGTTAGCTGTAAAATATTTAGTCAGAATGGTCTCAGAAACATTTCGCATTTGCGATTTTCTGTAAAACCCAATTCTTGCTTTGGCTATAGCCACTTCTGAAATATCCGAAGCAAAGATCTGAATTTCTTTTCCCTCCAGATTTTCGCCTAAATATTCATGCAGGGCAATTGCTAAAGTATAAGCTTCTTCTCCGGTAGAACATCCTGCAATCCAGATACGAATAGAATTTCCCTCAGTTACTCTGCTGGTTAATATCGGAAAAACTTTTTCTCTCATTATCTGAAAGATCTTGGTATCTCTAAAAAATTCTGTCACAGGAATCAATAAATCATTAAACAAATCTTCAGACGCGACCTTATCGCCCTGAAGCACTTTTAGATAATCTCTTAGAGTAACTATTTTATTCAGTGCCATTCTTCTGGCAATGCGTCGGCGTATGGTTGTTTGTTTATAATACGTAAAATCTACCCCGCTATGGTAGCGTAATATTTTAATAATCTCCTGAAAAACTACTTCGTCATTTGGATCATTTTCCTGAATAAAATTCTCTTTTGCTTTGGCGAGTTCAATCAATTTGGCTACGATCTGACTTGGTGATAAAACATAGTCTACCACTCCGGCATTGATGGCGTTTTGTGGCATTTCGCTATTGGCGGCTTCAATATCTTGTGCAAAAGTAATTCCACCATGTTTTTTGATTGCTTTAAGTCCAATTGTACCATCAGATCCGTTTCCGGAAAGTAAAACACCATAAGCAAGATCAAGATGAACCTCTGCCAATGAATTAAAAAAGACGTCTATAGCCTGATTTTTAGTATCTTTTTGACGCGGACTTAATTTAAGAACACCATCGTAAGAGGTTAGCATTTTATTCTCCGGAATAACATATATATTATTGGGAGCCAAATGAATATCATCAGTAATTTCGTTTATCGGAATTTTTGCAACACGTGATAAAAGTTCTGTAAGCATACTGTCGTGCAACGGATGCAAGTGTTGTACAATGACATAAGCCATTTCAGAATTAGACGGAACTGCTTCTATAAATTGTCTAAAAGCCTCTAGTCCTCCTGCTGAAGCACCAATACCTACAATAGGAAAATCCTGGCGTGTAGCCTTGGGTAAACTGCTTTTTTGCTTATGCATGATTTCAATTTTTAGGTATTAAGGAATAATCTCTAAACAATATTCCATGTAAACGCTTTGAAATCTATACTGTAATGATATAAGATTCAATTTTTGCATGCTTCAACTTTTCATTCCAATCGGTTTCGATAACCTTTTTTAGCAATTTTTTTAAATCACTAAAAGCGATTGGTTTTATAATATAAGCATTAGCACCTAATCCAAAAGTATTATTAATACCATCACTAGTTGCTGAAGTTGAATAAATAGCAATCACTGGAACATCTTTAAATCTGGTATCTTCCCGAATTTGCTGAAGGGTTTCAAAACCAGACAAAATAGGCATGTTAAGATCTAAAAAAATAATATCAGGAATACCTAAAGTGTTATCTGCAAGACGGTTTAGAAGTTCTATACCGTTTTTACAAAATTCGACAGGATAATTCAAATTCAGATCTTCTACTGCTTCTGCAAAAAACTCTCTGTCGTCTTCATCATCATCAGTAAGTAAAATCTTTATATTCTCGTTTATATTCATTGGGGCTATCGTATATATCAAATGTACACTTAAATAAACGGGAATAGGCGAAACATATTTATTTACTCAGGCTTTTGACTTCTACCATACCAACTTATCTCATATATAATCCCTGAAAGTCTACTCTCATTGATAAGAATGTTTTTGATGTGATTAAAAATAATTTTAACAAGTTTAAAATTAAATAGTCTTTTAGCTACATAAAATTAAGAATCGATCAATATCAGAAACCCATTCTAAACTTTCTCGTTTGTAAATACCTGATCAATTCTATATATTTACCCCTTAGCCATTTTTGTTTGGCAATAGAATGAAGTTAAAACCAAAACCATATCTCTTTAACTCTATGAAAAACTTTACTTTACTCATTTTATCTTTTATCTTATTTAGTTGTTCCGTTTCTAAGCCTTCCCAAAAAAATCAATATTCAGATCTTATCGATAAAGTCAAAAACATTGATGATAGCATAAATGTCGGGCAAATGACGATTCATAATGCTTTCAAAAATCAGATTCTCGCCCATCGTTCCGGTAAATTCGACAGTTTGGCAATTTTAAATAAGGTTTATAAACCTAATAAATATGCTTTCGACAATTGTCTTTCTCAAATATTCGGAGAAGAAAACGGACTTAAATTCAAACCCAATGGTATGTATTCCTGGAATCGAAACTTATTAAAAGACCATGAAGCACTGATCAAACAAAAACTTACTGTTTTAGATTCGGTCAACATCAATCAATTGTTTACGAAACATTTAAAAGCCTTACAAGAAATTACGGGCCAGAAAGGAAAAGGAAAATGGATGGTGTATTTTGGACCTAAAGATTTTCAGATTTTTGGCGGCTGCGATAACAATTCTATGATTTTAGATATGTTTGGCTCTGAGTGGAACAGCAAATCGATCGACAAAGTTTTTGCACACGAACTCGAACACTTGCTTTTTAATCCGGCTTTAGAGAAAGATCCAAACGGACAAAAAGGTTTGGGTATTACGCTAGATGAAGGTTTGGCGGTTTACTTTACTTCTCTTTACTTAAATCAATCTCTGGAAGAAGCTTTGTATGGCGATGATACTAAAATTTTGTTCAGTCGCGAAAAAGAAATTTTCGAAAAACTAGAACCCTATTTTTATAAAACCAACGAAGAAGGCTGTCCTATTTTTAGACATTGCGGAAGAAACAGCGAATGTAAACCCGTTATCGAAAACTTACCAAAAGAGGTCGAAAATGAATTGTGCTATTTTCTGGGCTACAGAATCATTCAAAAATATGCCGAAAAAAATGGAAAAGATTCCTGGAAAGATATTTATACAATACCTTTAAAAGATTTCTTAGAAAAAAGTGGTTATAAAGAATTTATTGCCAGCCTGAAATAAACCATACCAACCGCAATATGTCCCGATTAAGAAGTTATAATTTAATATCTCAAAAGTTTGTTACAAAATATGATGATATTCCGTTTATCCAGACGAACCATAAAAGTGATCTAAAATACCATGTAGCTGTAGACGTATTCAATACAGATTACATGACGTCCTTTTTTAGAACCTTTGATCTGTCTGATTTATATGCGATTTACATTTTAAACGAGGAAAATCTTTATTACTATTCGGATTTCAACATTATCTCAAAACATAATTTTTATGGTGCAACAATCATAGTAATTAAAGCAGAATTGGGCTTTTTTAAAAGCATCGAATACAACAATCAAAGTGAACTGGCTACTTCATTTTTCTTTAGAACTGATGCTTTTGAAACGCTAAAAACAGAAGAAATTCTGACTAAATCTTTGTACGAAAAAGAAATTAGTGTTGGTAGTTTTAGAAAAACGATTGTTGCATGTGATCTTTTGAAACTATTAGACAACCTGCACATTAATAGTGTTATGAAATTCTACACGCATAGAACCGAAGCTTCTATAGAAAAGGCTTTAAAGCTAAATGATTTTGTTTTGGATGAAAACGAAGATTATATCTCTACAATAGAAATTAGTTTATTCCAGTAGAAAAAATAGCCACAAATTACACGAATTTTCACGAATTTCTTTTTACAATTTTATCCCTAATCGTAGAAAAATGATTCGCGAAAATTCGTGTAATTAGTGGCAAATTTCGTCCTCATAATAATCAATAAAAATTCGTGAATTCGTGGCTTTTATTTTTAAACAAACCATTACAAAAGAGATTCGTGAAAATTCGTGCAATTAGTGGCAAACTTCCTCTTCCCAAAAAAATCCACGACCAATTAAAACCAACCCTCATTTTATTGACCTACATCAAACTTTTGCATATTAAACAATTCTAGATTTGCTGCTTATTAATTTGAAATACCCAAAACAAATGATCAGCACACTAACATATCCTTTAGAAAAATTTGGTTTAACCAGCATACAACGTGTAGAAAATGCTTTAAAACATCTACAAAACGGAAAAGGAATTTTACTAACCGATGACGAAGACCGCGAAAACGAAGGCGATTTGATTTTTTCGGCACAACATATCAGCGTTCAAAACATGGCCATGATGATTCGCGAATGCAGCGGAATCGTTTGTCTTTGTTTGCCTAACGAAAAAGCAGATCAACTCGAATTGCCGTATATGGTTCAGGAAAACACCAGTAGTTTTCAGACTCCGTTTACTGTAACAATCGAAGCGAAAGAAGGCGTAACTACAGGAGTTTCGGCTGCAGATCGCATTACCACTATTAAAGCCGCAAGTGCTATAAACGCAAAAGCATCCGATTTAGCCAGACCTGGACATATTTTTCCGTTAAGAGCTAAAAATAATGGTGTTCTTGAACGAAACGGACATACCGAAGGAAGCGTAGATTTAATGAAATTAGCAGGTTTACGACCAGAAGCTGTTTTGTGCGAATTAATGAATGAAGACGGAACGATGGCTAAACTTGGCAAAATCATTAGCTTTGCAGAAGAACACGATTTGGTAGTATTGTCTATAGAAGATATTATTTATTACCGCAAATTCGTGAGAGATTATAAGTAACAAATGATATACGAGCAACTTAGAGATTATATAAAAGGTCGTATTGAGGTTTCTGATGAAAGCCTCAATACGATTTTATCTTATTTTAAGCCATTAAAACACGCTAAAAACGAATTATTAGTCTCAGCTGGACAAACTAGTCAGCATACTTATTTTGTGGGCAAAGGATGCCTGAGAATCTATTATATCAATGAAGAAGGAAAAGATGTAACCCGATACATTGCTTTCGAAAACCAAATTGCTACGGCATTGGTGAGTTTTATTACCAAAGCACCTTCAGCAGAATACATTCAGGTAATCGAAAAATCAGAGCTTTTGTATATCAGTCACGAAGACTTTAATCATCTACTACAAAACGTTCCGGAATGGTTGCAATTTTATTGTCGGTATTTAGAAAGAGCTTACGTAAATAATACCAACAGATTGATGTCGTTTACGACTATGGATGCTCGCGAAAGATATCAGCTTTTGCTAAAAATCAATCCCACTATTGTAAAACGCTTGCCTAATAAAATTGTCGCGTCGTACATTAATGTCTCACAAGAAACCTTAAGCAGGTTAAAATCTAAAGTTTGAGTTTGAATTAATCTTAATTCAAACAAATTAAAAATTGAAATGTGCCGTTAGGTACATAATATCGGTAGAAAATAACAATTTATAGCAAATATGGCGTGCCGTAGGTACGCAAGGGTTTTCGGTGTGTTGTGTACCTACGGCACACTAAATTCATTTAGAATCTAATTTTACCAATATTTTGTGCCTAAAGGCACAATTGCTAACATTCAACGCTTAACTCGTAATTCAAAAACATCTATTTTTTTTAACGAAACATTGTTGCATTTATAAATAAGAATTTTATATTTGTACCAACTTTACCAATAAAGTGCCCATTTTCATAGAATGAACAAGAAATTTAAAATCCTTAATCTCTTAATGCCGCTGATTGTAGTATTTGCAATACTATTTCCGGCGATACATTCTTATGAACATATACAAAGCCATAATGCTGCACATAAAAATATAACGCAACATTATAACAATACGAAAAGTGAATTTAAAATACACGACCATTCTAACGAAGAATGCGCCATCTGTCATTTTAAATTTAGTCCCGTTGGTACTTTCTCTTTTATCACTTTTCAGTTTTATAAAAATAGTACGATCATTCACTTTGTACATTTTTATTCGAAATCACTTTCTGAATTTTTCAAGGGTTCTCTATTCTCTCTGAGAGCACCTCCTATTTTCTAAAATCATAAAAAGTAACTCATTTCAATTGAAATTGATGTGTATTTATAGGTTTTAGAATTAAATAATATCGAAAAAGTTATTCGCTTTTTCCGGATTCTTACTACTCGTTTTTCTTTCAATATTGTATTGATTAGAAAAGTCATTTCCTATTCTGATGGTATCAAAGATTTTCCTTTATAGGATAAAACTTGTTCAAAAATCAAATCAGGAGCAATAGTATTTTCCCTTATTTCTATTACTATTAAATTCAACATTCTTGTATTGAATATCGCTTAAACGCCATTACACTTCGTTTTAAGCTCGCTTTTTAGATTTTACAACTTTCCTTGTCTATCCCAAAAATTGATCGAAGAAATCCTTTTTATATCCTGTTTTCAAGGTTTAAAATCGGTTTTCTTATAGGATCTCCTACATCCCATTTTCCCTTTCGTAATTCCAATTTTATCAATATGAACCCTTTAAAAATCAATCAAAATGAAGAAAACTAAATCGCTTATTGCTTTATTAATAAGCTTGTTAGCGCTTGCTTCTTGTAGCAGCGACAACAACGAAATTGATACCGAATATCCTGTAATTGATATTTCGGCTTCGAATGCATTCCCGATACAATGCAGCGAAATCACGCGCGGACAAAAAATCACTTTCAGGGCAAAATTTACAGATAATGCAGCTTTGGGCTCTTACAGTCTCGACATTCACCACAATTTTGACCATCATACGCACAGTACCGAAGTCAATAATTGTGTTGCAGATCCTATCAAGAAGCCTGTAAATCCGATGTTGTATATCAATTCGGTTACGATTCCAAACGGAGAAAAAAGTTATGAAGCCGTTCAGGAAATTACCATCCCAACCGATATCGATCCGGGCGATTATCATTTCATGATTCGCTTGACCGATAAAGAAGGCTGGCAAACCATTAAAGGCCTAAGTATTAAAATTTTATAGTGTTTTTGATGAACGAAAATAAATTAGATCGATTACGCACATTTTTGCTGTTGCTATGTTGTTTTGCTATAGTTACAAAAGCTTCAGCGCAATCTGTTCGTATATCCGGTAGCGTATTTTCCGACGGTCATAAACCGTTGGATGGCGCTATCGTAACCATTTTTCCGTCTTCGATAAGTACTATTACCGATAAAAAAGGTCATTTTTTCTTTACCCAAATTCCTAAAGATTCTAAGAAAATAACAGTCAGTTATTCCGGTTACTCGGTTTACGAAATGAGGCTTTCTTTCGATAAAAATGAAATTCTATTATCTGATATTTTTCTACATCCGGAAGCCAAACAATTACAGGAAGTTGTCATTACAGAAAGCTATGAATCCCGTAAAAAGAAACAGGAATCGCTTAATATCGAAAGTGTTAACAGTAGTTTTATCCAGCGAAACCTTGGCGGAAGCCTTATGCAATCACTACAAAGACTTCCAGGCGTAAAAACCATTTCTATTGGTTCAGGAGGCTCGAAACCCTTAATACGCGGACTCAGTTTCAATCAGGTTATTGTGGTCGAAAATGGCATCAAACACGAAGGACAACAATGGGGCGCAGATCATGGTTTAGAAATCGATCAATATGCCGTAAACAGAGTCGAAATTATCAAAGGGCCTTCTTCGTTTATGTACGGATCTGATGCTATTGGCGGCGCGATCAATATAAAACCTGTGCCTTTTCCTGCCCAGCATGTTTTAGGCGGAAGCGCTGATTTTACAGGAAAAAGTAACAACGAACAATTTGGAGGATCGCTTAATTTATTTGGCCGAAATGAAAAATGGTTCTTCGATACCCGAATCACCGCTATGGAGTATGGCGATTACCGCGTTCCTACTGATATTGTGCAGGTTTACAATTATACCGTTCCGCTTTACAAAAATCATTTGCGTAATACAGCCGGAAGGGAACTCGATTTGCACGGAAGTTTGGGTTATGTTACCGATCGTTTTAAATCGGTTTTTTATGTCAGTAATATTTACACCAAAAGCGGCTTTTTTGCCAATGCACACGGACTTGAACCCCGAAATGTTGATACGCAACTTCACGACAAATCAAGCCGTGATATTCTCATGCCTCATCAGGAAGTTACGCATACTAAAATTAGCAATACAACTTCCTTTTCGATAGGAACTCATAAACTAGAAACACAATTGGGTTTTCAGCAAAATTTTCGTCGTGAATGGAGCCATTACGTTAATCATGGTTTTATGCCACCACTCTATCCTGACGACATGTATGCACCAAAAGATCTTGAAAGACAATACGATAAAGAAGTTTTCTCTGTTGCGATCAAAGATGAGTTTTCGCTAGGTCAGCATCAATTTACGGTAGGCTTAAATGGCGAGCAACAGCAAAATGCCATTAATGGTTGGAGTTTTCTGATTCCTGCTTTTAAGCAATCAAACGCCGGATTATTTGCCTATGATAAGTTTCAGCTTAATGATTTGTGGCTGCTTCATGGCGCCATTCGTCTCGATCATGGTCAAATCGAAATGAAAGAATACTACGATTGGTTTCAGAGCGAAATCACAGAAAATGGTCAGACTACGCAGCAATATCTAAAACGATCTCAGGAACTTACCAGAACATTCAATAGTTTCAACTGGTCGGCAGGTGTAAATTATACTCCGGGACAATGGTCACTTAAAGCCAATTTAGGAACAAGTTTTAGAATGCCTATTGCCAAAGAACTGGCTTCAAACGGCGTAAACTATCATTATTTCAGGTTCGAAAAAGGAGATCCTAATTTATCCGCAGAACGTTCGTATCAGTTAGATCTGGGTATCGATTGGCAGGAAAATAAATGGTCGGTTCAACTGAGTCCGTTTTTTAATTATTTCCCCAATTACATTTATTTAAATCCAACTTCACAACATGATATTTATTACGGAGCCGGCAATCAGGTATTTGAATACGAGCAAAGTAAAGTCATGCGCTATGGTGGCGAATTGCAAACGCGTTATCAGTTTTTGAAAAATTTAAGCGGTGAAATTCTCGCCGAATATCTGTATTCGGAGCAAATGTCCGGAAGTAAAAAAGGCTATACACTTCCCTTTTCTCCGCCTGCTTCGGTTTTATTTGGCTTGACCTATAATCCAGAAATAAAGCATTTAAAAGACACTTATTTCTCGCTTGATTATCGTTATACAGCGCAACAAAATCAGATTGTTCCTCCCGAAAAGAAAACCGCCAGCAGTAATGTGTTCAATCTCGCAATGGGAACCAAAGCAAAAGCGGGACAACAGGATTTTATCATTAGCCTTCAGGTTCAGAATTTGTTTAATGCCAAATACCTCAATCATACCAGTTTTTACAGGTTGATCGAACTTCCTGAAGCGAGCCGAAACATTATTCTGTCAGTTAAAATTCCCTTTTTAATACATCAATAAATTTAATATGAATTCAATTAACAAACCCAAATTCCTTATGAAAAAAGTAAAATCATTTCTGCTCTTTTTTATTGTCGCCGCTGCGTTTACAGCTTGTGACAACGATGACAATAACGAAGTTTTGAAACCAACAGCGACAAACATCGAAATTGGAACCGCCAATAATAAACGAGCTTTAATTGGTCGTGATTTCCATTTTAATGCAGATGTAATTGCCGGCAGCAAAATCGCCGATGTACAACTGAAAATACTACCTAAAAAAGGCGAAAAATATACGAAAGACTGGAAATTCGAATTATCATTTGCAGAATACAAGGGCGCTAAGAACACCAATGTACACAAGCATTTTAATATTCCTGCCGATGCGCCCGAAGGTAAATTCGATTTCTCATTTATTGTGGTGGATGAAAACGGATCGCAACTCGAAATCAAAGAAGAAGTTACGATTACAGATCCTGCCAATATGCCTGCTGATCCGTTAATTGGCCGTGATATGCTTTCGCGAAACGACGATCTTATTTATTACATGAATACCTGGGTAGAACCGGAATTGATCTTTAAAAAGAACGATAAAATTACGGCGCATGCACAAGTAAGCCAGATTATGGGCGACGGAATTCTATATTCTGTTTTAATCAAAAAGAGCCTGAATTACTATCCGGAAAGCATTGATAATCTTGATTTCAAGAAAGTTATAGTGATTTCGAAAGTAGAGCACAAAGGGCTTCCGGCAGCTTCTAAAATTGCTACGCTACAAAAAATCAATGATGTCTGGGGCGGCGAAAGTATCGTCGTTGGCGCTGACAAAGATGCTGAAGGAAACCCAACCACTTCAGACAAATCCTGGCAATCCGGCCAATACAATTGGGTCATTCTTTATAAAAACACTACTTACAACTTAAGTGTTTACAAATCAATGCCTATTACCATCAATTTTTAATCTACACATTTTTTAAAACCTAAATTAATTTAAACACGTTTTACCATGAAAAACAATTATTTCAAGCTCGTTTTCCTATTTGCTTTATCCACTTTTGCGGTCTCTTGTAGCAATGACGATGATAATACCACTGAAACTCCGCAAGAAGCGCTAACAGAATATAAATATTTACGACTATTGCTTTCTGACGAAAAAACAACCGCCATTACGCTTGTCAATCCGGTGGATGCGACGATAAGTTCTTTTAATGCAAAATTCGCTAAATCATCGCTTTACACCACAGAATCTGGCCGATATGCCGGACTTGTTCACAGAGCAGACAATACGGTAGAAACGTTTGACAGCGGATTCGAAAGCCACGGCGATCATGTTGATGTAGACGGAAATCCTAAATTTGGTGCCTTAACAGGGCAATCACTTTTACCAACTCACTTTAAAAGTAAAATTGGTGAATTGTTAACTTTCAATGACGGAGACGGAACTTTATCTGTTGCCAAAGAATCTGAAATTAATACTGCCGGAGCTAAATTCAAAACTATCAATGCCGGTTTATTGGCACATCACGGCGCTATGGCGACTTTCTTAAACGGAACTTATGCCATTACCCAAAAAGATAATTCGGTTGCGGGAACATTGCCGGAAAGAGTAAAAATTATCGATAATACAGGTAAAACGTTATTCGAATCTACTGTTGCCACAAAAGGAATCCACGGAAATGCTTCTGACGGAACTTACGCTGTTTTTGGCTCTGCAAGTGGCGTTCTTGTAGTTGAAAGCTCAGGAAAACAGAAACTAATTGCACTTCCAGCAGATTTTGGAACAGCTTGGTTTGGAACAATTTTAGAAACAAAAGCCAAAGGGAAATTTATAGGATATACTGCCGCAAAAGGCGCTTATTTAATTGATGTTGAAAACAGTACCATTAAACCAATCCTGCAAAGCACTACGATTATGCAGTGTAAAGTAAGTTACAACAACACTAAACTGGGGATTCTATTATTCTCTGGTGAATTCAAATTATTCAATTTAACGAGTCTTCAGGTTGAAAAAGAAGCAAAAGTAATTCCGGAAACAGTAAGCGATGCGACATCGAAACCACAAATGCAGTTAACAGAGAATTTCGCTTACATCACGTCGCCAGCAACAGGAGAATTGTTTCAGTTGAACTTATCGAATATGTCAATTGCTAAGAAAATCAAGGTTTCGGCTACGCCTTATACGATTACTATTTTAGGTTTTGAGAATAGTAAAAGCCATTAAAATTTTGTTTTTTTTTATTTTGAAGAGAGACTGTCTGTAAAAGGGCAGTCTTTTTTTTTCGTCCTTTTTGTCATTGCGAGGAACGAAGCAATCACAATAATAATGGTGACAAAGTAAGTCGTTTTTTGTTATCTATGTTTCTTTTTTTCAGGAGCTATTCCCGCTATTCGTTACAATCTTTTGTGCCGAACCCCGGCACAAAAGGATTTCCTCTACTATCGGGGCTAGGGCACTCGTTTTCATAAGAGCATTTTTCGTCTAGTTTGTCATCCTGAGGAACGAAGGATCACACGCGAAACTCGACAAAGATTGGTCCTTTACGTTACGGAACTTCTGGTGTGATCCCTCGTTCCTCGGGATGACAAAAATGAGCATAGAACTTTGACAAAGTTGTAGCGTACAGTTTGTCATCTCGACGCAGGAGAGATCACACACGAAACTCGACAAAGATTGGTTCTTTACTTTACGGAGTTTCCCGTGTGATCCCTCGTTCCTCGGGATGACAAAAGTGAGCATAAATCTTTGTCAAAGTTTAAATGCCAAACATAAAAAAAAACCAGCGAAAACCCGTTTTAACCCGCATAATCCGTGGGCAAAAATTACGGCATAAAAAAAGCCGGACAAAATCCGGCTTTATTTTTTATGATTCGCAACTACTGCAAGTTACCAAACTTGTAACTAATTCTTTAGATACACTTTGGCTGCGTTGGTAATACAAACTTTTGATTCCTAATTGCCATGCTTCGATAAGCAAACGGTTTACTTCTTTAATTGGTAAATCTGAAGGGATATTCAAATTGATGCTTTGCCCCTGATCTACATATTTCTGACGGATCGATGCTTGTTGCACAATCTCTAACTGACTGATTTCTTTAAAGGTTTTAAAAACGTCTTTTTCGTTTTGAGTCAATTGGCTCATGTGTTGAACGCTACCGCCATTTAGCATGATTTCTCTCCAAACCTCTTCGTTGTCAAGACCTTTTTCTTCTAATAATGCTTTAAGATATTTGTTCTTACGCATAAAATTACCTTTGCTTAAACCCGCTTTGTAGTAATTACTGCTAAAAGGCTCAATTCCTGGTGAAGTTTGTCCTAAAATAGCTGATGATGAAGTCGTTGGAGCAATTGCCATTGTAGTGGTATTACGTCTTCCGTATCCTTTTAGCAATTCTGGTTCGCCATAAATACGGGCCAAATCCTGAGTCGCTTTATCGGCTTTGTCACTGATATGTTTGAATATTTCTGTCGTTTTCATCTTAGCTTCAAGACCTTCAAACGGAATCATATTTTTTTGTAAATACGAATGCCATCCTAAAACTCCTAATCCAAGGGCGCGGTGTCTTTTTGCAAAACGATTCGCTGCTGCCAAATAATAGTTTCCTTCGGTTTTTTCGATAAATTCCTGTAAAACGGCATCAAGGAAAAAGATCGCTAATTTTACTGCTTCAGTATCTTTCCACTCTTCGTAAAGCTCCAGATTCATTGACGAAAGGCAGCAAATAAATGATTCATCAAAACTTGATGGCAACATGATTTCGCTACACAAATTACTGGCATTAATACGCAGGTTTTTATCTTTATAAACTTGTGGTTTGTTCTTGTTTACGTTGTCGCTAAAAAAGATATAAGGCAATCCTTTTTGCTGACGGCTTTCAAGAACTTTAGCCCAAACTTGTCTTTTATCGGCATCTCCATCAATCATTTCCTGCATCCAGTAATCTGGTACACAGATTCCGGTAAACAAGTTCTGAATTGGGTTTCCGATACTTTTTATCTTCAAAAATTCTTCAATATCCGGGTGATCTACGTCTAAATAAGCCGCAAAAGCACCTCGGCGAACGCCACCTTGAGAAATGGTATCCATTGTGGTATCAAAAAGTTTCATGAAACTTACCGCTCCACTACTCTTTCCGTTATCGGTTACGGCGCTTCCTCTTTCGCGCAATTCTCCAAAATATCCGGATGTTCCTCCACCAATTTTGGTTTGCATGATTACTTCACCTAATTTATGTGTAATTCCTTCTATTTCATCCGGAACGTGAACGTTAAAACAAGAAATTGGCAAACCGCGTTCTGTTCCCATATTGGCCCAAACCGGAGAGCTAATACTCATCCAGCCGCGTTCGATCATTTCTACAAAAGACTCTTTTAACTCGGGTTTGTACAATCTTTTTGCTGCAGCGGTACAAATTCTGTCGATTGCACCTTCTACAGTTTCACCTTTTAAAAGATAGCCACGATTTAAAATTTGTTCACTTTCAGAGTTTTTCCACCACATTTTATTGTCTGCTTCGCTTAGCGGAGCGCTGTTTCCTGAAATTGTATCTATTGTATTCATAATTGTAATTTGCTGTTTTTAGAAAAGGTCGTTTGCGGTAATACTTTTGTCGTGTTTTGTATATTCTACAGGTCTTTTCGCAAAGAAATCATCAAGGCTGTTGGCAAAAACTTCCTCTTCAAACCATGCCATTGCTTTATAATCATCAGCAGGAACATTAAATATTGTTGGAATATTGATTTGAGTTAAACTTTCATCGATTCTGAATTTCATGAAGTTTACTAAATCTGCTTTTTTGATTGTTTCGATTTCACCATCCTCAAAAATCCAGTCTAAAATGTCTGCTTCTACGTTGATTGAATCTTTAACTGTTTCTCTAATAAGCGTTAAAGTTTCTTCATCGAAGTAATCCGGGAATTCTTCGCGTATTTTGTTTACAATGTAAATTCCTCCATTGGCATGAATTTGTTCGTCTATCGATGTCCAGGCGATAATATTACTCACATTTTTCATGTATCCTTTGAATCTTGTAAACGATAATAAAATCGCAAACTGACTAAAAAGTGATACGTTTTCGATTAAAATACTAAACAATATTAAGGAAACGACATATTTTTTATTGTCCTGAGATTTGGTATCTTTTAAAACATTCGAAAGATAATCGACACGTTTGCGGATCACCGGAATCTCCATCAGTTTTTCAAATTCATCATTATATCCTAAAACTTCTAAAAGACGTGAATAAGCCTCAGAATGTCTGAATTCACACTCCGCAAAAGTACTTCCTAAACCATTGAATTCCGGTTTTGGGAAATGCTCATAAATATTACCCCAAAAACTTTTTACCGCTACCTCTATCTGAGCAATTGCCAGTAAACTATTTTTGATCGCTGTTTTTTCAGCTGCATTTAAATGAGAATGAAAATCCTGAGTATCAGCAGTAAAATCGACCTCAGTATGAACCCAATAAGCTTTGTTTATGGCTTCTGTAAATTGCAATACCTCCGGATACTCAAAAGGTTTATAATTGATTCTTTTATCGAATATAGACATATGTATAGTATTAAATGGTGACTTATCTAAATAAAAATGATGCGTTTATTTGGGGGATTTCAACGATATTTCTACACCTACAAAATTAACCCACAGATCTTCGTTGCGCCAAGTTTTGATGTTAAAAAACCGACCAATTATCAACAGGTCATGACCTCTTGAAATCGATATGAAATTTGGTTTTTATCAACAGCCTCAAAATATTCCGTAACACCCAAAACATCAGCTATTTAAAATAGATCTAAATAAAGTTATCAACAGAAAAAGACATCCTAATACTACTTTCAAAAAAAACAGTTATCAACAATCAAGTTCTAAAAAATAAGCTTTTTACTATAAAAAACTGATTTTCTCAAAAATAATTATGTCTCGAAACTTGGTTTTTACTTTTACTTGAATTCCTTGATAATGGAGTAAATGGTCCTCTTCAAAAAACAAATAAATAATTGATTTTAAACATCTTAACTTAATAATTTTAAAAGTTTAAATTTATTTTGATTTAATAAAAACTTAAAAAAAAGAACAATTTTCAGCATAATTTCAATCAAAATAGCTCATATTTAAAAGTTACTGTAATTTTGCGATACTTAAAAGACGAAATCATGATTATTAGAAAAGCAACAATTGACGATTCAGAACTTATTGCAAAATATTTATTGCTGGCAATGGAGGAAATTATTTATAAATTTATTGATGAAAGAGATCCAAAAACGGCTTATTATTTCCTGCTTCATTTTGTTGAATCTGAAAACAATCAATACTCCTATCAGAACTGTTTTGTAGCTGAAGAAAACGAAGAAATTATTGGTGCAGTTTCAGTTTACGACGGAGGAAAATTACAGGAATTGCGAAAACCTATTGTTGATTACGTTCGCCTGAATTTTAATCCTGATTTTAGTCCTGAAAACGAAACTCAAAGTGGTGAATTTTATATCGATTCATTAGGTGTAAGCCCAAACCATCAGGGAAAAGGGATTGGTTCTAAAATGCTGCAATTTCTAATCGAAGAATTTGTTACCAAAAATAAACAGACTTTAGGTTTATTGGTAGAGGAAGAAAATCCGGGTGCTAAAAAACTGTACTTAAAATTAGGTTTTAAGGTTGTGGGAGAGAAAACTTTGGTGGGGAAAAAACTGGAACATCTTCAGATTTCTTAATTTTTATTTCAGACTTCAGGTTTCAATGAATGCTGTGTAGATTTAACCGCAAAGAACGCTAAGGTTTACGCAAAGTTCGCAAAGTTTAAATAAAGCTTTGCGAACTTTGCGTTTTTATAAACGTTCCTAAAATAAAAAAACTTTGTGCTCTTTGCAGTTAAATGATTAAGCACAAAGTAAGAAAGTTTAAACACAAAGCTTTGCGAACTTTGCGTTTTCTAACCGTACAGAAAAATAAAAAAACTTTGCGCGCTTTGCGGTTAAATCTACGTAACGAGAAACATTCTTCTCTCTTAACAAGATTTTTACTAAACGACTACCCGAAATATGTGTTAAGATTTCATAACTCTAAGTGTATCAGTCAAAAAGTTTTATATTTGCACACGAAAAAAAATTATTACCCTATTGCAATTAAGGACTTCGATGCTTCTTAATTTTTTTTATTACACTTTGAAATTTACTTTAAAAAATACCTTTTCCGGCAGGAACTTCTTCATTTTAGGAATCATTTTCGTTTTTCTTACGCTGCTTTCCATTTATATATTGAGTGGATTAATGACTCAGGTTACCGAAAAATCTAATGCTGAGAGCTCACAACGTAGTTTTGTAAAAAAACAAGAAGTCATTGCTCAGGAATTATCGCGCTTTTTGGAGACTAAAAATGAACTGAAACGAATTGCAGATATTAGCAACGCCAAAAACTTATCTGATAATTTAAAAGTTTTAAGTAACATTCATGCCAATGACAGTCTGGTAAAGAATAACTGGTTTCAGATCGACAATCAAAAGATAGAGTTTACCGTTTCTAAAAATAATAGTCAGCTGGAAAATTCTATAAAAGAGTTTGTGGCTAAAAACAGAGATCTTAATCAATCTAATACTATTGTCGAGGATCCTGAAAACTTTTTCTGGCGCATTTATTATAAGTATACCGCTGCAAACGGAACTGTAATACGATATGGCTACGACATCGACTTAAAATCGCTTCAGACGTATTTCTCGACCATCGATCAAAAAGCGCCTAACTATGCTTTTGTCTTTGATAAAAAAGGAACGATCATTTACCATCCTGAAGTAAAATTACTTAAAAAGAACATTTTTAAACTGACGAATATAGCGCCTCAGGATACTACTTTTACTAAAAGAGAAGGTTTTAGCAAGAGAATCGCTCCATCAGAATATTTGTTTTTAGATATTGTAAGATATACCAAACGTCTGAATGTAAAGGGAACTCATTGGTATATCGCAGTAAACTTTCCGAGGGAAATTTCAAACGAAGATGTAAATGCGGTAAAACAATACGCGTATCTCATTTATATTATTACTACGGCCATTTTAATTGTTTTCTTTTACTTGTTTACCATTTTTACGCGGAAAACTTTTCAGGAAAAAGAAATCCTGGCGCAGGAAAAAAACAAGCTTCTTTTAGAAAACGAAATGATCAATAAGGAGAAAGCCCTGATTCAGTTGCAACATTTAAAAGAGCAAATAAATCCGCACTTTTTGTTCAATTCGCTCAATTCGCTTTATATGCTTATCGATTCGAATACTGGTGTGGCGAGAAAATTCACATTAAACCTTTCTAAAATTTACAGGTATCTTATAAATCCTCCGGTTAATAATATTGTTACGGTTCAGGAAGAATTGCTTTTTATAGAGAAATATATCTTTTTGCAACAAACCCGTTTTACCGAAGAATTTGTTTTTACCATCAACATAGAAGACGAAAGTTTTCTGGCGAAAAAAGTACCATATCTAGCTTTTCAGATTGCTGTAGAAAATGCGATCAAGCACAATATTGCTTCTGAAGAAACGCCATTAAAAATAACAATTAACATTAACGAAAACGTTGTAATTATTACCAATAATTTAAACGAAAAGCAAAACTTCGGGAAAGAATCTAAGTTTGGTCACAAATATTTAGAAAGTATTTATAAATACTACTCTAAAGACAATTTTAAAGCCTACAAAAAAGACGGCGATTTTACTTGCATTTTACCTTTAATTGGATAAAAAAAAACATTCACTCCCGAAAAAAAGCCACTCACTCCATTTTGCTTTTTTTAACGTAATCCATGCAATATTTTTAGCCAAAAATTAACCTAAACTTAACTTTCTATGAGAGAAAAGGCATTGTTGAGAAGTCTAAAAAATATCGCTTTAGTGATGTTAGTGCTGAATACGAGTACTATGATAGCTCAAAAAAAGAATAAAAAGAATAAAG
Organism: Flavobacterium bizetiae; assembly: GCF_024271895.1. Lineage (NCBI taxonomy): Bacteria > Pseudomonadati > Bacteroidota > Flavobacteriia > Flavobacteriales > Flavobacteriaceae > Flavobacterium > Flavobacterium bizetiae. Next base: position 3,478,913 of record NZ_CP091861.1, on the reverse strand, counting down.
AAGACAAAACAGAACAAGTTAAGGATTCATTAAAAAATTCGAAAGGACAAAAATATGATGACCTTATTAAAAAAGGAACATTCAAAAAAGGATTGTTCAATACCATTCAGGTAAAAACAGATCTTTATTTGGAGATCAACGATTCATTGTTTCAAAGAGAATTTTTAGTTGTAAATAAAATTTCAAATGTTCCTTTACCGGTTAATGATGCAGGTTTGAATAAAGGAATGAATTACGAAAATAAAATTATCACTTTTCATAAAGATCTTGTTGCCAAAAAAGTTTGGGTAAAATCATCTGTACCAAAAGTTTCATCGCCGGTTGGAGACGCTATTACAGCATCTGTAAACAGTAACTTCTCAGAATCTATTATAGAAGTTTTTGATATCGAAACAAAAAACAACGATTCGACATCGATAGTTATTAAAGCAAATAAGGTTTTTGACGGAAAACAAAAAAGCTTTAATGATGTTTTAAGCAATATTGGTTTTGGAGGATCTGTAAAATCTGATCTTTCGTATATAGAAAGTGTGAAAACTTTCCCTAAAAATATTGTAGTAAAATCACAATTGACTACTTCCGTAGCTGAAGGTGGTCCTGCTCTATCGGTTACGATTGGTGTAACTTCTAATATTATTTTATTGGATAAAACGCCTATGCCTGCTCGTTTTGCAGACAAACGTGTTGGATATTTCTCTGAAAAACACTGGTATTTTAGCGATAGCCAACATGCAATGTTAGAGAAAGAATTAATTACGCGTTGGAGATTAGAGCCTAAAAAAGAAGATATCGAAAAATACAAAAGAGGCGAATTGGTAGAGCCTAAAAAACCTATTGTATATTATATCGATCCGTCGACACCTAAACAATGGCGTTCTTATATTATAGAAGGTGTTCGCGATTGGCAGGCTGCTTTTGAAAAAGCAGGATTTAAAAATGCTGTAATTGCCAAAGAACCTACTGAAGAAGATACTGATTTTGATATTGATGATGTACGTTATTCGGTTATTACTTATGTGGCTTCGCCAAAATCTAACGCGATGGGACCTGCAGTTGTAGACCCAAGAAGCGGTGAAATTATCGAATCTGATATTATCTGGTGGCACAATGTAATGACTTCATTACAAAGCTGGATGCGTATTCAGACTGGTGCGATCGACCCTAAAGCAAGAGGAAACAAATTTAGTGATGAACATATGGGAGAAGCAATTCGTTTTGTATCGTCTCACGAAGTTGGACACACTTTTGGTTTAAAACACAACATGGGTGCTTCATTTGCTTACCCGGTAGAATCGTTAAGATCTCCGGCTTTTACAGCAAAAATGGGCGGAACTGCTCCGTCAATCATGGATTATGCGCGTTACAATTATATCGCACAACCGGAAGATCACGTAGAAGCTATTACGCCAAAAATTGGTGAATATGATAAATACGCTATCGAATGGGGTTACAGATGGTACGCTGATCAAACAGAAGAGCACAATGCTTTAAATGCATTAATCTCTAAACACCAAAATGATCCTGTTTATTTCTACGGAGAACAACAAGACGGAGACAGCACGATTGATCCTCGTTCTCAATCTGAAGATTTAGGTGATGACGCGATGAAAGCGAGTGAATACGGACTTAAAAACTTAAAAAGAGTCGTAAGCAAAATCCTTGAATGGACGTATGATAAAGACGAATCTTACTACCAAACCGGTAAACTTTATATTGGTGCAATTGGGCAATGGAATTTGTACAACTACCATGTATTAAGCAATGTTGGTGGTATTTACCTGAACACAACGGTTCATGGTGATAACAAACAAAGTTATGTTGCAGTTCCGGCTGCGATCCAGAAAAGAGCGGTTTCATACCTATTAAGCAATAGTATCAAACTTCCGGAATGGTTGTTTTTTAACCCGATTTTAGATAAAACAAATCCGTTGAAAGATTCTCCTCTTGGACCTTATGAGTACACTCCTTACACATTGGCAAGAGAATTACAATACGGAATTCTATACAGTTTATTAAGCGATGATCGTTTATTGCGAATTACAGAAAATGAATTGTTTCAGCGTAATGAAGCTAAAGAAAATGTGTTTACGGTAACTCAATTATTCAAAACACTTCACCAAAATATTTTTGCTCCTACGATCCAGAATAAATCACTTACGATTATGGAGCGTATGACTCAGAAAAATTATGTTGATGTATTGATTGTTTCAACAAATAAACTTTTTGAAAAAACTGATGCTAAAAAAATCATTCAGTTAGAAGAAACATTAAGCATGCCTCATTTATGTGATTATTTAGATGAATCTAAAATGGCGCGTAACATTAATCAATCTTCTCTAAAAAGAGTTTCTGAAGTTACATCTGATAAAAAAGGCGAATTGAATCAGGTGTTACAATTACTGAAAACGAAAAGAAACATCGGAAATCAGGAAACCAGAAACCATTATTTTGATTTGATTCAACGTATTGAAAAGGCTTTAAACAACACACTATAAATTAATACAATCCAAAAACAACCCAATGAAGAATTTATTTTACATGCTGAGTTTCCTTCTTGCCCTTTCGGGATATGCGCAAGAAAGGACTATTAAAGGAAAGGTACTTGATGCCAAAGACGGACTGCCAATACCAGGAGTTACTGTTTCTGTAGAGAACAGTTCCGTATCGAATAACACAGAACAAAAAGGGGTGATCCTAAGTGCAAGCCTTGGGACCGTAACCGATTTTGATGGTGCTTTTGAATTTAAAATTAACAGTAATATCAAAACTTTAAGAGTATCTTATATGGGATATTTGCCTTATACAATTGATATTACAGATAAAAACCAATACACTATTTCTTTAAAATCTGATGTTAGCGAATTAAAAGAAATTGTAGTAACAGGTTACCAAAAGATCGAAAAAAGAAAACTGACATCAGCTGTTGCAAAAGTTGAAATGGCAGATATCAAACAAGCGGGTGTGGCGAGTTTAGATCAAATGTTAATTGGTCAGGTTGCGGGTGTTGCCGTAACACAACAAACAGGAGCTCCTGGAACGATCTCTAAAATCAGAATTCGTGGTACTGCCTCTCTTAATGGTGCGCAGGATCCGTTATGGGTTTTAGATGGTTTACCACTTGAAGGAAATGATGTTCCTCAAAATTATGATAAAGACAATATCGATGTTTTAAGCAATTTTTCTATCGCAGGTTTAAATCCTGAAGATATTAAAGATATTACCATATTAAAAGATGCTGCTGCAACTGCCATTTACGGGGCAAGAGCTGCAAACGGTGTTATTGTGGTAACGACTAAAAAAGGAAAAAAAGGAAGCATGAAAGTAGATTTGAATGTGAATACTTTCGTGACTCAAAAACCTGATTTTTCTAAATTAAACCTTTTAAATTCTTCTCAAAAAGTAGATTTTGAACTTTCGCTGGCTTCAAGAGAAGATTTGACTTACAGAGACGGTAACGGAGAAATTTCCCGTATTCTTAAACAGGCTAATGAATTAGGAGCCTACAGATCGGGAGGTTTTTCGTCTCTAAGTCCAACAACACAAAACTCAATTAACGCTTTAAGAAACACCAATACCAATTGGGGCGATTTATTGTACAGAAGTGCCATCAACAAACAATATACATTAAGTTTATCTGGTGGTGGAGAAAAATCTGATTACTATTTCTCTTTAGGAGCTTACAACGAAGAAGGTGCTACTATCGGAACTGGTTTTGACAGATACAACCTTACTTTAAAAAACAACTTTGATGTAACTGATAAATTACATGTTGGAGTTGGAATTTTTGGTACGCAAAGTAAAAAATCATCTTATATTTCAGATACAGACACTTTTACAAATCCTGCTAATTACTCCAGAAACGCAAATCCATATTTAGCTCCATTAAACGCTGATGGAAGTTATAATTATGATAAAGACATGACCGGGTATGGAAATGGAAGTGTATATATTCCTTTTAATTACTTAGAAGAAAGGGAAAATACCAATTACGAATTGACTACAAGATCTATAAAAGCATTACTTGACGTTGATTACAATATTGTAAAAGGATTAAAAGCAAGTACACAAATTGGTTTACAGTTTGACAACAATGCTTCTGAAAAATATGCTGGTAAAGACACTTACTTTACAAGAAAAGAAAGAGAAAAAACAAGTGTATTTGCAAATGGAGCTTATACTTATTTCCTTCCTGTGGGCGGAATTATTCAAAATTCAAACACTGACTTTTTTCAATATAACTGGAAAACGATGTTAAACTATAGTACTACTCTTGCAGGAAAACATGAGTTAGAATTTATGGTGGGTAATGAATTAAGAAAAAACAAAAACACCTCTATTAATACAAAAGGTTTTGGTTTCGACCCGAAAACATTGACTACAACTCAAATTGTTTTTCCAACTCAGGCTTATGCATCTAATCTAAACTATAGAACGTATTTAAAGAGTGAAAACGAAAATGCATTTGCATCATTGTTCGCAACAGCATCTTATACTTATGACAGAAAATATACTTTCTTTGGAAGTGTTCGTTACGACGGTTCAGATTTATTTGGTGTAGATCCTAAATACAAATACTTACCATTATGGGCAGTTTCTGGTTCATGGGCAGTATCTGAAGAAAATTTCTTAAAAGGCAGCGAAATAGTTTCTAATTTAAGATTACGTGCGTCTTACGGTTTACAAGGAAATATCGATAAAAATACTTCTCCGTATGTTGTTGGAACAAATCAGACAACTATTATTTTACCGGGGCAATCAGAACCTATTATTACTGTAATTTCTCCTCCAAATGATAAATTAAGATGGGAAAAAACGGAGAATACCAACTTCGGGATGGATCTTGGTTTATTCAACAATCGTATCAGCATTGTAACTGATGTTTACGGAAGAAAAAGTACTGATTTAATTGGTTTACAATCACTTCCTGTTGAAAACGGTTTTGAATATACAAACGCTAACTGGGCTCAGGTAACGAATAAAGGATATGAAATTTCTTTGTCTACAAGAAACATTGACCGTCCTAACTTTAAATGGAACACGACTATTAATTTTGCTCATAATAAGAGTACTGTTGATCGTATCCAGACAAGATCTAACAGCTATTTACCTTCAAGACAAGGATTACCTGTTAATGCTGTATTTGCATTAAAAACTAACGGAATTGACGAAAGTGGTTTCCCTTTATTTGTAAATAAAAAAGGAGAAACTGTAAACACGCAAACTCTTTTTGGTCTTTTTGATCCTTATGCAGATTTTTTCCCTGGAGTTTTCTCGCAATCAAAACTTACAGATGAACAAACAAGAGATTTGTTTACTTATGTTGGAGATGCAGATCCTAAATTTACCGGTGGTATTATTAACACTTTTAAAGTTCATAATTTTGATCTTACTGTTGCTACCACTTTCAATCTTAAACAAACTGTTGTTGAAAGACCAAATTTTAATGGTACACAAGTAGATCGTGGTCAAAACTACACTACAGATATACTTAATGCTTGGTCACCTACTAATACAGGTTCGAACATACCTGGAATTACTAGTGCAACTTCAGGAACAGGAGATTCATGGATGGCTTTCCAATGGTTTTCTCCAGCAGGGGCGCCGCTTAATGTTTACAACTATTTAGATACATGGGTTCATGAAATGAGCTATATGCGTTTAAGCAGCGTTCGTTTAGGATATTCATTGCCTAAAACAGCAACAAAAACATTGTTTATGGATAGTGTTAGATTTAGTATCGAAGGAAGAAACTTATTTGTAATCAGTTCTAATTATAAAGGTTACTTTGACCCTGAAACGTACGGAAATATCTATGCACAACCAATCCCAAGATCAATATCTTTAGGATGTAACCTAACTTTTTAATCTGATTTAAAATGAAAAATATATTAAAATACGTATTCTTTGCCGGTGTAGCCATTACTACTGTAAGCTGCGATCATTATCTTGATGTTGAGCCGGTAGGTAAAGTAATTCCGGAAACTTTAACTGATTACAGAGCTGTAATGACAAGCGGTTATTCTACAACTGCTATTCATAAAGCATTATCTGCTATTAGAGCAGACGAATTGATTTTAGATGAATTTAATGATAATGCCACTTTTTACAGAGATCATTATATCTGGAACGATGCCAATCCTGATAAAACTACAAACAGTTTTCCTTACGCTGCTTTGTACAATAGAATTTTCTATACGAATGTTATCATCAATGAAGCAAGCGCAAAACTAGCGCCTTCTGCAGAGAAAGATCAACTAATAGGAGAAGCTTATGCACTAAGAGCATTAACTTATTTTGATTTATTGAATATCTTCAGTAAACCTTTTAATGCTGCAACAGCTGGAACAGACAGAGGTGTTCCATTGGCTTTACAAATAGATTTAGAGCAGGCTTACGTTCCTCAAAGTGTCGCTGTTATTTACGACCAGATTTTATCTGATAATGAAGCGGCTAGCAAATTATTGAATTTAGACACTCAGACAGCGGGTATAAACTACCGTTTTTCTAAAGCTGCTTTATATGCAATGGAATCTCGTATTTTCTTATACAGAAAAGAATGGGCAAAAGCTATTGCTGCTGCAGATAAAGCAATGACATACAAAAGTGCTTTAATCAACTTAAACACTACTGCTGCTTTACCAAATCTTTACAACGGACCAGAATCTATACTAGCACTTGAGGATCCTTTTATTAATCTTTTGAAAGGAGCATCATATGCTGCGCCAACTTTAACAGGCGTTTACGATAAAACAAACGATTTACGTTTTGCTTTATATTATCAGGCAAGCGGAAGCAGATATAGATTTAAAAAAGGTGGTGATATCGCTCAAAAATGTACGTTCAGAACATCTGAATTGTATTTGACTAAAGCAGAAGCATCGGCACAATTAAGCGATTTGCCAACAGCAAAAGCAACTGTAATCACTTTTATCAAAAACAGATACACTACAACAGCTTTTAATACATTAAGTACTTCGATTGCTACAATGACACAAACTCAGCTTCTTGAGTTTATTGCTCAGGAAAGACAACGTGAGTTTGCTGTAGAAGGTCACCGTTGGTTTGATTTAAGAAGAACAACACAAAAACAAATCAATCATACTTTTAATGATCAAGATTATACATTAATAGAAAATGATCCGCGTTATACGCTTCCATTCCCTCTTGATGCCCGTTTAAATAATCCTGATTTGTAAAAAAATTAGCTCCGTTTTTAACGGAGCTTTTTTTTTAACTTTACAGAAAATTAAACGTAATGAAAATAGTTATTATTGAAGACGAACATTTGGCTTCAAACTATCTCAAATCAATATTAGAACAACAAAGTATTATTTCGATCAATGAAATCACGGTACTCAAGTCTGTAAAAGATGCCGTAGCTTTCTTTACGAAAAATAGTGTTGATCTTGCCTTTATGGATATTCATTTAGGAGACGGAAAAAGTCTTGACATTTTTGAGCAGGCAACTGTTTCATGCCCCGTTATTTTTATTACCGCTTACGATTCTTATGCCGTAAAAGTTTTCAAACATTTCACTATAGATTATCTTCTAAAACCTTACGAAGAAGAAGAATTACATGAAGCGCTCGTAAAATACAAAAACATAAAAGAAACTTTTAATACCAACCTGATTGTTGAATCTTTGGTCGAAATTGAAAATCAAAGCAACGTTCAGCATCATTTCTTGGTCAATCACAGGGATAAGCTTCTTTCTATAAACGATACTTCAATTACCTATTTTTATGCCACAGGAAAGCATATGTTTATTTACACCAATTCCGGCAGCAGTTATTTATACAACAGCAATCTAAAAGATTTGGTAAACAAACTAAATCCTGTACTTTTCTTTAAAATCAATCGAAAATACATTATCAACCGTCATCATATTCAGGAGATAATCAAGCATTCTAGTCAGAAAATCGAGATTTTATTAAATGTTGCCATTCCGGATAGCGAGCCTATTATTTTAAGCAAAAAAGAAATTAATAATTTTAAGAATTGGCTGGATTCTTAAATTTTTTGTGTTTGACATATTTCAACACATAAAAATATCGCTATGCAATATATGTCGCTCCGCTGGAGCTTTAGCAACAATTGTATTCTTCTTTTGCTATAAATATAACGCTCCGCTGGAGCTTTCTTTACTTTTAAGGTTAATAATAAAAAGTCCCGGCGGGACGTAATATTTATAGGTAATTTAATATCCACATTTCAATAAGCCCAGTGGGGTGAAATATTTATTAGCTAGTATTTTTTTTCTCACAGATTTAGCAGATTTCGCAGATCTTTTAAAAAATCTTTTTAATCCTTTTAATCTGTGGCTATTTTTTTTCTTCAACCCTAATTAAAATTTGTTGATATTTGTAAAAGCACTTCGCTCCTACTATCCAAACAAATGAAAAAAATAATCCTAATTTCCGTTATCACATTAATCGCTTTTTATCTCATACGAGAAAAGGTTTACAAGCCTTATATGTGGAAAAAAGCCATCACTACAAAAGAACATCAGCTACAAGTAGGAAGCTTTATTTTTAGTAAAGAAACTGGTATTAACGGAAGCCAGAGTTACCAAAAATATTATTTTGTATTTAAGGTTACCGAAATCAATGGCGATTATGTCCGACTCTCGGTTATCAGGCAATTGTCTCAAAAGGATAATCTGAAGGAATCTGATTTTTCGACAACTTCGGATCAATACAAAAGTTTAAAGCAGAATATTAAAAATCTGACTATTACACCTATTTTATTTGAAGATTTATGCAAAGGCGATGGCCCGCGATTTACTTTAAATGATTATTTACTTAATAAATATCCTGTTTTAAAACAATCCACATATTATTACGAAGATATTCCCCAAGAGTCTAAAAATAAACCAATGCCGAAAAATCCAAATGATTTAGAAATGTATTTTAGTATGGTTTATTCTAAAAAAGAAATCATCGAAAAAGGACAACTTGTACCCTGGACAATGACAAATAGTTTTAATGGCAAACCTTTATTGTCTAACTATTCTAAAAATATAGATTTAATCCTCAATTAAAAACACATCAAAACCCAGCAAAATCAAGGGTTAAAAAAAACTTCGTAAAATTCTATATTTTTTTTCGAAAATTTGTCCAATCCTGAAAGTTCAGTTGTCATTAGAGTATAACATTAAAAATTATACATCATGGAAACTAGAATCAATGCATTCGAAAAAGGTCAAAAAGCGTTAAGTACTTTATTTGCCATTACAGGTTACATTAAAAAATCAGGACTTGAAAAATCGTTATTAGATTTAGTCGATTTTAGAGTATCACAAATTAATAGTTGTGCGTATTGTTTAGACATGCACTCAAAAGAAGCTTTGGCAACCGGAGAAACTCCACAACGTTTATTTGGTTTAAGCGCTTGGAGAGAAACTCCGTATTATACTTCAAGAGAAAGAGCTGCTTTGGCTTGGGCGGAAGCTGTAACGGCTTGTCAGGTTCATGACGATGTTTATGCGATCGCAAAAAGTGAATTTTCTGATGAGGAATTAATCGATCTTACACTTGTAATTACCACAATCAATACCTGGAATCGTTTTAACCTTGCATTTCCTAATACTCCGGGAACTTACAGAGTGGGACAATTTGGATAAATAAATCAGGCTGTTTTTTGTCTTTGGTAAAACACTAAATTTATATCTCAAATAAAAGACAGCTTTTTTTACTATAATATTAGACATTAGTCCCAGATAATAGATTAAAAAAGATTTTTATTTCACGCAGATTTTGCAGATTTAATTTGGAAAATCTGCGTAAAAAACATTTAAGATAAAACAATAAAATAAAAACAATGAACGAATTTATATTAATATTCAGAAGAGATTTTACCACCAAAGAAAATCAGCCTTCACCCGAAGAATTGCAACAACATTTGCAACAATGGCAAAACTGGTTTGGTGGTTTGGCCGCACAGGATAAACTTGCCAGACCTTTGCAAAAATGGGACGGACAAGGAAAAATTGTCAGCAAAGCAAAAGGAATTACAAACGGACCTTTTGTAGAAATCAAAGAATCTATTGGCGGATTGATTATCATAAAAGCCAAGGATTATGACGAAGCAGCCGAAATCGCTCAAGGATGTCCGGTTTTGAACTTGGGTGGAAATGTAGAGATACGTCAGGCGATGTAGAATTATTAAAAATTTCAATTTTTTTTAAATTCCAAATTCCAATACATTGCGCACGGATTAGGCGGGTTAAACGGGTTTTCGCTGTTTTTTTTAGGAGCTAATCCCGCTATACGTTCCAATCTTTTGTGGCGAACACCGCCACAAAAGGATTTCCACTTCTATCGGGGCTAGGACAATCATTCATAAGAGTGTTTTCGCCAAGATGACAAAGATGCCAAAAAGAAATAAACCAGCGAAAACCCGTTTAACCCGTAAAACCCGCGGGCAATATATTAGAATTTACTTTCACCACTATGAACCAAGAACTCATCCCTCATTTATTTAGAACCGAGTACCAGAAAATAGTTTCGGTTTTGTGCAATTTGTTTGGTATTCATCATATCGAAATTGCTGAGGATATTGTGAGTGATACTTTTTTGACAGCATCAGAAACATGGGCAATTAAAGGAATTCCTGAAAATCCAACGGCCTGGCTTTATATTGTGGCTAAAAATAAAACCAAGAATTATTTTAAACGAAATGATATTTTCGAAAAGAAAATTGTCACCGAAATAAAATATAATTCCGCATTAAACAATCCTGAAATCGAAATTGATTTATCTGATCAGAATATTTCTGATAGTCAGTTAGCAATGATTTTTACAGTTTGCAATCCCTGCAATTCTGATGAAGCTCAGATTGCGCTTGCCTTAAATTTACTATGCGGTTTTGGAATCAACGAAATTGCCGATGCTTTTCTTTCTAATAAAGAAGTGATTTATAAAAGAATAAATCGCGCCAAAGAAAAACTTAAGGAAGAAAACATCAAAATTCAAAACCCGAACTCAACCGAAGTACAAGAACGAATCGATACGGTTCTTAAAACCATTTATCTTTTATTTTCTGAGGGCTACTACTCTACTTCGCAAAATACGACTTTACGAAAAGATCTTTGTGCCGAAGCCATGCGTTTGACTTATTTATTAATTCAGAACAAAACGACCAATCTGCCTGCAACTAATGCATTGATGGCTTTAATGTGTTTTCATTCGTCACGATTCGATGCCCGAACAACAGAAAACGGAGAAATTATTTTATATCAGGATCAGGATGAATCGTTATGGAATCAGGAATTAATAGACAAAGGAACTTATTTTCTGAGTCAGTCTTCTACCGGAAATACACTATCTAAATACCATCTCGAAGCCGGAATTGCCTACTGGCATACGCAGAAAAAAGACACAACTGAAAAATGGCAGCATATTTTAGAATTGTATAACCATTTGATCATTTTAGAGTATTCTCCTATTGTTGCTTTAAACAGAACGTATGCTTTATCTAAAGTGGCAGGAAAACAAGAAGCAATTGTTGAAGCAGAAAAACTACAATTAACTGATAATCATTTTTATTATTCTTTACTCGGACATTTATATTCAGGGTATGATGATCAAAAAGCTTTACAACATTTTGAAACTGCCTTTGGCTTAGCCAAAAATGTTTCGGATAAAAATATCATCAACAAAAATATACTGGCACTTCCAAGCCAAAACAATTAAACGAAAGTATAAAGTATTTTCACTTTAGATTCATCTTCAAAAAACAATCTTTTCTTTTGTGTGCATTTTAATTATCACGCAAAACTTTCTATTTAATAAAAGAAACTTCAATTAAAAGTCAATCATTATTTGTTAGTAGATTATTTTCTTCTTCAAAATCTTCGTTAATGTGTTTTGGCTAAATTTTACGAATATTTTAATTTTTATCGCCACACAGTATAATTTTTTTTTAAAAATATTTAAAAATACATGATAATTTTTCAATACATTTAAAAAATACCTACCTAATTCTATTAAACCTAAATAGATCTTAAAAGTACGAAAAGCTTATTTATTACAAGATTAAAGTGAAATGCCCATCAGATTGTTTCACAAATTAACACATTGTTCCATCATTCACTCTTTGCCAACAGATTAGACATCATACACGATTCTCTTAAATAACTATTTTACTACAAGCCGTTCTTATTTTTTATACCATTATTCTTACCAATTGATGCTTCAATAAAGTAAAAATAATTTCGATTTCATGAATTTTATTTACCCAAATCTAAAAATATCATATGAAAATTAGAAAGTTACAGTTATTACTACTCTTATTTTTTAGTGTAACTTTTAAAAGTGCCGCTATGCCCTTTCCTCCGCAGCCACAATCTATACCCCCTCCTGTAGGTGATCCGGTACCAATAGACAGCGAAATATCTATACTATTCGCAGGCGGTGTTTTGTTGGGCATTTTTTTTCTCTTAAAAAGAACAAAACCTATCTCAAAATCGATCGTCGAAAAATCAAATAGGTCATGATACAAGTAAAAATCAAACTTTATTAATGTCCTAAAAAATGAAAATCATGAAAAAAACTACTTTACTCATTTTGATTCTGGCAACTACAAAATCCATCTCACAGATTTATTTTAGTCCCAATGCAAACATGTATGTAAAAAATGAAGTCTTATATGTTCAGCAGGATATTAATTTAGCTTCAAGTTCAAATTTATATTTAAGAAATAATTCGCAATTATTACAGGGAACTTTGGGAGCTTCTATCAATACAGGGTCAGGTGTTGTCTCTGTTTATCAGGAAGGCACTTCAGACAATTTTGATTATAACTATTGGTGTTCACCCGTAGGAAATGCTTCTGCTGTTTCCGGAAATGAAAACTTTGGAATCACAATGTTAAGCAGACCAACAACTTCTATAGCTTCGACAACGACTGTTATTTTAGCTCCGGCTAATTCTAACGGAACTTCCAACCCACTGGCAATAGCTTCAAAGTGGATTTATAAGCTCACTAACGCCAATAATTATTCGCAATGGGTTTTCGTTGGCGGAGCAACAACATTAGCTCCCGGCGAAGGTTTTTCGATGAAAGGTACTAGCGGAACAGATGCAACAGACCCTGAAGGAACCGGACTAACCAACAATTCAGGAAGTGCGCAGAGATATGATTTTAGAGGAAAACCAAATGATGGAACTATCACTATTACTTTAGGTATCAATAATGCAACCCTAACCGGGAATCCTTATCCATCAGCTTTGCATTTAAATGCTTTTCTTTTAGACGGTTCGAACGCGGCAACTGGTGGCATCGCCTACTTTTGGGAACAGGATAAAACAGTACACTCTCATACTCTTATCAACTACAGAGGAGGCTACGGATCCTATTCTCCTGTAAGTTTAGGGGCTGCTGGTGTCTATACCCCCGCTACTTTTAGTTCGTATAACGGAGATGGTTCAGTAAACGCCGGTGGTTCATCATCCGGACTTATAATAAGTAGAAAATATTCTCCTATAGGTCAGGGATTTGTTATTAGTGGCATTGCAAGCGGATCTGCCACATTCAAAAATAGTCATAGGATGTTTATGAAAGAAAGCGCTGGTTCGTCTCAATTTGAAAGACAAACTCCAAAAGAAAAAAACGCTAAAAAAGGAAATTCCGCCGAAGAAGCTGGTGAAGAGGTTTCGCATTTTAAGTTAAATACAATCATTGACAATCAATTTACAAGACAATTAGCATTAGCTTTTGTACCAACAGCTACTGATGAAGTTGATTATGGAATTGATGCACTAAATATGGATGATGCGCTGCCTAACGATGTTACTTTTTTGATAGAAAACGGCAGCTATGTTATTCAGGGGATCAATTTTGATGAAACAAAGAAAATTGCACTTACTGTAAAAGCTACCGTTACAGCTAGTTTTAAATTTTCTATTCCCGAGGTGATAAACTTCGACAATACACAGAAGATTTACATTTATGATGCTCTTAACGATTCTTATCATGACATCAAAAATGGAACTTACCAAGTTACTGTTGCGCCCGGAGTTTACAATGACCGCTTTAAAATCACCTTTAAAGATACTGTTACACTTGGCATTGGTAATAATACTGCAAAACAATTTTTCATTATTCAGGATAACGGTAATAGTAAACTAAGAGCCGAAAATCCTCATAATTTAAATCTAAAATCATTTAAACTATATGATGTTTTAGGCCAAACTGTACTATCAAAAAAAGATTTGGGAACAGATCAGGATTATACTTTTTCAACCAGCGGACTAAGCAGCGGCGTTTACATTACAGAGTTCTTAACAATTGATAATGAAAGATTCACTGAAAAAATTATCATATCAAATTCAGGTAAATAAAATATACACCAACTCACTAAAATTAAAAATTATGATCACTAAATCTTTTCTTCAAAATAATAAAGTAGTAATGTTCCTTTTTTTCCTTCTTTTTACTTTAACAGGAAATGCTCAAATCGGGATTGGAACAGTAACACCCAATATAAGTTCTGTTTTGGATGTCACATCTGGCACAAAAGGAATGTTGACGCCCAGAATGGGAACAATACAAAAAAACGCTATTGCAACTCCGGCAGAGGGATTAATTGTTTATGATACTGATTTGAAAACATTTTATTATTATTCAACCGGTTCCTGGGTACCAATTGTTAGCGGCGTACCAGGCCGAATCAATTTTAAACGTATAAAATCTACAGATGTTTTAGCAACGGTTTTAGCTGCTGAACTTGCTGTAGGAGGAGGATCAAAATATGTTTTAAATTCTAATACATTGTATGAAATTAATGGTACAGTACCATTTAATTTTCCTATTGATTTAAACAATGCGTATGTTCAAGGATTGGATACCAATAACGATATTATCATAAGAACTTCAGGAAATATTTTTGAAGGAGCAAATGGAGGAAGCATCAAAGGTGTAACCATTATAGCTACAGCAGGAAACGTATTTAACCTTAGTGGGGCAGCAACGCAAAATTTAATATTCAGGGATTGTGTTGTGGCAAATTCTAATACAGTGGGTACAATTTCAGGTTTTGGATTAGTATTTTTAAGTATCATTCAGTTTTCCGCAAATACAAACGGAATCATTTATAACAACATAAACCAATTGTTACTTAGTAACCAAGGATGGTTTGCTAATAACACAGGAACTTATGAAAAACTTACAGGAACTTTTATGCTTGTCGAAAAACAAGGCGGCTTTAGTCAGGTTGAAGGTAGCGCAGTGGGTTTTGACGTATCCTCAAACCCAGTTATCAGTGGTGATGCCGTTTTAGAATCAGTTGTATTTACAGGTGGAAATGCTGCGGGATATGTAAAACCCTATACGGCAGGAACGTATTCAGGTTATAATTTTACCAACAGTTGGACTGTAAGAGCTGCCGGAATACCTACGGAGGCAGATGCAAATGCGGTTGGCGATTTTGCGATGGATTATGCAGTTGGATCGGGAGCTAATACTTCTTTCACATCATCAAATCCAAGTACTTCAGTAAAAGTTAACGGAAATTCAACATCGTACAATTTATTTCGATTTGCTTTAGATGTAATTCCTAATAACAATAACAGATTAAGATATGTGGGAAAAAAGAAAAGAATTTTTCAGATTGCAGGATCTATTTCTTTTCAGGTTCCGGGAATAGCCGTCTATATTATTTATATAGCGAAAAATGGGGTACCATTGAATCAATACAAAATTTATGGAAGAGGGGCAGTTGTAAATGATATTGTCGTTCTTCCTTTAAATGGATCTGTTGAATTATCAAATAATGATTATATAGAAGTATATGCACAACGCTACTCAGGAGTAACAGGCGATATATTAGTACCAAATATGGCAATCACTATTAAATAATTTGATCCTTATTTTAAAGGTTAAATATTAATTCAAAACAAAAGGGAATAGCTAATTACTATTCCCTTTCTGTTTAATGTATTTGAAGCATTCTTTATTCATCAAATTATATTCACGCTATGATGACAAAAGGGTTACGAGCACTTTGAAACCGGTTTGATTTGTTTAATTCTAATTCTGAAAAAAAACAATATTGCCTAAATATAAAAAAAATCACAGGTCAAATATAAAATCTCCATAATAAATTGTTTTATAATTTACTTTAAATTTTACATTATTCCCATGTTTAGAATAAAAGCATTCCTAAAAAATTTCATTTTAATCTAAACAGCTGTTAAATCTTTAATAAATATTAATTGTTAATATTCTAGGAAAACGTATATTTGAGTAACATAGAATATTAAATAGCGTGCAAGAACAATCAAAATCACATAGTTTTATATTTCCCAAAACTCCTACGGGAGTAGACGGCCTTGATGAAATTACTGATGGTGGATTTCCGAAAGGACGACCAACTTTAATTTGCGGTGGCGCCGGCTGCGGAAAGACATTGTTATCAATGCAGTTCCTTATTAAAGGTATTACAGAATATAACGAACCCGGAGTTTTCATGTCGTTTGAAGAACCATCGGATGATCTTACTTTAAACGTAAAATCCCTTGGCTTTGACCTCGAAAAACTCAAAAAAGATAAAAAACTCGTCGTAGATCACGTAAGAGTTGAAAGATCTGAAATCGAAGAAGCAGGCGAATACGATCTTGATGGATTATTCATCAGGTTAGGACACGCCATTGATTCTATAAAAGCAAAACGAGTGGTACTCGATACTATAGAATCTCTTTTTGCGGGTCTTGATAATCAGGCGATTCTTAGAGCAGAACTGCGAAGATTATTTCATTGGCTAAAAACCAAAGGTGTAACAGCAATTATTACAGGAGAACGCGGAGAAGCAACTTTAACGCGTCAGGGACTTGAAGAATACGTTTCTGATTGTGTAATTGTGCTGGATCATCGTGTAATCGAACAGGTTTCGACCAGAAGACTTCGTATTGTAAAATACAGAGGATCAACGCATGGTACAAATGAATACCCGTTTCTTATTGATGAAGACGGAATTTCGGTTTTGCCTATTACATCGCTAAAACTGGATAATGAAGTTTCATCAGATATTATTTCGACGGGAGTTCCGGGATTAAATGATATGTTTCAGGGTGGCGGATTTTACCGTGGAAGCAATATTTTAGTTTCAGGAACAGCAGGAACGGCTAAAACCACTATTGCGTGTTATTTTGCCAATGAGCAATGCGAAAAGAAAGAAAAAACAATTTATTTTGCGTTTGAAGAATCACCTCAACAATTGGTTCGCAATATGAAATCGATTGGTATCGATCTTGAAAAACATATTAATGATGGTACTCTTCAAATTCATTCTTCACGTCCGTCCCTTAATGGTCTCGAGCTGCACTTGCTTACGCTCCGCAAATTAATCAGGGAATTTAAACCTACTACAATTATTATCGACCCTATTAGTAATTTAATTACAGTGGGAAGCGAACATGAAGTACGATCAATGTTGGTGAGGCTTATTGATATGCTGAAAGCCAATAATATTACGGCGCTTTTTACCTCATTAAACAAACAAACCGATAATTTTAGGCCGGATCTTGCCGAAGAATCTGTATCGTCATTAGTAGATACCTGGATTACAGTTCGTGATATGGAAGGAATTGGCGAAAGAAATCGTGGAATTTTTATTGTAAAAGCCCGAGGAATGGGACATTCTAATCAGGTTAGAGAATTTGTAATTACCAATAAGGGAATAGAATTATTAGATGTAGAATTAGGTCCTCAGGGTATACTGACGGGTGCTGCAAGACAATCGCATCAATTGAAGAAAACCATATCTGAGATTAAGCTTCAAAACGAAATTAGCCGAAAAGACAGAGAAATTGAGCGTAAACGCAAAGTTCTTGAAGCTAATATTGAATCACTTAAAACTGAATTCGAATCGGCACAAGAGGAACTAAGTATCCTTAAAGCAACCGAAGAATTACAGGAAAAACTAAGTTCGAAAAAATAGAATAAAATGAAAAAAGAAGCTGTAGCCGAATGGCAGTTAAGACTATATATTGCAGGTCAAACGCCAAAGTCAATAACGGCACTGGAAAATATAAAAAAATACGCCGAAGAACATTTGAAAGGAATTTACAGCATCGAAATTGTAGATTTGCTTAAAAATCCGCAATTGGCAGAAGGTGATCAGATTTTTGCTGTACCTACATTAGTGAGAAAATTTCCAGAACCTATTCGCAAGATCATTGGTGATCTATCGAATGAAGAACGAGTACTTGTTGGGCTAAACATAAAACCCTTAAACTCTTAAAAAAAATGGACGATTCCTCTGATGGCTCAAGTACAACCAAACATAAATTTATGCTTTTTGTTTCGGGTATGTCTGTTAAATCAGGCCATGCCATCGAAAACCTGCGTAAAATCTGCGATCAATATCTCAAGGATGCTTACGAACTCGAAATCATAGATATTAGTCGTGATACAGAACAAGCTGTAATACATCAAATAGTAGCGATACCTACTCTGATAAAAACAAATCCTGCACCAAGACGTATAATATTGGGCGATTTATCAGACAAAGAAAAGGTATTAAGAATCCTAAACATACGCAAATAATTTGAAGGATAATAATACAAATATAGAATCCCTAAAAGCTCAAATAGCTGCCTTAAAAGAACAACTTTATGAATCTAATAGTATTGTTGATGCCATAAAGCAAGGAGATGTAGATGCGCTTGTAGTGAATGCAAACGGAACTCCTCAGCTGTATTCGCTCGAAACTGCCGACTATACTTTTAGGTTACTAATAGAGAAATTTGCTCAGGGCGCATTAAGCATTTCCAGAAATGGACTAGTATTGTATTGTAATGACTTTTTCTCAAAACTGATAGGAATTCCGGCTGAAAAAATAATTGGAAGCTACCTTTACGAATACTTTAATAGTCAGGATAATTTTGTTCCGATGATTGAAGCGTTAAAATACGGCATTACTACGCACGAAATTGTATTTAAAACCGAGACTTACAGAAATACTTTTCCAGCCTATATTTCAGTAACGGATCTTGAGCCTGCCGTTCAGGGAATTGGAATTATAATTACGGATCTTACCGAGAAGAAAAAACATGAAGATGCTTTAATAAAACATCAAAAAGACCTTGAAGAAAAAATTCATGAACTCAATAAAACAAATGATAATCTTGAAGAGTTTATTCATGTAATATCGCACGATCTTAAAGAACCGCTTAGAAAAATTGTCATGTATAATGGCCGAATTGATGGAAGTTATCTTTCTGAAACTGATGCCAAATCGATGAGCGTTATGAAAGCAGCAGCTTTACGCTTAAATTCATTGGTAGATGATTTAGTGAGCTATTCTTCTCATACCGCACAAGAAGAACGTACCGATGTTAATCTTGTAGATATTATTCGGGAAGTTAGTGAAGATTTAGAGATTATAATGTCTGATAAAAAAGCAGTTATCAAAATAGGAAAATTGCCTACGCTAAAAGCTTCCAGAGTACAAATGCGTCAGCTTTTTTCTAATCTAATTTCAAACGCGATTAAATATAGTAGAAAAGATAATTTTCCTGTTATCGAAATCTCACAAATTGATAATTTTGAATCCGAAATTACAAATCTGTCCGATCAGTTTATCAAAATTCAGATCAAAGACAACGGTATTGGAATGGAACAGAACCATTTGTTGAAAATTTTCACTATATTTCAGAGATTGCACGCCAAAAACGAATATTCCGGTAACGGTATAGGTCTTGCAATTTGCAAAAAAATTATGGAGAACCATTCAGGAAATATTACTGTAGAAAGTAAACTGAATGAGGGTACCATATTTAACCTTTATTTCCCAATCTTATAAAATGCCAAACTTATATAACTTACATATTATTATTGCCGAAGATGATATCGATGATGCGGATATAATCTGTCATACCTTTAATAAAAATCCGGATTTTGCAAAAGTAAGCCTCGTGGCTAATGGCGAAGAGCTTTTAAATTTTTTAGAAGATGCTTCAAATGAAATCCCTGATATTATTCTTACTGATATCAATATGCCTATACTTGACGGTATCGAGGCATTACAGCAAATTTTAAACAATAACAATTTAAAAACGATTCCATGCTTTGTTTATTCCACAAGCATTAATCCTGTTTATAAAGAAAAATGCGATTTGATGGGCGTAAAAGCTTATTTGATAAAACCCTATTCGATAGAAGGGTTTGATGAAATTCCTAAAAGTATTCTCTCCATCATTGAACAATAAGCGACGCTTAAATAATAAAAAACTCCTTAATACTTACAAAAAAAGAGCTGATCTCGTTATGATCAGCTTTTTTTTGTTTTACTTCATTTGATTAGATTTTATTAAACTAATTGCCTTTTTACTTCATTTTTCACAATAGATTACTTCTCTTAAAAACGCGATGTTAACATCAGAATTTACTTAAAATAATATCGACAAACAGTCATATAATACGATTATATTCAATATATTAGAGTAAACATCTTATTTATACTACAAGAGTGATTTGTTAAAAAAATACGAAAACTCTAATTTATGTAAGATAAGTACGTGTTTTTTTATCAGATTGATTTACGTTTTAACAGATTATCTTATTTTCATTTCGTAGCCAAAAAATTACATTTAAGCACATTTTTATCTAAACCAACAAATTTTTACAGGCCGTTCTTTTTTTTATAAAATTATTCTTACCGATTAAATTATCGATACGTAATAATTTTTCTTTTTCATGAATTTTATTTACCCAAATCTAGAATTACCTATATGAAAGCCAGAAAGTTACTATTAGCCTTATTTTTTTGCATTACGTATACCAGTCATGCCATGCCCGATCCCCCCGTACCTCAGCCACGAGGTATACCTCCGGTTGGTGATCCAGTACCCATAGATAGTGAAATCGCAATACTTTTTGCAATTGGAATTTTGCTTGGCATATTTTTTATCTTAAGAAAATCAAAATCAACAGTTTAATCTTTTATCATAAGTTATGAAAAAAACGATACTACTTATTTTGATACTGACCACTACAAAATCAGTTTCACAAATTTATTTCAGTCCAAGTGCATATATGTATGTAAAAAGTGAAGTACTTTTTGTTCAGCAGGATATTAATTTAGGCGCAGGCTCGAATTTGTATTTACGAAATAATTCTCAATTGGTACAAGGAACCACTGGAACTTCAACTAATAGCGGAACAGGAACTGTATCTGTTTATCAGGAAGGCACTACAAACAATTACAGTTATAATTATTGGTGCTCACCCGTTGGAAGTACTGTTCCGGCAGATAATGGACAATTTGGAATCACGATGTTAGGCAGACCTACAAGTGCTACTATATCTACTCCTGCTACTATTTTACCAGCAACCACTTCTGACGGAACATCATCTCCGCTTGCAATAGCCTCAAAATGGATTTACAAGTTAAGTAGTGCTACTAGTTATTCGCAATGGGTTTTCGTTGGCAATACTACCACACTCGCTCCCGGAGAAGGCTTTTCTATGAAAGGAACCAGCGGAACTGATAGCACAGATCCAGAAGGAACGGGAGTTACAAATAATCCCGGAAGTGCCCAGCGATATGATTTTAAAGGAAAACCAAATGATGGTACTATAACTATTATATTGGGTGCTAATAGCAGCACTTTAACGGGAAATCCGTATCCTTCAGCTCTAAATTTAAATGAGTTTCTTTTTGATAGCGAAAATGCGGCGACTGGTGGTGCCGCTTATTTTTGGGAGCAGGATAAAACAGTAAACTCTCACACGCTTATAAATTACAGAGGAGGTTATGATTCTTATGCGCCTATGACCAGAACAAGTCAAGGTGTTTACACCCCCGCAACATTTAGTTCTTATAATGGCGATGGATCAATGAATCCTGGTGGTTCGCTATCTCCGCTTTCAATTAATCGCAGATATTTACCTATTGGTCAAGGATTTGTTATTAATGCTACTGCAACAGGAACTGCAAAATTCAAAAATAGCCACAGAATATTTATGCAGGAAGCTCCAGGTTCATCACAATTTGAAAGACCAGCTTCAAAAGACAAAAACACCAAAAAAGAAGACGTTTCAGCAAAAAATACTGAAGAAGTAGTGGAGCAAGTTTCGCATTTTAAACTAAACACCATCATCAACAACCAATTTACCAGACAATTAGCATTGGCTTTTGTACCCGAAGCGACTGATGGAATAGATTACGGAATGGATGCATTAAACATGGATGATGATTTACCCAGTGATGTTACTTTTTGGTTAGAAGATGGAAGCTACGTTATTCAGGGAGTCAATTTTGATGAAAATAAAAAAATAGCACTTATAGCAAAAGCAACTACAAATACAACCTTTAAATTTTTCATTCCGGAAGTCATCAACTTCGATCCAAATCAGAAGATTTATATTTATGATGCCCTTGATGATTCCTATCATGACGTTAAAAACGGAACTTACGAGGTTAGCGTTACTCCGGGCGTTTACAATGACCGCTTTAAAATTACTTTTAAAGATGCTACTACACTTGGTGTTGAAAATAATTCACTAAAACAATTTTTCATCAGTCAGGATAATATCAATAAGAATTTAAAGGCTTCAAATCCAAATAATTTTGCGTTGAAATCTTTTAAACTTTATGATGTCTTAGGCAAAACAGTATTGTCTAAAAAAGATTTGGGAACGGATGAAAATTATACTTTTTCTACCACGGGATTAAGCAGCGGAATTTACATCTCTGAATTCTTAACAACCGATAATCAAAGATTTATTGAAAAAATTGTCATTTCAAATTCAGGTAAATAAAACTTAAAACATTGGATCAAAATATTATACCACTAACTAATACTTAGCAATTATGAGCACTAAACTTACTTTACAGAATCATAAGACATTTTTATTGTTGTTTTTCTTTCTTATTACTTTTATAGGAAATGCACAAATTGGAATTGGAACAACAACGCCGGATGCTACTTCTATTTTAGATATTACCTCTACAACAAAGGGAATGTTAGCTCCCAGAATGACAACCGTTCAGAGAAATGCAATAACAACTCCTGCTCAGGGATTATTAGTGTATGATACCGATTTAAAATTATTCTACTATTATTCCTCTCCAAGTGGTTGGTTACCACTTTTAAACAGTTCAGTAGGAAGAACTAATTTTAAACGTGTAAAATCTGCAGCTGATCTGGCACCGGAACTTGCAGCCGGAGGATCTGTTTATCAGTTAAGTTCAAATACCCTATATGAAATAAATGGATCAATAACGCTCGCTGCACCTATTAACTTAAATGATGCTTATGTAACCGGAATTGACACAAACGAAGATATTCTAACATTTCCAGGTGGAATTATTTTTTCGGGAAGTAGTGGTGGTAGTATTAGAAATGTTACTTTAAAAGCAGCAGCAAGAGCTTTTAATATTACTGGTGGAACTTCGCTTTTGGTTCAAAATACAATAATAGACGGAATGACCACAAATGTGGGAACCATTGCAAATGTAGGATTATATTTTGGTAACATAATTCAATTTGTTAACAATACCAGCGGGATTACGTATTCTGCTATTGGTAGTTTACTACTCAACAACCAAGCTTGGACTAGTTCTAATAATGGAACTTTTGAAACATTTACAGGCATATTTTGGCTAATAGAAAAAAATAGTGGTTTTAGCACTGTAGATGGAAGTGATTTAGCAATGGACGTCAGTGCAAGTGATCTTAGTGTAGGTACAGGAACTTTATTGGGTACAGTTTTTTCAGGTACAACAACAAATACTGCAGGTTATGTAAAAGGTTACCCTGCTGCTTCAACCTATACAGGCTTTCTTTTTAGTAATGCATGGACAGTAGATTCTCCTGGCATACCCAAAGAATCTGATGCAGATGCTACCGGAGATATTAATCTTAATGCACCTGTTGGAAGTGGTATTTCTTCAACATTTTCTGCTGGAACAGGAACATCAACTAGAAGAAAAGTAGCAGGAACTACTACTTCTAATAATCTATTTCGTTTTGCAAAAGATGGAGATAATAGAATAGTTTATAAAGGAACTAAAACCAGATATTTTCAGGTTGCAGCTTCCGTTTCTTATCAAACTAATACTGATGCAACCTTAATTTTATATATAGCGAAAAATAATATCGTTCTTACTGAAACCAAAGTATATGGTAAAGGTGGTGGTGGTTTATTATCCACTTCTCCTATTATAGCTTTACCTATTATAGGAGCAGTACAAATGAAAACAAATGATTTCATCGAAATTTGGGTAGAGCGATTTGATGGAACCGCAACAATGTCCACGGTTTCCCTAAATTTAACGGCAAGATAATTTTTCACAAGAGAAATAGAAGTAAAAAAAGGGAATAGAAAAATAATTTCTATTCCCTTTTTAATTTGAATTTATATTAAAACTTAATAGCAATCTTACCAATAGTCTTTCCAGATTCCAGCAACTCATGCGCCTTTTTAAAATTATCTGCTGTAAGTCCGATAAGCGTTTCGTTTAAAGTAGTTTTTAATGTTCCATCATCTAAAAGATCCGCTATTTTATTGAGAATAGTATGTTGTTCCTGAATATCGTCGGTTTCAAACATCGAACGCGTGTACATTAATTCCCATGAAAAGGATGCGCTTTTATTTTTTAGCTTGTTCAACGCTACAGGATCACTACTTCCGGTAATAGACGCAATATGTCCTTGAGGTTTTATCAATTCGACCATCGTATCCCAATATGCATTCGTATCTACAAAATCTACAATAAAATCTACGTATTGAAATCCCGCTTCACGAACCGAAGCAACCAAATCTTTATGATCTACGACAAAATCAGCGCCTTGTTTTTTACACCAATCGATAGTTTCCGGACGGGATGCTGTTGCAATAACGGTTAGTCCGGCAATTTTCTTAGCCAGTTGAATCGCAATCGAACCTACTCCGCCAGCACCACCAATAATTAAAATCGATTTTCCTTTATCTTTTTCAGGATTAATTCTGATACGATCAAATAGTATTTCCCAAGCCGTTAAACCTGTTAAAGGTATTACAGCAGCTTCTTCGATAGTTAAAGACGTTGGTTTTTTCCCTACAATTCGTTCATCGATTATCTGATATTCGGCATTGCTTCCTTGTTTGGTAATATCTCCGGCGTAAAATACGGAATCGCCAACCTCAAATAAACGAACGTTCTCTCCTACCGCTTCAACAATTCCTACGGCATCCCAACCAATAATTTTTGGCGTTTCTAAAACAGTATCTTTTGCACTATTCTGACGTATTTTAAAATCTACAGGATTTACAGATACGGCACTTATTTTTACTAATAAATCATGCGAACCCGGAATAGGTTTTGCAGTTTCAAATGCTACAAAGCTCTCTTCTTCGGTTATGGGTAATGATGTCTTAAATCCTATAGCTTTCATCTTTTTAAATTTTTAGTTGTCATTGTACTACAAAGATACTAGCTGATCTAATTTTAAGAATGGTATAAGTTGATTGTATATCTGTATATTTTTATCAGCTCAAAAACTCTTTCATTATAACATACAAAAAAAGCCAATTTTACAACTGGCTTTCTTTTTTATAAAATAGTGTGATTAAAATTGAGCAGCAAATTCCTTTGCAAAATCTTCTAATTTAATTTTTCCATCAACCGGAAATTGGTTGCTTAAAAAATGCTCCTGAATCTTACCACTTCTTAAACCTGAACCCATTTCTGCATATAATTCGGCCATTTCTATTGGTAATCCTGCTTCTTTCATTCCGCCAAGCGCCTGTTCATCCGTAAACTCAATCCATGGTAATTCTGGTTTATCAATAGCTAAACCTAAAGCTTTTGCAACATCACCTGGCGTTTTTACATCACTCACAATATAACGAATGTTTTTTCCTGATGGAGTTTTTTGTAACTCTTCGGCAACTGCAGTTGCAATATCAACCGGATGCACAAACGGAATCACGGTTGTCGCTCCATAATTAGAACCTATAATCCCCGCTCCTTTAATCATCGGAACATCATTGTACAAATTGGTATAGAAAAATCCGGCACGAAGAAAAGTCAGCGATACATTTTCTAATCCTTCATATATTTTTTCGATATTATAAAGTCCCGCAATTGGTCCTGTACCCGCAGGCAAATCGGCACCAATACTACTTAGCATCACTACTCGCTTTACTCCTGCTTCGCTAATTGCTGTTGCCAATGCTTGTCCTGCGGCTGTTGTATTAGCAATAATATTAGATCCTCCTAAATTTGGCGGAGTCATAGCAAAAACGGCATCAGCAGCTTTAAATGCGCTTTTAAGAAAATTCACATCGCTTACTGAACCTATAGCTGCTTTTGCACCCAGAGCTTCAATTGCTTCAACTCTGTCAATATTGCTTGTTATTACAGTTACTTCATGGCCTGAAGCAATCAATTTTGCTGTTAACGGTTTTCCTATATTTCCTAAAGAACCTGAGATTGTAATTTTCATAACTAATTTATTTTTTTATTATCTGTAACAAAGGTATATTTGTACTTACTTTTATACAAGTACTTACCCTAAAGTATGCACAAATGACAGCAATCAAAGAATCGTCGACTATTCAGGAAAATAAGCAGTATGCCTTAGAACAATGCCCTGTAACTTATGTAATGGAAAAAATTGGCGGTTATTGGAAACCCATTATTATCTACCATCTTTCTGGCGGAAGCAAACGTTACAGCGAATTAAAAAGAGCCATTCCGGCAGTGACCGAAAAAATGCTCATTCAGCATCTCAAACAACTCGAAGCAGATAATCTCGTTATTCGCGAAGCAAAACCAGTTGTTCCTCCTTTTGTAACCTATAAACTTAGTAATGCAGGAAAAGGCTTAATGCCCGTTATCGAAGCTATGGCAACATGGGCTTTTAAGGATAAAGAGGATGGATTTAAGTCGGAATCTGGGCTGTAGTATTTATAAAAACTGGACTATACAGTTACTTGCCATCTTATTATATTTACGTAAAAATACATCCAAAAATGAAAAACATATCAATACCACAAGCAGGTTTAATTTTACGAATAGTTTTAGGAATCACAATGCTTTCGGCCGTTGCGGACCGCTTCGGACTTTGGGGCGCGCCGGGTGATCCGGGAGTTGCATGGGGAAATTGGGAAAACTTTATCACCTATACCCACACACTAAATCCCTTTGTAAGCACTTCTGTTGCAGGAATTTTAGGCGCTTTAGCCACCTTCTTCGAAATAACATTTGGAGTTTCACTAATCATCGGATTCAAAACAAAATATGCCGCTTTGGGAACTGCCGGATTAATGCTTCTTTTCGCAATCTCCATGGCCGTTTCTGTTGCTGTAAAAGCACCTTTTGACTATTCGGTTCTAACAAGTGCTGCGGCGGCTTTATTGCTTTCTACAATTAGCAGAACTTCTTTTGCAGTCGATAATAAGTAAAAAATTCATTATAATAATTTGTAGCTAATCCAGCCATCCACTATATCTTTTGTGGTTCCCGATAGCTATCGGGACCACCACAAAAGGATGCCGCTGCTGTCTGAGCTATGGCACTCGTTTTCATAAAAACCTTTATTTTAAAGAAAAGCAATTATAATTTTAAAACATTAATAATGAGTATTTTATAAAACAAAATTAAGAATCATGTAAAGGATTAAAAACCTAAACCGCTAATTTTGAAATAATTAATTATTAACGAAATAAATGAAATTATGAAAACGCTAATCAAATCAAAAATCGCATTTCTTTTTATCTTAATCGGACTTTCATTTTCGTGCAAGAAAAATGAAACAATCCCGGCAGACAATACATACGTTGATTCTACCGAAGTAGCAATAGATAGTGTAGACACTGCAATAGACACAGCAACTGTACCAGCAGATACATCTGCTATAAAAAGAGATTCTGTCGCAAAAGCAAAAAAATAGTTCATGATCCTGTTTAGTAAAGGATTCAGACTATTATTTTTATAAAAACTTCATTATTGCAATGGAGTTTTTTTTTGTGGCATTTATTATGAGTACTTTGCTTTTAATGGCACACGGATGACACGGATTCGCTTTGCGAAAGCGCGGATTTACACGGTTTTTTTTATTTTTTTTTACTCATCACAGCTACCCGCAATCTATAGCCGCCCGCAATCTTGTCATCCTGACGAAGGAAGGATCACACACGAGATTCTACAAAGATTGGCAATATAGATTGCGGAGTTTCTAGTGTGATCCTTC
Organism: Flavobacterium bizetiae; assembly: GCF_024271895.1. Classification (NCBI taxonomy): domain Bacteria; kingdom Pseudomonadati; phylum Bacteroidota; class Flavobacteriia; order Flavobacteriales; family Flavobacteriaceae; genus Flavobacterium; species Flavobacterium bizetiae. The sequence goes on along the minus strand of NZ_CP091861.1, from coordinate 3,450,729 downwards.
CTTCGTCAGGATGACAAACTATACGAGAAAACATTCTTATGAAAACGAGTGCCTTAGCCCCGATAGAAGTGTAAATCCTTTTTATAAAAGCAAAAAAAAACAGAAGCAACTTTCTAAAAAAGTTACTTCTGTCAAAAAAAAATAGTTCCAAATCTAAGCTCTTATTCAGGGCAAAAACAAAATTTAGTCTTTGATAATATTAAATCCTAAGATTCTTCCGCTTTCTTTTAAACGGAAAGTTTCTTTTGTAGCTCCTGAAGTTGGGTTATATTGTGTAACACCAGAGAAACCATCTGTAGCATTGTTCGATAAGAAATAGATTTCTCCGTTATGAATAAATGGATTTTGGTTGCAATAGAAATTATCAACCGGAATATTTAAACGAGTTGCTTTTTTAGAAGTCGCGTCAATTTCGTTCCAGAACCAAACATCGTCTCTGTATTTCACACCATGTTGTCCGCCTCCGTAGTAAGAAACTGCTCTTGAAGGAATTGTAGTGTAAACTTTGTTATTGTAAGCAAACAATCTGTTGAATTCTGCCGGAAATTGGTAGGTCTTCATATCAATTGCAAATGTGGTATCAAACGTAGTGGCGCCGCTTTTAATTCTAAGAATTTTAGACGAATAATCAGCTGGTTGCGTTTTCATATCTCCAACAGTAGCAAAATATAAATCTTTCGTTACCTCATCAAGACTCCATAAAACGTGATCGATAAATACCCCTAAATTCGTAGTTCCAGGCAATTTAGTTACATTTTCGATTTTGTTTGCCGTCAAATCATAAACTACAATTGCAACCTCTTTTGTTACCGGAGTTACCTGCCAGTTTCCTGCTGCTTTAGAACCTAATAATAAGTCTAAGTACAATTTATTATCTCTTTTAGCAATAATCAATTGTCCTACAGATTCAAGCGGTTGCCCTTCTGACAGAGAACTGAAATCAATTTCGCCCGTTCTTTCCATAGTCGACGGATTAAACTTTTGCAATTTCAAACCACCTCTTACTTTATCCCAGTAATATCCTTCAGTAGCACTTGCAATAAGGTAATTGGTTTCGTAAGCGTTAGAAAGAGAAGGCAAAAATCCCTGATCTACCACATTTCCGGCAGCATTGAATCCCATTTTGTTAATTCCCTGCTTCGTGTTCGAAACATCATTTACTTTAAAAAGTGTTTTATCTAAAGTTCTACCTCCACCTGAATAAGCCAATTGAAGAAACGGAAGTCCTGAAAGGTTAATTTCTCTTGATTTATTATCTCTTAAGGCATAAACACCACCACTCCAGTTAGCGGCTCCGTTATAAATAACCCAAGTTTCATTTTTTGGTAAAGTATTGTCTGTGTTACCGTTATCTGTTTTATTATCGTCGTCACTGCTACAAGCAATAACAAGCATACCGGCAGCTAAACCTGCAAGTATAGAACGAAATCTGTTACTCTTTTTCATAATTAATTTTTGATTTATGGTTGATTTAAAAAATTTGATATACTAGTTTAAGGTGGAAAGATCTTCCTGGTTTCTGAACATTAAAATTGTCATACAACTTCGCGTCTCCAATATTGCGGCATTCGGCAGAAACAGTAGTTTTTTGATTCGAAAAATGATAATACACACCAAGATCATTAGAAAATTGTCCCGTTCTTCCATCTTTAGGAATGATCAGAGAAGTCTGAAAATCTTCTACTTTTCCAAATAAAGAAGGCTCTTGATTTTTAGGAATTGCGACTAAGAAAAATCGATGAGTATAATTGGCATTCCAGGTTACATTAAGATTATCTCCGCCTTTAAACAAATCTTTGAAATAAGTATTAACCCAAAAATTTCCAAACAAAAACGGAATATTTGGCACGCGAGAATCTTCAAGATATTTAAAAGTAGCTTCCTTAATATTAACTCTTCTGATATCCTGATAGGTTACATTAAATCCTGTATTTAGCCATTTTACTGGAGAATAATTGGTTTCGAATTCAAAACCTTTTACAATCGAATTTTCATAATTAATGTATCGGCTAAACGGAATATCAAGCTGAAGGAAAATAATATCTTTTACTTTTCTGTAAAAAAGTCCACCCGAAACTGTTAAGCTTTTATTTTCTTCATTAAAAGAATATTGTGCATTTAGATTCAAATTATGACTCTTTTCAGGATCAAGATCTAAGTTTTCTTTTACCAGTCTGGCATCTCCAAAAATTTCATATTCATCCGGTAAACGAGTCGCATATTCGTAGGACATCTTTAGTAAATAATGATCGTTTGACCATTTTAATCCACCCAAATAACCGGGCTGATTGTCATCTTTGGTAGCTTTCCAGGCAAAACCGTAATTATCTGTCGTAAAACCTTCTGTATTATAATGGTAATATTTGGCAGCAATAATACTTTCAACTTTACTGTCGAACCAAAGAGAACGCCAGGCTACAGCCAGATTGTCTTTTTTATAAGTGGCCGGAATCGTTAAAACATCGACACCTTCTATAACCGAAATTGCTCCAAGCGGATCACTTCCTTTGCGTCTTTGATAATACAACATCTCACTAAACTCTAAAAAGTTCCGGTCTGAAAGTTTGTATTCTGCGTTTAATCTTGCCGAAACAAAATTGTATTTCAATCGCTGATCGTTTCCGGTATTAATTTCTCCCGGTTGCATATTTCTCGCGATTATATTGCCGCCCCAGTCATAACGAACGGTTGCTGTATCAATAAATTTGGTATTAAAATGACTGTAATTAGCGAGGAAATTAACCTTTAGTTTATTATCAAAAAATTGCTTTTTGTAATTCACCATTCCGGTATAGTTTTGCTCTTTAGAAAATGCCTGACCATAAACATTAATCATTTGCGCATCGTTCTGAATTTGTTTGTAAAACTCCGAGTAAATCAACGTTAAACGAAAATCATCTGCCCAGGATTTATTTTTTAAACCGATAAAACCCTCGCCGTAAGAAGCACGCGTAAGATCATGAAAACGTTTGGTATCTCTAAATTCCTGCTTGCTTGTATTGATGTCATAAAAAGGTGCATTAACCGTATAATTGTTATCAGAATAATTAAAAGAACCATTAAACCCTCCGTACAACGAATTATTCTTTTTATTTTGAAAGTAAAGATTTGCAGTTGCTCTGTGGGTATTAAAAGAAGCAACTTCATAAGATACCTCAGCGTAGTTTTTATTAGAAGTACGACTTACTAAATTCACTCCACCACCCAAAGCGTCAGAAGCCAGATAAACCGGCATAACGCCTTTGTAAATTTCAACCCTGTCGAGCATATTTACCGGAATTGTACCAAGACTAAACCCGTGCCCGAATAACTCAATTGGAATTCCATCCTTAAAAAAACGAACTGCTTTTCCTTGTAAACCTCCCAGATTTATTTGTACTTGCGAGCCCATGCTTCCGTCAGTTCTTAGTTTTACGCCAGAAGTTCGGTTCAGGATATCGCCAACATCTCCGGCTTTGTCATATTGCTTTTTAAGATCTACAATCTGAACAGAAAAAGGAGATTCTTCTATTTGTTTTTTGACGGTTTTTGATTGTATAACAACTTCTTTTAACTTTGCATCAGCATTAGAAACATCCAAAGTAAATTTGAAATGTTCGTTATCATTACATAAAACCGAAATGGCATGTGTAATTTTTGAAGTTCCGTTTTTTGATAATTCGACTATATGATTTCCGGCAGAAAGCGAAAGTTCTAAAGTTCCGGAACTATTGGTAAGTCCCATTGGTTTATTATCTACCAAAATGGTCGCTCCGGATACAGAGTTTCCAAGATTATCTTCAATATGAATATAAATCGGACAAGCATTTCCGGAGAAAAAACCAACCAATAGCATAAACATAAGGTTTAATTTAATTGTCAAACTGTTTTTATTTAAACTGATTATAAATTATATTTGCAAGTGCAAAAGTATTTGATTACTTATGGATGTACTTATGAAAGTGGAAGTATTAATTATGAATATAGAAGTATAATAATGGCATTTAAAATTGATTCAGATGATTTTGCAGACTTTCTTGAGGTAATTCCTAAAGAACAAACTTTACTTTCAAATCAATTAATTGAAGATGAAAAAGATATAAAGTTCGTAACACCAAAAGGCGATATTTTATATCATGAACAAACCATTACAGAAGACTTATCGATTCTGCAGGGAAATTATCAGCTTCACGATGATGTTGCGATTTCCGGACGAGGGGATTCCTCACTTTTAGAAATGCATTTTAATCTTTCTGATCAGGGAATTGGCTACAAAAACACTACAAATTCTGCTGATTTTGTTGCGCCAATGTCGGGTAATATTACGTTTCTTTCTGCTCAGGATAATCACGCCAAAATTAACTTCAAAAAAAATATCATTTACAATACTTTCGATATTCATCTTCCTCTTGATGTACTTACCAAATATGAGGGAGAATCGAAAGCAATGGATAATTTCCTGAATAATATCCAGAAAAATGTGAGTTCGACTCTGGCAAAAGGCGAAATCAAAATAAGCGCCAAAATATTTGGTGTAATGCAGGATATTAAAAACTGCTTTTATCGCGGACTTACCCGAAAAATCTACATGGAATCTAAAATTTACGAGCTTATTGCCTTAAGCCATTATAGTTTAGATACTGATAAAGAAGCGATGAATTTAGCCGGAAATGACGTTGAAAAAATAAAATTTGCAGCACAATTAATCCGCGAGAATATTGATCATCCTTTTACTATTGTAGAATTGGCCCGCAAAGTTGGCGTAAACCAAACCAAACTCAAAGAAGGTTTTAAAACCGTTTTTGGCGATACGGTTTTTGGCTATCTGCAAGAAATCCGAATGAACAAAGCCAGACATTATCTCTCTGATACATCGCTTTCTATTCAGGAAATCAGCCTTCTTTCAGGTTATCAGAATGTATCCAACTTTAGTATTGCTTTTAAAAGGATTTTTGGCTATCCACCAACGAAATTGAGGTTGAAAGTATAGTAAAATAAAGTAGCCAATTACAAAATCACGATGGCGCTAAAATAACGTTTTCGCATTTTTAAGCTTTATTTAAGCTCCTAAATCTATCACGAACAAATATCAATTCGTAAATTAGCACCAACAAAATTTATCCGAATGACAGTACTTACATTTACCCTGATTATGATTCTTGGTGCTTTTTTAGCAGGTTTTATTGGCTCATTATCAGGCTTGGGTGGCGGAATCATCATAATTCCCCTTTTAACAGTTATTCTTGGCGTCGACATTCATTATGCAATTGGTGCCGCTTTAGTTTCTGTAATCGCAACTTCTTCAGGTTCAGCCGCAGCTTATGTCAGGGAAGGAATCACGAATATGCGACTGGGAATTTTTCTCGAAATTGCTACTACTATCGGAGCTGTTTGCGGAGCTTTACTTTCTACCATCGCTCCTACTTCATTCATAGCTGTATTATTTGGTCTTACTTTGATTTTCTCGGCTATTAATTCGCTTCGAAAAAAAGAAGAACATATTGTTTTAGAATCCTCTCCTTTGGCTAAAAAATTACGACTTGAAGGAACTTATCCTACTCATGACGGACAAGTAGTACATTACGGAACCAAAAACGTAGTGGGTGGTTTTGGAATGATGGGAATCGCCGGAATGATGTCAGGTTTATTGGGTATTGGTTCTGGTGCATTTAAAGTAATTGCGATGGACAATATCATGAGAATTCCTTTTAAGGTTTCGACCACAACAAGTAATTTTATGATGGGTGTTACGGCAATGGCGAGTTCTGTAATCTACATTCAGAAAGGATATATCGAACCAGGAATTTGTATGCCAGTTGTTATTGGTGTTTTGTTTGGGGCTATGGCCGGAGCAAAAGTTTTGGTAAGAACAAACCCTAAAAAACTAAGAATATTTTTTGCGTGCCTGATTTTTGTGCTTGCAGTGAACATGATATATAATGGACTTAATGGAAAAATCTAAGACAATGCAACACGAAAAATTTGGAGAAAAAGATTTTCAATACATCATTGGTAATTTATTGCGTTACGGTGTCTGGATCTCATTGTCAGTCGCTTTTATTGGCGGAATTGTTTATTTGATGGGACACAGCAACGATATCGAAAACTATTCTGTTTTCAAGGAAAATGACCGTAATATATTCGAAGTAATTTCGACCATTTATAACGGAGCTATTCAGGGAAATGGAGAATCATTAATATTTGTTGGGATCATCTTGCTTTTTCTAACGCCTGTATTACGTGTTTTACTATCGCTGTTTTCTTTTATTTTAGAGAAAGATTATCTGTACGTAGTAATCACATTAATCGTTATTTTGATTATTCTGATAAGTGTTTCCTTTGGATTTTCGCATTAGATAAAAAATTATTTGCCACAGATTAAAGGATTGAACAGATAAAAAAATCTTAACTAGACTTGTAATATTACTAAGATTATTCATCGGGTCTATGTATTGTTAGATACAAAATATTGGTAAAACAAAGTACGCGAATAGATATTTGTACCGTTAGGTACAAAATCTTCGTGTAAACTAAATAGAAGAATAAATATAAGATGGATACCAAAAGCCATAATTAACTTTTGTTGCGTACCTACGGCACGCTGACGAATCTTAAACTTTAAAAAGCTACCGATATTTTGTACCTAAAGGCACAAATTATTTAGAGACTATTTTTGACTAATTGTCCCAATCGTTTTAGATCTAATTCCACTTTTTCTTTCCATTCTAAACCAAAATTAAGACGCATACAATTATTGTATTGATCATGTTGCGTAAAAATTCTGCCTGGAGCAAAACCTATTTTTTGCTGAATCGCTTTATCGTACAAAACCGCGGTATCAATACTTTTATCGAGTTCAAGCCATAAAAAAGAACCTCCTTGTGGTTGCGAAATTTTAGTGTTTTCCGGAAAATGATCTTCAATCGTACGCTGAAAATGAAGCGAATTAGTATATAATGTACTCCTTAAATTTCTTAAATGATGATCGTATCTTCCGTGCTCTAAGAAATCGGCAATTACTTCCTGATATAAAGAAGGCATACAAACCGTGTGTGCCATTTTTTGCCTGATGATTTTATCTTTGAATTTCCCCGGTGCCACCCAGCCAACGCGATATCCCGGTGCCAAAGTTTTAGAAACTGATCCGCACCACATGACGATTCCCGCTTCGTCATAATATTTACAAGGCTTTGGCCGAACTGTTCCAAAAAATAAATTACCGTACAAATCATCTTCGATTAAAGGAACATTATGATACGTAAGCAATTCTACCAGTTCTTTTTTATTTTGATCCGGCATTAAACTTCCTAACGGATTACTGAAATTGCTCATAAAACAGCAAACATCAACTTTATGAATCACTTTTTTCAGAGCTTCTAAATCTACTCCGGTTGTAGGATGTGTAGGCAACTCGATAATATTAAGTCCCATATTCTGCGCCACCTGAATGATTCCAAAGTAAACCGGACTTTCAATGGCAATGGTATCACCACGTTTGGTAACCGCCATTAAACAATTGAAAATAGCATTCATAGCTCCCGAAGTCGTTACAAAATCGTCTTCAGTCAATTTTCCTTCTAATACAATAGCCCATTTTGCGACATTACGTCTCAAATTCGCACTTCCCTGAACAGGTTCGTAACTTGTACCACTTTCGGCCAGATTGCGTACCACTTTTGCAAGACCTTTATTCAATTTGGCAATAGGCAGCAAACTCGGATCAGGAACTCCAATCGAAAATCGGGTAATATCTTTATCGCTCAAACTATCAAAAACCTTTGTGATTAAATCCTCCGAAGTTGTTTTTTCTTCCGATAATTTAAGCTTATTCATAGAAGGAATTAACAGCTTTCTATTAGAAGTTTTACTCACATAAAATCCTGATTTTGGGCGGGATTCTATCAGCGATTTGCTTTCTAATTCTAAAAATGACTGTTTTATGGTATTCAAACTTACATCGTGCAATTTTTGCAAGGCACGAATAGAAGGCAGCTTATCCCCGATTTTTAAAGTCTCGGAGAAAATCTGCTCTTCGATAATATTTGCAATTTTTAAGTATAAAATCTCTTTTGCCATTTCTTGGAATCTGTATCTGGTAAATTTACGAAAATTACATCTGTAACCATCTGGTATTAATTACAACTATTTAACCAATTTGATAATCTGTCGATAGCATTTTGAAGTTTAATCGTGCGTGTTTCCGGATCTGCAAACATCGAATCAAACGTTTTTTGGGCATGAAATTTTAAATCGTGCTCCGCTTCGATACTGTAAAATTCTTTTTCCCAATACGAATTAATTTCAGTTTCCCCTGCTTTATTAGGTATTACAAATGCATAACCAATTACTCGATTTTCGAAGCAAGCAATGCTTAAAGGAAGTCCAAAATGATTCGTAAAAGGCGATAATCCTGTTTTAAAATCATCATGATCATGCTTCTTATTCTGATAAATATTTACAACAGATTGTAATGAAGACACATCGATTGGATTAAATTGAATGTTGGTGGTAGTAGTGGTATCCATTGCTATAGTTGTTTAAATTCTATTCAAAATTACTACTCAAAAACAGCGGGACACAGATACAAAAATCATTTAATTTCAGGGTACAGATGATAAATTAATTACGATTCTTTAAAGTACCATTTCATAACAGAAAAAATAAAATTTAATATCTTTACTATATGATAGAAATTGGTATAGACAGTTTTGCTTCGGCAATGTACGGAGACAACAACACTTTGAGTAGTGTCGATGCGATGGAACAATTATTACAAAGAATCGAACTGGCGGATCAGGCTGGTCTTGACGTTTTTGGAATTGGAGAACATCATAAAAAAGAGTTTTTAGATTCGGCTACAGCCGTAATATTAGGTGCTGCTGCTGCACGAACCAAACGCATACGATTAGCAAGTGCTGTTTCGGTTTTAAGTGCTGCTGATCCGGTCAGGTTGTACCAAAATTTCTCTACGCTCGATTTAATATCAAAAGGAAGAGCCGAAATTGTAGTAGGCCGCGGATCTGCCATTGAAGCTTATCCCCTTTTTGGTTATAGCCTAAATGATTACGATGCACTTTTTAGCGAGAAATTAGACCTTCTTTTACAAATTAGAGATAATGAGTTTATTACCTGGTCCGGAAAATTTCGTCCGGCTTTGAATAATCTCCCAATATATCCCAGAGCTTTACAGGAAAAATTACCTATCTGGCTAGGCGTTGGCGGAACTCCTGAATCTTTTGTAAGAGCAGGATCGCTGGGCTTGCCTTTGATGGTGGCTGTTATTGGCGGACAAACGTATCGTTTTAAACCTTTGGTCGATTTGTATCGCGAAGCCGGAAAAGCCGCAGGTTACAAACCCGAAGAACTTAAAGTAGGTTTACACTCCCCAGGTTATGCAAGTAATACAACTCAAAAAGCGATCGAAGAATATTATCCCGGTTATGCTGAACTTTGGACAAAATTAGGAAGAGAACGCGGTTGGCCCCCTGTAACCAAAGACAAATTTGATATGCTAATTGACGATCAGGGTGTTTTAGTTGTAGGTGATCCTGAACGTATTGCCGAGAAAATTTTACGTCACAGCGAATCATTAGGCGGAATTTCGAGATTTACTTTCCAAATGGATAATGCCGGACTTACGCACACACAATTAATGAATGCTATAGAACTTATAGGATCAAAAGTGATTCCCTTGATTCATAAAGCATAAATAGATTTTAGCCCACGGATATCGCAGGTTTAAACGGATTGACACAGATTTTTTTATTTTTAATAAATCCTATAATAACCTTTATTAATAAAACTCTGAGTCTTTGAACCTCTGAAGCTTTGAACCTTTGAGCCTAAAAAACAAAAATCTAAACTATGAATACCACACATACAGTTAGAAAAGTTGCTATTGTTGGATACAACCGAATTCCGTTTGCCCGAGCCAATACCGCTTACGCCAATGTTGGAAATCAGCAAATGATGACGGCCGCGCTTGACGGACTTATCGAGAAATACCATCTAAAAGGAAAATTATTAGGCGAAGTCGCCGGAGGAGCTGTAATTAAACACACTTATGATAATAACCTCATTAGAGAATGTGTTATGAAAACTTCGCTGAACCCTGCAACTCCTGCCTGCGATTTGCAACAAGCTTGTGATACCGGAATAGAAAGTGCTATTTATATCGCCAATAAAATTGCTTTGGGTCAAATAGAATCTGGTATTGCCGGTGGTGTAGATTCTATTAGTGATATGCCAATTGCGGTGAGCGAAAAACTGAGAAAGATTTTACTGAATGCCCGAAAAGCAAAATCATTGGGAGAAAAAATCAAGCTGTTTCTACAACTTCGCCCTAAAGATTTATCGCCTTTGGTTCCTAAAAACGAAGAATCGCAAACCGGACTTTCAATGGGCGGACATACTGAAATTACAGCAAAACATTATCAGATTTCCCGTGAAGATCAGGACAATCTCGCACTTAAAAGTCATTTGAATATGGCAAAAGCTTACGACGAAGGTTTTTTTGACGATATGATTACTCCTTTTAACGGACTGGATAAAGACAATAATCTTAGAAAAGACAGTACGATTGAAAAATTGGCCAAACTAAATCCTGCTTTTGATAAAATAAACGGAACGCTTACAGCAGGAAATTCGACTCCGCTTACAGATGGAGCATCTTGCATACTTTTGGCCAGCGAAGAATGGGCAAAGGAACAAGGACTTCCCATTTTAGCTTACATTACTTTTGCTGAAATCGCTGCTATCGAATATGTCAAAAACCAACAAAATCTACTGTTAGCTCCCTTATTTGCTGCCAGCAGAATGCTCGAAAAAGCCAACTTAAATCTACAGGATTTCGATTATTATGAAATTCACGAAGCTTTTGCTGCTCAGGTTCTTGCCACTTTAAAAATATGGGAAAGCTCCGAATTAAGCGCACAATTAGGACTAAAGAAAACTCTTGGAGCAATCGACAGAAATAAATTGAATGTAAAAGGAAGCAGTCTCGCCGCAGCGCATCCCTTTGCCGCAACCGGAGGAAGAATCATTGGAGTTATGGCAAAATTATTAAATGAAAAAGGTTCCGGAAGAGGATTTATCTCTATTTGTGCTGCCGGAGGACAAGGTGTTACTATGATAATTGAGAAATAATAATTTACTCCAATATTCGTTTTTTTTGTGATGCAAGCTCTTTTGTCATCCTGATTGCTAATGATAAAACCAAATCTTTTTTTCAGGAGCTAATCCCGCTATACGTTACAATCTTTTGTGGCGAACACCGCCACAAAAGGATTTTCACTGCTATCGGGGCTAGGGGCATCATTTTCATAATAATATTTTCGGCTAGTTTGTCATCCCGAGGAACGAGGAATGACAATGAGTGATGCTAAATCTCATTAAGAAAAAACTTCATATAAAACCCAACAGTTTCTAATGAAAAAGACTGTCGGGTTTATTGCATACGAAAATGTCCAACCCTCGTATTATTGTTTTCAATTTAGAAAGCAAATTCTTCAACCGCCGCCAAAGCATTTGGTAAAGCACTATCAGCAAAATCAGGAATTGCAGTTCCTTCTACGCGAAAAGTCGTAACATCAGTTATTCCTAAAAAGCCCAAAACTACGCGCAAATACGGCTCTGCAAAATCATAACTTTTGTACGGACCATCAGAAAACACAGCTCCCGAAGCAACCGATAAATATACTTTTTTACCGCTTATTAAGCCTTTTGGTCCATTCTCATCATAACTGAACGTTTTTCCTGCTCTAGCTACCTGATCGATCCATCCTTTTAGCAATGCCGGAATTCCAAAATTATAAATAGGAACCCCGATAACGATAATGTCAGCTTCCAGTAAATCTGTAATCGCATCGTCAGAAAGTTTAATAGATTCCACTTGTGCACTTGTATGTGCCTCTTCAGGAGTATAAAATGCATTCAGCTGCACTTCATTCAAATATGGCAAAGGCGTTTTAGAAAGATCAAAAGTTTGTACTACGCTTGCCGGATATTCTTTAGCCAGTTTTTCAATAACTGCATTTGATAATTTATTACTAAAAGAAGCATCTCCTTTGATGCTTGTCACTATATTCAGAATCTTTTTGCTCATTTTTATAACTATTTTGTTTTATGATACAAACTTATATACATTTGCTATCTCTTTTATAGTACTATCCTCAAGGATAGCGCTATCCTTGAGGATAGTAACGCAATACATATGAAAACAAAGAGCGAAATAACTGAAGAAATGGGTTGTAATGGTCAGCCTGAAGAATGTCTTGCAGCATTATTACCGGTAAGAGATGCATTAGAAGTTTTAAGCGGCAGATGGAAACTGCCCATTTTAATAGCATTATCCAACAGGCCAAAACGATTTAAGGAAATTTCAAAAGATATAAACGGAATTACAGACAAAATGCTTTCGAAAGAACTTAAAGATCTCGAAATAAACAAACTCGTTACGAGAACCGTTTATGATACGTTTCCGCCAACTGTTGAATACGCACGAACAGAACACAGCCACACTTTATATAATGTAATTGGTGCATTAAACGAATGGGGAACTTTACACCGCAAAGAAATTATTGGTCACTAAATAATTTCGCAAAATCTAAACCCGACAAGTATTAAAAAACTGTCGGGTTTAATTTTTTAATAAAAACTGTAACAAAATCAAAAAATAAGTCTCTATAGTAAAAAAGTCATTATAAACTCAACCTTATATCCTTTATTATGAGAACCTTAAAATCAGTTACTTTACTTCTTTTTACTTTGATTTCATTATCGGAAATACATGCTCAATCGACTCAAAATGACAGCATAAAACTCGATTATACCAAGATTTATTCTCTTGCATTAGACGGAAATCCTGTATTGGCTTTGCCATTATTAGAAATAGATCCATCAAAAAAAATAGCAACAAAAGATTTACAATTCAAAACCAATTTTGAAAACCGTTTTAAGTTCAAAAACGATCAAAGTGATTTCCTGGAAACCCGAAAATCTAAAATAGATCAATTATTAAAAATCTACAGAGATTACTGGCGATTTTCATTTTTAAATAAAGAAAAGAAAAACGACACGCTGATCATGAAAAATGTATCTGATTTTCTTAGAAAAAACTTTCCATCGGCAGAAAAACTAACTCTTAATGAAGACAGCATCAATGTCTATCAAAAAAAATACATTGCCAGTTTAGGTTATCATACCACAGGATTTGGAAAAACAGGAGGTCTTTATGATTTATTAGTTTGGAAAACAGAAAAAGACACTATCTATAAACTCAATTATGACGGAAAAGAAACGCCTGTAAAAGTTTATTTTATGGATGATTTTATAACGCTCGGCTGGAGCGAATATGCCACTTTGGGACGTTATTATCCTGCTGGCTGGGCCACCAAAGAAGCTTTGTTTTGCGTAAAAAAATCATACGATTTAAAATCGGAAACCTTTAGAGTAAGTTATATTGGCCATGAAGGCAGACATTTTGCTGATTATAAATTATTTCCCAATTTAAAAGGAGTCGGTTCTGCCGATTTAGAATACCGCGGAAAATTGACCGAATTGTCCCTTTACTCTCCCGATGGACTTTATAAAAGAATTCAGTTTTTTATTAATAATGGTAATTACGATAGCGAAAATGGTCATTCGATTGCTGCTTTTTGTGTCATCAGAGATTTATCGAGAGTATTATTTCATAACGATTACGAAAAAGATTTAGAAAAATGGAAAGCAATTCCATCAAAAAAAATAAATGAAGCTGCAGCTAAAATTCTCGAAGAAAACACAAAATCATTACAGAAAATTCCGAATGTAGAAAAATTTATCAAACAATAATTTTGACTAAAGAATACATCAAATCCTTACACAAAACCACCAAAACAACTAATAATCAATATTTTGCAAAATAAAGATAATATCAAAAACTAAAATAATTATAAAGAAAAAGGTTAAATTTGGTTACCCAAATTATAAATTCATTCTGAATAATTATGAAAAAAAATCTACTCAAAAAATTTAAAAAGAAGTCATTTCAGCATATATTCTATGCTTTTTTTCTCTTGCTGTCATGGCAGGGAAACTGTCAATATATTACGCAAAACCTTGCTCCTACAGCTGTAATAAAAGAAGGTTTAGCTTTAGAACAAGCTCCTGACGGACGAATATTTATTGCCGAAAGAGCGGGTATTGTAAAAGTATTTCAGAATAACGCCGTTTCTACTGTTTTTACCGTAAATACCATTACAGATAAAGAACAAGGATTATTAGGCTTAACACTACATCCTGACTTTGCAACAAACGGTTATATTTATGTGTTTTACGCCATTCTTGATGGTGCAGTAATCCGACACAGAATAGAAAGAATACAAGTAAACAATACCAATCAGGTTTTAGGCAGACAGGAAATCTTATTGTTAGAACCTATTGGTCAGGGTTTTCATAATGGTGGCGATCTAAAATTCTTTAACGGATTTTTGTACATAACCGTTGGAGACAGTCAGGTGGATACGAATGCTCAAAATCTGGATACTTATAAAGGAAAAATCCTAAGAGTTACTGAAGACGGGCAACCTGCACCCGGAAATCCGTTTTACGGAAGCGGTTCTGTGCAAAGACAAAGTATCTGGGTTTATGGTTTTAGAAATCCTTTTAGACTTGTAGCCAATAAAAAAGTCAATAAATTATATGTTCTGGATGTTGGAACTTCATGGGAAGAAATCAATGAAATCAGCAATCCAACTATTCGCAACTACGCCTGGGGACATCCGCAAGGTGGCGACGGGAAACAAACCGAAATTAATTTATTTACCAACCCTATTTTTACCTACGCGACCGGAAGCATAGGAAACGCGCTGACCAACGGTCTTTTATACAATCCGGATACGCCGCGTTACCCTAATCTTGAAGGAAAATTTATTATAAAGGATTACGTTCGAAATGAAATTCGTTCTTTCGATCCAAACATTGCTGATCCCGTTTCAACTGAATTTTATTTCGCACCGCAAAAACAGGCATTAGGAATGACGTTAGGCAATGATGGATATATTTATTATTGTTCCTATGAAAATAACGGAGCCTTGATCAAACTCGATTATATTGCAACAGCCGCACCTACGATCGTAAATCATCCGTTGTCTCAAACCATCATGCAAACTACGCCCGTTACTTTTACAGTTTCGGCAAGTGGCGTAGGACTTGGTTATCAGTGGCAATTTAATAATGTTAATATTCCCGGAGCTACTACAGCAAGCTATACAATTGCCAATGTTTTACCAGCAAATGCCGGAAATTACAGAGTTATTGTAACCAATACGGCCGGAAGCGCCACCAGTAACCCTGCTACCCTAACCGTTACACCTTTTAATAATACACCAACCGTTACGATCGTTTCTCCGTTACCAACTTTAAAATGGAACGCTGACGATATAGTAGCTTTTGAAGCTAATGCCACCGATGTCGAAGACGGAAATCTTCCTGCAAGTGCTTATTCCTGGAGTATTGATCTTTTTCATGAAGATATTCCGGGAGCCGGACATTCACATCCCGGTGCAAGTCCGCAGGGCGTGAAATCAGGTACTTTTACAGCGGGTAACCAAGGCGAAAAAACACCAAACATTTGGTACCGTTTTACCGTAAAAGTAACCGACAGTAATGGCCTTACAGGATCTGCTTTTGTAGATATTAAACCTAATTTAATTGATGTAACGGTAACAAGTACTCCGGCTTTATTAGGTTTAGAATTCAACCAAAAACCAGTTACAGCACCAGCGACCAGAAAAGTAGTTGCCAATGCCAGCGTACAAACCTTAAATGCCCCAACTCCGCAATATGTGGGTAATATCAGATACGATTTTGACCATTGGAATCATGGCGGAGCAGCCAATCAAACCTTTAAGGCTCCTGCAACAGGAACTGCCACTTATACCGCTGTTTATACGGCAACAACATTGCCTAATGCACCTTATTTAGGAGTTATTGCACAAATTCCGGGAGTTATCGAAGCCGAAAATTATGATATAGGAACCGGCGCTTATTTTGACAGCAATGGCGGCGGTGATACTGCGTACAGACCTGGCGACGGCGTAGGAACAGAAGTTTGTAACGAAGGTGGTTTTAATATCTCGTATGTAGCCAAAAATGAATGGCTTAAATACACCGCAAAAGTAAATACGACTGCCAATTATACCATCAATTTTAGAGTTTCCTCTCCTTATGCCAACCGAAAAATTCGTATTGAAGTGGATGGTGTAAACGTTACCGGAACTATTAATTTACCCAATACAGGAGGTTTTCAAAACTGGCAAACCGCAAGTATTTCGAATATTCCGTTAACGCAGGGTACGCGTACTATTACCCTATTTTTTGAAGAAGGCGATATCAATATTAATAAAATGGAATTTGTACTGACCGGAGGAACTACTGCTCCAATCGCAGATTATGAGGTAAGTCCGCAAACGGGATGTCTCAATGCGCCTGTTATTTTTGAATCTGTTTCTATAGGTACGGTAGATAATTATCTTTGGAATTTTGGTGAAGGTGCACAACCTGCTACTGCAACAGGAGTTGGTCCGCATACTGTAATTTACGGAACAGAAGGAGTTAAAAACGTTTCTTTAACCGTTAGTAATTCAGTAGGAAGCAGTACTAAAAACAACTCCCCTTTTACTGTTCGTAATTGTAATCTTGGAGTTGAAATTCCAAACGAACAATCGAATAAAATTACGGTGTACCCAAATCCTTCAACTGGTATATTTCACCTATCGAAAGAGCTGGAATGGAGTGTTTATTCGCCTTTAGGAACTAAAATAAAACAAGGAAAAGGAAATGTAATTTCTATTTCAGAACATCCGTCAGGAATTTATTTTGTAAAAGTAAACGGTACTACTAAATCTATTCCTGTTAGTAAACAATAATATTTCCCTTTTGGGATCATCCTCTTTAGCACATAGATTCTAATTTTAAAATTAGATCTGTGTGCTATTTTTTTTACCCATTTTTCTATTTCAAAACTCGATATTTTGTAGTAAATTACAGCTTCTTAAAGATAAGTTTCATTTTAAATACAATAAAAATGATAGACTCAAAAATACCTGAAGGCCCTTTAGCAGAAAAATGGAATACTTATAAAGCCAAAGCTAAACTTGTAAATCCGGCCAACAGAAAAAAACTCAACATTATAGTGGTAGGAACTGGTCTTGCAGGTGCTTCTTGTGCGGCATCATTAGCAGAACAAGGTTATAACATTCAGTCATTTTGTTTTCAGGATTCTGCCCGAAGAGCACATTCTGTTGCAGCACAAGGTGGTGTAAATGCGGCCAAAAACTACAAAAATGATGGCGACAGCACCTATAGAATGTTTTACGATACCATAAAAGGTGGCGATTTCAGATCTCGTGAAGCCAATGTTTACCGTCTTGCTGAATGTTCAGCAGCTTTAATCGATCATGCTGTGGCGCAAGGCGTTCCGTTTGCAAGAGAATATGCGGGATATCTTAATAACAGATCTTTTGGAGGTGTTCAGGTTTCGAGAACTTTCTACGCTCGCGGACAAACCGGACAGCAACTTTTATTAGGAGCTTATCAGGGTTTATTACGTCAGGTTTCTTTAGGAAAAGTCGCGTTGCATACCCGTCACGAAATGCTCGAATTGGTAGTCATTGACGGAAAAGCAAAAGGTATTATCGCCAGAAATCTGGAAACCGGAGAACTGGAACGTCATGTTGCAGATGCTGTAGTTTTGGCTTCCGGAGGTTATGGCAAAGTCTATTATCTTTCGACATTGGCAATGGGCTGCAATAGCTCTGCTATTTGGAGAGCGCATAAAAAAGGCGCTTATATGGCGGGCGTGAGCTGGATTCAGTTTCACCCTACTTCCCTTCCGCAACACGGAGCCAATCAATCTAAACTTACGTTAATGTCGGAATCGCTTCGAAATGACGGCCGAATCTGGGTACCTAAAAAAGCCCAGGACGATCGAAATCCCAATACAATTCCAGAAGATGAACGAGATTATTATCTGGAACGTAAATATCCTTCTTTTGGAAATCTGGCTCCAAGAGATATTTCATCAAGAGCCGCAAAAGAACAAATCGATGCAGGACATGGCGTTGGACCAATGAAAAATGCGATCTATCTCGATTTTTCCGCTGCCATAAAAGCGCAGGGAAAAGATACGATCGAAGCCAAATACAGTAACCTTTTTGCTATGTACGAGAAGATTACCGGAATCAATGCTTACAAAGAACCGATGCTTATTTCACCTTCGGCACATTTTACGATGGGCGGTCTTTGGGTCGATTATGAATTAATGACTACAATTCCTGGTTTATTTGCGTTGGGCGAAGCTAATTTTGCCGATCATGGCGCAAACCGATTAGGTGCAAATTCATTACTACAGGCTTGTGTCGACGGTTATTTTATTGCACCATATACCATCCCTAATTATTTGGCAGGAGAATTAAACGCTCCAAAATTAAATACAAATCATCCTGCATTTGATGAAGCCGAAAAATCAGTCAGAGCACAATTAGATCGATTTCTGAATAGTAAAGGAACGCTTTCTACAGATTATTTTCATAAAAAAATAGGCCGATTATTATACGAAAAATGCGGTCTTTCGAGAAGTAAAGAAAAACTCGAAGAAGCCATCGAAGAAATTAAAGCCTTAAAAGCTTCTTTCGAAAAAGACTTATTAATTACAGGAGACGATACTTTGAACAGCGAACTTGAAAAAGCCGGACGCATCTCTGATTATATAGAATTGGCAGAATTAATGTGTTACGATGCTTTACAAAGAGAAGAATCCTGCGGAGCACACTTCCGTGAAGAATACCAGACGCCAGATGGCGAAGCAGTTCGAAACGACGAAGATTTCTGTTATGTTTCGGCCTGGGAATGGAAAGGAAAAGGACATCGGCCGGAATTACACAAAGAGCCTCTCGTATTCGAATCGGTTGAATTGGCAGTTAGAAGTTATAAATAATTATTAATTGTTAATTATAAATTATTAATTAACAATCCATAAATCTCAATTTCACAACTTACAGACAATTCATAATTAACAATTTATAATTCATAATTAACTATGAAACTATATCTTAAAATATGGCGACAACTTAACGCTTCCGCGAAAGGAGAAATGGTAAATTACGAAATCGACGAAGTTTCTGAACATATGTCTTTTCTGGAAATGCTCGATCTTTTGAACGAATCTTTAATTCAGAAAAAAGAACGCGTCATCGAATTTGATCACGATTGCAGAGAAGGAATTTGCGGACAATGCGGCGTTATGATTGACGGAAGAGCACACGGACCTTTAAAAAATACAACAACTTGCCAGCTTCATATGCGAAGTTTTAAAGATGGAGATACCATTTATATCGAGCCTTTTCGAGCCAAAGCTTTTCCGGTGCTACGAGATTTAAAAATCGATAGGTCTGCTTTTGATGCTATTATTGAATCCGGAGGTTTTATTGGCACTGCTACAGGTCAGGCGCCTGAAGCCAATACTATCCCGATCTCATACGAAACCGCCGAAGCCGCTTTTGATGCCGCCGCTTGTATTGGTTGTGGCGCTTGCGTGGCCACTTGTAAAAACGCAAGTGCAGCTTTGTTTGTTGGTGCTAAAATAACGCATCTGGCTTTGCTTCCGCAAGGAAAAATAGAAGCGTCAAAAAGGGTTTTAAACATGGTTCAGCAAATGGATCAGGAAGGTTTTGGAAATTGTTCTGATACCAGAGCCTGCGAAATCGAATGCCCGCAAGGAATTTCGATTCTTTCAATCGCCAAAATGAATGCGGAATATACTAAGGCTTTGATTTTTAGGAAGTGATATTATAGAAAAAAGAATCTCGCAAAGTCGCAGAGACGCAAAGTTTTTTGTTTTTAAATTTTAAGCTTTGCGTCTCTGCGACTTTGCGAGATTAAATTCTAAAAAAAACTTACTCTTTTTTATAAAACTTCTCCTCTCCGTCCTGATACACTCTCTTAATTCCCGTTACCAAATTGTTTTCAGAAATAACTTTTATACGGAAATCATCTATTCCATCCACCAGAAATAAATCTTGCTCGAGAGGAGTCAATAACAAAGTGAATAAATTATTCCATTTATAATATAAATTATCATTTTCAAGCTTCAGCTCTGATTTACCGTATTTTCCCTGATACGATTTTAAAACCGTGCTGTCAATATTAGCTGCTTTTTGTCTGTTTTTAATGATTGGAATGTACCAATTGAGGTTGTTAGTCACCTCTTTATTTTTGGCTGATAGTTTTTGTAAAGCAAGGATATGAGAGGTATTTACAGCTTCCTCATTTTTGCATAAAACATCGGGCATAACCCCTTTTCCTTCAAAATCAAGGTTTGTAATTGGGTCCTTTACTTCTCCAAAAGGAATATTTACAGAAAAACCATCTGGTAATACTTTTCGATCAATTGGGTGTGCTCCTCCCGCCGTTTTCTCGCCTACAATTGTAACACGTTTTAAATTTTGAAGCGAATAACTCATCCATTCAGCTGCAGAAAAAGTAACGGAACTGGTTAGAATATAAATATCAATATCTTCCAGACGTTTGCCGGGAACAGATGGCAATAACCACATTTCGCGTTCTACTTTTTTTCTGTTTTTCTCATTATAATAATATTTGTAAAGAGGCAATTCTTTACCGGAATAAAAATAACTGCTTAGAAATTGTCCCATTTCCATAGCTCCGCCATTATTTTGGCGTAAGTCGATAATCAGCGCATCAGTAGTGCTTAAAAATTGCATAGCCGATGCAGCCGTTTCGCTACCAATTGCAGGATCTTCAAAATAATCAAATTTTAGATAACCTACATTTCCCTCTAAAATTCGTACTTGCTGAAAACCGAAATTTTTCTTTTTTGCTTCGGCCAATTCTTCTGCTTTAATTTTTTTCAGTACTTCTTTATCTTCTTTTTTAAGCTGATTTTCTGTCCATTCCGGATCATATCGTACTGAAAAATGCAAGTCTTTACTAACTTCTATAAGATCTGCACTTAATTTACTCCCAAATTCATTTGGTTTTACAATGTCTTTATAAAGCCCTTTTTTATAATTCTCATTCAGTTTCTTTTTAATATCTCCAACAGCATTTGGTCGTATATAAAACTCTTCAAGTTTTTGGGTTAGCGAATCAATAATTTGTTTTTTACTTAATTCAGTAAGATTTTCTTTTACGTTTGACGCGTTTTGCGAATACGAACCAATTGAAAATGTTAGCAATAATAAGGCTAATAGTCTTCTCATTTTATGAAGTTTTATAGTTTAAAGTTATTTGTAGAAAGCGATATTTTCTGCTATAGGATAAATTCGCTCTACAATGTATTTGATATATCAAATGTAATTATTTATTTGATATATCAAATATATTTTTATCAATTATTTTTTATTTTAAATTTTCGCATACAAAAAACCCGACAAGTTTTAGGGAACTGTCGGGTTTGAATACTGAAGTTTTTTATGTAGTAACAAGAATTTTGCGCAAAGTCACAGAGATGCAAAGTTTTAAACTTAAAAAAGAAACAACTTTGCGTCTAAGCTCTTGATAGCTATCGGGATTGAAAGATTTTTTTAACGTTTTACCTAAAAAAATTCTGCCTTAGTGCCTTTGTGGCAAAGCAATTTGCAGTAAACTAAACCGTAAAATAAGGCGACAAAATATCTTCAAAATTGTATAATCCTTTTTGTTTGTGTTCTAAATTTTCGGCAACAAAAACAACTCCGTTTCCAAAGGCTTCTCTCGAAATCGATTCGTGAATCAACCGAACGGTTTGATATGGAAAACCAAAGATTACTTCATGTTTCCCAACGATTCCTCCTGCCCTAACCGAATTGATATTTTCTTTATCAATGTCTAAAGCTTCTGCAATTTTAACCGCGGTTCCTGACGTTCCTTGTTTCATTTTAAAATGTTCTTCGTTGACTTCGATATCAACCCACGGAGCGATTTTCTTTAAAAATTTCGCCGCAAAAAGTAAATAATTAACACCAAGTGTAATATTAGGCGACCAGAAAACGGTGGTTTTATGTGCCAGTTTTTTTAATAATTGTAATTCTTTATCCTTATAATGAGAGATTGCTGAGATAATTTTAATATTGCGGCTTGCGGCAAGTTCGCCATAAGTGTAAATGCCTTCGTTAGACGAAAAATCGATAATGACATCTACAGGATGTTTGTCTAATAATTCCTCCATAGTGGTTTTAGAACTTGAATAGATCAATCCGGGTTCTTCTGACTGAATTCCAAAAAACTCCGGAACTGATCTGTGTTCTAAAACAGTACTTTGTCTTAAAACCCATTCCAGGCAAAATTTCTTGTTTTCAAGTAGTATTGATGCTACCGATTTTCCAGTCTTTCCAAATCCGATTAATCCTATTTTCATAATTTATTTTTTTTATTGAGCAGAACGCCCGTTAACAGAAATTGACATTTTTTGAAACTAATGTCAAATCAAAAATTCAATTATTATCTAAGTCGATAATGTAGTGTACTAGTAAAAATAGAAATATTATAACGGGAAGACTAAAGATTATTGAGTTTTATAACAAAAAAGAGGATTGTTAACAGGAATAATATTGTGAATTTTTTAACCATAAAGATTGCAAAGCACAATCTTGTCATTTCGACGAAGGAGAAATCACACTCGCAATTCGATAAAGATTGGCGATTATGATTGCGGAGTTTCTTGTGTGATTTCTCCTTCGTCGAAATGACAAAATAAACGACAATGATTGTCCTAGCCCCGATAGAAGAGGAAATCCTTTTGTGCCGGTGTTCGGCACAAAAGATTGGAACGAATAGCGGGATTAGCTCCTGAAAAAAAGACTTGGCTTTACCATTAGCAATCGAAAATGATCAAAAAAACGCCAAGTTTATTTAGCCACAGATTAAAGGATCTAAATGATTTTAAAAATCTGCTTCAATCATTTTAAAATCTGAGTGAAATAAAAAAGCTAAAAAGAATTAAATCAATAAAATTTCCGATAAATACTACAGATAATTTCCCGCTTAATATATAGAAAAAAAGGAATGTAAAAAAAACTTTCAGAATACTTAACTATATTTATTTTCAGTAGTTTTACGACCTGATTGCCCCAAATAAAATCAGTAAATAATGGCTTACAATAATAAAGGATTGGTTCGCTTTTTAGACGCGCAAAACAAATTATACTTGTCTGCGCTTTCGGAAATTAAAAAAGGAAGAAAAGAATCTCCGTGGATGTGGTTTATTTTTCCGCAGATAAAAGGATTGGGATCGTGTGATACATCTAAATTCTACGAAATTAAAAATGCAGATGAAGCAATCGCTTTTCTGGAACATCCGATTTTAGGAAAACATTTGATAGAAATCAGTGCCGAACTGATCAAAACTGATGAAAAAACGGCAGAAGATATATTTGGAAATCCGGACAATGAAAAACTACAATCGTGTATGACTTTGTTTGCCAGTGTTCAGAATACTGAACCTGTATTTAATGAAGTATTAGACAAATATTTCGACGGATCTTCAGATTTTCATACGATACAATTACTGTATAGTAATCTTTAAAAATAAAAAAGAAAACCATATAAGTGATATAAGTAATTTAAGCTTAACTATGTGTAAAGCTATAATATGAACTTATATCACTTATATGGTTTAAAAAATTACTTTATAAACTCAATAATAAATCCTCCTTTTGGAGCTAAGTTATATTGCCATTTTGAAGTTATCGGATGAGTTTCTACTTTAAAATCCATTAAAGGGTCTTTGCCTTCAGAGATAATTCTGAATTTTGAATAGCCTTTTCCGTATTTTTTAAGATCGATTGAAACCGGTTTTGCTTTGTTTGTTCCGTTGATTCCTACGATATACGAAAGGTTGTCTTTTTTACGCGATAGTACAACGGCCTTTCCAGGTTCCGCAATGATGCATTCGGTTTTATCCCAGGTTGCCGGCATTTCTTTTAGCAGATTTTTCAATTCATTTGGTAATGAATTAAAAACCTCTTCTGAATCGGCAAAATGAATAATTCCTGATGTATAAATCATCGCCATCGCTAACTCATGTGTTCCTGTATTTAGACGAGTGTATTTTCTAAAAGTTAATGCAAACGGTGTATAATCAGAAGGTCCGGCTACGTTTCTGGTAAAAGGCAATACAGTGTTTTGTTCCGCTGCCATTTCCGGAAATCTTGGCTCGTAAAAATAGCTTTCGGTTCCTAGAATTGCTTCTGCGGTTACAAAATTAGGCCATGTTCTGTGCCATCCTCTTGGTACCGTTGTTCCGTGTAAGTTTACTAATAAATGTTGTTTCGCGGCATCTTCAAAAACCGATTGTAAAGTTCCCATAACTTCCTGACGATCTGAGCACCAAAAATCTATTTTAACTCCTTTTACGCCCATATCAGCCAGTTCTTTGAACCTTTTCTTTCTTTTATCTGCATCGAAATATTCTGCTGAATATCCCCAAACTAACGGTTGAACTCCTTTTGCTAAAGCGTAATCGATAATTTTTCCTTCTTTATTG
This sequence comes from Flavobacterium bizetiae, assembly GCF_024271895.1. NCBI lineage: Bacteria > Pseudomonadati > Bacteroidota > Flavobacteriia > Flavobacteriales > Flavobacteriaceae > Flavobacterium > Flavobacterium bizetiae. Next base: position 3,426,227 of record NZ_CP091861.1, on the reverse strand, counting down.
GCTTTTTCCCATCCGGCATCAAAAAGCGTGTATCTAAAGCCAAACGAAGCCGAAACATCAGTAAATTTATTGTACATTTCTGGCGTAAAATCCTCAGGATGTGACCACCAGGACCAGGCAGCTTTTCCGGATATAATCCACGAAGTATCTTCGATTTTTGACGCTGGAGCCAAATCTGTAATCATAGTCGATAATAAAATATCTCCTGCTTTATCTCCAATCATAATTACTCTCCAAGGCATTGTCCAAGGCAAATTTGATTCCGGATAAGCTTCTTTATCTGGCAAAGGCAACGTAAATTTTTCGTCTTTTTTAGCGAAAGCTATATTGTAAATTCCGCCTTTAGAATCGGGTTGCAAATGGCATCCCGGAAACGAACCGTCAGTTGCAGATTCTGCAATCAGAACCCAACTTTTAGCATCGTTTACATTAAAAAGTGCCGGCATACACCAACCCACAGATTCACCTCTTGCACCATTTATTGGGTCTCCAGGTTTTACATTAATATAAAAATCTTCATAACCAGGCGTATAATCTCCAGCTTTATTGTACGGCTGAAGCCATCCTTTGGCATTTTGATCAATATGGAATCCTGTACTTTCATTTTTAAGAACTCTGGTTTGATTTTCTTTTTCGGCAAATCTGTATCTAAAAGCAACTCCTTCTTCTCCGGCAATTAAATCTATTGTCATTAAAGCGCCTTGCCCATTTTTAAACGTGATGCTTTTACTTTTAAAAACATGATTGGCAATTTTATTATTCGCCACTTTAAGCTCGTATTTTTCTACCTTTTCTTCGACAGGTGAAACTTTTACAACCGATAAACCAGAGGTAAAATCATTGTTGGTGAAAGTCAAACCCAGAGGAGAATTTAAAAGTATCTTTTTGTCACGACGTGTTACTTCATAAGATAAGCTTCCGTCTTTAGCCAAAGACAACTCGATTTTGTTGAGATTATCTTTAGACTTTAGAGAAAGTCCATCGTTTTGTGCTTTAGTGGTTAGCTGCACAAAAAACATTGCGGGTATCAGCAAACTTAAGGATCGATGAATAAGCATTTTTTTCATTGTATATAATTTAGAGGTGATAGTTCATTTTTACTGCTTTAACAGTTTTAGCGCAATTATTTTAACACATAGAAACATAGATTTATTTTGCGCATAAAAAGGCATTTCATTTAGCATTAATACACATAGCTATGTGTGAAGAAATGTGTTTCTTTTTTTATAATCTTTCTTAAACATAAAATCTATGTTTCTATGTGTTTAATATTTTTTTTTAATTGCATCCAATGCATTACTATAGATTAATTTTCAGAAATCACAACATCAAAAGCATAGATAATCGTTTCATTATAAACTTGTCCGGCTTCGAAAATTGTATTCGGGAAATGAGCGTGATTCGGACTGTCCGGATAATATTGGCATTCTAAACAAAGCCCGTCGAAAGGTTCGTAAAACTTGCCATGTTCGCCCAAAACAGTACTGTTAAGATAATCTCCTGTATACAATTGTACGCCGGGATAAGTGGTTTTAACCAATAGCTTTCTACCTGATTTTTCTTCGAATAATTCGCATGAAAAATCGGGACGTATTTTATTATCATTAAAAATATAATACGTGTTGAGTCCACTATTTTTCATCACATCTCCTAATTTATAGTTTTGAAAAGCATAGTTTTCTGCGGGTAAAATTTTCCCTGTTGGGATATAATCTGCCGTACTTTCAATTATTTTATCTGCTTCAATTTTTAGAATATGATGCTGTATTTTTTCTTTACAGGCCGATAAATTAAAATAAGAATGATTGGTAAAATTGAGCGGCGTTGGTTCATCGGCTAAAGCCAAATATTTAATTTTGAGTTCGTTTTTATCCGTCCAGCTATATATCACTTTTGTTTTTAAGTTTCCGGGGAAACCGCCTTCTCCACTGTTGCTTTCGAGAATAAAAACTACTGAATCATCCTTTATCGCAAAATCAAAAACCTTATTGTTAAATCCTGCTGAGCCACTGTGATTATTGTTTTTTCCGTCGTTTTTATCGAGATAATAGGTTTTATTTTCGATCGAAAATTGAGCATTATTGATTCTGTTGGCAAAACGCCCAACCGTTGCTCCTATATAAGATTTGTCTTTTAGATAGCCTTCAAGAGTAGGAAATCCTAAGACTACATTTTCTTTAATTCCATTTTTATCCGGCACCACTATGGATTTTACTATTGCTCCATAATTAAGGAGTTCAACATAGTTTCCGTGAACATTGGTGAGTCGAAAGTTAAAGATTTCTTTGCCATCGCATACGCCAAAAGGTTCGCATACAATATTATTAATAGGATTCATATTGTTTTAAAAAAAGGATTGAAAACATCATTGTTATTCGAATGTTTCAAATGTAGTTTTGATTATTGTCATCAAAATGGACATTTTTTTTAAAAACATGGATTAAATTACGATATTTGAAAAATAATATCCGCAAAAATGAAGAATTCACCACAAAAGGAAAAAATAAAAGTTAAAGAAGGTTTTTTAGGCCAACGTATGATCGTGATTCCTAAAAACATACTTTCGAGCATTAAAAAAAATGCACTTATTGCCAGTTTGTATTTTACAGATATTGGTGTTTTCCCCAATGCAAGCCACCACTCGATGAAACGAAAACATGGCAGCAAACAATACATTCTTATTTATTGTTATAAAGGTGAAGGTATCATTAGTAAAGAAAACAAAACCATAACGCTCAAAGCGAATACCTTTTATATAATACCTCCTGAAGTGGCGCATGATTATTATGCACTAAAACAAAATCCGTGGAGTATTTACTGGATTCATTTTACCGGACCGCAAGCGCCACATTTCTACGAAAAGTTCATCAGCGAATTTCCGGACACAGCGCCTCAATTATCGCTTGAAGAAAGACGTATTGAACTTTTTGAAAACATACTCGATGTTATGGAAGATGGTTATAGTGCCAGTAATCTTGAATATGCCAATCTCTCGTTATGGCAATTACTGAATGCTTTTTTATATGAGCGGTTTTTCATCAAAAAAAACAGGCAATTTTCAGAGGATAATACTATTGAGTCCGCAATTGATTATATGAAAAAACATCTGGATTTGGCTCTAAAAATCAATGATGTCGCGGCTTACTTTAATTACTCGTCTTCGCACTTTTTTACCTTGTTTAAGAAACAAACGGGCTACTCTCCTATACATTATTTCAATTACTTAAAAATGCAAAAAGCCTGTCAATATCTCAGCTTTACCACTATGAGTATTAAAGAAATAAGCTTTGCATTGGGGTTTAATGATCCGTTGTATTTTTCGCGTTTATTCAAAAAAATAATGAGTACTTCACCCATACAATATCGTACGGAATACAAGCAGTAACGCAATTGTTTTCGTATTTTAGCCAGAAGTGCAAAAAAATCGTATTATAATCCATCTATTCAAAAAAAATATCCATAAATCAAAGGTTCCTGTTCTGCTAATTTTACAAAAGCTATTAAAACCTTTTTATGAAAAATTATAATTATACCTTTTTACTATCAATTAGCCTTGTCGCAGCATTGGGTGGTTTACTCTTTGGATACGACTGGGTTGTAATAGGTGGTGCAAAACCATTTTACGAAATTTATTTTGGCATTTCTAATTCTCCTGCGCTTCAGGGCTGGGCAATGAGTAGTGCACTTGTAGGCTGTGTTGCGGGAGCAGCCGTTGCCGGAAAACTGGCAGATACTTACGGAAGACGTCCTATGTTGATCGTTGCCGCCATATTATTCTCCTTATCGGCTCTTGGAACCGGAGCCTCAGAAACTTTTACGGTATTTATTATCTGGCGTATTATTGGCGGAATCGGAATTGGAATTGCGTCGACAATTTCACCCTTATATATTGCAGAAATCGCTCCGCAAGAAACCCGCGGACTTTTTGTATCAATCAACCAGCTTACTGTAGTTATAGGTATTCTTGCCGCACAAATTACCAATATGCTAATTACCGAAGTTATTCCGGCAGGATATACACACGTTGAAATTCTGGCTTCATGGAACGGACAAACGGGCTGGAGATGGATGTTTTGGGCTGGATTTTTCCCGGCAGTTCTATTTTTTATATTAATGTTTTTAATTCCTGAAAGCCCAAGATACCTTGCTAAAAAAGGAAATTACGATACAGCCGAAAATACGCTTACTAAAATTGGAGGTTTGGCCTACGCCAAAGAAGCTACGGTAAAAATAAAAGAAACGTTTACCGACGAAAGCGAGAAAACCGATTTCAGAATGTTACTGGATAAAAAAGCATTACCAATTCTAACAATCGGGATTGTATTAGCCGCTTTTCAGCAATGGTGTGGTATCAATATCATCTTTAATTACGCTCAGGAAATCTTCGTTTCAGCGGGTTATAGTATCAACGATTTGTTCATGAACATTGTAATTACAGGAAGTATCAACCTTGTGTTTACATTGGTTGCGATGGGAACTGTAGACAAAATTGGACGTAAAAAACTAATGCTTTTTGGTTCTGGCGCACTTGCTGTAATCTATGCTTTATTGGGGTATTTTTATTATACCAATGTTACCGGATTCCCATTATTATTACTGGTATTATTAGCGATCGCTATTTATGCCATGTCCCTTGCTCCTATTACCTGGGTTATTTTATCTGAAATTTTCCCTAACCGAATCAGAGGTGTTGCGATGTCTGTAGCGACATTTGCACTCTGGATTGCCTCTGCACTTTTGGTACAAACATTCCCCATTTTCAACGAATATTTAGGCACATCCGGAACTTTCTGGATCTACGGAGTTATCTGTGCTTTAGGATTTCTGTTTGTATTCAAAAAACTTCCTGAAACCAAAAACAAAAGTCTTGAAGAGATTGAGGAACTGATGGTTTCTGATAAAAAATCAAAGAATATTCAATAATTTAAATTTCATTACATCATGCAAAAAGTAAATGTTTGGAAGGAAAAAATAATCCTACCAACCTATGAGGTGGGCAAACCTGAAAAAAATCCTGTATTCATTGAAAAAAGAGTTTATCAGGGAAGTAACGGATCTGTATATCCTTATCCGGTTATTGAAAAAATCGCAGACGAAAAAGTCGACAAAGAATATCAAGCCGTTTATCTTGAAAATGAGTTTGTTAAAATAATGATCTTGCCTGAACTTGGCGGACGTGTGCATATGGCATACGATAAAACCAAAGAACGTCATTTTGTATACTATAATCAAGTTGTAAAACCGGCATTAGTAGGGCTTACAGGTCCTTGGATTTCTGGAGGAATTGAGTTTAACTGGCCACAACACCACAGACCAACGACTTTTGATCCGGTAGATTTTACGATCGAAGAACATGAAGATGGAAGCGCAACCGTTTGGTGCAGCGAAGTTGAGCGTATGTTTAGAACCAAAGGTATGGCGGGATTTAGATTGTATCCTGACAAAGCATATTTAGAAATCAAAGCGCAATTGTACAACAGAACATCTTTCCCACAAACCTTTTTATGGTGGGCAAATCCTGCGGTTAAAGTAAATGACGATTATCAATCGGTTTTTCCACCGGATGTAAATGCTGTTTTTGACCACGGTAAACGTGATGTTTCGTCTTTCCCGATTGCAAAAGGAACCTATTACAAAGTAGATTATTCACCGGGAACTGATATTTCGCGTTATAAAAATATTCCGGTTCCCACCTCTTATATGGCGATTGCGTCTAAATATAATTTTGTGGGCGGATACGAAAATGATTCAAAAGGCGGGTTATTGCACGTAGCCAACCACCATGTTTCTCCCGGTAAAAAACAATGGACTTGGGGACATGGCGATTTTGGCCGTGCGTGGGATCGTAACCTTACCGATGAAGATGGCCCATATATTGAATTAATGTGTGGCGTTTACACGGATAATCAGCCAGATTTTACGTGGATTATGCCGGGTGAACAAAAAGATTTTACGCAGTATTTTATGCCGTATCGCGATTTAGGCATCGTGAAAAATGCGACTAAAAATGCGATGGTCAATATTGAAAGTATCGATAATAAATTAGTAATTAAAGCGTATACAACAGGCGTTTACCCGAATACAACAGTAACTTTAAAAAGCAATGATACTGTTTTATTACAAAAACAATACGATGCTTCACCATACAATTCATTCGAAGAAACAATTGATTTTGATCAAAATGCTTCTTTAGAAAGTTTGTCGATTTCAGTAACGGATGCCGATGGTAAAATTCTGGTAGATTGGGCATATGAAGCACAAAATGAAGATGAAATTCCAGAAGCAGCAAAACCTGCTCTTGCTCCGGAAGCTATCGAAAGTAATGAGCAATTGTTCCTTACAGCACAGCATTTAGAGCAATACAGACACGCAACTTATAGCCCGATTCCGTATTACAAAGAAGCTATAAAACGTGATGCCGGCGATGTTCGTTCGAATAATGCGATGGGATTATGGTTAATGCGAAGAGCAAAATTTACAGAAGCTGAACCTTATTTTAGAGCGGCTATCAAAACTTTGACGCAAAGAAACCCGAATCCTTATGATGGAGAACCTTATTTCAATTTAGGTTTATGTCTTAAATATCAAGATAAAAACAAAGAGGCTTATGATGCTTTCTATAAAGCAACGTGGAATGCGGCATGGCAAAATCAAGGTTACTTTTATGTAGCGCAACTTGACGCATTAAATGGCGATTATGAATTGGCTTTAACACACATCAAAAAAGCAATTTCTAAAAATACCGAAGATCATAAAGCCTTGCATTTGCAAGTAGCTTTCCTTAGAAAATTAGGACAGCAGGAAAAAGCGCTACAATTAGCAAATGATTATCTTGAAAATGATTGTTTCAATTTTGGATTACTTTTCGAGAAATACCTTTTAAGCAATGACAAAAAAGATCTTGCGTATTTTAATTCATTAATCAGAAACAACATTCATACGTATATAGAATATGCATTAGATTATGCTGCTGCAGGTTTGTATCAGGAAGCCGCAAATTTATTGAATGAAGGATTAAAAGACGAAGAAACATATCCATTGGCGTGGTATTTTGCAGGTTCTTTCTATGAAAAATTAAATGATTTCGGTCAAGCCGAAAAGTGCTTTAAAATGGCGTCTCACGCAAAACCGGATTATTGTTTCCCAAATCAGGTTGAAGCCGCATTGGTACTTCAAAATGTGATCGCGAAACAAAACAATGATGCAAAAGCTTTGTATTATTTAGGAAACTTTTGGTACGCTTCTAAATATTATGATGATGCCATTTCTTGTTGGGAACAATCAGTTGCTATAGACGATACTTTCCCAACTGTACATCGTAATTTGGCTCTGGCCTATTACAATAAATTAGAAAATGAAGAAAAAGCACTTACCAGTTTAGAGAAAGCATTTTCATTAGATTTAGATGATTCAAGAATTTTAATGGAGTTGGATCAATTGTACAAACGTTTGAACAGAGATCTGGTTTTCAGATTGGCTTTCTTAGAGAAACATTTAGAGTTAGTGATTCAGCGCGACGATGTTTACTTAGAAAGAGTGGCTTTGTACAACCTTTTAGGGAAACACGACAAGGCTTTAACCCTATTACAAAACCGAATTTTCCATCCGTGGGAAGGCGGCGAAGGAAAAGTAAGCGGCCAATATCTTACAAGTTTAACCGAAATTGCAAAACAACAAATCTCTGAAGGCAATTATGATCAGGCCATAAAACTTTTAGAACAAGCGCAAACTTATCCTGATAATCTTGGCGAAGGGAAATTACCGGGCGCTCAGGAAAATGATATTCATTATTGGTTAGGCGTTGCTTTCGATAAAAAGAACAATCAGGAAGAAGCCAATAACTGGTGGAAAAAAGCCACTCAGGGACTAGAAGAACCTACGGCTGCGATTTTCTATAACGATCAGCAACCGGATAAAATTTTCTATCAGGGTCTTGCTTTCTTAAAATTAAATGATATTTCTGAAGCCAATAAACGTTTCGAAAAACTTGTTGCCTATGCGCAAAAGCACCTGAACGATCATGTTACGATTGACTATTTCGCGGTTTCATTACCCGATCTTATGATTTGGGAAGATGATTTAGATAAACGTAATAGAATTCACTGTTTGTACATGCAAGGTTTAGGGCTTTTAGGTTTGGATAAAAAAGCCGAAGCTGAAGAGACTTTCAAAACAGTTCTTTCTGAAGAAAAAAGCCATTCAGGCGTTACCATACATTTGTCTTTATTGAAAAATGAAGAATCCGTTTCTGTTTAAGTTAGTATAGGTATTTAAACAGTTAGACCCGAAAGGCCTTAAAAAGCTGTCGGGTCTTTGGGAATAAAAAAAGGTTTGATGATTAATTTCATCAAACCTTTTTTGTTTTTTCTGAGCATTGAATATGGCACCCGGATGACACGGATTCGCTTCGCGAAAACGCGGATATAAAACGGATTTTTTTTATGTTACGCTCATATTAAATACTCGCAATCTTGTCATCCTGAGGCACGAAGGATCACACTCGTAGATCGGCAAAGGTTATGTCTTTTCCTTGTGGAGCTTCTCGTGTGATCTCTCCTTCGTCGAGATGACAAAATTGCGCAGAATAACTTTTAAGGAGAGCCTTTGTCAAAGTTTAGAACTTTGACAAAGGTTTGCACAATCTTGTCATGCTTACTTCTGCAATATTTTTTTAGGAGCTAATCCCGCTATTCGTTCCAATCTTTTGTGGCGAACACCGCCACAAAAGGATTTCCTCTTCTATCGGGGCTAGGGCAATCATTTTCATAAGAATCTTTTCTTCTAATCTTGGAAGTTTAGAACTTTGACAAAGGTTTCCACAATCTTGTCATCCTGAGGTAGGAAGGATCTCACACGTAGCTCTACAAAGATTGGTGATTCAGATTGCGTCCCGAAGCTTCGGGATAGTGTGATCCTTCCTTCGTCAGGATGACAAGAATACGCACAAATAACAAAATTAAAATCTGCGAAGACCCGTTCAACCCACATCATCTGTGGGCTATTTCCGTAAAATATAAATCTATTTAATCGGTCTATCCTCTAATTTAGTTCCCCATTTTTTATTAGGTTTTGATCCCATAACAAATTCTAAAGTTCCGCCAGCATCGATATCTTTTTGATGGATAAAAGTCTTGGTGTAGTTTTTACCATTCAGTTTGGCGCTTTGGATATAAATATTTTTATCAGAAACATTCTTTGCTATCACTTTAAAAATCTTTCCGTCATTCAATTCGATAGAAGCTTCTTTAAGAGACGGTGATCCAATGACATACGTACTGCTTGCCGGATTAACAGGATAAAAACCCATTGCGCTAAAAATATACCAGGCCGAAAGTTCTCCACAATCATCATTTCCGGAATAACCGGATGAAGTGGTATTGTACATTTTCGTCAGAATTTCTGACACGTATTGCTGTGTTTTCCAGGGTTGTCCTGCGTAATTGTACAAATAAGCGATATGATGACTTGGTTCATTTCCATGCGCATATTGACCAATAAAACCGGAAGCGTTGTCATTTACTTCTTCAGGTTTGTCTTCTAAAGTGAAAAAAGTATCTAGTTTTTTAGTGAAAGCATTATCGCCGCCTACTAAACCTACAAGTCCTTTTACATCTTGTGGAACGTACCAAAAGTATTGCCATCCATTGCCTTCTGTAAACGGATATCCACCGTTTGCACCATATTTTAGCGGATCGAAAGGCACGATCCAATTGCCTTTGTCGTCTTTGGCTCTAAAAAAACCTATTTGTTTGTCGTATAGGTTTCTGTAAAATTGAGAACGTTTTGTAAAATGATTGTAATCGTCTGTTTTACCGAGTTTTTTCGCTAATTCGGCTACACACCAATCATCATAAGCCATTTCTAAAGTCAATGAAACCGACTGAGATTTTAGATTCTCAGGAATGTAACCATACTTTTCCCAAAGACTAAATGGTGATCCCGGATGTTCACGTGTTGACGAATTCTTTACGGCTTCGAACGCTGCTTCGGCATCAATTCCTGATAGATTTTTAAGAACAGCATCAACCACAACCGGAATGGCGTGATTGCCTATCATACAGTAATTTTCTTGTCCCCACAATTGCCAGATGGGTAAATAACCAAAGACTTTGTAATACGCCAACATGCTATTTAGAAAATCAACCGAACGTTCCGGCTGCAAAATAGTATACAAAGGATGTGCACCACGGTATGTATCCCACAAAGAAAATGTTGAATAATAAGGTTTTGATGAATTTCTGGTCGTAAAATCAGCTGAAGGATAATCTCCGCTAAGATCTGACAAAGTATTCGGCTGTATAAAAGTATGATACAAAGCGGTATAGAAAATCTGCTTTTGTTCTTCTGTTCCGTCAATTTTTATTTTGCTGAGTTCTTTTTCCCAAACAGCATCGGCAGCATTTACGGTTGCTTTAAAATCCCAATTAGGAATTTCAGTCTTAACATTCAAACGTGCGTTTTCGATACTGGTTGCTGAGATTCCTACTTTTACCAAAACTTCTTGATGTTTTGAGGTATCAAAATCTAAAATCGCTCTTATTGCATTTCCGTTGACTATTTTAGCATTGTCATAAATATTTCCGCCATCTGTAACATGATTACGGATTATAGGCTGCGAAAATTCAGCGTGAAAAAACACTTTTCGCATTGGCGCCCAGCCCGTGATAACGCGATAACCTTCGATAGTATGATCATTAGGAAACGAAAGTTGTGAAGCAATAATACGTGTATTCCAATCTGATTTTTTCATCGAATGATCTAAATCGATCACGATATGCGCTTCTTTATTTTTAGGAAAACTGTATTTATGAAAACCGGCATGTGTAGTTGCCGTCAATTCTGCTTTTATTTGATAATCTAACAATTCTACGCTGTAATAACCGGGTTTAGCGGATTCTTTTTCATGAGAAAATTTAGACTGATACGCATTTTGTCCGGCTTCTTCCTTGACTATTGCACCGCTAAATGGCATCAACATAACATCGAATAATTCGGCTACACCGGTTCCGCTTAAATGAGTGTGACTGAAACCTGCAATAGTGCTGTCGTTATAATTGTAACCACTGGCAACGCTCCAATCGGGAGTATTTCTCGTGTCAGGACTTAATTGCACCATCCCAAACGGAACTGTCGCTCCGGGATAATTATTCCCCGAAAGCGGCGAACCGTGAGCTGCTCCCGTACCTATAAAAGGGTTTACGTGCGAGGTTATTTTTTCTTTGGTTTGTGCTCCCAAAACTATTGAACTTAATAGTGTTCCAAAGAGTATTATTTTAGTAAAATTCATTGTTTAGAATTAAATTAATAAAACATGATTTCATTCTTTTATTGAATAGGCTCCAGCTTTAGCTGGAGATTTTAAGAATTGAATATAATAATGGCTTTAGCCAAAATACTTTAAGATTTCGGCTAAAGCCATATTTGAGATGATTTTCTATTACCTCCAGCTAAAGCTGGAGTCTATTCAATATAGTAGACCTAACAGTCCCGAGGCTTCGGGACTGTCAGGTCTAATTAAATTCTACAAATTATAATTTAGAAGATGTAATCTCTTTCATTTCTCCGTTTACTTTCACTTTTACCTTTGTTGGTACAGGAGATAAAACTTCATACTTTGTTACTTTGCCTTTTTCCCATTTGATGTTTATGGTAAAGTTTCCTTCGGCTTTAAGTCCTTTTACTTCTCCTTCGTTTAACCAGGCATCCGGCATTGCAGGCAATAATTCTATAAATCCGGCGTGACTCTGAATTAACATTTCACCAATTCCGGCAGATGCACCAAAGTTTCCATCAATTTGAAATGGCGGCCCTGCAGAAAGTAAATTGGCATAAACACCACCACCAGGACCATAATTAATATTGGTATCACGCGTTTGTCTAAGGATTGTTTTAAATAATTTATAAGCTCTGTTTCCATCTTTTAAACGAGCCCAAAACAGCATTTTATATGCTATAGACCAGCTTGTTCCGTCATCTCCTCTTACTTCAAGCGTTTTTTTAATTGCGTCAACCAATTCTGGTTTGTTTTCAGGAGTAATCAAAGATCCTGGGTATAAACCATACAAATGAGAAATATGACGGTGTTGAGGATCTTCTTCTTTATAATCTTTCAACCATTCCATGATTCTTCCGTCAGGGCTAATAACTCCCGGAGGCGGTAATAATTTTAATTGTTTGTCTAATTCAATACTCAAATCATTATCTAAACCAAGTTTTTTAGAGGCGATTATCACGTTATTAAACAATTCGCGAATAATTTGATTGTCTATTGTAGGTCCCATACAAACGTGCGACGCATCACCATTTGGCAATAAAAATGAATTTTCCGGCGATACTGATGGCGATGTTACCAACCAGCCCGTTTCAGGATCTTTCACTAACATATTTTTATAAAATTGTGCTGCTCCTTTCAAAATAGGATAAATTTCAGCCAAATAAGCCTGATCATTGGTATACAAATAATGGCTCCATAAATTGTTACATAACCAGCCTGAACCTGATTTTGTGATTCCCCATGAAGCACTTTCTCCCGGTTCTGTAAAGCCCCAAACATTAGTAATAACGTGTGCAACCCAACCATCAGCATTGTAATAAGCTTTGGCTGTTTTTTCTCCATTTGGTACAAGATCTTTAGTCAAATCTTTTAATGGAAGATTCAATTCAGATAAGTTTGCGGTTTCTAAAGCCCAGTGATTCATCTGAACATTTACATCTAAATGATAATCTGAATTCCATGGCGTTTGTACATCTTTCGCCCATAATCCCTGCAAGTTTGGAGGCAACAATCCTAGTCTGGTGCTGCTGATACTTAAATAACGTCCGTATTGATAAAACAAAATTGGAAGCGCTGTATCTGCATCTGGTTCTTTTACAAAAGTATCCAGGCGCTCATTGGTTGGTAATGTTTTCTTTGCGCTTTTTCCGAAATTTAAAGTCAAACGATTGAATAATTTTTGGTAGTTTTCAACGTGTTTTTTCTTCTGATCCTGATATTTCGTTTGCATCGCTGCATCCAAAACTTTATCTGTAGTAATTTCGAAGTTTTTATCTTTATAATCTGTTCCTGCAGAAATAAAAATCACAACTTCTGTAGCATTTTTTATTTCAATTTTATTATTGGTATATAAAGCATTTCCATCTACTTGCTGAGTTTTTACTTTTGCTTTATATTTCATTCCTTTTCCGTCAGTTCCGTTGTTAAGCTGACCTGTCATAACAAGCGAATTATCAGAACCATTTACGGTTTTAAAAAGCTCTGGTCGATCTAACTGAATAGTGAAATTTAGTTTTCCTTTTTTACTAGAAGTCAATTTGATAAAACCTGCATCGTCGCCAAATCCTGTAAAATATTCACGCTTATACGTCACGCCGTCAATTGTAAATTGAGTTCCGGCAACTGCGGTTTGAATATCCAGATTTCTGCTGTAATTAACCGGTTTTGACTGGGTTTTATAATCAAACTTTAATGTCATATCTCCCAAAACCTGATACGCTCCAAAGGGTACATCAGCTCCGTTTCCGCTTCCGGAACCTGCTCCTGTACAGATAAAATGCTGGTCGATTAGTTTTTGGGCTTCCTTATTTTTATTCTCCAATAGCAGTTGTCTTATTTGTGGCAAAAAAGAATATGCTTTGTAATTGTTGGCATCTTGCGGACCTCCGCTCCATAAGGTAATTTCATTCAAAACCAATTTTTCGGTTGTCACTCCGCCGTCCGGCATAATTCCTAAACGTCCGTTTCCTAACGGCAATGTTTCTTCCCATTGAGAAGCTGGTTTATTATACCATAATTCTAATGGGTTATTTTGCGAATAGCCTAACAAGGGCAATAGTATAAAAAGCAGTGCTTTAAATTTTTTAATGTTCATAATTGTTTTGTTTTTAATCACAGATTAAAAACATTGGAAATGATTTCTAATCTATGATACATTGGTATTAAATTTTGGGTTTTAAAACAGACCTAACAGATTTTGGAAACCTGTTAGGATAATTTTTTTTTATTTATTGTATGGAATAGCTTTTATCACCGGTTTTTCTCCGTTTTTCAAAAGTGTTTCATCAAATTCTACCGTAATTTCTTTGCTTTCTCCTTTTAGCAAAGTAAAATAACTATCACTAATGATTGCCGGTAAAATCTGAGCTCCGGTTTTATCATTTAATGCCTGAATGTGCACTCCAAATGCAATTCCTGACGGATTTGAAACTTTAGCTTTTACAACATATTTCCCGTTTTGTTTTACGACTTTACTGGAAACATTTACATTTGCTTTTGGCAATTTATTCAAATCGGTGAAGTCTTTCATGTTAATTCCTCTCCAATAAAAATTCTCACTAATTACTTTATTTTGAGCGTCTTTTAATTTTAATCTAATGAAATGTACCGGACTCAACTCTGAAGTATTGGCATCGGCACCAAAAACTTTAAAATCATAAAGTGAATATCCCCAGCCAGAACCGCGTTTTATACCTAACATTCGAACATAACGGGCTTTTACTTCATCAAAAGAAATAGTTTCAAGTCCTTGTTTTCCTTCTTTTATAATGCTTGCGTCTGTCCAGTTTTTTGCATCTGTACTAGTTTGGATTTTATATTCTTTTCCAAAGGCATTTTCCCAGTTTAAAACTACTCGGTTTACGGTATATTCGTTTTCAAGATCAACGTAAATCCATTCGTCGTCTGTTGATTTACTTGCCCAGCGACTGTTAGAATCTCCATCTGTAACGTCTCTGGTATTCCCCCCATCTGTTGAAGAAGCTGTTACATTTTTCTGAAAAGCAAGATCTTTTTGGTTCGAATAAAACGGAATCACAAAGCTTTCTGTGGCTGTATTCGAATACGAATCTACTACGGCTTTTTGGTTGAATTTTGCTACTGATTTTCCATCCAGATTATAAACCGTTGCTTCGGCATTTAGATTTTTGAAATCAGTTCCTGTTGTATTAATTACTTTAACCGAATTATTCACCGAGTTCCATTGAATGTGCATTGGCTCACAAGCAGCTTTTACACCCCAATAGGCGCCAGTTAAATCGTAGTAATAATCATAAGTCTGCCAAACCATACTTGGGTACGACGATTGACTCATCCAGATCATAATACCTGAAGCATCTTCCCACATATGATCTAACCAGCCTTCGTACATGGCTTTATTGGTTTCGATATTTAGTAACTGTGCTTTTGTGGTATATTCTTCCAGATTATTCGGTTTTCCGTAACGCTCTGTGATGCTTTTATCATAATTATCCGGTGATGCATTAAAGGCTTTTTCTCCAAAGAAATGTTTGTCCCACATATCGTTTCTTGGCCACCAGTCTTTCTCCGGAATAAATTTCTTGAAGCTTTCTATGTTTGGAAAAACGGCTGTACCAATTTCGGTTCTTAAACCCCAACTTGGTCCATCTCCCGTGCCTACATAAGCCGCAGGATATTTGGTAAAATAAAACCTCGGATCTTTATTGCCCCAAAGTCCGCTACCGCTTAGGTTTCCTGTGTTCGAACATGGCTGATAATATCTGTCGTTATTATCGAAAGTTTTAATGTTTTCAGCGATCCAGCCATTAAGCGGAGGTTGTGGCAAACCTTCATTATTTCCGCACCAAACGGCAATACTCGCATGATTTCTTACTCGTTTGATTTTCTCAATTACATTACTATTAAAAACATGAATGTCTAATGGCAGGTTTGGATTTGCATTAAGCCAAAAATCATCCCAAACCATAATTCCATATTTATCGCAGGCCTCGTAAAACTCATCATCTGTAGTCGAACCTAGCCAGTTACGAATGATGTTGTAATTCATTTCTTTGTGGAGTTTTACTTTAAGATCGTATTCTTCTCCTCTGCAGCGAAGCATATATTCGCTCATTCCCCAGTTTCCTCCTTTTAGGAAAACGCGTTTTCCGTTGATCGAAACATGCAAAACGCCGCCTTCTGTATCGTAAGTATATTTTTTAATTCCGAAGGTTATTTTTTGCTCGTCTGAAACTGTATTACCTATTTTAAAAGTAAACTGACATGTATACAAATTAGGATCTCCGTAACCATTTGGCCACCATAGTTTCGGGTTCTGAATAGAAAGTTCCGGAAATTGTTCTTTGCTTAAATTGACACTTGTAATTGCGTTGGCCTCCAGATTAATCTTTTTAGAAAAAGTAATGTTTCCGGGCATAATTACGCCCGTAAGAACTCCTTCCTGATTTTGTGCGGATGAATTTTTAAGCTCTACTTTTACTTCAAGATCTGCGCGTGCATTTGAAGGTAAGTTGGTATGAATCCACGGATCTACAATCGTTACTTTGTCTGTATTGCTTAGAAAAACATCATCTGTAATTCCGGAATTTAATCCTGGTACATAAGGCATCCAATCCCAACCGGCGCTTGAAATATAAGTTGGACTTCCGTAATTATTTAAGGGCAGCTTTGGGATACTTACCAAAATTGCCAATACATTTTTATCGTTGCGACGTACCAATTTTGTAATGTCAAATTTACCGCGTTGCATCATACCGCTTAATGTGGCCAGTTTTTTTCCGTTAAGGTAAACATCACCTTCGCGATTGATTCCTTCAAAATTGAGCCAGATAATTTCTTTTGTAAAATTTGCAGGTACTTTAAACTCTGAACGGTACCAAAAACTACGATCGTATTTTGTTTTATCGACCTGATAAATATTGTCGCCGTAATTAGGATCTTTTTCTAATCCGCTTACAACATAGGAATTGAAAATAGTACCGGGAACAACGGCATTTACCCAATTGGTTCCGGAATAATTTGGGGAGAATATTTTAATACTGTCCTGCCCTATTTCTGCTTGCGGTTTTACTTTCCAAACGATATCAGAAGAGTTTAAACTGACTTTGTTTTGAGCATAAATACTTAACGAAAAAGCATTTAAAACTAATAACCATATAAAAAAGTGAATATTATTGAACTTCATATTACTATTTGATTCGTTTACATTTTTGTAAACATTAAAAAAAAGAATGCCATTTTGGACTAAGTTTTTTCTAACAGAAAACTTCGTACTGTTATTACCTAAATCCAAAATGGCATTACAATCAAAACTGTGACTAACCAAAATCACATGACCAAAAAATAAAAAATTACATTAAAACTGTCTTCAAAAACATTAATATCCTGGATTTTGATTTTCCGGACCAATCTCATCATTAAGCTTAATCTCGCCTATAGGAATAGGATAAAGGTTATGAAATGCAGCTATTGTACCATTTTGTTTGGCCCATTTGTTGCGTGCTTTTACCAGGTCTACCAATTTTCCTGTACGAATAAGGTCCATTCTTCTCCAGCCTTCAAAAGCTAATTCGCGCATACGTTCATCCAAAATTTGATCTCTAAACTGAGCCTGAGAAAGTCCGCTCCATGCCATTCCTGCTGGCAATGTTCCTCCAAAAGCTCTTGTACGAACCTGATTTACATATCCTTCAGCTTCTGTTGTATTTCCTAATTCATTTAAGCATTCTGCATAGTTAAGCAATACATCTGAATATCTGATGTAGGCTTTATTTTTACCTGAATTCCAAAATGATTGTTTTCCTTCTACACGAATATCTTCAAATTTCTTAATGTGCGGATCTAACTCATCACCTCCAAAACCAGCCGGAAGCGTTGGTTTAACTCCTTTATAAGTAAAGTCATAACGAATACTTGCATCTTTACGCGTATCACCTGGTTCCCAAATTCCGCCATCCGTTTTATCTTTATAACAATATTGAGTAGGAAGTATAAGATCATAACCTCCAAAATAAGCGTATTGGTTTATGTTTGCTAAAACTCTTGAACCTGTCTGCCATTGTATCTGGTTATTATCAGGCCAGTTGTTATTGTACTGCCATTCGTATAACGATTCTGAAGAATTAGCATGATCCGGACTAAAAACATCTGCATAATTAGCCAATAAACTATACTTGCCAGAAGTAATAACGGCTCCAAACCATTGTTTTGCTTTGGTATAATCACGGTATCCTGAAGCTTGAGGAGCATATAAATATACTTTCCCTAAAAGTGCCTGAGCCACGCCTTTTGCAGGAAATGCAGGATTGCTCTGTGATGCAGGAAGTTTCTCGATTGCTCTTTCTAAATCGGCAACGATATAAGAATAAACCAAAGGCAAAGGCTGACGTTTTAAACCAAATTCTGCTGTTTTTGCTTTATCATTAATAGGTATTTCTCCCCAATATTGTGTAAGCTCAAACATTAATGTTGCTCTTAAAAAACTAGCTTCACCCATTAAAAGATCACGTTTTGCACTATCATCTTCAGTATTAGTTCCTAATGCTCTAATAGTTTGTGCAGCTACCTCAATTACTGGCCATCTGTCATTCCACAATTGCCCAATTGCCTGATTCTCCTGACTTAGAAAACCATTGTATAAATCAAGTCCGGCCTGGTTTGCATCTCCCGTTACCTGCAAAGCACCTTGCTGTGCTTCGTCTGTACCAAGAGAAGTATAAAGTCCTGCACGGTCTTTTTGCATATTTCTCCAATTTGTTATAGCTCCCAAAAGAACAGGCTCAATTTTACCTAAGCTACCATAAGCCTGAGCAGCAGTAAGTGAACTTTGAGGATCTTCTTCCAAAAAATCTGAAGAACAGGAGGTCGATAATATTGCCAGAGCCATAAAGGCTATAATTTTTGCTTTCATAAAATAATTTTTTAAATTAATTTGATTAAAGAGATACATTTAATCCTAAAACTACCATTCTGGATATAGGATAAGAATCTCCTCCCTCAGGATCATAACCTTTATATTTAGTTACAATAAATAGATTCGATCCCGTTACATAAAACCTTACATTTTTAAGGAAAACACTTTCTGCAACCTTGTCTTGTAATGTATAAGAGAATGTAAGTGCATTTAATCTTAAGAATGAAGCATCTTGTATTGCCTTATCTGTCTCACCCAAACTGTATCTTCCTCCTCCAAAATAAGCTCTTGGCACATCTGTATTGGTATTAGTAGGCGTCCAACGATCTAAAAGATCTGTATGTGCTGCACTCATACCTCCTGAGTTCATATAGCTTTCGTAGGTACCACTTGGTCTTTTACCTCCTATTGAATAAGAGAATACTGCGTTTAATGCAAAACCTTTATAATTAAAATCTGTAGAAAAACCTCCATAATAATCAGGATTCAAATCGCCAACTACATATCTGTCTTTATCATTTATTACACCATCTCCATTACGGTCTTTAATTTTAATATCTCCAGGCTGAACAGTTCTGCTTCCGTAATTTACTTTAGTAAGATCTTCTCCCTGCTGTGCGATACCATCGTACTCAAACACATAAACTGTATTTACTGATTTACCTAAGAAAAAGTTCCCTGTACGTTGGATCTCATTGTTACTGTAACCACCTAAATTGTATATTTCTGTAGCATCTCCATAAAGTTTTGTAACCTTATTTTTTGCTGATGATATGTTAGCAGAAACATTCCATTTAAAGTCTTTGTTTCTAATAATATCACCTCTTACTTCTAATTCTATACCTTCATTCGTTGTACTACCAATATTATCCAGTTTATATTTATATCCTGATGAAACCGGCATATTACGCAACATCAAAAGGTCATCATTATTAATATGGAAATAATTAGCACTTGCAGTTAACCTGTTTTGAAAGAAACCAGTATCTAACCCAACATTAAATTGCTTTTGTTTTTCCCATCTCAAATTAAAGTTATCAATATAATTATCAGACACATAAGTCCCTGAATTATTACTAACTTGTGCATTGTATAAGGCAAAGTATCTGTAAGCATCTACATTTTGATTACCCACTATACCATAACCTACGCGGAATTTAAGTTGGTTTAATTTTTCAAATCCTGAAAGGAAATTTTCTTTAGCAATATCCCAACTTCCTGCTACTGAAGGAAAAGTTCCCCATTTGTTGTTAGGACCAAATTTAGAAGAACCATCTCTTCTTACTGTACCTGTAATATTGTATTTACCATCAAAAGTATAGTTAACTCTTCCAAAATAAGATTGGTTTGAGTAATCTGTAAAATTCGAGCTTAACTGCGCATTATCTTTTTGATATGCACCAGATAATGCCTTATAAGTCAAATCATCACTTACAAATCCGCGAGCTCTTACATCAGTACTATTTCCAGAATTACTCAATACAGAGAATCCTCCCATAACACTTACGTCATGCTTTGCAGCAAAAACTCTATTATAGCTTACCGTGTTATCCCACTGATAATTGAATTGTGAATATCTATAGTGATGAGCCTCACCATTCATAGAATTTCTAAGCGATTGTCCCGTGTAACTTGGCACATAATCAAAGTTAGCCTGATCTGCAATATCTACAGATAAAGTAGTTCTGATATCAAGTCCTTTTAATGGTTTTGCACTTAAAAAATTACTACTTGTAAGTCTGTTACGTGTGCTTGAATTAATGATATCAAGACTTCTTATTGGGTTATAAAGATTCTGGTCAAACACTTCACCATATCTAAGATACGTAGCTTTAGAATCTATAGGTAATAATGGATTTGCTCCCAATGCTACACCAAAAGTGCTACCTTCCTGATAATCAGTTTTACTTCTTGAGAAAGTAGTATTAGTACCAAACTGCAACCAAGATTTTAAATCCTGCGTAAGGTTAATTTTTCCATTATATCTTTTAAAATCAGAGTTTTTAAGAAGTCCCTGCTGATCAACATAATTAAAACTCACAAAATAAGTTCCTTTTTCTCCTCCTCCGCTAAAACTTAAGTTATGATTACTTTGAAAACCTGAACGTGTTACCTGATCTAACCAGTTGTAACTTTTTCCTGTTCTGTAAGATTCTAATTCATAAGGTGCAAATACAGTCGATCCATTCGATTTAATTTGGTTGACATAAGCCGCACGATCAGCACCTGGATTTTCATCCATATAACGATTCGCATAAGCATCAACTCTTAGATCAAATAATTGCTGACCATTCATCAACGGGATATTTCTTGCAAATTCAGAAACACCTGTCCATGTATCATATTGTATTTTTGCTTCTCCTGATCTTGAACCTTTTTTTGTCGTAATCACGATTACTCCGTTTGCAGCTCTTGAACCATATAATGCAGTAGCCGAAGCATCTTTAAGAACTTCCATACTCGCAATATCGTCAGGGTTAATGTTTTCAAAATTACCATCAGTAACCAAGCCATCTATAACAAATATTGGGTTACCGCCAAAGTTTAGCGAATTATTCCCTCTAATTCTTATCGAACCTGACTGACCAGGTACAGCACTTTGTTGTACATATACACCCGAGGCACGCCCTTGTAATGCCTGCACTACGTTTGGCGTAGGAACTTCTCTAAGTTTATCACCAGAAACACTACTTACAGCTCCTGTCAGATCTCCTTTTTTCATTACAGTTCCCACTATTATCACTTCATTTAGTTCCTGAGAGCTTGGTTTTAAAGACGCATTTACAACCGGGTTATTGGCCGTAATACTTAAAGTATTAAATCCTATGAAACTAAATTCTAAAATAGCTCCTGTTTTTACATTGCTTAATTTGTAACTTCCGTCAATGTCAGTTACAGTCGAGGTCTGTGTACCCTTTACTACAACAGTAGCTCCAGGCAAAGGTAAATTTTCATTATCTGTAACTTTACCGGTGATGGTTTGGGAATAAAGTGTACCGGCGGACATCATAACTACTAAGAAGCATAAGTATCTTATTGCGATTCTCATAATGATTTGGTTTTTAGTTAATAAAATATTGAGTTGGTTTTTTTGAATATTGAGCATTTAAAATATGAGAAAACGAATTGACTTATACTATACTATACTACAACAATACAAACATACAAATATTTTCATAACATCCAAATTTATGTTTTAAGAATTTGTTATTTTTTTCCGCTTTTTATTTCGGCTTTACCATAAATAACTACGTTTAAAAAGGAAAAAGAAAAAAAAGAAAGCAATAAAATAGAGAAATCTCACACAAAAAACTCTCAATTATATTTTTTAACAAAGAAAATAACCACTTTACAATGATTTAGACTACATAATTTCATTTTGTTAATTTTCATAAAAAAAGCATAATTTCTAAAAAATTATTACTAAAATCATTATAAAAAAATCGCCCTTATTGTCTTAAAATAACCCTTTTAACCCTCAATTTCTTTGCGTAAAAAAGACACACAGCCACGTATTTTTACATAAAAAGCAGTTTTAAGATCAATACATTTACATTATTTATTACAGACTTTTAAATATAAGGGCGTGCCACCATCCCGATAAGAGGGCGCAGTTTTACAGTCGCAGTCTCAGTTTTCAGTCTCAGTTTTCAGTTGCAATCTCAGTTTACAGTCTCAGTTTACAGTCTCAGTTTACAGTCTCAGTTTACAGTCGCAGTTTAAAGTCGCAGTTTGAAGTGTCAGTTTACCATTTTAGTTTTCAAAGCAATCTTGTCTCCCGAGGAACGAGGGATCTCCACAAGCAGCTCTACAAAGATTGGCGATTTTGCAGGAGGAGTTTCTTACGGAGATCCCTCGTTCCTCGGGATGACAAAAATGAGAAATAGTTCTTATGAAAACTAGTTCCCTAGCCCCGATAGAAGTGGAAATCCTTTTGTGGCGGGGTTCGCCACAAAAGATTGGAACGAATAGCGGGATTAGCTCCTAAAAAAAAAAGATTTAGTTTAATCATAAAAATCAGCAGGACATTATTGTCGATTATAAATGCGGAATTTCTGTGGTTAGACGCACTGCTGTGCGTCTCTACAATAAACTATCGTTCATAGGTTTATCGTTATTAGTAGACCCGACAGGTTTTAAAAACCTGTCGGGTCTGTATTGAACACAAAAAAAGGACGCATCAAAAATGCGTCCCTATATTAAAACCTTTGAACCTTTGTCTCTCAGAACCTTTGAACCTCAACCTACGCTATCCCCCATTTCGAGAACAGAACAAAAATGCTAATCATCCCCATCAAAAGTAAAGCGAAATACCAATAACGGTTTTTCCATGGTGATAATTCAACCGACTCTAATTTGATTTCGGTGTAATGATAGTTGGGATAAAACTTAGCCACAACCAGCATGCATATTGTAGTAAAAACAAATAACAAGGCCAGCATATGCAAATAATGCAGCTTGATATCGAGTATATAATTAAAGACGATGTAACTAAAAATAAAGAATATCATTCCGATTTTAGCGGCTTGTGGCGGAACTTTTTTAGATACAAAACCAACGAGAATAATGGTGAAAATAGGCACACAAAACATTCCGCCCAATTGTTGCAAATAGGTGTAAAAACCTGCTTTGCTAAACATGATAAACGGCGCCGAAAACATGGCCAAAGCCGAAACAATGATTTCGAATTTACGTCCTGTGTAAACCAAGTGTTTCTCGGTAATTTCTTTATTTCTTTTCTCTAACCACGGTTTGTAAAGGTTAAGCACAAACAGCGTACTACTACTATTTAAACCAGCATTAAAAGTACTTATTGCTGCACCCAGAACAACTGCGGCCGTTAAACCAATCATAATACCCGGCAATGTATCTTTGACAACGAGAGGAAAAACCTCAGCGGTGTTTTCGAGATTACTATACAAATGTACCCCAACTAATCCGGGAATATTAATGATAAACGGACATAGAAGCTTTCCCAAACAAGCCAACCCCATCCCTTTTTGACTGTGCGATAAACTTTTTGCCGAAAGTGCCTGCTGAACAATAAACTGTTCCATTCCCCAATAATACAGGTTCATGATGAACATTCCTGTAAAAATAGTGCTTAACGGAATTTCGTCTTTTGGCCCTCCAATAGCATTGAGATGGTCTGTATGCTGAGAAAGCAGGATATGAAATCCTTTAAACCAATCTCCGTTACCTAGAAATTTAAACCCAAAATATGGAAAAGCGATTCCAATAGTCAATAATCCGATGCTTAAAATGGTATCACTTATCGATATTGCGCGTAAACCTCCCAAAACCGAATACGCACAACCCGTCAGGCCAATCACCCAAACCATAATCCAGATGTTTTGCCAATAGGTTAATTGCAAAGGCAATAGAAAATTGAACATTCCGGTAAGAGCTACTGCGCCACCATATAAAACGGCTGGCAAAAGATTCACGACATAACTGCACAGAAATACGATCGATACCAATCGTTTGGTCGAATTATCGTAGCGTTTTCCCAGATAATCCGGAATTGTCATGGCACCGGTACGAAAATAAATAGGCAAAAAGAACTCCGCCACAAGCAACATCGCAAACACAGAACTTACGCCCCATGCCATAACGCTCATGTTGTTGGTGTATATGGATTCGTTTTCGCCTATAAATTGATTCGCACTTATATTACTGAGTAACAATGCTCCTCCTACTATAAAAAAATTGTTGTTATGATCTGCAAAAAAAAGTCCATTTGTAGTTTGGACCTTTTTTTTACGTGTTTTTAAAGCTGAAAATAAGGCGATAAAACCTGTAATAAGCAAAAAACTAACAATAGACAATACACTCATAAACTACAGCGAATTTCGGTCGACCAAAACTGTTGGAATAATCTCCTGAATTTTTTTACGGTTCAGAACAAAATTAGCTGCTTTTTTTCCCATTTCAGAGAAATCAGTTGAGAAAGTGGTAACGCCATCAAAAATGATCTCTTTTACGATATCATCATTGTGCGAAATAAAACCAATATCGGTACCAATTTTAAGCCCTTTGATTTTAGAATCTTTAAGCATTTCCCAAAGTTCAAGATTGTGAATTGTGAAGTATACTTTCCCTTTTTCAAGAGAACCGGACACATACTCTTCTTCTATAACTCCCTTAATATCATAGTCCTTCATGAATCTTTTAAATGAATTTAAAATTTCATCAGGTTCTGCAGATGAGGGTTTAAAGAAGAAAATAATCTCATCGTATTTTTTAATTTTATCTTTAAGCTGCACAAAAGCATTGTAAGACGAATCTCCAAACTCTTGTGCAACATAATTATAATCTTCATCTGTTTCTATAAAACGGTCTACCAGCAAAACTCTGTTGGTAGGCAATTGTTTTAAAACAGCCGGTGTTTTTTTACTCGGAATTGGAGCAATCACAAACATGCCATATTTTCCTTTGATGTTCTGAACAATACTTTCGAATGTATCGAAATTATTGTGGTGAAAAAAGATATCGAGCTGAATGTTCTTTCCAAGACCTTTTCTAAAATTCTCATAAAACGTTTCCTGAAAAATATCAAATGCAAATATTAGCAGTGCCACTTTTAGTTCTTGCTTTACATCATTGGTCGCAACAAAATAACCCAGTCGGTTTTTTGATTCGATAATTCCTCTGTGCACAAGTTCTTTATAAGCTTTTGCAATGGTTTCTCTCGCAAAACCCAACTCACTTATAAAAGTATTTACAGACGGAAGTAAATCTCCTTTTGTAACCACTTTTTCATCGATGGCATTAATTATTCCCTGAACCAATTGTTCATGTTTAGAGAAGGAATTTATAGATTCGAGATTTTTTATCTGCTGAATAATTTGCTTCATAAAACGTTTTAATAGGTATTTATTTAGAAATGATAGTACAAATATATACTAATGTTTGAGATTTAGGCCTTTGTAATTTTTAAAACAACGCTCGTATTAGTAGAATTTACATTCGGGTTGATACCAACCTGCATTAAAAAATCACCAGAATAAGTCGCAGTTTCTACCACTGGCTTTTTATCCGGATATACATTGATTTCT
This sequence comes from Flavobacterium bizetiae, assembly GCF_024271895.1. Lineage (NCBI taxonomy): Bacteria > Pseudomonadati > Bacteroidota > Flavobacteriia > Flavobacteriales > Flavobacteriaceae > Flavobacterium > Flavobacterium bizetiae. Next base: position 3,400,504 of record NZ_CP091861.1, on the reverse strand, counting down.
TCTACTTTATAGTTTTGCCCTGCTTGTAATCCTTTTAATTTTATAGGAAGATGCGTTCCTGCTTCGTATCTTGAATTAACAGAATAACTAAATACAACTGCTTCGTTTCCGCTTTTGTTTACAAACATTACAGACGCCGCATCATTACCCCAAGGATTTTGCAAACGGTATTGATCTCCTTGCCAGATTGTGTTGCTTAATGCATTATAATTTTTGATTGCCTGTTGAGCAAAAGTCAAATCTTTCTCGTTTAAATCTTTTACCACAATATCAAAACCTAATCTTCCCATCATGGCAACATCTGTACGGTATTTTATAGGTTGTTTTCCCCAATCTGTTACGTGAGCTGCGATGGTCAAAGCCGGGTAAAAATACGAGTATTCCCATTGCATATATACTCTTTCTAAAGGATCTGTATTATCACTTGGCCAGAATTCTGTAAAATATTTCATTGCAGCATAATCTACTCTACCACCACCACCAGAGCAAAGCATCATAGGTACTGTAGGGTATTTTACACGAATACGCTCTAAAACTTTATACAATCCTGTTACATAATCTGTATAGAAATTGTTTTGTTTGTCTTTTAAATTGCTTGAATAGGCGTTGTAAATTACTGCATTACAATCCCATTTGATATACGCCAATTCCGGGTTTTCTGTAAAAAGATTGTCTACTACTCCGTAAACAAAATCCTGAACTTTAGGGTTTGATAAATCTAAAACCAATTGATTACGGAAATAATGCTCCGTTCTTCCTGGTTGTTTCACAATCCATTCCGGGTGTTTTTTGTATAAATCACTCGCTGGGTTTACCATTTCCGGCTCAATCCAGATTCCGAATTTTACCTGATTGTCTTTGGCTGTTTTTACCAAAGTTCCAATTCCGTTTGGTAATTTCTTTTTGTTTACGTCCCAGTCTCCAAGAGCTGCGTCGTCATTGTTACGAGGGAAATTGTTTCCGAACCATCCGTCATCTAATAAGAACATATCAACACCTAGTTTTTTACTATCAGCGATAAGTACTTTTAGTTTGTCTTCATCAAAATTAAAATAAGTAGCTTCCCAGTTGTTTAGCAAAGTTAAACGGCTTCCTTTTCCGTCTAATATTTTATAATTTCTTGACCAGTCGTGTAAGTTACGGCTTGCATGTCCTTTTCCTTTAGAAGATAAAGTATACCAAAATTTTGGAGTTGTAAATACAGTATTTTTAGCCAAAGAATAAGCTGCCGCTGCATTATTAATACCTGAAATAACACGAAGATTATTCAAAGGATCTAATTCTAAATCTGTACGGAAATTTCCTGACCATTCTAAACCTGCAAATAACACTTTTCCGTCATCTTCTGTAGCTGGTTTGTCTAAAGAAACCATAAATACTGAAGGCTGAAACAAATTCGCACGTGAACCTAATTTAGTATCTAACACTTTAATTCCGTGAGTTAATTTGCTTTCTTCAGGTTGCATTTCTTTTGCCCAGTCTCCGTGATATTGATTCAAATAGAAATTATTATATCCTTTAAGGTATAAATTAGCCGAAGCATATTTGTTTAAAGTAATATTTCCCTTTTCAGCATGTTTAATCGTTGTCCATTGCTCGATAATATCGGTATCATAGTAAGACTGAATAAACAAATGAACCTCGATTGGATAAACGTTGTCTTTTAAGGTAATTTCAGTTTGAGAAACTCCTGTACTTACTGTAGTCGTTTTATGATCTACATATAATAAATCCAGCGAAGTATTTCCGTCAGCGTGCGTTACTGCAATTGCAGGTTCTAATAAGTTTTTAGAACCAGATGGTGTATATGCTGCATTATAAATTCCTGAATAATCTGTTCCCTGTTTGAACTGACCTTGTATTTTTACATAATCAAAATCATTGGCTAATTTTTCTCCTAAGTAAATAGTGTTCAACTCTTTTCCAGGAGTAACTTGCAAAACAAGCGCATTACTTTTTGTTTTTACTGAGATAATTTGTTGCGCCGAAACCGGGCTGCAATAACTCGCCAGCACAAAAAATGCGATCCCAAAAGATTGCCTTAAATTGGTAATGTGTTTTTTCATTTTTATTATATTTTATTTCTATTTCTTTTCTTGTGTAATTCCTGCCCAATCATCTGTTCTAAAAGATGATGCAGGCAAACCTGATGCATTGGTTACATTTTCGTCAGGATTATCAGCCCAATTGTAGCGAACGGCCACAGGGTTTGGTACTTTTTCCGAATGCACTTCGACTTTACCATTTACTATTTTAGCTTCTGCCCAATAAAACTTTTGGTCAGATCCTGCGATACTAAATCCTTTAAGCGTATCGTCTCTGGCTTTTATGTTTTTATTAAAATCAAAATCCAGAATAACTGTATTTCCTTTTATAGTATAAGATTTATACAACGGTCCCGAATAATCGATTTTGACATTATAAACCTTTGCCAAAGCAATATTGGCTAAACGACCACCAACATCTTGTTTGTTTTTGGGATGAATATCTTCTCCATTACCAATATCTGTTGTAACAGCCATTCCGGTATTGGATACTTTTAGGGTTTTAAATTGAGCTTCTCTTAACTCTGCCCAGTCAGAATCTCCCGGTTCTTGTTTTTGTTGTTTGTAATTGGCAAGCTGAACAAAGAAAAACGGTAAATTTTTATCCTTAAACTGATCTCTCCAATCGTTTATCAATAATGGAAATAACGTCTGGTATTGATACGCTCTCTCGGCATTACTTTCTCCCTGATACCAGATTACTCCTTTTATTTTATAATCTTTCAAAGGCGCAATCATTGCATTGTATATGGCGCTTGGTCTGTTTTGGCCTTGAGCCAAATATGGCCTTACAGGCAAATCTTTGATATCTGCACCAATCTTATATTTCCAATTTCCGGCTAAGGCAATAGATTGTTTTGCTGATTTCAGAATGAAATTCTCATCTCCGTAAACACCGCCATTCCCTGCTCCGTCAAAAACTCTTATGGTTATGGTGTTTTCACCTTTTTTAAGAAACTTTGCCGGAATGGTATAATGACGTTCTACATTATATCCTTTGGTTTCGCCAATATAATTGCCGTTTACCCAAATCATATCGTCATCATCTGCAAAATAACTTAGCGTAAAATCTTTATCGTTTGCCGTAAGAGCTACTTTTTTTCTAAACCAGACGATGCCATCAAAATTTCCTAGTCCGTTGCTATCAAAAAATGACGGCAGTTTCATGCTTTCCCAAGATGAATCATCAAAATTGCCAGCGGCCCAAATCGCTTTTCCTGCTCCAAAACCTTTATCAGAATCTGATACTTTCTTTTCCCAAACCGCCATATCAGCATTATATTTTTGTAATAATGCAGCGGCATCTACCTCAGATTTCATGGCCTGAATTTGAGCATCAAAATCATGAAGGGTCGATAACGCTCCAGAACTTGTCCAAGCTTCAATTAATGTTCCTCCCCAAGAAGAATGTATCAACCCAATTGGAATCTTTTTTTCTTTATAAATTTTTCTCGCAAAAAAATATGCCGTTGCACTAAAATCAGCGATGGTTTTAGGGCTGCACACATTCCATCCATCGTGTTGTACTTTTAGTGTACTTAATGGTAAAGTGCTCTCGATATGTTCTGCCTGTAATAATCGTATTTGAGGATAATTGGCATTGGCGATTTCATCTTTATAATTGTCAATTTTTCCCCAGCCTTCAAGAGGCATTTCCATATTACTTTGTCCGGAACACAACCAAACTTCACCAATTAAAATATTGTTGAGTGTTTTTACAGCACCGTCATTTATAGTAATGGTAAAAGGCCCACCATAAACTGGCGTTTTTAAAACTAGATTCCATTTACCGTTTACAACTTTGGATGTATATGTTTTTTTATCCCAAGAAGTTGTAATCGCAACCGATTTTGCATCGCTTTCTCCCCAAAACGGAACGGCACTTTTTTGTTGCAGTACCATATTATCGGTAAAGAAAGAAGGCAACGACACTGCAGCATTTATCGCATTTGACGAAAGTATTAGTAACGTCAATACTAGCATCGTTTTCTTAAAAAACTGTTTTTTCATAAGCATTCAGTTAACGATTTACAATTTTAAATAAACGGGCATCTTTAGAACCAAGGCTTAAAATTACACTGTTGTTTTTTACTTCGCTATTTTGACCGGTAAAAACATCCTGCAATTTATAGTTTCCGTTTTTTACGCCTAATCTTTGTAAAGGAAGTGCATAATTTTTAGGCATATTGCTGTAATTTAAAACGGCGATATACCAATTGTTTCCTATTTTTTGTTCGAAAACTTCGGTGGTTAATTTTCCTGTGTTTCCTTCCAGCGGGCGAAATGCTACACCGTTTTCTACAATTTTAAGTAGTTCTTTATTCTGTAACCATTCTTTGGCACGTTTGCTCCAGATTCCGTCTTTGCTGTAATCGTCTCCGGTAATTAAGGTTCCTGTAATTACAGACGAAATTAATCTTGCGCGGTTTTCTCCTTCGGTCACATCGGCAAAAACCACGTGATCTGCATCGATATAATCGTATGAATACGTTTGCCACCAACCATAGTTTACACTATTTAAGGTATATTGTGTTTGTTCGATTGTTTTCCAGGCATCGCAGGCAATACGACGAACGTGCGCATAACGGGAAGTTGCCATATTTGGAGAAATCGCAGCATAAATTAGCATTTTTCCGTCAAGAGCATTTACTAAATGTTCCATTCCTACTTTATAAGCCTGCATTCCTGTTGTTACATTTTGATCATAAAACGAAGTAGATTCCGCGGCAGCGTGACCTAAAAAGTCAATTTTAATCATTTTAAAACCGCATTCTTTTAGTTTATTGATCACATAATCAACACGTTTTAAAGTTCCCGGATGTGTAGGATCAATGGCACGAGCACCATCAAAATCAAAATAAGTTTTTCCGGTTTTCGTCCACATTTCTCCAAAAGTATAATCACTTCCTTCGGCTTTGCGACTAGGTCCGTCTTTCCAGCCCCAATCTGTAAACGGCGCCCAATAAGCTCCCGGTTCTAAACCTTTCTTTTTACAATAATCTGCAAATTCTTTTAGTTTACTAAAGTCTCCTGTAAAACCACCTTTTACCATATTGTCCCAAAACGAGTCCAAATCGATATAAGCGGTATTGCCAACACGAAATTCCGGAACTGAGTCTGCAAAGAAATCAGCTACTTTCGTAGTATTCTCAAAATTGATTTTTTCCATCAAAACTCCCCAACTGTTCCAGCCTACCGGCGTTGGTTTGTCCCACGCAAAAACATAAGGTTTCTCTACGATACGATTGGTTTTCGCATATTGTTCCATTCCGTTTCTCCAGTCTGAATAATAACCCACGAAAAATTTTGGTGAAGCTACTTTATCTCCTTTTACAATACCATGCGCAATACTATCGCGTGTATTTTCTTTTTCTGAATATCCTGCCCAGGCAGAAAATGACGCTGTTTTATTTTGATTGATAGTTTTTACAGCACTTTTCCAAATAGTATGTTCAAGCGAACCTACGATAAAACCGTTACGGGATGTATTATTGAATATGATACCAACTTCGGCACTATTATTATGAGCAATGGTATCTAACTTTTTTGAATTATAACTAATGAAGGCATCATTATCATAAGGAACAAAAACGGTATGCAGATTTTCGATTTTATCAAAAGCAATTTTTCCTAAATCTAACGGTGCAATATAATTGGTCGCAATTTGTTGTCCGTTGCCTAAAACTTCTAATTGAGTTATAAAATAGTCCTGATTGTTATAAATATAAAAACTTTGGATTAGTGTTGCTTTGCTTTTATCTTTATATGTCAATGTATATTTTAAACCTTTACCTAAATCATCGCTAATAGCTTCTTTTGCAAAAACCGCTTCCGGATAATCATTTACAGAAATTGTTTTACCATTAACTATAACTGAAGCTTTTGCTCCGCTAAAAATAATTTTACCTGACTGACTTACCGCAATTGTTTTTTGCTTTGCATCATAATTAATAACACCACTTTTACCAAAAGTCATTTTAATACTTTTTTGGGCGAAAGCAGGCGTACAAAATGCAACCAATAAAACGGATAAAAACAGGTTTTTTAGTAGGAAAGGATACTGTCTCATTAAATAAATTTTAGGTTATTATACTATTCTATACTACAATGATACAAATTAAAATTAATTTACCAATATTTGAGTGTGAAATTTTTTATCATATAAGTAATATAAGTGCATAATAAAGTTGTTTCGCACAATTTTACACCTTGAATAAAAGGGATTTATAAAAAACATTTCACCATATAAGTTATATAAGTTCATATTAAAGTTGGTGCTTATAATTTTTACTTTGAATAAAAAGAATTTATAAAATGTATTTCACCATATAAGTTATATAAGTTCATATTAAAAGTTGGTCCGTATAATTTTTACTTTGAATAAAAAGGATTTCAAAAATGCATTTCACCATATAAGTTATATAAATTCATATTAAAGTTTCTCATATAACTTTTACGGTTCAAAATACGCAAGCTTATATTTACTTATATAACTTATATGGTTCAAAAAAATACAAAGCACAACACTAAACTTACTTATAAGTTATATGATAAACGCGTTTTTTACACTTATTCTGAATAATATTTTTTGAAACGCTCTTTATTTGAATTTTATTTAGAATTAATATAAATAAACTTTTATATTTGCCGCTTTCTTGACAAATTCCGGTAGTTTAATACATTTACCCGATTGTCTCTACAAGTAAATTTCGTTTGATGAACAACAATAACAGTTTCGAATTGAATCTTTTTGAATCTTTCAAAGAAGGAGACGAAACTGCCTTTACTTATTTTTACGATAAATATTTCCGAAGAATCACGGCTTTTAGTGTTCAGTTTATTTATGATAAAGAGGAAGCTGAAAATCTGGCGCAGGAAGCTTTTGTGCACTTATGGCAAAATAAGGAAAGTGTTGAATCTATAAATGGTATACAATCTTTTTTATATACCTATGCCAAATCGAAATGCCTGAACATGATTCGACATAATAAGGTAAAGGATAAATTCAAAAGTGACGTTTTAAATCAGAAGGAAAGAGAGCTGGATATCGAAATCTTAAACTCGGTACAGTTTGATACTTTAGAATTGACAGAATTAGAACGCTTAATTCAGGAATCTATAAGTGAACTTCCGCCTAAAACCAGAGAAGTTTTTATAAAAAAACGCTTTGAAAATAAAAAAAATGCAGAAATCGCTGAAGAAATGCAGGTGACTCTAAAAGCTGTCGAAGCCCACATGACAAAGGCTTTGAAGATTTTAAAAACTAAATTATCAGATTATTTGTTCTTAATTTTTATCCTTATTTGTAATAATTAAAAATAAAAGGTAGGGTATTTTATTTCTGAAGTGTACTTACTAAAACAGGAAAGTTTAAAAACTTAAATATGACATCGGAACTAATTTATAAATACCTTTCTAATGAAGCTTCAGAACAAGAAGTTCAAATGCTTTTTGATTGGATTGATGCTTCTGAAGAAAACAAAAAGCAATTTATAACGCTAAAGAAAACCTGGGCATTAACGGCACTTTCTGAAGATCTTTCGACAGCATCTACGCCGGTAATTACGCTTCAGCCTAAAAAGAAAGTAATTCACTATTTGAAATATGCAGCTGTATTTCTTGTTTTATTTGGTTTAGGGAAATTAGCTTTCGACTTTACTCAAAAAACAAACTCATCAAAAGAAATTGTTTTAGAATTAGCCGATGGCCGTTCAGAATATATTACGAAAGACAATCTGACTAAAATTGTAAACGACAAAGGCGATTTGATAGCCAAAAAATTACCCAACCATATTGTGTACTTTGGTAAAGTTCAGGATCAGGAAGTAGTTTATAATACGCTAAAAGTTCCTTACGGGAAAAATTTTAAACTTACCCTTTCAGACGGAACGGTGGTGAGTTTAAATTCCGGAACAACTTTAAAATATCCGGAGCAATTTGGCATTAACGGAAAAAGAAATGTTTACCTAACCGGTGAAGCTTTTTTTGAAGTTGCCAAAGACAAACAACATCCTTTTATTGTAAACGCGAATCAGGTCGATATTGAGGTTCTGGGAACAAAGTTCAACGTAAGTGCTTATCCTGAAAACCCAAGCGTTAATGGTACTTTGGTCGAAGGAAGTATTCAGATGTATGAAGTCGAAAACAAACTTAATGCCGTGTTGCTTCAACCCAACCAAATGGCAACCTGGAATAAAAACTCCAAAAAAATTATAACAAAACAAGTTGACCCCAGCTTTTATACAGCCTGGACAAAAGGTGAACTTGCTTTTAAAGATACCCCATTTTCTACCATCGCTAAAATAATTCAGCGTACCTACGACGTCGAAATTATCAATGAAAATACTGTTTTGGCCAGACAGAATTTTACCGGTACGATTAAAATTAGCGAATCTAGTGTCGAAAACATTTTAGAACTTCTAAAACGTGACACCCCTTTTACTTATTCTATTAAAGGAAATACAATAACCATTACCAATCTTCCATAACTAAATAAACATGACTTTTACGATACACGATTTAAGGAAAATTCTATTTTTCCTAGCCCTATTCATATCCGGTTTTAAAGGTTTTTCTCAAAATAAAAGCATCACATTACAGCTAAAAAACAAACCTATTAGTTTAATTATCAAAGCCATTGAAGAACAAACCGATTTTAGAATTATTTATAATGCCCGAAAAATAGATGCCGATCAACTGGCCGATCTTAATGTTCAGAATGCGACTTTAGAAACTACTTTAACGCAATTATTTGCCGGTAAAAACATTTCGTTTTACATCCAGAAAAAGCAGGTTTTATTAACGAACTCCACTCCTGCTCCAACTTCTGCTTTACCTTCTGATGAAAAAGAGAGATTCATTAGCGGAACGGTTTATAATGCCACAGACAAACAGCCTCTTCCTGGTGCGACCATTCGTATAAAAGGAACCGGAATGGGCGCTATAACTGATTTTAACGGAAAATTTATTTATCAGCTAAAAGGAAATAACATCAGCGATATGGTGCTCGAAGTTGGCTTTTTAGGAATGGAAACAGAATCTCAAAAAGCAGATAACAAAAAGCAATTTGTTTTTTATTTGAAAGAAGTTACAGATGAGTTAAATCCCGTTGTAATTACTTCTTCTTATGGTACTACAAAATTAAAAGAAGAGATTGTGGGTAGTATTTCTACGCTAACAGCAAAAGATATTCCGGTATATCAGGCTTCTGAAAGTGTCGATAAAATGCTTGAAGGACAAGTTGCAGGGGTTTTAATCGAAAATACTTCTGGTGTTGGAGGGCCTGTAAAAATCAATATTCGTGGTCAGGGAACTTTAAAACCGCTTGGGAGTACGATTGTAGGAACTTCAACACAACCGCTTATTATTGTCGATGGGGTTATTATGAGTGAGGAGAGTTATATATCAAGTCCGTTTTTTAATGGCCAGACTGCATTATCTGAAAATTTAATGAATCCCCTGGCGCAAATTGCTCCGGAAAATATTGAAACTTTTACGGTATTAAAAGATGCTGCAGCTGTTGGTATTTATGGTGCCGATGGTGCTAATGGTGTTATTTTGATTACAACTAAAAGAGGAAAAACCGGAAAAGCAAAATTTGGGTTTTCTAATCAGCTTGGGATTTCTTCTGCCGTTAATCAGATTAAATATTTAAATGGCGAGCAATACAACGAAATGCGAAATACGTATTTAAAAAATACATCAACCAACTATAGTCCAATTCCATATAATGGCGTTAACACAGATTGGTTTGATTTACTGAACAATTCAGGAATTTATAATAAGTATAATTTTAATGTTTCGGGCGGAACTTCAAAATTTTCATATAGAACCAATATCTCGTATTTAAATATTGATGAACCACAATTAGGCAATACGACAAAACAGTTAAATGGAGGGATTAATTTAGGCTACAGAAACAATAAACTTGATGTAAATTTATCGTTGAATCCGAGTTACATTCAAAGTATTGCTCCAAACATATATTATTCGCATGCTCATATTCCTACTCTTGCGCCTTATAATGCAGATGGTTCTTATACCTCAACGGGACTTATAGGCACAACCGGAGGAAATCCTCTGGCGGCGATTGCCCAAAATAAAAACGAAACCGATACTTACGGCCTTTTAGGAAGTTTAAATTTAGCTTACGAACTTAATAAATCTATTAAATTCTCTACTCTTTTTGGTATTGATTATAAGGATAAAGAACAAGACCGTTATTTTTCAGGAGAAAATGAAAGCGGACGTTTAAATGGTAATTTTTCATTAGGAGGTATTGCTTATAATACTTGGGGAAGAAGGGCAATTAACCAAAGAAATTCTACCAAATGGAACTGGCAGGGACAAATGCTTTTTAATAAAGAAATTAATAAAAATCACGGTATAGATGGTATTTTGGGATTTGAGATTGCCGAAGAAAAAGGTAAATTTCATTATGCTGCCGGATCTGGTTTTGTGAATCCGAATGTTATCAATGCCGTTTCAGATGCCAGACGTGATGATGATCCTACGACTAAAAAAGATGAATCCTTAAGCGGGCAAACTTACAATAGCGAAATCAGCAATGGCTCGAGAGTTTCTTTTTTCTCTCAGATCAACTACAATTATAAAAAGAAATATTTCTTTTTAGCGAATTTAAGACGCGACCAAAGCTCTGTTTTTGGTAACGACTCAGATGTAGCTCTAAATAGTGGAGCAGGTTTAGCATGGATCATCAACAACGAAGATTTTCTGCAGTCCAGTTCGTGGATTGATTTATTGAAATTAAAGGTTAGTTATGGTTCAACCGGTAATTCAAGAATTGGATCATACCGTTCAAAAGGTTTGTACAATTACGCGCAAAACGGTTACAATGGCGAAGATTATGCTACACCAGGCGCCGCACCAAATGGAAATTTAAGCTGGGAAAAAAATAAAAAATTCAATACGGGAGTAGATTTTAATGTTTTTAATACGGTAGAATTATCATTAGAATACTATTATGATGATTTATCAGATTTGATTGTTTCGAGAGATATTCCATCAGAAAACGGCTATAGTACTTTAGAACTAAATGCTGCAAGTATGTACAATAAAGGTTTTGAATTTACGACCCGAATTAAATGGTTTCAAAAAGGGAAATTCAAATGGAGTACTTCATTTAATATTTCTACAGTCGAAAATAAAGTTACAGATTTAATTGGTTTAGGAAGTGATTATTCGCTGGCCAATCTTGCTCTTGCCCAAAAAATTGGTTACAGTACTTCGACAATTTGGGGAATAAACTGGGTTGGGATTGATCCTGCAACAGGTCGTGATCTTGTTAAAAAGAACGGAGAAATTTACGATTCAGTTACTTACAACCGTTTATTTACAAATGCCGACTGGGTGCCAATTGGTAATACACAACCAAAAGCTTTTGGTGGTTTCAGTAATAGATTTTCATTCAATAACAGCATCACTTTATCGATCACCGGAGCTTATCAATGGGGCGGAGATAAATTAGTTTCAAACGACATTATTGCAAAATACTCGACAACTTCAAATAGAAATATGTCAGTAAACGCATTTGATTATTGGAGAAATCCCGGCGACATTGCAACACAAACTGCACCAGGGAACAATACTTTATTGTCCAACTTAAGCAAGTATGTTTATGATGCTACTTATATCAAAATCAGTAACATTAACTTAAGTTATAATGTTCCTATAAAAAATACATTTCTGGATACCCTGACTGTTTTTGCCGATGTTTCGAATGTGCTGTACTCGTACAAAGAGAAAAGTCCGGCCGGAATGAATGGCATTAGAGAATTTAATTATACCTACCCGCAAGCCAGAACGATTTCGATGGGTATTAATACTAAATTTTAAAAAAATGAAATATTTAAAAAATAGCAGCCCCATAAAATTTGCAGCGATTTTAGCAGTGATTTTTCTATTGCAAAGCTGCAGTGATTTTCTGGAACAGGAACCGGGAACACAAACCTCTATAAACGAACAATTAGGAACCAAACAAGGCGTTCTTCAGGCAATGAATGGTATGTACCGGTCTATTGAAGCCAATGTAAGAACCGAAGCTTTTACTACTTATGCTGATTTACAGGGCGGTAATTTAAAATTTGCACCTGGTATATCTACAAATACAACAGTAGGACAAGTAACCACTCCGGGAAATGTGGTCAACCTATATTCTTTTGATGATCTGGCAGATAAATCAAATTTGGCAGCCTTTTACAGTACTAGCTATAATATTATCAATCAGGCAAATTTAATTTTAGAATTTACAGATGCCTTAACAGATGCTTCGGAAACTGAAAAAAATCAGATCAAAGCAGAAGCCTTAACCGCAAGAGCTTACACCCACTTTTTGTTAAGTGAAATTTACAGTCAGAATTATGGTTTTACAGCAGATGCTTCTCATTTAGGAATTATCTATAACAATACATCCATTACAAATGGCCTGCAATATCCTGCCAGAGAAACTGTGGCAACTACTTATACCTTTATTATAAATGATATTAAAGATGCCCTGAATTTATATGCTAATACCGTTCTTTCAAACGGTCCTGCTTATTCTTATTTTAATAAAAATAATGCAAAAGCCTTATTGGCAAGAGTTTATTTAGCCAAAAAAGACTGGAAAAATGCCTATGATACCGCAGATGATATTATTAAAAATTCGGGTGTGGTTTTAATGAGTTCTGCCGATTACCTGGCACAATGGCAAAAACCAGATGCTCCGGTTTCTGAGGTTTTACTGGAGTTTTCAATTCCCAAAGATGCCGAAGGAGCAATAAGCGGCTCATTAGCAGCATTTTTTGGATATACATCAGATTCTCAATACGGAAAGTACACTGCATCTAAAGATCTCTTTGATCTTTACGAATCTACAGATATCCGCAAACAGTTATTCAAAAATCATCCATTGCCTACTTCAGTCAATCTGCAAAAGGAAATCCTAAATTACTATTTTACCGATAAATTTCAGGGAAATCCGGGATATGTGGCTTTCCGTTTAAGCGAACAATATTTAATTCGTGCCGAATCAGCAATCGAACTCAACAATAGTTCTCAGGCAACACAAGACATCAATACCATTAGAACAAGAGCAAATGCGGCGGTTTTAAAAGGAAATGAAGATCTTAAAGAAGCTGTGTTTTTAGAAAGAAGAAAAGAACTTTGCTTTGAAGGACATTTATTTTTTGATATCGCCAGAAATAAAAAAGATGTTTCGAGAAATGATGGCTGTATCGCCCTTAGTTGTAGTCTCACCTATCCTTCACCAAAATTTATACTCCCAATTCCAAGAAGCAATATTAACCTTAACAACAATCTAAAGCAAAATGAATCGTATTAAAATTATATTCGTATTAAGTCTCGTTCTTGCATTTGCATCTTGTTCAAAAGATGATTATAGATTAGATTCTGGTCCCGTTGATCGTTTTGTAAGATTTAATTTTTTAGTGGGAGGCAATAACACTCCTATCGAATATCCAACAGTAAGTACAACGATAGTTCCCAGTAATACTTTTGAAAACAAATCGGTTAAGGTTTTGAAAGTTCCGGTTTCTTTAACGACCGCACCTTTAAAATCTCAGGTTAAGGTTAATTTTAGTGCGACTACTTCCGGAGATTCAAATAGTTTTAGTGTATCACCAAAGAGTGAATTGCTTTTTGAAGGAAATAAGCTTACTGATACTGTTTTTGTTTCTTTTGATAAAAGATGGACTAACCAGCAAACTATTACATTAAAACTAGAAAGCGCATCAGATCCCGCTATTCATATCGGAAACATAAATACTTACGCTCCAAACGATACTTTTACCATAACCCTGGGCGAAATAACTACAGCGTATACATTTCCTGTGGGTCAATATTTGATTAAAGGAGAAGTGGGCGAAAAAATCGATTTTAAAGTCAACTTCCCTAACGGATTTATTCCGTCTGAAATTGAAAATGCCTCTATTTTTAAATTTCTTGATGGTTTTGATTACTCGTTAACGCATGATGATTTTGGAGATAACAGAAGCTCCATCAACTATCATTTAACTCTTTTAGAAGATATTCAAAATCCGGATGTACGTTATGAAACTAAACTAACATTAACCAATACACCTAATTATGTTGCAACCGGAAATACCGTTTTGCAAATCATAAAACCTACACGATCACCCCGAGATGTTAATGCAAATCCGGCATCTAAATTTTACGATTTATCTAGCCAGTTTTACCTGACTTATGGCGAAACCTGGTTTGATAAAAGCGGTACTTGTGCGTGGCAGGCTTATAATGCCTTTACGTTTCCTGTTGTAGTAACAAAAGATAATGAAAATGCGATTTTGTATAGTGATAAAGGAACCGCCAACCCAAATGACGATGTTTACCACGATGCCTTTAAAATTGGTTTTAATGTTGTAACAGGTACCTCAACAACCAATTCCTTTAATTTAAAAAGATGGTTTAGTAATGAAGCAGTAGCTGCAGCAAGCTCTCCAGGATTCAATATTACCTCAGCTTTAGAATTTTTTCCGGAGAACGGAAACAGCAAAACGCAAGGGAAAGTATTGGTGATTCCGCAATATATTACCATTGCAGGAACCAATAAAAACAGTCATAATATTGAAATCGCCGGAGAAGGTACTTATAAAGAAATCAGTGCAGGTTTATTTGAAATTTCTTTCGAACTAAAACTTACAAACGACGCATTATTTGGAGGAACTGTTTCGACACAATACAGAATGTACAATAACAAAACATATCCAAAACCCGCAGCTTTAAGTATCGATTGCCCTAAGGAAGTTGCGCTTTAGTATTTATTCGCATTTTGGTCATTTTATAAATAAAAAAAATTAATCTCTATTTTCAAACATAGCCCGTGGTTTCAACCACGGGAACACAATACGAGACGTAATAATATTGTACCCCGACCCCGTGGTTGAAACCACGGGCTATGTCTGACAAGTTTACGATTAAAAAAACAAAAATCGAGACTGAAAACTGAGACTGAGACTGAAAACCTGAAACAAGTCAAAACAAAAACAAAAAGAATTGAAAAAACTAATCTTCCCTATTCTACTTCTTCTGAGTTTAACGGCTTACAAAAGCGTTGAACAGCCGGATTATATCGATATTAAGGAATTGCGAAAACTATATTCCGGTGGAGATGTCACGAAATGGCCGGCAGCAGAATTACACCAAAATGTCGATAAATCTAAATTTCAGGATATTGGTGTGCTTCCCGCGGTTCCTTATCCGGCTTATAATCCGTATTCGAAGGAAAAAGAAAGTCTGGGTAAGATCTTATTTTTTGATCCGAGATTATCTAATAGCGGTCAAATTGCGTGTGCTTCCTGCCATAATCCCGAATTGGGCTGGACAGATAATTTAACGCGTTCTTTTGGTCATGATCGCCAAACGGGAAAACGAAATTCGATGACAATTTTAAATTCGGCGTATGCCACCTCTTTATTTTGGGATGGCCGCGCTTCAAGTCTTGAAGATCAGGCACAATTTCCTATTGGAGATCCTCTCGAAATGAACGAAAAATTGACGATTGCCGTTGATAAAATTGCTAAAATAAAAGGGTATAAACCGTTGTTTGAAGCCGCTTTTGGAGATAAAAAAGTGAATCTTCAACGTATACAATATGCCATTGCCACTTTCGAAAGATCGATCAATAGTCCGAAAAGTAAATTTGATAACTTCATTAGCGGAAAATCTGATGCTTATACTGATGCGCAGGTAAAAGGTCTGCATTTGTTCAGAACCAAAGCACAATGCATCAATTGCCATAATACGCCTTATTTTAGCGACAATCAGTTTCATAATGACGGACAAACTTTATTCGGAACAAAAAATGAAGATTTCGGACGTTATAATGTAACCAAAAACAAAGAAGATATTGGCAAATTCAGAACGCCAACACTACGTGAAGTAGCTAACACAAAACCCTGGATGCATCACGGGCATTTTCCGTCTTTATTAGATGTTGTCGAATTGTATAATTTAGGAAATCCATCTCCGGTTCAGAAAAAATATTTAGGAACTGCGAGAGATACTTTAATTCCAAAATCAGATCCGATGCTTAGAAAACTAGATTTAAGCAAAGAAGAAATCAGTGATATTTTGGCTTTTATAGAAACTTTAAGCACGCCAACACGAAGAATTATGGTGCCGGAAATGCCAAAATAATTTAGTTAATGGTTTGTAAATTGCTCCAAATTTTTCAAATCCTAAAAGCCTGTTTCTTTATGAAATGGGCTTTTCTTTATTTAAAGACCTATTATGATGAGACAAATTTCCATCATAATTTACTA
The DNA here is from genome assembly GCF_024271895.1 of Flavobacterium bizetiae. Lineage (NCBI taxonomy): Bacteria > Pseudomonadati > Bacteroidota > Flavobacteriia > Flavobacteriales > Flavobacteriaceae > Flavobacterium > Flavobacterium bizetiae. Next base: position 3,384,159 of record NZ_CP091861.1, on the reverse strand, counting down.
TTCTTTCATCGAAGTATAAAATAGTCTGCTGATCGTAATCCTTCGATCATTTCTTAAATTTGTTTGAAACGAAAGGAAGCTTTTTCTTCTTTATAAAAAATACCACCATGAAGTTAGCACACATACAAATTCAGACCAACAATATCGAACAGACAACCGCATTTTATCAAGATATATTAGAATTGCCAATCATAGAAAAAGACTCCGATTCCGTTAGCGTTCAGGCTGGAAATTCAGCTTTAAAATTCGTCGAAAATCCTCAGTTTAAGTCTATTTATCATTTTGCTTTTAATATCCCTGAAAACAAACTTGAAGAAGCAATTGAATGGTGCAAAAACAAAGTCGGTTTAATTTTAATTAAAGATCAAAACGTGATTACTAATTTCGAAAACTGGAACGCTCATGCCGTTTATTTCTATGATAATAATGGTAATTTATTAGAGTTTATTGCCCGACATGATCTAAACAATGCTCAATCCGAAAAATTCAGTTCTAAGTCTATTTTAAATATTAGTGAAATTGGTATTGTAAATGAAAATCCACTCGAATTAGGAAAAGAATTAATAGCACAACACGACTTAGAATTCTTTTCTAAAAATGACAATAGCGAATTATTTGCTGCCGTTGGAGATGATGAAGGTTTACTGATTATGGTGCAACCAAATAGAAAGTGGTATCCAACCCAAACCCCTTCTGAAAGTAATAAAACTGAAGTTAAGATTGAGAATAACGGCGCTGTAATTGAATTAAAATTTCAGTAATACTTCCTCTTTTCATCTTATAAATATTCCTTACTTTTATAAAAACTTAAAATATCAAAAATGCCATTCGTTAGAATCAGTTTGCCTAAAAAGCTTTCATTAGAAACAAAAAATACTATTTCAGAATCGATTCATCAATCTTTAATAGCCGAATTTAATATCCCTGCAGCCGATTATTTTCATGTAATTGAAGAATTAGAACCTCATCAGATAAAATATCCTGAAAGTTACCTTGACATTTCGCATTCTGATGAAATTATTTATGTTCAGATTACGGCTGGACAAGGAAGAACATTAGAACAAAAGAAAAAATTATACCATCAAATTGCGACCAGAATTGCTGCTTCAACCGAAATTTTAATCAACAATGTGATCATTGTTTTATTAGAAAATAATGGTCAGGAGAATTGGTCTTTTGGTAATGGAGAAATTCAGGAACAAAAACATTTGAAGAAGTAATTATCAAAATAGAAAATCCCAATTCAAACAAATGAATTGGGATTTTTATATTTAATGTAATGCTGAATTAAAATTTCATTTTCTGAATTCTCACAGCGTTTAATATCGCCAATAATGCCACTCCAACATCTGCAAAAACAGCTTCCCACATTGTGGCAAGTCCACCGGCGCCAAGGATCAATACAAAAGCTTTTACGACGAAAGCCAAAGTAATGTTTTGCCACACGATTTTTTTTGTTTGTTTCCCAATATTGATCGCCATTGCAATTTTACTTGGTTTGTCATCCTGAATCACCACATCCGCAGTTTCGATCGTAGCATCGCTTCCTAAACCTCCCATTGCGATTCCTACGGTACTTAAGGCAATAACCGGAGCATCATTTACACCATCGCCCACAAAAGCTACGGTTTCGTTTTTGGCTTTAATCTCGTTTAGTTTATCGACTTTGCCTTCAGGAAGTAAATCTCCAAAAGCATTTGTAATCCCTAATTTGTCCGCTACAAATTGCACGACATTAGCTTTATCACCGCTTAACATCGTTACTTTAACCCCCAATGCTTTTAGTTTGCTAACGGCTTCTTGTGCATCGGCTTTTATTTCATCAGCAATTGTTAAATATCCTGCGAACTTCTTATCGTAGGCAATTGCAATCGTAGTATACACCACCGAATTAGGATCAAGATCGTACTTAATATTGAATTTATCCATTAATTTGAAATTCCCAACATGTAATTCTTTTCCGTTGATCTCGGCTTTTAAACCATGTCCTGAAATTTCTTCTACATTTTTCAATTCGATCGAAGCATCAATTTTACCCACATGATTATGAATCGCCGTGGCAACAGGATGTGTACTTTGACTTTCGAGAACATTCACGAATTTCAGAATTTCATCTTTATCAAAATCATCAGAAATAATCACTTCCTGAACTTTAAAAACACCTTCGGTCATGGTTCCGGTTTTATCCATCACCACATTCTGAATCGTCGAAATACTATCCAGAAAATTACTTCCTTTAAACAGGATTCCGTTTTTACTTGCAGCGCCAATTCCGCCAAAATATCCTAACGGAATACTAATAACCAAAGCGCAAGGACATGAAATTACCAAGAAAACCAAAGCTCGATACAACCAATCGCTAAAAACATACTGATCGACAAAAAGCCATGGCAACAAACAAATCGCAATTGCCAGATACACCACAATTGGCGTGTAGATTTTAGCAAATTTTCTAATGAATAATTCGGCTGGGGCTTTTTTGGTCGTGGCATTTTGTACCATTTCCAGAATCTTAGAAAGTTTACTGTCTTTGTACGCCGTAGTCACTTTTACTAAAGCAATCGTGTTTCCGTTGATCATTCCGGCAAGAACCGTTTCTCCTTTTACCTTGGTATCAGGTTTGCTTTCGCCCGTTAAAGCAGCCGTATTAAACGAAGCGGTATCTGACAATAATTCGCCATCTAAGCCTAATTTTTCTCCCGCTTTAAGCTGAATAATCGATCCTATGGCAACCTCAGCTGCTTTGACTTTTGTTGCAACATTATTTTCTATAATATTCACCTCATCAGGACGTTGGTCCAGCAGACTTTTAATATTCGATTTTGCACGGCTTACCGCCAATCCCTGAAAGTTTTCACCAATCGTATAAAACAACATTACGGCAACACCTTCAGGATATTCGCCAATCGCAAAAGCTCCGATTGTAGCAATGCACATCAGGAAAAATTCTGAGAAAACATCGCCTTTCATAATGCTTTCATACGCTTCTCTTAAAACCGGAAGTCCAACTGGTAAATAAGCCACGATGTACCATGCAATTCTAACATAACCGGTAAACCAGGTTTGCGGAAAATAATTGTCAAGACCAATACCAATAAGCAATAAAACAAAGGATATTATGGCTGGTAAAAACATTTTAAACAAACTTCCCTCGGCGTTATGTTCATGATCGTGACCGTCTCCGTGATCGTGTCCGTCATTTTCAGAATGAACGGGTTCGTCATGTGAACAACAGCAGCTAGATTGTTTTGGTTTCTTTTTTGTTATTTTTTCTTCTGTATGTATATGTTCCATTTTTTATCAAGGATTGTCACAAAGTACTGTCATTTCGACGGAGGAGAAATCTCCGCTGGTTATTACTAACGTTGTGGGGATTTCTCCTCCGTCGAAATGACAAACTAGCGCAAATAATTACTACTATTTAATACTTTCTAAAGTTAAACATTTTGTATCAATTTTTAATAAGTAAGTTTAAAGGTTAAAATTATAATGTTAAAGAGTAAAAAGCTTTTGTTTTGAATTGCCTCCAGCTTTAGCTGGGGTTTTTATCAAATCAATTTAAATGGCTTTAGCCGAAAAACAATTTGGCTGAAGCCTTTTTATTACCTCTATGAATTCCCCTAGCTAAAGCTAGGGGCTATCCAAAGATTACGTTTAAACCTTAGCACCTTAGTATCTTAGTCACTCAGCACCTTCAAAAAAAAATTAATGCCCATGCTCTCCCCCGCCTTTCATTGCCGAAAGCAAATAAAAAGCACCTTTTGTAACAATTTTTGAATTCGCAGGAATTTCATTGACAAACTTTATTTCTGTAAAGCCTAAATCGGTTGTTCCGGGAATTACTTCAATGGCTTTAAAGTGAATTTCTTTTTCATGAGGAGTTTCTGTTTCTCCCTTCTTTTCATCATGTTTCTCATGTTCTTCGTGTTCATCCTCCTGAATAAATACAAAATACTTATCGGCATTTCGAACCACGGCATCTTTTGGTAATGCTGGCACGGTTGCATTGGTAATGTTGATATTGGCCGAAACATACATTCCCGGAATCAATCCTTTTGCATCATCCGATTCGATTTTAGCATGAACGGCAACCGTTTTACTTTCGTTAGAAAATGACTTATTGATTCCGAATATTTTTCCTTTAATAGATTTATTGGACTGATTCGTCAGTACAAAATCAATTACTTGCCCGATCGAGATAGAACCTAAATCTTTCTCATATACATTTAAATCCAAGTGCATTTGCGTATTATCTACCACTTCAAACAATGTTACTCCGCTTTGTGCGAATGCTCCTTTGGCAATTTTTATATTCCCAACATAACCGCTTATTGGCGCTACAATTGGCACTAACGAAGTGCTGCCTTTTGTACTCACGTGCAAAGCGTCTAATTTGTTTTTTGCTGCTTGTGCTCTCGCTCTTTCTGCTGCCAATTTTGATTTTACTTCCTGAAAAACTTTCCTCGGATTTACATTTTCATCACTTAACGTTTTCTGACGATTGTATTCTAATTGCAAATATTCGATATTGGCTGTAGCCGAATGATAATCTTCCTGCATTTCGATTACTTCCAGATTCTGAATCGTAGCCAAAACTTTTCCTTTATTAACATATGTACCTTCTAAAACAAAAATGTCTTTTACCGTTCCTCCTATCAGAGTCGAAACTTCGGCAGAATTTTGTGGCGGAACTGTCGTATAACCATTCGCTTTTATGACTTTGTTTAAGTTTCTATCTTCAATAAATCCCGTTTCGATCCCGACTGTTTTATATTGAGATTCGTTTAGAGCTACTTCTGTTTGTGATTTTTCTTCTTCTTGTGGCTCTTCTGTTTTCTTTTCATTGCAAGATGCAAAGGATATAACCGCAAGGCACGCAAGGAAAAAGCGCAATGCACGCAAGGAAATTAAACTTTGCGAACTTTGCGAAAAATCTATTGCGTTCTTTGCGGTTAAGTTTTTAACTATATTTTTCATTTTTAATTGTTTTTGATGGTTGGAAATTGAAGCTCGATAGCGCTTTGATTGAAGTTATGAGTCGCCTCTGTATACTGTTTTTTAATATCAATTGCCTGATTTAAAAAACTGATGTACGCCCAATAACTCATGTCGCCATTGGCATAACTTTTTTGCGCTGTCGTAATAATCTGATCCGCATATTGCAATCCTTCTTTTTGGAAATAATCTAATGCTTTTTGCTGCTTGGCATAATTGTTTTGCAACTCTTGTCTTTGCAGATTCAGCGTTAATTTATTTTTATCTAAAGCCAATTGCGATTGCGAAATACTAATAGCCGAAGCCTTTGCTCTGGCAGTATTTACGCCGCCAAACAAGGGAATCTGCAATCCTGCCGTGAATCCCTGATACAATGATCTCGTATCGATCGTTTGGGCAAAATACCCCAATCCTACTTTAGGCGTTCGCATTGCTTTAAACGTATTGGCTTCTTTTTGAGAAACCGAAATCTGTTGCTGATAATAATCGGTCATTAAACTTTCTGCTTTCGAATTTCCTTCTTCATTTAGAACCGTATATTGCAAAGACGTTTTATCATCCGGAACAATATTTTCATCGGTTTGAACAAAGAATTGCAATTGTTTTTGGTAAATCACCAAATCGTATTCTAATTGTGCTTTTTGCGTTTCGATCTCTTTTACTTTCGCTTTAGCGCTAATAACTTCGATATTTCCGCTTTCTCCGGTTTTAAAACGCAATTCGGCATTCTTTAAGAATTTGGTATAAATATCATTGAGTTCCGAGTTCAATTTCTGAATCGAAACGCCATATAAATATTGATAATACGATAAGGTAACGGCTTTTTCTAAGTCATAAGAAGATAACGCTTTTCGTTTTTCGGCCAGTTTCACCAATTCTTCCTGCAATTGACGATTGGCTTTGGTGATATTTCCCATTGGAAAAAACTGCTGAACCGAAACATTATGATCAAAATCAGCGCTATTAAATTGTCCGCCCTGATATTGCACCTGAAGCGGTTCCGGCTGAAATGCGGTCTTTTTTAGAACCGTTTGTCGCTCTATTTCTTTATCGGCAATTTTTAAATCGATGTTGTTTGATTTGGCAAGTTCTATTGCTTTTTCTAAGCTGATTTTTTCTTGTGCTTGCGAAAATAGACTAATCAATAGGAACGTGATTAACCGCAAAGTTCGCAAAGGAAGATTCGCAAAGTTCGCAAAGGGGTTTGTGTTTAAGTTATATCTTGTGTCTTTCATCTTGTCTCTTTTTAATCTTCATTGCGTTCTTTGCGTAAATCTTCGCGATCTTTGCGGTTAAACCTACTTTCCAAAAGCAAATACAAAATCGGTAATACAATCAACGTTAATAATGTTGCCGAAAACAAACCACCAATTACTACGGTTGCTAAAGGTTTCTGAACCTCTGCTCCTCCACTTGTTGATAATGCCATTGGCAAAAATCCTAAGGAAGCTACGGCTGCGGTCATTAAAACTGGACGTAATCTGGTTTTGGTTCCGATTAAAACTCTTTGTAACGGATCTAAAATTCCTTCGGTTTTTAGTTGATTGAAATACGATATCAATACGATTCCGTTGAGAACCGCGATTCCGAATAAAGCTATAAAACCAATTCCTGCCGAAATACTAAACGGCATTCCGCGTAACCAGAGCGCAAAAACACCACCGATTGCCGATAACGGAATTGCAGTAAAAATTAATCCCGCTTGTTTAAAGCTTTTAAAAGTGAAATACAGCAACACTAATATTAGTCCTAAAGCGATTGGTAATGCGATCGAAAGTCGTTTTGTCGCTTCGATTAAATTCTCGAACTGACCACCATAGGTTACATAATATCCCGCCGGAAGTTTCAAGTCTTTATCTAGTTTTTGCTGAATTTCTTCTACAACACTTTTTATATCTCGTCCGCGAACGTTAAGCCCAACGGTGATTCTGCGTTTTCCGTCTTCACGCGTTACTTGTACCGGACCTTGCTCATAATCGACTGTCGCAACTTGCGAAAGCGGTACTTGCTGACCATTTGGTAGCGGAATAAACAAATTACTAACATCAGTAATATCAGCGCGATTGTCCTGATTCATTCTCACCACAACATCAAATCTCTTGCTTTCGTCGTAGATTTTTCCTGCACTTTCTCCCGCAAACGACGAACGTATAATCTGATTGATGTCTGAAATGTTTAGTCCGTATAAAGCAATTTTATTATAATCGTATTTAATGGTAATTTGAGGCAAACCGGTTACTTTATCGGCTTTTAAATCTCCAATTCCTTCGATGCCTTTAATTTTCGAAATTAACTCGGTGGCTTTGGCATCCAGAATTTCAAGATCATCACCAAAAATTTTGATGGCAATATCGCTTCGGCTTCCGGTCATTAACTCGTTGAAACGCATTTGTATCGGTTGCGAAATCTCAATATTAGCTCCGGGAATGACTTCCATTTCTTCTTTCATGGCATTGGCCAATTCTTCCCAATTACGATATTTTCGTCCCCATTCTTTTTTATCTTTAAGCACAATAATCAAATCGCCACTTTCAATAGGCATAGGATCTGTCGGGATTTCTCCGCTTCCTATTTTGGTTACAATGGTTTTTATCTCCGGAAATTTCGCTTTTAATATCTGCTCGTATTTCGTCGTCGTTTCTACCATCTGCGTAAGCGAACTTCCAGTCATAATAGTCGCATTTATGGCCAAATCTCCTTCTTCGATAGTAGGAATAAATTCTCCTCCCATACTATTAAAAACGATTAATCCGAGTGCAAATAATCCAAGTGATATCCCCAGAACGACCTTTTTAAATTGAAGTGCTTTTTCTAATAAAGGCGTATAAAATGACTCTAACCAGGCCATCATTCTGTCGCTGAAGTTTTCTTTGTGTTCTGTATTTTTAGACAAGAATAAAGCACTCATCATGGGTACATAAGTCAGCGAAAGAATAAATGCTCCTGCAACGGCAAAACCAACCGTCATCGCCATAGGTTTGAACATTTTTCCTTCAGTACCAATCAAAGCGAGAATTGGCAAGTAAACAATCAAAATGATAATTTCTCCAAAAGCCGCACTATTCCTGATTTTCGAAGCCGAATTGTAAACTTCAGCATCCATTTCGCTTTGCGATAACTCTTTTTTGCGTTTCAATTGCTGTAAGTGATGCATCGTGGCTTCTACAATAATCACAGCTCCGTCGACAATAATTCCAAAGTCGATCGCACCTAAACTCATTAAGTTTCCGCTTACGCCAAAGGCTTTCATTAATATAATAGCAAAAAGCATGGCTAACGGAATCACCGAAGCAACGATTAATCCGGCGCGAAGATTCCCAAGGAATAAAATCAATACAAAAATTACGATTAAAGCGCCTTCTAATAAGTTCTTCGTAACCGTTCCGATCGCGTTATCTACTAATTTTCCTCTATCAATAAAAGCTTCGGCTACAACGCCTTCGGGTAAACTTTTATTAATCTGAACCATTCTTTCTTTGATTCGGTCTACAACTGCGCTTGAGTTTTCGCCTTTTAACATTAAAACCATACCGGAAACAATTTCACCTTTTCCATCTTTGGTCGATGCTCCGTAACGCAGGGCAACTCCTTCACGAACTTCGGCAACATCACGAACCAAAACGGGAGAACCATTTCGGTTTTTTACCACTACATTTCCCAGGTCTTTCGTGCCTTTTGCCATACCAACACCACGAATAAAGTAGGCCAATTGATCTTTTTCGATATACGCACCTCCTGTATTTTGATTGTTTTTTTCTAAAGCATCAAAGATTTCTGTAATCGTAACGCCCAAACTATTAAGCGTATTTGGGTTTACGGCGATTTCGTATTGTTTTAGTTTTCCACCCCAGGTACTTACATCTGCAACGCCTTTAACCCCTTGCAATTGCGGAATAATAATCCAATCCTGAATGGTTCTTAATTTTACCGCATCGTATTTGTTTTCATAGCCTTTTTTGGCATAAACGTCATATTGGTAAATTTCTCCTAAACCTGTTGTAATTGGGGCTAATTCAGGAGATCCCGCATAATCCGGAATGTTTTCTTCGGCTTGTTTTAAGCGCTGAAATATTTGTTCTCTCGCCCAGTAAATATCAACATCGTCTTCGAAAACAACAGTCACCACCGATAATCCGAAACGCGAAATACTACGCAATTCTATAATATCCGGAACTGTTTTTACGGCTTGCTCGAGCGGATATGTGATTAACTGCTCGACTTCCTGGCTTGCCAAAGTAGGTGCCGTTGTAATAATTTGTACCTGATTATTGGTAATATCAGGCAAAGCATCAAGTGGTAAATGCTTGAGCGAATAGCTTCCCCAAGCTATTAAAACAAGGGTAAATAATAGTATAACGAACTTATTCTTTATACTAAACTGTATAATTTTATCTAACATTTTTAGGGTATAATGACGTGAGAAATGAGGCAAAGTCTGCCTATTACTTTTGTAGAAAAATCTACAACTCTCTTACCCAAATTCTAAGTAATCTTCAGACTTATTAGATTTTATTCTATGAAAGTACTATTAGGAACTTTCGATAAAAGAAAAAATAATTGATTGTCCGGATCTTAATACAAATAGTAAACACAGATTTCACCAATTGGTACGGATTTTTTCGTGGAATTAATTTAATAAACTAATACAGAATTGAAAATTCGTGTGTAATTTTTTAGCATTTGTATTCGTAAGATAGCCTTAGAAATGGGCATCATTATGCTATTTGAGGGGGTTGCCATATACTTCCGTAGAAAGTGGAAGCAGCAACTGAGGTATAATTAGGTAATGCAATTGAAATAATGGAATACGCAACAGGAAAGTCGAAATTTACAGTAGTCTGATAGCTTAAAACCTGTGCTCCACAACAATTACAAGCGCAAAACGGAGAACATAAATCATTGTCTTTATCGTGAGTATGGTTGTCTTCTGATGAAAACTGGGCTGTTTTATGAGCAGCACTATTCACTTCCATATCTGCACAAGGCATATTAGAAAGCGCCATTAAATAAATCGACAATATGATTGTTATCCATTTCACGATACAAAAATAGTATTTATTTCTATTCTAAAATTTAAATAATTGAAAATGATGCGAATGAAAAAGGATAATTTTTTCACAAATTCAGTTGAAATGCATTTGAATAAAATTCTATTTTCTTAAAAAATTTTGATTGTTGGTACGAAAATTTAGTTAACTTTAACAATAATTAACATACACTTCCAGTTTTTTATCTAAAAGCCGATAACTCTATCTACCTGCAGAACAGAAAAATACGCATATTCTACCCCTTACAATCATTAGTACATATTTATTTTACGCAGTTTTATTAATTAACAATTTAAAACCGAATTCAATGAAATATAATACACTACTATCAGCCATTTTATTATTTTTTAGCATGCAAATTTTTGGACAAGTCTACACCGATAAAATCGTAGGAGAAAAAAATCAAGAACTAAAAGACAGCCTCGCAGTCGTAAAATATCCCTACGCTTTACCTATTTGGGGAGAAAAAGTAGCCCAGAAAGGATATAATTTACCTTACTCAGCCGGACTTTCTATTAACTATTTCTGGCAGGATTCTGAAATTACAATCAAAGATCTTCAAGTTGGATTCAACAATGGGCCAATGCACGATTTAGACGAAATTGTTCGTTTTGATAAATCTTCTGTAGAAGTTGGTGCTATTACCATAAGACCTGATATTTGGTTACTTCCGTTTTTAAATGTCTATGGGATTTTTGGAAAATCGAATCCTACCACCAAGATAAATGCCGGAATCTGGATTCCTGATGCCAATAATAATTGGTCGGAAATTGCCAATTTTAGTACGAAAGCTAATTTTAGTGCCACTACATTTGGGTTAGGTTTAACACCAACTATTGGTATTGGCGGCGGTTGGCTGGCGCTTGATATGAATATGTCGTGGAGTGATGTTAGTGCTTTAGATAAACCTGCTTTCTCTTATATTTTTGGACCAAGATTGGGAAAAACCTTTAAACTTCATAAAGCGGAACGCAATATTGCGGTTTGGGTGGGTGGTTTCCGAGTTCATATTGAAGGAAATACTAAGGGAAACATCAATTTATCTGATGTTTTGAATCTGGATAACGCGCAGCAAAAAGTTGATGACGGATTGACAAAAGTTTCTGAAAACCAAAACAAAGTAGATACCTGGTGGAATGGTTTAACTCCGGCAGAGCAAAAAAATCCTGCGAATGTAGCCAAACACAATACAGCAGACAGGGCATTGGAATCTGCAGGGAATTTTTTAACGACGCTGGACGGGGCTTTGAGCACGGCGGGATCATCGACGGTACAATATTCTCTGCACAAAGCACCTAAGGATATGTGGAACTTTATTGTTGGATCTCAATTTCAATACAACAAACATATTATGTTTAGAGTCGAAGCCGGATTTTTAGGCACGCGAACTCAATATTTAGCCGGGCTGCAATATCGTTTTGGACTTTAATCCTTATTATAATGAAAAAAGGTTTATTACTTCTTATCGCATTATTTTGCATGGCTCCGGCGCGCTCGCAGGTTTTAATTTCCTTAATTTTTGGAGACAAACTGAATTCTCCTTTTTTAGAATTTGGTCTTGAAGGCGGAGCAAATTTCTCTACTATTTCTGATCTGAATACTTCAGGAACAGAACCGGGATTTAATCTTGGTTTTTATTTTGATATTCGGTCTCATAAAAATCCGGCCTGGATGATTAATACGGGAGTTATTGTAAAATCGCCCATGGGAGCGCATGGCTTGCCTGTGTATGCTCTCAACGACGAAAATCTCGACAATACTTTTGCGGGAGGAAGCGTGAATCGCGAAATCAGGTATTTTAATGTGCCTATTTTAATTAAATATCAATTTAAAAATAGAATTTATCTTAAAACCGGGCCTCAGTTTGGTTTGCTGGCCAAAGCTTTTGATGAATTTAAGCAGGAATACGATAAAGATGATGTGATTTATAAAAAGAATATTCGCGATCAGATTCGTGTTATTGATGCCGGAGTATGTTTTGGCGCGGGTTATCATATGAATATCGGAAACGGACTAAATGTAACGGTTCAATATTATTACGGACTGGTTCCTGTAATGAAAGGCGATGGCCCCAATGTATACAACAGATCTTTATATCTCACGGCTGGAATACCTATTGGTAAAGGAAAAGCGGCTCAGAGAAGGGCTGAAAAAGAGGCTGAATTAAATAAGGTTGTTCTTCCGGAAGATGAAGCGCCTAAACCTAAAAAATAGGTTATAAAAAATCTGTAATTCGTGCTGTCAGGCTTTAAATATCGGTAGATAATCAGATCTAAGTACGCCTTATTAATCGGTTTGTTGCGTACCTACGGCACGCCAGCCTATTATAAACCGAATTTTTACCAACATTTAGTGCCAAACGGCGCATGTCAACCAAATCCTGATTCGTATTATTTAGTATTTATAGCACCCAATAATTGTAGTATTTCCTGATTGTCTAAAACAAAATCGGGATCAGTATACAGGATCGCGTTATTAGGCATAAAAGGCATTTCGGCTACGGTTGGATTTTGTACCGCGATTTTTCCTCCGGCGGCTTTAATGGCTTTTAAACCAATGGTTCCGTCTGTATTAGAACCTGAAAGTAATATCCCAACTAAAGCTTCGCCATAGATTTCTGATGCCGACTCAAACGAAACATCTATACTGGGACGGCTGTAATTTATTTTTTCAGATATATCCAGAGAAAGTGTATCGTTTCTTTCAAATAATAAATGATAATTTGAAGGTGCAATATAAATAGAACCCGCTACAAGTGGTACTTTGTCTTCAACCGGCTTTACCGGAATACTCGATTTTAAAGCTATTAATTCTTCTAAAGTCTGATCGTCTGTACTTTTTCTGTGCAAAACGATTACAATGGCAAAACCATTTAATTGCGATAAATCAGGCAGAATTTGCATTAAAGCATTTAAGCTTCCTGCAGATCCTCCTATTATTACCACTTTGCAATTTGATATTACTTTATCTTCCTCCATATTTTCTCTTTATCCAACTGCTTGTATTTATTCATCGAAATCGAATATTTTATGGTTTCTTTGGTTCCGAGCGCCAGAAAACCCAATACGGACAGACTTTCATCAAATAAATTAATGACTCTTTTTTGAAGATCGTTATCAAAATAAATTAAAACATTACGGCATAAGATCATATCGAACTCATTAAATGAGGTATCTGAAACTAAATTATGCTGCGAGAAAACCATTTTTTCTGCCAGTTCTTCATTAAACTTAGCAATACCATAATTGGCAATATAGTAACTCGAAAAATCTTCTTGTCCTCCGGCATCACGATAGTTTTCTGAGTATTCTTTCATCATTCGTAAAGGGAAAATTCCTTTTTTGGCCGTTTCTAAAACTGATGCGTTAATGTCTGTGGCATAAATCAGGGATTTGTGCAGCAAACCGGCTTCTTTTAGCATAATGGCCATAGAATAGACTTCTTCGCCTGTAGAACAGCCTGCATGCCATAATCTAATAAAAGGTTTTGTACCTAATAATGGTAATATTTCGTTTCTGACAACGGCATAAAAAGCAGGATCGCGAAACATCTCGGTAACATTTACCGTGATTTCATCGACCATTCTTTTATAATATTCAGGATCGTAACGAACCCTGGAAAGAAATTCATGAAAATGTGTAAATCCATCAAGATGAATTACCCTGTTTACGCGTCTTTTTAAAGAAGCGCGCGAGTAACTGCTAAAGTCAAAACCATAATATTCATAAACATCATTAATTAGTGTTTCTAACTCAATATCCTCAATCATAATCCCATCAAATTTTACCTAAAATAAGCAGTAATTTATCTACATCTACCGGTTTCGAAATATAAGCATCTGCCCCGGCCTCTAAACATTTTTCTCTATCGCCTGTCATCGCCTGAGCTGTTACTGCTACAACAAAAAGCGACTCTCTCGACGGAATCTTTTTTATAAGCGGAATCGCATCATAACCATCCATTTCAGGCATCATCATGTCGATCAGAACCGCATCAATAACTTCATCTGTTTCTAATAATTTCAAAGCTTCTTCGGCACTTAAACAAGACAAACAATCGAATGATTTTGCACGTAAAGTGTGTTCCAGAGCAAAAATATTTCTAGAATCATCATCAATAATCAAGAGTCTTTTTTTACTCATTTCGTCTACTTTTTATTTGGTTTGTTTTTTTATTTTTTTGCTGTGAATTCTTTTGTTTGCCACAGATTAGTTTTACCACAGATTAGTTTTGCCACAGATTAAAGGATTAAAAAGGATTTCTTTATAGAAAATAATCTGCGAGAATCTTTTTAATCTTTGGCTTTTTTTGCCACGAATTTCACTAATTTTCACGAATTATTTTTCATCCTAATTTGTGCAATTCGTGCAATTCGTGGCGAACTTTTTTTAATCTTGGGCTTAATTTTTTTGCCACGAATTCCACGAATTTTCACGAATTATTTTTCATCCTGATTTGTGTAATTTGTGCAATTCGTGGCTAACTTTTTTAATCTTTGGCGAACCTTTCATTATATCTTATCGTACAACCATACTCTCAATAACGACAATAACTGATCGATATCTACCGGTTTGGTAATATAATCTGATGCTCCTGCTTTGATGCATTTTTCTCTGTCGCCTGTCATTGCTTTTGCTGTTACGGCAATAACCGGAAGGTTCAGGAATTTAGGATTTGAACGTATTTTTTCGGCTGTTTCGTAGCCATCCATATTTGGCATCATCATATCCAGTAAAACTACATCTGTATCAGGATGTTCGCTTAAAATTTTGATAGCTTCTTTACCATCAAAAGCGGTAATTACATTCATTTTAAAAACTTCCAAAGCTTTCGTTAACGAATAAATATTACGAACATCATCATCTACAATTAATACCTTTTTCTCGTGCAGGATATTATTTAGTAAATTTAGCTTTTTATGGCTTTCTTTTTTATCTTTTGGATCTTTTTTATCTTCTACCAAATGCAGAAATAATGATACTTCGTCAAGCATTCTTTGGTACGAATGAGCTGTTTTTACAATAATTGAATCGGCGTATTTTTTAATTTTCACTTCTTCTTTCATCGATAAACTTTTTCCTGTAAAAACAATTACCGGAAGATTCTCTAATCCCGGAGATTTCTTAACGCCATCTAAAATTTGATAAGCGTGTTTGTCCGGAATTCCCATATCAAGGATCACACAATCAACCTCGGTCTTGTTTAAAGCTTCTAATCCCTGAGAAACTTCGCTTTTTATTTCTGAATTAATATTATACGTTTCTAAGAAATAAGCTAGCGCTTTAGCGTGTTTTGGATTATCCTCTATAATTAAAACTTTTTGTGCTTCTTTATTAATGATATGTTCGATTCGTAAAAACACATCCGGAATTTTCTCGAAAGCCACCGGTTTGTCTAAGAAATCTACGGCTCCTTTTAATAAACTTTCCTGTTTTAATTTGTGCGATGACATAATATGAACCGGAATGTGTTTGGTTGCTGAATGATTTTTTAATTCTTCTAAAACTTCCCAACCACTTTTTATTGGTAATTCTATATCTAATAAAACCCCAACCGGATTGTAAATCAACGCAAAGTTTAAAGCATAATCACCACGTACAGAAACAACTCCTTTATATCCTTTTTTTCTGGTAAAGGTTAAAAGTGATTTTGCAAAATTAATATCGTCTTCTACAATCAGAATTACTTTATCTCCCGGCAAAATTGAATCTCTGTCGTCTTCAATTTCAGCAGGAATTACTTCGCTGATGTATTTTTTCTTTGGCGGCGCTTTTTCCTCTTCTACTTCTGTAAATTCTGTTGGCGGAATTCTTTCTACATTAATTTTATGAATTGCAGATCCAAAAACAGGCAGACATAAAGTAAACGAACTTCCTTCATTTTCCTTACTATGTAATATAATTTCTCCACGAAGCAGTTTCGCTAATTCGCGGCTTATTGATAATCCTAAACCGGTTCCTCCGTATTTACGTTTTGTAGAACCATCGGCTTGTTGGAAAGCTTCAAAAATTAAAGGTTGTTTTTCTAACGGAATTCCAATTCCGGTATCTTTTACAATAAAACAGATAATCTTATCGTCGTCAGTATTTATTTTAATTTCTAACGTTACTTTTCCTTTCTCAGTAAACTTAATCGCATTAGAAATCAAGTTTTTAAGAATTTGCTCTAAACGCATTTTGTCGGTTTTAATAACAACCGGCGCGTCTTTGGCAATAATTTCAAACTCAATCTTTTTTTCTTTTGCCACCAGATTAAACAAATTCCATAAATTATCTGTAATTTCTTTGGTAGAAACATCCAGGAATTCAAGCTCCATTTTTCCGGCTTCAATTTTAGATAAATCCAAAATTTCATCAATCAAACCTAACAAACTATTTCCGGAACTCTGAATCACTTTTGCAAATTCAATTTCCTCGGCCACCATACTTTTGTTATTATTTTCAGATAACAAACGGCTTAAAAGTAAAATCGAGTTCAAAGGCGTTCTTAATTCGTGCGACATATTAGCCAAAAACTCTGACTTGTAACGCGTTGTAAGTTCTAAAGCTTCAGATTTTTTCTGGATTTCGTTGTTTTTTTCTTCCAATAAAACACTTCTTTCAGACAATTCTTCGTTCGTTTGCTCTAATTCTTCCTGCTGCACTCTTAATTCTTCTTCTGATGCCTGAAGTTTCTCTGTTTGCGCTTCTAATTCAGCATTAATAGCCTCTAGTTCGCTATGTTGCACCTGAAGTTCTTCAGACTGAGATTTGGTCTCTTCCAGCAATTCCATCACTCTTTTTCTGTTTTGAGTCGATTTAATCGCAATACCAATGTTGTTCGAAATACTTTTCAAAAACTCTAAATGCAAATCCGAAAATCCGTAAATACTTGCCAGCTCAATTGCACCTTCGATTTTGTTATCTAACAACGGAACTGCTACAATATGCGTTGGTTTTATCTGCCCTAAAGCATAATTAATCTGAATATCATCCGGAGATAATGTTTTTAATTCGAGGATTTTTCCTGAAACAATCGACTGACCAATTAAACCTTCTCCTTTTCGAATGCGTTCGCGATTTTTGCCGGGAATATAACTGTATCCTCCCGTAACAAAAAGTTCATTATCTTCTAAAACATATAAAACTCCCGCGCTGCTATTGGTATATTGGCACACAAATTCGATCACATCTTTTGATAATTTTTGAAGCGTTTTATCGCCCAACATCACATTATTAAGATTCGCAATACCGGTTTGAAGCCATTCTTTTTGAGACAATAAATCAAAAGAGGTTTTAAGCGAAACTCCCATATTGTTCAGCGATTCTCCTACACTACCCAAAGCATCAGACTGCGTATCATCAACCCTGATATCATAATTTCCGCTCGAAATATTACTCGCAATTGCACTAATTGCTACAATTCTTTCAGCCGTTTCTTTGTCTTTTTTCTCTAATTCGTTCTGAAGTAAAGCACGCTCGTTAAAATCTTTCAGGATTCTGATTAAGAACACAATCGAAATAACAAAAGCGATGATAAACGCCACAATAATCAGTACAATACTATAAGTCCCATAACGTTCTGAATTTTCGTTGCGAACTTTTAAAAGGTTTTGTTCTGTATTTTCGACCGTTTTTATTTGCGCTCGCAAATCGTTCATCATGTTACGACCTTCGGTAAGGTCAAATGTAGCCGAGTTTTTTCCGAGACGTTTCTTTACAATTTGATTGTTCAGATATTTAAAAAAGTTTTCGCGTTGTACCTTCAACTCTTTTAGCTGCATTTGCTGCGACGGATTATCAACCGTAAGTTCAGTTACTTTATCGAAAAAAACCTTAGATTTTGCCTCGGCGTCATTGTATCGGTCTACAAATTGCTCATCGCCCGTAATCAAATAACCACGCATACTGGTTTGTGCCTCGGTAATGATAGCCGAACCTTCGTTCAGGTTATAAATAACTTCCTGAGTATGATTGACCCACGAATTACTGTCTAACAAGCTTTTTATACTAAGAAATGAAGCCGTCGAACTGATCATTAAGACCAGTAACGATACCATCGAACTTATTAATAAATTTCTTTTAAAATTACTCTTCATGTTTTTGTTTCTTATTTTTTGTTTTTGGTTTTTGGTTTCTTTGGTTTTCTTTTTTTCAGGTTCAAACTTGTACCTAATCAATATTTTTATTTATTCGTATTTTAAAGGCAGGATAATAATAAAGCTTGCGCCCTGTCCCACCTGACTTTTTGCGGTAATTAATCCGTTATGTTTTTCGATGATTTTTTTAGCGATGGCCAATCCAATTCCGGTTCCTTCGTATGATTGACGATCGTTTAAGCTTTGGAAAATAATAAATATCCTGTCGAGATAAATTTCATCAAAACCAATTCCGTTGTCTTTTACTGTAATTCTGCAAAATTTCCCTTCCGGGGAAGTTGGACTTTCAAATGATTTGTTTGAAATTAATTCTGAAGTAATTTCGATTAATGGATGTTGGGAATTTCCGGAGAATTTTAAAGCATTACCTATCAAATTCTGAAAAACCTGTCTCAACTGACTCGGAATACTATCTATAGTAGGAAGTTCGTTCGATTTTATAGTCGCATTTTTTCTTTCGATCAAATAATCAAAATCAGATAAAACTTCCTGCAAAACCACATTAAGATCTGTTACTTCGGGTTTTACCTGAGATGATAATCTTGAATAAGCTAATAAATCGGTAATTAAAGTTTGCATTCTTTCAGCCGATTTTATCGTACGATTTACATAATCAACTGCTTTTGCATCATCGGCCAGATAAAGTTCCTTGATGATTTTTATAAAGATCTGGATCTTTCTGATGGGTTCATTTAAATCGTGCGAAACTACCCAGGAAAATTGTTGTAGTTCGTGATTTTTCATCTCTAATTCTTCGTTTTTCAAAACCAGTTCTTTGGTTCTTTCTGCGATTTTAATTTCGAGATTATCCTGAGCTTCTTTTCTTATTATTATTTCTTTAGAAAGTAATTCTTTGATCCCTTTTAATTCTCTTTGCTGCTCGTAAAGCTTCAGGAAAGTCTTGACTTTTAGCATTAGCAAATCACTGTCTACAGGTTTTGTAATGTATTCTACGGCACCGGTTTCATATCCTTTAAAGATGTATTTCTTTTCGATATTTAATGCTGATAGAAAAATAACGGGAATGTCTTTGGTTCTTTTATTGCCCGAGAGAATTTTTACCACTTCAAATCCGTCAAGTCCGGGCATCTGAACATCCATGATGATGAGACAGTAGTCTGTTTTTAAAATTTTCTTCAGCGCTTCTTCGCCAGACTCGGCAGTATCCACATCAATATCATGTAGTTCTAATGTTTTCTTTAAGGCAATAATATTGGCCTTTATATCGTCTACGATTAATACCATACTGTATTGGGGGAGTAAAGTTCTATGAATTAAAAATTTGTTTTTGGTTTGAAATAATTTCGAAAAACGTCCTTAAAAATAGCTGATCCTACTTTTAGATAACGTCAGTCAAACCTTCAAATTTATAAAAAAAAAGGAGACTGGTCTTTTATTGAAAATTTAATTCGTTACATAATTCCCATGTTGAGCATTGAAATTCTATAACTGATTTTTATAGCGATAATCTTAAATTTCATTCGGTTAATATAAACGGAATTCAATAACTATTTTAGTATCAGATTAAATGATTAAAATTAAATGTTATGAAAAAGACTAAGACATTTCCCGAACAAAAACAGAATCTTCCCGGCAACGAACATCTCATGTATCCGGAACCGGAAATTATGAGAGAAAACTATGTTGGAAGCGGAAAACTTTTAGGTAAAGTTGCATTTATAACCGGTGGCGACAGCGGCATTGGCCGAAGTGTTGCCGTACATTTTGCGAGAGAAGGCGCCAACATTGCCATTGTTTACCTAAAAGAAGACAAAGATGCCAAAGACACTAAAGCATTAATTGAAAAAGAAGGTCGTGAATGCCTGCTGATTAGCGGAGATTTAAAGGACGAAAAATTTTGTAAAAGTGCCGTAAAGAAATGCCATACTTTCTTTAAAAAAATAAATATTGTGGTAAATAATGCCGCTATACAATTTCCGCAAACCGAACTGGCAGATATAACCGCCTCGCAACTTCATAAAACATTCGAAACCAATATTTATCCTTATTTCTATATTACAAAAGCAGCGTTGCCTTTTTTACAAGAAAGCGATACCATTATCAATACAAGTTCCGTCACAGCGTATCGTGGCAGTGAACATCTCGCCGATTACGCCAGTACAAAAGGTGCCATTGTGAGTTTTACCAGATCATTGTCTACCATGCTGGCCAAGAGAAAAATAAGGGTAAATGGTGTTGCTCCAGGCCCAATTTGGACTCCTTTAATCGTGGCGACTTTTGATGACTTATCTGATTTTGGAAAAGATAATCCGATGGAAAGAGCCGGTCAGCCCTCAGAAGTTGCCCCTGCTTATGTGTTCCTGGCCTGCGAAGACAGTAGTTATATTTCAGGACAATTTATACATATTAATGGCGGTGAAATGATTGGGGGGTGATTTTTTTTAAGGTGCTAAGGTTCTGAGATACTAAGTTGCTAAGATTCTTAGGTTCTTAGGTTCTAAGTTAGTAAGCTTAATCTTGAATAGATTCATGCACTTAAAAAGACAACTTTGCTCCCTTATAAGAATTCTGAAATTAAAAAAAACTTAGTCCCTCAGTAACTTAGTAACTTAGAAACTTAAAGAAATGAACTTTATTGATATTATCGGACTCTTCGCCGGAACCTGTGTTACGATATCAGTAATTCCGCAGATTGTGAAAGTTTGGAAAACGAAAAAGGTGAAACAAATATCCCTAAAAACCTTTAGTATCCTGACTTTCGGTATTTTGGTGTGGATTATTTATGGTATTTTAAAAAATGATTTACCGATAATCATCACCAATAGCGTGTCTTTATGTCTGAATTTGATCATGGTATATTTTATTATTTATTACGAGAAGGAGAACTAGTACGGAGTTGTTAAGTCTCTAATTTGCTGAGTTTTTTAATCTCGCAAAGATGCAAAGGCGCAAAGTTTTTTTTAAGTTCATCATGAAAAATCCGTGTAAATCCGCGTTTTCGCGAAGCGAATCCGTATCATCCGCGGGCTAATTTAAGCGCAATCCTTAACGACATCCCATAAAAAAACAGCCCGTAAAAGCTGTTTTTTTCGTAATAGAAGTAGTATATGTGATGCTTATTAGCTAGCTAATTTTTGATTGTATGGCTTATATGATAAATGGTATTTTTCTTTAAAAATACGTGGCAGATAGTGTCTGCTGGCTAATCCTGCAGCATTAATTACTTCAGAAATATTCATGTGTGAGATTCTTTTAATCTCGTTAATTTGTCTTGTTGCTAAATTGACTATCGGATCAAACGTATTCATGTAGTTATAACTATGTTGGGCTATCTCCATCTCGACAATTTCTTTCAGAATTAGTTTTTTAAGCAGGTTTCTCACAATTCCTTGTTGCGGAAGCGTTTTCAACTCCTGCCATTTCTGAATGATTTTTAAACTGTCTGATCCTGTATAAATATAATTTCCGGATTCGTTCATGAATCGTTTCTTTAGCATAGCAATCATTTCAAAATTCTGATCGTCTGCTGCTACCGTTGTTGGCATTCCGATTAAAGAAAACTGAATGTGTTTATGACTTTCAAAATACAAAACACTATTGATAACTGACGTGTTACTTAAAATTCCGGTTTGATTCTTTTTAATGCTTTTTTTCTCGCCATTTGCGCCAAAACTGTGAGATACACTTCCGTTTTCGCAATATGCAAAAAGTATCGGAGCAGACTCAAAAGCTTCTACGCTTAAGGATACATCTTCATTAAATACAAGGTCAAAATGCATGTGAGACATTTTATTTTCAAAACAAACGCCTGTAATAGTTCCTTTTGCCCATTTTGATTTAATGGTCAAATTGTATTCGTTATTATTATTGGTAATCATTTCAGCATTAAAACTATCGTTAAGATCATTAAAAATAGCATTGAATCCTCCTGTATTTAAGTAAAGTTTTTTCATAATGGTTAGATTTTAAATAAACTGGTTCGTACTTATTTACGTACAAAACAAATCTTTGGTTTTATCTTTTTCTGATAATTCAAATTTCAGAAATATTGTTAATCAAATCTTTATACAATTTCAGTCAGATATTTCATAATTATTATAAGGACTTTTTAATACGAAGATTTTTTTGCCACTAAGGCATTAAGGCGCAAAGATTTTATTAAATCGATACTATAATCGCGCAGAGGCGCAAAGAATAAAGAATAAAGAATAAAGAATAAAGAGTAAAGAGTAAAAACTTTGCGTCTTTACTTCCCATTTTTGTTGGAATTGTTCGAGATTATGATAATCCAATTCAAAAACTTAGAACCTTAGAAACTTAGCAACTCAGCACCTTACAAAAAGAAAAAAGCAGATGCCCCGGATAAATCCGGAACAACTGCTCCCCAGCAAAATAAAAAATACTAATCTATTTTTCGTTATGTAAGTTCATTGATATCGGCATTTTTAGAGTAATTTGCCTTTGGAATATCTTTAAAAAATTCGGCTTCTTCAAGGTCAGCCGTTGGGCCGTAACCTATTAAATGGGTTCCTTTTATCTGATCTTTTGTTTCAATTATATACAAGATAGACATATCATCAGGGTCACTCATTCCTTCGTAACGGTGATGTGCTACAATAAAAATTTCATTTGGCTGATAAGCATATTTTGTTGCAGAGTCTAATAAGGTTCCTCCTTCGAATAAAAAATTAGAAGTATAACCTTCGTCCTGATATTTTTTGATATAATCGGTTTCGTGTTTTTGCTCTTTTTTCATGACTTTATTGTATTCAGATTTTTTTCAAATCTATTGTTACTTCAAATTTCATGATTGATCACAAATAAAATTAACTCAATAGATTTAAAAATTGCCTCATTCAAAAAATCAAAAAAGAAATCAATAATTAATTCACTAATTTTAACAATTCTATAAAAACCAATTTTAGAAAATATTACATTTATAACTAATACTTTCTTGTTTTAAGCAGAAACAAAAATGACTTTAATGAGTACTAAGAATCACGATTTTCTTGCCAACGGAGGCGAAATGGGCGCGCTCACACGTGCTAAAGACTGGAGCAAATCTTCTATTGGTCCTGTTGATTCATGGCCGCAGAGTTTGCGCACGACTTTAGGAATACTTTTAAATTCAAAATTTCCGATGTTCTTATTTTGGGGACCGGAGCATATTTGTTTCTATAATGATGCTTATCGCCCAAGTCTTGGGAATGACGGGAAACATCCTGCAATATTAGGACAAAAAGGCGCCGAATACTGGCCTGAAATCTGGGATTTTATAAAACCATTGATCGATCAGGTTCTTACTGAAGGCGAAGCGACTTGGCATGAAGATCAGCTTTTACCAATATACAGAAACGGAAAAATGGAGGATGTTTACTGGACGTTTAGCTATAGTCCGGTAAATAATGATGAAGGAAAAATAAATGGCGTTTTGGTGATTTGCAACGAAACGACCAATAAAGTAAAAATTCGTAAAGACTTAGAAAACAGCAACGAACGTTATCTTAATAACATTTTGCAAACCCCGAATGCCATGTGCATTTTTAGGGGAAAAGATTATGTGGTAGAAATCGCAAATGAGCTGATGCTCGAAATTTGGGAACGAAAAATCGAAGAAGTCATCAATAAACCCGTTTTTGAAGCCTTGCCGGAAGTTACTGGTCAGGGTTTAGAAGATGTTTTACTTAATGTTTATAACACTGGAGAGCGTTTTACAGCCTATGAACTTCCGGTTAAATTAACCCGAAAAGGCAAGATTGTAAATACTTTTATTAATGTAGTATACGAGGCGCTAAAAGAATCAGACGGAACTATTTCAGGAATTGTGGCTATTGCAAATGATGTTACGATACAGGTAATTGCCAGAACAGCTGTTGAGGAAAGCGAAAAACGATTTAGAAATACAGTAAAACAGCTTCCGCTTGGAATTGCTATTCTTAAAGGCGCTGATCTGGTGATCGAAATGGCGAATCTTACTTATCTTCAGATTGTGGATAAAACAGAAGAAGAAATTCTGGACAAACCTATTTTTGCAACTGTTCCGGAGGCTAAGGATACTGTTTATCCTTTGCTTTCAAAAGTTTATGGGGACGGAATCCCTTATTATACTGATGAATTGGAGGTTACTTTAAACCGTTATGGCAAACAGGAAGTTTGTTATTTTAATCTTGTTTTTCATCCGTTACGCGAAGAAAATGATATTTCGGGAGTTATTATTGTCAGTCACGAAGTTACGAAAGCAGTAAAAGCGCGTTATCTTTTAAAGCAAAGCGAAAAGGCTTTTCGTAATCTGGTAATGGATTCTCCTATTGCGATGGCTATTTTTAGAGGAAAAGATCATATTATCGAAATGGCGAATAATGCCATGATGAAAGACATTTGGCAGAAAAAAAAGAAAGAAACCATCGGAAAACCTATAATTGAGGTATTCCCCGAGTTATTAGAACAAAAATATCCAGAATTACTGGATCAGGTGATCTTGAATAAGAAAATCGTTCGCGAAAACGAAGCGGTAGCTTACGTAGATATTAAAGGAAAGCTTAAAAAGTTTTATCTTGATTATCAATACACTCCGTTGCTTGAAAAGGAGGGCGAAGCTTCGGGAGTTATGGTTACGGTAAATGATGTAACCTCAAAAGTAGAAGCCCGTAAAAAGGTCGAAGATGCTGAAGAACGTGCCAGATTAGCCGTAGAAATTGCCGAAATTGCCACCTGGGATGTAAATATTGCCACGCAGGAATTAATATACTCAGAAAATCTAGGGCCTATTTTTGGACATGATAAATCGGTAAAAATAACGCGACCGGAAATTCGGAATCAGATTCATCCTGATGATAAACCTATTCTGGAAGAAGCTTATAAAGTGGCTCTTAGAACCAGCATTTACAAATACGAAGCCCGCGTGGTGAAACCTGATCATTCTATAAGCTGGATAAAAGCGCACGGTAAGATATTTTTTGACGAAGATAAAAATCCCGTAAAAATGCTGGGAACGATCATGGATATTACCGATGAAAAAAACAGCCAGCAAACTTTGATTAAAAGTGAAGAAAAATTCAGACTCCTTGCCGATTCTATGCCACAGCATATCTGGACAAGCGATGCGCTGGGTAATCTTAATTATTTTAATCAATCTGTTTATACTTATTCGGGAATTCCTGTTGATGAAATAGAGAAAAAAGGATGGCTGCAAATTGTACATCCTGAAGATCGCGAAGCCAATGTAAATACCTGGATGGAGGCGATAAAAACCGGAAATGATTTTATATTGCAGCATCGTTTTCGTCGTTATGATGGCGAATACAGATGGCAATTAAGCCGTGCAATTGCTCAAAAAGATGAGCAGGGAAAGATCCAGATGTGGGTAGGTACGAGTACGGATATTCAAGACCAAAAAGATTTTACTTCTAAGCTCGAAAAAGAGGTTCAGGAACGTACAGCGCAACTTGAACTTAAAAACAAAGACTTAATCAATATGAATATTGAGTTGCAGTCTTTTGCTTATATATCAAGCCACGATTTGCAGGAACCATTAAGAAAAATTCAGACTTTTGCCAGTCGATTGTCTGATTTGGACGATCAGAATATTTCGGCGAAAGCCAAAACTTACCTCAGCCGAATTGAGGTTGCAGCCAAAAGAATGCAGACTTTAATTCAGGATCTTTTAGAATATTCGAGAACAAACTCTGCTGAAAGAATCTTTGTAAAAACGAACTTGGACGATATTGCCGAGGAAATAATAAGCGATTTCTCTGATCGTATCGAAGAAAAGAATGCGCAGGTTATTTTTGAGCCTTTGGGCGAAGCTACTATTATTCCGTTTCAGTTTAGACAATTGCTGCATAATTTGATCGGAAATGCTTTGAAATTCTCTAAAAGTAATGTTGCACCAATTGTTGAAATTAGAGCAGAAATCATCAAAGGAAAAGACATTAAATACGACGTAAACTATCCTGAAAAGATGTATTACCATCTTACGATTTCGGATAACGGAATTGGTTTTGAAGCCGAATATAAGGAGCGTATTTTTGAGGTTTTTAAACGTCTTAATACAGAAAGTGAGTTTGCAGGAACCGGAATTGGGCTTGCCATTGTAAAAAAGATTGTAGAAAACCACAAGGGAATTATTACGGCAAGTGGCGAAAAAGGTCATGGCGCCACTTTTGATATTTACATTCCGGAATTATAGCACTTCACTATGATTTATACACAAAATTTTTATCAGTTGCATTGAACTTTTTCCAATCGATTTCGAGTGCGTGTTCGATAGATTTTACAATATCTTTCATCAAAACAGGCTTTGTAATGAAGTAATTAGCGCCTAACTTACGACATCTTTCGATGATACTTGGTTCGTTTGAAGTCGAGAAAATAATGACTGGAATATCATTTTTAAGTTCGGAATTTCTAAGTTCAGTAAGAACGTCAAATCCGTTTTTACCCGGCATATTTAAATCTAAAAAAACTACATGTGGAGTTGGTGGCGGATTGTAGATTGCATTTAGCAATTTTTCGCCTCCGGAGTATGTCTGAAGCTGTATTTTTTTAGGTAATGATTCTACTGCATCGGTAAAAATGCTCAAATCGTCCTCATCATCATCAGTATAAAATATAGTAAAATCAGTCATATGGTATTTTGTAAATTGGGTACAAATGTTTATCAAAGATAACCAAATTTATAGATAAATCGCTCTGTTTTATATCAACCTCTAAAATATTAATAATTGAAATCTCATAATTTTTAAATCTAATTGTGTAAGCCCAAAAAACATAAAATCAGCAACTTTACAATTATAAAGTTTTAAATCAAAACAAAGATTATAGCACTCAGTAAATGAGAACTTTAATTGAAAAAATATTTAATAATTTATAAAAAAATAAAGTCATGGGAGATCATAAAGACCTTACGAACGAATTTGCCGTAGATAAAATAAAAGATCTGGCAGAAAACATAAAAACGTGTATGTTTTGTACTTATAACGAATACAGACTGCAATCGAGACCAATGTCGGTACAAAAAATAGATGATTTGGGACAGCTTTGGTTTTTATCCGATAGAAACAGCAGCCATAACGCCGAGATTAGCCTTAATCCTCAGGTAGAATTGTTTTTCTCTGAACCACACGATAAATTCCTAACCTTACACGGAACAGCTACTATCTCGTATGACAGAGAGACAATCAAAGAATTATATGATCCAATTGTAAAGGTTTGGATGCCTGAAGGCGAAGACGATCCTAATTTAAGCGTTATAAAAGTAGTTCCGGAAGATGGTTACTACTGGAATAATAAAAACGGAAAAATGGTCGCTATTGCTAAAATGGCTACTGCTTTTGTAACCGGGAAAACCATGGATGACGGTATTGAAGGTAATTTGAAATTATAGTTTTTTTTTGGGTTTAATAACCGTAATCCCGATAGCTAACGGGAGCTAAGATTTACGCAAAGCTCGCCAGGATTTATTTCTTGGCGGGCTTTGTTTTTTTTACTGCAAAGTTAACTTCGAGTAAAAAAAAATAGCCACAGATTAAATGATTATACAGATTTTAAAATCCTTTTAATCTTTTAATCTGTGGCTAAAAAACTTTGTGAACTTTGCGTAAATCCTTGCGCTCTTTGCGGTTAAATCGTAAACCTATCATTCCAACATATGTTTTAACGCTAAAGCATTCAAAATTCCGGCTTCGCTTGCGGTGTTATTAAAATACACAAACGCTGATTTTAAAACTATTGCGTTCTTTATATCAAGTAATTCTTCAGGTGAATAACTGGAGTAAAACATCTTGGGTTTTCCGTGAAGTCTGATGAAAATTAGGGGGAAATCGGTAAAAATAGTGCTTGGTAATTGCGGATGACTGACGCTGCAGAACGTAATATTATGTATTTTAAAAGCATTCCATACTTCTTCATTCCACCAACTTTCGTGGCGAAATTCGATTACATTTTTAAACTTTAAATCTAAGTTTCGAATGATTTGATCGAGTTTTTCTACGCTAAATTGATAACTGGGCGGAAACTGAAACAAAATACAGCCTAATTTCTCTTTTAAACCCGTTTCGCACACTTCGTAAAACTCTTTTATTCGGTCTTCGCAGTCATTAAATTTCTTGAGATGGGTGATTTCTTTTGGCGCTTTTACCGAAAAAATAAAATTTTCAGGCGTTTTTTTATACCAGTTTTCAAAAATTCGAACGGTCGGAAACTTATAAAAGCTTCCGTTGAACTCATACGTGCTAAAGTACTGGCAATAAAACTCAAACCACCTAGAAGATGACAAGTTGTCAGGATAGAAAATTCCCTTCCAAAACCGATTATTGAAGCTTGAACAGCCAATTAAAACCTGATTTTTCATCTGTGTAGTTTTTGACAGTTGGTACAAAAAAAACTTCTTCGGCTTCTCTTCCCTGTTTTCTTTTTGTGCATGGGAAGATCACAACGAAGGCAAACTTTTTTGGTGTAAGCCAGCCAATGTTTTTTAAGCTCATTATTTTTCTTCCAATCCAGAAATTCAAAACTGTAAACGGAACATTCGTTTATAATTTTCTTTAGATCTTTGGGTGGAATTTTACCTACCAAAGATTCGGGGTGAATTTTGCATCGGTACAAAACTTCATTTTTGATAATGTTCCCTACTCCCGAAAAAATGTTCTGATCTAAAATGGCATCGCAAATCATTTCGTCCGGAATTTTATCCAGGCTTTGTTTTGCTTTTTTCGGATCCCATTTTTCGTTCATTACATCTTCACTAAAATCATAATACTGATTAATATCTCCTTCGAGAATTTTAACGGAGCAAGTATAAAAGTTAAGTTCTCCATTAGAAAAAATCATGCTTAATCTGGGCTTGGTTTCTTTTTGTTCGTTTATTCGATAAGTTCCAAACATGAGCAAATGAATTTTTACGGTAAAATCATCAAAACAAATTAAAAAGTGTTTTCCCCAGGTTTTAAAACTCAAAATAGTTTTGCCCTGAAGCCGCTCGATATCAATAGCACTATTTCCGGAAACCTCGATTATTTTTTGGCCAGCAAATTGCTGCGCTTCTTCTTTTAAAATTCTTATGGATGGTCCTTCTGGCATGATCTCTATTTTAAAATTAAACTAAAAAAAGTGCAACGTAAAGCTGCACTTTTTAAGCATTATGGTTTGTTTGTCTTAATCTGCTTCTGCAGCTTCAAGATTTACAGCATTTACTGCAACCTCTGTAAGTTTTTTATCGGCTCCTTTTTCTTCATCTAACGTAAGTTCTAGAATACCCGCTGCTTCGGTTAAACCAAGTGTTTCTGCAAATTGTCGTAAAGTACCGTAAGTGGCAATTTCGTAATGTTCTATTTTTTGTGCTGCTGCAATAATTCCAGCATCACGAACAACCCCAACTTCAGTTTCTTCAATAATCCCTTTTCCCTCTTCGATTAAGCCTGCCATTGCATCGCATTTTTTGGCAGAAGCTTTTTGTCCAATTAGTTTAAAAACCTGCTCTAATCTTGTTACATGTTCTTCCGTTTCGGTCAAGTGACTATTTAAAGCCTCTATTAGGTCCGCTGACGTCGCATTTTTGGTCATTAGAGGTATTGCCTTAGTCAAAGCCTTTTCTGCCCAGTAAATGTCTTTTAATCCGTCTTCAAACAATTCTGTCAATCCCGATGCTGCATCTGACTTTGCTTTTGTAACTCCTTTTTTCGCTTCTGGTTTCGAAGCCGTCTCTTTTTTACTATTTGTAGTTTTCATGGTAATAATTTTTGTTAATTAATATTTGATAAAATTACCACCTTGATTATCAGACAAGTTATATCATTATTTAGTAAAGTTGTATTCTAAACACCTGCATATTATACAACTTGATTGTAGAATTCTGTAAGATATTTTTTTGGCTGAAGGAATAGCTTTGTAGTATCACAATTTTAAAAAAAACATACAATGGAAACTCATATAGATCTTACTTATCAGGAAGCTGAACTTTACTTTCAACAAAAATATCAAAGAGGACATCTGGACATCGATACGGCAATATTGATCGATAATGCTATTGATAAACTTTTGAAAAAAGATAATATCATCAGAAACGAAAATATCCCAAACGAAGAACAGGTGGTAAATGAAGATGACTATATCGCAAACACGCCGGATGAAGAATTTGAAATTATCGATGCTGATGATCTTGACGAAGTAGAACATATCGAAGACGAAGATCATTTTGATGACGACGATTTAGAAAGAAACGATAACTAATGATCACAGAGATCAGAAAAGCAAAAAAGACTATTACCGGGTAATGGTCTTTTTTTTTGGAAGCAATTCAGCACCAAACATAACCATCTGTTAATTATACAATTACATTTTATAATTCTATAATACAATCCGTGTATATCGTGATTAGATTTGTATATAGTAATATTAAAACGAAATGTCATGAATACTACAGATCAAAAAAACAGCACGATTAAGGGAAATAGATTTCCCGGAAATCAGAATCAAAATACAGCCGATAAAAATACTCTTATGAACGAAGAATTGTATGATATCGACGATATGAAAGAAAGCGATACTGATAATCGAGAAATTGCCGAACGTGGTTACACGGTTAGAAACGGCCATAATCCCGACAATCCTAATCCTGACGAACTTACAGATGACGAAGATGATCTCACGGATGATTTTCATAGCGAAAACGACCTCAACTCTAATACGGATGATTTGTATGAAGAAGAACTGGATCAAAACGGAAATAATATCGACGATGTAAACGACGAATTAGACAATCCGTCTGACGCTTCTTTAGAAAGAGAAAATGAAGATTTTAATGAAACCGAAGATGTTCTAGAAGATATCGATGACAACGAAGAGGAAGAAGAAAGCGAATATATCGAAGATGATGTTCAGGAAGAAAATGATGTAGAATATCCGGATAATGATCCTAGAAAATTTTGATCAAAGGGGCAAAGGCTCAGAGGCTCAAAGGAACAAAGTTTTTTTTTAGTAACAAAGGTTCAAAGAAGTTAAGAATCAAAGTGATATACTTTGTATTTAACTTCTCTGAACCTTTCCTTTTGTATTATTTATTCTGTCCAATTAGAAACCTCTGTTCCTTTGTACCTCTGCAACTCTGCCCCTTAAAAAAAGCTCTGAACCTTTGAACCTCTGAACCTTTGCCCCTCAAAAAAAACTAATCCCCAATAATCTCCAAAACCGGAATATCGTCCATTTTTTCCAGGCGTTCTGCAAGTCCTGCCCTTGCCTCTTTCAATTCTTCTTCGGCTTTTATAAGATCTTCGAGTAATTTTTCTTTTCCGGTAGTCACTTTATCAATTTTGCGCATGATTTCGTAAATTTCTCCTTCGGCTTCCATTACTTTTAGTCTTTTGTAGTAAGTCAAACTTTCGGTCATATGCGCCAATGCAATCATGGCCGTCAAAAACGGATGATTATTGGTTACATTCACATCTTTAATTTTACCGTGTTCAAGTTCAACTTTCAAAGCAAAAGCAAATTCTTCCATATTAAAAGCTTCATATTTGCTTTTTGGATTTAAATATGCCTTAATCGACTCTACATTATTCATTGTAGACAAATCCACATCTGTCTCTTTTTTATCATTTAAATCCTTAAAAACAACATTTCCTATTGCTCTTGCTTCGGCAACCGTAGGATCATTGTCCGGATTTTCGAAATCGCGTGTCGACCAATCCCAATTTTTAGGATGAACAGGTTTAATATATTTTTCGCAGAAATCCGTTACATCGTTCTTTAAGCTTACCATCTCATCCTCTCTTTTGATGTAGACATCCTGATATGCGCCGCTTTTAGTTCCCATAATTCTTTTTTTATTTTTTTTGAAAATGCAAACGACACATTTACCGAGATATATGTGTCGTTTTTTAAATTGTTATTTTATTTGCTGACTAAATACTTTTTCTTCCGCTAATTAGAGATATAACGAATAAGACTAAAAATATGAAGAATAAAACTTTAGCGATACTTGCAGCTCCGGCGGCAATTCCACCAAAACCAAATATTCCGGCTATGATAGCAAGAATAATAAAAATGACTGTATAACGTAACATAAGCTTGTGATTTTAGTTAATAATGATTTTGTTTGTTACTCAAATTTCATACTTTTTAAAGAGATGTATTAACTCTAAACAATATATTTTTAGCACGATCAATCTGATTTACAGTAAATTGACCTGATAGTTTTGTATTAATTCCGAAAACGCAATTTCGCTGTGCGAAAAATGTTCTTTATTGCTTCGGCATTTTTTGGCCCGATCAAAATAGTACTGAATCGAACCGTCTTCGTAAGTCGAAACCAATAAAGGATGAACGTAATAGTTTTTGCAAACATTTCTGGTATTCCCTAAAGCTTCGGCAGTGGTGTCAAAGGCAGATAAAATGTTCTTTTTAATTTCCTTTTCATCGGTTGTTGTCCCTATTTCCATCAACGTTTCAAAAAATACAATCGATGCGGCCCAGGTTCTAAAATCTTTGGCACTAAAATATTCTCCTGAAATTTCATGCAAGTATTCGTTGACCATGTGACTGTCCAGCACTTTTCGTTCGCCGTTTTTATCATAATATTTAAAAACTTCCCAACCCGGAATTTCCTCGCAACGACTTACCAATTTTATCAATTTCTTGTTTCTTGTCGTAATCGTATGCTGCACTCCTTTTTTTCCGGTAAATTCAAATCGAAGCGAATTTTTATTAATATTGATATGGCGTTTTCTTAAAGTCGAAAGTCCATATGATTTATTGTCTTTGGCGTATTTCTCATTCCCGATCCTAATATGCGTTTCCTCCATTAATCGAATCACGAGCGCGACTACTTTTTCTTTCGACCATTCTTTCTTTTCTAAATCTTCGTCGACTTGCTTGCGAATCAAAGGCAATTTCGTTCCAAACTCGGCTATTTTATAAAACTTGGTTTGGTTCCGAATCAAATTCCATTTCGGATGATATCGGTATTGTTTTCGATTTTTAATATCCAAACCCACTGCTTGCAAATGTCCGTTTGGCAAATCCGAAATCTGAACATTTACCCATGCCGGCGGAAGTACCAGACTGCTAAAGCGTTTCAATTCGCTTTTTTGCTTAATGCAACGGCCATTTTTTTTATAAATAAAACCATCCTCACCTTCGCATCGTTCTATAGGCAGCCTTTGATTATTAATGTAAACTAAATCTAATTTTTCGATCACCAAATGAGGCGTCTTAATCAATTGATTCATTAATTTTTCGGTTTTGGCAGCTGCATTCATCGTCGTTTGGTTTATTTATATTGCCACAGAATAAAGATTAAAAAAGATTTTTTTTCCGATATATTCTGTTCATCCCTCCTCTGTGGCGTTTATATATTTTTTTGTATAATTTTAATTATTTCGCAAAGCTTTAACAAGATTCTTTTTGCTCATATACGAACGTCCCGGAATCCCCACTTTTATCGCTTGCTGATACAGCTCTGCTTTTGTCCACTCATCATAAGGCTTTGCTCTCCCGCCCTTTTCACCTGCATCCGGAGTATTGGCAATACGAGCTGCTTTTTCTTTGCTATAGCCTATTTCTAAAAGTGCTTGGTATTGTTTTTCGTTTTGAATTCTTGCATCTGGCATGACTGAAAAATTTTAAGGTTAATGACTTAGAAATATCTTATATCAAAATTCTTCAAAAAGCAGGAATTCTCTGTTATATAATTCTTCGATTTATTTTCATAATTAACTCTATGAGAGCTCATTTATACCCATAAAAAAATCCCATTCGCCGTAGCAAATGGGATATTTTTAAATATTAAAATCAGTTACAGTTTAGTTTTTAACCACTTTTATTGTAGTACTTCTGTCGTTGTTGTCTGTTATGGTTATAAAATAAATTCCGTTTATTAAAGATGATAAATCAACACTATTACTTTGTTTAGAATTTAAAACATTCTGTCCTAAAGTATTACGCACTACCATTTTTTGTATTGCATTTTCTTTTGACTGAACGGTAAACACCCCTTTTGTTGGGTTTGGATATCCAATAATACTTTCGATTATAAAATCATTAGTCCCCAATTGCTTGTCTACAATTTTGGTACTTACTGTATTTGTTTTTATATCAGGATTATAATCAAAGAAAATCGCGGCATTATTATTAAAAATATCTCCTAATGAAACATTTGATTTTGGTTTGATTTTATAGGCAATATATCCGTTTGACGCTTCTTCGTTTGCCATCGCACTAGGCAAATATATTGCATCAAAAGTAAAATCAGCTTCTTTGCCGTCTTTTATTGTTACGGTATTATTATGACTATAACTTTCTATTTTAAGAGTTTTCCAGTCCAGTTTATCATCTAAAAGATTTGAAACTCTAACTCTTTGTGCATACGAATTTCCTTTATTCTGAAAACGAATAATATAATGCAGATATTCATCGGCGTTGTCTATCAAAACTTCTTCTCCTTCTAATACTCGAATATCATTTGGATCATATGAGCCTACAACAATTTGCTTTAAAACATATTCATTGTCAATAGGTTTAGTATCTGCAGGAACAGGCACAGCAAGATTAAAAGATAGTTTATCTCCTAAAGTTGTAGTAGGAATTGTAAAAACTTTAAAGGTTACATCAATCGTTTTTGTTTCAAATGCTTTCAAATCTTTATAAGCAAACTGAATTGTATTAGACGTTTTCGAATCGATCTGATCACCTGAAGAAACAAATTCCAATTTCGAATCGTCAAATTTTAACGATATTAAACCACTATTCACTTTTGTACCATTATTGGTAATATGAATTTTATATTTTGACTGAAATCCTGGTCTTGCTTCTCCGTACGGATACATTCTAACTTCTAAATCTTCAAATAATGAACTCGGTACTAAACAAAAATCGACAACTTCATTTTGATTTTTGGCCGTAAATGTCGAGACCACTTTGGCCGGTGTTGCAGGATACTCTTTTACAGATGATACTACCGAAGTGGTATAAGTATTAAGATCTGCAATAAAATCATACGTTCCGTCCTGTTTTGTAAATGTTGAGAATGTATTGGTTCCGTTTGATGTCGAAACCAACAATAATGGAGCTTTTAGATCATTACTATCACAGCCATTATTATCAACGTCTAAACGAACTGTTCCGCGTATTGTGTTTTTAAAAGGTCCCAGGTTTTCATACCAGGCAATTTTATCTTCATTGTAGTCAGATGAAATTTTATCCAGACGTCCGTCTGCATTTAAATCCGCCGCTATTCCATAAGTTAAATTCATAGCAGTACTTGATAAAACTTTGGCAGGTCCTATTTTTCCGCCACCTAAATTTTCATTCCATGTTGTTGCCGTTTCAGTCATCATATTGTATACAATATCAAGATCTCCATCATTGTCGGCATCGTATAAAGACATTGTAGCAATTGCTTTTGCACTTGTAAATAAAATTTTGCCAGCTGCATAATTACCTTTTCCGTCTAAGTTCTCATACCAGCCCACATTTCTGTCACTATCACGATACACAAAATCAAGATCATTATCATTATCTAAATCAGCCATATAAATAACGTATACCTTTTCTTTAGTAATATCCTTCACATGTTCTATGGTGAAATTTCCGGATCCGTCATTTTCATACCAAAAGATTTTTCCATAATTCACTACAGCATAATCAATATTTCCATCCTGATTAAAGTCGTTTATAAAACAATTATAAATATCAGATGTGCTGTTATATGGCAATGCTATTTTTTCTGCAAAAACCCCTTTTCCTAAATTTTTAATTAAATATACTTTGTCTCTGCTTAAAGTAGCAATCACATCAATATTGCCATCTTTATTAACATCAGTAAAAAGTATGTATTTCGCATCAGTACCTGAAGCAATAAGTCGTTGTTTCGAAAAATTTCCGGCTCCATCATTTTCAAACCAAAAAATGGAAGCAATATTAGGAGAACCGTATACTAGATTAGTCGCCACTACATCTAAATCACCATCATTATCAATGTCCATCACAAAAAGTTCCCTTGGTCCGGTCATCTCAGTCGAAATAATCAACTGATCCCCTGAAAAATCCCCTAAACCGTTTGTGTTTTTATACCACGCAATTTTATTGTCATTAGATGTCGATACAATATCAATATCCCCATCACCATCAAGATCTCCACTAACTGTGTTTTGGATTCCATAAGCATATTTTGAAACCTTTTTCTCTGGTCCAAAAGTACCTTTACCATCTGTATTTTTAAACAAAATAATATCTCCGTTTAATATGGTAACCAAATCTTTACTGCCATCATTGTTCATGTCACCAGCTGCAAAACTATTAAAGCGGGACGGACTCGATTTTATAATTTGTTCAGCCCCAAACGACCCTGCTCCGTTGTTCTTATACCAACTAAATTTATTTGCTTTGGTATAATAAAACAGAATATCTTTTTTGCCGTCTGCATCAAAATCTGTTACTAAAATTCTATAAAACTCAGCATTAAAAACTCCTGTAAAAGTTGGTAAACTTACTAAAGACTTAGCCGCACTAAATGTTCCCTTACTATCCTTGTTTTCGTACCATCTTACTGCTATCGAACCTCCGTTATCATATACAAAAACAATATCCTGATCGCCGTCATTATCAATATCCTCTCCTACAAGTTTATACTCCATCGAGACATTAGTTATCATACCTAGTGAAAGAAAAGTACCGTCGCTTTGTTGTACAAACGTTTTTAACTGATTGGTATATCTAATCACCAGATCCGGCAATTTATCTCCGTTAATATCTATTGCCGAAAAGCTTAAAAAATCGGTAATAAGAACGGTTCGCGTAAAATTACCCGCTCCATCATTTTTTAAACAATTTAGCCAACTACTCGAGTAATTATTTGCAGTCCTAATAAGAATATCCTGATCATTGTCATTATCAATATCTATGATTTGATAAGTACTTAAACCCGTATCACTAATAAAATCGTTCGCATAAAGTAAAACCGGACTGCTAAAGGTTCCCTGCCCGTCGGTATTTTTTATCCAGTAAACACCATTTGCCTGGGTAGACCATTTTCCTGTAAAAACTACATCCTGAAATCCGTCTTTATTAACATCCAAAACATCGATTCTTCCGCCCGAAGCATCTGCAATTGTTATAGGTTTGCTAAAATCACCTGATCCGTTTAGGTTTTTATACCAAACAATTTCATCGCCTGCCACGGTAACGATATCCAAAAAACCATCACCATTAATATCTGCCGTAGCAACTGCCTGTGGATTTTGAGAACCAAAAGACTTATCGATTACAACATGTTCCTGATAACCATTTTGAGCAGATAAAGTTGCGGTAATAAATAAGAAGAAGAGTAATTTTTTTTTCATAAGCTACTGAAGTTTTAGTCCGGATTTTATTTGTTAAATTTCTCCACGAACTTAGTAAATTAATATCAATTATCATTAAAAGATATTAAAAACTCAACAGTTTTAGATAACCATTTATTTTTTGCCATAAAATGCAATTCACAATTGTCATCATAAACCTTGTAATTCTTGCTACTATTAATAAATAGCATTAGATTTTTCAGGAGCTAATTCCTGCTGTCCGCTATATCTTTT
The DNA here is from genome assembly GCF_024271895.1 of Flavobacterium bizetiae. Classification (NCBI taxonomy): domain Bacteria; kingdom Pseudomonadati; phylum Bacteroidota; class Flavobacteriia; order Flavobacteriales; family Flavobacteriaceae; genus Flavobacterium; species Flavobacterium bizetiae. The sequence continues at coordinate 3,346,450 of NZ_CP091861.1, read as the reverse complement.
ATGGTGTCCCGAGACTTCGGGACCACCATAAAAGGATGCCGCTCCCATCAGGGCTAGGAGATTTGGTTTCATAAGAAAGTTATTATAAAAGAGAAGTGGTTTTTATTATATTTGTGGTTCTTAAATCTTCACATTAAGAACAAAATAAAATTGCCCTTATGCCATGTAGTAAAGTTCCGAAAGGACTTTGACGCCGTGAAGAAGCGTAAGACTGCTAAAGCATGAGGGTTTTTATTCTTAAATCTTCACATTATGAGTACAAACCCCCTTTCGAAAGAAGCCGAAACCAGGCTACTGAATTTCTTTAACACCACCATTAACCCAGATGATATGGCCAAAGCCTTAAGGCAGGCAAATTATATCCTGGCGTTAGGAATTATCAGAAACGACGAAACCCTTCAACAAGAAACAATCAAATTAGAAAACAGCTTTTATTGGCTCAACGAATTAGCCGAAATTTTAAATCCTTATTTGGATGTAGAGTAGCATTTGTTATTAGATTTTAATAAAAAAGAAAAAGCCTTGATTTAAAAATCGAGGCTTTTTTATTAATTTCTCTTTAATACGCAGAAATATTTAAATCTTATCTGGTTCTTTTAATTTTTGCAACTAATAGTTTTTTAATCAAGTCAAACTCAAAATCTCTTTCTGATGCATACAGATATAATATTAATCTGGCATTGCTATCAACAAGGCTACTAATATCAGGAAAACTAGTATTAATGAATTGCGTGCTTTGAGAACTATAAACACTATATGATCTCTCTATAAATAATTCTTTAGACTTTAAAGTCCAGTCATCAATACTAATCAGATCTATTTCATTTTGATAATCGGCTAAGGCTTTATTTATAATTTCATCGATTTTACCCTTCTCTTTCTTAAAATCTATATTAATCATTCATGGCTATTTTGGTTATTAGATATTTAGTTATTTTTTATAAATATATAATATTGACCAAAACTTTTGATATAATCTTTATAAATTCATTATCATAAGGCTTTCGCCCTTACAGGGCTAAAACAACAATTGTCTTTCATTCATAGCGCTTCGCACCATGCTATTGCTGAAGCTCTTTCAGAGCAACAGGTTTGCAACATTTATGTTTAGAAATAATGTGAATGTAAATATGTAAGCATTTTCAGCACTTAATAGAATTATGCTCACGATCAAAATGCTCGCGGCGGTTGGAGATTGTAATCATATAAATTCATTCCAAAATCAAACGCAACGTCATAAAAACTTAATCACATTTTACCTTTTTCAAAACTCCAGTTTTAATATCTAATTTAAGACAGGTTTGCTTTATTAAAACCATCTTATTATTTACCACTTTATATTCTGCATTTATCTGGCTTGATCCTGCACAACATTGATTGTGTTCGCTAATTCTTTTCGTTTTACTATCAAACTCTAATGAAGTACCACTAAAGCCGCTTTCAAAATATTTGCCGCTCTTTGGATTATACAAAAAATACAAACTTGTAGTATTAGGCCCCGCAGTACCCCCTTCAAAAACAGAAAAATCATCAATTCCGTCAAAATTATAATCGTCAACGCTTATATTATTCAATCCCAAAAGTTGGCATTCTAAATCAATTTGCTGAAGTAACTTATCAGTTTTTTTCTCCAGAATTTTAACTCCCGTTACTTTTGCATAAAAATCACCTTTTTGTTTTGAAACAATTAACTTAAAGTATTTACCTTTTAAAGAAACACGCTGTAAAATTTCTTTATTTTTCCATTCCACATTATCTCCCCATTCAATTTCAAATGTTTTCGATAAAGTAATATTAAGCTCTTTCTTTGTATTTAAGTCTGTCCATATTCCTTCTAACTTTTTGCTTTTCGCATTAAAATTTTCAAAAGTCATTTTAGCTGTATTCTTGCCCGTTTTATCTTTTTCATAAAAAGTCAGGACTTTATTATTTAGACTTCCGCTTATCCCGATAGGAGTATCATAATTAGAATACGCATAAATGGCATCTGCGGATCCCTCTAAATTAAGATCTGTAATAAATTCTATCGAATACTTATCTATAAATCCTGTATAAGTTGTTTGTGCCGTTAATTGAATTGAAGCTAAAAAAAGTAATGCTATTAAAATTTTCTGTTGCATTGTAGAGTTTGAGATCGTTTAAATTTTGTTTGTTGGTGTTTTAGTATTCTTTAAGCTTAATACTTTTTATTCTAAGTTATTTCAAAATCCAATATCATCAATAGAATCTTCCGAAGCAGCTTGTGGTTTTATTAATTTCAGACCAAATCTTATCATATATATTATGACTATAGTGAGAAAAATAACTATTCCTACGTAAGCTATTAAATACCCCAAATCTTTATTCGTCGATGCTTTTATATAGTTTATCACTGCTTGTAACAAAGTTCCGTATGTCCCCATGAATAATATCCCTCCGATAAAAATAACTAATAAACCTATGATTTTTTTTAGTACTATCATGAAACAGAAGTATTATCAATTTTATCAATTATCCATTTTTCATTTACTTTTTTGATATAAATCCTCACGCCAATTCCGCATAGTCTGCCACAAGAAAAACCACCGTCTAAGACTCCAAATTTTCTTTCTTTATCAAATTGGATTCCTGTAAAATAAACTGCACCCGAAAAAACAAAATCATACTTTTTTCTCCAAAACTCACGTCGGTCTTTTGGAAACTCAGACATGTCTCTAATTTCAAATTTTCCTTTAAGTGGTATATTTTTAAAATCTATAGTATAGGTAGAATCTCCTTCTATTTTTGGATTAAAAACTTCCGTAACTTTAAAATGCTCTCCTAAATATTCTTTTAAATCCTTATTATTACTTTTTATTTTAGGATTGAATGCTACAATTAATTTTGACGTATCTTTTTCGATTACTTCTTGATTATGTTCCCACTTAGCCATTCTTTGTTTTTGCTCTTCAATACTCATTGTTGAGTCAACTCTTATACGATGACCATTTTCATCATAAGTAAGTAATCCATAAATAGGAGGCGGATTAAGTACCGTTCTGTAATCAAAACAAATAGAATCAATCAAATCTGGAAAAATTTCTGTCATTACATTTTTTTCAAATTCCAGATCGCTAATCTTTTTTTGACAACTCATAAAGAGAATTATCGCAAAAAGGAAAGTCAATTGTAATGGTTTTATCATAATTCTTATATAAGTATTGGTTCAAAAAGCGATTTTCTCGTGCTAATATAATACTATTTGTATTACATATTAATCTTTCATAAATCCAAATCATATAACATTATTCAAAAATACTATAAGACATTCTTGACACAATCTGAATAATTTTACATTATAACATTTAAACGATTAAATCATGAAAAAAATACTTTTAGCCGGAACAGCAATTTTAGGAGCAGGATTACTTATTTTATCTTTAAACTCTTGTAAAAATGAAAACAAACAAGAAGATCCTAAAGAAGTAGCGGAAGATGCAAACGAAGCAAAATTTGATACTCTTAATAATAAAGAAGATGATTCTGAATTTTTAGTGGATCAGGCAGAAATTAATTTAGCCGAGATTGAACTTGGAAAATTAGCACAACAAAAAGGTACTAATGCTGAAGTGAAAAAATTTGGTAAAATGCTTGTTGACGAGCATACTAAATCAGCATCTGAAGTAAGCGCTTTGGCAAAAGCTAAAAACTTTACTCTACCAACTTCTTTAACTGAAGACGGACAAGAAGAGTATAAAAAATTAAACGAAAAATCAGGTCTTGATTTTGATAAAAAATTCGTAGACATGATGATCGATGGTCATGAAAAAGCAATTGACAAATTGCAAAAAGCATCAAAAGATGCTACTGATAATGATGTTAAAGTTTGGGCATCGAATAATATAGCACCGCTAACCGCTCATTTAGAGCATGCGAAATTGCTAAAACAAAATTTAGATAAAAAATAAATTTAATTGGTTATTATTTATTTTAAAAACCCCTCAAGAATTGAATTGCTTGAGGGGTTTGTTTTTTTTTAGGTACAAAGGTTCAGAGTTGCAAAGGGACAAAGGTTTTTTTGTAGAGACGCACAGCAGTGCGTCTTTTGTTGCGTGTATTTATAATCGAATCATTTATTAGATAGATTAAAATCTATCAATTTTCACGAAGCCCCCAAACTTCGCGATAAATCTTTTAAGATATAAATACGACAATTACAGTTCTACCTTAGTCCCTTAGCAACTTAGAATCTTAGCACCTTAGAAACTTAAGAAATATCTCCCGCAATCTTTCTTCCTTTATAAAAAACACCTTCTCTTCTCGGTAAACGTGCTACGGCTTCGGCAGAACAGCTTGCTTTTACCAGGATAAAATTGGCTTCGTTATCTACTGCTGGCCAAACACGGGTTCCGGCATCGTTAAGAGGTAAAATTTCATCTTTTGTAGCAATGTGTAAAGATCTGCTTAGATTGTATTCGTCTGTCCAGCCGTAAAGCTGGGCGCATAATTTTGCTTTTTCTAGCATATCGCAAGTTCCGAAAGGCTGCCAGTGATCGACAATACTATCGGTTCCCGTCATTAATTTTACACCATATTTTTTTAAAGTTGGAATTGGCATTATGGTTTTCCCAATCGGAATTCCTGACACTACTCCTATTCCCAGATTTCCCATTTGCTCGGCGATTTTCTCCAAATCTTTTGGATCCATTTTCGCAAGCGCAAAACCGTGACTGATATACGTTTTTCCTTGTAATTGTTTGTTTTCTTCGGTCTTCTTAATCATGTATTCAATTGCCGCTTTACCAGATGGTATCGATTCATGCAAGTGTATATCGACACCTTTATTATTATCAAGTGCAATTTGAAACATAACATCAAGAGATTTCTCCATATTACCATCAACGTTGGTTGGGTCAAGTCCGCCAATGAAATCAATTCCCATTTTTGCTGCTTCTCTTAATAGAGGTTCACATTGTGAATACAAAATCCCGTGTTGCGGAAAAGCCACAATCTCTGAACCAAAGCTGTCTTTGTTTTTTTCTAAAGCAGCTTGTAAATGTTCTAAACTTTTTAATCCGCTTACAGGATCAATATTACATTGGCAACGCGCAAAATAACTTCCCTGACTTTGCATTAGTTTAATGGCTTCTTCTGCTTTATGCTGAGAATCCGGTAACAATTGCGGAATTAACTTTTGCTCCAGCGTGATCATATCTTTTACCGTATAACCTTTTCTTGGCGCTGCATTCCATGTTCCGCTGCCATAATATGTTTTATCAATATGAATGTGCATATCACGCAATCCCGGAAGCATCAAAAGTCCTTTAGCATCAACAGTTTTCAGTTTCAACGCTGGTTTTGTTGTGGTAATGCTTTTTATTTTACCATTGGCAATATGAATATTGTATAAAGCTGTTTTGGTGGCGATTACTTCATTTTTATCATTGTATTCAAAACCATCTTCTAATCGAACATTTATTAAAAGATATTCATTTAAAGCAGTTTTATTTTCTTCTGGTAAAACTTGTGCAACTGCATTTCCTCCAATTCCTGAAAACAATGCGGCTCCGGTTGCTGCGGCACCTAATCCTAAGAATTTTTTTCGGCTTATTTTATGATCTTCCATAAATTATATATTATCTTCTTTGCGTTTGTTATACGATTTTACAATAACACTCTAATAATCAATAGCATTAATTGCATTGCAAAATTCGTTATAAACTCAAAACGATAACGGTAATATTACGGAGAAAGATGGTAGAAATTATAATTTTTTAAAATCACCGGGAGTTTTTCCGGTATATTTTTTAAATACTTTACTGAAATAGGTATTATCATTAAAACCCAATTGATACCCAATTTCTTTTATAGACAAATCAGTACTGGTAAGTAAGCGTTTTGCTTCGAGAATAGTTCTTTGTTTGATAACATCGCTTGCCGGCATTTTTAAATATTTCTGCGAAAGGATATTGAGATAATTTGCGGTAATATTTAATTTATCAGCATAAAAATTCACCGAAGACTCTTCATTAAAATAATCATCAATTAACGTATTAAACCCTTTTATAATTTTCTCTGGTTTAGTTGACGAATCGTGTTCCGGAAATTGATTTAAATATTCTTTTTGCAATAATTTAAGCATTAAATGCAAACGCAATAAAAGAATTTCCTTGGTAAGAACATCATTATCAAGCAGTACTAATTCTATTTCATGCAAATGAATTTTAAATTCTTCAAACTTTTTTTTATCTAAAGACAAACAAGACGGAACACTTTGCTCAAAAAACGGAAATGATCCTAAATTCGAAAAGATAGTGATGACATCTGCCGCAAGCATTAACTGAAAACCGGAAGTATCGACATCGAGCGACCAGTTATGAACCTGCCCAGCCCTGATAAAATAAACCTGATAATCGTTTACGGTATATTGAGTAAAATCAACATTGTGAACTCCCGAGCCTTTTTCTACAAAAAACACCATATAAAAATCGTGTTTGTGGGGCTGCTCAAATTCGTTTCTTCCTTTTACGCTATGGCGAAACAAGGTAATCCCCAAAGTTTCTTCTCCGAGTATATTGCCAACAGATAAAACAGGAATCGAATGTTTTTGCAAGAGAAAGTGATTTGTTATTGAATTTCAAAATTAATAATTAAATAGTATAAATTTTTAAAAGAACAAAAAAAGGTCTGACTTTAGAGAGTCAGACCTTTTTAAATATTTATTCACGTTGCAATCTTTTAGTTCGCGCAAAGGCGCAAAGGCGCAAAGTTTTATTTTTGAAACCTCTGAAACTTTGTCTCTATGAAACTTTGAACCTGCTTTAAAAAACTTAGCAACTTAGTCACTTAGCTACTTAAGAGAAGCCATATCAATTACAAAACGGTATTTAATATCTCCTTTTAGTAATCTTTCGTAAGCATCGTTTACTTCATCAACACCAATAATTTCGATGTCGGCAGTAATATTATGTTCAGCACAAAAGTCTAGCATTTCCTGAGTCTCAGCGATTCCGCCAATATTAGAACCTGCAAAACTTCTTCTTCCTAATAATAAACTGAATGAAGTTACCGGAAGCGGTTCCATTGGAGCACCAACCAAAGTAAGTGTTCCGTCTACTTTAAGTAAATTTAAATACGCATCAATATCGTGTGGAGCCGATACGCAATCTAAAATAAAGTTTAGTGTTTTGGTATATTTTGCCATTTGCTCAGGATCTGTAGATAAAACTACTTCGTCTGCTCCTAAACGTTTTGCGTCTTCGGTTTTAGATAATGAAGTCGTAAAAACCACTACATGAGCGCCCATTGCTTTTGCCAATTTAATCCCCATGTGACCTAAACCACCAATACCTACAACACCTACTTTTTGTCCAGGGCCAACATTCCAGTGTTTTAGCGGAGAATAAGTGGTGATTCCGGCGCAAAGTAAAGGCGCAACTCCGGCAAGGTCTAACTTGTCTGAAATATGCAATACATAATTTTCATCGACTACAATACTTTGAGAATATCCTCCAAAAGTTTGTCCGCCTAAATGAACGTCAGGAGAATTGAAGGTTAATGTATTTCCTGGATCGCAAAATTGCTCTAATCCGTCTTTACAATGTTCACATTCTCTACAAGAATCGACCATACATCCTACTCCGGCTAAATCACCTACTTTAAAACCTTTTACGTGATCGCCCACTTTTGTTACGCGTCCTACGATTTCGTGCCCTGGAACTATCGGGTAAATAGTTCCGTGCCATTCGTTTCTGGCAGAGTGTAAATCTGAGTGGCAAATTCCGCAATATAAAATTTCGATTTCGACGTCATGCGCCAAAACTTCTCTACGCTGAATGTCTAATGTTTGTAAGGGTGCTTCGGCAGCTTCTGTGCCAAAGGCTTTTATGTTTTTTATTTGCATGTTTTTGTTTTTTTATTTTTAAGGTATTTAGACGCTAAGTTGCTAAGGTTCTGAGTTTTTTTTTAGAGTTGGTATAGTTTCACGCAGATTTAAGAGGATTTAATTCAAATCTTTTAAAATCTGCATAAAAAAAATAATATTTCTCGCAAAGTCGCAGAGTCGCAAAGTTTTCTTCTGCAATGCGCTTTTAAGATCATGAGTTCCTATTCACTTAGTAACTTAGAACCTTAGCAACTCAGAAACTTAGATTACTTTCCAAAACTAAAGTACTCTTCATCGGTTACGCTTTCTAACCAAATTCCTTTTCCTTTGTCGATTTCTGTGATGATGCTAATGTGCGAAAATCGGCTAAAAGGAGTTGCACCGTACCAATGTTCTACACCTGGTAAAATAGTAATTACCTCATCTTTATGAAGCAAACGAATCGCAGAACCTTTTTCCTGATAATAGCCAATTCCGTCAGTTGCGATAAACAATTGCAAACTTGCGTTACTATGCCAGTTGCATCTCGATCCGGGTTCAAAAGAAACTTCTTTAATCATGGTGTTGTCCGGATGAATATTGCTGGTTTGTTTTTTATAAGAAACAGTACCAGTCATAAAAGTATTCGGGACTTTGCCCTCTTCAATAGCGGAAGTATAAAGTGTTGACATAAAATTGATTTTTTGAGATTGGAATTTTATTTAAAATAAGATCTAACAAAACCGTTAATTAAGGTTAGATCACCAAAACAACACTTTTACTTTAATTATTTAAAGCTATTATATTGTTCGTCGGTTACTGGTTCAAGCCAGTCTACAATACCTTTTTGGGTATTGGTACTAATAGCAATATGGGTAAATTCATTATCCGGAGCAGCTCCGTGCCAATGCTTTAATTCGGGTTGAATGTTGACAACATCGCCTTCCTGAAGTAACTGAATTGGTTTTCCTTCTTCCTGATAATATCCTGTTCCTTTTGTAACTATTAATATTTGTCCGCCGGGATGTGTATGCCAATTGTTTCTCGCACCTGCTTCGAAAACTACATTACCAACGGCAGTATTTAAAACCGGATCATTTGGAACCAACATTTTCACCCATGCTTTTCCTGTAAAATAATCCGCTGAAGCTAGATCTCCTTTTGGAAAAATAGTTTCATTTAATTGATTTTCTGGTTCTTTCATAATTATTTTGTTTTTGTATATCAGTGCTGTAAACTAAATTAGAAAGCTAGAATGCGCTTTATAGAAGTTATATTTAGTCAGCGAAAAACCGATAGAGGTTAATACTAATTATTTCAGGGCAAAAGTAGTCTAGCAACAACAATTAGAAATAACAATATTCAAACAAAAAATTAAGAATATGAAACAATTTACGATCGTAACGATTTTGGGATCGTTCCTGTAAGTCTTTTAAAGTAGTTATTAAAATAACTCGGATATTCAAATCCTAACGAATATCCAATATCAGAGATGCTCCAATCTGTGTGTTGCAGTAATGCTTTGGCTTCGCCAATGATTCTCTCTGTAATATGCGCTGTTGTTGGTTTTCCCGTAACTTCCTTTACAGAACGGTTTAAATGATTAACATGTACAGACAAACTTTGTGCATAATCCTGAGGCGTTTTTAGTGCCAAAGGTTCATTTTTTGTTTCTATAGGAAATTGTCTTTCTAATAATTCTAAAAATAATGAGGTAATTCTCGAAGAAGCATTTTTATGCTTAAAGAAATTTTCTGAAGGTTGCATTTTCATCGATTCATGCAAAATCAGATTGATGTAATTTCGAATTAAATCATCTTTAAAAACATAATCGGTTTCTTGTTCTTCGATCATTTTTTTAAACAACGAATCTATAAACACTTTTTGCTCAGCCGATAAGGTAAAAATAGGAGTTCCTCCAATTTTAAACAAAGGCGATTCATGAAGACTTTCTGAACGATCATTGGCTCTTAAAAATTCTTCAGTAAAAACACAGGCATATCCTTCATATTCCGGCGAAACAATTTCCCATGAATATGGAATATGCGGATTTCCAAAGAATAATATAGTACCATCGGTTTCTATACCACGGTCTGCGTAATGAATTAAACTCTTACTGGTATTAATACATATTTTATAAAAATCCCTGCGGTTATACGTCGGAATCTTACTAATTGTATCGTTTACTTCGTATACTTTAAAGCCTTTTAGCTTTAAGTCGTTTATACCAAGTTCAGAAGCCTGATAATCTAATTGCTCTTTCATGCAGCAAAGTTATGAAAATCAAACAAAAAATAATAGTTTCAGGTTTAAAATGAATTGTGCTGAATTTAACCGCAAAGTACGCAAAGGTTTACGCAAAGTTTTTTTTTAGATTGCTGAGGTTATAATCGCGCAAAGTCGCAAAGTCGCAAAGTCGCAAAGATAATTGACAAAGCTTTGTGTCTTTGCGACTTTGCGAGATTAAAAAACTTGCGAACTTTGCGTAAACCTTTGCGTACTTGGCGGTTAAATTCTACACAATCCAATGCTCATTTCAAACCCAAAACAAAATAAACTACTAAAAAATTGCAAAATTATACCAATCGGTATATATTTGCATTTAAATTTTACCAATCATGAGTAAAGCCGAAAAAACCAAACAATTTATCATCGAGAAAACTGCTCCTCTTTTTAATATGAAAGGATACAGCGGAACTTCGATAAGCGATATTACTGAGGCTACAGGGCTTACAAAAGGAAGTATTTATGGCAATTTCGAAAATAAAGATGAAGTTGCGATTGCTGCTTTTAAGTTTAATGTCAAAAAACTACAAGACACTTTTTCAGCAGAAATTGAAAAGCAAACGACTTTTAAAGGTAAATTATTAGTGTATCCGAGGCTGTATTCTGATTATTATGAACTAAGGCTTACCAAAGGCGGCTGCCCGATCATTAATACCGCTACAGAAGCAGATGACACCCATCCGGTTTTAAGAAAGAAAGTCGAAAATACCATTCTCGCCTGGAAAGACAAATTGGTTTATTATATTGAACAGGGCATTATCGCCGGAGAATTTCAAGCCAAAAATATAGATCCTCAAAAAACGGCTTTAACCATTATTGCGATCATTGAAGGTGCCGTGATGATTACCAAAATCACCGGAAATCTTTCTCACTTATCTGACATCATGCTTTCACTGGATAAAATCATACACGACTTAGAATAATCATACTTAAGATTATTTTTTTGAACAAAAATATACCAATCGGTATTAAAATAAATACTATTATAATAATGGAAAAATTAACGAGATTACAAGTATTACAAAACCACATCGACGGAGAATTTACAGCATCGCCATCGCCTTTTATGCTTTGGATGAAACCAATTGTTGTCGCTGCAGAACAAGGCACAGTTACTTTTAAATACACGGTTCGGGAAGAAATGTCGAATCCGGTTAAAAGTTTACACGGAGGCGTAACCGCAGCCATTGCCGATGATTGCATTGGGGCAACAATGTTTTCGCTTGACGAAGAAACTTTTTATACGACTATCAATCTTGTTGTCGATTACTTTGCTCCTGCTTTTGTTGGTGACACTATTATCGCGAAAACAGCCATTATTAGAAAAGGAAAACAAATTGTAAATGCACAATGCGAAATCTGGAACAAAGATCAAACGAGATTAATTGCCAGAGCAACGTCTAACCTTCTTAAAACAAATATTGTAAAGAAAGAATTGTAACTCCTTCCTGTTATTTTTTAAACACATAGAAACATAGATTTTACTTACTGATAAAGGCGTTTCACTTGGCATTAATTTATCCCGATGCTTCGGGAATATGTGAAAAAAACCTGTTTCTTTTTTTATAGTTTCTTTTCTATCAAAAACTATATTTCTATGTGTTTAATTTTCAAAACCCACATTTTACAGATCACATTTCACAAAAGAAGCCCTTTTTTTTAATCAAAAACATACCAATCGGTATAAAATATAATTATGATGACACCATTACACCGAAAACTTCTCATTTTTACAGTCATTCTGGCTGCAATTATGGAATTGATTGATATATCGATTGTAAACGTAGCGCTTTCGCACATGAGCGGAAATCTTGGTGCAACCCTCGAAGATACTTCCTGGGTGATTACCGCTTATGCTATTGCCAATGTGATCATTATACCTATTACCAGCTTTTTGAGTGCTAATTTAGGCCGACGTAATTATTATATTGGTTCGGTTATTCTGTTTACGTTCTGTTCGTTCATGTGCGGACATTCGTCTAATATCTGGATGTTGGTCTTTTTCAGATTCTTTCAGGGAATTGGCGGTGGTGCATTGTTATCGATTTCTCAGGTCGTGGTTTTTGAACTTTTCCCAAAAGATAAACAATCAACAGCAGGAGCTTTGTTTGGTGCAGGAATTTTTATTGGGCCAACAATTGGTCCTACGCTTGGTGGTTATATTACCGAAAATTACGATTGGCCTTGGATATTTTTAATTAATGTTCCAATTGGTATTCTTGTTATGATTTCTTGTTATTTCTTATTGCGAGAACCTTCTGTAAAACCCGAAGTTACAAAGGTTGACTGGACGGGAATTGCGCTATTGGCCATTGGTGTTGGTGCCTTGCAAACCGTTCTGGAAAGAGGCGAAGTCGAAGATTGGTTCGAAACCCGATACATTATTATTCTAACTGTGATTGCCGTCAGTACTTTATTGTTTTTTATTTATTGGGAATTATCCATAGATAAACCGGTTGTAAATCTTCGGGTGCTTAAAAGTAAATCATTAAGTATAGCCGCAATTCTGACTTTTGTAACAGGATTCGGAATGTTTATTTCGATTTACATCACTCCCGTTGTTGCGCAACGTCTTTTGAGCTTTTCTCCTTATCAAACCGGATTGCTCTTACTTCCGGGAGCATTATTTGCTTTACTGGCTTTAAAAACATGCGGAACACTTTTACAAAAAGGAGTTTCTCCCGTAATAATTATTGCAGCAGGATTTCTTTTGTTCATTTATTTTAATTGGCGAATGTCCGGAATGACTTTAAACACAAGCGCTTCTGATGTTGCAACATCGCTTATTTTTCGTGCCTTAGGAATGGCTTTACTTACCGTTCCGCTTACAATGCTGGCGGTTTCCTCTCTTGATGATAAAGATGTTGGTCAGGGTGCAGCGCTCAATAATATGATGCGCCAATTGGGCGGTTCTTTTGGCGTATCGATTATCAATACGTATGTTGCACATCGATTTTCGGCGCATCGAAACGAATTGACTTCAAATATTACGCCTTATAATGTAATAGCGATGGACAGAATAAATGGCTATATCAAATATTTTCAAAGCAAAGGTTTTGCCTATAATGAAGCAAAATTAAAAGCGCTTAAACTGACAGAAAATATTATAATGAGACAATCCTCTTTATTAAGTTATCGGGATGCTTTTTTTCTTGTCGGATTATTTTTTGTCGTGACATTACCCCTTCTTTTATTTGTGATGAATAAATCGAAGAAAGCCAAAACGAATATGATTATTTCAGATCATTGAATTTTTTATTTAAACACATAGAAACATAGATTTTATAGTTTAAAAAGGGAATGAAAAGAAACTCGTTTCTTCACATAGTCCCGATCCCGAAACTTCGGGCAATGTCATTAAGTTAAGCTTTTTAGAAACTAAAATTAATCTCGCAAAGGCGCTAAGACGCAAAGTTTAAACACAATATTGTCATCTCGACGCAGGAGAGATCACACTAGAAACTCGACAAAAATTGGATTTGCATTGCGCAGTTAATAAGGAGATTTCTCCTGCGTCGAAATTAAAAGACCTTTTCTCCCGAAACCTCGGGATCACCACTCAGAAGAGAGCTTTATTTTTTCTTCTGATTAACGCTCAAAACACCTGCTTTTAGTCCTTTGGCGGAAGCCGAAACAATAACATCACTATTATTTTCATCTTTTTGAACAATAATCTGTGCGTAACCATTAAACAATTTTCGTTTCCACGGTTCTGATGGGGTTATTATCCTGATAATTCCGGGATCTGTGTTCATCACGTCCCAGTCTTTTACTTTTTGCAAAGGCGAAGCTCTTATTGTAATAACGTTGGTTCCTTCTTTTAAAACGGTTTTGTCAAGATGGTACTTTTGAGAATCCTCTGCGCTTGCATTAACTAAATTGCCGTTTACAAAAACAGACTCGTTTACTCCAATTTTTTTATAAAAGAAATCGACAATATTAGCTTGTACATTATTCTTCAATTCAAACTTTCCTCTGTAAATATATGCCGAAGCCTGATTTTTATAATCTCTATCTTTAAAAGCTTCCTTCCAGGCATTTGGTTCGTCTAAAGCAGGCTGATTTACAGCATCAACAAGTTGTTTTCTTTCTTCAAAATTAGTTATGCGCACAAGATGAATATCATCTATAAACTGATCTTTTTCTAATGATGTTGGATCGCCATTTCCTACTCCTAAAATTTTTCCGCCTTTTATATTAAATGTAATTTCATTATTTGCCGTTGGAACGTGAAGTCCATTTTTGTCTGTAACTTCGACTGTTATCACAGTAACATTTCCATTTACAGGATTTTCTTTATCGACAGAAAGTTTTATGTTTTCCGGATTTCCGGTTGTTTTCTGAACTTCCGTCAGGATCTTTTTACCGTTTTTATATCCAATTGCTTCAAGAGTTCCGGGTGCATATTTTACTTTCCATTCTAAATGGCCGTATTGCTCCATTTTCTTTTTGCCTAAACTCTTTTTATTCAGAAAAAGTTCTACCTCATCACAGTTCGAATAGGCCCAAACATCTATTTCTTTTCCTTCCATTCCGTTCCAGTTCCAGTGTGGTAAAAGATGCAAAACAGGTTCATTTCCCCACCAGGATTTCAAATAAAAAACATTGTCTTTCGGGAAACCGCAAACATCCATCATTCCAAAATAAGACGTGACCGATGGCCAACCGTAAGGCGTTGGTTCTCCGCGATAATCAAAACCTGTCCAGATAAACATTCCGGCTAGATATGGGCGCTCGGCATAAAACTTCCAGCCTTCTTCTATACTGTAAAAAGTAGGACGCGGTTTTTTGTCGTAAGCACTTTGATAATGCTTGGCATCATCTGTAAAATAAATACCTCGCGTTGCAAAAGTCGAACCTTCCTCTGTTCCCATTCCGGGTTGAGTTTTAAAAGCATTTCTATGAGCATCGATATCCCCATTTCCCATATAATTATAGCCCATAATTTCGACAACTGAAGATATTCCACTTTTAAAACCGCTGCTTATCCCAACCGTTACAGGTCTTGTAGAATCAATGCTTTTGCTAAATCCCTGCATTATATTGGTAATGCGTTCGCCTACAATTCCGCCTTCGATATTCCATTCTTCATTTCCTACAGACCAGCAAAAGATACTCGGATGATTGCGATCGCGTTCTATTAAGCGTTTTAAATCATTCAAATGATAGTCGTTAATTCCCATTAAACGGGTTTCATCAATTACCAGCATTCCTAACTTATCGCAGGCATCCAGCAATTCCGGTGTTGGCGGATTGTGCGAACAGCGATAGGCATTCGATCCCATTTCTTTAAGTTTTTTTATGCGGTAATATTGTAATTCATCAGGCAAAGCAGCGCCTATTCCGGCATGATCCTGATGATTATTTGTTCCTTTTAGTTTGATTGATTTTCCGTTAAGGAAAAAACCATTTTCAGGATCGAACTTAATCGTTCTTATCCCAAAATTAGTTTCATAGCTATCTGTAATTTTTCCTTCTTGTTTGATCTGCGTCAGCAAACGATACAAATTTGGTGCATCAAGATCCCATAATAACGGATTGCTGACTTTTATTTTTGAATTAATTTTTGCTGTTTTATAAAAATCAGGCGCCAAAGTATTTTCAATAATACCGCCCACTTGTTTTCCGGAAGGATCAAAAATGGTTTGTACAATTTCAATATTTCCTTTAAAATTTCCTTTATTTTCAATTGTAACTTCTGCCGTTACTTCGGCATTATTATCCTGAATTTCAGAAGTTACATACGTTCCGTTCTGGATTACGTGCAACGGATTTGTTTTTTGCAGATAAACGTGCCTGTAAATTCCTGCGCCTTCATAAAACCAGCCTTCTTCCATCGAAGCATCGGCATGAACTACAATCGTATTTTCGCCGCCATAATTTACATAAGCCGTAACATCATATTCAAAACCATTATAACCGCTTTCTTCTGTTCCGAGGAAATGTCCGTTGAAAAACACTTTTGAGTTTCTAAAAACTCCATCAAATTTTAGTGAAATAATTTTCCCCTGATCGTTTTGCGAAATGTTGATTTTCTTTCGGTACCAGCCAATACTTTTTTCCGGAAAACCTTTTCCAGAAGCTTTAAATCCGTGACTATAACTTGCTTTTTCGCTAAAACCCTGCTCCACTGCCCAATCATGCGGAAGATCAAGTTTTCTCCAGGCACGATCATCAAATCCCGGCGCTGCGGGACCATCACCAAAACCGGTTTTTGCTAAATAAGAAAAGTAACCTTCGGCATGGCCAAAATCTTTTTGAGTATCGTATAGATGTCCAAACGCAAAACGCCAGTCTTTATCAATTACAATTAATTCACGATCTGACTGGTTTTGTGCGAATGAACTCATCGAAATTAAAACAATAAAATGGAGCAGAATTTCTTTGAGAGAAATAGTTTTCATAAATATAAAATGGTTAGCTAGTAGCGATAAAAATAGGATTTTCAATACATTTAATATAATAGTATTTTATCAAAACCTAATCGTATATAGTTTCGTAACTATAGTGGAAAAGTAGGCATTAAAAATTTAGAATCATTCTACGGGCTTTCCTTTATTAAATGATTCTGTTTTAATGTAATTTTATCTTAAAATTCAATTAAAAGAGTACAAGTATGAGTGTTATAAAAGACGAAAATACGCTTCTTAACACTATTAAGCGCATTGATCAAAAAATTGACAAACTAAATGATCAAAAAATAATTGCTTTTTTTGATTCATTGGGTTTAGCCGGAAGAGAAGATATTCCTGCAGCAGCAGATTTCCTTAAATGGGAAACAATTCTTGTTGTTGTACCTAACAGACATATATCGCACGAACTAAAATATTACAAATATTCGATCGCCAGACTTTCGTTTGTAACGAACCCAAATGCCAAAGAAATTCATATTTTTGATTTTAAGGAATGGGATAATATTACCCGAAACAAAACACAATTTCAGGTGAGAGAATTGCTAAAAACTAGTTTTGGTGGTGTTCGAAACAATGCTGAAAGATTAAATTGATTATTTTTGATCGTAATAGTAAATCATAATCAAGATGAAATGGATTACAAGAGAAAGGCCTAAAATTGACAGAATTGCATGTCCCTGGTTAATCCAAAAATTTGTAGATACCGAAGCGGAATTTATTTACGTTCCGTTTGATCAGGTTATGGCCAAGTCTAAAGAATTAGACGCCATTCCGTTTGATATTCCGGGAGTAGAATTTACGCACTATAATGACGAATGTACTTTTGATTATATTGTAAAAAAATATCAAATAAAAGATCCTGCAGTTTTAATAATGTCTAAAATCGTTCGTGGCGCTGATACGGACCAACATGATATTGCCAAAGAATCTGCCGGTCTTTGGGCAATTTCGGCAGGACTTTCGCATAATATTACAAACGATTCCGAATTACTAAAAAACGGAATCGTGATTTACGATGCGCTTTACAGCTGGGCAACGCATCTTTACAAGCAAAACCATTTACAAAATAGTCCGTTTGAGAATTTACTGCACGAAGTCTACAATAAATTTTTAAGCGAAAAAAAATCAAATCAAAAAACGCCTTCATGGGTTAAGGATTTAAAGGAAATCATTCAGGATCAAATAGATGCGCAGTTTACTTTTGATTTAAAGAAAATCTCTAATGATTTAGAACTTAATCCTTCTTACTTGTCACGCGAATTTTCGAAGTATTTTGAAGATTTAAATTTTGGAGAATATGTTAGAAAATTACGCATCGAAAAAGCCATAAATCTCATCCAACATTCGACTTACACACTTACCGAAATTGCTTATATGACGGGGTTTTCAGACCAAAGTCACTTTACCAGAATATTCAAATTACATACAGGTAAGAATCCTTCTTCGTATCGAAAAAATGCCCGAAAAAGTAATTCAGATACAAAAGGTAAATAGCATTCTATTACCCGTCATGAATTTAAGATAGTTTTGTTTTTTCTAAAACCAAACTATCATGAATGTATTAAAACCCTTTTTTATTATTGCCTTATTAGCAATCAATACAACTGTATTTGCTCAAACCACATACCCCAAAATCACAGGCTATTTTGGTATTCTGCATCCTATTGTAACGGTTAGCAACGAACAAACGAATCTAAATTTCAGAGATTATTATGCCGTTGGTTTCCCCACCGGAATAAACATTTGGAAAAGCTCAAAAATAGGTTTCTCTTTTGAAATTGTTCCCAATATAAAAGCCGAAGACGGACACGATAAAGTAACCAATATTTTATTTCATCCGGGAATTTTAGTCGCGTTGGGTCACGGCTATACTTTTGCCGGAAGAGCCGCTTTCGAAAGCAGCGGAAGATATGGCTTTACGCCTGTTTTAAACAAAACCATTATAAAAAGCGACAATTGCAGTTATTTTGTCGCCGTTCCGCTTCCGGTTCGGTTTGGTAATGATCATCCGGCCACTTTTACAGTTGGTTTTCAGTTTGGAATCGCTTTTTAAACAACAGTGCTTCAATGCATTAACCAATAAAATTACTCTGATTATCTTCCGTAATAAAATATAATTCCTTATATTTCAAGGACTTAAACGAGATCCTTTTTGGTTTATTTTATCTCAGCAATTATTGGGATTTCATCGTTCTTTCGAAAACATAACTAATTTTTTATTCTATGGAAACAAAGTTTGATATCATTGTTATTGGTTCCGGACCTGGCGGATATGCATCGGCCATTCGCTGTTCGCAATTGGGTTATAAAACCGCTATCGTCGAAAAGTACAAAGCATTAGGCGGCACTTGTACCAATGTTGGCTGCATTCCCACAAAAGCACTTCTTGACAGTACAGAACATTATCACAAAGCTGCAACCAAATTTGCTACGCACGGCATCATAACAGGAAAATTAAGTCTTGATTTTCCTCAATTCATCAAAAGAAAAACCGAAGTTGTCGAGCAAAACATTGCCGGATTGAACTTTTTAATGAAAAAGAATAAAATCGAAGTTTTTGAAGGATTTGCTTCTTTTTTAAATGATAAGGAAATTAGCGTAAAAGCAACAGATGGTACCTCATCAACCCTTTCTGCAACCTACTATATTATTGCTACAGGCTCAAAACCGGCAACTATTCCGGGAGTTGAAATTGATAAAAAACGCATTATAACTTCAACCGAAGCGCTTTCGCTTCCTGATAAACCCAAAAGTATAGTCATTATTGGCGGTGGCGTAATTGGTGTCGAAATGGCTTCAATTTATGCCCGAATTGGTGTAGAAGTTACTATAATCGAATATTTCGACAGCCTGATCCCAACAATGGACAAAGATTTAGGAAAAGAACTCAAAAAGATATTCTCTAAACAAAACATCAAAATTTTACTGAGCCATAAAGTACAATCAGCCAAAAATAATGGCAAAAATGCAACCGTTAATTTTCTGGATGCCTCAAATAATCCTCAGGAAATTACAGCCGATTATTGTCTGGTTGCCGTAGGTAGAAAACCTTATACAGAAGGCCTCGGCTTAGAAAAAACAACAATAGAACTCGATTCTAAAGGCCGAATTGTAACCAACGAAAAACTGCAAACCAAAGCCGAAAATATTTATGCGATTGGCGATGTTGTTGCCGGTGCCATGCTTGCCCATAAAGCCGAAGAAGAAGGTATTTTTGTAGCCGAAACCATCAACGGCCAAAAACCGCATATCAATTACAAATTAATTCCCGGCGTTGTTTATACCTGGCCAGAAGTAGCATCTGTAGGTTATACCGAAGAAGAACTAAAAGAAAAAGGAATTGAATATCGTATAGGTAAATTTCCGTTTTCGGCAAGCGCCAGAGCTAGAGCGGCATTAGAAAAAGACGGTTTCTCAAAAGTACTTTCAGATCCTAAATATGGCGAACTTTTAGGCATGCACATCATCGGCCCACGAGCCGCAGATCTAATTGCACAAGGCGTTATAGGCATGGAATATGAAGTTACAGACGAAGATATGTTTAGAATTTCGTATGCGCATCCAACTTACTCCGAAACCCTCAAAGAGGCTTATATGATTGCATCCGGGCAAGGAGCTATAAATATTTAAACTCTAAATTTTAAAATTCTAAATTCCAATCTAGAGTTTTTAAATAAAAATTAGAAGTTGAATCAGGAGCTATTTCCTGCTATCCACTTGTATCTTTTGTGGCGAACCACGCCACAAAAGGATACCGCTTCTATCAGGGCTAGGACACTCGTTTTCAAAATAAATCTTATGTAAAAACATTTTATAGTTCACAAAAACATCTTACCAAAAATGAAAACTTCAAACAACACCATTCTAATTACTGGCGGAGGATCAGGAATTGGATACGAGATTGCCAAACTATTTTCTGCAGATAATAAAGTAATTATTACAGGAAGAAATGCCGAAAAACTCGAAAAAGCAGTTTTGAGTTTAAAAAATGTAACCGGAATAGTTTCCGACATTAACAGCGATGCTGATGTCTCAAAACTAACCAAACATTTAAATGAAGATTTCCCCAACCTTAATATTGTCATTAACAATGCTGGTTTAGCCCATTATTTTAAATTAACGGATGAAAATGCCAATGCCTTCGAAAAAGCCAGTGAAGAAATCCTGACCAATTATCTTTCGATTGTAAGGCTAACCGAAAAGTTATTGCCTTTGCTTCAAAAACAACCCGAAGCTGCTTTTGTAAATGTTTCGTCTATTGCTGCTTTTTCTCCGGGATATACGCTTCCGGGTTATGCGGTAAGCAAAGCAGCGCTTCACTCCTATTCTCAGGTATTAAGAGTTTCTCTCGAAAAGCACGAGAAACGACCGTTGGTAAAGGTTTTTGAATTGATGCCTCCTTTAGTAAATACCGAATTTTTTAAATCGATTGGTGGAGAAAATGGCATCAGTCCGGAACAAGTGGCTTTAGATCTTAAAAAAGCCCTTGAAACCGAAACCTACGAAATTCACGTTGGCGCCACAGCCGATTTTTATAAATTATATCTTTCTTCGCCGGAAAATGCTTTGCAGGCAATCAATGCGAATAGGAAATAGATGAATGGTTTCAGGTTTCTCCACCCTTTGTCAAAGTTTTACACAAAGTAACCACAATCATTGTCATTTCGACGAAGGAGAAATCTCCGCAAGAAACTCCGCACAGAAAGTCTCCAATCTTTGTCGAGTTACTTACGGAGATTTCTCCTTCGTCGAAATGACAAAAATGCGCAAACAAACTTGAAACGTGAAACAAAAAAAACTTGAAACAATTCAATCCTTTTACATCTTAATCTCAAAAATCCTGATAAACTTGCGTTCTAATTTTTTTCTCTTTCTTTCCTCTTTCCAGCGCGAATAAAAAATGATAATGAGCAGAAATAAACTCACGATTGTAGTGGCTCTTCTAAGACCTCTTCCAAAAAAAAGAAAGAAAACATTGAGCGCTATTAGAAAAACAACCGGAGAAAATCGGGTCCAGAGTAACTGAAATTTACTGTTTGGCTCAACGATATAATTGATGTTAAGCCTGTTATTTATATTCTTGTAATTTCCTCTAATAATAAAATAAGTTGGTGAAGTCCTCGAATTGATCGTTAATCGAAAACTTTTCTCATCAAAAAGTCCGTAAAAAGGCTTTATTCCGCCAAATCTGGGAAATATTCTAAAGAGACTTAAGTTTACTTTTAGAGAACCAATTTCTGTGTTATTTTGTAATCTTGTTCTAAATTCAGCCAGACTGAGTTTTGATTCCATTTAAACTTTTTATTTTAAAGCAACTATATCCTTTTTATAAGTTCTTTGACTCTTGTAAAAACGTAATTTGCTTTTTCGTCAAAAACTACCATATCAAAATCACTGCTTCCTTCTATAAAATGACCTTCTTTTTTGGTGTCAGAATATACTTTTTCAAAATACAAATCACGTTTTTTGACCCAGTCTAATTGTTCCTTTTTTAATCGTGATTGTTCTTTAGAACTCAATTTAAGTTTTAAATTCTTATAAGCAACATTCAATAAGCTATCTGACTGATTGTAATATTCGATCGAGCAATTTTTCATTCCGCTGCCACTGTTCAGGCAAGTTTGGTAATCATTTCTTAGTTTATTAACCATCTCCATTGTTTGTCCATTGCACTGAAATGCAATCAAAATAAAGAATACGAATGCTGATTTTTGAATCATGACCTGGACATTTATTGTTATTATCTTTTTTGAAATAGCAATATACTCAAAGTTTTAATTAGTTTGAGTTTTTACTGCGCTGTCAACAAACTTTTAACCATTTCGTTCAATGCATTTCCGTGAATATTTTTAGCCAGAATAATTCCGTTTTTATCTACTAAAAAATTCAAAGGAACAGATTGAAGCATATAATCTCCCACAACCGGAGATTTCCAGTATTTCAAATCACTTACTTGTGTCCATGGCAATTTTCCTTTGGCAATTGCTGCCAGCCACAAAGTTTTTTTAGTATCCATAGAAACACTGTAAATGGATAGTTTATCAGGATAAGTTGTGTACAATTTTAATAATGCCGGCTGTTCTTTAATACATGGTCCGCACCATGATGCCCAAAAGTCAACTAAAACTAATCCTCCTCTTAAAGAGGAAAGTGCAACAAGATTTCCTTTTGTATCCGGAAGATCAATTTCCGGCGCAATATCGCCAATTTCAGTTCCTACAACCTGTGCTTTTGAACTGGTTACTACACAACATAAGAATCCTAGAATAAGTAATGTTTTTTTCATAGTTTGATTAAGTTATTTATTTGGGGTTGTTTTAATCTCGCAAAGGCGCAGAGCCGCAAAGTTACAATTCTTATAAGCTTTATTCTTTGCGTCTTCGCGCCTTTGCGAGATTAATTTTCACAAGCAAATATAATTTTTCTTTATTAAAATCCTCCACTGTTTAATACAACTTCCTTTTTCTTCATCTTAATTTTTTGCCAAATAATTACCTCCTTAATTGGTATATCGGGAAAAGTCGATATATTTGCACCATGGAACCAATAGAAATTTTTAAGGCGCTCTCCAACAAATCCAGATTGCAAATGCTGGAATGGTTAAAAGAGCCTGAAATCAACTTTCCGGATCAGCTTCAGCATGCTGGATTTGAACACGGAGTTTGTGTAGGACAAATACAAGCTAAGGCTGGTCTTACACAATCGACTGTTTCTGAATATCTCTCTATTTTACAACGTGCCGGATTTATAGAATCTAAGCGTGTTGGACAATGGACTTATTATAAACGCAACGAAGGTGCCTTTGAAGCACTCAGTAACTTAATTCAATCTAATTTGTAAATTACTATGAGTACAAACAACCTGTTTTCGCCATTTAACTTAAAAACGTTAAATCTTAAAAACCGAATCGTAATGGCGCCAATGACGCGCTCTTTTTCTCCTAACGGAGTACCAACTGATGAAGTCGCAGCTTACTACCAAAAAAGAGCTGAAGGCGAAGTTGGTTTAATATTATCTGAAGGAACTGTTATCGACAGACCTTCATCATCTAATGATGCTAATGTGCCACATTTCTATGGTGATTTAGCCTTAAACGGATGGAAAAAAGTGATTGACGAAGTTCATGCCGCAGGCGGACAAATGGGACCGCAAATCTGGCACATGGGGATTATGGACAATCACCACTCGGGATGGGTGCCTCCTGTTCCTTTTGAAGGTCCGTCCGGATTAAACCGTCCTGATTTTAGAAATGGTGTTACCATGACTGAAAAAGATATTGAGGATACCATTCTTGCTTTTGGTAAAGCTGCTGCTGATGCTAAAAGATTAGGTTTTGATACGATCGAAATTCACGGAGCTCACGGGTATTTAATCGACCAGTTTTTTAGAGCTGAAACGAATTTACGTGAAGATATATACGGTGGAAAAACTTTACCGGAACGTAATCGTTTTGCGATTGAAGTGATTAAAGAAATCAGAAAACAAGTAGGAAATGATTTCGCTGTAATCATGCGTTTTTCTCAATTTAAACCTTCTGATTATAACTATAAACTGGCTAAAAATCCGCAGGAATTAGAAGCCTGGTTAACTCCTCTTGTTGATGCGGGAGTTGATATTATACACGCTTCGCAACGAAGATTTTGGGAACCTGAATTTGAAGAATCTGATTTGAACTTTGCGGGTTGGGCTAAAAAAGTAACCGGAGCACCCACTATTACAGTAGGTTCTGTTGGTCTTTCTGGTGATTTCTTTGGTGCTTTTGCCGGAGAAAGCTCTGAACCAACTTCTTTAGAAGAATTAAACAGACGTTTCGACAGAGGCGATTTTGATTTAGTTGCTGTAGGAAGACCTCTTTTATCTGATCCTAATTGGGTGGCTAAAATCAAAGCGGGTAAAACTGACGAATTGAAAGGTTTTAGTAAAGAAGCTTTAGGAGCATTGGTTTTAGAATAAATTTTTGAAGGTACTAAGACTCTAAGATTCTGAGGTACTAAGCTTTCCTGATTGAACTAAATATAAAAGGGATGAAACACAAAATGTTTCATCCCTTTTTTTATACCTAACATTTTGATTTGAAAAGACACAAAGATCGAAATGATACTATTTCTCTTTGAGTCTTTGTTGCTTTGAACCTTTGTTCCTTTAAAAAAAAACAAAGGGATGAAAACATGAAATTTCACCCCTTTTTTGAATATCTATAACTAACAAAATTAAGAAATTCAAGATTTTTATGTAGGTTCAGAGGAACAAAGGTTCAAGGAGACAGAGGTTTTTGAACCTTTGTTCCTCTGAGCCTTTGAACCTTTGTCCCTCCCTTTAAGATACTTTTCTTTTTTGAAATTTGTTCTGAAGCCAGTTACGTACTGGTTCATCGTAGAATTTCAAGCATAAAATTGCAATTACAATACTTGAAACCAAAACTCCGATTCCGATCATATAACCGTCTTTTATAGCAACTTTATTATCAATTACCCAAGCGGTATACCAGTAAATTAGCGGATAATGGATGATATAAATGGGATAGGAAATATCTCCCAGAGCTTTACAAATTTTAATAGAAAGCGTATTTTTTATCTCTCCTCCCGCTCCAATGGCAACAATTAAAGGAAATAAAAGAATAATAGCAAATGACTCGTATAAACCGTTCATCCATAAAGTATTTTCGTCTCCTATTCTTGGAATCGAAAAGATAACTACAATTAGAATACTGCAAATCCAGAAAGCGCCTTTCAGGTGAATTAATTTACCTAAACGTGAAAGTAAAACTCCCGCGAAAAACGGATATAATAAACGGGTAAAACCAACATTCATTTGTTGCAGGTTTAAAGACCAACCGCCTATAACATCGCCATTGGGTCCAAAAACAGTGTAGTTAACCAACATTGTTGCAAATATAAAAACAAAGATTCCTAATACTTTGTTCGAGAATTTACGAAATACTAAAGCGTATAAAATATTGGCAATATATTCAAAGAATAATGACCATGCAGGCCCGTTAAGCGGATGCATTTCGCCCCAGCCTCTAATTTCTAGTGATGGCGGAATTGGAAGCAACGTAAACCCAATTACCATTGTTACAATTACTTTCCAGACTTCCATTCCTGCAATCATCGGAAAAAGATTTGATGCCTGAAAATAATAAAAAATAGCTCCAATGATCATTCCCATAATAACCATAGGCTGCAAGCGAATTAAACGTCGTTTGTAAAACTCCCATTGCGACATTTTTGTCCAGCGATCATCATAGGCATACGCTACAACAAATCCTGATAATAAAAAGAAGAAATCTACCGCCAGATAACCGTGGTTAATGATTTGTGCAAAACGGCTTCCTCCGTTATGGGCTTCTAAAATGTGAAAAATAACAACTAAAATAGCGGCGACTCCACGTAAGCCGTCTAGTATTTCATAATGTTTTTTAGGTTTAATATCAATAGAAGATGAACTCATAAAAATATCTTTTGGTAGTTAAAAGGTTAGTTTTTTTTTGGTGGTCGCTAAAATAAGACTTTTTAATTAATCGAAAATTTCTGAGCAAAATTTTAACGAAAAACCAGTATTATCTAGCTATTTATTCCTTAAAAATTTTAAGTAATATTTTTTTGAACCATTAAGATATTAAGAAAATAAAGCTTTGAAATAATATTGTAACGTTCAAAAAAGGTTTTTAAACTTACAGAAGTAAATTAACTCCGTCAATATCTTAATAGTAGAAAATAGTATTTAAAAAAGTAAAGCTGCAATTTTTTACAATTGCAGCTTTACAACCAACCAATTTAGAAATAATGAAATTATTGAAGTGAGAATCCCACTTTAGATTTTATATCTGTAGAAGAGGCTCCAACGATTGCTTCAAAAGCTCCCGGTTCAGCAACCCAGTCGTGTTTTTTATCATCAAAAAAGCTTAAAGCTGTTTTGTCTACTGTAAAAGTTACTGTTTTTTCTTCTCCCGCTTTTAGTGAAATTTTTTCAAATCCTTTTAATTCTTTAATCGGACGTGGTAAAGAAGATTTTAAATCACTGATATAAAGCTGAACAACCTCAGAACCTTCTCTTGATCCTGTGTTTTTTACATTCACAGAGAATGTAATATTGTCGCTGCTTGACATTTGTTTTTTGTCAGCTGTTACTTTTCCGTATGCAAAAGTCGTGTAGCTTAAACCATGTCCAAAAGAAAATAATGGTTTAACTTTTTGTTTGTCAGCCCAACGGTAACCTACAAAAATGCTTTCGTTATATTTTACTTCATCTCCACCAGGAAATTCTCCTAAAGCGTGAGCGCCATTATCAGCTAATTTTACAGGGAAAGTAAAAGATAATTTACCAGAAGGGTTAACATCTCCAACCAAAACATTTGCCAAAGCATTTCCAGCTTCTGTACCTAAAAACCATCCTTGTACAATTCCCGGAACTTCTTTTACCCACGGCATTGCCACAGCATTTCCTGAAATGTTTACAAAAACTATATTTTTATTTACTTTAGCCAAATCAGTAAGCAATTTATCCTGACCGTATGGTAAGTTTAATTCTTTACGATCGTGTCCTTCTGCATCCTGGTTATCACTTTTGTTCAAACCTCCGATAAAAAGAACGATATCAGCATCTTTCGCAACTTTTAAAGCCTCTGCACTTAATTCTGCCGGAGAACGTTTGTCTTCTAAACTTACTTTTGCTACTACTCCATTGTATTCGCTTTTAGGGTCTCCAACATAACCACGGGCATAAACGATTTCAGCCTGGTTT
Source organism: Flavobacterium bizetiae (assembly GCF_024271895.1). Taxonomy (NCBI): domain Bacteria; kingdom Pseudomonadati; phylum Bacteroidota; class Flavobacteriia; order Flavobacteriales; family Flavobacteriaceae; genus Flavobacterium; species Flavobacterium bizetiae. The sequence goes on along the minus strand of NZ_CP091861.1, from coordinate 3,319,186 downwards.
CCAATTCTTTTCTTTAATCCTTCAAGAGGTGTAATTTCGTATCTTGCTTTAAGCGAAGAACTTCCTCCGCCTACAGTCATCATTTTGATAGCGTTTTCACCAATAACAACGATTTTCTTTGTTTTAGAAAGGTTGATTGGTAAAATATTATTGTTGTTTTGAAGCAATACAATTCCTTCTTCGGCAATTTTACGACCTGCATCTGCGTGCTCTTGTGTCCCAAAAGACCCAAACGGACGGTTTCTATCCATTGTAGTAAGGAAAGATAAACGTAAAATACGACGTACTTTTTCGTCTAATTCTTTAGTTCCAACTTCACCTTTTCTGATCATTTCAGAATATGGTTTTGCTAAGAAATAGTTGTCGTATGCATTACTGGTTCCCCATGAAAGTCCGTTAGTCCAAGAACCAAACTCCATATCAAGACCATTAAAAATAGATTGCTTCGTATCATTAACTCCACCCCAATCTGAAACTACAACTCCTTTGAAACCCCATTCTCCGCGAAGAATATCATTCAATAAAAATTCGTTATGACAACATTGCTGTCCTTTGTATTTATTATAAGATCCCATAATGGCCCAGGCATCACCTTCCTGAACTGCAGCTTTAAATGCCGGTAAATAGATTTCGTACAAAGCACGATCATCAACTACAACATTTACTGAGTTACGTTTTGTTTCCTGATTATTTAAAGCGAAGTGTTTTACACATGCAGCAACTCCGTTAGCTTGTACTCCTTTAATATAAGGAACTACCATTTTTGCAGCAAGAAAAGGATCTTCTCCCATATATTCGAAGTTACGACCGTTTAATGGCGTTCTGTAGATATTCACCCCAGGTCCTAACAATACATTTTTATTACGGTAACGTGCTTCTTCTCCTATCGATTTACCATATAAAGAAGATAACTCTTTGTTCCAGGTTGCAGAAAGTGCGGTAAGAGCCGGAAATGCAATACAAGAATCGTTTGTCCAGCCTGCCTGATCCCATTCGTCCCATTTTACTTCGGTACGAATTCCGTGTGGTCCGTCAGTCATCCAGTTTTCCGGAATTCCTAAACGTGGTACACCTGGCGAACTGAATTTTGACTGCGCATGAATCATGGCAATTTTTTCTGCAGTTGTCATTCTTTTTAGAGCATCTTCTACTCGCTCATTAATTGGCTTTTTATCATCTAGATAAACCGGAACTTTACTCTGTGCATTTACACCGATAGAGCTCAACAAAAGTAAAACAACAATTGTTTTAACGTTTTTAAACATAACTATTAATTTATTAAAGCATTTAATGTATAATCTAAAAGATAATAATAAGGTCATTATTACCTTTTAATAATATTGTAAAGCTAAAACGTTATAGTTCGTTTTTAATTTGTAAACGAAAAAAAGTAGTGAAACAGAAAAATAATACACTGAATTACAAACACTTGAACAAATACACCCCTTAAAAAAAGTAGTAGATTTAAAACGAAGAATTAGACTTTCAGAGAAATTAAACCAATTTTCATGACCATTTCTTCAAAATCATTTCGAGAAACTGCGGCTTTATTTCGAGCTCTGGTTCGATAATTATAAATTGTGCTTAAAGAGTAACGAAGGAACGCTGCAATTTTTACACTGTCGGTAATTCCTAAACGAATTAAGGCAAAAATTCGAAGTTCAGTATTGAGCAATTCTCCTTGTTTTAAAACGATTTGTTCTTCCCTAATCAAAAGTGCGTTGAAATCTTTCACGAAAGTGGGATATAAATTTAGAAAGATAATATCGAAATTCTTGTACAATTCCTCCAGTTCATTATCAACAAGAGTGGTTGATTTAAGCATTTTATAGATCTCATCAAACTGTTTTGCCGTGGCTTTTTTGTTGAGTATAATGCGATAATTTTCTAATTTATTGATGTAAGTAGAGCAAAGGCTAAAGAAATGCGCGATATATTCTTCTTTAATATGATTCGACTCAGATAACTGTGCGTTACGTTCCTGCAGCTGATTATTAGTTTCTGTAATATCTTTGTTTAATTCGGCTAGTTTTTGGCTCGTTTCATAAAGTTCCCCTCGTATTCTGGATACTTTTTTCATTTGTTTGTAGACATAAATAACCGCTACAATCAAAAATGCCGAAAGCAAACTGATGCACAAAAGATACAGCTGTAACTCGGTTTTTCTCTTGGCTTCTTTTTCTAAATAAACGGTATTTATAATGGAATACACTTCTGACATTAAAAGCGTACGAAACTGAACATTGCAATAAAGTGCGTCTTCAATCGCAGATTGCGTTAGTTTATATGCCATATCTACATCTCCAATTTCATAAAAAACCAACGCCAGTTCCTGAAGTGATGCATTGTCTTTATTGGCATTCTTCAGATCCGAAGTAGACGAAAGCGCATAAAACTTTTTTCTGGGTTCTAGCTGATGTCTCGCCTCATAAATACTGCCTAAAAGATACGTAATCATCGCATATTGAGGATTATCTTCCTCCATATTATCAAACAATTGCAATAATTGCTTCTCGGCAATATCATACTTTTTTTGAGACATGATTTGCTGAATCTTATTTACCTGATAATTTAAGGTATTAGGATCTAAAACACTAACCAAAGAATCACGATATTCCCTTATTTTCTGTATGTATTTGATGTCGTAACTGTTCGCCGCATAATGTTCGAAAAACTCGCGATACGCAACATAATAAGTTTGAAGCAATGATTTTGAAAGTGTTTTTTTATCAATGCTTTTTAGAATAGCTTCAGATTCACGGTATTTTCCTGAAGATGAATAAAGGGTAACCAACTGAAGATTGGCTAAATTCAGCAATTCATCGTCTTGAAGTTCGGTTGCAATTTTCAGATTCTTTTTGACATAAAAAATAGCCGAATCTGAGTTGAATTTCTGGTATTCTGTATACAGGGTTTTATTATAATTGTATTCTTGTTCTTTAGTTAAATCATCCGACTTTATTTTTTTAAAGTTTAAGATACGCTCCTCTTTAAGCCTGACATAATGTGCCTTATTTTTTAAAGCATCATTTAGCTTTACCAAAATAACATCGGTACTGTCTGATGAATAAACAGGACTACCTAAAAGAACGAAAAGCAGAAACAACAGATAATTTTTCAAACCAATTACAGCTATAATGAGAACTACAAATATAAGAAAGTGCAGATACAAAAATGAATTATTTAGTAAGTCGCAAATTTTGAATTTTGTGACAGTAAATCTTGAAAAAACTGAATAAAAAAATCTAAGTCATAAAAAAAACATCATCTCAATTGGATTTTTGTAAATTTGAATAAAGTCTATTTCTACAAACTAAAACCAAGCGCAAATGCCTCATTTTATTATTGATTGCTCAGAAAACGTAATCCGGTTAAAATCTGCTGACGACATTATGCAGGATGTTTTTAATGCAGCATTGTTAACAGGTCTTTTTGATGAATCTGAAATTAAGGTTCGTATTAATCCGTTTACGTATTATAAAAACGGAAATTCCTCAGACGATTTTATTCACGTTTTTGCGTATATTATGGAAGGCCGAAATGCTGATCAGAAATCAAAATTGTCGAGAACAATAGTATCAAAACTTAAAGCTATCCTTCCTGAAGTTCCGGTAATTTCGATTAATGTAATGGACTTCGAAAAAGCGACTTATTGCAATAAAACAATGATTTAAAGCTAATTGTGATATAATAAAAGTTATAACAATTGTATTTTGTTATTGTAAATGATTGTTTTTTTGCCACAGATTAAAAGGATTAAATAGGATTTTTTTTATATTATTACAAACCTAATCTTTTTTTTCAGGAGCTAATCCCGCTATACGTTCCAATCTTTTGTGGCGAACACCGCCACAAAAGGATTTCCTCTTCTATCGGGGCTAGGGCTAGGGCAATGTTTTCATAATAATGTTTTCCGTATAGTTTGTCATCCTGAGGAACGAAGGATCACACTAGAAAATCCAAAATCAAAATCGCCAATCTTTGTAGAATCCCGCGTGAGATCCTTCGTTCCTCAGGATGACAAGATTGCGTATAGCTGCAATGAGCAAAACAAAAAATCCGCGAATATCCGTGTTTTAGCGAAGCGAATCCGTGTCATCCGCGTGCCATGACAAAGAGTTTCGAGTGTGATCCTTCGTTCCTCAGGATGACAAGATTGCGTATAGCTGCAATGAATAAAATAAAAAAATCCGCGAATATCCGTGTTTTCGCGAAGCGAATCCGTGTCATCCGCGTGCCATGACAAAGATTATCAATCTTCTAGCCTGATCCTTCCTCCTTCATAATGAATAGATTACGAAAAATTATATTCTCTTTACTCTTTACTTAACCGCAATCGGCGCCGCTAAACAACTCTCAGGAATATCGAAAGCATTGACTAACGAAACAGCATCGGGACGAATATCCCAACACAATTGGTTGACAATTTTACGGATTGCTTTGGTTTTTACGGCTTCCATATAACCGTCTTCGAGATACCAGGCTTTGTTTTTCTCTATCTGAGAAAGCGCGTATAATTGATTCAGCTTTGTTAATATATCTTTCGTTTTTTGATCTTCAACCTCTTTTATAGCGAGTTGAAATTGTTCTAAAACTACTCTTTCTAAATACGCCTGAGCGACATCGATCATCTGGTGTTGTACCACATTAAAAGCATCATAAGGTTCTAAACCTCCATCGACTAATTTTTTAATACGTCGAGCTGCCGAAGCTAGAATCATTTTTTCTCTATGAATAAAAGCCTGCAAATGAAATTCCAAATCTAATAAATGTTCATCATCTGTTCTTCTGGTTGCAATTGGATTTTTTTCTGTAATGGCCGTTTTGGCATTTTCGTACACATAATTGATGATGCCTGCAGCGCCCATTTCTCCAAACGATTTTCTGAATTCAGCCAAACGGTTTTTAGCCACCAATTGCATCAAAACGGTATTATCGCCTTCAAAAGTCGTGTAGATTTCCGTATCATTTTTTAAAGCATCGATTCGATTTTCAGACAAATATCCTTTTCCTCCACAAGCTTCGCGGCATTCCTGCAAAATATCCCTTGTACTCCAGGTCGAATACGATTTCATTCCGGCTGCAAGAGCTTCGATTTCCTGCATTTCGGCTTCGGTTTTATTCAGGAATCTGTTGGTTAGGTATTGCAAAGCAAAATGCACGGCGTAAGTTTTAGCCAAAGGCGGAATCAAACGGCGTTGGTGCATTCTGTAATTTAAAATCGGAACTTCTGAACCGCCTTCGGGACCAAATTGTCGGCGTTGATCGCTGTAACGAATGGCAATTGTAAGTCCGGATTTGGCTGCAGCCAAAGCAGAACGCGGAATCCCGATTCGTCCGCCAACCAAAGTGCCCAACATAGTAAAGAAACGTCTGTTATCGCTTGGTATTGGGCTTTCGAATTCACCTTTGTCATTTACAGAAGCAAAACGATCGAGCATATTTTCTTTCGGAATCACTACATTATCAAAACTAATGGTTCCGTTATCTACCCCGTTTAAACCCATTTTATGTCCGCAATCGCCAATTGTAACTCCGTTTAACGTATTTCCATTCGTATCGCGTAACGGCACCACAAAAGCATTTACGCCATAATCATGACCGTCGATCACTAATTTTGCAAAAGCAGTTGCCATTTGTCCGTGAACTGCGGCATTCCCGATATATTCTTTTTGTGCATTTTTATTGGGCGTATGAATCGTAAACGTTTGATCGTTATAATTGTAAGTTGCTGTAGTTTCAAGACCTTTTACGTTCGAACCGTGATGGGTTTCGGTCATTGCAAAACACCCAGGAATTTTTAAAGTTCCAATATCTTTTAGGTATTTGGCATAGTGTTTTTCTGTTCCTAATGATTGAACGCTCATTCCCCAAAGTCCAAACTGAACGCCAAATTTGATCACTAAACTTAAATCGTGATAACTTAAAGTTTCCATTATGGCAAAATAGTCGGCGATGTTTTCTCCTCCGCCGTATTGTTTTGGATACGCCATATTTCCGAGGTTTTCTTCCGCCAGTATTTTACACCAATTGTAAACGGTTTTACGATACACATTGATATCTGTAGAAGTTTCGTAAGCAAATTCAGGTCTCGAAATAACCGATTTTACTTTATTGATTATCGCAGCTTCTTTGCCATTTAAGATGGCTGTTATTTTCTGAATATCAAAATCGGCATTGGTTTGAGAATTTGCGGTAAATGAACCTGCTTTTGTTTTAAAGTTCTGAAGTGCTTCTTCGCCTAAAATTCCGAGATCATTTTCTAATTTTATAAAATCAGATTGTAAGCCCGAAATGTCTACATCTTTCTCTGAAAGCGCCACTGCGATATCAAAAATTGATTTTATATCTGCTTTGTTCTGAATGCTGTTTTCAATCTCCGATTTCCATTGCGTGAGTTCATTTCGCGAAGGCGGATTTGAAATATCTAATCTTGAAAGTAATTGTTGTTTTTCTTCGGGCGAAAGCCAGCTTAGATCGTTGATAAATTTCTGAATTGTAGTAAATTCTTTTTGAGTCAGTAAATCATCAGACCACACTAAATAAAATAACGGGATAAAGGCTTGGAGCTTGGTATTTTTCATATAATAGTTGTTCGGTTTATATTTTTTGCCACTGATTATTATTTTTTGCCACTCCCGATAGCTATCGGGATTCACGAATTTTCACTAATTAATTTGGGCTCTACTATCGCTTACTACAGCGTAAAAAGTTCACGCAGATTTTGCAGATCGAGCAGATTAAAAAATTCGCGAAAATTTGTGAAATTCGTGGCAAAAAAAAATCGCATAAAAAAACAGGAATGAAAATACTCATTCCTGTTTAAACATCCTGTTAAGATTCTGGTAATTTATATTTTAAACCAATAAAAAATATAAAAAACCTCACGTTATTTTAGAATCTTTGGATATTACGTTAAACTTTTGCTTCATCGCAAAAATATGATGTGAATTGAAAACCAATACTGCCAGAAATACAATTCCGTATGCTATGATTTGTATGAGTCCAAATTGTTCTTTGTAGAGAAACATTGCCAATAAAAAAGCAATCATCGGATTGATATTTAAAAGCATTCCCACAGTTGAGGAATTAATGCCTGAAAGTGCGTATAAATTAAGAAACAACGGGAAAATGGTAAACAATATCGCAATGGTTTCTATACAGAAATAAAACTTAAACTCGGTTGGAACGGGCCCGCTGTACGCTGGAAAAAAAGGCACCAAAAACAACGCAATTAAGGTAATATGAAAGGTTAAAACCAAAAACTTATCAAATCCTTTATTGACTCTCTGACTTACTAAATAACAGGCGTACGAAAGACCAATAACGATACTAAAAAGCATGTCGGTAATATTGGCGTACGATAAAAGTACACATCCTGAAATGCTTAATCCAACCGCGATCCATTGGGTTTTGCTTAGTTTTTCGTGCAGAATAAAATAAGCCAGCAATGTGGTTAAAATAGGGCAAACCAAATACGCCAGAGAAGTTGCTTTTACGCTAACATGGTTCATGACATAAATAAATGTAAACCAGTTGGTCATGATAAAAAGACTTCCTCCGATGTTTAAAATAATAGATTTGCGCTTTTCGGATTTTGGCAATGCCTTAAAGGTTTCTACTGCTTCTTTTATTTTTTTTCTTTTGAATGTAAAAGCAATAATCAACATTAGAATACTACAACTAAAAACACGATAAAATAAAATGTCTAACGAAGCATAGTCGTGTATGGGTTTTAAAACCAAACTGAAAAATCCCCAGATTACAAAACATGTAATGGCAGCTATATAGTATTTTGTTGTTTTCACGAGGGGTTTGTTTTGTGGTTACTTTTTTAAGAAACAAATTTCTAAAAAAATAAAATAGCAATACAGATACAGTTTTTGTAAATTGCACCGTAACAGTTTTTATTTTATGAAATTACTTTGGCATGTCAATCAAGGGGATTAAAAGCTTTTAATTTGTGACGTTAGGCACTAAATATTGGTAAAAATTAATTCGGAATACGTTGGCGTGCCGCAGGTACGCAACAAAATAATAACTATTGCGTACCTACGGCACGCTAAATTTTATTACTATTCCTCTGTTTGCTACCAACATTTAGTGCCAAAAGGCACCACCTTAATTTTTGATTTGCATTTGATAACAAAATGGAATAAAGCATAATACCACCACATTCTAATATGAAAAATTCCAATTACCTCTATCTTCAATTTGCTGACCGGATCGAAAAACAAATAAAGTCTGGCGTTCTGAATGTTGGCGACAAACTGCCATCAATACGTGAGGTCTGCGCAGAAACGGGTTACAGCATGAGCACGGTAAGTAAAGCATATTATGAAATCGAAAGCAGATCGCTGATCGAATCGAGACCGCAATCCGGTTATTATGTGAGTAATATTTCGGCGAGAACAATTCCTGAACCTTCGCCAAGCAGCCCGATTTTAAAATGTCTTAATATTGATCGTGAGGATTTAATCGATCAGGTGTATGGTAATATGACGGATCCGGATATTACGATGCTTTCTTTGGGTTTTCCTTCGAATGAGCTTCTTCCTATTGCGAAATTAAACAAGGGAATGGTTCAGGCGATGCGACAACTCCCTAATAGCGGAACGAGTTACGAACAGGTAAAAGGTAATCCTAATTTAAGACGTGAAATTGCCCGATGGTCTTTTACCTGGGGCGGATCATTATCTGAAGAGGATATTATTACGATGCCGGGGTGCACGAGTGCTATTTCGCATTGCTTGATGACTTTAACAAAACCAGGAGATACTATTATAACCGAGAGTCCGGCTTATTTTGGGATCCTGCAATTGGCGAAATCTTTGGGTTTATACATCATGGAATTGCCAACAAACATGACTACCGGAATTGAATTAGACGCACTAAAAAAAGCGCTTTCGTCGAAAAAGGTGAAGCTTTGTTTATTGATGAGTAATTTTAGTAATCCGTCCGGAAGTATGATGCCGGCAGAACATAAAATTGAAGTGGTGAGATTGATGGAGTTTTATAATATTCCGTTAATCGAAGATGATATTCACGGTGATTTGTACTTTGGCGCAAGCCGACCAACGAATTGCAAAACCTACGACGAAAGCGGCATTGTACTTTGCTGTAGTTCGGTTTCTAAAACATTGGCTCCGGGTTATCGTGTGGGTTGGGTTTCGCCCGGAAAGTTTAAAAAAGAAATATTACGCAATAAAATTTACCATACGCTCTCCTCTCCTACTATTACACATCAGGTTGTGGGCGATTTTCTAAAAAATGGACGATACGAAAATCATCTTAGAAAGATACGCCAGATATTGCATCATAATTGTACCAATTATATCAATACGGTTTTAGAATCTTTTCCAAAAGGCACAAAAGTGAGTCAGCCGCAAGGTGGATTTTTTCTGTGGATCGAGTTGGATAAAAGCGTTGATACTGCTGCTTTTTATCATTTGGCGATGCAACACAAAATTAGTATTGCTCCGGGGAGAATTTTCTCTTTTCAGGATCAGTTTTCGAATTGTATGCGCCTGAGTTTTGGATTGGTTTGGACTAATGAATTAAGAGAATCAATACAAACTTTGGGGAGATTGCTTCATCGGTAGTTTTTGATTTTTTCGTAATCTTGTCATCCTGAAACTAAACTTGATAATCTTTGTTATGGCACGCGGATGACACGGATTCGCTTCGCGAAAACACAGATATTCGCGGATTTTTTATTTTACTTATTGCAGATAACCGCAATCTTGTCATCCTGACGGAGGAAGGATCACGCGCGGGATTCTACAAAGATTGGCGATTTTGATTGTGGAGTTTCTTGTGTGATCCTTCCTTCGTCAGGATGACAAACTAGACGAAAATATTATTATGAAAATGGATGTCCTAGCCCCGATAGCAGTGGAAATCCTTTTCTGGCTTCTTTAGCCAGGAAAAGATTGGAACGTATAGCGGGATTAGCTCCTGAAAAAAAAGATTCAGTTTTAAGGAATTGCAATAACAAAAAAAAGCCGGACAACGGCATGAAAAAACGTTGTCCAGCTAACAAAATTGAGAAACCAAAATCAATTTAAATTATAAAACAAAATAAGCGTTGTTTTCCGCTTTTTTACGCTCAGGCTGAAGATGAAATTCATTGATAATATCAAATTCACTTTGGTATTCGTTCATCATCTGAGTTATATTTCTTTCGATTGTATTGGCAATAGTGGTTACAGGCGTATCTGTAGGACGGTTTTCGAACGGATCCTGCAAATGAATTGCCATTCTTTCGATCAAAAAGAAAGCAGCAGCAATAGCGGTAATTAACGGAATCGCAAACCAACTCAAGACGCTAATTAATCCAAAAGGCAACAATAAAATAAACAAACACAAAGTTACTCTGATGTACATACTGTACGTCGTTGGGAAAATGGTGTTTTTGATTCGCTCACATTTACCCATTTCGTCACATAATCTTGATAAAGTATTGTCGATTTCTACCTGCTGATACATATTGATGCGTTTATCATTTTTAGCGTTTCGCAAATCTCTTGCATGCAATAATAAAATGGCATTAGGTATGTTTTGGTGGTTCTTTACAAAACGTAATTCTTCGTCGCTTATCAAACCTTCAAGCGGTTTTAAGGCATCTTTATTTCGTAATGATTCGCCTAAGCTATAACACCATGCAATTTGTCGTTTGGCGAAATTTTCTTTGAATTCATTTGCTTCTACAGAAAAATTAGGGTCTTTATAAAATGTCAGTACCTGCCTGATTAATGTTCTGGAATCATTTACAATGGCTCCCCAAACAATTCGGGCTTCCCACCATCTGTCATACGCCTGATTCGACTTAAAAGCCAATAATAAGGATATAATGGTTCCAATCATCGTGGGAATTGCAATTGGAATATCTACAGGAAGATTGATGAAATAATTGTGAAATACCTCAAATACTATGGTGTAAGCCAGTACTAATGTAATTTCTACTTTAATTTTCCCGAGAACGTACTTCATTGGTATTCTTTTCTTTAATAACATATTTTCGGTCTTAAATTAAACTTATATTTTTTTTGAGGAAAGAAATCCGGTCTTATGCCATTTCTTCATAAAGAGATAAAACCGGAAGTCCTAATCTCTCGTTCATGTCTTTTTTCTTTGTTTTCTTGAATTTGATTTTCTCTCCTTTACGGGTTTCAACTAACAAATCGATATCGTATTTTGAAATGGCTTCAGATAAATAAGGAGCAAATTTTTCGTAATTATCATCGAAATTAGCGGTCTGGCTTACAATTTCGAATGAAAAATTATCATTCAAAAATTGCTGAACATCCTTAACATGCATATTGGCACGGGCGTTTTCGATATAAAGTGCTTTATTAAAGTCTTCTCTGTATTGCTCTGAACCTAAATGTAATATTGGACATTTTTGGTTTCCGGCTAATTGTACCAAATACTGATGAATTCGTTTTGTTTCTTGTTTATAAGACATTGGAAGAATTACCAATTTTACAGCAAAAACATCGATAATATGTTTGAAAATTGGAGATGAAAGTCCGTATTGATTGTGTACTTTTATTTTACAGTTTGGAGTATGATCGATCATGTATCGACAAGTTTCAAGTACTATTTCCTGACTGGCGGTTAGTCCGGTGCGCATTTCGCGTAAATAGGCTGAAGAAGAAAAAGTATCCGGAGCATCAGAAACCATCATTAAAATGATCTCACATCCTGAAGATTTTGCCTGGCTGATTGCTGATTTTACAGCACAAATAGTATCATCTTTTAAGGTCGTAGGTATTAGGAAATTTTTCATATGTATAATCGTTTAGTTTATACATACAAAATAACTGCCTGTAAATTAGAGCGGTCTTAATATAAAATTAGATTTTTCTAAGATTCAACATTAGAATTTTTAAGATTGATTTTCTTTATTTTCGACATATTGAAAATAATAGTCACAATGGTTCCTTTATTTTGCTCTGACTGAACTTGTATTTCGCCATCGTGCATGCGAATGATTTTAGAAGCCAAAGGAAGCCCTAAACCATACCCTATATATTTGGTGGCAATTTTTCCTCTAAAGAAAGGTTCGTATAAATGCGGAATATCTTCCGGCGGAATTCCAATACCAATATCGTTAATGGCAATTTTGATCATTTCCTGATTGGCAGAAAGCGTTACAAACACTTCGTTATTATCAGAATACTTTACGCCATTGGTAATAATATTATTGATTGCAAGTTCTAAAAGTGGTTTGTTGCAAGGAATTAAAAGCAAATTAGAATCTTTTGGTACAAAATTAAATTTCATACTGACACGATTATCTGGATAAATTTTATCCAAATCTGATTTTACATCCATCAATAATTCGTCGATTCTCGCGATATCCAGTACTTGTTTTTTACCGTCGTAACCTGTTTGCGTTAACTTTAATAAACTTTCGGTCAGGTTTCCTAATTTGGATGCCTGAGCGTATATGTTTTCTAATGACTGAATGTATTCCGGCACTTCTCTTTCTTTCAAAAGCATAATTTCAGACTCGGCAATAATAGTGGTTATTGGCGTTTTTAATTCGTGCGAGGCATTATTAATAAAGTTGGCCTGAATCTCAAAAGAGGTTTCTAAACGGTCTAACATATCATTGAAAGTCTCCGTAAGATCTGAAATTTCGTCTGAATTTTTAACCTCGGGTAATCTGTTGTGTAAGTTAGAGGCACTAATTCTATTTACTTCTCTGGTAATTCGTGCTACAGGATTTATGACACGTTTTGCCAGAAAACGTCCTAAAAAGAAGGCTAGAAATACAAATCCTATTCCTCCAAAAAGCATGATTTTAATGATATAAATCGTCGTTGTAGGCCCTTTTCGATCACGCGCACCCACAATTACAATATATCTTTGATCTCTTTCTTTAAAAACCTGACCTAAATAATATTTGTTATTTATTTCGAAATAGTCTTCACCAGTTTTTAGAACATTGGTATAAAACTCGTTGGGTAAGTTTAATTTTGTATTATAATCAAAACTATTGGCGCTGTTTATTTTAAGAACAAATTCTTCTTCTTCGATAAGTTCTTCAAGTCCATTTTTTTTAAGTTCGCTATAATACCTTATTTTCTCGGGATCGTTTTGAAAATGAATAGAAGCTACAATTTTTGCTCTGTCTTCTAATCGCTTTAAAAAGTGATATCGGTTATTTTCGTTAAACAAAACAAAAACAACAATACACAATAAGAGCGTACTAAAGCTTGAAAGGGCAACATATGTAAAAGTAATTTTTTTTCTAATATCCATTTTATGGCTTTATGACATAACCTAATCCCTTCATGGTATGAATGAGTTTAGATGCAAAAGGTTTATCTATTTTTTTACGTAAATAGGTAATATAAACGTCAACAACGTTGGTGTTCATATCAAAATTAATATCCCAGACATTGTCTAAGATTTGATCTCTGGAAACGATTCGTCCGCTATTTTTAGCTAAATAATACAGTAATTTAAACTCTTTTGCCGTTAAAACAATAGATTCTCCGTCTCTTTTTACTGTTTTTGCACGGGCATTTATCTCTAAATCGCCTACGGTTATACTATCGATTCTTTCTGTTTCCTGATGTGCTCTTCGATGCAATGCATTTACTCTGGCATCAAGTTCTCCAAATTTAAATGGTTTAACCAAATAATCATCGGCACCGGCATTAAGTCCGGTTACAATATTTTCTGAAGTTCCTAAGGCTGTTAAAAGCAAAACAGGCACAAAATTCTTGCTGGCGCGCAGGCGTCGGCAAATTTCGATTCCGTTAATATCAGGTAACATTACGTCTAAGATTACAACATCAAAATTATAATTATGAAGCATTTCGAGGGCTGTTTTACCATCCATTGCAACACTAACTTCATTGTTGTTTTCGGCAAATCCTTTACGTAAAATGGATAAAAGATTTGGTTCGTCTTCGACTATAAGTAATTTCATATTATTCGTGGTATGAATAACAAAAATAGGGATTGAGTTTAAAAATATAAATCACAATAGTTATAAATTATGATTTAATTATGAACAATAGCTTTTAGTAACCATAAAAAAAGCACTCACCAATAGTGAATGCTTTTATATTTTTAAGGATGATTTATTGAGGGGAATTACATTAATTTTTAAAATTAAAACTTAATACTGCGCCTAAACCAAACTGGTATGTACTAACATAATCCTGAACTGCAACCGGGCCAAAATAATACGACCAATAATAACTATCTCCAACTGCTGCCGACATTGATTGTAAATAAGCATTAATGTTTACAGAAACTACTGAAGCAGTTTTAATTTTTACACCGGCTTTTATATCCCAGGCAAAATAAGTTCCGCTACCGCTCTGAGGTGTTTCCAGAATGCTAACCCCGGCACCAGCTCCCAGATATGGTAAAAGATTAGATCCGGTATCAAAATAATGGGTAAAATCTGCGAGGATAAAATTAAATGCTCCTTTATCTTTACCCGCATTTAATTGCATTCCAGCGGGATCATTCAATGGTATTTTGACGTCTGTTCTTAAATACTTAATCTCAACCGAATTGTTTGTCGAAAAGAAATACTCAAATCCTGCACCGTATTGAAAACCATCTTCAATAGTGGCAGAATAACCATCATAATCTAACTTGTCCGAGAAATTGTAACCACCATACAAATTAAGAGAAAAAGACCTTGCATCTTGTGCGTTCGCTCCTATCACTGACAGGAAAAGAACCAATAAAAAACCGTACTGTTTCATAATGTTTGTTTTTGAAAGTTAAATGAATTTCAAATTTAAGTTTTTTCTTTATAAAAATTAAACTTTTATTAAGATAAAATTCGTACATAAAACTCGCAACAATCTAAAAAACAATATTTTACAAATCAAAATGTTTCGCCAGCATTTAGATAAAATCCTTTTGAATTATTTCCCCAGGCATAGTCTACAATTAAATTAGTGCGTGTTTTTTTATCGATCAAAATACGTAAACCAAGCCCTGCGGCTGGCTGAACTGACTTAAATAGAGAGGTATTATTATCGACATTACTTGCGGTTACGAAGTTGGTAAAAACGGTTCCGCTTATCATTTGATCACAAGTAATAGGAAACCTGAATTCTGTAGAAAGATATATTAAACCGTTTCCTCTAAATAGGCCTTGTGTGTATCCTTCTCCGCTTCGGCTACGCTGATCCCAGCCAATTGCGGGTAAATTTAAATACGGCACTTTTCCTCTGGTAATAAATTGTCCGTAAGCCCAAAGCGCTAAAATATACCTTTCGTTTTTGCTTGAGAGTGGTATAAAATGACGGTATTCTGCATACAATACATTACTATATTCCTGATTATGAAACAATACAGGGTTAAAACGATAATTGATATTAGCAAACCAGCCACGGGTAGAATTTACCTGATTGTCTCTGGAATCGTATACTAAATTAAGACTAACGCCGCTTAAGAAATATTCTAAGTCATCAAATCCGTGCTTTTGACTGTAAGTGTAATGATAGGTATATTTTCCGTTTTCTACATCAAGATCTTTATCGTCTATACTGGCATACCAATCCAGATTGACGCCTCCGCCTACATAAAAGTTTTTATAGACTTCAAAAGATACGGTTTGATGAAACTTAAAATAATCATAGTCCATTGGCTGGGCAATCGAATCTATGCTAAAGTTGTTTTTCTTACTATGATGCGGGATAATGTCAGTTCCGAGTCCGTAATTTGGCTGGGAGAAAATATACAATCGATAATCGCCGCTTAAAAAAATCTTGTTGTTATTGAGCAGGATATTATTCTTGACATTGACTAGCCATTGATTTTTAACGGTATAGGTGATGCCTAAATTGGCAATCGAATATTTATCTGATGCTTCTTTTCCTTTGAAAGTATATTGCGCTACGGCACCAAAAAAAAATCCGGTTGCGGGCTGAGAACCAATTGCGGGAATTATAAGAAAAAAGTTGTTTTTTGAAGGTTTAGCCACATATGAGGAATCTTTCTTTTTGAAGATCTCTAAAATCGTTCTTGGCGGACATATTTCCGGGTTATTATTTTCGGTTTGTGCTATTGAACTGAATGAAATAAAAAAAACAAACCCTAAGATTTTATAATAATGAAAATAATTATTTTTTAAAAATTTTACCATGAGAAAGTTTTAATTTTTCGAAATAATATTCAACCCTTATGTAAATATACATCTTATTTTCAACGCTTTACAATGTGTTATTAAGAAAATTCTACATTTTAAAACATAAAAAAAGCCGTCAATACAATTTGACGGCTTTATAAACTTATAAGTCTTTTTTCTTATTTCGTGATAAACTTTGGATTGATCAGGTTATCTAGTGAATAGATTTCATCCCATTTTTCCTGTGTGATTAGTTTTCTTTCTACCACCACAATATCATGAACACTTCTATTCATTTTTAAAGCTTCGCCGGCAATACTGGCACTTACTTCGTAACCTAAAATTGGGTTTAATTGTGTAACGATTCCAATGCTATTCATTACCATATTATAGCAATGATCTACGTTTGCAGTGATTCCAATAATACATTTATCGATTAAAGTCTGGATGGCATTTGAAAGATAATCTAATGAAGTAAACATCGCAAAAGCAATTACCGGTTCCATTACATTCAACTGTAATTGTCCTGCTTCAGCCGCCATAGTAACGGTTAAATCCTGACCAATTACATAAAAGCAGGTTTGGTTTACTACTTCCGGAATTACCGGATTTACTTTACCGGGCATGATCGAAGATCCTGGCTGACGTGCCGGCAAATTAATTTCGTTGAAACCTGTTCTTGGTCCTGAACTCAATAATCTTAAATCATTACAGATTTTAGAAATTTTTACTGCTGTTCTTTTTAATGTTCCCATAATCTGAACGTAAGCTCCTGTATCTACCGTAGCTTCAATTAAATCAGGAGAAAGCGTTAACGGAATTCCAACTTCTTTGGCTAAATAGTTCACGCAAATTTCAGGATAACCTTCCGGTGCGTTTACTCTTGTACCAATTGCGGTTGCTCCCATATTAATTTCAAGAACCAAACTCTGCGCTTCTTTTAATCTTCTAACATCTTCGCCTATCGTTGTGGCGTATGACTTAAATTCCTGCCCTAAAGTCATCGGAACGGCATCTTGCAATTGGGTTCTTCCCATTTTAAGAACGCTTTTAAATTCTTCTCCTTTTGCAGCAAAAGCAACTTCTAAACCTTCTAATGTTTTAATAAAGCTTTCCATTTTCATGTAAAGGGCAATTCTAAAAGCTGATGGATAAGCATCATTTGTAGATTGAGAACAGTTGACATGATTGTTTGGATGCAGGAAATTATACTCGCCTTTTTTATGTCCCAGATATTCTAAACCAATATTAGCAATTACTTCGTTGGCATTCATGTTTACAGAAGTTCCTGCTCCGCCCTGAATTAAATCACTTACAAATTCCTGATCGAATTTACCGGCAATAACCTGATCACTTCCGTAACAGATGGCATCAGCAATTTTAGGATCCAGCGCACCACAATCTTTATTGGCTAAAGCTGCTGCTTTTTTTACATACCCTAAAGCTTTAATAAATAAAGGTTCTTTTGAAATTGGAATTCCTGTAATATTAAAATTCTCTACCGCTCTGAAAGTTTGGATACCATAATACAAATGATTCGGAATATCTAATTCCCCTAAAAAATCATGTTCTTTTCTTGTTGATCCCATATAATATAAGTGCTACGTTTTTTACTTAAAAATCAATGTAAAGCTACAGCAAAATACTATTATAATAAAATATTTCAAATTAAAAATCAATATGTTTTTCTAAAAAAGAAGCCTTAAAATTAAATACTTATCATTTTAAGGCTTTAAAAATATCATATTCACAAAAACAACACATAAAAAAAGCATCTTAATTTCGTATATCGAAACCCAAAATCTGTTTATTTTCTTAAGAAAAAATACACTTCAATTATAAAATTAACACAAGTTCTTTACTAATTAATGCAACGTAATTATTATCTTTTCACTCTCAAATAATCATTAAAAATTGCCTTGAAAAAAGAGTCTGAATATTTCCTTGATAAAGAATACAATACCATTACTTATGGTAGAGATGATGCAAATTTTAAAGATTTTGAATGTTGTGTTTTTAATAATTGTAATTTTTCTGCCTGCACTTTTCTAGCGGTTACTTTTATCGATTGTGTTTTTAACGATTGCATTTTTAATGAGGCAAAAATAAATTACGTCGCCTTTAGAACAGCTACATTTAACCGCTGCGAAATTAAAGAAGTGAATTTTGCCATGTGCGACAAACTCATTTTCGAAGTTCATTTTTATGATTGTACTTTAGATTTTTCGAAGTTTTATACTTTAAAAATAAAAGGAACAACGTTTACCAATTGCAGTTTAATTGCGGTCGATTTTATGGCTGCAGATCTTACCAGTGTCCTTTTTGACAATTGCGATTTGTACCGATCAGAATTCGACAAAGCCATCGCCAACAAAGCCGATTTTAAAACGAGCTATAATTATACGATTGATCCATCAAAAACAAAACTAAAGAAAGCTGTTTTTTCTTTGAAGGAAGTAAAAGGATTGCTGTTTAAGCATGATGTGATTGTGAGTTAATATAAAATTTGAACACGAATTTCACGAATTTACACGAATTGGTTTGTGAAAATTAATTTCACAAAGTAAATTAGACATTGAGAATTAGTGTCAATTGGTAAATTTGGGCTTAAAATTAATTTACAACACTAGACAATCATTTATATACAAGCATTTTAATCCTAGTTTGTCATTTCGAGGAACGAGAAATCCTCGTAAGAAACTCTACAAAGATTGATTATTAGGAACGGAGCTACTTGCGAGGATTTCTCGTTCCTCGAAATGACAAAAATGCTGAAAATTACTTTTACAGCTTCTTCTCCATCACATAATCTTCCATCAAATAACTGTTTCCGATTTCAATATCAACTTCTTCTTTAACTTCAAAGCCTATTTTTTTATAAAAACCTAAAGCAGAATTGAATCGGTTTACGTTTAACAACAATGCTTTTGAATTATTTTCTAAAGCTAATTTTCCAATTTCGTCAATAACTTTTTTACCAATTCCTTTTCCTTGTGTTTCCGGCAAAAGATATATTTTATGAATTTTCGTTATTGCTTCTCCATTATAATTATGTTCAATTCCGATAAAACCTATATTAGTTTCATCTTCATCAATCATATAAAATAATTGTATTTTTTTATTGTATTGTTCGTTTAAAGCTTCAGTAGAATAAAAAAGCCCCAACATATAATCTAATTGTTCTTTTGATAGGATTTCACCGTAAGTAATAGGCCAAGTAATATTTACTATATTCTGAATTTGCTTAATATCGTTTATTGTTGCTGCTGTAATCGTAATCATAATTCTATTTAAAATGCTTTTATTACTTAGTAAAAATTTGATTTTCTTGTTCGCTTACGCGGATAAAAGTCGTTCGTTTTGTTAATTCTTTTAATTTCGAAGCCCCTACATAAGTGCAAGTACTTCTTAATCCGCCTAAAATGTCCAAAACGGTATTGATAGCCTGACCTTTAAAAGGTACCTGAACTGTTTTTCCTTCGCTGGCTCTGTATTCTGCAACTCCTCCAACATATTTATCCATTGCTGTTGTAGAACTCATTCCGTAAAATTGTTTGAATTTTTCGCCGTTTATTTCGATCAGCTCTCCTCCGCTTTCGGTATGTCCTGCGAGCATTCCGCCTAACATGACAAAATCTGAACCTGCGCCAAAAGCTTTAGCAACATCTCCGGGAGTTTTACATCCGCCATCGCTTATAATATGTCCGCCCAAACCGTGCGCAGCATCTGCACATTCGATAATAGCCGAAAGTTGCGGATATCCTACACCTGTTTTTACGCGAGTGGTACAAACTGAACCTGGTCCAATACCTACTTTTACAATATCGGCTCCAGCCAATAATAATTCTTCGACCATTTCGCCGGTAACCACATTTCCGGCAATAATAACTTTATCGGGATATTGTTTTCGGGTTTGTTTTAAAAACTGAACAAAATGCTCTGAATAACCATTGGCGACATCAATACAGATAAATTTCAGCAACGGATTTGCGGTTATAATTTGACCAATTTTCGTAAAATCTTCCTTTCCGGTTCCGGTACTTATGGCAATATAATCGTAGAAATCCGGCGTAACATTTTTCAGGAAATCATTCCATTCTTGCAACGAATAATGTTTATGAATGGCCGTAAAAAGCTTTTCTTTTGCCAAAACCTTCGCCATCTCAAAAGTACCAACGGTATCCATATTAGCTGCCATAATCGGGATTCCTGTCCAGATTGTGGTAGAATGCAAAAATTTAAAATTCCGCTCAAGCGAAACTTCTGATCTGCTTTTTAATGTAGATCTTTTTGGCCGAATCATTACATCTTTAAACCCTAATTTCAGATCCGTTTCTATTCTCATGGTTTTACGTTTTGGTTACTCTCAAATATAAGAAATTTTAGATTGCTGATTTTAGATTTTAGATTATTAAAACTTTGCGGTTAATTCGTACGCGGATGACACGGATTCGCTTTCGCGAAAACACGGATTTTATACGGATTTTCTTTTTTTTGAAAACTTTATTACTGGAGCGCGTTTCGACTTCGCTCAACGTGACAAACTGAAAACTGCAACTGATACTGCGACTGTCCTGAACACTAAAAAAACTGAAAACCGAGACTGAAAACTGAGACTAAAAACTACCCGTGAATCGTTTCGCCTTTTCCGTAATTTGTGATGATAGATTCTTCGTACGCCAACCATTCTCTCCAACGTTTTTCAACGTCGATTCCTACTCCGTATTTTCTGGCGTATGTGATGAAGGTTGTGTAATGTCCTGCTTCGCTTTCCATTAATTCTCTGTAGAAAATGGCTAATTCTTCGTCCTGAATATTTTCAGATAAAACTTTAAAACGTTCGCAGCTTCTGGCTTCAATCATGGCAGAAAATAACAATCTTTCTACAAGACCTGAAACTCTGCTTCCGTCTCCACTTTTCTTCATATATAAATACAATTCATTTACATAATCGTCTTTGCGCTCGCGCCCTAGTTTTAATCCTCTTTTGATGATAATATTATGAACTTGCTCAAAATGATCGATTTCTTCTTTGGCTAAAGCCAATAAATCTTTTACCAAATCCTGGTGTTCTGAGTTATTTGTAATAATTGTAATCGCGTTTGTTGCTGCTTTTTGTTCGCACCAAGCGTGATCTGTAAGGATTTCTTCAATATTTTTTTCTACAATATTTACCCATCTTGGATCTGTTGGTAATTGTAATCTTAGTACGCCCATTTCTTATAAGTCTTAAAGTTGTAAAGTCGAAAGTTGTAAAGTCAAAAAAAGTCGAAGATCAAAACTAAAATAGAATTTTACATTCCATTTCAAGACTTTCGACCTTCGACTTTAAGACTTTATGACTGATTTTTAGTAAACGAAAATTGGTCTTTCGCTCATCATTTCATTTACTTCGTTTGCTACTTCTTCGATAACAGCTTCATTAGTATGATCCGCTAATACTTTATCGATAAGTGCTACGATAGTTTCCATGTCTTCTTCAACTAAACCACGAGTTGTGATTGCAGCTGTTCCTACACGAATTCCTGAAGTTACAAATGGTGATTTATCATCAAATGGAACCATATTTTTATTTACAGTGATTTCTGCTTTTACTAATGCGTTTTCAGCTTCTTTACCAGAAATATTTTTATTTCTTAAGTCGATAAGCATCATGTGGTTGTCAGTTCCTCCAGAAATAATTTTGTATCCTCTTTTTACAAAAGCATCTGCCATAGCATTTGCATTTTTTTGCAATTGCATTGCATATGTAAAGAACTCATCTTTTAATGCTTCACCAAAAGCAACAGCTTTAGCAGCGATAATGTGCATTAAAGGTCCTCCTTGGTTTCCTGGGAAAACAGCAAGATCTAATAAAGATGACATCATTCTGATTTCTCCTTTTGGAGTTTTTAAACCTTGTGGGTTTTCAAAATCTTTCCCCATCAAGATCAAACCTCCACGTGGTCCACGTAAAGTTTTGTGAGTTGTTGTAGAAACGATATGACAATGAGGAATTGGGTCATTCATTAATCCTTTTGCAATAAGACCTGCAGGGTGAGAAATATCAGCAAACAAGATTGCTCCTACGCTGTCAGCAATTTGTCTGAAACGTGCAAAATCCATATCACGAGAATAAGCTGATGCTCCTGCGATGATTAATTTTGGCTGCTCTTTTGTTGCAATTTCCTGAATTTTATCATAGTCTAAACGCCCTGTTTCAGCATCTACACCGTAAAAAACAGGCTTGTATAAACGACCTGAAAAGTTTACCGGAGAACCGTGAGTCAAGTGACCACCGTGAGATAAATCAAAACCTAAGATCGTATCTCCAGGATTTAAACATGCATGGTAAACTGCTGTATTTGCCTGAGATCCTGAGTGAGGCTGAACGTTTGCATATTCAGCACCAAATAATTCTTTTGCTCTGTCTATTGCAATTTGCTCAATAACGTCAACTACTTCACAACCTCCGTAGTATCTTTTGCCAGGATATCCCTCAGCATATTTGTTAGTTAAAACAGAACCAGCTGCTTCCATTACCTCATCACTTACAAAATTCTCTGAAGCGATAAGTTCTAATCCGTGAATTTGTCTGTCTTGTTCCTCTAGTATAAGGTCAAAAATTTGTTCGTCGCGTTGCATTTTTTCGTTTTTCGTTAATTTCCTGCAAAAATACAAAAAAACGTTTGTCAAACTGCTAGATTATGATATATTTGACATAGAATTTTTCAACAAATAATTAACATTCACATGCCAATAACCGCTAACGATACCAAAAGAAAATCATGGTTAGAAGTGCCAGAAAATAGCGACTTCCCTATTCAAAATATTCCTTTCGGTGTATTTCTTACTAAAGAAAATGTCGTTACAGTAGGAACACGAATTGGCGACTACGCTATAGATTTAGGGGCTCTACAACAATTAAACTATTTCGCAGGAATAGATTTAACTGATGATATGTTCATGCAGGACACGCTTAATGATTTTATTTCTGATGGAAAAAAAACATGGCGTTTAGTTCGAAATCGCATTGCCGATATTTTCGACGAAACCAACCCGCAACTAAGAGATTCAACAAAAGATCGCGATATTGTTATTTTTAAAATCGACGATGTTGAGATGCAATTACCGGTCTTAATTGGTGATTATACTGACTTTTACTCGAGTAAAGAACACGCTACGAACGTGGGAAAAATGTTCCGCGATCCTGAAAATGCTTTATTACCAAACTGGTTACATATACCTGTAGGATACCATGGCAGAAGTTCTACTATTGTTCCGTCCGGAATTCCGGTTCACAGACCAATGGGACAAACTTTACCGGCTGGAGAAAAATATCCGGTTTTTGGACCTTCTCGTTTGGTAGATTTTGAATTAGAAACAGCTTTTATTACCACTGACGTAAATATAATGGGAGAAAATATCCCAACTTACGAAGCCGAAGATTATATTTTTGGAATGGTTTTATTGAATGACTGGAGCGCGCGCGATATCCAGAAATGGGAATATGTGCCTCTTGGACCATTCTTAGCTAAAAACTTTGCTACATCAATTTCTCCGTGGATTGTAACTATGGATGCTTTGGAACCTTTTAGAACTAAAGGTCCTAAACAAGATCCTTCGCCATTACCTTATTTACAAACTAAAGGGAAAAAAGCCTTCGATATTCATCTTGAAGTTTCTATTAAACCAGAAGATGCTGAAGAAACTGTGGTTTCTAAATCAAACTTTAAATATTTGTACTGGTCAATGAGTCAGCAATTAGCACATCATACTTCTAATGGTTGTCGTGTAAATTCTGGTGATATGATGGGTTCCGGAACTATTTCTGGTCCTACTCCGGACAGTTTTGGTTCGATGTTGGAATTGACATGGGGAGGAAAAAATCCATTGAAATTAAACGATGGCAGCGAACGTAAATTTATCGAAGATAATGATACTGTAATTATTAGAGGTTTTTGCGAAAATGCTGAAGTGAGACTTGGTTTTGGAGAAGTTGCCAGCCAACTTTTACCACCATTTATCAGACCATGAAGAGCAGATAAAGCATCTGAAGAGATCTAGAAAATAAAAAAAACCTTAGTGAGAACTAAGGTTTTTTTTATACTTTATATTTAACCAAAAATTGAAAGAAAAAGTTATTTTTATTCCAAAATCACTTTTACCCAAACCAAACGATGATCTGAACTTGATTCCCGTTTTTCAACTAATGCTGACATTGGTTCACCTTTTGCAGGCCAGAATACACCACTGGCGAGAATCTTAAAGCCTAATCTTGATGGTAATACGTAATCAGCTCGCATTCTCCAAAAAGCTGTATGATTAACTCCAAAAGTGTTTTCAGGACTATATTCAGCGCCGCCTTTACTAGAAGGTGTAAAGTCGCTATTAATTTCCGGACTGTCTATTAAGGACTTTATACCTTCTCTAATAGCGTTTCCTTCAACTGGTGAAGCATTTTGATCACCCATTATGACAAATCGAGAATCAGGAGGCAAACCACCTTTTACCCCTTTATCATCATAAATATACGAAGCCGAATTGTCTGAAATATAATCTCTCCAGAATCGGATTTCATCATGATTTCTTTTGCCATTTCGATCTTCATCACCATCAAAAGTAGGAGGAGTTGGATGACTGACTAAAACATGAACTATTTTATTACCAATCTCTACAGGAACATCCCAATGAGATTTTGAAGATAATGGAAATTCCTTCCATGCTTTCTTACTATACCAATTCGATCCATCTGCTTTTTTGGTAAGCAATGCTCCTGGCATATCTTTCCATTTAAAATGCTGAAAAGTCCGAACTGCCTTAACATCAATAGGATATTTAGATAAAAGCATCATCCCATATTGCCCGGGATACATTCCAAATCCCCATGCATCATTCCCAAAATTATTTAATTTTCCATCATTGTTTAAATCGTAAGGACTTGGCTGGCCAGTATTCACTGTTGAATAATAGTAATAAGGATAATCAATAGCCGCCACTCCGCCCTGGCTCACATTCAGGTAATTTTTGATGAATGCCTTCACTCCAAGTTCAGGGTCTTTAATGTAATCGAATTCATTTAACAGAATAACATCTGGTCTAACGGTCTGAATAATCTGAGCAATATTTCTGATTTGAGTATTACGCCCTGAATTAAGCTGATAAATCAATATTTGCTCCGATTTTCCCATTGCGCCTTTGGGAGAATAATTATCAGCTTCCATACTCACATTGTAGGTAGCAAATGTAAGTTCTGGTTTTTCCTGCGACTCAGACTGTGAAAATAAAGCTCCGGAAGAAAGCACGGAAAGGATAAAAAATATTTTCTTCATATAAAATTAAATCTGCATTTCTGCATTGTTGAACATACGAATATAAGAAGGATGTTGGGACACATAGCAAATCTGTCTGTTAAATATACAATAAAAAAAAGCTGCCACTTTTGGTGACAGCTCAAATGATATAAGAAAGTCTCTGTATACCTGATAATTTTATCACAGATTAATGCGACTATTTTTTTATGCAGGAATCTGTTGGCTTAAACAATGTAAAGTTCCAAATCCCCAGATAAAATCGATACAGCTTATTCCTATTACTTCTCTGTCAGGGAAACATTCTGCTAATATATTTAATGCAACTCGGTCATTGCTATCATTAAAAGTAGGAACCAAGACACAATTATTCAAGATTAAAAAGTTAGCATAACTTGCAGGTAATCTTAAATCTTCAAAATCTACACGTTTTGGCATTGGTAACGCTACGATTGTTGGTGATTTTCCGTCTTCTAATTTTGCATTTTGCAAACGTTTCAAATTGTCTTGCAACGGTTTGTAATTCGCATCATTTTTATCTGTTTCAACAATTGTTACAATCGTATCTTCGTTTACAAATCGGCATAAATCGTCGATATGACCGTGAGTATCATCTCCTTCTATTCCGTCTCCTAACCAAATTACGTTGGTAACTCCAAGATATTCTTTAAAAACAGCTTCGTAATCTTCTTTTGTAAAGTTTTTATTTCGAACCTGAATTGTCGGGTGCATCAAACATTCTTCAGAGGTTAATAAAGTTCCTCGTCCGTTTACATCAATTGCTCCGCCTTCTACAATTACCGGTTTTCCTTTATACATTACCTGAGTTAAGGGAACATCAATAAAATCGGCAATTTTACCCGGAACAAATTTATCTAACTGATAGTTTTTATATTTTGCCCAACCATTAAAATTAAAATTTAATGCTTCTCTTTTCGAACCATTTTTTACAACAATTGGCCCAGAATCACGCATCCAGCTTCTGTTTGTTTTATGAATGATAAAAGATACATTCGCAATATTTACGCGTGCTCTTTCTAGCATTTCGGCTACTTTTTCTTTTAGTTTTTCATCGGCTACGACCAAAAAAACAGTTTCAAAAGTGGCTACTTTTTTAATAAATTCTACAAAAGCCCATTGAACAGCCTCATATTTTCCTGGCCAGTCGTTACCATTATGCGGAAAACACAATACAATTCCTTGTTGTTTTTCCCATTCTGCTGGAAATCTTCTATTATTTGTTGACATAAAATGTTTCTAATTTTGAAAGTGTACAAAGATAAGCATTCGGCAGGATTATAAAATAGCAGAACCAAAATCATATCAATTTAAGACAAATTATCTTCTAAAAATTAAGTTAAAGATTAAATAATGAAGGCTTAATATACGACCAAGATCTCCTAATTACATTTGGCAAAACTAAAACACACACAAAATGAAAAAACTAAGTATCTCACTATTAGCCGCTTTATCTATCATGGTAAGCTGTAATAATGATGAAAATTCTAAAAAAGAAGAAGAAGTTCTTTTAAACGAAAATCCAGGGTCTTTTAAAGAAATTGGCTCTATAACTATTGGTGGCGAAGGCGCAGCAGAAATCACAGCCTACGACGAAAAAACAAAAAAACTTTTTACAGTAAATAATAGCGGAACAAACCAAATTGATGTTATTGATTTAACTGATCCGACGAAACCAGTTAAAATTGGCAAAATAGATTTGACTCCATATGAAGGAGCTTCTAATAGTGTGGCAGTTTTTGAAGGGAAACTAGCCGTTGCATTAGAATCTACAGTAAACAAGCAAGCAAACGGTAAAGTAGTTGTTTTTAATACTACCGATTATAGTGTAATTAAGCAAATTACTGTAGGTGCTTTGCCTGATATGATTACATTTTCGCCTGACGGAAAATATATTATGACAGCTAACGAGGGTGAACCAAATACTGATTATTCGCAAGATCCAATTGGAACGATTTCTATCATAGAAGTAACTAATAATTATGCTGTTACAACTTTAGATTTTAGTTCTTTCAGCGGTCAGGCTGAAGCACTTAAAAAGGATGGTTTCAGAATTTCTAAAGCTGCAAAAAGCTTTGCTCAGGATATTGAACCTGAATATGTTACTATTTCTGATGATTCTAAAACTGCTTGGGTAACATTACAGGAAAATAATGGAGTAGCAAAAGTAGATTTGACTACTAAAACTATCACGGCTATTTATCCTTTAGGATTTAAAAATTTCAATACTGCCGAAAATGCAATTGATGTAAGCGACAGCGACGATAAAATAGCTTTTAATCCGTGGAAAGTAAAAGGAATGTTTATGCCTGACGGAATTAGCCATTTTTCTTCTAATAACGTTCCTTATTTTGTTACAGCGAATGAAGGTGACGCTAGAGAATATACGGCCAACACAGACATTAAACGTATGAAAAGCATGAAATTTGATGCAACTGTTTTTCCTGATGCTGCTACCTTAAAACTAGATGCTAATTTAGGAAGATTAAATCTTGTGGCTGATATGGGTGATACTGACGGCGATGGAGATCTTGATGAATTAGTAGCTTTTGGAGCTCGTTCTTTCTCGATCTGGAACGGAAATACTGGAAAAATTGTTTACGACAGTAAAAATGATGTAGATAAAAAAACAAATGATCTAGGAACTTATGACGACAAACGCAGCGATGATAAAGGTTCTGAACCGGAAGCTGTGGTAGCTGTTAAGATGGGAAGTCAGAATATTCTGTTTGTTGGCTTAGAAAGATCTGATGCTTTCATGACTTATGATGTAACGAATCCTACTTCGCCTCAATATTTACAAACGGTAAAAACCGGTGATGCTCCTGAAGGAATATTATTTATTCCGGCTTCTAAAAGTCCAAACAAAAGAAGTTTGTTAGTCGTTAGTAGTGAGGGAGATGGAACGATAAAAATATACCAACCAGATTTAAAATAACTTTCACATTTACAATTTTAAAGAGGAGCTAAATTTATATTTAGCTCTTTTTTTTGGTCTAAAATTTTGATTCTTTTAACGTATTTACATAAATAAAACCCAAAAGGTGGGAATTATGTAAGAGCAAATAGAACACATTCTAAAACTCGTAGTATAATTTTGTCCTGAGTTTAAAACGAAAAACTCGTAATAATCACAATTAAATTAAAATTTGGATATCATGAAAAAGAAATTAGCTTCAGTATCGCTTTTACTACTAACATTTGCTGCGGGTGCACAAAATATGGCAACGACATCAGCTCAACCTACAATTGAAAAACCTTCTTACAATAAATGGTCTTTAGAGTTAAATGGTGGTTTAAACAAACCTCTTAGAGCATTAACCCCAGGTTATTCTACAGAAACTGCTAGTCCGTTTCACGCAGATTTAGGTGTAAGATATATGTTCAATCCTAAATTTGGTTTGAAACTGGATGTTGGATATGACCAATTTCACGAACGCGATAACACGCCGGAATTCGACAGCAAATATTACAGAGCAAGTTTACAAGGGGTTATTAACCTTGGTAGAGCTTTAAACTTTGAAACCTGGACAAACACTTTTGGTTTATTAGCACATGGTGGTTTTGGTGTTTCACAATTAAGCAATGATGACGGTTTTGACGGAAAAGATTACATGGCTCATGGAATCATGGGATTAACTGGACAAGTTAGATTAAGTAACAGAGTTGCTTTAACAGGAGATCTTACTGGTATTGTTAACGGAAGACAAAATCACAACTTTGATGGTCACGGAGTTCCAACTACAGGTTCATTAGATGGTGTATTATTAAATGCCTCTATTGGTTTGACTTTCTACTTAGGTAAAAACGAAAAACATGCTGACTGGTATTCTGAAGAAAATGAAAGATTAAACCAATTAGAAAACAGAGTTACTACAATCGAAACTGGTCTTATTGACACTGACAAAGATGGTGTTGCTGATCTATACGATTTAGAGCCTAATACTGTTTCAGGAGTTGCTGTAAATACTAAAGGACAATCTATTGATAACAACCAAAATGGTGTTCCGGATGAATTAGAAAGCTACTTAGACAAAACTTATGTTAAAAAAGGTGCTGAAAGTACAGCAACAAATAATACTGTTGAAGAATTGATTAACGGAGGTTATGTTAATGTATATTTTGACTTTAACTCTTCTAAACCAACAAATGCTTCTTTATCTGGTGTTGATTTCTTAGTGAAATACTTGAAAAATAATCCAGGAAAATCTGCAGATATCGTAGGATATGCTGACGAAATTGGAAGTTCAAGCTACAACACTGAATTATCAAGAAAAAGAGCTGAAGCTGTGAAAAAAGTAGCACAAAATGCTGGAATTGATGCTTCAAGATTAAATGTAATTGCTAACGGTGAAGATACTTCTGTGAACAAAAATTCTAAAGAAGCTCGTCAAATCGTAAGAAGAGTTACTTTTAAAGTAAAATAATCTTATTATATATTTTTTAAAGATCCGCTTTGGAATATTCTGAAGCGGATTTTTTTTGGTTTTAAGAAAAATAAAATAAGAAAAATAAAAAGGACGAAATTTATATTTCGTCCTTTTTGTATTTATAAATTAACTGAATTAGTCAATTGCTCTTTTTGTAATATCTCCAAAAGCATCAATTCTTCTGTCTCTGAAAAATGGCCAGTTCTGACGTACATTTTCCTGTAGATCCAAATCAACTTCGGCAATTAGAATTTCTTCCTGATCGTGCGAAGCCTGAGCTAAAATCTCACCTTGAGGTCCCGCAATAAATGATGCTCCCCAAAACTGAATTCCTTCTGTTCCTTCGATATATTTTTCTAAACCAATTCTGTTTGCAGCGGCAACAAAAACTCCGTTTGCAACAGCGTGACCTTTCATAACGTTCATCCAGGCACCGTATTGATTTTCTCCGTATTGCTCTTTTTCTTTTGGATGCCATCCAATAGCGGTTGGATAAAACAACACCTCAGCTCCTTTTAATGCTGTAATACGAGCTGCTTCCGGATACCATTGATCCCAACAAATTAGAGTTCCGATTTTTCCTTTTTTAGTTTCAATTGCTTTAAAACCTAAGTCTCCAGGAGTAAAGTAGAATTTCTCATAGAAATGCGGATCGTCCGGAATGTGCATTTTACGGTATAAACCAGCTTCTGTACCATCAGTGTCAATAATATAGGCACTATTGTGGTAAATTCCAGCCATTCTTTTTTCGAAGAAAGGAACAATAATTACTACTCCTAATTCTTTTGCCAATTCGCTAAAAGCAATAAATGAAGTACTGTAAAGTGGTTCTGCTAATGCAAAATTGTCTACGTCTTCGCTTTGGCAAAAATAATGACTACTATATAATTCAGGTAATAAGATCACTTCGGCACCTTTAGTGGCAGCATCTTTTACCCAGCTGATACATTTTTTAAGATTATTTTCGGCAACGTCATTTAGATTTAACTGAATAACGGCGATTTTATATTTTCTTTTCGGCATGACATAAAATTTAGAGTGCAAAAATAGTAATTTTTAGAGGAATGGCAAAGTGTTGTTATTAATCGAAAAAGTTCGCTAATGAATAATTCCAGATGTTTGTTTCTTCTTGAATTTACCAGATTTATATGATCAATCCTAACGAAATGTTCAGAAAAAAGAAAACCATATTACAAATATTTTAAAAACATTTGCAAAATGGTTCTCACCAAAATTTTATCTAAGTAATCACTACATTAGGGTATTTATTTAAGTATTACCTTTTTATTGATTATCGAATTATCATCCATTATAATTTTAATGTAATATACACCTGTAGATTTTCCTGAAAGATCAATATTCTGAAGATCTCCTGTTTTTACAGTGTCTCTATAATTAATTACTTTTCCTAATTGGTCACTAACTAAAATTGAATTAATAGTTTTATTCTCAGGTATAATAAGATTTATAAGTCCGTTAGTTGGATTAGGGTATAGAGAAATGCTCTTATTAAAATCTGGAATATTAATTCCTAAAGACTTCGTCGTAAAAGATGATATATCTGAATATAATGGATTATTATTCTGATCCAGACCTTTAAGTCGATAATAATATGTTACACCTTTTAAAGGATTATTTAAAACTCCGTATAATGAAAATGTACCATTTCCGTACGTATCACTAATGTTAGTGCTAATGGTTGACCCAAAATCTGGTGTTAGTCCATACTCAAAATCAATATCAGTTATAGCACCTCCTCCTGTAGTATTTAAATATCCTGTTAATTTAACGGAGTCATCATTTTCAAACACATCCCCTACTTTAAAAAGTGGATGTTTAGAAGTATTAAAAATCGCACTCATACTATAAATAACATTTGAGCCATTTAGTGCTTTTATGCGATAAAAATATATTTTATCAGGATCTAAGTTTGTTAATTGTGCTTTTACAAATTTGGCAGATCCCGCTGAAATTTGCTCATTGATAACTATACTATTATCATAGTTTAAAATCCCATATTCATAAACTATATTGCTTATCGTATTAGTTTTAGAAATAATATAAGCCGATAATAAAACATCATTATCTACTATACTTGGAAAATATAGATTTATTTCATATTCTGATTGAGTTACAAAAGAATTAATTTCACTGTAGACATCTTTTCCCTCATATTTTGCTTTAAGTCTCACATAATAATGAGTTTTAGGTTTTAAATCTTTCAAAATTCCATTTACATTTTGAGTAGTATTTCCCTTGACAACAATATTACTACTAAGGACGCTATATTTCGAAAAATTTTCTTCGGTACTATATTGAAATTCTATTCCATCAATATCGTATTGATTAGATGTTATGCTTCCATCAATTATAGCTTTGTTTGAAGAAATATTACTAATGCTATTTAATTTTATCACATAATCTTCACTTGTGGTAAAAAATTTCAGTTCACTAAGATAGGGCTGATTATCGCGACTAGCAACAATTCTATAATAGTACATTGAATTAGGATCAAGGTTAGTTAAAGAAAATGAAAAATCTAATGAAGAGTTAGTATTTATTGAATTTGATAAAGTTGCAACATTTAATTTAGAACCTGACTTAAAATACTCAATCTCAACCTTATCCAAAACACCTTCATTAACAGTTATATTACCAGATAAAATGGCACTTTGACTAAGAATATTTTGCGCTGGATCTAATTGCAAAGTAAATGATTTAAAATCAATACTACTTTTCAAAATTTGTCCACCTTCGCCTGCTAAATAGATATCTTTTCCAGAAATTGAAATACTATTACTAGGTAAAGCTGAAGATAAATTAAATATATTAACCCAACTACTTCCTCCATTTTCAGTTTTATACAACAAACCGTATTCACTAAAAGCATATCCTACATTTTTAGAATAAAATTTAACAGAGGTATAATTTACATAGGGGCATTTAAGCTTTATCCAATTTACTCCACCATTATTTGTTTTAAGAATTAAACCATTATCACCTATTATATAACCATTGTCTTTATCTACAAAATCTATAGAATTTATATATTCCTGAGCAGTAAACATCAATTGCCACGTAATTCCTCCATTAATTGTTTTATAAAATCTTTTATAAGAGTCATGTGCATAACCAACCATTTCATCTAAAAATTGCATTTTAGAAAAATTATAATTCGAAATATTAGCCCAAGTATTACCCCTATCTACAGTTTTTAATATTTTCGGCGTATTATATCCACCAGAAATCAAAACTGTATTCTCATTAAGAATTGATATTGAGTTAACTCCTTCAGAAAGAAGTGCAAACCCATTATTTAGTGCATTCCATGTAACACCTCCGTCTATTGTTTTTAAGACATGGCCACTGTGGGAACTTGCATAACCAAGGTTTTCATTAAAAAAAACAAAAGATTTCATTAAAGAATATTTATCATCATCTACTGAACTAATTATATTCCAACTTGTACCTGAATCTGTTGTTTTAAAAAATGAATTACCGGCCAAAGCAAAACCTATTTCATTTGTTGTAAATTGTACTTTTTTTATATCATTATAAGTAGGAGAATATCCAGTCCATGTTTTACCTCCATCAATTGTTTTTATAATTCTGCCTGAGGCACCGGTTGCAAATCCTCTGTTATCATCTAAGAAATGTATGCCGTAAATATCAGTATAGAGGACACGTCCCAATTGAAAACCAGCGGAATTCCAAGTAAGACCACCGTTTATCGTTTTAAGAATTACTCCGTTCTCTCCTGATGCATAGCCAATATTTTCATTTAAAAATGAAAAAGCAAATAGTGAAGTAGAAATATTTGGAATTTCTATCCAGGTTTCTCCCCCATCAATTGTTTTATAGAGTTCACTATGTTGGCGAGATGCAAAACCAATATTCTCATTTACAAAGTAAATGGTAAAAAAATCAGACGGTATGACATTTGAAGTCATTGTAGCATACCAGTTAACTCCTCCATCAATTGTTTTTAACATTTTTCCATTTTTACAAGCTGCATGTCCAATTAAAGGTGTTGTGAAAAAAGATTTAATTACAAAAGCATTAGGCACATTCAAACTTGACCAACTATTTCCTCCATCTAATGATTTGATAACAGCATTTGAGCTTGAAATAACTACTGTTGTTTCATTCACAATCGTTACAGAATTAAAGTTAGATGAAAAACCTGCATTTACTTGTGTCCATGAAGTACCGTAATCAACAGATTTTAATATGTAGCCTGAATTACCAACTATGTAACCTATATTATTAAAGAATTTTAAATCATTTCCACTATTAATATTTTGCTTTTTTTTCCAGGTTACTCCTGAATCAATAGTTTCTAATATTTCATTTTTGTTTATAATATAACCAGTACTCTCAGAAACGAATTTAATTTCTTTGCCTAAATTAGGAGAAGGTGTAGGATTTAATAATTGCCAATTTTTTTGGGAAATCACATTTGGTATTAAACAAAAAAAAGAAAAAAATGCAATTAAGCAGAGGCGTAAAGTTTTTATCATAAAATAGAATATGGTTTTAGAAATAAGCAATCAATAATGTTAAAGTCGTGTCAAATTAACCACTATTTCTGACAAAAAACAACATTTAAGTCAATTTTAAAATTTATTTTTTTTTACTATCTAATCGAGTTTAACTAAAAAGAAAAACCATTTTACAAATATTTTAAAATATTTGTAAAATGGTTTTCTGACCAAAAATTTATCCAAGTAAACTAATTATTCGATAACCACTTTTTTAGTTACGAATTCCTTATCTGATTTTTTGAATTTGAATTCAAAAGTTCCTTTTACAGCTGATTTAAATTTGTATACCGTTTTCTTAGGATTCGGAACTTGTAATGTACATACTTCTGATGGGTATTTTACTTCAACCTGTAATCCTTTTACATCCTCAATAACTGTTTCATTAAATTTACTGAATTCTGCGCAAGCATTGTCTGCTACAAAAGTGATATCATAACTCAATTCCTGATCTACCTTTCCTGTTGCAGGACCATCTATTGCTGTTACTGATGCTACTCTTACTACTGGGTTAGGTCCTGGTTTATCATCATCATTACTGCAAGAAATCAATGCTGTTGCTAAAAATAATACTACAAGAACTGATTTAAATTTAAAATTTTTCATATAAAATAATAATTAAGTGTTAATTACTATGAAGATGCAAAAGAGTTGCATTGGTTGCTTTAGTAATTTGTTAAATAATTGAACAAAAATAATAAACAATTAAATATCAAAAACTTAACAGAATAAAAAAAATAACGAAACGACAGTTATTTCTGATGAAAATTAATTTTTTCTGGCATAGCCCCGATAGGAACGGCATCCTTTTTAGCCGTTTTTTAACGGATAAAAACATATAGTGGATAGCGGGACTAATGGTCTTTTTGAAAATAATTGCTTTGCTTCTAAAAAAAAAAAACACCAGCCTTTCGACCAGTGTTTTGATATAAATATAGTGATACACTATTATGCGATTTCTTTCTTTTTAAATAGTTTTTTAAACAGGTTTACAAATCCTAAAACTACGAATCCTAATACCAAACCAATTACAAATTCTTTTATGATAGAAGGTAATTTGATTTGAGGCACTAAATGATGAAAAAATGGTATATAATGCACAAAGATTCCGCCTGCTACAAGAATTAAAGCTATCGTACCAATTACTGTTAAACTTTTAATTACTAATGGAAGTGCTTTTACTAATGCATTCCCTATAAGATTTGATATGCTTTTTTTGTTTTTACTAAGCTTAATCAATTTATAACCTGCTTCATCCATTCGAACAATAAGGGCAACAATGCCATAAACACCAACAGTTGCTACTAAAGCGATGATAGATGTTACGATGATTTGCTGTGCAAGTGGCTCGTCGATTACTGTACCTAAGGCAATAATTACGATTTCGACTGATAAAATAAAATCGGTTATGATGGCTGATTTTACTTTTCCT
This sequence comes from Flavobacterium bizetiae, assembly GCF_024271895.1. NCBI lineage: Bacteria > Pseudomonadati > Bacteroidota > Flavobacteriia > Flavobacteriales > Flavobacteriaceae > Flavobacterium > Flavobacterium bizetiae. The sequence goes on along the minus strand of NZ_CP091861.1, from coordinate 3,283,361 downwards.
TTTTCGGCTTCCAGAATTTGTTCTTCTGTTAAAGTTTCTTCGGTTATTCCTGCTGATTCTTCATGACTGTGCGGAAATATAAATTCGTAAATTTTCTCAGCTCCTTCGTAGGCTAAAAATAGCCCTCCAAGTACAAGAATTACGATAATTGCTACTGGTAAAAATGCACTTAATAAAAAAGCTATTGGCAAAATAATGATTTTATTAAGAAGCGAACCTTTACTAATTGCCCATAATACCGGAAGTTCTCTAGATGAAGCAAAGCCTGAAGCTTTCTCAGCATTTACGGCCAAATCATCGCCTAAAATTCCGGCTGTTTTTTTTGCTGCAATTTTACTCATTACTGCAACATCATCCATAATTGCTGCGATATCATCTAATAATACGAAAAAACCTGATGCCATTGTATTTTATTTGGTTTTAAAAACTGTGTAATTCATTGACATTGAGTAATCAATTTAATGTACCAGTTTGGTTATTTATAGGTGCTAATCTAAGACTTTTTTTGGTTATTTATAAGTCTAAAATTAACTACATTGCCCTAAAAGCACCCAAATAATTATAAAGACGAAAATAGTACCAAAACATCCTCCGCCTAATTTTTTTGCTCCGTAACCTGCTAGTAATCCTCTAAATATATTGTTCATGGTGTTTCTTTTTTATTGATTAGTAATATAAATTTATGAAAGTTGAAAGTAAAGTTCTTACTTTAATCCGTGAATCTATTTATATGACTTTTAAAAAAAGTTTCATGATTTACGGATACTGAAACATTTAAACAAAAAAAGCATCAGCCTTTCGACTGATGCTTTTTAAAAATATTAAAATCAAAAAAAATTATTCTTCATGATGGGTTTGGTTTCTAAATACCAGTTGCCCATCAAAAGCATCTAATAAAATGATGCTGTCTGTAGTGATGTTTCCTGCCAAAATTTCTTTCGACAACTGATTCAACACTTCTCTTTGCACGACACGTTTTACCGGTCTTGCTCCAAACTGCGGATCGTAACCTTTATCAGATAGATACTTGATAGCTTCTGGTGTAGCATCCATTGCAATACCTTGTAAGGCAAGCATTTTTGTTACACTCTTAAGTTGCAAACTCACAATTTTCGAAATGTTTTCTACTGTTAAAGGCGTAAACATTACGATCTCATCGATACGGTTTATAAATTCCGGACGAACGGTTTGTTTCAATAATCCTAAAACTTCAACTTTTGCTGATTCTGTAGCAGATTCAATGCTTCCTTTTAAGTTCTCGAATTTATCTTGTATAATCTGACTTCCCATGTTGGATGTCATGATGATAATTGTATTTTTAAAATCAGCAAGACGACCTTTATTATCTGTTAAACGACCTTCATCCAAAACTTGCAATAAAATATTGAAAGTATCCGGATGCGCTTTTTCGATCTCGTCTAACAAAATTACAGAATACGGCTTTCTACGTACGGCTTCAGTCAATTGACCTCCTTCGTCATAACCTACATATCCAGGAGGTGCACCTACTAAACGACTCACACTGTGACGTTCCTGATACTCACTCATGTCGATACGCGTCATAGCGTTTTCGTCATCAAAAAGGTATTCGGCCAAAGCTTTTGCTAACTCCGTTTTACCTACTCCCGTTGTACCTAAAAATAAGAAGGTACCAACTGGTTTTTTCATGTCTTGCAATCCTGCACGACTTCTACGAACAGCGTCACTTACAGCCTCGATCGCTTCTTCCTGACCCACAACACGTTTGTGTAATTCGTCTTCAAGATGCAATAGTTTTTCACGTTCTGTCTGAAGCATTTTCATAACAGGAATACCTGTCCATTTTGCTACGACTTCTGCGATATCTTCGCGCGTTACTTCTTCTTTGATCAAAGAAGTACCTGATTGATATTCTTGCAATTGTTTTTGTAAAACATCAAGGCGTTCTTGTGCTTCTTTTATTTTTCCGTAACGAATCTCAGCAACTTTTCCGTAATCTCCTTCACGTTCTGCGCGTTCTGCTTCGTATTTAAAATCTTCGATTTCTTGTTTTACGGTTTGAATTCCGTCAACAATATCTTTTTCAGATTTCCATTTTGCATAGATTTCGTTGCGTTCTTCTTTCAAGTTCGCCAAATCCATGCGAAGGATTTTCAGTTTACTTTCTTCTTTTTCACGTTTTATCGCTTCGATCTCGATTTCTAACTGCATGATTTTACGATCCAGAACATCTAATTCTTCTGGTTTCGAATTGATTTCCATACGCAGTTTAGAAGCTGCCTCATCCATCAAATCGATCGCTTTATCCGGCAAGAAACGATTTGTAATATAGCGTTGCGAAAGTTCAACGGCTGCAATAATTGCCTCATCTTTAATCTGAACCTTATGATGTGTTTCATACTTTTCCTTGATTCCACGTAAAATTGAAATCGCACTTTCAGTATCCGGTTCATCAATTAAGATTTTTTGGAAACGACGTTCCAGGGCTTTATCTTTTTCAAAATATTTTTGATATTCATCTAAAGTCGTTGCACCAATGGCTCTTAACTCACCACGAGCCAAAGCTGGTTTCAGGATATTGGCCGCATCCATTGCGCCTTCTCCTCCACCTGCACCAACAAGCGTATGAATCTCATCGATAAATAAAACAATATCACCTTCGGCAGCTGTAACTTCTTTTACAACAGCTTTCAAACGTTCTTCGAATTCTCCTTTAAATTTAGCACCGGCAATCAGTGCACCCATATCCAATGAGAAAACGATTTTATCTTTTAAGTTTTCCGGCACGTCACCGTCAACGATTCGGTGTGCCAATCCTTCAGCAATAGCAGTTTTACCAACTCCTGGCTCTCCTATTAACATCGGGTTATTTTTTGTTCTACGCGTTAAAATCTGTAAAACACGTCGGATTTCTTCGTCACGGCCAATAACCGGATCCAGTTTTCCGTTACGTGCTAATTCGTTTAGGTTTTTAGCGTATTTATTTAATGAATTATAGTTTTCTTCAGCTGAAGCCGATGTTACTCTTTCTCCTTTACGAAGTTCTTCGATCGCTGCTTTTAAACCTTTTCCGGTAACTCCCTGATCTTTTAGAATCTGAGAAACTTTACTTTTTGAATCGAAAATTGCTAAAATTAAATGTTCGATAGAAACATATTCATCGTTCATTTTCTGAGCAATAATCTCAGCTTCATTCAAGGCTTTGTTTGCATCTCTGGAAAGTAAAATATCACCTCCTGAAACTTTTGGAAAGCTTTGAATAGTGCTGTCTAATATTTGTAAAAACAACGGAACATTTACATTTAGTTTTTTCAAAATAAACGGTGCAACATTTTCGTCTACTTCAAAAATAGCTTTAAAAATGTGCTCGTTTTCTATTTGTTGTTGCCCGTTGCTTTGAGCTAACTGTTGAGATAACTGTATAGCTTCCTGCGACTTAATTGTAAATTTATTTATGTTCATATGTATACGTTTTAAGTTTGATCGTTAGTTATAGAGTTTGATATGATTAAAATTACGATTTATTGGATTAAATTTTTAAGTTTAAATCATTTAACTTTGCATCTGATTATTCAAATTATATTCCACACTAAAAATACAGACAAAATGACGCTAAAAAACTGATTTTTATCATTTTTACACGTCAAAAAGTCATAAAACACGTCAATATGAGTTTTTTAAATTCAATCTTCGGAAGTTCAGAGAACACAGAATCTCAAAAAAGCAATGTTAATTGGACAGAATTAACAGATATTGCGCAATTATCAGAAGTTACAGCGATCTCAAATGAGAAACCGGTTGTAATTTTTAAGCACAGTACAAGATGTAGTATTAGCCGAATGGCTTTGAAACAATTTGAACGTGAATACGATTTAAACGATAGCGTTGCTGCTTATTTTTTAGATTTAATTGCGCACAGAGATATCTCTAACGAAATTGCCAGCAGGTTTAATGTATATCATGAATCTCCTCAATTAATCTTAATCAGAGACGGAAAAGCTGTTTATGATGTTTCGCACAGCGATATTGACGCTGTGGCTTTAAAAGAAAAAATATAATTTTTTTCTTGTAAAAAGATTTTTGTAAAAAGTGAGATGTAGATTAAATAAACCTACATCTCACTTTTTACGTTTCACTTTTTACAAAATTAAAAAGTTCCCTCTGAACCTCCTCCACTAAATCCTCCTCCACCAAAATCCATTGGAGAATCTGGTCCTTTTACTTCCGGTTTCATGCCAAATGTTGAGGCTACGATTAAAGCTTCGGCATTTAAAATTGCATTTGAGTGATTTATTCTATCCGGTTTAAAAGTCAAACCACTTTCTTTATCTTTTAATTTTCGAATTGCAAAATAAGCAATAGCAAACATTATTGATCCACCAAGGGTTAGCGCTACTTCTATTGGTAAAACTGAGTAATAGAATCGAATGATATAGAAAGAAAATGCGATAGCCAAAAAGCTGATCCACAGCATAATTCTGTCTTTTGTTTTTAAAGCCTGAACCAAATAAACAGCCGGCACTATAAATGTAAAAGCATAAAAGAAATAAGCAAACGGAATATCTTGTCCCGGAAGTACTTCATTTCCTAAAAACTCCACCGAAAGTTCCCTAACAACTAAATAATTGCATGAAAGATAAAACAATACCAAACAGAAACTATTAGCTAATAATAAACCATTATAGAAATAAATGTCCTTAAGATTATTGATCATTCTTTTTGTTAAGAAATAAAATATAGCCGAAGCCAGCAGGGCTACAAATGGTAAGATGGTTTTGGCGATATCTCCAAATTCGAACATTCCGAAAAATAAAATTGCTGTAGCTGCTATACAGAAAACCAATAAAGACAATAAATGCAAATATCGTCTGTACATAAAAAAGGAAGCTACTGCGACAAAAAGCGCTATTTGCAGCTCATAACCTTCAGTGATTATAGCAATAGCAAATCCTATATTTAAAATAGCACCTAAAATAAAGGCATCATCTAAACCGTGTCCGTAATATTTTTGTACAGCCAAAAACTCTGCTCCGGCAAAACCAATAGCAGCGAATATAAAGCAACAAACCTTAAAAAAAGTATGTTCAGAACCAGAACTCGTAAGTCCCATTAATGAGATTACACCACACACAGATAAATACAAAAATGCTCCCAGCAAAAAGAATCCTAAACGTATGAGAAGATTACTTTGTCTCTTAAAAGCCGGCAATTCTTTTTTAATCAGATTTTTTTGTTCTTTGCTAATAAAACCGGCAGATTCTAAAGTCTTCGCCTCTTCTACTAAAGCTAGATTGTTTAATAAATTTTTATCGTATATTATCATGCTGCAATTTCTTTATTGAAGGTTTTAATCAATTTAATAAACATAATTATAGATCCTATAAAATATACCGGAAGGATCATAATAAATAATACCCAAACATCAGAGAAATTAATGCTGTCAAAAATTCTAACCAGGAAAATATTAATTCCGATATAAGCGTAGATAATCATAAATACATATAACGAAATTGCTTTAAGCTCATGGCTAATTTTATAAAAATAAAAAGAAGATGCCGCCAAGACAATCAGAAATAAAAACCAAATTCCGTATTCGAAATAATCAAATAAACTGCTAATTGCAGCAATACTAATGATATGCAAGGCAAAAGTGAGATAGATAAGATTAAAATGTGTTTTCAACTGAATTTTGGAACTATAAATCGTCCATAAAATAAGTAAAATGCCCAATATTATTGCAGAATAACTTAATGTTTGATCCTGATAAAAATTACTATTATTTAGTAAATCCTGTGGTGTAACCGAAAGCCCGATGAAAGCAGCCAAACCTGTAATCGCAATAGTCAGTATACTTTTATTATCGAAATAATACGCACAGAAGAAACTCACTATGGTTGGAATTAAAGTTGCGAATCTATAATTTGTTCCGAATGGTTGATATTGAAATTGCAGATACCCTATAAAAATGCACGTTAAAATACTCCCAGCCAATGCCAGATATTCTACAACCGGATGCTCAAAAGTGGTTTCGTGTTTTTGAAATCCTTTTGAGTTTTTAAAACAATAATAAAAACAAACTACTATAACGACCAACAATAAAGAAAGAATCGCAATATGACCAATACTATCTATATTATTGTAAATTAAAATCCCTATTCCGGAAGTAAACAATAAAACCGATAAATAGAGAAACAATTTCAGTTCTGCATTTAGCGAGAAAATATTTAAATTGCGATAGGCGGTAATTTCCTGATATTGATTTTCAGTTATTAGATTTTTATCCAAAAGCGATTTTGTTGCCTGGTCATCAAACTTATTCATAATTTACTTTTATAGTCATACAAATCAAAAATAGTCTTTTTGATTGAATATTTTGTTAGTAAAAAAATACTTATAAATTTTAAATCATTTAAATCGTTAATATTTTCTGTAAAATAGTTAATCGTAAAGATTAATCATTTAAATTTGTGTAATCGATTACATTTAACTAATCAATTAAAGAAACCACAAATAAAAACATCATTATAAAATGAAACAAAATCTGCTTTTACTCTTTTTCTTATTGAGTATGTCTTCTCTTTTTGCACAAAATTATTATATGGAATCTCCTGAAGGATTTGGCGCAGCCACTACTGGAGGCGGAAGCTCTACTCCCGTTACAGTAACAACTTATAATGATTTGTTGGCAGAAATTAAATCGAAATCGCCGGCAGTAATTTTAATTTCAGGTATAATTACAATTCCGAGTGGTGAGCCTATTCATGAAATGGTAACCAATAAAACTTTGTTAGGATTGCCTGGTGCTAAACTGGTTAATGAAAACCAGTCGAATCCGGGAGCGGGTATTTTATCTTTAAAACCGGGTTCTGATAATGTTATTATCAGAAATCTTGTTTTCGTTGGCCCCGGCGCATATGACATTGACGGACAAGATAATCTTACTGCAGATTGTACCAATCTTTGGGTTGATCATTGTGAGTTTCAGGATGGTCAGGACGGCAATTTTGATAATAAAGGAAAAACCGATAACGTTACAATTTCATGGTGTAAATTTACGTATTTAAAAGCCCCTAAAGCTGGTGGATCTGGCGGAGCAGACGATCATAGGTTTAGTAATCTTATTGGCTCAAACAAAAATGATGCTCCTGCTGACGGACATTACAGCATAACTTTCAAGAATTGTTATTGGGCAGAAGGCTGCAAACAAAGAATGCCGCGCGCCAGAAATGCAGAACTTCATATCCTGAATTGTTATTACAACACATCAGAATCTGGTTCTTTGGCTATTGGTTTAGGCGGAGGAATTAAAAACTCAACTTGTTATGTTGAAGGAACTGATTTTGCAAAAGTAGAAAAGGTTTTTAAAGAATATATAAGTACAGACGGCGGAACGGTTGGGATTGTATTTGATCGTTGTCGCAAAGGTCCAATGGATTTTGGGACCAAAGTGAATAAACCTTCTTATACTTACACTACGATTCCTCTTGGAAAAGTAGAACAATATGTAACTAACTCAACATGTGGTGCCGGAGCAACACTTCAGGTAACTTCGAATGGAGTAATATCTACAACTTGCAGTAATAAAAGCTAATCACAATACTATTAAATAAAAAAAAGCCGATTTGCATTTAATACAAATCGGCTTTTTTTTATTGGGAGAAAGCTTTAAAAAGCGGCTTTCATTTTATCTTTAATCGCTTCCAGACATAAATTATTAATACTGCCTTCGTGCGTGTGTTTTGTTTCTTTTGGAGATTGATACGTTCCTGCTTCTAATTGTTCAGCAACAGCTTTGTACGCATCTCTAAAAGGCATTCCTGCAACTACCATTTCGTTTAAAGTATCTACTGTAAACAAATAATCGTATTTTTTATCTTTTAAGATATTGTCTTTTACTGTAATGTCTTTTACAGAAAAAATCGCAATATCTAAACATGCTTTTAAGTTTTGAAGTGCTGGAAATAATCCTTCTTTCAAAAGTTGTAAATCTCTGTGATAACCGCTTGGTAAATTATTAGTGATTAAAGTGATTTCGTATGGAAGTGCCTGAATCTTATTGCATTTTCCTCTGATTAATTCGAAAACATCCGGATTTTTCTTGTGCGGCATAATGCTCGATCCTGTTGTAAGATGTGCTGGAAGACCAATAAAATCAAAGTTTTGGCTCATGTACAAACAAACATCCATGGCGAATTTTGATAAAGTTCCTGCAACACTTGCCATTGCAAATGCAACAGTTTTCTCTGCTTTTCCGCGGCTCATTTGTGCTGCAACAGCATTGAATTTTAAAGTTTCAAAACCTAGTTCCTGAGTTGTAAATGTTCTGTTGATTGGGAACGAACTTCCGTAACCTGCGGCAGATCCTAACGGGTTTTGATCAACAATTTTTGAAGCTGCGTTTAACATCGTAACATCATCAATAAAACTTTCAGCGTAAGCAGAAAACCACATTCCGAATGAGGATGGCATGGCGATTTGTAAATGTGTATATCCTGGCAATAAAACATTTTGGTGTTTTTCTGCCGATTCCATCAACAAGTCGAATAATGTTTTTACTTGTTCTTTTAAGGCTTTTAATTCGTCTTTTAAATACAAATGAACATCAACCAAAACCTGATCGTTACGAGAACGCGCGGTGTGGATTTTCTTTCCGGCGTCGCCCAATTTTACGGTTAGTAAATATTCTATTTTAGAATGTACGTCTTCAAAACTGTCTTCGATTACGAAGTTTCCTTTTGCAACGTCAGCAATGATTTCGTTTAAGGCATCAACCAAAGAAGTGGTTTCTTCCTGAGTTAATAAACCAATTTGCCCCAACATTTTAGCATGTGCAATAGAACCTAAAGCATCGTATTTTGCCAAAACTAAATCGAGTTCACGATCGTTACCTACGGTGAAATGTTCGATTTGTTTATCTGTTGGTATTCCTTTTTCCCAAAGTTTCATAGGTTCTGTTTTTTAGACTTCTTAGATTTTAGATTTTTAGACTGCTTAGATTTTCGAACTTCTTAGATTCTAGATTTCTTTCTTTGTGGTTTATTTTCTAATTTATTCTAATGTTGTCGTTTATACTGTTGGTGTTTCTAGCCCCGATAGCAGTGGAAATCCTTTTATTTTTTTTCTTTAAAAAAATAAAAGATTGGAACGGATAGCGGGAAATAGCTCCTAATCCTTCGACTTCGCTCAGGACAAGGATTAATATTATAATTTAAAGAAATCAGTTAGTATTTTGATATACAAATCGACTCCTTCTTCTATTTCGTTTACAAAAATAAATTCGTCTGCTGAATGTGAACGTAATGTTTCTCCTGGGCCTAACTTTAAAGACTGACAGCTTAAAACGGATTGATCTGAAAGTGTTGGCGAGCCATAAGTTGTTCTTCCTAAAGCGATTCCGGCTTGTACTAAACCATGCTCAACCGGAATAGACGATGCGTTTAAATGCATTGACCTTGGCGTTACTTCGGCATTTACATTTGCTTTTACTACTTCTAAAATCTCGGCATTTGTATAACGATCTGTTACACGAATGTCTACCACCAAATCACATTCTGAAGGCACTACATTATGTTGTTTTCCGGCACTAATTTGCGTTACGGTCATTTTTACGGGACCTAAAACGTCTGAAATTTTGTCGAATTTATAGTTTTTAAACCATTCCATTACAGGAATTGATTTGTATAATGAATTATCATCGTTTTGATGCGCGGCGTGACTTGCGGTTCCTTTTACTTTTACGTCAAGAACTAACAAACCTTTCTCAGCAACAGCAAGTTGCATTAATGTTGGTTCTCCTACAATGGCGCAATCTAATTCTGGTAAATGTTTTAAAACACTATTTAAACCATTTTTTCCGCTGCTTTCTTCTTCTGCCGAAGCTACGATTACAAGGTTATGAGACAAATTTTGATTCTCATAAAAATGTACAAAAGTGGCTAATAACGAAACGAGACATCCTCCTGCATCGTTGCTTCCTAGTCCGAATAATTTGCCGTCTTTTTCGATGGCTTTAAAAGGATCATTGGTGTAGGCCTGATTTGGTTTTACGGTATCGTGGTGTGAATTTAGTAAAAGTGTTGGTTTATTTTCGTCGAAATATTTATTGAAAGCCCAAACATTATTATTTTCTCTTTTAAAAGGAATTTCGTTTTGATTGAACCAATTTTCTATTAAAAGTGCCGTTTGATCTTCTTCGCTTGAAAAAGAAGGGGTTTCGATAAGGCTTTTTAATAAACTAATTGCTTCCTGGGTAAGCGTTGCAATATTTTTCATAGTTATGGTTTCTTTGCCGTTATCCCGATAGCTATCGGGACAAAGTCACGAAGTTTTTAATTAAATCTGTGACATTTTTAATTTGCGCAAATTTCTTAAATTAAAATTTAAAAGTACTGCGAAGCTCTGTTTTTTTGCCACTAATTGCAGTGATTTTCACAAATTATCTTTTTGTAAAAGATTTAAAATCAAAATAACTTTTTTATGTACTTCTAAAATTATTTTCTCTTTAAACAGAAAAAAATAGTGTCAATTTGTGTAATTCGTGGCAATCACTTTATAAAGTAATCGTTGTATGCAGAACGTCAGGGTTTTGAAGCATTTTATGATGCCCAATTTTGATTTTCTGAACGCCTCTTGACAAACTATTGAAGCAATTATCCAGCTTTGGAATCATTCCGGAATGAATTACTTTTTCTTCTTTTAGCTTATTATAAAGTTCTTCGTTGATTTGGGTTATTACAGATGAATCGTCTTCTGAATCTTGCAAAACGCCTTGTTTTTCGAAACAATAAGTTAGTGTAACATCAAAAACTTCAGACAATGCGATTGATAGTTCGCTCGCAATAGTATCGGCATTTGTGTTTAGTAATTGTCCGTTTTTATCGTGTGTGATGGCGCAAAAAACGGGAACGATTCCTGTTTCTAATAAAGTGGCTAATAATTTGGTATTAACCTGTTTTACATCGCCTACAAATCCGTAATCGATTGTGGGGTGATTTCGTTTTGTAGATTGAATTAAATTTCCATCAGCTCCAGAAAAACCAATTGCATTATTGTCTTTGGCTTGTAATTGCGCTACAATATGTTTGTTGATTTGTCCTGCGTAAATCATTACGACAACATCAAGCATTGGCGCATCGGTGATTCGGCGTCCGTCGATCATCTGCGGTACCAAACCAATACTCTGAGCCATTTTTGTCGCCGATTTTCCGCCGCCGTGAACTAAAACTTTATAGCCTTCAATTTTAGAAAAATCGGTTAAGAATTGTTCTAATTCTGTTGGATTATCGATGATGTTTCCACCTATTTTTATAACGGTAACTTTCTTCATGAGGTTCTAAGTTGCTAAGGTTCTAAGGGACTAAGGTTTTTGTTCAGCAGTTTCTTAGCATCTTAGAAACTTAGAGCCTTAGTACCTCAAAAAATTACATTTTCTTTAAAATCTTTTGTAAAACTAATTGTGCCGAATACGTTCTGTTATTCGCCTGTTCGATTACAATTGAATTTTCTCCGTCTAAAACTTCGTCGCTTACAATTACGTTACGACGAACCGGCAGACAGTGCATGAATTTTCCATTGTTGGTTAGAGCCATTTTTTCGGCTGTAACGGTCCAGTTTGGATCGCTGTTGGTTACTTTTCCGTAATCGTTGAAGTTACTCCAGTTTTTTACGTAAACGAAATCGGCATTTTCGAAAGCTTTATCCTGATCGTATTCGATTTTGCAATCTTTCGTGATTTCGGGGCTTAGTTCGTAACCTTCCGGATGTGTGATTACAAAATCCATGTCTTTTTGCATCTGCATCATTTCTACAAATGAATTGGCAACTGCCTGAGGTAAAGCTTTTGGATGCGGCGCCCAGGACAAAACAACTTTTGGTTTATGTTTCATTTTGTATTCTTCCATTGTAATGGCGTCTGCCAAAGATTGCATTGGGTGACGAACAGCGCTTTCCATATTTACGATTGGCACGGTTGCGTGTTTCAAAAATCCTGAGATTACTGTTTCCTGATAATCTTTTTCTTTGTCTACCAAACCTGCAAAAGCACGGATAGCGATAATATCACAATATTGAGAAACTACTTCGGCAGCTTCTTTAATGTGTTCCGAAGCACCGGAATTCATGATTGCTCCGTCTTCGAATTCTAATGTCCAGCCTTCGTTGGTAAAATTCATTACCATAACATTCATTCCTAAGTTTAAAGCTGCTTTTTGAGTACTCAAACGCGTTCTTAAACTCGGGTTGAAGAATAACATTCCTAAGGTTTTGTTTTTACCTAATTTTTGATTTTTAAGTGGGTTCTTTTTGATTTTTAACGCACTTTTTACCCATTTTGATAATGAGTCGATGTCTTTTATTGAAATATAATTCATGTCTTTTTCTTGTTTAATCGTTAATTTGTTTAACTGTTTATTTGCCCGATCGATTAACCGAATTAACGATTAAACAAATAAACATTTCTACACAATTTTCGTAAAAGGAATTTCGCCTTCTAATGCTTTTAAAATAAAATTATCATTTAATCCGTTAACGATCCAGGTTTCGATGTTGGCTGCTTTTGCAATTGCGGCAGCTTCAATTTTTGATTGCATTCCGCCTGTTCCGTGTGATGATTTTGATTCGCCGATTTCTTTTTCCAATGTTTTTAAATCATTTACTAATTTAATCGTTTCGGGATTTTCATCATGAATAGAATTCTTGGTGTAAATTCCGTTCGTATTGGTGGCAATAATCAGAATATCAACATTTAGCAATACTGCTGTTAAAGCCGCTAATTTATCGTTATCTCCAAACCTGATCTCATCTGTGGCAACGGTATCATTTTCATTAATAATCGGAATGTAATTGTTCTCGACCAAAACGTTTATCGTATTGACAATATTTACTTTTGACTGGTCTTTCTCAAAATCTGAATAAGACAATAAACATTGTGATGTCAATAAACCTAAATCGCTGAAATTCTCGTGAAAAATCCGCATTAAATGTGGCTGACCAATTGAGGCTAAAGCTTGTTTTAATGCAATTTCTTTTCCTTTGCTTTCGAGCTTTACAAATTGCTTGGCTGCTGCAATTGCTCCGGAACTTACAATTACAAATTCGTAATCTTTATTGAGAGCTGCAATCTGCATTCCGAGGTCTTCAATCTTTCCCCGCGAAATATGATTGGTTTCTTTTGTTAAAGTATTACTTCCTATTTTTAATAAAATCCGCTTTTTTCCCATTGTTATTGTTTTAACCGCAGTTGTTTTAACCGCAAAGTCCGCAAGGTTTTTTATTCTGTTTGTGTTTACAAACGCTAAGTTCGCAAAGCTTTGTCTACAATTAAATTCTAATTATCTAATTGACTAATTATCTCAATTACCTAATTTGTCCTTCTCCGTAAACATACCATTTATTGGTTACCAAATGTTGTAAACCAATTGGTCCTCTTTGGTGCAATTTATCGGTGCTTATCGCTAATTCTCCTCCTAAACCAAATTGTCCTCCGTCTGTGAAACGGGTTGAAGCATTTTGGTAAACTGCGGCTGTATCAACGGCATCCATAAATTTTTGAGCTGCTTTGTCGTCTCTGGTAATAATTACCGCCGAGTGTCCGCCACAATATTTATTTATTTTGTCAATTGCATTTTCCTCAGAATCAATGGTACCGATTACAATTTTATAATCCAGAAATTCTTCGTACCAGATATCTTCGTTTTGAAGTGTTTCTGTATCTTCAAAACTTTTCAAAGATTCATCAACGATTACTTCTACATTAGATTCTTTTAAAGTCTCGATCAAAATAGCAGCAAAACCTTCAAAATTAGGTAATTTAGAATCTATTAAAACCTTATCGACTGCATTACAAGCTGATATTTTTGAGATTTTAGCATTCAAAATAATCTTTAAAGCCAAATCTGTATCTGCATCTTTATGAACGTATACAAAATTATTGCCCCGTCCGCTTACAATAACCGGACAAGTGGCATGTGCTTTTACAAATTCGATTAATTTTTCTCCTCCTCTCGGAACTATTAAATCTACTTTTTGAGTTGGTTTTTCTAAAAAAGCCTGTGTTTCTGCACGATTATAATTGAGATATTCTACCCAGTCTTTCGAAACTCTATTTTCTTCTAAAGCCTGATGCCATAAATCGACAATTTTTAAATTTGATTTTAAAGCTTCTTTTCCTCCTTTTAATAAAATTTTATTTCCAGATTTAAAGGCAATTCCTCCCGCTTCAATGGTAACATCCGGGCGAGATTCGTAAATGATTAAAATCGTACCAAAAGCGGCTGTTTTATTTATGACTTTTATTCCATTATCATGAGTAAAATGAAAACGCTCTACTCCAACCGGATCTTCCTGAGAAGCTAGTTGATTCAAAGACAAAATCATCTCGTCGACTTTTTTATCATCTACTTTTAAGCGTTCCTGCATTGCTAAATCTGAACCATCATAAGCTAATAAATCTTCTTTACTAGTAAGAATAATGGAATTTCGATACTGCTCGACCAGTTTTGCCATAGAGCGCAAAACCAGATTGCGTTTTTCAATTGATAATGGATTCATAATTTATAGTTGGTTGGTTGTTTTTTGGTCGTTTCTTTTTAGAAACTTATATTCTAAACCTGACGGGTTTTAAAAACCCGTCAGGTTTAACTTTACGGTAATTTAATTTTTAAGCTCTTCCAAGCTTTCTTTTAAAGCTTTTACAAACGTATCTATATCAGCTTTTTTCACTGTCAATGGTGGTAAAATTCTTAACAGATTTTTGTTGTTGGCGCTTCCTGTAAAAATATGTTTTTCGATGATTAACTTCTTTCTTAAAGCTGCTACATCAAAATCAAATTCTACTCCAAGCATTAAACCTTTTCCTTTTACTTGTTTGATTCCTGGAACTTCTTTGATTTTTTCTAAGAAATATTCGTAAACTTCATTTACATTTTTCTGTAAATCAAGTTTTTCGATTACATCTAAAACGGCAATTGAAGCTGCACAAGATAAATGGCTTCCGCCGAAAGTAGTTCCTAATAATCCGAAACTTGCTTCAAATTTTGGTGAAATTAAAATAGCTCCAACCGGAAATCCGTTCCCCATTCCTTTCGCTACCGAAATAATATCAGCGTTGATTCCGTGATGTTGGAACGCGAAAAATTTTCCGCTTCTTCCGTATCCTGATTGTACTTCGTCTAAAATTAAAACAACATCGTGTTTTTTACATGCTTTTTCTAAAGCCTGAAAAAATTCTGTTGTTCCTTGGTCTAAACCTCCAACTCCTTGAATTCCTTCGATAATTACTGCTGTAACATCTCCTTTTTCAAGTTCTGCTTCAACTAATTCGATTTGATTTAAAGGTAAAAAAGTAACGACTTGTTGTGCGTTAATTGGTGCTACGATTTTCTTATTGTCTGTAACGGCAACGGCCGCAGAAGTTCTTCCGTGGAACGAATTATCAAAAGCGATAACTCTTGATTTTCCGTTATGAAAAGAAGCTAACTTTAATGCATTTTCGTTTGCTTCAGCTCCAGAACTGCATAAAAACAATTCGTAATCTTCTAATCCTGAAAGTTTACCTAATTTCTGAGCTAATTCTACCTGCAAAGGATTCTGAATAGCATTCGAATAAAATCCTAAATGATCTAATTGATTTTTTAGTTTCTCAACATAATCAGGTTGCGTATGGCCGATTGAAATTACACCATGTCCGCTATATAAGTCTAAATATTCCACTCCGTTATTGTCTGTAATTGTGCAATCTAGCGCTTTTACAGGAGTTATATCATAAAGTGGGTATACGTTAAATAAATTCATCTTCTTGTTGTTTAATTGTTTAACCGTTCATTTGTTTAATCGATTAACCGAATAAACGATTAACCGTTTTGACAACAATTTAAAATCCGCTTGGCTTCAAATGTAAACCTGTCGTTTCTTCTAATCCGAACATTAAATTCATGTTTTGAATCGCTTGTCCTGAAGCACCTTTGGTTAAGTTGTCAATAATTGAAGTGATTAAAACCCGGTTTCCTTTTTTCAATAAACTGATGATACATTTGTTGGTTTGAACGACTTGCTTCATGTTGATGTTTGTCGTTGTTACGGTTACAAAAGGTTCATTTTTATAAAAATCTTGGTATTTTGCTACTAAATCTTCTAAACTTTCTTCAGAAGTTGTATATAATGTTGCAAAAATTCCTCTTGTAAAATCTCCTCTATTCGGAACAAAAATTAACTCATCTGAATAATCTTCCTGCAATTGATTCACGCTTTGATTGATTTCTCCCAAATGTTGGTGCTCAAAAGCTTTATAATGCGACATATTATTGTTTCTCCAACTAAAGTGCGAAGTTTCAGCAAGACTTACTCCTGCTCCGGTACTTCCTGTTGTTGCGTTAATATGAATGTCATCTTTAAGAAGATTATTTTTCGCTAATGGCAACAAAGCCAATTGAATCGCCGTAGCAAAACAACCTGGATTTGCAATGAAATTTGCTTTTTTAATGGCTGCTTTATTCAGTTCAGGCAATCCGTAAACGAATTCTTTTCCGTCAAAATTAGCATCTTTCGTTAATCTGAAATCATTTCCTAAGTCGATGATTTTAGTGTGACCAGCAAATTTATTTTCTTGTAAAAATGAAATCGATTTACCGTGGCCCAGACATAAAAAAACAACATTTACGTCAGGATTTACAACATCAGTAAAATTCATTTCAATATCTCCCATCAAATCATGGTGTGCCACAGAAAGTGATTTTCCAGCATTTGTTGTACTGTAAACAAAATCAATGTTTACATTGGGATGATACATCAAGATTCTGATAAGTTCTCCGGCCGTATAGCCCGAACCACCAATTATTCCGACATTAATCATGATCTAAATGATTTACAGATGAAAATATGTTTTGTGCATTTCCTAAAATCTTAATAAACCCTTTTGCATCGTCTGATGTCCATGCATTGTTCATTTCTCCGTATTGACCAAATCCTGTATTCATTAAATCATTATCTGATTCGATTCCGTCAAGCGAAAAATGATATGGTTTCAAAGAAACAGTTACAACACCGTTTACTGTTTTTTGTGTATCTTGCAAGAATGTTTCGATGTTTCTCATTACCGGATCTAAAAACTGACCTTCGTGAAACAACATTCCGTACCAGTTTCCTAATTGTTCTTTCCAGTATTGTTGCCATTTACCAAGAGTATGTTTCTCTAATAAATGGTGCGCTTTTATGATGATTAATGGCGCAGCAGCTTCAAAACCAACTCTTCCTTTAATACCAATAATAGTATCTCCTACGTGAATATCTCTACCAATTGCAAAAGCATTTGCTAACTTTTCAAGGGCTACAATATTGTTTGATGGTTTGTCTTTTACACCATTTATTGCCACTAATTCTCCTTGTTCAAATTCTAATCTTACTTTTTCTTCTCCTTCTTTTTTCAATTGCGAAGGGTAAGCATCACCTGGCAAAGGTTGACTAGATGTTAAAGTTTCTTTTCCTCCAACACTTGTTCCCCAAAGTCCTTTATTGATCGAATATTGTGCTTTTTCCCAAGAATAATGAACTCCGTTTTTAGATAAATAATCTACTTCTTCTTGTCTTGAAAGTTTTAAATCTCTAATTGGAGTAATAATTTCAATTTCCGGAGCAATGGTTTGGAAAATTAAATCAAAACGAATCTGATCATTTCCTGCACCTGTACTTCCGTGTGCGATCGCGCTTGCTCCAACTTTTTTAGCATATTTAATAGCTTCAATTGCCTGAAAAACACGTTCTGCACTTACTGATAATGGATATGTATTGTTTTTTAATACATTACCAAAAATCAAATATTTTATAGCTTTGTCGTAATATTTGTCTACGATTGTAAGATTTGCGTGTTGTGCGCTTCCTAATTCGTAAGCTCTTTTTTCGATTGCTGATAATTCTTCAGCATCAAATCCTCCTGTATCTACAAGTACGGTGTGAACTTCGTATCCTTTTTCATTTTTTAAATATTTCAAACAATACGAGGTATCTAATCCTCCACTATAAGCTAATACAACTTTTTTCATTTTTTATAATTTAGGCTAATACTTTCGTATGTAGCAAGTTTGAGATTTCTTTTTAAATTTAAATTCTTAAGATAAAAAACCGAAAGACAGTATTTTATTTAAGAATAAGGCTTGTTTAATTTTTTTTAATCTGCTTAAAACAGCCTCATTAAAAGGATGTCTTGGCGGATCTTTTTGTTTTTCTTTCGGGTCGTACAACATTCCGGTACAAAGACACATTTTGTTTTCTTTGCTTTGCAGGATTTGGTAATTGGTACACGTTTTACAACCTGCCCAAAAACTCGGATCTGTTGTTAATTCTGAAAAAGGAACTGGTTTATATCCCAAATCAGAGTTGATTTTCATTACAGCCAAACCGGTTGTAATACCAAATATTTTAGCATCCGGGTATCTTTTTAGAGAATAATCAAAAACTTTCGATTTGATTTTTTTTGCCAAACCTAAACTTCTGTAATCCGGATGAACAATTAAGCCAGAATGAGCAACGAATTTTCCGTGTTGCCAACTTTCGATATAACAAAAACCTGCAAACTTTCCGTCTGCCAGAGCAATCATCGCATCACCATTCGACATTTTTTTCTGAATGTATTCAGGAGTTCTTTTAGCAATCCCTGTACCTCTTAATAAGGCAGATGATTCTATTGTATCGCAAATTTCCTGTGCGAATTTGAAGTGTTCTTCCTGAGTAACAACAATAGAGATTTTCATTTCAATAGTTGAAGTTAGAGTTAAAAATTAAAACGTATTGTTTAGTTTGAAATCCGGAAATCGATCCGACAAAAATAGACATAATAGAAGTAACATTCTCAAAATCAAAAACTTGATTAAGAAAATTCAGGAAATTATATATACTTTTAGGATATGTTTGTCCAATGGACAAATGTTGTGATTTCAAAATGAAAAATGAATATAAATAAAGACGCGGCGAAAAACTCTGTGAATACTATAGAGATAGTATCCGTACTTCGGGAGAAGTTACAGGAAAGTTTGTCCGTGACAAAGAAGTTATATGTAAACTTATTTTATTCATCGCTGCAAAAGTACACTATTTTTTTATTTACAAAACAAAAAAATAAAATTCTAACATTTTTTTATCGTTATGTTATTTTTTCTTTAAAAGGTACTAAGTTTCTAAGATACTAAGAGGTTCTGAGTTTATTTTCTAAATCTAAAAAAAAAGCCCGATAGTTATTAATAACTATCGGGCTTTAAAACCTTTATAAATTTGTATTTTTATTTTTTAGTAAATGGAATGATTTCTCCATTACCCAAAATAATCATATCAAAACCTGTTTTAGCTTCGTTAAACTTAAATTTTAATCCGGCACTTTTAGATTCAAAAGTATCTTTTTCGTTTTCTACAGGAGCTACAGTAAACTTAGGAAAGTTTGTAATCTCAACATTTAATGTACTGTTCTTTTCTGTAAAATCAATTTTCAAAGGCGCTCTTGAAGTTGAATATGTTCCTAAATATCCGTCTAAAATTACATCCTTCTCTATTTTACCGTTTCCCGATGTCCACACATTGTTTGATTCGTTATTATCAGGAAAAACATGATCAGGATCAAGAGTAATACTTTCGATTTCTTCTGTAGAATTATGCTTGAAAGACCATACAGTATTACGTTGCCAAATTTCTACAGGCAATTTAACTCTGGTCACTTTTCCGCTTTTTGTTTTCACGTCTAAAATAACCGGCATTGGCATTTTATCAAAATTTTCTACCGTAATCACAACTCCTTTTGAAGGATCATTTTTAACGTACTTAATTGAGTTAATTCCCTGATCAAAACGCCAGTTGTTTACGTACCAGCTTCTCCAGAACCAGCTTAAATCTTCACCTGCAACATTTTCCATAGATCTGAAAAAGTCATCAGGCTGAGGGTGTTTATATGCCCAACGCTCGATATAAGTACGGAAAGCAGTATCAAAACGCTCTTTTCCTAATATCTGTTCTCTTAAAATAACCAATCCTGAACTTGGTTTAAAGTAGCATAACATACCAATATTTGCTTCTTTCATATTATCAGGTGAACTCATTATGGTTTCTAAAGTAGGTCTTGTAAATGACTCAGCTGCTTTATGCAAATCTGTTGGTGCCTCTACATACTCTCCTTTATTAAATTCGGCAGTACTTAGAGAATTAATAAAAGTATTAAAACCTTCATCCATCCAGCCAAATAATCTTTCGTTTGAACCTACAATCATAGGAAACCAGATGTGACCAAATTCATGATCTGTAACACCCCATAAATCCTGACCTTTTGATTCCCAGCTGCAAAAAACAATTCCGGGATATTCCATTCCGCCTTCATTTCCTGCCACATTTGTCGCTGCGGGATAAGGATATTCAAACCATGTTTTAGAGTAATGTTCTATCGCTGCTTTTACATATTCTGTAGAACGACCGTAAGCTCCTTCTCCAGAACTTTCTACAGGATAAGCTGATAATGCCAATGATTTTTTACCGCTTGGTAAATTGATTTTTGCTCCGTCTAAAACAAAAGCAGGAGATGATGCCCAAGAGAAATCACGAGCATTTTTTATTTGATAATGCCATGTTTTTTCTCCGGCAGCGTTTGTATTTGCGGTTGCGGCCACTTCTTCGGCAGAACGAATTGTAACTGTTTTATCGCTTAGACTAGCTTCTTTATAACGTTTAAACACGTCTGCAGGCAATACTTCTGCTCCATTTATCAATTCTCCAGAACCTACCACATAGTGATTGGCAGGTACAGTAAGTTTTACATCAAAATTACCATATTCCAAATAAAACTCAGATGCGCCTAAATACGGATGCGTGTTCCAGCCTCTTACATCATCGTACACGCACATACGCGGATACCATTGTGCAATGGTGAAAATTTTACCATTTTTAGTTTCTAAAACTCCCATTCTGTCTGATCCTTCAAAAGGAGCTGTGAACGAGAATTCAATTTTGATTTTTACTGTACCTCCTTTTGATGCTAATTCTTCAGGAAGAAAAATTTGCATTCTGGTATCTGTTACTACATATTTGGCTTCAATTTCAGTTTTTTTCTTTCCAACAGAAATTACCTTAACTGATTTTATTTTATTTCCTCCATCAAAAACCTGTCCCTGAGCTCCATTACGGCTTCCTGTTAAAGGTACAACAGCGTTTCCTCTTGAGTCTTCTTTGAATAAATTCTGATCTAAATTCAACCATACAAATCCTAATTTATCAGGACTGTTATTGGTATATGTAATTTCATCAGTACCAATAATTTCATTTGTAGTTGCATTTAACTTTGCCGTTATCTGATAATCGGCTCTGTTTTGCCAGTACTCTACTCCCGGTTGCCCGCTTGCAGAACGAGTTGAAGTCCCGTTTTTTGTATAAAAATGTGGACCAAATGCATCATGATAACTGTAATTATTAACTGGATTTACGGCTGTTGTTGCAGGCTTTTGTTGCGCCCAAACAGAAGAAATTCCCACAAACAAAGCCATGGCTAATAAGGCTTTTGAAGATTGTATTTTCATATATTTTAGCTGTTTATGTAGCAAATTAATGAAAAAAAAAGCTATTTCGAGAGAAAACGTGAAGCTTAAATTTAATTTTAGCAAAATTTTATCAAAAAAATAATTTGAGGCATTTTCCTAAAAAACTAAAATTTATAAAATATATTTACATCACTATAAAATTCATTCATTTCAATAATAAATACTTTGAATACAACTATTTCAAATTCAACAATAAGTGCTTCAATAAAACATGCCGGAGCAGAATTATTTTCATTAAAAAACAATGATAATAAAGAATATATATGGGAAGGTAGTCCTGATTTTTGGGGAAAGCACTCTCCTGTTCTTTTTCCTATTGTAGGGACTTTAAAAAATAACACTTACACAATCGAAGGAAAAGAATATCAATTACCACGACATGGTTTTGCAAGAGATATGGAATTTCAATTGATTGAAAAAACCGAAAATAGCGCTGTTTTTTCTTTAGAATCAAATTCGGAAACTTTAAAAAAGTATCCGTTTGAATTTGAATTACAACTTATCTACACTCTTGAAAATACTTCATTACATATAGAATATAAAGTAATTAATAAAAGTGGTAAAAAACTGCCTTTCTCAATTGGGGCTCATCCGGCAATAGCGTTACTCGAAAATTTTGAGGACTACGCTTTTGAGTTTGAAAAAGAGGAAGTTTTAAAATACTATCTTTTAGAAAATGATTTAATTTCTAATAAAACCAAAGTCTTAGAAACGACAAATGGTACGGTTCCTTTAAATTATAAATTATTCGAAAATGATGCATTGATTTTTAAAACCTTAGAATCAAAATCATTAACTATTCTTGAAAAATCAAAACCTTACATAAATGTTGATTTTAAAGATTTTCCTAGTTTAGGACTCTGGACTAAAGATCAAGCACCTTTTATTTGTATTGAGCCATGGCTGGGTTACTCGGATACAAGTGAAAACTCAGGAGATTTATTCAAAAAAGAAGGGATTTTAATTTTGGATAGTGATCAAACCTTCAATTCAAAATTTACTATCACAATATTATAATTAAAAAAAATGTTAGAATTTAATTTCACGCCATTTCCTGTTATAGAAACAGAACGTTTGCTTTTAAGAAGAATAACAAACGATGATGTAAATGAAGTTTTCGAATTACGTTCGAATCCTGAAACCATGAAATACATCCCGAGACCATTAGTAAAAAACAATGAAGATGCATTAGAACACATTGCTATGATTGAACAAAAAATCGTAGCAAATGAAGGAATAAATTGGGGTATAACACTAAAAGGTGACTCAAAACTTCTGGGTATTATTGGTTACTACAGAATGCAACCTCAAAATTTCCGCGCTGAAATTGGCTACATATTATTACCTGAATTTCACGGACGCGGAATTATTCCGGAAGCCGTTAACCGATTAATTACTTATGGTTTTAAGGATTTAAAATTACATTCTATCGAAGCTGTAATTGATCCTGAAAACTACGCTTCAGAAAAGGTATTACAAAAATGCGGTTTTGTTAAAGAAGCTCATATAAAAGAAAGTGAATTTTATGAAGGTCGTTTTTTAGATAATGTAATTTACTCATTACTAGAATCTAAGTAATTCAACCTACTTATTGCAAAAAATATTCTTGTTAATTTAAAACAATTACATAATAGTAATTAATGGTTTGCGTTATATTTGCACGCGAAATAAGCGACAAAGCTTTGTTTTAATACCACGAAAACCCACTTTATGAAAAAATTCTTAATCCTACTTGTTCTTTTCTTTTCGATTCAGTCTCAAAGTCAAACTTTTATTAAATTCAATGCTGCAACAGCTATAGTTGCGATACCAAATGTGGGTATTGAAACCAGTATAGGAGAAAAAATGACTTTAAGTGTTGATGTTATGGCTTCTTTCTGGGAATCTTTTAACGGGCACAGTCCGATGAAATTTTATACATTAACACCGGAGGTTCGTTATCATTTTAAAGAAAAGTACGATGGATTTTATGTGGGAGCTCACGCTGGTCCTGATGTTTACGAATTACAAAAATGGGATCATTGGAAATTTAACCAATACGAACATGGTTTTGGTTATCGCCTAGGCATCACAGTTGGATACAATATTAAACTAAGCGATAAATTTCTACTTGATATTTATGCTAGAGGTGGTTGGCACCAAGGCTTCTATAAAGGTTATTACAATGATGAAACTCCTGGCAGATATGAAAAGGCAGTAGATTGGAATAAAAGTGGCGAATGGCTTCCGTATGGTGGTGGTGTTATGATTTCTTATAAATTGTAATTACTTATCAAATTTAGGCAGAGATTTTACATATAAATCTTCTACTTTTTTGCGGGCCCAGTCGGTTTTTCTTAAAAAAGTCAAACTAGATTTCACGCTCGGGTTTGAAGTAAAACATTTTATCGGAATGATCTCTGCCAAAGTATCAAAACCATAATGATCTACTAAAGCTTCTACTATTTTTTGAAGCGTGATTCCGTGTAACGGATCTTTTGATTGTTGTTTTTCCATGATGCAAATTTATATCATTTATGCAAAAACAATTGCTGTTTCATTTATTTGTTACTAAATTTGTCATCCTATGTTAAAAACAGTCAATATACTTAATAAAAGAGCGCGATTTGATTACGAGATAATCGATACTTATACTGCTGGAATTGTTTTATCTGGAACTGAAATCAAATCGATACGTTTAGGTAAGGCTAATATCACTGAAAGTTTTTGCGAATTTAGTAACCTCGAACTTTTTGCTATAAATACTTATATCGAAGAATATTCTTTTGGAAATCAATTCAATCACAAATCTAGAAGTGAGAGAAAATTGCTTTTGAATAAAAAAGAACTAAAAAGTCTTCACAAAAGCGTTCAGGCAAAAGGACTTACTATTGTTCCTTTAAAATTATTTACTAACGAAAAAGGGCTTGCAAAACTGCAAATTGGTCTTTGTAAAGGAAAGAAAAACTACGACAAACGCGAATCTTTAAAAGAACAAGATACAAAACGCGACTTAGACCGAATAAAAAAGGCTTACAACTAAAGTTATTTTTTAATTACAAGAAGAACGTTTGTTTCTATTTTATACGTATTTTTACTACAATCATTGTAAAAAATTGTAATATGAAAAAATACTTATCTTTAGTAATCGCCGTTCTTGCGCTTTCGGGTTGTGGTAGTAATACCTCTATCGTTAATAGCTGGAGAGATCCCAAAATAACAATTGCTCAGGAAAACTTCAAAAAAGTTTTGATTGTAGCCTTATTAAAAGACGAAGCTTCGCGAAGAATTACCGAAAACAGAATCGCTGCAAGTAATCCAATCTTTAAAACTTCTTACGAATATCTAAACGAAACTGTCAAAGATCTTAGTAAAGAGCAAAAATTAAAAATTTTGCAAGATGAGAATTTTGATGGGGTTATTACATTGCGTTTAGTAAGTACCGAAAAAGAAACCACTTATGTTCCGGGAACTTACACCGGCATGTATTATGGCGGTTTTGACGGAATGTATACCGGAATGTATGGTTATGGTTTTGGAAACTGGTACGGAATGTATTCTCCCAACTTTTACGATCCGGGATACTATCAGGAAACCACATCTTATATGGTAGAGACGAATGTTTTTTCATTAAAAGAAAATAAATTAATCTGGAC
Organism: Flavobacterium bizetiae; assembly: GCF_024271895.1. NCBI lineage: Bacteria > Pseudomonadati > Bacteroidota > Flavobacteriia > Flavobacteriales > Flavobacteriaceae > Flavobacterium > Flavobacterium bizetiae. The sequence goes on along the minus strand of NZ_CP091861.1, from coordinate 3,258,190 downwards.
AGGAACTACAAAATCAGATTATGTAACTGATTTGGGCCAAACGGTTGATGCCATTATGCAAACTGTAGTTCAGGAAATGAGAAAAGATGGTTCTCTTCCTCCAAAAAGCAAAATATAATTTTAGAAAAAGCAATATTTAAAATATTGCTTTTTTTTATCGGAATTTTAATGACTGATTTTGTCAAGACATTAAACTACATGAAAAAATGAAATCACTTCTTAAAAATGCCAGAGAGCAAAAAGGTTACAAAACTCGTGAAGTAGCACAACTACTTGGCATTGACCAGGCTTTAATAAGTAAATTTGAAAGCGGCGGAAGAAAACCTACACGAGAACAGATTTTAAAACTTTCCCAACTTTTGGAGATTGATTATGAAACTTTAATGATTGCATGGTTAAAGGCAAAAATACTACACGAAATCGAAGATGAAGAATTTGCTTTAAAAGCTCTTTTATTGGTTGAACAGGAAATTCAAAATAATAAAAAAATTATTGAATCTAGCGTTTTATCAACCATTCAAATTATTTTGGATGAAATCGAAATTTTAAAACAACAAATTAAATCTTTAAATCATTTCGACTTGCGTAGAATATCTAAAGCATTAGAATTAGAATTTATTTATGAAAGTAATCGTCTAACCGGAAACTCACTAAACTTTGAAGAAACAAAGTCAGTAATTAATGAAGGACTAACAATTACAGGAAAAACAATGCACGAACATCTTGAAGCGGTAAATCTTCAAGAAGCAATTGCCTATATCAAAGATTTAAATCAAAAAAAAGTTTCTATATCAGAAAAAGAATTTCTCGTCATGCATAATTTATATATGAGAGGAATAAATCCCGAAAATTCTGGAAAATATAAAAATGATCCGTTAGTAATTCGCGAAATGAACTTATTTTTTAATTGGTTTGAAACCAATAAAAATAGCTTGCACCCCATAATTTTAGCTTCAGAATCATATCTAAAAATAATAAACCTCAATCCTTTCGAAACTGGAAATCTTCAAATTGCCAATTTATTAATGAACTGGATATTACTTCAAAACGGTTATATATTTGCAACAATTCAAGAAAACAGAGACAATTATTTATCTCTTTTAGAAGAATGCCAAAACAAAAATGATAAATCATTCTTTATTAATTACATCCTTCAAATTGAAAAAGCCAACTTACTTAGAGCAATAGAATTGGTTTCAAAATAAAAAAAGCCCAACTCAATGGGCTTTTTCTTTAATTTTTATCTTCTAATAAAGGAACAAATCTAAATTCTCCAAACTCATGTTTTTCAAATTGCGTTTCATTTTTACGAATCAATAAGGTCATAATCTGAACATCTTCTCCTAACGGAATAACCAGCCTTCCTCCTATTTTTAGTTGTGCCATTAAAGGCTGAGGAATAAAAGGTGCGCCTGCAGTAACTATAATACTATCAAACGGTGCGTAACTTGGTAATCCTTTATATCCATCTCCAAAAGATAAATGTTTAGGACGAATGTTTAATTTTGGAAACAAATTCGAAGTAGTTTTAAACAATTCGTTTTGTCTTTCTACACTAAATACTTTAGCGCCCAACATACATAAAACGGCGGTTTGGTAACCTGAACCGGTACCAATTTCCAGAATTTTGTGTTCTTTTTTTACTTCTAATAATTGAGATTGAAATGCAACCGTGTAAGGTTGTGAGATAGTTTGACCGGCTCCTATAGGAAATGCCTTATCCTGATAAGCATAATCTTCAAAACTTGAATTCAAAAAAAGGTGTCTTGGGATTTTTTTTATCGCATCCAAAACCGCTTTATCAGTAATTCCTTTTTGCTCTAAAGTGCTTACTAACTGATTACGAAGTCCTTGATGTTTGGCAGTGTCTTTCAAAATGGGTAGGTTTTATTTTTGCAAAAATAAGAAAGTAAATCAATTTTAAATGCTTTCACAAAGAATGTTTTCAAGGTACAATCTTCTTTCAAATTCATAAAAAGCAAATCAATTACCACTCAAATGGTTGTATTTACCGCTCGTCATTTTTTTGAAAATTTTCATCTAATGTGTTTCTACTTTTGAATCATCAAACAGGAAATAATAACTTAAAAAAATAAGAAGATGAATACATTTAAAATGAAAAACACCACCGAATTTTTAAAACCATTAACTGTTGGTTTTGCAATTGGACTTATCTCAAATGCCATTAGTTTTTTAATTCACCTCTAAGTCAAAAATCAATCAATCAATCAATCAATCAATCAATCAATCAATCAATCAATCAATCAATCAATCAATCAATAATAAATAAATTAATCATTAAAATCATTAATCATGGAAACTAAAAAAGAAATAAACGTTTACAAAATCGCTAAATCATTTGTGGTAGGTTTTATAATAGGATTTGCACTTTACAAATTCGTAACAATAATCCTTTTATAAAGTAAAACAATCATCAATCAAAAAACACTAATTATGAAAACAATTACATTAAAAAAAATTACTATTCTATCTCTAGGAATTGCTTTTACAGGAAATTCTTTCGCACAAAGCAAACAAGAAAAAGCACCTTCTATTCCTGTTACTGATACTTATTTCGGAATTAAAGTTGAAGACAAATACAGGAATCTTGAAGATTTAAAAAGTGAGCAAACGCTAACCTGGTTAAAAGCTCAGGCAGATTATACTAACAATATTTTAAACTCGATTCCGGGAAAACAAACTCTTATAAATCAATTGACCTCTATAAATGACAGAGTCAGCGAAGCAATTAGCGGCGTTCAGATTACGCAAGACGGAACTTACTTTTATCAAAAAACTACTCCAAAAGATCAGGTTGCAAAACTGTACAAAAGAAATGGTTTAAAAGGAAAAGAAACTTTAATATTTGATCCGGAAAGCTTAAAAGGAGAAAGTAAAGACATTTTTAATATTAGTTCTTTTTCACCAAATAAAAGCGCCAAACTTATTGCCGTAAATGTTTCTAAAAATGGCGGAGAAATGAGCGAAATGATTTTAATAAATTTAGCCGACAACAAAATTTTAGCTGATAAAATTGACAGACTAAGATTTGGTAATGCAAATTGGCTAAAAGATGATAAATCATTTTTATACGCACAATCACCTACTTCTGATATTCACGATGCAAAAGCACAATTGAATATTATAACCAAATTACACGTTGTAGGAACTGATAGTGCTACAGATAAATTACTTTTTAGCAAGGCCATGTATCCGGAACTGAATATTGCAGAAGAAGAAATTCCTATTATGGGCTATGACGAAGACAGCAATATGCTTTTCCTGATGCCTTACTCTGTAAATCAAAACCAAAAACTTTTTATTGCAAAAGGTCCAGATTTAACTAAATCAAAAATTAGCTGGAAATTACTAACCGACAGAAAAGATGAAATCAAAAGTTTTGCTTTTAGTAATAAAGACATTTATTTTTATACAAGTCTGAATTCTCCCAAATTTAAAGTTACAAAAACAAGTATTGCCAATCCAGATCTGGCAACAGCAACACTTGTAATTCCAGAAGACAAAGAGGCCAATTTAAATCCGGTTACGATTACCAAAGACGGAATTTTTTATACAAAAACAAAAAACGGAATTGAAAGCAAATTATATTTTACTGATTTTGAAGGTAAAAATCATAAAGAAATTAAAACTCCAAAAAAATCTGCTACTATCGTTTTAAGCGCAAGAGGAAATAAGTTTTCTGATCTATGGGTTAGAACAACAGGCTGGACAACTAAAGGAGAACGTTATAAATATGACGTAAAAACAAACACTTTTACACGAGAAGAACTTTCGACTATTGCTGAATATCCTGAATTTGAAAATTTTGAAATCGAAGAATTAATGGTAAAATCTTATGATGGAGTTGAAGTACCACTATCTCTTATCTATAAAAAAGGAATCAAAAAAGATAAAAATACGCCCGTTTTATTTTATGGTTATGGCGCATACGGAATGTCTATGTCTCCAAGTTTTAATCCAGGCTTACTTTTATGGGTAGAAAAAGGCGGAATACTTGCTGTTGCACACGTACGAGGTGGCGGAGAACTGGGAGAAAAATGGCATTTGGAAGGTCAGAAAAGCAAAAAACAAAATACATGGAAAGATGTAATTTCGTGCACAGAATATATGATTAATGAAGGATACACCAATCCGACAAAAACGGCAATTTACAGCAGAAGCGCAGGAGGAATTTTCGTAGGAAGAGCCGTTACAGAAAGACCAGATCTATATGCAGTAGCTATCCCGGGAGTAGGAAGCATGAATACCGTGAGAGGAGAAAATGCACCAAACGGACCTGCAAATACACCAGAATTTGGAACAATGAAAATAGAAGATGAAGCCAAAGCTCTAATAGAAATGGATTCTTACTTGCAGCTAAAAGAAGGTGTAAAATATCCTGCAACCCTGACAACAGCAGGATTTAACGATCCTAGAATTATTGTATGGTCACCAGCTAAATTTGCAGCCCGATTATTAGAAGTAAATACCTCTAATAAACCAACTCTACTAAAAGTAGATTACGAAGCCGGTCATTTTGGAGGAGCTTCAAAATCAAAATCGTACGAAGAAGTTGCCGATGTATTAAGTTTTGCACTATGGCAAGTAGGTAATCCTGATTTTCAACCTAAAAATTAATTATTTAAAATGTAACTTTGGCAATGATCGGCATTGCCAAAGTTTTTTACAACTTAAAATTATGATCAAAATAATTATTGCGCTTGTTATTGAATTAAGCAGCTACTTAGTTAAAATTGTATTGGAATAAAAAAAAGTGTCTTTATTTCTTGAATGATGACTACTTCTTTTAGAAGTTTTTCATCGTATAAATCGTTGATTTATCAAGGTCATTAAAGGTAAAATAAATTATAAAAATGTTTCAAAAAAAGGATCGGTTTTTCATTTTAGTTCAGGTTATTATATGGACTATTTATTCAGGAGTACTTTTTATTCCTCAAATTATTATTCCCGAATTAAATTTTTTAGGATATAAAAATTGGCAGCTTTTATTAGATTACTGCTTTAGTATTTGCCTGCTCACATTTGTTTCTATTGTTCTAAAATACTTTTATGACCGACATATAAAACTTGACGATTTTAAATTTTGGGAAATTATCAAAATGCTTTTTTTAATTTTCTCTGCTGCCATTCTTTATTACGCAGCGCTAATGGCTTATAATTATATAGTCATCAATTATATATATCACAATCCTGAAGTTTTTGATCACCCATCTCAATCAGCAAAAAATCAAATTATCTTTGTTTTTGCAATGGGATTTCTTTTCTTTCTTTGGATCGTTGCCTACACGATTTACACAACAACTTTGCAAATCAAAAACAACAAAATGGACCGAATGCAAATTGAAAATACTTTGAAAGATTCTCAACTGAATGCTTTAAAAGGGCAAATCAATCCGCATTTTATGTTTAATAGTTTAAATAATATTCGCGGGCTAATATTAGAAAACCCCGAAAAATCAAGGGAAATGATCACCAGATTGTCTGAAATGCTTCGTTATTCACTTACCAAAAATGAGGTAACGAAAATTGCCCTTGATGAAGAACTTGAAATGGTAGAAAACTTTATAGAAATTTCTAAAATTCAACTTGAAGAACGTTTAAAATTTACTTCGCAAATAGAAAAAGAAACTTTAAAATTACAAATTCCGCCTATGATTATTCAAATGCTGGTTGAAAATGCCGTTAAGCATGGAATTGCGAAATTAAAAGACGGAGGTCATATTTCATTAAAAACGCAACTGGAAAATAACAATTTGAGCATTTTAGTTGCTAACTCAGGCGTACTTACTATCGAAAAAGATTCTACTCAATTAGGAATTAAGAATATCGAAAAAAGACTTCATTTAATTTATGGTGAAAAAGCTAGTTTTAAATTACAGGAAATAGAAAATGAAGTAATTGCCCAAATAATTATTCCAATACTTTAAAGTATGAAAAAAATAAAAGCTGTCATTGTCGAAGATTCCCGTTTGGCCAGAAACGAATTAAAGGAATTAATTAAAAACCATCCCGAAATTGAAATTATCGGAGAAGCAGAAAATGTTGATACCGGTTTTAAACTTATAGAGGAAACCCAGCCTGATTTACTTTTTCTTGATATAAACATGCCGGAAAAAGATGGTTTTGAGTTACTGGAAATGCTGGATAAAGTTCCTATTACAATTTTTACAACCGCTTTTGACGAGTATGCTATTAAATCTTTCGAATACAACGCTTTAGATTACTTACTAAAACCTATAAACCCTAAAAGATTCGCACAAGCAATCGAAAAAGTGGGACAAAATATAACCGAAAAAGAAGAAAAAAGCAGCAAGAAACTAACTTTAAACAATCAAATTTTTATTCGTGATGGCGAAAAATGCTGGCTTGTAAAAATTGCTGACATTTTTCTGTTTGAAGTTGACGGCAATTATACCAAAATATTTTTTCAGGACGAAAAAGCAATAATAAATAAATCATTAAACAATATTGAAGAAAAGCTTCCTGATGATTTTTTCTTTCGGGCCAATAGAAATCAGATTATCAATGTCGAATATATCCTTAAAATAGACCCATGGTTTAGCGGAAATTTACTTGTACACCTGCCAAAAGAGCTAAAAGTAGAAATCTCCCGAAGACAAACACAAAACTTCAAAGAAAAATTAAGTCTGTAGATACAACTATAATTGTTTAAATAATTTTGACTTTGTCATAACTAAACTTTTACTTTCGACAAATAAATTATATTTTTGTTTAAAATACATTCTCATGTTAAAAGTAGGAGTTTTAGGTGCTGGTCATCTTGGTAAAATACATTTACGTTTATTACAACAATCTGACAAATACGAATTAGTTGGATTTTATGATGAAAATCAAGAAAATGCCGAGCGAATATCAAAAGAATTCGGTTATAAAAACTTCAGTACTATTGCAAAATTAATCCACGCCGTGGATGTCATTGATATTGTAACTCCAACGCTCTCACATTATAAATGTGCTAAAGTAGCGATAAAATCGGGAAAACATATCTTTATAGAAAAACCAATTGCTAATACCGTTGATGAAGCCGAAGAAATTATTGCTTTAGCCAAAGAATACAACGTAAAAGGTCAGGTAGGTCATGTTGAGCGCTTTAATCCGGCGTTTATTGCTACAAAAAACATGATCGAAAATCCAATGTTTATAGAAACGCACCGTTTAGCAGAATTTAATCCGCGTGGTACAGATGTTCCTGTAGTGCTGGATTTGATGATTCATGATATTGATGCTATTTTAAGTGTCGTAAATTCAAAAGTAAAAGACATTCATGCAAGTGGGGTTTCTGTTATTAGTGACACTCCAGATATTGCCAATGCCCGAATTGAATTCGAAAACGGATGCGTGGCGAATTTAACGGCAAGCAGAATTTCGTTGAAAAATATGCGTAAAACACGTTTCTTTCAAAAAGATGCTTATATCTCAGTTGATTTTTTAGAAAAAAGATGTGAAGTGGTTCGTATGAAAGATGCTCCAGAAGTTCCAGGAGATTTTGATATGATTTTGCAAAATGCCGAAGGTGTAAAAAAACAAATCTATTTTACCAATCCTGATGTCGAGCAAAACAATGCGATTCTTGACGAATTAGAGTCATTTGCAAATGCAATAAAAACAGATACAACTCCTGTTGTAACACTTGAACAAGCAACTGATGCTTTAAGAGTAGCATATCAAATCATTGATTGTTTCCAAAAATAATTGAAAATTTAAAAAATAAAATTAGCCACGAATTCACGAACCAATTGGTGAATTCGTGGCTAAATCATAAATATAATATCTAATATAATATGAAAACTATAGCTGTAATTGGTGCAGGAACAATGGGTAACGGAATTGCTCATACATTTGCACAAAGTGGTTTTACTGTAAAACTAATTGATGTTTCTGAGAAATCATTAGACAAAGGAATGGCAAATATTGCTGCAAACCTCGACCGAATGTTATCTAAAGGAACCATTACTCAGGAAGATGTTGCTAAAACGATCACTAATATTATTACGTATACAGATATTAAGGATGGCGTTGTTGGTGTAGATTTAGTAGTGGAAGCAGCTACAGAAAATGTAGAACTTAAACTAAATATCTTTAAACAATTAAACGAAGCTTGTTCTCATAATACAATTTTAGCCACCAATACTTCTTCTATTTCAATTACTCAAATTGGGGCAGTTGTCGCACATCCTGAACGAGTTATCGGAATGCATTTTATGAATCCGGTGCCTATTATGAAATTAGTCGAAATCATTCGCGGATACAATACCAGCGACGAAGTGACTAAAATCATCATGGATTTATCTGAAAAATTAGGAAAAACTCCTGTTGAAGTAAACGATTATCCAGGTTTCGTAGCCAATAGAATTTTGATGCCTATGCTAAACGAAGCGATCGAAACGTTATACAATAAAGTAGCCGGAGTTTACGAAATCGACACCGTAATGAAATTAGGAATGGGACACCCAATGGGACCTCTTCAATTAGCTGATTTTATTGGCCTTGATGTTTGTCTTGCAATCCTAAACGTAATGTACGAAGGTTTCAAAAACCCTAAATATGCTCCTTGCCCACTATTAGTAAATATGGTGAGAGCCGGAAAATTAGGTGTAAAATCAGGAGAAGGTTTTTATGATTATAGTGAAAGTAAAAAAGCAGAGAAAATCTCTAAGCAATTTATTCTTTCATAAAAAAGAAACACCATGTCGATACAATCGAACCTAAATACAATCAAATCAAGTTTACCGGAACATGTAACCCTAGTTGCAGTTTCTAAAACGAAACCTGTTCCTGATTTGATGGAAGCATATAATGCCGGTCAACGCATTTTTGGAGAAAACAAAATCCAGGAAATGGTCGATAAGTACGAAGAAATGCCAAAAGACATTCAATGGCATATGATTGGTCACGTACAGTCGAATAAAGTTAAATTTATGGCACCATTTGTGAGCTTGATTCACGGTGTTGATAGTCTAAAATTATTAGAGCAAATCAACAAACATGCTTTAAAAAACAATAGAACTATAGACTGTTTGCTTCAAATATACATTGCCGAAGAAGAATCTAAATTTGGTTTAGACGAAAAAGAATTAAACGAATTATTATCTTCACCAGGATTCAAAGAGATGAAAAATATTCGTATCTTAGGATTAATGGGAATGGCAACATTCACAGAAGACCAAAACCAGATTAAAAAAGAATTTACACTTCTAAAATCTATTTTTGATTCGATTAAAGAGCTTAAAGCTGAAAACTGCGATCTAAAAACAATCTCTATGGGAATGTCTGGAGATTACAAACTTGCCATAGAATGCGGAAGCACAATGGTTCGTATTGGAAGCAGCATTTTTGGCGGACGTTAACTTAATTGTAGATTGTAGATTAAAGATTGTAGATTTTAACTGAATACTAAAAACCGAGACTGAATACTAAATTTGTACGCAATACTAGACATAGAAACCACTGGAGGCCAGTTTAACGAAGAAGGAATTACCGAAATCGCCATTTATAAATTTGATGGCCATGAAGTAATCGACCAATTCATTAGCCTTGTTAATCCTGAAATCCCGATTCAGCCTTTTGTGGTGAAATTAACCGGGATTAATAATGCTATGTTGCGTTCTGCACCTAAGTTTTTTGAAGTTGCCAAACGAATCATCGAAATTACTTCCGATTGTATTATCGTAGCGCACAACGCCTCTTTCGATTATAGAATTTTACGTACCGAATTCAGACGTTTGGGTTATGATTTCGAAGCCAGAACACTTTGTACAGTAGAATTAGCCAAAAAACTAATTCCAGAACAACCTTCTTATAGCTTAGGAAAACTAGTTCGCGCATTGGGAATTCCAATGGCCGACAGGCATCGTGCCAGCGGAGACGCCATGGCAACGACCAAGTTATTCAAAATGCTTCTTGAAAAAGACTTAGAAAAAACAATCGTAAAAGATTTTATAAAACTAGAAGTCGAAAAAGGAATTGCACCAAAATTTCTCGATCTTTTATCCCAAATGCCAACCAAAACCGGCGTTTATTATATCTATAACGAAGGCGGAACTCTAATTTATATTGGCAAAAGCCAAAATATCAAAAAAAGAGTCAATCAGCATTTTACAGGAATTACGACCAAAAGCAAAAAAATTCAAGCCGAAGTTTTCACCATAACCTATGATGAAACCGGAAGTGAACTTATTGCATTATTAAAAGAAAGTCAGGAAATAAAAATAAACAGACCCAGATATAACCGTTCACAACGCAAAACCAATTTTCCATATGCATTATATGTAGAAAAAGATGCTAACGGATATTTGAATCTAAAACTTGAAAAGGCTGACGGGCGTAAAAAAGAAATTACGTCATACGCCAGCTTACAAGAAGGTAAAAATGCACTTTTTAAGTTCACTACAAAATACCATTTGTGCCAAAAGCTTACAGGATTATATGTAACTAAAAAAGAATGTTTTCAATATAAAATAAAGGAATGCGACGGCGCTTGTATTGGCGAAGTCACTCCGGAAATTTACAATGCCAGAGTACAGCAATTTATAGCCGAAAACAGCTTCGAAAATAAAAGCATGATTCTTATTGACAGAGGAAGAAATGTAAACGAAAGAAGCGCGATATTGATAGAAAACGGAATTTATCAAGGATATGCCTTTTACGACCTAAACTATCAAATAAACAATGTCGAAATTCTAAAAAATATTCTCATTCCAATGCAACACAATCGCGATGTAAAGAATATTATCCAGAATTACATTCGTAAAAGCAAATCGCTTAAAATCCTAAATTTTTAACAAATAAAAACTTTCATTATCTTCGCGATATGAAAAAAATAAAATCAAAATACGAGCTTTTTAGACAAAAGACCCAAATAATCCTTTACGGTAGTAATACCTTTTTAGGCCGTCTTTTCGATCTCGTGCTTTTAGGCCTTATTTTATTAAGTGTACTATTGGTTATGTTGGATACAGTAGAAGGCATCAATCAAAAATACCACTACTATCTAATTATATGCGAATGGATTATCACAGTTTTCTTCACCATCGAATTTATCCTGCGTATAATTTCAATAAAAAAACCTTTAACCTATATTTTCAGTTTCTACGGAATTATCGATCTAATGGCCATTTTACCCATGTATCTGTCCATCTTTTTTCCTGCTACGAACGTTTTAACCATCGTTAGAATCCTCCGTTTCTTCCGGTTGTTTAAAATTTTACACATACCGCAAATTTCTCAGCAATCCCTACAGCTTCGTGAAGCCATGCAGGCCAGTAAAGAAAAAATACTTGTATTTATCTACTTCGTACTTATTAGCGCCGTAATTATCGGTTCGTTAATGTATGTAGTCGAAGGCAAAGAAAGCGGTTTTACCAGCATTCCGGTCGGGATCTATTGGGCCATCGTAACCCTTACCACCGTTGGTTATGGCGACATTTCACCTGCATCACCGTTAGGTCAGTTTTTAGCTTCGCTGGTTATGATTATGGGTTACGGAATCATTGCAGTACCAACAGGAATCGTTACCGCAGAATTTGCCAAAAGCAGCTTACGTAACAACGCCGTCAGCACAAAAAAAACATGTCAAAATTGCAATGCACAAGTACATTTTGATAGCGCAAAATATTGCCACGAATGCGGAGCAGAATTAATCAATAATTAATTTAAGGAGCTATTCCAGCTGTACATTACAACTCCTCCTTATCTTTGTTGTTTTTTTAAGGCATAAAAGGAGCTTCTAAAGTCGCTCTTTTATCCCAAAAAAAACTAACAAATATAAGTCCGGGGTTTTCATTTCCATCTGGGCTAAAAAATATGAAACACCTAATTACCATCGTCGGACCAACAGCTATAGGCAAAACAGCCTTAAGTATTGCTTTGGCACAACATTTTAAATGCGAAATAATCTCTTGCGACAGTCGTCAGTTTTTTAAAGAAATGACCATTGGCACAGCAGTTCCTAATCAGGAAGAATTACAAGCAGCCACACATTATTTCATTCAAAATAAATCGATTTTCGAAAATTACACCGTTGGCGATTACGAAAAAGAAGCCCTTCTTAAATTAGAAGAATTATTTCAAAATAATGATTTTGCCATTCTTATTGGTGGTTCAGGATTATATGTTGACGCGATCTTAAAAGGTTTAGATGAATTTCCCGAGATTAATCCCGAAGTACGTGCAAAAGTAAATTCAAACTACGAAAAACTCGGAATCGAATATCTTCACGAACAATTACAACATTTAGATCCTGATTATTATCAAAAAATAAACGAAGAAAATCCACAAACATTACAAAACCCACAACGCATGATGCGTTTTGTAGAAGTTTGTATCGGAACTCAAAAACCATATTCTTCTTTCCTAAATCAAAAGAAAAACAATCGAAACTTCACTCCTGTTTTAATAGGTTTAGATGCTGAAAGACAAATCATTTATGACCGAATCAATCAGCGTGTCGATATTATGATGAAAGAAGGTTTATTAGAAGAAGCAAAAGCATTATATCCTAACAAAGCGTTAAATGCGCTTCAAACTGTCGGATATAGAGAATTATTTAGTTATTTTGACGGAGATTTCGCGTTGCCTTTTGCCATCGAAGAAATCAAGAAAAATACCCGCCGTTTTTCCAAAAGACAACTTACCTGGTTCAAAAGAAACGAAGCTACAAAATGGTTTGATTATGCTACCCCAAAAAATGAAATCATTTCGTACATCCAATCTAAAATCTAAAATTTACAATCAAAAATTAAACAATGCCTATATCACCAAATTTCACTTCAGTTTTAAGTAAAGACTGGGAAATAAATTTCGCGCAATGCACACCAACAGGTTTTTTAAAATATACTGATTTATGCAATATTTTGCAATTAACCGCAGGAACACATGCCGAAGTTGGCGGTATTAGTTTTCACGACATGCAGGAATTTGATCAGGCATGGGTTTTAAGCCGTATGCGTGTCGAAGTATCTGCTTTACCAAAATGGCAGGATATTGTAACCGTGAAAACATGGATTAACAGTTTAGAAAACTCACGTTCTGTTCGTGCATTAGAAATGTACGTAAACGGAAAAAAAATAGTAGGCTGCGAAACCTATTGGGCTGTTTTTAATACGAAATCACGTCGACCTGAACCTTTGGCAATTCCATACGATCATTTCGAATTATTCCCTGACAACAGAGCTACAAACGAAGGATTTTCGAAAATCAATATCAATCACGATAAAGAAGCTATTTTCGAAAAAACAGTTTATTTATCAGATTTAGACATTGTAAATCACGTAAATAATGTAAAATATTTAGAATGGTGTTTAGATCATGTAGATGCAAAACGAATTTTGAAACAAGAAGTAAAAAGTTTCGAAATGAATTTCATGAAAGAACTATCCTTAAAAGATAAAGTTATCATTCACGAAAGTGAAGACGATAATCACACAACAGCAACATTTAGCATCACTAAAGAAGACAAAACGTGTTTCGCTTTAGAATTACATTGGAAATAAAATTGCCCACAGATATAACGGATTAAATGGGTTTACACAGATTTGTTTTATTTTAAAATTGTGTAATTTGTGGTTTAAAAGATGATAATAAATTGCATTAAAATTTGTGTAGTCCCTACGGGACAAATATTACTTTTATAACACATTTTCTACCAATATGTAATCTCTCCGAGATATTTCTACAAGTAATTTTAAATCTTTAATAATCTTTAAACAATACTTCTGTTGGGGATTAATATTGGTAGAAAATCTACGAGATATTTCTACAAGTAGTTTTAAAGCCTTTATGTAATACTCCGTTAGGAGTTAAATGTTGGTAGAAAACAAATTACACAACAATAAAATTGTCCCGTAGGGACTACACAAAAAATGATGTCATTCGTTTAAATATAGTGGACTATTTCATTTTTAATTCACGCTAATTTGTGAAATTCTCGGCAAAAAAAACAAACACAAAAAAAACGATGCAACTCAAAATAGAGTTGCATCGTTTTTTAGTTTTAAATCAAAAATCATTTTGATTTCTTTTTAACCTCTTTTTTCGATTTCTTAGGATTCTTTTTATACTTTATCAAATCCATTTTGCTTTTTATTCTTTTTTCTACTTCCGTAATATCTGAATCAAAGGCAAATTGTAACGTATATAATTTTGCGTTTTTAATCGCTGTCAATGCCTCTTTAAACTGAAGTTGTGCCTCAAGAAGAATTGCTTTCTTTACATAAATGTCAGATTTATTTATTCCTTTTACAGTCAAAGCAAAATCAATCAGTTTTTGAGCTTCTTGATAATCTTCATTCAAAATTAAAGTATGAATATAATACGGATATACTTCAAGCGCATGAATATTTATAGCCAAAGCCTCCTGAAAATAAGACTTTGCTTCCTCATAATTCCATAATTGTTCTGCCTGAATTCTTCCGTACAAACACAAAACCATTGTATTTTTTGCATCATAAGAAAAAGCATAATCTAAGGATTCTATCGTTTCTTCAAGCGAATATGGATAGTTATCCAAAGCCTGAAAAACGTATTTATCAATTGTTTTCATTTCGTAAATCTGTTTTTAATTTCTGACGAGTTCCTTTATAACTTTTCTCCACTTTATTCTTTTTAAAGTCAGATCCTGTAAAAACCCTCACAGGATTACCACGCTGAATATTGAGCTGATTTTCCCATTGTTTTCCAACATGGTTTTTAAGCTGTTGCAAAGTTTCGTCTTCTAGTTTTTTTAATAATCTTTCTGTTGCCAGTTTTTTGTTTTGGTGTTGCGAACGGCTATCCATAGAAACTACCGCAATTCCTGTTGGAATATGTGTTGCACGAATGGCCGAACTCACTTTGTTTACATGTTGCCCTCCCGCACCCGAACTTCGCATCGCCTGATACTGAATATCATTTTCTGAAATCGATGCATTTTTCTGTGCTTCAATTTCAAAAATGCCAATAAACCAGTTCTTGCGTTTGTGCATCTTCCTAAACTGACTTTGACCAATCCATTGAATGGTGCCAATCCAGGAATTCGCAAATACCTCAGCGTTCGTTCCTTTTATAGCAATTGTTGCGTTTTCTATAGTTCCGTTTTCCTGACCCACTTCTCTTTGCAGTAAAATCGCTTCTAATTGTTGTTCTTGTGCTTCGTCCAGCACTTTTTTAAGCACTTGGGCGACAACCCAAGTGCATTCTGCAGGTCCCCGACCCGCTGTTATCTGAATTATTTTTTCCATTTTTTGATTTCTTATCGGTCCATTCTAACGATTTTTGGCGTAAAAGTTCCAAGCACTTCCACCAAATCCGTTTGATTTCCCATTACTTTTGTAATGTCCTTATACGCCATTGGTGCTTCGTCGATATTTCCTCCAATCAAGGTTACATCATTTGCTTTTAGCACTTTTTTAATTTCACTTTGAGTAAAAGTAGCTTTGCATTTGGCTCTCGAAAACAAACGTCCCGCTCCGTGCGAGGCCGAGTTTAAACTTGCTGCATTTCCTTTACCTTTCACAATATATCCCGGCGCAGTCATTGATCCCGGAATAATCCCCAATTGACCTTCTGCGGCCGGAGTTGCCCCTTTTCTATGCACAATACATTCCTGACCATTTACCATTTCCTTCCAGGCAAAATTGTGGTGATTTTCAATCGTCACCACTACTCTTTTTCCTATTGCTTTGGCAATTCTTCTATGAATATCATCGTGACACGCTTTAGCGTATTCTCCGGCTAAATTCATCGCGAGCCAATATTCTTGCCCATCGTGCGTATTTAGATCTAACCAGGCCAAATGCTGAACGTTTTTAGGCAGCGGACATTGTTTTGTGGCCAAATAAGTATAATGTTTCGCAATATTTGCTCCTAAACCTCGTGAACCACTATGTGATAAAACAGCAAAATATTCACCAACACCCAACTTCCATTCATTCTCCGGATTATCGATTTTGGCAATTCCAAATTCTACAAAGTGATTTCCTCCACCTGAACTTCCTAATTGTTTGTAGGCTTTTGGTAAAAGATTTTTCAATAAAGGAATATCCTGAAACTCGCTTTTGTAAAAAACTTCATGATCTGCCTTTGTAGAATGTGTTTCGTTCATTCCGAATTTGGTATTATCTTTTAAAATAGCCTGCAACTGATGTTCTTTTCCTTTGAAATGTGAAGCAGGTAAATCGAAAATCGACAAACTCATTCGGCAGCCAATATCAACCCCAACTCCATACGGAATAACCGCATTATCTGTCGCCAACACCCCACCAATTGGCAATCCATAACCTGAATGCGCGTCTGGCATTAAAGCTCCGGCAACTGAAATGGGCAGTTTTAAAGAATCATATAACTGAAACTTAGCTTGCTGATCGATTTCATTTTCTCCAAAAATGGTAAAAGGAACTCTTGTTGTTTTTAAATGATGCATTCTTACCTGAACTGGATTTACCAATCCTTCGGCTACTTTGCCCCAAGTTCCATGTCCTTCAAACTTTTCCGGATGAAGCAAAACCTCTTTTGCTTCTGTCAGAATAGCTTCTTTTTTCTCTCTTTTTCTATATCTGTTGATTTGCCCTAAAGCAATATTTATTGAATTATTTTTTGGAAAGCCCAATTTAATCAGGTCTTTTCCGGATAATTTATTTCCCATGATTTATATCATTTCGTCTACATATTGCTGATACAATACGTGCAGACTTTTATTTTTAATTGGGTTTATCTCTCGTGGATTTTCATTTTGATAATAACTCCAGCGATACGAAAAACCATCTACTAATTTGTTTATTTTATGTCGTAAATTAAGATTCGTAATGTAATTGTCAAGAAGCTGAATTTCACTTTCTAAATCTGCATCAACCATTTTAGTGTGCGTTATCATATAAGGTTTAACGCGAAATACATACCGCCATGGCTCATTAAATATGTAATGAATTTTATAGCGTTTACAATTAGGACACCATCGTTCCCTTTTATAAAAATGCATTTTTTCTTTTTCAGTTAATGCTAGTTTTGGACTTCTCCATTCTGATTCAGAAAACTCTTTTACTGTTTGAAGCTTTTCGACATATACATTTTTTCTTTTCCTCTTTTTCTTTTTCTTAAAAGACTTATCCGAAGAATATTGCCATGTATTTATCTTCTCCAGCAATGTTTTGTAAAAAGCAGCTTCGTTTGATCTTACGATATCTTCTCTTAAAACAAAACTGCGTTCCCAACCTTTTTGATAAGGTGTTGCTAAAGGAACTAATGGTAAATTTTGTCGTTTTTTCCAGAGTTCAACTTCAAGCTTTCGTATTTGAATTAATTGTTTTTCAAAATCTTCTTTTACTAATCTTTTCTTTGTTCTTTTATTTTTAAAGCGAGAGCACAAAGCATACTCTTCTGCTGTATAATTTTCCATAAAAAATTATAGTGCATTAAATTAATAGCCAAAACAGGCTATAACATTTTACCCATTCGGATAAATAATAAAATCGATTATTCGGGAAAATTTGAAGTGTCTAGAATAAAAAAAGCCCGAAACTAAATGTCTTCGGGCTTTTTTTATATATCTAAAAATGAATTTCTAAGATTGAAATAGGCCACGAAGAAGTGCTGCACCAAACTTGTTTGATGTGAAGCTCTGAAATGATAATGTAAATACAGACATTTTTCTTCGTTATTAAAGGGTTATTACTTTTTTCGTGTGCAAATATTCAGAATACTTTTTTGATTTTCCAAATTTATTTTAAAGAAAATTCATCTAAAAAATAATCAGTCTATTTTTTGAATCCTGGAAAGCTATATTATCTACTTGAAAACTAAAGCCCTAGCCCTGATAGAAGCGACATCCTTTTTATCCGTTTTTCACGGATAAAAAGATATAGCGGATAGCAGGAAATAGCTCCTTAAAATTTAAATTCCAATAATTTTAAATTCCAAATTCCAAAACTTATCAAATTTTGAAATAGCTTTACCAATCTTTGGTTAGATGCACTGCAGTGCATCTCTACAATAAAATTGTTGAAGATTCTACAGACTTTGCTAATTATAGAGACGCACTGCAGTGACGAATTTCTACAGAACAATTGTCGTAAATTATTACAACATCGCTAATCGTAGAGGCGCACTGCAGTGCGTCTACACAAAGAGATAACCAATATTTGTCGAGCTACTCACGAAGATTTACTTTGTATGTCGCTATTGCTCCGGTCTCCCTCGTCTAAATTGACAAGATTTTGAAAAAAACCATAAAAAAAGCCCTGATTTCTCAGAGCTTTGATATTTTTAGTTTGGTGAACTTTTTGTTATTCTGTTACTTTGCTTTTAACAACTAATCTGAAACCTTCACCGTGAATGTTAAGGATTTCAACATCTTCGTCTGCTTTTAGATATTTTCTAAGTTTAGCGATGTAAACGTCCATACTTCTTGAAGTAAAGTAGTTGTCATCTCTCCAGATTTTAGTTAAAGCTAATTCTCTTGGCATTAAATCATTTTCATGAAGAATTAACATTTTAAGCAATTCGTTCTCTTTTGGAGATAATTTTATCGGTTCGTCGTTTTCGAACGTTAAAAATCTAAGTTTAGAATTTAAGTGGAATTTACCGATATTAAATTCAAACTGAACTTGTTCTGCTTTTGTATCTGCAGATTTTCTTTGAATGATTGCTTTGATTTTCATCAATAAAACTTCTGAATCAAAAGGTTTATTCAAATAATCATCGGCACCAGCTTTATAACCTTTCAGCACATCTTCTTTCATCGATTTTGCCGTTAAGAAGATAATTGGCACTTCGCTGTTCTTTTCTCTAATTTCTTTGGCTAAAGTATAACCATCTTTATAAGGCATCATTACATCAAGAATACATAAATCATATACATCTTTCTTGAATTTCTCGAAACCTTCCATACCGTTTTTAGCTAAAGTAACTTCAAAGTCATTTAACATTAGATAATCTTTAAGAACTGCCCCAAAATTAAGGTCATCTTCTACTAAAAGTATTCTTTTGTTATTATTTTCCATATTTTAATTTATTAATGGTATTTTTATTATAAAGGTGCTACCTTTTCCTTTTTCGCTTTCAACATATACTTGACCATTGTGATCCTCTACTATTCTTTTTACATAAGCAAGGCCTAAACCGTGTCCTTTTACGTTATGTAAGTCTCCTGTATGTTCTCTGTAAAACTTCTCAAAAACTCTTTTTTGAGCAATTTTACTCATACCAAGACCATTATCTTTTACTTTTATCAGAATCATGTCTTTGACATTTTCTGTAAAAATTTCTATTTCAGGAATTCCAGGCGAATATTTTATAGCATTTTCTAAAATATTAACCAACACGTTTGTAAAATGTACTTCGTTGATTAAACTTGTTGTTCTTGCAGCATTATAATGCTTTACAACAGTTCCTTTTCTATCTTCAAGAATTAAGTTTACGTGCTCAATTGCATCATCGATTATATCGTGAATTGCAGTTGGCTCTTTTGTAATATCTAATTCTCTTTTTTCTAATTTAGAAATACGAAGAACGTTTTCAACCTGAGCGTGCATTCTTTTATTTTCGTCCCGAATCATTTGCAGATATCGAAATACTTTTTCTTTATCTTCAATAATTTTAGGATTCTTAATTGCGTCTAGTGCTAAATTTATGGTTGCAATTGGAGTTTTAAACTCGTGTGTCATATTATTTATAAAATCTGTTTTGATTTCAGAAATATGTTTTTGACGCAACAATTGATTCAACGCACTAGTATAGGCAACTATAATAATTAATGTAAAAATTATTGACAATATTGTAATACTCAACAATTCAGACAATAAAAATTTCTTTTTATGAGGAAACGTAATGAATAACTCGTATTTGCTATTTCCTTCGTTGTCTGTATAAATTGGTACATGATAACTTGCATCTTTATCGTAGTGAAATCCGTCAGATTTTACTTTTGTTGCAAGCCCACTGTTAAGAACTCCGTATTCAAATTTGGTTTTTACACCATATTCTTCTAATTCTTTCTTTAAAAGTCTTTGAAGCTTATCTTTTGTAATTCTTCCTTCTATAGGTGTTAGTGAAGCAATATCTTTATACTGAATTTGCTGCTGAACTTTATTTAAAATATCTAAACTACCTGATTTTTCAATTCTTAGGTCAGGAATAATACTTTGTCCTAAACCATTATTATCGATTGAATTATTGTTATTGTAGACTTCTGTTACTCTTTTTGAACTAAAGTTTTTAAATCTTTCGCTGCTAAATTTTTTATTAAATAGCGCTCCGTTTATATCGTAATCTTCAGACGTAAGTGTGTTAGAATATACAATTGTTTTATTTGTTTTTGTATTTCTCTGAACGTAGAGAACTTCTAATAAATCTTCTTTTTTTGGAGTTTTACCGGTACTGTCTTTTATACGGTTGTATTTATCATAGAAACTATATTCCTCTTGTTGTTCAAGTTTATCAGCAACATTACCAATTACTTGTGTTACGTGGTATTTAAACTGCTCGTCATTGTTTTTAAATGAAGAGTTGAACCAATATACCTGTACCAGAATAATCCCTATTAAGGACAAACTCATCAGTAAAACAAGTATTCTAAAAAATAATTTATTCATCGAAACAAAATTAATATTTTAACAATATACTAAATAATACATTAACCAAATATTAACATTTAAGACTGATTTTGTTTTATATTTAAAATTTTAAGAATTTTAACAACTTCTTCTTTAGCAATTTTAAGATTACTGTTATTAATTACAAAATTGCTCAAAGAAATTCTTTTTTCGTCATTCCATTGCATTTTCATTCTGCTTAAAACTTGTTCACGTGTGGTATTATCCCGCTTCACAACTCTTTCGATTCTAATTTCCTCCGGTGCGGTAACGGTTATAATTACATCACATTTTTTATAACGACCGCTTTCGAACAAAATTGCGGCTTCATAAATAACATAGTCATGATTTTTATTTTCCTGCAGCCATAATTCAAAATCGCTTTTTACAGCGGGATGAACAATAGCATTTAGTTGTGCTAATTTATCGGCATTATTAAAAACAATTTCAGCTAGCTTCGCTCTGTTTAAAATCTCATTTTCAAAAATAGAATCGCCAAATGTTGTTTTTATTTGTTGTACAATATTTTCTGATTGCATTACTTTTTTGGCTTCATCATCAGCAATGTAAACCGGAATACCCATTGATGCAAAATAATTTGCAATGGTGGTTTTTCCACTTCCAATTCCACCTGTTAAACCAATAACTTTAGTCATATTATACTTTAAAAAACATACGAGGAAATGCTTCTTGTGGTTTTTTCTTTAAAAGAATAATTTTTACGAACGATTTTAAAAATCCTGTTCCGTAACCATAGAACTGCTTCCAAACTGCTATTACAGATAAGTATCCAATTTTAATACTTCTATTTTGAATACTTGATGTAAGAAAAATAATAACGAAATATACAAAATATAATTGTAATAAAATATCAATATTGAAAATTAATAGTAAAAAAGCTAATAATAACCCTAGTATAAAAACAGTAGGAAAGAAGAATGTTAGCTTATTATGTTCTGGATACCAACTATTTAATATTGGTCTTGCGATCCCAAATTTATTTACCTGAACCGAAAATTTTTCCCAGTCGATTCTACGTTTATGATAAACATATGCGTCTGGAAACAATCTGGTTTCAAATCCCAGGTTCCATAAACGAATAGAAAGGTCAGGATCTTCACCGGGATGTATGTTTCCGAAGCCTTTTGATGCTTCAAATGCCTTTTTTGAAATTCCCATATTGAAACTTCTTGGCTGGAATTTATTGATTTTTTCAGAGCCACCACGAATTCCTCCTGTTGTCAGGAAAGAAGTCATAGCAAAATTAATCGCTTTCTGAATATCCGAAAAACTGTCCAATGCTTTATCCGGTCCGCCAAAACAGTCTACATAATCAGCGTCTAATGCTTTTCGCACTTCGGTTAAATATTGAGACGGAATGATACAATCTGAATCGAAAATGATAAAATAATCACCTCGCGCTTTCTGCATTCCAAAATTTCTTGAATCTCCAGGTCCTGAATTCGGCTTAAAATAGTACGAAATGTTCAATTTACCCTGATAGGTCATCACTACATCTTTGCATGGTATAGATGAGCCGTCTTCAACTAGAACAATTTCAAAAGCTTCATTATAATCAGATTTAGACAGACTTTCTAAAAGTTCATCAACTTCATCTGGACGATTATACACGGGTATAATTAAAGAAAAAATCATAACGGGATGTGCGGTATTAAAGTGGCAATTTTTTTAATTCAAAATTTTAACAAAGATATGCTATATTCATAAAAAAACCATCAACTTTTGGTTGATGGTTTTTTCATTTTATTATAATTTCTTTATCTATTTGATGCTTTCGATCTCAACAACTTCATTTGTATCTGCTTTGTAATCTACTCCGGCAAATTCGAACCCGAAAAGATTTAAGAAATCGTTTCTGTATCCTGCTAAATCACCAATTTCCGGCAATGTTTCAGTTGTAGCTTCTAACCAAAGTTTAGCCACTTTTTCCTGAACATCATCACGCATTTCCCAATCGTCGATTCTGATTCTTCCTTTTTCGTCTACAGGAACTTCAGATCCATTGTATAATCTGTCCTGAAACAAACGTTGGATTTGCTCAATACAACCTTCATGAATACCTTCTTCTTTCATAATTTTATATAAAAGAGAAATATATAATGGAATAACCGGAATTGCAGAACTCGCTTGTGTAACTAATGCTTTGTTTACAGAAACATATGCTTTTCCTCCAATAGACTCTAAACTATCTGTGATAGAAAATGCTGTAGCTTCTAGATGATCTTTTGCACGACCAATTGTACCTTTACGGTAAACTGCTTCTGTCAATGATGGTCCGATATAAGAATAAGCAACTGTTGTAGCTCCATCTGCCAATAAATTTTCTGCTTTTAAAGCATCGATCCACATAGACCAATCTTCACCTCCCATTACTGCAACTGTATTCTCGATATCTTCTTCGTTTGCCGGAGCAATAGAAACCTCAGTAACGTTTCCTGTATGAAAATCTACTGTTTTATTGGTAAAAGTTTGTCCTATTGGTTTTAAAACTGAACGGTGCAAAACTCCTGTTACCGGATGTTGACGAACTGGTGATGCTAAACTGTAGATTACAAGATCAACCTGACCTAAATCAGCTTTGATTAAATCTAAAGTTTGTCTTTTTATTTCATTAGAAAAAGCATCTCCGTTGATACTTTTTGCATATAAACCTGCTTTGTGAGCTTCTGTTTCAAATGCAGCAGAATTATACCAACCTGGTGAAGCTGTTTTACCTTCAACTGGTGGTTTTTCAAAAAACACTCCAATAGTCGCAGCATCAGATCCAAAAGCACTTGTAATTCTTGAAGCTAATCCAAAACCTGTTGAAGCTCCAATAACCAATACTTTTTTAGCACCGGCAATTGAACCTTTTGATTTTATATATTCTATTTGATTTTTAACATTTTGCTCGCTGCCTTTTGGGTGTGCAGTCAAGCAAATAAATCCTCTCATTCTAGGTTCTATAATCATATTTTTCTATTTATTCGTTGATTGGGTTACTCTACCATTACGATATATTGACTAACTTATTTACGTTTGTTTAATTAGCTTTGAGTTGACAAATATAAATTATTTCTTTAGTTCAACAAGGCTTTAGCATGATTTAAAGCGGAATCAGAAACAACTGCTCCTGATAACATTTGAGCAATCTCTATAACTCTTTCGTCCTGAGACAATAGCTTTAACTCTGATTGTGTATCATCGTCTACAGTAGATTTGAAAACTTTAAAATGAGAATCTCCTTTTGCTGCTATTTGAGGTAAATGCGTTATGGCAAAAATTTGCATTGTAGCACTCATTTCTTTCATAATCTCCCCCATTCTGATTGCAATTTCTCCGGAAACTCCCGTATCTATCTCGTCAAAAATTAAAGTTGGTAATTTTGAATATTGTGCTAAAATTGCTTTAACAGCCAGCATAATACGAGACATCTCTCCTCCCGAAGCGACTTTTTTCAGTAAACCAAAATCAGTTCCTTTGTTTGCAGAGAATAAAAATTGCAGTTCGTCTTTACCATTTTGAAAATAGGCTTCAGACGGTAAAAGCTCCATATTAAAACGAACATTTGGCATTCCTAAAGTTTCTAAAATCGAAATCAGTTTTTGAGATAAAACCGGAATTGCTTTTGTTCTATTTTCGTGAATTGTAGCCGAAAAGGCATCTAATTCTTCTGCTTTTTGTTCTATTGCTTTCGATAATGAAGCAATCTCTTCCTCTATATTATCAAGCTCTAATAATGTATTTCCTAAATTAGCCTGAATTTCAATCAATTCATCAACAGAACTTACCTGATGTTTCTTCTGTAAATTATAAATCAATTGTAATTTCTGACTCACAAATTCTAATTGTACAGGATCATTTAATAATTTTTCTGAAGCATTTTGCAATTCTTTAGAAACATCATCAAATTCAATTGCGAGACTTGTAATTCTTTCGAATATACTTTGATATTCAGGAGAAAAAAGGGCTATTTTTTGTAACGAGGTTTTAATTTCATTAAGATTATGAAAAACTCCAAATTGTTCTTCGTTTGCAATTACAAGAGATTTGTCGATTGCTTCTTTTATAATCTCAACGTTATTTAATTTCTCAAAATCAGTTTCTAATTCTTCCTGCTCGCCTGATTTTAATTTGGCCGACACTAATTCGTTCAACAAAAAGGTATTATACTCCTGCTCTTTTCCTGAATCACTTTGTTTTTTTAATAAAGCATTTAATTTTGACTTATCTCCTTTATACGATTTTAATGCTTTTTGATACGACTGAATGGTATCAAAATTATTCGCAATCGCATCGATTATTTTAAACTGAACTCCTTCATCAGAAAGTTCCTGAGTTTGTTGCTGCGAATGTATATCAATCAAAAATAAACTTAGATCTTGTAATTCCTGAAGGTTTACAGGACTATCATTTATAAATGCACGAGATTTTCCTGAAGGCAAAATTTCTCTTCGAATGATGGTTTCATCTTCATAATCGAGATCATTTACTTCAAAAAATTCTTTAAGATTGTATTTCGATATTTCAAAATGCGCTTCAATAACACATTTTTCTTCTTTATTTTTTAATGATGTTAAATCGGCTCTTTTTCCTAAAACCAATCCTATCGCTCCTAGTATAATCGATTTACCAGCACCCGTTTCACCTGTAATTATAGAAAAACCTCTTGAAAAATCTATAGTAAGTTTTTCAATCAGGGCATAGTTTTTAATTGACAAGGACGTTATCATAAAGAAATTGTATAAATATAAAAGTTAGTAAGATAGTAAAATTGAGAAAAGAATCAATTTAAAATTTAATCTGAGACCATTTAGTAGAATTCAGAGGCGATACTTTATTCAGCACATCTATTAAATCCCCAACCGGAATACTAGGCCCTCCTGAAAAGATAGAAACGATTTCATCTGATTTTGCATCAAAAAAGACTCTGGTTAAAAAGGCATTTGGTTTAACTGAATTCAGCTTACCGATGATCATTATGGCATTTTTAATTTTTTCTTTTGATGCTTTTAAATCAAGACTCATCCCGTCTAAACCGGTGTGATATGCATACATTACCTGACGTAAATCACTATACATTGGCGAGGCCATATCATTTATCAAATAATAACGATTCTGAAGTCCATCAGACTGGCTCCAGCCTTTCGAGCCGCCTTGTTGCGCAACGCTGGCAATATTCTGAGCCGTTTCAAGATATTGATTTCCTGCTCCCATTTGAAAAGTATCAGCATCCATAGCTAAAATTATATAGCTATAAAAAGATACTACAGATACTAAATTAGACTCAAAAGTAGATGGATTAAAAAGCAAAGGCTCGTATTCTGTATATTGAAAATTAAAGTCTTTATCGTTGTAATTTAAAACAGGCGATGAATACGTAGAATTAAAAATCAATCGGGATGACTGCACCTGAATCGTACCTGTAAACTGATTCGAACCTCCAGAAGACAATGTAATATACATGGAGCAATTGATTCGTTCGTTTTGTTTTAAAACTGATCCCGTCCAGTCTGTTTTATTAACAAATTCAGATAAAGAACTTTGAAGCGTTTTAAAAACTTGCTGATTAGCATTGGGCAGTCTTTCTGTATTAATAGTTACAGTACAATTTAACTGTTGCGCTTGTGTAAAGCCAAAAAATAAAAATACTAAAAGGGTAACTATTTTATTCATGCGAACGATACTATTTGGTTTTAGCTACAATAGATTTACTATTCCTGCCATTCGTTTTTATTATAAATCTTTATGATTTCGAAAAATGCAAAATCACTTTGTTTAAAATATCAACAGCAACAGATTCTTTTGATTTTAATTCCATTGGTTCGATTTCAAAATTATGATCAATAAAAGTTACTTTATTGGTTTCTTTTTTAAAACCGGCGCCTTCATCTTGTAAGGAATTTAAAACAATCAAATCTAAGTTTTTTTTCTGAATTTTCAACTTAGCATTTTCAATTTCATTTTCAGTCTCTAAAGCAAACCCAATTAAAAACTGATTTTTTTTAATTGCTCCCAGCGATGCTAAAATATCTTTAGTTTTTTCGAGTTCGATCGAAAAATCATCTGCCGCTTTTTTAATCTTTTGTAAAGCTACTACTTTAGGTCTGTAATCTGCCACTGCCGCTGCTGCAATAGCAACATCTACATCATTAAAATACAAATGACACGCATCGTACATATCCTGAGCCGAAATTACATCTACCACTTTAACCAGACTGTTTTTCGCTTTATAATGGGTTGGTCCCGAAACCAGGATCACTTCTGCACCAAGATTAGACGCTTCATGAGCAATATCAAAACCCATTTTTCCTGAGGAATGATTTCCTATAAAACGTACAGGATCTATCGCTTCGTATGTTGGCCCGGCAGTAATTAGTATTTTTTTTCCTTTAAGAGGTAATTTACTTTCTAAATCAGCTTCAAGAAAAGCTATAATATTCTCAGGTTCAGCCATTCTGCCCTCACCTGACAAACCGCTTGCTAATTCTCCGCTTTCAGCAGGAATCATTACATTACCAAACTGTTTTAAAGCAGCAAAACTGGATAATGTTGAAGGATGTTTGTACATATCCAAATCCATTGCCGGAGCAAAGTAAACAGGACATTTAGCCGATAAATAAGTAGCGATTAAAAGATTATCACAGTTTCCTGTTGTCATTTTAGACAATGTATTTGCTGTTGCAGGAGCAATTATCATCAAATCAGCCCAAAGAGCCAGATCAACGTGATTGTTCCATACAGCATCTTCATCATCCTGATTAAAGAAACTTGAATATACAGGATTTTTTGATAACGTAGATAACGTAAGTGGAGTTACAAAATCCTTAGAAGCAGGTGTCATTATCACTTGGACATGTGCACCTGCTTTTATAAAAAGTCGTACTAATGAGGCTGTTTTATAGGCTGCAATTCCACCAGAAACACCCAGTAAAATTTTCTTCCCGTTTAAAACTGACATTATACTATATATTATTTATTTGAACTTCTGTGGTAAGTTTTACCGTCTAACCATTCCTGAACTGCTAAAGCGTGTGGTTTTGGTAATTTTTCGTAAAATTTAGAAACTTCAATTTGTTCTTTATTTTCAAAAACTTCTTCAAGACTGTCATTGTAAGTAGCAAACTCTTCTAATTTCTCAGTTAATTCTTTTTTAATTTCAGAATTAATTTGATTTGCTCTTTTAGCCATAATGGTAATTGCTTCATACACATTTCCTGTTGGCTCTTCAATAACTGTTTTATTGTAAGTTATTGTATTTACAGGAGCATTCGTCTTTTTTAAATCCATGACTTTATTTTATTTAGTAAATTTTTGTAAATCTGTTTCAACTCTGGCATTCATTTCGTCTGCCTGTACTTTGTATTTAGTAGCACTATTAAACTTAATCAAGTTACCGTAAGCTACTTTGGCTACATTTAAACGTTCTTCCATTTTTGAAGGAATACTGTTTATCGCTAATTTATATGCCGAATCGTATTTGTAAAAAAGCGCATCTTCTTTAAAAGGTGTTCCAGGGAAATCAGCAATAAAGTTATCAAATGCAACTAATGCTGATTTGTAATCTGAAATCGTATTGTACCCTTTTGCGTTTTCGTATGCTTTTTTCTCTAGTTTTCCGTTCAGGATTTTCACAGATTCGTTTGCCTGTGCGATGTATTCTGAATTTGGATAATTATCAATAAAAGCTTGTAATTTTTCTAATGCTTTTTGAGTATCTGTTTGATCTAAACTATATACAGGAGCAAGTTTTGAATAACTGTAAGCACCTAAAAAAGCAGCTTCCTGTACTTTTTCGCTTCGAGGATATCCTGAAACAAAGCTTTCAAACTGATAGCCTGCTAAATAGTATTGTTTTGATTTATAATAAGATTGCGAAAACATATAAAAAAGTTTCTCTGCCTGAGGTTTCCCTCTGTAAGAAGGCGCTAATTGCTCAAAAAGACGAATGGCTTTTGAATACTTTCCTGCCTCGTACATTTTTGTTGCTACTTCAAATTTAGCTGCAACATCTTCATTTTTTAATGCTTTTTGATATTCACTACAAGAACAAAAAAGGACAACAACAATTAATAGAGATACTATTTTTTTCATTTTCTTACTTTTATTATGATTTCTTAGACAATTATGCCAAAGCAAAATCACACCGAAGTTCCGGTGGCAAATTTAGTTATTAATTTAGCTACTACAAAATATTTTTTGGTATATTAAAATACCGGCAATCTC
Source organism: Flavobacterium bizetiae (assembly GCF_024271895.1). Lineage (NCBI taxonomy): Bacteria > Pseudomonadati > Bacteroidota > Flavobacteriia > Flavobacteriales > Flavobacteriaceae > Flavobacterium > Flavobacterium bizetiae. The sequence goes on along the minus strand of NZ_CP091861.1, from coordinate 3,229,361 downwards.
ACTCTTATTTTATGCTGTTTTTTACAAATTCATTCAATCGGTTTGCTAACGAATCGTCAACACTTACTAAAGGCAAACGCACTGTATTCTCAGCAATACCAAGGGCTTGAAAGACTTGTTTGATTCCCGCTGGATTTCCCTGCTCAAAAATCATATCAATACAATCTGATAAAAAGTATTGTGTTTTAAACGCTTCATTTACCTTTTTATTTAATCCTAAACGAATCATTTCTGAAAATTCTTTTGGAAAACCTTGCCCAATAACCGAAATTACACCTGCTCCACCGGCTAAAACAATTGGTAAAGCAATCATATCATCTCCTGAAATTACAAGAAAATCTTTTGGTGCATTTTTTATTATTTGCATGGCTTGTACCAAATCGCCTGCAGCTTCTTTTATAGCAACAACATTTTTAAAATCATTTGCTAAACGAATTACTGTAGAAGGCAACATATTGCTTGAAGTTCTTCCCGGAACATTATATAGAATAATCGGAATTGGAGAAGCTTCTGCAATTGCTTTAAAATGCTGATATATTCCTTCTTGTGTTGGTTTATTATAATAAGGAGAAACAGAAAGGATCGCTTCAAAAGCTGAAAAATCTCCTGTTTTTAATTCCTCAACAATTTGCATTGTATTATTACCTCCAACTCCAAGAACTAGTGGTAACCTTCCTTTATTTGTATTGATTACAGTAGTAATAACCAATTCTTTTTCGGCTTGTGTCAAGGTAGCATTTTCCGCTGTTGTCCCCATAACCACAAGATATTCAACCCCTCCGTCAATCGAAAAATTAACGATACGCTGTAAAGCTTCGATATCTATTGAAAAGTCTTTTTTAAATGGAGTTACAAGAGCAACACCAGTTCCTATTAATGATTGCATATTCTAATTTATATTTTTATTTTATACTCTTTAAATACTTGAACAATTCGAAAACGAAAAGTTTATAATTCTGTATCGTGGTATCGATCATCCATCGATTTAATTTTTTATCTACAGATGCAAATCCCACTTTAAATCTGGCTTTCGACTGGTTGGTTATCATCATCAAAATTGCAGTTTCGATATCATAATAACTAATCAAAAGATCAAATTCTGTCGCTATAAATTCATTCAAAAAAGCTTCGGTAATTTCTCCGTTCCAATTGATATGTTTGTTACCAAATGTAGGGATCGAATACGTTTCTTTTTCTTTAAATTTACTTCTATACGCCACAACTTTTATGTTCTGAGGAGCAATCCCCTGCAGAACCAGCTCGTTTATCAAATCTTTTGAATGCCCAAAAGCACTTTCATCGATCAGTAAACCAATTGTTTGTATATTACTGGTAAAGACTTCGTTTTTGAAATTATTCAAGTTTTTATTTAATGTTTTTTTTACAAAAAATTCCTTTATATAATTTAAAAACATAGTACTTTTGCCAGATTACAAAATTAATTATTTAAGTCGCATTTAAGATGGTAAAACTAAAAAAGTATAACGGATTTTTAAAACTTTTTGTTATATTCTTAACACTTTTTTTTATAACTTCTTGCAGTCAGAAAAATTACAATTTGACGAAGATAGAAGGAAAACAACTTCCGATCACGGAAAAAGATGCTGAAACTCCAGCAATCGAAAAATTCATCAAGCCTTATCGCGATCATATTAATAAAGATTTAGACAGCATTTTAGCATACTGTCCGGAAACTTTGGATAAGAGTACAGGAAAATGGCAAACCAGTATTGGTAGTTTATTAGCTGATGTTTGTGTAGAAAGAGGAAATCTTGTTTTTAAAGCAAGAGAGAAAAAAACAATTGACTTTTGTCTTTTAAACCATGGCGGAATTCGCGCTATTTTACCAAAAGGAAATGTTACTACAAGAACTGCTTTTGAAATCATGCCTTTTGAAAATAATTTGGTTGTAATAGGCTTAAAAGGAGAGCAAGTTCTTGAAATTGCCGCTTATATTATTAAGGAGAGAAAACCTCAGCCTTTATCAGGAATGACATTTACAATTACAAAAGATAATAAAGCTAAGAATATTTTAATTCAGGGAAAACCTCTTGACGTGAACAAAATTTATTATGTGGCTACCAATGATTATTTAGCTAATGGTGGAGACAGCATGACTTTTTTTGCTAAAGGTGTTGAAAAATATGATCTGAATTATAAACTTCGAAATGTACTGATCGATTATTTTAAAGAAGTTGATACGATTCCGGTAGCCAAAAATATCAGAATTACAGAAGAGTAAAAAGACCAAGCACATATTTAGAATTAAAAAATAAATCATTTCTGTGCGCGTAAAAAATTTTAGTCACAGATTAAAGGATTAAAAAGATTAAAAAATCTGTGCAAATCTTTTTAATCGGTGGTAAAAAAATAACAAAATAAAATATCGTTTCCGCAAAAAATATATAAAATGAAAAGAAGAGAATTTATCGAAAAAACTGCTGCAGGTACTGCTTTATTAAGCTTAGGTTTGTCGTTGAGCAGTTTTGAAACCAACGATATTAAGCACTTAACTATTCTACATACTAATGATGTTCACAGCCATATTGATCCTTTTCCGGCTGATGATCCTCGTAACCCAAATAAAGGTGGTGTATCGCGAAGAGCTGCTCTTATAGAAACGATTCGTAAAGAAAACCCAAATGTTCTTTTATTAGATGCGGGAGATATTTTTCAGGGAACGCCGTACTTTAATTATTATGGTGGAGAACTTGAATTTAAGTTGATGAGTATGATGAAATACGATGCATCGACCATAGGAAATCATGATTTTGATAATGGTCTTGATGGCTTGTATGCTCAAATGCCTCACGCTACTTTTGAATTTATCAATTCTAATTATGACTTTAAAAATACGGTCATGAACGGACTTGTAAAACCGTATAAGATCTTTAACAAAAACGGAATTAAGGTTGGTGTTTTTGGTTTAGGTATCGAACTTGCAGGTTTAGTAGATAAACAATTGTATAAAGAAACTGTTTATAATGATCCGGTAGAAATTGCTCAGGATATGACGCAATTATTAAAAAAGGAGGAAAAATGCGATTTGGTAATTTGCCTTTCGCACATAGGATACAAATACAAAGATGATGCCTCTAAGATTTGTGATCTAAAACTGGCTGAATTAACTCAGGATATTGATTTAATCATTGGCGGACATACTCATACTTTTTTAGATAAGCCTACGATTGTAAAAAACAAAGCGGGACAAGATGTATTAGTAAATCAAGTAGGTTGTTACGGAATAAATTTAGGCCGAATTGACTTTTATTTTGATAAAGATAAGGCACACAGTAATCAGGGAAGATCAATTATTGTATAATGCCTTTTTATGAATTTTGGCTTTTTCTAAGAAATATTCTACCATAAAGAAATAGGCCAAAATTTGTGTTATATCCCGAATTAAAACCAAAACAACGGAGTACGAAAAGTATTCGTTGAAGATATAGAATATATCCGAAAAGATATAACTAATAGCCATAAGTGACATTAATAATGCTATATGTGTTCCTTTTGTTATATAGTTTACAAATGAAAAAAAGCTTAAAACACCAAGAACAATTCCGTAAAAAGTATATAGAAAATTAAACTTCTTCATATTGTCGAACTGTAAACTTAATACAGAAACGAGCAAATAGACAATAAATATAATTACAATAGAAACTGGCAAAATATCTTTTTTTGCCAGTTTTATTTTTTCATGGTCTTGTACAAAAAGTTTTATCAATAAAAGATAAACTGCAAGAAAACAGATTACGCCTCCAATTTCAGAGACCTCAACATCCATTAAATCGAAGACCTGACCTATAAAGCAAAACAGAAATATTAAACTTTCGGTTTTACCTATTTTAAACTCATTGCTTATTAAAAAATAAATAAATATTGCCGGGAGAACAACGGCCTTGGCATAGAGCGCAAAAAAATCTTGTTGTGTACAATCGAATATAATTGTACACAGTAATGCTAAAAAGAATAAAATCAAAGACGGTTTATTCGCTTTCATTTAATTTGTTTATAAAATCTTCCTCAGACAATATAGGAATATTTAATTTATTAGCTTTTTCTAATTTTGCGGGTCCCATATTATCGCCTGCCACTACAAAATCAGTTTTTGCAGAAATTGAACTTCCTACTTTACCTCCATTATCTTCGATGGCTTTTTTTAGTTCATCTCTTGAAAATTGAGTAAAAACGCCAGAAACGACAAATGTTTTTCCGATGAATTTTTCAGTAGCATTTGGGTTGACTTTTTCGATAATTTCAAATTGAACTCCGTAACTTTTTAAGCGTTCAATGATTTTTTGATTTTCTTCGTTTTCAAAGAACTCAATTACACTTTTAGCAATTCTTTCGCCGATTTCATCTACCAGGATCAAATCCATTAGAGAAGCTTTGCTTAGTGCATCGATATTTTTATAATGTTTGGCTAATTTTTTGGCCACAGTTTCTCCAACAAAACGGATTCCTAGTGCAAACAAAACACTTTCGAAAGGAATCTCTTTTGATTTTTCTACACCCTTTACCAGATTCTCAGCAGATTTTTGCGCCATTCTTTCCAGGTGTAAAATATCTTCTACTTTTAATTCGTATAAATCGGCATAATTATGTACCAGACCATTCTTGAAAAGTAAAGCTACTGTTTCGCCTCCCAAACCTTCAATATCCATTGCTTTTCTTGATATATAATGCTGGATTCTACCTATAATCTGCGGAGGACATCCGTAAAAATTAGGACAATAATGATTGGCTTCCCCTGCATTTCTGACTAATTCTGTCTGACATTCAGGACAATGAGTGATATAATGTGTAGGCTCTGAGTTTTCAGGACGTTTTGATAAATCTACTGCGATGATTTTAGGAATAATTTCTCCTCCTTTTTCAACAAAAACGGTATCATTTATTCTAATGTCTAATTTTTCTATTTGGTCTGCGTTGTGCAACGAAGCTCTTTTTACAATTGTTCCTGCCAATTGAACAGGCGCTAAATTAGCAACTGGCGTTATGGCTCCGGTACGCCCAACTTGATAGGTAATCGAATTTAATTGGGTCGAAACCTGCTCTGATTTGAATTTGTATGCAATTGCCCAACGAGGTGATTTTGCGGTATACCCTAATTCTTCCTGGTATTGAATGCTGTTTACTTTTACAACAACTCCATCGGTTTCATAAGGTAAATTATGGCGGTGTAGATCCCAATAATCAATGAAGTCAAAAACTTCCTGCATATTGTTGACTAATTTCGCTTCGGTTGGTACTTTGAATCCCCATTTTCTGGCAGATTCTAATCCTTCGTACTGAGACGAAAAAGGCAAATTATTTCCGGTTACAAAATACAATAAACATTCTAAAGGACGTTTTGCCACCTCAGCACTGTCTTGCAATTTTAAACTTCCTGAAGCTGTATTTCTTGGGTTCGAATAAGGGGTTTCTCCTATTTCAATTAATTCCTGATTCATTTTTTCGAAACCGGCAAATGGTAAGATAATTTCGCCTCGAATATCAAATTTTTCAGGATAATTTCCTTTTAATTGTAAAGGAATTGATCGGATTGTTTTGATGTTGCTGGTAACGTCATCACCCTGAAATCCATCACCACGGGTTAAAGCCTGTACTAATTTTCCGTTTTCGTAAGTAATACTTATCGACGCTCCGTCATATTTTAATTCGCAGGTATATTGCAAATTCACGTTTCCTAGAACTTTCTGAATTCTGTTTTCCCAATCGAGTAAATCTTCTTTTGAATAGGAATTATCCAAAGAATACATGCGGTATTGATGTGCTATTGTTTTGAAATTTTTGGTAACCATTCCTCCTACTCGCTGCGTGGGCGAATGCTCGTCAAAAAATTCGGGATGTTTATTTTCTAAATCCTGAAGTTCTTTTAGTTTTATATCAAAATCGTAATCAGAAATTGTGGCATTATCTAACACGTAATAGTTGTAGTTGTGTTGATTAAGTTCGTCTCTTAAAGTCTGAATTGTTTCTTGAATACTCATATAATATTAAAATGCTGAAGGTTGTGATTTAGAATAACTGAACATCAAAATTAGGATTATTTTTGTTCAAAAACAGTAAAAAACAAAACTTTTATAAAATCAAAAATCAAGCTGCAAAACGATGCAACTTGATTTTCTTCTTGCCCATTATTCTTAAAAAGAATTAAACAAAACCAACTTCCAAATGGTTTCTTCGTTTTATGTTTTTATTCTGGTAATCCCCAAATTACAGGAATAGAATCATAAAACTATTTCTGAATAATGATAAAGTCTGAGCGTCTGTTTAATAAATGTTCTTCTTCGGTACATTTCACTCCATTTTTACATTTATTAACTAATCGTGTTTCTCCATAACCAATTGCGCTTTCTATTCTTGAAGGATCAATACCTTGTGCAACAATGTAATCACGTGTCGATTTGGCTCTGTTGTCTGAAAGTTTCAGGTTATAAGCGTCTTTTCCTCGGGAATCTGTATGAGACTCGATTTTGATACGAATGTTAGGAAACTTTCTCATAATAAAAACTACTTTGGCCAACTCATCAACTGCTGATGGTGTTATATCAAATTTGTTATAGTCAAAATAAATTGGGTTAACATCTACTTTTTCTACTCCTTTTTTCTTTACTACGAGATCATCATAATTACTTAGTTCGAAATTAACATCGGTAATTTCTGCTTCGTTTTCTTTTGTAGTTTCGACTGTTTTTTCGTCGTTGCTATAATTTGTTTTAGAAGCCACTAATCGAACTGTTTTATTACAAGGTACTGTTACAGCATATTTTCCTTCATAGTTCGTTTTTGTCTCTGCCAATATCTCATTATACGAATTGTAAGCTACAATGGTAACATCTGTTATTGGCAATTTTGATTTGTGATCGAATGCTTTTCCTGAAATATTCTGATTACAAACCGGTTCTCCTTTTACAAAAGAATAAATGTCATCATCGCCTTTACCTCCAGCTCTGTTAGAAGATACATAACCATAAGCTCCCGTTTTATCAATAACAAAAGTAAAATCGTCTTTGTTGCTGTTTATTGGCGCTCCAAGATTTACAGGTGTAGAGAAGGTTCCGTCTGCCAGAAATTTACTTTGATACACATCGAGATCTCCTAAACCATAATGCCCGTCTGAAGAAAAATAAAGTATTCCGTTACGGAAAAATGGAAAAAGGTCATTACCAATTGTATTAATTTTTGGCCCCAGATTTTGAGGTGAACTCATCGTTCCGTCATCTGCAATTTTAACTACATACAAATCGGTTTCACCATAACCTCCAGGCATGTCTGAAGCAAAGAAAAGCAATTGTCCGTCGTCGCTTAAAGAAGGATGCCCTACAGAATAATCATCATTATCAAAGAACACTTTTTGAGGATTTTCTACTTTTCCGTTTACAATTGAACCTTTAAGAATTTGAAAGTTATTGACTTTGTTTTGATCTATTACTAACTTTTTCTTCTTAATAATATTCGACGAATAATAAATCGTTTTTCCGCTGGCATCAAAACTTGCCGTTGCCTCATGATACTTAGTCATAACATTTGGCATAAACAAGTTGTCATTAAACAAACTTCCGTCAGCAGGATTTCGTTCTGCTATATATAAATTTAAAAACGGCTGATTGTTCCAGTTATAAAGTTTATCTCCAAAATTTGTAGTATCTCTGGCGGATGTAAATACGATACGATCCTGATAGAAAGTGGCTCCAAAATCTGATTTACTGGTATTGATATCTAAGTTTTTAATAGAGTAAAGAGATTTTGCTTTTCTTAAGCTATCCAATTGCTTTTTTTGGGTAACATAATGACTAATCTCTTTTTGATCTCCTTTTTTGTTTAGATACTCTTTTGTGATTTTATCTGCATCATCATAATCCATTACGGCTTTCATCGACTGGATATAACGCAGGTAATAAATATCGGTTAAATTATTGCCTTGTACTTCGTACAATCTTTTATACCATTTAAGTGCATTTCTTGCATCAGAAATAAAGTAATACGAATCTGCGGCATTTTTTATCGTTTGAGCCGATGGATTTTCGATATTTTGTAAACATTCTTCGTAAGCTTTTGAAGCATCTACATAAGAATAGTTTTTAAACAAAGCATCGGCCTTTTTTAAATTAGTCTTTTGAGCAAAACCAAATGTAAAACTCAATAGCAAACTAAGGATATATAATTTTTTCATAAGTTTTATATTTTAGAAGAATCGAGGAGATTTGATTTTACTTTGATTTTTAGTAAATTGATAACGCAAGACAATTTCGTGTGTACCGTCATTGTATTTGGTCAAATCGCTTACAGTATAATCAAAAGCATATCCGGCATAAAAACTTCTGGATATTTGAAAACCCAGTAAAGCACTCACGGAATCATCTGTTCGATAAGAAGCACCGAGTACAAATTTTTCTGCAATCATAAAGTTTGCTGATATATCAGCAGTAAGTGGCGCTCCATTTACTGCTTTTATTAAAAATGCCGGCTTGAATTTTAAATTTGGATTCAAATCAAAAACATAACCTCCCATTAAATAATAATGCAAACGATCATAATCTATAGATTCCTGAACATCATCGTAATAATCATTTTGAATAAAGCTTGGAATTGAAAATCCTACATACCATCTATCTGTATAATAGTAAACTCCGGCTCCAACAGCCAATTTCATTTGATTATTAATGTTTTGATTTAACAAAACATCATTATTATTGTAATATCTACCCTTAGACCAATCGATATTCAACATTCTCATACCTGCTTTAAGACCAAACGCTAATCTTTTATCATATCCTAACGGAATTGAATAAGCAAAGTTTCCGTCCAGATACAATTCGTTTGATGGACCAATTTTGTCATTTACGACACTTAATCCCAAACCAATATTCTCGTTTCTAAGCGGTGAGTGAATAGAAAATGACTGGGTCTCTGGAGCTCCGTCAATTCCTACCCATTGAGAACGTCCCAAAAGAGTTGCTTCTAATGTTCCGGTAGATCCAGCATAAGCTGGATTTACCGACATTGTATTGTACATATATTGTGTGTACCCCGGATCCTGTTGTGCACTGGCACAAAATGTAATAAAAGAACATATTAGGATGAAATACGTTTCTAATGATTTTATATATAGTTTCATAACGATACTTATTAAGTTTAATTAATTAGATGATTAATACAGAGATTATCTCATTATAGATAACCAGCCTTTTTTAACCGTTCCATCTCCAATGGTTATCACATAAAAATAAGTACCTGTTGGCAGCATATCTCCTCTATTAATAACTCCTGATACATTGGCCGTTCCGTCCCAATCATTTTCATAATGTTGTTTACTATATACTAATGAACCGTATCTGTTATATACTTTCAACTCGTTGTTTGGATATGATTCGATACAATCAATTCTGAAAAGATCATTCGCTCCGTCATTATTTGGAGTAAATTCATTGTACACTGTTAAACAAACTGGTACAACAGTAACTGATGCAGAGTTATTTGATGTATCAACATCTAAAGGAGTCGAAATTTCGACAGTTGCAACGTTTGTATAATTACCACTTGACAATACTTCTGCAACGATTGTAAGTACAACACTTTGTCCCGCATTTAGAGTTGGAATTGTCCAAAGTTGTGTAGTTAAATCATATGTTCCTGCAGTTGTACTAGCGCTTATTAAATCGAATCCGCTTGGTAATAATTCGCTTACTATCGTATTTATAAAGTTCCCCTCGCCAACATTGTTCACCGTTACGGTAAATGTTATTTGCTCACCAAAATTAGGTGTAGGATTGCTAACCGTATTTGTTATCGTTAGGTCAGAACATGTAGCTACATTTACATTTAATGATTTAGTTGTTTTTTCATTACATGTATTGATGTAAGTAACATTTACTTTACCAGGTCCGATATCAGACCATGATATTGTTACAGTTCCGTCAGCATTTCCTCCGCCAGAAGTAATTGTTCCGTTTTCAATAGTCCAGATATAATCTGATTTTCCGTTGGCAATAGAATAAGTAACTCCCTGGAAAACACATGGTGTATCATCTGTAGTAGTGATTGGCACCAATGCATCATTTTCAAAAGAAACTGTTACGCCTAATCTTGTTGCACCCTCACAACCATTAGTAGTATTGTTAAGAACACTTGCATAATATGTTGAAGCTGTAAGAGGCGTGTTTGCCGCTAGTGGTGTTCCGCCATTTGCTGAAGTGTACCATATTACATTTGCCTCATTTACAACAATACTTTCTATTGTAGGAGCTGCTGATAAACAGAATGTTTGGTTTACTCTTGGCGTGGTAACAATACCTGGTGTATTTACATTTACTATAACCTGTAATCTTAAAGGATTCTCACAACCTGAACCACTCGCTACAACACCATAATAAGTACCGTTTGCTAAAGCTGTTGTTGCAGGAATTGCTGTTCCTCCGGTTGCAGTACTATACCAAATTACATTTGATTCATTTACCTGAATATTCGAAACTTTTGGTGCATTTACTGAACAGAAGTTTTGAGTAGATGAAGTTGTTGTAGGTGTTGGCATCGGATTAACAATAGTGATTGTAACTGGCAAACGAGTTGCACTTTTACATCCTGTTAACGGATTTGTGATTTCTCCATAATAAATACCAGAAGTCAAAGCTGTTGTTAACGGAATCGCTGTTCCTCCTATTGCACCATTAAACCAAGATACATTACTTTCGTTTACCTGAATGCTGGCAAATGTTGGAGCTGTTGTTGAACAGAAATTCTGAGCTGCGTTATTTGTTGTAGGGACATTTGAACCTCCAACAGTAACCGTAACTTTTAGTCTAATGCTGCTTTCACAACCTGTAGATGCATCTTTTAATGCTGCGAAATAATCTCCGCTTACTAACGCTGTTGTAGCGGCAATTGGTGTTCCGCCGTTTTCTGCACTATACCAAACTACATTAGTTTCGTTTACCTGAATATTGGCAACAGTTGGATTATTTTCTGAACAGAAAACCTGAGTTGCAAGTGTAGTTGTAGGCTTAGCAGGATCAGTTACACTAATTGTTACTGGTAATCTTGTCAAACTTTCACATCCAGATGTTGCATCTTTTATTGAAGCGTAATAAGTTCCGCTTGTTAAAGCTGTAGTGGATGCAATACTAGTTCCACCAGTTAATGCAGTATACCAAACAATATTAGTTACCGTAAACTTAACACTTGCAAATGTTGGCGAATCTACCAGACAGAAGTTTTGTGTACCTGGAGTTACTAATGTTGGCGTACCAGGATCAGTAACATTTGCTGTTATTTGTGATCTAACAGAACTCTCACAACCTGCTCCATCTCTGATAGCTCCATAATAAATGGTGCCATTTACTAATGCTGTTGTAGGATCTAATGAAGTTCCTCCTGAAGCAGCAAGATACCAAACTACGTTTGCCTCATTTGCATGAAGATTAGCAACCGTTGGTGCATTTGCCAAACAGAAATTCTGAGGATTATTTGTAGATGTTGGAGTTGCTGGATTAGCAACATTTGCTGTTATTTGTGAACGAATTGAACTCTCACAACCTGCTCCATCTTTGATAGCTCCGTAGTAAATTGTTCCATTTATTAATGCTGTTGTAGGATCCAATGAAGTTCCTCCCGAAGCAGCAAGATACCAAACTACATTCGCCTCATTTGCCTGAAGGTTAGCAACCGTTGGTGCATTTACTAAACAGAAATTTTGAGGATTATTTATAGAAGTTGGAGTCGCCGGATCAGTTACATTAATTGTTACTGGTAATCTCGTCAAACTTTCACATCCAGATGTTGCATCTTTTATTGATGCATAATAAGTACCGCTTGTTAAAGCTGTAGTGGATGCAATACTAGTTCCGCCAGTTAAAGCAGTATACCAAACAATATTAGTTACTGTAAACTGAACGCTTGCAAATGTTGGTGCATCTATCAGACAAAAGTTTTGTGTACCTGGAGTTACTAATGTTGGAGTACCAGGATCAGTAACATTTGCTGTTATTTGTGAACGAATTGAACTCTCACAACCTGCTCCATCTTTGATAGCTCCGTAGTAAATTGTTCCATTTATTAATGCTGTTGTAGGATCCAATGAAGTTCCTCCCGAAGCAGCAAGATACCAAACTACATTCGCCTCATTTGCCTGAAGGTTAGCAACCGTTGGTGCATTTACTAAACAGAAATTTTGAGGATTATTTATAGAAGTTGGAGTCGCCGGATCAGTTACATTAATTGTTACTGGTAATCTCGTCAAACTTTCACATCCAGATGTTGCATCTTTTATTGATGCATAATAAGTACCGCTTGTTAAAGCTGTAGTGGATGCAATACTAGTTCCGCCAGTTAAGGCAGTATACCAAACAATATTAGTTACTGTAAACTGAACGCTTGCAAATGTTAGTGCATCTACCAGACAAAAGTTTTGTGTACCTGGAGTTACTAATGTTGGAGTACCAGGATCAGTAACATTTGCTGTTATTTGTGATCTAACTGAACTCTCACAACCTGTTCCATCTTTGATAGCTCCGTAGTAAATTGTTCCGTTTATTAATGCTGTTGTAGGATCTAATGAAGTTCCTCCCGAAGCAGCAAGATACCAAACTACATTCGCCTCATTTGCCTGAAGGTTAGCAACCGTTGGTGCATTTACCAAACAGAAATTCTGAGGATTATTTATAGAGGTTGGAGTCGCCGGATCAGTTATATTAATTGTTACTGGTAATCTTGTCAAACTTTCACATCCAGATGTTGCATCTTTTATTGATGCATAATAAGTACCGTTTGTTAAGGCTGTAGTGGATGCAATACTAGTTCCGCCAGTTAAGGCAGTATACCAAACAATATTGGTTACTGTAAACTGAACGCTTGCAAATGTTGGTGCATCTACAAGACAGAAGTTTTGTGTACCTGGAGTTACTAATGTTGGCGTCCCAGGATCAGTAACATTTGCTGTTATTTGTGATCTAACTGAACTCTCACAACCTGCTCCATCTTTGATAGCTCCGTAGTAAATTGACCCGTTAATTAATGCTGTTGTAGGATCTAATGAAGTTCCTCCTGAAGCAGCAAGATACCAAACTACATTCGCCTCATTTGCCTGAAGGTTAGCAACCGTTGGTGCATTTACTAAACAGAAATTCTGAGGATTATTTATAGAGGTTGGAGTTGCCGGATCAGTTACATTAATTGTTACTGGTAATCTTGTCAAACTTTCACATCCAGATGTTGCATCTTTTATTGATGCATAATAAGTACCGTTTGTTAAGGCTGTAGTGGATGCAATACTAGTTCCGCCAGTTAAGGCAGTATACCAAACAATATTGGTTACTGTAAACTGAACGCTTGCAAATGTTGGTGCATCTACAAGACAGAAGTTTTGTGTACCTGGAGTTACTAATGTTGGCGTTCCAGGATCAGTAACATTTGCTGTTATTTGTGATCTAACTGAACTCTCACAACCTGCTCCATCTTTGATAGCTCCGTAGTAAATTGTCCCGTTAATTAATGCTGTTGTAGGATCTAATGAAGTTCCTCCTGAAGCAGCAAGATACCAAACTACATTCGCCTCATTTGCCTGAAGATTAGCAACCGTTGGTGCATTTGCCAAACAGAAATTCTGAGGATTATTTATAGAGGTTGGAGTTGCCGGATTAGCAATATTTACTGTTATTGCTGATCGAACTGAACTCTCACAACCTAGTAAATCTTTTATAGCACCGTGATAAATTGTTCCATTTACCAAAGCTGTTGTTGGATCTAATGCAGTTCCTCCCGAAGCAGCAAGATACCAAACTACATTCGCCTCATTTGCCTGAAGATTAGCAACAGTTGGTGCATTGATCAAACAGAAATTCTGAGGATTATTTGTAGAAGTTGGAGTTGGAGGATCATTAACTATTACAGTAGCAACTTTCAACTCTCCAGCTTTATTCTGACATGTATTGTCGCTTGTTACAGCAACATAATAAGAAACAGGGCTCGATGCTACTGTTAAACCTGTAACAGTTAGAACTCCTGTTGTACTGTTAACAGCATAAGTTACACCACTAGTTGTTCCGTTAAGAATTGGCTGAGTTTTATTAGCATCAAAATACCAAAAGAAAACCGAACCTGGTAATGCGCTTGTAGGCGTTAACGTTGCAGGCGTACCAAGACAAATTGAAGCATTATTTACCTCTATATCCGATTCAAGAGAAGCTGGTAAGATTGTAAATGTTACTTGTTTTCTATCGGCCGGCGCAGTTTCACAATATTCATCTGAACTTACGCCCACATAATAAGTGTAAGTTCCAGGAACTAATCCGTTTATTATTAATTTAGGAGTAGTTTCACCAGCTATTAACTGACTTGTTGTTCCGTTGAAACTATACCAAGAATATACAGGGTTCGTTAAAACTGGTGTTCCATTTAAAATGGCATCTAATGTTACTGTTCCCGTTTCAGTACAAACAATGGTATTATTATTTCCGTTTATGGTTACGTTTGCTATTGCAGCAGCAGGAGTAGTTGCTCTAACAACAACTGTTACTTCTCCTCTTTCTAAAGCTGCACAACCGTAACGAATTGGTTGAATATAATATTTATAAGTACCTGCTGCTAATGTAGCCGGAAGTGTATAACTTTGACCGCCAGTTAAAAGATTACCTCCCGTTGGCGAATCGTACCAGGCATAATCAGCACAAGATTTTGTAGGGACCGTGAGCGTAATTGTCGCTCCCGGACAAACCGTAATTTTATTATCCGGATCACCTCCAATGACTTTCGTATTGGTTACACGATCAATAGTATGCACTCTAAGTTGATCTAAAACATTTGCAGCCCCTCCTAAAGTAATCACAACTTTATCATATGGCTGTGTTTGAGGCGCAACAATTGTCATTGCCATAGTATCTCCGGCAAGCAATTTTAAAGTCAACAAACTTCCATTATCACCTTGTATTGATGGACCAACAGGAATATTTCCTGAATAAAGCTGAATGTTAAGTCCTGAAAGTACACCAAGGCTTAAAAGAGTTCCGGGTTTAGAGATTGTAATTCTCAAACTATCTCCCACCATAGATGGTGTTCTAAAAGTTGCTGCCAATTCAGCATTTGCAAGTACTCCTACACCCGTAAACATTGTAGCATAAGTAGCAACATCTCGATCGGCTACATTCCATGGGTTAGTAACTCCTACAGTAGCAGTTAATACTCCAAGTCCTGCCAATTCTTTTGCACCAGAGAAAATATCTTCGATATCCCCTTGACCACAAGCAATTTGTGTTACTTGTTTTTTATAGTAAGCATCATAAACATTAATATTTTGCGCTAAACTTAAAACAGACCCTAGTTGAACTCTGATACCATCATAATCCTGAACTCCTGAATTATTTGAAGGAACAAATGTATATTCGAATGAATTTTGTCCTGGCAATAAAGTCAATAATGAGCCTGATACTGATTGCAAAGTTCCAATATCAATCGGATTATTAGATCCGTCTCGTTTAGTTCCTATTACTGAAATGCTTCCTCCCACTGCAAGTAAACTATTTTGTAAACCTAGTTTAACTGTAACAGGAGTTCCTTTAGTAATAGTGGTTGGCCATTGTAAATTTTGCCATGTTGTACCAATACCTAAAAGCCCTAAACCTGTAGTTATTGTTGAATAGGTACTTGGATCATTATCTACCGCCAAAGGTCTATTTGTTACACCTCCGGTAATAATTGATCCCGCTAATTCAGTATTAGCATATACTCTTTCTAATAATGTATCACAAGTAGCGGGATCTATAACGCTAATTGTTACTATTTGGCTTGTAGTACAGTTTCCAAGAGTTGCAATTACAGTATAAGTAAAAATACCAACAGTATTAAGAACCAAATTACTTGAAGGTACTAAATTTCCTTGTTGATCATACCATGCAATTGTTCCGTTTGATGTTGCAGTTAAATTAACCGAAGAACCTTTTGTAACTGCTATTGAATTAGTTACACCTGTTAAGGTTGGTAATGGGTTTACATTTACTACTACAGGTAGTTTTACAGATGGGCAAGCAACACCCACTTTTTGAGCCTGAATAAAATAATTACCGGTTGCGGTAATATTAGCGGCAACAGCATCTGTTATTATATTATTAGATGCATCGAAGAAAGTGTAAGTAGTATCTCCTGATGTATCTAAATTTGTAATAGCATCTTTTAAGTTTGCTTTACCACAAGCTGAATAAGGATTTGCAACAGTTAAAGCTGCACCCGCAGGATAGTTTACAACCACTTCTTTTAATGTTTCATTTACGTTTTCGCAAATTCCTCCATTAGAAACAGATAAATAATAAGTATAAGGTGCATTTAAAGCAGTAAGACCACTTATTGTAAGCGCTCCTGTTGTAGGATCTTTTACATAAGTTACTCCCGCTGTAGTACCCGTAGTAATTTCTTGTGTTTTATTTTGATCTGTGTAATATTTAAATGTTGCTCCCGCTAAAGCAGATGTTGGAGCTAATACAATTCCTCCTGCACAAGACGCAGTTAAAGGACTTGCAATTGTAATATCCGCAGCTGTTGGAATAGATAATACATTAACCGTAACAGGCTGACGAACACTATTAATACAAGTTCCGCCTCGGGTTGCTTCTAAATAATAAATTGTAGTAGCAGTTAATGGAAGTGTTGGGCTGACTGCCACAATATTTCCACCTGTAGGAGCATCATACCATGTAAAAGTTTCTGTTCCTGTAGAAGAAGCTGCTAATGTTGCCGTTTGTCCTGCACAAATTGGCGCTGTTGCTCCCGTTATTGTAGCATTAGGAAATCTATAAGAAGCTCCATAAACGTTTAAAGTAGTTAACAAACCAACTAATGCACCTAATCTAATGTCAACTTGATCAAATGCAGCATTTGTTTTGAAACTAACTTTAAATCTATTTCCTGATAATACTTGCAAATTCAATAGACTATTGTTTACTGCAAGTCTCAGAAGATTTTCGACCCCTCCATTAGAAGTTCCTATACTTACAGATCCTAACAATGACAGATCAGCAAGACCTCCAGGTAATTCTAATTCGACATCAATAATATCTCCCGCCTGACCAGGTGTTAGAAATTTTAGTTCTTGTTGAATGTATGAATTAAGTACTCCCGCAGTTATAGTCAAAGAAGCAAAATTATTTGGGTTTGCGTCAACAGCGTTAGGTCCGTTAATTCCATTACATAAAACACATAATAAACCAGGGTCAACAGTTATTGCTTGTGTGCTTGGCTGTAAACAAGTACTAACTGTATTGGTTACCATTACATTAATCGCAGCTCTTGAAATACTTTTACAATCTGATAAACCATTTACAGCTTCAACATAAAATGTTTTATTTGCAGTTAAAACCGGATTTGGTGTATAAGTATTACTGCCAGAACCTTGCAAAAGAGTTCCTCCTGTTGGAGCATCGTACCATAAATAGGAAACTCCCGGATCACTTACAACAGACAACTGTACATTCTGACCTGACTGAATAATAACATTCGAAGATACAGGAACCGGAGGTGCTGGTCTAGGGTTAACATTTACATTAACTGGTGTACGAGCACTTAAACAAGTTCCAATTACCGCTTCAATATGATAAGTAGTTGGAACAGTCAAACTTGGGGTTACAAAAGAAGTTCCTGTAAATACCAATGTTCCTCCTGTAGCAGCATCGTACCAATTATACGTTGTACCTGCAACTGGGGATTGAATGGTTATCGTTGTAGTTTCTCCACTGCATAAATTAGTTGGAACAGTAGAAATTGCTGTTGGTGCCACTGGATTATTTACCGTAACTGTAACAGGATTTCTTTCACCATTGACACAGCCATTGCGAGTCAATTCAACATAATAAGTTGTATTAGCAGTTAAAGGCAGTGTTGTAAACGAAGCTGTACTGTTTAATAAATTTCCGCCAGTTAAAGCATCATACCATCTGATAGTTTCACCTAAAGCCAGATTAGCATTTAAAGTTGCAGTTTGTCCGCTGCAAATTGTAGTATTTCCAGAAATAACTGGTGCTTTATATCTGTAAGTCGCCTGATAAATATCTACGGTCGTTAAAAGATTAGCGACTGCTCCTAATCGAATTTCTACACGATCAAAATTCGCACCTGCAACAACACTTGCTCTAAAGCGATTACCTGATAGTAATTGAAGTGAAATTAATGGATTTGTTATCGCTATTCTATCATTATTATAGGTTGCTCCGTTGTAAGTTGCTAAGCTTACGGCTCCTAACAAAGAAAGATCGGCAATACCGCCTGGCAGTGCCAATTCTACATCAACGATATCTCCCGCTTTTCCAGGATTAGTAAATTGTAATGTCTGTTGTAATGATGCAACAACACCAATCGGAATAGTTAAACTCGCTGCTGTTGCAGGATTACCGTCTACAGAATTATTTAAATTAGTTGAACTACACAATAAACATATACCAACTTGTGTAGTAACCTGACTGCTGGCTTCACGACATCCGCCTAAAGCAGCTGGCTGAACCGTTACCGTTACAGGTACTCTGGTTGTACTGACACAACCACCTGTAAGGTTAACTGATTCTACATAATAGATTTTAGTCGCTGTTAAAATTGGAGTTGTAAAAGTAGTAGAATTAGCTAGTAATTTTGTTCCTCCTGTTGGAGTATCATACCAATCTAAACCAACACCCGGCTCAGCTGTTGAAGCACTTAAAGTTGCATTCTGACCAGCAAGAATCGATACACCTTGTGTTAATATCGTTGCAAGCGCAGGAACCGGAGTTGAAGTAACATTTACCTGAGTACGAGTCGATTTACATGTACCAATTGATGCTTCAACATAATAAGTAGAAATACCCGTAGGCACAGTTGGCGTATAGGTAGTTCCAGTAGTCAAAGCAACACCTCCCGTTGCAACATTGTACCAGGAATAAGTTGTTCCTAACACCGGATTTATAACCGATAAAGTAGTTGCCTGAGTGGCTCCAGCAGAACAAATAGTCGTTCCGGTGGCACTAATAACAGGCGCTATAGGCTGAACGACATTAATAGTTACAGGTAATCGCTGATCACTTTCGCAAACACCGTTTCTTGAGGTACTTACATAATAAGTTGTGCTAGCGGTTAGTGCTGGCGTAGTATAAGTTCCTACATTCGAAAGTGGTGTAGTAGCAGTTGGAGAATCATACCACGCAACTGTAGTACCAGCTGCAGCTGTAGCAGAAAGTGCTACTGATTGTCCGAAACACACTGATTGTGTTTCTCCATTGGCAATCGTAGGTTTTGCAAATTGCAAACGCACATCATAAATTCTTAAATTAATCAGTAAACTAACAAGTCCCCCTGTTTGAATTTTTATCTGATTTGCATCTGATGTCAAAGTATACTTTACGACATTAATATTCTCTCCATTATCTAATAATTGAAGATTTACTAATCCGCTCAAAGGAACCGCACTTCCTGCAGAAACATTAGATAAAAACGGTTGGATAGTCGAATTTGCAAGGACTCCGGCACTTATTACGGCACTACCGTTACCGTAATACAATACAATTTGATCTCCTGCCTTTGCAGTTTGATTAAAGGTTACCGTTTCTTCAGCAAAACAACCTACTCCTAATGAGTTTGTTATTGTTGCATAAGTACTTAAACTGGAATCGTATGCCAAAGTTGCGTTAGTAACTCCGGTAGTACCTAAACAGACTCCACCAATACTTGTAGAGCTTCCCGTTGGTCGACAAAACGTTTGAGCAAAGTTTTTATTACTCATAAGCAATAAAAACAATAAAAGCCATACGGCTAATAATCTCCTCTGAACGATGAGATCATAAAAAGTAAAAGTTTTTTTCATAATTTGGAAGATTAGAAAATGGACAATAAAATACCTCTTGCGATAAGCACGTATGCTTAGGCAATTTCAAAAAACGTTAAAAATCAACTAATTAAAATGAAATTTAAATTCGTAGTATACTAAGAATGTAAACTGCATTTCAGTAAAAAAATCATGTCGTATTGCGTATAACAAAGTATACTAAAGAGCAGTTTTTATTCCTGTAGAATAAAAAAGGTCTTGAAAATTTTGAGGAATATTGATCTGAATCAATCTTCCATGCGGAGTGATTTGTTGCAGGATTAATTTTCATAAAAGAAAATTTAAGTTGAATAGAACTGGGGGAATTCTTAATATATAGTATGACTCAATATTTATAGAAAGTTGATTAGGCAATCTGTAAATTTTGTTGATTTAGAATTAATTCTAAAAATTGAATCATTATGTTTAATAAAAAACGTTTGCTGAATTTAAAAATATTTAAACACAGAAAAAGTCTTCATTAACAAAACCACCGATCGGGCTTTGAAAATAAAAACCAACTATAATTATAAAATTGTTGAAAAAAGTTTGCACTTACCCGAAAATCGAATTTAAAGATGAATCGATTAATTCTGGTACAGATAAAAAACAAAGTCAAAATAATAGGAATAATTAATGCAAACCAAATAAAGAAAGTAGATGTCATTTCCATAAGCGAACTAATTAAGTTATTATTTAAATCTTGAATTTCAATTTAAAAAAAGTATCAATGGAGCTTGTTTTCTTCTATTTAAAACAACAATAAAAAATCATGTTCTTTTTATGTCTTTAAAAAAGTACTGAAAACTACTTTGTTTAACTTTTGTATTCTAAAATTAGAAAAAACAAAAATGTAAAACAAGTATAAAATTCTTATTTTTTTAAATTTAAAAAAGATCTGAATCATAAAAAACTATCAAAACATCAGAAAAACCTACGTCTTTAACATAAAAACGACTGTTATAAATATCACAAAAAAGCGGAATCAATTTGTGTTAAAACTTTAAAAAGTAAGTTTAAGATTACTTTTAAAGACTCGTAATCGATTAAAATGCAGTGAAAAAAGTTTATTTGAAAAGCAAAACCTACAATTTATTTTAAAAAAAGAGATTGTTTACACTATTCAAAAAAAAGAAGTAGAAATACGGGGTAAAAAAAATAAAAAAGTTTAAACAAAAGTTAAAAAACTAAAAAAAAGGTAAATAATTTAACATCAATCATTTACCCTTTCTATAATATAATACAACAAAAATTACGATTCAATAATAGTATTGATTTGAGTAAATAATTGTCCGTCACTTAAAAATGCACCTTGCTGAATTAGTTCAAAAATAGAGACATTACGATCTTCGGTAAATACTTTTTTACCCACCTTCATTTCTATGTTCTCTGTAAACATATTATCGCTTAACCATTGTAAACCATCTTTAGTCAGAAAATCAGTTTCAGGAACTAATGATTTTAAAACGATAGATTGTACATCTTTTTCAAAACACTTAAACAAAAAGATATGGTTTCTGGAGAAATGCTCTAAATATTCGGCTCTCGATAAAACACCTTCCCAAATTAAATCAGAGAAAACATCCAGTTCTTGTTCTGCCACTTCTGGCTTATTTATTTTAATAGAATCCCACTCTGCTTTATCAATGGTTTGTGTAGCTAAAAAATTAGCGAATTCTGCATGCAATTCATCAAATTGCTCTTTTGTTAGTCTTGCGTATTTCATTTCAAATTAGGCTTTATATCTTACGCTATAAGCCGCAAGCAAATGCTTATGGCAAATAACTTTTAAGTCAGTTCTTATTTCTTTAAACAAAAAAATCCCGATTCGCATCGGGATTTTTATATAGTATATAAAACTATTACTTTTCAGCGATAATTTCGTATGGTAATTCAACAATAACATCTCTGTGTAAACGGATGCTAGCTGCATATTTTCCAGTACGTTTTACGATACCACTAGTGATGAATTTTCTATCAATAGCGTTACCAGATTTTTCTAAAGCTTCAGCAATGTCGATGTTTGTGATAGAACCAAAAAGTTTCTCTCCACCAGCTTTTGCAGTAAGTTTAATTTCAAGAGCTTTTAAAGTTTCAGCTAATGCTTTTGCATCAGCAACAACTTTAGCTTCTTTGTGCGCTCTTTGTTTTAGGTTTTCAGCCAAAACTTTTTTAGCAGAAGGAGTTGCTAAAGCAGCAAAACCTTGAGGAATTAAAAAGTTACGTCCGTAACCCGCTTTTACAGTAACTACATCATCTTTAAATCCTAGATTCTGTACGTCTTGTTTTAAAATAAGTTCCATGTTGTTGTCCTTATGTTTGAGAAGTTAGGTTCCATCTTACCGGAAACCAACAACTTTGTTTTTAATATTATTTTAATAAATCGGCCACGTATGGCATTAAAGCTAAGTGACGAGCTCTTTTTACAGCTACAGAAACTTTTCTTTGGTATTTTAATGAAGTTCCAGTTAAACGACGAGGAAGAATTTTTCCTTGCTCATTAACGAATTTCAATAAGAAATCAGCATCTTTATAATCAATATATTTGATTCCTGATTTTTTGAAACGGCAATACTTTTTAGTTTTGTTAGTTTCAATGTTTAAAGGCGTTAAATATCTGATATCTCCGTCTTTTTTTCCTTTTGCAGATTGTTCGATTGTAGACATAATAATTACGCTTTAGTAGATTTTAATTTAGCTCTTCTTCTTTCCGCCCATGAAATAGCATGTTTGTCTAAACTTACAGTTAAGAAACGCATAACTCTTTCGTCACGTCTAAATTCAGTTTCAAAAGCAATTAGAACTTCTCCAGCTACTTTGAATTCGAATAAATGGTAAAAACCACTTTTTTTGTTTTGGATTTCGTAAGCCATTTTTTTCAGACCCCAATCCTCTTTCGATACCATTTCAGCTCCTCTACTAGTAAGAAATTCTTCAAATTTCGTTACTGTTTCCTTCACCTGAACCTCAGATAAAACGGGATTTAAAATGAAAACAGTTTCATAATGATTCATAAATACAATATTTATTTGTTAAAATTGGGTGCAAAAGTAACCATTTAATTTATATATACAACACTTTTTTACTTTTATTCGTTGTAATGTAAAAAATGCGGGCTGTTTTTAGTTTTTTTTACAAAAAAATAATACATTTACTACTGCTATCCTGAATTTATTCTAAATCTTAATGTTATGAAACTAAACTGTGTTGTTGTAGATGATAGTTCTATACAAAGGACCATTATTGCAAAATTAGTTAATAATCACCCAGGTTTGCACTTAATCGGGGACTTTTCTAATGCAATAGAAGCAAAAAGCTGTATTTCTCTAAATAATATCGACTTAATATTTCTAGATATCGAAATGCCTGTTATTAATGGGTTTGATTTTCTTGACGGGCTAAAATCTAAGCCCCAAATTATTTTTATTACTTCTAAAGCAGAGTATGCTTTAAAAGCTTTTGATTATGATGCTACCGATTATTTGCAAAAACCTATCGCCGTAGACCGTTTTAATGCCTCTGTAAAGAGAGCAATAGATATGCATTTGCTTAAAAAAGATGTAAAAGAAGAAGAAGGCGAACATATCTTCATCAAGAGTAACCTTAAAAAACTTAAAATTTTCACAGCAAAAATCAAATGGATTGAAGCTTTCGGAGATTATGTAAGGGTGGTTACCGAAGATGACAGTAACCTGGTACTTTCTACAATGAAATCTTTTGAAAATGACTTATCAAAAGAAAAATTTATCCGTGTACACAAATCTTATATTATCAATATCGACAAGGTAGAACGCTTTAACAGTAAATTTGCTGAAATTGGTATTACCAAAATTCCGCTGAGCCGAAATAAAAAAGAAGATTTAGTCAAAGCATTATCAACGTCGTCATAATTTAATAAAAATCGACGTTGGCAATCACTTTTATAGCTCTGTACTGAGCAACAGCCTCAAAACTATTCAACATTTTCTGAATAGTTTTTTTTGTTCCGCCCAAAGGCATATTCTGAGGAATCTTAATCAGGATCGTTCTGATGTACTCATTTCTGATTCTGCTTATCGCCGGTTCCTCAGGTCCTAAAACAGGAATACCCAAATTCTGACTCAAAACCTGATACAGCCACATCGAACCTTCCTTCAATTTATCAAACTCACGATGTTTCAGCGTTAGTTTAATAATCCTGAAATAAGGTGGGTACTTATAAATTTGGCGATCATACAATTGCTCTTTATACATACCTATATAATTATGGTTTGTAACTTGCTGAATTGTATTATGATTAGGATTATAAGTTTGTATAACCACTTTTCCTTGTTTTTCTGATCTTCCGGCCCTTCCTGCCACTTGTGTCATCATTTGAAAACTTCGTTCAAAAGCCCTAAAATCGGGATGATGCAGCATATTATCCGCATTCATAATTCCTACCAGACTTACGTTATCAAAATCTAAACCTTTGGCAAGCATTTGTGTTCCTACCAAAATATCTATTTCACGATTTTTAAACGAATCTATTATCTTTTCGAAACCAAACTTTCCGCGGGTTGTATCCTGATCCATTCTGCCGGTTTTGGCTTTTGGGAAAAGTGATACCAATTCCTGCTCGATTTGCTCTGTACCAAAACCTTTTGTAGTTAAGTCAATACTCGAACAACTATGGCAATGCGTTGGTTTTGCGATTGCATATCCGCAATAATGACAACGCAATTGATTTTTATGTTTATGAAAAGTCAAACTCACATCACATTGCTGACAATGCGGAACGTGCCCGCAAGTCATACATTCTATTATAGGAGAATATCCACGTCTGTTTTGAAACAAAATCACTTGTTCACCTAAAGACAACGCTTCTGCAATTTCTTCTATTAAAATATCGCTAAAATGACCCGTCATTCGTTTTCTGAAATGTTTGTCTTTTAAATCGACTAAAAGAATCTCAGGCATTCGAACATTATTATAACGTTCAGACAGCGTAACCAAACCGTATTTGTCTGTTTGGGTATTAAAATACGTTTCGATACTTGGTGTCGCCGATCCTAAAAGCACTTTTGCATTATGAAAATTAGCCAAAACAATCGCCGCATCTCTGGCGTGATATCTTGGTGCCGGATCAGTTTGCTTAAAAGTTTGCTCATGTTCTTCATCAACAATCAATAATCCTAAATTATTAAAAGGAAGAAACAAAGCTGACCTTGCTCCTATTACGATTTGAGCTTTTTCAGCATTTTCAAGCGTTTGCCTCCAAACCTCAACCCTTTCGTTATTGCTGTATTTAGAATGAAAAACAGCAACTTTATCTCCAAAATGAAGTCGTAAACGCGATACTAATTGAGTCGTAAGCGCAATTTCTGGCAGTAAATACAAAACCTGCCTTCCTGTTACCAAATACTCTTCAATCAACTTGATATAAATTTCTGTTTTTCCGCTGGATGTAACACCGTGAAGTAAGCAAACTTCTTTATCTAAAAAACTAGTTTTAATCGATTCAAAAGCACTATTCTGAGCTTCACTCAACAATAATTGCTTTTCAGATGCTTGTCCGGAAAACGAAATACGATCGTGCTGCAAAAGATATTCTTCGAAAATTTCTTTATCGATTAAAGCCTTTACCGTAGCAGAAGTTGAATCCGAAACCTCAACCAGCTTTTTTACCGTAATAGGTTTCTTTTCAGAAGCCATTAATTGAAAATAAGCCAGAACAATTTCCTTCTGTTTATTAGCGCTTTTTAAAACTTCTAATAGTTCATTTAAACCATTATCAGATTCGTATTTGGCATGTAGTTTTACGTACCGAACCAATTTTGGCTTATAACTTTCTTTCATTTCTTCTTCTAAAACAATAATGTCCTTTGTCATTAATTTTTGAAGAATCGGAAAAATATTTTTTTTGTTTAAAATTGAAGCAATCTCCCCAACCTTAAGCGAACTCTGATGTTGTAATGCTTCGTAAATTAAAAACTCGTCATCAGAAAGTTCAGAATCATTTACCAACGTATCCGGTTTATGCGAAACTACAGTTTCACTTTCAAGCAATAATCCGCTAGGAAAAGCTCCGCGATATACATCGCCAATTCCGCACATATAATAAGTAGCCACCCAAAGCCAGTGTTTAATCTGAATTTCGGTTGCAATAGGTCTTTCGTCTAATATTTGATGAATTTCTTTAGCATCATACAAACTTGGTTCGTTTTGATGAATATCAATTACCAGCGCCGTATATATTTTGCTTTTACCAAAAGGTACAGCAACGCGCATTCCCTTTTTTATGAAATGAAATTCGGCCTCAGAAATACGATAAGTAAAGGTTTTGGCTAAAGAAAGCGGTAAAACAACTTCGACAAAAAACATGCGGATATTTTATTATAAGATTTCAAGGATTATTTTTTATCTGAAGCTTTTGCAGCATTATATTCCTTAACTAATTTTAAAGTATGTTTTAAAGAATTCAGATCTTTCCAGTCATCATGACCAGTAATGATATATTTAGGATTTTTAAATTTCTCCTGTACTTTTTTTATTGATTTTTCCCAATCTTTTACATCGGCATCGCCTAAATAACCTAAATCTTTTGCTTCGGTACTTTTTACAAAACAACCTCCGTAAAGTATTTTTTCTTTAGGAAACCAAACTACGATATTATCCTGAGCATGGCCTTTTCCCGGATAATAAACTTCAAAAGTATGGTGACCAACCGTAAAAGTAGTATCATTAGGAATTACAAATTGAGCTCTCTTTTCGTTATTTTTCTTGAGAATCTCATCCGTTAATTTTATAGTATAGGTTTTAATTCCTTTTTGTCTGTAAAAATCCAAACCTCCTGCCCTGTCTTCATGAGAATGCGTTGCAAAATGCATCACAACATCTTTATGATGTCTTGCTTTTATACTATCTAACAACGGCTGAAACTGGGTTTTATCCCAAGGCGCATCAAAAAGCACAACACCTTTATTAGTAACAAGGTACAATGCATTTGCAGAAATCAGAGTTCCTTTATAATCATGAAAAGTTTTATAAACATAAAAGTCACCTGTAAGATGACTTATTTTTAATGGCGAATTCTTAGATTGTCCAAAGCAACTGGACAATATTCCTAAGAACAAAAGTATTGATGCTAACTTTCGCATTTTATTGTATGTAATTAATTTTTAACCCTTGTCCAGTATTGCGTTCTTCCCATAATAGAAATTCCAATATATCCGCGAAGTTTTAATTTATCAGCAGATTCAAGAGTAATATAACATTTGTATTTTTTACCGGTTGTAGGATCAAAAATGGTTCCTCCGCTATACTCATCACCATCTTTTTTAAGACCGTTAATGATATTTAAACCTAAAATTGGTTTGTTTTTATCTGCACCTTCACATTTTGTACAAACATCTTTTTTATGATCGGCACGAAGTATCTCTACTACTTTACCATATACTTTTCCTGATTTTTCGTAAATCTCGACAACAGATTTTGCTTCTCCGGTTTCATCGTCAATTGTCTTCCATTTTCCAATAACACTTTGAGCCTGAATGCTCAATGCAAAGAAAAAAACACCAATCGTTAACATCCAATTTTTCATAATATTATTTGTTTTTTTGTTTTAATTTTCTGATAGAAGCATTCAATTCGAATCCTAAAAGCAGAATCATACAGTTTATCCAAATATAAAACATTAGAATTAATAATGTCCCAATTGAACCATAAAGTTCGTTGTATTTTGAGAATTTTATAACCCAAATCCCAAAAAAGAACGAAGATATAACAATTAATATGGTTGTAAAAACAGATCCAATGCTTATAAAAGGCACTTTATTATATTGCTTAGTACCATAACGCAATAATATTGAAGTTGTTATCAAAATCATTAATACAACAAACAAATATCGACCCAAAATAATTAGCGGAATACGATCACTCAACACATCCTGAATTATTGTTTTTTGAATTAAAACCTCAAAAACAACAATTGTAGCCACCGTTACAAACAATATAATGGTCATAACAAGCGAAATTGCAAGTGCCACTAAATATTGACTAAACCAGCCTCGTTTATCAAAAACATGTTTCGAAGATTCAAAGCCGCTTAGAATCCCGTTAATACCGTTTGCCATCAAAAAAATAGAAAGCAAAAAACCGGAAGACAACAATCCCGAATGACTATTATTTAAAATATCACTAATAATTTTATTAATAGCATCGTATGTATTTGGCGGAACACTTTGTTGCACAAACTGCAAAAAATCGCCCTGAAAATTATCTATAGGAATAAACGGAATCAAGTTCAGAATAAACAAAGTAAATGGAAACAATGCCATAAAAAAACTAAAAGAAACCGCACTCGCATGGTACGAAAATGCCCCATCGATAATACCAATCGTATACATTTCGAGTAAATCGTATAACGAAAAACCTTCCAGCCAAGGCAACTTTATTCTCTTTAATAATCGGACAAGAGAACGTATTACAGGAATCTTTTCAATCCGATCTTCTATCTCTTGAGACATATTTATAATTTTAGATTTTTGAGTTAAGATTTTAGATTATTTCAAATTCACAATTCATAACTCACAACTCATAACTTCTTATTAAAACGCTTTTAAACTCAAATCCATATTATAAACCGAATGCGTTAAAGCACCAGATGAAATATAATTTACACCACATAAACCATATTCACGAATCGTTTT
The DNA here is from genome assembly GCF_024271895.1 of Flavobacterium bizetiae. Lineage (NCBI taxonomy): Bacteria > Pseudomonadati > Bacteroidota > Flavobacteriia > Flavobacteriales > Flavobacteriaceae > Flavobacterium > Flavobacterium bizetiae. Next base: position 3,200,879 of record NZ_CP091861.1, on the reverse strand, counting down.
TTCGTTGATATTTCCAGAAGATTCCGTTTGGCATTTATCACCAATTAACTGAACCGCTGTTTTAGTATCTTCATAATTAAAATTATCAATCAAAATTCTGTGTACTCCGTCGCTTAAAAGGATTTCTCGAATTTCATCCAGATTTCTGGCTTCAACAATAATTTTAAGATCTAAATTATTCGCCTTCAAATATTCTTTCGTTTTTTTAATTGCTAAAGTAATTCCGCCAGCAAAATCGATATGATTGTCTTTTAGCATCACCATATCATACAAAGCAAATCGGTGATTTTCGCCACCTCCTATTTTTACAGCCCACTTTTCTGCAACTCTAAAATTGGGAGTCGTTTTACGCGTATCTAATATTTTAGCGCCTGTACCTTCCAGAAGCTGCATCAGATAATCTGTTTTTGTAGCTATTGCAGACATACGTTGCATCGTATTCAAAACCACTCTTTCTGACTTTAAAATAGATTGTGAACTTCCTGAAACCTCAAAAACTACATCGCCGTATTCTACATGCGTTCCGTCTTCTATATAAGTCTTAACTTTTAGCTTTGCATCTACATATTCAAATATCATTTTTGCAAGTGCAACACCCGCAATAATTCCCTGATCTTTTACCAATAATTTAGCCTGGCCATGCGCCGTTTCCGGAATACACGCCAATGAACTATAATCGCCTGTGCCTACATCTTCACGAATTGCATTGCTAATTAATAGTTGTAATTCACTTTGAAATTGTACTTCGCTAATCATTTTTATTAAATTTTATAAGATGCTAAAGTAGGATATATTTTGGGGATTTGAAAGCTAACCATCTCCAAAAAAATAGTAAGACTAGAAATTTTAATTTAAGTTACAGGTAAAACTCATCTTTTTTTTAACACATAGAAACATAGTATTCGAATTCGTTAAAGAAGCATTTCACTTGCATTAATTCACATAGCCAATGCGCTCCGCTATGTGTTAAAAATCTAGATTTTTTTTTAGCACCTTTACTATACAACATTAAATTCTATGTTTCTATGTGTTTAAAATTTCATTCAAAATCTATAATTTTTATTAGAAACATTAAATACCTTTGAGGTTCAATCAAACAAAATCATGGGCTTAATTAAAGATATTTACTCGGTTACTTTTTACGAAAAATTTGGTCAGGCTGTGGCCGAAGTGCATCCAACTTTCGATAAGCAAAAATTTATTGAAACCATTTACGAAGGCGATTTTGCCCAAAAAGAATGGAAAGAACGCATGAAACACACCACAATTGTGCTACATCAATTTATGCCTCAAAATTTTCCCGAAGCCGTTTCTCTAATTGATAAAATCATCGAAAATTTAAAGAAAAATAATTTTACAGATGGCAATTTGGCCTTTATCTTCTTTGCTGATTATATCGAAACCTATGGTTTAGACGATTTTAAAACTTCGGCAAAAGCCTTTGTTTCCATCACTCAATTTATCAGTTGCGAATTTGCCGTTCGTCCTTTCGTTTTAAAATACCAACAAGAAATGATCGACGAAATGATTCAATGGTCTTTACACGAAAATCATCACGTTCGCCGATTAGCCAGCGAAGGAAGCCGACCAAGATTACCGTGGGCTATGGCGATTCCGTATTTAAAGAAAGATCCAACTTCTATACTGCCTATTTTAGAAAACCTGAAAAACGATCCTTCAGAATATGTGCGCCGAAGCGTTGCCAACAATCTGAACGATATCGCCAAAGACAATTCTCAAATCGTATTAGAAATTGCCGGAAAATGGCGTGGAAAAAGCCCAGAAACTGACGGAATAATCAAACATGGCGTGCGAACTTTATTAAAGCAAGGACATCCTGAAATTTTAAGTCATTACGGTTTAGAAAGCACAAATATCGAACTTTCTAATTTTGAAATTAAAACGCCTGTGGTAAAAATTGGAGATTATCTTCAGTTTCAATTTCACTTAAACAATAAAAACAACGAAGCCAAAACCGTTCGTTTAGAATACGCCGTTCATTATAAAAAAGCAAAAGGACATTTGGCTAAAAAAGTCTTCAAAATCAGCGAGAAAACCTATCAGCCCAATCAACTAATAAAAGTCGATCGCAATCAATCTTTCAAAATCATTACGACTCGTGTTTTCCATACCGGAACACATCAATTGTCAATTATCATTAACGGAACTGAAAGCGAAGCACTGGAATTTGAACTTATTGATTAAAATTCTCGCAGTTTTGTCATTTCAATTGCTGTAGTATTTTTATTTTCAGGAGCTAATCCCGCTATACGTTCCAATCTTTTGTGGCGAACACCGCCACAAAAGGATTTCCACTTCTATCGGGGCTAGGAAAATCTGTGTCGTAATAATATTTTCGTCTAGTGTGTCATTTCGACCGAAGGGAGAAATCACACTCGTAACTCTACAAAGATTGGAGATTCTCTTTACGGAATTTCTAGTGTGATTTCTCCCTTCGGTCGAAATGACAAAACGTCCAAATTACCACATCAAATAAATGAATTTGAATTATTCCACATTTTCCTTACTTTTATAAATAATACAAAAAACAACTTTTCTTAATCTAAATTAAGTTACAGATTTCTATTCCTGCTGTAATTTTGTTTTCAAATCAAATCAAAATAACCATGTCAAATATTAGTTTAATTATCGAAGAACGCGCTGCCAATATTGGCAACTTTATGGTAGGCCGTTTATTGCCTTTCCGTGAAAAAAGAGCTGTTGGACCATTTGTCTTTATTGATCATATGGGACCTGCACATTTAAGTGATCATGAAAATATGGATGTTCCGCCGCATCCGCATATCGGACTTTCGACTTTGACTTTTTTGTTTGAAGGAAGCATTATGCACCGCGATAGTTTAGGAACCGAATTAGAAATAAAACCAGGCGCCGTAAACTGGATGACCGCCGGAAAAGGAATCGTACATTCTGAAAGAACGCCTGAATATTTAAGACATTCAGACAAAATGCTTCACGGATTGCAAATTTGGGTTGCTTTACCAAAAGAATTAGAGCAAATGGAACCTAATTTCACTCACGTTGAAGCAGATGATATCCCGGCTTGGGAAGAAAATGGTGTTTCATATAAATTAATTGCCGGAGAAGCTTTTGGCAAAAAATCACCGGTTCCGGTTTATAGTCCGCTATATTTTATCGAGATCAAAAGTACCGAAGCTAAAAAAATAAACATTGGCAATCATTTATTTGGCGAAAGCGGTTTGTATATTCTGGAAGGAAGTATTAAAAGCGGTGAACATGTTTACGATCCAAAACAAATTTTAATTACAAACGACAGTACTTTATGTGAGTTCGAAATTTCTGAAAATTCTACCGTTTATATTTTTGGCGGAACTCCGTTTCCTGAAGAACATTTTATCTTTTGGAATTTCGTTTCCTCAGACAAAGAACTTCTCGAAAAAGCAAAAAAAGACTGGACAGAGCAAACTTTCCCAAAAGTTCCGGGAGAAACTGAGTTTGTGCCATTACCTGAACCAAGAATTAAATAATATATGGAAACAATATCAGCACAAATAGATACACGTTTGTATCGAACGGAAATAAAATCAGCCAGCGGAAACATTGTAATCGCCGATGAACCTCAGGAAATGGGAGGTAAAAATTTAGGATTTAATCCGTCAGAACTTTTGGCTTCGTCATTAGCTTCCTGTACGCTAATTACTTTAAGAATGTACATCAATCGCAAACAATGGGACGTTTCTGAAATCAATATCAAAGTTGATTTTGAAAGGGATTCGAACCAAAACGTTTCTTTATTTACCAGAAAAATCGAAATTATTGGCGAAGTAGACCAAACGCAAAGACAGCGATTAGAAACTATTGCCAACAGTTGCCCGATACACAAAACATTAACACATTCAATAGAAATCAAAACCACATTAATATAACTTATCATGGAAATTCAACAAATAAACGATATAAGAAGAGGCTATTTTGAAGCTGTAGAAGACGGAAAACAAGCAGGAAAAATGACTTATACCTGGGCTGGAGATTCAAAATTCATTATTGACCACACCGAAGTAAACGAAGAGTTTAATGGAAAAGGCGTTGGTAAAAAACTAGTTATGGCCGCTGTAGAATATGCCAGAGCTAATAATTTAAAAATTATTCCGCTTTGTCCTTTTGCTAAAAGCGTTTTTGATAAGGTTGAAGAAATTCATGATGTACTTTTTTCTTAAAGGTACTGAGGTTCTGAGATGCTAAGGTTCTAAGTTTTTTTTAACCGCAAAGCACGCAATCCCGATAGCTATCGGGATACGCAAAGTTCGCAAAGTTTTTAGGTAAAGCTTTGCGAACTTTGTGTTTATATTAAGTCTTGCAGATAAAAAAACCTTGCGTTCTTTGCGGTAAAAAATCAGCCACTGTAAAAATCAATTTTAAAATCTCGCCAGAAACTTGTATATTTGCATGTAATTTAAACTTAGAGTATGACGAGGATAATTACACTTTTCTGTTTTTTCATAGCACAAATCGGCTTTTCTCAAACGGCTGAAAATTATTTACAAAAGAACAGAAATAACGAAGCTCTCTTAACAGCTTTCTTTCAACAAATGCCAAAAGGCGGCGATTTACACCATCATTTTTCAGGATCAGTTTATGCAGAAGCTCTTTTAGAAAGAGCCATTGCAGAAGATTTTTATTTAAATTTAGAAACTATGGCGGTTTCTAAAACAAAACCTGAAAAAGGCAATTGGGAAAGATTTTCATCTCTTAAAGAAAAAGAAAAACTAGAGTATTACGAGCAGCAAATTATGCAGACCTGGTCTGTTAAAGATTATAATGGTGCTGTTCCTTCTGACGATCAGTTTTTTGATTCTTTTATGAAATTTGAATCTACTATCGCAGGCCATTTTGCAGAAGGAATGCTTGAATTAAAAAAACGTGCTCTTGCTGAAAATGTAAGTTATATAGAAACACAATTATCAACGATTCCGTGTGATATGAATGTTGCCGATTTAACTGATTTCAATACAAAACTACGTCAGGCAGCAGCTCAAAAAGATGAAAAAGCTGTTTTAAAACTTTTAGACGAATTGTATAAATTGCTTCAAAAGAAAGATGCTAAAAAATATGCTGCAGATTTCAATACTAATTTTATTGCCAAACTTCATAAAGACTTAAAAATTGATGACAATCGTTTTACCATGCGTTATCAAAATTTTGTGCTTCGTTTTATGGATCCGGTAGATTTATTCAAAAACCTTGCGATCGCTTTTATCTCTGCAAACGACAGTAAATTGGTTGCGGGCGTTAACATCGTTTCTCCGGAACACGGCGAAAATTCGATGAAAGATTATTGGTTGCATATGGTCATGTTTAAATATTGTCACTCTAAATATCCAGACGTAAAATACACGCTTCACGCAGGAGAATTAACTTTAGGATTAGTTCAGCCCGAAGATCTAACCTGGCATATAAACGATGCGATCCATGTTGCAGGAGCTAACAGAATTGGTCACGGAGTTGACATTGCCTACGAAGCAAATTCATATGATTTGTTGCGTTACATGGCAAAAAACAACATTCCGATTGAGATTAACTTAACAAGTAACGAATTCATTTTGAAAGTAAAAGAAAACAGACATCCGTTTACGCTTTACAAAGAATTTAATGTACCAATTGTTATCAGTACTGATGATGCGGGAATTTTAAGAACCAACATGACAGAACAATATGTTTTACTGGCCAAAAGATATCCTGACGTTTCGTACGCTACAATAAAACAATATGTTTACAACAGCATCAATTATAGTTTTATTCAGGATGCATCAGTAAAAAAACAACTAATTAAAGATCTTGATAACAGATTCAAAACTTTTGAAGCTAAGTTTAACAACTAAACGAAACCTGACAGGTTTTTAAAACCTGTCAGGTTTGCAAACGATATATTATGATTCTAGAAGCCGTATTTCTTTATATAAAACCAGAGTTATCAACTCAATTTGAAGCTGATTTCGCAAAAGCAAGTCAATACATTTCGTCGATTGATGGCTATTCAGGACATCGTTTAGAGAAATGTCTTGAAGTCGAAAACAAGTATCTTTTGTTGGTAGACTGGAATACGCTTGAAGATCATACTGTAGGTTTCAGGAATTCTGAATCTTATCTGGAATGGAAAAAAATCCTACATCATTATTACGAACCGTTTCCTGTTGTAGAACATTTCGAAACTGTTTTTGAGAATAAAAAATAGAAAATATTTTGCCACAGATTAAAAGATTTTCACAGATTAATTTAAAAATAAACTAAAAAAATCCTTTTTAATCCTTTTAATCTGTGGCAAAAAAATAATTCGTGCAAATTCGTGCAATTGCTTTGCCTGTTCACTATCGATCGAGTCGTAGCAAAAAATAAAGAATAAATATGAATATCAAACTTATCGCCATAGGCAAAACAGATAATAAATCGCTTCAAACTTTGATTGACGATTATACCAAACGTTTGTCGTTTTACATCAAATTTGATCTGGAAATTATTCCGGATATTAAAAACGTAAAGAATTTATCTGAAAGTCAGCAAAAGGAAAAAGAAGGCGAATTGATTTTATCCAAATTAACGCCAACTGATCAATTAATTTTATTGGATGAAAACGGAAAAAACTTCTCCAGCGTTGGTTTCTCTGAAGAATTACAAAAGAAAATGAATTCCGGAATCAAAACTCTTGTTTTTGTAATTGGCGGTCCTTACGGGTTTTCAGATACCGTTTACAGCAAAGCGCAAGGAAAAATTTCACTTTCGTTAATGACTTTTTCGCATCAAATGGTTCGATTGTTTTTTATCGAACAATTGTATAGAGGTTTTACGATTTTAAGAAATGAACCTTACCATCATCAGTAAAAAAGTATTCAGTTTAAAAGATATATTCTTCTGTCACTTCTGCAAAAGATTCTAATTTTTGAACTAAAATCTTATTCTGAATATATGCATCAAAACTCATATTTTTATCAAAACAAAATTGCATTTTTGGTTTAACTGCAAAATCAAGACTTGCAATGTAATTGAGTAATTCTTCTTTTTTAAGAACTTGTTGGTTTACTTCAACCGTTTGATTCTTTTTAAAAAACAAAGTCAATCCTTCTGATTTAGGTTTCTCTGTTTTATAATACACTTTCGTGAAAGGTAAAAAGGCTAAGTTTTTCCCGATAGAATCTGCATACGAATAATAGTTTTCGGCATCTTCGTTTTTGTGGGCGCTATCAGCACGTTTTTTCTCCTGTAGTTTCATTACTTCCGGAATTACCAATTTTAAAGGCAAACGTTTGTCGATATTAAAAAGCCAATTGGTCGAAATAATACTGTTCTTTCTGTTTACATCGGCAATGGTATCTTTTCCTTCTGTTTTAAAGAAAATATAAATTGGCGAATGATCCTGAACGTCTTTCACAATAGAAACGTTTGATTTTGGAAGTAAAACGTCTTCTTTTTTTTCACATGAAAAAAGAAGGAAAGCGATAATTAGAGTAAAGTATTTCATATTTTTTTTCTTTTTATTATTTTTTTCTTTTTCATTTCACCATTTTTATAAAATTCAATTAAATATAAAAAACCATCACTATCATAATTAAAAAATTGGCCTTCTCTTTTTCCATCTACAAAAGTCCCATCAAATGACAACTTACCATTCTCATGATACCCAACAAATTTTCCATTTTCAACACCATTGCGATAATCTAAAAAACCCGATAATATTCCATTATTATATTTCCTAATTTGACCATTCGCTAAATCATTTTCGTACGGAATCTCGTCTAAAATTATATTATTTTCAGAAAATCTTTGCCAAACACCAACTTTTTTACCTGACTTGTATTCGACTTTCCATTTATTCTGTCCATTAGGATATTTGTAGAAAAAAGTCCCTTCAATTGTTCTGTTTTTCACTTCAAAAATACAGTAATCATCGCCATACTTACTATAAGCAATCCATATCCCATTATTCAATGAATCTTTAAATATTTTTTGATTTGGCCAAAGTTCACTTGGTTCCTCAATATTTTCCGGATAGACAAAATCAAATTCCCTTACAATACCTACGTCCTGACTAAAAACAAAAAAAACATTAAAAAACATTAAAATTAAAAATACCAATTGCTTTCTCATAATCTTTAGTTTTTCACCTGTAAAATCTAAATCTCATAGACTAAAAATTCATCTTAGTCAATAAAGTAACACATTCCACCGCTTCTTTTACATCATGAACCCGAAGAATCTTCGCCCCTTTTGTCAAAGCAATTGTATTGAGAACTGTAGTTCCGTTTAAAGCTTCTTGCGCTGTATTATTTAGAGTTTTATAAATCATTGATTTTCTCGAAACTCCGGCTAAAACAGGTAAATCTAATAAATTAAAAAGTTCCATTTTTTGCAAAACTTCATAATTCTGATCGGTTGTTTTGGCAAATCCAAAACCGGGATCTAAAATCAAATCGTTGATTCCGAGGCTTCTTGCCAGCTTTACTTTTTCAGAAAAATAAAACAACATTTCTTTTACAATATCGTCATATTCTGTAAGGCTTTGCATCGTTTGCGGATTTCCTCGCATGTGCATCATGATATACGGAACATTATAATCAGCAATTACATCAAACATTTTATCGTCTAATTCTCCTGCTGCAATATCATTTATAATCGCTGCGCCACTTTCTATACTCGCTTTTGCAACCTCAGCTCTAAAAGTATCAACAGACAATAAAGCTTCCGGAAAATGCTTTAAAATTAATTCTATCGCAGGAACAATTCGCTCAATCTCTTCTTGTTCAGTAACAAACTCAGCACTTGGTTTGCTTGAGTAAGCTCCAATATCTATAAATGTTGCGCCTTCAGCTAACATTTTACCTACCTGAGAAATTATTTCCTCTTCGTTTTTATATTTTCCTCCATCAAAAAAGGAGTTTGGTGTAACATTCAAAATTCCCATTACTTTAGGAATCGATAAATCTATAAGTTGGCCTTTACAGTTAATTAGCATTTGTTTTTATTTTTTGTTTCAGGCTTCAGGTTAATGCAGATTGCGCAAGTTCTAAAACTTGAAACTTGAAAATTTTATCTCATTTTACGGTTTCAGGTTATTGCCATTAACACTTTGTTTAGAAAAAACTTGAAACAAAGAAAACCTTAACTTGAAACTCTTAAAAAATTATCCTTATTTTTGAAGAAATTTTAGCAAATATACAGCAATAAATGAAGAATACTTCCCTTGAATTTGATAATGTAATTACGGTTTGCCGAACTTTATTTATCAATAAAATGAAAGATTATGGTAGTGCATGGCGAATTTTACGATTGCCATCGCTAACGGATCAGATATTCATAAAAGCACAAAGAATCAGAAGCTTACAAGAAAACGACGTGCGCAAAGTTGATGAAGATGAAAAAGGAGAATTCATCGGGATCATCAATTATTCGATTATGGCTTTGATTCAGTTAGAATTAGGTGTTGTAGATCAGCCTGATTTAAGCGTAGAACAAGCAACCGAATTGTACGATGCCAAAGTTAAGCTGACCAAAGAGTTGATGGAAGCCAAAAATCATGATTATGGCGAGGCGTGGCGTGATATGCGCGTAAGTTCATTGACAGATTTGATTCTGCAAAAATTACTTCGCGTTAAGCAAATTGAAGATAACAAAGGTAAAACTTTAGTTTCTGAAGGTATTGATGCTAATTATCAGGATATGATTAATTATTCTGTTTTTGCTTTAATCCTTGAACCTATAAACAAATAAATTCCAAAAAATAAAATTCCAAATTCCAACCGTAAAATTGGAATTTGGAATTTAAAAAATTGGGATTTTAAATATTAAATATTTGACATGAAAAACATCATTACTCAATTCTCAAGATTATTTGTCGGAGTATTATTTATTATCTCCGGATTAATAAAACTGAATGATCCTGTTGGATTCTCTTATAAATTAGCAGAATACTTTAGCGAACCGGTTTTTAATATGCCATTTTTAGAGCCATTGGCTTTAGGATTAGCGATCTTTTTAGTAATTCTTGAAGTTGTTTTGGGCGTTATGTTATTGGTTGGTTACAAATCAAAACTTACCATTTGGGCATTATTACTTTTAATTGTTTTCTTCACGTTCCTTACCTTCTACTCTGCTTATTTTGATGTTGTAAAAGATTGCGGATGTTTTGGAGACGCATTGCATTTAACACCTTGGCAATCCTTCACAAAAGATATTGTTTTATTATTCTTTATTCTGATTTTATTCATCAATAAAAACTTAGTAAAACCTTTGTTTTCAAGTGCTGTTACCAATATTATCACTTACGCAAGTGTGGTTTTATGCATTTTTATGGCAGTTTGGGTTTTAAATCATAATCCAATCAAAGATTTTCGTCCTTATAAAGTAGGAACGAATATCGAAAAAGGAATGGAAATTCCTGAAGGCGCGCCAAAATCTGTGGTTGAGATGATTTTTATCTACAAAGTAAATGGTGTTGATAAAGAATTTACCGAAAAAGATTTAGCAAATATTCCTGAAGGAGCCACTTTTGTTGACAGAAAAGATAAAGTAATTACAGAAGGTTATATTCCGCCAATTCACGATTTTACAATGGTAAAAGATGATTCTGACTATAAAGAAGAATTATTAAAAGAACCTAAATTACTAATTTTCGTAACTTATGATCTGGCTTTATCTAATCCTGACGGAATGAAAAAGTTAGAGGCTGTAAATAAAGAAGCAAAAGCAAAAGGATATAAAGTAATTGCCATGACAGCTTCTGGAGCAGAAGAAATTGCAAAAGCGAAGAAACAATATGGTTTAAATGTTGATTTCTATTTTTGTGATGCAACGGCTTTAAAAACCGTAGAAAGAGCCAACCCAAGCATTGTGGCTTTACACAACGGAACCGTAGTTCAGAAAGTACATTACAACGATATTAAGGATTTGAAATTATAAAAATCAGATCATTATAATTTACAAAACACCAATTCTTCTATAAGTTGAATTGGTGTTTTTTTTGATATGTACATTACCAGAATGCGATTAAACGAACAAAACAGGACTAATTGCAAGTATAATTTAAACTAAAAAATACGTTAAAATAACATCTTCTGTTTTAAAAATCTAAATTATAAGCCGTACCTTTTGTTAATCTTAGAAATTGTTTAATTTAAATTCTATAGCTATGAAACAATTGTCAAGTCTCGTATTTCTTTTTTTATTGATTGGATGTAATAGTGAAGCTGATATTACCGACAATCTCACAGCGCCGGAAACTTTTGCTTTTCAGATTTTAGATAAAACTACAGGAGAAAATGTATTCACCAGCAAAAAATATGATCCTCAAAAAATTATTGTAAAAAATCTGGATTCTCACGACGTTGTAAAACATCAATTTATATCAGATAATGATTTGGATATTATCGTGCTCGAAAACGTAGGGAGAGACAGCGAAAACATCAATTATTCTATTAATATAGATGACAAAAGTCTTTTTGAACTTCATGTCGATGCCATTTTAGTCAAAAAGGATTTGGATTTTGAATATCAAAATGTCGAAATTAACAATGTAGTATTTAAACGAGATCAGACATCCGGAGTTTATAATATTCTCGCATCGCTTGACTAACTAAAAAAACAAAAATTACGAATATTATTTTCATCTTTCTTGACTAAAAAAGACGCGTAATTTCTTTTCTAAAAAACACTTTTTCCAGCCGTTTTTTTGATCCAAAACAACACGATTTTAAAATAAATCCAATATTTTTTACGCTACATTTTTTGAATAAATCAAAAAATACATCAAAATTCGTATTTCACCACTCTACTATTACGATTTCACTCTCTGTTTTTTAACCTAATTTTTGTCTTTTGTTATAAAATAAGCGACTGTTCAATTTTTGTTAATCTCCATTTCTCATTCAATTTGTTTGTTTAACTTTGTTGATGATCATTTATTACCTGAAATCTTTAGGATTCTAAATCAGAAAAATAAAAAGTAATAAGATGATCTCAATTAGAATTAAAAAAACAAATAGTATCTACGTATGAAACAATTAGCCCTGGTTGTAATTGCATTTATAACATTTTCATGCTCGCAAGCTCAGAAAACAAGTTTTTCTAAAGAAGCTTTGTCTGAAAAATTATTAGCAACTGATGAAAGTCAAGTTACTTTCAAAAACATTTTAAAAAAATACAAAGGTAAAACTTTGGTAATCGAGGTTTGGGCTTCATGGTGTGGTGATTGTGTAAAAGCTATGCCACAATTAAAAGAACTTCAGGCAAATAATCCTGATGTTTCGTATTTATTTATCTCTGCTGATAAAACAGCTGATAAATGGAAAGCAGGAATTGAAAAACACGAACTTAAAGGTGATCATTTTATGATGAATGATGGTATGAAAGGCCTTTTTGGAAAAGCAATTGATTTAGACTGGATTCCGAGATATATCATCGTTGATAAAACAGGAAAAATTGTATTGTATCGTGCCATTGAAAAGGATTTTGATAAAATCAATGAAACTTTAAAAAGCCTGAAATAAAATTCAGCAAATGGCAAATGACAATGACAAATTCAATATCAATGTCAAATTAAACAAGAACAAAAAACAAAAAAAAGAATAAAATAAAACACTACCAAAATGAGAAAAAAGATTGTTGCAGGAAACTGGAAAATGCATAAAAACGCAGCGCAAACTGAAGAATTATTAAGCGAATTAATTACTAAAATACCAGCTCAAACTACTGCTCAGGTAATTGTAGCTCCAACATTTGTAAACTTACAAGCGGCTGTTGCTAAAGTTAAAAACACAACTATTGGTGTTGCTGCTCAAAACGTTCACCAAGCTGAAGGTGGAGCTTTTACAGGAGAAATTTCTGCTGATATGTTAACTAGCATTGGTGTAAACACCGTAATTCTTGGTCACTCTGAGCGTAGAGCAATTTTTCACGAAACTGACGCTTTAATCGCTAATAAAGTAGATACTGCTTTAAAACATGACCTTACAGTAATTTTCTGTTTTGGAGAAGAATTAAAAGACCGTCAATCAGGAAATCACTTTAATATTGTGGAGAACCAATTGCGTGACGGATTATTTCAAATTGCAAAAGAATCATGGTCTAAAGTTGTTTTAGCTTACGAACCTGTTTGGGCTATCGGAACTGGAGAAACTGCTTCACCAGAACAAGCTCAGGAAATGCACGAATTCATCAGAGAAGTTGTTCGTAAAGCTTACGGAGCTGAAATCGCTGACGAAGTTTCTATTTTATACGGTGGTTCTGTAAAACCAGACAATGCTAAAGAAATCTTCTCTAAACCAGACGTAGACGGTGGTTTAATTGGAGGTGCAGCTTTAAAAGCTGATGACTTTTTAGCTATTGTAACTGCTATCTAATTTTAGATTTTAGATTTTAGATTTTAGATTTTAGATTTTAGATTTTAGATTTTAGATTTTAGATTTTAGATTTTAGATTTTAGATTTTAGATTTTAGATTTTAGATTTTAGATTTTAGATTTTAGATTTTAGATTTTAGATTTTAGATTTTAGATTTTAGATTTTAGATTTACTATAAAAAAACGTTCGCTATCGCGAACGTTTTTTTATGCTTTAATTTTGCGCAAAGTCAAACTTAAATTTTCTTATATAACTTATATGGTGAACAAAGAAAAAACTAGTTTATAAATGATGCCAATAAAGGGCAATTGTATTTTTTAAACGTTGGGGTCGTTTTATAAATTGAATAGAAATTCACCAACTCCTTCCCTGCTTTAAACGGATTTTTTGCTTCTTCTTCGGCAGAAATCATATTCGCGTAATGGCCGTAATAATTACATTCAAAAATCATCAAACTGGCCATTGCTTTCTCATTATTGTTTTTAGACATTTTCAGGGCTTTTTCGTAATACATTTTAGCCATGGTTAAGCCGTAATAATTCCCTTTTTGATATGTTTTCTCGAGTTCAGAATTATCTCCGTAAACATAGTCTATATACGATTCTCCGGACGTCCAGTCGTATGCCACCATCATCCAGGAATTACCCAGATACGAAACATTAAAATAAGCATGTGCCAATTGCAGATTACTTGCCGCTGTATTTTGTTTCTTTAACTGAATAAGTTTGGCAATAAAATCGGCTTTGTTAAAGCGATAATCAAATTTTCGTTCTTTATCTTTTTGAATGATTTTAGGTGTAAAAGGATTTTCGTTTAAATAATTTTTATACTCATAATTTTTGTCCCAGAAATCTTTTGGCATAGACGAAAAGGTTTCATAAGCCAATTCTAAATTATTGTTTCTAAAAGCAATCGTCCCCTTCAGGTCTTTGTAATAATTAATATCGGGAGCAATTGTTCCTGAACAAATGTATTTTTCAAAAGGCGTTTTGTTTTCTTTTTGCTGTAAGGCAATCAATTTATCGATATCTTGTGTAGTCGCAGTTCTGTCAAAATAACCTATATAACTGTACAAATAGGCATTATCATAAGATGAATATACGCCTTCGCTTTTGCTGTCTGATTTCATCATTAATAATCCTGCTGTAACACGATCGTCTTTTTTAGCAAAATCTGCACTGGCAATACGGTATAAACTATACAGATTTTTAAATAAGCCATAATCTGTTTCTACTAAATTTTCTACGGAATCAAAATAGTTGAAAAGCTGGTTTTGAACTTTCTCACTTTTTAAATCATCTTGTTTTAAAGAAACTAAAGCCAATTGAATGTTCTTCTGCATTTGTATGGATGCATTGGCTTTGTCTGAGATCATATTGGTATATTTTTTACCCAAATCAATATCATCATCAATAAAACAAAGCTGTGCAATGGCAGCTGTAATATAATCTTTTTGCTCGCCTGTAGTTTGCTCGCGAATAGAAATTAAGAAATATTCTAAAGCTCGCAAATGCAAGATGTCTTTAGTATAGTTTTCTTCTTTTGCTTTAGCGTAATTTCCGTACCAGTCTGTTCCTTCAAATACTACCGAAGGACTTCCGTCATTGGTATATTGTGGCGTAAAAATCCAGTCTTCGAGTTTGTTGATTTCTCTTCCAATCAAAAAACTAAAATTAATACTGTTCGGGCTAAGTTTATAAACCTCTTCAATCGTTTTTAAATCCGGCGCAGGATTACGAAAACTTTCAATAGAAAGTATTACACTTCGCTCTTCGTCATTTTGAGCCAGAGCAAGGGTTTCCTGAGTTAATTTCCAGTTATAATGTTGTAAAACCGCGAATGATTTTTCTTCGCAAGTGGCAAAAACTTTACTCAACAAATAATTTTGTAAAGGAAAATTGTCGATGCACAAAGCTTTATAATACAAAGCCCAAGGTTCTAAAATGGTGTTTTTATTCTCAGCAAAATAAGTGTCGTACAAGCGAATCACTTCATTTTTATCCTGAGCGTAAAAACTATATCTTAAAATTAAAAAAGCATAACGCTGTTTTAAAAAAGCATCTTTGGCTGATTTTATTTTCTTTTCAAAATCTCCTGTTTCTGCTAATTTATGATCTTTGCTGTTATAACCTATCTGATTCCAGGATTCCCATTTTACATCAGTATTACTATTGTATTCTAACTTTTTAGCAAACAAAATATAGCTTAAGAATGCTTTGTTTTTTGATAACAATAAGGCTTCGATAAAAGTATTTTTTTCGAATGCTTTTTTTAAGCTTTTGTTTTCATAAGCTGTTTCAAATACTTCTCCGTCGGTCTCGTACAAAATGGTATGAACATCTTTCGGATCAACTGCATTTCCCAACTTTTTCTTCCATTCTAAACAATTCAATTCCTGATCGACACCAGAAACCGTATTGGTAGAATAGTAATAATCTGCCGAATAATAGAACGGCGTAAGTTTAAAGAATCCTTCTCTTTGTGCTTTAAACAAAGCCAATCTACTCGTTTCCGGCGAAACACTCCAACCGCAGGCAAAAGAAACCTGAAAGGTTAATACTAAAAGTAAACTACTAAAAACGCGCATAATAACCGGATATATTTTGGGTTCCATAATCATTAATATATTTTTTATCGAAAGAGAAAAACGTCACTTTGGTCTGATTATCAATTTTGATCTTACTGGTAACAATCGAAATCATTTTTTCGAGCTCAGCTTCAGAAATTTTCTCAATCCTGATTTCATCTCCGTTTCGTAAATACGTTTGCCCTATTAAAACATCATCTTGTAGTATATATTTGCTATCTGATGTTTTCTTAAGTTTAACACTATCATTTCTTAACTGATCGTAATCTGATAAAATCCCTTTAAACTGATTCCCTCTAAAAACCACTGCCCAACTGTAAAGCGGCAAAGCAATATCTAATTTTAATTTATACTTGTCGTGTGTAATATATTGCGCTAATTCTTCGCTGGTTCCTATTGAGTTTTTGGTATTAAAATCGTCTGGTTTTGCCAAATTATAGCACATCAATAAACCTTTATCAACGGGCGGAGTTCCGGCTTTTTCGGCGTACTTATATTGCCAGAGTCGGATAGTTGAAGCTATTTTTGATGTTGAAAATCCTTTCTTGATTTGCTTTAGCAAATAAAAATAGTTCTCTTTTGATTTTTCTGTCCAATCGCAATCGATCAGAATTTCTTTAAAATCGACTTTTAATTTCGCCAGTTCAATCGATTTTATCGAATCATAATTCAGGCGTTTAAAGTTTTCCTGTTTGTAATAATCTTTTGGATATACAATTCCGTTAGCGATTTTATCTGCCTTGGCTTCATTTAGCCTAACACCAATTTGCTGTACGCGTTTCGCAATTCTCGACGCCAGACTATCCAATTGTTTCTTATCTGATTGCAGAACCACTTCATTGGTAATAAAAATACTTGGTGTGATTTCAGGATTGCTTTCATTTAAACTAAAATCGTTAATCGTCGCAACCGGCAAAGGTTCTTTGGCATACGGATTCCAGTCGATGTCAAAAAAACGAATATACATATGCTGCACTTTTAAATCCCGGATCAAAGAATCCTCTTCTTTCTGAAAATACAAGCTGGTTTTCCAATAGCAAAACGATCTTACTACGTCATGTTCTTTTTCACAAGTTGCTCCGTTAAGTACCACAAAGAGCAAAATAAAAATGATATTCTTCATATTCAAAAAATCCTTACAAATTCTAATCAAAATTAACATTAATAATTATTAGAATATGATTTATTTATGAACAACTTTTGCTTTGTATTCTTACCTTTGCAAAAAATTTATTTATGTCGAACATATATTTAGGATACCATTTTACAATTGAACCAAAAGAACCGGGTTCAGAAATTTTAATTGCTGAATTAGGCGAAAAAGCGTTTGAGACTTTTACTGAAACTGAAACTGGAATTTCGGCTTATGTAAAGAAAGATTTATGGGATGAGAATATTCTGGACGACATTTATATTTTAGAATCTGAAGAATTTAAAATCGAATATACGGTTGAAGAAATCGATCAGGTAAACTGGAACGAAGAATGGGAAAAGAATTTTGAAGCGATTGATGTTGACGGAAAATGCCATGTTCGTGCTCCTTTTCATGAAAAAACCAATGCCGAATTTGATATCGTAATCGAGCCAAAAATGAGTTTTGGTACAGGTCATCACGAAACGACTCACATGATGATTCAGCATTTGTTAGAAATGGATGTTAAAGGTCTTAAAACTCTTGATATGGGTTGCGGAACTGCGATTTTAGCGATTTTAGCTGAAATGAAAGGCGCAGAACCAATTGATGCGATCGATATTGATAATTGGTGTTATTTGAATTCTATCGAAAACGCTGAACGCAATAATTGTAAACATATTACCGTTTACGAAGGCGATGCAGCTTTATTAGCAGGAAAAAGTTACGACCTGATTATTGCAAACATCAACAGAAATATTTTGTTGAACGATATGCAAAGTTATGTGGATTGCTTAAACAAGGGCGGTATTATATTATTTAGTGGTTTCTATGAAGAGGATATTCCTTTTATTGATGCTTCATGCACCGAAAAAGGATTAACATATGTTAAAAAGTTTCAAAGAAATAACTGGGTTTCATTAAAATACGTAAATTAGATAGTTGATTATCTGAAATTTAAGTCGCCCACATTAAATAGATCAAAACGATTTGCACCGATTTAGCTTTTCTAAAAAGCTGTTGAATTGTAAATCTTTGGCAAATAAAATTAGTAATTACAAAAAGTACAAAAACCTAAAAACATGAGTACTAAAGAAAAAGTAAGAGAAAGAGTTCGCGAAAAGGAAGCGACGGTTTTCAATAACGAAATCATTGTTTATAACGACGATGTAAACACTTTTGATCACGTAATTGATACTTTAATACGTGTTTGCAGTCACACGCCTGAACAAGCAGAACAATGTTCCTTAATTGTACATTACAACGGAAAATGCACTGTAAAAACAGGGCCACTGGATAAATTAAAACCTCAATGTACTCAACTTCTGGAAGCTGGACTAAGCGCCGAAATTGTTTAATTTACCAATAATTTAAAAACGCATTCTATTTTGTTTTACACTAAAACTGAATAGAATGCGTTTTCATTTCAAACAAGCTGAGATACATGAGAATTATCGGACTTTTAATACTGCTTTTATTGCCCTTTATTTCAAAAGGTCAATTAAAATTTGAAGCTCTTCGAAAAAAACTAGTCGAAAATAAGACTTATGAGTACGTTTATGATTTCGAAAATAATTATGCCGTATTTAGAACCTTCAAAGGAAAAATGGGGCTAATTGATACTACAGGAAATGTTATTATCAAACCAAGCTACGAATACATTCATAATAAAGAAGAGCTTAAAAACTTATACGAAGTTGGTAATACAGTCAATAAAAAATTCAAACGAGGCTATATCGATCTGAAAGGAAATATCAGAATTCCGCTTGAATATGACGACGTTTATTTTCTAAGTAAAAATCTCATTAGAGTTTCTAAAAACAACAAAACCGGTGTAGTTGATACTTTAAACAAATTAATTCTTCCTGTAAAGTTTGATTATATAAGAGATTATGCAGACGTGATTTATACTGAGAGCAATAACTTACTTGATCTTTTTGATTTTTCAGGAAAGCAGATAACCAATTTTAAAGCAAAGGATATTGATTATTTTACAGATAACAGAACTATTGTAACGCTTCAGAACAACAATAGTTTTATAATAGACAATCACGGAAAAATAATTTTAGATCCTGTTAAAAATCATCGATTTGAAAAAGTTATCGACTCAGATTCTTATATTATTCTAAATACAATTTCTAATAAAAAAGGACTGATTAATTCTAAAGGCGATTATACAATAGAATGTAAATATGATGATATTAGAAATCATAAATCATTTTTTATTGTTAAGGACAAAAATAAGTGTGGGTTAGTAACAAAAAATGACTCTATACTAAAACCAATTATTTATGACGGAATTTATCCTGTAAATTATAAAGAAGACAATCACTTTCAAAATCAATTATTGGCAAAGAAAGACAATCTTGAAGGCATTATAAATCCTTTTTTAGAAAACGAGATTATTCCTATTCGATACAAAGATGTTGATGATTTTTCAGATTACTATATCGTAACTACTGTAGAAAATAAAAACGGGTTATTTTCTGAAAATGGCGATCGTATTATCAGTGAAGATTATGAGTTTTACAACGTATCTCCAGACAAAATTTTTGCTACAAAAAACAATAAAAAATATCTGTTGACTATTACCGGGAAAACTTATTCTGAGATTGAAATTCCTGTAGATGAATTTGCAAAAAATGGTTCTTTCTCTAACGGATTTGCTAAAAGCAATTTTCAGATTTTTAAAAACGGAAATAAGTATGGCGTAATTAGCAATAAAAATGAAATCGTGATTGCCTGTGAATACGATGCAATTAAAAATATTTATTCGACCTCAGAATTTATTGTAAAAAAAGACAACAAATACGGTGTCGTAAAAGCCAAAAACGAGATTAAGCTTGAGATCAAATACGATTCTTATCAAATTATAAAAGAATATATCAGGTTTGACATTAAAAATCCGAAAACTAAAAAAGCGTATATGATAAACTATTCTTCAGATTATTAAATAAGAACATTCTGACTTGTTTTAAAAATCGTAATTCGATACTTTTTTTTTCTAAATGTTTAATTTACAAATAATTTAAAAAACATCCTATTTTATTCTATATTTGAACAAAATAGAATGTTTTTATATGGAAGAATATGGAAAGATATTGATTATCGCTACGCCTATTTTTTTAGTATTAATTATAATCGAAAAAATATACGGCATTTATAAGAAGGACGACACCGCTCCTTTGATCGATAGCGTATCAAGTATTAGTTCCGGAATTACCAATTCTGTAAAAGATGTTCTGGGATTAAGTCTGACTTTTATCTCTTATGAATGGATGGTTTCTAAAATTACCATTTACCATCTTGAAGCCAATGTTCTCTCTTATTGTATTGCCTTTTTCGTGATCGATTTTTACGGTTACTGGAGTCATCGATGGGCACATCAAATTAATCTTTTCTGGAATAAACATGCCATTCATCATAGCAGCGAAGAATTTAATCTCGCCTGCGCTCTGCGTCAGCCTATTGCGAGTTTAGTTAATTTATTTACTTTTTTATTGATTCCTGCTGCGTTATTAGGCGTTCCGGCTTCGGTAATTGCGATTACTTTGCCGTTGCATTTGTTTTTGCAATTCTGGTATCATACTAAACATATTAAAAAAATGGGGGTTCTGGAATACATTCTGGTTACTCCTTCGCATCATCGTGTACATCATGCTATAAACCCCGAATATTTAGATAAAAACCATTCACAGATTTTTATTTTTTGGGATAAGCTTTTTGGTACTTTTCAGGCTGAATTAGAAGATGTTCCGCCTGTATTTGGTATTACAAGACCGGCCAATACCTGGAACCCGATACGTATTAATTTTCAGCATTTGAGTTTGCTGATTAAAGATGCCTGGCGAGCCGAAAACTGGAAAGACAAACTGACTATATGGTTTAAACCAACGGGCTGGCGTCCAGAAAATTTTGACACTAAATATCCTGTAAATAAAATTGATAACGTATTTGACTTTGATAAATACGGCACACAAAACTCGCAAAAATTAATTTACTGGTCTGTTGCACAGGTTTTAATTACGCTTTTGTTTGTAACATATTTATTTGATAACATCGCTAAAATTGGTTTGCCTAATATTTTTATCTACGGTTTTTTTATTTTGATAACGATATATAGCTACACAGAGTTAATGGACAAAAGCAAATATGCCATTTTTTGGGAAGGTTTACGTTTGGTGATTGCAATTGCAATTATTGCGTATTATGGAGATTGGTTTGGCTTAAATCATGCTTTTTCTATGAGTAATTACATTATCATAAGTTATTTAAGTTTATCGTTTTTAATTACGGTTTACTTTGTAACAATCGATTTCAAGACCCCCACCAACCAAATAATAAATTCATAAACCGCTTATGAGAAATGCTACCTTTTTTAAGATCTATATAGCTTTTAGTATTCTATATCTCATTGTTTTGTTTACAGGACATGAAAACCTTGACCTTTATCTAAAACCTGCTTTGGTACCTTTGTTAGGTTTTGGAGTTTATTTTCATCGAAAATTTCCATCCAAAAATATTCTTTTAAGTGCTTTGCTTTTTTCCTGGATTGGAGATGTTATTTTACTTTTTGCCGATATCGCCGAAATCTATTTTATACTAGGATTGCTCTCTTTTTTAATTGCACATCTTTCTTATTGTGTTCTTTTTAATAAGCAGATCATTGGAGAAATTCAGATTAATAAAATTCTTTTCGCTGTGGGAAGTCTTGTCATTGCCTTTTACTTAACAGCAATGATTTTAGTTTTGATACCAAGGCTGGGCGAATTAAAAATACCTGTTATTATCTATGCTGCAGTAATTTCGACGATGTTATTATTTGCCTTTAATGGTTACTTAATCTGGAAAAAACCGGGCGCTTTGTACATCTTTTTGGGAGCTGTAGCTTTTGTAGCTTCAGATAGTATTCTGGCATTTGATAAATTTTATGCACCAATTCAGAAAAGTTCGTTTTTTATTATGCTCACGTATCTTGTGGCACAATATCTGATTGTAGTGGGTATTGTAAAACTGAATACCAAAAAAGCAGATTAATAGTAGCCCACGGATTTAGCTGGTAAAACTGATTTGCGCTGATTTTTTTAATTTTT
Source organism: Flavobacterium bizetiae (assembly GCF_024271895.1). Lineage (NCBI taxonomy): Bacteria > Pseudomonadati > Bacteroidota > Flavobacteriia > Flavobacteriales > Flavobacteriaceae > Flavobacterium > Flavobacterium bizetiae. The sequence continues at coordinate 3,178,700 of NZ_CP091861.1, read as the reverse complement.
AATTATCATAATCTGTTGCAAAAATGCCTGACAGGTTGAATGATTTTTTTTCTTGCAGATTTGGCAGATTTTTTGAATATTTTTAATCCTGTAATCTGTGACAAAAAATAAAAATTAGTAAAAATTCGTGATATTGGTGATCAGAAGAATCAAAAACACTTTTACATTTGTAGTACCAAAATTTTTAAAACCATGAAAAAAATAGCTTTTTATATCCTTTTAATAATTAGTGCAACTTCTTGCGTGAGCACAAGATCTACGTTGAAGAATGTTGATGACAATGCTCCCGATCTGGTTTTAAAGAGAAACAATACGTTTGAAATTAAACTTTTTAGTACCGATAAAAAATACGGTTTTGATCCTGATTATCCGGTTAATATTTTCTTTAGAAATACAAAAGACGAAGCTTTAAATGAAACTCGTTTTTTAAACGCTTTAGCGGGACCAAACGGAGAAAAAATAACTTATATCCGTTTAGAAACCTGTTGTCCCTTCCCTACTAAAAGAAGTGACATGGGTGCAGGATTTTTGAATGTTTACGAATTGAAATGGGAAGGACAAAAGAAACCTATCAAACTATACTTGAACATTTATGAAAAAGGACTTTTGATGGTTCCGATGGGATTGAGCTTGGCTAAGGAATAGTTTTTATATCTAAGAAATTAATAAATAACAATACAGAAATGTTAGGAACAACCCCATTAATTTTAATTATTCTTCCTTTATTATTTCAAATTATAATTGGCAGAAAAGCGATTGGCGAAAGCATATCGCTAAAATTTGGTACTGTGTGCTTCATTAGCTTCTCAGCTCAAATAGTATTATCTATAATAGCTTTTTATGTTGCCTCTTATAATTATAATCTATATTTTGAACAGCATCCAGATTCTTTTAGATGTGGCATGGGTACTCTAGGTCTAATTATGTTTTCTCTTTTGTTAACGATTATTTTGATTATTGTTATAACAATTCAATACTCCATCAAGAGATCTTACGAAAAGTAATTAAGTCCCATTAAAACTACAAAACGGCTTTTACAATTTTGTTTCTTTTTACATGGCAAGGTTTTATTTGAATTTTCATATGCAGAATTTAAAAGAGTTTGGTTTTTCCTGAAATAAAATAATGAAGTCCGTATTTATATTGTAACATAAAAGTACGTTTTATAGAAAAACGAGACAAAGCAATAACATGATAATTATCATTTAAAGGTGTGTTGCAATGTTTTAATATTGCTTTTTTATAAGCCAATATGATTACGTATAAATTATCCTTCAGAACCCATAATCTCACTACATTTTTTAGCCGTGATAGCAGCGGAAATCATTTTTTGAGAAAGCCTGTTTTTTCTGGTTTTGGCAGAGCGACCGGAGGAAGCTCCTGCAAAGACCAAGAAAAAAAGGGTTTAGAGAAAAATATTGCAGCGGATAGCGCGATTAGCTTCTTAAAAAAAACTTAAATCTTCATCTCGTATTCATAAATCATAACTACCTTTGCACTGTCAAAAAATCATATTATGAACATACAACATATTCCACAAATTAAGCATACTGAAAGCGGAAATTTCTTTTTATTGGCGGGCCCTTGCGCTATTGAAGGAGAAGAAATGGCGCTAAGAATTGCTGAAAAATTAGTTGGTATTACCGACAAACTTCAGATTCCTTATGTATTTAAAGGATCATTTAAAAAAGCCAACCGTTCGAGAATTGATAGTTTTTCCGGAATTGGTGACGAAAAAGCATTAAAAATTTTAAGAAAAGTTTCTGAAACTTTTCATGTTCCTACTGTAACAGATATTCATACTAATGAAGATGCTGATATGGCTGCGCAATACGTTGATGTTTTGCAAATTCCTGCGTTTCTTGTTCGCCAGACTGATCTTGTTGTAGCTGCGGCAAATACAGGAAAAGTGGTAAACCTGAAAAAAGGACAATTTATGAGCCCTGAAAGCATGAAACATGCTGTACAAAAGGTATTGGATTGCCAAAACGAAAATGTAATGGTTACAGATCGTGGTACTATGTTTGGTTATCAGGACATGATTGTTGATTTTAGAGGGATTCCTACTATGCAACAATACGCATCTACGGTTCTTGATGTTACTCACTCGTTGCAACAGCCTAACCAAACTGCCGGTGTTACGGGCGGAAGACCTGATATGATCGAAACTGTTGCCAAAGCAGGTATTGCTGTAGGTGTTGATGGTATTTTTATCGAAACTCACTTTGACCCTGCTAATGCAAAAAGCGATGGTGCTAATATGTTGCATTTGGACTATTTTGAAGGTTTAATGACGAAGTTGGTTGCCATTAGAAAAACAGTTAACTCATTTTAATTTTATAATACAATTGCATTGAAAACAAATATTTTATTTTTCTTTCTGGTGTGTTTTTCACTAAACACGTTTGCTCAGGAAGAAATCGCAGTAGAAAGATACACAGCTCATAATAAAGGAAAATTCTTTGTATCGTGGGGAGGAAACAGAGAAAGTTATACTAAATCTGACGTGAATTTTAGAGGTAAAGATTATAATTTTACCGTAGCTAACATGAAAGCGCATGATAAACCAAAAGGATATCATATTGATTATGTAAATCCGGCGAACATGACAATTCCGCAAACGAACTTTAGAATGGGATACTTCTTTAGCGATCATTACAGTGTTTCGATTGGTTGGGATCACATGAAATATGTGATGACTCAAAATCAAATCGCTAATGTTACCGGTAATATTAATTTATCTGCTGATGAGGCTGGATCTTACTACAACGGAGTTTATAATAATACGCCTGTAGATATGTCTCTTCATGGGGCTCAGGAAGGCGGTATTGCGGGTGGTACTCAGGGAAATCCTCCTGCTTTTTTAATGTACGAGCATACTGATGGTTTGAACTACATTAATACTGAGGTTTCGAGACATGATGATATTTCTAAATTGTTTGGTATTACTAATACTGATAAGGTTCAGATTAATTTAACTGAGGGTTTAGGTGCAGGACTTTTATATCCTAAAACTAATACGACTCTTTTAGGAAAAGAACGTCATGATGATTTTCATGTTTCTGGTTATGGTTTATCTGCAAAAGCGGGAATTAATTTTACTTTCTTCAAGTATTTCTACTTGCAAGGTGAGCTAAAAGGTGGTTACATCAACATGCAGGATATTAAAACTACAAGAAGTAATGATGATAGTGCTTCGCAGGACTTTTTCTTCTTTCAGAGAATTATTGCTGTAGGCGGAATCTTTAGAATCTAATATTTCTTAAAATTATATTTAAAAATAGTTATCATTTTGGTAACTATTTTTTTTTGCCTTTTATTTGTTGAGCTTAATAATACGGCACACGGGTTGAACTGATTAAATAGGTTTACACGTTTTTTTTTTTATTTTTTAAAATTCTAATTTTCTAAAAAACATCTGTGTAAACCTGTTTAATCTGCCAAATCTGTGGGCTGTACAACATGAAAATTTAAACATGAAAAAATCAAAATATTTATTTATTGGCATTACATTTTTGTTGAGTTTTGGATGCGCTTTGTTTGTGGCGATGAAGGTTTTTCCGAACAATCCGTTTTCTAAGACAAAAAACAATACAGAGGTTTCTTTGCAAGATAAAATCCAGGATGGAGATCTTATTTTTCAAACTTCAGAATCAAGTCAATGCGAAGCGGTTCGAATTGCTACTAATTCGAAGTTTTCGCATTGCGGAATTATTTATAGCGTAAACGGAAATTTATTTGTTTTTGAAGCCGTTCAGCCTGTAAAACTAACTCGCCTTGAAGATTGGATTGCGCATGGAAAAGATCATAAATATCTCGTAAAAAGACTAAAAAATGCTGACCAGGTATTAACTCCTGCAACATTACAAAAAATGAAGGATTACAGTCAGGTATTTATGGGCAAAGAATATGATGCTTATTTTAATTGGTCGGATAACCGAATTTATTGTTCTGAGTTAATCTGGAAAATTTATAAAAATGGTGCTGGTATCGAATTATCAAAATTAAAGCAATTAAAAGACTTTAATTTAAGTGATCCCAGAGTTCAAAAAATAGTAAAAGAGCGATATGGAAATAACGTTCCACTTGATGAAAAAGTAGTTGCGCCATCAGATTTAGTCGATTCTGATTTATTGAAAACGGTAATTGATACGTACTAATCTTTCTTTATCAATTGGTTCAGAAAAACATTTATAAGATTTTACTTCTGCATTATTTTAGTCAAAATTGTTATTCAACGAATTAAAGCGGCTTTAAACGAAAAACCTTCTAGAATGTTAAAAATATAACATTAATGTAAAATTTTAATATTATTTTAGTAATGTAATTTCAAAATTAGGTTTAATCTATGAACAATAGCGCACCTAACCTTACTAAAAAAACTGTTGATTTTTTCAATCAGTTTGAGGAATTTTTCGATTCTTCTCCAGATTTATTATGCGTAGCAGGATTTGATGGATACTTTAAAAAAGTAAATCCGTCTGTATCGAAATTACTTGAGTTTACCGAAGAAGAATTGTTCTCGAAACCCATAAACGATTTTGTTTTTGAAGATGACAGAATAAGTACATCAAATGCCCGAAAAAATCTAACAAAGAAAATTGGGCTGTATAATTTTGAAAATCGTTATGTAACCAAAAGCGGCAATATCATTTGGTTATTATGGACATCGTTCCCTATACAAAAAGACAAACTTGTTTTTGCTATTGCTAAAAATATTACGTTTAAAAAAGAGCTGGAACAAGAACGCAATGCTCACTTAACAGAGCTTACTAAAATAAATAACGAACTTAAACAGCTAACTTATACGACTGCTCATGATTTGAGATCTCCGGTAAATAATTTACTGGCTGTTTTTGATCTTCTGGATACTTCTACGATAACAGATCCTGAAACGCTTGAACTGATTTCGATTATTGAAATCGCAACGCACAGCTTAAAGAAAACGTTAATTGATCATGTTGCTATTCTGGACAAAAAGAATGAGGAAGATAATCAACTGGAATTATTGAATTTTGATGCGGTTTTAAAAGAAGTTTTGTTTTCGATCAATTCTTTGATTCATAATTCAAAAGCAAAAGTTACAATTGATTTTTCTGAGGTCGAAACGGTTTTGTTTAATAAAACTTCTCTAAAAAGTATTTTTCTGAATTTGATCACAAACTCGATTAAATATTCTAAACCCGGTTCTTTGCCTATTATTAATTTTAATTCGCATCGTTTTAACGGAAGTACACAACTTACCATTACAGACAACGGAATTGGTTTTGATATGGAAAAAGTAAAGGATAAGATTTTTGGATTACATCAAAAATTTAATTCGCGCAAAGACAGCAACGGTATTGGTTTGTATTTGGTTTACAATCATGTCACTAATCTTGGCGGGCATATTTGTCTGGAAAGTAAACTTAACGAGGGCGCAAAATTCACCATTACTTTTAAGGATTGAGTTTTAATTTAAACAAAAAAAGCTATGAGCAAAACCCATAGCTTTCTGTATACTTTATTTTATAATTTAATTTGCAGTTGGAAGAACGATTCCGGTTTGGTCAATTAAATACACTAATGAAGTCATTGTTGCGGCTCCCAGTTCAAGTTCTCTTTTGTTAATGGCATCAAATTTATCATTTGCTGCGTGGTGATAATCAAAGTAACGTTGTGAATCTGGCATTAAACCTGCTTTAACGATCGTTTTAGACGTAATATGATCGATATCTGAACCACTATGCCCTTTTACAAAAGTATTAACAAAATAAGGTTCAAAAAGAGGTGCGAATCCCTGAATCTTTTTAAGGTTAGCATCATCGGCTTCAAGAGAAAAACCTCTTGGTGTAAATCCGCCTGAATCACTTTCGAGAGCAAAAATATGATTCTCGTTCTTTTGCTTTGCTACTTCTTCGTATTTGGCTCCACCTTTTCCGCCGTTTTCTTCATTCATAAACAAAACAACACGAATTGTATTTTTAGGTTTATAGTTTAAGTTTTTTAATATTCGAACTACTTCCATACTTTGCACTACTCCTGCTCCATCGTCATGAGATCCGTCGGCAAGATCCCAAGAATCTAAATGTCCGCCCACTACCATAATATTTTCGGGAGTTACAGTTCCTGTTAGTTCCCCAATTACGTTATGCGACAATACATCCGGCAATGTCTCACAAGATTGTTTGAAATAAAATTTTAAAGATGGATTCGCTTTTAAGGATTTGCTTAACAATTCGGCTCCGTTTGTACTAATTGCAGCGCCCGGAACATATTTATCTTTTGGTAAATCACCATAACTTTGATTTCCTGCGTGGGGAAAATCGTCTAAACGTAAATTTAGTGAGCGAACAATTGCTCCAACAGCTCCTAATTGTCCTGCTTCTTTCGCTCCTATTCTTCTTTGGTCTCCTGCTTCTGAATAAGAATCAAAAGTTCCGACATTTTCAGGGTTCATTGGTCTGTTGAAAAATACAATTTTACCCTTTACTTTATCGCCTAAAGATCTTAATTCGTCGATGCTTTTTACCTCAACAACTTCTGCTGTAATCCCTCCTTTTGGAGTTGCAACTGAAGCTCCCAATGCACAAATTGGCACCACTGTTTTTGTTTTTCCGTCTAAAATATAAGCGGTTTCTTTTTCGCCACGTACCCAATGCGGCACCATAACTTCCTGCAAATATACTTTATCAAGCCCTAAGGTTTCAAGTTGTCTTTTGGTATATTCTACAGCTTGTTCAGCACCTTTAGATCCTGATAAACGGCTTCCAATATCGTTAGACAAATATTCTAACCAGGTATAACATTTGGCTTCTGTTAAAGCTTTTTTATAGAATAATTTAATATTCTTTTCATCATTTGACTGTGCAAACAAGGTCAATCCGTTTAAAACTAAAGCAGTTAAAAGAATCGTTTTTTTCATAAATCTGTGGCATTTTTGGGTTGTCTCACAAAGGAACAAAATTCTTTAGAACTGCCGGAGTTTCTTATGAACTATTCACATAAAAAAAACTCTAATTACAAACCTTGTAGTTTATAATTAGAGTTTTTATGTTTTTAATAAAATAAAACTATTTTACTTCAATAATCTTATTCTTTGTTCCAATTCCATTTTCATTAAAAGCTTCAATAGTAAAGTAATACTTTGCTCCTTTATCTAAGCCTCTAAAATCATAAGAACTATCGCCATACACCATTATACTATTGTATAATTTATCAGGTGAAATTCCGTAATAGATATTGTAACCAATAGCATCAGCTTGCTTTTTCCAGGAAATCATAGCATTTCTTGAGTCGGTTTTATTTCGGTCAACTTTAAAAGAATTAACTGCTTTTGGTTTTTCTAATAATCCGTTTCCGAATACTCTGAAATCTGAAATGGCAAACAAACCTGATGCATTGTGAATGTTTTCCATTTTGATGTAACGTGCTTTAATCGATTTTGTCAACTCTACATAATCATGAGGAACATCTTTATCATTTTTAGATTTATCTACTACTAAAGTCCAATTTTGAGCATCATCTGACATGAAGATTTTATATTGATAATAAATATCCATTGCCTTGTTGTATTGTGTTGCTTTATGATCGGCATAATTAATCTGCAATGCTTTAATTTCCATTTGGCGGCCTAAATCCATTTGAAGCCATTCTCCCGGATCACCAGTTTTAGCAGACCAATACGTTTGAATATCTTCGTCTGTCAAATTATTCGGCCCGTAACAAAATTTCTCATATACTTTTTTACCGCCAGTATCAACTCTGTGCGTTTGCACTTCCATACATTCTTCTGAAGAAGATACGGTTACCGTTTTTTTATATGAAAGTAACATCCATCCTGATGAAGCGCCTTTTGTTTGATCGCGTTCAGCTGTTGGAAGCGTTATTGGAAAATCACCGTAAGAAGTGATAGAATACATTACATCATCTTTGTCAAAACCAGCAGGGAACATATCAATGCGGCGCTCAAAACGATCTTTAATCGAAATTTTACAAGTTCCCGTATTCCAGTAATTACCATAATTATCTGCAAAAGTATTTCCGTGTCCTGCTCCAATTACAAATCCTCCCGGTTTATAAGACATTGGATTGTGTTTTTGATAAACAAAAGGTCCTAACGGATTATCCCCAACATGAACACCATTTGCGTAACCTTTAAATTCAGTAGCCGGAGCTCCGTATTGCATATAATATTTTCCGTTGTGTTTTGTCATCCAGGCACCTTCTATAAAATCTCCCCAAGGTGCAGGTTCCATATCATTATTAGGTCCAAAACGTTCCCAACCATGGTTTTTAGGATCTAACCCCACAACTTCTTTAATTTGTCCGTACGGACGTTGAATATCTTCTACTTCAGTTGCTGCATATAGTTGTGCATAATCTGCCTGATTTCCTACTGGTAGCCAGGTTTTATAATCTACTTCGGTTCCTACAAGAGGTAATTTTCCGCTTGAGCCATAGTACATATAGACTTTTTTGTCATCATCCTGAAATATAGCAGGATCCCAGGTTGGCAACATAGCTTTATCTACATGACGTAACCATCTTCCTGATTTAGGATCGGCAGTTTTCCAAACCGGATGATCTTTTTTCCAGGTTGAACCTACATAAAATAAAGTATCATTTACAACCCATGCAGCAGGCGCACATTGATCATCATCCCCTGGCTGTCTTTGAAAACTTCCGTAGACAAAATTCCAATCCGACATATCTTTGCTCCAAAAGAACCCAGCCTGATTGGTAGCAAATAAATAATACTCTCCTTTATAGGTAATAATTACTGGATCTGCGCTTGAACGGCGAGATTCAGGAATTCCATTATGATTGTGAGTGGTATAATTGTACCCAATATTAATAGGATTACAATAGGTAGATGCAGTTTTATTAGGATCAAACCATTCCGTTTTGCCAGGAGTACTGTTTTTTTGTGCTGAGATATTGATATTAAATCCTATCACAAGCAACAAAAGCGATATAGACGATAGTTTATACATTTCTTTTATTTTTATTTTTAAATAAGCTTATCAGTGTGCAAAAGCTATTTATTATTCTTTATTCTTTCTTCCAATAATTCAGGTTCATTGGTCGTGATATAATCAAATTTATTCTTGATAATCCAATCCATATCAGCAGCTTCATTCACTGTCCAGGCATTTAGAATGATATTATTTTCTTTTGCTTCTTTAATCCATTCAGGATGTTTTTTAAAGAATGAATAATGATAATCAACGCCATTAATATGGTCTGCTTTTACTTCTACCGGAGATTTATTTCCTTCTAAATATTGCAAAATTGCTTTTTGGTCAACTTGTCTGATTTGCTTTAGAATTTCATAATCAAAACTAATATAGCAGGTGTTTTTGTCTGCCTTTAGTTTTTTGATGGTTTCAACCGTCATCAATGCTGTCTTTTTTCCTCTTTCTTTACTTATTTCAGAAGGCTTGATTTCACAAACCAAAAGTGTTTGCTTATTGTTCTTTTTGCCTTCAGTAATATACTCGTGTAAAGTAGGCAGCTTCTCTCCGTTTGAAAGTTTAAACTTTATCAAATCAGCATAATTTGTTTCTTCTATAAGCAGTTTGTTAAAATGTGCATCGTGATTAATTATCAGCGAGTCATCGGCTGTTCGCCAAACGTCAAATTCTGAACCTGCCAATTTTAAATCAATAGCATGTCTTAAAGCAGCAATTGAGTTCTCTGGCAAATTATTTTTTTTCCATGCTCCACGATGTGCTACAATAGCATTCTTTTTTGTGCTGCAAGAAGAAAAAACGGCAACAGTAATTATGAAAAGAAATGCGTAAAATATTTTAGTTGTATTCATTGTATAGAAATTAAGATTTGTATTTTTTAATTAGTGAGATCGAATTTACTTACAAAATAGAGATGTCAAAGCTAAAAAAAAGCCCTCCGAACTAACAACGAAGGGCCAATCAATAATAAATAAACCAACTATTTAGTTAACTCAAAACTAACTTTCTTATCGGCATTTGAATTTCCTCCAACGAAAACATCAAACTGCCCAGGTTCTGCTACAAATTGTAAATCAGAATTATAAAATTTTAAATCTTCAACTGTGATATCAAAAGTCACGGTTTGTTTTTCACCTTTTTTAAGTGTAATTTTTTGGAAGTTTTTCAGTTCTCTAACTGGTCTTGTTACTGAACCAACTAAATCTCTAATGTATAACTGAACTGTTTCTTTTCCGTCATAATTTCCTGTATTGGCAACATCAACTGTTACTTTTAATTTTCCGGCAGCATTCATTTTATCAGATGAAATTTTCAAGTTTGAATACTCAAAAGAAGTATAACTTAATCCGAAACCAAATGGGAATAATGGCTCATTTCTTTCGTCGATATAGTTCGATCTGAATTTTTCGAATTTACCTTCTGTGTTAGAAAGTGGTCTTCCTGTATTTTTGTGAGCATAGTAAATTGGCAATTGACCAACGCTTCTAGGGAAAGTTGAAGTTAATTTTCCAGAAGGGTTTACATCTCCAAATAAAACATCAGCAATAGCATAACCTGCTTCACTACCAGCAAACCAAACATTTAAAATTGCAGGAACAGTTTCGTTTTCTTCTTTAATTACTAACGGACGTCCGTCGAATAAAACTAATACAACTGGTTTTCCTGTTTTTAATAATGCATTTAATAAATCTTTTTGAGCTTGAGGAATTTCTAAATTCGTACGGCTGCTTGATTCTCCACTTAATTCAGCAGATTCTCCTAAAGCTGCTACAATAACATCTGATTGATTCGCAACTTTTAAAGCTTCAGCTAATAATTCTTCTTTTGAACGACCATCACGGTGTAATGTTTTTCCAAACATTGTAGCATTAGTTTCAAAAGTTTCATCGTAATCTAAATTACTTCCTTTTGCATATAATACTTTTGTAGAAGGTCCTGCTACTTCTTTGATTCCTGCTAATAATGAAATAGCATTTTCCATTTTTGTAGCAACACTCCATGTTCCCGGCATATTTTCTTTTGCATCTGCCAATGGCCCGATCAAAGCAATAGTTCCTGATTTTTTAAGTGGCAATATCTGACCTTGATTTTTTAATAAAACCAATGATTGTGCAGCAATTGATCTTGCTTCTTTTCTGCTGCCTGATGTGAAAATTTCTGTTTTAGCTCTTTTTTCATCACAATATTTATAAGGATCGCTAAACAATCCTAAATCGTATTTAGCTTCAAGAATAAGTTTTACAGCATTATCGATTGTTTCGATAGTTACTTTTTTCTCATCCAATGATTTTTTCAAAGTAGTTAAGAAACCTTCTCCAACCATGTCCATCTCAACACCTGCATTTAGAGACAAAGCAGAAACTGCTTGTAAATCACCCATTCCGTGCTCGATCATTTCAGGAATTCCTGTAAAATCAGTTACTACGAAACCTTTAAAGCCCCATTGTTTTCTTAAAACATCTGTCATTAACCATTTGTTTCCAGTTGCAGGGATTCCGTCAATTTCGTTAAAAGAAGCCATAACAGATCCTACACCAGCGTCAACAGCTGCTTTGTAAGGAGGAAAATAGTCATTAAACATTCTGATATGACTCATATCAACAGTGTTGTAATCACGACCTCCTTCAGGAGCACCATATAAAGCGAAGTGTTTTACACAGGCCAAAATCGAATTGTTTTTTGAAAGATCGTGTTGTTGGTATCCGTTTACCATTGCAGTTGCAATTCGGCTTCCTAGGTACGGATCTTCACCAGAACCTTCAGAAACTCTTCCCCAACGAGGATCGCGAGAAACATCTACCATTGGAGAGAATGTCCAGTTGATACCATCTGCACTTGCTTCCTGAGCAGCAATTTGAGCACTTCTTTCAATTAATCCCATATCCCAAGTACAAGATAATCCTAACGGAATTGGAAATGTTGTTTCGTAACCGTGAATAACATCCATACCAAAAATCAATGGAATTTTTAAACGGCTTTTTTCAACAGCGATTTTTTGTACTTCTTTAATTTTTTGAACAGATTTTATATTGAATAAACCTCCAACTTTACCTTCAGCAATTTTTGTAGCCACGTCAGAACTATTTGCCTGTCCTGTAGTAATATCTCCAGAAGTTGGTAAATTAAGTTGACCTAATTTTTCATCTAATGTCATTTTCGACATTAACTCAGCTACAAACTCTGACCTTGGTTTAATTTTTACTGTATTCTTAGTATTCTTTTTCTGGGCATAACCCAAAACAGCACATCCTAAAAATAGTAAGACTAATTTGTTTTTCATTCTATTATATTTATTTGTTCGTATTCGTTTTCATTTGTTTAAACATCCAGTCATAAATTTCAGGATTGTCATAAACTCTCGACCAGCTATCGTGGCCTGCATCATCAAAAATGGTTAATTGTACATCTTTGGCATTGCACTTTTTTAGTTCTTTGTAAATGTTGATCGCATAATCAACCTTTACTACATCATCCAATAATCCATGAAAAATTCTGGTTGGAATATTGGCAATTTTACAAGCACTTTCTAATTCGATCAAATCAACAAAACCTGAAATAGGTACAATTGCTGCAAATTTATCGGGATATGATAATGCTAAATTCCATGCTGCCCAACCTCCGGAACTTAAACCGGTAACATATATTCTGTCAGGATCTATTTTGTTTTCCTTTTGAATTTTTAATATCAATTCATGAATCGATTCAATATTCCAATTTTCGTCTTCTTTGCATTGAGGAGCTAAAACATACGCATCTAACTGATTTGTTTTGAGATATTTTAAAGGGCCATTGATTTTTACTTTTTCAATGTCCGTTCCTTTTTCTCCATCGCCTGAAATAAAAACTATTAATGGCTTCTTATCTTTTGTATTGGCCGGTTTATGTAATGCATAAGCCAATTCATAATTGGTTACTATTACTGTTTTTATTTTTCCGGTTGTTTCGCTTTGTGCAAAACTCACTACAGAAAATAACAGAACGATTAATGCTATTTTATACTTCATTCGAAATATTATTGAATTCCGTATTTTCCTGATTTAAAACCAAGTTTAACTAAACCTTGTTTTACTTCTGGTGCATTCATAAATAATTTCCATAATAAACCAGTGCGGTAATTTTCGATCATAACCACTTCTGGTCCCTGATCAATTGCTAAATAACGTTTTGCAACCCAGTTATTATTACCCAGACTCAAGGCATCATAAAAACCTGCTTCTCCCCAAGTTAGATCTTTATGATTATCATAAAGATTTCTGATTACAGCCATAGATTCTTTTGGCGTATATACAATTGAACTTATTGCTGCTGTTGGAGAAATTACTTGCTGATCATTACTTGGCATGTGTGCATTGTAACCAATAGAACCATCAGGATTTCTGGAATAAGATGCTGTTAGTCCCCAATAATCAGGTCCGTAACCTTTAACTTTTCCAGGATTTTCTACACAGTATTCGTAATTTATTTTTGTTTGATTAACATTCAAATCCCAATAATTTGCATACTTGTCTGTTAATTGATTTGGATCAAGTCCTACATAAGAATAATGAGCCCAGAATAAAGGTCCGCCGTATTCTTCTGCTCCATTATGTTTTAGAACTAACGGAATATTAAATTTTGTTTTTGAAGAAACAATTCCGCCACTTCTCGCCCAACCTTCGTGATACGCTTTTGCATCAATTGAATGTGTTGGCGAAGATGCTGCCAATACATAAGTGATTAAACACTCGTTATATCCCTCAAGTGGGAAATTCATTTGCCAGGCATAAGAAGGCGACCAGTGCCAGTACAATACATTTTTATTATTAGTGTACCATTGCCAGTCAACACCTTTCCAAAGTGCATCATATTTTTGAGCAACAGCTTTTTCGTTCTCGGAACCATCTTTAAGATACTCACGAACTGTAATCATTCCCGCAACCAAAAATGAAGTTTCGACTAAATCTCCACCATTATCCTTGGTTCCAAAAGGCTTTACTTTTCCTGTATTTCCGTCAATCCAGTGTGACCATGCTCCATGAAAACGGTCTGCTTTGCCTAAAAAATCAGCAATTTTGTTAAGTCTCTCTACTCCTTGCTCTTTTGTAATGTAACCTTGAGACATACCAGAAACCAATGCCATTAATCCAAAACCTGATCCACCTGTTGTTACTATATTAGCATCATTTTCAGGATAAACTCCATCAGGATGGTATCTTTCTCTTGCTAACCCGGAATTCGGTTCAGCGTAATCCCAAAAATATTTAAAAGTTTGTTTTTGAACAGTTGCTAAAAGTTCTTCATCTGTTAATTTTACAGTTGTAACATTTTCTCCCTCATTTTCTTTTGATTTATCAGAATTAGATCCGCAACCAAAAAGACTAAAAACTAATAATAAAACTGAAATTCTAACCATTATAAAAAAATTTAAAAACAATTAATAAAAATCACTCCCTTCCTGAGAAGGGAGCGATTTTGAAAATTTTAATTAATAACCACCTGGATTTTGTTGAGAAAGTCCACCTGCTTCTCTTATGAATGAAGTTGGTATAGGCCATAACTCATGTTTTCCAACAATAAAAGTTTTACCATCTGCTGCCATAGCAGCTTGAGCTTGTCCAGTTCTGATAAGATCAAACCATCTGTCATGTTCAAAAGCCATTTCTACTCTTCTTTCTTTCCAAATTGCAGTTCTTACATCTGATTGAGATACTGCAGGAGTACTGCCAAGATGAGCTCTGAGTCTAACTGCATTTAATAATGGAATAGCATCATCAGTTTGTCCTAATTCATTTAATGCTTCCGCTTTCATTAATAAAACTTCTGCATAACGTAAATATCTTAGGTTTGTATCTGTAAATTCTAAATTATAAAAAGCTGAAGAATATGCTTTATAATTGTACATAGGATTACTTACCGTTGATGCCACTACTCTACCATCATATAAAGTTGAGCCTCTAAAAATAATAGTAGCATTTTTTCTAACATCACCAGCTTCGTATGCATCTGCCAAACCTTGAGTTGGTGTATTGAAACCCCAACCCCATCCTCCAGCACCACGAGGCGCTTGAGAAACTGTATAATTTCCAATTCCAAATCCTGGAGCAGTTGGTGAACCAATTCCGTTGATTTCAAAAATAGATTCAGAACCAAATTCTCCTTCTTTTTTATACTGTAAAGAATAATCTGAAACTAGAGAATAACCTGTTACTTTATTACAATTATCAACTACGTTTTGCCATTTTTTCTGGTATAAACTAACTTTAGCTAATAAAGCATATGCTGATCCTTTAGAAACTCTCGCTACATCAGAACCTGAATAAGCAGATTTTAAAGGTAATGCCTCAATTGCATCATTTAAATCTTTTTCAATAAAAGCATATACATCAGCAGCTGATCTACGTGTTAATTGCATTTCTTTATCTGCCTGAGAGATTGGAACAGGAGATATATGGTCTACAATAGGAACTCCACCATATCCTTTTACCAAAGTAAAATACATAAAAGCTCTTAAAAACTTCGCTTCTCCTTCTAATCTAGTCTTTAAAGCAGGTGTTACCTGATCTAATTTTGGCAACATATATAATGCTTGATTAGCTCTGTTGATACCAGCATAATTATAGTCCCAAATACTTTGAAAAGAAGGTGTCGAAGCATTATAATCTAAAGCATCAATTACAGCTTTATCAACACCTGTATCTCCCGGATCTGAACCTTTATCGGCATCATCTGTAATAATACTTGTTACAGCATTCCAGGCAAAAGAAGACATATCCCAAGCTAAAAATGTATTGTAGATTGCATCAACCATTGTCGTTGCTCCTTCATCACTATTAACTTGATCAGGCTCACCTGGTACGTTTTTAGTTTGATCTACATCTAAAAAATCATCTGAACATCCAGCCATAAATAATGCTGAAAGTATAAAAAATGATATATATAATTTTTTCATAATATTAAAATTTTAAATTAGCCCCAATAATAAATGTCTTTAATGCTGGGTAAGCATCTAACTCAACTCCCTGAGTTCCAGAAACCAATTCTCCATCTCCCAATACCTCAGGTGAAAAACCTGAAAATTTCTGAGTAATAAATGGGTTCATAGCATTTACATAAATCCTACAGTAACTTAAAAAACTATTTTCTTTAATTGGTAATTTATAACCTAAAGTAATATTATTAATTCTAAAGAAATCTGCAGATTCTAAATAGTAAGTTGATGCAACAGGAATCACATTAAATGGAGCCGGATTTGATGACTCTTTATTTGTTTGTGAGTAGAAATCATTTGTCATTGAAGCTTCTACATTTTCCCCATAAAAACGTTGTGCCTTTTTACCATTATAAACTTTTGCACCACCAGTACCATAACCGTCAACAGAGAAATCAATATTTTTATAAGTTACACCAAGAGTAACTCCATAATTAGCTGTTGGCAAGACTGAACCTACATATTTTCTATCACGGGTTTTATCTAAATCACCCTGAGGAACTGCATCACCATCAGCATTGAAATACACCATCTCTCCGTTTACTGTGCCAGCATATTCATACATATAAAAACTACCAAGAGGTTGTCCTACTGATGTATTATCAAGTATTTTAGTAGTTTCACCATTTCCTAATGAACCTCCATTAATTGTAGCTAAACGTACATCTTTAAGACTTGTAAGCTCATTTTTATTATGAGAGAAATTACCTCCTATCCAGTAACTCAAATTATCATTAATTTTATCATCCCAACGCAATGAAATTTCATAACCTTTATTTGAAACTTCACCAACATGTGTTGGAGATACTGCCGTGATACCAGAAGTTGAATATGGTCTAGAATTCAGGATTGCATTTGTAGTGTTTTTATTATAAACATCAAAAGATCCTTTTAATCTATTGTCTAATAATTCAACATCTAAACCTGCAGAAGCTTCTTCTACGATTTCCCAAGTTAAATTAGGATCGATTTGCGCAATAATACTTTGACCAGAACCATCATTGTAATTTAGACCAGAAGTAAAATATGCTCTGTTAAGTGGCACTTTTTGATTTCCTAATTTACCCCATGAACCTCTTAATTTTAATAGATTTAATGCTTTTACATCAGATAAAAAACTTTCTTTAGTAACAATCCAACCTAAACCAACAGATGGGAATGTTCCCCAACGATAATCACCTGAATAATTAGAAGAACCATCTCGTCTAACTGTTCCTGTTAGTAAATATCTATCCATCAACTTATATTGAAAACGTCCAAAATAAGAAGCTAATCTTTCCTCATTATCATTAACAGCTGCATAATTAGTTACTCCTCCATTCTGTGCATATGGATAACCATCTAAAGCCCAAAAATTACTGTTTGGATTCACATTTTTAATATCTGCAGTTGTTTTACTTCTAGTTCCTCTTACGTTAGCTTCAACACCAGCTGTGATTTCAACATCATGAATTTGACCAAAAACTTTATTATAAGTTAAATAGTTTGATAAATTCCAATTGAAATAGTCATCTGTATTTCTTGTTAAAGTATTTTTATTAGAACTTTTGTCGTAATTTACTGCGTTTCTGGTTGGATCTGCAGCTAACCATGTAGCAACATTATCAACAAAATTATATTGTTTGTAATTGAAATATTCTCCGTTAAACTGCGAAGTAAATTTTAATGATTTAGTAATATCAAAATCTAATTTTAAACCACCTTGCAGAACAACAGTTTTTTGTTGTTCATCATTTAAATCTAAAGTAGCAACAGCATTTCCTACTGAATTGAATGCGTCACCGGTTTCGGCTGCAACTCCATTTGAAATAAATGGTACACCATATTTCCCATCAGCATAACGTACAGGAACTAAAGGTGATTGTCTGTAAGCAGTAGTAAAAGCACTTAAAGGTTTTGGTGTATTTTTAATAGAGGTAACACTAAAATTTTGACTTACTTTAAGTCTATCAGAAACTTTATATTCATTATTACTTCTAAAAGTTGTACGACCATAATCAGTACCATTTAAAATACCTTTTTCTTCATAGTTACCAATACTCATAAAGTATTTAATGTTTTCTGAAGATCCTGAGAGAGAGATATTATTTTGGGAATAAGTTCCTGTTCTGGTTATCTCATCCATCCAATTTGTATTATAAGGCTGATTTAAAGAAAATCTTCCTGCAGGATATTGAGCACTAAAAGCAGCATTATTATATTTAATGTATTGATCAGCGTCGGCCATTTTTACCTTTTTCAAAGGTGTTCTGAAACCAGTAAAGCTTTCAATTTCAACATTCATTTTCCCTTTTCCGGTTTTTGTAGTAATCATGATTACACCATTTGCTCCTCTCGTTCCATAAATAGCTAATGAAGAAGCATCTTTCAAAATTTCATAAGATGTTATGTCATTAGTATTGATGTTATTAATATTGTCAGTAGGCATGCCGTCAACAACATAGAGAGGATTTCTTCCTCCTAATGCCGTACCAACTCCTCTAATAACAATTGAAGGTGTACTACCTGGTGCATCTGAAGTAGCTACCTGAACCCCCGCTGCTTTTCCCTGGATAGCTTGCGAAGCATTCATCACTTTCATTTTGGTAATTTCTTCAGATTTAATTGAGCTTACCGCTGAAGTATTGTCAATTTTCTTTCTGGTTCCATAACCAATTACAACAACTTCTTTTAAGGCTGTATCTTCAGCGTCTTTTAAAGTAATTGTCATCGGCGCGGCAGTTGCCGGTACAGAAACCGCATCAAAACCTAGCATTGAGACTTTTAATATGTCTCCAGGTTTTGCATTGATTGTAAAGTTTCCGTCAAAATCTGCATCAGTAGTTGCTCTGGCATCCGAAGAAGCAATAATTGCCCCAGGAATTCCCATTCCGCTACTGTCTACTACTTTTCCTTTAATTGCCTGACCAGACATATATGCCGGTAATAGCAAAAGTGCTAAAAAGCTAAAAATAAAATTTTTCATACAGTTTGTAATCATTTAAGTTAGTGAAGCCAAATTACGCAATTACAACGTTGTAGTACATCATAAACCACTACAGCATAGCTACATCATTGTGTTAAATTTTATTCATATCAACATGATTATCAGCATGATAAATGTTAATATTTTTTCTTTAACACTACATTATGATGTAGTAATGATGCATTGGGATTATGTAAAAATTGATGTAGAAAAATATAAAATCCTTAAAATTTAAATGGGAATCTTACAGACTTAATAAAAATTTTGACAGGTTTTCTTCCTGAGAGAGGTTTAATTTTTTTCTTAAGCGATATCGGTGTAGTTCAACCCCCCTAAAAGAGATATTCATCATAGGTGCAATCTCTTTAGATGAGAGATTCATTTTTAAATAAACACACAATTTTATATCCTTTGGAGTAAGGTTTGGGAATTTTTTAGAAAGGTTTATGATAAACTCATTATGAATTTGATTCAGGTTAGTTTCAAAAATAACCCATTCGTGTTTATTTACTTCGTTTATTTTGATTGCTTTTCTAATTTCACTTTTAAGTTTATTAAAATCTTTTTCTGAATCAAGAATACCCTGAATATTTTCGATCATTTCACTTTGTTTTGCAATTGACAAAGATTTTCCGGCAACTTCTGATGATTTTGTTTGTAATTCCAATTCTAAAATATGTTTTTCATATTCCTGAACGTTCAATTCATTTTCAGCTTTCAATTCCATTTCAAGAATTTCTCTCTGATGCTTTAATTCCTCTGCCTGTAACTTTAATTTCTGGATATATCGCAACTTATTCCATTTATAATAGAAAAAGAGTATTGCACCTATTACAAGTATATATAAAATCACCATCCATATAGAAAAATACCATGGTTTCGCTACATTAAATTCAAATTCCGAAACTTTTTCATAACTGGCACCATTATGTTTGTAGATTATCATAGAATGACTGCCACTACTTAAATTATTCAGTACAATCAATCCGTCAGAGATTTGAATAAAATCTTTATTATTGTTGAGCTTGTAAAATAAATTTGGTTTACTTGCGCCGTAAATACCTGAAATTACATTTATCTTCAGTTCTGTATTATATTTAATCGTAGATTCATCAGAAACCAGGTTATCATCATTAAAGGCTTCAACTTTTACATTTGAATTTTGCTTGTTTTCATATTTCAGCTGAAGGGAGATAAATCCGTCATCAAGATTCAGCAAATAATGATTATTGGTTTTAAAAATTCTTAAATTATCATTGATTAATTTTCCTTTATAATATTTCTCCTGAATAATATTCCATACAAATTTATTTCCTAAAGCCTGAATATGGTATAAAATTCCGTTTTGAAGCACCATAAAATGATCGTCGTCAATAGCCACAACATCGGTTATATCCTTAAAGTTTAGATTAAACAACTCATTCTCTTCTAATTTATTAGTTATAGAATTATAAGTGTACCATGAATTATTAATTAGAAAAAGAATCTCATTTCTAAATTCAAAAATCTTTACTCCAAAATCATTATTGATTTTACTTTGCTGCGTAATATTTTCAACTTTTTTGGTTTTATAATTATCATCGTATAAAACACGATATAATCCTCTGTAATTATCTGCAGCCCAAATTTCATTTTTCTTATTTTGGGCAACATATTTTATTGGTTTCGAAAGATCTTCAATTTTTTTAGTCTGAGTAAGTTTCGCAATATCATCGTAAACTAAAACGCCACTATAAGTAGATTGAAAATAGGTGTTGCTAATAATGCTTTTTGACAAATTCCAGCCACCACTCACATTATTGGTTTTTACTAATGCCCCATTATCGTAACAAAATGTACCATCATTGTGGCCAATAATATATTTATCATTGATTTTAGTAATATTCCAGGCTTGCCCTTGTGTGTTAGGCATCATATGAAACTTACCGGAATCAAATTCAAAAACTCCGTGATTAGATGCAATTAAATATCCTTTATTAGTAGTTGCGACAGAATAAACAGAACCAAGTAGTCCTGAATTATCATAAAAAAAAGAAATAGGCGAATTTACTTCTACATGTGCAATTCCGTTATCTAAACCAAGCCATAAATCATTTTCTTTATCAAAACCAATGCTCAAAATAGAGTTATTCATTAAAACATTATTTCGATCGATATTTTTATAGGTATTTGTTAGGAAGTCATAAATAAAAAGCCCTCTGTTTCCTGTCCCTATAACCAATTTATTCCCTTTAATAAATTTAGCTACATTTATGGTCGCTGCTTTTAAAGTTTCGTTTAAAGGATTATTCCACGGTTTTAGACCGTCTTTTTCTACTATAAAAATTCCTTTTTTCTGTGTAAATATATACGTCTTGTTTTGGTATTTTTCGATGGCGTGTACAACAGTCTTTTTTAAGATATTCCAGCCTTTAGGGTTTGAAATTTCTGAGCCATTCATTTTAAAAAGCCCTTTTTCTACTGAGGCTACATAAACATCATTATCGACAACGAAACAATAGGATATTAAAAATGGAAATTTAATTTTCTCAATGTGTTTTCCATCATAAATAAAGACATCATTGAACGATTGAAAATAAATTGATCCGTTAAATTTGAAAATTTTCCAGATTTCCTCATTATCCTTTTCATCAAACAAACGCAAGTTTTTGGTAATCGAAACATAATGCATCTTACCTTCTTTTCTATACCAATAACCAAATTCTTTATAAGAACCAGAATATATTTTATCTCCTTCGATCATAATCGAACGAATAATTGTTTTATTAGGCAAAGTGTACTTTTCCCAAATCACACCGTCGTAACGTAATAGATAGTGATTATTAGCAAAGTACATGGCATCATCTTTTCCCTGAGCGACATTCCAGATTTGATTGTCTCCCTGATAATCTGATTTATTATAGTTTTCTACGAAAGGAAGTAATTCTTGTGCTTGTATTTGTGAAGCAATGAAAAAGAAGAAAAGAAGTTTAAAAAGTATCGATTTCAAAATATTCGGTTTTATAGCCAAAGATACTGACAAAATTTTTAATCTTAAAGCATAAAAAAAGCTCCCGTCAAGGAGCTCTTTTATATCATTTAATTTTAAAACCAAAGTTAGCGAAACAATTTCTCAGCATAACTTTTAAGTTTCGTAAACGATTAATTATTTAGCAATTGGTATACCTGATTTGCAATTTCATATTCTTCATCTGTTGGTATAACCAAAACTTTTGCTTTTGAATTTGGTGTATTAATTTCTCGAATTTCTTTTGAACGAATTTGATTTTTTTCATGATCTAATTCAATTCCAAAATAATCCATATCTGTACACACTAATTGACGCATATAAGAAGAATTCTCACCTATTCCGGCTGTAAAAATAATAGCATCCAAACCATTTAAAGCCGCTGTGTAGGAACCAATATATTTTCTAATACGATATGCATTCATGAATAAAGCAAGCTGACAATCTTTATTTCCTTTAGCTGCTTCTGACTCAATATCACGTAAATCACTATACCCCGTAAGACCAAGCATTCCGCTTTGTTTTAATAAAATTGAATTGACGTCATCTGCAGAATATCCCAGATTTTTAATCATATAAAAAACTATCGACTGGTCTATATCACCGCTTCTTGTTCCCATAATTAAGCCATTAGATGGCGAAAATCCCATTGTCGTATCAATACATTTTCCGTCTTTAATTGCTGCCATACTACAACCATTACCAATATGAATTGTGATAATTTTTGAGTTTTCTTTTAAAAAATCAATGGCTTTTTCAGACACATATTTATGACTCGTTCCATGAAAACCATAAACTCTAACCTTATTCTCTGTTAAAAGATAATTTGGAATAGCGTACTTGTATGCTACTTCAGGCATTGTTTGATGGAAAGCGGTATCAAAAACAGCAATTTGCTGTGCTGAACTAAATATTTCTTCGGCTACATTAATTCCTTCTAAATTTGCAGGATTATGCAATGGTGCCAATTCAAAAAGCTGTTTAATTTTAGCTTTTACATTATCATCAATTTTAACAGTATCACTAAAATCACTTCCTCCGTGCACTACTCTATGTCCCACTGCACTAATTTCTGAAGTGGATTTTATAACTCCTTTTTCCGGATCTAAAAGCATATTAGCCACTTTTTGTAACCCAACTTTATGATTAGGGATTGGAAGTAATTCTTCTAAGGAATGCAAAGAAGTTTTAAACGTTATATTTGAAGTTTCCAGTCCAATTCTATCAATCATACCCGTACAAATTACTTCGTTTGTTGGCATAACCGTTAATTGGTATTTTATTGATGAACTTCCTGAATTGATAATTAATATTTTCATTTTTTTATAAAGTTTCTAAGGTCCTAAGTGACTAAGATGCTAAGTTTTTTACTCAGGATTTTTAATTTTTAATTTCAGATTTTTAATTAAAGCCCTTGCGCCTGAATCGCTGTAATAACTACTGTATTGATAATATCATCTACTGTACAACCACGGCTTAAATCGTTTACAGGCTTATTTAAACCTTGCAACATTGGACCAATAGCTAATGCTCCGGTTTCTCGTTGTACGGCTTTATAAGTATTGTTTCCTGTATTTAAATCAGGAAAAATAAGTACACTCGCCTGCCCTGCTACTTCAGAGTCCGGCATTTTGCTTTTACCAACTGCACGATCTACCGCGGCATCGTATTGAATTGGTCCTTCAATTTTTAGATCCGGGCGTCTTTGTTTTACAATTTCTGTTGCAGTTCTTACTTTATCTACTTCATCTCCTTTTCCTGAAGCTCCGGAAGAATAAGAAAGCATTGCAATTTTTGGCTCGATTCCGAAAGCGGCACTTGACTCAGCAGATGAAATTGCAATTTCTGCTAATTGCTCTGCTGTTGGATTTGGATTAATAGCACAATCCCCAAACACAGAAACTCTGTCTTCTAAGCACATGAAAAATACAGATGAAACTACAGATGAATTTGGTTTTGTTTTAATAAATTGAAGCGCCGGTAAAATGGTATGTTGCGTAGTATGTGCAGCACCAGAAACCATTCCGTCAGCATGGCCTTTATACACCATCATAGTTCCAAAATAAGATACATCTTCCATTAAATCTCTTGCCATTGTAATACTTACATTCTTTGCTTTTCTAAGCTCATAATATGTATTGGCATAGTCCTCATAGAATTCAGATTCTATCGGATTTATAATATTTACTTTTGAAAAATCAAGTGTAATACCTAGTTCTGTTACTTTATTCTCTATTTGTTTTTTATCACCAATAATCGAAATATCAACAACATTCATGTCCATCAATCTTGCTGCGGCAATAATGATTCTCTCATCATTTCCTTCCGGCAGAACAATATGTTTACGATGCTGTTTGGCTCTTTTAACCATGTTGTATTGAAACATTTTTGGTGTCATACCTTCGGCTTCAAAAGTGATTAATCTTTCAGATAAAGCATCGTTATCAACGTATTTTTCAAAAGTACTAATCGAGGTTTCTATTTTATGCGTATTGTTAGCATAAATCTCTGATTTTATCTTCCCAATTTTATTTGTAATATGATACGTTCCGCCATCAACAGCAATAATTGGTACGATGGCGGATAGTCCTTCTATAAGTTTTAAAATGCTTTCTTCCGGAACAATATTTCCTGTTAGAATAATTCCTGAAATGGTTGGATAATTAGCTGATTCATTTGCCTGCAAAGCACCTAAAATAATATCAGATCTGTCTCCTGGAGTAATCACCAAGGCATTATCATGCAAATGCACTAAATAGTTATGCAATTGCATCGCTCCTACGCTAAAATGCCCAATTTCGTTATTCAGATAATTACCTCCAAATAATACTTTTGCATCAAGTTCATTAACAATTTCCTGCATTGTTGGATTGTTTAAACTTGATATCAGCGGAATTGTATTTACTAAAACATTTGCAGGTAAACTTTTTTGCAGACTTTTAGTAACCAGTTCAATATTCTCGGGCTGTACTTTATTGGCAAAAACAGATAAAACCTCAACATCTTTTACTTTAAAAGAATCATAAACCAAATACAAATTATCTACTAATTCTTCTAAAGTTTTTCCAACTCCGGATGCCAGTATTATAGTAGGAATTCCGAGGTTTTTTGCAATTAAAACATTCAAATCTAATTCGATCGAAGTTCCTTCACCTGTAAAGCTTGTTCCTTCTACCAAAACAAAATCAAAGCGTTCTTCAAGCTTTTTGTATTTTTCGATAATAAGATCCAGGACCTCTCCTATTTTTCCTTTATTTTTCTTCTTGATCAGTTTGCTTTTCGTTATTGCATACGCATCTTCAAACTTAATATCCAGATTAAAATACGACAAAACCGTTTCAATATGATTGTCTAATTCTCCATCAATAAAATCCTCTACAATGGGTCTAAAATAACCTACTTTAGCTGTCTTACCAATCAAAATACTCATCAAACCGAGTGTAATAATTGATTTCCCACTATTATGGTCGCTTGTGGCTATATATACTGCTTTACTCATAATTTTATATTTTGAAACTTAACAAATTTTTGAATTATATAATAAACGCTAAAACCAGCGTCTTTTTTTAAAATAAATAATCAGGGCAATTACAAGAAAAAACATCGCAATCATCACGCTGTGATACCCATATTTATATCGAAGCTCCGGCATATTCTCGAAGTTCATTCCGTAGACCCCAACAATAAAAGTAAGCGGAATAAATATGGCCGAAATAATGGTAAGTGTTTTCATTATTTCATTCATTTTTCGGCTTTGTTCAGAAAAATAAAAGTTCGATGCGCTTTCTAGTGAACTCATATCAGACTCAATTTGCTCTAGAAGTTCTAAACTTTTTTGATGCAAACGAATGAAAAAACTAAACGTTTCTTTTTCAATTCCGTTATAAGTATCATCATCTTTAATTGTTTTTAAATAATACAACGAATCCCTTAACGGAACTATTGAACGTTTTAAAAAATTAAAATTATCACGGTGATTTTCAATTTTTTCCAGAATAATAGGATCAGCTCCTTTTTTAGTCAGATTGATTAATTCTTCGATCTTATCCTCTTCGTCTTCAATTGTAATGTAAAAATTCTCCATTACCGCATCTAACAATAAATACAGTAAATAATCGACTTTTTTAGTTCTTACAATTCCGGCATGAGTACGAAGACGCTCCCTAATATGAGTAAAAAAATCGCTTCTTTTTTCCTGAAACGAAATCAAAATTCCGTCTTTCAAAATAAAGCTAATTTGCTCAACGCTAATATTATCTGAATATTCAGAAGGCAAAAGAGATTTTATATTAAAAAACAAAATATCTTTTTGCTCTTCAAGTTTTGTTCTTTTGCTAGTATTTAAAATATCGGCTAATAAAAAATCATCTAACTTAAAATGAGCACCAACCGTTTTAAGTAAATTAATATCATTTAATCCGTGAATGTTGAGCCAGTTATTTTTAGTATAATCAATACAAGTATTTAATGCCAAGACGCTGAATTTTTCATATTCAATAACATCTGCATCATCATATACAAAAAGTTGCATCTCGGTTTTATGCTCTTTTTGTGTGCCAGTATACTCTAAAGTAATGTGTTGCAGCTTACGTCCTTTCTTGTATTTGATCTTTCTCATGCAAAAATATTTACATAGTAATATTACGAAAAAGAATTCGAACAGTAAATGACATTTATCATTTTGGCAAAATCAACTAAAAAACAAAACTTATACTAATAGTAACATAATCTCATAAAATAAATCAAATATTCCAAAGCTTATTTCATCGTTTATTCATTAATATATTAATTCTTATAATCTTCTACAGTAACGGTATAAGACAAATTTGTAAATCTTCCATTTTTTATCTCATAATTCTCTGGAGTAACAATCTTATTTTGTAATACATCAACCTTCGATGCTTTAAAACTAAAAGTACCTGACACTTTTCTTTTTACCGGATCCATTGCGGTAATCGTTATTTTTCCAATAGTAGTTTCATATTCAGCATAAGTATTACCCTCTATTAAATACTTATTTGTAAAAAATGATTCAAGTGGAATTAACAAAGCTTCTTTCATAGGATCTTTTAGAATAAAATTATATTCTTTAAGAGGCATTGCATTAACAGCTGTTGATTTACTAGTACAAAATAATGTTAATATTTGTGTATCATCTTGAACAACAATTTCAAGAAGCTGATCCATTCCCTTCACTTTCATAAATGCCACACTATTTATTTTGGTAGGTTTCCAGTTAACGCCATTTATTGTAGCCGAAACTGAGTTAACATTTTTATTCCCGGCATCTTCATCATCGCTACTGCAATTAGCAAATAAAAGAGTAAGGAAAATCAATCCTAAACTCGCAATTCTATTCATGTTCATTTTCAATACATTTTTTTTAGATTTATTTTCCTACAAATGTATAAAATAAAAGAGTATATATTGATAATAAATATAGTAAGGTAAAAAATTAACAAACAAAAAAAGCCGAATCATTTCTGATTCGGCTTTTCATTATCATTAAAGAAGAATTATTTTACTTCTTCGAATTCAACGTCTTCAACATTGTCTCCAGATTGCTCTTGTTGTGGAGCAGCTTGTTGACCTTGTTCACCTTGAGCATACATAGCTTCTGTAGCTGTTTTCCAAGCTGCATTGATGTTGTCAAGAGCAGTTTGAATAGCTGGAATGTCTTGAGATTGGTGAGCCATTCTCAATTCAGTTAAAGCGTACTCAACAGCAACTTTGTGATCGTCAGCTAATTTGCTTCCTAACTCTTTCAATTGACTTTCTGTTTGGAAAATCATGCTGTCAGCTTCGTTTAATTTCTCAGCTCTTTCTTTAGCTATTTTGTCAGCATCAGCGTTAGCTTCAGCATCTTTTTTCATTTTTTCGATTTCTTCAGCTGTTAAACCAGAAGAAGCTTCGATACGGATATCGTGAGATTTTCCAGTTCCTTTATCAGTTGCAGAAACTTTGATGATACCATTCGCATCGATATCAAAAGTAACCTCGATTTGAGGAACTCCTCTTGGTGCTGGTGGAATACCATCTAAGTGGAAACGACCGATAGTTTTGTTATCAGCAGCCATTGCTCTTTCTCCTTGTAATACGTGAATTTCAACAGATGGTTGAGAATCAGCAGCAGTAGAGAATACTTGAGATTTTTTAGTTGGGATAGTTGTGTTAGACTCAATTAATTTAGTCAATACACCACCCATAGTTTCGATACCTAAAGAAAGAGGTGTTACGTCAAGTAACAATACATCTTTTACATCTCCAGATAAAACTCCACCTTGAATAGCAGCTCCAATAGCAACAACCTCATCAGGGTTAACACCTTTAGACGCTTTTTTACCAAAGAATTTTTCAACTTCGTCAGCAATTCTTGGCATACGAGTAGAACCTCCAACAAGAATAACTTCGTCGATATCAGATGTAGATAAACCTGCATCTTTTAATGCTTTAGCAACTGGCTCCATAGAACGTTTTACTAAAGTATCAGATAATTTTTCGAACTGTGCTCTAGATAATTTTTTCACTAAGTGTTTTGGTCCAGAAGCAGTAGCAGTTACGTATGGCAAGTTGATTTCAGTTTCAGCAGAAGATGATAATTCAATCTTAGCTTTCTCTGCAGCCTCTTTCAAACGTTGCAATGACATTGGATCTAAACGTAAATCAATACCTTCTTCAGATTTGAAATCGTCAGCTAACCAGTCAATAATAACTTGGTCAAAATCATCACCACCTAAGTGAGTATCACCATTTGTAGACAATACTTCGAATACACCGTCTCCTAATTCAAGAACAGAGATATCAAAAGTACCTCCTCCTAAATCGTAAACAGCAATTTTTTGATCAGTTCCTTTTTTATCTAATCCGTAAGCAAGTGCAGCTGCAGTTGGCTCATTGATGATACGCATAACTTTAAGACCAGCAATTTCACCAGCTTCTTTAGTAGCCTGACGTTGTGCATCGTTAAAGTAAGCAGGAACAGTAATAACTGCCTCAGTTACAGTTTGACCTAAATAGTCTTCAGCAGTTTTTTTCATTTTTTGAAGTGTCATTGCTGACAATTCTTGAGCAGTGTATAAACGACCGTCAATATCCACACGTGGAGTATTGTTGTCACCTTTTACAACACTGTAAGGAACTCTTTTTGCCTCTTCTTGAGTTTCAGCAAAAGTGTGTCCCATAAAACGTTTAATAGAAGCAATCGTTTTTGTAGGATTCGTTACCGCTTGTCTTTTTGCAGGATCACCCACTTTAATTTCTCCACCTTCAACAAAAGCGATGATAGATGGCGTTGTTCTTTTTCCTTCTGCGTTAGGAATAACAACTGCTTCGTTACCTTCCATTACAGAAACACAAGAGTTCGTCGTACCTAAGTCAATTCCGATTATTTTACCCATTTTTTATATATTTAATTTTGATATACTAATTTATAACTCAGGTGGCATAAGTCAATCTTTGTGCCAATATAAAAAACCAAAGTAAATTGTCAGTTTTACTGTCGGCACAATAAAAACAATCTGACAACATGACATTTTTAAAACCTGACATTCGTGGCATATCAGTACTTTACGTGTCATTATCAGGAGCTAATCCCGCTCTCCGCTATATCTTTTATGGCGAACCCCGCCATAAAAGGATGCCGCTGCTATCGGGGCTAGGACATCCGTTTCAAAATAACATTAATATGATAACTAATAAATAAAAAACGCCCACACCTCGCTTCTACTATTGTTCTACATCAGAATTGTAAAGTTAGGAATTTTAGGCTCCTTAAAAATATTTATAAGAAAAAGTTTATATTTGAAAAATATTAAAATGATATCTTGCTCATCATAAATTTCAGCCATAAAATAAGAACACTTACCCAATGAAAGCATACATTCAAACAGACAAATCCGGAAACTATTATAATGTAAACGCTTATGTTGCCAACGAGGGCTTTCAAACTTTAGGTTGGGAAACCGAAAAATATTTTTCAGTAGAGGATATCGAAAACAACGATCCGGAAAGTTTAATTGTTGGCGGAATTGGCAATGTGAGAAAACGACTGGAAAAATTTGGAATCGAGCGACCTTCAAAAGAAATAGACTATCCTAAAGAATTAGAAAAATACTTAGGCAGAAAAGTTTGGGTTGCTACAATTGAAGAAATATTTGCAGACGAAAGAAATTGGAATATTTTTATAAAACCAAAAAAAGAGACCAAAAAATTCACCGGAAAAGTCGTTAAAAACTATAAAGACTTTATTGGAATTGTTGACAACGATAACCCAACGCAAATTTGGTGCTCTGAAATAGTCAATTTTAAAACCGAATGGAGATGTTTTATAAGATATGGAGAAATTCTAGACATAAGACAGTACAAAGGTGCCTGGGATTCTAAACTCGACTTGTCCGTAATTAAAAATGCCATTAAAGATTTTAAAAGTGCTCCGGCTTCATACGCTTTAGATTTTGGAATAGACGACAATGATACTATGAAATTAGTAGAAATAAATGACGGCCATTCGTTAGGAACTTACGGAATAAGCCCTACAAATTATGCTAAGTTTTTATCTGCGAGATGGTCAGAACTCACAAAAACAAAAGATTATGCTCACTTTTAAAATTACTGTTTCTAACTGGAGATTCTGATTACTAACTTATTTTCTGCTAAATTGAAATTTCAGCAATTGCAACGAAAATCATAAAGCATCATACAATAACAAGCACAACAAATGACATGAATTTACACAACCTCTATGTTTTAATAGTACTACTGTTTGTAAACCTATCTTTTGCACAGACATTAAAAATAACTGACTTTAGAAAAATAGTTAATTATGCTAACCCCGTTGAGCATAAAGAATTATCATCAAAAGGTTTTAGATTACTAAGTGATTCGATATCGACCTATCACAAGAAATTTAAATTTAACAATCCAGAAACAAAAGAAATAATTGAGTTAAGATTGATCACAGACAAAGAAGGAGGAAAATTCTCAAGTATCATCTATTTTTTGCCAACTGAATTTACTTATAAAAATTTTATCTCAACATTGCCAATTTTTAAATTCAAGTATAACAAAAGAAATGCACGTTATCAACTGCCAACAAGTTCATATTCGGGCGAGAATATTTATCTTAACGACTTAATACAACTTGACGGAAAGAAATACTACGCTTTAAAATACGATCATTACGTAGACAAAGCATTGTCTGTACCAACAATTGAAAGCATAACGAGACCAAATTAAATTCACTGCATTTCTATTTTAAATAAGAACAAAAAACATCCAATTTCAGTAAAACATACATCTTTCGTGTATTTTTGAGTTGGTTGATAATTTTACAAAATCACCCAACGACAATATAAAAATACAAACACAAATTATGATAATTATTCTTTTAATATTCTTTTATCTTTTATATGTACTAATCAAATGGATAAGTAAAAAGAAGAAAAGAATTCAATGGACTTTTGGAATTATAGGAATATTAATTTTAATAAATATTATTGATTCATTATTTTTTACAAAAATGGAATTCATTCAATCAAAAGTTTATCCGCACTTATATCTTGTCAAAAACCAAATTAATAACCAAGACTCATTAAATACAGTAATAAAAAACATGGTTGTTCAAAAAATGAACGATGAATTTATTGGCAAAGAAAATAAGTACAAGCATAAATATCAATATAATTCTGAATCAGCTTCAAGGACTGATCTATATTATTCCTTAAGTTTTTATAGATATTATAAAGGCTGGGGAACGAATCCTTTTGGAGAGGCCGGAACTGAACATTTTATAAATAATGAAGAAGATCCCGGAGGATTTAGCAGTGAACTTCTTGAGCATTATTATGAATATAGAATTGCGAGATTTGATATTGAATTTTGCACGAATGACACCATCAAATATTTTGGCGTTTTAAAATATTTTCAAAACGGACAGGAAATGAAAACAGATACAATTATCAATCAGTGTAAAACAGAATAAAATAATCATAAACAAAATAAACCTAATTGATAATCAAAAATGAAAAAGATATTCTCACTACTTTTTATTCTCATTCAATTTACCATTTACGTGCAAGCACAAGAATTAAAAGATAATTTTAATGTCATTATTAGAACCGAAGAAGGCGATTTAAACAATGATGGCTTAGTAGATAAAGTATTTATCAAAATGGACACAATAGATAATACACAGCCTTTAAAATTAGAGATCTATTTTTCACAAAAAAACGGAAAATATAAATTAAACGTAGCCACAAAAAAATTAATGGAAGCCCAATATCCAAACGGAAAATATGGCGGAAATCAAATTCCTGATGTAATGATTGAAGATGGCAATTTGATTTTATATTCCGAAATTGGCAAAAACCACTTTTCGCATCTCTTTAAATTTAAAAATGGCTATTTTGAATTACAAAAAATATCAAATGTGGTTTGGGATGGCCAAAACTTAACCACCGAAACGGATTTTAACCTATTATCAGGACAAAGAACCGAAATAACAAAAGCACTAGGTTCTGAAAAAATCGTCAAAAAAACATCAAAAAAAATCGTGGTAACACCATTACCAAAAATCGACACTTTTAGATCTTTTGACAGTAAACTGAATTAAAAACACCCTAAAACTTATACGATAGACATACATAATTTGAGCAAAAACATCAACCCAAAACAACCTAATTGATCAACTGAAAGTCTTCAAAACAAATAAATATTATATTTGAAATATTCAAACCTCTTTCAAAACTAAACCAATGAACCTCTTTCGATCTCTTGTAATTCTACTGCTTCCCTTCTGCTTAATGGGCCAGACGAAAAAAGATAATATAAAAATTATCGGGAAAATTAATGGAAAAATTCCTGATATTATCGAATATACGTTACCTATAAACGGGATAGATTTCTTTGGATTTACAGATTCTGTTCAGCCGGATGCTGCGGGTAATTTTCAAATAAATCTTCCTTTAAATAAAACTGCTTTCATTGACTTATCAAACAAATACAAATCATTCGGAACTTTAATCGCAGAACCCGGAATGACTTATAAAGTTTACATCGATACTGAAGCCCCCGAAAACAAATTTCGCATAGAATCTCAAAACCAAAAAGGACAATCATCATACAATCAGATTCCTAACCGAAGCATGATTGTTGGAGGACATTTTGAACTTGAAACAAAAAGTTATATAAAAGACAGTATTCCGTCTGAAATAAAACAGAAATTAGAGAAAAGCAAACAAACAGAATTAGAAGGTTTTAAGCAATTATTAAAAGATAAAATCATTTCTAAAAGCTTTTACAATCTTGTACAGACAGATCGTGATTACTTTTATAAAGGTGCACAAGGAAGTCTTGCATTTATAAATTACTTAAATTCAGCTTATAAAGAAAACAAACTAAGTCCTGCACAATACAAAGAACTCTGGGCAGACATTTTTCAGTCGAATCCCGTTACCAATCCTGAACTTTTAAGCTCTCCATGGTTTTATTTTTACGTCGAAAATTATTTACGCTATAAAGAATTAATTATCGAGGGAATAGATATTGCATCACTGCAAGAATTTAATAAGCAAGGACTAATTCACACTCATAATATTGCTAACGCAAAAAAATATTTATCCGGACCTCAACTCGAATATTATTTTGCAGCTTATCTCTATTATGAATCAATCAATAAAAACTACGAAAAAGAACTGATTGCGCTTTTTGAGCAATTTAAAAAAGAATATCCTGCAAGCGCTTACACTCATTTTCTGGAGCCTGTGATTATACCCATTTTGGCATTTCACAAAAAACAGGAAGAACCTTTAAACGAGAAAATTAAATTCATAGATAATGCTGCAAACATCAACTCCGTAAAAGAAACCATAAAAGGATTAAACGGAAAACTATTTTATGTTGATATCTGGGCAACGTGGTGCGGGCCGTGCAAGGCAGAGTTTAAAGACAATGCCAAATTATACCAATTACTAAAATCAAAAAACATTACCATGGTTTACATTTCTATAGACAAGGAAAACCGTGAAGCGCAATGGCGCGAAATGAGTCATTTTTATAATCTTGAAGGAAATCATATTCGCGCAAACGAAAAACTAGACGCTGATCTGCGAAATTTATACGGCAATCCGTCTCTTGCAATCCCGTGGCATTTTTTAACGGACGAAAACGGAAACATTATTAAAAAAAATCTAAGTGGTCCATCTGACATCGAAAACTTAGCAAAACAACTCAATGAAAATTAATCCATAATGGAAAACTACAGCATTATTATATTTATACTCGCCATTGTTATAGGACTATCTGCCTTTGCTGATAAAGCTAAACTTCCTTATCATATTCTATTGGTTATCGTAGGAATCGCCATTGGTTTTATTCCCACGATGAGCGAAATCGAAATCAATCCTGAAATCATATTCCTGATATTTCTTCCGCCATTATTATACGATGCCTCTTTTAATATTTCTCCAAAAGATTTTAAAACCAACATCAATACCATTGGAACTTTAGCCGTTTCATTAGTTTTTCTTACCGCGGCAGGAATTGCGGTTGTAGCCTACTATATAATTCCCGGAATGACGTGGCCACTAGCATTTGTACTAGGGGCAATACTTTCGGCTACTGATGCCGTTGCAGCAATCAGCGTAACAAAAGGATTAAAATTATCACATAAAACCTTAACCATTTTAGAAGGCGAAAGTCTTATAAATGACGCCTCTGCACTTGTTGCCTATCGTTTTGCCGTTGCCGCGGTAATGGGATCATCCTTTATCATCTGGAAAGCTACTTTAGAATTCATCTTGTTATTAGGCGGAGGTTTTTTAGTGGGTTTCACTCTGGCAAAAATTCTGGCTTTCATTTTAAACCGCGTGCAAAAAAACATAAACGTAACAATAAGTTTTATGCTTTTAATGCCATTTGTAGCCTATTTGGTTGCAGAAAACTTACATGTATCAGGAGTTATTGCCGTTGTTGTTTTAGGACTTACCATAGCCCGTTTTAGCAAAAAAATATTTCCGGAAAGTTTAAAGAATCAATCCAGAAGCCTTTGGGACATTATTATTTTCTTGCTTAACGGATTAATCTTCATCTTAATTGGACTTAACTTTCGTTATGTATTAAAACATATTGATGACGGGATGGTATTGCCTTATATTGGCTATGCTGTTATTATCACAATTGTAGCTTTATTAATAAGAATGGCAAGGATATTTCTTCAAAAAATAAATCTTCAAAAAGCCTTTCAAAATACCAAACGAAAAAGAAGAGTCAGCGAACACGCTCTTCTTGACACCAACAACAGTATTATATTAAGTTGGTCAGGAATGCGGGGTATTGTTTCTCTGGCCATTGCAATTGGTATTCCAAAACAACTTGAAGACGGAACTCCTTTTCCGGAACGCGATGCGATCATTTTTATTTCTGTTGCCGTTGTATTGCTAACGCTTATTGGGCAGGGGCTCACTTTGCCATGGATCGTAAAAAAATTAAATCTTAAACAAGAAGAACCGCAATCATAATTTTCTAAAAATCCATATTGAATTACAGACTTCAAAACATTTAATGGTTTGTAATGTTTTTTCTATATTTTTACTCAGATAAAACATTAACTAAACCAAAAACCAATTTAATGAATGACAATTTAAAGTATACTGCCAAATTATTTAGCAGTGCAACATTTAGCTTTTTCAAAATAAACATTATCGGACAATTTTTATATGCTATTATAGGTGTTTTTACACTTTGTACCATAGTCTATCAATCAGGAACCGGCATGGGACACGTTACCGGAGGAGCCGCTATAATGCTGTTATTTGCACTTAGACCTATTGGTTTTGGCTTAACAGTAATCTCTATATTTGCCGGCCCGTTTTTATTATTTACTTTGGGTAATAAATATATAATGTCAAAAATCATCAATAAATTAATATCAGACAAAGGCGAAGTTTTACTTTTTCCTATAATTGATAAAGTGATCGACAAACTCAAATCAAAACAACCTGAATTATTAAGAGCAGGAGCAGACAAAGCTATGCTTCAATTAAAATTAATACAAGCGTTTAAAGATTCTGATGAGAACAAATGGGTTAAAAAAATATTGATTTACGGACTTAAAAAAATAAGCCTTGACGAAGTTGATTTTAAAGATGAAAATGTAAGCTTTTCAGATATTATCAAAAATAAAATCATAACAGGCTTACAAAATATTTCGCAACCCAGCAGAAACTTTTTCTGGATCATTCTTGGAGTACAAATTATTCTCCTGATTTTGATTCTTACTCAAGTTATCTAATCCAAAAACATATAGAGTAAATACCATGAATCACGAATTAGAAAGTCATTTTGACGAATTTGACAAAGCACCTGTAATTAGACGAAAACTATTACCGTGGTGGATTAAAACCTTTTGCTGGATTTTTATGATTTTAAGCGTTTGCGCCGTTGCATCTGTTATTACGAACTTTTTTATTCCAAATGTAAATCTTTCTCTTTATGGCTTTTCAAGCAATACTGCTTTTTCAGGAATAGGAGTTTTTATTATTGCAGTTATGATCTTTAAGGGTTTTGCTGCATATTCACTTTGGTTCGAAAAGCCCAATGCAATTTCAATAGGCAAAATAGATGCCATTTGCGGAATCGTAATTTGCATTGTTTCTATGTTTGCGCTGCCTCTTGTAGATAATAACATCCATTTTTCTATAAGATTAGAAATACTTTTACTTATTCCCTATTACAGAAAACTGAATAAAATTGAGTACGAATGGGATAATCTGGAAAGCCTATAAAATATGTTTATTGCATACTTTAAGATTTTCTAAGAAACAGTTTATTATTTTATTTGTAATTTCGATTTTCATTAAAATACAAACAAAAAATGGCTTCATTTATTAAAGAAATATCTTTTCGCTGGTCAGATCTTGACCCTAATTTTCACGTTCGTCACAGTGCCTATTACGATTTTGGTGCGCAACACCGTATCGAAATTCTCGAAGAACTTGGGCTTACATTAAGAGTAATGCAAACACAAGGTTTTGGACCCGTTTTATTTAGAGAAGAATGTATTTTTAGAAAAGAATTAAAACTTTCTGATAAGATATTCCTTCACACCAAAACATCAAAAATGAAAGCCGATGCATCGCGTTGGTCGATCATTCACGAATTTAGAAGAGAAGATGATACACTTTGTGCCGTTATTACTGTTGACGGCGCCTGGATGGATACTAAACTTCGTAAACTAGCGTCACCTACACCTGAAATCGCAATTCAGGCTTTAAGTATTTTCCCGAAAAGTGATGATTTCGTAGACTTATAAAATAAACTTTGTTTTTCTTAACTTTATAAAATCCAAAAAGCAATAATTTAAATATATGTTTTTTGGATTTTTTCTTTTCAGTATTAAACCACTCTTTTTAAAATTGTCATTTAGATATCTCTTATTATATTTAATAACAATAACTTTGTTAAACTAGAAATTTAAAAATATTAAAAGCTTATGTTCGACTTTGCAAAAGACTTTAGAATAGGCATAATTATTTCTATAATTGCACTTACCACAATTATTTTAGGAGCAGTTACAGATAAAGTATTACGCTATTTTTTGTACAGAAAACTAAGCAATAAAGAATATGATGCAACAGGTTTCAAGTTTTTAAAACATTTAATAATAACTGTAATTTATATTCTTGGATTTGCTTTTGCCTTAATTCAAATTCCTGAATTTAGAATTATTGGTCATTCCTTTTTGGCTGGTGCAGGTGTTATATCAATCGTAGCGGGTTTGGCTTCACAACAGGCATTAAGCAATATTGTGAGCGGAATTTTTCTCGTAATTTTTAAACCCTTCCGAATCAATGATAAAATCACGATCAATAATTTTGTGGGTACAGTTGAAGATATCAATTTAAGACAAGTCGTTTTAAAAGATGCGGAAAACAATCGAATCATAATTCCAAACTCCGTAATAAGCGCCCAGATTATTGTAAACACCAATATGCATGATACCAAATGCTGTAAAATAATCGAAATAGGGATAGGTTACGAATCTAATGTCGAAGAAGCATTAGAAATTATGAAAGAAGAAGTTGCCAAACATCCCCTATTTATAGATACCAGAACAGCCGAAGATAAAAAACAAAAAAAGCAATTGGTTACAGCCCGTGTTGTGGCATTGGCAGATTCAAGTGTAACATTAAAAGCCTGGGCATGGTCAAAAAATTCGACAGATGGTTTTGTTATGTATTGTGATTTACTGCAAAGCATTAAAAAACGCTTTGATGAAGCTAATATTGATATTCCGTATCCGCAAAGGGTAGTTACCATAAAGAAATAATTTAAAATGAAAGCCGCAGCAATTGTACCTATTGAGACTTTACACCTCTTCCCTATTCTCGATACACTATTAATTGATCTTTTAAAATCATTAACCGAAGAAGAATGGCACGCCCAAACCGTAGCCAAAAAATGGCTGGTAAAAGATGTTGCTTCTCATTTGCTTGATGGCAATTTAAGAGCATTATCCATGTCCAGAGACCGATATTTTGGAGAAAAACCGGAAAATATCAATTCTTACAGTGATTTAGTTGATTATCTTAATCAGCTTAATATGACCTGGACAAATGCTACAAAAAGACTCAGTCCGAATGTAATAACCCATTTGCTGGAAAGCAGCGGAAAAGAATATTATGCCCATTTACAAACTTTAGAGCCATTTGAAAATGCATTGTTTTCAGTTGCGTGGGCAGGCGAAGAAACCTCTTTTAACTGGTTTCATATTGCAAGGGAATATACCGAAAAGTTTCTGCACCAACAGCAAATTAGAGATGCTGTAGGCAAAGAAGCACTTTTAACAAAAGAGTTCTTCTATCC
This sequence comes from Flavobacterium bizetiae, assembly GCF_024271895.1. Taxonomy (NCBI): domain Bacteria; kingdom Pseudomonadati; phylum Bacteroidota; class Flavobacteriia; order Flavobacteriales; family Flavobacteriaceae; genus Flavobacterium; species Flavobacterium bizetiae. The sequence goes on along the minus strand of NZ_CP091861.1, from coordinate 3,139,947 downwards.
TTTTATGCACATTTTTATGCAGGCTTTGCCTAACGCATATAAAAATACAAAAGCAGAAAAAGGTACAGTTGTAACCCTAATTGTCGATACAGAAATTGGAGGTCAATGGAGCATTATCAAAGAAGATGAAAACTGGAAATTTATTAATGCCGCTGATCTTAAATCAAATGCAGTTTTAAAAATTCAGCCCCATGATGCATGGTTATTATTTTCTAAAGGGATGAAACCGCAAGATGCAAAAGAAAAAGTTGAAATTACCGGAGATACACAACTTGCCGAAATTGCGTTAAATATTGTGGCAGTAATGGCATAATTGTAACAGTTTTCATTTATTTTCTGATAATTTTAAGACTTTAAACTTTGCTTTTCAAAATGCATAGCGGTAAATTTATAATCCTTAATAAAAATCAGCAGCTAAATGAAAACTATAAAACTCCTTATATTATTGCTCCCTCTTTTTTGCTTTTCGCAGCAGGAAAAAATAAAGCAATTAGACATTAATTTAACCAATTACGAATATCCCTTTCCTGTACAGTTTTTAGAATTGAGCAATCAGCGCCAATATTTGAAAATGGCTTATATGGATATTAAACCTGATAATTACAACAATAAAAACATTGTATTACTTCACGGAAAAAACTTTAACGGTGCTTATTGGGAAACGACTATAAAAGCCCTGACCAAAGAAGGCTTTAGAGTAATTGTTCCCGACCAGATAGGCTTTGGAAAATCATCTAAACCGGATAATTTTCAATACACTTTTCAACAGTTGGCAGAGAATACAAAAAAACTCTTAGATCATTTAGGAATCGAAAAAACAACCATATTAGGACATTCTATGGGTGGAATGTTAGCCACAAGATTTGCTCTGATGTATCCAGAAACAACTGAAAAATTAGTTCTTGAAAACCCGATTGGTTTAGAAGACTGGAAACTTGTTGTTCCGTATAAACCTGTAGATTGGTGGTACGAATCAGAATTGAAACAAAATTATCAGAATATTAAAAGCTACCAAATGGCCAATTATTATGATGGAAAATGGAATGCCGATTTTCAGAAATGGGCTGAACTTGGTGCAGGCTGGACAACAGCTCCGGATTATGCAAGAGTCGCCTGGAACTCAGCTTTGATGTATGATATGATTTTTACACAACCCGTTTTATACGAATTTAAAAACATCAAAAGTCCAACGCTTTTAATCATCGGAACAAGAGATAAAACCGCAATAGGAAAACCTTTGGTTTCTGAAGAAGTCAGAAAAACAATGGGTAACTATCTCGAATTGGGTAAAAAAACGCAAAAAGCCATCCCAAATGCAAAATTAATTGAAGTTGCAAACACCGGACATTTACCGCATATTGAATCTTTCGATCAATTTATAAAACCATTAATCGTATTTTTGAAATCATAATTTATTTTATTCGCCACGAATTTCATTAAATAGCAATTCGTGCTAATTCGTGAAATTCGTGGCAACATTTTTTCTTTAATTTAAAACTAAAACACATGTTTACAATCGAACAAATAAAAGAAGCACATGCCAAAGTACAAAGCGGTGCAGATTTTCCAAATTATATACAAGACCTGATTATTTTGGGCGTAAAAGGATATGACACCTTTGTAAATAACGGAAATGTAGAATATTACGGCGTAAACAATTACACCGTATCAGCAGATGAAAAATATCCTGAAATTCAGGTTGCTCCTGTTGCCAATAAAGAGCGTTTTATAGAATTTCTGGTAATGCACCAGGACGGCCAGACTGATTATTTAACTTTCTGTAATCATGCCGCACAATCCGGAATTGCCAAATGGCGCGTTGACATTATCGAAATGACTTGTACGTATTTCGACAAATCCGATAATGAAATATTGATCGAAAAAATCCCTGACTAATCTCAAAAAACCTAATTAACTAAACCAAACCACATGTTATTTTTAGATAAAAAAAAGAAAACCATTTCTGGAAAAATAATTCTAATTGCATTATTATCCATTTGCTTTTTCGGTTTTGCCCAGCATAAAAAAACAAGTTCTAAATTTAAAGTAATTGCTTTTTATACGGCAAAAAATGATCAGGCACACATAAGCTTTGTACACGAAGCCAATAAATGGTTTCCAAAGGTTGCCGAACAAAATCATTTCGAATACGATTCAACCAGCAATTGGGACAATTTAAACGCAAAATTTTTATCAAAATATCAAGTGGTTTTGTTTTTAGACACAAGACCTGAAACTCCATCTCAGCGAGAAGCCTTTCAGAAATACATGGAAAATGGCGGCGGTTTTATAGGATTTCATTTTTCGGCATTTGCGTTAAACGATTCTGCTTATCCGCAAAACTGGAACTGGTATCATAATACCTTTTTAGGTTCTGGCGAATATGGCAGTAATACTTGGCGACCAACATCGGCAGTTTTACGAATAGAAAATCAGAATCCCGCTACTAAAAACATTCCTAAAACATTCAAATCTGCGCCAAACGAATGGTACAGATGGAGCAATGATTTGAGAAAAAATTCCGATATCAAAATTCTTGTCGCGATCGACGAAAGCAGCTTTCCGTTAGGAACAGGTCCTAAACAAAACGAAATTTGGCATAGCGGTTATTATCCTGTAGTATGGACCAATAAAAACTATAAAATGCTCTATGTAAATACGGGACACAATGATATCGATTACGAACACGGAACCAATAAAACACTTTCATATACATTCGAAAATGAACCACAAAGTCAGTTAATTCTAAACGGATTACTTTGGTTAGGTAATTCTAAAAAGCAAGCAAAATAGAGCAATCAAATAAAACTAATACCAGGAAATTATCATTTAATGAAAAATAAAATTGTCTTCGTTTTTTTTACACTTTTGGCATTCTCTTGCAACTCAAAACAAGAAGAGAATAAAACAAATACTGTAAATAACTCTAAAAAAGAAATTGTAAACGATACTACTTCAACAACTAAAACAGCAGATGCAGTTCATTATCAAACATCAGTTTTTGATGATCCAAAATTTGCAGATAGAATAAAAGGAGATAAAGAAAAATTAAAAAAACTTTCAGAAGAACAGCTTTTTTCTGAAATGAGTAGTAAATCAATAGCAAAGTTAAACGAAAAACAACAGCTTTTTTTCAACTCAAATTCTAATTATGAATTACTTTGTTTTGCAAAAGGCAATCTGTTTCAGGAAGGCAACAACGATTATGTTTTTATTGTTTATGACAAAGAAAACATCAAAACTAAAATTTTACTTTATAATGATAAAACCAGCCAATACGCTGAACTTTTTAAAGATATAAAAGTAGAAAACAGATTAGAAAATGCAGATTGCGGAAGTTATTCTTTTGGAACCCTTGATTATCAATTTGCAATAGAACATTTGATTATGAACGAAGGCGCACTTAAAATAAACCCTCAATATTATTTAGAAGATGTTCCGGTAAAAATTACTGACATATCAAAAGATGACAATTTTGTAGTAAAGGAAGGATGTTTTGCAAAAAATGCTTCACGAAAAAATTTAGCCAACACGCTTTGCATTTCTACAAGCCCGGTATATAGTAATTGGGAATGTTTGCAATACAACAAAACAAACAATACTTTTTTTATTTTTTATAGTCAGGCTTTCGCCGATTAATATCAGATTAAAAATAATTATTACAAGAACAAAAAAAAATAAACCAAGATGTCAGCTAAACTTTCTCCCATTATAAATCCGGACGAACTTTTAAATATAAAAGATTCATCTGAACTTATTTTAATCGATGCCAGAGCCGGAATCAATGCTCAGGAAAATTATCAAAAAGAACATCTTAAAGGCGCTCGTTTTGTAGATTTAAATGAGGATTTAGCAACTGTCGAAAATCCGGCAAACGGAGGAAGACATCCTTTGCCTTCGTTAGAAAAATTTTCTCAGGTACTTTCTAAACTTGGTATTTCGCCTTTAAGTCGCATTGTAATTTATGACGATAAAAACGGATCAAATGCCGCAGCAAGATTTTGGTGGATGTTACGCGCCATTGGACATGAAAAAGTCCAGGTTTTAAACGGAGGTTTACAAGCAGCTATACAAATTGGTTTCCCTGTAAGCTCAGAATTAGAAACTTTTGAGCTCACAGAAAAATATCCAGTTACAGAATGGAAATTAGCGCAAGCCTATATTGATGAAGTCGAAAAAGCACGAAATAACGACGAAAGTATCGTAATTGATGTAAGAGACAAAAATCGTTTTGATGGTTTAACAGAACCGCTTGATTTAATCGCAGGACATATTCCCGGCGCCATCAACGTTCCGTTTAGCGAAAACTTAAACGAAGACGGGGTTTACAAATCTGCTGAAGTTTTAGCAGAAAAATATTCAAAAATTACAGGAAATAAAAATCCTGAAAATATAATCGTGCATTGTGGTTCAGGCGTTACAGCTTGCCATACTTTGCTGGCGATGGATTATGCAGGACTTGCAATTCCGAAACTATACGTAGGATCATGGAGCGAATGGTCAAGAAACGATCGCGAATTGGCAACAAAATAAAACATTGCCTTTAATATTAACACATAAAAACATAGATTTTTAGGTGTCTAAATAAAGAATACAAAAAGAAACACGTTTCTTACACATAGCTATGTTTGTTTAGATAAGTGAAACGCCTATTTTAAATGTACAAAAACTATGTTTCTATGTGTTAAGAATACCAACAACAGTTTTAAAATACAAATACAAAATGCAACATTGGGACATACTTTTATCAAATCAGGTAAATAAAAAAGCTTTTATAGAAACGCTGCTTTCTGGCGAAGCCAAAGGAGAATTAGCCATTTTTAACAACCAAAAAGGTATTCTGTTTTCAGATATTGCCATAGAGAAATTCATCGAAAAAGAATACCAATACGATACTGTAGAAGCCTCTCCGGAATCGCACAGGCAATTGAGAACCTTTTCGTCAGGCGAACGTAAAAAAGAATTTCTAAAATACTGCATCAACCAAAAACCGGATTTTATTATTTTCGATAATCCGTTTGATCATTTAGATCAGGCTTCTCGTGTAGTTTTGGCTGAATCGTTGAAAGATTTAACGCAGGATATTGCGATCATTCAAATCGTAAATCGTGTAGTCGATGTATTATCGTTTGTTCCCAACAAAGCCCAAATCAAAGACAATACATTCGAATTACATCCACTTTCGCAAACCGTAAATCATTTTAAAACCCTAAATACAGCTGCAATTCCAAAAGCGATTGAGCCGCATTCCTTTCACGAAAGTGTATTAATAAAAATGGAAAATGTTTCTGTAAGTTACGACGAGCGAAAAATTGTAGACAATATTTCATGGACAATTAAACAAGGTGAATTCTGGCAATTAATTGGACCAAATGGTTCCGGAAAAAGTACCATTTTATCTTTGATAACGGGAGATAATCCAAAAGGATTCGGACAGAATTTACATTTATTCGGAAGAAAAAAAGGCACCGGAGAAAGCGTTTGGGACATCAAAAAACAAATCGGAATTTTTACGACTTCGATGACCGATTTATTTCAAAAAGGCCATACTTTAGAAGAAATGATCCTTTCCGGCTTTTTCGATTCTATAGGTTTATATATCGAACCTACGACTTTGCAAAAACAAACCGTAACACAATGGCTTGAAGTTATTGAAATGAGTGGTTTACGAAAAAAACGTTTTATTGATCTTTCTATAGGTCAGCAAAGAGTCGCGCTAATTGTTCGTGCCGTTTTAAAACACCCGCCATTATTAATTTTAGACGAACCTGTAGAAGGTTTAGATGACGAAAATGTGGATTTGGTAATTCAGCTTATCAATACAATAAAACAAGAAACAAACGTTAGTATTTTATACGTTTCACATCGTATCGAAACTGGCCTTGCTCCTACTTCGGTTTTTGAACTTTTACCATCCTCAACAGGATCAATTGGTAAAATAAAATACCATTCGGAGCTTAACTAAAAATACAAAAATGAAAATCAAATATATCGCATTATTAATTTTTCCGTTAATAATCACTTCGTGCTGCGGAACAATTTCTAACGCAAAAAAAGAATACAATATAAGCAAAGCCACAACATTAAAATCAGAATGGAAATCAAATCCCAAAGAATGGTTTCTGGAAAAAGACACTTTAAGAGGAACTGGCGGTCCTATGCATTGGGCCGTAATACAATCTAAAAAGAAACTTCCGGAGAACTATGAAATCGATTTTAAAGTAAACATGACGCGCGAATCTCTTTTCGAAGTAATGCTCAATATCGACAAAGAAAATTATATCAGAACCTACCTTTATCAAATCGATCAGAATATCGTGATTGGCAGAGGCGTTTACAATAAAAACAGCGACGAATATGGCAAACGTGGCGGCCCAACTTTATTCAAGAAAACAATGAAATTAGAAAATAACAAATGGTATTCGGTAAAAATAAGAGTATCAAACAATCAGTTATTCTTTTCAGTAGACAATGAAACCTTCTTAGAATGTTCATTAGAAAAAAGCAACCTAAGCCAACAAGGCAAACTAGGTTTCTTAACCAACGGCGAAGCCAAAATCATAGACCTTACCATTAAAAATATTGAATAAAAAGATTTTTAAAACCATTAAGATATTAAGAAAATAAAGCAATGACATTCTCTAGCTTAATTATCTTAATATCTTAATGGTAAAAAAATAAGCCCTAAAGACAAAAACAAAAAAGCTCCTAAAAGGAGCTTTTTTAAATTATAAGAAATTATCTAATTTTCTAATTGACAAATTATCTAATTAGTTCTCGTCATCTTCCATATTATGCGTCTTTCCATAATTGCGCCATTTCTCGATACAATCCTGAAAATCCTGAGGTAATTCGGTATCAAAACGCATCATTTCGCCAGTCGTAGGATGCACAAAACCAAGCGTTTTAGCATGCAAAGCCTGACGTGGCAATGCTTTAAAACAATTATCAATAAACTGTTTGTATTTTGTAAAAGTCGTTCCCTTCAAAATCAAATGACCACCATAACGTTCGTCATTAAAAAGCGGATGACCAATATGTTTCATGTGTGCACGAATCTGGTGCGTTCTACCCGTTTCTAATTTACAAGAAATCAATGTAACATAACCAAAACGTTCCAAAACCTTATAATGCGTAATAGCAGGTTTTCCAATTTCAGGATCAGCAAAAACGGCCATTTGCATGCGGTCTTTCAAATGTCTTGCAAGATTTCCTTCAATTGTTCCCGCCTCTTCAGCAACATTTCCCCAAACAAGAGCAATATACTCACGTTCAGAAGTTTTAGCCTCAAATTGCTTTGCCAAATGCGTCATAGCCGCCTCTGTTTTCGCCACAACCAAAAGTCCTGACGTATCCTTATCAATTCTATGAACCAAACCAGGACGTTCGCTGCTGTTCATTGGCAAATTATCAAAATGATGCGCCAAAGCATTCACCAAAGTCCCCGTATAATTACCGTGACCAGGATGTACTACCATTCCGGGTTCTTTGTTAATTAACAACAAAGCATCATCTTCATAAACAATATTCAACGGAATATCCTCAGGAAGAATATGATTTTCGTATGGCGGATGCGTTAACATAACCGTCACAACATCAAAAGGTTTTACCTTATAATTTGATTTTACCGGAATATCATTTACAAAAATATTTCCTTCAGTTGCCGCGTTCTGAATTTTGTTACGCGTAGCATTCTGAATCAAATTCATTAAATATTTGTCAATACGCAAAAGCGCCTGACCTTTAGGGACTTCAAATCTAAAATGTTCGAATAATTCGTCTTCCAGATCTAAATTTTCATTATTATTGTTCATCTTTTGGGGTTTCAGTAGTTGGCGCAGCTAAACTGTCTGTCGCCTGACTTTCATCTACATAAGTTGCTTTTCCGTCACCTAAAACCAAATCAATTTTAGACGCTTTCAGCACTCGGTCACCTACTTTTAAGTTTCTACCTTTATAACGCATCTCCAAAACCATATCTTTTCCAAGATTCGGAATATATGTAATAGTTCCCTGCTCAAGACCTAAAGCCTTCAAAGTAGGAACCGCTTCACGATACGTTTTCTCGATTAAATCAGGAATTCTAACAGACGAAAAACCTGACGCATTAATTTTAATATATATTTTTCTTCCCACTTTTACCTTCGTTCCCGGCAACGGATCTTGCTCAACAACACTGTATTTAGGGAATTCACTTCTGTAATCAACACTATCCAAAAGCACATAATCCAGGTCCAGTTCATCCAGTTTTGCCTCCACTTGTTCCTCTGTCAATTTAGACAAATTCGGAACCGCAATTTCATGTCCATGATCAGTTGTAAAAGTCAGCCAATGCATAAACAGATAACCCAAAACAGCAATAATAGCAGCAGCAATCAGGATTTGTACAAAAAACACACGGCTTGTTAAATACTTACGTAAAGTCATAAATTAATTTTTAGTTGTGGCAAAGATAAAGCTATTTCGTTTCAAAAAAAATGATAATTTTGTTTTAAACAAGAAAGTCGCATGATTGTCATCCTGAGCAAAGTCGAAGGATAATTTTCAGGAGCTATTTCCTGCTGTCCGCTGTATCTTTTGTGCCGAACACCGGCCCAAAAGGATGCCGCTCCCATCAGGGCTAGGGCTTTAGTTTTCATAAGAACGTTCTTTTTTAAACGACATTGTTGTCATCCCGAGGAACGAGGGATCTCCGCAAGAAGCTCACGCAAAGTTTATCTGGCATGTCGAGCTACTAACGGAGATCCCTCGTTCCTCGGGATGACAAAGCAAGCAAAAAATTAGTACGCAGATTTAAAATTCAATTCGTGAAAATTAGTGCAATTCGTGGCAAAAAACCTGAAACCCGAAATAATTAAATAAAAGATTAAACATATAAACAATATAGAATGAAAAACATTGCCATCATCATGGGCGGATATTCAAGCGAATACAAAATATCGCTGATCAGCGGAAACGTTGTTTACCAATATCTTGACAAAACAAAATACAACGGATTCCGTATTCATATTTTTAAAGAAAAATGGGTATATGTAGACGAAAACAACGCCGAATTTTCGATCGATAAAAACGATTTTTCTGTAACCGTAAACGATCAAAAAATCACATTCGACTGTGTATTCAACGCTATTCACGGAACTCCGGGCGAAGATGGATTAATGCAGGCGTATTTCGAATTACTAGGAATTAAACAATCGTCTTGCGATTATTACCAAGCCGCATTAACATTCAATAAACGTGATTTATTATCGGTTTTAAAACCATACGGAATCAAAACGGCAATCTCTTATTACTTAAATAAAGGTGACATTATTAATACTGCCGAAATCGTTAAAAAAGTAGGTTTGCCATGTTTCGTAAAACCAAACAAAGCAGGTTCTAGTTTCGGAATCTCAAAAGTAAAATCAGAAGCCGAATTGCCAATCGCGATCGAAGTAGCTTACAAAGAAGATAACGAAATCATCATAGAAAGTTTCCTTGACGGAACCGAAGTTTCTGTGGGAGTAATTAATTACCAAGGCGAAATCAAGGTTTTACCCATCACCGAAATAGTTTCAGACAATGATTTCTTTGATTACGAAGCCAAATACGAAGGAAAATCACAAGAAATCACGCCAGCCCGAATTTCAGACGAGTTAACACAAAAAGTTAGCGAAGTAGCCAAACGTGCTTACGAAGTCTTAAAAATGAAAGGATTCTCAAGAAGCGAATTCATTATCGTAGACAACGAACCATACATGCTGGAGATGAACACCATACCAGGTTTAACCACCGAAAGCTTAATCCCGCAACAAGCACATGCAGCCGGAATATCTCTCGAAGATTTATTTACCAACGCAATTGAGTTAGCGCTCTCTTAAAAGATACTAAGGTTCTGAGATACTAAGTTACTAAAATCTCAGAACCTTTTTTTTAACCACAAAATATTGTCAGACTGAGCGAAGTCGAAGTCCCGCAAAGTGAGCAAACCACAAACGATCCTTAACCGACCAAACTTAGCAACTTAGCCTCTCAGCACCTTAGCACCTTAAAAAAAATGAAAGAAATATTCGAATGGAACAGGCTTTTTTACAACAATCTTCCCGCAAACTTTGCTCTGGAAGTGATATTTCGTTCTACAGTAATGTTCATCATTTTACTGCTAACCCTAAAACTAGCAGGAAAAAGAGGTGTAAAACAATTATCGATTTTCGAAACTGTAATTATCATTGCACTAGGTTCTGCTGCTGGAGATCCCATGTTTTATGAAGATGTAGGTATTGTTCCCGCTGCGATCGTTTTTACGGTAATTATTATTTTATATCGTTCTGTAACCTGGCTTACCGGAAAAAGCAAAAAATTTGAAGAATTCATAGAAGGTAAAACCGAATGCTTGATCAATAACGGTAAATTTTCTATTGCAACTTTCAAAAAAGAAAGCCTCGCACAAGACGAGTTTTTCTCTGAGCTTCGTATAAAGTCGATAGAACATCTCGGACAAATAAAACACGCTTTTATAGAAACCAGCGGAGAAATAAGCGTATTTTTCTATGAAGATCAGGAAGTAAAATACGGATTACCTATTTTGCCCGCTGCATTCAATAAAAAAAGTAAAATCATAGAAAAAGACGGAATTCATGCCTGCACCTTTTGCGGCCACACCGAAGAACATACATCAGGAACTGCAAATTGTGAAGTCTGCAAAAAAGATGAATGGGTTCCCGCTTTAAAAACGCTTAGAATAACCTAATAATAAGTTCCAAAATTTAAATTCCAAATTCCAAAAGCTTCGAAATATTCAAACTTTGAATCTTTGTAACTTTTAACCTCTGAACCTTAAAAGAAAAAAAATGCGAAAAGCGATATTCCCCGGATCATTTGACCCCATTACACTAGGACACGAAGACATTATCAAAAGAGGAATTCCTTTATTTGATGAAATTGTAATTGCTATTGGTGTAAACGCCGAAAAAAAATATATGTTTTCACTCGAAGAAAGAAAACGCTTTATAGAAGAAACTTTCAAAGACGAACCAAAAATTTCTGTTATTAACTACGAAGGATTAACAATAGATCTGGCTAAAAAACAAAAAGCCCACTTCATTTTAAGAGGTTTGCGCAATCCTGCCGATTTCGAATTCGAAAAAGCCATCGCCCACACCAACAGAAAACTATCTAAGATCGAAACTGTTTTTCTATTAACAGCAGCAAGTACTTCATTTATTAGTTCAAGCATTGTACGCGATGTATTGCGTCATGGCGGTGAGTATGAAATGCTGGTTCCGGATGCTGTTAGAGTGAAGAAATAATAGAATACTTTATTTTTTTAGTTAAAAGTAAGAGATGAAAAGATACTTGTAGAATTCATTAAAGACTATGAAAATAATTGCTTTAAAAAAATCCCAAAGCACTCACAAACATAAAAAACATAAACTTGCAAGCGAAACAAATTATAAGTAATTTCGCATTTTTAAAATAAACACCAAATAATGAGCATCGAAAGAGAATTAAACAAACGTAGCGGATCTAAATGTGAACTTTGTGGCGCCGAAGAAAACCTAAAAGTATATCAGGTATTACCAACTCAAAAAGGTGGTCTTGACGAAAGTATTTTAGCATGTAGTACGTGTATAGACCAAATTGAAAACCCGGATAATGTCGATTTAAATCACTGGAGATGTCTTAACGACAGCATGTGGAATGAAAACGTTGCCGTGCAAGTGGTAGCCTGGAGAATGTTGAGCCGTATGCGTGCTGCAGGATGGCCTCAGGAATTATTAGACATGATGTATTTAGACGAAGATACTCTGGCATGGGCGCAAGCAACTGGCGAAGGCGAAGATGACGAAAACAAAATCATTCACCGTGATAGCAATGGCGTAATTTTAGAACACGGAGATTCTGTAGTTTTAATTAAAGATCTTAAAGTAAAAGGATCAAGTATGGTTGCCAAACAAGGAACTGCAGTTCGCAACATTCGTTTAGATCACGAAAACGCCGAATACATTGAAGGAAAAGTAGACGGTCAGCAAATCGTAATTATCACGCAATACGTGAAGAAAATATAATTTTTCAGTCGCAGTCGCAGTTTTCAGTTCGTAAAATAACTGAAAACTGCGACCGAAAACTGTATACTAAAAAAGGCTATTCAAAATCTTGAATAGCCTTTTTTAATGCTTTATTTAAAGTAAATTATTTTTGGAATAATTTATTAATCTGATCTTTTAATAATGGCTCAGAAACACTGCTTGTTGCAGAAGAGGCATCTTTAGAAGAAACCATAAACTGAACTGTCGCTTTCTCCGGAATAACACTTCCTGTGTAGTGTAACCAAATATAGTTATTAGGCAATTCTAATTTGATATCATATAAAGGGCTTGCAGTAAAACCATTTACAATAATATTATAAAGGCTATTATAATCATTATTTACATTTTTGAATGTAAATTTTCTCAAGCTTGATGATTCGTCATCATTCTGGATACTTGTATAATAAACAGTATATTCATCTCCAATTTTTTGAATATAATTGTTATTTACTTTTCCTAATCTCTCAACTGGTACAGTTTCAATAACCTTAATTTGTGCAAAAGAGACAAAACTAAACATCAAAATGGCAATCGTAATAATTCTTTTCATAATTAATTTGGGGTTTATTATTTACGGGCACAAGAAACGCAGAAAATATGATAAATTAAAGCCTTAACCGTTAATTTATTAACAATATATTAAGATTGTTATTTAAAATCATCAAAAACCTTCAGTAAATCAAATTAAAATATTGAAATTCAATAATTTAACACACGCTCAATACGTCAAAATATATTAAAAACCGACCCAATACAGTGATCAAAAACGATCGAAAAAGGCCTTAATTATAAAACTTATACTACAATAATTGCTTCTTGATTTTAATGTAGTTCTTTAACAAAAGAAGTTCCTATCTAAAACAAACCCGAAACTTAAAACCGGAAACCAAAAAACTACTTTTCCTCTTCTTTCTTTACCACTTTGCGGGCAACTTCAATTTTAAATTTCTTGCCTTTCATTTTTTCATCCTTAATATTATGCAGCAAGTCTTTTACTTTATTGAATTTTACTGCCGCAAACGAAATGAAATCTTTTACTTCAATTAAACCCAAATCGCCTTTCTCCAGTTTTCCTTTTTGAGAAAAGAAACCCACAATATCAATTTTATTCAGTTTTGTTTTCTTTCCGCCACTAATATAAATAGTTTGAAATTCTGGTGGTTTTGGCAAAGTCGTAGCATTATCAACTTTTAAAACTTCCATTCCGTAGTCGATATAATCCAGTTTTTTTTCACTTTCGTGAATGATAATATATGCCGTTCCAGAAGCCTGCATACGTGCAGTACGACCGTTACGGTGTGTAAATTCGTCTTCTTTAAGAGATAAATGATAATGAATAACGTGTTTCATTTCCGGGATATCCAGTCCACGAGCGGCTAAATCCGTTGTGATGAGGTAGCTCATACTTCCGTTTCTAAACTGAATCAAAGCACGTTCGCGCTCGTCCTGATCCATTCCGCCATGATAATAAGTAGCGTAAATGCCTTTTTCGTTTAATGTATCACTAATACGTTCTGCAGCATCACGATGATTACAAAAAATAATAGCCGATTGCGATTTTAAAGAACAAATCAAATTAAATAAACTTCCCAATTTGTCTTTAGAAGGAGAAACAACCATTTTCATCGAAAGATTCGTTTTCTCTTCCTGCTCCGGAATAAAATCTAAAACCGTAGGATTTACAACTCGTGTATATCTTGGGATTTCAATATCAGAAGTTGCCGAAACTAAAACGCGTTTGTTCAGTTTAGTTAACTTTCCAATGATATACGACATTTGCTCATGAAAGCCCAATTGCAACGACTTATCAAATTCATCCAAAATTAGAGTCTGAATTTTATCTGTTCTAAAAGTATCTCTGTCAATATGATCTGCAATTCTTCCCGGAGTTCCTATTAAAACTGCCGGCGGATTGCTAAGATTTTTGATTTCAGTATCTATCGAGTGACCACCGTAACAAATATTAACTTTGTATGGCGTTCCCATTTTTTTCCAAACCTGCTCGATCTGCAAACCCAATTCGCGCGAAGGCACTAATATTAAACATTGAACCGAAAGGATTTCAGGTTGCAACAATTCTAAAACAGGCAATAAAAAAGCTAATGTTTTTCCTGATCCTGTAGGAGAAAGTAATAATACGTTGTTATCGTTTAAAATTGCGTCTTGAGCAACTTCTTGCATTTCGTTTAGGCTCTCAATACCTAAGTTCGAAAGTATGTTGTTGGAATGGTGATTTTTATTCATTTTGCAAAAGTAGTCAAAATACTGATTGTTTCAGGTTTTCTTTGTTTCAGGTTTGAAATACCAATAAAACATTTAACCACAAAGTGCGCGAAGGTTTAAGCAATGAACGCTAATTTATTTCTCGCAAAGTCGCGAAGTTGCAAAGTTATATTGACAAAGCTTTGCGAACTTTGCGTTTTTAAAAACCTCCAGATTAAAAAAACTTTGCGCGCTTTGCGGTAAAATGTCAAAGTAGCTCTACTCCTATTTTACACCTAAAACCTGAAACAAAATTTCTATATTTGATTCTCTATTTAAAACCCGAACCATGAGATTTTTCATTCTGCCACTTCTACTCTTTTCGTTCACGATCTTCGGACAAAACAATAAAAAATACGATACTTTTTTTGAGAAAGGAAACGGAAATCAGTCCGCTTCATATCAGGAAACTATTGCTTATTTTAAGCTTCTGGCAAAAGATTTCCCAACCATTCAGATCAAAGAAATGGGACTTACAGATTCGGGAGAACCGTTGCATATGGTGGTTTATAATCCTGACAAAGAGTTTGATTTTGAAAAAATTCAGAAAAACAAAGCGGTGCTTTTTATCAATAACGGAATTCACGCGGGAGAACCTGACGGAATTGACGCTACAATGCAATTCTACAGAGATTTAGCCATTGGCAAACTAAAAGCGCCTAAAAACACCGTTTTAGTTACTATTCCGGTTTATAATATTGGAGGGGCTTTAAACCGAAATTCGACCACAAGAGCGAATCAGGATGGGCCCGAAATTTATGGTTTTAGAGGAAATGCGAGAAACTATGATTTGAATCGGGATTTGATGAAATCTGATACCCGAAATACTAAGAGTTTTGTCGAAATTTTCCAGAAAATAAACGCCGATGTTTTTATTGATAATCACGTAAGCAACGGATCTGATTATCAATACAAACTTACCTACATCATGACACAACACAACAAATTAGGAACTGTTTTAGGTGATTTTTTGAATGACGAAATGATGCCGGCTTTGGTAAAAGATTTACAGCAAAAGAAAATCGAAACTACACCTTATGTCGATTCTTTTAAAGATACACCTGACAAAGGATTTGGTCAGTTTGTAGATAGTCCAAGATATACAACGGGTTATACTTCGTTGTTTAATACGATTGGTTTTGTGGTAGAAACTCATATGCTGAAAAAATATGCCGAACGCGTAAAAATGACTTACGAATACACCAAATCGACTTTGGATTTTACTGATGCCAATTATCAAAAAATAAAAGCGCTTAGGGTAAAAAACTTAGAGCAATATCAACCTAAAAAAACATATACTTTAAAATGGGAATTAGACAGCACAAAAGCCACAACATTTTCGTTTTTAGGGTATGAAGCAAGTTATAAAAAAAGTGATGCTACAACCGGAAATCGTTTGTATTATGACCGAAGCAAACCGTACAAAAAAGACGTTCCGTATATTAAAGAATTCAAATCGGTGAAAGAAGTTGTGATTCCGGGCGCTTATGTTATTCCGCGTGGTTATTGGAATATTATTGATCTCCTGAAAAATAACAATATTACCTATTCGCAACTTAAAAATGATACAATTATAGAAGTCGAAAGTTATAAAATTGCTGATTTCAAAACGGTTCAAAATCCTTACGAAGGACATTATTTGCATTACAACACAAAGATAAATTCTAAAGTTGTAAAAATGGCTTTCGCCAAAGGTGACTACTTAGTTTCGACAAACCAAAAAGGCGTAAAATATCTCGTAGAGGCTTTTGAACCGGAAGGTGTCGATTCTTTCTTTAACTGGAATTTCTTCGACCCTATTTTACAACAAAAAGAACATTACTCCGAGTATATTTTTGAAGATACGGCTTCGAAACTTTTAAAAGAGAATCCACAACTAAAAGCTGAACTAGAAACGAAAAAACAAAACGATCGCGAATTTGCTAAAAATGCCGAAGCACAATTGAACTGGATTTATAAAAATTCTGTATATTACGAAAAAGCGCATTTGCAATATCCTGTTTATCGTGTTTTGTAGATTTTTTTGACCGAAAAGTTTTTTTTAACCGCAAAGAGCGCTAAGTTTTTTTTTGATTTTTGATTGAGTTGAAAAACGCGGAGGTCGCAAAGCTTTGTATAGAACTTTGTCCAAGTTTTAAAACTTTGACAAAGTTGAATCGTTATCGGTATTTAAATCATTATACATTACCATAAAAATACTTTATTTAAAACTTATACATTTGATTCGCTGGTTTTGAAATAACAATAATACAAGTATTCGAAACCTATTGCTCTGAAAGAGCCTTAGCAATAGCATGGTGCGAAGCACTATGAATAAAAAACGATTGTAATTTTAAGCCCTGTAAGGGCGAAAGCCTAATTTCAAAAAGTACGTTTACCATATTTGTTAGCGCATAAAACAACTTTTCTTTGAATCTTTATTCTTAATTTTCTTTTGCCCTTTCAGGGCAATTTCCAATTTTAATTTAATTCGTAGTGCGCTGCACTACGCTATTGCTATTAGGGCTTTCAGCCCATTTTTTAAAGTTTCCAACCTTTTATGACAGCAAAAGCCAGAATGTGGTTTTACAATCCGTGCCCATAAATAGAATTAAGTATTAGCATTCTATTTGATACTAACTCAGTTGTTACAAAATTGCGCTATCATATTCAATAACGATGTATAATATTCCGTAGGAATATCTCATCGGTAGAAAAAAATAATATCGTTTTGTGGAATGTGTCCTGTAGGGACACCTGATTTATGTAAACAAAACATCCACCCCATTAATCAAACGTTCCTACGGAACGTATAATCGTAATTTAATTTTAATTCTACCGAGCAGACATTCCTATGGATGTTTTTTTTTAATTGTAGAATACTTATACTGCTTAAAGATTCTTAAAAACTCTTTCGATAAACTTATGTCAAAGTTTTAAACTTTGACAAAGTAGGCCAAGGAAATTCAAAACCTGAAAACCAGTTATATTTTAATTTGTATTTTAGTACTTGATAAACTAACCCATTAACCATTATTTTTATGTCATTTCAAGGATATTTAAAAACAATTAAAGAAAAAACAGGCAATGGTCCCGCAGAGTTTAGAACTTTAGCAGAACAAAAAGGTTTTACTGCAAACGGAGAATTAAATCCTGAAGTAAAAGCGGGAGATATTGTAAACTGGCTTAAAAATGATTTTAAATTAGGCCAAGGACATGCAATGGCAATTTATGCCTTGCTTAAAGGAATAAAAAATGAGGATAGCGAGTAAAAGGATAACCTATTAAACTTTTGCAGGATAATTTTAAAACAAAAAATGAGAATAATTTCAGTTAGGGAAAACCCTGAATATAAAGACAAAACGATTGAATACCTTCAAAATAGCTGGTCTGAAGTAGCGCCCATTATTTATGAAGATTGTATTAGCCACAGCATCAATGCCAAAGACTCGTTGCCACAATGGTATTTATTAGAAAATAACGCCGAGATTATTGGTTGTGCGGGACTTATTACAAATGATTTTATCAGCCGAATGGATCTTTATCCTTGGGTTTGTGCCATCTTTATAGAGGAAAAACACAGAGGAAACAATTACAGTAAACTACTTATCGAAAAAGCCAAAAAAGACGCTAAAGAAGCCGGATTTAAAAATTTATATCTGTGCACGGATCACATCGGATTCTACGAAAAAATTGGCTTTAACTACATTGGGCAGGGATATCATCCGTGGGAGGAAGAATCAAGAATTTATCAAATCGATTTGTAAACTTATTTCAGGACGAAACAAAACATAAAATATCAATTTTATTTAACCAAAAACCATAAAGAATGGGAATATTCAATAATCTCTTTAAAAAGAGCGAAGAAAAAACAGAAGCAATTATTAAACAGGAAAACATCAGCAAACATTTTACATCTGAAAATGATTTTTTAGAGAAATTTGGAGCATCTGCGCTGGAGAAACAAAGAAATCTTTATGATGTAACAGGCGGACTTTCCTGGAATGTTGATATGAATAAGGAAGAAATAACATTTGGAGATCATCTTACTTTTCCGATGCAGGTTTTGGGTTCTTTTTCTCATTCTTCGGAAACCTGGTTATGGATTTGGGAAAATAAAGCGGGCGGATATGCTGAATCGGTTATGAAACAAGCGCTTTTATTGAAACAATATGGAGAAGAAAATAATATTGATTTGTTGACTGTTGGAAAATTTGACGCTGTAGAGAATGATTTACATTTAATAGGCATGATCGCTGTTGAAATGTTTAACGGAAGTGGTTATTATCTTGGAAATTACGGACAGGGAACGATGGTGGTTACGATTAAATCTGATATAATTGATAAAGTTGAAAGCGAAGAACTAGCTCGAATTTTAACTGTTTTTCCAGAATTAATATCAACATTTGAGATTCAAAATCACAAAAATGCTTTTACCAATTATCTAACACAGAAAGGTTATCAACTCACACTGAACGGCAACGAAATTAAAGCAGAAAAGAACGAAAATGTAATTAACGCTGTCTTTAATGAGAATAATCTTTTGACAAAATTAAATGGTAATTCTTAAGTTTTTGCAAGTGCAAACTTGATAGCACAGATTTAATAAGAATTAATTACAATTAAGCTGTATTATGGTTTTCCGTAATATTTACTTTTTTGAAGGTTTTATTTTTGAAAAATTAATAAAAACTAAAATAAAGAAAATATGAACAGAAAATTATTACTTACGCTTTTACTTGTTTCTATCTTAACATCTTGTACAAAAAAACCTGGAACTTTGACTGGAAACGTATATTGGAAGTATAATGATTACGTAGGAAATAAACCAGATGCTAGCTCAAAAGTCAATCTTTATTCAATTACAGATAAAAATATAACTTTTGAAACATCAACAGATGTAGCTGGAAATTACAAAATCGAAGAAATTCCGCCAGGAAAATACCTTTTAGTAATTAGATCCGGAAACACTACAGACTCGCCAAAAGATCATTTAAATAATTTATCAAATCATGCTATTGATATTAAAACTGTCTTTGGGTTTGACATTCAAACATTGAAAAAAGAGATTAAAGAAATTGATAATCTTGAACAAGAATACCAAGATGTATTAGTAAGCGAAGATAAAGGTACTTATGAAAGTCTCACTAGAAAAATTGATAAATACGAAAAAATTAAAAAAGAATTTGAAAATAAATCTTCAAATTTAATATCTAAATTTCCTTCGGATTTTAAATCTAAAATAGATCTATATAGTGGCTATGACAAATCTCTTCATTTTGCAAATATTGAAATTAAAGAACAAAAAACAACAAACGAAAATGTTGATTTTGGTATTACATACAGGTAAGTAATATTTTCAATCACAAAGTGTAGCTTCGCGTGAGGGATAGAAGCTAGCTACCGAAGTAGCGTGGATAGCCCGACAGCAATTAAAAAAAGACCTAATGAACGCAAAGTTGATTAGGTCTTTTTTTAATTGGTGGCACGCCCAAATTATGGTAATGGCAAAAATCAATGGCAACGTCAATTTTAGATTGATTTTTGATATTGTTATTGATATTGATATTGTTATTGTTATTGAAAAGTATTTTCTTTTTCGAACAACAATTTAATGTTCTCGTACGAGTTTTTTAATGCTTCTTTGATTTGCTCGGGATTTAGCCACGCCACTTTTTCGATTCCTTCTTCGGCCTGACCTTGTGGAATTCCTTCGAAATCAGATTGCATTTCGAACCAATGTGTTACTTTAAGTTTGTATTTTCCGTTGCGTTTGAAAACGTGATAGGTTTTATCTAGTTTATTGGTAATGCGAAGTTTACCTACTCCGGTTTCTTCTTCGACTTCGCGCATGGCGGTGTCTTCGATTTCCTCACCTTTTTCGATTCCGCCTTTTGGTAAGTCCCATTTTCCGTTTCTGAAAATAAATAAGACTTCGCCTTTTTTATTGTACACAAGGCCTCCACCCGCTTTATTTACGGGAATTTTGGCTTTTAGCGTCTTCATAATCTCCTTTTCGTCAGGATGATACAAATAAGCTTTTTGAATTTTATTTTGAAACATTTTGACGATAAGATGCTCGATATCAATACTCTCTAACAAGAATAATTGAAAATCAGTCTCTTTCGAGATCTCATTTGTCAAAAAAAGTGGTTTGTCGTTCACAAAAACTTTATACATTTGTACTATGATTTTTAATAAAGATACTGCCGAAAAAACAGCCGAATTGCTTTTGCAAATAAATGCAATTAAATTGAATCCCGAAAATCCTTTTACATGGGCTTCTGGTTGGAAATCTCCTATTTACTGTGATAATAGGTTAATTCTTTCATTTCCGAGCATCCGAAACTACGTTCGTGATGAGTTTGCGAAAAATATTGAGAAACAATTTGGGAAACCAGATGTTATTGCCGGTGTTGCCACTGGAGCTATTGGAGTGGGGATTCTTGTTGCTGAAAGCCTTGGATTACCATTTGTATATGTGCGTCCGGAAGCAAAAAAACACGGAAGACAAAACCAGGTTGAAGGTTTTTTACAAAAAGGCCAAAATGTGGTTGTGGTTGAAGATTTAATTAGTACTGGAAACAGCAGTTTGATGGCTGTTGAAGCTTTACGTAACGAAGGTGCCAATATAAAAGGTATGGCAGCGATTTTTACGTACGGTTTTAATGTTGCCGAAGAGAACTTTAAAAATGCTAATATCGATTTGTATACGTTAAGTAATTACGAAAACTTATTAGACTTAGCTGTTCAGAAACAATATATTACCGAAGAGCAACAATCGACTTTGCTGGAATGGAACGAAAGTCCATCGACGTGGGGGAAAGAGGAAGAATAATTTTAGATTTTAGATTTTAGATTTTAGATTTTAGATTTTAGATTTTAGATTTTAGATTTTAAGAATTTGAAATTTCATTTCAAATTCTTAGATTGAGTTTGGAATTTGGAATTTAAAAAATCGGAATTTATCCTTTCTCTCTTAAAAAAACAATTAGTAAAAAATTAAAATATGAACTTAGAAAGTCCAAAAGTTACTGTTCAGAAATCAGCTCAAGATTTATTTGATTTATTGACTGATGTTAAGAATTTTGAAAAATTAATGCCGGATAATATTGCTAAATTTGAAGTGATTGGCGAAGATGCTTTTATTTTTGGATTGAAAGGTATGCCGGAAATAAAACTTAAAATGAAAGAAAAAACAGCACCAAGCAAAATTGTTTTGGGAGCTGCAAGTGATAAACTTCCGTTTACGTTGGTTTCGAATATCGATAGTATTTCGGCTGCTGAAAGTGCTGTTCAATTGCAATTCGAGGGTGAATTTAACCCAATGATGGCAATGATGATCAAAGGCCCTATTAGCAAGTTCATCGAAACTTTAGCAACTAATATGACGAAACTATAATTATCATTATAAGTTATAAATTTAAAGCCTGATTGTAAAATCAGGCTTTTTTTTGCCAAATAAAAAACCTTTGAACCTTTGCCCCTCTAACCTCTGTGCCTTAAAGAAAAAACATTTCATCCTAAAAAAATAACAGTTCAGAACTATAAATTATTAAACCCAAAATTATTCTTCGAAGTTTGATCCATCAAAACTAACAAACATCAAAATGGAACAAACTATTAAGATTTTAATTTACATTCATGCCTTTTTTGGAGGAATTGGTTTAATTACCGGAATTGCAAGTGTATTGGTAAAAAAAGGAGGTTTACTTCATAAAAGAATGGGAAAACTATTCTCTGTAGGAATGGTTGTCAGTTCTCTTATTTCTATCCCAATTTGCTGGATGCCCAAACATCAAAATATCTTTTTATTTTTAATTGGTTTGTTTACGATCTACCTCGTGATTGCCGGAAACAGGGTGTTGTCTTTTAAAACTAAAACAAAAGCTGACACCATCGATTTTATAATCTCGGGAAGTATGTTGTTCTTTTCCGTAATAATGATCGCTTTGGGAGTTTACTGTCAGTTGTCAAATATCGAAAACGGAATCTTATTTACTTTCTTTGGCGGTTTTGGTCTGTATATGACGATTAAAGATTTTGTATTCTATAAAAACACGTCGGAAATAAAAAAGCAATGGCTATCTAAACACATTGGTAAAATGATCGGAGCTTTGATCGCATCTGTAACTGCTTTTATCGTGGCCGGAATAGGCATTGGAAATATAATAGCATGGATGACACCATCGATTCTGGGAAGCATCTACATTATGTACTGGAATAGAAAAATAGCGCCAAAAAAGCCATTATTACAAAGTGCAAACTAATATGATGGCACACGGATTTGGCGGATAAAACAGATTTACACAGATATTTTGATGAGATGAAAATCAAAAAAAGCTTAGAACCTTAGCAACTTAGAATCTTAGCCCCTTAATTAATACAACATTTGAATTTCCTTTATCTCGAATTCTGAAACCGAATCGTCTTCTAATAAAATTTGAATTTTACCTACAGAAGAAACTCCCTGAATGATTCCCATAAAGTTTTGTTCAGGGTTTTTAGTATTTAGTTTTTTAAATGGCATTGGCACTCCCTGACGAAATAGTGAATTAAAGTATTGTTTCCATAAATCTGCTGAGGTAGTTTCCCAGATTTTAATTTTATGCTGCAGTTTTTCTGCTATAAGTAATACCAAAGCATTTTTATCAAATTCGGTTTTACAAATTACTGCCAACGAAGATGCATTGGGCAAATGATCAAAATTGGTTTGATTTACGTTTAAACCGATTCCAACGACTGACACAATCCTGCCATCGCTTTTTATGGTATTTTCGATAAGTATGCCACCAACCTTTTTATTGTATGACATAATGTCGTTAGGCCATTTTATACATAAATCAGGAATATTTAACGATTTTAAAGCATCGATTACTGCCAAAGAAACAATAACACTGAGGTTAAAAACCTGTTCATTATCATACAGAAATTCCTTCACCAAGACACTCATAATTAAGTTTTTACCTGATTCTGATTGCCACTTAGAGCCCATCTGCCCTTTTCCTTTTGTCTGATTTTCAGCAGTTACTACGGTAAAATTATCGAGTTCATCCTGACTTGCCAATGATTTAAGGAAGTCATTTGTTGAATCTATGGCATCGAGTTTGATTAGTTTCATTAAACGAATTTAATTAACTTAATTTAATATTTTGTTAAGGTTCAAAAATAATCACAAATTTTGGTAACTTTACAAAATCATATAAAATAATTCATGGCGAAAAAGACTATTAACAATGATGTTCTATTGGCGAACATAATCAAAGGGATTGAAGAAGTAAAAGGTAATGACATCGATATTCTTGACTTAAGAGATATAGACACGGCAGTTTGTGACTATTTTGTTATTTGCAACGGAAACTCAAATACCCAAGTTAACGCCATTGTAAGCTCAATTCAAAAAACAGTATCTAAAGACTTAAAAGATAAACCGTGGCACGTAGAAGGAACCGATAACGCAGAATGGGTTCTTATGGATTATGTGCACATTGTTGTACACGTTTTCCAGAAACATATTCGCGAATACTATAATATCGAGAGCCTTTGGGGTGACGCCAAAATAACTACAATCGAAAACAAATACTAAAAGAAACTTTCTCTAATGGCTAAAGATAATAATCCAAATCCGAGTAAATTTAAAATAAGTCCTTGGTTAATATATACCGCAATACTTCTAGTTTTTTTATTTATAAGTTTTGCAACCGGAGGATCAAATTTAAGCGAGCCTGCACAATTAACCTCTTCTAAATTCAATGTATTATTAGAAAAAGGTGAGATTGAAAAAGTAAACGTATACAATAAAGCTGAAGCTGAAGTATATTTAAATGCTGCTGCACTTAAAGACGCTGCGAATAAAAAAGTAGCTAAAGATATTTTTGAAAGACCAAATAAAGGTCCTCATTATACTTTAGAAATTGGTAACGACCAGATTTTTCAAACTAAATTAGAAAAAGCAGTTGCTGAAGGCAAACTGAAAGATTTTAATTTTCTTCAAAAAAATAACTGGAGCGATATTCTAATAAGCTTACTTCCTATCATCATTATTATTGGTGTTTGGATTTTCATTATGCGTAAAATGTCAGGTGGCGCAGGTGGCGGTGGCGGACAAATCTTTAACATTGGAAAATCGAAAGCAAAATTGTTTGATGAGAAAACAGACATTAAAACTACATTTAAAGATGTTGCAGGTTTAGAAGGTGCTAAAGAAGAAATACAAGAAATTGTAGAATTCCTTAAAAACCCTGAAAAATACACGAATCTTGGAGGTAAAATTCCTAAAGGAGCTTTACTTGTAGGACCTCCAGGAACTGGTAAAACATTATTAGCAAAAGCAGTTGCCGGAGAAGCTCAGGTACCTTTCTTCTCTTTATCAGGTTCTGATTTCGTAGAGATGTTCGTAGGAGTTGGTGCTTCACGTGTTCGTGACTTATTTAAACAAGCTAAAGAAAAATCTCCTGCTATTATCTTCATCGACGAGATTGATGCTGTTGGTAGAGCAAGAGGAAAAAGCAATATGTCAGGCGGAAATGACGAAAGAGAAAATACTCTGAACCAATTACTGACAGAAATGGATGGTTTTGGTACAAACTCTAACGTAATTGTTCTGGCTGCAACAAACAGAGCTGATGTACTTGATAAAGCTTTAATGCGTGCCGGACGTTTCGACAGACAAATTTTTGTTGACTTACCGGACATTCGCGAAAGAGCTGAAATATTTGCAGTACACTTAGCGCCTATTAAAAAAGTAGAAGGTCTTGACCTTGATTTCTTAGCAAAACAAACTCCGGGATTCTCTGGTGCTGATATAGCAAACGTTTGTAACGAAGCGGCATTAATTGCTGCACGTAATAACAAAACGGCTGTAGACAGACAAGATTTCTTAGATGCTGTTGACAGAATCATTGGTGGTCTTGAAAAGAAAAATAAAATCATTACTCCAGAAGAGAAAAGAGCAATCGCTATTCACGAAGCTGGTCACGCGACTGTAAGCTGGATGTTAGAGCATGCTGCACCACTTATTAAAGTAACTATTGTGCCTCGTGGACAAAGTTTAGGAGCTGCATGGTATCTTCCGGAAGAAAGACAAATCGTGAGAACTGACCAAATGTTAGACGAAATGTGCGCTACTATGGGAGGAAGAGCTGCTGAAAAGGTAACTTTTGACAGAATTTCGACTGGTGCATTAAGCGATTTAGAAAAAGTTACACGTCAGGCTCGTGCCATGGTAACGATTTACGGTTTGAATGAAAAAATCGGAAATGTTACTTATTACGATTCAACTGGTCAAAGCGAATACAACTTCTCTAAACCATATTCTGACGAAACGGCTAAAATTATTGACAAAGAAATTTCAGAATTAATTGAAGGTCAATACCAAAGAGCTATTCAAATTCTTGAAGAAAACAAAGACAAGCTAAATCAACTAGCTGATATATTAATTGAAAAAGAAGTTATTTTTAAAGATGACTTAGAAACAATTTTCGGAAAACGTACTTTTGATAAAAATTTAGAAGAATTGGTTTCGTAAACAATTCAATAAATATGTAATATTTTTTAAAATCTTAATTCAAAATAGCCTTTTGAATTAAGATTTTTTTATCTTTGAACGTTTTCAATTAACATGTAAAGTATTTCATATAAAATGAATTTTTTCAAAAAAATATTTGGCTCTAGCGATACCTCTTCTGACGAAGAAAATGAAAGCGAGTATGGAGGGAATCATACTCCTGACAATCATTTATCTATAGATGAAAGATTTATTTTTAACTTCAAAAAAAATGGTGGTAAATTTTTGTATTGTGAGAACAAACAAGAAGTCGCTGAACAATTTGAAAACATCTTAGAAGAAAACGATTGGTTCGAAAATGAAGTTTTATGCTACGAACCAGCCTTATTCAGTTTACTGGAAGAAAATAAACTACAATACATTTCTCCAAGAAATCCAAAATTTTTACTGGCAACTTGCGAGAATTTAATTGCTGATGAAGGTTCTATTTTATTTTCATCAAAACAAATCAGACAGGACAAACCAAACGAATTACCTGCAAACATTGTAATTATTGCCACTACAAGTCAGTTGCAATTGATTAAAAGTGACGGTCTGAGCGCCATTAAAAGAAAATATGAAAGAGACTATCCTACTAACATTACCACAATAAAATATTTCGAAAAAGCGAAAGAAGAGGATTTTACACAATACGGAAGTGTTGCAAAAAATCTTTATTTATTGCTCCTAGAAGACCTTTAAGATGAATGAAACACTCAAGAGAACCATTTCTGGTGCTGTTTATATCGCTTTATTACTAACTTCTATTCTGTTTTCTACCGAAAGCTTTATTATTCTTTTTGGCATTTTTCTAATCATTGCAACCTATGAGTTTTGCAACTTAGTAAAGCTAAATAAGATATTTTCTATTTTATTTGTTACTCTTTTTTATTCGACCGTATCTTTAATTAGTTTTTACAAAACAGAAACCGAGAATTACATTAGCAAACTCTTAAAAGAGAATATTATAATTACTGTAGATATAGATCGTTTGTTTACGGTATTACTTATCATTACATTAATTGTATCTATAAAATGTATTGTATTTTTATTTGATGACACGCAGGAAATAAGCAGAGCATCTAAATACATTTATTTAGTAGGTTACATTATGTTACCCTTTCTTTTTATTACCAAGATTTCTTTTGGTATAAAAGATTATAATCCGAAAATCATTATTGGATTGTTTGTTTTAATCTGGACCAATGACACTTTTGCTTATCTGGTTGGAAAATCAATAGGAAAACATAAATTATTTGAACGCATTTCTCCTAAAAAAACCATCGAAGGATTTCTTGGCGGAGTAGTTTTTGCTGCTTTTGCCGGTTTTTTAATCTCAAAACTATACATTCAGCCCAATCCGGAATTTAGCAGTAAATCGATCCTAATCTGGACGATCATCGCTTTAATCGTAAGTGTTTTTGGAACAATTGGCGATTTGATTGAATCAAAGTTTAAGAGAGTTGCAGGCGTAAAAGACAGTGGTGCTATAATGCCTGGCCACGGAGGCGTATTAGATCGATTAGATAGTGTTATATTTGTAGCACCAATTATATTTTTATTTTATCAAATTTTATACTATGTTTCATAAAGAAGGAGGCCCATCCATTTTATTAGGTACTGCATTTGCAGTAGCTGTACTTTTAATTGCTGACAAATTCATTGATATTACCTGGCTAAGAATGCTTGTTCAGATTGCTGGTGTGGTAGTTTTGATTATTATTTTACAATTCTTTAGAAATCCTAAAAGAATTGCAATTAGAAACAGCGATCAGATCCTTGCTCCGGTTGATGGAAAAGTTGTCGTTATTGAAGAAGTTTATGAAGGCGAATATTTTAAAGATAAGCGTTTACAGGTTTCTATCTTTATGTCGCCAATAAACGTACACGTTACGCGTTATGCAATGGATGGAATCATCAAATTCAGTAAATACCACCCTGGAAAATTTTTAGTTGCATGGCATCCAAAAGCAAGTGAAGAAAACGAAAGAACTACGGTTGTAATCGAAAATGAAACTTTTGGACAAATATTATACAGACAAATTGCTGGTGCATTAGCAAGAAGAATTGTAAATTATGCTCAGGAAGGTATGCAAGTTGTACAAGGTACTGATGCAGGTTTCATAAAATTTGGTTCAAGAGTAGATTTATTTTTACCTTTAGGTACTCCAATTAATGTAGTATTAAACCAAAAAGCAATTGGCGGTAAAACGATTATTGCTACAAAAGCTTAATGAGCGAAAAAGATTTAGATACTCGTTTTTCTGAGGCTGTAGAAACAGCTTTAAAAATGACTCAGGCCTCACTGCCGCAAGATGTGCAGCTACGCCTTTATGCCTATTACAAACAGGCCACTTTTGGAACTGCTGTCTACAATCAATCTGAAAATTTTGATTTAAGAGACGCTTTCAAAACAAATGCCTGGATGCAAATTAGCCATATATCTATTGATGAGGCAAAAGAATGCTATATTGAAATCATTAATTCACTAACATCAAAATAACTAACATTATGAAGAAATACATTGTTCATTTCAGCATTTTAGCTTCATTTTTTCTCTTATTTTCATGTAATGATAACAACAAATTAACTGAAGTTGTAGAGGTTCCGTTACCAACTAAAGAAGAGAAAATAACAATAGGATCACCAAATGATGTAAAAGCAGATCCTGGTTCTTTTGAGATGACTAAGTTATCTTATTCATACGATGGTCTGGCTCCTGCAATAAGAACACTTACTTTAGAAACCCATTATTCTAAACATTATTTAACGTACACGAACAATTTTAATAAAGAAATTGTAAACACTGAATTCGAAAATATGCCTATTGAAGATATCCTTAAAAAAATGGATCTCAGCAATGCAAAACTTCGTCAAAATGCAGGTGGTTATTACAATCATACCCTTTATTTTAATGTTCTGACTCCTAAAACGCAAACACCTAAAGATACTCTTGCAGGCTCGATTAATAAAGAATTTGGTTCTTTTACTAATCTTACCAATCAATTTAAAGGTCAGGCTACAAAGCAATTTGGATCCGGATGGGTTTGGCTGGTTGTTGACAGATACGGAAAACTACAAGTGACTACAACCGATAATCAGGATAATCCTTTAATGAAAAATGCCCTCATTCCGGGAACACCAATTTTAGGAATCGATTTATGGGAACATGCTTATTATCTCGATTATCAAAACAGAAAAGGAAGTTATATTGATGCTTTTTACGAACATATTAATTGGGAAAAAGTAAACGAAAACTACATTGAGGCTTTAAAGAAAGTCAAAAAGATATAAAAGATAAAAGCTGATACAATTTAAGTATCAGCTTTTTTTTGTTTTATACAACCATAATGAATGAAATCAACATGACTTCAAAATCAGCTTACTATTTAACTTCAAAAATAAACGATTCAGATGGTGCTATTTTTACTTTAGCCCTTCCCTCGCCGTTACTTACATTCAGTTTTGTTTTATTTTGCAAATACAACTGATCTGTAAGCGTATATTCACCGTCTTTCAAATTCCATTTTGAAATAATATCTGCAGGAATTTTCAATTCAAACTCACTTGTTTTTTCAGAAGAAAAGTTTGCAACTACAATCAGTTTTTGATTTTCAGACCAACGAACATACGAATAAAGCAATTCGTCATATCCTGCATTATTCTGACGGTTTACAGATTGAATTTCCTGATAACTTCCCATCAAAGCGGGACTATTAATAGAGAAATTTAATAATCGTTTGTAAAAATCACGTAGATTTTTCTCTGAATCTGATAATTTTCCACCATCAAATTTACCTTCATTCATCCAGCGTTGGTGATTAGGAACTCCGATATAATCAAAAATAGAAGTTCTGGAACGAGTCCCGAAACCTGCATTTTCGTTTCCTGCCTCTCCTACTTCCTGCCCAAAATAAACCATTGTTGGCGATGTACTAATCGTAGTCGAAACCACCATTAAAGGCTTTCCTCTTTCTGGTGTTCCTGCAAATTCAGGCGAAGCCAAACGTTGTTCGTCATGATTATCTAAAAAGTGAAGCATATTATGTTCAATATCCGACATACTTTTCTGAATATCCGATAATCCATCAGGAGACGATTTTCCGCGAATAACATCTTTTAGTTTGTCATAAGTTTCGACTTTATCATACAAATAATCCATTTTTCCTAAACGAATATAATTTCGGTATTCATTTGGATTATATACTTCTGCCAATAAAAAAGCATTCGGATTTTTCATTTTAATCGCCGAATTCATATAACTCCAAAATTCATACGGAACCATTTCCGCCATATCATATCGAAAACCATCAACACCTTTCGCTGTCCAATACAAAGCGATTGATTTGAATTTCTTCCACGAATCCGGAACATCTTTATCCTGCCAAAAAGCAAAATGTTCCTGATACGATTTTTGATCAAATCCAGCCGGAAGTTCCGGAAAATCTTTAGATCCGTCAGGACGAACTCCGTAATTTACTTTTACCGTTTCGTACCAATCGTTTTGATCCGGTTTTACTTTACGAGATCCGTTTCCTGTCCATTTTGCAGGTTTTTCATCAAACACTCCATCCACCAAAGGATTTTTTTCTCCATTTAATGGAATATCATTGTCAGGAATTTCAAAATGACTATTTGGGATATAGTAAAAATTGTTATTTCTGCTATATTCTACATTTACATCATCATCGGCACCAAAATCCTTAACGCCTTCAGGATTATTTTTTCCTTCATATTTTCTGGCAATATGATTCGGTACAATGTCAATGATAACTTTCAGACCTGCTTTATGCGTTCGCGCAATCAAATCTTCAAATTCCTGTAATCTGTTTGCCGGATTCAACGCCAGATCTGGATTTACATTATAATAATCTTTTACCGCATAAGGCGATCCTGCACGGCCTTTTACCACTTCCGGATCATCATCAGAAATTCCGTAAGCTTTATAATCCCTCACCAAAGCATGATGTGGAACACCGGTATACCAAATATAAGCAACCCCTAAATCTTTAATTTCATGAAGTGCATTGTCTGTAAAATCATTAAATTTTCCAACTCCATTTTCTTCAATTGTCCCCCAAGGTTTATTGGTTGTATTTTTATTTCCAAACAAACGGGTAAAAACCTGATATACCACAATTTTCCTATCAGCAGGAATTTCTTCTTTTTTATTCATTTTTAAATCTTTGGTTTTACATGCAGAAAATAGCATGGTTGCAGCCAATCCTGCAACAAAAACTTTTTTATTTATCATAATTCGTTCTATAAACTAATTCGTTTCTGAATTTCTAAATTTAGCTTTATTTTTAAATGGAAAAGGAAACAAAAATCATTTTTGCTTTTATTTTAATTTAAAAATCAAACTACAACGAAAGAGTACTCCATTTTGTTGATAATTAATATAAGGTTCAAAGTCGCAAAGATGCAAAGGAACAAAGATTAAATGTTTGCAAACCTTTGCCAATTTGAACTTAAAAGAAAGAATTATTAAAAATTCGAAGAATTTATAAAACCTCTGAACCTTTGTTACTTTGAACCTTTGCACCTAAAAAGAAACAATTAAATTAATCACAATATCACTAAAGGTTGTAACCTTTTTCATAAATTTGACAAAAATTTAATCAATTGAGGAAATCATTCTTTTTCATATCATATTGTCTGCTATTATTAAGCGTACAATCCATTTTTGCCCAAGCACCAAAGCCAAAAACAATTAATATTGAAAATGCAGATTTGGTAGAAGTCAATGAAGTCCTTGTACCAGATGGAGTTTTATTGACCGGAAACGTAAAAGTAAATCACGACGGAATTGTATTAACTTGTAATAAAGCCTACGTTTTTAAAAAAGAAAACTACCTTAAAGCTTTTGGTAACGTACAATTAGTTCAAGGTGATACTTTGTTCCTGAACAGTAAATATGCCGAATATAGCGGAAATTCAAAAAAAGCTTTTGCAACCGGAGATGCCGTAATGAGTTCTCCAGATGCTACTTTGCGCACAGATACTATTAATTTTGATCGAAATATTCAGCAGGTTTTTTACAATACAAAAGGTACAATCGTTAATAAAGACAATACTTTGGTAAGTAAATCAGGAAGATATTTTGTTGCTGAGAAGAAGTTTCAATTCCTGACAGAAGTTACGATTACCAATCCTAAATATGTTATAAAATCGAATCATCTAGATTATTACAGTAATTCAGGACATACCTATTTGTTCGGACCATCAACAATTACAAGTCAGGCGAATTATATTTATACCGAAAAAGGTTTTTATGATACGAAAAAAAATCTCGCTCATTTTTTAAGGAGATCGTACATAAAATATGATGATCGACTGATAGAAGGCGATAGTTTATACTACAATCGAAATATTGAATTTGCTTCTGCGACCCGAAATGTAAAAATTACCGACTCTATCAATAAAGGAATCGTAAAAGGTCACTATGCCGAAATTTACAAACTAAAAGATTCGATGTTTGTAACCAAACGAGCCGTAGCCATAAATCTTGTTGAAAAAGATTCCCTTTACATTCACGGACAAAAATTAATGGTTACAGGCAAAGAAGGCGAACGAATTTTAAGAGCATATAAAAACGTTCGTTTCTATAAAATCGATATGAGCGGAAAATGTGATTCGATCCATTCAAATTCTAAAAGTGCCTTAACAAAATTAATCGGAAATCCGATTCTATGGAACGGAGAAAGTCAGATCACAGGAGATATCATGCATTTAATTGGTGACAATACGACCAAAAAAATAGATTCCTTAAAGGTCCTCAACAATACGTTTATAGTCTCGCGGGATACCCTCGGAACCGGTTATAATCAGGTCAAGGGACTCAATTTATTTGGAAAATTCAAAGACGGAAAATTACATGATGTTGACGTGATCAAAAATACCGAAGTCGTCTATTATATGCGAAATGATGATCATGAGCTTATCGGGATCAATAAAAATGTAAGTAGTAAAATCAATCTTATTTTAGAAAATAATGATATCGAAACCATTACATTTTTTAATAAAGTCGACGGAGATATTTATCCCGAAGCCGATCTGCCAGAAAACGCACGTAAACTAAAAGGTTTACGATGGCGAGGTGATGAACGAATAAAGTCGAAAGACGATATCTTTAGCGCCGAAGACAATGAACTCAATGACAAATTAGTACAGGAAGGAAAAGACCAGGAAGCCAAGGACAAAACCACCCCGATGAAAGTCAGGAAAGAAACCCTTGATTACGACAAAAAGAAACCCGCTGCTAAAACAAGCACTACGAAAGCAAGCACTAAGACTAAGAAATAGTTTTCAGTCGCAGTCGCAGTTTTCAGTTTCTTATCTTTGCAATATAGATAGTCGCAGTTTTCAATCGCAAAGCTTTGCGAACTTTGCATTTTAATAATATAAACTTGACTCCAGCTTTGCGACCATTGCGTAAAACTTTGCGATCTTTGCGGTTAAATTCAGTTACAGTATTTAGTCACAGTTTTCAGTTTCATACTGAGACCGAAAACCAAGACCGAGACTAAACTTAGAACCTTAGTACCTTTGCCACTTTGAACCTTAAAAAAAAATGAATCCAGATTTTATAAAATACCAGGCACAAACTTCTCCTTACCCACTCGGAATGGAAGTTTCTCACGCCATTGGTTCCTATATTTACGATACAAACGATAAAAAATATTTAGATTTTGTTGCCGGAGTTTCGGCATGTACACTTGGGCATCAGCACCCGAGAGTCAATCAGGCCATTAAAGACCAGCTGGATAAGTATTCGCACGTTATGGTGTATGGCGAATATTCGCAAAGCCCGGCTGTAGAATATTGCAAACTTATGGCTTCACTCCTGCCAGAATCCTTAAACAAAACCTATTTGGTAAATTCAGGTACAGAAGCTATCGAAGGCGCGCTAAAATTAGCCAAACGAACCACAGGTCGCAGTCAGCTTATTTCATGCCACAACGCGTATCACGGTAACACAATGGGATCTATGAGTGTTATGGGATTCGAAGAACGCAAACAAGCCTTTCGACCATTGCTTCCCGATGTTGATTTTGTTACCTTCAATAACATAGAAGATTTACAAAAAATAACCACCAGAACAGCCGCTATACTTTTAGAAACCATTCAGGGAGGCGCCGGATTTATTCAGCCGGAAAATAATTATCTGCAAAAAGTACGCGAGCGTTGCGATGAGGTTGGAGCGATGATGATTGTAGACGAAATTCAGCCTGGATTTGGAAGAACCGGAAAACTATTTGGTTTTCAGAACTATGACGTAGTTCCGGATATCGTCGTTATGGGAAAAGGAATGGGTGGCGGAATGCCCGTAGGAGCTTTTACCGCATCGGCAGAAAAAATGGATCTTTTGACCGAAAACCCAAAATTAGGGCATATAACTACTTTTGGAGGTCATCCTGTCATTGCGTCAGCCTGCTTAGCTACTTTGCAGGAATTAACTGAAACAAATTTAATGCAGGAGACACTAAACAAAGAAAAACTCTTCAGATCGCTTTTGGTACATCCTTTGATAAAGGAAGTTAGAGGAAAAGGATTAATGCTTGCCGCCATGACAGAAAGTGCCGAAATAACCAATCAGGTTATTTTAAATTGTCAGGATAAAGGCCTCATTTTATTCTGGTTGCTGTTTGAAGGATGCGCAATACGAATAACACCACCATTAACCATTTCTGACGAAGAAATAAAAGAAGGTTGTGCCATAATCTTAAATGTTATGGATGAAATATTAAAAAAAGAACAAGTAGTTTAATTAGGAGCTATTTCCTGCTGTTCGCTAAATCTTTTGTCCGCCGCGGCGGAAATAAAAGGATATCGCTGCCATCAGAGCTAGAACTCCCGGTTAAAAACAAGATATAGAATAATAATCAAATTTAATCTTTTAAACACCAAAAGATTATAACCTAAAACAGAATAGAAATTCTGTCCATATTGTTAATTAAATTGTTCACAACAATTAATTCTCATTCCTCACAACAATAATATGGTTGCCTAAATTTATAACAGGCTAATTTCAAATAAAGACAGTATGCAATTAAGCAACGAAGAAGAAGATTATAACCTATCCCTATCCAAATTTGAGTCGATGTTAAAAACTAACAAAGTACTCTTTTTTGATTCTGAAGAATTCGAAGAAATTATTCTTCATTATTTAGACATAGGCAAGGCTAATTTAGCAAAGAAGGCCTTGAAACTTGCATTAGACCAACACCCAAAATCTACGGGCTTAAAATTAGTACAAGTAGAAATGTTGGTTTACGACGACAAACTAGAAATCGCCGAAAAACTCCTGAACGAGTTATATGCAATAGAACCTAATAACGAGGAAATTTACATCCAGAAAGCCAATATTTGTTCTAAAAGAGATCAACACGAAAAAGCAGTAGAATTACTTAAAATTGCCTTGCAATATACAGATGACTACGCTGACGTATACAACTTGATCGGAATGGAATATCTTTTTATGGATAACCTTGAGATGGCAAAAGACAGTTTTATCAAATGTCTTGAAGAAGATTTAGAAGATCAGTCTGCCTTGTATAACGTGGTGTATTGTTTTGAATTTTTAGATCAAAACCAGGAAGCTATTGTATATTTAAACGAATACATCAACAAAAACCCATATAGCGAAATTGCCTGGCACCAGCTCGGACGTTTGCATTATGGCGTAAAAGAATACGAAAACGCAATTCGTGCTTTTGACTATGCAACCCTAATCGACGATGAGTTTTTAGGTGCTTTCATGGAAAAAGCAAAAGCGTATGAGCGTCTTAAAAAATACAGCGAAGCAATCGAAAGCTACAACCGCACCATCGAGTTAGACGATGCAACATCTTATGCGCTATTGCGTATTGGTAAATGCTACGAAAAATTAGGTAATGCCGTAAAAGCGCTTCAATATTACAATCAAACTGTACATGAGGATCCGCTTTTAGACAAAGGATGGATTGCCATTACTGATTTTTATGTTCGCCAGAAAAACTTTCAAAAAGCGTTATTTTTTGTTAATAAAGCATTAGCTATCGACAATCAAAATCGTTTGTACTGGAAACGTTATGCGACGATCAATAAGCAAATGAACTTTTTTGAAGAAGCTGAATTTGGTTATAGAAAAGCGGTAGAATTTGGAGATTACGCTTTAGACACCTGGTTATTTTGGGTTGATATCCTTCAATTTTTAGGCGAGTTCGAAAGTGCTATTCAGACTTTATTACAAGCATCTGAATATTTTCCTGAAGAAAACGAAATCGAATATCGTTTGGCAGGATTGTATTTTATGATTCAGGACAATACCAAAGCAAAATTTCATTTAAGTAATGGTTTGCGTTTAAACTTTGATAATTATATCTTAATCGAAGATTTATTTCCGGTAGTATGGACAAAAAAAATGGTTAAAAATTACATCGAAAAACACAGAAAACAATAATGATTGATATTTTAAGAAGACGTTTTGGCTTGTTAGGCCGCAATATTAGTTACTCATTTTCAAAAGGATATTTTACAGAAAAATTCAGCGATGAAGTTTTCGCCGGCAACAGCTACGAAAACTTTGACATCTCCGAAATTAATTATTTCACTGAATTAGTAAAAAACAATCCCGATTTAAAAGGTCTAAACGTTACGATTCCGTACAAAGAACAAGTTATTCCCTTCTTAGATAAACTTTCAAAGAAAGCAGCTCTAATTGGCGCCGTAAATACGATTAAATTTACCAAAAACGGTAAACTAAAAGGATACAACACGGATTATTATGGTTTCAAAAAATCATTAGAACCATTATTAGAACCGCATCATAAAAAAGCACTTATTCTGGGTACAGGCGGCGCCTCAAAAGGTGTTGCCTTTGCACTGGATGAACTTGGCATTCCGTATACATTTGTATCGAGAGAAGCAAAAGAAAACATCATCGATTACAACCTAATCAATGCTACTACTTTTGATAATTTCAAAATCATAATCAATTGTACGCCTGTTGGCACAAGCCCTAATATAGAAGCTTGTCCTGATCTTCCTTATGAGTTTTTTACAGATAAACACATCGCTTACGATTTAATTTACAATCCTGCAGAAACTCAGTTTTTAAAAAATGCCAAAGCAAAAGGTGCCGTAATAAAAAACGGTTACGACATGCTTATTTTTCAGGCAGAAAAAGCCTGGAAAATCTGGAACAAATAAAAAAATCAAAGACATAAAGAAAAACAACTGTAATTTACTTAATTTTAGACTACTCATTAATAAGTAGTTATGAATAAATTACAGTTTTTTTTTTTATTAAGCTTTTTAATTACTCTTTCGGTAAAAGCTCAGGATACTTTAGAACCTAAAGCGAATCCTTACACTGAGGCGCGGTATCATTATTATTTAAAAACTATTTTACTTTTTAATGAATATCTCGATACTGATTCCGGATCGTATAATACTACACAACTTCGTTTTTTACATCCTATTGCTAACAGAGCCTGGAATTTACGAGTAGACCTTCCTTTAATTTCTACCAATACTTCTTCTGTCAATAAAACCGGAATTGGAGATATTGGTGTCGGCATAAGTTATATCCCTTACTTACAACATAACAAAGGAATCGCATTTAGAGCCCGGATTATTTCAAACTCAGCTGCAGATCCCGCCATAGGTACCGGAAAATGGGTTTTCGCCCCTGCTCTATTTTACGGAAGTTATCTTATAGAAAAAAAGATGCTTTGGATCGCTTCTTTAGAAAACCAGATAAGCTTTGCCGGATCTGACAATAGACAGGATGTAAATACAACGGCATTCGAAAATTATTTCATGTATATCATCGGAAAAAACTGGATTGCTGCCGATGTTGCATTTCGATATAATGCTACGACCAAAGGTTATCCCAATAATGCTTTTATAGAATTCGGACGAAAAATAACCCAAAATGATATGGCTTATATTCATCCCAGCATTGCTTTTGGAGGACATAAATCTTATAATTACGGCATCGAAGTTGGCATGCTTATTTTATTTTAATTTGAAAGAAAACTAAAATTTCAACTTTAGAATATCAATTTAATTTGATTTTTCTAAAATTTCTATTAATCCGAAATTTAAATTTACTTCAAAAAAATCAGCCAAAAAACCAAGATCATATTCCTAAAATACCGCAATAAATAGGAATTTCATCTTAAAAAAGCGTATAAACAAACGATTTATTTTGTATTTAGAAACACCTTTAGTATCTTTCGCTCTGTTTAAAATAAAAACCTTATACATTTAAAATGTTAGAAGAAAAGAATGATAACCTGCAAGAAGCAGACGGAAAATTAGAAATCGAGATTAGCGATTCTACACAAGATAATGCAATTGAAACATCGGAGCCTGAAACAGCTGCTGAAATTTCTACTTCAGAAACTGAAACTGAAGCAGACGCTACAGCCGAAGAGACAGAAGCCAATCATCAGACTGCATTAGATGCTATAACCAATTCGAACGCCGAAGAAAGTGAAGATGAAACGCTAAAAGAGCGTCATGACATTCCTATGCAGGATTATGATACTTTTTCTTTGGATGCACTTGTTGATGAGCTTAAAAAATTGATCAATACAGATAAAGTAATGTCTGTAAAAGATCATATCGAAGAAATTAAAAAATCATTTTTACTACAATACAACCACCTTATAGAGGAGAAAAAAGACGAATTTAACGCTTCTAAACAAGACCCGAATGAGGAATTTGAATATCATTCTCCGTTAAAATCTAAATTTGACGAATATTATAATGTTTTTAGAGAAAAAAGAAATGCTCATTTCAAGCATTTACAAACCAATCTAAAATCGAATTTAGACAACAGACTTGCGATTGTAGAAGAACTTAAAGAACTTATCAATCCGCAGGAAAACATCAAAGACACTCTGAAACATTTTAATGATTTAAGAGAAAGATGGAAAAATGCCGGAGCAATCCCAAAAGACAAATACAATCACGTTTGGAATAATTACCATTTTCATGTAGAAAATTTTTATGATTATCTGCATTTAGATCGTGAGGCCAGAGATTTAGATTTTAAATACAATCTGGAGCAAAAGCAAAAAATAATTGCTCGTGTAGAAGAGTTAGCAAACGAAACTGACATTAGCAAAGCATTCCGTGAATTACAGGATTTACACAGAATATGGAAAGAAGATATCGGACCTGTTTCTAAAGAACACCGTGATGTAATCTGGAATAAATTTAGCGAACTGACTAAAAAAATTCACGATAAAAGAGAAGTTTTGTTTGAAAGTCAAAGAGCAAACGAACAAAAAAACCTTGAAGTTAAAAAAGAAATCATTGGTAAAATTGAGGTTTTAGGAACTGAAAAAGTAAACTCTCACTCTCAATGGTTAGTACAAATTCAAAAAGTAGAAGCACTTAGAAATGAGTTTTTTGCTGCCGGAAAAGTACCATCTGAAGTGAATGAAGAAACCTGGGCTGCTTTTAAAACTGCAGTTAGAAACTTTAATTCTTTTAAAAATTCGTTTTACAAAGACATTAAAAAGGATCAGAACGACAATTTGAATAAAAAAATGGCTCTTGTTGCAAAAGCCAAAGAATTGCAGGAAAGTACAGATTTTGCTGCCACTACTCCAATCATGAAACAAATTCAGGAAGAGTGGAAACAAATTGGTCACGTTCCTAAAAAATATTCAGATAAAATCTGGAAAGAATTTAAAGATGCCTGCAATCATTATTTCGATAAATTAAAAGAGCACAAATCTGAAGAAAACGTTGACGAAGTTGCTGCTTTCGACAATAAAAAAGCATACTTAGACATTTTAAGAGCTTACCAATTAACAGGTGATCACAAAACTGATCTTGACGCTATTAAAGCGCATATCGAAATCTGGAAAGGCTACGGAAAAGTTCCTTTTTCAAGACGTCATATCGAAGGAAAATTCAATAAAATCCTGGATGCACTTTTTGAAAAGCTAAGTTTGAGTAAAAAAGAAACTGAAATGATGCGTTTCTCTAATCGTATTGATTCATTATCTGACAGCAACGATACTCGTAAATTAGATAACGAAAAGATCTTCTTAATGCGTAAAATTGAAGAAGTTCAAAATGAGATTTTCCAATTAGAAAATAACATTCAGTTCTTTGCGAATACCAAAAACGCTAAAAAAGAGAATTCAATTGTTCTTGAAGTTCGTAAAAACATCGCTATCCATAAAGAAAGCCTTGAGCTTTGGAAAGATAAATTAAAACAATTACGTAGCCTGGGTCAGGAGTAATTTAAATATCAAAACTGCAGTGAAATATTCATTGCAGTTTTTTTTTGTACTGTTCGGATTTCACCGCAAAGTTCCCAAAGCTAAATAACACAAAGCTTTGCGAACTTTGCGTTTTATTAAATCCCAGTATATAAAAAAACCTTGTGTGCTTTGCGGTAAAATCCACTCCAACCTTTATCTCATTTCAACCTGAAACCCTAAGCTTAACATTCCCAATTCAACTTCATAAAACAATTCTGTAAAATATTGATTATATTTGATAAACCACATTATCTATTGATAATCAATAAATGAACAAATTCAATTATTAATCCTAATAACAACGAAAATGAAATTTACAAGAAAAGCAAATGCCAACTGGAAAGGAACTGGCATGGAAGGAACTGGAAAAATCAGTACTCAAAGTACTACACTAGATAATGCTCAATTATCATTTAAAACAAGATTCGCAGACGGAGTTGGAACAAATCCTGAAGAATTAGTTGCAGCAGCTCATTCTGGCTGTTTTACGATGCAATTAAGCTTTTTACTTAACGAAGGAGGTTTTACTGCAGATGATTTAAATACAGAAGCCACAGTTACTTTTGAAGATGGATCTATAACTTTAATTCATTTAGATTTAAAAGGTAAAGTTCCTAATATTTCAGCTGAAGAATTTGAAAAGACAGCAAACAAAGCAAAAGAAATCTGCCCGATTTCAAAACTATTAAACACAACAATTACATTGTCTGTTGAACTAGTTAGCTAATTATTTTCAGGCATAAAAAAAAAGATCCCGTTTTGCAACGGGATCTTTTTTTATGGAATAAGTTTTTTAGAATTACATTGTAGCTTTTAATGCTTTTGCCTCAGCAGTCATTTCTAAAGCTTTGTAAACTCCTAATAATGTTTTAGAAACATCTTCGTTTTTAGGATCTAACTCATTTGCTTTTTTAAGGTAAGGAATAACTCCTCTAAAAACGTTTTCTCTTTGTGCTTTCAACACATCGTAACGTTTCATATCTTTTGCAGAAGTACCCAATTTGTTCATCTCATCAATAATTGGCTTTTCAGCTTCTAATTTTAAAGCTGCAAGGTTAAGATAAGCATTTGTGTAATTTGGATTAATTTCTAACGCTTTTAAATAGTATTTCTCAGCATCAGCATTATTTTTTGCATTAGCACTAAGAACTCCAAGATTAAATACTAAATCAGCATTGTTTGGTTCTTTTTCTAAAGCTTCACCAACTAATTTTTTGTAAGTTTCAAAATCTTTAGACTCTAAGTATAAGTTAGCTTCAGTAAGAATCAAAGAAGTATCCTCCGGATTTGCTTTTCTTGCATCAGCGATTGCTTTTTTAGCATCTTCGCTACGTCCTTTTTGAACTAAAATTAAAGCTAAGTTTTTGTAGATCTCTCCTCTTTTAGAAGGAATAGCTTCTGTTTTAGGTTTTTCGTGAGTTCCTAATTTTACAGCTAAATCTCTGTCTTTTGCACTGTTAAAAGCATCCTCATTACCAGAAATTTTATTAACTGCTAAATAGCTAGTTCCTTTTCCTGAGTAGTTTAATTGTTTTAACTCTTCGTACATTGGCAATGCAAGATCAAAATCCTGAGCATTTACTGCTGTTGAAGCTGCATAATACAAATTGATTGTATCTTTTTTCTCTAACAAGTAAGCATCATATAATTTTTTTGCTCCTTCAACATTTTTACCAGCCTGAGAATCTGCGATAGCTGAGTTAATCAACTTTCCTTTGATTTCAGTGATAGAAGCTGCAGCCTGAGTAGAATATTTTAATTTTCCTGAAGCTTTTTCAACATCAATTAACTTTTTATAGTTTTCAGCAGCAAGAGAAAGGTTTTTACTTTCGTCTGTTTTTTTATTTGCTAAATCTAAATAAGCATTCGCTTTTACAGAGTAGAACTGAGCTTGTTCAACATCTTTAGCATTTACTATCATATTTTCTGCATCATTAAGGATTGTAATTGCTCCCTGAGCATCTCCTCCTTTTAAAGCCTTTTCAGCACTTTTTATCTGATCTTTTTGAGCAAAAGTAGCTACTGAAATCAATAATGCTGACGCAAGTATTACATATTTACTTTTCATAATATTCAATTGTATATTTAATTATAAGTGGGTTTTATTTATTCTTCAGATTCTTCTTCGTCAGAGTCATCTTCGTCTTCGATTTCTTCATCAGTATCGTCGTCGTCATCATCTTCTACAGGACCTTCGTCTTCAAGAACTTCTAAATCCGGTTTTACTCTTTCGATAGCAGATTCGATAACATTTCCATCTTCGTCAACAACAACTTCTGCAACATCATCTTTCATTACTTTTGTTACAGCAGCAATAGAATCTTTACCTTTTAAGTTAATCAATCGAACACCTTGCGTTGCACGACCCATTACACGTAAATCTTCAATTGCCATTCTGATTGTTAATCCAGATTTATTGATGATCATTAAATCATCAGCATCAGTTACGTTGCTAATAGAAATTAATTTTCCGGTTTTCTCGGTGATATTAAGTGTTTTAACACCTTTACCTCCACGGTTTGTGATTCTATAAACATCTTCTCCATCGTCATCAACTAATTTAGTACGTTTACCGTATCCGTTTTCAGTTACAACTAAAATCTGTGTATCGTTTACATTTTCTTTATCAACTGTAACCATACCAATTACTTCATCAGTATCGTCTTTTAAAGTAATTCCACGAACTCCAGAAGCTGTTCTTCCCATCGGACGTGTTTTAGTTTCCTCAAAACGAACCAATTTACCAGACTTAACAGCTAAAATAATTTGGCTTTCTCCGTTAGTTAATTTTGCTTCAAGTAACTCATCACCTTCTTTAATTGTAATTGCAGCAACACCATTTACTCTTGGTTTAGAATATTTCTCTAAAGAAGTTTTCTTAACCTGACCT
The DNA here is from genome assembly GCF_024271895.1 of Flavobacterium bizetiae. NCBI lineage: Bacteria > Pseudomonadati > Bacteroidota > Flavobacteriia > Flavobacteriales > Flavobacteriaceae > Flavobacterium > Flavobacterium bizetiae. The sequence goes on along the minus strand of NZ_CP091861.1, from coordinate 3,096,930 downwards.
TGCTTAGTTACCATTACAAGATTATGACTGTTGATATAATCTTTGTCTTTTAAGTCTTGTGTACAAATGAAAGCTTTTACTTTATCATCGCTTTCAATATTTACCAGGTTCTGAATTGCTCTACCTTTTGCAGTTTTGCTTCCTTCAGGAATTTCGTAAACACGCATCCAGAAACATTTTCCTTTTTGCGTAAAGAACATCATATATTGGTGATTGGTTGCAACGAACATATGCTCAAGGAAATCCTGATCTCTTGTTCCTGCACTTTTTTGTCCAACTCCACCTCTATTTTGAGTTTTATATTCTGTTAAGTTAGTACGTTTGATATAACCTGCGTGAGAAATTGTAATAACCACATTTTCATCAGCAATCAAATCTTCGATACTTACATCTCCACCAGAATATTCAATAGTAGAACGACGCTCGTCTCCGTATTTCTCACGGATTTCTTCAAGTTCTTCTTTAATTAAGTTTGTTCTTAAATCTACATCTGCCAATAACGCTTTCAAATGTTCGATTAACTTCATCAATTCGTCAAACTCAGCTCTTAATTTATCTTGCTCCAGACCTGTTAACTGACGTAAACGCATCTCAACAATTGCACGAGCCTGAATATCTGACAAATTAAATCTTTCAATTAATTTCTCACGAGCTTCTTCAGTATTCTTAGAACCTCTAATGATTGCAATTACTTCATCAATATTATCAGAAGCAATAATTAATCCTTCTAAAATATGCGCTCTTTCTTCTGCTTTACGTAATTCAAAACGAGTTCTACGAACTACTACATCATGACGGTGCTCGATAAAATAGTGAATCATATCTTTTAGATTCAACATTTGCGGGCGACCTTTTACTAATGCAATATTGTTTACACTAAAAGAAGATTGTAATGATGTAAATTTATATAAGGTATTTAATACTACGTTTGGCGTAGCATCACGTTTCAGGATATAAACGATACGCATACCGTTTCTGTCTGATTCGTCACGAATATTCGCAATACCTTCAATTTTTTTGTCGTTAACTAAATCAGCCGTACGTTTGATCATTTCGGCTTTGTTCACCTGATACGGAATCTCCGTTACGATGATACATTCTCTTCCGTCAACTTCTTCAAAACCAACTTTAGCACGCATTACAATACGTCCTCTACCGGTTTTAAAAGCTTCACGAACTCCTTCATAACCATATATTACACCACCGGTTGGAAAATCCGGAGCTTTGATATGTGTCATTAATTCGTCAACTTCAATATCGTTATTATCAAGATACGCTAATGTACCGTTGATAACTTCAGTTAAATTGTGTGGAGGCATATTTGTCGCCATACCAACTGCAATACCTGTTGCTCCGTTTACTAATAAAGTAGGAACTCTTGTAGGCATTACTTTTGGCTCATATAAAGTATCATCAAAGTTCAATTGAAAATCAACTGTTTCTTTTTCGATATCCGCCATAATATCTTCAGATATTTTGCGCATTCTGGCCTCAGTATAACGCATTGCTGCAGGACTGTCACCATCAACAGATCCAAAGTTACCCTGACCATCCACTAATAAATAACGCATACTCCATTCCTGAGCCATACGAACCATTGCATCATAAACAGAAGTATCCCCGTGTGGGTGATACTTACCCAGAACCTCTCCTACGATTCTTGCAGACTTTTTGTGGGCAGATCTTGAAGTTACACCTAAATCATACATTCCGTAAAGAACTCTTCGATGCACTGGTTTCAAGCCATCTCTAACATCAGGAAGCGCTCTCGATACAATTACTGACATCGAATAATCGATGTAAGCAGATTTCATTTCATCTTCAATGTTAATAGGAATTAACTTTTCTCCTTCAGACATAAGTTGTTATGTTTAAATAATTATATTAGTTTCAAAGCGTGCCAAGATACGTTTTTTTGGAATTTTTTCAGCTATTTCCTTACACTTATTTCAATGATTTATTAACAACTTTATTTTCGCTTTTAGTTAATAAATTAAGCACATTTTAACGCTTTTATTGCTATTTTTTTTGTCTCTTAGCTGTCAGGAGTTCCTTAAGGGTATGGTTTTTGTTTTTCAAACACTAATTCACTAAATTTACAATACCAATTATATATTATGGATGATAATTTTTCACCAAGAGTAAAAGATGTTATTACCTACAGTAAAGAGGAAGCCTTACGTTTGGGCCACGACTTTATTGGTACTGAACATCTAATGCTAGGCATTTTAAGGGATGGAAACGGAAAAGCTATTCATATTCTTAATAACCTTGCAGTCGATCTAGATCATTTACGCAGGAAGGTAGAAATACTGAGCCCAGCCAATCAAAGCGTTGAAGTAAATGCAGAGAAGAAAAATCTTCATCTTACGCGTCAGGCGGAAAGAGCACTGAAGACCACTTTTCTTGAAGCTAAAGTATTTCAGAGCTCGTCTATTAGCACGGCGCACTTGCTATTGTGTATCTTACGAAACGAAAACGATCCAACAACCAAGCTATTGAATAAACTAAAAATAGATTATGACATAGCTAAAGAACAATATTTAAATATGACTCCAAACGAAGAAGAATTCTTAGAAAACTTGCCAAGAAACGAATCGTATAATGACGATTCAGGACAAGATGACAGTCTTAAAGAAAGTAGTTTCAATAATCCAGCCAATAAGTCAAACAAAAAATCTAAGACTCCGGTTTTAGATAATTTTGGGAGAGATTTAACAGAAATGGCAGAGGAAGGAAAACTAGATCCGGTTGTAGGACGCGAGAAAGAAATCGAACGTGTTTCTCAAATTCTAAGCCGTAGAAAAAAGAACAACCCTCTTTTAATTGGAGAGCCTGGAGTTGGTAAATCTGCTATTGCAGAAGGACTTGCACTGCGCATCATCCAAAAGAAAGTATCTCGTATTCTTTTCAACAAACGTGTGGTTACACTTGATCTTGCCAGTTTAGTAGCAGGAACAAAATACCGTGGTCAGTTTGAAGAGAGAATGAAAGCCGTAATGAACGAGCTGGAGAAAAATGACGATATTATCCTTTTCATTGATGAAATTCATACTATTGTAGGTGCTGGCGGAGCAACTGGTTCACTTGATGCTTCGAACATGTTTAAACCTGCATTGGCAAGAGGCGAAATTCAATGTATTGGTGCTACTACTCTTGATGAGTACAGACAATATATCGAGAAAGATGGCGCTCTTGAAAGACGTTTCCAAAAAGTAATTGTAGAACCAACATCTGTTGAGGAAACTATTGCGATTTTGAACAACATTAAAGACAAATACGAAGATCACCACAATGTAACCTATACTCAGGAAGCAATTGAGGCTTGTGTTAAATTAACGAACAGATATATGTCTGAGCGTTTCTTACCAGACAAAGCTATTGATGCTCTTGACGAAGCGGGTTCTCGCGTGCACATTACTAATATTGATGTTCCGAAACAAATTTTGGATTTGGAGCGTCAGTTAGAAGAAGTTCGTGAAATGAAAAACATGGTAGTCAAAAAACAAAAATACGAAGAGGCTGCCAAACTTCGCGATGATGAAAAACGCATTGAAAAAGATCTTGCTGTTGCACAAGAACAATGGGAAGAAGATTCTAAAAACAACAGAATTGAAGTTACAGAAGATAATGTAGCCGATGTTGTTTCTATGATGACCGGAATTCCTGTAAACAGAATTGCACAAACAGAAAGCAACAAACTGGCTAAATTACCTGAATTGATTCAGAATAAAGTAATTGGTCAAAACGAAGCAGTTTTAAAAATTGCACGTTCTATTCAGCGTAACAGAGCCGGACTTAAAGATCCTAACAAACCAATTGGTTCGTTCATTTTCTTAGGTCAGACTGGAGTTGGTAAAACCCAATTGGCAAAAGTTTTAGCAAAAGAATTATTTGATTCTGAAGATGCATTAGTTCGTATCGACATGAGCGAATACATGGAGAAATTTGCTATCTCTCGTTTAGTTGGAGCGCCTCCGGGATACGTTGGTTACGAAGAAGGTGGTCAGCTTACTGAAAAAGTTCGCAGAAAACCATATTGTGTGGTACTTTTAGACGAGATCGAAAAAGCGCATCCGGATGTGTTTAATATGATGCTTCAGGTTTTAGATGATGGATATTTGACAGATAGTTTAGGTCGCAAAATCGACTTTAAAAACACTATCATTATCATGACATCGAATGTTGGAGCACGTCAGTTGAAAGATTTCGGACAAGGCGTAGGATTTGGAACTGCTGCGAAAGTAGCTCAGGCCGATGAAAACTCTAAGAGCATTATCGAAAATGCATTGAAGAAAACTTTTGCACCGGAATTCTTAAACAGAATTGATGATGTAATAGTATTTAATGCATTAGAAAAAGGCGATATTGATTTGATTATCGAAATCGAACTTACAAAACTATATTCTCGTATTGCTGAATTAGGATACAAATTAAATCTTACTGACAAAGCAAAAGCATTTATTGCAGAAAAAGGTTTTGACAGACAATTTGGAGCCAGACCTCTAAAAAGAGCAATTCAGAAATATGTTGAAGATTTATTAGCTGAAGAGATTATCACTTCAAAAATTCATTCAGGTGATGAAATCCTAATGGATTTGAAAGATGATTCTCAAGAGTTATCAGTAGAAATACATAAAGCTGAAGAGCCAACTAATCAATAAATTAGTTAAGTTTTATAACAGAAATAACAAACCCGTTACGTTTTCATAACATAACGGGTATTTTTTTTAGATAAATTAGTATCTTTAGTAAAAGCAAATAGCTATTTTTGGCTATTAATCTCTATAAAAACAAATAATAACGTATGCTTCAAAACAAAGTCATTTTAGGTAGCGAAGAATGGTGCTCATTTCCAGAACTAGGAATCCCAACAATCAAAGCTCGTGTGGATTCCGGTGCCAAAACTTCGGCAATGCACGCCATAAACATAGCTCCTTTTATAAAAAATGATGCCAATTGGGTGAAATTTGATATTAATCCAATTCAGAATAATATTAAAACCATCATTCATTGTGAAGCTCCGTTGGTTGACAAAAGAATTGTAAAAAGCTCAAGTGGTTTTAGAGAACACCGCTATGTGATTCAGACTCAAATTAAACTTGGCGATATCAAATGGCCAATAGAAATGACTTTGACCAACAGGGATTCAATGGGTTTCCGTATGCTATTAGGCCGTGAAGCCATGAGCGGACGTGTACTGGTTGATCCGGAGGAAAAATACATGTTAGGCCAGCCTACAACCGAAGCTTTAAAAGAATTATACCAAAACTCAGAAAAAGCAACTTCTGGTTTACGAATCGGGCTTTTGGCCAGTAATCCTGAATTGTACAGCAATAAAAGAATTATGGAAGCCGGCGAAATGCGCGGTCATGAAATGCACTTTCTGAACATCAAAGAATGCTACATGAAACTGGATGCTAAAACTCCGGAAATTCATTATCGTGGCGGAAAAATATTAAATCAATTTGATGCTATTATTCCAAGAATCCGACCAAGCATTACTTTTTACGGTTGCGCTCTGACACGTCAGTTTGAAGCTTTGAAGGTTTTCGTTTTAAATTCGGCTACAGCCATAACTCAATCACGAGATAAATTATATTCACTGCAATTGCTTTTGAATAGCGGAATCGATATTCCTACCACTGGTTTTGCCAATTCTCCTCTTGATACTGACAATTTGATTAAAATGGTTGGAGGTTCGCCTTTAATCGTAAAATTACTTGAAGGAACTCAGGGAAAAGGAGTTGTTTTAGCCGAAACCAAAAAAGCTGCAGAAAGTGTTATCAATGCTTTTAAAAGTTTAAATGCCAATATTTTGGTTCAGGAATTTATCAAAGAAGCCAACGGAAAAGATATTCGTTGTTTTGTAATTGACGGAAAAGTGGTTGCAGCGATTCAGCGTGAAGCAATGCCTGGAGAATTCAGAGCAAACATTCACCTTGGCGGAACAGCCTCTGTAATTAAAGTTACTGCCGAAGAAAAAAAGATCGCTATAAAAGCCGCAAAAGCAATGGACTTAAAAGTGGCAGGAGTTGACATTATTCGTTCTTCAAAAGGGCCTTTATTACTTGAAGTAAACTCTTCGCCTGGTCTTGAAGGAATCGAAGGTGCCACAAACAAAGATGTTGCCGGAGAAATGATCAAAGCAATCGAAAAGAACTTTAAACTAATATAACTTAAGTTCATTTGAACTTAATCGCACATAATTAATTTAGTAGCTTTGTCAGAGTGTAAAAACTTAGACAAAGCTTTTTTTATTACTTAAATCCTCAAAAAATGATGTTATCCCCCTATTTTGATATTATTCTAAGAAGTGTTGCTGTTTATTTTTTCATGACAATTGCCCTTAGAGTTTTTGGCAAAAAAGAGCTTTCGCAATTGAACACTGCCGATATCATTCTGATTTTATTGATTAGTAATTCCGTTCAAAATGCCATGGTCGGACCTGACACAAGTCTTTCTGGAGGATTAATTGCAGCTTTGGCTTTGTTTATCATTAATTACATCATTAAAAAACTAACCCATAAATACAAAGGTCTTAACAATTTACTATTAGATAAACCCGAAATCCTGATTCATAACGGCATAATTGATTTTAAGACTTTGAGTAAATTGGATATCTCACACGAAGAATTAAAAGAAGCTGCACGCGAACATGGTTTAGAGCATTTAACAGACATTAAACTTGCCATGCTCGAAGTTGATGGTACCATAAGTGTAATTTCTGATGATAAAAAAAATATCAAGGAAACACATTTTAAACGAAAACACAATCACAAGAACTTACAGAAATAACTTTTAAAAACATTTAAGTATTTAAAAATCAAATATTTAAATATTTGCATTAAAAAAAAACTTAGCTATATACTTTGTTATACTATGTATTTTGTTATACATTAGCAGAATGAACGAAACATTTGTAACAAACTGGAAATCGCAGGTAAAGAAAGGCACATTGACTTTCATTATCCTTAATGTGCTCAAAAATAATGAGTACTATGGTTATGAACTTATCGAACAAATAAGAAAACATACTGAAATAGAAATTGCCGAAGGAACTCTCTATCCTTTAATGAATCGATTAAAAACTGAAGAATTAGTAGATTCTAAATGGGTAGAACAAGAAACCGGTATTCCAAGAAAGTATTATTCATTAACCAAAGCCGGAATAGAAACTCTAAGTCAGATGAATATTTACTGGGAGAATCTTGAGAAATCAATTAAAAAAATCATCCAATGAGAATAGAAGATATCAAATTCGAACAGAAAGCTTCGCAGCGAATTTACAACGACTACATGAAGCGCGTTAGAAAAGCGACGGCATCACTATCAAAAATGAATCAGGATGATATTTATATGGAATTTAACAGCCATATTTTTGAAGCGATTCAGCATAGAAATAATACCAACGAACTAGATTCACTTTTAGATATTATCGAAAAATTAGGTTTTCCGGAAGAAGTTCTAAAACCACTTGTTGCCGATAAAAAACTAGAACAGGCAACCAGAACATTCAATCCTGTTCATGTTTTTAAAGCTTTAATATTAAACTTTACAAACGGTATTTCGTACATCTTTTTCTTTGTTTTATACCTGTTTCTGTTTGGTTTCGTTTTTCTGATTTTTGCAAAAATCTTCAATCCAGATCTTGTTGGTCTTCACATAAAAAGCGAATCGCCTTCTGTATTTGTCTTAGGAATAATGAATCCTGAAAGTAAAACTCAATACGGAACTCACGAAATATTAGGCAACTGGTTTATTCCCGCAATGTTATTAGCAATCTTAATTTTCTATTTTCTTATCACCCTTTTATTAAAATTAAAAAAATCAATTAATCAAAAATCATCATCATGAAAAAAATCATCAGCTGCTTGTTTGCTCTCGTCTTTACGAGTGCATTTTCTCAAACCTTCAATGCAAAAAAACTGGATAGTTTGTTTCTTCTTTTAGAGAAAAACAACAAATACATGGGAAGCATTGCCCTTTCTGAAAACGGAAAAACAATTTATACAAAATCGATTGGTTTTGACGATGTTGCGACTTCAAAAAAATCAAGTATAAATACGAAATACAGAATTGGTTCTATCTCTAAAACTTTTACTGCAGCGCTTATTTTTAAAGCTATCGAAGAAAATAAAATCACTTTAAATCAAACTATTGATAAATATTTTCCAACGGTAAAAAATGCAAAAACAATTACAATTAGTAATTTACTAAACCACAGAAGCGGTATACACGACTTTACAAACGATGATGATTACCTAACCTGGAACACTCAATATCAATCGAAAGCTAAGATGATCGAACGAATTGCAGCTGGCGAAATTGCTTTTGAACCAAACACAAAAGGGCAATACAGCAATTCTAACTATGTTTTATTGTCTTTTGTATTAGAAGATATTTACAAGAAATCTTTTGGCGAAATTTTAAACCTGAAAATTGTTACTCCATTAAAATTAAAAAACACTTATTTAGGTAAAAAAACCAATATTGCGAACAACGAATGTTATTCGTATACAGCTGAAAATGGAAAATGGAAAAAAGAAAGCGAAACAGATATGTCTATTCCGCTTGGTGCCGGAGCAATTGTTTCCAATCCAACCGACTTAAACCTCTTTTTTGAAGGTCTTTTTGCCGGAAAAATCATTTCAATGGATCATTTAAATCAAATGAAAACTGCACAAGATAAATTTGGAATGGGATTATTTGAATTCCCTTATTACGAAAAGAAAAATTACGGTCATACCGGAGGAATCGATGGTTTTAAATCTGTTGCTGGTTATTTTCCAAATGAAAAATTAGCTTTAGCCTTAACTTCAAATGGTTTGGATTACGACAATAATAACATCTTATTATGCGCTTTAAACTCTTATTTTAATAAACCCTTTACAATGCCGGTTTTCGGAAACGTTGCTGTTAGTCCTGAAATTCTGGATTTGTATTCCGGAACTTATGGCAGTACTCAAATTCCAATAAAAATAACGATTTCAAAAAAAGACAATACATTAATCGCACAAGCTACCGGACAACCTTCTTTTCCGTTAGAAGCTACAACTACCAAAGTATTTAAATTTGATGTTGCAGGTATTGTTCTTGAATTCAATTCTGATAAAAAAGAAATGATTTTAAAACAAGGCGGACAAGAATTCTTATTTACCAAATAATAAATAGACCTAAAATAACAAACAAAAAAAAGCTAGTTTCTTTACTGAAACTAGCTTTTTTTTATCTCTAAAACTTAATGCTACTTGATATTATTAACATCAATTTCTGAATCTGTATTGATCTTTTTAATTGTTTTATTGGTCAAACCAAATGGTTTTAATCTATGATTGAGATTCACTAAAATATAATCTTTTTCGACCGGAAATTTTTCAGCTATTACTTTATAGTGTTTTAAAAGCCTCTTGTCTTCTACTCCATTCAAAGCCTGTAAAACAATATGAATTACCCTGTTTGATTCATCATTAAGGCCGGATATAAAAGCATCAATATAATTACTTTTATTCTTCAATTTTCCCAGCGCATAATAAGCATCAACCCTTATATCTTCATTTTTATCATAAGTAAAAGGAATAATAATAGCTGCATAATCAAGATTCATTGCTTCTAATAAATAAGTACAAAAACTAAACGTTTCTTCATCATTAATGTTTTCAATATTCGCCTTTATAACTTCCAGCCAATCTGAACTTTTATCTTTTGCATACCAAAATACAAACTGAAAAACATCCAGTAAACTTTCATCTGAATAAGAAATTAGATGAGGTTTTGCACGTTCATAATCAAACTTGGTCAATATTTGAAGAATCGCTTTTTTAATTTCACCCGAACTTAATTCATATTGTTCTTCTAGAACATCTAAAGTTGCTGCATCTAATTTTTCCTTTTTCAGGATGCCGTTCAGGCATTCTGTTTTAGTATCGTGATTTTCTGTAGCAAAAAACACTTCTAAAATATAATCAGCCAATCCGCTTAAAGTATATTTAAACAAATCAGGTTGAGTCGTCATTATACTCTCTGGTATAATCTGATCTAACCATCTTTCGTACCAATCTAAAAAGTTAGATTCAAACGCAAAATATGGTTTCTGCCTGTCACTATCAACATTCACTATTCTTTCCTTAAATTCACCATTTAAAACAAGCGCATAATAATACGTACAGCCTTGCGTACCAACAGGCAATAATCCTGAAAATATTTTACCTAATTCAACCTCAAAATCTTCGGTAGAAATATCATCATCTTCTTCAATATTTTTATTCAAATCAGCCCAAAATTCATCCGTCATTTCAGGATATAATTTGCAATCTTCTTTTAGATATTGCTTAGTATTTTCATAGATTAGTTCATTGGTATTTTTTCCAAGCGGATAAATTCCATAGCCTGGCCCTGCAGCTGAATTTGCGTACGAGATTCCCCCATTACCAATATGAAGTAAAAAGGCTTTATAATCCTCCGGAAGCACTACATTATACTCGTTTTCAAAACTTAGAATCTCATCGATACTAACCGTTTCCCCTAAAGTATATTGATGACTACTCGCTCCGAATACTTTTAGATCCTTATCGGCATTTTTTGCAAGGATCAGCTTTCTTTTTATTCTTTCTATTTGGTTCAATTTGTCCATTTCCTACCCTTTATCTCTTCTTTTATTATAAAGTAAATACATTATAACTTTAAAACAACTCATACTACCAAACAAAAAAGCTGGTTTCAGTAAAGAAACCAGCTTTTTTTATCTATTTTAAAATGCGATTTTACATCTCACATTTTACAAAAATCATTTTATTATTATATAAATACGCTTAAAACATAATATATAATACCTGCTAATAAAGCTGAAATTGGAATGGTTAATATCCATGCCCAAATTAAACTTACTGTTACTCCCCAACGAACGGCAGAAACACGTTTTGTTAATCCAACCCCGATGATAGAACCTGTAATAGTATGCGTTGTACTTACCGGAATTTTTAAGTGCTCTGTAAAATAAAGCGTTAAAGCTCCAGCAGTTTCAGCAGCAACACCTTCAAACGAAGTTACCTTTGTGATTTTAGAACCCATTGTTTTCACAATTTTCCATCCACCACTTAAAGTTCCTGCAGCAATTGCAGAATAACATGCTAATGGAATCCAGCTTGGCATTCTGAAAGCACCATCTTCAGAAGGAAGCGCTACATCTAACCAGGCATCCATATGAACACCAGGATTTGTATTAATATAAACCACAACAGCTGCTGCAATAATACCCATTACTTTTTGTGAATCATTTCCTCCGTGACCTAAACTAAAAGCCGCAGAAGATAATAATTGCATTTTCTTTAAAGCTGCATCTGCCTGATGTAAATTCAAACTACTAAATATCAAACAAAAACCACTTACTGTCAATACAATAAATGCAACTAAAAACCATTTAATATTGTGCGGTTCAAAAGCAACACTCCAGAAAACAGAAGAAGCAAAACGAGGTTTGTGTCCGTCTTTTATAATTTCTTCATAAGGAATCATTTGTGTGTAAACGAACCAGATAGTTGCAATCATTAAAGCTACTGTAAAGATTTTTGGCCCGATACTTTTACGAGAAGCATTCAACAACCAAATCGAAATTAAGTAGGATGCCAAAGCTCCTAATAAAGGTGCTAAAACAATAAAAGCAATAATAATAAGAACCCCGGAAGGCATTCCGCCATCTTTACCGGCCTTATACCAGCTTACTATATCATACCAATGATGTGTAACTCCTTCTGCATCAACATAACCTGAGAAACCATGTATAGCGATAGCGTGAGCAACTGCTGCTCCGGCAAAACCACCAATAAGAGTATGTGATGAACTTGAAGGAATTCCTAACCACCAGGTCAATAAATTCCAACAAATAGCGGCAATAACTCCCGCTAAAATAACCACCAGGTCAATTTGCATTGTATCTGCTGTTTTAGCAACAGTATCCGCAACACCAAATCCGAAGACCCAATAAGCTAAAAAGTTAAAAAATGCTGCCCAAAGAACCGCCTGAAAAGGCGTTAGAACCTTTGTGGCAACAACTGTTGCAATAGCATTTGCCGCATCATGAAAACCATTGATGTAATCAAAAATTAAGGCTAATACTATAATAATTATAAGTAGCGTCATAAATTATAACTTCAGAATGAAATAAATTGAATTTAAGAATGTTTTACTGAAATAGATTCTAGTATGTTCGCAACACTCTTACATTTATCTGTTGCTGATTCTAAAACAGATAACACTTCTTTATATTTAATAATATTTTTAGCGTCTGTTTCGTTTTCAAAAATTTCAAAAACTGCTTTGTTATAAACGTTATCTGACTTGTTTTCCAGTTTATTAATTCTGGCACAAGCATCTTTTATGACTTTGAAATTCTGTAAATTTCTCAATTCTTTTACCGCACTATCAATGTTTTGACAAGCTTCAAGATTGATTTCGGTCATTTTTCTGATCGATTTTGTAATCTTATCAACCTGATACAATCTCATTCTGCTTGCAGCTCCGTGAAGGTAATCTGCAACGTTATCAATAGAAGTAATTAAGGTATGAATATCTTCTCTATCAAATGGCGTAATAAAGTTTCTGCTCAATTCAAGATTGGTCTGACGTGTAATGTCTTCTCCTCTTTGCTCTAATTCATCAATTCTCTGAAAAAGAACTTCTCTTTCTTTTAATGGAAGATTTACAGCTTCGTGTAAATTAGAAGCTAATTCAATTAAATTGCTTGAAGCCTCTTCAAAAAGTGGAAAGAATTTCTTGTCTTTCGGCACTAAAAATTGGAAAATACTGTTTATTGACATTTTTATATTTTTGATAGTGCAAAATTACTTCATTAATACTTTACAATGTTAAGCCATTGTTAACAAATCGTTTTCAATTTGGAAACTGTCAAGGAATTCAACGGTTTTTTCAATATCGTAATGCAGGATTCTATCCTCCTTAACTAACGGAACCACTTCTCTGTAGCTGCTCAAAAACATCTCGATAAAATCACTCGATTTTAGCGGTTCTCTATACGCAATTGCCTGAGAAGCATTCATCAATTCGATCGCCAGAATACGTTCTAAATTATCTAAAACGCGTAGTGCTTTTGTCGCTCCGTTTGCTCCCATACTCACATGATCTTCCTGCCCGTTGCTCGACACAATACTGTCTACACTTGAAGGTGTCGCCAATTGTTTGTTTTGACTTGCAATACTTGCAGCTGTATATTGCGGAATCATAAATCCTGAATTTAATCCTGGATTATCTACCAAAAATGCCGGAAGATTGCGCAATCCAGAAATTAACTGATAGGTTCTTCTTTCAGAAATACTTCCTAATTCAGCCAAAGCAATTGCCATAAAATCTAAGGCTAAAGCCAAAGGTTGTCCGTGGAAGTTTCCGCCAGAGATAATCTGATCGGCTTCGATAAATATATTTGGATTATCTGTAACTGAATTGATCTCGGTTTTAAATACTTTTCGAACATAATCGATCGCATCTTTTGAAGCGCCGTGAACTTGTGGCATACAACGGAAAGAATACGGATCCTGTACATGCTTTTTCTCCTGAGCAATAATCTCGCTTCCTTCAAGAAATTCATTAATACGTTGCGCCGTAACGATTTGCCCTTTGTGAGGACGTATAAAATGGATTAATTCATTAAATGGTTCGCTTCTTCCGTCAAATCCTTCTAATGAAATGGTACCTATTAAATCAGCTAAATAAGAATATTTATAGGCTTTTATTAAAATATGAGCTCCGTAAGCGCTCATAAACTGAGTTCCGTTTAATAATGCCAAACCTTCTTTTGATTGTAAAACAATTGGTTTCCAGTCAAAACGTTTTAAAACTTCGCTTGAAGCTACTTTTTTTCCTTCAAACAAAACTTCTCCTTCTCCTAATAAAGGCAAAGATAAATGTGCCAAAGGCGCTAAATCTCCAGAAGCTCCCAAAGATCCCTGAGTATAAATAATAGGTAAAATGTCATTATTGTAAAAATCAACCAAACGAGATACCGTTTGCAATTGAATTCCGGAATGTCCGTAACTTAAAGATTGAATTTTAAGCAACAACATCAACTTAACAATTTCAGCAGGAACTTCTTCTCCGGTTCCGCACGCATGCGACTTTACCAGATTCTCCTGAAGCTTTGATAAATTTTCATTCGAAATTTTCACATTACATAAAGATCCAAATCCTGTGTTGATACCATAAATAGGTTCAGAATGTGAGGCCATTTTTTTATCTAAATAATCACGACATTTTTGAACATTTACTTTTGCTTCTTCTGATAGTTCAAGTGTTTTACCATTGGCTATGATTTCTTGTAAAGCTTCTAAAGTTAGGATTTCAGTACTTATATAATGGATTTCTCTCATGTTGTTTGTATTTTAAGACATCAAAATTCAGCAAATCAATATTAAAAAGCAACATTTGTTCATAATAATTAAAATTTGCACTAATTCGATTTCGCTATTTTATTTATTTCATAATCCTTATCAGACAAAAAATCAGGTCTTTGTTTGTTAAAAACTCAGATTAGAATTTTATTCCATAAACTCAAAAAAAAGCATTTCCTACTTAGTATATAGATTAAATTCGATGATTTTTGAATCAATTTCAAAAATAATGATCCTTCAAACATTTTAAAGCATTAACAAAAAAAGCCTTAAATATAGGAATAAGTCATCTTTAGAGTTTTAATTTTAACGAATACTCAATATTGAATTGATGAGATTTGAATTTTTAAAATATTCGTAAAAAGGGAATTAGGTTTTTTAACTTTTAGAAAAAACTGTACTTTTGAAAAATCAAAATGAAAAGTAACAGCGCAAAATATCAATCTACAATGACAACTCCAACTAGAGTTGCAATTGCTGCTACAACAATTTCTACTACAACTACTACTACCCCTTAGGGGTATACATTTTATATATAATCCAGGTTATCTATACTTTTCTCATGAAAGAAGAAAGGCAATGGGTACATAAAAAACATTTACAAAACAAAAAAAATAGTCGCAGTTTTTAGTTTCAGTTCACAGTAAATAACCTTTGAACCTTTGTTACTCAAAATCTTTGCACCTTATTAAAAAACATCAAAATGAAAGTATTAAAATTTGGCGGAACTTCGGTTGCCAATGCTCAAAATATAAAACTCGTTCTCGAAATTATCAACCAGAATTCTAAACAAGATCAACTAGTAGTTGTTGTTTCAGCTTTAAGCAAAGTAACCGATTTATTGCAATTGGCTGCAGCAAAAGCAGCGGCAAACGACGAAGGCTTTAGAGATATTGTTGCTGAAATCGAGAAAAAACATCTTGATACCTTAAAAGATTTAATTCCGGTAAGCGAGCAAAGCAGCTTGTTAAGCCACGTAAAAAGAATCATCAATCACTTAGAAACTTTATTAGACGGTTGTTTTTTATTGGGAGAATTATCTCCAAGAACTGCCGATACTATTTTAAGTTTTGGCGAATTGCTTTCGTCTTATATCATCGCACAAGCATATCAGCAAGTAGATAAAAACGTAGTATATAAAGACAGTCGCGAATTAATCAAAACCAACAATAACTTCGGTAAAGCAGTTGTAAACTTTGAAGTTTCGAATAAATTGATTCAGGAATATTTTGGTGGAAACCAATATCAAATCAATATTTTACCGGGATTTATCGCTCAGACTACTGACGGAATCACTACAACTTTAGGTCGTGGAGGTTCTGATTATACTGCCGCCATTATTGCCGGAGCACTAAACGCATCACAATTAGAAATCTGGACTGACGTAAACGGAATGTTTACTGCTAATCCTAAAATTGTAAAACAAGCGCAGCCTATTGCCAATATTTCGTATCAGGAAGCGATGGAGTTATCGCATTTTGGTGCCAAAGTATTGTATCCGCCAACGATTCAGCCTGTTTTAAGAAAAAATATTCCAATTTTAATCAAAAATACTTTTGAGCCGGAAGCTGTAGGAACTTTAATTTCTAATCAGGTTTCATCAAAAGACACTGTTGTAAAAGGAATCAGCCATATCGATAATATTTCTTTGGTAACACTTGAAGGTCCGGGAATGATTGGCGTTTCGGGTTCATCAAAACGTTTGTTCGAAGTATTGTCTCAGGAAAAAATAAATGTAATTTTTATTACTCAGGCTTCTTCAGAGCATTCTATTTGTATCGGAATTTTAAATTCGGATGCTGAGAATGCCGAAGCTGCGATCAACAAAGCTTTTGAAGTTGAGATTTTACAAAACAAAATTGATCCTGCTATTGTAGAAAAAGACCTTTGTATCATTGCTTTGGTTGGTGAAAACATGAAAAATCACCAGGGTTTAAGCGGAAGAATGTTTAGTACTTTGGGTAAAAACAACGTAAACATCCGTGCTATTGCGCAAGGTGCTTCTGAACGTAATATTTCGACTGTAATTAACGAAAGAGACGTTAAAAAAGCATTGAATACATTGCACGAAAACTTCTTTGAAGAAAACACCAAACAACTGAATCTATTTGTAATGGGAGTTGGAAATGTGGGTGAAAAATTCATCGAGCAAATTCATAATCAAAGAAAGTTTTTAAAAGAAAATTTAAAGATTAATGTTCGTGTAATTGCTTTATCAAACTCCAGAAAAATGCTTTTTGATGAAGACGGAATTTCATTAAAAGACTGGCAATCGGCTTTAGACAAAGGCGAACACGCGATTCCAACAGAATTTATTGCACGCGCCAAAGAGCTTAATTTACGTAACAGTATTTTTGTGGATATTACAGCAAATGCAAGCGTTTCTGAAACTTACGAAAAATTCTTAAAACAAAGTATTGCCGTTGTAACTTGTAATAAAATTGCCTGTTCATCTGCTTACGATAATTATAAAAAACTAAAAAGTTTATCTCGTCAATACAACGCTCCGTTTTTATTTGAAACAAATGTTGGCGCGGGATTACCAATTATTGATACTGTAAAAAACTTAATTGCTTCGGGCGATAAAGTGCATAAAATTCAGGCGGTTTTATCAGGAAGTCTGAACTTCATTTTCAATAATTTTGATAAGAATAATTCTTTTCACGATGTTGTAAAAGAAGCCGGAGTTCAGGGATTTACTGAACCGGACCCAAAAATTGACTTAAGCGGAATCGACGTTGCGCGTAAAATCCTGATTCTTATTCGCGAAAGCGGTTACGAAATGGATATTGATGCCATCGCAAACGAATCATTCCTGCCGGCAGATTGTTTGGCAACAACTAATAATGAAGACTTTTTTGCTTCTTTAATTAAACATGCTGATCATTTTAATAAAATTTATGAGGAAGCTTTAGCCAAAGATTCAAGATTGAAATACGTTGCTCAATTCGAAAACGGAAAAGCAAGTGTTGGTCTTCAATTCATCCCGAAAGATCATCCTTTCTATAATTTAGAAGGAAAAGACAATATCGTACTTTTCTACACTGATCGTTACGTAGATCAGCCATTATTGATCAAAGGAGCCGGAGCCGGTGCAGCCGTAACCGCTTCAGGAATTTTTGCGGATGTAATTAGAATTGGGAATATATAAAGGGACTAAGGTTCTAAGTTGCTAAGGTTCTGAGTTTTTTTTTGAAACCTAATCTTAGCCTCTTAGAATCTCAGAACCTTAGAAAATAAAAAATAAATAGTTGCAAAGAAAAACTTAGAGCCTTAGCATCTTAGCAACTCAGAACCTTTAAAAAAAAATGGAAATAAAATTATTCTGTCCCGCTACAATTGCAAATCTTTCGTGCGGATTTGACGTACTTGGACTTTGCTTAGACAATGCGGGTGATGAAATGATTGTTCGAAAAACAGAACAAAAAGGAGTTCGTATTACTAAAATTGTGGGTGCCGATTTACCTTTAGAAACCGAGAAAAATGTTTCGGGTGTTGCGGCTTTAGCGATGTTAGAAGCTTATGAAAGAGATTTTAACCCGATAACTTTTGGGTTTGAGATCGAAATCTATAAAAATATCAAAGCCGGAAGCGGAATCGGAAGCAGCGCTGCAAGTTCTGCCGGAGCCGTTTTCGGGATTAATGAATTATTAGGACAACCTTATTCTCGTAAAGATTTGGTGCAGTTTGCGATGCAGGGCGAGAAATTAGCCAGCGGAAACGCTCATGCTGACAACGTTGCTCCTGCCCTTTTGGGTGGTTTTACTTTGGTAAGAAGTTATGCGCCGCTGGATATTATCAGAATTGATAGTCCTGAGGAATTATTCGCAACGGTGGTTCATCCTCAAATTGAGTTAAAAACATCTGATGCGCGTTCAGTATTAAAACAAACGGTTTCCCTAAAAAGTGCGATCATGCAATGGGGAAATGTAGGCGGATTAATTGCCGGTTTATACACCAAAGATTATGATTTGATAGGAAGATCGCTTCATGATGAAATCGTAGAACCATTAAGAAGTGTTTTGATTCCTGGTTTCGATTTGATCAAACAAACGGCTCTTGAAAACGGTGCTTTAGGTTCCGGAATTTCAGGTTCTGGTCCGTCGATTTTTGCTTTAAGCAGAGGAAAAAACACCGCAGACCAAATCGCAAAAGCCATGAGCGATGTTTACGAAAATATGAATTTGCCTTATGAAATTCACGTTTCGAAAATTAATCCAGACGGCGTAAGAATTATATAACACTAATTTCACGAATTATCACAAATTGGTTTGTGGAATAATTTAAACACAGAGAATTAGTGACAATCAGTGAAATTGGTGTTCAAATGAAACAACATGTCGTTTGTCAGGCTGAGCGAAGTCGAAGCCCACACAAAGTATAACACACACAGTTTGTCATTTCGACGGAGGAGAAATCTTCGCGAGAAGCTCGACAAAGATTGGACTCACGTTACGGAGTTACTCGCGGAGATTACTCGTTCCTCGGAATGACAAAAAAAACGAAAAACAATTATTAAAATTAAAAAATATCACCACAAAGCTTTGCGAACTCTGCGTTTTCAAAAGAAACAATTTCCTTGCGTCCTTTGCGGTTAAAAAAAATAACTATTGGAATTTGGAATTTCAAAAAATTGGAATTTGTTTCCGAAAATCTAAAATAAACCATGAAATACTACAGTTTAAACCATAATGCACCAGAAGTTTCGTTTAAAGAAGCTGTGATACAAGGATTAGCGAGTGATAAAGGATTGTATTTTCCTCAAACTATTACGCCTTTAAATCCTGCATTTTTTAACGTAATCGAAAATCTAAGCCATAACGATATCGCATTTGATGTGATTCAGCAATTTGTAGGTGATGAAATTCCTGAAGAAAATTTAAGAGAAATTATCGCCGAAACTTTAAGCTTTGATTTTCCGGTGGTAGAAGTCGAAAAAGGGATTTATTCTCTTGAATTATTCCACGGGCCAACCATGGCTTTTAAAGATGTTGGAGCGCGATTTATGTCACGTTGCCTGGCATACTTTAATAAAGACAAGAAAGACAGTAAAAATACCGTTTTAGTAGCGACTTCGGGAGATACCGGCGGTGCTGTCGCCAGCGGATTTCTAGGGGTTGACGGTGTTGATGTTGTGATTTTATATCCGTCAGGAAAAGTAAGCGATATTCAGGAAAAACAATTGACTACTTTAGGTCAAAACATTAAAGCACTTGAGGTTGATGGTGTTTTTGACGATTGCCAGGATATGGTAAAAAAAGCGTTTTTAGATGAGACTTTAGCGCACAAAAACCTGACATCGGCAAATTCTATCAATATTGCGCGTTGGTTGCCGCAAATGTTCTATTTCTTCTTTGCTTACAAAGCATTGAAAAGCCAAAACAAACCTTTAGTTTTTTCTTGCCCAAGTGGAAACTTTGGTAATATCTGTGCCGGAATTATGGCCAAGAAATTAGGTTTACCAATCGAACATTTTGTAGCCTCTACAAACGTAAACGATACCGTACCAAGATTCTTAGAAAGCGGAAAATACGACCCAAAACCTTCTAAAGCCACAATTTCTAATGCGATGGACGTTGGAAACCCAAGTAACTTTATTAGAATTCAGGAATTATATAATAACGATTTAAAGGCTTTCGAAAAAGACTTTTCTTCTTATAGTTATACTGACGAAGAAACTTTAGCAGCCTTAAAACAAATTTACAATACCAACGGTTACATCGCAGAACCTCACGGCGCTGTTGGATATTTAGGTTTGAAAAAAGAATTACAAAAGCACGAAAATGCAATTGGTATTTTCTTAGAAACGGCACATCCTATTAAATTTTTGGATGTAGTTGAACCTGCTTTAGGAATTACACTTCCTATTCCGGAACAAATTGAGAGTGTTATTAATGAGGATAAAATTAGTGTGAAGATTAAGAGTTATGAGGAATTGAAGGCATTTTTGGGCTAAAAAACATATGATAAATGATTAAAGCGAGTAAAGAAATTTTACTCGCTTTTTTATTTGCATAACCTCTTAATAAATATACCGAATACGGAAATCCGTAAAAATTCAAGATAAAAAACACTTATATTTGAAAAGTAAGAAGACGAAATAAAGTTTCGCACATCTCCCTTATTCAGGTGTATAAACGAAATTTTATCTCGCCTATAAACAAGTTAGGTGCAATTATAACAAAACAAATGACAACAGAATTAATTGAAATTGAAGATGTTCTAATTTTTATACATGAACTATCTGAATCAGGTGACAATCTAATACTTGAAGCCAAGATAAAAGGAGAAAACTTTTTAGTAGGACCTTATTCGTATTCTAAACATCAACGTCATAATCCAACAGGAGAATATCATCTTCATGTTTACAAAAAGAACAATGAAATATTTTCCATTAATCAAAGTGGCAAGGGTCATGATGGTTATTCAGGAACAGCGATTCCAAACAAAGTTTTTAATGAATTAAAGATTAAATTTCCAACTTGGAATTGGCCAGATAGTCAGATAATAGAATCATTATTAATTGCAAAGGGTATGAATTCAAGAAATCATTTAAGGCCAGTGACCGTTTTTCCATATCAAATTGAGTTGAATCAACATGATGGGTTCAAAGGCTACTTTCACACTTTCGCAGATGATCCGTTTTTAACTGGAGGAAATGGTGGATGGAAGAATAAAACTATTGCAATCATTGAATCCGAAGATGGTCATGTTCGAAAAGTACCGGTTGACAAATTCAAATTTATAGATATAGAAAATTGAGTTTGAAGAATAAATTGATTAGAGTCAACAACAGTTGAAAATAAATACAAACGCGATAAGAATTAAATACACTATTATTGAAATTAATGAGTGAAATAGCAGACATAATATCGATTATTGGTTTTATCATCACAATTTGGACATTCATCAAAATCTGGGACAATACTAAACAGCTTAGAGAATTGAATAAAAAAAACTTCTTTATTAATCGATTACCGGATAATCTAAAAGACTTAAAAAAATCTAGTTCAAAAATTTCAATTCTAATTTCAAATATTGATGGAAACAAAAATGAAATTTTGGTAGAGATCTCGAATTTATCTCCAATTTTAAAATCAACAAAAAAATCTTTGAAGGATAATGATTTAGAACATTATAAACTATTGGAAACGGAAGTTAATAAACACAAAATTACATTCGTCGACATTAATAATGTAAATTGGTTTAGAAAATTCTTTAATCAGTACAATATTCTTGATGAAAATTATGCTAGAAATATCTATCGATATCTTACTACTTTTATAACAGACATAGAAAACATGAATAAAGATTTTAAAAAAGATTTATTAAAATGAGAAATACAAATTCAGATTTTATATTGACATTAATTCAAAAAACAAATCAGAACGAAGTCAAATGGGAAATAGTCAAACACACAATTGATTTACCTCATGATGAAAAAATAACGAGTAAAATTTATGTTACTACTATAAATGATAAAAAATTTAGAGTGTATGAATATCAATATAAACACTACATTGATGAAGATGAATGGCTTTGGAATCAAAGAAAAAGAATTGAAATGATTGATGATGATAATGAAAAACTTTACGAGTTTGATTATGACTATTCGGTTAGTGATTTATTTGATTCAGTGACTAGACAAACCTCAGGTATCGATGACTTTCTAAAGGACTTTTTAGCATAGCTGCACCTAACAGTCGTTACACGAGATTTGAGCATTTGGCTAAATTTAAAAATGGTTTTGTACTTGGAAAATTTGTGCATAAGGGAAAAAACTCGCCTCTTTAATCCCAAAACTCGTGTAGTCTTAGAACGTTCGCCACAATATATAAGTTAATCGAAAATAAAGAACTCCACAAATGGTAGATAAAATTGAATTGATTAAAAAACTATTAAATTCAGATTTTGAAAAAAACTTATTTGAAGCTAGTTTATGGAATTTACAAGACAGAAAAAACAAGCTTCGTTTTAATAATTTTGCATATAGCATTCGAGAATTATCAAGACATTTTTTGTATTCACTATCTCCAGATGAAAATATTTTAAAATGTAGTTGGTATAAAAATGAAACGGATAAAAAAAATGGAGTCACTCGTGCCCAAAGGATTAAGTATGCAATTCAATCCGGTCTTGATGATAAATTTGTCAATGACAATTTGATTGATTTAGAAGAAATAAAAGAAATAAGAATTGAAATAGCGGAATCTATTGATGTTTTAAATAAATACACACATATTAACCCCAATTCATTTGATATTGAAGAAACAGAAATTGAATATCTATCAAACAATGTAATAAAAGCGTTGTATAATTTTGCATCTACCATTCTTCAAACAAAAAAGCAAATCCTAGATGCATTAGATAATGAAATTAATGAGGAATTCATACAACGTGTCGTTTACGAAAACATTGATGAAATTTCTCTTCTTTCTACACACCAGTCAGTCCATGCAATTGTTCCAGAACAATTTAATCTTAAGAAAATAGACAGTAATTCAATTTATATAGATGTCGAAGGATATGTTGAAGTTACATTACAATGGGGCTCAAATAGCGACTTAAAAAATGATATAGGCGCTGAAATGCACACTTCATTTCCATTTTGTGCTTTAATCAAAATCAAAATAGAAGATGATATCGAAAATGCAGATATTGAATTTGAAAAATTTGATGTGGATGTTAGTGATTGGTATGAATGATACTACAGCTAACAATTACTACCTCCCGCTAGCACGGGCGCCCCGCTCGTGAACACAAAAAAAAATCAAAAACCAATTAGAACGTTCACGAGCGGGACGCTCGCGCTAGCAATTGACGCATACTAACACAAAAAAAGACCTCATCGAAGGTCTCTTTTCATTTTTATATATCTTCAAAAACTGTTATTTCCCGTTCAATAATTTCTCCAAATACTCAACTTTATCTTTTTCAGCTTGCACCAAACGTTCATAAAGTTCAACTACTTTATCCAAAGGATTAAAAGTACAATTGCAATTGTAAATTGCGCTTTGATCTTGAAAAGTATTTCCAATAATATTAAAAACCGCTTCTTCCGAAAAGTTTTTAATTGCTTCAACAGAAACTTCAAGAGCTTTTGCAATCTCAATTAGTTTTTGTTCGTCTACAGTTTCGCTGTTTTCAATAGCCGAAATAGTCTGCTGATTTGTTCCTATAGCCTGTGCCAGAGCTTCCTGTTTCATATCTTTAAGCTCTCTGATACGGCTTATATTTCTGCCGATATGTTTTGGTTTTATTGCTGTACTCATAATTCAAAGATATTTAAAATTCTTAAACGAAAATAAATTTAGGTAAAAAACAAAGCAGTTTTTGTAAGATACTATTTTCATAATTTCTATATTAGCTAGCTCGAGAGTAATTATCAATTATTAATCTTATCATAAAATGGCAATCTGGCAATATCTTTTAATCGTAGTTCCTGAAAATTCTATTGATAAAAATTACAATATTTTTGAAAATAATGAAACTGAATTTTTACCAGATACAGATTCTTTCTGGGAAAATTTTGATGGTGATATTTCTTCTATTATTTCTGAACTTGATCAAATTATTCCAAAAGCAAACTGGGGCGATGAAACTTGTTTGAATTGGAAAGGAAATGGAAATAATGAAGAAGATAACGATGCCTGTATTTGCTTAAATGATGACAAAACCAAAATTAAAGAATTTCAGTTCCGAATTGATTTAAGGAAAGCATCCAATATTATAAATGTTCTTCAATCAATTTTAAATCTCTGCAAAAAAAATCAATTTGTTTTAATTGATTTAAAAGGACAAATCTTTAAACCCGAAATAGAATCTATTATTGAGAGTTTGAAAAGTTCAAATGCAATAAAATTTATTACCGAACCAATACTATTTTTTGAGAATTTAGAAAATAAAGAAAATTAATTTCAAATGAAAAAAGAGCATAGAATCATACTTGATTTATTAGAAGAGCATTTAGAAAAAAATCCAAGTCAAAGATTTGGGCAGGCTCTTTTTAATTTAGGTGTTAATCAATTTCAGGAAACCACTGATCCAAGAAATCCTAATTATAATTTAAGAGATATTTATAACGACGCTGATTTACATATTATGGAAAGAATTAAAAATCGCTTAGGTTTGATTGAAGCTCAAAAAAATAATTAAATCATTAGTTCACTAACCTCGAGCTTTAGCTGTAGTTAGCATTTTAATATGATTCGGCTAAAGCCATTTTCTCTTCTAATTTTGTTTCTCCAGCTAAAGCTGGAGTCTATTCAAATCTTTTTCTTCGGCTAGCGCGGGCGTCCCGCTCTTGAACACAAAAAAAATCAAAGCCAAATTGAAACGTTCCCAAACAGGGCGCTCGCGCTAACAAGGTATTAATGAAGAAAAAGTAAGCGTGAAGATAAAAACTTACGAAGAATTAAAAGATTTTTTGGGATAATGTCCCTCATTATAAAAACCTAAAAAACCACAAATCATACTTAAAACAAGCTAGTACAATTTGTGGTTTTCTGTTAGAAAAATGTTTTATTTTCTCCTATTAATTATAAGTAAAAGTAGCTTTAGCATCTTTAAAATCTAAACCTACATAATTTTTAAGATCATCGAAAGTAGTTCCTGATACTATAATTTCTTTTAATCTCTTTTCAGTATCCAAAGTTCTTTTTAGAGTCATTGTTTTAAAAGATCTCGGATATGGCGCTAAATTAGTATATTCATGATCTATTTTTACAATATTATTAGTGCTCTTTTTTCCAAATTTATCTTGTAGTATAGAATAAAGCGTATTGTAACTATAAAGCAATGGAGTTTCATACGTATAATCACTACCTTTTACATAAGCATCAGCATCATAAGTGTAATTAATCGTATAGCTAAATTTTGCACGAACTAAATTAACCTCGGCTTTGGTAATATTTCCATTCTGTTCTTCAAAATTCACTTCACTAACTAATGCATAACTAGGAGAAAACGTATTTTTACTGTATATTTTAACTTTAGAAATATATTGATTTTTATAGGTATAAAGTGTTGAATCAGAATAAGTATTTACAACCTCAGGGTTACTTTCATTCACATTAGTTTGATGATTTACAATTGATTCAACACTTCCAGCTTTTAAATGAATTGATCTTTTCGAATTTATTTTAACGCCAGTAATATTGTCTTCTAATTGATTAACCTCGATTAAATCAGAGTTAACATAAGTAATTCCATAAACAAATCCGCCTTCTTTTACTTTTACAATTTTATTTTCGTTATCGTATTCATAAGATTCTTTATCACGTACAATCCCGATGTATGGATGATTAGGATAAGAAAAAGAAACTAGTTTTTGATTTTTCAGATCGATAACCGGTGGTTCTACAACAATTGGGTCAGCATTAGAATCATCAGAAGAACATGATGTTATTGCGACACTTAGTAAAGGTAAAAAAAATAGTAGTTTTGGAAATTTCATAAAATTGGTAAATTAATAATATTAGGTTTAAATTTTCGTGGCAATATTAAGACATTAATCTTACAATAAAAATTATCCACACTAGTTAAATCTATAAAACAGAAAAGAAAAATATTAATTTAAGTAGTTTAAAAAAAAGATCAAATAATCTTTATTTTTGTTTCACTTTTTTTAATTGCCTTTCCTCTTTATTTTCGTTTACCGGAAGAAACTATTCAAAATTACTGTGACTTTTACTACTACTTTGATTACTTTCACATCTATTGGAACATTGGAATGGCTTTAGTTTTAGCAGCTCATTTTACTTATTGTTATTTAATCAATAGAAAATCAAAAAACACTTAGCTAAAAATTTTGAATTACATTTTTTATGTAATTATTTTTTGGATAGCCTCCCGCTTTAACTGGAGGGTAATAAGTGACGATCAAAAAGGCTTTAGCCAAAACGGAAGGTTATTCAATAAAAAATCAGAAACTTCCTTACTAAACACTTTCATAAAATGCCCTGGTCTTCTTAAAGACTAAAATCATCACTTACTATTTTTTTATATCTTTAAAAACTCTAATCCTGGTCAACTATTTAGAACATCAAAATCCCAAATAATAACACACCAATACTTCTATGAAAAAAACTTTAATTTCATTCCTTTTAGTTGGATTTTTTACTTCATACGCTCAGGAGTCAAAACCAAAATCAGCCGATAAACCGCCGGTTGTAAAAGAAGAAAATTCACCTGCCAACCTTACTTTCAATCCGGATTCTCAGGTTATCACAAATCATACGACTACAATAAAAGGACAAAAAGTTCCTTATAAAGCCACAACCGGAACGATGCCTGTCTGGGACGAAGACGGAAAAGCAATTGCCGGATTATTCTATACGTATTATGAGCGCTCTGATGTAAAAGATCGGGATTCACGTCCTTTAGTTATTTCATTTAATGGTGGTCCGGGTTCTGCTTCGGTTTGGATGGAGATTGCTTACACGGGACCAAGTTTGTTAAATATTGATGATGAAGGATACCCTGTACAGCCTTACGGAATAAAGGAAAATCCATATTCTATTTTAGATGTTGCTGATATCGTTTTTGTAAATCCCGTCAATACAGCGTATTCAAGACCTACAAGCAAAGAAATCCCTACTACAAAATTCTTCGGTGTAAATGCCGACATCAAATACCTAGCCGATTGGATCAATGGTTTTGTAACCCGCTCTAATCGTTGGGCTTCACCTAAATATCTGATAGGAGAAAGCTATGGTACAACTCGCGTTTCGGGATTAGCGCTTCAATTACAAAACAATCAATGGATGTACCTCAACGGAGTAATTTTGGTATCTCCTACTGATTTAGGAATAACCCGTGGTGTTGTTTCTAATGCTGCCCTTAAACTCCCTTATTTTGCAGCTACCGCCTGGTATCATAAAATGCTTAGTCCTGATCTTCAAAACAAAGATTTAACTGCTATGTTACCCGAGGTTGAAGATTTTACCATCAACGAACTTCTTCCTGCATTGAGTAAAGGAGGATCTCTGGAAGAGCAAAAAAGAAAAGAAATTGCTACTAAAATTGCACATTATTCTGGTATTTCTGAGAAAGTGATCCTGCAAAATAATTTAGACGTTCCGTATGATTATTTTTGGAAAGAACTCTTAAGAGATAAAGGTTATACAGTAGGAAGACTTGATTCCAGATATAAAGGAATTGACCGTAAGGATTCTGGTGAAAGTCCTGATTTTAATGCTGAACTTACATCATGGCTACATTCTTTTACGCCTGCCATCAATATGTATGTTCGTAATAATCTTAATTACAAAACAGATTTTAAATACAATATGTTTGGTTCTGTACATCCCTGGGACAGATCTAATGATAAAACAGGAGAAAACCTGAGACAAGCCATGGCTCAAAATCCGTATTTACATGTAATGGTGCAATCAGGATATTATGATGGTGCGTGTGACTATTTTAATTCTAAATACAATTTATGGCAAATGGATACGAGCGGAAAACTAAGCGATCGAATGTCATGGAAAGGCTACAGAAGCGGTCATATGATGTATTTAAGAAAAGCTGACTTAGAAGCTGCAAATGAAGACATCAGAACATTCATAAAGCAATCATTGCCTAAAGCTGGCGAACCTGCAAAATATTAATCTAATTTTAAAAAAGCTAAATTACAATTACTATAATTCATGATCTCAAAATCAACATTACAAGATATTCCATCATTAACAACCTTAATAAACTCAGCTTACAGAGGTGAAACTTCTAAAAAAGGCTGGACAACAGAAGCGCATTTATTAGCAGGAAAAAGAACCACCGAAGAAGAATTAGAACAAATCATTTTAGATCCTAAAAATACATTCCTGAAATATACAGAGAACGACAAAATTATCGGATCGGTTTTATTGGTCGAAAAAGGAGATCAATTGTATGTGGGAATGTTAACGGTTTCTCCTGAATTACAAAATAGCGGCATCGGAAAAAAAATGTTGGCAGAAGCTGAAATTCATGCTAAAACGGTAGGATTGTCTACGCTTAGTATGACCGTTGTTTCGGTTCGTTCAGAACTTATTGCGTGGTACAAGCGTCATGGTTATGTAGAAACTGGCGAAAGAGAGCCTTTTCCTTCAAGTGATATTCATATTAATATTTCTGATAAGCCTTTAGAATTTATCTTTTTAGAAAAAAGGCTTTGAGAATTTAACCGCTAAGTTCGCTAAGCTTTTTATTGGTTGACTTTATAATCTCGCAAAGGCGCAAAGGCGCAAAGTTTTTTTATCCTATAGTGATAATAAGTTCCTTTGCAAACAGGATTAAAGATGTATTTGGAAACTTGAAATCTTATTAAAATATTCAATAAATGAACATACGCCTTTTGTCTAAAAAAGATAGTAAATCCTCTATTTGGAGTGGCGGGTTGACGTATGAATATATGATATATCCAGAAACGGCAAATTACATTGATAGAGATTTTTTATTCAGAATAAGCAGTGCTACAATCGAGCAAGCGCCTTCGGAGTTTACCAAATTTAAAGGTTATTATCGCTATTTGGTTATGCTGGATAATGGCTTAGATATTGAGATCAACAACGAAAAAAAATCATACGGGAAGTATGAAATCATGGAATTTAAATCTGATGATGAAGTGACTTCTTACACAAAAGGCATTGATTTTAATTGGATGGTTTCTGAAAAAGTAAGCCATCATAAATTGAAAATAACCAATAATAATCAGAATTGTAAGGCCGAAATAATAGTTTTATATTCTTTAGATACAACCTTTATTAAAATTAATGAGAAGCCGTACGATTTGAATCCTTATGATGTATTAATCGTTGAAAATCCAGAAAAGGAAAATATAATGATTGACTTTTCTAATGAATGTCTTTTTGGGATATTGGATTTTTAATCCTCAAATTTTTCAGATTTCAGGTTTCAGGTTTAACCGCAAAGTGCGCAAGGATTTACGCAAGGGTCGCTAAGTTTTTTTAATCGCGCAAAGACGCAAAGTCGCAAAGTTTATTTATTTTTTTACCATATAAGTGATATAAGTTCATTTTAGAAAAACAATCCATGATAATCTGTCTAATCAGTAAAATCTGTAGGCTATTTCTCTATAGAAAACTTAAATTTTCTTATATCACTTATATGGTTTAAAAACTTGGCGACTTTGCGCGATTTTTTTAAAGTCTTAGAAACTTAGCATCTCAGAACCTTAGCACCTCTTCTTAATCTTGGATAAAAATTCGTGCGAAACACCCAAGTAAGACGATAAATTTCTATTGTTGATTTTATCTACTTTGTGAGCATACTTTTCGATAAACTCCAAATATCTCTGTTTCGAGGTTTTATTTAAGACATCTATCAATCGTTGCTGTATGGCAATATTTGCCTTTTCGACCATAATGATGTGAAACTGGATTAATTTGGGCACTTGTCCAAATAAGATCGTTTTGTTGGTTTTATTAATCACGAGAATTTCGCTGTCTTCAATTGCCTTGATGTTGTAGGTTGTCGGCTTTTGATGGTAGAAACTTTCGAGATCACACATCCATTCGTTTTCGAACGAAAAGAAAATTACACTTTCGGTGCCATTATCATTCAAAATGTAGGTTTTGAAAGCACCTTTTAAAATAAAGCCTTCGTAGGAACTGTTAGAATTCTGAATTTGTAGGTATTCATTTTTCTTCAGTTTAATAAACTCGGCTTTTTCAACAATAAAATTCCATTCCTGATCTGTTAGCGGAATTTTACGTTCAATACTTAATCGTAGGTTTTTATACATGTGGTTTTTACTTTTATTCTTACTTAGGGGCGTAAGTAGATGATGAATGAAAAATAATGTAATCGATTACGTAAAAGTATTCTTTTTATGCATTTTTGTAAATTAACAACTGTTAAAAAAACACTTTTAGTCGATTTATTTTCAAAATATTGAACTTGTTCAACTTTTTAGCAAATATTTATAGTCAGTTTTGCACTATTAAATTATATAAACCCCCAAATTTATTATTATGAAAATCAAATCAACAATCTCAGTGTTTCTACTAACTCTGATTTTAGGTTTTGCATCGTGCAACACCGAAGAAGTTGCTTCGTCTGCCAATGAAGAAAGTGCTAGTATTGAAGCTACTACAACTGTATCTGGTAATGTAACCTCAAAAATTGGAAATTGTGCTCAGGTTCCGGGATGGGCTTCGCAAAACGGAAGTGTAACTGGCGGAGGATCTGCCGCTGAAACAAATGTTACTACTTATGCCCAGTTGAAATCTGCCATTGAAAACAGTTCTGTAAAAGTGATCAAAGTTACCGGTACTATTACGGTTACAACAAGATTGTCATTACAAGATCAAACCGGAAAAACTATTTACGGTGCAAATGGCGCCAAATTAGTTTCGACGAACCAAACTAAAGATGCGTCCGGGATTATCAACATCAAAAGATGCAAAAACTTAATCATCAGAAATCTTATTTTTGAAGGGCCCGGAGCTTATGATACTGACGGATGGGATAATGCAATTCTTGACGAATGTACAAACGTATGGGTAGATCACTGCGAATTCAGAGATGGTGTTGACGGCAACTTCGACATTAAAAACAAATCTGATTACATAACAGTTTCGTACACGAAATTTGGCTACCTAAAAGCTCCAAAACCAGGTGGATCAGGAGGTTCTGATGATCACAGGTATTCAAACCTAATTGGTTCAAGCGACGGTGCTACAGGAGACCGTGGAAAATTAAGAATTACTTTCGCTCGTTGCTGGTGGGCTCCTGGATGTAAAGAAAGAATGCCAAGAGTACGTTTTGGAAAAGTGCATTTAGTAAACAACTTCTTCAACAGTACAGTAAGCAACAAATGTATTGCAGCAGGTTTTGAAGCTGATATTCGTGTTGAAGCAAACGTTTTTGAAGGTGTAAAAACCCCAATCGATTTAATGACGGGTTATACAGCTGTTACAGCAGTTGATAATGTTTTTACCAATACTACAGGAAATCAGGCAGGAAGTAAAACTTCTTTCACTCCTCCTTATTCAATTGTAAAACTGGATAAAACAGCTGTGAAAGCTGATGTTTCGGCTAATGCAGGAGCAACTTTAGGCGGAAACATTTGCGGATCGTTTTAAATATTAAGAGTTAGTTTAGTTTTAAACCACGAATTACAGTAATGTAGTTCGTGGTTTTTTATTTTATTTTAGGATTTAAGATTTAAGATTTAACCGCAAAGTACGCGAGGATTTACGCAAGGGTCGCTAAGTTTTTGTTTCTCGCAGATTCTGCAGATTGTTTTAATGTTAAAAAACAAAAACCTAGAAAATCAGCAACTTAGAAAATCAGTAACTTAGAATCTTAGCATCTTAAAAAAAATGTTAGACGCACTGCTGTGCGTCTCTACGGAAAACCTTTGAACCTTTGAACCTTTGTAGCTTTGTAGCTTTGTAGCTTTGAACCTCTTTTTAAAGCACCAATTCTTCAAACAAACGCTGAATTGTTTTTTCTAAATCCTGAGACAATCCTGAATGTGGTCTTGAAGTCTGAATGGCCGAACTTCGAATCGCGGTTAACCAACGAAAACGTTCCGGAATTTCCATTGCTCCTATTGGGCCGCTGTCTTTGGTTCCGTTTACTATTTTTTCTAATGCGATAACGTTACAATGCAGTTGTTCGATATCAAAATCGTTTGATAAGGCTGCGATTTTCGCATCGTTTATGTGGTGCAATACTTTTATAAATTTGGCTCTTTTACAAAACAAAATGATTCCGATATTCAGGAATTCTTCGCGCTCTACTCTGGGTACCACACGAATTACGGCATACTCATATAAGTGACTATCTTGCATTTTGCGCTTGATTTACAAAGATTTCTGAATTGTTTAATCGGGTTTGCAAAAATTGTAGGTATACGTTACGCAAGGCTTCCGGCGTTTCGTCGCTGTCTTCCCACTCCAGCCATTCTAACGGAATTGTGTTTACAATATCTTCGAGAATTTGTGGTGTTAAAAGTGCTTTATATTCGGCATCGACTTCTTTTAAAAGTGAGGCTTGTGGCAATAAAACATGGTCTTTTATCAATGCAAACGGACTTTTGGCATGTTGTTCCCAATTGTTCCAGGAATGATGAAAATACAAACATGCACCATGGTCAATCAACCATAATTCTTTGTGCCAAATTAGCATATTGGTGTTTCTAAACGTACGATCTACATTGGTAATATAAGCGTCCAGCCAAACAATTTGCGACGCTAGTTTTGCATCGACAGTAGTTACAACGGGATCGAATGTTATAGCGCCTGAAAGGAAATGTAAAGCCAAATTTAATCCTTGGCTTCCTTGCAATAAATCCTGAATTTCTTCGTCGCCTTCGTTTCTTCCAAAAGCTTCATCGAGATTGGCGAAAACCAATTCCGGAAGCTGCAATTTTAAGGCTTTAGCAATTTGTCCGCCAACTAATTCGGCTATTAGGGCTTTTACGCCGTGACCGGCTCCTCTAAATTTTAATACGTATTTAAAATCGTCGTCGGCTTCTGCCAAAGCGGGTAAAGATCCGCCTTCGCGTAAAGGTGTTATATAACGTGTAACGTTTACCGTTCTGAGATCAAAATTGTTTTTCATTTTTTTAAAGATTCAAAGATGCTAAGGAACTGAGTTGCTAAGTTTCTAATCTTTGACATTACAAACTTACGATTTTTGATTTTTTTATTTAACCGCAAAGTTCGCAAAGATTTACGCAAAGAGCGCTAAGATTTTTTATGTTAGTATAAAGGATTGTAAGAAAGTACGCGGATGAAACGGATTCGCTTCGCGAAAACGCGGATTTGCACAGATTTTTAATTCTTTTGTTTGCGATTTTTTCAGGAGCTAATCCCGCTATACGTTCCAATCTTTTGTGGCGAACCCCGCCACAAAAGGATTTCCTCTGCTATCGGGGCTAGGGCACTCATTTTCATAACAACATTTTCGTCTAATATGTCATTTTCTAATTATCTAATTATCTCATTTTCTAATTCCAAAAAGGCTTTTCCCAAATTCTCGATAATATCTGATGCTATAAACGATTGATAACCGGTTTGTGGTAAAGCAATATCAGCGGTTAATCCGTGGAGGAAAACACCTAATTTTACGGCATATCTGGGTTCGTAACCTTGGGCAATACAACTGGTAATGATTCCGGTTAGGGTGTCGCCGCTTCCGGCTGTGGCCAGGGCGGCGTTTCCGGTGGTGTTTTCGTAGATTTCACTTTTATTAATGATGTAAGTTGGTGCGCCTTTCATGACGATGATGAGCTTGTATTTTTCGGAAAAGGCGATTGTTTTTTGAAATTTTTCAGATTCTGAATTCCATTTGCCTATTAAGCGTTCGAGTTCTTTAGGATGAGGTGTTAAAATGGTGTTTTCAGGAACTAATGATAACCAGGATTGGTTTTCGGCGAGGATGTTTAATGCATCGGCATCGAGAACTAAAGGAGCTTTGTTGATCCGTAAAAACTCGAATAAGGCTTTTTGTGTTCCTAGCTCCTTCCCTATTCCGGGACCAATTGCAATGGCTTGCGGTTGTATAGGAAAATGAATATTGGTGATAAAATTGGTATTTTCGTCGGTTACGACCATAGCTTCGGGAATGGAAATTTGGAGGATTTGGTAGCCGCATTTTGGTGTAAAAGTGGTTACGAGTCCGCAACCGGATTTAAGGCAGGATTTTGAGGCTAAAACGGCTGCTCCTATTTTGCCATAGCTTCCGGCAATAATCACGGCATGTCCCTGTAGTCCTTTGTGTGTATGAGGATTTACGGGTTTGTAGAATTTAAGAATTTCTTCTTTGGTGATTAAAAGCGGATTTTTCATTTGGGCTATTTATTGTATTATTTTAATTTTTAATCACTTTTGGTTTTAGGTTGAGGTTATTAGAACGCTGATTGAACGGATTTACTTCGTAAAAACGCGGATAAAAACTGATTTTTATTTGGTGGATTTATCTACGCTTTTCATTGTTTTTGATTCTAAAAATTAGTTGATTAAAGTTACATAAAAAATTGAAAAGGAAAGTGGTTCTTGTTTACTGAATGTCCTAGCCCAGATTACAGTGGAAAGCCCGGAGTAAAAAAAGCAAAAGTTTCTTGTTCTAAAAAAGCGACCAACGGAAGCTCTTTTTAGAACATTAGAAACTTTGCTTTTTTTATGAGGACATGCAACGAAAAGCTGGAATTGCTCCTAATTATTGCGAAATTTATAATTTAGACTATCATTTTTATATATTTTTTGAATAAATTTGCGACACAATTTTATAAAACAACACAATGAAAAATACTGCGCTTACGCACATACATGAGAGTTTGGGAGCGAAAATGCTGCCTTTTGCGGGTTATAATATGCCTATTACTTATGAGGGAATTAACGCTGAACACGAAACGGTTCGTACTGGTGTGGGCGTTTTTGACGTTTCGCATATGGGTGAA
This sequence comes from Flavobacterium bizetiae, assembly GCF_024271895.1. Taxonomy (NCBI): domain Bacteria; kingdom Pseudomonadati; phylum Bacteroidota; class Flavobacteriia; order Flavobacteriales; family Flavobacteriaceae; genus Flavobacterium; species Flavobacterium bizetiae. Next base: position 3,062,118 of record NZ_CP091861.1, on the reverse strand, counting down.
TTTTTGTTGACGGGTCCAAATGCTTTGGCTTTGATTCAGAAAGTGACTTCAAATGATGCTTCGACTTTGACTATTGGAAGAGCGCAATATTCTTGCTTGCCTAACAATGAAGGCGGAATCGTAGATGATTTGATTGTGTATAAAATGAAAGATGAGGAGTATTTACTGGTTGTAAATGCTTCGAATATTGATAAGGACTGGAACTGGATTTCTTCGCACAATGATTTGGGTGTTGAAATGAAGAACCTTTCTGATGATTACTCTTTATTGGCAATTCAGGGACCAAAAGCGGTTGAGGCGATGCAATCTTTATCGTCTTTAGATTTGGCTGCGATTCCTTATTACCATTTTGAAGTAGGTGATTTTGCTGGTTTTAGCGATGTAATTATTTCTGCAACTGGTTATACTGGTTCTGGCGGATTTGAAATTTACTGCAAAAACGAAGATGCTGAAGCAATCTGGAATAAAGTTTTTGAGGCTGGAGCAGCTTTTGGAATCAAACCAATTGGTCTTGCTGCTCGTGATACTTTGCGTCTTGAAATGGGATTTTGTTTGTACGGAAACGATATCAACGATACCACTTCTCCGCTTGAAGCAGGATTAGGCTGGATTACTAAATTCACAAAAGATTTTACCAATTCTGAAGGTTTGAAAAAACAAAAAGAGGCTGGTGTTACTAAAAAATTAGTGGCTTTTGAAATGCAGGAACGCGCGGTGCCAAGACACGATTACGAAATTGTTGATGCAACTGGCGAAGTAATTGGTATTGTAACTTCTGGAACCATGTCGCCTTCTATGAACAAAGGGATTGGTTTAGGATATGTTACAGTAAGTAATAGCGCGGTTGATAGCGATATTTTTATTAGAATTAGAAAAAATGATGTTCCGGCTAAAGTGGTAAAATTACCGTTTTATAAGAAATAGTTTTTTAAAACATAAATATTTTGAAAATGCATTGCTATTTAAGCAATGCATTTTTTTTGCCGTGACTTCAAGGGTTTTTATTTAAACTGCATCTCATAATTCGTGAATTCGTGGCGAAAGTTTTATCAAAATATTTTTTTGAAGATGTAAGAAATTTTAGAAAAATTGTAACTTTTTATCAAAAAATAAAGCGTAATTTTAATCTAAACGAAGATTTTCGATTTATGAAAAAAATATTATTAGTATTGATGTTGTTTACAAATGTTCTATTTAGCCAAAATAGCAATAACACTTGTGAGATACTAAACAAAATAAATGCACTTATTCAGGAAGAACATATTAGACCTAAACTGGTAGACGATAGTTTGTCGGTTTTTGTTTTTGATAACTTAATCAATGAGTTAGATCCTTCCCGAAATATATTTTTTAAATCAGAATATGATGATTTAGCAAATAAATACAGAACCAATCTTGATGATCTTATCTTAAGTGATCATTGCGATTTTCTGGACGATATTACGTCTGTTTATAAAAATGGTCTTTTGAGAACAAAGACTGTTCTTGAAAAAATTCAGAAAGAACCGATCGATTATACTAAACAAGATACGATCAGGTTTTATAAAAAATCATTTGCTTTTTACCTCAAAAAAGAAGATTTAGAAAAGGTTTGGACGAAAAAAATCCGTTACCAGATTCTGGATGAAATTGCTGAATCGAGTGATAACTTGGATTCTCTTAAAACCAATTTTAAGTCGATTGAATTGAAGTCGAAAAACTTAATTGTGGCGAACGAAATCTGCCGTATTAATACGTTGCTGGAAACGAATACGAAACAGGAGGAAAAACTATATAATTTCTTTTGCACGTATTTTGATCCGCATACGGCCTATTTTAGCGATGATTCTAAAACGAGTTTTGTCGCTTCATTATCAAAAGAGCATTTGTCTTTGGGGATGACTGTAAGTCTAAACGAAAAAAATGAAATTATTATAGCCGAACTTGACCCCAATGGTCCTGCGTATCAAACGGGACAGATAAAAAAGGGCGATCAGATTGTTTCGATATCCAATCAAAAAGAATCGTTGCAGGTTTCGTGCGCTTCGTTAGAATCTATATCGACAATGATTTTATCTGAATCGAACAAAAATATTACGCTTACGCTAAAGCGAAATTCGGGTAAAAGCTTTGATGTGGATATCGAAAAGCAGGTAATGAAGGATGAAGATAATTCGGTTTTTAGTTTTATAATTGGTAAAGACAGTAAAATTGGATACATCAAAATTCCGAGTTTCTATGCTGACTTAGATGGCAATAGCCGAAAAGGTTGTGCAGATGATGTGGCGCGCGAGGTTATGAAACTGGAAAGAGATAACATAAAAGGTCTTGTAATTGATTTAATTGATAATGGCGGCGGGTCTATGGAAGAAGCCATAAAACTTGCCGGAATGTTTATTGATTACGGTCCGCTTTCTATTGTGGTAGATAATAAAGAACTACAATCGGTTATTAATGATCCTTATAAAGGTTTGATTTATAAAGGTCCGATTGTAATTTTGGTGAATAGTAATACGGCTTCGGCAAGTGAATTTTTCTCTTCGATATTGCAGGATTATAATCGCGCATTGTTATTAGGAAGCAATACACTCGGAAAAGCGACTATGCAAACCATTCTTTCGCTTGACGAAACAAAAAACACGGACTTCCTGAAAATTACGATTAATAAATTCTACCGCGTTACAGGAAAAAGTCATCAATATGTTGGGGTTAAACCTGATGTGGTTCTTCCGGAATTTTATGAAGGCGTTTATCAAAAAGAAAGTGATTTCCCAACTGCTATTAAAAATGACAGCATTCAGACTTCTATAAAATTCAGACCTTACGTAAAAAGGGCTTTAATCGATAAACTGGCTAAAAATAGTAGTACACGATTGGCTGACAACTATTTCTTTAACAATATTAAAAAGATAAACCAAAAGATTGATCAGCTTGTAAATACGCCAAAAGCAGAGATTCCGATGACTTTGGATGCGATTTTTAAACAAAAGAAAGTCGTAAATTCTCTTTGGAAAGAAATCAATACTTTTAATGATGAAAACAATCCTTTAGACGTTTACAATTCTACTGTAAATCAGTTTTTACTGGGTGTTTATCCTAATGAAAAAACAATAAATCAATATCAGATTAATAATCTAAAAACAAATCCGTACCTGAACGAAGCAGTAAATGTTATTAATGAGTTTAATGCGATGAAATAGTTATTTTAGATTTTAGATTTTAGATTTTAGATTTTAGATTTTAGATTTTAGATTTTAGATTTTAGATTTTAGATTTTAGATTTTAGATTTTAGATTTTAGATTTTAGATTTTAGATTTTAGATTTTATCACATTTTCAAAGCCTTCGGCTTTGAAAATGATATTTCTTAAAAAAAGCTTTGCGAACTCTGCGTAAATCTTGGTGTTCTCTTCGGTTAAATTATTCACTACAACATAATCAAAAAAACTTAATCATTGATTTTGCAAAAATAAGGAATAACCGTATTTTTGCATCTCAAAACTAAAAATTAGAAATGGGAAGAGCGTTCGAATTTAGAAAAGGAAGAAAAATGAAACGTTGGTCAGCAATGGCCAAAACTTTTACCAGAATTGGTAAAGACATCGTTATGGCTGTTAAAGAAGGCGGTCCTAACCCAGATGCCAATTCTAGATTAAGAGCTGTAATACAAAATGCTAAGGCTGCTAACATGCCTAAGGACAATGTAGAGCGCGCGATAAAAAATGCAAGTAATAAAGATACTGCCAACTATAAAGAGATTTTGTTTGAAGGATATGCTCCTCACGGAATCGCTATTTTGATTGAAACTGCATCTGACAACAATAATAGAACTGTAGCCAACATTCGTAGCTACTTTAATAAATGCAACGGTACAATGGGAACTCAGGGTTCTGTTGAGTTTATGTTTGATCATACTTGCAACTTTAGAATTTCAAAAGGTGATCTTGATCCGGAAGAATTAGAATTAGAACTAATTGATTTTGGTGCTGAGGAAGTTTTTGAGGACGAAGACGGAATTTTAATCTACGCTCCTTTTGGAAGTTTTGGTGCTTTGCAAAAAGAATTAGAAAACAGAGGTTTAGAGATTTTATCTTCAGGTTTTGAGCGTATTCCGCAAATTACCAAAGAACTTACAGAAGCTCAAATCGCTGATGTTGAAAAACTAATCGAAAAAATCGAAGAAGATGATGACGTTATGAACGTTTATCATACTATGCAGGAAGCATAATTTTCTCTTTTTATAAATATCAAAAGCCCTGAAATTTTCAGGGCTTTTTTTATTGTAATTTAATAAGGCAAATCATCAACCGGAATATTAATAAAATCAGGCTCTGGCGTACTCTCAAACCGAATTGCCTGAATCTCACGATAACCTTCCAGCAACGCCTTAATGACCCGATGCATTCCGTCCATTAAGCGTCCGTCTGAACATAAAATAATGGGATATTTTAGATCTGCTTCCTGAACAAGTTTCATATGGTTAAGAACATCTGCACAAGTTGGTAAATTGGTATTATGTTCGAACCAATAAGGTTCATTTAGTTCTTTTACATCAGACAATAAAACGCTTTTTACGGGTAGATCTTTAGATAATTCAATCAATCGATGAACATCCCAGGCTTTTAGTCCTTGTTCGCTTTTACGTAAGTTATATTGTTTTCTCATCATAATTAATCAAACATTTAATGAAGCACTTTATTGCTAAAAAATAAAAAAATTGAGAGAGATTTACGTCAATTAAAATAAACTATTATATTTACGATTCTCAAATTTAAATTAACTCAAAATAAACACAATATGCAAGCATCAAAATACACAAGATACGCTGTAATCATTCTGGTAATTTTATTTGTCGTTCTTAGTGTTATCAACTAAAACGTATCAATTATAAAATTTAAAAAAGCCTTCTTAAGTAAAACTCGGGAGGCTTTTTTTTGAAGTTATTACAATTAAACATGAATAAAATAAAACAATTTTTCTACATCTTACTTATTATTAATATACTAATATCTTTACTGATAATTTTTAGTAATTTATTCAATTTAAAAGAACCTTTTCAAAATATCAAAGCTATAAATCATCAAAACAAATACTTAATAAATGACGTTTTAGTTTTAGATACGATAATTACAACTTCAAAGGTAAAAGATGGCTCAACAAGTTACAGCACGACTATAAGAGGTCAATTACTAAATCGAGACATTTCAAAAGAGATCAACTTTTTATATCAGGACAATAGTTATAATAACTTAATTTTTGATTTAAAGTACAAGAACAGAAATCAACAAGGCTTAAAAGTTTATAGAAATATATTAAATGATAACATTTTTTTAAAAGATTATAAATTCTTAAAATACAGAAAAACAGATGCGCTTTTAAAAATATATTTCATTTGTTCATTAATACCATCACTATTTTTGATGATACTTCTAATAAAAAACAAGAGAAACTCTGCTCATTAAGCATTTCTAGCAAAAAATACGACTTATAAAAAAAATACAGTTTCATCAAAATTTGATCATTAAGTAAATGGGAGGAAAAATACTTTTTCATGGTTTTATATTCGCAGTATCTCTTGTATTACTTACGAGGATCATTAACAATATTACTTACAGCAAGGAAAATAACATGGGTAAAGGTGTTATTTATGATAGTGATTCATACAAAAGAAGTGCTAACTCAGCCAGAGTATATAATTATTATATTGTCGATAAAAATGGAAAAAAGTATGAAGACGGTGGAAATAGTGATACCATAGAATACGGTTTCTTAATTGGAGATACTATTGTGTTCAGAAAACTTCATTACGGCGATCCTCAATTCGTAAGGATGATAAAACGTAATGGAGAACAAGTAAGAAACTATTATGGTTTCGTGGATTATGCTAGTGTAGTAATTATAATTCTAATAATTCTTGGCTATATCTTCATCCCTAAAATTTTGAAAAAATAGGGTAATTTTTCAAATTACTTATGGATTCAAATCATCAAGGACGAGTAAACCAATTCAAGAAAGTTTTTTTCTCTCCCATTTTATTATTGATTCCTATAATTCTATTCTTATATCATTACACATTATCAAATGAATAAAATCTCGATTATAAAAAAAGTACAATTAGGCAAAAATAGTTTCTCTGCCGAAAATCTTTATTCAAAATTAAATTTTAGTTTTTATTGTGTCAATGGAGGAATAAAACATGAAGTAATTTTGTCATTTGAGACTTCATTTTCGCTGAATGATTTAATCAAAAACGAACAAATAACTACCGATATTTTAGCAAAACATCAAATTAGTAAACTTGAAAACCTGAACAATACCGAAAGGAATTTTTTATATCGGTATCAATTCTTTCAACCTAAGGAATGCAATAAATGTTATATGATAATTTTTGATATTGATGAATATCGCGAATATTGGGGATATTATATTTATGTTGTATTAGAAATTGAGTAACTTACAAATATTAAAAATTTATAGAAAAATAGTTTATGAAAAAATGGTCAATAGATAATCTGCAAAAAACCTGGTACTTGATTTCGAAACTTCACCAAGGACAAAAGTACGGAGGAGATGAAGAGAATCTACAAATTGAATACATTAACCATATTGGCAGTGTTACTTTCGAGATTATAAACTCATTTAATTTTGAAGAAAATATAGATGCTGATTTTGCCATTTCCTGTGCATTATTGCATGATACAATCGAAGATACCGAAGCTACATTTGAGAAGATTAAAGAGTTATTTGGAGAACAAATCGCAAACGGAGTTAGCGCTTTAACCAAAAATACTTCTTTAGAAAATAAAAACGATCAAATGACAGATAGCTTGTCTAGAATACAACAGCAGCCTAAAGAAGTATGGTCTGTAAAAATGGCCGACAGAATTTGCAATCTATATTCCCCTCCCTATTACTGGACAACTGAAAAGAAAAAAGAATATCATAAAGAGTCGATATTAATTTATGATACGTTAAAAGAAGGAAATACTTATCTCGCCAATCGATTAAAACAAAGAATCGATGATTATGTAAAGCACTTTTAAAAAGAGATTTCTCTATAAGGAATTAAAATATTTGTATTATTTAATAATACCTGGCTACGGAACTGAGACAAATTCGCACTCAAATTATGAAAACATTTTGCCTAATACTATTATTTTTAGGGTTAGCAGTTACAGGAATTGAAGCACTAAATGACTTTACAAAGACTAAGATATTTTTTGCTTCATTTAATCCTCAAAAATATTATCATAAAGATATATTGGTGGTAAACGAAAAAATACCGCCAATGAGCAGCAGCAGTAATAAGACTTCCTGGATATTTTATGGGTATTGCAAATCTGATAAATTAAGAAGTGGAATTACGATTTCTAAAAGCACAGTTGAAAATCAAAATACAAGTGAAATTCCAATTTGGAGAATAAGTTCTGTGAAACATAAAATAATTTACAGACGAAAAGACAACATCGTAAATAGCCCTTTTTCTTATGAAATGCGCGACTATTGGATGACTCCAATATTTATTTTATCAATAGTACCAAGCTTATTTGGATTGATTAATATAAGAAGAAAAGAAAGAAAACAAACAATGACCAAGATATAATAATAGCAGAAAACTATTTATTTTATGTTAGCCTGTTTCTAAAAAATTCAATTGGATTAACCTACTTTATTGATCCTACACTTTTTTTATTGTCAATATTTCTGCTGGCAATTTAATTTTTCAAACAAAGAAGAAATATAAATAATAATTAAACTTTTAAAATTAAACCTTACGAATAATGTCAAGTTATTTCCCTGTTGTATTGGTAACTTTTATCAAATAAGTTCCTTCTGGTAAATTACCAATATTAGAAGCATTTACTCCTGCTATTTTTTGTCCCTGAGAAAAAACTTCAACATTTTTGCCTCCTTTATTTGTTTCACTTGCAGATGCAGACGAACCGGCTGATGCTTTTGCAGGCAGAATTGCCACTTTTTTTGCTGTATTTGAAACTGGCGCCGTTTCCGTAATTACATCCGCTCGTTTTGAACTATTATAAGATTCCATCACTTGCTCATCTGTCATGGCAACATTATAAATTTTAAGATCATCGATATCAGCATTGATTCCGGTTGTTGTATTTATTACCCCAAGTCTTAAAATATAGCCTTTGGTTAAACGAGGGATTTCATTAACCGATTTTAACAATTGACCATTACGGTACACTTTTGAAGTATTTCCGTCGTAAGTAACACTATATTGATACCAGACATCTTTTAAAAGCGGAACGGAAGCTATAACATTATTAGTATCTCCCCAACCTACCAAACTTACATCAGCACTACCGGCAGCAACGGCTTGTTGTACTAAACCAAAGTATTGCGTATTTACGGCAGTTCCGTAGCCAAAAATATAGTTTACGGCATTAATAGCATTAAACTTTACCCAAATTGATATTGATCTGGGCTTATTTCCCTGCGGAAGATCACCTATCATACCTTGCAACGTTTTGTTGGTAAGACGCTGTGCTCCTTTTGCAACGCCCATTCTGTCATTTACAAAATTGGCAGCACCAAGAAACGATATTGTATTATCGGCACTATTCAGGTTTCCATTAAAATTAAATTCCTGAACAGGATTTTGGGCATTCGTATTTAAAAAACTTACAAACAGTAATGTCAGTAATAATTTTTTCATATTTGACAGATTTTAGGGGATTTTAAAATAGTGCTTTTTCGAAAACACCAAACTATATTTTAATCTATAAATTCAACAAATTCTGAGTTTAATTAATAATCTAAACTCTTTTAAAATTTAATTATAGTTTCAAAAATTTTGTTAAAACTATAAATTTTATTCAAAGTTACCAAACTGTTATTGAGTATAAGTACGATATTCTTATTTAAATTTACAAAAATCAAAAATAACTAACACCGGCATTATTATTTGTAAAAACATCTTTACAAAAAATCATTTGCAATTGTAGCAATAATTAAAAAGCCTCCTAAAGTTGAACTTTACAAGGCTCTTCACTATCCAAAAAAATTAACTGAGACTAAAAAATTAACTAACTATTTAAACTAAAAATGTGTTTCTAATTTGAAGTTATCTTTTTTGAAGGAGTATTTGTTATTTTCAACAAATATGTTCCTTCAGGAAGATCACTTATACTTGTAGTATTATTATTGCTTCCATAAATTTTTTGACCTTGTGAAAATACCTCAACATTTTTTGCTACATCATTAATATCACTTGTTTTAATAATAGCAGATGGAGCAACCTTGGCAACTGTTTTTGCTTTTACTGTTGTTTTTTTCACTGTTTTCTCAGCAGTTGGCTCAGCAACTGCTGCCACGCTAACAACACTTTTAGAACTATTGTACAATGTTGTTACTTGTTCGCCTGTCAGGGCAATGTTATAAATCTTTAAATCGTCTATATCAGCATTAATACCCACTGTGGTATTAATTTCGCCCAGTCTAAAAATATTACCTTTAGTAGAGCGTGTAATTCCTTCTTCAGATTTTAGTAATTCTCCGTTACGGTATATTTTAGACACTTTTCCGTCGTACGTTATCGTATAATTATACCAGATATCTTTTGCAAGCGGCACAGAAACAATAACATCATTTGAAGCTCCCCAACCTGCTAAACTTAAATCCGAGCTTGCAGAAGTTGTTCCTTGCTGTAATAAGCCACAGTATTGCGCATTATATGCCGTACCGTAACCCCAAATATAATTTGCTGAAGCAATATCATTTAGTTTTACCCATATACTAACAGATCTCGGGTTATTACCTTGCGGAAGATCATCAACCACGGCTTCCATAGCTTTATTCGTTAGTCGTTGTGCTCCTTTTACCAATCCGGTTCTATCTGCAACAAAATTGTTTGCACCAATAAAAGAAGTTGTATTACTTGTATTATTTAAAGTCCCATTGAAATTAAACTCCTGAATTGGGGTTTGAGCATTAACATTCAAATAACTTACAAACATTAGAGTGAGTAGTAATTTTTTCATAATAGTAGATTTAGGGATTAAAAAACCTTATATTTTTTTAACACTGCTAAACTATATTATTATGTATGCGACCTAAAATTTATTCGACAACGAACCTAAATAATCGTTTAAATAACCAAAATTGATGATTCACAAGGTTTAATTGTATTTATTTATAGTTATAGTTAATTTATTAAAACAATAAATTAAAATCATACAAAACCATAATTTCTTACGTATAAATACGGTATTCACAAATAAAACCAAAATATTAACACTCAGCCACATAGAGATTTTATACAATTTATTCATTGATGAAAAATTCCATGAAAAAGCACAAAAAAAGCTCCATTCGCTTTTTACGAATGGAGCTTTATATATAAAAAAGTAATCTTGTTACTTTACAAATTCAATTTTTTGAACTTCTTCTTCATTAACACTGTCGAAGAATCCTTGTTCGTTCATCCAGTCATCACTAAATACTTTACTCATATAGCGAGAACCGTGATCTGGAAAAATTGCGATAATATTACTGTCTTTAGTAAATTCACCTTCTTCTGCATATTGTTTGATTGCCTGCATTACTGCTCCTGAAGTATATCCAACAAATAATCCTTCTTTTCTGGTAATCTCTCTTGCAGAGTGAGCACTTTCCTCATCAGTTACTTTAATGAACTTGTCGATGATATCAAAATCTGTCGCAGACGGGATCAGGTTTTTACCTAAACCTTCAATACGATACGGATAAATTTCTTTGTTATCGAATTCTCTTGTTTCGTGATACTTCTTTAAAACTGAACCGAAAGCATCTACACCTAGAATTCTAATATTTGGATTTTGCTCTTTTAAGAATTTTGCAGTTCCTGAAATTGTTCCTCCGGTTCCGCTACAAGCTACAAGGTGTGTGATTTGTCCTTTTGTTTGTTCCCAAATTTCAGGACCTGTAGTGTTATAATGGGCATCAATATTTAATTGATTAAAATACTGATTAATATAAACCGAGCCTTTTGTTTCTTCGTGTAAACGTTTGGCTACGTTGTAGTAAGATCTCTCATCATCTGCTGAAACGTGTGCGGGACAAACATAAACCTTTGCTCCTAAACTTCTCAACATGTCAATTTTATCTTTCGATGATTTTGAGCTTACTGCTAAAATACAATTATACCCTTTTATAATGCTTACCATTGCTAAACTAAAACCGGTATTTCCTGATGTCGTTTCAATGATAGTATCACCTGGTGTCAGGATTCCTTTTTTCTCAGCTTCTTCGATAATATATAACGCTATTCTATCTTTTGAGGAATGTCCTGGGTTAAAAGCTTCTACCTTTGCGTAGAAATTACCTTCTAACTCTTCGGTAATTTTATTTAGCTTAATAAGTGGGGTATTACCTATTAACTCTAAAACATTATTATAAGCGTTTATTTCTTCTTTCATAAAAAAATAGTTAATCGAAGGTATTTTTAAATACCCTTGATAGGTTGCAAATTTAACAAAAAATTTCTAATTAGCTTTTAATTTTTTCTAAATCTAATAAAAAACTAAATTCCTTTGCTAAGTCTCTTAAAGCCTCAAAACGTCCCGAAGCTCCGCCATGTCCGGCATCCATATTGGTATCTAAAAATAAAAGATTATTATTTGTTTTTAGATTCCTCAACTTTGCCACCCATTTAGCTGGCTCCCAATATTGTACTTGAGAGTCATGCAATCCGGTAGAAACATACATGTTGGGATAATTTTGCGCTTTTACATTATCATACGGTGAGTACGATAACATATAATCGTAATATTTTTTATTGTTTGGGTTTCCCCATTCGTCGTATTCTCCAGTTGTTAACGGAATACTATCGTCTAACATTGTTGTAATAACGTCTACAAAAGGCACCTGAGCAATCACTCCGTTATATAATTCCGGAGCTTCATTTACAATCACACCCATCAAAAGTCCTCCTGCAGATCCTCCTTCTGCATATAAATGTTCAGGAGATGTAAATTTTTCGTTAACTACAAATTTAGAGCAATCGATGAAATCTGTAAAGGTATTTTTCTTTTTTAACAGTTTTCCGTCTTCATACCATTGTCTTCCTAAATCTTCTCCACCTCTAATATGGGCAATGGCGTAAACAAAACCACGATCTAACAGCGAAAGTCTTGTCGACGAGAAATAAGTATCCATTGTAATTCCGTACGATCCGTAAGCATAAAGCAATAACGGATTTTTACCGTTTTTCTGCAATCCTTTACGATAAATCATCGAAATAGGCACTTTTACACCATCTCTGGCTGTCGCCCAAACACGTTCTTCGATATAATTTTCTTTATCAAACTTTCCGCCTAAAACCTGTTGTTCCTTAAGGATTTCTTTGGTTTTAGTTGTCATATTAAAATCAATCACAGACGAAGGCGTTGCCAGCGATTGGTAGCTGTAACGCAAAACATCAGTATCAAAATCGATATTGGTTGTGGTATAAGCATTGTATGTTTCGCTTCCAAAAGGAAGGTAATAATCCGCTTCCCCATTCCACGGCATAATACGAATATGATTTAATCCGTTTGAGCGCTCTTCGACAACCAAATAATTTTTGAAGATTTCGATATCTTCTAACAAAACATCTTCACGATGCGGAATAAGATCTACCCAGTTTTTCTTTCCTGTTTTATTTTCAGGCGTTTTCATCAACTTAAAGTTCGTCGCCTTGTCTTTATTGGTTAGAATATAAAAAGAGTCTTCAAAATGAGAAATACTGTACTCTAAACCACGTACACGAGGCTGAAACACAACAAATTCTCCATCCGGATTGTCAGAATTCAAAATTCTGTACTCGGTTGTTAAGGTACTTCCTGAACCAATAACGATATATTTTCTTGATTTTTCTTTGCTTACAGAAACATTAAAAGTATCATCCGTTTCATTAAAAACCAAAACATCTTCTTTTGAATCTGTATTTAATTTATGTCTAAAAACTTTATCTGCTCTTAACGTAACCTGATCTTGTCTGGTATAAAAAATAGTATTGTTGTCATTTGCCCAAACTGATCCTCCGGTTGCATTCTCGATTTTATCTGATAAGATCTCTCCTGTTTCTAAGTTTTTGATCTGAATGGTATAGATTCTTCTTCCTACGATATCTACTCCAAAACTTGCAAATTTATTATCCGGACTCACACTTAAACCTCCAAGTTTAAAATAAGCATGTCCTTTTGCCAATTCATTACAGTTGAATAAGATTTCTTCATCTGCCGAAAGGCTTCCTTTTTTTCTTGAAAATATTGGATAATCCTGACCTGTTTCGAAACGGGTGATGTAATAATAACCATTATAGAAATAAGGAACTGATGAATCATCTTCTTTAATTCTGCCTTTCATTTCTTCATACAAATTCTCCTGAAGGTCTTTTGTATGCGATGTCATACTTTGGTAATAAGAGTTTTCCTGATTTAAATAGTCTATAACTTCAGGATTTTCGCGGTCATTTAACCAAAAATAATTATCAATTCTTGTTTCTTTATGTTTTTTTAATGATTTGGTAATTTCTTTGGCTTGTGGAGCCATTATATCGTTTTGCATTGATTAAGCATTAGTTTTTAAATACGAAGGAGCAAAAATACTACAAACCCAACAGAACCAAATTAATTTTTTCATAAAATATTCTATTGATATCATAAAGCAATATACTAATTTTGTACGAAACAATTTAAAAAATCAACAAAAATGGATTTAATGGGAATGATGGGTAAACTTAAAGAAACCCAACAAAAAATTGAAGATACAAAAAAGCGTTTGGATACTGTTTTGATTGATGAACAAAGTGCTGACGGCTTACTAAAAGTAACATTAACTGCAAATAGAAAAGTAAAATCAATCTCTATTGATGACTCTTTGCTTGAAGATAAAGAACAATTAGAAGATTACCTTGTAGTAACGCTAAACAAAGCAATAGAAAGAGCTACAAGCGTTAACGAGCAAGAACTTGATGCTGTTGCAAAAATGGATATGCCAATGATTCCAGGAATGGATAATTTATTCAAATAAGACATAAATTACTTCTTTAAAAATAAAATCCGATTCATTTACAACTAAATGAATCGGATTTTTTTATGCCTTTTCTATCCTCTTTTTTCTTTTAAAATTTCTTTGTTGCAATCGAAATAGTTCCGCTCTTGCGCTTTTTTAGTCGCTATAAATTCAGTCTCTTTTTTTGCTGTTTTAAAAATGCAACTTATCTCTTTCACACCTCTTTTCAACACCAATTTTTACGCATAAAATAATGATTTTCAACAGAAAACGTTTGCGTAGATTTTTTTTTCGACTGACAAATATCAGCTTTATTCTCTTGATATGTCTTGATATTTGATACAGATTAAAGGCAAAAACAATAGATTTTTCTTTTGATTAAAAAATAAAACCTTATAAATATTTCTTTTTTAGAAGTAAAATTTTGTAAGCGTAAGGCAAATTAAAAATGAACAATAAAGATAGAATGAGAAATTAGTTATCAATAGATTTTTAGAGTTAATCCTACATCAGACTCAAAAAACTTTCGTCGCAAAATAATTAGTTATCGCAATCTATAAAACTGTATTAAAAGTGAATATTAACTATAACACGAATTATTATGAATGAGAAAACTTTAAGTCCAAATGGAACTGAAAACAAAACAGCAGAAAAGCAAAGTGCTGGATTAGTAAAAGATGCCGTAAAGGAAACTCCAAAAGTTGATGCTATTGCTCATGTCGAAGAACTTGCCAAAAAAGGAGCCATTGCTCTTGAAAAATTCCTGGAGCTTAATCAGGAACAAGTTGATTATATTGTAGCTAAAGCCTCGGTTGCCGCTATAGACAAACACGGTGAACTTGCTTTGCATGCTGTTGAAGAAACAGGCCGTGGTATTTTTGAAGACAAAGCAACCAAAAATATGTTTGCTGCCGAAAATGTAACCAATAGCTTAAAAAACCTAAAAACCGTAGGTATAATAGGCGAAGACCAATTATCAGGAATTGTAGAAATTGCAGAGCCAGTAGGCGTAATTTGCGGTGTTACACCTACAACCAACCCTACTTCTACTACCGTTTTCAAAGCATTAATTGCCCTTAAAACCCGTAATCCTATTATATTTGGTTTCCACCCATCGGCCCAACAATGCTCTAAAGCTGCTGCGACCATTGTTCGTGATGCTGCAATTGCTGCCGGAGCTCCGGAAAACTGTATTCAATGGATCGAATATCCATCTGTAGAAGCCACTAACTCATTAATGAATCATCCTACTATTGCTACTATTCTGGCAACCGGAGGAAATGCAATGGTACGTGCTGCATATTCTTGCGGTAAACCTGCCTTGGGAGTTGGTGCCGGAAACGTTCCTGCTTATATTGAGAAAACCGCCAATATAAAACAAGCTGTTTATGATATTGTTCTTTCAAAATCATTTGACTGGGGAATGATCTGCGCCTCTGAACAAGCTGCTATTATCGATAAAGAAATTTATGAAGAAACAAAAGCCGCTTTTAAACACCATCATGTTTATTTTGCCAATGAAAAAGAAAAAGCAAAACTTGAAGAATTAATGTTTGGCATTACCGCGAAAGGTGTAAACTGTGGCGGTGCAAAACTAAACCCAAATATTGTTGGAAAATCTCCTCAATGGATTGCAGAACAAGCCGGTTTCTCTGTGCCTGAAAATATCGTGATCATTGCCGCCGAAGTAAGCGAAGTAGGCATAAACGAGCCTTTAACCAGAGAAAAATTATCTCCTGTACTGGCAATTTTAAAATCAAACTCAACTCAGGAAGGTATCAAGTTATCTGAACAAATGGTAGAATTTGACGGATTAGGTCACTCAGCAGCCATCCATACAAAAGATGAAAAAATAGCCAAAGAATTTGGAGTTGCAGTAAAAGCCATTCGTGTTATTTGGAACTCTCCTTCTACTTTTGGAGGTATTGGAGACGTTTACAATTCATTCATTCCGTCTCTTACCCTTGGATGCGGATCTTATGGAAAAAACTCTGTTTCAGGAAATGTGGGCGCAATAAATTTAATAAATATCAAGCGAATTGGTAGAAGAAACAATAATATGCAGTGGTTCAAAGTACCTTCAAAAATCTATTTCGAGCCTAACTCGATTCAATATTTAAAATCAATGCAATCACTTGACAAAGTGATGATCGTTACTGATTTAAGCATGTTAAAACTTGGTTTCGTTCAAAAAATTATAGATGTTTTAAACCGTCGTGCCAATAAAGTCGATGTTAGAATTTTCTCTAATGTAGAGCCAGATCCAAGTATTGAAACTGCAAGAGCAGGTGCAGAAACCATGTGCGAGTTCCAGCCGGATAGCATTATTGCATTGGGTGGAGGATCTGTTATGGATGCTGCAAAAGTCATGTGGCTGCTATACGAACAACCTCAGGTTTCTTTTGATGATGTGAAACAAAAATTCCTGGACATTCGTAAACGTGCGGTAAAAATTCCAACTTTGGGTCAAAAAGCCAAAATGATTTGTATACCAACAACCTCAGGAACGGGTTCTGAAGTAACTCCTTTTGCGGTAATTTCAGATCATTCTGTTAATAAAAAATATCCGTTAGCAGATTATGCCTTTACACCAACCGTTGCCATTATCGATTCTGAGTTAACGAAAACCGTTCCTCCATCAGTTATTGCAGATACCGGAATGGATGTTCTTACGCACGCAACAGAAGCTTATGTTTCTATTGTAGCTAATGACTATACTGACGGACTTGCGTTGCAGGCTATTAAAATGGTATTTCAATATTTAGAAAGAACTTATCTTGATGGTAAAAATGATGACGAAGCTCGTGATAAAATGCACAATGCCTCAACCATTGCCGGTATGGCGTTCGCGAATGCGATGTTAGGAATTTCTCATTCTATGGCGCATAAAATTGGCGGAATGTTCCATACCCCTCACGGTCGTACAAATGCTATTTTATTGCCTTATGTAATTAAATACAACGGAGAAGTTCCAGGAAAACTTTCAGTATGGCCTAAATATTCTACTTATAAAGCAGATCAAAAATATTTTGAAATTTGCCAAATGTTAGGACTTCCTGCAAAAGGACCTAAAGACGGACCTCAGGTTTATGCCCAGGCTTGTTATGAATTGGGTAAAAAAGTAGGAATAAAAATGAGCTTTAAAGAACAAGGTCTTGATGAAAAAGAATGGCTTGCAAAACTAAATACACTTGCCATGAACGCTTTTGAAGATCAATGTACTCCGGCAAATCCGCGTTTACCTCTAATCAAGGATATGGAAGAAATTATGCGTAAAGCTTATTACGGAGAAAAAATCTAGAAATAGATTTCGATGAATACTTAAAGAGGCCATTTCATAATTAATGAAATAGCCTCTTTTTTTTAACCTTTGTTTCTCTGCACCTTTGCACCTTTTTTAAAACTTCTGAAGCGTCTCAACTACATAAGTATGCATCACTTCTTTATAATCTAAATGGGTTACTACTCTTAGTTTATTGTGTCCCATTGAGCTTATTAAAATATTTTTTTGTTTTAATTTTTCGATCAAAAGCTGATCACTGTAACCTTCTGCCAATGAAAAAATCAAAATATTCGTTTCTACAGGTTCAATATGTGATACCCATGGTTTTGTACTTAAAATTGCGGCAATTTCTTTTGCACGTCGATGATCTTCTGCCAATCTTTCTATATTATTGGCTAAAGCATATAATCCGGCTGCAGCCAAATAACCTACCTGACGCATTCCTCCTCCTAATATCTTTCTGATTCTCAACGCTCTGTGAATATCAGCTTTGCTTCCTAACAAAATTGAACCTATTGGAGCGCCCAATCCTTTCGATAAACAAACCGAAATAGTATCGAAAATAGCTCCAAAATCTTTCGGATTTTGTCTTTTAGCTACTAATGCATTCCAAATTCTGGCTCCATCCAAATGGAATTTCAAATTATTGGCATCACAAACCTTTTTTATTTCTCTTAAATCATCTAGTTCATAACACGCTCCACCACCTTTGTTGGTTGTATTTTCGACACAAACCAAACTTGTTAACGGACTATGATAAAATTCCGGATCGTTGATAGCTGCTGCTACCTGACTTGCCGTAATCATACCTCGATTTCCGTCTAATAAGCAACAAGAAACGCCACTATTAAACGAAACCCCTCCACCTTCATAATTATAAACGTGGGCATATTTATCTGCAATTAATTGCTCTCCGGGCTGTGTATGCAATTTTATAGCGGTCTGGTTGGCCATTGTTCCAGACGGAAAAAAAAGACCCGCCTCCATACCAAAAAACTCAGCAACTCTGGTTTCCAATTCTATAACCGTAGGATCCTGCCTGTAAACATCATCGCCAACATGAGCGTTAAACATATACTGCAACATTTCCTGCGTAGGCTTGGTAATGGTATCGCTAATTAAATTTATCTCCATATTCTAAAAAGTATATCTTTTTTCAACAGCAAAATTACGTATTACTGCTAGTTATTCTTAACAAGTTTTGCTAAAATTTAACTAGCAATTACAATTAAACCAAATTAACGTAATATTTACAAAAAACATATAAAACTAACATTAATATTCTAAAATTGGCTTATAATTTTAGAAACCAATTTGTTAGCAAGGAAAATTATAACTTAAACACAATTTGCCAAAAACAACTAAACACTTGATAATCAACAAAAAATTTTATGAGTAAAATAGGCTAAAAAAAATGCATTCAGATTGACTTTATAGCGAAAAAAACTAAAATATTTTCTGATGTTTATCTTTTAAGTCAAAAATTCCTCAAAGCAAATTATCTTCTTTGAGTTATTAGATCCAAAAGACTTTTTATGTCCTTTTTTATATGTTAAAATTAATGTGATAATCTAAAAACTATATCTTATTTTTGTACAACAAAATTACGTTCTTGCCAATAAGTCATTATTGATGAAGTTTGACAATCAGCGTAACATTCAAAAAAACAAATAAAACTATTATTAATTTATGACAACTACCGAACAAATAAAAGGTATTGTGGAGCGCCTTGGTGCGTTGAGGAGGTATCTTTGACGTTGATGCCAAACTAATTGAAATTGCCAACGAAGAAGAAAAAACCTTCGCACCAGACTTCTGGAACAATGCAAAAGAAGCTGAGGTTATTGTAAAAAACCTTCGAAACAAGAAAAAATGGATCGAAGATTATAACAAAGCCATAGAACTTACAGATGAATTGCAGCTTGCTTATGATTTTTATAAAGAAGGGGAACTTTCTGCAGAAGAATTAGACGAGCATTATAACATTACTCAAACGCATATCGAGAACATCGAGTTTAAAAACATGCTTTCTGACGAAGGAGACAGCCTAAGTGCCGTAGTACAAATTACTGCAGGTGCCGGCGGAACCGAAAGTTGCGACTGGGCAGGAATGTTGATGCGTATGTATATGATGTGGGGCGAAAGTTATGGCTACAAAATAAAAGAGTTGAACTTTCAGGCTGGCGAGGTTGCCGGAATCAAAACGGTTACGCTTGAGTTTGAGGGCGATTATTCTTTTGGATATTTAAAGGGAGAAAACGGCGTACATCGTTTGGTTCGAATCTCTCCTTTTGATAGTAATGCCAAACGTCATACTTCGTTTGCATCTGTTTATGTTTATCCGCTTGTGGATGATAGTATCGAAATTGACATTAATCCTGCCGATATCGAAATCACAACTTCTCGTTCTAGTGGAGCCGGAGGACAAAATGTAAATAAGGTTGAAACCAAAGTACAATTGGTGCACAAACCAACCGGAATTCAGATTCAATGTTCTGAAACAAGATCTCAGCAAGACAATAGACAACGCGCCATGCAAATGTTACGTTCGCAATTGTATGAAATTGAGCTAAAGAAACAACAAGCACAACGTGCCGATATTGAAGCCGGAAAAATGAAAATCGAATGGGGTTCGCAAATACGTAATTATGTAATGCAACCTTACAAATTAGTAAAAGATGTTCGTACCGGTTATGAGACCAGCGATGTCGATGGCGTTATGAACGGAAATATTGATCCTTTCCTAAAAGCATTTTTAATGATGATGGGGCAAAAAGAGGAAGAATAATTTTTTTAGTCGCAGTTTTCAGTCGTAGTCGGCTGCATTAAAATCTGCGAATACTGAGACTGAAAACCGGGACTAAAAACTAAATATAAAAGTTATGATCAAATGGGCAGATATAATTCGTTTTACGAATAAGGGAAATCCAACTCCTGATAACAGAGTGGAAAAAACACCGGAAGAATGGAAACAGCTTTTAACACCCGAAGAATTTCAGGTAGCACGATTAAAAGGTACTGAAAGATCTTTTAGTTCTGAGCTTTGCAGTTTATTCGATCCGGGAATTTACGAATGTAAATGTTGTGGTACTTTGCTTTTTGATGCAAGCGAAAAATTTGAATCAGGAACAGGCTGGCCATCTTTTACACAACCATTAAAAGAAAATGCTATTGCTTATCATGCAGACAAATCATACGGAATGATTCGTGTTGAGGTCGTTTGCAATACTTGCGACGCACATTTAGGACACGTTTTTCCTGATGGTCCGGAACCAAGTGGTTTACGTTATTGCATCAATGCTATTTCTCTTTCTAAAGTAAAAGAATAAAAAAAATCTAAAAGCGATTCCTTCTTTAAAGTAGCGAATCGCTTTTTAATTTTAATTTCATTCAAAAGATGAAAAAATAGTTTCTAAATGAACTTTAAAACAAAACCAACTTTTACAAAAGAAAGATTTAACTTACTAATTATCTTGTTCTATAAAACTTAGCATTAAAAAATCATCCAAAAGAATAAAATTTAAAATCTGATTTTCGTTATTATTCATTACGTAACTATCAAATCATTCAAAAAAAGGCAACTCCTTATAAGCCTATTAAAAACCTACAAAATATCGCGATGCTTTTACAGCCACTTGCAATGCCAATTTAAGCAGTAAAAAAATCAAAATTAATTGATTTAAAACAAGATAGCTTTGTAACAATTGATAAAAATCAGAAGGTGGAATTGCAAACAAATTGATACTTTAAAACCTACAAATAATCAAAGGCAAAAACCAAAGCAGCAACTTATAATTCAAAAACAATCAAAAAATTAATAGATTTTATGTTAAAATTGTAATATTTAAACTATTATTTAAAATACTATTTAAAAAACTTCAAAATAAGATTAGGTAATTTAAATCTAATTGATTTTATTTGGTGCGAAATAACCCCTAAAACAATTAAAATCATTCGATGAAATCCTATTCAATCCAAGAAATTAATGAAGTTATTAATGGCGTAATTTACGGCACAACTTCGCAAAGCATCACAGCAACAGAACAATTAGAAAAAGCTTCCACTTCTGAAATTTCTTTTATAGGAAATAAAAAATATGAAAAATTTTGGGAAGCATCAAAAGCTTCAGTTGCAGTTGTTAACGAAGATATTTCAATTGAACCTGGAGATAATCGTGCTTTTATTAAAGTAAAAAATGCTGATTTGGCAATGTCTCAAATTTTAGCCCTTTTTGCTCCTCCTACTCCAATATTTCATAATAATATCCATAAATCGGCAACTGTTGATGAAACGGCTATTATTGGTGAAGGTGCCAGAATTGGTGCTGGTTGTTATATTGGTCCAAAAGTTGAAATTGGTGCAAATGCAACTATTTATCCAAACGTTACTATTTTAGACGAATCTACTATTGGTAAAAATACTATTATATGGTCGGGAACAGTAGTTCGCGAACGTTGTCATATAGGTAGTGATTGTATCATTCACCCAAATGCAACAATTGGTGCTGATGGTTTCGGATTTCGTCCTTGTAGTGAAAAAGGATTGGTTAAAATTCCACAAATTGGAAATGTAATTATTGGAAACGGTGTCGAAATTGGAGCTAATTCTTGTGTTGACCGCGGAAAATTTAGTTCTACAATACTTGGAGACGGTTGTAAAATTGACAACTTAGTACAAATTGGACATAATAGTAAATTAGGTAAATTTTGTATTATGGCCGGAAATAGTGGTTTAGCTGGTTCTGTAACATTAGGAAACGGTGTTATTATTGGCGGAAGCGCTTCTATAAAAGATCATACTACAATTGGAGATGGTGCTATCGTTGGTGCTGGTTCTGGTGTAGTTGGTGATGTTCCTGCCGGAAAAACAATGTTAGGATATCCTGCTGTCGAAGCTCGTGATGCCTTAAAACAATGGGCAATTCTAAAAAGAATGGTTTGCGATTCTAAAAAATAAAATACATATATAATATATAAAAAAACAGAAGCTAGCTTCTGTTTTTTTGTTTTACAAGACTTCGCACTCAAAGCCCACGACTTTCATTAAAAAAATCACTTTTTCGATAATATTGTCGTTACATTCAAATCGCAGAATATTATCACAATCTTCCAGATCAAAATTCCATTTAGAATTAGGAAATAACTGATTCAGTTTAGGCGTAATCTTTTTTACTTTTGATATACTATCAACATTTGTTTTAAATACAAAAATCATAGTGCTTACTGGTTTTTAATTTTACTTAAAATTTTAGAATCAATGTAAAAAGTTCCAAACGGAATTATACACGCCAAAAGTACTTTCCAGGTTGTGTCTTTAAATTTCCAGTTTTGCTCTACTCCAACACTTAGCGTATTAAAAATAAAAAGCAGAAATAAAGCACCGTGAACCGTTCCGATGGGTCTTGTCAAAAAAGGCATTTCGAAGACATATTTCATAGGCATGGCAATAAAAAGTAAAATCAAAAGAGAAGTTCCTTCAAGAAATCCAATAATTCGTAATCGTCCGGTATTTGTTTGTAGTAAGTTTTTCATAATTATCTAAAATAAGGTCGGTTTGCAAGAAATGAAAATGGCCAGGGAATTGCTATAAAAATGATTAGCAAGGCGATAGAAAACCAAACTAACATGGTTTTGAATTTATCGCGATCACTTTCTTTTCTTTTTGCCAAAGCGGAACCAATTGTTATTAGAACAATCGAAACCAGCATTAATAAAATGTGGATCAATCCAAAAAAAGCGGCATCAATATTTTGAATAGCTGTTGCAAAATTTGCCCAGAAGTATTTCACAACTGGACTTTGCACATAAATCAATATTCCAAAAATCAATTGAATATGAGCAATAGTTGCTGTCCAGTGCCGTATTAAATTATCTTTTTTGGTAAAGGAGAGTTGCAAAGAATATCCGCGATAAGTTATAAAAATAGAATACAATAAACTTCCCAAAACAAACCATCGTAGTATCGAATGGCAAAATAATAGCGTAGTATACATTGTTTAAAAAATTAAGACAATGCAAATATATTTAAAAAACATACTAATTAGTATGTTTTTATTTTTAAAATTTACTTCAAATTATTCAGATAGCTTCTAAGCTCCTTTAAATAAACAAGATAGCAGGAATTATTATCCTGAACTTTTCCAAAATTTCGTATTCCCCAATATCCTGACATCATAAAAAAGGCAACTTGTTCTCCATTAACCTCTTTTTTAATCAAACCGGATTGCTGTGCATTCAGAATCGCTTTTTCGATAGTTTGCTTCCACTGATTAATCAATTCTAACAAAGCCTCGCTAAACTGATTATTCCACGGTGTCATTTCCTGAGTTAAATTTCCAACCGGACAGCCATATTTTACCTGCAAAAAAGGATCTTCAAGAAGTAAATACGAAATCATATTGTACAAATCATCAACAGGATTGAGCGAGTTTTCGATAGGTTTTATAAAACTTTCCAGCATTGTCGGCTTTAAAATTTCTTCAATAATAGCAACTCCCATTTCGTCTTTGGTCTTAAAATGGTAATAAAATGCGCCTTTTGTAACTTTTGTAGTCGCTATAATATCATCAATGCTTGTTGTTTGATATCCTTTAGAATAAATTAATTCAAAGGCTTTCTGAAGAATTGTAAATCGTGTATTGGCAGCTTTAGACATAAAAAATACTAATTGGTATGAACTGGCAAATTAACGCAAAAATTATCATTTAACACCAATTTTGTCTTTGACCCATACATCAGTATGACTGGTATTTAAGAAATCTATAAATTGATTTTTTCTCACTAAACCTTTATTATTTTTAAAATATCACTAATTACTTTTTATTATATCTAAGAAAACATTTTATTATGTAGGTTTCAATTGATTTTGTAAATTAGCCAACACTATTTTGTAAAAACCACAATATACCATGGATTTAAACTTCAATAAAAACGAAGATCACAATAAACTATTACTTTCTGACTTAAAACAAAGATTTGCAAAAGTAAAATTAGGCGGAGGCGAAAAACGTATAGAAAAATTACATGCCGAAGGAAAAATGACAGCACGCGAGCGTATTGCTTATTTGCTGGATGAAGGTTCAAAAAGTATTGAAATTGGCGGATTTGTTGGAGACGGAATGTATGCTGAACATGGTGGATGCCCTTCTGGCGGTGTTGTTATTAAAATAGGATATATAAGAGGCAAACAATGTATTGTTGTTGCCAATGATGCTACTGTAAAAGCTGGCGCCTGGTTTCCTATTACCGGCAAGAAAAATCTTCGTGCGCAGGAAATCGCCATCGAAAACAGATTACCTATTATTTATCTGGTTGATAGCGCAGGTGTTTACCTGCCACTTCAGGACGAGATTTTCCCGGATAAAGAACACTTTGGCCGAATCTTTAGAAACAATGCACAAATGAGCAGTATGGGTATTACCCAAATTGCAGCCGTTATGGGCAGTTGTGTTGCCGGAGGAGCTTACTTGCCTATTATGAGTGACGAAGCTTTAATTGTAGATAAAACCGGAAGTATTTTTCTTGCCGGAAGTTATCTCGTAAAAGCTGCAATTGGCGAAACTATCGATAATGAAACTTTGGGTGGCGCGACAACTCATTGCGAAATTTCAGGCGTGACCGATTATAAAGCTAAAGACGATAAAGATGCTCTTGATAAAATAAAAAATATAGTAGATAAAATAGGCGATTATGATAAAGCGGGCTATAGCCGAATCAAATCTGAAAAACCTGCCTTAGATCCCGCAGCCATTTACGGAATCTTACCAAAAGCGAGAAACGAACAATATGATATGATGGAAATCATCAATCGTTTGGTCGATAATTCAGAGTTTGAAACCTATAAAGATGGTTACGGCCAAACGATTATTACGGGTTACGCCAGAATCGATGGCTGGGCCGTAGGAATTGTAGCTAACCAAAGAAAAGTGGTTAAAACCAAAAAAGGTGAAATGCAATTTGGCGGTGTAATTTATTCTGATAGTGCTGATAAAGCAACCCGATTTATTGCGAATTGTAATCAGAAAAAAATTCCATTGGTATTCGTACAGGATGTTACCGGTTTTATGGTAGGATCAAAATCTGAACATGGCGGTATTATAAAAGACGGTGCCAAAATGGTCAATGCTGTAAGTAATTCGGTTGTTCCAAAATTTACTGTAATAGTAGGTAATTCTTATGGAGCAGGAAATTATGCTATGTGTGGAAAAGCGTATGACCCGAGATTAATTTTTGCGTGGCCAAGTGCAGAACTTGCCGTAATGGGTGGAACTCAGGCTGCAAAAGTTTTAGCGCAAATTGAAGCTTCTTCGCTTAAAGCAAAAGGAGAAATCGTAGACGAAGCTAAAGAAGCTGAATTGTTTAATAAGATCAAAGCAAGATATGACGAGCAGACTTCGCCTTATTACGCAGCTTCAAGATTATGGACAGATGCTATCATTGATCCTTTAGACACCCGTACCTGGATCTCTATGGGAATTGAAGCTGCCAACCACGCTCCTATTCAAAAACAATTTAATTTAGGTGTTATTCAGGTTTAAGATTCCATAAACTTTCAAAATACGTTAAAAAAATACAAAAATCTTACTTTCAAGTACTTATAATTAAATATCTCATCAAAAAGTAGTAACTTTAGATGTAATTTTTAATCACGTAGTATCATGGAAAATGTAAAAAGTTTAAATAAGTGGGCAAACGCGCATACTTATTTACCGGTTGATTTAGTACGTATTGTTTTGGGGGTATTTTTATTTATGAAAGGGATTTCATTTGTAACGAACGTCCAGTATTTACATGATTTAATTTCTCCAATTGATCAATTTGGCGGCGGAATGTTTCTTTTACATTACATTGCACCCGCTCATATGATTGGTGGTATTATGATCTTCTTTGGATTACTAACCCGTTGGGCAATTGCGGCCCAGTTGCCCATATTATTTGGTGCAATACTTATTAATTTTATGGGGCACATGCACTCAGAAAGTTTAATTCTGGCTATAGTGGTGCTGCTAGTTTGTGTTTTCTTCCTGTTTTACGGAAGCGGAAAACACTCTGCTGATTATTATTTCAAAATGCAACAATAACTTCATTTATCCTCAATAGCCCTATTTAGTATTGAGGATAAATAATAACCCTACATTTAAAGTTAATTAATTCTTTAAAATTTCTTTAATTGTATTTTATGAGTTAAATTCGCCCCCATGAATTGGATTCGTAAGACCGTTATTTTTATATCACTTTTGATAATTGCTTTTTTTGCCACCCAGGCAAACGAATCTGCTATTGAAATAATCGAAAGTCAAAAAACGGATACTAATTTCTCTATAGATCACGCCGATTCATTAGCATTTATACAACCTCAGGCAAGTTATCAATTTGCAGCAAACATAAAATCAAACCCTTCTATCTTAACAAAATGGTTTGATTCTTTATTGATGGTGATTCCTCAGCACAAAGCCGTTCAATCGACATCAAACTTTGCGAATCAATTTGCAACTCAGAGCAAAAAAGTTCTTTTAATGCTCTACCCCTTCCATTTTTTTTGGTAGACTTTTATGAAATTTAATTAAGGGAAATCTTTTCCTAACCAATTGAGCTGTTTTCTATTCAGAAAGCGGTGTCATATTTCATAATAATTTACCCAATTTAAAATCAATGGAAACAAGTGTAACCATAATTGGTATTGTGATCGCGATCATAGTAGCCATACCCGTATATTTTTCAGCACGAACGAGCGCTGCAAGCAAATCAAAAATTTTAGGCATCAAAAAGAAATTCAGTCCAACTCATCCGGAGGATTTTGATTTAACTGAATCTCAAAGCAATAAGACACTTACAATAGATCAAAAAAACAGACGATTTATTTTGATGAATTTCAATCCAAATCAACAAGAATCTACTTATGTAGACCTAAAAACTGTTTCATCATGTAAATTAGTTTTAACCACTGAAGGACCTTCAGATACAATTGTAAAAATTGACTTTGAATTTCAGGATAAAGAAACTCCTAAAAAAATCACCATACCATTCTATGATTTTGATGATGACCGCATCAAACAAATAAGCGCTTATCAGGATCATCAGTTTGCAAAAAAATGGCTTAAAATCATCCAAGATTCTATTTCACGTTAATTATTTAATTCAGTAAAGAGGCTCCTAGTGAGTCTCTTTTTTTTGCTCAATACATGATATTTGTCATTTTATGTCTACTTCATAAATTTTAATTTTGGTATATACAAAATACCGACTTTATGAAAATCTCACTGACTCAAAAGTACAATGTTCCAGGTCCAAGATATACAAGTTATCCAACAGTTCCTTACTGGAATGAAGGTGATTTCACCAATCAAAAATGGATACAGTCTTTTCAGAAAGCATTTTTAGAGAGTAATTCTCAAAACGGAATCAGTTTATACCTTCACTTACCATTTTGCGAAAGTATGTGTACCTTTTGTGGTTGCAACAAACGAATCACAAAAAATCATTCGGTAGAAGAAATTTACATAGCAGCTCTTCTAAAAGAATGGGATCTATACTGTAATTTACTGCCTCAAAAGCCTATTATAAAAGAAATTCACTTAGGCGGTGGTACTCCAACCTTTTTCTCAACAAGCAATTTAGAATACCTGATAAATGGTATACTTTCTAAAGCAGAAAAAGCCAATAACTATGAGTTTAGTTTTGAAGGTCATCCTAATAATACTACTTACGAACAACTTAAAAAACTTTATGATTTAGGCTTTCGCCGAGTTAGTTTTGGAGTGCAGGATTATGCCGAAAAAGTACAAAAAGCGATTCATAGAATTCAGCCTTTTCATAATGTCGCAAAAGTTACTTTCTGGGCAAAAGAAATTGGTTATACATCGATAGGTCACGATATTATTTTTGGATTACCATTTCAAACGATTGAGAACGTAATTGACACTGTCGAAAAGACAAATTCTTTAAAACCGGATCGTCTGGCATTTTACAGTTATGCTCATGTACCCTGGATAAAAGGAAACGGGCAACGCGGGTTTAATGAAGAAAACCTTCCTAAGGATGCCGAAAAAAGAAAATTATATGAAACCGGAAAACAAATGCTTTCTCAAAATGGTTACCATGAAATTGGTATGGATCATTTTGCGCTAGTATCTGATAGCTTGTATAAAGCAACAGCGAACAAAGAACTTCATCGAAATTTCATGGGTTATAGTGCCTCAAAAACGCAGCTTATGATTGGTTTAGGCGTTTCGTCTATTAGTGACAGCTGGTACAGTTTTGCCCAAAACACAAAAAGCATCGAAGAATATTATCAATTGTTAGCAGAAGATAAATTACCTGTTGTAAAAGGTCATATTTTAAGCGATGAAGACTTAATTATTAGAAAACATATCTTAAACTTAACCTGCGAGTTTGAAACCTCCTGGAGTAATGAATCTTTATACTTTAAAGAAATACCTAACGTCTTAGAAGATTTAAAAGAAATAGAAAAAGATCAGTTGATTGTAATCGAAGAAGGTAAAATAAAAATTACAGAAGCCGGAAGACCATTTGTTCGAAACATTTGTATGGCATTCGATTTACATCTAAAAAGAAAATCACCGGAAACAAACTTGTTTTCGATGACTGTTTAATGACAATTAGGAGTTCCTTGTACAAACAAACTCATATTTGATGGGGAAATATAAGGAATTCCTAAACCTAGTCCTCTAAGGATAAATAAAACACCAATTACTACAGCTACATACGGAATTGCCTTTTGGATCTTATTTCTAAAAGGTAATTTTATTAATGAATGTACATAAACCACAATTGTCATTAAAGGAATTGTTCCTAAACCAAACAAAATCATATACAAAACCCCAAGTCCGGCACTTTGCATCGCAATTGCGCCAAACAAGGCTACATATACCATTCCGCACGGTAAAAAGCCGTTTAATAATCCTATTGTAAAAAGTGATTTATAGGTTTTCTTTTTAAATTGATTTCCGATACTTGATTTTACTCTTGAAATAATTTTATAAACCGGTTTTGAAAAATTATACTTTGAAAAAACTTTCTCAGGAATCAAAACCACAAGAATCATTGCCAGACCAATAAAAATAGACATTTTTTGCTGTAGACCGGCCAGGAAAAAACCTCTTCCTAATAATCCGAATATAAGTCCGACCGATGCATATGCAGTTAATCTTCCTAAATGATAAGTTATAATTTGAGTAACTTTTTTGGCTTCATTTTGATGGTCTACCGGTAACATCATAGCAATAGGACCACACATTCCTATGCAGTGCAAACTACTTATTAAACCTAATATGAAAGCTGAGTATAGCATTTAATATTGCTTTTCCTATTTGCTACGGATTATTTTGACCAGAATAATTTAGAAATCTATTCAATCAAATAATCTGTGTGGCAGAAAGAATATTTATTTAAAAACAAATCGTAATCAATTTACGTAAATTACTTCTTTTGAAAGGTATTTTGTTCCTTTATATTCCCATTCCATATTAACATCCCATCGTCCTTTAATCAACTTTTTTTGCGGAATAAGCAAAGATGAATTGGTTAAAGCAATTTGAGTATCAAAATCAAATTTCTTATTAGAAGGTCGGTATAACAAAACATTTCCTTTGATTTTATCATTTTCAAAAGTGGCAGGAAAAGCTATTTTTACACCTTTTTCGGTATACGTAATAGAAGGTCTTTGCTGCAAATCATGAGCATTTTGAATTCGGGCCATTTCATCCTGAAAATGCGAATCGTGTTTGTAATATTCTTCAACAACTAAATCATTGTCATACTTACTATTCGATTGTACTTCAAAAACAAAATATAAAATAAAACTCATAAACAATGCAAATGCTATGACGATTCCGGTTCCCCAATTTATTTTCATAATGTTGTATTTTTAATTAAAACTTCGTGGTCCTAAAAAATTAGTTGTGGTAGTTTCGAGTAATTCTGTACCGTTATAAACTCCAATTTTAACTTTGGTTTTATCACTCTCAAGAAGAACTTTATCAATCTCTATAAATAATGTTCCCTGAGAAATTCCTTCTTTTAAAACTTTAAAATGCTGTTTCCCTACATTTTTAATATTTCCTTTTTGATCAATCAATTCAAAGTGAATGTCATGATAATCTTTCATTGTTTTATTAACGATCTTATAGGTATAAACATTGCTGATCATTTCACCTTTATGCTGAAACAACTGACCTGGCAAACGCAAAACAACAGCCTGAACATCGGTTCTCAAAAATAGCATTCCAACAAAAACACTTAACAGAATGAACAAAACAGCTGTGTAGCCTTTCATTCTTGCTGTAAACTTAAAAGGTGCTTTTTTTACAATTTCATCTTCAGATGCATAACGAATAAGACCTTTTGGTAAACCTACACTTTCCATTATTGTATCGCATTCATCAATGCAGGCAGTACAATTAGTACATTCTAACTGCGTACCATTTCTAATGTCAATTCCCATTGGGCAAACATGTACGCATTGATGACAATCAATACAATCTCCTTTTCCTGTTGTAGCTCTATCTTCCTTTTTATTAAATTTAGCACGTCCGGCTTCTTTTTCTCCCCTAACGAAATCATAGGCAACATTAATAGATTTGTCATCTAAAAGTACACCTTGCAATCTTCCGTACGGGCAGGCAATAATACAAACCTGTTCGCGAAACCAGACAAAAACAAAATAAAAAACACCGGTAAAAATAAGCAATGCGATAAAATTACTTGCTTGCTCAATTGGCCCTTGTTCGACCATTAAAAACAATTGGTCGCTACCTACTAAATAGGCCAGAAAAATATTTGCAATAGCAAAAGAAATAAGAAAAAAGATCGTCCACTTAATTAATCGTTTTCTAATTTTTTCAGCATTCCATTCCTGTCTTGCTAATCGGGACTGAGCGCCACGATCTCCATCTATCCAATATTCAATTCGGCGAAAAACCATTTCTAAGAAAATGGTTTGCGGACAAATCCATCCACAAAAAATCCTTCCAAAGACAACCGTAAATAAGATGATAAAAACAATACCTACCAGCATTGAAATTACGAAGAGATAAAAATCCTGCGGCCAAAAAGGGAATCCGAAAATATTAAAGCGTCGCTCCATAACATTAAACATCATGAATTGATTTCCGTTTACTTTTATAAATGGATTTGCAACTAAAATGGCTAATAATATGTAACTAACTATTTTTCGATATTCATAGAATTTACCAGACGGTTTTTTAGGGAAAATAAATTTTCGATTACCCCCTTCATCAATAGTTCCGATGGTATCTCTAAAAGCTTCGTCTGGTAAATTTGACATGATTTTTGTAATTATTTTTTAACTTCAGTACTATCTTTTGTTGTACTTGCTGTGGTATCTTTTGCTGGAGCACTTTCATCAACCCAAATTTCACCTTCTGCTTCTTTTGGATCTTTTGGATTACTTCCCTGAAGGGATAAAATGTAACTCGCTACTTTTTGAATTTCTTTAGGTTTTAATGTTCCTTTCCAGGCAATCATTCCTTTACCGTCACGACCTCCGTTGGTTATAGTATGGAAAAGGTTTTTAATTCCTCCACCTAAAATCCAGTGGTTATCTGTAAGGTTTGGTCCAATTTGTCCTCCTGCATCAGCACGGTGACAAGCAGCACAATTGGTTGTAAAAATTTCTTTACCTGCTGCTAAACTTTCCGGATCTGTAAGTAAAACAACTGTTTTCTCATCCATTAAATCTGGTGCAGTTTTCAGGTATTCATCTACATCAATTTTTGCCTGAGCCATTTCTTTTTTAAGCTCCATTTCCTGATCATCTCCACCAAAAACTTCATAACGGGCAAAATAAATTACTCCAAAAACTATACAGATATAAAATAAATACACCCACCAAGGCGGTAAATTATTATCTAACTCTTTAATGCCATCATAATCATGATCCATCAATAAGTCACCTTCTTTTTCTATAGGTTGGGTTTTAGTAAGCTTGTGCATTAAATCTTTATACCACGTGCTTTCTGTTAAGCTCAAACTATTTTCATATTCCAGTTTTGCTTTTTCTTCCGGTGACATCAATTGGTACATAATGCGATTGACCGCACTTAATGTAATTTCGATAGCAATCAGAATAAATAGAAAAACAAACAAAAAGACAGCAACCATCGGGTACTTAATAAAAGCTGGTCTATCGCCTGAATCTATAAAGTATTCCATTAAAGCAAATACGATAAAGAAAATAATCGGTACTCTTACATATACTGGGAAAAACTTTTTCATTTTAAATATCTTTTGAAATTATACTGCACCCTTCATCTAAAGGTATTTCACTCATTTCCTGTATTTTTTCTTTTTTATATGAGAATACCCAAAAACCTAATCCTACAAAAAAGAAAAAGAATATCAGGAGAGAAAGTATCGGGTAAATTTCTATACCCGAAATAGTCTCCATATTGTGTTTTATTTGTTCAAACATAATGCTGTTATTTAGATGTCTCTTTTACTTTAATGTCAACTCCAAGTCTCTGTATGTAAGCAATCAAAGCAACAATTTCTCTTTCATTCATAGGAGTGAATTTTTCACCTTTTGCAGCTGCTTTTTTCTTGCTTTCTTCATAACTTTTTACAAAGTCAGGATCATTTTCTAAGTTTTTCTCGATTGCAATAGCCTGAGTTCTTAATGTTTTTTGGGCATTAGCAACATCAGCTTCTGTATAAGGAACACCAAGTTTAACCATAGCCTGCATTTTCTTTTGAGTTAATGAAATATCCATTGGCTCATTATCAAACAACCATTTATAACCTGGCATAATCGATCCGGCAGAAATACTCTGTGGATTCCAGAAGTGATTAAAATGCCAATTGTCATTATATTTCCCTCCTACTCTCAATAAATCCGGCCCTGTACGTTTTGATCCCCATAAGAATGGATGATCGTAAACAAACTCACCCGCTTTTGATTGTGGGCCATAACGCTCCACCTCACTTCTAAATGGTCTTACAGATTGTGAGTGACATCCTACACAACCTTCTCTTATATATAAATCACGACCTTCTAGTTCTAAAGGTGTATAAGGCTTAACACTTGTTATTGTTGGGATATTAGATTTTACCATAATAGTTGGTACAATCTGAATAATTCCTCCAATTAAGATCGCAATTGTAGCCAAAATGGTTAACTGAATTGGTCTTCTCTCTAACCAAGTGTGGAATTTTTCTCCTTTTAATCTTCCTGTGCTTATTCTTTGTAAAGCCGGAGCTTGTGCTAACTCATCTTCGATAGTATCACCTGCTTTAACCGTCATTATGATATTATAAACTAATGTCAGCATTCCAACAAGATACAAAGTACCTCCAATTGCCCTCATCCAGTACAATGGCATAATTGCAGTAACCGTTTCAAGGAAATTTCCATAAGTTAATGTTCCGTCAGGGTTAAACTGTTTCCACATTGAGGCTTGTTGAAAACCTGCCACATACATTGGTAAAGTATATAAAATGATTCCTAACGTACCGATCCAGAAATGGAAATTTGCTAATTTTTTTGAAAACAATGTACTTTTTGTCATTCGCGGAATCAACCAGTAAATAATACCAAAAGACATAAATCCGTTCCATGCTAATGCTCCTACGTGCACGTGAGCAACGATCCAGTCTGTATAGTGCGCGATAGCATTGACATTTTTTAAAGAAAGCATCGGACCTTCAAAAGTAGCCATACCATAACCTGTAATCGCTACTACAAAAAACTTCAGAACCGGTTCTTCACGAACTTTATCCCACGCACCTCTTAATGTTAAAAGTCCGTTGATCATACCTCCCCAAGACGGAGCAATAAGCATTACTGAAAATGCAACACCTAAATTTTGAGCCCAATTTGGTAAAGCTGAATATAATAAGTGGTGCGGACCTGCCCAGATATAAATAAAAATTAAAGACCAAAAGTGAATAATTGATAATCTATATGAGTAAACCGGACGGTTTGCAACTTTTGGAATGAAGTAATACATTAAACCTAAAAACGGAGTTGTAAGGAAAAATGCAACCGCATTATGTCCGTACCACCATTGTACCAAGGCATCCTGAACACCTGCGTAAACTGAATAACTTTTTAAAGCTGATACCGGAATTTCGATATTATTAAAAATGTGCAAAACAGCTACTGTAACAAATGTGGCAAGGTAAAACCAAATCGCAACATACAAGTGACGTTCTCTACGACGCAGCATTGTACCTATCATATTGATTCCCATCACTACCCAAATAAGAGCAATTGCAATATCAATAGGCCACTCTAGTTCAGCATATTCTTTTGATGAAGTATATCCTAAAGGCAATGTGATTGCTGCAGCCACAATAATAAGCTGCCATCCCCAGAAATGGACATTACTTAAGAAATCGCTAAACATCCTGGCTTTTAGCAATCGCTGAAGCGAATAATACATACCTGCAAAAAAAGCATTCCCAACAAAGGCAAAAATAACAGCATTGGTATGCAAAGGTCTTAATCGACCGTAGCTAAGCCACGAAATACCATCTGTCATGTTGGGAAAAAGGTACATAACCGCTAAGGTCAGCCCTACTAACATACCTACTACCCCAAAGAGGATAGTGGCGTAAATGAATTTTTTTACAATTTTGTTGTCGTAATAAAACTGTTCCATTTCCATAATTATACTTGTTTTTCTTCTGTTGTTGATTTTTTATTGTGGGGGGTGATTTTCGTTTCATCGTCAAAAAGCATTCTGACCGAAGGGGTATAATCATCATCATATTGACCCGATTTTACAGCAACAATAAAGGCAATAAAAAAACAGATTGCGACGAAAATACTTACTGAAATCAATAGATAAATGACACTCATATCCTTAAATTTATGTTAACAAAATTACTAGGTTACTTGTTGTTAAAATATGATAATTATCATAGTTGAAGACTAATGTTAAATTTATAAAAAAATAACTTTAGATTATTTATAATCATTTTAAATTACTGTTACTGAAATAGTTAGACATTAAAGTCACAAAACTAACGATGGTAATTGTGCTTAAAGGCATGATAATCGCAGCCACTAATGGAAGCAAATTACCGGTAACTGCAAAAGAGAGTCCAACGATATTATAAAGCAGCGATAAAACAAAACTCATCTTAATTATCGTGATCGACTTTTGTGATAATTTTAAAAAGTAATCTAATCTCGAAAATTCTGAAGCATCTAAAATAGCATCGCAAGCAGGAGAAAAAACATTGACATTTTCGGAGATAGAAATTCCAACGTTACTTTGTGCTAACGCACCTGCATCATTGAGCCCATCACCTACCATCATTACATTTTGACCTTTTTCTTGTAATTTCCTGATAAATTCAAGTTTTTGTTCTGGCTTCTGATTAAAAATTAATTCAGTTTCAAGCGGTAAAATCGACTGAAGACTTGCTCGTTCTCCGTCATTATCTCCGGACAGCACTTTGATCTGATACGTTTTACTTAAATTATGAAATAAGTTTTCTAAACCTTCACGATACTGATTTTGAAAAGTAAACTTGCCGTAATAAATGTCATCGATTTTAATATGAAGCGCTGTTTTTTCAATTTCAGATGAATCTAATCCTGAACTTTCAACAAATTCAGCAGAACCAATTTTTATTATTTTATTATTAGCGGAAGCTAAAATTCCTTTTCCAGTTATTTCCTGAAAATCATCAATTTTAACTCGTTGTGTTTCTGATAAAAAATCATACAACATGCGGCTTAATGGATGATTTGAAGCTCTAAGTACATTTTTTATCAAAATATAATCTTCTTCAGAAAGGATATTTCCTTCATACGAAATATTCGATTTTTTATTGGTGGTAATTGTTCCGGTTTTATCAAAAACAATTGTATCCACTTTTGCCAATTGTTCAATAACCAGAGCATTTTTTAGATACATTTTTTGTTTCCCCATAATTCTCAGAATATTTCCGTAAGTAAACGGTGCCGTAAGTGCCAATGCACAAGGACAAGCAACAATTAAAACCGCTGTAAAAACATTAAAAGCTGTATTGGCATCAATAAATATCCAATATCCAAAACCTGCAAATGCAATTAATAATAATATTGGAGTAAAATAACGACTTATCGCATCTGTAATCGTTTTGTGTTTCTGGAATACATTTTTCTGAAAAATTTCATTACTCCACAACTGGGTAAGGTAACTTTGTGAGACTGAGTGCAACACTTCCATCTCGATAACCTTACCAATTTGTTTACCGCCTGCAAAAACCTTATCTCCAGATTTTTTAGTAATAGGAACAGCTTCGCCGGTTACAAAACTATAATCGATTTCGGCTTTATCACTAATTAAAATACCATCTACCGGAATTAATTCCTGATTTCTAATCAATAGTCTGTTTCCTTTTTGAACATCATAGATAGGAACACTTTCTTCTGATGTATCCGTATTTATTCGCGTAACTGCAATTGGAAAATAGGATTTAAAATCCCTCTCAAAACTTAAGAAGCTATAGGTTTTAATCTGAAACATTTTTCCGAGCAGCATGAAGAAAACCAAACCAGTTAAGCTGTCGAAAAATCCTGATCCATAATTCATTACAATATCAAAGGTGCTTCGAATAAACATGACAATAATTCCTAAAGCAATAGGAATATCGATATTGAGCATTCCTGATTTTATACTTTTGTAAGCCGAAACATAATAACCGCTCGCCGAATATAAAAAGCTTGGCAAAGCCAAAAGAAAAATTAATATTCTAAAAAATGGTTTGTAATTATCTAACCAAAATTCTTTAATCTCAAAGTATTCAGGAAACGACAATAACATTATGTTTCCAAAACAGAAAAAGGCAACACCTAATTTATAGGTTAACGTTCTGTCTACATTTGTTTTACCTGTTTCATAGTTTTCTAAACTAATATAAGGTTCGTAACCAATAGAACTTAGAAGATAAACAATGGCTTTTAAGGAAACAAGATCTGAATTGAATGTAATTCTGACTCTTTTTTCCGGAAAGTTAACTTGAGATATACTTATTCCAGGTTGAATTCTGTTGAGGTTTTCAAGAATCCAAATACAAGAACTACAATGAATATGAGGAATATTTAGCGAAACAATTGAAGTATTTCCTTCCTGAAATTCCAAGACTTTTGACAAAATAGCTTCATTATCTAAGAAGTCATACTTGCCTTTAATATCTTGCGGAGTGGCACCTGGCGATTTTTCAAAATCGTAATAACAGGTCATATCATGAAGACTAAAAATTTCGTAAACGGTCTTGCATCCGTTGCAACAAAACTTCTTTTCATCAAAATTGATTTCTTCATTTTTAGCTATGGTTAACCCACAATGAAAACAACTCTGCTCACTCATAAAACTTGTTTTTTTTGATACAACAAATGTTAAAAAAACTAGAGATGATAAAAATGATATTTATCATGTTATAATGATAATGAATTCTAAAATTAACCAAATAAAACAGGTAAATAACAATATTCGCTTTTTTCTGCATTATTTTTAGGAATAATAATGGCTTCGAATGCGAATATTGGTTAATTTTGCAGTAAATATTTTTTGCCATGAATAAATGTGATCAATGCATCGTACGACAACTTTCTTCTCTTAAAGCACTTAATAAAGATGAGGTTGTAAAATTGGCTAATAGTAAGACTACCTATAAGATAAAAAAAGGAGATTCTATTTTTGAAGAAGGTGAAGTAACTAACGGCGTTTTTTGTATCAAAGATGGTGTTGGAAAACTTTCTAAATTAAGTGCAAACGGAAAAGATCAGATTGTAAAATTGGTACAATCAGGAGAACTTTTGGGTCAACGCTCTATGATTAGCAATGAACCAGCAAACTTGTCTGCAAAAGCTGTTGCGGATATGGAGGTTTGTTTTATTCCGAAAACCGAAATTTTACACTTTTTTAATAACAACAATCAGTTCTCTATGAACCTGATGCAATCTGTTTGTGAAGATTTGAAAGAATCTGAGAATGACAAAATTGCTTTGGTTCAAAAAACAGTAAAACAACGTTTGGCCGAAACATTATTGCAACTGCATGATGCTTTTGGTGAAAACGATGATAAAACGCTGAAAGTTCAACTGACAAGAGAAGAATTGGGCGGTATTATTGGTACAGCTACAGAGAGTTGTATTAGATTATTATCTGATTTTAATAAACTGGATTTGATTGAATTAGTGGGTAAAAAAATAATGCTTAAAAATATCAAAGCATTAAAAAAAATGGCCGAATAATTATAGCTTTTTAGCTTCGTTCCAGAATATATCCATTTCTGCCAAAGTCATATCCATTAAAGGCTTTCCTAACTCTCCGGCTTTACTTTCGAGATATTGAAAACGTTTTATGAATTTTTTATTCGTGCGTTCTAAAGCATCTTCAGGATTTACATTTAAAAATCGGGCATAATTGATCATAGAAAATAGTACATCACCAAATTCAGCTTCAATTTTATCCTGATCGCCAGCTTTTACTTCGACTTGTAATTCTTCAAGTTCTTCTTGTACTTTATCCCAAACCTGGTGCGGTTCTTCCCAATCAAAACCTACTCCTTTTACCTTGTCCTGAATTCGGCTTGCTTTGACCAATGCCGGCAAACTTCTTGGGACGCCTTCCAAAACAGATTTTTTACCTTCTTTCAGTTTTAACTTTTCCCAATTTTGTTTTACTTCTTCTTCATCTTTTACAACAGTATCGCTATAAATATGAGGATGGCGATGAATTAGTTTATCACAGATTTCATTACAAACATCTGCAATATCAAAATCATTGGTTTCAGAGCCAATTTTTGCATAAAAAACAATATGCAATAACAAATCTCCTAATTCTTTTTTTACTTCATTGAGATCATTATCTAAAATAGCATCTCCAAGCTCATAAGTTTCCTCGATAGTAAGATGTCTCAGGGTTTGCAAAGTTTGCTTTTTATCCCACGGACATTGCTCACGAAGTTCATCCATGATAATTAATAGTCTTTCGAAGGCTTTAAGTTGAAGTTCTTTGCTCATTTTATGAAGTTTTTTCCGGATTGTAAAGAATAGCTGTAAAAGTAAAAAATCCTGCTAAGAAAACATCTTAACAGGATTAATATATTTGAATGTAGTAAACTACTATTCTTCTTTTTTAGCTTTTGCTTTTTTAGCGGCTGGAGCTTTTTTAGGTTTTTCTTCAACAACCGGAGTTTCTTCAGGAGCTTCAACAGCAGCCGGAGCTAAATCTGTAACTAAACCTTTTGCCTGAAGTGTGTTGTACCAGTTTAATACTTTTTTAATATCAGAAGGATAAACTCTTTCTTCATCATAATCAGGAAGAATTTCTTTAAAATACGCCGCTAATGTAGCATTATCTTCTTTATGAGAAATTGCCTGACCTTTGTTTTCTTTAGTAGCAATACGCTGCATTACTTCAGTCAATGGTTTTTCTCCGTCGTAAGTATAAATTGAAATCTCTGATAATAAACTTACGTTACTTTTTAAGTTAACAGTAATTTTTTTTCCGTCTGTCAATGATTCTGCCACAAAACCTGTACGAGTTTGCACTTTCAATACATATAAACCTGGTTTCCCAGAAATGGCTAAAATTTTCTCTAAATTCATGTTTATTAAAATTAGTATTAAGAATTTGATTTATTATATTTTATTGATTCTAATTCTCTTAGATCAATTATCTCCCTTTTTTAGCTGCCGCAAATTTCATTCTATATTCCTGAAACGTTTTGCCTTCGGTAATATTTTTTAATTTCTTTTGAATCAAACGTTTTTTCAAAGATGATATTTTATCCGTAAATAAAACTCCTTCGATATGGTCGTACTCATGCTGAATAACTCTTGCAATCAAACCATCAAAAACTTCTGTTTTTACAACAAAATCTTCTTCACAATATTTTATAGTCACGGTTGGTTTTCTGTAAACATCTTCGCGAACGTCAGGAATACTCAAGCAACCTTCATTAAAACTCCATTCTTCACCTTCTTCTTTAACAATCTTAGCATTGATAAACGTTTTTTTGAAACCTTTTAAATCTTTTTGCTCTTCTGAAGGTAAATCATCATCATCACTAAAAGGAGTCGTATCAATAACAAACAAACGAATTGGCATACCTACCTGCGGTGCAGCAAGTCCTACTCCGTAAGCGTTGTACATGGTTTCATACATGTTTGCTATTGTTTCTTTTAAGTTTGGATATTCTGGCGTAATTGCCTCACCCACTTTTCTTAAAACAGGATCGCCATATCCTACAATTGGTAAAATCATTTGTGTTTTTTTAATATTTTATCTAATGAAAACTCCTGAATTTCGTTCTCATAATTCAGCTGGCAAAAATAGTAAAAAATAGTCAATGAATAATTCTAAAGATATATTATATCGCATTTTTTGCCTGCTTCTTAAAATCTCATCCATAATTATGCCAAATTAATTCGTACAATTCGTACTTTTGTTGGTAAACCTAATCATAATGTTTGATCGAATCTCGAAATTTACTAACAGTACTTCTTTTCTAAACGCCTCTAAAGTAACTATTGCTTCTGTTGTTCCTGTTTTAATTTTGAATTTTCTGGGCCATTTCGAAATAGGCTTTACAATTGCCCTGGGAGCCTTCTATACCTATCCCAGTGATGTACCGAGTTCTTTAGTACATAAAATAAAAGGTCTTATTGTGGCATCTTTTATCGTTTCAGGCGTTAATTTATTAGTAAATCTTGCCTATCCGTATCCGTATTTATTTTACCCGTTTTTAGGATTTTTACTTTTTTTATGTTCGATGATTTCCGTTTACGGACAACGCGCTACTTTAGTATCGTTCTCTGCTTTGCTGTCTATTTCATTATCATTTGGACATTTGCATGAAGGATGGGAAGCTTTTGAATATTCAGGTTTTATATTTGTTGGAGGTATTTTATATTTAGTTGTTTCGCTTGTATTTCATTTTGTACAACCTTATAAATATGTCGAATTGCAAATTGC
Organism: Flavobacterium bizetiae; assembly: GCF_024271895.1. NCBI lineage: Bacteria > Pseudomonadati > Bacteroidota > Flavobacteriia > Flavobacteriales > Flavobacteriaceae > Flavobacterium > Flavobacterium bizetiae. The sequence continues at coordinate 3,020,903 of NZ_CP091861.1, read as the reverse complement.
TGAAGGCATAAAACTAACGGCAAAATACTTAAAACTAAGAGGCGATTTATGGAGCCCCGAAGCCAATCGCGAAAAAATCATCGAGAAACAACTGGCGATTCAGGTAGATCTGAATTTAATTCATGAGGATTTACGAAGAATGCTTATTGGCAATCAAAATGCATCTGCAACTACGAGCCAAAACCGAAAAATGTTATTGGTTTTTATCACTTTGGTTGAAATTCAAGAACTTGCATTATACACCTCTTTTGATCATAGCAAACTTCACGAAAAATTCGCCAAACATCCTGATGTTTTAAGAACGTACCAAAATGTAGCTTATAAACTGGCTTCGACATTAAAAAAACTTTCTAAAAACGTACATAGTATTAGTGTATATGTTGATAAAAACGATTTAAAGAATGAACTTGAGGCTCTGGAATTTGCCATTTTTGATTACGAAAAAACTTTAGGTAAGGAAGAAGCGGCAGAAGGAGTTTTGATGCTCACGAATATGCTGAAATACGCGAAAAATCAGGTTGGAAAAATCAAAATTATACAACGTGCTTTCTCGCTTGCCATGCAGTCTTTTAAATTGAAGGATAAAGATAAAGAATTAGAAAAATTCTTAACGCCGCAATATTATCCGTTGCGTACTTTAATCGAAAATTTAAGTTTTTCTTCTTCTATTTTCAGGCATTCCGTACGATTAACGATTACCATTTTAATTGGTTTTACTATTGGGCAATTTTTAGCTTTCCAAAACGTCTATTGGATATTATTGACGATTGTGGTGATCATGCGTCCTGGTTATGGTTTAACAAAAGAACGTTCTTACAACAGAATCTTCGGGACTATTCTGGGAGGTTTATTAGCTTTTGGAATTGTATCTGTGATTCAAAATCACGTTGCACTTAGTATACTGTCTATTGTATGTATGCTTTTAGGAATTTCTTTTACTCAAATCAATTATAAAATAAGCGCCACTTTTGTTACGATGTATGTGGTTTTTATTTACGGAATTTTAACTCCAAATGTCGTCGAGGTTATTCAGTTTCGTGTTTTAGATACATTAGCCGGAGCAACTCTTGCCTTTTTAGCCAATCAGTTTTTATGGCCGGCCTGGGAGTTTATTAATACGCCTATTCATATCGAAAATTCAATAAGGGCCAATAGAAATTATCTTAAGGAAATTGCTGATTTTTATAATAAAAAAGGCGAAATACCTACCTCGTATCGATTAGCAAGAAAAAATGCTTTTGTTGAAATTGGAAATTTAATGACCTCTTTTCAGCGTATGATGCAGGAACCAAAATCGAAACAAAAAACGTTGCCATTAGTAAATAAACTCGTGGTTTTGAATCATTCGATATTATCTGCTTTAGCGTCATTATCGACTTATATTCAGTCGCACCAGACGACATCAGCTTCAGAATCGTTTAATTATATTATAAAAACAATTCTTTCCAACTTAGATCATTCGATTTCTATTTTACGAAATGAAACTATAATAACGGATACTTTCTTTGATAAAGAGGATGTGACTTTGCAATTTGAAGAACTCAAACGCGTTAATTTTACCCGTTTGATTAAAGATGATGAACTCGACAAAGAAACGCGTCAAGCCAAAATGCAGGAAGCTCAGATGGTCATTGAACAATTGATCTGGATGAGTAATCTGGCAGAAAAGATTTTAAAAATTACAAAAGAATTTAAAGCAACAAATCCAGATTAATTCATCTGGATTTGTTGTTTATAATATAAAAGTTAAGCTTAATTACTTAGTTTTAAAACTTCCGAAGTATGTTTTCTAAGTTCTGCTAAAAGCTCTGGTTTGTCATTTAAAGTTTGTCCGTAAGAAGGAATCATACTTTTCAGTTTTGCTTCCCATTCCGGTGTTTTTATTTGACTGGTAAAACATCTTCCAATCAAATCAACCATAATAGCAACTGCAGTCGATGCTCCAGGAGAAGCTCCTAATAACACCGCTAATGTTCCGTCATGAGTATTGATCACTTCTGTACCAAATTCTAAAACTCCACCTTCTTTTTCATCTTTTTTAATTACCTGAACACGTTGCCCTGCTTTTTCTAATTTCCAGTCTTTAGAACGTGCTGATGGTAAATATTCGCGTAAAGCCGCCATCCTGTCTTTTGGAGACTGACGAACCTGCTCTATTAAATATTTAGTTAATGGAATATTATGGAATCCCGCTGATAACATTGGGATTAAATTATTTGCTTTTATAGATAACGGTAAATCTAAATAAGATCCGTTTTTAAGGAAACGAGTCGAGAATCCTGCGAAAGGACCAAAAAGCAATGCTTTCTCTCCATCAATCACACGTGTATCGATATGTGGAACCGACATTGGTGGTGCTCCTACACTTGCTTTACCATATACTTTTGCCTGATGCTTAGCAATTACTTCAGGATTTGTGCATTTTAGCCATTGTCCGCTTACCGGAAAACCTCCGTAACCGTTTCCTTCAGGAACTTTTGCTTTTTCTAACAAAGGCAATGAACCTCCACCTGCACCAATAAATACAAATTTAGTATATGCTTTTCTTGTTTGACCGGTTGTTAAATCAGTAATTTTAATTCTCCATGATTTATCCTCACGTTGTCTTAACTTCTTTACTTCATGGTTAAAGTATAAAGAAACACCATCTAGTTTTTCTAAATAATTAAACATACTTCTGGTCAAAGCTCCGAAGTTTACATCGGTACCAATTTCCATGTGGGTTGCGGCTAATTTATCGTTAGCTTCTCTACCTTCCATAACAAGTGGCATCCATTCTTTCAGTTTCTCAAAATCAGTACTAAATTCCATTTGAGAAAAAATAGGATTGCTTTGTAAAGCTTCGAATCTCTTTTTAAGATATTCAACATTTTTATCTCCCCACACAAAACTCATATGAGGAACACTTTTAATAAAATTATCTGGAGACGGTACTTTATTTTGTTGTACCAAGTAAGACCAAAACTGACGCGAAATCTCAAAAGACTCTGCTATACTGATTGCTTTTTTAGGATCAATACTTCCATCAGCCTTCTCTGGGGTGTAATTTAATTCACAAAAGGCCGAATGTCCTGTTCCTGCATTATTCCAAGCATCAGAACTTTCTGCAGCAGCGACATCTAAACGTTCATAAATTTCAATTTTTATATCCGGTTGCAGCTCTTTTAAAATTAATCCAAGAGTTGCGCTCATAATTCCAGCTCCAATAAGCACTACTTCACTATTGGAACGTATTGTATTGTCAGGCATAACAGTAATTTGTTTTTAAAGTGCAAAGGTACTTTTTATAATTGCAAAAAAAAACTAAAATCACATGATAAAAGTTATGTTTTTACTAAAAACATAAGGTTAAGAAATTGCAAAGCGGCAAAAATTAAAAACGGTTTGAAGAAAGATAATCCTGAAGCATTATCGTAGCTGAGATTTCATCAATTAATCCTTTGTTTTGGCGCTGTTTTTTACTTAATCCGCTATCGATCATAGTTTGAAATGCCATTTTCGAAGTAAAACGCTCATCGACACGAACCACTTTTATATCCGGAAAAATATTCGAGAAATGAGTAACAAATCCTTTAATTACAGAAGCACTTTCTGATGGTTGCCCGTTCATTTGTTTCGGCTCACCAATTAAAACCGTTTCTACTTTTTCCTTTGAAAAATAATCTTTCAAAAAATCGATCAGATCATTGGTTGGAATCGTAGTTAATCCTGAAGCAATAATTTGCATTTCATCAGTTACAGCTATTCCTGTACGTTTTTGTCCGTAATCTATAGAGAGAATTCTTGGCATTTTTGAATTTTTAACAAAGATATAAAGGAATAATGAACTTAAAAACAATCTTTATGTTTTAAAATTCTTAAAATAAAACCCACGATGTGATGTTATATTGCATTTTTATATACAATTTTAACAAAATTCCTTTTTAATCAGAAAAATGTGGTTTAATATTTCATAATTTCAAAAAAAATAAGTTCTTTTGCGTCAAATTTAATACGCTCTTTAAAACATTGAATGCCAAATTTTTAAAAAGCAAACCGAGAATAATAAAACATTAAGCCCCAAATGAATAACTACAAAAAATGTATTGCTTTATTTTTAAAAAGATTTCTTTTAATTGTTCTAATCTACCAATTAAGCAGAGCATTGTTTTACTTCATGAATTTGGATTTGTTTGATACTTTTACATTTCAAACATTTATTGGTGGACTTTTCTTTGATTTTGCTGCCATTAGCTATCTTAATATTATTTTCCTGGTGGCTCATTTACTTCCGGGTAATTTTAAATACAGTAGTTCATACCAACGCATACTTAAGATTACTTTTTACGTTGTCAACCTTATCTTTATAGCAACTAATTTTATCGATATTATCTATTATCGCTTTACTTCCAGAAGAAGTACTTTTGGCATGATTACCGCTAAAGGTATGGAGCAGGAAGCCATTGGACTAATCCCTTCATTTCTTGCTGAGTTCTGGTATATTGCACTTATTTTTATCGCGATTAGCATTTTATTTTGGAAATTACTTCCGGATTTAAATAAAAACATAACAAGACAAGATATTACCAAAAAAGATTACGTTCTAAAATTTAGCTATTTAGCGCTTTCAATTGTAGTATTATTGATTTTAGGACGTGGCGGATTCCAAAAAAAGCCAATAAAAATCGTTGACGGAATTAAATACGGAGCATTAAGCAATACTGCTTTAGTATTAAATACTCCTTTTACAATCTTAAAAACTATTGCCAAAAAAGAAGATATTGAAAACACTACTTATTACAATACAAAAGAGTTAAAATCAATATACAATCCGGTAATTTCATTACACCCTAACAAACCTGCTATCAAAAAAAATGTAGTGATTTTGATTTTAGAAAGTTTTGGAAATGAAAATATCCGACGCGGACAAACTCCTTTTCTGGATTCGCTTATCACAAAATCTTACTATTTTAAAAACGGGTTTGCCAACGGAAAAGTTTCTATTGATGCGGTTCCTTCTATACTTTCAAGTATTCCGAGTTTAATGAATAATTCGTTTATAACTTCTAGTTATTCTTTAAATAAAATAAATGGACTGCCGAAAATTTTCAAGAATGAAGGTTATAAAACTTCTTTCTTTCACGGTGCTTTTAATGGAAGCCAGAACTTTGACCAATATGCAAAAGTAGCAGGATTTGATCAATATTTTGGAAAAGACGAATATACAGGTAAAGAAGCATTTGACGGACGATGGGGGATTTTTGATGAAGAATTTTTACAGTTTTATGCCGAAAAATTAACCTCATTCAAGCAGCCATTTTTCAGCTCTCTATTTACTATTTCTTCTCACAATCCTTATATTATACCAGAAAAGTACAAAGGAAAATTTCCAAAAGGAACAACTGTCATTCAGGAAAGTATTGCTTACAGTGATTATGCTTTGAAAAAGTTTTTCGAAACGGCAAAAAAACAAAAGTGGTACAACAACACTCTTTTTGTAATTTCTTCTGATCATACTTCTGCAGGAGGCGATCAGGAAGCTGATCAAACCAATATTGGGAAATTTAGAATTCCAATCTTATTTTTTGATCCTTCAAATCCTGAATTAGTAGGTATTGATGAAAAAAACTTTCAGCAAATCGATATTATGCCTAGTATATTAGATTACTTAAATATTAAAACTGATATGGTAAGTTTTGGTAAAAGTTATAAATCTAAAGACAACTTTGTGGTTTATTACCTTCAGGGAACGTATCATTATATTAAGGACGATTATTATTTGGCTTTTGCAAATAACCAGACTATTGGTCTTTATAACTGGAAAAAAGACGTTTTATTAGAAGATAATCTAATTAACAAGGACAAAGCTAAAGTTAAAGAATACGAAAAATTCATAAAAGCTTACATACAATCTTTCAACGAAAGAATAATTTATAACAAGTTAGCCCTTTAAACAAAAAGTCCGTTTTGAAAACTCAAAACGGACTTTTTTTCCAAATATGCAAACCTAAAAAAATCAAATACTATCTATTAAATAATCTCCTGAAGAAACCTCTTTCCTCTTCTTCTTCCTCCTCTTCTACAACTACTCTTTCTTCATATTGAGCAAATTTTGCCTGACCTCTTTCGTGTTCAAAAATGAGGTCTTTAATATATTCAACATAAGTTTTCTTCTTTTCTTCTAAAAATCCAATAAGGTACTTTTCACTAAATTCCATTCCGCTTGCTGCCTCTATCTGCAAAAGTTTTTTATAAAGAGGTTCAATATGCAATGCGATAACTTCTTGCGGTACAGCCTGGCGTCTTCCAAAATAATTTACAATCACACCATTTTCGTCTCTTGAAATTTCAAAATCAGTAATTACCCAATAGAATCTTCCTGATTTTGCCAGGTTTTTTACAATCGCGTGAAAGTTTTTTCCGTTTTTAAGATTTTCCCAAAGTACTTTAAAAATTACTCGGGGCATATCCGGGTGGCGAATAATATTGTGCGGTTGCCCCATTAATTCATAATCTTCGTACCCTGACACATCAACAAAAGTCTCATTGGCATATTCAATAATACCAAAAGCATTTGTTTTACTCATAATAACCTGAGTTTTGTCCCATGAGACCTCTTTATCTATAATAGGTCTTTGTCCGTGAAGTTGATTTTCCTGATTCATGTCTTATTGCTTATATAATTTGTTTTGGAATGGTATTTTCAATTTCCCTTATTTCTCTGGGGAAATTCGTGGTGCGAAATTAATTAGAACAAAAAAGTCAAAACCTGATTTTTGTCATATTCTGACATTAAAAAAACTTTTAGTGGTATTATCTCTTCAAAAATTCAACTATAACAGCTGTATTTTATTTATCAAATTAAAAACAAAAAGTTATATCTGTAACATTTTCAAAAGCATTTACTTTTTTGCATTTGCACAAATACCCTATCTTTGCCAAAAATTAAAACTTATGAATTCTTTACAGACTATAATTGAACAAGCTTGGGAAAACAGAGCTTTATTACAAGAAACTACTACAACTGATGCTATCAGAGAAGTTATAGAATTGGTTGATGCAGGAAAATTACGTTGTGCTGAACCAGTTGGTGATAAATGGCAAGTAAACGAATGGGTGAAGAAAGCTGTTGTGATGTATTTCCCAATTCAAAAAATGGAAACATGGGAATCTGGTATTTTCGAATATCACGACAAAATGTTACTTAAAAGAGGTTATGCTGAAAAAGGAATTCGTGTAGTACCAAATGCTGTTGCACGTTACGGAGCTTATATTTCTAGTGGTGTTATTTTAATGCCAAGTTATGTAAATATTGGTGCTTATGTTGATGAAGGAACTATGGTTGATACCTGGGCAACTGTTGGTAGTTGTGCACAAATTGGTAAAAACGTTCACTTAAGTGGTGGTGTTGGTATTGGTGGAGTTTTAGAGCCATTACAAGCTGCTCCTGTAATCATCGAAGACGGTGCTTTTATTGGTTCTCGTTGTATTGTTGTAGAAGGAGTTCACGTAGGTAAAGAAGCTGTTCTTGGTGCTAACGTTTGTTTAACTGCTTCGACAAAAATTATCGATGTTACTGGTGATGAACCTGTTGAAATGAAAGGTTTTGTTCCTGCACGTTCAGTAGTAATTCCTGGAAGTTATACTAAAAAATTCGCTGCTGGTGAATTTCAGGTTCCATGTGCTTTGATTATTGGTACACGTAAACCATCTACAGATTTAAAGACCTCATTAAATAATGCACTTCGCGAATACGACGTTGCTGTATAAGGTTTAAAATAAAGCAAATTAAAAAATCCAAATTCCAATGATTATCAATTGGAATTTGGATTTTTTTTGCTTCAATTTGTAGACTCTTAATAAGATTAAGCTTTCTATATGAAGATACTTGTAATTCAGCAAAAAATGATTGGAGATGTTTTGATCAGCAGTATAATATGCAATAACCTGCGTACTGCTTATCCGGATGCTCAGATAGATTACTTGGTTTATGCCTCGACAACTCCGGTTTTAGAAGGCAATACAAGTATTGACAATATTATTTTGTTTGAAGAAAAACACCGCAAAAGCAAAAAAGAACTATTAAACCTTGGAATCCAGATTCGGAATCAAAAGTATGATTTGATCATTGATGCTTATTCAAAATTAGAAAGCTGGATTTTGATGTTATTGAGTAATGCTAAGCGAAAAATTTCATATAAAAAACCCGGAAGAAACTTTTTATATACTGACAATGTTCCGTTTGAAGCTCTTCCTAAAACCAATTTAGGTTTAGCCATAGAAAGACGACTTTCGTTATTAGAACCTCTTGATTTAGAGACACCAATCGATCCTATTCCAAAATTATTTGTTTCTGAAAAAGAAAATCAGGAAGCTATCGCGCTTTTTGAAAAACATAATGTCTCAAAAGATCGAAAAACAGTTATGATTAGTCTTTTAGGAAGCGAAAAATTAAAAACATACCCTTTAGAGTTTATGTCTAAAGTAGTAGACTACGTTGCTGATACTGCAGATGTCAATATTCTTTTTAATTATTTTCCAAAGCAATTAGAAGACGCTAAAACCGTTTTTAATGCTTGCAAACCTTCTACCCAGAAAAAAATATATTTTGATTTACTGGGCGATGATCTCCGTTCGTTTATAGCTATTATGAACCAATGTGACTTAATTATAGGAAACGATGGCGGCGCTATCAATATGGCAAAAGCACTTAAAAAGCCATCATTTATTATTTTCTCTCCGTGGATCGAAAAGAAAATATGGGCCACTTTTGAAGACGGAATTCATCATCTATCTGTGCATTTAAAAGATTATCGCGAAGATTTATTCGATAAAAAAACAGAAAAAATGCTCAAAAAAGAGTCTTTATCATTGTATAAAGAATTTAATCCTGAATATTTTAAAGCGCAAATTGAATCGTTTTTAAATCAAAACCTAAGCAATTCTATCTAATGACTTTGCCTAAAAAACAAACCTTAACGGCATTAGTAATTACTTATAACGAAGAACAGAATATAAAAGCTGTTCTTAATAATCTGGCTTTCGCCGATGAAATAATTGTGGTAGATTCTTTTAGTTCAGACGCTACTTTTGCAATAGCTTCATCCTTCAAAAATGTAAAAATTGTTCAGCGTGTTTTTGATAATTTTGCTTCTCAACGTAATTATGCATTAAGTTTAGCTACAAATTCATGGATTCTTTTTATTGATGCCGATGAAAGGTTAACAACTGAACTTGAAAAAGAAATCAGCAGTATTATTAATAAGCAAAGTAGCGCTTCGGCTTATTTCATGCACAGAACTTTTATGTTCCAGAATAAAAAGCTGCATTTTAGCGGCTGGCAAACAGACAAAATCATTCGCCTTTTCAAAAAAGAAAATGCTTATTACAATCATGAAAAAATTGTACATGAAAAATTAATTACAGCGGGAGAAACCGGAAAATTAAAAAATAGATTAATTCATTATTCCTACTCTACTTATGATGATTACAAGCAAAAGATGATCCACTACGGGCAATTGAAAGCGCAGGAAGAATTAGTAAAAAAAACAAAACCTCATTTTTTTCATTTTTATATACGTCCTGTTTACCAATTTCTAAATCAGTATATTCTTCGGTTAGGAATTTTAGACGGAAAAAAGGGAATTATTGTTTGTTACCTAAATGCTTTAAGTGTTGCCGTACGTTTTCAGGAACTTAAGAAATTAAGATCAAAAACTACGATTTCCAGAACTTAAGTTTCTTTTTCAATCTTTTTTTTCTGGCAAACTCATCCTGAAAATGCGTAGTCGCATGCCACATTTTTTCAAAAATTTCAGCTTCTGACTTTTCTTTATAGAATTTAGAATATTCATTGCTCATTACAGCAATCATTTCCTTTTTAGGAGTTAGGCGACTAAAGTTATTCATTCGCTGCTCAAAACTCATGTTTTCATGAAAATTCATTCGGTTTAAATCGACCAGGAAGAAACCGTATTGATTGTTATCGTTCTTTTTGATTAATGTGTTTCCGGGTGAATGATCTAAAAACTCTACTCCTTTTTCATGAAGATCAAAAGTAAATTTTGTAAACTGTCTTAAAATAGCATCGTTATCCGGATAATCCGGAATTTCAACCAATTCTCTGTATGTCAATTCGGTTACTAAATGCTCACTTGCATAATAACTGTCTTTTAAACCTACAATATTAAAATTTTCAAGAAATGCAATTGGCTGTGGAGTTCCAATTCCTTTTTCTAATAAAATTGTAGCATACTCAAACGAACGTCTTGCTTTCGATTTTCTAAAATATCGATAAGCAATCTTATTCACTATATTCGGAATTTTAAATGATTTAATATTGATGGTTTTTCCCTCTAAATCAAACAATTTTATTTTATTGCGGTCTCCATTTCCAAAAAGTTCACCCGAAGAATTAAACGTTTTGATTTTGTCAAGAATTGACGAAGTACTATTTTCGAAAGAAGGATTTACTTTAAAATTCATCAGTAGTTTTTTATAAGGAACAAAAGTACATATACGATTTAACACTTCAAATTATTATTGTATTTTCGTAAAAAAAAGAACTAAATGCCACAAAAAAGTATTTTCCTGGAGACACATAATATCAGTAACAGAGCATCAGGTTTAGGAACTTTTAATTACGAATTAATTAAAGGGTTATCTACATTAAACCTGAATGACTTTGAATTAACTTTAAACAGTGCAAAACCAGAACTTCTTAAAGAGGAATTTAAAGATAAATTCAAGTATCATAAATACAATAGTCTTTCGCGTCATCCTTTGTTCAGAATTCGAAAAAGATACGATTTATGGCATTCTGTAAATCAAAATATTAAAGTCGAACCTTTTTTTAAAACAAACTATTTACTTACGGTTCATGATATTCATTTTGTCGAAGAAATTTCTTCAGACAAAAGTTCTAAACTGCACAAACTTTTTAGAAAAAAACTCGAAAGAGCCACTGCAATTACTTATATCTCAGAATTTGCAAAAAAAAATACGCACGAACATTTTAATGTACCCAATGTTCCTGAATATGTTATTTATAACGGAAACCCAATTTCGGCGCTTTTAGATACTTCTTCTTTTGTTTCAACAGTTCCGGTAGACAAACCTTTCTTTTATACAATTGGAGATTTTATCGAAAGAAAAAATTATGCTTCAATCATTACTATGATGAAAGGAATAAAGGATTTTAATCTAATCATTTCCGGAAACAATAATAAAAAGTATGGCGAAGAAATCAAGAAGTTAATTGATGACAATGGCCTTAGCAATCAGGTTTTCCTAACCGGAAAAGTATCTGATGAAGGAAAACAGTTTTACATGAAAAATTGTACGGCATTTCTTTTCCCTTCAATTCGCGAAGGTTTTGGACTTCCCCCAATTGAAGCAATGAGTTTTGGCAAACCAATATTTTTATCTGATAAAACTTCTTTGCCTGAAATTGGAGGTGATGTTTCAAATTACTGGACCAATTTTGATCCTGAATATATGAAAGAAGTTCTTTTTGACGGATTAAATCATTTCGAAAATAATAAAACCGAAATCGAAAACCAACTGAAAAAAAGAGCTGCAAGTTTCGATTGGAAAATTGCAGCTTCAGAATATTTGAATGTTTATAAAGAAATACTAAAATAATAGTATTTCTTTATAAATGCTTGAACCATTGTCCGATGTTTTTGCTCCAGATGTAAAGATTTGAAGGCGCTACTTTACAAATGTCGATATTATTTTTAATCTCACTATAGGTCGTACCTTTTACAAAAGCCAGTTTTTTCCATTTTTCAGGCTCCATATAAAAGAAGTCACGCATCGATTTATAATTATCCTTATTCACTGATTTCCATTTCTGCATAAACGAATCCGGGTTTACTTCATCGTTATGTCCCCAGTTCTTAAACTTATATTCTATTTCTTCTGCTGTTCTTGATAAAGTTTCATGCCATAACAAATTACGCGTATATATAATTCTCTGACGTGTATTTCTAGCTACTTTATAATCCGGATAATTAGTTGCCATAAGTCCTCTGGTGGCTTTATCTACATACAATAAACCTCCATCAGTGTACTTAAACATATTAATTAAAAAAGCAGCAACCTGTATTCTGTTGTTTTCCGGATCATCTAAAAAGTTGTCATGCTTTCTTAAATCTTTTACAAACTTTTTAAAATCTAAGAAATATTCATCACTATCCACCTGTATAAGCCAGTTCCCGATTCCCATTTTTAAAGACAGCATATGACGCTCTCTGTTGTCATTTTCGATGGCCGAAAGTTCAGGCACATAAAAATTGTCACGATAAATGGTAATCTTATTTTGGGTATCAAATTGTTTTATCCATTCGAAAAACTGATCATCAACCTCAAAAATTTGACCTGACCAGGTTCTAAATTTTTCATCAACTGCTAAAAAGATAGCATCGGCATCATTGTACACAAGAGGAATTGATATTTTTAGTTTTTCGTAATCATAAGAAAATAAAAAGCCAACGTGGATTTTTTTCATTTATTTAAATTTGTTAGGGCAAAGATAAAAACATTCCGAAATTATCTATAAAATTACCACTTATTCTTTAAGATAATTTTAACTTATATATTATCTTTGCTTTGTTGAAACAAAAACCATGCAAAATCATGCAAATTCCTGAAATTTCTGTTATAATTCCTGTATTTAACGCTGCTCCATTTTTGCAAGAAAGCATAGAAAGTATCCTAAATCAAACATTCTCAGACTTTGAACTTATAATATTAAATGATAAATCTACTGATGAAAGTTTAGAAATAATTAAAAAAATTCAATCTAAAGATAATCGGGTAATTATTATTGATAAAGAACAGAATGTTGGTCCGGCAAACCTCAGGAATGAAGGAATTAACGCTGCAAGAGGTACCTTTATTGCCTTAATGGATGCTGATGACATTGCTTTACCAACTCGTTTTGAAAAACAAATAACAGTATTAAAAAATAATCCGGAAATTGGAGTTTGCGGCACAGGGTTTACTTTTTTTGGATCTAAAAAAAATAAAACCATAAATCACAGTAACAATCACGATGCTATAAAAGTATCTTTTTTACACAGTTGTAACATTGGTAACCCAACTGTTATGTTTAAAAAAGAAGTTTTAGGCGATCTAAAATTCGACAATGATTATGTTCCTGCTGAAGATTATGATTTATGGAGCCGATTATTGGCTAAAACGCATTTCTATAATATACCGGAATCTCTGCTAAATTACAGGCAACACGATAACAACATTAGTAAAACAAAAATTGATAATGTTAACCGATCTGTAAAAAGAGTAAAAATAAAACAGTTAGCTGCACTTGAAATAGATCCGGCAGATCCCAAAATTGATTTTTATTTAAATACAGTTTCATTGCAAAAAAAACTTTCGCCTGACGAAATTATTGAAACCATAAATGCATCAAAATTCCTGCTTTCGCAGAATGAAAAGATTCAATATTTCAATCAGAACTTATTCAAAAAACATATTGATAAGGTTTTAGTACGTACTATTCGAAATGCTAATTCATTTAATCTTCCTTTTTACAAACATTTAAGTAAAAAAGAAAAGGCTTTATTTCAGAAAATAAGCCTTTTTGATCGAACGATTTTATATTTTAAATCTTTATTTGGTCGCTAAGAATTCTAAAATCATGATTTTATATATTTCAAAAAATATTTGAATTTTAAAGATAAACTGGCTTTCTCTAAAAATTCATTAATTGCTTTTTGAGGTTCTTCAATGTTTTTAAATTCTTCTGTTTTACGCAGTTTCAAAGCTTCAAACGCAGACGCTTTTAATAACGAAGCCATTACTTTTTCGATATTTTTTGTTCTGGCTTGCGGAATATTATCATAAATCTCTTTTACATTGAGATAAGAAGAATAACGCTGAAAAAACGTTGATTTTAACGAAAATACACCTCCGGGATGCAATCTGTAAACAGCTGCCTGAAAATTTAAAAAAGCTCCTTTTCCATGGCAAAGCGCCAATGCATAAAGCGTATTATCTTTACCGTATTTGAATTTTTTATAATCTAAAGGATCAACAGCATCTTTTTTGAATACGCTGGTCAGCGTTAAAGTACAATAAGGCTGAAAAATGGTATCAAAGTCGATGGTATATACTGATGGTAAAGTTTCCTTGAAATTATTTGGCACTAATTCAGTTCCTTTTCGATTAAGATAATCAGTCCAGGTGATAACATATTCTTTATTATTTTCTAAAAAGTCGACTTGTTTCTGCAATTTCAATTTATCGATCCAATAATCATCTCCTTCGCATAACGCAATATACTTTCCTTTCGCCATAGGAAATGTAAGATCACTCCAAAAATTAACTTTTTTAGAATATTGGTTTTCCTTTTGTAAAATAGGTTTAATGATAAGTGGATAGTTCTCTGCAAATTCCTTTACAATAGCAGGAGTATTATCTGTAGAAGCATCGTCATGAACAATAATTTCAAAAGGAAATGTTGTTTCCTGTTTTAAAAAGCCTTCTAAAGTTTCACGAATAAATCCTTCATGATTAAAAGTATCACATAAAATACTGACAAATGGTTTTGTATCATTATTTATCCAACTTGAAATAATAGTATTCTGATCTCTCATACTAGATTTTATTTATTTTTTAAAGTATCACAAAGTGATAGTTTTGTTATATAACGGAATCATTTTCTCCTTAAATGCTTTCACTCCAAATCTTGAAATGGCATTTTTAGATATCAAATCGTGATTGAATTGAAGTTCCTTATTTAATATTTTTAGAATATTTTCGGCAATAGCCTTAAAATCTTTTACAGGTACAATAATACCATTTTCTTTAGTAATAAATTCATTAACACCTCCCGATTGAGTAGTAATTACAGGAACTCCTGTAAATAATGCCTCTAAAGGAGAAACTCCAAAAGTTTCACAAAGACTTGTAAAAACAAAAACATCTGACTTTTGTAATGCTAAAACAATTTCTTCTTTTGAAGCCGTTTCTACAACTTCGATTTGTATATTTTTAAATTGAAAGCTTAAAATTAAATTGTTTACTTCTTCCATACAATCAGTTCCCCAGGCATTAATGCCAATCCAGGTAAACTTTATCTTTTCGTAATTCAAACTGTCAATAATTTTCAACGCTTTTAATGTTTTAATCTGATTTTTTATTGGTGCATATGCTCCTACTGTTATAATTTCAAAATACTCGCTTTTCGTTCTATTACAATTATTAAAAAGCTTTTCATCTACAGTATTACCTACGTTAACAAAATCACCAAAAAAATAATTTGTTGCAAATTGTCTGACCACATCATTACTTACAACTAAATTAAATTTAGATTTTTTCAAAACAGCATCAAGCTTTTTAATCTTTTGCTTACTAACATTCCTTAATGTAAATTGATTATGTTCTGTTAGCAAATAAGGAGTCTTATACTCTTCATGATAACTTAAAGCCCAAAATGCTGCATCAAAAACACTTTGTGCATGAAGTAAATCAATATTAATTTTATCCTTTTTTAAATATTGATGTAAAATTCTAAAAGCTTTCTTTTCAATTATTTTTAAAAAGTAGTTGTTTTTAAAAATTTTAAACGAGGGATAATATAAATATAGAATCGTAATCTTCTCTTTATAGGTGTTTTTTTCAATCTTGAAAATTTTCTTATAATTTTCAATTTTAAACTTAACGGGGCGAAAATTTATCAGGACAAAATTAAAATCATCACTTAATATCAAAGCCTGCTCCATAAAGAAACTTCCCAATCCTAACTCATAATCAAGCCAAGAGCAAATCATTAAAACATTTTTCTTAGTATTCAATTTATTCTTATTTAATTTAAATGCGAATTTAAACTTTATATAAGAATTTTACTATATAAAAATAGTTTTAAAATTCAAGCTTTTTCGCCGGAACCCCAAAAACCGTAGTGTTTTCTTTTACGTTTCTAATAACCAGACTTGCTGCGCCAACAGTAGCTCCTTTTCGAACTATTACATGAGGCAATACTGTAGCGCGGGTGTTAAGTGTAGATTCTTCTTCAAGTACAACAAAACCGCCTGTAAAAGAATAAGAACTTAAATGTGCCCATTTATGAATTTTAGTATCATGCCCTAAACCAACATACCCTTGTATCGTAACAAAGTCCTGAATTATGCAGTCATTACTAATATTGGCATACATAAAAACGAGTAAACCAGTCCCCACTATAACATTTGTATTTAGTTTTGTCGAAGGATGAATAAGATTAATAAACGAACCTCCTTTTGCTAAAATTAGCTCTGCATAATGTTTCTTCCATTTTACAGTTCCTAACGCACAGACAAAAACATCATTTTCCTCGACAACATAATTTTCTACAGAAGAAATAATTGAAGGGTAACTTTCGAAACCATCAAGTGCATCTGCTTTATCATCCAGAAAACCTTTAATAACATATTCGATATTAAAACCTGAGCATTGTGTGGCGAGATCGTAAACCTCACGACCAAAACCTCTTGCTCCTACTATTATTAAATTCTTCATTATTCTATTATTAAATTACATGCACCCCACGAATATCCTACTCCAAAACCTGCTAAAATCACATTTTTACTAGTGGCTAATTTCGCCTGCTTTTGAGCTTCGTATAAAGCAATCGGAATGGTTGATGAAACTGTATTGCCACAATGTTCCATGGCAATACAAAATTTATCTTCGGGGATTTTTATTTTTTTCCTTAAATGATTCAACATGTATCTATTGGCCTGATGAAAAATAAACAAGTCAATATCTTCTTTTGTCAGGTTTGACTTCTCTAAAATTGATGCTGTAAGCTTTGGAACAAATTCGCCTGTAAAATTGAAAATTTCGGTTCCGTTCATGAATAGATTCTTATCATTTCTCACATTCCCAAATTCATCTTTGATATCTTCATTTTCATCCGAAACAGGAAAACGCATACCTCCTTGCTTTACAATAAGGTTCTCTGCTCCTTTTCCGTCTGTACCAAAAATAAAATTACCTATAGAACAAAAACCTTTTTCAGTAGTAATTAATGTAGCCGCAGCAGCATCACCAAAAATGGTTTTATTGCTTTTATCATTTGGATGAATAAATTTCGAATATGTTTCTGAGGTAATCAGCAAAACATTTTTAGCCATTTCACCCGCAATCAAGCCTTTTGCTAAACTTAAACCATATACAAAACCAGAACATCCTAAATTAAAATCTAAGGCTCCTATTGATGTATTTAATCCTAACTTATCCTGAATAATACATGCTGTAGTAGGCAAAAAATAGTCAGGGCTCTGCGTGCAAAACAATAAATAATCAATAGTTGATTTGTCTATATTATGCTCGGCAAATAATTTCTCTGCTGCTTTTACCGCCATGTCTGATGAAAACTCATCACTGGCACTTATATGTCGCGAATTGATTCCCGTTTTAGAGCTAATTTTTTCGATATCCCATTCAGGAAATTCCTGATGAATTAAATCATTAGATAAAACGGCTTCGGGTAAATAATAGGATATGGCTTTTATATTCGCTTTCATTGTCGGCATTATATCGTTGATGTTCTTCCTCCGTCTAAAACTATATTTTGCCCTGTTATCCAGCTGCTTGCTTCAGACAATAAAAAGACGATAGGATTGGCTACCTGAACCGGATCTCCATAACCTAAAGGATATTTTTTTTCATCTTGCTGAATCACTTCTAAAGATAAATCTTCAATCGATTTTGATGTTATTTCGGTTTTAACCATTCCTGGCGAAACACAGTTTACGCGTGTTTTACTAGCGGCAAATTCAGCAGCCCAAACTTTAGAAATGGCAATTAATGCACCTTTGCTTGCTGCATAAATTCCGTTTCCTTTCATCCCGAACAAGCCGGCAATTGAAGAAACAAGAACAATCGAACTTCCTTTATTTATTTTTTTCTTTTTAAAGATCAGATTAATCAAATAAGCGATTGAATCAAAATTAATGCTTCTCATTTCATTCATTAATTCTTCTGAATAAAATTTTACCGGCGCCAACGACACTATTCCTGCCGAATGAACGACACCATCGATATTTTCGATTGAATCAACAATGGTTTTAATATCTTCTATTTTAGATAAATCAGCAGCTATAAAGCTATTTTCATTTCCACATTCTTCGATTAATTTTTCGAGAAAATCCTGACGTCTTGCAATAGCAATAAAAGTTCCTCCTTGTCTTGCTATTGCTAAACAAGTTTCATAACCAATTCCTGAAGATGCTCCGGTTACTAATATTTTTTTTCCTGATAAATCAAATGGGTTCATTATATCTCTTTTAATTCTTTTTTAGCACTAAAATATTCGTAAAACTTTAAAATTCTAAATTCTTCATCTCCAAATATTGGCGAATGATCTTTAAAATTTACCAGATTCGTCTGAATATTTTCTACTATCTTTTTATCTTCATTTAAAACCAAATCCAAGGATTCGTTTGAACTATTATTAATAAAATCAATAATATTTTGTTCGGATTCGCTTAATTCTTTATCAAATTTAGGAGAGAAATAACGCACTCTTAAATTTGTTATTGAAGGAGATTCCGGCAACATAAAACCAAAGTAAAATCCTTTTCCTTCTACTGAACTTATAAAAGCATTGGGATAAATATAAAAATGTAAATATCCTTGTGTTTTAAAAGTTCTGCTGGCCAATGATTTTTCTATAATTTTATTTTGTTTGACACCTTCTCCTTTTGGAAATTCACACCAACTGTGTGCATCAAAAAAATCAAATTTCTCGGGCGCTACAGAACCAAATCCCATTTTTGCAAATGAGTTTTCGTGTACCGAAGTGCAATGGTAACATTCCAGAACATTTTCGATCAAAAGTTTCCAGTTTACTTTATGTTCGATGGTATAATCGATTGTTTTTGATCCGAAGTGTGTACTTATTTCTTGCAACGGAACAAATATAGTTCCCAGATATTCTTCCAGACTTTTATCAAACTCATTGTTTAGTTTTATAAAAACAAAATCTCCACAATAATCAACTTCATACTCCTTAAGCCTCAATTCATTGATATTGTCTTTCTCGAATGAGTTACGGCACATTAAGCCAATAACGTTACCTTTTTTTCCGTAAGTCCAGTTATGATACAAACAAGATGAAACTCTGTTTCCGTAAGGTTCTTCGTGTATGGTATTGAATCTGTGTAAACAAACATTCTGAAAAGACTTTATCGTACCGTTATAATTCTGAACAAATATTTTATTTCCAAAATATTCAAAGGTTACAAAATCGTTGTTGTTTATTAATTCGTTTTTATGAGCAACTAATATCCAGGATTCATCGAGAAACAAAGATTTTTCTTTTTGATAAATGGTTTCGTCTATGTAGTTTAAATTTTTTGTCATATTTCTATCAAATCTGAAATCACAACATTATCCAGCTTTATTTTAGCTGTTCCCCAGGATAATCCAACTCCAAAACCGCAAATTATAAGTTCTTTGCTCTCGTTTGCTAAACTTTGTTTTAACTCGGTTACAATGGTTAAAGGAATTGTTGTAGAAGAGGTATTTCCGAATCCTTTTAAAGAATAAGGAACTTTTTCTACCGGTAATTTTAATTTTTTAACAATCATCTTATTCATCATCAAATTTGCCTGATGAAACACAAAATGATCTATCGTATCCTTATCGATCTCAAATTTTTCGATAAGTTTATTTACTGTTTTAGGAGCCTGTGAAATTCCGAAACCAAAAACGTCCATTCCGTCAAGAACCAAATTACAAGAATTACGACTAATCCCTTCTTCAACATCTTTTACGATAAGAGACTCTTCATTTATTCTGTTTCTTGATCCTCCGTCTGGTACAATAATGGCTTTATAGCCTGAACCATCTGTTCCTAAATCAAAGAGCAAACGATCTGCATTTTCATCTAACTCAAATGCTGTTGCACTTCCTCCGTCACCAAAAAGCGGAACTGTGCTTTTATCTGATTTAGAAAGCAGCTTACTACTTGTATCTCCTGCCAAAAGCAATCCTTTTTTTATACCGGTTGCTTTCATCATACTGGCTATTATAGATATTCCGTACACATAGCCGGAACATCCCAAAGGCACATCAAAAGCAATACAATTGGTAGAAAATCCTAATCTGTCCTGCAATATTGCGGCAGAAACAGGTAAAATATAATCAGCAGTTTGAGAAACAAAAACCAGAATTTCTATTTCGTCTTTTTGCCAGTTTAAATCTTTGATTAATTTTTCAGCAGCTTCGCAACATAAGTCTGAAGTACAAATTTCCTTTGTTGCGATACGTCGTTCTTCTATTCCGGTGGCATCAACGAATTTTTGAATTTCTTCCTGCGTTAATAGATTAAAATCAATGTTGCGCTCCGTATTTTTTGGAACGCAACAAGATATACCTTTTATCGCAATGTCATTTACTGAAAAAGTAGCCATTTGATTATGCTTTATTTTTAATTATTTCGAAGATATCATTTAATGAAGTCGAAGATTTAATATCATCTCCCGTTAATTTTACCGAGTATTCTTCGTCGGCCATAGCAATTAATGACAAGGCTGTTAAAGAATCCCATTCTTCCAAATCTCTAAAAACAGTTTCTTGTTTAATTAATGCTGCATCTGTGTCATCTAAAATATCTGCAAAATTTCGCAAAAAAGTGTTGATTTCCATAGTATTCTTAAATTTATTTTGAATTTGTTATTGATATTAATTTTATAAAAATGATCCCTTAAATTATTGTTGTTCAAACAACTCAGCGGCATATCGTTTTTCTTATAATGTTATAATGCTGACTTATGCCCAAAATTTAGGTTTCTTTTCCTATTTTTACCCCACAAATATAACAATAGTTTACCCTTAAAGATAAATTAAAAACCACTAATCAAAAATTTAATGATTCCTGTAACCAAAACTTTTCTACCTCCGCAAGAAGAATACAACCTTTTTGTAAAACGTGCATGGGATAAAGCTTGGCTTACAAACCGCGGTGAACTTACTATAGAATTAGAAGATAAACTTAAAAAACATCTTGAAGTTTCTAATTTAATTATTACTAATAACGGTACAATACCAATTCAAATTGCATTAAAGTTATTTGGCAAAGGAGGCGAAATTATCACCACTCCTTTTTCTTATGTAGCAACTTCTGCAGCAATTGTATGGGAAAATTGTACGCCTGTTTTTGTCGACATACATCCAGATTATTTAACCATAGACGAAACTAAAATCGAAGCTGCCATTACGCCAAAAACCACTGCAATATTAGCAACTCATGTTTTTGGAAATCCTTGTCACGTAATCGAAATTGAAAAAATCGCAAAAAAACACAATTTAAAGGTAATTTACGATGCTGCTCATTCTTTTGGAGTTAAGTATAATAACCAATCTGTGTTTACTTTTGGAGATGTAAGCACCTGCAGTTTTCACGCAACAAAATTATTTCATACCGGAGAAGGCGGCGCAATATTCTGCGATGATAAAGAAACTTTTCATCAGTTGTATTACAGCCATAATTTCGGACATGACGGACCTTTGGCATTTCATGGTTTAGGAATCAATGCTAAAATCTCTGAACTGCAATCAGCAATGGGCTTAGCGGTATTTCCGTACATGGACCATATTATTGCCGAAAGAAAAAACGTAGTCGATTTTTATAATGAAAATTTAAATTTTGAAACTGTACAATCTTTAAAAATAAGAGAAAATACAGAATGGAATTACAGTTATTATCCTGTAATTTTTAGTTCAGAAGCTGTTTTATTAAAAGTTCAGGATGCTCTGGCAGCTGAAAATATATTTCCCCGACGTTATTTCTATCCGTCATTAAATACAATAGAATATACAAAAGGAGATGCAATGCCTATTTCTGAATCAGTAGCCTCACGAATTTTATGCCTGCCTTTATATGTAGGAATCGCTGAGACTGATTTAGAAAAAATAGTTCAAATTATAAATAAACAAACCTTATAACAAAGCTATTTGTTATCATAAAAAATATTTTAAGTTATGAGTCAGGATATTAACACTGAAGTTCACAATGCTTACGAAGTGATAAAAGAAGGCGGCATTATTCTTTACCCAACAGATACTGTGTGGGGAATTGGCTGTGACGCAACTAATCCGGAAGCAGTTGCAAAAATTTACAAATTAAAACAGCGTGCCGAAACACAAAGTATGATTGTTTTGATGAATGGAGAAAAAATGATGTACAATGTTTTTAAAGATATTCCAGAAGTTGCATGGCAGATTCTGGATGTATCTGAAAAACCAACTACATTAATTTTAGACGATGCCAGAAATGTAGCACCAAACATTATTGCAGCTGATAAATCGCTTGGAATAAGACTGGTTAAAGAACCGTTTTGTTTTAAATTAATGGAAAGAATGAAAAAGCCTTTGGTTTCTACATCTGCTAATATTTCAGGACAACCAACCCCTATTGCTTTCAAGGATATTAGCCCTGAAATCATTAAAGGTGTTGATTATGTCGTAAAACTAAATCAGGATAAAATTGCCGGAAAACCTTCGACAATTATAAAACTTACGAGAGATTCGCAAGTGAAAGTTATTCGTAAATAATGGTGAGTTATTAATTGTGAATTGTGAATGCTTTTTTTGACGTTCAAAAATCTTAATATCTCAGAACCTTAGAATCTTAGCACCTTATTAAATGGCTTCGACTTCGCTCAGCCTGACAACCTTTCAATGTCATCCTGAGCAAAGTCGAAGAATATTTTACCAGACCTTTGCCTTAATAACTTAGCCCCTCAGAAACTTAGAACCTCAAATAGCTCCCAAACTCTCAATCAACCAATCGATATCTTCTTTAGTATTATAATGGCTGAATGAAATTCGGAGATTAGGTAATTTTAAATCTTCTTCAGAAAGCATTTCTTTTAAAACATGTGAAGGTTT
This sequence comes from Flavobacterium bizetiae, assembly GCF_024271895.1. NCBI lineage: Bacteria > Pseudomonadati > Bacteroidota > Flavobacteriia > Flavobacteriales > Flavobacteriaceae > Flavobacterium > Flavobacterium bizetiae. The sequence continues at coordinate 2,998,019 of NZ_CP091861.1, read as the reverse complement.
TATACTTCCGGACTGGCAGGCGCTTCCTCTTGAAACCGCAATTCCTTTCATATCTAAACTAAACAAAAGCATCGAAGTTTTATCTGCAGAAAAAGGTAAAATTATATTGATGATATTATAAAAATCATCCTTTTTACCATTGATTCTAAAGCCTGGAAAATGAATCTCCAACTGATCAATCAGATACATCTTCAATTCAGATATATAAGTTCTTTCCTGATCTAAATTTTCATAAGAAAGAGACAAGGCTTTTGCCATACCTGCAATTTGATGCACAGCTTCTGTTCCTGCGCGAAGTCCTTTTTCTTGTTCTCCGCCAAAAATAAGAGGCTGTAAACCTGAGTTTTTGCGAATAAAAGCAAACCCAACTCCTTTAGGTCCATGAAATTTATGTGCACTTGCAATTATAAAATCGACTGGAGTTTTTTGCAAATCGATCTCTGTTTTACCCACAGATTGCACTGTATCTGAATGAAATAAAGCATTGTATTGCTTACAAATTACCCCAACTCTCTCTAAGTCCAGAATTGTTCCTGTTTCGTTATTAACATGCATTAAACTCACAATAGTCTTTTTTTCTTCTGCCAATAAATTAGACAAATGAGTAAGATCTATACTTCCGTCAGGACTAATCTTAACATAATCAACCTGAACATTATACTCAGATTCCAATACTAAAACAGTATGCAAAACGGCATGATGCTCAATTTTTGTGGTAATGATACGCTCGATTTTAAGATCTTCTACAGCTGAACGCAATATCCAGTTATCTGCCTCAGTTCCTCCCGAAGTAAAAAGAATTTCCTGTGCAGAACAATTTAAATGTTTGGCAATACTTTTTCTGGAAAGTTCCAGAATAGTCTTTCCGTTTCTTCCAAAACTGTGTGTAGAAGACGGATTACCAAAATCTTCCGTCATTACTTTAGTCATTTCCTGAATTACTTCAGGACGCATAGCGGTTGTAGAGGCGTTATCGAGGTATACTTTTTTCATTGCTGCAAAGTTATGAAATATCAATTGTCTAATCTTAAATATCATTTGCCAAATTTTTCACTATTTTTGACGTCAAATAAAATTACGATGAAAAAATATGCAAGCCTTCTATTGTTCGCCCTAATACTAAACGGTTGCGATGATGGTGATTTAACAGTAGATACTATTGATTTTAGCAACGAAAGTATTAAAGCTCAAACCTGTGACCCATTAACCAATAATCTAATATATAAGCTTAAACCCCAAGAATCTTTATTGATACAATTACCAGATAATAGTATTATAAACGATCCGTCTGTTTATTCTTATGACATCAATAATAGTACCTATCGTGTTGTTTACAGAGCTTATGATGGTACTGTTGCCACTGCCAATATATGCGGTACAATACCACCAAAAACACCAAATATTACAGAAGAATGGATTGGAACAGCCGGAAAAATAGAGATCACTACCACTTCAATACCAGGCACAGCATCTACTGACGGAAGTACTACAATTACAGGTTACAACCATACTATTGTTTTTAGAAACATCACCTTTGCTAAACCTGCCGGAGATCAGGTTGAAGCAGAATACGTATTTGGAAATTTTTCAACTTCATATACTGCACCAAATACAGTTTTCACCAATCCTGTACAGCAATGTACAAATGCTTCAAAACAGGTTTACAACTACAACGCATCATCTGCATTAACGATTGACAATATAGATCCTGCGCTGCTTGTAAATGAAATAACAACAACGCCAAGAACAGGTCTTATCAATGCTAACGGTACAACCAACAAAGTTTTATTACGTACTTATATAAATGGTACCCTGACACAAAGTTACTTTTGTAACACCACAATACCATCATCTCCTGCGGTAAGCGAAACATGGATTGCCCGTGATGGACTTGCGGGAGAAAGCGGAATTATAGAAGTTACGACCACAAATGTCAACAAAGTTTTTACACATACTATTGTTCTTAAAAACGTAACATTGCAAAAAGATCACAGCTCTTTTAAACTGGCTACAAATTATGTTTTAGGAAATTTAGAAGTTATAGTACCCTAGTTTAAAATGAGTTTTTAAACAGTACAAAAACCTTTTTTTATTCCTACAAAAAAACATCCGTTTTTCAATCTAATTCTTTAGTGAAATTAGCCTTGAAAAACGGATGTTTTTTTATGCTTTACAACGAATAAATCGGAGCGTAAAAAAGTGCCCTATTTATTGTTTTGCCTGAAATAAACTTCGGTGGCACCTAAGCCATATTTTTGATAATTGGCATCCTGAAAATCTATTCCGTCGTAACGACCTAATAAAAAATCAAGTTCGGCTTTTAGAATTCCTTCACCAACACCGTGAATAAAAACAATTTTCGGAATACGATTTCGGATCGCAAATTCGATATGTCTTTTGGCCGTTTCTGTTTGCAGAGTCAGGATGTCGTAATTAGACATTCCGCGTTTATTAGGAACCAGTTTTTCGATGTGCAAATCAAATTCCGGAGCTGCAATTTCGCGTTTATCCTTCTTTTCTTTAACAAAACTTCTCGGTTTTGGCTCCGTTTTCTCTTTTGAAATCTCATCTAAATCAATTCTTTTAATAGAATTCATTAAATTACTGGATTCTTGCATTTTAAGTAACTCATTGACAAAAAATGTCATCATAAATCCGTCCTCTGTTTCGATTACAACTTCATTGTTTTTTACCGAAACTACTGTTCCGTTAATGGCTTCATCTAAGACAGAAACCTTATCTCCTTTAGTCAACATCTTGCTCCTCTTTATCTTGATTTTTACTAGGTGTTTTTGCACTCAACTGCATCATTCCAAACATGAAAACGACAATTGCAATTACCGTTATATAAATATTTTTCTCTTCTGAAACCTGCTCATATAAGGCAACCGAAATGGCAAGAATCATTATTAAAATTTTAAACGTTTTCATTTTTTAGGTATTTAAGAATTCAAAAGTATGAAACTTTAAAATAGCACTTTACTACTCTCTAAAACGAATCGAAAATTTTCTTTAAAAAAACAACTAAAATCCCTCTCTAAAAACCAGTAAATATCATCAATTAAAAAACCAAAAAACGGACTTCATTTTAGCGCAATAAAATCTCAACTTATAACCCGATTTATTCTTACTTTTTACTCCAGAAAAATTCCGACAATTCATCATCTCAATTGTCCATTATTTTTCAATTTTAATACTATTTAATCTTTCTAAAAAACTCAAAAATCATTCAATAAAAATAGTTTTTGTAACTTCTAAAAAGTTTCAATTCTAAGTTTCATTTGATTTTTCTCAGACCAAAATTCTTCTCAAATTATTTTTTTATCTGATTCAAAATATCGTTCATCATCTCAATTTGCACTTTCTGAATTTCGATTAATTCTTGTTGCTGATGCATAATCATGTGATCGATTTTATCATGAATCATTCTAATTTCCAATTCCGATTTAAGATTAATCATGTAATCTTTTTTGGCACGATTTCGATCTTTTTCCTCTTGTCGGTTTTGACTCATCATAATTACCGGAGCTTGCAATGCTGCAATACAGGATAAAATCAGATTCAGCAAAATAAACGGATACGGATCAAATCCTTTATTGACCAAAATATAAACATTGGCACCAATCCAGACGATGATAAAAAGTAAAAATGAAATAATAAAAGTCCAGCTTCCGCCAAAGTCAGCCACTTTATCTGCTATTTTCTGACCAAAGCTTCTCTCCTCTTCTTCATCCTCAACAATACTCACAATCGATTTGTCTTCTTTTAGAGAATTAATGACACTTTTTTCAAGATCAGAAAGCGTTCCTATTTCTGTAGATAAGTATCTCGAAATATATTTTTGGCGGTATTCGTTTAATTCTTTCACCGCTATACAATCCTGTTCACTAAAAGATGGATGATCTTCTATAATCAGCCCCAAAATTGGATCATGAATAGATTTCCCCCATATTCTCTGATTTTCCGGAAACGAAAGATTAGAAATAGCGCTTTTAAAAGTCGAATTGTTTTTCATTTTTTATAAATTTTACAGGCTAATTTACGCATTTAACTTCTTAACAATTGCATAAAAAAATCGTGTTTCATTTTATTTTATTTATCACAAATACAATTCTCAAAACAAAATTTCTTTATACTATTCGTGCCCTTATTTACAAAAAACACATTACTTTTAACGTTTTAAATTATCCACTCAATTTTACAATTGTGACCAAAGACAATATCATACAAAATATCAAAGCTTTAAAAAGCCATTCTAATATAAATTACGGGATCAAAACCAAAACTGAAGATTTTACCGAGAAGCTTTTCTATACCCTTTTTGATTCGAATGCAGATTTAGACAAAAGCATCGACGAACTTGAAGTTTGCTTTAAAGAAATTGCCGTTTTAGCCTGCAAAAAGCCTCAAAATTTATGTGAATCCATTTGGGACCGTTTTCTGGAAAAACTACCCGGTGTTCTCGAAAAACTAAATCAGGATGCTGAATATATTCTTGAAAATGATCCGGCATCAAATAGTATCGACGAAGTTTATTTGGGTTATCCAGGTTTCTACGCTATTGCAATTTATCGTTTAAGCCACGAATTATATCATTTGGACTTATTACTCTTTTCGAGATTAATGAGCGAATACGCGCACCGAATTACAGGAACCGATATTCATGCCGGTGCTGACATTGCTTCTCCGTTTTTTATTGATCACGCGACCGGAATCGTTATTGGCGAAACCACTGTGATCAGGAAACACGTAAAAATTTATCAGGGTGTTACTCTTGGAGCTTTGAGCGTGAGCAAAGAAATGAAAAACGCCAAAAGACATCCAACTGTAGAAGCTAATGTTTGCATTTATGCCAATGCTACTATTTTGGGCGGCGAAACCACTATTGGAGAAAATAGCATCGTGGGAGGAAATGCCTGGGTTACCAAATCGATTCCTGAAGGTTCTATCGTAATCAATACCACTACAACTGAAGTTAAAATAAAAGAAAAAAAATAAAATGAACGCACAAAAATTGCTAAACCTAATTGGAAATACTCCATTGATGGAAACTGTCAATTTGGTTAAAAATAAAAATGTAAAACTTTTACTAAAGCTTGAAGGAAATAATCCTGGCGGAAGTGTAAAAGACAGAGCTGCTTATAACATGATTGCCGCTGCTCTTGAAAGAGGTGAAATTAAAAAAGGCGATAAGCTTATTGAGGCCACTAGCGGTAACACCGGAATTGCGCTGGCAATGATTGCGCAATTGTTTCAAATTGAGATCGAATTGGTATTACCGGAAGATTCTACAAAAGAAAGAACACAAACAATGCGTGCTTATGGCGCTACAGTGATTTTAACGCCCGCTAGCGAAGGAATTATTGGTTCACGGGACTATGCCGACAAAAAAGTAGCAGAAGGCGGTTATATCATGCTAAATCAGTTTACGAACGATGACAACTGGAAAGCACATTATAAAACTACAGGTCCTGAAATCTGGAACGATACTGATGGTACAGTTACTCATTTTGTTTCGGCAATGGGAACAACAGGAACCATCATTGGAACTTCGACTTATTTAAAAGAAAAAAATCAAGCGGTTCAGATTATTGGAGCGCAACCAAGTGACGGATCTCAAATTCCGGGAATTCGCAAATGGCCACAGGAATATTTACCTAAAATATTTGATGCAACAAAAGTAGATACGGTTGTTGATGTAAGCGAAGAAGAAGCAAGAAAAATGACTAAACGTTTAGCACTCGAAGAAGGTGTTTTTGCCGGAATGAGCAGCGGAGGTTCTGTTGCTGTTGCCTTAAAAATTGCCGAAGAGCTGGAATCAGGTGTAATTGTTGCCGTTATCTGCGATCGCGGTGACCGTTATTTGTCTTCGGATTTATTTGACTAAGAAAAGGCACTAAGATGCTGAGCTACTAAGTTGCTAAGATTTATTTAGAAAATATCTTAAAAGACTTATTACCCCAGAACCTTAAAAGAAAAACTTAGCACCTAAAAAAAGACGCACTGCTGTGCGCCTCTACAAAAAACCTTTGAACCTTTGCCACTCTGAACCTTTGAACCTTAAAAAAAATGAACTACAGAAAACTAGGAAAAACAAACTTTAATATATCCGAAATCTCACTTGGCACCTGGCAAGTTGGAGGGAAATGGGGATCTGGATTTAATGATACAACTGCCGACGAACTTATAAATACTGCAATCGACAATGGCGTAAACTTTATTGATACTGCCGATGTTTACGAAAATGGTTTAAGCGAAACTGCTGTTGGAAGAGTGGTTCGTTCCCGATCTGAACGAATTTATGTGGCAACAAAATGCGGCCGTCATATTAATCCTCATGTAAGTGAAGGTTATCAGCCAAAAGTTCTTCAGAAATTTGTTGAGGACAGTTTAAAAAGAATGGGATTAGAAACCATTGATTTAATTCAGCTGCATTGCCCTCCTACGGAAGTTTTTTACCGACCTGAAATTTTCGAATTATTCGATCGTTTAAAAGACCAGGGGAAAATTCTGAATCTGGGTGTAAGCGTAGAAAAAGTCGAAGAAGCATTAAAAGCAATCGAATATTCGAATGTAACTACGGTTCAGATTATTTTTAATTTGTTTCGTCAGCGTCCTTCTCAATTATTTTTCTCAGAAGCCAGAAAAAAAGATATCGGGATCATTGCAAGAGTTCCTTTGGCAAGCGGACTTTTAACGGGTAAATTTGATGCTAAAACTACTTTTGATGCTCAGGATCACCGTAATTTTAATCGTAACGGAGATGCTTTCGACAAAGGAGAAACTTTTTCGGGCATTGATTACGAGTTGGGTTTAAAAGCGGTTGAAAAACTAAAAGCATTATTTCCTGAAACAACTAACCTCGCTCCTATTGCCCTGCAATGGATTTTGAGTTTTAAAGATATTAGCTGTATTATTCCAGGAGCATCGACAGCCAATCATGTGATGTCTAATTTATCGGTTTATGATTTACCAGAATTAACTCCGGAGAAAATCGCAGCCATGAACAATATTTACGAAGAATACATAAAACCTTCTGTACACCAGCTATGGTAGCTTTATAAGATACTAAGGATCTAAGGTGCTGAGGTTCTAAGTTTTTTTTCTTGAATCTCAGCGCTTTTTTTAGTTATAAAAAAAACGCAATTTCAACTTATAACTCATAACTTATAATTCATAACTCTTTTAAGCTTCAAACTCAATTCTAAATTCAGCTCCTTTATTTTTACCTTCGCTGGTTGCGTCTAATGTCCCTTTGTTTTTTTCGATGATTTTTTTGCAGAGATACAATCCAATTCCGGTCGAAGATTCATTTGCCGTTCCTAATCTGCTCATTTTGGTAAACTTCTTAAATAATTCATCGATCTGATTTTTATCAAAACCAATTCCTTTATCTGTAACTGTTATAATAACTTTTGAGTTGTCATTGTAGATTCTAACTTTTACCTCGCTGTCGAAATACGAGAATTTAATCGCATTACTTATTAAATTCACCAAAACCTGCACAAGCAAACCTTCATCAAGTCTTAATTTAACCTCGGTAATTTCTAAATCAAGAGTCAACTTTATATTTTTATCAATCAGGCGCTGTTCTAACTGTTCATTAATAAAAGGTAAAATACCAGGCAATAAAATGGTTTTAATTTCCTGACTTCCTTTTATAACGCGATCTTGTTCTTTTAATAATTTTATAAAATTTTCGATGTATCGAAATTGCAAATTCGTCGATTCACGAATTAATTCTGCCAATTGGCGAATAGAATCGGATGGATTTTCGCTGATAATTAAATTAGCCAAACCTTGCGGATTCCCGGCAAAATTTTTCAAATCATGCGAAAGCATATAAATCAAATCCTGTTTTTCGTTTATAAAACTTTCGGCTTCATAAATAGATTCCTGAATATTAGCCAGTAACAAACCGGCTTCATCTGTATATTCCGTTGGCAGAATCGATAATTTTCTGTTATTTCTGTAATCATCTAACGACTTAGAAGCAATCGAAATGGGCTTAATTAATTGATTTAAAACCAAAAGTGTGATCAAAGTAGCCAGTAAAGTCATGATTAAAGAGAAAACCAAAATCGAAGTAGGCGAAACACTATGATTATAATAAAGTACAAAAAATAAAATCCCGATCAAAGGAATATGAATTCCTATAAAAGCAACAAATAAAAATTTGAAGGCATAACTTTTTTTCAAAAAGCCAATTTGTGAAAGATTATGATATAACTTCATAAAAATAATAACAATCTATAGTTTAAAAATAGCAGAATTGGGTTTATTGCTAAAAACAAAGTTAACTTTTAAACTCAATTAAAAGAATAAATTACACAATTTGATAAAATATTTCGAAAATTAAATTTGAAAAAGTTTACAAACCCTTATTTTTGCGCTATGGGAAGAAAAAATACAGACAAAGTTGTCTTTCATCAGATTCAGGTTCTTGATGCCGGAGCAAAGGGAGTATCAGTAGCAAAGGCTCCTGACGGAAAAGTAATCTTTATTCCGAACGTAGTTCCGGGTGATGTTGTTGACGTTCAAACTTTCAAAAAAAGAAAAGCCTATTATGAGGGCAAAGCCGTAAAATTTCATGAATTATCAGAGCATCGTATCGAACCTATCTGCGATCATTTTGGAGTTTGTGGAGGATGCAAATGGCAAAATATGAAATACAGCCAACAGTTGTATTACAAACAAAACGAAGTAAAAAACCATTTACAGCGTATAGGAAAAGTTGAACTTCCTGAGTTCGAAACTATCCTGGGTTCTGAAAAACAGTTTTTTTACAGAAATAAAATGGAATTTTCGTTTTCTAACGCTCGTTGGTTAACCGAAAAAGAAATTGAAAGCACTGAAGATCTTGGAAACAGAAATGCACTAGGATTTCACATCCCGAAAATGTGGGATAAAATTCTTGACATTCAAAAATGTTATTTACAGGAAGATCCTTCAAACGCGATTAGAAACGAAATTAGAGATTTTGCCAATGCAAATAATTTAGCGTTTTTTAATCCAAGAGAGCAATCTGGTTTATTAAGAACGTTTATGATTCGTACGGCTTCGACAGGAGAAATCATGGTGTTGATTCAGTTTTACGAAAACGACAAAAAAAATCGTGAATTGCTTTTAGATCATCTTTACGAGAAGTTCCCTCAAATTACTTCATTACAATATGTGGTAAATTCAAAGCAAAACGATACTATTTACGATCAGGATATCAAACTATATAAAGGTAGAGATTATATCCTTGAAGAAATGGAAGGTTTAAAATTTAGCATCAACGCTAAATCTTTTTATCAGACCAATTCTGACCAGGCTTACGAATTATACAAAATAACACGTGATTTCGCCGGACTTTCAGGCAGCGAAACCGTTTATGATTTATATACAGGAACCGGAACTATTGCACAATTTGTTTCTAAAAAAGCAAAAAAAGTAATTGGTGTAGAAAGTGTTCCCGAAGCAATTTTAGATGCTAAAGCCAATGCAGAACGCAATAATATAACGAATTGTGAGTTTTTTGTAGGTGATATGAAAGTTGTTTTTAACGAAAGTTTCATCGCAGAACATGGCAAGCCGGATGTTATTATTACAGATCCGCCAAGAGACGGTATGCACGCAGCAGTTATCGATCAAATCCTGAAAATTGCTCCTAAAAAAGTAGTTTATGTAAGTTGTAACTCAGCAACACAAGCACGTGATTTAGCTTTAATGGATGAGAAATATAAAGTTACGCGCGTTAGACCAGTTGATATGTTTCCGCAAACGCATCATGTCGAAAATGTTGTACTTTTAGAACTTCGCTAACAAAATATAAATGAAAAAAATAATCTCTCTTTTATTGGTCTTCACTTTTGGTTTATCCAGCTGTGAGAAAGATGATATTTGTGATGCAAATACGCCCACTACTCCTCGATTGGTAATTGCATTTTATGATATCAATAACTCGACAAAGCCCAGAAATGTAAACAATTTGATGGTAATTGGACAAGGAAAAACAGAAGGAATTATTTTCAACAAAAGTGTAACAGATACAACTAAATATGTAACAAATGCAAATACTGTTTCTATACCACTGCGAACAGATACAATTTCTACCATATACAAATTTGTATACAACTCACTAAGTCCTAATGCGGCTGCCATAAATACTGATGTAATAAAAATTGATTATACGCATCAAAATGTATATGTATCGAGAGCCTGCGGTTTTAAGACTACTTTTACACTCGCTCCGGTAAATCCTTTCGTACGAACAGATCCGGCCGGTGATGGTAACTGGATGCAGGAAATTTTTGTAAAAACCCGTAACATTGAATCTGAAAATGAAACACACATTCAAGTATATTTTTAGTTCTGTCTTATTGTTTTCAATGTTTTTGGGCCATACTCAGGAAACAGCAACTAAAACAGTAACAAAAGAAAAGCCTAAAACCGAGACTGCAAAACCTGCTCTTGAAGAAGTAAAAAAAGACAGCATCAAAACAGATCGCTACGGCCTTCGTGTGGGTGTTGATTTGTACAAACTGACTCGCGGCCTTTATGACAAAGATTATAAAGGAATTGAAATTGTGGGAGATTTTCGTTTAACGAAAAAATACTACATCGCCGCTGAATTGGGTTTCGAAGATAAAACTACAGATGATGACAGATTAAACTCAACTGCAACCGGAACGTACATAAAAGGAGGTTTTGACTATAATTTATACCAAAACTGGCTAGACATGGAAAACTTAATTACAATAGGTTTACGTGGAGGTTTTAGTACTTTTAGCCAGCAATTAAATAGTTATAAAATCTACAATGCAAATCCGTATTGGGGAGAACAGCCGGCAGTTGCTGCTGGTCAAAAATATACTGGTTTAACAGCGGGATGGCTAGAAGTTGCGATGGGATTAAAAGCAAAAGTTTTTAATAATGTATTTGTTGGATTTGGTGTTCAGTTAAAAATGCTGGTGGCCAATTCAAAACCATCAGGCTTTGATAATTTATACATACCGGGTTTTAACAGAACTTACGACGGAAGTTTTGGAGTAGGTTTTAACTACACCGTTTCTTATTTTATTCCGCTTTACAAGAAAAAAACTATTATTCCGACAATTATCGAAACTCCTAAAAATTAGTTTTAAGCTAAGATGAACAAAATTCTTATTCTTTTTATCTTTAGCCAAATTGCTTTTGCTCAAAAAACAATTGTCAAAACTTCGTTGCATTTCTCAGGAAAAATAGACAAGTATCCTATAGAAATGACAATCGAATTCATTCAGGGACAAGATTCTGTTTCCGGAAGTTATTACTACTTAAAAAATAGTAAAGACATGCCTATTTTTACAAAAGGCACTTATAAAGCAGGCCAGATAAAACTGGACGAAACAACCTATACAGCAACAAAAAAAGGAAATGTTCCTGCCAAAACAGGCTCTTTTGTACTACAATTAGACAATGAGCACAAATTAAGCGGTATATGGCAAAATGTAAAAAAGGATAAAAAATTTGATGCGACGCTTACTTGTCTGGAAGATTTATCTGTTTTTAATCCAAAAAACTATACTTACAAACTAAACCCGCATAAAGGTAAAGCTGAAAATATGAACGGCGAATTGGCTGACAATTTCCTGATTAGCAAACTGGATATTTTTAATGCTAAAAAAGAAAAAGTGCAAACGCTTTCTGGTTTCAACAAAGCCATTTACGAAAAAGACGCAGCAGTAGAATTAGAAGATTTAAATTTTGACGGGCTCCTGGATATCAAAATTCCTATTTATTTCCCTGACCGAATTAAATATGATGGTGGCTTTCTTTATTTTATATACGATAAAACGAAGAAGCAGTTCATTAGAAACACAAAACTCGAAGAATTAGAATATTTGCATTTTGACCAAAAGAACAAAGAATTCATCAAATATGAAGCCGACGGCAGCGGAAACGAAACCGATAGCTATTACAAATGGTCTAACAACAATTTCTACCTGATCAAAAAAGTGGAAAGTTTCGAAGACAGCGACAAAACTACTTATACTGAGTACGAAATAAAAAACAACAAATCAGTAAAAGTCAAACAATATCAGAAATAAAAAAAAGCCATGAATTAATCGTTCATGGCTTTTTTGTTTATTGTTATGACAACTGAAAATCAACAGCTGCATTTGAATGTATTAATGCAGTATCAAAAATGGGTACCGTAAGATCTTCCGGTTTTATCACCAACGGAATTTCGGTACAACCTAAAATAATTCCTTCGGCTCCTTCTTTTATTAATTGATTGGCAATTTCTAAATAACGTTTTTTAGTTTCGCTGGTTACAATACCTTTTCCAAGTTCTTCAAAAATAGTGGTATGAATAAAATCTTTATCCTCTTCACTTTTTGGAATTATCGCTTCGATTCCTTTTTGCAAAAGCTTGTCCTTAAAAAAATCAAGTTCCATCGTGAATTTAGTTCCCAACAAACCTACTTTTTTCAGTTCCTGTTTCTCGATTTCAATGGCTGTTGCATTTGCGATATGAATAATAGGCAAATCTATTGCCGCTTCAAGTCTGTCAGCAATAAAATGCATTGTATTAGCACACAAAACTATGGCTTCTGCCCCGCCCTGTTTAAGAAACTGGCATCCCTTTAAAAGCAAATTAAAAGTCGAATCCCAATCGTTATTTTCATTGTTCTTTTTTATATCAGCATAATTAAAAGAATAAATAAGACATTCAGAGAAGTTAAGCCCTCCCAATTTGTCATTGATTCCCTGATTTATAAGTTTGTAATAATCACCGGTCGAAACCCAGCTAATACCTCCTATAAGTCCAATTATCTTCATATAAAATCGATTATCCTATTTCTCTGATTCCTTTTATAAAAATCCATTTCATGAAAAGTTTTTCACCATCCTTAGTTTTTACCGCCTGAAATTTAGGCGAAATCAAAGTAGCTACGATAAAAGCAGTCATCGGAATCCAAAGTCCCGTTAATCCTGTATACATCGCAACCACGAATCGTCCTGCAATAAATAAAATCGCAAAACATCCTAACTGGTATAAAAAAGCTCTTACTTGTAATTTTGACATTTCTTTCTTTTTAAGGTTCAAAGTTACAAAGGCTCAGAGGGACAAAGGTTTTCTCTCTCTGTACCTTTAGACTCTTATTTCTTTGTAACTATTTTTTAAACTTAATTATTTTTCCTTTTTTGAGGTACAAAGCAACATAGTTTTCCCTTTGTACCTTTGCGCCTCTGAACCTTTGTACCTATTCAGAAACCTGAAACTTCGTTCTCTTACTACCTTCGTACATTTCGTATTTTACCAAACGTGCTTCAAGGCTTCCGTTAAAGAGTTTAATTTTACGGGAAGGTTTTAGTCCTACAAACTTCAAGGCTTCAAGATTTGCTGTAATAAACCAGGCATTTGTTCCCGGATAGCTTTTCTTTAAAGTATCTCCAATGTTTTTGTAGAATTCTTCCATATGTATATCCAAACGCTCATCATAAGGCGGATTAAAAACCATATGCAGTTTTCCTTCAACCTCTTTTTCAGTATCAAAGAAGTTTTCTTCCTTTATAGTAACATAATCTTCAAGATTGGCGTTTCTGATATTGTCTTTGGCTTTGTTTACAGCACTTGGCGCTTTATCAAAACCTTTTATGGTATAATGAAATTCCTTTGTTTTTTTCATCAAACTGTTTATAATCTGCTCAAACAAATCATTATCCCAGTCTTTCCATTTTTCAAAAGCAAATTCTTTACGGTTAATATTTGCCGGAATATTACAAGCAATCATAGCCGCTTCTGCAAGGAAAGTTCCTGAACCACACATCGGGTCAAGAAAATGACTTTGTCCTTCCCAACCAGACAACAACAATATTCCTGCTGCCAAAACCTCGTTGATAGGCGCAATATTCGTAGCCGTTCTGTAACCACGCTGATGCAATGAGTTTCCTGAAGTATCTAAAGCAACAGAAACCTGATCTTTATCGATATGAACATTGATTCTTAAATCAGGAAAAGCTTTATCAATACTTGGGCGCTGACCCGTTCTTTCTCTAAACTGATCTACAATCGCATCTTTACATTTTTGAGAAACAAACTCAGAATGATTAAAATAAGTCGAATGTACGGTTGCATCAATTACAAAAGTCTGATTGGCATTTAATAACTTAGACCAGTTCACACCCGAAATTCCTTTATACAATGCCTGCTCATTATTTGCTCTAAACGAATAAATAGGTTTCAACACCTTAAGCGCAGTACGCAAAGATAAATTGGCTTTGTACATAAAACCTTTATCACCTTTAAAACTTACCATTCGCACGCCTTTTTCGACATCCTGAGCACCAAGCGCACGCAATTCATTCTCTAATATTTCTTCAAAACCAAAAAAACATTTGGCTATCATTCTAAAATTTTCTTCCATCTTTATTTTTGAATTAAAAAAAACTCCGATCGCAAACACACATCTGATTATTCAGGTATCGTCACGAAATAGTTATTTTTCGGCAAAAATACACTAAATTTGCGGGACTTTGAATTAATTGAAATAGAATAAATGTCTGACGCACCAAACTCATCAACACCAAATCAGGAACGTAACACCGAAAATTGGTTTACGTCATGGTTTGATACTCCATATTATCACATTCTTTATAAAGATAGAAACTACCGCGAGGCACAAATTTTTATGGATAATCTTACGCATTATCTCAATTTGCCAGAAAAAGCAAAAGTTCTTGATTTAGCCTGCGGAAAAGGACGCCATTCAATCTATTTAAATCAATTAGGTTTTAATGTTTTAGGCGCCGATCTGTCTGAAAACAGCATTGCCGAAGCCAGCAAAAACAGCAACGAAACCCTGCATTTTAAAGTGCACGATATGCGCGAACCTTTTGAAGAAAAGTTCGATGCTATTTTTAATCTTTTTACAAGTTTTGGCTATTTCGAAAGCGACGATGACAACCTAACCACCCTTAAAGCCATCAAAGAAAGCTTGTCTGAGTATGGTTTTGCCGTTATCGACTTCATGAACGTAGCCAATGTAATCGAAACCCTGGTTCCCGAAGAAGTAAAAACAGTCGATGACATCGATTTTAAAATAAAAAGATACGTTGAAGACGGACATATTTTCAAAGAAATAGATTTTGAAGATCAGGGACGTCAATATCATTTTACCGAAAAAGTAAAAGCATTAACTTTGAAAGACTTTCAGGATTTAATGGACGAAGCCGGCATTTATCTCTTAGATATTTTTGGAGATTATAAACTCAAAAAATTCCATAAAACCGAAAGCGAACGATTAATCATGATTTTTAAATAGGTTTAATTGTTTAACTGTTAATTTGTTTAATCGTCAAAAAAACAATTATCCGATTAACCGATTAAACAAATCAACGATTACACCAAAACGAAATGAATTATCTATTACCCTTATTTTCTGTACTTTTAGGTTATATAGTGGCTTTGTTTTTAAAACCAAAAAGCAAAACCAATCTAAAACTATTGCTTGCTTTTAGCGGTTCATTTTTGTTATCCCTAACCGTAATGCACTTGTTGCCGGACGTTTACGAAACACACAATCACAATATAGGCATCTTTATTATGGTCGGAATTTTGTTTCAGATCATATTAGAGTTTTTCTCAAAAGGAGCAGAACACGGGCACGTTCACGGACATGCACAAATGAGCCAGATTCCGTGGTTGCTTTTTATAAGTTTGTGTATTCACGCCTTTTTAGAAGGTTTTCCCGTAAGCCATCATCATGATTTAGCACTTGGCATAGCCATTCATCACCTGCCAATTGCCGTAATCCTGACCACCTTTTTCATCAATGCAAACCTCAATAAAAAAGCCATTTTCGCCTTCATGCTTACCTTTGCCATCATGACTCCGCTTGGTACAATTGCATCAGATTTTGTCCCTTTTTTAAACGATTATTATACCGAAATTACCGCCGTTGTAATCGGGATTTTATTTCATATTTCCTCGACCATTATTTTCGAAAGCAGCGAAGGACACAAATTCAATGTTGCCAAAGTTTCTATGATCGTTCTCGGAATTTTATTAGCATTCTTTCTATAATCTGGGCGTGACCACATTTACAAAAGGCGCCATCTAACCTACCGCTTATACGCGCCTTTCGCAAATCCGGTCGGGCTATCCACACTACTTCGGTAGTTAGCTCCTATCCCTCACGCAAAAAACAAGAACTTATAGTAAAAAAAACACCTAACAGGTTTCAAAAACCTGTTAGGATAATTGTGTGTATTTTCAATTATCTAATTATCTAATTGACAAAATTATCTAATTACCTGGCCCTGTTTTTCTCCTCTTCGTTTCCAAAACCACGCTGATTTACATCAATTTTTTTGTTTCCAAAATTATAAACCAGAGATAAACGAACAAATCTATTGCTTTCATTCTGGCTATAAACTTGTCTCACCCCATTTACAATAGAAGCATCATTCTTCAAATAAGAAGTATTAAAAATATCATTTATCAAAACCGAAATCTGCACTGCTTTGTTTAGCAAATCCTGTTTAAAACCAATATTCAAACTCGATGCATATCCCGTATCATACAAACCACTTTTATAAGGCGACGTATAATTAAAATCGAGTTGAAGTTTAGTTGCCTTACCCAACGAAAAAGTATTATTTGTCGAAAAATCAACCTGAAGCCCATTTACCGGTGTTGCATTGATATCTTTTATAAATTTAATATCTGAACTCAAAAAATACAATGAATTTTCGCTCTGCCACCAATCTGCAAAATGGGCCGAGTACGTTTCTCCAATTCCGTAATTAATACCTTTAAAATAATTCTCTCTCGATACAATTTGCGTCAATGTTTCAGGATTTGCAGTAAAAATCACGCCATAACCATCACTGATTGAATTTAAAAAAATACTCGTTTTCAATATCTTTTTATACGTATGTGCAAACTCAAAATTGTCGCTAAAAGAAGGCTTTAAAAAAGGATTCCCCTCTGAATAACTATTACTGCTAATGTAAACCCTAAACGGATTCAACAAACTAAAACTTGGTCTTCGAATTCTTCTTCCATAATTCAAACTAAAACTATTGTTTTCATTTTTTTGATAAGAACTATAAAACGTTGGGAACAACTTCAAGTAATTGTTTACCGTTTCCTGATTTAAAGTTTTAGAAAAACCATTTGTCTGTGTATTCTCTAATCGCAATCCCAATTGAAAATTCCATTTTTCATTGATTTTCTTGTTACCACTAATATAAATCGCCTGATTATTCTCTGTATATTTAAATTGGTTAGTCTGGTTCACGTCTAAAACCGGAGTTCCCGTAATTGTATTAAAAAAAACAACATCGCTATTACTCGTTGTAAAACTTACTTTCGCACCATAAGACAAGTTTATTGCTTTAAGCGGATGTTCCATATCAGCTTTAAAACTCAAATTATCAATTTCCTGATTAGAAATATTTCGACCCGATTGATTCACATCTACAAAAGTTCCGTCTGATGAATAATTGTTTGCAATAAAATCTCTGTCGAATTTTGAATCATAATTAAAGTAATCCACATCAAATGATAATTTTCTATTTAGAGAATCCAGTTTTGTAATCAAATGCAAATTATAAGTCTGATTACCCGATTTTCTGTCTAAAAAACTCTCATTAAGGATATAGCTTTCTAATTCATTTTGAGCATTATATTTATCTATCCTGATATCCGAATCAAAATCAGGATTGCTTTTATCTTTTAAAAATTGAAAACCAATCGTAGTTTTTTCAGAAAAATCATAATTTAAACCTAGTTTTCCAGATACGTTTTCCTCATTCAGCTTCGTAATTACATTCATTTTCGAAGGGCCTTCAACAAAATACATATCAAGATTTTCTTCAATTTTTTTATAACCTGTTTTTCCATTAACACTTGCCGAAAATCTAAATTTATTTTTATTATAAAAGAAATTATTCCTTAAAGCATAAATGCCATATTTATTCTGGTCGTATGACGCTATCGTTGTATTTTTCCAGGAATTACGAGCTCCCTTTTTCATAATAATGTTAATCATTCCACCATCTCCTTCGGCTTCAAATTTCGACGAAGGGTTACTAATAATTTCGATGTTTTTAATATCACTCGCCGAAATAGATTTCAAAAAAACATTCAGTTCTTCACCGGTTAATTCTATCATCCTTCCATCAATCATAACTCGAGAAGTTCCTTTTCCTAATATAGTTATCGCATTATTTTTTACCACAACGCCTGGGGCTGTATTTATAGCACTCAAAGCATCACCGCCTGCCGTGTTTATATTATTTTCAGGATTATACACCACACGATCTATTTTCTGTTCAATCGTATTCTTTCTCGACTGAATTACCACTTCGCCTAAATTTGTAGCACTTTCTATTAAAATAATTGTACCTAAATCGGTGTCTTTTTCAACAGTAATTTCTTTTTTGTAATCTGTAAATCCTAAAAGACTTACTTCTATTTTATAAGTACCTTTTTTAATCTCGATATCAAAAGTACCATCTTTTGTGCTTGTTGTTCCGCCTACTATTTTTCCTTCTGCATTTAATATCGAAACACCTGCCCATTCTAATAAAGTCGTTTTGCCGGATATTTTTCCTTTCAATTTTACCGTTGATTGCGCTAAACAAAATAAAGGCATTAATAAAAAGATAAGGAGGTTTGCTTTTTTCATGATTTCTAATTTTTAAACTTGTTCGGTTAATTTGAAGCAAAGTTGCCTTAGAAATTTTCAGAATTCGACCGACAAAAAAAAGTCGAACCAATTTCTGCTCAGGAAATTGGTTCGACTTTATTAGGCACGACGTACGACTTTTTACAAAACGCTTATTATGAAGCGTTTCTATAGGCTGTAGGCGTTAAATTTGTATATTTTTTAAAAGAAGTATTAAAAGACGATTTCGAATTAAAACCTACTTCATATAAAATTTCTAAAACCGTAAGATCACTTTTTAAAGGATTTTTTAAAATACTCATCGCTTTTTGAATGCGATATTCATTTACAAAATCAAAAAAATGCTGGTCCATATGATGATTTATCAAAACAGATAAATCCCGAACCGGAATTTCAATCTGGTTAGAAAGTTCCTGAATGGTAAGCGACGGATTAAGAAAGGGTTCTTTCTCTGCCATATAATGTTTCAATGTTGAAATTTGACTAACAACCGCTTCGTTTTGATTGTCTTTTATCTCAACAACATTTTCATTTTCCTTAGGAAGAATATCTCTTGCCAATTGCAATTTCGAATCGATTCCGCGAAAAAGTTCAGGATGATTCAGCGCTTTTAGCACAAACCAACACGTAACTATTAAAACAAGAATTTGCATTACTACATTGGCCCAAATCCATAATACTTCAATATCTATATATCTTAAAACATTCTTTGCTATCGATAAATAATACAAAATAAAAAGTGCAGTCGATATTTGAAATAGCCATTTAAAAATCGAAGTTTTAGGATTCGTATAATTTTCCTGATAGATTTCTTTGTATTTTTTTAAAACCAAAAATACTGCAATGCTGTAGCACAAAATCTGAAAGCTTAACATAATCTGAAAGCCAAACAATTCAGGAAGTTGATTACGATGATCATAAAAATGTATTTTTTCCTGATCGCTTAAAAAGTGCAACCTGAAAATGAAAACCACATTTGCAGCTAAAAAAGGAATCGTATGAAGTAAATGTTTGGTTTGTAATCGAAAATCAGCAAAACAAACTGATAAAACATAGAGATAGAAAACAGGAATTATCAAAGCGCAAACAGTCCACCTGAAAAATTCTAAGTTAAAATGATCTCTAATAAAATCTTCGCTCATGAAAATTCCAAGATTATCAATTGCAAAAAACAGCAAATACACAGCAAATAATCGGTTTGCTAATTTATTTTCTGTTTTTACCGTTAATAAAAAGAGTATCAGTAATAATGAAACAAAAACTGATATCCCGCTCATAAAACTTAAGAAGCTTTCTATATCCATTATTTCTTTTCAGATTAGTAAACAAATATAATATTTTAGTTCATGTAACAAAGTTTAAAAAAAACAGTCGTTAAATAATAAAATTATAAGGAAAAAGATTTATAAAGTTTTATTACTTTATGTTCTAAATTTCGAGATTGAAATAAAAAAGATTAATTTTGACACGACCAATTATACTAACAAATGACGTTTACAAAAATTACAGAACAAGCATCAAAATACGAGCATTTAGAAAAAATGTCAGTTCATGAATTGCTTACCAATATCAATGAGGAAGACAAGACTGTTCCTAATGCAGTCGAAAAAGCCATTCCTCAAATTGAAGCTTTAGTTGCACAAATTGTGGCTAAACTAAAGCTTGGCGGACGCCTTTTTTATATTGGAGCCGGAACATCCGGCCGTTTGGGTGTTGTTGATGCCTCAGAATGTCCTCCTACTTTTGGTGTTCCTTTTGATTTAGTAAACGGAATAATTGCCGGTGGCGATACCGCCATTCGCAGAGCTGTAGAAAACGCCGAAGATAATGCCACACAAGCCTGGATCGATCTTAAGGCAAATAATATTGGTGCAAACGACGTCGTAATTGGTATTGCTGCTTCAGGAACAACTCCTTATGTAATTGGTGGTTTAGAAACCTGCAATGAAAACAATATTCTTACAGGATGTATTACCAACAATGCTGGAAGTCCTTTGGCATTAACGGCTCAATTTCCTATAGAAGTTGTTGTAGGTCCTGAATTTATTACCGGAAGCTCCAGAATGAAAGCCGGAACAGCACAAAAATTAGTTTTAAACATGATTTCGACCGCTGCTATGATTCAACTTGGAAAAGTGAAAGGCAACAAAATGGTTGATATGCAATTGAGTAATATTAAATTGGTAGACCGCGGCGTGAAAATGATCATGGATGAAATTCCAGTTTCATACGAAGAAGGTTCTCAATTATTAAAAAAATATGGCAGCGTGAGAAATGCTGTCGACAATTATAATTTACAAAAAGAGGTTTGATTGAACCGCAAAGAGCGCAAGGTTTTAAAGAGTAATCTTTGTCAAAGTTCATAAAGTTTGTCAATTCGAAGAATGAGAAATCACACTCGCAAATCGACAATGATTAACGATTTTCTTTGCAAAGTTTCTGGTGTGATCCTTCGTTCCTCAGGATGACAAACTATACGAAAACATTGTTATGAAAACGAATGTCCTAGCCCCGATAGAAGTGGAAATCCTTTTATTTTTTTCCTTTAAAAAAATAAAAGATTGGAACGTATAGCGGGATTAGCTCCTGAAAAAAAAGATTTGCTTTTATCGTTAGTAATCGAAATGACAAGATTGCGGTAAACCTGAAACTTTTCAAAACAAAAACAAAAAAATGGCAACAAATAAAGAATTATTAGGAAAAGGAATTAAATATTTATCAGGTTCGTTACCTCTTTTATTTATTGGCCCTTCGTTGATTTATAACGCTTTTATGAATCAGCATACTAATTGGCATTATCTAGTTTTAGGAATTGGTATTGTGGCTTGTTTAAGTGCCATGTTTCTGATTTTTTACGGATTGAAAGTTATTATGAAAGGTATCTTTAATGACTAATTTGTATCTTTACTAAAATTCGCTATCATGGATATACAAGCAGAAATAAATTGGATACATCAAGAAATTGACAAAGTAAAAGATCCTTCTTTTGTAGAAAAACTCAAACATCTTTTACAATCAATAAATAATTCGACAGCAGAATCGGATGCCTCATATAATTTAGATATAGAAAGTGCCTTAGAAAATATTAAAAAAGGCAATTCTTATACTGAAGATCAAGCTAAGGAAATTGCAAAAAAATGGGGAAGAAAATAATTTGGTCAAGCGATGCTTTAAATCAATTAGAAGACATTCATTTTTATATTTTCTTTGAAAGTAAATCGATTACAATAGCTGACAAAGTAGTTAACACTATTTTTGACAGTACCGAAATACTAAAAACACAACCCGAAATATATAAACTAGACAAACAAAAGACCAATAACGACGGTTCTTTTAGAGTTTATGCCGTGTATGATTATGCTCTTTCATACCAAATAACCGAAGAGAACATTTACATTCTTCGTGTTCGTCACAACGCTCAGCAACAAAAAAAATATTCATGGAAGGTATAATTCACATTCAAAAAACGTTCGAGAAAGTCATTTATATTGACAAAAAAATAAACAATCGGGAGTTTGAAGATTGTGTTTTTAAAAACTGTGATTTTTCTAACAGCAATTTTGCTCACAATACTTTTTTAGACTGCGAATTTATCGATTGCAACTTATCGATGACGAGTTTATTTGGTACGAATTTAAAAAACGTGAGTTTCAAAAACTGTAAGCTTTTAGGAATCGCTTTTAATGAATGCGACGATTTTTTATTTCAGGTTTATTTTGAAGAAAGCGTTTTAGATTATGCCATTTTTTCGAATAAAAAAATGCCAAAAACCAAGTTTATAAATTGTTCTGTAAGGGAGGTTACTTTTATAGGAACAAATTTAACAAGTTCGGTTTTTGATAATTGTAATTTAGAAGGTGCTATTTTTAATGATACGCAATTGGCGGCTGTTAATTTTAAAACAGCTTACAACTATAAAATCGATCCGGAATTTAATCCGATGAAAAAAGCGCAATTCTCTAATGATGGCATTGTGGGACTTTTAGATAAATACGACATTAAGATTGTCTAACAATCCGTTTAAAAAAGCACCAATTCACGATTTTTTTTATTCTAAAGGTGATAATTATAATTCATGAATTCGTGGCAAAAAAGAACTAGATTTTAATTATACGATTATAATTATGGAAGCAACAGCATCTTATTTAGAAAGCGTTAAAAAGCAATTTTTGTATTATAAAATGCTTGGCGAAAAAGCAATAGATCAGCTAGAACCTCATCAGCTTTTTGTTTCGATAAACGAAGACACGAATAGTATTGCGACCATAATTAAACATATTTCCGGTAATATGCTCTCACGATGGACCGATTTCCTGACTTCTGATGGTGAAAAGGAATGGCGTAATCGTGATGCCGAATTCGAAAATGATTTGCAATCTAAAGACGAAGTTCTTGTTGTCTGGAATAAAGGCTGGGATTGCTTTCTAGATGCTCTAAACAGTTTGAAACCGGAACAATTGTCTGATATCATTTATATTAGAAATGAAGGTCACACGGTTATTGAAGCCATTAATCGTCAATTGGCACATTATCCTTATCACGTTGGGCAGATCGTTTTTTATGCCAAACAACTTAAAAATGGCGAATGGGATAGTTTATCGATTCCGAGAAATAAATCCGGAAATTATAATGCCGAAAAGTTTGCCAAGGAAAAAGAAATCAAGAACTTTACCGATGATGAATTAAAGAGATTGAAATGATCGAGTTTCATGCCTACATAGGAGGATTTTGGTATTGGCTTTTAATTAAATTTGGTAAAACAAAATTATCTGATGAACAAGCTGATAAAAACAGAAGACGAAATTTATTTTTTCTGTTTTTCATAAATATCATTTTTGCATTAATTGTAACACTATTTTTAATTTATCCAATATATTCCTAGCCCTGATTGCAATGGAAATCCTTTTTATTTTTTTTCTTTAAAAAATAAAAAGATTGAAATGAAAAGCAGTCCCGATAGCTATCGGGATTTTAAAAAAACAAATTATTTAAAATGAAAAAAATTATATTCTTACTTCCGTTACTTGCCTTAGTTTCTTGTTACGATGCCGAACACAATTGTAAAGATTTTAAAAACGGAAAATTCAAATTTGAGTTTGATGTAAATGGCGTAAAAAAAACAACAATTTTTGAGCGTAAAGATGGTATTGAAATCGAAACTTTTGAAGGTAAAACAGATACCTCAACGGTGCGCTGGGTAAGTGATTGCGAATATATTTTACAGAAGAAACATCCTAAAAATATGGCCGAAGAGAAAGCCATTAATATGAAGATCTTAACGACTTCTAAAGATTCTTATACTTTTGAATTTGGTATGGTAGGTTCTGATCAGAAACAACGCGGAACTGTGGTAAAATTAGACTAGATAATATAATAAACCTTTTTTAGAATGGAAGTATTTTTAAATCCCGATGCCTGGATTGCCTTATTGACACTGACTTTTCTTGAAATTGTTTTAGGAATCGATAACATTATTTTTATCTCGATTGTAACGGGTAAATTGCCTGAAGAAGATCGAAAAAAAGCAACACGAATTGGTTTGTTTTTAGCCATGTTTATGCGAATTGCTTTGTTGATGGGAATCTCGTATTTGATTGCTATGAAAGCGACGATTTTTAGTATTCATTGGGGTTGGTTTGAAGGCGATTTTACGGGTCAGGCTTTAATTTTATTTGTGGGAGGTTTATTTCTGATCTATAAAAGTACCAAAGAAATTAGCGAAAAAGTAGATCATAAAGGCGATGAAGAAAAAACAATTGGTACGGCGGCAAAAAAGTCGTTTTCGAATGTTATTGTACAGATTTTATTGATCGATTTAATTTTTTCGGTAGATTCTATTTTAACTGCTGTTGGTATGACAAATGGCGTACATGGTGCTCTGACCATTATGATTACTGCCGTTATTATTTCGGTTTTAGTGATGATGTTGTTTGCTGTTCCGGTTGGAAATTTCGTGAATAAAAATCCATCGATTCAAATATTAGGGCTTTCGTTTTTGATATTAATTGGCTTCATGCTAATTACTGAAAGTATGCATTTATCGAATGCTGCGCTTGCCGGCGAACACATTGGTGCGGTTCCTAAAGGGTATTTGTATTTTGCGATTTCGTTTTCACTGGCTGTTGAATTTATCAATATGAAAGTTCGGAAAAAACAATCATAAGTTATTAATTAAAAAGTTCCATTAGTGGAGCTTTTTTTTATATCAGCATTTTTATAACACATTAACTCACATGCGAGATATCATAAAAACACTAAGAATAAACAAAACTTCTTGTCTTTGTGACTTTGCGGCAAAACCGAAAAAGTTTAAGCGTGTTTCTTTTACATTTCTATTTTAAGTATTACATTAGAACCTAAATCTTACGCATGAAAAATACTATTTCGCATAGAGTTGCCGACTTTTTAAAGGGCTTTCCTCCTTTTAGCTTTTTACATCAAAAGGATTTAGAAAAACTATCTGAACAAATTTCTATTGTTTATAAAGATAAAGATGCTGTAATCTTTGCCGAAAACGAAGAAACACACGATTCGTTTTATGTGGTGCATAAAGGTGCTGTGGCGCTTAAAAAAAGCCAGAAAAATGCGGTTTTAGACATGTGTGACGAAGGTGATATTTTTGGATTACGTCCGCTTTTGGCGCAGGAAAACTATATTATGGAAGCTGTGGCGCATGAAGAGACTATATTGTACGCCATTCCTATTGCTGTTTTTAAACCTTATGCGCTGGAAAACAGAACTGTTGGTAATTTCCTGATCGAAAGTTATGCATCGAATACCAGAAACCCGTATTCTGATATTCATAAAGATAAATTATATGGTGATGATTTATTGCACGAAAATAACTCCGAAAGGGATTCTTTTGATTTACAACCGATCAAATATTCGAAGAAAATTGTTACCTGTGGTCCATCAACTACTGCGAGGGATATTGCCAAAATAATGACCAAGAAAAAAGTGGGAGCTATATTAATCGTTGACGAAATGTTGCCAATAGGAATCATTACAGATAAAGATTTGCGCAATAAAATCGTAACCGGAGATTATTCTATCCTGACTACTGCAGAAACCATCATGACCAAACCTGTTATTACTTATCCTAAAAAAATGACGGTTACAGAGGCTCAAATGGCGATGATGAAAAGTAATATTAGTTATTTATGTTTAACCAAAGATGGAACGATTAACACTAAAGCTGTTGGTATTTTATCGAAACATGATGTCATGGTGGCTTTAGGAAATAATCCTGCTGTATTAATAAAAGCTCTTAAAAGGACTAAAAAGGCAAAAGAAATTAAGCCAATTCGTGCCAGAATCATGCAATTGCTTCAGGGCTATCTGGATCAGAACATTCCGATGACTTTGATTTCTAAGATTATTACCGAGCTTAATGAGGCTTGTACGACTCGCGTTATAGAAATTTCGTTAGAAAAAATGAGTAGTCCGCCTCCTGTAAAATTTGCGTGGCTGGCTTTAGGAAGTCAGGGACGAAGCGAACAAATGCTGCATACGGATCAGGATAATGCGATTGTTTATGAAAATGTTTCTGAGGTTTTTAGAGAAGAAACAAAAGTATATTTCCTAAAATTTGCCGCTCTTGTAAACAAAGGGCTTTTTGAAATTGGCTACGACTACTGCCCTGCCGAAATGATGGCTTCGAATCCAAAATGGTGTATGAGTCTGAAGGAATGGAAAAATCAGGTACATCACTGGATCACGAATCCGGGGAAAAATGAAGTTTTATTGTCGTTTATCTTTTTCGATTATAGTTTGACTTATGGAGATGCCGCAATTGTGGATGAATTATCAGAATCTATTTTTGAAAATGTAAAAGCAAACCCTATTTTTTATGTTCATTTGGTTAGCGGTGCTTTGCAAAGTCCATCGCCAACAGGTTTTTTCAGACAATTCCTGGTCGAACAAGATGGCGCGAATAAAGATCATTTTGATATAAAAAGAAGGGCTTTAATGCCTCTAACTGATGCTGCACGAGTTTTGATTTTATCCCATTCGGTGAAGTCAATTAGTAATACAGCGGAACGTTTTGAAAAACTTGCGGAGTTAGAACCTAATAACAGAGAATTGTATTTATCGTGTTCGTATTCCTTTAAGGCTTTATTAAAATTCAGAACCAAACAAGGACTTTTACATCATGATTCCGGACAATTTATTGCATTGGAATCGTTATCTAAAATGGAAAAAATAAAGCTGAAAAGAACTTTTAAAACCATTAAAGAACTTCAGGAATTGATTTCGGTGCGTTTTAATGTTTCAAATTTGGTATAACTATGAGTTTATTTAATTTTTGGAAAAAGGAAGAAGATCTCTTTGATGAGAATATTTCGATTGAAGAAACCCGATTTGTCGTTTTAGATACCGAAACTACGGGCTTTGATTATGACAATGACCGAATATTATGTATTGGTGCATTGGTTTTACAAAACGGAACAATTGCTATTCAGGATAGTTTTGAGGTTTACATCGAGCAGGATCATTATGATAAATCGACAGCTCAGATTCACGGCATTTTAAAAGCTTTCGTGATCCAGCGCCCTACCGAATTAGAAGCTCTGCAACAATTTCTGGCTTTTTTAGGCGATTCGATTATTATTGCGCATCATGCTGTTTTTGATGTTACGATGATCAATAAAGCCTTAGAGCGAAACGGATTACCTCATTTAACTAATAAACGCTTAGACACTGCTATTTTATACAAAAAAACGCTGATCAAGTCTCATTTATTCGAACGAAAGGATCATTATACTTTAGACGATCTGGCAGATAAATTTGATATTTCTAAAAAAGACCGCCACACTGCGTTAGGTGATGCGTATATTACGGCAATTGCTTTTTTGAAAATTGTGAAAAAACTAAAAGAGAAAAAACATATTAATTTGAATAGTTTGTTTAAGTAGAAAGCCTGACTTATGAGAGTCAGGCTTGTTTGCAATTAATCTTCTATAAAAAGTCGATACGGGAATACGTTTGATGACTTATTTTTTAAAAGCTTCATAAAACTCTCACATAAGTAATCCCACTCAACTATTGATAAATGATCTTTTTCGAGTGCATTGGTTTTTAAGTAAATATCTACGGTTCGACTAAACCCTGCTTTTGTAGAGGTTTCTTTTCTTGTCCCTTTTTCTACTTTAATGTGAGTAATAGAACTTTTAAAGTGACTAAATCCGAAAGCTTTTATATCTGCTATCGTTACAATTCTGCCCCTTGTAAGCAAAGCATTACGATAAGCCAGAATTCTGTCTTTATTGTTTTGCTTATTCATGCCTCCAACAGTATTTGTAACTAATACGACTTCCTTACTTACAAAGGACAAATCACCTTTAGATTCCATAACTGTACCTGCTTTTATATCGTTTCCTTCTTCTGCGCAAGTTGACCAGTAATTTATAGTAAATAATTTTCCTTTCAAATCTTCTCCCTGAGGTTTGATCATTAAATATGGATCGTTGTTTTTAGAAAAACTACTTTCTTTAGATCGCTGCTCAACCGATGCTAAAAGCTGGTTCATTTTTATTAGTGAATCGTTTATAAAATCGTTACCTATGCCTGAAAATGAAGAGCTTTCATCTTTTAATAACCCTAACACATTTTGCAGTAATTCAGAAGCACTTCTGGAATCAAATCTTGAGACCCCTCCTGTTCGCAATACAGCATTTCCTTCTTCTATAACACCATCATTAAACTCTTTTACCTCATAATGATTATTTGATGAATCTATAACAGTATCTACATCGAGATAAATATTATTGCCTGTATCTAATGCTACATAAGATAAAAACCCTTTAAGCGGATTATTTATAATATGCCTTTTTTTATTGATCACCGGAAAACAATTAACGCTAAATGATACATTATCCAGGATTTGAGGTATCAAAGATTCCGGAAAAACCATTTTTATCCAAATAATAGATTTACCATTATTCGTTACTTCTTTAAATGGTAAATGTTCTGAGTTGTATTTATCTAAGGATTTGTATTTTAATCCACCTTTTAATGTATAAAAATTATCAAAGTAAAACTCATTTACTTCCTGCATTATTTCGCTAAGATGTGTATAATTGCGATTGATTATATTGTCTATATCAATACTTTTTAGTGGTACATTGTAGCCTTCCTCTACTTTAATCTCAGCATCGTCATAGAAACATTTCATTTGCTTTAAGTAGTAATGAAACATTTCTTTTTGATGTGTATTTTTAATGTCGATATACAGCATTAGGTCTTCCAGTTCAAATACACTGTTACCGCTTAATTCTATGCCCAAAAAAACTACACCGGGAGGTAGTATATTCTTATAATCGCGAACTGTATCTTTGTAAAAGAGATTAGAAACTTCATGTAAATTTCGTTCGTAAGCAATATATTTCACTTCACAGGATGATAGTTTTACTTCCAGCGTTGGCGAAAGTGCTATTTCTTTAACTATTGGTTCCAGCGGATTGTAAATATTATGAATCCTCTTGTTTACCGTCATTTGGTTTTGCAAAGAGACTTTTACATTATTATCTACAGGAATAGCATGCAGGATTGCTCTTGCAGGTTTTGCCCCGGCTGTAACTTCCGGAAACATAATTTCCAAAACTCTTTCGACCACACGGGTTTTAGAATCTTCAAGCTCATGTGCAATTTTTTCTAACTCGTACGATAATGCATTTAGCATCATGGCTACCACAGGATCAAATGAGGTCTCCATCTCCACATCTGAAAATCCCCATGATCTTGCAGCTCTTTTTAGTACTCTGTCTTTTATTCGCTCTTGCCTCATATTATCTTCTACTGATTTAGTCTATTTCCAAAAACAAAATGACTGTGGATTTATTTTTTTTAATTATTTTATTAAACCAATTACCTTTTCTGGCTTACTTCTGTTAGAGAAAATGAATCAGAAAACGGAATATATTATACTCCACTTTCTTATATAAAATTTACAGGCCCATCAATTGAATAAACAATTGCATTACCTTAATCAGATCCGTCATCACAGGTTTTGTTTTTTAAATTTCTAATTTTATATTTCTTAAATTTTAGTAAACGGTCTAATTCATAATCCTCAAAATAATCTATATTTTCTTTTATAACAGGTATTGATTTTATCTCGATTAAAACACCTAATTCGTACCAAACATATGGTCCAACGCGACCATAATAATGAGGGTAGATATATAAGTATTCTTTATTATTGGTACTTATAACTAATAATGATTCATAATACTGAACATTTTTAAAACAGTAAAGTAGTTGATTATTTAAAAATACCTGATCATTAACAAAATACAATCTAAGATTTTGTTTATTCTTAAAGAAAATCTTTCCAGATGGTCCATATCCTGTCAAAGTATCTCCATCAATAATTTTTTCTTTATATTGAAAGGTCTTTTCATTTTTAATGGAATATTTAATTTTTATTTTGTTTATCTGGGCAAAAGAGACAAAATTTAGAAGCATTAAAACGGTTATAAGCAGATTATTTTTTTTCATACCAAATTTTCAAAAATGAATGTCTTCTATATTTTTTCCCAACAGTTTCCCAATAATGATCTTTTCGGGTATTTACATAACCATATATTGTTTGATCTTTTCTAAATCTTTCTTCTTTTTTAATTTTGCTTGAGATTTAATTAGTGATCTTACTTTTTCCATAGTTTATAAAAATAAAATAACTCATTAAACATTCTAAATTGACAATTAAAATCTATAATTATCAGGAACACATATTTTTCTGGTTGAATCAATCCTGCATTTTATAGAATTCTTTGCATTGTAAATGAATTTTTTATTTTTGTATTCAAAATATTTTATTGAATCTATATCATTACTTAATATAAACATTTTTCCTTTATTTATACCAAGACTTGTAGCAACACCAGCATCCCATTCAGTAAAAGGAATGTATAGTTTGTTATTAGAAAACAGAACAATTAAGTTAAGGGTTTTAGAATTTAAATTTAGCCCATTGTCTGTACCTAACGCTAACCAATAAAAAGTCCCCTCTTTGTTCTTAAACGAATACATGTGCAATAAATAATAGTTATAGTTTATATGATTTCTGCTTAATTTATCGTTGATTATATATTTCTTTTTTTCAAATAAAATATAAGTACCATTTTTAATATCCCTTTGCGTTAGTACTAATGTCGCTTTGTTATTGATTTTTATTTTAACATTATCTTTAGTATCTATTTCAGTGTATTTACAAATTTTATAATCAATGGGATTTGAAATTATATCATCAAGTCCATCATCTAGGCATCTCCAATTCTCTTGAACGTTAAACGGGAAAATTAATAATAGTGATGCAAATAAGTATTTAATCATGATTTCAGGATTTTTTTTTGTTCAGTTTATCAATATCTGCTTTTAAACGTGTGTCAATAAAAAGATGACTATATTTCGATGTTCCGTCTTTTCTTAATACCTTATTCTTACCGTATTTTTTAACCTGTCTTTCGTATGATTCATCAGCTGGGGTAAGTTTGCCCCCTTTTGCGATTTCATGTTTAAAAAGATAGTTACGATACCCTAACCATTGTGTTGCATTTGGAGTTGGGTCTATAGTGATGCCTCTTTGTTGATCAATTATAGCCTTAATAATAATATCTGTATTTTTTAACTTATTAAGATCATCTAAATCAATTCGAGTTTTTGCAAAATCATCATAATTTCCGTAACCTGTTTTTCCTGAAAAAAACACACTTTTGCCTTTATATTTATTGTCGGACAGTGAACAATATGTACCTTCTTCTGAGAATCCTTCTCCATGATATCCCCATTTCTTCATATTTTCAATTGTATGTGCATACTCGGTTGCAAATTCTCCTCTTCCTTCTCCAAATATCCAATGCGCTCTGTCTAATAATTGCTCGTTATTTAATTTATACTTTTCAGTAAAATAAATAATTTTATCATCAGCTACTTTTTTTCCTTTTTCTAATTCTAAAAATGAAACTTGATCAGTGATATATACGTTATTATCTTTTCCAATTTTACCAAGATATTTCCCCTCTTTTGTATAAAAATATCCGTCTACATACTTTAATTCAGGAAATATTTCTAAAGTAACATTCTGAAACCTTGTGTCTCCATTAACTTCGGCTATATAAAGTATTCTATTGTTGCTCATAATTATTACTTTTAACTATCCCCAAAAACTTCTATTTTTCAAAGCTTCCGCTTTTTCCATTTCATCATGCCACTTGTCCTGATAAGCTTTCCATTCAGCACGAGTGTAATCTATAGCATTTCTTGTAATATAAATTTCTGTTTTTAGTTCTTCTTCTCTTTCTATTTGCTTTAAGGTTTTGTCTCTTGGTTTATCAGTAACCTCTTCAAGGGTTAATTGTTCTTTCAATTCAGCATAACCATCAGCTTGTACATTTCCGGAAAGTGATACTTCTTTCAATCCTTCACTAATTTCTCGTCCGGTTGCTTCTTTTACTTTTATTGTTATAACTTCTCCTTCTTCAAAATTTCTTGTTTTTACTAAAAGATTAACTTCTTGCTTGACTCGAGCAGCATTTATATTTTCTTCCATCTTCGCACACATCCAAGTAACATTCAGAATTTGTTTTTCTTTTTCTGCTTTCATTGGCATTGCATAAATATCCGATGGTTCATTTCGCTGTGCGCAATCTATTATTTTTATATCAGTACCTCCATAATTACACTTAATTGTACTTTTAAGCAGGAGCGGGAATTGTCCCTGAACTTTCATATTTCCTATATCTTTCCAGTCTCCTAATTGCATTACAGAGGCGCAAGGACTGGAACTCTGGGGGCTTTTTTTGCAATTACCTTTAAAGATGAGACTTTTCATGTCTTTCTCTTTTACAGTAGCGGTTTTCTTGCCCTGTATAGTTGGAGTACGAAAATTTACTTTAAGATCCCCTATAGGATTAGTACATAAATCGCATTGTAGTTTTGCCGTATCAATAACAAGTTTTAAGTCGTCAGCAGCTTTTTCTTCTTTTTCTCTTTCGGCTTCAACTTCTTGTTCTCGCTCTTTTTTTTGTGCTATTCGGTACTCTATTGCGTTATTTTCGCTTCGCTCATTTATCTGGTCAACGTTCTGGCTCATGTCAAAAATTTCGTTTTTTTCCTTTTGCTCTTTTGCCATACGTTCTTTGAACTTTTTATTCCAATGATCAGGATCACTGCTTCCTGGTCCAAACATATCTTTTATCCAACCCATACTAAACTGTGTTTTATGTTCTTGTTTTCATTTTCTATTTCCAGAAATCCATCTAGCAATTGATTGTTTTTATCATAGAGCAATTTACCTTCATACTTTTTTACTATATCATTGCTCGAAATAACTCTTTCCCCGTTATTACTTTTTTGCGCAGTAATGATAAATTTGGGACCTTTTTTGTCTGTCAAGATTTCCTCAGTAACGATAACATCATCAAATTCCATAATTGCAGCTGGTCGTTTCTTTGGTGTTTCCTTTATATCATTTTTTCCAAATAATCCATGAAAATACAATCCTAACATATTTTTGGAGTTCAGGAAAAAAAGTGTTTTTTCTTCGTCTCGTAAAACATTGGAAATATCATCAACAAAAACATCAAATTCGTATCCTGAACTATGCTCCCTTAAGGCGTACACTCTTTTAATCCATCGGTCTTCCATTTCATTGAGATTATAAACTTTCACTATTTCGCCTTTTTCGTTTACTCCTAAAACAATTATACCAAATGCAAAAACGTTTTCTTTTAAAAATTTCTCATTTTTTACAGTTTGATCAGACTTTATCGCAACTCTGGTTGTTAGTACGTGGTAAACAAATATCTCTTTCCGTTTGCCCATATAAGTAAGCTCAACTTCACGAATAAGCTTATACTCAATAATTCGGTTTTTATTAGAGGAATCGATTGTTCTTGTTGTAAACCTGTAAGGTTGCGTTTTATTTAAAACAGGTTTTAAATAATATTCAGGTAAAAAATATGTTGACGATACCATAGTGAATTATGTTTTAGGAAAAAATTCTCTTTTTCTGTTATCACTAGGTGGTTCCATACCAAACCACTTCCTGTTAGAAGACCAATGCAGGTACTCATGGCGCAATTTTCTAAGTGCTTTTTGTTTGCTATATCCATAAACTACAACCTCTTCCAGTTCTGTAGGTTGCACCTCTTTACTTTGTTCGAGTTCTACAAGTATTTTATCCTGGATTTTGGGTCTATACTTTTCTGGGTTGAGATTATCTGTTGGCATTTTCATTAAATCCTTAATTGGGTCGTGATTACTCAGTTCTTTTTCTGCCTCTTTTAGTTTAGCCTCTAGCTTAGCTTTTTCTTCTGCATCGTATTTTTCTTTTTCAAGCTGTGCATCATTTTTAAACTTCCATTCAGGTGCCGTTTCAAAGACATACTCATGCAGGTGCTCTTTTACTTCTTCGAGAAAAGAATTGTCAAGAGGGTATTTTGGAGCTATTGGTACTGTAATATATTCTTGCATGGTGGTTTGTCTGCAATATTCCTCCATAAAATGAAGTGGAATATAGCTGTATTCTTTTCTAACTGTCCGTTTGCCTGTTAGTTTATCATAAAGCATCCAGTCAAGTTTTATTTTTAACTCCTCTTCATGATACCAATATTCATCTATTAAATCCTGTCTTAATGCCTCCAAGCCTATAGGTTCTGAAGCATCTGGCAATAAAGAATAAGGAAAGCTGACGGGCTTTTTCCATTTAAAGGCCTTACGGGTATAACTACTATCTTTTAGTGAAGTACCTATTTCTTTAATAATTTCAAAATCCTCATTCTCGTAAGCACCGCCTATATCACAATGAACTCCCGGCAAATTTTTTTCAATTGCTCTACCGGGGATTTGATTGATTCTGGTAAGGGCAAAGTTTTTTCGATGTTCGTCCTGAGCGGTAAAATGCACCATTTTTTGAAACTTAGAGGCATCTCCTTTAAGTTCTAACTCTTGTAAACCAAGTTCTTTCTCGTCATTTTCAAAATCTCCTGCAGAGAAAGTTACTAGCTTGAAATCATCATCCTGTAGGTTTCCAAAACTATCATAAGCTCCCAGTGCTCCTCTTTCGTAATAAGAGGAAACGGTATCATAGATACCTATAAAGCGAACAATAATGCGTATGTCTATTAAATCATCTGGAGTCATATCTGTATTCATAAGTAAGCTGTACCCCAAGTGCCCAAATCTTGGCAGCTTACCATCTACTAACCCTTTTGGGTCTATCTCAAGGCCATCTGCATCTCCCAGGGCTTTCCGAGCGGGTCTTTTTTTTAATCGTGGTTCGCCCTTAACAGTATAACTATCATAACCATCAGGTATTTCTATAGACTGTACGGCATATTCTCTTTTTGTATTGACCTCGTGTACAAAATTGCGTGCCGATGCCGCACCACGGCTAAAACCAAATACATCAAACGTAATTTGAGTTACTTTTTTCTTAGAATCTTCTTCAGTATCCTTTATTTTCTTAATTTTTTTCGCTACTCTCTCGCAAGCTAGTCTTACCCGGGCACGTATACCGGTAGTACCGGAACCAAAAGCAAAACCATCCTGACTGTCCTGTCTGTTATGACTGGTACCATCGCTTACACTGGTACCCATTCCTTCGATATAAACGGCATTTTTTTTATCACAGTAATACCACATACGCGCTACATTGGTATCGTCGTTGCTGTAGCTGTTGTCTGTACCCATCTCGTCCAGCGAGCTACGTTCGACACCTTCGAGATATTCTTTGTAGAGCTTCATATTTTTTTTAAAACCATCAGGAATATCAACTGGTTTCCCTGATTTTATTTTTTTTAAATCATTAGCTTCTCTCTCTTTATCTGCGTCTTTTTTCTTTTCATTTATCGTACTGTTTGCAGTCTCGTTGCGAGAGAAACGGCGTAATTGTGTATTGTCTTTATTGTTAAGCGTACCATCAATAAATATCCCAAAAGTTAGACGCAATTCATCGTCTTTTTTATCATCGTCTGCTGATCCTGTGTTGTAAACAAATGATTTTCCCATGATTATTTTAAACTAGATTTATAAGTAGTTACTTTGGTTTTAGACAGTCTTATTTCTTTGTCTCCTTGTTTTAGTAATACCGTAACATAATCGTTGGCATAATTTATACTAAATTGTAGCTCGGATTCTCCCTTAATATCATCTTTGTAGAATTCATTAAAAGCATTGAAAATTTCCTGCTCGTCAAACTTAACATGACCTCCATAATTTTGTCCATTTTTATCTTTCCAGCCAAAACCTAACCCTTTAGGAATAGCTCTTTTTTTATATTTATTTTCAACCAATTCTTCGTCAAATAAATTTTCTGCCTCTCCATTAAAACATCCTATCCTTACTTCATCTACTTGTCCACCTTCTTCACGCACTACATAGGTAGGGCGCCAGCTATATCTGGTTCTATAAGTATCCCATAAACCAAAAGGGATAGATTTACCAGCATGGGCTTCACGCACCTCAAGCGGAATAACTTTGGTATTGAGCATGATATTTTTACGATCTGTGGCATCAAATAATAATCTTTTGTGATTGTCTAGTTTGTCTATTTCTGCCTGCGGGACTGTGTATTTCTCGCCTTTGTAGCGGCCAACTTCTACAGTTCTTCCCGCTCCCATAGCCCAGATTACCACAATGCCTCCCGGTGCAAAACCAACCAAAACAGTATCAAAAGTGGTTTGTTTTTTACCAAATTTTCTGTTACTATCCGGATATCCTTCCTTAAAAAGCTTTACCATTCTTTCGTAATCTATTTCGCTGTCTATAGAATACGTGCAATTCTCCGCATATGAAATCCAGATACAGTTGATACGGCTTGGCAGGGGTTTTATACCATTGTTTGTACCACCTCCACTTGAGCCCCATTCGCCTGTTGTTACGCCTTGGCTTAAACTTGCATATGTATCTCCTTCGAGTCCACCTCTGTAAACTTCTATAGGATACCCTAAGGGACTACAAACATTTTCGACCCATTCGAATTTCGGTAATTTTGTATAATCTTCTAACATTCTATTTTGTGGTTTGTTTTGGCAGGAAACTGTCAAGCTTATCAGCAAGCCAAAAATTAGTAGTTTTATAGGTTTTATCATTTTGGGCTTTATTTATTGTTAAGCGTACCATCGATAAATATCCCAAAAGTTAGACGTAATTCGTCGTCTTTTTTGTCATCTTCTGCCGATCCTGTATTACAAACAAATGATTTACCCATGATTATTTTTTTAAGGTTAGTTTACTTGAATGGTATACCTTTACTTTCGTTTTTGGTAATCTTATTTCTTTCTCTCTTTGTTTAAGCAAAACCGTAACATAATCGTTGGCATAGTTTATACTAAATTGCAACTCGGATGCTCCCTCAATATCATCCTTATATATTTCCTCAAACGCATTAAGAATTTCCTGCTCGTCAAAAATAATTCTCCCTCCGTAACCTTGTCCTTCTTTATCCCTCCAGCCAAAATTTATACGTTTAGGTATAGCTCGTTTCTCAAATTTATTTTCTATTAAGCCTTCTGCAAATATTTCTTCTGCTTCTCCATTAAACATATCATAATAGGTCGCCACCATTTCTCCTTCAGTTCTCAAAACAAAAGTAGGGCGCCAGCTATATCTGGTTCTATAAGTATCCCATAAACCAAAAGGAATAGGCTTGCCAGCATGGGCTTCTCGAACCTCAAGCGGAATAACTTTGGTATTGAGCATGATGTTTTTGCGATCTGTAGCATCAAACAATAATCGCTCATGATTGTCTAGTTTATCGATCTCTGCTTGCGGTACTGTATATTTCTCGCCTTTGTAGCGCCCAACTTCTACAGTTCTACCTGCTCCCATTGCCCAAATTACTACAACGCCTCCCGGCGCAAAACCTACTAAAACAGTATCAAAAGTGGTTTGTTTTTTACCAAATTTTCTATTACTATCTGGATATCCTTCCTTAAAAAGCTGGACCATTCTTTGATAATCTATATCACTGTCTATAGAGTAGGTACAGTTCTCGGCATACGAAACCCAGATACAGTTGATACGGCTTGGCAGGGGTTTTACACCATTGTTTGTGCCACCTCCACTTGAGCCCCATTCACCTGTTGTTACGCCCTGACTTAAACTTGCATACGTATTTCCTTCGAGCCCACCTCTATAAACTTCTATAGGATATCCTAAAGGGCTACAAACATTTTCGACCCATTCGAATTTTGGTAATTTTGTATAATCTTCTAACATTCTATTTTGTGGTTTGTTTTGGCAGGAAACGGTCAAACTAATTAACATGCCAAAAATTAATGCTCTTAATAATTTTATCATTTTGGGCTTTATTTATTATTAAGTGTACCATCGATAAATATTCCAAAAGTTAGACGTAATTCGTCGTCTTTTTTGTCATCTTCTGCCGATCCTGTGTTGTAAACAAATGATTTTCCCATGATTATTTTTTTAAGGTTAAACTACTTGATTTATATACTTTTACTTTAGTTTTTGGCAGCCTTATTTCTTTGTCTCCTAGTTTCAGCAAAACTGTAACATAATCATTGGCATAGTTTATACTAAATTGCAGCTCGGCTTGTCCTTCTTTATCATCCTTATATATTTCCTCAAATGCTTTAAAGATTTCCTGCTCATCAAAAATAATATCTCCTCCATAACCTTGTCCTTCTCTATCTCTCCAGCCTAAATCAAAAAACTTAGGTATAGCACGTTTTTTAAACTTATTTTGAACCAGTTCTTGATCAAATAAATTTACAGCTTCGCCATTGAACATTTCTATATAACTCAATAGCATTTCTCCTTCAGTTCTTAAAACAAAAGTAGGACGCCAGCTATGTCTGGTTCTATAAGTATCCCATAAACCAAAAGGAATAGGCTTGCCAGCATTGGCTTTGCGCACGTTAAGAGGGATTACTTTGGTATTGAGCATGATGTTCTTGCGATCTGTGGCATCAAACAATAATCGCTCATGGTTATCCAGTTTATCAATCTCTGCTTGCGGAACGATGTATTTCTCCCCTTTGTAGCGACCAACTTCTACAGTTCTTCCTGCTCCCATAGCCCAGATTACTACAACGCCACCCGGTGCAAAGCCAACTAAAATAGTTCTAAAAGTGGTTTGTTTATACTCTCCGTCTCCATTAAAAAAGAAACTACTGTCTTGATATCCTTCTTTAAAAAGCTGAATCATTCTTTCGTAATCGATGTCGCTGTCTATAGAATAGGTACAGTTCTCGGCATACGAAACCCAGATACAGTTAATACGGCTAGGCAAAGGTTTTACACCGTTGTTTGTACCACCTCCGCTTGAACCCCAGCCCCGTATGCCTGTTGAGAATCTATCACTTAAACTTACGAATCCGTTTCCTTCCAGTCCACCCCTGTATACGGCTATAGGGTAACCTGTTGGGCAGTTTAGGTTTTCGACCCATTTAAATTCGGGTAATTTTGTATAATCTTCTAACATTCTATTTTGTGGTTTGTTTTGGCAGGAAACGGTCAAACTAATTAACATGCCAAAAATTAGTAGTTTTATTGGTTTTATCATTTTGGCTTTATTTATTGTTAAGAGTACCATCAATAAATATCCCAAAAGTTAGACGCAATTCATCCTCTTTTTTATCATCGTCTGCTGATCCTGTGTTGTAAACAAATGATTTACCCATAATTATTTTTTTAAGGTTAGTTTACTTGAATGGTATACCTTTACTTTAGTTTTTGGTAATCTTATTTCTTTCTCTCTTTGTTTAAGCAAAACCGCAACATAATCGTTGGCATAGTTTATACTAAATTGCAACTCGGATGCTCCCTCAATATCATCCTTATATATTTCCTCAAACGCATTAAGAATTTCCTGCTCGTCAAAAATAATTCTCCCTCCGTAACCTTGTCCTTCTTTATCCCTCCAGCCAAAATTTACACGTTTAGGTATAGCTCGTTTCTCAAATTTATTTTCTATTAAGCCTTCTGCAAATATTTCTTCTGCTTCTCCATTAAACATATCATAATAGGTCGCCACCACTTCTCCTTCAGTTCTCAAAACAAAAGTAGGGCGCCAGCTATATCTGGTTCTATAAGTATCCCATAAACCAAAAGGAATAGGCTTGCCAGCATGGGCTTCTCGAACCTCAAGCGGAATAACTTTGGTATTGAGCATGATGTTTTTGCGATCTGTAGCATCAAACAATAATCGCTCATGATTGTCTAGTTTATCGATCTCTGCTTGCGGTACTGTATATTTCTCGCCTTTGTAGCGCCCAACTTCTACAGTTCTACCTGCTCCCATTGCCCAAATTACTACAACGCCTCCCGGCGCAAAACCTACTAAAACAGTATCAAAAGTGGTTTGTTTTTTACCAAATTTTCTATTACTATCTGGATATTCTTCCTTAAAAAGCTGGACCATTCTTTGATAATCTATATCACTGTCTATAGAGTAGGTATAGTTCTCGGCAT
This sequence comes from Flavobacterium bizetiae, assembly GCF_024271895.1. Classification (NCBI taxonomy): domain Bacteria; kingdom Pseudomonadati; phylum Bacteroidota; class Flavobacteriia; order Flavobacteriales; family Flavobacteriaceae; genus Flavobacterium; species Flavobacterium bizetiae. The sequence goes on along the minus strand of NZ_CP091861.1, from coordinate 2,957,910 downwards.
ACGAAACCCAAATACAGTTAATACGGCTTGGCAGGGGTTTTATACCATTGCTAGTGCCGTTTCCACTTGATCCCCAGCCCCGTATGCCTGTTGAGAATCTATCACTTAAACTTACGAAGCCGTTTCCTTCCAGTCCACCCCTGTATACGGCTATAGGGTAACCTGTTGGGCAGTTTAGGTTTTCGACCCATTTAAATTCGGGTAATTTTGTATAATCTTCTAACATTCTATTTTGTGGTTTGTTTTGGCAGGAAACGGTCAAACTAATTAACATGCCAAAAATTAGTAGTTTTATTGGTTTTATCATTTTGAGCTTATAATAGTTATTATTAAAGAATAAATATATTGCTTCATGTTTATTATCCTATATTAACTTCTGCATCCTCAGCCCCTAATAATTTAGCTATTGTTGTACTTTTTATTAAAACATCACCATTAGCATGATGTGTTGTTTTTCCAGTTGTTTCATTTAAGTCGCCACCTATATCCATAGTTTTATTTTTATCAATGTTTTGTTTATATTCCAGAGCTTTCAAACTTATTTTATTAGTAACTGTTGTTGATTTGTTTTTTCCCACATCTGTAGTTTGATCTTCACCTACTTGAGTGATCATATTTTTTCCTACATTGATGGTAAGATCTTCGCCTACATCAAAAGTCATATTCTTAGGCGCCGTTACAAAAATATTGCCCTTTCCGTCCATGAAATATTTATTCCCACTAGGGTCTTCGATTAAAACACTTCCTTCTGCATCGTTAAAAATCATGATGATTCCGGAGCGGGTACGCATTACTTTCAGGTCGTTTTTGGGCGTCGCATGACCGGATTTGGCACTTCCGTTGTAATGACTTCCCGTTACATAGGGACAATCTACATTACCACCTTCAAAATTTACGAGAACTTCATGACCAATTTCGGGAATTACATACGCCCCCATACCATCTCCTGCATACGGCTGTATTAATCGCATCCATTCGCTGGTGTTATTCCACCCTGTCCAATAATAGTCCACTTTTACGCGCCCCATTCCTTCAGGGTCATTATTGTCTTTTATTCTTGCCGGCTGACTGTCGGCTCTGGTAAATATTTTTACATTAGTATAGTGTGGTGCCTTTACATCAGCTGGAATTGCCTTAAACTCACAGGTGTAATTTCCGTTTATCTGCGAATGGTGAATGACTTCTACTGCTACAAGTTCATGTGATACCGTCAAATTTTGTATAGTAAATATCTGCCCCAAACCAATAGGTAAATAAGAAATGCCGCTGTAAAAAATACTATTAGCATCCATTCCAGAAGTTTGAATCTGAACCATTTGTTCGATTTCCTCTTTATTTTGCGCACTATTGGTATAAGCTCCATGGCTTAAATCAGGACGTGCTACCTGACCTTGGTTAGCACCCACTATAGCTGCATAACTGTCCCTACTACCTGTAGAAGTTTTCGCAGCAGCACTTTCTATATTTGATGCATTGTTGTAATCATATCCTGCAAATCCTGTTTTATGTGAGACCAAATTAGTTTGTATTCTAAATTTATGAAGAGAAGCTCCATTAATTAAAGTTACTTTCGAATCTTTTGTCTGCCCAAACTGTACACGCATTCCATCAAAGTAAAACCATTGTCCATATTGTATCGAAAGTCGTTTCATGAAATCAAAACTACTTTCATTGTACTGTGTTTTAAAAGGTAATCTTTTAGTGTAAGTAGGTAAAATTGCTTCGCGTTGATAAAATTCTCCAGAACTTTCTTCAGCAAACAATTCTAATGCAATTTCCTGCAGATTCTTCCCTAAAAAGATTCTTGACTTTGTTATATCGTCCAATGCTATGGTATGGCTCACTCCTGTAACCTGCAATCCTATTGGACTTCCAAATTCATAATTAGAATCTAGTCCTTTAATTATTCCTTTAGACATTAGCTCTATTCCATTACATCTGAAAGTAAAAATCACCTCGTTGCCTATATAATTTCGAGTCGCTTTTTCCTGATCTTCCGGGTTTATTACTGGCTTACTGGTATATTGCCACATAAAAGAGAAATAGTGGTGATCTGCCATTTTTTGCGATAGCTTTAAATCATAATAAATTACATTATGATCAAAGCCATTTATAAATATGCGTACTTGTTCAATTTTTTCTAACATGATGTATTGGTTTTATATGTTTAGCTTTTAAAGCTTAATCTATCGTTATCCAGTTATTTAAAAATTTAGAATCTCCAAAAATCAATTCTTTCGCTACAATTTCCATCGTTATCTTCATCGGAATATCGTTTGTACTGCTAAACTGTTCTTCGTAACCAATACAAAATGCCTTAACAAATGATAACTCTTTCATCTTACTCATCGCATCTCTTCTGTAAAAAGTAATTTTTCCGTCTTTTGTTAAATCTCTGTTTAACATCCAGGATAAAAAATCGGTATCCTGAGTTGCTTCTATTATCATTTTAACAATACCACCTTTGGCATCTCCTGTTGGTCTGCTCGAAGCATCGATTTCCTGTTTAAAATGAATATTAAAATCTAGAATATTATATTCTTTTGCATCAATATGTAATTTTGCTAAAAAACTCATGTGTTGTATTTTTAAATTAATAGGTATATCATTATTTAGCCTGAAGAAATTAGGCTAGAAAAGTTGGAATAAATAAAAAGATAAAAAGGAAGTCCGATTAACGGACTTCCTTTCATTAAGTTTGATAAAGCCCCTGCTAAGGATTATACCCAAGCATTGTCAAACTCTCCGCCACCCATCGAAATCTTACGGGCAGAGATCATAAAGCTTTCCGTTAAAGGATTGTCGCTGTTATGATTAAAGTTTTCTTTGTACTTTACCATGTAAGCTTCTGTAAACTTCAGCTCTTTTAAGGTAGCATTTGAGTCACGCTTGATGAATTTTACAGACCCGTCTTTTCTTTCGAAATTGTTAGTCATCCATTCGAACAATTCTGTTCCTCCTGTTGATTCTACCTCAATCATGATTCTTCCTCCACGTGTTACTGTAGATGGACGCCCTGAAGCATCAGTTTCCTGAGCTAAATCATAACTCACATTCAATACTTTGTAGTCTTTTCCGGCTACTGTCAACGATGTTAAAAACGACATAATGAAAAATTTTAATTATTAATTTATTTATTCATACGATAAATATACAAATAAAATTCCTACTATTTTAATTATTTTTGTAATATTTTATTTATATTTTATTTTTTAAGATATTGCATTTAGAATATAGTTGAAGTCATTTACTACTAATTTTGATTGGTAACTATTTATAAGATAATGGCCCAACGAAAAAATATCCTCTGAAATCAAAACTTCGATTAGTACTTTTTATAGTAGCTTCAATAATGATATCGACTCTTTTTTTGGACCTGCTTACGTCATCTACAAAATATTTGGTTTCTGATAATTCGACTTTAATTTCATTTGCTTTAATTCTTCTCTCATGAAGAAACAAAGTATCTCTCATCGTTTTTGAGATTATCTCTTTCAAAGCATTTTCATTCATGAGCAAATCAAAATCAATCTCCCAGATTTTAGAGCCGAAAGTTTCATCAAACTTACATTCACCAAAAGTGGTTGTCGCCAATAATATTATCTGCTGCGCTATAGAATGCTCAATAGCCGTTTTTTCTAATTCTTTTTTCTGAACAATAGCATTAAAATCTATTGGCAGTTTATAAAAAACTCCTTTCATCTGTTCTTATTAAATATAGATTAATCGGTCGGTCTGTCCTTCTTTATTGGTTTTCATTACTTTGGAAACTTTTTTTCGCTTAATAACATTGAGTTTTACTTTTGGTGTAAGTTTTAAAAACTTTTCACGATATAAGATATCTCCAATAAAGCGTTGTCCTTTTTTTTCATCGACAATGACAAAATAACTTGTTCCTTTTTTGACTTTTAATTCATTAACGTCACCAGCAAAAATTTCTATTGTCTGATCTTCTTTTTGAAATGTATACGTAAGTTCATCGTGATTTAATTTTCTACATTTAGAAATATCAAAAGTTTCGATTTCTTCATTTAAAGGCTCAAAAGGAATATTTTCGAAAAGAAAATTTTTAGTAGCCAAAAAATTTAATCCAAGAAAAGTCCATAAACCCTTTTTTATAGTTTGCTCTTTAAAAAAGTAGGTATCTCGAGTCACTTTATAGACTTCTTTTTCATTAGTTTTATCATCAGTAACAATCAGCTGATAGGTTGGTATCTCAATTTCTGCAGGAGTTTCAGCTCCGGGTAAATGTGTTTTAAAATTTACTGAACCTACTTGTTGTTCTGAAATTGTTATGCTAATGGTATGTTGCTTTAAAGCAGAATCGGTTCGAACGATGATTTCACCTTCGCCGTTTCCTGCATAAAAAACAGAACCATTATTATCTGTAAGTCCTAGTGAAAGATTTAATTCCGGAATGGGCATATTTTGTTTTTTAATAAATGCTATTTATTTATATCTTTTTAACTTTATATAATTTCAGGCAATGGAGATACAGTTTTATATTTTGATTATCGGAAGCATTGGGGCTGAATTCATAATCTTTTTTTAGTGTGAAAAATTTTATGCTATTAATGTCATTAGTCATTAACTTTTTCCTGTCTTTTCTTGTAAGTTGTAACGCAGCTGTTCCGTCACAGTTCACCGCAAATGAATTTTTCAAAATATACCGGTCTCCATTTTTAAAATACAATTCCAGAGGCTGTTTTTGTTTTACACAGACATTATCTGTGAATATTTTAAAATACAGGTATATTTTACTTTTTCTCTTGCCTAATTGAAATACTGCATACTCATAATCCTCATTAAAAACACGCAATAAAATAGGTGTCGTACTTGCAAATCGTTTTCCGGACAACAATAACTCATTTTGCGAAATAGGGCAACTTATAGTATCTGTCTGATTAACATTTTGTGCTTTAACCGTATTTGAAATTATAGTCAATACGATTAAAAGTAAAATTTTAAGTACATTCATGTATTTTGAATTATTTGGTTTGATTATTCAAAGGATCAATATCTTTTTTATGAATTAAACCTAACAGGTTTTCAAAACCTGTTAGGTTGTATTGAAGATCAATGAACAACAATTTTAATCTTCAATTTAATATGCATAACTATTTTTGCTGTTCGTAATCAGTATCCCATTCTGTTCCGTCATCTCCTTTATGTCCATCCATTTTTATAAGGAAGTTTTTAGCAGGGAAATAAGGTTTCATATGAATATCCATATAGATTCTGTCTTTTTGAATTGGATCTTGTTCGAATCTTCTAATCTCGAAATTTTCAATTAGTTTGTCAGGACCAGTAATTCCGTCCAGAAAACTAACAATTTGATTCATTATTTCTTTACGCGTTTTCGCTGTAAAATTTTCGAATGCACGACGATTCAGGAAATCCATCAATACTTTGGTTACATAATCAAATACGCGAACTACAGAATACGTTTGCAATCCTAAATTGTCTCCGCTAAACAATGTTTTTGCAGAGAATGCCATAACTTTTCCGTACTCATTTACCATAGGAACAAGTCCTAAGTTTTCAAGATTAGCAATTTCACTTTTCTTAAGATCAAATTTGACTCCATCAACTTCGTTGATTCCACCAAATTTTTTACCCGCTGTAACCTGCGACATCAATGTTTTGTAAATTTTACCAGCAAGTGCCGCCGAAGGTGCAATGTGTAAATCTTCATTTTCTCCAATTTGATCAAATCTTCCACGTCCTACTAACCAGTTGCATGTCATAATAACGTTAGAACGATAGGCATCACCTCCTGTTAATGAAGCTGCATCAAACATTTCCATTACATCATCCGGCTCGTCAAGATGTTCGAAATCGGTAACCAGCATTACTTTGTTTTCATGCGCAATCTTAGCCCATTTTTCGATTACTTTATTTGATCCCAAATATCCAGGAATAACCAAAATTCCATAATTATTTTTAAGATCTAAACGATCATAATTATCGACTAATTCCGCATGAATGGAATCAATAAAACGGGTATTGTCAAGATCTTTTAGTTGCTCCAAGTCAGCATTAACAATCGTAAGATTTTTTACTTTGTCTATTTCTGTGTTTTTAAAAAACAAACCTATCGTTCTATATGCTGCCTCAATTTCTCTTGTATCTTCAACTGCTTTTACCAAATTCTTTTTTAATAAAGCTTCTGATTCTTTGCATTTGTCCTCACTCTGGGCTACCATATCAGTCAAAGCATCGTTACTGCTTAAAACTGAAGCCCAAAGTTCTAATGTCTTTTTAAGGGTCTCTCTTTCTTTGGTTTTGTTTACTTCGCCAAGAAAAATTTTTCTTCTTGCTTTTCTATCAGGATTAAGATTTTGAATACCTTCAATAGACATTTCCAGTAAATCAAATCCACCGTATTTCGCTAGTTTTTCAACATTTTTTTCGATTGAACTTCCTGAAACTTTACGCTCTAATACAGCTGCCTCGACGTCATTACCCTGATGTGCTTGTTTATTTGACATATCTTAATATTTTTAAATTCTTATTTATTTTCTTTCAATTCATTGATTAACGTTCCAAGACTTTCTAATAATGCTTTTTTAGCTTCCGGATCTTCTAAAGCTCCTTTCAGAATCTTATTGGATTTTAACTGACGAATAATTTTTTGATATTGATCTTTTTCTGTTTCCAGATCAGATAAAAATTTACTTTGTGCTGTAATTCCATTTACTCCAAAATCTCCTAAATTTTTAAATTTTAGTGCTTCGACTTTTGTAGCACCATCAACAGTTTCAAAATTCACTTTTACCTCTGGTTTAAAGTGCTCGAATGCTTTTTCAACACTTGTAATTCCTTCTACCAATTCCGGTTTAATAGGAGCATCTACCGTTAATTTCTGAGCAACAAGTGTTCTGTTTTGAGGGATTGCAATGATGGCTTCATCTGCATCTAACTTTACTTCATTACCGCCAATTCCATAGTTTGATAACATAATTTTTAGTTTTTAAATGATTATTATTTTGTAAATACTTTATTTATTTCTAATCTTATTCATGCAAAAACATCCGCTATTTTGCATGTTAAATTTCCAGATATTAACAGTTTTTTGTTTTTATAAGCTCATTTTGTTAGCTGTAATATTCTATTTGAAGTCAATCTTGTTATTATATCTCTTTAAAACAAAGGTTCTTTGATTGACTGAATCTATTTTTATAATTTTATTAGCATCACGATTTCCTTTTCCTGTTGTTTTCTTAGCTTTCAAAACATTTGTTTTGTTATTAAAATCATATTGGAATTCTCTAATTGATGATTTCTCATCAAGTTCACAAGTAATAGTTTGTATAGGCATCGACACTATTTCATATAATGTGTCTTTTTGAATTTCGTAAATTGATAATGATTTATAATAAGAATTTGCACCACCGCCGCCTTCCCATTGTTCATAATAAGTAAGTAATTCAGGTTTAGAATCATGATTCCAATCTTTATATTCTAAATTAAAATGGGCTTTATTTATAGGAACAATTGACTTAAAAATCATTTTATCATTACTAAAACAGTAATTGTATAAAGTTTCTTCCTCTAATTTAAATTGGCAGAAGATCACTTTTTTATCCAACTTTATTTCATTATAGTCAACTTGAGTTTGATTTTTAAGTGCTCTTATAATGTCATTTTTTAATGTCGAATCTTTTTTTATAATGATTTTAAAATAAATCTTACCATCATATTCACTTAAGAATTTTTGAGGTACTACTGTATCTTGACTATGTTGTCTTTTAGAAAATACTAAGTCCGTTTTCTTCGTTGATTGATTTGTTTCCTTTTTACATGAAAGAAAGGATAAAAATAAAATGAGTATTAGAGGATTTAACTTCATATTAAAATTTTAATATTTTTTATTTAATTGTTTATAAAACACAGAACAAGCAGATTGCATTCTTATTTCCCAAAGACATTTTATCGTTACTTTAAACGCCCCTGTTCCAATTCCTTCTAATAATGTATTACTCTTATTAAATGATATGTTTTTAGAACTATCAATTGCTTTTAATTTCTGTTGTCTATCCAGCGGATCTATAGTTGCTACAACATAATGTTCAGATGTTGAAAATTTATTTAATTCTTTCAAGTATGGAGCTCTATGAGTGTCATATTTTGTATAATATAATTTAGCATTATTATAAAATTTGAGACTTAAATTTTTAGGATCGAAAATACCTTGTACTCTATATTCATCCCCATTTAATGGTTTTTGTCTAAAATGTTTTAAAGGATCATAATTTCCCGCAAAGTTTCCAGTCATAACATCTGGACCATCCCAGTAAGTAGCACCATTCGAGTAATCTTGCTTTTCTCGAACAGCATTTATCACGGAGAAAATAGCAACTTTAATCCATTGGCTATTTCTATCTTCATCGGTTGAATTAGCTACTAATTTGTATGACGGGGTTTCATCTTTTTTTGCATATGAAAAAGACGGTGATAATTCAGAAAGCTTTTTTTTATTTGTACTCTTCATGAAATTATGTATTGCATTTGCAAAACAATATCTTTCGATTTTTAATTCATTAATTGTTATACCTACGTCTGTAGAATTTTGATTTGTTGCTTCCCCATGAATAATTCCTCCAAAAATTAATAAATCGGAGTGAGTCAAATTATTTTCAAATAGCTTCAATAATTTTGCGCCTTTATATTTTACAACCTCATTTCCTTTGGTATCTTTAGTTATTGATTTTCCTGTACAAGTATAGACATCGTTTATACTTCCTGCATTACCAGTTTTATTTACTTTCCCTTCAAAAGTTCCATCTTCATTATAAAAATATCCGTTTGATTCGGGATTAATTATCAATCTTGCTACTGGAATATTTTCATCTCCATTTATACTTTTTACCCTTAAAACTCTTCCTGGAACACCCATAGTATTTTTTTAAAATTACCCCCAAAATCCTTTTTTCTTCTCTGCATTTCTTTTCTCCATATCATCATGCCATTTGTCCTGATACTCTTTCCATTCAGTTCGGGTATAATCTTTGCCATCGTGAGTTACATGAATTTTATTCTTTTGAACTTCTTCTTGTTCTAATTGTTTGTCCGTTTTGTGTTTTGTAGTTTTTTCTACTTCTTCAACCGTTATTTGCTCTTTCAATTTTGCATAACCATCTTTCTCCACTGTTCCCGTAAATGTTACTTCTTTTTCATCTTGTTTTGCATCATATCCGTTTTCATCGTCAAGAATTAGTGTTAAAATTTCTCCTTCTTTAAAATTTCTAGTTTTTACTAAAAGACTTACTTTATCGCCTACAAATGCATCTTTAATTTCCTCTTCCATTTCAGCGCACATCCAGGTTATGTTAAGGATTTGTTTCTTTTTTGCCTCCTTTGGCACTGCATCAATATCTGTTGGTTCATTACGTTGTGCACAATCTGTAATCTTTATATCGACACCTCCATAATTACATTTAATAGTGCTTTTAAGAAGTAAAGGAAATTGTCCTTGAACTTTCATATTGCCCACATCTTTCCAGTCTCCCAATTGCATTACCGAGGCGCAAGGACTAGCACTTTGCGGACTTTTTTTGCAATTGCCTTTAAAGATGAGACTCGTTTGATCTTTCTCTTTTACAGTAGCCGTTTTCTTGCCCTGAATTGTTGGGGTACGAAAATTTACTTTAAGGTCGCCCGCAGGATTGGTACACAAATCACATTGTAATTTTGCGGTATCAATAACAAGTTTTAGATCATTTGCTGCTTTTTCTTCTTTTTCCCTTTCATCTTCTACTTCTTGCTCGCGTTCTTTTTTTTGAGATAGTCGATATTCTATTGCATCATTTTCTCTGCGTTCGTTTATCGAATCTATATTTTTACTAAAGTCAAAGATTTCATCTTTTTCCTTTTGTTCTTTTGCTATTCGATCCTGATACATTTTGTTGTAATCAGGCATGCTTAATCCCTCAAAAATATCTTTCCATCCCATAATTCAATATTTTAATTTCTTGCCTACTGATTCTGATAGATTTGACGACAAACGTCCAAATCACGGCTTACTTTTTCCAGTTCTTCTTTATATGTTTTAGCTGATTGGTTCAAACTGTCTATTAAATGTGCATTATGGGTAAGGCTCCTGATTTGCTTTTTGTAATCAATAATATTTTTGTACGCCAGGATGATGTTATTATATAATTTTTTATTCTCTGTAGTATCTTTAGGTATTTTTTGGTAGAGATTTGCTACCATTACATTTGCCAGACGCTGTTGAAAATCATTATCTACTTTTGGCGAATTAATAGAATCAATGGTCATTCTGATACTATCAATTTTGACAGAAAAGTTGGTTTGATAATCATATTCTCTTTTCATCATTTCATTCTCAACTTTCAACATTTTATTTTCAGCTACAGGCATATAAAAATTGTAAGTTACCGCTACTATCATCACTATAAAAACGAGTGTAAAGGCTACTAAAAAAGCGACAAATGCTTTCTGACGTTCTGATTTATTTAATACTTCCATAATTTATTATCGCTGTTTTGTTTTTTAATCTTTTATAAAGTAACCGTGTCGTTTTGGGTTGTGTACGATATCCTTTTTGTCAGTTTCGGCCACGAATAATTCGATATTTTCTTTTTTCTTACCTATGTAATCCAACTTGCTTAAAGTTTCGAACAGTTTTTCTATTTTGGCTAGAAAGTTCATGGTAGGAATTGCTGTTTTATCTATATGAACATGATCATAATTTGTATTGATCAGTGATGTAAATAATGTTTCTAAATCTCCTTGAGAGAGATCACACCATTCGGCAAAATAATTCAGCAATTCTTCTTTTCCGGCACCCGATTTTGAGTCGATAAAATTTTTCATCACTCTGGCAAAAGATACTACTGTACTCAACATCGCTGCCGGGTGCTGATGTAGTGAAAACCATCGAAATTGAGTTAAACAATTCCCTAAAAAATATCCGGTATTATCTGCCAATTGTATCATGGTATGCGCCAAAAGACCGGTTTGCTGGATTCGGTTTATTTTTTGAGCAATTTGTACTGAATAAATTTCGATTTGTCCAAATGAACGAGCGATCTGAGCTTGCATATCGACCAATTTTGGATGACAAGCCACAGTCATAGATGACGGAATATAATTTTCATCGAGAATTGTAGTATCTCCAATCAAGATCTTACCAATAGCCAGATAATATCCTCCATAACCTATTCCTGAACGAAATTGTTCGGATTTAATTAGATGTAATTTATATTCGGGCTGGGTATAAGGATATCTTGGAGGTACTTCTTCCGGATCAGGCTCTCCAAAAGGAATTCTTGTCATCGAATTAACTGATATACACGCAAGCAATACTAATTGTTCTCCAGGTTTTATCTCATAAGTATCTTCCGGATAAGGAATCTGTAAATCTAAAGTATCTGTATTACTCTTACTTATTTCAATCCTGGATCCGTTAGGTGTAATAGCATGACATTCTTCTACACGTACACGCAATAGTTTGTGGTTGTCTATTCCTAATGAAATTTTCGTAGATTCTTTATTTTGATTTCCTGAATCAAGTAAACCGTAGCTTATGGGTGTGGTGTGAATTCCTATCGCATCATTTACTAATCCAGAAACATTGTCCTGCATTGATAAAAAATGACTTTTATTTATCTTCATCCCATCAATCCAGTTAACGGGAAAGTGGTTCAATTTTTCTACCATGATTTTTTAATTGAGGTGTACTGTTTCGTTTTTACTTTAAGCCTTTGTTTATTCGATGAAGATTGCCCATTTTAAGTTCCAACGCCATATATTGGATCTTCTGTTTCTTTATTTTTAATTGAATCTTCTATTGTTTTTTCTTTTTCCTGTCTTTTACAAATAATAACCGAATTCTCGGTAATACCATTCATTCCTAAAGTAAAGTTGGGATCTATATATTTTGCACTTTGATACCATTTGGGTTGCAGAAAAAACACCCAATTGCAATTTTCTCCTTTATCATTCAGCAAGTCGATTGTGCTTTCGGCATTATGCTCATTATACCCTGAAACAGTGTGATAAAACAAATTGCCAAAATCAATTCGTACCGGACCTTTCGATCTAAGGGATGTATAAGCAGCGCTATTTGATTTTTTTTGAATTAAAAGAGTTATAAGTAAAAGATGTTTCATTTCTCCACCATCTATTTCGGGATATGGGTTTTCCCCTTCAGGTATTTTCCATGTAATGTATTCTTTGGCCGGTATTATCATCATTAAATTAAATACGATGTTGACTCCCGTAGGCACAATGAACACAAGAAAATGCGAACACATCAAAAAAGTAAAATAGATTCCGTTGAGAGCTGTATAAATAATAATAAATAATACACTTGAATATAACATGACAAGTAAGGCGAACAACAATTCATTGGGAATTGATTTTAACTCAAACTTCTTAAAATACCATCTATAGAAATAGGCATGCAGGGTTCCGAACAATAACGAAGCTACCTGATAAAAAATAAATTCATCGGATATTTCATTAAATAACTTGTTGTGCCCCAAGAAAGCGACCAGGGCATACAACAACATAAAGGAGAGTATATAAATGTAAAATCTCTTTTTATAAGTTGTTTTAAATTCTTTTACTTTATCACTAAATATTAACGTAAGTATAATGCTAATGGCAATAATTATAACTAAAATTACCATGAGCTTAATGTCAATGAGCGCTGTTAAATGTTTTTTTATCATCTCTAAATTCTTGTTGTATACCCCAACACTGGTTGTTTGGTAAAATTGAACGCCTCTGTTCCCTGATCCATTAATAAAATTGTCTTAACCTCAACTTCCAATGGAAAAAAATGTTCGTAAAAACAATCTATAAATAACTTCACTTCTCCGTTATGGATATAACTCTCAAAGGAGGCGTTAGTTATTGGGCCTATTTCAATACTTACATTCATAGAATAATCCATGTATTTATTTCCGCAAATAAAATCGACCCCCAATCTATTTTCTCCTAAATTAATTTCCTGACTATCATCACTATATTCTTTAGAACTAGTAGTATTATACTGTACTTTTTCTTCTATAATACTTGCCAGACAATGACATGCTAAATCGATATCCCCAACAATTTGATATGCATAAGGCAAAATTTGAATAAACTTGGATACCAAAACTTTTGGGTAATCTTGTGATAGTCCCCAAAAATCATAAAAGAAGTCTAGTGGTTTACTTCCGTTTAGTTTGTATAGAAAATCTCTTTCAACACTTTCTATCTTTGTTCTGTAATGAAAAATCTCATCCTCAAATGGAGCAAAAAAGATACGAGCATCTGTTTCCTGTTTTTTCTGATGTTTGCCTTCTTTAATCATCCTACCGACTGACTTTTCAGTACCATTCTCATTCAGACTATGTACAAATCCTTCTGGAAGCACATCATAAAGACTATCTCTTGATAAGAGTAACTTCAAATATTCGCTCTTATCGTAATTATCATCCTGAATTGCTACTCCTAAAATATCTCTTCGGTAAGCTCTCGAAAATTGCCCCTGATTAGAAATTGTAATTCCATCAGCGGTAATCTCCTCACTTTTAATGAGTTCATTAGCAATTATTTCAGCCCTGATGTCATATGAAATATTTTCAATTTCTTTTACCAGATCCTCAAGACTCTTCTTATTTTTTCTTTGCATCCTCATTTATTCTTCCTGCTCCTATATAGCGTAATTGAAAATATTCATCATTAAAATTGTATATCGCCAAACCTTTATCTGTACAGGCTAAAATTCTATCGTTGTGCAGGTATAAACCCACATCTGATATAGGATGATCTTTATCGTATCTAAAAAAAACCAAATCTCCCTCAGCTAAAAAAGTCCTTCCTGTAAAAATCTGTATCAACTTTGATTTCCACATTCCGGCCGGATCTTTCGGTAGTGTCACTTTATACACGTCACTGTACAGAGATTGTAAAAAATACGAACAATCGATTCCGTTTCTTGAAAAACTCTTTTCTTTATAGGGTGTGTTAATCCAGGGATCTATATAAGAGTAAAGTTTATAATTTGTTATTTTATTAGGCATTACAGCCAGTACAATCGAATATTTTTCCTTTAATGCCAGAACTTCATCACTTAAATTTTCTGAATTATCATTTACAATCGTTTGATTTATTAAAGAAACCTCCTGCATTTGAGATTGCTTTTTTAACAAGTCAAGAGAATAATCGTACTTAAAAGGAATTTGAGAAATATAATTTTTACTACTGCATCCCATACATATAGTAATAGCGAGCATGATTATAATGATCTGCTTCATGAAAAATTATTGAATGATTAAAAATAGATATCTGACTTTTTTAGAACATCATCTAAAAAGCCTAAAACTTATGTACAAACTAACCGGTGTGGTATTTTGTTAGTTATCAATAATATAAAACATAAGCATAAAGCTACAAATATATATCTATTATTTTAAGTTTTACAAAAAAATATAAGCTTTTTTTTACAATTTATAATTATTAAAAGTTATTTTTGCTGCTAATTTTTCTTACAAAGAGGTAAGGAATTAATATTAGTTGTAAATATGAAGAAAGAAAGAATCGATATCAGGGTCATATTTTTCTTTGCCATTATATTATTAATTGGCCTTGTAACATTCATCATCCAATTTTTTAATCATGTCGATTGCGAAGATGTAAAATTTTATATTTTTTCTGATCATTCGCAAAGTGAAGAAGCCATTGATTTTTATGATAAAACACCAAATGCCAAATCCTGGAAATGGGATTTTGGAGACGGATCAGAACCAGACACCAGAAAACACACTTTACACATTTATAAAAAACCTGGAAAATATCTGGTCACCTTAACTATAAATGGCGAATGCATAAATACTCAGGAGTTAATTATAAAAGATAAATATGCAGCAGATAAGCTGGGCTCCCCACAAATAATAACTTCTAAAATTATTACTGTCGGGCAACCTGCCTACTTTAGGTCTGGATCTGAGAGTGCCAAAACCTGGGAATGGGCATTTGGAGAAAACAGAGGTATCGACGAAACTTTTGCAAATCCGGTGTATACTTTTTCTACCCCCGGCGAAAAAACAATCACCCTGGTAATAAACGGAGACTTTAGTAAAGTTGCTAAAAAAGTTATTTATGTTCATCCCAGAGTAATTAAGAAAACAAATCCGCTTGATGTTACCTCTTATGTTTATGAGAAAAATGCTGACGCTTTTGCCCTGCCAAGAGGAACTGTAAAAAAAGATCCGCTAGACGATATGTTACAATATGTTCCTGTTGCTCCAAAAACTAAAACAATTAAGGATAGCATAAAGGAGGTAAAAAAAGCACCTAAAATATCCGAAGATCAATTCGAAATTTTACTCAATAAAGTAGCCGAAGGAAGTAAGGTTAAAGATGATTTTGCAGAATTTTTATGTGACGATCTCGAAATCCCAATTGTAAAAAACAATAATGACCTTCTCACTTTTGCGCAGTTATGTGCCAATATTAAGGGAAAAAAAATAAAAATAGAATCGATAAGATTAAACAAAGACAAAAACAATAATTGCATTAAAGGAATGTCTATAAATTATAAAGTGAAAAAATATTTGATTTGGGTAAAAGATTAAAATTATGATGGAACAGGAACAAAATATTTTCAGCTCTGAACTATTAAGTGCTTTTGAAATTGCAAAGAAGATTGCAAAAACGAATTTAAATAAATATTATTCAGCCTCTCATTTATTAAAAGCCATTTTAAATCGGGATTTATCGTTGTTAAAACGTCTTGAAACCATGGGTAAAGATGTTTATTATCTCGATGAATGGGCAGATGTGCGTATGGAAGAGGAACCAAAGACCACTCATGTTCTTGACGCCGAACCGAGCGATTTAATTGATGAAATTATAAAAGAAGCAGAATCAGTACGAATTGCTTTGAATGAAGACGAAATTAGTCTTTATGCTATTATTGTCGCTATAAGTTCTCCGGGAGTAGGATTTAATTTCGATCAGATGAAATCCTACCCGATCTCGAGGAATGAATTGCTGGAAGATCAAATTATAATTCCTCAAGCTGAAGGCATTGCCAAACAAGAAGTTAAAAAAGGTTTTCTGGGTAAATATTGCATTCACAAAAATATTGAGAAAAAAAAGAACGGAATAGCTGCTATTGGCCGTGAATCTGAATTAAACAAGATCAAAGAAATACTTTGTCGATTTTCTAAGCCAAACGTATTGCTTATTGGTGATCGCGGTATTGGAAAAACAATTTTGATTGAAACGTTAATTCAAAACGTAATCACAAATCAGGTTCCTGATGTATTAAATAAAGTACAGCTTTTTGAATTAGATTTATCCTCTTTAATTGCCGGAGCATCTTATAAGGGTGAAATTGAAGATCGTTTAAAAAACTGTATTCAGGAATTGAAACAATATCCAAAAGCTATTTTGATCATTGAAGAAATTCATACTTTATTAGATAAAAACGGAGGTGATTCCGGAGTTTCGAATGTTTTAAAAGGCGAACTAGCCAAAGGATTAAACATTATTGCAACTTCAACAATCGATGAATATTCTAAAAGAATTGAAAAAGAACAAGGTCTTTCAGGCATGTTTGAAATTGTAAAATTAGAAGAATCTGATGATGATACTTTGTTCCGAATGATCCGCGAATCGATCAAAACCTATCAGGAACATCATAAAATACAAATTGATGATGAAACGATATCAGAATCTATTCGATTATCCAGAAGATACTTAAAAGAAAAAAGCCTTCCTGAATCTGCCATAAATCTGATTGATCATACAATGTCGGTTCTAAAAACTTCAGGAGAGACATTTTTAAAAGAAAAGCAATCTCTTCTTGACAAATTAGATGTTCTAAAAAAGAATGAAACTCATTTATCTGAAGAGCAATTAATCAAAGAGTGCAATTGGTTTTTGACTGATTTGGTAAATAAAACTACATTTTTAATGGATGTAGAAGAAGAAAATGAAGTACAAACATTAGACACTTCAAGATCACTTATAAATTATATCGAAAGTTTAATTACTGCCCTTGAACAAAAAGCATTAGACAAACGCGTTCATATCGAAGCTTTTGACCTATCGCTTATTATTGCTCAGAAAACGGGTATTCCTGCCGGAAAATTAAAAGAAGAAGAAAAACAAAAACTTAATAATATCGAAGAGGTTCTAAATCGTAGAGTTATTGGCCAGGATCACTGTATTGCAACCGTTGCAGGATCTATTTTAGAGTCAAGATCCGGATTAAGCAAAGCAGGACAGCCTATCGCCTCTTTCTTTTTCTTAGGTCCAACCGGAACCGGAAAAACAGAATTAGCAAAAAGTTTGGCTGAGTTTCTTTTTCAGGATGAAAATGCCATTATACGATTTGATATGTCGGAGTTTAAAGAAGAACACTCTGCAGCTTTACTTTATGGAGCCCCTCCGGGATATGTGGGTTACGAAGAAGGAGGGCTATTAGTGAATAAAATTAGACAGAAACCTTATTCTATTGTTTTATTTGATGAAATCGAAAAAGCACATACTTCTGTATATGATGTTTTTCTTCAAATTATGGACGAAGGAAAACTACACGATCGATTAGGAAAAGAAGGTGATTTCTCAAATGCCATTATCTTGTTTACATCGAATATTGGTGCTGATCATATTGTTGAGACATTCAATAGTGGTAAAATTCCAACTTCAACTTCTTTAATGGAGATCATGGGAAATTATTTCAGACCTGAATTTTTAGGGCGATTAACTGAAATTGTACCTTTTGCTCCTATCAGTAAAGAAAATGCTTTAAAAATATTCGAAATCCATCTTAAAAAAGAGTTTATGGATTTACTAAAGAACATTAATATAAAAGTCGAAATTCCGATGGAAGCCAAACTTTATCTTGCCGAAAATGGCTATAATGCCAAATACGGAGCAAGACCTATAAAAAGTATCATAAGAAGCCATTTAAGAAGACCTTTGGCTAAGAAAATAATCTCGGGAGAAGTAAAAGATGGCGATATAATAACCGTTATTATTGAAAATGAAGAGGTAAAATGGATCAAGGAAGAAATTATTGCAAATGTTCCGGAGAACTAAATTGACACAATGTATTATAAAAAAAAACGCTAAGATCATCTCTTAGCGTTTTCTGTTTTTACATTAGTCTAAAACCAATCCTATTTGGCCGTCGTCATCTAATTCTGTTTCAACCGAATCATCATCATCTAATTCTGGTCGTTCAGGAACCTCTTCAACGGGTTCTTCGTAAGGTAAAGGATCCAGTAAATTTACTTGTTTCAATTTATCAGTTGTAAGTTGATTTCCTAAAGCTTTAAATCCTTTTACAGCAATAAAATCTTCTACGTCAATATGTAAATCTTCTTTTTGAACGCCTTTTACTTTTGCAAAAATAAGTTGCGCTACCGGACGATAATCTGTAGAAACAATTTCTAATTGGGAATTTGGATGATCCGTTATAAAACTTTCTTCTTTTCCTTCATTTTCTACAAGGAAACGTTTCAGATAATAACGCTCTTTTTCTCCATCATAATAAATGGCCGAAATTGGTTTTTTAGGATTAAATTTCTCCAAAACGATCATGTCTTCCTCAAAATGAGTTGACAATTCCGGAATAATGACTTTTAATTTACCTGCCTGACTAATTACTAATATTTTATCGCTTGGTTTAAACTCACCTAATAATTCACCTCTGGCATCAACATTTAAACGTTTTACGGTATCATCAAACCAAACTTTTCTTGGTAATAAAGTCGAAATTCCTTTTTCTTTTAGTTCGATTTTTTTAATTGGATATTTCGTTACCAAATTTCCTTTTGAAGCTCTACCTTTAATGGCTAGCTTAGCGAAATCAATATCGAATTTCAGTTTTTTGATTGTTCCTACCTGACGCAATAAAATGGTAACAACCTCAGCTTCCCCATTTGGATTATGCGAAAAATAAACCACCTGAGAACCATTGGTACCATTGGTTAAATCGTACGCTTTATCTCTGGTAACACCAGAAACATTGAAACGTTTTATATACGAAGGACCTGATTTACCATCACGGTACATCATATTATAAATCGTACGTTTATCACTCTTGTCAAAAACAGCAACATGAATAATATCTTTTCCGATAAAAGTTTTGGCATCAACTTTTGTTACCATCAGTGTTCCGTCTCTTAAAAACACAATAACATCATCAATATCAGAACAATCACCTACGTATTCGTCTTTTTTAAGGCTAGTTCCTACGAAACCTTCTTCGCGGTTTACGTATAATTTTGTGTTACGTAAAACTACTTTTGTAGCCTCAACATTATCAAAAACACGAAGTTCTGTCTGACGTTCGCGTCCTTTTCCGTATTTCTCTTTTAATTTGGTAAAGTAAGCAATCGCAAAATCAGTCAGATTGGCTAAATTATGCTCTACTTCTTTCATCTCGTCCTCTAACTTCGAGATAAAATCATCTGCTTTATCAGAGTCAAAACGAGTAATACGAATCATCGGGATTTGAGTCAAACGTTGCAAATCATCATCGTTGATTTCTCTGACAAACGATTTTTTGAAAGGCTCGAATCTATCGTACAAATATTTGTAAAGTGATTCTCTGTCTGAATACAGTTTGAAATCAATATACATTTCTTCACGAATGAAGATTTTTTCTAAAGTAGAAAAATGCCATTTATTTTTTAATTCTTCTAACTGAATTTCTAATTCCTGACGTAGTAAATCAACCGTTCTGTGTGTTGAAATTTTTAACATTTCAGAAACTCCAATAAACAACGGTTTGTTATCCTCAATTACACAACCTAAAGGTGCTACAGAAGTTTCACAAGCGGTAAATGCGAACAAAGCATCTATCGTTTTATCTGGAGAAACACCCGGGAAAAGATGAATTAAAATCTCAACATCGGCCGCTGTATTGTCTTCGATTTTCTTGATTTTGATTTTACCTTTATCATTGGCCTTCAAAATACTGTCAATCAAAGTTGTGGTATTAGTCGAAAACGGAATTTGCGTAATCACCAAGGTATTCTTGTCTAGTTGTGCAATTTTAGCACGAACACGAACACGTCCGCCACGAAGTCCGTCATTATAATTTGACACATCGGCAATACCTTGTGTCATAAAATCAGGGTATAATGTAAATGCTTTTCCTTTTAAAATCTTGATCGAAGCATCAATTAACTCATTGAAGTTGTGAGGTAACACTTTCGTGGATAAACCAACTGCAATTCCTTCTGCTCCTTGTGCCAAAAGCAACGGAAACTTTACCGGAAGATTGTTTGGTTCTGCACGACGACCATCATACGAAACTCCCCAATCGGTAATTTTTGGAGAATACAAAACCTCTAAAGCAAATTTAGATAAACGTGCCTCAATGTAACGAGAAGCTGCTGCTCCATCGCCTGTTAAGATATTTCCCCAGTTTCCCTGACAATCAATTAATAAATCTTTCTGACCAATTTGTACCATCGCATCACCAATACTCGCATCTCCGTGTGGGTGATACTGCATGGTGTGACCTACAACATTGGCAACTTTATTATAACGACCGTCATCCAACTCTTTCAAAGAGTGCATAATACGACGCTGAACCGGTTTAAAACCATCTTCAATCGCCGGAACTGCACGTTCCAGAATTACGTACGAAGCATAATCCAGAAACCAGTCTTTGTACATGCCCGTTACTTTGGTAATAACGTCCTCTCCTTCTTCTTCCTGGTTTTCGTAAAAATGCTGTCCTTCAAAATTCTTAGCATTTACACTAATAATTTCCTCAGAATCATCTCCGTCCTGATTGTCATCAAGCTGGTTTTCTTCAGAATTATTGTCGTCGTCGTTTGGAATGATGTTATCGTCTTCTTCGTCTTTCATTTAATTATATTCGAAATTATAATTTTAGTATTATTTGTTTTCGATGAGTTCTTTTAAAACTTCAACGCTTGGTAAAACGGTTTTATATTTACTGGCAAGATTACTATTACAGGTAAAAAACAAAATCACTCATTTCATTTTTTGTAATTCCAAAATCCGAGTCACCGACTCGGAATTCTATATCTCAAAAACCCCAGTCAGTGACTGAGGTTTTCATATTTTTATTTAACTTCTAAACCTCAGCCTCAACAGCATCCAACTCCACCTTCAAATTCTTGATGATAAATTCTTGTCTGTCCGGAGTATTTTTACCCATATAAAAAGACAATAATTGCTCTATCGAAGTATTTTTATCCATCATAATTGGGTCAAGTCGAATCGTTTCTCCAATAAAGTTTTTGAACTCATCTGGCGAAATCTCTCCCAAACCTTTAAATCGGGTAATTTCCGGTTTTGGTTTCAATTTTTCGATGGCATCTTTTCTTTCTTCATCAGAATAACAATAGATGGTTTCTTTTTTATTACGAACCCTGAAAAGCGGTGTTTGTAAAATGTACAAATGTCCCTCTTTGATTAATTCCGGGAAAAACTGCAAGAAAAAGGTAATCAATAATAAACGAATGTGCATACCATCGACATCGGCATCGGTTGCAATTACGATATTGTTGTAACGCAATTTTTCTAATCCGTCTTCGATATCTAAAGCGGCTTGCAGTAAATTGAATTCTTCGTTTTCGTACACAATTTTCTTTGTCATTCCATACGAATTCAAAGGCTTACCACGCAAACTAAATACTGCCTGGGTATTTACGTCGCGTGACTTTGTAATCGATCCGGAAGCCGAATCTCCCTCGGTAATAAAAAGTGTGCTTTCTAAGTTTCTAGGATTTTTTGTATCAGGAAGATGCGCACGACAATCTCTTAATTTTTTATTATGAAGATTGGCTTTCTTAGCACGATCTGTAGCTAATTTTCTAATTCCTGATAATTCTTTACGCTCACGTTCAGCCTGCAATATTTTACGCAATAAAGCTTCAGCCGTTGGCGGATTTTTATGTAGATAATTGTCTAATTTCGTTTTAATAAAGTCATTTACAAAAGTACGAACAGATACTGGTGGCGTTCCGTCATCAGAACCCATATCCATAGAACCTAATTTGGTTTTGGTCTGAGACTCAAAAACCGGCTCCATCACCTTGATACTAATCGCACTCACAATAGATTTACGAACATCAGAAGCTTCGAAGTTTTTGTTATAAAACTCACGAATGGTTTTTACAATTGCTTCTCTGTAAGCCGCTAAGTGCGTTCCTCCTTGTGTGGTATTCTGACCGTTGACAAATGAGTGATATTCTTCGCTATATTGCGTTTTACTGTGCGTTAAAGCGATCTCAATATCATGCTCTTTCAGGTGAATAATTGGATATTCAAGATCTTCTTCGCTAATTGTCTCTTCTAATAAATCTCTAAGACCATTCTCTGAAAGGTATTTTTCGCCGTTGAATATAATAGTCAAACCATTGTTTAAATAACAATAGTTTTTTACCATTTTTATTACATATTCTAAACGGAATTTATAGTTTTTAAAGATAGATTCATCTGGCGTAAAGGTTACTTTTGTCCCTTTTCGCTTTGTTGTATCGATCACATCTTCTTCAAGAATTAAATTTCCTGCCGAAAACTCTGCTGCTTTTTGTTTTTCGTCACGAACAGATTCTACACGAAAAGCACTCGAAAGTGCATTCACAGCCTTTGTTCCGACACCATTTAAACCTACTGATTTTTGGAAAGCTTTAGAATCATACTTTCCTCCGGTATTCATTTTCGAAACTACGTCGACTACTTTTCCTAACGGGATTCCACGTCCGTAATCACGAACCGAAACCGTTTTATCCTTGATAGTCACCTCAATAGTTTTCCCCGACCCCATCACGAACTCATCGATACAGTTGTCTAAAACCTCTTTTAAAAGAATATAAATACCATCATCCGGCGAAGAACCATCTCCTAATTTCCCGATATACATTCCGGGACGCATACGGATATGTTCTTTCCAATCGAGTGATCGAATATTATCTTCGGTATATTGATTTTGCTCTAGCATAAAGTGAATTGGATTTTTGGCTAATGTACCATTTATAGCTAAAAAATAAAAGCGTATTTCTTTTTTGTTATGAATTATAACAGCTTTAAATTCTATTTAAATTGATTTTAAAATAATAAGGTCGCTAAAAATATAAAAAAACAGCTTTGAAACAAAAAAATACTATTTGATTCCCAGTACTTCTTTCGCCAAAGCAATCATTTGGGGCGTTCCCGTATTTTTGTTTTTTTCGTCAGAAAGTTTCACAACACCTTGCCAGTGGGTATTATCCAGCTTAACTTCTGTTAATTTTATAACCATATTCATAGCTGGCAAACCAACATCATTGGTAAAATTGGTACCAATACCAAATGACATTTTTATTTTGTCTTTGCAAAAGTCAGTTATGAGTTTTACTTTATCATAATTTAAGGAATCCGAAAAGACAATTACCTTAGATTTTGGGTCAATTCCCATTTTGGTATAATGCGAAATTACCTTTTGTGCAAACTCAATTGGATCTCCGCTATCATGACGAACTCCATCAAAAAGTTTAGAGTATTTTTTGTCAAATTGTTCAAAGAAAACATCTGTTGTATAAGTATCTGTCAGGGCAATTCCGAGATCACCGCCGTAAACTTGTGTCCAATGTTCGAGGCTAATCAAATTGGCCATTTTAAAACCAAATTGCGCTGCATGAAACATAAACCATTCGTGCGCATGTGTTCCTAACGGACGAATATTATTGACCATTGCAAAATGTACATTACTAGTACCAATAAAGCTTTGCGAGCCATACGCCTGTAAAGTTTCATTGATTAAAATATGTACATCGTAAGAATGACGTCGTCTTGTACCAAATTCTAAAATCGAAACTCCTAATGAATTGTAATTATCAATCTTGTCTTTGGTTAGTTTTTTTATCGCATCGTCGTTCAGTCGAATTAGATGATTTGATTTATAAAAAAGCTCTGAAATTAAAGCCATTAAAGGCACTTCCCATAAAATGGTACGATACCAAAAACCTTCAATCGTAACTTTTATTTCTGACCCTTCCTGACTGATATGAACTTCAGACGGATCGTAATTATAACCTTGTAAAAAATCTAAATAAGTAGGATCCAGATACGGACAAAATTTAGCTAAGTAGTGTTTTTCGCTTTTGGTCAATCGCAAATCTGCCATTGCATTTACTGATTGTCGAAGTAAATCAGCAAAACCTGGCGGAAAAATATGCTTTCCTCTGTTTATAAAACCGTAACGTACTTTTGCTTTTGGAAAAAGTTTTATTACAGCATGTTGCATCGTAAATTTATAGAAATCATTATCTAAAATCGATTTCAGGAAAGTTGTCTCCATACGCATAATTACATTTTAACAGCTCTATTGGCTGTTATCATTAAATCTCATCTTCTTTATGGCTAAGATACATCAATTCTATAAAACAGGAAAATTCTTTAAACTAAACTCTCCAGTATATTTATCTTCGAATTACTTTAAAAGAAACAATACTAAAAGTATCCAGATAAATAGTAATATAATCGCCTATATTTTTATCGTAAGTAATCTGAAATTCTAAACCTCCTCGTTTTTCTTTAGAGTTCTGAATTTTAACGGGTTGATTTCTTTTATTTAAATAGAAAATGACATTTGACTTCGAAACGTTTTTAATTTCAATTGTGATCTTATCACCATACTTAGCTTCAATTATTCCTGAATCCGGGGATTTAATTCTATGATCTCCTGAAATGGTTTTATTATAAATTAATGGTCCGTTTAGAAACTCATTTTTATCTATTTTATTCCCCAAATACAAACCCGAATCCGGAAAATGCTTAGCAAAAAAATAGTCCTGATCTGTGTCAAAATAAACCGGATCAAAATCGCTTACCATTCTTCCTTTACTACTATCGTAATATCCCTGACCCCATGTAACATCTATTAAACGCCACCTTTTATCAATCAAAACAGTATTCCATGCATGATTTGAAGAAGTGTTTTTTCTACCAATATCTGCTAATCTTGTTTTTGAATCTCCTCTAATAATTTCTGACTTTAAGCCAACTAACCCAGCCAAATGCTGAAACAAAGCTGTAAATCCTTCGCAAACTGCTTTCTGGGAATCAAAGGTATTCTGAATCAGTTTATCATTGATTTGTTTGATCTTTCTTTGTTTTTCAGCTTCTGTAGAATAGCTAAAACCTTGCGTTCTTTGCGGTTTTAAAAAAGAAGCATAATCGTATTTTATATTAAGAGCAATCCAGGTATAAATAGCGCGTGCTTTATCTCCATCAGAACTAAAATCGCTCTGAATTTTCTCGGCGAGATCTTCTGTAGAATTAAAATGCTTAGGATATTTAACAACTGCTCTATCAACATCACTGTACTTTTGAGAGTAAGATGAATGCAGAAAACTAAAACTCAGGAAAAGAACTAAAACGGTAATCTTTTTTATGGTCATCGATTAAAAACTAGACTTTATTATGTCTTTTAATTCTTTATCTAACTCCACATTCGAGATTTTATTTTGCTCTAAATCAAAATTCGCATTAAAGGCAGGTAATGAAAATGTACCTTTAATTTCAGCACCATATCTTGGCAAAGCATTACGACCTATTTCTAAAACCGAAGCACCGCCTCTTGTTCCAGGCGAAGTTGCCAATAATAACATTGGCTTTTTCTGAAAAACATCTTTTTCAATTCGAGAAGACCAATCGAATATATTTTTAAATGCTGTAGAATAATTATTATTATTTTCTGCCAGAGAAACAACTAAAATATCTGCACCGGCAAGTTTAGCCAAAAAAGCTTTTGCAATTTCATGCTGACCAATTTCTTTTTCAACATCAACGCTAAACAATGGCATTGCAAAATCATTTAAATCTAAAACTTCA
This sequence comes from Flavobacterium bizetiae, assembly GCF_024271895.1. Taxonomy (NCBI): domain Bacteria; kingdom Pseudomonadati; phylum Bacteroidota; class Flavobacteriia; order Flavobacteriales; family Flavobacteriaceae; genus Flavobacterium; species Flavobacterium bizetiae. The sequence goes on along the minus strand of NZ_CP091861.1, from coordinate 2,932,077 downwards.
ACTTCGGCATTATCAAATAAACCTGCCGCATAAGTTGCTAAGCGTTTATTGATAGAATGCTTACTGTTACTTCCTCCAAAGGCTACTATTTTCATATTTGGTTATTTTTTTTGAGCTTGCTTTTTTTCCACAGATTAAATAATTTTAAATGATTACCTAATTTAATCTGTGAAAATCTTTTAATCTGTGGTTTATATTTTATTTGGCTCTATTTCATAAATCTCTTTTTGAATCTCTACTGAGTATTCATTCGGGTAAATTTTACCTCCGTAAGATTTTGCATATACTTTGGTAAATTCTGCTCCAAAATACAGAATAATTGCCGAATAATACACCCAAACCAAAATAATTATCACAGAACCTGCTGCACCGTAAACAGATGCAACTGTAGAACTGCCCAGATAAAATCCTATAGCAAATTTACCAATCATAAATAATATCGCCGTTACAGTTGATCCTATAAAAGCATCTTTCCATCTTATTTTTCCATCGGGTAATGTTCTGAAGATAATAGCAAAAAGAAGCGTTATACTCGCCAATACAATAACGATGTTTACTACATAGAATAAATAAACCGTACTTTCCGGAAAATATACTTTTAAGCGTGCGCTTAATAAATCTAAAGTGGTGCTTATAAAAAGACTGACAAGCATTAAAAAACCAACCGAAGCGATCATAGAAAATGACATTAAGCGATTTTGAATGAATTTCTTAATTCCTTTATCCGGTTTGGCGCGTAATCCCCAAATAAAATTTATCGAGCTTTGTATTTCGGCAAAAACTCCTGACGCTCCAATTAACAACATAATGATTCCAAAAACAGTTGCAAAAACATTTTCACCAGACAATTGTACATTTTTTATTGCTTCCTGAATCTGAATCGCCGCGCCGTTACCTACCAAACCATTTATTTGTCCGTATAACTCTCCCGTTACAGCCTCTTCACCAAAGAAAAAACCGCAAATCGTTATGATAATAATTAATAAAGGAGGCAACGCAAATATGGTATAATACGATAATGCCGCACTTAACTTAATCGCATTATCATCATTAAATTCTAAAAAGGTATTCTTAAGCAGAAACCATGACTTGGAGAATATATTTTTAATTTTCATTTGCTAATTTTTTGAAATACTCTCAAATTTACGCAATTATCAAAAAATTGAATTCTCGCTTTTAGGAGAAATTTTATATTTTTTCCATGTTGGATGTAACTAAAAATAGCACGCGGATGACACGGATTCGCTAAAGCGAAAACGCGGATTTGGGCGGATTTTTTTTATTCGTTTTCTATAATTAAAAGCAAATCATTTTTCTCAGGAGCTAATCCCGCTATTCGTTACAATCTTTTGTGCTGAACCCCGGCACAAAAGGATTTCCTCTACTATCGGGGCTAGGGCAATCATATTCATAATAATGTTTTCGCCTAATTTGTCATTTCAAAATATAACACGTTTATTTTTAAGCATAAAAAAAACTGCTGAATTTCTCCAGCAGTTTAGTCTATTCTCTATATTCTATATTCTATTCTCTCAAAAAGAAATTATACATTGAAACGGAAATGCATTACATCACCATCTTTTACTACATATTCTTTTCCTTCTACTTTAAATTTTCCTGCTTCTTTTGCTTTTGCCTCAGAACCGTACTGAACGTAATCTTCGTATGAAATTACCTCTGCACGAATGAATCCTTTTTCAAAATCAGTATGGATAACTCCCGCTGCTTGTGGCGCTGTAGCTCCAATATTGATTGTCCAGGCACGAACTTCTTTTACACCAGCAGTAAAGTAAGTTTGTTGTTTTAATAATTTGTAAGCTGCACGAATTAAAACTGACGCTCCCGGCTCTGTTAATCCCATATCTTCAAGGAAAACCTGACGCTCTTCGTAGCTCTCTAATTCTGTAATATCAGCCTCTGCTCCTACTGAAAGGATAATAACTTCAGCATCTTCGTCTTTTACTAATTCACGAACCTGATCTACATATTTATTTCCGTTTACTGCTGAATTTTCATCAACATTACAAACGTATAAAACTGGTTTTGCAGTAATTAACTGAAAAGATTCCATTAAAACCTCTTCATCATTTCCTTGAGGTACAATTGTACGAGCTGATTTAGCTTGCAATAATGCTTCTCTGATTCTGTCTAAAAGTGCTTTTTCTGTTTGCGCTTCTTTATTTCCAGTTTTAGCAGCACGGTTTACTTTTTCTAAACGTTTTTCAACTGTTTCTAAGTCTTTTAACTGCAACTCGATATCGATCGTTTCTTTGTCGCGAATTGGGTTTACGTTTCCGTCTACGTGAACGATATTATCGTTATCAAAACAACGTAAAACGTGAATAATAGCATTACACTCTCTAATGTTTCCTAAAAATTGGTTTCCAAGACCTTCACCTTTACTTGCACCTTTTACCAAACCAGCGATATCAACAATATCAACTGTTGCCATTTGTACGCGTTCTGGTTTTACCAATTCTTCTAACTTGTTGATTCTTGGATCCGGAACGTTTACAACACCAATATTAGGTTCGATTGTACAAAACGGAAAGTTTGCACTTTGCGCTTTTGCATTAGATAAACAATTAAATAATGTTGATTTTCCAACATTTGGTAATCCTACAATTCCTGCTTTCATCTGTTGTTTCTATTTATTTTTTATTAGATCCTGATTCTCTCAGGTCTTATCATCAAGCTTCTACCTTAATATATAGAGCGTTACTTAATGATGTATAATTTATGTCTCGATTTTTTGTTTCTGCCAAAATGATATTTTTTGGCTTTAAAATTTTGCAAATATAAGATTTAATAGCTCGTAAGTGAAGTAAAAATGAGGATTAATGTATTTTAAAATATTACGTTTAAAAAAATTAAACTTTTTATTAATATTTTGTTAAATTATATTACTTTTAACAATGATCAAAACAAAAAATTAAACCAAACTCACAAAACCATGAAAAAGATTGCATTATTTTTATTCTTGCTAAATACGATGTTTCTTTTTGCTCAAAAAGAAATTTCAGGAGCTGTAAAAGACAAGTCCGGTGCGCCTTTGCCAGGTGTGAATGTTCTTGAAAAAGGAACTGCCAACGGCACATCTACTGATTTTGAAGGTAGTTATCGCATAAAAGTGAAAGATGGAGCTACATTAATTTTTAGCTATGTTGGCTATTCTTCGATAGAAAAAAAAGTTATTGGTGACAAAATAGAAGTTACTTTAGACGAAAGCGGCGGTCAAATTTTAAGTGATGTCGTGGTAGTTGGTTCAAGAAATGCAAAAAGAACAGTTGTCAATTCGGCTGTACCTATCGATGTTATTAATGTAAAAGATGTTACAACACAAAGCGGAAAACTGGAAATTAATGAATTACTACAATATGTTGCGCCTTCTTTTAATGCCAATAAACAATCCGGTTCTGACGGTGCAGATCACGTAGATCCGGCTTCTTTAAGAGGTATGGGACCTGATCAGACTTTGGTTTTGATTAACGGAAAAAGAAGACATCAGTCGTCATTGATTAATTTATTTGGAACTCGCGGACGCGGAAACACAGGTACAGATTTGAATGCAATTCCTGCTGCGTCTATTAAACGAATTGAGATTTTAAGAGATGGTGCCGCAGCCCAATATGGTTCTGACGCGATCGCAGGAGTTATCAATATTGTTACGAATGATAATATTAATGAGTTTACCGGAGCGATTACTTATGGCGCGTTTAACACAGATGCAAAAGGTGATTTTCCTGAAGGCACAGCCAATACAAAAAATTTCAGATTAGATAAAAAAGGAAACGGAAACACTTTTGGAAAAAATCAAAATTTTGACGGAGGATCTCTAAAAGTATCTGCCAATTACGGAACGGCAATAGGAACTAAAGGAGGCTACGTTAACGTTACCGGAGAATTCTTAAATAAAAACAAAACATTACGTCCGGGTTTTGATTTTAGAAAAGGTTTTGGAGAAGCTGAAATTCAAGGAGTGAACTTATTTGTAAATCTTGCCATTCCGATTTCTGATAAAACTCAATTTTATGCTTTTGGAGGAAGTAATTTTAGAGATACAGATGCTTACGCATTTACACGAAACGATGGAGAAAGAGTTGTAGAATCGATTTATCCGGGTGGATATACGCCTAGAATTACATCAAAAATAAACGACAATTCGATCGCAGCCGGAATTAGATCAGAGACTTCAGGCGGCTGGAAATGGGATTTAAGCAACACTTTAGGCAAGAACAAATTTCATTATGATATAAAAGGAACCATTAATGCTTCTCTTGAAGATAAATCGCCTAGAGAATTTGATGCCGGTGGTCATAGCTTACTTCAAAACACAACTAATTTAGATGTTTCCAAAAATTACGGTGATATTCTTGGCGGACTTAACATCGCTTTTGGAACTGAATTTAGAGTAGAAAAATTCGAAATTTTTGCAGGAGAAGAAGGTTCTTATGCAACTTACGATACTAACGGAGTACCAATTACCGATCCTAAAACTCAAAGCGCTCCTACAGTTCCAAATCCTGATTACGATCCTACAGATCCAACTTCTTCACCAACTATACCAAGACCAGGAGGTTCTCAGGGTTTCCCGGGATATAGCCCGTTAAACGAAGTAAACAAAAGCCGTACTAACTTTTCTTTATACGCAGATGCTGAATTAGATGTTACTCAGGCATGGATGGTAAGCGGTGCCGTTCGTTATGAAAATTACAGTGATTTTGGAAGTACGGTAAACGGAAAATTTGCTTCGAGACTAAAAATTACAGATCATATTAACTTAAGAGGTTCTGTAAGTACAGGATTTCGCGCTCCGTCATTAGCGCAAATTTATTATAATTTACATTTTACCAACTTTAGTTCTGCCGGTGCAACTGAAGTTTTATTAGCTTCAAATGACAGCGAAATCACAAGATCTTTTGGAATTCAAAAACTAAATGAGGAGAAAGCTATAAATGCATCTTTAGGATTTACAGCTAATTTTGGAGACTTTACCGCAACAATAGATGGTTACTTAATTAATGTAAAGGACAGAATTGTATTAACAGGTTATTTTGATGCGCCTGCTTTAGGAAACAAATCTAAAGCTCAATTTTTTGTAAATGGTGTAGATACTAAAACAAAAGGACTTGATGTGGTTTTGGCCTGGAAAAAAACAATTAACGAAAATAGATTCGGTGCAACTCTTGTGGGTAATATTAATGATATGAAAATTGACAAGGTACATAATGGTACTTTACCTGCAAATCAATTCTTTGGAGAACGCGACAAAGCTTTCTTATTAGCTTCTGCACCGCCAAACAAATTTGGATTAAACCTTAATTATGGCAGAAAATGGTTTGATGCAGGATTGGCTTTTACGAGATTTAGCGAAGTAAAATTACTGGATTACCAAATGGATGAAGATCCTGAAGACTATAGATTAGATCCGTCTGAAACTGATGCACAAGTACTTGCCAACCAAAAGAAAGCTGCAACAGATACTTACGGTGCAAAAATTGTAACTGATTTAACTTTAGGTTTTAAAGTTTCTAAATCGACTAAAATTAGTATTGGTGCCAACAACCTTTTAAACATTTATCCTGATCAACAAGATGACTGGGTAGAAGCCGGAGGATATTGGGATGCTGTACAAATGGGTTTCAACGGAGCTTATTACTACGCGAGACTCGGATTTAATTTTTAATACAATTTAGAGAAAAAGACTTTACTTTTAGATACAAAAAATCCTGAGCGTCAAACTCAGGATTTTTTTATTTCTTAAAGATTACAATTTAAAGCTTAAAATCTAAAGAAGCAATTATTGCTTTTTCCTCATCAGTAGCGGTAAATCCTGAAATGTCCCAGTAATTGGTGAGGATTTTATTTTGTTTATTAAAAAGTGTTTTCTCTTTAAAAACATCACTTTCATTATAGGTAAACTTTTGCTTGTTGAAACTCGTTGTAACAAAACTATTGCGAACCTGAATATTTTTAACTTTATCTTTTAAAGTAAGATTATAAGCTATTTCTTCATTAGAACTTAAAAGATAATAATTCGAATCGTCTAATCTGTAATCTACTTTTACATAAGATTTGGTAATTTTTTTTGACCCAATTACTGGCTTTTCTTCTATTTCATCAACATCTCCAGGAATCAAAACACACGAAAATTCGATAATTAGCTTTTTTACCGGATCGTAAATAACCTCAAATTTATCTGCATCTTTTTTATGCAGCGGCGTAATATTCATTACAAAATAGTCTTTGTTATTAGGATGTCCTTTTATAATAAAATCATATTCGTTTTTTACTTTTGAATCTAAAACAGGATTAAAATACTTTAAGTTCGAATAATTCTCCATAATATTATTGAGATTATAACCTCTTAAATCTGTACTTACATCTGTTTCCAGCAAACCATACGATCTATTTTGTTCGACCAATAATGTAGTTGTGGCTTTTTTATTTCCTGAAAACTGAAAATTTACAAGTCCGTCATTATAATAGGAGTATTTATTATCTAGCATAAAAAATTCTCTTACATATACTTTAAGACGGTAAGGTGTTGTGAGTTTTTGTATGGAGTTTGAAACAACTCTTTGCAGTATTTTTTGCGGATTTTCTTTAGACAAGACAATTTCATCTAATTTATTGTCCTTATTTTGCAGATAAACCACAAATTGATCTTCTTTTAAACTAGCCCAGCGAAGGGTAAGATTCTCATAATTCATTTCTGAAACTTGAACATTCGAAGCTCCGTTTAATAGAAAAGTAACTTTTCCGTCTTCATTACTTAATAAAACCTGTTTGGTTTTAAGTATGACCACCATTGCATTTTCTATAGGCAATTGCGTTTCTATATCTTTTACAATGATAGAATATTCTGTATTTTGAGCAAAACTATTAACGCTAAAACACACAATAATCAAAAGTATCAATCTCTTCATAGGCGTTGTTAAATTTTCAACTAAAGTATTAATTTTTTATCAATAAATTAACATTTAAAAAATAAATCATTATAAATCAACCGAATAACAAATCCTGAAATTTAAAAATTGGAGCAAAAAAAATCCTGAGTTTAGAGCTCAGGATTTATATTTTCTACAAATAAAAATTTATTCACCATGTAAAAACGCTTGTCTGTTCAACAAGGTTTCTTCATCTTCTACGTGATTATCGTCTGGCACACAACAGTCAACAGGACATACAGCAGCACATTGAGGTTCGTCATGAAAACCTTTACACTCTGTACATTTTCCAGGAACAATGTAGTACACTTCGTCAGAAATTGGTGTTTGAGCATCTTCTGCATCAACCTCAGTTCCGTCAGGTAAAATTACTTTTCCTTTAAGACTAGTTCCATCCTTATATCTCCAATCGTCAGCGCCTTCATAAATTGCTGTATTTGGGCACTCTGGTTCACAAGCCCCACAGTTTATGCATTCGTCAGTTATAATAATTGCCATCTCGTTCTTGGTTACATGTTAAAAGTTACAGGCTTTGAGTTTAAAATACCAAAGATTTCATTCTGCTTTGCCTTATAACGTAATATAGCTTATTTTTGTGCAAAATTACAATCAAAACAATTCATAAACAAACATTATGACATTAGAAACAAAAAAAAGTGTTTTTGTTGAATTAGGAAAATTTTTAAGTCAGTTTTCCGAAGAAGAAAATACACGAAATGAATCGGTTTTAGGTAATGACTTGTTTTTTGATGATTTTATAAAACTGATCCTTTTATCTCAATCTCATAACGGATGGTATACACCTGAACAAGTATACTTTGCTATAAAATCATGGGCCGATGCGCTGACCGAAGAAAACATTACGAAATGGCTTTCTCAATACGCTACAGATTTTGCTCAGGATAACAAAACCGAAAAAAACGTCGCTTTAATTTTAGCCGGAAATATTCCGTTAGTTGGTTTTCACGATTTTTTATCGGTATTAATCACAGGAAACAAAGCATTGGTAAAAACATCTTCAAACGATCAGCATTTGTTGCCATTTTTAGCTAAATATTTAGTTTTTGTTGATGAAAGCCTAAAAGATAAGATCACTTTCGTGGAAGGAAAACTGGAGAACTTTGATACTGTAATCGCTACAGGAAGCAATAATACGGCGCGATATTTTGAATATTATTTCAAAGACAAACCGTCTATTATTCGAAAAAACAGAAATTCGGCAGCTGTTTTAAACGGAAAAGAAACACATGAAGAATTAGAAGCTTTAGGCGAAGATATTTTCAGGTATTTTGGTTTAGGATGCCGCAATGTTTCCAAGCTTTTTGTACCAAAAGGTTATTCGTTTGATGCTTTTTTTCAGGCTATTTTTAAATATCAGGACGTTATTCATTACGAGAAATATGCTAATAATTACGATTATAATAAGGCAGTATTTTTAATGAGTAATTTTAAATTATTAGATAACGGATTTTTAACGTTAAAAGAAGATCCTAGTTACGCCTCTCCTATTTCGAGTGTTTTTTATGAATTTTACGAAAACATAGACGAATTACAAGCGCGTCTTGATGCTGATGCTGAACAAATTCAGTGTATCGTGAGCAATGATTTAATTCAAAATAGTATTCCGTTCGGGCAAACTCAAAATCCTCAATTGTGGGATTATGCAGATAACGTAGATACTATAACGTTTTTGTTAACAACAAAGTAAAAATATGTTTAATTATTTCGAATAATTTATCGCTTTTTCAGCTCCTATTGCCGAAATTTGCCTCTTTAAAATTTTCGACTTTTAACAACAACCATGAAAAAACACAACTACAGCGCAGGACCAAGTATTTTACCTCAAGAGGTTTTTGAAAAAGCATCAAAAGCTATATTAAATTTTAATGATTCAGGACTTTCTATTCTTGAAATTTCGCACCGAAGTAAAGATTTCGTTGCCGTTATGGATGAAGCTCGTTCCCTTGCTTTAGAGTTATTAGGACTTACAGGAAAAGGATATCAGGCACTATTTTTACAAGGTGGTGCAAGTACCGCTTTCTTGATGGCTCCGTATAATTTATTGAAAGAAGGTGGAAAAGCCGCTTATTTAGATTCCGGAACCTGGGCAACTGCAGCAATAAAAGAAGCAAAATATTTTGGAGAAACTGTTATCGTAGCTTCTTCGAAAGAACAAAATTATAACCATATTCCAAAAGGATACGAAATACCAGCTGATGCTGATTATTTTCACTGTACTAGTAACAATACTATTTTTGGAACTCAAATGAAAGAATTCCCGGCAACTAACATTCCTGTTGTTTGCGATATGAGTTCTGATATTTTTTCGCGTAATTTAGATTTCTCTAAATTTGATTTAATCTACGCCGGAGCTCAAAAAAATATGGGTCCTGCAGGAACTACTTTGGTAGTGGTAAAAGAAGAAATCTTAGAGAAAAGCGGAAGAACAATTCCAAGTATGTTAGATTACGCTAAACATATTAAAGCAGAAAGTATGTACAATACTCCTCCTGTTTTTGCTGTTTACGTTTCTCTATTGACTTTGCAATGGATTAAAGAAAAAGGCGGAGTTGCTGCTGTTGAGAAATTAAACGACGCAAAAGCTGATTTACTTTATGCTGAAATCGACAGAAACCCATTATTTAAAGGGGCTGCTGCGGTTGAGGATCGTTCTAAAATGAATGTGACTTTCTTATTGAACAACCCGGATCATACAGAAACTTTTGATGCTTTATGGAAAGCAGCAAACATTTCCGGATTGCCAGGACACCGTTCTGTGGGTGGTTACAGAGCTTCTATTTACAACGCTATGCCTATCGAAAGTGTTCAGGTACTGGTTGATGTAATGAAAGCTTTGGAGACTAAAGTTTAGTTTTTTTCGGTTAATCGTTAATTTGTTTAACTGTTTAATCGAAAAAAAATGCTTCCTTTAAAATATCAAAAAAGAAAAATCAAATAGCTGGTTTATCGATTAAACAATTAAACGATTAACCAAATAAACAATAAATACAATGAAAGTATTAGCAAATGACGGAATTTCTAAAAGTGGAATTCTAGCCTTAGAAAAAGGTGGATTTGAAGTTATAACTACAAAAGTAGCTCAGGAACAAGTAGCTAATTTTGTGAATGAAAATAATGTAGATGTAGTTTTAGTGCGTTCTGCAACTAAAGTACGTAAAGATATTATTGATGCTTGCCCTGGACTTAAAATTATTGGTCGTGGTGGTGTTGGTATGGATAATATTGATGTTGATTATGCTAAAAGCAAAGGAATTCATGTAATTAATACACCTGCTTCATCATCAGAATCTGTTGCTGAATTGGTTTTTGGACACTTGTTTTCTGGTGTTCGTTTCTTGCATGATTCTAACAGAAATATGCCTCTTGAAGGGGATTCAAACTTTGATGGTTTGAAAAAAGCTTACGCAAATGGTGTAGAATTAAGAGGTAAAACGCTTGGTATTGTTGGTATTGGTCGTATTGGACAAGCTACAGCAAAAATGGCTCTTGGTTTAGGTATGAAAGTAATTGCTGCAGATAGTTTTATTCCTTCTGTAGATATTAAAGTTGAGTTTTTTGACGGTCAGTCGATTACAACTACGATTGTTTCTCAATCTTTAGAATCTTTATTTAAAGAAGCTGATTTCATTACATTACACGTTCCTGCTCAGGATGGTTACATCATTGGAGAGAAAGAACTGGCAATCATGAAAGATGGTGTTGGAATCGTAAACTGTGCTCGTGGTGGCGTTATTGATGAAGTAGCTCTAGTAAAAGCTTTAGATTCTGGAAAAGTTGCTTTTGCAGGTTTAGACGTTTTTGAAAGCGAACCAAAACCAGAAATGGCAATCTTAATGCACACTAAAATCTCTTTGACTCCACACATTGGGGCTGCAACCGGAGAGGCGCAAGACAGAATTGGTACTGAATTAGCTTCTCAGATTATTACTTTGTTGAGCTAAGAAAAATAGATTAAATTTGATGAAAGGGATTTACTAAGTACCTGTAGTAAATCCCTTTCTTTTTTATACTTTCGCGAATATTTAAAGTATAACGATGAATACACCCCAAAAAAGCTCTGGACGTAAATGGATCATTCAAGTGATTCTAATGGTAATTGCAATTGCTTTGTTCTGTACTTCTATCTTTGGCAATGTGTTTTCGCTTATTATCGAAAAAGAATATTTTATTCCTGAGCAGTCTTCTATTTTTACTTTTACTGAAACGGTTGGCAATGGAGGTTCAAGCGATGTGTGGCGATATGGAGAAGATTACAGCAACTATTATTTCAACCTGAGCACATTTGATAATGCTGTTTTGTTTTTCCCTAAAAAGAACGTTAATAATTGTCCCGGATTTAATCCTGAAGATGTTACGACCTGGTGCAAAGTAAAAGTGCCAAAATACTAAACCTTAACATTGGCTTTAATTTAAGGTCATATAAATAAGGATTTGCACAATTTCTTGAATTTGTCGAACCGAGTAATTAAAAAATAGATTAACTTTAGAGGTATTTATTACAATTTTGTAGTAAATACCTTTCTTTTTATTAAATTTGTCGTCTAATCTAAATCTAAACATTATGTTTGAACAATTAACTCAATTAGTACAACAATACGGAGGCAATGCTGTAGTAAACAACGCTGCAGTTCCTAATGAGCATAACGAAGCTGTTATAAATGAAACCAGTACTTCGATATTTGCAGGATTACAAAAAATTGCTTCAGAAGGTGGCGGCGAACAACTTGCCGGTTTGTTTAGTGGAAAATCTTCTATTGACAGCTCGAATCCTGTTGTGCAGCAAATAACACAACAATTATCCGGAAATCTTGGAGAAAAATTCGGATTAAGCAGCGAGGCTTCATCAGGCGTTGCAGCCAATATGATTCCGCAAATACTAAGTTCTTTGGTTAATAAAGCAAAAGATCCTAATGACAGTAGTTTTCAGATTTCTGATATTATTGGTTCGCTTACTGGAAGCAGCGGACAAGCTTCCGGCATCATGGAAACGATCAATAAATACGGAATGCAATTTGGTTTAGATCAAAACAATGACGGAAAGGTAGATGTAGCTGATGTTCTTGTAGTCACTAAAACAAAAGGTGGAATCGCAGGATTTATTGGGAAGTTGTTTGGAAGTAAATAAACTTCCAGGTTCAAAGGTTCAGAGTAACAAACGGACAAAGGTTTCTTTATAAAATATAAAAGCTGTTTACTTTAGGTAAGCAGCTTTTTTTTGTTTTGAATGTAAGAATGGCAAAGGTTTTGATATTCTAACTTTTAAATAAATTTAAATCTGCAATTACTAATTATAAACTGTTGTTAAATAGCAACATAGTTGATTGATATCTTTGTAAATTTAAGTTTCAAACTAAAAAGTTATGAAAAATTACGTCTACATCTTTATCCTTTTATTTACAATTGTTGCTTGTTCTACCACTTCAAAAAATAATATTGCAAACAATACCAATCCCGGACATACTCCTAAAGTTGCTGTAAATGATACGGTACGTATTGCAAACGATTCTTTAGAATACGAAGTTATTATTATCGACAATGGTTTTAGCACCTGGCTGGCTGCAACGGCGCTTCCGCGTAATTATTATTCTTTATCATATCTTGAAAATAAGAATAATTTGTATGTAACAGAATGGAATAATCGTGTTTTGCAACCACAACGTTACAATCCAAGTTTATACGAAATGAGGATCGATTATCAGCCAAACATTCATTACGGATACGAAGTAAATTACCTTATTTACAATTATATGATTTATTTTCAAAATACTTACAAACAAAAGCTTTACGGCTATGTTCCTATAAGATAATGTTCTTATATTTGTAAATATTGCAAATAAAAATGAATCGATTAAAGAAACGTTGGGGGATTACCTCAAACCTACAAGCCATAATTATATTGATTGTTTTTGCCATCACAGGATCGGCATCTGCATGGTTGTCTAAACCCTTTTGTGTTTTACTGGGCATCACCAAGGAAGATTTTGGCGGATGGTTTACTTTAATTCGTTTATTGATTATTTTTCCTATCTATCAGGTTTTATTGGTTGCCATAGGAACTATTTTTGGTCAATTCCGTTTTTTCTGGAATTTCGAAAAGAAAATGCTTAAAAATATGGGACTCGGATTTTTGTTTAAAGATTAATTGAACTTCTCATTAAGAAATAAAAAAAAATGGCAACTTTTAAGGTTGCCATTTTTTATTTATAAAACTGTTAGATTTTTAATTTTCTCCTTTTTGAAAATAATAAGTATAAATCCACGTAAGTGTAAACGACGGAATTATATCTGTAAACGGCAACGCTTCTTCTATAAAAGTCAATACACTTGCCACTCTACCTACTCTGCCCTTGTACATTCTGGTCATAATAAATGCGGCAACTGGCGCCCAAATTACGTCTGAGAATTCTCCAATCAACGGAATCGAAAAGGATATCATTCCAACACCATCCAAAAGCAAACCCAAAAGGAGTTTTCTGGTTCTATCGTCTGCGTTTATTGTTTTTACTTCCTGCATTTTCATTTCATTTAGATTATTCGAATTTATAAAGAATTGATTGAATTGAACTTATTTATTAGTGCCATTTTCTTTCTTAATTCCCATATAATAAACCCTTTAATTATTCTTTTTTTTCTGTTACTGCAAATAACGCACCAAAATTTCCGTCGGTCTGAATCCAATTTTCTGATGGCGCATAAGCACGCGATACAAATCCATCAAGATACAAAGCATTTTTGCAACCTAAGCTTTTAAAATAATTCGCAAAATCATAAAAATTTATTTCCTTTTTCGACAATACAAAAACTACTTTTCCATTCGGTAAAATCCCTACTCCATTTCGAATATTCAAATTACCCGAGCCTTTATTAAAGTCAGGATGAATTTTTCCGTCAATAACCAACATCGGGCCGGATTGGGTCGCATATGCTATTGTATTATTATTGCGAAAATCTTCTGTTTTACAAATTCCGGCAACTTTTTTTGTTGTCAGATAAAAAACACCATTCGGTTTTAAGTAGAAATTACCCGCTGCTTTTAAGGTATCTAAAGCAACCAGAACCTTTTGTTTTTCGATATAAAGCCCTTGTGGCGAATTATCCTTTTTATACATTCCGCCATTCATGGCAAATTTTAGCGTCAAATTGTCTTTCTCCAGCCAAAGTTTGAGGTTCTGGATACTTCCAAAATTTTCTCTCTTATCATTCTTCCAGTACAATCTTAAATCTTGTTTTTTAAGATCGGCTTTATACACCACAAATTGATCATCAGCATATACTTTGGCACCAATAAAGAGACCAAGAAGTACAATTATCAAAACTAATACCCCAATTTTTGTTTTCATCTTGCTAAATAATTTCTAATAAATGTAGCATAAAATTTCAATACCTATTTAAATAGCTTTCTTCATAAAATTCTGTTACAACCCATTTTTATATCGGCAGAATCTTTGTTTCTTTGTAAAAACAGTTTCAAAATGATTCACGCAAAAAATATACATAAGTTCTACGATAAATTAGAGGTTCTAAAAGGAGTCGATTTGCACATCAAAAAAGGAGAAATTGTTTCTATTGTTGGTGCTTCAGGCGCCGGAAAAACAACCCTTTTACAAATTTTAGGAACACTCGATAAACCGGAAATAAACACCGAATCGTCTCTGACTATAAACGGAGAAAATGTATTAAAATTACAGGATGTAGAAACTGACAATTCTAAACAGGAAAAAACATTCAGATTAATTTCCTGGATAGGCGCTATTTATACCGTAGGATTACTTGCTTTTTTATTATTCTTCAAACTCACCATATTCGACGATATTTTTAGATACATTACCATCGCGGCTTTGTTGCTCCCACTTTTTGTATTAGCAATTTATATGAATCGTTATTTTAAAAAGAAAAGCAAACAAGACAAAGTATTATCTAATTTCCGAAATTTAAATCTTGGTTTCATTTTTCAGTTTCACCAATTATTGCCTGAGTTTACTGCTTTAGAAAACGTTTGTATTCCTGCATTTATGGCAAACAAACCAAAGGCCGAAACCGAAAAAGAGGCTAAAAGAATTTTAGAATATTTAGGCTTATCACACAGAATACATCACAAACCCAACGAACTTTCGGGCGGAGAACAACAAAGAGTTGCTGTAGCAAGAGCTTTAATCAACAAACCTGACGTGATTTTTGCCGATGAACCTTCCGGAAATCTGGACACTCATTCTGCCGAAAACCTGCATCAGTTATTCTTTCAGCTTCGTGATGAATTTGGTCAAACATTTGTGATTGTAACGCATAACGAAGAACTGGCAAATATGGCGGATAGAAAATTAGTTATGGTCGATGGTTTAATTAGTAATTAGAATAAGGAGCTATTCCTGCTGTCCGCCATATCTTTTCCTGGCTAAAGAAGCCAGAAAAAGGATGCCGCTCCCATCAGGGCTAGGGCACCCGAATCACAAGAACTTGCATTAAAATCATGACCCAAAAAGAACTCAAAGAATTTCTCGACGAAAAAGTCATTCAATATAACAATCAGGATTTCATAGACAGTGATCCTGTACAAATTCCGCATTTATTTTCTCAAAAAGAAGACATCGAAATCGCTGGTTTCCTAAGCGCTACGATTGCCTGGGGAAATCGTAAAATGATTATCAAAAACTCCCATCAAATGATGGATTTAATGGGTAATACTCCTTATGATTTTGTCATGTCACATACCGAAGACGACTTAATCCGTCTTGAAGATTTCGTTCACCGAACCTTCAACGGAAAAGATTTTTCAGGATTTATAAAAGGATTACAACACATTTATAAAAATCATGGCGGCCTGGAAGCCGTTTTTGCAAAACATCAGGAAAAAGACAGTTTGCAAAAAAGCATACACGAATTCAAGAAAATATTCTTCGAAATCGATCATTTGCCCCGAACGCAAAAACACATTTCAGATCCGTTAAACAATTCCGCAGCAAAAAGAATCAACATGTACCTGCGCTGGATGGTTCGACAAGATACAAAAGGAGTCGATTTAGGCATCTGGAAAACCATTTCGCCTGCTTTATTATCCTGTCCGCTAGATGTTCATTCAGGAAATGTAGCCCGAAAATTAGGTATTCTTACCCGAAAACAAAACGACGGAAAAGCCCTGAACGAATTAGATCTTAAACTTAGAAAAATGGATCCTCTCGATCCCGTAAAATATGATTTTGCTTTATTTGGATTGGGCGTTTTTGAAGGATTTTAACCCCACTCGCTTTCAAAGAAAAATATAAATTGTGTTACTTTACGGTTACCATCGATTTCAATACGTTTACTAATTCATCCTTCTGAATTAAATAAAATATTTCTACATTTATCGAATGATTAAAACCATTATTGTAGACGATGAATACAACGCGAGAGAGTTTCTGGAAAAACTTTTAACCCGTTATTTTCCTGATAAATTTCTCATTCTCGAGAAATGTGAAAGCGTTGATGAAGCAATTACGGCCATCGAAAAATACAATCCCGAATTAGTATTTCTCGATGTTCAGATGCCTAATAAAAATGGTTTTCAGCTTTTTAAAGAGTTGAATAAAATAAAATTTGAAGTCATTTTTACCACCGCGTATTCAGAATTTGCCATCGATGCTATAAAATGCAGCGCTTTAGATTATTTATTAAAACCAATTAATTATATCGATTTATTAGAGACCATTAAAAAATACGATCAAAAACAAAACAAAGCATCTCAGGAAGAAAAACTACGATTACTTTTAGAAAATATTGATACAGGAGGCTCAGCTTACAACAGGATTGCATTACCAACAGAAAACGGATTTGAGTTGCTAAAAACCAATTCTATCTTATATTGTGAAGCGGATAGTAATTACTGCAAAGTTGTTTGCTTAGACGGTAGAAATATTGTTTTATCTAAAACCTTAAAATATGTCGAAGAGTTGCTTCCGGCTTCTATTTTTCAAAGAATCCATAAATCATATTTAGTAAACCTTAATTACGTTACCCGATTTAATAAAACAAATGAACTCCTTGTTGAACTTAGCAATGGAGAAACTTTGCCTGTCTCTGTTAGAAAAAAAGAAGAATTTATAAATGCTATCATTCAAAAAAAGTAATCTATTATTTATTCTGTTTTTTATTGTTGAGACCACTTTTTCGCAACAATTTCCATCAAAGAATTTTTCTACAATTGATGGACTTCCTAACAATAGTATTTATTCAATATATAAAGATACTCGTGGTATTCTTTGGGTCGGAACTGCAAATGGATTATCAGCCATTCAAAACGGAGGAGTAAAAAATTACTCCACTTCAGACGGTCTAGCGCACAATAGTTGTTGGACTATTACAGAAGATGGCAATCATAATATGTGGTTTGGCAGTCATGGTGGAGGTTTGAGTTTTTATAATGGTAAAAATTTCGAAATCATAAATCAAAAAAAAGGATTGATTAATGATAAAATCAGAAGGCTATTTATCTACAAAAACCTTCTCTACATAGGTACTGAATTCGGGATTTCAGTTCTCGATATTAAAACCCATAAAATTATTTTTAGCCACAAAATTATCGGATCGAGAAACCTCTTTCAGGTCATGGATTTTGTTGAGATAGATTCTCAGATATATTTTGGCACTTTTAATGATGGCTTTTGGCAAGTAGATTTGGCAAAAAAAAGTATCAAATTGATCAATCATAAAGAGCCGGATATTTTTTCAATCCATAAAAAAAGTGATAGTCTTTATATTTGTCATAGTGATCATATCAATAATGCGATAAGCAAGATTAGTATAAAAGATTATTTGTCAAGTAAAGATGCTAATCTGCATTTTGGGAGTAGTGTCTTTTGGAATTTTGCTACAGATAAACGAGGTATAACCTATATTGCAGGCAACGGAATTAACTTTGCAACAGGCGGTATTTATAAAGTAATCAACAATAAAATAATTAATCTTAATGATGCTTTCGGAATTGAAAGTTTTGAAGTTTGGAGTCTATATTATGATGCTAAAACAGACAATCTGTATGTAGGGACAATAAATAAAGGATTGTTTAAAATCGATTTAAAACAAGAAATAAAATATTACCCAGCTTCTTTTCATAAAAAATCAAAATTAGATATTGTTTCTCTTGCAAACTTTAAAGATCAAAACTTAATTTTAAACAAAGCAGGATTACTTTTTCTGAAAAAAAACAAAATCACTACTGAAATATCTAATCAAAAGTTTTACGATTTTGCCCGATTTAGTTTCAGAACAAATCCTAAATTATCACAATACGAATATTTTGTTTCTTTTTCAAAAACCAGATTAGAGGCGTTTGAATTAAGAGGCCTTAAAATTATTAATTCGATTATTTGGGTAAATTCAACTATAGGATTGTTTGGGATAAAGACTGACGGAATAATCAAGGAATATTATCCCTACTCAACCAGTGCTTTTGATTTTACAGATCATAATAAAATAATCTTTCAGGTCGCTTATGGCAAATTTTGTGAAGTTGAAAACTTTAGAACCAATTATGCTTTTAAGCGCTATGAATCTAGTAATTTAAACAATCCAAAAGATGCTTTTGCTATTTTACCATTAGCAGGCAAATACTATGTAGCTTCATCAACTAATGGACTATATAGATATGAAAACGGTAAATTTTATTCGTACTACTTCAATAATGTTTGGAAAGAAAATGAAATCGTACAAATCAAGATCAATGACAAAAAAGAGCTTGTAGTTGCCAATTCATTTGGAGATATTTTTATTATTGATGTTTTAAAAGGTTTTAAAATCATCCATAAAATTGACCGAAAACTATTAAATGGCAATTCGATTTCGTTTATAGAATGTTATCAGGATTATTTATTTATAGGAACAGAAAAAGGATTAAACATATATAAAAATGGTACTGTTCGATTGATTGATGAAGAACAGGGATTAACAGCTAAGACTTTTACTTCGTCAAATATTACAGGAACTATTTTAACGATCGGAACACAAAACGGCTATTTTGAATTTGATTTTAAAGATTATATTGTTTCAAAAAATACTTCGAGAAAGATAAAAATTACGGGAATAGACGTCAATTTTGAAAGTATCAATCAAAATCATTTTAAATGGCTGAGTTATGATTCAGACCAAATAGCACTTCCTTATAATAAAAATACAATATCTATTAGCTTTGAACCTCAAAATGCCCAATATCCTAATAAACTAAAATATCGTTATCAGGTTATAGGATTATCCAATTCTAATTGGAGCAAATGGACAAAAGACAAGACCATTAATTTAACTTATTTACCAAACGGTAATTATATAATAAGATTAGAAACGAAGGATTTATTTTCGGGCGAAATATCTTTAAATGATATATTTAAAATTCAAATAACACCGCCTTTTTGGAAAACATGGTGGTTCTTGGGAGGAAGTTTTGTACTAATTTGCATGTGTGTTTATTTCATTTATATCAATCGTATCCGTGCGGTAAAAAATCAGGAACGTAATAAAGCAGAAATTCAAAAGCGTTTTGCCGAAACTAAAATGGAAGCTCTGCAAAGTCAGATGAATCCGCATTTTATTTTTAATGCTATGAATTCTATTCAGAACTATATTATTGATAATAATACAGATGATGCGTTAATGTATATGGGCGAATTTTCGAAAATAATCCGTCAGACTCTTAATAATTCATCCGCTCAAAGAATTGCATTATCTGATGAAATAGAATATTTGCAATCTTACATAACATTAGAAAATATGCGATTTAAAAACCAGGTTGCATTTGATTTAATTATCGATAAAAATTTAGATTTATTTGAAACTGAAATCCCACCAATGCTTATTCAGCCTTTTGTTGAAAATGTATTTGTTCATGCCTTTGATTCCCGATCTTTAAACCCTAAACTAACTATTTCTTTTAGACAACAAGATAATTATCTTTTTTGTGAGATTATCGATAACGGAAAAGGAGTTCAATCAGGAAACGCAAACAAACTTCATACTTCAAAAGGAATAGATTTAGCAAAAGAACGTATTACTTTATTTCAATCAGATAATTCTAATCCAATTGTTATTTCTTCCAGCCAAAATGAGGGTACCACGGTAATTCTCAAACTTCAAATTCTTTAATTAATTACGATTAATCAGTGAATGTATACGGGAACTAAGTGGCCCAAAATTCAACATTCCGTTAAATTATTTTTGATTCATATTAATACTAAAAGCAATATGATGAATAATTTAAAATTACTTGTAAAAATTTCTGTATGTTCCTTAATTCTAATTCTATTTGGCAGTTGTAGCAGCTCTGATGAAAATGATTCAACTTCAAATGAAGATTTATTCTTAAAAATAAATATATCCGGTACAACTTTCAATAGTGAAGGATTATATGCAACCGGTTTTGGTGGCCAGGATAATTGTAGCAATACTGGTGATTTATTTTTACAGTATGTTGGTGAGGTAGAAAATTCAGCCTTATATGTCGAAGTTAGTCTTGCTCACTTTGAAAATCTTGATGATTACGCAAATGCACAAAAAAACAACATACTTACGACAAGAATAACGGATACAAATAGTATCTGGACATTTTCAACAGACGGAATCGATAGTGATTTTTGTAATCTAAACAATGACTTAAGCATTGTATACGAAGACAAAAAGACGAATACTTATTTAAATCTAAAACCAAACAGCCAAACTACACACAAAATAACTAAAGTTGATTTTGTATCCGAAGATTCACAATCTAAATTCTACATCATCGAAGGAAACTTTACTTGTACTTTCATCAATAAAAATACCGATGTGCCTGTTAGCGGTAATTATAGAATTAAAATCGAAGTTTTAAAATAAAATATACATTTTGATACTAAAAATAAAAGCTAATAATTGATTCATTCAACCTTAAAAAACTATTCATAAACGAATAGTTTTTTTTTATTCCATTTAACGATAAATAAAGGATTAGATACGATAACTAATTCTTGTTTTTTCGATTTTTCAATTCCAATACTTTTGAATTTTATTAATCAAAACAAAACCCTAAATGGAAAATTTTAAATTTTTAAAAACTGCTTGTCTTGTAGTTTCTATGTTAGCTTTATTTACTAATTGTAGTAGCTCTGAAGAAAGTGATTCTGATAACACCGATATTTCTTCTGCGGAATGGACAAATGTTCCATTTAGTGAAGATAATGGATATGGAATTTATTCTAGTTGTACAAATGGAAAAGATTTGTTTATAGGGACAGTAGCAGATGGTATATATAAATCTGTTGATGGAGGAAAAAATTGGATTGCAATCAACAATGGTCTTATTGATAAACGAGTATGCAAAATTTATTATTTAAATAACACCCTTTATGCTACCACAAGTTTTATGTCTCCAGGCAGTTCTACTAAGACTCGAATATATAAATCAATAGATAATGGTAACACTTGGATTTCTGTTTGGAATACATTGTATGACTATAAAACTATTGAAGGTTCTTATTATTCTCCAACTCTAGTATCTCAGGCTGATGCTTCCTATATAACTGGCTCAGTTGGAACTATTGCAATTATAGATTCAAATATTTTTGTTACTATTGGTTCTTATGTTTTTAAATCTAGCAATAATGGTATAGATTGGAAATTTATTAAAGCTTTTGATACAAAGAACCAGTACAATGGTAAACAATTTTTAAAAGTTAATTCTAGTATTTTTTTACTGTCTAGTTATTTAGGTTTTAATGTTACTGGGCAAATTTATAAATCCTTAGATGGAGGCAATAATTTTAGTTTGATGAATAATGAATTAAATGATGAACGAAGTATTACTTCAATGGCATTTTTAAATAATACTTTTTTTATCGCTACAGGATCTGGCAGTGCACCTGGAAATATTTACCGTACAGACGAAAACATATCTAATTTGACACTTTCAATGAAAAACAATTTATCCCCAACATCTGTTTTTTGTTTTTACTCTATTGACAATAACCTT
Source organism: Flavobacterium bizetiae (assembly GCF_024271895.1). NCBI lineage: Bacteria > Pseudomonadati > Bacteroidota > Flavobacteriia > Flavobacteriales > Flavobacteriaceae > Flavobacterium > Flavobacterium bizetiae. Next base: position 2,910,141 of record NZ_CP091861.1, on the reverse strand, counting down.
TTTGCAGGTCGTAATAATGAAGTTTTTATATCAAAAGATAAAGGAAATAGCTGGGAGAATTATGGCGAAAAACTTGAAGGAGCATGCCTTGATTTTTATAAAATTGGAAACTTTATTTACTTAGTTACAAATACTAAAATTTATAAAACAAATTATTAAAGATAAGAACTAATTTAAAATATTCTAAATCCCCAATTAACAAATTAATTGGGGTTTCAAACTATCTGCTAACTTACTTCACATTAGAATTTTCAAAGAATTCAAACCCCAACAACTCCCCCATTCATTAGCTTTATTGCGTTTTTTTTCGTAATATTACTACATAAAGCTATGTTATATGGAACATTTTATAGGTTATATAAAACATTACGCCATTCCTTTATTTGTATTTACAAGTTTATCTCTGGCGCTGGCTTTAATACTAAAAAGAATTCATTATCAGTACACACTACCTTACAGACACCTTATAATACGAAAATCTGAAATTTTCCTGACAGAGATTACCTTATCAAAACCGGATAAAAATACTTTAAAATATAAAATCGCGAAGTTCAAATCAGAAATTCCGATACATAAAACCTGGTGCAAAAACATGCTCATCGAGGATATGATCCGGATGAAAAGCAACTTAAAAGGTAAGACAGCAAAAAATATTCTTCTTATTTACAAACAACTCGATCTTAATCATTATTCAGCAAGTTTAATTCGGGATTTTAGAAAATATAAAAAACGTGAAGGTATTTATCATTTTCAGGCATTAAAATACAAACCCGGAATTTCACTTCTAAAAAAGTACCTTTTTCATCCGGACAAAATTATTCGGTCGAATGCTAATATTGCCTATTTGGTTTTATCAAAAGGCGATTGGCAGGCCGTAAACAAACTACCGGTAAAAGTCTCGATTATTACAACCATAAAAGTGATGGATGTTTTACATTCAGAAAAAATACCAATTCCACCCGATATCGATGTTTGGATACAATCAGACAATCCAACCATTCTAAAACTGGCCGTCATGACGATGGTCTTTTACAACTACAGGAACAAATCAGCAGAAATAATTAAGCTTTTACATCACGAAGAAAAAGAATTGCGCATAGATGCAATTATTGCCATTCGCGACCTTTATCTTTTTGAAGCCGAAGCTGAATTACTATCATTACTACAAACCGAAACATTAGAAATTCAACTTGAAATTCTCGAAGCGCTGTCAGCAATAGGCTCAGAAAAAACAATAGATTTTTTAATCCATCAAATTAAAAAAGAAGAAATCAAAGACCTCAAACTTCAAATGGTTTGCTGTTTAAATAATATAGATCCTGCAGGACTTAATGTATTAGGTACAAAAGATGCAGACACACAAAAAATGATCAATCACATTAGAAAACGCCAGTTATGATTCATGATTTTCTATCACATCTTATTTGGGGTTATGATCTTTTTATAGCCTGGTTTTCTATTGCCTATATTTTATTTTACATATTCCTCTCGATATTATCGTATTGGGCCATCATAAAACATTTAAAATATCAGAAATATTTAGACGAAGAAGTGCTGCTTCGCTCCAATCATATTTTAGGTGTTTCGATCGTCGCTCCGGCTTTCAACGAAGGTGTAAATATTGTCTACAACGTAAAATCCTTACTTTCATTAACATACCCAAAATATGAAATCATTATTGTTAATGACGGAAGCACAGATGATACGCTTGAAAAACTAATTACCGAATTCGATCTTGTCAAAATTGATTTCTACTATCAGGAAAAAATCATAACGCAGCCTGTTCGTGGACACTATAAATCGACAAATCCCGTTTATTCAAAGCTATTGATTGTTGATAAAGTCAACGGAAAAAGCAAAGCCGATGCCTCAAACGCAGGAATCAATTCGTCTCAATATCCGCTGTTTTTATGTACAGATGTTGATTGCATTTTAAAAAGAGATACTATTTTAAAACTGGCAAAACCTTTCATGGAAAATGAAACCCGCGTAATAGCATGCGGCGCCGGAATCAGGATTTCGAATTCCTGCGAGATCAAAGAAGGCTTTTTGTTTAAAGTACATTATCCTAAAGAATGGTATCCGCGTTTTCAGGAATTAGAATACGTACGTTCTTTTTTGTTTGGAAGAATGGCATGGAGTCAAATTAACGGATTATTGCTTGTTTCCGGAGGCCTTGGGATGTTTGACAAAGACATTGTAATAAAAGCCGGAGGATATTGGCACAAATCATTAGGAGAAGACATGGAATTGGTGACGAGAATGAGAAGATATATGCACGATAATAAAGAGCCTTTTTTAATAAAATACATTCCGGAATCGCTTTGCTGGACAGAAGTTCCGAGTACAAAAGAGGTGTTTTTAAGACAACGCATACGCTGGGCACGAGGATTGGTACAAACATTGTATTTACACAAAGAAATGTTTCTGAATCCAAAATATGGCCGAACCGGTTTTTTGGTATTACCGTACTTTTTTAGTTTTGAATTTTTAGTTCCAATTATTGAATTTATAGGTGTAATCACTTTAATTGCAAGTTTTGTTTTTGGTATCATAGATTACCAATATTTATTGATTATAAGTCTATTAGTGTACTTGTTTTATCTCTCGATAACGATAATATCCATCTTAATTGATGAGATTTTATATAAAAGTTATGCCAATTACAAAGAGTTACTAATTCTTATCGGTATGGCTGCGCTGGAACCTTTTGTATATCATCCCATTACGGTTTTCGCATCACTAAAAGGATATTGGCTCTTCTTTCGAAAAAAAGAACAAAATTGGGGTGTTATGGTTCGAAAAGGCTACACAACCCCAACTAAAAAATAATTGATGATGAAGAACACAACTTTACATACAATTGTATTGATTTTTTGCTTGTTTTTGTTTTCTAACCAAAATAGTAACGCGCAAAAAATAGACACAGATAGTCTTTTAACGGTGATAACTAAAGACATGAAAAGCGCACGACCTAATTATAAACTTAATATTCAGAGAGGATTATTAGGCAAAAAATTAGCGCCCGATTATATCGATTTTCATTTAGCATTGGGCAGAAATTATGATTTACTCAAAGTAAAAGACAGCGCCCGATTTTATTATAATTATGTAATTGATAAAAATCCCAAATATGAAGATGCTTTTATTTATCTTATTAATTTAGATTTAGAAGATAAAAATTACACCGAAGCTTTAGAGTTAACCTATAAAGCAATCGAATTATATCCTGACAACAAAACCTTTAGGCTGAAACGAATTGCAATTTATTCGCTGCAAAATGATACTCAAAATGAAGCTAAATACTTAAAATCAATCCGAAAAAAATTTCCTAACGATCCGGACATAGAACAGCATCTTTTTGCTTTATACTCCAAAACAAATATCGATCGTGTTGGTGCCTATTATAACATCACCACAATTGATCGTGAAGGAGTTGGTCCGTGGCATTTAGTTAGTGCCGATTATATGCATCAACGAACCTGGGGAAGTTTGATTGGGAGAGTGAGCTATGCCAAACGACTTTCTTCAGATTTAGTACAAGCCAGCGGACTTCAGTTTGAGGCCGAATCGTATCTTTTTGCCAAAAAAAACAACTATTCTTATATTGATGTGGCTTATAGCAAAGACAGTGCTTTTCCGGAATGGCGCTTGGGATATTCTTATTTTCATAATTTCAACAAAGGCTGGGAAGCTGATTTAGGCGTTCGTTATATCGCCATGCAAGACAACAGCAATCTAAAAACACTAAACGTTGGTCTCGGAAAATATTTTGGATCATATTGGGTTAATCTACGATCATATATTCAAGAAGATAGTCCTTCTTTTACTTTAACGGGTCGTTATTATTATAAAACAAAATACGATTATATTACGTTAATAGCAGGATACGGAACTTCGCCTGATGATCGAACCACAGCTGCAGAATATGACAGACGAAAGTCTTTAAGCTCTTATCGATTAAGTTTGGGATTTAATAAACTAATAAGCAATCATTACATCGTAGGGTTCTTAATAACCGATAATGAGCAGGAATACACGAAAAACAAATTTCAAACCGAACTTGATTTTGCTTTTTTATTACAATACAAATTTTAAATCTCATGAGAAAAAAGCAATACTACTACTTTCAACTTTTCTTTTTTTTCTTATTTAGCTTAAATATAATGGCCCAATCTGAAATTATAATAACGGATGCGAATAAAATTGTTCCCACTTCTGAAAATGCTCAGCAAGCCGCAAGAGTATTAAAATATTACTTGAATAAAGCATTCGCAAAACCTTTTGAAATTACAGCCGAAAGCCAACAAGAAAGCAATGCATCACAAATAATACTATCAATATCAGCAACTGAAAAACTCAAGCCTAATGAATTTAAGATCAAAAGCGATTCAAAATCGATTTACTTAATTGCGCCAAATCAAAAATACCTTCGTTATGCCGTTTTTACTTTGTTAGAAATCTGGGAATTTAGAAAATTTACTGCTTCAGAAACCTATATCCCAAAGGTAACGCAGCTTACTTTTGCAAAAAACACTCAAAAAATACATGAGCCATCATTTGATTATCGGGCACTTTTTTATCCTGATTGTTACGATGAAGATTTTAGGGATTGGCATAAACTCGATTGGCAGGTTGATGATTTTGGTATTTGGGGACATTCTTTTAGCGTTTTGGTTCCGGCTAAAGAATATTTTAAAACCAATCCTAAACTTTTTGCTTTGTACGAAGGCGAACGCAATACAGAGTCTTTATGTATGAGCAATGATACGGTTGTAGAATTGGTAGAGAAAAAAATGGCTCAGATTATAGCCGAAAAGCCTAATGCTCAATTTTATTCGGTAAGTCAAAATGACGATGTGGTGTATTGCGAATGTACTCAGTGTAAAGCTTTAAATAAAAAACACGGCGGACCACAAGGCTCCTTTTATTATTTTTTGAATAAAATTGCAGCCCATTTTCCAAAAACAAAAATTACAACCCTCGCCTATCTTCATACTTTTAAACCTCCGGTTAATTTGAAAATAGAGCCTAATATCTATACTATTTTTTGCCCGATAGAATTGAATCGCGGAAAATCAATCACACCAGAAAATGCTCCGTCGTTTGTAAAAACGTTAGAAAACTGGAGCGTTACTTCACCTCATTTATTTCTTTGGGATTATACGGTTCAGTTTTCGAATTATATGTCCCCTTTTCCAAATTTTGAGTCTTTTCAGGGCAATTATAAACTCTTTAAAAAGAATAAGGTAAAAGGATTATTTGTTCAGGGATATTCAGATATTGCTGGAGATTTCTCAGAGTTACGACAATATCTTTTGGCAAAATTAATGTGGAATACCGATATTGATGTCGAAGCCACAACTGCCGATTTTTTAAGAGGTTTTTACGGAAAAGCAGCTCCTTTTGTCGGCAAATATTTAAATCTTCTCGAAACTAACCAGAAAAAAAGCAACACCTATTTAGATATTTATTCCAGTCCGGTAGATGCTAGAAATACATTTCTAACACCGGAAGCGATGGACCAATACGATCAATTATTAGAACAAGCTTCAGGCGCCATTGAAAATGATTCGGTTTTGAGTTCCCGAATTCAAAAATTACGATTGGCTTTAGAATATGTCTATTTTGAACAGGCAAAATTTTACGGAAAAAACCAACACGGAATGTTTATCGTAAATTCTAAAGGAGAAAAAATGGTAAGAGAAGGCTTGACAGAAAGAGTTTTAAAATTCAACAAAGCCTGCAATCAATTTGGTATTTACGAACTCAGCGAAGGCGGACTTTCTCCTGATAATTATTATAAAGAATGGCTGGAAATCTGCAAAAATACTGTAACACATTTAGGAGAAGATTTAAAAGTAAGCTTTACTACTCCACCTTCTGATGAGTTTAAAGGCAAAGGAAGTTATGGTTTAGTGGACGGAAACAGAGGGTATAAGGATTTCAACATCAACTGGATTGGATGGTACGAAAACAATCCTGAAATTGAAATTGAAACCAAAAAACTGGATTTTAATATCTTAAAAATAAATTTCCTAAATGATCAGAGACATTGGATCTTTTTGCCTAAAAAAATAAAGGTTTATGGTTTTAAAGATCAAAAGTGGCATCTTCTGCAAGAAAAAATTTGTGACAATTTAACAGAAGACTTTGAAATTACAACAAAATCATGGGAATTTGAAGATCAAAGCTTTAGTAGTTTTGCCTCGATTAAAATAATTGTACAAAATCAAACCGCAGTACCCAATTGGAGGAAAAGAAAAAATAAAAAACCAATGGTAATGCTGGACGAAATAGAATTATACAAAAAATGACATTTAAAACATGAACACGAGTGACAAAAAAATTATGATTATTGATCATGATGACATGACAATCGAAATTCTAAAATTTATTCTGAAAAGAGAAGGCTATAAAATAAGTATTGCCAAAGACGGTATTAATGCTATAGAACGAATTCCGACTATTATGCCTGATTTAGTGATTACTAACATTATTATACCGCTTAAATCAGGGTTGGAAATCATTAGCCATATCAAACAAAACTTTAAGGATATTCGTATCGTTGCGCTTTCGGCACTTGGTGAGGAAGAAAATACGGTCGAAGAAGCTTTTCAGTTAGGCGTTGATGATTTTATTGCAAAACCCTTTAATCCAAATGAACTTTTATTGCGAATAAAACGATTTTTATAGCAATTCAAAGTCGTTTTTTGAGAAATACGAATGCCCCAAACTATCGTAATTTCTAAGAAATACCAATTTTCAGCTATTTATAGCTATATTTGCACAAAATTTAATGCAAATGAGCACTTTCGAAAAATTCAATCTTCCAAAATCAGTACAAAAAGCAATCGACGAATTAGGCTTTGTTACGCCTACTCCTATTCAGGAAAAATCTTTTGCCGTGATTATGTCTGGCCGGGATATGATGGGAATTGCACAAACCGGTACCGGTAAAACATTTGCCTACTTGTTACCTCTTTTAAAATTATACAAATTTACACCAACCAATACGCCTAAAATCGTAATTCTGGTTCCAACCCGTGAATTAGTAGTTCAGGTTGTAGAAGAAGTCGAAAAATTAACCAAATATATGTCGGTTAAAACACTTGGTATTTTTGGTGGGGTAAATATCAATACACAAAAAAAAGCCGTTTACGAAGGTGTCGACATTTTAGTTGGAACTCCAGGTCGTACAATGGATTTAGCGCTTGATGCGGTTATTCGTTTTGATGAAACTCAAAAACTGGTAATTGATGAGTTTGATGAAATGTTAAACCTTGGTTTCCGTACGCAATTAACAGCGCTTTTGGCGATGATGAAAACCAAACGTCAAAACATTCTTTTCTCTGCAACCATGACTGATGAAGTGGATGCTGTTTTGAATGACTTTTTTGATTTTCCGGAAGAAGTAACACTTGCTGCTTCAGGAACTCCGCTTGAAAATATTACTCAGATTACTTATAATGTGCCTAACTTCAATACAAAAGTAAATTTGTTGAAACATTTATTAGAAACAAACGAAAGCATGGAACGTGTTTTGGTTTTTGTGAATAATAAAAAGATCTCGGATATGCTTCATACCCGAATCGAAGAGGATTTCGAAGGTCAGTTTGGAGTAATTCACTCAAATAAATCTCAAAATTACCGTTTGAGTACTATGGCTGAATTCCAGGAAGGAAATCTACGCGGATTGATCACGACAGATATTATGGCGAGAGGTCTTGATATTTCGAATATCTCTCACGTAATTAACTTTGAACTTCCGGAATTTCCTGAATTATACATGCACAGAATTGGTCGTACAGGTCGTGCAGATGCTACAGGAACCGCTATTAGCTTTATTACACCTCGTGAAGAAGAATTTAAAGTAGAAGTGGAAGTACTAATGAATCAGGAATTGGCAATTGCTGACTTTCCTGAAGAAGTTGAAATTTCATCAAAACTAATTGAACCTGAAAAAGACAAACAACCGATTAAGTTTTTAATGAAAAAACAAAAACTAACGGGTGATGGTGCTTTTCATGAAAAAGATAAAAAGAATAAAAAAGTGAACCTTGGAGGCCCTTCTAAAACTAAAAAGAAAACCCACGGATCTGTCAACCGAAATATGTTGAAAACGAGAGATAAGAAGAGAAAAGATAAGAACAAGTAATCTCTAAAATTCCAATAAAAAAAATCCAAATTCCAAGTTGTTGAACTTAGAATTTGGATTTTTTTTGTCGCAGTTTTCAGTTTCAGTTTTCAGCACTTTTAGGAAACTGAAAACTGAGACCGAGACTGAAAACTATATCTTGGTAAACACCAATCCAACCGGAGAACACAATTCAATTTTCTTTCCTGTATTAGTAAGTTTTCCTGTGATTTTATCTCTTTTAAAAATAATGATATCATTAGTATATTGATGACCAACTAAAAGGTAATTTCCTGTTGGGTCAATAGCGAAATCTCTTGGGCCCTTTCCTAAAGTACTTTGTTGCTCAACAAATTTAATTTTTCCGTCTTTCTTAATTTGATAAACCGAAATATTATTAGCATCAACGCGATCTGTTACATATAAAAACTTTCCGTCAGGCGAAATTTTAATAGCCGCAGCACCAGTTCCTCCGGTAAATCCTTTTGGTAAAATACTCGTTTCCGCAATCAGTTTTAAACTTCCTGATTTATCATAACTAAAAGTAGTAAGCGTTGCATCTAATTCCTGAACTAAATACACAAATTTACCGTCTTTACTAAAAGTTAAATGTCTCGGGCCACTTCCTTTTTTTACATCAACGCTTCCTTTTAAAGTAAGCATTTCGTGGCTTGCACCTGCATTGTATTTATAAATAAAAACTTTATCCTGTCCCAAATCATTCGACAAAACAAACTTTTTGTCCGGAGAAAAAACAACCTGATGCACATGCGCCTTTTCTTGACGTGCCGCATTGGGTCCTTTTCCTTCATGCTGAATCAATTGTTGGCCTTCGGTGATACTTCCATCTGCATTTTTCTTAAATACTGCGATACTTCCTCCGGAATAATTAGCTACGATCACATTTTTATCGTCATTAATCAAATGACAAGGATCTGCGCCTAAAGAAGAATTTGTATTCAACACTTTAAGTTTACCTGTTGGTGCATCATACGATAATGCTGTTACAGCACTTTGCGTTCCGTTTTCGTTTACTGCATAAACAAATTTATTATTTGCTGAAACCGATACATAACTCGGACTTACTACTTTTTCTGTAGAATTTTTTAATTTGAAATCACCCGAAGCTGCATCAAATTCGTAAACATAAATTCCTTTACTATCGCAAGTATTCGTGTAAGTTCCTACCAGCAAATTAAATTTATTCTGAGCTTGTGAAGTTGTAAAAGCTAACGCTGAAAAAAGCAGCATATATAATCTTTTCATAGTTTTTTATTTGTTTTTTGAATACGCTAAAATACTCAATAATATCATTCGCAAAGCCATTTTTTGTTACAAAAGAAATTACAAAAGTTACATTATTCAAACTCGTTGCTAACTTTTTAAACCATATAAGTGATATAAGTTCATTTAATTTTTTTTCCATTACATTTTACTTATATCTCTTACATTACTTATATGGTTTAAATATTATTACCTATATGGTTTGACGAAAAATTTGTATTTTTGACCAGCATCTACAAAACGTTGTGAAATAAATCTAAGCCAGAATGCATTTTAAACATCCTGAAATTCTATACTTTCTGTTTTTATTGATTGTTCCAATTTTGGTTCATTTATTTCAATTACGACGTTTTAAAACTTCTTATTTCACTAACGTACGCTTTTTAAAAGAACTTTCGATTCAAACCCGAAAGAGTTCAAAAATCAAAAAAAGACTTTTATTAGCCACTCGTTTATTATTATTGACTTGTATTATTTTAACCTTTTCCCAACCTTTCTTTGAAGCAAAAGACAGCAAAAATGCAACGAACGAAATGTATATCATTCTTGATAATTCGTTTAGTATGCAGGCTAAAGGCAAAAAAGGTGAACTATTAAAACGCGCCGTTCAGGAATTATTAGAAAATACACCAGAAACGACTCAGTTTTCGTTATTAACTAATACCGAAAATTATTGGAATACCGATATCAAATCATCTAAAGCGGCTTTGCAGAATCTACAATACAGCGCAACTCCTTTTGAACTTTCGTCGATTATGGCGAAAATAAAAGCCCATAAATCGGCTTATAAAAAAGACATTGTCATTATAACAGATGCTGTAGGTTTAGCTGAAAAAGATGTTAAAAATATCGATAGCGAAGAAAAACCATATTTTATAATTCCATCAGCCGAACAAAAAAACAATATTGCTATTGATAGTGTTTTTATCAATCAGACTTTAGAGAATTTCTACGAATTAACGGTGAATTTATCTGCTTACGGAGAAGGTTTTAAACCCGTTTCGATGGCATTATACAATCAGAATAAATTGATTGCCAAAACGATTATTAATTTTGATGCGAAGAAAAAGAAAATCAACTTTACAATTCCAAAAGAAGCTTTTCACGGATATGTAACAATTGAGGACAATGGTCTTACTTACGATAACAAACTCTTTTTTAGTATTTCGAAAACTAAAAAAACAAATGTTATTAGTATCGGAGAACCGGAAAAAAGTAATTTCTTAGCGAGAATTTATACTTCATCTGAATTCAATTACAACAATTACTCGATTAACAGTTTAGATTATAATAGTTTAGACAAACAAAACACGATTATCTTAAATGAATTAATTGAAGTTCCTCAGGCCTTGCAAACTACCTTGAAAGCATTTGTTTCTAAAGGTGGAAATCTGGTTGTCATTCCTTCAGAAAAAAGTTCTGTCTCGAATTTGAATTCATTTTTGGGCAACTTTGGAAAAATTCAATTCAGAGATCTTGAAAATAAAAACAAGCTAATTACCAAAATCAATTTCGATCATCCTTTATTTTCCGGAGTTTTCGAAAATAAAATTACCAATTTTCAATATCCAAAAACAAATAGCTCATTTGATATTTCGAGCCCTTATCCGGCCGTTTTATCTTATGAAGATCAAAGTGTATTTGTAACAGCAATTCAGAATCCTGTTTCTGGAATTACCGTTTTTGCAGCACCTATCAATACTACAAATTCTAACTTTCAGCAATCGCCCTTGATTGTTCCGTTATTCTATAAAATGGGTCAAAACAATCAAAAAACAGGAGTTAATGCCCTGACCATTGGTAATAACGAACCGTATTTTGTAGATGTTTTATTGACGAAAGATGCTATTTTGGAAGTAAAAGGAACTGAAGATTTTTTTATTCCGATTCAGCAAATCCTGAATAATAAAGTAAAATTAACTTTTAATGATTTCCCTGAAACAGCCGGAAATTATAGCATTTTTGATAAAAAAGAATGGGTAGAAAACCTGAGCTTCAATTATAAAAGAACCGAAAGCGATTTGAGTCAGGTAAACACAAATGTGGTTTCGGATTTTAAAACTGCCGATACGATTTCGACTATCTTTAATACACTACAAACTGAACGAACTGACAGCCAAATTTGGAAATGGTTTGTTATCTTTGCACTGTTATTTTTAGCATTAGAAATGGCAATTATTAAATTTGTGAAGTAAAACGTAACGTTTTCTTTTAGCTCTTAGTTTGTCATTTCGACGAAGGAGAAATCTCCACGAGAAGCTCGACAAAGATTTGATTCTCATTACGGAGTTACTTGCGGAGATTTCTTCTTCGTCGAAATGACAAACTGTATGTCCAAAAGTATTAGAAACAAGATTTCAATTAAAATAAATTTCTCTACATATGAAAATAATCATCAGAAGCGCCAAAATTATCGATTCAAAAAGTCCGTTTCATAACCAGACCGTTGATCTTTTAATTGCAGATGGTTTAATAGAAAAAATAGGAACTTCGATTCTTGATATCGAAGATACAACCGAAGTTAAATTTGACAATTTACATCTTTCTCAAGGTTGGTTTGACAGCAGTGTTTCATTAGGAGAACCTGGCTACGAAGACAGGGAAACCATTGCAAACGGACTGAACGTAGCAGCAAAAAGTGGTTTTACAGCAATTGCTTTACAACCCAACTCTTTTCCTGTTATCGACAATCAATCCCAGGTAAATTTTGTAAAGAATAAAGCGAATGGTTTTGCTACAGAACTCTTTCCTATTGGTGCTTTAACCAAAGCGAGCGAAGGAAAAGATATGGCGGAATTATTTGATATGAAAAAATCCGGAGCGGTTGCTTTTGGAGATTACAATAAAAGTATCGACAACGCCAACTTGCTAAAAATCGCTTTGCAATATGTTCAGGATTTTGACGGATTAGTCATTACCTACTCTCAGGATCCAAATATAAAAGGAAATGGTGTGGCCAATGAAGGAATCGTTTCGACCAAATTAGGTTTAAAAGGAATCCCGAATCTAGCCGAAGAATTACAAATATCAAGAAACTTATTTCTACTGGAATATACAGGAGGAAAACTTCATATTCCGACCATTTCTACCGCAAAATCGGTTGAGCTAATCAGAGAAGCTAAAGCTAAAGGATTACAAGTAACGGCAAGTGTCGCTGTACATCATTTGGTTTTAACCGATGAAAAACTAGAAGGTTTTGATACGCGTTTTAAAGTTACCCCTCCGCTAAGAACTGAAGCTGACAGACAAGCTTTATTAAAAGGAGTTACAGACGGAACAATCGACATTATTACATCAGATCACAACCCAATTGATATTGAATTCAAGAAAATGGAATTTGATACGGCAAAAAATGGAACAATTGGCTTAGAAAGTGCTTTTGGAGCTTTGTTAACTGTTCTGCCTCTTGAAACTGTAATCGAGAAATTGACTTTAGGGAAAGCTATTTTTGGAATTGAAAGCAATTCAATTGCCGAAGGTTCCAAAGCTAACTTTACTCTCTTTACTCCTGAAGGAAAATCGACTTTTACGAAAGCAAACATTCTTTCAAAATCTAAAAACTCTGCTTTTTTAGGAACTGAAATAAAAGGTTCTGTTTACGGAATTTTGAATCAAAATCAACTTGTTATCACTAAATAATTACAATGAATAATTCAATCGAAGAGGGAAAATCAATCGCCATTACCAGTTATATTTTAATTATTGGTGTTTTGATTGCGATGTCTATGAACTCTGAAAATAAAAATAGTTTTGCATCATTTCATATTCGTCAGGCTTTAGGATTATCGCTTGCTTTTATTTCTTTTGGAGCTATTATCAGCAATTTCGACAGCTTTATGATCACTTTCCCAATGTGGATTTGCATTTCTATCTTATGGACTTATGGAATTTTTAGCGCAATTCAGGGACAAACAAGACCAATTCCGTTAGTGGGGAATTTATTTCAAAAATGGTTTAAATCAATAGGATAAAGTTTAAATTCCAATTTTTTAAAATTCCAAATTCCAAAAAAAATCCGTTGAAATCAGCGTTTTCGCTTTAGCGAATATGTTTTATCAGCGTATAAATTTTGAACACGGATGACGCAGATTGCAAGCAAAAACGCGAATAAAAGCAGATTTTTCATCATCCTAATTAAAGCTCAAAGCATAAAATATAACAAACTCGTAATTCAGCTGAAAACTGAGACTGCGACCGAAAACTAAACAAATGAATCTATCTTTAGAATATAAAATACAAGAACCAAAAGTTATCTTAGATAAAAATCCTGTTTTACTTTTATTACACGGATATGGCAGTAACGAAGCCGATTTGTTTTCGTTTGCTACTGAGCTTCCGGATAATTACTATATTATTTCGGCTCGCGCACCTTATGATTTACAATATGGCGCTTACGCCTGGTACGCGATTAATTTTGATGCAGATCAGAATAAATTTTCAGATAACGAGCAAGCCAAAACTTCACGTGATTTAATCGCCACTTTTGTAGATGAATTGGTTGCGAATTATCCTATTGATGCTAATAATGTAACTTTAATTGGTTTTAGTCAGGGTTCTATTTTGAGTTACTCAGTGGCACTTTCTTACCCTAAAAAAATTCAGCGAGTGGTGGCGATGAGTGGTTATTTCAACGAAGAAATCATCAAAGAAGGTTACGAGAAAAACGACTTTAAAAACCTTAAAATATTCGCATCACACGGAACCGTAGATCAGGTAATTCCAATCGAATGGGCAAGAAAAACTCCCGCTATTCTTGAAAAATTAAATATTCCGGTTACTTATAAGGAATATCCTGTTGGGCATGGTGTCGCTCCTCAAAATTTCTTTGATTTTAAAAATTGGCTGGCTGAGTAGTATTTAGTTTTCAGTCGCAGTTAGAGTCTCAGTACATAGCTATTTTTAAATCTTAACAATGAGTAAATTTCCAGATATACTAACTGACGAAAAAATTAAGGATAGTAATAAAGACTTTAGAAATGCATTATTTTCTTTGGATAAGAAATTCATTGATAATGATAATTCTGTTCACTTAACAAGGATTTATTCTGCAACAAAGCAGCTTGATATCAGAAACAAGATACTGAGACTTTTATATGATTTTGATTTTCCTGAATTAAAGATTTTCTTTGATAGTGCGTATAAAAAAGAACGTTATCTGGATATGAAAATCTATGCATTGCGCGGACTTTCTCAGTTTATTAGTGAGAAAGACACAGAAAAACTATTGCAGAAATTTAATTTAACTTTGCTAAAAAGACAAGAAACAACGCCTTATAATTATCAGGAGTACGAACTTTTAAGAGGACAAAATTCTTTGCCTTATTTAGTCGAGAAATACAATTACAATTGTTTTAAAGAAACTCTCAATCAGGTAAATGACCAATATAACGCAATGCCAGATGCCTTTAAAGGACATTTTACGATAGATAAAAATGGTGAATTTGTATCACTACGAAGCCCCGAAGAAAGCTCAAAAATAATCAAAGAATTTTTTAATCAATTATAAAAAAAATCGCAGCTTTCAAACCGAAAACTGCGACTGTATACTGTAAACTGATTACTCTCCTGTATAAATAATTTTGCCGTTCTTCTTTAGAACATAACCTTTCCAGGGAATTAACTGGTAATCGTCTTTCGTCCAGGAATCACCCTCGGATTTTCTTTCTAAAAGAATTGGCTCTTTTTGAGTGTCGAGAAAAAGTTCTGCTTTATTTCCGTCAAAAATGACGTAGGCAACGGTTGAATATGTTTTTCCGTCTTCGGCATGGGCTAATTTTGTACCCACTTCAAAAAGTCGTACACATTCATTTTTAAGTGCAGACCAGGTATATCCTGCAGAAGCCTTACATCCGTGTGCATCAGAATCTCCCCCTACTACTTTAGCCGGTTTTGATTCTTCTTGCTTTGGCGCTTTATTTTCTTCTCCTACTTTCTTAGCGCAAGAGAATGATAATCCAATAATAGCCGAAAATAAAAATATCTTTTTCATAAATTCCATTTTTTAAAACTGGTCAAAAAATAGAATTTCGAACTCTATTTTTGATATAACCAAGTTTGATTTACTTCAAAAGTAATCTTTTCATCCTGATCAACAAAATATTTTAACAGGACTTCTCCCCATAATTCACCATTGCTGTAATCTGCAATAATCCATCTGTGGTTTAATATTTTTATTTTATTGATGATAAATTTGTTCGGACCTATTTTATCCTGTCCTGTGTAAGGATTCCCATTTGGATTTGCATTGAAGTCTAATAATTTCTCGGTTACAACCGGAATTAATTTTTCGAATAAAATTACTTTTCCTCCAGAAGCCTCGTTATCAAAGTAATTTTGCGCATTTTCGTTATGTTCTAACGAAAAATAATCAGCATCGGCTAATTTCGTTGTCATTAAACTGATGCTATCTCTTAGTTTCTTAGTCGTTTTATCATATCGCTCTTCTCCAAATTTTACTTCTCTGCTGTAAAACATATAAGTAAAAACATTCATAAGTATCGCAAGGATAAAAAGATAAAGCATTAAGGATTTTTTCATTGTTGTGGTATAATTAAATTGTAATTTCTAAGTTGTCGTAAGCGAGGAAAACGTTTTTAGGCAGTTGTTTCTGAACTTCTTCATGAAAGCCCAAAACATGACTAATATGCGTTAAATAGGCTTTTTCAGGTTTGACTAAATTTATAAAATCAAGTGCTTCCTGCAAATTAAAGTGTGTATCATGAGGTTCTACGCGCAATGCATTCACGACTAAAACCTTAAGATTTTTTAGTTTTTCGACTTCTGTTTCATGAACTGTTTTTACATCGGTTAAATAAGCAAAATCATCTATGCGATAACCAAAAACCTGCAAATCGCCATGCATAACATTTACCGGAATGGCTGTTTTATCGCCAACTGCAAAAGGTTGATCATTGATAACCTCAATGGTTTTAACGCTTGGAGCTCCCGGATATTTGTTTACGGTTTCGAAAACATAGTCAAAACGTCGTTTTAAATTGTCTATCACGCGTTGATGTGCATACACAGGGATTTCGCCTTGTCTGAAATTAAACGGGCGTATATCGTCTAAACCGGCAGTATGATCTGCATGTTCGTGTGTAAATAAAATAGCATCGAGATGTGTGCAGCCGCAAGAAAGCATTTGCTGCCTGAAATCAGGACCGCAATCGATAACGTAAGAATGTTCTCCCCAGGTAATCCAGATGGATACGCGGAGCCTTTTGTCCTTAGCATCAGTGCTTTTACAAACAGGATGATCGACTCCGATTATCGGAATGCCTTGTGAAGTACCAGTACCTAAAAAATATACCTTCAATTGAACTTAATTTTTTTACAAAAATAGGATTATTTCTCTTTCATTAGAAGCCTAATTTGCTAACTTTGTAACAAATCTATTTAAAATAAAATGGGTACAGAAATAAAACTCAAAGGTGACAAGGTCATCGAACAGATTCCTTCCATAAAAGACAAAGCGTTACGCATTAATTTAAACGAGAATATTTACGGAACTTTTGCTGAAATTGGTGCCGGGCAAGAAACTGTCAGACATTTTTTCAGATCCGGAGGTTCATCGGGAACAATTGCAAAAGCAATGTCTGCGTATGACAAAGATTTTAGTGATGCGGTTTATGGGGTTGAAAGCGATGGTCGCTACGTAACCGAAGAGCGATTAAAAAAAATGCTTACTCTTGAAGGCCAAATCATTGAGGAGCGTTTAAGCAGAGAAAAACACCCTACAAAACTGTTCTTTAGTTACGCTAATACTGTTGCGACAATAGATTTTGCAAAACAGTTTAAAGGTCACGGTTGGGTTGGAATTCGATACCAAATTGAACCTGACGAAGCTTACAACGAAATTATTCTTCACATTCGTTTTAAAGAAACTGATGCCAGACTACAACAAGAAACACTGGGGATTTTAGGTGTAAACCTTATTTACGGTGCTTTTTACAAATACAACGATCCTAAACGATTACTTCGTTATTTATACGACCACTTAGACAAAGACCAACTCGAAATTGATACTATTAACTTCTCAGGACCTCGTTTTGCTGATGTTGATAATCGTTTAATGAGTTTGCAATTGGTTAAAAACGGAATGACTGATGCCGTAATGTTTAATCCGGAAGGAAAAAACATTTTGCCAGCTGCCATTTTATACAAAAAGAACCTTCTTGCTTTAAGAGGAAGTTTCCGTCCGGTTACGAAAGTAAATATGGACATGTACGAGAAATCTCTTAAGATGTTTCTTGAGGAAAATAAAGTTGAGAAAGATAATACTTTGGTAGTTTTTGAAATTACACTTTCGAATTTACGTTCTGATGGTGAAATTGATGAACGCGATTTTATGGACAGAGCCGAGTTGCTTTGCTCATTAGGCCAGACCGTAATGATTTCGAACTTTCAGGAATATTATAAAGTGGTTGAATATTTTGCTAATTATACCAAAGCGAGAATGGGATTGGCAATGGGTGTAAACAATTTAGTCGACATTTTTGATGAGAAATACTACCGTCATTTAAGTGGTGGAATCTTAGAAGCCTTTGGAAAATTATTCTACAGAGATATGAAAGTTTTCTTGTATCCGATGTTAGACGAAAATGGCGTTTTGATGGATTCAAACAACTTAAAAGTACATCCAAGAATGAAAGAATTGTACAAATTCTTTAAATTCAACGGAAAAGTGGTTGATATCGCAGATTACGATCCGCATAATCTTGAAGTTTTCTCTCGCGAGGTTTTAAAAATGATCAATCAGGGAAAACCAGGTTGGGAACCAATGCTTCCGTCTGGTATTGCCGAAATTATAAAAGAACACCATCTTTTTGGATATCATCCGGAAACTGAATTGGAACAAAACAATTTATAACATCAAAAAAGCCCTAAAGAGAATTTTCTTTTTAGGACTTTTTTTTGATTCTTATTCTATTTTTTTTTTACCGCAAAGCACGCTAAGTTTTTTTCTTATAATTGAAGCTTTTGTAAAAAAAAGTTCGCAAAGCTTTGTGTTGAATAAGCTTTACGAACTTTTTTTGTTTTAGGTTTCAGGTTTTGCTGAGCTTGAAACTTTGTCAAAGTTTTAAACTTTGACAAAGTTGTTTGAGGTATTTTTTCAGGTAAAGCTTTGCGAACTTTGCGCATTACAAATGTAATCTAAGAAAAAAAACTTAGCGTGCTTTGCGGTAAAATCACCATTAAGCTCGAAACCTAAAACCTCAGACAAAAATTCTTTATTTCAAAATCTGTGCTGCGTGTTCTTTAGTTTTTACTTTTTCGATAACCTCATCGATGATTCCTTTTTCGTTGATTACGAAAGTGGTTCTGTGAATACCGTCGTATTCTTTTCCCATGAATTTCTTTGGTCCCCAAACGCCAAATGCGTTGATAACAGCTTTATCTTCGTCGGCCAAAAGTGGGAAAGGAAATTCGTATTTGTCTTTGAATTTTGCCTGCGCTTTTTGACTATCGGCACTTACTCCAAGAAGTTCGTAGTTATTGGCTTTAAAACGCTCAAAATTATCTCTTAAATCACACGCCTCGGCTGTACAACCCGGTGTACTTGCTTTTGGATAAAAGAAAACGACTAATTTTTTTCCGGCGTAATCTGCTAATTTATGTGTTTTTCCGTCCTGATCTGTTCCTGAAAAATTTGGTGCTTTGTCACCGGCTTTTAATGTTGTCATATGTTTTAAATTTTAGATTGTTGATTTTAGATTTTAGATTAATACCTGTTTATTTAAATCTACTTTTATCTCTCCAATCAACCATTTTCCGTTATCCTGAGTTTTATATCTATATTTAATATCAAAAATACCATTTTTAATTTCTCCTTCTTCAAATAAGGTTTCAGAAAAAATTCCGCTAGTAATTTTTAAGGTTTTATCTATTCTCCCCTTTGGTAAATTAATTTTAAAAATTTTGTTGGTACTCAAATTTAAAAAACTTAAAAAATTAGACTCTTTAGAATCAATAGTAACAAAATAAGGATATTTCTTAATGTTACTATGATAAATTTCCCTACCAAGATTTGCAATTTTTTTTCCGTTATTCTTATTAAACAGTACGAACTCTGATGGATCGCAACAACCAGAAACTAAACGATTTTCTATAATAAATGTGTTATTATACTCAGCCCAGCTTGTATAACCTAATCTTCCTGTTAACTCGATCAAATCTTTATCTAACGAAAAAAGTTTTTTCTTCTTTTTTGTCTTGCTTTCAAAAACAAGCCAGGATGAATTGCAATTAAACTGATAGTAAATCTTTGCTCCGTTTTTAAAGATTGTTTTTTCGCAAGATATAATTTCATTTAACTGGGGTTTTTCTTTACAACTACAATTTTGTGCAAAACTAAATTGCGAAAAAACCATAAAAATAACTATTACTACAATTTTCATTTTTTAATAAATTACATAATTAAGATACTTTTTTTTTATGCCCCAGATTGAAGTGAAAACCCCGGAGTTGTGGTAATTTACATTTTTTGCATTGGCAAAGCGACCGGAGGAAGCTCTTGCGAATGCTTAAAAATGTTATTGCCACAATGAGGAGTTGCAACGGAAAGCTGGATTAGGCACATCATGAAAATTATAGTATTTTTACGGGATTAAAAATACGGAAATGAATAAAGAAGCTCGCGTACAATTTGTTATAAATACGTTAAAAGAACTCTACCCTACTATACCTGTGCCTTTGGATCATAAGGATCCGTATACGTTACTGATTGCTGTTTTGCTTTCGGCGCAATGTACGGATGTGCGCGTGAACCAGATTACACCGATTCTTTTTGCGAAGGCTGATAATCCGTATGATATGATTAAAATGTCGGTTGAGGAAATCAAGGAAATTATTCGTCCGTGTGGTTTGTCGCCAATGAAATCGAAAGGAATTTATGGGTTATCACATATTTTGATTGATAAATATGACGGGAAAGTACCGCAGAGTTTTGAAGCTCTTGAAGAATTGCCTTCGGTGGGACACAAAACGGCAAGCGTGGTGATGTCACAGGCTTTTGGTGTTCCGGCTTTTCCGGTTGATACACATATTCATCGATTGATGCTGAGATGGAATCTTTCGAACGGGAAAAATGTAGTGCAGACTGAAAAAGACGCTAAAAGGTTATTTCCGAGAGAATTGTGGAATAATCTTCATCTTCAGATTATTTGGTATGGCCGTGAATATTCGCCTGCAAGAGGATGGAGTCTGGATAAAGATATTATTACCCGAACTGTTGGCAAAAAATCGCTGATAGAGGAAGCTATAAAAAAGGAAGAAGCTACTAAAAAGATTGTTAAGTAGCTTCTGTCTATTTTTTATTTTGCTTTACATGCTGTTTTTAAGTGCGTTATATTCGCCTGTCATATTCAGCGATCTGTAGATTCCCAAAAGTGATTTTGTCGCACTTTCGTTTTTTGGTTCTATATTAAGTGCTTTTTTCAAGTACGGAATGGCACTTTTTACAATTTCGTCTTTTTGAGCATCTAATTTATCATATTGCTGCATTTCGCTTGGGCTGTTTCCTAAAGTTCCCATAAGGTCCTGTAATTCTTTTTTGAATTGGATTTTGACATAGGCGAGATTGATAAAACAAGTCATGCAATTTTGATTGACTTGTAATGCATCTTCATAATATTTTTCGGCACTACAATAATCGTTGGTTTCCATGTAACAGAATGCTAAGGAAGTCAGGATTTCTTCTTTTTTTGATGGCGGATTTACATTTCTTGGTTTTTCATAAAGTCCTTCCTGAATACTTGCTTCTCTGGCACTCATTGAAATAAAGGCTTCTTCTTGTTTTGTTTTTTTATTGGTCGCATAAAAAATAACCACTTCGCCTGTGTAGTTTAACCTTTTAAGTTCTTCGAAGTACTTAATAGCTGATTTATACTCTTTGGCAGCAAAGGCGGCTGAAGCTGCATTGAAAAGGTTTCTGACATCTTTTTTGTCGAATAGATAGACCTCGTAACTTTTATCGGCACTTTCTTTGAATTTTTCTGCTTTAAAGTCGTTGTAGGCTCCATCAACCAATTTAGATTTCATTTCTTTTAGGGCCAAACTTGCCTTGAAAGCATATTTGTAAATTTGAGAATCGTTCTCATACAATAATACATCCTGATATGCTCCTACTGCTAAAGCAAAATTGGCTGCGGCATCGACATTTTTGCTTGCTAAATCTTTGTATACGTTTCCTTTTGTAAAATAAAAGTCTGATTTTACCTCAACCGGCGCATTTACTATTAGGTATTCTATTTTTTTTAAAATCGCTAATGCTTCCTGTGTTTTTCCTTTGCTGTAATAAGATTGCGCTTCTTTTATTTCTTCTTTTTGAGCGTATGCGCCTATACTTATTGATAGTAGCAATAATAAGATCTTAAAGTTCTTTTTCATTTTCGGTTAGGTTTGGTTGTTAAATAGATTAAGGGTACTACTTATGAGGATTTTAATGCAAATATGACTGCAGAGGCTAAAAGTTTTTTACTCTTGCCTTAATCAATATTCGATAAATTCTCATTGGTTTTTAATATTCTCTAGGAAATATTAAAATGAACAACAAACGAAACGTGGTTAGAGTAATTTTTGGTCATAGATGATTTGGTTTTGGTTATACTTCTTATTTGGTTATTATTGAATATTGAATTTTTCTATATATTGAAAGGTTTTTAATACATAAACTTCTTTTATATAGTTATTTTGTTAAATAAAAAACTGGTTTTTAACTAAAACAAAGCTAAATATAAAATAAATATTTGATATTAACTTAAAATATCGAATTTTAACAAACCAACTGTAAACTTATAATCAATTTATGATCAATAATGGGTAAAATCTTCAATAACGAATAGGTTATGATTGCGCTTTGTATGATGGAAAAATGGATTGTGAATGGATTGCGTACCAATGGTTGAAACCATTGGCTATGTTTTATAATTGGGGTATTTTTTACTAATCGTCAATTTTTGAAATTGTATCTTTTAGCATCAGAAATAAAAAAATCATAAAAAAAACTCACTACCTGTATTTGCATACAAATAGTGAGCTTTCAACCAAACGACCAGTTGGTTTTTCTTTCGAAATAAACATCCGACAAATGTAGTGGGCTGTTTAATTAGCTATAATTTCAAAACTTTTATCTTCAATTTTCACAATCGTTAAAGCTTGTGAATAATTTAATAAAAAAGAAACTACTTCTTTTTTAGGTTTTAAATCTTTAGAAGCTAATGCCTTTTTAGAGTAAATTTTCGCCATACTATCAAAATGTTTTATTATAGTATAACGGACTATTACTCAAAATAGTATTAGTTGGTTAAAATAATTTGATGTTTGTCGATTATTTTTCTTAAATTCATTAGGGCATAACGCATTCTACCTAGTGCAGTATTGATGCTAACTCCCGTAATTTCAGATATTTCCTTAAAACTCATGTCCTGATACATACGCATAACCAAAACTTCTTTTTGATCTTCAGGAAGTTCTTCTATGATCTTTTTTAAGTCTACTTCGACCTGATCAAAGATCATTTTGTTTTCGATTGTAAGGGAATCATCAGACATTACAGAAAAAATAGAAAACTCTTCTGTTTCTCTGTACATTGGCATTTTTTTGGTTTTACGAAAGTGATCTACAATTAAATTGTGAGATATACGCATTACCCAAGGCAAGAATTTACCTTCTTCGTTATAGGAATTACTTTTTAAGGTTTTAATTACCTTAATAAAAGTGTCTTGAAAAATATCATTTGAAATATCTCTATCAGCTATCTTAGAATATATAAATCCATATATCTTAGACTCGTGTCTTTTAATTAATGTCGCCAAGGCAGTTTCGTTGCCTTCGACATAATTTCTCACTAATAGAGCGTCTGGAATATGCAGATCAGCCATAATACTACTTTTTTTTAGTTCTGTTTTAAAATTTGGAGTAATTTTTCTAAAAAGTAGTTTTATATAATAGGCGTATCTTTTGGGTTATGATGTTATGTTAATATTCTGACCAAATTTAACAAATTATAATTTTAAAAAGCAAACAAAATGAAGAATAATTAACAATAAATCGTTAATTTTTGCAGAACAAACTTAATTTTAGGCTTGAAATGATCAAAAAAAATAAAATTCAACGCTTTTTTTAACATAAAAAATCAAACATAAATAACTCAATACTAAATAATTAACCTATTTACATCTGACTAATACAGCACTTTTATTGAACTAATGCTTTTTATTGATAAACACGCACATAGTCGATATAAAATTTTTGAGGAAGCACATTATCATCTACTTCAGGACCTCCAAAATTTCCCCCTATGGCCAAATTTAGGATAATATAGAATGGTTTATCAAAAGGCCACGTATCTTCATTTTTTACCTCAGGATTAAAGGTGTATACTAATGTTTGATCTACAAAAAAATCGATTTTATCTTTTGTCCATTCAATTGCATACACATGATATCCTTCTTCGATATTAGGAAAAGGGGTTCTTTTTGTATTAATGGTATTACCGTGACTGTCTTGCGTATGTAAAGTCGTGTATACCATGTGAGGATCTCTGCCTATGTATTCGAGAATGTCGATTTCTCCTGTTTTGGGCCATTTTACCTCATCGATATTAGCGCCAAGCATCCAGAATGCCGGCCATAAACCATGTCCTAAGGGTAGTTTCGCTCTGGCTTCGATTCGGCCATATTTAAATTCTTTTTTCCCTTTTGTGGTGATTTTTGTCGAGGTATATTTATCGCCTTCTTTTCTGGCTTCTATAACGAGATTTCCATCTTTGAATTCGTGATTTGTTTTGGTATAAATTTGTCTTTCGTTATTTCCGTAACCGCATAGATTAGGACATCCGTCGCCGAGTTCGAAATTCCAAAAGGTTTCATTGACTTCTTTTTTATTAAAATTTTCTTCCCAAACTAGTTTTCTTTTTGTTTGTTGAGCAAAACTAAAACTGGTTATCATTAATAATACAATTACTTTTTTCATAAAGTCCTTTTAAAATTAATAAAATAAGAAGGTCAGCCTTAACTGACCTTCTCACCTCATTCTTACTAATTAATTTATAATCTATTGATATACTCTTATGTAATCAACCTCCATAGAAGATTGTGTAAAAGCAGGATCAATATTACCGCCCAGATTACCTCCCATTGCAACATTCAGTATTAAGAAAAAGTCGCTATTGAAAGGCAAACTGCCATCGTTAGGAACAGAATGGATCTGAACATCATCTACAAAAGTTGTTACTGATGCAGGACTCCAAACTGTTTTATAAACGTGAAATTCTGTTGAAACATTTGGTATCGTTTTAGAACCTGTATTACCCTGTCCTCCTGAGTGTCCAGGATAATGCAGTGTACTCAAAATAACATTTTGATTTTTACCTACATGCTCCATAATATCTATTTCTCCACAGGCTGGCCATGGTTTAGTAGCGTAATTTGATCCCAACATCCAGATTGCCGGCCACGTTCCTACACCAATAGGAAGTTTGGCTTTTATCTCGACTTTACCATAAGTAAATTTAAATTTACCGTCGGTTTTTAGTCGGGTTGAAGAATAATTAGCACCTCCTGAAGCTTCTTTTTTAGCCGTAATTTTTAGGCTTCCGCCCTGAACGATTACGTTTGTTGCTGAGTTGGTGTAGTTTTGTTCTTCATTATTTCCCCAACCGCTGTCTCCTCTGCCAAGATCGTAATTCCACTTTGTAGCATCAGGCGCTCCGTCTGTATTAAACTCATCAAACCAAACTAACTTAGTATAATCTGCCGGTGGCGCCTGAGTAGGTTTTGTAGTTGTAAATATGTGGTACCATGCCAATGCCGGATTACCTCCCATTACTGCTCTTACCACCATTCTGTTGGCTGTTATAGAGATGATTTCGTAAGTACTTTGACCAATATAGTAGCCCATGAATCCACCATCAGAGAAGTTTATTGCCGTTCCTCTGGTTTGTGTTAAATGATCCGGGTTGTTCATTACAACCGATTCTGAAGGGCTTAGCGACACTATTTTTGTTCCGCTTGCATCATATGCCAAACATGCATCATCTGGTCCGCTTCCGCCTGCTATGCTTGAAAAAGATGCATTAAAGAATGTTGAGCCACCATTATCTAATTGGTATTTGACTACATCTCCATCCAGAGAGAATGTTAATACGTTATCATACAAACAACTACTTGCCGGAGATGCTGCTTTTTCGAAAGGTCCTGCTGAATAGTAGTTAGGGAAATAATTTTTGGTTGCATCGCCATCGTTTTGCCCAACACCAAGATGTCCTGGTTCTGAAGCTGACCAATACCATTTTTTAGAAGTTCCGCCTGTTAAGAATGCTACGGCTTCAGGATCGCTAAAATCACTTTGCACGGTAACATCAATTGAGGTGTTGGTTTCTATTCCTCCTGTTCCTGTTGCAATAACAGTTACGGTATAAGTATTTAATCCCGGTTTGGTAAATCTTTTTTCCATTTTACCCGATGGTACATTTGCTGATGTTCCGTCGCTAAATACATATTTATATGAGATCACATTATTTGCTGTAGCAACAAGTTTTACTAAGCCCGAGCCATCTCCGTTTGGATCTGCATCGCTTTTACCTACAATCTCGGCTTTAATTACAAGGTTTGTTGGCGCTTGTAAGTTCCCGAATTTTAAATCGTCTTCCTGACAACCCACCATAAGCAGAATCGTAAGTACGGACACGATATTTATAATTATTTTACGCATGATTACTTATA
Organism: Flavobacterium bizetiae; assembly: GCF_024271895.1. Taxonomy (NCBI): domain Bacteria; kingdom Pseudomonadati; phylum Bacteroidota; class Flavobacteriia; order Flavobacteriales; family Flavobacteriaceae; genus Flavobacterium; species Flavobacterium bizetiae. Next base: position 2,883,996 of record NZ_CP091861.1, on the reverse strand, counting down.
TTTTTAGTTGGATTGTTTAATATCATCAAAATAGTAGGTTTTGCCTGTGCCATTGTTTCCAAAATCAAAGAAAAGTACAACTCTCTGATAATTATTGGCATTTACAATTCCATCAAAATCAAAGGTGAGTTCTTCCCAACCGTTTGCCACTGTTGTAGTAGCATCAATTTCTTTGTTTATACTGGCATCGTTTAAATTCTCTAATTTAAATTTCACTATAATTCCTGCCTGAGGTGACCAGACTTTCATTTTTAATTTTTTAAATGTTGAGAAATTAATCGCCGTTTCAAGCGGTAATGATGAACCTGCCCAAACTTCGGCACCATTATTTTTCGTTAATGCACTTACTTTTGCTGATGTATTAATTCCGGATTTATCAGGATTAGCTACTACTGTTACTGCAGCACCACCAAAATTTCCGTAAGGATAATTTAATGTAGCCGATTCGAATGTTAATGGTAATACCAGAGATTCTGCTCCTGAAGTTAACTGAATATCGTCATAGTAATAATCTACTCCGGTTCCTGCATTACCAAAGTCAAAGAAAAGCACTACTCTTTGGTATTTATTTGCATTATCAACAGCTGAGAAATCAAATATCAATTCTTCCCAGTTGTTTGCTACGGTATTGGTAACATCTACTTCAGCATTGATATCAGGATTGGTTAAGTTTTCTAATTTCATTTTCACCACAATTCCTGCTTTTGGTGACCATGCTTTGATTTTGATTTTTTTCAATGTAGAAAAATTGATTGGCTCTCCTAATTCTAAGAATGAACCTGCCCATACCTCAGCACCTGCCGGTTTGGTTAATTTAGCCACTTTTGCACTTACGTTACTGGCGTCTACACTAGGATTATTAGCCACAACTGTTGCTACACCTCCAAAAGTAGTAAAGGCATAATTTAGGGTAGCCGATTCAAAATCAACCGGTAATAAAATTGGGTTCGAAATTGTAACAGATTCTGTATGTACCGTTGTTGCTTTTCCTCCGCTTAAAGCGACAACTTTTACTTCGTAGGTTCCGATATTAGCATAAGTATGCTTAATAGTTTCTCCTTCCATAAAGTCAACCGGAATTTCATTTGCAACTTCTCCAAAATAAACCTGAAAATAGGTTTCGAAGCTTGCTTTAGCACTTACCGATACTGATAAATTATCACCAATTACGTGTGCTAATGTTACCTGCAAATTGCTTGGAGCCAAAAATGAAACTGTAACTTCTTGTGTTACTTCGGTTACTTTTCCGTTTATCCCCATTGCCATAATTTTGGCCTGATAAACTCCTTCTTTATAGGTATGTGCTACAGATGCACCTACCGAAAGATAGCTGGATACCGGACTTCCGTCACCAAAATTAATTTGATATTGCGTTACCCCTTCTCCTTTAGGTAAAAAGGTTACTTTACCTGAATTATCCTGAGTAATGGTTGCGAGTGCCGATATGTTTTTTGGCGCTCCTATCGAATCGATATCAACATCGCTGCCATCACTGTCATTAGAGCAACTTACTGTGATTGCTAAAACGAACAGACTTATAATAAAATGTAATTTTTTCATAATACTATTTTTTAATATTGTGGATTTTGCTGCCAGTTTCCGTTTGCGAATTGAATCTCTTCAATAGGAACTGGGAATATTTCATTTTTTCCTGCCTTGAAACCAGCAATTTCCTGTGCTGCTTTACCTGTACGCACTAAATCGAAAAAGCGAATTCCTTCTCCAACAAATTCAAACCTTCTTTCTGACCAGATAAAATCGGTTAAGGCTGGTCCTGAAGCTGCGATATCATGATTTAAATCTCCAAATGCACGTCTTCTAACTTCATTTAAATAGGTTCTTGCTTTTCCATCGCCTAATCCTCCTCTGCTGTAAGCTTCGGCAGCCATTAATAATACATCTGCATAGCGAATTGCTCTGTAGTTATTAGGGTTTGTAAGATTTTGATCTCCAATATTAGAATCTCCCTGACGTGGTAAATATTTTCTGTTAAAATACCCAGTGTGTTTATATCCCGTACCATAAGTAGCATTATTAGCTGCAGCCCAGGCAACAATATCCAAAATAGCAACATCTTTACGTTTGTCTCCCACCTCAAATGCATTGGCAATTTTTGCGGTTGGCACATTAAAACTGTATCCTGAATCAAACACAGGTCCTACATAATTTCTTATTCCGTTAAAACCAACGGCTACGTTACCTTCACTACATTGTAAACAAGTAAAACCTGCTCCTTCTGCATCACTGTATTGTACTTCGAATACTGATTCTTTTCCGTTTTCTCCTGCGTTTTCAAAGATGGTGTTATAATCGGCTACCAATGAATATTTTCCTGATTCGATTACTTTGTCTAAAACTTTGGATGCATCTACAAATTTATCCTGATACAAATACACTTTCCCTAATAGGGCCTGTGCTGCTCCTTTTGTTGCTCTTCCTACTTCAGGGGCATTCGGGTTTAAATTATCGATGGCATAAAGCAAATCAGCTTCAATCGAAGCGTAAACTTCGGGAACTGATGAACGCGGAACCTTTTTCTCGTCACCTAATTTAAACCTCTTATCTCCATTTAACGGAATGCCTCCAAACCATTTTACTAACTCAAAATGATAATATGCTCTTAAAAAATGTGCTTCGGCCAATATTTGATTTTTACCTGAAAAGTCTGTTTTATCCTTAAATTCCAGAATATAACTTGCTCTGTTTACTCCTGCAAACATCCAGTTCCAGACATCTTTTATATTACTGTTTACAGCTGTGTGGGTCATTTCATCTACTTGCTGAAAACCAATTACATCACTGGCACTTTCTCCTCCGGCCAATGTATTATCTGATGCTATTTCGCCCAATAAAACATTGATATAAGTAGATTGCAGCAAATCGTACGCTCCAATTAAGGCATTCTTATAATCTGATTCTGAATTAAAATAATTTTCAGAATCTATTGAATATACAGGCTCACGCTCAACAAAGTTATCTGAACAAGAAACGCTCAAAGCTCCTAAAAGCACGATTCCTAATCCTATATTTATAATATACTTTTTCATTTTCTTGGTTTTTAAAAATTTAGATTTAGTCCCATTGTATAAATCCTTGGAGTTGGATAAAATCCATTGTCGATTCCTGATCCTACAGACGATTGCGAAACATTATCGTCATTTCTTGGCCCTGTTATAGCAGCCGGATCAAAACCTTTGTATTTGGTAAACGTATACAAATTGTTTACACCTACATACAGGCGAAATTTTGAAATCCCAATTTTATCTGAGAATGTTTTGTTTAATGTATACCCTAATTGTACGTTCTGAATTCTTACAAAAGAAGCATCTTCTACATAATAATCAGAAAAAAGGTTGTTATTGGTAGCTCCCGTTGTAACTCTGGGAACTGTATTACTTGTTCCTTCTCCAGTCCATCTTCCTAATACGTAATTAGATTTGTTTACATCTGTAAGTGTACGCTCGTAATTTCTAACCATATCGTTTCCTATAGAAGCATAAGCATAGGCAAGAAAATCAAGATTTTTGTAGTTAAGGGTTAGATTTAATCCCATAATTACGCTTGCAATCGGATCTCCAATATAAGTTCTGTCTTTGCTGTCTATGATACCATCACCATTCATATCTTTAAAACGAATATCTCCCGGAGCTGTAGCTGATCCTAAAGCTGCCTGTGAAGGATGTGCTGCAATTTCGGCCTGATTCTGAAAAATTCCGTCTGTTTTATATCCATAAAAATATCCAATAGGTTGTCCTTTTTCCATTCTTGAAGGAAGAAGAGGTTGTCCTACACCAAAACCTCCCGCTTCTGTATAACCTGTACTATTGGCTACTTCTAAAACTTCATTGTCGATTGTAGTGATATTATATCCAATATTAAAATTAAAATTCTCTGATATTTTGTCTTTATAATTTACAGAAAATTCGAATCCTTTGTTACGCACTGAACCTGCATTCATTGTAGGTGAAGAAGCTCCCGGAGCATAAACTCCTGTTATTCCAGATACCGGAATTTTTGGTATTAATAATTTATCGCGTGTATCTATGAAATAATCTGCTGTAAAGTCTAACTTATTATTCAATAATCTAAAATCAAAACCTACGTCAAACTTTTTAGCTTCTTCCCATTGCAGTTTAGGATTTGGTAATCCTCCAACCGCTGTTCCGTTTACCAAAGCTCCATTAAATACATAAGTGGCTTCTCCGTCTAATAATCCTGTATAACCATTAAGTCGTATTTGGTCATTTCCTAAAACTCCATAACTTATTCTAAATTTTAAGAAATTTAAAAAGCTATTATCTTTTAAAAATGATTCTTCAGAAACTACCCATCCTGCAGTAAATGAAGGAAAGTATCCCACTCTGTTCTCTGGTCCGAACTTAGTTGAAGCATCTCTTCTTAAAATTGCATTTAAAAGATATTTTCCTTTATAATCATATTCCAGAATCCCAACATAAGAAACTCTTCTTTCATCATAACTATACGATGATACATCGCGACCACCAGCCGGACTTGTTCCTTTTGCAAGGTTGATATCAGCATATTTCCATGAATTATTAGGAACATCAAAACCAGTTGCCCCAAGTCCTGAACCCCAGGTTTTGTAAACTGTTGATACTAAGATTGCTTTAATATTATGATCTCCAAAAAGAGTCTTTTTGTATTCTGCAATAAGGTCAAGCGTATAATCATTATCGTTTACGGTATTTTGAGTAACACTGCTACGGGTAACATCAAACACTTTTCCTCCGTAACTTACTTGTTTCGCAAAGTTTCTGCTAATGCTATTTCCTGTATTAAAACCTATACGCGATGTAAATTTAAACTCTTTGGTGATGTCATAAACAAGGCTAACACTTCCGTTTAGTTTTCTTAATTTATAGTCATTATAAGTGTTATCTATTTGTGCCAAAGGATTGATGATTTCTACCCCATAACCTGGTGTACTAGGAACTAATGAATAATTTCCGTTTTTATCGCGCACCGGTAAAGTTGATGGTGTATTGATCGCATTAAAAAGTACTGAACCTAATCCGTTTTCATTTAATGAATCCCTGTCCAGATAAGTATAAATAAAATTGGTTTGTAGTTTGATTTTACTTGATAAATCAGCCCCTAAAGATAGTCTTGCTGTATTTCTTTTAAAATCAGATTTTGATCCACCAATAATACCTTGTTGGCTTAAATCTGATCCGCTAAATAAATATGTGATTTTATCTGAACCTCCAGAAATTGAAATATCATTATTAATAACCGGAGCCGGATTAAAAATTTCATCCTGCCAATTAGTTCCTTTTCCTAAACCTGAAACATTCGGATAAGGCAATGCCTGTCCTCCATTAGCATAACTTTCGTTTAGTAATAATGCATATTCTGTAGCATTAAGCATCGACATTTTTCTTGATGTTTCCTGCGTACCAAAAGAAGAATTAAAAGAAACCTTGGTTTTAGAATTCTTTCTACCCGTTTTTGTTGTTACCAACACAATTCCGTTGGCTCCTAATACTCCATAAACAGCTGCCTGCGCATCCTTAAGTACTGTTATCGATTCGATATCACTAGGATTTAAAATACTTAAATCTCCCTGATAACCATCTATAAATACAGTTGCTGCATTATTTCCGTTTGTAGCAATACCTCTAATATTGATATTCATTGGTGCTCCGGGAGCACCTGATTGCGCTGTAACACTCACACCGGCAACAGTACCTTGCAGGGCTTGTTCTACTTTCAGAGGGTGAAGATCCTCGATCGTTTTACTTGATACAACTGTAACTGCTCCGGTAACATCTCTTTTCTTTCTGCTGCTGTATCCTAATACTACAACTTCATCAAGAGATCTGGCATCGTCAGTCATTTTAACTGTTATTTTAGTTCCTGAAACCGCAACTTCCTGCGTTTTAAAACCTATATAACTGAAAACAATTATAGTTCCTTTTGGAACTCCTAATAATTTAAAAGATCCATCAAAGTCTGTGGTTGTACTTTGTGATGAACTTTTAACTTTTACATTTACGCCCGGCAGAGATAAACCCGAGCCATCTAATACTGTACCGCTTACATCTAAAGACTGCGAGAACGCATAAGATGTAAACAGCATTAGTACGGTTAGTAATAATCTAGATTTCATAATTAGTTAGTTTTTATTGAAAGATAAATTTATCTTATCCGTTTAGGAAAACGATAATTTTAACCTCAACAAAAAACATACATCATAAAAAAATCACAGCTAAATTCAAGATATCTCAAAATACACCCTTATTTAACTATAATTTACGAATGTTAATTTCTTTAACATAAATGCTGCAAAATCACAACAAACCGTTAATGTTGAGGTAATGTATAGTTTTTTAGAAGCTTTTTTTAATGTACTATACAGCCAAAATATATTCGACTAAACCGTTTTCGTGTTGTAAATCCATTTTTTTACGCAAACGATACCTTTTTATTTCTACGCTGCGAACAGAGATATTAAATAATGGAGCGATTTCTTTTGATGAAAGATTCAATCGCAAATAGGCACAAAGACGTAAATCGTTTGGCGTAAGCAAAGGGTGAAGCTGCTTGATCCTTTTTAGGAAATCTTTGTCGGCATTATCAAACGCTTCTTTAAATACATTCCAGGAATCTTCCTCGGTAATATTTTTGTTTATCGTACTTATAACCGATTTGATATTAGTGCTATCGTTTTGACTCGTCTTTTTTAAATCTTCTTTTATAAATGCCAGCAATTCATTTTTACTGTTCAAGCTCATGGTCGAAACTGCGAGTTCTCTATTTTTATTATCAACATCCTGAGAGAGCTGCTCGTTTCTGAGTTTCATTAATTGCTGTTCATTTTCGAGTTCTTTAATCTCCAGTAAAAGATTGTTTTCTTCTATCAGCTTTTCTTTTTGTTTATGATAATAATTGCGATAGGCTTTGTTGACGAAATATGCCAAAACCATCATTAAAAGAAAATAAATAAACCACGCCAAATTGGTCAAATACCATGGTTTTAAAACTACAAATGTATAGGTCGCCGTATTTTGCAAAATTGTATTGGCGTATTTTGCCCTTACTTTAAAAGTATATTTTCCCGGAGCTAAATTTTTAAAATTTACTGTAGCTTTTGTGCTCCATTCGCTCCAATCGTTCTGAAAACCTTCTAATAAATACTGATATTCTGAGTTGATGTATTTGTTGTATTCCGGAACGGTGTAATTTAAAGTGATGTTATTTTCGTTTGATTTAAATTCTCCTTCATCCTGAATCGCGACATTCTTCAGGTTTTCATTTTGCTTATTGATTGTAATATCAGTAATAAAAACGGTATAATTTTTAAAACTTAAATCCTCGATATTCAAGGTATAATAACCATCTGTCGTACCTATTAAATAAGTAGATTTTGAAATTTGTGTAATATTCTCAAAACCCAGCATTGAGTTCGTCAATGAAGACGGAATGGGAATTACATTCTGTTTTAATTGATTACTTAATTTACTGGCCGAAAAATAATGAATGTAGTTTTTAGAAAACAGCCAGATTTTATTCGAATTGTCTACAATTAATTTTCCAGAGGTATATTCATCTTTTTCGAAAATAGAACTCAACAGATTATCTTTTTCGAATTGTTTGGTGTTTTGGTTTAATTTGAAAATTCCGTCTTTGTACGCATAATAAATCGCATTATTAAATTTAACTAAACTTGCATTTTTACCTTTTTTAGGAGATTTATAAGTATAAAATCCACTTGTTTTGGATAAAGTCTGATCTACTTTTAATCTAAAAATTCCTTTGTATTCATGACTTACATAAACATCAAAATTATTGGTGATTTCAAAATAACGCGACGAATAATCAAATCCCTTTATTTTATTTTTAAAAACCCATTGATTGTTTACTTTTTCTAAAACCGAAATTCCGTAGTAATTTCCCTGAAGCAGTTTGTTCTTATTATTGGGAACAGATTCAAATTTCCAGGTTCCTGAACCAGAAAATATACTTCGTGCCGAATCATTTGTAATAATAAAAGTTCCTGAATCGTGTCCGCAAAAAAGTGTGTTATCATACACAAAAAGCGACCAGACTTGTCCTTTTGTTCCGTTTATGAATTTGAACTCAGCATTGCTTTGAATATTTTTGCAAAACAATCCCTGATTGGTTCCTACATACAACATACCATTATAACTGGCCGATGCATATACGGTTCCCAAAACTCCGGTATCATCTGTAAAACTATGTACCGGCGAGTTAATATTGATGCAATTGATTCCGTTATCCAGCCCCACCCACAAATTACGATCCTTATCCTCAAAAAGAGACAATGCGGTATTATTGCTCAGCCCTTTGCTTTGCGAAATATGATATTTTAGTTTTCCTGTATCTGATAAAATAAAAATTCCGTTTGAAACAGTTCCCAAAGCAAAACTTCCATCCTCGAGAAGCTGACTACTATAGACAAAACTCGATTTTAGTTCAGCATCAACATCTGTTGTAAGACGCGTTAGATTATTTCCTGATAATTTATAAATTCCATCTAATTGTGTCTGAATCAGCAAGCCTTCTTCTGTGGTAAATATATTGACCATCGTGAATTTTTTAAGGATTGGATGATCTGAAACTAATTTAGCAACACCGCTTTCTATTTCAAAAAGTCCTTCGTTTAAGGTTTGAAAATAAATGGCGTTTTTATTTGCGAATGATTTAACAACACCATTTTTAGGTGCAATGATTTTAAATTTTCTTGTTTTGGTATCATAAATATAAATTCTATTCAGGGATTGAAATAAAATCCACTGATCGTATTTAAGAATATTCCAGAATTGTTCGTCGTCTAAAATTTTATTTTTGATCGTATCGCTGAGAGAAGTATACTTTAATTTACCGTTTTTTTGCCTCGTCCAATAACCAAAATTCATGTAGCAGCCTGTGTAAATTTTATTTCCAATAACTTTTACAGATCGCATTATGGTTTCATTTGGCGTAGGATACAATTGCCAATTTGTACCGTTATATTCTAAAAGACCATCATTGTTGGCAAAATACAAATAGTTCTGATCGTCCTGAGAAATCATCCAACTTTGATTTCCGGCACCATATACAGAAGAGGAATATTTAATAATTGGTGGAAACTCCTGCGAAAACAGGATAAAACTCATCAAAAAAAGCAGGATAGATATTTTAGTCTTCAATTTTAGCCGTGGTATTAATTTATTACAAAAACAGTCCTAAAATAGCTCATTTTATATTGAAATCACAAATTTTTAATAAAATAAAAAACGTTTTAGTATGTCTCGATTAATTCACGCGTTAAGCTTAAAATATCGAACGTGAGAGTACATTACATCTCAATGGCTGAAACTATTGGCTATTGTACTACTATAGAATTTAAACATATCTCACGCTTTCATCCTTCAGGAAACTAAAGACTACGAAACATGGTAATTATGTTAGAATTTGGAACAATGGCATTAACAAAACTCAATTCAAAATTGATTACTTTTGTAAAAATTGACTTTTTGTATGCAGATTGATCTTTCTACACTCGACCCAAAACATAATATTATAATTAAAGGAGCGCAGGTACATAATTTAAAAAATGTAGATGTCGCTATTCCCAGAAATAAACTTGTTGTAATCACAGGTCTTTCAGGATCAGGTAAATCAAGTTTAGCTTTTGATACTTTGTATGCCGAAGGACAACGCCGTTATGTAGAGAGTTTATCATCCTACGCACGTCAGTTTCTTGGCAGATTAGACAAACCAAAAGTAGAATATATAAAAGGTATTGCTCCGGCAATTGCTATTGAGCAAAAAGTAAATACAACGAACGCACGTTCGACTGTAGGAACTTCTACTGAAATCTACGATTACGTAAAGCTTTTATTCGCAAGGATTGGTCGTACTTATTCGCCTATTTCCGGACTTGAAGTCAAAAAAAATACTGTTACTGATGTTGTTACAGATGTAAAAAGTATGGAACTTGACAGCAAATGGATGCTTCTTGCCCCTATTCATCTTGAAGAAGGAAGAAAACTTGAAGACAAACTAAAAGTATTGTTGCAACAAGGTTTTGCACGTATTCTGGTAGATAACGAAATGGTTCGTTTAGACGAATTTACCCCTACAGAAGTTCATAAATTAGACAATAAAGATATCTTACTAATCATTGACAGGATTGTTGTCAAGGATGAAGAAGAGTTTTATAACCGTCTGGCCGATGCAGTACAAACAGCTTTTTTTGAAGGAAAAGGAATTTGTTACCTTCAGGAAGTGGGTTCAGACAAAAGATTTACCTATTCAAATAATTTTGAATTAGACGGAATTACATTCTTAGAACCTAACGTTCACTTATTTAGTTTTAATAATCCTTACGGAGCTTGTCCGGTTTGCGAAGGCTACGGAAATATTATTGGTATTGATGCTGATTTAGTGGTACCAAATACCTCTTTATCGGTTTTTGAGAATGCTATTTATCCTTGGAGAGGAGATAGTATGGGCTGGTATAAAGACGAATTGGTTAAACACGCTTATAAATTTGATTTCCCTATACATAAACCTTTCTTTGAATTAACCGAAGATCAAAAAGATTTAATATGGAAAGGGAATCAGTATTTTCAGGGGTTGAACGGTTTCTTTAAAGAACTTGAAGAAAAAAATTATAAAATTCAAAACCGTGTGATGTTATCGCGTTACCGCGGAAAAACAAAATGTCATGCGTGTCGCGGAAAACGTTTACGCGAAGAAGCTTCTTACGTAAAAATTAACGGCAAAACAGTTTCTGATTTAGTCGATTTACCAATTAAACATTTGGTTACTTTTTTCAAAAATATTGATTTAAATGTTTACGAAAAGCAAATCGCAAAACGTTTAATGGTCGAAATCAATAATCGTTTATCGTTTCTAACAGAAGTTGGTTTAGATTATCTTACGCTAAACAGAAATTCTGCAACGCTTTCCGGTGGAGAATCACAACGTATCAACCTGGCCACTTCATTAGGAAGCAGTTTGGTGGGTTCGATGTATATTCTTGATGAACCAAGTATTGGTTTACACCCAAAAGATTCTGAGCGCTTAATCAAAGTTTTATTATCTCTACGAGATTTAGGCAATACGGTTATTGTGGTAGAACACGATGAAGATATCATGAAAGCTGCTGATATGATTATCGATATTGGTCCTGAAGCAGGTACTTTTGGAGGTCATCTTGTGGCTCAGGGAACTTATGATGAAATTCTGCAATCAGATTCATTAACAGCAAAATACTTAAATGGTGATTTAGAAATTTCGGTTCCTAAAAAGAGACGAAAATTTAAAAATCATATTGATATTATTGGCGCCAGAGAGAACAATTTAAAAAATATCGATGTTACTTTTCCATTGGACGTCCTAACTGTCGTTACAGGAGTTTCAGGAAGTGGAAAAAGTACTTTGATTAAAAAGATCTTGTTTCCGGCAATGCAGAAAAAACTGGAAAATGCTGCTGAAAAAGCGGGCCAGTTTAGCGAAATAAAAGGTTCTTTTTCTCAAATCAAACATATCGAATATGTCGATCAAAATCCGATTGGTAGAAGTTCAAGGTCAAATCCTGTAACGTATATCAAAGCTTATGATGATATTCGTGATTTATATGCTAAAGAAAAATTATCCAAAATAAGAGGTTATCAGGCCAAACATTTTTCTTTTAATGTTGATGGCGGCCGATGCGAAACCTGTAAAGGAGAAGGCTCTATAAACGTCGAAATGGTCTTTATGGCCGATGTTTCTTTACCTTGCGAAACTTGCGGAGGAAAACGTTTTAAAAAGGAAATTTTAGAAATTGCTTTCGATAATAAAAACATCAACGATATTCTAACCATGACTATTGATGATGCCATTGCTTTTTTCGATAAAAACAAACAAGTTAAGATTACTCAAAAGCTTCAACCGCTACAAGATGTTGGTTTAGGATATGTACAATTGGGGCAGTCTTCTTCTACTCTTTCCGGTGGAGAAGCACAACGTATTAAACTAGCTTCTTTTTTAGTAAAAGGAGCAACAAAAGACAAGGCATTATTTGTTTTTGATGAACCTACAACCGGTTTGCATTTTCATGATATCAAAAAATTATTAGCTTCTTTTGATGCATTAATAGAAAAAGGACATTCGATCATTGTAATCGAACATAATCTGGATCTTATAAAATGTGCCGACTGGATCATTGATTTAGGTCCAGAAGGAGGAGAAAACGGCGGATATTTATTAGCCGCAGGAACCCCTGAAGATATTGTAAAAGAAAAGAAATCTGTTACGGGGATTTATTTAAAGGATAAATTATAGAGGAAAGGTGCTGAGGTACTGAGGTGCAAAGGGACAAAGGGTTTTTACTTTTTATTTTAGAGAACTTAATAGTTTGACTTTGCTTAGCCTGACAATAAAATAAAAAATTCCAAATTCCAATGAGTTAATCATTTGGAATTTGGAATTTTTAAATTTTGCGATTTAAATTTGTTAAGCGACTAAACATCGTTCTTCAAAGGGGAAACCATCTTCGTCGATGGCAACTAATACTTTTTTTTGTTTTGATGCCTCAATTGTGAGATAAAGCCATGCAAATGACCACAATCCTAAGGTTAGACAAAAAATAATGAAATTTAAACCATGATTTACCACTTTTCCGCCTTTGGAAAGGACTGCAAAAAGGAATTCATCATTTCTCTCTTCTAATGTAAATCCGTTATGAACTTTGTTTGATATCATATTAGAAAACACCTGTAAGCTCTGCTCCTGACTAAGTCCATTGTTCTTCATAATCATTACGTAAAAAAATTAATCCAAATACTGCAAAAATTATTTCCCGCTTTTAACATTTATTGAGCGGGGTAATCCAACCTAATAAACATAATAACACACACTTTTATTGTCTTAAATGAGATCTTTTTTATCCTCTTTAGTAAAGTGTTGCTAAATTCTCAGCTAAAGTTAATTTTTATAAAATTAACTTCAAAACAAATCACTGTTAAATTTTTAAGATTAATAACACATTTTCAACCTATTAGCTTTTGGTTTTAACATTAAAGGAAGGTGCATCATAATCATCTTTTAAATAATTTTCAGGAATAGTCGTATTATTTCCGTCGCGTAGCGCACTATAATGTGGTGACATGATTTCGATTCCCGCTGCATTAAATGAATCCTGAATGTTTTGATGCAACGAAGAATAAATTACCGGTTGTTTTGTAGGGTGTTTCGTATAGACGTTGATTTGATACGAAACATAAAAATCATCTAAGCTTGTTTGCAGAACAAATGGTGATGGAGTTTGTTCTATCAGTTCAGTTTTTAGCGCTGCTTCTATCAACGCTTTATGAATGTCTTTCCAGGGTACATCATAACCAATTGAAACAGTGGTATGAATTAACAAACCATTATTAACGTGTTTTGTATTTGAAGAATAATTTGTTGAAGTACTCGATAAAACAGTAGAATTGGGTATCGTAATATCTTCAAATTTTGGCGTTCTTATTCGGGTTACCAAAGCTGTTTTTTCAATTACTTCTCCGCTTACATCGCCAATTTTTATAAAATCGCCAATCTTAAACGGACGCATATAAGTAATAACCAATCCTGCAACCATATTCGCTATGGCATTCGAAGAACCTAATGAAAACAAAATCCCGACAAAAACTGAAACTCCCTTGAAAATTGGAGAATCTGATCCCGGCAAATACGGGAATATTATTACCACCATAAACGCCAACAACAAAAACCGAATTATATTAAATGTAGGCATTGCCCAATCGCTATAAAATCCATCAATTTTGATATTCTCTTTTTTTATTTCATCAAAAAAGAATCGGATTACTTTTATGGTATACTTAAAAATAAAAACGATTACTACGATTGTAACGAAGCTTGGCAGAAAATGAACAAATCCCATTACAGCCAATTTTGCAGGCGTAAGAATCCATCGTAATAAGGTTGTGGTATAGGCTTCTGTAGCCGGAAAAATGCTAAACAATAGCGGTAATGAAAAGTAAACAATCAAAACCAACGTAAACCCTTTTATAAAGCTATACAATCGCATAAGCAGCCCTTGTTGCTTTTGAGGCGAAAGTATTGTGATGTTATTATAACTAAAACCTTTAAAGTATTTATCGCTGTTTTTAAGAATATGTAAGCGTATCCTATTGAAAATTTTACCTACAAAATATAAAATGATTCCGATAATAAGAATCAACAATGCAGTATAGGCAAGCCTTTTAGGAAGCATTGAATAATTTTCGTTTTGATAAATGACTGCTTTTTTTATTGCGTTCAAATTTCGTTTGGCAATAAAACTGGCAGTTTGATTTTCGGCTTTTGCATCAACATCAAGGATCGACATGATAATGAAATCATTCTTATATATGATATCCTGAGAAATATCCGAAGGAACAACCAAAATAGAATCTTTCTCAAAAAAAGAATCTTCGTATAGTTTTCTAATTTTTTCGGTAATGGCATTTGCCCTGTTTTCGGCAGAAAAAGAACCCACTTTATTATAAACATAAAAAAGCGTATCCTTAAATGGACTTACAGGATAACCTTTTGGTTTTAATTCAGTTGCGGTAGTTTTTGAGGTTTGCAGACTATCTTTTTGACCAAAAGCCAATGAAGAAAACAAAACAATAAAGAATGCTAAAAAACAAATTAATTTCTTTTTCATATTTCGTTAGCAATAAGTGGTTATCCTTCTAACAAATATAGAGACAAAATAGATTCGAATTTAAATTACTTTCTCTTTTCTCAATAAAATCGTACTAAATTTTAATTCCTATTTTTCGCAAAAGCATATCGATTACTTTGTTAATATCAGGAGAGATATTAAACTTGTAATTCAAGTAAACATATAAAATAGTTACTAAAATCGATTTTAACGCGATACTAATCAATTGATAAAAAGGAAATTCCCAGAAATAAAATAGTAAAAATAAAGCGAATGTAAGCAACATCGAATATATCGTTTGTTTGGTAAACGGATATAAATGAAGTTTTTTCACCACAAAAAGAAGCTTTGCCAAACTGTATAAAGTAATAGACAACAAAGTAGCAAAAGCAGAACCAAAGATTCCGAAAATCGGAATAAAAATCATGTTTAATATAATGGTTAAAAACACCAATAACAATCCTAAATACAATACCATTCGGTAATATTTAGTATTAAAAATAATAGCATTGTTGTTTCCTAAAATCAAATCAAAATACTTCGACAATCCTATCATAAATACAACAGCGATTCCTCCGCTATATTCTTTAGGAACCAATTCGTACAGCTGATTAATATTTACAAATATGCAAAGCATTACAAACCCCCCCACCATCTGCAGATTTATTGAGGTCTTTTTGTAAAGCTGATTCAACTCATCATGTTTGTTCTCATGCATTAATTTTGCCGTAATTGGATATACAATTTGGTGCATGGCACGGCTTGGAACTGAAATTACCAAAGCAATATAGGTAGCAACAGAATAATAAGCGATATTTTCAATTTTCATATATTGATTCAGCATCAATTTATCACCATCTAAAAGCAAATTGGCAACACTTCCTGACAAAATAATGTAAAAAGTATATTCCATCACATCTTTTACATTCTGAGGAATATTGATTTGAAATTTTGGCTTTTTGATATAAAAAGCATAGAACATCGTAACGATAAAGGCTACGAAATAAATCCCTGCTGTTACATATACAAACTGAATAAGTGTCATCCAGTGAAAATATAAACCTACCAAAGCAAAAGTCGAGAATAATCGTAGTCCGACTTCTTTAATAAAATTTCCGAAAACAGAATGCATGTGTACTCTCGCCCACGCATAGAAAATTTCAAAGTAAGCCATACAAATCCCGATAAAAGGAATCAGAAACATAAACTCTTTTACAACAGGATTTTTCTTTGTTACAAATGCTGTAATATCATCAAAGAAAAAAACACCAATAATCCCTAACGGAATACACATTAAGATCGGAAATAAAGCCGTAAACGATAAAAACTCTTCTCTTTCTTCTTCGGTTTTATATTGGGAATAAAATTTAACAAGCGTATTTTGCATTCCGATAGCAAACAAAGGCATAATAACATTTGCTGCTGACAAAATGTAGTTTGTTAAAGCGTAATAAGTTGCACCTAAATAAACAGGGTATAAATAAAGTGTGTTAATGGCTCCAATAGCGAAACCAATATAAGTGATAATAGTATTTTTGAAAGACTGGTTTAAAACAATACCCATGTTTTGATTGCAAATTTTAGATTGTAGAGTTTAGATTTGTGATTTTCTACTCTCTATAGATTGTTTAATTATTATTGCTTTTTATTCGCTAATCAATTGTGCCAATTGTTTAGTAAGGCTTTTTCTTGAATATTGTTGTAAACCAACACCATGAGATTGTAATTTCCCTTCCAAAAATTGATTATAAAAGTCCAAAATTACACTTTTTAACTTCGCTTTTTCAGAATAATCAAAAAATACTCCTGTATTAGTTTCTTTGATGATATCCGCGAAATCTGATCCGTTTGGTCCAATGGCGATTATGGGACGATTTGAGACCATATATTCGAACAATTTACCCGGAATAATGCTTTTTGTATCTTCAGAATTAATCTCGATTAAAAGTAAAACCTGAGATTTTTTTTGATGTGCAATGGCTTCGCGATGCGATACATATCCTAAAAGATTCAAATAATCATTTAGATTAAAAACTGCAATAGCATCTAAAACTTCCTGACTTACTGCTCCTATCAATTTAATTTCTAAATGCGATTTAAAATCCGGAATCTCCTGAAGTAATTCTACCAGACATTCCCATAAAAACTTCGGATTTCTATCAGACAAAAATGATCCAATATGCGCTAAAGTAAATTTAGTATCGAGAGTTTGTTTTTCTACATTTTCGATATCATAACCATTCGTAATTACCGAAATTGGCTTATTGGTAATCGCCTGAAATTCAGTTTTAGTCGTTTTACTGGTTACGATGATGGTATCTGCTGTATTTAATACTTTATGTTCAAGAGTTTTGTGCTTTTTAGCAGCATAACCTGATAAACGTAAAGCTTTATGATACCCAATTGTTGTCCACGGATCACGAAAATCTGCAAACCATTTTACATTTAATTTTTCCTTTAATTCTAAACCTATTAAATGCAAACTATGCGGTGGTCCGGAAGTTACAATAGTATCTATATTATTTTCTTTAATGTATTTCTCAAGATAAGCCACAGAGGGTTTTACCCAAAAAACACGAGCATCGGGAATGAATAGATTTCCACGAATCCAAAGAAAGGTTTTATCCAAGAAAGTTTGTTTTTTCTTATGAGGAAAAATTCCGGAACTAATTTTCTTGGTTTTATTTTTCGAAAAAACAGAAGCCAATTGATAAGGCTCCCAAATTTTATTTTTCAGAATAATTGCCTTATCAGAAATCTGATCAACTAAACCTTCATCAATGATAGGGTAAGTTGGATTTTCAGGAACGTAAACAATAGGTTGAACACCAAATTCAGGTAAATACTTTACAAATTTTAACCAGCGTTGCACACCAGGTCCTCCGGCAGGTGGAAAATAATAAGTAATGATTAAGAGTTTTTTTTGTTCCATCAGGTTTATTCTATTTCACAGAGACACAAAGCTTTCACTAAGTCACACCAAAGCTTTTATTTATTTTTTACTCCCTGATTTCTTTGTGAATCTTTGCGGTAGAATTTTTCAAAATAAATTCCACCAATCAACAATAAGAACATTCCAATTGAACTGATCAAAGTAATTATACTTCCGGTTTTAACAACCTGAGGCTCAAATTTAAACTCGATAGTATGATTTCCACCAGGAATTTCCATAGCTCTTAAAACATAATCAACAGGGAAATGAGTTGTTAATTCACCATCGATATACGCATTCCAGCCATTTTTATAATAAATCTCAGAAAAAACAGCTAAACCATCTTTCTTATTGTCTGATTTGTATTTAATATAATTTGGTTTGTATTGTACTACTTTAATTGTTCCGGTTGTATCCCACTCCTTCTTTAAACGAGCGCTTCTAAATTTACCTTCGTGTTCACGAACATTAAAAACGGCTACTTTTTTAGTATCAATATTGTCTAAAGCTTTCATGACATCGTCTGGCTTATTGACCAATTTTACAGTACTCACAAACCAAGCATTTCCGTTTGTATTTGGATTTATAGTCGGGAATTCTTTTCCTTCTTTATCAGTTTGGATGATGTATTTTACATTCAGCATATCCAGAACTTCCATATTGTTTTTGGCAATCTGATAATCGAATAACTGCTGCATTCTTCTCGGTTTTGCTGCATGATATCCTCCCAACGAATGGTGGAAATAAGAAGCACGCGCGCTTGACATGTTTCCGTTTACTTCAAAAACTCTGTAATGTGTTGTATCTTTTAAGATCTGAGCATCAGATGGTGTTTCCTGAAACGGAGCCGCAATTTGAGCAGGGCTCACAAAGTCTTTAGCCGAAACATATTTTTTATCTACAAAGAACAAATCGAAAATCATTAAAAGACCCACGATAATTAGCGTAGTATTTTGAGCCAATTTGTTTTTAATGAACAGCCACAAGATTCCAAAAGTCAACACGATAAAAAATCCTGAACGCAATAAATCAGCAGAATACAATGTCATTCTGTCTTCTTTCAAAGCATCAACAAAAGCCGGTCCGTAACTTTGTAAGAAGTAATTATCGTTGCTTCCTGTAAAATGAAACATGCTTTTAGCAAAAACTAAGATTATGATTATTCCCATACCAAAAACACCCGTTTGCACAAGCGCTTTTTGTTGTAGTTTCGGTTCATCTTTAGCTTTAAAGAAAGATTGTAGTCCCATAATAGCAAGAACTGGGAAACACAATTCAAGAATAACCTGAATCGATGAAACAGCTCTAAACTTATCATACATTGGTACGTAATCAATAAAAAAGTCGGTCAGTAAAGCGAAGTTTTTACCCCATGAAAGCACTAAAGAAACTAATGCTCCAGCAAGAAAAACGTATTTTATTTTTCTATCATCAATAAATAATGCCAAAACTCCCAAAAAGAAAACAACCACACCAATATAGGCCGGAGCTGCCACAATAGGCTGATCTCCCCAATACGTTGGCATTCCTGAAACAAAATCCTGAGCCTGCTCTGAAGGAACACCTTGCTCAATCATAAACGAATACATACGGCTGTCTGTACCTACATTTTCATGATTAGAACCACCAAAAAGTCTTGGAGCAATCAGGTTAAAACTTTCCGGAATTCCGTAACTATATTCTGTAATATATTCGCGGCTTAAAGCATTTTCGTTTGTCTTTTTAGATCCGTCAGGATTAAAAGTCAATTCGCTGTTGCTACGGGTACTAAATTTAGCATACTCGCTTGTTGCCATTAAATTGGTAGAATTGGCACCAATAGCAAAAATTCCTGCTACAGCCAAAACGCCAATAGCAGTTAAAAGAGGTTTATATTCTTTTTCTTTAATAAAATTAAAAGCAAAATAACCTGATAATATCAATAAGAAAATCAATAAATAATAGGTCATTTGAAAGTGGTTCGCATTAATTTCTAACGCAACCGCAAACATGGTGAGTAATCCTCCCCAAATATATTTTTTCTGAAAAACCAGTATAAATCCGGCAATAACAAGCGGCATATAAGCAATTGCATGTGCTTTTGCATTATGTCCTACTCCAAGAATTATAATTAAATAGGTAGAAAAACCAAAGGCAATGGCTCCAATAAAAGCTTTTAAAGGATCTGTTTTTAAGACTAATAATAAGCCGTAAAAACCTAAGAAATATAAAAATAGGTAATCTGCAGGACGTGGTAAAAAACGCAACACATCATCTAAATGTCCAATAAAATCATTTGGGTAATTAGCCCCCAATTGATAGGTTGGCATACCACCAAATGCTGAATTTGTCCAATAAGGCTCAGAATGCTCTGTAGCTCTAAAATCATTTTGTTCCTTCGCCATTCCGGTATATTGGGCAATATCCGATTGGAAGATTTGTTTTCCCTGTAAAACCGGGTAAAAATAAATTAAAGAAACGATAATAAAGCCCAATATAACAAGGGCATGCGGATAGAACTTATTTACTATTTTCAATTGAAACTGGTTTGGGTTAAATGATGAATCCTATAACTCTAGGACACAAACTTAATCTATTTCTTCGTAATCAACATAATCGCCCACCTTTTTGGTTTCGCGTGGCTTTTTTGCATTGGCCGTATCGATAATAATTTCATCATTATTCGAACGTGTTTTTTGCCATGTAGTATCCTGACTATATTGTTGTTGTCTCTGAAAATTCTCTCCTGCTTTTTCAACTGCTTTCTTTACCAATACCGGTAAAAATATTTTAGCTAAAAATTTAAAAATATAATAAAACGCAATAATCCACATTATCGTTTTAAACAAATTTGTAAAAGATGCTTCTTGCATGATCATATAATTTTTTTCCAAAATTAATAAATCCATTGTTTAAAATTAAAATATCAATCTTAAATAAATAATAAAATATAGTACATTTGAAATGCGTTATTACTTTTTAATCAAAAAAAACGTTTATGTTAAAAAATAAAAACTTATTTATTGCAGCTCTTTGTTTAGTTCCCCAACTATTTTTCGCGCAGTATACTGATGTTATTAACTCTAATCGTCCTGGTGAAACAATGTCTGCTTATGCAGTTGGAAAATCTGTAATTCAGGCAGAACTTGGTGTTTACGGCATCAAAGAAAAGCACGATTTATTAGATTATGATGCAAGTGGTTTTGGTACAGATTTAACCCTGCGTTATGGTGCTTTTCTGGAAAAACTAGAATTGATTCTGGACATACAATATCAAATGGAAAATTTTGATACTCCTTACACCAGCTACAAAAAGAATAACTTTAAACAAACCGTTTTAGGAGCAAAGTATTTAGTTTACGATCCTTATAAAAACTACAAAAAAGAAGCTAATATCTATAGTTATAAAGCCAATCATAGTTTTAACTGGCATGAATTAATTCCCGCAGTTTCTATTTTTGCCGGAGCCAATTTTACGGGTGCTGACAATCCGTATTACTTTTCACCACAATCTGCTATATCGCCAAAAGTGGCTTTGATTACCCAAAATTTATTTGGCGGCGGAAAATGGGTTTTTGTAACCAATATTATTGCCGATTATATCACAACAGATTATCCTAGTTATGGTTACGTATTGACATTAACTCACGGATTTAATGATAAATGGTCAGGATTTGTTGAAAATCAGGGTTACAAAAGCGATTTCTACAGTGATGCAATTGTTCGTGGCGGAGCGGCATATTTGATCAATTCTAATCTTCAGGTGGATGCTTCTGTAAGTACCAATTTCAAAAATACACCTTCTGTATTATATGGTGGAGTTGGAGTTTCCTGGCGTTATGACGGAAGTTATAAAGAAAAGCAAATGGAATTTAAAGGAAAAGAAAAAGCCAAAAAGAACAAGGATAATCAGATGGAACAAAGAGAAATCGATTATCAGGCCAAAGAAAGAAAACGTAAATCGAAATACGAATAAATTTTAATAATCAACTTCTCTAAATAAAGAGACAACTTACATACTGAATCTTAATGATTACAATTAAAGAAGCCAAAACCAAAAAGGAATTAACCGACTATGTCAAATTTCCGTTTTCTCTCTATAAAGACAATCCGTATTGGGTTCCGCCTATTATTGCAGATGAATTAGAGTCTTTTGACAAAACAAAAAATCCTGCTTTTGATAACGCCGAAGCTTATTTTTACTTAGCATACAAAGACAATAAAATTGTTGGAAGAATTACTGCCATCATCAACTGGGCAGAAGTTAATAATCAGCATAAAAGAAAAGTTCGTTTTGGATGGTTTGATGTTATAGATGATATCGAAGTAACAAAAGCTTTACTAGAAAAAGTATATGAATTAGGAAGACAACATAATCTGGAGCATGTTGAAGGCCCAATGGGCTTTTCTAACCTTGATAAAGTGGGTGTGCTTACAGAAGGTTACGATCAAATGGGAACCATGATTACATGGTATAACAATCCCTATTATGTAACTCATTTCGAACAATTAGGCTTTCAGGTAGAAAAAGAATATATCGAAAGTGTTTTTCCGTTTTCGAATGTTAAACCTGAATTTTTCCTTAAAGCACAGGAATTGATTAAAAAAAGATACGGTTTAAGATCCCTGACTTTTACAAAAACAAAAGACATTATGCCTCATGTAGACAAAATGTTTGATTTGTTTAATGATTCTTATGCGAAACTAGCTTCTTTTGTAGCCATTTCTGACGTTCAGAAGGAATATTTTAAAAAGAAATATATCAGCTTCATCAATCCGGAATACATCAAATTTGTAGTCGATAAAGATGATAATCTCGTAGCTTTTAGTATTGTAATGCCTAGTTTTTCTGAAGCTTTACAAAAAGCGAAAGGAAAACTATTTCCTTTTGGATTTATCCATTTACTAAGAGCACGAAAAAAGAGTAAAGATGTTGTTTTTTACCTTATCGGAGTTCATCCTGATTACCAAAATAAAGGAGTTACAGCCATCATTTTTGATGAATATTATAAAACTTTTTCTGAAAAAGGAATTCAAACTTGTATCAGAACTCCTGAATTAGCAGACAATACAGCGATTCATTTACTATGGAAAAACTTTGATCCAAAAATTCACTGTCAGAGAAAAACGTATTTGAAATATCTTTAATAAAGTATTCATTCGAAGCATTAAATTAGCACAGCCATACATAATTCAAAAACAATAAATGTCTAAAATTGAAACTTGTGATGAATGTAAAAGTGAATTCTATAAAGATTCTTCTTTAATGCAAAATTTATGTCCTGAATGTTCAAACATTTTATACGGATATAAAAATTGTGAGCATGAATTTACAAATCAACGTTGTATAAAATGCTATTGGAACGGCAATTCAAATGATTATTTAGATAAAATTAAATCAAAGAAATAAGTTATTATTTTCTTTTAATGCTAATAAAAAATCCATTCGTTCTAGAATGGATTTTTTATTTAGTAATTTACTCTACTTTAGGTTTACAGTCTACTTTTGTAAGAACCATTTTCGGATCGAATTTTAATTTCTTTTTATCTTTAAAAATTACTTTTCCGTTTGCTTCCGCTACATCTCCGTAACCTTCAATAAAAGTGTTTTCTCTTTTTAGAAAAGCAACTTCTCTAACTGATGAAGTTCCTTCAGACATAAAAGTATAATCTGCTATTAAGGTATCTCCTTTCATGTTTCCTATTAACGTTCCTTCGTTTTTATCTTTTTGATATAACTTATACGTTAGTTTTCCATTTACTTCCTGATGCGAATTAACATTAAAACTCAATTCAACATTACTGCTATCATTTGAAAAAGCAAAACACTGATCTCCTGAAGGTTCTGCAATTTCAGCTGCTTTAGGAGGATTTGGTGCTATTTCCGGCACAGGTTCTGTCCTTTTACAAGACACAAAAACAACTAAAACAATTACGGTTATGGCTAATACTTTTTTCATATTTTTTATTTTTACTGTGGTTTATAAGTATAAATTTAGTTGAAATAAAAAAAATCCATTCGCATAACGAATGGATTTTTTTACATAATTCCCA
The DNA here is from genome assembly GCF_024271895.1 of Flavobacterium bizetiae. Taxonomy (NCBI): domain Bacteria; kingdom Pseudomonadati; phylum Bacteroidota; class Flavobacteriia; order Flavobacteriales; family Flavobacteriaceae; genus Flavobacterium; species Flavobacterium bizetiae. The sequence goes on along the minus strand of NZ_CP091861.1, from coordinate 2,860,363 downwards.
TATTAGGAATTTATTCTCTAGAAATTAAGCATCTAAATCTACTGTAGTTCTGCTTGCAATTTCTTTATAAGTACCGTTTTCTAATTTTTCACGAATTGCTTCAAATGCTGTTAACGTTTCGTCGATATCAGCTAAAGTATGTGAAGTTGTTGGAATCATTCTTAACAAAATTATTCCTTTTGGAATTACCGGATAAATTACGATCGACAAGAAAATACCATAGTTTTCTCTTAAGTCGTTTACCATAACCATTGCTTCAGGCACACTTCCTTGTAAATAAACTGGTGTTACACAAGTATTTGTATCTCCAATATTAAAGTTTCTTGAACGTAATCCGTTTTGTAATGCATTTACGTTTTCCCAAAGCTTGTCTTTCAATTCCGGGTGATTACGCAATAATTCTAAACGTTTTAATGATCCAATTGTCTGGATCATTGGCAATGCTTTTGCAAACATTTGAGAACGCAAGTTATATTTCAAATAATCAATAATATCCTGATCAGCAGCTACAAAAGCTCCAATATTAGCCATTGATTTTGCAAAAGTAGAGAAGTAAACATCAATACCGTCCTGAACTCCCTGCTCCTCACCTGCTCCGGCTCCTGTTTTACCAAGAGTACCAAAACCGTGTGCATCATCTACTAATAAACGGAAATTATATTTTTCTTTTAAGGCTACAATTTCTTTTAATTTACCTTGTTGTCCTCTCATTCCAAAAACACCTTCGGTAATAAATAAAATTCCACCACCTGTTTCTGTTGCCATTTTAGTAGCACGTTGCAGGTTTTTCTCCATACTTTCAAGATCATTGTGTTTGTAGGTAAAACGTTTACCCATGTGCAAACGAACACCATCAATAATACAAGCGTGAGAATCTACATCATATACAATAATATCGTTTTTAGTTACCAATGCATCAATGATAGATACCATTCCCTGGTAACCAAAATTCAATAAATAAGCTGCTGGTTTCATTACGAACTCAGCTAATTCATTTTCTAATTGTTCGTGGTATTTAGTATGACCTGACATCATACGAGCTCCCATTGGATAAGCAGCACCGTACTGAGTAGCAGCATCAATATCTGCCTGACGAACTTCCGGGTGATTAGCAAGACCTAAATAGTCATTCAAACTCCAATTTAAAATATCTTTTCCACCAAATTTCATTCTTGGACCAAGTTCCCCTTCTAATTTAGGGAATACAAAATATCCCTCAGCTTGTGAAGCCCATTTTCCTAATGGTCCTTTATTGTTCTGAATTCTTTCGAATAAATCTTTTACCATAAATATATTTTGAAGTAATAATTTTAATTTATACAGGGTGCAAAAATAATGATTATTATTCTAAAATCGAGTTTGCCCTTTATTTTTATTAAAAATAATCAGATAACATCGATCAAATCGTATTTGTTTCTAACGCTTCCCGACTATAAATAGATTTAGAATTAAAAGATTTTTAAATTTTATACCAATTATATTTTGCAACATGATTTTTATCATTATAAAAGACAAGTTTATCCTTTACTTTTACATTGTATTAAAAACAAAGCTAAATTGATTTTAAACAAACTTATATATTAACAACAAACAGCAAACCATAAACTAAAAATTACGCATTTTAAATAGATTGATTCATTAGTAAGAAATAAGGGCGATTGTAATTAATCGGCCCTTATTTTTTTTATTCTAAGTTCTGATATAATAATCAAAATCAAACCTAAAACGATAAATGCGCTTGCCGCAAAAATTGATTCGTAATAAAAAGGCAATAAACCAATATTGAAGTAAAAAAGTCCGCCCTGCAGAAACAGTATTATTTCTGTGAAAATATATCCCACAATAAAACACTTTACACCTGATCGAACTAAAGAAGAATTTGCTGAAAGTAATTTATTCTGAAACAGAATCCCAAACAAAAATCCTGTAATAATTCCTAAAGTGGTTAAATGAATAAAACCTATTACAAAACCTCTAATTTGGTGTGAAGACGAAGCGATATCAGGAATCAAAAGCAGCAACTGAACAATAATTTTAAGAAATAAAGAACAGATTGCTAAACTATATACCTTTTTTGCCGTAGCACTTAAACTGATTTTAAACCACGAAATTTGTGGCTTTAGCATTTTATAAAAATATACAAACGCAATAAGCTGCAACACTATACCAACGGCATTAATACCGATTATCAAATTATTTTTTACATACCAACTGACCGGAAATGCAACTGTTGCTATTGTTGAGACGATTAGCAAAATAAAAAATACTTTGAACTGCTCTTTGTCTATTTCATTTTTAAACTGTTTTAAAAACAAAGCTAAAACAGCCAACAAAAACCATCCATTGAATTGAAAGTGAAGAAAAAACTGAATGGCAATTTGATATAAAATGCCCTGTTTACCCACCATACCTATTATCGGACCCAAACTCCAAACCCCAACTGTAGACAAAATCATGAATAGAATGGCTCCTAAAAGTAACTTTTTATCTGTTCTTTTTCCTTTACAACAATCCCTCCAAACCAGGCCACAAAAAATATAGCTAAGCAAAATGTGCAATGTCGAAAATATAATAGAAAATAAAGCATATCCCTGAACAGGAAAAGAAATCATCATACCTACAACCGAAAATTCTGTAAGCCAAAACAATTGATTATAAATAGGTTTACTGCTTTTATGTTTTGGGATAAAAAAATGAACTATCAAAACGTAAATCATCAAATACGTCCAGCCTAACATGGCTACATGAGAATGAGCATGAAGCAAAAAACTGTAATTTATATGTTTTACAGGAAACAAATAATAAAAACGCATCAATAACCCCATCAATGAGGCTATCAGAAAATTTAAAAAACAAACTATTATCCAGCTTTTTTGTACGCTTGTAGTCAGGACTTTCATTTTTTTTAGCGAGATTAAAGTATTTCATTGAAATTGAATTCAATTATAATTAAAAAAAGCACTGATAAGTTAGAGACTCGTCAGTGCTTTTTTATAAACCAGTTTTAAGAAAACTCTTTTTCTAAAATTACTGCTTTAGGGAACAATATATTATTTTCTAAATGAATATGCGTATGGAGATTTTCCTCAAACTCTCTTAGCATGGCAAATGTTACTTTATATGTAGTACATCCGTCGGCTGGTGCTGTATAATTATTAGTGAGATTAGAAATTTCATTAAATCTTTCTCCTTCTACCTCATGTTCATGCGTCATCATGGCAATTGGGTTAGCAACTGATCCAAAAGGCGGCTGAAGAACAGCTTCGTCTCTTTCTTTAGCTTTTACCATGTTTTTGATAAACGGAAACAAAACTTGTTCTTCTTTTTTCATGTGCTGCGATAATTCAGTAACACATTGGTTAAACAATTCATTTATCTTAAACAATTCTTCATGTCGTCCTCCGTGCACATTGCAAAGTTTATTTAAAAACTGCATGATAATAACCGATTTATCTACAACATATCTATGATGTGTTTTTTCGATATAGTCTGCCAATAAATCCAAAGGCCACGAGTTAAAATCAATGACATTTGAATCTTCTGCAAGTAAAACTTCATTAAGTTTTTTCAGTAAAACTCTCGTATCAATTCCTTGTTTTAAACAAACTTCATTGATGGTTTTACCTCCTTTGCAGCAAAAATCAATTTTGTATTTTGTAAATACTGCCGCTGTTCTAAAATCTTCTGTCACAAATGACCCTACTGTTTTATCTCTTAAATTCTCCATTTTTTTATTTTTTTTTGATATTACACACAATAAAAGACAAATTAATCTTTTATTAGTTTAAGAAAAAACTCTAACCTAGAAAGCAGGATTAGAGTCCTTTTATTTATTCAACAATTAAAACACCTTTCATCATCGCAAAGTGCCCAGGGAATGAACATAAGAAATTATATGTTCCTTTTTTATCAATAGTAAATTCGATTGTATCTTGTTCTCCTCCGCCCAATAATTTAGTATGAGCAATAATTGAAGCTTTTTCTGAAGCTGGAATATAATCTGTTTCCTGAGCTGCTGCGGCTTTAACTGCAAAATCTGCTTCATTGGTACCTTCCTGCAAAATTACAATATTATGTCCCATTGCCTGTTTAGGTATCTTACCAATATGTTTAAGTGTTAAAGTAATTGGCTTTCCGGCTTCGGCTCTTAATTCTTTAGTATTAAACTGCATTTGATCATCTCCTGTAATAACTAAAACATTACTGGCAGCTGCAGGATGCCCTTCATCAGATGTAGTTTCGTTTATTTCTGTTGGCTCTTCAGTCGTTGCAGCATCTTTTTTACCACAAGAAGTTATTGCTAAACATCCCATTAGCAATACAATCGAAATTCTAATTTTTTTATTCATCACTAAGTATTTAAATTTTTATTATTCTCTATCGTTTATTCTAAGAAAAAAATCACCCGTTTTAACTCCGGAGGCAAGCTGTTCTAACGTGGTATTAGTAAGCATCTCTAAAAGCAATTCACGTACTTTTTTAAACTCTTTATGCACCGGACAGGGTTTAATTTCTGAGCATTCTTTTAATCCTATACCGCAACCTTTATATATAGTATCGCCATCGATCGCATCAACAATCTGAATTAATTTAATCGATTTTACAGCATTATCAGAAACTTCAAAGCCGCCTCCTACTCCTTTTGATGACTCGATGATTCCGTTTTTAGTCAAAATTTGCATTATTTTGGCTGTAAAAGGTTCTGGCGAATCAATTTCTTTCGCAACATCTTTTATACCAACCCTAATTCCTTTTGATGATTTAGTGGCGATAAATATCGAAGCTCTGATTCCGTACTCGCAGGCTTTTGAAAACATAGGAAAATTTGTTGATTGACTACAAATATATTCAAATTCAATATAAAAGACAAATTTATCTTTATTTGTTTTATTATAAAAATCACTCTTATTTATAACCAAAATAATTAATATGGAACAAAACACTAATTCAGCACCAAATTCTAATAAAAACCAATTTTAGTTTTACCTTTGGAAGTACTAATTTTCCTAACACCTAAAAAATGGCTTTAAGCAACTCAAAAGATCTCAAACTAGCCGTTCTTATTGATGCCGATAATGTGCCTTACAGTAATGTAAAAGGCATGATGGAAGAAATAACAAAATTTGGCACACCAACCACAAAACGTATTTATGCTGATTGGACCAAGCCAAATTCTAATGGCTGGAAAGCTGTTTTACTAGAACATGCCATTACCCCTATTCAGCAATACAGCTATACGGTAGGTAAAAATTCATCCGATTCTGCTTTGATTATCGATGCTATGGATTTACTTTATTCCGGAAAACTAGACGGATTTTGCATCGTATCGAGCGATAGCGATTTTACCCGTTTGGCCATAAGATTAAGAGAATCAGGAATGAAAGTAATTGGTATTGGCGAAAAAAAGACTCCAAATTCTTTTATTGTTGCCTGCGACCGATTTATTTATATTGAGGTTCTTGATGGTGCAATCCAGAAGAAAAAACCAAAAACAACTACTGCAGCCGACGCTAAAAAACCGGTAGAAAAACCTGCCGAAAAAGCCTTACACAAAATTGATGCACCGACGATTGAACTTATCGAAGCTACGATCGAAGACATCGAAGATGATGATGGCTGGGCATTTTTAGGAGATGTAGGAAACTTAATTGTAAAGAAAAAACCGGAATTTGACCCAAGAAATTATGGTTTTTCTAAACTTACACCCATGCTAAAATCGCTAACTGATATTCTGGAGATCGACGAAAGAGAATCAGATAAAAAAGGCATTAAACATGTTTATGTACGCCTGCGATTCAATTAATTATTCAACTATTATTTTTTAAATTTTATAAACATGAGAAAAAAATTCTTCATCTACGGATTCTTATTGTTTCTAATTGTTTTTGCAATCTATCTTAAAACCGATCGTGGTTTTTTACTGGTTATTATCATTCCTATCTTACTGGTTATTGGTGTTTATAATGCACTTCAGGAAAAACACGCTATTTTACGAAACTTCCCGGTTCTGGGTTATTTCAGGTATTTATTCGAAATGATAGCACCTGAAATTCAGCAATATTTTATCGAAAGATCAACTGACGGAAGACCTTTCTCCAGAAACCAGCGTTCTTTAGTGTATCAAAGAGCCAAAAATATTGATTCGAGTACGCCTTTCGGAACACAGCAAAACCTAAACCATGATAGTTATGAGGGAATAAAACATTCTATCTTTCCGGCAAAAGTCAACGAAGAATTACCTCGTGTATTAGTGGGCGGAAAAGATTGTAAACAACCTTATTTAGCTTCTCTATTTAATGTATCGGCCATGAGTTTTGGTTCATTAAGTGAAAATGCTGTTCGTGCGATCAATATTGGTGCTAAAAAAGGAAACTTCTACCAAAATACGGGAGAAGGTGGTTTAACTGAATTTCATCTTGCCGGCGGCGGAGATATTACCTGGCAAATTGGTACAGGATATTTTGGATGTCGTGATGCCGAAGGAAACTTTAGCCCTGAAAAATTTTCAGAGAAAGCGAATCTTCCTAACGTAAAAATGATCGAAATTAAGCTTTCGCAAGGTGCAAAACCAGGTCATGGAGGTGTGCTTCCGGCAGCCAAAAATACGGAGCAAATTGCTAAAATAAGAGGAGTTGAACCTCATACCATGATTCTTTCTCCTCCTGGTCATCATGCTTTTGCTGATATTAAAGGACTTATTCATTTTATTGCACAATTACGTCAATTATCAAACGGGAAACCTATTGGATTTAAATTATGTATTGGAAATACAGCTGAATTTGAAGCCATTTGCCACGAAATGATTGCCGAAGATATTTACCCTGATTTTATTACTATCGATGGTGCCGAAGGAGGAACAGGAGCTGCTCCGTTAGAATTTGCTGATGGTGTAGGAATGCCTTTTGAACCTGCTTTAATATTTGTAAATAAAACTTTGGTAGGCCTAAATATTCGCGATAAAATACGCATTATTGGCAGCGGAAAAATCATTTCGGGTTACTCCATTTTACACGCCATTGCATTAGGTGCAGACATGTGTAATAGCGCTCGTGGATTTATGTTTTCATTAGGTTGTATTCAGGCTTTACGTTGTCATAATAACGAATGCCCTACCGGAGTTGCTACCCAAAACAAGATGCTAATGAAAGGACTTGTTGTTACCGATAAATCAGATCGTGTGTATCATTTTCATAAAAACACTTTGCATTCTGCCAATGAACTTTTAGCAGCAGCAGGCAAAAACAGTTTTGCCGATGTTGACATCAATATCTTTATGCGTGGTGATGAGTTTGGTCATTTATCCGATTCTTATTTCCCGGATATCTTAACAAATGTTACTAAAAAATAAAAAAACAAGCCTCTTTGCATAATCTCAAAGAGGCTTTATTTTTTGCTATTTTCTTCAAACTACAATTTTGCAGTTACTTTTTCTTTAGAATCTGCTGTGTTTTCTAAAACTGCCAGTTCTTCTTTATCTACTATTCGTTGCGCAAGAATAGCATTATTATACGCTAAAAAGTACACATCAAATTTTACTCCTTCTTCTATTAATGCTCTCGAAATTTGATCGTTTTTGATCATTTCTTTCAACAAATCAGGAAACGATTCTTTGTAGGTTAATTTATTGGTATCGTTTTCTTCTAAATTGGTTTCAATTCTAATTTCGATTTTGTTGTCATTCAAAAATGCTTTTGCTGTCGTACTCGTAATACCACTGCCTTTTATTGATGACGAATTATTATAAGTACTTACGTGCTCCTGAATTTTTTGCTTGGTATTTTTACAACTTACCATTAACAACACAACAACAGCAATAAATGCGATTTGGGTAATTTTTTTCATAAATTTTTAGGTTTTAGGTTATTTTTTAACTCAAACATAATGAACTTTTCAAACAAAAGCAACATCATTTTACAAAAATAAAGCGTGTAATTATTTGACTACAAATAAATTATCCCAAAATAAACAACCATTTACACTAAACCGGGACTCGTGTCTACTACTTCTACAGTTAAAAAACAAATAAAAAAAGCCGCTTTAAAAACGATTAAAGCGGCTTTGTGCAATTATAAAACTAAACTATTTCTGTAATAATTCATTTATAGATTCTTTATTTATAATCTCTTTTACCAGAACTGTATTGTCACCTGCCAAAAAATAGGCATCAAATTGAATTCCTTCTTCAACAAGTTCTTTAGGGATTTCGTTTTTATTGATCATTTCTTTCAACAGCTTAGGAAACGATTGGTTCGCTTTTATCTTATTCGATTCATTCTGTTCTAAATCAGTTTCAAAACGCAATTCGATTTTATCGTCATTAATATATCCTCTGGCCGTTGTAAGCGTAACATTATCAGCTTTAAAAGTTGCGGCTGTACTATTATAAGTCTTAACATATTCCTGCAATTTTTGTTTTGCATTTTTACAGCTCACCAATACTACAACAAGAGCAAGGACACACGAAATTTGGATAATTCTTTTCATCATAATGCTATTTTTTTAATTTTTGAAGTCTTAAAAGTGCTTCAAGATAATAATAATCTGCATAATTTATAGAACAATCTATTTCGCTTCCGGCAGGTTTATGACCTGTAGAATGTAATAAAAATGCCGAATTAACATCGCGGCTTTGATAATGATCTGAAAGTGAAACAATCATCTTTTTCGATTTTGTCAAATATTCTTTCTTAAGATTTGCATCTTTTGTATACGAACTCAACTCCATAAGTGCCGAAGACACAATAGCAGCAGCCGAAGCATCTCTTGGCTCATTTGGGATTCCCGGCGCATCAAAATCCCAGTACGGAATCAAATCTTCGGTAGTTAATCTGTCTAAATAAACACGCGTTAATTTATGGGCAAAATCTAAAAACTTAGGATCTTTTGTTTCTCTGTAAACCATTGTAAAACCATAAATAGCCCATGCCTGGCCTCTCGCCCACATACTATCATCGCTATAACCTTGCGCAGTCCTGCCTTGTATTTTTTTACCGGTTTCATAATCGTAAATAATAACATGATACGAACTGTAATCTGGTCTAAAATGATTGTTCATCGTAGTTTCTGCATGTTTTACTGCAATGTCATACAACTTTTTATTACCTCCGTTTTTAGAAGCCCAAAAAAGCAATTCCAAATTCATCATATTGTCGATGATCGTATTATGACCACCCATTTTATTGTGAGGCCATGATATTGTAGTACCCACTTTTGGATTAAAAAGTGTAGCCAAAGTATCAGCAGTTTTCAGAATAACGTCTTTGTATTCCGGATTTTTTGTCAAACGATATCCGTTTCCGAAACTATTAAAAATTTGAAAGCCCAAATCGTGATCATTGGCTTTACTAACCGATAAAGGCTTTAAAAACTGACTGAATTTATCCGCCTCTTTTTCCCATTTTTTATCTCCCGTTGCTTCATACAAATACCATAATTCTCCCGGCCAGAATCCACTTGTCCAATCTTTATAATTGACAAATTTCCAGTCTTTGCTTCCATTAGGAACCGTTCGCGGAGAAGTTCCGTCATTAGGAATTACTTTTAAGGTTTTTGATGCTTGTTCTGCACAATATTCGAGTTGTTTTTTTACATTAAACGAGTTGTTTTTTTGAGCATAACTTTGATTTCCTAAAAGAAATACAGCAGCAATCAGGGTAAAAAATTTTACATTCATGTGGTTATTTTTAGTAGATAATTTGTTTAACCGATAAATTTATAAAATAAAGTAAACTTATTTGAAGGTTTGTATTTTTCGTTCCCTAAAAGTGGACTATTGATGCCTTTTTTTAGGAGCTGATCCCGCTATACGTTGCAATCTTTTGTGCCGAACGCCGGCACAAAAGGATTTCCTCTTCTATCGGGGCTAGGGCAATCATTTTCATAATAATGTTTATTGAATACTTCATTTCTATTTACTCTTTGTCAAAGTTTAAAACTTTAACAAAGAGAAATCACTCAGTATCTACAAATAAAAGATTTAATATAAATTTGTCCCCAAACTTAACTCAGCTTGAAAAGAAAACAACTTTACTACTTCATCATTCTCCTACTCATTATTTTCCTCGGAATCTTCTCCAGAAAATTTGATGTAATACCCTTGTGTACCGGAGATTTTCTTTACGCTGTTATGATGTATGTTCTGGTCAGAATAATACTAATTGATAAAAAAGCAATTCAAATAATGATTACTTCTTTATTAATATGTTATGCCATCGAATTTTTCCAGCTCTATCAATCAGAATGGATTATTGAAATCAGAAAGACTCTTTTTGGAAGATATGTATTAGGACAAGGATTTTTATGGACCGATATTCTGGCCTATACTTTTGGAATTCTGACAACTGTTATAATCGAAAGAATCACTTTAAGAAACAAACTCTAATCTAAGGTTTGCGTAATTTTATCAATATTCAGACTATTTGCCATTGCCGTAAATATTTGATAATACACGGATTTATTATCATACAGTTCGTCATGAGTTCCTTTTTCGACGCATCTTCCCTCTTCTAAAACAATGATGTTTGCTGCATCAATAATTTGAGAAATACTATGCGAAATAATAATTACAGTTCTATCTTTTTTAATAGCATCAAGGGATTTTTTTATTTGCTCTGTTGCTATTGCGTCCAAACTTGCTGTTGGCTCATCTAAGAAAATAATAGGTGGATTTTTTAGAAACAATCTTGCGATAGCAATACGTTGTTGCTGTCCTCCCGAAAGTAAATGCGCATCAGAATCATATCCTTTTGGCAACTGCATGACTTGTTCATGAATATAAGCTTTCTTGGCCGCTTCTATAATTTCAGTTTGTGTGGCATTGGGTTTTCCGTATAAAATATTCTCGGCAATTGTACCCTTAAAAATGTGATTCTTCTGCAACACCAATCCAATATTTTTGCGCAGAAAATCAGTATTATAATCATTTAAATCTACTCCGTCCAGGTATATCTTTCCAGATGAAGGCAGGTAAAACTTATCCAATAAATTGATAATAGTACTTTTTCCTGCTCCGCTTAATCCTACCAAAGCAGTAGTTTCATTTGGTTTAATGGTAAAATCAATTCCAAAAAGTGCTTTTGTCCCATTTGGGTAAACAAAATCGACATTTTTAACTTCTATAAGTCCTACTATTTTTTCAGGACTATAATCTCCGCTGGTTTCTTTTTCATTATCCGATTCTAAAATATCAAAAAATCCTTCAGAATAAATCAAAGCATCATTGACTTCATCATAAATGCGATGTAATTGTCTGATTGGCGCAGATACATTATTAAACAACATAATATGAAACATGATCGCACCAATTGTCATCGTATTATTCAGCACAAAATAAGCTGTTAGAATAATGATAATGACAACTCCTATTTGTTCTACAAAGCCTTTTACACTTTCAAAAATAAAACTGGTTTTTCTGGTTTCAAGCTGATTTTCGGTCATTTCAAACTGAATGTCTTTATGACGATCCGCTTCCATAGGTTCGCGAACAAACGATTTTATCACCGTGATCGATTCGATTAAACTGATAATTCCGTTATTTTTTGTTTCGCGATAATTGCGCATTCTTCGTCTAAAACCACTCAGTTTTGTGGCCTGCAACTGACTTATATAAAAGTAGATCGGAATAATACACAAACTTACCAGCCCCACATAAACATTGGCATAAAACATAATTGCCAGAGCCACAAAAGCATTGGCAAACAAAGGCAAAATATCGATAAAAAAGTTCTGAACCAATCGTGTTAAGCTGCTAATTCCTAAATCGATTCTGGTTTGCAGTTTACCGCTTTCATTTTCGTTAGAAGTATAAAACTCCATTCGATAACTCAGATTTTTTTCGACAATTGCCTGAGATATATCCCGCGTAATAAAGATTCGCAGTTTTTCCCCATAAAATTTCTGACCAAACTGCACCACAGAATATACCAACTCTTTCGAAAGCAAAACGATACTTATTATACCTAATAAATGAAACCCTTCTGATAAAGGTTTATGCGCCACCATTAGATCACTAATAGAATCTACGGTATACTTTAATATTAATGCATTTACCTGAGCCGCAAACGATCCTAAAAAAGTAAGCAGCAAAGTAGCAATAACCATCTTTTTGTAAGGCTTAACAAAAGGGGTTATTTTTTTATATAATAATGATATCTGCATTTATTTTTGTTTCATGTCGCATATCAAATATAAGAATTCTAAATTTGTGTTTTAGAATTACTCTCAAGAATCAACTTTAAAAATATAGCATCATGCAATTGGTTTTCGCTTCAAACAATCTCAATAAAATCAAAGAAATTCAAAGCATCCTAAAAGGATCTATTCAATTATTAAGTTTAGAAGAAATTGGCTGTCACGAAGAAATTCCCGAAACTGCCGATACGATTGAAGGAAATGCCATTTTGAAAGCCAATTATGTTACTGAAAAATACGGTTACGATTGTTTTGCCGATGATACGGGTTTAGAAGTTACCGCTTTAAACGGAGAACCTGGCGTTTATTCTGCACGATATGCCGGAGAACAGCGCAATGCCGATGATAATATGAACAAACTTTTGAACGCTTTGTCAGATAAAGAAGATCGAAGCGCTCAATTTAAAACTGTTATTGCTTTAAATTTAAAAGGAGAACAGCATTTATTTACCGGAATTGCAAAAGGAAACATTATTCTTAATAAAACAGGAAATCACGGCTTTGGTTATGACCCTATTTTTCAACCTGAAAATTATACTGAGACTTTTGCTGAACTGGCCTCAGACATCAAAAACACAATCAGTCATCGTGCAAAAGCAACTCACCAACTAATTGATTTTCTGAACGCAGCAAAATAATTGTTTAGAATACAACATTTTAGAGCCCAAAATTTATATTTCACGACGTATTTTTCCCGAATTTTCTGGATTGTTAGAAAAAAATCGTGCTACACTAAACATAACTTTTTGATAATCAAATCATAACAAATACATAATTCTTAAAATAGCATTAGTTTATCTGAATAATTAACAGTAATTTTGCACCCTATTTTAAAAATACATATGAATAAATTTGAACAATTAGGATTGAATGAATCGTTACTGAAGGCGATTTTAGATCTAGGATTTGAAAATCCGTCAGAGGTACAGGAAAAGGCGATTCCCCTATTATTGGAAAAAGACACAGATATGGTTGCGTTGGCTCAGACAGGGACAGGGAAAACGGCAGCTTTCGGTTTTCCGCTAATTCAAAAAATTGATGCTGACAACAAAAATACACAAGCATTAGTTTTATCGCCAACACGAGAACTTTGTTTACAGATTACCAACGAACTTAAAAACTACTCAAAATACGAGAAAGGTATTAATGTGGTAGCAGTTTACGGCGGGGCTAGTATTACAGAGCAAGCTAGAGACATTAAAAGAGGAGCACAAATTATTGTGGCTACTCCTGGGAGAATGCAAGACATGATCAACAGAGGATTGGTTAACATTAAAAATATAGATTACTGTATTCTTGATGAGGCTGACGAAATGCTGAACATGGGATTTTATGAGGATATCGTATCTATTTTATCAGATACTCCAGATCAAAAAAGTACATGGTTGTTCTCTGCAACTATGCCACAAGAGGTTGCCAGAATTGCAAAACAATTCATGAGCGAACCGGTTGAAATTACTGTTGGAGCTAAGAACTCAGGTTCTGCAACAGTTTCTCACGAATTTTACTTAGTAAATGCACGTGACCGTTACGAAGCTTTAAAACGTTTAGCCGATGCTAACCCAGACATTTTCTCTGTGGTTTTCTGTCGTACTAAAAGAGATACACAAGCTGTAGCTGAAAAATTAATTGAAGATGGATACAGCGCTGCTGCATTGCACGGAGATTTATCTCAGGCGCAACGTGATGGTGTAATGAAATCTTTCCGTGGAAGACAAATTCAGATGCTTGTTGCTACTGACGTTGCTGCACGTGGTATTGATGTTGATAATATTACTCACGTAGTAAATTACCAACTTCCTGACGAAATTGAAACTTACAATCACCGTTCAGGCCGTACAGGTAGAGCTGGAAAATTAGGAACTTCTATTGTAATTGTTACAAAAAGTGAGTTACGTAAAATTTCTTCTATCGAAAGAATCATCAAACAAAAATTTGAAGAAAAACCAATTCCATCTGGAATTGAGATTTGCGAAATTCAATTGTTGCACTTAGCAAACAAAATTAAAGATACTGAAGTTGATCACGAAATTGACAACTATTTACCAGCTATTAACAATGTTCTTGAAGGTTTATCTAAAGAGGAATTGATTAAGAAAATGGTATCTGTAGAATTCAACCGTTTTATTGCTTACTACAAAAAGAACAGAGATATTTCTACTCAATCTGGAGAAAGACGCGAAAGAAATGATTCTGAGCCAAGAGAATTCAATAATAACGGAGCAGTTCGTTACTTTGTAAACATTGGTTCAAGAGATAATTTCGACTGGATGTCTCTTAAAGATTACTTGAAAGAAACATTAGACTTAGGTCGTGATGACGTTTTCAAAGTAGATGTTAAAGAAGGTTTCTCTTTCTTTAACACTGATCCTGAGCACACTGAAAAAGTAATGGAAGTATTAAACAACGTACAATTAGAAGGACGTCGTATTAATGTTGAAATTTCTAAAAATGATGGTGGCGGAAGACGTGACCATAATGGACGTAGCGGTGGAGGACGTAGTTCTGGACCGAGACGTGAAGGAAGTTTTGCTCCAAGACGTGAAGGTTCTGGTAGTGGATTCAGAAGCGACAGAAACTCTGCTCCTAGAGAAGGTGGTTTCAGAAGCGACAGAAACTCATCTGCTCCAAAAAGAGAAGGTGGTTTTAGAAGTTCAGCTCCAAGAAGCGAAGGTGGTTCAGACAGAGCTCCTAGACGTTCTGAAAGCTTTGGTGATTCACCAAGACCAAGAAGACCAAGAAGAGATTAATATTTTTATATCTTGAAATACAAAATCCCAAATTCCAAACATAACCGGAATTTGGGATTTTTTTTGTTATAAGAATTTTAACCTCGATAAAAATTAGATCCAGAACAATGCAATCTAAACTTCTTTATCCTATTTTATTTAAATATAAAAAGCAGCATTAGTAGCTTTGTTAATTTTCTGATAATTATATTCGAAGTCTGCGAAATATTTAATCCCTATTTAGTACTTTTAGAGCTTTAAATCAGGATATGAAATATTTCGCAGTTTTCTTTTTTACATTACTATCTACAATTGGTTTTGCGCAAGACAGTGAGTCTACAGTACCCCAAAGAGTGTCTGGTTACATTATTAACGACAATAGCAAACAACCACTTGCCAATGTTAATATCATCAACACAAACAAGGTTCGAGGTGCAAAATCTGATGCTAAAGGATATTTTGAGATAGATGTTCAGTTAAACGATACCATTCACTTTTCGATTTTAGGATTTCAATCTTTAAGAATCAGGGTAACGAATGACTGGATAAAAAATAAAGTAACAAGAATTCAGCTTACTGAAAAAGCAATTGCTCTTGAGGAAGTTATTATCGCTCCTTTTAACTTAACAGGTTATCTTGAGGTCGATTCAAAATTAATTCCTACAAAAGAAAACTATCGTTACAGCATTTCAGGTCTTACACAAGGTTATGAAGCAGGTGAATATTCTCCAAATGCTTTTGGAAAAGTTTTAGGATCCATCTTTAATCCCGCCGATGTACTTTATGGTTTCTTTGGAAAAAATGGAAAAGAACTGAGGAAGCTAAAGGAAATGAGAAAAGATGATACTGTTCGAAATCTGCTGGAATCAAAATACGATCGCGAAACTGTATCAGTATTACTAGGAATTAGCAAAGATGAAATTCCTGAAATTTTACAGCGATGCAACTACTCAGAAGCCTTTATACAATCAGCAAACGATTTACAGATCATGGACGCTATTAATGGTTGTTACGAACAATATAAGGTCCTGAAACGAAATTAAATTTTACATTTAAACCTATATTTAAATCCTCAATTTTATAAATTGGGGATTTTTTTATTCCTTTAGGATTTTAAAAACCTTACATTTACCATTATCAATAACACAAACAAAATCAAGATATTATGGCAAAAAGTCAAGACGCTAAAAAAACAGCAAAAAAAGAACCGTTAAAAACGGCTAAAGAAAAGAAGGAAGAAAAAAGAGAGAAGAAAAATTCTCCCAAAAGAGATTAAGTTTTCAGTCTCAGTTTGCAGTCTCAGTTTGCAGTTCCTTAAAAACTGAATACCGAGACTGCGACTGAATACTGTGACTTATTATTTAACCGGAATATTAGAAAGGATTTCTAACACAAATTTCCAATATTTTTGAGCCGAAGAAATACTCGCTCTTTCATCTGGTGAATGTGCACCGTGAATTGTTGGTCCAAAAGAAATCATATCCATGTCAGGATAATTTGTTCCTAAAATTCCACATTCTAAACCTGCATGACAAGCTACTACTTTTGGCTTTTCGTTATTTTGTTTTTCATAGATTCCAACCAAAGTATCTAATATTTCAGAATTTACATTTGGAGTCCAACCTGGATAAGAACCTGATAATTCTACTTCGCAACCTACCAATTCAAAAGCAGAACGTAATGCATTTGCTAAATCAAATTTTGAAGTTTCTACAGATGAACGCGTCAAACATCCAATAGATATCTCTCCGTCTTTTACAATAACACGAGCAATATTATTTGAAGTTTCAACTAAATCTTCCATATCAGCACTCATTCTGTACACTCCGTTATGAGCTGCATAAATCGCGCGAATAATTCCTTCCTGAACTCCTAAATCCATTACTTTCTCTGGCAAATCGCATTTTACGATTTCTATAGTAAGGTTTGGTTCTGTCGTTTTATACTCGGCTTTAATATCATTGATGATTTCCTGCATATCAAAAATATACGCTTCATCAAACATTTCAGAAATAATAACTTTTGCAACACTTTCTCTCGGAATTGCATTTCTTAAACTTCCACCATTAATTTCAACTACTTGCAAACCAAAGTTTTCAAAAGCATCAAATAACAAACGGTTCATAATTTTATTAGCGTTTCCTAAACCTTTATGAATATCCATTCCTGAATGACCACCATTAAGCCCTTTTACGGTAATAATATGTCCAACTGATCCTTCCGGAACTTCTTCTTCATTATAAGTTCTTGTAGCTGTTACATCGATTCCACCGGCACAACCTATATCAATTTCATCATCTTCTTCTGTGTCTAAATTCAAAAGAATCTGACCTTGAAGAATTCCTCCTTTTAAATTTAAAGCTCCTGTCATTCCGGTTTCTTCATCAATAGTAAACAAAGCTTCGATCGCAGGATGAGGAATGTCTTTACTTTCTAAAATGGCCATAATTGTTGCTACTCCCAGCCCGTTGTCAGCCCCAAGTGTAGTACCACGCGCACGAACCCAGTCACCATCAACATACATGTCGATTCCTTGTTTGTCAAAATCAAAAACAGTATCTGCATTTTTCTGGTGCACCATATCAAGATGCCCTTGCATAACGATTGCTTTACGATTTTCCATTCCCGGAGTTGCCGGTTTTCTGATGATTACATTTCGAATTTCGTCTTCAAAAGTTTCTAAACCTAAGCTGTTTCCAAAGTCTTTCATAAACTCGATCACACGTTCTTCTTTCTTTGACGGACGCGGAACTGCATTTAAATCAGCGAATTTATTCCATAGCGCTTTAGGTTCCAGATTTCTTATTTCCTGACTCATTATATTTTGTTTGAAGTTTAACAATTAAGAATGTCAAAGTTACAAAGTTTATCTTTTTTTTCGCCACAAATTTCTCGAATTAGCACTAATTATCATCTTTAAAATCAAATTCCACAAATGCAATTCTTTTTTAGTTATAATAATTGTATTTATATTTACGTATCCAAAAATTGTACTGTGAAATCAAAATACATTCTTCCCCTATTTCTATTAGTTCAAATCATCTTTTTAAGAATCCTTAGATATTTTCCAGATTATGTCGAAGGCTTTTACAGCAACAATTTATATGTTAGAATTTCGCACTTCTCAAGAAGTATTTTAGGCAAAATTCCATTTTCTGTGGGCGACTGCATTTATGCGATTTTAATTTTATCTATAATAGGATGGTTTTGGAAAATACGAAAAACATGGAGAACTGACTGGAAAGATCATCTCCTAAAAATTTTAGGAAAATTTTCTGTCTTTTACTTTTTCTTCCATTTTCTGTGGGCTTTTAATTATTACAGAGAGCCTCTTTTTGAAAAAATGGAAATCAAAAGAGAATATACTGATGCCGATTTATTGGCTTTTACAAAGAAATTAATTCTGAAAACGAATGAAATTCAGCTTCAGATCACTAAAAACGACAGCGCTAAAGTCGTTTTTCCTTATACGCAGACAGAAGCTTTTAAAATGAATTTAAACGGTTATGAAAATCTGGCTAAAGAATATTCGTATTTTAATTATCAAATCTCAAGCATCAAAAAGTCCCTTTTCAGTGTGCCTTTAACTTATATGGGTTTTGGAGGATATTTAAATCCTTTTACTAACGAAGCTCAGGTAAATTATTTATTGCCAATGTACAATTTCCCACTTACAAGTTGTCATGAAATGGCACATCAAATGGGATTTGCCAGCGAAAGCGAATGTAATTTTATTGGCATTTTAGCCACATTAAATAATGATAATTTATATTATAAGTATTCAGGATACAGTTTTATGCTTAGATATTGCCTTGGAATATTACAGGCAAAAAACGAGAAAGTATTTCTGCAATTAAAGAAAACGGTGAATGTCGGAATTTTAAAAAATTACAAGGAAAGTCAGGATTTCTGGAAACAATACGATACTTTTATAGATGAAGGTTTTCATATTTTTTATGATAACTTCTTAAAAACAAACAATCAAAAAGACGGCATCGAAGGCTATAGTAAATTCATCGATTTGACGATTAATTATTACAGAACAAGAGATTTATAGTTCCAACAACCAATTTAAAGATTAAAATCTGCTTAATTTGTGGCAAAAAAAATAAAATTATTGTAACAAAAGTGATTTCAACACTACTAATACTTTTATGAGCGAAAATCTAGAACAGTTATTTGTTGCGCAATTGCAGGCAAATCAGAATATAATCCACAAGATTTGTAGATTATATACTGCCGGCGAAGACGCTCACAAAGACTTGTTTCAGGAAATTACCATTCAGTTATGGAAAGCTTATCCAAAATTTAGGGGCGATAGTAAATTTTCGACCTGGACGTATCGCGTTGCCTTAAATACCGCCATTACCTTATATCGAAAAACCAAACGAACCGTATCAACTGTTGAGTACGAAAGTCATCAGCATTTTATAAAAGATGTAGATTACAATTATGAAGAGGAAGAACAGATAAAATTGATGTACAAAGCCGTTTATCAGCTTAATGACATCGAAAAAGCATTAGTTTTTATGTATTTAGAAGACAAAGATTATCAGGAAATAGCCGAAACTCTCGGAATTAGCGAAGTGAATGCACGTGTGAAAATGAACAGAATTAAAGGGAAACTTAAAAAAATATTAAATCCTTAAATTATTATGAAAGAACTGGATTTATTAAAAAAAGACTGGAAAAAGAACTCGGATTCTTTTCAACAAATTTCTGAAACAGAGATCTACAAAATGATTCACAAACAATCTTCTTCAACCGTGAAGTGGATTTTAGTGATCAGCATTTTGGAGTTTACATTATGGTCGTTATCTAACTTATTTATCAATACGGATGATTTGTTGCGAAAAATGAATCATCCTGAAATTGTATTGGCTCTGGATATTTTAACCTATTTCAATTATGTAGTCGTTCTCTTTTTTGTGATTAATTTTTATAGAAATTATAAAACAATTTCAACAACTGTCGCTACAAAAACATTAATGAGTACCATTTTAAGAACCCGAAAAATAGTTCAGTATTACGTATGGTATAATTTAGGAATGCTGGTTGTTATCTCTATATTCAGCTATTTCATCACCTTTGTTTATAATCCTGATATGAGCTTTTTAAGAGATAAATTAGCCGCAGACGGAAAAGCAATGTTCTTTACTGTGGGAATTTTAATCCTCACAATACTAGGCTTATTGGGTATATTCTGGTGTATTTACAGATTGATCTACGGAACGTTATTACGAAGATTATATGCTAATTATAAGGAATTGAAGAAAATTGATTTTTAATAAGGTACAAAGTTGCAAAGGTGCAGAGGTTTCTTTTTTTGAGTTGCTAAGATGCTAAGGTACTAAGATTCTGAGTTTTTTTTCTAAACTTGAAACCTGAAACATAAAAACAAACAAAAACTTAAAAACTAATGTTCACTTTCTGATGCTTTATAACTCCATCTTCTCATTTCGTTAAGTTCTTCCTCGGCTTTAATTTCTTCGGCTGGAATTACTTTTAAAAATGACGGATGCTGCTCAATAGCATATTCAACTTTTTCTACGATTTCTTCGATAGTATCGTTTTCATAATCAATATCAAGAGGTTCTTTGATGATGAAAGATTGCAGAATTCCTTTTTTCTTCATTCGTAATCCTTTTTTGTCAAATGAACGACGGAAGCCATCAATAACAATAGGAATTACAATTGGTCTGTGTTGTTTTATAATATGTGCTGTTCCTTTACGAACTGGTTTAAACGATTTTGTGGTTCCTTGCGGAAACGTAATTACCCAGCCATCTTCAAGCGCAATTCTAATATTTTCAGTATCATTTGGGTTTACATCGCGTTTTTCTGTAACATCAACACCTTTTGATCGCCATGTTCTCTCGACCGTAATAGCACCAACATACGCTAAAATTCTTGGTAACAAACCGGCTTGCATCGTTTCTTTTGCCGCTACATAATAAATATTCATCTTGGGCTGCCATAGATAACCAATGTTCTTAATAGTATCCTGACGTCCGCTTAAACTTGCGTTAAACACATGAAACATCGCCACAACATCGGCAAAATAAGTTTGATGGTTCGATATAAACAAAACATTTGTATCAGGAAGCGTTTTAATAATTTCAGATCCTTCAATCTGTAAATCATTAAAACCTCTATATCTTCGATGAGTCATGGCCCCCAAAATACGGATTAACCATTTCTTGATGAATAATATATGTCCGAAAGGATTTCGTTTAAACAATCCCATAGCTGTTTATTGTATTTTTATGTAGAACGCAAACATACAAAAATTATTCTTTTAGCAGAACTAT
Organism: Flavobacterium bizetiae; assembly: GCF_024271895.1. Taxonomy (NCBI): domain Bacteria; kingdom Pseudomonadati; phylum Bacteroidota; class Flavobacteriia; order Flavobacteriales; family Flavobacteriaceae; genus Flavobacterium; species Flavobacterium bizetiae. Next base: position 2,839,134 of record NZ_CP091861.1, on the reverse strand, counting down.
AAAGCAATTTCGGAAATAAATTGTTATTATAATGAATATCAAATTGTTAAATTTCTACTTTTCCGAATTTAATTCAAAAGCAATTTTCAAAACATCCCTCAATTCACTTAAAATCATAGCGGTTGCCCCCCAAACAATATGATTTTGAATATTAAATGCAGGAACTGAAGCGTTATTAGCATAAGAAGTTGACAACGTGGCTTCGACAATAATTTCGTCATTTAAAAATACAGACAAAGGCAATTCTATAATATCAGCCACTTCTCTGATATCCGGATAAAATAAAAGTTCTTCTTTCGCAATTCCCAAAAACGGATGTACCAAAAAATTACTTGGCGGAATATACATTGGTGTAAAATGCTTCACCACCTCTATTTTCTCCGGAGAAACACCTACCTCTTCATGAGTTTCTCTAAGAGCTGTTTCCTCGTAGTTTAAATCGGTGGTTTCGTATTTTCCTCCGGGAAAAGCAATTTGCGAAGAATGAACTCCGTTATAAGCATTCCGAACGATTAGTACCAGATGAGTTTTTCCATTTTTTGGATAAAACAACATCATTACAGCAGCAATTCTTGGATTTTCTATTTTTAAATCTAAATTCTTTAAGGCTTCTATGCGCTCTTTTGGAGCCATTTTTATATGTGAGGCGACTGCCGGTAGCGTTACTGGAATTAAATTAGGAACATATTGCAAAAAATCTTGAAAATCCATATTCAAAGTTTATTTTTGTATTTTCAAATAAAATATAAATATAGTTTAGAAAACGCGTTTCTACAAGCTTTCTAAAATCAAAGCCATAAAAATGTACAGTAAAGAAGAATCACAACGAATGAAAAGAGAGTTTTGGGTGGCTTTCGCCGAAAAATATCCACGCAAATGGGTATTATATGACACCAAGATTAAAGATTTCTCTTTTAAATTTTTTGTAGACAATAAAAAAGCACAGGTTTTAATTGATATCGAACAAAGAAGCGATGAAAAACGTACTGCTTATTTTGAAAAATTAGAAGCTTTAAAAAACATTCTGGAAGAGGAATTTATTAAAGATCTGGTTTTCGAAAAAAATTACACGCTTGAAAGCGGCAAAACCATTAGCCGAATCTGGACCGAAATACAAGGTGTAGGTTTCAGTAACCGCAATAATTGGGACATTATTTTTGATTTCTTTTTCGAAAAAATGAATGCTCTTGAAATGTTTTATCTCGAGTATGATGATTTTATTAAGGATATTGATTCTTAGAGAAAGGTACTAAGGTGCTGAGATGTTAAGGCTCTAAGTTTTACAACAAACCTGACAGATTTTAGAATTTGTCGGGTTTGTTTTTAGTTCTAATTTAAAGATTAATTATAGATATCAAACCTTACATTCCCCTTTTCATCATAATTTAATTTCCAAGTTCTTTCACTTTTAGAAATAATACTATTATCTATATTTTTTCCAATTTTTTGATACTTAGCAAAATTATTTTTTGACAAGGACCTTAAATAAGTATCTTCAAAAATAACAAGCTTTTTTAATGGATTTACCGCATTATCATAACCACTAAAAATTTCGACATTTCTATAATTATAATTTTTTCTATCATACATTTTAGTTACAATACTATCTAAATTTCCTGCTGGGTTATAATAATATTGAGCAGATTCATTTTGCATTTTATCATTTCCTTTTTTAGTAGCAATGATTTGATTTGCATCATTATAAAAATATACAATTGTATCATTTTTTATAACATCACCGGCACTATAAATATATCGTTTAGCCATTCGTTCCTGATTATCAAAAACAATTGTTCTGTTATAAGCATATAATTGAAATTCTTTTGAAGTAGTTTTCAGGGTAATTTTGGCCTCATTTTTTGTATAATCTATATCCTCAAATATTTCATCACTGAATTTGCCAATAATATTTGAATCAGAACCGTACCATAAAACCTTTCCTGTTTTTTTTACCACTCTTTGATTTTTATCGTATGTAAGTTTTACTAATTCATTGGAAGTTGTTGCCAAAGCATTTGTATTATGAAACATATAATCAAAGTGGTATTTTTCAATACTATCTGATGTAATAGGGTTTGAACTATCATCATTCGAACAACTGTATAAACCAGTTAAAAAGAAAAAATAAAAAAGGTAGTTTTTTTTCATAATTGTAAAATATAAAATGATTTAAGTAAATAACAGCAACTATTAAACGCTAAAAATATTATAAACAATAATATGATTATCATAGTTTATATAAAGCTGTTTACGGTAATCTTGTTTTTTGCGGGTAATAATAGAAAGTTTACATTCTCGACCGTCATTATCTTTACACATAAAAGAATAAACAATATCAGTATCATTTTCTTCGCGTTCGATATAATCCAGAATCTTAAAAAGCTGTATTTCCTGAGAATAGACTACAATTCTATGTTTGTTAGTATCGAGAACAACTGATAGATTGACCAAATCAAGATTCGACCACTCACCCCATTTTCCTCTTTCATTTTTTTCTAAGACACTAAATCCTGAAGTTTTAAATTGATAAGTCTGGCTGTAAGCTTGTTGCAAACAAAGTCCTAAAAATAGTAGTAATATATAGGTGCGGATAGAATTCATATTGTATTTGATGCAGATAATTAAAACTCAAATTTAGCCTTTTCCTGACGAGCAATTTCGAATTCGGTGATCATTTCTTCAATAATTTGCTTTGCGGGTAATATTTCATGAATTAATCCTGCAATTTGTCCAATTTCAAGTTCTCCTTCTTCAAGATCACCCTCAAACATTCCTTTTTTCGCTCTTGCTTTGCCTAGAAGTTGTACTAAATCTTCTTTGGATGGGCATTTTTCATATAAATCCTGAACATCATTATAAAACTTATTTTTAATCAAGCGAACCGGAGCCAATTCTTTCAATGTCAATTGTGTATCACCTTCTTTTATACTAACTATCGTTTCTTTAAAATTATTGTGCGATGAAGATTCTATCGATGCCGCAAAACGACTCCCAACCTGAACACCATCTGCACCCAGAATCATTGTAGCAAGCATTCCGCGTCCGGTTGCAATTCCTCCAGCGGCAATAATCGGGATCTGAATTTTTTCTTTCACCATAGGGATCAGTGTTAATGTTGTCGTTTCATCACGTCCGTTGTGTCCGCCTGCTTCAAAACCTTCTGCAACAATAGCATCAACTCCGGCTTCTTGTGCTTTTAAAGCAAAAACACTACTACTCACGACGTGTACAACTGTAATTCCTTTTTCCTTTAAAAAAGAAGTCCATGTTTTTGGATTTCCTGCCGAAGTAAAAACGATTTTCACGCCTTCTTCGATCACGATATTCATGATTTCTTCGATATTCGGATATAACATCGGAATATTAACACCAAAAGGTTTATCAGTCGCTTTTTTGCATTTTTGAATGTGCTCTCTTAAAACTTCCGGATACATAGATCCGGCTCCAATCAAGCCCAAACCTCCGGCATTACTTACTGCCGAAGCTAATTTATAACCACTATTCCAGATCATTCCGCCTTGAATAATTGGATATTTTATATTAAAAAGTTGTGTAATTTTATTCATTCAAAAATGTAATTATTGTTTGATAATCTTTCCTGTTTTGTGTACGCCATCCGCATCAAAAGTATAAAAATAGAGTCCACTTTTTAGCGCTTCTACAGAAAGAATCGGGTTTTGATTTGTAATTTGTTTTTCAATTATTTTTTGACCTAAAACAGAATAAACTGAAATGGAAGCTGTACTACTTTCAAACAAAAACGAAACTGTAGTTTGCGCCGGATTAGGATATACAGAAAAAGCAGAAATTGATGTTTTGTGATCTTCAACACCTAAAGTAGATCCGAAATTTGGAATTCCATAACCATAATTATTATCTGGATTTGAATATCGATCAGAAGATCGAATTACCATTTCTCTAATTTCCTTATTAGTTTTAGACGGAAAAGCCTGCCATAAACAAGCAATCATTCCGGCCATAATCGGGCATGAAAATGAAGTACCATTTGTAGTACCAATATTTCCCGAAGTATCTGAAACTACAGCAGAAGTTCCTAATGCCATAACATCAGGTTTTATTCTGCCATCGTAACTTGGTCCTATAGAACTAAAACTGGATTTTGTTTTCGAAACTGTTACGCCGCCAACCGCAATTACCGAAACTGCATCTGCCGGTCCGCCAATATGAGGTTCTGCCTTAGTTCCTTCATTTCCTGCCGAAGCCACTACAACAATCCCTTTGCTAAAAGCAATTTCTGCACCACGCGAAATAAAATTCGTCGAGCCATTCATATCGCTGTAAGTATGCGTATAATTTGGATTATCAAACTCAAAATACCCTAAAGAAGTCGTAATAATATCAACTCCCAAAGCATCTGCTTTTTCGGCTGCTTCAACCCAATACGCCTCTTCTACAGGATTCTCTGTAGGATCATATTCCGTAATAAACAAATAATAAGATGCATCGGGAGCGGTACCAATTAAGGCATTTTCTTTATAACCACCCATTGTTGACAGTACCATTGTGCCGTGATCATCGCCTGTGTAGAAATTATCATTTCTATTCACAAAATCATAACCGCCTAATATTTGATTATTGTCAATCAATTTTTTGAAAGGCTGAGCAGTATTTACACCCGGAAAACCAGCATCAAGAACCGCGATTATTTTTCCTGAACCTGTGTAGTTTTGTTGATGCAAAACCTGACCGTTCAGCATTTGGATTTGATTTGCCGAAGATCCGTAATTATAATCGATTGTAGTTTTTAGTTTATCCTTTGATTGAGCAACCTGATTTTCTGAAACTTTTTTAGAAGTTGTATTCAAACTTTTATTTGCAAAAACGACTTTATCTACAAATGCTAACGTTTTTAGAGACAAAATATTAGTTTGAGTTCCCCGAATATGAAGTGCATTCAACCATTTAGATTGCGCCATTACTGTAATACCTGCACTAGATTTTACCTGATTTAGATAAGAGGTTTCTACAGGAATATCCGTAAGATTTAAAGCAATATTTTGATTGGTTCTTCGATCTAATGCACGCTGCGAAAGCATTTCTAACGGAGCGTTAAAAAAGTGCTGTGCATTTGGTTTATCCTTAAAATAAACCCATGCATCTTCCTGCGAAAACATCACAGAAGAAATCACCAATAAAAGAAACGTAAAATAACACTTCATAGTTTACTTTTTTAAAAGGCAAAACCTTTGTAAAAAAGTATAAAGCTAAGAAATTACTCCCGAACCAACTAATTCATTATCGAAATACCAGGCCGCGAACTGACCCTCAGTAATTGCAGATTGCGGTTCATCAAACTGAACGTACATTCCGTCTTCGAATTGGTGTAAAGTTGCTTTTTGTAAAGGCTGACGGTAACGAATTCTCGCCATTACTTCCATTGTTTCACCCACTTTTAAAGTCATATCAGTACGAATCCAGTGTACTTCAGATTTTTCTATAAACAACGCTTTTTTAAACAAACCAGGATGCTGACTTGTTAAACCGGTATAAATAGTATTGGTTTCAACGTCTGTAGCAATAATAAACAACGGATCTGTTGTTCCGCCTACGTTCAATCCTTTTCGCTGTCCTACCGTAAAATAATGCGCCCCTTGGTGTTTACCAACAACCTTACCCATCGTTGGAAGATAGTCACGCTTTTTAGCTTCTAATTTTAATTCTTCCTGCAACGATAATCCAGCAGGTTTTTCGATAGCATAAATAGGATCGTTTTTATCAATTTGAACAATTTTACCGTCTTTAGGCTGCAATTTTTGTTGCAAAAATTCCGGTAAACGAACTTTACCAATAAAGCATAATCCTTGAGAATCTTTCTTTTCAGCAGTTACCAAATCCATTTCAGCAGCGATTTCGCGTACTTCCGGTTTGGTTAAAGCACCAATTGGAAACAATGATTTTGCCAATTGATCTTGCGACAACTGACATAAAAAATACGATTGATCTTTATTATTATCTTCACCGGCAATCAATTGATAAACGGGTTTTCCGTCTACTTCGATTTCACTTTTTTGACAATAATGTCCCGTTGCTACATAATCAGCACCAAGACTTAAAGCAATTTTCATGAAAACATCAAATTTGATCTCACGGTTACAAAGTACGTCAGGATTTGGAGTTCTCCCTTTTTCGTATTCGTTGAACATATAATCAACGATTTTTTCTTTGTATTCTTCGCTTAAATCGACAGTTTGAAACGGTATTCCGAGTTTTTCAGCTACTAATAAAGCATCATTACTATCCTCTAACCAAGGACATTCATTAGATATAGTAACCGAATCATCGTGCCAGTTTTTCATAAAAAGCCCAATAACTTCGTATCCTTGTTGTTGCAATAAATAAGCAGCAACACTCGAATCTACTCCACCAGAAAGTCCAACAACTACACGTTTCATTCTAAATCGTTTATATTTTTACAAGGGTGCAAAGATAAGTCCTATTTTTGATAATTGTGGTAGTTTTGATTAGTTTATATAATGCCGCAGTAGATAAAACTTATTGCTTTTTTTAATTACTTTTAAGAACCAAAAAAAATCCATGCAAAAATACATCTGCAGTTTTATTTTTCTTTTTGTCATAACTTCTTTGAGCGCACAAAGATACAGCTCTTCTTTGCCTAATTCTGAAGCCTATAAAGCTTTTAGAGGCAAGCCTTTATCTGATAAATTTTCGAATATCGAATCTGTAAAAATCATTTATGATCTCAAACAGCAAAAAATGTACTACTTCAACAGTAGCCTGATTTTATTACATTATGATTTTGTTTCAGGGTACTTAGGTTATAGTCAGGATCTGGATATTTTTAACAATAATAATTATAGCGATACCGAAAAAGACAGAAATTATTTATTGGGAAATCTCAACCACATTAAAGGAACTGACAAATGGATTTTTGAATTGGCCGCTTCTGATCATATGCCTATTCCGTTAATTGAACGTTTTTATTATTTAATTGTAAAATCGACTTTTATTGGTTCTAATTTAAAATTTTACTTGAACAATCCCCAACAAATGGAATGGTTTCAGCAAAATCTATTTAAAATTCCGTGCGTAAAATCAAATTACATTTTTGATGAAATTAAATATCAGGAAGTAGTTTCCGGAAGCGCTATTGGTATTCTAAAACAATATAAACTAAAGGATCTGGAAAAGGTAAAACCAAATGCTGATGAAATTATCATTGTAGACGGAACGCCCGATATTTTGCCCAATGTAAGAGGAATTATTGTAAACGAACTCCAAACTCCTTTGAGCCATTTAGTGCTTTTAGGCAAGAATAGAAAGATTCCTATAATGGCATACACGAATGTTTTAAAGGATAATAACATTCAAAAATTACTATCTAAAAAAGTAGAATTAAAGATTAAAGTCGATACTTTTTACCTGAAAGAAAGTGGTAAGAAAATAATTCCGAAAGTAATTTCCAAAAAGAAAAAACTAATCATTGATAATTCTGTCACTGAACTTGTAGACTTAAATAAAATACCTAAAAACGGAATCAATTATATTGGTGCTAAGGCGCAAAATATGTCTTATCTGATCGCAATTTCAAAACAAATTTCGTTTAAAACTCCTGAAAATGCTCATGCTATTCCGTTTTACTATTACACAAAACACATTCAAAAAACTTCAATTTCTCCTTTAATTACAGAACTTTTAAATTATCCGCATAAAGACTCGACTGTCTGGGTCAATCATCAATTAAAAAAGATACGCGACGCTATTAAAAAAGAAACCATAGATCCCGAATTAATTGCCAAACTAAACACTGCTTTTAAAAACGCAACGTTTAAAAACTTCAGGTTTCGATCCTCTACCAATGCCGAGGATTTAGATAATTTTAATGGCGCCGGATTATACGATTCTAAAACCGGAATTATGGGAGACAGTATTAAAACTTTCGAAAAAGCCATTAAACAAGTTTGGGCAAGCGTCTGGAACGAAGCATCGTACAACGAACGGGAACTTTTTGGTATTGATCAGCAGAATATTGCTATGGGCGTTTTAGTTCATCGCTCCTTTCCTGATGAACTGGCAAATGGTGTTGTCATTACAAAAAATATATTTAGGAAAAACTTCTCCGGTATTACCGTGAATGTTCAAAAAGGAGAAAATTCAGTTGTAAAACCTGAAAAAGGAGAAATCTGCGAGCAATTTGTCGCTTATCACTTTAATACCGGATTAGACGAAACTGATTTTGATGTCGATTATACTTCGAACTCTAACTTAAACAATAATGAGCCGTTATTGAGCCGAAAAGAAATGAGCAGGCTTTTTCGCGTAAGTAAAACTATTGAAGAAAAAATGTACCGCTATTGGCGAAAAAACAGATATCATCCGGTTGATATTGAATTTAAAATCGTGGGAGAAAACAGAGATTTATATATTAAACAGGTACGGCCTTTTAATGAATAAAAAATGATAGGGATTCAATCGCTAAATAATTTTTTACAAAAGACAAATTCCTGTAAGATTATAGAAACCTTGCAAGAATCAAAAGTTGGGATGTGCCTTTAGGCACTAAATGTTGGTAAAAATTAGATTGGTAAAAATATTGGCGTGCCATAGGTACGCAACAAAATAGTAACCATTGCGTACCTACGGCACGCTAAACTCCTTCCCAATCCTGTTTTCTACCAATATTTAGTGCCTAACAGCACAAATTCCTGAATTTTAACGTCGATTAGTATAAATTAAAATGGTTTAATAATAGACTAAAAGATCGATTTCATTAGAAACGGTATTGATTAAAACGATTTTAAAATCAAAATCATCTACGTTTATTTTTTGCTGAATCGATTTTCGAATGTTTTGATGGTTTAAAGAAAAGTCACCTTCCAGTGGAATTTTCACATCGACTACATTCAAATATTTTGAGATTTTTTTACTGACTAAAATAGAAGCCGCAATATAAAACCCGATAATAATTAATTGAAAAAACAACAATACCTCGATTTTTTCATAGGGATACATGATATCTAAAATCGAAAGTGTAATCGTAGCAAAAAGAAAAATAATGGCGTTTACGGTAAAAGATTGTGTTCTAAATCTTAAGATCGAGAAGATCGCAAATAATCCGAATCCAATCCCAACTCCTATTTCGATTTTGGTAAACAAATAACAAAGTGAAAAAGTACAAAGTCCAACAATAACCATCAGCGGATTTATGGTTTCATTATCTTTTCTGTTAGAGAAAAAATACAAAACCAGAATTGAGAAAAACAATAATAAAAACCTTCCTATAAGTTCGTTTAAATCCATTGAATCAAAATATTAGTAAATCAAATTTAGAAAATAGTTTGCCACGAATTTCACGAATTTTCACGAATTATTGTTTGCCTTAAATTATTAGAATAAAAATTCGTGAAAATTCGTGAAATTCGTGGCAAAAAAAATGTCCGCAAATTGCGGACATTATATTGTATTAATTCATTTTAGGTTTCGAATCTACCTGATAACTGCTTTTAGGATCACTCATATTTACTTCTTTTGTTAATTTACCTTTTAAGTAAAATTGCCACATGTTGGCTTTCTTTCCGTTCACAAATTTTCCTTTTGATGCTACCACTCCATCTGCGTCATAAAAAACAGCTTCTCCGTTGTATTCATTATTTTTATAGGTAGTTTGCTCTAACAATGTTCCGTTTTGTCCGTATTTTGTATAGATTCCTTCTTTAGAACCATTAACATAATTCATTTCTTCAGCTATTTTAGCATTCGGATAATAAACCGTTTTTACGCCTTCTAATTTTCCGTTTTTATAATTTTCAAGCGTCATTACCACTTTCGAAGCTTTATGATAATATTTCCATTCGCCTTCACGGGCTTTACCAATTTCTTTTCCTTCACTTACCTTGTTTTTATTCTGATCATAAAAAATAGTATACGAACTTCCGTCATTAGCAGTAAAATCACGAGTGGCAATTACATCGCCTTTTTTCGTATCATCAAAAAATTTAAATACACCTGTTTCTTTTCCGTGATCGAAAGTTCCTTCGTAACGAGGACGCTTAGAAACTTCGTAAGTTCCTTTCCAGATACCATCTTTTTTTCCGTTTGAATCTGTTTTATTAAAATCCTGTGCAGATACCAGAACTGCATTTAAAAAAAGTAATCCTATTATTATTTTTTTATAAATCATTGTAATTCAATTTTAATCTTTAACGAAAATGACTCTTATAAAGTATATTTTAAATATAAAAAAATCCCGACGAATCGAGATTTTTTTTATAACTAAGTTATTATTTTTTATTCTGTTTTTTAGCAGCTTCCTGTTGCTCCATCACTTCCTGAAGACGTTGCTGAAACTTACTTTGTTTTTTAGGCTCCTTTAATTTATTCTCCTGAATCTGAGCGTGAATTTTATCTGTATCTACAATGTAGTTTTTGATCACAAACATAATTCCGATGGTAATTAAGTTCGAAATAAAGTTATACAAACTCAAACCTGCACCATAACTATTAAAGAAAATTAACATCATTAATGGCGAAACATAGATCATGATTTTCATCATTTTAGCCATATCCGGCATACCTTCTTGTTGAGGCGCTGCCATTTGCTGATCTCCAGAAGTCATTTTCATATAGAAGAAAATCGCAATTGCTGCCAAAATTGGGAACAAACTGATATGATCTCCGTATAACGGAATGTGGAATGGTAATTTTACAACAGCATCAAATGAAGATAAATCGTCTGCCCAAAGGAAACCTTTTTGTCTTAACTCAAAAGCTGATGGGAAGAACTGGAATGACGCATACATAAACGGAAGCTGAATCAATGCCGGAATACATCCTGCCATTGGGTTTACACCTGCTTTGTTGTACAACTTCATCGTTTCCTGTTGTTTCTTCATTGGGTCTTTTTTGAATTTTTCTCCCAACTCTGTAATCTCCGGACGTAAAACTTTCATTTTAGCCTGAGACAAGAATGACTTATAGGTAATTGGCGACATTGCAATTTTGATGATAATCGTAAAGATGATAATCGCAATTCCTAATGACAATCCAATTGTTGAACTTAAAAATCCGAACAAAGGAATAAAAATCCATTTGTTGATCCATCCGAAAATCCCCCAACCTAATGGAATAATTTTTTCGAAATTTTTATCGTAAGATTTTAAAACTTTATAATCAGCTGGTCCAAAATACCAACTCATTTTATAATCAACTTCTCCGTTAGTAAATGCTAAAGGAACAGTTGCTCTAAATTGTTTTGTAAAAATAGTATCAACTTTTTCGTCATTAACTAAATTATCTGACTGTAATTTTGATTTTTCAAATGGCTTGTCAGTTGCTAAAATAGTGGTAAAAAAGTGTTGTTTGAATGCTACATAACTTACTTTCTCAGGAGTTTCTTCTTTTCCTGAACCAGTCGCACTTACAGAACTGTATTTCTCATCGCCATACTCATATTCAATTTGAGCATAACGATTTTCGTATGAAACACTTTTTTCGTTTCTATATGTCTTTAAATCCCATTGTAAATCTAATGGTTTAGCAGAATTTAAAACTTTATTTAATCCTTGAGAACGAACATCAAAACCAACTAAGTAATCGTTTGGTTTTAATACATATTTATATTCTAAAAATTCGTTAGCACCCGCTTTCAAACGCATAGTCAGGATTTGATCTTGACCGTTTTTAGTTAGTGTTGGCTCAAAATAAAGATCTTTAGAGTTTAAAGTTCTGTTATCTGTGGTTTGTAACTGAATGTTTAAATTAGAATTATTGTCTTTGATTAATTCTACTAATTGTCCGGAATTTTTCTCAAATCTTTTAAATTCTTTCAAAGTAGCTTCAACTATATAACCACCTTTATTAGCGATTTTTAGTTTTATCTTATCATTTTCGATAGTTGTAAAACCTTCTTTCGCAGAAGGAAGTGTAGCTGAATAAGCAAAACCACCTAATGTTTTTTGTAATTGCGCTAATTGAACTGTATCTCCAGGAGTTGTAGCAGCAACTGGTAAAACAGCTGTTTTAGTTTTATCCGCTTTTGCTTGTGCTTCTTGTTTAGCAACTAATTCTTTCTTGGCTTTTTCAGCAGCAATCTCTTTATCAGAAGGTTGATTTTGGTACATAATCCAAACCAAAATTCCAAATATCAATACAAAACCAATGATTGAATTAAGATCAAATTTTTTTTCTTCCATTATAATTTAAAAAAGGGTTATTCGTTAAAGACTATTAGTAATGAGTTTGACTCAAAAGTTACATTCTTTCAGAATATTAATTATTGTTTTTTATGCGCATTTACTGCAGCAGCCACAAAGTTTACAAAAATTGGATGTGGGTTTGCCACTGTACTTTTGTATTCAGGGTGGTATTGTACACCAATGAAAAACGGGTGATTCTCAAGCTCTACGATTTCTACCAAACCTGTATCAGGATTAACCCCAGAAGCTTTTAAACCAGCTTTTTGCAATTCATCAGCATATTTATTATTGTACTCATAACGGTGACGGTGACGTTCTGAAATAGTCGTTTGTCCGTATATTTCGTGCGCTAAAGTGTTTGGTTTAATATCACATTTCCAAGCTCCAAGACGCATTGTTCCACCTTTATCTGTAACTGTTTTTTGCTCTTCCATTAAATTTACTACCGGATGAGGAGTTTTCTCATTCATCTCTGTAGAATTGGCATCAGCATAACCTAAAATATTTCTTGAATACTCGATAACAGACATTTGCATTCCTAAACAAATTCCGAAGAACGGAATATTGTTTTCACGTGCATAACGAACGGCTTCGATTTTTCCTTCGATACCTCTTTCTCCAAAACCAGGTGCTACTAAAACTCCATCAAGAGGTCCTAATTTCTCTTCAACATTATCACTGTTAATGTGCTCTGAATGTATAGAAATTACGTTTACTTTGGTTTCGTTTGAAGCTCCTGCATGAATAAACGCCTCTAAAATAGATTTGTAACAATCCTGCATTTCTACATATTTCCCAATCAAACCAATATTTACGGTATGTTTTGGATTTTTTAATCTGCGTAAAAAAGTATTCCAGTTTTTCAAATCCGGAGCTGCTTTTTTAGGTAAATCTAATTTCTTTAAAGCCACAACATCTAATCCTTCTTCAAGCATTAAATTTGGAACTTCATATATTGTTGAAGCATCAATAGACTGAATCACTGCTTCTCTTTTTACGTTGCAAAACAACGCTAATTTATTACGCAATTCATCAGAAAGCTCATGCTCAGTTCTACAAACCAAGATATCAGCTTTGATTCCGCTTTCCATTAATGTTTTTACAGAGTGTTGCGTAGGTTTTGTTTTTAACTCACCTGCAGCAGCCAAATAAGGAACCAATGTTAAATGAATAACAATTCCGTTATTTTCTCCCAACTCCCAAACCAACTGACGAACAGACTCTATATAAGGTAGAGATTCAATATCACCAACGGTTCCACCAATTTCAGTAATTACAATATCATAATCGCCGGATTTACCCAACAATTGCATTCTGTCTTTGATTTCGTTTGTAATATGAGGAACAACCTGAACTGTTTTTCCTAAAAATTCTCCTCTTCTTTCTTTTTCAATTACCGAAAGATAAACTCTTCCTGTAGTAACGTTATTCGCCTGAGAAGTAGGAACATTAAGAAAACGCTCATAGTGACCTAAATCTAAATCTGTTTCTGCACCATCATCTGTTACATAACATTCTCCGTGCTCGTACGGATTCAACGTACCCGGATCCACATTGATATACGGATCAAATTTTTGAATAGTTGTACGATATCCTCTTCCTTGTAACAATTTTGCTAAAGATGCTGCGATAATCCCTTTTCCTAGTGAAGAAGTCACACCGCCTGTAACAAAAATATATTTTGTTTGATTCATTCTGTTGTTGTTTGTATGTAGTTGTGTAAAAAACTTGGCAAAAGTACAAATTTAATTAGACAATTTATCAAATAGAGATTGAGATAATTTGCAAATTTTTAAATAGAACGATTAGATGATTTCGTAATCGATAATTTTAACTTTTAATTAGATGTTTTTTTGAATATAACCTTTATTTATGGCAACTCTTTATATTAATACTAAATTATAAAATGAGAATATGAAGAGTATAATGCTAAACAAGACATCAAAAATCACTACTATTCTTAAATTAGATACGCGAATTATTACATTAATAAAAAATCGGGCCATCAATTGAATCAGAAAAAAAGCAAAAATCTTTATACTATATATATTATAAGTAATTGCTTCTTCAAAATTAAATCTCAATATTTGAGAAAACGCTCTGGTTAGACCACGGCTTTTGCAATAACTCAATGGCATTCCTTCGCAAGAAGAATGAAAACCAAAATCTAAAAAAGGCATTATAAAGCAATAAAAAAAGATAAACATGATCATTATAATAAAAATCATGTTTATCTTTTTATAGGAATCTATTTCGTAAGAAGTTTTTATTTCCACAAAAGAGATTTATTATTTTGTTTCTTCCACCTTTATAGTGTCGGTTGTTATTTCGATAGCATCTAAAGAATCCTGTACTTTTGCCGACTCTATAGCTACAGAATCAATTGCTTTTGTTATTTCGTCTTTATGAGATACCAATACAGATCCTATAGCACCTACAAAAAGTACTGTTCTTATAATTACAACTACTATTGAAACGATACCTAAAATCATACCCACTTTTGATAACGTAGTTGAAGCAGCTGCCTTTTTAGCCTTAGACAAACCAATCGCTCCTAAAATTATTGCAATACCTCCAAGAATTATTGCAAATATACCAAAGCACGGTATAAAAGAAGTTATTATAGCGGGTATACCGATTATTAAAGCTACAATACCTAAACTATCATCTTTAGATTGTCCTGAACTATTTTCCATTCTTTTATTTAAATTTTAACAAAAATAGAAAAACAGTAATGCATAAAGTAGCGAATACATCAAAGTTATTAACAAATAAATTAAAAAGGGATTTCTTATTATTTTAAAGGGCTGAAGTATATTTTTGGCATAAAAAAAATATTATAATTTCAAAACATCGACTTGTACACTTTTAAAAATTCAGTCTTGAATTCAGTGGTGCCAATTTGTTTTTAAAAATTATAATATTTTTTATTTAGTAAATATTATAATTTCAAAATATTGACTTGTACACATTAAAAAATTCAGTCTTGAATTCTGTGGTATCAATTAGTTTTTAAAAATTGTAATATTTTTACATATCAAACTTAAATAAAAAAAATGAAATAGCAAAAGATTTTTCTTACTATTTTATTTTAAAGGCTTAGGATACTGCTTTTTAATGTTTCGAATCAACTCTTCCAGCCCATTTAACTTTAACTCATAGACAAGTGCCAGTTGTTGTCCTAACTCACCATTTGGGAATCCTTTGTTATGATACCAAACGACATAATATTCCGGAAGATCGATTAAAAATCGTCCTTCGTATTTTCCGAAAGGCATTTTGGTATGGGCTAATTTTATGAGAAGTTTTTTGTCTGGTTCCATTTTTTTAAAGAAAAAAGAAGCAAGAGAAAAGAATATAGACTCATTCTTTCTTCTTGCTTCTATTGAATGCAAAGCTATTATTATTTTTATTCTTTTGCCACAGATTAAAACAAAGCTTTCAGTCTCAGTCACAGTTTTCAGTTTACAACTGACTGTTTACTGGCACTGAAAACTGAGACTTAGTAATGCCATCTCACGAAAGCTTCCATCGCTGCGTAAGTTGCCAAACCTAATTCCTGGTACAAAGCAGCAGTTTCTGCATTTCTGTCTTCGGCTCTTTGCCAAAATTCTCTGGCATCAGTTCCCTGAAAAACAACACCATCTTTTTGCGATTGGTGCTTGAAGATTCCGTGACGTTTTGCTAAAACCTGATCAGGGCTCATTGGCACAGCCATTTCAACCTCATCAATTCCCCACTCTTGCCAAGCTCCACGGTACAACCATAACCAGCAATCATCCATAAACGATTTTGGTTTAAGCGCTTTTACAGCTTCAAAAATAGCGTCAAGACAAACTTTGTGCGTTCCGTGCGGATCTGCTAAATCTCCTGCTGCGTATATTTGATGTGGTTTAATTTTTTCGATTAAATCCATTGTCAATTGAATGTCTTCTTGCCCGATTGGTTTTTTCTCGATAGTTCCCGTTTCGTAGAAAGGCAATTCCATAAAATGAATCTGATCGTCCGTTAAACCAACAAAATGACTGGTTGCTCTCGCCTCACCTTTTCTGATTAAACCTTTAATGTAACGAACTTCAGGAATATCAATTTCACTGTTCTTTTTATTCTCTAAAAAGGTTTGTGCTTTTTGGTAAATATTGTCTGCCTCAGCACTTTTGATTCCGAATTTTTCATTGTAATCAATTACGAATCTTGCAAAACGTAACGCTTCATCATCCGCTACAGCGATATTTCCAGAAGTTTGGTACGCAACGTGTACTTCATGTCCCTGCTCTTGCAAACGCATGAACGTTCCTCCCATACTAATGATATCATCATCTGGGTGCGGGCTAAAAATCAATACACGTTTTCTGGCCGGTTCTGCCCTTTCCGGACGGTTTGAATCATCTGCATTTGGTTTTCCGCCTGGCCAACCTGTAATTGTATTTTGTAATTTATTGAAAATCTTAATATTGATATCGTACGCAGGACCTGAATCAGCTAATAAATCGCTCATTCCGTTTTCGATATAATCTGCATCTGTCAACATTAAAATTG
Source organism: Flavobacterium bizetiae (assembly GCF_024271895.1). Taxonomy (NCBI): domain Bacteria; kingdom Pseudomonadati; phylum Bacteroidota; class Flavobacteriia; order Flavobacteriales; family Flavobacteriaceae; genus Flavobacterium; species Flavobacterium bizetiae. The sequence continues at coordinate 2,822,422 of NZ_CP091861.1, read as the reverse complement.
GTTTTTTAAGCTGAAGCGCTAATCCTAAAACCGCTTTACGAGTCAGTTTATCCGTCCACTCTACTTTTTCTACCAACCAAGGTTTGTTGATTCTTGTTAGTTTTGAAGAAGCTTCTTTATCTAAAATAAAAACAGCATTGTTGTGCTCCTGCAAAAATGAAGCTGGTACTCTATTCGTAACTTCATCTTCTACAGATCTTTTTACCACATTTGCTTTTCCTTCTCCCCAAGCCAATAAGATTACTCTTTTAGCTTCCATGATTTTTTTTACTCCAAGTGTGATTGCTGTTCTTGGCGTATTACTTAATCCGAAGAAATCTTTACTTGCCGCAACTCTTGTAATATGATCTAAAGCCACTAAACGTGTTTTAGAATTTTGTAGCGAACCCGATTCATTAAAACCTATATGTCCGTTTCCTCCAATTCCAAGAATCTGAAGATCGATTCCGCCTAAAGCTTCAATTTTAGCTTCGTATTCGTGGCAATAATCTGCGATTTGTTCCTTTGTTAAAAGTCCGTCTGGAACATGAGCATTTTCAGGTAAAATATCAACGTGATCAAACAACAATTCTTTCATAAAACGAACATAACTATTGATTGAGTTTGGCTCCATTGGATAATATTCATCCAAATTAAAACTGATTACGTTTTTAAAACTCAAGCCTTCTTCTTTGTGCAAACGAACCAACTCAGCATATAATCCTTTTGGAGAAGAACCTGTTGCAAGTCCTAAAATACAAGGTTTACCTTCTTTTTGTTTGGATTGAATTAAAGCTGCAATCTCCTGAGCTACTGCTTTTGATGCATCGCCAGAGTTTTCGAAAACAATCGTATTGATGTTTTCAAATCGTTTCTCGAATCCTGTCGCTTTGTCTATTTTACTTTTTAACATGATATAGTTTTTTTTAATTCCTCTCGTTACATTTTCCAACTTCGATATTTATGACCTTTTATTGCATAAAAAAGAATCATTACATAAGATGGCAACAACATTAAATAAGCAATCTGATTGCCGCTTTTCGAAACTTCGACCGTTCCGTTTGCTATATTTGATGCGTTTATATTTTCTGTGATCAATCCGTAAAACAAAGGAAAAATTGCTCCTCCTATAATACCCATGATCAAAATTGCACTTCCAATTTTAGTATATCCTCCTAAATCTTCTAACGCCATTGGCCAGATTGCCGGCCAGCAAAGTGCATTTGCCAAACCTAATAAGGCTACTAAAAGTATCACAACGGGTAAGTTTGGAATTCCAGGCAACTGAAACATTATTTTTGGCGAAATTAAAACGATTGCCAAAACCAAAATTATTCCTAAAACTCCCGATGCTTTTAAAGCGGTTACCTGCGAAAGATATTTAGGTATTAATGTGATTCCTAATACATAACCTACAACCATTGCTGACATGGTGAAAGAAGTTAACTTTAAATAAAAATTACCTTCGGTTCCGTATACTCCTAATTCTTTTCCGAAAGCTCCAATAGAATCTCCGGCTAAAACTTCGGCAGATAAATACAGCATTAAAGTAATGACTCCTAAAACCAATTGAGGACGTTTGAATGCGTTTCTCATTTGTTTAAAAATACTCAAATGCGTCACATTTCCTTCTTCATCCAAATCAATTTCAGGAAGCGGCGATAGCTTTACCAAAAGCGCCAAAACCATTATAATCAATCCCATATAAAGGTAAGGCCTTTGCAATTGCAATGCAAGAGAATTTAAAGCATTTGATTTTGAAACCGAATCTAACATTGCGATTTTATCTGCTGTAAACTCCTGCATATTAGACAAAACCAAAGCTGTCAATATCAATGGCGCCACAAATCCGGCTAGTTTATTCGCGATTCCTAAAACGCTAATTCTGGCTGCAGCACTTTCTCTCGGACCAATTACGACTACATACGGATTTGATGCCGTTTGTAAAATTGCCAAACCAGTTCCCATTACAAACAATGCAATTAAAAACAATAAAAAAGTTCGGCTTTCGGCAGCGGGATAAAACATAAATGCCCCCGCAGCAATGATCAGTAATCCTAATGAGATTCCGTTTTTATAACCTACTTTTTCGATGACCCAGGATGACGGAATTGCCATTACAAAATATGCAATATAAAAAGCAAAAGTTACAAAATAGGCTTGAGAAGAAGACAACTCACACGCTAATTCAAAAAATGGAATTAAAGGTCCGTTTAACCAGGTTACAAATCCCAATATAAAAAATAACGCGGTCAGAATAATCATCGGAATGATCGAACTCCTCTTTTCTATATGTATTGCAGTCTCAATGTTTGACATAATTTTATCGGTTGATTGTTAGTTGATTTATCCATCTAAAATAACACCACCGCTTTTGCAAATATATTGCAATTTAAACACATTTTAATGCATTTTTTTTGCAATTTTAAAACAAAAGTAGTCTAATAAGTTGTACTTATTCGTAAATTAGATATCAATTTTTTGTTAATTTTTTTTAGGCTTCCCAGTCTAAAACCGGATAATATTGCTTTAAATATGCTTTGACATCGGCAATATCTTCTTTTGCGGTTAAGTCCGGAACATGCTCAGAAAAAGGAATTCCCAAAGTGGTATTTGGATGTTCTTTTACCGAATTTAAAAGTACGGTTGGCAGTTCTTTTTCGTCTCTTTCCGGATGAACGGGACAATTTTTAAGATGGGTGTATAATGTACTTCCGTTAAATTTAAAAGCGTTCATACTCACTCTGATTTTCCCTTCAACATCTTTATAATCAGCTAAGACATCGGCAGACGGTTTTTCGAGAATGTCTAATAATTGATTGTTCTGATCTAATTTCGCAATGGCAAAACGCGAAATCCTTTCAGACGGAAATTCTAATGCATCACGATCGTAAGCAATAAAAGCATTAGGACTAGTCGTTTCTCTAAGTGACAATAAGGCTTTCGCCGAATATAAATTGTCGCTATTGCACACGGAGTATTGCTGCGAGTTTAATTCCGGGAACTGTTCAACAGCCTGAAACAAGGCATCGGCCGTGCCAAAAGGTTTTAGCCTTCCTTCGGGAATATATTGTACAGCAAAGGAAATGTTGAGTCCGTGAAAATCATTATTAAGATTTTGACTTCCGTAAAATTCCTTAAACAACTCACCTTGTTCACCTATAATGATATAGATATTTTTATATCCTGCTTTTTTGGCATTCAATAAAAGATAATCCAGTAAAGGTCTTCCACTTGCGCCAACGCCAATTAAACCTTTGCTTCTTTCGTTTGCCTGAGCGATTTCTTCTGCTGATAAATTATCAAGAACGGCTTCTTTTTTCATTCGGGATGATGCTCCACCAGCCAGAATAACTAAATTGTTGTGCATATTTATTTTTTAAATTTCAATATTTTCTATAATTCTTACGCCCGGATCTACAGCAACTGCATAAGCTTCTTCTGCCCCGGCTTTTAAAATAGCTTCGATTACGGCAGCTTCTTTTTCAGGATCAGCAATTACCACAATACTTCCGCCACCGCCAGAACCTACAATTTTAGCTCCATATGCTCCTGCACGCAAAGCCGCATTGATCATATCATCGATTCTTGGTACTGTAATTTTCAATAAATCGCGCAAAACTTCGTGATGCTGATTCATTAATGCTCCAATTTTTTTAAGGTCTAAAACAGGCTTTTCGAATTCTTTTAGGGCTTCTTTGGTATAATGGTAATTTTTCAGTGCAGCTTCGAAAAACGGAATCAATCGATCCGGTAAACAATTTCTGTAGCGATCTATATCTTCTATTTCAGAAGTATTCAAATCAAAATCAGGGAAGTTTTGTTTTACAATGCCAATAGACATTAAGGCATTTCCTTTTATTTCGCCAATTAATCCAATCGTTTCTTTGGGAACACCCGAAACTCCTGTGATTAAGCCTTTAAGATCTGATCTGATTACTTTAAACGAGAAAGGTTCTTTTGTATTAATGTACACCACATTCCCTACCCCAATGCTAAAATGATCCATCATTCCGCCTGGCTCACCGTGTTCTAAAACCTCAGATTCATATCCTACTTTGGCTATAAATTCAGGAGTAACTTCGTGATCAACTCCAAAGGCATCAATCAAAAACCGAATCCAGGCCATTAATAAGGCTGATGAACTTGATGTTCCCGAATTAATTGGAATATCTCCTGTAATGGTAATCGTGTAACCTATATTGGGCACACAACCGTATCGTCGCAAAACGCGTAAGGAAGAAGCAAAATAATCACGTGGTTGTAATGTATCGAAAGTAGCATCGATATCAATGACTCTAATTTCGCCAATATCGATCATGTTTAGCACAAACGTATTGGTGTCATTTTGTTCTGCGGTTAGTTTTATATTTCTGTCAATTGCACAGGCTATAACCGGCAATCCTAAATAATCCTGATGATCTCCAAAGAGGCACGTTCGGCCGGGAGCTAATGAAGTAATTTTTTTCACTTATAATTTTTATAATAAAACATTGCAATACAAATAATTACAATATTAATAGGTTAGAAATTTACGCTGTTTTTTTGGTTTTGATTCTACGAAACTATAGATTATATTTTTATAAAACAAGAAAAAAACTAAAAATGTGCTCGAACACACTAAATTAATGTTCTCGAGCACACTTAATAATTACGGCAAGATTTTTTTTAAATAATTAAACCAAAGTTTCTATATTTGCTTATATGGATAAAAAGTACACTATTAAGGATATAGCAAAAATGGCCGGAGTTTCTAAAGGAACTGTCGACAGGGTTTTGCATAACAGAGGAAAAGTTTCTCCAACGGCTTTGGATAAAATTAATGAAGTTTTGAATGTCATTAATTATGAACCCAACCTTATTGCCCGTAATTTAAAAAACACTAAGGTTTACAGAATTTGTGTTTTGCTTCCGGATCCGGAAATAGATCCGTATTGGTTGCCGTGTGTAAACGGAATTCAGGAAGCCAAAACAGAGTTTAAAGCGTATGGTGTAATTATAGAAACGCATTACTTTAATCCCGAAAGTAAAAAATCTTTTTTAAGCGCACATGAAACGATCATTAAACAATCTCCTGATGCGGTTTTAATCGCACCTTTATTTCATAAAGAAACTATTGAAATCGTAAAACAATATGATGAGCTCGAAATAATCGTAAACACTTTTAATAACCAGATTGAAGGTGAATCTATCAAAAGTTTTGTGGGCCAGGATTTGTATAAAAGTGGTCGCGTGGCTGCGAGTTTAATGAATTTGATTTTAACCGATGGTCAAATTGCGATTATACATATTGATGAAAGCGTAAAAAATGCTGTTCACATGCAGGAAAAAGAAAAAGGTTTTAGAAATTATTTTGATGAAAAGAAAATTGCTGACTTTTCGCTAACTACTTTAAAACTAAAACATCCTAATGTTGAAAGTAAATTTTCGGCCTTTTTAGAAGAAAATCCTAACCTTAAAGGAATTTTCATCACCACTTCAAAAGCATATCAAATTGCTTCTATTTTAGCTCCTTTACAGAAAAAAATCGCCATTATTGGTTACGATTTGGTAGAGAAAAATGTCAACTTCCTGAATCAGGGGCTGGTGCATTTTTTAATTCATCAAAATCAAAAAAGACAGGCTTATTTAGGCGTTAGCACTTTGGTCGAACATTTTATATTCCGAAAAGATATTCCGGAAACTATATTGTTACCTATTGATATTATTAATGTCGAGAATGCTTCGTTTTACGTATCGTAATGATTTAGCCACGAAGACACAAAGACACAATTTTTTTTCTTTTTTCTCTCGCCAAGTCGCAAAGACGCTAAGTTTTATAGCTTTTTTAAATCTTAAAAGAAAGTCACAAAGAGAATAATTTAAAAAGCTTAGCGCCTTTGCGTCTTTGCGAGATTAATTTATTCACTTTTATAACAAAATAAACTTCCCAAACGAAGAAGCGATATGAAAATTTGGCGTTTCGGTATTTGGATTTACCCATGAAATCCAGGTGGGGTCGTGTTGCAGATTTTCGACCAGAGAGAATTTTGCTCTGAAAACTCCGGCTTCGATTGTATTGTTCTGAATTAGATGTAAATCTTTTAAAGACTGAATGCTAATTCTACCTTCGACGATAAATGAAATTTCATCTTTTGAAGTTTTTACTTCTATATCATTTTTAGGCCATTTCCAGCTGAAATCAAAATCCTTTTCCGGAAGTGCTATAAAATCCATTATTCGGCCTGATGTATCTATTTCAAGGCAGTAATAAGGATTTAGGGATTCATTCGTCCTAAAAAACAATTCTACCCTGTCTGAATTTCCTATACTCAGGAAACTATCGTCTTTTTGATCGATATAAATATCAGTATCGAAAACCCTGAAATTAAAATAGAAATTTTCGGAATCATGAAGTGCCTTAAATTCAATTTTTGAAAATGAATCGGTTTTCCATGGAGAACAAAAATCAGTTAGACAATTTGCTTTTTCCCAAAAAAAAGGAATCAAAACAGGATCGTTATTTTTTTGAATTTTATCGATTAAAATTACTTGATATTCTTTTAAAATTTCGGTCATCTTTTTTGAAAAAATTTAATTTAATAAAAATAAAATCCTGAAGCATTTTAATCATTTCAAACGGCAAAAAAATGCCTCGAAAAATCTTCTTATAAAAATGCTAATATAAGTCAAACTTTTATTTAAAACCTAATCGCTATTTTTTAATGCATTTTATTTAAAAAATAAAAAATAAGAAAAAACGGATCAATTTAAAACCTTTAAAAGTTTGATTTATTATTAAACAATTTAATTGATGATTGCGATATTCTTATAAATACAAACAACTAATTTTTATTCTTTAAAAATAAAATATTATGGTTGCGAATACGCTTAAAATAAAGCGATGTGCTTTTTGTGCTTTATTTTAGAATAATCTCATGATTTTTAGTCTAAAAAAACGTTTACCACAATTTTATGTGCTCGAGAACATTAATTTTGTGTGTTCGAGCACATTTTTTGTGTTTTTTCTTGGTTAATAAAAATATAATCGATAGTTTCGTCGAATAATAATAAAATACAACGCAATTATTAGCTCTTTTTTATCGCTTTTAATCTCTTTTTTAACCAACCAAAAAGTGATCATTAATGAGCATCAAAACTTAAAAAAAACGACTAACAAAAACACAATCATTAACCAAAACCAAACAAGAGTATGAACAAAGTATTCTCAAAAAAACCTAGAAATTTTAGGATGCATACTGTACTTGAAAAAAGTTTAAAAACAACATTACTTTCCTTGTTGTCTTTAAGTTTTCAAATTACAACAGCTGCACCTTCTAAAGAGATTCCGGTAAACGAAACCAATTTGCCTGTTTTTCAGAAAATAGTAAAAGGAAAGGTTGTCGATCAAAAAGGAATTCCGGTTCCCGGAGTAAATGTTGTTATAAAAGGCACAACGAAAGGAGTGCAAACTGATATCGACGGAAGTTTTGCTATTGAAGTTCCAAATGACGGTACGATACTGGTTTTTACTTTTTTAGGAATGGAAGATCAGGAAATACCAGCAGGAAACAGTACTCTTAAAGTAGTAATGAAAGAGGTTGGCGAGCAAATGAACGAGGTTGTGATTGTAGGTTACAGCAAGATCAAAAAAGAGAGCTTAACAGGATCACTACAAACTTTAGACAGCAAAAAAATTGTTGATGTAACGACTCCTACCGTAGAAAACATGCTTGCAGGAAAAGCTTCCGGAGTTTATGTAAATACAGGTGGAGGTCAGCCGGGAGCGGTAGCAAAAATAGTGATTCGAGGAAAAACCACCGTCAACGGAAGTACAGATCCTTTATGGGTAATTGACGGAGTTATTGTGGGGAATAGTTCTGCCAACATGAATCCATCTGATATTGAAACGTTGACGGTTCTTAAAGATGCTGCTTCTACAGCGGTTTATGGTTCACAAGGTGCAAACGGTGTAATTGTCGTTACAACTAAAAGCGGAAAAACAGGAAAGGCTGTTATTAATTTTTCTGCCAAAACTGCCATGACCACTTTAAATAACGGGAATTTTAAAATCATGAATGGATCTCAATTATATGATTTATATGATTCATTCGAAAACAAACAAGCATTCGAGAATGTTTGGTGGTGGAATCCTGAATTAAGAAATAAAAACTTTGACTGGTGGGATAATGCTACTCAAACGGGTATTGCAGAAGATTATAACTTATCGATAAGCGGCGGTGGTGAAAACTTTAAAAGTTACGTTTCTGTAGGTGTTTATAAAGAAACCGGAGCGGTTAAAGGTTATGATTACAAAAAATACAATGGTTTAATGAAATTTGAGTACAAACCAAACACTTGGTTTACGTTAAGACCTCAGGTCAATTTAACCAGAGAAACAACTTATGATCAACAACATTCCGTTGGTGCTTTGTACGGAAATATGCCATGGGATAGCCCTTATATGGAAGACGGATCTTTGGTAGGAAATGCTCCTAACCCAACCTGGGTAAACACAACGGGATCAAATTATTTGTATGATTTACAATGGAATTACGGGGAATCTGAAAATTATACGGTGAGAGCTAATCTTGATTTTGACATTAAATTTACAAGCTGGCTGACTTTTTCTTCTGTAAACAATTACATTTTTGGTAATTCAAATTCAAGCTATTACACAGATCCAAGATCTTCTGGCGGATTAGCGGTAAAAGGAAGAATTGAAGATAACTTTGATACTTATAACAGAATTTACACGAATCAATTATTAAAATTTAATAAATCATTTGGCAAACATAACTTTAATGCTATTGCAGGTTATGAGTGGAATGAATACAATAGAAAATTCAGTCAGGGAATTGCAACCGGAATTCCTCCTGGAATTGTAGCGCCGGATGCTGCTGCTGTTCCTGAAAAAGTAGGCGGTGGAAGACAACAATGGGCTGTACAATCTTTGTTATCGAATATAAATTATTCGTATGATAACCGTTATTTGGCACAAGTTTCTTTTCGTCGTGACGGAGCGTCTAACTTTGGTAAAAATGCACAATATGGTAACTTTTATTCTATAAGTGGTGGATGGAACATTCATAATGAAGCATTCTTTCACGCAGATTATATCAATAACTTAAAACTTAGAGCGAGTTATGGTTCGGTAGGAAACCGTCCAAACAGTTTATATCCTCACCTTCCTTTATATTCTTTCTCGAAAAGTAGTTATAATGAAAGTCCTGGAGCGCTAATCTCGCAATTGGCAAATCCTGATTTAAGTTGGGAAAAAACGTTTACAGCTGGTGTGGGTCTGGATGTAAGTTTCTTTAAAAGAGTAAACATAACTTTAGATTATTATAATAAAAACACTTCTGATTTATTGTATTATGTACCGCTTCCGGGAGTTATTGGAGTTACTGGTATATGGAGAAACGTTGGTGCGGTAAACAATAGAGGTTTTGAAGCTTCTATTAATGTAGACATTATTAAAGGAGATAATTTTAATTGGTCTGTAGATGCTAACATTGGTACGAATAAAAATAAAGTAACAAGCCTTTATGGAGACAGAAAACAAATTATTGTAGGAGATGGTAGTGGTGTTGCGGGTTCAGCAAGCAAATTATTAACTCCGGGTAAAGATGTTGACAGCTGGTATTTAACAGAATGGGCAGGTGTTGACCCAACTAATGGAAAACCACAATGGTTCACTACAAATGCTGCCGGAGAGCGTGTAAAAACAAGCAGTTACGCTGATGCTTCTAAAAATCAAAAGGTAATAGGAACTTATACTCCGGACTTTTTTGGAGGATTCTCTACTACTTTAAATTACAGGAACTTTGACTTTTCGGCTATTTTTAGTTATTCTGTTGGAGGACAAATTTATAACTATGCCAGAGCCGAGTTTGATTCAGATGGTGCTTACAACGACAGAAATCAGATGGTACTTCATAACGGATGGAGCCGTTGGGAAAAACCGGGAGATATTGCAACACATCCTCAGGCACTTTATGATAACAATAGCCAGTCGAACAAAGCGTCTTCTCGTTTCTTAGAAACCGGAACATACTTAAAAATGCGAAGCATTACCCTTGGATATAATGTACCTATTCCGCGTCTTAATATTTCGAATCTAAGATTGTACATCGCCGGAGAAAATCTTTTCACCATTAGTCATTATTCTGGTGTAGATCCTGAGCTTCCTCCTACTTACAATGATGCAACGCAACAATACATCATTTCTGGTGTTGCAACGCAGGTCTATCCTTCAACACGCAAAATTGTATTAGGACTTAACTTAACTCTTTAAAACAAAATCATGAAAAAGATATTTATATTAGGTATTGCGATTAGTTTCTTGTCCTCTTGTGATTTAGACAGAGAACCATTTAATGCATACACAAAAGACAAAATAGAACAAGATAAAGTAGCTGCCGTAGAGGTTTTATTAAATGGCTGTTACGCACAATTAAAAGGCTGGTCTGATGTTATGCACAGAGTTGGAGAATATCCTGGTGATAACATCATGATTAGAGGAACTTCTACAGATTCATTTTACTCTTTTATTTCGTATCAGCACATTCCTAACAATGACAGATTATCTGTTTTCTGGAATAACAGTTATAAAATAGTATCACAATCAAGTGATTTGATCAAAATGATTTCAGAAGGAGAAAGTCCTGCTGTAAACCAACAGCTTGGTGAAGCTTATTATTTAAGAGGTATGATTTATTTCTACCTATGCCGCGCTTACGGAAGACCTTATGCACAATCGCCTGAAACTAATTTAGGTGTGCCAATTGTAAATGGTTTACCACCGGATTTAAATAATCTTAGATTACCAGACAGATCAACAGTAAAAGATACTTACGAACAAGCAATTAGCGATTTGAAAAAAGCTGAATCTTTAATGACGGTTGACAGATCTGCAGCCTATGCCACTAAAGAAGCGGCTCAGGCAATGCTTTCGAGAGTATACTTATATATGAGTGGAACGTATGAAAATCCGAATCAGGAATACGCAACACAAGCTATAGAATATGCTAATAAAGTAATTACAAGCGGAAAATATAAATTGTTGAGCCGTGAAAGTTTTATGAAATTCAATACGTACGCACCAGATTCTGATGAGCAGACTGAAACGATTTTTGCTGTAAAAAGAGTAGCTTCAGAATTTTCAGGTTTTGATCATTACTACGGAATTGGCGGTATGTATGCTAATATTCAAGGTCAGGGTTGGGGTGAAATGTACGCTAGTGCCAAATATCTGGATTTATTAAGAAAATCAGGTTTAAAGAAAGATGCACGTTGGGCATTTATTGATCCGCAATACACGACAGACGACGCAGGAAACAAAACTCAGGCATTCCGTTTTATTTATGATGTAAAAAATGCAGGTGGTACTCAAACCGGTTACAACTATATGCAACAACCATTAAAAACAAATCCTAATGGTTCATTTTTTATCACAATAGGAACTACTGACTATAATTTAACTCCGGTAAACGCAGCCGAAAATCAATATTCGATTGTATACGAAGGCAAAACTTATACAGGAGAGAAAGATTATATGATGTTGTTAAATCGTGTATATCCAATGTTTTACATTACAAAATGTTCTTTGCAAAATAATGATTCTCACCTCTACTCTCCTTCAATTTCAAGATTGGCCGAGATGTATCTGAACATGGCAGAAGCTTATGTTAAAAAGGGTGATTATAATAATGCATTAACCAACCTAAACATTATTCGCGAAAGATCGATTGTTGGTGGTGGTTATACATCATTAAACAGTACAAATGCCGTACAATTAGTAGATGAAGAACGTCAGTTAGAATTAGCATTTGAAGCGCACAGAGGTTATGATGTTTACAGAAATGGGCAAACCATGACGCGTCATTATCCTGGTCCTCATTTACCAATGACAGACTGGCCTGCTACAAGTTTAAGAGTAGTGCAATACATTCCGCAGTCAGAAATTAATGCCTATCCGGGAACTTTAACTCAAAATCCATAATTTTTTATTTAGAATTATTTTGTTTTTGAAGCCTCTCTAATTGGATTGATTAGAGAGGTAATTTTAAAAAATAAATTACTATCGATACATGAAAAACTTATTCTACTTATTTTTTGCTTCGTTACTCGTATCGTTTTCCTGCACGGCAAATAGCGAAAGTACCGAAGATCCTTTAAAGAATCCGAAGACCAGTATTTCACTTCCTTTGGCCGGAAATGCTTATAGTTCTAAACATTTAGAAAGCAATACGATTACAGATAACGGAATCGAAAACTGGACCAATGCTGAGGAATTTTTTACGGTTTATTTCAGAATTTCTAAAGCAGGGAGTTTTCAATTAACAGTAGAAGAATCTGTAGAAGTATTTGGAAAATCAGAATTAGAATTTTCGATTAATAATGAAGCTAAAAAAGTAAAATTTGATACTTCAAAAAAAGCAGTAACCATTGGTACCTGGAAAATAAATCAGGAAGGTTATGTTGCTGTTAAAATCAAAGGAATAAACAAAACAAAAAATCTTTTTCCTGCTATAAATCGCCTGACTATTTCGAGCGCAGATTATGACGGAAAAATATCTTATGTACCCAATAACGAAGGTAACTTTTATCATTGGGGACGACGCGGACCATCAGTACATTTAAATTATCAGGTTCCTGAAAGTGTCAATGCAAAATGGTATTATAACGAACTTACGGTTCCTGAAAACGAAGATAAAATTGGTTCTTATTTTATGGCGAATGGTTTTGGAGAAGGCTATTTTGGTATTCAGGTTAATTCGGCTACAGAAAGAAGAGTTTTATTTTCTGTGTGGAGTCCGTTTAACACCGATGATCCGGCTAGTATTCCTGAATCTCACAAAATTAAAATGCTAAAAAAAGGCGAGAATGTACATACAGGCGAATTTGGTAATGAAGGTTCCGGCGGTCAAAGCTATCTGAAATACAACTGGAAAGCAGGAACAACCTATAAATTTTTATTACAAGGTTTCCCTCAAAACAACAATACAACAACATATACTGCATATTTTTATGCGCCTGAATTGCAAAAATGGCTATTAATCGCTAGTTTTAATCGCCCTGAAACAAATACTTATTTAAAAAGATTTCATTCGTTTTTAGAAAATTTTATTCCGGAGCAAGGCGATTTATCCCGTAAAGTATTATTCAACAATCAATGGATTTGCGACGATAAAGGAATTTGGTCAGAAATAAATTCGGTTCGTTTTACAACAGACAATACAGGAGCGAAAGAATATCGAATGGATTTTGCCGGCGGATTGGACAATAATTCATTTTATCTAAAAAACGGAGGCTTTTTCAACAACTATACAACACCAAAAACGATCTTTACAAGACCTTTAAACAATAAAAAACCGGAAATAAATTTTGACACATTGCCTTAAAAAGACGTTTTAAAAAATAAACAATTTACACAAAAACAATAATTCCCGATAATCTTCATTTTGATTATCATCATTTTCAAATCAAATTAATTCAATTATGAAAACTAGTATTTTAAAATTCATGTTAGTGGCCTGTCTTTTGTTTGGAGGAGCAATTGCATCGGCACAAATGATCAAGACCAAAACACCAACCCGTCCAAAAGGTCAGCAAGATGTTTTGCGTTTGGCTACTGATCCAATTCCAACGGTTCGTGTTGCTTTTATTGGTTTAGGAATGCGTGGTCCTGGAGCAGTTGAGCGTATGACGCATATTCCTGGAGTAGAAATCGTAGCACTTTGCGATATGACACAAAAAAACACACAATCTGCTAATGAAATTTTAACTAAAGCCGGACTTCCTAAAGCACAAGAATTTTTTGGAGATGAAAATGCATGGAGAAAAGTTACCGCTTTGCCAAATGTTGATTTAGTTTACATCGCAACCGACTGGAAACATCACGCTATTATTGGTGTTCAGGCAATGAAAGATGGTAAACACGTAGCAATCGAAGTTCCGGGAGCTATGACTATGAAAGAAATTTGGGATCTTATCGATACTTCTGAAAAAACACGTAAACATTGTATGCAACTTGAAAATTGCGTTTACGATTTCTTCGAATTAACGACATTAAACATGGCACAACAAGGTGTATTTGGAGAAATTCTTCATGCCGAAGGTTCTTACATTCACGGTCTTCAGCCTTTTTGGGGAGAATACTGGAACAACTGGAGAATGGATTACAACATCAAACACCGTGGCGATATTTACGCTACTCACGGTATGGGACCAGCTTGTCAGGCTTTGAATATTCACCGTGGAGATAAAATGAACTTTTTAGTTTCTATGGATACAAAAGCAGTAGGAAATCCTGCTTACATCAAAGAAAAATCAGGTCAGGAAATTAAAGACTTTAGAAACGGAGATCATACTATGACTATGATTCGTACAGAAAACGGAAAAACAATCCATATTCAGCACGACGTTACTTCGCCTCGCCCATACAGCAGAATGTATCAATTGAGCGGAACTAAAGGTTTTGCTAACAAATATCCGTTAGAAGGGTATGCTTTAGATGGTGCAGCATTAGGAGATGATGTAAAACCAAATCACGAAAAATTAAGCGCACATTCATTCGTTCCTGAAGATGTTAAAAAAGCTTTGATGGAAAAATACAAACACCCAATTGTAAAAAATATTGAGGAGCAAGCTAAAAAAGTAGGTGGTCACGGAGGAATGGATTTCGTAATGGATTACAGATTAATTCACTGTTTACAAAAAGGACTTCCGTTAGATATGGATGTATACGATTTAGCAGAATGGTCTTGCTTAGGTCCGTTAACAGAAATTTCTCTTGATAACGGTTCTGCTCCTGTAGAAATTCCGGATTTCACACGTGGCGGATGGAAAAAATTACAAAAATTAGAATTTTCAGAGTAATAAATTTATTGGTTAGTTAGGTTAAGCAAGAGAGCGCAATTGATGTTGCTCTCTTGCTTTTTTATAAACATCATTAATTCAGATAAAATGAAAAAAGTTTATTTCATCCTCCTATTTAATTTCTTTCTACTTCCATCATTAACTGCACAAGAAAAACAAACTTTTGCCATAAACGATGGTAATTTTTTATTAAACGGAAAACCAATTCAGATTCATTCAGGTGAAATGCATTATTCCAGAATTCCGCAACCCTACTGGCGTCATCGTTTAAAAATGATGAAAGCAATGGGCTTAAATGCCGTAGCCACATATGTTTTCTGGAACTATCATGAAGTTTCTCCGGGAATTTGGGATTTTAAAACCGGAAATAAAAACTTAGCCGAATATATCAAAACAGCACAAGAAGAAGGTTTATTCGTTATTCTTCGTCCGGGTCCTTATGTGTGCGCTGAGTGGGAATTTGGCGGATATCCATGGTTTCTGCAAAATGTTCCAAACATGATCATTCGCGGACATAATGCTGCATATCTGGCCGCAACCAAAGCCTATTTTACCGAATTATACGGTCAGGTGAAAAATTTGCAAATTACCAAAGGCGGTCCAATTATAATGGTTCAGGGCGAAAATGAATTTGGTTCTTATGTAGCACAACGTAAAGACATTTCTTTAGAAGAACATAAAAAATACAGCGCTGCCGTTTTTCAGCAATTAAAAGATATTGGTTTTGAAGTGCCTTTTTTTACATCAGACGGAAGTTGGCTGTTTGAAGGCGGAGCTTTGCCGGGGGCTTTACCAACTGCCAATGGTGAAAGCGATATCACTAAGCTAAAAACAGTTGTGAATCAGTTTAATAATAATCAGGGACCTTATATGGTTGCCGAGTTTTATCCGGGCTGGCTGGATCATTGGGCAGAACCCTTCCCAACCCAAACACCGGAACAAACCGTTCGTCAAACCAAAAAATATCTGGACAATCAGGTTTCTTTTAATTATTATATGGTGCATGGCGGAACTAATTTCGGATTTACTTCCGGAGCCAATTACGACAAAGAACATGATATACAGCCTGATATGACTTCGTACGATTATGATGCTCCTATTAGCGAAGCAGGTTGGGCGACTCCCAAATACAATGCTTTAAGGGAGTTATTAAAAACAAGCGAAACCCCGGCTGTTCCGGAAAAAATGCCTGTTATTGCAATACCAAATATTACCTTAAATAAAGTGGTTGATCTTGCCGATTTAAAATCGAAGATAACTCCAGTTATAGAGGATAATCCGTTGACTTTTGAGCAATTAAATCAAGGTGATGGTTATGTTTGGTACAGTAAAAAATTTACTCAGCCTATTAGCGGGAAATTAGAATTGAAAGGATTACGCGATTATGCTATTGTGTATGTAAACGGAAAAAAAGTAGCAGAACTGAACCGATATTATAAAAAATACGATTGCGAAATCGAAGTTCCTTTTAATGCTACTTTAGATATTGTGGTAGAAAACATGGGACGCATAAATTATGGTTCTCAAATTAATGCTAATAACAAAGGCATTATAAGTCCCGTTATCATAAATGGGGAAACTATCACAGGAGATTGGGAAATGTACAAATTACCAATGGCTCAGGAACCTGATTTGACAATTTATAAAAATTCAGGCAAAATAAATCGTCCTGCTTTATATCAGGGAACTTTTACGCTAAACAAAACAGGAGATACCTTTCTGGACATGCGCGATTGGGGCAAAGGAATTGTATTTGTAAACGGAATTAACATTGGACGTTACTGGAGCGTTGGCCCACAGCAAACTCTATATTTACCGGGATGTTGGCTCAAAAAAGGCAAAAACAGCATTGTCATTTTCGAACAAAAAAATGAAACTATTCAAAAAGAAGTAAAGACTATTCTAACTCCAATTCTGGAAGCTTTAAAACCAGAAAAAGGTTTATAAAAAATAAAATCTGCAGAATCTGCGAGAGAATTCTTTAGCCACAGATTAAAAGAATTAAAAAAGATTTTTCACGCAGATTTTACTGATTTAAGCTGATAGACGCTGATTTTATTTTAGACTTACTTAAACTTTTACAAAACAAAATTAATCTCGCAAAAACACAAAAGCGCAAAGGTTTTGTCATTTCGACGAAGGAGAAATCACACCAGAATCTCCGCAAAGAAAATCGCAAATCTTTGTAAATCTCGAGTGTGATTTCTCCTTCGTCGAAATGACAATATTACGTTTAAGCTTTGCGCCTGAAAACAAAAAATCATTCGTCATAGCGAATGGTTTTTTAATATTATTAGTTCAAAAAATTACTTCCAGTTAAAAGTAATTTTCTTTTCGATTTCACTACTTAAACTCAAGAATACCGGACAAGTCATTCCGGCGCGTTCCAGAATTGTTCTGCTTTTTTCCTCTTCAACACCCTGCATATCAAAAACAATTTCAATTGCCCCAATTCTTCTTGGTTCAGCATTCATTATCTTCGTTACTTCGGCAGTTGAACCAATAAAATCTACGCCTAAATCACGCGCTTTGATGCCCATAATAGTCATCATACAACTTGCTAAAGCATTGGCAACAGTATCTGTTGGAGAAAAAGCTTCTCCTTTTCCGTTATTGTCCAAAGGTGCATCAGAGATAATCTCGCTTCCTGATTGCACATGTATTGATTGTGTTCTTAAATCTCCTAAATAGGTTACTTTTGATGTCATTAATTCGCTACTTTTAAAGTTAAGTCAGTATCATAATATAAAATGTAGACTCCTTTATTAGCGTGTCCTCCATCCTCTTTTTTATAAAACTGAAATTTATTATCTACTTGTTCTGTTGTCATTAAATCAGCTGTTTCCTGATATGTTTTACCTTGTACCAAACGCATCATCGTATCAAAAGTTACATCAAAACCACGAGTTGCATAAGTATTTGGATTTATTTTATTTTTTAATCTGTATTCTTTATCGAAGATTAAAACTCCAGGCTCATCACTTTCGCGCGTTACAGACGGATACATTAATTTTAGTTTTACAAGATTATCAAAACTAATTTCGTCAGTATCTAACGTACTGTTTGGCTCTAAAATTACCAATTGTACCTGACATGTTTTTTGTGCATCCAGCAAAGCTTTTATAGTGCTTTTTACCATAGCAGTATTTCCGGTTTCCATCACCACATAATTCATTCTGTTTGGCAATAACAAGCTTTTTAAATTCGCTACATCCAGACCACCAGTTTCTGTCAAAGCAGCAAACACAACCCCTTTTTGGTTTTGTTTGATATAACTAATAACTGATTCTTTCTTTTTATCGACAACCGCTACAATATTACCATTTTTTGCACGCATATAATCAAACATAGCATTTCTCACCACATCATTAGAAGGTATGGTCTGATACAAATTATCAATTGGGTTTGCTTTATCTTTTGATAATGGAGAAATCACCGGAACATTATACATACGCAATGTATTTGCCGTAGCTTCGGCATTGCTTTGGTAAAATGGCCCTATCACTGCATGAGCATCCTGTAATTTATTCTGAGCAATCAAAGTCGAAACATTCGACGTCGTTTTCGTTTCCTGCGAATCATAAATAGCAACATCTATTGGCAATTTCAACGTTTTAGCCGAGTCAATCGCCATCATTGCTCCTGAATAAAAATCAAGAGTCATGTTTAAAAACTTGTCATTTTTAATACGGTTAGCAGTGCTTGCGGTATCATTTTGCATTTTAGCTAAGTTAAATGGCAACAATAAAACCAGTTTTTTACGCTCGTTTTGACCTCTTTTTTTCGTTAGTTCTACCACTTCAGGATTAACAGAAACCGTTTCAGATTTCACTTTATCTACAATTTGTATAGAACCTCCGGTATTAGAACTTTCAATTGGTTTTTCAATAGGTTGTTGTTGCGGAATTATTGGAGCCGGCGCTAAATATCCTGCCGGAACTTTTAAAACCATTCCTTCTTTTACTCCTTCAGAAAGCGACGGATTCAATGCCGTTAATTCTTCCTGAGAAATATGAAAAGTTCTCCCTAAACTATAAAAAGTTTCTTTTGGTTTTACCTGATACTCCATATAGGTTGTCGCTTTTTTAGCCGTTTCAACCGGTTTTGCAGCAGTAGTAGCTGCAGCACTTGAAGTTTCTGTTTTAGGCGCTTTTCCTTTTATCGTTAATCGGTAACCAATTGGTAAATTCGATACAATTTCAGGATTGCGTTTTTCTAATTCTTCAATTGTAATACCATATTGTTTGGCGATCGAAAACTTCGTTTCTTTTGCCACAACATCGTGATATACATATTTTTCCTGAGCTTTTTCTTTCGCTGGTTTTTCTGCAGCCACAAGCGATTTTGCCGCTGATCCTTTTGCAGGAATCACCAGTTTCTGCCCAATCTGAACTCCGGTTTTTTCTAAAGTAGGATTTGCAGCTTTCAAAGCTTCATCAGAGATACCATACTTTTTTTCGATACTATAAAAAGTTTCTTTTGGCTGTACCTCATGAATTATTTCTTTTGTATTACCGCCCGTTTTTGCCACAGCTGTTTCTGTCTTAGCCGCCGCAGATTTTGTACCATTTGCAGGAATCAACAAAACAGTATTAGGTTTTATACCACTTCTGGCATCCGGGTTTAATGCATAAATATCATAAGGCGTAACCTTAAATTTTACAGCAATCTGGTTAATAGTTTCCCCATTCGCAACCGTATATTTAATGACCTTTTCTTGTGAAAAAGCAGAAAACGTTACAAAAAAAACAAGAAACAATAGAGTTGAATAATATTTCATAATAAAGCTTAAAACAATTTAATTTTCTAATTCAAAACAAGTAACTAAGTTCTCATTAAAGCAAGATTCTTGCCACTTGTTATTTCGCCGCTAATTATTATCTAAGATCAATTTCGATCTTAGCAATAACAACCTCTTTATATAACTCATCTTCTTCCATTTTCTTGCATTTATAGAGCACTTCTTCCATATTTTGGTACTTATCTGAGTAAACATAGTACGAAAGACTGTTGATATTAAAGAAGAAACTAGCGTTAAAATCGCCAGAATCAATGAGTTTCATAATGAGCTTATCTCTTAGCGTTGCGTCTGTAAATATACCTAAAACTAAGTAATAGCCGTTTGAAACTTCTTTAAGATTATCATAAACTTCAACTTTTACTGTTTTGTCAGTTCTAAGCGGATTCTCCTTTAATTCCTGCTTCATTTCTTCCAAAGAAATTGTTTTTGAAGATAATGTTGAAGCCGATTTATCCTGTTTCTTAATCGCTTCATCCTGATACTTTTTCAGTTTGATCAAAGCCAATTTATCATCAAACTTTCGCGCTTCCATACTATAATAAGTCGCTTTACTGATATGTCGTTTTACTTCAATCTTTTTCTGAGTATCCAGCGAATCAATTTTAGCAATTAAAAGTTGATTCTGTGCATCACCCTGCTCCTGCTCTATTTTATAACGCTTTATTTCTTCTAGAGAAAGGCGTTGTTGTAAAGAGGTAGCATTCGTATTTTTTTCGCTTTCGCGGATTTTCTTCTTGTATTCCTGATTTTCTTCAACAGCAATCTTTTCAACTTTATTCATTAAACCGGCATACGCCTTTCTGTTTTCGGCTAACTCTTTTTTAAGTTGCGAAGATAATTCACTGGTTTTGCCGATGCTTTCATACGATCGCTTTTCTAATCTTTTTGATTCATCCACATTCAAAATGTCCATTCTTTTTAAATCGACCAAATCATTGTTCATCGTGTTTACCAGCGAATCTAATTTTGCCATTAAAATATCCTGTACATTTTTATTGGCTTCTAAAACCAAACGTAATTTTTCAACCGAATTCTCCCTGGAACCATTCATATCGTTCAGATTTACTTTCAGATCATTAATCTTAATAATCTTCTGATTCATTTCTTTCTGAACCACCAATCTGTCTTTTAAATCTTCTAATTCAACCGTTTTGGCTTTTCCTTTTTCGACTACCACTTGTTTTTCGGCAAGAGCCAACATCAATTCTTCACTCTCGTTTGTCGGTTTAACTTCTTTTGTATTAATGGCTAATTTATTCCCAACAATTAATCCGTTTACAATTTCCGGATTTTGAGATTCTAATTGTTCGATAGTAATACCATATTTCTTAGCGATCGAAAATTTAGTTTCCTTAGGCTCGACCACATGAAAAACAGTTTCCTGATTGATTACACGAACTCTTCCGTCTAAAGTTTTTCTTTTGTTTGGAATTGAAATCGTCTGACCAATTTGTAATCCGTTTAAAAGAAGGTCTTTATTTAAATTTTCTAAATCACTAACCGAAACATTATATTGTCTCGCAATGCTAAACAAGGATTCCTTGGCAACAACCTGATGGGTTACTTTTGATGAAGTTGTAATTTCAGTTTTAGAAAGATTGGCAGGATTCTGCGGGATAATTAATTCCTGACCAATCTGAAGTCCGTTGGCAAGAATAGGATTTGCATTTTGAATGGCTTCTACCGAAACGTTATATTGTTTCGATAAGCCAAAAAGAGTTTCTTTGGCACCAACAACATGAGTAATTTGCTGGTTTGAATTTTGTTTTTCTGCGGGGTGAAGCGGAATCTTAATTATTTGATTGTCTTTGATTCCGTTTTGAGACTCGGGGTTGAGCTTGTAAATTTCATCAATCGAAACCTTGTATTTTTGGGCAATAAAATAGGCAGTTTCTCCTTTTTGAATTTTGTGTTCAATAATTGAATCTTGCGCAGTTATTTTGTTAAAAGACAAAATAAAGACAAGAGAAATCGTTAAAAATTCTCTCATAAATAGTAGGTTTAAAAAATTAAGGCATTACAAATGTAACGCCTTAATTTGAAAAACAATACTATTCCCACTCAATTGTTGCTGGTGGTTTTGAGCTAATATCGTAAACCACGCGGTTCACGCCTTTTACTTTATTTATAATGTCGTTAGACACTTTCATCAAGAAATCGTAAGGTAAATGAACCCAGTCAGCAGTCATACCATCTGTTGATTCTACAGCTCTAAGCGCTACTACTTTTTCGTAAGTACGCTCATCACCCATAACACCAACACTGTTTACCGGAAGCAAAATTGCTCCAGCCTGCCAAACTTTATCGTATAATCCCCAAGATTTTAATCCTTCTATAAATACCGAATCAACATCTTGTAAGATTTGAACTTTCTCCGGAGTAATATCTCCTAAAATTCTGATTGATAATCCTGGTCCCGGGAAAGGGTGTCTTCCTAATAATTCAGGATCTATTCCTAAAGTAGCACCAACTCTTCGAACCTCGTCTTTAAACAACATTCTAAGTGGTTCTACAATTTTTAATTTCATATAATCCGGCAATCCACCTACATTATGGTGAGATTTAATTGTTGCCGATGGTCCTTTTACCGAAACTGATTCGATTACGTCAGGATAAATAGTTCCCTGAGCCAACCATTTTACATCTTCGATTAAGTGTGATTCATCATCAAAAACTTCGATAAATACACGACCAATAGTTTTACGTTTAGTTTCAGGATCACTGATTCCGGCCAATTCGCTTAAGAAACGATCTCCGGCATCTACTCCTTTTACGTTCAATCCCATTCCTTTGTATTGATCTAATACATTTTGGAATTCGTTTTTACGAAGTAAACCGTTATTTACGAAAATACAATATAAGTTTTTACCAATTGCCTGGTGCAATAAAACTGCCGCTACAGTAGAATCTACTCCGCCTGACAATCCTAAAACAACTTTATCATCTCCTAATTTCTCTTTTAATTCTCCCACCATTTCTTCTACGAAAGCATTTGGTGTAAAGTTTTGAGGAACATCAGCAATATCTACTAAAAAGTTTTTTAGCATTTTTGATCCATCCGTAGAATGGAAAACTTCAGGGTGATACTGAATAGCATAAGTAGTTTCGCCTTCAATTTTATAAGCAGCAAATTCTACATCATGTGTACTTGCTAATTTTACTGCATTGGTTGGAAGCGCTTTGATACTATCGCTATGGCTCATCCAAACCTGGCTGTTTTCTGAAACTCCGTTAAAGAAAGTTTCACCTTCTTTAATATAAGATAAATTTGCTCTACCGTATTCTCTGGTGTTCGAAGCAGCAACTTCACCTCCACTAAAGTGAGCTAAATATTGTGCTCCGTAACAAACTGCCAACATAGGTAGCTTGCCTCGAATTTGAGATAAATCAGGATGTGGAGCATCTTCTGCACGAACAGAAAATGGGCTTCCTCCTAAAATTACGGCTTTATAAGGTGATAAATCACTAGGAAAGTGATTGTAAGGGAAAATTTCGCAGAATATATTTAATTCGCGAACTCTACGCGCAATAAGCTGTGTATATTGCGATCCGAAATCTAAAATAAGTACGTTGTGTTGCATGCGCAAAAATACTTTTTATATTTCAATCTTAAAAATCGGAACAATGAAAAATTATTATTTTTTTTCATTGTTCCCATTTTTAGGCACAAAGGTTCAGAGCCACAAAGGTTCAAAGGTTTAAAATTGATGATTTTATTAAGTCTTTTCTTTATTCATTTGAACCTTAAAAAAAACAACTTCCAAAAACATCACATTTAAAATCGCAATAATGAAAAATTATTATTTTTTTCATTGTTCCCATTTTTTAAGCACAAAAATTCAGATTCACAAAGGTTTAAATATTTAAAACCGATGATTTCATTGAGTCGTTTCTTTGTTACTTTGAACCTTTGTTACTTTGTACCTAAAAAAGAAAAATCCAACTTTCAAAAAACATCGTATTTAGAGAAAAACCATATTTATGAAATCAAAACTAGTTGCCCTTTCCCTATTATTATTTGTATTTTTAAGTTCATGCGATGCCATCGACGACTTATTGAGTTTTACTATTTCTAATGAAACCTCAATAAAAATAAAAAGTACTTCACCAATTAATTTACCATCAGAAATAATCACGCCTGATGTTACTACAAATTCTTCAGCCGAATTTAAAAACAACAAAACCAAAGCTGAGTTAGTCAAAGATGTAAAAATCAGATCACTTAAATTATCGATTTCCGATCCGTCTGATAAAAATTTCACATTTTTGAAATCCATTCATTTGTATATTTCTACAACAGATTCTGATGAAATCGAATTGGCATATCAGGACAACATTAACTCTACGAGCAATACCATCGATTTAATTTGTACCGATGCAAGACTAGATCGATACATCAAAGCCGATAAATACAAAATCAGAACACAAGTTACCTTAAAAGAAACCCTTACGAAAGATGTAACCGTAAAAGCAGATATGAAGTTTAGAGTAACAGCAGATCCTTTCTAAAGGTTCTTAGGTTCTGAGTTGCTATCCCGAGGCTTCGGGACTAAGTTTAAAAAAACTAGAATCTTCGATTCTTAAAAACGAAGGTTCAAAGGTAAACAAGATCAAAAACTTGTTCCTTTGAACCTTTTTTGTATTTCCTAAAAAGAAAAACTTAGTCCCGAAGTCCAATCTCATCAAGTTAAAGAAAAATCCAATGGAACAATTTGTTAAGGATAATATCTCATCACTTTTTTTGTTCCATCGGAACATTTCATTGGTTGTTCAATAAATACGGCGTTTTTTCACGTTCCGTAAGAACGTTTGATTTTATAAATAATAATTGTTAAACATATACAGATTACCTATACAATTTATCAAACATCCCAATGGGACGATGTTTCTCACCATGCACTCTTTTTTCTACCAATGAGGTGTTCCGATGGAACACAATCTAAAATATATTAACTTAATGGCATTGCCCGAAGCCTTGGAATAGCAGCTTAGAACCTCAAAACCTTCAAAAAAAAACTTAGAACCTTAGCAGCTTAGAACCTTAGTAACTCAAAAAAAATCCCTAAATTTATAAACCCATACCAAAAACCGCTTTTACATCATCACCAAGTGTATCTTAAAATATAATTATTAAGAAAGTAAACCATAACCAATGTTATACGATCGAAATATTAATTTTAAAAATATAATCCATGAGTAAAATAGTTGCAGAACAATTAGTTGACATGTTGGTAGAGGCCGGAGTAAAACGCGTTTACGCAGTTACCGGTGATAGTTTAAATCATTTTAATGACGCGATACGCAGAAACGGAAAAATAAAATGGATTCATGTTCGTCATGAAGAAGTTGGAGCTTACGCCGCAGCAGCTGAAGCAGAATTAGACGGCTTTGCGGTTTGTGCCGGAAGTTGTGGCCCGGGTCACGTACATTTAATCAACGGATTATACGATGCACATCGCTCGCATGTACCTTTATTAGCGATCGCCTCGACAATAAATACAAGCGAAATGGGAATGGATTATTTTCAGGAAACCAATACCATTAAACTTTTCGACGATTGTAGTTATTACAATCAAATGATTATGACCGCCGAACAAGCTCCCCGAATTATACAAACTGCCATTCAACACGCTTTGGGCAAAAAAGGTGTTGCTGTGATTGGTTTACCCGGAGATGTCTCTGAGCTAAAAGCGGTTGAAAGTAATATCTCGACCCAGTATTTTCATTGCAATCCTGTCATCAGACCTTCTGATTCTGAATTACAACATTTGGCCAAAGCAATAAATGAGAGTACCAAAATCACTTTATTCTGCGGGATTGGTGCCGAAAAAGCACACGATCAGGTCGTACAATTATCGCAACATATTAAAGCTCCTGTAGGATATTCTTTTAGAGGAAAAATGAGCATTCAGCCTAATAATCCAAATGAAATAGGAATGACAGGTTTACTCGGACAGCCTTCTGCTTATCATAGTATGCACGAATCGCATTTAGTTTTATTATTAGGAACCGATTTTCCGTATGATAAATTCATGCCTTCAGACAATAAAATCATTCAAATCGATACAAGCACGGAACGTTTAGGCCGAAGAGCCAATCTTTATATGGGATTATGTGGCGATGTAGCTGATACTATCGAAGCTTTATTGCCATTGCTGGAAACCAAAACAGATGATAGTTTTTTGCAAGCGCAGCTTAAATTATATGCCAGCGTAAAAGAAAACATGAACACTTATATTAATGATAATGGCGGAGAAGACACCATTCAGCCTGAATATGTAGCACATATTATTGATAAATTAGCCAGTAAAGATGCTATTTTTACGGTCGACACCGGAATGACCTGCGTTTGGGGAGCCCGTTTTATAAAAGGAACCGGCGAACGAAAAATGCTGGGTTCTTTTAATCACGGATCTATGGCAAACGCAATGCCAATGGCAATTGGAGTGGCTCTCGCACATCCTGAAAGACAAGTTATTGCCATGTGTGGCGATGGTGGTTTGTCGATGCTTTTGGGCGATTTGGCAACCATTCATCAATATAATATTCCTGTAAAAATTATTGTTTTTAATAATCGCGCTTTGGGAATGGTAAAACTCGAAATGGAAGTAAATGGTTTACCCGATAACGAAACCGATATGGTAAATCCTGACTTTGGATTAATTGCCCAAGCCATGGGATTTCAGGGCGTAAATGTTCACAAACCCGAAGAAGTTGAAACTGCAATCGAAAATGCGTTCAGACATAATGGTCCTGTTTTACTAAATATATTCACGAATCCAAATGCATTGGCAATGCCGCCAAAAGTCGAATGGGAACAAGTGGTAGGAATGGCAAAATCGATGACCCGATTAATGCTCGGCGGTAAAATGGAAGAAGTTTTAGAAACTATTAAATCTAATTATAAGCATTTAAAAGAAGGCATCTAAAACTGATTTTTCATACTCAAAATACAAACACTAATTACACGAATTTGCACCAATTCTATTTGTGAAATTAATTTCGCAAACTTAAAGTACTCATCAAAAATTTGTGCAAATTCGTGCAATTCGTGTTCCTTCAAAATAAAATAAATACATTTTATGGATATCAATACCAGTAAATCATATACCAAATATTACATCATTGCATGGGTATTTGGTTTGCTTTTCTATTTTTTAGATTATGTAATACGGTCTTCTCCGGCTGTAATGCTTCCGGAACTTGCACAGAGTTTTTCTGTAAATGAGATTCGATTGGTTACTATTATAGGAACTTATTATTACACTTATTCGACTTGCAGTTTGATCGCTGGAATTGCGCTGGACCGATTTGGAGCTAAATATTCGCTTTTCGCCGGAGCACTTATTTTAGGAATTGGCTGTTTGTTATTTATCATTTCAAGTCAGTTTAGCGGAGTCGTTGGTCGATTGTTTCAGGGCGCGGGATGTGCTTTTGCTTTTCCGGGTTGTGTATATTTAGCCACGAAAGGATTTTCGGCAAAATCATTGGCAACAGCTATTGGTTTTACCCAATGTCTTGGAATGCTTGGCGGTTCGGCAGGACAATTTGTTGTAGGTCCTTTGATTGAAAAAGGAATGGATATTAATACCTTTTGGCTTTCGATCGGAATTTTCACTATAATCGTTGCCTTCGGACTTTGGTTTATAACTCCGGCAAATGTCGTCGAGAAAAAAACAGAAACGCCTGCAAAAAAACAAGGCTTGCTTGAACCTTACAAAATTGTTTTTAGCAATCCCCAATCGTGGTTATGCGGCATTATCTCTGGATTATTATTTGCTCCCACTACCATATTTGCCATGACATGGGCAGTCGATTTTTTTCAGAAAGATCGTGCTTTCGATTTTCATACCGCAACGATTTCGAGCGCAATGGTTGCTTTTGGATGGGTATTTGGATGTCCGTTGCTGGGATATATTACGGATAAAATAAATCGACGCAAACCAGTTTTAGTATTTGGAGCGTTATTTATGATTCTGAGCCTGATTCAGTTATTGTATTTCCCGGATTTACTTCCTACCAAAATCAGTATGTTTTTATTGGGAGTAGGTTCAGGTGCTGCTATGATTCCGTATTCTATCATTAAAGAAGCGAATCCTGATAATGTAAAAGGAAGTGCTACAGGAGCCATTAATTTTATAACTTTTGGAGTAACAACTCTTTTGAGTCCGTTATTCAGTCGTTTATTTGGGCAAACGCTAAACGACACAACAGATAAAATGGCACATTTTCAGCAAGCAGGTTTATTTTGGATTATCGGAATTTCGATAGCGATTCTGGTTAGTTTTTTATTAAAAGAAACTGGAGAACCAACTACTAAAGCTGAACTTGTAAAAGAGTAAAATGTGAAATGTAAAAAGTGAAAACAAATAGTATAGAATAAGATGCAATAATTCTGATTGTATCTTATTCTTCTTTTGTAACTACTATTGAAGCTTTAAATCCTGCTGCAAGATTATCCCAATAATCATTGGTTACCAATTGACCTTTATCATCATAAACTCGAATTTCAGCTGTATTTCCACCTAAAGCTCCAATATTCAAAGCTTCAAAATCTAATTTATTAAAACCATTTACAAGATTAATTTGTACATCTATAAAATTAGCCTGTAAAATGATTTGATCTCTAATAACCTGATCATTAGACAAAACCTTTACCATATCGCCATCTATAGCTCCAAAATCTCGGAACTTTACAATAAAATATTTCGATTTTGTCCTAAAATCTCCCAAAGAAATGTTTCTTTTTACCAAAGTACCGCGTCCCTCTCTGAGCCCGGCATCTTTTAAAGCTTTATCCAGATCTTTTTCCATTTTAGGTATATAACGATCGCCAGGATTAGCAAAATCAGTTTCGGTCGACATCGTAAATTTACTTTTTTCTGCCCCTACCTGCAATTGTGATTTTGGCGTAATACTGGTATTATCAAAAACATTTGGAGTTTTAATACTTGGGATATCCATATTAGGAGCCTGAGGATCTTTAACCTCTGGGACAGGAGTCTTTTTGGGCTTTGCGCTAAATTTTGGCGCTGCAATAGGTCTGTATTTTGTACCAAATTCAGTCTGTGCTGAAACAGTGACAGCGGTAAAAAATAATATGAAAAATAAGATGTGCTTCATTGAAAAAGTATTATCGAATCGGCTTTTAAAAATTTTATAAGATCAAAGCATAGCATCACAAAAATAGCATAATTTAATTAGGCACTACAACTTTAAGACTATTATAACAATATATTAGGCTAATTTTTGGAAAGCAAAAAACCTGCCAAAAAAGCTATAAAAAAAACCGATTTGTTAAAAAAACAAATCGGTTCAATTTAATTACTTTTATTTTATGCTATTTATTCTTAATAATTACAGCAGTTAATGTCGAAAGATCTAAAGTTTTTACTTCACTATAATCTAGAAAAGTTAACCCACTGAAAGTAATTCCTGCATCAATATAATCGACAGTAACAATATCCTGGAATGTCTCTCCATCAGTACTTTTAACAGTAAACTTTACAGAAAAAGATCCTTGCGTATAATTATTGTATGCCTCCTTTGAAATATTTTTTAAATCGTATGTAATCATTAAACCAACAGTTGATGTCACTTCTTTCTTTGTAATCGTTAGTGAAAAATTTGCTGGATTAAATGCAGTACCTGATGACGTATTATCATCATCACTACTTGAGCTACAATTTACTAATAAGATTGACATCGTCAGTACAAGAACAAGACTAAAGGTTGATTTTAAAAAAGATAGTTTTTTCATAATTCAAAGATTAAGAGGTTAGATTCTTACATTTATTTGTAAGTTTATTTTTGCAATTATAAAATAAATAATTACAAATTCTTATAAAAAAGTAAGATTTAACTTAAACAAATATAATCTTCTCTGGTATTTCTTAAAATACCAATATTAAGACGAAATTGACCTTTTTGTTTTGACATTTAATAAGTTATGATTAACTTCAATATTTTAATTTATCTTTATTAAAAATACAAGCAAATGGACTACATTGACTATTATAAAGTATTAGATATCACGAAATCGGCCACTGAAGCCGAAATTAAAAAGGCATATCGAAAGTTAGCCCGAAAATATCATCCGGATTTGAATCCAAATGATAAAGAGGCCGAAAAAAAATTCAAAGAAATAAATGAAGCAAACGAAGTTTTAAGCAATCCTGAAAATCGTAAAAAATACGATAAATACGGGAAAGACTGGAAACATGCTGATGAATTCGAAAAGGCGGGCTACGATCCTAATCAGCAACAATACTCCAGACAGCAGCAAGGCGGAAGTCAAAGTTATTCTGATTTTGGCGGAGGTGATTTTTCAGGAAGTGATTTTTCTGATTTTTTCAATTCTATGTACGGTTCTGCCGGAAGAAGCTCAAGAGGTCAGGCCAAATATCGAGGACAGGATTTTAATGCCGAATTACAGCTTGATCTGGCATCAGCTTACACAACCCACAAACAAAACTTAACGGTAAACGGAAAAAACATCCGAATTACAATTCCGGCCGGAGTCGAAAACGGTCAGATAATAAAAATCCCGAATCATGGCGCACCCGGAGCAAACGGAGGTCCTAATGGCGATTTATACATTACTTTTTTAATTGATAATAATTCAGAATTTAAGAGAGAAGGCAATAATTTGTATGCCGATGTAGATCTTGATTTGTACACCGCAATTTTAGGAGGAGAAATTTATGTGAATACTTTTGACGGAAAAGTAAAAATAAAAGTCGCCCCTGAAACGCAACCCGGAACGAAAGTAAAACTAAAAGGAAAAGGTTTTCCTGTCTATAAAAAAGACAATCAGTTTGGGGATTTATACATTACTTATACTTTAAAAATTCCGACAAAGCTTTCTGCAAAAGAAAAAGAATTATTCGAAGAATTAGCTAAATTAAGAAATCATGAATAGTAAAAACTTAATTCAAATAAAACAGTTTTGTGTGTATCACGAAATTGAAAATACCTTTATAACAGAACTTCATAATTATGGTTTGATAAAAATTATTTTCTTTGAAGAAGATGAATATTTACAACCCGAACAATTACCTGCTGTCGAAAAAATGATACGCCTGCATTATGATCTAAAAATTAATTTAGAAGGCCTGGATGTAATCGCGAATCTATTAGACAAAATCGAAGTGTTGCAACAAAACCTTACTGTTACTCAAAATAAACTTCGTCTTTACGAGCAGTATCAAATAGAATAATTAAGTTTTTTTGCCACAGATTACAGGATTAAAATGATTTATGCTGTGATGTTTTTTTGCCACAAATTTCACAAATTAAGCGAATTAAAATTGGTGTAAATTCGTGGCAACAATTTTGCACAATATAGATAATCTGTAAAATCATATTAATCTGTGGCAAAAAAATCTATACCTCAAAATATCACAAAAAAGAAAGATTTACGAAATGATTTCAAGTCTCTAATACTCTTTTTCATTTGCATATTTTATAAATTGCAACGAAATTAACGAACCTGAATTTGATTTTAAATTGAAGAAACAAATTCAAAAAACTATAAAAAAATGAAAAGAGAAAACATCTTAACAGGATCGCCTTGGGAGGACAAAATGGGATATTGCCGCGCGGTAAGAATTGGTAATATCATTGAAGTTTCAGGAACTGTGGCAATTGTTGATGGCGAAAAAGTAAAAGCTGATGATGCTTATGCTCAAACCTACAACATCCTGGAACGTGTTGAAAAAGTTTTAGAAGATTTGAATGTTGGAATGAAAGATGTAATCAGAACCAGAATTTTCACTACAGATATTACTTCTTTTGAAGAAGTGGCAAGAGCTCACGCTTCATTTTTTAAAGATGTAAAACCTACAACTGGTTTTTATGAAATTAACAAACTCGTTGCTCCCGAATATTTAGTTGAAATTGAATTTACAGCTGTTGTGCAGTAATTTTTTAATACAAATGTTTTTTTGCCACAAATTGCACTAATTTTCGCGAATTATTTTTTTTGCCACAGATTAAAAGATTATTTTTAATCAGGTCTTTAAAGTTTTGTTAGCTTTTTTTTATTACTGAAAATTCACAGCTAAAATTAAAACCATCAAAGATGGTTAAATATAAAAAAGAAATCCTTTTTAATCTTTTAATCTGTGGCAAAAAAAATCGCAAAAACATCAAGAAATTAGTGAAAATTAGTGAAATTCGTGGCAAGAAAAACTTTAAACTATTAATGAGCTTTCAAAACCCAAAACAAATACTTTTTACGATTTTCAAATGGATTCTCATTTGTGTTTTAATTGGTATTTTGTCTGGATCTGCATCTGCATTTTTCTTAGTTGCCCTCGAATGGGTTACACAATATAGAATTCACCACGACTGGATTATCTGGCTTTTGCCTTTTGGTGGTTTATTAGTAGGTTTAAGTTATTACTATTGGGGAGAATCTGTTGTAAAAGGAAATAATTTACTACTCGAAGAATACGAAAATCCTCAGAAAGTCATTCCGTTTAAAATGGCTCCTTTAGTACTTTTAGGAACTTTACTTACACATTTATTTGGAGGTTCTGCAGGTCGTGAAGGAACTGCTGTACAAATGGGCGGTGCAATTGCAGATCAATTTACAAAGCTTTTTAAATTAGATAATTCCGAAAGAAAAATTCTGATTATTTTGGGAATTAGTGCCGGTTTTGCATCGGTTTTTGGAACTCCACTGGCGGGTGCTATTTTTGCTTTGGAAGTTTTATACTTTAGTAAAATTAACTTAAAAAGTACTATTTTATCATTTCTTGTAGCTTATGCAGCATACTTTACTGTCGAGTTTTGGCAGGTCAAACACACACATTATAGCATTCCTGTAGTTCCTGATTTTACTTTTATAAATTTAATTTACGTTATCATTATCGGAATTCTATCCGGTTTTGCTGCTTTATTATTTTCCAGAAGTACACATTTCTGGGGATCACTTTTTTCTAAAATTAAATATCCGCCGCTACGTCCTTTTATTGGCGGAATTATTCTCGCCATTGCCATTGCAGGTCTTGGATTTACAAAATTCTCAGGATTAGGCGTTCCTGTAATTGTAGATTCATTTTCGAATGCCAATGCATGGTACGATTTTCTGCTTAAAATTCTATTTACCGGATTTACTCTCGGAGCTGGTTTTAAAGGAGGAGAAGTAACGCCATTGTTTTTTGTTGGCGCTACTTTAGGAAGTGCTTTATCCCTAATTATTCCATTACCAATAGCGCTATTGGCCGGCTTAGGCTTTGTTGCAGTATTCTCTGGCGCGACCCACACGCCTATCGCCTGCACCATCATGGGCATGGAACTTTTCGGAATTCAACCTGGAATTTTCATTGCAATTGCATGTACCATCGCCTATTTTTCTTCAGGCTCTGTAGGAATTTATAAATCGCAAATTGTAAAAGGAGCGAAATATAAGTTATATCAAAAGTGGCTTTAATTTAGTCGCAGTGACAGTTTTCAGTTACAGTTTGCACTGAAAACCGCGACCGAAAACTGACAACTAATAAAAGTGTGTTAATCTGTAAAATGATTTCAACATTACATTAAAAAAATGTAAATTCGCACACTATGAAAATACAAGATATTCAAGCGATACAATTGTTACTCGCTACCCCAAAGAAAATCGCCATAATTCCGCATAGAGGTCCTGACGGCGATGCTATGGGTTCAACATTAGGGTTATACCATTTTTTATTAAAAAACAATCACCAGCCAACTGTGATTGCTCCAAACGATTTTCCGGATTTTTTAGCTTGGTTACCAGGTTCTGAAACGGTAAAAATCTTTGAAAAAGATACTGAAAACTGCACCAAAATATTAGAAGAAGCCGAGCTGATTTTTACATTAGACTTTAATGCTTTTCATCGTACGGGCGAAATGGAACATACTTTAGCAAAGCTAACAGCTCCGTTTATTATGATCGATCATCATCAAAAGCCAGACGATTATGCTGCTTATATGTATTCTGATACTTCTTTTGGATCAACTTGTGAAATGGTGTATAACTTCATTTCTTTCTTAGGAAAAAAAGAAGATTTAGACAAAACCATTGCGACTTGCATCTACACCGGAATATTAACTGACTCGGGTTCATTTCGTTTTCCGGGAACAACAGGAAACACGCACCGAATTATTGCTGAATTAATTGATCTGGGAGTTGAGAATACTCAAATTCCTGTTTTATTATTTGATAACAGCTCATACAGCCGTTTGCAATTATTAGGTCGCGCTTTACAGAATATGAAAGTGCTTGAGGAACATAAAACATCATATACTACGCTTACTCAGGCTGAACTGGATTCTTTTGATTATGTAAAAGGTGATACAGAAGGAATCGTAAATTACGGATTAAGTATAAAAGGTATTGTTTTTACTGCTATTTTTATCGAAAATAAAGACGAGAAAATCATCAAGATTTCTTTCCGTTCGCAAGGCGGATTTGATGTGAACCAATTTGCCAGAGATCACTTTAATGGTGGCGGACACAGCAATGCAGCCGGCGGAAGATCAGACGTTTCGATGGAAGAAACCGTGAAGAAATTTGAAGATTTAGTAAACAAACTAAAAATATAATCCTATATGAACTATTTAAAACGAAGCATTTACGCCCTACTTTTTGCTGTTTTATTGGTGAGCTGTAAGCAACACGAAGAAGCCAGAAGACCTATTTCTCAGGCTTCGGGTACCTTCATGAAAAAATCGGTCGACAGAAACAAAAAACTTGTGGCCAATGAAGAAGATGTGATTAAAAAGATCATCAAAAACAATCCAAAAACAAAATATTACGCTACCAGAAAAGGATATTGGCTGTATTACGACGAACGAAATACCACAGATCTTAGCGCTCCTAAAAAAGGAGATATCGCTTATTTTAATCTGGAAGTAAAAGATATCGACGGTAAGATTATTTATTCTGAAGCTGATCTTGGTCCGCAAACGTATTATGTAGACAAACAAGATATCATGATGGGATTGCGTGATGGTATTAAAATGATGCATAAAAACGAAACTGTAACGTTCTTATTTCCTTCGCATATGGCGTACGGATATCATGGCGATAACAAAAAAATTGGCCCAAATCAATCCTTAATTTGTACGGTTACCCTTCGTAATTTTGTACCGGATCCAGCAGCTAAACCAGCACCTGTAGCGGGTCAGACACAAAGTACTGCTGCTCCAAAACCTGCAACACCAAAACCTGCAGCCCCAACTAAAAAAGATACAATAAACCCATAAAAACAACATTTTAAAAATGAAAAAGAGTATTCTATTATTACTTGCTGTTACCGTTAGCTCATTATATTCTTGTAAAGATGAGCACAGCAACCTACCTGATGGTTTATATGCAGATATTGAAACCAATAAAGGGCACATTATTGTTGAATTAGATTATACAAAAGCACCTGTTACTGTAGCTAACTTTGTAACTCTTGCCGAAGGTAAAAATGAGTTTGTAACAAAAGATTACCTAAAAAAGAAACCTTTTTTTAATGGGTTAAAATTTCACAGGGTTATTGAAAACTTTATGATTCAGACCGGAGATCCTGAAGGAACTGGTTCTGGAGATACAGGATATAAATTTAAAGATGAAATTAATGATTTAAAATTTGACAAAGCAGGAGTTTTGGCAATGGCCAATAACGGACCTGGAACAAACAGCAGTCAATTTTTTATCACACATGTTGAAACTCCATGGTTAGACGGAAAACATACTGTTTTTGGACATGTGGTAGAAAAAGGTCAGGAAGTTGTAAATCAGGTAAAACAAGGTGATACTATTGTTGCTGTAACCATTATCAGAAACGGTGAAGCTGCTAAAAAGTTTGACGCTGTTAAAGTTTTTACTGATTACTTCTCAGAAATCGCTAAAGAAAAAAGCAAATACGCAGGTGTTCAGGCAGAAAAAGCTGCTTATTATGCTGCTCAAAAACCAAAAGCTACTAAAACAAGCAGTGGTTTAGAATATATTATTACAGAAAAAGGAACTGGTAAAAAACCAGCTAACGGAGCTCAATTATACATTAATTATTCAGGTTTCTTAGAAGACGGAACTTTATTTGATTCAAGCGTTCCAGAAGTTAATAAAGCATTTGGAAAATTTGATGCAGCGAGAGCAGAACAACACGGTTATCAGCCAATTCCGTTTCAGGCAGGTCGTAAAGACGGTATGATTCCGGGATTCATTGAAGGAATCGAGCAGCTTTCATTTGGAGATAAAGCCATTCTTTTTATTCCGTCTCATTTAGCTTACGGAGCAACTGGAGCCGGAGGAGTAATTCCGCCAAATGCTAACATTATTTTCGAAATTCAATTATTAGAAAAGCCACAATAATTACAATTTAAAAGATTAACATAGACTTAAATTCTGAACATCATGAAGTTTAAATTTCTATTTTTATTTTGCCTGGCAGTAGTAAATATTCAGGCTCAGACAAAGAAACCCGTAGCAAAACCAAAAGCTCCTGCAGCTAAAACGGCAACAAAAGTAGCTCCGCCAACAAATCCAAACGATGGAATTTTTGCTACAATATCAACTACAAAAGGAGATATCGTAGTTGCATTAGAATATGTAAAAACACCGGTTACAGTAGCCAACTTTATTTCTTTGGCCGAAGGGAATAATCCAAATGTAAAAGTGGAAAGACTAAAAGGAAAACCATTTTACGACGGATTAAAGTTTCACAGGGTTATTAATGACTTTATGATTCAGGGTGGAGATCCGGACGGAAACGGCACAGGAGGTCCTGGATATTCTTTTAAAGATGAATTTGTTGAAGAACTAAAATTTGAAAAAGGCGGTGTTTTGGCTATGGCAAATTCAGGTCCTGCTACAAATGGAAGTCAGTTTTTTATCACACACAAAGAAACTCCTTGGTTAAACGGAAAACATACTATTTTTGGTCATGTAGTTTCAGGAATGGATAATGTAAATAAAATTGTTCAGGATGATATCATGACAAAAATTACCATTACCCGCAAAGGTGAAGCCGCTAAAAAGTTTAATGCTGTAAAAGTGTTAGCTGATGACGAAAAAAAGCAAGAAGCTAAAAAAGCAGAATCTCAAAAAGTAGTAACTGAAAAAGCAGCATATTTTGCCGCTACTAAAGCAAAAGCGACTACAACTGCATCTGGTTTAAAATATGTAATTACAAAAAAAGGAACTGGTGTAAAAGGAGCTGAAGGTTCTAACATTTATTTTCATTACGCAGGATATTTTGAAAACGGAAATCTTTTTGACAGCAGTATAGCAAGCGTAGCAAAAGCTTACGGTAAATATGATGCAAACCGTGACGCTCAAAAAGGATATCAGGCTTTTCCTTTTGCAGTAGGTAAAAAAGACGGAATGATTCCTGGTTTTATTGAAGCATTAGACATGATGACTGACGGAGAAAAAGCAATATTCTTTCTTCCTTCTAATTTAGCTTACGGAGAAAAAGGTGCAGGAGGAGTTATTCCGCCAAACTCAACTTTAGTTTTCGAAATCGAAACCTACCAAAACCAGCCTGCAGCAAAATAAGACTTATTTATATCCCAATATATTTCAAACCCGTCAAAATCTATATTTTTGACGGTTTTTTTATTTCCTCCAATTATATCAAATTCACAATATTACAATCCAAATTAGACTACAAACCAAACTCATAATAATGTTTCTGGCTGTTTTCTATTAAATCCTAAACAAAATAGCTTAGCTTTGCCGGCTTTATTTTTTTAATCTAAATAAGTTAAGATGTCACAAAACAATGTATTAAAGGGAGTTTTTTTAGTAGCAATAGGTGCTACAACTTACGGAATGTTAGCCACTTTTGTAAAAATGGCTTATTCAGAAGGATATACAACTGCCGAAGTAACCACATCTCAATTTATATTAGGAATCATTGGTATTTTATTGATAAACGCTTTTCAAAAAGCAAAACATAAAGAAAAGGTTGTAAAAGCGACCAAAAAAAATATCTTCAGTTTAATGCTTGCGGGTACTTCATTAGGTATGACAAGTTTATTCTATTATCTGGCGGTAAAATACATTCCCGTATCTATTGGTATCGTTTTATTGATGCAAACCGTTTGGATGGGAGTTTTATTAGAAATGATTTTAGAAAAGAAATTACCATCAAAACAAAAAGTAATTGCCGTAATCATTGTACTTATTGGTACTGTTTTGGCGACCAATATTATTCATAACGATGTTGCTCTTGACTGGCGTGGTCTTGCATGGGGAGTTTTGGCTGCTGCATCATTTACTACAACTATGTTTACAGCGAATAGCGTTGCTACAGAGATCTCATCGGCACAACGTAGTTTATATATGCTTTTAGGTGGATCAATAATCGTGTTTTCATTCGCAATTGCTACTCAGGTTACACCTTTTAATTTTGAGATCTTCTTAAAATGGGGAATTATCTTAGCTCTTTTTGGTACTATTATTCCGCCAATGCTTATGACTGCAGGTTTCCCTCTTACCGGAATTGGTTTAGGAAGTATCGTTTCTGCACTTGAACTTCCTGTTTCTGTAATGATGGCGTATGTATTATTAGATGAAAAAGTTATTCTTTCTCAATGGATTGGAATCGTCCTCATTATTCTTGCCATAATTATTATGAACGTAAATTTTAAGCGTAAAAATTAACTTAATTTATCGGGATCTAAAAAAAAGAGACTTGTAATGTAATAATTGTTAATTTTTTTATAAATTCGTGATAAACAATCACATATCATGAATTTACCTTGGCATTTATACTTAATGGCTGCGCTCTATATTATTGCCGGATTAAATCATTTTAGAAATCCCGGAATGTATGTCAGGATCATTCCTCCTTTTTTTTCAAACCCCAAATTAATAAATATTTTAAGCGGAGGTGCCGAGATTGCTCTTGGCATACTCCTAATGGTTAGTTACACAACAAATTTTGCTGCGTGGGGAATTATTGCATTGCTAATTGCTGTATTTCCTGCAAATCTTTTTATGTATCAAAATAAAAAAGCAAGTTTTGGTTTACCAAATTGGATTTTATTTGTACGTTTGCCCTTACAATTTGTTTTGATTTTTTGGGCATACCAATATACCCTTTAACAATCAACTATTAATTAAAATTATTTTATTATGAAAAAATTATTTGCAGAGTTTTTTGGAACTTATTGGCTAGTTTTTGGAGGTTGTGGAAGCGCACTTTTTGCTGCTGGAATTCCTAATTTAGGAATTGGATTTGCAGGAGTTGCATTAGCTTTCGGTTTAACAGTATTAACGATGGCATACGCTGTAGGGCATATTTCTGGCGGGCATTTTAATCCTGCAGTATCATTTGGTTTATGGGCTGGCGGAAGATTTCCGGCAAAAGACCTTGTTCCTTACATCGTTGCTCAATGTATTGGTGCTCTTGCAGCTGCCGGAACATTATTTATTATCTGGTCAGGAAAAGCAGGAAATGCAATTAACAATACGCAAGCCGGAGCTTTTGCATCAAACGGTTACGGAGCGTTCTCACCAGACGGATATTCATTGGCATCAGCCTTTATTGCTGAATTTGTTCTAACATTATTCTTCTTATTGGTAATCCTTGGTGCTACAGATAAATTTGCAAACGGTAGATTTGCCGGTATCGCTATTGGTTTAGCATTAACTTTAATTCACTTAATCAGTATTCCAATTACAAATACATCTGTTAACCCTGCAAGATCTTTATCTCAGGCAATTTTTACAGGAGGAGAACCATTATCGCAAGTTTGGTTATTTTGGGTTGCACCAATTTTAGGCGCAATTGTGGCTGGATTTTTATACAAAACCTTATTACAAAATCACGACGCTGCTTAATCAAATCAATTAACCATTAAAAATTTATCATATGTCATTTTAATATTTCTTATTGATAGGAGCAATTTCAGGATGGCTTGCGGGTCAAATCTGGAAAGGCGCAGGTTTTGGATTATTAGGTAATATCGTCGTTGGAATTGTTGGCGGAATTATTGGCGGCTGGATCGCCGGTAATCTTGGCATAGGCGGCGGCGGACTTCTTTGGCAAATTCTAATTGCTGTTGGAGGAGCATGGGTATTATTATTTTTAATCAGCCTGATTAAAAAAGCATAAAAAAAACACCTTATAACTCACTTTTAAAGAGAAAATCAGATATATTTATATTCGGTTTTCTCTTTTTTTATATGCCACTATTTCAAATTAATCTCTTCATAGAAAACAGATTACAAATTTCCACCAATCTAATTTTTACTTATGAACGATATTATAGCATATTTCAGTACAATTCCGTCCCTGCACAGAAGTTTGATTCTGGTGGGAGGAATTACCATTTTCTGGCTTATCGAAAATACCTTTCCGCTGTTTCAGATGAAATATAAAAAATGGCCACACGCAGGAATTAATTTCTTCCTCACATTTACTACTATTATTGTCAACTTTGTATTGGCTTTTATCCTGATTAAAACTGCAAGCTGGACAACAGAAAATCACTTCGGAATACTGCAGTGGATACCCAAAATTCCTATTTGGCTTTATACCCTGATTGGGTTACTTCTCTTAGACTTAATTGGCGCTTACCTTGCCCATTTTGTTCAGCACAAAATAAAGTTTCTATGGCGTTTTCATATCGTTCACCATACAGATACCTGGATCGATACTACAACCGCCAATAGACATCATCCGGGAGAAAGCGTAATTCGGTTTATATTTACAACACTGGGGGTTCTTATCGTAGGAAGTCCTATGTGGATGGTTTTCCTGTATCAGAGTCTCTCTGTTATTTTTTCACAATTTAATCATGCCAACATTTCTTTGCCAGAAAAACTAGATACTTTTTTAAGTTATATCATCATTTCGCCCAATATGCATAAAGTACATCATCATTATGTTTTGCCATATACAGATAGTAATTACGGCAATATTTTTTCAGTTTGGGATCGGCTTTTTGGCACTTTTACAACACTTTCAAAAGAAAAATTAGTTTACGGAGTAGATACACATATGGAGCCTGAAGAAAACAATCAATTGAAAAATTTATTGCAAATTCCGTTTCAAAAATCGAGATCTGCAAAAAACAGTTAAAATCATTAAAAAAAATAACATAGATCGAACCAACTAATTATTTTTTTTATTAATATTGATACTTAAATTGAAAATCAATCTATTAATCATTAACCCCTATATTGAATTAATTTTCACGTGATGAAAAAGAGTAACCGCAAAGAATTGAATTGGGAGCAAACCGAAAAACTTGTTTCGTTAGCCTTAGAAGAAAAAAATCCATTTGAGATCATTAAAAAGGAATTTGGATTGGCAGAAAAAGAAGTTCTGGAAATCATGAAAAAGAAGATGCCACTTGAAAAATTTGAGATGTGGAAAAAAAAGGCAATTGCAAATAAACCAAAACCAAAGCCCGTTAAAATAGATGATTTTGACGAAGATCTGGATGGTAAATATTACATAAAAAACAAACTAGACTAAGACAGAACTCCTGAAATTCAGGAGTTTTTTTATTATTTTTATTGATAATGTAACTTTTCTGTAATTTATAAGTCATATACGAATAACTAAACTCGAATAAATGAAAAAAATAATTTACACCTTAGCTCTTGCAGCAACTCTTTGGAGCTGTAAAACAGGAAGCTCATCTGGTGCCGCAAATGTCGTAGGTGTTAACATTGATCTTATTGATGTAAAAGATGACAAAGTACTTGTAACCGTTACACCGCCACAAATAAAAACCGACCAGGTAATTTACAGTATCCCAAAAACAGTTCCGGGAACGTATTCTACAGATAATTACGGTAAATTTTCAGACGATTTTAAAGCTTTTGATGCAAAAGGTAATCCTTTAGCAGTAAAAAGAATCGATGATAACTCATGGTCGATTTCTGATGCAAAAAAATTAAAAAAAGTAACCTATTTAGTAGGAGATACTTTTGATACTGAAAAAGGAACCGGATTTGGTAACGATGACGTTTTTTCGCCAGCCGGAACCAACATAAATGCAGGAGTTAACTTCATGGTCAACACGCATGGTTTTGTAGGTTATTTTCAGGATAAATTAGACATTCCTTATAAAGTAACTATCACACATCCTGAAACACTTTGGGGAGCTACTTCAATGACAGATCAGGACGCAAGTAATACAAGCGACGTATTTACAACGCCACGTTACGCAGTTTTAGTCGAAAACCCAATCATGTATTCTAAGCCGGATTATACGACTTTTAACGTAAACGGAATGGAAATTTTAATCGCTGTCTACTCTCCTACAGGAAAATTTACTGCCGAAAGCATCACTCCGGAAATGAAAACCATCATGACCGCACAAAAGAACTTTTTAGGAAAAGTAAATGCAACTAAAAAATACACTGTTTTATTGTATTTATCAAGCATGGCAAAAGACGATGCTCACGGTTTTGGAGCTTTAGAACATCCTACTGCAACTACCGTTGTTCTGCCGGAATCTATGCCAAAAGAAAAACTGGTAGAATCAATGAAAGATGTCGTTTCGCATGAGTTTTTTCATATCGTAACGCCATTAACTATTCACTCAAAAGAAATCCAGTATTTTGACTATAATGCACCAAAAATGTCTGAGCATTTATGGATGTACGAAGGAGTTACAGAATATTTCGCAAACCTGTTCCAGATCAATCAGGGGCTAATTACCGAACCTGAATTCTATACTCGTATTGCTGATAAAATCGAGCAGGCAAAAGGCCTTAATGATACAATGTCGTTTACTGTAATGAGCAAAAATGTATTAGAGCAGCCTTATAAAGATCAATATTTAAACGTGTACCAAAAAGGAGCTTTAATTGGTATGTGTATCGATATTATCATTAGAGAAAAAAGCAACGGCGAAAGAGGAATTCTTGATCTAATGCATAAATTATCTGACGAATACGGCGTAGAAAAACCATTTAATGATGATGAGCTTTTTGCTAAAATCACTCAGCTTACGTATCCTGAAGTTGGAGAATTTTTAACTAAATATGTTCAGGGAACCACTCCAATTCCTTACGATTTTTATTTAGCAAAAGTTGGTGTAGGCAATGCATCAGAAAAAGTTCCGGGATCAATTTTCATCAAAGGACAAGCTCCGTATATTGGTGTTGATCAGGCAACTAAAATAATAAGCGTTCGTCCTAAAATCGATCTTAATGTATTTTTTAGCAACTTAAATCTTAAAGCAAACGATCAAATCCTTGCTGTAAACGGTAAAACATACAACTTAGACAATATTTACGATTTGATTACCGAAAGTGAAAACTGGAAAGAAAACGATCCTATCACTATTAAAATCAAACGCGATGGAAAAGAACAAACCATCAAAGGAACTGTAAAAATACCATTTGAAGAAAAAGACACTTTTAAAGCCATAGATGCTTCAAAAGAGAAACTTAAAAATGCATGGTTAAAAGGATAATCTTCTTTTAGAAACATAAAAAAAACCGACAAGTGATTGTCGGTTTTTTTGTTTTAGCCTGTCAGACTGAGCGAAGTCGAAGTCCCGCAAAGTGATTCGGCTTACAGGGCTTCGACTTCGCTCAGTCTGACAAAATTATATTTATGTTTTTTCTGAAAATTATAAATAATAAAAATAAGGAGCTATTTCCTGCTGTCCTCTGTATCTTTTGTGGTGAACCCCACCACAAAAGGATGCCGTTCCCATCAGGGCTAGGGCTTTAGAGGAGTCAAGAACTATCGTGTAATATTGCAGCCATTAACCTCTGAATCATCAACACAAAAAAAGCCGACAATAATTGTCGGCTTTTGTTTTTTTGTCATCCTGACGAAGGAAGGATCACACGAGAAACTCTGCAAAGATTGTCGACATTCTTTATCGATAAACTAGTGTGATCCTTCCTTCGTCAGGATGACAAGATTGTGCTTATTTCTTCACCGGAAACTTCCAGTCAAATTCGTCTTTATCGTTGATGATTGCACCAATTTCAAACTTCACCACTTCATCAAATTCAGTTTGAAGAATGAACCAGTTGTCTTCGTTAAAATAATTCTCAAAAGTATCAAAAGTCTCCTGAGTATATTTTGTAATTGCTTTTGTAGCAAAATCTTTCTTTACATCGGCAATTTTTCTTCCAATTAACTTGAATCCAAAAACCTCTAAATCATTGCTTGACGCTACCAAATAACCTAATTTCAAGTCTTCTTCCTGATAAAATGTCAATCTTATTTTGTGTGCATTGTAAACAAAAATTACATTTTCATCTTCATCTACATAATTTTTGTCCGGTTTTCCTAAAGCAGCCGTAACATCATTTTGCTTCATTCCGAAAAGCAATTTATCAATTCCTGATTTTAGATTTATTTTCATATTTACTTTTATTTAAAGCGCAAATTTCGGGAAGTTTTTGCAAAGTCTCTTCATGTTTGACTATTATTAATTTTTTCGCCACGAATTGCACTAATTTTCACGAATTATAATTGTCTTTTTTTGCCACAGATTAA
This sequence comes from Flavobacterium bizetiae, assembly GCF_024271895.1. Lineage (NCBI taxonomy): Bacteria > Pseudomonadati > Bacteroidota > Flavobacteriia > Flavobacteriales > Flavobacteriaceae > Flavobacterium > Flavobacterium bizetiae. Next base: position 2,778,331 of record NZ_CP091861.1, on the reverse strand, counting down.
AAGGATTAAAAAAGATTTTTTTTAAATCTGCTGAGATCTGCAAAATCTGCGCGAAACTTTTTCAACCCGATTTCACTCACAGTAACAATAAAAAATCCGCGTAAACCCGCTTAATCTGTCAAATCCGTGGGCAAATTCATTAGTTCTTGTAATTCTTCTTGTTCGGTTTAGAACTCATATAAAAAGTAATTTTCCCACCGTTTATTACATCTTCATGTTTCAGGAAAGGCTTCTCTAATTGTTTTCCATTTAAAAGTACTTTACTCACAAACACATTTTTATCCGATTGATTTACCGTTTCTACTTCAAAAGTTTTACCGTTGTCTAAATTAAAAATCCCTTTTTTCACTAACGGACTTCCCAATGCGTATTCGTCAGAACCCGGAGCAACTGGATAAAAACCTAAACTGCTAAAAATATACCAGGCACTCATTTGCCCAAAATCATCATTTCCTCCTAAACCGTCAGCTCCATTACGATACATTTTTTTCAGGATCATTCTAATTTTATCCTGCGCTTTCCAAGGCGAATTGGTCCAGTTGTACAAATACACAACATGATGCGAAGGCTCGTTTCCGTGCACATAATTCCCAATGATTCCGTCTCTGGTAATATCTTCTGTGTTTTCAAAGTATTTATCCGGCAAATGCATGCTAAACAACGAATCTAATCTTACATTAAATTTATCATTTCCTCCCATCATTTTAATCATATCAGCAGGATCCTGCGGAACGTATAAACTGTAATTCCATGAATTTCCTTCTATAAATCCTTGTCCGTGCGTATCAAGAGGATCGAATTCTTTTTTGAAAGTTCCGTCGTTTAATTTAGGTCGCATAAAACCCGTTTTTGCATCATAAGCGTTTTTATAATTTTTAGACCTTTCGATAAATTCATTATAGATTTCTGTTTTACCTAATTTTTTCGCTGCCTGTGCAATTGCCCAGTCATCATAAGCATATTCTAAAGTCTTAGAAACCGAAGCTCCGTTTTTATCTTCAGGAACATAACCCTTTGTCATATAATATTCCAATCCGTCATAATAAGGTACTTTTGCTGTGTTTACACACGCCTGAAGCGCTTTTTCAGGATCAAAATTAGTATTGCCTTTTACAATCGCATCAGCAACTACAGCAACAGAATGATACCCAATCATACACCAGTTTTCATTGGCATAATGTGACCAGATTGGCAGCATTTTATGTACACTCTGATCTGAATGTGCCAACATTGAACTGATCATATCCGAATTTCTTCTTGGCTGTACCAAATTAAATAAAGGATGTAAAGCCCTGTAGGTATCCCATAACGAATAGCTGGTATAGTTTTTAAAGTTTTCGGCTTTATGAACATTCATATCCAAACCTTTATAATTTCCGTCTAAATCCATGTATTCTGTCGGGCCTAAAAAGGCGTGATACATTGCCGTATAAAAATTGACTAAATCTTCTTTCTGAACGGTTTCTACCTGAATTTTATTCAGTTCGTTGTTCCAGACTTCCTGACTTTGTTTTTTTACTTTTTCGAAATCCCAACCCGGAACTTCTTTTTTCATATTTTCGAGCGCACCGGCAGAACTTACAGGAGATAAAGCCATTTTTATTTTGATTTTCTCGCCTTCCTGAGTATCGAAATCAAAAAACAGTTTTAAATTTTGTCCCGCCATTTCCGGAAAATTCTTGGTTTGATCAAATCTTCCCCAAAAACCTCTGTAGACACTTTTTTCAAGTGCTGCCTGACCGTAGCTTTTAATTGGTTTGCTAAAAGACATGGCAAAATAAACGGTTCTGGTTCTCGCCCATCCGTTAGTCTGGCGATATCCTGTAATCAACGTATCATTTTCAACGCGAACAAATGTCCATACATTCTTTTTATCGTAATTGTAAATTCCGGAAGTCAGATCCAAAATAATATGTGCCTGATCAGATTTCGGAAATGTATATTGATGCATTCCTACTCTTGTTGTTGCCGTGAGTTCGGCCTTGATCTTATGATCTTCAAGAAATACGCTGTAATAAGCCGGTTCTGCTTTTTCTGTCGAATGAGAAAATGCCGATCTGTAACCTGATAATGGTTTTGAAGCTACTCCTGGATTCAATTGCAATTTGCCTGTTGTGGGCATAATTAAAAAATCGCCTAAATCTGAATGTCCTGTTCCGCTAAAATGGGTATGGCTAAAACCTACAATTGTTTTGTCTTCATATTGATATCCTGCGCAATATTTATAGACATCTCCGTTGTATTTTCCGTTTAAACTGTACGCAATGGTATCGGTTTCAGGACTTAATTGTACGCTTCCAAACGGTACTGTCGCTCCGGGATAAGTATGTCCCATTTTTGCCGTACCAATCATGGGATCAACGTACTGAATTAGATTACGTTTTTCGATTGTTTTCTTTTGGGCTTTCACTCCAAAGCCAAGCACTAAAAATGAAAATCCAAAGAGAAAACTTTTGCAATTTATTCTATTCATCAGGTATTTTTTTTAAACATTATATTTTCTATAAAACAGTATCAGGCACTTACTAAAACGTTTTTCTAATAATTTCAGGTTAGAAAAATACAACAAAATATGCGCTTTAAAAAATATAAAATTTAGGGAACTAAAAAGCTTTTAAATATCTTTGATTGATTAAAAAAATGCCATTCTAGTCATGAAAAAATATTTTTTATTACTGTTGTTTTTCTTCTCGATATTGAGCTTTTCCCAAAAAACAGAAAGTTACAGATTAACAAAAAGTGAGATTAACGAAAGAGAACTCAATCAGGTTTCCGATTTTCCTATTTACAAAGCATTTGAATGTTCTGATAAAGCGGGCGTTTATGATTTGCTTTTGTGCGAAAATCAAAAGTCTATTTCTAAAAAAGATACTTTAAACACTAAGATTCAGGCGATTTATACAATGAGTGATCACGGTGGTTTTCTTGAAAAATGGAGAATTAATGATTTGCTTCAAAACACAGAGCCTAAAGAAACTAATATTTGGTTCTGGACCAAATATTGCAGCACGAAAGATCTTGACGGCGATGGCTATATCGATCCTGTAATTGTTTACGGAACCAGAAATGAAAATAATGAAATAAGACGGGTTAAAATTATTACGGTTTACAAAAACAAAAAATACGCAATTCGTGCTATAGAATGTGATTTAGATTATTGCAGAAGTTTTAAAAAGGATAAAGACTGGAATTTATTACCACAGAAGATAAAAACCTACGTTGATAGTCTTGTTGCAAAACTAAGAAAGGAACAGGATCTTATTTTGCATGATGGATAGGGAGATTAAAATTTTTAATTTTTAAAATTCCAAATTCCAATAACTAATCGTTTGTAGACTGGATTAATCCCGAAGCCTCGGGACAGCCCTACAATATTGATCGAACCTACGGTTCTTTTTTAAAGCTTTTGCTTTAGGTTTTCTTTTACCTCATCGAACCATTCGTTTCTAAGGATACTCAAAACGATTGAATCACGACGAATCTCGGGATTTATTGTTGGCATATGGTTTCGTAAAACGCCTTCAACTTTGCAACCGATACTTTTCATAGCGGCAATACTTCGTTCGTTATTATTATCGGCACGAAATTCTACGCGTTCTATCCCGAGGGTTTCGAAGGCAAATTGTAATAATAAGAATTTGCAATGTTTATTAAGTCCGGTTCCTCTAAAGGCAGAACCGTACCAGGTGTAACCTAATTGCAAGGTTTTAAATTCAAGGTTCATATCGTAAAAACGGGTTGAACCGGCATATTTTTGAGTTTTTTTATCGAAAACAATAAATGGGAATTCTTTTTGGTTCTCTCTTGCTTTTATGGCCAAATCGATATACTTAATCAGATTTTCTTTCCCGTCGGCACCAATTAACGAATATTTCCAGGTTTCTGGTTCGTTTATGGATATTTCTAATAAATTATCGACGTCTGATTGTTGCAAAGAACGCAATACAACTAAATCGTCTTCTAAAATAATATTATCTGAAAAACTGAAATTTTTATTCATCTTTTTGATTTTTGATCTTATTGAATGTGTAGTCCCTACGGGACAAAATATTTGGCGTTTATGAATATATTTTTCTACCAACATGTAATCTCTACGAGATATTATTTTGGTGAACATATACTAAGCAAAAATCTCAAAATTCCTGTACTATTGTCATTTCGACGAAGGAGAAATCTCCACGAGAAGCTCGACAAAGATTGAAATCCCGTTGCGGAGTTACTTGCGGAGATTTCTCCTTCGTCGAAATGACAAGCCTGTGTTTAAACATTGGGGATTTATGCGATTATTACAGATATCAAGAAAATTCAAAATGATTATTATTCACTCATTTCATCATATCGCTCGGGAACTTGAGGATCGTACAACGGACATTTAAATTCTTCCATTATCTCAACGAGTTTATTCATGGTTTTACCCTCAGTTCCGTAACAATCGATTTTGATGCTTTGCGGTGTTGAGATTACCTGAAAGGCACCTTTTCCTGCAGTATTTTGCCAGCTGTTTTCGTCTACTTTTTCCCATTGAGAAAACACAGAAGCAATTCTGTTCATGATTACCTGAACCGGAAGTGTTTCAAGTCCTTCGACATCTTCTCTTTCTACAAGAGCTTCGTAAACTTCGTGGTGGTTTAGGTAAACTTCTTCTAAATATCTCCAAAAAAGTAATTCGTACATAGCCTGGTGTTTTTTAGCCCCGATAGTAGTGAAAATCCTTTTGTTTTTTTCTTTAAAAAACAAAAGATTGTAACGGATAGCGGGATTAGCTCCTAAAAAAGCTGATTATTAATAAAAAAGGTTCTGTTGTAAACTCCAGTATATAAAACCTTTGCAACTCAGAACCTTTGTAACTTTGTAACTCAAAAAAAATTAATATTCGAATGTTCCGTATTCGCTCGTGATGGTTAGTTTCTTAGCATCGGCTGCTTCTACTCTACCTACGATTTGCGCATCGACATTGAACGATTTTGAAATCGCGATGATGTCTTGTGCGATATTTTCAGGAACATAGATTTCCATACGGTGACCGCAATTGAAAACCTGATACATTTCTTTCCAATCGGTTTTTGATTGTTCCTGAATTAACTTGAACAATGGTGGAACCGGGAATAAATTGTCTTTTATAATGTGTAAATTTTGAACGAAATGTAAAATTTTAGTTTGCGCTCCTCCACTACAATGTACCATTCCGTGAATTTCGTTTGGTGTGTAGGTGTCTAAAATTTTCTTGATAATTGGAGCGTAAGTTCTGGTTGGAGAAAGTACCAACTGACCTGCGTTTATTGGGCTGTTTTCTACCTCATCAGTTAGATTTACCTGACCTGAATAAATTAGTTCTTCAGGAACAAGTGCGTCGTAACTTTCCGGGTATTTTTTGGCTAAGTATTTCCCGAAAACATCGTGACGTGCAGATGTTAATCCGTTACTTCCCATTCCGCCATTATAACTTTTTTCGTAAGTTGCCTGACCAAAAGAGGTTAAACCTACGATTACGTCGCCTGCTTTTATGTTGGCATTATCTACAACATTGCTGCGTTTCATACGTGCCGTTACGGTAGAATCTACGATTATGGTACGCACTACATCGCCAACATCTGCGGTTTCTCCACCTGTTGAATGAATGGTTACGCCAAAGGATTTTAATTCGTTGATTAGTTCTTCGGTTCCGTTGATGATGGCCGAAATAACCTCAGCAGGAATTAAGTTTTTGTTTCTTCCTATTGTTGATGAAAGTAAGATATTATCTGTTGCGCCAACACATAATAAATCGTCGATGTTCATGATTAGAGCATCCTGAGCGATTCCTTTCCAAACTGAAATATCTCCGGTTTCTTTCCAATACATATACGCCAGAGAGGATTTTGTACCTGCTCCGTCTGCATGCATTATTAAGCAATATTCCTCGTCTTGGGTAAGATAATCTGGAACAATTTTACAAAATGCCTGAGGAAATAAACCTTTATCAATATTTTTTATGGCGTTGTGTACGTCTTCTTTTGATGCCGAAACACCTCTTTGTGCGTACCTTTTGCTAGAATCTGAACTCATGTAACTTAGTTTGTGTTGATGTGGTGCAAAGATAATCCCTTTTTTTAATTCTTGGGGTTATACTATTTAAAATTGAATATTTGACTCGCAAAAAAAATTCGGCAGGTTTTTAAGCGCTGCCGAATTTCCTGAGTAAAATTGGTTATAAAATTTTGGCTCCTAAAAGTTACTCCCAATCGGGCATTGAAGTTCCTGAGAATAATAATGTTCTTGAATTGAGAACTCCGATGGTTGTTTTTACTATATTTTTTACTGAAATACCATCATTAGAAGTATTGGTAAATATGAGTTCTGCTTCGTTTGGTGAATAGCGAACATCGAGATCGTTTGTACCTAAGGTTTTCTCTGTTATGATTTGGGTTGAATTTCCTGTTGCAAAATTATATTCGAAAATTCTGGAATCTAATTGGCGGTAATTTAAATTTTCGAAACCGGAAACATCTCTGGTATATACTAATTTTTGCCCTGTTATTGAAAAGTGCAGTCCACCTGCAGCTCCTGTTTGGCCTGAAAGAATGGTTGCTGTTACGGTTCCGGAAGGATTGATAACATAGATTTCTACATTGTAACCGTTGGCATCGTTTACTTTTAAAGCAATTTTATTTCCATCGGCGCTCCAATCGCACTCTGATATAAATTTACCGTTTGGTGTCTGGAAAATTTTGGTTAAGCCACTTCCGTCGCTATTAATTTTGTATAATTTGTCGAAATTAGGGTAAATCAATTCGCTTCCGGAAGCATTCCAGGAATAATTAAGATAATCTGAATTAAAACCAGCGACAGGAATTGAGCTTGTTACTTTTTTAACTTCGGTTCCGTCAAAATTCATCGTATATATATCGTTCTGAGAACCATTTGTACCTATAAAAGCAATTTTATTAGCCTGATTATTTCGTCTCGGACGCCAGTAATTTTTGTCTGAACTTGTTAGCTGGTATTGTTTTCCTGCATCATCGGCAGTAAAAATCACATTATTGCCGCTTATATTTTTTACGAACAAATATCGGGTTAGCGGAAATGGTATCGTCGAAAAAGCGCTTACAGCACTTAAAACGGGGGTATTTGTTCCGTCAGTAACCTCAATCTGCCAATAGTATTTTGTTCCGTATATTAAATTGGTAAGGGTTAACTTTTTTTCTTTTATTGCATCGTAAACTTTTACCTCGCTATTACTGTCGTTTCTAAGTGTTATCTTAAAAGTGAGGGCATCATTATCAGGATCTGTAGCTGTCCAGGTTAAGTCTAATGACACGGCCTGAGCGGTACTATTATCAACGGGGCTTACTAATACGGGAACTGTTGGCGGCTTATTGTTGGCTGTTGCTTTTTTAAGTTCAAAAACAATTTCTGATGTATTGTTTGCTGTAACCGTTGTGGCTTCAAATTTTGCTACGAAACCGTCTTTTTGTGCCTGAAACGAGTATTCGCCTACTTTTACATTCGAAACCGTAAACTTACCGTTCTCATCTGTAAAAACAGTACTGGTGGTTGGGCTCGAGAGGATTTTTACATTCTCCATAGGTTCAAATGTGTCTGCATTAACTACTCTTCCGCTAACGGTACCATATGACGTTTCTCCTATTTTCTCTTCACTGCATGAAACCAAAAACAATAAAAAAAGTACGCTTGCTATTTTGTATAAATACTTCATTATTACTTTGTTTTTAAATTTAAACTTCATCGTTATGTTTTCAAAATTCTGATTTTCTAATTATTACTTTTTCTTTTTGGTAAAATAATAAGTTAGTCCTAACCCGAATTTATAATAGTAATCATCACGGGTTCCTGCCTTTATATAATCGACATTATCACTAAAATTGATATTTTGCTCTGCAAATAATTTGATTCCTATTTTATCAGAAACGAGATACTCGAGCCCCAAACCGTATTGAACTTTACCATAAGCATTCTCGAATTTCCGGTTCGTTGCATATCCTCCGCCTCCGTAGAGATAAGGCGTAAAACGATCTTTAGGGAGTAAAACCCATTCGAGATTAAGATCATACGTAATGTAACCTACATCGAGTAAATTTTTATTGGCGAGATTGACGACATTGGTAGAAGCACTAAAATTAATGCTGGGTGTTATAAAATACTTTAATGCTCCCCGGCCAAAAGGTCTTAATAATGGATCTTGATAATCACCATCCATCAACGTAGCTCCTCCTGAAATTTCTATGGCAAACTTACTTCTTCTGTTTTCCAGCACTCTGTCATAAAGCGCTGTTACATCGGCAGTTTTAGTTTCTTCATTATAGGCTTTGATCAAATTATCGACTTGCCATTTGGGTGCATCTGCTTCCCAGATATTATCTTTTATACCTTCTAAAACCAGAGATTCTACCGCTTTTTCGATGGCTTCGGTTACTGCCATATGCACGGGTTCATTTGTAGTGTAGCCGGTTTCAACTTCTAAAAGTCTTTTAAAATTGACATATCTAAACAAGCTTTCGTCAATTGCCTGCGATAGAATTGTTTTTGATATGTAAACTGATTTTAAAATTTTTCCGTTTGAGGTTGAAATCATCCTTAAATAGATGGTAACACGGTCCTGACGGTATTTTACAGAGGCTCCTGCTCCAAAATATCGTGCTCCAAAACCGCCGGTAATAATATTAGAATCGTATGAAACTATTCCGCCTTCTAATAAAACTCCTGCATATAATAAAGGAGTTAACTGAGGTTCATTTGGATTGGCATTTTTTACATATTCCTGGCGTGTTGCCCGAATAAGGTTTCGCTCCTGAAGTAAATTTCCAATATTTTCACGTTCTATAGGTATAAACCACTTAGAATCTTCTAAGGCTTTTATCAATATAGAAGTGGCGCCCTGGGTTACGGCAGTACTAAAACTACTTCCGTTTTCCTGCGGTTTATATTGTCCGGTCTGGTCTCTGAATTTATAGACACCTACGACAACTTGCTCTTTTGGTTTTGGCAGATCTTTTAATAATGAAGTTGCAGGAGTTCCTTCTCCTAAAACTGCTTTTTGAACTCCGGTTGGCTGATTGTAATAAGCACCGCAACCCGATAAAAGAAATCCGAATACTATAAATAGGTAGTGATGTAATCTCATGTTATTTATTTGGGATAATTACTTGAGTTTGTTCGCCTGTATTAGTATCTAAAATATTCAGAGTAAGGCCGTCTGAAGAGGGATAAACATCGACTGAATAGCTCCCAAAAGTATAGGAACCTTCTTTTATGCCATCAGTACCAAATTGCTGTTTGTAGAGTGTGCTTGAAATCTGACTTAATAATTGCGAGTTTAAATTGGCTTTAAATCGTTCTAAGTCAGTTTGCGTTTTTGTTTCAGCTGTTTTATCCTTTTGCTTATTCTGAGCTTCTGCACTGCTCAAAAGCCATTGATAATTAAAGGTATCTCCGCCAAAAGCTGGATTTACGGGTTTATAAACTAATGCCTGAGCATTTATAAACGGAGAAGCAAGCAGTAATACTGCGAGGGTGATTATAAATTTCATGTCGCTAATAATAAAATTAATACTGAGTGAAATATTTGCGCTCTTTTTCTTTTTCTTTCAGGTAAGTGAAGGTTGCATTTACAGATTCTTCTGCAACTGCATCTAAAAATTCATCATCTGGCCTGGCCAGAAACTCATAAATAACTTCGTTGTCGATACTTATGGTTATGGATGTATTTCTTGCAAAACTATATTCTTCACCTATTGTGACTATTTTTTCAGCGTTTATTCCAATATCATTGTACTTGTAATAATATCTGTCGTAAAAATCTTTTCCTATTTTGGTTTTTGTATCGTCTGTAATGATTCCTCGTAACACAAATCCGTCAACTGGTAATACAATTACATCTTTTTTTTTTCTTCACCTATAACCACACGATCTTTCGCTATTATTTGCTTGTCTTCATCGTAGAACAATAATAGTACGACTACCTCATCATCTTCTGATAAATTAATCTGAGAAGTAGATAACTTTTGTTTTTCGTTTGGCTGTAAGGTAAAAACACCAACCTGGTCATTATTAGACTGATTATTACTTTTATTATTATTTTTTATAACAGACATTCTGTAGGCGGCACTCCGGATGACATCAGTAAGATTTTCGGCAGTACCAGTAATTTTTACATTACCCTCAACTTTTTCAATTTCCAGCTTTGCTTTTATTTTGTCTTGGGGGACCTGACCATATACTATGGCAGTAAAAACCAGAAAAACAAAAATTATATGTCGGTATAAAAAACGCATGTTTAAATTTATTTATTAATAAGAATTATTGAAGCGCCATTTCCTGTCTGAGTAATTTTCATGTTTTTTGACAATGAATTGGTTCCAATATTTTGAATGTTTTGATTATCGCCTTTTTGGATCATTTCCATATTTACATTATAATTTGTGTTTAATGTAAAATCGTTAATCTTATTGTTGTTCCCTTGTTGAACAATGTTTTGTGTCAATGTTTTAGCACTTTTATCCAAAAACAATTCATTACGGTCTCCATTTTGATTGACAGCAACTTTTGTTTCGTTTGATTTTAAAAATGCTTTTACTTGATTTAAATCTCCAATTTGCTGGATTTGAATGCCAGACTGAATTTTTTGATTTAAATCATTCTGTGCTTTTTTATCCATACCCGAAACCACACTAAAAGCTTTTTCTTTTGAATTAAAGACGGAGGAGCTGTAAGGTTTAAAATCTGAATTATCTTCTTTTTCCTGTGCATAAAATACAGGAGAAAAAAGCAAAAGCAATACAATATTTAAAATGAAAGTTTTCATCCTGATTGATTTAGATTAAAAAATGAGATAGTCACGTTCTATGACTATCTCATTATTTATTTTATGCTATTAGTTAGTTTGAGTAACTACGATTGTATTTGAATTTCCTTTTGAAAATGCAATACTAGAGTGAGATGCTCCGGTTTGAGTTACAGTAGCTTTATTTAAGTTACCAATTTGCAAAGTATCTTCAGTTAACTTAGTACCGTTTTGTACAGATGTAGCTTTGTTATCATCTCCATATTGATAATGGTTTGAAGTGTTTTTGTTAGCTGCAGAAGTACCGCTTGGAGAAGTTTGAGTTTGTGTAGACTCATTTCTTTGACCTCCTTGACTAGCATACGCTACGTTGTTATCTCCTTTTTGTGTTTGCCAAGCTTTATTGTTGTTATGAGGTCCAACTGGAACAGCTACACCATTAACATGCCCAATTTGAGCAGCAGTAAAAGGAGCTCCTGTTGGTTTCTCATTACCTGTTGTACCTTGATCTACAGTAGCAGTATTGCTGTCTCCTGTTTGAGTTTGCCAGGCTTTGTCAAATCCACCTGTTGAGCTTGGTGCATTTACAATTTGATCTTGCCAGATTGTAGCTCTATTGCTATTTCCTTTTTGTGTTTGATAAGCTTCGTTATCATGGTTACTTTGAGAAATAAAAGCCCCGTTACCATTACCGTCTTGTTTCACATCAGCTTTGTTGTCTTTTGCTGCATACAATCCTGGTTGAATTCCCTGAAAAACTTCAGACTTGTTGTTATCACCTTTTTGATCAACAAGCGATCCGTTATTTGAACCGTTTTGAGTAACAAGACCCTGATCTGAGTTTCCTACTTGATTCACTGATGAAGTGTTTCCCTGTGCAAATCCGATTGCCCCTACAAACAGCATCGCTGAGATGCTTAAAATTACTTTTTTCATAATAGATATATTTAATTGGTTATTAATACAACTTATTATGTAGGTCAGTGTGATTTGGGGAAATCATGGCTTTAAAAAATCATCATTCAATCATCATTCGAAAATAAATTTTTAGGTCTTATCTTCTTTCTTCATGACCAAAATTAGAAAACTTCTCGAAAATCAAATCAAGTATAATTACCTATTTTACAAGAACTTAATCATTTTTCGATGAACTGTAAAACTATCTCGATGAACTACTGAATCTCTTAAAAATATAAGTAGGAAATTACTTCATTATCATAATTCCTTAACATTTAATGCCTTGAAATGCAAAAATCAATATTAATTTTACTTTATTTTAACATTACAGCAAAAAAAAGCCCACCTTAATTCGATGGGCTTGGTAGAATTGTTAAATTACTATTTATTTGGTAAATAACAGCTCTCTATACTTGGTTAATGTCCAGCTTTCGTCGTCTACAAGTAGCTCTAATTTATCACAATGATTACGAATATCTTCAAAATAAGGCTTCACTTTATTGCAATATGCTTCGGCCATTTTTTGCGCATCTGTTAAATGATTTGCTGTTCTTCTTTCATCTGTCATTGCCAATACTTTAGAATTAATTCCTTCAATATGACCAGAAATCTCTTTTATTAAAACAATTTGCTCTTTTGCAATCGTTTCAAACGCTGCACCAAAGATTTCTTTTAATCCTTTTACATTTTCGATTAAAGTATTTTGGTAACGTATTGCCGTTGGGATAACATGATTTCGGGCAATATCACCTAAAACTCTTCCTTCGATCTGGATTTTCTTAGTGTATTCTTCTAATTCTATTTCGTAACGCGCTTCAGCTTCAATATGATTTAGAATCCCTAATTCGCTAAATAAATCTAAAGCCTGTTTCGAAACTTTGGCTTTAATCGCTTCCGGAGTCGTTTTAAAATTACTTAAACCTCTTTTTGCTGCTTCTTTCTCCCAGCTTTCGCTGTATCCGTCTCCTTCAAAAAGAATCTTTTTAGATTGTTTGATGTATTCTCTTAAAACATTAAAAATAGCATCATCTTTTTTCATGTCTTTAGACTCGATCAAAGTATCAACTTCTATTTTAAAGTCTTTTAATTGTTTGGCTACAATCGCATTCAAAGTTGTCATCGCATTAGAACAGTTTGAGTTTGAACCCACTGCTCTAAACTCCCATTTATTTCCTGTAAAAGCAAAAGGTGATGTTCTGTTTCTGTCTGTATTATCTAAAAGTACATCCGGAATTTTACCTACTACATTCAGTTTTAAATCCGTTTTTTCTTCAGGAGATAATTTTCCTGTTGTAACACTCTCTAATTCTGATAATACTTTTGTTAATTGTGCTCCAATAAATACAGAAATAATTGCCGGCGGTGCTTCATTTGCCCCTAACCTATGATCGTTACTTGCTGTTGCGATCGAAGCTCTTAATAAAGTTTCGTAATCATTAACTGCTTTTATCGTATTAATAAAGAAAGTAAGAAACTGCAAATTGCTCATTGGCGTTTTACTCGGACTCAATAAATTAACTCCTGTATCTGTTGCCAACGACCAGTTATTGTGTTTTCCTGATCCGTTTACTCCTTTAAATGGTTTTTCGTGAAATAATACTTTAAAGTCATGACGCTCTGCCACTCTTTGCATTACATCCATCAATAATGAGTTATGATCTACAGCAAGATTGGTTTCTTCAAAAATTGGAGCCAACTCAAACTGATTTGGTGCCACTTCGTTATGACGCGTTTTTACCGGAATTCCTAACAGCATACATTCCTGCTCTAAATCTCTCATATAAGTCAGCGCACGCGTTGGGATAGAACCAAAATAATGATCGTCTAATTGTTGTCCTTTTGCAGAAGTATGTCCTAATAAAGTTCTTCCTGTCATCATTAAGTCAGGACGAGAATTTGCTAATGCTTTATCAATTAAGAAATACTCTTGCTCCCAGCCTAAAGTAGCAGTTACTTTTTTTACATTTTTGTCAAAATACCTGCAAACTTCTGTAGCGGCTTCATCTATGGCAGATAAAGCTCTTAATAACGGAATTTTATTGTCTAATGCTTCTCCTGTATAAGCAATAAATACTGTTGGAATACATAAAGTAGTTCCGTAAATAAATGCCGGCGAAGTTGGGTCCCACGCAGTATAACCTCTGGCTTCGAAGGTATTTCTGATTCCGCCATTCGGGAAACTCGATGCATCCGGTTCTTGTTGTACCAATTGTGCTCCTCCAAATTTCTCTACAGGATCGCTTCCGTCATACGAAACTTCAAAAAAAGCATCATGTTTTTCTGCCGTTGTTCCTGTAAGAGGCTGAAACCAGTGTGTATAATGAGTAACTCCTTTAGATAATGCCCATTCCTTCATTCCCATGGCAATATAATCTGCCAGTTTTCTCTCTATTTTAGTTCCGTGCTGAATAGCGTCTCTAACTCCTTTTAAAGCATCAGAAGTCAAAAACTGCTTCATTGCTTTTTCATTAAACACATTTGAACCAAAAATATTAGATTTTCTATCGATTTCTTCAAAATGCACTGGCTTTCTTGTAGAAGCATCTCTTAAAGCCTGGAAACGTAATGTTGACATGTATAATAAGTTTAAAATTTGTAATAATTTCTACTAAAAAATGATCGACAAATATAAACAAATAAAAAGCCTGTTTATAAGATAAATTTGAGATTTTTATTCGACGATTTTTCAACATAAGAAGCTTTTTTCAAAGAATAATGAATTTGATTTAAAGAAATGTAACAAAATACATCAGTATTCTTCATTAAATAAACATTTTTTCATAATTCCTTAACCTCGAAACTCAAAAAACCTCCTTAATTTTTACGAATTTATTTTTTAATAGTGTTAAAAATTGCTTTTTTAAAAATATACCCCTCTCAAAATTGCGCTTATCCAAAAAATAGTAGAGACATAAACAAAATAGCCCCCTAATTTTTACGGCTAAAAAAATAAATCTATATTTGACCCAACGAAAAAAACAAAAAAATTAATTTATATTATTATGGCTAAAATTAAGTTAGAGTACATTTGGTTAGATGGATATGAACCAACTCAAAATCTTAGAAGTAAAACTAAAGTTGAAGAGCATGAAAATTTCAAAGGAACATTAGAGGAGCTTGGAAACTGGTCATTTGATGGTTCATCAACAAAACAAGCCGAAGGTGGATCTTCAGACTGTTTATTAGTTCCTGTTGCAATTTATCCAGATCCAACTCGTATTAACGGATACCTTGTTATGTCAGAAGTTATGTATGCTGACGGAACTCCACACCCTTCTAACGGTAGAGCTACAATTGATGATGATAATGATGATTTTTGGTTTGGTTTCGAACAAGAGTATTTCATCATGGATACTAAAACTCAACTTCCACTAGGATTTCCAGTAGGAGGATACCCTGCTCCACAAGGTATGTACTACTGCTCTGTAGGTGGAAAAAACACTCACGGAAGAAAATTAGTAGAAGAACATGCTGATTTATGTATCGCTGCAGGTATTAACTTCGAAGGTATTAACCAAGAGGTTGCTTGCGGACAATGGGAATTCCAATTATTCGCTAAAGGTGCTAAAAAAGCCGGAGACGAAATTTGGGTTGCTCGTTACTTATTAGATCGTTTGACTGAAAAATATGGTTATTATATAGAATATCACCCAAAACCACTTGGAGACACAGATTGGAATGGTTCAGGTATGCATGCTAACTTCTCTAACGAGGTGTTAAGAACATGTGGAGACCAGGCTACTTACGAAAAAATCTGTGAAGCTTTCCGTCCTGTTACTGCTGAGCACATCGCGGTTTACGGAGCTTACAACGACCAACGTTTAACTGGTAAACATGAAACAGCTTCTATTCACGATTTCTCTTATGGAGTTTCAGACAGAGGATGTTCTATCAGAATTCCTTTAATGACTGTTCAAAAAGGATGGAAAGGTTGGTTAGAAGACAGAAGACCAGCTTCAAACGGAGATCCATACAAAATTGCTGCAAGAATTATCAAAACTGTTAACTCAGCGCTATAATTTAAAGCTTAGAATATATTCTAAAAAGTGCCATCTTAATTGCTGGCACTTTTTTTTTGCCCCATAGTCAGTGATTTCGATATCAATATTTTTTTTCAGGAGCTAATCCCGCTATACGTTCCAATCTTTTGTTCCAAACCCCGGAACAAAAGGATTTCCTCTTCTATCGGGGCTAGGGCAATCATTTTCATAATAAAGTTATGAGTATCCAACTCTCGCCTGTCATCCTGAGCGGAGTCGAAGGCGCGCCAATGAGAACGTGGGCTTCGACTCCGCTCAGCCTGACAAAAAAAGAAAAACTCCGCATAAATCCGTGTTTTCGCGATATCGAATCCGTGTCATCCGCGTGCCATCTACCACAATCCTCTCATCATACTCAAAACCAACATCACCAACTTAAAAAATCTTTAAGCTTTATTCAGAATTTAAACACAACTTTTCGATAATTAATTTTTAAGTTAAACTTCAAAAACTATCTTTGTAAATCATTTAAAAAAAGTATCATGATCGTCTGGATTTTGTTTTTATTAGCCGTTGTTTTTATCCTTGCTTTAGACTTAGGTGTTTTTAATAAAAACCCTCATATTATTAGTACCAAAGAAGCAAGCAAATGGACACTTATTTGGGTTACTTTATCATTCCTCTTTTCGGGAGTAATTTACTGGCTTTACACTACAGATTATATTGCAAATCCTGATAATCTAAAACCAGCAGTAGCTTCTATGAAGTTCATTACAGGTTATTTAATCGAGCTGTCTTTAAGCGTAGATAATATATTTGTCATTGCCATTATTTTTGCCTCGTTTAAAATTCCGCAAAAATACCAGCACCGCGTTTTATTCTGGGGAATCCTGGGCGCTGTAATCTTCCGCGGATTAATGATTTTCTTTGGCGTAATGCTTATCAATAAATTTACCTGGACAACTTACTTGTTTGGTGGATTCCTGATTTTTACAGCAGTAAAAATGTTATTCTCAGGAGAAGACGACGACTTTCAGCCAAAAGATTCTTTCGTATACAAAACATTAGGAAAAATTATCCCTATCACATCTGAAATGGACGGAGAGAAGTTTTTCATTTCTACAAAAACAGCCAAAAGAGCAGCAACACCATTATTTGTAGCCTTGATCGTAATCGAAGTAATGGATGTACTTTTTGCTGTAGACAGCGTTCCTGCTATCTTAGCCATAACATCAGATCCGTTTTTGGTATTCAGTTCTAATATTTTTGCTATTCTGGGGTTACGTTCTATGTATTTCTTCTTAGCGAATATGCTGGCGAAATTCAGTTTCTTAGAATACAGTTTAGTAGCAATTTTAGCCTTTGTAGGATTAAAAATGATTCTTCACGATTTTATTCACGTACCAGAATGGGCTTCATTAGGATTTATTGCACTTTCGCTTTTAGTAGGAATCTTGGTTTCCCTTAAATTTGGAAAAGAAAAAGAACTTACCGATACTGATTTAGAGCAGGAATAATATTCTGAATCACATATTATAAAAAAAAGGAAATCTCACGATTTCCTTTTTTTTATACAATCACTTAATTAGTTTAGTGTTTTAACATTGCTATCATCAAGATTATATTTTCTGATAACTTCATAATAATCTGAATACTCATTTTTCGTATTTGCCTTTTTTGCATATACTCCAGTACTTTCAACTTCCGGTACAATTACAATACGAAATGTTTGATTGTACCTCATATCATTCGGAATATTGTTTAACCCTAAACCATCAAGATATATCTTAAAATCGTCTTGAGTAAAATCAAATTTATAATTAAAGATAGTTCCATTATCGTAATAATGAGCTTCCGGAAGCTGAACCCAAATATCACGGCCATTTGGCGCAACTCCTCCTAATCGATAAACCAAAAGCACATCTTTGGGAAGTAATGCATAATCAAATCTTCCTGTAATTCCTTCTCCATTGTTTCCAAAATCAACTTTATTTACTTCAAAAACATAATTGGTCGTATCAAAAATTTCGTCCTTATCATCATCAGAACATCCTGAAAACACAAATAACCCAACAACTGCCAATAGCGTAAGCATCTTTTTCATAATATTTTATTTATAAGTTTCTGGAAAGACTTCAAAAAGTAGACCAAAATTCTTACATTATGTATTTTTTGAAATAAAAAATTATAAATATTTTTTCTTATAAACAATAATTTGACGCCATCATAAAATAGTTCTTGAGTGAACACTTGCTAAATCTCCTAAAATAGAATTTTAGAGAATTAAGAGTTGCATCCTATTTTTAAAACACAAATTGCCAACTTTCTGATTCAATAAAATTTCACATAAAAATATGAAGGCATAAAAAAAGGAAATCTTACGATTTCCTTTTTTACTTATATGTTTTATAAAAATTGATTATAATTTCACAGTTTTAACGTTACTATCATCAATATTATATTTTTTAATAACTTCATTGTAATCATTTAAATTAACTGAGGTTTTTTTACCCGTTAAGTTTTTACCAGCACCTGGAATAATAACTATTCTAAATGTTTGATTTAATCTTAAAGCAGGTACTACAGTTCCTAAGTCAGAACCTAACATAAAAATATCGACATCATATCTTGAAAATTCAAAATTATAACTAAAATCGAATGCACCAGCACTATCAAAAGCCGATTCTGGTAAAGCATTCCAAACTTTCACTCCATCTTCAACTGCTACTAATCTATACACTAAAACCATATCACCTGGATAAATTTCAGGTTTCAAATCATAACGAATCCTAAAATTATTACTTTGTTGAAATGAATATCCATTTACCTCAATAACTTCAGAAATTAACCCATCCTGTCCCGGAGGCCCTTCTGGCCCTTCACAGCTCGAAAACACTATTAATCCAACAACTGCAAATAAGGTAAGTATCTTTTTCATAATATTTATTTTTTAAGTTTATATATAAAGGTATTCCAAAAATCAAACCAAAAAAAGCTTTTTGAGTGATTCCTTACTAAAAGTTCTATTATTTTTTTGCAACCTGCTGGTTTTTAAGCAAGATTTTATTAAAAAATAACACATGATAAGGTAATGAATTTTCCCAATAATCCCAGGTATGTGCTCCCGGACGCTCGGTATAGTCGTGATCTACTTTGTTATATACCAATCTTCGGTGTAATTCTCTGTTAGGTTCTATCAAAAAATCATCTACTCCGCAATCAATGATCAGGGGCAATTTATTGGCTTTAATTTTATCCAGCATTCCCATTACGGCATATTGCGCATACATTTCTGAACTATCGCTTTTATCTCCAAAAACAGGCTGCATCAATTTTACCACCTGAGCCGAAGATTCACGATTCAGCATCGTACTCATATCTACTGCCCCACTCATACTTCCTGCCGCACAAAACAATTCAGGATGCTTGGCCGATAGATATAACGCACCGTGACCTCCCATAGAAAGTCCTGTAATTACTCTTCCGTTTTTATTACTTATCGTTCTATAAGTTTTATCTACTTTTTGAACCACTTCCTGCGTTACAAAAGTCTCAAACTGACTTTCTTTATTTACAGGACTGTCCAGATAAAAACTAAATGTTTCTCCTTCTGGCATTACAATAATAATATTATATTGATCGGATAGGTTTTGAACTAGTTTTTTATTTGGCGTATTTTTTAACCAATCGCTAAAATGACCGTAAGCGCCGTGCAATAAATACATCACCGGAAATGCTGATTTGCTTTTTGCATACGAATTAGGCAATACAACGGCAGCTTTGTAGGTTTTACTCATGGCTGTACTCGCAACTTGTAATGTATCTACTTTTGCAGCATAACTCATTGAAGAAGCGCATAAAAGAACGGCAAATACTAAAATTCTAAAGTTTTTCATATTTATATTTTTTCAATTTTGGGATTGTAAATATACCTTTTTCCGTGTAAATTATATGAAAAATCCGACCGGTTTTTTGGTAATGAAAAGTTGCCGCGAATTGCACGAGTTTTCACGAATTGGAATATGGATAAAATGATTTTATTTCACGCAGATTCAAAAAGATTTAAGCAGATGTAGACTGATTTTTTAATTTTAAATATAATCTGCAAAATCCGCGTGAAACAAAAATTCACCCAATTTCAGGACAAAATAAAATCATTTTAATCCGTACAATCTGTGGCAAAAACAAAACAAAAAAAATCCGCGATAACTAGTTTAACCTGCTCAATCCGCGGGCAATTGTATCGCAAAACAAAAAAACCATTCGCCTTAACGAATGGTTTTATATATCACTTATTATTTTATGTTTTACCAGATTACTACTCGTAAACTATCTGGCTGATACATTTTATCTCCTTTTTTGACATTAAATGCTTTATGAAATTCAGGAATATTACTCAAAGGTCCGTTGACTCTGAATTGTTCCGGTGAATGTACATCCGTCATAATTTGGTTGATTTTCGATTCATCTCTTCTGTTAATCATCCAGGAATACGCATATGCAAGGAAATAACGTTGCTCCGGAGTTAATCCGCTAATTTTTTCCTTGTTTTTAAATTGTGCTGTTTTCTGGAATGCTTCATAACCCATAATTACTCCGCCCAAATCGGCGATATTTTCACCTTGAGTGGCATCACCATTTACATTTTTACCCAATATTGAATATTTATTGTACTGATCTACTATCAACTTTGTTTTAGCTTTGAATTTTTTCAAATCTTCTGCTGTCCACCAATTGTTAAGATTTCCTTTTTCATCATATTGACTTCCCTGATCATCAAAACCGTGTGTAATCTCGTGTCCGAAGAAAGAACCTCCAATAATACCGTATAAAACAGCATCATCCGGCATACGCCCTTCGTAACCCGGTACAATAATATTACAAGCCGGAATTACGATCTCGTTATTACTAGGATTATAATAAGCATTATACGTTTGCGGCTGCATAACCCATTCATTTCTGTCTACAGGTTTTCCAAATTTGTTGATCATGTATTGGTAATCCCAAATGTAAGCTTTCATTACATTGCCGCAATATGATTTTCTGTCTATAGAAAGTGAGCTCATATCCTTCCATTTGTCAGGATAACCCAATTTCATTACCATTTTACTCAGCTTAAATAAAGCTTTTTGTTTGGTAGGCTCGCTCATCCAGTCTAGTTTTTTAATGTGCGAAGCAAATACGTCACGAATATTGTTACCTACCTCCAACAATTTCTCTTTAACGCCTTTTGGCATGTAATCGCTCACATAAACCTGACCTATTAATTCTCCTAAAGAAGAATCAGTTTGTTCTACTACTCTTTTCCAGCGTGGTTTTTGAGTTCCAACACCATTTAATGTAGTCGAATAAAATTTGAAATTTTCTTTTTCGATCGCAGAATTTAGATAAGGAGCATAGGCACTTACAAGATTAAACTTAAGATACGTTTTCCAATCTTCGATGGTATATTTTTTTATCGTCGTATTTAATGCCTTAAAAAATTCCGGCTGTCCTACTATAACAGTATCCGCTTTTACAATGCCTAAAATTGGTAATATTTTTTTCCAGTCGATATCAGGGGTAAGCGTATTGAACTTTTCTACTGTTATCTTATTGTAATTTTTGATAGGATCGCGTAGCTCTTCTAATTTTCGCGATGATTTTGCCAATTCTGTTTCGAGTTTCATAATCGTTGCTGCATTTTTTGAAGCAGCTAATTCTTCGTCTCCTGTAAATCGCATCATGTTTTTAAGATGAGACAAATAAGCCGCACGAATTTCGACATTTCGCTTGTCTGAATCCAGATAATAATCTCTCTGTTTCATTCCCAAACCGCCTTGTCCGAAAAACAGCGCATATTTTGTACTAATTTTATCATCTTGCGAAACATAAAATGTAAATGCCGGATCTGCTCCTACGGTTTGCAAATGTGCAATTGTATTGACTAATCCCGTAATATCCTTAATCTCATTTATTTTTTTGATTTCAAGATTCAACGGAGACAAACCTGCTTTTTCAATGGCAATCGTATCCATACCTGAAGCATAGAAATCGCCAATTTTTTGTTTGTTGCTTCCTTTAGCAGCAGATTCATCTTTGGCTGAGTTCTCACAAATACTTTTAATTTGTCCGTTGATAGTATCCACAACGGTTCTCATTATCCCGTTACTGCTATCTGTTTTTGCAATAGGATTTTTTTTGAACCAGCCATTATTGGCATAATTAAAAAAATCATCGGCCGGATTAATAGTGGTATCGCGATTGGTAATTAAAGGATCTGAAAATGCTACTTCTTTTTTATTGCAGCTAAAAAAAGTCATTCCGATAAGAAGGAATGTTAGAGGTTTTCTAAATAAATTCATTCAGTTATAAGTTTGGTGATGGATTAAATCTATTATTTCGGATTGTTATAATTTAAAAATAACAAGCATGTAAATATAATTTTTATAACAACAAATTTAAAAAAATTCCAAAGTTTAATTTATTGGGAAAAATTCCAAATTATAAATTCCAAATTCCAATAAAAGCTTCGACTACGCTCAGCTTAACAGAATAAAAAAATTTGCCACAAATTCCACAAATTAGCACTAATTTTTTCTAAGTAAATGAAAATATTAATTCGTGTTAATTTGTGAAATTGGTGGCAAAAAATAAAAAGCTTCCTCTTGTAGAATTAGCTAATAATAATTTTGTGTTCGTGGCGGTATTGCGAAGCGCTTTTACCGGTATATTGTTTGAATGATTTACTAAAATGACTGAAGTTGTTAAACCCGCTTTCGTAACATACTTCATTTATACTTATCGGTTTTTCGGCCAATAATTTTGATGCATGTACCAAACGATATTCGTTTACAAATTCTGTAAATGTTTTATTGGAAATCTTTTTAAAATAGCGGCAAAATGAAGGCGTTGTCATACTCACCAAGCTAGAAACTTCATCTATCGCGATAGATTCCTGAAAATGATCTTTTACATAGTTAAAAATAACATTGATACGATCATTGTCCTGGGTTTGCAGTTCTAACGAAAATCCGTCGGCATTAAGCACCGTATATTCTTCAGAAGAATCTAATTCGTCTAATACACTCAAAAGCGTCAGTAAACGTTCAAACGGAAGTTGTTTTTCCATCATTTCGATTTTCTTACCGATTCTTTTTTTAGTTTCACCGCCAAAAGCGATCCCGGCTTTTGCCTGACTAAAAAGATTCTGAACCTTTTTCATTTCAGGAGCAACAAAAAAATCATTCCCTAAAAACTCAGGTTTAATATGAATAACGGTTTCATTTATGTTTCCCGTTTGTTCATTCGTAAAACCACAGTGTGGCAAATTAGCACCTATCAGTATCAAACTACCATTCGTATAATAAGAAACGTGACTTCCTATTTGTCTTTTCCCCGCCCCACCATTTATATAAACCAACTCAATTTCTGGATGATAATGCCATAAATGAGCTTTACTGTTGGTTTTTTCGGCGTGCTTTGTGTAGGTAAAAGAACTTCCGTATGAGTTTGATATCACTTCAAGAGCTGGGGCAATTGTCTTCATGATAATTTCTTTAAAAAATAATAGCAAATTTAACAAAAACGCCTAATATAATTTAAAAATTAACCTATAACGGTTTCGTAAATGAGAATTTTGCATAATAATCATTAAAAGTTAAAACCTCAAATTACCGGATTTGAGCTATTTTTTTCATGATCCGTATTTTTTTGGTACATTTTTTTAATTAATCGTATTTAGTTACCGCATTAAATACACAAACCTAATATTTGTAAGAATATTAGAACTTTTACAGAAATGTTAATTTTATTGAATAATTGAAAAATAATAGCCGAATTAACAAAAACACCTAATATAATTCAAAATTTAACCTATAACGGTTTCGTAAATGAGAATACAGCACATAAATTGGAAAATACAGTTGTGATAAAAAAGCAATCACCGGAGTAATTTAGCATCAGAAAATTAGAAGCAATAATTTAAACTTAAGAGATATGAAAAAGATTTTAAAATTAAGTATAGTATGTGCAGTACTTTTTACAGGAATGAGTACTTATGCAATTGATGGAAATGATAATGGTGCAGCTGATTTTAACCTTCACGTATTAAAGGCTAATGGAAAGCTAATTACGTTTGCTTTAAACCAGGTTAAAAAAGCAAACATTAGTATTTATGATAAAAGCAATACTTTAATATATACTGAAAGTGCTTTTGGTAAAGAAGGAATTTTAAGAACTTTTAGTTTAGAAGAACTTCCAACAGGAACTTACTTCTTAGAAGTTGAAGATAGCGTTAAAAAAGTAAGACACGAAATTACAATTACTGATGATACATCTGTATTGTCTTCAAAAGCAGTTTCGTCATCATATAAAGCAAATACAATTGCTCAAAATTCAAGCGTAGCAGTACGCTAAAAAAGTTTATACTTCTCATAAAGTATAAAAATGAGGTTAGATAGTTAGTAAAGTTAAAAACATGATTGTTTTGAAACAGCTCTTTGTGGTTATTGAGCTGTTTTTTTTGTGCCTTACTTTTTTAAGATTTGCCACAAAGACACAAAGTTTATTTTTTTATTAATTTAACTCTAAACGGAACAAAAACACAAAGTTCGCAAAGCTGATTCAATACAAAGCTTTGCGAACTTTGTGTTTTTTGAAAAATTAAATCTTTGCGGTAAAATAATCTACTTCACAATGAGATTTAAACAGAGAGGACACTAACAGTTTTATCTAGAATTGCGCTCAAAAAAACAAAGTTCACACGGATTTTTCTTTTTTTCTTTTTCTTGTTGTCAGGCTGAGCGGAGTCGAAGCCCCACATTCTAATTGGTACGCCTTCGACTCCGCTCAGGATGACAGTCGAGAGTTGAATACTCATAACTTTATTATGAAACCGAATGCCCTAGCCCCGATAGAAGTGGAAATCCTTTTGTGGCGGCGTTCGCCACAAAAGATTGAAACGTATAGCGGGATTAGCTCCTAAAAAAAATGAGTTTAAAAATATCCGTTTTTATCTGCGTTTTCGCTTTAGCGAATCCGTGTTATCTGCGTACCATCTCACCACTACTCCACAAAGCTTTTGTAAGAAAGACAGATTAACTAATATTATCTCAATTTAAAGAAAACATTAAAAAATAGTAGACGAATTAACAAAAATGATTAAAATAATTCAAAAATTAACCTATAACGGTTTCGTAAATGAGAATACAGCATCGAAATTGGAAAATAGAGTTGTGAAAAAAAATAGATATCCGAACTAATTTAGCATCAGAGAATTAGAACTATTAATTTAAAAACAAATACCATGAAAAAGATTTTAAAATTAAGTTTAGTATGTGCGGTGCTTTTTACAGGAATGAGTACTTATGCAATTGACGGGAATGAAGATTTTAATCTTCACGTATTAAAAAATAATGGAAAACTAATTACGTTTGCTCTTAATCAGGTAAAAAAAGCTCATCTATCAATCTATGATAATGAGGGTACTTTAATTTATTCTGAAAGTGCTTCAGGTAAAGATGGAATTTTGAGAACTTTTAGCTTAGAAGAATTTCCTGCCGGAACTTACTTCTTAGAAGTTGAAGATAGTGTAAAAAAAGTGAGACATGAAATTACAATAACTGATGACACAACTGTATTATCAAAAAAAGCAATTTCATCAGTTTACAAAGCAGGTTCTTCTGCTAAAAATACAAGCGTAGCAGTACGCTAAAAAAGTTATACTTAAAAGTATAAAAGTGAGGTTAGATAGTTAGTAAAATTTAAAACGGTAATCGTTTTTAAAACAGCTCTTTGTGGTTATTGAGCTGTTTTTTTATGCTTAATTTTTACCTCATTTTTTTTGTGCCCTGATTTTTAGAAAACTATTCTTAATAAATATAATACTGTGATTTCTACACTATTAAAATATCTGAATTAAAAAACATCCAAGAGCCCAGTAATTACGTACATAGTTCAGTTAAAACACAGAAACATCTTTAATTCAGCAATTTACACATATAAAAAAGTGATTTTTTTGCATAAAATTAAATTTCAATTTGTAGTTTTGAGCGTTCCACAAACAGTAATTAACAATTTAAAAAAAACATGACAAATTTTACCAAAATGGGCTTAGTTGTTGCCGTATTTTTAACAACAATCTTTACTTACGCAATTGATGGAAAAGGGGATTATATTTTACATATAAAAACCGGAAACGGAAAAGTAATTAGCTTTACTTTGAACAACGTTGAGAAATCAGTTTTTTCTATTTATGACGAAAACCATAATTTAGTGTACACAGGAGAATCTGCTACAAATAAATTAGAGATTTCGAAAACTTTAAGTTTAGAGGCATTTCCTGCCGGAACTTATATCTTAGAAGTAAATGAAAACGGTAAAGTTGCGAAACACGAAATTGCTGTTTCTGCTAAAAAATCAAAAACTATTAAGCTTGACGAATCAGTAAACGAAAGTCCTGGTTTCCGTCGTTAATTGTTTTTTACTTGAAAAACGAAAAGCATCGGCCGCGGCTGATGCTTTTTTTTTTGCATTATAAATAATGATTTCAGTAATGAAATTTTTAACAGTAAGACACAATAAAACAATGAATTACGTGTTATACAATTGATTTACATACTTTTGTAAATAAAAATAAATACAGATCTATTTTTTACTGTTTAAGAATTAAGAAAAAACTGTTTCTCAAATTCACTTAAAAAAATGTCTATGCAACAAAAACTAGCTCTTCTATTATCATTGACTGTTTTTTCATTTCGGGTTGGTGCCCAGACTGAAAAATTTTATACAACCGATAAAATAAGCGACAAATATGCTTATGTCGATGTAATAAAAACCTACGAAAATGTTGCTGCAAAAGGATACAAATCTGTAGACTTATTTCAAAAGCTAGGAAACTCTTCTTATATAAATTGCTATTTTGATAAAGCAGCCGTATGGTACGGCGAGCTATTTGCTATGACATCAGATTTAGATCCTATATATTATTATCGCTACGCAGAATCGTTGCGATCTCTTTCTCAAAACGAAAAAGCTGATGCATTGATCGAAAAACTAAAAAGTAAATCTATTGCAGCGGTAAAACGTAAAATATAGTGGATTTTGTTTCTTTAGAAACTTAAAATGAAAAAGCACCAGTTGTGGCTGATGCTTTTATATGAATAAATCTCTCTTGAAAATATTATTTTCCTTTAAGTAATTGTTCTAAATATTCTATTTTATCCTTTTCTGCCTGAAGCAAACGTTCGTAAAGATTTTTATTTTCTTCTACAGTTTCCATTAATTTATCTAACGGATTGAAAGTACAAGTGTTATAATTATTAAAATTATTACCCGAATCATTAAAGGTATTGAAGTAATTAATAACTCCTTCTTCCGAAAAATTTTTAATTGCTTCAACCGTTACACCAAGTGCTTTCGCCACTTCAATAAGTTTTGCTTCATCAATCGTTTCGCTATTTTCTATAGCCGAAACCGCTTGCTGGTTTGTTCCTAAAGCTTGCGCCAAAGCTTCCTGTTTCATATCTCGAAGTTCACGAATACGGCTTATTTTTCGCCCTATATGATTTGGTTTTGTTAGTGTGCTCATAATTCAAAGATAATAATTAAGTATAAAAACTCGCAAAATGTAAAAAACATATTTATCGCCGTACCATACAGCTAAAAATGATTTGATACAGAACAATCTATTTCTTTCTTCGCCAGATAAACAAAAGTACGATTTTTCTTTCTATAAAATTATACCAGCCAAATTGTAAAACGATCAACAAGATACAAATAATAAATATACGCCTTATGGAAACTAATGAAACAGATACTTTAGCGAGACTTAAAAAATTAATTGCATTATATTTTCGCACATTACAACCTGCCAACGATCAGCAAGAAACTTATATCGCTCAAATTAAATTTTTAAATTATTTTGAATTGGGTTGCGTTATTACCGATATGATAAAATTATGTATTTTGGCACTTGATCACGATATGCACAATGTGAACGAAAAGAAAAACCAATCTATAAATGTGGGTCTTATTTTAGAAACCGTCCTGCAAATGTTTCCTTTGAATGAAATGGAGTTTTTGAGTTGTGTTGGGGAAATGGTTTGGGAATGATTTTCTTTTTTTACTATTTCAAAGCGGTATAAACATAGCCGGTGGTTTCAACCACGGGAACGTAATATTGTCTTTCTCGTATTGTGTCCCCGTGGCTGAAACCACGGGCTATATTTGATAATAGGATTTTTTATGGTTTTGCTGGCGCTGATGAATTATGATTACGGAATTTCTTTGCTCTGGACGGATTAAAATCCGTCCCTACAATATGTTTTGTTCCTTCGGAACTTTATAGTAATAACCGCAATCTTGTCATTTCGACCGAAGGGAGAAATCACACTCCTAACTTCGCAAAGATTGATGACAGTTGCTATGCGAAGTCTCCTGACTTCGCACACGTTGCTATATTCCTTGACAATTATATTTTTATTCTCTTTTTAGATCATTGGAGCGGGTACGAAGTCGGGAGACTTCGCACAGCAAACGTGAACACTTTGTAGAGCGGGGAGCACCGCACTCGCACAAGCAGGAAGAATTTCAAACATCAAGTAAACATTAAAAAGTAAAAAATGTTTTCTTACATCACCTAATATAGTTAGTGTTTTTTCATTAATTTTGACGTACTTAAATAAGCCTAAAAAATATCAAATGCCAGAAATAAAAGAATATATCCAAATTGATGAAATTAATCCTATTGTAGAAGATGGGCAAATCAATATTTACGGAGAAGTAGAATCAGATATAGATAAAAAAAATATTTGGGATACTTCAATAAAAGTAGAAGAAAATGGATATTATTGGAATGGAGAACCTATAATTAAAAAAGGTAATAATCTTGGTACTGAAAAACCAATAGTAGCAGAATTATTCTGTGGATGTGGAGGAACTTCATTAGGTTTTGAAATGGCTGGTTTTGAAACTGTACTAGGTTGTGATATTCATACTCCTTCAATTCAAACCTTTCAAGCAAATCATCCAAATTGTTCAACAATAAATGGAGACATAAAGAAAGTAAAACCCGAAACAATTAAAGAATTACTAAATGGTAGACAACTTGATATTTTAATAGGTGGAATTCCCTGCCAAGGTTTTTCATTAAATAACAGAAAAAGACACGAGAACGACGACAGAAATTATATGTATAAAGAGTTTGCTCGATTTGTAGAAGTATTACAACCAAAAGTTGTCGTTTTAGAAAATGTTTCTGGAATGAAAAGTACGGGTAATTTTGTAAATGATATAGAAACTCACTTAAGTCATATCGGAAATATGACAGTAAAAAGCAAACTTCTATATGCCCCAGATTATGGTGTCCCTCAAAAAAGAACTAGACTTGTTTTCGTTGGCATCAGAGATAATGAATTTGATTTTAATGATATCATTAAAACTCACGGTCCTGAAACTGACAAGAGTTATGTTACCATAAAAGAAGCAATGGGAGATTTGCCTTCCTTGAAAATAAAAGAAACTAAAAATAAATATAAAAAGGCTCCATTTAGTGAATACCAAGAATTAATGAGAATTAATACAAATGAAACTTTTACTAATCATACTGCTCCAAATCACCCATTGGATACAATTGAAAAAATTAAAAACACAAAGCCGGGACAACCTATGTATGAAAAGTTCAAGCAACGTATTCGTTTAGCTTGGGATATTTTAAGTCCAACACAAGTTTCCGGAGGTATTCGTCCACAATTCCAATTTGGACATCCAGAAGATAATAGAGGACTGTCAATACGCGAAAGATGTAGAATCCAAAGTTTTCCTGATGATTTTGTTGTCAAAGGCGGAATAGTACAAGCAAGAGTTCAAACAGGTAATGCAGTTCCTCCTTTATTAGCAAAGGCTGTAGCATTAGCAATCAAAAAATACTTATAATGAATTATCGAATCTGGTATAGTACCGAAAGTTTTGCTGATTTTATTATTGCAAATACCGAACTACGTAATAAAACTTATGTTAAGAAAAAGATGTTTGAGAGTGATGCAAATAATGCAAAGAATTTTCATACTATGCCTGACCATATAAAGAAAATACTATATTTAGATGCACCTGATTT
Source organism: Flavobacterium bizetiae (assembly GCF_024271895.1). Lineage (NCBI taxonomy): Bacteria > Pseudomonadati > Bacteroidota > Flavobacteriia > Flavobacteriales > Flavobacteriaceae > Flavobacterium > Flavobacterium bizetiae. Next base: position 2,748,519 of record NZ_CP091861.1, on the reverse strand, counting down.
AATAGTGGAGATTGATCATGAACCTATTTTCTCAGTTGAAGTTTCAACTGAAGCAGGAACTGGTCACAATGCTTTTCAAAGATTCGCTAGATTAGCTGCTTCGGTTGAAAATAATGTTCCAGCCTTTTACATTTATCCTGAAGCGGCAATCATTACAAGACAAAATACACCTCCAAAATGGGATAAAATAAACCCTTTGGTATTTAAAGCATTGGATGATGTAATGTCAATTTACAACATTCCTGCTCTTCTGTATTATTATCCAAGTGACTATAGAACTCATCCTAATGCTTCAACTTCAACAAATCAATTAAGCAAAGGAATCTTACACGATCCAAACAGAAATTATTCAGGTAGTCCTTTAGGTACGGATGCAGAAATGACTAATATGTTTATTGCTATGAATGAAATAATTACTGTATTTGAAAGATATGGAATAGTGACAGGTAGAGGAAAATTACTTGGCAATAGAACTGTTATTGCAAGAAGAACACTTATGAATCAGGAGTTTCAGAATAAAGGTGGTCACTTAAATATGTCTCCCTTATCTGCAACAATAAAAATTCCAACTAGATATCTATTAAACTACCTTTCGCAATTTGAAAATTCCAATTACTCTATTGGAGAATTATTAAAAAGTCGAGACGAAACAATAATTTACAAGGTAAATGCTGCATTTAGAGGTGATCCATACCCAGGAGCATTAGCTGCAATTGACTATTTGCTATGTAGAGAAGGAAAATCATTTGAAGAAAGAAGATTTAATCTTGTTCTTGCTTGGTCTGATGTAGATATTGATCATGTAAATAATACAATCATTCTTCCTGGAGTCAAAGGAAAAGTTGATGATTTTGTGAATGCCGTTCAAGCAAGTGAGAACAAAAACATTCTTTCGAAAGATTATGCAAATATTGCTAATCATGAAATTCCGAGATATTATATGCAAGTTCGATACGGTTCAACATATTCTAAAGTAAAACATATTCGTGTGTTCTCATATTTTGCTGATGCAATATTATTTCCAGACGGAGCTTTATGGAGAGACGCTTAACTATGAAAGAAGAAAAAGTAACAATAAATCTATTGAACTGGCTAGAAAGCAATGGTTGGAAAATTATTTGTTATGATTTTCCTCAAAGTGGCACAGGTGTATTATTACACCCTAATTCAGAAGAAAACAGAACTGCAAAAAATAAAGGGGGCATTATTCCGGATATAATTGCAGTAAAAAACAATTGCGCACTATTCTTCGAAAATAAAAATAGGTTTTATGAGCCTGACTTTAATAAGATTTTTTTACTAAGAACTGAACAAAATTATTCTAATTCACTTATTCAATTACTGAAGGGACATAATGTTAAAGTTATATATTATGGAATAGCAATATCTGATGTAGAAAAAGAAATAAAGAAATCTAAACTTCATCTTGAAAAAATTCAATTTTTAATTAGTACAGACGAGAAAAAAAATATCACAATTCATTATGATGCTGAAGGAATATTTACCGAAACTTAAGAAGTCATGAAACTTCACACAGCAATTAGTAATTTAACGTAATCCAAAAACTTTTAATTAATTATTACTTTTATCATATCTATTTTTTTTTATTAAATATCTTGATATGAGTTAATTACAAATTACAATCAACTTAAATCTCTTTAAATAATTTAACTATAGATGAAATTTAAACGTCTATTTTTATCGGACATTTAAATCCATAAAAAAACCTCCCATTTCTGAGAGGTTTTTTCATAAATATAAAACAGTAAATTCTACATATTCCTTCTATACTGCCCGCCAACTTCAAACAATGCCGAAGTAATCTGACCAAGCGAACAAACCTTTGTAGCTTCCATTAAATGATCGAATAAGTTTTCGTTTTTAATGGCGGCTTCTTGTAGTTTGTTTAAATGTTCGTTTACTTTTGCTTCGTGAAACTGGTGTAAGTTATCCAGCATTGTAATTTGATATTGTTTTTCTTCTTCGGTGGCGCGAATTACTTCTGCCGGAATTACCGTAGGAGAACCTTTTGAACTCAGGAAAGTGTTTACACCCACAATTGGGAAATCTCCGTTATGTTTCAGGGTTTCGTAATACAAACTTTCTTCCTGAATTTTAGATCTTTGATACATCGTTTCCATTGCACCAAGAACTCCGCCACGTTCTGTGATTCGGTCGAATTCCTGTAGAACTGCAGCTTCAACTAAATCGGTTAATTCTTCGATGATAAACGAACCTTGTATTGGGTTTTCGTTTTTCGCCAAACCTAATTCTTTATTAATAATCAACTGAATCGCCATTGCTCTACGAACAGATTCTTCTGTTGGCGTTGTAATCGCTTCATCGTAAGCATTGGTATGCAATGAATTACAGTTGTCGTAAATCGCATACAAAGCTTGCAAAGTCGTTCTGATATCATTAAAATCAATTTCCTGTGCGTGCAATGAACGTCCGGAAGTCTGAATATGGTATTTTAGCATTTGTGCTCTTTCGTTGGCGCCGTATTTGTTTTTCATGGCTTTTGCCCAAATTTTACGCGCCACACGACCAATTACCGAATATTCTGGATCAACTCCGTTTGAGAAGAAGAATGATAAATTAGGTCCGAAATCATTGATGTTCATTCCGCGGCTTAAGTAATACTCCACGTAAGTGAAACCATTAGAAAGCGTAAAAGCCAATTGCGTAATTGGGTTCGCCCCTGCCTCGGCAATATGATATCCTGAAATCGAAACCGAATAGAAATTACGAACGTTTTTGGTAATAAAATACTCCTGAACATCACCCATTAAACGTAAAGCAAATTCGGTGGAGAAAATACAAGTGTTTTGCGCCTGATCTTCTTTTAAAATATCAGCCTGAACCGTTCCACGAACTTGCGATAAAGTTTTTACTTTTATCTCATTATAAACATCCAAAGGCAAAACCTGATCTCCGGTAACGCCCAAAAGCATTAATCCTAAACCGTTGTTTCCTTCCGGTAAATCGCCTTGGTATTTCGGGCGTTCTGTTCCTTTTTCTTTATATATTTTATTAATTTTAGCTTCAACTTCTTTTTCAAGATCGTTTGCTTTGATGTAATACTCGCATTGCTGATCGATTGCCGCATTCATAAAAAAGCCTAACAACATTGGTGCTGGCCCGTTTATCGTCATACTTACAGATGTTAAAGCGTGCACCAAATCAAAACCTGAATACAGTTTTTTAGCATCATCCAAACAACAAATCGAAACTCCTGCATTCCCGATTTTTCCGTAAATATCAGGACGAATATCCGGATCGTTTCCGTATAAAGTCACACTATCAAAAGCCGTCGAAAGTCGTTTTGCCGGCAATCCTGCACTTACATAATGAAAACGTTTATTGGTTCTTTCCGGTCCGCCTTCTCCGGCAAACATTCTTGACGGATCTTCGCCTTCACGTTTAAACGGATATAATCCTGAAGCAAACGGAAATTCTCCAGGAACATTTTCCTGTAAATTCCAACGTAAAATATCGCCCCAGGCTTCGTATTTAGGCAAAGCAATTTTAGGGATTTGTAAATGCGATAAACTTTCAGAATGTGTCGCAATCTTAATTTCCTTATCACGAACTTTAAATGAGTAAACCGGATTTTTGTATTTAGCTACTTTTTCGTCCCAATTCAGGATAATTTCCCAATTGTACGGATCTAAATCCATTTTTACCTTATCAAACTGATTCAATAAAAGATTAAGAAATATTCTATTTTCGTCGTGTGGCTGAGCTGCACTTGGTAAAACAGTCGAGTCGTCGATTCCTGCTTTATTAATTTGAGGAACTTTTCCTGAAACTGATTCAATGGTTTTAAAAATTCCGTATAGTTTTTGCGCTACTTTTTGTTGCGAAACGGCACTTTCGTCGTACGATCTGTTATTCTCTGCAATTTCAGATAAATAACGGGTTCTGTGTGGCGGAATCACGAAGATTTTCTCGCTCATTTCTTTGGTGATTTCAAAAGTCGATTTCAGTTCTGAGGCTGTTTTTTCGACAATTTTATCCATGATCGCTTTATAAAGAGTGTTCATTCCCGGATCATTAAATTGTGATGCAATAGTTCCGAAAACCGGCATATCATCAGGATTTTTATCCCAAAGGTTATGATTGCGCTGGTATTGTTTTTTAACGTCGCGAATGGCGTCTAATGCTCCTCTTTTATCAAACTTGTTCAAAGCTACCAAATCAGCAAAATCAAGCATGTCGATTTTCTCCAATTGTGTTGCAGCTCCAAACTCAGGCGTCATTACATATAAGGATACATCAGAATGGTCCATAATCTCAGTATCTGATTGTCCGATTCCTGAAGTTTCCAGAATAATCAAATCATATTTTGCTGCTTTCAAAACCTGAATAGCTTCGGCTACATATTTAGACAAAGCCAGATTGGACTGACGTGTTGCCAGCGAACGCATATAAACACGAGGATTATTTATGGCATTCATACGGATTCTGTCTCCTAAAAGTGCTCCTCCTGTTTTACGTTTCGAAGGATCGACAGAAATCAATCCGATTGTTTTTTCAGGAAAATCAATTAAAAATCGACGAACCAATTCATCTACCAAAGACGATTTTCCTGCTCCACCCGTTCCGGTAATTCCTAAAACAGGAATTATAGAATTGGTATTATTAATATGTATCTGGTCAAAAACCGGTTTTGCAATTTCAGGAAAATTCTCTGCCGCAGATATTAATCGTGCAATGGCAGTGGGAACTTTATTTTCGATATGATCGATTTCTCCGTTTAATTTGTCTCCAATAGGATAATCAGAACGTTCTACCAAATCGTTGATCATTCCTTGTAAACCCAAAGAACGGCCATCATCTGGCGAATAAATTCTCGTAATACCATATTCATGCAATTCTGCAATTTCGCTTGGCAGGATTACTCCGCCTCCGCCTCCAAAAATCTTAATATGCCCCGCCCCTTTTTCATGAAGCAAGTCATACATATATTTAAAGTATTCATTGTGTCCGCCTTGATAAGAGGTCATAGCAATAGCATTTGCATCTTCCTGAATAGCGGTATTCACCACTTCTTCGACACTACGATCATGACCCAGGTGAATCACTTCGACCCCGGTGGACTGAATAATACGTCGCATGATATTGATCGCTGCATCATGTCCGTCAAAAAGAGATGCTGCCGTAACAATTCTTACTTTATTTTTAGGAATATATGGTATTTGTTGTTCCATTTTATGAATATGATAATTTTAAGGGAGCAATTTACAAAATATTATAATATTTGATTACCCTTATATCTTTTTGTTAACAAAAAAAATAATCTTTTTTTGATATCGAGGGGTAATAATCGAAATCGTTATCGTATATATCCTATATAAGTCTTATAGAAATGTTAATAACATGGTAATCTTGAAAAATTTAGATTAAATACAACAACTTGTTTTCCAGATACCTAAAGTAATTTAGCATGGTAGAAAAGCCCCAAATTTTTACCCAAAAACTTTTACCGTCAAGTAATAAACGTAAAAATTTAAAAAATGAAAACATTATATCCATTCGCCGTAATTTTAAGTTTAAGTTTTGTTTTATCTTCTTTTAATAAAGCAGAAAACAATATTAATTCTCATAAAAAAACTTCAACTGTTGCCACCGTTTACAATCATTCTGATGCTGATGTAGACGCAATTTCAAATGATTTCTTTAAAAGATATTCTGATTTGAAAAAATATAAATCTGATGTCATGTCTTTATATAAAAATAGAACTTTAGGAACTATTTGGTTTGATGAAGATGATATCAACGAATTTGGTACTGTATTATACGAAAAAGCAAAAAAAACAAATGATCTGATTATTCCTTATCAAAAAGAAATCGACGAGCTTTTTTCTACATCTGAAACTAAACTTTCTAAAACAGATGCTGATATGCTTTTAAGCTCATTATATATTGCTTACGCTAAAAAAAGCATTGCTGACACTAAGAAAAAAGTATCTTATGATGCTATGTTGAAAGATTTCTTAAACTATAGCACTATCGAAGAAGCCACTGCTACAACCAGCACAGATGCAGCCAATGTAAAAGTAGAATACGATCAATATTATAAATTGCAGGATGTTCTTAAAAAATACAAAAAAATAGAACGCTCAAATAAATGGAAACCAATTGTTCCGGAAGAAACACCTTATAAAGAATTACGTCCGGATGCCGTTTCCTCTACTATTACTCAGGTTAGAACTCGTTTATATTTATTAGGAGATTTAAAAACCGATTCTAAAAGCAACGTTTACGATCGTGAATTGATGGATGCTGTAATGAAATATAAAGTTCGTAATGGTTTTAAACCGAACTATATTTTAGCCGAAGAACATATTAAAGAAATGAACGTACCGCTTTCTGACAAAATGGAAACGCTAAAACTTAATATGGAAAGATGTCGTGCGATTTCGGCTCTGATTGCCAGTAGCGATGAGTATGTTTTGGTAAACGTTCCTTCATACGAATTAGTGTATGTTAAAAACGGAAAAGTACAAATGACATCAAGCGTATTTGTTGGAGCACCATTAACTAAAACCACAATTTTTAATGGTGAGATTGACAGAATCGTTTTTAGCCCTTATTGGACTGTACCACAAAGTATTGTAAACAATGAGTTGAAAGGTAAAATAGCTGAAAATAAAAATTATCTTGCCGAAAAAAATATGGAGATGGTAAATGGTCAGGTAAGACAAAAACCAGGTCCGGACAACTCTCTAGGATTGGTAAAATTTATGTTCCCAAACCCGGATGATATTTATATGCACGATACGCCATCTAAAACTTTATTCGATTTTGAAAAAAGAACGTTCAGCCATGGTTGTATCAATGTAAAAATGGCCAAAGAATTAGCAGTTGCAATGCTTAAAGATTATCCTGAATGGACTCAGGCTAAAATTGATAAAGCAATGGAGGGTAAAACCGAAAACAGCTTTAAATTAGCCAAAAAAGTGCCTATCTATATTACTTACTTTACTTCATTAGTAAACGAAAATGGTGAGATTGGTTTCTATCAGGATGTTTACGAAAAAGATGCTGAGTTAACTACTGAAAAATCTGTTACTTTAAATTAATAGCTTTAAAATAAAAAAAATCGGGAATCCATTAAGTTGGGTTCCCGATTTTTTTTTGAAGAGTAGGAACAATTCTAAACTATATTTTTTTTAAACTTATAATGTTATACCCTAAACTTTTAATGGTACTTCATGTTTCTTTTTAAATAGACCTTTGCAAATAATTTAAAAGCACTATTCTGCAAAATCAAAACTATGAAAATTACTACCATTAAATCAGTTCTATTTTTCCTTATTTTAAGTCTAACAGCATGTTCTTCTAACGATTCTAATGAAGAAGAGAACATTGTGCCGGAAAAAAACTCATACGAATACTACGTGAATGCTACAATGCAGCAAGCAATTGATGATCTTGGCATAACGATTCACAAAGGTTTGACTCCTCCTAATGTAGAGGGTATTTATACCATAAACCCTTTTTACTGTGCTAAATCTACTAAACCCGGAGATCTTTTTGATGATCTGGAGATAGGTGCATCAACCCTTACTCTTTCGAATCAGAATACTGCAAAACTAAGCGTCGATTTCAAAAATTTCCTGATCTATTCCTTCATGTTTCAAAATGAAACCTGGCAAGGAAAAGGTTCTTTTATATCTGGCGAAGGTAATAAATTCTCTATTTTATTGCATAGCGATGGAGAACTAGCAGGAACTGATCATGTTTCGAAATTTCAAAACCTGATTATTTTATCTGGTGAAATAGATGTTCAGAATAATAAAATAAAAGGTATCAAAAATTTGCAAATGGCATCGATTATGTCTGATGATTATGGTGATCCTCATAAAGATCTAATGGAAATTGGAATGGGGAGATTTTTCACGAATAGTTATGCTGGCGTGAAATAAATAAAAATTCTTACGTACCAATAATTAAATCTCAAATGAGATCTAAAAATTCATTTGTATTTCAATTTTAATTATCGGTATCTTTCTAACTTTAAACTCAAATCTAAATAAAAATCTATTTTATGGAAGACGATTACGTTGAAGTTAGAAAAAGTTGGTGGCAAAGAAACTGGAAATGGTTTGTACCAACAGGATGTGTAAGCATTTTGCTGATTTTTGTGTTGTTTATAGTGAGTATTTTTTTTGGAGTTACCTCGATGATGACCAATTCTGATGCATATAAAGGCGCAATGACCGAAGCACAAAAGAATAAACTGGTGATTGAAAAACTAGGAAGCCCGATTGAAGATGACGGAATGACTTCCGGAAGTATAAACACAAGCAACGATAGCGGAAATTGTGATTTACAAATCCCTATTAAAGGTCCTAAAGGCAAAGCAACTTTATTTATTGTGGCCGAGAAAAAAGGTATCTGGAAATATAGCGAAATGACAGTTTTGATTAAAAACACAAACGAAGAAATTGATTTACTGAAAAAATAACGGCTATAAATTGAGGCAGATTTCTATAATTAGATTTCTGCCTTTTTTTATTGAAAAGATGGTATTAGATATAGTATCTTTAGCCATAACAAATTTTCACATTTTCCAGATTATGAATATCCGCCTGTTTACTTTATTATTTCTTTTTAGTTTTTCTATTTCAGTATTTTCTCAAACCAATACAACAAATCATACCACAATAAATTCATCCGCTACAGGAAGTATCGTTCAGGATGAATATATCAAAATATTGTGGCTGGACAAAAACGGTGCGGTACAACTCAATACGACTTACATTAAAACATTAACAGATCAGCAACGCGCTGCATTAGGCTATATTGCCACTGATGTAAGCAGCGAATGTAACTGGGACAGCGCCAAAAAAGCTGATGAAAGTAATTTGAAATGTAGATTTCTTTGGGCACTTAATTTAGGATATCAGTGTTCTGAAACGCATTTATCTTTTTTGAAAAAATGGTTTAAAGAAGATACCAAGGTTTTAGAGCGATTGCAATATTGTAACAAAACGGCATCTTCGGCAAAAATTCAGGATCATTTTATTGAAGTCAAAATGATGACTGTAAAGGATACTATTAAAATTCTTTACAGCGCAGTTGGCGAAGATCTCGACAAACAAAAAACATGGAGCTGGCAGGAAGAATCTACTTATTCTTTTACTAAAACCGGCATTAAACAAGTGAACCGCAAAAACATCAACGGTGAATATAATTAAGCCAATAAGCTCCAATAGAAAACTAATACAATTATTCTTTTTATTTTTTTGTGGTCTGCAATGCATTTCGGTAACAGCACAATCTGATAATTACCATGTCCTTATAAATCGGGTAAAAGAGTTTTCGAAACCTGCGAGGATTTTAAACCAACACATTGACGCATCCGGAAATGGTTCGGCAGAATTTACAAATGCAGAAAAGCAAGTGCTTCGTTTTCGCTTAGATCATCATAAATTACAAATACAGCATGGCGGAATCGCTTATCAGCTTTTCTATTACAAAAATGATTATTTAGAAAAAATTCAAACCCTGGATGTTAATGGAAAATTAGCCGGAGAAAGAGAATCTAAAAATGAATCCGGAGTACTGTTTGTTATCGAAAAACCTAATTTGTACCTGAAGAAAAAGAAACTCATTGACGATGCCGAAGGAAACATTGACCTTAAAGATGACAGCAACGAAAGAATTATCAGAGTTCAATTGTACGACGAAAATAATATGCTCATCCCGGAATTTCAACCTACTTATATCTCCAGCAAAACCTATTGGAATTATAATGTCAGAATGTATTGGCCGTAGGGAAAGCCGATAAGTTACTGAGGTACTAAAAACCAAATTATACCACTATAATTTCATCTTAATTTCTAATCTAGCCCCGATGGAAGTGGAAATCCTTTTGCTTTTAGCTGCCAAAAAGCAAAAGATTGAAACGTACAGCGGGACGAATGTTAATTATAAAACAAATTGTTTCTGCTCCCCAAAGAAAATTGTGGCTTTGTTTTTGAATAAGTAGTATTTTTGAAACTTAATAAAACCTACCTAATGAAAAAGATTTTAATTTTATCGCTTATATTTTCTCTTAGCTCTCATGCTCAGGTAAAAGAAACTCTAGCTCAAAAACTTGCAAAATTATCAACCAAAATTACAGGAACTAGTGGCGTTGATATTGCTTCCGGATTAAAAGAGGCTCTAAATAAAGGAATTACGGAACAAGTGAGTAAATTAACCGCCGAAGATGGTTTTTATAAAAATGAGGCTGTAAAAATTTTAATGCCTGAAGAATTACAAAAAGTTGACGCTACGTTGCGTAAAGTAGGTTTAGGTTCTCTTGCTGATGAAGGGATAAAAGTAATGAATCGTGCGGCGGAAGATGCTGTAAAAGAGGCTACTCCGATATTTGTTTCGGCGGTAAAAAACATGTCGTTTACTGATGCTAAAAATATTTTGTTGGGCAATGAAAGTGCTGCAACTACGTATTTACAAAAAGGCACAAATACTGCTTTGTACGCAAAATTTAATCCGGTGATTAAAAGTTCTTTCGAAAAAGTGGGTGCCGATGTAGTTTGGAAAAACATCATTAATAAATACAACACGATTCCGTTGGTGAGAAAAGTAAACCCGGATTTGACCGACTATACCACGAATCAGGCTTTGGCAGGAGTTTTTAAAATGATTGCTGTTGAAGAAAAAGATATTCGTACTAATATTAATGCAAGAACGACGCCTTTGCTACAAAAGGTGTTTGCAATGCAGGATAAAAAGTAAAACTTAACCGCAAAGAACGCAAAGCTTTACGCAAAGACCGCTAATTATTTTTCTTTGCGAACATAGCGTAAACCTTTGCGTTCTTTGCGGTTAAAACTAAACCAAAAAACTAAACTTGAAATGCAAAAAATAACCATTCTGATTCACTGTAAAGACCAAAAAGGAATTATCGCCGCAGTGACTACTTTTATTGCTAAAGTAGAAGGAAATATTACTTACATCGACCAACATGTTGATGTAGAACAAAATGTGTTTTTTATGCGATTGGAATGTGAACTGACAAATCATCACATTACAATCGATAACCTGAAAGCTGATTTTGACAAAACTATTGCCACTGATTTTGATATGTCGTGGGATTTATACAATCAGGAACAAAAACCAAAAATGGCTTTGTTTGTCTCGAAATACGATCACTGTTTGTTTGATATTTTAGGACGTTACAGTGCTGGCGAACTGAATGTTGAAATTCCGGTAATTATAAGTAATCACAACGATTTAAGATCGATTGCAGAAAGATTTGATATTCCGTTTCATTGTGTGCCTTTTACAAAAGATAATAAGGAAGAAGGCGAAGCGAAACAAATTGAGTTATTACAGCGATACCAGATTAACTTTATTGTTCTGGCGCGTTATATGCAAATAATTACGCCTAATTTAATTGCGCTTTACGAGAACAAAATCATTAATATTCATCATTCGTTTTTGCCTGCTTTTCCGGGCGCAAAACCGTATCATTCGGCTTTTAAACGTGGGGTGAAAATTATTGGTGCAACGAGTCATTATGTTACGGCAGAATTAGACGAAGGGCCAATTATCGAACAGGATATTGCGAGGGTTTCTCACATACATTCGGTTGATGATTTTATTATGAAAGGTCGTGATCTGGAGCGTATTGTTTTGGCGAGGGCTATAAAATTACATGCGGAGCGTAAGACTATGGTTTATAGTAATAAGACTGTGGTTTTTTCTTAGGCGTTTTTTAACCGCTAATTTTTTTTTAAAAACCGCAAAGTTTTTTTAACCGCAAAGGGCGCGAAGGATTACGCAAAGGGCGCGAAGTTTTTTATGCTTGGTGTTTGATATTTTTTGAAGGTCACAAAGCTTTGTCTATAATTTTTGGCCACGGATTGTGCAGATTTAAACGGATTTTCACTGAATTATATTTCTTTGAACCTCACATATTAAACCGGACTGAAGTCCGGTCCTACAATATGGTCCAACCCAAAGGCTCTTTTTTAGTTCCGAAGGAACGAATTATATTGTAGAGCTGGACTTCAGTCCAGTTTACATAAAAATATTTATTTATATCAAATAACAAACCCGACAGATTTTGAAACCTGTCGGGTTTAATTTTTTAAAAAGCTTAGAAGCTTAGTAACTTAGAAGCTTCAAAAAAACCTTTGAGCCTTTGTAGCTCTGTCCCTTTGAACCTTCAAAAGAAAAAACCTATCTCACTTCAATTAATAATCTTGGATCAGAAAAGTTATTTACTTGTTCCATTGTTAATCCTAAAGCGTGTGCAACACCTTCTCCGTATTCAGGATCTGCTTTAAAACAGTTTCTGATATGACGAATCTGGATAAAAGCCTGCGCTCCTCCTACTTGTGCTGCAGTATTTTTGAATAACAATTGTTTTTTCTCATCGGTTAATAAACGGAATAATAAACCTGGCTGGGTAAAGTAGTCGTTATCATCTTCTCTGAAATTATGCGCATAAGCATCTCCATGTAATTTCAATGGTGGTTCTTTAAATTCTGGTTGCTCTTGCCATTCTCCAAAACTATTTGGCTCGTAGTGTTTACGTCCGCCGTTGTTTCCGTCTACACGCATTGCACCATCTCTGTGGAATGTGTTATAAGGACATCTTGATGAGTTTACGGGAATTTGATAGTTGTTTACTCCTAAACGGTAACGGTGTGCATCTCCGTAAGAAAATAAACGGGCTTGCAACATTTTATCTGGTGAAAAACTAATTCCTGGAGGTACATGCGCCGGATTAAAGGCAGCTTGTTCTACTTCGGCAAAATAGTTTTCAGGGTTTTTATTTAATTCGAATTCTCCAACCGGAATTAGCGGGAAATCGCCTTTTAACCAAACTTTAGTTAAATCGAAAGGATGAAAACGATATGTAGCTGCTTGTTCTTCGGTCATGATCTGAACGAACATTTTCCATTTTGGGAAGTTTCCTTCTTCAATAGCATCAAATAAATCTCTTTGATGACTTTCTCTATCATTACCTACTAAATGAGCCGCTTGTTCATCAGATAAATTCTCGATTCCTTGTTGAGAAACAAAATGGAATTTCACATAATGTCTTTCGTTTTGAGCGTTTAGGAAACTAAAAGTATGACTACCAAATCCGTGCATTTCTCTATACGATCTCGGAATTCCGCGATCACTCATTACGATTGTAATCTGGTGTAAAGCTTCAGGTAATAAAGTCCAAAAATCCCAATTGTTATCAGCACTCCTTAAATTGGTTTTTGGATCACGTTTTACAGCGTGATTTAGATCCGGAAATTTCATTGGATCACGGAAAAAGAAAACCGGTGTATTATTACCTACCAAATCCCAATTTCCTTCATTAGTATAAAATTTCAAGGCAAAACCACGAATATCTCTTTCGGCATCAGCAGCACCTCTTTCACCTGCAACGGTTGAGAAACGTGCGAACATTTCTGTTTTTTTACCAATTTCCGAAAATATGTCGGCTCTTGTATATTTTGTAATATCATGAGTTACAGTAAAAGTCCCATAAGCTCCAGAACCTTTGGCGTGCATTCTTCTTTCCGGAATAACCTCGCGGTCAAAATGTGCCATTTTTTCTAAAAACCAAAAATCTTGTAATAAAACGGGGCCACGAGGTCCTGCAGTTTGTATGTTTTGATTGTCTGGAACGGGAGTTCCTGTTGCAGTTGTTAATTTTTTGTTTGAATCCATAATGCTGATATTTAATGTTTTATCAAATATACGAAGATATCTTTAGGATATTCATAAACAAAATTGATTGTTATTATATTTTAATAATCAAAAGTTATTTAACGCTGTAGAAAGCTCAGAAACAAGTATTAAAAAATCTTAACTTATGTCCAACAAAGTAATAACAAAACCTTAACAGCTAAACATCCATTTATGTTAGATCTTTGTAGTGTAATAAACTGGTTATTTATTATTTTGGTTTTGGTTAGTTAAATGATGCCGGCGTCTTCGAGATGCCGGCATTCTTTTTTTATATCAATTCTTGTTTTTTTTGGTTCAGGTTTAAAGTTTCACTTTGCTTCACTTTCGCATTAGCTTTACCTAAAAAAACATAAGTTTCATTCTTACAAAACTATCTACAAATGATGAAATTTAGACATTAACTTATATTCAACAAAGTAATAACAAGACCTTAACACCATAAGATCGATATATGTCGGATCTTTGTAATGTAATAAACTGGTTATTTATTATTTTGGTTTTGGTTAGTTAAATAGTGCCGGCGTCTTCGAGATGCCGGCATTCTTTTTTTATATCAATCTGGTTTCAGGTTTCAAGTTGTTGGATTGTTGATTTAACCGCAAAGCACGCTAAGTTTTTTATAGAAGTTTTTTAAAAAACGCAAGGTTCGCAAGGCTTTATGTTTATTTAGCTTTGCGAACCTTGCGTAAACCTTAGCGTGCTTTGCGGTTAAATTACGCTATACTATTTCTTTCATGCAATACTTTAAAATAAGCAAAAGCCTTTAGCAATCTACTCCCGTGCCAGGAGAACATTTCGCCATCTACAAAAATAGTTTTGGCGTGATGTGTAAAACGTCCGATCTCGAAAGCGTCTTCTTCTTTAAAAGGATACGGTTCTGACGAAAGAAAGACAATATCAGGATCACCTTCGATGCGTATTTTTTTTATTTCGATTTCAGGATAACGTCCTTTGTCTTCGTAAATATTTGAGAAATGATTGAGTTTTAATAACTCATTGATATAGGTATCTTTTCCGGCAACCATAAATGGATTCTTCCAGATGAAATAGGCAGCTTTTTGTACCGGAATATCTGCCATATATTTTTTGAAATCGCTTAAAGCAAAAAACAATTTGTTATTCCATTTTTGAGCTTCGGTTCTGCAATTAAAGAGTTGACCAAAGTCTGAAATCATCTGAAAATTATCTTCAATGGTAACAATATTCGTTACCCAAACCGGACAAATAACACTTAATTGATCTACGATTTCTTGCGTGTTTTCTTCTTTATTACAAATAATAATATCAGGCTGAAGTAATTTTATCTTCTCAAAATGAATTTTCTTAGTACCGCCAACAATCTTCTTAGTCGATTTTAAATGATACGGATGTACACAAAACTTGGTTATTCCGATGATTTTATCTTCTAAACCTAAATCATACAGTAATTCGGTTTGAGAAGGCACTAACGAAATGATGCGCTTAGGAGTTGTCTCAAAAGAATGTAAAGTACCTAGTTGATCTGAGAATTGTTTCATTTTGTTTTTGTTTCAGGTTTGAAGTTTTCTTTGTTTCAAGTTGTTGGATTGTGTTGATTTAACCGCAAAGGACGCTAAGTTTTTTCGCAAAGTCTCGCAAAGATTATGCTCTTTACGAAAAGTTATCTTCTATCGAAAAAAGTTCGCAAAGCTTTATGTTGATATAGCTTTGCGAACTTTGTGTTTTCTAAGCATTCAGTTAGATAAAAAACTTAGCGCACTTTGCGGTTAAAATATGTTCAAAGTAAAGCAAACTTTAAACCTAAGACCTGAAACTTAAAATACTTTCCATTTCCTGCTGAACTTTCAAAGCTTCTTCTCTCGCCTTTTCTGCGAAATCTGTTCCTTTTGATGCGTAGATAATTGCTCTTGCTGAGTTGACTAATAAACCTACTTTATCGTTCATTCCGTATTTGCAAACTTCAGATAAACTTCCGCCCTGAGCGCCAATTCCCGGAACTAGTAAAAAACTATCCGGAACAATTTTTCTGATATCGGCAAAATATTCTGCTTTTGTAGCGCCTACAACATACATTAGGTTGTGGCTATTTTTCCATGTTTTAGAGGTTTCTAAAACTTGTTTGTATAATTCTTGTCCGTTTGTCGTTAATGTCTGAAAATCGAAAGCTCCTTCATTAGACGTTAAAGCCAACATAATGGTATGTTTATTTTCGAAAGCCAAGAATGGCTCAACCGAATCTTTCCCCATATAAGGCGCAACGGTTACACTATCAAAATTTAAATCTTCAAAAAATGCTTTTGCATACATGCTTGACGTATTGCCTATATCACCACGTTTTGCATCTGCAATGGTAAAAATCTCAGGGAAATTCTCGTTGATATAGTTGATCGTTTTTTGCAAAGACATCCATCCTTTTATTCCGTATGCTTCAAAAAAAGCGGTATTAGGCTTATATCCTACTGCAAGATCGTGTGTCGCATCGATTATGGCTTTATTAAATTCGAAAATAGGATCTTCGGTTTCTAATAAATGAGCTGGGATTTTAGTCAGATCAGGATCTAATCCAACGCATAAAAATGATTTTTTTAAAAGAATCTGTTCGTGTAGTTGTTGTGTTGTCATTCTTGTTTTTTTAGTTCTTCTAATCCATCAAAAGTGATTCTTTTTTAGAAGTATGCAAAAATAAAAAAAGCCATTCAATTACGAATGGCTTTTTGGTTTTATATTCAGTTTAGGCTTATAAATTGCCTAAGTAAACAATTTCTGTTCTTCTGTTTTGTGCTCTTCCTGAAGCAGTTTTATTAGTTGCAACTGGTTTACTAGCTCCAAATCCCTGCGAAGATAGATTATCAGGATTTACTCCTTTTGCAATTAAGGCATCCATAACTACTTTTGCTCGCTCTTCAGATAATTTCTGATTTGCTTTTGCATTTCCAACATTATCAGTATGTCCGTTGATGGCAAATTTAGCATTTGGATAATTTTTCAAGATTTCTTTAATCGCATCTAATCTTCCTGAAGTTTCGCCTTTTTTAGCATCGCTTAATGTTGCTTTTCCGGTAACGAAAAAGATCGATTTAGCCTCTACTTTTAATTTTTCTAAAGTAGCTTTGGTCACTTTAGGACAACCTTTATTTTCAGCCGGACCAGCAATTAGCGGACATTCGTCTACATTATCCGGAACTCCGTCTTTGTCAGCATCCAGAACCGGACAACCTTTATTTTCTGCTAAACCGGCCACCGTTGGGCAAGCATCGTCTTTGTCTAAAACGCCGTCTCCGTCTGTATCTGGCCAAGGACAACCTTTATTTTCTACCGGTCCGGCAATTGCAGGACAAGCATCTACATTATCCAAAAGTGTATCTCCGTCAGAATCTTTCCAAGGACAACCTTTATTTTCTACAGGACCCGCAACATTCGGGCAAGCATCATCTTTATCAAAAACACCATCTTTATCTGCATCTGGCCAGGGACATCCGTTATTTTCTGCCGGACCCGCTACTTTTCTGCAAGCATCTTCTTTGTCGATAACTCCGTCTCCGTCTGTATCTTTAAATTTCTTTTCATAAACCGGAATTTTCATCCCCAAATGAAAATCAGCTGCCTTTGATTCTTTCGAAACTAAATTAGTAAGTATAGAACCTGATCCAATAAAGAAAGCTCCTACTCTTAATCCAGACCCCACCTGCATTCCGCTATATTCCATATACGTCATTGGTACGTAAAAACTAAACCATCTGCTTTCGTAACGTGGTGTCAGCGTAACACGATCAGCTATTCCGTAACCATTGATTTTATTTGCCGCAACCATATTGATATCTCCGTTAAGATTCAAATAGAATTTCTTGTACATATTCCAGTCTACATCAGCATGAAGCGCCGTTGGTAAATTGGTTTTCATTCCGTTTCTTGAAGATGTTTTCGTGTAATGTTCGTTAAGAAAATCGTAGAAATTATCTGCATCATCGATCATTTCCTGAGTAATGGTACCATTTACATTATAAGTATCCTGTCTTGCTTTTTTGTAATTGATAGATCCGATATCCGTAACAGATAAACCAAAACGCACTTTGTATTTATTTAAATCTCTAAAATTATTATCAGCAGGTTTTGCTCTGCTCAAATCATACTGATCGTAATCTGGTCTCCATTCGTATACTAATCCAAAATCAAAACCAAATCCGTTGGCACCAGAGTCAAATTTATAATCCTCGTTTGCTTCAAAATCCTGACTTGTTCCCACAGAAATTTCTCCGCTTGAAACAAGAGTTCCTTTTTCAGGATTTACTGTATTTTCGTTGTATTTAACATTAACATTGTTTCCTTTTACATATCCGTTTACACCACCTTGCAAGTACTTGGCTGTAAGACCTCCTTTTAAAAAGTGCTGATCTTTTTGGTATAAAACTGCAGCATACGAAAGTCCAAGTTCAGCCCAGGTGTTCGAAGCTCCGTTGGCATTTCCTGCATTAAAATTAAAATCGCTTGCTTTATCCAGACCATCTTTTACCTGATCTACCAGATTTCCGTTTATGTTTCTTACGTTGCTAACAGATCTTGCGCGTGTAAAAACTGCAATGGTATGTTTTGGAGCAATATTAAACATAAATGAAGGTCCCATGATATCAAAATTAGCAAGACCATTGTTGGCTCCTTTTGGAGTCATTTTAGACTGTGTATCAAAATCATATCCCTTTTTGTAAGTATCAAAAATATTTACTCCGTACAAATCATTGGCTACTGATCCGCTGACAGAAAATATATTAATATCGGTCTTAAAACGAGAATCGGCAATAGACGCCGGATTAAAAAGTACACTTTGTATACCTGCATAATTATCATGCGTGTAGCCTAAATAAGATTGGGCTTTCGCCGAAAAAATTATGGTAATAAATAATAAACTGAGTAGTGTTTTTTTCATTAAAATTTGGTTTTTTAGATAAATTCGGGGGCAAAACTACTGTTTTAGAATTACAAACAGGTTACGCTAACATTGAATTCATGTAACATCTGTAATAAATTATGTAAGAAAAACAAAATGCTTCTTTTCTATTTTTGATAAAGAACATTAAATCAAACAATTATGACCCCACATATCGGAATAACGCCAAAAAACTTAAAAAAAAGTACCACTATATTAGCTACAATTTTATCTAACGAAATGACCCTTTATGTAAAAACCAGAAAATTTCACTGGAATATTTCAGGAAACAGCTTTATGGAGCTGCATAAATTGTTTGAAGAGCAATACCGAATTTTAGAAGCCAATATCGACGAAGTGGCAGAACGCATTAGTCAGCTTGGCGAAAAAACCATCGGAACCATGAAAGAGTTTATAGACAACTCTACTCTAAAAGAATCTCCTAAAGAATATGCTTCGCAAAAACACATGCTGGAGGAACTTTTAGAAAATCACGAACAATTAGTTACAGAATTCAGAGATTATATTCCGGCTTTTGAAGAAAACAGCAATGATGTTGGTTCTGCTGATTTTGTAACGGGTTTACTCCAACAACACGAAAAAATGGCCTGGGTTTTACGTCGTTATCAGGTTTAAAAAAATAACAAAATGTGAATTATGAAACGCTTTGCAAAATTCATATAACAAGAAAGCAAAACAGAATAAGGAAATTTACATTATTATAAATACTTAAATAAAAATATCATGAATACTACAGAGATAAAAGGAAACTGGAACGAGTTGAAGGGAAAACTAAAACAACAATATGCTGATCTTACAGATGACGATTTATTGTATGATGAAGGAAAAGAAGACGAAATGTACGGAAAACTTCAACAAAAATTAGGTAAAACAAAAGATGAAGTTCGCAAAATCATTGCTGATTTGTAAGAACCTCTGAATCAACCATAAATACCGTCTAGTACAACATATTAGGCGGTATTTTTATGAGAATTTTATTTAAATTTTTCGCTGTTCTAAATCGCTAACAAGCATTAAACTCTATAACCAAAAATAAATTAATTATCTTTAACCAAATTTCTATAAAATGAAACTATTTATAAAGTTCGATATTAACACCATTTGCTCACTTTTTTTGAAACAAAACCTGGAACAACAAAATGTAAATTTTACGACTCTGGGATTTGGCGAAATTGAAATTGCGGACAATCTTGATGCTGATGCACTCGAATCTTTAAAGAATAATTTACTGCCGTGTGGTTTTGAAGTTGTCGAAAATCAGAAAAGTGTTCTGGTGCAAAAAATAAAAGACGCCATAATTGAGCTTGTTTTCATGGAAGACAGCAATAATTATAAAAGTTCTGTGTTTTTAGCAGAGAAATTAAATCACAGTTACGGCTACTTGTCTAATGTTTTCTCAGAAGTAACATATTCTTCTATTGAAAATTTTATCATTTTACAAAAAATTGAAAGAGCCAAACAATTAATTATTATTAATGAAATGAGTTTGACCGAGATTGCTTTTTTACTCAACTATTCGAGTGTAGCGCATTTGAGTACGCAGTTTAAAAACACCACTGGAATTACGCCATCGGCTTTTCAGAGAATAATTAAGAAACGTAGAGAAAATTTAAAATAAAACCCATAATACCATACTAAAATGCAAAAAAACGCATTATACATTCTATTAGCTGATGATGATGAAGATGATCGTCTTTTTTTTAAGGATGCTTTTGAAGAAATAAAAATTCAGACAAAGGTTGATTTTGTTCATGACGGAATGCAATTGATGGATCATTTGATGGATCCTGAAACTAAATTACCGGATATTTTATTTCTGGATTTGAACATGCCTAAAAAAACAGGTAAAGAGTGTTTGATCGAAATAAAAAAAACAGAACATCTTAAAAATATTATTATTGCCATTTATTCTACTTCATCATCTGAAGAAGATATAGAAGACACCTTTATTCAGGGAGCCAATATTTATATTAAAAAACCGAGCGATTTTAATACGCTTAAAAAAATAATTAATGAAGTGGTTACAGTAAACTGGCACTATCATACATCAGGTTTAAATCGTGATAATTTCCTGCTTCGACTAAAATAATAGCATACAATGAAATGGATACCAAATTTTAATTCTTCAAACTCATTGAGAGTTATTTTTGTAATCGCGGTTTTCATTCTGTTATTTCTTTCTTCTATTGCTTACAAACACAATCGGGATTTAGATGAATCCAGTAAAGTGGTAATGCATACGTATGAAATAAACATTCAATTAGAGCGATTAATGTCGGCAATTAAGGATGCCGAAACGGGGCAGCGTGGCTATATCATAACACGAAATGCACGATTTTTAACGCCTTATATTTATTCGCGCGATAAGGTAAATACTTCGTTTATTACCTTAAAAAAGCTTACTGCCGATAATCCGAAGCAACAAAAAAACCTTGAAAAATTATTTAAACTAATTATTCAGCGTTTTGTTTCGTTCGAAAATTGTTTAAAATACAGCGATCCCAAAACATATGATAAGAGAAAACTCGACAATCATATGTTTGGCGGTCGAATCCTGATGGAGAACATTCGTTTTCAGGTTGACGAAATGAACGACATCGAGAAAAATTATCTGGCAAAAAGACTCAAAATTTATGCTGCCGAAATTTCTTTAAGTCCCCTATTTTCTATTTCATTATTTCTTGTGGCGCTAAGTTTTATCTTATTAGCTTACAGACAAATTAGCCGTGACTTTGAACGTTTGAAGATTTACAATAAAAAACTCTTAATTTCAAGTGGACTAATGGCTGAATCTGAAAGCATCGGAAAATTCAGTACCTGGCAATGGGATCTTGATTCTGATAAAATAGACTATTCAGACAATCAATATCGTTTACTAGGTTTTGAACCTAATGCTTTTGTTCCTGAAAAAGAAACTTTCCTGGAATTTGTACATCCTGATGACAAAGAAAAAGTAGCAAAATCAATGGAAAACATTGTTGTAAAAAAACAATTACCTTTTGTTTACTATAAAATCACTCGTCCGGATTACGAAATAAGATACTTTAAATCTACCGGAAAATTATTGACGGATCAGCAAGGAAGTAAAATTTTACTCGGAATTAACTTTGATATTACCGATGAGCATTTATTGAACATCGAATTGGAGGAACGCAATAGAGAACTGGAGAAAAGCAATAAAGAATTAGCTTCTTTCAACCACGTTGCAAGTCACGATTTACAGGAACCTTTACGAAAAATTCAAACTTTTGTTTCCCGAATTTCAGAGGCCGATAAAGCAGTTTTATCTGAAAGTGCGAAAGCGTATATTTCTAAAATCGAAGTTTCGGCAAAAAGAATGCGCGTGTTAATCGACGATTTACTTTTATTCTCGAGAACCAATACAACTAAAAAGGAATTTATAAAACTAAGTTTAAACGAACTGCTTGAAAATGCCGAATCTGAATTGGCGGAAATCATCGAGGAGAAACATGCTGTAATTACAGTTTCGAAATTGCCGAAACTAGCTGTTATTCCGTATCAGATCGAGCAGCTTTTTATTAACCTTATCGGTAATTCATTAAAATACAGTCAGCCTGATATCGCTCCTGAAATTAAAATCGAAAGCGAAAAAGTAAACTCAAGCGATTACCCGGATTTATTAGAACCTAATGTAAAGAAATTCCATAAAATTACCTTTACAGATAACGGAATGGGATTTGATCCTCAGTTTAAAGAAACGATTTTTGTTTTGTTTCAGCGTTTGCATTCTAAAACAGATTATCCAGGAACCGGAATTGGTCTTGCCATTTGCAAAAAAATCGTAGACAATCATAAAGGTCATATTATAGCCGACAGTACTCCTAATAAAGGATCTGTTTTTACAGTTTTTCTTCCAGAGTAGATTAGTTTGCAGTCACAGTCGCAATTTACAGTTGGAAAAAGTTTACAGTCGCAGTTTACAGCTGGAAAAAGTTTACAGTCGCAGTCACAGTTTACAGTAAAACTGAGACTGAGAACTGAGACTGAGACTGGGACTGAAAACTGAGACTGAAAACCGAGACTGAGACTGAAAACTAAGACCGAAATCTGTAGGAAAACAAAATACCTCTAAATTATACTCAACATAAAAAAAGAAACCATAGAAAAACTGTGGTTTCTTTTTTTTTTGCTTTAAACTTTAATGAATAACCCCTTGAAAATTAAAGGATAAAACGCCCATATAAACCGATTATGGGAATTATATAAAGATTCTTTTTTATGCTGTAAAGCAAAATGTTTGTTTCGTTAGCATCTTTGTAATGTAATACTTTATGAAGTAATAATGAAAGCAGCGCACCAATTAAAAGCGACCATTTTGAGACTATTTTTTTTATTGATAATTATACTTTGCATCACGTCGTGCAACAAAAGTAATCCGATAGAAACTTCACTTAAAAATGAAACTTTTAATAAAACAGAAAAAGAAGAAATTGAAGCCTTTTTTTTTATTGCGACAGCAAATGTGACAAAATCAATTATTTCTAAAAGTCAAATTGCACAACAAAAAAGTTCAGATTCTATTTTACAGGAATGGAGTAGAAAAATAGAAATCAATCAGAATCAATTGTTGCAGGATGTTTCTAAAATGGCCAATAAAAAGCTCATTATTATTACAGAAATCAATGCTACACACAATAAACTAGATTTATACGAACTGATTGATGCCAATAATACTGATTTTAATAAGGCTTATTTGAGTTCTATGACAGAATCATTAAAAGAGCAAATTGGATTGTTTGAAACGATTTCGAAACAAACCAATGACAAGACGATATTAAAACTAGTGTTACAATATTTACCTGAACAATATCAAAACCTGCGCGAAATGCAAAGGCTTAACAATGAGATTAATTAAATGCCTATATATCTATTATTAACTAAATTATTTTAAACTATGAAAATGCAATCAAATTTTTTATGCGCCTTAACACTTTTTTTAACAGCTTCATTTGGAATGCTACACGCTCAGGACAATAATGTAAATACCGAGTTTGGTATAAAAGGAGGATTCAATATGTCTAACCTATATGGTAGCGGAGATGACGTAGATGATAACAATGTATTATACGGATTTAATGCCGGAGTTTATGCCACATTACCTATCTCAGATTTCATCGCTATTCAGCCAGAGATTTTGTTTACTACAAAAGGAGCAAAATTAGAATATAACAATGCTCTTGTTTCAGGAGATGCAAAATTTAAATTAAACTACATCGAAGTTCCTTTATTAGTAAGAGTAAACATCACCAAAAATTTTAACGTTCACGCCGGTGGTTATGCTTCATACTTAGTAAGTTCTAAAGTAAAAGGTGACGGAGACATTAGTTTTGACGAAGATGTAGATACTGACGATTTAAACAAGTTTGATGCTGGTATCGCTGCAGGTGTTGGAGTAGATTTTAGCCCTCTAAGCATTGGTTTACGTTACAACTACGGATTAACAACTGTTGGAAAAGAAAGAACTGTTGCAGGAACAACCTACACATTTCCGGATGCAAAAAACAGCAACTTAACTTTATACTTATCGTATAAACTGAACTAAAAAAAACGAATTATTAACCCCTTAATATAAAAACCATGTCAAATTTATTATATACAATCGCGGTAATTCTGGTTATTCTTTGGGCTCTTGGGTTCTTTGTTTATAGCTTAGGAAGTATCATCCACATATTATTGGTAATTGCAATTATTGCAATACTATTCAGACTGATCAAAGGTCGAGAAGTTTAAAAATCAACATTATAAAAAATTATATTAATCACTAAATCAAATATTATGAAAGCAAGTAACACAATTTTAGGAATTTTAGGAGCTGCAGCTGCAGGAGCATTTTTAGGTGTATTATTCGCACCGGACAAAGGGTCAAACACTAGAAAAAAAATCTCAGATAAATCAAAAGATTACGGAGATAAAGCAAAAGCAAAATTCGATGGTATTGTGAGCACAATTTCTTCAAATGGTAAAGATATTATCGAAGAAGGAAAAGCAAAATTCAACCAGGCAAAAGAAGACTTCAACGCAATTAAAGATGAAGCAAAAAGTGTAAAAACGAACTACTAAAAAGTGAAATTTTTAAACCATAAATACCCTATATCATGGAATCAGATGCAACAACAAACGAGAACTTAAATCTTTATGAAAAAGCTGAAAACTATACCAAAACAAGCTTAGAATTACTAAAGCTTAAAACGGTATCAGCAGTAGCAGATGTTTTATCAACATTAACATCAAGAATAGCAGTTGGCGCTGTTGTTGCATTTTTTACCTTATTCCTGAATATAGGGATTAGTTTATGGCTTGGTAAAGTACTTGGGGAGTATTATTACGGTTTTTTTATCGTAGCACTTTTTTACCTTATCGTTGCAATCTTAATGCATACTTTGCAACATAAGATCATTAAAACACCTATTGGAAACATGATTATTTCCAGTATTTTAAAAGAAACTAAAAAAGATAATAAAACTGATTTAAATTAATTAATAACTAAAAAAGACTGTTATGGAAACTATTTACACTATTGATGGATTAAATCAGACGATTCAACAATTAGAAATTCGACAGGACGCAGAATGGTGCGCTATAAAAGACGAAATCGAGGAAATTAAGCACAATTTAAAACCGCTTAATCTAATCAGGAATACAGTAGAAGAAATCAACGAAACTGTAGGTTTTAAAAGCAATCTGGCACAATCAGCAATAAGCATTGGGATTGGCTACCTCGCAAAGCGATTTGTAGTAGGAAAAAGCACCTCAGCATTCAAAGGTATTTTCGGATCCTTATTACAGCTTGTCGTAACTAATTTAGTTTCAAAACCACATCATGATTCACAAAAAGAAGAATCATCACAACAAGAATCATCAAGAGAGTAATTGTCTAACTCAAATTTATGTATTATGGAAAAGTTAAGCGAAATAGTATTAAAAAATGGTGTATACGTTTACTCGAATCTATATAAATGTTTCGAATTTTCGAGAGTATTTCTAGGTATCTAACTTGCTTTATACGTTTTATAAACAAACGGTTAAACAGTTAATATCCTTCACTATATATTTTATAAAGGTTCTGAGATACTGAGTTGCTAAGGTTCTAAGATTTCTTTTGAAAGTCTAAAACCAGACTTCGTCTGAACCAAAAAAAGCCCCTGTTTCACATTAGTAAAACAGGGGCTTTTTGTATTTACGATATTTCAAATATATTCCGAGGTTTTAATCTTGGGAAACGGAATGCAGAATGTAAATCATGAGAATTTATTGTTACGATATATTGTGATGATATGCAATGCGATTACAAATTACGATTTGGATATATTGCGATTATATATATTGCGTTCCAGTGGTTGAAACCACTGGCTATGTTTATCTTATGATTAAAAAAAATCCTGTTTCACGATTAGTGAAACAGGATTTTATATTTTTATAGATTGGCAAAAGCCTTTGTCCCTTTGCTCCTCTGAACCTTTGTCCCTAAAAACTCAGTTCCAGTGGTTGAAACCACTGGCTATGTTTATCTTATAATCAAAAAAAATCCTGTTTCACGATTAGTGAAACAGGATTTTTATATTTATATAGATTGGCAAAAGCCTTTGTCCCTTTGCTCCTCTGAACCTTTGTCCCTAAAAACTCAGAACCTCAGCAACTAAGAACCTTAGTACCTTAAATTAAAAAACCTCCGAAGCCTCTTTTAATTTCTCCATATTATTAACCAACTGAAGCTCGGCAACAATTTTCTGAATGTCACCATTCATGATGTTTCCTAAATCGTATAAAGTCAAACCAACTCTGTGATCTGTTACACGACCCTGAGCGTAATTGTAAGTACGAATCTTAGCCGAACGGTCACCAGAACTCACCTGCGATGTACGTTTTGTAGCATCTTCAGCCTCTTTCTTAGCCAATTCCTGTTCGTACAAACGAGAACGTAAAACGTTCAACGCCTTATCTTTGTTTTTATGTTGCGATTTCTGATCCTGACATTGCGCCACCAATCCCGTAGGAATGTGCGTTAAACGTACCGCAGATTTCGTCGTATTTACAGATTGTCCTCCAGGTCCAGATGAACAGAAGAAATCCACACGAACATCGTTCATATCAATCTGTACATCAAACTCTTCCGCTTCTGGTAAAACCATCACCGTAGCTGCAGATGTATGCACACGACCCTGAGTTTCAGTCTGAGGAACACGTTGTACACGGTGCACTCCGGCTTCAAACTTCAAAGTTCCGTAAACATCCTCTCCGGATACCTCAAAAATAACCTCTTTGAAACCACCCGAAGTTCCTTCGTTCATATCTACTACCGAAGTTCTCCAACCCTGGTTCTCACAATATTTAGTATACATTCTAAATAAATCACCTGCAAAAATACTCGCTTCATCTCCACCCGTACCTGCACGAATCTCGACCATCACGTTTTTAGCATCTTCAGGATCTTTAGGGATCAACATAAACTTGATTTCTTCCTCAAGTTCAGGCAATCTTTCTTTTGCTTCATCTAGTTGCATTTTGGCCATTTCAACCATATCTGCATCACTTCCATCAGCAATAATTTCGTTTGCCTCATCTATATTAGCCATCACAAGTACATATTCATCGCGCTTTTCAGCCAATGCTTTCAGGTTTTTGTACTCCTGATTCAATTGCACATAACGTTTCTGATCAGAAATAACATCCGGCTGGATAATTAAGTCCGAAATCTCGTCGAAACGCTGTTTTACTATTTGAAGTCTATCTAACATTTTCTAATTCCTTTTATTGGAGTGCAAAATTACGAAATTTTTGTTTAAAATTCTAGTATTGATTTTTTGTGTTTTTTGAAGGGGAAATTTGGAGGAATCAGGATCTTTTTTTGAGCTGTTTCCTGCTATCCGTTACAATCTTTTGTGCCGAACGCCGGCACAAAAGGATTTTCACTTCTATCAGGGCTAGGGGTTTTCGGATTTATTTAGGTGTTTATGGATTTCCGTAAAATTATTGAATTAGCAAAATTTACTTTAGCAAAAAAAAATCAGGTGTTTTTACTTGGTGGTTAATTTGAAATAAAGTCGATGTTTGTTTATAATACTTTACATTGAACATAAGGAATATTTCTCACACTCCTTTATTATGATTTTTCATCAGAATAACAAATAAATTAAAAAAAATCTTCTAATTTTTAAATTAAAATCAATTATATCTAACCTAAAACAATACAAATATGTCAAAAATTCATTTTTTAAATGTTCTCGAGGGAGATTGTAACATTATACAACATGATAGTGGAAGAATTTCTGTAATTGATGTAAGTAATGCTTATAACGATTACGATACTGCTGAAGAAATAAAAGTTCGAAATTCAGAAATTCGTAAAAACATGTATTTGAGAACTCAGGTCCCAACTAACAAGAAAGATTATAAACAAAAAAAAACACCTGATAATCCCATTCAATATCTAAAAAAACTCAAAATTAATTCAATTTTTAGGTTTATAATTACACATCCAGACATGGATCATTTAGATGGAATTAAAGATTTATTTGATGAATTTTCGATACAAAATATTTGGGATACTTGCAATAGTAAGGGGATATCAGATAAAGCAAATTCTGGCGGTTACAATATGGATGATTGGAAATTTTATAAAAAAATTCGAGATACAGAATATAAGGAACCAAAAAGATTAACGTATTATGCAACTAATGTTAATGATTACTATAATCAAGATTATATACAAATCCTTTCTCCAACTCCGGAATTAATTAAACATTGTAATGATAAAGAGAATTGGAATGATTCATCATATGTACTATTATACACCCCACCAAAAGCAGATGGTGGAAATTGGAAAATATTACTTGCAGGAGATAGTGAAGATAAAACATGGGAATATATTTTAAATAATTTTGAAGAAGAAGTAAAAAACATTGACATCTTATTTGCCCCACATCATGGGCGTGATTCGGGAAGGAATTATGATTTCTTAGCAACTCTAAATCCAACAATAACATTGTTTGGAAATGCAAGTTCTAAACATCTAGCATATAATAGCTATCCTGAAATAAGAATAACGAATAATCAAGCTGGATATATAATTTTAGATATTCAAAAAGACAAAATTTCGTTTTATGTTAAAAATTATGAATTTGCTAGAGATTTCAGAAATAATCGCAAATGGAGTGATCCAACTTTCGATAAAATTTTAGATGCATATCATATTTTCGATATAAGTTAAAATCAATTATAAACTTACCACAATCTTAATAAGCAACTAACATAGCAAAAACTCAATGATGAATCAATACTTTATTAGAGCAAGATTATTTCCAACTATATTAACATCAATTCCAATAATAATTTTTATAAATTATGTTTTAAACAAAGAAATATATCCATCTTTAGATCAAATTTATACAATACTTCCAACCTTAACTGGGTTTGGAATTTCTGCAGCAATAATATTTTTAAGTATTCAAATAAATAGAATTGTTTCAAAAGAATTATTTCAAAAAATTTATTTCAAAGAAGAAATAGAAATGCCGACCACAAAAATGTTACTTTGGAAAGATTCCAAATTGGATAAAAACACTAAATCCAAAATAAGACAAAAAATAAACAAAGATTTTCAAATAAAATTAAAGAATGAAATTGAGGAAGTTTCAGATTTAGAAGAATCAAAAAAACAAATTGTTTTTGCAGTCTCGCAGATTCGAAATTTATTACGAGGTAACGCTTTTCTATTTCAACATAATCTTGAATATGGATTTATTAGAAATTTGATAGGAGGTTCTTCAATGGCCTCACTAATAAGTGCAATAATTTTAATTTATGCAATATTAACAAAAGATAACACGCTTGAAATCACTTCAATAATATTATTAACTATATACATTCTACCAATAATTTTTTCGAAATTTATAATAAATAAGTTTGGAAATTACTACGCAAAAACACTTTACGAACAATTTTTAACAGAAAAATAATGAGTCAAACAGTAAAAATGATTTTTTGGGATGTACAAGCTGGACATGCAACGTACATCAAATCCCCAAATGGAAAACATATCGTTATTGATCTTGGAATTGGATCTTTTGATGATAACAATAGAGGTTTTAGTCCATTAATGTATATTAAAGAACATCTTAATGTTAGTCAATTAGATTATGTTATTATCACTCATCCACATCTTGATCATATTGAAGATATTGTTAATTTCGACACTCTTTCACCGAAAATATTGCTAAGACCAAACCATATAACAAATGAAGAGATAATGCAAGAAGAAAAAGAAACACAACCTATTAGAAATAGAGATAAACCCATTTTTGAAAAATATTGCGAAATTAATAACCGGTATAATTCGCCTGTTAGAGATACGAATACAAGTAATCCAAAATTAATTTCTAATTATGGTGGTTTATCTATAAAAACATTTCATCCAATAAATTGTAATAAAAGCAATTTCAACAATCACAGTATAATTACAGTTTTAGAATTTGAAGGTATTAAGGTAGTTATCCCTGGGGATAATGAAAAATCTTCTTTTGAAGAACTACTACAAAAAGAATCATTTAAAACATCCATTAAAAATGCTGATATCTTATTAGCTCCACATCACGGTAGAGAATCTGGATATAACACCGATTTTATAAACCTCGTAAATCCAAAATTAACCATCATTTCAGATGGTAGATTTTGTGATACAAGTGCAACATCCAGATATTCTCAAAAATCCCAAGGATGGGTAGTTTATTATAAAAATGGTTCAAGTGAAAAAAGAAATTGTCTCACAACTAGAACAGACGGTGAGATATTTGTTGAATTTGGTAAAAATTATAATGATAAACTTTTTCTATCAGTAAGGACCAAAAATTAGTAGTTTATTATTCTCTTATTCTTATTTATCCTAATTGGTGAAAGACTTTGTAAAACGTAGGTTATTAATTCCGTAAAATAAAAAACTAAAAATTATGACAGATAAAGCAATCGAAGTCTTAATGACAATTCTTCTTCCTTTGACAGGTGGTGGAATAGGCTTTCTTTTAAAACGATATTTAGATAAAAAAAGGGAATTGTTTAATGAAAATGCAAAAGAAAGAAGACAAGCCTATCAAGACTTTGTGGACATTATAATAGATATATTTGCTGGGAAAAATGAAACAAAACAAAAATCATCTGATGTAAATAGGCTTTTTGAGTTTTACAAAAAAAATATATTATTTGCACCTCCCAATGTAGTTAATGCTTTCAGTGATTATATGCAATATATATATGTATTTGATAATAGTGACCCTAATCAAACTGCTGAGCATATTAGAAAACTTACTGAAGTTTTAAAACAAATGAGAAAAGATTTAGGATTAAGTAATTCTGATTTAGGAGAAAACGGCGAAAAATTAATGAGAGCTATATTAAAAGATTTTGATACACTTTTATAACAACTGTTCGCTCATTCGTACAAGCCTGTCAAAAACACAATGGAATATATGAACTTTTTGCAGGACAACACAGCCATGTCAATAACAAAACAATGAAGTACTGTGCGGGCACGAGCGGGATGCTCGCGCTAGCGGAGAAAAAAAATCAACATTTCCGATGGAAGACATCGACTTAAAATTTTTAATTTTCTTAAACTTGACATCATTCTGGTTGCAATATACAAACCTAGTTTAGAAATAATAAAAAAAGTAATATTAGTGGAAAATTTATAAGAATTTCATTATTTTTAAAAACCATAAATATTTATTTATTCTAAAGCAACAAAATCTTTTGACAATATTCGTCATAACATAACTAAAACTAAATAGTTAAATTATATGTCACGTAGAAAAATGCAAACTGGAATATGTCGAATCTGTAAAAAGAAAACTGAATTAAGTTTTGAACACATTCCACCTAAAGCTGCTTTTAATAAATATACAAAATTCAGAACTATTCCATATTTAGAATATGTTCAAAACGCGCATAAAGAAGATTATAAACCTACAGCAAAACTTCAGCAAGGAGGGATAGGCGAATATTGCTTATGCAGAAAATGTAATAGCTTTCTTGGAAACAATTATGTTCCTGATTATTTTAAAATGGCTCAAGTGGCCAAAACTATTTTTCAAAATAAAAACTTTAAAACAGCTAAGTTTACAACAAATGGAATATCTCCCCTTAGATTACTAAAGCAAGTGATAGCAATGTTTGTATGCATGCAAAAAGCAGAGTTTACTGATGAAAATTCTGAATTACTATCTTTTTTAAAAAATCCAAAAGAGAAAAATTTACCTGATAAATTTCGCGTATTTATGTATCTCAATCATTTTGGTCAAATAAGACAATTGAATACAATGTATACAAATATTTATGGATTAGTAAATGAATTAACATTTCCCCCACTAGGTTTTGTATTAAGTATAAAATCAGATGCCATTTTTCCTTTAACCGAAATAACTCATTTTAAAAATCTGGATGAAGATTATCGTGATGAAGTTAATCTTGAGCTTTATAATCATCCTACACATCTTCCATTTCCGATCGATTATCGATCATTAGAAGAGATCGAAGAAACAATAAAAGAAAGCGAAAAATATGAAAATGATGTTTATTAAAAGCGCTGTACCCAAGCTAGCACGAGTGTCACACTCGTGAGCGCAACTCATGCAAACGATAAAAACAATCGTTATCATTCAACTTATGACCAAAAAATCCTTAAAAACCAACAATGACAAAAGAAGAACTAAACAAACTGTCACAAAAAATTGAAGATATTTCGAATAATTTCGAACTTAAACCTTTTTCGGGCAAAGTAAAATTATTGAAAGAAAATTTCGATATTAATGAAATAAAATCACCTAAGCAATACTTAGAAACTATTGACGAAATTACTGAAGTACTTCGTGAAACTAGACTTTTGTTTCTCTATTCAGTTTTTAATATCGTTTGTAAAGAAGAAGACAAACTTTACTATTTTGATACACCATATCAAGCAGCTATGAGTTATAGCGCTTTAACAAAAAAAGGAGAAAGTTTTTACCTTTTAGACGAAGACGGAGATTACAGCGAAATATTTATAAGTGAGCCTTTTGTGCGATTTATCGATGATCAGTATTGGGAATTATACGAATAATAATTCCCCGCTCTACGAAGTGTTCATTATGAAAAGCTACGCAAATGTCTCCGACTTTGTGTTTTTTTTTTCTCTTAGAAACTCTAAATCTGATAAAAGTCTCTGACTTTTTACAAATTGTTTTAAATAGCTATTTTTACAAATATAAATTAGAACAAAAGTCAGACTTTGAGTAATTTTAGTTTCAAGAAACTATATTTAAATAGCGCAAAGTCAGAGACATTTGCGTTGCAGGTTTTCCTATTCTCAAAAACCCCTATGCAAAGTTAAAATCTTACCAACTATGAACAAGTATAAACCAACAGAGAAAAATTGGCTCAAAATAATTATTGAAAATTTACTTGATTTTATTTTAATGTGGAAATAATTGAAAAACTTATACCGCATCAGCCTCCAAACAAATCTTATGCAAATCATCCAATAACTCCATTTCCTGATCAGGTAAAAGCTGCAATGCAATTTCAAGCAAAGTCACCACATTAATATCTGTGTCTGATTCAAAAACAGCCAAACTTCGGGCTTCCTTATTCATTAAAACGATACTTGCTTTAAGAAGATCTGAAATCATTAGATTAAGTTCGTTATAACCGGAAACCTTTAGCGTTACACTAAACGAATTATCACTTCTATTTTCTGATTTTAGCTTGTCGAATTTATTGATTCTTTTCATTGATTCCAGAAATTCTGTGAGTTGTTTTGTATGTTGCATTTCCATGATTAATTTTTAATAGTTTTTCACCGAAACGAAATTACAAGTAATAGATTATTTTTAGGTGATTGTATACAATCAGTTGTATTCAACCGATTGAATAAAAAAGAGTATCAAATTAGAATTTTTAACTTTATATTCGTCATAATTAAATTATCAATCGAGTAAATGAAAAATAGAATAAGTAAACTGAATTGGAATTACGAAGACAAAAATTTAAAAAATAAATTTTTAAAGCTCTTAGTAAGTTGTACCAGTTCTTTACTCATTAGTTACTTGTTTAACATTCGCAATTTTGATAAAGCTAATTTTATATTCTCAATAATCTTCGGAATCCTAATTTGGGGTGTTTTATTAATTCAAAGAAAAATTTAAGATCTTCTACTAAAACTTCTAATCCATTTTCAAATCAATGAAACTAATACTAACCACCCTGTTTTTAATTTTCAACCTAACCCTACTCGCACAATCAAACAATTTCGCTGGCGATTATACGCGTTCACTTGGTGAAAAAGGAAAACATATCATAGAATATAAACTGACCTTAAATCAGGACGGAACATTCGAATTTCATTCGTATTCGAAAATGCAGGGCGGAACTCCACCGGAAGTCAATACATACGGAAAAGGAAAATGGAGCGCAAAAGACAATATGATTACTTTTTCTTCTAATAAAAAAGAAGATTTTGACGAGAAGTACACTTTAGATTTTAATAATTCAACAGCAAGATTCATAACCAAAAATCCAAGAGATAAAAGTGACAAAATCGTGAAGACAAAACTTCAATTTTTAGAATCAGGAATTTTCTGGATGAAAAGAATTGATGTTTTTAAAGAGTAAACGTTTCAATTTGTTATCATCACAATAAAATAAAGCCACAAGAAAATAATTTTGTGGCTTTTTTTATAATCAGAAAAAATCAATCTTTGTAAAAACAGATTGTAAATCTGTATCATAGAACCAAAAACAATTTAAAAACTCAAATATGCTTAAACTCTATAAACAAAAAGACAATCAGCTTTGGTACTGGGAAACTTGGGATAAAGACGAAAAAACAGCCATTGTACATTGGGGAATCGTTGGAGAACAGGGACAAAATAAAGAAGTCAAAGGCGGATTATTTTCGAGTTTCACAAAAAATGTTCAAAAAGAAATTGACCAGAAACTAAAAGAAGGCTATACAGAGTTTGACCAGGATAAAGTCTGCTTTTTAGAAATCGAATATAGCATTGATGGTTTTGGAACCGAACAAGATCTTGAAAAACGACATAGACTTGAACAAAAAATGGATGAAGTTTTAGGCTGGACAGGACTTGGACATACCGATGGCGGAAGTATTGGCAGCGGAACTATGGAAGTTGGATGTATGGTTGTTGACTTTGATATAGCCAAAAAAGTAATCGAAGAGCGCCTTAAAGGAACTGAATTTGGGAATTATTCAAGAATTTTTAAAATAGATCAGGAATAAAATATTCAATTAAATTGAGTTTCTTATAATTGTTCCTCAGTATTAAATAAAACCATGACACAACCCCAAACCGAAACCCTAAAACCAAAACAACATTTTGAAATCCTCGACGGATTAAGAGGAATAGCCGCTGTGGCCATTGTGATTTTTCATTTTATGGAAATCGTTCATCCGCCCAGCGAAAATTTTATTGCGCATGGTTTTTTAGCGGTTGACTTTTTCTTTTGCCTTTCGGGATTTGTTATTGCCTACGCCTATCATGACCGCATTGGAAAAATGAAACTTACCGACTTTTTTCAATTAAGATTAATCAGATTACATCCTTTGGTTGTTTTTGGCTCTGTATTAGGTTTATTGGCTTTTCTTTTTGATCCGTTT
This sequence comes from Flavobacterium bizetiae, assembly GCF_024271895.1. Lineage (NCBI taxonomy): Bacteria > Pseudomonadati > Bacteroidota > Flavobacteriia > Flavobacteriales > Flavobacteriaceae > Flavobacterium > Flavobacterium bizetiae. The sequence goes on along the minus strand of NZ_CP091861.1, from coordinate 2,713,216 downwards.
GGCGGTCATCCTGAAGCTTACCAAACCAGTAAAATCATTTTGATATTTCTGGCATCCGTTTTTCTGATTCCGTTTCCGGTCATGGCAGATCGATATTTCAATATATTCGGATTAAATGCGCCGGGCTGGTCTTTGTTTTGGGAATATGTTGCCAATATTTTTTACGCACTTTTCCTTTATAAACTAAGCCGTCGTTCACTTTTTGTATTAACGGCTTTGGCTGCAGTAGGAATTTGTTTTGTGAGCCAACGCGCGGGAGGTTCTTTAATGGGCGGATGGAGCGGCGAAACTTTTTGGGATGGCCTTGGTCGTATTTCGTTTTCGTTTTTAGCAGGAATGCTCATTTACCGCTCAAATTGGATTATTAAATCAAAATTAGGTTTCATCGGTTTATCTGTATTATTGCTTTTGGCTTTTGTATTGCCTTTTTCAGATTTCAATTGGCTTACAGAACCTTTGGTCGTTTTATTTTATTTCCCTTTATTGATCGTATTGGGAGCCGGAGCAACTTTGGCACCGGGATTCAAAAAACTATGCGTTTTCTTCGGACAGATATCATATCCTTTATACATGACGCATTATGCCGCAATGTGGATATTCGCCAACTATTACACCACGTACAAACCTGAAACCACACAACTTACTTTTATTATCATTGCAGGCACTATTCTTCTTGTGGGTATCGCCTATTTGACCATGATTTTTTATGATATCCCAATTAGAAAATATCTTACGGACAGAAGAAAGAAGGTTTAATTAGAAATTCGCATATAATTAATTTTTAAAGTTTTAGCCAGTGAATAAAATAATTGACGGAAAGATTGATGAAACTCAATATAATAATTCCACATTAAAGGTTCTATGGATTTTGAAAGAAGCAAATGTTTCTCCGGAAGACAAAGAAAAAGAAGAGATTGATTTATGTGCAGCTTTTCGTGAAAATTGGCATATTAAGAATGCTTTATCGATACCTACATTTCGCAAAATGATATACGCTACTTATGGTATTTTCTATCCAGAAGTCGAATGGAAAAATGTACCTTATGCAAACGAAGAAGCTTATGAAGTAGTTAAAAAAATTGCATATATTAACATTAATAAATATCCTGCTGACTCTTCATCAAATGACTGGAAAATAAAAGAAGCATACAATCAAAATCGAGAACGACTTTTAGATCAAATTGAAAATTTAGAGCCAAACATTATAATATTTGGAAACACTCTTAAATATTTTGAATATGATGATTTAGCTAGAATTGGTTGGAAAATTTCTGAAGCAGAAAAAAAATACGCCAATGAAAAAACTACCAACACAGCATTTTACATGATTTCTTCAGATAAGTTATGTATTAATGCTTATCATCCTTCATATCCAAAAATAACTGATAAAATATATTGGAATGAAATTAGAAATGCATTTAGCATTTGGAAATCAACTAAGCCATAAAAATTTTGCAAGATTAAAAACACAGATGTAAAGTTTTTTTCTCGCAGATTCGGCAAATTGAGCAGATTTCATGTTCGGTCCTGCCTATATCTGCTCTAATCTTTTAAAAATCTGTGTGAAACAAAAAAACTTTGCGACTCTGCGTCTTTGCGAGATTAGAAAAAACCCTTGTTCCTAAGAACCTTTGCTCCTTTCTTATAAAAAATCCTTAATTTCGCCTTTTAAACAAGGAAGGAGAAAAATGAAGGTATGTATTGCTGAGAAACCAAGTGTAGCACGCGAAATCGCATCCGTTTTGGGAGCCAATACCAAGCACGATGGATATTTTGAAGGAAACGGTTATGCCGTGACCTACACATTTGGGCATTTATGTACTTTAAAAGAACCCAACGATTACAAACCACACTGGAAAAGCTGGGATTTGAATAATTTACCCATGCTTCCGGAGAAATTCGAAACCAAAGTCGTTCAGAATTCAGGTATCGAAAAGCAATTTAGAATTGTAAAAAGTCTGTTCGACAAAGCCGAAGTGGTTATAAACTGCGGGGATGCCGGGCAAGAAGGAGAACTGATTCAGCGTTGGGTAATGAACGAAGCGAATTATAAAGGCGAAGTACAGCGTTTATGGATTTCGTCTCTAACAACCGAAGCGATAAAAGAAGGATTCGAAAATTTAAAACCTTCTGAAAACTACGATAATTTATTCTACGCCGGATTTTCAAGAGCCATTGGCGACTGGTTATTGGGTATGAATGCCACGCGTTTGTATACCGTAAAACATGGCGGTTACAAACAAGTTTTGTCTATTGGCCGCGTGCAAACACCAACATTGGCAATGGTTGTAGATCGCTGGAAAGAAATCGAAAACTTCAAACCTCAACCCTATTGGGAATTACAAACGTTATACAGAGAAACTCTTTTTAGTTATGAAGAAGGCCGTTTCCTGAAAAAAGAAGACGGAGAACTTCTCGCCAATAAAGTCAAAGAAAGCGAATTCGAAATTGTTTCGGTTGATAAAAAAAACGGAAACGAATACGCACCTAAACTATTCGATTTAACGGGCTTACAGGTGTATTGTAATACCAAATTTGGATTTTCGGCAGATGAAACGCTTAAAATTGTACAAACTTTGTACGAGCAAAAAGTAGTTACGTATCCCAGAGTTGATACGACTTTCTTACCCAATGATATTTACCCAAAAGTACCGGGAATTCTGCAAAAATTATCTAAATATGCCGAGTTAACGCAACCACTTCTAGGCAAAAAAATAAAAAAATCTCCTAAGGTTTTCAACGATAAAAAAGTTACAGATCACCACGCGATTATTCCAACCGGAATTGAGAGTAATTTGCAATTCAATCAGCAACAAGTATATGACATTATTACAAGACGTTTTATTGCCGTATTCTATGATGATTGTTTGGTTGCCAATACCACAGTAATAGGAAAAGCAGCCGAGGTAATGTTCAAAACCACTGGAAAAGTGATCTTAAAAAAAGGTTTCCGTGTTGTTTTTGAAGACCCGAATGCCAAAGAAAAAGAAGCCGATTTATTACCCAATTTTGTCGTGGGAGAAAAAGGTCCGCATGAACCCTCGTTTTTAGAAAAAGAAACTAAACCACCCAATCAGTTCACAGAGGCAACTTTACTGCGTGCGATGGAAACCGCCGGTAAACAAGTCGACGACGAAGATTTACGAGAATTGATGAAAGAAAACGGTATTGGTCGTCCGTCTACACGAGCGAATATTATCGAAACTCTTTTTAAGCGTCAATATATTGTTCGAAATAAAAAACAGGTTTTACCAACACCTACAGGGATTCAGCTTATTGATACGATTCAGAACGAATTGATCAAATCAGCAGAACTTACAGGTTCTTGGGAGAAACAACTGAAAGATATCGAAAAAGGTACTTATACTGCCGGAGCGTTTATTAAAAACATGAAGCGAATGGTCGAAGCTTTGGTTACCGAAGTACGAAGCGAAACCAGACACGCCAATATCTCGCACGCAACTGCAACTCAAAAAGAAGTGGTTAAAGTTGAGAAAAAGAAAGCCGCAGGAATCTTAGCCGAAACTTGTCCGAAATGCCAGAAAGCCACTTTAATAAAAGGAAAATCGGCTTTTGGATGTGGTAACTATAAAGCAGGTTGTGATTTTTTATTGCCGTATACTTTCTCAGATAAAAAAATATCCGAAAATCAATATTTAAGATTGGTTCAAAAAGGATCAACAGTAAATATAAAAGGTTTTAAAACCGATGAAGGAACTGTTGAAGGTTTGATTCGTTTTGAAGAAAATTACAAGTTAAAATTAGAAATTAAAAAAACAGCCGCGAAAGACAAACCAGCTGCAAAAACAGATTCTGATGCTTTAACCTGTCCGAAATGTAAAAAAGGAACCATCTTAAAAGGAAATACCGCTTACGGTTGCAGCGAGTACAAATCAGGTTGCAATTTTAAAGTTACTTTTGATGATGTAAGAGCCAAACTAAAAGATCAAAAACCAACTAAAGAACTGGTTTATTCGATTTTAAGCGAAAGCGTTTAAAAGTTTTTTTAGCCACAGATTACTGAATTAGAATGATTTTTTTCTTCGCTACAAATTTTACTAATTTTCACGAATTATTTTTCTATTTTGCTTGCGAATAGATATTGTAATCATTTTAATCTTTTAATCTGTGGCATTAATTTACTATTCAATTCATATAAATCAATTCGTGAAAATTAGGGTAATTGCTTCGCCTATTCCCTTCGGTCGGGTCGTGGCAAACATTTTTTTCATACTTTAGTACAATCAAAAACCATAAATATGTTTCAGAAAATTACTCTTTTAGCTCTTGTATTAATTGTTGCTTCTTGCCAGAAAAAAGAATCTGTAGAAAAAGATAAAATCAAAATTGCAGACTGGCTTATTGGCAATTGGGAAAACACATCACCAGATGGTACTTTAACCGAAGACTGGACAAAACTAAACGACAGTACTTTTAGCGCGACATCCTATTTCATTAAAGGAAAAGATACTCTGCATTTCGAAAACATTGTATTAACTCAAAAAGGAGAAACCTTAACTTATTTTGCTACTGTAAAAGGACAGAATGATGATAAATCGGTTGCTTTTCCATCAACTGCTGAATCTGATAAACAATTGGTTTTCGAAAATGTAAAACATGATTATCCTCAAAAAATCACCTATACAAAAGGCGCTAATAATACTTTGACTGCTGAGATTTCAGGGAATTTACAAGGAAAAGCTAGTTCTGAGAAGTTTGTTATGACTAAGAAGTAATAATTTTAATTGAAAAAAAATCCAGAATCAATACCAACAACAAGTACAAATAATTAGATGAGAATATATTCATCATTGCAAATTGGCGATTATCATCAAAATAATTGCGAAGATCATTTATTCATCGGTGAATATGGAAAAAATCACACTATTTGCGCTCTAATGGATGGTTGTACAACAGCATTAGAAAGTCAGTTTGCTTCTCTATTAGTTGGAAAAATTCTAAAAAAAATCTGTTTAGAAAAAGGCTACAAAGAATTTATTGAGAAAAACAATCATTCCCTCTCTCCTGAAGAAAATCTAAAAGTAATTCTACAAGCTTTGTTAAATGAGCTTAAAATTATAAAGAATCAATTGATGATTGATGAGAAAGAATTATTAACAACTCTAATTATTATTTTATTTGATAAAGTGCAACAGAAAGGTATTGTATTAGCCATTGGAGATGGTTTTGTCAATATAAATGGAAAAATAACCGAATTTGAGCAAGACAACAAACCTGATTATTTAGGTTTTCATCTTTCAGAAGATTTTCAAACTTTCTATAGTTCACAAAAACAAAAAATTGAATTCAATTCACTTGAAGACATCAGTATTGCAACGGATGGAATTTTTACCTTCGAAAAGCTATTGCCTTCTAAGTCAAAAGAAAAAATTGACGTTATTCAGTTTTTAACAATGGATCAAACAAATTCTGAAAAGAATGATATGCTTGATTTTAAATTAAAAAGGATAGAAAATGAGTTTGGTTTAAAACCAACAGATGATTTTTCTATGATTAGAATTATAGTTTAAAAATTACTCAATAACCATCCAAAAAGAAAAACCTTAGAACCTCAGCAACTCAGAACCTCAGCACCTTCAAAAAAAAAAATCTACTCGTTCTCCCCGATTTTGTTCACCATAAAAATCATCAATATCCCAAGAAATGCCATTACCAAAAACGCAAATTTCATACTTAAATACTCAGAGATAAACCCAACCATTGGCGGAACCAATAAAAATCCCAGGTAACCAATTGTTGATATCGAAGTTAATGCAGAACCACTGCTTAATTTTGACGATCTTCCGGCAATGCTAAATACTAACGGAACAACGCAGGAAACCCCAATTCCGATTAAGACATAACCGAAAATTGTTGTATAAATAAACGGTAGCAGAAAACAAATTAAGAATCCTAAAGTGATAAAAATACCACTATAAAGCAGGATTCGTTTTGTACCAAATTTCATTACGCCATAATCCCCAAACAAACGTCCTAAAGTTACTGCTGTCGCAAAAAATACAAATGCAGCACTCGTTAATTTTGGCGAAGCGTGTAAGATATTTTCAAAATAAATACCGCTCCAATCGTACATTGTATTTTCGCAAGCCATAGAAACAAAACAAATTATGGCAAACTTAATCAGATTTTTTTCCGGCATCGAAAAGAACTTCTTCTTTACCGGTACAGGTTCATTATGAATACTTAGCGGATAAAAACAAGCCGTAAGCGCCATCATAAAAACACTTACACCCAATAAATGATGCGCCGGCGCAATATGCCTTGACACCATTACATAACCTAAGCCTGCTCCTGAAAAAACAGCAATACTCCAAACTGCATGAAAACGCGTTATGATCGATTGTTTATATAATTTTTGAACCTCAAGCGATTGTGCATTAATCGATAAATTAAAAATATTACGTGAAGCCCCAAAAATTAAAAGGATAATGACCAACTGCCATACAAAACCTGCAAGTCCGGGTAAAGCCAGAACAACATTAAACATTACGGCTCCAAGCAACATGATATATCGGCTGCTGTATTTGTTTAATAATCTTCCTGTAAAAGGCATTGTAAGCATTAAACCAATAGGAAAAGCGAATAAAACAGTTCCAAATTCAGCTTCGGATAAATGCAACTGCGCTTTTATATGCGGTATTCTCGAAACCCAGGAAGAATATCCAAATCCGGAAAGGAAAAAAAATACAGTATTAGCTATTCTAAATCCTCTGGGTGTATTTTGAATTTTTTTAAAGAAAGGTAAAATCATGAAGCAATTTTTCAGATTGCAAAATTAAGCCTTTTGAAGTGTAACATCTACCCTTTTTTGAATTTTTAATAAAAGTCAGAAATTTAAGTCAGCTGCTATTCTTCCTTCAATAAAAAAATTGATTATTTACTTAAATATAACAAAAAGCGCATTAAATCATTCTTTATAAAATTTGTTAAGAAAATATTAATTTCTACATTTGCACTGTTTTTATTCATTCTAAATAAAAACAAAGAACTTAACCAAATTCAATATAAAAATGAAATATTCTACTGTGAAAACCTATCGTTTTCTATTCACAATCAGTTTTCTATTCTCGGTTTTTTGTTCATTCGCCCAACAAAATTTCGGAAAAATAAAAGGTACAATAACAACCTCTGATGGCGACGCTGCTGCCGGTGTAAATGTTATTCTTAAAAGCTCTAAATACGGTACTACTACCAACGATGACGGAACTTTTGAACTGAACAGAGTAAGAGCCAATATGTATATGCTGCAAATATCCTTAACGGGTTACGAAACTACTGAACAGGAAGTTGTAGTAGCAGAAAGTGAAACCTCTGCCATAACGCTGCAACTAAAAGTTTCGAACAAAGAATTGCATGAAGTTGTCGTAAATGGCAAGAAAAGCATCTTATCTAAAAAAACAGATTATGTGGCCAGAATGCCGCTTAAAAATCTGGAGAATCCGCAGGTTTACAGCGTGATTCAAAAAGAACTTTTACAGGAGCAAGTTGCTGTAGATATTAGGAGCGCAGTTATAAATGCACCTGGAGTAACCACAAAAATTTATCCGTCAGGAGGACTTGAAATTTCTTTTAGAGGATTTAGCACGGGAGTTAACGCCCGAAACGGAATGGAAAATATGACGGGTCGTAGTTCTATTTCTATAGATAATGCAGAACGCATTGAAGTGCTAAAAGGACCATCAGGAACTTTATTCGGATCGTCTGTTTCGTCTTTTGGTGGTGTTGTAAATCTTGTTACCAAAAAACCTTTTGAAGGTAAAAAAACGGAGGTTTCTTATACCGGAGGAAGTTTTGGATTAAACCGCCTTGCACTTGATATTAATACCCCATTAACGCCTGATAATAAAGTATTGTTCAGATTAAACACTTCTGTAAATACCGAAAAGAGTTTCTTAGATTATGGTTTTAATAAAACGTTCCTGATTGCGCCAAGTCTTGTTTACAAAGCAACAGATAAACTAACCTTAAGTGTTGATACTGAAATCTACAATGTAAACAACACCCGCCCTACTTACGGACGTTCGTATGCTCCGGGAATTACAAACCCAACTGATCTGCAAATAGATTACAGAAAAAGTTTATTTCATGATGACTTAGATGCCAAAACTTCGTCGACAAAAGTGTTTGTGCAGGCAGAATATCAATTGGCAGAAAACTGGAAATCTACAACGCTTTACTCTTTTATAGACGAAAATGTAGATCGCAGTTACCAATATTACACAAAATGGACTTCACCAACTGAAGTTCTAAGAAGTGTATCTCGTTTTGGACCAATATCAAATCAGTTTACGAACATACAAGAAAATATCAATGGTGAGTTTGCTACCGGAACCATCAAACACAAACTATTAGTAGGTGTAAATTACAGATTCTCAAAAGGTACTTTTAATTATGGTGCAACGCCGGTTCTGGACACGATCAATGTAACAAAACCTTTTGAGCCTATTCGAAAAAAACAAGTCGATGCAGCGCTGTCTCAACTTACATGGCCAGTTCCTGACGAACAAATATTTAGTGTGTATGCCTCAGATGTAATCAGTTTTACAGATCGTTTATCTGCCATGTTAAGTCTTCGTTTAGACAATTTCGTTCAGAAAGATCTTGTAGATGTTCCGGGATATAACCAAACGGCTTTGTCTCCTAAATTAGGTTTGGTGTATGAAGTAGTTAAAAATCAGGTTTCATTATTCGGAAATTACATGAACGGTTTTCAAAATTCAGGTCCCGTAAATCAGCCAGACGGAAGTTTGTTAGTACTAAAACCTGTTTATGCCAACCAATACGAAGGTGGTGTAAAAGTAGAAGCTTTCAATAAAAAATTAAGCACAACTTTAAGTTACTACAACATTACTATTGATAATGCGACAAGAACAACTCCCGACGGATATAGTGTTCAGGATGGTAAACAAATAAGCAAAGGTCTGGATTTCGAATTTATTGCGAATCCTATCGAAGGTTTCAACGCCGTGCTTGGTTATGCTTATAATGATAATCGAATCGTAAAATCGTCAGATGCTAGTATCGAAGGAAATAAAGCCAGCGGAGCACCTGAAAACGTAGTTAATTTTTGGTTGTCTTATAAATTTCAAAATATACTGAAAGATTTCGGACTTGGTTTTGGAGGTAATTATGTAGACAAACAATACAAATTCGAAGACGAAAGTTTCTATGCTCCTTCTTATTCTGTTTATAATGCTACTGTTTTTTATGAGCAGCCAACCTGGAGACTTGGTGTTAAATTCAACAATATAACAAACAAAGAATACTGGGATTCATATGGAATGGCACAAACTCCGGCAAATGTCTTAGTAAACTTAACGTTGAAGTTTTAAATACTATATATACAAAGCACCTCTAAATCCGGAGGTGCTTTTTAATTCTTATCAATTCAAAAAAAACTCTTTTAGAATAATTAATCAAACCAAAAAAATGAAGCATCTTAATCTACGCATTCAGCACTTTGCTTTTGCATTATGTTTTTTTCTAATCGCCACCAGCGCGATGTTTGCCCAACAAAACACAGGAAAAATAAAAGGAACCATCACAACCTCAGACGGCGAATTGGCAGTTGGAGTAAATATTATCCTTAAAAACTCCAAATACGGTACAATTACCAACGAAGATGGAGCTTTCGAATTTAGCCGTGTAAAAGCCAATACCTACACTTTGCAGGTTTCCTTAACCGGTTACGAAACACTTGAGCAGGAAGTAAATGTTGTTACCAATGAAACGACCTCGCTTGACTTGCAATTAAAAGTTTCTAACAAACAATTAAAAGAAGTTATCATTACCAATAACAGGGCAAAACTTTTCCCGAAGCAAAGTAATTATGTTTCGAAAATGCCTCTGAAAAACATCGAAAATCCACAAGTTTATAATGTTGTTTCGGCTGATTTATTAAAAGAACAAGCCATTACAAATTATGAAGACGCCATGAAAAACGTACCCGGAATTCAAAAAATATGGGAATCTACAGGTCGTGGCGGCGATGGAGGATCGTATTACTCTTTGCGTGGTTTTGAAACTCAGGCCAATATCGTAAACGGATTACCAGGTTTATCCAACGGAAGTTTAGATCCTGCGAATATCGAGAGAATCGAAGTAATTAAAGGACCATCAGGAACTTTGTTTGGGAGCAGTTTAGTAAGTTACGGCGGACTTATTAATACCGTTACCAAAAAACCTTACTCCGGTTTTGGTGCCGAGGTATCTTATCTTGCCGGAAGCTTTGGTTTAAACAGAGTTACTGCCGATGTAAATACTTCTGTAGACGATGCAGATAATGTAGGTATTAGAATTAATGCCGCTTACCAAACCGAAAACAGCTTTCAGGATGCCGGTTTTAGAACTTCATTTTTTGTAGCTCCGGTTTTATCGTATAAAGTAAACGAAAGACTATCTTTCCTGATTAGCACAGAGTTTATGCAGGAAGAAAAAACAACTCCTTCGATGCTTTTCTTAGGAAGAAATTCTCCCGTGCAATATGCCAATATGAACGATTTAAATTACAACACAAAACTTTCTTTCTATAGTAACGATTTGTCTATCAAAAACCCAAAATACAATTTGCAAGGTCAGATGAATTACAAAATCTCAGACCAATGGACTTCGCAAACGGCACTTTCAAGAGGTTCTACAAGATCAAACGGATATTACTCTTACATCTACGACAACGAAAATGGTCAGCGTGATTTTGGAATCCTGATTACCAGAGAGCAATCTCAAACCATAACAACTGATATTCAACAGAATTTTATTGGCGATTTCAAAATAGGAAATATGCGCAATCGACTTGTAGTTGGTTTAGATTATTTCTCAAAAAATACTATTTACAACGGTACAGGCTGGGCTTGGGTTTATAATGTAAACGCTCAGGGAGAAAAAAATTATATCGATCCCGCTACCGGACTTATTGTACCAGGAAATCCTGCGAGAGATCGTGTGCTAACACAAAGCTCAGTCGACAATATACTTTCTACCACCGGCGTAAAAGATAACAATATCAAAGATGCCACCTATAGCGTTTATGCCTCAGATGTCATCAATATTACATCAAAACTGATTGCAATGGCCAGTTTACGTCTGGATTATTTCGATACCGAAGGCAATATCAAAACAGATGCTGACGATTACAACCAAACCGCTTTATCTCCAAAATTTGGTTTATTGTACCAACCCATAGAAGATAAACTTTCGTTGTTTGCCAACTACATGAATGGCTTCAGAAACATCGGACCCATGATCAATGGCAGCACAGGAGTTTCAAAAACATTCGAACCAGAACATGCCAATCAATTAGAATTTGGAATAAAAGCCAATCTTTTGGGCGATAAACTAAATGCAACTGTAAGTTACTATGACATTAAAGTAGCCAATTTAGTTACTGCAGATCCTGCCGATATCAACAATAGTTTACAAGGTGGTGAAGCACAAAGCAAAGGTTTTGAATTCGATTTGAATGCAAACCCTTTTAAAGGATTCAATATTATTGCAGGTTATAGCTATAACGACAGTAAAGTAATCAAAGGAGATGAATCGAATGTTTGGTTAGAAACCGGAAAAAGACCAATCTGGTCAGGTCCTGAAACTTTAATCAACCTTTGGGCAACCTATAAATTTGATTACGGAAGTCTAAACGGTTTTGGTCTTGGTTTTGGAGGAAATTATGCCAGCGACAATGTTACCTTAGACAGTAAAGTAACCGGAAAATTTGTAATCCCATCTTATACCGTAATTAATGCTTCTGTTTTTTATAACGTAAGCAAATTTAGAGTCGCATTAAACATTAATAATATTACCAATAAAGAATATTTTAATGGAGGATGGTCTACTATAAACCCGCAAAAACCAAGAAATGTTGTGGCGAGTTTTACTTATAAATTCTAAACTCTAACGAATTGCATTGTCAAGCTGAGTGAACTGCATCGCCAGACTGAAAGAACCATATTGTCAGGCTGAGCGAAGTCGAAGCCCCTCGCTCCTACTATAAAACCCTTTGACTTCGCTCACAGAAAAACAAAAGAAAGATTGTCCTTTATTAGGATGATCTTTTTTTTTAGGAGCTAATCCCGCACCCGAGCCTGAAAGTGCGAACTGGCGAAGCAATTCGTTCCAATCTTTTGTGGCGAACAACGCCACAAAAGGATTTCCACTGCTATCGGGGCTAGGAAATTCGTTTTCATAACAATATTTTCGTCTGCTATATTTCATTTTGGAACTACAATATGCCAAGCAAATACCACTCAGAATTCTACAAAGATTGGCAATATACTTTACGAAATTACCCAACCCATTAAATTATTTTACTTTAAAAGTCTTTTTTTAAAGTTTTATTTTTAATTATTCTAAATAAGAGTTAAGTTTGTGAAAAATAATTTTTTAATAAAATTTAAACTTCATCTTATGAAATCTAAAACTTTAAAAACGATAACATTTTTACTTTTAATGTTAGTTGCAGCTCCACAATTATTTGCTCACGCCCTTTGGATCGAAACTAAAGCTACTGGTACAAAAGGAAAAGCTCAGGAAATATCTGTTTATTTTGGAGAATTTTCAGATAACGACATTACAAAAGCAGACAAATGGTTCTCTGATTTAAAAGATTTTACTTTAGTATTAGTTTCTCCTTCAAAAAAAGAAACAAAACTAACTTCTAAAGCATTAGATAATAAATATCAGGCATTTTTTACTCCGGATGAAGATGGAGTTTACACTATTGTAATGCACCACAAAGTAAAAGACGTTTACGGAACTATGGTTTTAGATTACAATTCAAGCGCTACAGTAGTAGTTGGAAATAAAACTGCAGGAAACTATGCAACTGCCAACAATAATGTAATTGGGGTATTTAGCGAAAACGCAGACATCGCAAAAAAGAATGTAAAAATTGATGGATTTGCTTTATACGAAGGTGCTGCTGCAAAAGAAACAAAAATTAAAGTAATTGCTCCAAATGGTTGGGAAAAAGAATTATGGACAAACGATAAAGGTCAATTTTCTTTTACACCAATCTGGTCTGGAAACTATATGGTAGAATACGCTCATACTGAAAAAGCCTCTGGCGATCATAATGGCAAAAAATATGATGAAATCTGGAAAATGGCTACTTACCAAATCACGGTTAAATAAGTAATGCTTTTTTAAGTATTAATACAATTAACCTTGTTCTTTTGGGCAAGGTTTTTTTTATGCTCAACCATTAAATCTTTAAATGAAATAAAAAGAGAGTATTAGACCAATTCACCTTCAGATCTCAAAAAACAATAAATTAAAAAAGCAAAATCTTAAGCAAATCTTAAGACAAAACTAATCAAGTTTTAAGTAAGAAAATCTATCAATATATTTTGTTAAAACATATAAGTGACCTTATATTTGCAAAAAGTTATTTTTATTCAATCTAAATAAATACCATGAGATATAAATTACTATTCGCTTTATCTTTTATAAGTATTGCTACTTATAGTCAGGATTATGCAAAGGCAGACAACACCTCAACAGCAAATGATACTGTAAAAAACAAAAAGGGAGAAATTCTGAATGAAGTTTTAATTACAGCAAATAAGCCTAAAAAACCAATCGAAGCGGCACGTTCAGGAATCAAAGTAATGGATTTACCGCAAAGTGTTCAAATCATTGGCAGCGAAATAATCGAAGAGCAACAAGCAATTAGATTAAGTGAAGTAGTAAAAAACCTTAACGGAGTTTATGTAGGATCTGCTCGTGGTGGCGCTCAGGAATCTTTTTTCTCAAGAGGTTACGATATGTCTGCCAACAATATGTTTAAAAATGGCTTTCGTTACAACGCAGGTTCAATACCGGAAGTTTCATCTCTAGAAAAAGTAGAATTCTTAAAAGGAGGTTCTGCTTTGTTATACGGAAACGTTGCTCCTGGTGGAATCATGAATTTAGTAACTAAAACTCCAAAGTTTACACAAGGTGGTGAATTATCCATGCAAATGGGAAGTTACTCTTTCTACAAACCATCTTTAGATATTTACGGACCGTTAAACAAATCTATAGCTTACCGATTTATCGCTTCTTACGAAAACTCAGAAAGCTTTAGAGATTACGTAAAAAACGAACGTATCTACGTTAACCCTTCGTTCTTATTTCATCTTTCAGATAAAACACAAATTACAGTTCAAGGGGATTATTTAAGCGCAGACTGGACTCCTGATTTTGGTACAGGAATTTATGGTAAAACAATTTTAGATTTACCTCGTAACGAATTTTTCGGTTCACTTTGGTCAACAGCAAATACAAAATCGGCAAGTGCTTCGATGTTGTTTAATCATGATTTTAATAAAAACTGGAAATTAAATTTTAATTCTTCTTATCAATCTTACCGCAGAACTCAGACTTCAACAGCACAATTAAGTACAATTGATGCCAACGGAAACTGGAAACGTGGTTTAACAAAAGCTGATGGTGCAGAACAAATATTTGGCGACCAATTGAGTTTACAGGGAACTTTTAATACCGGTAGCGTTAAACACCAGATTTTTACAGGAGTTGATTACGAAAATTCTCTTGCTCCAAGTTATACTTTTGGATTCTATAATCCGGCAAAACCTGCAGACCTTATAACAACAGAAGCTACAGCTATAAACTTATATACTTACGATTACAGCACACAAAGTCGTGATATTCCTTACCCTTCAAGAACTACTCAATTAACAAGTACAGAAACACAACGTTTTGGAGCTTATTTTCAAGATTTGGTTTCGATCAATAAATATGTAAAAGTTCTGGCAGGATTACGTTGGTCTTGGCAACAAGCCGAAGCTACTACTACAAAAGAAGTAATCGAGAAAAAGAACAATGTAAATGTTATTACAACTACTTACGAAAATGCAATTCCGGTTACAGGGGCTAAAACCTTAAACAAAGCTTTTTCGCCTAAAGCAGGATTAGTAATTCAGCCAACGACAGATTTATCACTTTTTGCAAGTTATTCGAACTCGTTTACACCAAATACCGGAACAACAGTAGATTCAAAACCGTTAGATCCTTCGATTATTGACCAGTATGAAGTGGGTATCAAAAAAGATTTCTGGAAAGGTCTTTTAAGTACAAACGTTACTGTTTATCAAATAACAAATAACAATCTGGCACAAACTGCGCAATTTTTAGCCGATGGTGTAACACAAAATGCTAACACCAATTTCAAAGAATTAGTAGGTGCTACAAAAGGAAAAGGTGTCGAAATAGATATCACTGCAACTCCTGTTGAAGGCTTGAATATTTTGGCAGGTTACAGCTTTAATGAAACTAAAGTTTCTAAATCATCAGGAACAAACGGAAGTCTTGTAGTAGGCGATATATTAGCAAGAACTCCTAAACATACAGCCAATTTAAGTTTCTTCTACAAATTGCCAGAGGGCTTATTAAAAGGATTAACTTTTGGAGCAATTGCCAATTATGTAGGTGACCGTACAGGAGGTTGGAACGATGATTATTTATGGACAGCTGTTACACCAACTCCTGCAAATCCAAAACCGGATCCAGCATACATTATAACAATCAGAGATCGTGATATTCCGTTAAAAGGATACACAACAGTTGATGCTTCTTTAGGTTATGAGTGGAGAAAATTTTCAATCTTATGTAGATTATCAAACATTACAAACGAATTGAATTATACAGTTCA
Source organism: Flavobacterium bizetiae (assembly GCF_024271895.1). NCBI lineage: Bacteria > Pseudomonadati > Bacteroidota > Flavobacteriia > Flavobacteriales > Flavobacteriaceae > Flavobacterium > Flavobacterium bizetiae. The sequence continues at coordinate 2,697,546 of NZ_CP091861.1, read as the reverse complement.
CGAAAATTATAGTGTGAACCCTATCGCGCCTCGTCAGATCATGACAAGTCTTAGATACAAGTTCTAAAAAATTGAATTAGATGTTAATTTTCCAAAGCTTTTTCTGCATTTTCATTTTTTGAAAAACAGAAGAAGCTTTTGGTTTTTTAACTAAAATGCAAAACCTCATTTAGTAATAAATGAGGTTTTTTGTTGACACAAACGAAAGTCTTCGAATTGTATTACTTTTACCGTGCAGATACTTTATATCTCATCAAAAAACAAACTCTAGATATGTCAGATTCCAAGAAAAACCAATTAAAGAAAAGTCTCGGTTTAAGTTTTAATATTGCCGTATTAATTGGAGGAACAATAGGAGTTGGAATCTTACGTACACCAGGCGCCATTGCGGGGTTATTAGACAATTATTGGTTAGTTATTGCTTCCTGGCTCTTTGGCGGATTATTTGTTTTAATAGGTGCTAATTCGTATGCCGAGTTGGCCACAATGTTACCTAAAGCCGGAGGATCTTATAATTATATTAAAAGAGCTTTGGGCGAATATGCCGGATTTTTATCAGGCTGGTTCGATTATATTACCAATGTTATTCCGCCTGCCTTTTACTGTATTGTTATCAGTGAATATATTATCATTTTATTTCCTGATCTTCGAAACTACTCTACCGAAATGGCGATTTCGCTTTTGGTCGCTTTTGTATTACTGCATTTAAGCGGCGTAAAAAACGGAAGCTTTATTCAGCAAATTACTAGTTTATTAAAAGTCATTTGTTTCTTTGCCTTGCTTGTAGCTTGTTTTATGTATACAGGCGTGAAATTAGCGCCAATTCCAAAAGACAATTCCCTTGTTCAGATTGGTTTATTATTTGGATTTTTCAAATCGCTTCAATTGATTATAGGCACATATAATGGCTGGAATAGTGTTTGCTTTTTTGCCGAAGAAAACGACGATCCAAGCAAAAATATCCCGAAATCATTATTTAGTGGAGTCTTACTTGTAATCGCTATTTATGTTTTATTGAATGTGGCTTTCTTTCACGTTTTACCCATAGAAACCATAGCAAAATCAAATCTGGCTGCAGCCGATGTTGCCAACGTCATTTTCGGAAAAAACGGAGCCATTATCGTTACGGTGATTTCTATATTCTCTCTAATCAGTATTCTAAATGCCTTCATGATGATTCCGCCCAGAATCCTGTACGGACTAAGCCGCGATGGTTTTTTTATAGAAAAAGGAACAGCAGTTAATAAAGGCGGAACCCCAATTGTAGCACTTTTGGTTTCATCACTTTTTAGTTTGTTTTTAATTTGTATTGGTTCATTCGAAGTCTTATTTTCGTTTGCTGCCTTTACTTCTATTATCGTTTGGGGACTGGCTTATTTTTCTCTTATAAAACTACGAATTTCAGAACCTGATTTACCAAGACCTTATCGTTCGATCTGGTATCCTTTTACAACAATTATCGCTATTATAGCTTCGCTAGCCTTATTAATAGGTTTTATTTACAGCGATCCTAAAAGTTTTGCTATTATTGTTGCCATCACGTTGATTTCCTATCCTTTATTTTTGGTTTTGAGGAGGAAGAAATAATAATTGATGTTTTTTTATAGCCACGAATTCACGAATTATTTACAATCAGATTATAACCTAATCTTGTCATTTCGAAGAATGAGAAATCTCCGCAAGAAACTAACACAATCAAAATTGAAAATCTTTGTAGAGCTGCTAACGAGGATTTCTCATTCTTCGAAATGACAAACTGTGTGGTAATCAATCTTTGTCGCTTTCCGCGTGTGATTTCTCCTTTCAGTCGAAATGACAAAATACAAAAAAAGCTGTCCAAATGGACAGCTTTTATATTTAAAAAAAAATCTAATTCTTATTTCAAACCAGCAATACTTTGCTCGATTGTAGCAATTTTTGCTAAAGCATCAGCTTCTTTTTGTTTTTCGTTTGCCAGGACTTTCTCTGGTGCTCCGGCAACGAATTTCTCGTTTGATAATTTTGCCTGAACTGATTTTAAGAAACCTTGCGTGTAAACTAATTCTGCAGTAAGCTTTGCAATTTCAGCCTCAACATCAATATTTCCTCCTGAAATCGGGATGAAATATTCATTTGATTTTACACGGAAAGATAACGCTCCATCTACTTTAGCCGAAACATATTCGAAAGCAGTAATGTTTCCTAATTTCGTTACGATGGTATCAAAATAAGTCGAAAGACTTTCGCTGTTGATGGCTTTTAATTCGATAGCATCTTTAAACGGAATATTTTTATCTTTTCTAATCGTTCTGATTCCTGAAATTACTTCGATTGTGCTTTCAAAATCAGCAATTAAACCTGCATTGAAAGGTTTTAATTCTGGCCAGGTTGATACAATTAAAGCTTCTTCCGGAGTTCTGTCTGTAATTAAGTGCCAAATTTCCTCAGTTAAGAAAGGCATAAATGGGTGAAGTAATTTTAAGTTACTTTCTAACATTTCGATTGCTTTGTCAAACGTTGCTTTATCAATTGGTTGTTGGTAAGCCGGTTTGATCATTTCAAGGAACCAAGAACAGAAATCATCCCAAACCAATTTGTAGATCGCCATTAATGAATCTGAAATTCTGTATTTCTCAAAATTATCCTCAATATCAACCAAAGTTTGTTGCAACTTCGCTTCGTACCATTCGATTGCTACTTTTGATGATTCCGGCTGCGGGATTGTTTCAGAAACTTCCCAACCTTTAATCAATTTAAACGCATTCCATATTTTGTTTGTAAATGATTTTCCTTGTAGGCATAATTCTTCATCAAACATAATATCGTTTCCTGCAGAAGCACTTAAAAGCAATCCTACACGAACACCATCGGCACCAAATTTTTCGATCAAGTCTAAAGGATCAGGAGAATTCCCCAATGATTTAGACATTTTACGACGTTGTTTATCACGTACTAAACCTGTTAAGTATACATTTTTAAACGGTTTTTCGCCTGTATATTCGTAACCGGCAATGATCATTCTGGCAACCCAGAAAAATAAAATATCCGGACCTGTAACCAAGTCATTTGTTGGATAATAATATTTAAAATCTTCGTTTTCAGGATTCACAACACCATCAAAAACTGACATTGGCCATAACCAAGCAGAAAACCAGGTATCTAAAGCATCAACATCTTGTCTTAAGTTGTCGGTTGTTAGTTGTTGGTTGTTGGTTCTTTCTTTTGCTAAAGCTAAAGCATCTTCAATGTTTTCAGCAACTACAAAATCTTCTTTTCCGTCTCCGTAATAAAAAGCAGGAATTCTGTGTCCCCACCATAACTGACGAGAAATATTCCAATCGCGAATATTGTTTAACCAATGCGCGTAAGTGTTTTCGAAACGTTTCGGGTGTAATTTAATATCTCCTGTTTCTAAAACCGACTTAATTGCTGGTTTTACTAATTCTTCCATTTTTAGGAACCATTGATCTGATAATCTTGGTTCGATTACCGCTTTGGTTCTTTCAGACGTTCCTACTTTATTCAAATGGATTTCGGTTTTTGCCAAAGCTCCAATTTCTTCCAACTCTTTTGCAATTTCAGTACGAACTACAAAACGGTCTTTTCCCTTATAATGTAATCCGAAACTATTTAGTGTAGCATCTTCATTAAAAATATCAACGATTTCAAGATCATGTTTCTCTCCAAGCGTTTTATCGTTCATATCGTGAGCAGGAGTTACTTTCAAACATCCTGTTCCGAATTCTACATCTACATATTCATCTTCGATAATAGGAATTACACGACCACAAATAGGAACGATAGCTTTTTTACCTTTCAAATGTGTGAAACGCTCATCATTCGGGTTAATACAAATTGCAGTATCTCCAAAAATAGTTTCCGGACGCGTAGTTGCAATAGTCAGAAAATCTTCAGATCCTTCAATTTTATATTTTAAGAAAAATAATTTCCCTTGTTGTTCTTCGTAAATAACTTCTTCGTCAGACAAAGTCGTTTTAGCTTCCGGATCCCAGTTTACCATTCGGTAACCTCTGTAAATTAATCCTTTATTATATAGGTCAACAAATGATTTAATTACCGCTGCCGACATGTCAGGATCCATCGTAAATTTGGTACGTTCCCAATCGCATGAAGCACCTAGTTTTTTAAGTTGCTCTAAAATTGTTCCACCATATTTATGCGTCCATTCCCAAGCATGTGCCAAAAACTCTTCGCGGGACAAATCGTTTTTATTGATTCCTTCTGCTTTTAATTTTGCTACCACTTTTGCTTCAGTTGCAATAGAGGCGTGATCCGTTCCCGGAACCCAACAAGCGTTGAATCCTTTAAGACGTGCTCTACGAATTAAAACATCCTGAATAGTATTATTCAACATATGTCCCATATGCAAGACACCAGTGACGTTGGGAGGAGGAATTACAATAGTATACGGCGTTCTATGATCTGGTTCTGAATGAAAATAATTGTTTTTCATCCAGTAATCATACCATTTGTTCTCAATCGTCTTAGCGTCAAATTGTGCTGGAATTGTCATTTATTAGGCTGTTTAATCGTTAATTCGTTTAATCGTTAATTCGCTCATTTGTTTAATCGTATTGAATGTTTTCATTCAACTATTAAACACTTAAACAAATAACCAAATAAACTTTGGTTCAATTTTTGTAATTATATTGACAGCAAAAGTAAATAATTAAGTACACTATAAAAAGCGAATTAATAATTTGTGTGTTAATTAAAAGAATGTATATTTACTTACAACTTAAAAACAAATTTAAAATGAAAAATGTAGCCTCTTTTATTGCTGTCGTATTGTTTAGCGCAATAGGTTATGCACAAAACGGCCCAAAAATTGAATTTGCAGCCCAAGACAATACCATCGATTATGGAAAAATTTCAAAAAGCGACAACGGACTTCGCTCTTTTGAATTTACAAATACAGGCGATGCACCACTATTAATTACAGGTGCAGAATCTACTGTAAGTTCTATCGTTGTTACAAAACCCGCAGCAGCAGTTATGCCTGGTAAAAAAGGTAAAATTGATGTAAAATACAACATGGTTTCAGGTCCAATTCGTAAAACAATTACTGTTGAAACTAATGCTGTAAACTATCCTGATGGCCGAGTTGCCCTTAAAATTAAAGGAGAAGTTTTATAAAAAAAATAAAAATCCAAAAATAGTAAAAGCCGTTTCTTAATAAGGAACGGTTTTTTTTATGCCCTTTTTCCCCTAAACAATCCTAATCGCAAAAAACTTCTTTACAACATATATTATAACCATACTTTGGGCGAGACACCATCCCGCAAAGAGGGCAAAAATTCTTTGCGCTTATACGCCCTCTTAGCGCGATGCTGTCGGGCTATCCACGTTACAAGGTAACTTGCTCCTATCCCTCTCGCGAGCGAACGGACGTTTTAATTAGTCTCAGTATTCAGTTTTCAGTCAAAGTTTTCAGCATAAAGTTTTCAGCATAAAGTTTGTCATCCTGACGAAGGAAGGATCACACGCGGAACTCTGCAAAGATTGACGATTTTGATTGTGGAGTTTCTAGTCACAGTTTTTAACGTAAAGTTTGTCATCCTGACAAAGGAAGGATCACACACGGGATTCTACAAAGATTGGCAATTTTGATTGTGGAGTTTTCAATCGCAGTTTTCAGCTTAAAGTTTGTCATCCTGACGAAGGAAGGATCACACGCGGGATTCGGCAAAGATTGGCAATTTTGATTGTGGAGTTTCTAGTGTGATCCTTCCTTCGTCAGGATGACAAGATTGTGGTCCTTCGACTCCGCTCAGGGTGACATTCCTGAAAAAATACACAGTAACAATGATGGGATCTATAATAATAAAACCCGACAGGTTTTAAAAACCTGTCGGGTCTATTATAATGATAAATCTTTGACAAAGATTCTCGCTATTTTTTCTCAACACATTCAGTAGTCGAAAATTTATATTTTACGCGATCAAAATCGATTGGTTTATCTTTTACCAAATAAGTTACGCCCATTGTGGTTTGCATGGTTCCGTTACCTAAAATAAGCTGATTGTCTCGTTTTAAAAATGCCATCGGATTTTTGAACGTTCTGTCTTTATTTGTTTTTTCCTTAAAAGTATAATCTGCAAACAAAGTATCTCCGTGAAATTCTCCGGCAATTTCACCAAATTTCTCTGGAGAACCTGCCACTTTCATCAGCATATCTCCTGAAAGTTTTCCGTTTTTTAAAGTATTCAATTTTAGATCGATAGTATCTTTTTCATATACTGCTTTATAGCACTGAACACTTACAACTTTTTCGCCTTCGGCTTTTGCAGCTTCAGCTTCTTTTTGTTTTTCATCATTTTTACAGCTTTGAAGTCCAACACAAGACAAAAGCAAACAAGATATGACTAAGTTTTTCATAGATTATTATTTTTAGGTTCGTTGTTATTTTATAAAGTTAAATAAAAAAGAAGCCAAAAAAAAGACTTCCCAATTAAAATTAAAAAAACCTAACAGGTTTTTAAAGCCTGTTAGGTTAACTTACTGTATGCAAACGAAGTCTATAAATTCTTAATCACAAATTCAGATCTTCTGTTCAACTCATGTTCTTCTTCAGAGCAGGCGTCATCTGTTTTACATTTTATAATTGGCACCGATTCTCCGTAACCTTTCGCCTGAACTCTTTTGGCATTAATGCCTGACTCTATGATAAAATCCCTGGTCGAATTGGCTCGTTTTTGAGATAAATTTTCATTAAACTTTTCATTTCCTCTTGAGTCTGTATGAGATCCTATCTCAATTACCATATCCGGATATTTCTTCATTAAAGCTACAACACGACTTAAGATAACTTTAGATTCCTTACGTATGTACCACAAATTGTAGTCAAAATAAATAGGATCTGTTTTGATGATCAATCTGTCTTTGTCTCTTACAACATCTTTTTCATCAATTAAAATCTGCTTTATTTTTTCCTTTTTCTTAACTTCTGTCGCCGCAATTTCCTCTGCTTTTTCTTTCTTCTTAATTTCTGCCGCTACAATCTGATCTGCTTTTGCTTTTTTCTGCGCTTCTTTTAATGCTATAACCGCCAAAGCTTCTTTTTTCTTATTCTCTTCTTCTATTATAATTTGTTGTTTTCTTTTGTTTTCGGCAATTTGCTGTTCTTCTTGTTTGATCACTTCAAGAGATTTTAATGCCATCGAAGCATCATTACTCGCGTCTCTTGTTTTTCCTGAAGACAATGATTTCGATTCGCTTGTATATTTTTCTTTAGAAGCTAAAACAGTAAACGAACTTTCACAGGAAACGGTAAAACTGAACTTTCCGTCGGCACTTGTAATAATCGTATTCAAAATCTTTTTATCTGAATCCTGCAGTATTACAATGGCATTTTCTAAAGCCAATTTGGTATCAACATCTGTAATTGTTCCTGCAATAAACTGTTTGCAATCTTCTACAATTAACTCTTTGGTTTCTTTAAACCAATAAATATCGTCCTTTCCTTTTCCGCCCTCTCTATTCGATGCAAAAAAACCTTCTTTGGTATTTGAATCTACATTAAAAGAGAAATCGTCTGAATTAGAATTTAACGGTAACCCAACATTTACCGGTTTTGAATATTCGTTTCCGTTAATTTCTGAAACAAAAACGTCCAGAGAGCCATATCCTAAATGTCCGTCTGAAGAGAAGTAAAGTTTATTATCAGCTGAAACAAAAGGAAATTGTTCTCTTTTATCTGTATTAATAATAGGTCCCAAATTTTTAGGCGTATCAAACGCTCCTTTATTAATGTTTACCGAATAAATATCAAAAGAACCTAAACTTCCCGGCATATCCGAAGCAAAATACAATACTTTTTCATCAGCACTCAATGCTGGATGTTCTACTGAATAATTCGCACTATTAAACGGAAGTGAGGTGATATTTTTCCATTTTCCGTCTATCAGTTCCGCTTTAAAAATCTGAAGGTTTGAGATTTTTTTATCGTCTGTTTTTTTGCTTCCTTTTTTAGAATTGTTTCTTGTAAAGTAAATTGTCTTGCCGTCTTTTGTAAAAACAGCATTCGATTCGTGCATTCCGGTTTTTAATTCCTTAGCAAAATAATGAGTAGTAGAATCGGCTGAATTGATATTTTTAATCGGAATCTCCACTAAATTCAAATACGTTTCATCATCCCATTTGAACTTTTTATCGAATAATCCGGGTTTTAGTTTTACTGCTGCAAAAACCAAATTATCATTGTATCGTACAGCTCCAAACTCAGAATTGGGTGTGTTTATGACTAAGTTTTTTATCTCGAATCTTTTGCCAATTGCCGACACGTTTTCTAATGTCTTAAGTTCTTTTTCAAAATTGACAATATCATCAGCATTCCCTGATTTTGCATAATATTCTTTTAACGCTGCATTGGCATCATCATAAGCATTGGTTGCTTTTAAGGTTTGAGCATATCTGAAATAATAATTTCGATCTAAATTATTACTGTAATTCTGAATTAGAAGCCTGTAATAGCGTTGTGCTTTTATTAAATTATTGGTATAAAAATAAGAGTCTGCCAGGTTTTTAATAATTTCCTGCGACGGTTTTTCCTGAGCTAATTTTTCATAAAGTACAATGGCTTCGCTATAATAGGTCTTATCAAAAAATCGTTTGGCTCTTGCGAGTTCGAGATCCTGAGCATTTATAAACTGTATAGAAAATACGAATATAATAACGAGTAGTTTTTTCATATTTTTCATTTTAGAAGAATCTTGGTGATTTATCATATCCTTTTCCTAATAAATCTAAATTAAACAACAGCATAATTTCATGTGTTCCGGAATTAAACTGTCCCATGTTCGAAAGTGTATGATCATAGGCATAACCTACTCTAAGCGATGGCGTAACATTTATATTCATTAAAGCACTTACGGCATCGTTTACTCTATAAGCTGCTCCCAGCTCAAATTTATTATTGTACAAAACATTGGCCGTAAGGTCTACAGAAACTGGTGCTCCAGGTACAAATTTCGACATAAAGGCCGGTTTTAATTTGAACATATCAGTGATCTGAAAAACATATCCAGCGGTTAAAAACGTATGAATCGCTTCTGATCCGTAGGCATTGATTCCTGATTTTTCTTCGATATGTTTGGAACTCAATAAATTGGGCGCAGACAAACCAACATAGAAATTATCTCTAAAATAATATGCTCCTACTCCAATATTAGGTCTGGTTACATTTATATTTTCGGCGAAAGCCAAATCTGTTTGTACATCGCTAAACTTGAATCCGTTAAAATTGGTTTGTAACGAAGTAAAACCTGCTTTTAATCCTAACGAAAGTTTATTTTTTCCGCCAAGATTCAAAACATAGGCAAAATCGGCATAGAAATTATTTTCCTTTTTTGCGCCGTCACCAATATCATCAGAAACCAAAGATATCCCCACTTCGACTTTATCAGTCACGGCGGTATGACCAAAAAAGGTAAAAGTTTTTGGCGCTCCTACGGCTCCAACCCATTGTGTTCTGTATAATCCTCCGAGATTTAGCATCGCAGGAACTCCGGTAGCATACGCGGGATTTACCACACTCATATTGTACATATAGTGCGTATATTCCGGATCTTGCTGGGCTGAGGCTGATGTGATATAAAAGAGGAAAAGTATAAAAAGTAGTGTTTTTTTCATTTGAAAATTATATTAAATAATATAAAAAAGGAATTATCGATTAAGGTAAAGTCGGCCTTGTTGCGCTTTTCTATTGCCTTTATTAAAATTGACAATATAAAAATAGACCCCGTTTGGTGCTATTGCATCGCCAATACCGCCTCCTTCAGAATTTCTTCCGTCCCAATTGGGTTTATTAGCATTTCCTTTAAACATTACATTTCCGTATCTATTAAAAATTTCCAGCGTATAATCCGGGTATAAAAATTCAATATCAGGAATTCTGAAAGTATCATTTACATTGTCTCCATTAGGTGAAAATCCGTCAGGAACAAAAAATGCATATTCTGCAGGATCACATTCGGTTAAGGAAACTGTCACTTCAAGAGTACTATCCGAAATACAATCCGTTACACTCGAAAGATCATAACCGTAATACGTGGCTTTATCGATAAGCAAAGTGGTTGAAGCTAATAAATTACCATTATTTTGAGCATCATACCACGAAACTGTCGAAGGTACATTTGTTGCTTTTGAAAGATCTGCAATTGTTGGATTTTTTAAACCGCAAAAATTCTGTCCGTCCGGATTTAAAGTTGGTGCGGGCGTATCTTTTACAACAATCGAAATCATACTGGCCGGTGATGTACAATTTGCTGCTGAAGTTTCGGTTACATACAGGTCTTCAGATTTTAAAAGATAAGTATCAGAAAGCGGCGTGGTTAAAGTTGCCGAATTATACCATTTGTATTGAGGACCGTGTGGAGTTAAATTAGCAATTGTTGCTCTGTCTATTTTGCAAAAATCGGGAGGATTTACTGCAATTGGCGCTAACGGAATTGCATTTACTAAAAAACCATCTAATACGTTTACCAAAGCACTGCCACAACCTGTAATATCATTCGTTAGATAGGTAGCCGAAATTACCGTAGAACCTGTATTTGGAAGTAAAGCAGACGGAATGACAAAATTGGCATTTCCATTTAAAACCGTTAAATCTACAATTTGTTCTACCGAAGTATTATTATCTAAAAGGACATAAGAAAGTTTCGCTTTTGTTAAAGTTCCCAATCCTGAAACACTGGCGGTAAAAACTCCGTTGAAACAATTATCATTGACCTGGATTTTTACATTTGCCACAACAGGCAAAGGATTTATGGTCAGATTTCCGGTAACATTTGCCGTATTAGTACATTGCGGAGTGGGTTTCGTAATATTGGTGATATTAGTAATTCTGATTACAGATAATCCGCTTTTTGCGTTTAAGTTCCCGGGAATTTCAAAACTAGCTTTTCCGCCTACAGCTGTTATAGTTGCCGTTTGCCCTGTAGCTGAATTATCACCATTAATATTGTAAACGATACGATACTTACCATCGGCCAATAGCGTGGCATTCGAAATTTGAATAGTTGCAATATCGTTCTGACAAATTGGACTGGTGGTTATTACCGCATTATCTAAACGCGGCAACGGAAATACATTTAAATCATAAGAAAAAGGACTAAATAAACTAATACATTTTTTTGGACCAGGAGTTGGAACAATGCTTGTAACGGTAATAGTAAATTTACCAACACTTTGAAAATAAGCCGATTTAACGGGAAAAACCACAACGCCGTCTCTAAAATTTACTGCAACAGTTTCTGATCCTGCTATTGGACCGCTAACATTATAAGTAATCCTATATGCTCCGTCAGGAATACCCTGAGGACCTGCCGTAACTCTTGCTGAGTAGGTCGCGGTAGCCATTTCACTTTCGCAAATATCATTAAGTACAACAATTTCTGCCCCTGTAAAGTCAATTCGTTTCTCGAGTGTAATAACTACATCTGCAGTTCTGTCTTTACAAACATTCTGGTTAGGAACCGCAAAAACGGTATAAGTATACTTTAATTCTACCGCTCCGTATTTGTTAAACAAATCCTGAAGGTTAACATTGTGATCTGATCGTGATGTGATATCCGGCCCTTTCCAAACACCGTCTTTGTCTTCACCCAAAAGAGATTCAAACATGTCATAATTAGTATAACCGGCTAAATCTGTAGTTCCGCATAATGTTAATTCTTGTGGATTTCCTTCTTCGGGAGTTCTTACAATAGTGACATATACAGTGGTAATTAATGGCGTAGATGGGCATTCCGGTATAAGCGGCACCTCATACGTAAATTGACGCGTTTCTGTTTGGGTTGTTATATATCTAATCCCAATTACAGGTGAATCTAAAATTTTTCCTGAACTATCTCTCCATATTCCGTTTTCATGCGGTCCCATAACGGTACTGTCAAATGCTGTAAAAAGATTAAAGTTTCCTTCTCTGCTACAGGCAGTAGCTTTAGAACCAACTCCTACGTAGGCACCAATAGTAAGTGTGATTGTCGCTGTATTGTCTGTACATCCTGCAACATCAGGAGCGGTATAAGTATAATGATAAACCCCACCTTCTTTAATAAGTTGAGCATTTAAATTTCCGCTAATAGAATCCAGACCTCTAAAATTATTATCGTCTGTCCACTTTCCGCCCGGAGTTGGAGAGCCTCCCAATAATGAAAATAAAGAAATATTTTGATTCGCAGAATTCTGAATATCACAAATTATTTTTTGTGCATCATCACCAGCACATTGTGCATGAATTTTTGAGGGTAAAACCGATAAGAAAATAAAAAACAATAAAAATTGTAAGAAATTAGAGTAGTTTTTAACCATATACCGTTATTTTTTTATAAACATAATAAAATAATAACTTTCCTTAAACAAAAAACCTGATTTAATAGTTAAATTTTCACAAAATTCAAACAAATCAAAAAATATACAGCAATAAAGTTCAATTCTGTTTAGATTTTTAACGAATTGTTTTTTAGCTTTTTATAATTCATCTTCCAATTTAAATCTAAATTTTAGAATAAGACTGTTTCTTTCTACTTCGAGATTTATCCAGATATCTTCTTCAGATTTTAAAAGGTTATTTATTTGCTGAAGACTGTATTTGTAAGGTGCATTTTTGTTTATACTTACAATGATATCACCCTTTTGTAATCCGCATTTTTCAGCAGCTGAGTTTTTCCGAATATTAACAATTTCATAAACCGGTTTTAATGAAAACTTGTATCTGAAATTACCATCTTTTACTTCATTCTTAGTAACTTCGTCTAATGTTGAAGCTACTTTTACCATCTCTAAATGCACCGTTTCCTGAACCCATTGCAAACCATTGTGTTGAACGGTGATTCCGCTTTTATTGTAAGTAAAGGGTTCAGAAAATTTACTGTTTTTTTTAAGATACATTTTTTTATCTTCATAATCTAAAACTACAGTAAAGCGCTTTAAAACTTCACCACCAACAGATCCTATCCGATCGGGAACCATTTTCACATTCCGGATAGATGTAGAATCAGGAAATGAAACAATTGGCTTTTTAAAGTTAAAGTCATCAATTAAAAAATTATCAATTTTAGCCCGATGTCCTTCAATATCACCACTAAATCCTTTTCCTAAAAAATCAGGAAAATTCTTTTTAGGCAATTTTATTTTATTATTTTCAAAAATCCAAAAGGCATCACTATTGCCTATATCAATCAGTAATTTTGCGGGTATTTTATCATCATTTACTACTGCTGTAGCATAAATATAAGGCTTCGATCTCTCGATAGTTATAGGAACTTCATTAAATTTCTTACTGAGCCTTTCATGTGTTGACTTATCGTTTGCATGTACAACGACTCTCTTTTTTTGATAATTGATTTCGACTATATTATTTTTAAAAAACTTATAGCCTATTATTCCATTTACAGGAATACCAATATGCGAGGACAAATTAAAACTTTGATCTAAAATAATATATACTAAATGATTGCTGGATTTTAAACCGTGTGATTCTAAAACATTATTCGTCGATTTTAAGCCTTCTATTTCATCTTCGCTTCCTAAGCCTCGCAATTTTATTTTCTGAATGTTATGAAAACTCACTTCTTGTTTTTCTTCCATACTAAACAAAATAGTTTCTTCGACACCGGAATCAAGGAGAAAATTTAGTTCGATACCATTTACTTTTATTGGAATAAAAATAAGGTTATTTATCAGTTTGAAGGGAATAGTCACCTTCTTACTGTGCTTTTCGATCTCAAAATCACCCTGTGCCATAAGTGATAAAGATGCTAAAAGCCCAAAAAACAACATGAAATATTTTTTCATTGATAATATTTTATGATAAAATTACTAAAAATATTGATAATTGTTACATTTTAATAAGTACCCGTAATGTTTACGTTAAATTCGAAAAAAAAATGCAAATTTGCACTTCAATAATAAAACTCATGCCAACAATTTCACACAAAGGCAGAAACATGCCCGAATCTCCGATACGTAAACTTGCTCCTTTTGCAGATGCTGCAAAACAAAAAGGAAAAAAAGTGTATCACTTAAACATTGGTCAACCGGATATCAAGACACCCGAAGTGGCCATCGAGGCGGTAAAAAATATTGACAAAACTATTATCGAATACAGTCCGTCTGCCGGATATGAAAGTTATAGAAAAAAATTAGCTCAATTTTACCAACGTCAAAACGTAAATGTTAACTCAGAAGACATCATTATTACTACTGGTGGCTCTGAAGCCTTATTGTTTGCATTGGCCACAATTACAGATCCGGGAGATGAAATTATTATTCCGGAACCTTTTTATGCTAATTACCATGCCTTTGCATCGTCTACGAGTGCAACTGTAATTCCGGTAATTTCGACTATCGAAAGTGCCTTTGCTTTGCCAAGCATCGAAACTGTCGAAAAATTGATCACACCAAGAACTAAAGCGATATTAATTTGTAATCCTGGAAATCCAACAGGTTATTTATATTCAGAAGCCGAAATAAAACAATTGGCAGGTCTGATCAAAAAACACGATTTGTATTTAATTGCTGACGAGGTTTATCGTGAGTTTTTATACGATGGTGATGATGTTCATTATTCTGTAATGAATCTTGAAGATGTACAGCAAAATGTAATCATGGTCGATTCAGTTTCAAAACGCTACAGTATGTGTGGCGCAAGAATTGGTTGTCTGGTTACTAAAAATAAAGATGTTCTGGCAACGGTTATGAAATTTGCTCAGGCGCGTTTGAGTCCGCCTACAATTGAGCAAATTGCCTGCGAAGCTGCAATAGACACGCCACAAAGTTATTTTGATGATGTAATTGCCGAATATAAAGGCCGTCGCGATACTTTAATTACAGAATTGAATAAAATTGAAGGCGTAATTGTTACCAAACCAAAAGGTGCTTTTTATTGCATCGCACAATTGCCAATAGACAATGCTGATGATTTTGCACAATGGCTTCTTGAAACCTACGATCTTAACGGAGAAACGGTTATGGTGGCTCCTGCTGCAGGATTTTATTCGACTCCGGGAATGGGATTGAATCAGGTAAGAATCGCTTATGTTTTAAACAAAAAAGATTTAGTGACTGCTGTAAACATTTTAAAAGAAGCGTTGCTGGTTTACAACAAAAAATAACAACAAAAAACAAAAACTCTCAAAAGACAATAACACCTTATGTTATTGTCTTTTGTCTTTTAAAAAAATCACCTTTTGGTTTTAATTTAAATTATATCCAAAATGGAACAATTAAATAGTAAAAACGATAGAAAAGGTTTCCTTTTTATTAATTATCTTTACCGCCTTAAAAAGATATACCCATTATAATAGTAGTTTTTAATGATAAATAACGAAGATTTTTTAGACGAAATAGGAGACAATCATTTTAGCAGCAACGCACAAAACCCTGTAAGACAGGATGCTTTTGATCTAAGTGATGACGAAAAAATAGAAAAAATAAAAAAAGACGTTGAAAACATCCTACAGACTTTAGGAATGGATTTAACGGATGACAGCATAAAAGGTACTCCAAACCGAGTAGCAAAAATGTTTGTAAAGGAGATTTTTGGTGGTCTTAATCCTTCAAAACAACCAAAAGCTTCTACTTTTGATAATAATTACAAATACGGTGAAATGTTAGTAGAGAAAAACATTACCGTTTATTCTACCTGCGAACACCATTTATTACCCATTATCGGACGCGCACATGTTGCTTACATTTCGAGCGGAAGAGTGATTGGTTTATCAAAAATGAACCGAATTGTAGAGTATTATGCTAAAAGACCTCAGGTTCAGGAGCGTTTAACAATGCAAATTGTTCAGGAATTACAAAAAGCTTTAGGTACTGAGGATGTTGCCTGCGTTATCGACGCAAAACACCTTTGTGTAAACTCAAGAGGAATTAAAGATATCGAAAGCAGCACTGTAACGTCTGAATTTGGTGGAAAATTCAAAGATCCTCAAACTAAGAGAGAATTTTTAGACTATATTAAATTAGACACTCAGTTCTAGTTTTATACGATATTTCTATTATATTTATGGTCTAGCCCTGATAGTAGCGGCATCCTTTTATGGTGGGGTTCACCATAAAAGATATAGCGGATAGCAGGATTAGCTCCTAAAACATCAACAAACATTTATACAATGCCATTATATACAACGCAGCCACTAAAAATATACAATTCGCTTTCGGGTGAAAAAGAAAATTTCAAACCAATCCATGAAGGAAATGTTGGAATGTATGTTTGCGGACCTACGGTTTATAGCAATGTACACTTAGGAAATGTTAGAACTTTTATGTCGTTTGACGTGATATTCAGGTATTTTTTACACCTGGATTACAAAGTTCGTTATGTACGTAATATTACAGATGTTGGGCATATTGTAGATGATGTTGATGAAGGTGAAGATAAAATTGCAAAAAAAGCACGTTTAGAGCAACTAGAACCTATGGAGGTTGTGCAGCGCTATACGGTAGATTTTCATGATATTTTGAAATCTTTCAACTTTTTACCGCCAAGTATCGAGCCTACAGCAACGGGACATATTATTGAACAAATCGAAATCATCAAAAAAATCATTGATACGGGAATTGGCTATGAAGCCAACGGATCTGTTTATTTTGATGTTGTAAAATATAACGAAAATCATAATTACGGAATTTTAAGCGGCCGAAATATCGAAGATATGCTGGCTAATACCCGTGATCTTGATGGTCAGTCTGACAAAAGAAATCCTCAGGATTTTGCACTTTGGAAAAAAGCAGAACCGGAGCACATTATGAGATGGCCTTCGCCGTGGAGTGACGGTTTCCCGGGATGGCACTTAGAATGTACTGCGATGAGTACCAAATATCTTGGTAATCATTTTGATATTCACGGTGGCGGAATGGACTTGAAATTCCCGCACCATGAATGTGAAATCGCTCAAAACGAAGCTTGTACAGGTCAGTCTCCGGTAAATTACTGGATGCACGCTAATATGCTTACCTTAAATGGTAAAAAAATGGCAAAATCGACCGGAAATAATATTTTGCCTGGAGAGATTTTAAGCGGAGACAATACAATTTTAAGCAAACCTTTCTCTGCATCTGTAACTCGTTTTTTCATGTTACAGGCGCACTATAGAAGCATTCTTGATTTTTCCGACGATGCTATTGTAGCTGCAGAAAAAGGATATAAGAGATTAATGGAAGCGGTTGATGCTTTACCTAATATTTCGGCAAGCGCAACAAGTTCTATAGATATTGCTTCCTGGAAACAATTGTCTTACGACGCGATGAACGATGATTTTAATACTCCTATTTTAATCGCACAATTGTTTGAAGCTGTTCGTTATATCAATTTATTGAAGGAAGGCAAAGAAACCATTTCAGCCGAAGATTTAACTTCATTTACAGCTGCAATTAATGCTTTTGTATTTGATGTTTTAGGCTTAAGTGATGACAAAGGAGCTGATGCCAATAATGATAAATTAGAAGGCGTTGTAAATATGCTTATCGGAATGAGAAATCAGGCAAGAGCTGATAAAAACTTTGCACTTTCTGACCAGATTCGTGATCAGTTGATCGCTTTAGGTATTCAGTTGAAAGACGGAAAAGAAGGAACCAGCTTCTCTATATAATCAATTCATTTTCTAATAAATCATGAAAGTAACGACTCCATTTGTTTTATTAGTTCGTTTTTATCAAACTGCCATTTCGCCTTTTACACCGGCAAGCTGCAGATTCGAACCGACTTGCTCGACCTATATGATTCAGGCCTTGCAGACTCATGGATTATTTTATGGAGGATATCTGGGAATGAAAAGAATTTTGAGTTGCCATCCTTGGGGAAGAACGGGCTACGATCCTGTTCCGGAAAAGAAATGTTCACATAAACATTAACTTTTTATAAAGACCAACGACTCTTTAAATATTTATTTTTACAACATAAAAAAACAATTTAATATATGACACTTTCCTCAAATATCATTTGGAATCCTTCAGAAGGAATCGACTTAGGATTTTTTATGATTCGTTACTACAGTTTAATGTTCGTAATCGCTTTTGGTTTAGGCTGGTTCATCATGAAGAAGATTTTCGAACGCGAAAATGAATCACTTGAGAAATTAGATTCTTTGTTTGTTTGGACTGTTTTAGCTACTTTAATAGGAGCGCGTCTTGGACATGTTTTATTTTATGATTGGGAATATTTTAGAAATCATTTACTTGAGATCTTCTTACCATTTAGATTTGAGCCTAAGTTCGAATTTACCGGTTTTCAGGGATTAGCAAGTCACGGAGCTGCAATCGCGATTATAATCGCAATGTACTATTACAGCAAAAAGATTTTAAAACGTCCGTTATTATGGATTTTAGATCGTGTAGTAATTCCGGTAGCGAGCGGGGCTATTTTTGTTCGTTTAGGAAATTTTTTCAACTCTGAAATTATCGGAAAAGAAACTGACTCAGCATTCGGAATTCGATTTTTACATGATGCTTTCAGCAAAAACGAAGTGGTACAAAAAACCGGAATTGCAAATCCTAAAGAAGCATACAATGCCATTATAAGCGATCCTAAATTTGCTAGTTTATTAGCCGAAGTTCCTGCTAAACATCCTACTCAATTGTACGAAGGTATTGCCTATATATTTGTTTTCGCTACCTTATATTTCTTATACTGGAAAACCAACGCAAGACTTAAATCAGGATTATTATTCGGATTGTTCTTAGTTCTTTTATTCGTAGTTCGTTTTATCGTAGAATTTGTAAAAGAAAGCCAGGGAGGTATCGAAGATCAATTAGGCATTTTCTCAACAGGACAATGGTTAAGTATTCCTTTTATCATTATTGGATTATTCTTTATCATAAGAGCACAAAGAAATCCGTTAGCAGCATCTTAAAAAATACATTTCATTATATAAAAGTGCCCAAATATTTTAAATATTGGGCACTTTCTTTTTACAAACATACCGAAATACCTATTTCAATATTCTTTGTATTATAGCCCGCATTTTCGCTATTTAATCCTGCATTCGAAACATGCCGGACACTAGGCCGGATATCAAACCTAAACTGATGTACTTTAGCCGAAATTCCTAAAGCTAAAACATCCGAAAAAGCGAATCCATCAGACATTCTTTCGGTTTCAGTATCTGTAATCATAGGCCCGATACTCGCCAAAGCATAAATCGAAAATGTTTTACCAATAGGTTTTCTTACCAGAAATCCCAGATTTAAAACATATTCATGTATATTCTTCAACTTTGTATATTCTTCTCTTTTTTGGATATAATCTGGCGTTTCAGGCTTTACAAAATAAAAATTAAGCAATTGATGTGTGGCAAAATTAATTTCGGGCTGAATTAGAATTTCATACTGAAAGTGTTTCGTTTCTTTTATTCGATAATACAATTGAGCTTTATAAAAGTGATTGGTAAAAGTGTAGTTTCTATTATTGAACTCACTCCCAAATCCGTAATTAAAACCTATTGCAATTTTATCATTTTTATCTTGCGCAGCAGCGACAAACACACCACAAAGGAACAATATAACCAAAAGTATTTTTTTACTCATAAGCACTCTTTATAAGTTTAAATATAGCACAAAAAAAAGATCCAACTTTCGTTGGATCTTTTTAATTTATATCAACTTGCAATTATGCTTGCTTGTGTTTTTCTTCAATTGTGTGTTTCTCATCAGTTGAAATCGTGTCTACCAATACTGGTGTAGCGATAAATAATGAAGAGTAAGTTCCTACCACAATACCTACTAACATCGCGAAGATAAATCCTCTGATAGATTCTCCACCAAAGATAAACATCGTCAATAATACAATGATCATCATTAATGACGTATTTAACGTTCTTGATAATGTAGTATTAATAGAAGCATTTACGATATCTTCGAAGCTACCTTTACGGTTTCCGATGATAAACTCTCTTACCCTGTCGAATACAATTACGGTATCATTCATAGAATAACCAATAACAGTAAGAATCGCAGCGATAAAGTGCTGATCCATTTCCATGTGGAAAGGCATGAATTTATAACATAAAGAGTAGATTCCTAATACAAAGATAACGTCATGCGCTACCGCTGCAATCGCTCCTAATGAATATTGCCATTTACGGAAAGAGACCATTAAGTATAAGAAAATTGCTGCCATTGCTCCAAGAACTGCCCAGTATGAGTTAGTTTTGATATCTTCAGAGATAGAAGCCCCAACTTTAGAAGCTTGCAATACACCGATTTTTTTACCATCAAATGAGTTGATGAATTTATCGTAAGAAGTGTTTGGGTAATACTTTTGCAATGCATTGTATAATTTTTGATTCACTTCTTCGTCGATAGCAACACCATCTTCTTTAATCTTATATTTTGTCGTAATTTTTAACTGATCATCATCACCTAAAATTTTAGCTTCAACAGGAGTTCCGAAAGCTGCAGATAACTCATCTGAAACAGTTGTAGCATCAATAGGTTTTTCAAATTTAACCTGGAATGTTCTTCCTCCAACAAAATCAACACCTTCATCTAATCCGTTCACAAAGAAGATAGAAGTTAAACTTACTACAACTACAATAGAAGAGAAGATATATGTGAATTTTTTGATTTTAATAAAGTCAAAGTGGAAATTAGTAAACCAGTTTTTAGTAATGTTTGTAGAGAAAGTTAAATCACCTTTTCCAGCAATATTTCTGTCGATGAAAATTCTAGCGATAAAAATTGACGTAAACATAGAAGTTACGATACCAATAAGTAAAGTTAAAGCAAAACCTTTAATTGGTCCTGTTCCAAAAATAAACAAGATAGCTCCAGTTAAAACGTGTGTTACGTTCGCATCAATAATAGAACGCATTGCTCCGTGCCATCCGTAAGAAGCAGCAACTGCCTCAGACAATGATTTACCTTCACGCAATTCTTCTTTTGCTCTTTCGTATATAATAATATTCGCATCTACCGCTGTACCTAATGTAAGTACGATACCTGCAATACCTGGTAATGTTAATACAAAACCAAAACTTGCCATAATTCCGAATAAGAATAGTAAGTTCAATAATAGTGCAAGGTTAGCATACCAACCAGCTTTACCATAATAGAATACCATCCATAAACAAACTAATAAAAATCCTAATACAGATGAAATAGTACCTGCATCAATTGCAGCCTGACCTAAAGATGGCCCTACAACAGTTGACTGAACGATATCAGCAGAAGCTGGTAATTTACCTGCGTTTAATACGTTAGCTAAATCTTTTGTTTCAGCAACATCAAAAGAACCTGTAATTTCAGATCTTCCACCAGCAATTGGTCCGCTAGTAACACCAGGTGCAGAATATACGATGTTATCTAAAACAATTGCGATATAACCTTTTTGAGAGAAAGCTCTACCTGTTAATTCTTCCCAAACTTTAGCACCCTGGCTGTTCATTTGCATAGAAACAGCTGGTTTTCCTAATTGGTCAAAAGTATCTTTTGCATCAGTAACAACACCACCGCTCATTGCAGGAATGTTATCTCTGTTTCCTTTTAAAGCATATAATTCAACTACTTCAATATCTTTAGCAGTTTTGATGTCTTTTGCCTGAGGATCTTTTATAGTAGTTGGTTTACTCCATACAAATTTTGCATTGTGCTGATCAGCTCCTAATAAAACTCTGATGTCAGCTCTTTTGAAATAGCTGTTTACAGCAGCTGTATCTTTTGGTGCAAAATAACCTAAAACTGGTCCACCACCCTGACCTACAATTTTGTCAAATAATGGATTGTTTCCTTTTTTAGTAGCAACTGAATCTTTAGCATCAGTTAATAAAGCATTTAATGAATCTTTAGCAACAGTTTTAGTTTCTGTTTTTTTAACTTCAGTCTTTTTTAAAGCCTCATTTGCAGCAACTAAGAAGTTACCGATTTCTTCAATTTTATAAGTTTCCCAAAACTCTAACTGAGCTTTTCCACCTAATAATTTTTTAATTCTATCCACATCCTTAGCACCTGGAAGCTCAACTAAGATTCTTCCTGTTTCTCCTAATTTTTGGATGTTTGGTTGTGTAACACCAAATTTGTCGATACGCTCTCTTAATACTTTGTAAGCACTTTCAACAGACTCATCAACTTTTCTTTTAATTACTTTTTGAACTTGCGAATCAGACATTTGAAAATCGATTCCACCTTCTCCTTGTAAACTTCTGTTTGCAAAAATATCAGGTGAAGCTAATCTTACTGTTCCGTTTGAATTCGCTTCAAAAGCTTCAAAAAACTTATTTAAATACGTTTTGTTTCCTTCTAAATTTGCAGATGCATCAGCTAATGATTTATTAAATACTGGATTTTTAGAATTGTTAGCTAAACCTTTCAAAACATCTTTAATAGAAATTTGAAGAATCACGTTGATTCCTCCTTCTAAATCAAGACCTTTATTAAGTTGTTTGTTTTTTACTTCATTATAAGTAAAATCCGAAAAACCAAGGTTGAACACTTTTTCTTTACCAATAGAATCTAAATATTTTAATTCCTTATCAGGATTATCTCCTGCAAAGGCTTTAGCCTCACTTTTGACATTATTTGCCACAAAAGTGAAAGAAAGTTGGTAAATACTTACCAATGCAAATAGAATTGCGAAAAATTTAATAAGTCCTTTATTCTGCATTATTACTAAAAATTAATTATGTTTTATTGTTTATTTTTGTTTTAAAGTCCCATAAAATAAGCCCTGACATGAGTTTTTAAAACTAAAAAATCGAGATCACGAATTACAACATTTTTTTTAAACCGAGCAAATATATAATTAACGAAAAGATTAACCAATTTATTTATTAATTAATCTTAAAAAAAAGACTGCAAAAGTGCAGTCTTTTCCTTTTTTTACGAAATTCGTTATACTAAAATCGATTTTAGAGCATCATTCATCCCTCTAACCGCATCTGCACTTTTAGCAAACAACGCTTTTTCCTGATCGTTTAATTTGATGTCTAAAATTTCTTCTACTCCGTTCTTACCAATTATACATGGTACTCCTATACATATATCGTTTTGCCCATATTCTCCTTCAACAAAAACAGAACATGCAATCATTTTTTTCTGATCGTTTAAAATACTGTCAACTAAGAAAGCAACAGAAGCTCCCGGCGCATACCAGGCTGATGTTCCTAAAAGACCTGTAAGTGTAGCTCCGCCCACCATAGTATCAGCAGCCACTTTTTGCAATACTTCTTCTGAAAGAAATTCTGTTACCGGAATTCCGTTATAAGAAGCCAAACGCGTTAAAGGAATCATTGTAGTATCACCATGACCTCCAATAACCATTGCTGAGATATCGTTTGCAGGTTTATCAAGAGCTAAAGAAAGATACGTTCTGAAACGAGAACTGTCTAATGCTCCTCCCATACCAATAATTCTGTTTTTTGGCAATCCTGTAGCTTTAAGAGCTAAATAAGTCATAGTATCCATTGGATTAGAAACTACAACAATTATAGTATTTGGAGAATATTTTAATACATTTTCAGCAACTGTTTTTACAATTCCCGCGTTTATACCAATCAATTCTTCACGAGTCATTCCTGGTTTTCTTGGAATTCCTGATGTAATTACTACTACATCACTTCCGGCAGTTTTAGAATAGTCATTGGTTACTCCAGATACTTTGGTATTAAAACCTGTATTTGTTGCACATTGCATAATATCCAACGCTTTTCCTTCGGCAAAGCCTTCTTTAATATCCAACAACACTACTTCGCTTGCAATTCCTCTATAAGAAATAACATCTGCACATGTAGCTCCAACATTTCCTGCTCCTACAATGGTAACTTTCATATTTTATACTTTATCGGTTATTAATTAATTTGTTTATTTGATAAATCGACAATTCGTTTAATCGTTTAAGTAAATTTAAACAATTAAACGAATTGAGAATTAAAATTTATTATGCATCGATATTTGCGTAAACTGCATTTTTCTCGATAAATTCTCTACGTGGCGGAACTTCGTCTCCCATTAACATTGAGAAAACTCTATCAGCTTCGGCTAAACTATCAATAGTTACCTGACGTAAAGTTCTGAAACTCGGATCCATTGTAGTTTCCCATAATTGCTCCGCGTTCATCTCTCCAAGACCTTTATAACGTTGAATAGCAGCACTTCCTCCCATTCTTTCGTTGGCCTGGTCACGCTGAACATCGTTCCATGCATATTCTTTTTTGTTTCCTTTTTTAACTAAATATAAAGGTGGTGCTGCGATATAAACGTGACCTTCTTCGATTAATTCTTTCATGAAACGGAAGAAGAACGTTAATATTAAGGTAGAGATGTGACTACCATCGACATCGGCATCACACATGATGATTACTTTATGATATCTTAGTTTTTCAAGATTTAAGGCTTTACTATCTTCTGCAGTACCAACGGTAACTCCTAAAGCGGTAAAGATGTTACGAATCTCTTCGTTTTCGAATACTTTATGATGCATCGCTTTTTCAACATTCAAAATCTTACCACGTAATGGTAAAATCGCCTGAAAGTTACGATCACGACCTTGTTTTGCTGTTCCACCAGCCGAATCTCCCTCGACAAGGTAAACCTCACATCTTGCAGGATCCTGCTCAGAACAATCTGAAAGTTTCCCTGGTAATCCACCGCCACCCATAACGGTTTTACGTTGTACCATTTCACGCGCTTTTTTAGCAGCGTGACGAGCTTGAGCAGCCAAAATTACTTTTTGGATAATGATTCGGGCATCATTTGGATTTTCTTCCAGATAATTTTCTAACATTTCTCCAACTGCCTGAGAAACCGGAGAAACTACTTCTCTGTTTCCAAGCTTAGTTTTGGTTTGTCCTTCGAATTGTGGCTCTGCAACTTTTACCGAAATAATAGCTGTTAATCCTTCACGGAAGTCATCTCCGGCAATTTCGAATTTTAGTTTATCCAGCATTCCGGATGCATCAGCGTATTTTTTAAGGGTTCTTGTTAAACCACTTCTAAAACCTTGTAAATGCGTTCCTCCTTCGTGCGTATTGATATTATTTACGTATGAGAAAATATTCTCTGTATAACTTGTATTGTAAATTAAGGCAACCTCAACCGGAATTTCACCTTTTTCGTGATCCATGCTGATTACGTGAGAAATAATTGGCTCACGGTTACCATCTAAATAACGAATGTATTCTTTAAGACCTTCGTCTGAATGAAAAACTTCGCTTTTAAATTCGCCTTTTTCATCTACTTCTCTCTTGTCTGTAAACGTGATTGTAATTCCTTTGTTCAGGAAAGAAAGTTCACGCATACGAGCTGATAAAGTATCATAAGAGAATTCTATAGTTTGAGTAAAAATAGTATCATCAGGATAAAAAGTCTGACGTGTACCTCTTTTTTCTGTTTCTCCAATTTGTTTAACCGGGTATATTGCTTTACCTCTTTCGTACTCCTGCTCGTAGATTTTACCTTCTCTAAAAACAGTAGATTTCATATGAACCGAAAGTGCATTTACAACCGAAACCCCAACACCGTGTAAACCTCCGGAAACTTTATAAGAATCTTTATCGAATTTACCTCCGGCACCAATCTTGGTCATTACTACTTCAAGTGCCGAAACACCTTCTTTTTTATGTAAATCAACTGGAATACCACGACCGTTATCTTCAACTGTTACTGAACCGTCTTCGTTAATTGCAACACCAATAGTATCACAATGTCCTCCCATCGCCTCATCAATAGAGTTATCAACAACCTCATAAACCAAATGATGTAGCCCTCGAACTCCCACATCTCCAATATACATCGATGGACGCATTCTTACGTGCTCCATTCCTTCTAATGCCTGAATACTATCTGCTGAATAATTGTTCTTCTTGATTTCTTCGCTCATATAATTTATTCTAAAAAATGTAATTATTGTCTAACACGCAAATATATAAAAACGCAAATTATATATCCGTTAAAATACCATTTAAAGCGCTTAAGTTATTAACACAATTGTCTGAAAAAGCAAAAAATAAATTCCAAATTCCAAAAATTAGTCACTTAATTAAATAATTCCCAATTTTTCAAATTCCAAATCCCAATTTTAAAACTTTATAAAAGTAAAATCTCAATAAATAAATTCCAAATTCCAAAAACTTCAGATCAGGCAAAAAAAATCCGAAATAACAATTTTAATGTTATTTCGGATTCTATGATTCACTCCAAATTAGATTGGAATTTGGAATTTAAAAAATTGGAATTTTATAATTTATTATTTCTTATTAAAATCTCCTGCGTAAACTGAAGTCATTTTATCCAGACTTAAATACTTTCTTAAAACTGTATTTACTTCTTCGACTTTTAACGCTTTTACTTTAGTTTCTAATGTATCATAATCTTCTAATGGAATTCCGTATTGCAAATAAGTGTTTACAAGATTCATTAAAGTATCATCACTACCCAATCTTGTTTTTCTTTCATTTTGCCAACTCACCAGGTTTGCTTTTAGCTCATCAGCTGTAAAACCATCTTTTAATGCTTTTGCAATTTCCTCTTTTGTAGCGGTTTCAACAGCATTCTTTTTAGTCGGATTTAAGAAAGCATAATACGACCATGAAGCAACATCACTTGTAACAGGCACATCAATAAAAGAACCTGCTCCGTAACTTATCCCTTCTTTTTCTCTCAATCTCATCGGAATTCTTGCACTCAAAAATCCTCCGCTTCCTAATATTTCATTAGCCATTACAAATGCAGGGTAATCTGTACTGCTTCTTGTCATTTTAAAACCAATTCTACCAAGCGCTACTGCATTTTCTTTATCCGGAGTTATAAAATCCTTATCTGATACTTTTGTTTCAAAATAAGTAGGTTTAGCTAATTCATAGTTTGATTTTGAATTCCATTTCCCAAAGGTATTTTCTAAAATCTCAGCTGTAGATTTTTCGTCTAAATCTCCTACTACACTTCCAACTCCATTATTTCCTCCCAGAATATTTTTATAAAAATCTACAATTTCAGTTTGCTTGATTTTTTTAAATGCATCTATTTGTTCCTGAAGCGTTGGTGTATAAAAAATACTTCCTTTAGGGTAATTTGTCGTTTGTCTTGAAAGTTCCGTAAAAGCAACTGATTGCGGATCATTAAGATTTGCCTCTAAATAAGTGTTGTATTCACTGATTGTCTTTGTCAATTCATTTTCCGGAAAAGTAGAATTTGTCAGTAAATCGTTTAAAATCTCCATTACTTCTTTAAAATTCTCTTTGTAAGTACTAATATTTACTGATAAAGTTTGTCTTGTAAAATTAAAATAAATACTTGATTTTAATTGATCTAAGCGATCGCTGATTTGTTCTTTAGTTCTTGTTTTCGTTCCTGTTTTTAACAACTGAGCCAAAATTCCTCCAGTATCTGATTTTCCGGTTAAATCCTTTTCGTTACTTACAGGAAACTGAAAACTAGCCTGAACCTTTCCGCCTTTTATTTCTTTTTTGATCAGGCCATATTTTGTACCATTGCTCAATTTACCTTCTACAAAATTTTGCTTTAAGTTTTTGATAGAAGCTTCAAAAGCAGCTGCTTCTTTCTCTAAAGCTTTTCCTTTGTAATCTTTGGTTAAAGCCAGTAATTGCTCATCTGTATATTCTGCCGGTTTTACTCTTTGCTCGTCTTTAGACGGAATAAAAACTCCAACTGTTCTGTTATTGCTTCTAAAATACTTTTCAGCAACTCTTTGTATATCTTCTTTTGTTAGGTTTTCGACAGCATCTCTGTATAAAAATCCTAATCTGTAATCTCCCGCGCCAATAATCTCAGTAAGATTTATAGCAAATGAAATTGTATTGTTTTTTATACCTTCAATTTGTTTGATAATTTTTGCTTTGGCTCTGCTAACATCTTCATCGGTGTATTTAGTCGATCCTATTTTATCCAGTTCAGATCTTACAATATCTTTTGTAGCCTTAACATCTTTATCGTTTGGAACCGCAACTCCAAAATACATGAAACTAGCATCTCTGGTTGTTGGCTGCCAAAAATAAATACTCGATACTTTTTGGGTCTCTACCAATGTTTTATATAAATAACCTGAAGGATCAGCTGTTAAAATCTCTCCTAAAGCATCAAGCGCAGCATAATCTTTATCTACATAAGCAGCGGTATGATACAAGGCACCAATGTTTTTACTATCTCCTGCTCTGTTTAATTCAACATATTTTTCTCCGTCCTGAGCCGGTTCGATCGTATAGGTTTTATCCAGCGTTCTTTTAGGTTTTGGAATTGCTCCAAAATATTGCCCCACATATTGCAGCGCTTTTTTCTCATCAAACTTTCCGGCAATTATTAAAGTTGAATTATCAGGCTGGTAATATTTCTCATAAAAAACCCTTAGTGTCTTAGCTTTTACACGCTCAATATCTTCTTTACTACCAATGGTACTTCTTCCGTAATTGTGCCATACATAAGCCGAAGACAAAATTCTTTCCTGCAAAACTCCATCCGGATTATTTTCGCCAATTTCGAATTCGTTTCTAACTACAGAGAATTCTTTATCGAGATCGGTTTGTAAAATAGTCGCGTTGATCATTCGATCAGCTTCCATTTCAATACTCCATTTTAGATTTTCATCATTCGAAGGAAAAACTTCATAATAATTTGTTCGGTCTAACCAGGTTGTTCCGTTTGCATTTCCGCCTTTATCAGAAAGCATTTTTTTAATATCTCCTAAATTTTTGGTACTTTTAAAAAGCATGTGTTCCAGCAAGTGCGCCATCCCTTTTTCACCATAACCTTCATTTCTTGAACCTACATTATAAACAATATTCACGACCATGTTGCTTTGAGAAGCATCGGGAATAAACAGTACTTTCAAGCCGTTATTCAGCGAATATTCTTTTACGCCTTCGACATTTTTGATGTACTTTGGGGTTTCAGTCTTTTTTTGTGCATAAACTGAAGAAAATGAAACAAGAGAGCAGCATAAGACGCTGCTTAATAATAAGTTTCTCATAGATTACAGTTAAAGGATTAGTTAATTTTTGGTAACCAAATATAGTTTTTTTCCTAAACACAATACATCAATATTAACTTACTTTTAGTAATTTACGGCAAACCGTAATAGCTAAATTTACGCACAAAAAAAATCCGAAACCAACACTTATAATGCTGTTTCGGATTTTATATTATTTTAATCCAAATTGGAATTTGGAATTTATTAATTGACATTTAAAAAGCTAAACCTCTACTCCAGATTTTACGCTTTCGAAATTTCCTTTTAAGTGTGCAGCATTAGCTCTTCCACTCGGATCCTGATTTTCCTGCCATTTCGGAATCCATTTTCGTACTGTTTGCGCAGCACTAACTTGCGGATAAAATTTATGAAAAATTGATCTGTAAAGATACGCTTCTTTTGTTGTTGGTGAATTATACGGAAATTCAGCACTTGCTCCGGCCAATTGTTCATCTGAAACCTGAGTTGCACAATATTCAATCAATTCATCAATCCAACTGTATCCTACTCCATCAGAAAACTGTTCTTTTTGTCTCCATAAAATCTCAGCTGGCAAATACGGATGTTCTGGAGTATCGAATGCTTTTCTTAAAATGTATTTTTCGACACCATCGTATGTTTTAGGCTGTTTTTCTTCGGTTTTAACACGAATAGCAACATCTAAAAAATCTTTGTCTAAAAACGGAATTCTGGCTTCTAGTCCGTGTGCCATTGTTGTTTTATCGGCACGCAATAAATCAGCTGTAAATAGCTTTTGAACTCTTTCGATGGTTTCATCCTGAAATTCTTCTGCAGAAGGTGCATTTCTAAAATACAAATGCCCTCCAAAAATCTCATCAGCGCCTTCAGCGGAAAGAATTACTTTTACTCCCTGATCTGCTATTGCCTTAGATAATAGATACATTGGCACACTAGATCTTACCGAAATAATATCATAGGTCTCAATATGGTAAATTACTTTTTCTAAAACAGCAACACCTTCTTCTACCGTAAAATGTATTTCGTGATGATCTGTACCTAAAAATTCAGCTGCTTTTCTAGCCATAATATTATCCGGCGAATCGGCATCTAAACCAATAGAAAAAGAAGGTAACTTTTTGCCACTATCTTTTAATAATCCCGAAGCAATTGACGAAATCAACGAAGTATCTAAACCTCCTGATAATATCACACCAACAGGAACTTCGCTTAACAAACGTTTACGGGTTGCTTCGATTAAGGATTCACGTACCAAAGCAAAATCTAACGCTTTATTTGCATTAGAATGATCTTCGTATTCCGGGTTATAATATTTTACGAAACCTGTTTTTCCGGTATAATAATGTCCCGGAGGAAATGTAGAAAATGATTTACACTGATCTGCGATTGATTTCATTTCTGAAGAAAAATAAATTCTTCCTCTTTCGTCAAGTCCGTAATATAAAGGTTTAACACCAACAGCATCTCTTGCTGCAATATAATTATCACCATCGATAATTACAAAAGCAAAATCGCCATCAAGCATATTACAAAACTTATATCCAAATTCTTCGTACAAATGCACGATGACTTCAGAGTCTGATTTTGTTCTAAAAGTATGGTTTTTTAAAACAGTATCTTTTAATTCCTGATAGTTATAAATTTCTCCATCATGCACCATCCAGGCCTTGTTAGTTCCCTGAATGGGTTGTTTACCCGATTTAAGATCAATAATCGATAAACTTTCATGGCAAATGATACTTCCATTTTCCATAATATGCAAATCACTTTCATCAGGACCACGATGCGACATTCTTGTAGAAAGCTCTTTTACGAGTTGCGGGTCTTTTCCTTTACCTATAACAGCCAATAATCCAGACATACTATTCTATTTTTTTATTTCTTTTAAGTTTTACTCACAACTAAAAGAGGTAAGCCCAATATAAAACCTTTTTATAATCCTCTAATTTTCAGCTAAAACAAAATTACAGTTTTAGCTTTTTTTGTATTTATATCGCTACAATATAAGCGATTTTAACATTGTTTTGGCTAATGCCAAATATAGAAAAGAAACTTAAATAATTATTGAAAAATAATTTTAAGTCACTGAAATAACAGAATTTAACATTATAAGACAAGAAAAACGCTCTCAGGATTGAGAACGTCTTTCGGAAATATAATATATACTAATTCTAAAAATTCCTTTTTTATGCTTTCGCGTAAGCATCATCATGCACACTTGCAACCGCTCTTCCTGAAGGATCGTTCATGTTTTTGAAAGCTTCATCCCACTCTAATGCAATTTTTGTACTACAAGCTACACTTGCTTCCTGAGGCACACATAATGCTGCTGCATCACTTGGGAAATGTTCTGCGAAAATTGAACGGTAGTAATACTCTTCTTTAGAAGTTGGCGTTTGTAACGGAAATTTGTATTTCGCATTTGCCAATTGCTCGTCTGAAACTTCTTTGGCTACCACTTCTTTCAAAGTATCGATCCAGCTGTATCCTACTCCATCAGAAAATTGTTCTTTTTGTCTCCATGCTACACTTTCCGGCAACATGTCTTCAAAAGCTTTACGAACAACCCATTTTTCCATCGGGTGTTCTTTGTTGATCATTTTATCTTGTGGGTTGATGCGCATCGCAACATCCATAAATTCTTTGTCTAAGAACGGTACACGACCTTCGATTCCCCATGCTGCCAAACTTTTGTTGGCACGTAAACAATCGTACATATGTAATTTACCTAACTTACGAACGTTTTCTTCGTGAAATTCTCTAGCGTTTGGTGCTTTATGGAAATATAAATATCCTCCAAACAACTCATCTGCACCTTCACCTGACAATACCATTTTAATTCCCATTGATTTAATAACTCTCGCCATTAGCCACATTGGAGTTGATGCTCTAACCGTAGTTACATCGTACGTTTCTAAGTTGTAAATTACATCACGAACTGCATCTAAACCTTCCTGAATCGTAAATTTGATTTCATGGTGAATTGTTCCGATATGTTTTGCTACCACCTGAGCTGCTGCTAAATCAGGAGAACCATCTAATCCTACTGAGAAAGAGTGCAATTGCGGGTACCAAGCATCTGTTGTATCATCTGACTCAATACGTTTTTGAGCAAATTTTTTGGCTACAGCCGAAGTAATAGAAGAATCTAAACCTCCTGAAAGTAAAACTCCGTAAGGAACATCACTCATCAATTGTCTGTGAACCGCAGCTTCTAGTGCTTCTTTAATCGCTGGAATACTAGTTTCGTTGTCTTTTACTGCATCATAATCTGTCCAGTCTCTTTTGTACCATTGTACAAATTCGCCGTCTTTGCTTGTCATATAATGTCCTGGAGGAAACAATTCGATTTTTGTACAATATCCTTCTAAAGCTTTCAATTCAGAAGCAACGTAGAAAGTTCCGTGTTGATCCCAACCAATGTATAATGGAATAATCCCCATATGGTCACGAGCAATAAAATACTCATCTTTCTCTACATCATAGATTGCAAATCCGAAGATTCCGTTCATTTCATCTACAAAATGAGGTCCTTTTTCTTTGTAAAGTGCCAGAATAACTTCGCAATCACTTTCTGTCTGAAAGTTATATTTTCCTTCAAATTGTTTACGCAATTCTCTGTGGTTGTAAATCTCACCATTTGCAGCCAAAACCAATTTTTTATCTTCTGTAAATAAAGGTTGTTTTCCTGAAGCTGGATCTACAATCGCCAAACGCTCGTGAGAAAGAATTGCTTTATCATTGCTGTAAATTCCGCTCCAGTCTGGTCCACGGTGACGAATGATTTTAGACATTTCTAATACTTGAGGTCTTAAGGTTTCGGCTTTTTGTTTTAGATCAAAGGCACATACGATTCCACACATAATTCTATATTTTTAATTGTAATTTTTATTTTGATAAGGCAAAGATGCGTTAACGGTTACGATTGAAAAACACAAATACGCATTTCAGTTATAATTTTAAACCATAATTTTAATTTTACATGTAAAATGTAAAATTTTAACACTAAAAAAAGGTTCAAACTTGAAAATTTCAATTTCAGGCTCAAACAAAGCACAAATCACAAGGTTTTAAAGAGATCTTTGAATTAAATTTTATGATATTTCAGAATCATTGAAATATTCACAAAGAGAAGAAAGAAAATAGTCGAAGAATTATTGTTTTTGTCAATCTTGTCATTTCAACGTAAGGAGAAATCACACTAGAAACTCGACTAAGACTGGCGATTTTTCTAAACGCAATAAACCCGACAGGTTTTAAAAACCTGTCGGGTTTACGATACGGAATTTCTACATGACTTTGACTTTGGTCAGTCTGACAAGATTGTGTGTTTAGCCCGCAAACCTTTGTCAAATTTTGAAACTTTGACAAAGGTCTTATAAACAATAATCTATCTACAAAACACTTTCAATCATATAATGCGTCTTATTTATTTCAAATTGAAATCCAACTTTATTTCCCATCAAATGCGAACCAAGCGGAGATTGAGGAGAAAGTGCAATAACATTTATACCATCAATAGTAATTTTAGGAAGCGCCACACTTACATACAAATAAATTCCGTTGGCTTTTACCAAACTTCCTGAAATGATGTTTTCAGTTGTTTTTGTGGGATCTATTTTATCTAAAACCGCTTTTTGGGTTATCGCTTCTTTTAGTTTATTGGTGAGTTTTTCCTGCTCGATATGCATCATCGACAAAGCAGTTTCGTGCTTATCTCCGGCAGAACCTTTTGCGTCGTTTTTAGAATCTTCGGTCAAAGCCGAAATCATGTCTCTAAAAACGTCGATTCGGTCCTGAACCATTTGAAGGTAATGTGAATGTATTTTTTGTTTGAATTCCATTTTTTTTTAAGGTACTGAGGTTCTAAGTTACAAAGGTGCAAAGGTTTTTCTTCTTTGTGTAATTTATTATTCGAAAAAAGCATCGGGATAAATCACTTTTCCTCTCACTCCTGATAATCCATTTTTTACTAAAACGGCCACCATGCAATTTTCTGCAGGAACATCAAAAGGCATTTCGATTCCGTATTTATTGGTTAACTCATATCCAAATCTTGGATAATATTTTTCATGCCCCAATAATATAATTGACTTATAACCTAATTCTTTGGCCACTTCGTGACTGTGCAAAATTAATTTTGACCCCACTCCTTTTCCTTGAAATTCAGGCAAAACTGAAACCGGAGCCAATGCTAAAGATTCATAGGTATTTATATCATTTTCGATTTCAAGTTTCGTTAATAAAATATGTCCCACAATTTTATTATCCACTTCGGCAACAATCGATAATTCCGGAATAAAAGTATTTGACTTTCTTAATCTCTCTACCAAAAATTGTTCTTTATGATCACTGTATTCTTCATTTTCAAAAGCTTTTTGTATTACCTGAAAAACACTTTTGTGATCTTGTTCCGTTTCTTGTCTTAATTTAATTTCCATTCTAAACATTTTAATTTATTCAACTTATCTAACCGCAAAGGGCGCTAAGTTTTTTTTATATTAAAGTCTAAATAAAAATGTTAAGCGCGTGAGGTTATGTACTCGATTATTCAATCCCTAAGTTCGGGAATAACACAAAGATCGACCAAAAAAGCATGAGTTACAAGTTCAGAAATATTTAAATTAATTCAGGAATGTATAGCTTAAAAGTCATTCGAAAAACTTTGTTTCTGATAGTTATTGCGAAGTAATTCTACCAATTTAACGAATTCCATAACAATTTAATTTTACTTAAGAGCAGGTAAAGATTTTCTGCTTAGAATATTTTCAAAAAACACAAGAGAAAAAAACTTTGCGGTTATTTTTTTTTATTTGGAACCTATAATTTAACCGCAAAGGGCGCAAAGATTTCATACTTAAAAGGTTTAAAAAAAACACAAAGTTCGCAAAGCTTTGTGTTGAACTAACTTTGCGAACTTTATCGTTTATCTATATAACACAAGAAAAAAATCCTTGCTCCCGATAGCTATCGGGATTGCGGTTATTTTTCTATCCGGAACCTAAAATTTTCCCACAAAGAACACAAAGATTTTATATGTAGAAGATTTCTTAAAAACACAAAGTTCGCAAAGCTTTATATTGAACTAGCTTTGCGAACTTTGTGTTTTATGTGTAACGCGTAAAGAAAAAAACTTTGAGCGCTTTGCGGTTAAAAAACCTTAAAAATCGAATTTATAATTTGCTCCAACTAACACCTGAAATCCTTGTACAGGATAATTAAGCCATTTTTCGTAAGCCTGATTTCCAATATTATTCAGTTTTAAGAAACAAGTTAAACGTTCGTTGTATTTGTATCCTAAATGCGCGTTGGCATCAAAATAGCTTTTTAGTGTTGTAATAACAGGATCAGTTCCTAAATCTAAGTTCGACTGCATGTCTTTACGTTCTCCTACAAAGAAAACATTTAAACCTGCATACCATTGTTTCGTAATGTTTACATCAAGATTCGAACTTATTTTCATAGAAGGTAAATTCCATGCTTCTACGCCATCGTATTTGTAGCTATTGAAAGTTCCGTTGATTCCAAAAGAAACATTTCTTGAAAAATCAGCTTTTAATTCTCCGTAGAAACGGAAGGTTCTCACATCATCATAAACTACTCCAAACGAGTTTCCAAAAGCATAATTCTGGTTGGAGAAATCTTCTGTATAATCATTGCCTTTGTACAATGCTTTATCTTTTTCGTTTAAATAAGAACCTGTTAAGTTATAATTGATATTGTTTGCCAATTTACCTTTTAAACCTGCAAAAACAGTATACTGATTACTTGTTGGACGCATATTTAATGTTGGAGATAAAAACGGATTATCATTCACAAAATCAGCGTATGAGTTTTGCTCTAAACTACCATTTACTCCCGTGTAAAAAATCATTAAATCACCTACTAATTTATAAGAAGCATTTACTTTTGGATAGATAAAAAACTTGTTTCCGCTGTTTTCAGAATCTAAACCATAGAACAATCCAGCTCCTAACTCAAGTGTCCAGTCGTTTTCAAGAATTACAAAACTTGGTTCGATCCCAAAATTTGTCAAACTGTATTTTAACGGACTTGTATTATCACGTGCATAATTATGTTCGAAAGATCCGCTTACGTGATCCACAATAATATTTGTGTTTATCGATTGATCCATTACCTCTACCTTGAAAGAAGGCTTTACATAAAAACGATTTTCTGAAGAAGAGAAACTGTCTGAGAAATGGGTGAATTTAGTAGATATTTTACTAAAAATCCCTTCATTAAATTCGATATTTCCGCCTAACGAAATGGTATTATAAGAGTGATTTGGATTGATTCCTCTAATTAAATCATCGCGCGTCTGTCCTGCTAAAGTCGATCCAAAATCAGCCGGTAAACCGTACCAGTTATAAATCTGATTTTGATATCCTAAATCAACGTTCCATGACATATCACGATTGTTTACGCCGTAACCAACATTTAATGCAGTATCATAAAACTCATCATTTAAATCTACATCCTTAATTCCGCCCTGCGAAGAGTGATGACGAAACATTCCCGCTACATAATCGTTGTTTCCTAAATCCTGATTTACGAACAATTCAGCATTTAGAGTTCCATAATTTCCAACTCCTAAAGTCGCGTAATTATTAAATAATTTTTCTCTTTTTGATTTTTCAACACCTTCGGCTTTTCCTTTAGATGGCGTAAAAGTCGAAGCCACAGGAACCGACAAAATACTGTATTTAATAGTTTCTTTTGGCTGATTTCCGGTATCGTCAAGCGAAGGCGTTTCCTTTACTTTAAAGGCATCTGAAATTGTTGGCGAATAGGGTTTTACCACATTTACTGTTTCAGTACCAATTGTTTCCTCTTTTTTCTTTTGAGCAAACGAAACCTGGACAACAAACAATACTAGTAAAATGATGATTTTATTCTGGCAATTAATTCTCATATTTCTTCTTTTTAAGAGTATAGAGTAAAGAATATAGAAAATAGACTATCCTAAATCCTCTTTATCCTGCTCAAACTCTTTGTTCTTTATTCTAAAATCTATATTCTATTCTCTTTATTCTATTTTCTATTATCTCTAAACTAAGCTTCCCAATCACCTTTGGCTACAAACTGAGCTTTTCCTCCTATTTGAATATCAAAGTCATTATCTTTTAAACTTCCTTTAAAATAAATTTGCGACGGACGGTTGATGTAATCTCCCTGATAATTAATCAAGTCAATTTCAGGTTTATGATATTTTAATAGAAAAGCTTGCAAACAAGTACTTGCGCTTCCTGTTGCTGCATCTTCTACCAATTGATTGTGTTCGATACACAACATTCGGCTAAACAATTTTGAACCTTCTAAATAATAAAAATACAAAGCCTGATGCGCTGTTTTGCAATTCTTTTTAAGCCAGTTTTCTGTTTTGTCTTTGTCTAAAACTAAATTCTCTAAAGCTCTTTTACTGCTTAATCCCACCATTACAAAAGCACTTCCGGTTGTTACTTCCTGAATTGGAAATTGGTTTTCAAAATCATGACTTTTCAGATTACTAAATACTGTAAAATCTTCTTTCGCAAAAATATCCCAAAACTTAGGCTGAGCGGCTTTTAACCAAATCAAACTTTCAGACTGATGAACTGAAATTGGCCCAATCGGAACATTTAATTTTATACTCTCCGGAGCATTATCAAATACTTTATTCATCAAAACCCATGAAGTTCCAATTATCGGATGTCCCGCAAATTGCATTTCCTGAGAGGGTGTAAATATCTTGATCTCGGCTTTATTATTTTCTGTATCAAGTTTGGTGATAAAAGTGCTTTCGGCAAAATTAATTTCACGCGCAATTTGCTGCATTTCTGCCGAACTTAAATTTCCCGCATCCAAAAAAACCGCCAATTGATTTCCGGCATATTTTTTATCAGCAAAAACGTCAACTATATAAAAGGGTAAACTCATAACTTGTAAAATGTGTTTTGTGAGATGTAAAATGTGTTTTTCACTATGCTTCTTTTTACAGAAAACATTTTACTTTTCACCAATAAAAACTATTTATTAATCGAAGAATTTGTCTTAGACTCTTCTAATTTTATAGCGCTTAATTCTTTTTTAGCTTCTTCAACAACATCCGGATAATCGGTAAAATTGTTGATTACGTTATCTAAAATATAAGTCGCCTGATAACTGTCTTTTAATCCGTAGAAGTTTTTCGCCATTAAAACCAAACTCTTCGCTCCGTAATATTTGTAAGCCGAATAGTTTTTAGCCAATTTCTGAACCGAAACATTTGATGCATCAAACTTGCCTTCTTTCGTTTTAAAATAGGCATCATAATACAACGCTTCTGCCGCTAACTCTCCTTTTGATGTTGCTGATAATTTCGCGTAAGCTGCTTTTGCTTTATCTTCATTACCCGTTTGCATTGCTGCACGTGCTACGATAATTTGTGCATCGGCTTTTACGTTAGCATCGGCTTTTGCATTTTGCAATACTTTGTCTGCGTATACAACCGAGTTATCGTAATCTTTTTTGTCGTAGTAACATTTCATCAGATTCGCCTGAGCAAAACTTTTATTCTGAGAAGAATCAGCTTCATCGTCTAAACGTTTCAAGACCGGAATCGACTTATCGCAATCTTTTGCTTTTAAGTAAATCTGCGCTAATTTCATTAACGACTGTTCTGTAAACTCACTTCTTGGCTGATCGATTACATATTGATAATTCGCCACTGATTTTGTTTCTGAACCTTCTGCATAATACAATTGTGCCAGATAAAAATTAGCTTCTAATGAATGTAATCCTGTTTGAAATTTATTGATATAGCCTGTAAAACCGGTAATAGCCAGTTTGCTGTTATTTTGGCTGTATTGTTTAAATGCAGCATCATAAGTATCATTATCCAGTTCCGCATCTGTAACGGCAACGAAATCTAAAGTACGAACCCAGGTAGCATATTCGTCTACTTTTCCTGAATCTACATAAATCAATCTTGCGGTCGAAACTGCTTCTAAAGCCTCAGGAGTTTTAGGGAATTCTGCCGCTACTTTTTTGAATTTAGTCAATGCCAAAGCATCACGATCTGAGTTGTAATAAATCAAACCTTGTTTTAAAATTGATTTTGAAGTAAAGGCTCCGTTTTTATATTCAGAAATTAACTGATCGTACGTTTTAAGCGCCTGATCGTTCTTTTTCTCCGCTGCATAAGTATTTCCTAATTCATACAAAGCATCGTCACGATACTCTGATTTTTTGTACATCTGAAGAAAATTATTCAACTCATCGATTTTCTTATCATTTTTAGACATGAATCCGTAAGAAATCGCTTTTTGAAACTGAGCATAATCAGCATCAACACCTCTTGCTTCGATTGCTTTTGCGTAAGCTTCATTGGCAGCAGTGTATTTTGAATTTACAAAACGACAATCTCCTAAACGCAAATAAGAATCGTTCAATCGAACTTTATCTTCTTTTGAATTATCGATTTGTGCCTGAAATGAATTTCCTGCCTGATCGTATTCTTTCAGTTTAAAATACGTGTATCCAATATTATAATTGATGTTTTTATATTCGTCGGTTGTTTTTGCCGCAGCCAATCCCGCAAATTGTTTGTAGCTCAACAATGCGTTCTGAAAATCTGCCGTAACATATTCAGTTTCTGCTTTCCAGAAAGTAGCACGTGCTGTA
Organism: Flavobacterium bizetiae; assembly: GCF_024271895.1. Taxonomy (NCBI): domain Bacteria; kingdom Pseudomonadati; phylum Bacteroidota; class Flavobacteriia; order Flavobacteriales; family Flavobacteriaceae; genus Flavobacterium; species Flavobacterium bizetiae. The sequence goes on along the minus strand of NZ_CP091861.1, from coordinate 2,658,002 downwards.
AATTCAGGTGTTTTTTGTTCGCTGATGGCACTTTTAAACATTTTTCCTGCTTCCTGATAATTTGACTCATTATACAATTCTAAACCTCTGTAAAAAAGTACTTTTTGGTACGCTGCTTTGTTTTCTGCCGATCTGTTTTTCTCTAGTAAAGTCAACGCTTCTTTGTAGTTTTTAGTCGAAATATAAGAATCAACCAATAATTTTTCTACTTCAGATCTGCTTGAATTGTTTGGATATTTTTTAAGGAAATCAAGCAAAATTGCCGGAACAGTCTGATAAGCGTTTCCGATATCATAACTCACTTTAGCATAATTTAAAGCGGCATCTTCCTGAATTTGTGCATTAAAATCCATTTCAGATGCATTTTTAAAAGCGTTTAAAGCTTCTTGTTTTTTGCCCGTATTCAAATAACTTAAACCTAAATGGTAATACGCATTTTGTGCTACGAAATCTTTTCCTTCAATGATTTTATTGAATTGAGAAATCGCTTTTTCATAATCTTTTCTCTCATAATATGCATAACCTAATTGGTAGAAATCTGTATTATTCCACTTTCCTTTTTTACCTGCATATTGCTCTAAAAACGGAATCGCTTTGTCGTATTGTTTTAGATTGAAATAGCTTTCGCCGATGATTTTATTTAGTTCTGATTTTTCAAGCTCATTTGATTTAGACATCGCTTTTTGTCCTAAATCGATCGCTTTTTGAAAATTTCCTAATTTAAAGTTCATATCAGCCTGATAGTACGAAAGTTTCTCTTTGTACTTTTCTTCGCCTGAAACTTCATCAAAATACTTGGTAGCTTCTTTATAATCATCACCTTCATACGCCATGAAACCCAAATAATATTTGGCCTGAGAACCAAATTCAGGAGAATTCACCACTTTATTAAAATAAGTAGTTGCTTCTTTTTTCTTTTTAGCATTAAAATAAGCATAACCTTTCTGGAAATTAAACTTATCCGAGTCTGATTTGCTCATGTAACTTTCATCCACTTTATCAAACCATAACAATGCTTTTGGATAATTCCCTTGTTCGAAGAAATACTGAGCAACCTCGATATAAGCCTGATTTTGTTTGGTACTTGTTGGATAATCGGTAACGAATTTTTCCATCAAAGCATCAGCATTCGCTTTGTTGGTTCTAATGGCACAATTGGCGATATAATAAGCACAATCTGACTGAACTTCTTCGGTGGTAGCATTGTTTTTTACATGTTCGAAAATAAGTTGTGCCGAGGCATATTGTTTGTCATTATATAAAGCCAGTGCTTTGTCAAATTCCTTTAAATCGTAAGTATAAATAGCTGATTTTTGTGCCGAAACTATGGTCGAAAAAAGGATAATTGGTAATAAAAAGAACCAGGAAAGTTTACGCATTTTAATTATATTTAGTATTCAAATGTATCATTTTATACCGTTTATAACGAAACGTTTCAGGCTTTTATTATGAACAAATTTTTTAATGCTTGTTATAAAACAGCTTATTACACTCCAAAATATTGGTTCTCAAACTTTCTGAGACATAATTCTTTTCTTAAGATAAAAATTCTGTCTATTTTTATTGCCACAGATTACAAAGATTCTCACAGATTAAATTCAATTTTTCTTTAGAAAAAACAGCAAAATCATTCTAATCCTTTTAATCTGTGGACACTTTTAAAAATTTCTTGCCGAAATGATTCAAATTTATTTTGAATCGAAGCGTTATCTTATTACTTTTACCAATCAAATCAATTTATTATGTCACAAACCGTACTATCTCTTAAAGAAGTCACTATATATCAGGAAGGAAGAAAAATTTTATCTCATATTAATTTAGATGTTAACCACGGTGAATTTATCTACATCATTGGAAAAACCGGATCTGGAAAAAGTAGTTTCTTAAAAACTTTATATGCAGATTTACCATTATCTGAAGGTGAAGGTCACATAGTTGAGTTTGATTTGGCAACTTTAAAAGAAAAAGATATTCCGTATTTGAGACGTAAAATTGGAATCGTATTTCAGGATTTCAAATTACTTCCGGACCGTTCTGTAAAAGACAATATGCTTTTTGTTTTAAGAGCGACAGGCTGGGTTGACAAAGACGGAATGGAACGCAAAATTGATGAAGTTCTGGACAAAGTAGGTATGAAAGAATACCTTAACAAAATGCCGCACCAACTTTCTGGTGGTGAGCAGCAGCGTGTTGCGATTGCAAGAGCTTTGCTTAACGATCCTGAATTTATCCTTGCCGATGAACCAACCGGAAACTTAGATCCGCAAACAAGTTCTGAAGTTTTAGAGGTATTGAAAAAAATTAATGCTAATGGTAAAACCGTTATCATGGCCACTCACGATTATGCTTTATTACTAAAATTCCCGTCTAAAACATTAAAATGTGAAGACGAAAGAATTTTTGAAGTCGTGCAACGAAGCGTGTAATGCTTTCAATACTTATTCCTACTTATAATTATAATGTTGTTCCGCTTGTTTTAGAGCTTAAGCAACAAGCTGATGAATTAGGAATTGTATATGAAATCATTGTACAAGACGATGTAAGCCAAAATTTTATTACTGAAAATACCCAGATCAATTTATTACCAAATTGTTCTTTCGCTATTAATACCGAAAATTTAGGCAGAGGAAAGAACATCAATTTAATGTGCTCTAAATCGAAGTATGATACTATTTTGATTCTGGAAGCTGATGCTTTGCCGGAGCACAAATCATATCTTAAAAACTATATCGAAATACTTTCAAAATCAAATCCTAACGTGATTTTTGGAGGTGTTAAATATCCGGAAACTATTCCCGCAAAAGAAAAATTACTTCGATGGAAATACGGAATAAACCGGGAAACCAAATCAATAAATCAAAGAATTAAGAACAATTATAATTTGGTTTTTAGCTGGAATTTACTTTTAAAAAAAGAAATCCTCTTGCAATTTCCTTTCCCTGAATTTATAAAGGAATATGGTTATGAAGACGCAGTTTTTATCGAAAATTTGCGATTGAATTCAGTTCCTGTAATGCATATCGAAAACTTCTTAATTCATCATAACAACGAAGACAGTTTTGCTTTTATAAAAAAATCTGAAAGAGCGGTAGAAAACTTACACCATTTAATTGCCCTCCATAAAATTGATCCGAAAAAAATTAGACTGAGCAAATTTTACCTTACTTTGAAAAAGCTGCATCTTACCATAATTGTAAAGGCAATTTACTTAAAGAAAAAGAAACAAATCCTAACGAATTTAACTTCAGAAAATCCGAACTTATATTTACTGGATTTTTATAAATTAGGCTATTACTGTAATTTAAAAAGATAATCGGTTATGGTGTTTTTTTCTGTTGTTATTCCGCTATACAATAAGGCCAATTATATCGAAAACACTTTAAAAAGTGCTCTTGATCAAACTTTTACAGATTATGAAATCATTGTTGTTAATGACGGATCTACTGATGAAAGTGAAGCTGTTGTACGCCAATTTAATGACAAAAGAATTCGAATCTTCCATCAAAAAAATCAAGGTGTTTCTGTTGCACGAAATCTTGGAATAGAAAAATCAACAGGAAAACTGATTGCTTTTCTGGACGCTGATGATTATTGGTTTCCGAATCATTTGCAGGAATTGGCTCATTTATATTCTGACTTTCCAGATTGTGGAATTTATTGTTCGCGTTATAAAATTAAAACAGCCAAAAACCACTTTCAAACACCATATTACAAAGGAATAGATCAATCTTTTAAGGGAATCATAAAAGATTATTTTGCATCAAATATGCCTTTTAGAATTACCTGGACTTCATCTCTGGCAATATCCAAAGAAATTCTTGAAAAATCTGGAAGTTTTACGCCCGGCATAACAAATGGTCAGGACTTGGAATTGTGGACAAAAATTGGAATTCAATATCCGGTGGCTGTAAACAATACCATTACCGCTATTTATAATAATGCCATTCATGATAGTCTCGCCAAAAAGAATATGGGTTCGATGCAGTTAATGAATTTTGAACAATTTAAAACCTCGGAACAAGAAAATCCTTCTCTTAAAAAATTTCTGGATTTGTACCGAATCGAATATGGTTTTAAATATTATGTAGCTGGATATAAAGAAAAAAGCGACTTCTATCTAAAAAATGCCGACAAGGAAAATATAAGTTCAAAGATTCAGTTTTTATTAAAACTTACGCCTTTTTGTTTGCATTTTCTTTTTAAAGCGAATAGCTTTTTAAAAAAATGCGGAATTAACTTTTCTGTTTATAATTAGAATATTTTAAAAATTCATCAAAGTTTCTGATATAATCTTCTTCGATATAAACGTCTGAAGCAACGACCAAACAAACAGAACCCGAAGAAAAGTTTTGAAGTTCGCGCCAGATTCCGGGATTAATTAATAAACCTTCATAAGGCTTGTTTAAAGTCACAATTCGTTCGTCTTCTCCATCTTTCAGAACAACATCAAAACTACCGCTTAAAGCTACCAAAAACTCCTGAAGTTCTTTATGCGCATGTCCGCCGCGTTCAGAACCGCTTGGAACATCGTACAAATAATAAACGCGCTTTATATCAAACGGAACAATATCATTTTCTATGACCGAAAGATTTCCTCTGGGATCTTCTATTTTAGGAATCGGTAAAATCTGTATTCCGTTATTTTTTAATTTCATACGATATTGTTTCAAATTTTTCGTGACCTTCTTTGGCACTTTTCAGAGCTTTTTTGAGTTCTCTAAATTGTAATTTATTTTGTTTTAAATCGAAAAAAAGCTTCACAAATATCCAATAAATATAATTGCTTTTAAAAATTCTGGTAAACAATGCGCCTTGAATAAAGTACTTTTCTCTGATGCTTTTTTTGTCTGATGAAGTGAGTTCCTGGTGTTTTACAATTACTTGTGGCTCAAAAATTAATGACTGATTTTTATTCTTTAAATCAAATAGAAAAATGGCTTCTTCTCCCATTTCGAATATTCCACCTAAGCCAAAATTTTCATCAAAGCGAATTTTAGATTGATCAAGAATAGCAGCATTGAAAGTCATTTCTATAGAACTGGTATTCAAAATATCAAAAACGTTCAAATTCGTTTTAGAACGTTCAGGATATTTTTTTATTAAATCGCCATTTGTTTTTACGGCACAAAATCGAATTGCCGCAGCATTCAGAAATTGATTGTAAGCTTTGATAATTGTCGAGTCAAATCCTTTCTGATATACTACATCATCATCTGCAAGGATAAGAATTTTTCCGAGGGCATTTTCTAATGCCAGATTTCGGCTTTTAGACAAACCTTTTTCGAAAGAATTTATCACCCTTACATTCGAATATTCTGATTTTAAAATTGTTCCGCTTTGCGTTTGATTAACGATTAAGATTCGGAAATTAGAAAAATGCAAAAACGGAAACATGGGCAACAGAAAGTCTAATGAATCCTGATGCATTGTAGCGATCAAAATTTCAATATCAGTTTCCTGAAAAAAACGTTCTGTTTTGTCTTCCATATAAAAACAAATGTAAAAAATAGTAAACGAAAAGAATACTGCAAAAATCTGCTTTTTAATTTAATTGCAAATTAGTTCCCAAAAACCGCTATAATATTTCTTATTTTTGATCGTTTCAAACGCTGTTTTATTTATGCAAAACCTTCCATTAGTTACTATTATTTGTTTGTGCTACAATCATGAGCAGTTCGTGGTCGAATCTCTACATTCCGTTTTAAACCAGAGTTATAAAAATATTGAACTTATTATAGCCGATGATTGTAGTAACGATGCTTCGAAAAAAACAATTACAAAATGGCTGGAAAATTATCCTGAAATAAAATTCATTTCCAACGAAATCAACTTAGGAAACACTAAAACATTTAATAAAGCACTAAAATTTGCAAAAGGAGATTATGTAATTGATTTGGCTGCCGATGATGTTTTATTATCAAATTGTGTCGAAAAACAAATCGCCACTTTTTTAAATTCTGAAATAAAAAACCTGGCCATTGTTTACGGCAATGCTGAAATAATCTCAGAGAATAATGCGCATCTTCGTTATTACTATGATGTTAGTACCGAAAATAAAGTACTGAAAAAACCTGCAACGGGAGATATTTATTTGTCTATATTAGGCCAAAGCAGTATGATTTGTTCTGTTTCTTCGATGGTAAAAAGAGAAGTTTTAGACGAATTAAATGGCTATGACGAAAATCTGGCTTACGAAGATTTAGACCTTTGGATAAGAGTTGCCAGAAACTATAATTTTGAATTTATCGATGCGGTTTTAATTCAGAAAAGAGAATTGGAGAACTCATTAGGAAATCAGTTTTACAGAAAATTGAATTCCAGAACCCGAAAAATAAACCATTCGACTTACCTTATTATAAAAAAAGCAATTGCCTTAAATAAAACAAAAGTAGAAAACAAAGCGGTATTAAAACGCGTTCATCAGGAAATGGTAAAAGCGCAAAAAACGTATGATATTGGTTTGTTTATCAAATACATTCCGTTAGAATTGAAGTTGCGATTTTAATGTAAATACTTTAGAACAAACTTTTTCTAAAATATACACATAAAACCATCAGATAAATAAAATTATCAAAAGCCTGCGCCATTACGACACCTTGTATCCCAAAGTAATGCATGAAAACCAAATTCGAAAAATACAAAAGCGCAAGAGAAGCTACTTCGGCAATAATAAAAGCTTTAGTCAGTTTCTTAGCAAAAAACTGATAGCCTAAAATAAGAAAAGCCACTTTGAAAACATCACCTACAAGTTGCCAAAAGAAAAGCGAAGCAACAGGCAAAAATTCTTTGGTAAACAATACCTGAACAATAAAAAAACGGGCAAAATAAACGACTACTAAACCCATTATAAAAACAGGTAAAATAGATTTATAATACTGCCAAAAGATACTTTTTGTTTCCTGATTTCCTTGCGCCATCGAAAGTTTGGGCAAAAAATAAACGCTTAGAATCGTACTCACAAAAAGCATATAATATGTTGAAATACGCGTCATACTTTCCCAAAAACCAGCTTGTTCGATACCTAAAGTTGCAATAACACTATTTCTAATGGCCAAATAAACTATTGGTCCTAAAACGGATGAAACCAATGCCATCAACGAAAATGGCAATAAATCTTTTATAATTTTAAAATCATATAAACGCAAACGAACAGTCAGCAAAAAATTGATTTCTTTTTGTACAAAATAAAAAGTAACAAAAAACAATAAAGCCGGCGTAATAACAATTGCCAATAAAGCTCCCAACGTTTGAAACTGTAAAATCATTAAAAGAGAAACCAATAATCCTAAAGTATTTCCGATAATATTAACCCAAATCACTCTTTTGAACTGACTTAAACCATTAAGAACTGCCAATAAAAAAACAGATACGGCATACCAGGGCAAAGCCAAAGCAAGGATTTTGAAAACAAGAGTATAATCAAAAGCTGAACTTAAAATTGTATTGTTCCAGAAGGAGGCACAAAAATACAAAACACCACTTAAAACAAGCGCAACAAGAACCAAGCTAATAAAAACCGTAGCCATTATTTTTTGAAGCACAGCTTTATTTTTATGATTTTCTGCTACATATTTTATAATGCCGCTCTGAAAACCAAGAGTTGAAATACTTTCTAAAGAAGTTAAAAAATTACGCAAATTCCCCACCAAAGCCATTCCGGCAGGACCAACAAAAATCGCTAATACTTTTGACGTTATTAACCCAATTCCTATTTTAATGGCAATGCTAAAACTGTTTAAAGAAGTAATTTTAAACAAAGTCGTTTGAGTTATTTTTCTCAGCGCGTTCAAACTAATATTGATTTAAAACATCAACAATAAAACTAATCTCGTCCTCTGTTAGAACAGGACTCATAGGCAAACTCAAAACCTCATCATGAATTTTCTCTGTTATAGGATAAGACAAAGAATTCCACTCTGAAAATGCTTTTTGTTTGTGTGGAGGAACAGGATAATGAATAACGGTCTGAATATTATTTTGAGCTAAATATGCTTGCAAATGGTCTCTTTTTGAGGTTCTAATCACAAACAAATGAAAAACATGATTAGTAGAAAAATCCCAAAACGGCAGCATTATTTTATCATTTTTAATCTCTGATAAATATCGTTTTGCAACAATCCTTCTTTTATCATTATCTGCATCTAAATTTGGCAATTTCGCATTTAGAAACGCCGCCTGAAGTTCATCTAATCTTGAATTTACACCAATATATTCGTTGAAATACTTTTTCTCAGAACCGTAATTTCGAAGCGAGAAAAGCACTTTTGCCAATTCAGAATCGTTTGTTGTTATTGCCCCGCCATCGCCCAGACAACCTAAATTTTTACCGGGATAAAAACTGCAGGCTGTGGCAGATTTTAGATTATTGATTTTAGATTTTAGATTGTCATTTTTTCTATCATTAAAACCTGGAATTTGGAATTTAAGATTATTGAAATTTGTCTTAGCTCCATGCGACTGCGCAGCATCTTCAACAATTATTAAATCATTTTCGATTGCTATTTCGGTAATCTTGTCCATTTCAGCCAATTGACCATACAAATGAACGACTAAAATCGCTTTTGTTTTCGAAGTGATTTTCTCCCGAATCAAATCCGGGTTTATATTGTAGGTTTCCAACTTTGGTTCAACCAAAACCGGAACTAACTCTGCCTGTAAAATTGCCAGAATGCTAGCAATATAAGTATTTGCAGGAACGATAACTTCATCTCCTTTTTGTAGCTTCCCAAGCTGAATATATCCTTTAAAAATCAAAACCAAAGCATCAAAACCATTGCCTACTCCAACACAATATTGAGTTTGGCAATATTCGGCGAAAGCTTTTTCGAATGTTTCTACTTCTTTCCCTAAAATATACCAACCGTTGTCTAAAACCAATTTCAGTTTTTCCTGAAATACAGTTTCATAAGGTTCGTTTATTTTTTTTAGGTCCAGAAATGGTATCATTTTATATCAATTTTATAAAAATCCTGATTATAAACCGTACAGCCTAATTCTTCTTTTTGTTTTAAAAGTCCGGCATGGTAACCGCTGTCGTTTTCTTCATTTACAATTCCCATGTCAAAAAAGCGTTTGCCTTTTCGTTTGTACTTTTCGATCAAATTAATGAACAAAAAATCAAGCGCTCGAAACTCCTCTCCTTTTTTTGATGTAGCTCCATATTGAGATTTGACTACATTTTCGGTTTCAAAAATGGTAATTCCAGCAATAATTCCATCATTTTGATAAACAGAATATTGCCTGATATTTTCGGGGAATTTTTGCTTTAAAAGTGCAATTTCTTCTTTTGTATGAACGGGTTTTACATTGAATTTCTCCAATAATCTTGGTGCTAAAATTTCATCCCAAAAAGGTGCAAAATCTTCCTCTTCGAAAATATCCAAATCCAAATCTTCAATGCGTCTAAAATGTTTTAATTTACTTTTAGAAATCTGCAAAGGCAATTCTAGATTAACCGCCAGATTCATTTCTTTTCGCTCTAAAACAGCCCCTCTTTTAAACAAAAAAAAGTCGGTTTCGTTGTTTCCTTCAGGAAAATAAAAATTAGGAATTGGTTTGTAATAAAAGGTTTTAAGCAAATTCTCTTTCAAAAAAAACAAAACGGCATCTAAGATCGCTTCTACTTTTTTGCCCTTTATTTTATTTGAATATACCAATCCGCCATAAGTAAGTCCCTGATGCGAATAAACAGAATTTCCAACTTTATTGGCTGGCAAAATACTCACTAGTTTTTCGTCTTGAAAAATTAAAAGCGAAAAATCCTCAAAACGATTTTTATGATATTCCATAAAATCACGATGAAATAAAAATGTAGCATTTTTGGCCTGAGCCAGAAACTCATTCCAAACAGTATAATCGTTCTGATTGTATTTTTTTACGGTGTATTTTGTCATTTTTTATTGTTGCTTCTTTGGCCACGAATCGCACGAATTTACACTAATTTTTCTCTGCATAAAATACAAAACAAATATGCGCACATTTTTTGCAGTCGACATGATCCGTGAAAATTAGTGAAATTGGTCGCAAATAAATCTTATTTGTGATCAAATGCCGGTAAATACCATTTGAATTTTACCGCCAATAATCGCGCAGTAATAATAACAACAGAAGTTACGAGATACAAAATATCATCTTCGAGGTTGAGTTTTTTTAGTGCAAAAAATACAATTCCGCCAAAAATACAAATCGTTGCATAAATCTCTCTTCTAAAGATCGTTGGAATTTCTGTACACAAAATATCACGGGTTACACCGCCAAAACAAGCTGTCATAGTGCCCAATGCAATACAAATTACGGGATGCAAACCTGTCATGATCCCTCTTTCGAGACCAATTAAAGTAAAAACACCCAACCCGATGGTATCAAACAAAAACAAGGAAGTTCTTAGTTTATCAAACTTTTTTCTAAAAAGAATTGCCAATCCAAAACCTAAAATAATAACATAAACATATTTTAAATCCTGCATCCATCCTACTGGCGTTCTGCCTATTAAAACATCACGAAGCGTTCCGCCTCCCACTGCCGTTACAAACGCAATGATAAAAACACCAAACGGATCTAGTTTTTTATGCATTGCCGTTAAAGCGCCGGACATTGCAAAAGCCATTGTACCAATAAGGTCTAATAAATGAAACATTTTATTTTTTTTAAGGTGCAAAGGTACAAAGGTGCGAACGCACAAAGACTCAAAAAAGCCAATTATTTTAATTTATTTTGTAACTTTTTTCTTTAATTTTTATTTCTGTCTGAGGATTAATCTTTTCGATAGCTTCAATAAACCTCAATTTCTCTTTTGGCGAAATCAAAACCGTATCAAATTTATTATACAAAATTTCAATTCTGCTAAAAGAAAGCGCAGGAGAACTTATAATATTATAACTGTCAGAAATTCGTTTAATACTCGCAATATCAATTGATAAATTATAGAATATCCCGCATTTTATAAATACCTTTTTATTCTCGATAATATAAAAAGTCGTCGAAAACATATAAACAATAAAAGCCACTACAAATAATATAAAGGCAAAACCAATCCAGTTTTCATCATAGAAAAGCCTTATGAGGATTAATCCAAAAAGCAAAACTAAAAGTACAATAAACCAGACGTCGATTTTAGATTTAAATTTTTCCATTTACCACTTATTTCTTTACGTAAATTGGGCTTCTTTTCAGCAAATAAGTAATCGAATCCATCCAGCTGTCTTTTATATTCAGGAACGGTTTACGGCTTTGTGAGTAAATTTTTGTGCCGTTTTTGTACATATCAAAATAAACCATGTAATTGTAATACGTTAGATTACTTGAATTTGTAGTCGACACATCGTTCGTTTTTACCTTTTTGTTATTGTCGCTCACTTTGGCATTTCCGCTGTTATAAGTCGAAGACGTTGAACCTTCGGTAATGGTAAACGAAACTTTTGCAGCAATAATATTATCGACTCCCAGAATTTTCTGAAGATCTTCGATTGGGGTTGCATCAATATTTTTATAGTCAATTCCCGCTTTATGCAGCAAACTATTCGTAACCCTTAAATCCTGAACCGTTAACGGAAAAAGATTCGCCGATTTGTCTAACAATTTATTATAAAGATCATTTTGAGCAAACTTAGCCATTTCTTCAGACTCTTCCATAGTACCTGAATTCACATAAGGAACCGGCAGTACAGCAATCGTATTGGGCTTCATTTCTGAGGAAGTAACCTGAACAGAATTAGTATTGGAAGGGGCATTATTTTCAGAGACATTAAAGGTTTGAGAACGGCCGCTGGCAAAATCAATTCTCGCAATTTGAGAAACATCAAGCGAGATCTGAAGTGTTTCTCCCGGCAAAGAATATTCAACCGTTTTATCAGACATTTTTGCAATCGTACATTCAATAATCTGATAATCTCTTTTTATTATTTTATCCAGTTTTTTTCCGCCCTGAGCAAATGCAAAAACAGAAACAAACAACATTATTATTAAGCTAACAACTTTTTTAAAGTTCATGGTATTTAGATTAAATTTCCCTACTCTTCGGCTTTTCGGGTTCGCCTTTTACAAAAAATATGCTACTTCGATTCACAAATTTTAAGTATATCTAAAGTTACGAAATCGTCTTGTTTAATCTCCTTAATACTACCATTTTTTTTAGGAGCAATTTCCCGCTTTCCCTTTCAAACGAAGTTCACTGAACTCCAAAATAAAATAAAAACTAAGTGAAGTAATCTTTTGTTTTTTAAAGAAAAAAACAAAAGGATTTCCAGTACAATCGGGGCTAGGGATTCGCTTTCATTAGCAATAAATCATCAGCAAAATAATTTTACCTCAAAACACCATTACATATTTTGAGTATAGAAATTGTAGTCTTTTAAAATCACCCTCAAAAAATCGCTGCTATTACCGGATTGATTTTTAATTCCCGTTACGCTTTCAATCTTCGCGACCAATTTGTAAATCACTTCATGATCATTTCGGGATTCAGCGTTCTTAAAAGTTTCTTTAATAATACGCATATCATTATCAGACAATTTAATAACCAAAGGATAAGTAGGAACATAAGCCTCGCCTATTTCTTCGAGAATCGTATGGCTAATATCGATTTTATTTTTTAGCGTAATAACAGCAGTTCCCGCCACCATATCGCCTAATCGTTGCGCTTTTTTACTCGACACCACACTTACTATAGCCACTATACCATACAAAAGCGTAATATCAATCAATCTAAAAAACCAGCGCATTAAATAATCTCCAAATCCGGCCTGATAACCATCTATTTTTACCACTTTTATTTTTACCAGTTTTTTTCCAATAGTCTGACCTTCAAAAATACTTTCTAAGGTTAACGAATAAATGAAAAACGGAAAATAAAGAATTAAAACAATCGAAATTTTAGACCAGTTATCTAATCTGTCAAATAATTTACCGAAATTTAACCAATAAAAAAACACAAGCGAAATCACGGTTATATAGGCCAGTTTAATAGCCAAATCGATGAAATAAGATCCTATTCGCTCGCCTGGTGAAGCGGCAATAAAATTTATTTTAACATTTTGCGTAGTATTAATAGATAATTCTGACATATTTTATATTTTAGCCTACAATGAGAGAAGTCGCCTTCATAAAACAAAATAAAGAAAAATGGCTGGAGTTTGAACTCGCTATTTTTGGTAAAGCTAAAAAAAATCCTGATGAGTTAGCTAATTTGTACATTCAAATGATGAATGATTTGTCCTACGCGCAAACGTATTACCCAAAAAGTAAGACCGTTGTGTATCTCAATCACCTTGCTTCGCAGATTTATCAAAAAATTTATAAAACCAAAAGAACCGAAAAAAACAGATTCCTGGAATTCTTCAAAACCGAAGTTCCTTTGCTGCTTTACGAATACAGACGCTATCTTTTGTATGCGTTTATCTTATTTTTTGCCACGCTGGCTATGGGTGTTGTTTCAGCAAGATACGATCAGAATTTTGTTCGCTTAATTTTAGGCGATCATTATGTCAATATGACTTTAGACAACATCAAAAAAGGAAATCCTATGGCGGTTTACGGCACCGGAAGCAACTGGGGAAGTTTTATTGGTATCACCATGAACAACCTTTACGTAGGCGCAAGATGTTATATTTACGGCATATTTGGCGGATTGGGAACTTTTTATATCTTCCTTCAAAACTCCTTGATGTTAGGGGCTTTTCAGTACTTTTTTTATGATCAGGGCGTTTTCTGGAAAAGTGTTCGCGGTATCTGGATTCACGGTTCTATGGAGATTTTTGCCATTGTAATCGAAAGTGCGGCCGGATTTATTTTAGGAGCTTCCATCCTGTTTCCTAAAACTTATTCGAGATTAAATTCTCTTAAAATAGGTTTCAAAAACAGTTTCAAAATATTCCTGAGTACCTTTCCTTTTACCATAAGCGCAGGATTTCTAGAAGGTTTTATAACACGATATTCTATCGATATGCCCAATTGGTTAAGTAGTTTTATCATCTTATTTACGTTAGGCATTATTTCATTTTATTATTTGGTTTATCCATTCATTGTTCACAAAAAAATAACTTCATTATAATGTTCGAACTTTACAAAAAACGTCAACTAGGAGACTATATAGTAGATTCCTTTACTTTTTTCAAACATTTCGGAAAACACTTTTTCAAGATTTTCTTCGCCATAAATGCTGGTATGCTAGTAATTGCCGGTGCATTAATGTATTTATTTTTACAATTAAATTTTACATCGCTAACCAGTGATAGTTTCGAAAAAACGACACCCGATGATTTTTTAAATTATTTTGACAGCTATCCTCTTATTAGTGGTTTTGCAATACTATTTTTAATTGTAATCGTACTTCTGTCCCTTTTTAATTCCTCCTATCCTATTTTATATTTAAAATTAATAGCTGAGAAAGGCACGAATAATTTTACCACACAAGAAATTTTAACCGCTTTTAGAAAAAGCCTTTGGAAAATATTTAAGTTCGGCATCGGAGTCGTATTCATCATTTTTCCTGTTTTATGCATCGTTATAATTGCATTGTTTCTTCTTTGCTTTGTCTTAATTGGTATTCCTTTATTGATTGTAGCAATACCAACTTTATTTACCTGGATCAATTTGAGTTTTTATACTTATTTATCAGAAGACAAAAGTTTTTTCGAATCGTTAAACCACGCCTATCTTTTGACTAAAGAAGATTTCTGGTCTACTATAGGCGCCAGTTTTATTGTCATGATCATGCTTCAGATGGTGCAGGCCTCTATTACAATGTTCTTTTACTTTGTAGGTATATTTGCCCTTATCTTCTTTGCAATCGCAAATCCTGACATTGATAAAACACCTTTTACTCCTTCGCCAATATTGTTAATTCTGATCAGTATTGCATTTGTGCTGATTCTGACATTGAGCAATATTTTTAATAACATTTTGGTAATCAATCAGGGAATTATCTATTATAGTTTAGGAGCTGAAGATAAAATTCTGGCGACTGAAATTGATTCAATTGGAAATAATAATGAATAAAATCCTCCTCATTTTATCTTTTCTCTTTTTTTCCGGTGTTTCGCATGCCCAGGATTCTTTGGCTACAGCCGAACCACCAAAAATAAATTCTTTAAAATATACCGAGAAAGATATTCAAGTTGATTCAAGTACTGTCGAAGCCAAAACCTTCTCTAAAAACTTTAAGAAAAAATATACTGATCCTGATTTTGTATACGAAGAAAAAGTGCCCGAAAAAGGTTTATGGCAGCGTTTTATCGAATGGCTTGCCGGCATTTACCGCAGTATTTTTAAGGAACAAAATGCTCAAGCATCTGTAAATTTTGTCACTATCTTTTTAAGAACGATAGCCGTTTTAATTATTGTTTTTGTAATCTACTTAATCGCAAAAGCATTAATCAATAAAGAAGGACAATGGATTTTTGGTAAAAATTCGAATAAAAGAAATGTTTATTATTCTGATATCGAAAAGAACATTCATCTTTTGGATTTCGAAAAATTAATAAGCGAAAGTCTTCAGACGGGAGAAAAAAGAATCGCAATTCGTTACTATTATTTATGGTTACTAAAAGTAATGGCGCAAAATCATTATATCGAATGGGATATCGAAAAAACCAATTCAGATTATTTATACGAACTAAAAAAACCCGAACATAAAGAGGATTTTACCTATTTGTCTTATTTGTATAATTATATCTGGTACGGCGAATTTGCAATTGATGAAACCTCATTTATAAAAGCCGAAAACCGATTTAAAAATGCCATAAAAACCTTTAGTAATGGATAAAAGCATAAAAATTTACATTGCTGTTCTGGTTTTTATTTTAACCCTGATTTTAGTAATAGATCGAGATCAGCCAAAGCCTATCGACTGGCGACCAACGTATGCTGTCAATGACAAAATTCCTTACGGATTGTATGTTTTTGACAAGGAAATCAATGACTTTTTTAAAAATCATAAAGTAGAAAGAATCCCGGATGTAACGCCATACGAATTTTTAGATTCAAAGTATAATGAAGATACGCTTGTAGAAAATTATAAAATAAAGGGAACCTTTATAAATATATCCGAAAACAATACAATTGACGAACAATCGATTAAAGAAATTTTTTATTTTGTATCGCACGGAAACAATGCTTTTCTAAGCATGAAAACTTTCCCGCAATATTTATTAGATTCCCTGAAAATAGAAGTTAATTCAGATTATCTCAATGCAAATAAAACGCAGCTATGGCTGGCGAACAAAAAGAATAAAAAATACACCTTTGCGCATCAATTAGACTATTATTTTTCTAAAATTGATACCTTAAATACTACTGTTTTAGGATATCAGGGCGCAAAACCAAGTAATACAAAAGACATTAATTTTATCAAAGTTCCTTATAGACAAGGATATTTTTATTTGCATACGCAGCCTGTTGCTTTTACCAACCTTAATTTGTTAAAAGCAGATCATTATCAATATGCCGAAAGCGTTTTATCTTATTTACCAAAAGGGGATATTTTTTGGTATACCAAAGGTCAGAATAATGAAACCATTTCTCAGTCGCCATTGCGTTACATCCTGGCTCAGCCCGGATTAAAATGGGCGTGGTATTTCTTTATATTCGGAATGTTGATTTTTATTATTTTTAATGCGAAACGCAAACAACGTGTTGTTCCTATACTGAAACCTTTGCCCAATTCGACAGTAGATTTCACGAAAACAATAGGAAATTTATATTTTCAGGAAGGCGATCATCGCAATATTATTGATAAAAAAATTATTTACTTTTTAGAAAAAATACGAACTGAATATTTGATTGATACCACAAAACTGGATGATACTTTTATTCAAAAATTGCATCATAAAACAGGAAAAAGTGAAACAGATATTCAGGAACTTGTATTTTTGATTAACGAACATCGAAATAGTTATCACGGAAGTCTTGAAGAAGATTTAATCCGAATTAATAATGCAATAGAAAAGATTATACATTAGATAAAAAAATATTTGCCACAGATTAAAATGATATTTAAATCAGTGAGAATCATTCTAATCTGTGGCAAAAAAACAACCCAGAAAACAGACCAAACATGGACGATATCAACACAACAGAAAACGAAATCACCAACGAAAACGTGAATTTTGAAACCAGAATAAATCTATCACCGCTTTTAGATCACGTAAACAGTATCAAAAAAGAACTTGAAACCGTAATTGTAGGACAACACAAAATGATCGATCAGCTTTTGGTTGCCATTTTATCAAACGGTCACGTTTTGCTCGAAGGTGTTCCGGGAGTTGCTAAAACCATTACAGCGAAACTATTATCAAAAACGTTGAATATTGGCTTTAGCCGAATTCAGTTTACGCCGGATTTAATGCCATCTGATATTTTAGGAACTTCCATATTTAATTTAAAAACTTCGGAATTTGAATTTAAAAAAGGACCTATTTTCTCGAATTTGATTTTAATTGATGAGATCAACCGTGCGCCAGCCAAAACTCAGGCAGCACTTTTTGAAGTGATGGAAGAACGTCAAATTACCATTGACGGATCTGCTTATCAGCTTGAAACGCCTTTTTTGGTTATTGCAACACAAAACCCAATTGAGCAGGAAGGAACATACCGTTTGCCGGAAGCGCAATTAGACCGTTTTCTATTCAAAATCACAATTGATTACCCAAAATTAGACGAAGAAATCCTGATCATTCAAAGAGAACATTTATTGCAGGATCACGGAAAATTAGAAGCGATAAAAACAATACTTTCTGCGGCTGAAATAAAAGAATATCAGGCCTTGGTAAAACAAATAAGAGTAGAACAAAATCTATTGGAATATATCGCCAGAATTGTAGTAAACACGCGCGAAAATGCCTTTTTATATTTAGGAGCTTCGCCTCGTGCTTCGATTGCGATTCTAAACGCTGCCAAAGGTTTCGCCGCCATTCGCGGACGCGATTTTGTAACTCCTGAAGATATTAAAGAAGCTACGATTCCGGTTTTGCAACATCGTGTAATTGTAGCGCCAGAACGCGAAATGGAAGGCATTACAAGTTCTGAAATTATTAAACAAATTATAGAAACAGTCGAGATTCCTAGATAGTTTTCAGTCGCAGTGACAGTTTTCAGTGCTATGATTAATAACAAACCTTTTTTAATGAAATATTCCAAACTATTTTTTCTGTTTCTTTTTGGTATTACTTTGGTGAGTTTTAAGCCGATGAATATCAAACAGGCGAATACGACCAACATATCAATCTATTTTGCGAACGACAAGCAACAAATCGAAACATTGATTAGGAAAACCTATGAATGGATCGAAACTAAAAAAACTCAAAGCGATTTTGATGTTATCGAAAATAAAAAAGGAGATCAATATGTGGCGCTAAATACAAAAACACACAATAAAATAGTATCAGAACTTAAAAACTCGAATTTTTTTGCACAACAATTTATAGACAATTATAACAAAATCGGGCTGAAAATTGGCGAGAATCTTAAGACCAATAAAATCAAATATTTTGTTGGCGAATTACCTCCATACGGTAACGATAGCAACCCATGGTGTGATTGTCAGGATAACCCGGAATCGTATTGGAAAACATTAAAAGTAAACGATTTAAAAATCCAAAATAACAAAGCTACATTTTACTGGACATGGACTGAATGGAAAGATAGTCCTAAGTACAAAGTAACAGCAGTGAAAGAAAATGGAATCTGGAAAATAGCTGCTTTAGACGGTTTTGATTATAACAGCTTTACTAAAATATAGTAAAAAGACCTTTAACCTTAATTTTATTAAAATTGAAATTTATAAAAAGCCTTTACCTCAATAACTTCTTCTTTTATATGCTTTTGGGCATTATTGGATTATTTGTTTGTGCTTTTATTTTTCCAAACTTATACAATGCGGTTTGGTTTGTAGTCTTGGTTTTAGTGACTTTTTTAGGGCTTGACATTTTAATTTTATACCTAACCAAAACAGGAATCGAAGCCGAAAGAATAACACCGGAAAAACTTTCGAATGGCGATTTAAATCCTATAACCATCAGTATAAAAAACCGTTATACTTTTAAGATTTCAATTAAGGTTATAGACGAAATTCCGTTTCAGTTTCAGGTACGTGATTTCAAAATTATAAAAACGATAAAAGCTTCTGAACAAAAAGAATTTGGTTACGATTTGCGTCCAACCGAACGCGGAGAATATTATTTTGGATATCTGAATATTTACGTTTCTTCGCCTTTAAAATTGGCTTCAAGAAGATTTTCTTTCGATAAGGATAAAATGGTTCCCACCTATCCTTCTTATATTCAGCTTAGAAAATACGATTTATTGGCTTTTTCGAATAATTTATACCAATACGGAATCAAAAAAATCCGTCGTATTGGTCACACCATGGAATTTGAACAAATCAAGGAATACGTTCAGGGCGATGATCTTAGAACACTAAACTGGAAAGCTACGGCAAAGAAAAATTCGTTGATGGTCAACCAGTTTCAGGACGAAAAATCACAATCAGTTTATATGGCGATTGACAAAGGCCGTGTGATGCAAATGCCTTTTGATGGATTGAGTTTACTGGATTATGCCATTAATTCGACTTTGGTATTATCCAACGTCATTCTGAAAAAACAGGACAAAGCCGGAATTTTTGCATTTTCTAAAAAAGTAGAAAACAGAGTTTTCGCCGAGAAAAGAGCTTCGCAAATGCAGAAAATTCTCGAAACTTTATACAACATCAAAACCGATTTTTTCGAAAGCGATTATAGCCGTTTATACGTTGACATCAAGAAAAACATCAATCAGAGAAGTTTGATTATTTTATATACAAACTTCGAAACCATGGACGGTTTAAACCGACAATTACCTTATTTAAAAGGAATTGCAAAAAGTCATTTATTAGTTGTGGTCTTTTTTAGTAATACAGAATTAAATACGATCATTAACAAAAAAACCGACACGATTCAGGAAGTTTATGACAAAGTAATTGCCGAAAAATTCATGTTCGAAAAACGATTGATCGCCAACGAACTCAAAAAATACGGAATACATTCGGTTTTAACTCAACCTGAAAATCTGACTTTGGATGCTATCAATAAATATTTAGAAATAAAAGCGAGGGGAATTTTGTAAAAGATGTTTGTTAATTTATGGTTATATTTAGGATATGAACTGACAATAAATTTATCGCTACAGCAATAATAGTTAGTTTTGAAATATCGATTTGTAAAATATCATTAATCCTTTTTAATATCAATTCACTAAATATGAAAAAAATAACCGCATTTATATTCGCCTTTACAAGCCTTTTGTCACACGCACAAAAAACAGAAAACATCATTATTATCACCACAGACGGTTTTAGATGGCAGGAAGTTTTTAAGGGAATGGACAAAGAAATCGCCGACAACAAAAGATTCAATCAGGGAGACCGAACTTACATTTACAAAAAATACGGAAGTGCCGATATTGCAGAAGCACGCCAGAAAATAATGCCTTTTTTATGGTCTGAAATTGTTTCGAAAGGCCAAATTTATGGTAATCGCGATTTAGGAAATAAAGTGGATGTTACTAACAGATACTGGTTTAGTTATCCCGGATATAGTGAAATGATGACCGGAAACGCAGATAATGCCATAAATTCTAATGGTTATAAAGACAATCCGAATGTAAATGTTCTGGAGTTTTTGAACCAACAACCAAGCTTAAATGGTAAAGTAAACGCTTTTGGTGCATGGAATGCATTTGACAGAATTTTGAACGAAAAAAGAAGCGGTTTTCCGGTAATTTCGGCCTTTGACAGTATTGGAGGAAATAACCCAACCGAAACTCAAAAATTGCTCAATGCCATGCGCGATAACTCATACAAACCTTTTCATGAAGATGAATGTCTGGATGTTTTTACACATTATCAAGCGCTAAATGAACTTAAAACAAACAAACCAAAAGTACTTTATATCGCTTACGGAGAAACTGATGAATGGGCACATTCAGGACAATACAGATCGTATCTTGACGCTGCCCATCAGGTTGACAAATGGATTAAGGAAATTTGGGAATTTGTACAAAGCGATCCGCAATACAAAGACAAAACCACTTTATTGATCACGGTTGATCACGGTCGTGGCGACAAGAAAAAGAAACAATGGACAGATCACGGTTCTGATGTTGCCGGAGCATCTGAAATCTGGGTTGCCGCAATGGGACCGGAAATTACACCAAAAGGCGAACTTAAAACTCAAGGGCAGTTGTATCAAAACCAAATTGCACAAACAATCGCCAAAATTATGGGATACACTTTTACAGCTTCACATCCTGTTGCCCAGGAAATTGCAGAAATAGTAAAGAAATAATAAGACTTTTTTTTTGCCACGAATTACACGAATTTTCACGAATTAATATTTAATTCAATGCGAATAAAAAATTAGTGCAAATTCGTGAAATTCGTGGCAAACTTTTTTTTTGTAAAATCATACACTAATAAAATGACAAATAATTGGGATGAAATAAATTGGATTTTTGAACCAGATGGTGCGCTGAGAGATATTTACGTTCAAGACGTTGAAATTGAAGATTGGAAAATTCTAATTAATTATCTCAATACAAATCATATTGTAAAATATGGTCTAGTAGGAGAAAACAAAGAGATTAATAAAATTGACTTAGAATATTTAATCTACTATTTGAATGATGAAACTGGAGAATTAGAAGTAAAAATCGTATCTATTATAATTGACGATATTATCATAAATCTTCATTTTTTCTCAATTGATGAAATTGAATTTGATATTGATCCGAAGGAAATATATTCTTTTGATAATTATAAAAAGATTCTGGATTTTATGAATAAAGTGAGTAAAATTTTAAATAAACCTTTGATCTTGACGGGTGAAAATCAAAGGAAGTTTCCCTTAATAAATGTAGATTTTTCAAAAAAAACAATAAAAACATTAACAAAAAAAGAAGCTGAGCAATTATGGAAGTAATTAACCTAAATTGTACAAATTTACAGGAATAAATACTTTGAATTAGCGCAAGAAAAAATTAGTGCAAATTCGTGAAATTCGTGGCAAACTTTTTTTACCCCGGCTTAAGCCTCTGAACCTCTGAACCTTTGCTACTTTGAACCTATTTTAAAAAAAATCTCAGTACCTTAGCGCCTCAGAACCTAAGTAGCTTAAAAAATGAAACAAATTACTTCAATACAAAATCCGTTTATAAAATCACTCGTTTTACTACAAGAAAAGGCAAAAGCCCGAAAACAAACCGGAACATTTTTAATTGAAGGCTTACGCGAAATTTCACTAGCTATCAAAGGCGGTTACGAAATAGAAACCGTTTTATTTTTACCAGAATTGGTTACTGAAAGTCAGATTAATAAATTGGTCAATACGCCAGTTTCATTAATCGAAATAAACAAAGAAGTATATCAAAAACTAGCGTATCGCGACACCACCGAAGGTATTTTAGCTATAGCCAAAACCAAATCGATGTCATTAGCTGATTTAAAATTATCTGATAATCCGTTGATCATTGTTGCCGAAGCGCCAGAAAAACCAGGAAACATAGGTGCACTTTTACGTACTGCCGATGCCGCAAATCTTGATGCAGTTTTGATCGCAAACCCAAAAAGCGATTTATACAACCCCAATATTGTTCGCTCCAGCGTTGGTTGTTTGTTTACCAACCAAATCGCCACAGGAACAACGGCTGAAATCATTGCTTTTCTGAAAGAAAAAAAGATCGATTTTTATTGTGCTACTTTACAAAATTCAACCTCATATCATACACAGGATTTCACTACTCCAACGGCTTTGGTTGTAGGTACAGAAGCTACAGGACTAACGCAGGATTGGCGTGATGCCGCAACCCAAAATATCATTATCCCAATGCAGGGCGAAATCGACAGCATGAATGTATCAGTTGCTGCCGCTATTTTAATTTTTGAAGCCAAACGTCAAAGAGGATTTAATTAATTTTAAATTAAAAATTATGAGTTATAAATTATCCGTTTTAGCCTTATTATTTTCTTTTTCAGTTTCGGCTCAAATCAGTAATCAGGAAGTAGATGAATTGGTCAATCGTACGATAAAAGCTTTTGATGTTCCGGGAATCGCCGTTGCCATTGTAAAAGACGGAAAAGTAGTTCTGGCAAAAGGTTACGGAGTACAATCGGTCGTTACGCAACAAAAAGTAGATGCCAATACCCTTTTCGGAATTGCCTCAAATAGTAAAGCTTTTACAACTGCTGCGCTTGCAATGCTGGTAGATGAAGGCAAAGTAAAATGGGATGATAAAGTCGTACAATATCTTCCGGATTTTAAAATGTATGATGATTTTGTAACCCGTGAATTCACGATTCGTGATTTATTAACACACAGAAGCGGCCTCGGACTTGGAGCGGGAGATTTGATGATCTGGCCTGACGGAAGCGATTTTAAAGCACAGGATATTGTTCATAATTTAAGATATTTAAAACCCGTTTCGAGTTTTAGAACCAAATACGATTACGACAATTTGATGTACATTATTGCAGGTGAAATTGTGCATGTTGTAAGCGGAAAAACCTGGGCAGATTTTGTCGAAGAACGCATTATGAAACCGCTTGAAATGAACAATAGTGTAGCTTCTGTAAAACGTTTAAAAGATACTACAAACGTAATCACGCCGCACGTACCAATTGACGGAAAACTAAAAACGATAAAACGTTACGAAAACCAGCTTTTTGACGGAGCAGCCGGAATTTATTCAAGTGTAAATGACTTGAGTAAGTGGGCAATTCTGCAAATCAATAACGGTAAATACGGTGATAATAAACAATTGTTTTCAGAGAAAGAACACGACGAAATGTGGCAATTGCAAACCATTATTCCGGCAAAAACAAAACCTCCGTACAATACCCATTTTTCAGGTTATGGTTTAGGATGGTTTTTAAGTGATGTAAAAGGGTACAAACAAGTTTCGCACACCGGTGGTTTAGAAGGAAATGTAACGCAAACGACGTTAATTCCTGAAATAGGTTTAGGAATTATTATTTTAACGAATCAGCAATCCGGAGCGGCTTTTAGCGCGATTACCAATACGATAAAAGACAGTTATTTAGGCATTAAACCCGAAGATTACGTAACAACTTACAGCAACCGCGTAAAAGCCAGCGAAGCATCGGCAGATAAAGTGACGGATGAAGTTTGGGCGACGGTTGCCAAAAACAAAAAAGACAAACTAAAAATTGATTTCTCTAAAATAACCGGAACTTACAAAGACAATTGGTTTGGAGAAGTTACAATAACAGAGAAAAAAGGAAAGCTATATTTTGCCTCAAAACGTTCGCCACAACTCGTTGGTGAAGTCTTTTTCTACAAAGATGGAAATTATGTTGTAAAATGGAATAACGCCTTTTTTCATGCCGATGCGCATTTACTTTTCAAATACGATCAAAACGGAAAAGCCAATAACTTAAAAATGCTTCCAATCTCTGAATTAACTGATTTTAGTTACGATTTTCAGGATTTAGATTTTTCGAAAGAGTAGTTTTTAGGTCTCAGTCGCAGTCTATGATAAAATCTGTTCTTTTTTTAAGGAGCTAATCCCGCTATTCGTTCCAATCTTTTGTGGCGAACACCGCCACAAAAGGATTTCCTCTTCTATCGGGGCTAGGGCAATCATTTTCATAAGAATGTTTTCGTCTAATTGTCATCTTAAGAAACGAACGATCACACTAGAAATTCTACAATCAAAATCGTGAAACTTTGTCGAGTTTCGCGTGTGATCCTTCCTTCGTCATGATGACAAGATTGTGGTTACATAATGGGAAAACTAAAAAATAAAATATCCCTCCTTTTTTTTCAAAAGTTTCGAAGGAACAAATTATATTGTAGGGATGTCCCGAAGCTTCGGGATTAATCCGTCCTCGCAATCAAAATCGTCAATCTTTGTCGAGTTTCGCGTGTGATCCTTCCTTCGTCAGGATGACAAGATTGTGGTTACATTATCGAAAAACTAAAAATAAAGAATATCGACTCCGTTCGCTCGCGAGAGGGATAGAAGAAGGCTACCGAAGTAGCGCGGATAGCCCGACAGCATGCCGATAAGAGGGCGTATAAGCGTACAGAAACTTTGCCCTCTTATCGGTATGGTGGCTCGCCCAAAGCATGACAGACACCAATTTACAGAACTGAAAAACGAAACGAAAAAAAACTGAACTATCTTCTGAAAAATCTAAAATCAGAAATCTAAAATCAACCCTTCATTCCCTTGTGTATATTCAAACTTATTCTTATTTTTAGTACTTGAACTATGCCGTTATGATAGAAATAGATATTGAGAAAGAAAATAAAGCAATTGCCCAAGAGTATAAAGAATTACTTCGAATCAGTTATCAGACTTTAAGTCCAACCGACAAAAAATTAATCCGAAAAGCATTTGATGTCGCAGTAGATGCACATAAAGAACAGAGACGTAAATCTGGCGAAGCGTATATCTTTCATCCTATTGCAGTTGCAAAAATTGTGGCTTCTGAAATTGGTTTAGGAGCGACCTCTATTGCTGCGGCCTTATTGCACGATGTTGTCGAAGATACTCCTATGACAGTTGAGGATATTGAACGTTTGTTTAATCCAAAAGTAGCTCAGTTAGTTGAAGGTTTAACCAAGATTTCATTAGTTCAAAAAGATCTGAATGCTTCGATGCAGGCGGAGAATTTCAGGAAAATGATCCTGACTCTGAACGATGATGTTCGTGTAATCCTGATAAAACTCGCAGATCGTTTGCATAATATGCAAACCATGGATTCGATGGCGGAATACAAACAAACCAAAATCGCTTCAGAAACACTTTATATTTACGCGCCTCTTGCCCATCGTTTAGGTCTTTATAATATTAAAACTAAACTGGAAGATTTAGGTTTAAAATATACAGAACCTGCTGTTTACAATGATATTGTAAGCAAAATCAGGGAGACGAAAGAAGAACAAGATGCTTACATCAAAGATATTTCAGACGTTTTAAAAAAATCGCTGGACAATGAAGGCATCGATTATGTGATAAAAGGACGTCCGAAATCTATTTATTCGATTCGTCGTAAAATGCGCGCTCAAAATGTGAGTTTTGATGAAGTGTATGACAAATTTGCTTTAAGAATTGTCTACAAATCAGATCAGCATGACGAGAAATTCGTTGCCTGGAAAATCTATTCGATCGTAACCGATCATTACAGACCAAGCCCGAGCCGTTTGCGCGACTGGATTTCTTCTCCTAAATCAACCGGATACGAAGCTTTGCACATTACCGTTATGGGGCCAAAAGGCCGCTGGGTAGAAGTTCAGGTTCGAAGTGAGCGTATGGATGAAATTGCAGAGAAAGGATACGCGGCGCATTACAAATACAAAAACGGCGCTACAGAAGAAAGCGGTTTGGATGTCTGGTTGAATTTACTACGCGAAGCGCTGGAAAATCAGGAAACCAATGCGGTAGATTTTGTAGAAGATTTTAAAATGAATTTATATTCTAAAGAAATCTTTGTCTTTACGCCAAAAGGAGAAATCAAATCGTTGCCAAAAGGAGCTACTTCGCTTGATTTTGCGTTTAGTATTCACTCCGAAATTGGAATTAAAACCAGAGGAACTCGTGTAAACGGTCGTTTGGTACCTTTGAATCACGAACTAAAAAGTGGTGATCAGGTGGAAGTTATTACTTCGGCAAACCAAAAACCTACGGTAAACTGGTTAGAATATGTAACGACTTCAAGAGCTAAAACTAAAATCAAAAACGTTCTTAACGAGAACACTAAAAAAATTGCAGAAGAAGGAAAAGAATTACTTACCCGAAAACTGAGACATTTAAAAATAACGATCAACGAACAAGTTATCAACGAATTAGTAAACTTTTTTAAACTAAAAACAAGTTTAGATTTATTTTACAGAGTTGGAATTGGGGCGATCGAAAATCAACAATTAAAAGATTACGCAGCTCAAAAAAGCAATACGTTTATCAATTTCTTTAAAAATAAAATCAAAAGAAATAAAGAAACAACTGCCGCAGAAGACATTCATAAACCTGTTATGAGCAGTAATTATGACATGCTGGTTTTTGGAACTGAGCATGATAAACTAGATTACAAACTTTCGCCTTGTTGTAACCCAATTCCGGGAGATGATGTTTTTGGATTTGTAACAATAAATGAGGGAATCAAAGTTCATAAAAAAGATTGTCCTAATGCGATTGGTATGCAATCTAATTATGCGTATCGCATTATGAGCGCCAAATGGATCGATTCATCTCAGGAAGAATTCAAAGCCATTATCAATATTACAGGAATGGATGTCTTAGGACTTACCAATCAGTTAACAAGGGTAATTTCGAACAATATGAGCGTGAACATTCAGAGTATTTCGTTGAGCACAGATGCCGGAATTTTTCATGGTCAGATTGCCGTTATTGTTCAGAATAATACCATTTTAAAGAAAATGATTAATGCGATTAAAAAAATTGATGGGGTTGATAAAGTAACGAGAGAGTACAGAACTTAAACTTTTTTAACCTATCTATAGGGGATTTATAACTAAACTTTAAACCCGAAACTTTTATTCATTAAAAATAAAAAATTATCTTTGCCGGATATGACACTCATTTCAACTGACAACACTAGAAATCAAGAAATTGTAAAAAATGTTTTTACAATGTATCTTGAGCAAAAAGGGCATCGCAAAACTCCTGAGCGTTATGCTATACTTCAGGAAATTTACGATAGCGAAGAACATTTTGACATAGAAAACTTATATATCAAAATGAAAAACAAGAACTATCGTGTGAGTAGAGCTACATTATACAACACGATCGAGTTATTGTTAGACTGCGCTTTGGTTAGAAAACATCAATTTGGGCAAAATCAGGCTTACTACGAAAAATCATATTTTGATAAACAGCATGACCATATTATCATGACTGATTCTGGTGAGGTGATTGAATTTTGCGATCCAAGAATTCAAACCATCAAAAAAACAATCGAAGAAATATTTGATATCGAAATCACGAATCATTCATTGTATTTCTACGGAAACAAAAAACAAAAACAATAATCCGTAAAGGAATTATTCAAAAAATAAAAAAAAGAAAATTAACTACATTAATCAGTAGGGCAACTCGGGTTGCCTCAACGCAAATTAAAACAGAATGACCGTAGATTTATTACTAGGATTACAATGGGGAGATGAAGGTAAAGGGAAAATTGTTGACGTTCTTACCTCTAATTATGATATTATTGCACGTTTTCAAGGAGGACCAAACGCAGGACATACATTAGAATTTGACGGAATCAAACATGTACTTAGAACCATTCCTTCTGGAATTTTTCATAAAAATTCAATAAACATCATTGGTAATGGTGTTGTAATAGATCCGGTAGTTTTTCAAAAAGAAATTGAAGGTTTAGAGAAATTTAACCTTGATATCAAAAGCAAATTGATCATTTCAAGAAAAGCACACTTAATTTTACCAACTCACCGTTTATTAGATGCAGCATCAGAAGCATCTAAAGGAAAAGCAAAAATTGGTTCTACTCTTAAAGGAATTGGGCCAACTTACATGGACAAAACTGGTAGAAATGGTTTACGTGTTGGAGATATCGAATTAGAAGATTTTAAAGAACGTTACAGAGCATTGGCTGACAAGCACGAAGCAATGATTGCTTTTTATGACGTAGCGATTCAATACAACTTAGCTGAACTTGAAAAAGAGTTTTTTGAAGCTATCGAAGAATTAAAAAAATTAGATTTTATTGACAGTGAAGAATATATGTACCAGGCTCAAAAAGCGGGTAAATCTATTTTATGCGAAGGAGCTCAGGGTTCTTTATTAGATGTTGATTTTGGAACTTATCCTTTCGTAACTTCATCAAATACTACTGCTGCAGGAGCTTGTACTGGTTTAGGAATTGCGCCTAACAAAATCAAAGAAGTTTACGGAATTTTTAAAGCTTATGTTACTCGTGTTGGTAGCGGACCATTCCCTACTGAACTTTTTGACGAAGTTGGTGCTACCATGGCAAAAGTGGGTAACGAATTCGGATCTGTAACAGGAAGACAAAGACGTTGCGGATGGTTAGACCTTGTAGCTTTAAAATACGCTGTTCAGGTAAACGGAGTTACTCAGTTAATGATGATGAAAGGCGATGTTCTTTCAGGATTCGAAACTCTAAAAGTTTGTACAGAATACAACTATAAAGGACAAAACATTTCTCACTTTCCTTATAACATCGAGCCTGAAAATGTAACTCCTGTTTATAAAGAATTTAAAGGATGGAAAGCTGACTTAACGGGATTGACTACTTATGAGCAATTACCAATTGAGCTAAAAGAATATATTGAGTTTATTGAAGCAGAAGTTGGCGTGCCAATTAAGATTGTATCTGTTGGACCAGACAGAAAGCAAACAATAACAAAATAATATCTCTAAACGCTCTGATAATCAGAGCGTTTTTTTATACAAAAGATTTCTTATTATGAAAAATCCAGAAATTAAAGTTACTGAAACGAAGTTATTATCAGACAATTGGTATATACTAAACAAAGTAACTTTTGATTACCAGAAGAAAGATGGTAAAGTAGAATCTCACATCCGTGAAGTGTATGACCGAGGCAACGGAGCCGCAATTTTATTGTATAATTCAGCTAAGAAAACAGTAATCTTAACGCGTCAGTTTCGTTTACCAACTTATCTTAACGGAAACAAAACCGGAATGATGATCGAAGTTTGCGCAGGACTTCTGGATCAGGACAATGCTGAACAGGCTGTTATTCGCGAAACCGAGGAAGAAACAGGTTACCGCTTAAAAAAGGTTGAGAAAGTAATAGAAACTTATATGTCGCCAGGTTCTGTAACAGAGATTCTGTATCTTTTTGTTGGAGAATACGATGAAACGATGAAAGTAAATGATGGCGGCGGATTAGACGCTGAACAGGAAAATATTGAAGTTCTTGAATATACTTTTGAAGAAGCATACAGCATGATTGAATCCGGTGAAATTACAGATGCCAAAACTATTTTATTGTTGCAGCATGCTAAAATTAAAAATTTGATTTAATTTTTCACTATTTTTAGGTTTGTAAAAAGACCTTTATATGACCCAATTTAAGATTGTATTTTTTCTAATTTTTCCATTTCTGCTGTTCTCTCAAAACGAAAAAATTCCGGCAGAAAAACTAAAACAAGACCTTACTACTTTTAGAGAAATTAGAGAAAAAGCAAACTCAGGCGTTTACAAATACCGCACTAAAAAACAAATTGACAGTATTTATAATTGGGCATTTTCGCAATTAAAGAATCCACGAGAGGTAATGGATTTTTACAAAATTATTCTCAAAATCACTGACTTCGAAGGCAGTGTACACAATACCACTACTCTTCCTGATGCATATAAAAACAGATATGCATCAGAAAAAGTTTTTTTTCCTCTTCCGGTAAAATTGATCGAAAACAAAATGATCGTCAATTTTAAAAATGACGAGATTCCGTTAGGCTCCCAAATTTATAGCATTAACGGAACTGCCATAAACAAAATCGTACGTTCGTTTTACAAATATTACACCACAGATGGCTACAATATATCAGGAAAAGTAATTGGGATTAATGCCGTTTTTGCGAGATATTACGAAATGGAATATGGACCAAAAGAAACGTTTTTAGTTGAATATTCACTCCCAAACCAAACTGAAAAGCGTTCTAAAATTATTAATAGTATTTCTAATGATGAAAGAAAAGAGCGCTTCAAAAATCGTCATTCTTTTCCTTCTGACAGTTTATTCTACAGCAAGATAAAAGAAAAATATTCGTTTAAGATTTTTTCTAAAAATACTGCTTTGCTTACCGTTCACACTTTTGCCATTGGAGATAATGCAGAAGACAAAGAACATATAGCGTATAAAAAATATCTTGACAGCTGTTTTCAGATGCTTTCTTTACATCCTGAAATAAAAAACCTAATTGTAGATGTTAGAAATAATGGCGGCGGATCAGATCCTAACGATCTTGTAACTTTCTCTTACCTGACTCAAAAAACATATCGCGAAAATAAAAGCGCCTATATCAATTTTCAGAAAATTCCATTTCTTCCCTACTTTGTTTACGAAGAGACTGAGACTGAAAAAAAGCTGGAAGAAAAAAATGATTTTGAAGCCGAACTAAAAGAGGAATATCCAATTTTAAAAGGCAAAATATATCCTCAGAATGCAAAATTCAATCGCGTATTACAACCAGATAAAAATACCTTCAAAGGTCAGGTTTATTTATTAATAAGTCCAAGAGTAGCTTCGGCAGGATCTCTTTTTGCGTCGTTAGTTGCAGGAAAAACCAATGCAATTGTTATTGGCGAAGAAACAATGGGAGGTTATTACGGACACAATGGCCATACTCCCATTGAATATGAACTGCCAAATACAAAAATAAAAACACAGTTTTCTATCGTAAATTTAGAACAGGATGTTCCTAAAAAATCCAGTCAGATTTTTGGACGCGGTGTAATTCCCGATTATAAAATTTCACAAACTTTTGATGATTTTATGCAAAATAGAGACGCGCAAATGGAGTATACTTTGAAATTAATTGAGAGAAAGTAAAATGAAGTTATTTAAAAATCGAACAAGTTTTATAAGAATAATATTCATGCTTTTTTTGATGATTAATGTCATTGCTTTTACCCATGCTTATAAATTCACCCATTTTGCAGAAAACGGATCGACTAAAACTAAAAGCCCAGAAAAATTGTCATCATTTGAAAAAGTAAAAACTTTAGTTTTTGGTGTTAATAATCCTAAACCGAAAACTACCAAATATCCACATCAAACATACCAAACCATAAAACTAAAAAGTAATAAAGAAATTGAATGTTGGCTAATTAAAACTAAAAATTCAAAAGGAACAATTATTTTATTTCATGGTTATGGTGCCGAAAAATCTTCAATGATCGATAAATCAAATGAATTTATAAAGCTTGGTTTCAATACTATGCTTGTAGATTTTATGGGAAGTGGAAATTCAGAAGGAAATCAAACTACAATTGGCTATAAAGAAGCCGAAGAAGTCAAAACTTGTTTTGATTATTTGCATCAAACAGGAGAGAATAATATATATTTATTTGGTACTTCGATGGGCGCCGTAGCCATTATGAAATGTATTAACGATAATAAAATTAAACCTAAAGGGATCATTATTGAATGTCCATTTGGCTTTATGTATGAAACAGTTTGCGCAAGATTTAAAAAAATGAACGCGCCCACTATTCCTATGGCAGGAATTTTAGTTTTTTGGGGAGGTATTCAAAATGGTTTTTGGGGATTCAGCCATAATCCAACGGAATATGCAAAAAATATAGATTGCCCTACTCTACTTCTTTACGGAGAAAAAGATAAAAGCGTAAGTCGTAAAGAAATTGACGAAATTTATTCCAACTTAAAAGGTCCTAAAAAACTAAAGACCTATAAAGAAACAGGACACGAGAACTACTTGATAAAAAATAAAACAGAATGGATTAAAAATATTTCTGCTTTTTTAACAAAATGAAAATCAAATAAACAATTCAAAAAATTGTGTAAGCCATTTTCGCGATGATTAAAATAACTTTACAATACTAAAAAAAACCAGTTTATGAAAAAGTTATATTACACATCCAATATCGTACTTGTATTACTATTAGTTTTATTAGGTTCATGTAAAAAAAATGAAACAACTGAAACTAAAGAAAAAGCAAAACCTAAAAAATCAATTGAACATGTAAAGCCAAAAACTACTTCATATCAATTTGTGAAAACAAAAGAATGGCTAAAAACAAACGAATCTGACAGCGCTAAACTTCGTATTGCTTATGCGATAAACAGAACTGATAAAGCCAATTTTGCAAAATTAGATTCAGTGGTTGTTCCGGCAGATTTTACAGGCGATATTGTTTATTACCTTCCATTTCCTTTGCATGTAGCTGCTTTAGAAGAAGTTTCGAAAGTAATTATTTTCTCTTATCCTACCCAGGCATTTGCTGCTTACGAAAATGGAGAATTAGTATATACCGGCCCAACTAATATGGGAAGAAAAAAAGATCCTACTCCAACCGGATTATTTTTCACCAATTGGAAAGCTGAAAAAACAACGAGTACTTTTAACGACGAATGGGACTTAAAATGGAACTTTAATATCGAAAATAAACTCGGTGTTGGTTTTCACGAATATGCATTACCAGGCTATCCTGCATCACATTCTTGCTTACGATTACAACAAAATGACGCCAAATTCCTTTATAAATTTGCCGACGAATGGATCTTAAAAGACAAGGAAAATGTAAAAGTAAAAGGAACTCCGGTAATTGTTTTTGGAAGTTATAATTTTGACGGTCCAAAACCATGGTTCGAGTTAGTAAAAGATCCAAAAGCATTGGATATTTCAGAAGATGAAATAGAAAACCAAGCAAAACCGTTTATTCAAAAGATCTTAGAAAATCAAAAACTTAGAGAAGCGGAACAAACCGCAACTCCTTAAAAATATTGTTATCCAAGGAAAAAGCTGCTATTACAATTTTGGCGAATTGTATTTAGCAGTTTTTTTTGTTTTTGCTAAAAATCATTACAGTTAGGAAATAATTTATTGCTATAACTAAAATCTCTCATTAAGACCAAAAATCGTAAAGATTTTGTCATTTCGACGAAGGAGAAATCTCCGCGAGAAGCTCGCCAAAGATTGGAGTTTCGTTGCGGAGTTACTTACGAAGATTTCTCCTTCGTCGAAATGACAAGATTGTGTTTAATCTTTGCGCCTTTACTAGATTATAATTTTATTTTAAAGGATATTGACGAGATACAATGAATTTCTTATTTAAATACATTCTCAAAAACACCTTTGCACCTCTGTCCCTCTGCACCTTTGAAACTTTTTCATCCTTTAATAAGCGAACGTTCATTTATTATTTATATCTTTGTATCATAATTAATCAAAGTTATGAGAACGAGAGATGCAAATAAGGAAGTAATTGTCAAACAAAAAGCTATCGAAATGCTGGTTTCACAAGGCGTAGAAGGTTTTGGCATGAACCGATTGGCAAAAGAATGCGGAATTTCTGTGGCGACACTTTATATTTATTATTCGGACAAAGAAGATCTTATCAGGAAAATTGGAGTCGAAATGGGTAAAAATTTCTTTGAAGAAATGCTGGTTGGATTTTCTTCAGAAATGTCGTTTGTGGATGGTTTGCGTAAACAATGGGATAACAGATCTAAGTTTACTATAAATTTTCCCCTTCAAACTGATTGCATCGAACTTTTAAAACATTCTACTTACGGGGAATCTATATTTTCTGAAATTACAACTGATTTTAAGGAAGAAATGACAAAGTTTATTACTAAATCTATCGAGAAAAAAGAACTTCTTCCCATCACTTTCGAAGTTTTTTGGAGCATCGCTTACGGATCACTTTATTCTCTTTTAGAACTTCACAGAGAAGGCAAATCAATGTCGGGGAAACCTTTTGAATTCAGTCAGAAAATTAGGGATGAAGCTTTTAATTTGGTAATAAAGGCTTTGACCCCTTAAGTGAAAAATCAATTTCAATGGCAATATCAATGTCAATTACAATATCAAATTTAAATTCAAAAAAAACTCAATCAATACATTATCAATTAAATATAAAATCAAATGAATACTTCAATTATAAAAAATAAAAAAATTGCCATTATTGGCGGTGGGCCTGTTGGATTAACAACAGCAAGAATTTTACAAATTAACGGTGCAGATGTTACTGTTTATGAAAGAGATCTTAATGCACAAGCCAGAACTTCTGGCGGAACTCTGGACATACATTCGGACACGGGGCAAAAAGCGATGCAAAAGGCTGATTTGATGGATGAATTTTATCAGTACGCAAGACCAACCGGAGAAAAAATGGCCGATATGCATGGAAATATCACTTCGGAAGAAATGCCGACTGAAGAGAATGCTTATGCGAGACCTGAGATTGACAGAAACGATTTGAGAAAAATCATGCTTGAAAACCTACAGGAAAATACGGTAGTCTGGGATAGCCAATTGACTGAAATCGAGAAGATCGATGATCAGTATCATTTAGAATTTAAAAATGGTACCAAAACTATTGCCGATTTTGTAATTATTGCAAATGGAGGAAGATCAAACGCCAGAAAATTTTTCACAGATCAGGAACCTCAACTTTCCGGAACTTATATTATTCAGGGAGAAATTGAAAATCCGGATCGTGATTATCCTGACTTTAAACCTAAATATGGCGACGGAAATGTAATGGCAATGGGAGAACAAAAAATGTTTTACACGCATACATTACGTGATGGTTCGGTACATTTTGGTGTTTCTTTTAAAGCAAATGAAGATTGGGTTTTAAACAACGGTATCGATTTTGACGATAACGCTTCGGTTATTGCTTTCCTGAACAAAAAGTTTGAGAACTGGAATGATGATTATAAAAAATTCTTTGCTGCTTCTACAGATTTTTCGGGATTGCCATTGCGTTTGTTTTCTTTGGAAGAACCATGGAAACAACATTCAAACATTACACTTGTAGGCGATGCAGCGCACTTAATGCCACCATTTGCTGGCGAAGGAGTAAATATGGGTTTAATGGACGCGTATCAATTAACGGAAAATCTAACGAACAGAGAATTCGAAACTCTTCAGGAGGCCATTGACGATTATGAAGAAAAAATGCGTGGTTATGCTCTTGAAGCGCAACGAACAACCTATCAAATGGAGATATTGCTGCATTCTGATGTTACAACTGAAAAGATATTAAATAGCCGTGGCGGGGTTTAATTTTTTTTCTTTTACCATATAAGGAATATAAGTTCATTTAATCTGAATCGAGTATTGTTTTAAACTTTGTTTAGTCGTTTCGAAAATAAACTTTAGTGAATGTTGCCAATCTTTAGTTATTTCCGAGTGTGATCCTTCGCGCCTCAGGATGACAAGATTGTGGTTACTGTTCGCAATAGCAACTAAATGATAAACATTATTATGAAAACTGATTCTAGCCCCGATAGAAGTGGAAATCCTTTTATTTTTTTCCTTTAAAAAAATAAAAGATTGGAACGTATTGCTTCGCCAGTTCGCACTTTCAGGCTCGGGTGCGGGATTAGCTCCTAAAAAAAATAAACAAAACAAAACAAAAAAAGGCATAAGAAACTAAATCTTATGCCTTTTTTATTATTTATATCATTTTCAACTAATCAGTATTTCAACTTCATCTAATTGAATTTGCTTCCGTTTTACTCCGTATAGTTTTTTTAATAAATTAAAAATACTAAATGGATTAGCACCAATCATGGAATAAAACACAGTCAGATCTTCATAATTATGAACTGAAATTCTATATTTTGATTTATCAGTGACCTGAAAACTAAAAAATTTCACTGCTCTTTTTCCATTTTTATAATCCCTTACTTTTAAGTTTTTTTCTCTTAAAAGTATTGCTTCATTGGTTTTTAAATCCAGAATTTCGATAAAAAAATCATCATTTACCTGAACATCAAAACCACCCAAAACAAAAATATCATAAAAACCATAATACAAATCAACTTCAAGAATGTCTTTTAACTTGAACTGTAAATTCATATTGGATTATCTTGAATAATTTGGAGCTTCTTTTGTAATTGTTACGTTGTGTGGATGACTTTCTGTGATTCCGCTTGAGGTGATTCTAACAAAACGTCCTGTTTCTTGTAACGTAGGAATGTCTTTTGAACCACAATACCCCATTCCGGCACGAAGACCTCCAACGAATTGAAGCATACTTTCGTTTAATTCTCCTTTGTAAGGAACACGACCAACGATTCCTTCCGGAACTAATTTTTTAACGTCGTCTTCAACATCCTGAAAGTAACGGTCTTTAGAACCTGTTTGCATCGCTTCAACAGAACCCATTCCGCGGTAAGATTTGAATTTTCTTCCCTCGAAGATAATCGTTTCACCTGGAGATTCTTTTGTTCCTGCTAATAAAGATCCTAACATTACACAGTCAGCACCGGCAGCGATTGCTTTAGGAATATCTCCTGTATAACGAATTCCACCATCAGCAATAACAGGAACTCCTGTTCCTTTGATAGCTGCGGCTACTTCAAGAACTGCTGAGAATTGTGGGAAACCAACACCTGCAACGATACGGGTTGTACAGATAGAACCAGGTCCGATTCCTACTTTTACACCGTCTGCTCCGTTTGCTACTAAATATTTAGCTGCTTCAGGAGTTGCAATGTTACCAACAATTACATCTATTTGTGGGAATTTTGATTTTACTTCTTTTAAGGTATTTACCACACCTTCAGTATGTCCGTGAGCTGTATCGATGATAATAGCATCTACTCCGGCAGCTACTAATGCTTCTGCTCTTTGAACAGCATCACCTGTAACACCAATTGCAGCGGCAACTCTTAAACGTCCGAAAACGTCTTTGTTGGCGATTGGTTTTTGAGTTAATTTTGTAATATCTCTGAAAGTAATTAAACCAACTAATTCGTAGTTAGCGTTTACAACTGGTAATTTTTCGATTTTATGTCCTTGTAAAACTACTTCGGCTTGTTCTAATGAAGTTCCTTCGGCAACCGTAACTAAGTTAGTACTTGTCATTACTTCGGCGATTGGTCTTGCTCCGTTTTTTTCGAAACGTAAATCACGGTTAGTAACAATTCCTTTAAGGATTTTGTTTTCGTCAACGATTGGGATTCCGCCAATTCCGAATTCTTTCATGGCATTTTTTGCATCTGCAATTGTAGAATTCATTGGCAATGTTACCGGATCGATAATCATTCCTGACTCAGCACGTTTTACTCTTCTAACTTTCGCAGCTTGTTGCTCGATTGTCATGTTTTTATGTAAAACACCAATTCCGCCTTCTTGTGCCATAGCAATTGCCATAGAACTTTCAGTAACGGTATCCATAGCAGCTGATACTATTGGAACGTTTAGTGTTATATTTCGTGAAAATTTTGATTTGATACTCACTTCGCGAGGAAGCACATTCGAGTAGTTAGGTACTAATAATACATCGTCGTAAGTTAAACCTTCGCCGATAATCTTGGAGTTGTGTGCTATCATGTTGCAATTTCTAGTTGAATTGCGTGCAAATATAGTGAATAAATTGGAAACTTGATTACTAACTTATTCATAAATTTAACTTTACACGAAAGGTCTTACAAATAACATCAAATTAAATTCCAATTTTTTCAAATCCCAAATTCCAACTGATGATCAAAATTCCAATGGGTAAATTCCAATAAAACCCGAATGCCAGGAATTGGAATTTGGAATTTGAAAAAATTGGAATTTGTCTTCTACTTATTGAGATTTGTTTTAGTCTTCAGAATCGTGGAAAACAAAATTGAAACCAAACTGGAATGCAACACTATTGGCTTTTGAAACATCTTTGTATTCGAGGACATTATCGACGAGAAGATACATATTGAGTTTTCCGAGTGTTCCTGAAAGCCCTAAACCAATATTTTTGTTTGAATAAGAATCGAATGTATAGGTGGCTTTAAAATCTAATTTCTCGAAAATATTTCGTTTATAAAAAGCGGTTAACGCCACGAAAGGCTCAACAGGCATTGACATAATAAACAATTGCCCACCGATTGCATTGGCATAACTTGTGGTTGTTTTTCCTTTGCAATTACAATCTCCGTTAGAACGCGATTCGCCAAAAGAATATTGAATTGACGAATAAAACTTAGTTGGTCGCCAGGTGGTATACTTATTATAAGATGTTTCACGCGGTATGGCATTCTCGAAATCATCAAAAATATCTCCCGGCTCGTTTGCAGGATCAAAACTAGGATTTGCTCCCTGATAATTATAAGTTCCTTTATAACTTCTCGTTTCAAGATCTTTTGTGTGATTGATAAAACCAAGGTCTACAACACTGGCTGTAAACTGAAGGTTATCTTTGAAATAATAGGTCAATCCGGCATCGATGCCAAAGCCCAAACTTCCGTTAAAGAAAGTATTGTGAGCAATATCTTTAGGAATACTGCCTTCGTATTCGTCTTTTGTAAAAGTTGCAATTCCTGAAGTTTTAAGTTCCAGATTTGAAGCAATTACCTGATTGTACATATTGGGCGATCCTTCATTTTGTCCTGTATAAATAAATCCTGAATTTTTAGTAGATGTAGCATTTGCACCGCTTGAATAGAGTTTTGCGCGGCCTCCTAAAACCAGTTTTTCATTTAGTTTTTTATGAAATCCGACATGAAATACAGAAAGGACTTCGGCACGGACGTTTAAATCGGCAAGATTAAATGCTTTGCCAATATGATTGCGATTTCCGTCTAAGGCCAATATGCCGAGGTCTTTAGGAACATACATTAAGAAATCAAATTCCTGATAGGCTCCAAACGAAATATAAGACTGACTATCTCTTCCTCCTACTCTAAAACCACCAGAAAATAATTCGAGTTGCTGATTGACCTGAGCTTTATCTTTACTGGACGAATTATTGATTACGTTTCGAACTTTGTCATTAAAATCGACTCCGTTATTCGCAAATAAATCGTAGGCCGAAAAACTACTCGAACCTAAATTGGCCGAAACTCCGGACAAAACGGGAATTCCGAAATAGAATTTATACGAAACATCGGCTCCGGGATTTACAAGTGATGATTGAGGGATGGATGTAAAATTATACAACACTTCTTTGTTCTGAGCAAAACCGGAAAGTTGAAAGGCGATAATTAAAATCAGATAAATTTTTCTCATTCGATTTGCATATAAACGGTTGCGCCTGACTTGAATTTTAAATTACCTGTACTATTTTGATCTAACGGAGGTCCGGGTGCCATTGTTACCAGAAAACCTAATTTAGTAGTTCTTTTTAGGAGATCTAATCTTGCGCCTTCGAACACTTCGGTTGGAAATTTAATAACATTTGATGTTCCGGAATAGGCGGGAACATTATAGGAATCTGTCTCCAAAACCTGATTATTGGCATCGAGAAGTATTAAATCGATTCTAAATGCTCTGATTATGGTGTTGTCAATTTCAAAATCAAGTTCTGTTTTTACCAGATGTTCTCTAAAGTATTTGTCCTTGAAAGCGTCAAATTCAGTTACATCAGGATAAACCGCTAAGCTTCCGTCGTTCATGAGCTGAGTTGCGGGAACATTAAAATAAGCCAAATTAGCAACAAAGACAGGCTCTAATTTTAGGTCTTTGGTCTGATCAAAATCTAAATCGCTTGAGCATGAAAAAAACAGGAAGGATATAAATAATATCGTAGAAATTCTCTTTAAAAAAGTTGCTTTCATGGGTAGGTTATATATCTAAATAACACACAACGTTATTCTGTTATTACTTATTATCTGCTATAAGTAAATATAGTAAATTTCTTAATGAAATTTACCAAATAATTTCGAGGCTTCGTTATAAGCGCTTTCAAAACTTAAAGAATTTAAACCGGTTATTTTTTTATTGGATGTAAAATATGAAATTAGTTTTTCTGTTGGCATGTTTCCGGTTAATTTATCTGTTGCCATTGGGCATCCGCCAAAACCCTGAATAGCGCCATCAAAACGGGTACAACCTGCTTTTGATGCGGCATCGATTTTCTCGAACCAACTATTGGGCGTTGTATGCAAATGTGCACCAAATTCTATTTGAGGATATTTAGGAATAAGATTCGAAAAAAGATAGGTGATAACTTCGGGCGTAGAGCTACCAACGGTATCTGAAAGTGATAAAATCTTTACCCCCATTCCGGCTAATTTTTCTGTCCATTCGCCAACGATTTCTACATTCCACGGATCTCCGTACGGATTTCCGAAACCCATTGAAAGATAGGTCACGACTTCTTTGTTTTTCTTATCGGCAATTTCAAGAATTTCCTCGAGTGTCACTAAAGATTCTGCAATGGTTTTGTGCGTATTTCGCATTTGAAAATTCTCAGATATCGAAAACGGAAATCCTAAATACTGAATGGGTTCGTGTTCTGCCGCTAACGTTGCACCTTGCGTATTGGCAATTATAGCCAACAATTTGCTTGTGGTTTGCGATAAATCAAGTTGTGCCAAAACCTCAGCTGTATCCTGCATTTGCGGAATTGCTTTGGGAGAAACAAAACTCCCGAAATCAATCGTATCAAAGCCTACACGAAGTAAAGCCTGTATATACGAAACTTTATTTTTGGTAGGAATAAAAGTTTTGATGCCTTGCATGGCATCACGTGGACATTCGATAATCTTGATTTCTTTATTCAAAGCTTATTCTTTTGTAAAGGCT
The DNA here is from genome assembly GCF_024271895.1 of Flavobacterium bizetiae. Classification (NCBI taxonomy): domain Bacteria; kingdom Pseudomonadati; phylum Bacteroidota; class Flavobacteriia; order Flavobacteriales; family Flavobacteriaceae; genus Flavobacterium; species Flavobacterium bizetiae. Next base: position 2,616,773 of record NZ_CP091861.1, on the reverse strand, counting down.
AAGTTAGTTTCTTTTTTAAACAAATAAAAAAAAACTCTTACTGTTATTTTTTTACCATATAAGTGATATAAGTTCATTTTAGAGCTAACTATTTGAATGATACATATAAAATGTATTAGTTTTTTGATTCTCTCTCTACTTCCTCAATATTGTAGCACTTTCAATCATTACTTAAAAAAGGAATAGTCATCAATATTACACATAAATGTAATATTTAATTTTATTACGTATATTTGTAATACAAAAATTAATTTATTTTTAATTATATTTGAATATGACAAGCGTAATTACCGGAGATATCATTGGTTCAAGACAACAAACGTCTAAACATTGGGTCGAGGATTTAAAAAAAATCCTGTCTCCGTTTGGAGAAACTCCTCGTGAATGGGAAGTTTACAGAGGTGATGAATTTCAGGTAGAAATTAAAAATCCTGAAGAGGCGTTATGGTCAGCTATTTTGATAAAAGCACATTTAAGGGCGCTAAAATTAGATGCCAGAATGAGTATTGGTTTTGGTGATAAAACGCATGAAGCAGAGAAAATATCCGAAAGTAACGGTTCGGCTTTTATACATTCAGGAGAGCTTTTCGAAACTTTAAAAAAACAAAAACTAACGCTGGCGATGAGAACGGGTGATGTATCTTTTGACGAAAAAATAAACCTGATGATACAACTGGCTTTGACTTTTATGGACAACTGGCTCGCACAACAAGCCGAATTTATAGCCGTTGCCATAGAAAACCCTACGTTATCTCAAGAAGAATTAGGACAAAAACTGGGTATTAATCAAGCTGCCGTAAGCCGCAGACAAAAGCGTGCTCAGTTTGATTTGGTCCTGCAATTAGATCGTTATTTTAGAACAGAAATAAAACAACTTACCACGTTATGATTTTATTTATAAAACTACTTTTAGCACATTTATTAGGCGATTTTATATGGCAACCCAACTCCTGGGTAAAAGATAAAGAAGCCAAAAAGCATAAAAGTATTTATTTATATCTTCATATTCTTCTGCATGGAGTTTTGGCTGCAATTTTAGTTGGCGAAACTCAGTTTATACCTTATGCGCTTTTAATTGCTGTAATACATGGTCTTATCGATTTAATCAAACTCCATTTTCAGAAAAAGAAAACAAAACGTACCTGGTTTATTGTAGACCAAATTGCGCATGTTTTAATTTTAATGGGTGTTGTATTACTTTACCAACACGAACCCATAAACTTTCAATGGTTTAATAATCAGTTTTGGATTTTAATTACAGGTGTTTTATTCATCACCAAACCTACCTCTATTTTTATTAAAACGATTATTTCGATCTGGCATCCGGAAAGCGAAAATAGCAACAATGATAATTCGCTTACCAAAGCAGGAAACTACATTGGTATTTTAGAACGCTTATTTGTATTCTGTTTTATCTTAACAGGACATTTTGAAGCGATTGGTTTTTTACTTGCGGCGAAATCTATTTTTAGATTTGGAGATCTGAAAGAGGCTAAAGACAGAAAACTCACCGAGTACGTTATGATTGGTACTTTGATGAGTTTTGGCACTGCTATTGTTACAGGATTAATTGTTCAGGCGCTGCTTTTACAATTGCTCTAGAACTTTTTTATTAATTGCTTTTATCAAGGCCGGACCTTCATAAATAAATCCGGTGTACAATTGTACCAGACTTGCCCCGGCATTTAATTTTTCGATTGCATCATCTGCAGAATGTATTCCTCCTACTCCAATAATCGGGAATGCTTTATTGCTTTTTTCAGATAGAAAACCAATTACTTCTGTAGAACGTTTCGTTAATGGTTTTCCTGATAAACCTCCCATTTCGGTTTGGCTTTCAGACTGTAAACCTTCTCTGGAGATTGTAGTATTGGTTGCAATAACACCCGCAATTTGAGTGGTTTTTACAATATCAATAATATCTAACAATTGCTCGTCTGTAAGATCCGGAGCAATTTTTAATAAAATTGGTTTTATTTTTTGAGTACTTGTTTTTTGTTTCTCTACATTTCTGTCTTGTAATGTTTGCAACAAAGCCGTTAAAGGTTCTTTATCCTGCAAAGCTCTCAAATTTGGTGTGTTTGGAGAACTCACATTTACTACAAAATAATCGACATGATCAAACAATGCATCAAAACAAATGATATAATCGTCTACTGCATTTTCGTTTGGCGTTACTTTGTTTTTACCAATGTTTCCACCAATCAAAACTCCCGTATTCTTTTTTAAACGTTCTACGGCTTCGATAACACCACCGTTATTAAAACCCATTCGGTTAATAATCGCCTGATCGGCTTTTAACCTAAACAAACGTTTCTTTGGATTTCCATCCTGACCAACCGGAGTTACCGTTCCTATTTCGATAAAACCAAAACCAAAATCAGAAAGTTCTTTGTATAACTTGGCATCTTTATCAAATCCTGCTGCCAAACCAACCGGATTTTTGAATTTTATCCCAAAAACTTCACGCTCTAAACGAGTATCTTTTACTTCGTAAATGGATCTTATTATTGATGAAACTCCTGGAATTTTCGAAATGAATTTAACAAATGAAAAAGTAAAGTAATGCACTTCTTCCGGATCAAACCAAAAAAGTATCGGGCGAATTATCAATTTATACATAAGAGTGTTGTGTGTTTTTTTCGATTGCAAATTTAATTATAATACTTGAAAGTGACTATGATTTATATCAACTGTTTCCATTCTTTCTATTTTATCCAATTTGAAGTTCAGTGAATAAGTTGTATTTTTTATTTATAAAAAAATAAAAACTATTAAAACGATTTCACTAACTTAGCCATATAATCCTTTTAAACAAATAGTTACAAATTAAAATTCTCTTTTAAACTGAAACTATATCACAAATTATAACTATTATCATATTAGATAAAAACGTTTTAATTTGAACAAAAAAAAAAAAAAAATTAAAACAGACTTTTTTTATCAACTGTATACTCTTCTTCTACAAGCCATTTGACTTTCTTAAGAACTGGATTTTTTTTACATTAAACATAAATCGCTCGATCTTTCGCTGTTTTGATATCCTAATTTAATTTTTAAAATAAAAGATATGAATTACAAAAAATGCATTGAATCTTTTTCGTTATTAATAATAATATTTTTTAGCGCATCATTACTGGCTCAGGAAAGTCGGGATAAGGAAGTTTTTAAACCTCATCATCAAATTGGAATATCAATAAATCACGTTCATGTTTTTGAAGGAAGAGATGATGAAGGAAACAGAGAAGTTTTAACCTTACCCGCCTGGGGAGTTGACTATACGTATCATATTAGTAAAAAATGGGCGATCGGACTGCATACTGATTTTGTAATTGAAAAATTTAAAGTAGAAAAAAATCTGGCAAGTGGCGACGACAAAGAAACTGTAGAGAGAAGCTATCCTATTGCTCCTGCCCTTATGGGAATTTACAAAACAAATGAACATTGGAGTTTTCTATTAGGAATGGGAGGCGAATTTGCTAAAGAAGAAGATTATCTTTTAACACGTATTGGAGTCGAATACGGTTACGAATTACCAAAAGGATGGGAAATTTTTGGAACGTTTAGTTACGATTTTAAATGGAATGCCTACGACAGTTGGGGAATTGGATTAGGAATCGCAAAAAACTTTGGAGGAAAATAAATACTTAGAAAACGAAAGCGCATTTTTAAACCACAATTGCAAACTAAAATAATGGTACTTTTTTACTATTATTCTTATTTTTTTTATAATTTTAATAAGCTTAAAATACTGAAAATGAAAAACATAAAAAAAAACCTTAAAAAAATCGCACTTATCTGTTTAATGGGATCATTTTTCTTGATTTCATTTGATAGTATTGCGCAGCGTGGTCACAATGGCGGTAATGGCATTCGTGGTGGAGCAAAATCAAGACCCGCAGTAAACAGGCCTGCTAATCAATCCCGACCAGCAGTAAACAGATCAACAACAAGACCAGGATCTAATGGCTCTGGTACTAAAATTAACAGACCTTCGAACGCTTCAAACACAAATATTAATAACAGAAAAGCGAATATCAATAATAATACTACCAGAAATTCCGGAAACAGAAATACCAACATTAGCGGAAACACAGTAAACCGAAACAGAAATAATGTAAATATTGACAGAAGTCGCAACAATAATATTAATATCAACAACAATAGAAATACTGTTGTAAGACGAAATACGGTTGTGGTTTACAATCGTCCGCCTTATAGATACGGAGGTTATCGCTACAATACTTTTCATCCTTATTATTTTCATCCTTATCATCCGTTTTATTACGGGCCAGTTTGGCATCCATGGGGATTTTTCGTAGCAACTCTGGCCGTTACAGCCATTGTAGTTAGCGTAGAAAGCACTCAATATCATTATGATCAGGGCGTTTGGTACGCACCTTCTAATGGAGGTTATACAGCAGTGCCCGCACCTGTTGGAGGAACCGTCAATAATATTCCGAGTGGAGCAGAAACCGTTAATACCGGCACCGTCAATAACTATTATTACGGAGGAACGTATTATGAAAAAGAGGGAAGCTCTTATAAAGTCGTTCCACCCACTGCCGGAACTGTTGTTGATAATTTGCCGGAAGGTGGTGAAGAAGTTACAATTGGCGATGTAAAATATGTGAAATTTGGCGAAACTTATTATCAGCCCGTTCAGGTTGATGGCAAAAGCAAATACGAAGTTGTTCTTGTTGAAGAAGACAAGTAATTAATTCTATAGGACAACTATAATTAAAAGTTATTTTTTAACTTTATACCCTATTTAAATACCACAAAACCCAACCATAATGAAAAACAAAACCTATTGGATCTTAGCAATCCTAACTATCTCGATCATTTCGATTGCTTATGGCTACACTAAAATTATTGCTCCAAAACAAAAGTTAGCAGCAATGGATTGTGCCGAAACCCCAAATACTGCTGAAGCTTCGTTATTTAAACCCACAATTGAAAACAAAAACAAACCTCCCTTAAATAAAGCGCCTAAAGGCATGGTCTGGATTCCAGGCGGAGAATTCTCTATGGGAAGCAATGTCGAAGATGAAAGTTTATGCAGCATAAAAGGCGTTACAAAAGATGCAGCGCCCATACATCGCGTATATGTAGATGGCTTTTATATGGATCAAACCGAAGTAACCAACGACCAATTTGAAGCTTTTGTAAAAGCGACAGGTTATGTAACATTAGCCGAAATAAAACCAACTCACGAAGAATATCCTGATGCACCAATAGAAAATTTAGTTGCCGGATCGGCTGTTTTTACCCCTACTCCTGCGACCGTAAATTTAAATAACTACATGCAATGGTGGACATATGTTCAGGGCGCAGACTGGAGACATCCGGAAGGAGCCGGAAGTTCTATAAAAGGAAGAGGCAATTATCCTGTGGTTCAAATTTCTTACGATGATGCGGCAGCTTACGCTAAATGGGCGGGCAAAAGATTGCCAACTGAAGCCGAATGGGAGTTTGCTGCACGTGGCGGAAAATCAGGACAATTATATGCATGGGGAAACACCTTAAAACCAAAAGGAAAATTTCAGGCTAACATATATCAGGGTCACTTTCCTGTAGAAAAAGGAGATACCGGAGAAGATGGCTATATTGGTATTGCGCCAACAGCACAATTCGAACCCAATTCTTACGGACTTTACGATATTGGAGGAAATGTATGGGAATGGACAAATGACTGGTATACAGCAGATTATTATGCTGTAATAAGCGAAAAAGGTCAGGTTGCCAGAAATCCGCAAGGTCCTGAATCTTCTTATGATCCGGGAGAACCTAATTTACCTAAAAAAGTACAGCGTGGAGGATCCTTTTTATGTACAGATCAATATTGTACGCGATACATGGTAGGAACAAGAGGAAAAGGAGATTATAAATCACCGGCAAACCATATTGGTTTTAGATGTGTGCAATAATTTTGGAAAAAAGGTTTGCCACGAATTTCACGAATTAGCACCAATTAATTTAATACAGAAATCCAATTTGTCGAATCTTAATTCGGGAAATTGGATTTTTAAGTTTTAAATAAAAAATTAAAATTCGTGAAATTCGTGGCAAAATTTTTTCATTCCATTTTTTCATTTTTCATAATTTAGAGCTTCACAACGCCTAATTATTTGCTTATATTTGCTAAAAATTAAACAAATGCAACATATTATAGATCGTTTTATCAGTTACGTTACTATTGATACTGAGTCAGACCCAAATTCAAATACCACTCCAAGTACAGAAAAACAATGGAATCTTGCCAATAAATTAGTCGAAGAACTAAAAACAATTGGTCTGTCTGATGTTACAATAGACGACAAAGCTTATATCATGGCAACTTTGCCAAGTAATGTAGATCACGAAGTACCAACAATTGGTTTTGTTTCGCATTTTGATACTTCTCCGGATTTTAGTGGGGCAAATGTAAAACCTCAGATCATCGAGAATTACGATGGTAAAGACATCATCTTAAATGCAGAGAAAAACATCGTTTTATCTCCAAATTATTTTAAAGATTTACTTCAATATAAAGGACAAACAATCATCACAACTGACGGAACAACATTGTTAGGTGCAGATGATAAAGCAGGAATTACTGAAATTGTTTCGGCAATGGAATATTTAATTCAGCATCCTGAAATCAAACATGGAAAAATTAGAATTGGCTTTACTCCCGATGAAGAAATTGGTCGTGGAGCGCATCATTTTGATGTGGAGAAATTTGGCGCACAATGGGCTTACACGATGGACGGAAGCCAAATTGGTGAATTAGAATATGAGAATTTTAATGCTGCCGGAGCTAAAATTACTTTTAAAGGAAAAAGCGTTCATCCTGGTTATGCCAAAGGAAAAATGATCAATTCGATGTTGATTGCTAATGATTTTATCAACGAACTTCCAAAAGGAGAAACTCCACAGGAAACTAAAGGTTACGAAGGATTTTTTCACGTGCACCACATAACAGGAAATATCGAAGAAACGGTTTTAGAATTGATTATTCGTGATCATAACAAACTGAAATTCGAAAAACGAAAAGATTTAATTGGTAAAATTGCAAAAAAAATCAATAAAAAATTCGCTAAACAATTTGGTGAAGATATCGTAATTGCTGAAGTAAAAGATCAGTATTACAATATGAAAGAAAAAGTACTTCCGGTAAAATACATCGTTGATATTGCCGAAAAAGCAATGAGAGAACTAAACATTAAACCTGTCATTAAACCTATTCGTGGCGGAACCGACGGATCGCAATTATCATTTATGGGATTACCTTGTCCGAATATATTTGCTGGTGGTCATAACTTTCACGGAAAATACGAATATGTTCCCGCAGAAAGCATTCAAAAAGCAACTGACGTTATTGTAAAAATTGCTAAATTAACTGCAATTCCGGGTGCTTTTGATGTAGCTGAGAAGCCTAAAAGAAAAAGATAAAAGGAAAAATAAATTCCAATTTTGAAGATTGGGAAAGGAAAAAATTCCAAATTCCAATTATACCTATTATAGACCTTTGTCAAAGTTTTAGACTTTGACAAAGGTTTTTTTTGTTGTAATGTCATTGCAAGGAACGAAGCAACACTATGCAGAATTATCACACATTGTCACCACAATCTTTGTCGAACCTCTTACGGAGATCCCTCGTTCCTCGGGAAGACATACTTTATGGTTACGTTGTATGTAGACTTTTGTCTAATTACAACTTTGTCGACCTTGGAATTGAATCTCTTTGCGTAGACGCACTGCTGTGCGTCTCTACAATTAACAATACGAATAATTTGGAATGATTGTAGACAAAAAATGAGAATAAAAAAATCCGTGTAAAATCTGCGATTTCGCGAAGCGAATCAGTGTAATCCGCGTGCCATGCTATTGCCTGGATTGTGATTACTCTTTGCGGGACTTCGACTTCGCTCAGTCTGACACGCCTATATTCACATAATGAGATTGCTTCGTTCCTCGCAAAGACTCACAATGCTTTTAAATCAAACACAAAAAAAATCCCAAACTCCAGTTTTGGAATTTGGGATTTTAAATATTCTAATTTAAAAAATTAAGCCTTTTTATTCAAAGCAGCACTCATTTCCATAGAAATAGCTGAACGCTCAATTTTTAATTTTCCTGACATTGTTTCGATAACTGCACTTGTTTCTGCAAGCTCAACCACTTTACCGTGAAAACCACTTTTTGTAATTATTTTGTCACCTACTTTTAGGCTATTTTCAAATTCTTTTTCGTTTTTCGCTCTTTTTTGTTGTGGTCTGATCATGAAGAAATACAACACTACAAACATTAGTAAATAAGGAGCAAATTTCATTAAATCTTGCATAGTATTCAGTTTTTATTTTTGTTATTAATATTTATATTTTTGGCTCTTTGACTTCGCTTAAAGCGACATCAATAATTGGAATTTGGATTTTAAAAAAATTGAGATTTATCAAAATTTTTACATTAATCCACGTCCAACTTTAACCATCTTTTTATTAGCCGTTAGTTCTTTAACAAGGTTATCTAAAATTCCGTTGATAAAAATACTACTTTTTGGTGTAGAATACTCTTTTGCAATTTCTAAATATTCGTTAAGAGTTACTTTTACTGGAATTGAAGGGAATTTTAAAAATTCACAAATTGCCATTTTCAAAATAATAGTATCAATTTCAGCAATTCTTTCACTGTCCCAATTTGGTGTTTTATCGTCGTATTCTTTTGCAAAAATAGTTTCGTTCAAAACTGTTCTTCTAAACAAATCTTTAGCAAAATCTTTATCTTCAACATCTTTGTACAATTTTGGCACTCTAAAATCATCAGGATCCTGAGTTTTAATTGCTTTTAATTGTTTAACGATATGTGTATTTACAACGGGAATATCATCAACCCATGTTAATTTATCATCTTCTAAATACTCGTATAATTTTTCGTTAGGAACAATTACATCGGCAAATAAATCGATCACAAATTGTCTGTCTTCTTCGAAAGTATTTGTTGTAGTGCTCATGTATTTTGCATATACATCACTTGATTTAATATCATTTAAAAGTAAAATGATATAATCATCGTTTAAAGACCAGTTGTTGATTTTACGATTTTCTAAAGCAATGCTTAAAGAATTACTTTCGGCAAGAAGTTGAAAAATTTTGTTATTGATGAACTTTTCGTTCGGATTACGTTCCGCAGCAGTTGCAAGATGTTTTTTGCTTGATAAATGCAAGAAAACTGATTCTTTTTTGCAGATTTCAATCAATGAAGAAAGCATTATAAGATATAAATCCTGAATATTATCGATACTGTAAAAAAGAAACTTCTCTTCTTTTTCCAGATTATCAGAACCGCTTTGATGCATTGCATAAATGGATTGCATTACTTTAACGCGTATGTGTCTTCTATTTACCACCTTGTAAGAACATTTAAAAATTAGTCTGCAAAATTAGCAATTTCAATCCTTATAATAAAATTTATTCGCAATTTTTAGTCACAGTTATCAGTCGCGGTTTGCAATACTGCAGAAAGTGGCTGAAAAAGTCGCGGTTTTTAGTCTCAGTTTTCAGTCTCAGTATTCAATAGCGGGGCATAAAAAAAGTCTCAGTCTCAATTTTCAACTGAAAACCGAGACTGAGACTGAGACTGTCAACTGTAAACTAAAAATTACTTTTTAGCAGCGTTTTCAATTTTTCTCAAATCGATACGATTTTGAGCAATTGTAAGTGCCGCTTTATGTGTTGTCATACCGTTTTTAACAGCATAATCGATAATTTCTAATGTAGTGTTATAGATATTTTCGGTTTTTGCCATGATTTCAGCTTTACCGTAGTGCTCTAATTCAGCATAAACATTGATGATTCCACCAGCATTGATTAAGAAATCCGGTGCATATAAAATACCTCTTTCCTGTAATCTTGCTCCGTGAACATTTTCATCAGCCAACTGATTGTTTGCCGCACCAGCGATAACTTTAGCTTTAATTTTGTTTACTGTATCGTCATTAATGATTGCTCCCATTGCACATGGCGCATAAATATCAACATCTGCAGTATACAAATCTTCACCAGTATAAACTGTTGCGTTGTATTTTGAAGCTACCTGAAATAATTTTTCTTCGTTGATATCTGTAATTGTAACGATTGCTCCTTCTTTAGTCAAATATTCTACTAAAGCTTCACCAACGTGACCAATTCCCTGAACCAAAACTTTTTTACCATCTAAAACATCAGTACCAAATTGACTTTTAGCAGCAGCTTTCATTCCTAAATAAACTCCGTAAGCAGTAATTGGAGAAGGATTTCCTGAACCACCTCTTTCTTCAGAGATACCCGTAACATAAGGAGTTACATCTCTTACAGTGTCCATATCTTTAGTTTCCATTCCAACATCTTCTGCTGTAATATATCTTCCGCCCAAAGAGTGAACAAACTCTCCAAACTTGCGCATTAATTCTGGCGTTTTTTGCGTTTTAGCATCACCAATAATTACTGCTTTACCTCCACCAATGTTTAATCCTGTGATGGCAGATTTATATGTCATACCTCTGGAAAGACGCAAAACATCGTTTAATGCTTCCCATTCAGTATTATAGTTCCACATTCTGGTCCCTCCTAAAGCTGGCCCCATAACTGAATTATGAATACCAATAATTGCTTTTAAACCCGTATCTTTGTCATTGCAAAAAACAATTTGTTCGTGATCATCAAAAGACAGTTGACCAAAAACAGGATCCATTTTTTGAAGTTCCTTTCCAGTTGCGAAAGTTGCATCCATAGCGCTAGTATTTATTAGTTAAAATTATGAATTTGTCAAAAAGACTTCTCAAATTTATATAAAAAATACACTTGTGCTAATTTTTTATCTTTAAAATAACAATATAACAATCGTTTTGTTTTGATTAAATTATACTTTCCGTTAATTTTAATTCATAAAAATTTACAATATCAACACAATTCAACATTGAATCTCTTAAAAAAATGAAAGAATTAAGCTATTTAAACAAATATTTCATAAAATATAAATATAGTTTCTCTTTAGGAATTTTAATCACCATAATCGCACAAATATTCTCTTTATTTACTCCTAAGCTTATCAGTAAGTCCCTAAACGCTATCGAGAAGTTCGATAAGCTGCCAAAAGCAGAACAAACATCGCAAGTAGTTATAGATAGTTATCGCGACGGATTAATTCATAACGTACTGTTAATCATAGCTACTACGATTGTCGCTGGGTTTTTAACGTTTTTGATGCGCCAGACTTTAATCGTAATGTCGCGTCATATCGAGTTTGATTTAAAAAATGAGGTTTTTAAACAATACGAAAACCTTTCACAGAATTTCTACAAACAAAACCGTACCGGAGATTTAATGAATCGTATTAGCGAAGACGTTTCTAAAGTGCGTATGTATGTTGGTCCGGCAGTAATGTATACGATCAATACTTTTATACGTTTTGCTATCGTTATTATATATATGTATAATGTTTCGCCATTATTGACCTTATATACTATTTTGCCTTTGCCGATTCTTTCGTATTGTATTTTTAAATTAAGCTCTGAAATCAATAAACGAAGCACCACATTTCAGCAATATTTATCGAAAGTATCAAGTTTTTCTCAGGAAATTTTTTCCGGAATTAGAGTAATCAAAGCAAATTCACTAGAAAATCAACACCAGAATAATATGGTGGCGCTTGCCGATGAAAGCAAAAAGAAGAGTTTAGACTTAGCCAAAGTACAATCGCTATTTGGTCCTTTAATGATTGCCTTAATCGGGATTAGTAATTTGGTGGTGATTTATTTTGGAGGTGTTATGTATATCAACGGAACGATCCCTAATATTGGTACTATTGCTGAGTTTATTTTATATGTAAATATGCTAACGTGGCCTGTAGCTTCGTTAGGATGGGTTTCGTCGATGGTTCAGGAGGCAGAAGCTTCTCAGAAACGTTTGAATGAGTTTTTGAAATTAGAACCTGAAATCAAGAACAAAAACGAAAATTCATCTGATATTCAGGGAGCAATTGCTTTCGAAAATGTAAGCTACACTTATGAAGATACTAATATCGAGGCTTTAAAAAATGTAACTTTTACGGTAAAAAAAGGAGAAACGCTGGCTATTCTAGGAAAAACCGGTTCCGGAAAATCAACCATCTTGTCTTTGATTTCACGTTTGTATGATGTGACCGAAGGAAGAATCACGATTGACGGAAACGAAATCAGCACTTTAAACTTAAATGATCTTAGAAATAATATTGGAATTGTACCTCAGGATGCTTTTTTATTCTCAGACACAATAAAAAACAACATTAAATTTGGTAATCAAAACGCTACAGACGAACAAGTAATTGAAGCTGCCAAAAATGCTGTTGTTCATGATAATATTGCCGCTTTTAACAAACAATACGATACTATTTTAGGAGAAAGAGGTATTACACTTTCGGGCGGACAAAAGCAGCGTGTATCTATTGCACGTGCGATTATTAAAAACCCGGCCATACTGCTTTTCGACGATTGTTTATCGGCTGTAGACACAGAAACTGAAGAAACAATTTTGAATAATTTATTCGAAATATGTAAAGATAAGACTACTATAATTGTAAGCCACCGTGTATCCTCTGCAAAGAACGCTGATAATATAATTATTTTAGAAGACGGCAGGATCATTCAACAAGGCTCTCATAATCAATTAATAAATCAGGAAGGATATTATGCGTCGTTATATTTAAAACAACTTTCGGAAAAAGAATTACTTTAAATGTTGCGTAATAGATAATTTTTTATGATTTTTGAGTACTATTAATTCCAAAAATGATAGAACGTATTATGAGAGAAAATGACATGTTAGAAAAAGAAGAGATTTTTTCTAAAGTATTACGAGCAGGAAGAAGAACTTATTTCTTTGATGTGAGAGCTACTAAAGCTGATGATTATTATATCACTATTACCGAAAGCAAAAAATTTACCGAAGAAGACGGTTCTTTTCATTTTAAAAAACACAAAATTTACTTGTACAAAGAAGATTTTAGTGCTTTCGCTGAAATACTAGAAGAAATGACTTCATATGTCTTGAACCACAAAGGCGAAGAAGTAATTTCTGAGAGACACCAAAAAGACTTTAAAAAAGAATATGGTTCTGATAAACCTGAAACACAAAGAACCAGTTTTACTGATATTGATTTTGACGATATTTAGTCGAAAATAACTTGAAAAAGCACAAGTCCAAATGTTCTGCATTTTGGACTTTTTTTATACATATTAAACTGCTAGTTATAAACATTTTAAACACATAGAAACATAGAATTACTAAACTCAAAAAAGGCGTTTCACTTGCATTAACAAACATAGCTATGTGTGAGAAACTAGTTTCTTTTTGTTTACTTTTCAAAAACATAAAATCTATGTTTCTATGTGTTCAATTGTTTTTTTTCTGCATTACACCCAACAGGTTATATTAATTTATTATTTTAGATTTCGAGTTTATATTTCTCAAATTGGCCATCAACAATTCAATGCTTTTTAAAATGAAAAAATTAATCCTCTTACTTACTTTCTTATTTATTGGAGCTTCTTCTTTTGCCCAAAAACTGGATTACGAAACCAAGACAAATATTCAATATTACAATACTGCAACAAACAAATCCGACAGTTATATTAACGAAAGATGCGTTTTAGATATTTACTATCCTAAAAACACTAAAAATTTCGCCACGATTGTCTGGTTTCACGGAGGCGGACTAACAGGCGGAAGCAAAGAGATTCCGGAAGCCTTAAAAAATAAAGGTTTTGCTATCATTGGTGTAAACTACAGATTGTCACCAAAAGCAAAAGCAGCAAAAGCGATCGACGATGCCGCTGCGGCCGTTGCCTGGGTTTTTAACAATATTACCAATTATGGAGGCGATCCTTCTTTGGTATTTGTTTCCGGACATTCGGCAGGAGGATATTTAGGAATGATGATTGCTTTAGATAAAAAATATCTTCAAAAAGAAGGAATTGATGCGAATAAAATTGCAGGATTAATTCCGTTTAGCGGACAATGTATTACGCATTTCGAAATTAGAAGAGAAAACGGAATTCCTGAAAAACAGCCTGTAATTGATACTTTTGCGCCACTATACCACGTTCGTGCCGATGCTCCGCCACTTTTATTGATTACGGGAGACCGCGAATTGGAGATGTTAGGCCGTTATGAAGAAAACGCCTATTTGGCCAGAATGATGAAACTGGTTGGACATACACAAACGAAATTATACGAATTAGACGGTTACGGACACGGAATGACGGAACCTGCATTTCCTTTGCTTGTAAATGAAGTTAACCGCATCGTAAAAGAAAAGAAAAAATAATCCTTAAAATAAAATCCACGGCAATGGAAACGAAACTACTAATATTACCCGGACTCGGAAATTCCGGCGAAAAACACTGGCAAACCTTTTGGCATAAAAAATTCGAAAACTCAATCAGAATCGTTCAGGACAATTGGGACGAACCTGTTCGAGAAGAATGGCTCGAAAGATTAAATGAAGAAGTAGCAAAACTTAATGAACCAACGATTCTGGTAGCACATAGTTTGGCCGTTTCTTTGGTTTTGCATTGGGCTAAAACAAATAACAACAAAAACATTGTAGGCGCATTATTAGTCGCTCCCGCTGATGTTGATTCACCTGAGCATACTCCGGATATTATCAGAAATTTTGCGCCTATGCCCATTTATACATTGCCATTTCCGTCGATAGTGGTGGCAAGCGAAAATGATCCTTATGCTACATTTGAAAGAAAACAATATTTTGCCCAACAATGGGGAAGTGATTTTGTAAGCGTAGGCCAACAAGGGCACATCAACTCTGATTCGGACTTAAAATACTGGGAAGAAGGGCAATTGATATTACAGCAATTGTTATCGAAAATTTCTTAATTTTTAGTTTTCAGTCGCAGTCTCAGTTTACAGTTTTACCCTGAGACTGAATACTGAGACTAAGACTGAAAACTGAGACTGAGACTGAGACTGAGACTGAGACTGAAAACTAAAAAACTACCCAATCCTAAGTCCATTTCCTATTTTAAAATCAGGAGCTAATAAAATAACATCTCCCTCCTCGCCTACTGCACCAAGAACCAGACATTCGCTCATAAACTTTCCGATTTGTTTTCTTGGGAAATTTACAACCGCTACAATTTGCCTATTTACCAAATCTTCTTTTTGGTAACGTTTGGTAATTTGTGCTGATGATTTTCGGATGCCGATTGCTGCACCAAAGTCAATTGTGAGCTGATAAGCCGGTTTTCTGGCTTCAGGAAAATCATTTACTTCTATAATGGTTCCGACACGCATATCGGTTCTTTCAAATTCATTCCAGGTTAAATCCATAGTATTTTGAATATTGTTCAATTACAAACCTATTAATTTTGTAATTATTCCCACTAATTCTATAACCGTTTTTTTTAGTTCTAAAGCTAATTTTACTCAACAAGTAAAAAAGCTCACACTAAAAAGAAATATAAGATGGAAAAAACACTCCTTAACGCCGACCAATCTCTAAGAGATTTTGAATTTGATATTCAGGAACTAAATACAGACAAATACATCGAAACAGCAAAAAATGTCCGTTTATATGTAAAGGATTATGGAAAAGGAAAACCGGTAATTTTAATTCATGGTTGGCCTCTTTCTAATGAAATGTGGGAATATCAGATCGATTTTTTAGTTCAGAACAATTACAGGGTTATAGCTTACGATCGTAGGGGATTTGGTAAATCATCCCAGCCTTATGATGGTTATGATTATGACACTTTAACCGATGATTTGAAAGAAATTATCGAACAGCTTCAATTAGAAAATGCCACTCTTGTAGGTTTCTCTATGGGCGGTGGTGAAGTGGTTCGTTACTTTAGTCGATATGGCGGAAAAGGAGTTACAAAAGCAGCTTTAATTTCTTCGGTTGTTCCGTTTTTATTACAAACAAATGACAATCCTGATGGTCATCCAAAAGAAAAAAGCGAAACTACAGCAAGCGCAATTAAAGAAGACAGAATTGGGTTCGTAGATAATTTTGGAAAAACCTTCTTCGGAATCAATATCATCAATAAACCATTAAGCACTCCTTTACTGGAATACTACAGAACGTTATGTTCTTTTGCTTCTCCCCGTGCTACTTTAAAATGTGCCGAATCTTTTTCGTACACGGATTTTAGAGAAGAGCTGGATTTTATAAAAGTTCCAACCTTAATTATCCACGGCGATGATGATAAAATTGTTCCTATCGAACTTACATCAAAAAAAGCGGCCAAAGCGATTCGCGAAAACACTTATATTGTTTACGAAGGAGCTCCACACGGATTATTTTATACTGATAAAGAAAAATTAAACAATGATTTACTGAACTTTTTAAATTCGTAAATCTTCTCTATATAGTTAAAAATATCCCGGGAATTTTTTGTAAAACTTTCCCGGGATATTTTTTATTCTCCGAGACTTTCTTTTACAGAATATTAAGGCTATTTTTGAATTACTAATCTTTGTATAAAAATGGCACGAACTCCTTCAAATATGTTACCTCTTGGTACAATTGCTCCAGGCTTTAAACTAAAAGATACCAATTCTAATAATGATTATTCATTTGAAGATTTGAAAGGATCAAAAGGAACATTAGTGATGTTTATATGCAATCACTGTCCTTTTGTACTTCATGTTATTAAAGAAGTTGTCATGATTGCCAATGATTATCGTGTTCAGGGAATTGGTGTTATAGCCATTTCGAGTAATGATGTCGAAAAATATCCGCAGGATTCTCCGGAATTAATGACTGAATTTGCTTTTGAAAACAAAATAGACTTTCCTTATTTGTACGATGAAAGTCAGGAAGTCGCCAAAGCTTACGATGCGGCTTGTACGCCTGATTTTTATTTATTTGATGATCAGGACAGATTATTTTATCGCGGTCAGCTTGATGATTCAAGACCCGGAAACGGAATTCCGTTAAGCGGAACTGATCTTCGAAGCGCTATCGATGCACTCATTTATAACAGAAGCTTAAAAGAACCTCAGAAACCAAGTTTGGGCTGCAATATTAAATGGAAATAAACAATTATCGCTATTTCAAAAAGTTTACCTATCTTTGCAGATCAAATTAATTATTCTCATTGTGAGCACTATAAATATATTTACAGACTTTACCTTGCAGTTTTCTCTTACGAGAAAGCCGCTTAGCGCTGTATTTATTAGTCATAGTAAGGCCTTTATCAATTAGGCCTCCGTCTATTTCAAATTTCTTCTTTCAGGCGGAGGATTTATACCACGATTTAATCATTTATGTTATTTGAAAGAGTAATACTCTCTCAGATAATTTCTTGGTTTTGTCAATCAAAAATTTCCAAAAACATACATCATTTTAAAATTCCGATTTGCGTTTCGCATTTCAGAATAAAAATTATGCATTTATAAGCCTGTAAAAGAAATTAAAGTTATCAGACATTCAAATAAATTAATAATAAAATAAAAACACAGTTATGAAACCAACACCCACTTTCTGTAAAACAGATTATCATTTCCTGAGAGAATTGATATCAAAAAGTAAAAACTCAACAAATGCAAAAGAAGCCAATCAGCTTTCGCAAGAATTAGACCGCGCTGTAATTAGCAAAGAAAGCGAACTGGACAATTCGGTTATAAGAATCAATTCTTACGTAACAATCGAAGATGTAAAGGCAAAAAAACAGATGAAAATCCAGATCGTTCTACCTTCATTTGCAGATTTAAAACAAAGTAAAATTTCAATACTCGCACCTTTAAGTGTTGCTATTATAGGATTTAAAGAGAATGACGAAGTTGACTGGGAATTACCTGCTGGAATAAAAACATTAAAAATTGTTTCGGTTAATAATATGGCAGAAGAAAGCGCTTAATTTTATCAAACACCTCACTCGTGAAGGTGTTTTTTTATGTTCTATTTTAAACAAAAAAAACTACCCAATAATTACTGAATAGTTTTTATACTTCTGCAAGAATAAAGTCTTACAACTGAGAATTTATATAATTTGAGATCGAAACCATCTGAGTATCATCTAACTTCGCTTTTTTCTGCATCCTTGTTAAAATAGGTTTCCACTCTTCCTGAGTAAATTTATTGGCCTCATACAATTTATGACATCTTGCACAACTGTTTTCGTACAAGTTTTTACCTTCTGCCAATTCCGGCGTTAATGCTACCGCTTTTGTAGTTTCGTATACTGGCACAGGCTCCGTTGTTGCAACCGAAGCTGTCTTTTGAGTTCCGCATGAAACTACAAGCAGCACGACAGCAGCCAGAGTTAAGATTTTTGATTTCATTGTTTTTCTATATTTTTAAAGTAAATATAAAAAAATCCCATACGCATAACGTACGGGATTATTATTTAAAACAAAATTAAATAAGTATCTAATTCTATTATTTAACTTCCATTAATTCAACATCGAATATCAAAGTTGCGTGTGGAGGAATAACTCCACCTGCACCTGAAGCACCATAAGCTAAGTCAGACGGAATTACGAAACGAGCTTTGTCACCAACTTGTAATAACGCGATACCTTCGTCCCATCCTTCGATAACTTGTCCCTGACCTAATCTAAATTCGATTGGTTTTTTACGTGGGTAAGATGAATCAAAAACTTTTCCGTTTTCTAAAGATCCTTCGTAATGAACTGCAACAGTTTTTCCTGCTTCAGCTTTTTTACCATCACCTTTATTAATCATTTTATAACGTAAACCACTTTCTGTTTTATCAAAACCAGCAGCCAATTGTTCCATTTTTGCTTCAGATTCTGCTTTTAAAGCTGCATCTCTTTTAAGACGAGCACCTTTTAAACCTACAAAAGCTTCGATAGCATTAAATTTCTCTGCTTCTTCTCCAACTCTAATTATTTCAACACTTTGTAAACCATCACCCTGAGCAACAGTATCAACAACATCTTGTCCTTCGATCACATGACCAAAAACAGTATGTTTTCCGTCTAACCAAGAAGTTGGAACGTGAGTAATGTAAAACTGAGAACCGTTACTTGCAGGTCCTGAATTTGCCATTGCTAAAACTCCCGGACGATCGTGTTTCAAACTTGGGTGAAATTCATCATCAAATTTATATCCAGGATCTCCAGTTCCAGTTCCTTTTGGGCATCCACCCTGAATCATAAAATCAGGAATTACTCTGTGAAAAGTTAAACCATCATAGAATTTTTGTCCTTGAGGTTTTACTTTATTTTCCATATTTCCTTCTGCAAGAGCTACAAAATTCCCTACAGTTCCTGGCGTTAAATCGTGAGTTAGTTTTACTAAAATCGAACCTTTACTGGTTTTGAATTTAGCGTATATTCCGTTTTCCATTGTTGTTATTTTTAATTTAAATGCAAATTTACAAATTAATTTTATATCAATTTGTGCTTTCTATTTTTTAGATTTTGATTTATAAGTAAGCGCATAAACTGTAAATGCTAAAGCCGACAATCCAACACAACCAATCGTTACAGCATGCCATCCTCCCAGTTTCCATAATAATAAACCGTAAGCTGATCCGGCTGCTGTTCCTAAAAAGCTAAACGACATAAATACGGTATTTAATCTGTTTCTGGCTTCCGGAAGCAATGAGTATACTCGGGTTTGATTGGAGATGTGAACTCCCTGAATTCCTATGTCGATAAAAACAATTCCAATTGCAATTCCGATGACACTTTCTATTGAAAAATAAAATACTAAAAAGCTAATCAGGATCAATAAACAACCGTAACCTACCGCTACTCTTGAACCTCCTTTATCTCCCATTTTCCCAACTAATGGCGCTGCTAAAGCTCCTGAAGCACCTACAATCCCGAATAAACCAATTGTAGCACTATTGTAATTGAATGGTTCTCCTGAAAGCAATAAAACCATTGTAGTCCAGAATGCTCCAAACTGCGCAAAACTAAATACGTTTATAAGAGTTGCTTCGCGTAGGATTGGCTGCGTTTTTATAAGGGTAAAAAGAGATTTAATAAGCTGACCGTATGTTCCCTGAAACTGAGGTTTATTGACCGGGAATTTATTCTGAATTACAAAAAAGATTAAAAGACAAATTCCGGATGCGATATAAAACATCGATCTCCAGCCCAGAACCTGACCGATAAATCCGCTTAAAGTTCTTGATAATAAAATACCAACAAGTAAACCGCTCATTATCGTTCCTACGACTTTTCCTCGTTGTTCCGGCGCACTTAATGAAGCGGCCAAAGGCAAAATAAGTTGTGGTACGATCGAAGTGATTCCGATTAATAAAGAAGCAATTTGCAAAAGAAAGAAACTTTTTGCCGTAGCAGCAAGAATCAAGGCAATTACTGATGCAAAAGTAGTGATCAGGATTTGCTTTTTTCGTTCCAGTTTATCACCCAACGGAACCATAAAAAACAATCCAATAGCGTAACCGGCCTGAGTTAAGTACGTTATTGTTCCCGCGCTGGCTTCAGGAATTTTAAATTCGTTGGCAATTAATACAATTAAGGGTTGGCAGTAATACAGATTTGCAACTATAAGTCCAGTGCAAGCTGCCATAAATAAGACATTCGTTTTGGATAAATTCATTTTGCAAAAATACCAATCTAATCTTTATCAAAACTTTAAAAAATGTATAAATTTTTAAAATATGACTATTAATAAAATGATTATTCGACAGATTTCCTTGATTTTAAAATCTTTATGGTTGCATAAAATCTTCGCGAATTGGACTAAATACGTCTGTCAAAAGTCCACTTTCCAGACAAACCACTCCATGAATTGCGTGAGGCGGAATATAAAAACTGTCGCCTTCTTTCAAGGTTTGTGTCACGCCATTAATCGTTACATCAAATTTCCCGCTCGAAACATAAGTTACTTGTGTATGATAATGTTCGTGTAAAGTTCCGACTCCGCCTTTTTCGAAATGAACGTTCACCAACATTACTCTGTCATCATAGGCCAGGATTTTGCGTTTGATACCTTCGCCTACAACTTCCCACTCTATTTCATCTCCTTTTATAAATTCTTTGCTTGTTCCAAAACTTTGCATCTCTTTCTGATTTTATTCTTACAAAATTAAACTTTTAAATTATTTCAGCCTATAGCAATTCTTCTAAAATAAAACTACAGCTTGTTTTAATTGACTGAAATGAATCGCCTGCAAAATTATTTTCCTGTTCCACAAAAAAATGTTTCATTCCGGATTGTTTTACTTCCTTAAAAATGGTTTTAAAATCAAGAGATCCGGAACCAATTTCTGTATTTAAAGCCTGATCGATCTTATCCATATCCTTAACATGCCACATTTTAAAACGCCCCGGATTATCCCTGAATAATTGTAGCGGATCATTTCCTGAACGAACCACCCAATACAAATCCAGCTCAAAACAGACTAAATTTTTATCTGTTTCCTTTAATAAAATTTCGTAGCCTGTAATTCCGTCATGTTTTTGAAACTCAAAATCGTGATTATGATACGCCAGTTTTAATCCCGCATTTGCACACAACTTTGCAGCTTCATTTAGTCGGGCAGCAATCTTTTTATAATCCTGAATGTTTTTTCTAAACGATTCATCAACCCACGGAATCGTTAAAAATTCGCTTTTTAAAATTTTAGCTGCCTCAATTGCAGCAATCAGTTCTGCAGTATTTCCATCGTATAAAAAGCTTCCTAAATTATAATGTCCGCTAACCGCTTTTAATTTGTTGGTGTCTAATATCTTTTTAAGATCCATCGGCGAAAGCCCCCAAAACTGATCTTTAATCGAAAAACCATATGTTTCAACGGTCGTAAAACCAGCGGCGGCTACTTTTTCTAAAGTCGATTTTACATCTTTGGCAATTTCATCCCGTAAAGTATACAACTGTAATCCTATCTCTTTTTTATCCATAGTAAAAGCTAATGATGGCAAGGCTAAAACTGCTGTTGTAGCCAGACTGGTGTTGATGATAAAGTTTCTTCTTGTGATCATAGATTTTAAATCGAGCGAATTAGTAAACTAAAAATAGATTTTCGAAATTAGATATAAACTCTTGAAGAGCAATATTCGTTTCTTCATTAACAATTTTTCCCTCTTCATTAATTTTCCCGCGAACGCCCTGCATCAAAAGTTGTGTGTTTTCATGAAGTTGAGCCTGTAACGTTTTCATAATCAAAATTAATTGTTCGTGCGCCATTTCGCCAGAAGCAGAAGCCGTAATTAATCCGACCTTTTTATCTGAAAAAATAGTAGTCGAAACACACCATTCTAATGCATTTTTTAAACTTCCCGGCAAACTAAAAACATATTCTGGAGTACAAATTAGAACTCCATCGGCATTTTCTATTTTAGTTCTAAAACAAGCCACTTTTTCAGGAGGATTTTCGTTATCCAAATCAGGATTAAAATGAGGTAATTGATCTAATTCTTCAAATATTTCAACCTCAAACGAATCTGAAATTTGTTCTGAGATAAATTTTAAAATCCTGTAATTACTTGAATTACTTCTTGTACTGCCTGTTATGGCAAATATCTTTGTTTTTTTCATTCTTATTTATTGAATAACGCCAAGATCCTTTTTCATCAAATCAAATCCATCGGTCAAGTTATTCCTTTTAAAATATTTTTCTAAATCAGTTAATCGTTTTTTATTATCGTAAGATATGCAGAAATTCAGTTTTCGTTGGCAAACAGAACATAATCTTATCGAATGCCTGTCGGTTTCATCCATACTGTTGGTGCCATTCATCACACAATTTGCATTTGTACAATGATGCAGGCCAAACATATGCCCAATTTCGTGAGAACTTATTTTGAGTAATCGTGATAAACATAAATTAAAATTTTCTGAAGTTAATTTACCATCCTGTAATCTGTAAATTGAGCTCACGCCCACTTTATCACGATAAGAAGCCAAACCAAAAACATAATTCCATTCTGGTTTAGGATACAAATCCAGTTCTGAAAGTCCCATTAAAGCAATTCTGTTTACGGGTTTTTCTTCTTTCAAAACATCATTTAAAAGGTAACCTGCCAATAATTGTTCATGACCTTCCGCACTCATTCTTCTGGCCGAATTCGGAACTACATCATTAGCAATAGGATTTAAAGTTTTTGTTTTTAATTGAAAATAAATTTCTAAATATTCGTTGGTGAGTTGAATTTGTTTCTTTTGCAAAGCATTAAAATTCCCGATAGGTCGTATGTAAATAATATTGGCATCGGCTGTTGGAACGATATGTTTAGATCTAAAATACTGGTCGAAAGTTTGTCCTTTTTCTTTGCGGGAATACAGCCAATCGCCATAAACAGCCTCAGGCATCTTAACATCATTCGTTTTTATTTGCTTAAAATAGGACGCTTCTTCAGGAATTTCTTTTGGAGTCTCTTTTAGAGTTCCTTTGGGTTTTTCTTTGTTGCAGGAACAAAATAGGATAAGAAATAAGAAGGCTATTTTTTTCATATACTTTTTGTTAAATATATTCAAAAAAACATTCTAAATTAATTCCTTAAAAATAAATTTTTCATCAAAATCTACTTCAAATTTTTCAAGAAAATCAAGATATTCTTCTCTAAAAGTTTTCTTTTTATGATGCAATTCCTGATTCTGAATATAATTCACAACTGCCAATAATTGTGATTTACTATATGAAAATGCTCCATAACCTTCTTGCCATTCGAAATGGGTTTGAGAAAATTTATTTTGATTGATCCATTTTGAAGAATCCTGCTTAATGTATTTCATTAAATCTGAAATAGATTGTGCAGGTCGGATTCCCACTAAAATATGGATATGATCAGAAACACCATTTATTGCTAAAAGTTTATGATTGTTATTTCTAATTATACCACCTATATACTTATATAACTCTTCCCTCCATTCATTATGTATTACTGCTTGCCTAAATTTTACTGCAAAAACAAAATGAATGTGTATTTGAGTGTATGTATTTGCCATCAATGTGTAGTCCCTACGGGACATTTTAATTTGTAATCACTGTTTTTTTCTACCAACATATAATTCCTAACGGAATATTTTTTAGATAGAAATTTCAAGGCAAATATATTCAAAAAAGAAAGAATAAAGCTACAAGATTGTTTTTAAATTTTGCTTTATAATCAAAACAATACATCATCTTAAATTGTTCCGATAGGAACAAAATATTGGTAACAAAACATGATCAACGTCAGCCTTTTGTCCCGTAGGAACTACATTTATGCGCAAACCAAACCTTATTTTTAATCACTGTTTTTTCTACCAACATATAATTCCTAACGGAATATTTTTTAGATAGAAGTTTCAAGGCAAATATATTCAAAAAAGAAAGAATAAAACTACAGGATTGTTTTTAAATTTTGCTTTATAATCAAAACAATACATCATCTTAAATTGTTCCGATAGGAACAAAATATTGGTAACAAAACATGGTCAGCGTCACCCTTTTGTCCCATAGGGACTACACTTATGCGCAAACCAGATCTTTATTCTTCACCTTCCTCAAAATTGTCAAAATAGGTAAAGTCTTTAATAATCAATCCATTCTCGAAAGTAAAAATAGTACAGATAGGCAGTTCAAATTTAGAATTGTCCGGCGCGGTTCCGGTTGATATAAATTCTACAATAATATGCTTTTCTCCCGAAGGATAAATCTGAACGACCTTATCATGCAAATCAGGAAAAATTTGGTTTAATTCAGCGTATTTTTTTTCGATTTCCTGACGCGATTGTTTTACAATTCCGGGCCCTAAAGAAGGATCTTTAAAATCTGCCGTCTCGATATACATTTCCGACATTTTTTTCCAGTCATGTTTATTAAAATACTCAAAATATTGTTTCACTAACTTTTCGTTTCTTGAGGTATCCATAGGTTTTGATTGGTTTTGATTATTGCAGGAAATAACTAGAAAAACTACAATAAGGATTATTATTTTTTTCATAACTTATTTTTAAATCACTATAAATCAACTTATAATGTTTTAAATATATAAAAAAAATAGAGATTGCAATGACAAAATTGCAATCTCTATTCATAATATCGATTTGTAAATAACTATTTTACAGCTATTTCCTGAGGCGTATGCTGTTGTTTATCTTTTTTATAAGAATAAACTTTACCTTCTTTATTTACATATACATAGGTATAGTCCCAATAATTTGGACCCGCGATTCTTGAACCTTCTTCGTTGTTAACGTTCGCGTAGACTTGCTCGCCATAAATAAGGACTTCTCCTTGCTCTGCATTATCTATACTCCGAATTGGCGTTCCCCAACTCTTTATCAGATTTTTTTTAGATTGACCAATCCATTTGTCACTTGAGCTCTTAGAAGAAGAACAAGAATGCAAAACGAAAATTGTAAGTAACAAAAGTATTTTTTTTATCATAATAATAATTTAAGGTAAATAATTTACAGTATAATATTAGACGATAAAGGGCCGAATAAAATTACATAAAAATAGCAGCGCATTATATAGTTCCCATATATTTAATTGTTTAACAAATTGTTACGCCAAGATTTATTATATTATTAAAAAATGTCTTTAATATTAATTATTCGTCAGGATTCTTCATTTTCTAAATCTTTAAATTTCCCAAAAATTAACTTTGTATCTTTGCCGCTTAGAACTATTTGAAGAAAAAAAATGCGAATTGACATTATAACGATTTTGCCTGAATTATTAAGAAGCCCTTTTGAAGCTTCGATTATGAAACGTGCCATAGACAAAGGTTTGGTCGAAGTACACTTTCATAATTTACGTGACTACACTACGAACAAACAAAAAAGCGTAGACGATTATCCTTTTGGAGGTGGCGCCGGAATGGTAATGACTGTTCAGCCTATCGATGCGTGTATTACACATTTGAAAAGTGAACGCGAATACGACGAAATCATTTATATGTCGCCTGACGGAGAAACGCTAAACCAAAAAATGGCCAATACCATGTCGATGTATGAAAACATCATCATTTTATGCGGACATTATAAAGGTGTAGATCAGCGTGTTCGTGATCATTTTATTACCAAAGAAATTTCGATTGGTGATTATGTTTTATCCGGAGGAGAATTGGGAGCTTTAGTTTTATCTGATGCTTTAATCAGACTTATCCCTGGTGTTTTAAGTGATGAAACCTCAGCACTAACAGATAGTTTTCAGGACAACCTGCTTTCAGGACCTATATATACAAGACCCGCAGATTATAAAGGATGGAAAGTTCCTGAAGTTTTAACCAGCGGACATTTTGCAAAAATCGACAAATGGCGTGAAGATATGGCGTATGAACATACAAAAAACAGACGCCCTGATTTGCTTGAGGAACATTAGTAGAGTTTCCAGTCTCAGTTTTCAGTTTTCAGTTTCAACGTGCTGAAAACTGTGACTGCAAACTGCGACTGAATACTGCGACTAAAAAAATGAATCTAAAGCACATTTATAATACACGGAATTTCATTGAGATGAATTACAATCAAATCATCTCAATAAATTCTCTCGAAGATATTTCCAGTTACTCCTATAGAAATTTACAGCGTGTTTTTTATTCTTTATTTAAAGAAACCATTGGCGCTTACCAAACCCGACTAAAAGTAGAAAACGGATACAAGAAACTTTTGTATTCTAATGCACAAATTTCAGATATTGCGCTTGAAGTGGGATTTGCAGATGTACAATCTTTCTCGAAAACTTTCAAGAAACATTTCAATTGTTCGCCTTCTGTAGCGCGAAATCAAAAAGAAGCTTTACTTAATGATAGTCATCCGCAGGAAACTATTTCCAGCAATCTCAAACCCGAAATTCTTTTTATTCCCGAAATAAGGGCTTATTATTCGAGCTGTAAAACTTCGTATATTAATCCTGAAATCGAAGATCTTTGGGATGCTTTGTTAGAAAATGAAGTACCCACTATTTCAGACTTTTTTGGTATTATTACAGATGATATCGTGATTACCGAAAAATCGAAATGTACTTATGAAGCTTGCATTGTTACCGAAACTGCAATTAAAAATCTTCCGTCAAAAAAGCTTTTTGGCGGTAAATACGCTCGCTTTTTTCATCACGGAAGTTACGAAACCTTAGAAGATACTTACCAGCAAATCTTTGGCGCATGGTTTCTTAATAATGATATCGAAATATCGCATTTGCCCGTTATTGAGCAGTATATAAAAAACGATTCAAATTGTGATACGCCAGATCATTATCTTACGGCAATTTTTATTCCTCTTGTTTAATTTGTCCATTTTGGACAACTACGCAATTACACTTTAGAAATACTTTTGTCCCGTCAGGTTATCGATACAAAATGGCGCTAAACATTTACAATTAAATCAACTAAGATGAAAAATCTATTTCTAACATTATTATTATTCCTCCCTCTTCTTTCTTCTTGCCAGGGAGATGAAATAAATGCGATTACAGACGAATTAAAAACTACCGAAATTATGTATACAATGCCCGAAGAATCTGCTCCGCATGAAGGAACGTGGCTGCAATGGCCGCACCAATATCAATACGGAATTGATTACAGAAACGATTTAGATGCTACATGGATTGCCATGACTCAGTCTTTAATACAAGGCGAAAAAGTTTTTATCATTGCTTACGATGACGTCGAAAAAAACAGAATTAAAGCCTTATTACAAGAATCGGGAGTTTCTTTATCTTCTATTGAATTTAAAACATACAAAACCGATGATGTCTGGGTACGAGATAACGGACCTATTTATGTAAAAGTCAAAAACAATCAGTTAGTGATTCAGGATTGGGGATTTAATGGCTGGGGCAAAAAAGCCGATTTTTTAAATTGCAATACAATCCCTTCGCAAATTGCAAAAGATCAAAAAATCAAGATTATAGATTTAAATACTACCATGATTAATGAAGGCGGTGCTGTAGAAATAGACGGAAATGGTACTTTGATGGCGACCAAAAGTTCGATATTAAATTCGAATCGTAATCCCGGAATGACGCAACAACAAGCCGAAGCCAATTTTAAAAAATATCTTGGTGTTACTAATTTTATTTGGCTAGAGGGCAAAGCAGGAAGAGAAATCACCGATATGCATATTGATGGTTTTGCACGTTTTGGCAACACAAACACCATTGTAACCATGAACGAAAATGATTTGTTGTATTGGGAAGTTCCACAAAAGGATATTACTACTTTATACAATTCAAAAGACAAAAACGGAAAAAATTATACTTTTCTAAAACTGCCTTTATCTAAAAACAATGTAGTAACCACTTATGGCAAAAAACTAGGTTACAAAGGCTCGTATGTCAATTTTTATATAGGTAATACAGTTGTTTTGGTCCCTAACTATAATGATCCCAATGATGCTGTTGCCAATAATCTGATTCAGAGTTTGTATCCTTCAAGAAAAGTAATTGGTATTGATGTTCGTAATTTATATGCCAATGGAGGAATGATTCATTGCGTTACGCAGCAGCAACCTAAGTGAGTTTGCAGTATTCAGTCGCAGTGTTCAGTTTGCAGTCGCGGTCGTAATAATATTGTAAACTGTGACTGAATACTGAGACTGTAAACTGACCACTAACACACAACATGTCAACAACTTAAAATATTTTATCATTTACAATTTATAATTCATAATTATTTTCTACATTTGCACCCGAATTAGACTAACCTCTGGCGAGATCCGTGAATGTTGCTCTATATAAAAAACATAATTACAAGATATCATGGCAGATTTATTAAAATTCGTTCAAACCGAATTAGTTGCTAAAAAAGATTTCCCTGTTTTCGGAGCTGGAGATACTATCACAGTTTACTACGAAATTAAAGAGGGTGAAAAAACAAGAACTCAGTTTTTCAAAGGAGTTGTTATTCAAAGAAGAGGTTCTGGTAACACAGAAACTTTTACTATCCGTAAAATGTCAGGTGCAATTGGAGTTGAGCGTATCTTCCCAGTAAACTTACCAGCTTTACAGAAAATTGAAATCAACAAAAAAGGAGCTGTACGTAGAGCTAGAATTTTCTACTTCAGAGAACTTACTGGTAAAAAAGCTAAGATTAAAGATAAAAGAAGATAATCATTTATCTATTTGTTATAAAAAAGCTCGTTTCATTTATTTGAAACGAGTTTTTTTTATGCCTGTTTTTTAAAATTTTCAGGAGCTAATCCCGCTATACGTTTCAATCTTTTGTGCCGAACACCGGCACAAAAGGATTTCCACTTCTATCGGGGCTAGGGCAATCGTTTTCATAAGAGCTTTTAGTTTGGCCAAACCCGACAGGTTTTAAAAACCTGTCGGGTTTCTGAGATTGTAGACATACATTATTTCAACGGATTAAAATTTGTTAAATAATGTTTTAAGCATTTATGTCATTTCGACGAAGGAGAAATCACACTAGAAAGTCCTTTCCTAAAGTCACCAATCTTTGTCGAGTTTCTTGCGAAGATTTCTCCTCCGTCGAAATGACAAACTCTACGAATTACTATCGAGCTTCGGGACGCAATCAAAATCGCCAATCTTTGCCGAATCCCGCGTGTGATTTCTCGTTCCTCGAAATGACAAGATTGTGGGGATAATTGGGCTTAATAACAAAAAAATTCTTATTTCACGGTTTGCGTGAGGGATAGAAGTGGAAAGCCCACAGCCTGACGAAGGAAGTGCGAGGACTTGTAGCGGATAGCCCGGCCCGCCTTTTTCGGCGGGACACGCCCAAATAAAAAAACCGACACTCATAAAGCATCGGTTTGTATTTTAATGAAAATTGGTATTTTATTTTTTCAATAGTTTTTCTAAATATTCGATTTTGTCTTTTTCAGCTTGTAGCAAACGTTCGTAAAGCTTTTCTTTTTCCTGATAAGCTTCAATTAACTTATCTAATGGATTGAAAGTACAATGATTATTATTTCCCAAATGACCGTTATTGATACTATTATCGTGGAAAGTATTAAAATAGTTAATCATATTTTCTTCTGAAAAATTTTTAATTGCTTCAACACTTACACCAAGTGCTTTTGCTACTTCTGCCAATTTTTCTTCGTCGATAGTTTCACTGTTTTCAATAGCAGAAATAGCTTGTTGGTTTGTTCCTAAAGCCTGTGCCAAAGCTTCTTGCTTCATATCACGAAGTTCACGAATACGGCTTATTTTTCGCCCTATATGATTTGGTTTTGTAAGTGTGCTCATAATTCAAAGATAACGATTAAGCGTAATATTAAACAACAAGTAAAAAACATATTAAACAATGTAACTTACATTTGTGATACGTTTGTTGCTTTTGGATCAAAAATACAACTTTTCATACAAAATCATCAAAGGATAAAATGTTTTTTTACAACTTTAGTCTTTTCCTTTTTCGAAATGTTATGCTTTTACTTATGATTCATCAAAACTGTAATTTTTTAATACCAAAATCATCGATTTGATAATTTAAGGACCTCGAAATAACAATCTGATAATTTCGGCATTTCTCAGCAAAACTATACCGTTTTCGGACTGTTTTTATTATATTTGCTCCGCTCATTCTGAGCCGACTATACCTTTTACATCGCTGCATCCTGGCGATACGATTATAAAAAAAAAAAAAAAATGACACAGAATTCAAAAATCTATTACACCTTAACTGATGAGGCGCCATTATTAGCGACTTATTCTTTTTTACCTATTGTTCAGGCATTTACTGCTACTGCTGGTATTGCAATTGAAACTAGAGACATCTCTTTGGCAGGTAGAATTTTATCAAATTTTCCTGAAGTCTTAACAGATGCTCAAAAAACAGGAGATGCTTTGGCAGAACTGGGTCAATTAGCTACACAACCAGAAGCTAACATTATCAAATTACCAAACATTTCTGCATCAGTACCTCAATTAAAGGCAGCTATTGCTGAATTACAATCTCACGGTTACAAAATCCCTGATTTTCCGGAAGATCCTCAAAACGATGCTGAAAAAGAAACTAAAGCTAAATATGCTAAAGTTTTAGGTTCTGCTGTAAACCCGGTTTTACGTGAAGGTAACTCTGACCGTAGAGCGCCAAGAGCAGTTAAGAACTTCGCAAAAGCAAATCCACACTCAATGGGTGCATGGTCTGCTGATTCTAAAACTAAAGTAGCTTCTATGCCAAATGGTGATTTCTACGGAAGTGAAAAATCGCTTACTGTTGCAGAAGCTAATGATGTAAAAATCGAATTCGTAGCAAAAGATGGTACAACAACTGTTCTTAAAGCAAGTACTCCTCTTAAAGCTGGTGAAATAATAGACAGTTCTGTATTGCACTTAAAAGCATTAAAAAGCTTTGTTGCTGATGCAATCGCTGATGCTAAAAAAGAAGGTGTTTTACTTTCTGTGCACTTAAAAGCTACAATGATGAAAGTTTCAGATCCAATTATCTTTGGCGCTATCGTTGAAGTATATTTTGCTGATCTTTTCAAAAAATATGCAACTTTATTTGCTGAATTAAACATTGATACAAGAAACGGTTTAGGTGATATCTACGCAAAAATTGCCGGAAGACCTGAGCAAGCTGAAGTTGAAGCTGACATTACGAAAGCAATCGAAAACGGACCAGCTCTTGCAATGGTAAATTCTGATAAAGGAATTACAAACTTACACGTACCTTCTGATGTTATTGTTGATGCTTCTATGCCAGCAATGATTCGTACTTCTGGACAGATGTGGAACAAAGATGGTAAGGCACAAGATACTCTTGCTGTTATTCCGGATCGTTCTTACGCTGGAATTTATACGGCAACTATCGATTTCTGTAAAAAACACGGTGCTTTTGATCCTAAAACAATGGGAAGTGTTCCTAACGTAGGTTTGATGGCTCAAAAAGCAGAAGAATACGGATCTCACGACAAAACTTTCCAGATGAAAGCTGACGGAGTTGTTCGTGTTGTTGATAATAAAGGAACTGTTTTAATGGAGCAAAACGTTGAAACGAATGACATTTTCAGAATGTGTCAGGCAAAAGACGCTCCTATTCAGGACTGGGTTAAATTGGCCGTAAACAGAGCTCGTTTATCTGATACTCCTGCTGTTTTCTGGTTAGACGAAAACAGAGCGCATGACAGAGAATTGATCGTAAAAGTTCAAAAATATTTAAAAGACCACAATACAACGAATCTTGATATTCGTATTTTAAACCCTATTGCTGCTACTGAATTTACTTTAGACAGAATCATCAAAGGATTAGATACTATCTCTGTAACAGGAAACGTTTTACGTGATTATTTAACTGATTTATTCCCAATTTTAGAATTAGGAACTTCGGCTAAAATGTTATCTATCGTTCCGTTAATGAATGGTGGTGGATTGTTTGAAACTGGTGCCGGAGGTTCTGCTCCTAAACACGTTGAACAATTTACTGAAGAAGGATATTTACGTTGGGATTCATTAGGAGAATTTTTAGCGCTTGGTGCATCTTTAGAGCATTTAGGACAAACTTTAGACAACTCTAAAGCAATTGTTTTATCTGAAACTCTTGACGAGGCTAACGATAAATTCCTTGCTAACGATAAATCTCCAGCTCGTAAAGTAGGACAAATTGATAACCGTGGTTCTCATTTTTACCTTGCTTTCTATTGGGCACAAGCTCTTGCAGCTCAAAATAAAGATGCTGAATTAAAAGCAATCTTTACTCCAATTGCAGCTCAATTTGAAGCTAACGAAGCTAAAATCGATGCTGAATTAATTGGTGCACAAGGAAAACCTCAAACTCTTGGTGGTTACTACCAACCAACTCCTGAGTTAGTAAGCAAAGCAATGCGCCCAAGTGCAACATTCAATGCAATTATTGCTGAAATAAAATAATATAGAATTTGATAAGGACTCAAATAAATACGCACTGCCTGTGTGTGTCTAAAGAGAAACCTTTGAATCTTTGAGACTTAAAACCTCAGAACCTTTATAAAAAAGACAACTTTAAACGGTTGTCTTTTTTTTTGTTTTAAGAAGTAGGAACAGCAGAATATTTTTTAGGTTTAAGACCAATATGTTTTTCGAAAATTCTGGAAAAATGACTCAGATTCGAAAATCCCAAACGATAACCTGTTTCAGAAACGGATAATTTTTCTTCGCGTATTAAATAAGCAGCTTCGTTCATTCGTAACGCCTGGTAATAGTTGTAGATACTATTTCCGAAAATTTGTTTGAATAATTTATTCATTTTGCTTTCGCTCATGTTCGAAGTAAAAGCAAGATGAGTTAAATCAGGCGGATTACTAAGATTCGAACACAAAGTCTCTTTTATCGCATACATCGCTTTTACGTCGGCAACATTTAGCGGATAATTGGTAATCGTTTCTCGTTTTGATAATTCGGATAAAAAAAGATAAATCATTTCTTCCGTTTTCAATTTCAAATAAAAATGACTCAATTCTTCTTTGTCATTTATTAAAGCTATTTTGCTCGCCACTTGCTCAATTTCATTCGAAATAATCTGATCGTACAAATAAGGTTTATCGCTTAAAGTAATAGTATTCAAAAACTTATTTTCAGCTTTATCACTAATCCAGCTTTTTAATAAATCCATATGAATCGTAATCACAATAGTATTTATTTTTGTTTTCGCCGGAATAATAACCTCAATATCTATATCGCCCGCAGACACTTGTACAGAAGGCATTGCAATACTTCGTTTAAGAGCTAAACCATCAGGATTTTGTATTTTATCCTGCTGAAATAAGTTTCTAAAACTAAACGTAATTTCATCTTTTCTGGAATTTCCTCCTGCCCTTTTTATGACCATTTCTTCCTTAAACTCACATTGACTGATCATCATGTTGAGTTGAGCTCCAAAATTAAAAGACTTGATATATCCTTCGCCATAAGCATCAGGCAAGATAAACAATCCGTCATCTGACTTGCTTTTTGTAAATTCTGCTAGTTTTTGAATTAAGTTCATACTCAATTATAAAATACTGTTTACGACTATTTTTAAAACAAAAGTAGCTATTTAATACGTTTGTTGTATTTTAATTTTGTCCTAACTAAAAATTTAAAAATCATGTCAAAAGTATTATTTCTAAGTATTCCGTCTCACGGACATATGAACCCGATGATGGGTTTAGCCAATGAATTAGTAAATCAAGGTGAAGAAGTTACCTTTTTCAGTTCTGAAGAATTCAAAAAACCAATCGAAGAACTCGGCGCTGAATTTAAATGTTATAAAGAAGATCTAAATATTTTTCAGAAAAAAGAAGAAAAACCAGTCGAAGATGCTTCAAAAAAGAAATCCTTAACAGGACTTGCAAGCGCCCTGTTGCATCCTGAAATGTTTATCGATGCTATTTTAGAAGAAATTCAAGGTTTACAATTCGATTATATTGTTTTCTCAGCGGCTTATCCTTTCGCAAAATTAATTTCTCAAATATTACAAATTCCTTCTGTTTCCTCTTATGCCGTTTTTGCCACCAAAGACGATCTTTTTAATAAAAAAGCAAGTCCCATAAATGAACCTCCCAAAAAAGGCCCTTTTGGTTTAAATCCGGAAATCATGCAGGAATTTCAAACGGTTAGAGAAAATTTAATCGAAAAGTATAAAATAAAAATGCCTGAAAACATGATGGATTTGTTCTTCAACAAAGGCGATTTGAATATTGTTTACACGTCTAAATACTTCATCAAAAACATTAATAATTACGACGAAAGTTTCCTTTTTATCGGCCCTCCTGTCTATAAAAAGAAATACAATGTCGATTTTCCTTTTGATAAAATTGAAGGCAAAAAGGTCGTTTACATTTCTCTCGGAACCATTTTTAGCAACCATTCAAAAGATTTAAACAATTTATTTTTCGACGCTTTTGCAAACACAGATTATGTCGTAGTTATGGCTGCGCACAAAGTAAATCTGGATCAGTATAAAATACCGGCAAATTTCATTATCAGAGATTATGTACCTCAACTGGAAATTCTAAAACATGTAAGCGTTGCGATAACTCACGCCGGAATGAATAGTATGGGTGATTTACTCTACAACAAAGTTCCTTTTGTTTCCATTCCGTTAGGAGCAGATCAGTTTTTCCTGGCAAACAGAGCCGAAGAATTAGGCGCAACAATTGTTCTTGATATCAACACTTTAACCTCTAAAACTATTAAAAACGCCGTCAAAAAAGTAACCACCGAGTCAAGCTACGCAGAAAGTATTGCCAAAATAAGTAATTCATTTATTGAAGCCGGCGGATACAAAAAAGCAGTTGAGGAAATTTTCAGACTAAAAAGCAAGTAAACCATTGAAAGCCTGTAACAAAATCCTAATATTCTTAACTAATGTTTAACAAATGTTGTGCAATAATATTTAGTAAGAATTATTAACTATGTGCTTCAAATACAAGACAATGATTACAAAAAAAATTGGCCTTATTTTTATCCTCCTTATCACCACTATATCTTCATTTTCTCAGGAAAAATTTACTTTAAGCGGAACGATCACTGATTTTAAAAACAATGAAACCCTAATTGGTGTAAATGTTTACATTCCTTCTTTAAAAATAGGAACCACTACCAATGAATACGGTTTCTATTCGCTTACCGTTCCTAAGGGTCAGCATGAAATCGAAATTAGTTATGTCGGCTATCAAACCATTCAGAAAACAGTAGTTTTAAACCAAAATACCAAAAATAATTTTGCTATAAACGAAAGCGGCGAAGAACTTCAGGAAGTTGTAATTAAAGACAATCGAGGAAAAATAAACATCAAATCGCCAGAAATGAGTGCCAATAAGCTCTCTATTGCCACCATAAAAAAAATGCCCGTTGTTATGGGCGAAGTCGATGTTCTTAAATCTATTTTATTACTACCCGGCGTTACCAATGCCGGCGAAGGAGCTTCAGGATTTAATGTGCGTGGTGGCGGAGCCGATCAAAACTTGATTTTATTAGACGAAGCTACAATTTTTAACTCCTCTCACGTATTTGGTTTTTTCTCTGTTTTTAATCCCGATGCGATCAAAGATCTTAAATTATACAAAGGCGGAATTCCTGCTCGTTATGGCGGAAGAGCTTCGTCTGTTCTGGATATTTATCAAAAAGACGGAAACAGTAAAGAATTTCATGTAAACGGAGGAATTGGCTTAATTTCAAGCCGACTTCTTGCCGAAGGTCCTTTGGTAAAAGACAAAGGATCGTTCTTAATTGGCGGAAGAGCTTCTTATGCCCATTTATTCCTGAAATTATCTGAAGATCAAAAAGACAACTCGGCTTATTTTTATGATTTAAACACAAAATTAAGTTATAAAATAAACGACAATAACAGTTTGTATTTGTCCGGTTATTTTGGCCGCGACGTATTTAGCCTGAATAAAAGTTTTACCAATATCTACGGAAATGCAACGTTAAACCTGCGTTGGAATCATTTGTATTCTGATAAATTATTTGCCAATTTATCTTTGATTTACAGCGATTACTATTATGGTTTAGATCTTGATTTCGTAGGTTTTAAATGGGATTCGGGAATCAAAAATTACAATATCAAATACGATTTCAAGAATTACATCTCAGATAAATTCAAACTTAACTATGGTTTAAACGGAATTTACTATGAATTCAATCCCGGAACCATCAAACCCAGCAATGATAAATCAGGAATTAATCCTGATCAATTAGATAAAAAATACGCTTTTGAACCGTCTGTTTATATTGAAGCCGAAAATCAGCTTTCGAAAAAAATCACAATTTCTTACGGATTACGCTATAGTTTATTTTATCGCTTAGGCGCTTCGACAATCAATTATTACGATAATAATGAACCTGTTATCTTCAATACTGATATGCAGATTTACGAAAAAGCGACACCAACTTCAACCAAATATTTCGGTAAAAACAAAGAGATTCAAAGTTATAACAATTTAGAACCGCGATTCTCTGCTTCTTATCAATTAAATGATGACCAAGCCATAAAAGCGAGTTACAACAGAATGGCACAATACCTACAATTGATTTCGAATACCTCATCGCCTACTCCGCTTGATGTCTGGATGCCAAGTGATAATTATATCAAACCACAAATTGCAGATCAGGTAGCATTGGGTTATTTTAGAAATATTAATGATGGCGCCTACTCTTTAGAAGTTGAAACCTATTACAAGAAAATTAAAAACAGATTGGATTATATCGATGGCGCCGATTTAATTGCCAATGACGCTATCGAGCAGGTTATCCTAAACGGTCGTATGCGCTCTTATGGCGTAGAATTTATGGTAAAGAAAAACGAAGGAAAACTGAACGGATGGATTTCCTACACGCTATCAAAATCCCAACAACAAACCCCTGGAAGAACTCCTGAAGAAACAGGAATCAATAACGGACAATGGTATAGTTCTGCTTACGATAAGACACACAATTTAGCTGTTACTTCAGCATATACATTAAACGAAAAATGGTCTTTTGGTGCTAACTTTGCGTTGCAATCCGGTCAGCCCGTTACGTATCCAAACGGTCAGTACGAGTATTTAGGCATTACGGTTCCTAATTACGGACAAAGAAATGAAAATCGTTTGCCTGCTTATCATCATCTGGATATTTCGGCAACCTTAACACCAAGAAAAAACAAAGACAGAAACTGGAAAGGCGAATGGGTTTTTAGTATTTACAATCTGTACAATCGTCATAACGCTGCTTCAATCAACTTCCGTCAAAATGTTGATACAGGAGCAAATGAAGCCGTACAAACCTCTATTTTTGGGATTGTTCCTGCTGTGAGTTATAATTTTAAATTTTAAGCAACTTTCTTTAAAAAGAAAACAAAAGATATATCATGAAAAAAGTAACCTTATTCATCGTCCTTTTTATCTCGGCTTTCTTCGCAAGTTGTGAAGAAGTTGTAGATGTCGATCTCGATACTGCACCACCAAAATTAGTAATCGAAGCCGCTATAAACTGGCAAAAAGGAACTTCAGGAAAACAACAAACTGTAAAATTATCTACTACAACGGGATATTTCGAAAACGTAATTCCAACAGTTTCCGGAGCAAGCGTATATGTAACAAACAGTAAAAACCAGCAATTCTTTTTTTTAGAAGTTCAAAAAACCGGGCGATATGTATGTTCTAACTTTATTCCCGTAATCGACGAGAATTACACTTTAACCGTAATTAGTAACGGAAATACCTATACGGCAACCGAAACAATGAAATCAGTCGCGCCCATTACCCGAATTGAACAAAACAATGAAGGAGGTATTACAGGAGATGAAATCGAAGTACGCGCTTTTTATAACGATCCTGCTGATGCAGATAATTTTTATCTGTACAAATATGTATATTCAAATAAAGTTACCTCAACTTACTATGTTAGCGAAGACAAGTTTTTTCAGGGTAATGAATATTTCAGTAAATCAGACGACGACGATTTAAAAATTGGTAATGAAATCGAGATCACACATTACGGGATTTCAAAACAATACTATAACTACATGAGCATTATGGTAAGTATTGCCGGCAGTAATGCTGGCGGACCTTTTCAATCCCCGCCTGCAACCGTAAAAGGAAACATTATTAATACTACCGACAAAGCCAATTATCCGTTAGGTTACTTTTCATTAAGCGAAATCGACACAAAAAAATTCAAAATACAATAATCACAAGTATGGAAGCCAGAATTGAAATTTTATCAGAAAAAAAACTAATTGGTAAACACATAGATATGTCGTTTATCGAAAATAAAACGTTTCAATTATGGAGTTCCTTCATGCCAAAACGGAAAGAAATTAAAAACGTAGTCGATTCCAATTTATATTCCCTTGAAGTTTTTCCTGAAAGGCATTTTGATAATTTCGATCCTAATAATAGCTTTCAAAAATGGGCCGCAGTCGAAGTTTCTGATTTTGATACAATCCCTTCAGAATTCGAAACTCTAATAATCCCAACCGGATTATACGCTGTTTTTGTGCATAAAGGTCCGCAAAGCGAAGGCCATAAAACCTATCATTCAATTTTCGTAGAATGGCTTCCTAACTCCGAATATACGGTAGACGAAAGACCGCATTTTGCTGTAATGGGAGAACAATACAAAAAAGAAGATCCTGATTCTGAAGAAGAAATCTGGATTCCGATAACCCTTAAAGCTTAGTATCATGCTGATCGAAACCCTAAAATCGCTTTTCAACAGAGATCTCAATCAATTAAAAGTCGAAATAGAATCATATCAAAACGAAAGTCAGCTTTGGGTAATTGACAAAAACATCTCCAATTCAGGAGGAACTCTATGTTTGCATTTAATAGGCAACATCAATACCTACATTGGAGCCGAAATTGGCAAAACAGGCTACATCAGAAATCGTCCGTTAGAATTTTCATTAAAAGATATTCCCAAATCAGAACTAATCAATAAAATTGAAGAAACAATTCTAGTTGTAAACAAAGCCCTTGATAGCCTAACCGAAGCCGATCTGGAAACCATTTACCCGCAAATTGTTTTCGAAAAAGAAATGACAACCGGTTTCTTTCTCGTTCATCTGTCCATACATCTCGCCTATCATTTAGGACAAATCAATTACCACAGAAGGTTATTTTAAGTTTGCATTCGCAGTTTTCAGTTTTCATTCGCACTCACAATTTGGAAATTCTAAACTGTGAATGAAAACTGAGACTAAAAAAACCCTCAACATATGTAAAGGTTTAGAAATTAGAATTGTGCAAACTTTGCATCATTAATTCAATATTTCGAAAACATGAAACATGTACTTTTTACCCTATTTTCACTTTTTGCCTTTACCACAAAAGCGCAAACCTTTAAAAATCCCGAATCGTTATTCGATCCCACACCATACGGTTTTAGCCACGCATCATCGGTTTCCGGCCCTGGAGAACTGGTTTACATTTCCGGACAAAGCGGCGGTTTAGGAAAAGAACATACTTTAAGCAACAGTTTTAGAGAACAAACCAAAGTAGTATTACAAAACATCGTAACCGTTTTAGACACCTACAATCTAAAACCCGAAAACATTATGAAAATCACGATTCTAATCGTAGACCATTCGCCAGAAAAACTAAAAATATGGAACGAAGAAATTAGAAAAGTCTGGAAAAACAAACCTTTTCCCGCAAGCACATTAATTCCCGTTTCCAAACTAGCCATCGACGGAATGCTAATCGAAGTTGACGCTACAGCTTTTAAAGCATCAAAATAGTTTTTCACCATTAAGATATTAAGGAAGTTAAGTTTGGATATCAAACCCAAACCATTTAAAAATCCTTTTAATCTTAATAATCTGTGGCAAAAAAAATCTAACCATTAAGACATTAAGTCTCATTAAGCACAAAAACTTAATTTTCTTAATATCTTAATGGTAAAACAAAAACATAAACCCCAACTTTTGGTAAAAAAAATCTAAAATCTAAAATCTAACCTCAAAAATCGTATCCTTTCGTACATTTACGGCACATTTCAAATCAAAAACTAAATGTCTTCACACCATATCGTACGCGACGACCAGGAACCCGCTTTAATTATTGCCAACGGAGCAGCATGCAATCCTGAATTATTAGGACAATTGCTCGAATGGTCGCCACTTGTTATCGTGCTCGATTCTGCCATCGAAAGAGTGATTGATTTAGGCATAAAAGTCGATGTACTTTTAGGCGATTTCGATCGCGGTTTTGATCCTGAAATTTACAAAACATCACAATATCCTATCGAAATTGTCCATACCCCGGATCAGGATAAAACCGATCTTGAGAAAGCTTTTGATTATTTAATCGACAGAAAAATTCCTGCCGTAAACGTTGTTTGGGCCACCGGAAAACGTGCCGATCATAC
Source organism: Flavobacterium bizetiae (assembly GCF_024271895.1). Taxonomy (NCBI): domain Bacteria; kingdom Pseudomonadati; phylum Bacteroidota; class Flavobacteriia; order Flavobacteriales; family Flavobacteriaceae; genus Flavobacterium; species Flavobacterium bizetiae. The sequence goes on along the minus strand of NZ_CP091861.1, from coordinate 2,576,095 downwards.
CATTACAAACCTTACCAATATTGTTCGTTATCGCAATTTGCTTAAAATTGTTATTCTCGACGACCATTCTAAAATATTCCTGTTACCAACAAAATTCGAGAAATGGTATACGGCAAAAACCCCGATTTCATTGATTCCAATTGGAGTGGTAAACGGAATTAATTCCACCAATTTACTCTATCCTCTAAAAAACGACACCTTAACAATTGGTTATCGAACCGGAAGCAGCAATTCTGTTCTTCAGGACGGTTTGGTCAGCATTACCCATACTGATGGCGATTTATTGTTAATGGAATGCATGGATTAGGAGCTATTTGCTGCTGTCCACTATATCTTTTCCTGGCTAAAGGAGCCAGAAAAAGGATGCCGCTCCCATCAGGGCTAGGGCAATCGTTTTCATAATTATCATTTCCCGGAAAAAGAATGCCTATCTTTGCACGGAAATTTAGAAAATGAAAGCAACAGACAATTCCGAAAAAAACAATTTACATCCTCGAAACCTACACCGTTCCCGTTATGATTTCGAACTTCTTATTGCAAATTGTCCTGAACTAAAACCACAGGTGGCCATAAACGTTCACGGAATCGAAACTATTGATTTCAGTAATCCTGTTTCTGTAAAATTGCTTAATAAAGCCTTATTACAAACCTATTACGACATACAAAACTGGGATATTCCTAAAAATTACCTTTGTCCTCCCATTCCCGGAAGAACAGATTATATTCACTATCTGGCTGATTTATTAGCCGAAACCAATAACGGAATCATTCCGCAAGGATCTTCAGTTTTAGGTCTAGATATAGGAACAGGCGCCAATTGCATCTATCCTATTTTAGGAAATGCTATTTACGACTGGAGTTTCGTAGGCACTGACATCGAGGAAAAAGCAATCGAAAATTGCAGTAAAATCATCGAAGCCAATCCAAAATTAATTGATGCGATAAGCTTACAGCAACAAACAGAATCTCGTTTTATTTTCAAAAATATCATCACGCCCGAAGACCGTTTTACCTTCACGATGTGTAATCCGCCTTTTCACTCTTCTGCCGAAGATGCGAATCAAAGCAATGTGCGTAAAGTTTCGAATTTAACCAAAGAAAGAAAAAAAACAAATCCTGTTTTAAACTTCGGAGGCCACAATGCCGAATTATGGTGTGATGGTGGAGAAATTGGTTTTATTACCCAAATGATTTACGAAAGTGCAAAATTTGCCATGCAAACTTTGTGGTTTACCACCTTGGTTTCAAAAAGAGAAAATCTTTCGAGCATTTATAAAACACTAAACAAAGTAAATGCCTCTTCGATAAAAACAATCGATATGGCTCAAGGCCAAAAAATAAGCCGTATTGTAGCCTGGACTTTTTTAAGCGAAAGCCAACAAAAAGCCTGGAAGTTTTAAAATACTGACCTTAAATACAAAACATTGAGTTTTATTATTTGTTTTTAGTAAATTTACTACAAAATAAATTAATAAACTATGGCAGAATATATTGGTTATCTCGCATCCTTTTTTATTGTTGGAGGTTTTTTGTTAAAAAACCTTAGAGCAATCCGGTTCATTAATATGTTTGGTTGTATTTGCTTTGTAATCTATGGTATTTTTTTAAATGATTATCGGGATCTTAACCAATGGCTTTTACCTGTAATCATTCCAAACGCGATTTTAGCTTTGGTACAAGTGTATTATTTAACATCAAAAAAGGCACAATCTTAAAATTATGATACTTTAAAAGAAAATTTTGATACATAGTTGATGTACTATAATCGTAACTTTAAGTCTCAAAATTAAATTTACTATGCCTAAATTATACTTCAGGTTAGCAGTATTGCTGCTTTTAATCACAAGTTGTGCTTCGACCAAAAAAGCGAAATTTGATGATTACGTTTTTAAAACCAAAAGCGAAAAACAAGCTTATATAAGTTCGTACGATAAAGCCCTAAAACTTTGGGACATTCCATATTCTGAAGAGAATATCAAAACCACTTACGGAAGCGCACACGTGATTATCGCTGGTCCCAAAAACGGAAAAGATCTGGTTTTACTTCACGGAATGGACGCCAGTTCTACTATGTGGTATCCAAACATCAAACCTTTAGCCAAAAACCATCGCATATATGCCATCGATTTCATGATGGAACCAGGAAAATCTACCCTGACTTCAAAATCGCTTTCATCAGAAGAAATCGTGATTTTATACAACGAAATTTTTGATCATTATAAATTAAAGAAATTTGACATCGTAGGCGCTTCCCGCGGCGGCTGGATTGCCACTTTATTAGCCACTCAAAAAAATAATTCGATAGATAAAATAGTTTTATTGAGTCCGGCGCAAACCTTCAAATTTATAGATAAAGTAGGCAAAACAACATCGGCATTAATGCTCAAACTTTTCCCTAGTGAGAAGAAATTCGGCAAGACCTTAAATACATTTTCTACCCATCCTGAAAAAATTAGTCCGGTGTACAAGCGACAATTTTATCTGGCCAATAAATATGCGAAATCAAATTCAAGCATGCTTAAAATGCATCCTTTTTCTGATGACGAATTAAAATCAATTACCAATCCTGTTTTGGTTTTAATTGGCGATCACGATGTCATCAATTCAGACGAAAGTCTGGAAAGAGCAAACAAATATTTAGCTAAAAGCAAAACTCAAATCATAAAAGACGCAGGACATTTTTTATCCATCGATCAGGCTAAGATTGTAAATGATGCGATGATTAATTTTTTAGAGTAATTAGCCATAATAAGCAAATCTCTCGCAAAATTCCAAGGATTTTGTCATTTCGACGAAGGAGAAATCTCCACAAGTAACTCCGCAACGAGAATCTAATCTTTGAGCTTCTCACGGAGATTTCTCCTTCGTCGAAATGACAAGATTGTGTTTAATAATAAGTAACTAAATCAATTCCCACAAAAATTCGTGTAATTCGTGTAATTCGCGGCAACTCTTTTTTATAGAATTCAAACTTTGTATCTTTACAAAACTAATCTTTTCATCATTCAAAAATGAATTTCCAAGTATCCTCAGAGTATAGTCCAAAAGGTGATCAGCCACAAGCAATCGAAAAACTTTCGCAAGGTGTAATAGATGGCGAAAAGTACCAGACATTATTAGGAGTTACCGGATCCGGAAAGACATTTACCGTTGCCAATGTTATTCAGGAAGTTCAAAGACCAACCCTGGTTTTGGCTCACAATAAAACTTTGGCAGCGCAATTATATTCTGAGTTCAAACAATTTTTCCCCAATAATGCGGTCGAATATTTTGTTTCCTACTACGATTATTACCAGCCCGAAGCTTTTATGCCTGTAACAGGGGTTTTTATCGAAAAAGATTTATCTATCAACGAAGAGCTCGAAAAGATGCGTTTAAGCACTACTTCTTCCCTCCTATCCGGACGTCGTGATGTTTTGGTTGTCGCTTCTGTTTCGTGTTTATATGGTATTGGAAATCCCGTTGAGTTTAAGAAAAACGTAATCGAAATTTTCAGAGATCAGGTTATTTCGAGAACCAAACTACTTCATAGCCTGGTTCAAAGTTTATACGCCAGAACCGAGGCCGATTTTAATCCAGGAACTTTTAGAATAAAAGGAGACATTGTAGAAGTATATCCTAGTTATGCCGATGATGCTTATAGAATTCACTTTTTTGGAGACGAAATCGAAGAAATAGAATCATTTGATGTTAAAACTTCTCAGGTTATTGAAAAATTTAAACGACTTACCATTTATCCCGCCAATATGTTTGTGACTTCTCCGGAAGTTCTGCAAGGCGCTATTTGGGAAATTCAGCAAGATTTGGTCAAACAAGTCGATTATTTTAAAGAAATAGGAAAACATCTCGAAGCCAAACGTTTGGAAGAACGCACCAATTTCGACTTAGAAATGATACGAGAATTAGGCTATTGCTCCGGAATCGAGAATTACTCAAGATACCTTGACGGAAGACAAGCTGGGACAAGACCATTCTGTTTATTAGATTATTTCCCAAGTGATTATTTGATGATTGTAGATGAAAGTCACGTAACTGTTTCTCAGGTTCACGCCATGTATGGAGGCGACAGAAGCCGTAAAGAAAATCTGGTTGAATACGGTTTCCGTTTACCTGCTGCAATGGACAACAGACCTTTGAAATTTGAAGAGTTTGAAGCCATACAAAATCAGGTAATTTACGTATCGGCAACTCCGGCAGATTACGAATTACAAAAGACAGACGGTATTTATGTCGAACAAATTATTCGTCCAACAGGATTATTAGATCCAATTATCGAAGTACGACCAAGCTTGAATCAAATTGATGATTTAATTGAGGAAATTCAGGTACGTTGCGAATTAGACGAAAGAGTTTTAGTAACTACGCTGACTAAAAGAATGGCCGAAGAATTAGCCAAATATTTAACCAAAGTAAACATTCGTTGTCGTTACATACATTCTGAAGTTGACACGCTGGAACGTATTGAAATCATGCAGGATTTACGAAAAGGTATTTTTGATGTTCTTATTGGAGTCAACTTACTTCGTGAAGGACTTGATTTACCCGAGGTTTCGCTTGTAGCCATTCTTGATGCTGATAAAGAAGGTTTTCTTCGTAATCACAGATCGCTAACGCAAACTATTGGTCGTGCGGCAAGAAACTTAAACGGAAAAGCAATTTTGTATGCCGATAAAATTACGGCAAGTATGCAACGAACAATAGACGAAACAGAATATCGCAGAACCAAACAGATCAATTATAATACAGAACATGGAATTGTACCGCAAGCTTTAAATAAAAAGATCGACAGCGCTTTTACCAAAAATCCTTTGGTAGAATACGAATTGGGTCACACATTAGCTGTTGCTGCAGAACCTGAAACGGCCTATTTATCCAAAGCTGACTTAGAAAAAATGATCCGCGAGAAACGTAAATCTATGGAAAAAGCGGCGAAAGAACTTGACTTTTTGCAAGCGGCCAAATTGCGTGATGATATTAAAAAACTACAGGAACAATTGGCTTAATTGTGTTGTTCCTGAAAAACTCTCAATAACAAATTAGGGTCAATAATAGCATTTGGTGCATTTTTCATTAAATCCAAAACACGTTTGGTCGCATTAGGATTCAATCCCATTTCGATAGCAATTTGCTGAATGGCTTTGGCTTCTTTTTCATGCAAAATTCCGTCGCAATACATAATCAAAGCCAGTCTGTAGAATTGCTGAATACGCTGAAATTCTGATTTTATAATTGAAGTGGTGTTTTCCTGATGAAATAAATCATGAAATTCATCCAAATCGATAGACAATTCCTGAGCCACAAGCCACAAAAAATCATACTCTCTTTTGTGCAAATGCCCATCAACAGTAGAAAAAGCAATCATTTCTAAAAGTAAACTTCTCTTTTCTGTTTCGGTATTCATCAATTTATTATTTTTAGCTAAAATATTGTTTTTAAATCTAAAATGCAAAGAACTCATGATTAGAGGATTCTTCTTTTTTATAATGCTTTGGATAACCTCTGTCACAAGCGCGCAAGAAAGTACGGCTTCAAAAAGTGTATCGACCTTTACGATCGAAGCGCCTCAACTAAAAACCACAAAAAAAATCTGGATTTACCTTCCTAAAGATTATTCGGCTACAGCCAAAAAATACAGCGTGATTTATATGCACGATGCTCAGAATGTATTTGATGCCAAAACCTCTTTTTCCGGAGAATGGAATGTCGATGAAAAACTGGACAGTCTGAAAGCACCAGTAATTGTAGTAGGAATCGAACACGGAAACGAAAAACGCATCGACGAGTTAACGCCATTTAAAAATGAAAAATATGGCGGAGGAAATGCCGATAATTATCTTGCTTTTATTGTAAAAACCCTAAAACCTTACATCGATAAAAATTACAGAACTAAGCCAAAAGCCAAAAATACCATTATTATGGGAAGTTCACTTGGCGGATTGGTTTCGTATTATGCCATTCTAAAATATCCCGAAATATTTGGCAAAGCAGGAGTTTTTTCGCCTGCATTCTGGTTTTCGAATCACATTTATACTTTAACAGAACAAACTCCAAAAATCAAAACTAAAATTTATTTTTTATGTGGAGACAAAGAAAGCGATGATATGGTCAAAGACATGACCAAAATGGAACGTTTGCTCGACACAAAACGCTGTTATTGCTTGCATCTCACAAAGTCTAAAATTGTAAAAGGCGGTGAGCATAATGAAAAACTTTGGCGGGATGGTTTTGTAAAAGCATTTCTTTGGCTCGGATATTAAACAAAAAACAATCAAACTCACAATGGAACTAATTTTAAGAGAATACAATCTAAAACTAAAACACACTTTCACTATATCCAGAGAATCGATTGATTTTCAACCTTCTTTAATTGTTGAGCTTAAAAGCGACGGTTTTTCAGGTTTTGGAGAAGCTACTTCAAATCCGTATTATAAAACCACCGTTGCGATGATGATGCAGGATTTAGAGAAAATCAGAACGATTATTGAAACTACCGAAAATGAAACTCCTGATGCATTCTGGGCAAAAATATATCCGTATTTAAAAGACGATATGTTTGCTTTATGCGCTTTAGATTTGGCTTATAATGATCTTTATGCCCGTAAAAAAGGAAAGAAATTATATGAATTATGGAATTATACCATCAAAAATAATCCGCTTACAGATTACACAATTGGAATTGCTTCGATAGAAAAAATGGTTTCGAAAATGCAGGAACTTCCCTGGCCAATTTATAAAATTAAATTAGGCACCAAAGAGGATATTGCCATTGTAAAAGAACTCAGAAAACATACCAATGCCATTTTTAGAATTGATGCCAATTGTGGCTGGGGTGTTGAGGAAACTATAAATAACGCCGTTGAATTAAAAAAACTTGGCGTAGAATTTCTAGAGCAACCAATGAAAGCTGATAATTGGGAAGCACATAAAGAAGTTTTCAAACATTCGGTATTACCCGTTATTGCTGATGAAAGCTGTATTATAGAAGAAGACGTGGCTAAATGTTTCAATCATTTTCATGGTGTAAACGTAAAATTGGTAAAATGCGGCGGATTGACTCCTGGAAAACGCATGATTGAAGAAGCTAAAAAATTAGGACTAAAAACAATGGTAGGCTGCATGACCGAATCGACTGTAGGAATTTCGGCAATTGCGCATTTGTTGCCTCAATTAGATTATGTAGATATGGATGGCGCTTTGCTTCTTGCAGAAGATATCGCTACTGGCGTAACGATAAAAAATGGGGTTATTCACTATTCTGAAGGTAACGGAACCGGAGTTACTTTAATCTAAATGCTATGAACGTCAGCCAATTTCCCGACAGAATTATCGAAATCGACCATGAACAATATTTGTATTTTGGAGGAACTGCCTATTTGGGTTTACCAACGAATAAAGACTTTCAGGAATTGGTCATTAAAAACATTCAGAATTGGGGAACCACTTACGGAAGTTCCAGAAGCGCGAATATAAAACTAACGGCGTATGAAAACGGCGAGAATTTTTTAGCCAAACACATAAAAGCTGAAAGTGCAGTTACGGTTTCGTCTGGAATGCTCGCAGGAAAATTGGTAATTGATGAACTAAAAAAACAAACGGATTCTTTTTTTCATTTTCCCAACACGCATCCGGCAATTCAAATTAAAGATAGTTCGCCTGTATTTTTAAATGGAAGTATAAATCCTCGTTTACTGGATTCTAAAACAGAAAAAATTACGGTTTTAACCGATGGTGTTTCCGGCTTTCAAACCAAGGCTATCGATTTATCTGTATTAGCAACAATTCTCAATCATAAAGAGATTACTTTACTCATTGATGAATCGCATTCTTTTGGAGTATTAGGCGAAAATGGCTGCGGAATTTATTCTGAAATTAAACTCCCAATCAAACGAAAAATCATGATTTCTTCCTTAGGAAAAGCGTTTGGTTTAAATGGCGGGGTTATTGCCAGCGATGCGGCTTTCATTCATCAAATAAAAAATCTCGACATTTTTATTTCTGCCGCCGGAATGAATCCTGCTTTCGCTCAGACATTGGCAGATGCTGCAGATCTTTATAAAATTCAACATCAAAAATTACTGGAGAATTTAAATTATATCGATCAAAAGTTAATTAAAAATGCCACCATTAAGTTTGACAAAAACTATCCTTTGATTTATTTAGAAAACGAAAACATCATTGATATTTTAAAAGCCAACAAAATCATTATTGCCAATTTTAAATATCAGGAAAACGCCAACAATCTCAATCGGATTGTAATTACGGCAAATCATATTTCTGAGGATTTGGATAAATTGATTGCTATTTTAAATGGTTATTCTAATTAAAAAAAAGTAATATCGATTTATCTCTCGCAAAGTCGCAGAGTCGCAAAGTTTTATAAATTATGATTTTTGACTTGCCTCCAGCTTCAGCTGGAGTTTACAAAAAGTGTGTAATTGGATTTAGCCAAACAGATATTTTGGCTAAAGCCAATTTTTTAGTATTATTTTATTATCTCCAGCTGAAGCTGGAGGCAATTCAAAATAAAAAATTTGCTTAGCTTAAATTTAAAAAAATCTTGAACTTGGCGACTTTGCGACTTTGCGCGAAAATTTTGGCAGCATATATATTTAAAATTAAGACACTCCACTTTGTCTGCAATTCTAAATCTAAAATTGTAATCAAATTACTTTTAAAACGTACCTTTGTAAAAAATTAAACGATGACGAACAACGATATCCTGAAAAAACTGCGCGTGGCTTTGATGCTCCGTGACGACCAAATAGTTGAAATTTTAGAATTAGTAGATTTTAGAATTTCAAAATCAGAATTGGGCGCTTTTTTTAGAGCCGAAGATCATGAAAATTACATGGAATGTGGTGATCAGGTTTTGCGTAATTTCTTAAACGGATTGGTAATTCATTTAAGAGGAACGAAAGAAAACCCGAAAAACCCAAATGACGTTTTAGCCAAACATAAAGCTGAAATTCCGAAGAAAGATAACACAAAAGAAAGACCTGAATTTAAAGCTACCACAAAAGATGCTGAAAGAAGAAGAGGCGACAAAGCTCCTTCTAAATCGGGTTCGGCAGCTGGAAAACCTAAAAAGAAAGAATTCCCTAAAGGAAATGGAAAAATATCTGTTGTAGAAAAAGTGGTTTACAAAAACGGAAAAAATAAAAAATAATCTAACCGCAATCCCGATAGCTATCGGGATCAAAGTTTTTTCAGCCACGAATTCACGAATTATTTCATAATCTTGAAAATAAAAATTCGTGAATTCGTGGCTATTATTTTAAACCTGAAAAGTTCGCAAAGCATTACCTATATAGCTTTGCGAACTTTGCGTTTTTATTTAAAATCTCTATAAAAAAATCGTAGCGCGCTTTGCGGTTAAATCACCACCAAACCTAGATTTTATTCTGATCAATTCTTTCAAAAAAAGCATCTTTAAACGTTGCTCCTATTGGCAATTCTTTTGCATTAATAAAGACCGAAAAACTATCAGTAGATTCTATTTGTTTTAAAGCAATTACATACGATTTATGAATTTGAACAAAATCTTTTTCAGGCAATGATTCAATTACATTTTTTAAAGACGAATGCGTTATAATTTGTTGTTTTTGGGTATGAATACAAACATAATTCTGAAGACTTTCTACATATAAAATCTCTTCTAAAAACAACTTCTGAAATTTATTTTTACCATCGGTTTTTACAAAAATAAAATCAGATGAATTCCTTGGTGTTACTTCTGTTTTGGGTTCTGCATTCAGTTTTGAAACTGCCTGATAAAAACGCTCAAATGCAATTGGTTTCAATAAATAATCAATGGCATTTAGTTCGAAACCTTCTAAAGCAAAATCCGGATAAGCGGTCGTAAAAATAACTTTAATATCTTTTGAAATTATTCTGGAGATCTGCAAACCTGTTAATTGCGGCATTTGAATGTCCAAAAAAATAACATCAACACTTTGTGCATTCAGAAATTCTAATGCCTTTAATGCATCATTAAAAACCCCTACTTTTTCGAGAAAAGATACTTTATCGATATAATTTTCCAGTATGCGGGTTGCTGGCGGTTCATCATCAACAATGATACATTTAAAGTTCATGAAATTATTTTTTTAGTGGTATTTTTAAATAGGTTTTAAAGGTATTATTTTCTGCTGTTTTTTCTAATATAAATTGATCCTTATAAGCATATTCTAATCGTTTTGTGAGATTCTCAAAACCAATTCCGGTAGATGAATAATTCTCCCCTCCCACATTATAATTAAAGGTTGATAGTTCTAAAAAGTCTCCCTTTATTTTGATCGAAATGAGCGCTTTTTCATCTGGATTATTCAATTTTGCGTGTTTAAAAACATTTTCGATAAAATGAATTAAAGCTGACGAAAGAATTTTTTCGCTTGCATAACTTCCTTCAATTTCAAAGTCTAAATAAAGCTGGTCTTCAAAGCGTTTTTGCTGCAAATAAATATAGTTTTGTACAAACTGAATTTCTTTACAGAGCAATACTTCATCTTTTTCTGTCTCTGTGATAACATAACGCAACAAATCAGACAAAACCAAAATATCCGAAGCCATTTTATCTTCTTTCAAAATCAATTGACTATAAAACGAATTTAAGGTATTAAATAAAAAATGCGGACTCACCTGCGATTTAAGCATTTGAAGTTGCGCTTTTTTATTTTCTAATAACAATTCCTGATTTTCTTTATGTGTATTCTGAAATTGCCAAAATAAATAACTCAAAGCACTTAAAATTATAGCGGGCAAACCAAAGAAAAAATTATCCCTAATATAGTATCCAATCCTGCGCGTTTCCTCGCCATAATTATGAATTCCGGTAATTTCGAACACAACAACTTCCTGTAAAAAATAACGGACTCCGGCAAAAATGAACAATGAAACCGGAATACTCAGAAAGTATACTAAAATCTTTTTTCTGTTTAAAAACCAATCACAAAAAAGATAAAAATTTAAAAGATAAACGATAAAAATAGACAATATAAAGCCTGTATTAAAAAAGAAATACATACTGCTGAAAACAGATTCCAATTTTCGATTACTCACTCCAATATCCCAAAGATAAAAGGTTACAAACAATCCTAAGAAAAGAAGAACATGGTAATAAAACGGGATTTTTAACTTCATGATAATGTTGTTATGATTTCAAAAATACAACTATGGCTTTATATGAATACTATATTTATATAAAACCTCTATTTCTTGTGACCAACCATCAAAAACGATACACGAAATTTTTCGGCAGCAAATTCTAAACGTTTGCAATTTAAAACCTGAAGTTCATCAAAAACTAAAAATTCACCTGAAATGCTGCTATACATTTGTCATGAATTTAAAACAAATCATCATGAAAAAAATCGCTTTATTACTCGTTTTTACAATTGCATTAACAACAGCATCTGCTCAGACAAAAAAGAAACAAATTTTATTATTGGGAACGTTCCATTTTGAAAACCCTGGATTAGATGTTGCTCAAATAAATACGTTTAATGTAATGTCAGATAAGAGTCAGAAAGAACTGGAAATCATTACCGATAAAATTAAAAAGTTTGGTCCGAATAAAATTTTTGTTGAATGGAATTATCAAAAGCAAGACAAACTGGATAAATTCTATAATAGAAACACGGATAGTTTACTGCATAAAAAAGCAGACGAAATAGTACAACTTGCTTTAAGATCTGCTAAAAAACTAGGTCACAAAAAGTTATACGGAATTGATTATAACAATACTGATTTTCCTTATGACAGTCTGGTAAAAGGAATGACAGCAGCCAATCAGTTTGATTTAATCAAGAAAAATGAGGAATTAATGAAAAAGTACGAAACAGATCAAAATAAAAAAATTGCAAAATATTCTTTGACTGAATTACTCTTGGATGTTAATACAAAAGCCGCTAATGAAGATAATATTAACTGGTATCTTGAAACAGCAATAAAAGGCGGTAAAACAGATAATTTTGTAGGTGCGTATTTGATATCTGAATGGTACAGAAGAAATCTTTATATGTATGCTTTAATTCAGAAATTAACTGAGAGTAAAGACGATAAAATAATGGTTTTATTAGGCGCAGGTCATACGGCAATGATTAGAGAATTTGTAGAACATAATTCTGAATACGAAATTGTAGAATTGGCTACGGTTTTGAAATAGTTCTCTAACCGCTAAGAGATTTAACCGCAAAGAACGCAAGGATTTACGCAAGGTTCGCAAAGCTATTTCAGATATAGCCTTGCGAATTTTGTGCTTTAAAAAAGGTCATAATAACAAATTAAATTGTAAAATATAGCCCGTGGTTTCAACCACGGGAATACAATGCATATCACAATCCACACATCATAATCTTTATATCACAATATATAGATCCCGAAACGTACCCGTGGTTGAAACCACGGGCTATGTTTCTAAAAAAATCGAAAAGCTTTATCAAGTATAGCTTTGCGAACTTTGTGCTTAAAAAAGATCATAATAATAAATTCGGGTGTAAAATATAGCCCGTGGTTTCAACCACGGGAACACAATGCATATCACAATTCACATATCACATATCATAATCTGTAAATCACAATTTGTATATCCCGAAACGTACCCGTGGTTGAAACCACGGGCTATGTTTCTAAAAAAAATCGAAAAGCTTTATCAAGTATAGCTTTGCGAACTTTGCGTTTATATAGATTCTTATAATTAAAAAAAACTTTGCGTGCGTTGCGGTTAAAACTCCCAACGGTTTAAATTAACTTCAAAAAAAAATCCCTCCGAATGATCGGAAGGATTTTCTATATAATTGATTTCTTATTTGATTAAGAAAGCGCAGCTTTAACTTGATCAGCAGCTTCTTGAAACTGAACAGCTGATAAAATTGGCATACCTGAATTGTCAATTAATTCTTTTGCAATTTCAGCATTTGTTCCTTGCAAACGAACGATAATTGGCACATTGATAGCATCACCCATGTTTTTGTAAGCATCAACAACACCTTGAGCAACACGGTCACAACGAACGATTCCTCCAAAAATGTTAATCAAAATAGCTTTTACGTTAGGATCTTTTAAGATAATTCTAAAAGCAGTTTCAACACGTTTTGCATCAGCAGTTCCACCAACGTCTAAGAAGTTAGCAGGCTCAAAACCAGCGTATTTAATTAAATCCATAGTTGCCATTGCAAGACCTGCTCCGTTTACCATACATCCTACAGTACCGTCAAGATCTACATAGTTCAATCCTACTTCTTTAGCTTCAACTTCGATTGGATTCTCCTCACGGATATCTCTCATCTCAGCATATTTTGGTTGTCTGTATAAAGCATTATCATCGATATTAACTTTAGCATCTACAGCCATAATTTTATTATCTGAAGTTTTCAAAACCGGGTTGATTTCAAACATAGAAGCATCAGAACCAATGTAAGCATTGTAAAGTGCATCGATGAATTTCACCATTTCTTTGAAAGCATTTCCTGAAAGACCTAAGTTAAAAGCAATTCTTCTTGCTTGAAAACCTTGTAATCCAACAGAAGGATCAACTTCTTCAGTAAAAATTAAATGAGGGGTGTGCTCAGCAACTTCTTCAATATCCATTCCACCTTCAGTAGAATACATAATCATGTTACGACCAGTAGCTCTATTTAATAAAACAGAAACATAAAATTCAGAAGTTTCACTTTCACCAGGATAGTAAACATCTTCTGCAACTAATACTTTGTTTACTTTTTTACCTTCTGCAGAAGTTTGAGGTGTAATCAATTGCATTCCGATGATTTGTCCAGCAATTTCTTCAACTTGTTGCAAGTTTTTTGCTAACTTAACTCCACCACCTTTTCCACGACCACCTGCGTGAATTTGTGCTTTTATTACGTGCCATCCTGTACCAGTCTCGGCAGTTAATTGTTTTGCAGCAGCCACAGCTTCGACTGCATTGTTAGCCACAATTCCGCGTTGAATGCGTACTCCGTAACTTGCTAAAATTTCTTTTCCTTGATATTCGTGTATGTTCATAATATAGAATTTGTCTGGTTCTGAATTTATTTCAGAATAAAAGTGCGACAAAAGTAGCAAAATTCAACTGAATAGTAAAATCTTTTTCAATTAAAAAACGAGTGAGATATTTATAAAACGTTTATTATTTTTCAATGCAAAGAAATAGTTAACTAAACAATTTGTTAATATTAACTGAAATCCACTAAAACGTTTGATATTTAACAAAAACATCACCGTATTTGCTAGCCTTACGGCGATTTTTCTTAATATATTTTAACAGCCGTTATCATTTTATCAATTCGCAATGGTTAATATAATATTATTATCAATTAAGAAGCGCTTTTCTAATATTACAATAAAAATGTAAGTCAAATTACAATTCCACTACATTATATTTAACGAAATCTTTATTTTTGTAGAAAAAATATCAAGAATGAAAGTTAAAGAACAAGGGCTTTATTTGCCTGAATTTGAACACGACAATTGTGGTGCAGGATTTATTTGTAATTTGAATGGTATTAAATCTAACGATATTATTCACAAAGCATTGGATATCTTAATAAAATTGGAACATCGTGGTGCCGTTAGTTCTGATGGAAGAACTGGAGACGGGGCTGGAATTTTATTCGATATCCCACATGATTTTTTTAAAAAGGTATGTGACTTTGAAATCCCTGAAACACGTGAGTATGCAGTAGGAATGGTTTTTTTACCAAAAAGCAAAAACCAGGTTTCTTTTTGTATCAACACTTTCGAATCGACTATTAAGGATCAGAACTTAAAGATCCTGGGTTGGAGAGATGTGCCTGTTGAAGTAGAAAATTTAGGGCAGATTGCCGCAGAAAAAGAACCAACAGTTAAACAGGTTTTTGTTAGCAAAAACGGTCAGGATTTAACTGAAAACGAATTTAATGCAAAACTTTTTGCAGCTAGAAAAATTGCTGAACATGCCGTAAGAGGATCTAAAACCTCTGAAAGCCATATGTTTTATTTCTCTAGTTTATCGACAACTACCATAATATATAAAGGTCTATTGATGCCGGAAGACATCAGCCGTTATTATGTTGACTTAAAAGATCCGGATTTAGTGACTCGTTTGGCGTTAGTGCACCAACGTTTCTCTACCAATACTTTCCCTTCATGGGAGTTAGCGCAACCGTTTAGATACATGTGTCATAATGGTGAGATCAATACACTTCGTGGAAACGTAAGTCGTATGCGTGCTCGTGAAGAATTGATGGAAAGCAAGGTTTTCGGAAATGATATCAAAAAATTATTCCCAATTATCTTAGAAGGAAAATCAGATTCTGCTTCTATGGATATGGTGGTTGAACTATTATTAATGACAGGTCGTTCATTGCCAGAAGCGATGATGATGGTTGTCCCTGAAGCTTGGGAAAAACACCAGACAATGTCTCCTGAAAAAAGAGCATTCTACGAATTCAACTCCTGTATCATGGAGCCTTGGGATGGTCCTGCTTCTATCCCATTTACAGATGGTAACGTAATTGGTGCGTTATTAGACAGAAATGGTCTTCGTCCTTCTCGTTATACTTTAACAAAAAGCGGTTTTGTAATCATGTCATCAGAAATTGGTGTACTTGATGTTGAGCCGGAAGATGTAGTACAACACGGTCGTTTAGAGCCAGGAAAAATGTTCCTTGTTGACATGAACGAAGGTCGTATTATTGAAGATGATGAGATTAAAAAAGCAATTGTAACCAAACGTCCTTACCAGGAATGGATCGATGCTAACTTGTTGCAATTATCTCAAATTCCGTATACCAATAATCCTACTCCGGTTGAAAAACTTGATTTTCATACCAGACAAAAATTATTTGGTTACACAATCGAAGATTTAAAAACAATCATTAACCCAATGGGAGCTCAGGGCGCTGAAGCCATTAGTTCTATGGGTAACGATACACCATTGGCTGTTTTATCAGATCAGCCGCAATTATTGTACAACTATTTCAAACAATTATTTGCTCAGGTTACCAACCCGCCTTTGGATGGTATTCGTGAAGAAATCATTACCGATATTAGTTTAGCAATTGGTGGAGATTTCAATATTTTCGAAATTGAATCGAAACAATGTAAAAAACTGAAAATCCAGAATCCGGTTATTTCGAATGAGGATTTAGATAAAATCAGAAACATTGATCACGCAGATTTCAAATCGGCTACTATTTCTACTTTATACAAAATAGAAAAAGGAGTTAACGGTTTAGAGCGCGCGCTTGAAAAATGTGTTCAGGCAACTTTTAAAGCTGTTTCTGAAGGATGTAACATCATCATTTTATCAGACAGAGGCGTAAGCGAAGAATTGGCTCCAATACCAATGTTATTGGCTTGTTCTTACATTCACCACTCTTTGAATATTTTACAGGTACGTTCTAAATTCGGAATCATAATCGAATCTGCAGAACCTCGTGAGCCACATCACTTTGCTTTATTGTTCGGATACGGTGCAAGCGCCATCAACCCTTACATGGTAAACGAAATCATTCACGATCAGGTAAACCAGGGATTCATTACAGGAGTAAAAGCTGATTATGCTATTGTAAATTACAATAAAGCAATCGCAAAAGGTATTCTTAAAATCATGAACAAAATTGGTATCTCGACTTTACATTCGTACAGAGCTGCTCAAATTTTCGAGATTTTAGGTTTAAATAAAACTTTCACTAGTAAATATTTCCCTTACACTCCTTCAAGAATCGAAGGAATTGGTTTGATGGAAGTAGAAAAAGAAGTGAAGAAACGTTTCCAAAAAGCATTTCCAAATTCTAAAATTGCCAACTTGCTTTCTTTAGAAATTGGAGGTATTTACAGATGGAGACGTGGCGGAGAAAAACACATGTTTAACCCGACAACTATTTCTAAACTACAACAGGCAGTTCGTTTAAACAGCCCGGAAAGTTATAAAGAATACTCTAACATGGTCAATGAGCAAAGCTCAAACTTAATGACAATTAGAGGTTTATTCGAATTTAATAATTTAGATCCAATTTCTATTGATGAAGTAGAGCCTTGGACAGAAATTGTAAAAAAATTCAAAACGGGTGCAATGTCTTACGGATCTATCAGTAGAGAAGCACACGAGAATTTAGCGATTGCAATGAACAGAATTGGCGGAAAAAGTAACTCTGGAGAAGGTGGAGAAGATCCTAAACGTTTCCAGAAAGAAATTAACGGAGATTCCAGAAACAGTGCGATCAAACAAGTTGCATCAGGACGTTTTGGGGTTTCGATCAACTATTTGACAAACGCTAAAGAAATCCAGATTAAAATGGCTCAGGGTGCAAAACCTGGAGAAGGTGGTCAGTTACCTGGAGAAAAAGTAGTGCCTTGGATTGCTGAAACCAGAAACTCTACGCCATATGTAGGTTTGATTTCGCCTCCACCTCACCACGATATTTATTCTATTGAGGATTTATCGCAATTGATTTACGATTTAAAAAATGCGAATCGTGAAGCGCGTATCAACGTAAAATTAGTTTCTGAAGTTGGAGTTGGAACTATCGCTGCCGGTGTTGCTAAAGCAAAAGCTGACGTAATCCTGATTTCAGGTTATGATGGAGGAACTGGTGCTGCACCATTGACATCGTTACAACACACAGGTATTCCGTGGGAACTTGGATTAGCTGAAGCACAACAAACTTTGATCTTAAATGATTTAAGAAGCCGTGTAGTTTTAGAGTGTGACGGACAATTGAAAACAGGGCGTGATGTAGCTATCGCTGCATTATTAGGAGCCGAAGAATTTGGTTTTGCTACTGCCCCACTTGTAGCTTCTGGTTGTATCATGATGAGAGCTTGTCACTTGAATACTTGCCCGGTTGGTATTGCTACTCAGGATCCTGAATTGAGAAAAAATTTCAAAGGAACTCCGGAGCACGTTATTAACTTCATGTATTTTATTGCTGAAGAATTAAGAGAAATCATGGCGCAATTAGGTTTCAGAACCTTAAAAGAAATGGTTGGTCAGTCACAAAAATTAAATGTGAACAAAGCGATCAAACATTACAAAGCAAATGGTTTAGACTTATCATCAATTCTATACAAACCTGAAAAAGCTAAAACACAGCCAATTCACAATACAACTGAGCAAGATCACGATTTAGACAATGTATTGGATTTTGCCATTATCAAAGAAGCAATTCCTTCTATTTATAGAAAAGAAAAAACAAGAGTTACATTTAAAATTAAAAATACAGACCGTTCTGTAGGTGCTATTTTGAGTAATGAAATCTCAAAAATATATGGCGCACAAGGTTTACCTGATGACACTATTTTAGTTGATTTTGAAGGTTCTGCCGGACAAAGTTTTGGTGCTTTTGCCACAAACGGATTGTCGTTTAAAATTCACGGAAACTGTAATGATTATTTAGGAAAAGGTCTTTCTGGAGGAAAACTAATTGTAAAAGTACCTCCTACAGCAACTTTTAGCCCTGAAGACAATATCATTATCGGAAACGTTGCCCTTTACGGAGCTATTACCGGAGAGGCTTATATTAATGGAATAGCCGGTGAGCGTTTTTGTGTGAGAAATTCTGGAGCAACTGCTGTTGTTGAAGGAATTGGAGATCACGGATGCGAGTACATGACTGGTGGTACAGTGGTTGTTTTAGGAAAAACAGGAAGAAACTTCGCAGCAGGTATGAGCGGTGGTGTTGCTTATGTTTACGATCCGCGTCAAAAATTCGATTCTACAGTATGTAACATGGAAATGGTTGCATTTGACCCAATCGAAGAAGAAGATGTAATCAAACTAAGACGATTGATCAAAAATCATTCATTGTACACTAGCAGTCCATTAGCAAAAAGAATTTTAGCAGACTGGGAAAATGAACAAAACAATTTCGTAAAAGTAATGCCAACTGATTACAAAAAAGCATTACAACGAATTGCAGAAGAGAAAAAAATAGAAGAATTAATAGCTGATTAAAAGGTTCTGAGTTACAAAGGTGCAGAGGTACTAAGGTTGAGTTTCTCAACTCACTTCTCACATCTCAATCTCACAACTAAATTTAATAAAAATGTCATGGGTAAAATAGGCGGATTTAAAGAATATAACAGAGCCGACGAAAGTAATTTAGCAGTAGCAGAACGTGTTTCGAACTACAATGAATTTACCATTCCGTTAGCAAAAGATAAAATAAAAGAACAAGGTTCAAGATGTATGGATTGTGGTATTCCTTTTTGCCACAGCGCTTGTCCGTTAGGAAATTTAATTCCTGACTTCAACGACATGGTGCATCAGGAAGAATGGCAAAGTGCTTTAGAGATTTTACAATCTACTAATAACTTTCCGGAATTTACAGGTCGCTTATGCCCTGCTCCATGTGAGAAATCATGTGTATTAGGAATCATCAAAGAACCAGTTGCAATCGAAAACATCGAGAAAAACATCATCGAAAGAGGTTTTGCCGAAGGATGGATCAAACCACAAGCACCAAAAACCAGAACAGGAAAAACTGTAGCCGTTATTGGTTCAGGTCCTGCAGGTTTAGCAGCAGCTCAACAATTAAACAGAGCCGGTCACACGGTAACTGTTTTCGAAAGAGACAATGCAATTGGAGGTTTGTTACGTTACGGAATTCCTAATTTTAAATTAGAAAAAGGAATCATCGACAGACGTGTAGCTATTCTTGAAGCTGAAGGAATTACTTTTAAAACAAATGTAAACGTTGGTGTTAACTTTAGCGTAGACGAATTAAACACTTTTGATTCTATCGTATTATGCGGTGGAGCAACAGAAAGAAGAAGTTTACCAACTAAAGGTATCGAAAGCAAAGGCGTTGTTCAGGCAATGGATTTCCTTACACAACAAACTAAAGTTTTATTTGGAGAATCAGTTCCAGATCAGGTTATGGCAACCGGAAAAGATGTTATCGTAATTGGTGGTGGAGATACAGGATCTGACTGTATTGGTACATCAAACCGTCACGGAGCAAAATCGGTAACAAATTTTGAGATTTTACCAAAACCTCCGGTTGGAAGAAGCGAGTCTACGCCATGGCCTTTCTGGCCGTTGCAATTAAAAACTTCATCTTCTCACGAAGAAGGTTGCGACAGAAACTGGTTAATCAATACTAAAGAATTCTTATCTAACGAAAAAGGAGAATTAGTAGGATTAAAAACTGTTGAAGTACAATGGAAAATGACTCCGGGTCACCGTCCTGAATTAATCGAAAAAGAAGGTTCAGAGAAAATCTGGCCTTGCGATTTGGCCTTATTGGCTTTAGGATTTACAGGTCCTGAGAAAACTTTAAGCGACCAGTTAGGTCTTGAAGTTGATTTTAGAAGTAATTACAAAGCAACTAATTATCAAACAAACGTTCCGCACATTTTCACTGCTGGTGATATGCGTCGCGGACAATCATTAATTGTATGGGCTATTTCAGAAGGTCGCGAAGCAGCAAGAGAAGTAGATTTGTACTTAATGGGCTCTACTAACTTGCCAACCAAAGGAAACGGAGACTTACCAAGTTTGTAATTTTTTGAGGTTCTGAGATACTGAGCTACTAAGGTTCTAAGTTTTTCTCTTAGTATTTTAAATCTCACGAACATAAAAAAGATTAAAACATCAAATCTTTATTCCTATAAACAACATAACTACTAACAAACCCTTGAATTTATATTCAGGGGTTTTGTTTTTTAAATTAGCCCACAGATTAAACAGATTAACGCGGTTTTTATAAAAGAATCCAATATTCAAATATAGCCTGTGGTTTCAACCACAGGAAAGCAATATATGACTACACACAATCCAAACTTTCCTCATAGCTGAAACCACGAGCTATGTACATTGAGATCCTGCATTGCTTTCCTGTGGTTGAAACCACAGGCTATATTTATGAACAAGCTAGTAAATCGCTAATTCTTTTAGATTTTTTTTAATTAATAAGCTAGAATCTCAGAAACTTAGCAGCTTTTTTTCGCTAATTTTCACTAATTTAGATTGGGTTTATTTTTTACAACAACAAATTAGTGAACAATTTTACTAGGCACGCATTGTAATTTTATAAAAACCCATTTTAAGTCGATTTTTGTTTAAAAACAAACAATTTGTTATAATTTGTTATTTTTCTACAATTAATTTGCCGTTAGTCAAAAGTGTAATAACTTTGCTCAAAATAGTTTAAAAATGCAAGCAAAAGATTTACTGCAGTTAGCAGACCAATTTGGAAGTCCATTATATGTTTATGATGCCGAAAAAATCCAATCTCAGTACAATAGGTTAACTAAAGCTTTCTCTAAGGTAGAAAACTTAAGAGTTAATTATGCCATGAAGGCATTGTCAAACGTTGCGATTCTTCAGTTATTAAAGAACATGGGGTCTGGTTTAGATACTGTATCAATTCAAGAAGTTTTATTAGGACTTCATGCTGGCTATGATCCTGACAAAATTTTCTTTACACCAAACGGAGTTTCTCTTGAAGAAATCGAAGAAGTTGCCGCAATGGGTGTACAAATCAATATTGATAACTTATCTATTCTGGAGCAATTCGGAACAAAATATCCACAAATTCCGGTATGTATTCGTATCAATCCGCACGTAATGGCGGGTGGAAACGCTAATATTTCGGTAGGACACATCGATAGTAAATTCGGAATCTCTGTTCACCAAATTCCGCATATCTTGCGAATTGTAGAGAACACAAAAATGAGCATCGTAGGAATTCACATGCACACAGGATCTGATATCCTTGATATCGAAGTATTCTTGTACGCTGCCGAAATCTTGTTTGATACTGCAAAACACTTCAAAGATCTTGAGTTTTTAGATTTCGGAAGCGGATTTAAAGTACCTTACAAAAAAGACGATATCGAAACCGACATCGAAGAATTAGGTAAAAAATTATCAAAAAGATTCAATGCATTCTGTACAGAATACGGTAGAGATTTAACCTTGATTTTCGAACCAGGAAAATTCCTAGTGAGCGAAGCAGGTTTCTTCTTAGCAAAAGTAAACGTAGTAAAACAAACAACATCAACAGTTTTTGCCGGAATCGATAGTGGTTTCAACCACTTAATCCGTCCTATGTTTTATGGTTCACAACACTATATTGAGAATATCTCAAACCCAAAAGGAAAAGAGCGTTTTTACTCCGTTGTAGGATACATTTGCGAGACTGATACTTTCGCCAACAACCGCAGAATTTCAGAAATTACCGAAGGTGATATCTTAGCGTTCAGAAACGCCGGAGCATACTGTTTCTCTATGGCATCGAACTATAACTCAAGATACAAACCAGCGGAAGTTTTATGGAAAGACGGTAAAGGAATCTTAATTCGTCAACACGAAACATTCGAAGATTTACTTAAAAATCAAATTCCGTTGCCACAAGAAGTTGCTGCAACAGTTTAAAATAAAAAAAAAGAGAATATCTATTGAATCCCGTTTCTTAATTGAGGCGGGATTTTTTTATTGTAGATTTTTGATTTTAGAGTTTAGATTGGTAAACGTTTGTCAGGCTGAGCGATCCCGAGGCTCCTGGAGGAGCCCCGCAAAGTTGAATTACCAATAATAGAACACGGATAACACAGATTCGCTTCGCGAAAACACGGATTAAAACGGATTTTTTATCATAATATTCTAGATCCAATTTTGTCATCTTCGAAGTCAAAGTTCACACAAAGTAACCCCATGATTGTCTCCCGCTGGCGCCAGCGTCCCGCTCGTGAACACAAGCCTCATAAATACTGAAATTAAAAACTTTTCGGGCACGAGCGAGACGCTCGTGCTAGCATATTTTATTCTTCAACAAAAAATCAAAATTAAAAAACTGCACTTCTAGCGCAGCGCACCACTCTGTCAGCACAGCGATGACAAACTTTACAAAACTTCCTTAATATAACAAACCCGACAGGTTTTAACAACCTGTCGGGTTTAATACATCTTTTGATGCAATAAAAATGAGGGAGCCAGTAACTCCCTCATCTGGTACAACAATAAAAAGAAAACAATGAATTTTAAAAAATTGTTGTATTTACGGTAACATAGCAGTATTCAGGGGGCGTTATTTATTACTACCAGAAACTACTTCGCTTGTATTTTTACTATTATCTTAAATTAATTCAGGATCCCGGTATCGATTAACTTTGCATAACGACCTGTTATTTTGTTATTAGCATCTATGGTAAAAAATGTTGGGGTTCCAATAATACCGTAATTTAGAAAATTTTCTCCCTTAAAGCCTTTATAATCACAAAGGTTTTCTGACCACGGAAATTCATGACCATGGCCTTCTCCGGCTTCTTTGGTCATATCTGCCGCAACAGTAATTACTTCGTAGCCTTTATCTTTTACGATTGGGTAATTGCCCAATAACTGGTGTATTTCGTTCTCGCAGTTGTTGCATCCTGATTCGTAGAAAAATAACAATGTTTTTTTATTGATTGTTTTTTTGCCTGCCGGTGTTTGCAAAGCCGGAGCTGCTGCATCAATAGCAAGATCATTCATGGCACTTATTAAGCGATTACCTGGTTTTTCGACTTTGCCCGATGCTGCTATATATTTCCCTAAGTCGCTTACCATATAATCTTTACCTGCTTTGGCAAATAAACCTACCATCTTGTCTGCAAAGGCAGTATATACGGTTTTGTTGCTGATTCGCGCAAGAATAGCTTTGGTATCTTCATACCATACCGTATCATCTTTTAAGCCATATTGCATCATCTGGCTCCAGTTCTCGATTAGTGGGCTCCATAAACCACTGGTATATAGATTCTCAAAATCGAGTTTGTCTTTTATAAAGGGTTTGTATTGTTTTATCAAATCTTCCTGAGTCATCTCAGGAGTACTGCCTGCACCCATTAAAAAATTAACTGCCTCGCAGAAGCGTGCTGCGCATAGCGGGCTTTGTGCTATGCCCGTTTGCTGAGCTCTATAAGCATCGCCTAATTGTTCTTTTTCTTTCTCGAAAACAGCATATAAAGCGTCCTCTTTTTTATAGACCTGTACTGCAGTAGCTGTAATAGCTAATTTATTTAGTATTATTTTTTGCTGCTGCATAGCATTTAAAAAATCATTTTCCGGTGAACCTGTAAATTTTACATTTTCATTGCTAATTTGTGTCTCTGTGCCGGTAACCGAGAAATTCTCGTTGTTTACAACCAAATCAATGCCTCCGCCAGCCGCAAGGGTAAACTTTGCGATGCCTTTATAGTTTTTTTGCGTTTTAGGCAATGTAATTACAGCTTTGCCCGCTGCATCGAGTTTGCCCTTGGCAATGGTATCCTGTTTATCTCCTTTTGCCAGTGTATAGCTATACGCTGCATGGGCAAAATTAGAAAAATGAAACTGAACCGTTTGCGCTTGTACCGTAACCATTGCCAGAACAGTTATAACAGTTGTTATTAATTTTTTCATCTTTTAATATTTTATCTTATTATTCAAGCTAAAATTTTCATTTATCTTTTTTTAAATACATAATACAAGAAATTGATTATAAATTATAATTCTTGTTTAAACACTATACGGGCAGGAAATGAAAAGCGCAGGGCTAATTTTTTTATTGTTAGGGAGAGTTTTTTTGTGATCTCTCCCTATTTATTTAAAACTGAACTATTAATTTATGAATATCTAGTTTTAATTCTCTTCAATACAGCGTACAGAAAATGCCATCCTACCTGTCATTGCATTAGTAGTATCGACTCTATCACTCAAGACAACTAAAGCCGCGGCATACTGAAAAGGATTACTGCCGGTTATAAACTCGCTACTCCAATAGTAAGCCTTTGTTCCATAGCTATTCCATGTAGAAGGATTGCTATCACCAACTAAACCGGAACTTGGTAAAAATAAAGATTGTCCAACTAATACACCATTCATAGAATTTCCGTTTACTACCTTCGAAGTATTATTTTGTACTACCCCTTGCCACTCCTTCTCACTAGGTACACGATATCCTGTTGGGCAGGGATCGTTACCCGTTTTGGTAACATTCCATGACCCTATAGACCCATGGGAAACACTATTTACAATAGACTTATCTGGTCCGTATACTGTTGCAAATGGACTTTTCACACCCCACGCATAATAATAGCCAACCAAACCTGGAACAGGAATAAATGGATCAAGAGACTGATCAGCTCCTAAATTATGGCACATAAAATTTTTCCATACTGCAGGACTTATCATCGCCCCACAACAGCTACAATCTTTTATTTTGGCAGTCAATTTTACTTGCACGTCTTGCGAACCATTAAAATAAACAGCATAAATATCTAAAGAAAGAGCACTTTGAGTATCTTTTCCCCTTGCTGTACCTTGTCCTCCTGAACCGCTGCTTAACGTATTTTTATATACTATTGTAGCCGTATTGCCATTAGTTGCAATCGACTGAACAATCTGACCCGAAAGCGATTCTACATATTTAAAACGAACATTACTTACATTCCCACTAGGCGCAAAAGTATACGTTTGCGTATTGATAGCTGTTAAATTGAAATCAGCTTTACCAGATAAACGAGAAGCCAGTATACCACAACTACTTCCGCCATCCGTTTCTGCAATATCAAAACAAGTTCTTCCGCTTAGCGTACCTGTTCCTACCGGCAAATTATCCGGATTTACTTCTGTCACCACTGTAAATACAGGTGATGTTGCTTTTAAGTTTCCTTCGCAACCATTGGTTACGATACAATACAAATAAGTTGTACCAGTTGTAGATGGAGTGTAAGCAAATGAAGCTGTTGTTGCGCCACCTGTAGGATTACCTCCTGAAGTACTTGCAGAAGTATTTGTAAACCATTGATACGTTGGGCTCACACCGTTTGTTACCCCTACTCCTACAGTAGCACTTGATCCTTGTGTTATATTTTGCGATAATGCTGTTTGTGCTGTAAGCACAGGTGTAGGACACGCGCTATTCATGATAATAGTACCTGTTAACTCTACAGATGTACCACAATTGTTTACAGCCTTCACTTTAATATTTAGATAAGTACCATCTGCTCCTGCAGCAGGAAGTTTTATTGATACACTTGCTCCTGAACCCACAATTGTTGCTCCGTTATCTGCTGTCCAGCTGTAAGATACTGCAGGACCAAATTCAATGCCAGTTTGTACTGTTACTGTTGCGCCATAAGTAGCTGAAGCGGGTTTAGACGTCCAGGAAAGTACCGGTAAACTTGAAACATTTACTGCAATTACTTTTGTTGCCAGAGTACTTGTACATCCTGATGCATTGGTAACACTTGCTGTATATACCACACCAGGGGTTGTTACTGTAATTGTTGGTGCAGTTTCTTCCATCTTTACACCGTCTTTATACCAAGTATAAGTATAAATCCCTGAAACTGCCGGAACAATGGTTAAATCTGATGTACCATCGCAAAGTGTTGCATTACCGGTAATATTAGGCTGTCCCGGAGTAGTACCGCTAGTGATGTTTTTTTCGATTACATTTGCCTCAGCAGAACATTTTGCTCCTGTATTATCTGTAGCAACCATACGCAAAGTAAGCGTTGCCTGGGAACTTGGTACAATAAATGGGTTAGAAGCTATAACTTCATTACCATTGTACCAGGTATAGGTAACATTTGCATCTTTATTGGCAACACTTAAATCTAAAGATCCGCCAGCACAAAATGATGTAAAAGTTGTTAATTCCTTTCCGTTTACCAGTACATTTCTTGAAGCAAGTGGTACCTGACCTGTAGCCTGGCTTTTAGTAATCGTAATATTGTTGGAAGGTTTAGAATAACAGCTTCCGTCTTTTACTGCTGCAAACCATTCTCCTAAATTACTGTCTCCGCTTAAGGTTACTGTTGCACCAGATTTTTCTTCGACACCATTATGTAGCCAAACTATGTTTCCGGTACTTCCAGATGCAGAAAGTGTAACAGAGTTTGTACCACAAAGCACTCCATTATTTGATGCAATAATTGAAAGATTAACTGATGTTGCAGTTCCGGATTCTGTAATAGCACGTTTGTTGGCTGCATTGGTATTACAACCTACAGCGCCCATAGAGATATTATATTCTCCTTTTTGAGTTGCAATAAAATAAGAAACACCACGTGCTACCTCGACACCGTTACGGGTCCAGATTAATTTATCAAGGTTTGCTGTATTAGAAGGAACAGATAAATAAACCGCTCCGCCTGTGCATAAAGATAAAGCTGCACTTGATGGTGTTATATTAGGTGTGCTGTAAGACATAGAATTACAACTTACACCATCTTGAGAGAATAAAAATTCTTTATACAAACTCGTGCAAGTACTAGTAACACGTATCAAAACGGTATGTGTATTTACTGTTTCGTTTTGTCCAAAAGCTACTTTAAAACTTCCGCTAACCTGATCCAAATCAACTAATGATGCATATTCTCCACCTGAAACAATTGCAATATTAAACGGTCCGTCAGGACAATCAACATCCTCAATTTTAAAAGTCTGATCGCAACCAGATCCATCAACTGCCACGTTTAAACATGGCTGAGGGCTAATGGTAGTTTGAGAAGTTCCCTCACACAAACTTACCCAACGGGCTTTGTTCCAATACTCGACACAACCGGTCGTTTTATTATAGATTGTAAGACCTTCTCCTTTATCATTATTTTTTACAGCAAAAGCATTACGCTCTGCAGTTGTCATTTGAGGCAATCGAAGTCCTCCTTTATTCGCCAATTCTAAAACAGCAAAAGGTTCCACAGGCTTATTAACTCCTATAACGATTTGCGCATTTATACTCCCTGAAAATAATATGACCGTAAACCAAAGCCATACATAAAATAATTTTCTCTTCATTATCTTTTCTATTTATTAAAAAATGCTGGACTTTTAATTCTGGTAAGCGAGCTTACACTTTATAAAGAGGAACTTTTTTTTACAGTCCTGGCAAAACTTGCACTGTTGTAAATAAGTCCCTCATTTATCAAAGTAAAAAAGACCAAATTGTAATCATTTAATTCTGGCTGTTATACAACCAATTCCTCACATAAACCTGCACTTGGCAAATCGATGAATGTTTTTATGTTATCTCATTTTCATATGTTTCCATTATTAAATTATTCTTCAATTTTTACTATAGTCTTTTTAAGGCACACAGCAGTTTTACAATTTGGCTGACTGAACAGCCAGTGCCCTTTTTGATTCTTTATCAAGTTTATAATATTCTGCTTTCAATATATCAGGAATAATACCCAGACGATCCCCTCTTATTGACTTACGGATATAATCAAGAGAATATCCATGTCTTTCCTGTATAATCTTTAGTACATCGTGATTATAACTTGGTTTTGTTTTTATATTTTTGTCCATAGCCATGTTTGTATTAAAGTGCGGACAAATTTAAGTAATAAAATTCCTATTTTCCTAATTTATGAGTAATATATTTCCTAATATAAAAGAAAGAGTCTTGTATTTGATTCTACAAAAGGGATACAAGCGGGAAGAATTCTTTAGAATCATAGGAATGACGTACGGAAATTTTACAGGGAAAGCGAAAGAAACTCCTTTAAACTCCAGCGCCTTAAGTAATATATTACTCGAAATACCAGATGTTAACCCAGAATGGCTTATTACCGGAAATGGAGAAATGTTGAAAGAAGGCACAAAAACCATGATTTCTGAAACACAAACACATACCGAAACAGAAAAACAGAAAGAAATTCCGTTAATTTCTATTGATTCGATAAGCAGCTATAATGAAATTGATAATAAAAAAACAGAGGGCATTGCTATAAATCAATACAAAATTCCGGAGCTGGAAGGAAAAGGTGTCAAATATCTTATTAGAAATTCTGGTTCGTCTATGCAGCCTTTGTATAATAACGGAGATTTATTAGCCTGTAAACCTTTATCTGATATATCTTTTTTTCAATGGGGCAAAACTTATGTTCTCGAGACAGAACAAGGAACGATTGTTAAGAGATTATTTCCTTGTCAGGACGACAGCGAATCTATAGAATGCCACTCAGATAATTCAATAAATTATCCTCCTTTTACAATTCCTAAATCTTCTATTATAAATGTAGCCATTGTGGTTGGTGTAATTCGTTTGGAGTAAGAGTTGAATAAAGATTATCACTATCTGTTATTTCGAAGAATGAGTCTCAAACGATAGTAACTGGAGAAGTAAAATCATATTAGAAATTCAGTAAAGAAGTTCTTCAATCTTTGTCTAGTTTCTCGTGGAGATTTCTCTTCCCGAGCTCAATCGACAATATTAGAACACGGATGACGCGGATTCACTTCGCGAAAACACGGATTAAACGGATTTTTTTATCATAACGCACAACGAATTAAATCAAAAGTGGGAATTGCCCTGAAAGGGCTAAAGAAAGTTGAGAATAAAGATTCAAAGAAAAAGCGGGTTTATAAGAGAATGCATTTAAAATATGGTAAACGTGATTTTTGAAATTATGCTTCCGCCCTTACAGGGCTTAAAATTATAATCGTTTTTCATTCATAGTGCTTCGCACCATGCTATTGCTAAGGCTCTTTCAGAGCAACAAGATTCCAACCCTTATAGTGAGACGTTCGAGCTAGCATGCTAATATTTTTTTCTCAACAAAAAATCCAAACTCAAATAAAAAAAACTATTTTAGCTCAACAAACCTAACCCCAAAAAAACCATGAAAATTACGATTGCCCTGTCGGTATTATTCTTGTCATTTACTACTACTCTGTTCAGCCAGACACTTGCTGATTTAAAACTAAAAAACAAAGAAATCCCTAAAGGCTATACTTTTAACGACGGTAATATCTGCGTTACTCTTCAAGCCTGCAACTTTTATACTGATATCGAAACATTGTTGGAATCGTAAAAAGCAAACAAATTCAAAGTTTTAAAAACAAAGCTGATAGCGGATCTATTATGTATTTTGAATTCGAACATACCTTTAAAGGCGATAGATTTCTACAAGGATTATTGTGGGGAAAAGACGGTCAGCCTACTGATGAACGCCCGGAAGAATATCTTGCAAAAGGAAAATTCCTGATCATCTGGAGTTTTCATCCTGACAGTAAAATCAAAGAAAAATCAGAAGCTAAAATAGAGGCGCTTTTGCAATAATTAAGTTTATACACTAATACTCAAAATTGAATGCAAATAAAATTTATACTGTCAATTCTATTTATTTTCTTTTCGCTTTCAATTTTCAGCATGAATATGTCCAAATCATTAAAAGACACAATTCAAAATGAAGAGAAATATTCAAATGAAAGCATACACCTAAAAACAGAAAGAGTTGAAAAGAAACGAAAATTTCTTTTTTGGAAATTGCATCATAAAAAGATAATTATTACTGATCGGGTAATTACTACAGATCGAAAATTAATAGTAAAGACGCGTTCTATTCATATTTGTTCTCTCGACGCTTGCGATACTAGAAAATTTCGTCGTATAAAAATTATAAAGAACGAAATATGGATATTTCGATATAACACAGACCCAGAAAAAGCAATAATAAAACGATATGATTCTTATGGAAATTTTTTAAGTACGGAAAATTGGGATCAAAAAAAATCTTTTGAAGATTATTAAAACCGTTTTTTAAATATACCTTAATTACAGCTTCATTTTTAATTCGTAATTTCGCCAAAGCAAAAAATCATAAAATGAAACCACAAATCCGAATTCTAATTTACTCTATCTTGTTTTTTCTATATCTTTCTACCACTTCATACTTGTTGTCTTTGGGAGAATTATTAAAAACGGATCCCTATATTACTTTAGGATGTGGTTTTGCAGTTTTAAATATTCTTTATGCTTTCTTCGCCCTAAAGTGGAAACCTTTATTAAATATCATTTGTTCTATTGCAATTGCAGCAGCAGCTTTATTCCTGGCTGTACAATTTGCCAATTTGCATTTGTTGGCAAAATACGATCCTTATTTGGTTAAAACAGCGATATTTAGCAATGCTATTTTATCAATATTATTTTGGGAAATTGTTTATCAAATAAAAATTAGAAAATCGTAAACACATTCAAATAGTAGTGACTGTTTTTTTATTTTTACTTTTTAATTTCTAAAAAACAATACGAACTAACTTTTTATGTCTCAACTAAAAACAGTTTCAAAATTTAAAACTTCTAATAGAATTCTTTACATTTTTGGAATTCTTTTTTTTTGTTTTTTAAGTTTTCTTTCATTTTCTAAATACAATCCTAATCAAGCCAATACATTCCCGAATTTAATCCCCGGAATTGTATTTATTCTTTTTGCGTTATTCGTTTTTTACTACATTATTTCTTTACCCATTATTTATGCTTATTCTGATAAAATAGAACTGCATCGTCATTTAGGATTATCAAAACGAACTGTATTTTTTAGCGAAATAGAAAACTATATTACCATACCAAAAGAAAGTAAATATGGTAATTACGAAGAGTTGTATCTTACTTTAAACAACAAAGAAGTAATTAAGTTAAGTAGTTATGATTACGCTAATTTTCACGAAGTACAGGCCGACATAATTCGAAATAAGCCTAAAAACATTGCGCTGGAAAAGCAATTAGATAAAAAAGAAAATATAAAGTATTCTATTATTTTTTTAATTATAGGCGTTCTCTTCATTTACATCGCATGTCAGTTTTACGAAGACACAAGTCTTACCAGAAACGATGTTTGTGTTATAAAAGAAAAATTAGCCGATGATATTAAATTAGAACGCAGTAATAAATCGAGATCTTTAGTTTTTAAGCTTGAAAATCTTAACGATTTTAAATTTAAAATTGGTAGTCTGGCCTTAAAAGAAACTTATTATGAGGATTTAATGAGTGATTTTAAAAAAGGCGATCTCATTTATCTTACGATCGAAAAAGATCAATATCAAAAGAAAATAAGTAAAAAGACACCTATGTCAGTTGTAGACGAATACTTTCATTACGAAAAAATTGATGTTGTCGAAGTAGAAAATAAAACCTTTAAATATCTATCCTTATCGGATTATAATAAAGTCAATCGCCAAAATGATTACTGGGGAATTGGATTTTTTGGCTTTTTCGGAATTGCGCTAACCATTGCCGGAATTTGCATTTATTTAAAATCAACACGAAATTTAAAGGTTACACAAAGCATAAAACCACAAAGCATTAAAACAGAGGATGAAAATATTTTTTATTAAATTTAGTTTCTAAATTTTTTAAAGATGAAAAAGACTTCAGAAATTGCCAACCGTTTTAAAGAAACTATTTTAAACGGAACCTGGATTGCAAACACCAATTATAAAGATCAGCTTGAAAATTTAGACTGGAAAATTGCAACCACTCAAGTAAAAAATCTTAATACCATTTCGCTTTTAGCACAGCACATTCATTATTACATCGACGGAATAAATAATGTTTTCAAAGGCGGAACATTAGATATAAAAGACAAATTCAGTTTTGACTTCCCTCCTATTAATTCGCAGCAAGACTGGCAGGATTTTTTATCGAAATTCTGGAATGCCACCGAAGAATTTGCCTCTTTTGTAGCACAAATGCCAGACGAAAAGTTAGATGAAGTTTTTGTTGATGCAAAATACGGAACCTACCAAAGAAATATCGACGCCATGATCGAACATAGTTATTATCATTTAGGTCAAATTGTACTGATCAAAAAAATAATAACGAATTAAACCAAAATCCTGTTTGACTAAATTGATAAAGATAAAATGTGCCTTCGAAGCGCTTTAACTTGATATAGTTGTTGGGCGTCTGCCGCCGAAAAAGGCGGGCCGGGCTTTCGGCTATATTTCCAATTAACAAAAACTACGGCTAAAAAGCCTTGTTTTTCTAAATTGCGAGATGCCGCCTCTATCCCTGACGCGGTCTCTTTTCATAAGAAATTAAATTTTATATTATGTTTTGTAAGAATTATTTTTGATATTTTTACAAGAAACAATACTACTTATTATTCGCCCCTTGTTAAGATAAATCATAATTATAGAAATGAAACAAACCAAACCATTTATAAGTTTTATTCTCATTTTTGTGACCACAATTCTTTTTGTTTCCTGCCAGAAAAAATCGGACAACAAAGAAAAAATAAACATTATCGATAAAACGATACTTCCCCAAAAAAAAATTGCAATTGAGAACTCCAAAAATCTCAAAGAAAAAGTTTTACTCGACTATGTTACTGCGGCACCAAACATATTGCCAAGCTCAAAAAATGGTGTTCCGTTTGACAAGCTTAACTACGATAAAATTATTGCTTACGACTTTCAGGGAAGCGAAGAACCTTACCCTAACGTAATCGACAAACAAGGAAAATTTGTTCCCGTAATAACCGCACAAAAAGCACTTTCGCAAATTCAGGCAGACAAAATACTCTCGGCTTTATCAAAGAAATCAACATATGGCGAAGGAACAGCTGCTTGTTTCAATCCTCATTTTGCGCTTGTTTTTTATAAAGAGAACAAACCTATCAACCAAATTAGCATTTGTCTTGACTGCAATTATTTAATCACAGACCTTGATATTCCTGCCGAAACCCATCGGAAAATAGACAAAGGAACTGCAAACGAATATGCGCTAACAGGATTTACAAAATCAGGAAAAACAGCCATAATAAATTTATGCAAAGAGTTAAACTTTTATTATAAAAAGAAAGAGATCAAACTGAACTAATTGATCCAATTACAATCCAAATTAAGAGTTCGCTTAACCAAACCCCAAACCTCGATATGATTTTTTTATTTACCTCATTGATCGCCATAGCCATCATTACGACTGTAGTGGTCGTTTTAAAAAAAATAAAAAAAGATATTTCGATTGTAGAGTTAATTTTGGCTGTTGGTTATGTCTTTTCATTCCTCTTACTCTTTTTTGGATTAACAATGCACGATAATGAATATTACACGGCTATTGATCCTGTAGATGTTGAATGTTATATTCCCTTTGGCGATAAACACATTCTTTCTTTACTATTTTATTTTATAGCTTTCAATATATCAGTGGTATTGATATGGCTAAAAGGCAATAAATTGCCTCCTTTAACTCAGGTTTTATCTTTTAGCTTTCTTATCATTGGTACTATTATTTCTTTATTTGTTCTTCTGCAAGTATCAGAACACAATACCGAAAGCATAGATCTGTATGACAAGACAGATCATATCCTTTTTTTTATAATTGCTCCGATAGTAAGTCTTTTTGTTTCAATAAGCCTTATAATACAAACCGCGACAAATACTATGATCGTTGCGAATCAAAAAACGTATTCTAATCAATATCTCAATAAGCTAAATCAGTTTTTCGCTCAAAAAAGCAATTTGCCTCTTTGGGGTATTATCATGATCATTCCGTTATTATTAGTGATAACAATTATCCTTATTTTATTTGGTCAGGATTCTAATTCGCTCATAAAAGTATTTACCGAAACAACTACCTGGAGATTTTCGCAGCAAATGCATCCGCCCATTCTGGATCATAAAGGACATTATTTGTGTACGGTTGCAGCATCAGGAAATCCTGCAATTGTAAAACCTCTTCGACTTGGAAAAAGAAATGGAAATACCATAATTGTTAATCGACAATTGCAGATTGCAAACGCATTCGAAGAAATGATTCAGGATTTCTCGCCCAAATTACACCGTTTTATACGCTGCAATTATGATCATTACGGCTATAATTTATCTCTAAAAATAAACACCAATCTAAGATCTAATTTTACTTATTTAATAATGAAACCTTTAGAATGGATGTTTTTATTTTGTCTTTATTTATTTTGCGAAAAACCCGAAGAAAGAATTGGCAGACAATATAAAATCTAAACACGTAATACAATCTAAATGAAAAAATACTTCTTTGCTTTAATACTCTGTTTTCAGATTTCGTTTTCTCAAAATACAGATCACTTAAATACTGTTTTAAAGCAGCTCAAGATTAAAAAAAGCGATATACACGAGAAACTTTTCACTCAAAAAATTTTACCATACGATAAGAGTAAAAATGTTTTGGTTATTCCTAAATATGACATTAACGAACAAGATAATGAAGGCCATGACTATTTTGTTTTAGATGCCTATATAGTGGTAATCGATAATGCAACAGGAAAAATAATCTGCAAATTTATTGAACCCAACGCGTGGACATCTGATGCATTAATGCTTACCGGCATTTCGATTGATACCGGATTGTATCATCTTAATAGCACCACAAGGGCGTTTGGCGTTAGAGTTGATTATACTGGCAGCAGCAGACCAAATCCTTTTAGCGAAACCCACTTATCATTATACGTTGCAGACAAAAATTCGCTGAAACAAGTACTTAAGAATTATTCAATTTCCCGATCCGGAGGAGAATGGGATACCAATTGTGCAGGAGAATTTGAAGATCGTAACTCGACCTTTGATATAGCCAATGTGCAAACTAATCATTATAATAATATTATAGTGAGAAGTACAATTGTAAAAAGCGTAAGCACACCAACAAATGATGATTGTGTCTCTAAGGAAACGACTAAAAAAACAACATCAAAATTAATTTTTAATGGAAAAGAATATAAATAAATAAATATGTGACTCTTGAAAAAATCTATTATTTTGAAAATGGATATTAAAACCTTAATCCCAAAAGACAAATTTGATTTTGAAACGGTTGAAAAACTAACACAATATTCTTTTAAAGATATCGAACCCATTGTTCCGGATTTACTAGAATGGCTACAGGATATAAATTGGCCCATTAGCCAACCAATTGCCGAATTTTTAATTCCGTTTTCTGAAGAAATTGCACCCGAGATATTGAAAATATTAAAAGGCAAAGATGAAATCTGGAAGTATTGGATTCTCACAACTTTTGGAAA
The DNA here is from genome assembly GCF_024271895.1 of Flavobacterium bizetiae. Classification (NCBI taxonomy): domain Bacteria; kingdom Pseudomonadati; phylum Bacteroidota; class Flavobacteriia; order Flavobacteriales; family Flavobacteriaceae; genus Flavobacterium; species Flavobacterium bizetiae. Next base: position 2,540,359 of record NZ_CP091861.1, on the reverse strand, counting down.
AAACATTAAAAACGAGTTGGTTCTTCAGGAAATTAATAGAATTGCCAAAAATCCAACGCAGGATGAAATAGATGAGGAAGTTGATGAGATTGCAAACGAAATAAACAATAACTAATTTGGAAATTATATCATTAATCTGGGAATCACTTTGGGATCTTTTACTTGTTGTTATTGGTTTAACCTTAATGGTTGTGGGGATTCGGGTATTTATCAAACAACGAAGAATTCAAAAAAACGGAATAAAAACAATGGCAACGGTTATAGGTTTTAGCAATGAAAAGTCTTTGGCAGAAGATGAAGCGTCGCTCAAAATACCACTTTTTATATTTTATGACAGCTCAAATAATCAGATTAGTATAAAAGGAAAAAGTAATTCGATTTGCACGATGTACGAAACCACTCCTGTTTACTACAATCCTGAGAAACCTGAAACGGAGTATTATTTGCCTAATAAAGATTTTATGGTAAAGCATTTATTCTTTTTTGTTGGTTTGTTTTTCCTGAGTTTAGGCGTCTATTATTTGCGCAAACATAATATGGAATATAATCCCTTTTTAAAATAAGGGTTTCATTTTGTGATAGATGCTTTTTTAAATCATAAATTTACTGGTACATTATTTTAATGGTTAAATTAATTTTTAAAAATAAATATTATGAAAACTACAAAAATATGGGCCAATTTTGGTGTAGAAGATTTGGCGAGAACGACCCAATTTTATAGCGAATTAGGTTTTAAACCTAATGGTAACAATGAAACGCTGACAAGTTTTACGTTTGGAAAAGACAATTTTATCATTCACTTTTTTATAAAAAAACAATTTAAATGGGCTGTTAATGGCGAAATGTCCGACTTGAATCTTGGAAATGAAATTATATTTTCTCTCTCGGCAGAAAGTGTAGATGAAGTGCATCAATGGCTACTCGCTGTTAAAAATGCAGGTGGAAAAATATTTGCAGAACCACAAAGCTTTGAAAAAGGATATTTCTTTGGGTTTTCTGATCCTGATGGTCACAAATTTAATGTGTTGTATTGGCCGGAATAAAATAATGTGTTGCTTACTATTCTACGCATTTGCTGTGCGTTTGTGCAAAACTTAACTTCTTATAAAAAATACATCCTGTAATCTAGCCCCGATAGAGCCGGTATCCTCGTAATGGAATGGAGAGATAGAGGCGAAAGCGGGACGACTGGTTCTTTTGAAAACAGTAATTTCTGCTTCTGAAATTTAAAATTTACATGATCTGAATTCTTCTAAAAACTGATATATTTACAGCTTCAAAATCAATTGGTCTTTTAGGATGAAAAAAATTACTTTACTGCTTTCTATATTATTTTTAGCACTTTCGTCATGTGGCGTAAAAACTACTCAGTCGTTGCTAAGCGACGGAAATTATGATGCTGCAATAGACCGTGCTGTAGAGGCATTGAGAACCAAAAAAGATTCGAAAGGAAAACAAGATTATGTGTTTTTGCTCGAAGAGGCTTTTGCAAAAGCAAAGGACAGGGATTTGCGTGATCTTGATTTAATGATCAAAGAGGCTACGCCAACCAATGCTGAACGTGTTTATAATACGTATTTGCAACTGAATAATCGTCAGGAAAAAATCAGGCCTTTGTTGCCATTGCCTTTATTAAAGCAGGGCAAAAATGCTACGTTTGCTTTTGATAATTACTCCAACCAGATTGTGAGCAGCAAAATTGCACTTACGAAGTATTTGTATGACAATGCGTCGGCTCTTTTAAAATCGAAAAATAAGCTTGATTTCAGAAAAGCGTATGATGATTTTGCATATTTAGAAAGTCTGAGTCCAAATTATAAAAACACCAAAAAACTGATGGAAGATGCACAGTTTAAAGGAACTGATTTTGTGGATGTTTATGCCAAAAATGAGACCAATATGGTGATTCCAAAACAGCTTCAGGATGATTTACTTGATTTTAAAACCTACGGATTAAACGACAAATGGACGGTGTATCATAATTTGAGACAAAAAAATGTAACGTACGATTATAGTCTGGTGATCAATTTTAGACAAATAAATATTTCGCCGGAACAAATTAAGGAGAAAGAGTTTATTAAAGAAAGACAGGTTAAGGATGGTGTAAGAACACTTTTAGACAGTCGCGGAAGACCGGTAAAAGATAGTCTGGGCAAGGAAATAAAAGTAGACAATTATAGATTGCTTCGTGCAAATGTTTATGAATTTAGACAATTTAAATCGTGTCAGGTAACAGCGCAAGTAGATTATATTGATGTGAAAACAAATCAGTTATTGCAATCGTTTCCGGTAACAAGCGAATTTATTTTTGAGAATATCTACTCTACCTATAAGGGAGACAGAAGTGCTTGTGAGGACAATTATATGTCGTATTTTAATAAACGTGCTGTGCCTTTTCCTAATAATGAACAAATGGTGTTTGATACGGGAGAAGATTTAAAAGCAAGACTTAAAAATATTATTGTCAGCAATAAATTTAGAGGATAATCTATTTTGAAAATTTATTTCTGATTTGAAACCTAACTTCTATTCAACAAATAATAGTATGACCACGAGAATTCTGGTAATTTTTACACTCTTTTTTTATCTCTTGAAAATACTAGTGGATTCAGCAGGAACAAACCATTATAAACAAATATTATAAAAGCCCATTTATGAAGAATATTGTCGTTGTAAGCCTGTTACTTATTGCTTTTTCCAGTTGTAAATCAGATAAAAAAGAGTCTTTACAAGAATCTGAAGATTCAGAATCAGCAGCGTCTCAAGAATATTCTTTGGTTGTAAACAAAATTGACTCTACTCAATTTCCTGCTTCTATAAAATATGAAGGTTTTATAAAAAATGCCGTTCGCTGGAAAGATAAATCAGGAGATAACATTGTACTCACTACTGAAACCGGAATATATCATAATGACAAACTACAACACGAATTTGATGATAGCAGCGATGCTGAATTGTATGCCTATCATTTTATAATATCAAATAATAACGCCAGGCAAACCTGGAGAGTTAAGGATTTTATTGCCGATTGTCCGGTTGATATTACGGCTTCTTTTGTAAAAAACACTTTCAAAATTACAGACTTAGATAAAAACGGAATTGCCGAAGTATGGTTAATGTATAAAACCGTTTGTCACGGCGATGTGAGTCCGTCTAACATGAAAATAATCATGTACGAAGGAAATCATAAATATGCTATGCGCGGAGAAAATAAGGTTCAGGTTGGAAGCAATGAAAATGATAAAGCATCATTTATTGGCGGCGAATTTAAGCTGGATGCGAACTTTAAAAATGGTCCGAAAGTATTCAAAGAATATGCTCAAAATTTATGGAAAGAGAATATAATGGAAAAATGGGATAACTAAAATAATCCGGAAATATTCGAAACTGGTATTCTTAAAAGACGCACAATAGTGTGTCTTTTTTTGTTAAAAAAAATCTGGTTCAAAAAAAATCACTAAAAAAAAACCTATGAATCAATACTTTATGTATATTTGCAACTGATTGGTTGCGTATATAAATAAAAATTAAAGATGAAACGAGATATTTTTCAGGCAATTGCTGACCCAACTCGTAGGGCTATTTTAGTATTAATTGCTACAAATGCTCTCACGCCTAATGCTATTGCAGAGCAATTTAATACGACAAGACAAGCCGTTTCTAAACACATTAAAATTCTTAATGAATGTGAGTTATTGGCTGAAAAAAAAATAGGCAGAGAAATATATTATCAACTTAAGATTGATAAAATGAAAGAGGTTGACAAATGGATGGAACAGTTTAAAGAAATTTGGGAAAACCGTTTCAGCCAACTCGATAAGGTATTAATGAATTTAAAATCTAAAGAAAATGAAATCTGATCTTTTAATGAATTTTTCCGTGAACAAAGAAACCATCACGGTAAATATAAAACGTGAGTTCAATGCACCGCTTGCCAATGTTTGGTCAGCATGGACAGAAGCTGAAATTTTAGACCAATGGTGGGCACCCTCACCTTTTACATCTAAAACAAAAAGTATGGAATTTGTAGCAGGAGGAAAAAGATTGTACGCCATGGTTGGACCTGAAAATCAGGAACGATGGGGCCGAATTGATTATACTTCGATTTCTCCAAAAACCAATTTTAAATATACGGCTACTTTTTGCGATTCTGAAGGTAATCCGGATTCCACTTTTGGAAGTTCGTATTGGGATATTAATTTCTCTGAACAAGGAGATTCTGTAATTGTTGATATTGAAATAAAACGCGATAGCTTATCTGAGTTAGAAAAAATAATCGAAATGGGTTTCAAAGAAGGATTTACAAGTACTATGGAAAGTTTGGATAAAATCCTTAAAGCACAAAAGTAAAAACAACAGTATTAAAAAAGTCAAATAGTAATAAATTTAAAAAACTTAAAAAATGAAATCTAATTTATTAATGAATTTTACTGTAGACAAAGAAACAAGTACAGTAAATGTAAAAAGAGAATTCGATGCTTCACTTGCTAATGTCTGGTCAGCATGGACAGAACCTGAAATTTTAGATCAATGGTGGGCTCCTGCTCCGTGGAAATCTAAAACAAAACGTATGGACTTTAAAACTGGCGGACAAAGACTTTATGCCATGATTGGGCCTCAAGGCGAAGAACATTGGGCTTTGGCTGATTTTACGTCTATCAACCCGAAGACAAATTTTAAATATCTTGATGCTTTTTGCGATAGCGAAGGCAATCTAAACAATGCTTTTCCGCGTTCTAACTGGGATGTAAGTTTTTCAGAACAAGGCAATACCACTTTTGTAGACATTGCTATAAAACACGAAAACCTATCCGATTTAGAGAAGATGATCGAAATGGGATTCAAAGAGGGTTTCACGATTGCGATGGAAGGTTTAGACAAAATTTTTGCTTTGAAATAAAGTATATTCATTCTCAACAAAAACTAAAAAGATGTGTAAAATTCTATATTCTATGCATCTTTTTTTTGAGATAAAATTTTAAAGTAGTTTTTACGGTTTCCCGTAATGAAAACTAATTTTTACCTATTACATTTGGGCCTCAATACTATAAAACAAATCCCCAAATTTTTAATGAAAAAACCAATTTTAGTCCTTGTTCTTACCTTTCTTTTTACTTTTAATTGTTATTCGCAAATAGTCTTCGAAGACGGATATTTCATAGATCCTACTAATAAAAAGACGAATTGCCTAATTGAAAATTTAGACTGGAAAAATACCCCTCTTAATTTTAGATATAAGTTACCTGGCAGTGAAGAAATCATTACCGCAGACCTTAAAGCCATAAAGGAATTTGCTATTACAGGAGAAAGCAAATATATCCGAACTACAGTAAAAATAGACCGATCATCAAAATTCATAACAGAAATGAGTGCAGAAAAAGATCCGGTCTACAAAGATGAAACTTTATTGCTAAAAGTACTTATCGAAGGAAAGGCATCTCTCTATATGTACGATGAAGGGAGTTTAACTCGTTTTTTTTATAAAATTAATGATAACGAAATAAAACAGTTGGTCTATAAATCTTACTTAGTAAATGACAACTCTTCTATTGCTAAAAACAATTATTTTAGAGAACAACTTTTTATCGACCTGAAATGCGAAAATATACTTCAACGAGAATATGAAAATTTAAACTATGATCGCCGAAGCCTTTTAAAATTATTTATAAAATACAATAAATGCAGCGACACAAATTTTACTGAATTTGAAAAAAAAGAAAAAAAGGATTTATTTAACCTAAATGTAAGGCCGCGATTAAACAACAGTACATTATCAATAAGCAGTTCGACTATAGACTTTTATAATTTTAAGTTTGATCCTAAAACAAGCTTTGGCATTGGTCTTGAAGCGGAGTTTATTTTGCCATTTAACAAAAACAAATGGTCATTAATCATAGAACCAACTTACCAATACTATAAAGCAGAAAAAACAAAAGAAACTACTGCTTTACAAGGCGGAGAAGCAACAGCTAAAGCTGATTATAAATCGATTGAATTACCAATAGGTTTCAGACATTACTTTTTTCTTAAAAACGATTCTAAAATATTTATAAATGCATCTTATCTAATTGATTTTGCTTTAAACTCAAAAATTGAATTTGTTAGAAAAGATGGTTCTCAATTAAGTTCTCTCGATATAAAATCTGGCAGTACTATTGCTTTAGGTGTCGGTGGAAAAATTCACGATAAATATAGCATCGAATTCAGATATTTAATTGGGCGAAATATTCGAAAAGAAAATATCTATATAGATTCTTCATACGCGACAGCATCATTAATATTAGGATATTCCTTTTTTTAGTATTTTTTAATGTTTTAAAAAATATCATAAATCCCTGTCATTAAATAATGACAGGGATTTATTTTATAGCTTGTTTTTATATTTTACTTTCATGTTCATAAAAATTTCAGAATGTCTTAAATTTGTAATCCAGCCTTTAAATACTTTCATAAAAGTTTAAAAACGGAAACAAATTAAACACCACAAAATGAATAAAATTATTGCCTTTACATTATTATTTTTTACCTCAACATTATCATTTAGTCAAACCAGTAAATCCAAATCAACAGATTCCAGCAAACCTTTTGTATTAGGCGTTATTGATGAGATACAATCGAAAGAACTGGGCGAAAAAAGAATCCTGAATATTTATCTTCCTGAAGGCTATAAATCAGAAGATGCTACAAAATATCCCGTAATTTATTTATTAGACGGTTCTGCTGATGAAGACTTTATACATATCGCAGGCTTGGTACAATTTAATAGTTTTGAATGGATCAATCAGGTTCCTAAATCTATTGTTGTTGGAATTGCAACGGTTGACAGAAGAAGAGATTTTACATTTCCGACAACCATAGAAAAAGATCAGAAACGTTTTGCAACTTCTGGACATTCAGATAAATTTATTGCTTTTATCGAAAAAGAGTTGCAACCTTTTATAGATAAAAAATACAAAACAAATGATTCTAAAACCATTATCGGGCAATCGTTAGGCGGATTATTAGAAACTGAAATTTTATTAAAAAAACCAACTCTTTTTAATAAATATGTCATTGTTAGTCCAAGTATTTGGTGGAACAATGGTTCTATACTAAATCAGGACAGCATCATTTTTCAGGAAAACTTTAATCAAAAAACGGATATTTATATTGCTGTAGGGAAAGAAGGTTTAACCCCAACAGAAATCCCAAGAGTGATGGAAGTAGATGCTAACCTGCTTGCCGAAAAAATTAAAGCAACAAAAAGTAAAAACTTAAAAGTTTATTTTGATTATTTCCCTCTCGAAAATCATGGTACTATTTTGCATCCCGCAACAGCGAATTCATTTAAATTCTTTTATCCAATAGAGAAAGAATAACGGCAATAATTACAATAATGAAAAGTATACAAGAAAATAAGCTAGACAATCCGGTTTGGAATTCATTATCAGAAATCCACACAGCATTTGCAATTGATTATAACGGAACTAAATTCTATAATCCTGATTATTGTCCTTTTGGAGGTTTTGCTCTATCTGAAAGTACTTCAAACGCGGCCAACCAATATTCGGCATTATCAGAGAAGTTTTTCATTGTGGGTGAAAAACCGGAAATACGTAACACGCTAAAAATTGAAAAAGAATTGGTTTGTCTTCAAATGATTGTTTATGATAAAATAGAGCTACCTATAACTGATGAAATCGTAAAACTTACTGAAGAACATAATGACGAATTAGTACAATTAGTCAATTTGGTTCAGCCAGGATATTTCAAAAATAAAACCGCTTTATTAGGTAATTACTACGGAATTTTTAAAGAAAATCAATTAATAGCAATTACGGGAGAACGAATGAAAATGGATCATTTTACAGAAGTCAGTGCCATTATTACTCATCCTGATCATACCGGAAAAGGCTATGCAAAACAGCTAATTGCTCAATGTGTGAATGCGATTTTTGACGAAAATAAAACTCCTTATTTGCATGTCGTCGAAAATAATATTGGCGCAATTGCATTATATGAAAAGCTAGGTTTTGTAACAAGAAGAAAAATCAGCTTTTGGAATATATCCAAGAATCAGTAATAATATTGATTAATAAAAAAATGAGCAGAAATTTATAAAATAAATTTCTGCTCATTTTAATTTATCCATTGGTATAAGTATGCACACTTTGTGCTGAAGATGGCATATAATTTACTCCAAACCAGCAAAGCAGCAGTACTACAAATGCCAGAGCCAAAGTGATCAAAACAGGTTTAATACTTTCCGGATAACGATAATGAATATGTATATAAATTAAATATCCTAACCAGGTAAGCATTGCCCAGGTTTCTTTAGGATCCCAGGTCCAATAATGTCCCCAGGCTTCTTTTGCCCATAAGGCTCCAAACAATAATCCTAACGAAAGGAAACCAAAACCTACATAAACCAAATTATTGGCCAATTCAAGTATGTTTTTTTTATACTTACCTCGATAATATTCAAACAGTCCATAACACGCCACAATTGAGGAAGCGGCGAGTAAGGCATACGAAAATATATATACTAAAACATGTGGTACAAACCAAACACTTTGTAAGGCCGGCATTAAAGCCTTATTATAAGTATCCGGATTAAAATAATTAATAGTTAAAAATACAGTTGCCATTACCAAACTATAGTTGAGCAGCCATTTATATTGCCACCTTATATATGTTATAATGCCAATAACAGGCAAAAACACAGCATACCAAAGCCTTGTTTCACCAAGAGTACGCATTGGCGGACGTCCTAAGTTTTGCCATAAGTTATACGTAAACACAATCATAGACAAACCTCCTAATGCTGCAAAAAGCAAAATAGGTAACATTTTATTACGCTTTAACTTTATAACCTGAAACAACATACAAATTAGCCAGCAAATAATAGCTACAAATGCATAATGAGAAAAATAGATCCAGTAATTCATTTAAAAAATCTTTAATTATATATAATTCAAACGTTAATTCATACTCGTAATGAGCTAAATCACAGTTCCTCTTCCTTTAAAAATCAAATAGGCCGCTCCAATAATCATCATAAAAATACCAGAGTATACAACAGGCAACCAAGGATCACGAACCAGTTCTACAACACTTAATTTAGACCATTTTCCAAACTTTTCGTCGTAACTTAATTGGTATACTTTCCAGCCTCCAACTTTATAAGGCTTATTAACTTCGATTACAGTTTTATCATTTTTACCATCTTTAACATAGACATTTACATGCGAACTGTATTTTTTTGCTTCTGGTTGCAACATTACAATAGCTTCTTTATCATTCAATTGCAAATAAGAATATTCAGTTGCAAAACTTCCGCAGCTAATCCAGGCAGTAGTGTCTATTGTTGCTGATTTTACTTCGACTAAAGCTGCAGGAGTTGCACCTTCTTCGTTAACAGGAAAATAGCCATTTCCGGTAAACTTACTGTCTTCGATATAGTTAACAATTTTAATTTTGTACCCTTTATAATCATAACTGTCGCCTTTGGTAATCATGCGCAGCGCATTGACTCCTTTTGTCTCGATACTGTTATTGGTAATATCTGCTAATGCCAATTTTGGCGTAAAGGTTTCCATATCAAAACTTGTAAGTTCAAAAGCAATAGGCATTGGCACCATTACACCTTCTTCATTTTCGGCTCCCCAAACTAATTGATTCTCATAAAGCTTCATTGTATATCGTTGCAGATCCCCGCTTCCAAGAATACCTGCAGTCATTGCAATAAAAAGTCCTAAATGATTTAGTATAAATCCCCAGTTTTTCCATTGCCATGGCGTCATTCTGTTAAGAGTTGCAAGACCAAGAGTAGTAAGAAAATACAATTGCGCGATTATAAATGGCCAGCTAGTTAGAACAAAAGAAAAACCAAACAAATCCGGTTTTACCCCTTCTACAAAATTTTGCTGAGGAAGTGTTCCCATAATAATGGCCTGAATTAGAACTAAAACAATAGCACTAACGGATGCAGGAACAGATCTTAACCATTTTACCCAAGGATGTGTTCTACTGGTAAAATGCAGTAATAACAACATTGCTATAAACAAACCGCCAATAATATAATTTACGGGCGCACTTACAGCTTTTATACTTGTTCTTGTCGTAATTTGTAATAAGTATCCGGTTATCAGTAATCCGGCAGCAATTATAAATGATTCTTTATAATCCCAGGGAAACTGCCAAAGCTTCTTTTTAAAAACTTTCTGATTTTCTAAATTAACTATTCTCATTCTTATTTTGAATTTGAAACATTTAACTTGAAAAGGGGTTCATACAGTTAAATGAAACTTGTATGAACCCTCTTCAAATATATTTTATATTTATTTGCTTAAAACAGCAATTATTTTTTCTTTGCTTGTTCCAGCCATTGCGGTAAAAGCGTTTTTTTGAATTCAGCTTTATTAGCTCTTTCTTTTGCCATATCCAGACCTATAAACTGCTGTGCTTTTGCTTTGGTCGAAATATCAGGATATTGTATTGGTCCTGTTTGTCCTAAAGAAACTAGTACTTTACCCAAAGCTATTCTTGCCTCGGCTGCTTTGTTCAGACCATTGGTAATCACTCTGGCAGTTTCTAAGGGAGCGTGGAATGATCCTCCGTGTGATGCTGCAGTAAAGTCCCAACGCCATTGAGATTGACGAATTAACTGTAGAATATTTTTCATCTGAGCTTCTGTTGCTCCCTTATCCCAGGCTAATTTTGCCTCAATATGTGCTTTTACTAATTGATCTTCAAGCTCAATACGGATTTGATAAATTTTATCCTGACGTTCCGTTACGTTTGCTACCAATGTTTTTTCTTCTTCACGGTGACAAACCTGACAAGAATTGGCTACGTTATTAAGAGGTGATTGTATCTTATGATCTGTAAATTTTTGTCCGCCTTCACTTTTGTATGGCATATGACAATCAGCACAAGAAACTCCTCTTTGTCCGTGAATACCCATTTGGTGAATTTCGTAATCAGGGTGTTGTGCTTTAAGGATCGGAGCTTTACTCAAGGCATGTGTAAAGTCTGAGAATTCAATACCATCATAATATTTTTCCATATCCTCTACTGTCATACCGTTTTTCCAAGGGAATTTTACTTTAGCAGCACCTTCTACAGATTTTTTATCAAAGTAATATTCTACGTGACATTGTGCACAAACCAATGAACGCATTTCGTTATGAGTTGCTTTGGTAATATCTTTTCCTTGTTCTTTAAAAGCTTCAATTAAAGCAGGACGTGTAATTTTCAAGTTCATGGTTTTCGAATCGTGACAATCTGCACATCCAATTGGGTTTACAATTTCTGGCCCTAAAGCAGCCCATGTTTGTTTGTAAAACTCATCGATACCTAATTTATCCATCATACGTGGCACATCCGGAGATTTACATACCCAGCAACTAGCAGGTTGAGGTCCATCCTGAGGTCCTTTTGGAGCTCCCGTTCTTAATGTATTATAAATATCTTCTAATGCATAAAAGTGTCCTCTACCCTGATTGTAATCTTTAGAGAAAGCATATCCAGCCCAAAGTACTACCATACGCGGATCTTCATGCAACATATCTTTCATTTTTCCACCACCGTATTTACTTGCAAAAGTAGTATCGGCAGTTTCGTAATAGGTTTGAAATTCACGAGGATAATTGGCTCCCCAAACTTCATTTTTAGATTCGAACTGACCAACAGGAGCTAATACTTTGTTTACAAATAAAGCTTCTGTACGACGTTCCATTACACTATTTACCAGTAATCCCAGCATAAACACAACCAGCATTGTAACGCCAAACATTACCCATCCTATCCATGGTTTGCGTTTTATAGTTTCTTTTAGTGGTGCCATAATTATATCTGTATTTAATTAATTTTTTAGTTTGTTTTTTATTTAGTTTGTTTTGATTCTTTCTGTTTTTCTATTGCCGTACTGTCGGTTTGTTTTTGCAGCCATTCCGGAATTGGAGATTCTAACAACGGAACTCTTGCATTTGGCACAGAGGACAAACTGTTTACTTTGCCATGCGGAACTTCGCGATGACAATCCCAGCATAATTTCCCTTCGCCATGACTTTTGCTTTCGAGTGTAACTCCAGTTGTCTTAACATTTGCATTAAGATCTCCGTGACAGCGCTGACAGTTTTTCTGAACCACATCTGTTCCTGCTTCCTTAATATGAATTACCTGTGGTTCTGCACGCCATGTAAATACGGTTGCATGATAAATACCATCTTTTGCTTTAAAAAAATATTTATTAAAAACGTTATTATGAGGTACGTGACAATCATTACAAGTGGTTACGCGCCCATGTGAGCTATGTTGCCAGGTGGCATAAAAAGGGGTCATTACATGGCAGTTCACACATGTTTTAGGATCATCTGAGAGATAAGAAACTGCATTTGATACATATAATAAGTATGCAAATAATCCCGTTCCTACTCCAACTGCCACTATAACAAAGGGTACCCATTTACGTGGAGGCAATAAATAATTTAAAATCTTGATCATAATAATTTCCCTTAATTTTACGATCAAAATTACATGGTGAATTCCTACAAATAAATGATAATTATCAGAAAAAGCGAAAACCACCATAAAAATCATATTCAAAGCTTTTTTTATTGAGAAAATGCTTTCTTATCTGAATATTTAACATAAAAATTCTAAATATAAAATTTACTTAATGTACACATACAAAACAGATTAATTATTAATTTTATATTTCAACACATAATTTCTTCAATGATGAAAAAAATATTTTTAATCGTAATTTTTTTAATAGGACTCTCTGTAAATGCTCAAACCTCTAAAGAACTTGTAGGAAAATGGCAATTGGTAAAATGGACTAAAAAAGGAAAAGAAAAGAGCATTCAGGAGTATTATAAAACCGATCAGGTGTATCAGGTTTTTAAAGAAAATGGAGATTTTGAAAGTTTAGTTGGAGAAGAGACTCATAAAGCAAAGTGGAAACTATCAAAGGATAATGCTGAACTTACCATTATTCTGATTATGATGCCCGTAAAATTCTCTGTTGATTATTTTGATGCCAACAAACGCATTATTACCACGCCACAAATGGGAACTTTTGAATATAAAAAAGTGACTGAGTAATTATTAACTTTTATTAAAAATAGACATGACACTAAACAAAGAAACTGTAACCGAATATATGGCTGCTTTTAGAGTAAGCGATCATGAAAGAATACTTGCCTGCCTCACCGAAGATGTGATTTGGGAAATGCCGGGTATTTACCAGCATATTGGTAAAAAAGCGTTTGACAAAGAAATTGAGAATGATAATTTTGTTGGAAGCCCTTCTATTCAGATTATAAAATTGATAGAGGAAAATAATATTGTGATTGCAGAAGGTGCTGTGCAGGGAAACATGAAAAACGGCAATATTCTTGACGCTGTTTTTTGTGATGTTTTTGAAATGGAAAAAGGAAAAATAAAGAAATTAACTTCGTATTTGATGTCCAGAAATGCTAGTTTAAAATTTGAGTAATCTTAAACGCATACACAAAGTTTTTATATTAGATTATATTGATAAAATGCAGCGTATGCAAAGCTGTGAGAGAAAAATGGCACGCAGATTGGCACAGATTTAAACTGATTATCGCAGATTTTTTTATTTAGTCATTTATATTCTTTCTCAATTTTATGTTATGTTTTTCTTATGAATAACAAAACCTCTCACCTAGCCCCGATGGAAGCGGTATCCTTTTTCTGGCTTCTTTAGACAGAAAAAGATATAGTGTACAGCGGGACTGGAGGTTATTATAAAAAATGATTTTTCTGCTCCTGAAAAATAAATTCCAAAATTGTTAAAATTCCAAATTCCAAAAATCTGAAATCTAAAATCAGAAATCTATCCAAGCCATCCATCGCGATCGAGGCTTCGGTATTGAATGGCTTCGGCGATGTGTTGCGAAACAACTGTTGGTGCGTTATCTAAGTCGGCTATGGTACGCGCGACTTTTAAGATTCTGTCGTAGGCTCTTGCAGAGAGATTTAATCGTTCCATGGCGGTTTTTAGCAACTCTTTGGATTGCTCATCGAGTGCACAATATTCCCGGATTAGTTTACTGCTCATTTGTGCATTGTAATGTATATTTTCTATTGCTTCGAATCGCCTTGTTTGAATTTCACGCGCTGCTGTTACTCTTTTACGAATTTCGACGCTGCTCTCGGCTTTTCGATCATCGGCTAACTTTTCGAACGGAACCGGAGTAACTTCGATATGAATGTCGATTCTGTCTAACAAAGGCCCGGAAATCTTGCTGAGGTAGCGCTGCATTTCGTGTGGCGATGAGGTATTTGGCATACTCGGATCGTTGAAAAACCCACTTGGACTTGGGTTCATACTGGCCACCAGCATAAACGACGAAGGATAGGTCACGGTAAATTTAGCACGCGAAATGGTGACTTCGCGATCTTCGAGCGGCTGGCGCATGACTTCTAAAACATCACGTTTGAATTCCGGTAATTCATCGAGAAACAAAACGCCATTATGCGCCATCGAAATTTCTCCGGGCTGCGGATAACTTCCTCCGCCTACCAACGCCACATTTGAAATGGTGTGATGCGGGCTGCGAAATGGTCGCTGATTCATTAAACCTACTTCTTTTAATTTTCCGGCAACACTATGAATTTTAGTAGTTTCGAGAGCTTCACGCAAGGTCATTGGCGGTAAAATACTTGGTACTCGTTTGGCAAGCATCGTTTTTCCTGCTCCTGGCGGGCCTATTAAAATAATATTATGACCTCCTGCTGCAGCGATTTCCATACAGCGTTTTATACTTTCCTGTCCGCGAACGTCTGAGAAATCGTGTTCAGGAAAATCTAAGGTTTTATAAAACTCAGCTCGCGTGTCAATTACTGTTGGCTTAAGAGTGTCTTTTCCAGCAAAGAAATCAATTACTTCTTGTAGATTTGAAACACCATAAACATCTAATCCTGCTACAATTGCTGCTTCTTTTACGTTCTGAATAGGAAGAAAAAAGCCTTTATAACCTTCTTCTTTCGCTTTTATGGCAATGGGTAAAGCTCCGCGAATGGGCTGTAAACTTCCGTCGAGAGAGAGTTCGCCCATGATAATATATTCTTCTATTGCGGGTGCTTTTATCTGATCTGAACCTACTAAAATTCCCATTGCAAGTGGTAAATCGTAGGCAGAACCTTCTTTTCGAAGGTCGGCAGGCGCCATATTTATGGTTATTCTTTTTCCGGGTAAACTTAATCCGTTGTTTTTTAAGGCGGCCGCAATTCTAAAACTGCTCTCTTTTATGGCACTATCAGGCAATCCAACCAGATGATAACCAATTCCTTTATCCATATGTACCTCTATGGTAATTGTAGTTGCTTCTACTCCAAAAACCGCACTTCCGTAAACTTTTACTAACATAGAATCTTTTATATTAAAGTGTAAAAGTATATATTTGTAACTATTTTATTACAATATATTTATAATTTAAATAATTTTCAAGATTAACAGTGAGCGAAATTCAAAAAATAAAAAATAGTCTTGCAAGAAAAGCAACAGAATTTATATCTGGTGGTTTTAAACCAACAAATTCAATTACAGAAAGCTGGATTGGGAGAGTTTATTTGTATCACGAAAATGAAGAAATTCCTTTAGATAATGATGGAGAATTGATGCTTCCTTTATTTCAGTTATGCTTTAAGGATTTACCTTTTGTACCAGAGATTTTAAAAGAATCTAAGATTATTACTGTTTTCATTTCTAAAAAATTTCCAATGGACTTGACTGCTAATGGAAATAATTGGGTTTTACGTGAATATAAAAGCGTAGATAATATTGTAGTTAAGGATTTAAAAAATGATACTTCATTTATAAAACCTTTTCCTTTATCAAATAGACTTATTGAAGAAGATTATCCGGTTTGGGAAGATCCTGAAATACCAGATGATATATCAGATAAAATCAATCAACTTGAAGACTCGGGAATTATTGATTCTTATTACGATATTATCGAAAACAATTATAGCCACAAAATTGGCGGTTACGCAACATATTATCAATCAGGAATTTATTTTGGAGAAGATTTCGAATTTGTTTTCCAAATTGCTTCTGACGGGAAAGCAAATTTAAATATTGTAGACAGCGGAAATATTTATTTAGCCAAAAATACAAAGACTGAAGAGTGGGTATTTTATTGTGATTTTTATTAAAATATAAATTAAACAAAACTCAAACCAATCTGATTCTTTATTTCCTCTACAATTTTACTCAAATCCAAACTATTTTGATGTGACCAAAGCTTACTTTCGATTTGATTGTTTCTAATGCAATTATGACATTCAAGTGCTTCATGCATATATCCTTTGCCTAAATTGGGTAAACTAAAAGTTTCTTCTTTATCATTTTTAGCAACAGAATATCCATCAGCAATATACCACGGAGCATTGAGCTGGATATGTCCCTGAGTTCCGCCTATCGTTGCCTTCATATCAGATTCTGAAACAATCGAAGCACTTAAAACGGACTGGGCATTTTCATACTGCAGGATCATCGAAGTTTGAAGATCAATTCCGTTTTTATGATAGATCGATTTTGCTATTATTTCCTTAGGAACTCCGAACATTATATAGGAGAGAAATAACGGATATACGCCAATATCAAATAGCGCGCCTCCTCCCTGATTTTTATTAAAAAGTCTGCCTCCTTCTTTTTCATCTGCATAAAAAGCGAAATCGGCTTTAACATACTTTATATCACCGATTATTCCGTTATTGATTTTCTCTAAAACTTCTTTAACCGATGGAATAAAACGTGTCCAAAATGCTTCCATGAAAAATTTATTGTGTTTTCTTGAAGCTTCAATCATACGCCCTGCATCTTTATAAGATAATGACATTGGCTTTTCGCATAAAACATGCTTTCCGTTTTCTAATGCTTTTATGGATAATTCGGCATGTGAATCGTGTGGTGTTGCAATGTAAATGATATCTACCTGATCATCTTTAAAAAGGGCCTCATAAGAATCGTATGATTTTATGCAATTGTACTTTTGGGCAAACTCAATTGCTTTATTATGATCGCGGGAAGCCACCGCGAATAATGTTGCATCTTGCAATAATACTAAATCAGCTGCGAATTGATTTGCAATATTTCCTAAGCCAATAATTCCCCACTTTATTGTATTGTCATTTTTCATACTATTCTATAAGTGCTACTTATCAATGGTTTAATTAATTATGATGTAAATAAAGAAAAAACATTTATAAAATAAATTTTAGATAACATATATTTCATATTTTTAGCAACAAATTTGCAAATTAACTATGAAAAAAGCCCTACTCCTACTCTTTTTGAGTGTTTTTTTAACAAAAACATACGCTCAGGATTATTTCCCTATTAATGAAAGTGTGCAGAACAAAAACAAAAATTACACTGTTTTTACAAATGCCACAATCTATGTTACTCCAACTCAAAAAATCGAAAAAGGTACTTTACTCATTCAGGATGGTAAAGTTGTTTCTGTTGGTAATAACATTACAATTCCTAAAAACAGTATCACAATTGATCTTGAAGGAAAAACAATTTATCCTTCTTTTATTGATATTTACACGAGTTTTGGAGTTGAAAAACCAAAAAGTAATTTAGGCCGTAGCCGCGATCCTTTGTACGATACAAAAAGAGTGGGTTACTACTGGAACGAAAGCGTTCGTCCTGAAGTAAATACTTATGAGACTTTTAAATACGACCAACCAAAAGCAGAAGAATTACTAAAAGCTGGTTTTGGAGTGGTAGGAACTCACATTCCTGACGGAATTGCTCAGGGAACCGGAATCCTGGTTGCATTAAACAATACTGAAAACAGCAAACAAATAATTGCCAATAAAATCACGAATCACCTTGCTTTTTCAAGAAGCGCTTTAACAAATCAGGCTTATCCGAGTTCATTAATGGGTATGATGGCTTTGTTACGCCAAATGTATTTGGATCTTGATTGGTATAAAAAAGGAAATTCTGAAACTAAAGATTTATCGTTAGAAGCCTTGGCAAACAATGAAAAACTGGTTCAGATTTTTACTACAGAAGACAAACTAAACAGTTTGAGAGCTGCTAAAATTGCTAAGGAATTTGGTTTAACCTATATTCTAAAAGGTAATGGAAATGAGTTTGAAAGAATCGACGAAATCAAAAATACGAATGCTAAATTTATTATTCCGGTAAGTTTTCCGGAAGCATATGATGTTTCGAATCCGTATTTATCAAATCAAATCGAATTAACAGATATGCGTTTCTGGAACCAGGCTCCATCAAACCTAAAAATATTATCTGATAATGGTGTTGTTTTTGCGCTGACTACAGACAAATTAAAAAAGACAGAAGACTTTAAACCTAACTTATTAAAGGCTATTAAATACGGTTTTGATAAAACAAAAGCGTTAGAAGCCCTGACTACAATTCCGGCTGCAATTCTTGGAAAAAGCAATGAAGTAGGAAGTTTAAAAACTGGAAGTTATGCCAATTTTGTGATTACTTCCGGAGAAATCTTCGATGAAAAAACAATCTTATACGAAAACTGGGTTCAGGGAACGAAGTATGTTGTAAATGATATTAATTCAAAAGACATTCGCGGAAACTACAATCTAACGGTTGGAAAAGATACCTATAAATGGAAAATTGAAGGAACTGCTAATGCTCCAAAATCAGAAATAACTACCACTGACGATAAAAAAGTAAACAGCACTTTTGCGGTTTCTAAAAACTGGATTTCCCTTTTAATTAAACCTTCTGATACTATCAAAGCTAACTTTACGCGTTTAACAGGTTTTATAGAAAAACCGGAAAGTTTATCTGGAAAAGCGGTCTTTGCAAACGGAGATGAACTGGTTTGGACAGCTTTAAGAACCAGTGCGTTTGTGGCAGTAAAAGATACTGTAAAAGCAGAAAAACCAAATCCTGTTATCCCAACAACGTATCCTAATGTTGCTTTTGGCGATGCTAAAAAACTAACAGCTCAAACTTTGTTGTTTAAAAATGCTACGGTTTGGACGAACGAAAAAGAAGGAATTCTGACAGAAACGGATATTTTAATTAAAAACGGAAAAATTGCTGCTGTTGGTAAAAATCTTTCAGATGCTTCTGCAACTGTTATTGATGCAAAAGGCAAACATATTACAAGCGGAATTATCGATGAGCACTCGCATATCGCTATTTCTAAAGGTGTAAACGAAATGGGCCACAACTCTACTGCCGAAGTTACGATTCAGGATGTTGTGAATTCTGAAGATATTAATATTTATAGAGATCTTGCCGGAGGTGTAACGATCTCTCAATTATTACACGGATCTGCGAACCCTATTGGTGGACGTTCTGCTATTGTAAAATGGAAATGGGGCGCTGCGCCAGACGAAATGTTATACAAAAACCAGCCTAAGTTTATCAAATTTGCTTTGGGAGAAAACGTAAAACAAGCGAATTGGGGTATTGATAATCCTACTCGTTTTCCGCAAACAAGAATGGGTGTTGAACAGGTTTTTACTGATTATTTTCAGCGTGCAAAAGAATATGACGAAAGCTGGAAAAAATTCAACGCTGGTTCTAAAAAAGGAAAAGCGCCAAGAGTTGATTTAGAATTACAAACTATTGCTGAAATCATTAATAAAGAGCGTTTTATTACATGTCACTCTTATGTAGAATCTGAGATTTTGATGTTGATGAATGTTACAGAGAAATTCAATTTTAAAGTAAACACTTTTACGCATATTCTTGAAGGTTATAAAGTAGCTGATAAAATGAAACAACACGGAGTTGGAGCTTCGACTTTCTCTGACTGGTGGGCGTATAAATTTGAAGTAAACGATGCAATCCCTTTCAACGGGCCAATTATGCACAATGAAGGATTGGTGGTAGCGTATAACTCTGATGATGCTGAAATGTCAAGAAGATTGAATCAGGAAGCTGCTAAAGCGGTGAAATATGGCAATATTTCTGAGGAAGATGCCTGGAAATTCGTAACCCTGAACCCTGCTAAATTATTACATATTGATGATAAAGTAGGAAGTCTTAAAGTAGGTAAAGATGCCGATGTTGTTTTATGGAGCGACAATCCTTTATCTATTTATGCTAAAGCCGAAAAAACAATTATTGAAGGTGTTGTTTATTTTGATATTGAAAAAGATGCCGAAAAACAATTGGCCATTACTAAAGAAAGAAGTTTGTTGATTGGACAAATGCTACAAGAAAAAAACAAAGGATTGAGCACTCAACCCCCTACAAAAAAAGAAAAAACAGAATATCACTGTGATACTTTAGAACAATAATTAGGGCGTTACAAATTCATAAAGATTAAAAAAGACA
Source organism: Flavobacterium bizetiae (assembly GCF_024271895.1). Classification (NCBI taxonomy): domain Bacteria; kingdom Pseudomonadati; phylum Bacteroidota; class Flavobacteriia; order Flavobacteriales; family Flavobacteriaceae; genus Flavobacterium; species Flavobacterium bizetiae. The sequence continues at coordinate 2,520,048 of NZ_CP091861.1, read as the reverse complement.
ATATGATACATAAAAACATCTATATAATGCTGCTCGCAGTTTGTGCTTCGGTACAAATAAAAGCACAACAAATACCGGCACCAAAACAAACTAAATCGGTTTTAATCTTAAATGCCACTGCGCATTTAGGCAATGGGACTGTTATCCAGAATAGTGCAATTGGTTTTAAAGACGGAAAAATTACGTTAGTAGCCGATGCAACAACAATAAGACTTGCGGCCAATGCTTATGATACTACAATTGATGCCAGCGGAAAACATGTTTACCCGGGATTTATCGTTCCTAACGCAACATTAGGTTTAGTAGAAATTGATGCTGTAAAATCATCAGACGATCAGGAAGAAATTGGTAGTTTTAATCCGAATGTGAGAAGTATTATTGCTTACAATTCAGAATCAAAAGTAGTAGAAACAGTACGTCCAAACGGTATTTTAATTGCACAAATTACGCCACGTGGAGGCCGAATTTCAGGAACATCTTCAGTTGTACAGTTAGATGCCTGGAGCTGGCAAGATGCTATTTTAAAAGAAAACGACGGAATTCATCTTAATTTTCCATCGAACTTTAAAAGATCCGGATCGTGGTTCGAACCGGGAATAATCGAAGCCAACAAAGATTATCCTAAACAAGTTGAAGAAGTATCGGCATTTCTTATCAACTCAAGAGTATACAATCAGGCTCCTGCAAAAGAAAGAAACGTAGTTTTAGAAGCTACAAAAGGTCTTTTTGACGGAACTCAAACACTTTATATTCATGCTGATGAAGAGAAACAAATTGTAGACGCAATACAATTGGCCGTTGACAACCAGATCAAAAAAATTGTAATTGTTGGCGGATTCGAAGCATACAAATCAGCTGATGTTTTGCAAAAATATAATGTGGGTGTTTTACTAAGACGCGTTCATGATATGCCAACAAGTGATGACGAAGATGTAAATCTTCCGTACAAAATGGCTAAAATACTTACGGATAAAGGTATTGTGGTGGGGCTTGAAAACAGCGGAGATCATGAACGTATGAGTGTTAGAAATCTTCCGTTTCTGGCGGGAACTTGTGCAGCTTTTGGCTTAGACAAAGAAAAAGCATTACAACTTATTACATCAAACACAGCAAAATTATTAGGTATTGATGCTACTTGCGGCACCTTAGAATCAGGTAAAGATGCTACTTTATTTATTTCTGAAGGTGATGCTCTTGATATGAAAACCAATAAATTAACCACTGCGTTTATTCAGGGAAGATCGATTAACTTAGAAACTTTCCAAACGAAATTAAACGATAAATTTAAAGCGAAATACAACCAGAAATAAACCAACACTTTTCTATAAAAAAGGCACCAATTGAGAAAATCATTTGGTGCCTTTTTATTTTAAAATTATCATAGTTTCGATTAAATCTTTAAATTTTAAAGCACAACTACTCTTAAAATTACAATTATTCTTTCATTTTTCTGTTAACAAAATCTTTTTACAAGCAAATCTTAGTGTTTCTCATTAATAAATTACAAATTTTAAGTTCATTTTAACAAATACACGCAAAATACAGGGGGTTAAATTTTAAAATTAACAAAAATTAAGCATTGCACTCTATTTTTTATAGGGGTGTCGATTGATTTTATACTTTTATAAAAAATTTAAAACTAAATAACTATGCGAAAAATTATTTTAAGTGTGATCCTAATCACTATTTTGGTACTAACCTTTATATCAAACTTTATTCTGAGCGATAACCCTATTCCGGCAGAAGCTGTAAAGTTTGACACAGGAGATACAGCTTGGATGATCGTAGCAACTGCATTTGTATTGCTTATGACACCAGGACTAGGATTTTTCTACGGAGGAATGGTAGGTAAGAAAAACGTTATCAGTACAATGCTTCAAAGTTTCATGGCAATGGTAATTGTTACTATTTTATGGGTTGTTGTTGCTTTCGGATTGGCTTTTGGGCCTACTATTGGAGGAATCATCGGAAATCCATCTACTAATTTATTCTTTGAAGGTGTTGGTACTAATACCGCATGGAGTCTTGCCCCAACTATTCCGTTTATGTTATTCGCATTGTTTCAGGCAAAATTTGCCATCATTACACCTGCATTAATTACGGGTGCTTTTGCAGAGCGTGTACGTTTCTGGGCTTATTTACTATTCATGGTTTTATTTATCATCTTTATATATTCTCCTTTAGCACACATGACGTGGCATCCTGATGGAGTTTTCTTTAAAATGGGAGTATTAGATTTTGCCGGAGGAACTGTGGTGCATATGAGCGCTGGTTGGGCTGCATTGGCCGGAGCGATCTTCTTAGGAAAAAGAAAAGTTCAAAAAGTAAATCCTGCGAGAATTACGTATGTTTTGTTAGGTACAGGTTTACTGTGGTTCGGATGGTTTGGTTTCAACGCAGGTTCTGCACTTGGAGCAAACGGTTTAGCTGTTCAGGCTTTAGGAACTACAACTGTTGCCGCTGCAGCAGCTGCTATGGCTTGGGTTTTCCTTGATAAAATAATCGGACATAAATTATCAGCACTTGGTGCATGTATCGGAGCTGTGGTAGGCCTTGTTGCTATTACACCTGCCGCAGGCTTCGTTAGCATTCCTCACGCAATTTTCATCGGAGCTTTTTCTGCAATCGTTAGTAATCTTGTAGTAAGTAAATTCCCTAAAGGTAAAATTGATGATGCTTTAGATGTTTTTGCCTGTCACGGTGTTGGTGGTATGGTAGGAATGTTGTTAACTGGTGTTTTTGCTTCTAAAGCTATCAACCCGGCTGTTGGAGATAATCAAGGTTTGATTTTCGGAACTCCAACTTTATTCATCAACCAATTAACTGCTTTAGTAGTGGTTTCAATCTTCGCTTTTGTAGGTTCTTATATTTTATTCTTTGTTGTAAATAAAATTACACCACTAAGAGTTACTGAAGAAAAAGAAGAATTAGGATTAGACATTTCTCAACACGGAGAATTTTTATAAAAAACAAACCAAAACCAAAACCTAGCCAAAATTAAAAAAGCGCTCTGAGTCTGACTTAGAGTGCTTTTTTTGTTTTAATTATTTTAGAGGAAAGAAGATAGATTAAAGAGGATAGAATATAGAGAATAGAATATAGATTCTAAAATGACAAACTAAACGAAAACATGATTATGAAAATGATTGCCCTAGCCCCGATAGAAGTGGAAATCCTTTTGTGCCGGGGTTCGGCACAAAAGATTGGAACGTATAGCGGGATTAGCTCCTGAAAAAAACTATTTTCATTATTCCTAAAACCAAAAAAGCACTCTGAGTTTCTGACTTAGAGTGCTTTTTATTTTGAATTAATTTCAACCTTAATATGATTTTAGATTTTAGAATTCAGATTTTAGATTCCCTAACTTCTTTATTCTATTGTCTATATTCTATATTCTAAAAAAGGGATTATTTAAAATTTCCAATTCCTTCTTTCAGCCAATGCAAATATTCATCTGCGTTTACATAACTAATAGTAGGTTTAGAAGTGTTTAAATTATTGCCTTCTAAATCTGTTATAATGTATAATGGCTGCGTATTGGTTTTGTATTTTGAGATCATAAAATCGGTCCATTTATCGCCAACTGTAATGATCTTATCGCCAGATTTGGTTACAAATTGTTCCTCTTTTGGCAACTCGCGTTTATCATCTACATAAAGAGAAATCAACACAACATCGTTTTTCAGGATTGGTAAAATCGTTGGCTCAGACCAAACGTTGTTTTCCATTTTTCTGCAATTCACACAAGCATAACCCGTAAAATCAAGCATAATTGGCTTATTGATTGATTTTGCATACGCTACACCATCTTCGTAATCATGAAAAACCATGATACCGTGTGGGCCTAATTCTGCTCCGTCAGGCAATCCTTTTATAGATTCGGCACTTCCTAGTGAATTAGCAGAACCTCCTACTCCAAACGGGCTTTCGCTATATTGTGGTGGTGGCGGGAAAGCGCTAATTAATTTTAATGGTGCTCCCCAAAGTCCTGGAATTAAATATACGGTAAACATTAATGTAAGCAATCCTAAATACAATCTTCCAACTGAAATATGTTGCAGCGGACTATCGTGTGGCAATGAAATCTTACCAAACAAATACAAAGTCAGAGCCCCAAAAATGGCGATCCAGATGGCAATAAAAACTTCTCTTTCAAGAAAATGCAATTGTAAAACTAAATCGGCATTTGATAAAAATTTAAATGCTAAAGCCAATTCTAAAAATCCTAAAACTACTTTTACAGTATTTAACCATCCGCCAGATTTTGGTAATGAATTTAACCAGCCCGGAAACATTGCAAATAACATAAATGGTAATGCTAATGCTAAAGAAAATCCTAACATTCCGACAACCGGAGCAATTCCTCCGTTTGAAGCCGCTTCTACCAATAAAGTTCCTACAATTGGTCCTGTACAAGAAAATGATACAATTGCAAGGGCTAAAGCCATAAACAATATTCCTATTATTCCGCCTCTGTCTGCTTGCTGATCTACTTTATTTCCCCATGAATTTGGCAGCATAATTTCGAATGCACCCAAAAATGAAGTAGCAAAAATGATCAATATAATAAAGAAGATTAAGTTAAACCAAACATCTGTAGACAAGGCATTTAATGCATCTGCACCAAATATTTTAGTAACAATTAATCCTAAAATAACATAAATAGCGATAATCGAAAGTCCGTAAAAAATAGCATTACGAATACCTTTTGCCCTGCTTTTACTTTGCTTGGTAAAGAAACTTACCGTCATTGGGATCATCGGGAAAACGCAAGGAGTTAGCAACGCTGCAAATCCTGAGATAAAAGCAATAAAAAAGATCGACCATAAACTTCTTGCCGGAGCTGGACCAGGCATATCTTCTTTTGATGGAGTTTCAGCAACAGCATCTTTTGTAGTTTCAACCTTAGCAGGTTCAATTGTTGGTTTTACAGTATCGACTGCCAGACCAACTACTTTAGTTTCATCTTTCTTTACTTCTGCTACACTTGCAACCGCATCCATTTTGAATGTTGATGGAATTGCAATAGAGAATTTCTTGTTCGAATTGATACAAACTTCTTTACAAACCTGAAAATCAAATTCAACATCAACCGTTTTTAAGTTCGGATTAATGATTGTGATTTCCTGCTCGATATGTGCTTTTCCTTCAAAGAAAGTTTCATTTACACCAAAAACATCATTAAACGCTGTTCTGGTTTTACCTTCTTTGGCTTTTCCAACTAAAGTATAATTTCCTTTTTGATTTTTAAATGTAATTTCAAGCGCAAGAGGTCCGCCATCTGGTGTAAATTGCGAATACATATGCCAGTCTTTTTCAATTGTTCCATCAAAAATTAAAACAGCATTGTTTCCTGATTTCTTTTCAATTTTTGAAGTCCATTTTACTGGCTCCAGGATTTGTGCATTTCCTTTTGCGAAAGCAAAAAACAGGAAAAATATGATGATTTTATTCCAAACACTTTTCGACATTATCGTTTGATGGTATTGATTAAAGTTCATTATGTAATTCTATTTTAAGTATTTTATTTGTGGTATTTTCAATTTTAAAACGTTCATCTTGTCTGACACCAACAACCCAAACAATTTGATTATCTGAACATAAAATCCAGATTTTTTCTTTTTCGATCAGCGATAATTTTTCATCTTTAAAAAGTTTACTCACTTTTTTTGATTTCCCGTTCATCCCAAAAGGTTGAAAAATATCCCCCTCATTCCATTTACGTAAAACCAAGGGAAACTGGATTTTTTCAGCGTCCACAAATATAGCCTTATTTGAATCTATTGTAATGTCGTCTACTTGACAAAGCTTCAATTTTAAGGGAAAATTAACGTCTGTATCGTTTGCCGTAATTTCGAATTCTTCCTTTTCTGACATTTCTAAAACTGGCGATAAAATTAAGGTATCGCGGTTTTTTAGCAATCTAAATTCAACCGAAAGTACCTGTTTTCCAGATTGTCCATCAACCAAATCATAAATATCATTCCACGCCAAAAAGCCAAATTCATTCAGCCATTGGTATAAATAAGATTTATAATTGGGTAACTTTTTAAGTTGATTTAAATCGAAATGTATATCCTCACCTTCTTCTTTTGCCACTTGCTGATAAATCATAATCGACGCATCTTCGACCATTTCCTGAGATTCCTGCAAATACGATTGTGTTTTTCGGAACGCATTCAAAAAATTAGGATTGATTTCTTTCAGCATCGGAACTAAATCATGGCGAATTTTATTTCGAAGATATTTATTCGATGCATTGCTGCTGTCTTCTCGCCAGTCGATATTGTTTTCCTGTGCATATTTCAGGATTTCTTCTCTTGAAAAAGGCAAAAGCGGACGTATAATTCGATCGTTTTCTTCCGGAATTCCGGTTAATCCTTCTAAGCCCGTTCCTCGGGTTAAGTTGATAATAAAGGTTTCGAGATTATCATCGGCATGATGTGCGGTTAGAATATAATCGAATTTTTCTTCTTCTAAAAGTTCGTAAAACCAACTATAACGCAATTCACGCGCTGCAACTTGCGTCGATAATTTATAATCTTTAGCAAATGCTTCGGTATCAAATTGAGTGGTAAAAATCGGAATGTTATTTCGATCACAATAGTCCTGAATAAAACTCTGATCTCCAAAACTTTCTAATCCGCGAAGTTGGAAATTGCAATGCAAAACCGCTATTTGATAAGGCAATTGCTGTAATAAATGCAATAAAACCATGCTATCTAAACCTCCGCTAACTGCCAGAAATAGTTTTTTATCTCCCAGAAATGGAAATCTTGAAGTGATGTGATTTTGAAATTTTGAAAACATTCGATAAAAGTAAAAAATTAAATTCGATCTATTTTTAAATGAATTGTTAAGCGTGATATTTTTTGCTACGAATTATTTTTTCACGCAGATTTAGCAGATCTATTTTTCTGCCACTGATTAAAAGATTTACACAGATTTTTTAAATCATTTTTTTTGCCACGAATTACACAAATTACCGCGAATTATTTTAACAAAATCTGCTTTGATCTGCAGAATCTGCGTGAAACAAAATCATTTTAATCCTTTAATCTGTGGCAAAAAAGAATAAATCTACGCAATCTACATCAAAAAATAATTCGTGCTAATTCGTGAAATTCGTGGCTAACTTTTTAAAAACTTACTGCAAAACTTCGTGCATTGCCTTAGCTTTCAACAAACATTCTTCGTATTCGTTTTCAGGAATTGATAATGACGTAATAGCACTTCCCACAGAAAACGAAACATATTTATTTTCCTGATTGTATAAAATACTTCTAATTACAACATTAAAATCAAAATCGCCTTCCGGAGTAAAATAACCGATAGATCCGCTGTATAAACCGCGTTTGGTTTCTTCCAGATTTTCGATAATATTCATAACCGAAATCTTTGGAGCCCCGGTCATACTTCCCATTGGGAAAGTGGTTTTTAAAACATCGATTGGAGAATATTGCGGATCTAATTTTGAAGTTACCGTAGAAATCATCTGGTGAACCTGCAAAAACGAATAGATTTTACAAAGCTCTGCCACTTCTACAGAACCTTTTTGTGCCGTATGCGATAAATCATTCCGAACCAAATCTGTAATCATGATATTTTCAGCGCGTTCTTTTGTATCTGATTCTAAAAACTGTTTTGATTTTTCGTCTTCAACAGGATCTAAAAATCGTTTTGACGTTCCTTTTATAGGTTGCGAAATCAAAGTTTCTCCTATTCTTTTAATATATCGTTCTGGTGACGCCGAAAGTAAAAATTGCTTATGATTTTTAAAGAAAACCGAAAACGGTGCTTGTGATATTTTATTTAGTTTCTGAAATTTTTCTAATGGATTTATAATCGCATTTTCGGCATAAAATTCCATACAAAAATTAGCCTCGTACATATCTCCTTTATGAATATGGTCGAGCATTTTTGTTACTTTTTCTACATATAAATCTTTCGAAATTCGCTGTTCGACTTCGATTTTACTTAAGGTTTCAAAAGAATTATTTTCAGTCTGAACAATTTCTTCAAAATCATCTTCAACCTCATCATCACAAAGCAATAAATATTGAATTTCAAGTTCATTTTCTTTCAATAAAAAAATCTTTTTTGGCTGAAAGAAAAACAAATCCGGAAAATCTAAACCATCAAAATTAGACGATTTTAATTCCTCAACATCATTTTTTAAGTCGTAGGAAAGATAGCCAAAAAGCCAGTCTTTAGTCGTTTGCTGATATTGTTTAAGATCATCAAAAGCGTTATGAAAATCAGTTTTTAAAGATGTAAAAGCATCCACAGCCAGCACACAATCAAAGCTTGAATATTCTTGAGGATACGAATTGCTATCCAAAAAAACAACCTCGCGAAATTGTTGCGACCAGCTTAAAAGTTGTTGTTTAAAATGCTCTGGATTTGAAATATGTTTATGAATAGAAACTCTCAAAAAGGTATAATTTTTAGATTTCAAAATTACGACAAAAAAAATCCTTCGATAAAATAATACTCAAAAAATTATTGGCACACTTTTTAGTATACCGAAATAAGACTTATTATTTAAATAGCTTTTTAACATAAAAGCATTATTAATAAAACCAAAAACTTTATTTATTAATCAAATTTTAAAACCTTTATGAAAACAATTGCAAAATTAGGACTGACTTCTGTAGTAATCATCGCATTACTATTTTCTTGTAAAAAAGCTGATAACTCTTCGTATGGAGAATCGGCAGATATGAAAGTTTCAGCAGATAGTACTGCTGTTTCATCTTCGGCTGCGGTAGTCGATAAAAACAGTAAGCAGAAATTTATTAGAACTGCTGATATTAAATTCAAGGTAAAAAATGTCGTCAAGTCAACTTATGCAATTGAAAATGCTACGCAAAAATTTGGAGGTTTTGTTACTTATACTAATTTGCAGAGCAACATTCATGAACAGATCAAAACCAAAATCAGTCAGGACAGCACACTTGAAACTACTAAATACACGGTAGAAAATAATATTACGATCCGCGTTCCTAATACTCAATTGGATACCGTGATTAAAACAATTGCCAAACAAATTGATTTTCTCGATTTTAGAGTAATTAAAGCCGATGATGTTTCATTGAAATTATTAGCGAATCAGCTTTCGCAAAAAAGAAGCGCATCAACCGAAAAAAGAGTCGAAAAAGCAATAGACACCAAAGGCAAGAAAATAAATGATATTATGGAAGCCGAAAATACTTTGGCCAACCAAAAAGAAGCTTCTGACAATCGTGCAATTGATAATTTATCATTGCAGGATCAGGTAAATTTTAGCACTATAACTTTGCAGCTTTATCAAAACGAAACCATCAGACACGAAACAATGGCTGGCGAGAAAAACAGCAATGCTTACAAACCAAATTTAGGTTTACAAATTCTGGATTCCCTTAAAAGTGGCTGGTATATTCTGGAATCAATTTTCGTGTTTTTAATTAATCTTTGGCCTTTTATCATACTTGGTTTTGGTGGATTCTTCCTTTACAAAAAATACGGAAAGAAACAATAAAACTGTTAATAAAATAGCAATTTCATAACAAAAAATTCATTATATTTGATATAGCATTGTATTAATCCCAAAATAGGATTATAAAGATTGTAAAATTCTCAGTAGAATAGCTTTAAAAATTGATTTTCATTTTATTAGAGGATTCAGATTACAACGTTTTCCACAAAATAAATTATACTTTTTTAACCTATTTTAAAACCCTAAGTGTTATGAAAATTGCTACTATTATTGTCCGCGTTTTAATTGGTCTTTTATTACTCTTTGCTTCTATCAGTTACTTTTTTCATTTAGCTCCTGAACCGGAAACAACAGGGAATTTTAAGGCTTTTAATGTTGGTTTAATGGCTTCTAAGTATATAATGCCTTTAGCAAAGTCGATCGAATTACTTTGCGGAATTGCTTTTGTAACCGGGCGTTACGTAACATTGGCTAATATTTTGATCTTACCTATTACGGTAAACATTTTGTTTATCAATTATTTTTTAGCTCCTGAAGGTTTACCAATTGCGGTTTTATTGTTCTTAGCTAACTTATTTTTGATTTACAGATATTGGGATAATTACAAAAGTGTTTTTACCAGATAATCTATTTTCTCTTAAAAATAAACAAACCCGATACTCAAAAAGTATCGGGTTTGTTCTTTAATAAAAATTTCAACCTTAAAATCCCTATCAATTTGCTTTATCGTGTTTTACCCAAACCAGATCTGAAATTTCAAATCCAATTTCTCGGGCTTTTATCAGAAAATCTGCTTTTACACTTTCCGGGATTGTAGTTTCTCTCGAAAGTATCCACATGTATTTTAAGTTTTCTCCAACTACAAGCGCATATTTATAATTGTCTTCAATCGCAATTACATTATATCCGGCATAAAAAGGACCAAAAAATGAGACTTTAAGCATACCAATATTATCTTTTTTGACAAATTTGGCTTTTCCTATGCTTTCTTCCCATTTGTCTTTTTTGACATTGTAGCCCTTATTATCCACTTTTATGGTTCCGTTATCGTTTAGAGAATATTCGGCGGTGACATTGTTAAGACCTTTTTCATATTTAAAATCGAGTCTCGCAATCTCATACCATTTTCCTAAATATTTTGCTTTATCAAAATTAGTGACTGCTTTTGCTTTTTCGGGAATTGTTGCTCCACAGGAATAAAGCGCAAGGGCCACTCCTGCTCCTACCAAAACCGGAGCTATATATCTACTTTTCATAATATTATCTTTTAGATCTATAAAGATAGCACGAGATCAGGAGAACTATTTTACAGAATTATTATTTGATTTTATATTTTCTAACTATTGAAATCTTTTGTTAGAATTATTTTTAAGCTAAATTGTATTAGATATAAAAAGCTTCAGAGAAGCTAAATATCTATAACATAATTTAATGTCGTCGACCTAAAGCTCCAGCGGAGCGACATATGTATCGATTATAAATATGTCGCTCCGCTGGAGCTTGGAATCTTTACGGCAATGCTCTGCTATAAATATTTTGCTCCTCTGGAGCTTTTTTAGATTTTAATAATCTATCTAATGAATAAAATATTTTATCTACTATAAATATGTAGTCTCTACGAGACAAACAATATGGTGAATGCTATTTTTTCTACCAACATATAATCTCTACGAGATATAAAACGATGAGGATAAACCCAATATTGTCTTTTCGATTGGTAATGATAAAATAAATCTTTTTTTTTCAGGAGCTAATCCCGCACCCGAGCCTGAAAGTGCGAATTGGCGAAGCAATTCGTTCCAATCTTTTGTGGCGAACACCGCCACAAAAGGATTTCCACTTCTATCGGGGCTAGGGCACTCATTTTCATTAGAATATTTTCGCCTAATTTGTCATTTCTAGAGACGAGACTTATTCGATACAAATACTAGAGATGCTTTTCTTCACTTAATGCTATTACCAATAATCATTACATAATAAAAAAACCGCCAATCCTGAAATCTCAAGATTGGCGGTTTTTAAAAATATATTTAACGTAAATTATACGTGTAATGCTCTATTATCTGTAGCGGCTAATGCTGCTTCTTTTACCGCTTCCGCGAAAGTTGGATGCGCATGACTCATTCTTGAGATATCCTCAGCAGACGCTTTAAATTCCATTGCTGTAACAGCTTCTGCAATTAAATCAGCTGTACGAGCTCCAATCATGTGAACTCCTAAAACCTCATCAGTTTTAGCATCAGCAATGATTTTTACGAATCCGTCAAGATCTCCACTTGCTCTTGCACGACCTAAAGCTTTGAATGGGAAGCTTCCCACTTTATATTCCGTTCCTGAAGCTTTTACCTGCTCTTCAGTTTGTCCAACTGCAGCAACTTCTGGCCAAGTGTATACTACACCAGGAATTAAGTTATAATCGATATGTGGTTTTTGACCTGCTAAGATTTCAGCAACCATAGTTCCTTCTTCTTCTGCTTTGTGCGCTAACATTGCTCCACGAACAACATCACCAATTGCATAAATATTAGGAACATTAGTTTGTAAATGATCGTTTACTTCAACTTGTCCTCTGTCTGAAATTTTTACTCCGGCTTTGTCAGCGTTTAATCCGTCTGTGTAAGGACGACGACCAACAGAAACTAATGAATAATCTCCTTCAAGAGTAATAGTTTCTCCTTTTGCATTTTCAGCCTGAACTGTAACAGCATCGCCGTTTCTTTCTACTGATTTTACTTTGTGAGAAACATAGAATTTCATTCCCTGTTTTTTCAATACTTTAGTCAATTCTTTAGACAATGAACTATCCATTCCAGGAATGATTCTGTCCATGAATTCTACAACAGAAACTTGCGCTCCTAAACGTAGGTAAACTTGTCCAAGCTCGATTCCGATAACTCCACCACCAATAATTACTAAGTGTTTTGGAACTTCTTTTAAAGCCAAAGCTTCTGTAGAAGTAATGATTCTTTCTTTATCGATTTTGATGAACGGCAAAGAAGATGGTTTTGAACCTGTAGCAATTACAGCATATTTAGTTTCGATAGTTTCTGATGTTCCGTCAGCTTTTGCAACTGCAATGTGAGTTGCATCTACGAAAGAACCTAAACCATTGAAAACTGTAATTTTATTTTTATCCATTAAGTAGTTGATTCCACCTACGGTTTGATCTACAACTGCTTGCTTACGAGCAATCATTTTTTCTAAATTGATTTTTACATCTCCAGAAACTTCGATTCCGTGATCTGCAAAATGAGCAATTTCGGCATAATGATGAGAAGAAGATAATAATGCTTTTGAAGGAATACAACCTACGTTAAGGCAGGTTCCGCCAAGAGAATTATACTTTTCTACAATTGCTGTTTTGAAACCTAATTGTGCGCAACGAATTGCTGATACATATCCGCCAGGACCTGAACCTATAATGACTACGTCAAATGAACTCATAGTTTGTAAATTTTATTTTTAGCGATACAAAATTAAGGAATAAAGTTTTGTTTAAAGTTTAAATCTCAATGTTTTTTGTGTGAAAGTTTAGTGAAGGGATTTGCCACGAAGACACAAAGGCGCAAAGCTTTTTTAATCTCGGAAAGTCGCATTTTTTTTTAAGGTTTGCTAAGTTTATTTTAATCTCGCAAAGACGCGAAGTCGCAAAGTTTTTTGATTTGAAGATTATGAAAGAAGTTTTTCGCAAAGTTTACACACAATCTTGTCCTCCTGAGGAACGAAGGATCTCCACAAGAAGCTCCGCACAGAATGTCGCCAATCTTTATAGATTTTATTACGGAAATCCTTCCTTCCTCAAAATAAAAAAATGACGAAAAAAACTTTGCGACTTCGCGACTTTGCGAGATTATTTTAAAATCTCAAAAACTCATCATGCGTTAGACGCACTGCTGTGCGCCTCTACAGAAAAACCGTTATGCCTAAAAACCTTAGAACCTTAGCAACTCAGAATCTTAGCACCTTAAAAAAAAAACTTTGTCGCTTTGTCCCTCTGTTCCTCTGCACCTTCCTAAAAAATCACCGTCGAATTTTTTACTTCACTAATCATAAACATACTTTGTGTGCTTCCAATATGCTGTAATGAGGTCAGTTTTGTTACCAAAAATTCACGATACGCTTCCATATCCTTTACCAATACTTTGAGAATATAATCGTAATCACCGCTTACATGATGGCATTCTAAAACTTCGTTGAGTTTGATGACTTCGCTTTCGAATTTGGTTAGAAATTCTTTGGTGTGCTGAATGAGTTTTAAATGGCAGAAAACGACAAATCCTTTATCGATTTTGGTTTTATCGACTAATGCTACATAGTTTTTGATTATGCCTTCGCGCTCTAACTTTTTGATGCGTTCGTAAACTGCGGTTACCGAAAGGTTGAGTTTTAAAGACAATTCTTTGGTTGTTTTTTTACTGTCTGTTTGTAGTAAAACGAGGAGTTTTTTATCTGTGGCGTCTAAAGTCATAGTTCCGGTTTATTGTTAAAGTGAAAGAAAATCTATTGAATTGTACTTTCTGTATCAAATTTAGATTAAAAATCCTTACAAATATCTATTTATAGTTTTAAAATCTAATTATAAGCTTTATGGTTGATTAATTTTCTTAATAAACGTTATTTTGAATAGAATTTATTTTGGAAACGAGTTTCATAGCCCTGATAGAAGTGGAAATCCTTTTGTGCCGGCGTTCGGCACAAAAGATTGAAACGGATAGCAGGAAATAGCTTCAAAAAATAAATTCCAATACAAACGCAAAACTAATACTAACTAAGGGACGAGATTGCTTCGTTCCTCGCAATGACATAAAAATGAAAGACTTTAACCCAGCAGATAAGATTCAGGATTTGCAATACTTTGGTGAATTTGGAGGAGTGAATCCTTCAATTTCTGATTCTTCGACTTATACTTTTTTATCGGCAAAAACGATGTTTGATACTTTTGAAGGAAATATGGAGGGTTGCTATTTGTATTCGCGCCATTCTTCGCCTAGTAATTTGTATCTGGATCAGGCTTTGGCGGCGATGGAAGGAACGGAAACGGCAAATGTATCGGCTTCGGGAATGGGAGCAATTACACCTACTCTATTGCAACTTTGCGGTGCGGGCGATCATATTGTTTCGAGCCGAACAATTTATGGCGGAACTTATGCTTTTTTGAAAAATTTCACACCACGTTTTGGGATTGAAACGAGCTTTGTAGACATTACAAAACTTGATGTTGTAGAAGCGGCAATTACACCAAAAACTAAGGTTTTGTATTGCGAAACGGTAAGTAATCCGTTATTGGAAGTGGCGGATATTGCGGGTTTGGCTCAACTTGCTAAAAAGCATAATCTGAAATTGGTGGTTGATAATACGTTTTCGCCTTTGTCGGTTTCGCCTGCAAAATTAGGCGCTGATATTGTGATTCATAGTTTGACAAAATACATCAACGGAAGCAGCGATACGGTTGGCGGCGTGACTTGTGCATCGAAGGAATTTATTAATTCGCTGAAAAATGTAAACTCAGGAGCGAGTATGCTTTTGGGACCAACGATGGATAGTTTGCGATCTGCGAGTGTAATGAAAAACCTGCGTACGTTGCATATTCGTATCAAGCAACACAGTCATAATGCACATTTTCTGGCGGATCAGTTTGAAAAAGACGGACTTAAAACGGTTTATCCGGGCTTGAAAAGTCACCCGAGTCATGAACTGTACAAAACGATGATTAATCTGGAATATGGTTTTGGAGGAATGCTGACAATCGACGTTGGTACTTTGGCTAAAGCCAATGAATTGATGGAGTTGATGCAAGCCAGAAACTTAGGTTATTTGGCTGTAAGTCTTGGATTTTATAAAACATTATTTAGCGCACCTGGAACTTCGACTTCGAGCGAGATTCCGTTAGAAGAGCAACACGAAATGGGATTGACGGATGGTTTGATTCGTTTTTCGATTGGGCTGGATAATGATATCGAACGTACTTATAAAATAATGAAAGCTTGTATGATAGAGCTTGGGGTTTTGTAACTATTACTTTCGAAAAGATTCACTGAGAATTTTATAAAATTGTTTCACGCAGATTTTGAAAGATGCAGGCCGATATAAACAGATTTTATTTATTATGATCTAAAGTAAATTTGCTGAAATCTGCAAGATCTGCGTGAAACTAAATTCTTTTATTAATCTTTAATAGAATAAAAAAAGCCGTTCTGAAATTTATCAGAACGGCTTTCTCATTTATAATTTATAACTCAAAACTTATAACTTCTCAACGAAGTTTAGTTTACTGTTTTTTCTACTGTATGTAAAGTAAATAAATAATCCGATTAATAACCAGATGGTGAAGTAAATCCAGTTCCAGACGCTTAGTTCTGCCATCATGTAAAGACAGCAAATAAGTCCTAAAAGCGGAATTAAAGAAAGATTTTTTCTGAATGCCCAAACAGCTAAACCAACCAAAACCACTAAGAATATCCACATTGGGATTTTGTGTTTGAATAAACTAAAACCTGTTTCGTATTTTAATGAATCACTGATAGGCAATCCTTTTACAACCTCGGCATATTTTGCGTCGTCGTCCTGATATTGACTTAGTAAATGCTCTAAATCGGCAGTTTCGGCAGTTTTATTATGAACATCGATACTTTCTAAATAATTAAAAACTTTTGCTGATTCGTCTTTATTTAATGATGTAATAATAGTTGTTGCATCATACGTTTGTGCATCATTATTAATGAAAGCCATTGTTGCTTTATTATTGAAAGCAAAAGCATAATACAATCCCGCAATCATTAAAACCGGTAAAATAAATTTTGAATTGATATAAGGCGTTTTGAATTTTCCTCTTGGAATTTCAGGTTTGTTTTGTAAAACTAAAACTCCAGCACAAACCAATACAAAGGCAAATAATGTCCCGATACTACATAAATCTGTTACCATTGTCAGGTTTAGAAACAAAGCCGGAACCGCTACCACAAAACCAGTTACAATCGTAGCGAAAGATGGTGTTTTGAATTTTGGATGTACTCTCGAAAATTTCTTTGGTAATAAACCATCACGGCTCATACTCATCCAGATACGTGGCTGACCCATTTGAAATACCAAAAGAACACTTGCCATTGCTACTACAGCACTTACAGCTATAATACCTGACATCCACTTTAATTTTAATTTATCGAAAACAAATGCTAAAGGATCTCCAACATTTAATTCGTTATAACGTACCATTCCGGTTAAAACCAAGGCAATGGCAATGTATAAAATAGTACAAATAATAATCGCCCACATCATACCTCGTGGTAAATCACGTTGCGGATTTTTACATTCTTCGGCAGTTGTTGAGATGGCGTCGAAACCAATGTAAGCAAAGAAAACGGCCGAAACTCCTTTTAAGACTCCGCTAACTCCATTTGGTGCAAACGGATCCCAATTTGCTGTATCTACGTAAAATACACCCACTGCAATTACTAAAAGTACGATACAAAGTTTTACAATTACCATTAAGTTACTCGCATTACGCGATTCTTTCATACCTCTGTAAACCAAAGCGGTAATTAAAATAATGATAAACAATGCAGGTAAATCGGCTACAAAGTGAAAAGAGCCAATAGTTGGCGCTGTTGTCCAGGCAGTATAGGCTTCTTGTAAACCTCTACCTAAATTATCGTATGATTTTCCGCCTTGCATTAATGCTGTAGCATCTTTAAATCCGTTTGAAGCGGTTAGGTAATCCATCTGGATCCATTGCGGGAGATGAATTCCGCCACTCTGGAGCAGCGTCGTAAAATAATCACTCCATGATATGGCTACAGTTATATTACCCACGGCATATTCCATGATTAAAGCCCAACCAATTATCCAGGCGATTATTTCTCCAAAAGCAACATAGGAGTACGTGTAAGCACTTCCTGAAACCGGAACCATTGAGGCAAATTCGGCGTAAGCAAATGCGGCAAAACTACAGGCTAAAGCAGTAAACAAAAACAAAAAAATCACCGCTGGACCACCGTCTGCACTGGCTTTTCCGATAGTACTAAAAATTCCTGCACCAACAATTGCAGCAATTCCAAATGCAGTTAAATCTTTAGTAGTTAAATGCTTTCCCAATGCATTATGACCGTCTGCTTCGTTTTTTGCAACTTGTTTCAGAATATCTTGTACCGTTTTTTTTCGGAATAAACCTGATAATGCCATATATGGTTTTGCTTTTAAATTAATTTAAATCGGTGTTTGCTGTTTTATTTTGCAAATAATGCAAAAATTATCCTGATTTCAAATATATAAAACCATTTTGTTTTCTCTTTAGTTATTCTCATAAAATTAAATCTAAACAATATAATAATTAAAGATTTTTCTTTATAACATAATTTACCTCAATAGCCTCAAAGTTAAAATATCATTTCCTTACTTCGAAATCAGGACTAATCCTCAATAATATAAATTTTAAACCTTATTTTTGAATATTCTAAATGTATAAAAAATGGCAAATAACGATTCTAAAAAATATAAATTAGGAATGATTGGATTAGGCACAATGGGCCGAAACCTTTTATTGAATATGGCAGACAAAGGTTTTTCTGTTACAGGATATGACAAAGACCAAAAAATGATTGCGAAACTTGAAGATGAAGGTAAAAATCATAATCTGGAAGGTTTTGATAATATCGAAAATTTCATTGACAGTTTGCAAACACCGCGCACGCTAATTTTATTAGTGCCTGCCGGACCAATTGTTGATAGTGTTATTGCTGAATTGAAACCGCTTTTAAGCAAAGGCGATATCATTATTGATAGTGGAAACTCTCATTTTAGCGATACCAACCGAAGAGTAGCAGAATTAGAAAATGATGGATTACATTTCTTTGGGATGGGTATTTCCGGTGGTGAAGAAGGTGCACGATTTGGACCTAGTATGATGCCTGGTGGAGACAAAAACGCCTACAATGTCATGAAAGATATCTTTGAAGCCATTGCTGCAAAAGTAAACAACGATCCGTGTGTAACTTATATTGGTCCTGGTGCATCCGGACATTTTGTAAAGATGGTACATAATGGAATTGAATATGCTATTATGCAGCTTCTTGCCGAAACGTATGGAATTCTTAAAAATGGTTTGGGATATTCGAATCAGGAAATACATAATGTATTTAAGAAATGGAATGAAGGAAGACTTCAATCTTTTTTATTAGAAATTACGACCGATATTTTCCCTGTTAAAGATACCGAAACACCAAACGATCTTCTGGATATGATCAAAGATGAAGCAAGATCAAAAGGTACCGGAAAATGGACTTCAGAGGTTTCAATGGAACTGCAATTGCCTGTCCCTACTATTAATGAAGCGGTTACCAATCGTGATTTATCTAAATACAAAGCGCTGAGAGTTTCGCTGGAAGAGGCTTTTGGTAAAAAAGATTCTAAAATTGACATTTCAATTGATGATCTTGAAAATGCATTCTATTTTTCTATGATTTCTGCTTATGCACAAGGTTTGCATTTGCTTGTACAAGCTTCTAAAGAATACAAGTACGAATTGAAATTAAACGAAATTGCCAAAATTTGGCGTGGAGGATGTATCATTAGAGCCAAATTCTTAGAAGATATTTATCAGGCTTATGATAAAAATAACTCATTAGAACATTTGTTTGGAGATGCAGTCATTCAGGAAATCATCAAATCTACTCTGGCAGGTACCCGCAAAACTGTTGCTGCTTGTGTGAGTTCTGGCATTGGCATTCCTGCTTTTGCTTCGACTCTTACTTATTTTGACACTATTACAAGCGCTCGAATGCCTTCGAACTTAATTCAGGCACAGAGAGATTTCTTTGGAGCTCATACTTTTGAACGCATTGATAAAGAAGGTGTTTTTCATGCCAAATGGAACTAACCAGCATCAATGTTTTAATACACCAATGACAATATAAATATGAAAACTAAAGCCAAGTTAAACCCCACTATTTTTGTAATTTTTGGAGGAACAGGTGATTTAAATAAAAGAAAATTAGCTCCGGCACTTTATAATTTGTTTATCGAAGGCTATATGCCGGATCA
Organism: Flavobacterium bizetiae; assembly: GCF_024271895.1. Lineage (NCBI taxonomy): Bacteria > Pseudomonadati > Bacteroidota > Flavobacteriia > Flavobacteriales > Flavobacteriaceae > Flavobacterium > Flavobacterium bizetiae. The sequence goes on along the minus strand of NZ_CP091861.1, from coordinate 2,500,535 downwards.
ATTTGCCATCATTGGCACAGGGAGAACAGAATATACTGATCAAGGCTATAAAGACGCGCTGGAAGATGCTGTTTGCGCATTTTCACGCACCGGAAAAGTCAAAGAAAAATGGGATCGTTTTGGCAATACTTTACATTATTGTGCTACGGATTTTGATCAGCCTCAAACTTTTGAAAATTTAAAATCCTGTATCGAAAAATACCAAAAGGAATATGGAGAAGGTACACAGGTAATTTTTTACTTAGCCGTAGCGCCTAGCTTTTTTCCTGTAATTGCCGAAAGCTTAAAAAAATACAAATTAACTGAAAACGAAGACAATAGCCGAATTATAATCGAAAAGCCTTTTGGCTACGATTTAGAAACGGCAAAAGATTTAAACTCTTTGTTAAGTACCATTTTTACAGAAAAGCAAATCTATCGTATAGATCACTATTTAGGAAAAGAAACGGTGCAGAACATGATGGCTTTCCGTTTTGCAAATGCTATGTTTGAGCCTTTATGGAACAGGCAATATATTGATCATATCCAAATTTCGGTAACAGAGCAATTGGGCGTACAAGATCGCGGTGGCTATTATGAAGGAGCGGGAGCGCTGAGAGACATGATTCAAAATCACCTTTTACAACTGCTTTGTTTAGTTGGAATGGAAGCTCCTATAAGTTTTGATGCGACGGAAATTAGAAATCGTAAAGTAGAAGTCTTAAAAGCTGTTCGTCCGTTTTCTCAGGAGGATATACGTTTTAACACTGTTCGTGGTCAATATAGCAAAGGCTGGGTCGAGGGCCAGGAAGTACTTGGATATCGCCAGGAAAAAAATGTTGACCCGGAATCTAATACAGAAACTTTTGCAGCGGCTAAATTTCATATCGATAACTGGAGATGGCAAGGCGTTCCTTTCTATTTAAGAACAGGAAAGCGATTAAATCAAACTTCGTCTTTAATCACTATTCAATTTAAAGATGTGCCTCATCAGATTTTTTCCGGAAGCGCAACCGAAAACTGGCAGCAAAACCGCTTAATAATCAGCATTCAGCCTGAGATGAGTATTCGTATGCAAGTATTGGCTAAAAGACCTGGTCTTAATATGGTTCTAAATCCGGTAGACATGATTTTTGATTATAAAGGCACTTATAAAAATGACAGTCCGGAAGCTTACGAAACCTTGCTCTTAGATGCTATAATGGGTGATCAAACATTATTTATGCGTGGCGATCAGGTAGAAGCTGCATGGGAATTGGTGATGCCAATCCTGAACTCCTGGGAAAGCAAAAAATCAATTAACTTCCCTAATTATCATGCTGACAGCTGGGGACCTGAAAAAGCAGAAGCATTGATTGCAAGAGATGGTTTTCACTGGTTTAATCTGCCATTAAAGGAAAAAGAATAATACAAACGTAATTGAACGAAGTACAAATGAATTAAAAAAATATTTGTGCTTCGTTATTACTTATTTAGAATAAAAAACATGAACTTACGTATATACAAAACAACCGAAGAATTAACGCTGGATCTAGCTAATTACATTATTGAAATTGCACAAAAAGCAATAGAAAAAAACGATCGTTTTAATTTTGTGCTTACCGGAGGAAATTCACCAAAAGCACTTTATACTTTCCTGGCTACTGAATACCGAAATAAAATCGACTGGAACAAGGTGTTTTTCTTTTTTGGCGACGAACGTAATGTTCCTGCAAACGACGAAAACTATAACGGTTTGATGGCTAAAAAATCTTTTTTTGATATTTTAGAAACGCCAGAAGATCATATTTTTTATGTCAACACTACTTTAGATCCAGAAGCTGCGGCCGCTGATTATAAAAACAGAATTGACAAACATTTTAACAATAATGATATTGTTTTTGATTTGATTCTTTTAGGTATGGGAGATGACGCACACACCGCTTCTATTTTCCCACACACTACTTTGGTTGGTAATACTGAAGCTACTGTAGCATCAGTATTTGTAGAAAAATTAAACACACATCGTATTAGTCTAACAGCTCCGTTAATCAATAAAGCATTAAATGTGGCTTTTTTAGTTTTTGGAGAAAACAAAGCCGAAGCATTAAAACATGTAATTAAAGACGAGCAAAAAGACGTTAATAACTACCCTTCTCAATTGATAAATCCTATTGACGGAAAATTGACTTGGTTTGTTGATGAGGGAGCTTCAAGATTGCTGTAAGACAAGATATTAAATAGATTTTTGCCCGCGGATTTTACAGATTTAACTGTTTTACGCGGGTTTCTTTTTTTTCGCCACGAAGACTCTAAGACACAAGGGTTTTTTGCCACAAATTTCACAAATTAGCACTAATTATTTTTTTTGCCACAGATTAAAATGATTAACACAGATTAAAAATCTAAAATTAAATCTGCCTAATCTGCGTGAAACAAAAAAAATCCGTGCCCATCCGCACTTTCACGAAGTGAATCCGTGTCATCCGCGTGCCATTTTTTTCGCCACGAATTTCACAAATTAACACTAATTTTTTTTTGCCACAGATTAAAATGATTAGCACAGATTAAAAATTTAAATTAAATCTGCCAAAATCTGCGTGAAACAAAAAAATCCGCGCTAATCCGCACTTTCACGAAGTGAATCCGTGTCATCCGCGTGCCAATTCGCTACAATAATAAATCTTATCGCAAACAGCTTCTCAAAATACTCACCGGATGCTGTGCTTCTCTACTCGTTCCGTCAAAAATTTGATGACGACAACTCGTTCCTGCTGCGGCAATTTTTGCATTTTCGGCAGTGGCACGTACTTTTGGAAATAGAGTATCTTCTCCCATTTGCATGCTTACCTGATAATGTTCTTTTTCGTAACCAAAAGATCCCGCCATTCCGCAACAACCCGAATTGTAAATCGTAACCGTATTATTGGTAGGTAAATTCAGCATCGCAAAAGTCGCTTCAACAGAACTCAATGATTTCTGATGACAATGTCCGTGAATTTTGATTTCCTTCTTTTCGTCTGAAAATGAATCCGGTTTTATTTTTCCGTCGATGATTTCTTTTTTAAAGAATTCTTCGATCGTAAAAGCACTTTGCGCTACTTTTTCAGCAGCTTCTTTATCATCTGCCAAACGCAAATATTCGTCTCTAAACGTCAAAATTGCCGATGGCTCGATACCAATTAATGGCGCATTCGCAGAAATTAAATCCTTGAAAATATTTACGTTGATATTCGCAATCTTTTTGGCTTCTTCCAGAAAACCTTTAGACAAATACGTTCTTCCACTTTCTTCGTGATCTACGATTACAACTTCATAACCTAATTTGGTTAATAGTTCAAAAGCATCGATTCCGATATTCACATCATAATAATTCGTGAATTCGTCATTAAATAAATATACTTTTCCGTTCGGGAAATCACTTTGTTGTGATTTATTATTCTCGTACCATTTCTTGAAAGTCCTTTTCGCCAAAAGCGGAACTTGCCTTTCAGGAGCAATTCCCATGCTTTTCTTCACCAGCGATTGATTCGAAATAAAATTCGTAATCGACGGAAACAAACTTCCCATTTTATTCAGTTTTGCGTTGTGTGCAAAAATCTTATTTCGGGTCGAAAATCCGTTTGCTTTTTGGTATTGGTATAAAAACTCCGCTTTTAAAGTTGCAACATCCACATTACTCGGACATTCGCTGGCGCAGGCTTTACAGCTCACACACAACTCAAAAACTTCGTATAATTCTTTCTGATCAAATTTGTTTTCTTTCTCAGAATACGTCAAATATTCACGCAACGCATTGGCTCTTGCACGCGTTGTTTCTTTTTCATTTTTGGTCGCACGATAACTCGGACACATCGCTCCTCCTGCCGAAGGTAATTTTCTACAATCGCCAGATCCGTTGCATTTTTCGGCGGCGCGCAAAATTCCTAAACTATCTGAGAAATCCTGAAAGGTTTTAATATCCGGTTCAACTCTACCCGAAACGACACGATGGTTTTCGTCCATTTTCAAGGCGTTTACAATCTTACCGATATTCAAAACCGAATTCGGGTCAAACGCCAATTTGATTCTTTTCAGCAATTCATAATTCATTTCGCCAATCATAAACGGAATAAACTCTCCGCGCACAATTCCGTCGCCGTGTTCACCACTTAGCGAACCTCTGTATTTCTTTACCAAAATCGCCACATCCGTCGCGATAGTTCTAAATAATTTTAAGTCAGATGTTTTCTTCAAATTCAAAACCGGACGCAAATGCAGTTCTCCCGCTCCGGCATGTGCGTAATAAATCGCGCCTTGTCCGTGACGTAACATCATGGCTGAAAATTCTTCGATATAAGCTGGTAAATCGCTCAATTCAACCGCTGTATCTTCTATAGAATCCGCTGCTTTATCATCACCAACAATACTTCCCAAAAGTCCAAGCCCCGCTTTTCTAAGTTCATTTACTTTCTCGATATCCGCTCCGTAAATTTTTACAAGCGCGTAACCAAAGTTGTTTTTCTCCAAATCAGCCACCAAAGCATTTGCTTGATTTTCGGCATCTTCAGGATCATTCGAAGCCACTTCAAACATCATAATCGCTTTCGGTTCGCCAACCAAAAAGAATCTGTTTTTGATGTGTTCGCGACTTGTTTTCGTACAATCCAAAATCGTATCGTCGATCATTTCTGCTGTATACAAATGATGTTTCATCGCCACTACAACAGATTCCAGCGATTCCTGAATACTATGATAATGCGCCACCACCATAATATTATGCGCTGGCGGTAAATCGTCTACTTTTAAGGTAATTTCGGTCGTAAAAACCAGAGTTCCTTCGCTTCCGCAAAGTAATTTCCCCACATTTATTGTAGGTTCCGTTCCACCAAACAAATCCGATTTTAATAAAATATCAACCGCATAACCCGTATTTCTTCTGTGAATTTCCGGTTTTGGAAACTCCTTTATAATCTCGTCCTGAGTTGCCTTAACCGAAAGTTCGTCGTAAAGACTTTTATATATTTTATTTTCTAAAGTATCTCCTTTGGTTTTTTCGATAAATTCAGCCGAAGTCAATTCATTAAAAACTACCTGCGAACCATCGCTCAAAAGTCCTTTTATTTCTACAATTTTATCACGCGTAACACCATACCGAATTGAGGTTGTTCCGGATGAATTGTTCCCCACCATTCCGCCAATCATACAGCGATTTGTTGTCGAAGTATTTGGTCCAAAAAATACACCATGAGGTTTTAAAAACAAATTCAGTTCATCGCGAATCACGCCGGGCTGCACCGTAACCGTTTTTTTAACCGGATCAAAATTCAGGATTTTAGTAAAGTTTTTCGAAACATCCACCACAATTCCGTCACCAACCGTTTGTCCGGCAAGCGAAGTTCCCGCCGTTCTTGGCGTAATCGAAATATGATGCTGCGCCGCAAACCTAATCAGCTTACTAATATCTTCGATCGTTTTAGGCACGGCAACTGCTTTGGGTCTAATTCTATATACCGAAGCATCTGTAGAATAAAGCGTTTTATGAAGATCATCATATAAAAGTGTGCCTTCGAGCGTGCCGGCTAATTGCTCTAAATCCTTAAGTATTGACATTATTGCTTTCTTTTGAATTACAAAAATAGTTATTTTTTAAGGTTCAAAGGTGCATAGTGACAAAGGTTCAAAGCTTTTCTTTTTCGAAAGTTGAGATTTGGAATTTAAAATATATATTTGAGTTATAAACCCATAAATCTATGAAACCGGACAGAATTTACTTTTTAGCAAATCCGTACCCAAATGGATACTCTCAAAAGCATCAAATTTCTTTAAAACCCATTTCAAAGATTTTGAAGAATAGTATTCTATTTTTTCTTTTATTATTTATAAGTTGTAAAGAATCTGAAAGAGAAAAAATAACTAACACAAATGCTGATAGCAGTATTACAAAAAAAACTATTTCAAACAAATGGTACGGAACTTATTCATTCGCACTAAATGAAGACAGTGAAGATTGGAGAGATGCACATTACCTATCTATAGTAATTAATAAAGATTCTGTACTATATTCAGCTGAAGGGTATCAATTGTATCACTCTTATAAGCTTTCTGCAATTGAAAATAACAATACTTTAAAATTAACTTTTGAGAAAAGCTATAATAATACTGATAGTTGGGCTTTAGAAAAAACTAAAGATTTTGGTGTTTTAACTCTAAAAAACAGTACTTATATCTGGAAAAGTCCATTTATTGATACTTGTTTTAACGATGCAAAAACAAAAAAATATATTTTGAAGAAAACTTAAAATGAGTTAGCACATAAAAAATCTCCTATCCTTTTTGCAGAATAAAACTAAAAAATTAAAATTAATAATTGTCATCCTGAGCGAAGTCGAAGGCTTTAAAAACAAAACTCAAAACATTACCGAAAACACAAATTTGGAAATTTAATTTAAATTAGGAGCTATTTCCTGCACCCGAGCCTGAAAGTGCGAACTGGCGAAGCAATCCGTTCCAATCTTTTGTGGTGAACCCCACCACAAAAGGATTTCCTCTTCTATCAGGGCTAGGGTAATCGGTTTCATGAGAAGATTTGATAAAAATTTAGAGAACAAAACTCCCATAACCTTGTCATCCTGAAAGAGGAAGGATCACACTCGAAACTCCGCAAAGTAATTCTTAACCAGAAGAAACTATCTTGAAAATTAACTGAATTTATCTTTTCTCAAAATAACGTTTTATATTTACTTGTAGATATGATTTAGTATCTTTCTAGTTCGCTTATAAAGAACAAAAAAACATATTAATTTTCTTACTTTTTGTCGTTTTTTTTGATACATTTACGATTCTTAAACTACGACCTTAAGAACTAAATAGCTTTGCCCTTGTATCATGTGGATGGGAATCGGAAACGACCTGTAAGCGCTGTCGTAGGCGTTAGAGCCGCTAAAATACAAGGGTTTTATTTACTCTTAAACTACGATATTATGAGTACAAACACCCTTTCAAAAGAAGCCGAAATCCGGCTAAGGACTTTTTTCAACCACACCATTGAGCCAGAACAAATGGCAAAAGCACTAAGGCAGGTAAATTTTATCCTCGCTTTAGGAATTATGCGCGAAGACAAAACCCTTCAACAAGAAATCATCAAATTAGAAAACAGCTTTTATTGGCTCAACGAATTAGCCGAGATTCTGAATCCTTATTTGGATGTGGAGTAGAATTTTAAAATAGTATAACACAGAAAAACTAAAATCCCGGTTTTCTGTGTTATATTTTCATATGATAGCATACGGCTAGCGCGAGCGTCCCGCTCGTGAACACAAAGTATATCAAGCATTAGCAAAAAAAGTAAATGAGTAGAAAATATAAATTTGGCGAAAAAACTGGAGCTTATTTTATAAGTTTTGCTACAGTTTACTGGATAGATGTATTTACGAGAGAAGATTATTTTGGAAACATTGTTGAGTCTTTAGATTACTGCAGAAAAAATAAAGGAATGGAAATTTATGGATATTGCATAATGCCCAGCCACATTCATTTAATTTTTAGATCTGAAAATGGAGATCCTTCAGGATTAATCAGGGATTTCAAAGGATTTACGTCAAAAAAAATGCTTAAAACAATTGAAGAAAATCCGCAAGAAAGCAGAAAAGAATGGATGTTATGGATGTTTGAGAGAGCTGGAAAGAAAAACAGTAATGTAAAATTCAGACAGTTTTGGCAGCAAAATAATCAACCTATAGAGATTTGGTCATTAAAAGTTTTTGAGCAAAAATTAAATTACATTCATAATAACCCTCTTGAAACAGGCTTTGTTACTAATCCGGTAGATTGGAAATACAGTTCTGCCAGAAATTACGGAAACAATGATCAAACTGTTTTAGAAATTGACCTTAATTGATTTATCTGGGCGGGCACGAGCGGGACGCTCGCGCTAGCAAGAGAAAAAACCAGTACATATACGCATTGTCTCTTTTTATATTTATTGTTAAACTTGTTTTGAAATAAATTATCATTAATTATGGTTTACCGTAAAAATAATTATTTATGAATGTTGACTTTTGTTTTTATTTTAACCTTAACAAGTTCAATTTCAAAAGTTAAAAAATAAGATAATCCTATTTAAAATATAAAAAAATGAATATTTTTTTCGATTCAAATGCCAAATATGAAATTAAAATTTTTCAAATTGATAAAACATTTTATGAATTTCGCACCTTTATATCAACCATAGAAATAATTCAACACATCGTTGATACACACAGAAATAAAATAGGAGATATTGCATCATTAGGAATTCCGGTTCCAATAAAATCAATCGATACGGTAACTTATTATACTTATGTTTATAATGAAGATGAAAAAGAATCTCACTGGGCTTCATTTTTACCTACTGGGATAACAGCTAATGAGACTTTCACAGTACAACAATTATCTTTAGCTCTTTTTGCAGAAGTTGATAATCAAATATTTGCTTTTGTTGGCGGAAGTGGTATTCAAGTAATTTCAAGATATCTTAATTATCGATATGGTTTAGAATTTTATGAATATCTAGCTGATCTACAGGAAGACGTAATAAACTTTATAACAACTAGAGGCATCTCAGGAAAACTAAGCCAGCAAAGCGAAACCTTTAGAGATGGGCAAAAGCTTGCAGACAGTCTAAATTTCACAAATATTCCTAGCAAAATCAATTTAATTCTACGTGAAGATCTTATCAATTCTGTATTTGATTTTATTCCTTTTACATCTGATAAAATTTATCTTGAAATTTCCTCCTATTTCTGTATCAAAGCTAGGGTCAATTTCGAAGAAATACACAATATCTTTAAGATTATGTCCGAAGTCTTATTAACTGGAATTACTACTTCATTAACTTCATTTGTTCTCGTTAAAGATAGAAATATTATTGATTATGATTATAGACTTGAATTATATTACCGTATTAGGCTCGATATGTTTGATCGTCTTACTCCATCAAGTTCTGCCAGATCTTCAAAACTTGACATAGACTTTGTTCATCCATCAAAACTACAAGAATTTTATGAGTGCGATAGATTTGAGATATTTGCAAGAGGAACAAAATTACCATTTTATACAGGAAACGATAGAACTAAACTCTATATAGAAGGTTTAAAATTTCTTTATAATGATTTTAATCCATTAACTTTTAATTATATCCTTTCCGGTATTAGAGTATACGGTTTTAAAGGAACTGCTCAAAAAACACATGCCATGTTTACTCAACATATTACTTGCGAGTTAAGTGTGAATGCACAACCAATATTTTTAATTGATGGTAATTACTATAAAGTTAAAAACGATTTTATAAACTCCATCAATACTAGATGTCAAGATATGATTAATAAAAATTATTTAAGAGATAACATTTTGACTCTTGCTTGGCAAAATGGTATTACTGAAGGCAACTACAATATGAATTATTTTGGCATTAATGGTTTTAGAGTTTTTGACAAAGTAATTAGTCAAAATATTGAATTGTGTGATCTACTTTATGAAGATCAAGATTCTATGTATTTTATACATGTTAAAAATGGCTTCGACGGAAAATTAAGAGATCTTTCAAATCAAATTGTTCTGTCTTCTACAAGATTTTCTAATGATAAAAATTCAGGAACATATGAATTTTTAGATGGTATAATCAATAGTTACAACTCTCAAACTATTAATACTGGAAATTTAATTGTAAGAAACAATTTCATTCATTCAATACAAAATAAAGAAATATTTTTTGTAATGGCATTTAAGTCAACTTTATCTATAACTACTGACATACGAACCAATGTAAGTGCCCTAAGATCAAACATCGCTAAATACGCAGTAATCCAATGCGTTAGAGATATGAATACAAATATGTATCCATTAAAAATCTTTGATCTTGCATCAATTGTTTAGTAACATAATCTAAAAACAACTTAAATTTAATTCCTTTTGCATCTTCGACAAAACCAAATTGAGGAAAAATAATATTCTTCATCACCTATCTATCTTGTTCGCGAGCGAGATGCACGTAACAGAATAAGAACAACTATACTAGTGTATATTCATTTGATAATTTTAATAAAATAGTTTCAATAAAAATGGTAAAATCATTAACATTGGAAAGTTCGGTAATTTTATCTTCAACAATATACTGAACAAATGGAATCATAACGTAGCCTATATCATGACTTTCTCTTTCATAAACAAAACTATATTGTTCTCCACTATTAACCTTAAAAATTTTGAGATCAACCTTTAATATTGCTAGCTCTTCAAACCTATTTTCAAACTCTCTTGCCAAATAAATTGTTGCATTAATATATTGGACATGCTTAAAAGCATCTGGAATTTCAAAAACAATACTTGCCATAATTAGATTTTTAAAAGTTAAGAGAAACTATACTTTTTTTCAAAAATATCAATTTAGAAAGAAAAAACATCTAATAATCTCGAACAAATCAAAATTTATCAAACGGCTTTAAATATTATTTTTAGAAAGACTTCATTACTTCCCCAAAAAATCCTCCTATTCTAAATCTACTTTACAAACAATATCCCACATAAACTGAACAATCAAAACTTTTCGGCACCACATTTGCTTGCATTTTTTCTTTATATAATATAAAATACTGAAACCCAAATAGAGAAAATCACGCTTAAATTTTCGTTTATAAACTGAATCTCTATTTTTTCGGTACAGCATCTATGATAAAAAACATAAGCTATTATATGAAAACCAAATAAATACCGTTCAAATTATAATTTATTAATTATTTATTATAGTCCGCTAAAAAAACTATTTTTGGTTTCTGTTAAAAAAGATTGAAATGCATAAAAATCAGCAAGTACTTTTCTCTATCCTATTTTTATTTTTCTTTGGATTAATTTCTAATGCACAAGAAAAAATAATTTACCCTAAAAACGAATTTAGAGGTGTATGGATCGCAACGGTTGTTAACATCGACTGGCCCAAAACAGCCATTGACGGAGTCGAAAAAGAAAAAGCTGATTATCTTGAAATTTTAGATGCGTACAAAAAACTAAATTACAACGCCGTAATCGTTCAGATTAGAAGTGTTGGAGACTCTTTCTATCCATCAGAATTTGCGCCCTGGTCGCGTTTTTTAACCGGTAAAGAAGGCGTAGCGCCAAACCCATATTACGATACACTGGCGTGGATGATTGGGGAAGCGCATAAAAGAGGCTTTGAATTTCATGCCTGGCTGAATCCGTATCGTGCTACTTTCGATTTAAATAAAAATCTTTTAAGCCCTAATCACGACATTTTTAAACATCCGGAATGGATGATCGAATATGCTGGAAAAATATATTACGACCCAGCATTACCTGAAGTTCAGGAACATTTAACCAAGGTTGTAAAAGAGGTTGTCGACAAATACGATATCGACGCCATTCATTTTGATGATTATTTTTATCCGTATACCGTTCCCGGAAAAGTATTTAACGACAACGCTTCGTACAGAAAATATGGCGCAGGCTTAACACTTGCAGATTGGCGTCGTGCGAATGTGAGCAGTTTTGTACACACCATTTCGACTACTATAAAAGCCAGCAAACCTTGGGTACAATTCGGAATTAGTCCGTTTGGGGTTTGGCGTAATAAATCTATGGATCCAAAAGGTTCTGAAACGCAATCAACATCTAATTATGACGATTTATATGCCGATCCTGTTTTATGGATGGATCAAAAATGGATCGATTATATCCTGCCTCAACTCTATTGGAGTATGAATAACCCAAGAGCTTCTTACTCAAAATTGGTAAAATGGTGGTCAGAAAACTCTAATAATACCGCTCTTTATATTGGTCACGCTTCGTATAAAATTAGAGGCGATAGCGACAAAAGCTGGAACTTTGTAAACGAAATTCCAACCCAGATTGATTTTGCTAGAAGTTTCAAAAAAGTAGGCGGAAGCGCTTATTTCAGCTCTAAATGGTTCATGAACAAAAATGCTGATATTGTTCGCATTTTAGAAGAAAATCAATATAAATATCCTGCGCTTCCTGCTGCAGTTCCTAACTTAAAACACATTGTTATTGATATTCCGGTAGTAAACGAATATCAAAAAGACAGTGTACATTATGCTTTTAATATTAAAGCGCCGCTGAATACAAAAGTACGTTACATGGTGATTTATGGTGGTGAAAGTACTTCGAAAATAGACATTAACGATCCTAGCAAAATAATCGACAAAATTTTGGTTTATGAAAACGAAGGCACAATTCAGTTTTCTATCCCCGCCGAAAAAATGAATCAATATAAAGCTTGCGCTGTAACATTTATTGATTATTTTGCGAACGAAAGTACCCCAACTGCGATCGACTTAAAAAAGACATTTAAACTTTATTCACCTGCTCAGCCTAATGAAAATAGATAATAAACCCTGGTTTTGGATTCCGCTTCTTAATTTTGCATCTGGTTTACCGTATGCTGTAATCATCTCAGTTTCTGTCATTATGTACAAAAATCTGGGCATTACTAACGAAGATATTGGCGTCTACACCAGTTTATTATACTTACCATGGGTGATAAAACCATTATGGAGTCCGTTTATCGAATTACACGGAACCAAGAGAAAATGGTTTTTATCGATGCAATTATTGATTTCAATTGCCTTTTTACTCGTAGGATTTACAATTCCCGCAAGTGGCTTTTTTATCATGACTTTAGCCATTTTCTGGGTTGCAGCTTTTGCTTCGGCCTCTAATGATATTGCCAGCGATGGTTTTTATTTATTGGTTTTACCTGAAGACAAACAATCTTTCTTCCTGGGCATTAGAAGTACTTTTTACAGACTTTCATTACTTGCCGGAAACGGATTGATTGTACTTTTTGCAGGTTACCTAGAACACAAATATGGCGATAATACCAAAGCGTGGTCTTACACAATGATTGCGGTAGGTTTATTAATGACTTTTATAACAGTTTATAATTTCATCTTTACACCAAAAAATGAAATTAATGCTGTAGCAAATAATAAAGAAGCGCATCAGAATCAAAACTTCGCTACCGTATTTATTAGTTTCTTCAAGAAAAAAAGAATCGGATTAATTTTAGCTTTTATCCTTGTTTTCAGATTAGGAGAATCTCAGTTGCTTAAAATGTTGAGTCCGTTTTTACTGGACGGAAAAGAATTAGGCGGAATGGGATTAGACACTGAAGCCGTTGGAATAATCTACGGAACTTTTGGCGTTGGAGCTTTGACTCTGGGCGGAATTTTAGGCGGAATCGCGATTTCAAGACAAGGTCTTACCAAATGGATGCTTCCGATGTTTCTGGCAATGCATTTACCTATTATTGGTTTTATTTTACTGGCCTTTTTTCATCCCACATCCATTTATTACATTTATGCCGTAGTAATTTTAGAACAATTTGGTTACGGTTTTGGTTTTACTGCTTTTATGATGTATTTAATTCATGTCGCCGAAGGAGAATCAAAAACATCTCATTACGCAATTGCAACTGGTTTTATGGCATTAGGTATGATGCTTCCGGGAATGTTAAGTGGTTATATTCAGAAATATTTAGGCTATGATAACTTCTTTATTTGGGTTCTTATTGCTACAATACCGGGTTTAATACTTTCCCGATTTTTAGAGTTCCCAAAAGATTTTGGTAAAAAAACAGCATAACAGCTATACAATAGAACGCCCATGGAAATCAATGAAAACATCCAGGTTGACCGAAACCTGAAAGCAATTGAATTTGAAAAAGCAGGAGAAATTGAGAAAGCAATTGCGTTATACGAAGAAAATGTTACCGAAGGTTTTAAAGGAAATCATCCTTATGACCGATTGGCAACCATCTACAAAAATCAAATCGATCTCGATAATGAGATTCGGGTATTAGAAAAAGCCATTATCGTTTACGAAGAAATCACACTCGAAGATCGTCTGGAAGGTTTACCAAAACTTTTCCGTTTTAAAAACCGACTCGAAAAAGCTATTGAAACCAAAAAACAATTGGCGAAGCAAAAAAAAGCAAAACTGAAATAACACATTCTTTTAAACACATAGAAACATTGATTTTTTTTGTGTGAAAAGAATAAAAAGAGAAACTCATTTCTCAACACATAGCCCCGAAGCTTTGGGATGTATTTAAATAGAATGAAATGCCTTTTCCAAGAATTAAATACTTGTTTCTATGTGGTAGAAAATTAAACGATACTAATCTAAGCATTCTAAATCATGATTACCATAAAACGCACCAACTCTGACGACATCGATTTTATAAATCTGGTTGTTTTACTAGATAAAGATTTAGCAATCAGAGATGGAGAAGATCATGCATTTTACAATCAGTTTAATAAAACCGATACTATAAAACATGTTCTCGTGTATTACGAAAATGACATTCCTGTTGGTTGTGGCGCCTTTAGAGAAAAAGAAAACGGCATAACCGAAATTAAACGAATGTTCGTTCATCACGATTACAGAAAAAAAGGGATTGCTTCTGCTCTTTTAGCGGCATTAGAAATCTGGGCAAAAGAAAGCGGCTATACGCATACTATTCTTGAAACCGGAAAAAACCAGCCCGAAGCCATCAACTTATATCAAAAATTAAATTATACTATAATTCCAAATTATCCGCCTTACGAAAAGATGGATAATAGTGTTTGTATGAAAAAGACTTTATAACAAAATGAAAATGACAGCTCAAGCATTAAAACAAAAAGTGGGACAATTCTTTTTTCCTGCCGTTTTTATCAACGATACCGAAGAAAACATTCAGGAAACAGAACGATTAATAAAAGAACACAACATTGGCGGATTGACTTTTTTTCACAGCCGTGCCAGTGCTGCAACAAATTACGAAAGCAAGAAAAAAATTGTTTTTAATGACGACAGTTATCAAAAAATAAAAGACCTGATTGTTCGTTACCAAAAAGCCGCTTCTACGCCACTTTTAATTAGTATTGATGCCGAATGGGGTTTGGCCATGCGTATCGAAAAAACACCACAATATCCGTACGCTATTACACTTGGCGCTTTGCCTGAAAACAAATCGACTTTGGTTTACGAAGTCGGTAAACAAATTGGTTTAGACCTTAAAGCAGCCGGAATTCATTATAACTTATCGCCTTTGGCAGACATCAACAACAACCCGAATAATCCGGTTATTGGGTATCGTTCTTTTGGTGAGAACAAAGAAAAAGTCGCTAATTTTTCCATCGAATACTTAAACGGAATGTCTGAAGTTGGCGTTTTAGGCTGTCTGAAACACTTTCCCGGACACGGAAACACCAATGTCGATTCGCATTTAGGATTACCCGTTTTAAACGAAACACTCGAAGAATTATTAGAAAACGAATTATATCCTTTTATTAAAGGAATCGAAAATAATGTCGATTCTATTATGATCGGACATCTTGCCGTTCCGAGTTTAAATGACGGAAAAAATACATCGGCAACCTTATCAAAACCTATTATCGAAACTCTTTTGCGTAAACAATTGGGGTACGACGGATTGGTAATTTCGGATGCCTTAAACATGCACAGCGTTTCTAAATTGTATGAAACCAAAGGACAACTGGAATGGGAAGCCTTCAACGCCGGAAACGATGTTTTATGTTTCGCCGAAAATGTTCCTGAAGGAATTGAAACCATCCTGAAAAATGCTTCGCCGGAACGTATCGAAGAAAGCTTTAACAGAATCATGAAAGCCAAAGAAAAAGTTGGGATTCTTTCTGGCGACACTTTTACTTCAGGTGAATTAGATTTTGAGAAAACGGCCGCATTAAATCTTGAAATTGCTCAAAATTCGACCACAAAGATCATCGACAATTCGAATACCGAATTGGCTTTTCAGGCGCAAAAAGACAATCAGTTAGCAAAACTAAGTTTATATAAAGGCGTTAGCAATACTTTCTTTCAAACCCTGAATTCAAAATTTGCATCTCCTGAATTTGCTTTCGAAAATTTAGAAAATTCAAATACTGAATCGCTAAAGAACGAATTGCAAAATTTCGAAACAATTATAATTTCATTATTTGTTCCAAAAGCAAAACCAATGAACAATTTCGAAATCGACGACGAAGTTTTAGAATTGCTTTCAAAACTATTGCAAACCAAAAAATGTATCGTTTACGTTTTCGGAAATCCTTATGTATTGCCTATTATTCCTTACTTAACAAAGGCTTCAGGACTCATTCAGGTGTATCAGGATTTTAATGAATTTCAAAAAAATGCAGGAATTCAATTTTTAGAAAATATTCCTTGCAACGGAATTCTTCCGGTAAATATTGACATCCAATAACTTACAAATTAAAATAACTAAAAACTATCAACTTATAAATATTAATAATCACATCTTATTGTAACTACCCTTACTTATGCCCTACTTTTGCATCAGAAATAAATTTTTAACGTAAAACGAAAAATATGTCTTTAGTAGGAAAAAAATTCCCAAGTATTGCAGTAGATGCTATCTCAGAAATGGGTGATAATTTAAAAATCAACATCTTTGAAGAAGCAGTAAACAATAACAAAAAAGTAGTATTGTTTTGGTACCCAAAAGATTTCACTTTTGTATGTCCAACTGAATTACACGCCTTTCAAGCTTCATTACCAGAATTTGAAAAAAGAAATACTATCGTAATAGGAGCTTCATGCGACACAAACGAAGTACACTTTGCCTGGTTAAACACTCCAAAAAACAATGGTGGAATCGAAGGTGTAACTTACCCAATCTTAGCTGATACAAACCGTAACTTAGCAAACATTTTAGGTATCCTTGATATCGAATCTACAAGCTACAGCGAAGAAACTGATTCAGTAGTTATCGAAGGTTCAAACGTAACTTACAGAGCTACTTACCTTATCGACGAAACAGGAAAAATCTTCCACGAAAGTGTAAACGATATGCCATTAGGTCGTAACGTAAACGAATACTTACGTATGGTTGATGCTTATACTCACATTCAGGAAAAAGGAGAAGTTTGTCCTGCAAACTGGGAAGCTGGAAAAGAAGCAATGAGCGCAGACAGAATCAGTACAGCTGAATACTTAAGCGCAAACTAAGAAATAGAATACCACATTTTTTTAAAATTCCAAATCCCAAATCCCAATTTGAGGATTTGGAGTTTTTCTCTCACAACAATCCAATCATATTTCACTATTTATTTTTTTAAGTTCAATCGTAAGATTTGGAATTTGAAATTTATAATCTTGGAATTTAATTAAAAAAATAACCTTCCTATTTAAAAATTTCTCTCCATGCCTAAAACCTGGAATTTGGAATTTAAAAAATCCGGAATTTAAATTTAAAAATTATGTTAATCGACTTAAACGAAGATACGTTAGCAGATTTAGTTGCTAAAAACGAAAAAGTAGTAGTACAATATTCAGCTTCATGGTGTGGAAATTGCCGTATTATGAAACCAAAATTCAAAAAATTAGCCACAGAAAATGAAGCTATCACTTTTGTTTTGGTTGATGCTGAAAATTCTCCGGAATCAAGAAAATTAGCCAATGTAAGCAACTTGCCAACATTTGCAACTTTCGTAAACGGGCAATTAGTTGGAGAAACTCAAACCAACAAACAAGAAGTTTTAATCGATTTGGTAAACGCAATTGCTTAATTTTAGATCGTTAGACTTGCTTAGATTTTTAGATATCTTAGATATTAAAAATTTAAATAAAGTCTAAGAAGTCTAAGCAAGTCTAAAAATCTAAGAAATCTCAACATGAAATTACCCGTAATAAAGCAATTGACCCAATTTATCGAAGAAAACGATCAGGATTATATCATCGAAACGATCGAAGTTCTTGAAGCAATGACAGAAATCCCGTCTCTAAAAGACGAAGAATTAGATGTAATTGGCGAATTAATATCCAATATGTATGGCGCACTCGAAGTACACAAAATGGTAGTTCAGGGCACAGACAAAAAAGAAGCTTTAAATGCGTTCATGAAACGTGTTTTGGGCTCTATCGATAAATAATCGAGCACTACAAATTAAAAAAACATGACTTAAGAAACGCTTTCATTCCAAGAGGGCGTTTTTTTTTGTTTTCAGTTTTCAGTCGCGGTTTTCAGATGCTCCAATCTTTGTCACTCTGAGACATGCATTATTATCGTTTGTCACCCTGAGCGAAGTCGAAGGGCGTATCAATGGCAACATAGGCTTCTCCCGAAGTTTCGGGACGCTCAGCCTGACAATCTGCATCAATCCAAAAATCTAAAATCTAAAATCTAAAATCTAAAAATCATTGGGGCGAGCCAGCATTAGAAAAAGGAGCTAACATACTTTATCTTTATTCGCCCCTTTCTCTAATGCTGTCGGGCTATCCGCGCTACTTCGGTAGCCTGCTCCTATCCCTCTCGCGAGCAAAACAGTTTTCAGTCTCAGTCTCAGTTTTCAACCCAATCTTGTCCTCCTGAGCGAAGTCGAAGGATCGCACCAGAAACTCCATACAGTAATTCCATAATCACTGTCGGGCTACTTGTTTGATCTCTCCTTCGTCGAGATGACACATATTAGGGTTATTTACCTAAAACCTTTGTCAAAGTTTAAAACTTTGACAAAGGTAAACGCGAGCAAAGTTATTGCAAGGAACGAAGCAAACACACTAACAATAATCAAACCTTACAAAATAAAAACGCAAACTATAGCGAGATTGCTTCATTCCTCGCAAAGACAAAACATCACGTTGATAACATAAATACTCCAATTATTCGTTATCTTATTACTAGCTTAATTGTAGCGACAACCCACAACAAATACTTTTAGATTCAAATATTAATCCTTACTTTTGAACCTCATTAATTTAAACAAACATCATGGCTTCAATAACATTAGGAGGAAATCCGGTACATACTTCAGGTGAATTACCAACAGTTGGTTCTCAACTAGCTGATTTCAAATTAGTACAAAACGATTTGTCTGTTGCTTCGTTAAGTAACTTCGCAGGAAAAAAATTAGTTTTAAACATTTTTCCAAGTGTAGATACAGGAACTTGCGCAACCTCTGTTAGAAAATTCAACGAAAGTGCAAGCGGTTTAGAAAACACAACTGTATTATGTATCTCTAGAGATTTACCATTCGCTCAAAAACGTTTTTGTGGAGCCGAAGGATTAGAAAATGTAGTAAACTTATCTGATTTTCAAGCTGGAGCTTTCGGTAAAGCAAACGGTTTAGAAATCGTTGACGGACCTTTAGCAGGTTTACATTCAAGAGCAATTATTGTTGTAGATGAAAACGGAAAAATTACTCATACAGAACAAGTTGCTGAAATCGCAAACGAGCCAAATTACGAAGCAGCTTTAGCAGCACTATAATACCTATAAATGGAATTTCAAAAAGATAATACTTTTGTTACTGGCCGTTTAAAAAGCATGACTTATGCATTTAACGGAGCTGTAAAATTGATTAAAACAGAACACAGTATAATGGTGCAATTCTCATTGGGAATTGCAATGACCATTGCTGGATTCTATTTTCATATTTCACAAACCGAGTGGCTGTGTCAAACACTTGCAATTGGTTTGGTTTTAAGTGTTGAAGGCTTGAATACAGCAGTTGAAAAAATTGCTGATTTTATTCATCCGGATTACAGCAAACGAATCGGATTTATTAAAGATATTGCTGCAGGAGCGGTATTTTTTGCCGCAATGACAGCAATAGCAATAGGCTTGATCATTTATATCCCAAAATTTACATAGGCAACAGGAACGCAAGAATGGCAAAAACAACGAAAAAGGAAACTGTAGACAAAAAAAACGCACCAAAAACTGAGACTCTAAAGTCCTGGAGACCCAACAAACAACAACGTTTTGTTTTGGGTTGCCTTTTGGTACTATTTTCTATCGCATTATTAGTTGCATTTATTTCTTTTTATGTAAATGGGCAATGGCAAACAGACCAAAGTGCGGTAAGCCAGCTTGGCGATCGCTCTGAAGTAGTACAAAACTGGCTCGGAAAATTCGGGGCCTTTCTTGCCGATCTCATCGTATATAAAGGTTTCGGAATTGCATCTTTTATATTAGTGCGCCTTTTTTTCTTAACAGGAATGTTTTTAGCATTAGAACTTTCGACCAAAAAGCTAAAAGGTATTTGGTTCTGGGATTTATTTGCCATTATTATTGTTTCGGTCCTATTTGGATTTTTCGCCACTTCAGCACCTGAATTGGGCGGAACAATTGGATATGAACTTAATTTATTCCTTCAGGATTACATCGGAAAAACAGGTACTTTACTAACCCTGCTTTTTGGATTAATCATTTATCTGATTTTTAAAATTAAATTATCTCCGGAGAAAATTCAATCTTATTTTGATTCTACTAAAAAAGAATTCAAATCAGAATTGGGTTCTCTAAAACCACAACAAGCAGAAAGCGCTTATAATCTTGAAGAATTTGCAATTGAGGAAGATCCTGAATTAGATAATATTCACTTAAAATCTAATGATACCCAATTCGAAATCAACAAAGAAGCATTAAAGCCTACCATCAATCATTCATCTGAAATTGATTTGAATCCGGTTGTAAAACCAGTTCAAATGGATATAAAACCAGCAACCGTTGCCCCTGTCGTGCACACGGAAGAGTTTGTGATCGAAAAAGCTGAAGAAGAAGATATTATCGAAGAAAATCTGGCCTCTCGCCTTGTGGCTGATTTTGGTTTATTCGATCCTACTTTGGATTTATCGAATTATAAATTCCCAACCATCGATTTATTAAAAGAATACTCGACCGGAGGAATTACGATCAATCAGGAAGAATTAGAAGAAAATAAAAACAAAATTGTAGATACACTTCGTAACTACAAAATAGAAATTGCCCAGATTAAAGCAACCGTTGGTCCATCTGTAACTTTATACGAAATCGTTCCGGAAGCAGGTATTAGAATCTCTAAAATTAAGAGTTTAGAGGATGATATTGCCTTGTCTCTTTCGGCATTAGGAATTCGTATTATCGCGCCAATTCCAGGAAAAGGAACCATTGGTATCGAGGTTCCAAACAAGAACCCTACAATGGTTTCGATGAAAAGCGTTATTGGTTCTGCTAAGTTCCAGGAAGCCGAAATGGAGTTGCCAATTGCTTTAGGAAAAACAATTTCGAACGAAACATTCGTTGTCGACTTAGCCAAAATGCCTCACTTATTGATGGCCGGAGCTACAGGACAAGGAAAATCTGTTGGATTGAATGCTGTTTTAACTTCACTTTTATACAAAAAACATCCAGCCGAAGTAAAATTCGTTTTGGTTGATCCTAAAAAAGTAGAACTTACATTATTCAATAAAATTGAAAGACATTATCTAGCCAAACTTCCAGATACAGACGACGCTATTATTACCGACAATGCAAAAGTGGTGAATACATTAAACTCACTTTGTGTTGAAATGGATAATCGTTATTCATTACTGAAAGATGCAATGGTTCGTAATATTAAGGAATACAACGAGAAATTCAGAGCAAGAAAATTAAATCCTGAGGCCGGACACAGATTCTTACCTTATATCATATTGGTTGTCGATGAGTTTGCCGATTTGATTATGACTGCCGGAAAAGAAGTCGAAATTCCTATTGCCCGTCTAGCTCAATTGGCGCGTGCTATTGGTATTCATTTAATTATTGCCACTCAAAGACCGTCTGTAAACGTTATTACAGGTTTGATTAAGGCGAATTTCCCTGCCAGAATTGCTTTTAGAGTAACATCAAAAATTGACTCGAGAACGATTCTTGACACTCAGGGAGCCGATCAGTTAATTGGTCGTGGGGATTTATTATATACTAACGGAAATGATGTGGTTCGTGTACAATGTGCATTTATCGACACACCTGAGGTAGAAAAAATTACGGATTTTATTGGTTCTCAAAAAGCATATGCCACAGCTTATTTGCTTCCGGAGTTTGTTGGAGAAGAAACTGGCATTAATCTTGATATGGATATTTCCGAAAGAGACACCTTATTTAGAGAAGCTGCTGAGATTATTGTCAATGCACAACAAGGTTCGGCTTCATTATTGCAAAGAAAATTAAAATTAGGTTACAACAGGGCCGGTCGTTTGATCGATCAGCTGGAAGCAGCTGGAATTGTTGGACCATTTGAAGGCAGTAAAGCAAGAAGTGTAAACATATCTGACTTAAGTGCTCTTGATCAATTTTTTAATAATGAACAAAATTAATCCCCATGAGAACAAAAATTCAGGAAATCCAAAACAATTCTATTACTAAGATGACGAAAAAGTGCTTTCAAATGGCAGCTATTTTGCTTTTGAGTTTCACTTCTATTCAGGCTCAGGATAAAAAAGCCAAAGATTTATTGAACGAAGTAACTGCTAAAATAAAGAGTTACGACAATATTGTTATTGATTTTAAATATTCTTTGAATAACGCCAAAGAAAACATCAATCAGGACAGTAAAGGAAACGTAACCATGAAAGGCAATCAATATGTATTGAATTTTATGGGTGTTACTAAAATTTTTGATGGTCAAAAAACATATACAATTGTTCCTGAAGACGAAGAAGTTACCGTTTCTAAAGTAAACGAAAAAGATGACGCTGCAATTACGCCTTCAAAAATGCTTACGTTTTTTAATTCCGGATACAAATACAACATGGATATTGTACAAAACGTAAAAGGAAGAAAAATTCAATACATAAAATTAGCTCCTACAAGCGCAAAAGATCAAAGAAAAGAAATCCTTTTAGGTATTGATGTTCAGACAAAACACATCTATAATTTAATTGAAACTGGTAAAAATGGAACAAAAACCACTTTAACCGTTAATTCTTTTAAAACCAATCAGCCTTTATCAAAAAATCAATTTACATTTGTAGCGAGCAAATATCCAAAATACTACATCAACAAATTAGATTAATTACAAGGTTGAAAATTTTAGACAAATACTTACTAAAAACATTCCTGATTACATTTACTACGGTATTTGTAATCCTTTTTTTTATATTCATACTTCAAACTGTCTGGCTCTTTATATCTGAGCTCGCAGGAAAAGATCTGGATTTAATTCTGGTTGTAAAATTCCTTTTATTCTCGATGCCCCGCATCATTCCGCTGGTTTTACCACTATCGGTTTTGTTGGCTTCGATTATGACTTTCGGAAACTTAGCCGAAAACTACGAATTTGCGGCTATGAAATCTTCAGGGATATCGCTTCAAAGAGCGATGAGAGGTTTAATTGTCTTTATTTTTGTTTTAAGCATCGTCGCGTTTTGGTTTGCCAATAACGTGATTCCGTATGCTGAATATAAATTCATGAATTTCAGAAAAAACATCGCTCAGGCAAAGCCTGCAATGGCTATTGCCGAAGGTCAATTTAGCGATGTTGGTTTTTACAACATAAAAGTTAATAAGAAATCAGGAGAAAACGGGAATATCTTAACTGGTGTTACCATTCACGAAAAACCTAATAATGTTGGCGAAAACAAAACCGTTATTAAGGCAAAAGATGGGAAATTAATCAGTAGCGAAAAATCAAGTATCTTAAAACTGGTTTTAAACGATGGTTATTATTATCAGGATGTCACGCCTACAAAATATGAAGATCGTGCGAAGTTGCCTTTTGTAAAAGCAGCTTTTAAAAAACAGGTCATTAATATTGATTTATCTGAATTAAACAAAGTCGACGAAGACAAAGAAAGTGTTGGTAGTACCAACGCAATGCTAAATGTAAACGAATTGCGTTATACTCTGGATTCTTTGAATAAAAATCTGGACAATGAAATTGTTTCTTTTTCAGAAAACATCAATCAGCGTGTTGGAATTAGAAAAGCACCAATTGCAGTAAAAGCAGATAAAAAGAAAAAGCCATTACCCAACAATCCTTTATCTTTATATACTACGAAACAAAAATCAGATATATTAAAGATGGCCAGTAGTAATGTTACCAGCAACATCTACTCGATTGAAACTACTCAAAAAGATCTAAAAGATAAACAACGCGACATCAATAAACACTTAACAGCTTTATACGAAAAGTTTGTTATCGCTTTTGCGTGTTTTTTAATGTTTTTTATTGGAGCTCCATTAGGTGCTATTATTAGAAAAGGAGGACTTGGTTTACCAATTGTTTTCGCGGTTTTAATTTTTATTACTTTTCACTTTATCAATACTTTTGGTAAAAGGCTTTCGCAAGAAGGCGGAATGTCTCCGTTTATGGGCTCATGGATGTCTTCTTTTGTATTATCGCCATTGGCTATTTTATTAACGTATCGTGCTACAAACGACAACGGATTAATCAATTTTGATGCGATTACTACTCCAATTTCACAACTATTCCAAAAAATTTCCGAGCGGTTCTTTCCTGCTCAAAATCAAAAATAATTATGTCAACAACAAAAATACAACTGAATACCATTGAAGAAGCTATAGAAGATATTCGTCAAGGTAAAGTAATCATTGTAGTCGATGATGAAGATCGTGAAAATGAAGGTGATTTTTTGGCTGCAGCCGAAAAAGTAACACCGGAAATGATCAATTTTATGGCTACTCACGGACGTGGATTAATTTGCGCTCCACTAACTGAAAGCCGTTGTAAAGAATTAGATTTAAGACCAATGGTTACCAATAATACAGATCATATGGAAACTGCTTTTACAGTTTCGGTAGATTTGAAAGGACATGGAGTAACAACCGGAATTTCTGCTGCTGACAGATCTAAAACAGTATTAGCATTAACAGATCCTAATGTAAAACCACACGAATTAGCAAGACCGGGACATATCTTTCCTTTGGTAGCAAAACAAGGTGGTGTATTAAGAAGAACTGGTCATACAGAAGCTGCAATTGATTTTGCCAGATTAGCCGGATTTAAATCGGCTGGTGTAATTTGCGAAATTCTAAATGAAGACGGAACAATGTCACGCTTGCCTGAATTGGTAAAAGTGGCTAAGAAATTTAATTTAAAATTAGTTTCGATTGAAGATTTAGTAGCTTACAGAATGCAACACGATAGCCTTATCGTTAAAAAAGAAGATTTTGATATCGAAACCCGTTTTGGAACTTTTAGACTAAGAGCTTACGAACAAACTACGAATAAACAAATTCATATTGCTTTAACAAAAGGAACCTGGAATCTTGGAGAATCTATCTTAACAAGAATCCACTCTTCTCAGGTAAATAACGATTTATTGGGAACTTTAACCAACAATGCTGAACAACAATTAGACGGCATGTTTAAAGTTATCAATGAAAACGGAAAAGGTGCTGTAATTTTCATCAATCAGGACATGCAGGCGGTAAACTTGCTAAGCCGTATCTCTGAACTTAAAGCACTACAGGCTCAGGGAACAATGAAAGCGCCAAAAGTAATCATTGATAGTAAGGATTACGGAATTGGGGCTCAAATTTTGCATGATATCGATATTTCTAAAATTAGACTGGTATCAAACACAGAGCAAACTAAGCGTGTCGGAATGATTGGATACGGACTTGAAATTACAGAATACGTAAGTTATTAATATGGGAACTTTAGAAGAAAGAATTAAAAAATCAGAGACGCATATATTCAAAGCCGTTTTTCCGAGCACAACAAACCATTATGACACTTTATTTGGCGGAACTGCGCTTCATCTTATGGATGAAGTGGCTTTTATTTGTGCCACGCGTTTTAGCCGTAAAAAAGTGGTTACCATATCAACTGGCCAAATTGACTTTAAAAAAGCAATTCCAGCCGGAACTTTAATCGAATTAGTTGCAAAAGTTGATAGCGTTGGAAGAACGAGCTGTAAAATTCATGTCGATATTTTCATGGAACAGATGTATTCCGAGCTTCGCGAAACGGTAGTTTCAGGAACTTTTTCGTTTGTTGCAGTGGATGAAAACAAAAAACCGACGCCAATTTTAGACGATTTAGATTAATTTTAAAAAAAATGATTTTCGGGAATACTGATAATTAGATACTTAAAAATTAAGTTAAAAAAAGCGCTAAAAAAGTTTTTATAATCGAAAAAGCGCACTATATTTGCACTCGCAATCACAAAATGATAGCGACATACTGGAGAAATGGCAGAGCGGTCGAATGCGGCAGTCTTGAAAACTGTTGACTGTAACAGGTCCGGGGGTTCGAATCCCTCTTTCTCCGCTGAATTTGAAACCCTTAACTTTTGTTAAGGGTTTCTTTTTTTATATTATTATTTTCTTTGTAAAATAGTTTCAAAAAAAGTTTTGAGAACCGAAAAAGCGTCTTATATTTGCACTCGCAATCAGCAAATGATCGCAACACATACTGGAGAAATGGCAGAGCGGTCGAATGCGGCAGTCTTGAAAACTGTTGACTGTAACAGGTCCGGGGGTTCGAATCCCTCTTTCTCCGCGAAACTCGAAACCCTTAACTTTTGTTAAGGGTTTTTCTTTTTTATATACAATTCTCAAATTGAATTAATAAGACTGAAAAAAGTAAATTCTTTACATCAAATAGAGATCTAAAGTTGATTAAAAAAAATCACCCCAAATTTCAATTTGCTTCAAAAAAAGGATAATCTGTATACCCCCTCGCTTTGCCTCCGCCAAATAAAGTGTGATTATCTGAAATTTCATTTAAAATCAAATTTTGTTGTACTCTCGCCGGATAATCCGGGTTAGTTAAAAACTTTCTTCCAAAGCCAATTAAATCAACTAAATGATCCTGTAGTAATTTTTCACCTTCGTCGGGCGTTTTATTACCTGTAGCGATGATGGCATTTTTAAATGTATCTCTGAGTTTAATTCTAAAATCAATTGGAATTTGAGGCGCATCATCCCAATCAGCCTCGCAAAGATGAATATAAGCAACATCCAGTTTATTTAATTCAGCTGCTGCGAGCATTATGGTTTCTAAAATTTCAGGATCATTCATATCCTTAAAACTGATAAAAGGCGATAATCTTATTCCTGTTTTTCCTTTTCCGATGGCATCGGCTACTGCTTTTGAAATTTCAATTAGTAAACGAATTCTATTTTCTTTTGTTCCTCCATATTCATCACTTCTTTTATTACTATTGCTTCTTAAAAACTGATCAATCAGATAACCATTTGCACCGTGAATTTCGACACCGTCAAAACCGGCTTCAATGGCATTTCTCGCTCCTTGTACAAATTCTTCAATTACCGTTTTTATATCTGCTGCATTCATTTCTCTCGGTTCTTCTACCGGAACAAAAGTCGCGTCTCCATTAAGAGCTCCATCAAAAATATAAACACTCGTATTTTGGGCGATTAATGCAGAAGGCGCAATAGGTTGTAATCCGTTGACCTTTGAGCTGCTTACTCTACCCACGTGCCACAGCTGCAAAAATATTTTACTTCCGTTTTTATGCACTGCATCTGTTATTAGTTTCCAGCCTTCAATTTGTTCTTTGCTGTAAATTCCCGGAGTATTTGCATAACCTTTTCCCTGCAAGGAAACCTGAGTTGCTTCTGTTATTATAATACCGGCTGTACTTCGCTGAGCGTAATATTCTGCCATTAACGTATTGGGGATGTCGCCTGGCTGAGAAGCTCTTGAACGTGTCATTGGCGCCATTAAAAAACGGTTCTTCAACTGAGTTCCGTTTAATTTATATTCCTGAAATAATTGCTGATACTTCATTTTGATTTCTATTTAAAAATTAACTGATAATCACTTAAAAGCCTTTTCAAGAATCAAGGTTTCTTCATACAATGAAAATTTGCTAATAAGATTATTTTCTACTGTTATATGGATCGCTAACGGCATTTTAAAATGTTTCCCTGTTTTCTTAACTGTTCTTTCTATGGTTCCAAAAACGGCTACTTCATTACCACGCAATAAAAAAGATTGCACTTCGAGTTTTTCTCTTCCGTCAATAAAATAGCTGAACAAAGTTTTAAAAAGTGCCGCAACCTCTTCCCGTTTAGAGCGATGTCCCGTCCAGGGCATATATTTAGATTCAAAAATATACCAGTCAACATTTTCTGAAACCATTGAGGCTATTTTTTCCGGATTTTTGGCTCCAATATATTCAAAGAATTTGTCTGCCGTTTGTTTGGTTTTAAGTTCATCTTCTGAATAGACTTGTGCCTGTATCGAAAAAGTAATTAATAACAATAATGCTGTTAGTCTCACGGTTTTTCTTTTTGATTGTATTTGGAATTTTTCCATGATTAACTGTTTTAAATTATTTCATGTAATGCACTTAAAAATTAAGCTGCATTGTAATTCCGGCGAAAAAGATATCTTTTCCCGTTCCGGATGCTTTTATGTATTCTCCCGCATTAAACCACGTACCTTCAAGACGAAAATATAAATATGGATTAGGCTGCCAAGTGATTTCTGATTCGAGTTGATTTCCAATTTTCTTTGCCGTTGTGGTATCGCCCGGATAAATCAAAATCGTATTTGGAGCATAAATTCCATCGTTGCTGCTGTATCTCCAAAACATATCATAATCAATAACCCAATCAACACTTTTACTTAATTGTAAACTTATCGACGGATGAAAATCAATAAGGTTCGCCGGACCAATTACTGAAGCCAAACCAAAATAAGCGCCTCGAGGGAAAAGCGGATTAAAAGTCTGTAATCCGTTATCTCCAACTTCTTTGTCTCCGCTTATTGCTTCGGCTTTAAAACTTAATTCAGGATGAAATTTCACTTCATTAAAACGATATCCGGCATTAATTGAAGCCGTCCAGGCACTAATGTTTTTTGAAGCAAAATCCCCAAACTGATATACTGCTTCGCCATCATAACGCCAGTTTTCTGATTTCTCCCAAATTCTTGTACCTACAGAATGTCGTGTTTCTTTTCCTGCGCCATCATTAAACGAAGCTTTGGTCCTTTTATAACCTAAATAATAAACGTCGATATTTTTAATCACCGGAACTTTATTAATTACAAAATAACTTCCCCATAATTGCCTGTCTTTACTCGAATGATCATCAAAAATACCGTCGCGTGCCACTACAAAATAGCTGTAGAAAAAATCACCCGAAATATTATCTTTTGCAGTCATCAATTTAACTCCGTCAAAAGATTGTCGGTTATTTGGGCCATCTCTCACGGCTACCAAACGCTGTGATCCATAAGTCAGTTCTTGCCTTCCGGCTCTTAGAATAAACTTTTTACTTTTTTCATTTACGAAATTAAAATCGGCGAAAGCCTGATGCACTTCAAGCGGATCCTGATCTACAGGACTCGGATCGATTCTTCCATCTGCCAGACTGCTTTGAGTTTGTACAAACGCACGGAAAAATTTTCCGGCATGAAAATCGGCATGCAATAAAAAGCGCGATAAAATATAACCGTCATTATCTTGCGGTCCGTCTCCCCAATTTTCATTTTTAGCATAGAAATATTGGTAACGGATGTTTCCTCCAAAACTGATATAATATTTTTGAGAAGAAGAAAGCGGCAAAAATTTCATCGTCTTGTACCAGTCATTTTTTACAGTATCATTTTTCAAAAAACTATAATTCTCATCGTATCGCAATGATTTAAAATCAGGATACCGCTGACCAAAACAGCCCAGTGAAATCAGTAAAACCAGCAATAAAGTCCAATTTTTCATAATGCTAATTTTAATTGTTATTAGCCTTCCGGCACTATTATTTAGCACTATTTTGTTTGATGTCTTTATACGCATTGGGAACATTAAAATTAAAATGAAGCCAATTAAAAAGTTCATATCCTTTATCATATTCTTTCATCGTTACCGAAGCTTTTGTTTCCTCTAAAGTCAGTCCTTTTTTAACAGCATTTTCGACATTTGTTTTTAAAGCCTCAACATAATCTATCGTATATTTTATACCTGCTTTATTCGTAATTCGGCCATGTCCGGGAACCACAATATCCTTATCGCCTATCATGTTATAAATTTTATTCAGGTTATTAACCGGCTCTAAAAAGTAACCATCAAACAACCACGGAATCGCCGGACTTTCTGCAATAAAAGGATTTCCTGCCCACAACACATTTTTGCCTGAATCCCTAAGAAAGACAAACAAATCTGCCGGAGATTGTGCCGTACCCACATTAATGATTTCTACAATTTTCCCGCCACCCAAATCTATTTTAAGACTTTGGTTTACGGCAATTGTAAGATCCGCGGGACGATATACACTTTGCTCAATCCCACGGTCTTTTCCAAAAAGCATGATCATAAATTGTTTAATTCCGTCGTAATTCTTAGCCAGATTTTCTTTGCAGAACTCGTTTTGAATTAGAATCGTTTCTTTTGGAAGCAAATAATTTCCAAAACAATGATCGCCATGATCACTCGTATTTATTGCATAAACAATAGGTTTTGGAGTTACAGACCGAATCAATTTGTACAGTTGGTCGTATAATCTTTTACTCAGCATCGTTTCTATTAACAAAACTCCTTTGTCGCCCACAATAAACCCCGCAGAAGTTGCTTGCGGAATCCCTTTGGTAGTTTCTGTTTCGGTTGTTGATGGCGAAACGGCATAAACATTGTCGGAAATTTTATGCAGTTTTAGCGTTACTTTATTCGCATCCCAAATAGGAACTTCGGGCGGCATTGGCATTTGTGCATACGTATGTTGTACTAAAAGCAGCATAAGTACTATCATTAAAATAAGATTTATCTTTTTCATGGTTGTTTTTTTTAGTGTCATTTTTTTTAGAAGCAAAAGCATCGGGCATTTTTAGAAACATAGTTCCTGCTCTCCGTTATATCTTTCCTTTTTTAAAGAAAAAAAGCAAAGGATATCACTGCGATCAGGGCTAGAGAGAAACAAATTGCTTTTTTAGTTGTCATTTTTTCAATATCAAAAATCAATGGCAATTACAATGGCAATGTCAAAAATCAATTACAATAGCAATGACAGTCCTTTAATTCTCAATCTCAATTTTTATATGATAATTGCTATTTGGTTATTTATTCAAATTGACATTGAATTTTGAAATTGTTTTTTGCAATTGTTACCTCTGATAACCTCCAAAATGTTTCACCGGAGACCAATCCGGAATTACAGCAGGAATCTCCGGATTCAATGCTTTATATTCCGCGGAAGCGTAAACAATTCTACCATTAACAACCGTTAAAACCGATTCGATTTTTCGAACATCATCCGCTTTAAGCGAAAAATAATCGTCGGATAAAATGGCGAGATCCGCATACATTCCTTTTACTAATTTTCCTTTGTCTTTTTCTTCACCAGAAAACCAGGCACTTCCGGAAGTGTACAATTGCAAAGCAGTAAATTTGTCTAAAATCTGTTCTTTAGGCCAGAACTGCATGCCACCAATTGTTTTTCCTGTTAGCAACCAATGCAACGACATCCAGGGATTATAGGTTGAAATTCTGGTCGCGTCTGTTCCTGCTCCAACCGGAATATCGAGTTCAAGCATTTTTTTTATTGGAGGCAATTGTGTTTTTGGCGCGCCGTACATTTTGTTGTACAATTCGCCTTGGTAATACATTCTAAACTGCACTGCAATACCTCCGCCTAGTTTTTTAACGCGTTCTAGTTCTGGCGTTGTAATAGTTTCCGCATGATCGAAAAACCATCGTAATCCGTTGAACGGAATTTCTTTATTTACTTTTTCAAAAACATTCAGCATTCTGTCAATAGATTCGCCATACGTGGCATGAAGTCTGAAAGGCCATTTGTTTTTAGCCAATAATCGAATAATGGGTTCCAGATCTTTTTCCATTTCATCAGACAATACAATTCTGGGTTCCAGAAAATTTTCAAAATCGGCTGCAGAAGCTACTATATTTTCTCCTGCGCCTTCTTCTATATAACCATTGGCCACCATCAGATTATCGTTTTTATTGATTTGAGTTTCTGCCACCCATTTCTCGTAATCTTGTAATTCCCTTCCTTTTTGCTGTGCAAATAGATAATAAGAAATTCTAAGGCTTAGTTTATTTTGCTTGGCCAATTCGAGCGACGTAACATAATCTGCCGGAAAGTTTTGGCTTCCGCCTGCGGCATCAATGATACTCGTAAGTCCGAAGCGATTGAGTTCGTGATTGAACTGTATAGAACTGTTCAGACGTTCTTCGGGATTTAGTTTTGTCGTAAGTCCCAAAGTCATGTAAATCGCTTTTGGCGTTTCTTTGGCATACATTAAACCCGTTAAATTGCCGCTGGCATCTTGTTCTAAAACACTTCCTTCGTATTTGGTATCTTTCGTATAACCCAAAACTTCAATTCCTTTTTTGTTAAGGAAAGCTTTCCCGTACAAATAGGTTATAAATACAGGTTTGTCCGGAACCGCTGCATTGATTTCATCAATTGTAGGCTGTCTTTTTTCTTCGAACTGAAATTCGTTCCAGCCTCCAATAACTTTAATCCAAACACCATCCGGCGTTCTTGCGGCTTGTTCTTTCAGCATTTCCATGGCACGTTTTAAGGTTTTCACACCATCCCAGCGCAATTCAGAATTATAATTTAAACCTTCGCGAATAACATGCATGTGGCTGTCATTAAGTCCCGGAATTACTGTTTTTCCTTTGGCATCAATTAGTTTTGTTGCCGAAGATTTGTATGCAGCAACGATATTTTTCTCTGTTCCGGTATCCAGAATAATTCCGTCTTTTATTGCAATTGCCTGAACAAATTCTCCTTGTTTCTGCATCGTTGCAATTTTTCCGTTGTAGATAATCAGATCTGCTTTTTGCTGGGCCTGAGATAGAAGCCCAACAAAAAGTGATACTGATAACAGTAGTTTTTTCATGATTTTAGTTATTTAGCCAGAAAAAAGGCAAGTAAATCTTTTTGTACCTGTGCTGTATTTTCCTGAACAAGCCAGTGACCTGATCCTGCAATTTTAGATTCGGTCACATTTTCTGCCACTAATTTTGAATGGTCTTTTAAGAAAGCTGCTGCAAAATATTCTCCTCCCATCGCCAATAATGGCATTTTAAGTTTCGTTTTTGCAAAAACCAGATTGTCTTTCCCGTCTTGTGGAAAAGCTCCAAACCATTTAAAACTTGATTTTGCACCATCTTTAACAGAATAGGCTCTGATAAATTCAGCCGTTTCCTCAGCTGTAAAAGGGTCTTTCACGTGCCCTACTACTGGCCAAAAACTCGTTAAAAACTCTTTTTCTTTCCCGCTCACAATATCTCCTGAAGCTGGCCATGCAAAAAATCCAAACCACCATGCAGAAGCCGAAACTTGAGACCAAACTGGTTCTATGCCCGGAAGCAAGGCATCCATTAAGGCTATTTTTTTAACTTCGCTTCCGTATTGTGCCGCATAGGCATAAGCCACCATAAGTCCGATATCGTGTCCTGCCAGATTGATATTATTATAGCCTAATTTTTTTACCAGTTCGTGAATATCTGATGCCATTGTCTTTTTGTCGTAACCGCCTTCTGGTTTATCCGATTCGCCCACCCCTCTTAAATCAGGAGCGATTACAGTAAAATGTTTGGATAATTCAGGCAATAAACGATTCCACATGTACCAGTTTTGACCAAATCCGTGTACTAACACCAGCGGATCTCCTTTTCCGCCAATCACGTAATGAATTTTGATTCCGTTTACTTCTGCAATAGCATGTTTAAAATTTTCAGGTGGGTTTGCAGGTTCTGTTTGAACTGTTTCAGTTGATGTCGCAGGTTTTGTTTCTGTTACAGGAGTTTCTTCTGTTTTTTTATTACAGGAAATTAAAGTCAGTACTAAAAGACAAAAACTTAAAAGCTGAATTGCTTTGTTTTTAATGTCTAAAAAAGCGGTTTTTAATGCATTCGTTTTCATAATTTTTAATTTAATTGGTTACTAAATAATTTGGTTAATGTAAATTTTCAAGCAGGCAATTTTGCCAACCATTCTTGTATATAAACTGCAATCTCCTGCCAGCCAGGCTGATTTAAAACAAAGTGATTTCTTTCAGGAAAAACCTTAAAGTCTGTGATCGAATTTTTATCGGTGTATTTTTTATAATTAGAATAATTGAGCGATTCCGGAATGGTATGATCCGTTGATCCGGCAATAAGCAGTAATGGTTTGTGAGGCGCATGAAAATCTACTTTTGCAACAGATGTTATGGTATCGCGAACAATTAATTTTGATTCCGGAATTACAGCATCGCAATAGGCTTTTTCCTGCCATTCTTCCGGCATTCCGTTTGTAAATGCATACTGCCACTGACTAAAACTCATCAGGAATGTTTTTTTTGTGGAGGTAAAAAAGCCAAGAGGTCCCCAACCGGCTTTTAAAAATGAAAATTTAAAGGTCATAATTCCCTGAGGAGGAACTGAATGTATGGCAATGGCAACTGCTGCCAAATTGCGCTGTAAAAGTATTTGCGCTGTAAGTCCGCCAATAGAATGGCCAATTATAATAGGTTTTTGAGGAAGTTTTTTGGCGATATCCTCAAAATATTCGATTAAATGAGCCAATCGCAAACTGGCAATTTGCGCATCGGGATGACGGTCGCGTAAAACAGTTGCCGGAGCGTCTTTATATGGCCATGCCGGAGCCAGAGTTTTAAATCCTTTGCTCTCAAAAAAGACTTTCCATTCGTCCCAACAATTATTACTGACAAAGGCGCCGGTAATAAAAAGTATTGTAGTAGGGTTTTCAGTTAGCATAATTCATGTTTTAATGTTATGCCAAACTGTAAACTAAAACCGAACCTTTCTATTAACTAATTGAAAATCAAAGAATTATATTTAATTGATTGATTTTAAACAAACTATATTTCGTCGTACAACGAAAATACAGCAACTTAATATCGTTTTTTTAATTGTGGATTGTCAATTGTCAATTATGAATTGTTAGATTATGCTCTAAAAATTCACCATTTATCATTCAAAATTCACCATTAAAAATGACTTCTTTTTATGCCTAATTTTTGCATTCTCGACGCCAATGTAGTTGGTGGAAGTCCCAATATTTCTGATGCTCCGCCTGTGCCTCTGATTCTGCCGTTGCATTTTTCTAAGACATTAATAATATGTTCCCGCTCATTTTCCTGAATCGTTTTAAAGAACCATTCGTTAGAATTATTATTTACTTTGACTTCATCAAATGCCGGAAGCGGAATATGTTCTATAGTATCTGTTTTTGCTAATAGAATACTTCTTTCGATGAGATTTTCGAGTTCCCGAATATTTCCGGGCCATTGGTAAGAAAGCAGACTTTTTAAAGCGTCTTCGCCTATTTCGGTTACATTTTTCCCCGTTTTAGCACTATAGACTGCAATAAAATGACGCGCCAGAAGACCAATATCTTCTTTTCGCTCTCGTAAAGGCGGCAATTGAATTGGAAAAACATTAAGTCTGTAATATAAATCAAGCCTAAAACGGCCATCGGCAACTTCTTTTTCCAGATTGCAATTGGTCGCTGCAATGATTCGCACATTTACTTTTATAGGAAGATTTCCTCCAACGCGTTCAATTTCTTTTTCCTGAATAGCACGAAGCAATTTAGCCTGCATTTCTAAAGGCATATCTCCTATTTCATCCAGAAATAAAGTTCCGTTATTAGCTTGTTCAAATTTACCAATTCGTCTTTCTGTCGCTCCTGTAAAAGATCCTTTTTCATGGCCAAATAATTCCGATTCAATAAGACTTGAAGGGAGCGCTGAACAGTTAATTTTTATAAAAGGCTGATTTTTTCGATCTGATAATTGCTTAATACTATTAGCAATACTTTCTTTTCCTGTGCCGCTTTCGCCTGTAATTAAAACGGTTGTATCTGCTGGCGCGACCTGCATAATATGATCGAACAATTTTAGCAATATCGGACTTTTACCCACAATAGATTCAAAACCTGATATTTTTACATTTTTTGAAGTATTGTATTTTTCAACCGGACTTATTTTCTGATCTAGTTTTTTATCTGCATTTACTAAATTTTCAATAGCATAAATTAAAGGTTCCTTAAGTCTGTCACATAATGTAAGGTGATTTTTGTTGTAATTATCAGGTTGTCGGCTAAAAAAAGACAAATAAAGTCCTCCGTTTTGATGAAGTGATAAAGGAACCGGCAGCATTAGATTCGATTTCATATTCATCGAATTCGCAATCATTTTTTTGATTGGGGTTTTGTTGCATATTTTTACAAAGTCCTGATCGTTATAGAAAGTCGCTTCCGTTTCTACTTTACTTTTATTGCGCAATTCATTTATTTCAGATTCTTTTAAGGCGGTAATATTTTGCAATTCCTCAATGCCTATTTTTTGGTATTCATGCAAACCAGTTCTGGCATAACCTAAAACTCTGTTGGATAATTTATCATCCATCGAAAAAACAGCCATTACAAGATCAAACGAAATAAGAGATTGCAAAGAAGTAATGATATTAAGAACCCTGTCGTCCCAGGTGCCGCTTTTTGTAACTATTGTTTTTAGTTGTTTCTGAAACAAAAGCTCTTTTCTAATACTGGATTCTATGCCATGTTCCTGATGATACTGGGCAATTTCGATTGTTACTAATAAATCTTTTTCTCTAAAAGGTTTTACCAAAAATCCGTACGGATGGGTTAGTTTTGCTTTACTCAGTACTTGTTCATTTGAATTTGCAGAAAGATAAATAAACGGAATATTGTCTTCTTTTAATATTTCGGCAAGGTCAATACCGGTTTCTTTTCCCGAAAGAAAAATATCTAATAAAACCAATTCCGGTTTTTCCTGAGCAATATAATATTTGGCATCGGGTACAGAGCGTGCCATGCCAGTAACAGTATGCCCTGCTTTTTTCAGCATCAATCGTAAATGATTTGCTTCGACAAACTGATCTTCAACAATTAGAATTTTTAATGATTTCGACATTATTATAGCATTATATTAATGGAGATTATTTTCGTTACAAGTAAACTCTAAAGTTATTTTTGTTCCGTTTAGATTGGTAATTAAAAACTTTCCTTCAATATCAGCGGCCAGGCCATGCATTAATTTTACACCTAATGAAGGATTGTTGTAAGGGTCAAAATCGGCTGGAAGCCCGACACCATTATCATGAATAATTAATCTGTAACTTTGATCGCCAATTTTTTTAAGCGAAATAGTAATAATTGCATTTTCGTGATTTGGAAAAGCATATTTGATGGCATTCGTAACGGCTTCGTTGAAAATAAGTCCAATGGGAATTGAATGTGACAACGGCAGATTAAAACTGTCTATATCCAGAATAATTCTGATGGTATTTCGAATTTCGAATGAATCTTTTAAATATTCTGTCAATTCGAAAATATACGAAGGCATATCTATAATCGATAAACTTTCTGACTGATATAATTTTTGATGAATTAAAGACATGGCCTGAATCCTGTTCTGACTATTATTAATGGCCTGAACGGCTTCTTCATTCTTTAAAAACTCCACCTGACTTGCTAATAAACCTACTACCATGTGCAGGTTATTTTTTACCCTGTGATGAATTTCCCGCAGTAACCATTCTTTTTCGACTACCAAATTTTGCAGCGTATTATTTTTTTTATTGATTTCGTCCTGTTGGGTTTCGAGTACTTTATTTGTTTTCTTTTTAAATCTGTAGCTTTTATAAAGCAGCCCAAGAATGATCAATAAAAGCACCACAAAAATCACCATCGAATTACGCAAAAACACCTCATTTTTAAGTTTGCTTTGCTGTAAAAGGGTTTTGTTTTTAAGCCTAATAATATCCCTGTTCCTTTTTTCTGCCTCATAAATAATATTTAATCTGGAAGAAGTGGGATATATATCATCATCTTTAAGCTTTGCTGCTTTATAAAAAGATATGGCTTTTTTTAGAAAATTTAAAGAGCTATTAAAATCTGAAATCGAAAAATACAATTCACTAATCTCTCTGTAACAGTCACCGCTTCTTTTACTGTTTCCGGATTTTTCGAACAAAGCTGCTGCTTTAAAAATTGGAGTCAGTCGTTCTTCTATTGGTGCATGAGTACGCATTTTTGCCGACCAGATCATGACCCAGGATTCTCCTAATGCATCTGTTTGATTTGTATTTGCCAGTAATTGTATTGCTTTTTTGGCGCTGGCTTCTATCATCGCATTATTATTTCGTAACTGATGCAGCATTGAAAATTGCAGATAACATTTTCCGGCATAAATATCAGAATGAAGGTATCGGCTTAAACGAAGGGCTTCCTCTGCATACGCAAATGCTTTTTCTAATGTTTCAGGATTATTAAAAGAAGCTTCATACCAATCGCTTACTTTGAGTAAAATTTTAATTTTATCGACATTTCCCTCTAAACCGCTTAATAATTTTTCTGCTTTTTTTACCTCCTGATCGGTATAAGGCGGGTTCTGGTCCAATTTATTTTCTAAAGTGGGCAGCGTTGTTTCTGCTGTTTCAACCTGAATTTGTTTTAGAACAGGAGCTACTGCGTTTGCATCTCCATTTTTAAATAATATAAGGAGAAAAAGAACTATTCTGTAGTTGTTAGAAAGCATCTTCATATGAATTAAACTGGCTATACGAAGGTATTGATAATTATGTATTTAAATTTAAAATAATAAAAAATTGATCACCAACGAAATATCGTCGGTAATCAATTTTAGTGCATTTGCGAGATGTTTTTCTAAGTACTGTTTAATTAACCTTTTGGGGCTATAATCTGGTAGTTTCCGCTAAGATGCATTAAACTGAAAAGGTACATTAAGCCATCATAATAAGGATCAAAATAACCGTCTTCATAAGGTTCTAATTTGACATTCCAAACCGCGTGAACAAAATCTATACTTGCTTTGTCTTTGTTTACTAACGATGCCGTAGCTGCTGTTGCTACTAAACCGATAGAATGCCTCAGCTTTTTTACCGGACCTGCCTGAAGAATAAATTCAGGTGTAGAACCATCCAGATTAAACTGATCTTCAAAAGTATTTAATCCTTTAAATCTAAGGAAATTTTGAAATCGCTTAGCATAATCTTCCTGCCATTCTTTATCTTTTCCGTACCAGGTATAATCCATTGCCACATTCATAGGAACGCGCCACGAGTCATAACGAAATCCGGGAGGCAGCCAGGGCGTGGGATGTGGTTCGCCATTAAACTCAGTATAATCTGAAGTCAGACCCGTTATCGGATGACAGGCTTTGTGCAAAAAATTACGCGAAACATCGGCACATTCTTTATAAAACTGTTCATGACCATCTTTGGCGTACAATGCCCATATCTCGTAAAAGGCAGGAACATGATACGACGGATCTGTCCAGTTGTAACCTCCTCCTTCCGGAACAAAAGAAATCTGTTTGTGTTCTCTATTTATAATATTATAGATATTGCCGGTACCATCTTTTTTCCACATGGCATCTAATATTCTTCTGGCTTCTTTATAATAATCGATTCCGGTATTATTGCCCCATTTATTAGAAGCAAAAAGCAGACTTGTTATATAGTACAATTCTCCGTCTGAAGCAGAACCGAGAGAGTTTTGTTTTTTGGTCTGAGGATTTACGCTCCAGGCAAAATAACCTTCTCTTGGTCCTTCCTGATGCTGCATATATTTTACAGACCATCGCCAGAGACGATCAAAAACTTCTTTTTTATCGAGCTGAACGGACACCATCATTCCGTATGACATTCCTTCGGTACGGGCATCTTTATTTTTAACATCCGAAACGTATGCTAGCGAATCGCCTTCTTCAAAATAAACTTTGTCCGGTCCTTCAAAAACATCATAATAGGCTTTGGTTAATTTCTTGTCGATCTCAGTTTGGCTATAACCTGCTTCTTTAAAAAGATTGCGGTATTGAGTTTTTTTAAGTTCTGATTTATCTGTTTTCTTTTTATTCTGACCTATTGCAAAAACCGGAACAATGAAAACAAAAACTAGTATTAAAACTCGGATTTTAGTCCCGTATTCTATTGTGAATTTTTTATGTAGAATCATATTTGTCTTTTTATTATTTTACTGTTAATTCAAAAAAATGTGAAGTATTAATTCTTTAACTGGAAAAATTAATCAGGAAGATTTTGCCCGATCTTACTTTTACCTTGTGTTGTGCAGATTATTTTCTGAATGCTTTCGCGTTCATCATAATGTGAATAATCTACAAAGATTGAATGTTTGTAACTGATGCCTTTTGGTAACTTTTCGGCATTATAAAAAACTAAATAACTAAAATAAGCTAATTCAAAATTTCCGATAGCAGCACTATCCTGAATACACATAAACATAAGTGTACTTATTACAAATATAAACAAAACCAGTTATTACGCAATCGGTTGTATGATGTTTTATTTTAAAATATATTCTTCTTTATTACTTCCTAAAATCTTTTAATTGACGATTGAAACCATTGAATAAAATGAGTTAAAAAAATGCTCCTCAATAAAAAACAAGAAATCTCTTTTGAATTGATATTTTTAGTATTCGAAATTAAAACGGGTATTTATATTGAATAGATTTACTGAAGTCAAGTGATGCTTCAAATATGTTATTATAGGCTTCAAAAATGATACAGTTATTTCAACTTTCAGGCTATTTTTACATTAGTATTCTTTATACCCGGAATAAAAAAAGAAGTGTTGCTTTTTGGATCAAAACACTTTAAAAATAATTGACCTGAGACGATAAAAGCCCATAAAAAAGCAGCTACTATATTTATGAATAATACATCAAAAAAACTTTCTGTACTAGAAAAAATAGGTTACGGTTTAGGTGATTTTGCAGCGAATTTGATTTTTCAGACGCTACTTACTTTTTTGGCTTTCTTTTATACTGATGTTTATAAAATTCCTGCCGGAACAGCAAGTGTAATTATTTTTACCGGAGGTTTTATTGGTGCTTTTTTTAATATCATTATGGGCGTTATCGCTGACCGTACCAAAACGCGTTGGGGAAAATTCAGACCTTGGATATTATGGACTTGTCTGCCTTTTGGAATTGCTGCTGTGCTTTCTTTTTTAACTCCTGATTTCGGAATGTCGGGAAAGATAATCTATGCATTACTTACTTACTTTTTTTTAGTGCTTATTTATTCGGCCAATAATTTACCGTATGTTGCCCTAAGTGGTGTTTTGACGGGTGATATGAAAGAACGAAACAGCCTTTCCTCCTATCGTTTTGTTGCTGTAATGATTGCTCAATTTATAATTCAGTCCCTTTTGCTTCCTTTTGTTTTGATTTTAGGAAATGGTGATAAAGCTGTTGGTTTTAAAAATACAATGCTCTTATTTGCCATTGTTGGGGTGGTTTGTTTACTTATTACGTTTCTGACCACCAAAGAAAGAATTATACCTGCAAAAAATCAGGAATCTTCGGTAAAGCAGGATTTTATGGATTTATCTAAAAATGGTCCCTGGCTGGTGATGTTATTGGTTACTATTCTGGTTTTTATTACTTTGTCGCTAAAGGGTGGTATGTATGTTTTTTATTTTAAATATTATTTAGATCCGGAAGCACAAATTGTTTTTTTGAATGATACTGGTTTTACATCCTTTATCGAACGGCTGAATCATTCGTTGATGACAATGGGATTTGTAGATTTTCAGTGGCCAATGGATGCGCCTACTTCTGCATTTAGTCTTTTTAATGCGGGCGGAATTCTTTTTATGATCTTCGGGATTATGTTTTCAAAACCTCTTGCTGATTCTTTTGGCAAAAGAAATGTTTACATCACTTTTATATTTTTATCTGCGCTTAGTCTTCTGGCATTTAATTTCTATAGCCGGTCTGCCGTTGCCATGGTTTTCCTGACGCAATTATTACACGGATTTATTTACGGCATAACAATTCCGCTATTGTGGGCTATGATTGCGGATGTGGCGGATTACAGCGAATGGAAAAACAATCGCCGGGCAACTGCTACTGTTTTTTCGGCCATGATTTTCGGATTAAAAATAGGAATAAGTATTGGCAGTGCTTTGGGTGCAGCATTTTTATCTAAATATGGTTATGTGGCTAAAGAGGTTAATCAGGTGCCGGCGGCGGTAGAAGGGATTAAACTTTCGGTAAGCATTTATCCGGGGTTTATCTTTATTATCAGTGCTGTTTTATTATGCTTTTATGTAATAGATAAAAAAATGGAAATTCAAATTGAAACGGATTTGGAGGAGAGAAGAAGTCGATTTTAGATTGTAGATTTTAGATTGCAGATTTTAGAATATAGAACATAGATTATAGACTTTAGATTATAGACTTTAGATTATAGACTTTAGATTATAGACTTTAGATTATAGACTTTAGATTATAACTTTATATTATAGACTTTAGATTATAGACTTTAGATTGTGGATTTTAGATTGTAGATCTTAGATTGTAGACTTTAGATTTTAGATCGTGGATTAATTTTCTCAATTATAATTGACTCGGACTTATACAAAAATAAACAGCGCATTAAAAATGCGCTGTTTACCAAAAATACTAACTTAACTTAATTCAAACTAACATAATTTAATCGTTTAGTAACCAGGATTATTATTACTTGGTTTTATATTAGGATTAGAAGATGTTTCTCTGTTTGGTATTGGCCATAACTCGCTTTTACCAGCCTGAAAACCACTTCCTGCTAATTCTACACTTGCGTTACCCCATCTCATAATATCATCAAAACGGCTTTGTTCTCCGGCAAATTCTACTTTACGTTCATGAACTATTGCAGCAAAAACAGCGTCTTTTGTAGCGGTAATATTGGTGGTTAAACCTGCACGATCTCTCACTTCTTTAATATAAGCAATGGCCGCTGTTTGTGAGCCTCCTGCTCTTTGATTTTCGCACTCGGCTTTCATAAGCAGTACATCTGCGTAACGCATTACTTTGAAGTTAATACTTGAGCGTGTTGCTTCATCTTCTCTTTCGTAATAGTTTTGATATTTTTTCCAGCCCGCTCTTCTAATACCTGCAGAGGTAGTAAAATTACTTGCCAGCATTACCTTGGTTCCTTTCAAATAGGTTGAGCCTGGTACATAAAAAGTATCTCCAAAACGTAAATCTCCTGCTTCATACGAATCTAACAAATCGTCTGACGGATACACATTGTACCAGCTTAGGTTTCCATATTCCTGTCCTCTAAGTGTCGACTCTTCAAAACCAGTTCCCTCGCTATCACCAACAGCACCCCATTGATCACCTGTTCCATTTTTCTCGTCAAACTCAATCTCAAAAATTGATTCTTTGCCGTGTTCTGTCTCTACCATAAAGTTGTTGTAAAAACTGCCTTTATCCTCAAGACTGAATCCTGTAACATTATTCAATGCAACCAACGCTTCATCGTATTTTTTTTGGTACAACAATACTTTTCCCAGATAAGCATAAGCTGCTTCTTTACAAGCTCTTCCCGGTACTTCTGTTGCTCTTGGTAAAAGATTTTTAGACGCAAATACAAGATCTTCTTCTATCAGGGCATAAACTTCTGCCTTAGGACTTCTGGCATTGCCAATAATAGTACCTGTTTTGTAAATTGGCAAATCTCCAAATCGTTTCACTAGCAGAAAATAATAATAGGCTCTTAAAAAGTGAGCTTCTCCTAAATATTTGTTCTTTTTCTCTTGTGAAAAATCCGAACTTGAAAGAGCATTTATTTTCGCTTCATTATCCAATACAAAATTAGCTCTGGATATCCCTTTATAACAGGATTCCCAATAATATTGAATAATATCATTTCCTGCATTAAAAGAAAAATCCTGAAAAGGTTTTTTGTTTCCTTCTAACTGCGGATTTCCTAAAGCATCCTGAGCCATAAGATCCATAGCAAAAGAAAAATTTCTGCCATAAAGCCCTCTTGTCTGCAAATTTGCATAAGATGCATTTACAGATGACTGCACCTGTGCTTCATTTATAAAGAAAGTTTCTGGTGCTAAAGTGTTGGGATTAGTTAATTCTAATTCGCCAGAATCACATGAAGTTATAGTTAAAACTCCTGTCAGAACTATAAGTATATATTTTATTTTTCTCATTTTCTTTTATATATTAAAATGTAACATCAAGTCCAAAAATCACAGATTTTGGCTGTGGATATCTTCCTAAATCAATACCTGCAGAATTTGCATTGGCGTCCGCACGTGCGATCTCAGGGTCTAAACCGCTATATTTTGTAACTGTAATTAAGTTTTGCCCGCTTACATAGAATCTTATTTTTGAAAAATAAGCCTTAAATGCATCTCCGGAAAATGTGTATCCTACGGCTATATTTTTTAGTCTTGTATAGGATCCATCTTCAACATAACGCTGATTTGCAGAAGACCAGTTGATATCTGCACCCTGAGCTCTTGGTAAAGTAGCAGATGGATTTGTGACAACGCCATTTACAACAATTGCTCTGTCTAATACATCGGTACTTGCATTAAACAAACGATTCATTCCTTTTAGATCAAAAGTATTTGCATTGAAAATATCATTCCCCTGAACTCCGGATATAAAGCA
This sequence comes from Flavobacterium bizetiae, assembly GCF_024271895.1. Lineage (NCBI taxonomy): Bacteria > Pseudomonadati > Bacteroidota > Flavobacteriia > Flavobacteriales > Flavobacteriaceae > Flavobacterium > Flavobacterium bizetiae. The sequence continues at coordinate 2,456,377 of NZ_CP091861.1, read as the reverse complement.
GTTAAAATCGAAATTTTTGTAAGCTGCAGTAAGGTTTAAACCGTAAGTAAAATCCGGATATGGATTCCCGATATTTGTTTTGTCATTTGAATTAATTATTTTATTACCATCGCGGTCAACAATTTTAATATCTCCTGGTTTGATCGTGGTCTGACCTGGTCCGAAAACAGCATCTACTTCTGCCTGATTTTGATAAATTCCGTTTGTTTGGTATCCATAAAAATAGAATAACGGCTGACCTACTTCTAGTCTGGAAAAGTTTTCAAGACCAGCTCTGGCTGTTGGACCACCTAACACACTAGTTACTCCTGGCGCTAAGCCGGTTACTTCGTTTTTACTTGTTCCTAAATTAGCTACGGCAGACCATGTAAAATCTCCTTTTCTGTCATTATAACCTAAGGATACTTCAAATCCGCTTACTTTCACATCGGCAACATTTTGAATTTGAGTTCCACCACCCGCAGATCCTACAGAAGCAGGAAGGGGCACTGCAAAAAGAATATCGCTACTTTTATTGTTGAAATATTCTAAAGATCCCGTGAATTTATCTTCAAACAAACCAAAATCCAAACCTATATTTCTATCTGTTTTAGACTCCCATTTCAAGTTAGGATTAGAAGCAACTCCCATAGAAACGCCTTGTGCATTTCCTCCATTAATTGGATAATTATAGGTAGTAAGTAATGTAGCGGCGTACTGATAATTCTCTATTCTGTCATTTCCTGTCGTACCAGTACTGGCTCTAAGTTTCAATGTGCTGAAAATAGAATTTTCCATAAAACTTTCTTTAGCAATATTCCATCCTACGGCAACTGAGTAGAAATTACCCCAGCGGTTATTGGCTCCAAAACGAGATGAAGCGTCTCTACGTCCTGAAATTGCAAGTATGTATTTATCATTATAATCATAATTGATACGGGCGATATAACCAATATTTTTTTCTACATAATTGGCAGAAGTTAAACTTCCTTCATTATATCTTAACTGATCAATTTCATCCGAAATACTGTAACGGCTTCCTGCTGCTAAAGTTTGCGATTTTCCATCAATTTTAGTAATAACTCCTAATACTTCAAGATTATGTTTTCCTGCAATTGTAGTTTTATAAGTTAAGCTGTTATCAAAAACAATAGTCTGGCCTTGTCCATTTGTTTCATTTGTTGTAGAAAATGCCTGTTTATGATAAGAACCATCCTGAAAACTAGGAACAAAAGTATGATCCTTGCTTGTATAATAATCTAAGGAAACTTGTGATCTGAATTTTAAGCCTTTGAAAATTTCTAATTCAGCGTAGATGTTTCCTATTATCGATAAATTATTGATTTTTTGAGATCCTAAATTAGCTACACGCACAGGATTTTCTGCATCGTTACCATCAATTGCGCTGGGACCTTGATATCCTCCTAAATTATTTGCATTGTAGATAGGAAAATAAGGCGCCATTTTAATAGCGTGCTCTAATAAAGTTCTACCTCCTGCACTACGCTCCGGGTTAATGGTACTGAAAGATACACCGATATTGCTTCCTACTTTAAGTTTTCCAATATCCTGTGTATTATTAGCTCTAAAAGAATAACGTTCAAAACCAGTATTAATAACAGCACCTTCTTGTTTCATATATTCGGCAGAATAACGACTTGTTGAAGTCTCTGTACCATTTGAAAAACTTAGATTATAATCCTGCATCAAACCAGTTTGAAAAATTTGATCCTGCCAGTTGGTATTTATATTTCCGAATTCAGCAGCCCTTGCTGTTAAATCACTTCCTAAATCTTTGGCATATTGCAGATATTGCTGTGTATTTAATACATCATATCTTTTTGTAACCGCCTGTCCGCCCACATAAGTACTAAAACTTAGTTGTCCAGGACCTTTTTTACCTTTTTTAGTGGTAACCACAATTACCCCATTAAAAGCTTTTGAACCATATAAAGCAGTAGTAGAGGCATCCTTTAAAACTGACATACTCTCAATATCATTAGGACTTAAACCGGAGAGGTTACCTGTTAAAACCCCATCAATTACATACAATGGAGCACTGTTTCCCATCGTAGATAAACCACGAATACTAACAGTAGGACTTGAACCCGGCGCACCATTTACAACAGTAACACCTGCTGCACGTCCTTGCAAAGCAGATTCAGCATTAGTAATAGGGACAGCGGCAATATCTTTTGAACCTACTGTTGAGATTGCTCCGGTAACCTTAGCTCTTTTTTGAGTACCATAAGCTACTACAACTTCGTTTAAGTTTTGTGTGGATAATGCTAATACAACATCAATTGTTGTTCTTGTACCGGCAGTTATGGTTTGCGAAATCAAACCTACATAAGAAAAGGTTATTTTGTCTGTGGCGTTCACTCCTTGTAAAGAGTATTTACCATCAAAATCTGTTGATGCGCTGTTTTTTGAACCTTCTACGTTAACACTGGCACCAGGCAAAGGAAATCCTGAAGGATCAGTAATTACCCCCTGTATCGTCTTTGATTGTGCCATCACATTCTGACTGCTAATTATTAGCAATGCGATTATTGCAAATTTTATTTTTAACATCATTTTAATTGGTTTTTTGATTAGTTTAAATAGTTGTTTGGTTGTAAAGTTTTTTTATTTATTGAATGACTTATTTATCATTTTTAAAGCCGTTTTTTCTTCCTGTAATTTTGTTTAAGAAAAGGTTTCAATAAATAATTTGGTTTTCATTTCATACTGTAATTTTTAAAATTGTTAATACTTGTTTTCTTAGTTATTTAGTTTTGTTACCATTCAAAAATATAAGCTTAGTGTAAAATTTATCTATTAAAAATGATGCAAAATCTATCAATTTTGTAGCATGAAAACTACATAAATGGCTTAATTGACGGTTTTTAAGTGATTTAACTAAAAAAATAGAAATGAGATTTTAATAATAATGCCCTTAATTTTTTTTAAGTATGAAATAAAAAAGCGTATTATTTACAATTATTTGATAATTACTTAAAAAAGACATTTAGTGTTAATTCTTTTATGTTTAATAAAGAAGCGCTTGATATGGTAAAACAAAACCTTTAATTGTTCTTCTTATTAAAGCAAAAAAAAGACGGTATAAACCGCCTTATGGATAGTAAAAAAAATCAGTAAATTATTTATTGTATGTAGGCAAATGTCCGTACTTTTCTTTGTAACATTTTGTAAAATAAGAAGGGGAACTAAAACCTACTTTAATACTAATTTCGGTTATATTATCATTACCCAGTTCTATTAATTCTTTGGCTTTTTCTAAACGAACATTTCGTATAAATTCATTTACCGAAACGCCCGTTAGTGTTTTAATTTTTCGGTACAACTGGCTTCTGCTTAAAAATACTTTCGATGCCAGAACCTCAACACTCAAGTCATATTCGTTGATATTTTCATTGATGTAATTCAGTACATTTTTTATAAATTCATTATCCAGTGTGGTGGTTTTTTCTTTTGCCTTTGGAGTAATACCGTTGTAGAATTTATTAAACATAATTTGCCTGCTTTTAAGCAATTGCACTAAACTCGATCTTAAAATATCCATATCAAAGGGTTTGCTCAGGTACATATCGGCGCCTGAATCTATTCCTTCGAGCTTGTCTTTTATTAATGCTTTTGCCGAAAGCATCATCAACGGAATATGGCTGGTTTTTAAATCTGTTTTAATGTTTTTACACAATTCTAAACCATTCATAACGGGCATAATTACATCTGTCAAAATCAAATCCGGCAGTTTTTGCAAAGCTGTTTCTAAACCAATCTGACCATTTTCTGCCGTGAGTACTTTATATTCTTTTTTAAGTTCATTTTTTAGATAATTTCTAAGTTCGGCATTGTCTTCAACAATCAAAATGGTATACACACGATCTTGTTTTTCCTGATCTTCTGGTGATTGAACATCTTCTTTTTCAATAGTTGGCGTAAAACTTATCTTCTTCTCTTTCTTAAATTCCTCCTGCAAGATTTCATTTTCATTAAAAAAATCTTTCCCAACCGGAAATACCAATTTAAACTTGGTTCCTGCGCCTAAAACACTTTCTACCTCGATAATGCCTTTGTGCAATTGTACAAATCCGCGAACCACCTCAAGCCCTATTCCCGTACTTCCGTAATACGCTTTATTTAAATTATTTACCTGATAGAAACGGTCAAAAATTCGCTTAATGTCTTTTTTATCCAATCCCGCGCCGGTATCTTCAACAATAATAGAAAAAGAAGCGCTTCTGTAATCGGGTCTTATTAATGGGAAATTAATGAACTCTTCGTTATAGACTAATTTTACCTTTATTTTTCCGTTATCCGGAGTTACTTTAAAAGCATTAGAAATAACATTAAAAATAATTTTCTCGAACATTTTAGGATCTACCCAATCTCGTAATGTTTTTTTATCTGATTCAAATTGCAATTCAATCCCACGACTCAGGGCTTCTTCTTCAAAATAACTTACAATTTCTTTTGTAAAAGCTACTACTTCGAGCTGTTGTACTTTGAGTGGCATTTTATTGAACTGAAGCTGATTAAAATCCATCAGCTCATTGATTAATCTTGAAAGCCGATCAGAACTTTTTTGAATGGTTTGCAGTTTATTCAAAACACCGGTTGAAAGTTCCGTGCTATTGTTCCTGATAATATCCGCTAAAGGATTTAAAATTAAAGTAAGCGGGGTTCTAAACTCATGCGAAATATTAGTAAAGAACTGCAATTTTTTATCGTTTAATTTTTCAATCTGAGCTGCTTTTTTCTTTTCAAATTGTATTAATTGTTGCTGTTTGAATCTGTTTTGATAATATTGATTTCCAAAATAAATTGCCGCCAGTAATAACAATGAATAGAAAAGATAAGCAAAGGATGTTTTCCACCAGGGCGGTAAAATTTCAATTTTCAATTCTAATGGCTTTTGACTCCAGACTCCGTTTTTTTCAGATGCTTTTACCTTAAAAACATATTTGCCCGGCGCTAAATTGGTATAGGTTGCAGAGCGTTTACTGCCCACATAATTCCATGAATCTTCAAAACCTTCTAAGTAATACGCAAATTCGTTTCGCGCTGGAAAAGAATAATTTATGCCAATAAAATCAATTGTAAATACAGACTGGTCATGCCTAAGTATTATTTTTTGGGTTTGTGAAATTACTTTTATTAGTGGTGAGTTTTTTTCAAGCGGCCCTACTGATTTATTAAAAAGCTTGAGATCTGTAAAATAAATGGGAAGCTGTTTGTTGCTCCTTACCAAATTGGCAGGATTAAAATAATTTAAACCTTCGTAACCGCCAAAATACAAGATTCCCTTTTCATCTTTTAGCACTGAATTATTATTAAAATCATTGCCCAGCAAACCATCATAAGTAGAATAATTTACTGTGGTTTTGTTTTTTAAATCCAGACTGCTGATTCCTTTTTTTCCGCTTAACCAAATGTGCCCATCATTTGATTCTATGATAGAAGATATTGATTTTTCATGAAGTCCGTTAAAATTGATATACCATTTTAAATCATCTGTTTTTTTGTTGTAGCTGAATAATCCTGCACCGTCAGTACCAATCCAAATTTCTTTGTTTTTACTCTGATATAAAGTATTAATGGTATGTATGCTTTTATGATTTTTGAGCTTTTTCGACATTTTATCACGCAGGGAAGTCACCGAAAAAGAAACAAAATCCTTGGTACTTACTTTATATAAACCAGTTGTCGAGCCAATCCAAACAGCATCATCTGTATCGACCATTACTTTTCTAATGTCTAAATTTACCAGTCCGTTGGTGTAAAATATTTTCTGATTGCAATGATGAAAATGTCCGTCAGACGGAGTGTAATAATGCAACCCTTTTGAAAAAGTTCCAATCCATATTACGCCTCTCGAATCTTCGGTAATGCTCATAATATTATCCGAGGCTAAATCAGGAGTGTTTTTTGTGTTGTAATTAATAAAGTTCCGGCTTCCTTTTTTCAAAAAAAAGATGCCCTCATTCCAACTCGACAGCCAGATATTTTGGTTTTTATCTATCAGAACTTTTGTAATATTATCATTCGTTAAGCCTGAATAAAATCGATCATCTGTTTTGGTAATGTGTTTGAAATTTTTGGTTTCAGGATTGTAAACATCAACGCCTCCGCCTTCCATAGAAATCCACAATTGTCCTTCATGATCTTTGGCAATCCCGGTAACACAATTGGTTTGTAACGATTGCGGATTTCCGGGCAAACTTTCAATTCCCCGTACTTTACTGTTGATTCGGTCAAAAACACCTAAACCTTTATTATAATAGCCCAGCCAGATTCTGTTTTCCTTGTCTAAAAATAAAGACCAGACTGAGTTAGATCCTAAACTGCGATTATTGTATTTGCTGTTGACATATTTTTTTTGAACATTCCCCTGATTATCGACAACGATCAAACCATCATTTTCTGTTGCGCAAAGAATCGTTTCGGCATCTGCGGCCAAAATCGACATGATTCTTTTTTTGGTAATAGGATAAGAAACAGCTTGTTTTTCTTTAGCATACAAATTGGCTTTAACCAATCCTTTAAATCCGTTGCCAATCCATAAGTTTTGTTTATGGTCAAAAAACATCGATATAATATTGACTGAAAGTAATGCATTGTCTTTCTCGATGATTACTTTTTTAACCTCATTCTTTACCGGATCAATTACTTTTAAACCGGAATTGGTTCCTAAATAAATGGTTCCTTTTTTATCTTTTACTAAGGAATTAATCAAATAATTTACTGTATTTGGCGTATCGAGTTTTATACTGGTAATTGCTTTGGACTTTACGTTGAGTTTGAGCAAACCATTATTAAATGTTCCTAAAAAAATGTTTCCATTCCGGTCTTCAATGATACTTTTTACGGAAATCACCGTTTCTTTTTGGTTTTGTTTCCGAAGATCAATGTTTTCAAAAGTATCTAAATTCCGATTGTAAAGACACAATCCTTCATCAGTTCCTACCCACAAACGGTTCTTGCTATCGACATAAATAGTATAAATTAAATTGCTGTTGATCGAATTACTGCGCTTAGAATCCTGCTCATAACTCACATAATTGATTCCGTCATATTTATACAAACCTCCTCCGTTTGTTCCCATCCACATTACGCCAAATTGATCCTGCGCAATGGTATAAATTCCACTTTTTGAAGTTTCACTATCAACCAAACGGAATCTATAATTCTCAAATGTATTTTGAGAAAACAGGCTGTTTACGATAAAAAACAAAATGGCAAAACATTTCTTTGAGGACATTATAAAATGATTGTTAAATTAAAATTCAATGTGTTTTGTTTCTCAAAAAAACACATTCCTGGGGCTGTTTCTTTTTAAGCTTAAAAGGCCTAATACATTTTTTAGCATTCTAAAAAATATATTAAAGCCAGTTTCAAATTATATTATACCTCTTTACAGAAGGCTCTTTTTTAAAATTTCGCAAATCATAAAACTCAGATTTTATCCTGTAGGTTTTCTGTTTACAATTCGCATATTGAGTTTAATTGATCAGTAAGATTCCTCCATTGGAAGGAATCTTTATTTCGACTTCCTGATTGCTTTTATGTTTGATCGTTTTTACTCTTCCGTTTAATTTTTCATCATCAAAATAGCAGGTTAATGATGCGCCGGAAACCAGCATTGGGAGTCTGAGTTTAAGACTCAAAGTTTCTTTTTGAGCATTTACGCCTGCGATATACCATTTTGTCCCCTTTCTACGAGCCAAGACGGCATATTTACCCGGATATCCTTCTAAAAATCGAACCTCATCCCAGGTCGTTGGAACTTCTTTCATGAAATTTATAGCCCAGGCCGGAGCATCTGTTAAATTGTTTGGTGCCAATGCAAAATGCTGTACGCCGCTTTGAAAAAGTACGGCCGTAGCTAAAGCAAATACATCCGAAGTAATTCGTTTTGAACCTTTGTTGGTAGTGTTTTCGCTATTGTAAAATTTGTTTAGCGCACTTCCGCCAAAATCCATGCTTCCTACTGTATTTCGAATAAAAGTATGGGTTGCAGCATTTGTGGCTTCATTATCGCAGCTCGCTTGTCCGAAATGCAGGTTTTCGCTCGCCAGAACTGCTTCGCTTGAAGCAAAATTTGGATACATACGCTCCCAGCCTCTTGGCAATGTACAGCCGTGAAAAATAACCATCAATCCAAAATCATTAGCGTCTTTCAGGATGTCTTCATACAACTTCATGGTCATTTGTTTGTCTCCTCCAAAAAAATCTACTTTAATCCCTTTTACATCAATACTTTTTAGCCAGGCCATTTCGTTACGGCGAATGATACTATTGTCCATCATGCCTCTTGGCCCTTGTGGTGCATCGTTCCAATATCCGTTTGAGTTGTACCACAAATACAAACCAACACCTTTTTCGGCGCCATAACGAGCGAGTTCGGCGATTTTATCTTTCCCGATCTGAGTATCCCAAAGCGCATCAACCAAAATGGTTTCATATCCCATTGCAGCACTAAAATCGATGTATTGTTTTTGTACCGGAAAGGTCGTATTGTCATCCATTTTCATGATCCAGCTCCACGAACCTTTGGTATATTGATATTGTTTTGATGCTTCATACTTTGGTTTAACCAAATCAAACTGAATCGTAGTTTCTACAATTGGTGCCAAAGTTTCGCCAACCGTAATAGTTCTCCAGGGCGTTTCTCCCATAAGCGGTATGCCGGGAGCGGTGGTTCCGTTTCCGTTATTTTCTCCCGCCATAGGATAACCAATACTGTACAATCCTTTTTCGTGTCCGATTAATCTGCTGGCACAATAACCGCTGTCTACGCCTGTTTCTGATATTAAAATCCAGCCATTGTTCTTTATTTTAAACAAACAAGGAAATGTATAGCCTTCGCCAATTCCGTTTTTCTCCATAGGTGCATCTAATGTATAAGATGTTTCATAACTCGGCGCAGTTCTGGCAAATCCTGTCATTGGTTTACTTTGCGGACAAAGAAATGTAGTGGTGCCTTCCGGCAAAAGAAAACCGGAAACCTCTTCCTGTACCACGCAGGAACGGCTTTCTTTTTGCGGATACACTTTATATTTGAAAGCTACATTGTTATCGCTTACCCTGAATATGATGTCGATAGCTGCTTTATTTTCTTTAGTGAAAGAAAAAATGGCTTCGTTTGCTTCATAATGTACATTACTGTTTTTGATATTGGGAAGCTGGTATTTTTCGTCGATTTTATTTTGAACGGGATCGGATTTTAAAACCAATCCTGTTGTAAAATCCTCCACATTGGTTTTTAAACCTAATGGAGATTTTTCTAAAAACGTTTTTTCGTTATAGGAAAGGCTATAAAAAGGCTGCCCATTGGTAACAAAAAGAGACAGCTTAAGTTTTCCGTCAGGGCTTTTTACAATTGATTGTGCGTTCAGGTTTAAAAGACTAAACAGACATAAACATAAAACATATTTAAAACTCATAATTCACTGTATATTAATTACTTTTTTATTGGTAAATAAATTTAGGAAACATTCTTTTGTTTACTGAACAACCACTTTAACCACTTTTAAATCTTTAGCATCAGAACTGTTGCCATAATACACTTCGTATTCTCCCGAAGCGATATTCATTGCTCTGATTTTCGCATCATAAAATTCAAATGAAGAAGGTGGTAAATTGATCGTTACATTTTGCTTTTTGCCTGCTTTTAATGCTATTCGTTTAAACGCTTTTAATGTTTTTAACGGTCCGTCTGCATCATTTAATTTACGAACATAGACCTGAACAATTTCTGTTCCGTCGCGTTTGCTGGTGTTTTTTATTGAAAATTTCAATTCGGTATCTTCATTCGATTTGATCTTATTCTTAGTGATATTTCCTGCTAAAATATCGAATTTAGAATAACTTAAACCAAATCCAAACGGAAACAAAACATCTGTGGTATAACGATATGTGCGTCCTTTAAGGGAATAATCTTCAAAATCGCCTAATTTATCTGAGTTCTTATAAAATGAAATAGGCAGTTTTCCGGCAGGATTATAATCTCCAAAAAGAACATCGGCAACAGCCTGACCACCTGATTCTCCCGGATACCAGGCTTGCAAAATAGCATCGCAGCTTTGAGTTTCAGGCGTTAGCGCGATTGCAGATCCTGAACAGTTTACAAAAATTACTTTTTTTCCTGCTGCTTTAAGTTCTTTTAAACATTTTCTCTGCACGGCAGGAAGTTCAATATTGGTTCTGTCACCGCCTTTGAAACCAGGATACGAAATAGGCATTTCTTCGCCTTCTAATAAAGTCGAAAGTCCGCCGGCAAAAATTACGGTGTCAATGCCTTTTAATTTTTGAATTAAGGCTTTGAAATCAATATCAAATTCTTTTCCGAAATCAAATTCAAGATTTGCCTGCCAATTGTTCGACTGGGCAAAAAGAATTTCGATTTGATATTTTTTTCCTGCCTGAACTGCAAACGGGATTTTACCCGGAACGGTACGCCAGTTGGTATATTTTGCGATCGATTTACCATCGACTAACAATTCGAAAGCGCCGGTTGCTCCGGTTTTAAATACAAGTGTATCATTTTCTTTTGCTGTAAATTCTGTTTCGTATTTGGCTGAAAATCCTTCGAGTTTAACTCCCGAAGCAAATTCATGCTGACCTGCCGTGGTCATTTTTATAGGGTTTGAAATTTGCTGCGAAACAATACTTTTCCCTTCTCTGTCGGGATTGTTCCAATAAGTGGCTTTCATTCCTTTTTTTCCTTCAAATGAAAATTGATCAAAATAAGTGTCCGTTACTTTGTCTTCGACCAGATCACAAGATTTATCATAGAGGACTTTATTTTCAGTAAGTTTTGCTTCAATTCCTTTTTTAATGGTAATGGTTTTGTTGGGTGTTCCGTTATAATTTCCCCATAACATTGGTTCATTATCTGCGTTGGGACCTATAACTGCTACTTTATTTATGGTTTTATTTAATGGAAGTATATTGTTTTTATTTTGCAAAAGCGTCATTGACTTTTGTGCCATTTCTAATGCCAATTGCTGATGTTCTTTACTGTTAAGCACAGTTGCCGGAATTTGAGCCCAGGGCACAATAGAGTCGTCGTCCATTTCGCCCAAATCAAAACGACCGATTAAAACGCGAAGCAGACTTTTATTGATTTCTTCTTCTTTTATTAAATCTTTCTCAACGGCTTCGGGTAATTTTTTAAACGGATATTTGTCCCAGACACATTCTACATCCGTTCCTGCCAATACGGCTTTTGATGCTGCATGTACCTCATCTGATGAAACTTTATGTGTGGTATAAAAATCGGTAACGGCGCCGCAATCTGACACTACCAGATATTGAAATCCCCACTCATCACGAAGAATTCGCTGTAATAATCGGGTATTGCTACAACAAGGCTCGTCGTCTAAACGCTGATAGGCACACATTACCTGACGTACATCGGCTTCCTGCACCAATGCTTTAAATGCGGGAAGATAGGTTTCGTATAATTCGCGAGGGTTTACATTATTTAAATTGAGTTCGTGCCTGCTCCATTCAGGACCGGAGTGCACAGCAAAATGTTTGGCACAGGCCAAAAGCTTTCGGTATTTTGCATCAGCAGGTCCCTGAAGTCCTTTTACAACGGAAACTCCCATTCTTGACGTTAGATAAGGATCTTCGCCATAGGTTTCCTGTCCGCGTCCCCAGCGTGGATCTCTAAAAATATTTACGTTGGGTGTCCAGACTGAAAGACTTAAAAAACGTTTGTTTTCATTGCCGTTTTGGATCCATTGATTGTATTTGGCTCGACCTTCATCTGAAACTGCATCAAAGACACGAAAAACCAACTGATCATCAAAAGAAGCTGCCATACCTATGGGTTCAGGAAAAACAGTAACATTATCATTATTGGCATAACCGTGCAAAGCTTCGCTCCACCAATTGAACTTTTTGATTCCCAATCTGGGTATTGCATCACTTTGATCGCACATTAAGGCCGCTTTTTCTTCGAGGGTCAATCGGGAAATTAAATCTTCGGCGCGCTTTTTAGAACTAAGCGACGGATCTTTATAAGGATATTGTTGTGCGTTTAAATTGAAAAAAAACAGCAAACTTAAAAGATACAGATAATTATTTTTCATGTTTTTTTCTTTTGAATGAAAGATTTTACGCTTCGTTAATTGTTTAATTTTTATCGTCAAGATGGAAATAATCAAAATCGACATAACCTCCTAAATCTTTTTCGGCATAATTAAAAAGACCAAATCTATAGCCCATAAAATGAGGAAGTGTATAGGGCAGTTTTATTTCGTTTCCGATACTAATCCATTCTTTTCCGTTGAGACTATAGTAAAATTGGCCTAAATCGGCTTTGTCTTTAAAATTGCATGTTGCTTTAAAATAAATTTTATTTCCGGTGAAGGGAACACTTTGAATTTCTTTTGAATTGCCATTTATCGTTTCAATCATGACAATTTTTTTAGATCCGTTTTCGGCTTTTATGCCTATCAGACCAAAATCTTTTTGAAGTAAAGAAAGTCCCGCAAAATCGCCTTCTTTCATTTTAGAAATTTCCAGCAGCGTGGTTGCTGAACTTTCAGGACCAAAGGTTCTTTGGGTAAGTGTATTTTTAGCCTGGGTAAAAGTGTTTGTGATCGAAGCGGTCTTTAATCTTAAATAACCTTTTCTTTCTTTAACAGACCAAAATGAATTCTCCGGATTGTGATTCCATTGCCAGACTAAGGGCAAATCCAAGTCTGCTTTTTTTCTGTCAAAATCATCAGAGTTTACAATTCCGGGCATTAATCCTTTACTTTGAGGTAAATCCAAATATTGAGGTACTTTGCTATTTTCGCCCAAAACAGGCCAGCCGTCTTCCCATTTTACCGGAACAAAATACGGAATTCGCCCTATGCCACCATAATCGCGAAAGAGGTACGAAAACCATTTTCCGTCAGGAGTATCAATTAAACCTCCTTGTGCCACTCCTAAATCCTGAAGAGCAATTTTTCCTTCCCACGGACCTGTAATTTTATCGGCTCTGTGAATAAGCACAGTGCGCATTCCGTCTTTTGGCCAGACAATATTAAAGAGGTAATATTTGCCTTTTATTTTATACAACTGAGAGCCTTCTGCGCCAAGCATAATGGCATTTCCTACCGGACTATTGGCATTTTCGATTAAAACCTGATCTAATCCGTTTTCTTTTATTCCTGATAAATCAGGCTGTAATTCTTTGATAAAAAGTTTACCGTTTCCGTACACCATATAAACCTTGCCATCATCATCAAACAAGATGCTGTGATCATGATAGGCAGGACTAAAACTGATTTCTTTCCACGGGCCTTTTTCTATATTTTTTGTGGTATATACATAGGTTTTTCCGGTGGTTTGGGCAAAAGTGGTTACATAAAAAGTATTGTTATGATATCTAATATTACTTGCCCAGGAACCCCGACCGTAATTATTTTTGCCATTATCCAGGTTCAGTTCGTCTGAATTTCCCAGAGTATTAGAGGCATAGCTTATTATTTTCCAATTGATCAAATCTTTTGATTTCATGATTGGAACTCCCGGACTCATGTGCATTGTGGTACTGCTCATATAATAATCACTCCCCACTCTAATGATGGACAAATCGGGAACGTCGGCAAAAATCACAGGGTTTTGTGCTTTTTTATCCTGAGCATTAGTTCCGGTAAGGATTAGAAAAATCGCTAATAGGTTACAAAGTGCTTTCATGGGGTTATTTTCTTTAATTACCTAAAACAGTATACGCTGCAAATTTTGACTGATCGACTGGTTTAAATAAAAACTGTGAGAACATGTACAAACCATTTTTCCAAACTTTAAAATCATGCACGCCAGGTTCGATATAATAAATATGAGGCACATTATTTTTGGATAAGTAATCGTGTGTTCGGGCGCTGTTTTCTATAAGCCAGTCTTTATCGCCGCATGAAATCCAAAGTAGTTTGAGTTTCTTTTTTGCTTCTTCCGGATTTGGAAGTAATTCATTTGGCGCTTTAGTATTTGGCGCTGCCGAAAATGCTCCAACCCAGGCAAATTGATCTAAATTCCCTAATCCGAAATTCAAGGATTGTCCGCCTCCCATAGATAATCCGGCAATTGCGCGATGTTCTCTGTCTTTTATAACGGGATATTTTTTTTGAATAAACGGAATTAAATCTTTTAAAAGATCCTGTTCAAAAATACTGAAAGCCTGTACTTTATCCGGAGCCATTATATTTCTGGAAGCGCTGTCATCTTTCATTGCCCTTCCATTCGGCATTACAACAATCATGGGTTCTATTTTTCCTTCGGCGTAAAGATTGTCTAAGATAATCTGCGGATTTCCTCCGTTTAACCATTCTTTTTCGTCGCCGCCAATTCCGTGTAAAAGATATAGAACGGGATATTTTTTCTTTTTATTGAATCCAGGAGGGGTATAAACAGTGGCTTTTCTAACTGAACCTACCGTCTTTGATTCGTAAGTTATGGTTTCAATTTTTCCTGCTTTTGTATCGGGGTTAAGTACATCAAATCCAAGAGGTGCCTGAACAATAAAAGGTTCTTTGCCATTAGATAAAGCGTAACCTGATAATGATAACATTTTCTCAGCATAACGTCGGCCTAATTCTCTGTAACCATCAGTGTTGAAATGCAAAAAATCAGGTTCAGCTTTACATCCTTTTGAAGAAATAACATAAGAATTGGGAATTACCTGAGGCAATGTTGCAATTATTTTATTCATGCTGTCACATTTACCGTTCTGATCTTCGTTTACGGTTTCTCCGGAAAGTAACGGTACTTTTTTAGGATCGAGATCGAGGTCTTTTATTAAATTATCATATACTATTTTTACTTTTTGAGGCCAAAGCGTATCGCCTGTATTCGATTCTCCCTGATGCAATAAAATGCCTTTTATCACTCCTTTTTTCTGGGCAATTTTAGCCATTTCTACCAATCTCCCATATGGATTTCCATCGTATTGTTTTACGATGTTTTTTAACCAATCGGGAGAATCTACTACATAACTTTCGAATTTATTTTTATCAAAAAGCTCGATTTTACAACCTCCAACAGCCACATTCAGAATCCCTACTTTTACTTTTTCGGGAAGATTTGCAATCATGGTTCTTCCAAAATAATCCATTGGTGTGAGCCCGGTGGTACATCTGCACAAAGGTGGTATTGCGGTATACCATTTTCCCATTTCACGTCCCAATTCAAGGCAATTTATTGCTGCTAAAACCTGAAAACGCGGATTAACATCAGTTTTGTCCTGTGGTTCTATTTTAGCATAACCTTCCATATTGGATTGTCCTAAACTCAAATAAATATGAAAATCGGAATCCTGAGAATATCCTTTCTGCATTGTTAAAAAAAGAATTGTGAATATTGAAAACCTGATTATTGATTTCATTTTATACTTTAATTAAAATTTGTACTTAAAAATTATAATCCTGGAAACAGTTATTTAAACAAACCCAAATCAATAACTTCTCCCATTCTTTGATAGCCTTTTTCATTTGGATGTAAAAAATCGCCATCGTGCATGTCTGACAAAATTGTTTTAGAACCAATGCCCGAAGCCATTTCTTTATCAAAATCGATTACAGCATCAAAATTGCCTTTGGTACGAATCCATTGATTGACAATATCTCTTGCCTGTTGCTTAAAAGGAGCATCATAAAAAGATTTTTCGAATGGTAAAATGGTGGCTCCAAACACTTTTATTCCTTTTGCATGGGCTTTATCAATCATTATTTTATAAGCCTCAATAATTTCTTTTGCTGTAATTAGGGCATCTTCTTCTTTTCGAATGCCTCCAATGTCATTTATTCCTTCGAGAATAATAAGCCATTTGGTTCCTTTTTGAGAAAGTACATCTGTGTCGAAACGGTTTAAAGCGGTTGGTCCTAAACCTCCTTTTACGACACAATTTCCTCCAATTCCTAAGTTTAAAACTCCTATATGTGCTGTATTTTTATTGGCGTTTAATCGTGCTGCTAAAATATCTGTCCATCGATTTTGTTTGTTCGTTCCTGATCCTCGCCCGTCAATGATTGAATTCCCTAAACAAACTACATTGCTCTCCTTTTTACCGGCAATAATATCAACTCCCATAATAGAATACCAATGATCTGTTTTTACTGCTCCTGAAAAAGATTCGTTTTGCATCTGATCTCCTTCTAAAATATAAGACGTTGTACGGGAACCGGGATGTCCTGAAACTGTTGAGGAAACTTCTCCGTAATGAATGGTAATAGCCAAAAGCTGTCCGGGTTTTAATTCAAAATCAAGAACATCTGAAAAAACCTCTTCATTGGGTGCCAAAATTATTTGTGGGTTTCCTTTAAAACTTAGTGTTTTCTGCGTTTTTGCATCGACCGTTGGAGCCTCAATAACATTTGCAATACTTACTGATTTCAGAACTGTAGGCTGATCGCTAAACAAATTAGAAAATCGAAGTCTAACTTGTTTACCGCCCAATGATACTTTAATAATCTGACGAAGTGTATTTTGCGCCAATCCGGGTGCAGGAGCCATATTATGGGGTTCTACAAGCATTTGAGCGGTTGCCCAGGTGCCTGTAAAATTTTGAACCTCTTTTTTATCTGCTGTTTTAAGGGATGCTTTATTAGTAGTGCATCCTGTCATTAAAAGCAGCAGATTTAAAAGTACCAGCCATTTAAGAGACTTTATTTTTACATTCATTTTATTATAGATTATAAATATATTTTTGTCTTTTTTTAATTAAATCTATCTCAGTTATTTTTCTCGCAGATTAAGCAGATTTTATTTTATAATCTTTTTAATCCTTAAACTGTTAGTTAAAAAAACTTTGCGACTTCGCGTCTTTGCGTGCAAATTTCTCGCTGTTGAGAGAACGAAACTTTATGATTAATCTCGCAAAGACACAGAGTCACAAAGTTTTTCAAGTAGATTCTTTTTAAGCTAACAACTCTTCATTAAAGTCCTAAAACACTTTCTTAAAATCTGTGGCTTTGATTTAAAACACATAGATTTAATTCAAATTAAAAACCAACTTAATTCTTAATTTAAGGACGAGCATCATTTGCAGCAGTAGCATACAAACCTACCAATGCTCCTGTAAAACCTCCGGCAGCATTTGTAGAAAGTATATCTCCTGAAACAATTTCTCCTAAGATCTGAAAATCAACACCATTGGCAGCATAATTAAATTCATAATTATCTCCTGCGGCTTTTACCTGTAGACGTAATGAATTTGTTATTTTAACATTTGAACTTGCTATAATTTTTGACTGTCCTTTTTCGGTTCTTTCTAATACAATAAAAGTCTCATTTCCTTTTTTTGTGATTCCAAATACATAATTAAAACGCTCATTCTGAAGACATACAATTCCTGCCAAATCTTTTTCTGACTGTGGTTTGAAATCTACTGTTGCGGTAAAAGAAAATGTATTGTGCTGCTGTCTGTAAAAAAGTGTTGAAGTAGGCTTGACTTCTTTTATGTTTACTTCAAATGGTGTGATTTCTAAGCCTTTTTTACTTAATGTACTGAAGTTTTCACGAGGTCCTCTCAGACCAATCCATCTGTAATCTAATTTTTTAGAGGTGAAATTTTCGGTAAAAGTGAAATTTCCGTTAGGGAAGAAACCTTCTTTTCCTGTTTTATTGGTAACTCCGGCGGGCATTTTTAATTTTGGCTGCATCGGGACTAATCCGTTTTCGAAAACAGGGAATTCACCAGTCCAGTCTACAGGCAATATAAAAGTTTCTCTACCAATGTTTACTCGGTCTTTTTCGTTAGGACGAATGCCTAAAAAGACTCCATAATATTTATTATCAGGTCCCTGAATTAGATCTGCGTGACCTGCCCAATCTACTTTGTTGGCTCTGTCTTTTGGAAAATAACGCTGGGTAAGAATAGGATTATTGGATGATGGTTTAAATGGTCCTTTTGGATTATCACTGCTAAAAACAACTTCGCTGTGATTGCCTCCAGTTCCACCTTCGGCACACATTAAATAATATTTTCCGTTTTTTTTATATAAATGCGGAGCTTCAATCCAAATCGGTTTTTTAGAAAGATCTACGCCTCCGTCTACAATGATTTTATCTGTACCGGGAATTACTTTGTCTGTATTGAGATCGTATTCCCAAATTTTTATTACACGGTGTCCTTCGTACAATTCTTTTCCTTTATCGGGTGCGTCATTATGAACGATATAACCTTTACCATTTTCATCAAAAAAGATAGAAGGATCAATGCCGCCAAAATCTAATTTTATTGGACTTCCCCATCCTTTCATAGGATCTTTTGTTTTTACGATAATGTTTCCGAGACCGCCTGAAAATGCCGTAACAATCATATAAAAGGTATCATTATGCGGATTATAAGTAATACCGGGTGCATATACACCGGCACTAATGCCTGTATCATGCGGATTAAATTCGGATACATTATTTAAAACTCCTCCTAAATCTGTCCAGTTCACCAGATCTTTAGAGTGAAAAATAGGCACGCCAGGAAACATTGCAAATGACGAACACACCATATAATAATCGTCGCCTTTTTTTGTAATGGCAGGATCAGGATAACATCCTTGTAAAATTGGTGTGTAAAACTCATCCGGTTTTAAAGGATTGTTTTTATAAATCTGATCATCTCCGTTGTAAATGACATTTGAAAAAACTGCTGTGTTTTTAGATTGCTTTTTTTTCTGAGCAGTACTTGTGTAACAACACAAAAGTGATACTGCCAGTAAAAAAACTATATTTCTTTTCATCATTTTTTATACTATTTACTTATTCAAAAAAAATATTAAAAAGCCGAGAGAAATGCCCCCCGGCTTCTAGCTAACAAACTCAAACCATTATAAAGTAACTGTAAAATCAACTCTTATAAGTATGTTCTTAATTTGCTAAAAAAGTTAAAAATTAATAACCCGGATTTTGATAGGCCGCTTTTTCACTTGCACTCATTTCCATACCATCCAACTGACCTTGCGGAATTGGTCGCAGGTAATGATGCGCATCAATAATTCTGGTTACAACCTCTGGTGTATGCTGTCCGTAATTAGATCCTCCTATTGAATATTTTCCGGCAATTTCATTCCATTTTTGTGTTCTCACTAAATCATACCAACGATATCCTTCTCCGAAGAATTCACGTGAACGTTCTGCCAGGATGTAATTAATATCAATTATTGCAGGAGTAGCAGTTGTCATGGCTGCGCTGTTATCTGCTGCTTTTGCTACGTTTCCATTATTATCCCAACGCCATTTTCCTGCTCTGGCTCTTATTACATTTACAAGTGTTCTTGCGCTTAGAGATCCGGTTGCACCTTTTACAGCGGCTTCTGCGGCTACAAGATACAATTCAGAGAATTTTGCTACAGGAAATGGTCTTGTGCTTGCTGCATTTGGCTGTCCTAATCCGCCTGCATTATCAGTACGATATGGACCTAACTTCCAAAAGCCCGGATATACAATTCTGCTTATTCCGTTAGGAGAAATTACATAATCTGCTCTTCCCGGAAGCACTCCTGCTCCTACACCGCTGTCTCCTTGTCCTGAAGGATAAGTAATTGGTGTTGCTGGTTCATCGTTTAAAAATGTTAATACTGCATCACCAGGTTTAATGGTTAGTCCGTTTGCGTTGGTAAGCGTTGCTACAGTTGTAAGTCCGGTTCCCTGCAAATTCCAGTTACCGCGATAAACTGCTGCAAAAGTTCCGTCGTATCTTGAATCATTTGTTTTGTCTGCAAAAGTTTTGGTGAATACTTCGATTGGAGGCACCATTCTTGTCCACGGACGTCCTAAAAACTGATTGGCTTCACGTTGTACTGAAGAAACTGCGGCTGCTCCATTTTTACTTCTTAAAGCAGTATAATTCCAGGTTACCATCCATCCGGCAAAATTATCCGGTGCACCACCGCTTCC
The DNA here is from genome assembly GCF_024271895.1 of Flavobacterium bizetiae. Lineage (NCBI taxonomy): Bacteria > Pseudomonadati > Bacteroidota > Flavobacteriia > Flavobacteriales > Flavobacteriaceae > Flavobacterium > Flavobacterium bizetiae. The sequence continues at coordinate 2,436,502 of NZ_CP091861.1, read as the reverse complement.
GTAAGTAAGACTTCCTCCGTTATAATATTCGCTTGATTCTGTGTGATCTGCGTAAAGCATTACTTCTTTGTTTCTGTCGCTTGCGCCTGCATTTACATCATAAAAAGAATCTAATAAGCCATAAGCTCCCGGGTTATTTATTCCTTCAACTGCCAAATTATAGGCTTCCTGAAAATACCATTGTGCATTGTGTCCGTCAGGATCTGTTCGTGGAGCTTCTGGATAAGTTGCAATATTATTAGGGTTTTCTAGCCACCATGCATAGGTTAAATACGCTTTTGCTAATATTAAACGGGCTAATGTTTTGGTTGCTGTTCCTGTTAATCGTGGTGCAGTTGGCAATTCGCTCACCGCTGCTTTTAAGTCCGGAAAAACAGCTTTTGTATACACTTCAGGAACGGTATTACGCTTAGAAGATCTTGAAGGTTTGCTGTTGAATTTTAATTCTCCGGCTCCTAAATCTAAAGGCACACCTCCAAATGTTTGTACCAATAAGAAATAATCGAAAGCTCTGAAAAATTTAGACTCGGCAATAAGACTGCTTGAAACGCCTACCTCAGCTCCGTTTTCAATTATACCGCTGGCCGTATTGATATCATTGTATGAATTGTTCCATAAAACATCCGAACGACTTGAGTTTGGGTTAATTACCCCAACTCCTGATAAATCATGATCTTTAAAATTTCCATCTGCACTTTGAGCGTAAGTCGCCTCATCTGTACCGGTTTGAGTGGCATTATAAAAGTAGGCTTGTCCGTAAATATAACGAAGGTGGGCGTAATGAGATGTTAATCCTTGTATTACTCCTTGTTCTGTTTTAAAATAACCCGGTTCATAAAAATCATGCGGTTTTTCTTCTAAGATATCCGTACAGCTGGAAAAGGAAAATAAAACTGCTGAACCTATTATTAAATTTCTAAAAATATATCGTTTCATAGCTTCTTTGATTAAAATGTTAAGTTAAGTCCAAATAAAAAGTTTCGGGTGCTGGGCGTGTTAGTACCAATAACCAAAAATCTTCTTTGGTACGAGGCTACTGCCTGATTTTCATCTCCAAATGAATTTGTTTCCGGATCCATCCCAGATGCTTTATGATAAGGCGAGAAAAATACAAATGGATTTTGTGCCGTAACATAAAGTCTTAGTTTGTCTATACCTAAATCTTTAACAAAACGCTTATCTATTGAATACCCAAGTGTAAGTGCTCTGATTTTTAAGTAAGAAGCATCAAAGTAACCCATTGTCGAAATGTATTTTGGATTGTCTCCACTTCTAATACCTCTTGGGTTTGGGAATTCAGCATCTCTGTTATCCGGCGTCCAGTAATCTACATCAACATTACTTCTTCGGCCGTTCATTAAGTTAAGATAACTTGCACCGCCATAAAGTGTGCTTATTAAAACACCTCCACTTTTGAAAGCTCCAACTAATGAAAAATCAAATCCTTTATACGTTAAGTTTGTGTTGAAACCTCCCTGAAAATCAGGATCTGTTTCTATAATTTGTCTGTCGCTTGCATTTATCGCTCTTGTTGGTGTTCCGTCGGCTTTATAATCTCCTGTATATTTTACTTTAATTGATCCTACAACGGTTCCTTGTTGGTTAATACCTGTTGGTCCAGGTTCTAAAATTGACATATAAGGATCACCTTCCTGCCAGATTCCAACTTTTTCATAATCATAAATTGAATTAATATTACGCCCTACAAACCAAGAGTTTGATTCGTCTCTTTCAGCTCCTGAAGCAAGAGAAACCAATTTGTTTTTATTAGCATAAAGGTTAAATCCAACAGTCCAGCTTAATCCGTCAGGATTGTCAAGAATTACTCCGTTTAAAGATATTTCATATCCTTTGTTTTCTGTTGCTCCTACGTTGGCCACATATCCGCTTACTCCCGATGTTGCAGGCAAACCAACTCTTTGTAAAAGATCTTTTGTTTGTGTATTGTAATATTCTACAGTACCTGTTAAACGGTTATTAAACAAACCAAAATCTAAGGCATAATTCCAAGTCGTAGAAAACTCCCATCCTAAATTCGGGTTTGGTAATTCTGTTACATAAACCCCTGTAGAATTGGTGCTTCCAAAATTGTAAGGTCTTGTGCTTAAAGCTCCCAAAGTGGCATAAGGTGCAACTGCCTGATTAGAAGTTTCTCCATAACCTACACGTAGTTTTACCAGATTAACCGTTTCTTTGATGCCTTTCATAAATGATTCGTTTGAAACGTTCCAACCTGCAGAAACCGCTGGATACGTTACCCATTTATTTCCGTCGGATAATCTTGAAGATCCGTCAGATCTTATGGTTCCTGAAATGAAATATTTGTTGTCATACGAATACATCAATCTCGCCATATAAGAACGAAGTCCCCATTGTGTATAATCCTGATTTGCCGGATTAATAACAGCTTCTTCTTCACTTTGTCCTAAATTATAAAACTGAAATGCATCCGAAGTAATTCCGTTTCTTGAAACCTGAGAGCTGTTTCCTGTATATTGTTCGTTTGAATAAAGTCCGACAAAGTTTATGGTATGTTTTTCTGCAAATGTTCTGTCGTAGGTTAACAGGTTTTCGATAAGCCATTGTGTTGACAAAGCATTACTTATTGATGCATTCGATAAAGTAGCCGGATTTACATCAAAAACTCCTTGTCCTTCGTAATATCCGTTATTTGAGGTACGTAAATTAAGTCCGGTGTTAAGACGGTATTTTAAACCTTTTACTCCTGGAATTTTTAATTCGGCAAAAACGTTATTATAAGAACTAAAAGCTCTATTTTGATTTACGTAAGCATCGCCTAAACTGTTAATCGATTTTCTATTGTACACCCACTGATCATCAGCCGCCATACTTACTATTCTCTTTAAAGATCCGTCAGCATTATACGGATTAGCTAATGGTGAAGTTCCCAGAATAGTTCCTGTACCAATGTTGTCTCCGTTTGTAACAGCATAATTACTATTGGTCGTAAAACCAATGCGAAACGCTTGTCCAATTTGCTGATCTAAACCTCCTCTAAGACTAAAACGCTCATACTTTTGTCCCGGAAGAACCGACTCTTCTTTGTAATAACCCAATCCTGCATTGTAGGAAGCTTTTTCAGTTCCGCCCGCAACACTAACATCATGACTGATCATTTCACCCGCTCCGTAAAGCGAATCCTGCCAGTCTATATTAGTCGTTCTTTTTTCATCTACTCCGTCTACATATAATCCTGCATAATCACGAAGTGCTGCAAACTTAGCCCCGTTCATCATTGGGTATCTGCCAAAAACTTGTTTGATACCGCTGAAGCCATTATAGCTAAAAGTAGCAGTTTGATTTTTTCGTCCTTTATTAGTGGTGATCATGATTACCCCGTTTGCTCCTCGCGAACCATAAATAGCAGTTGCAGAGGCATCTTTTAAGATATCAACCGATTTTATATCCACCGGATTAATATCTCCTATCGAACCGGCAAACGGTACTCCATCCAGTACAATCAAAGGATCATTACTTCCTGTAAGAGATCTGGTTCCTCTTATACGAATTTGCATAGCAGCACCCGGTTTTGATGATGTTTGCGTTAATTCTACCCCAGGAAGTCTGCCTTGCAAAGCCTGTGTTACGTTTGCAGCAGGAACTTCATTTAATTCTTTACCTCCTATAGAAGCTACTGATCCCGTTACAGACTCTTTCATTTGAGTACCATAACCAATAACAACAACTTCTTTTAATGTACTCAAATCTTCTTCAAGTGTAACATTCAGCGTCTTTTGTCCGTTTACAGCAACTTCTTTGCTTTTTAAACCTATGAAACTAAAAACAAGAATACCGTTTGCAGGAACACTAATAGAATAATTACCATCAAAACTGGTGCTTACTCCATTTTTTGTACCTTTTAAATTTACATTCGCCCCAGGAATTGGCCCATTTGCATCTGAGACCATACCTGTAACTATTGTCTGCGCATTCACATGATAGGAAAACGCAAACATTAACATCAAAAAACAAAAGCATTTGAAACGCTTTTGCTTACTTGTAACAAAAAAGTTAGTCATAAAAATTGATTTAAATTAAGTTAGAACTTTGGTTTAGTTAATAAGTGTATTTCAAACAAATATATAGAAAAACAAATAATACACAATCGGTTGTGTTGATTTTTATTGATAATTACAAAAAAAATAGCTTTAAAAAAAATGTAAAAGTTAGTTTTATAATTAAAAAATTGAATTTTTATCAAAAAACTATTTCAGAAGAGATTGATTGTTATTAATTATAAAATGATTTTTTACAAAAGTTAACAAAAGAATAAAAGATTAAAGATTTAGCACAATTCAAAAAAAATGAAGTAAAAATAATGTTAAATACTAGGTTTTTGAATGCAAAAGCGATAAATAATAGCAGAAAATTGAAATATTTTTAAGCGAAAAAAGCGCAAAAAATGATTTTAAACAATCGGTTGTTAATTTTTTAAATGACTTACACAGAAATTATCAGTCTTTTTGAAAAATAGATGGTATTTGTTTTTTGATGTCTTATCTAATCTAAAAACTTTATATAATATTATATAGATATTAGCTGCCATACTCCTTATTATAATGCTAACGTTTTATAGCTATCAATAATTATCTATTGCTTCTTTTGATTTTATTGTTTTAGTGGAATCTTTAAAAGAAAAAAAGATATTCTGTTCTTGTATTAAAAATGAGTTTAATCGCAAGAAAATAGTAGATGAATTTTTTAAATCTTTCTAAAAAAAGTCTGTTTTGCTATAAAAACGTTCCATTACGAATACTTTTTAAATCAGAAAAAAAAATGAGAATTAAACAGTGAACTTTGCTGATTTAGGAGTCAAAAAAGCATGTCTTTTTTAGTGTTAATAAAAACTTAAACAAAGCACTTTCCTTAAAACACAAGGGTTTTAAGGCCAATTCTCACGACTACATTTTTAAAACGTTTTATTCACACTTATAAAAGATCAAAATGGCGTACACATATCCCAGTAATAGATTATAGGGCTAAAAAAATATTTAATGATTTCTTAATAATTTTAATCGGACAATGAAAATATGTAACGTTTTCATATCAAAAATACATTTTTTAACATAATTTAATCGTTAAAACCCAAAATATTACAATCAAAAAAGACAAACATTTATACTTTTAACGAAAACTCTTATAGCAACTATTTTTTCCTGTTAAATTTATCTTATATTTGACCGATTTTTAATCTTTTAGGTTAAACCAATTATATGTTCTAATACTAAATTTAACAGTTCCAAATTTGAAAAAAACTACCCCAAATTTTTCTTCTTATTTATCGTTTTTTCTTTTATTTTTTGTTAGCAGCGTTAGTTTTGCTCATAACAATGATACTATTATTGGTTTAAAAAGAAATACTCCCCTACTGAAGGTTCTTCCTGAAAAAGAATCAGAAAATATAACTCATTTTTCAGCCAAAAAAAATGCACGAAGCGAGTTCACAAACTTCTTTCTTACCCAAAATTATCCGGTAAGTCAGGAAACGAGTGATGACTTAAATACTGCGATGGCTACTTTTGAGGAAATCAAAAAAAATAATAATCTTACTGATTTATTAGAGCCAAAAAAACTTTCGATGCTGCCTTTGGGAGTATCAAAAACAATTGGAGGAATTCAATACATCCTTGGTATAAGCAGTGCCAAATTTACGCCGCAATACACAGAACTAACTGCATTTGTAAAAATCACGCTTCCGCAATTTGATTCTACCGGAAAAGCGAAAGAATTGTTTTTTGGCGCCAAAAATATCAAACTATCTCATAAGGGCGGTCTTGTTGGAGATACCAATCTGGTATTGTTAGGAGATGTTCCTATAAAGATAAATGGTGAAAATTTATTGCTGGTTTTAAAAGGCGGACTGAATATGCAAACCGGCATAATTACAGACAAGACCTATGTTACCATCGATTGTAGCGGATTTAAAGAACTTGGAATTCAGGCCGATGTTGTATTTTCAAGAAATCTGTTAGAGCCTGTTGATGAGAAATATGAAGTAATTAAATCGCCTAAAAGAGTTGAAGCTTCTTTTAAAACAAAAGTATCGAACTGGAATGATATTTTAGCAGAGATAACATTACCTGCTTTTCAACTGGCAGATTATGAAGGAACCTGCTTTGAATTAAATAAAGCTGTTATCGATTTTAGTGATCTTCATAATTCTCCTGATATTGTCTGGCCAAAGGATTATCAAAAAGATTATTTAGTTCCGGGAAATGAAAATTTATGGAGAGGATTATATGTAAACTCTTTAAAAATTGTTTTACCTGAACAGTTTAAGGAAAAAGGAACGAATAACCGAATAAAATTTCAGGCGACTAATTTGCTGATAGACCGTGTGGGGGTTTCGGGTAATTTCGCAGCTGACAATATTTTGGATTTAGGAAAAGGAAGCGCTTCGGGCTGGCAATTTTCTGTAAATCATATCGAAATGGGATTCAGGGCAAATTCGCTTACCTACGCCAGATTTGACGGAGGTATTGTTTTACCGGTCTCTGATCCATCAAAACAATGTAAGCCTAATACAAGAAGCGAACTGGGTTACAAAGCAATAATTAACCCTCTGGATAATGAATATCTTTTAAAAGCAGAGGTAACGAATGACATTTGTTTTCAGGTATTTAAGGCGAATGCCAAAATCGAAAAAAATTCATACGTAGAGCTAAAAGTAAAAGATGGCATTTTTCTGCCTAAGGCGGTACTTTACGGAAGCCTTGCCATAAGCGGAAGCAATAAGCCAACTCCGGATGCATCTGAACCAAATGCCCCGGAAGGAACAGACAAAAAAGAGGCTGTTGCTTTTAAAGGGATAACGTTTCAAAATCTTCAGTTGCAAACGGTCGTACCGTATTTTAAAGCGGATTATTTTGGTTATAAAAATACCGCCGAAGCTGATCCCGAATCTTCTAAGGTTTCTAACTTCCCTATTACAATTCATGAGATTGCGATCATTGCAGATGATGTTTCGGCTTCTTTAAAAATAGACATATCGGTTAATTTGATGAAGGATCAATTTAACGGAAGAACTAAATTTAATATCGTTGGAAAATTTGCAAAAGATCAGGGAATTCAGAAATGGAAATTTGATCATCTGAAATTTGAAGAAATTAAGATTGCCGCTGATTTAGGCGGAGTAAAATTTAAAGGCAGCATTACTTTAATGGATAATGATCCTGTTTATGGTAATGGATTTAAAGGAATGCTTGGGGCGGATTTTACGGGAGGAATATCTGTAGAGGCAAATGCTATTTTTGGCTCAACGACTTTTAGGTACTGGTATGTTGATGCCATGGTCGACAATCTAAATATACCGGCCGGAGCAATTACTTTTAAAGGTTTTGGCGGTGGTGCTTATTACCGAATGAAAAAAGACGGTTATAGCAACAGGTTTGTGGCTTCGGGTTCTAATTATGTTCCGGATGCCGATACTGCCCTTGGGGTTAAAGCGATGATAAAATTTGCCGGAACTGCTACTGCTGATGCCTTTTGGGGAGGGGCCGGTTTCGAAATAGCATTTAATAATAACTCGGGAATTAACAGAATTAGTATTTATGGTGAAGGTCATGTTATGCAGTCTTTTGAAATTCCCGGCGCAGCAGAACTAACTGGTGCTTTAAAAGCAGTGGCTGAAAATGAATCCCTGCTTTCTAAAGTGGCTCTTGAAGCATTAAAAACTTCTGATTTATCAAAAGCTGCTGAACAGCTCTATCCAAATGATGTAAAAAGTTCTATGGGAATTAATGCATTTGCGGCTATAGAATATGATTTTAGAGCTAAAACTTTACATGGTTCTTTTGACTTGTACATTGATACTCCCGGAGGTTTTATAAAAGGTCGTGCATCGGGCAACAGAGCCGGATGGGCTGTCTTGCATTTTGGTCCTGACAAATGGTACATTCGTATGGGAACGCCAACGGATCGTTTAGGTCTAAAAATGGCGATAGGATCTATAGAAGTAGAAGCGGGTGGATATTTTATGTTAGGAGACGACATTCCTGCAAGCCCCCCTCCGCCTTCGATCGTAGCTCAATTATTAGGTGTAGATGCTTCGAAGTTAGATTATATGCGTAATGAAAATGCCATTGCTGGAGGAAAAGGATTTGCGTTTGGCTCTGATTTTAGCATTAAAACCGGAAACTTAAACTTTTTAATGTTCTATGCTAATTTTCAGGCTGGTTTTGGATTTGATATAATGGTGAAGGATTACGGTGAAGCGCAATGTAAAGGTTCGGGCCAGATTGGTATAAATGGATGGTATGCTAACGGCCAATCTTATGCCTACATGCAGGGTGAACTTGGTATTAATATAAAATTACTTTTTGTACGCAAAAAAATATCCATTATAAAAGGAGGAGGCGCTGTTTTACTACAGGCCAAATTACCAAATCCGGTATGGATTCGCGGTTATATGGCGGGTAATTTTAGCATTCTTGGCGGTGCAATAAAAGGGAGCTTTAGATTTAAATTACAGTTTGGAAAAGAGTGTGAATTTATCAATGCTGATCCTTTGGCAGGATTAAGATCTATTGCAGACATAACGCCTTCAAACGGAACGAAAGATGTAGATGTTTTTGCCATTCCACAGGTTGGATTTAATATGCCTGTAGATAAAAACTTTACTCTTGAAGATGATAACGGCACCAAAACGTACCGACTTAAACTTGAAGAATATACAATTAAAAAGGGCGATGTTCCTGTAGTGGGCACATCAAGCTGGAATAAAACTGCTGACTTACTGAGTTTTAATTCTACCGAAGTACTGCCTCAAAATTCAGATCTAACTCTGACTGTAAAGGTGAGTTTTCAGGAATTTCTAAATGGTGCATGGAAAACAATTTATGATCAGGGACAAATTGCGATGGAAACTGAAGTAAGAAATTTTAGTACAGGACCTGCTCCTAACAATATTCCTGTAAAAAATATTGCTTATTGCTATCCTGTTTTTGATCAGAAATATGTTTACCAAAATGAAACTAAAGAAGCATACGTTGTCTTAAAACAAGGACAAGCGTACTTATTTGACTTAAAACCTGAACAATCTCAGAAAGCTTTTTATAAAACCGGAAACAAAACGGTTAACAGCTCTATTCGATACAATACCGATTTGAAAAAGGTAATTATTGATTTGCCGGTTTTAGAAACCACAAAGCCTTATAATTTATCATTAATGACTTTAGAAACCAAAAAAGACGCCAATAGCAACTTAACCGAAAACTATCAGACGCAAAATTTGGAAAATGATAATAGTATTGAATTAAAGAGTAATGAACTAAAAGGGATTGCTACTGGCGGAGATGCGGTTGAATTATTACAATACAATTTCAACACGAGTCAATACAAATCATTTCAGGAAAAGATGGTTGCCAAAAGGCCTAAAAACACGTATATCGAAATCATCTATACCGATGTTCATGCGCTTCATGCTGAAAACAATTCATCAGAACCGTTTGATGAACTTGAAATTGTAGGTGGTGCAATGACACAATACAAGCCTTTAATAAGTGTTGAAGCTGCTTTGGATGATACTTATTATAAAAATAAAATCTATCCATTAGTTTATCAGGGATATCCGTTAGAAGCTGACTTTACATTGAGCAGAGATGTCTCAACAATAGGTCTTCCTCCGGTACGAGGTATTGAATTACTGACCTGGTATCAGGACTTTTTAATCAACAATCCAAGCAGTCCGTATTTAAAAGACAGATTACCTTATCGATACAATCTGCCTTACTATTATAAAACTGATTTTGTTGACATTCAATATAAAATCGTCAGCAAGTATGTAGATTCTCATAATCCGTCAATGGCTCAGAGATATAATTATATCATCAATTCGCAGTTCCCTATGATTCCGGACGGAACCTATAATATTAAATTAAACTACACTCTTCCTGGCGGACAACCGGGAGCAAGTTCTGGTTCAATTTTTACATTCAACAAATCAAATTAGCATGAAGCTTCACTATATAATAGCATTTCTTTTTTTAGGGTTAAATATTACGTATTCACAAACCAACAACGGAAAAGAGAAAGAGGTAATAAAAAAAGAATCTGCCATACAGGTCATAGTACGTGTACAAAAGGATAAAATTTTACTGCGTTGGGGACCAGGCGACGCCCTGGCCTGGAAAAAACTGAACAAATATGGATATCTGGTAGAACGTTATACTGTAACGCGTAATAATACGACATTAGCAAGTCCGGAAAAAAAAGTATTAGCACAAACTTTAAAACCGGAACCCATTGAAAATTGGGAAAAAGTTATCGAACAAAATGATAATGCCGCTATTATTGCGCAGGCTCTTTATGGTGAAAGTTTTAATGTAACCGGTGTAAACCAATTAGAATCGATTGTTAATTTATCTGAGGAAAATGAACAGCGTTTTACATTTGCATTGTTTGCTGCTGATAAAGATTTTGAAATCGCTAAAAAAGCCGCTTTAGGTTTTGAAGATAAAACAGCTCAAAAAAATGAGAAATATATTTATCGAATTTCTTCGAATGTACCTAAAGAAGAATCTGAAATAAAATATGGAGGTGTGTTTGTGGGATTAAGCGATTATCAGGATTTACCCAAACCGATGGACTTTACAGCTCATTTTACAGATAAAAGCACAATGTTAAGCTGGAATTTTAAAATATTGGCACACGCTTACGGAAGTTATTATATAGAACGTTCTCAGGATAAACTGCATTTCGAAAGAATTAATAAGGAGCCTTACACGAGTATGAATCAGCAAAACGAAAATAACAGTCGTATTTTTTATGTTGATTCTATTGCCAATAATCAGCTTTATAGTTATCGAATTCAGGGAATTTCGGCTTTTGGAGAATTAGGTCCGTACTCTGAAATTATTTCGGGTAAAGGAAAATCAATATTGCAGTTTGTACCTCATCTTACTGTAAAGAATTTTAAAGACGATAAAACAGTAACATTAACCTGGGAATTTGCCGAAGAAGGGAATTCTGAAATTACGGGATTTGAACTTAATCGTTCTGATACGGACGATGGAAAATACCTGCCTGTAGTAAAAAATATTGCTCCAAAAAGCAGAACTGTTGTTTACAACAAATTAGCCTCGACCAATTATTTTACAATAACTGCAATAGGCAAACAAGGCAGTAACAGAACATCTTTCCCCATGTTAGTACAGCCTGTAGATTCTATACCTCCGGCAAAACCAATAAATTTAAAAGGGGTAATTGATTCTCTTGGAGTAGTAAAACTAACCTGGGATCTTAATAAAGAAAGCGATTTGTTAGGATACAGAATTTATAAAGGAAACAACCCAGACGAGGAAATGAGCCAGATAACGGTAAATCCTCTTGAAGACAATAAGTATCAGGATACTGTAGTAATTAAAAGCCTGAACAGTAAAGTGTATTATAAAATTATTGCAGTAGATACGCATTATAATATGTCTGTGTCATCTGATGTATTAATTATTAAAAAACCGGATGTCATTCCTCCTTCTTCGCCAATATTTACGAATTATGAGATAAAAGATGGCGCTGTATATCTTGACTGGATCAATAGCCAGAGTGAAGATGCCGTTTCGCATCAGCTCTATCGCAAAGAAAATGAACAAGGCGACTGGCAGCTGATTGCCGACATTAAAGACAAAAAAGAAACTTATAAAGATGAGAATATAGCCGAAGGAAGTAAATACCGCTATGCTATATATGCCAAAGATGAAAGCAATTTAGTTTCTAACCCAAGTCCACAAGTTGCTTTTTTTGTTCCAAAGGCTTCTGTAATGCCAGCTGTGAAAGGATTTTACGCACAAGCGAATGTATCGGCCAATACTATTGATTTATCATGGGAATATAAAGTTCCGGAAGTAGATAGTTTTGAGATTTATAAAGCCACAGCGAATGAACCTTTACAATTAATGCAAATGGTTTCCGGGCAAACCCGAAAATTATCTGATCCCACTATTACTATCAACACGAATTACAAATACGCTATAAGAGCTTTATTTATCGATGGAAGAATGTCTAAAATGGTATTTTTTACGGTAAAATTCTAATCATAACTTTTTTTATACCCCAAATAATATGAAAAAAATTACCTTATTATTCTTGCTCTTTACCAGCATGGCTTCTTTTGCGCAAGATCCACTTATGCTGGATATTGAAACTATTTTTCCTGATACCGGTAATGCATACATACTAATTACAACTCGTTCAAATGCAACTTTATATCAACACTTTGGCGCAATTAGTAATTATGGAGAGATTCTTACTGTAACCCCGGCCAGTTTTCCCTTAAATATAGAGTGGCGACCAGGCTATGGAAGGTCCGGATGTCAACCCATAACTCGAACTTACAGTTACAATGACTATCTTTCTGGGCAATCCTTTATTGGAGGTTGTGCTCCGGAATATTTTAATTTAAGGTCACCACACCTACAAAGTACGACAACAGAAATAGGAGTGTGTGAAACTATTACTTTTCAGGCAGGCACTCAACCTTATTACAGTTTAGACGGCGTAACAAACTGGCAACCATGCCCATATAGTTTTACACCGGCAAGCTTACTTGGGCAAAACTTTAGAGGAAATGTGAGATTTAGATATAATATCACTTCTAAAGCTACAAATCCTAGAGTAACAATGCAATCAAAACCAATTACTTATGTTGTTTTCGGCTGTCCTCCCAAATTAGATCCCGCTAACCCGCCTGTTTCAAGAGCAGAATCTTGTAATAATATGGGGGACGGAGAGGTTATCTATTCTTTTGACCGGCCATTAGAAACAGCATTGGGCGAACGATTTCTTTTTACTTACACGACTGTAGGAGCCAATATTCCGGTATCACTGTATTCTGACAACGCCCTAGTAGAAATGGTATCTCCTTTAAAATATAAAATAAAAGGTATTGCTGTAGGAGCTTATAATTTTAAATATCAAACCGTAATTGGGGCAAATGCTTCTAACCCTACAAAAGATGTAGTTGGTCCTGGTTTTACAATAGACCCAACAACAAAACTAACATCAAACGCTACGGCTATACCTCCAAAATGTTATGGAGGAAATGGTGGAATTCAAATTACTTCTAATGGAGGTACTGGTTCGCATTTTTACAACCTGAATGGTGAAACAGAAGTAGTAAACGGAAAAACTGTTCTCAAAAAATATCCAGTCTCAGATTTAACAAATAAAGGATTTAGTAGTGGTAACTATAGGGTAATAGTTCTGGACGAAAATAATTGCCAGTCTTCTCCACAGGATATAGGGATACCTCAAGCTCCGCCTCCTATTACCATAAGCGGGCAAGTAAACAATGTCACTGTTCCTGGTGCAAAAAACGGGAAGATAATACTTGATCTACCCTTAACAGGAAGTCCAGCTTATACTCTTACTTGTACAATGGGCAGCGAAAACATACCCCTAGATCAATTGGGTAATCTTGCTCCGGGAACATACGTAGTAAGTAGTAATAATAGTTTAAGCTGTACCAATGCTTCTAAAACTTTTTTGGTTAGACAAGAAATAACCTATGATGTAACTTCAACTAATTTAAGCTGTTTTGGCGCAAATGACGGGAGTATCACATTGAATGTAAAAGGAGGTTCAGGAAATTATACCATAACGTGGCAAGATCCTTCAAATAATGCGTATGTTCCAAATGTCTCAACTTCGACTAGTAATGGTATTTTTAAGTATACCGCAGTTGGTCTTTCGCCGGGCAATTTTAAATTTACTATAAAAGACAGCGAGATACCTTCTTCCGATATTATTAGTGCTCAATTAACTGTACAAAATAGTAATAAAACAATTTCAGGTCCTTCAGCAGCTTTATCAGTAACAGCAGAGCCTACGATATATCAACCGGCACCAGGAATTAATAATGGTAGTATATTAATAAATCCGAGTAAAGGATACGGAAATTACAGTTATGTCTGGACTAAAAATGGATCCGTTTTTAGCCCTACTCCTCCACAAAGTCCTAATAATCCAAGAGGTTTAGGAGACGGAACTTATTATGTAACCGTTACGGATAAGAGTATAGTCGACCCAAATGAAGTTGATTGTTCCATCACAAAAGGACCTTATGTACTAAAAGCATTAAATGTAAATATACTAACTCCAACTGCAATAAGCTGTCAGGGAGGCACAACAAATCTTACAGCTCAGGCTTCCGGAGGTAATGGTGTAATACAATTTCAATGGTTTGAACTTACTGGAAATTCTCCTGTTGTAGAAGACAAATTAGAAAATGAGACAAACTCAGCTTTAAATGCTGTAAAAGCGGGCAATTATAAAATTACGGTAACTGATGCAGATAACAATACAACTTCGGTTACTATAAATGTGCCGGATTCTGCCAATCCTATTATTACGGCAACAACATCTCAAACACCTGTAAAATGCTTTAATGGAAATGACGGAAAGGCCAACGTACAAGTTACAAATGCGGTTGCAAATATTACCTACATATTTAAATGGTATAAAGGAACGTATCCGCAAGCACTTGTTGAATTAACAGATAATATTTCTTCGACACAGACTCAATCAACAAAATCAGGTTTAGCAGAAGGAGATTATACTGTAAGTGCTTCAAATGGTTTTTGTTTGCAATACTTTACTGTTAGCGTTGCACCGGCTACTCCTATTATAGTAAAAGAAGTTGCTGGTGGCTTTAAAAATTTAAAATGTTTTGGTGATCAAAACGGATCGCTGGCCATAACTGTATCCGGAGGAATAACTCCTTATACTTTTGTGTGGAGAAAAGGCGGTGCTGTTATCACGGTAAACGACAATCTTAATCCTACTTTACTTGGCGCCGGAATCTACTCTGTAGAAGTTCGTGATAATAATTACGTTTCTAACAATCCCAATCAATGTATTGCTTTGTTAGAAAATATTGTAATTAGTTCTCCAGATAAATTACAATTCAACTATGCCACTACAGATGTAACCTGTAAAAGTGCTACGAATGGAACTATACAATTGAATATTACAGGCGGAACCGTTAGTAATGATGGAAACAACAAACCTATTTATAAAATTTCATGTGACTCTGGTACTTCAGGTACTGTGATTGATATTCCAAATCAAAAAATTACGGGTTTAAGTGCCGGTAAATGGAATGTAACCGTTTCTGACAATAATAATTGTGTTATTGCTACGCAACAAATTGAAATAAAAGAACCTGCCGCAGCTTTTGCATTTGGGCCTTCCGTAATTACAAATGTTACCGGAAATGGACTTCTTAACGGAAGTATAAAACTAAATAATACCGGAGGATGGGGCAATTACTCGTACAAATGGTATACAGGAGAAACAGTTGATGTTAGTAAATTAATACCAAACGAAAATGCTAATTTACTTAAAGACAGACCAGCGGGAAAATATATTGCCGTAGCTATCGATAACAATAAAGATAATCTTGGCTGTTCGATAACATCAGTTGTATTTGAAATAAAAGAACCTACGGTACTAACTCTTGATGTTACTGCTACCAATACAAAATGTAATGGAGGGCAAGGTTCTATCATTGCCATTGCAACAGGAGGTGCCGAAATAGGTCAGCAACAATCAGACAGGCAATACACGTATGAATTATTCCTAAACAATATTTCTCAGGAAAAAAAGGTTGGGAATACTGCAAATTTTACCGGATTAGCCATTGGCCAATATAAAATTACTGCAACAGATTCAAAAGCAAATGTATCAACCGTGGCGAATACCAGTTATAAAAATGGTACCATCGTTACCACTGGTTATGTAGAACTTAAGCAGCCAGATCCAATTTTAGTGACAGAAACAGCTGCTGTAAAAAAAATATTAGCGTGCTATGGTGATCAGGATGGAAAATTATCAGTGTCTGTTTCAGGAGGAACTCCATTTACTGTGGGCGCTCCTTATCATTATGTATGGAAAAAATTAAATCCATTAAATCTTATTTACGAACCAATAGGAAATGATAGTCCAACACAATCTGGTCTCTTTTCAGGAAAATACTCAGTAGAAGTTCGCGATGCTAATTATGATCCGGCTAATCCTTCAAGCTGTATCGGAATTTTAGAAAACATACTAATTGCCCAACCGGACAAATTAGCTTTTACTTTTACAAAAGGAGATGTATCGTGTAATGGAGGAAATAACGGTACCGTAAAACTAAATATTTCGGGCGGAACTAAAGCATATACTATTATTTGTAATGGAGGAACTATCGATAATACAAATAGTATGGTTTCAGGATTGAGTGAAGGAACTTATACTATAAGAGTAATTGATGGCAATAGCTGCCAGACTGCTGAACAAACAGTTACAATTAACCACCCTCAAATTGCATTAAAAATTATAAATCAAAACATTACACCAACCACAGGCTTTGGATTGGCGACAGGAAAAATAACAATTACTGCCACCGGCGGAACAGGCACCTACACCTATGAATGGAAAAATAACTCAGGAGCAGTTGCAGGCACTAACAGCCCTACTCTTTCTAATGTTATTGCTGGTATTTACAGCGTTTTAGTAACCGACGTAAATGGCTGTTATGATTTAAAAAGTTACGAGATTTATCAGCCTACAAAACCTGTACTTTCAGAAACTCATCTGCAATCAAAATGTAATGGTTTATTGGGTTCATTAAATGCAAGTGCAACTGGCGGGGCTACTTATAATCAAAATCAGCCGGATAGAATTTATACGTACAAATTAAAAAACAAGGCAAACGGAGCTACTACTACAAAAACTGGTAATGTGGCCGATTTTAGTAATATCGCAGATGGAAATTATAGCCTTACTGCTACTGATATAGGCGGAATCGACTCGAATGTTATTGATGTAACATTTACCCAGCCTACTCCAATTGTAGTAAAACTAGTTTCAAAATCGAACGTAAATTGTTTTGGCGATCAGGACGGAACTATTGCCATATCAGTTTCAGGAGGAACGCCACTTTTAGTAAACGGAAATCCGGAATATACTTATCAGTGGAAAAAGAAAAATCCTGCTACTAATACCTATGAAAACTTTATTCCAACATCATTAAATACTTTATTTGAAGGCACTTATGCTGTTGAGGTGCGCGACGCCAATTACAATTCCGGAAATGCGGCTTATTGTATTGGTATTTTAGAAGGTATCGTAATTACACAACCCGCAGATTTTGGTTTTGATATCGATAAGATTACCTACACTAATCCGTCTGCAAATAATGGAAATGATGGTAAACTGCATTTTGAAATCACCGGAGGTAAATCGAACTACGAATATAAATTTTACACTAAAGATGCATCAGGCAATGAAACTATTATAAATACTATTGCAAACAGTTCTGTAAAAGCTGTAGACTTTAGTGGATTGGTAAAAGATCATTATTATATTTCTGCTAAGGATGATACCGGATGTATAAAATATGCCGATTTTGATTTTAGAGATAATCCGTTAACGATCAGCATTAGTCAGACACAGCAAATTACTTGTTACGAAGCTAATAATGGTACTGTACATGTAAATGCAAATGGCGGCTTTGGTATCAAAACAATTTCATGGTATTTTAATAATACATTACTTTCTACTGCCATATTAACTACAGAAAATCTAAATCTTTATAATGCTAAACCCGGTAGTTATTATGCTGTTATAAAAGATTCTAAAAAAGTTGAGGTAACCAGTAATACCATCAATATTACCCAACCGGATCTGGTAACTTTCTCTATGGTGCAAGAACCTGTAAAATGTATTGGCGACAGTAACGGAAAAATTACTTTAAGTGCTTCAGGAGGAAATAGCAATTTTAGTTATCGCTATTTTTATAAAGGAGCATTAGTTAAAGACTGGCAAAATTTTTCGAATGGAACAAATACTATAATTACAGATTTGGCTGCCGGAGAGTATACCATTTTTGTACAAGATTCTCAACAGTGTTTAAGTACGGGTGGCACTATTCAGGTTACCTCGCCAACTGCTTTAAGTATTAGTAATACAATATCTCTTCCTGCCAGCGGAAAAGGATTGAGTAATGGTTCGATTGCTATTACTGCACAAGGAGCAAATGGTAATTATACTTATCAATGGTTTAAGAGTGATAATACTAATATTAACCAAAGTACCAATACTGCAGTAAACTTAGCTGCCGGAAAATATTATGTAATTGTTACCGATGCTAAAGGATGTAATCTAACATCTGAGCTGTTAGAAGTAACAGAGCCACCACTTTTAGAAACCAGCATTGCCGTTCAAAATGTAATTTTATGTCATGATGATAAAAACGGAAGTTTAAAACCAACCACTATTGGCGGATTTTTAAAACCAGGAGAAAACTATACTTATAAATGGTATGCAGAGGGTTCTAATAATATACTGGCAACAACCAATATCTTAAATAATGTTGGCAAAGGTTCTTATTATGTAATTGCTACCGATTCGAATGGTAATGAGGCAAAAAGTACCACTTTGCTGGTGACAGAACCTGCAATTCTCGACAACATATTAACTTCTGATTATACGTTATGTGGTGATGCAAACGACTGGACGATTGATGCAACACCATCAGGAGGAACAGCACCTTATTATTATATGTGGAATACGGGAGCCAAAACAGCCAGTTTACCAAACGTTCCACCAGCAAATTATTCGGTTTTGGTAACAGACAGCCATGGTTGTACTATTACAAAAAGCATTACTATAACAGCACCAATACATTTAGCTGCGACCGAAAAAACTGTAATTCCAACTTGCTACGCTGGTTCTGATGCCACAATTGAAGTTACTTCTTTTGGCGGAAAAGGACCTTATACCTATTTATGGAATACGGGCGAAAAATCGAACATCCTAAGCGGAGCTGCTGCCGGAGATTATTCTGTAGCAATAAAAGACAGCAAGGGATGTGTTGTAAATTATGATTACAAAATCGAAAACCCGCCAAAAGACATTATAAATCTTGGAGAGGATGTAACATTATGTTTTGATCAAACCTTGACTATTAATGCTACAATAAACGACGATAAAGCTACTTACTTCTGGAAATCTGATAAAGGTTTTACTAGCAATAAAGCTATGATTACCGTTTCTGAACCTGCAAATTATACGGTTATTGTAACCAATAAATTAGGATGCCAAGCGACAGATACTATTAAAATATCAAGCCAGAATACGGCAATAAGTGCTGAATTTGCGGTGTCTAGTCAGGTATTTAAAAATGAAAAAATAGTTATTGTAGACATTAGTAATCCTATTGCTGATGAGATCGAATGGATTTTGCCAGCTAATGCAACTGTTGTTTCTAAAAATAAAGATTTTGCTGAAATAAGCTTTAGCGAAACGGGGCAGTACGAAATTACCCTGAATACGAAAAAAGGCAATTGCACCGCTTTTCAAACCAAACAAATACTAGTAACTGAGGGAGAATATGAAGAAAACAATCCTGATGAAACTAACAACCAGAAAAAGTTTGATGTTAAGATTTATCCTAATCCTTCAAACGGATTTTTTACGGTAGATGTATTATTAGATAATGTTATGCCTGCTCATGTTAAAGTATATAATTTAAATAACAACCTGCTGATAGATTCTAAAACACAAGATGGAAAAGATAATTATCTCTTCAATTTTAGCTTAAGCGGACTTCCGTCAGGGATCTATTTTGTATTGTTTGAATCACAGCAAGGAAACAAATTAAGAAAAATAATCATTCAATAAAGAAGATAATCAGTTCAGTAAAATTTCAATTAATAATGAAAAACAGTAAAGAATAAATTTCGCAAACTGATTTCCCTAGCATATAAAGAATGATTGCAAAAAAAATACTTTTTAATACTACACTCCTGCTCATAAGTGCTTTTGGTTTTTCCCAAAACTTTAATGTACAGGAGTTAGGCAAAGCCAAATTGATAAACGTAAGTGGTGGTGCATCGGCCAATAGTATTTTCTATTCCGGTAATGCACAAAGAGATCCGTTTAGTTATTTTTTAAACGGAAACATCAACATCAACATTGCAGGGTTGTATAATTTGCCTTTTTCTTTTTCGTATACCAATCAAAAATTTGGTTACGGAAAGCCTGTACTTATGAATCGCCTCAGCATTCATCCATCATATAAATGGATTACAGCCCATATTGGAGATGTAAGTATGACTTTCTCACCTTATACGCTAAGTGGGCATCAATTTACAGGATTAGGAGTTGATTTGACTCCACAAGGAAATTTTAAAGTCAGTGCCATGTTTGGACGATTATTAAAAAGCAGCGAATTCGACTCTAATTATCCGGAAATTGTACCAACGTACAAAAGATATGGTTATGGTTTTAAAACATCCTATGATTTTGAAAAAGTAAAAGTAGGTGTTACATTATTTAAAGCAAAAGACGAAATTAGTTCAATACACAATCCTGTTCCTTTTGAGTTGAGCGTAAGTCCAAAAGAGAATGTTGCAGTAAGTTTTGAAACGAGTTTTACCCTGGCAAAAAAACTACAGTTTTTCACTGAATATGCCAACAGCAGCATTACAGAAGATACCCGAAATACAGACAAAGGCAAAGCAAACGGAATTGCGTCTCTTCTTTTAAATCAAAATAGTACCTCAACAAGTTATAATGCTTTTAAAGGACAGCTTGTTTATCCTGCCGGAAAAGGAACTTTAGGATTAGGCTACGAACGAATCGATCCTAATTACAGGACTTTAGGAGGTTATTATTTTAATAATGATTTAGAAAACTTTACCGTCAACGCCACACAAAACATATTCAAAGACAAAGTTTCGTTAGCCTTAAATTTAGGACTTCAGAAAGACAATCTTGACAAGCAAAAACAAAGTCAGATGAAACGTTTGGTGTCGTCCCTAAATGTCGATTTCAGACCTAATGACAAATTAAACCTGAGTGTAAACTATTCTAATTTTCAATCCTATACCAATAGCCGTAACCAGTTTGATTATATTAATCAGGTTTCTAATTACGATTATTTAGATACCTTAAACTTTAGACAGGTCAATCAAAATGCAACAATAAACGTCAATTATTTATTAAGAAATGATAAGCGCTTAAAAAAATCCATAAGTGCCAACTTTTCTGTGCAGGATGCCGTAAACCAACAACAAGGTAAAACTATTGCAGGCGGTGCTTCTACTTATTACAATTCTGCGATTGCCTACAGTATTGGTTATCCTGAAAGAGATTTAAGCTTTAACGGATCCTTAAATAATACTTACGGAAAAACAGATTCCGGAAAAAATTTAATTATTGGACCAACCATAGGGGTATCTAAACTATTTTTTGATAAAAAACTGACTACTAATGCTTCAACAAGCTACAATACCAGTTATAATGATGGCGAAAAACAAAATGATATTTTCAATATCAGACTTAATGGCTCTTATATTTACCTCCAAAAACATAATTTTAATGTAGGCGTAATTTCCTTGTTTAGTAATTCAACTGGCCGAAAAAACAATGATCTTACTGCGACCTTAACCTACGCCTATTCGTTTGATAAAATTAAAATGCGTCCGAAAAGAGAGCCTTTAACAGAAGAAAAACCAATCGCTGATCCGGTTTTAAAAATAAATTTCAACGATAAGATTTTTGAAGGAACAAGAGATGAAATTTTGGCACAACTCCAAGAATTACAACTTTCGATACATCCTTTGCCTGTCGAAGAAAAGAATAATTTAGAACATCTGCTTACACTAGCTTCTCTTACACCTGATGACAAAGAATTAAAAGAAAAAATTCTTGATTATCTGGACGCATATACCGTAGCAACGGCCACTATAGAAAAGTACAATGATTATTTTGTTAAGGCTTTACAAAAGCTCGAAAAGGAAATGAACCATAAAGATGAAAACCTTGAAAATGCGTATTCAGTTGCTATTGGCAGGGTAAATAGTCATAAACTACATGGAGTTGATCAGGCTGAAATTACCAATAAGGCTAGTTATAATTCGTATTTAAAATTGGTTGAAAGAAGCGATAACAGCCGTAATCAATTAAGAAATCACAGGTGGATGCTTAAGGAAATAAGTGCTGCTGCAAAAACTTCTGCAAAAGAAATTCAACAAAATGAAAATGCTGCCCAGTTTAGCACACAAGAAATTGAAGAAGCTTTTAAACTGATAAAAAACAAAAAAAGCGAAACAGAAATAGTAGATGCTATCGAAGTAAAAATAATTCCTTTTTATCATGACCTGGCTGTTAAAAACAGTATCAATGATGAAATTGATTTAAAATATATTCAAAAATAAAGTATACCCTAAAGATACCAAACGAACAAAATAATGGATAAATCTCAATCACCCAAAATGCTGAAAAAATTACACTTATACTTGTTGCTATTGAGCTCTCTTATTGGTTTTGGAGGCTATGCACAAACATATCCTATTTCGATAACGACGCAGGTTACACAGCCCTCGCCTATTTATTTAAGTAATTATGCCGATGCTACTACAGTAAACAGTCCTATAAAAATACAGATTGTACTAAACGATTTAACAATCTCAAATCGTCAGGTAAAGCTTAAAATTTATTTTCAGGGCAATGGGATTTCTTTTACTACAAATGATTTTGTTGTAGGCGCACGTCCGTTATATCTTGAAGGTGGTTTTCCTTTGCAATTAACCAATGTCGATCTTGCCCCTTATTTTGAATTTCAAAATTTGTTAGGACTTAATCCCAATCAGTATGCGCAAGCATTACCGGAAGGAATTTATAATATTTATGTAGAAGTATACGATTTTGCAACAGGAAAAAAACTGTCGAGTAAAACGAGAACTAACACCATTATTTTTCAGAACGAACCTCCTTTTTTAAATCTTCCGTTGAATAATGCTTCTATCATGCAGCAGAATATTCAAAATATTATTTTCAGCTGGACTCCGCGAAGCATTAATGTAAGCAATGTAGAATACGAATTTTCACTGGTAGAGATCTGGGATAAATACACGCCTATTCAAAACGCATTTGCTTACTCACCTCCTTTATACACAACCACAACCAGAGCAACGACACTGCAATACAGCATGAGCGAACCTCAGCTTATTCCCGGTAAAAAATATGCCTGGCGTATTAAAGCAAAAGCTATTTTGGGTGCCGAGGAAATAGGTGTTTTTAAAAATAACGGTTACAGTGAAATTTTTTCTTTTGATTATGAAGTATCCTGTACTCCTCCACTGGCTATAACTACTTCTGGCGTTAGCGAGAATCAGGCAAAAATAGCATGGAGCGGCAATATCGATAATTATGACTATCAGGTAAATTATCGCGAAAAAAATGCCAACTCAGAGTGGTACAAACAAGTTACACCAAGAGAGAATATTACACTAAGCAATTTAAAACCAAATACAGTTTACGAATATACCGTAGGTTCTTCCTGCGATCCGGGTAAGTATACCCACAGTACAATTAAAGAATTCACTACCGTAGCAAGAGACGAAATTGTCTTTGCCAGTTGTGGTATCAAACCAGACCCAAACGAT
Source organism: Flavobacterium bizetiae (assembly GCF_024271895.1). Lineage (NCBI taxonomy): Bacteria > Pseudomonadati > Bacteroidota > Flavobacteriia > Flavobacteriales > Flavobacteriaceae > Flavobacterium > Flavobacterium bizetiae. The sequence goes on along the minus strand of NZ_CP091861.1, from coordinate 2,413,052 downwards.
TTAAGCAACACAACGCCGCTTCCTAATCTTTACCAAAATGATGTAGTAACGGCGGGAGATTTTCCTATTGTCGTAATTAAAGCAACCGGAAGCAATGGTACTTTTACCGGAGAAGGTTATGTAACGTTTCCTTTTATAGAAAAATTCAGAAAGCTAATTGATGCAGCCGATAACTTAAAAGAGATTGCCAACAAAGGAGCCGAGATTACAGGAAAAGTTGGTGCCGCAGCAAATGCAACTGCAAATTTAGCATCTAATACCGCGACCAAAGTTTCGAATGGTCTTGACAATTCGACAGGAGATTCAATAGCCGATTCTACAGGAAAAGTAAAAGATAAAGTGGCTGGTATTGGTGAAAAAGTAAATAATAAAGCGGGGGAAATTGCCGAAGATATAGGCAAATATTCTACCAATATTGGCGAATATACCCGCATTCGAATAACATTTAATAATATTGGCGTTAATACTGATTTCAAATTAATTTCAGGAGAAATTATAGCCAGTTATGATCCTACCTGGAAAAACATTGTCAATTTAGATAATGCATTTGATGAAGTATTTGGCAGTAACGGAAAACCTATAGAAGGTAAGTTCGATTACGAAGTAGTTTCGGTTGTATTAAATGCAGACGGAAGTACGACCGTAACAGGTAAAGATGGACAAATATCAACCATTGCGAAATCGCCATACGAAAGAGTTTACACAGACAGTACAGGAAAAGTAGTAACAATTCCAGCAAATGGTGCGGGTGCGCCGGTTATTGCCAATGCTGCTGCAGGAGGTAAAGCCACTGCGGCAAATACAAACGGTATGTCTGCCAGCGGCGATGTGGTGAAAATTACTTCTCCGGATGTGAAAATAACGTTTAAAAATGGAGAAAAAAGTCAATATGCTTTTGATGTCCTCCCAAATTCAGGTTCACAAAAACTCAAAGACACTTATGAAACCATTCCGATGGAAGGTGGAGGTATTTATAATGTAAATTATAAGGCCGTATCTGACTTAAATGGACCTGAAACCTTTATTGCTGAAGCCGAATTTAAAAACGGAAAAACAATAAAAGACGTTGTTTTCAAAACAAATGCCGGTGCAGATGTGAACTTTAAATGGAATGACAGCAATACTGAAGCAGTAATAACTGTCACGAAAACATTAAACTTCTCAAAAGAAAGCATTATTGCTATTGTAAAAGGTGCGACGCAAAAAGATCCTCAGGATCCTGCCAAAACTATTGAAGGCAAATCAGATATTGCCGGTAAAGTAAATCTATGGCAACTTGCTCAAAAACCCGTTATTAACGTAACGATTTTAAGTGTCAACGGAGCAAATGCACCAAGTGCCGATAGCGCAAAAGATTTTCTTAATGAAGTATATAACAAAGTCGGGATAAAATTTGATGTAACCGCTCAGGATTTAACCATTGGTGCATTACCTGCTGCAATACAATGCGGAGACAGCGGTCTTATCAATTTTTACAGCAATGGCCAAATCGATATTAAAAATCAAATCGAAGCCAATCCTAATTTTACCTATAATAGCGAAACCTACTACATCATCTACACCGGAAAACCAGGACAAGATGGATACAAAGGGTTTATGCCTTTAGGAGGTCAATATGCTTTTGTATTTAGCGACGGTGACTTAAAAACAGCGGCCCACGAATTAGGCCATGGTATTTTTGGACTTAAACATCCATTCGCTACTAAGGCAGAATCCGGTAAAACAGATCTTTTAATGGATTACGGAACCGGAACTGTACTATCTCATAACGACTGGGATATTATTCATAGCGGAGGCTGGAAGTTTTATGGGTTCCAAAGTAGTTCTTCAGGAGCGTTGGCAGGTGGTTTTGGGCTTTCACCTAAATGGGAACTTGTACAAACTCAGTTATCAAATACTTATTCTGAAAGTTATATTGCAGAAGATGGTTTTACATCTGGTTTTACCGATTTATTTAATAAAGAGACTGTAAAATATGTTTGGGATCCTGCTTTAGAAAAATACGTTTATACCCATATAGTAAATGGTAAAGAAAAAAAAGAAATACATTCAGTTACTAAAGATGTAAGTGATAATTCTTGGATTTGGTTGTTTGCTAATAATAAAGGCGAATGTAATGTCGATAAAAAATATATTAGAACTAAATATAAATATGTAAAATCATATATAAATTCTAGAGATAAAGCTGGTTTACAAAAATATATAAAAGCGATTCTCGATGATAAAGCCAAAAAAGAAGGAGATAAAGATTCCAGAGATCAGGTTTGGGGAATTTTAAAATGTACTTCTGATACAGAACAAAGCAATACTAATGGAACAAGTGAAAACTATAATAATTATTTAGTAACCTTAGGAAGTTCTGCAAACAAAGGTTATAAAGAAGATCCAACAAATGTAGACGCGCAGGAAAGTCACACTTATGATTATTGTGGTGTTATTTTATCAGAGAAAGAAAAATTAAAAATTCTTTCTCAATTAAAAAATATTAGTAGTGAAACAGGTTTAATAGCGAAAATATTTTTTACTGATACACAAACACTTCCGGCTAAAAGAAAAGAAGTGACAGATTATCTGGCAAATTTATCTGGTTCACAAATAGCACTATGGATTGATTTTGACATAAATGGAAAAGCAAAAATAAAAACGATTTTAGGAAATGGAGTTACTGGCAGTGGAAATAGCAGTGTAAACAAATTTTTATCTCTCCTGAGTGAAATAATACCAAAATTTGACGGTAAATATACCTACTTTAATCCATTAACAGCAATTTTAGATGGTGTAGCAACAGTTGTAAAAAAGGCAAAAATACCTGAGCGTTTCTACAATCCTGAAATTACTAGTAACGATTATAATCCCGTTTTGTATTATGTAAGTTTAGCTGATCCTTTTTCTTGGACTTTATTATTTGGTGATCAGACAATGGCGCAATTCGATATAAATATTACCAACCCAAAACTGGTAGGTACAGGACATATTTATTTCGCCATAAAATGTGGATTTTGGAATGGTATTATAGATCAAGTTGCAGGGCTAGCAGAAATGGCAGCAATAGTTACCGATATTATTGATGGTGGTGACAGATTATCTGAAATGTGGCAAGGAATTAAAAAAATGAGTGTTTTCTGTACTGAAAGTACTGAGGATAGTATGTGCATCTGGACATTAGTCAAAAAATCACATACTGGCCAAACTTGCCAAGTTGCAGAAACTGTTGGTTATGACATTGCAAATGTTGTAACAATTGTTATATCCTTTGCTAAAGCGGGTAAACTTGCTCAAATTTCGCAAGTTATAGAATCTCTGGATGTAATGAGTCAAACCATGAAACTTGCAGGAAACCTAATTAAAATAACTGTAAAAGGTACTGGTAAAGCAGCGAGAATTAGTTTTGCGATTGCGAAAGCATTTATGAAACCAGGATTGAAGTTATCAAAGGCAGGTAAAATGTACTGCATGATAGTTCCTATAGCTGTAGATTTGTCAGAAAACATAGATAACGCTGTAAGTAAAGCAAAAGAACTTCTAGAAAAAACACCAAAACAACTTGAAGATAATTTAACAATATTAAGCAAAGAAGATGTCAATGGAAACATAATTGCCGAGATCTCAGATAATGGAGAAAAAATAAAAGTTGTTTTAAATGAAAGTGAAGAACAATTAAAGAAAAGTACAAGCGAAGTTGTTGAAAATGCTAGTGAGGCCATCCTGGTACGTTTAAAGAAATTAGGTTTAGCAGAAGCCGATTTAAAAGATGTATTAGATAAAATAGGTTACTCGACGACAAACGGAAATAAACTAATTGATCTATTAGAAAGAGCTCCTTTCAAAAATGACATTTCTAAATTAAAAACTTTTTTAAGTGATATCAATGCAAGTACAGATCTACAAGATTTTGTAAGACAGGGTAAAGATTTCAGCAAAGAATGGTTAATTTTGGAAGCATATCCTAGTTTTAGAAAACTATCTGTACATATTGAAAAAATTAGTTCTATTTTAGCTAAAGGACATGTTAGTGTAGACGATTTAACAACAATTCTTACTGTAAATAAAGGCTTAGGTAAGAGAGCTACTGATTTAACAAATTTCCTAAATGATTTAGACCATTTTGCTTTATACGCAAATCAAGGTGGTGTTGGATCGATCATATCTGGCTTAAAAGCGCATTGGTTCAATGGCGCGGGAGCAGATGGAGCTAATTGGGTAATTGCGGTTTTACGTAAAGAAGGAACTGAAGTTTTTGTACCAAGGAAAACTAATTTTGAAGTATCTGCATTGTCAAACACTCGTAGATATGACGCAATAGTTGGAGAAACTGGTAATAAATTAGCAAAGTATTTTGAATTTAAGTCATATAGCAAAGTACCACCAACTGATTTTGCCAAGCAATTTTTAGGTGATCTAAGCAATCCGGATATCGTTGATTTAAAACAATTACAATGGTTATTTGATGCAGGTAAAAATCCGCCAGATTTTGCATCTAACTTGAAAAAAGCAATAGATAATTTAGATGTAACTGATGAAATGGCAAAAAAATTATTAAAAGATGTTGAAAATCCAACACCTGCTAAACTTAAAAAATATTTAAAAGAAGATTTTGATGAAATATTTAAATTAAAATAAATGAAAACGTTAGATAAAATAGATAATGTAAAAAATAATATTTGGAATATAGGTAACAACATCATTATCCTCAAAAACAAAACATTAATTAATCTAGATAACAAAAATGTATTGAACTATGAAAATGATGTGAACAGATGTTTTTATAGTAATAATTACATTTACCTTATAAAAAAAGATGTATTAATTATATTAAATGGAGATTTCAATATTTTAAATACAATAAAACAAAATGATGCCACTGGTTTAAGTGTTTTTGATGAGAACAATTATGCTATTTGGTTTGAAAACGAAGATGGAGATGAATATTTTCATTTGTATAAGGAAAACAAAGAAGAAGGGACTTCAGATTTTTTTTTCGGAAAATTTTTAAATGCCAATTATAGTTATAGATTCAGAACTCGAAAACAAAAGAATTTATTTAAATTATCCAATCTATTAAATACCCATACCTATTTTGAATATCAATGTGAACCCGGTGAGGAGGTAATAGGAGATATTATTAATTATAAAGAAAATTTAATTTTTTACACAAAAGAAATAGAAAAAGAGTTATATGATTCTAAATTTTGGATAAATGTTTTAGACATTAAAACAGGAAAGACAATATATAAAATATTAACAGAGCATTATGGAGCTTGCTTTGATTATCAAAAAGGACTTTTTATATCCATACAAGGAAGCAATCAAAATAATGAGATAATAAAGAAATATGAAATTGTAGATGTAAATAATGGTACTGTTGAAAAAAACTTTTTTGATTTTGATCAAGAAATGTTTGCAGTAGGTACTGCAGTTCAATATATTAATGATAACAAATTATATTTTGCTGATAATGTTTATTCTTACGAAGAGCAAAAAAGAAAGTGTCCAAAAATTGGTAGTTTTGATTTGACAACAAGACAGATATCATTTTTCGAAGAATTAAAAGAAGCCGAAGGCTATTCGGTAAACCAAATTATCGTTAAAGAAAATAGATTATATGCTAAAATTGACAATGATGAATTGATTGTTTTAGAGATCTAATGTATTAATTTGTAAAAATTATTTTAGCCCTACAAATTGATACCACTCTTTACTAAATTTCCCTTATTAATAAAAACCGCGAAAAAGTCTAAAAGACATTTTCGCGGTTTTTTTATTTATCGCAAATCACAGCTGCTTAAAAAATTGAGATCAATGATTATTTTAAATCCTCCCAAAATAAATTGAAAGGATTTTATAATTTGCTACACAAATTGCCATTATAGTTATGCTATTATTATAACTGCATCTTTTTTGCATCTTCTATAAATTGGTTCAAACCAATGTCTGTTAGCGGATGTTTTAGCAATCCTTTTATTGCAGAAAGTGGTCCTGTCATTACATCTGATCCTACTTTTGCACAATTTACAATATGCATCGTATGTCTGATTGAAGCTGAAAGTATTTGTGTCTGATAATCGTAATTATCATAAATCTCTCTGATTTCGGCAATTAAATGCATTCCGTCGGTAGAGATATCGTCGAGTCTTCCCAGAAAGGGCGACACATACGTAGCACCGGCTTTTGCGGCTAACAAGGCCTGACCTGCTGAGAATACCAAAGTAACATTGGTTCTGATTCCTTTAGACGAAAAATATTTGCAGGCTTTTACTCCGTCTGCAATCATGGGTAACTTGACCACAATTTGCGGATGCAAAGCGGCAAGCTCCTCTCCTTCTTTGACCATTCCTTCAAAATCGATCGAAATAACTTCTGCCGAAACATCTCCGTCTACAATATTGCAAATGTTGAGGTAGTGTTTCAAAATATTGTCTTTTCCTGTAATGCCTTCTTTGGCCATCAAAGACGGATTGGTAGTAACGCCATCCAGAACTCCCAGAGATTGTGCTTCTCTAATATCTTCTAAATTAGCGGTATCAATAAAAAATTTCATAGTTTTTTGGTTTAAATAGTGGTTTATTGTTGATATAATTTGTCATTTCTCATTCGTTAAAATGACGAAAATATTCTGATGAAAATGATTCTCCTAGCCCCGATAGAAGTGGAAATCCTTTTGTGGCGGTGTTCGCCACAAAAGATTGCAACGCATAGCGGGATTAGCTCCTAAAAAAAGCTTTAATCATTAGCAATCGAACTAAAAAAATGTGTTGTAATTAACTTTGTCAAGTTTAAAACTTTGACAAAGTTTTTCAGTAAAATTCTTAAGCCTTTTAGTGAGTGAAAATGTGCATTTTGATTTATTCTTCAAAAAACATTCAATAAAAAATAACACTTATAATTATTTATCAAACGGACTTTCTTTTTTAGTTTTCGAATTAAAAAATAGTAACTAAACCTTTAACCTATTTTCTAAATTCAATCGCTAAAAACCAGTCATAATCGTAATACACATTCTCTTTATTCATCTTTTAAAAAAAATAACATTCTATAACTATCACATAGATTATTTGCTTTAGATGTTTGTCTCACCAAAATTTTATTGAGCAGTAACAGGTTTTAAAAACCTGTTACTGCCGATTTTTTTAAAACCTCAACAATTAAATATATTGATTGATAATATTTTCGAATAATTCCTGTTTTCCGCTTTGAAGCGTTAACTCTCCGTTTTGATTCGCTATATCGTATAAATCTTTAAGATTTAATTTTCCGTTGGCAAAATCTTTTCCTTTTCCTGAATCGAATGAACTGTATCTTTCTTTTCTTAATTTTTCGTACGGAGAAGAAGTAATAATCTTGTCGGCAGTTAATAATGCTCGTGCAAAAGTATCAGCTCCGCCAATATGCGCCAGGAAAACATCTTCAAGATCTGTTGAATTTCTTCTGATTTTTGCATCAAAGTTTACTCCTCCGCCTTGTAATCCTCCTGCTTTCAGAAATACCAACATGGCTTCTGTAGTTTCCTGAATGTTGTTTGGAAACTGGTCTGTATCCCAGCCATTTTGGTAATCTCCTCTATTGGCATCAATGCTTCCTAACATTCCGGCTTTTGCAGCTACTTCAAGTTCATGCTGAAAAGTATGTTGCGCCAATGTTGCGTGATTGACTTCGATATTGATTTTAAAATCTTTGTCTAAACCGTATTCTTTCAGGAATCCAATTGCAGTTGCAGAGTCAAAATCGTATTGGTGTTTTGATGGCTCCATTGGTTTTGGTTCGATGAAGAAAGTTCCTTTAAAACCTTGTGCTCTTGCATAATCTCTGGACATGGTTAGAAATTGTGCCATATGGTCTAATTCTCTTCCCATATCGGTATTCAATAACGACATATAGCCTTCACGTCCGCCCCAGAACACATAATTTTCTCCGTCCAGAGCAATTGTTGCGTCTAAAGCTAATTTTACCTGTCCTCCGGCTCTTGCCACAACATTAAAATCAGGATTTGTAGCGGCCCCGTTCATGAATCTTGGATTTGAGAAACAGTTTGAAGTTCCCCAAAGTAACTTAATTCCAGATTCGGCTTTTTTCTCTTTTAAATATTCTGTGATTGTTGCCAAACGTCTTTCAGATTCGGCAAAAGTTGGCCCTTCAGCAATTAAATCGTAATCGTGAAAACAGAAATAATCAAAACCCATTTTGCTAATGAATTCAAACGCTGCATCGGCTTTATCTTTTGCTGCCTGAATTGGATCTGATGACTGATCCCACGCGAAGTTTTGAGTTCCGGGACCAAACGGATCGCTTCCTTGCCCACAGAAGGTATGCCAATATGCAATGGCAAATCTAAAGTGTTCACGCATTGTTTTTCCTGCCACAACCTGATCCGGATTGTAATATTTGAATGCCAACGGATTATCTGATGCTGCTCCTTCAAATTTAATTTGACCAATACCTTTGTAGTATTCTTTATTGCCTAAAACTATCATTTCTTTTATTTTTTATGTGTTAATATAAATTCTAATTCTTGTTTCCATTTTTGATAGGCCTTATCGTAAGGCTCTTTGTTTTTTAGTGGTAAAAACGTCATGACGTGATCGTTTGTCGTAATACTCGAACCAAATTTGTTGTAATCACCATCTTTTAAACCTACCGCTCTTGCTGCTCCAACTGCTCCTGTTGTATTGTAGATTTCGATTTCATGACCGATAAGGGTTGCCACGGTATTAGAGAAAATTTCTGAGCGGAATAAATTATCGTTTCCTGCCCTGATCACATTTATCGTTGCATTATCATCTTTTAAACATTCCATTCCGTATACAAATGAAAAGGCAATTCCTTCTAATGAAGCTCTGAACAAATGGGCACTATTGTGAATATTTAGATTCAGATTCAAAAAGTGAGTTCCAATGTTTTTGTTGTTAAACATACGTTCGGCACCATTCCCAAACGGAATCACGACTACTCCATCTGAACCGATTGTGATTTTGGATGCTTTTCTATTCATCGATTCATAGGTTTCATCACCCATATTATTTCGCAACCAACGGTACTGAATTCCGGCTCCATTGATGTTTAATAATTTACCAATTCGCGGGGTTTCTAATTCATAATTTACGTGTACAAAATTGTTTACTCTTGTACTTTTTCCTGTAGACATTTCGCCAACTGCATAAAAAACACCTGAGGTTCCGCCTGTTGCGGCAACTTCTCCCGGATTTAATACATTTAATGATAACGCATTATTGGGCTGATCTCCTGCTCTGTAAACTACCGGAATCCCAACAGGAAGTCCTGATTCTTTTGAGGCTTTTTCGTTTAAAATGTCCTGATTGGTAAAATTCTCTACAATATCCGGCGTTAAGGATGGATCGATTCCGTAATAATCGAGCAGCCAATTGGCCACTTTATTTTCTTTATAATCCCAAAGCATTCCTTCAGAAAGACCATTTTTTGTGGTGGTAACAGCTCCTGTCAGTTTATAGGCGATATAATCTCCAGGCAGCATATATTTATCAATCTTGCTATAAATATCAGGTTCATTTTCTTTGACCCATTTAAGTTTCGAAGCGGTAAAATTTCCGGGAGAATTCAATAAATGTTCCATACATTTTTCCTGTCCGATTTCAGCGAAAGCGGTATTGCCAATTTCAACCGCACGGCTGTCACACCAGATAATTGCGTTACGCAATGGGTTGCGTGTTTTATCCACAATAACGAGTCCGTGCATTTGATAGGATATCCCTATTCCCTGAATTTTAGAAGCTTCGATATTGGCTTCACGAATTGCTCTTTTGGTTGCTACACATATATGCTGCCACCAAATTTCAGGATCCTGCTCTGCCCAATCGGGGTGCAATGACACAATTTCCATTTCGTTTTGGGGTTCATGCAAAACGATTATTTTTTTTCCTGTTTCGGCTTCTACCAAAGCAACTTTGACTGAAGAACTTCCGATATCATATCCTATATAATACATAACTTATAATGATTCTCTTATTATTAAACTCGTGGGTACATAACACTGAACAACCTCATCGTGCGTGATAAAAGCTGCCGCTTTTGTTCCTAATTCTTTGAAATCAGTCGAGACGACCGAAATCCCTTTGTATATAAATTTCTTCATTGGCGTTTCATTATAAGACAAAAAACCAACATCAGTTCCGGGCTCTAAATTCTTCTCTTTGCATTGTTCTAAAAAGTGACCCAAAATGCGATCACTCACACTGATATAGGCAATTCCTTTTTCGATACTAAACTTTTTTGCATCTGTAACAACTTCATATTCAAACTGAAAATCAGCACAGAACTTTTTAAAAAACTCCAGTGTTTCCTTTGGATGATTGGTATAATCCGGAAAAACAAACTGAATACTTTTATACTTTTTAAACAAGTTAACTCCCTCTTTTAAGGCATTATAAAATGCTTTCCCAAAATCCTGAAAAATATAATTCTGTTCCTTTTTGGCCTGAATATTCCAGTCTATCAGCAACAATTTATCATTTGCAATGGCAGCCAAAGTGGGCGAAACTTCTTTATGGTCAAAATTCATCACCACATATTTATAATACTTCCCTATGCTATTATTGATGATCGTTTTAAAAACATCAATATTATAATGATGAAACTGCACATCTGTAATCACATTATCCGCCAGATTATTCACAAACGAATGGTATAAAACCTCCTTATACGCCTTAAAAGTATCTAATACCAAAAGCACTTTTCTGGTTTCGCCTGAGACATAATATCCTTTATTAGGCACAGAATCAATGCTTTTTTGTTCTTTTAAAATAGAATAAGCCTTAAAAACCGTATCTCTTGATAACTGATTTGTTTTGCAAATACTATTTACTGAGGGAAGCAAATCTCCCTTTTGCAAAATATTTTCTGCAATCGCATTATTTATTCCGTTTACCAGTTGCTGGTATTTCGGAATGTCACTTTCGTGGTTTATTGTAAAAACAAATTTCTCTATATTTTCGCTTATCATACTGTTCTGTTCTGGTATGCTAATATAAGCATTCGTGTTTACTAAAAAAACATTCCTGAGGCAAAAAATGTTAACTTTTTTATTTGATTTTTAAAGCATTACAAATTTTAAACCTCTTAAAAATAATTCTTTTAAAAATTAAAATTAAGTTCCCTATGCGCTAACATTTCGTGCTGTTGTAAATTGACGCTGTAAAATTTAGCAGCTCTGTGCGAAACAGATTCTTCTTTTTCGTTTAAATCCTTTATCAAATCCATTTGCAATATCTTTCTCCTAAAATTCGATTTGTTGATTTCAATTCCCAGGATTTCTTCATAAAGATGCATGACTTGCAGCAAAGTAAATTTATCCGGCAGCAAGTTGAATCCAATGGCGCTTTGGCAAATATTCTTTCGTAATTCTTTTAAACTAAAATCTAAAATTACTTTATGTTTATCGTTTAACCCTGAAACTTCGTTAATGTTAACCCACGCTACATTTGGATTAAAGATTTCATCTTCTATATCTTCAATATCTCTTTTTACCATTGCATAATATCCTATCGAAATATCTTCCTGAGCAGAGGATGAAGATGGATATCCAAAAGCTTTCAATTGTTCGAGAAAGAAATTACCAACTCCAATGTACTTTTTTAAAATCTTCTGAGCTGTACCTGAAATAGTTTCGCCTTCTTTTATGTAATCATTAGCCAATTCAAAATTTATATTTCCCTGATTGTCTTTTTGTTTCACTAACAAAACTTTCAGACTTTCTTCGTCAAAATTAAATATCACACAATCAATTTCTATTTTGTTTGCAGTAGATTGACTGATGTTATTTTTTCCGCTTTCATCTCCTCTTTCCATCGAAAATAAAATTTAAACTATTACTACCATTTTCAAAAACAGAAATTTAATCTATTGATCTTCTTATCCCGTACGGATCGATTGTTACGATAGAACCATCTTCGGTATAATCAATTTTGGTTACTTTCATACTTCTTAAATGCGTTACGCCTTTTGACAAACTCGAATCATGGTAAAACAAATACCATTCATTGCCGACTTTACAAATAGAATGATGCGAAGTCCAGCCTACAACAGGATTCAGAATTCGTCCCTGATAAGTAAAAGGTCCATATGGACTATCCCCGATCGCGTAACAAATAAAATGTGTATCTCCGGTAGAATACGAGAAATAATATTTATCGTTGTATTTGTGTACCCACGAAGCTTCGAAAAAACGGCGATCGTTGTCGTTTGCTAACAAAAGCGCTCCGTTTTGATCCAAAATTTTAATTTCTTTTGGTTCTTCGGCAAATTCGAGCATATCATCTCTCAATAAGGCAACAATTGGCCCTAAAGCGGGTTCATTACCTGTCGGTTCTTCATGATCCTGATCGTATTTATTGTTTCGGTATTTTTGAAGTTGTCCTCCCCAAATTCCGCCAAAATAGATATAATGTTTACCATCTTCATCTTCAAAAACGGCCGGATCAATGCTGTAACTTCCTTTAATAGCATCTGCTTCCGGCATAAAAGGCCCTACCGGAGAATCGCTTACGGCAACACCAATCTGAAAAATTCCGTTGGCACGTTTTGCCGGGAAATACAAATAATACTTTCCGTCTTTGCTGGCTGCATCCGGCGCCCACATTTGTTTTTCGGCCCAGGCCACTTCATCTACATGCAGTGCAACACCATTGTCGATAGCTTCTGACTGAATATCTTCCATCGAAAAAACATGGTAATCTTCCATACCAAAATGATCGCCATTATCATTAAACGGAATCCCGGCATCGATATCATGCGAAGGATAAATATAAATTTTCCCGTTGAATACATGTGCTGACGGATCAGCCGTGTACATATGCGAAACTAAAGGCTTGGAAATGGCCAATTTATTAATTTGTTCAAAATTAATTTGTTCAATACTATCTTCAGGCATAGTCGTTTTTTAAGTTTTATTTTAAATAATTAAGTTCTTCTTTGTTTTAAATCGGCTTCTATCTGAACTTCCATTTTTTTATTGATTTTATAGAAAAACAATAAGGCAACCCCAACCAAAAATGGAATCGCAGGAAAAATACTCACCAATAATTTTATTCCGTTTATCGCTGTATGGGTTTGTGTTAACGAATTAGGGACATAATGAAAGTATCCTAAAAACAACGTTGTTAAAGATCCTCCAATACTTAAACCCGCTTTTAAACCTACCATCATCGCCGAAAAGATAATGGCTGTGGCGCGACGGTTATTGAGCCATTCTGAATAATCTGCAACATCAGCAATCATGGCCCAAAGAAGCGGAATTGTGATGCCATAAAAGAATCCGTGAAAGATTTGGGAGAAAAAGATCAACCCAATAGATGTAGGCGGAAAGAAATAAAATGCCATAATAAATAAGGTCGAAATGAATAAAAACAATCCGAAAATATTTCGTTTTCCGTATTTGTCGGCAAGGTTTTTAGACAATGTAATTCCTACGATCATAAAGATGATTCCGCCTGCATTAAACAATCCAAATCCTGCAGAGATGGGATCATTGCCAAAATGGTTTAATCCTATCTTTGATAATACATCTAAAATTGGCTGGATAAAAAGGGCCAATTGTTCTTTGTTGACATAATTCTCAAAATAATAAACATAAGCACCACCTTTCATGGCAAGCGTTATAAAAACCAATGTTGTTAGTGTCAACATGATTACCCACGGCTTATTTTTTATTAAATCTCCTAAGTCTTCTTTGATACTTGATTTTTGTTCCGGTTTAGGAATAATACGTTCTTTTGTTGTGAGAAAAGTAATAAGCAACATTATAGTACCAATAATTGCCAAAGCGGTCATTACTTTCTCGATACCAATTGCTTTATCGCCATTTCCGGCACTTTTGATGATCCCGAGCATAAAAACCTGAACAAAAAACTGCGCAAACATTACCGCTACAAAACGGTATGATGACAAACTGTTTCTTTCGCTCATATCGCCTGTAATTACTCCGCTTAAAGCCGAATAAGGCAAATTGTTACTGGCGTAAAAAAGCAATAATAATGTATAAGTAACAACGGCATAAATTACTTTTCCGTGATAAGAAAAATTAGGTGTCGAAAAAGCCAGTAAAGCAATAACTCCTAATGGTATTGCGGTAATTAAAATCCAAGGTCTGAATTTTCCCCATTTTGTGTTAGTTCTGTCTGCCAAAACCCCAATAATCGGATTAAAAATAAAGGCTGCAATTAACCCTACAACTAACATAATAATCGAAGAATCTGTAGGCGATAATCCGTAGATATCCGTATAAAAATAAGCCAGATACGTCATTAGGGTCTGAAACACTAAATTGGCTGCCAAGTCGCCTAAACTGTATCCGATTTTTTCCTTAATGGATAATTTTTGAGAAATGTAATTCATTATTGGTTTGTGGTTATTTTAGTTAGTTTAAAATCAAAATTGTTTTTTTTGACTTTATAATAATAAGAATTTATTTTATCATTTTTTGATTCAATTTATCTCTCTAATGCTTTAAAAATAAGTGTTATCAGATTTAAACAATCGGTTGTGTAAATTTAGCTAAAAAAACATATTATGCAAATTTAGTTTGCTTTATTTCATAAATATTTTTAAAAACAACCGATTGTAAAATATTCTGCAAAAAGGACTCCTTTTTCACTTCAAAAATTATTGTTTTACCTCTTTTAATTCCATTACGCTATCGTATGCTTTTTTAGGCTGCAGCTTTGTATCGAACAATAAAGGATAATTTGTTCTCCCTTTTATCGGCCAGTCATTCAACCACGATTGTCCATCGTGAACGCCCCAAAAAGTTACTCTGCTAATTTTGTCTTTATGTTTTAAGAACAACTTAAAAATATCTGCATAACGCTGCGCTAATTTTGTCTGAATGGAATCAGGAAGTGTTTTCGGATAAGGATTCATTTTTGGATTTCCTTCAAAATTCTGATTCACATCAGCGCCTTTTAAATCCCACGGATTCGGCAAAACAGTAATATCCAGTTCTGTAAAAGCCACTTTAACGCCAAGTGCCGAGTAAGCCAAAATACTTTTCTCAATTTCTTCTAATGACGGACTATTCAATTTCCAATGTCCCTGACTTCCTACTCCGTCAATTTTACCGCCGGCCGCTTTGATCTTTTTTACCAGTCTAATTACGCCTTCTCTTTTTGCAGGTTCTTCAAGATTATAATCGTTATAATACAAATCGACTTTTGGATCTGCCGCTGCTGCTAATTTAAATGCATCGATTAAATAATTTTCGCCAGCCGTATTCAGGAAAACTGATAATCTTAAGGTTCCATCTTCGTTTAAAGCTTCATTAACCACATCCCACGAATTGATTCTTCCTTTGTATTTAGAAACAATGGTTGTGATGTGATCTTTCATAAAAGCTTTCATCTCAGTACTGTCCTTAATTTTTTCCATCCATGGCGCAAGCTGACTGTGCCAAATCAAGGTATGTCCGTGAATAAACATTTTGTTTTTTTCTCCAAATGCTACAAATTTATCGGTTAAAGTAAAATCGTATTTGTTTTTTTCAGGATGTATAAACATCGATTTCATAATATTTTCGGCCGTAATTGCATTGAATTGTTTACAAATCAGCGAATCTTCTTTAGCATCTTTTTCTTCAATTTGACTGGCGCTTAAAGCTGTTCCAATATAAAAATCATCTTTATAACTGTTTTTTAAAGAAACAGATACTTCATTCTTTTTTATATCACAACTGCCTAAAATCATCAGCGTAATCAAGGGCAAACAATGGTTAATAAATTTCATATATTTTGGTTTAATAGTTAATAGTTATTTTTTTTGAAAGCTTTCCGGCGAACCTAAATAGTTTTCTAATAATTGCCCCGTTTCGGTTTCAATTACAATTTTCTGAAGCACTAAAGCAGGATCTATTCCGTAAATTTTCAATACATGATTTCCGGCATTCTCAATTGTATGCGAAGAAGTTATTATTTTGATATTATCAGCAACGAACTTATTCCAATTTCTCTCAGAATCATCTCCATTCAGGTTCATGATTTGAGGTTTTTCAGCATCAAAAGAAACTCCATATTTCAATCCGTCACCCATTCTAAAATTAATTGTTGGCGAAAAATAAGCATTAACTTTTACCTTTCCTTTACTAAAAAAATGAACTTCATATTCTAATCTTGGCGATTGTTCTGAAATTGTAATAGCAGAAAAATCAGAAGGTTTTAAAGTAACTCCGGATGCTGTTTTCCCGATATTCGGAATCGTCGTCCATTGTACTTTATTTTCATGAATTGACTTTGAATAATTTTGGGCATCAATACTTATAATTCCATTACTTTCAACAAATCCCTTAACGTCATTCAATTCTACGTTCTTACCATTTAAAATAATATCAAACTTTTGCTTGTTTGCAGTAACCACAATTTTACTTTTAAAATTTCCTTTAGGCGCTTTTTGCCAATCGATAGTAATTACAATTCTTTCTTCTTCAGTAATTGTTCCGCTTACTTTGGACAATTTAATCCATTCATTTTTAGAATCGATTTTAAAATCAAAAGGTTTCAGTCCGCGATTAAACAAATCGATATAAGTTGTGGTATAACCAAAAGAATTTAAAGTCGGTAAAATAATTTCCTGTTTGTTATTTGTCCAATAATTTTCAGAACCTTCAATTGCAACACCTGCCTCAGACTTATTGGGCAACTCAATAACTTTTGTTTGCGGAATAACATTTGTTTTAGGTTCCTGCCATGAAGTATAACCAATATGTGTTTGCGCCATCATATGATTCCATTTGCCATTGGCCAATTGTGTATGATAATAATGGGTCAGCAAACTGTCTTTCTCAAAAAATGATTTTACTTGTTTCGCATATTCATTTGCCGAAGCTCTTCCCTGATTCGCATACAACTGATTTTTTGCCGTCGCCACATACAATTCATTCAAATTAGAACTTGCCAAAACAGGAAACAAAACCAACTGATAAAAGGCATCTTTATATTCCGGCTGCAACTGATCATTAATTTGATTGGCTTTGTCAACCAGTTTTTTATAATCCTGCAAAACATTTTCGGCTTCGTTATAATTTACAATGCTATACGTTTTATCGTTAAGCAATTCAGGCTTTCTTCGCGAATTGTATTTGGTGTACAATTTTAAAATTTGCGCAATATCCTCCGCGTTTTGATTTCCAAAGTTTTCCTTTGCCCAATCTGTGTAATACTGATCTAAATTATTTGCATCAAAAGCTTCCGGATTCCAGGCCATATCCAGAAAAAACTCAATCGGAAATTCCATTGGTTTAATGTCACCAACATTTACAATCCATATTTTATCAACGCCATGCTGATAAGCCAGATCCATTTGTTCCCACGTACGTTCAATTTGATTCGTATTAATCCATTTATAATTTCTTGGGCCTCCAACATAATCGTAATGGTAATAAATGCCATAACCGCCTTTTCTTGGCTTTGCATCAAGCTCTGTTAATTTCCTGATATTTCCCCAATTGTCATCGCACAATAAAAGCGTAATATCGTCCGGAACACGCATTCCTTTGTCGTAATAATCCTGAACCTCTTTGTAAAGCGCCCACATTTGCGGCGTTTCTTCAATAGGTTTTTTGGTTACTTCTGTAATAATATTTCGTTGTGTTTTTACGATATTTTCTAATAAATCAATCGCCGTTCCCTCCGTCATTGGCTCATCGCCATCCCCACGCATTCCAACTGTTACAATACTTTCCTTATTACCCATTCTCTTCATTCCGTCTTTCCAAAACGAAATCAAATTCTCAGAATTGGTACTAAAATCCCATTTTCCTTTTCCTAAAGCCGACCATTCTGCATGCGCTCTCGTTAAAGGTTCGTGGTGCGAAGTTCCCATTACAATTCCGTAGTCATCTGCTAAAACAGCATTCTGAGGATCATTAACATAAAACATTCTTCCCCACATCGATGGCCACAAATAATTGCCTTTCATTCTTAAAATCAGTTCAAAAACCTTATCATAGAATTTAGCATTAAATCCTCCATATTTTTCAAAAGCCCAGCCCGATAATGCCGGAGCTTCGTCGTTGATAAAAATGCCACGGTATTTTACTTTTGGTTCCTCTTTAGTATGAATGCCAGGCAAAACATGCAATTCCGATTGTTTCTGAATCGGTACATCTGCCCAAAAATACCACGGAGAAACTCCTATTTGATAAGATAAATCATAGATTCCGTAAATAGTTCCGCGTTTATCAGATCCCGCAATTACCAATGCTTTTTTAACGCCTTTTACAGGATTATCCACAATTTGAGTAATGAATTTTTCCCATTTTCCTATAAGTTGATTAGCGTCGATTTTGCCTTCTTTAACTAATTTGTCGATGATGTCACTTTTGCCTAAAGTTCCAATAATAATGACATAATCTGCTGCTTCTGAAATTGTATTAATTTGTTTTGGATGCAAATTGGAAACCTGAAAAATATCTTTTTTTAAATGTTCTGTAACGCGCAAAACTCCTGAAAAATCATTTTTACTTACTAAAACTGAAGCTGCTTTTCCGTTTGAAGCCAAAGGGAAATTTTCGGCGGAAGCCTGATTTACAACATATTTTTCCGGATTTATTGCGTACGATTTTGCGCTTAATCCGATAAGGAAAAAGAATAAAATTGTATGGAACATTTTACATTTTAAACTCATAGAATCGTAGATTTTTTTTGTCTCTAAAGACGTTTTATTTGTTTCAATAGAAATAGTTTTCGAATGTTAGAACAACTTCGCCAAGTTTTACAAATTCAGTTTATAGGCAATTCCCATTTCTAATCCTCGTAATTCAGCAAGACCTTTTAATCTTCCTACCAAAGAATATCCGGGATATGTTTCTTTTGTTTCATCAACTGAATGCAGAAAACCATGATCGGGACGCATTGGCAAACTCACATTTGTTTTGTTCATTAACAGAAGTAATTTCTCCACTATAACTTCCATTTTAGTATCCCCTTTCAAATGTTCCGATTCTCTAAAAATGGTTTCGCTTTCGCGGAAAGTATTTCGGAGATGCAAAAAGTGAATTCGTTCTCCATAATCATCTATAATTCTCTCGAGATTATTATCCGGATTTGCGCCTAAAGAACCGGTGCAATAGCATAAACCATTTAGATTAAACGGAATAGCCTCAAAAATTGCTTTCAGATCTTCTTCGGTAGAAACTATTCGGGGTAAACCCAAAACCGAAAATGGCGGATCATCAGGATGAATCGCTAATTTTGCCCTATATTCTGAAGCTGTTGGAGCTATTTCTGATAAAAAATGAATAAGATTTTCTCTAAGTTTATTATTATCAATATCAGCGTAATGATCAAGCAATGAAAGGATTTGTTCTGCCGTAAAATTGATTTTACTTCCCGGCAATCCTAGCAGTACGTTTTTAAAAAGTAATGCTTTTTCATCTTCTGAAAGCTGGTTACCAAATTTCACTGCATTTTCTTTCTCTGTTGGCGTATAATCGCTTTCAGCATTGGGTCTTTTTAAAAGAAAAACATCAAAATAAGTAAATGCATCCTGATTGTACAACAAGGCTTTACTACCGTCCTGATTGATAAAATTATGATCTGTTCGAACCCAGTCTAAAATAGGCATGAAATTATATGTGATAATTTTAATACCACAATTTGACAAATTCTTGATACTGATTTTATAGTTTTCAATGTATTGAACGTAATTTCCGCTCGCTCTTTTTATCTCTTCATGAACCGGCAAACTTTCTACGACCGTCCATTCTAAACCTGCCTCATTAATTAGCTGTTGTCTTTCTTTAATATCAGCTACTTCCCAAACATCGCCCACCGGAATTTGATGCAAAGCAGTTACAATTCCGGTTGCTCCTGCTTGTTTAATATCCATCAGACTCACATTGTCGTTTGGTCCAAACCAACGCATCGTTTGTTGCATTTTGATCATAATAATTGTAATTTAAAATCCGATACTATTCCCGCCATCAACAGGCAAAATAGTTCCTGTGGTAAATTTAGATTCGTTTGATGCAAAGTAAAATACTGCATCAGCAATATCAGATGGCTCTCCCAAAATTCCCATTGGAGTCCTGCCCAATACTTTATTTTTTCTCTCGGGATCACTGTCCAGGGCTTTTGCTGACATTTTGGTTTTGATAAAACCGGGAGCCACACAATTGACACGAATGCCAAACGGAGCCAACTCTACCGCCATCGCTCTAGTCATAGATTCAATTGCACCTTTGCTGGCCGAATATGCAATTACTTTAGGAATTCCATATTGTGATGCCATCGAACTAATGTTCACGATATTTCCGCCGTTATTTTCTTTCATGTTTTTTACAACAGCTTTACTCACCGCAAAAACACTCAAAAGATTGGTATGAATTATCGATAGAAAATCTTCATCAGTTACCTCTAGAAATTCTTTTTTTAGATTGATTCCCGCATTGTTTACCAAAATATCGATCGAATTATTTTGGGTAATACTTTCAATCATGGCCGGAATTCCTGCAATATCATTCAAATCAAATAAAACCGGAATTGCATTTGCTCCAATTTCTCTACAAGCCTCTTCCGTTTTTTCTTTTGATCTGCCAATGATATAGGTTTTAATGCCGTTATCACATAATTTCTTTGCTGTTGCAAAACCTAAACCTGAATTTCCTCCGGTTACAATTGCCGTTTTTGTACTCATGCTTTATTATTTTGTATGATTAATTTCCTAGTGCAAAGGGAAATTTTAATGATTTAAAATACTCTAATGTTTGTGTTGGTTTTTCTACTCCTGCTGGCAATTCTTTACCCGAATATTGCTGAAAATACAACAAACACGCATCCCGCCACCATTTTGCTTCTTTATATTGAATTCCCAATAGCATCTGAACTTCTTTAAAACGTTCTTCATCCAAATATTTCTCAGCATTATTCCAGGTATTTTGCATTTCATGAACCTCATTTACACCTTCCTGATATTTTAAAGCCATTCCGTTCCAGAGCGTTTGTCCGTTTTTCAATTTATAATCCCACGAAACATGATGAAACCACAGTAAATCTTGCTCGGGACAAGTTTCACTATTATCAAAAATCTTTTCGACTTGTGGTGCATATTGGGCAGTAGCATTGGTTCCTGTTTTAGAACGGTCGAAACCAATTCCGTTTTTATCCGCTTTATGATAATAAGTCGGATTCCATTCTGGTCTGGATAAATTACTTACCCACGGTCCCGGGCCATAATGATGTCCTGTATCCATAATATGATGCAAACCAAGCGGCGTCATATAATCGACTACAGTTTCTCGCGATTGCAACATCATTTTTTTTACGGGTTTAATAAAATTTTCATTGTTTGAAAAAGTCGATCGCAACCATTCATCAGCAATAACTCCGGTATCCAAATACGGATCCCACGCCAATCTTCCAAAGCCGTACCAATTGGCTTGTGCAAAAGGATGTCCTGTCCAGTTAAGATCATTTCCTATATTGGCAACGCCCGCAATTCCGCTAAGTTTGTTTTTATACAAAGATCCATCCACGACTTTTGCTACCGTCGAACCTTTTCCTGCCTGATAAGTATCTGCTTCTAAAACTTCCTGAAATAATTTTGGTAAATAAACCAAATGCGTACTAAAACCTAAATATTCCTGAGTAATCTGAAACTCCATCATTATTGGCGTTTTTTTCATGGCACCAAAAAGCGGATGAAAAGGTTCTCTGGGCTGAAAATCGATTGCCCCATTTTTTACCTGAACAATTACATTGTCCTTAAATTTGCCATCGTACGGCTGAAATTCGGCGTAAGCCTGCTTGGCGCGATCATTTGCATCATGTTCTGAATATACAAAAGCCCGCCACATAATTACACCTCCAAAAGGCGCTACGACATCTGCCAGCATATTAGCTCCATCAACATGATCCCTGCCATAATTTTGTGGCCCCGGTTGTCCTTCTGAATTTGCTTTTACCAGAAATCCTCCAAAATCAGGAATTCTTTTATAGATTTCTTTTGCTTTATCTTTCCACCAATTCGCTACAGCAATATCTTGTGGATCAGCTGTTTTTAATCCACCAATTTCTATTGGCGCCGAAAAACGAGCCGTTAAATATACTTTTATTCCATAAGGTCTGAATACGTTCGCCAAAGCCTCCACTTTCTCTAAATATTGAGGCGTCAATATCAAAGCATTTGCATTGACATTCGTTAAAACCGTTCCGTTAATGCCTATTGAAGCATTGGCTCTCGCATAATCAATATAGCGCTGATCAATAAAATCAGGTAATTTTTGCCAGTTCCATAAAGAAAAACCGGCATAACCACGTTCTACGGTTCGGTCTAAATTATCCCAATGATTTAAAATTCTAATATTAGTTTTTGGAGAATCAGCAATGCTTAAATTTTTGATTGATTTATTAGTTTGAAGTAATCGCAGAAAATGATAAACACCGTATAAAACCGCGACGTCATTTTTTCCTGTAATAACAATCTGTTTTTTATTTTTTAATGAGATCGATTTAATAATAAAACCTTCTTCGTTGATTGCATTAAAATCAACCTGAATCGTTTTTAAAAGTTCTGAATTTAAAGCGGATTTAGCACCTACAATGACATTATTGCTTCCTTCAAACTTTGACTTTACCTCAATTTTATTGCCCAACATATTGTTCAGACCAAGTTCTAATTCTTTTAATGCAATTTTTGAGGTTTCTGAACTTCCAAAAGAAACAATTCCTTTTATCTCAGCATGATATTCCTGAGCCATTTGGGAGTTTGAAATTTGATCATATTGAAGCCATAATTTATAATCCTTTTGAGCAAAAGCTGAAAAGGAAATTAAAAGAAAACAGAAAACAATTTTTAATGAAGTCATTTACTTTTTATTTTTAAAATTCTCATTAGAAAGAATCAATGTTTTGCACCATAATAAAAGTATTTGATAAAATTTTAATCTAAAAAATACATTATTACAAATAAAACAATTATTGCAATCGGTTGCGTAAAAATATAGGATTGTTATTTAAGAAAAAAATTTTAGCTCTCTTTTTTTCTTAAAAATTAATTTTCTAACAAATAAAAGCAGGATAATTAAAAAAACTATCCTGCTTTAACGGGGTCGAATTCAGAATTCAGATGATGAAATTCCAAACCTTTCTATTTCAATTTTATCGCTTATAATAAGCCACAATACTTGCTTTTGCCAATGTTTGATTCCAAAGATTAAAACCTACAACAGCAGGATTTGTATTGGCATCGGTACCTAATTTATCTGTTTTAAGAGCATAAACCGTTATGATATATTGATGAAATCCATGTCCTACAGGCGGGCAAGGGCCTCCAAAACCTTTAATTCCGTAATCTGTAATACTTTGAATGGCTCCTTTTGGGATTAAATTGTTTTTAGTTCCCGCATTGGTCACCAATTCAGTAACATTTGCCGGGATATCAAAAACAATCCAATGCCAGAATCCGCTTCCGGTTGGCGCATCAGGATCGTACATGGTTATGGCAAAACTTTTGGTTCCTTCGGGCGCGTTTTTCCAGGATAATTCAGGAGATTGATTTTCTCCCGAACAGCCAAATCCGTTAAATTCCTGAATTTTAGAAGCCTCACCTCCAAGATCCTTACTCGTTAATGTAAATGTCTTTTGTGCAAAGATTGCACTTGTGAATAATAAGGATAGTACTAAAATTAAATTTACCTTTTTCATTGTATTTGTTTTAAAATTTTAAACAAATTTAGATGCGGTAAGGCAAAAGAAACTTTAGAGAAAGGATCAAAAAGTATTGCTAAAAGCTCAATTTTTCTGGTGGTGTTTTGGCGTTACGCCATACTTTGATTTATACGCCTGAGTAAAACTCGACAAATTTTCGTAACCAACTTCAAAATAAACTTCAGAAGGATTTTTTTGCTTTTGCTGCAACAGGAAATGAGCAAATTCCAATCTTTTATTTTGAAACCATTTTATAGGAGATTCTGAATAATGTTTCTCAAATTCTCTTTTAAATGTAGACACACTCATATTGCACAAAAAAGCCAATTCTTTTAAAGTTAATTTATTAAGATGGCTATTTTCGATGACCTGAATAAACTTTTGCGTATTATTATCACCATTTACAGATAAAGAATAAAGAAAATCAGTTCCGTGCTTTTCGACCAGATAAAGCATTATTTCCTCCAGTTTAACTTCCAATATTTTATTCTGAAGATTTTTTGAAAGTTTCGAAAGATCTACCAAACTGTCCACAAAGCGCTTTAGAAATTCATCATACTTAAAAGCAAAAACAGATTGATATCCTTTTGATTCGATTTTTTCCAATTCGATTTTTCGAATGAATTTTGACACCATTTCATTAGAAAAAAACAAAAGCACGCTTCGATAATTCGATACTTCAGATAATTTTTCGGTCATCAGACAATTTCCGGATTTCATAACCAGAAATTGAGAATCATCGATTGATAAAGCCGAATTATCAAAAACAACCTCTTTAGTTCCTTCAATAAGAAAACTAAATGTGTTTTGATTTAAAATGATTTGCTGTTTAGAAACTCCTCTCGAACTGCTGTAATCAAAAACCTGAACAGCGAGCGAGTTTTCTAAATTCAATTCATCAGGAATTGTAATGGTGTGCATATTATTGTTTCGATAACGTCTCTAAAGATTTCTTTTTATCCGAAGATTCTCTGGCAAGTACCTCTGTATTTAAAAAAGTAATTTCTTTGGCATCGTCACTTTTTTGAGATTTCAAATTTTTGATGATAATTTCAGCGGCCGCTTTTCCCATTTTCTCAGCAGGATGGGTAATTGTCGAAATATTAGGATCGATAATCTGAGAAATCGGATCGTTGTTAAAACCAATAATAGCGATTTCATCCGGAACTTTTATTCCTCGTTTTTTAGCGGTTTGAACCGCACTCACGGCAATAATATCTCCCGGAGCAAAAAGTCCATCCGGAATTGGATCCAGGTCAAACAACTGATTGCTGGCCTTTACTCCTTCTTCATAAGTAACTGATTTCAAATTAATAATCAATTCTTCATCAATTGGCAAATTATGATCTTTTAAGGCTTCTATATAACCTCTTTTTCTTTCGTTATATAAATTTCCAAATTCTGATCCCGCAGTTAAATGCGCAATACGAATACAACCTTGTTCGATAAGATGTTTTGTCGCCTTGTAACCCGCAGTATAATTATCAATCACAACTCTAAAAGTATTGTAATCCTTAGGAACCCTGTCGACAAATACGAGAGGAATATTATTATTAGAAAATTGCTGAAAATGCGCAGTATCTCTCGTTTCCATCGCCAATGAACAGATAACACCACTTACACGATTACTATACAATGATTTAGCCATATTAACTTCTTCATAATAAGAATCATGCGATTGCATAATAATGACCGTATAATCTGATTTTTGAGCGGTAATTTCGATACCGCTAATCAAAGAAGACAAAAAGGGCTGCGTAACAGTGGGAATTAAAACGCCTATTGTTTTTGTTTTATTTCCACGCAAACCTGCAGCCAGAGTATTGGGAACAAAACCCATTTCTTCAGCTGTTTTTTTTACTTTCTTTATCGTTTTATCACTTATAGTGTGATGATCCTTTAAAGCACGTGAAATAGTTGATGTAGCAAGATTTAATCGCTCAGCAATATCGTAAATCGTTACATGTTTATTTTCTTCCATGAAATCAATAATATGAAATGTAAATATAAACTATTTTACGACAAGATAATCCATCTCAAAAAAAGCAGTTTTTAAACAAAAAAATGCCCTTGCATTACTTTACTACTAAATAGCAATATAACACAAAGGCATTTTGATAAACATACCACTTTTTATTTATTCTTTTTATCTTTTAAGATCTTACCGTCTTTGGTAAACTCCAAATCGATATTGTTTGTTAAGTCGACATCAAGATCCTTGTGTCCATAATCGATATGAGTAATTTTTTCGTTTGGATGATTTTTTGCCACATAATCTTTTACAGCTGCTGGAATAAATGCCGTTGGAATCGGATTTTTACCGCCATCTACTTCTCGATACGAACCGTCTTTCCAAAACTCTATTTCCGTTCCGTCTTTCAGTTTTACTTCATATCCTTTTTCACCGTGCTCAGCATCTTTTTTTACTACATCTATAGCGCTATTGCTAAAGTGTTTTTTCAAAAAATCCTGTGCCTGTTTTGGCAATTCAGTTAATTCAATTTTCTTCTGTGCACTGGCCGAAATTACAAATCCCAGTAATAAGACAGCCATTATAAATATCTTTTTCATGATTTTAATATTTAAAATTGGTAATTTTCTTTCACTAATTTACAATAACCAAAAACACATTCAAATCAATTTAAGAAAGCTTTATTATTTTAAAAATAAGTTTTCTTATATTGTAACTCATTACATTTAAAAAAGTTATGACAGATTCTATTGCAATAAAAGTGGCTACTATTAATGATTTAGACGGAATAATAAAACTCCAGACGGCCAATCAAGCTTCTCAGGGCGGCACATTATCAGGAGGTTTAACAGCAAATCAAAT
This sequence comes from Flavobacterium bizetiae, assembly GCF_024271895.1. Lineage (NCBI taxonomy): Bacteria > Pseudomonadati > Bacteroidota > Flavobacteriia > Flavobacteriales > Flavobacteriaceae > Flavobacterium > Flavobacterium bizetiae. The sequence continues at coordinate 2,386,559 of NZ_CP091861.1, read as the reverse complement.
TCAGGAAATGATGACGGATATGCCTCAAATTGTCGCTATTGCAAACAACGAAATTGTCGGTTTTTTATTGACTACCTCACAAACTGTAAATAATAATCGTAAAGTTCCTATTGTCGATGCGATGTCTGCTTCTTACAAAGGTTCTGCAGATTCCTATATTTACGGACCAATTTGTGTAAGCCAAACCCAACGCGGAAAAGGATTAGCACAACTTATGTTTCAGAAACTCTTAAAATTAGAACCTAATCGCGAAGGAATTTTATTTATCAAAAGCGATAATATAGCCTCACTAAAAGCGCATGAAAAAATGGGAATGCATAAAGTAAGTAGCTTTCATTTTAATAATGCCGATTTTGATGTGTATGCCTATTTATCTCAACCTAAAGAAGATAATAATTTATAAAACTTAAATAAAAACACATGCGTTATCTATTCCTTGTAATTGTCGCTTTTATAGCTATTTCCTGCAAAAATGAAACAAAATCTACAACACTTTCCAGCTATTTCACTTATCAGGAAAATAACGAAGTAGAATCAGCAGGTGTAAAAATGATTCCGATACAAACTCCTTTGGGAGAATTTAAAGTATGGACAAAACGTTTTGGCAACAATCCTAAAATTAAGATCTTATTATTACACGGAGGCCCAGCCATGACGCATGAATATATGGAATGTTTTGAAACCTTCTTTCAACGCGAAGGATTTGAATTTTATGAATACGATCAATTAGGATCTTATTATAGCGATCAGCCACAAGACAGCAGTTTATGGACAACCGAACGTTTTGTAGAAGAAGTTGAACAAGTACGTAAAGTCATTGGAGCTGATAAAAACAATTTTTATGTATTAGGAAATTCGTGGGGCGGAATTCTCGCTATGGAATATGCACTAAAATACCAACAAAACATGAAAGGTTTATTGGTAGCAAACATGATGGCCAGCGCCCCGGATTATGGAAAATATGCTGATGAAGTACTAGCCAAACAAATGAAACCTGAAGTTTTAGCAGAAATCAGAGCACTTGAAGCCAAAAAAGACTTTAGTAATCCGCGTTATATGGAGTTGCTCATTCCGAACTATTACCAACAACATTTATGTCGCTTAAAAGAATGGCCAGACGGATTAAATCGCGCCAGCAAACACATCAATAATGAAATTTATACCATAATGCAAGGTCCAAGTGAATTCGGTATCAGCGGCCGCCTAGCCAAATGGGATATTAAAAATCGCTTGCATGAAATTTCGATTCCAACATTAATGATTGGAGCCAAATACGACACCATGGATCCAAAAGCCATGGAAGAACAAAGTAAATTAGTTAAAAAAGGAAGATATTTATACTGCCCAAACGGAAGTCACCTCGCTATGTGGGACGATCAAAAAGTGTTTATGAATGGTGTAATTCAATTCATAAATAATGTTAATTTAGAAAAAATATAATTTTTACATAACAAAAAACCTATATAAGAGACTTAAATTAATAACAAATAAAAATTATTTGGGCGTTTCCCTACGGGCCGGGCTGTCCGCTAAATCTTTTGCGAGAGAGATTTTAGGGT
>NZ_CP091861.1:522500-2382500 GCF_024271895.1 Flavobacterium bizetiae | reverse complement strand
ATATATTTGGGGACCTTAGCTGATGGTCTGGGTTCTTTCCCTCTCGGACTTGGACCTTAGCACCCAAGCCCTCACTGCTGTGAAACATTATATAGCATTCGGAGTTTGTCAGGAATTGGTAGGCGGTGAAGCCCCCGCATCCAATCAGTAGCTCTACCTCTATATAACTTTATGCACAGCGCTGCACCTAAATGCATTTCGGGGAGTACGAGCTATTTCCGAGTTTGATTGGCCTTTCACCCCTACCCACAGGTCATCCGAAGACTTTTCAACGTCAACCGGTTCGGACCTCCACTGTGTGTTACCACAGCTTCATCCTGCCCATGGGTAGATCACACGGTTTCGCGTCTAACACTACTGACTAAAGCGCCCTATTCAGACTCGCTTTCGCTACGGATCCGTGGCTTAACCACTTAACCTTGCCAGCAACGTTAACTCGTAGGCTCATTATGCAAAAGGCACGCCGTCACCCCACGAAAGGGCTCCGACCGCTTGTAAGCGTATGGTTTCAGGATCTATTTCACTCCGTTATTCACGGTTCTTTTCACCTTTCCCTCACGGTACTGGTTCACTATCGGTCTCTCAGGAGTATTTAGCCTTAGCGGATGGTCCCGCCAAATTCAGACAGGGTTTCACGTGCCCCGCCCTACTCAGGATACCACTATCTATTATACTCGTTACCCATACGGGGCTATCACCCTCTATGGCGTCACTTTCCAGTAACTTCCGGTTCCTTGTACATAAAATGTCGTGGTCCTACAACCCCAACATTGCCGTAACAACATTGGTTTGGGCTAATCCGCGTTCGCTCGCCACTACTTACGGAATCACTTTTGTTTTCTTCTCCTCCGCCTACTTAGATGTTTCAGTTCAGCGGGTTTGCCCACCTATCGGTGTACTATGTCTTCAACATAGTGGGTTGCCCCATTCAGGTATCTACGGATCAATCGGTGTGTGCCCGTCCCCGTAGCTTTTCGCAGCTTATCACGCCTTTCATCGCCTCTGAGAGCCAAGGCATCCCCCATACGCCCTTATTTTGCTTATTGTACCAATCATAAATTAATATGACCGTTTTTTTTTGTTTTTTATTATTCGTATTACTACGATAACAAAAAACGCTTTCTACTTTTTATTATTTTCTTATCTCAATATGTCAATGAACTTTTGTCCTTTCGGACCAGTGGAGAATAACGGAGTCGAACCGTTGACCTCCTGCGTGCAAGGCAGGCGCTCTAGCCAGCTGAGCTAATCCCCCATTTTTCAATCTTAGATTGTAGAATTCAGATTTTAGATTTCTTGAATTCTTCTCTAATTTCTTTTGGTGAATTCCAACTTCCAGAATTTCCTTTTTCTAAGCTTTTCAGTCTTCTTTAGTTTGTTTGTTTTTTTTTATTATAACTTATAATTCATAATTTATAATTCAAAACTCTAAAAAAGTAGTCCCGGGCAGACTCGAACTGCCGACCCCTACATTATCAGTGTAGTACTCTAACCAGCTGAGCTACGAGACTCTGTTTTACTTAAAATTTATTATTTGAACTAACAGCAAGAGTAATTGAATCTCATAGATTCAGTTCCTTTAAATAGACATCTTTTTTCCTCAGCGTGTTGATAAGTCAACTAACACTCGAGGCTCTAGAAAGGAGGTGTTCCAGCCGCACCTTCCGGTACGGCTACCTTGTTACGACTTAGCCCTAGTTACCAGTTTTACCCTAGGCAGCTCCTTGCGGTCACCGACTTCAGGCACCCCCAGCTTCCATGGCTTGACGGGCGGTGTGTACAAGGCCCGGGAACGTATTCACCGGATCATGGCTGATATCCGATTACTAGCGATTCCAGCTTCACGGAGTCGAGTTGCAGACTCCGATCCGAACTGTGACCGGTTTTATAGATTCGCTCCTGGTCACCCAGTGGCTGCTCTCTGTACCGGCCATTGTAGCACGTGTGTAGCCCAAGGCGTAAGGGCCGTGATGATTTGACGTCATCCCCACCTTCCTCACAGTTTGCACTGGCAGTCTTGTTAGAGTTCCCGACTTGACTCGCTGGCAACTAACAACAGGGGTTGCGCTCGTTATAGGACTTAACCTGACACCTCACGGCACGAGCTGACGACAACCATGCAGCACCTTGTAAATTGTCTTGCGAAAGATCTGTTTCCAAACCGGTCAATCTACATTTAAGCCTTGGTAAGGTTCCTCGCGTATCATCGAATTAAACCACATGCTCCACCGCTTGTGCGGGCCCCCGTCAATTCCTTTGAGTTTCATTCTTGCGAACGTACTCCCCAGGTGGGATACTTATCACTTTCGCTTAGCCACTGAAATTGCTTCCAACAGCTAGTATCCATCGTTTACGGCGTGGACTACCAGGGTATCTAATCCTGTTCGCTACCCACGCTTTCGTCCATCAGCGTCAATCCATTAGTAGTAACCTGCCTTCGCAATTGGTATTCCATGTAATCTCTAAGCATTTCACCGCTACACTACATATTCTAGTTACTTCCTAATAATTCAAGTCTAACAGTATCAATGGCCGTTCCACCGTTGAGCGATGGGCTTTCACCACTGACTTATTAAACCGCCTACGGACCCTTTAAACCCAATGATTCCGGATAACGCTTGGATCCTCCGTATTACCGCGGCTGCTGGCACGGAGTTAGCCGATCCTTATTCTTACGATACCGTCAAGCTCCGACACGTCGGAGTGTTTCTTCTCGTATAAAAGCAGTTTACAATCCATAGGACCGTCATCCTGCACGCGGCATGGCTGGATCAGGCTTGCGCCCATTGTCCAATATTCCTCACTGCTGCCTCCCGTAGGAGTCTGGTCCGTGTCTCAGTACCAGTGTGGGGGATCTCCCTCTCAGGACCCCTACCCATCGTAGCCTTGGTAAGCCGTTACCTTACCAACTAGCTAATGGGACGCATGCTCATCTTTTACCGTTGTGACTTTAATTATAAAATGATGCCATTCTATAATACTATGAGGTATTAATCCAAATTTCTCTGGGCTATCCCTCTGTAAAAGGTAGATTGCATACGCGTTACGCACCCGTGCGCCGGTCTCTTAGTCCGAAAACTAATACCCCTCGACTTGCATGTGTTAAGCCTGCCGCTAGCGTTCATCCTGAGCCAGGATCAAACTCTTCATCGTATATTTTTTATATTATATTGCGATGTTATCTATCGGTTCTTTTCAAATCTCTCGATTCTATTACTCTTATTCTTTTGTTTTAACATCTCTGTTAAAACGGCTGTCAATTCAATATGTCTACGAACGTGTGTTTCTTTTCTTTTCGCTTGTTTCTCAAAGCGGGTGCAAAAGTAGAAAACTTATTTCTAACTGGCAAATGTTTTTTGAAGTTTTTCTAAAGAAAATTTCTTTTCTTTTTTCTTCTCAAACCTTACCAATTTATCAATGAACTTTCCGTATTTTGCGGGGTGCAAACTTAAAACTTTCTTTCTTTACCCACAAGCTTTTTTTAATCTTTTTTCGAAAATAAATTTTCGTTTTGATTGCTTTTGCTTGCCAGTATTTCAGTAAACGTTTATCGTTGTTGCGGGTGCAAAAGTAGCGCCTTTATTTACATTTACAAGCCTTTTTATTATATAATTTCAATGTTTTTCGAAACTTTTTCTTAACACTCTGATAACACAAAGTTTAGCTTTTCTTCTTTTTTAAACTTTCTAAGATTTTTCTTAAGCGCATTACTCTTTTCATAATAAGCCTCGATTGAAAACTCCCAATTTTGAAGACTTCGCAGGTTTTTATATCGCTTGATGGTTACTTTGTAATGGGCGGATTAACGCACATTTGAACTTTACTAAAAAGGTAAACCTCTAAAAAAGCAACACTATCATTACTTTTAACCATTTCACAAGAAACCAGCAAACCACAAATTTGATAATTTATTCCACTATCTAGCTTTACACTAATCCATCAAACACAAAAATTATCTTTTAGATAATCATTCAAAACAATAAAACCATATAAAAACAATTTATTCAGTTCCCCTAAAAGAAAACAACTTTAACCAGGACCGAATAGAAAAACTCAAAAGAATAACTAAAAAATATTCAACAATAAATTCTTAGCATTAAATCGATAATTAAGACTTCAAAAAGGATCATAAATTCAAAAGCCAACCATTTTTATCAACAAAGCGACTATTCACACAAACAAACTCATGCAAAACATTTAAACTTTCTAAACTTTAGATAATAATAATAATAATAAAAAAATAAAAAAAACACCAACTAAATGATGAGATTTTTAAAATTTAGCATATCGCAAAAGGATACCGCTTCCATCCCTAACGCGGTCTAGTGTAAAACAGACGATTTGTTTATTAAAAGAAATTCCCATTCCTGGACTTGGGATAAAATTCCAAATTCCAATCATTATACCACATAATTTTAGATTAAATCACAATAGATAACCGTACAGCTTTGCGAACTTTATAATTCAAAAGAAGAGTAAAGCTCATTGCGTTCTTTGCGGTTAAATAAATAAAAACGCAAAAGTGTTATAAAACAAAAAATCCTCATCAAATAAATGATGAGGATTCTTAAAAGAAAGGCGACGACATACTCTCCCACATAACTGCAGTACCATCTGCGCAGGCGGGCTTAACTACTCTGTTCGGGATGGGAAGAGGTGAGCCCCGCCGCAATAACCACCTTAAGGTCGTTGTTACTTGAGGTAACTTTTTTAATTAACAATTGATAATTTACAATTCATAATTAAAAACAATATCTTAACATACTGAGATAAAGAAAAGTACTTTTATTTACTATTTTAGAAAGTTTCTTCCTCCAAGTTGCCCTGGAGGAAAAGGGTGTACATAAGCTTACGGATTATTAGTACTACTCGACTATGACATTACTGCCTTTACATCTATAGCCTATCAACGTGGTCATCTTCCACGATCCTTAAAAGAAATCTCATCTTGTGGTGGGTTTCGCGCTTATATGCTTTCAGCGCTTATCCCTTCCAAACGTAGCTACTCTGCGGTGCCCCTGGCGGGACAACAGATACACTAGAGGTTTGTCCAATTCGGTCCTCTCGTACTAGAATCAGATCCACTCAAATTTCTAACGCCCACAGTAGATAGAGACCGAACTGTCTCACGACGTTCTGAACCCAGCTCGCGTGCCACTTTAATGGGCGAACAGCCCAACCCTTGGGACCTTCTCCAGCCCCAGGATGTGACGAGCCGACATCGAGGTGCCAAACCCCCCCGTCGATATGAGCTCTTGGGGGAGATCAGCCTGTTATCCCCGGCGTACCTTTTATCCTTTGAGCGATGGCCCTTCCATGCGGAACCACCGGATCACTATGCTCTACTTTCGTACCTGATCGACCTGTATGTCTCTCAGTCAAGCTCCCTTATGCCATTGCACTCTACGCACGGTTACCAAGCGTACTGAGGGAACCTTTAGAAGCCTCCGTTACTCTTTTGGAGGCGACCACCCCAGTCAAACTACCCACCAAGCAATGTCCCCCGCAAAACGGGGTTAGGCCTCAGATAAACAAAGGGTTGTATTTCAACAATGACTCCACAACGCCTGGCGACGCCACTTCACAGTCTCCAACCTATCCTACACATCATTTATCCAAGGTCAATACTAAGCTATAGTAAAGGTGCACAGGGTCTTTTCGTCCCACTGCGGGTAAACGGCATCTTCACCGTTACTACAATTTCACCGAGCTCATGGCTGAGACAGTGTCCAGATCGTTACACCATTCGTGCAGGTCGGAACTTACCCGACAAGGAATTTCGCTACCTTAGGACCGTTATAGTTACGGCCGCCGTTTACTGGGGCTTCAATTCAATGCTTCTCCGAAGATAACATCTCCTCTTAACCTTCCAGCACCGGGCAGGTGTCAGGCCCTATACTTCATCTTACGATTTTGCAGAGCCCTGTGTTTTTGATAAACAGTCGCCTGGACCTCTTCACTGCGGCCCTGATTGCTCAGGGCGACCTTTCTCCCGAAGTTACAGGTCTATTTTGCCTAATTCCTTAGCCATGAATCTCTCGAGCACCTTAGGATTCTCTCCTCAACTACCTGTGTCGGTTTACGGTACTGGTACTAATTACCTGAAGTTTAGAGGTTTTTCTTGGAAGCCCTTAGGCGCACTATCTCTTTGTCCGAAGACTCCGAGTACTATCGTATTTCCCCAAGACGCGTGGATTTGCCTGCGCATCTTATAGGTAGGTACTTCAACGAACTATTCCGTCAGTTCGCGGCGCTTTCATCACTCCGTCACCCCATCACAGTAATTAGTAGTACGGGAATATTAACCCGTTAGCCATCGACTGTCCCTTTCGGGTTCGCCTTAGGACCAGACTAACCCACAGCTGATTAGCATAGCTGTGGAAACCTTAGTTTTTCGGTGTGCGGGTTTCTCGCCCGCATTATCGTTACTTATGCCTACATTTTCTTTTCTAACCAGTCCAGCATACCTTACGATACACCTTCAACCCTGTTAGAATGCTCCCCTACCACTTACAGTAAACTGCAAATCCATAGCTTCGGTAATATACTTATGCCCGATTATTATCCATGCTCGTCCGCTCGACTAGTGAGCTGTTACGCACTCTTTAAATGAATGGCTGCTTCCAAGCCAACATCCTAGCTGTCTGGGCAGACAAACCTCGTTCTTTCAACTTAGTATATATTTGGGGACCTTAGCTGATGGTCTGGGTTCTTTCCCTCTCGGACTTGGACCTTAGCACCCAAGCCCTCACTGCTGTGAAACATTATATAGCATTCGGAGTTTGTCAGGAATTGGTAGGCGGTGAAGCCCCCGCATCCAATCAGTAGCTCTACCTCTATATAACTTTATGCACAGCGCTGCACCTAAATGCATTTCGGGGAGTACGAGCTATTTCCGAGTTTGATTGGCCTTTCACCCCTACCCACAGGTCATCCGAAGACTTTTCAACGTCAACCGGTTCGGACCTCCACTGTGTGTTACCACAGCTTCATCCTGCCCATGGGTAGATCACACGGTTTCGCGTCTAACACTACTGACTAAAGCGCCCTATTCAGACTCGCTTTCGCTACGGATCCGTGGCTTAACCACTTAACCTTGCCAGCAACGTTAACTCGTAGGCTCATTATGCAAAAGGCACGCCGTCACCCCACGAAAGGGCTCCGACCGCTTGTAAGCGTATGGTTTCAGGATCTATTTCACTCCGTTATTCACGGTTCTTTTCACCTTTCCCTCACGGTACTGGTTCACTATCGGTCTCTCAGGAGTATTTAGCCTTAGCGGATGGTCCCGCCAAATTCAGACAGGGTTTCACGTGCCCCGCCCTACTCAGGATACCACTATCTATTATACTCGTTACCCATACGGGGCTATCACCCTCTATGGCGTCACTTTCCAGTAACTTCCGGTTCCTTGTACATAAAATGTCGTGGTCCTACAACCCCAACATTGCCGTAACAACATTGGTTTGGGCTAATCCGCGTTCGCTCGCCACTACTTACGGAATCACTTTTGTTTTCTTCTCCTCCGCCTACTTAGATGTTTCAGTTCAGCGGGTTTGCCCACCTATCGGTGTACTATGTCTTCAACATAGTGGGTTGCCCCATTCAGGTATCTACGGATCAATCGGTGTGTGCCCGTCCCCGTAGCTTTTCGCAGCTTATCACGCCTTTCATCGCCTCTGAGAGCCAAGGCATCCCCCATACGCCCTTATTTTGCTTATTGTACCAATCATAAATTAATATGACCGTTTTTTTTTGTTTTTTATTATTCGTATTACTACGATAACAAAAAACGCTTTCTACTTTTTATTATTTTCTTATCTCAATATGTCAATGAACTTTTGTCCTTTCGGACCAGTGGAGAATAACGGAGTCGAACCGTTGACCTCCTGCGTGCAAGGCAGGCGCTCTAGCCAGCTGAGCTAATCCCCCATTTTTCAATCTTAGATTGTAGAATTCAGATTTTAGATTTCTTGAATTCTTCTCTAATTTCTTTTGGTGAATTCCAACTTCCAGAATTTCCTTTTTCTAAGCTTTTCAGTCTTCTTTAGTTTGTTTGTTTTTTTTTATTATAACTTATAATTCATAATTTATAATTCAAAACTCTAAAAAAGTAGTCCCGGGCAGACTCGAACTGCCGACCCCTACATTATCAGTGTAGTACTCTAACCAGCTGAGCTACGAGACTCTGTTTTACTTAAAATTTATTATTTGAACTAACAGCAAGAGTAATTGAATCTCATAGATTCAGTTCCTTTAAATAGACATCTTTTTTCCTCAGCGTGTTGATAAGTCAACTAACACTCGAGGCTCTAGAAAGGAGGTGTTCCAGCCGCACCTTCCGGTACGGCTACCTTGTTACGACTTAGCCCTAGTTACCAGTTTTACCCTAGGCAGCTCCTTGCGGTCACCGACTTCAGGCACCCCCAGCTTCCATGGCTTGACGGGCGGTGTGTACAAGGCCCGGGAACGTATTCACCGGATCATGGCTGATATCCGATTACTAGCGATTCCAGCTTCACGGAGTCGAGTTGCAGACTCCGATCCGAACTGTGACCGGTTTTATAGATTCGCTCCTGGTCACCCAGTGGCTGCTCTCTGTACCGGCCATTGTAGCACGTGTGTAGCCCAAGGCGTAAGGGCCGTGATGATTTGACGTCATCCCCACCTTCCTCACAGTTTGCACTGGCAGTCTTGTTAGAGTTCCCGACTTGACTCGCTGGCAACTAACAACAGGGGTTGCGCTCGTTATAGGACTTAACCTGACACCTCACGGCACGAGCTGACGACAACCATGCAGCACCTTGTAAATTGTCTTGCGAAAGATCTGTTTCCAAACCGGTCAATCTACATTTAAGCCTTGGTAAGGTTCCTCGCGTATCATCGAATTAAACCACATGCTCCACCGCTTGTGCGGGCCCCCGTCAATTCCTTTGAGTTTCATTCTTGCGAACGTACTCCCCAGGTGGGATACTTATCACTTTCGCTTAGCCACTGAAATTGCTTCCAACAGCTAGTATCCATCGTTTACGGCGTGGACTACCAGGGTATCTAATCCTGTTCGCTACCCACGCTTTCGTCCATCAGCGTCAATCCATTAGTAGTAACCTGCCTTCGCAATTGGTATTCCATGTAATCTCTAAGCATTTCACCGCTACACTACATATTCTAGTTACTTCCTAATAATTCAAGTCTAACAGTATCAATGGCCGTTCCACCGTTGAGCGATGGGCTTTCACCACTGACTTATTAAACCGCCTACGGACCCTTTAAACCCAATGATTCCGGATAACGCTTGGATCCTCCGTATTACCGCGGCTGCTGGCACGGAGTTAGCCGATCCTTATTCTTACGATACCGTCAAGCTCCGACACGTCGGAGTGTTTCTTCTCGTATAAAAGCAGTTTACAATCCATAGGACCGTCATCCTGCACGCGGCATGGCTGGATCAGGCTTGCGCCCATTGTCCAATATTCCTCACTGCTGCCTCCCGTAGGAGTCTGGTCCGTGTCTCAGTACCAGTGTGGGGGATCTCCCTCTCAGGACCCCTACCCATCGTAGCCTTGGTAAGCCGTTACCTTACCAACTAGCTAATGGGACGCATGCTCATCTTTTACCGTTGTGACTTTAATTATAAAATGATGCCATTCTATAATACTATGAGGTATTAATCCAAATTTCTCTGGGCTATCCCTCTGTAAAAGGTAGATTGCATACGCGTTACGCACCCGTGCGCCGGTCTCTTAGTCCGAAAACTAATACCCCTCGACTTGCATGTGTTAAGCCTGCCGCTAGCGTTCATCCTGAGCCAGGATCAAACTCTTCATCGTATATTTTTATATTATATTGCGATGTTATCTATCGGTTCTTTTCAAATCTCTCGATTCTATTACTCTTATTCTTTTGTTTTAACATCTCTGTTAAAACGGCTGTCAATTCAATATGTCTACGAACGTGTATTTCTTTTCTTTTCGCTTGTTTCTCAAAGCGGGTGCAAACTTAAAACTTTCTTTCTTTACTCACAAGCTTTTCTTGATCTTTTTTTTTTGAAAATAAATTTTCGTTTTGATTTCGTTGGCTTGTCAGTATTTCAGTGAACGTCTATCGTTGTTGCGGGTGCAAAAGTAGGTAGTTTATTCAGTTAAACAATAGCTTTTTCAAACTATTTTCAATCTTTTTTATAAGTGACTGGTTTGGTGTTTTTTACAATACTAAGTTTTTTTTATCCTTGTGAGGTTTTAGGTGGTTTGGATTGATTTTACCGCAAAGACGCTAAGAATTCTTCTCTTTGGGTTTATTTCGCAAAGAACGCAAGGCTATATTTTGACTTCTTTTTTAATCTCGCAGAGACACAAAGGCGCTAAGTTTTGATTTTTGGAGCGTTTTACTTCTCTTTTATTATTGCAAACTTCTTTTGAAAGCTGCTCCCCTAGCCCCGATAGTAGTGGAAATCCTTTTGTGCCGGGGTTCGGCACAAAAGATTGGAGTGGATAGCGGGAAATAGCTCCTGATCCTTAAAAATAAATTCCAAATTTTTCAAATTCCAAATTCCAAATTCCAAATTCTAAAATCTAAAATCTAAAATCTAAAGGCTTCGACTTCGCTCAGCCTGACAATAGTTGCTCTTATATATAGGTACAAAAAAAACAAACCCGACAGCTTTTAAAACTGTCGGGTTTGGGGGTTGAAATCTTACCTTATATATTAGGATAAGGAAAACTGTCCTTATATATTGTTTATACCATCTATTACTTCTTTTGTAATGTGGATGCTTTTGAGCTTGGCTTGATGATCGAAAATTGGGCTTGTTGCCATTAGCTCGTCTACGCGTGCGTAGTCGATGAACTTTTTAAGATCTGTTATTAGCTGTTCTTTGTTTCCTGTAAAGGTACATGCGGTCATTTGATTGACATGGAAACGTTCTTCTTCGCTCATAATATCGTCTAGTGAATCTACGGGCGGCTGTAAACCTTTGCGGTCGTTTCTAATTAGGTTAAGAAACATTTGATATAAGCTTGTAGATAGTTTTTCGGCTTCTTCGTTTGTATCGGCGGAAATGATATTGACGCAGGCCATTGTTTTTGGTTTATCTAAAACTGATGATGGCTGAAAATTTTCGCGGTAGAACTCAAAGGCCTGTATCATTTGGCGTGGTGCAAAATGTCCTGCAAATGCATATGGTAATCCGTAAGCTGCTGCAAGGGCAGCACTATCCATGCTTGAACCCAGAATCCAGATTGGAACATTGGTTCCTTCGGCTGGAAAAGCTCTCACTTTTGCTGTAGCATTTTCGGCTGAGAAGTAATCCTGAAGTTTGGTAACGTTTTGAGGAAAACGTTGCGCTTGCTCAAAAAAGTCTTTTCGGATGGCTTCGGCGGTTGGCTGATCTGTTCCCGGTGCTCTTCCTAATCCTAAATCGATTCTATTTGGATAAAGTGTTTCCAGAGTTCCAAATTGCTCGGCCACTATTAAAGGAGAGTGATTGGGTAACATGATTCCGCCTGAACCTACTCGTATGTCTTTTGTTTGACTGGCGATATAACCAATTAAGACTACGGTTGCAGAACTGGCAACGTGCGCCATATTATGATGTTCGGCCAGCCAAAAACGCTTATAACCTAAGTTGTCTGCAAGTTGCGCTATTTCTTTTGTTTTTTGAAATGTTTCGGGTGCATTGCTATCTTGTGTGATGATAGCTAATTCTAATATCGAGATTGAAATTGGGTCTTTCATATATAATGTAGCTTTTATGCAAAATTAATTCATTTACGACAAAGCCTAAATTCTTTCGTGTTAATAGAATTATAATATTTGTACCTACAAGTATTATGGATTGAATTGAAGGTTAATGAGTTTATGTGTTGTTTTACCATCGCTGGAAATGGCAATATTGGATTTTTTTGATTCTATTTCGAATTTTGACTTTGTATCTACAATTAATGAAATGGCGCGATATCTAAATGTTTCAGGAATTTCAGGAAGTTCGATTGTAACTAAAACTTCTTTATCTTTCTGTTCGTAATTGATTTTGACTTTATCTCGTAACCAAATATACTCATATACTTCTTGCCAAGGTGCCATCCAGATGGAATCGTTTCCGGTTGAACCGTATTTGTTTGCGATTGTTGTCATGTAATATTTGAAATCGGGAAAACGCATACTTAAATTCCAAAGATCGCCATTCCCTACTCCGTGTGTAAATTCGTTGTACCAAATTGGGTTGGGTAATTTTGCCACTGAATCGAACGTTGCTAAAAAGTGATCCATGGTTTTGAAAGTAATTGTGTCTTTTGAACTTTGCACAAAAGTTCGGGCATAAATCATTTTATCAAGATTTACTTTTTGATCTACTTTGATAACTGGCCCTGCTCCTACATAGGACGCAACGGAAAAAGAACCATTGGCAAGGGCGTCTCTTTCGTATTCTAACTGATATCCGGGATCGCTTTCACCGCCTGGAACTACAAATTGCGACATGGTAAATCCTAAGTTTTTCTTTATCGAGGTTGTATTCTCTGTTACTTCGGTCAGGAAATTTGTTCCGTGTTTGGTAGCGTGATGTAAACCGTGATTTAAAATATCCCAACCTGCATCGTACATTTCTTTTACCTCATCCCAGGAGAGATGTCCTCTATTTTGTGGTGCATCGCCAATTGCTCCTCCGTTTATGGCTAAAGCTAATTTGAAAGGAATTTTATTTCCTAAACCGTCTGAATAAAAAAGTCCTTTTGAGTTTGTTCCGTCTCCGCCTTGGTCGTTTTTCCATTCGCTTATTGCGGGAGCAATTATTTTTCCTCCATTTAATAAAGGAAAAGCGGTTAGATAAGCAGATCGATAACCATCATCAAGTGTAAAACTATAGGCTAAATGTTTATTGTATTTTAAAGATGCTGTTTCAATTTTTACTTTTTGGGCTGATTTTAATTTGATTTTAAATGAAATTAAAATCGATTTGGGAGGATCTATTGGTCTACTGATATTATTTGCTGAACAGAAAAACACTCCATTAATTATGAGTAAGGCTGCTAGTAGAATTGGTTGTGGTATTTTCATTTGATAGGACTGATTTAGAGATTTTAAAGATACGTTTCTTTTACTAAATTGATCATGGTGAGGATTAATGTAATGATTTTGAAAATTTCGAAAGAATTTCTGATGAATCAAAAAAGAGAACTGATTTAAGTTCTAAATTTGTATCTCAAAATAAATTTCTATTCTAGAATTTTCCTCAAATGACACATAAAATTTTAATTATAGACGACGAAGAAAAACTGAGAAGTCTGTTGGCGCGCATTATAAAATCAGAAGGGTTTGAAGTTTTTGAAGCCAAAGATCTTAAATCAGGTTTTAAGAAACTGGAACAAACTGAGATTGATGTTGTTTTATGTGATGTAAAACTGCCTGACGGAAATGGTGTTGATTTTCTGCAAAACATAAAAGGAAGTTTTCCTTTGATTGAAGTTATTCTGTTAACTGCTTTTGGCAATATTCCGGATGGGGTTCAGGCCATGAAAAATGGTGCTTTTGATTATATTGTAAAAGGTGATGATAATGACAAAATTATTCCGCTTTTGTACAAAGCGGTTGAAAAAGCACATTTGCAGAAAAAAGTCAAACAACTTGAAAAACGTATTGGTGATAAATATTCTTTTAATACCATTATAGGAAAATCAAAAGGGATTGAACAGGTTATTGATCTTGCCAAAAAAGTAGCGAAAACTGATTCTACCGTTTTACTTACCGGAGAAACCGGAACCGGAAAAGAGGTTTTTGCACAAGCGATTCATGAAAATAGTAATCGTGTTGGTAAATCGTTCGTGGCTCTAAACTGTAGTACTTTTAGCAAGGAAATTTTAGAAAGTGAACTTTTTGGACATAAACAAGGTGCTTTTACGGGAGCCTTAAAAGATAAAAAGGGTTTTATTGAAGAAGCCAATGGCGGAACTTTATTCCTGGATGAAATTGGAGAAATGCCTATTGAACTTCAAGCCAAATTATTACGCGTTTTAGAAACCAGCGAATATATTCCGGTTGGAGATACGACTCCCAAAAAATCAAATTTCAGATTGATTGCTGCAACAAACAGGGATTTGAAAACAGAAAGCGATGAACACCGTTTTCGTTCTGACTTGTACTTTCGTTTGAATATTTTCGAAATAAAACTTCCTCCGTTAAGGGAAAGAATTAAAGATATTGCTCCGATAACTCAATATTTCGTTCAACAATTTTCTGAAAAAACGAATAAAAAGACTTTGAATGTTTCTGATGATTTTCTTCAGAAATTAGAAAATTATTCATGGCCAGGAAACATTCGCGAACTTAAAAACATTATCGAAAGATCTGTAATTTTAAGTAACGGAGATATTTTGACCGCTGATGTTTTGCCCTACGAAATGCAACATCAACCTGAAAAACCAACCAAATCAATGTCGGCTTTCTCGATGCAAAGTGTCGAAAAATTACATATTCAGAAAGTTTTAAATTATACTAAAGGTAATAAAGCCGAAACGGCAAGATTGCTTGAGATTGGTATTGCTACTTTGTATCGAAAGTTAGAAGAATATAGTATCCAATAATAATTACAATATCAATTACAATTTTTAAAGCTTCGGAGAAGCGTAATATTTATAGATTATTTATTGCCAATGATAAAAAAAGCTCCAGCGGAGCGACACCTACAATTCAAAAACATGTCGCCCCGCTGGGGCTCTGATAAATGTGGATTCATCATTTCTATAAATATTTCGCTCCTCTGGAGCTTGACAATAACATATCAAAACGAGAAAAGCTTATCAAAATGATAGGCTTTTTTTATACTTGATTTTTGGCACGAACGTGCAATCCTTTTATTGGCAGCACTTTGCCTATTATCTCTCTTTTTCGGTCTGACTTTTGGCATTAGTGGGAAGAACATAAAAATTCATCTCATGAAAAATCAAGTCACTTCAATCTACAAACAAGCGGAACGTTTTGCTGATATTACCAAAAAATCTATTATTTCAGGTAACATCGTCCGTGCAAAAAAATGTCTGGCACTTGCTGAACGCCTTTTTATTAACGGAAGTATCGAAACTAAAAACGCCATTTCTAATGTGTACGTTTTCTCGGTTTCTTCATTTATGGAGGTTCGTCACTGTAATATCTCCCACCTTTTTCCTCAAACGCTAAAAGCGGAATATATCAAGCAAGTTAATACTTCGGGAGTATAAAAAAGTTTACTCGGTTAATTGTTTATTCGGTTAATCACTAAAATTTTTAAATCTAAAATCTGAACTCTAAAACCTAAAATCATCTAATATGTTAATCACTTTTCTTTTACTCGCATTGGCCGTTGTGTTGTTTGCGATTTGTTTTAAATCAGTTGAATTTTTTGAAAAAATCTAAATCATGACTGCACTATTTATTATTTCCATCGTCGTTTTTGGCTATTTGGTTTATGTATTAATTAAACCTGAAAAATTTTAAATCATGTAAAAAATCAGATGTGAAATGTTAGATGTCTTACATCCTAATTATTTACAAATCACATTTTGCATTTTACAAAAACTCACATATTATGAACACAGAATTACTAGGCGTCATCAGTATTTTTATCGTTTCGATAATTTTAGCCATTCCAATAGGAAAATATATTGCTAAAGTTTATTTGGGAGATAAAACATTGTTTGATCCGATTTTCAATCCAATTGAAAAATTTATTTTTAAAATCAGCGGTATTAATTCGACTGAGGAAATGAACTGGAAACAACACTTAAAAGCTCTTTTAAGTATCAATATGATTTGGTTCTTTCTTTGCTTTTTTGTTTTATTATTTCAGGGATCGTTGTTTTTAAATCCTGATAACAACCCGTCAATGTCACCGGATTTGGCTTTTAATACCGCCATTTCGTTTGTTGTTAATTGTAACTTACAGCATTATTCAGGTGAAAGCGGAGTTTCTTACTTATCACAAATGTTTTTAATGTTCTTGCAATTTGTTTCTGCTGGTGTCGGTATGGCTGCTGCGGCGATGATTTTTACTGCAATGAAGGAGAGAACTACAGATAAATTGGGGAATTTCTACAACTATTTCATCAAAAGTTGTACACGTATATTATTACCACTTTCAGTAATTGTTGCTACTATTTTAGCATTCAGCGGTACTCCGATGGATTTTGATAGTAAAGATGCTATCACCACTTTGCAAGGTGATCACGTAGAAGTTTCCCGCGGACCTGCTGCTGCTTTTATTGCCATTAAACATTTAGGTACAAATGGTGGTGGATTTTTTGGAGCCAACTCAGCGCATCCATTAGAGAATCCAACTTATTTTACCAATGCTGTGGAGCTTTGGTCACAATTAATTGTTCCTTTTGCTATGATTTTTGCTTTAGGTTTTTATCTAAAGAAAAAGAAATTATCATACGTAATTTTTGGAGTAATGACGATTGGTTTCTTATTACTTGTTATTCCAACAATGATAACGGAAATGAACGGAAATCCCGCTATTGAGAAAATGGGAATTGCTCAAACAACCGGAGCTATGGAGGGAAAAGAGGTTCGGTTTGGACCTGCGGTTTCTGGTTTCTGGAGTATTGCTACAACCGTAATTTCTACAGGTTCTGTAAATAGTATGCACGATAGTTCGATGCCGGTTTCCGGAGCTATGGAATTGCTTGCCATGATGGTCAATGCGTTTTATGGCGGTTGTGGTGTTGGTATTTTGAACTTCTACATTTTCATTATTCTGGCTGTATTTATTTCCGGATTGATGGTGGGGCGAACTCCTGAATTTTTAGGAAAGAAAATCGAAGCGCGGGAAGTTAAAATTGCTGCTTTTATCGCAATCCTTCACCCTTTATTAATATTATCAGGAACAGCTTTGGCTTCTTATTTTGCTGCAAACGACACTGCAATGGGTTACTGGTTTAGCGGAAACGCAACAGGCTGGCTGAACAATCCCGGACATCACGGATTTTCTGAAATGTTATATGAATATACTTCGAGCGCTGCTAATAATGGTTCTGGTTTTGAAGGCTTGGGAGATAACAATCCGTTTTGGAATATCACTACAGGAATTGTCTTATTGTTGAGTCGTTTCATTCCTATCGTTGGGCCATTGGCAATTGCAGGATTATTGGCGAATAAAAAATACATTCCGGAAAGTGCAGGAACTTTAAAAACCGACACTTCTATTTTTGGGATAATGGTTTTTGCCGTAATCGCAATTATTGCCGCTTTATCATTCTTCCCAGCGTTGGCACTTGGACCTTTAGCGGAGTACTTTACACTAAAATAACAATTCATTTTTCTAATGCTGAACATTTTTAAACACATCGAAACATAGACATAAAAATCAAAAAAAAGGTATTCTAAAAAACTAGTTTTTACACATAGCTATGTGTTTATATGTCAAATAAAATGCCTTTATCTCAAGTAGAACCCTATGTCTCTATGTGTTTAAAATTATCAGCTTAATAAATAAAATTCAAAAAATGACAACTAATAAATCCACATCGTTGTTTGAAAGTAAGCAAGTAAAAGAAGCTTTAGTGCAATCTTTTGTGAAGCTGAATCCAAAAATGATGATCAAAAATCCGGTAATGTTTACCGTAGAAATAGGAACTGCCATTATGTTTGCTGTTTGTGTTTCTATATTAATGGGAGCAACTGACCAAGGTAGTTTTACTTATAATTTAATTGTGTTCTTAATTTTACTTGCAACACTTTTGTTTGCCAATTTCGCCGAAGCAATTGCCGAAGCAAGAGGAAAAGCACAAGCGGATAGTTTAAGAAAAACACGTGAAGAAACTCCGGCAAGACAAATTTTGCCTAACGGAGAAATTAAAAATATCAGTTCATCTGAATTGAAAAAAGGAGATATTTTCGTTTGCGAATCAGGAGATTTAATTGCAACTGATGGTGAAATTATCGAAGGTTTAGCTACAATTGACGAAAGTGCTATTACGGGAGAAAGTGCTCCGGTAATCAGGGAAGCTGGTGGTGATAAATCATCTGTAACCGGAGGTACAAAAGTATTATCTGATAAGATTAAAGTAATCGTAACCTCTGAACCTGGCGAAAGCTTTTTAGACAAAATGATTGCTTTGGTTGAAGGTGCAAGCCGTCAGAAAACACCAAACGAAATTGCCCTAACCATTTTATTAGCCGCATTTACTTTAATATTCGTGATTGTGTGCGTTACGCTAAAACCGTTTGCCGACTATGCAAATGCACCCATCACGATTGCGGCTTTTATTGCACTTTTCGTTTGTTTGATTCCAACGACAATTGGTGGTTTATTATCAGCAATTGGTATTGCAGGTATGGACAGAGCGTTGCGTGCTAACGTAATTACAAAATCAGGAAAAGCAGTTGAAACTGCCGGAGATATTGATGTATTGCTTCTAGACAAAACCGGAACAATCACAATTGGAAACCGAAAAGCAACAAATTTTTATCCTGCAAAAGGTGTTACCGAAGAAGATTTTATAAAGTCTGCTGTGTTAAGTTCACTAGCAGATGACACTCCGGAAGGGAAAAGTATCGTGGAACTGGCAGGAGCCGAAACTGCCAATAAATTATCAATTGAAGGTGCTACTTTAATCAAATTTACCGCTGAAACCAGAACTTCCGGAGTTATTTTAAAAGACGGAACTAATATTAGAAAAGGAGCTCAGGATGCTGCAAAAAATATTGCACTTCAAGCCGGAAATAATTTCCCTGAAGATACTGCTCAAAAAGTAATTGATATTTCGTCTAAAGGTGGAACGCCATTGGTTGTAATTAAAAACGATCAGGTTCAAGGTGTTATCGAATTGCAGGATATCATTAAAACAGGAATGAAAGAACGTTTTGACCGATTGAGAAAAATGGGTGTAAAAACGGTTATGGTTACTGGAGATAATCCGCTTACGGCAAAATTTATTGCGGAAGCTGCCGGTGTTGATGATTTTATTGCCGAAGCGAAACCTGAGGATAAAATGAATTACATCAAAAACGAACAAAACCTGGGTAAACTTGTTGCCATGATGGGTGACGGAACAAACGATGCTCCTGCCCTTGCGCAAGCCAATGTGGGTGTTGCGATGAACAGCGGAACTCAGGCTGCGAAAGAAGCCGGAAACATGGTCGATCTTGACAATGATCCAACGAAACTAATCGAGATTATCGAAATTGGGAAACAGCTTTTAATGACTCGAGGTACTTTAACTACTTTTTCTATTGCAAATGACGTTGCGAAATATTTTGCTATTGTTCCTGCTCTTTTTATTACTGCGATTCCTGCGCTTGAAGGATTGAATATCATGCGTTTGCATAGTCCTGAAAGTGCGATTTTATCAGCTGTAATTTTTAATGCGATCATCATTCCGATATTGATTCCGTTAGCGTTGAGAGGTGTAGATTATAAACCAATTGGTGCAAGTGCGATCCTAAAAAGAAATCTGTTGATTTATGGTTTAGGCGGATTGATTGTCCCTTTTATCGGAATTAAATTAATTGATTTACTCGTAGCTCTGTTTATGTAGCTGCTAAGGCGCTAAGTCACTAAGGTTCTGAGTTTTTCCTTAGCATCTTTTAGAAAATCAGAACCTTAAAAATAAAAAAATCTTAGAAACTTAGAGACTTAGTCTCTTAGAAACTTAAAAAAAATGAAAACAATATTTTCACTATTAAAACTTACACTGCTTACCGTAATCTTATTTGCAGTTATTTATCCTCTTGCGATTTACGGAATTGCACAATTTGCTCCTAATCACGGAAAAGGAGAAACTATTTCGGTTAACGGAAAAGTGGTTGGTTACCAAAAAATAGGTCAGAAATTCGATAAGTCAAATTATTTCTGGGGAAGACCTTCGGCTGTTGATTATAACGCGGCCGGAAGTGCCGGAAGTAACAAAGGACCAAGCAATGCTGAATACTTGGCTTTGGTTCAAAAAAGAATTGATACGTTTTTAGTTGTTCACCCATATTTGAAAAAATCTGAAATTCCTGCCGATATGGTAACGGCTTCCGGAAGTGGATTAGATCCTAACATTTCTCCACAAGGTGCTTTGATTCAGGTGAAACGTGTTGCCAAAGAAAGAAAATTGGATGAAGCTAAAGTAAAAGCTTTGGTTGAATCTAAAATTAATACGGCTGCTATGGGTCCTGAAACAGTTAATGTATTGGAATTGAATGTTGCGCTTGATCAATTGAAGTAATTTTTAAGTTACTGAGATTCTAAGTTACTAAGTTTTTCTCTTATTGCATGTCATTGCGAGGAACGAAGCAACCTCACTAACAATTATACATAAAGTTGATTTTGCAAATGTGGTTGCTTCGTTCCTCGCAATGACAAACAGAGCATGAACTTAAAATTAAAATTAAATACCTAACAGGTTTTGCAAACCTGTTAGGATAATGAATGCCCTTTTTTACCCCAAATATCCTAGCCCCGATAGTAGTGGAAATCCTTTTGTGCCGGTGTTCGGCACAAAAGATTGAAACGGATAGCGGGATTAGCTCCTAAAAAATCTACAAAAATAAATAACCTAATGAGGATAAGATTGCTTTCGCCACAGCGAACAGGTCTCTCCTCGCAACGACTAACAAAATGAAAAAAATAATACTTACCGCTTTAATTGCCTTTGGTTTTACCAATTTACACGCGCAGGAAGAAACAAAAAGTCCGTTTACATTTTCAGGATATGTAGAGACTTATTATAGTTATGATTTTGGAAAACCGGAAGATCATACGCGCCCGGGCTTTTTTTACAATTTTAATAAAAGTAATGAAGTGAATATTAATTTAGGTATGGCAAAAGTGAATTATTCGAAAGATAATATTCGTGGAAATTTTGCTTTGATGGCTGGAACTTACGCCGAATATAACATGGCGGCAGAACAAGGTTTATTGAAAAATATCTATGAAGCAAATGTGGGTGTGAAGATTTCGCAAAGCCATAATTTATGGATCGATGCGGGAATTATGCCGGCACATATAGGTTTTGAAAGTGCGATTGGAAAAGACTGCCAGACTTTGACGAGAAGCATTTTGGCTGAAAACTCGCCTTATTATGAAACGGGAGTTAAAATTGGTTACACATCTGAATCTGGAAAATGGTATTTGGCGGGAATGTACTTAAATGGATGGCAACGTATTGAGAAGGTAAAAGGTAATCAAACACCAGCTTTTGGAACGCAGATTACTTACAAACCATCGGACAAAGTGGTTTTGAACTGGAGTACTTATGTTGGAAATGAACAACCGGATATTGACAAAAAATGGCGTTATTTTAATAATTTCTACGGACAATTTAAAGTAACGGATAAAACAAATGTTACAGCTGGTTTTGATGTTGGATCGCAACAAGCGGCTAAAAACAGTAATAAATACGACACTTGGTTTTCGCCAGTTTTGATTCTGCAATATAAACCTACTGATAAAATTCAGCTTGCCGCTCGTGGCGAATATTATAGTGATGAAAAAGGTGTTATCATCGCAACTGAAACACCAAATGGTTTTAAAACTTACGGATTTTCGGCTAACTTTGATTACTTAGTTACTGATAATGTAATGTTTAGATTAGAAGCAAGAAATCTTTCCAGTAAAGATCAGATTTTCACAAAAGATAACGTTCCAACGGATACCAATACTTTTGTAACGACTTCGTTGGCGATTAGCTTTTAGAAGAATATAAGCCACAGATTGTACAGATTAAAGGGATTTTTTTTCGCCACGAATTCACTAATTTTTATTTACAAAATAGGATAAATTATAATTTGTGAATTCGTGGTAAATCAATCCACCCAAAGCCATTCAATAATCTTTTTAATCTGTGAATCCCGATAGCTATCGGGAGTGGCTAAAAAAATTAAAAAAACTTTGTGACTTAGCACCTTCACACAAACATATGAAAGAAGAAAAAGAAAATAATGCACAGCACTTTCTCGATTTAATTCAGAAATCACGAAAAGGAAAGTTTAAGGTCTATATTGGGATGAGCGCCGGTGTGGGGAAAACGTACCGGATGCTGCAGGAAGCACATTCGCTGTTGAAGAACGGAATCGATGTAAAAATTGGTTATATCGAAACGCATATGCGAAAGGAAACGCATGAACTTTTATCTGGTTTGCCCGTTATTCCGCGGCGAACCATTTTCTATAAAGGGAAAGAGCTGGAAGAACTAGATGTTCAGGCGATTATTAACCTTAGACCTGAGGTAGTAATTGTTGATGAATTAGCACACACAAATGTTGAAGGAAGCAAAAACGAAAAACGCTGGCAGGATGTTCTGGAAATTCTTGAGGCGGGAATCAACGTGATTTCGGCAGTGAATATTCAGCATATCGAGAGTTTAAATGAAGATGTAAAACGCATTACAGGAATTGATGTTCAGGAACGGATTCCGGATAATGTTTTGCGGTTGGCAGATGAAGTCGTGAATATCGATTTGACTTCTGAAGATTTGATTGCACGTTTGAAAGAAGGAAAAATTTATACTTCGGATAAAATTCAGATGGCTTTGACGAACTTTTTTAAATCGGATCAGATTTTACAATTGCGTGAATTGGCTCTGAAAGAAGTAGCAAGTCAGGTGGTTCGAAAAGTAGAAAGCGAAGTACCTAATTTGCATGCTTTAAGACATGAAAAATTGTTGGCTTGTATTAGCAGTAATGATAAAACAGCCAAAATTGTGATTCGAAAAGCAGCTCGTTTGGCGAGCTATTATAACGGAAGTTGGTATGTTTTGTATGTAGAAACACCTAAAGAAAGCAGCACTAGAATTGCATTAGACAAACAACGCCATTTGATTAATAATTTTAAGCTGGCGGTGCAATTGGGTGCAGAAGTCATTAAAATAGAAAATAAAAATATTGCCAATGCGATTTTAATGGCTGTTGAAGAAAAACATATTACAACTGTTTGCATTGGGAAACCACATTTGAATTTATTTAAAGTAATTTTGTCTACAACGATTTTCAGACGCTTGTTAAACAGCTTGTCTTTATCGAATGTAGACCTTGTTATTTTATCGTAAATTTTCTAAACCATATAAGTTATATCAGTTCATTTAAATTAGAGGCGTGAAATTTAACAGCAAAGTTCGCTGAGTTTTTTTTGCTTGAAAAGGCTTAAGGACGCAAAGCTTTTTCTTTACACGTCTTCTTATATTTTCTTATATTACTTACATGGTTCAAAAAAAATAAAATGTTTTTAAAATAAACATCATGAGAATTAAAACTAAATTGAATCTGGGAGTTGGATTATTATTTTTAATGATAATCATACTTTCGTTAGTGAGCGGATATTCTGTTTTTTTGATAAAAGCAGATACTGAGAATATTCTGAAAGCGAATTATAATACGCTTGAATATTCCAGAAATATGATTTTGTCTTTGGATGAAATTAAAATGAGTACCGATGAAAAGATTCATACTTTTAAAGAATATCTGGGAAAACAAACACAAAATGTTACTGAACCCGGGGAAAAAGAGGCTACGGCCAGTCTGGAAAAAAGCTTTTCTCTTTTAGAAAAAAATGGTTCTAATGAAGCGCTAAAAACGCAAATCAGACAGGACATTTTTGCCATCATGAAACTCAATCTCGATGCCATAAAACAGAAAAGCGATATTGCCAAACATACCGCCGAAACGGCTAATTTATGGATTGCCATTGTAGGTACTTTATGCTTTTTGATTGCTTTTAATTTACTGGTGAATTTACCCAACAATATTGCCAACCCAATTAAGGAATTAACGCAAAGTATTAAGGAAATTGCGAATAAAAATTACTCCGAACGGGTGCATTTTACCAATCATAATGAATATGGAGATCTTGCCAAATCGTTTAATACAATGGCGCAAAAACTTCAAGAATACAACAATAGTAATTTGTACAAATTATTTTTTGAGAAGAAACGACTGGAAACGCTTATCAATAATATGCACGATCCTATTATTGGACTGGACAATGAAGGTGTTATTTTATTTGTGAATGATGAAGCGCTGAAAATTATCGGAATGAAATCTGAGGATGTTATCGGGAAATCGGCTTCGACATTGGCTTTATCGAATGATTTGATTCGGTCTTTGATTTTGAAAGAAGAAACAACTGATGCTCAGAAAAAACAACCGATGAAGATTTTCGCCCACGGAAAAGAAAGTTATTTTGATAAAGAAACCATCAATATTACTATAACCCCAACGGGAGAAGAAAGGGAAATTAATATTGGTGATGTGATTATTCTGCGAAATATTACCTTATTTAAAGAACTTGATTTTGCAAAAACTAATTTTATTGCCACCGTTTCGCACGAATTAAAAACACCAATTGCGTCTATAAAACTGAGTCTTCAATTGCTACAGAATACCAAAACGGGTGATATGAATGATGATCAGAAACAATTGGTTGAAAGTATTAAAGATGATAGTCAAAGGTTATTGAAAATCACGGGCGAATTGCTTAATTTATCTCAATTAGAAACCGGAAATATTCAGTTGAATATCGAAAAAAGTAATCCGTATACTATTGTAAATTATGCGACTGAAGCGGTAAAAGTTCAGGCAGATCAAAAGCAAATTAAATTGGTTATTGATGCTGATGAAAATCTTCAAAATGTAAAAGCTGACAGTGAAAAAACAGGCTGGGTTTTGATTAATTATCTATCGAATGCGATTACGTATTCATCTGAAAAAAGTACTATTGTCATTAAATTAAAAGAAGAAAATGATCAGATTGTTTTTCAGGTAATTGATACCGGAAAAGGAATTGATGCGAGATATAAAGACAAAGTTTTTGACAAATATTTTCAGATTCCGGGAAGTCAAAAATCAGGAACGGGATTGGGATTAGCCATTAGCAAAGAATTTATCGAAGCCCAAAACGGAGTTATTGGCGTTGAAAGTAATTTGGGTTTGGGAAGTACTTTTTGGTTTTCATTAAAAGTTTAAAAAAGAGCCGTAGGTTCGAACCATATTGTAGGGCTGGATTTTAATCCAGTTCCGTTATAATGCAAAATCAACAATATGAATCGTCCCTACGGGACTTTTGCATTCTGAATACATTTTTTAACCGGATTAAAATCCGGCCCTACGATATACATCATTCAATATTGAAATTCGATTATCCCTTAGAATAAAGCAAAAATGTGTAGTCCCTACAGGACATTTTTACTGACGTTGGTTCTTTTTCTACCGACATTTAACCCCTACGGGGTACTAATATTTAATTTCTATAAATATCTCGGAGAGATTATATGTTGGTAGAAATTTTATACATGAACAATACTTTTGTCCCGTAGGGACTACACCTAATTATCTATTTAAAAATTGCGATTTTCATTTCTATTGTAAGTCTGAGCGAAGTCGAAGACCTTTAATGATATAAGTTCCTTCAACTTCGCTCAGGGTGACATTTAAATGATATAATATTTAGCCAATCTTAATACAACTATCCTATTTAAAACCAACAGATTAATATTGACTTAAGGTTAGATTAAGCCAAAAATACTTGGTTTGAACATTCGTTATTATTGCAACTTATAACAATAACGAAAGATGTTTTACAAAACGATTTCTCTGGTGTTTTTATTCGGTTTTTTGAGTGCAAATGCGCAACAAAATGATTCGATTACCAAAATTGACAGTACGTCAAGAAAACCTTTAAAATTCAATTACAAGCAATTGATTATTCCGGGAGTATTGATTGGTTATGGTGTAATTGGTATTGAAAGTGATCAGCTTTTAAGTTTTAATCATCAAATCAAAGCTGAAGTTACAGAGGATATTGACAACAAAATCACCATTGATGATTTCTCTCAATATGCTCCTGCAGCATCTGTTTATGCTTTGAATGCTTTTGGAGTGAAAGGCAAGAATAATATGCGGGATCGTTCGGTAATATTTGTGACTTCGTATGTTATTATGGCTTCAACCGTTTTGGGATTAAAGTCGCTTGTTCATGAAGAACGCCCGGACGGAAGTTCGAATAATTCTTTCCCTTCCGGACACACCGCAACTGCTTTTGCCGGAGCGGAGTTTTTATGGCAGGAATACAAAGACAAATCGATTTGGTACGGAATTGCGGGTTATGCCGTAGCAACCGGAACAGGATTATTTAGAATTTACAACAACCGTCATTGGTTAACCGATGTTGCTGCCGGAGCCGGAATCGGGATTTTGAGTACGAAACTGGCGTATTGGATGAATCCGTATATTACTAAAAAACTTTTTAAATCATCTTCTGAAAGTAAATCAACTTCTATGGTGATGCCTTTTTATAACGGGCAACAGTATGGGTTGGGTTTTGTGAAGGTTTTTTAGATTTTTTATCTGCCACAGATTCACAGATTAAAAGATTTTTTTTGAATGGCTTTGCCTAGTTTTTCTGCCACGAATTACACAAATTTACACAAATTCCATTCAAAATATAATCAAAATATAATCAAAATAATTCGTGCAAATTTGTGTAATTCGTGGCAAACAAAAATCCTTTTAATCTGTGAATCCCGATAGCTATCGGGAGTAGCAAAAAACTTTTATGTATTCGAAGTATTATTCTTAATCTCCATAACTTCTCGTTTTACTTCAAGAAGCAAATCTTTCATACTTTGAGATTCTGTCACTTCATGTCGTTTGTCGCTTCGGCCAATGCTGCATTCGTATTCCCAGATTTCAAGAATATCAGAAGCTTTCACTTCATAATTTGGATAAAAACGATTGTCTGATTCCAAAACCAAAGCATTTTTTTTGTTTTTGTTGAGACGTTTGTACACCATTCCTTCATTTTTGGTAATCAAAATATACGTTCTACCATCCATCACCTCTCCCAGCCTTTCTACATAACGACCAATAATAATCGAACCGTCTTCGTGTGGTGGCATCGAATCACCTTCTACAGGAAATCCGCGGTGTTTTCCTGGTCCTAAAAACGGAAGGGAAACTTGTTGTAAACTCTCGATATATTCCGGATCGGCATATCCGTTTAGATATCCAGCTTTGGCTTTTTGAGATACAATTTCAATATAATTCTCCCCAAAACTATCTACCTGAATAGGTAAAATGAGTCGGTTACCTTCTAGTTTTATAAGGTTCTCAATGTGTATCTTTCGTATATCGACAGACAATAGTAAATCGATACTCATATGAAAATATAAAGCAATCTGCTTTAAAATGTCATACGGTGCCTCGGAGGTTCCATCTTCGTATTTAACGTATCTTCCTCGGGTAATTCTAAGGTTTTCAGCTAATTTCTCCTGAGATATTTTATGCTTAACCCTCAATGCTCTGATGTTATCTGAAAATAAGGACATAATTAATTTGTTATAATTTGGAACAACAAATATACAAAAAAATGTTATCATCTGTACTAATTTTGTTTTATACAAAAACAAGGAGATGGCAAGGGCAATTGTACACATGGATTTGGATACTTTTTTTGTATCCTGCGAAAGGTTAACAAACTCAGAATTAGACGGAATTCCGCTAATTATTGGAGGCGGAGATCGTGGTGTTGTGGCCTCTTGTTCATATGAAGCCAGACGTTTTGGAGTACGCTCAGCAATGCCTATTCATATGGCAATGAAACTTTGTCCGCAGGCGAAAATTATTAAAGGTGATATGGAATTATATTCGCAATTGTCGCATAATGTTACGCAGGTTATTCAGGAAAAAGCACCGATAATGGAGAAAGCCAGCATCGATGAATTCTATCTTGATATTACCGGAATGGATAAATTTCACGGAAGTTATAAATGGACGGACGAATTGGCTCAATCTGTTATTAAAGAAACCGGATTACCTATTAGTTTTTCATTATCTATTAATAAAACGGTTTCTAAAATTGCAACCGGAGAAGGAAAACCAAAAGGAAATTTAGAAATTCCGGAAGGAAATGTACAAGCTTTTTTGAATCCGTTATCGATTCAGAAAATACCAATGGTGGGTAATGTAACTTTTCAGCTTTTATCGAGAATTGGTGTTCGTACGATTCAGACTTTATCTGAAATGCCTGCCGAAGTTTTACAACAAATGATTGGCAAAAACGGTCTGGATATCTGGAAAAAAGCAAACGGAATCGATCATACGCCAGTAGAACCTTATACAGAAAGAAAATCTATTTCTACCGAACATACTTTTTCTCAGGATACGATAGACATTATCATGCTAAAATCGATATTGATTGGTATGGTCGAAAAGCTGGCTTTTCAATTACGATCTGAGCAATGGCTAACTTCGACCATCACCGTTAAAATACGTTACGCCAATTTTGACACCGAAACCAAGCAATGCAAAATTGCCTACACTTCGGCAGATCATATTCTGACCAAAAATGTAATGGAACTTTTTGATAAAGTGTACCAGCGTCGTATGCGATTGCGTTTGATTGGTATTCGCTTTAGCGGATTGGTTCGCGGTACCTATCAAATTGACCTTTTTGAAGATACTGAGGAAATGCTTTCGCTTTATGCTGCTATGGACAAAATGAAAAGCCGTTATGGTTTTGATGCGGTAATGCGCTGCGCCGGAGCTTCTTTTAAACCAAATAATAAAGATGAAATTTTAAAACGTATCAAATAAATGTATCTCAACTGTCATTCTTTTCATTCACTTCGCTACGGCACAATTCCTCTTAAGGAGTTGATTAGCCAAGCCGTTTCTTGTGGTGTAAAAGCTATGGCGCTTACCGATATTAATACTGTAACGGGAATTTATGATTTTATAAGAGCTTGTGATGACAAAGGCATCAAACCTCTTGTGGGAATGGAATTTCGTTCTCAGCATCAATTTCGATATATTGGCTTAGCCAAAAATGCCGAAGGATTGGGCGAAATGAATCGTTTTTTAACGGAACATAATTTCAGCGGAGAACCTTTGCCATTACTTGCTCCCGAATTCGAGTCGGTTTTTGTGATTTATACTTTAGAAAATGCTCCGGCGGCATTGCGTGAAAATGAATTTATCGGCATTCGTCCGGATGAAGTTTTAAGGCTTCTTACTTCGGAACATAAAAATAAAATATCCAAAATGGTTGTGCTTCAATCGGTGACTTTTAGCAATAAAAGAGAATTTAATCTGCATAAAATCCTCCGTGCGATTGACACAAATATTATCTTATCGAAATTAACCGAAGCTGATTATTGCCGAACTTCGGAGAAAATGCTGTCTTTAGAATCGCTTTTACCTTATTACGAAAGTTATCCTGAAATTATAACCAACACTCAGCAAATAATCGATTCCTGCAATTTTGAATATGAATTTAAAACTCCAAAAAACAAGAAATTCTACACTGAAAATCGTCAGACAGATATTGCAAAATTAACTGAATTAGCTCTTGAAGGTTTAATATGGCGTTATGGAGAAAATCATGAAATAGCAAAAAAACGCGTAGAAAAAGAACTTAAAGTAATTGATGAATTAGAGTTTAGCGGTTATTTTTTAATTACCTGGGATATTGTTCAGGAAAGCAACAGACGCGGTTTTATGCATATTGGGAGAGGCAGTGGCGCGAATAGTATCATTGCTTATTGTTTAGGAATTACCGATATCTGCCCGATAGAACTGGACTTATATTTTGAACGTTTTTTAAATTTAAATCGAAAAAGCCCTCCCGATTTTGATATCGACTGGAGCTGGAAAGAACGCAACACAATTTTAGAATATATCTTTAAAAAATATGGAAAAGATCATGTTGCTTTTTGCGGAACCAATGTAGAATTCAAACACCGCTCTATTTTCAGGGAAGTCGGAAAAGTTTTTGGTCTTCCTAAAGAAGAACTAGACATGCTGGCCAAAAATCCGATGGCATTACACGAAACCAATTCCATCGTAAAACTGGTTCAGGAATATAGTCTCATGATGAATAAATACCCTAATCAGCGTAGTATGCACGCTTGTGGTATTATCATTTCTGAAGAACCCATTACCAATTATACGCCATTGGAAATGCCTCCAAAAGGTTTTCCTATCGTGCTTTTTGATATGCATATTGCCGAAGAAATTGGTTTCGAAAAATTCGATATTCTGAGCCAGCGTGGTATTGGCCATATTGATGACAGCGTAAAACTCATTGAGAAAAACCGCGGAATAAAGGTTGACATTCGTAATACTTCAATTTCTAAAGATGAAGCGGTATGCAATATTCATTTGGCTCAAGGCCGAACTATTGGCTGTTTTTATATCGAAAGTCCAGCGATGCGCGGATTATTACGCCGACTGAATTGTGATAATTATAAAATCCTTGTAGCAGCTTCGTCTATTATTCGTCCCGGCGTGGCACAATCCGGAATGATGAAAGAGTATATTTTTCGTCATAATAATCCGGATCAGTTTCAATATTTTCATGAGGTTTTTAAAGAACATCTTGGCGAAACCTACGGGATCATGGTGTATCAGGAAGATGTGATAAAAATTGCCCAACATTACGGCGGACTTCCGGCACCTGATGGAGATATCCTGCGTCGTGCCATGTCCGGAAAAGGACGTTCTATGGAAGCTTTACAAAAAGTAAAAGATAATTTCTTTGCTTGTTGTGCCGAAAAAGGACATCCCGAAGAGCTTAGTCAGGAAATTTACCGCCAGATTGAATCTTTTGCCGGGTTTTCGTTTTGCAAAGCGCACTCAGCTTCTTATGCTGTAGAGAGTTACCAAAGTTTATATCTTAAGATTAATTATCCTGTAGAATTTATGACAGCGGTAATTAACAATCAGGGCGGATTTTACAGAACCGAAGTGTATGTTCACGAAGCGCGTATGTCTGGAGGAACAATCCTAAATCCGTGCGTGAATAAAAGTGAATATCAAACTACCGTTTACGGAACTGATATTTATCTCGGTTTTATGCATTTGCAAAGTCTGGAATCTAAAACGGCGCATTTAATCGAATCGGATCGGGAGAAAAATGGTGATTTTCTTTCTTTAGAAGATTTCATCAATCGTATACCTATTGGAATTGAAAGCATGAAAATCCTGATTTTTATAGATGCATTTCGCTTTACAGGAAAAACCAAAAATCAGCTTTTAGTTGTTGCCAGTTTGCTTTTAAACAATTTCAAACCCGAAAACAGAAGTTTGATGCTGATGCAGGAACCTGTAAAAGAATACAAACTGCCAACTCTGGAACGTTCATTATACGAAGATGCTTTTGATGAAATCGAACTTTTAAGTTTTCCTGTATCGTGTACCGTTTTTGACTTATTGCAAACCAAATATCGTGGAGATATTATGGCGAAAGATCTCGTTTTGTATCATAAAAAACAGGTTCGTATGCTGGCTTACCTGATTGCCCGCAAACAAGTTCCTACGAAAAAAGGAAATATGTATTTCGGCACCTGGATTGATCATGAAGGTTCTTATTTTGATACGGCTCATTTTCCGGATAGTCTGGCGGAATATCCTTTTCAGGGCGGAGGTTGTTATTTGCTTTTAGGAAATGTAGAAGTCGATTATCATTTTCCCACTATAACCATTATCAAAATGGCTAAGATGCCTTTTATTCCAGATCCGCGCTATATGGATGCCAAAGATCAATATAAAACCCAACAATTAATTAAGGAAGATGTTAGCCCTACGCACAGAGAACCATATCCGCAAGGACATGAAATTAATTTGCCCCGACACCGAATGAGATTTCAAAAGACATAAACAATTGAATATAATTTTTAAACACATAGAAACATAGATTTTATGTGCAAAAAGAAAACAAAAAGAAATACATTTCTTTCACATAGCTAACTATGCGCATTTTAAATAAGTGAAACGCCTTTTTTTAAAGTAAACAAAAGCTATGTTTCTATGTGTTAAACATTTAAACGATCGAAGAAGAAATTACGTTATATAAATAAGATGAAAAAGCAAGAATACGCCATAGTAGATATCGAAACCACCGGTGGAAACGCCAGTGGCAGCCGCATTACCGAAATTGCGATCATCATTCATGACGGAGAAAACGTGATTGAACGATATGAAACGCTCGTTAATCCGGAAAAGGAAATTCCAATTTCGATTTTTGCCTTAACGGGAATTAATAACGAAATGGTAGCTAATGCGCCAATTTTTGATGATGTTTCAGAGAAAGTATTAGAAATGCTTACCGATCGGATTTTTGTCGCTCATAATGTCAATTTTGATTATTCGTTCGTTCGCCATCAACTGGAACAAGCGGGTTTTAAATGGACAGCAAGAAAGTTATGCACCGTTCGCGCGGCACGAAAAATCAGACCGGGTTTAGGATCATATAGTTTAGGAAATCTTTGCAATTCATTAGATATATCTTTAGAAAACAGGCATCGTGCTGGCGGAGACGCAGATGCTACTGCTATTTTATTTTCGAAATTACTCGAATGGGACGATGAAGGCCATATCGAAAAAATGATCAAAAACACGTCACAAGATCAGCGCTTACCGCCTAACCTTCCGCCGGAAGATTTTAATAATTTACCTGAAAAACCTGGTGTTTATTATTTTTATAATGAGGTAAAAAAAGTAATCTATGTTGGGAAAGCGGTTAATATAAAAAAACGCGTTGCTTCTCATTTTAGCGGACATAAAATTAATCCGCAAAGACAGCATTTCTTACGGGATATTTATTCGATTTCTTTTGAAGTTTGCGGCAACGAATTAATGGCGTTGCTATTAGAATGTACAGAAATCAAACATCTTTGGCCCACTTATAACAGGGCTTTAAAACGATTTGAGCCCAAATTTGGCTTGTACGAATATGAAGCCCGCAACGGATACAAATATCTGGCAATTGGCAAACTCAATAAATTTCAGTCATGCATTGAGCATTTTAGTAGTTTACATGAGGCAACAAACATACTGCGGGGTCTGGCAGAACGATTTGAAATTGATTATAGATTTTGCAAATATTCAAAACCTCAGGAAGGAGAAATGTTTCAAAATAAAGATATAACAGATTTGCCGGATGTTTCCCTTCACAATGAGCAAGTCGACAATGCAATTGATTTTTTATTAAACAACAGACCCACTTTTGCCATTATAGAAAAAGGAAGAACAGCACACGAACGAAGCTGTATCTGGATAGAAAATGGTCATTTTTATGGTATGGGATATATTCCGCTAGATGTTTCAATTAAAGATCCCTTAGAAATAAAAAATTATGCTACGCCGTATAAAAGCAATCAATACATCGTGCAGTTAATTTTTGCTTACGCAGAAAAAAACCCACGTAAAGTATTCTTTAACAAACAGTTTCTAAAATAAAAACATGATTTTGTGTAAATATAAAGGCGCAAAAAGCTGTAAATTTAATGGTACAACAAATTAAATCTACTATGAAAATAGCAACTTATAACGTAAACGGAGTCAACGGACGCTTGAACGTATTACTGAAATGGCTTGAAGAAGCTACTCCGGATATCGTTTGTCTGCAGGAATTAAA
This sequence comes from Flavobacterium bizetiae, assembly GCF_024271895.1. Lineage (NCBI taxonomy): Bacteria > Pseudomonadati > Bacteroidota > Flavobacteriia > Flavobacteriales > Flavobacteriaceae > Flavobacterium > Flavobacterium bizetiae. The sequence goes on along the minus strand of NZ_CP091861.1, from coordinate 2,349,136 downwards.
AGCGCCTCAGGATAAATTTCCAATTAAAGAAATTAATGATGCGGGATATAATGCCATTTGGCACGGACAAAAGCAGTGGAATGGTGTTGCGATTCTCGCCCGTAATATGGATATCGAAGAAGTAACGCGCGTTCTTCCGGGCGATGATGAAGATGTTCAAAGTCGTTATCTCGAAGCTTTAATTAACGGAATCGTGATTGGATGTCTTTATCTCCCAAACGGAAATCCTGCACCGGGACCAAAATTAGAATATAAACTAAAATGGTTTGAACGTTTTACTGATCGTGCAGCAACATTATTAAGTTTAAAAGTTCCGGTAGTATTGGTTGGAGATTATAATGTAATGCCAACAGAACTGGATGTTTATAAACCTGAAAAATGGGTCAACGATGCCCTTTTCAGACCCGAAGTACGAAAAGCTTTTAAGGATATTGTAGCACAAGGCTGGACAGATGCGATTCGTACTTTATATCCTGATGAGAAAATTTACACCTTTTGGGATTATTTTAGAAATGCTTACGAGCGAAACGCAGGCCTACGAATTGATCATTTTTTACTGAGCCCCCAAATAGCCAAAAAACTACTTTCCGGAGGAGTTGACCGCCATGTGCGGGGATGGGAAAAAACAAGCGACCATGCTCCGGTATGGATTGAAATTGACACAAAATAATCGAACAATGACACTATTTAGCGATACTGAATTATTTGCCACTGGTTTAGCAGGAAAAAAGGTATTTGACCTGCCTGATGCAGAGCTTATTTTGATCGATAATTTCTTCACCAAAGAAGAATCTGATCGTTTTTATGAAAGAATACTTCATCAAACCAAATGGAGAGAATATGAAATGGAAATGTATGACAAAATTGTTACGGCTCCCCGTATGATTTCCTGGTATGAAGATAAAGACAATGTTGGCGCAGATCAAAACGGTCCTAACTGGACTTATGAATTGCTGACGATTAGAGGCAGAGTCGAAAGAGAAACTCAGCTTGAATTTAATAGTTTGCTGCTCAATTTATATCGAGACGGCAATGATGGCGTATCGTGGCACAGCGACAAAGAACACAATTCTGGCCCCAACCCTGTTATTGCTTCGGTAACTTTTGGAGAAACAAGAATGTTCAGGCTTCGACATAAATTTCGCAAGGAAATTCCGCAAGTAGAGATTCCTTTACACCACGGATCTTTTTTATTAATGGCAGGAACAACCAATAGTTTTTGGCAACATCAAGTTCCTAAAACCGCCAAAAATGTATTACCCAGAATTAATTTAACCTTTAGAAGAACTAAACGAAGTGAATGATTATAAATCTCTCAAAATGAGTTTTTTTTCATTACAAAACGACGAGGAAAATTCCTCCTCTAAAAGTTAAAATACTCAGTACATGAACCTTTTATTAGGCAGAACCTATCTTTTTTACTACTTTTGCAACCTTTTTTTATATATACATTACCACAATGGCTTATTCGAACAATGATTTATTGCGTTTTTTAGATGCGCAAAACAAACTTTATCTTACTGCTCTTTCTGAAATCAAAAAAGGCAAAAAAGAAACACACTGGATGTGGTTCATTTTTCCTCAGATTAAAGGATTAGGCAAGAGCGATACTGCAAATTATTATGCCATTAACGATCTAAAAGAAGCAACCGAATTCCTTGAACATCCAATTCTGGGAAAACATCTTATCGAAATTTCTGAGCTGTTTTTAACTTTCAGACGCAAATCAGCCGACGGAATTTTAGGCGATCTAGATGCGCGTAAATTACGCTCTTCTATGACGTTGTTTTCTCTTGTAGAAAAAACAAATCCAGTATTTCAGGAAGTATTAGATGCTTTTTTCTCAGGAGAATCGGATCCTCTTACCTTGTCTATTATTAATTCATCTATAAAATCTTCTCTTGAAACTGAAATGGCATAATTGCCACTAACATTCATTAGATTATTACATTTAAAGACACTACATTTTTTGCTTTTTGCAAATGGTAGTGTTTTTTTTTGGCCCACAGATTTTACGGATGAAACGGGTTTGCACCGATTTTTTATTACTCAAAATAAACCATAAAAAAATGCCTTGCTAAAACAAGGCATTTATATTTTGAAATAAAATCAAAGTAAAAAAAAGAAAACCTGCGTTAATCCGTTTCATCCGTACAACCCACGGGCAAATTCACGCCGTTTTTAAACTTAGAACCTTAGTATCTCAGCACCTTAGTCCCTCTTTTTTTAAACTTCTTTCGGTTTTGTTAAGTAATACACCGGAATTCCTGTTAGCATAATCAAAACTCCCCAACCACAAGTCGAGAACTTTGTAATTAATAACGAAATACAAATCGCACTCGCAATCACGATGTACAATAATGGTAAAAACGGATATCCAAAAGCTTTATAAGGTCTCTCTACATCCGGCATTTTTTTACGTAAAATAAAAATTCCGTAGATCGTTAAAATATAGAAAATCAATACAATGATAATTACAAAATCTAATAAATCTCCATACTTCCCTGTCAGACACAAAGCCGAAGCCCATATACATTGCGCCCATAAAGCCCAGGCCGGAACACTCGACTTATTTAAAACAGCCGCTTTTTTAAAGAATAAACCATCCGTTGCCATCGTATAATATACTCTCGCACCCGCCATGATTAATCCGTTATTACAAGCAAAAGTCGAAATCATAATCATGATCGCAATAATCAACGTTCCTATATTACCAAAGATATATTGCGAAGCTACAACTGCCACCCTATCCGATTTTGCTGTTGCAATTTCGTCTAACGGAATAACCGCCAAATACATCAAATTCGTCAAAACATAAATAATTGTAACAATAAAAGTTCCTAAAAACAAACTGAAACCTACGTTACGCTTCGGGTTTTTAATCTCTCCTGCAATAAACGTCACACCATTCCAGGCATCACTAGAAAATAAAGAGCCAACCATTGCAGCCGAAATTCCGCTAATCAAAGCCGTTCCGCTAATAGGCAGCCATGATCCGGTATCTTTATTAAACGAACGTGTTGTCCAGGCATCCGCCCAGTTTGCATCCCAAACCGAAGCTTTTGCAGCCAATGTAAGTCCGAAAACGATCAAACCCAACAACGACAAAATCTTGATAATCGTTAAAACCGTTTGTAAAATTTTTCCGTTTTTAACACCACGGCTATTAATAAAAGTCAGCAAAACAATCGTAAATATCGAAACAATCTGAGCCGCATTCAGCTTAAAAGCCCCCAGCTCATATATAATATTTTCGTCGCTCAAAGGCTCATAAAGATAAGCCGCAAACTTCGAAAAAGCCACCCCAACGGCAGCGATAGTTCCGGTCTGAATTACCGCAAAAAAGCTCCAGCCGTACAAAAAGGCAATTAATTTGTTATACGCTTCTTTCAGGTAAACGTACTGTCCACCCGCTTTTGGGAACATCGCACTCAGCTCGCCATAACTCACAGCGGCAATAATTGTAATCAATCCTGAGATCAGCCAAATCAGTGTTAGCCATCCCGCCGAACCCACTTGTCTGGCAATATCGGCACTTACGATAAATATACCAGATCCTATCATAGACCCTACCACAAGCATGGTTCCGTCTAATAATCCGAGTTCTCTTTTAAAATGTTCCTGGTCGTTTTCTTGCATTGTTTTTGGTTTTTTGGGTTGGTTAAAGATATACTTTTTTCTGAAATTCTGGATTTTAGATCATCGATTTTAGATTCTTATAAAAACACTCATTCTGAACCATCATCTAACCCCAAAATTGCCAAATTTTAAATCTAAAAATTCTAAAAATCCAACAATTTAAAATCTAAAATCTAAAATAATTTTGGCGTGTCCCTCCGGGGCTCCCGATAGCTATCGGGATTCGGCTATATCTTTTGTTCCGTTTCTCTTCACAAAAGGATACCGCCTCTATCCCTCACGCGAGTTTTGTTTTCATAAGATCTTTTTTGAATAAAAAATACGTTTACGGATTTCCATAAAATATAACTTATTGAGCTGATTACATTTGATACATTATAAATTAAAAAAATTAAATATGGCAAATTGTATACTTTGTTCAACAGAACTTAAATTCATGAATACCCCAACATTTGGCTCTGGAAAATTAAATGACAGTAGCATTGTTTGTACAAGCTGTTTTAAAAAAATAAACAATGTAAATCCTAAAGTAGCATTTAAACTTAAAAATTACTCTTTAAATGATATCCAAAACTTACTAAATGAGAAAATAAGTAAGAATGAGTATGGTAACTCACGTCTTGATGAAATTAAAGAACAAATATTAAAATTAACAAATGGTTCAATCTATCTTGGCAAGCGAGAAATAAATGAACTACCCGAAATATTAGCGAGAACTGAAGTTATTGACAATATTGCACAAGGTACTTATAACAATGGTCAAGGTATTTTAATTTCTACAAATAGAAGATTAATATTTATAGATAAAGGTATCTTATATGGATTAAAAGTGGAAGATTTTCCACTGGATAAAATAACATCAATACAATATGAAACGGGGCTACTTTTGGGAGGAATTAAAATTTATACCTCTGGAAATATTGCTAAAATTGAAAATGTCGAAAAATCAATTGCTAGAAGTTTTGCTGAATTTGTTAGAGATAAACTTTCTCAAGATAAAGAAGTCGGTAAAAATATTATTTCAGAACCTAATATTCTAGATCAATTAGAAAAGCTAGCAAAACTAAGAGAAAATGCAATACTATCAGAAGATGAATTCAATGAACAAAAGAAAAAACTATTAGAGAAATTATAGAGTTAAAAAAATGTTCCCCATCTATCTTTTAAAATCCCCAAAAGCTACACCAAAAGTTGTAGCTTTTTTTATATCCCCTAAGAAGAACTTTTTTTAAAATCGCATAAAAAATCATTAAACAAAACAACAATATATTCTGAGATTTTATTTACTTCTTTTGTTTCTTCATTGCTAAACGGTCGTTATTTCATCCATTTATCAAAATTCACAAACAAACAACAAACAGCACAAAATCAGTAATTTACATTAAAAAATAATTTAAAATATAAATTTAACAAGAAAAAATTACTGATTTGTAAAACTATATTATTTTTTTATTAAATTTATAAAACTGAAAATTGATTCCGAAATGCAAACATTTTATTAACACTTGTTCACTTTTAAAAAAAGAACAATAATCGTCCCCAAACGATTATTAATAGTACAAAATAAAACAGAAAGAGACTTTTTATAAGGCACTAAAAAACACCAACCTACTAATCCGAAAATTTATGTCTAAGAGTCCTTTTTTTAAGAACATACGTTTCCCTAATGTTTTTGTTCTTCTTGTAATTGTATTTGTTTCCTGCGCCTTACTTATCTGTATCAATTTTTTTACGATAAAAATATTATCTGCTAATCGCGCGTATGCGAACGGAGAATCGCATTACTCAAAAGGACAAAAAGACGCTTCCAGACACCTCATCACTTATCTTTATACTAAAGATCAGAATCAGTGGAAATTATATTTAGAAGAATTAGAAGTTCCGCAGGCCGATGGTATTGCCCGAAAAACACTTTTAAAAGTGGGCGATAACAAAGTCGCCAGGGAAGGATTTTTAATTGGCCGAAACCATAAGGATGATTTAGACGATCTTGTTTGGCTTTTTGTCAATTTTCAGCAAGTATCTTTTTTAGCAAAAGCTATTGACGAATGGGGTCAGGGCGACGAACTTATCTTTAAATTATTTATCGTAGGTCAGGAAATAAATGCACATATAAAATATAATTTGTTAACTCCGGAGAGTCAGAAAAAATTTTTAGACCGAATTAGCGTAATCAGCGATAAACTTACCATTAACGAACGTAACTTTTCAAATACTTTAGGTGAAGGAACACGCAAAATCAAAAACTTACTGATTATTACTAATATTGTTTTTATTCTAATTATTGTATTAAGCGTGTGCTCCTATTATTCTATAATGGTAAAACGATTGCTTGTTTCTAAAAAAGAAATTGAGGTTAAAAATGAAAATCTGATTATAGTAAATCGCGAATTAGACCGATTTGTTTATAGTGCTTCGCATGATTTGAGGTCTCCTATAACATCATTAAAGGGTTTAATAGAAATTACGCAATTAGAAGATGATATTGACCAGATAAGAACTTATTTAGGTCTTATGCACAAAAGCCTGACGAAACAAGATCAGTTTATAATCGATATTATAGATTATTCTAAAAACAAGCGAAAACAAGTTGTTATGGAACCTGTAAGTTTACAGGAATTATTTAATGAAGCTATCTCGCAATTGATGCATATCGAAAACGCGAACAGAATCACTTTTACTCAGGAATTGCTAGTAGATCAAATTCAGAGTGACGGATTACGTTTAAAAATTATTATTTCAAATTTACTTTCGAACGCCATAAAATATGCCGACATCAACAAAAAAGAAATGTTCATTAGCGTTAAAACATATTTTGATGAAGGTTATAATAAAATAGAGGTAAGCGATAACGGAATTGGAATTAAAGAGGAATATAAGGATAATATTTTCGAAATGTACTTTGGCACAAATAAAAACAAAGGTTCCGGATTAGGGCTTTATATTGTAAAAGAAGCGGTAGAAAACATACAGGGAAACATTTCGGTATTTTCTGAAAGTACTATTGGAAGCAAATTCGTTGTAACAATACCTAATTAGTATGCAACTTAAACCTGTATTTCTGGTAATTGAGGACAATTTAATTGATCAGCTTGTGATTACTCAATTATTAACGAAGGGAATGCAGATTGAGCAAATTGTAATTGCTAATAATGGCAAAGAGGGAATTGAGTGGCTTACCACTCAAAAAAAGAATCAATCGCTAATTATTCTATTAGACATACAAATGCCAATAATGAATGGTTTTGAATTTCTGGATGCTTTTCATAAACTAAATAAAGAGATCAAGAGAGAAACTCAAATTTATGTTCTTTCATCAACCTTAGATCCTGAAGAGCTTGAGCACATTAATAAAAATGATTATGTCTCAGGATTTTTAAACAAACCTTTTCCGATTGAGGAATTTAAAAGAAAATTTAGCTGAAATTTTATTTATTGTAAAATGCGGTTTACCTGCGAGAAGGATCTTTGATAATAAGGTTCTTTTGTAGAAGAAATTATCACACCGCCATGAGTTGAAGAATGTACAAATTTAATTTCTCCATCAGCAACTTCAACTACCATTCCTACGTGGTTGATATGGCGTCTTCCGTTTGTTTTAAAGAAAATTAAATCTCCTTTTTGAGCTTCTTCTGTCCCAACTTTTACGCCAACACGAGATTGCTCTATAGAACTTCTTGGTAATTTTATGTCAAAATTGTTGAATGTGCAAATCATTAATCCTGAACAATCAAAACCAGCTTTTGTGGTTCCTCCTGATCTGTAACGCGTTCCTATATTTTCGGTTGCATTTACAATTAATTGATTTACTAAATCAGAATGATTGCTTACTCTAAATACCGTAGCAGTATCTCTTTTAACTTCTGAATTATCAGCTACCTGAGTTGGCGTTGACAAGTTAGTATTGATTTCCGGAGTGGTTTGTATACCTGCGGCTGCATCAGCCTTTTCTTTTGTAGTATGAATTTTTAATACGTAACCCACAGGCAATTTACCTTTGATAAACGGGTTTTGCTTTTCTAGCTCCTTAACCGTTATTCCGTATTTTTTAGCAATCGCAAATTTTGTTTCTTTTGGCTGTACCTCAACTACTACTTCAACATCTGACGTTGCAGGAATAATTTCTGGTTTTGCAGCTTCTGTATTTTGAGTTGTCTTTTCTGAAGTTGCGACAGCATTTTCTGTAACCTGAGTTTGAGATGCAATGGCAGCATCTTTGATTTGCTGATCGGCTTTTTCTTTTGAAGTTCTAATTTTTAGAAGATAACCTACTGGTAACTTTCCTTTTATAAATGGGTTCTGCCTCTCTAATTCTGCTACCGTTATTCCGTATTTTTTGGCAATAAGATATTTTGTTTCTTTTGGCTTGACCTCAACCACCACTTCTACATCTGTCGAAGAAATTATTTCGGGTTTTTCTGTTTTCTGATTTTTCTTGGTATTATCTGTCGATGCAATCGCATTAGACGGAATATTAAGTTTCTGTCCTATTTTTAAATCTTCACTTTCGAGTGTTGGATTTGCTTTTTTTAGATCATCAACAGAGATATTGTATTTTTTGGAGATTGCCCAAAGATTTTCTTTTTCCTGTACTTCGTGCTGGCCTGAATTTGATGTTGCTGCAGGAGTTGTATTGGCAGCGATTTCAGTTTTCTTTACAGTATTCTTTTTGTTCGTATTCGGTATTAAGAGCACCGAATTTAATTTTAAAACTTTAGGAGCATTAGGGTTGGCGTCTTCAATGTCTTTCGTTTTGACACCATATTTTTTAGCAATTACAGATAGGTTTTCTCCTTTTGATATTTTGTGCTTGATAAACTTTTCCTGAGAAAAAACACCGACACTGAAAAAAAACAATACTATAATTAATCTAAAAACCATACCTATTAAAGTTTAATGAATACTTTGTTAAGTTAAGACAATATTTAAACTCAAAAAAAGCAAATATATTACCTAAAAGGCGAATTTAACTTTTTAATGTAAAAGATACACGTTTTTTAACAACTAATTTACCCTGAATTAAACATCTTAGAATGAAAATTACGCCAACTCTTTGAAATCAGGCTTTTTAGAAATAAATGATTTTATTTCAGGAAAAGTGTGTTTCGGAAGAAAAATAGAATGTAAAATCTCTAATTTCAAAATAAGTTCTTGTCTATAACTGATTCATTTTTCTCCCTGATTTATCAGAAATTGAATTATTTTTCTTTCAAGCAAGACTCTCGGCATAAAAATTGTGCGAATATTTTTCAGAATACCATTTTTATTTCTTGACCAAAAACCAAACTTAATCTGAAAACAACTTGAAAAAACTATTACTCTTTCTTATTTTTTTTCCTTTATTATCTATTGCTCAAAACATCAACGGAACTATAGTTTCGACAAACACTAATCTTCCTCTTGAAAATACGAATGTGTTTGCTTTATCCAGCAAAGTCGGAACAATATCGGATGCAAATGGTAAATTCTCTTTACAACTTCTTGCAAAATACAATAGCGATGAAATATTAGAATTTTCGCATATTGGTTATACTACCAAAAGAATTTCTTTGAGCTATTTCATAAAGCAAAACTTTATAGTTTCGCTTGAAGAAAATATTGAAAATTTATCAGAAGTAATTATTGCTGGTGACCACAAATTACAATCCAAGCTTTCGTATACTAAACTGACTTCTTCAAAACATCTTATCTTTTCATTTGGGTCTATTTTGCAAGATGACAAAATTTATATTAGTGGCGGAGATGCTTATCCTGAAATCAACCACCTTGAAAAAGCGCGAGCAGAAAAAGCTGATATGGATATGGTGAAATTTTTAAGTGAAGCGCAATACACTTCGGCTAAACGACATTATAAACAAGACCTTTGTATATATGACATTAAAACTGACACATGGGAAATTTCGAAATTAAAACTTCAAAACAGGGCCTATCATAACATTCATTTTTATAAAAATTCGATTTATATCCTAGGCGGGAAAAAAATGTTTGTCAATAAAATCAGTAGTTGGGAATATTTGCAAGATAAAATTGAAGTTTTAGATCTCGAAAAACAAACTATTAAAATAGACAATACAAATCCGCATCAGGCTGCTGATTTTGCTTCTTTTACTTATAAAGATAATATTATTGTAATGGGAGGTTCTGTAAAAGCTACTGAAGCTGGCGTAAAAGAGTTTACCGATAAAGTCCACTTATATAATATCTCTTCTGGTTATTGGTACGAACTTGCACATATGCCAACAGCAAAAGAAAATACAGGAGTTTTGGTTGATGATAAAATTTATCTTCTTGGCGGCAACAACGGAAAACCAATTTCTCAAATGGAAAGTTTTGATTTAGTAACAGAAAAATGGCAAACGGAAGGAGAATTATTCTCTCCGTTAGAAAGACCTGCCATAACGTATCATGATAATATTATTTACTTTTTTGAGGATCAAAAAATGTACGTTTATAACTTAAAAACAAAACAATTAAAAGAATATGAAATTGAATTACCAATGAAATATTCGGCTATGCATTATTACAACAATAAGTTATATATTTTAGGTGGTCGTATTGATAACAGCTTTTCTAAATTACCTTCTTCGAAAGTATTTAGTATTGACATCAATGAATTTGAGATTACAAAACCTACTAGATCGAGGAATTTATCACAAGAAACAACTGTAGCAAAAAGACAGGATTAGGAAACCTGAAAACAAAATTTCTTTTTGAAAACGAGTGCCCTAGCCCAGATAGAAGCGGCATCCTTTTATTTTTTTTCTTTAAAAAAATAAAAGATATAGCGGATAGCTGGATTAGCTCCTAAACAACAATAAAAAAAAACGCCCTGTTTACACAGAGCGTTTTTAGTATAATTAAATCTTAAAGATTAAGCTTTTCCGGCAGCAATTAAGTTTAATGCTGAACCTGCAACGAACCAGCCAATCTGACCTGCGTTGTAGGTATGGTTTGCCAGGATGATATCTTTTGTACCATTTGCATGAACGAATTCTAACGTTAATGGTTTTCCGGGAGCAAACTCGGTTAAATCAGTAAAGTTGATGGTATCGTCTTCCTGAATTTTATCGTAATCAGCTTCGTTAGCGAATGTTAATCCTAAAAGTCCTTGTTTTTTAAGGTTTGTTTCGTGAATACGGGCAAAAGATTTTACCAATACCGCTTTAACACCCAAGAAACGTGGCTCCATTGCAGCATGCTCACGAGATGAACCTTCGCCATAATTGTGATCTCCCACAACGATAGACGGAACTCCAGCCGCTTTATAAGCACGAGCTACAGCAGGAACAGCATCGTAAGTACCTGTTAATTGATTTTTAACGGAGTTTGTTTTTTGGTTGAATGCATTTACAGCACCAATCAACATATTGTTAGAAATATTATCTAAGTGTCCGCGGAAACGTAACCATGGTCCGGCCATAGAAATATGATCTGTTGTACATTTTCCGAATGCTTTGATTAAAAGTTTAGCACCAGTAATGTTTTTACCATCCCACGCATCAAACGGAGCTAATAATTGTAAACGCTCTGATGTTGGACTCACCACTACCTGAACTCCTGAACCGTCCTCTGCAGGAACCTGGAATCCCGGATCTTTTACATCAAATCCTCTTGGAGGCAATTCGTCTCCTGTTGGCGCTTCTAGTCTTACTTCTTCTCCATCTTCGTTGATCAACGTATCTGTTAAAGGGTTAAAACCAAGATCTCCCGCAATAGCCATAGCGGTTACCAATTCTGGCGAACCTACGAAAGCTAAAGTATTTGGGTTACCATCTGCACGTTTTGAGAAGTTACGGTTGAAAGAGTGAACGATTGTATTTCTTTCTTCTTTCTCTGCCCCATCTCTGTCCCACATACCAATACATGGTCCGCAGGCATTAGCAAAAACAGTTGCTCCAATTTTTTCGAAAGTATCGATAAATCCGTCTCTTTCGATTGTATAACGAACAACCTCTGAACCCGGAGTAATAGTGAATTGAGATTTAGTTTTTAAATTTTTAGCACTTACTTGTCTTGCCAAAGAAGCTGCACGAGAAATATCTTCGTAAGAAGAGTTGGTACATGAACCAATTAAACCTACCTGAATTTGTAACGGCCAGTTGTTTTTGATGGCTGTTTCTTTCATTTTAGAAATTGGAGTCGCTAAATCCGGAGTAAAAGGTCCGTTTAAGTGTGGCTCTAATTCTGTTAAGTTGATTTCGATAACCTGATCAAAATATTGTTCCGGGTTAGCGTAAACTTCCGGATCTCCGGTTAAGTAAGAAGCTACTTTATCTGCAGCATCGGCAACATCGGCTCTGTTTGTAGAACGTAGGTAACGACTCATAGAATCATCATAACCAAAAGTTGAAGTTGTAGCTCCAATCTCTGCACCCATATTACAAATTGTTCCTTTACCAGTACAAGACATAGAGGTTGCACCTTCTCCAAAATATTCAACGATTGCACCAGTTCCTCCCTTTACAGTAAGAATACCGGCCACTTTAAGGATAACATCTTTAGGAGCTGTCCATCCTGATAATTTACCAGTTAGTTTAACTCCAATTAATTTAGGGAATTTCAATTCCCAAGCCATACCAGACATTACGTCTACAGCATCAGCTCCACCAACACCAATAGCTACCATTCCTAAACCACCTGCATTTACAGTGTGAGAATCGGTACCAATCATCATTCCGCCTGGGAAAGCATAATTTTCAAGTACTACCTGGTGAATAATCCCTGCTCCTGGTTTCCAGAAACCTATTCCGTATTTATTAGAAACTGACGACAAGAAGTCGAAAACTTCGTTACTTTGTGTTTTTGCTCGCGCTAAATCTGTTGCAGCATCAACTTTTGCCTGAATCAAGTGATCGCAGTGAACCGTTGTTGGTACTGCTACCTTAGCTTTTCCGGCGTGCATAAATTGCAATAATGCCATTTGAGCAGTTGCATCCTGACATGCGACACGATCGGGCGCAAAATCAACATAATCTACTCCTCTACCAAACGCCTGAGTTGGTTTTCCGTCCCAAAGGTGATTGTATAAAATTTTCTCTGTCAATGTAAGTGGACGACCAACAATCTCGCGTGCTTTATCAACACGATCCGGCATGTTCTCATACACTTTTTTAATCATTTCAATATCAAAAGCCATAAGTATAATTGTTTTTGTTTTTTATATTTTGAACATACCAAGTTACAAAAAATAGAGGAGCCAGAAAAGAAAAAGCCTGAGTTTATCGACTCAGGCTTTTTATATATAATGATTATAACTAATCGTAAATTACATTACTAACAGTTTATGAGAAGGTGCAAACCTAGTTAAGCTAATACCATCTACTGCAGCAGTATATTCAGCAAGTGTAGGAGTTCTTCCTAAAATTGTAGATAAAACTACTACCGGCGTAGAAGAAAGTAATGATTCTCCTTTTTTACCTTCAGTATCTTCTACAACTCTTCCCTGGAAAAGACGTGTTGAAGTTGCCATTACAGTATCTCCTTTTGCTGCTTTTTCCTGGTTCCCCATACAAAGATTACATCCTGGACGCTCTAAGTACAACATGTTCTCATATTCAGTACGTGCAGCTCCTTTTGGTGCAGCATCGTTGAATTCGAAACCTGAATATTTTTGTAAAACTTCCCAATCACCTTCGGCTTTAAGTTCGTCTACAATGTTATATGTAGGTGGCGCAACTACAAGTGGCGCTTTGAACTCAACTTTACCGTGAAGATCCTCTATATTTTTAAGCATTTGAGCTAAAATCTTCATATCTCCTTTGTGAACCATACAAGAACCAATAAATCCTAGATCTACTTTTTTCTCTCCTCCGTAGAAAGAAAGAGGTCTGATAGTATCGTGAGTATATCTTTTAGAAACATCCACATTGTTTACATCCGGGTCAGCGATCATAGGCTCGATAATCTGATCAAGATCAACTACAACTTCAGCATAATATTTCGCATTTGCATCTGGAGTAAGGGCTGGTTTTTCAGCTGATTTAATCTCTGTGATTCTCTTATCTGCTTTATTGATCAATCCTTGAAGAACTTGTTTTTCATTGTCCATTCCTTTATCGATCATGATCTGGATTCTACCTTTTGCAATCTCTAGAGATTCAATTAAAGTATCATCTTCAGAAATACAGATAGAAGCTTTTGCTTTCATCTCTGCAGTCCAGTCTGTAAATGTAAATGCCTGATCTGCTGTAAGAGTACCAATGTGAACCTCGATAATTCTACCTTGGAATACATTTTCTCCACCAAACTTTTTAAGCATTTGAGCTTGTGTAGCATGAACCACATCACGGAAGTCCATGTAGTCTTTCATTTCTCCTTTGAAAGTTACTTTTACAGATTCAGGAATTGGCATTGAAGCCTCTCCTGTAGCCAATGCAAGCGCAACTGTTCCTGAGTCAGCCCCAAAAGCAACACCTTTTGACATTCTTGTATGAGAGTCACCACCAATAATGATCGCCCACTCATCAATTGTAATATCGTTAAGTACTTTATGGATTACATCGGTCATTGCGTGGTAAACTCCTTTAGGGTCACGTGCAGTAATTAAACCGAAATCGTTCATGAATTTCATCAACTTTGGAATATTAGCCTGCGCTTTTTTATCCCATACTGAAGCTGTGTGACATCCTGATTGGTAAGCACCATCAACAATTGGCGAAATTACTGTAGCTGCCATAGATTCTAATTCCTGAGCAGTCATAAGACCAGTCGTATCCTGAGAACCTACAATGTTTACTTCTACACGAACATCTGAACCTGCGTGTAAAACTTTACCCGGAGATATACCAACAGCGTTTCTATTAAAGATTTTCTCTACAGCTGTAAGTCCTTGTCCTTCAACAGAAATTTCTTTTGACGGAGCAAATACAAGAGGAGCTTCGATATCTAAAATTTTAGCCGCTAATGTCTGAAGCTTTTTACCAAATACAATTGCATATGATCCTCCAGCTTTTATAAATTCCATTTTCTGTGGCGTGAATGCCTTAGAAATGTCAATTAATTCTTTATCACCATTATAAAGCTTCTTAGTTTTTGTATTGATCGTTAATACAGTACCAGTAGCAACAGAATATGCTTCTTCTAAGATTGGCTCATTGTTTTCATTACGAATAATGTTTCCTTCTGAGTCAAGCTTTTTTACCCAGTTTTTAAGGTCTAAACCAATACCACCTGTAACGTCAACAGTTGTTAGGAAAATTGGAGAAATTCCGTTTGTTCCTGCAACGATTGGAGCAATATTAATAAACGGAACATATGGACTTGCTTGTTTACCTGTCCAAAGTGCTACGTTATTTACTCCTGACATTCTGGATGAACCTACACCCATAGTCCCTTTTTCAGCAATCAACATAACGCTAGCGTCAGGATGTTTTGCCTGTAATGCTTTGATTTCCTCTTGCGCCTGAGGAGTAATCATACATTTACCATGAAGTTCACGGTCAGAACGTGAGTGCGCCTGGTTACCCGGAGAAAGTAAATCTGTAGAAATGTCTCCTTCACCAGCGATATAAGTAACTACTTTAATTTCTTCTACTACTTCTGGCAGTTTTGTAAAAAACTCTGCCTGAGCGTAACTTTTAATAATATCTATAGCAATCGGATTGCCTTCTTTAAATGCTTCTTTTAAGCGATCTGTGTCTGCCTCATAAAGGTAAACTTGTGATTTAAGTACATTTGCAGCTTCTTTTGCAATAGAGGTATGATCACCAAGTGCTAAATCTAAAAGCACTCTGATTGAAGATCCACCTTTCATATGCGATAATAACTCAAAAGCAAATGCAGGAGTTATTTCTTTTACTTCGAATTCACCGAGAATAATTTCCTTTAAAAATTGAGATTTCACACCAGCGGCACTAGTGGTTCCCGGTACAACATTATAAATAAAAAAGTTAAGAGAGTCTTCTCTGTACTCGTTATTCACATCTTTAATTTGTTCAATGATTTCGCTTAATAATTCAGCTCCATCAATTGGTTTCGGGTTAAGCCCTTGACCTTTTCGTTCTTCAATCTCTTGGATGTAATCCTGATAAATATTCATAATAAAAGTCTTTTCTAGGTATTTTATTTTTTTTGTACGCAAATTTAGGTATTAAAGCCGACAATTAAAAAAAATATAATAGAAGTCGCCTTTTCAAAAATTATTATTGCTAAAAAACGATTTTCACTGCTTGTTTTTGTCAAAATATCAATTTTGAATAAAAAAAATAAATAATTGATATTTTAAAATCTTTTCTTTAACAAAGTCGGAATTTGCTGTTATAAATGAAGTCAGATTTTACCTCTATTTTAACAAAGAACGTTTCTAAATAAGCAATTATAACGATATAGTTACGCTGCAAGACGTCTTTTTCTTCCCGATTTTTAGAAAACCCAATTCTTCAATATTCCATTTTTTTCCAGTTTAAAAAAAATGAAATAAAAAACTTGTAATTCAAATTCTTTTATAACTTTGTAATTCAAAGTGCTTTTAAATAAATACAACTATGAAACACAAATCAAATAATTTAGAATATTATACTCAAAAACCGGGAGTAGGAATTAGTTTAATCGTAACACTGTTTAGCAGTCTTTTTTTAATTGGAGCTCTTTTTTGTAAAGAATCGGAATATAATAGCTATCAAGGAATTGCCTTCTTAAGTCTTATATGCGAATTTATATACGGAGTTGGTGTTTTTTTTATACTTCTTAGAAACAAAGAAACTTACATTCACCTAACTCCTTTCTTAATCCTGAACTGGCTTATTGGTTGTTTTTCTTTAAATGTTTTTATACCTGTTTTTCAGGATCTTCCTACATGGGTCTACTTTACAACTGTGGCTTTTTGTGTCTCTAATTTTTTCATCTATAGCAATTCAGACGAAAGCAGAAGCACTTCGATTGCTTTTTTCATCAATGGCTTATCATTTTTGCTTATCTTATATTTCGCTATATACCTCATACCTATTATGCCATTCTCTTTTTTAGGAATTATAGCTCTAGGATTAGGTTTTTATGGCTTAGTTCCTGCAATTGTCATTATTATACATACCATTACAATTCTTCGATACATTAATAGAGATAAAAATTATGTTGTTTCTTTTAGCGGAGGTATTTTAGTCGTACTAATTAGCCTGGCGGTCTTTACTGCAGGATTAAATATCGAAAGCAGAAAAATAAACCAATTTGGCCGAATAAATTCATTCGATCAAAATAATGAGCTACCTTATTATATCTCGATTTCTCAGAATTTAAAACCTAATTTCTTCAATGAAATTCTGCTAAAAAAAGATCTCGTATATACTCCCCTTCCCGATATATTTGATTTTAGAACTTTTGATTCCTTTGGCAGTAAACAATTTAATGAGCGAAAAATTCATAATCCGTTTATATCTATTGCTTATTTATTTTGCAAAGACCTTAATCTGGATAATGATGATAAAATAAACATTCTGAAATCAAATTTTGACAAACGATTAGAAACAGAAGAGCAATTATGGAGTGGTAAAGATTTATTTACCAAAAGCATTAAAGAAGATGTAAAAATTTATCCGGAAACACGGTTGGCTTATACCGAAATTACAATGAATATTGCCTCCGAAAAAGATACACGTGGACAAAAGGAGGCTATTTATTCTTTCCAATTGCCGGAAGGTTCTGTTGCAACATCTTTATCCTTGTGGGTAAACGGAACTGAACGAAAAGGAGTTTTGACTACGAAAGAAAAAGCTAAAGCGGCATACAAACAAATTGTCGGTGTAGAATACCGCGATCCGTCTTTAATGCAATGGAAAGAAGGAAACAAAGTTGTTGTGAGGGTTTTCCCGATTAACTACAAAACGCCACGTACTTTTAAATGCGGTTTTACAACTCCGCTAAAAGTAGAAGACAATCAAATGAAATACCAAAGTCTTTCTATAAAAGGTCCAAACATTTCTAATGCCGAAACTACATCGAGAATTCAAACTGTTGGAAATACAAAAATTGAAACCAGCAAAGATTTTGAATTGAATAAAGGATATTACATCAATCAATCGAAAGGATTAGATGATTGGGAAGCTCATATACCATTAACGAAAGTTTCTAATTCATTTGCATGGAAAAATAAAATTTATGAAGTTAAGGATATTCAGAAAACAACTATTCCGTTTAAACCTTCAGAAATTATATTAGACTTAAACAGCAGCTGGACAACGAAACAAATAGAATCTTTTGTAGAATTAAACAAAACGAATCTGTTTGTTATTGTAAACGGAAAAAAGAAAGAGATCAATAAAGACAACTTTAAAGCTATCGAATTAGAGTTTGAAGATCTTCATTATTCGCTATTACCTCTTTATGAAATTTCAAGAAACAGTTTAATCATTACCAAATGCGGTACGTTTTGTGCCAATTTTGAAGAACTTGAAGATTCTAATTATTTAAAGAAAATAAGAACAGAAACAAAGGACAGAAATTTAAAAGTAATTAATATTTCACCTGATATCAATCCGTTTTGGCAGACTGTAAAAGAACAGAAATACGTAGATTTTTTTCAGACGAGTTTAAAAAACAGTTTAGATCTCATTCATAAAAAGCAATTTGTTTTATTTAAGACAGACACCAATACAGTAAATATAGCACCGGCGAATATTTCGATTACAGAAAGTCCGCAAACGAGTGCCATTAAAACCAATGGTCCGAATCATATTTACAGAATGTATGCTTTTGGAAAAGTATTAGAAGAGCAGGTTAAAATTCAGAATGATTCTTTGGTACAAAACCAATATGTCGATCTGGCCAAGGACGCCAATATTGTAACACCAATCTCTTCTTTAATTGTTCTTGAAACTGATGAAGATTATAAAAATAACGGGATTGAAAAAAATGTAGATACTTTAGGAAATGCCTCTATCAACAATGACGGCGCTGTTCCTGAACCACACGAATGGCTATTGATTATCCTGGGATCTACAATACTTTTCTTTTATTACAAAAAACACAAAAAGCAAACTATTTAATGAAGCTCCTATTTCAATACAAAAATGCAATTGCTATCCTGATTTTGATTTGCTTATTGGTATTAAACTCCAATATAGTGCTGTCAGGTCTTGATAGCAATCTTTTCGGGATTGTATTTTCGATCGTATTATTTCTTATTGGGGGTAGAAAAACTTCATTTAATATGAACTACCCTCTTTTAGGATTAATAATTCTATTAGAATTTATAAGCTATCGTTTGCATACCAAATCTTTGCATTTTTTAGCACTGTCCTTATTTGCATGCTTTTTATATTACAATCTTACCCGAAAATTCTCGTTTATTGCTTTTATCTGTATCTTTTTATTCTCCTCGATTTTCAATACGTTTTTTGATTACTTAACGGTCGAAATCAAGCAAACACTTTGTTACGGAGTTTATCTGACTTTAAAAAACTTTCTTCCGATTACTAAAATAGAAGGCGTTAATTTTTATATCAATAATGCAAAAATTACCATCGACACGGCTTGCATGGGATTGTCTATGTTTAAAACCGGATTACTTGTTGGGGCTTTTTTGTTGACTTTAGAAGAACGAAAACAACAAAAACTTTTTAGTATTAAACAAATATTCCTGTTTTGCTGTCTTATAATTGCATTGAATGTTATCTCGAATTATTTCAGGATCATCACTCTAATTTTATTAAACTGCACTCAGGAGAATACGCCTCATCATACTATCGGATTACTTTGTTTTATATTCTATCAAATTATCCCAATACTGTTCTTCATTCGTTTCTTTAAACCTAAAAACGAAGAGACGACAATCGAAAAAACTTCTTCTTCTTTTATTTTCTTTCCTATAATACTAGGAAGCTTAATGCTACTGATAACTAGTTTAGAAATCAAAAAAGAATTGAAACATGATTTACTCGAAAAGCTAAATCCTGCTTATAATATTAAGAAGGGAAAATGGATTAATAATGAAGTTTTTAAAATCGCTACTCCTGAAAAGCTTATTTATATTAAAACTCCATCGCACAATCCTTTAATTTGCTGGACAGGAACTGGCTATAAAATTATAGAATCGAAACTTATTTCTTCAGACAATGAAAGAATATGGCAGGTAAAAATGGAGAAAAACAACATTCAGTATTTTTCGTATTGGTGGTACGAATGTGAGGGTAAAAAATACACGTCTCTTGTAGAAGTACTTTTAATCAAACTTTTTCACAATAAATCTGTCCGACTCGTAAATGAGACCAGCATTACAAAATTGCTATAAAAAAGCCTGATCATATTTGATGATCAGGCTTTTTTTTATTCGATGACTTATTACATCAGCTTTTCGATAATAATTTCTTCTGTTATTCCTTCAGCGTCTGCTTTGTAGTTTTTAATAATTCTGTGGCGTAGTATTCCGGTTGCTACTGCTTTTACATCTTCAATATCGGGTGAGAACTTACCATTAAAAGCCGCATGTGCTTTTGCTGCCAAAATTAAATTTTGAGATGCTCTTGGCCCTGCTCCCCAATCCAGATAATTCTTTACAAAATCATTTGACAATGCATTATCAGGACGCGTTTTACTTACCAAAGTTACCGCATATTCAATCACATTATCGGCTACAGGAATTCTACGAATCAAATGCTGAAAATCGATAATTTCCTGTGCCGTAAACAACGGATTAATCGTTGTTTTAGCATCAGATGTTGTACGTTTTACTACCTGAACTTCTTCTTCAAAAGTTGGATATTCTAATTTAATAGCAAACATAAAACGGTCTAATTGCGCTTCCGGCAAAGGATAAGTTCCTTCCTGCTCAATTGGGTTTTGAGTTGCTAAAACAAAATAAGGTAAATCTAATTTATAATTTTGTCCGGCAATAGTAACGGAACGTTCCTGCATGGCCTCAAGTAAAGCTGCCTGCGTTTTTGGAGGTGTTCTGTTTATCTCATCTGCCAAAATGATATTCGAAAAAATTGGCCCTTTTATAAATTTAAAATGTCTGTTTTCATCCAGAATTTCACTTCCTAAAATATCAGACGGCATTAAATCCGGCGTAAACTGAATTCTCTTAAAATCTAAACCTAAAGCCTGAGACAAAGTATTTATCATTAAGGTTTTTGCCAATCCCGGAACACCAATTAAAAGAGCGTGTCCCCCTGAGAATATACACAGTAATATTTGATCTACAACTGCATCCTGGCCTACAATGATTTTTGCTATTTCGGTTTTTAATTCATTTCGCTTTTGAACTAAATTATGAATTGCTGCTACGTCAGACATTTAGATATGTTTTTTAAATTGAAAAGAGTTAGCTTTATGAATTCATAAAACTAACTCTTTTTATTTATTTAATAAAAATTATTTTTTCAACCAATTGTACACAAAGTTACAATCTCTGTACTCTCCAATAATTTTAATGTAAGTATCTTTTATTTTAGTATCAAACCACTTTGAAATCGTTGTGATTTGTTTTTCTTTTAATGCTAATTCTTTAATCTTAGTATAATCTTTAGCGTAATCAGCAGTATGTGCGTCAATTCTATTCGTGATCGTAATTAACTTATACGTCTTCTTACCTTTATCATCTGTATTTAAAATTGGCTGAGAAACTTCGTTATCTTTTAGATTAGAAACCTGGCTGTATAAGGTTGGATCCATTTTAGTCAACTCAAAACGTGTATCCTGAGTATTAGGGTTTATCAATGTTCCACCGTTTGCTCTTGTTTCCTTTTCATCAGATTCTGTTCTTGCAGCTTCCGCAAAAGTAATTTCTTTGTTTTCTATTTTATTTCTGATGTTCGTGATTCTTTCTTTAGCATCTTTCAATGCTGTTTCAGAAACTGTAGGCGCAATTAAAATATGACGTAATTCAACTTCTTGTCCTTTTATTTTGTCTACCATAATAATATGATATCCAAAATTAGTCTTAAAAGGCTCTGAAATCTCCCCTTCTCCCAAACTAAAAGCAACGTCTTTAAATTCTTTTACAAACGGAGTTTTTCTGGTCATTTTATAAAAACCTCCATTTGGCGAAGATCCCGGATCCTGCGAATACAAAACTGCTTTTGTAGCAAAACTGGATCCTTCGAGAACATCTTTTCTAATAGCGTTTAATCTGTCCTTTACCTTTTGCTCGTCTTCTGCCGAAACTTTAGGTTCTACCACAATTTGCGCTACTTCCATTTCTGCTCCAAAAGTTGGCAATTCATCCTTTGGTATTTTCTTAAAGAAATTACGTACTTCTTCCGGAGTAATTTCTACGGCATCAACAATTTTCTTAGTCATTTCAGAAGCTAATTTTTGCTCTTTTAAGATGTCTGAAAAATAAGTTTTAAACTCTTCTACCGAGTTTTTTTTGTAATAAGCAACTACTTTATTGATGTCTCCTACCTGTTGAATCATATAATTCAATCGGTCATCCATCATACCTCTTATCTCTGCATCACTTACCACGATACTATCTTGAATCGCCTGGTGTGCGTATAATTTATCTTCTAAAAGTTTACCAAGCATCTGGCATCTTGTAATATCTTTTGTAGAACCTCCTGATGCAGTAATTTCTAAATATGCTTTATCAATATCTGAATCTAAAACAATATAATCTCCTACATTGGCAATAATACCGTCAATTTTTTGCTTCTGTCCAGATAATTGTAGTGGCTTCTGGATCACAGTATCTTTAATAATTTCCTGAGCCGAAATGATGGAGTTGAAAAAAAATAAAAAACACATTGTCAACACTAATTTGTAATCAATTGTTTTTAACTGTAATTTTTTTAATAACATTATTTTAAATTTAATTTGAATGTAAAGATCTTGCTTTAGAATTTCGTTTTAAACCACAATCACTTTAAATGTATTTCCCGGATATTGTATTGAAAATACTAAATAATTAAGACCTAGTTCTTTTTAACTTATAACGAACAAAAATAACAATTCAATTACATAATACAACTATCAGCTATACTATTAACAAAAAATTATAGGGATGATAGCTGAATTTCCCGCAGAGAAGCAGTTTCTATGAGATTAATCTCTTTAAAAAATGTCCGTAATCCTTGCCACGACGCTCACAAAGACAGATTTACTTTAAAACTTTACAGAATTTAAAAGAAGGAACTTTTGCGCGAATAAAAAAAGTTATCAATACTACAACGTTTTCGTGATATAAATATTTTCCTATAAAAACGAACCAAATCAAAAAACATATACTTTAGATGAATAATTGATAATTATTAAGTATTAAAATTACGAATAGACATTACAAAACGCTTAATAAATATCAAATTATAAACTTTATTATCTAACCTAAACCAAATCTACATTATGAAAATACCAATTGTAAAAATTTATTTACTTGCCGCAATTACTACTTTCTTGTATTCTTGCTCGCAAAATGAAACAAATGAATTAGACCCAAAAGCTGATAGTCAGCAATTTGAAATTATTAATGTAACGCATCACGACGGAAAACCTTTTAGTACAGGAACTTCGAATTCGTCATCTACAGGAAAATATGTAGACAATCCTGGCGGCGGCGTAATGATGCAGGCTTTTTATTGGGATGTTCCTGCGGGAGGAAATTGGTGGAATACTGTAAGCAGTAAAGTTACCGCATGGTCGAATGCAGGAATTGGATCGATTTGGCTTCCGCCAGCTTCTAAAGCGCAAAATGGTGCTTTTTCTATGGGATATGATCCAACGGATTATTTTGATTTTGGAGATTATAACCAAAATGGTTCTGTTGAAACCCGCTTTGGTTCAAAAACCGAATTGGTAAGTTTGATTACTAATGCTCATGCCGAAAACATGAAAGTCTATGCCGATATTGTGATTAATCATAATAGCGGTGGACAATCTGAAACGAATCCGTTTACAGGAACCAATACCTGGACAAATTTTAGCGGAGTTGCCTCAGGAAAATTTACCCGTAATTATAATGACTTTTATAAAAATAGCTACGGTAACAATGACGAAGGCGCTTTTGGTGGCTTCCCTGATTTATGCCATGCAAATCCTCACGTACAGGATTGGTTATGGTTACGAGCTGACGGAGTAGGTAAATATTATAAAAACACCATGAAATTTGATGGCTGGAGATTTGATTACGTAAAAGGATTTGGCGCATGGGTTGTAAATGCATGGAATGCTAATGTAGGTGGTTTTTCGGTTGGTGAATTATGGGATTCGAATGTAAACGTCTTAAATGACTGGGCTAATAATGCCAACAGTTCGGTTTTTGATTTTGCTTGTTATTATAAAATGAACGACGCTTTCGACGGAAATAATCTTGCCTTACTAAACGACGACATGATGTGGAAAAGAAATCCGTACAAAGCGGTAACTTTTGTTACGAATCATGATACTGATGAAATTTACAGCAAAATGCTTGCTTACTCGTATATATTAACTCACGAAGGATATCCAACAATATTTTACAGAGATTACGAAGAATGGCTGGATAAAAACAAACTGAACAATTTGATCTGGATTCACAACAACAAAGCGACTGGTACAACTTCCATTTTATATTCTGATAATGATGAATATGTAGCGAGAAGAAACGGATATAACGGAAATCCTGGATTAGTTGTTTACATTAATAACTCTGATACTTGGCAGGAAAGATGGATTCAGACCAATTGGGCCAATACTCAAATTAAAGATTTTACAGGAAACTCAACCTGGTATCCAACGACTCAGGCAGACAAATGGGTAAAAATACAATGTCCTCCAAGAGGATATTCAATTTGGTCAATTAATCAGTAATTTTAAAATGACTATTTAAGGCTGTTGCAAAACAGCCTTATTTTTTTTCAAAAAAGAATCTTCACCTAAAAAAGACTTCCCAAATTAAGAAGTGAATATTTTTATTAAGCCGTAATTAATAGTACTTTTGCAACCTATTTATACGAAATATGAGCTTTTTAAAAGAAATACAACGCAGAAGAACATTTGGAATTATATCGCATCCTGATGCCGGTAAAACAACTTTAACAGAGAAGTTACTGTTATTTGGAGGTGCAATTCAGGAAGCTGGAGCTGTAAAAAACAATAAAATTAAAAAAGGAGCAACGAGTGATTTCATGGAAATCGAACGCCAAAGAGGTATTTCGGTTTCGACATCTGTACTTGCTTTTAATTATAAAGAGAAAAAAATCAACATTCTTGATACTCCGGGACACAAGGATTTTGCCGAAGATACTTTTAGAACTTTAACGGCTGTTGATAGCGTTATTGTAGTAATCGACGTTGCAAAAGGGGTTGAGGAACAAACAGAAAAATTAGTAGCTGTTTGTAGAATGCGTAACATACCGATGATTGTTTTCATCAACAAATTAGACCGTGAAGGAAAAGATGCTTTTGACTTAATGGATGAAGTAGAACAAAAATTGGGTCTAACGGTTACTCCTTTGAGTTTCCCGATTGGTATGGGTTATGACTTTCAGGGAATTTACAATTTATGGGAGCAAAACATTAATATTTTTAGTGGAGACAGCCGTAAAAATATTGAAGAGACAATTGCTTTTTCAGACGTTCAAAGTCCTGAATTAGAAAAAATAATTGGGCCAAAACCAGCGGATAAATTACGTGAAGAATTAGAATTAATTGATGAAGTATATCCAAAATTTGACCGTCAGGATTATTTAGACGGAAAATTACAACCTGTGTTTTTTGGTTCAGCTTTAAATAATTTTGGAGTTCGCGAATTGTTAGATTGTTTCGTTACGATCGCTCCGTCTCCTAGACCAAAAGATTCTGAAACTCGTTTGGTAGATCCTACCGAAGAAAAAATGACTGGATTTGTGTTTAAAATCCACGCCAATATGGATCCTAAACACAGAGACCGTTTGGCTTTTATTAAAATTGTTTCAGGAACTTTCGAAAGAAACAAACCTTACTACCACGTTCGTCAAAAGAAAAATTTAAAATTTTCTAGCCCGAATGCCTTTTTCGCTGAGAAAAAAGAAATCGTTGATATTTCGTATCCTGGTGATATTGTAGGTTTGCACGATACAGGAAACTTTAAAATTGGTGATACTTTAACCGAAGGTGAAATCATGAGTTTCAAAGGGATTCCTAGTTTCTCTCCGGAGCACTTTAGATACATCAATAATGCTGATCCTATGAAAGCCAAACAATTGGACAAAGGTATCGATCAGTTGATGGATGAAGGTGTTGCTCAGTTGTTTACTTTAGAAATGAACAACCGTAAAGTAATCGGAACTGTTGGAGCGCTTCAATATGAGGTTATTCAGTATCGTTTAGAACATGAATATGGCGCAAAATGTACGTATGAAAACTTCCCGGTTCATAAAGCGTGTTGGGTAAAACCTGATGATGCTAAAAATGATGAATTTAAAGAATTCAAGCGTATCAAACAGAAATTCCTGGCTCATGATAAATACGGTCAATTGGTATTCTTAGCTGATTCTGACTTTACGATTCAAATGACTCAAAATAAATATCCAAGTGTGAAGTTATTTTTTACTTCAGAATTTGATTAATATTTCCTTTAAAGGAAAAACATATAAAAAGGCTGTCTAAAGTAATTTCGACAGCCTTTTTTATTTTCATCAATTTAAAAATACTATTTATAGTTAATTCCTAATCCTCCGGCAATCATAATTCTGGTAAGTTCTCCTTCCGCAATAATTATATCTCTTTGTAATACTTTATTAGTAACGGCTTCGATAGCAAAAGGTATTTCTTTTGAAAGATAATAATCGTCTCCGGTAATAGTAATGATAAGAGTTTTATCGCTTTTGAAAACTTTTACAGGAATAGAAAATTCTCCGGTTTTAGCATTTATTCTAAATGTTTTTTCTGAACCATTAATTGAAAGAGTCAGGTTTGGATACATTTTACGATCAAATGGTTTATGTGTTATGTCTTCTAGCAATTTTCCCTTTACTGTTATCAATAATTCCTGTCTAACAACATTGTTCTGCGCAACTTTCCCCACTAAATAATGACTTGGTTTTGGACAACTTACTTCAGTTTTAATAGGTGTTTTTTCTTGTCCGGAAACATTTGAAGCTAATAAAATTGATGCGGCTACTGCTGCGTATTTCAGGTTATTAATTTTAGACCTTTCATTATGTTCAAACTCCTGGTCTAATTGTGTTACCCTCAAACGTGCACAAATATTGGTATCTTTTGTTTCTGCAATAAATTTAGCTACTTCAGAGTTCGTTTTTTTGCTTAAATCGATTACATTTTTAGCACATGAATTGCAAAATGAACCTGTTGCATTGGGAATCATTTTATTAAAATTTTCAGAACAAGGACTTGCTATTTCTAAGGTGAATTTCTTTTTCATATTGCACTTTTTTAAGTTAAGATCTTTTTGCAGATGCTTATTACTTATATAGAGTACATTTTTGATAAAAAGGTTGGGAAGAGCATAAAATTATTTTCTATTTTGAATTTTAATCATTTCAAAATCAGAAAAATCAGGACATAAAAAAAGCGCTAATGTATCATTAGCGCTTTTTTTTAATTTGAATTAATGCAACCTTAATAGTTTATTATATCCAACAAATTAATCCCTTTTATAAGGAGAAACCAATTTAGAATAATAAATCGCGAAAAAGAAATTTAGCCGACGAAAGTGATATTAAATCGGTTAAACGACATTGTTTGATTTATTTCCTAAAATAAAAAAGCCCCATTAAAATGGGGCTTTAATAATTTATGCTTGTCCTGCCGGACCAAAATTAAGCGGTATTGGTGCTTGTTCCGTCTCTTTGATTTCGCCGTGAGCGCTTTCAAAACGATGAATATTTTCTCCAATTGCTTTTAATAATCTTTTAGCATGTTGTGGCGTCAAGACAATTCTTGACTTTACTTTGGCTTTAGGAATACCAGGCATAATACTCACAAAATCTAAAACAAATTCTGATGATGAGTGGTTGATAATCGCAAGATTAGAATAAATTCCTTCTGCGACAGTTTCATCTAACTCAATATTAATTTGTTCTTGTTGGTTCGAATTACTCATAGTTTCCTAATTTAATAGATATACTCTTCTTTATTAGCCATCATTTCATTGTAATCGTCTTTAGATCCTACGATAGTGTTATCGTATTCTCTCATACCAGTTCCTGCAGGAATTCTGTGTCCAACAATTACATTTTCTTTCAATCCTTCTAAATCATCTACTTTACCAGCTACAGCAGCTTCGTTAAGTACTTTCGTTGTCTCCTGGAATGAAGCCGCAGAGATGAATGATTTAGTTTGTAGCGAAGCTCTTGTAATACCTTGTAAAACTGGCGTTGCAGTTGCAGTAATTACGTCTCTTGCTACAACAAGATTTTTATCATTTCGTTTCAACAATGAGTTTTCATCACGTAGTTCACGAGGAGAAATAATCTGACCTGGTTTCAGTACAGCAGAATCTCCTGAATCTTCAACTACTTTCATACCGTATAATTTATCATTTTGAACGATAAAGTCTTTAGTGTGAATTAATTGATCTTCTAAGAATAATGTATCTCCCGGATCCTGAACTCTTACTTTACGCATCATTTGACGGATAACTACCTCAAAGTGCTTGTCATTAATTTTTACCCCTTGTAAACGGTATACCTCTTGAATTTCATTTACCAAGTACTGTTGAACAGCAGCTGGTCCTTGAATTCTTAAGATGTCATCTGGTGTAATTGCACCGTCAGACAATGGTACTCCTGCTCTTACGAAGTCATTTTCCTGTACTAAGATTTGGCTAGAAAGTTTAACTAAATACTTTTTAATCTCACCAAATTTAGATTCGATAACAATTTCACGGTTACCTCTTTTGATTTTTCCAAAAGAAACAACACCGTCAATTTCAGAAACAACCGCTGGGTTAGAAGGGTTACGAGCCTCAAGCAACTCAGTAATTCTTGGTAAACCTCCCGTGATATCGCCTGCTTTAGAAGAACGACGTGGGATTTTTACTAATACTTTACCTGCTTTAATTTTCTCTCCGTTCTCAACCATAAGGTGAGCTCCTACTGGTAAGTTATACGAACGAATTAATTCACCTTCTTTACCGTAAACCAATAAAGTTGGAATTAATTTTTTATTTCTTGCTTCAGAAATTACTTTCTCCTGGAATCCTGTTTGCTCATCGATTTCAACCATGAACGATTGTCCTTGCTCTAAATCCTCGTAAGCAATCTTACCAGTAAATTCAGAAACAATTACACCATTATATGGATCCCACTTACAGATCACAGATCCTTTAGTAACTACTTCACCATCCTTAACAAAAATACTAGATCCGTAAGGAATATTGTGTGTATTTAAGACGATTCCAGTTTTCTCATCAACTAATTTTAATTCAGTTGAACGTGATACTACGATATCTACCGCATTACCTTCACTATCTTCACCTTTTACAGTTTTTAAATCTTCAATCTCAAGTCTACCGTTGAATCTTGTAACAATACTAGACTCTTCAGAAATACCTCCGGCAACCCCTCCAACGTGGAACGTACGAAGTGTTAACTGTGTACCTGGCTCACCAATAGACTGAGCTGCAATAACTCCAACAGCTTCTCCTCTTTGTGTCATCTTACCAGTAGCTAAGTTTCTACCGTAACATTTAGCACAAATACCTTTTAAAGCCTCACAAGTTAACGGAGATCTTACTTCTACTCTTTCAATCGGAGAAGCTTCGATAACTCTCATGATTGCTTCAGTAATTTGTTGTCCAGATTCAACCAGAACTTCATTAGTAAGAGGATTAATAACATCTTGCAATGCAACACGTCCTAAAATTCTTTCTCCTAAAGATTCAACAATTTCCTCATTTTTCTTCAAAGCAGAAACTTCAACACCTCTTAATGTTCCACAATCTTCGATGTTAACAATAACATCTTGAGAAACGTCATGAAGTCTTCTTGTTAAGTATCCGGCATCGGCAGTTTTAAGAGCCGTATCCGCAAGTCCTTTACGAGCACCGTGAGTAGAAATGAAGTACTCAAGGATCGAAAGACCTTCCTTAAAGTTAGAAAGAATCGGGTTTTCAATAATCTCACCACCACCGGCAGTAGATTTTTTAGGCTTAGCCATCAAACCACGCATACCTGTTAACTGACGAATCTGTTCCTTAGAACCCCTCGCCCCAGAGTCAAGCATCATATATACAGAGTTGAAACCTTGTTGGTCTTCTCTAATATTTTTCATTGCTAATTCTGTTAACTGAGCATTTGCAGAAGTCCATACGTCAATAACCTGGTTGTAACGCTCGTTATTGGTAATAAGACCCATGTTATAATTCACAGAAATACCTTCAACTTGCTCTCTGGCATCTGCAATTAATTTAGTTTTTTGTTCTGGAATTCTAATATCACCAAGAGAGAATGATAAACCTCCTCTAAATGCGAATTTATAACCCATATCTTTCATATTGTCCAAGAAAGCTGCCGTTGTAGGTACATCAGTCACACTTAAAATGTGTCCGATAATATCTCTAAGGTTTTTCTTAGTCAATACATCATTGATATATCCAGCTGCTTCAGGTACTACTTCGTTAAATAATACACGTCCTGCAGTTGTTTGAATAATTTTGAACACTAATTCTCCAGCGTCATTAAAATCTTTTGCTCTAATTTTCACACGAGCATTCAATTCTAATCTTCCTTCGTTTAATGCAATATTTACTTCTTCAGCAGAATAGAATGTTAAGTCTTGACCTAAAATAATGTGTTCTGGTGTAGAGATACGTTCTTTGGTCATATAATATAGACCCAAGACCATATCCTGAGAAGGTACAGTAATTGGAGCACCGTTTGCAGGGTTCAAGATATTGTGAGAAGCCAACATTAACAATTGTGCCTCTAAAATAGCCTCTGGTCCTAATGGCAAGTGAACTGCCATCTGATCCCCATCAAAATCGGCGTTGAAAGCCGTACATACTAATGGGTGCAATTGGATCGCTTTTCCTTCAATTAATTTTGGCTGGAAAGCTTGAATACCAAGTCTGTGTAACGTAGGAGCACGGTTAAGTAATACTGGGTGACCTTTAATTACATTTTCAAGGATATCCCAAACTACAGGCTCTTTTTTGTCTATGATTTTCTTAGCAGATTTTACTGTTTTAACAATACCTCTTTCGATCAATTTACGGATAACGAAAGGTTTGTATAACTCAGATGCCATATCTTTTGGCAATCCACATTCGAATAATTTTAATTCAGGACCAACAACAATTACCGAACGAGCAGAATAATCCACACGTTTTCCAAGTAAGTTTTGACGGAAACGTCCTTGCTTACCTTTTAAGGAATCAGATAATGATTTTAATGGTCTGTTTGATTCTGTTTTAACAGCAGAAGCTTTACGCGTGTTGTCAAATAATGAATCTACAGATTCCTGTAACATACGTTTTTCGTTTCTTAAGATAACTTCGGGAGCTTTAATCTCCATTAATCTTTTCAAACGGTTGTTACGGATGATTACACGACGGTATAAGTCATTTAAATCTGAAGTTGCAAAACGACCTCCATCAAGTGGCACAAGCGGACGTAATTCTGGTGGAATAACAGGAACCACTTTCATAATCATCCACTCAGGACGGTTTTCGCGGTTTAAGTTAGACTCACGGAAAGACTCAACAACTTGTAATCTTTTTAAAGCTTCAGTTTTACGTTGTTTAGATGTTTCGTTATTAGCACTGTGTCTCAATTGGTAAGACAACTCATCTAAGTCGATACGAGCTAATAAATCCATAATACACTCTGCTCCCATTTTGGCAACAAATTTATTAGGATCTAAATCATCTAAATATTGATTTTCTTGCGGAAGAGTATCTAAAATATTCAAATATTCTTCTTCAGTTAAGAAATCTAATCTTTGTAAAGATTCTCCATCTGCATTTTTAGCAATACCAGCCTGAATTACTACATATCTTTCGTAGTAAATGATCATATCTAATTTCTTAGATGGAAGACCAAGGATATAACCAATTTTGTTCGGAAGAGAACGGAAGTACCAGATATGAGCAATTGGCACAACAAGGTTGATGTGTCCTACTCTGTCACGACGTACTTTTTTCTCCGTAACTTCAACACCACAACGGTCACAGATGATACCTTTGTAACGAATTCTTTTATATTTACCACAGGCACATTCAAAATCCTTAACAGGTCCGAAGATTCTTTCACAGAAAAGTCCGTCACGCTCTGGTTTGTGAGTTCTGTAGTTGATAGTTTCTGGTTTCAAAACCTCTCCTCTTGATTCTTTCAAGATAGATTCAGGTGAAGCCAATCCAATTGAAATTTTATTAAATCTTTTAACTGGATTTTTATCTTTATTATTATTTCTATTATTCATCATAGTTTTTACTATTGATTTATCTGCAATTAAAAATTGATTTTAACTTGTAATTTACCTTACTAAAGGTTAATTTACTAAGTCGCTACCTCGGATTACTTCTCTAAACTTCAAACTAAATTTTGAAGTGCTAATTATAAAACTTTTCAGGTTTAAATAAAAAATCGGAACGGGTTACGGGTATAAATCCTAAAAACTTTTATAAATGAGTAATCAGCTTTCGGATATTACTATCCGAAAACTGAAAACTACCTAATACTTATTATTCTTCTAAACGAATGTCAAGTCCAAGACCTTTCAATTCATGCATTAATACATTGAATGATTCTGGCAATCCTGGTTCTGGCATAGACTCACCCTTAACGATAGCTTCGTAAGTTTTAGCTCTACCAATAACGTCATCCGATTTAACTGTTAAGATCTCACGAAGAGTACTTGATGCTCCATAAGCCTCAAGTGCCCAAACCTCCATCTCTCCAAAACGCTGACCTCCAAATTGAGCTTTACCTCCAAGTGGCTGTTGAGTGATCAACGAGTATGGTCCGATAGAACGTGCGTGCATCTTATCATCAACCATGTGTCCTAATTTAAGCATGTAAATTACACCCACAGTTGCAGCTTGATGGAAACGCTCTCCAGTACCACCATCATAAAGGTGTGTATGTCCGAAACGTGGTACTCCAGCTTCATCAGTCAAAGCATTGATTTGATCTAAAGATGCACCGTCAAAAATTGGAGTAGCAAATTTTCTACCCAAGTTCATACCAGCCCATCCAAGAACAGTCTCATAAATCTGACCAATGTTCATACGTGAAGGTACCCCAAGTGGATTCAATACGATATCTACTGGTGTTCCGTCTTCAAGGAAAGGCATATCTTCATGACGAACGATTCTTGCAACAATACCTTTGTTACCGTGACGTCCTGCCATTTTATCCCCTACTTTCAGTTTACGTTTTTTAGCGATATAAATTTTCGCTAATTTCAAGATTCCAGATGGTAATTCATCTCCAACTGTAATAGTGAATTTTTCTCTTCTTAAAGATCCTTGTAAGTCGTTCAGCTTAATTTTATAGTTATGAATTAAATCATTAACCATTTTATTAGTAGCGTCATCAGCAACCCATTGACCTTTGCTTAAGTGAGCAAAATCCTCTACTGCGTAAAGCATTTTTTGAGTATATTTTTTACCTTTAGGTAAAACTTCTTCACCCAAATCATTCATTACACCCTGAGATGTTTTTCCGTTAACGATCAAGAATAATTTCTCAACCAATCTGTCTTTTAATTCAACAAATTTAGTTTCGAATTCCATTTCTAAAGCGCCTAAAGCATCTTTATCCTGAGTACGTTTACGTTTATCTTTTACGGCTCTTGCAAATAATTTTTTGTCAAGAACTACACCATGTAAAGATGGAGAAGCTTTTAATGAAGCATCTTTTACATCACCTGCTTTATCCCCAAAGATTGCACGAAGCAATTTCTCTTCAGGAGTAGGATCTGATTCTCCTTTTGGTGTAATTTTTCCGATCAAAATGTCGCCAGGTTTAACCTCTGCTCCAATTCTGATCATACCGTTTTCATCTAAATCTTTAGTAGCTTCTTCAGAAACGTTAGGAATATCGTTTGTTAACTCTTCATTTCCTAACTTAGTATCTCTAACCTCTAATGAATAATCATCAACGTGGATAGAAGTAAAAATATCATCACGAACTACTTTTTCAGAAATTACAATCGCATCCTCAAAGTTATACCCTTTCCATGGCATGAACGCAACTTTTAAGTTTCTACCTAAAGCTAATTCACCATTTTGAGTAGCATATCCTTCTGATAATACTTGTCCAAGAACCACTCTGTCACCTTTTCTTACGATTGGTTTCAAGTTGATACTTGTTCCCTGATTGGTTTTTCTAAATTTAATTAAGTTGTATGTTTTTTCATCAGCATCAAAACTTACCATTCTTTCTTCTTCGGTACGGTCGTATTTGATAGTAATGATGTTAGCATCAACATATTCTACAGTTCCATCTCCTTCAGCATTAATCAATACTCTAGAATCTGAAGCTACCTGACGCTCTAAACCTGTACCAACAATTGGTGCTTCCGGACGGATCAAAGGAACCGCCTGACGCATCATGTTCGATCCCATCAAGGCTCTATTCGCATCATCATGTTCCAAGAAAGGAATCAATGAAGCCGAAATCGAAGCAATCTGGTTAGGAGCAACGTCTGTATAATGTACAACAGATGGTTCAACAACCGGGAAGTCACCTTCCTCACGAGCAATAACATTTGTTGCTGTGATTTTTCCAGTCTCATCCATTTCAATGTTTGCCTGAGCAATCATTTTTCCTTCTTCTTCTTCTGCACTTAAGTAAATTGGAGTACTTTCTAAATCAACTACACCATTAGTTACTTTACGGTATGGAGTTTCGATGAATCCCATTCCGTTAACTTTTGCATAAACACCAAGAGATGAAATCAAACCAATGTTTGGTCCCTCTGGAGTTTCAATCGGACATAAACGACCATAGTGTGTATAGTGAACGTCACGAACCTCAAATCCAGCTCTCTCTCTCGAAAGTCCACCAGGTCCAAGGGCAGAAAGTCTTCTTTTGTGCGTAATCTCAGCTAATGGATTCGTTTGATCCATAAATTGAGATAACTGGTTAGTACCAAAGAAAGAGTTGATAACCGATGACAATGTTTTAGCATTAATCAAATCGATTGGTGTAAACACCTCGTTATCTCTAACGTTCATTCTCTCACGAATAGTTCTAGCCATACGTGCTAAACCAACACCGAATTGTTGAGACAATTGTTCTCCAACTGTTCTAACACGACGGTTTGATAAGTGATCAATATCATCAATCTCTGCTTTAGAGTTGATCAACTCGATCAAATATTTTACAATGGTAATGATATCTTCTTTGGTAAGCACTTGCTTTTCCATTGGGATATCTAAACCAAGTTTTTTGTTCATTCTGTAACGACCAACTTCACCTAAGTTATAACGTTGATCAGAGAAGAACAATTTATCTATAATACCACGAGCAGTTTCCTCATCAGGCGGTTCAGCGTTACGCAACTGACGGTAAATGTGCTCTACAGCTTCTTTTTCAGAGTTTGTTGGATCTTTTTGTAATGTATTGTGGATAATAGCATAATCTGCCTGGTTATTATCCTCTTTGTGTAACAAAATAGATTTAACGTTAGAATCAATGATTTCTTCAACATTATCTTTGTCGATAATTGTATCACGATCAAGGATGATTTCGTTACGTTCGATAGAAACTACCTCACCGGTATCTTCATCAACGAAATCCTCGTGCCAAGTGTTCAATACACGTGCAGCAAGTCTTCTTCCAATATATTTTTTAATACCTGTTTTAGAAACTTTAATTTCTTCAGCAAGGTCGAAAATTTCAAGGATATCCTTATCTCTTTCGAATCCAATAGCACGGAATAAAGTTGTAACCGGTAATTTTTTCTTTCTATCGATATAAGCATACATTACGCTGTTGATATCTGTAGAAAATTCTATCCAAGAACCTTTGAAAGGAATTACTCTGGCAGAATAAAGTTTTGTTCCATTTGCGTGGAATGATTGACCAAAGAAAACTCCTGGAGAACGGTGTAGTTGAGATACTACTACACGCTCAGCACCATTGATAACAAAAGTACCACTTGGAGTCATATAAGGTATTGTTCCAAGGTAAACGTCTTGTACAATAGTTTCAAAATCTTCGTGTTCTGGATCTGTACAGTATAGTTTTAACCTGGCTTTTAAAGGCACACTATAAGTAAGACCTCTCTCTATACATTCTTGAATTGTATAACGTGGCGGATCAACAAAATAATCTAGGAATTCCAATACAAAGTTATTTCTTGTATCTGTAATTGGGAAATTTTCCATGAAGGTGTTGTATAACCCTTCGTTGCCTCTTTCGTCAGATTTCGTTTCTAATTGAAAGAAATCTTTAAAAGATTTAACCTGAACATCTAGAAAATCTGGATAGTCAGGGATATTTTTAGTAGAGGCAAAATTCAATCTTTCAGTCTGATTTGTTATCATCAATGGACAAAATTTTGATTAAAAAAAAGTAATTTTTTTTGTGTGAAACACACTGTTTAATCTATACTTTCTTATTATAATCAATACATCTTTAAAAATAAACCAGTAAAACAGTTCAATTTTTTTTCTTCGTATTGATCAAAAACTTTTTCGTATTTTAAACTATTTGATAATAAAACTTGATATATTTTATTATACGAAAAATGGTTTAGGCCATTGAGCGTTCACTCAAGACCTAAACCTAGTTCTTAAAACTGAGTTGAATTATTTAAGCTCAACTACAGCTCCAGCTTCTTCTAATGATTTTTTAAGACCTTCAGCCTCTTCTTTAGAAACACCTTCTTTAACGTTGCTTGGAGCACCGTCAACTACATCTTTAGCTTCTTTCAAACCTAAACCTGTAAGTTCTTTTACTAATTTCACAACTGCTAATTTAGAAGCACCAGCTTCTTTTAATACAACTGTAAATTCAGTTTGTGCTTCTTCAGCAGCACCTTCTCCACCACCAGCAGCAACTACTACAGCTGCAGCAGCAGGCTCGATACCATACTCGTCTTTTAATATTGTTGCTAATTCGTTAACTTCTTTAACTGTTAAGTTAACTAATTGTTCTGCGAATTGTTTCAAATCTGCCATTTTTTCTATCGTTTAAAATGATTTGTAAAATATAATTTATTTATTGTGCGCTAATTAAGCTACCAGGAAAATCAATTCCTCGTACGAATTATTATGCTTCAGCTTCTTCTTCGCTACCAGCGAATTTGTTTTGTAAAGCTGAAATAATTCTTTGTGCTGGTGATTGCAATAATCCAATAAGTTCTCCAAGAAGTTCTTCTTTAGATTTAATAGTTGCTAATGCATCTAATTGATCATCTCCAATGTAAACTTCAGAATTAATATAAGCTCCTTTTAATACAGGTTTAGCTGATTTTTTTCTGAAATCTTTAATAATTTTTCCAGGTGCATTTGCAACATCTGAAATAAATATAGCACTGTTACCTGTCAATACTGAAGGTAAATCACCATAGTCATTAGCAGAAGCTTCCATTGCTTTTGCAAGCAAAGTGTTTTTTACAACCTCTAATTTAATACCTGCTTTAAAGCAAGCTCTTCTCAAGTTTGAAGTTGTTTCTGCGTTTAATCCAGAAATATCAGATACATAAATAATATTTGTACCAGCTAACTGTGCAGTTAAATCTTCAATCGCGATTGATTTTTCTTCTCTAGTCATACTAAAAATTATTAACTACCAATTATACTGCTTTAGGGTCCAATGCAATTGCAGGACTCATAGTGCTTGTAAGGTGAATACCTTTAATGTAGGTACCTTTAGCAGCAGTTGGTTTAAGTTTGATTAATGTTTGAATAATTTCGTGTGCATTGTCATAAATTTGCTCAGCTCCAAAAGAAACTTTACCAATTCCTGCATGTACGATACCAGTTTTATCAACTTTAAAGTCAATTTTACCAGCTTTAACCTCTTGAACAGCTTTTGCAACATCCATAGTTACAGTACCTGTTTTAGGGTTTGGCATTAAACCTCTAGGTCCTAAAATACGACCTAATGGACCTAATTTACCCATAACAGCTGGCATAGTGATGATAACATCAACATCTGTCCAACCATCTTTAATTTTTTGTAAATAATCGTCAAGACCTACATAATCAGCTCCAGCTTCTTTAGCTTCTGCTTCTTTATCCGGAGTAACTAATGCTAATACTTTAACGTCTTTACCTGTTCCGTGAGGTAATGTAACTACACCTCTAACCATTTGATTCGCTTTTCTTGGATCTACACCCAAACGAACTGCGATATCAACAGACTCATCAAATTTTGCAGAAGCTATAACTTTAATTAATGCAGCTGCATCTTTTAAAGAGTATAGTTTGTTCTTTTCAATTTTTGAAGCAGCCTCTTTTTGCTTTTTTGTTAATTTTGCCATTTCTTTCTCTTAATTAAAAAGGAGCATCTCCTGATACAGTTATACCCATAGATCTAGCAGTTCCAGCGATCATGCTCATTGCAGATTCGATTGTGAATGCATTTAAATCTACCATTTTATCTTCAGCGATTGCTTTGATAACGTCCCAAGTAACGCTAGCTACTTTTTTACGATTTGGTTCACCTGATCCAGACTTTAGCTTTGCAGCTTCCAATAATTGGACAGCAGCTGGAGGAGTTTTTACAACAAAATCAAATGATTTGTCTTTATACACAGTAATTTGTACTGGGCATATTTTGCCAGGTTTATCTTGTGTTCTAGCATTGAACTGCTTACAGAACTCCATGATATTAACCCCAGCAGCTCCTAAAGCAGGTCCAACCGGTGGCGACGGATTCGCAGCACCTCCCTTAACTTGTAGTTTAACTACCTTACTAATTTCTTTAGCCATTTTTTAAAAAATTTAACACCCTAATCATTGGAAGCGATTACGGTGGTTATTATAGATGTAACAAAAATTATACTTTTTCAACTTGCATAAAACTCAATTCTAATGGAGTTTTTCTTCCGAAAATCTTCACCATAACTTCAAGTTTACGCTTTTCTTCATTGATTTTTTCAACCGTTCCGTTGAAGCCATTGAAAGGACCATCGATCACTTTAACAGTTTCTCCTAAGTTGAAAGGAATAGCACGAGTATCTGTATTTACAGCTAACTCATCTACTTTACCTAACATTCTATTTACTTCAGAAAGTCTCAAAGGAACAGGTTCTCCGCCTTTGATCTCACCTAAAAATCCAATTACACTAGTAATAGACTTAATAATATGAGGTATCTCACCAACTAAATTGGCTTCGATCATAACATATCCAGGGAAATAAACTTTATCCTTAGACATTTTCTTTCCTTCTTTTACAGTAACTACTTTTTCTGTAGGTACTAAAACTTGGGAAACATAATCACCCATACCTAATCTGGCAATCTCAGTTTCGATATAAGCTTTGACTTTATTCTCTTGTCCGCTTACAGCTCTAACTACGTACCATTTTTTCACATTATTATCTGCCATCACAAAAAAATTATCCTTTTAACCAGTTAAAAAATCCAGCCAAAGCTTTTGCAAAAAATTCGTCTACTCCCCAAGTTGCCAAGGCGAATAAAACCGAAAATACAGCCACAACAATTGTCAATTTTTGAACCTCAGCCCAAGCAGGCCAAGTAACATTTGACTTTAACTCTTCGAAAGCCTCTGATAAATAATTAGTAACTTTTGTCATTTGATATATTTTTTATTGCACGGGCGGAGGGATTCGAACCCCCATCAACGGTTTTGGAGACCGCTATTCTACCCTTGAACTACGCCCGTAATTAAAGCCAGTGACTTCAGTTAAGAAAATCAACTGGCTTTTAAAAATTTTTATAGGATTATCCTACGATTTCAGTTACCTGACCTGCACCTACAGTTCTACCACCTTCACGGATAGCGAAACGTAAACCTACGCTCATCGCGATTGGGCTTAATAAAGCAACATTGATAGTCAAGTTATCTCCTGGCATTACCATCTCTACTCCTTCTGGTAAAGTAAT
Source organism: Flavobacterium bizetiae (assembly GCF_024271895.1). NCBI lineage: Bacteria > Pseudomonadati > Bacteroidota > Flavobacteriia > Flavobacteriales > Flavobacteriaceae > Flavobacterium > Flavobacterium bizetiae. The sequence continues at coordinate 2,309,625 of NZ_CP091861.1, read as the reverse complement.
AACTCCTGTTACGTCAGTTGTACGTACGTAGAACTGTGGACGGTAGTTATTATGGAATGGAGTATGACGTCCACCTTCTTCTTTTTTCAAGATATAAACCTCAGCTTTGAAAGTAGCGTGTGGTTTTACTGATCCCGGCTTAATGATAACCATTCCTCTTTTGATAGATTCTTTATCAATACCTCTTAACAATAAACCTACGTTATCTCCAGCTTCACCTCTATCAAGGATTTTACGGAACATCTCAACTCCTGTAATAGTAGAAGTTAATTTATCAGCTCCCATACCAATGATTTCAACTGGATCTCCTGTATTAGCAATACCTGTTTCGATACGACCTGTAGCAACAGTTCCACGACCAGTAATTGTAAATACATCTTCAACCGGCATCAAGAATGGCTTAGCTACGTCACGCACTGGCTCTTCGATCCAAGCATCAACAGCATCCATTAATTCAATGATTTTTGGTACCCAAGCAGGATCGTTATTCAATCCTCCTAAAGCAGAACCTTGAACTACAGGACCATTATCTCCATCATATTCGTAGAAAGATAATAAATCTCTAATTTCCATTTCAACAAGCTCTAACAATTCAGCATCATCAACCATATCCACTTTGTTCATGAAAACAACGATTCTTGGAATACCTACCTGACGACCTAAAAGGATGTGCTCACGAGTTTGTGGCATTGGACCATCTGTAGCAGCAACTACTAAGATAGCTCCGTCCATTTGAGCAGCACCAGTAACCATGTTCTTTACGTAATCCGCGTGACCTGGACAGTCAACGTGAGCGTAGTGACGGTTAGCTGTTTCATACTCTACGTGTGATGTATTAATAGTAATACCTCTTTCTTTCTCCTCTGGAGCGTTATCGATTTGATCAAACGATTTTGCTTGACAGTAACCAGCATCAGACAATACTTTTGTAATTGCTGCAGTTAATGTAGTTTTTCCGTGATCCACGTGTCCAATTGTACCTATGTTTAAGTGCGGTTTGGAACGATTAAAATTCTCCTTTGCCATTTTACTTAATTTTTAATCTTAGTTATATATTAATTTTCAATTTCCTACTTACTTGAGCCAACTACGGGAATTGAACCCGTGACCTCTTCCTTACCAAGGAAGCACTCTACCTCTGAGCTAAGTCGGCAGAGAGTTCTGATTTAGATTGTATTTTATAGATTTAAGATTTAAAACCTAAAATCTACGCTCTGAAATCTTAACTTCTTTTTGTGGGGAGAGCAGGATTCGAACCTGCGAAGTTCACACAGCAGATTTACAGTCTGCCCTCGTTGGCCGCTTGAGTATCTCCCCTTTATTTTATCAATAATTGCATGAACAATTTCAAATCGCATTTGAAATATTTAGAGCCGGCGGAGGGACTCGAACCCACGACCTGCTGATTACAAATCAGCTGCTCTAGCCAACTGAGCTACGCTGGCAATATCAATAAAAAAGTCCGCTATTTCTAACGGACTGCAAATGTAGCTATTTTATCTTTGTATCAAAACATTTTTTGAAAAAATTTTTCAATTATATGTGTGCTCTTATTTTTTCTTTCCTTTTTACCAATACACGCTCTAAAGATTCAGCCGAAAGCTCAACTGCTTCTTCGAATGTTTTGCATTGTTTTTTAACCAAAAAATCATCTCCCGGGACATTAATCTTAATCTCTACTGCCTTATTCTCCTTATCACTTGTTCTTTCAACTTTTAAAAAAATGTCTGCCGAAACAACTCGATCGTAGTATTTTTCTAATTTATCCATTCTTTCCTGAATAAAATCCACTAATTTTCTGTCAACAGTAAAGTTAACTGCATGAACATCTACCTTCATAATACAAATTTTAGGGTTAAACATTTAAGAATTATTATTTATTTCTGGGATGAGCGTCACCATACACCTTTTTAAGCTCTGCTAAACTATTATGAGTATAAACTTGTGTAGACGCCAAACTCGAATGTCCTAATAATTCTTTAACTGAATTTAAATCTGCTCCGTTATTTAGCAAGTGAGTTGCAAAAGTATGCCGAAGCACATGCGGACTCTTTTTTACCTTTTCAGAGACTTTACTAAAGTATGAATTTATTAAACGATACACAAAAGATTCACTCAATTTTAACCCTTTTACCGAAATAAAAAAATATTCATGATCGACGATCTTCTCAACCATAGCTCTTTCCTGCAAATACAAATTAAACTGCTCTGTAATTATTGGCAGTATCGGAATAATACGTTCTTTATTTCGTTTTCCTAAAACCTTAATTACACTTGAAGACAAATCAACATTATACTTCATTAAATGTATCAACTCTGCCCTACGCATTCCTGTAGTATAAAAAAGGTCTACGATTAGTTTATCCCTGACTTCCTCGAATCCGGATGGATTTCCAACTTCCTGCATTAAATCCGATAATTCTTTTTCAGAAAACGGAATCTGAACAATTTTAGGCGTTTTTAATGCTTTATGCTTCAGCATTGGACTCACCTCTATTTGCTTTGTTTTTAAAAGGAATTTATAGAATGCTTTTAATGAAGACATTTTTCTATTTACTGATACATTAGAAATACCATCATCGACAAGCGAAACAATCCAACTTCTGATTTGACCGTAATTTACCTGCTCGATATTTACCTGCTCGAATTGAGCTTTATTGAATGCTTCAAAAAATAAAATATCATTTAAATAAGCATTGACTGTATGTGGGGAATATTTTTTTTCTAATTGAAGGTAATCACGAAATGCTTCTTTATTTGATTTCATAAGAATATATACTTTTTCATTTCACATAAACTCATATCCTGTCATTAAAAAGAATATTATTTATTTCAAAATTAAGCATAAAAAAACCGTTAGTATCAAAATTTGATAACTAACGGTAATTATTTTTGAAAAGCTAATACTAACTCTCTAAACCATCTCTCATGTTTTGGATGTAAGCAGCTTTTTGAATTTGTGCTCTTTTGATAACAGAAGGCTTAATAAAAGCAGTACGCGCTCTTAGTTGACGAACAGTTCCTGTTTTATCAAATTTTCTTTTATAGCGCTTTAATGCTCTATCGATATTTTCTCCGTCTTTAATTGGTATAATTAACATAATATTGACACCTCCTCTCGTTAAGGCTGCAAAAGTAAATATTAATTATGAATTATGAGTTATGAATTATGAATTATTTTTTTGAGAATATAAAAAAGAGAGGAAAGAATAAGGAATTTAGACTGTCTTTGATTTTACAAAACTTCTAATTACAACTAGATGCGTGAGGGATTGCAATGGAAATCCTTTTTTGTTTTTTCTTTAAAAACAAAAAAGATTGTAATGAAAAGCCCGACCATAAAAACAAAAGCCACTTAGCGGCTGCTAAATGGCTTTTGTTTTTATGGGCACGCCCAAATTATTCTACTCTATATTATATTACTTCAATAAATTTCTTGAAATAACTAATTTTTGAATTTCAGTTGTTCCTTCTCCTATAGTACATAGTTTTGAATCACGATAGAATTTCTCTACCGGAAAGTCTTTTGTGTAACCATAACCACCATGAATTTGAACGGCTTCGTTTGCGATTTTGACACAAGCTTCTGAAGCATACATTTTTGCCATTGCACCCAATGTGGTAACTGGTTTATGTTGTTGCTTTAAGAATGCTGCTTTATGCAACAGTAATTCTGAAGCTTCGATCTCGGTTGCCATATCGGCGAGTTTAAAGGAAATTCCCTGAAAACTACTAATAGGCTGTCCGAACTGATGTCTTTCTTTAGAATATTTAAGAGCAGCCTCGTACGCTCCTTTTGCGATTCCTAATGATAAGGCACCGATTGAGATACGACCTCCGTCAAGTATTTTCATTGCCTGAACAAATCCTTGCCCAACTTCTCCTAATCTATTAGCATCAGGAACTCTGCAACCATCAAAAACCAGTTCTGCAGTTTCGCTGGCACGCATTCCTAATTTATTTTCTTTTTTACCTGATGTAAATCCTTTCATTCCTTTTTCGAAAACAAAAGCGGTCATACCTTTTGAATCTCCTTTTTCTCCGGTACGCACAATTACAACAGCGATATCTCCAGAAATTGCATGTGTTATAAAGTTTTTAGCTCCGTTTACAATCCATTCATCACCGTCTTTTACTGCTGTAGTATTCATTCCGCCAGCATCAGATCCTGTATTGTGTTCTGTTAAACCCCAGGCTCCTATGTATTCTGCGGTAGCCAATTTAGGTAACCATTTTTTCTTTTGTTCTTCGTTTCCAAAAGTTAGAATATGATTGATACATAATGAATTATGCGCTGCAACTGATAAACCAATTGAAGGATCTACTTTTGAAATTTCTTCTACAACTGTAATGTATTCATGATACCCCAATCCTGATCCTCCATATTCTTCAGGCACTAAAACTCCCATATATCCCATTTCGCCTAATTTTTTAAATAGGTCAACTGGAAAAATTTGAGCCTCGTCCCATTCCATAATATTAGGTCTGATATTTTTTTCGGCAAAATCTTTTATAGATTGAGCAATCATCGACTGCGTTTCGTTATATTCAAAATTCATTATAAGTTGCTTTTGTTTTAGAACTCCAAATATAAACTAATTATTTTTGCTTTTTCAACAGGAAAACCTTTAATTTTTGATAAATCCTCAATATTATTAATATTTCCGTTCATACTTCTATACGTTACAATTTGTTTTGCCAAGGCATATTTGAAATAAGTGAACTGCGATAATTCTTTTAAAGACGCATCGTTTATGGCTATTTTTTTAAATGAAGAAGGTAATACGACTTTAAAATGAGTATTGAGTTCACTGATAACTTCTGGCGAAAGCCCCCATACATCATTCATTTGTTCCATAGAAACAAAACATCCTAAAATTTCTTTTTGTTTTAGAATTCTTGCTGATAATGCTTCGCCAATGCCATAAATTTTAATCAAATCTTCTTGCGTCGCCTGATTGATATCCAGAACTATAATTTTTTCCTTTTTGAAATTGTCTTTTTTAAAATTCTCCTTTGTTGCGAATTCTTTTCTTTCTGTTTTAAAATCAGTTTTATTCTTAGTCCAATCTGGAAATTTAAATAGTGGTGCGATTGTATTTAATAAAGAATCTGAAACTTTTGTTACATCCTGAAACTCTTTTGCTGAATTTACATATTTGTTCTCTTTGCGAAAAGCCAACAAACGATCGATTTCCTGAACTGACATTCCTAATTTATAGCCTTTATAGTCTGTAATAAAATTGGGATTGAAAGAATAGACTTTTGGTTTCTCACTAAGTTTGGCAAGTTTCATAGCATCAATTTCTGATTGCAAAGACATCCATTCGTCTTTTTCCTGAAAAGATTTTTCGGGTGAGCTAAAGTCGACAAAAAAATAAATTGTCTGTAATATCATTATAAAAATAAAAAGTAAAAAAATTCCTGTACGTTGTTGTTTTGTAAACTTCAAATATTTTGCAAACGGGCTAAAATTCATTACAATTAAAATTATTGTTTTCTAATAAATCCTGTAAATTAAGGGAAAAATGATTAATTTAACAAGAAATATACTAAATATGTTATTGTTTTTAAAATTGCATTTTTCGCTAATAAAGGCCAATTAATTTAATGAATCCCAGCAGTTAAAGAATAATCAACGGAGGTTTTAGCAAAAAATTTAATATTTTATAACTTAAAAAGAGATAATTGTTTTTATTTTTTACAAAAAACGATACATTTGGAGCTTAATAACAATAAACCAATATTATAATATGTCAATTTGGAAAACTAAACCACTTTCGGTATTGCTTGACGAAGCTTCCGAATCTGAAAAAGGCTTGAAAAGAACTCTATCTTCACGGTCGCTCGTTGCACTTGGAGTTGGAGCCATTATTGGAGCCGGATTATTCTCGTTAACAGGAATTGCTGCTGCAGAACATGCAGGACCAGCAGTTACTCTTTCTTTTGTTTTAGCAGCCGTTGGATGTGCTTTTGCCGGACTTTGTTATGCAGAATTTGCTTCTATGATTCCGGTTGCGGGTAGTGCATATACCTACTCTTATGCTACAATGGGAGAATTTATGGCTTGGATTATTGGCTGGGATTTAGTTTTAGAATATGCTTTGGGAGCCGCCACAGTTGGTGTAAGTTGGTCCCGCTACTTATTAGAATTACTAAACAAATACGGAATTCACCTCCCTCACGATTTTATATGTTCGCCCTGGGAAACTCTTAAACTTAGTGACGGTACAGTAATCGAAGGCGGTATTGTTAACCTACCTGCGATTTTTATTGTATCGATGTTATCTTTATTATTGATTAGAGGAACAAAAGAATCTGCATCATTAAACAACTTTTTAGTTGTTGTAAAGGTTGCTGTAGTACTTGTTTTCATCATTTTAGGATGGAGCTTTATTGACACGGCAAACTATACTCCTTATATTCCTGAAAACACAGGTGTTTTTGGTGAGTTTGGATGGTCAGGAATTGCTGCTGGTGCTGGAACTGTATTCTTTGCCTTTATTGGTTTTGATGCTGTATCTACAGCTGCTCAGGAGGCTAAAAACCCTCAAAAAGGAATGCCAATTGGTATTTTAGGATCGCTTATTATATGTACCTTATTATATGTGTTTTTTGCTCACGTAATGACAGGTCTTGTTAATTATAAAGAATTTGCCGGAGATGCCAAACCTGCTGCAACTGCTTTTGCAAAAACAGGTTACGACTTTTTACAAACTGGTTTAATTGTAGCTATTTTAGCGGGTTATACTTCTGTAATATTGGTAATGCTTTTAGGTCAAAGCCGTGTGTTTTATACTATGAGTAAAGATGGTTTATTACCTCCATTCTTCAGTTCTATTCACTCTAAATTTCGTACTCCGTGGAAAACTAACCTTTTCTTCTTAGTATTCGTAAGTTTATTTGCTGGATTGGTTCCGGTAAGCGATTTAGGACACATGGTAAGTATTGGAACATTATTGGCCTTTGTACTTGTTTGTATTGGTGTAATGGTAATGCGTAAAAGAATGCCAGATGCTCCAAGATCTTTCAGAACACCTTTAGTACCATTTGTGCCTATTGCAGGTATCGTAATTTGTTTGGCTTTGATGTATTCATTACCTAACGAAAGCTGGGTAAGACTTGTAGTCTGGATGGCATTAGGAGTAGCAATTTACTTTGTTTATGGTAAGAAAAACAGTAAACTGAATAATCCGGAGAAATAATTTTCTAAAGAGATATAAAAAAAGGATCATAGAGTAAATAACTTTATGATCCTTTTTTTATGTTTTTAATCTTATAAATCGAAAACTGATGTTCGTTTAGCACGAATTAAATCTTTTAGTCTAATCCAAAAAGCTAAAGTCAGATAAACTCCAAATCCTAAACCTGCAGTAACAAACGAAATGTAAATAAAAAATAATCGTACACTTGTTACACGCATACCTAATTTATCGGCCAATCTTGAAGAAACATGAAAACCATATTTTTCGAAAAAGAATTTGAGTTTTAAAATAGCTGACATAGGTAGATTTTAGATTTTAGATTTTAGATTTTAGATTTTAGATTTTAGATTTTAGATTTTATCCTTCGCATTCGCTCAGGATTTTATTATTTTCTACGAAAAACAAAAGTACAAAATTATCTCATTGACTCATTTTCTAATTCTCTAATTCTGGTTATTCTTCAGTAACTCCATACCAAGTGCGCATTTTAAACATGCTTTATGATTGCAGTATTCATTTTTAAGTTCTAATAGTGTTTGGGTTTCAAAAGCATTTTTTGAAGCAATTCCGAAGGATTGAAATTTATCTATAATAGCATTTTTCTCGGGGGTAACTTCATTCATAAACGTGATTAATTCCTCGGCAATAGATTCCCCTCTTATATTAGAATAAGCAAACTGAATAGGAATTATAGTATTTATAATGATAAGATCCAGAAAGGATTTAGATAATGATTTTGGTTTCGTTATACTTTCTTTATCAAACTGATAATGGTTTTGCCAATATAAACTAGCCGACACACCCAACAGATTATAAACACTTTTAACTGACCTGAGTTCTATTATTTTTGAAAATAAATTTTGATGTTTGTGATATAAATTAGCCAATTGCGAAAGACGAATGGTTGGGAAATTATCCGGACGGTGTTTAAAAAATTGTACAGCATCTATATGTCGTTTCTCTAATTGATATTTGGTAAGAAGATAATAATACCTCAGTTTTAGATCTGTAAAGTAGATATCTTCCTTATCATCGTCTAATAATCCTGATGCACCTAAAAGTAGTGCTTCGAGATTTTCGACTTCGAAACTTTCTTTTCTGATAATAGAAAATGGAATAGATTTAGCGATTTGCAAAAACGAATTTCCATTTGTATTTAAACCAAAATTCTTTGCTAACAGGGAAAATAAAACTCCTTCCCAATCCTGATTTGTTTCTTCCAGCAACTCATAAATAAATTTTGATTTGCGTTCTAAGCGATCAAAAAATAATCTTTCCTGCCAGTTGTTAAATGTAAAATCGTCAATTTTCCCGATGCTTTTTTCGCAAAAGATCCAGGACTTAGGCGACACTAAAGAATTATAATTGGATAAAATTTCTGAAGGAACATAGTCTTTCAGAATCAAAACAGGAATTTCTCTATTATTTTTTCCAAATATTTCGGTGTCATGTTCCCACACTACATGCAGAATTACATTTTCGTAAGCCACATCTTTTTCATGACCATGAACATACCAATCCGAAGACTTTAAATGAATCTCGACATTTCCCGCCCATTTTTGATTTTCTATCACAATTTGGGCATTAAAAAAGTCGGGGCCGGCAAGTTCTAAATAATCTCCAGTTTTAATAATCGTGATTTGCTCGCCCTGAGTAGTTTTTAAATTCAGGGTTTCGAACTTTTTGAATTTCCAGAGATAATGAAGAAAATCTTCTTTCATTTTTTAGACTTTTACTTTGGTTTATAAAAAGTCTAAAATTAAATAAAATAATATTAATCTTACAAAATATTACATTATTATCTCAACATATACAATTTAGCACAAGCTCTTGCATCAGATAAGGCTTCGTGATGATTTAGCTGAATTTTCATTTCACGACAGCAATCACTTAATTTAGTTGGTTTAAAACCTTTTGCCTTGTATATCTTAACGGTACATTCCCATTTTTCAGCTATATTCAAATCTTCATATTGCAAACCGTAAAGCATCATCGATTTCATTAAAACATTACGATCAAAGCTTTCGTTATGTGCCACTACCACTCTGTTCTTTAATCTCTTTTCGATTTCAGGATAGACCTGCACAAAATTTTTGGCATTAATGGTATCTTTTGGATAGATTCCGTGTACACGTATCGTAAAAGGATTGTACTCGTTTTTAGGCGGTTTTATTAAAGTAACAAACTCATCAACAATTATTCCGTTCTCTACAGTAACAATTCCAACAGAGCACGGATGATGTCCTGTAGCAGTTTCAAAATCTATCGCGGTAAAAGTCATTTTCGAATGTATTAAGCTAAAAAATCCATAAATCTAATTTGTTCCTATTAGATTTATGGATTTAAATTTTATTAAAACTATTTTATTTTATTGCTCCAATGATATCATATTTGGTTATAATATGATGATTTCCGTTTCCAAGATCAACTAAAACAGCATCATTTTCTTTGGTAAACAATTTAGAAACTTCTTCGATTGGAGTTCCTAATTTTACAATTGGGAATGGTTTGCCCATTACTTCTTTAATTGGTTTTTCGGCTACGTTTTTATCCGCAACATAACTTCTAAATAAATCTGTTTCATCCACAGAACCTACAAATCCGTTAATATCTACAACCGGAATTTGCGAGATTTTATATTTACGCATACGCTCGATAGCGTGCGAAACCAATTCTTCTGTACGAACAACGATCAATTGTTTATCGATATGATCTTTGATAACATCTTCAGCCTTTGTAATGTTTTCTTCTAAGAAACCACGCTCACGCATCCAGTCATCATTAAACATTTTACCTACGTAACGGCTTCCTGAATCATGAAATAATACCACAACTACATCTTCTGGCTTAAAATGTTCTTTAAGCTGTAACAAGCCTTTTATACAAGCTCCGGCAGAGTTACCTACAAAAATAGCTTCTTCAAGTGCAATTTTTCTGGTGTAAACCGCTGCATCTTTATCTGTTACTTTTGTAAATCCGTCGATTAAAGAGAAGTCTACGTTTTTAGGTAAAATATCTTCTCCAATTCCTTCGGTGATATACGAGTAAATTTCGTTTTCGTCGAAAATACCGGTTTCGTGGTACTTTTTAAAAACAGAACCATAAGTATCGATTCCCCAAATTTTAATGTTTGGATTTTTTTCTTTTAAATATCTCCCAACACCAGAAATAGTTCCGCCTGTTCCTACTCCAACTACAAAATGAGTAATTTTTCCATCTGTTTGTTTCCAGATTTCCGGTCCTGTTTGTTCGTAATGTGCCAATGAGTTTGACATATTATCGTATTGGTTTACATACCATGAATTTGGTGTTTCCTCGGCCAGACGTTTTGAAACAGAATAATATGATCTTGGATCTGTTGGTTCAACATCTGTAGGACAAACTACAACTTTGGCACCTACTGCACGCAAAATATCCATTTTTTCTTTAGACTGTTTGTCTGATATCACACAAATCAGTTTATATCCTTTAATGATAGCTACAAGCGCTAATCCCATTCCGGTATTTCCAGAGGTTCCTTCAATAATAGTTCCTCCTGGTTTTAATCGGCCATCTGCCTCTGCATCTTCAATCATTTTTACGGCCATTCTGTCTTTTACAGAATTTCCCGGATTAAAAGTTTCGACTTTTGCCAATACTAACGCATCAATTTCAGCAACAATTTTGTTGAGTTTTACCAATGGTGTATTACCAATTGTTTCTAAAATGTTATTTGAAAAGTCCATTTCTATTTAATTTAATATTTGATTTTTAATATAATATGCCTGTTTTTATTGGAAGAAATTCCAAACTAAACCAAATCGAATGACAAAATCACGATAAGGATTATTTGGCGCCGAATAATAGTCGCTTTTAGAAAATAAAGCATTTATGTGTTCTGCCTTCAGGTAGAATCTTGTTTGTCTAATTCTGGCATTTACGAAAACATCGAATAACGGATAACCGCCAATTTCTTTATCTTTCTGAACATAAAATTCTCCAACAACAGGGTTGTAACCATTTCCGTAGTACTTTGTAAAGTAATTAAAAACGATTCCGGTTTGCATAAACAAGGCTTTCTTAAAAAAGTGACCTGAATAATAAAACGTATTTCTTGTTACGAAATCCGGTACATTTAAGATTAAATCTGACTGATCTACTTTTTGATATAAAAGTGTATTATCAAGAGCAAAAGCGCCAAATTTAAATTCACGACTTGCTTTTATTTCCAGATAGTTAATCGCATTTCCGTACTGAGCCGGATTTATAATTTGTGTATTAACAGCTTTTTGAGCTGGGTTGGAAACATCTGCAAAGTACAAATGATCGTTTAAAACCGTATACTGAACTTCTCCGTTTAACCAAGGTGTACGAACTGCGGCACTAAGGGAATTAATTTTCTCATTTTTAAAATTGTTCGACCAGTTGTATTGTACATAACTACTTTGGTACAAATTGTAGTTATTATTTGGTAATTTATTGATGTTACGATATCTAAAATCAAACTGGATTTTATCACTAAAATCATATTTCAGTTTAGCATCTAAATCAGATAACGACTGGTTTGTAATCGATCTTGAATATAAAAAACGTCCGTTCCATTTGTTTTTTTGATATTCAAATTGTCCGCCTACATTGTTAATTTGTAAAAATAAATTATCCGGAATCACATTTCCCGCAGCATCAACTAAAACTCTACCATATTTATAATTAGATCTGTAATCGTCTACGAAAAAATTAAATTTCCCTAAAAGAGAGTTTTCATACGCTACTCCTACTTTATTATACAATCTTTCGTAATGTGTCTGATCGTTGATGCCACTTGTTACGTACGAATCTCCAAATCGTCTTACAGATCTGGTACCAACTGTAGAAAGAACTGTTGCCTGATTGTATTCAAAAAATTTGTTCTCGTAATTAAACTGGTGCGTTACATATAAATTATTATTTCCTTCAGTTGGATTAATTCTAAAAGCATGATCAAAAAACAAACGTCGGCCTTTTAAGAACGACTCAGCATCTGTAAGATACACTTGCAATCTTTGACGGTTTTTATAATCCGGATTATCACTTTCAAAGTCAGAAGGCGTAGTAATTCCTCCGTTTTCTTCATTTAGAACATCCTGATAAGTATAATGCCCGTTGATCGCGTATCTTCTGTCAGTTGTAAAATAACTTGTTGTAAATCTAAAATTTCCCGAACTAACCAATTGGTTTATATAATCTCCTTCTGAACGTAAACCTCTGTACGCAATAGAAAAATTCAGATTCTTTGAAGTATTTAAAGTAATAAACGAATCTACGTTCTGACCTTTATTTATGGTTGTATTAAAAAACAATTCGGTCAGCGGTGTTGCTGCTGAGTAGTAATTGATTTGATCTGCCTGTATATAATTAAAGTGTTTTCCGTTAAATCCTATTTCCGGATAAGGAGAAAAACTCGTTAAGCTGTATTGCAAAGTATTATATGTCTGTCCGATATTTGCAAAAGACAAAAGTCCGAAATCATCCTTGCGAAGATTGTTTTGTTTGTACGCACTTTTTAAGGTTAGGGAAGTATCGACATAAGTCGTATCGTGCTCCAGCGTAATAATCTGATATTGATCTATTGTAGCAATTTTTGCCTTTTTCTTTTTAATAGTATCAGTTATACTTGAATATTTTGTATTCATATCTAAACTATTTTTAGAAGTATTTTTTTCCTGAGAAAACAATAAAGTGGGTACAACTAATAGGTATAGAAAAAAGAATATTCTCATTTGATCGCTTTATATGGAATTATTTTGGCAAAATTTGTCTGGCAAAGGTAAAAGATAAAAACGTATAAATAAAAAAACACTTCAATTTATACCATTGCTTTAGCAAATAGTAAGAGAACGAATGTTTTTAAAGAAAATTTTATAATATTTGCGAATCAAATAAAAAAAAGAAAATGCTCGAAAAGAATTTCTCAGGATTTAATCTGGAAACCGGAACTGACGAAGCTGGCCGTGGTTGTCTGGCTGGTCCCGTAACGGCAGCTGCAGTAATTTTACCAACCCACTTTGAGCACGAACTTTTAAACGACAGTAAACAATTGACAGAAAAAATGAGGGTATTTTTAAAACCCATCATCGAACAACATGCACTTTGTTTTTCCGTCACTCATTTGCATCCCAACGAAATTGACGAGATTAATATTTTAAACGCTTCAATGAAAGGAATGCAGGAATGTATCCTGAAATTAAATCAGGTTCCTGAGTTTATTATTGTAGACGGAAATCGTTCTCTGAATGCTAAATTGGGCTTAAAGAATACTTTTGGCAAACAGTTTTCTATCACCGAAATTGAGTTACTAAAATCAATCCCTAATCAAAGTATTATAAAAGGTGATGGAAAATTTTTAAGCATTGCCGCAGCTTCTGTGCTGGCAAAAACGTATCGTGACGAATACATGGATCAAATTCATGAAGAATTTCCCATGTACAACTGGAAACAAAACAAAGGTTATCCGACCAAAGAACATCGGGAAGCCATCAAAAAATACGGAACTACAAAATACCACCGAATGAGTTTTAGGCTCTTGCCGGATCAACTCGAATTGAATTTTGAATAACAAAAAAGACTTATCTAAACAGATAAGTCTTTTTTGTTTGTAAAGTATTTTCGCTTTCTGTTATTTTTTACTTTTCAAGAATTCAGCAAATTGTTTGGTATCAAAATAGAAAGGTCTGATTGCTGTAATTTTTCCGTCTTTTATATCAAAATGTTCTGAAATTGGCATTAAAAGAGTTTTACCCGATTTTTTTGCTTTTGTTTTTATGGTAAAATAAATAATGACTTCATTTTTGGTCGAATCACTAAAATAAACCGGTTCTTTCTCTATTTCTAGATCAAAAAATTCAGCTGATTTTGCATACATTTTAGTCCATTCATTAAAACCTACATATTTTCCTCCATAAGGCAATCCTTCAGCCTGATAATAGACAGCGCCTTCTTCGATCAAATGTGCCATTGTAGTAAAGTCTCTGGTCTTAAACAGGCTCTCGTAATATTGGGCTACGATCTTAAAATTTTCAATTTCCAGATTATTCAAAATTTCAGACTCAGACAAAGTGACTTCCGGATTCCAAAAACCAATAATTTTACTCACCTGACCTTTTCCGTTGAGTCGTGCAAAATCACGTCCGGCCATTATAAGTTTGTTTTTTGAATCTAAAATTTTCCAGTCCCAGCTTACATAATTGTCTTTTACAACTTTCGGGCCTGATGTAAATACTGCATCCGGATTCTTTTTATAAAATTCATTTATAACATTGTTTAGCGCAGCGGTTCCCTTTATGGATGCAGAAGGATCTTCGAAAGTACTTTCCTCCAGCCAAATTGTTTTAATTATTTTTAACCTTGCCTCGCTCTTGCGTTCTGACCATGCTTTTTCATAAACCTCGATTGGATTTAATTTATCTTTCTTTTGAGCAAAAAGGCCATTAATCATAAAAATAAAACAGATAAAGTAGATTTTTCTCATAAGTCATCAAATTAGGTTAGCTAAAGCTTTTATTAAAAGTATACGACCAAATTTAGTATAAAAAACCCATAGTAGTACTACATTTCCATAATTTGCGATCCATTCAAAATCTCTCTTATTAAAGGCCCTTTTTTATATTTTTTACAATTATCTTGATTTTTAAATCCGTTTTTTATTTCAAAAGAGATTCTTTATCCCTAATCTCAAATGAAGCTTTAAGCTGATTTTCCCAGTCCGAAACATTTTCCTGAGAAGCTCTGTCTGCCTTATCAAAATAAAAATGCTCTTGAATTTCTAATCCTGAATACGTAAAAATTCCAGTATCTGAGGTTAATGTCAAAGCTTTATCCATTCCCATTGCTTCATATTCTGCATTTGATTTTCCGTGCGAATTAATGATGATTGTTTTCTTTCCGGTCAGTAATCCTTTTTGAATTCCCTGATCGTATCGGTACGCAAATCCGTAACTAAACACACGATCGATATAACCTTTCATAATCGCCGGCATTCCTGTCCACCAAATTGGATAAATAAAAATAATATGATCTGCCCAGGTAATAAAATCCTGTTCTGTTTTTACATCATCAGCGACTTTCCCCATTCTTTGCCCGTTCATATCTTCAAGGGATAAAACCGGATTAAAATTGATTTGATTCAAATCGCGAACTTCAATTTCTTCTCCTGATTTCTGAAGACTTTCTAAAACTGTCTGTTTGAAGAAATGATTTAAACTACCTGAATTGGGATGCGCATAAACAATTAAATTTTTCATGTTTTCTATTTTTAAAGATTGAACATGACAAATGTAAAACGCAAGACTTGGGTACAATTGTAAGAAAACGAAAAGAGGTTTTACGACAGTTTAGAACTGCAGATATCGTTTTGAAATTTTAAAAACTTTGTGGGCGAAATATTCATATAATATTTAAAGTCATGAATGAGCTGACTTTGATCATAATAACCGCATTCGTCAACAATAGTTAACCAATCTGTTTTAGATTCTTTTACTATATTTTCCTGAATTTTATTAACCGCTTTTAAAAACCTTTCATAACGATTGGCTTCTTTAATGGTATAACCAAAGAGTTTCTTCTGATTGAGCTGCACATTTCTTTCGGTTTGATTAATCTGCGAAGCAATGGCTTTTATTGGATTCAGATTTTGATTTTGAAAATCAGATAAAAGTGTTGTCATCTCATTTTGTTCCCGCAAATAAGGTTTACAGAAATCTAAAATATAATCGACACGTTCTTTTGTATCAGAAAGTTTTTGT
The DNA here is from genome assembly GCF_024271895.1 of Flavobacterium bizetiae. Lineage (NCBI taxonomy): Bacteria > Pseudomonadati > Bacteroidota > Flavobacteriia > Flavobacteriales > Flavobacteriaceae > Flavobacterium > Flavobacterium bizetiae. The sequence goes on along the minus strand of NZ_CP091861.1, from coordinate 2,293,661 downwards.
AGTTCTTCCCATAAAAGCGTAAAACAATTTTCATCGATTAAATCATCAGGATGAGTAGGCAAGGAATCAAAAAGTGCGTTGCCAAAGAATCTGTAAAAAGCATCTTCTTTAAAATTAGCTACCAGAATTTCAGAATTAGGTTCTAAAGTATAATCAAAGGCTTGTTTAATAGGACCAAGAACAATACATTTTTCAACTTCCAGAAAAGTATTTTGCTGTGATTTTAGAGAGGATTTTGTTCCAAAGTTAAAAACCAATATGGTCTGAAAGCTTGGCAATAAAGTTTTTGTTATGGGAAACGCCGTTTTATTTTCGGCAAAGTAAAAATGAGAAAAAACAGTTTCAAATGCTGAAGGAACGGCAATTCTATAATTGTTATTTTCTTCAGCATTTTTCATACTATTTATATTTAAAAAGCCAGGGTGTAATTATTAACACAAAGAGCACAAAGCTTTGCGAACTTTGCGGTTAATTAAAATTTATGAAACAAATTCTGCTTCAAACAATTGCGTCAAATGTTTGACGATTTTGGCTTTTACTTCGGTTTCATCTACTTTTTCTACGCCAAGTTCTACTTGTAATGAAGTCACGCCTTTTCCGCGAATGCCACACGGAATAATGTTATCAAAATATCCTAAATCTACATTTACATTCAAAGCAAATCCGTGCATGGTTACCCAGCGTGAAGCGCGTACACCAAGCGCACAAATTTTGCGTGCAAACGGAGTTCCTGCATCGAGCCAAACGCCAGTTTCGCCTTCGCTTCTTCCGCATTTCAAACCGTATTCTTCTAAAGTCAGTATTATAGCTTCTTCCAGAAAACGCAAATATTTATGAATATCGGTAAAGAAATTTTCTAAGTCCAGAATAGGATAACCTACAATTTGTCCTGGTCCGTGGTACGTAATATCGCCACCACGATTAATTTTATAGAAAGTTGCTCCTTTGGCTTCCAGCTGTTTTTCGTTTAATAAAAGATTTTCAAGATCACCACTTTTACCTAATGTATACACATGCGGATGTTCTACAAAAAGTAAATAATTGGGTGTTGGTAAATCGAGTTCTTCTCTTCGGTTTTTGATTTTTAAGTCGACTATATCCTTGAAAATTTCTTCCTGATATTCCCAGGTCGATTTATAATCTTTACTTCCTAAATCCTGAAGTTGAATTTTTTTATTCATTTTAATTATTTTTCAAACTCTACATCAAAGTTGAGTTTGTCAGGATTCTCCATATAATCCGTAAAAGGGTATTGAATTGTAATTGATTTTCGATCTTCGCTAAACAAAGCATTTGGATTTGATACTTTTTTGATTCGTTTAGGAAAATGATATTTTATAGTATAGGTAGACGAAGCAAAAATCATCTTGGACATATCTTGCACAGAATCTTTTGCTTTTGCTGCCAATTTTGCTTTATCGATTACTGCTTTACGCGTAAATTTCTTTCCGTCGTATGTATAGCTTAGTTTGCTGTTATTGTCTCCTAATCCTTTTGCAAAAGGCGTTGAGCTATTTGCTCCACCTTCTAATTTCTGAAGCGCGCTCAAAGATTGCAATGCATCTTGCAATTCGTTTACATTTTTAAAATCAGTCGAAAGCGTCATTAAAAACTCTTTCTTTTCACCATTCATTTTGGTGTTTACAACAAAATTTTCCAGTTTTTTAAGCTCTTTTTGAGCTTCTGGAGATAATTTTGCGATGCTGTCTTTTTTCTCTTCAAATAATTGTTTGAAGGTAAAAGTAGAATCTATATTTTTCTTAGCATCAGGTCCCAATTGCTCGCCTGCCATTGCCATTAAAGAAGAACCATCCATATCTACAGAGAATTTTCCGGTTCCGTTATCGTTTACATAAATATTTTCGGTTAAGGTGCAACTTGTTAATGTTGCTAATACAAAACAAAAACTAAGTAATTTGTATAATTTCATAATGGCTGATTTTTTATCAAAGATACGAAGACTATTTTATTTTTAAAGACTCTGAGTTTCTGAGATTCTAAGATACTGAGCTTTTATCGTTTTTTGTTTAATTACTGCCTGACTCCAAAACAATTTCGAGATTTGTTATTTCCGGATTTTGCAAACAATCTGAAAGTTGAAATTCTAATGTCATTGTTTTTTTATCTGGACTGATAACTGCCTTTTCGTTTGAAACTGATTTTATTTCTCTTGGAAAATGATATTTTAAACTATAAGATTGCGCTAATTTATACTTAGCATACATTTTTTTTCTTTCTTCCAGCATTTTTTTATCCTTATCAAACTTTTGCTGATCAACAATTAACAAATTTCTTTTGAAGGTAATGCCATCGAAAGTATATTTTATTTTAAAAGATTCTTTTGAAATCGGATAGTTTTCTTTTAACGAATTTGACAAACTAAGGCTTTCATAAACATTAGGTATTTCTTCTATTTTTTTAAAGTCGGAAGAAATTATATTAAAATTTTCCATTTGAACGGGATCAACTTTAATGTGCATTTTTACGTTGGCATGTTCCTGAAATAATGCCTGATCCGATTTATTGAATTTCGCAAACGTTGCTGCATACTTTGTGATATAATCCTGAAAAACGAATATTGTATCAACAAATTTTTCTGAATCAGCATACGGACGTCCTAATTGCATATAACTATTTTCGTCGCGTAATTGAAAAACTTCAATAGTTCCGCTTCCGTCCGGATTGATATTGATGGTTTCGGTAATTTGGCAGCTTGAAATTAAGAGTAATAGTAAAAAGGCTTTTATGTAGTTCATTTTTTTTGAAGGTTCTGAGGTTCTGGATGCTAAGATACTGAGGTTTTTTATTTGATTCTACATTTTCTTTAAGTGGTATTTGCAAGCAAAGAGGCAATCACTCTCTACTTAAAAGAAATTTTGTGGATCCAGCATGTGAGATTGCTTCGTTCCTCGCAAAGACAAAACACTCCAACCTAAAACTTCTTTTAAAAACTGAAACCTCTATTCTAGCCCCGATAGCAGCGGTATCCTTTTTTGCTTTTTCTGCAAAAAAGATACAAGTGAATAGCGGGACAAAAGGTTATTGAAAACCCGAAAATTAGTGCTACAAAAAATCTAAAATCTGCATTCTAAAATCTACATTCTTTTCTTTATCTTTGCACACTTAAAAAAGAGCACAAAATGGCATTATCAGAACAAGAAATCATCCGAAGAGAAAAACTTCAAAACTTACGCAACTTAGGAATCAATCCTTATCCGGCTAATCTTTTTCCTGTAAATCATACTTCGAAACAGGTAAAGGAATCTTTTGAAGAGGGTAAGAAGGTGATCGTTGCCGGACGTTTAATGAGTGTTAGAGATCAGGGAAAAGCTTGTTTTGCTGAATTGCAGGATAGCGAAGGACGTATACAATTGTACGTGAACCGTGATGTTTTGTGTGAAGGTGATGATAAAACTTTATACAATACGGTATTTAAAAAACTAACTGATTTAGGTGACTTTATTGGTATTGAAGGTGAATTGTTTACTACAAAAGTAGGCGCGCAATGTATTCGTGTTGACGGTTTTACTTTTTTGAGTAAAACTTTACGTCCGTTGCCTTTACCAAAAGTAGACGAAGACGGAAACGTACACGATGCTTTTAACGATCCAGAATTACGTTACAGAATGCGTTATGTAGATTTAACAGTGAATCCGCAAGTTAAAGAAAACTTCATTAAACGTACCAAGTTGTATACTGCAATGCGTGGTTATTTTAACGATGCAGGTTATCTTGAGGTTGAAACTCCGGTTTTACAATCGATTCCTGGTGGAGCTGCGGCAAGACCTTTTATCACACACCATAATTCGCTTGATATTCCGCTTTACATGCGTATTGCAAACGAATTGTATTTGAAAAGATTAATTGTTGGTGGTTTTGAAGGTGTTTATGAATTCTCGAAAAACTTCAGAAATGAAGGTATGGACAGAACTCATAATCCTGAATTTACGGCTATGGAAATATATGTAGCTTACAAAGACTACAACTGGATGATGGAATTTGCTGAAGGTTTGCTTGAGCATTGTGCTATTGCGGTAAACGGAACGAGCGAAGTTACTTTTGGTGAACACCAAATTAACTTTAAAGCGCCCTATGCCCGTGTAACGATGACAGATTCTATCAAACATTTTACTGGTTTTGATATCTCTGGTAAAACGGAAGAAGAATTGTTTGACGCTGCAAGAGGAATGGGAATTGACGTGGATAAAACAATGGGTAAAGGAAAATTGATTGATGAGATTTTTGGAGCGAAATGCGAAGGAAATTATATTCAGCCAACTTTCATTACTGATTATCCTAAAGAAATGTCGCCTTTATGTAAAGAGCACCGTGACAATCCTGAACTTACAGAACGTTTTGAATTGATGGTTTGCGGTAAAGAAATTGCAAATGCATATTCTGAATTGAATGACCCAATTGATCAGCGTGAGCGTTTTGAAGACCAAATGCGTTTGGCTGAAAAAGGTGACGATGAAGCAAACGGAGTTATCGATGAAGATTTCTTAAGAGCGCTTGAATACGGAATGCCGCCAACTTCCGGAATGGGAATTGGTATGGATCGTTTGATTATGTATTTAACAAACAATGCTTCGATTCAGGAAGTTTTATTGTTCCCGCAAATGCGTCCGGAGAAAAAACAAGCTCAGATTGAATTATCTGATGAAGAAAAGTTTATCGTAGATTTATTGAAAGGAAATGAAAATAAAATGGATCTTCAGCAACTAAAAATTACTGCAAATTTAAGCGGTAAAAAATGGGATGCGTCCATAAAAAACTTATCGAAACACGGTTTGACTAAAGTTGCTGTTGAAGGTGACTTTAAGTTTGTGGAATTGGTGGAGTAATTTTTTAAAAATCCAATTTTGGAAAATCCAAATTCCAAAATTAAATTATACAGCAAACCCGACAGGTTTTAAAAACCTGTTGGGTTTTTTATTTTAAAAAAATACTTATCCTGATTAAAAAATTAAGATAAGACTCAAGCATCGGAACTAAACAACTCAAATACAACAACTTAATTCATCGAAGTTATTTCACAGTAAAATATATTGACAAATACTTATAGAATCTAAACAAATAAAATAATAGTGAGTTAATATTGAATACAGAATTGGTTCAATTTTGACATTTTTTTTAGCAAACAAATTACTACATTTGAAAAAAAAATAGGCTTATATAAAGTCTATTTTTTTTTAACCAAAACCCATTCAATCATCATATTTCAACCAGTATTATAAATGAAAATTAGAAAAATACAACCTAACGGAGACCTAACTTCAACAAACAACAACAGAAATCGCTACAAAATTGCTGCCATTGCTATTATCGTTCTTTCGACTGCATCTTTTTTTGGATATCAATATTTTAAAACTGAAAGTAAAACCATTTGTTTAGGCACAGATACTAAAATTTATGATGCTTACAAAGACGCAGTTGTACTTATAAAACATCGATATGGCTATTTTGCTAAAATTAATGGAAAAGAATTTCAACTTAATGTTGAGGACGCTAAGGAAGAAACAATTTACGGAACTGGTTTTTTTATAGATACAAACGGAAACATGGTAACTAATAAACATGTTTTACAGCCATGGAATTCATCCGATGAAGAGAGCGAAAAAGTAAATACTACTACACGAAATCTAAGAATGAAGATTGCTTCTATTCTTACTAAAGATGTTCCTGAAAATGAATATGAAAGTTTTATCGACAGAAACTGGAGCCACGCATCAGTGTCGTATGATGAAGGTGACGGAGAGGGAGATTATGAGGAAACTAGCGAAGAAACCAGCGAACCTGCGGGCGAAGAATTTGTTAATTCTAATGAAACAACAACAGATACATCGGCAGTATCAAATGATATTGCAGCCTCTATTCCTGTAAAAGATTATGTTGCGATAGATGATATCGAGGTATATGTAAAAACCTTAGATATCGAAGTAGCTCTTCATGATTCTAATGATACGTGGATTACTTGCGAGATTAATAAAGTTTCAGAAGACAATAATATTGATTTAGGAATTTTACAGTTAGCTGATCATAAAACTCCTGCAAGTGTTACCAATATAATCAATCTTGATAATGCAATCGATGATGATAAATCATTGGCTCCCGGCCAAAAAGCGATAATGGTTGGCTATCCAATGGGAATGGATTTGGCACAAACAAATTCAGGGATAAAAGTGCAGCTTTATAATGGTCAAATAAGTAAAGAATCGGACGGTAATAAAATTCAATACAGTATAACTTCTACACATGGTGCTAGTGGCGCACCGGTTTTTAATGAATGCGGTCAGCTGATTGCGGTTAATTTCAGTGGAGTTGATCAGGTTCAGGGTATTAATTTTGGAATTGTAGCGAAACATCTTCACGCTCTCTAGTCTGAAACATTCCAAAAAATAAAAACTTTTAAAACGAATTGTTTTTTCTTATTTCAAATCAAATTAAAAATCACACTTATTAATTATGAATAAAATTTTTAATATCTGTGCACTATTATTCTTTAGTGCCGTTTTTTCACAGATTCCAACGCTGGATGTCGAAAATCAGAAAAAAAATTCAGTAATCCTGCAGGAAGTAAAAATTGAAACCAAAATTTTAGGAAATCTTGCCTCAACTACAGCAACTTATATATTTTACAATCCTGGTGACAGAATTTTAGAAGGAAAATTTACACTTCCGTTGCCGGAAGGAGTAACTATAAGTGGCTATGCTTTAGACATCAACGGAAGTCTGAGAGACGCAGTTCCTGTTCCAAAAGAACGAGCTAAAGAAGTATTTGAAAGTATTGAAAAAAGAAATGTAGATCCCGGTATTATTGAAAAAGTAGCCGGAAATAATTTCAGAACCAGAATTTATCCCATTACGGCCAGAGGCACCAGATTTATCAGGATTACATACAATCAGGAATTAAAAAATTCGGCCACCGATTATCAGTATTTTTTAAGTTTTGCCAACGCAGTTAATATTCCAAAATTTAATCTGAAAGTATTGGTCGATGAAAGTCTGACAACTCCTAATATTACTGAAAATCCGGATGGAAGTTTTACTTTTCAAAAAAAGGGAAATCAATGGATTGCTGAAATAAACAAAACGAATTTTACGCCAAATGAAAGTCTTAAAATTACTATTCCAAAAGTAAACGAGTCTTCAAACGTATTGGTTCAAAAAGCTTCTGACAATAAATCTTATTTTGCAGCAAGTGTTGCGATGAATTTCCCTGTAAAAGAAAAAGCAAAATCTCAAAAAATTGCTATCATTTGGGACAATTCATTCAGCGGATCAAAAAGAGACCATAAAAAAGAGCTTGACTTTCTTAATGCTTATTTTTTAGAGAATAAGGATATTGGAGTGTCTTTTGTTCTTTTAAATAATACTCTTGAGAAAACAGAAGAATTTACGGTTTCAGGAGGAAACTGGAGTGCCTTAAAAAACAGAATTCTTACCCTGAAATATGATGGAGGAACTGACTTTGGTGCTTTAAAAGAAATTCCGCAAACAGACGAGTATCTGTTATTTTCTGACGGAATTTCAAATTTTGGTGACTTAACTTTAAAATTCAAAAAACCGGTTAACAGTATCGCAAGCACACCAACTTCTGATTTTAATTTGCTTAAACTTTTGGCATTACAATCAGGAGGAAATTTTATCAATCTTAACGAATTAGATACGCAATCTTCTTTAAAAACTTTTAATAGACTTCCTATTATATTTTTAGGATTTAAGGAAAGTAATACTATTCAGGAATTGTTTCCTAATATAGGGACTGCTGTCAATGAACCTGTTAATATATTTGGAATTGCATCTCCAAATTTGGGCAAGCTTACAGCTCTTTTTTCTGTAGGGAATAAGAAATTTGAAATTCCTGTAGATTTTAATAACGCGGTACAAGCAGACAAATGGCCAATTGCACAATTTTGGGCACAACGAAAAATTAATGATCTTGAACTCAATTCAACCCAAAACAGCGACGAAATTAGAAATCTGAGTGAACAATTTGGAGTGGTAAGTAAAAATACCAGCCTTATAGTATTAGATGATATTGATGATTATGTACGTTTTGGCATCACTCCTCCACAGGAATTATTACCGGAATACAATAAAATCGTTTCGCAAAACAAAAAGCAAATTTTAGAAAAAAGAAAAAGCCTTCTATCGAAAGCTTTTGATAAAACACGTGAACTGGCAACCTGGTGGAATAGCGAATTTAAGCCTTCAGAAAAAAAACAGTATCCTACAATTTCTAAGCAGTCGCAAAAAGTATCCTCTCAAGATGGCTATTCAAGTAATGCAGAAGAAAACTATTCTATTGGCGATAAAACAAAATCTACAGGAAAAATAATTTTGGTAGATGTAGAAAGTAATCAAGAGTATATGAAAGATTTTCAGACTTTACAATCTGCTGAATTGATTTACCAGAAATATCTTGAAAATCGTCCTAAATACGAAAAACAGGTAACCTATTATTTCGATGTTTCTAAACTGTTGTTTAAAAAAGGAGATAAAGCACTTTCTCTAAAAGTTTTAAGCACATTAGCAGAGCTTGATTTAGAAAATGAAGAATTATACAAAACGATCTCTTATCTATTGAAACAAAGAGGTAATTACGAAAAAGAATTGTGGATTACACAAAAAATTCTGGAATGGAGACCGTTTGATCCGCAAAGTCACAGAGATTATGCATTGGCTTTGGTAGATAATAAAAAGCCTCAAGAAGCTCTTAATGTTTATAAATCTATGCTTTATCAGGAATATACAGATGAGATTTCTGTAAGAGATACTGGCATTGAAGAGATTTTGATTATGGAAATCAATAATATTTTGAGCCAAAACAAAAATGTCGATGCAAGCAAAGTAGATGATCGTTTAAAAGCAAATCTTCCAGTAGACATTCGCATTGTGATTAATTGGAATAAAGACAATACCGATATCGATCTTTGGGTTACTGATCCGAGAGGAGAAGATTGTTCGTACTCACACAGGTCGACGGAAATTGGAGGAAGATTAAGCAATGATTTTACTCAGGGTTTTGGGCCTGAACAATTTTTACTAAAAAAAGCAATCAAAGGGAAATATAAAATTAAAACCAATTTTTTCGGTGAGAGACAAAATATTCTTTCCGGACCAACGACAGTAATGGCAGAAGTATATTTGTACTATTCTGATGGAAGACAAGAGCGTAAAATTGCTGTTTTCCAGAGTCAGAAAGAAAACAAGCGTGAAAGCGACAGTAAAATTCTTATTGGAGAATTTGAATTTTAAAAATCTGTCGGGTTTAAGAACAAAGAAAGGAATTCATAATAGAATTCCTTTCTTTGTTTTATAAAGACAATAACTGTTTAAAAAAATACGCAGAATATTTTTTTCAGCGATTATCACATTTTTTAACTTTATTAATTCTCTCTTAAAATGATATTCCATCGGAATATCTCATTGGTAGGAAATAAGATATTGTTTTGCATTGTGTCCTGTAAGGACATCTGCTTTCTTTTACGGAAATAAAATATTTTCATCATAATCAAACGTTCCTACGGAACGTATAATTGCAATTCGAATTTTATTCTACCGAGCAGACATTCCTATGGAATGATTCTTTTTGAAATACAAAACCCGATAGATTTTAAAAATCTATCGGGTTTAATATTTGAAGTTACTAAGTATTCTAAAACGAATACTTCTCTAATTTTTTCCCCTGAATATCCAAAACCTTGGTGTTTTCTTTAGGAACATCACCTCTCCAAATTTCCTGAACAGATGGATTCGACGGATATTTTCCGTTTTTCATTTTTACGACATGAAATTTTCCTCCTGTCTCAAATATAAGATCATAAAACTTTTCAGATGCTGAAGTCGTTACCAAAATAGGAAAATCAGTTACCGAAAATTTATTAATTAAACTTCCGTCATTATTTAAGATATATCCAGAACAACCTCCGCTTCCGCAGAAATACGGATTTGAGAAACCAACAAAATATTCGTCTTTTTTATCATTGTTAAGATCGAAAGCTTCGTAATAAAAAAACCGATCCTCTTTTGTCATTGCCGGTAAATCATTCTTTAATAAAATATTCAATTGTGTACGAATCAATTCGACTGCTTTATCATCTTTTGCAGGAGCATAGCTAACATCTGCAGTTCCTGCAACGGTTTTAGATAAAGTATCTTCGGCAATTGTTTTGATTATGCTTTTGTCTTCGGTTTTTTCTTTATTCTGACAAGAAATGATTCCCAGAATCATAAATATCACTGCGATTTTACTTTTCATAATTTCTATTTTAAGTTTAACATCTAATTTAAACCAGCAAAGCTGCTTTATTTTCTATATCATTATGGGTCAGCAAAGACTTTATATTATTAAAAGTAACCAACGCAATCTGCGTTAACGCTTCATTGGTAAAAAAGGCCTGATGTGCCGTAACCAAAACATTCGGAAAACTCATTAGACGCTGAATTGCATCATCCTGAATAATATCAGCAGAAAGATCCCTGAAGAATAGTTTTTCCTCCTGTTCATAAACATCGATTCCGAGATAACCAATTTTACCTTCTTTTAATCCTTCAATTACAGAAGCTGTTTCTATTAATGCCCCACGACTTGTATTGATAATCATAACGCTGTCTTTCATCTCATCAATAGACTTGCTGTTTATAATATGCTTGGTTTGTTCGTTTAAAGGGCAATGCAGCGAAATAATATCACTCTCTTTAAAAATTTCGTCAAGAGATACGAATTTCACTCCGTCTTTTACCATTTCGTCATTTGTAACAATATCGTACGCTAGAACTTTACAGCCAAAACCTAAAGCGATTTTAGCAAAAGCTTTGCCTATATTTCCCGTTCCTATAATTCCGATTGTTTTACCAAATAGGTCAAAACCTAATAATCCGTTTAGCGAAAAGTTTTGCTCACGAACTCTATTATAGGCTTTATGTGTTTTTCTGTTTAAAGTTAAAATCATCGCAATCGCATGTTCTGCAACTGCCTGAGGCGAATATGCCGGAACACGACATACCTTTATATTATATTTTTTTGCAGCTTCTAAATCGACATTATTAAAACCCGCACAACGCAAAGCAATAATCTTTACTCCTTTTTCTGCCAATTGCTTAATTACGGCTTCATTGACAATATCATTTACAAAAACACAAACTATAGTTGCACTTTCAATAAGGATAACGGTCTGAGGATTAAGTTGCGTTTCAAAAAAATCCAACTCAAAACCAAAACCTTCATTATACTTATTAAAGAAAGATTTGTCGTAAGGCTGGGTCGAAAAAAAGGCAATTTTATTATTGTTTGGTGTGGCATTTAAACTCATAATAATTTGTTTTGGGTTTTAAATTCTGGTCTTACTAAAGTAAGCAATTAATTCTGAAGTAAATTTCTGATCTTAAAAAATCAACTTATCTCAAGTATTCTTTACCATGCGCAATAATAACTGCCTCTTTGGGATGCAGCGAAAAAACATCATAATCTAAACTTGTCAATATCTTTAAACCATCTATAAGCTCTACTTTATTTTGACCATTCCAACCCAATTTTAAACCGTACAAAATAAATTCTCTAATATATTTAGGCCGGTTCAAATTGACAACTTCTTCTTCCCTAGTCGATAACCTGGTTAATTTTATCCCTGTACTTAATGGATTTCCGGCATACGCATCTTCCCAGGTAATGAAATTAATTTTCAGTGGCGTTAGTTTATAGTGCTCTAAAAATATTGTTATTTCAAATGTTGCTATAGCTGTGCTGCCTCCAAATCCAGTAACCGATTTATATAAATAGATCTTATCTTCCACCGTGATTTTTCTTAATGCCATGATTTATTATGATCTAAATTTTAAATGATCTGTACTAAAAAGCAAACCAATTCCACTGTAAGGATCTTTTTTCAAATCATAGAAATTATTTACTCCGTCGAGATCTTTGTATAAATCTGAAATTATCGAAGATTGCTGAAATCCATCTATGGTATGGTTTATAATAGTATCTGCCAAACAGGTTAATTCTTTTGTACTATTGGTCACTCCTATATTATTTCCCGTTTCCCAATCCCAAATAATCCAATTCCAGTTGTGTTTTTTATGCATACAATCCATCCATAAATAAGAGAGATTTTTAATTTTTATCTTTCCTAAATCTTTCTCTTTCCAATATTCTACACTTTCTATTATGGCTTGTATTGCATCATCTGTTTGATCATAAACAAAATCAGGATTAGAAATCTGAATAATTTTTACAGCATCTGCAATCTTTGTACTAATTGTTTTTACTTCTTTTTCATTAGGATTTCTTAAAAAAGCAAACTCAATATCTTGTCGTTCAAAAATAGTTCCCGGCGATTTTAAAAGCATTTCTGCAGGAATGCATTGGGTATTAGAATTTTCATCGAGAAACTCTTCCTTCGGATCAAATGCAAAATTCTCTTCTTCATAGAAACCTGAAATATATCTTTGTTCAATTTCTTTTATCAGCTGATACGTTTCAACATTTAAATCATCTTTTATTTCCTCTACGCTTTTGAATTTACAGAAATAATCCGGCTGCAACATCCAATACAAACAAAGCGCTGTTCCTTTATCAAGATATTTTTGTTTGATGATCCAATTAAAAGGTTCGATCCCGTCATCGTAATTCCAATGCTGTACAAATTGATGCAATTCGGCAGTAGTTAACTTTTGATACGACATCTCGTTATTTAAGGCTTTAAGAACTCTGTTTTTATTTTTTTTATTGAATATGTGCTCCATATTTTTTTCTGATAATTCTGTTTAGAAAGTGTCAACGTACTAACAAATTTAAAAACCTATTTTGGTAAAACATCATGATTATTGGTAATAAAAATCAATTATCCTTTATTATATAATATCGCGGAACATTTTTTCGTTTTGTTAAATAAACTACAATTCTGATTATCAGATTAAACCTATTCAATTTGATAAAGTCTAATTACTATAACAATTAAAAAACGTACATCATGAAAAAACTATTAATCGCGGCTTTGCTATTCGTTGGAATAGCAAGTTTTGCACAAGAAGCAGATCAAAAACCTACACGCGAACCGAGAGAAAGATTAACTCCGGAGCAACGTAATGAGAAACAATTGAAAAAAATAACATCCGAATTGAATTTAGATGCTAATCAGCAAGCTCAGGTGAAACAACTTTTAGCTGACAGAAGTGCTAAAGCAGAACAATTAAGAGAAGCGCGCCAGGCTAAAAAGGATAATAATGTAAAACCTACTGCAGCAGAAAGAGAAGCTTTAAAAAAACAAATAATGGATGAAAAAGAGGCTAACGATGCTAAAATGAAAGCCATTCTAAATGCCGATCAATACAAAAAATGGACTTCTATTCAGGAAGAAAAAAGAAAGCAGGCGAAAGAGAAAATGAAAGAATACAGAAAAGAAAACAACTAATTATAGTTACAAAAAAGAGGCTTAAATGGCCTCTTTTTTATTTGAGATACTTTTTATGTTTTCATTAATAGTTTCTGTTAATTAAAAGATAAATCTTACAACACGATTAAACTTAGCAAACTTCTTGAAGTCTAATGGATATAAACCTTTTAAAAAAAACGAATTATGAAAAAATTATTTATCGCAGCTTTATTGTTCGTTGGAATGGTAAGTTTTGCACAAGACATCAATCAGAAAGCTACACGTGATCAAAGAGAAAAATTAACTCCTGAACAACGTAACGAGAAACATTTACAAAAGCTAACTTCTGAATTGAATTTGGATAAAAAACAACAAGAACAAGTAAAACAATTATTAGCCGACCGAAGTGCCAAAGGAGAAAAATTTAGAGATGCTAATAAAGATCGCAAAACAAAACCTACTGCAGCAGAAAGAGATGCTTTTAAAAAGCAAATGGAAACTGAAAGAGCAGCAAATGACGCTAAAATGAAAGCTATTTTAAATGCGGATCAGTATACTAAATGGACGGCTCTTAAAAAAGATCACGAAAGAAAAGGAGATCACAGAGGCAGAAGAGATATGAAATCTCCACAAGAACGCGATCAGGCACATTTACAAAAATTAACTACTGATCTTAACTTAAATGCAGACCAGCAAAAACAAGTAAGCCAGCTTTTATCTGACAGAAGTGCAAAAATGGAAACGCTTAGAAAAAGCCGCAAAGATACTGGTGTAGCGCCAACTGATGCTGAGAAAAAAGCCATGAGAAAACAAATGGAAGAAGATCACAAAGCAACAGATGCCAAAATGAAATCTATTCTGAATGCAGATCAATACACAAAATGGACAGCGATGCAGAAAGAGCGCAAAGACAAAATGAAACAACATAGAAAAGATAAAAAATAATCTTTTTCCAAACAAAAAAAGAGGCTCGAAAGCCTCTTTTTTTATTTCTATACATTTCCTATTTCGGATTCAGAATCAAATCGATTCTTTTGATACAATCTTCATAATGGTATTTTGTTTCTGTGTTTACCGGTTTTGCTTTTGCTGCTAAAAGAGTACTTCTTAAAGCAGTTAATTCTCCGCGAACCAAAGCCCTTACATCAGATTGTGCTACATTATAATAAATTACAGATCGGTCTGCTGGTTTGATTTCTTCTGTCATTAAAGCGCCCATTCTGTCCAGATAACCTCTTTGTAAATTTCTTCTGTATATCGTTACATTCGCCGGCGTTGCAGTTTCTTTCCAGATTCCTTTTCGGGTATCTTTTAATAAATCTAATGCTTTATAAGTATCTGCACCTAGAATTTCATTGTCCATCAAACGACCAATACGACCAATACTTAATAAATTATTTAAATGTCGCACCTGCAAAGCTCTAAACCTTTCTGTATAACCTGCAACATCCGTATTTTTTAAAGTATTTAGATTTACAATCCAGGTTGGCGATGCAAAAGCATTTGCCTGAAGCCAGTTCATTGCTTCTATTTGTTTCGCTTTTGGCACCACTTCATAAATGTTTCCGGTCTGATTTGGTTTTTTGGTGTTTTCGTAAACTCCGCCAACATTGGTTACTACGTGACCAACATATCTGCTCCACGCATCCAGCATTTCTTTATACAATTCATCTAAATCTCCGTAGTCATTCGTCACATTACTCGTCCATTCATTTAAATGATTTGCTACATATTCAAGATTTTTAAGTCCGTATGAACTTGCTTTCATCGAATTATTTCCAATATCTTCTGTTTGGGTTGTAGGATCAAATGCACTGCTTTGTTTTCCGAATTTATACATCGGATTTCCGGCTTTCTCTAAAATCCATTTGTCTAAAGTTGAAACTTCATCTTTTGGAGATTTCACATTCGGAATCACTCTGTATCCCCAATTTACTGCATATTGATCATAAGCACCCATTTTTCGAACAAAACGAATATTTTTATCTCCCGGCTGAGCGATATAATTAAAACGGGCATAATCCATAATACTGGCCGAGATTCCGTTTTGTTGCGTAAAATCACCGTTTCTGTAACTCTCTACATCATAAGCACAGCTTGCTGCCATATTGTGCGGAAATCCTAAAGCATGGCCTACCTCATGAGCAATAACCATTCGCATCATCTCTCCCATTTCTTCATCGCTGGTTTGCAACGTTCTTGCCGAAGGATTTGCTGCTCCGGTTTCTAACAAATATCGGTTTCTGTACGAACGCAAATGATTGTGGTACCAGATCACATCGCTTTCGATAATTTCTCCGGTTCGGGGATCAGAAACACTTGGTCCAACCGCATTACGGGTTGTACTTGCTACATAACGAATAACCGAATAACGAATATCTTCAGGACTAAAATCAGGATCTTCCTCTTTTGTTGGCGCATCTTTAGCAATAATTGCATTCTTAAAACCTGCAGCTTCAAAAGGCTTTTGCCATTCTTCAATTCCTTGTTTAATATATTTTCTTAATTTTTCTGGTGTTGCAGGATCTAAATAATATACAATTGGTTTTATGGGTTCTACCAATTCTCCTCTTTGATACGCTTCAGGATCTTTAGGTTCTAATCTCCATCTGCGAATGTATGTTTTAAGGTCTGATTTTAATTCACTGCTTCCGTAATCGTATTGACTTACTGTAAACCATCCAACTCTTGGATCTGCTAATCGAGGTTTCATAGGCACTTCTGGCAATAAAACCATCGATTGATTCATCTGAATGCTAATTGCTTCTGTATCTTCTAACATAGATGGCTTAGAGGCATTATAAGTCATATCCTGAATTACCTCGATATTCATCGGAAAACTTTTAATCGTATTGATAAAACTTCTCGAATCATCCAATCCTTTTACTTTATAAGTTTCACGCATTTCTGCTGATATTCCGCTAATCGCTTTTACATCTGTGCTGTAAAATTTAGTAACATCAATTACTGTATTTGCCGAGTCTTTGCTTAAAGCGACAATATCAAAAGCAAATAATGTAGGCTCATAATTGTTGGCTTTTACCGAAATACTAATAGGCAAAGTATCGTTTGCCACCGCATTATATGATTTTGATTTGATGAGAATTTTATCCTGAAAACGTTGCCAAACTATTAATTGTTCATTAGTTTCAGAACCGGCGTTTACATATCCTCCGCCTAAATTTGCTGGTAATTTAGAAAGTCTGCTTACTAAAAGCATATCCTTATCTAAATATTTATTGGGAATCTCGAAGTAGTATTTTTTATCAACTTTATGCACGGTGAAAAGTCCTTCATCAGAAACAGCATCTTTCGTAATTACTTTACTGTATTCTTTTATCGTCGATTCGGATTTTTTCACCGGTGGAGCAACTACAGTTTCTCCTTTTTTTGTTTCTTTCTTTTTAGATTGTGCATTTTGTTTGGTAGAAAACAGCATAAAAACTGTCATTGTAATAAAAATGAAAAATTTCTTCATTTATGGTAAGTTTAATGATTATTTGTTAAACAAAAATAATTTTTATTCTAAATATATAAGAACAAACATTCTCATTAACTTTTTATTAACTACTTCAAATTAAAATTTAATGGCTAAAAAAAAGCCCAACTTTATTAAAAAGCTGGGCCTGAAATTGAAATATATAATTCTTAAGTTTTAAAATGTCTTTGAAACTTTATCAATCGCATTAATTGTGAAATCTAAATCTTCATAAGTTAAAGCATCTGTAATAAACCATGTTTCGTAAGCAGATGGTGCGATATAAATTCCTTCCTGTAATAAACCGTGAAAGAATTTCTTAAACGTTTCGTTATCTCCTTTTGCCGCGGTTTGAAAATCTGTAACCGGATTAGCATCAAAATGTACCGAAATCATAGAACCTACTCTATTGATCGTAAAAACAACATTATTTGCTTTTAAAACTCTATCGATTCCCGCTTCTAAATAAGCTGTTTTTTCTTCTAAACGGGTAAAAATTTCACGATCATTATCAAGTGCCTGCAACATTGCCAATCCTGCAGCCATAGCTAACGGATTTCCTGATAATGTTCCTGCCTGATAAACCGGACCAAGTGGTGCCAGATAATTCATGATTTCTTCGCGGGCAGCAAAAGCACCAACCGGTAAACCTCCGCCAATTACTTTCCCGAAAGTTACAATATCAGCATTGATATTATACAATTCCTGAACTCCTCCGCGAGCCAAACGGAAACCAGTCATAACCTCATCAAAAATTAATAAGATTCCGTTTGCTGTACACAATTCTCTTAATCCTTCTAAGAAACCTTTTGCTGGCGGAATACAACCCATATTTCCGGCAACTGCTTCGATAATAATCGCTGCAATTTCGCCTTTATTCGCTTCTACAAGAGTTTTTACATTCTCTAGATCATTGTATTTTGCCAACAAAGTATCTTTTGCAGTTCCTTCTGTAACTCCCGGGCTATTTGGCGAACCAAAAGTTACGGCTCCACTTCCGGCCTGAATCAAAAATGAATCAGAATGTCCGTGGTAACAACCGGCAAATTTTACAATTTTATCTCTTTTTGTAAATCCGCGAGCCAAACGAATGGCACTCATACAAGCTTCTGTACCTGAATTTACAAATCTTATTTTATCAATATTCGGAACCATAGAAACCGCCAAAGCAGCGATTTGAGTTTCTAATTCTGTTGGCATTCCAAAAGAAGTTCCAAGTTTTGCTTTTTCGATTACAGCATCAACAACCGGCTGATAAGCATGACCCAAAACCATTGGTCCCCAAGAGTTGATATAATCTATTAATTTATTTCCGTCCTCATCATACAAATAAGCACCTTGGGCACTTTTTACAAAAATTGGAGTTCCTCCTACTGCTTTAAAGGCTCTTACTGGCGAATTTACTCCTCCCGGAATTACTTTTTCTGCTTCAGCAAAAAGCTGACTACTTCTTTTATATAACATTTTTTATTTTAGATTTTAGAGTTCTGATTTTAGATTATAAACTGAGAACTTTATTTAAAATTTTAATTTTAGATTGATTTCAAAACTGAAAACTGAGACTGAAAACTAAAAACTTACTTTACCTTCAATCGTTGCCCGATAGAAATGGCATTGTCTGAAAGATTATTTTTTTGTTTTAAGTCATCAACCAATACGTTGAATTTTTTTGAAATAGAATATAAGGTATCTCCTTTTTGAACTTCGTATGAATTAGGATCGTTCGCATTCGAATTTGATGCACTTTTTGTTGGAGTCGATACACTTTTAGTCGGGGTAGTTTTCTCGAAAGGTTTGTAATTTCTTCCCGTAACCTGACAATCGTATTGGTGCAGATTATACCTTTCGATATAACTTATTAATTTGTCCGGATAATTAGGATCTGTCGCATAACCAGCTGCTCTCAAACCTTTTGCCCAGGATTTATAATCGTCTTTCTCGTAAGTAAATAACGTTTCATATCGTTTTTTACCCACCAAAAACAAAGCGTGATCTCTATACGATTCTGCCGCTTCGGGATATTTTCTAAAACATTCCTGAGCTGAATCATCGTCATGACGAACACTTTCTCCCAACCAGTCTTTATGGCATTTTATCCCAAAATGATTGTTTGCTTCTAATGCCAAATCACCTCTTCCTGCACCAGATTCTAAGATTCCCTGCGCCAAAATAATACTGGCTGGAATACCATATTTCTGCATGTTTCCCATTGCAATATCTTTATATTGCAAAACGTAATTCGTAATTAAATCGCTGGTTACAACTGTTTTTGAAGTAGATTGAATAACCTCAGTTGTATTATTTGTAGAAGGGTAATTTTTTCCAATTGGTTTAACAGGAGCCTGTTTTTTAGTCGTTGCTACTCTTGGCCTCTGAACCGCTGCTGCTTTTTTGGTCGTCGCAATCGTAGGTTTACTCGACGAACAACTTACTAAAGTGGCAAGAATTAAGAATGTTATTATTTTTTTAACCATTGCTTTTAAGTATTGGTAATTTTTTCTGTTTCAATTTTATATTCATTCCGTCTATTCCCTGCAATCCGCCGGTATGAAGGAGCAATATTTTTGAATTTTCAGGAAAATAGTTTTTATGGATTAAATCTATAACGCCAAAAACCATCTTTCCTGTATAAATTGGATCTAAAGGCACTTTTGTTTCTTCAAAAAAAGTGTTGATAAATTCAATTAATTCTAAATTTATCTTCCCATAACCTCCAAAATGATAGTCAGAAATCAAATTCCAGTTATCTTGTTTTGCAAAAATACGAATTTCATCGGTTAAAAAGTCACCTTTTAACGCCGGAAACCCTAAAATTTTCTGATTTGGCAACGCACTATTGATCAATCCGGAAATTGTTCCGCCAGTTCCTACCGCACAACAAACGAAATTAAAAACAGCATCTTCAGCTGTTAAAATCTCTTCGCAGCCTTTTACCGCCAGTTCATTTGTTCCGCCTTCGGGCACTAAATAAAAATCGCCAAACTTCTCTTTTAATTTTTCGATAAACGAAATATCACTTTTATGTCGGTACTCTTCTCTCGTTACAAACTCAAATTGCATTCCGTTTTCCTGAGCAAATTTCAACGTCGGATTTTCTTTTATTTTATCAAAAAGTTCATCACCGCGAATAACGCCTATGGTTTTAAAACCCTGCTCTTTTCCGGCATAAGCTACTGCTGCAATATGGTTCGAAAAAGCGCCGCCAAAAGTCACCAATGTATCTTTCTTTTCGGTTTTCGCCTGAAGTAAATTGTATTTTAGTTTTCTTAATTTATTCCCTGAAATAAACGGATGATTGAGATCGTCACGTTTTATAGTCAATGAAATATGATTAGGAAAGTTGATATGAATTTCCTGATTCAAAATCTATTTTATTTTAAAGTTATGTAATTCAAAAAATCAAAAAAAGATCGGTTTTTCAAATATTTTAAATCCGTTTCATTTGCATAAGCTTCTCTTTCAAAACTTATATTTCTGTACGCTAAATCTTTGTTTTTGTATTGTATTAACCTAATTATATATTCTAAAACGTAAAAAATATAAAATGGTAAAACGAGTAATTCTAATTGTTGACGAAGGTGAATTTTTTCGTGATTCACAAAAACAGGATTTTCTTTATCTAAGTGGTATTTTAAAATTATAAACGGAAACACAGCCATTCCCCGATATCCTTTCGGAATTAAATATTTAGCAACAATTAGAAACATTAGCTGTAAAATTTATAAATTTGTAGATAAAAAATGTTCGATTTCATTAAAATCACAATCAAATTCGTTTATTTGATTTTAAATAAAGAAGAACATCAACCCATAACAGATTTATGAAAGAGCAAAGTAATGAAAATAAACTAATCGAAGGCGAAGATTTTTACTATACTCCCGAAGGTTATAAATGCTTTACTGAAAAACATCATCTAAAACGTGGTTATTGCTGCAAAAGCGGTTGCCGTCATTGTCCGTATGGATTTGATAAAAACACAGGTCAAATTAGAAAAAAAGTCTAATTAGATAATGTGCCAATTTGATAATGAGATAATTTGTTAATGTAAAAATATATCAATTAGATAATTCAACAATCTAAAATCAATAATCTAAAATCTAAAATTGTAAATGGATATTCTCTTGCGAAAATTTAGGATTACCATCCACAAATCCTATCACAGGTCGGATATTCGTTATCCTTAGTTTTAATTTGAAAATGTATTAATGTGCCAATGAGTCAATTTGAAAATTAGATAATTTGAATAAATTCTAATTTTGAAATTCCAAATTCCAATTGCATCAATTAATATTTCGCTCCGCTGGAGCTGTTGTATTGGGTGATTATTATTTTCTATAAATATGTCGCCTTTCCAAGGCTTTATATCTATTTGGTAATTTACATTTAATAAGCCAGATAGTCACATTTAATTCCCAGCGGGACAAAACAATCAAAAAAAACAAAAAATTAATCTGTTGTTAATCTTGCTAAATTACCTTAGCAACTTAGAACCTTAGCAACTAAGTACCTAAAAAAGAATATGACTTTTCAAGAACAAATAAAACAAGGAATTCCGTCAATATTACCTCCAAAAGCAACTTACGATTTGGCCATTAACCACGCGCCAAAACGAAAAGAAATTCTTTCGGCAGAAGAGAAAAAACTAGCGCTAAAAAATGCATTACGTTATTTTGAAGCGAAACATCACGCTGAATTAATTAAAGAATTCTCAGAAGAACTAGAAACTTACGGTCGTATCTATATGTATCGTCTGCGTCCTGATTACAGAATGTACGCAAGACCAATTGACGAATATCCTGGAAAATCAATACAGGCGAAAGCGATTATGCACATGATTCAGAACAATCTGGATTATGCTGTGGCGCAACATCCGCATGAATTAATTACGTATGGCGGAAACGGAGCTGTTTTTCAGAACTGGGCGCAATATTTATTGACGATGCAATATTTGTCTGAAATGACAGATGAGCAAACCTTGACAATGTATTCAGGTCATCCGATGGGATTATTTCCTTCGCACAAAGAAGCGCCAAGAGTTGTGGTTACCAACGGAATGGTTATTCCAAACTATTCTAAACCTGACGATTGGGAAAAAATGAATGCTTTAGGCGTTTCGCAATACGGGCAAATGACAGCGGGAAGTTATATGTATATTGGCCCACAGGGAATTGTACACGGAACTACTATTACGGTTTTGAACGGTTTTAGAAAAATAAAACTAAATCCTGAAGGTAATTTATTTGTTACTTCTGGACTTGGCGGAATGTCTGGCGCACAACCAAAAGCCGGAAATATTGCAGGTTGTATTACGGTCTGCGCCGAAGTAAACCCGAAAATCACCAAAATTCGTCACGAACAAGGATGGATTAATGAGATTGTTACTTCGACTGAAGAATTGGTAAAAAGAGTCACTTTGGCGAAAGCCAATAAAGAAGTAGTTTCGATTGCTTATTTAGGAAATGTAGTTGATGTTTGGGAATGTTTCGATCAGGAAAACATCAAAATTGATTTGGGTTCTGATCAGACTTCGCTTCATAATCCTTGGGCTGGAGGTTATTATCCGGTTGGAATTTCTTTTGAAGAAGCAAACGAAATGATGGCAAACAATCCTGAATTATTCAAAGAAAAAGTACAGGAATCGTTACGTCGTCAAGCGAAAGCAATAAACAAACATACCGCAAAAGGAACTTACTTTTTTGATTACGGAAATGCCTTTTTACTTGAAGCTTCGCGTGCCGGAGCAGATGTAATGGCAGAGAATAATATCGATTTCAAATATCCGAGTTATGTACAGGATATTATGGGACCAATGTGTTTTGATTACGGTTTTGGTCCTTTTAGATGGGTTTGTACTTCAGGAAAACCGGAAGATTTACAAAAAACAGATACTATCGCCAGTCAGGTTTTAGAAGAATTGGCAAAGACTTCTCCTAATGAAATTCAGCAGCAAATGCAGGATAACATTAAATGGATCAAAGGTGCGCAGGAAAACAAACTGGTTGTAGGTTCTCAGGCACGTATTTTATATGCTGATGCCGAAGGTCGAATTAAAATTGCCGAAGCGTTTAATCAGGCTATTGCAAAAGGCGAAATCGGAACGGTGGTTTTGGGTCGTGATCATCATGATGTTTCCGGAACTGATTCGCCTTACAGAGAGACTTCTAACATCTATGACGGATCTCGTTTTACAGCCGATATGGCAATACAAAACGTGATTGGAGACAGCTTTAGAGGAGCAACCTGGGTTTCGATTCATAATGGTGGCGGAGTTGGCTGGGGAGAGGTTATAAATGGTGGCTTTGGTATGGTTCTTGATGGTTCTAAAGAGGCTTCAAAACGTTTAGCGTCAATGCTTTTTTGGGATGTTAACAACGGAATTTCAAGACGAAGCTGGGCTCGAAATGACGAAGCTATTTTTGCCATAAAAAGAGCAATGGAAGTTGAGCCATTATTAAAAGTTACTTTACCTAATATTGTAGATGAAAATCTATTTTAGGGAAAATAATTTCACCTTGAGCGAAGTCGAAAGACTATCGGGGAAAAAGGGCTTCGACTCTGCTCAGCCTGACAAAGAATAAGAACATTAAAATTTTTAAACATATGAAAACATTCAAATTAGTGCCCGTTTTTTTGCTTTTACTATTAGCCTCATGCAGCACGGTAAGCGTATATTTTGATTACGATAAAAACGTAGATTTTGCGCCTTATAAGACGTATGCTTTTTTTAAGCCCGGAATTGATAAGGTTGAAATCTCTGATTTGGATAAAAGACGTATTCTACATGCCATAGACGAAGAAATGCAAGCCAAAGGTTTTACAAAAAGCGAAAATCCTGATTTATTAGTAAATATTTTTACAAAATCAAGAGAACAAGTAAACGTAAACCAATTTAGCGCCGGTTGGGGCTACGGTTGGGGTTGGGGATGGAATCCTTACATGATGTACGGAGGAAACCAAACTACTGTATCAACTTCTACAGAAGGAACTTTATTCATTGATTTAATCGATGCTAAAAAGAAAGAAATGATCTGGCAAGGTGAAGGAGTTGCAAGCTTAACTAAAAACGTCGATAAAAAAGACGCAAGAGTAAAAGAAATTGTATCTAAAGTTTTAGCGCAATACCCTCCGGTTAAGAAGTAAGTTTTTAGTCGCAGTTTTCAGTTTTACAAAAAACTAAATAACCCTGATGAATACTTCGCAAAAAATTAATACATTTGTCTTTCAAATATCTGAAATGAAAAACTTAAATATCATTATTATCTCTATTAATATTATTGCTATTCAGCAATAATGGTGAGGTATTATATAAATAAGTAAACAAAATACAATTTTATAAAACCTCCCAAACGGGAGGTTTTTTTTATTTATAATGCTAAAAAAACAGCCACGAATTACACGAATTTACACGAATTATATTTCAATCCCTGAGAAAAAAATTAGCGAAAATTAGTGTAATTCGTGGCAAAAAAAAACATCGATTTTACGACAGATTAAAAATCTTTTTAAATCATTTAATCTGTGGCAAAAAATAATAAACAAAAATTATGAATCTATTTAACGAAGTACTTGCTGCAAAAAAGCAACTCGAAAATGTAGTTGCCGCTACTCCACTCACACAAAATTTAAATCTTTCAGAAGAGTTTCAATCGACTATTTTATTGAAACGGGAAGATTTACAAATTGTACGGTCATACAAAATTAGAGGCGCTTACAACAAGATTTCTTCGTTGAACGAAAAAGAAAAAGCAATCGGAATTGTTTGCGCAAGTGCCGGAAATCACGCGCAAGGTGTAGCTTATTCTTGTCATCTTCTGCAAATACAAGGCAAAATCTATATGCCTAAAACAACTCCAAAACAAAAGGTAAAACAAGTTCAGTTGTTTGGTAAATCATTTGTAGAAATTGTATTAACGGGAGATACTTTTGATGATGCTTATGCTTCGGCTACAGCAGATGCTATTCAAAACCATAAAATATTTATTCATCCTTTTGATGACGAAAAAGTAATTGCAGGTCAGGGAACTGTAGGTTTAGAAATTCTGGAAAGTTTTAAAGAACCAATTGATTATGTTTTTGTTCCGATTGGCGGCGGAGGACTGGCTTCCGGATTATCTGAAGTTTTTAAGCATTTGAGTCCGAATACTAAAATCATTGGCGTTGAACCAAAAGGCGCACCATCAATGAAAACTTCTATTGAAGAAAATAAAAATACGGCCTTAAAAACGATTGACAAATTTGTAGACGGTGCCGCTGTAAAACAAGTTGGAGATAAAACTTTTGAAGTTTGCAGATACAATCTTGAAGATATTATTCTGGTTCCCGAAGGAAAAGTATGTACTACAATTTTACGTTTGTATAACGAAGAAGCCATGGTTGTAGAACCGGCAGGAGCTTTGACAATTGCTGCTCTGGATTTTTATGCCGATAAAATTAAGGGCAAAAACGTCGTTTGCGTGGTTAGCGGAAGCAATAATGATATCGAAAGAACTGCCGAAATAAAAGAACGTTCTTTATTATACGAAGGTTTGATGCATTATTTTATGATTCAGTTTCCGCAACGTCCGGGCGCTTTAAAAGAATTTGTAAACAACATTTTAGGACCGGATGATGACATCACTTATTTTCAATTTGCTAAGAAAAACAGTCGTGAAGTTGGTTCTGTAGTGGTTGGTTTAGAACTAAAAAACAAAAACGACATTATGGCTATTAAATTGAATATGACCCAAAATGGTTTCGAATTTCAATACTTAAATGACAATCAGGATTTATTCACACAATTGATAGGATAAAACAAAAGGCTGTCTGAGTTTTAAATCAGACAGCCTTTTCAAACCAAAATAAAATCACTAATTAAAATTTAAAAATTGGTAATTATTTCTTTATTACTTTTTTAGAATAGGTGCTTTTACTATCATTCACTTTAACTACATAAATTCCTTTTGGTAATTGCGAAATCTCTATTTCGGCTTCATTCCCAGTGGTAAATTCAACGTTTCTTTTTAAAACATTTTGTCCGGAAGCATTATAAACTTCAACTTGCCCGGAACCTGAATTTGGAGTATTAATATTTAAATAGTTATTTGTAGAATTGACATAAAGAGAAAAATCAGATACAGTATTAACCTCTTCTTGTACAGCAACTTTCTTAGCCGCGGAAGCTTCGACCTGTACCAATTGCCATTGCTGATTTAATCCTCCGCTATACGCCCAAACCTGAATATTGGCACCGTTTGCTGTAGAAACACTTTCTACATCGAGCGATTTTCCACTATTTACATTAATAATTTGATAATAACCTCCACCAAGACTGTTAACTGTCCATTTGAATTCGTTTGAAGATGAGAATGCTCTTTGCTGTACTTTTATTCCGTCAGCTGTACTATTGCTTTCTGGTGCCAAATACAATCCTGTCGATTTTACAATGATGTAATAATTGCCACTTCCGTCCGGAACAAACTTCCAGCGTTGGTTACTTCCTCCTCCACCAGTAATATCATATTGCTGAATGCGTCCTCCACTTGTCGTAGAATTATCAGCAACATCTAATCCTTTATTACTGTTTCTTGAAATGATATTGTAATAACCCGGAAAAGAAGTTGATGGTGGCGCTCCTGCTGACCAGTTAAAAGTAACTGCTGATGATGCCGGAACTGAATAATTAAATGCTGACGATCCTGAAACTACTTTTATGGTATTGGCCGATCCTGAATTATAAACTACAAGTGCGATCGATCCGTCAGGGTTTCTAAAACTAACGGTTTGAATTGTACCACTGGTACTTGAAGAACCAATTCTTACTGCACCGGGTTTTACAAATTTTGAGATTTGACCAATAATATAATACGCCACATTTCTAGTATAACTGGTACTATTATTTACTGTAATCGCGCCTAAACAAGTATTACATCCGCCAGGAGTACGCGGTCCTAAACTTGGGTTATTTGCAGCATTCCATTCTAAAACCGTTTTAGACCAGTTATTCGTACTGCCTATTACTACGTTTTGCATGTGCCAGCCAAAATCTCCGCCAAAGTTTCCGCCTGATCCTGTATATTGTTCTGTAAAATAAACGTTTTTATTGGTTGCATTTTTTACGGTTGACATGGCCGAAATGTTTCCTAAATACAAATGAAACGCTGCACCATCAACATAACTGCTATTGTTTAAAACATCTATAGGATAAGCGGTGTTATCGCAATTATGATCAAAAGCTATAATTTTAACGCCTCCATAACCTGCTGCTGCCATTTGCGGCCCAAGTTGTTGATTGATAAAGTTTTTTTGTTCTGTAGAATTCATTAGCATACTTGGCTCGTTATGCGGATTCTCAGGTTCGTTTTGAGGCGTGATTCCCCAAATCGGAATTCCTTGTGCTTGCATAGCAGCAATATATTTTACAAAATATCTCGCGTAGGCTGCGTAATATTGTGTTTGTAAGCTTCCGCCCACCCATGAATTATTGGTTTTCATCCATCTTGGTGCTGACCACGGCGTTGCTAATATTTTTATGTTGGGATTAATTTGCTGAATTTTTTTGATAATGGGAATTAAATATGTCAAATCGGGTCCGTTAAGACTAAAGTTGTTCATATTTACATCTCCTGAAGTTTCGTTATAACTATAAGATGAACTGCTTAAATCTGAAGCAGCTATACTAATACGAACTACGCTGGCATTCAAGCCTGTAACAGGATTATACAAATCATTTAATAACTGATTTTGCTGAGTAGCTGCCATTGCGCTAATTACTTCGCAACTTCCTTCGGTAAGAGTGTAACCAAATCCGTCCATGGTTTGGTAGGTTGTTCCTGCATTAATGGTTACAGTCGAAGGGTTGGTTCCTGAATTGGTACCGAAATTAACGGTGCCTTGTTGTTGTAATAATCTGGTTTGATCTCCGCTGGTAATCCACGGTGTTACGGTTTGTGCATTGACCTTAATAGTAAACGAAATCATTATAATGACATACATCATTATTTTAAGGTTTACTGAAGTTGTTCGATTTTGGGTAGTTTTCTTCATGTTTTTGTGAGTTTTTGATAATTAAATTTTTCTTATTTTTTAAGATTAATTTTACTAATTCAGCTCAATATTATGTTAATTTTTCCTGAATTGATAATTTTTAAACTTTACAAATACACATCATTTTAAAATTTAACCTTTACAAAAACTTATCTAACAAATTAATAAATACTTAAAAATCAGAATATTAAAAACAAATAATCTAATAAAAATCTTACTTTATTTTTCTGTCTATTTATAATGATCTTGTAAATCATCAGAATAATCATAAAAATCATATTCCTGATGCTTACTTTGTATAAAATGAGAAATTGAAAATGATAAATATCAATAAATAAAAAGGGCTTTAAGTTGTATTTTTGTAATTGATTTAAAACTTAAAAAAAATGGCACTTCAGGATATTTCTAACCTCGATGATATTAAACTTTTAGTAAATACTTTTTATGATAAAGTTCAAAAAGACGATTTGATTGGTCCGATCTTCAACGAAAAAATGTTAGGAAGATGGCCGGAGCATTTAGAAAAAATGTATCGTTTTTGGCAAACTCTTCTTTTAGAAGAACATACGTATTCCGGAAGTCCATTTCCGCCACACAAACATTTACCGGTAAATCAATCGCATTTTGATCGCTGGATGGAAATTTTTACTACAGTTGTTGATAGCTTGTTTGTGGGCAAATTAGCTGAAGAAGCTAAGGTTCGCGCTGCTAATATGGCGTATATGTTTAATTATAAGATTGAATATTTTAGAAATCCTGAGAATCATTAAAAGAAAGTTGCCACGAATTGCACGAATTACACTAATTTTTTGGAACCAATAAATTTGAATTGAACGAATTATTTTTATATCACGGGAATTACAACAAAAATCTTCTTTTGAAAACTGGAGTCCTAGCCCTGATAGAAGCGGCATCCTTTTTCTGGCTTCTTTAGCCAGGAAAAGATATAGCGGATAGCAGGAAACAGCTCCTAAAACTTAAACAAGCCCTCAAGACAAACTTCACGAAAAACGCAATAAAAATTCGTTTCGAACAAAAAAATTATAAGGAATAGCAAAAAATAGCGGTCTTAATTCGTAATTTTACATTCTAATCTACAACGTTTTCGAAATGAATGCAAGTATTGAAACAAACCCGTTATTAGAGCGATTGCCTAAACATTTGAAGCAATTTATTAAACCTCAGGATTATAGCGATTACACTCCTATAAATCAAGCGGTTTGGCGTTATGTCATGCGTAAAAATGTAGATTATTTATCGAAAGTTGCACATAGTTCGTATTTAGAAGGATTGCGCAAAACGGGAATCGAAATTGATGCTATCCCGAGCATGTACGGAATGAATCGTATTCTAACTGAAATTGGCTGGGCTGCAGTTGCGGTTGACGGGTTTATTCCGCCAAATGCGTTTATGGAATTTCAGGCGTATAATGTTTTGGTTATCGCATCAGACATTCGCCAGTTAGAACATATTGAATATACGCCTGCTCCGGATATTATTCACGAAGGTGCCGGCCATGCTCCTATTATTGCGAATCCGGAATATGCGGAATATTTGCGTCGTTTTGGAGAAATTGGCTGCAAAGCGATTTCTTCTCATAAAGATTATCAGATGTATGAAGCGATTCGTCTGCTTTCGATTTTAAAGGAAGCCGAAGATACGCCTCAGGAAAAAATAGACGAAGCCGAAAAAGCGGTTGCAGATTTACAAAATAATATGGGCGAATTGTCTGAAATGGCCCAGATTCGAAACCTGCATTGGTGGACAGTTGAATATGGCTTGATTGGAACGGTTGAAAATCCTAAAATATATGGTGCCGGATTACTTTCGTCGATTGGTGAAAGTGCGTGGTGTATGACGGATAACGTGAAGAAAATCCCTTATGATATCTCGGCTGCAAACCAAAATTTTGATATTACACAATTACAACCTCAACTCTATGTTACGCCAAATTTCTCTTATTTAAGTTTGATTCTGGAGGAATTTGCTAATAAAATGGCTTTACGTACGGGAGGACTTTCGGGGATTCAGAAACTGATTCATTCGAATGCTTTAGGAACAATTGAGTTGAGTACAGGTTTACAAATTTCGGGCGTTTTCACGAATGTTATCGAAGAAGAAGGAAAACCTGTTTACATACAAACCACAGGAAAAACGGCTTTATCGTACCGTGAAAAAGAATTGGTGGGTCACGGAACTTTGACACATCCGGAAGGATTTGGAAGTCCGATTGGGAAACTGAAAGGTTTTAATTTAGCGATTGAAGACATGAGTCCGAAGGATTTACAGGCTTACAGCATTGTTGAAAATGAAACTGTAAAACTAGAGTTTGAAGGCAATATTATTGTGGAAGGTGAAATTATTACGGGATCAAGAAACCTGCACGGAGAAATTATTCTGATAAGTTTTAGAAATTGTACAGTGACGCATGGCGAAACGATTTTGTTTCAGCCTGAATGGGGAAATTATGATATGGCAATTGGTAAAAAAGTAGTTTCTGCTTTTTCCGGTCCAGCCGATGTCAATAGTTTTGACCTGATTAATAATGTTCCGAAAACCACTACTATAAAAGCTAAACATACTGACGAACGTGATGATCTTGAAGTTCTTTATCAGACGGTTCGTATGATTAGAGAAAATAAAGATTCTAAAGCTGAACTAAAATCTGTATTTGAAAAACTACAAAAAAATCATGCTAATGATTGGCTGCTTTCTGTTGAAATTGCAGAGCTTTTAAAGGATTCGAATGAAGAACAACTTTTGCAGGAGGTTTTGGTTTATCTTGATCAATTGAAAATAAAACGTCCTGAAGTTGCGCATTTAATTGCCGGTGGTTTGGATTTGATTTTTGATAAAAAAGCCGTTTAAAGTATTGCCCACGGATTTTACGGATTTAAACTGGGGAACACGGGTTTTATTTTAATCTTGTGAAGATGTTGAGATTTTTCTAATGTTAATAAAATATTTCACGCAGATTTTACTGATTGAAGCTGATATATGCAGATTTTTTAATCTCGCAATCCCGATAGCTATCGGGAGCGGAGACGCAAAATTTTTTCTCTCATTTTTTGTCTTTCGACAAAGGAGAAATCTTCGCGAGAAGCTCTACAAAGATTAGATTCTCGTTGCGGAGTTACTTGCGAAGATTTCTCCTTCGTCGAAATGACAAGATTATGGGAATCTTTATCAGATTATTTTTCAAATCCAAATTATAAAATCTTTTTAATCCTTTTAATCTGTGGCAAAAAACCTTTGAACCTTTGCCGCTATGAACCTTTGAACCTCAAATCACAATTTCAAATCCTCATTAAAATCTTTATCAGATTCGATTGTTTTTCCTTCGTATTGTAATTTCCAGCCCATTGAATTGGTTAGAATTAAAATCTTCGATAATTCGCTAATTAAACGATTTTGTGCGTTGGTTTTTAGGGTCGATTTTTCGATTTTCTTGGCCAGATTAGCTTTTACCGATTTGTTGATTTTATTATAATCTTCTCCTGTAAACGGATTCAGTTTGCTTTGTTCTACATCGTAAAACTGGATATCGGGATTGATTGTGATTTCTTCTTTTGGGATATTTAGAATGGTGATGGTTTTGTTTTTTTCGTCGATGTCGTATTTCATTTTATGCAAATCGTAGGCAACGGTAACATTTGCATTTACAACAACAAGGGCTTTCTTTTCAAAAGAAACCATATCCATTAGGTATTTCTGTTGGTTTTTATACGTAATGACTTCGGAGAAATGTCCTTCGGTTACCACCAATTTCCCAACGTTAAGGATTTGTTGCTGAATTAAATTGGTATTATATTGAATATCTGATTCGCTTTCTTTCTTAAACTCGCAATATTTGAAAGCCAGAACTATCACAAGTACAAGCGCAGCTAAAACTATTATTCTCTTTATTAAATTTTGCATTCTATTATTTTATTAGACCAATTTACTTCTTTTTTCAAGAGGTTAAAAGTTTTTTCGCTACGAATTATTTTTTTTCTGCCACGAATTTCACGAATTACACTAATCTCTACTTTGTGCTTTTTAACAATTTCACGAATTAAAAATTCGAAAAATAAAATTCAGACATTTTAAAAAATTGGTGAAATTCGTGAAATTCGTGGCAAAAAAACTTTTTAAAACGGATATCCAATCGCGATATTTAATATCAGGTTGTCTTTTCGCCATGATCCGCTTCCGAAATTAATATCATCGATTACCCAGCGTTGACCATCCGGAAGAGATGGATTTCTAAGCGGGAAAGCAAAATCGGTTCTTAAAACTAAAAATGACAAATCGAAACGTAAACCTGCTCCGGCGCCTATGGCAATTTCTTTCATAAAATCTTTTGAGATTTCGGCTCCGGGTTTATCGGGATCGGCATGTAAAAGCCAAATATTTCCGGCATCTACAAACACGGCTCCTCTTACAATACTAAATAATTTTGCTCTATATTCTGTATTAAATTCCAGTTTTAAATCTGCTGATTGATCTGGTGTATAATTGTTGTTTACAGTTAGCGGAATGACATAACTTCCGGGCCCCAGAGTTCTGGCTCTAAAAGCTCGGATACTATTGGTTCCTCCCACTACAAATTGTTTTGATGTAGGCAGTGTTCTTGAATTTCCATAAGCCAATCCTGCTCCTACAATTAATCTGCTGGCCAATTCACTTTCTTTACCGAGTTTTAAATAATGCCTGAAATCAGATCTGATTTTCACATATTGACTAAACGGAACATCGAATATCGTTTTTACATCGTCTTTCTTATAACTTGCACCTGTAACCAATCCTGTAATATTTCCCGCCAAATCTAATTCACCATTAAAATAGAAAGTATTTTTTCGGCGTTTTTGCATCGTATTTGTATAAGTATAGCTATACGTTGGACCAAAAATCAATTGTTTTTCAATTACTTTTCCCAGCGCAGGATCATCTTTAATGTCTGCTAAATATTCCGGCGTAACATGATTAGGACTTACGTAGGTTACATCTATCACGTTTAGCTGATGTTCTTTCCTGATGTTTTCTTTCCACAAATATCCAAAAGAGGTATTAAAGGAATTAAGCGCATACAACTGTGTTCTTTTTTGATACTCGTATCGCAAAGCTACTTTTGTTCTTGGCACATATTCGCTATTTCCTTCAATATTAAACGGCGTTACAAATCTCGGCCAGGTTAAACTTGTTTCTGCTCCTAGTTTATAAATGTTCTTTCCTTTATTTACTCCGCCAAGCTGGAAATCGGCACCGCCAAAAATTGACACAGTAAATAATTCTGCGCCTTTTAGTAAGTTTCGATTATTCCAATTTAAGTTCAATTCTGTTCCGGTATAACTGGCTGAATTTGTTTTCCCTAAAACTTCAACACGAATAAACTTTTTAGGTAAAAGCGTAAGATAGTAATACGAATCTAAAGTCTTTGGAATACTATCCGACGGTTTAAATTCATTTTTTACAAAACTAAAAGTCCCCAGATTTACGAAACGATTTAAGGTTAAGTTATGGTCTTTTCTGTTATACAAATCTCCTTTCTTAAAATAGATCGTTCGATCGTAAACTCTTGGTTTAAATGTCTCTGTTGTATCTATAATCGTGAAATCTTTGTATTGCGTTATATTTTTTTGCCTGTAAACGGCACTATCATTTGAAAGAGAATAATTAGGATAAACAAAAATTTTGTTAATCTTATAGGCTGTAAGCGCTTTTGGCGGTGTATCGGGTTTTATTACCAACCTGATTTTTACTTCATGATCGCCTTTACTACTGTCTACCTGAGCCAAAAGATAATCCGGATTAAAGTAAAAATAGCCTTTCTCTTTAAGCCTTGCGTCAATTCGTTCTCTTTCGGCTTTTATAATATCCAGATCATACGGTTTTCCCACTTTCAATAAACTTCTTCGGCTTGATCTTCCAATGATTCTGGACATGGCCAATGAATCATCAGGAAAAGTCACGCTTTTAATGATGTATTGTTTTTTGGGTATAACGGTATATTCTGCTGTAACTCGTTTATTTCGAACAGTAGAATCAGCGCTGACACGGGTTTTAAAGTAACCTCGGTTTTCGGTAAAATTGCGCAGTACAGAAGCATTATAATCTAAATCGACTTTACTAAAAAGTACAGGCGGTTCACCTACTTTATTGCGAAGCCAATATCGGGTTCCTTTTTGTTTTTTAGGTTCGCCGGCCAAATTGTAAATCCATAATTTAGGGCGTAATCCTAAAATTTGTTTGTTGGGTTTTGGACGTAATAAACCTTCTAATTCTGTTTCGAGTGCTTTTCTTTCTTTTTTCTTAATCAAAGAATCTTTCACTGTTACAGAACCTCCTGTGTAAAGCAAATCGCCTTCCGGCAAGTACTTCGTATTACTGCAGCCTAAAACAAAAAACAGGCAAAACAGTACAAAATACTTTATATACCAATTTTCTATATACTTATGTTTTTTGTTCATTGCCTTCAATTTGATTCTCTTTTAATTCTTTTTCTTCTTTCTCTTTTTGCTTTCTTTTTTCTTTACGGATTTTTTCTTCTCTTATCATTTCCTTTTCCTGTTCTGAACGATGAAAAAGCTCTCTGAATTTGTTGTAACTCATGGTAATGATAAAAGCAACACCCGTTTCTACCACCTGACCTTCAACTGCTACCTGATATTGATTTTTTCTGTAGGCACGAACCATATAACGGCCGTCTTTTGTAAGCTGATAATCCAGCGCTACGTCTCCGGCAATATTGGTACTTTCTTCGTTGGCGCGTTCTGCTCCTTCAACGCCAAAGCTGCTTCCTACGGTTACTTTCAATCTGTCATCAAGCAGTTTTTTAGAAACAGCAACATTCAAATCGGTTCTGTTTTGCATGGTTCCGGAAGTGTAATCCTCTGTCGATTCTAAATCAAAATTAACTTCAAATCCGGTGATTAATTCTCCGGCAAGATTGTTTAATTGCTGCGAAAGAATTTTACTCACACTTTGTCTGGCGATAGATTCTGCATTTGTACCGCCGCTTTCACTAGCAAACGGATTCTCGCCTACAAATCGGTTTAATAATAAAAGGGCAAAAACCTGTTTGTTTAATTCTGCCGGATCTTGTTCTAATTGTTTCAGTTTCGTTTGCGTTAAAGTCACAACATCCGAAGAAACATCGTAATTACCATCCGGAAGCACAATTCCGAAAGAAATATCCGGTTTCATTAATTCTCCGTTCATTTTCAATAAAGTCTGAAACGGAAGTTTTTGTTTGTATGTATTTCGTACGGCTGAATTGTCGCTTGGAAGCTGATTCCCCAATAAATCAATTGGCGCAGCATTTACTTTATAAATTGCCGTAATATTTAAATTTGCCATTGTTGGTTCGCCATTCCAGGTAATAAAACTTCCTTTCTGGATATCGAATTTTCTTTTGATTCCGTTAAAGTTCATTTCATAAGCACCATCAGAGAACTCGTATTTACCTGTTAAAGTTGTTTTTCCTGATTTATCGATTCCTCCAACCAATTCGGCTTCACCTTTTAGTTTTAGATAATCACCGTTTCCTTTGTCAATAATCAATGTCAACTCAGCTTCTTTATCAATCGAAATGGCCACATTTACATCCATTCCTTTTACTTCAGACTGATCGAGTTTATTTTGCAAATCAACAGTTTGTTTCAAATACATATTATCTTCGTCGACAAACTCTACAATACCCTCACGATCTGCAATCGAAGGATCTGACTGTGGTAATACAACCGTAAATTTGGTTTCTTTATTTATTTTAATAGTTCCGTCGACAACCGGACTATCCAGATTTCCTTTGATATTTAGTTTTGTATCCAGGAACATATCGCCATAAAACAAATCATTATCGACTTCTTTAGAATGAATGGCTCTAAAATCATCAGCTGTAATTACTAAACCAAAATTATAGGCTTTGAAATCCGGAGATTGAATGGTTCCATCTACAGATAATTCGTTGTCATTTTCGTCATGAAGCGTAAACTTATCAAAAGTGATTACATCATTATTAAAAGTGATTTTTTCCTGATCTGTCTTGAAAAATGAATTCAGTTGCGTGATTCTAAATCCTGTATCATTAAAATTTAATTCGCCTGAAACTTTTGGACTTGACGCATTGCCTACAATTTTGAAATTTCCAGATAAATACCCCGTTCCATCCGTTACGTTGCCCATTGTAAATCCCTGAATACTTTTGATGTACAACTTACTCAAATCTAAATTGAAATCAAGATTTCCATCATCAATTTTATAATTTCCGGTCAGATTTACTTCGTTTCCTTCTCCCGTCAATGCTACATTTGCATTCAGTAAATTATCGGTTTTATTATCAACTTTTATTTCTATATCTCCTACCGCTTGTCCCTGAAAAGCAAATTGCTCTATTTTTAAATCAGAGGTAAAAGTAGGTTTCGTCATTACATTTTCGGCAACCGCATTTCCGTTAATCAAACCTTGCATCAAAAGCTGGTCTTTTTTAACGATGTTCATAATCGTCTCGATTTTGAAGTTGACAAAATCAACTCGTAATGGCGCATTATCCTGATCTCCTTGTGACTGAATTTTTAATTCGTTTCCGGAATTGGCCAAATAAAATTTATTGATGTACAATCTTTTTCCTCCAAATTCGATTGCATTTTCAGGATCAATATCCCATTTATCATAATTCAGCACAAAGTTTTCTGCATCAATTTTAAAGATGTTTTTAGAATCTTCTGTTTTAAATTCTCCGGCAATAAAATATTGCTGTTTGTCTTTTACATCTTTCACTTCAAGTGCATACGTCAAAAGATTATTCTCGACTTTTCCGGATAGACTCGTAAACGGAATTTTTAAAGAACCGCTTTCAATCGTTGCCACAGAAACACTATATTCTAAAGCATTTTCTTTGCCTTCAATATTAATTTTTCCGTCAGAAATAGTATTCTCAGCATAAACGATTCGCGGAATTGTTCCTTTTATTTCCAAAGAATCTGCAACGTTATTGTATTTTCCGGTAATATTAATAGGCTCTAAACCGGTTAATTTTGGAACCAATTTAAAAAGTATCGGATCATTGTCGATCTTTAATGTAAAAGCCAAACGTTGTTCGTCTGATTCTCCATTTACTTTCGGATTTTTCAGATCGATATATTTTGATAATGATTTTTTAATCGCTGCAGTTAAGGTTGTTAGTTTGTATTTTCCGTCAACTTCTGCTTTTAAAAACTGAGACGAAATTTTGATATTATTTCGGTTATTATCCGCGAAAGCGATAACTCTTACCGAATCTAAAACGATTGGTTCTGCCGCTTGCAAAATCTGAATGTTCGAAAGAAATACTTTTCCGTTTAAAAAATCAGGATTACTATTGGCAACATCTGCATCGATATTTCCGCGTAATTTCATTGGTCCGGCATGAAGATTCAGTTTTTCTAGATCGGCAATATCCAGGTTTAATTTTAATTTTATGGATGGATACTTTTCTTGTGTATTTCCGCTTGCCACCAAATCAAAATTTAAATTTGGATCGTTCATTCCTGATTTGACATCGAATGAACCGTTTGCGATATTTCCTTTTAAGGCTAAATCTTTATAAGTATATCGATTAAAAACGGCTTTCTGAACCAATCCGTCAAATTGAGCGCGAGCTGTTTTTGGGTCTAAACCATTTCCTTTTACTTTCGCTTTAAGCGTAATTTTTCCGATTGAATCGTTTTTGATTAATCGACCTAAATCAAAATCAAGCAAATAAACGGTTGCATCGTATTTCTCTTTTTTCTTAACGCGCTGATCAAATAAACCATCAACTTTGGCATTTCCGAAACTACTGTTTAAAGCCAGATTGGTTTTGAAATTCTGAACAGAACCTTTAAATTTTCCTTGTAAGTTTAATTGAGAAGGCAACTGAATATTCTTTGGGATTGTTTCTGTTGGCACAAACGAATATATATCTTTTGATGTACTTGAAACTTTCTTAATATCAAGATCATAATAAGCTTTTTGAGCATCCGGCAAACCAGTTATTTTCCCCGAAAGGGAAACTTTTGTAGTTCCTATTCCGCTCATTTCGAATTGCGGAATGTTCAGGTCTTTTATTTTTCCGCTCAAGCGCGTATTCACATACAAAATCGCATTTGGGTTGCTTTTAAATGGATTCGTTTTTTGCAAATCCGGAACAAAAAGCAAAATGTCTTTAAAGCCAATTTTTGACTGATTTAGATTTGCATCTAAAGAAAGGTTTCCTAATTCTTTAGAAATTGTTGCGATCGAATTGTAGCTTACTTTTACTTTGTTTTGCAATAAAGTTTGCGGTGTTTTTAAATACAAATCGTTCAGATAGGCATTTTTTGGTCCG
Organism: Flavobacterium bizetiae; assembly: GCF_024271895.1. Classification (NCBI taxonomy): domain Bacteria; kingdom Pseudomonadati; phylum Bacteroidota; class Flavobacteriia; order Flavobacteriales; family Flavobacteriaceae; genus Flavobacterium; species Flavobacterium bizetiae. The sequence continues at coordinate 2,255,458 of NZ_CP091861.1, read as the reverse complement.
TAAAAGAAATTAGTTTTTAGAGACTGAATCTCTAATCCGCTTTTTTCGTTTGCGGTTAATGTTTTTATGTTTCCAGAAATCGTATCATTTCCGTAATATAGTTGCTCTGCTTTAAAATTGAATTTATTCAAATCAAGATGACTGTAATCAATTCCTTTTAAAACGGGTTTCGATTGCATATCATCAAATTTGAAAGCGACATCTTGTATATCGACATCGTTTAATTTTACTTTCCAACCGGCTTGTTTAATTGCGGTTGAATCTAAATTAGGGGTTTTAATTTCTTTGTCTTTTGCGCCTAATCGTAAATTTCCGCTTAGATTTTTTAGTTCGAAAGAATCGAAATCCAACAACTGATTGTTCAGATCTATTTTGTTTACCGATAAATTAAGATTGCCTAATTTAATTCCTGAATCAAGTTTGGAATCTTTATTATCATAAGCAATATCAATTTTAGACAAACTGATTTTGCCTAAGTTCAAGTTGAAATCGTTTCTTTTCGAAATGGTGTCAACGGTTTTTACAGATACTTCGGCAATTTTTTCGACAACATCCTGATCTAAAACTAATTTCAATCCGTTTAGATTGATATTTGGAATGTCGAATTTCATTTTATCCAAATCGAATTCTTTGAATTTGGTATCGAAATGCGTAAGGTTTACTTTGATGTCATTCTTAGAAAAATCATCTTTGAAGTTGAATTTGACATTATCCAGATTTACTTTTACAACTGAAATTGTAAATGGTTTCGCATTTGGATCTTTAACTTTTGGTTCTTTTGATTCAAAAGCTTTTATGATATAATCAAAATTGAATGCGCCGTTTTTATTTCTGGAAATATTTGCCGTAACATTTTCCAGCGAAACGGAGTTGATTTCTAATTCACTGCTTACTAATTTAAACAAGTCTACATCGACTTCTAAACGTTTACCTGCCAACAAAGTATCTTTTTTTTGATCTTCAAAATAGAAACCTTCCAGCACTACATCTTTAGGAAATTTGATCGAAATATGATCTAATGAAACTTTGGTTTTTATTTTCCCCTGCAGGTAAGTAATGGCTTTGTCCTTGGCAAAATTCTGAATAGACGGAACCTGAATTAAAACAATTAAAAGCAATAAAAGTGCAATGATAGAAACCACGCACCATAGTAGTATACGTAGTGTTTTTTTAAGAAAATGAATGGGTTTCTTATTCATAAGTCAATAAAACACGATTAGATTAAAGTTGCGTTATTATAAAGCTGTATTTATACAGTTTACAAAATTGGGAATTTTAAACTTTAACAATTTACATAATTACGCGCAATTATTCTAGAATTTTACTGACAAATAATTATTTTCTTACTTTTAATTTACTGTGAAGGCACAAAGACACTCAGTTTTTCAATTACTGAACTCTGTATTAAACAATATAACTAAAATTTAATGTGTGTCCATTTTTCTTGTATCGCACTTATTTTTTGCTGAAGTTTAGCTAAGAATTTCTGATGTTGGTCTGATTCAGGATTAAAGCTTCTATGACGCAGACTTTTTTGAATTTCTGAAACTTCCTGCAGGGTTGAAATACTTTCTTCTGAAATATAGTTTTCACTGAATTTGTGCCAGATATAATCAATTGCCACCTGATTGGGATGCAGCATATCTTCGGCATAAAAACGATAATCGCGAAGTTCGTCCATCATGATTTCATATGAAGGGAAATATTCTAATTTTAGATTGTTGATATTAGATTTTAGATTGAAATGAACCGCCGCAAACAAATGCGATTTACTCAGTTGATTTTCTGCAAAACCATCTTTGATATGGCGTACGGGAGAAACGGTAAAAATAAAATTGATGTCCGGATTTAAAACCTGAATTAACTCAATGGTATTTTGAATGCTTTTCTGGATTACTTCAATCGGTAATAATTCTTTAGAGAATTGTTTTTGAGGTACTTTATGGCAATTGGCCACGATATCATCACTTTCTAAATTTCGGTAAATCCAGGAAGTTCCGTAAGTAATGATAATATGTGTGGCTTCTTTTAATTTTTTATTGGTTTCTGAAATGGCTTTATTCAAAGTTTCCAGTAATTCCTGTCGATCTGAATTGCTTAAATCAGAATGCACTTCGTAACTGTGCCAGCGTTCGTTATAAAAGAAAACATCTTTCTCTGTATAAAATTCCTCCCTAACTATTCGGTTAATTATTTTCTCGATCGAAACAGGATTAAAAATAATCCCAAACGGATTGGTAACATTCTGAAATTTAAAATAATCGAATTTCTCTGCCATATTTTCGGCAAAACAAGAACCAAGAGAAATTACTTTCGAATTATAATCGATCGGATTATTCGATTTAGAAATTGGTATTTGGGTTCTGAATTGCATGGCTTTTTATTTTAAATACGAATTTCACCAATTTTCACCAATAAAAAAACCAAATACAGAAGTATTTGGTTTTGGTAGATTTTTTAAATTTTAAAACTAATAAGTATACTCATTAGTTCTTGCAATTGTAATTCCGTCATTTTTATAAGCTGTATTTTTTACAGGATAACCTTTTTCATTATAAGTCAATTCTCTTTTGTAAACACTTGATTCATTATTAACACTATATGAAGCAGTATACTTTACAACGTTATTTACTGAACTTAATGATCCCTCGCCTTCGCTATGATCTTTTAATAAGCTGAAACCTAAAATGTTTTTTAAAGGATTATTTTTAGTATCATACTCATAAACAGCAGTAAAAGAAGTATTAAATTCTGTGTTTGTTTCTACACTTTTAACTAAATTACCGTTGGCAAAAGTAAGTACTTCAACATAGTTGCTTTTTTCCTCGACTCCTGTTTTAGCATTAGTTTGATATCTTTCTACTTTTATTGTTCCATCAGCATTGTGAGTAAATACTCTTCTGTTTCTATATTGTCCATCAGGATAAGCAGTCGAAAAAGCTTCTGCATAAGACGAAGAAACTAATTTACCATTTGCATATGTATAAGTCGTTTGGTCACTTATTATATCTTTTCCCTTTACACTTTCTGTATCGTAATTTACTTCTTTTACAATAAGATCACCATCATAAGTATAATCCGTTCTTCCAAATTCGTCTGTTGTACTTACAATTTTATTGCCATTATACTTAAAGGTATAGTTAGCATTCTCAGATGGAAAAGCAATATCTGTATATTTTAATGTTTTAGGCAAAATTGTATCTTCTGCATTTTCAGTGTTGTTATCATCGCTCGAACAAGAAGCAAATGTTAAAGCAGCAACTACAAAAAGGAATAATTGTTTTTTCATTTTTTAGAGGTTAAATATTAATAATTGATGGCAAATATAATAGATAGTACATTTAAATTGATAAGAATTTTCAACAAATAAATGATAGGATAAATTTGAAAATCTTTCCAATAAAAAAACCAAATACACAAGCATTTGGTTTTATATTGATATTTAAATTTTAAAACTAGTACGTATATTCTATTTCGTATTCTATTGATTTACCTCCTCCATCAAATGAAGTCCTTCTTAAAGGATAACCATTCTCATTATAGGTATAGCTTGTTAAATACGTCGCCACTTTTGTATCCTCAGAAGATGTTACGGTTGTTTTTAAAATATTATTTTTCCCAAAATAGCTCACTTCATTAAATAGCAGGTCGAAACCTAAAATACTTTTAAGAGGATTATTTTTAGTGTCATATTCAAAAACCAATGTAGTTGTTACTGATTTAAATGTTTGCTCTTCTTTTACCAGATTACCATCTTTATAAGTCAAAGTACCTACGCTGGTTTGAATTTCTATTTCTGTTTTAGCATTAATCGAATAGTTTATATATGAAATTTGTCCATTCAAATTATGTGTATAGACCGTTTTTATAATATATTCTCCATTAGGATATTCTTTACTAAAAAGTATTCTATGAATTCGCGTTTTTAATTTTCCATTTTCATAACTATATTCAACTACTTTATCCGCAGTTTTATTTCCCTTTTCATCTATATCAAACACTTCTTGTTTTGTTATGATGTCACCGTTGTAGGTAAATATTGTTTTTGAATCAGAGTCGGTTATATCTACAATTTTCTTACCGTCAAACTTAAGCGTACTGGTACTATTGGTTCCTAAAGATGGATTAGGATACAGATATGAAACTGTTTTAGGAAAAACAAGATTTTCCTGCGAAGGAGTATCATCATCACTTGAACAGGATATTAATAAGAAAGTAAAGGCTCCAAAAAGAAGTAAAAGTTTTTTCATGCGGGTGTTTTTTTGTGGTGGTAAATTTAGATTAAAATAAAAAACAAAACATTTAAAATAATTAACATTTTTAATAACATAAATCAACTTCACAAACTCAAACTATTCACTACTTTTGCATCTTCTATTTTTTTAACATTCTCTCTATATGAAATTATTATATTCTTATATAATCAAACACAAATTGCTATTGCTTTTTGCGTTGATTATGGCTTCTATAAACATTTGTTTCAGTTTATCAGACTCTATTATTACCGGTAAATTAATGCAGGATTGCGGTGTTGGTTTACATAAATACGAAGGAAATGAAATTGGTTTTATAAAATCTTTATCCTTCTGGCTTGGTCTTTCTCTTGGTGCTGCAATGATTTCCAGAATTACCAAAAATTTTCAGGATTATTTTACTAATGTGGTAATTCAACGAACCGGAGCTCAGATGTATACTGACGGAATCAAAAAGTCTCTTGATTTACCCTATGCAGAATTCGAAGATCAACGAAGTGGTGAAACTTTAAGTAAGTTAACCAAAGTTCGATCTGATTCTGAAAAACTGATTACGCTTTCGATCTCTCTTATTTTTCAAACTATCATCGGATTTATATTTGTAATTGTGTATGTGGCCCGAATCGATTATCGTATTTCGATTATCTTTTTGATCACGGCTCCAATTATTGCATTAATTAGTTCTTATTTAGGTAAAAAAATAAAGATTGTTTCCCGAAAAATTGTGAATCAGACCAATGCTTTGGCAGGTTCTACAACCGAAAGTTTGAGAAATATCGAATTGGTAAAAAGTCTTGGATTAACGTATCAGGAAGAAAAACGTCTGAACTTAAATACGTTTAAAATCCTTCAACTTGAACTGGAGAAAATCCGTTTTATCAGAAGTTTGAGTTTTATTCAGGGAACAACCGTTCACTTTTTAAGAACTTGCGTGGTTTTTACTTTGTACTATTTCTTGTTTGGAAATAAAATTATTGTAGGCGATCTGTTAACGATGGTTTTCTTTACTTTCTTCATTTTTGGACCTTTGCAGGAATTAGGAAATTTTATCATTGCCTTAAATGAAACTAAGGTTTCTATGGAGAATTTCAAAACTTTATTAAGCGCTCCAAAAGAATTTCGTCCGAAGAATCCAAAACATGTTGGAGCCATTCAGTCTTTATTATTTTCGAATGTGAGTTTTCAGCATAAAACAGCTAAATTTAAAGCTGTTGAAAATATTAATTTTGAAATTAAACAAGGAGAAACCGTTGCTTTTGTTGGCCCGTCAGGATCCGGAAAAACAACTTTGGTTAAACTATTAGTAGGATTGTATACTCCCGCCGAAGGTCAGGTACTGTATAATGAAATTGATTCTACCGAAATTGATTTACTTGATCTAAGAAAACAATTAGGATTCGTTACTCAAGATGCTCAATTATTCTCCGGAACCATTCGCGAAAACTTACTATTCGTGCGACCTAACGCAACTGATGAAGATTTATATGATGCATTAAAACGTGCCAGTTGCGAAAAATTGCTACAACGTGCCGAAGATGGCCTAAACACTACAATTGGTGAAGGCGGAATTAAAGTTTCAGGTGGAGAAAAACAACGTTTATCTATCGCTCGTGCTATTTTAAGAAACCCGAATTTATTGATTTTTGATGAAGCAACTTCTGCCCTGGATTCGATTACCGAAGAAGAAATTAATGCTACAATTAGAAATATATCCGATCAAAACAGAATCACGGTTTTAATTGCACACAGATTGTCTACCGTAATGCATGCTGATAAAATATTTGTACTTGAACAGGGTAAAATTATTGAATCAGGTAAACATGACGATTTGATTGTCGAGAAAGGTTTGTATTACGCTATGTGGCGTCAGCAAATTGGAGAAAGAAAGTGATTTTTTTTAATCGCGCAAAGACGCAGAGCCGCAAAGTTTTTTTTTAAGCTTTGCGGCTTTTCTTTTTTTATTGAATAAACTTTTATCTCAATCTAAATGTGAAGATAAAATTGCGCAAAGCCTCAGACTCGCAAAGTTTTTGTCTCAACTCCAACATCTTGTGCTAGTTTTTTATTGATTAATCTAAAGATTATTGACAATTCTTGTAATACCGAACTTAATCAAAGGAACATTAAAATTTATCAACAAACCTAATTTCATTTTTGTAATTTTCAAATATGTCATAATTTGTTTTGCATGAACTTCTGTTATTTTTTCAATTGATTTAATTTCTAAAATCAATTTATTCTCGATTATTAAATCAGTTCGAAAACCAATATCAAGTTTAATTTCATCCCAAATAACTGGAATTGCTTTTTGTCTTTCTACAAATAATCCTTTTTTAGTTAATTCGTGATATAAAATTGATTCATAAACCGATTCTAACAAGCCAGGCCCAAGTTTTACATGCATTTTGTAACAGATATCGACTACGATACCTGAAATTTCGTTTTCAGTCATACTTAAAAAATAAAGTATAAACTTACAAATTTAATTTTTCTAAAATAAAAAAGTCGCAAAGTCTTTAAAAAAACTTTGCGACTCTGCGTCTTTGCGCGAAATATAAAATAACGTTTTACAAATTTCTTAAACCGTTACTTTACAAAATCAACTGCGTGTGCCAAAGCCTCAGCGATTCCAGCAACATTTTTACCTTTTCCGGATGCGAAGAAAGGTTGCCCCCCTCCGTTTCCTTCAATATATTTTCCTAATTCTTTGATAACTGCATTTGCATTTAAGCTTTTGCTTGCTACTAATTCTTTAGCGATATAACAGTGAATATTTGGCAAACCATCTTCTACAGAAGCTAAAAACACAAATGAATCTGGTTTTGAACTTCCTAAAGCAGAAGCCAGCTCTTTTGTTGATGCCATGCTTAAATCTACTTGTTTTGCAAGGAAATTTACTCCGTTTACTTCCTGAAAATCTTTCTCTAATTCAGATTTTAAAGCATTTACTTTTTCTTTTAGTAATTGCTCGATTTGCTTCTTCAATTTAGCATTATCATCTTGAAGTGAAGCCACAGATTTTAAAATATCCTGTGGATTTTTTAATGTCTCTTTGATTTCAGATAAAGTATTCTCCTGATTTTTATAGAAATCTTTTACTGCATCACCTGTAATTGCTTCAATACGACGAATTCCTGCTGCTACTGCACCTTCAGAAATGATTTTGAAATGCCAGATTTCTGCTGTGTTTTTCACGTGAATTCCACCGCAAAGTTCTTTACTGTCACCAAATTCAATCATACGAACATTATCTCCGTATTTCTCTCCAAATAAAGCCATTGCACCTTTATCTAATGCTTCTTTAATTGGGATATTTCTGTGTTCTACCAATTGTAATTGTGCTTCAATTTGTGCATTTACACTTGCTTCAACCTGACGTAATTCTTCGTCTGAAACTTTAGAAAAATGCGAAAAGTCAAAACGTAAATAATTTGGGTTTACCAAGGAACCTTTTTGCTCTACGTGAGTTCCAAGAAGGTTTCTTAAAGCCAAATGCATTAAGTGCGTAGCAGAGTGATTTTTTGAAGTTGCACCTCTTAAATCGGTATTTACTTTTGCTACAAAACCAGCTTCAATATTTTCAGGCAATTGTTTTGCGAAATGCAAAATCAAATTGTTCTCTTTCTTCGTATCAATGATTTCGATTGTTTCGTTTGCCGAAACTAAAGTTCCTTTATCTCCAACTTGTCCTCCTCCTTCCGGATAAAATGGTGTATTATCTAAAACGATTTGGTATAAAATTCCATCTTTCTTAGAATCAACTTTACGAATTCTGGTAATTTTTACCTCATTTTCTACCTGATCGTAACCAACGAAAGTTTCTACATTTCCAGGAATCAAAACTGACCAGTCTTCTGTTGAAACTTCTGATGCTGCACGTGAACGATTTTTTTGTTCCTGCATCGATGCATCAAATTCAGCTTCATTAAAAGACATTCCTTTTTCTTTTAAAATTAAAGCTGTTAAATCTTTCGGGAAACCAAAAGTATCGTACAATTCGAATGCTTTTGCTCCAGAAACTTCTAAACCTTTAGTTTGTGCAATTACATTGTCTAACAATTGTAATCCCTGATCAAGGGTTCTTAAAAAAGAAGCTTCTTCTTCGCGAATTACATTCGTAACCAATTGTTGTTGCGATTTGATTTCCGGGAAAAATTCCCCCATTTGATTCGCTAAAACTTCAACCAATTTATTGATAAAAGGTTCTTTTGTACCTAAGAAAGTAAATCCGTAACGAATTGCACGACGCAAAATTCTACGAATTACATAACCAGCTCCGGTATTTGATGGTAATTGTCCGTCGGCAATTGCAAAAGCTACTGCACGCACGTGATCTACAATTACACGAATCGCAATATTGGTTTTATTTTGTTCTTCTGAGATGTTTTTTACTTCGTCAGATGTATATTTTAAACCTGTAATTTGTTCTACTTTCTCGATAAGCGGTGTAAAAACATCTGTATCATAATTAGATGTTTTTCCTTGCAAAGCCATACACAAACGCTCAAATCCCATTCCGGTATCTACGTGTTGTGCAGGAAGTTTTTCTAGAGATCCATCAGCTTTACGGTTGAATTCCATGAATACATTATTCCAGATTTCAACTACTTGCGGGTGATCATTATTTACTAAGCTTTTTCCTGAAACTAATGCTTTTTCTTCTTCTGAACGTAAATCAACGTGAATTTCAGAACAAGGTCCGCATGGTCCCTGATCCCCCATTTCCCAGAAATTATCTTTTTTATTTCCAAGAATAATTCTGTCTTCATCGATTAATGTTTTCCAGATATCCCAAGCTTCCTGATCAAAAGGAACATTATCTTCTTTGCTTCCTTCAAAAACAGAAACATATAGATTTTCTTTTGGAATTTTATAAACTTCAGTCAATAAAGTCCAGGCCCAGTTGATTGCTTCTTTTTTGAAATAATCTCCAAAAGACCAGTTCCCTAACATTTCGAACATGGTATGGTGATACGTATCAAAACCTACATCTTCAAGATCATTATGTTTACCTGAAACACGAAGACATTTTTGCGTATCGGCTATTCTTTTGCTTTTTGGTGTTCCGTTTCCTAAAAAATATTCTTTAAACTGGGCCATTCCCGAGTTGTTGAACATTAAGGTTGGATCATCTTTAAGTACAATAGGAGCCGACGGAACGATTAAGTGCCCGTTGCTTTTAAAAAAATCTAAAAATTGTTTACGTACGTCTTGTGATTTCATGTTTATTAATGAGATAATTTGAAAATTTGTCAATTAGATAATTCATCAATCTGAAAATGTGATTATTAGAAAATTTCAATTAAAAACTTAAAATTTAAAACAATAAATTTTATTTTTAATACATTATCTAATTATCAAATTGACACATTATCTAATTATTTTATTCTTGAAAAAAAGCTTCGAACAACTGAAACATTTATTAAATTTGTTCGACTAACTTATTTTACAAGCTGCAAAAATAGGGTATTTTAAAATATGGCGAAAGTAAAATATTATTACGACTCAGAAAATCTGGCTTATACGAAAATAAAAACCAGAAAAAGAATCAAAATCGGTTACGCATTACTGTTTTTGCTGGCTTCGGCATTATTTGGTTTTTTAGTTTTTGTACTATTAATTAACACTCCTTATTTCGAAACACCAAAAGATCGTTTACAAGCACGTGAGATTGAAAATTTGAAATTGCAATATGCCATTTTAAACAAAAAAATGGATGAAATTGATGATGTAACCGAGGCATTAGAAAACAGGGACAACAATATATACAGGGTTTATTTTAATAAAACTGAAATTCCGGATTCGATCAGGAAAGCGGGTTTTAGAGATCCTAAACGTTATAAAGATTTAGAAGGTTACAACAATTCGCAATTGGTATTAAACACCACAAAACGAATTGACAGATTATCGAAAGAATTGGCTATTCAGTCTAAATCATTAGATGAAATTTTGAAACTGGCGAGTACAAAAGGCAATCTGTTACTGGCAATTCCTGCCATTCAGCCTGTCAGGAATGAAAATTTAAAACGAATGGCTTCGGGTTTCGGATATAGAACTGACCCTTTCACGAAAGTGCGAAAAATGCATAACGGAATGGATTTCACTGCCAATACAGGTTCTCCGGTTTATGCCACAGGCGATGGTGTTGTAGAAAGAGCTGATGCCTCTGCCTCGGGATTTGGAAATCATGTTGTGATCAGGCATGGTTTTGGATACGAAAGTTTGTATGCGCATTTAAGCAAATACAATTGCAGAGCGGGACAACACGTAAAACGAGGAGATGTTATTGGGTACGTAGGAAGTACAGGAAGATCTGAAGGGCCGCATTGTCATTATGAAGTACATAAAGACGGAAAAGTCGTGAATCCGCTGAATTTTTATTACGGGAATATTTCGGCTGCAGAATACGTTGCTATTTCGCAAATGGCCAACCAGGAAAACCAGTCATTAGATTAATCCTCCAAAAAGTAGTATTTTTGGATAAAATAGAAAATTAAAAAAACATGCATATTGAGCTTTCAAAAGATAAAAGGTATTATAGCATTGGCGAAGTTGCCAAAGCTTTTAATGTCAATGCATCATTGATTCGGTTTTGGGATAGCGAATTTGACATTTTGAAACCTAAAAAAAATGCCAAGGGCAACAGAATGTTTACGCCCGAGGATATCACCAATCTGCAATTAATATATCATTTAGTTAAAGAAAGAGGTTTTACACTTGATGGCGCGAGAACCCATTTGAAAGAGGGTCAGAAGAAAACATTAGATAAATTCGAAATAATACGTAAATTAGAGACCATAAAAACGCAATTGAACGAAATTAAAAACGAATTATAGTATATTTATTAAAAAATTAGAAACAAACTTAAATTAAAACGGATATGAAAAAATGGTTAATCCCTGTAGGAATCATAGTAGTATTAATCGCTATTATTGCTTTTTGGTCAATTGGAATTAAAAATACTGGTTTGCAAAAAAATCAGGCTGTTAATAAAGAATGGGGAAATGTGAGTACTACTTACCAAAGAAGAAATGACCTTATTGGAAACTTAGTAAACACTGTAAAAGGTGCTGCAGATTTCGAAAAATCAACATTAACCGCTGTAATTGAGGCTCGTGCAAAAGCTACTTCAGTAACTATTGATCCAAGTAATGTAACTCCGGAACAATTAGCGCAATACAACCAGGCGCAAAGTGGTGTATCTTCATCTTTGTCAAGATTGTTAGTTTCTGTTGAACAATATCCAACATTAAAAGCAAACGAAAATTTCTTAAAATTACAAGACGAACTGGCTAGTACTGAAAACCAAATTTTAACAGCAAGAACTCGTTTTAACGAAGCTGTACAAGATTATAACGGTTACGTTCTTGCAATTCCAAATAGCTGGTTTTTAAGCTACAAAGAAAAACCATATTTTGAAGCTGTTGCAGGTGCTGATAAACCGGTTGAAGTAAAATTCTAAGAAAAGAATTTAATCTTTTAGGTAATAATCTAAAATCAATCCCGAGGCTTCGGGACTAAACTCTAAAATAATTTCAATGTCAAAAGTAGAAGATTTTTTATCCAAAGAAGAAGAACAAGATATTGTTGAAGCTATTCGCGTGGCTGAAAAAAATACTTCTGGCGAAATTAGAGTACATATAGAACAAACTACTTCTAAAGTTCCTTTTGACAGGGCTTTAGAAGTTTTTCATGAATTAAAAATGAATGAAACCCAGCAAAAAAATGGGGTTTTATTTTACTTCGCCGTAGCAGATAAAACTTTTGCTATTTGCGGAGACAAGGGTATCAATGATCTTGTTGCATCAGATTTTTGGGATTGTACCAAAGAGGCCATGATTACCCAATTTAAGTCAGGAAACTTTAAACAAGGTATTGTTGATGGCATTTTGAATGCCGGTGAACAATTAAAAAAATACTTTCCGTGGTTTGAAGGTGACACTAACGAATTATCAAACGAAATCTCAAAAGGATAAACAATGAAAATTTCCAAAAACAAAACATCTTATTCAAAAGGACTTTTTCAGTTTACCTTTTTACTAATCGCTTTTTTTACCACCAATTGTATTTTTGCACAATTTACAATTCCGGAAAAACCAAGCTTGCAAACTTCAGTATACGATTATGCCAATATTTTAAGCGCATCTGAAAAAGCTCAGCTTGAAGAAAAACTAATTCGTTATTCAGATTCGACCACAACTCAAATTGTTGTCATTACAATCGAAAGCTTAAAAGGCGAAGATGTTAGCCAGCTGGCGACAAAATGGGGACAAACCTGGGGAATTGGAGGAACTGCAAAAGATGACAATGGTGTTGTTATTTTATTAGCCAAAAACGAAAGAAAAATAGCAATCAATCCCGGATATGGAGTTGAAGACCGTTTGACTGCAGGAATTGGCGGAACAATAATAAGAAATATTATTATTCCTGAATTTAAAGCCGGTAGTTTTTACAACGGACTTGATAAAGGTACGGATGCGATAATCGATGTTTTTAAAGGAAAATTTAAAGGCGAACGCAAACAAGCTAAAGGAAATGATTTTCCTATATTGCCCTTTATTGTTATTGTCGTAATTGTGTTAATTTTACTGTCTCGAAATAAAGGCGGAGGAGGAAACTCAGGCAATAATAGCGGTGGTGGCGGACCAAGCCTGCTCGATGTTATTATTCTAAGTAATCTTGGAAGAAGCAGCGGTGGCGGATTTGGAGGTTTTGGCGGCGGATCATCCGGCGGTGGCGGAGGCTTCGGTGGAGGTTTTGGCGGAGGAGGATTCTCTGGTGGAGGTTCTAGCGGAGGCTGGTAAAACAAAGTCACAGTTTTACTGGCGGTTTTCAGTTTTAAAAAATTTATAATTTACAATTAATAATTCAAGATAGATGTTATCACATAAAGCAAAATACGCCCTTAAGGCCTTACTTTATTTAGCAGAACAAGACGAAAATCACATTTCAAGAACGATAGAAATTGCTGATGGCGCCAATATTCCTAAAAAGTTTTTAGAGCAAATTTTATTAGATCTAAAACGAGGACGTTTTGTGAGCAGTAAGCAGGGAAAATTTGGCGGATATTATCTGATACGCTCCAAAAATGACATTACTTTGGCAGAAATTCACCGTTTATTTGATGGTGCAATTGCGCTTTTACCATGTGCTTCGTTAAACTTTTACGAGCCATGTTCTGATTGTAAAACCGAGGAAGAATGCAGTCTGAGACATGGTCTAATGATCATTCGCGACGAGACTCTTAAAGCAATGCAAGGCATCACAATAGCCTCACTTGTAAAGAAATAAAAAAATATTTCCTAATTCCTAGTAAATCTATAGAATTTACATATATTTGCAAAAAAATCAACAAACCAATTTACAAAATTTAACCAATATGAAAGTAAATTACAATCGATCAGGTGGGTCAAAAAATCTTTTGCAAAGAAACCAAAATCTTCAATTCACTACTGTGAAAAACAATTCTTCTATGATGTGTATGTGCTGGTAAAATTTTTTTTAATTTAAATTCTACTAATCACATATACTTAATATAAAAATGAAAAATTCTATAAAAAATATACTTACAGTACTATCTATTTTAACTTTCTCTGTATCATTTGCGCAAAACATTGAAGGTGTAGTTAAAACGAGTGAAAACACGCCTCTTGAAGCTGTTAACGTTGTTGTTAAAGGAACCACTACTAACACCACTACTGATAGCGACGGAAGATTTACAATCAATAGTAAAGGAAAACTTCCTTTAACCATTTTGGTTCAATATGTAGGCTACAAAACTACAGAAATCGAACTTACAGATTTACCAACTGCTCCATTACAAGTAACTCTTAGAGAAGAAAATGAACTTATTGAAGTTGTGGTTTCTTCACGACGCAGAATAGAAAAAGTTCAGGATGTGCCAATTGCAATATCTGTTATTACGGGTAAACAAGCAGAACAAACAGGAGCTTTTAACGTAAATCGTATTAAAGAATTAGTTCCTTCAGTACAATTGTATTCTTCTAACCCTAGAAATACCGGAATCAACATTCGTAGTCTTGGTTCTCCTTTTGGACTTACTAATGACGGAATCGATCCTGGAGTTGGTTTTTATGTAGACGGTGTTTATTATGCACGTCCGGCTGCTACTACTTTAGACTTTATTGATGTTGAACAAATAGAAGTTTTACGTGGACCACAGGGATCTTTGTTTGGAAAAAACACAACATCGGGTGCGTTTAACATTACAACACGTAAACCAAGTTTTACTTCTGGAGCTGATTTTGAAGTAAGCTACGGAAACTACAATTTTCTACAAGCTAAAGCATCTGTAACAGGAGCTTTAGGTAAAAAAGTTGCTGGTCGTTTATCTTTCTCTGGTACACAACGTGATGGTCTTATCGACAACGTTGCTACAGGAAGACCAACAAATACTTTAAACAATCAGGGAATTAGAGGTCAATTGCTTTGGACTCCATCAGTAAATACAAACATTATATTAGCAGCAGATATTACAACACAACGTCCTGACGGATATGCTCAGGTTGTTGCAGGTGTTGCGCCAACGCAAAGAGCTGCTTACCGTCAGTTTGATGCTATTATTAAAGACTTAAACTACCAATTACCAAGTTTAAATGCTTTTGACCGTAAAATAGATCATGATACTCCATGGCGTTCAGGACAAGATATGGGTGGTATCTCTCTTAATATCGATACAAAAATTGGTACAGGAACACTTACTTCGACTACAGCCTGGAGATTCTGGAACTGGGATCCATCAAATGACAGGGATTTTACAGGATTACAAGTTTTGGCTAAATCTCAAAACCCAACAAGACAAACACAATTTACACAAGAAGTTCGTTACGCTGGTCAGCTTACAGAAAAAATTAGTGGTGTTGTAGGTGTATTCTTTATCGATCAGACTTCTCAAACAGACGGTACAGAAGAATCTGGTAATGCTCAATGGAGATTTGCTCAAAGTACAACCAGTCCTTTATGGAAAACTCCGGGACTATTTGAAGGATACGGAATTAAAACTGACGCTAACATCAGATCTTCGAGTGCGGCAGTATTTGGTCAGATTGACTGGGCTATTACAGATCGTCTCCACATTTTACCAGGTTTAAGATATAATTTTGATAAAAAAGACGCGCATTATGCCCGTACAACATACGGAGGTCTTCAAACCACTGATCCTGCATTATTAGCTTTGAAAAAACTAGTATATTCTGATCAGGCATTTGATTCTAGTACTGACAATACTGACTTTTCCGGAAACTTAACGTTGACTTATAAAGCTTCAGACAAAATTAATGCTTATGCTACTTATGCAAAAAGTTACAAACCGGTTGGTGTAAACGTAGCGGGACTTCCTACTGATGCAAAAGGTGCTCCGTTATTAGATCTTGCTGTAATTAAACCAGAGAAAGTAAATCATTACGAGGTAGGAATTAAAACTTCTCCGTTTAGAAATTCAGTATTCAACCTTGCTTTCTTTAATACAGAAATAAAAGATTTTCAAACTAACGTTCAGGCAGCTGAATTGGGTGTAAACCGTGGATATCTTGCCAATGCTGATAAAGTACGTGTAAGAGGTGCTGAACTTGATGCAAGCTTTGTTATCAGCCAGAACCTAACTATAAATGGTGCTGCAACATATACAGAAGGTACATACGTTAAATTTACAAATGCACCACTTCCATTAGAAGAAACAGGAGCTCCGGTAGCATTCAAGGATGTTTCAGGAACTGATTTACCAGGTGCTTCAAAATGGGCAGGATCTTTAGGAGGTGAATATTCTAATAGTGCAAAATTCTTCGGAAACGCAGGAAAAGCTTTTATTGCATTAGATTCTTACGCTCGTTCTGAATTTTCATCAAGTCCATCAGCTTCAAAATATTTAGTTGTACCGGGTTATGCTATTTTTAATGCTCGTATAGGTTTCCGCGCTTCGCAAGGTTTATCTATTCACTTCTGGGGACGTAACCTTTTAAACAAAGATTACTATGAGCAATTATTACCGGCAGGTGGAAACACAGGACAATATGCTGGAGTAATTGGTGATCAAAGAACTTACGGAGTTACTCTTAAGTATTCGCTATAATCACAATTAGTTAGTTTCAATACATGAAACGAGATAGGTTTTTAAAATCTATCTCGTTTTTTTTATTTTAGATTTTTAGAGGGTATATTTTAGATTTTTCTGAAAGTTGAGATTTCTTGTTCTTCTAAATAAAACTCCACGAAATATTATTATGAAAATGAATGTCCTAGCCCCGATAGAAGTGGAAATCCTTTTGTGGCGGCGTTCGCCACAAAAGATTGGAACGAATAGCGGGATTAGCTCCCAAAAAAAAATATTTTTATCCTTAGCAATCGAAATAATAAATAGTATAGGATAATTGATATTAATAAAAAAGACGCACTGCTGTGCGTCTCTACGTAAAACCTTTGAACCTTTGTCCCTTTGAACCTCTGAACCTTTTCTAATCCATCCTCTGTCTTCTCTTCCCTCCTTTTTCAGTACCTGCAAAATTTCCTATTTTATAACTTACAGAAAACATTACGTAACGCTTCAGTACAGTATTTTCTTCATCACGAATAGACGTTGCAGAGATAGTTCTTGTAGCGCTTTGATTTTGGTTTAAAACATCATACACTTTTACTTTGGCGTAGACTTTTTTATCGAAAAATCCATAAGACAAACTGGTATTCCATAAATAAAAATCTTTTTTGAAATTGCTGGAAATACTGGAATTATAAGTGTATCCAAAATCATTTCCAAAGATTAAATTCTCCGGCCAATAACTAGTGGTTTGCAAATTGATTCTGTGCACTACATTTGAACTGGCAGCTCTTGACGAATTTTCATAATTGGTCTGATTGTACGATAAACTATAAGAAGGCGAAATAATAAGAAGTTCTCCGTATTCGTAAGTCAAATTTACTTTTGGCGTTACAGCTGTAGATTTTGCATTGTACAAAACAGCATTTGTAAAACCTTTATCGAAGGCATAACTACCGTTTAACCCAAAACCATAGCGTAAAACATGGGCGTCTCTTTTTATTGACTGATTCCAGTTTCCTCCAATTGTCGCGATATAAGTTCCTGAAATATTCACATAAGTTGTAGTTCTTTTTCCGCTATCATCATAAATCGAAGTAGAAACTACGTCGTTATTATAATAATCACCTTTTACAAACAAATTATAACCGGAACGTGTGCGGAAATCATAATTTCTAAAACTAAAATTAGCGCTATTTTTTTCGATAGGATTCAAATTAGGATTTCCTGTTATGGTATTTAACGGATTGGTTAAATTGAGAACCGGCAGTAACTGAACCGCTGTAGGAAGCGTATTTGAATAATTGTATTTGAATGATAAATTCTTAGAACGGCTAAACTTATATCGTATCTGAAAGTCTCCGTAGGGCAATGCATATCGTTTGTTTAAATCAGTTGCTTTATCAAGATATAATGAATGATTATCAAACTCTACAATGGCTGTGCTCGAATTCAGGTTGACTGTATATTTACTCTTTTGCCAGGTTATTCCAATTTTCGGACTGAACGAATTTTGTTTTGATGTTGTATAATTGGTCAACGATTCATTAAGATCTGAATACGATTGTGTTCCTCCATCAAAATCGAATGTTTTTGCATCTTTTATTTCTTTGCTCCAATCAAAATTAGATCCAAATCTTATTCTTAAAGAATCTGTTACCGGCTCTGTATATTCAAGCGCAAGCGAATAAGTGTCGTTGCTATTATTGTTTATACTTTTCTGATTTCTATCATCATTGGGTTTGCTATCCTGATAAAAAATAGTTTGAGAGACATTTTGTGCTTCAGAGTCTGTATTGGTGCTATTACCATCAAAGAAAAGATTAAAATTACGAGCCTCTTTCTTAAAAGATTTATTGAAGTTTATCGTGTTTCCTAAACTCGTATTCGTACTTTCTGAATAGGATTTAGCAGTGCTTTCATTCAGAGAGTTTCCGTTTTCATCTTCAGAGAAACTTGACGAAGACGTATTACTATTCGATCGGGATTGATTCACTTTTGGAGAAATCACCAAGCGAGTTGACGGATTAATTTTATATTCTAATTCAAAATTTGCGTTATTTCCAGTATTTTCATTTCTTGTTTTAGAATCAGATGAAGTGGCAATATTTCCGGTTGGTAAAAAACTAACCTGATCAGACTTACTATCGTTATTATTAATGGAATTCGAAAAATTATAACTTCCCATTGCCATCAATTTTTCGGTCCAGTCATCAGAATAATTAAGCCCTACCAAATTAGATTGCGTAATACCTTTACCGCCGCCGGAGCCGCCACTATTCCCTTTTGCATTTCGGCCGCCTCCCATATTATCAAATACCTCATCCATCGCAAAACCGGTAGAATTAATATTATTAGATGATGCTAAAACGCTTATTTTTTGTTTGTTATTGAAAAAATTCAAAAGCAAACTGCTTTCATATCGATCATCAGATCCATATCCTCCCAGAATTTTACCAAAATACCCCTTGTTTTTCTTTTCATCAATCGTGATATTAATGCTCGAATAATCTGAAGTCGATTCCTGTTTTGAAAGTTCTTCTTTTTTGGTTTTAAAATCAGAAACCTGAATTTTTTTGATAATTTCTGCCGGAAGATTCTTTAAAGCAATGGCACCGTCTTTATCAAAAAAAGTTTTTCCGTTTACCAAAACCTGGTTTACTTCCCGCCCGTTTACAGTTACTTTTCCATCAGTTCCTACATCAAAACCAGGCAATTGTTTTAGTAAAGTTTCTACATTCGAATCTGGCCTTACTTTGTACGAAGCAGCATTAAACTCCAGAGTATCTTTTTTGATGGTAATAGGCGGAGCTTCACTTTTTATAACCACGTTATCTAAAGCATTTGCAGCCTCAAGCAAATATAATTTGCCAAAATCTTTACTTTCAAGAAGACCTTTTTCTTCTTCAAAATAAGGCTGATAACCCATATAATTTACCTTCAGAAAAACAGGCTTATCGTATTTTTTGGTTTTAATGCTAAAAGATCCGTTTTTATCGGTTGTAGCATATTCAATTACTGTAGAATCTTTTACGGTTGTAAAATAAACTGTTGCCAGTTCCAGTGGTAATTGCGTATTAATATCGACAACGGTTCCTTTAATAACAATGTCGTTCTGGGCATTTGCCGAATAACAAAAGAGAGAAAAAAGTATAAAATAATAAATTTTGGTCATAAAATGGTTGGTTAGAAATAGTTAGACGCCAATAGCGTCAAATGGTTTAATGGCAAGTTCAACATTTACTCAAACAGTGTGCCATTAAAGCCAACAAAAACTTTTTCTAATGATAAAATGCATAAAAAAAGTCCCCATTTCTGAGGACTTTTACTTTTATTTTTCTCTGATATAAATATCGATCGGCACTCCTGAAAAGTCCCAATTTTCTCTAATTTTATTTTCAAGGTATCTCTTATATGGTTCCTTAACATATTGTGGCATGTTGGCAAAAAACACAAACTGAGGCGTTTGAGTTGGCAACTGCATACAATATTTAATTTTTACATATTTACCTTTTGTTGCTGGCGGCGGATAAGCTTCGATCACCTTCAACATAAATTCGTTGAATTTAGAAGTTGGTATTCTTTGTTTTCTATTTTCAAAAACTGTAACTGTAGCTTCTAATGCTTTCAATAAACGTTGTTTCGTTAAAGCCGAAACGAACAAAATTGGCACATCAGTAAAAGGCATTAATTCTTTTTTGATTTTCTCTTCGTAATCACGAGTCGACATGGTATCTTTTTCTACCAAATCCCATTTGTTCACTAAGATTACAACACCTTTACGGTTTTTCTCTGCCAGCCAGAAGATACTTTGATCCTGACCTTCAAATCCACGGGTTGCATCGATAACCAAGATACAAATATCTGCATGCTCAATCGCACGAACCGAACGCATTACAGAGTAAAATTCTAAATCTTCCTTCACTTTTGCTTTACGACGGATTCCCGCAGTATCAACAAGATTAAATTCAAAACCAAAACGGTCAAATTTAGTATCAATTGCATCACGAGTTGTACCCGCGATATCCGTTACAATATATCTGTCTTTACCAATAAGCGCGTTAATAAAACTAGATTTACCAGCATTTGGACGTCCTACAACTGCAAAACGAGGCAATTCAGCCACTTCTTCAACTGGCTCTTTTTCAGGAAAAGCATCGATTAATGCATCTAATAAATCTCCTGTTCCGCTACCTGAAATACTTGCAAACGTAAAATAATCTCCTAAACCAAGATTATAAAACTCAATTGCATCTTTCTCACGCATTGCATTATCTACTTTATTTACAGCCAATAAAACAGGCTTAGTTACTTTACGCAACAATTTTGCCACCGTTTCATCCATTGGTGTAATACCTTCTTCTACATCAACTACAAAAATAATAACATCAGCCTCATCGATAGCAAGCTCTACTTGTTTACGAATTTCACCTTCAAATACGTCATCAGAACCGCGAACATATCCACCGGTATCAATTACAGAAAACTCTTTTCCGTTCCACTCGCTTTTACCGTAGTTTCTATCTCTGGTAACTCCAGAAACCGAATCTACAATAGCTTCTCTTCTTTGTATCAGCCTATTAAAAAGGGTTGATTTCCCTACATTAGGTCTTCCTACTATCGCAACAATGTTATTCATTTTTTTGAATTTTAGATTTTAGATTCCAAATTTTAGATTTAAAAACCTAATCACTTGTTATCCAAAATGCTTTATTTTAATTTTTTGCAAAGGTAGTTAAAAAAGTGACTAAGTCGCTAAGTTTCTAAGTACCTAAGTTTTTTATTATTTTTCCTGTTATTTCAGCCTGTTTTTCAGGAGCTGTTTCCTGCTATCCGTTACAATCTTTTGTGTCGCTAAAGAAGCGCCACAAAAGGATTTCCACTTCTATCAGGGCTAGGGCTTCAGACTTACAAGAACTTCAGTCAATATCAAAAATCACAATTTTGTATCATCTAAAAATTCATTTATCAGCCTGATTACAAACCTTTAAACTTCTTGATTTTTAATAATTGTTTTTAAATTATTTACACTTTTCATAAATGTATTGAGGTCTTGCTCCCATTCTGTAAGAACTAAAATCGCCTTTATTCGATAACTTCAAAGTAAACCCTTCCTCTTCATCTGAATTAAAAAACTTAATATCCCGAATTTTAATTTTACCCGAAATAACATTTACAGGACCTATTTTATAATTACTAAACGGAAAAGGTTTATCGCCAAAATCCCAGTATATCAGTTCTTTTTTATCAAAATCAACGTATGCCTTATTCTCTACATCACAAAATCTTCTGTTATGCGATAAAAATTCTTCGACTTGCGCTTCTGTATCTATTGGCACAAACTCTTTTTCCGGGTCTGTGTACAAGACATCATCTACAACATCCTGAGTAATGCCCTCCAAATGTTTGTTGTTTTTATAAATACCAAAATACAATGTCAAAACCTTGCTTTTATCTTTCGACATTACATCGGCTCTGTAATTGCATATTTTTTCAAGCTTCCGAAAAGGCTTTTTATCTTCATCTGACCGATTACTATACGTATCATCAAAATCATCCAGACGGAATTTATTCTGATAATTCACATAATAAAAACCCGTCTTTTTAAATTCTCCATCACCCAGATATTCAGGAAATTTTTCAAATTCTACATTATCATAGATTTTAAAATCAAACCATTCAATCCAGTCATCAATTTTATTCGGAAAACTTAAAATAGGATAATAACCATCTTTTACAAATATGGCCAATCCATCGTTTTTATCAATAAACTTATTAATATTCGCAGCTTTATTGGTATTGAATTGCTTTATGAATTCACTTAAAAACAATCTCACTTCTTTATCAGAACAAGCCGTTGTATCAAAAACTACAGAGTCTTTTTGTACAATAGCTTCCGTTTTTTTGATTTCAGGTTGAGCTGGAACTGCTTTTTCCTTCGAACCAAAAAAGTAATTTATACCCACTATTAATATAAGTCCGCAACATATTGGTATTGAATACTTCGTTGAAACCTGCATAAATTACTATTTTGATGTTTTGGAAAATTTATTGGTTGTAACCAAAACGTTTCAACATATTGGCGTTGCTTCTCCAGTTTTTATTCACTTTTACAACCAATTCAATATGAATTTGTTTTCCAAAGAATTTCTCCAGATCGGCACGAGCCTCAGTTCCTACTTTTTTCAGAGCTGCACCTTTATGTCCAATGATGATTCCTTTTTGCGTTTCGCGCTCTACCATAATGATCGAACGGATTCTGATGATATTTTCGTCTTCAAAAAATTCTTCTGTTACGATTTCAACCGCATACGGAATCTCTTTACTGTAATTCAATAAGATTTTTTCACGAATCGTTTCGTTTACGAAAAAACGTTCCGGTTTGTCCGTCAATTGATCTTTTGGATAATAGGCAGGAGATTCTGGCAACAATTCGATAATTCTTCCAAAAACTTCCGGTACATTAAAATTCTGTAAAGCCGAGATTGGGAAAATTTCAGCATTTGGCACTTTTGCAGTCCA
Source organism: Flavobacterium bizetiae (assembly GCF_024271895.1). Taxonomy (NCBI): domain Bacteria; kingdom Pseudomonadati; phylum Bacteroidota; class Flavobacteriia; order Flavobacteriales; family Flavobacteriaceae; genus Flavobacterium; species Flavobacterium bizetiae. Next base: position 2,232,634 of record NZ_CP091861.1, on the reverse strand, counting down.
GAATGCTACTTGCTCTTCTAATTGTTCCTGATTTGAGTTGTCGATTTTATTCAACAATAATAAAACCGGAATTTTTGCGTGGATGATTTTATTAAAGAAAGCTTCATCTTTTAAATCCTGCTCTCCTATTTCGACCATATAAACTAGTATATCAGCATCTTCAAAAGCCGATTTTACAAAGTTCATCATCGATTCCTGCATCTCATAGGCTGGTTTGATGATTCCGGGAGTATCCGATAATATAAGTTGAAAATCCTCACCATTCACGATTCCAAGAATACGGTGACGAGTTGTTTGTGCTTTTGATGTAATGATGGATAATCTTTCTCCAACAAAGGCGTTCATCAATGTTGATTTTCCAACGTTTGGATTCCCGATGATGTTTACAAAACCTGCTTTATGTGACATTTGTGTATTATTTAATTTGCAAAGGTAGTCATATCAACTCAATACAGAAAATAAAACATTTTTTAAAGTTTTCGTTGGATTTCTTAAAAATCGGCGTATCTTTGCACCCGAAACATCGCGGGATAGAGCAGTAGGCAGCTCGTCGGGCTCATAACCCGAAGGTCACAGGTTCGAGTCCTGTTCCCGCTACTAAGAGAAAAAGCTTCAGAGAAATCTGAAGCTTTTTTTGTTTATATTACTTTTATAATTAAAATATTTAGATTGGGGTGCACATTCATCAAAAACAATAAACAAAATGGAAGTAGCATTCCTTTTGAAGGGAATTGTTGGTTTTAACAAACAAGACAAAAATATGTAACAGAATGAAAATGGCTATTCCATCATTCATTTCCTTTCATATTATCAGCCTTTTCCAGGTTTGTAAATGTTGCAAGAAATTCATATTTTATATTTGGGAAGTGGTCAAACCAAATTTTTCTTTGAACGATGCATAAAAATGTGATAGGTTTTCAAAGCCTAAGTCCAAATAAAAATCGGCTGGTTTTTGCTTCTTGTGCTTAATTAAATAATGGGCCTCGTCTAAGCGTTTTGCCAACAACCATTGTTTTGGGGAAGCATTAAAAATTTTCGAAAAATCACGTTTAAATCCCGCAAGACTTCTCCCAGTAAGTTTTGCGAAAGATGACACTGAAACATTAAACATATAATTTTGATTCATAAACTCTTCTAAATCTATTTTGTAAGGTTCGGAAAAATCGAATAAAATTTGTTTAAAATCAGGGTTGCTTTGTAGCAATAATTCTATCGCTTCCCTTATTTTTAAATCTGCCAATCGTGAATTTGCTTCTTTGGTCTTATTGATATAGGGGGCTAATGAACTGAAATAATTTTGAAGAAAATCATCGGGTTCAAAAAACATTTTCTGTTTCCCAGTATATTTTTTGTCAATCACAATTTTGTTTTCTAAGGCGTATTGTTGCAAGGTTTCCTTGTCCAACGTGATAGACAAAAACTGGTATTTTCCTGATTTTGCAGGATATTTAATTGTTCTTATCAATTGGTTTTTCTGAACCAATACGATAGTGTTTTCAGAAATTACCGTATTTCCATCTGCGTGAAAAGCATGTGTTTCACCCGATAGTTGAAATCCTAAAAAATGTTCGGGTATGAATTCTTCATTTCCTCTGTGCTTTTCAAAAACACAGGAATAGACCAACTTATCAAAAATGATTTCACGCTTTCCTTCCATACTACAAATATCTTAAAATTAATTGAGCAAAACCGCTCCTGCACTTGCAATTTCTTTATCCTGTTCTGGTGAACCACCCGAAGATGCAATAGCACCGATGATTTTGCCTTCTTTGTTTTTAATAACAACGCCACCAGCAATGGTCAATAATCCGTCGTTTGAATTCAACATTCCGTAGCCGTGAATGTCTGCTCCAGAAATGATTGTTCCCATTATATCACTATCTACGCCAAACATAACTGCAGTTCTGGCTTTTTTTAAGGCGAATTCTATCACGCCAAAAACGCTATCTAATCTTGCAAATGCAACCAAATGTCCGCCCGTATCTACAACTGCAATGCTTACAGGAATGTTTAGTTTTTTTGCTTTTTCGATGGAGGCATTCAATGCTCTAGTTGCTTCCTTATAGTGTATATTCATTTTTTTTAAAATTTAAATTAATTACAAAAAGAAAGCACAGTTTTTTGAACTGTACTTTCTGATTTTTTTTTAGCTTTTTGCCGTCCAAGCATCTACTTGTAATTGTTTTACAAAATCTTCGGTTTCTTTTGGATGTACATTTCTGAAGTTTGAATTTTCATCTAAGACCACATCAACTATACAATCTGCCATTGATTGCGGGTTTAATTGATTTGCCAAAGCTTCGGCAGTATCGTCGAATGCAGATGAAGGTGTGAAATTGATTTCGGGATTATACCAACGGTTGATAGTATCAACGCCACGGTCGTTAAAACCTGTTCCAAAAATACCTGGATTGCAAGTTGCAATTTTTATATTGAAAGGTGCTAATTCTGTTTTCAAACCTTCGGCAATTGAACCCATTGCGTGTTTAGATGCGCAATATGCGGCAACGTAAGGAACCGTCCATAATTCGCCCATAGAAGTGGTAAAAACAATTTTTCCTGGTCTTTTTTCTTCAATAAATTTCTTGATAAAACCTTGAGCCAAGTGCAATCCGCCAAAAACATTTACATCAAACATCGAACGGATTAAATCTAAAGGTTGCTCGGCAATCGGTCCGGCTTCCATAATTCCAGCGTTGCTGATTAAAATATCAATATCATATTTCTGTGTAATGTAAGCGATGTCTGTGGTGTTGGTTACATCCAATTTATCAACGATCATTTCTATTCCTTGCTCTTTTGCTTCTCTTATCAAGTCGCTCATTTGCGGATAAACTTGTGCCGTTGCAATTACTTTGTGTCCTTTCTTTGCTAAATCAAATGCAGCAATTTTCCCGAAACCACTTGCAGCACCTGTAATTAAAATTGTCTTGCTCATATTTTCAATATTTAAAAGTTATAGAGCAAAATTGAACTAATTAGCGATGAAATTAATTTCTGAGAAGCTCAAATTTGTATTGGTGGGAGGCTCTATAAAATGTAAAACTGAAGTTAGGGCGTCCGTTTTTTTTTTACAGCCAACAAGTATATATCACTAACGACATCAAAAATATCACTCCAAAGTTGGTTAGATATTTTTGATAAAAGTCGGAATTTATTGTTTTAATATGTACACAGTTTCTAGTCCTGTTCCCGCTACTAAGAGAAAAAGCTTCAGAAAAATCCGAAGCTTTTTTTGTTATATTTGATTTTATAAAAAAACACTTACTATCCTTTTATTCAATACATATTTCAAGTACGAATCTAAAAGGCTATTTTTAAAAAAGTCTTTACCGAGTTAAGGGAAACAAAATAAAAATGAGGATTTACAGAATATACTTTTTACTGCTTGTTTTAAACATTTTGATGTTGCCCATTATCTTACTATTTACAGGATACAAACAGTATTCTTATTTTACTAATGAATACGAAACCAAGATCATGAGGGTCGAAAAATGTACTAGCGGTTCGAATTCAAAAAGAAAATCTGTTAGTATAGAAGGCAAAATAAATCATCAGGAAGCATCTTTTGGATTATTTGATGATGATGCTTATGATTTTCTTTCCTATTTAAGTGATTCACAGCAGGAAGATTTCCAAAACGTTGATTACAATAATTTAAAACCTCTAAAATTAGATATAAGAGTTGTTCAGTTTGGCGATTCAAAAAATGTAATGTACATCAAGAAAAACCAAACGGCAGAAGAAGCTCTGAAAACAAATTTAGTTCCCTGGATTGTAATTGAAAGTGTCTTTGTTGGTTTATTATTACTATTCTATTGTTTAAAAAACACGCAAAAACCGCATGAAAACACGTAAAAATATTCTTTCAAAACAAAAAATCATCAATTTTTACTAAAAATAATTATTTCAGTAAAAGAGCAAAAAATCTTCTTTTACGCATAAAACAACCAATTATTAATCAAACAAATACACATTACTTAACAAAAAATATTTACGGTTGATTATTTCTAAACTTTCTGATTTTAGAAAAACGAACCAAAAAAAATCAAAAAAAGTATTGTGTATCTTAAAATTAGTTATAGTTTTGCACCCGCAATAACAAAGCAGGCCCGTTCGTCTATCGGTTAGGACGCATGGTTTTCATCCATGTAAGAGCGGTTCGATTCCGCTACGGGCTACAAAAAAAGCTTCAGAGAAATCTGAAGCTTTTTTTTTGCAATTGACTTTTTAAACTCGGAATTGTGAACTTTTTTTAGAAGTATTCTTAGATAAAAACCTTTGCGTTCTCTGTGGTAAAAATTTCCGATATCCGCATTTACTACCAATCAGGAAGTACCGGTCTTATATCTTTTACTGTTATTTTGGTAAATATTGTTTCCCCTTCATTTCGCTTTCTTTTCTCTTTTAAGCTATTACCTTCAATTACAAATTTTCTAATTACTCGTTTTCCTGCTTTACTAAATGAAGTATTCGGAATTTCAATTAAAAGCAAATCGTTTTTAATATTATAGTACCCCACAAAAAACGCCTTTTCTATATTATTAACATCAATACTTTCGGTCTTACTAGCAAAAAGCGCAAACTGACCTGAATTAAAAAATCTTATATAGTTGTATCGTTTTAAATTTATAGTTTTATCTTCATAAAAATTAAAATATACCGCATCTACTTCTATCTTATTCGACATTTCTTTGGTAAAAGTTTTTTCAAACTTCATTTTTTTCAAATGCAATCTGCCATACTGATTTTCGTCAATATACTTTGTGTAATGCTGCGTTAATCGGCAGGAACTTGTAAGCAATACAAGCATAATCAATAAAACTATTCTCATAACTATCTGGCAATCAAACAAAAATTAAACCCTTAAACTAGTTGTAATATTACTATAAAAAATCTATTTTTCTTATTTCTCATAAAACTCCCAATCATCTGTAAGTTTCATGATTAAATTGTACTTCTGTTTATAATAATTATCCACCTCATTCGGATGCTTTGAGTCGTGTGCTTCGACTACGAAATTTCCGTTTTCCATAATAAATCCGTTGGGGTTATTAAACTTAAAAATTATTTTTTTAAGCTCTAATTCATTTCTTCCGCAGGATTTTAAACCATACAAATTGCCTTTATAAATACGGAAACAAGACCCTTCTCCTGTTATATTATTAATTTGCCTTTTGCTGTCATACTCCAGAGCATTACTGCTTTTATCAAGAAGTTCGTTTAGCACAGGAAGATTATCTGGTTTTTGTTGTAAAGCATGAATAATTAAAACATTAAAATCAGGAAAAGAAATCAAAACAGTATCTTTCACTACAAGACTGCCTATTCTTTCTTCAGACGGATATCCTTCTTTCTTTATTAAATCGATCAGCTTTCCGGTAACTCTTTCGGTGGTTTCGTATAATACTTTTGGACTCTTTCGATTTTCCAATCCATAATCGGCCTGGTCTTCGTTGAGCAAATTTGTTAATTCATTCTTTAAGTTTAAATTCCATTTACTCTGTGCATTTTTACGGACCGAATCGTATTTGATGCTAAAGTTTTTCCATTCCGGATTTTTTCTAATTCCGTTAAAAATTTTAGCATTAAAATACGGTAATTCAACTCCTTTTAAAGCCAGTTTTTCGCCCCACCAGAAAGCAGTTTTAAAATCTCTTGATAAAACAGCACAACGAATAGCGTTATGAATATCTCTTGCAAATAATGTGGGATATTTTTGAGCAAGCAAATTATATTCTTCTTTTGCTTTACCATACTGCCTGGTTAGAATATAATTCTCGGCATTTTTCGTATACGTATAATAATTGATTTCTTGTTTTTGAGTTTTCTCTTTTTCAATATCTGCTACCAGTTTATTAGCCGTAATTAGAGGTTTGCAGTCATAATTTTCTCTTTGTATTATTTTTTTTCCTCTATTTTTGTTTGGATCATAAATCATAGATCCCAAATCGAAAATCTCAGCATAAGACGCACCTGAACCAAATGCAAGAAGTGTATTCTTGCTAACTTTCCCTTTTATTTTAAAAGGCTGTTTTTCTGCTAAATTTGTTTTGTAGTACTGATAATTTTTAAAATAAAAAGCCGGAAATTGATCCAGAACGGTAAATTCATCTGCCTCTTTATTGCGGAATTTTACCGCTACACTATCTTTATTTACAGTATTTCCCAAATAACAAACTCTTATCGTATCTCTTTTTTCTCCCAGAAATACCTCAACATAATCCCTTATTTTTTTAGTTCTCATAAACACATTCGAACCCCAATCATTGTTTCCGCTAACAAAACCTTCTATTTCTGCAATACTGTCTTTAGGGTTGAAATTACACTTCGTTATCTCTATTTTTAAAAAACACATCGATAAATGTTCTATAAATTGAAAACCTCTAAAAGTCTTACTTTTAAAGGTTACTCCGTAATTCACAATTCCTTTGTACTTTCTGGTATCTACAAAATAGGATGTTTTCACACTATCTTTTGATTCTGAAAACCAATTTGTCCTATTGTTATTCCATACGTTATAAGTCTCCTTAAGTACTGCGTTTTTATCAAAATCACTTTGATTAAAGGTTTTATATTTTATCTGGTTTTGCGCTAATGCGAGATTGGTAAAAAGAATATTTATTAAAACAACTAAGGGTACTAAAAGTGCTTTTTTCAAAATACTAAATGTTTTTTTATTAGAAAAAATAGCAAATTACCTGATACAAATAATGAACTAAATTTTGATTGATAAATATTAATACAATTAAAAAACTAAGTTATTTACTTTATAAATATAAACCTTATGCGATAATCGGGTATTCTATTTTTGATTTTTATAATGCATTACAAAAAACCATCTTCAATCTAATGATTTCCTAAACTGTTTTTCCTATTCTTCAGCTTGTCATTTTCAAGGCAAGAAATTCTCCCAAATAAATTCCATTACCAATCAAAATACATAAAAAAGCGAGAGACTTTATCTCGTGTCAATCCATAATTAATTTCAAAAAAAACAGGTTATTGAAAGATTTTCAAAAAAAATAAAAAAAGGACGTAGGGGTGAAATTTGATTCAGTTGTATTACTACAATAACAAGAGCAGAATTCAGCAACTCTTAATCTCAAATTGCCTTATGATACCAATAATTATCACTGTCGCATTACTTTTTTGGTTATTTAAAAAAATCGAAACTATTGCATCTGAGAACTTCAGCTTTGTTGCGATTTCCGGCAAAGTAAAATTTACTGTTCTCTTTTTTCTTATTGCAATGACTTTTCAGGCACAAGAAAAAACAGTAAACTATAATGTATTACGCAATGGCACTATCATTGGGCAAATGCAGTTTTACCAAAAGACTTATAATGATGATGTTTTCCTGAAAATTTCATCAGAAGTAAAAACCAGATTGATTTTTGGTATTGATATCAAAACAGAAGAAGGTTCACATTTTAAAAACGGAAAACTAATCTCGTCGTACGTGAAACGCCACGTAAACGGAAAAGAGAAAGCCAATAAAACGACTCAGCTTATCGATTCGAGCTATAAAACTTTAGCCGAAAATAAAAAGGGTCAAATTAAGCAACAATATATCGACTACAATCTTATGCTGCTTTACAGCAAAGAACCTGTGGGCGAAACCGAGGTTTACTCGGATAGTTTTCAGCAATTTTTAGTGATCAAAAAAACAAACCATCACTCCTATCGTATTGTATTGCCTGACGGAAATTATAATGATTACCATTTCCTGAACGGTATATGCCAAAAAGTCGAATTGCATCATTCCTTATTTACAATCAACATTCAAATCGCATAAATCAATCTAAAAATCAATCATCATGATCAAAATCATCAATTATTTATTTACTAAACTCACTTTCTTTGGTGCAGAACCTATTGCAATGGGCAAAATTCACGAAATCGAAAAAAGCGCACCCAACTTAATTGTATATGCATTGCCCGTAGTATTGTTTTTTACCGTGCTTGAATTTGTTGTTTTTTACTTTTTAGAAAAAAAAGAATACGACAAAAAAGAGACTTTAGGATCGGTTTTAATTGGTCTGGGAAATCTAACGGTCAATTTATTAATGAAAACCGGTTTATTGTATGCCGTTGTTGGAATTTACAATATCCTGCCGTATCGCATGGAATTTAATTGGTGGAGCTTAATACCGTGTTTTATACTTTATGATTTTAGCTCGTACTGGACACACCGAATCTCTCATTATTGTCGTTTTTTCTGGGCGACTCACGTCGTGCATCATTCTGCCGATCATTATAATCTTACGGTAAGTTTTAGACAAAGTTGGTTTCAGTATGCTAAAATTGTATTTTTTATTCCGCTGATTTTTGCCGGGTTTCATCCTGCTGTATTTTTTATTGCCAATCAACTGAGTGTATTGTATCAGTTTTGGGTACATACAGAAGCCATTGGAAAACTGCATCCGTTTATCGAAAAACATTTCGGAACTCCATCTAATCATCGCGTACATCACGGAAGCCAGGAAAAATATCTCGACAAAAACTTTGGCGCCACTTTTATGATTTGGGATCACTTATTTAATTCCTTTCAATACGAAGAAGAAAAACCGCGCTATGGTATTACGAGTGCGCTTAAAAGTAAACTCAATCCGTTATACCTCAACATTCATGAATTTCAGGATATTATCAGGGATGTAAAAAAAGCAAAAGGCTTCAGACACAAGATGTATTACATTTTTGCCAGTCCCGATGCTATTGCCAAAAATAAATTAAAAAAAGAAATCATTCAACCTCAATTGTCTGTATCATGCGAAGAAGTCAAAAAAAGCAACAAGAATTTCAATACCAACTTTTCGAATACTTTAGCCGAAAAGATAATTGTATAAAAAACATAGAAAATGAAATAATCAACACAGAAACAGATAAAGCATTAACGTTTACCTATCTCTCAGATCATAGTTGTATTGTGCATTGTTACGAATTTAGTTTAAATACTGATATCGATATGAACACTACAATTGATGCTTTTATCGCATTATTAACCAATGAAAACAAGATGCATTATCAGCCCAATGCTTCTTACAATTAATCAAAAAAATAACATTAAATATAAAAAGTATATATCTTTGATTGAATATCAAAACGTATTAGTGGAGTATAGCAATACAGACCAAATCAGTTTTATAAAAAACGGAAATGAAGCTGCTTTTGAAAAGGTTTTTAAAATGTATTTTAGAAACCTTCACGCTTTTGCGTACACTTTTATGAAAGATGATATCATTGCCGAAGAAATTGTACAAAATGTCTTTTTTAAGGTTTGGGAAAAGAAAGATCAACTGCAAATTGATGATTCATTAAAAGCTTATCTCTACAGAGCGGTGCATAATGAAAGTCTCAATCACATCAAACACCTTAAAATAAAAAGCTCTTTTCAACTTCAGTATTCAGGTAATATGGAATCCTCAAATCAAGATGCATCGAATCAAATGATGGCATCTGAACTCGAAAGCGATATTCAAAAAGCAATTAACGAATTGCCGCAACAATGCCGAACCATTTTTCAGATGAGTCGTTTCGAGCAACTCAAATATCAGCAAATTGCCGATCAGTTGAATATTTCTATCAAAACAGTCGAAAACCAAATGGGTAAAGCCCTAAAAGTATTACGCATTAAACTGGTTGAATATCTTCCCTTCCTGCTTCACTTTTTATATTTAATACGAAGATCATGAGCCAAAACAATATGAATATGAACGATGATTTACTAGTGAAATACCTGGTTGGCGAAACTGATGCAAACGAAAGCGCAACAGTAGAAATTTGGCTTAAAGCCGATGAAAAAAACTTAAACTATTATAAGGGTTTTAAAAAAATATGGGAAGACAGCCTTGTACTTGCTGACCAAAAAACAACCGTTGATGAAAATGCAGCATGGAAACGATTTCAAAATCGCATTCACGAAAATGATGTTCCTGTGCATACTTTAAAAAAGTCTTCGATGAATTGGTTACGAATTGCTGCTTCAATCTTGCTAATTAGCACTTTGGGATGGCTGGGGTATTCTTATTTCGAAAATAAATCTGCCAATACCTTAATCGAGATAAAAACAGCAAATACAACTCTAAACGATACTTTACCGGATGGCACAACGGTTACTTTAAATAAAAATTCATCTTTGTCTTATACGAATAAGTTTAAAGGCAAAACACGACCAGTTACCTTAAAAGGCGAAGCTTTTTTTTATGTTTCTCCGGATAAAACAAAACCTTTTATCATTACAGTAAACGATGTTACGGTGCAAGTGGTTGGAACTTCATTTAATGTAAAAAACAAAAACGGAAAAACAACTGTAGATGTCGAAACCGGAATTGTAAAAGTGAGCAAAAACAAAGATCAGGTCGAATTAAGACATGGCGAAAAAGTAGTCATTGCAGATCTACAATCGCATTTATTAAAAAGCGTCAGCAAAGGCAAACTGTATAATTATTATCGCAATAACGAACTTGTTTGCGAAGAAACTCCCTTGCAGGAATTGGTCGATGCGCTCAACGAAATATACGATGCAAACATTATTATAAAGAAAACCGCGTTGCAGAAAAAACCAATAACAACGGTATTTAAAGATCAGTCATTAGATGAAATTTTAGAAGTAATTCAAGAAACATTCCTGATCGAGATTGAACGCAAAGACAACCAAATCATATTAGAGTAATTCCATTATATGAACTCAAAAATTACTTTAATATCGTTTTTATTTTTACTTTTTTCAGGCGCTTTTTTTAGCGCCCATGCCCAGTCTATGCTAGATATCCCGATATCTGTTCAGGCAGACAAAAAACCATTAGGCAATATTCTGGGTTTAATGGAGCAAAAAGGAAATTTTAGATTTGCATATTACAGCAAATTAGTTGCAAAAGATAGTCTGGTAAGCATTCATGCCGATCAGTCTACGATAAAAGACGTTCTCGATCAATTATTAAAAAACCGATATGAATATAAAGAATCAAAAGGGTTTATAATTCTTCGTTATGCACCTCTGGAACTTGCTCTTGTACTAGAAAAAAATAGCGTTGTGGGCGATTATCAGGTGGTAAATGGTTACATCATGGATGTGCAAACCAACAAACGTATTGAAAATGCGAGTGTCTACGAAAAAAACGCCCTGCAATCTACCCTTACAGACAAAGAAGGTTTTTTTGAATTAAAACTAAAAAACATTCCTGAAACTATTGAGCTTACCGTTGTCAAGGAAAATTACAAAACCATTACTACCATTTTCCTTTCGGAAATTAAAATACAAATGGGTTCCAGAAAATCTACAAATTCAGATTATGTCGATGGCGATTTCTCTGCAGTCGAACGATCCGGAATTGGCCGTTTCTTTATTTCTTCTAAACAAAAAATACAATCTCTTAATCTTGGCGGACTTATATCTGAAGTTCCTGTACAAGCCTCTCTTATCCCGAGTCTGAGTACGCGCGGTATGATGAACTCACAAATTAACAGTAGTGTTTCTTTAAACTTATTGGGAGGATATACGGGCGGCGTTCGCGGAGTCGAAATGGCGGGACTTTACAATATTAATCGTATGAATGTTCATGCGTTACAAATGGCAGGTATATTCAATACCGTAGGAGGATCTGTAAAAGGAGTTCAGTTAGCCGGAGTTTATAATAATGTATTTGGAGATCTTAACGGTTTGCAAATGAGCGGAATTCATAATAGCGTAAAAGGTTCGCAGATAGGTTTGCAAATTTCGGGCATTTATAATCATACTCAGCAAGATTCTAAAGGAATTCAGATTGCTGCTATTTATAATAATGTAAATGGTTCTCAAAACGGATTGCAAATTTCAGGTATTTATAATGCCGGACATCAAAAAGTACGCGGTATGCAAATTGCCGCATTAAATTATGCCAAAGAATTAGACGGACTTCAGATTGGATTAATCAATTTTGCGGGTTCGCCATCAGGTTATAGTTTTGGATTATTGAATTTTAAAAAAGACGGTTATCAAAAATTTAGTGTGACACGCAATGAAATTTCCGATATTAATTTAGCTGTAAAAACAGGAGATAATAAACTCTACACTATTTTGATGGCAGGAAAAAGCGAACGAACTAACGAAGAAAAACTAACTTCGTTTGGGTTCGGGTTAGGAAAAAATGCGCCATTAGGAAACCGTCTTAGTTACAATCCTGAAATCAGTATTCAGTATCTTTATTTAGGAAACTGGGATCGATACAATTTTGTCTATAAATTCGATTCTCCGTTTACGTTTCGAATATTCAAAGGTGTAGCGCTGTCTGCCGGACCTTCTTTTAATCTTTATTCCTCTGAAAGAAGAGACAAAAGCAGCCCCGACATCAATAATTCTACTTTTGTACAAAACCGAACCAAACGTTATAATGTAATAAAAGACAATGGCAACGGAATTACAGGATGGGTAGGCTGGAGCTTTGGTTTAACCTTATTTTAAATAATCTGTTACATTAAAAATCCGCGCCAAGCATTTCGGTAATTTCACTTAACAATTCTAATTCATCCATAGGAAACATTTGGAGCACCGTTTCTAAAATTAAACTCACATTTATAACGGGACTTTCTCGCATTTCAGAAATTTTATGCGTTTCCTGATCGAGTGCCAAAACACACAGTTTTAGCATTTCGGTAATCACACAGCCAAGCTCATAATAATTGATCCATTTTAGTTGAGTCGGATAAATTTCTTTTACACCAAGAGATTTATTCGCAATGTCGCGATGCTTGCTAATTAATAGTTTAAGTTTTTCTAATTTTTCAATTTCAGATGTTTTCATTATATACAATTCTTTTATAATTAAACAAATATAACAAAAAAGACAACGTATATGACTGGATATATATATTCCTGTTTTTTTGACTACTTACTTATAATTTTCAACTTTAAATAATTAAGAAAATGAGAAAAACTGAAGTACCTGAATCTGTCAAAATTGTTGGAAACAATATAAAAGAGATTATCAAAGAAAAAAATCTTAAGGTAAGATACGTTGCTCACGATTCAGATTTAGATATTGAAGCATTAAGAAGATATATGTTAGGAAAACAAATTATGGGAATTGATAAGCTTATTCGTATTAGTAAAGCTTTAGATGTTGAAATATCAGAATTGTTTCGAAAAATTGATTAATTCTGTTATTTAAAAATAAAAACCACAATCCACAGACATTCAAAACATTACCAAAAATCTACTAAAATTGTGAATATCTATTTCAGGAATTCAGCCTTTATTTTCCTGTAAAATCTATCTTTGGCATCCTTAAAAAACATTAGAAGATGAGCGCAACTTGGTACGAATGCAAAGTAAAATATAGAAAGACAGACGAAACCGGAGGACAAAAAGTTTTAACCGAGCCTTATTTGGTTGATGCTTTATCGTATACCGAAGCCGAAAAAAGAATAAATGAAGAAATGGCGGCTTACATTAGTGAAGAATTTAAAATCACGAATATAAAAGTAGCCAACTATGCCGAAATTCATCCTTTCGAAAATGCAGATCGTTGGTTTAAATCGAAAGTTTCATTATTGGCTTATGACGAAGAAAGCGGTAAAGAAAGAAAATCGAACATGTATATGTTAGTGCAGGCAAATGATGTAAGAGAAGCTTATGATAATACGCTTCATATCATGCAAAGCACTATGGGAGAATATTCTATCCCGGCAGTTTCTGAGTCTCCAATTATGGATGTTTTCCCTTATTTCAGCGGTGAAGAAGGCGAAACCGAACAATTAGAAAGATTCAATAGACTAAAAGCTTCAAAACCTGTAGAAGTCGAAAAAATCGACCATATGGAATTTGAAGAGGCTTTGGAAGAATAAAATTCTTACATATAAATTCATTAATAAATCATTTTTAATTTATGAAAATTCCAAAATCATCGCAGGGTCTAATTGAAGAGATTTTTATTTGTGTTGATTTAAATGATAAATTAGGAGATTTAAGAATTAGACAACTTCATAAAATATTAAATAAAGTTTCAGATGAAATAATTATTGATGCCGTAATACAAATTTTCGAAAATAAAAATAGGGATAAAACTTTATATCTTGATCAGCTATATGCAGGACAAATTTTAGCTCAAATCAATCCAAAATCTACAATAGATTTAAAATTAATTTTAAATAAAACTTTAGATAACTGGAATAAAAGTATAAACGATTTACCTTATTGGCTTGTAAAAAATTATAGCAAAGAAATTTTAAAGAATGAACTTCTTACAATTTCAAACCATCCATTAAAATCTAATGAGATGAAAGATAATGCAAAAACAATGATGTGGTGGATTGAACAAGTCAGATGAAAATAAATATAAATACAAATAGCTTCAGAGAAATCTGGAGCTTTTTTATTTTGTAACATTTAAGCCAATAAACTGTCTTATTCGGAAATCAAAATAAATTATATATTAGCATTACCATTAACCACCTACAAACCAAATCTTCATGAGCAAAAAAACAATAATTCTAATTGGGTTTATCCTTCTAAAATTTGTTTTGCAATATCAATTAATAAATCCTGAATACGATTTGCAACGCGATGAATATCTGCATCTCGATCAGGCGCATCATTTGGCCTGGGGCTATTTATCGGTTCCGCCCGTAACTTCCTGGATTTCTTATATTATATTTCTTCTTGGCAATACTGTTTTTTGGGTAAAGTTCTTCCCTGCTCTTTTTGGCGCTTTAACACTTTTAATCGTCTGGAAAACTATCGAAAGTTTAAAAGGCAATTTATATGCGTTAATTCTAGGTGCAACTTGTATCTTATTTTCGACATTGTTGCGAATTAATACGCTGTACCAGCCCAACTCATTAGACATATTGTGTTGGACAGCTTTTTATTATGTCATCATTCAATACATCCTGACCGAAAAACCTAAATATTTTTTTATTGGTGCAATCGTATTTGCCTTTGGATTTCTAAACAAATACAACATTTTGTTTTTGCTAATTGGCCTCCTTCCGGCCCTATTATTGTCCAGCGAAAGAAAAGTGTTTGCTCAGAAAAAACTATACTTCGCTCTGATTGTGGGATTGCTTTTAATTTTACCCAACCTTTTATGGCAATACAACAATCATTTTCCTATTGTGCACCACATGAAAGAATTGGCTGAAACACAATTGGTCAATGTTGACCGAACAGGATTTCTAAAAGAACAATTATTGTTTTTTATTGGTTCTTTCTTGGTAATCATCGCGGCTTTGTATGCGTTGTTGTTTTACAAACCTTTTGCCCGATTCAGATTCTTTTTTGCATCGCTGATTTTTACCCTTGCCATCTTTATGTATTTTAAGGCCAAAGCTTATTATGCTATTGGGCTATATCCTGTTTATATTGCTTTTGGCGCAGTTTTTCTTTCGCAAATTTTACAAACGGGCTGGAAACGTTGTTTACAACCAGTGTTTATCATTATTCCGTTATTGTTTTTTATTCCAATGTACCATCTTACGTTTCCCAATAAAAGCCCTGAATATTTTGTGAAAAATCAGGAGCAATATAAAAAAATAGGAATGCTTCGTTGGGAAGACGGAAAAGATCACGATTTGCCACAAGATTTTGCCGACATGCTGGGCTGGAAAGAACTGGCCCGAAAAACAGATTCGGTTTATGCCTTAGTTCCAAACAAAAAGGAAACGATCGTACTTTGCGATAATTACGGACAAGCCGGAGCCATCAATTATTATACTAAAAAAGGAATTAAAGCGGTTTCTTTTAATGCCGATTATGTCAATTGGTTTGACCTTACTATTCAGTACAAAAACCTCATCCGAATTAAAAATTACGAAGAAAAGAGTACTGAATTTGAGGAAACTGGTCCGTTTTTTCAATCCTCAGCAATTGCCGGCGAAATAACCAACAAATATGCAAGAGAGTACAAAACGACTATTTTTGTGTTTACCAAAGCTAAAATCAACATTAATAAAAGAATTGAAGACGAAATAAAAGAAGAAAAGGATTATCTCAAGGAATAAAACTCCAGCAATGACAGATTTTAGCAATATTGAATATTTAAAAAACGGAAATAAAAAACAGCGTAATGCTTTTGAAGTCTTAACTCAACATAAGATTTTATCGAACCTTGCCGAATTTGACCCAATTTTGGTTGGAACAATCCCAATTAATATTGATATCGAAAACAGCGATTTGGATATTATTTGTTATTGGAAAGACAAAGCCAGTTTTATAGAAAAAATCATTCTCTTTTTTGAAAAAGAAGCTGAATTCAATATTAGAGAAGTATTTATTAATGACAGAGATTCTGTTGTTGCAAATTTCAAAATAGAAGGCTTTGAAATTGAGGTATTTGGACAAAATATTCCAACCAAAGAGCAAAACGGATATAGACACATGCTTATCGAAAATGAAATTCTAGAATCAAAAGACAACGATTTTAGATCAGAAATTATCAAACTCAAACAAAATGGCTACAAAACCGAGCCGGCTTTTGCCTTTTTATTAGGCTTAAAAGGAGATCCTTACGCCGAATTATTAGAATATAAAATCTAAGTCTTAAATTACGCATATTTAAACACCTCTATTTTAAACATTTACAATAAAAAAGCACAAAATAAAAAATAATTCACAAATTTCTTTGCATAACCGTATTTAGTGCTTATCTTTGCACCCGAAACATCGCGGGATAGAGCAGTAGGCAGCTCGTCGGGCTCATAACCCGAAGGTCACAGGTTCGAGTCCTGTTCCCGCTACTAAGACAAAGCTTCAGAGAAATCTGGAGCTTTTTTGTTTTAAAATCTATACTGTCGGAATCATATCCGCCGCGGCGGACACAGGTTCGAGTCCTGTTCCCGCTACTAAGAGAAAAATACCACTTGAAAAAGATGGTGTTTTTTTATTTTAAAATCTAAGCTATCGGAATCATATCCGCCACAGCGGACACACGTTCGAGTTCTGTTCCCGCTACTAAGACAAAGCTTCAGAGAAATCTGGAGCTTTTTTGGTTGATTTCTTACACAGGCTTTATTAGATTACTTTTTAGTTTAGCATAAATGTCAAGACTTATAAATTTACCATCTTTAATTTCACAGTCTTTCATAGTTCCTTCGTACTGAAAGTCAAGTTTAGCCATTGCGTTTTTACAATTCTTATTTTCCGACTCCACAAATCCTTCAATTCTGTTAAGTTTTAAATTGTCAAATCCATAACTGGAAATTAACGGTATTGCTTCTTTCATAATTCCATGTCCCCAAAAATTGGAGATTAACCAAAAACCGATTTCTGCTTTTTTATGTTCCTTACTTAAATTATTTAACCCACCCGCTCCATAGAATGTTGCATTATCAGCCGAGCAAATAGCAAACCAAATTCCTGTATCGTTTTTTTCAAGGTCAGCAAAAAAAATCATTTGTTCTTTAGTTGCTTCCAATGTTTGAAAACTCACTCCATAATATTTAATAACTTCTGGATGTGAAAGTCCTTTGAAAACATTTTCAAGATCACTATCTGCAAATTGTCGCAGTAAAAGTCTTTCGGTTTTTATCGTTGGAAATTCTTTTTTCATGATTTTTTGTTTGTTTCTTATTATCTGTTTTCGCCGCCAGAAACCGACCGCTAACTTATTTATATAAATTCTTTCCCCTAATACAATAAAAGCTTCAGATTTCTCTGAAGCTTTTATTGTTTTTATAAAATAAGCGCTTTCGCGAGCATAACACTACCAAATTGTAATCCTATCCTTCTTCGGCAAGAACATTTTATCTCCGGGTTGCACATTAAATGCCTCGTAAAAAGGTGTTGTATTCATTAAAGGACCATTAACGCGCCAGTTTGGTGGAGAATGCGGATTATTGTTAATCCACAAACGCAGGAATTCGTCTTTCATTTTTACTCGCCATATTTTGGCTATAGAAATAAAGAAACGTTGATCTGGAGTAAAACCGTCGATTTTTGTGTTTCCTTTTCCTTGTTCAGTCATTTTAAAAGCATCATAGGCAACGGCTATTCCGGCGATATCTGCCGTATTTTCACCAACTGTCATTGCACCATTAATATGTAGATTGTCTAAAACAGTATAGGTACTGTACAAATTAATAACTTGTTGTATTCTTGATTTAAACTGTGCATAATCCTCTTTTGTCCACCAGTCTTTTAAATTACCAACCTTATCAAATTGAGCACCCTGATCATCAAAAGTATGGGTTATTTCGTGTCCTATAACCATTCCGATACCTCCGTAGTTAAGCGCGTCATCTGCATTATTATCAAAATATGGAGGTTGCAAAATACCCGCAGGAAAAACAATTTCATTTGCAGTAAGGTTATTATATGCTGTAACCGTTGGAACTGTAGTATACCATTCTGACTTATCAACTGGTTTGTCTAATTTTGCCAATTGAAATTGATATGCTGCCGCTGCGGCCGAAACCATATTCTCAAAATAGGTGTTTCTTGCTATTTTTACATTGCTATAATCTTTCCATTTATCCGGATATCCTATTTTCTTCGTAATAGCAAACAATTTTTCTTTGGCTTTTTGTTTCGTACCAGGACTCATCCATTCTAATTTATCAATTCTTTTGCCATAGGCTTTTTGCAGATTGTTCACGAGAACCAACATACGTTTTTTAGCATCTTCCGGGAAGTATTTCTTTACATACAATTCACCCAAAGCGTCGCCTAAGTAAGTGTCAAGCACATTAGCCATTTTTTCGCCACGTGATTTTTGAACAGCCTGACCAGAAAGCACTTTCGTATATTCGAATAAAGCATCGACAAAAGACTTACTTAAATCATCTGAATATCTTTCTATAGAATTTGCTTTCAAATAAATTTTCCAATTATTAACCGGAATAGTTTTTAAGAGTTTGTTAAGCGCGTCATAATAGGCAGGCTGACATACATTAATAGAATCAGTTTTAGCACCTAAATTATTTAAAAAGGTAGTCCAGTTTATATTAGGATGTTTTTTTACAAGATCTGTCACAGCCATTTTATTATAATTTGCCTGCACATCACGAAGCTCGACTTTTGTTCTATGCGAACCTGCTAGTTGTTTATCAATATCATAAACCAAATTAGCATTCTTTTCGGCCTCTGTGGCATCGCTGCCCGTTTGTTGAAACAAGGTAGCAAGGTATTTTTTGTACGCTTTCTGTATGGCAACAGTTGATGGATCTGATTTGAAATAATAATCCCTGTCAGGCAAACCAATACCAGTTTGATAAAGCTGGGCAATATTCATACTGCTGTGTTTATTGTCGGGTGACACTCCAAAAGCTATAATAGAAGAGTTGTCTACTTTTACCTCATTAACTACAAAGTTCATTAAAGAAGGTAAATCGCTAATTGCGTCAATTTTGGCAAGCAGAGGTTTGATAGGTGTATAGCCGCGTTTGTCAATAGTTACGGTATCCATACCTGAGGCATAAAAATCTCCTACCTTTTGCGCTATACTTCCTGCCTCATTCTTGCTTTTCGAAATACTGTCTAATATTCCCTGAAGGCGCATTCGTTGTGGGTAATTCATAAACATATAGGCACCAACTCCGGATTGAGATGCTGGTATTGATACAGAATCATACCATTTGCCATTTACGTATTTAAAAAAATCATTCCCAGGACGCAATGTCGAATCTATTCCGGTGATAGCAACATTTTTTTTTCTTTGATGTTTGGAACATGCTGTAAAAGATAAGAATGCAATGAAGAGCATTAATGAATTTCTCATAATCTAGACTTATTTCTATTAAAATGAACTGAAAAACGTTTGAAAGTAAATATTTTAAAATGCAGAACAATATACGAATTCAGTTCGTAATTCTAAACTTTTTATAAAATTACTACGCACAAACAACATAATTATAGCTAATTATTTATCATTAATGTAATAACCTAGTATAGCATTCCGAAACCTGGCTGGCTTTAAAACTTAAATAATTCTACTATTCAGATTTACCAACCCAGCGATAGCGCACAGACAAAACAAATCATCCTGAATATAAAACCGATTCTTCGGGGTCAGCTCGCAAACGTTATGCAAATATTTCGTTTACAAACAACAACTAAACACTTACTAATCAAAACACTATAATTCAACGCTATTAATTTCAATGATTACTTTGCGCTATTTTTCTTTTATTACAATGCAATTTTATCTTAATTTTATCACAAGAATGTAATTAAAAAAAATGAAGTAAAAATGATTACCCATAACGAGTATTAAACTCCAAAAATTAAACCTATAACCCCTAACCTATAACTAATGTATTACATGAATAATAAAAATCTGATACCAATTTTTATATTATTGTTTTTCTTGTCCTGTAAAATTCAGGCACAAGGATCTGATAAAAACGCGAAGGATAGTATACTACTGTACAATAAAATGCTTTCAGTAAAACAAATGCAGCAAGATCTTAAAATACTTCTTGCCATAAACGAAAAAGCAAATTCCGGCCTGTACCAATACCGTTCTAAAAAACAAATAGACAGTCTTTACAATACAACTATTAAAAATATTAAGAAGCCTATAAGCGTTACGGAGTTTTATAAAATAATGCTTCATCTGGCAGACTATGAAGGAAGTGTACACAATTATACTATTCCTGATCTCGATTTAATAAAATTTCTGAACAGGCAAAAATCTTTTTTCCCCTATCCTCTTCTTTATATTAAGGGGCAAATTATTTTTGATGGTCAATCATCAGATATACCAGCCGGTTCGAGGATAAGAAGTATAAACGGGATAAGTGACACAAAATTGATGCAGTCTTTTTATAAATATTATACAGCAGATGGCTTTAACATTACAGAAAAATTATCGGCCAGCGTAAATAAATCCTTTGGAATAAATTATCTGCTGGAATATGGTCTTTCTAATGAATTCATTATAGAATATAATTCGCCAAAATCTGAATCTCTTGAAAAAAAGGTACTTCCTGCAGTAACGCTAAAGCAAAGAGAAGCAAACATTAAAAATAGATTTAGCGCTCCTGTTACGGATTTGTTAGATTACAAAAAGCAGTCTCCCTACAGCTTCCGCATGCTTAACCCGACAACAGGTTTATTAAATCTAAGATGGTTTGGAATGGCATACGGATCAGACGATCCTAAGTTTGAACCGTATGTTCATTTTTTGGATAGCGTTTTTACAGGACTCGACAAAAATAAGGTTCCTAATCTGATCATTGATGTTAGAAATAATCCTGGCGGAAGTGACCCTAACTTTGAACAGCCTGTAATGTACCTCACAGATCAACCATTCAAAGAAAATGTAAAGGCTACTATAATTTTCGATCCCAACTTATTGCCTTTTGAGAACTATTTCTGGGGCGTTTCAACATCAGAACGAATGGATAGTATTTCTAAAAAAATGGGGAAAGAATACTTAAAAGATGTGTATCCGGTTTTTAAAAACAATATAAGTGTACAAAACCCAAAATACAATCCGGTTTATTATCCCAAATCGCCAAAGTTTAAAGGCAATCTTTATCTTTTGATTAATGAAAATGTAGCATCGGCCGCTTCACATTTTGCTTCTCTGGTAAAAGCGTATGTTCAAAATGTTACCATAGTTGGTGTAGAAACTGTTGGCGGTTACTATCGTCACAACGGACATTCGCCATTGGTTTATGAACTTCCCAATTCAAAGATAAAAACACAATTTTCAATTGTAAATCTGGTTCAGGATGCTCCAAAAAAAGAGAATCAGCCAGAAGGTCGTGGTATTATGCCAGACCATGAAGTATGGCCATCTCTGGATGATTTTTTCCAACAAAAGGATACGCAAATGGAGTTCACACTTAATCTTATAAAAACGAAATAATTTAGATTTTTTATACTTCCAACCAATAGAAAGCTTCAGAGAAATCTGGAGCTTTTTTCGTTTATTTAAATTTATAAAACAATATCCTTAGTCAGATTATAGTAGTAAAGTCAAAGAAATTCACCAGGCTTGTCTAACAACTCTTCTAAGAAAATCATTTTAGTTAATCATTTCTTAATCCCTTAAGAAAGTCATTTGTATTACTATAAATTCGTTATGTCAATTCGTATGAAATAAGTTATGTTTAAAAAATAACTCATTAACATGATATCCCAAAACAAATCTTAAAAACAATCTTTACAGGAAAAAATTGATCTATACAGCACTTTTAAATATTGCGATTTTTCAGGGAATAGTTTTAGGCTTAATTATTTTAAAGTCTTCTATCTTCAATAGTAATTCAAATAAATATCTGGCAGGCTTACTATTCGTACTTTCCATTGTTTTACTAAATTATGTTTTTGAAATTGAAGATGTTTTTACATCCTATCCCTTATTACGCTTTATAGATATTATCGACTGGGTATTTCTATTACCTGTTTTCACATTTCTGTTTATTATAAACCGCATTGATGATGCGGTAAAAAACAGACAAAAAACTTATTTGTGTTACATTCCATTTGCCTATAACAGTATTCTTAATGTTACAATCTGTCTTGACAGTGTAGCAGGAATTTATAAAATTCCTGAGTCCTTTGGGTACCTGGTCAATATACTCCAGATGATTCAGCTTTTACTAGCCGTTACCATCGTTCTGTTTTTACCTCTTTACTCTTATTTTATGATAAAGCATTTAAAAGACCCTCAAGAGAAAAAATGGATAATTACTTTATTAACTTTCATGTATTTGCTATTATTTGTCTGGCTAACTACTTATTTGGTTGGCCTGTTTTTTCATTCTGACATTTCCTCTACAATGAGTGTTTTGGCGCTGTCTGCGACATTCATAATTCATTGGACAGCTTATATCGGAATTTACAAATACAAACTGGCCAAAAACAAAGATGCTGTTTATAATTTTCTCAATACAGATTTAGCTCTTTCGTATAGCCATCTGCAAATAGAAGAAGATAATCTTCCTGAAGAATACCGGGAATCGATCACAGCAGATAATCTTTATTTTCAGAAACTGGAACTTCTTTGCAAAGAGCAGCACATTTATACTGACAGTACATTAAACAGAGAAAAAGTGGCCGAAAAATTAGGCATAAGCCCGGGATATGTTTCCCAAATCATAAACACAATTACAGGAGACAACTTTGCTCATTACATCAACCAATACCGGGTTGAAGCTGTAAAGGAAATGATCTCAGATTCTGAATATGAAAACTATAATTTATTGACGATGGGATTGGAATCTGGGTTTACTTCAAAAACTACTTTTTATAAAGCTTTTAAAAAAGTTACCGGTCAGACACCAAACGAATATAAAAATACCAGCAAATAGGTACCATTTTATCCATTTTTAAGCTTTTGAAACCTCCTTTAGTTTTTCTTATATGAATTTTGGACTCAATAATTCAAATCAATTTTTATGAAAAATTTTTTATTACTAGCTGTTCTTACAGTTTTAGGATTTTTAAATGTTAATGCCCAAGAAATTAAATTTGGTGCTAAAGGAGGTCTAAACTTTGCCAATATCAGCGGAGATAATACCAAAGGTATTGATGTCGTAACCTCATTTAATTTTGGTGTTGTATCAGAAATTCCAGTTTCTGATAAATTTTCTTTTCAACCTGAAATAATGTATTCCGGTCAGGGATATAGTTTCGATGATAATACTGTTGCCTTAAGTTATCTAAATATTCCTTTAATGGGAAAATATTATGTAACAAAAGGATTGAGCCTTGAAGCCGGACCGCAAATAGGATTTTTGCTTGCTGCCAAAAATGAAAAGACAAACGTAAAAGATTCGTTTAATACTGTTGATTTTGGAGTTAATTTTGGTCTAGGTTATAAACTTGACAACGGACTTAATTTTGGCGCAAGATATAATTTGGGGTTAACTGATATTAATAATGTAGAAGGTTCTTCTAGTAAAAACAAAAACAGCGTATTTCAATTATCTGTTGGTTATTTCTTTTTCTAAAGCTTAATAATTTCAACATTTTTTTATGCCTTAACTCAGCCTTTTTGAATAAAGGTTAAATCATTGCCGCGAACAACTATTACCACAAAGCTTCAGAGAAATCTGGAGCTTTTTTTATTCCATACAACCTAAACCAATCTCGAAATTATAAAAACAGCAATACAAAAAACTACAGTAAATACGATTGAATTAACGAATCTGTCTTTTGCCCGAATTGATTTATCAGATAATTTTACTTTCGTTGCATGTTTTTTGCTCCATTTATTTGCTTTCATATTTTTTTATTTTAATTCAACACTTTTTCTCCTTAAAGTCAAATGTTGTGCCAAAATAACGGAATAAATCATAAGTAAATGAATTTCAAACAAGTAGAAAAACAGGCATTCTCATTAAATTTATAAACCCCTTTCAAAATGATACGATGCCTTTCAAAATAGTACAAATTTGTTTTGATTTTGTATAATAAAAAGCATTTTCTAAAGAAATAACAATTGGAAAACATTGCAGTAAATTAATTAACATGTTTTCTCTACAACGCAGTTTGTATTCGTAAATGTTTTTATAAATTTGCAATCTTATATTGAAACCGTTTATTTTCAGTACAAAATTATGACTTTCACACAAATACCTCAAAATTGCCTTAAAGTCTTCATCCAAAACAAATTTTTATAATCATACTTACACAACACAATGCTTAAAAAAAACAAACCCCAGCTTTTATTTTTTATTCTTTTAAACTTATTTTTTTCCATTAATTCCTTTTCGCAAAAAAATGTATATGTAGGAATTGAAATCGGAAGAAGAGCAATCAAAACTTCTGTTCTTGAAATCAATAATATCAAGAAAGCAGATTATAAAATTCTTTACTTTTCGAATGACAGAATTAGTCTTGCTGATCATATTGCCAGTTTTGGAGAATTGCCTCAGGAAGACATCAACAAAACGAGTATTATAGTTGCTGACCAATTAAGAAAAGTAAGAGCTGATTTTAAAATTTCTGAAGCAAATATATTTATAGTTGCGTCTCCTGTTTTTTCTTCTGCCCGCAACATCGATGTTTTAAAAAATAAAATTTCGACTCTTACCAACAAAACTTTTGACATTATCAATGCTGATGAAGAAGCTAAAATGTTAGTTAAAGGTGCTATTCCTCCTGTTGATTATTCTAACGCAATATTATTAGACATTGGTGCTCAGACTACTAAAGGTGGATATATTGATGAAATTGATGATAACAAATTAGAGTTCATCCCTTTAGAACTTGATTTTGGTACAATGACACTTACTGATGCAGTAAAAAAGACGGTTGTAAATCAAAGTCAGGCTAATGATATGTCGACTTACCAGGAAAAATCTTTTGACTTTAATACCGTTTTACGTAAAAAAATCAAAGAAATGCTTGATGCAAATCCTCTTATCTTAAAAAAGGAAAAAATCTATTTATCAGGAGGAGCTGTATGGGCTTTTGCAACTTTATATTATAATGAAAACTTAAAAGATCACTATATTCCATTCAGTTTAGAAGATGTTATTAATTATGACGCAATCCTGAAAAACAACTTCAACAAGTTCAGTAATCTTTCTAAAACGAATGCAGAAGTAGACAGAGTTTTAAAAACATACGACCAGAAATACCTTATTTCTGCCAACAACATTCTTTCAAACTGTCTTGAAAGTATTCCTAACGTAGCAACAAAGAAAATATATTTTGTGAAAGACGGACAAGTAACCTGGCTTATGTCATACATTGCAGACCGTTCTAAGAAAATAAATACTAATTTCTAAGATATAGATTTTACTTTTATAAATAAAAGCAAACAAAAAGGGTTGTCTCAAAAATATTGAGACAACCCTTTTTAATTAAACAACTTTTATACTTTATATATTTACTAAGTTATGCGTTTGGAGGTGTTCCTTCTGCATTTGCCGCAACTACATCGATTTGAATTAAAGCATCTTTAAGCAAGGCTGATACACCAACTGTTCTTCTTGCAGGAATTCCGCCTGGGAAGAATGTTTTATAGACCTCATCTACAACATCAATATCTTCGATATTTTTAAGGAAGATGTTCACTTTTACCACATCATCCATAACATGATTAATACTTTCGAGAATGGTTTTGATATTTTTCAAACATTGTTGCGCTTGCTCTTTTACACCACCAGCAACAAGTTTACCTGTTTTAGGATCTAAAGGCAATTGAGCCGAAATATGATTGTAATGAGAAAATGCCACCGTTTGTGTTGATAAAGGACATTTTGGTGCTTTTTCGGTATTGTTTGCTTTTATAACGATTCCGTGTCTGTCTTCGATAGCTTGGGGAGGCGTACCATCTCCGTGAGAAATCACTGCTTCAATTTGTACCAAAGCCTGCATTGGCAAAGCCGCAGCTGCAATGGTTGTACGTGCAGGGAAATAAGCTACCGCTCTTGCAATAGCTGAATCTGGGAAAAACGTTGTATAAACTTCGTTTACAGCTTCAACATCTGAAAGGTTTTTAACAAAAACATTAATCTTCACGATATCATCAAAAGGAACATCGATACTTTCTAAAATTGATTTGATATTTTTTAAACATTGTGCGGCTTGTTCTTTTACTCCGCCAATTACCAATCTGCCCGTTTTAGGATCGATAGGCAATTGAGCCGAAAGATTATTGTAATGAGAAAATGAAACTGTTTGCGAAGACAAAGCATTTATTGGAGCATTTGTCGTGTTGTTTGTAAGCTTTATAAGATCACCTGATTGAGGTGCGTTCGGAATTGTACCTTCTCCATTTGAAACCAATGCTTCTACTTGTACCAATGCATTCATTGGCAAAGCTGCAACTGCTACTGTAGTTCGCGTAGGAACATAAGTTGGGAAAAAAGTTTTATAAACTTCGTCTACAGCATCAACATCTTTTATGTTTGTAACAAAAACAGTAATCCTAACCACATCGCTCATAACATGGTCGATGCTTTCTACAATTGCCTGAATGTTTTTAAAGCATTGTTCTGCCTGTTCTTTTACACCGCCGGAAACTAATTTACCTGATTTTGGATCGATTGGTAATTGTGCCGAAAGGTTATTATAATGAGAGAAAGCTACGGTTTGTGAATAAGGACCGATACTTTTTGGGGCATTTTTAGTATTTCTTGCTAATACTGCATTTACTTTATTTGAAGCCATTTTGTGTATTTTTAACCTAATTAATAATGGGAGTTTTTTTTGCTTAATTCAAAAGAATTAAGTGCCATATTCTGGCTAACTCAAAATTATTATTCTTAGCATTCAAAATAATTCACGATAGGACATCAAAATATAATTATAAGACTTTTCTTTCTTAAGATAAATATACTTCTATAATTAAAAATCTAGTGAGAAAGATTCTGCAAACGACGATAGTCAGTAGGAGAAATATTTGAATGCTTTTTAAAAAAACGTCCAAAGGCAGAAACGGAATTAAAACGCAATCGATAAGCAATATCGCTTATATTGATTGCCGGATTCCCTAACAATACTACGGCTTCTTTTAATAAATGCGCGTCGATAATTTCGTGAGGCGTTTTATCTACGGCTTTTTTTACAATCTGAATCAGGTATTTATTTGAGATATGAAGTTTTTGAGCGTAATAATTCACTCCCTTATGCTGGCTTATATTTTCCATAACCAACTTGAGAAACTGAAAATAAATTTCTTTGGGATTATTAAGCACTACATCATTTTTTGTTTTTTCTTGTGGTAAAAATTCAGCCGTTTCTAAAAGCAAATTAAAGATGATCGTCCGGACAATTTCATCTTTAAATTTAAGATTGGCATTAATTTTATTTTCAAGGTATTTCATAAGCTTAATCAACTTTTTAGCTTCTTGTTCCTTGAGATGCATGAACTCATAAGATTTGTCTTTAAAAAATGTAAGACGCTCAATAATAAAAGGATCGGATATATTTTTAAGCAAAAACTATTTCTCAAAAAAAAGCAATTTTACCCGAAAGTCTTCGCTATTATTCTGAAAAGCAATAATTGTAGCCGGCCTCGCCAATAACAAACTAAACGGACTTACGGCATGCTTTTTACCATCGATTGAAACCACAATATTCCCTTCTGTACAAATACACAACGAATAATAATCCATTCTGAAAGGTTTCTGGGGATAATCGATTTGTTTCTTGCCTGAAGAGACATAATAGGGCAAATTATTATCAACCTCAAAGTAGGCTAATGTATCGCTTATTTTATCATAAGGTTGATTCATACTGCGTAAATATTGCTTAACTATTAATTTTGGAAGACTAATTTACGTATAAAAATAAGCAATAATCCGGGATAATTCCCTATAAAATTGGGCGATTTAAGAAAAAACAACGGTTAATTAATATAAAAATGACGCCAGAGCAAAAAACCTTAGCGTCATTTTTTCTTAATTATTATCCTGTAAAAAGAAATAGATTTTCTTAATCTCTAATTCCTCCTATCCAGCTTTTTAATCTATTAATTTGTTCTGTAAAAAAGGATTCGTGTTCTTGAGAATCTTCTGCATTTTCTACCAGAAGATGTTCGTAATAGGTTCCTTTTAGAAATTTTCTTAAAAGCCCCTCACCTACTATTGGCTCATAATCATTTAATGATTGTGCTGCTTTAAGTAAATGACGAAGATCATATTGCAACGGATTAATATCCGGTACTTGTTTGTTTAGATTCAATAATTCATAAACCGCTATTCTTGCAGTTCGCACAGAACTTTCCATCGTAAATACAATGTCATTATTGGTTTCTACAAATTGTCCTACCAAACCTAAATTTTTACAGCCTTCAGGAACTACTTGCGGACGATCGCCTTTTGCTCTTGGCATAAACATAGAGGTAATGTATGGCATAAATGAACTACGAACAATTGTATTTTCAACAATATTATCCAGCTGATCGATAATTCCTAAATGATAGGCCAATTCAGCTAGAATTTCATCTCCTGTACATTGAGGCATTGTTTTTTTGATATAATCCCCTTCTTTATCCATAAAAAGAGCATATACCCAAATTACTAAAATATCATCTGGCTGGTCAGGAAAATGCGGTTGTCTGTTACAGGTAAAACTCATTAACCAATTTGAATCACTAATTGTGATAATTCCTCCCGTTGCGGTTTTACCAGAATATGGATCGTTTACGCACAACTCTTTTACTTTCTCTGTAAAAGCAGAAGGTTTACAGGTTAGTGTAGCAGATTCCCATGAAGATTTTTCGATGTTTCCACAGAATTTTTCCGGTTTACCAAAAACAGGTGATTTCGCTGCCAGGTTTTTCCATAATTTCCATCCCGCGCTTTGTCCGCTTTTGCTATTATTTAAGTCAATAGCCGGAGCGGTTTTATTATCACCGTAAAAAGTATCTTCGGTCATTGATCCCGTTGTGGCAATTACATAATTTTCTTTGCCTACAGGAATTCTTTCTTCTTTACCATCTTTTTCGATAATGATCGCTTCGACAACTTTACCATTGGTATCGCTATGAATATCTAAATCCTTAACGAGTGTATTAAGATCGATTTGTACACCTTTGCTCTGAAGAAATTTTCTAAGCGGAGTAACAAAAGTATCGTACTGATTGTATTTTGGGAAAACCAAACACGAAAGATCTTTCATTCCGTCTATCGCGTGCAGAAAACGGTGCATGTATAATTTACATTCTAACAAACTATGCCAGTTTTCAAAAGCAAACATTGTTCTCCAGAAAAACCAAAAATTACTTTCCAAAAAGGATTTACTAAAATAACCTTCGATGGTAATATCGTCTAAATCTTCTTTTTTCTTAAGCAACAATTTCACAATCGCAAGTTGGTCTTTTTTCTCTAATCCAAATTTACTAAAATCCTTAATTTGGCCTTTATTATGAATTAATCTTGCTTTTGAGTAATTAGGATCATTATCATTTACCAAACGATATTCGTCTAATACACTATAAGGTTCCGGCAATTCAAGAGCCGGAATATCCTGAAAAATATCCCATAAGTTTTCGTACGTCATATCCATTTCGCGACCTCCACGAATAATATAACCATCGGTAGTATTTCCGGCACCATCCAGCGATCCGCCATCTACGTGCAACTGGTCCAGAAAAATGATATTCTCGCCCGGAATATGACCATCACGAATGAA
This sequence comes from Flavobacterium bizetiae, assembly GCF_024271895.1. Taxonomy (NCBI): domain Bacteria; kingdom Pseudomonadati; phylum Bacteroidota; class Flavobacteriia; order Flavobacteriales; family Flavobacteriaceae; genus Flavobacterium; species Flavobacterium bizetiae. The sequence continues at coordinate 2,202,618 of NZ_CP091861.1, read as the reverse complement.
ATAATAAGCTGCTGCCATTCCGGCAATACCGCTTCCTACAATATAAATTTTACTGTCTTTGTATGATTTTGACGGAATTCCTTTATTACGCTGGTAATTCCCGATTTGATCTGAAAAAGGCATTGTTTTTTCAGGTGTATTAATTTGAATCTCTTTACTGGAGTCGGGTTGGTGGTTCACATTTCCATATTCTTTAGAACCATTTAATAATTTTTCGAATTTTGAAGTGGTAGAACTCATAACTAATCTATTTTTGATTTACTCAAAGTTAAGATTACCAGCAGAATAATGTGCATCCCGAAATTCATTATTGCAATCCCGAAATTCCGTTTTGGTTATTATACCTAATTGTTTTTTGTTGTTACTCCAATACAGAAATATTTTTGCCACAGCAATAAATCTGGTTACTTTTGAATTTTATCCAGACAAATATTCTAATCACTATCAAATGAAAACCTTTTCTGTAACCAGCTCTATAATTTCATCATCAGACATTGCAGATTTTGTTTGTGAAAAATATGCATTATCCCCAAATACAACTTGCCGGTTATTAAAAGCAGGAATCAATCACACCTATCGTATTGATAGCGATAACGAGAGTTTTATTTTTAGGCTTTACAGCTTCAACTGGCGAACCAAAGAAGAAATTGCAGAAGAATTAAAGTTATTACAGCTTTTAAAACAAAATGATATTGCGGTTTCATATCCAATTTCAGATCGTTCAGAGAATCTTATTAACGACATAAATGCTCCGGAAGGATTACGTTACGCTGTTTTGTTTTCTTTTGCCAAAGGAAATAAAGTTCTAAACTTTAGCGAGGATATTCATTCTGAAATTGGATCGTTAATGGCCAGAATTCACCAACAAACCAAAGGATTAGAACTTAACAGAATTACCTATACGCCTGAAATTTTATTAAATCAATCCCTAAATTATATCAAAGCTTTTCTTTCTGATGATACCGAAGAAATGCAATTTCTTACCGCAACCCGATTCATTTTCGAAAAGGAATTATTGAATGCCAATACCAAACTATTGCGCACAGGAATTGTGCACATGGATATATGGTTTGATAATTTGAATATTTCTGATGATAATAAGGTTACGCTGTTTGATTTTGACTTTTGCGGAAACGGCTGGCTTTGCTTAGACATTGCCTATTACATCCTGCAATTGCACAGCACAGAAAAGGATGATACCGAAAGAACTGCCAAAATAAATGCATTTTATAAAGGTTACGAAACGATAGAAAAAATCAGTGACGAAGAGAAACGATTAATCCCTATTTTAGGCGTTTGCATGTACTATTTTTACTTAGGAGTTCAGTGCAACAGGTTCGAAAATTGGTCGAATACCTTTTTGAATGAAGTCTATCTAAAGCGTTTTATTGCCGTTTTGATTAAAGGTTATTACGAAAAAGTAACTTAAAATATCTCACAAACATATCTGTTCTCTTAACATCCGGTTCAATATTATTTTAAAGCCGAAATCATAATAAAAATAGGCCTTCTTAATTCATCTTTCATCTCGGCATATTTTTCAATAATTTCCTCTGATGGTTTAGGTTCAGATATTTGCTGAATACTAAAACCAGATTCAATAATCGTATTGATGATATTCGCTACCGTTCTGTGATATTTAATTACGTTGTGGCCTAAAAAATTCGTTTGTCTTATTCCTTCTTCCTGATAATCATCGACCGGCCAATGCAATCGCGTTCCGTTTTCATCTGTAAACCAATCCTGTTCGGCTCTCGAAGTAAAAACAGGATGTTCCATAGAGAAAACAAAACTTCCGCCTTTTTTTAAATATTGATGAGTTTTTCTAAAAACAACATTCAGATTTTCTATATAATGAAAAGTAAGCGAACTAAAAACAATGTCAAATTGCTCCTCTTTAAAATCAATATCTTCCACCGGCATTTGATAATAATCGATCGCTAACTGTTTTGAATTTTCTTTCGCTTTATCAATCATCTTTTTCGATAAATCGATCCCAATTACATTTTCCGCTCCTTGCTCTTTTGCATAAATACAATGCCAGCCATACCCACAACCCAGATCTAAAACACTTTTTTCTTTAAAATCCGGTAACATATTTTTTAAAACATGCCATTCGCCAGCCGAGTTTAAACCATCAACTGAACGTGGCATTTTGCCATAATTTTCGAAAAAATCTACATCATCATAAATATTTTGTTTCATCTCTTTTTTCTTTTTCATTAAAGCTTTAAAAGCTATTTTCTATTATTTCTATTTCTTTAAAAAGAAACCATTTTATGTTAAATAAAAAAAGACTGTTCAACGAACAATCTTTTTTAATAGTATATCAATTAAATTAGTTTAAGCCATAAACAAAGCTCCTTTGTTATAGTTGTATAAAACCTCATCGTAAGGTACTAAAGGCTTCGCTACTTTCTCTGTAGAAGCTTCAAATTGTATCCCGTTATGTTTTCTAAACAAATAAATTTCTTTTAGGCAATTGGATAAACTTTGATGAATTCCAGTTGTAAATGTTGGTAATTTATTATCTCCTACTAATAAATCGGTTTGATAATTAGAGCTGCTTTTAGACAAATTGTTACCTATAATTCTTATCGTAAATGTGGTTGCTTTTCCGTGTTGTTTACCTTGATATTGTACTACCATAATTTTGCTATTAAAAGGTTAGAATATTTTTATCATTTTATTTCATTATGCAAATTGATGAATTAAAGTTATGAAAAAAAAGCAAATTCTTAAAAAATACGATCTTAATTATATATTATTTTTTTATGATGAGAATTAACAGATTTCCTCTCTAAAAGAATGAAAGAATTTCAGAAGCTTTCGTCTTTTATTTTTGTTTAAATTTGAGCAACTAATCTAAAAACCTAATCTTATGGAAATGAATCTTCTACCCTTTTTTGCTTCGGCATTAATTACACTTGTAACTGGTTTTATCTGGTACAATCCTAAAGTATTTGGAACTGTCTGGATGCGCGAAGCCGGACTAACTCCGGAAGCTCTAAAAAACGGAAATATGATTAAAATTTTCGGACTTACTTACATTTTTTCTTTAATGATCACGGTAATTCTTTCAGCATTAACCATTCATCAATCCGGAGCTGTAGGTATGGTGGGCGGACCGCCTTTAATCGCCACAGCAAAACCATCATTTGCTGCTTTTATGGCCGATTACGGAACTGCGTACCGCACTTTTAAACACGGAGCGCTTCATGGCTTTATATCAGGTCTATTTTTTGCCCTTCCAATTTTGGCTATAAATGGTTTATTCGAAAGAAAATCATGGAAATATATTTTGATAAATGCCGGATACTGGATTTTGACCCTGACGCTTATGGGCGGAATTATTTGCGCTTATGCATAATGACAGAATACAAAACCCCGCTTGAAATTATAATTCAACGGGGTTTTCTTAATAATAACTTAAACGAGATGAGTTATTGTAAATAATATCTAATTTTGAAGAAATTACGTAACACTTTTGAATACAACTTTTACTTTTCAAATTTACAACAGCGCTTCATTATTGCCTTTAGAATGGAATTCACTGGCTGTAGATAATATTTTTTTGACAAGAGAATATCTCGAAGTACTGGAAAATTCTTCTCCGGTAAATATGATTTGTCATTTTATCGGAATTTTTAACGAAGATAAACTAGCGGGAATTGTCCTGACGCAATTTTTGTTTGCAGAAAAACTGGATTCTTTTGGAGAACGCGATCAATGCCTGAAAACTTCGGTACGTAATTTTGCTTTCAAAAATTTTGCTTCGCACGTATTATTCGTGGGCAATAATATGCTTACCGGACAAAATGCTTTTGCTTTTGACAAAAACGTAAAGCAATCTAAAGCCATTAAAACGCTTCATAAAGCGATTAATCAGCTTAAAAAAGATTTGAAAGCGAGTGGAAAAAAAGTACACATTACAAGTATAAAAGATTTCACTGCAGAAGAAATCGAACCACTACAAGCTGAATTTAAAAACAATTATACGTTTTCGACTCAGCCGAATATGATTTTTGAAATCAATAAAAACTGGACGACTGAACAGGATTATATTGATGCTTTATCAAAAAAATATCGCGACCAGTACAAACGCGCCCGAAAAAAAGCTGACGGAATAAGAAAGCAGAGAATGTCTTTGCAGGATATTCAGCAATACGAAGATGTTATCTACGATTTGTATTTTCATGTGGCTAAAAATGCGCCTTTCAATACTTTTTTCTTAGCCCGAAATCATTTTAGTTTTTTTAAAGAAATCATGAAAGATAACTTCTTGTTTTATGGTTATTTTTTAGAAGATAAATTAATTGGTTTCAATACATTGATTAAAAACGGAAATGTAATGGACACGTACTTTTTAGGTTACGACGAAACCATTCAACGCGAAAGAATGTTGTATCTAAACATGTTATACGACATGATTGCGTATTCTATTAATCAAGGATTTTCTGAAATTGTTTTTGCCCGTACAGCACTCGAAATCAAAAGTTCTGTAGGCGCAAAACCCCTAAAAATGTACGGATTAATTACGCATAGCAATGCTTTAATCAACCATAACATTGCCAAATTGTTTAATTATCTTGAGCCTAAAACAGACTGGCAGGAACGTAATCCTTTTAAATAAGTCGCTTTTGTAAATAAAGAGAAACTCCATATCACTCCTACGGAGCTATTATATATTGCTGTCTAATTTTCTATAAATATTACACCCTTCCAGGGCTAATTCTCAAAGTCGCTCCGTAGGAGTGCAATATTTATAGAAATATAAATCCTAAATACACAGCCCCATAGGGGCGAAATATCAAATAGTCAAATAGAAGACCTAATTAAGGCACCGCAATCTTCATTTGTTTGTGCAAAATATGAATGTCTAACGAAGTCTGCGCTCCGCAATATTCACCATCAATCTGAAAATTAACCGGATAATTTGTTTTTATGGTCGCTTTGTCTGTCGAAATAATCACAATATCATCAGAATCGATTGGCATGTTTCCGGTAATGATTTTTCCGAGTAATAATAAATCAAGACTTTTTAGAATAACCAATTCAAATTTTCCGTCGTTCATCGCACCATTTGGATTTATTGTTACTCCGGTTCCGTATTTTTTAGAATTGGCGATTACAATCATTCTTGCTGTATGCTCTACTGTTTCCTTATTTGCGGTAATCGTAGCGACAAAAGGTTCGTTAGAATCAACAAGGGTATTGTAAGCCTGCAAAGCATATCCCCAAATTCCTCTTAGATTACTTTGTTCATAGTTTTTTACCAAATCAGCATTAAGACCAATGTCGCTTAAATGAATACTTTTTTTGCCGTTGATGCAAATCATGTCCATTTCGATATAACGGCTTAAAAACGCGATTTTCAGGTTCTCCTCTATTGTTGTGGGTAAATTAAGATCTACAGATAAACCGTTTGCCGATCCGGCGGGCAAAATACCTATAATGACATCAAACTGTTCTACGGCTTCGGCAACCATTTTTATCGTTCCGTCGCCGCCTGCTACTATAATTCGCTCAGGTTGCAATTGATTATAAAGTAATTGTATTTCTTTCTGGTCTGTTTTGCCTGTAGTTTCATAAACTGTCAGGTCAAAATTATTCGTGGTTGCAAATTCCTGCACAGCCTCGATCAAATCTGATTTATCAAGGTCTCCGGAAATAGGGTTTACAACAAATATGATATTCTTTTTCAAAGTTTTATTTTTAAAGTCAATTAAAATAATTAATTTACAGCATCTATCTATAAATATACGCAATTAATGAAACCAATTTTACAATTATATCGGGGTTATGCCAATGAAGAAGAATTAATTGTAATGGGACATGTTTTTAAAAGAACGTATGATTATGATTTTCAGAAGAAAAACTTAAAAAATGCCCGTTCAATTATTAATCAGTTCAGGATAAAAACGCTTGATAATTTTGATATTTACCTAAAATGCGGCCACCAGGAAATTCATACTAAAACTTTGGATGATGGTTATTTTAAGTTTTGTATTCCTCTGGAAACTGAAACCAGTTTTGGATGGATGGAATACGAAGTTACGATCAAGGACGAAAATGAAACCATAACTGAAAAAGGCAGTTTTATAAGACCTCATAAAGGAAAACTCGGAATTATATCTGATATTGACGATACTTTTTTGATCTCGCATACTCAGAATTTCTTTAAAAAAATCTACATTCTTTTGTTCAAAAATGTAAATGACCGTAAGGTTTTTACAGATGTTGTACCGCATTATCAGGCTTTGAGTTCTGCAGGACGAAACAATAAAGAAGAAGAAAATGCCTTTTTTTATGTTTCAAGCAGCGAATGGAATTTGTATCGCTTTATTGTAAAATTTACTAAAATACACAATCTGCCCAGAGCCGTAATTTTATTAAAGGATATTAAAAGAGGTATCACAGATTTTTTTATGAGCGGACGTGGAAATCACGATCATAAATTCGACAAAATAAAACACGTTTTAGAGTTTTATCCCAACCTTAAATATGTTTTATTAGGTGATGATTCGCAACACGATCCTGTTTTGTACGAACGAATCTGCAAAATATTTCCTGTAACTGTAAAAGCGGTTTACATCAGGCAAACGGGAAAACACCAAAAAGAAGCGACTAAAAAAATCATGAAAAACCTAGAAGCTTTAGAAGTTTCTGTTTGTTATTATAAAAATAGCAGCGAAGCCATTATGCATTCTAAAAGTATTGGGATTATTTAAAGTTTGCGTATGTTGGCACGTTGATGAAGCGGATTTTAATTGGTTTTCGCAGGTTCTTATTCTCGTTTTAGTCATTGCGAGGAACGAAGCAATCTCATTAATAATTGATACGAGTTTTGATCTTGCAAATGTGGTTGCTTCGTTCCTCGCAATGACATACTTTATGGAAACTTCTAAACCTGAAACTGAAAACTGCAACTCCTAGCCCAGATTGAAGAGGAAAGCCCGGAACTAAAAAAAATAATTTTTCTTGCCAGAAAACAGCGACCAACGGAAGCTCGTTTTATGGCTTAGAAAAATAGTTTTTTTTAGTGAGGACTTGAAACGTAAAGCTGGAAATAGCTCCTAAAAACTAAAAAAACCTTTGTCAAAGTTCGAAACTTTGACAAAGGCATCTGTAAACTGTGACTGAGACTGAAAACTAAACTAAGCGTTGAAATTATCAATCTCTTCCTGAACAATTTCCCAATCAAGAAGTAATTGGTCCAGGTCTTTTTTCTTTTTGTTATATGCTGTAAAAAATGAAGCATCTTCGATATGTTTGTCATAATTCGAAGCCAACAATTTATCGTCGTGCTGAATGTCTTTTTCTAATTGTTTGATCTGACTTTCGACTTTACTCAAACGGTTTTGAAGCGCTTTTCCTTTTTTCTGATCTTCGTAAGAAACCTTATTGCTTTCTTTAGGAGCTGCAGCTTTTGCCACATCTTTTTTCTCGACTTCACGCATGTTTTCAAGATTGCGCTGTTCTAAGAAATAGTTGATGTCTCCTAAATATTCTTTGATTTTTTGATCTTTAAATTCGTAAACGATATTCGACATTCCTTGAAGGAAATCTCTATCGTGAGAAACCAATAATAAAGTACCACCAAATTTTTGAAGTGCGGCTTTAAGAACGTTTTTAGATTTAATATCTAAGTGATTCGTAGGCTCATCCATCAACAAAACATTGATTGGCTGCAATAGTAATTTACAAAGTGCCAAACGGTTACGCTCGCCTCCTGAAAGTACTTTTACTTTTTTCTCTACATCGTCGCCACGGAATAAAAACGATCCCAACATATCACGAACTTTAGAACGGTTGGTGTCTGTTGCAGCATCTTCCATAGTTTGCAACAAGGTGATTTCTCCATCAAGATATTCTGCCTGATTTTGAGCAAAATAACCCAATTGTACGTTGTGTCCTAATTTGATGTTTCCCTGATATTCGAATTCGTTTACAATGGCTTTAATAAAAGTCGATTTTCCTTGTCCGTTTTGACCCACAAAAGCAATTTTGCTTCCGCGTTCTACTAACAAATCGATATCTTTTAAAATCACTTTATCTCCGTAAGCCTTTGTAACATGTTCAGCTTCAACTACAACTTTTCCAGGTTCTTTTGAAACCGGAAACGAAATATTCATTACCGAATTGTCATCTTCATCAACTTCGATTCTTTCTACTTTATCTAATTTTTTAATTAACGATTGCGCCATCGAAGCTTTTGATGCTTTTGCACGGAACTTTTCGATTAATTTTTCTGTTTCCTCAATTTTTTTAGCCTGGTTTTTTTGAGTTGCCAATTGCTTTTCACGAATTTCATGACGTAATTCTAAATATTGAGAATATGGTTTATTAAAGTCGTATGCTTTTCCTAAAGAGATTTCGATTGTACGGTTTGTAACATTATCAAGGAACATTTTATCGTGCGAAACAATTACAACAACTCCGGGATAACTGCGTAAGAAACTCTCTAACCAAATGATACTTTCGATATCTAAGTGGTTGGTAGGCTCATCCAGCAATAAAACATCATTTGACTGTAATAATAGTTTTGCTAACTCGATACGCATTCTCCAACCTCCTGAAAATGTTTCGGTTTGGTTGTTAAATACTTCTCTTTTGAAACCAAGTCCTAAAAGAATTTTCTCCGTATCACCTACATAATTGTAACCTCCAAGAAGGTCAAAACGATGTGTATAATCAGATAAATCTTCGATGATTTGGCCGTATTCTTCACTTTCATAATCGGTTCTGGTAACCAATTGATGATTGATTTCTTCTAATTTTTTCTCTACAATTTTGATTTCAGTAAAGGCTTCATAAGCTTCTTCTAATACCGTTCTTCCTTGTTCGAAATCAATATCCTGACGTAAAAAACCCATTCGGATATCTTTTTCCTGAGAAATAACTCCGGAATCTGGAGCGAAATCTCTTGCCAGCATTTTAAGCATAGTCGATTTTCCGGCACCATTTTTCCCGACAAGTCCAACCCGGTCTCCGGCACCTAAACGAAAAGTTACCTCTTCGAATAAATAAGTACCACCAAAAGAAACCGATAAATTGTGTATATTAAGCATGTAATGTTATTTTATAACTAATTGATTGTGTAAATTTACACTCCCAAATCAATGGGTAATTTTAATTTTTTGCAAATGTTAAAAAAAGGATCGAAACTAAATAGTATTTTAACAGGAAGTTGTCCAAAATGCCAAAAAGAAAGCATGTATTCAGACAAAAATCCGCTTCACTTGACTAAAGTTCTAAAAATGAACGATCATTGTAGCCATTGTGGATTTAAATATCAAATTGAACCTTCGTTTTTTTATGGCGCAATGTATGTAAGTTACGGATTGAATGTTGCCGTAGGAATTGCTGCTTTTATTGTATCGTTTGTATTTTTTAAAGCTACAATCGAAGAGTCGTTTATTGCAATCGTTATTACTTTAATCGTATTGTTTCCGTTTGTTTTACGACTTTCAAGAAATCTATACATTAATATGTTCGTTTCTTACGATCCTAAGGCCGGTCAGAAGTAAGACTTTTTAAATATCTTTTATGAAATCTTTTAATATCAATTTCGCGAGTTAAAGGAATTTCATTTTCGATATAATCATATAAAACCTTTGCCATTGATGGCCCCAACATAACTCCTCTTGTTCCTAATCCGTTAAGAACATGAAGTGATTTAAATTCTTCGTGGGTTCCTATCAATGGTCTTCGGTCTTTTACCGTAGGGCGAACTCCGCCGTAATGTTCTACAATCTCGAAGTCGCAATCGATAATTTCTTTTATTCGGTCTATTAATTCTTGTTTTCCTGCCTCGGTAGGTAAATCGGTTTTATCTTCCCAGTTGTATGTAGCACCAACTTTAAACAAATCATTGCCCATAGGCAAGATAAAAACACTTGTATTCATAATAACATCCAGGTCTAAATCAGGAGCTTTTATTACAAACATTTCTCCTTTAGTACCATCCAGAGGAAGATAATTAAAGAAGGGATTTTTATGCAATCCAAAACCTTCTGCAAAAACAATATTACGTGCCTGAATGTTTTTATACTGAATTCCATAATCGAAAAACTCAATATAAGCATAATCAAAAAACTGATTTAAAAGCAAATCATTCTCTTCCAGATATTCTCTATAGGTATCTAAAAGCAACATGGTATCTACATAACCCGTATGCAGAACTTCGCCATAATCATAAGGAGAATCAATGCCCCTATATTTTTTAGAAATAATTTTTGTAGATAAAAAAGGCGCCAGATTTATTTTATCTGAAGCTGCAAACCAATTGTTTTGTTCTTCTATAGAGAAAAACTTTCTAAGTATGGGAAGTTTATAATTAAACTTGGTTTGTAATTTGGCTTCAATGTGATTGTAGAAATCATTCATTAGAACTAATTGTTCCTGAGCGTTCCAAACTTCGCTAAATCTCTTTAAAATAACCGGATTATAAAAACCTCCCGCTACTCTAGAAGATACCTGAGACATATTATCTACTATCATAATAGATTTATTGTTTTTAAGGGCTTCTTCTGCAAAAGAAATTCCGGCCAATCCGGATCCGACAATTAAATAGTCTAACATGTGTAAAGGATAAAAAATAAAAAAACTCTTAATACAAAGGTACTAAGAGTTTTTGTTTTAATGTAATTTAGGGACTTAGTAGTTCCACATATCTTCTTCGAAATTACGAATCTTCTCTTTTACTCTTTCAGATTCTAATAACTGATTTTGTGCATTATCTTTCATGTAATCTTTAATCTCACGATCTCCGTACATGTTTTCTTCTTTATAAATAATAGCATTAAAACGTCTTGAATTCAAGATTTGATCAAATGAAATTGGAGTTGCGGAATTCTTATCGTTAAAAGCTTTCCCTTCGTGTAATACTTCCCGTGCATTAGGGAAGAAAACCCAAAATAACTCAATATAGTCTTTCTCATCACTATTCATGGTATAAACATCCGGAGTTACAGGACAAATTCCTAGTAAACGATATTTTAATTCACTCTGACGTTTGTCAAAATACCAGTATCCTTTAATTTTATATTGTGTAACATCTGCTGCGGTTAAGTCTTGTTTTAAGATGTATTCTGCCGGTACCGATCTTGTTGGACCAACTGTTTCATCTACATAAGTAACAGATTTCTTTTTACCAGTACCAGTTACCACTTTTTTCTTTACAACACGGGTTCTATAGTCGTCCGGATATTGATTAATTAATTCTCTACCGGCATCTGTTGTATCAACTCGGGATAATGCTCCCTGAATATCTTTTAATGATTTTTTGGTATTAAAATAGCTGTCGCTGTATACTTCAGTTATTTTTCCACTTCTTATACCTCTGGTTAAAACGTCATAAAGCGAACGCCTGTCTGAACCAATATTAGCAGTGTCTACCGGAAAATATAACGGAAAATTGATTTTTTCATTCAAATCAATAATTTCCCATACCGTTTTTCCCATCAAAACATCTCTGTCATCTACATAGCCATAAGACAAAGGTTTATCGTTATCCGAAATTCTTTGTGCCGCACTCTTTAGCCCAATTTGGTCAGCCGTTTTTGCATTAAGTAAATTAGATTGTGCATTTGAAACAAATCCTCCTGTAATAAAGACAATCCACATTAAAAAAATTTTCCCTCTCATCATAACACTTTTTTGTAACAAAGCTAACGCAATATTTTCTATTTTATTGTTATTTTCCTACAATTAACTGAAATTTTAATATTCAAACATAAAAAACCAGCTTTTAATAATGATACACTTAATAAAAAGAGAACAGCATAAACCAAAAATAAGCAACTTAATATCAAATACATAACCATAACACTTCATACTTTATTACATTTTTTAAAATGAATAATTCTACAAATTACTTTACAGACTTCAACCAAATAAAAAAGCTCTTATTGCCAGGCAATAAGAGCTTTTCTTATAATGTATTTTAGATACTTAGTAGTTCCACATATCTTGTTCGAAGTTACGAATCTTCTCTTTTACTCTTTCAGATTCTAACAATTGGTTTTGTGCGTTATCTTTCATGTAATCTTTGATCTCACGATCTCCGTACAAGTTTTCTTCTTTATAAACAACTGCATTAAAACGTCTTGAATTTAAGATTTGATCGAATGAAATTGGAAGAGCAGAGTTACTGTCGTTAAATGCTTTTGCTTCGTGCAATGCTTCTCTGGCATTAGGGAAGAAAACCCAAAATAACTCGATATAATCTTTCTCGTCACTATTCATTGTATAAACATCCGGAGTTACAGGACAAATTCCTAATAAACGATATTTCAGTTCACTCTGACGTTTGTCAAAATACCAGTATCCTTTAATTTTATATTGTGTAACATCTGCTGCTGTTAAGTCTTGTTTAAGGATATATTCAGCCGGTACAGATCTAGTCGGACCAACTGTTTCCTCAACATAAGAAACAACTTTCTTTTTACCAGTACCCGTTACTACTTTTTTCTTCACAACACGTGATTTGTAGTCATCAGGGTATTGGTTAATTAACTCTCTACCAGCATCTGTTGTATCAATACGAGATAATGCACCTTGAATGTCTTTCAAAGATTTTTTAGTATTGAAATAACTGTCGCTATATACTTCAGTTATTTTGCCGTTTTTAACAGCTTTCGTCAAAACGTCGTAAAGAGAACGTCTATCAGAACCAATATTAGCCGTATCTACCGGAAAGTACATTGGAAAATTGATTTTTTCATTTAAATCAATGATCTCCCAAGTCGTTTTTCCCATCAAGATGTCTCTATCATCTACATAACCATAAGCCAAAGGTTTATCGTTATCTGAGATAAGTTGCGCAGGAGTTTTAAGTCCTATCTGAGCAGGTGTTTTCGCATTTAGCAAATTAGATTGCGCATAAGAAGAAAAACCTCCAGCGATAGAAACAATAGCTATTAAAAAATTTCTTACTTTCATCGTGGTATTATTATAAAATATTGAATGTAGGTTTACCTACTTTTATTATAGTATTTCAAAAATTACCGGAGCAGTTCTTGGCAATAAGTAACTACCAGCCCCAACAAGTTTAGTTTTAATTTCAGAAATAGTAACCTGATCTCCTTTTCCAGCTCTTGAAAGTACTTGTTTACATTGTGCATTTAATCTGTTACCAGTAACAACAACAGTAGGTTGTCCAGCAATTTTCATATTAAATCCAACAACATCTAAACCAACTTCAAAATCAAAGTCGTTTAATTTAGCTCCAATAGTAGCAACTTCTAAGTTAGATTTAGGTCCTTTAACAACACCTTGCTCACCTCTAATTGTACCAGTTGGTCCAGGAATACCTTTAATTCTAAATGTTTTCTTATCTGAAACTTTATCGCCGTTTGGTAATGTACCTGTCACAGAAATTGTAGCTTCATTACCAGAACCCGGGCTCATGTTATATTTACCTGGTTTACCAGCTGAAGATAATCCTGGCGCACTTGCAACAACTTTGTTGTCAGCAACACCTGCGAATGATACAGAGATTGGGTTAACAACTCCTCTATAAACAACATTCATTTTATCAGCAGAAATAGTAGCAGAGTTTGGTCTTGGAACTACAACGTAATTTCCAGCAAATTTAAGTGGAATATTTTTTCCGTCTTCTAAGAATGTAAATTGTCCATTAATAGTTTGCTCACCTACTCCACCTGCAGTTAATGAAATAACAGCTTGTCCGTTTACGATTTGTCCAGGACCTTGGAAAGAAGTTGGTTTTGTATTTTCGTCATAACGACCTAAAACTACTTTACCAGTTACTTTTTCTCCTTGGAAATAAGCATTTTTATCTAAAACAACAATTGCTTGATAGTTACTGTAAGAAGCAGCAGCTACAGCCGCTTTTCCTAATGCAGCACTGTATACATCAGATTCTGCTTTTTTAACATCATTTTGCCAAGCTGAAAGTTTTGCAACTGATGCTACAGCAGGAAATCCTTTAAAGTGGTAAGATAAATATTTATCTTTTACTCCATCTTTATTTTTAACGTCAGAAACATCAAATTTTTTCTCAATTTCCGAAACAATTGCAGAATATTTCTTGTCAGTTCCTAAAGCTGCTTTAATATCAGCTTTGTATTTTTCGATTTTAGAGATAATCTCAGTTCCTTTAGCACTGTATCCTTCTCCTTTAAACCAACTATCGATATTGTCTCCTTTATCCATAGCTTCGTAAGGCAATTTACCTGTCTCTTTATCTACTTCAAATCCTTTAACAACATCTGTTTTTAAAGTACCAATGTAAGCGTAAAAATCTTTAGTAATTCCTTCTACTTTGTGTGCTGTTTCAGAAGCTTTAACGAACTCTCCTTTTGCTTCAGCAGCTTTTTGGTCTAAAGAAGTAAGCATTGAAGCATTACTTTCTTCTGATGATTTATTTGCGCTTTCGAATTTTTCATTCATTAAGCCAAAAGCAGATAAAACTTCTTTTGACATATTCATTGCTAACATTGCGATGAAAACCAGATACATCAGGTTCACCATCTTCTGTCTAGGGGTTAATTTTCCTCCTGCCATTTTTTCTAATTAGTTCTTTATTAATAAATTTAATATAATAGTCAAAAACTAATTATCCTTTGTTACTCATTGCAGAAAGCATACCACCGTAAACACTGTTTAATGAAGCAATGTTTGCAGTCATAGATTGCATTTGTTCTTTTAATTTAGAAGCATTTTCAGCGATTTCGCTATTTGCTTGTGCATTTCTTGAAGCACTTTCTAATTGTACTTTATATAAGCTGTTTAATGATTCCATTTGTGCAGCAGCCATAGACATTTCTTCAGCATATTTCTTTTGTCCTGCAATAGAATCTACTGTTGGAGAAATTGCTTTTGCAGCTCCTTCGAAGTTTTTGATGCTGTTTCCTAAGCTTGCCATTAACTCACCGTCAATTTTAGCTTCTTTCAACATTACATCTAATTTTTGTGACAATAATCCCTGAGCATCAACAGGAGTTTCAACTTTATCCGATTTTTTTCTAGCCTGACCATTAGCTAATTCCGGGTAAACAAGAGTCCAGTCTAATTCATCATCAACAGGATCAAAAGCAGACAATGCAAAAATAAACGCTTCCACACCAAGACCAATAATCAACATGATACTAGCACCTTGCCAGTGTTGCAATTTAAAAAGTGCACCGATGATTACTACTGCCGCTCCCATACCATAAGCGAAATTCATTGTTTTTTTACTTAATAATGCCATAATACTTTTTTTTAGGTTTTAATTTAAAATAGATTTGATTTGGTTATTTGAATTTGAATTTAATTATTATTTACTTCTTTTTCCGCTTCCTGTTGTTTGAGTTCCCATGTAATCTTGTACAGTTCTGAAACCAATATAACTTCTTGCTGAATCTGCATATTCGTGGTCACGAGTACTTACCTGTAGGAAATAAGCAACATCTTTCCAAGAACCTCCACGAACCACTTTTCTTTGATTGTTTCCGTCAATTACGTTAGGATTCATTGTTGAAACATATTCGTAAGCATTTGGATTATAAGCTGAATCTGTCCACTCTGAAACGTTTCCTGCCATGTTGTACAATCCGTAACCGTTTACTTCATATGATTTTGCTTCAACTGTATACAAAGCTTCATCAGCAGCATAATCTCCTCTACTTGGTTTAAAGTTTGCTAAGAAACAACCTCTGTCACTTTTAGTATAAGGACCTCCCCAAGGGTAAGTAGCAGATTCCAGACCTCCTCTTGCAGCATACTCCCATTCTGCCTCTGTAGGCAATCTGAATGCATTTACTAAATCACGTCCTTTTTTCTTAGATTTGATATAGCTGTTTTTGTTTAAAGTTCTCCAAGCACAAAATGCTTTAGCTTGTTTCCATGTTACACCAACTACAGGATAATCTCCGTAAGCTTTGTGCCAGAAATAATCATTGTGCATTGGCTCATTATAAGAGTAAGCAAAATCTTTAATCCAAACTGTTGTATCAGGATAAACACTTACTTGTTCTGTTTTAACGAAATCTTTTCTTTTTCCAACTTTGGCTTTTGCAGCTGCCTGAATATCCATCCAAGAATAACGGAACTTCAATTTATTTACATCAATTGTTCTTAAACCATTGTATGATTCTTCAATTGGCAAATACATAGAGTCCATTACTTCAGCATAATACTCATCCGGATAAGCTTTAGTATCTTTAATTAACTTAACTTTTTTATTTAATTTTCTACCAGCATAAGGATCATCTTTTGTTCCTACACTATAGTAATTATCATACATGTATTTATCATATGCCGTCATTTTGTCCGGCTCTGAATCATTAAATGCATAATCTGCAATACTTCCACCTTTTTTACCTTTGTCTCCGGTAGATTTTTGTCCGGTTTCATCAGCTAAGATTGCTAAACGAACTCTCATTGTAGAATCTTTTACCCATTCTACAAATTGACGGTACTCGCTGTTAGTAATCTCTGTTTCATCCATATAAAATGAACGAACGGTTACTGTTTTAGTAGGAGCATCTTCAACATTAGCTAAATCAGCATCTGATTTACCCATAATAAAAGATCCACCCGGAACTAACGTCATTCCATAAGGCTTTTCAGGATGCCATTTCCCTCCTGTAACACCAACTAACTCACCTTTGTCTCCTGACTTACCACAGCCAATTACCAGTGTTAACATTGCTGCAAATGCAATAAACTTCTTCATATAAATTTGGGATTATCTATTCATTATTATAAGTCCGTAAACGTATTTATTATTTATCTAAAAAACAATACTAGTTGCGAAATTTATTTTACCGTTCAAAAATAATGTTAAATAAAATAAAAAAAAAATATTTCATCGATAAACTAACAGAAAAAATCGACGTAAAACGTTAAATTTTATACTTTGTATTTATTTTCTTGCCAATATATTTTAACATTTTTTTCAAACCTAAAAAAAACTACAATTTTCGTTAAAATTTTAATTTATAAAGCATTTTTTCGTTGCGCTTTCCACCATCTTTCAGGCAATTCCTGATTACAAGCACTCAAATATTCGTCGTACGAACACGGTAATAACGTATTTCTTTTCAATTTATTGTGCCCGTTTGATTCGAACGGAATTTCGATCCACCAACGGTCTGTTTTATCACTTTTATAAAAGACCAATTCTTCATCTTCAAGCGGAACAATATATTTTAAATACGTTGCCCGACTACCAAACGGATATTCTTTTGATCGATAATGATATCCTTCTATAAAATACCAAACTATTTGTGCAATAATACCTGCTTCAGGAGCTGTACTATTATGATTAAAAACTCCAAAACAAGAAACTTTATCACTAATTCCGGCGTATCTGGCCAATGAACAAATTTCTTTTCCGTTGAATCCATTTGGTTCAAAAGAAACCATATTCGCTGACGCTGATGACTTTACTGAATTAAGATCGATACTTACTAAATCTGCATCGCGAAAAACCGGCTCTGCCAATGCAATCTTATTTGAAATTTCTCCCAAACGATACGCATCAAAGAATAATTTTTCGATCAAATCGATTTCTTCCTGAGAGTTATAATAGGTTTGATATCCTATATTACAGTAGTTAAAAAGATTATTAGGCTCATCGATAATAATTTTAGTCAGGTAAGAATTAGCCGAAACGGTTTCGTTTTCTTTACCAAAATCAAACTTATTATCTACAGCAACCATGTTTACCATTTGCTCTAAATCGTCGTAAGCGCGATATAATGCATAGGTCAAATCCTGCGAACCTCCTATAACTATAGGAATCACTTTATTCTTTATTAAGGTAGAAGTTACTTTTTTTAGAGCAAAGTAAGTATCCTCTACAGAGTCACCCGGAAGGATATCTCCCAGGTCTGCAATTGAAGCATCCCAATTACCAGGAAACATATTATACAGTTTTTTACGAACTGCATTTAAGTTGACTTCGTTAATTACATTACTATTTCGGCGGTCTTCCAGAACACCTACTATTGCAATTGTAATTTTACTAATATCAGGAAACTGATCCTGAGTATGCAAAACAATCTTGCTACCCAATTCTTGCGAAGACAACGAACTAATGAATTTTAAAATTCCTTCATTAACTGGTTCTAGAAAATCAAATTCCATTTATTATTTCTTTTTAGCAGCTGTTTTTTTAGCTGGAGCTTTCTTAGCGGTTGTTGCTTTTTTTGCTGTTGTAGCCTTTTTTGCCGGTGTCTTTTTTGCAGGTATTTTAGCGGCAATCATTTCCTGAACCTGAGCCAATGTTAATTTTGTTGCATCAACATCTTTACTTAGTTCAATTTTGATTTTACCTTTTGTAATAACCGAACGACCCCAACGCGCTTTTTCAACCAAAATTCCTTCGTCTTCCCAATTGTGAAGTACTTTATCTATATTTTTCTGTAATTTATCCTCAATCAACTCTTCGATTTCCTGTTGTGATAAATTATCGAAATTGTATTTTTTACTTACGTTAATGAAAATTCCGTTCCATTTGATGAAAGGACCAAAACGTCCCACACCTTTTTGAACACCCTCACCTTTGTAAACTGCAATAGGAGCATCGGCAATTGCTTTTTCATCAATTAATCCCTGTGCTCTTTCTTTTGAAAGGCTTAACGGATCTTCTCCTTTTGGCAAAGAAATAAAAACACTTCCGTGACGTACATAAGGACCATAACGACCATTACTTACTTCCACTTCTTCTCCTTTATATTCTCCTAAATTTTTAGGCAATAAAAATAAATTCAAAGCTTCCTCAAGTGTAATGTTTCCGATATTTTGATCGGCCATTAAACTGGCGAATTTTTTATCTTCGTCATCTGCTTCTCCAATTTGAGCCATTGGTCCAAATTTTCCCAAACGAACAGAAACTTGTCTTCCGTCAGCATCTTTACCAAGGATTCTTTCTCCGCTTTCGCGTTCTGCATTTGCTTCAACCTCTTTTACATTTGGGTGAAATTTATTGTAGAATTCCTGCATCATGATTGCCCAGTCTATATTTCCTTCGGCAATCTCATCAAAATCTTGTTCTACTTTTGCAGTAAAATTATAATCCAGAATGTTTCCGAAATTCTTCACTAAGAAATCAGTAACGATTGTACCAATATCTGTTGGAACTAATTTTCCTTTATCTGAACCTGTATTTTCTTTTAGCAACTTCTCTCCTACCTTATTGGCTTGCAAAGTAAGTTGGGTATAATTACGTTCCTGACCTTCAAGAGTTCCTTTTTCTACATAGTTTCTGTTGATGATAGTTGAAATAGTTGGAGCGTAAGTAGACGGACGTCCGATTCCTAGTTCTTCTAATTTTTTTACCAAAGAAGCCTCTGTATAACGAGCCGGCGGTCTTGAATATCTTTCGGTTGCTGTGATATAATTGTTAACTAATTTTTCGTTTACTTTTAAAGCAGGCAACATTCCTTCTTGTTCTTCCTCGTCGTCATCATGACCTTCTAAATAAACTTTTAGGAAACCTTCAAAAAGTAAAACTTCTCCAGAAGCTGTAAAAATTTCGCTGTGATTGTTTGCTTCGATTTTTACGTTTGTTCTTTCTAATTGCGCATCGCTCATTTGAGAAGCCAATGTTCTTTTCCAGATCAAATCATATAAACGTGCCTGATCCCGATCGATATTTACGGTGTGACGTGACATATCAGTCGGACGAATTGCTTCGTGCGCTTCTTGTGCTCCTTTGCTTTTGTTTGCAAAAACTCTCGGTTTCGAGAATTCTTTTCCGTATGATTTTATGATTTCAGCTTCAGCGGCATCCATCGCATCTTTAGAAAGGTTTACACTATCGGTTCTCATATAAGTGATAAGTCCGGCCTCGTATAAACGTTGTGCAAGCTGCATGGTAATACCAACCGGTAAATACAATTTTCTAGCTGCTTCTTGTTGCAAGGTAGAAGTTGTAAATGGTGCTGTTGGTGATTTTTTGGTAGGTTTAGTTTCTAAATCGGCTACCTTATATTGTGATCCGATGTTTTGATTTAAAAAATCTTCGGCTTCTTTTTTTGTATTGAAGTTCTTTGGTAATTTGGCTTTGAAAGTTTTTCCGGCTTCATTAACAAATTCTGCTACGATAGAATAACTCGCAACTGCATTAAAGTTTTGGATTTCGCGTTCTCTCTCAACAATTAAGCGTACTGAAACTGATTGCACACGACCAGCAGATAATCCTCCTTTAATTTTTCTCCATAAAACAGGAGATAATTCGTAACCTACTAAACGGTCTAATACACGACGTGCTTGTTGTGCGTTTACTAAATTATAATCTATTTCTCTAGGATTCTCGATTGCTTTAAGAATCGCAGTTTTTGTAATCTCGTGAAAAACAATTCGCTTTGTTTTTTTAGTATCTAGTTTTAATTCTTCCGCCAGGTGCCATGAAATAGCCTCACCCTCGCGGTCCTCATCGCTCGCCAGCCAAACCATTTCGGCATTCTTAGATAGTGTTTTCAATTTGCTTACCAAGGCTTTCTTATCCGGAGAAACTTCGTATTTGGGTTTAAAACCATTCTCTACATCTACTCCTATTTCCTTTGATGGTAAATCTGCTATATGTCCGTAACTTGACTCTACTTGAAAATCACTTCCCAGAAATTTCTCGATTGTTTTCGCCTTTGCAGGTGACTCCACTATTACTAAATTCTTTGCCATTGCTCTATTTTTCTGCAACAAAAGTATCTATTTTTTTTAAATATCAGCCTTGCGAATTGATTTTTGAGTTATTTTAATATTATGTTTCTTTAAAATGAAGATTTATCTGTATTCCTACCTATAATATATATAGGTATAATTTTTAAAGGTTTATAGCCTCTAAATGTTCTTTTTTACGCCGGATTAATAGCCCGGATTGCAGCGAAAAGCCCGGAGTAAAAACTGCAAAAGTTTCTTGTTTTAAAAAAGCGACCAACGGAAGCTCTTTTTAAAACATTAGAAACTTTGCGGTTTTTATAAGGACTTGTAGTGGAAAGCCGGAATAGCTACTTAAAAAACAAATACTAAAAATTTAACCGCAGAGTTCGCAAAGTTTTACGCAAAGTTCACAAAGTTAGATTGAGCTGAATATTTCAGGCGAAGTTCGCAAAGCTTTGAGAATCAATCCAATCTTTTTAATCTGTGGCTATTATTATTTTAGATTTTAGATTCCCTTATTCTTTGTTGGTTCCAACAATCTAAAATCTGAACTCTAAAATCTAAAATTCCAATAATCTTTACTCTAAAATCTAAAATCTTTTCTCTGCCATCTTGTCATATTGATCACATTTGCGTTATCTTTGCACTTTGAATTTATACAATGGAAAAGATTATTGAAGAAAGCAAACAGGGCGAAAGTCTTGTTTTGGAGAATAAACCTGAGAATACGAAAAAACTTTTTATAGAAAGTTACGGTTGTGCGATGAATTTTTCGGACAGTGAAGTCGTAGCTTCCATTTTATCAATAAACGGATATAATACTACACAAACCCTTGAAGACGCTGATTTAGTCCTGGTAAACACCTGCTCGATTCGAGACAAGGCGGAACAAACTATTCGTAAACGTCTTGAAAAATATAATGCGGTAAAACGTACTAACCCAAAGATGAAAGTGGGCGTTTTGGGCTGTATGGCTGAGCGTTTGAAAAGTCAGTTTCTAGAGGAAGAAAAGATAGTTGATCTTGTTGTGGGACCTGATGCTTACAAAGATTTGCCTAATTTATTGGCGGAAGTTGAAGATGGTCGTGATGCTATTAATGTGGTTTTGTCAAAAGAGGAAACTTACGGAGATATTTCACCGGTTCGTTTGATGAGTAACGGAATTACGGCGCTGGTTTCGATTACTCGTGGTTGCGATAATATGTGTACTTTTTGCGTTGTCCCTTTTACTCGTGGTCGTGAGCGTAGTCGTGAGCCTCAAAGTATTATGAAGGAGATTCAGGATTTATGGGATAAAGGCTTTAAAGAAATTACGCTTTTAGGTCAAAACGTTGATAGTTACCTTTGGTACGGCGGCGGTTTGAAAAAAGATTTCGTAAATGCTACTGAAATGCAAAAAGCTACAGCGGTCGATTTTGATCAATTGCTTGAAATGGTTGCTGTTGGTTTTCCTAAAATGCGTATTCGATTTTCGACTTCTAATCCGCAGGATATGCACGAAAGTATCTTGCATGTTATTGCCAAATATCCAAATATTTGTAAACACATTCACTTACCGGTTCAGTCTGGAAGTAACAGAATTCTAAAAGAAATGAATCGTTTGCATACTCGTGAAGAATATATGGCTTTGATTGATAAAATTAATGCTATTATTCCGAATGCTTCGATTTCGCAAGATATGATTGCCGGTTTCCCAACAGAAACAGAGCAAGATCATCAAGATACCATGAGCTTAATGGAATATGTAAAATATAATTTTGGTTATATGTATTCGTATTCTGAGCGTCCGGGAACTTTAGCTGGAAGAAAAATGGAAGATGATGTTCCGGAAGAAACTAAAGCGAGAAGATTACAGGAAATTGTCGATTTACAACAAAAACACGCTTGGTTTAGAAGCGAAGAATTTGTTGGACAAGTTGTTGAAGTTTTAGTAGAAAAAGTGTCTAAAAAATCGACCGAGGAATTTTCAGGGAGAAACTCTCAAAGTATTACGGTAGTTTTCCCTAAAGAGAATTATAAGATTGGGGATTTTGTAAACGTAAAAATTACAAGTTGTACTAGTGGAACTTTGAAGGGTGAAGCGGTTGGATTGAGTAGCATGAATTAAAGTTTTTTTGCCACGAATTTCACTAATTCACACTAATTTTCTTACTTTATTTAATAATTCAATATGTTTGTATAAAAACACAAACATGGAATTATATAGAAAAGAAGAGTATTTTAAAATAGTTGGCATTTGCATGGAAATTCATAGAATTCTTGGCGGAGGTCTGCTTGAAATTGTTTACAAAGATGCTTTAGAATATGAATTTAAAAAACACAATATTCCGTTTCAACGTGAAAAAGAATATAGCATTAAATACAAAGACATTGTTTTAGCACATAAGTTTTATGCTGATTTTGTTATTTATGATGAAATTATTTTAGAAGTAAAAGCATCAAAAGACATTATAGATGAACATACGGCTCAAACAATTAATTATTTAAGACTAGCTGATAGTGATCTAGGAATTATTGTTAACTTTAATAAAAAGTCACTACAACATAAAAGAGTTATTCATTAGCCCGATTTAAAAAATTTGTGAAAATTTGTGTAATTCGTGGCAAAAGATAAAAAACATAAATGGAAACAGTTCAAGCAATAAAACAGCGATTTGAAATTATTGGAAATGATCCGAAATTAAATCGTGCCATCGAAAAAGCGATTCAGGTTGCTCCTACTGATATATCGGTAATGGTAACTGGGGAAAGTGGTGTTGGTAAAGAAAACATTCCAAGAATAATACATTCGCTTTCGCACAGAAAGCATGGTAAATATATTGCGGTAAACTGTGGTGCAATTCCGGAAGGAACTATCGACAGTGAGCTTTTTGGACACGAAAAAGGTGCTTTTACAGGTGCTACAAGTACACGTGAAGGTTATTTTGAAGTAGCCGATGGCGGAACTATTTTTCTTGATGAAGTTGGTGAATTACCGCTTACAACTCAGGTTCGTTTGCTTCGTGTACTTGAAAACGGTGAATTTATAAAAGTAGGTTCGTCTCAGGTTCAGAAAACAAATGTTAGAATCGTAGCAGCAACAAACGTAAACTTATTCAATGCTATTGAAAAAGGAAAGTTTCGTGAGGATTTGTACTATCGTTTAACAACTGTCGAAATTACTTTGCCGCCATTGCGTGAAAGAAATGAAGACATTCATTTGTTATTCAGAAAATTTGTTGCTGATTTTGCACACAAATACAAAATGCCTCCGTTGAAATTAGACGATGATGCGGTGCAACTTTTACAAAAATTCAGATGGAACGGAAACATTCGCCAGCTGCGAAATGTAGCCGAACAAATTTCTGTTTTAGAAACCAATCGTGATATTTCGTTAGCAACTTTACAATCGTATTTGCCTACTGAAGGCACTAATTTACCATCTGTAATTAGCGATAAGAAAAAAGAAAGTGATTTTAGTACTGAAAGAGACATTCTGTACAAAGTGCTTTTTGATATGAAAAGTGATCTTAATGATCTAAAAAAACTTACTTTAGAATTGATGAAAAACGGTACTAAAGTACAGGACATCAATCCTAATTTGATTCAGAAAATATATGGTTCTCAGGAAAACGAAAGCGAAATAGATTTTGAAGAGGAACCTAGAACCGCTGTTATGACGCCTGCAACGCGTGAAGACAATTACCAAATGCAGGACGACAACTATTTGTTTGCTGAAACCATTGAAGAAGAAGAGGTTTTGCGTTTAGAACAAAAAGAAATCGAAATGATCAAAAAATCATTAGAAAAAAATAAAGGAAAACGAAAAGCTGCCGCTGATGAATTAGGCATCTCTGAACGTACTTTGTATAGAAAAATCAAACAATTCGATTTATAAATAAAATAGAAAATTTCAAAAAATAAATTCCAAATTCCAAATTACTATATTTGAAAAATATTGGAATTTACGACGAGTACTACTATGAAAAAAATATATTCTTTATTAGCCTTAATGAGTCTCTTTATGTTAAGCGGCTGCTCTGTTTATAACTTTACAGGAACAGGAAAAATCGACGCCAAAACGTTTCAGGTTAACTTCTTTCAGAATAATGCTGATTTGATCGAACCGGGAATTGACAGACAATTTACATTGGCTTTGCAGGATTTAATTCAAAATCAAACCAATCTAAACTTAGTAAGTAATAGTGGCGATTTAGTTTACGAAGGAGAAATTGTAGATTACAGAACAACGCCAATGACAGCAACTGCTGACCAGCAAGCTGCGCAAAACCGTTTAACGATTCGTATCAATGTAAGGTTTACCAATAAAAATAAAGAAACAGATGATTTCGAGAAACCATTTGAGTTTTATTATGATTTCCCGGGAACAGGATTACCAACAGGAGCTGTTTTAAATACAGCGCTTCAAACTATTTTTGAAAGAATCACGCAGGATATCTTTAATGATTCATTAGCAAAATGGTAAAAATGTTTATTTGTTGAAATCGGTTAATTGTTTAATCGATTCTTTTAAACGATTAAACAGTTAAACAAAAAAACGATTAAACAAAAAAACATGAATGTAACTGATTATACCTACTTAATGAACAAACCCGATGCTATCACAGAAAAGCAAGCGGACGCATTAGGAAGTGTTTTGAATGAATTTCCGTATTTTCAAAGTGCGAGAGCATTGCGATTAAAAGGACTTTACAATCAAAATAGCTTTAAGTATAATTATGCATTAAAAGTTACGGCCGCTCATACTACTGACCGCGCTGTTTTATTTGATTTTATCACTTCTGAAACTTTTACCTCTATTCAGAATGATTTTTACGATCAAAAACTAAGAGATCTTTTAGAAATTAAAGTATTTGACAGTGAGATTGTATCTTTTGAAGAAATCAAAAAAGCGACTGAAGTTCGCATTGATCCAATTGAACAATCGATTTTAAATTCAATAAAAGGAGCAACAACCGCTACTTTTACAGAGCCAGAAAAAATCGAAGAAAAACCAATTGAAATAATTGATGAGCAAACGATTCTGGATTCTTTTAAAGAAGTAACATCAACTACTTTTGAAGAATCTGCAAAAATTGAGGAAAAACCAATCGAAATAATTGACGAAGAATCAATTTTAAATTCTTTTAAAGAAGTAACAACCACTACTTTTGAAGAATTAGCTCCAGTTACTGAACCGGTTAAAACCGAAGAGGTTAAAATAGAGCCAATTACTCCAACAATTACAGAGCAATCTATTTTAGATACTTTTAAAGAAGTAGCACCAGCCACTTTTGAAGAACCTGCAAAAATTGAAGAAAATCCAATTGAACCGATTACAGAACAATCTATTTTAGACACTTTTGTAGCAGTAGCGCCAACCAGTCCTGAAGGAGAAATTGAAGAGAAACCTCTTGATCCGGTTGTTGAGCAGTCTATATTAGAATCTATTAAAGAAGTTGCCAATATAACTTTTGAAGAAGCACCTAAAATCGAAGAACCAAAAGAGGAGCAAATTGCTGAGCAACCAATTTTAACTACGACTAAAGAACCTACCAAAACCTTTTTTGAAGAAATAGTAGAAGAAGAGGAAGAAGTAGTAGAACCGAAAATTCCGGAAGTAAGAGTTGATCCTATCGAACAATCGATCTTAAATTCTATTAAAGAAGCCAACACAGTAGTTTTTGAAGAACCAAAAATAACTGAGGAACCAAAAGAAACTGAAATTCAGGAAAATATAAAAATTGCAGAGGAAAACCTTGAAATAGGAAAACCTCTTGATTTCTCTGTTAATGAAAAGCATTCATTTCAGGAATGGCTTCAGTTAGCAAAAACAGAACCAATTGACAGAACAGAAGAAGGTCCTCAGGAATTAAAAGAAATCAAAAAAACTGCTGAACCAAAAGTTGAAGCAGATATAATTGATGAAGAGAAAAAGAAAAAGGCTGAATTGATTGATAAATTCATCGAAACCAACCCGAAAATTTCTCCTATAAAACAAACACCCATAACTCCTGCGGTACAAATTGATGTTAATAAAGAGGAAAATACCTACTTAATGACAGAGACTTTGGCAAGAGTATATCTGGAACAAAAAAAATATACAAAAGCAATACAAGCATATGAAATATTAATTTTGAAATATCCAGAAAAAATTAGTTTCTTTGCAGACCGCATTTCGGATATAAAGATTTTACAACAAAATAACAATAATAATTAAGCAATGAGCACATTTTCAATTTTTTTAGTTTTAATCACAATAGTTTGTTTTCTATTGATCGTAGTAATCATGGTTCAAAACCCTAAAGGAGGCGGATTATCGTCTACAATTAGCGGAACTCAAATGTTAGGTGGAGTACAAAAAACGACTGACTTTTTAGATAAAAGTACCTGGACATTAGCTACTATTTTGATTGCTCTAATCTTGCTTTCAAGTTTAAGTTTTACAGGATCATTAAGTGATACTGACTCTAAAATTATTGACAAATCTGAAGTTCCTGCTGCTAGCACACCTGCTGCTCCAGCTCAACAAACACCTGCTCCGGCAACTCCTGCAGCAAAATAATAATTTTTGAAATAAATATAAAATGCCAGCCTGTCAAAGCTGGCATTTTTTTTAGGAAATAATGTCAGTTTTACCAACGTGGCATAATTTCTGAAATCCAATAGAGCATATAAAACGTATAACTTATAATAATTATAAAATATAAAATCATGGCCTTAAACATTAAACCGCTTTCAGATCGCGTACTTATTGAGCCTGTTGCAGCTGAAACAAAAACTGCCTCAGGTATTTTTATTCCTGATACTGCCAAAGAAAAACCACAAAAAGGAACTGTTGTAGCTGTAGGAAATGGTTCTAAAGACCATACTATGACTGTAAAAGTTGGCGACACTGTACTTTATGGTAAATATGCAGGAACAGAATTAAAACTTGAAGGAACTGATTATTTGATTATGCGCGAAGATGACATCTTAGCAATTATCTAAAAAAATATGTATTAAGTTTTTAGTATTAGAAATTAAGACTAAATAACCTAAAACAAATCAAACATTAAACAAACTTAATTCAGCAGTAGAAAGCATAAAGCTTAAAGCCTACTGCCTAAAGCAAATAAAAAATGGCAAAAGATATAAAATTTGATATTGAAGCACGTGACGGATTAAAACGTGGTGTTGATGCATTAGCAAATGCTGTAAAAGTAACTCTTGGACCAAAAGGTCGTAATGTAATTATTGGAAAATCTTTTGGTGGACCAACTGTTACTAAAGATGGTGTTTCTGTTGCAAAAGAAATCGAATTAAAAGACCCATTAGAAAATATGGGCGCGCAAATGGTTAAAGAAGTTGCTTCTAAAACTAATGATTTAGCGGGTGACGGAACTACAACTGCTACAGTTTTAGCGCAGGCAATCGTAAAAGAAGGTCTTAAAAACGTTGCTGCAGGTGCCAATCCAATGGACTTGAAACGTGGTATCGATAAAGCTGTTGAAGCTATCGTTGCTGACCTTGCAAAACAAGCTAAAGTTGTTGGAAGCGATTCTGATAAAATTAAACAAATTGCTTCTATCTCTGCAAATAATGACGAAGTTATTGGTGAATTAATCGCTACTGCTTTTGCTAAAGTAGGTAAAGAAGGTGTTATTACTGTTGAAGAAGCTAAAGGAACAGACACTTTCGTGGATGTTGTTGAAGGTATGCAGTTTGACAGAGGATATCTTTCTCCTTATTTCGTAACAAACCCAGAGAAAATGGAAGTTGAATTAGACTCTCCATACATCTTATTATACGACAAAAAAGTATCTTCTTTAAAAGAATTACTTCCAGTTTTAGAGCCAGTTGCTCAATCAGGAAAACCATTATTAATTATTGCTGAAGATGTTGACGGAGAAGCTCTTTCAACTCTTGTAGTAAACAAATTAAGAGGGGCTCTTAAAATTGCTGCTGTAAAAGCTCCAGGTTTTGGAGACAGAAGAAAAGCAATGTTAGAAGATATCGCAATCTTAACTGGTGGAACTGTAATTTCTGAAGAAAGAGGTTATACTCTTGAAAATACAACTATCGAAATGTTAGGAACTGCAAAAAGAGTTTCTATCGATAAAGACAACACTACTATTGTAAGTGGTGCTGGTGAAGCTGACATTATCAAAAACAGAGTAAACCAAATTAAAGGTCAGATGGAGACTACTACATCTGATTATGATAAAGAAAAATTGCAAGAGCGTTTGGCTAAATTAGCTGGTGGTGTTGCTGTTCTTTATGTTGGTGCTGCTTCTGAAGTTGAAATGAAAGAGAAAAAAGACAGAGTTGATGATGCTTTACACGCTACTCGTGCTGCTGTTGAAGAAGGAATTGTTGCTGGTGGTGGTGTTGCTTTATTAAGAGCAAAAGCTGCATTAGCTGATCTTAAAGCAGATAACGCTGACGAAGCAACAGGAATTCAGATTGTATCTCGTGCGGTTGAATCTCCATTAAGAACTATTGTTGAAAATGCAGGTCTTGAAGGTTCTGTAGTAGTAGCAAAAGTTTCTGAAGGTTCAGGTGATTTTGGATACAATGCAAAAACTGACGAATATGTAGATATGCTTACAGCTGGAATTATCGATCCTAAAAAAGTAACTCGTGTTGCATTAGAAAATGCTGCATCTGTTGCCGGAATGATCCTTACTACAGAATGTGCATTAATTGATATTAAAGAAGAAAGCGCTGGCGGAATGCCAATGGGTGGCGGTATGCCAGGAATGATGTAATTCATTCTTTAAGTTCTTACTTATAAACGCCAGATTTGATCTGGCGTTTTTTTTTGCCACAGATTGTACGGATTAAAAAGATTTTTTCGCCACGAATTTCACGAATTTTCACGAATTCTTTTTTCTAATCTTTACGAATATATTTTTAGTCGCAAACTAAAAAGGTTTTCACAGATTAATCTATTTAATCCTTTTAATCTGTGACAAACTCTTTTCGCAAAAATCATTCGTGATAATTCGTGAAATTCGTGGCTATCCTTTTTATTTAACATTCTCTTTTTCTTCAAAAAATCTGTTATCTCTACCTTTGCATTTCTATTAAAATTGCAAAATGAGAAAATTTACAACTCACCTATTGTTTTTTACATTTTTACTTCTTACCTCTATTTCCTATTCTCAATCCAATAAAGATGCTTATGTCGTTTTAGTTTCTATGGACGGTTTTCGTTGGGATTTTCAAAAACAGTTTAACCTTCCTAATTTAAAGCAAATTGCAAAAGAAGGCGTTCATGCTAAGTCAATGAAACCTTCTTATCCAAGTAAAACTTTCCCAAATCATTATTCGATTGTAACGGGACTTTATCCTGATCATCACGGAATTATAAACAACGTTTTTTACGACTCAGCTTTAAACGAATCTTTTTCACTTTCAAGCAAAGCAAAAAATGATTCCAGATTTTATGGCGGAAATCCCATTTGGAATGTTGCCGAACAACAAGGCGTAAAGGCTGCTTCTTTTTTCTGGCCGGGTTCTGATATTGACAAAAGAAATCCAAGCTATTTTAAAAATTACGATAATAAAATTCCATACGGAGCCAGAATCGATACGGTTTTAAAATGGTTACAGCTTCCTGAAAAACAACGTCCGCATTTGGTGACTTTATATTTTGATGAACCCGATCATACGGGACACAATTTTGGTCCGCTTTCTCCTGAAAACAAAAAAATGGTGATCAAAATGGATTCTATTATGGGAGAATTGTCCAGAAAATTAGATCAGTTAGCCATTGGAAAACAAATCAATTTAATTATTGTTTCAGATCACGGAATGGCCGATATCAGCAATGATAAAAAAGTAGTTGTTCTCGATTATCTAAAACCGGAATGGTTAGGTTATAAAGATGTAATTAATCCTATTATGAGTCTTCAGGCAAAACCGGGTTGTCAGGATTCTATTGTAAAAGCTTTAAAAAAAGTCCCGCACATCAAGTTTTGGAAATCAACTGAAGTTCCTAAAAGATTGCATTACGGAACCAATCCAAGAGTTCATGATTTTGTGATTGAAGCCAAAAAAGGATATAGCTTAGCAAAAGACAAAAACCAAAATATAAAAGGCGGAACACATGGCTACGATAATGAAGAAAAAGATATGCACGCGATTTTCTATGCAAAAGGCCCGGCTTTTAAAGTGGACAAAGAAGTAAAAACATTTCAGAATGTTTCGGTTTATCCTTTAATTGCTCATATTTTAGGATTGCAAATTGACCACGTTGACGGGAAACTGAGCGATGTAAAATCAATGCTGGTTAACTAGATAATGAATTGAGTGTCATCCTGAGCGAAGTCGAAGGACGTTGCAATTGGCACGTGGGCTTCGACTTCGCTCAGCCTGACAAACTTATAAACACAACAAACCCGACAGGTTTTAAAAACCTGTCGGGTTTATTTTTTAGAATAATTAGCACGTATACCAATTGTAGCAAATCAATAACGTAGACGCACTGCAGTGCGTCTCTACAATAATAATCGCTGCAAATATCATTTTCTAATTATCAAATTGGCACATTTTCTAATTAAAGCCCAGTCGAAACAGAAACTGCTTTCCAGTTTTCTAAATCCTTCTGAACACTTTCTATTTTTTGATTCGCCATATTATAAGCATCTTCTCCTAAAAACAAATGCAAAGGTGGATTTTGGTTCTTACTTGCTTTTATTAAAGCTTCTGCTAATTTTACAGGATCTCCCGGCTGATTTTGATTGATATCGCCTTTGTGTGCGCTTTCAGATTGTCTTACAGCTTTATAATCTGCAATTGGATTTTGTGGTAGTAATAACGAACTGTCTTTTAAGAAATCGGTTCTAAAATAACCCGGATATACTATCGTAGCATTGATTCCGAATTCTTTTACTTCGGCAGATAACGACTCTGTTAAACCCGCTACAGCAAATTTTGTAGAACAATAGATTCCCCAACCTGCAAAACCACCGTGATAACCACCAACAGACGAGATATTAAAGATATGTCCTGATTGTTTTGCACGCATGTACGGTACTGTATTTCTGATTACATTTAATAATCCGAAAACATTTACCTCATAATTTTTTCTCGATTCTGCATCAGTCAATTCTTCTAGTGCTCCTAATAAACCATAACCTGCATTATTTACTAAAACATCTATAGTTTTAAAATGACTTACTGCTACTTCAATCGCATTTTTAACGCTTTTTTCATCTACCAAATCCATTTCTAAAGGAAGGAAATTTTCAGATACATCTCCAAATACTTTAATCAAAGCTTCTTCACTTCTTGATGTTGCCGCTACTTTATACCCTTCTGATAATAATTTTTTAGCCAATTCTAATCCAAGTCCTTTTGAAGCACCTGTGATAAACCAAACTTTGTTATTTTCCATGATTTTTAATTTTTTTAGATTTAATTACAGGACAAAGGTATTGGCGAAGTGCATCTAAAAAATTAAAGGAATCAAACAAGAAGTTACGAAAATCAAACAATTTCGGTTACGCGATAGTTTTTTGGTGAAACCTGAGTATTTTTCTTGAAGAAATTAATAAAATGAGACAATTCTTCAAAACCTAAACACCAGGCAATTTCGTTAATATTCCAATTGGTTTGTTTGAGCAGAATCATGGCTTCCTGAACAATTCTTTCGGATATAATCTGCGAAGTAGTTTTTCCGGTAGTTTCTTTTAAAGCTTTATTAAGATGATTGACATGAACATTCAACTGATTAGCAAATTCTGATGGCGATCTAAAATTAATTTGGTGAGAAAGAGATTCAATCGGAAATTGGCGTTCCAGCAATTCCAGAAACAAAGATGAAATTCGTATCGTCGCATTCGACTTACTATATAATGAAGCAGTTACAGTTTGCGTTTTTAGTGCAAGATGAATAATCTCAAAAACTAAATTCCGAATCACATCATATTTAAAAGCATAATCTGAATTGATTTCATCAAACATTTTTAAATAAACGTTCTTTAAATCTTCTGCAAGTTCTTTTGAAACCGGAACAACAGGATTTCCGCCAGGCTGAAACAATGGATATTCTTTTAAATTCCCAAACTGACTGAAAAAAGTATCTGTAAAAATGCAGAAAAATCCGGTTTGATTTTCATCAATATGTTCCCAACTGTACGGAATTTGAGGATTGGCAAAAAATAAAGCCTGGTCATCAATAGTAACCACTTTATCAGCATAATGCACTTTGTTCTTACCCACGATCAGACTTATTTTATAAAAGTCTTTTCGCGTATAAGGCAAAGGATTACAAGTACTCCCAACATAATCGTCGAGTTTAAAAACATTAAAATGTCCGATTTCTTTTTTAAGATTCTCGGGCATTCCTTTTATTTTTACCGTATAAAAATCTTCGAGTGTTTCTTGTAGTTTCATTTGGCAAAGTTACGAAAATCAAACAAATGAGATAATTAGAAAATTTGTCAATTAGATAATGAACAGCATGTCACCCTGCGCGGTGTTTTAGGGAGCTACAATTATAACGAGGGCTTCGACTTCGCTCAGCCTGACAAACTTTATAGAATTACTAATGAGATAATTTGTCAATTAGACAATCAACAGCATGTCACCCTGAGCGGAGTCGAAGGGCGCTCCAATTAACACGTGGGCTTCGACTACGCTCAGCCTGACAAACTAAAAATTAAATGAACCAATGTTTTTCCTTTTATCAACAAAACAACAAACCCGACAGGTTTTAAAAACCTGTCGGGTTTATCGTGTAATTAGTTTTAACATAATCTCAATATCCAACGTAGAAGCATTGCAGTACATCTCTACAGAAAATTGGCGTGTTATTTAATGTAAATCCCAATTCCAAATTATCTAATTATCAAATTGGCACATTCTCTAATTGACACATTCTCTAATTTCTAAGACACCACTTTATAAGTAGGATCTTCAATTACATTAACTTTTATAACTGCTTCGGCATTTTTAAGCAATTTGATACAATCCGGACTTAGATGCTGTAGCTCGATTGTTTTATTTAATTGATTGTATTTCTTAGTCAAATTATTCAGTGCTTCAATTGCAGACATATCAGCGACACGGCTTTCTTTAAAATCGATAATCACGTGATCAGGATCATTGGCAACATCAAATTTTTCAAAAAAAGCGGCTATAGAACCAAAAAAAAGCGGCCCGAAAATTTCGTAGTGTTTTACTCCTGCATCATCAATAAAATGTTTTGCACGAATACGTTTAGCACTTTCCCAGGCAAAAACAAGAGCTGAAATAATAACCCCAATCAAAACGGCTAATGCCAGATTATGCAATACAATTGTAATTAAAGCCACCAGAATTCCAACAAAAATATCGTGTTTGGGCATTTTGTTAATGATTCTGAAACTCGCCCATTCAAACGTCGTAATCGCCACCATCATCATAACACCAACCAAAGCTGCCATTGGCAATTTACCAATTACAGGCGCTCCAAAAAGGATGATTAATAAAATGGTTAAAGCAGCAATAATCCCCGAAAGTCGAGCTCTGGAACCTGCTGAAAGATTCACTAAAGTTTGGGCAATCATTGGGCAGCCTCCCATCCCAAAAAAGAAACCATTTAAGATATTCGAACTTCCTTGCGCAATACATTCACGATTGCTGTTTCCTCGTGTTCCAGTAATCTCATCGACCAAATTCAGCGTAAGCAAACCTTCGGTTAAACCAACGGCGGCAACAATTACAGAATAGGGAAATATAACTTTGAAAGTTTCAAAAGAAAGCGGAATATCAGGGATATGAAACGGAGGAAATCCGCCTTGAACCGAAGCAATATCTTCGACCGTTTTGGTTTCGATATTAAAAATTAAAACAATAGCAAAAACTACCATTATCGCGACTAATGACGCCGGAACTGCTTTGGTTAATTTTGGAAAAAGTAAAACGATTCCAATTGTTAAAGCCACTAAACCCAGCATAATATACAAAGGAGTTCCCTGCAGCCAGGAAACTTGTCCGTTTACGACTGTTTTAAATTGCTCGAGTTGCGACATAAAAATCACAACCGCCAAACCGTTTACAAAACCAAACATAACGGGTTGAGGAACCAGCCTGATAAATTTTCCGAGTTTAAAAAGTCCGATGCAAATTTGCACTACACCACCAAGCGCGACGGCTGCAAAAACATATTCTATACCGTGCGATTTCATTAAGACAATTAAAACAATAACGGTTGCCCCTGCCCCGCCCGAAATCATGCCGGGTCTTCCGCCAAAAATAGCAGTAACCAATCCGGCTATAAAAGCAGCATATAAACCAACCAAAGGTGGAAACCCAGCCAAAATAGCAAACGACAACGATTCGGGTATCATCGTCATGGCCACTGTTAAACCGGCTAAAATTTCGTTTTTGTAATTTACTTTTTGAGTAAAGTCAAAGAGATGGAGCGCTTTTTTCATAGGCCACAAATGTAGAAAATAATGACCAAAAGAGCATTAACCTTTTCAAATCTGAAAAAGCGTCACAAAAAGAATAAAAGAATTAAAACAGTTAACTTAACTGCTTTACAAGTAAAGCCAAAAGAGAAAGAATAAAACTTGTCATAACTATTTTCAAAAGAAATTATCGTACAAAATTATTTATAAAATGATATATAAAGCTGCGTATTTATACCTGTTTTTAATCATTACATTAATAAAAATAAAATCACTATTAATGTGCTTCATCAGCGAAATTAAAAAAATAAACTATTCTAATTTCACACATGTATATCCCAGACAATTTACATAGTCTATGATATTATTTGGCTCCAGATCTACCCCTTCGACACGTAATATTTTATCGCAATCTTCGAGATCAAAATTAATTTTATAATCAGGAAACTGCGTCAGGATTACGGCAATGATATAATTGGTATCTGCTTCTTTTTGAACATTTGTTTTAAAAACTTCAACAACCATAATTATTTATTTTAATACTATAAAAAATAATAAATGAACTATAGAACTAATTCTGATTAAAAAGGATTGTAAGAGATTCCGAATCTAAAATAGCCCTGAGCATCTTCTTTATGATCATAAATATACTTAGACGTTCGTTCACCCCTTTCTGTTACACGAGTACTCAAAACATTATTAACACCTCCTTTTAAGAAACCAATTATTTGAGGCGCAATGCGGTATTCATAGGTAATACCAGACTTTAATTCTAACTGATTTAACTCGTAAATTCCTTTTAAATTTGAAGCATTTAAATTTAAATAAAAACTTTCAGAATTTAGTTCCGTTCCGAAGGAAATTCTTCCATTTTCTAACAACTGTCTTCTGAACAATAAACGCTGAGGAAGAATGAAATCCAAATCCCATTTTGAATCTTCGAATTTGTGATTCAGCGTAAAAAGTGGCGTAACAGGAATGATAGACGACGGATCGAGCATGGCCAAAGCTCCAACGGTAATCGTAGTATTAGCGGTTCTTTTAATCACAATATTGGCGGTTACAAATCCTTTTACACGTTGTACATTATCCTGATTTCCGTCGACAGTGGCGGTTGCGTTGTAAATAACAGGCTTATTAAAAAGCTTTGTCATGTAAGTCGCGCTCACAGCTCCTGCAAAATAATGAAACTCTTCTTTTTCTTTTGTGTAATTCGAACCTGTAGCATAATTATAAACATTACCAAAATCATAGGTTTCGTATTTGTAACGCAAAGATCCTGTTACCACAAAACGTTTTGATGCTGTAGCAAAAAATGGCACATTGATGGCTACTTTTAATCTGTCGTGCTGGTCGATTCGGCCTCTTTCATAACGATCTCCAAAAAGTTTCGAATCAAAATTTGTGGGTCCCAATTGTTCGTATTGCACGTCTAAAATTCGCGTAGTCGGAAATTTATCTGTTACCGCTTTTACCACCGTTTGCATAGGCGCTTCTTTTTCCTGAGCTATAGTTCGTATCGATGCACAAATGAATAAAACACAAATGATTTTTGTTTTCATAAATTGGTATAAAATTAAAGTTTCGTTTATTGAAAAAAGGATTAAAACCCGGGGCAAAAGTAATGGCGAGGCCTCTATTATAACAGCATTTTTATACCAATGGCGTATCATTTATACGAATGGCGTTTGTATAATTTATACATTACAAAGCGTTACAAACTATAATATTAGCCTATTTTTGCCGTTATGAAGATTCTTAAAATTTATCAGAACTTTTTTCTTAGAAACCTCATCGTAAACACCTTTATAATTTTGGTTATTCTGGCCTGCGTTTATGACGAAATAAAACTAGACGGTCACGATTGGGGTTATATCATGAGCAAAATAGCCGTTGGATATTTACCTTGTATTATCTGGGTAACGATCTTTAACGTTTTTATTATTAGGCCCTTTTTATTTAAAAAAAGACTTAAAGTATTTTTTATACTTTTTGCCCTTTACTGGACTTCGTTTTACTTTTTCATGAATTGGTTTTTTCCACTCGTTGGTTTGGGAAATTTCAAAACGCTTCAAATATTATCGCTGATCATCAACGGAATGTTTTTCTATTTTATACATGTTGTCATCACTAAAAAAATCATGGATGCCGATAAGGATATTATGAATTTCAAATCAGAACTTTCGTTTTTGAAACAACAACTCAATCCGCATTTTTTACTGAATGCGATGAATAATTTATACGGAGAATCACTGTCTGATCCTGATAAATTGCCGGACCGAATCCTGAATCTTTCAGACATGTTGCGTTATCAGATTGAAGCCACCAAAAAAGATTATGTTTTTCTGGAAGAAGAAATTGCCTTTATAAAAAAATACATCGAGTATTATACTTTTCAGAACGAACGCCTTGAAGTTACCCAGCATTTTGAAGGTGATTACGACAGTATCGATATTCCGC
This sequence comes from Flavobacterium bizetiae, assembly GCF_024271895.1. Lineage (NCBI taxonomy): Bacteria > Pseudomonadati > Bacteroidota > Flavobacteriia > Flavobacteriales > Flavobacteriaceae > Flavobacterium > Flavobacterium bizetiae. The sequence continues at coordinate 2,165,176 of NZ_CP091861.1, read as the reverse complement.
CTTTGTTCTTTTTACCATTGGTTGAAAATGCCGTTAAATTCTCGGCCGAAACTCCAAAACCTTTTATAAATGTAGATTTAAAGGTAAAATGCAACCAATTGTCTTTTACTTTAAAAAACAATTATCTCGAATCGGGATCACGACTTTCGAGCACGGGAATTGGAATCGAAAATCTAAAAAGACGTCTTGAAGTTTACGGTTTACGACACGAACTCAACTGCAAGAAAGAAAAGAATATCTTTATAGTAAAATTAAAAATATGGCACTTACCTACCGCTGTCTTATCATAGACGATGAATCGCCGGCACATAAAGCGCTCGCATCGCACATCTCTAAATTTGACGATCTGGAACATTCCGGAAGTGCTTTTAGTGGTATGGAAGCTGTAAAAATGCTCAACGAAAACACCTACGATATTATTTTTCTGGATATTAATATGCCCGTAATTTCAGGTGTCGAATTGATGGAATTACAACCCAAAAGACCGCTTACAATTGTCACCACAGCCTATTCTGACTTTGCTCTTTCGGCGTACCAAAACGATGCTATAGATTATTTACTCAAACCCATTTCGTTCGAAAAATTCTCTAAAGCCATCGAAAAAGCCAAGATTTATTTCTCTGGCGCTACCACAAAAAAGGAAACTACTACAGATACTAAAGTCCTTTCGCACCGCGTAAACGGACAAATGACTGAAACACTACTAACCGATATTATTTATATCGAAAGTCTGGGCAACTACATGAAATTGTACAGCACCAAACTAAAATCGCCCATGATTATTTACGGTTCGCTCTCAAGCATTGCCGCAGAAATTGACAGTACTAATTTTGTTCAGGTGCATCGCTCTTTTATTGTAAATGTGGCTAAAATTAAAGCCGTAACTTTTAAAACTCTTACGATGTTTAATGGTGAAATTATTCCTGTTGGGAGGAAATATCAAATTCTTCTTGATGGTTTTCTAAAGTAGTCTTTTTTTGTTTAATAAAATTCACAAAATCCTCAACTTAAATTAGTTGAGGATTTTTTTGTACTAAAAAACCGTATAAATACGTGATGGTATTTTATTAAATAGTAGTAATCTTGTTTTAAAAAGTTAAAATAAAAATTTAAATAACTGACTAACAATTAAATAAACTTATTCTTTATAATGCTTAACCCTAAAATCTTAAAATATGAAAACAAAATTACTTTTATTGCTGCTATTAATTAGCTTAAATTCAATTGGTCAAGAAATTCCAGACGGAAAAAAACTTGGATTGGTTGCACATTTAACATACGTTAAAACAATATCCGAAGCTAAAATGACAATTTTAATAAAGGACGAGAGGTATATTAAAGAACCAGACAAAGCATTTAAATTCAATTCAGATTATACTCTTTTAAAATTACTAACTGATCAATTAATTAATCAATTGAGTGCAGATTTAATAGATAAAAACAAACTAAAGCTTTATCGTAGTCTTAACAAATATTTAAAAAATCAAAAACCAGTACCAGAAAAATTCTCGCAATATCAAGTATTACTAGAACAAATTGATGGTCAACTGCAAGCGCTTTTAATACGAAGCTATAAAGATGGCGGAACCCTATCAGCTGAACTTATAACAGCAATAGTAGGAATAATAACTGAAATTAGAGAGATCACAACAAGCGCAAGAGATTTTCGCGAAAAGAAAATTCAATCAATTTCCGGAATAATAAAAGAATTAAAATTATCCCCAATTGCTGAACTGATTAAGCCAAAGGAAAAAGATGATAAGGATTAAATTATCTTAATAACTTACTCTACAACACCAAAACTAAAAAAAAAGCTGCAAGCCCAAAACTTGCAGCTTTTTTCATTTTATGGTATAAATCTTGATATCGCTTAAAAGAGACTGTACCAAAGCTCTAAACTAAAAAATTGCAAATCTCACATTGCAATTATCTAACTAAACCACTAACCGATAACCTCAAGTATCACATGAAAAAACTACTACTTACCCTTACGTTATTATTCAGCTTTGCGGGTTTTGCACAAACGATAAACGGAATCCCTATTCAGAATCTGGATGTAGAATATCTTCAGATTATTGGAAGTTCAGTATATATGTCTTCTAAAGTTAAGATTTCGATAGACATTGGGCAAAGAACAAAATTGATGTCGAGTAATAATGATACAGCGCGTTTGAAAGATAAAAACGGAGAAGTTTTAGTATTTAATTCGATTATCGATGCTTTAAATTTTATGGCTGGTTACGGATATGAATTTGTACAATCGAATATTTTAGTCGAGGGAGGGCAAAATGTTTTTTATTATTTGATGAAAAAAAAGTCAAAATAGCTATGCATAACTATAGCGCAGATTTGCCATTACAAATGTTCAAAACTTGCTCTGAAAGAGCATTAGTAATAGCATGGTGCTAAGCACTAGGAATGAAAAAATGATTCTTTGCATCTTTATTATCAATTTTCTTTTGACCTTTCAGGGCAATTTCCAATCTTGATTTAATTCGTAGTGCGTTGCACCACGCTATTGCTTTTAGGGCTTTCAGCCTATTTTTAAAAGTTTTGCATACTCACGTTTACCATTATAAATATTCAAAACCTGTTGCTCTGAAAGAGCATTAGCAATAGCATGGTGCGAAGCACTATGAATGAATGAATGAATGAAAAACGATTGTAATTTTAAGCCCTGTAAGGGCGGAAGCTTAATTTCAAAAAGTTCCATAATGCATATTTGCAATTCGGGCTAATAACAACAAAAATACAAACCCAAAAACTTCGATTCTAAAAATCGGCAATCGTGTTTTACGTATAGAAATCCTTTAATTCTCAGGACTCATAAATCGTTTCCTTAAAAAAAATGCTTTGGTGAACCAATTTTTCTTACATAAATAATTATATTCGCGATGCCACTAATCGCTAAATAATTATAGAAAAAATGACCATTTTTAATTTCCTATTTAGAAAATCAAGTATAGAATGTCCCAGATGCCAGGGGAAAGCTTTTGTGGACTGGGAGGACATTCGACGCCTGAATAAGGAACTAAAATGGACGCCTGCCCCCTGCGCCTATTGCTACGGCTCCGGAAAAGTAGACAAAGAAATGCTGGCAAAAGTTCCTGTAGACTATACATATCTTACTATAGATTTAACGGAATCTGAAATGGAAAAAATAAAAGAAGGCGACGAAGCAACCCTCAAAAAAGGTAAAATGCGCGAAGTTTTTCTAGACAACCTAATAAAATATGGCGAACATCAATACCTAAATAACAAAATGGACGCTGAAAGCATCGCCGATTTATACTTAAAAACCGAAGACGAAAACGCTTTGTTTGCCGTAGAACGAAAATACCTGATACAATACTTTGCAAAAATAATCGAGCTAAAAACATCAGAACTCAATTAATACAAAACCAAAGAAAAAACTTAGCTTCTTTGTGCCTTTGTGGCAAACCTAAGCAAGCAAAACAAATAAAAAAAACAGGTATAAATACCTATTGTTACAATTCTATTTTAGTGGTAAAATTGCGGTAAATAATTTTTACTCAAGATTTGCCATTTACCGTCAAGGAAAATATTAAATGTTGTCACTTTTTTTTTGGAACCATAAAGTGGGATTTCTAATCGACGCCAACGATTAAAAGTCCCACTTTTTTTATATTTCTTTTTTAATAAATTTTTCAAGAAACACAGTACCTCAACAACTTAAAACTGAGCATTGACCCTAATCGAAGCTTTTACCAAAGCCAGGGCTTTGATACTGCTTAGAGGAAATTCTATCGTTTGATGATCCGGATTTTGCGCCACCAATTGCACAAATGATTCCTGCTGGGATTGTTTTAAAAAACGGGTAAAAAAGAATTCATTGCCATCATTGTTTACGTAAACAAGATACATCTCGCCCCAAATAATATTTTTCTCGTGATGGTATACATTTTTATATACTACAATATCGCCACTTTTTAGCAATGGATACATGCTATCGCCGATAACGTATAAAGCACCGTCGCACTCAGAAATTTTAGGAATGGTAATATAATCTACAGGTTTTTGATGGTCGTTGTTGCCAAACAAATCAATAATTCCTGAAGTCGATTGAATATCGTAAAGCGGAATATGCTGGTTTTTAGCATTTTTGTCTGTCTTCTTATAGAGCGGAGAATGTTTTTCTTCTAAAACATCGAATTTCAGCATATTTCCCACTCCGGTCAAAAGCCATTCTATATTAACATCAGGGTACTTTTTTAAGATATTTTCTAACTTATCAAGTCCTATCGTTTTATTATTTTTTAGTTGACTGGCAAAAGAACCATTAGACATGCCTACTTCCTTTTCTAATGCGCTTACTTTAACGCCTTTATAATCAATAAAGTGTTTAATTCTTTGTATAGTATTTTCTGCCATAAAGTGTTAAATTTAGAAAAAATCTTACATTTATTAGTTAATTAAGAAATATCCTACTATATTTGTTTTGTAATAAGAAACAAATTAAGCAATGGACAAACGTACGAAAAAAAATACAAAATATACTTACGATCCTAGCCTGATTAAGGCTTTGGTTGAGAAATACGGGTATACGTCATTTTACATTCGTCAGTGTTTAAGCCCTAAATCTAACAGTCTTACAGCCGATGCCATAAAGGCGGATTACAAAGAATTAGAAAAAAAACTAAAAGCCATGCTTTTGATTTTTAATAACAAACCCTAAAAAATGAACTGAACAACAATTATAGAAAAACAGAAAAAAAGCTATAAAAGTTACTATTTGATTTATATATTTTTAATTACTTATTCACCGCAATAAAAGCACGCTAAGTGCTTCCTCAATCTCTACGCTGCTTGCGGTGATTTTTTTAATTTTTCGTTTTAGTCAACCCAATTTTTTAATCCTGAAAAATGAATACAAATGCATCATTTTTTGTTTATACACGTCCAAAATCAAATTCGCACGGGCATTACGTAAAAGATAAAAACCTAAGCCGTGGCCTTTCAAAAGTGATCAATGCTTTCGAAAAAGGGTTTGAAGGATACCAATCAGGAAATATACAGGTTGAAATTTTCTACAACAAAGAATATGAGCATGAACTGGAGCTTGCACAGCAAACGGTTTCAAAACTCAATACTTTCTTAGGTTTACCCATTCATAAATGGGAGAACTCTGGAGACGAATACTTTAAGAGTTCTATACGCTGGGAAAGTGCCTCTAAAAACATTTTCGACATTTTAGAGTTTATCAACATACATCAAAATAATGTACTGCCGATATTGCATTTTACCATGATTCAATTTTATCATTACGGCACCACAATAACCGAGAACGCGCAAATAACCTATATTATCGATTACGGTAAATTGTTTGTTAATCTCTATATGATTCTACCCTATTCTGCAGACGAGAAAAAGGTTTTTCTGCTAATTACCTACTTATATAAAGCACTTCCTTTTAAGTTAGATCCTAAAAATTTCAGACGTCTTGGCCCTAAAAACAACAGACGTGCCTTATGGAAACTCGATCCCGAAACGCAACAATTGCTTGAGTCCTATCTGGTAGAGATTGATGACAAAATCTAATTATATATTTTTCATGATATAAATTAATATCTCCTCTTCTAACTCTTTAGATAAGTTTTCGTGTTTGAGCTGATGCTGAAAGTCCCGCTCTATTTTCTGCCTGAATTTTTCGGCATTTATTTTACTAATGCAATAATCATCACAAATCATTTTAAACCTGTCGTCTACCAAATACATGATTTTTATAGAATCTATATATTCAGCAAATTTTGCATTGTACAATTCGTTTGGGAGGGACATAAAATGATTTTTTAAATTAAATAATCATGGTCATAAAAAAACACTGCCAATCTAAAAATTGACAGTATTTTATATGCTATAATCCAAGTAAAAACTATCGTTCTATTTGAGGTTTAGGCAATTTAGCAATTACATCATCTATAGAAAATGTTGCCGGAGCCTGACGTGGTGGAAATTTACGATACGTTTCAAGGTAGTTTGAGACTTTTGCAACAGCAGGCAAAATCAAAAATGCACGGTCTATCAACCATTTTTCATAACCAATAGAACCATCTACAGCATACTCAAAAGGATCTGCCAATAAATCTATTGTCAAAGGAGCTCTTAATTTTACCATAGGATTCCGCCATATCTCCATTCCTTTTGCATATTGTGCCTCAAAAATATATTTAAAACGATCATCACGATACGCTACAAGATTACCATCATCATCAAAATAAACAAAGTCATGGCGGTTACTGCCCGTTTGACCTTTTAGATAAGATAACTGATTGTATCCGTCAAGATGTACTTTAAAGTTTTTACCGCCTTCCTGTACTCCATTCTGCGCACTCTGAACCAGGTTTTGATCTCCCCCGGCTGCTGCAACCAATGTTGGCAACCAATCTTCTGCCGAAAATAATCCGGTTAAATTGCTTCCGGGCTTTATCACTCCCGGCCAGCGCACTACTGCCGGAGCGCGATAAGCTCCCTCCCAGTTGGTATCTTTTTCTGATCGAAACGGCGAAGAACCTCCGTCAGGCCATTGGTTTTTCATGGCACCATTATCTGTAGACCAAATAACGATGGTATTGTCGGCAATTTTAAGATCGTCTAAGAGTTTTAAAAGTTCGCCTACCATGGCATCATGTTCTACCATTCCGTCAGCCTGAGTTCCTAAACCTGTTTTGCCTAAAGAAGAAGGTTTAAGATGTGTAAAAACGTGCATTCGGGTACTATTAAACCAGGTAAAAGAAGGTTTGCCCGCTTTCGCTGATTTTGTAATAAAATCTTTGGCTGCTGCCAAAAATTCTTCATCAACAGTTTCCATTCTTTTTTTGGTAAGAGGTCCTGTATCTTCCACTTTTCCTCCCGCTGTAGCTTTTAGTACGCCACGAGGGCCAAATGCTTTTTTAAATTCTTCGCCTTTTGGATAATCCGGATTCTCTGGTTCTTCTTCTGCATTTAAATGATACAGATTACCAAAAAACTCATCAAATCCGTGCGCTGTTGGTAAATACTTATCCTGATCGCCCAGGTGATTTTTACCAAACTGACCGCACATATACCCTAAAGGTTTCAGGAACTCTGCAATCGTAGGATCTTCTTTTTGTAAGCCTACCGGAGAACCGGGCAATCCTACTTTTGTTAATCCTGTACGATAAGGCGATTGTCCTGTAATAAGTGCTGCACGACCTGCAGTACAGCTTTGCTGCGCATAGTACTGTACAAATACAGCTCCTTCATTACCTATTTTGTCGATATTGGGAGTGGTAAATCCCATTAATCCGCGGCTATAGGCACTAACATTGGTAACTCCTACATCATCCCCAAAAATAATTAAAATGTTGGGCTTTTTTTGCGCATTCACGGTAGATACTGAGGCTATAAATACACAAAGTAAAGATGCCTTGACAAATTTGAACTTAATTTTCATCTTTTAAATAATTAAATTATTAAACCCTTTTTTACATCTGCTACTCTTCTTTAATTATCATAATTCAATGAGAAATAAAGTAGTATAAAATTATAAGGTCAAAAGCATAAAAATGAATTTTTAGGAGTAAACTCTGTTCCAAGTTATAAAATGAAACGAGCTTTAATTATGCAACGATAACAAGCACAGTGATAGTGGGATATCGCAAAAGATGGTGTATATTCTAAACCCGACAGGTTTTAAAAACCTGTCGGGTTTATCGCAATGAATTATAATGATTGTGGTTTCTTAAATTTCAAAATAAAAAAATCTAAATTCCAAACTAAAGGGAAATTCCAAATCTTACTCAGCTAGCCAACTTTGTCAAAGTTTTAAACTTTGACAAAGTTCCTGAAACCTGTAAAGAGTATAATATAGTCGCTCCTCTAAATGACAACTTATGAAAACGACTGCCCTAGCCACGATAGAAGTGGAAATCCTTTTGTGCCCGTCCCGATAGCTATCGGGAGGCACAAAAGATTGCAACGAATTGCTTCGCCAGTTCGCACTTTCAGGCTCGGGTGCGGGATTAGCTCCTAAAAAAAATAATTTTTATAGTTTTAAAGCTTTAAAACCTAAGTCCCTCAGAACCTTAGCCACTCAGAACCTCAAAAAAAATTAAGCAATATTTCCAAGTCCGTCCGGAAGTGGCCTGTAGGCGTAGTAATGCAACACTTCTTCGATAGCAATTTTGAGCGCCTCGTTTATGGGAACTAAAATAACACCCATTCTAAGGTCTATTTGGGCCAGTCGCATATAATAATCGGTAAAAACAGGGACGTATTTACCGTTGTTAATAGCCTCTTCGGCTGCGATGAAATTTTCTTGTTGTTGTTCTTTGATGATTTTGCAGGTTGCGAGGCGTAGTTTTCCGTATTTGTCTGTATTGGCAGCATAGCCAAAAAGTCGGCAAATTAGTCCGCGATAACGATAATTACTGCAGCTTCCTTTGTGTTCTAAAACAGAAAGCGGACGGTATATGAGGCAATTATGAGTATAAGTCTGGTTCAGGAGTTTTAAGGTTTCCTCGGCTTTGCCATTCAAAAACAAATGAAATGCCCACGGTAAAAATTCTAAAGGCGAGGCATCGATATTGGGCGTAGTACAGCATTTACCACAGCCCGCATTGCAAAACAAATGCGTCTCTGACTGAAAAGCAGTAATTTCAATTTCAAGACGATCAAATAATGCTTCAACCTGCCTAACCTTATCTTCTATCGCCATCCTTTTTTTGGTAAGGTAGACTAATAGAAATGGCTCTGGCTATAATGATGATAGTATTGGGAAAAAATAAATTCCAATTAAAAAATTCCAAATTCCAAACTGGAGTAGATATCAAATTCTAAAAAATAAATTCCAAAGTCCAAAGTGTTATACTTAGTAAACTTTGTCAAAGTTTAAAACTTTGACAAAGTTAGCGCACACGCAGAGTCATTGCGAGGAACGAAGCAACCACACTAAAAAAAGAACGTGCTTAATGAGATTGCTTCGTTCCTCGCAAAGACGAAGTCGTAAATTACAAATTTTAAAGTGTTGTACGTTTAATAAACTTTGTTAGACATTGCCCGTGGTTTCAACCACGGGGTACGATATTATTAATTATCACGCTCGTATTGTGTTCCCGTGGTTGAACCACGGGCAATGTTTAAAGAAGAAATTTAGACTTTCACAAAAGTCTTAAATTTCAAACTTTGTTTCTTTGAACCTTTGCTCCTTTGTCCCTTTCCTAAAAACAACTCAGCAACTTAGTCCCTTAGTCTCTTAAAAAAACCAATCGCTCCAGTAGACCACAGCGTCAGGAAAATCAAAACGGGCTGAAAAAACAATCGCATTAAACGGGCATTATCAGTATCAAGGCCAAAAGCGCTGGTTCCATTAAGATATTGAGCAATATTGCCCGGAAAAACCAAAACATAAAATACGGCCAGCGCGATGCCCACCTGAACTTTGTATCGGGTTAAAAAAATCATGCTCAATCCCAATGCGATTTCTACGATTCCGGAGAGTATGACTACAAGATCTTTATCAAGCGGCACCCAATTAGGAACCTGCGCCTGAAAATCGTCCCGCTGAAAAGTGAAATGACCAATGGCCGCCGTGATCATAAAAATTCCTAAAAGAATTCGAACAAAATTTTGAGTTTTAGAGGTATGTATATTTTCCATATCGGGTATCAATTATCGTAAAGTTTTAATTTTCAGTTTAAAAGTGAGTTTTATTTTAAGTCACATTCTTTCAAATTTACGATAATATGTAGTACGTTATTTGCAAAATTCTACCGGAAATGTTGTTTGATCTCCATGTTATTACACGCTCTGAGCTTTAAAAGAAAATAACTAAACTTTAATACAAAATCAGTTCAGAAATCAAATTTCCAATGGTATTTTTGCGTTTTAGAAATACCACTAAATTTAAGCCCCAAAAATGTATGAAGCGAGAACATTACATTCCCTTTAACAAGGAATTCTTACTCGAACAACAAATTGCCACTTTCTCTGATGATCAAAAAAAGGTCGAAGATTTCAAAAAATTATTTGATATCATCGAACACTATTTTCATTACGAAGCCTTTAATCTGAACCGAAACTTAAAGCAAAATTATGCCTTATTCGATCCGGATTTAAGTCTCAAAGAACGTCAGGCATTTTTGGGCAAAAGCGATTTTGCTGTCTTTAAAGAAACCCTTCTAAAAGTTTTAGATCAGGGCAATTATCGCCGTGTCGATCAGGAAACTCTCGACAAAGCATTTGAGGATTCAGACTTAATTGGCCTGAATCTTTCTATAGATTTTAATGCTTTCAAAGATTACGAATTGTACGTTCGCGGGCATCATCAGGCAAAAGAAAAAGTAAAGAAATATATTTTCTGGAAAAAAGAAATCGACATCGAATACTATGATCGCGTCCTGATTTACCTCAACTATAACGAAAAAGAATACCTGAGCGAAAACAAAGTCAAACTGGGCAAAATGCCAATTGATCCGGGAACAATTGCCTTAAAAATCTTTAAGCGTGTACCTAAAAACGATCTCGAAACCATTTTTCCTAATGCCATACCAAGAATGTCAACACGAGACAAATTATTCTTTTGGGTTCCCGGTATTGGCGGTGGAATCTCGTTGTTGAGTACCACCGTAATTCCGGCTCTGATAGGTATGTATGCCGCGTATCAGTCTGGCGAAACTATCGATTTATTAAACAGCAAAGCCTCTCTAAATCAAGGCCTAATTGCCCTTGGTGTTTTGTCGTTGTACCTTTTTCGTCAATACAGCAATTTTGTCAACAAGAAAATCAAATATTCTAAAATACTTTCAGACAGTCTTTATTTTAAGAACCTCGGAAACAACAGCGGCGCCTTTTACTCGCTCCTAAATTCATCCGAAGAAGAAGTACTTAAAGAAACCATTTTGGCCTATACTTTTTTACACCAAAGTGAAAAACCCCTAACCGCACAAGAACTCGATGACCAAATAGAATCCTGGTTCAGGACAAAGCTCAACACCGATCTTGATTTTAATGTAAAAGACGCTTTAACCAAACTAAAAAACATTGGCTTTGGGATAGAAACCAACGGAAAATGGGAAGTTATTTCGCTAAACAAAGCCCTCGTAACCATTGATGAATTATGGGATAATGTTTTTGATTATGCCAATACAACTGTAAATATTTAGGAGCTGTTTCCTGCTATCCACTTGTATCTTTTATGGTGAACCCCACCATAAAAGGATACCGCTTCTATCAGGGCTAGGCAATTGTTTTCATGAGAAATTCCCGCAATCTTGTCATCCCGAGGAACGAGGGATCACACTAGTAATTCCGCAATCTTTGTCGAGCTTCTTGTGTGATCCTTCCTGTGTCAGGATGACAAATACTTTGGGGTTATATTGAACGTAAAGCATGCGACACAAATCAACTATAAGATTGTCACCCTGAACGAAGTCGAAGGGCAATCCAATTAAAATGAGGGCTTCGACTCCGCTCAGCCTGACAATTAATACGACAAAATCATGTTCAACATGGGTCAACGCATTTTTGTCATCCCGAGGAACGAGGGATCACACTAGTAATTCCGCAATCTTTGTCGAGCTTCTTGGGTGATCCTTCCTGCGTCAGAATGGCAAATACTTTGGGGTTATATTGAACGTAAAGCATGCGATATAAATCAACTATAAGATTGTCACCCTGAGCGAAGTCGAAGGGCGATCCAATTAGAACGAGGGCTTCGACTCCGCTCAGCCTGACAATTAATACGACAAGATCATGTTTAACATGGGGCAACGCATTTTTGTCATCCCGAGGAACGAGGGATCTCCGTTAGTAGCTCGACAATCTACATATACTTTATGTTAGTTTCTTGTGAAGATCCCTCGTTCCTCGGGATAACAAGATTGTGTATATTTCTGTTTTTACATTTTATAGTTTTTCTATCTTTATCAAATGGTTACAATATCAAGCAAAAATGAATAATGTAAAAACTTTTTCAATTTTTATAACAACAATATTCGTATCAGGCTTTCTGGTTGCCAGGTTTACACAACAATTTAGATATATAGAACATCTCAGATGGATTTATCATTTTGGCTGGATTTCCTGCTATATTTTTCATTTTACAGCTTTAATTTCATCCTTTATCTTCTTAATTTGCCTTCTTAAAAAAGATCTCAATTTAAATATCAAATATAAATTCCTGTGGATTCTATTAGGATTAATTCCATTTTTAGCTTGGATTATGTTTGCTCTTTATTTTTTGATAAATATTAATTTTATCACTAATACTTAAGCACCTCATCAGTATTACCCCCCAGTTTGTCATTCAAATATAGTATGCAAAAATCCGTATAAATCCGCGTTTTCGCATAGCGAATCCGTCTCATCCGCGTACAATTTAAACCCCATTTCCATATAATTTTTTCAATTAATTTTAAGTCAAATTCATAAATCGATCAACGAAAAAGAAATTTGATTAGATTTACGCAACTAACCTCAAAACCAAAACAATGAGAACATTAGAACAATGGTTTGATGAATATGCCGTAAGTCATCAAAACCCAAAAAACAAAGCGATACATTATGTATGTGTTCCTGCAATTTTCTTTTCTATCGTAGGATTATTAATGAGCATCCCAAGTGGTTTTATTGCCAATACGCTACAATTAAATGCACCTATTATCGAAAACTGGGCCGTTGTAGTCCTGATTTTTGTGCTCATTTTTTATATCAGGTTATCCGTGGCAATGGCCATTAAAATTGCGATTTTCTCAGCGATTTGTCTGATTGTAAATTATTATATCGGTCAATTTGTTCCGTTATGGATTTTCTCTATTGGCGTTTTTGTCATCGCCTGGATCGGGCAATTTTACGGTCATAATATCGAAGGCAAAAAACCCTCTTTCTTAAAAGATCTTCAGTTCCTGATGATTGGTCCTGCATGGGTTGTAGAAAATTTGTTTTCTAAGAAGTAACATGAAAGCAGATAAAACTAGCCGAACTGCCCAATATATGGCACTATTTAGAGCCTTGGAAACAAAACTAAATAAAAAAGATCGCTTATTTTCAGATCCTTATGCAATACATTTTCTGGATCCAAAATTAAGATTCGCTACCCGCATGTCTAAGTATCCTTCAATTAGAAAATACATTCAGAATACGATACAAAAAAAGATTCCGGGCGCTTTTTCTTCAGGACTTGCCAGAACGAAATATATTGATGAATTGCTGCAAACTGCTGTTTTAGATGGTGTACAACAAGTAATAATTCTGGGAGCAGGTTTTGACACAAGGGCACTAAGACTTGATTTCTTAAAATCAATTCCGGTTATAGAAATTGATCATCCCAACACTTCAAATTATAAAATCGAAACTTATAAAAAAAGGATTGGTAAAGTTCCGGAAAATGTTAGTTTTCTTCAAATTGATTTTAATAAACAGGATCTTGAGCAATTAGCAGCGCAGCATAATTTAGATTTTACCAAACCTACTGCCATAATTTGGGAAGGGGTTACCAATTATTTAACCAAAGAAGCTATTCAGAATACTTTTTCTTTTATTTCAAAATTTGCCCAAAACAGTCACATTATCTTCACATATGTACACAAAGAAATAATAGAAAATCCAAAATCATTTGTAGGCGGCGAAAAACTTCTTACAGATCTTGATAAACTTGAAGAACACTAGACTTTTGGTTTTATGCCGAATGAATTATCGAATTATCTAAATCAATTTAATATCAAGCTCATCGAAGATTTAGGTGCAACTGAATATCGTGAAAAATACCTGCCTAATCGAAGCGAAAAGGGCTACGAGTTTTATAGAACTGCCTTAGGAATAAAACAATAATCAGCTACCTTTATAACATGACAAAATCGATACTTCTCGTTTTATTATTTTCGATAATAAGCTGCTCCCAAAAAAGCAAAGAACAAAGCGTATCTCTGCCTAAAAAAGTCATCACAAAAAAAGAGATCATCAAACCTGAAACTAAAACAGATACCACAAAAACTATTTTAGAAGAAGCTTTTACAGATAGTACTCAGGTTGGAACGAAAGGAAAATTTAAATTAACCGTCAACCAATTTAGAACGGATGACAGCACGTATGTCGAAATTAATCTGTTTGAAAAAAGAAACAACAAATGGATTACTCAACAAAATTTAGAGTATCTAAAAGATGGCGTAACCAATTGCGAACCTGAACTAAACGATTTCAATAACGACGGATTCAATGATCTTACCTTTAAATCTTCGGTTGCGGCAAGAGGCGCCAACGAAATTAGAAAATTGCTCATTTTTAATCCCTCCAAAAAGGAATTTGTTTTAATGAAAAACTCCGATAATTATCCTAATCTACAATATAACGAACTTTTAAATTGTGTAGATGCCTGGCTGGTTTACGGCGGAAGTTCGACCGTATTTCTAAAAATAGAAAAAGATAGCTTAAGAGAGTTTGCCGGAGTTTCGCTAGATAATGATAACAGAGAAATTTATATTATCGATAAAAAAGGAAAACGCAAAACGGTAAAAAACGAAATTGTAAAGAATCTGGAAGTTTATACACGATATAAAAATTATAATCCTTTGACTGAGTAGGAATTACGAAAAGAAAAAAATCAACAACTAAATAATAATTCAAATTGTTATACGGTGAACCCCATATCGAGACCAAACTAAGTTTATTTCTCGAAATTACAATTCTCTTTATTATATCAGTAGCTATTTCTATTCTAGCAATAACTATTGCCAGAAAATGGAATGTTATTAGTTTCTCAAAAGTGCTAAAATCAAATTTATCGCTATTTGGGACATTAATTGGCGTATATATAATTGGCTTTAATTTGCACTTTTACATTGTAAGTTTCAGTCGAAAAAATGACTTAATCGAGAAAGTTTTTTACGTTTTATTTTTCTTAATTCTATTTCTAATTCAGGCATTTTTTATTTTAAAATATTTTTACAAAAACACTAAAGAGCCATTTTTAAAAAGATATAAAGTATTAATTGTGTTCCTGTATTTTGTTTCTTTAGTTTATATCTTGATCAATTATTTTCCGCGAGACGCATATGATAAGTATCTTACGCATACTAAAACCTACACTTATTTACCTACTCAGGATAATAAAACTTTGCTAGACAATTCAACACTAAAAATTGATTCCGCAATTTCGGATATTGACTATTATAGTGATAAAAACACTGTAGAGAAAGACCTGAATTTTACAATCTATTTTACTAGTACACACAAAGAAAATGTTCCTTTTAATTTTAAAGCACTCGATTCTACAAATCAATTTGGAGGATCAACTAACCAAATAAAATATAAAGAACTTTATCTGAGAAAACTTAATGACTCGATAATGATTATATTGGAAGAAGTGAATTTTAAGAATAATATAGGATGGGATAATCCGAGAAATACGGATACAATTGTATTTGTAAAAAGAAAAACAACAATCAAAAAATATCCTTGATAAAAGTAAAAATCTTCGTAACGAGAGACTTCGACTTCGCTCAGTCTGACAATGTTTAGAATGTTTTTTTGCGCAATCTTGTTATGAAAACGAGTGCCCTAGCCCCGATAGAAGTGGAAATCCTTTTGTGGCGGTGTTCGCCACAAAAGATTGAAACGGATAGCGGGATTAGCTCCTGAAAAAATGCTTTATCATAACAATCAAAACAAAAAAACATATTTAATTTCTTTAAAATTTTACATTAACTTTATCATTATCAAACCAATACACTGGCGATATGAAAATAGATATAAACGATGAAATTAAAATTGAGAGTTATGACGTTTTCACCTACAGAAGAATCAGACGTGCTATTGGATATCTGGGTATAAGTCTTCCTATACTTTTGGTTGGGCTTTCATTCATTTCTTATTTTCAAACTCCCGTTCAGCATTCTATCAGTCATTATTATTATACGCATCTTAGAGAGTTTTTTACCGGAACTTTGTGTGCTGTTGGTTTATTTTTAATTCGGTATAAAGGTCATGGAAATGCTTCGATCTGGAAAAATGATAATTTACTCACCAATATTGCCGGAATCATGGCTTTGGGCGTTGCCTTCTTTCCCACTACTCCCATTCCTGAAGAAAATAAAATAGAAACCAGAATTTACACACTAATTCCGTCTACTCAGGAATGGCTCCGCTGGCTTCATTATGGTTTTGCTGCTCTTTTATTCCTGATAATGGCTTTACTGGCCATAAATGTTTTTACGATAGGGCAAAAAAACGAGACCAGAAGTCCCAAAAGCATCTTAAACGAAAATAATATTTACAGAACTTGTGGTTATGCCATCATACTATTTGTTGTTTTGGTGCCAATATCAGAGAAATTAGATCGGTTTGAGTATTCTACTTTGGTTCTCGAGGCATTGTCTCTTTTTGCTTTTGGGATTGCCTGGTTAATAAAAGGTCGTACATTGGGAGATAGCGGTATAACGGGCGAAATGCTTTATCAGGAAAAGAACAAAATTGATACTGAAAAAATATTAGAAGAATAAAGACTTTTAAACCATTAAATTAAAAATAAACTTTTTCTTACATTTAACAAATTTTATTTTAAATTCTCTGCTTGTTAGGTTACTTTTGCATTTTTAAAAATACTAGTAAAAGTTTAGCCCCCCGTTCTCATGAGATTATTATTTGTTCTTGGAATTTTTATTTTATCCTTTTCCGTAAATGCACAGTCTGTAAAGGGCGTTATTACAGATACCAACGGAAAGCCTCTCGAAGAGGTTTTAATTCACAATCTTTTTTCGAAAACACATGCTCACAGCGATAGTAACGGAAAATTTACTATCGAAAACAGTAAACCCGAAGACAGTTTACAAATCACTAAACAAGGTTTTATTACTGAAAATATTAAAATCCTGACCAACGATTTACTTACAATTTCTCTCGAAGAAAAACCCTTTTTACTTGAAGAGGTCAAGATTACCAATAACCTGAAATACCTTAATACGATTTCTAAAATAGATTTAGAAATTCAGCCTATCTCTAATTCGCAGGATTTAATGCGTAAAGTTCCAGGGCTTTTTATTGGCCAGCATGCCGGAGGAGGAAAAGCAGAACAAATTTTCCTAAGAGGATTTGACTGTGACCACGGAACAAATATTAGCGTATCTGTAGACGGAATGCCCGTAAACATGGTTTCTCATGGCCATGGTCAGGGATATGCCGATCTGCATTTTGTGATTCCGGAAACTGTTGACAATATCGATTTTGACAAAGGTGCTTACTTTGCAGATAAAGGCGATTTTACTACTGCGGGTTATATTGCTTTCAACACTAAAAAAGCCTTAAAAAACAGCTCCGTATCTTTTGAATTGGGACAGTTTGATACCTACAGAACTGTTGCTTTATTCAATTTATTAAATACTGAAAATCAATCGGCTTATTTTGCCGGAGAATACATGATGACAGATGGTTATTTTGATGCTCCGCAAAACTTTAACCGTATTAATTTATTTGGAAAATATTCTGCTAAAATTAATAACGGAGATCAGCTTGCCATTTCTGTATCGCATTTTAAAAGTCAATGGGATGCGAGCGGACAAATTCCGGATCGTGCGGTAAATAGCGGTATGATTTCCCATTTCGGTGCCATTGATTCTAATGAAGGAGGAAATACTTCAAGATCTAATATCAACCTTCAATACGATTCGAAAATTGATGATTATTCTCAAATTAAAAACACGGCTTACATAAGCAAATACGATTTTGAATTGTTCTCGAATTTTACTTTTTTCCTGAATGATCCTGTAAACGGAGATCAGATCAGACAAAGAGATAATAGAACAATTGTAGGTTTCCAGTCTGAATACGATCGTAAAATCGATGATCAATGGAGTTTTAAAATTGGGGCAGGATTACGAAATGACAACAACAAAGGTCTTGAATTATCGCATACCGTAAACCGCAAAACTGTTTTAGAGTATTTAAGTCTTGGAGATGTAAACCAGACCAATCTTTTCTCTTATGCCAGTGCTGATTTTACAACAGGAAAATGGCTTATCAATACGGGATTGCGTTTAGACTATTTTAAATTTGGTTACGAAGATCAATTGGCACCAACGTATAGCAATCAAACTCAGACAAAAGCAATTGTAAGCCCTAAACTGAACTTTTTATATACTCAGGATAACACTTTACAATATTTTTTAAAATTAGGAAAAGGGTTTCATAGTAATGATGCCCGTGTGGTTGTCGCTCAAAAAGGTCAAAAAATCCTTCCTGAAACTTATGGAGGAGATTTGGGAATTAACTGGAAACCATTTCCGAGAATGATCATCAATTCGGCACTTTGGTATTTATATCTGGCACAGGAATTTGTATATGTAGGAGATGAAGCCGTTGTAGAACCAAGCGGAAAAACTGCCCGTAAAGGTTTTGATTTTGGTTTAAGATATCAATTTACCAATTGGTTATTCTGGAATACTGATTATACCTACACACACGCCCGTTCTATAGATGAACCAAAAGGACAGGATTATTTGCCTCTTGCGCCTGTTCATACGTTAACAAGCGGACTTTCGGTGAAGAATTTAAAAGGATTCTCAGGAAGTCTAAGAACCCGTTTTTTAGGCGATCGTCCTGCTAATGAAGATAACTCTGTAGTTGCAAAAGGGTATTGCATTACTGATTTCTCTGTAAATTATCAGATTAAGAAAGTTTCGATTGGTATTAACATCGATAATATTTTTGATACTAAATGGAAAGAAACCCAATTCTTAACCGAAACAAGATTAGCCAATGAAACGGAACCTGTAGACGAAATACATTTTACTGCCGGAACTCCTTTTAATGCACGATTAATTCTGAAATATAGCTGGTAATCAAGGTGTTTTATTTAGTCCCTACGGGACAAATTCTGCCTTGCCTTTATTTTTTTCTACCAATATTTAATCTCTACGAGATATTCTTTTAAATTAAATATGCTGATCTTTAATTTTACTTCACAGATCAAAATCTTTGTAATAGGCTACTCCTTTAGGAGTTAAATATTGGTAGAAAAAATCAATAATGTTATATCAAAAAAATCTTTCGCTAAAGCGAAAGATCGCAAAGGTTTTGTCATTTCTGTTGAATTACGCCTAACTTAAGATTATACTCTGAATCTCAAACAAAAAAGCATAGTAATCAAACTATGCTTTTTAATCCAATATTTATTTTAATTACTTAACCAACTTCAGAATGCGATCTAGTTCCGTTATCTCATTTTCTGTAAGCGGCTGCAAAGGTTTTCTTAAATGCCCGCCTTCTATTCCCTGAAGCTGCAATCCTGATTTAATGGCTCTTGGCAATCCTTTTTCGACTATAAAACGCAACAAATCGATTTGCTTGTAGAATATTTTTTGAGCCTCCTGAAGATCATTATTCTGAATAGCATTGTATAAAGCGATGTTGAGTTCCGGAATTAAATTAGGCGCTGCAGTGCACCAACCTGTCGCTCCTGCCGCAAAAGCCGAAAGCGCCAACGGATTAGAACCGTTATAAAATGCTACCGAATCTCCTAATTCTTTCTTGAGATAATGCATTCGCTGAACATCTCCTGTACTTTCCTTGATCATAGTGACATTAGAGATTTCGAGAATTCTCTTTAACAATTTTGGCGACATATCTACTCCTGCCGTAGCCGGATTATTGTACGCCATAATTGGGATCGAAATTTGTTTGGCAACTGCATCGTAGTGTTTTACAATTTCATCATCGCTCAATTTCCAATAGCTCATCGGGATAATCATTACCGCTGTAGCTCCTGCTTTTTCGGCAAATTTAGCATGGTAGATCGTTCTTTCGGTGGTAAGGTTTGACACTCCCACTAAAATAGGTGCTCTGCCTTTTACCTGTTCTATGGTGGCTTCTGTAATTGCTTCTTTTTCCTGATCCTTCAGGTAAGGCATTACTCCTGTACTGCCTAAAGGAGCAATACCGTGAGAACCCGACACTATTAATCTTTCTACTAATTGTTTATAAAGTAAAATATCGACTTTTTCGTTGGCATCAAAAGGCGTAATGGGATACGCAATGATGCCTTTAAATGGAGCGTTTTTCATTTCTTTCTGCTGTTTTTTTTATAAATCTCTTCCTTCTTCTTCTCTTAGTGCTACTCCTAAATTTTGCAATTGTGGCGCATTTTCTGTGGCGATATATTTGGCGTTTTCAGAATCGCTTAAGTTTTGATGTCTGTGCCAGGTCCATGCAGGAATATAAACCGCATCGCCCGCTTTCCATTCTACTTTTTGATCTTCAATTTCGGTATATCCTGAACCTTCAATGACATACAATAATGTTTCGTACGTATGTCTGTGTCGGTTGGTTAATTGTCCCGGTAATAATCCGCCAATGGTCATGCTTACATTTTTGCTTGGCAAATCGACAAAGAAAACCGGATGTTTTCTTTCGGTCGAAAATTGATTGTGTTCTCCGGCATTTTCAACATTTCTGTGAATTAATTTCTCCGGCATTACAAAGCTTGGTCGGGCAAAGGTTTGGTGAAAATCTTTTGATGAGAATTTTTTTTCTGTTGTTTCCATGGTATTTAATTTAAGTTCCTGCATTATTGCTTCACAAAATTATCTTAACTTTGGTCTGGAGATATAGCACAGTTTTAACATAAACAGATAGTCCAGATGTTGCGACCTTGGCAATTAGAAATTCAGTTAGACAAAAAATCGAATACGGCATTGTACCTACAAATTGCCGATGCCATTATCAATGCCATAAAATCTGGTACATTAACAAGTGGAAATGCTTTGCCCGGAAGCAGACAATTAGCGGGTTTACTTCATGTAAACCGCAATACGGTAATTGAAGCCCTTGATGTACTGATCGCCGAAGGCTGGCTGATTACAATGGACAGAAAAGGAACTTTTGTTGCGGACATATTACCCGAAACTACTGCTGAAAAAAAACAAAAACAGAAAATAAATACCAAACAAGAGGAAATCAGGTCTCATCTCGTTTTTGACGATGGCCTTCCGGACAGCCGCCTTGCTCCTATGACTGATCTGGCGCGCGCTTACAGAGAAATTTTCAACAGAAAATCGCGCTGGCAAATCATGGGTTACAGTAATGAATTTGGTAACACTGAATTTAGAAAAGCAATCGCCCAAATGCTTAATTTTAAAAGAGGAATGAATATTTCTCCGGATCAAATTTGTATTACGCGAGGCAGCCAGATGGCGATGTATCTTGCAGCGCATTCTTTATTCTCGAAAGGAGATTATGTTATGATCGAAAATCCGGGATATAAACCTGCATGGAAAGCGTTTGAAAGCGCCGGTGCAACTTTGCTTCCTGTAAATATTTCCAGCGATGGTTTAAATCTGGATGAAGTCGAAGCATACTTAAAAAAGTACAAGACTATAAAAGCGATATACGTTACACCACATCATCAATTTCCGACCACGGTAACAATGAGCCTTAAAAAAAGATTAAAGCTTATTGAACTTTCTAATCAATACGGATTTACAATTATTGAGGACGATTATGATCATGAATTTCATTTTGGCCAGCGCCCTATTTTACCAATTTCGAGTTATGAAAGTACTCAAAACTTTATTTACATTGGTACTTTAAGTAAGATTGTGGCTCCTGCATTGCGTATTGGCTATTTGGTCAGTACGGTAGAAAATATCGAAAAAGTAGGCGAACATAGAAAGATAATCGATGTTCAGGGCGATAATATCATGGAGGAAGCCGTATTGCATCTTATTAATGAGGGAATCATTAAAAGACATTTAAAAAAAACGAATCTTATTTATAAAGCAAAACGGGATTATTTTGAAAGTCTCTGTAATCAATACTTAAAAGATAAAATTACATTTGCTAAACCGGAAGGAGGTTTGGCTTTTTGGATTGTTCCGAAATCTGAAATTGACATCGCATTTGTTTGTCAGCAATTACTAGGCAAAGGCATTAAAATTATGAACCCTGAAAATTTTAGTTTTACAAATTCGGCATCAGGATTTAGATTAGGTTATGCGTCGCTGACAGAACAACAAATGGAGGAAGGAATTATTGCTCTCTCAGAATATCTGTAAAAAAAAGACTGAAAGCAAAACACTTTCAGTCTGTAAACTTTCCAATTCTATTTTGGTACAATCATTAATTACAGTTTTCCATTTCGATAATAGAAAAACCATTTTCTCTAATTTGGTTTTCTACTTCTGCAGGCGCTTTATCAATATGACAAAATCTACATTCTTTTGAAGTTAAGGGCTGACCTTCCTGCGAAACTGTTTTTAGATAACTTTTTCCAAATTCAAAAATTTCATTTTCATCGTTTGTATTTTCGTCTACCAGAATGTCAAAATGCATAATTTTTCCGTCTTTTCGGGTTACATAAGTATCCCATACTGCTACTTTCATAAATTGTTCTTTTTAGTTTTTTTAATGCCAATTGTAATTATTTTAAACACGTAGAAACATAGCTTCTATGTGTTTCATATTTTGATCTTTTTAATAGAACAAAATTACTCCGGTTATTCAGAAGGAGTATAATCCAGTTTTTTGATTTATTCCCAATTACTGGTCTGGTTGCTATTCCATAAAAAAGAAACTGGACTATTTTAAAACCTTAAAACTGGATCAGAATTATAAACCGGACAACTTATAATTTTGCATCATGAAAGAGATGATAATTTCGAACTTAAAAGAGGTTCATAACAGAATCGAAACTGCATGTAAACTTTCGGGCAGAAATGCATCAGAGGTACAATTGTTATTGGCTACCAAAACTGTTCCTGCAGACAAAATCAAAATCGCGATTGATGCCGGAGAAACTTTGATGGGAGAAAACAAAATGCAGGAATTGCGGGATAAAGATTCTGACCTGAAAGGCTTAAATATAGAACGTCATTTTATTGGTCATCTTCAAACCAATAAAATAAAAGATGTGCTCAAATATGTTACGTGCATTCAGTCTTTAGACAGGTTAAATCTTGCCGAGGAACTGGACAAACAATTGCAAAAAGAAAACAGAAACCTGGACGTTTTTGTACAAGTAAATACTTCGTTTGAAGAAAGTAAATTTGGACTTCCGCCTCATGAGGTAGTTTCTTTTATTCATAAAATCAAGAAATACAAAACCTTAAAAATAAAAGGTTTGATGACGATTGGTTTACTAGATGTCGACAAAGAAAAAATGCAGCCTTCTTTAAGATTATTAAGAGAAATCAGGGATGAAATTTATAATGCAAAAATAGACGGAATAAGTGAATTAAAACTCTCTATGGGAATGTCTCAGGATTTGGAACTGGCTATTGCCGAAGGATCTAATATGGTGAGAATTGGAACTTCGATCTTTGGAAACCGCTTTTTAGGAAAAGAGATCTGGAATGAAAATATTGTCGAATAAACTTTAATTTTGCATCAAATAAAAATTGAAATGAATCTATACGAACTTACCGTAAACGATACCGAAAAAATAGCTTTGAACGATTTACTTTTTAGTGAAGAAAATAAAGCTGCTTTAACCCAAACTATCAAAGAGCATCAATATCTTGAAGAATTAAAGAAGTACAATCTTAAAGTAGATAACAAAATATTACTTTACGGACATTCGGGCTGCGGTAAAACTACAACGGCAAAAGCTATTGCAACTGCTTTGAACAAAAATATCGTGATCATCAATTTGAGTACTTTAATTAATGCGCGAATTGGTGAAACATCAAAAAATGTAAAAGCGATATTCGATAAAGCGATCAGAGAAAAATCGGTATTGTTTTTAGATGAATTTGATCAGATTGGAAAAAGCCGTGATAGCGATGATAAAGACGTAGGCGAAATGAGACGTCTTGTTAATACGATCATTCAGTTGATTGATTATTTTCCAACAAATAGTTTACTTATTTGTGCGACCAATCATTATCATACCATTGATACTGCTTTATTGAGAAGATTTCAATTGCGCTTACAATTCGAAATGCCTAATGAAAACGAATTAGATCTTTATTATGATAAGTTACTAACTGCCTTTCCTGATCATTTACAAGACATTCCACGTAAGTATACAATTTCTTATGCTGAGGCTAAAGATTATGTAAATACTACCATGAAAAAGCAAATTATTGCAGAGCTGGAAGTACAGAAGTTGTTGTAAAAATCGAATATATAAATTATAAGTCTGCACGATCAATTGATTGTGCAGACTTTTTTTTTGCCTAATTTGAAGTCTTGATTTTTCAATAAAAAACTAAAAAACAATTTATTATAGTAACTCCCTCATATTTAAAAATTGAGTTCCATCTTTCCATTTTCATTCTATTTTGTTTTTATTCAATAATATTCAGAAGAAAACAACACAAACCAAAATTTGTCGTTTTACAGTATTCTGATCCTTTTTATTTTGTTTAATTTTGAAATTCTTCTTTATATTTTTTAAACACAATGGCACGATTATTTTCCATTTTTTTTCTTATCCTTTCTTTTACCAGTTATTCTCAGTCAACGAAGGAAATGATTGATAGTCTGAATAGCATCAACGATCATCAGAAAAAAGTCGAATTGTGTCAAAAAATTGCTTTAGACCTGCAAAAAACAGATTGGGACAGAGCATTAAAATACATCGAATTAGCCGAAACTGAAGCAAAAAAAGCAAAAGAATCAGAGGTAACTTTGGCCAATGTTTACATTACGACAGGTAAAATGTATGCCTCAAAAGACGTTTTGGATATCGCTTTACAATATTATTTGAAAGCCTATGATATTTATAAAAACAACGAAAACCTTGAAGAAATAGCCAAACTAGAAAACAACCTCGCTATTATTTATGCCGTAGGAAATAATAAAGAAAAAGCATTAAAATATTTCCTGAATGTATATCGCTACCAACAATCTAAAAATGATTCGGTTAAGCTCGTAAAGATCTTAAACAATATAGGTACTTTATATCTGAATAAAAATTTAGACTCTTCGTTATATTACTACCAAAAAGCTTATTCGATAAATAAGGTCATAAAAGACAATGCTTTAAAGGCTAACGTTTGTACCAATTTAGCAAGAGCCTATGCTTTAAAAAAAGACAAAACAAATGCTGATCATTATTTTGATGAAGCGTTTTCTTTATTAAACAATCAGGTTGATAATTTAGGAAAAGCCTTTGTCTACGAATCGTTTTCTGAGTACAAGCTGAAAGAAAAAAAGTACGATGATGTAATTGTAAATGCAAAAAAGGCATTAGAATTACGCAAAGAAAATCTCTATACCTACTCAGGTTTAAACCTGAACAAAATACTCTATCAGGTATATGTTAGCAAAGAAGATTATAAAAATGCCGTTTACTATTTTCAAAAATACAATGCGATCAACGATAGTATTCATGTCGAAGAAAAAGCAGTAAATATTGAAAGAATAAAGCTGGAACAGGATTATAAAGTTCGTACCCAGATAAAAACCCTTATCGAACAAAAAAAACTATTCAAGTATTTTGTCGTTGGATTAATACTCGTTGTTGGGATATTAATTCTAATTATTTTATTGATAAAATACCGAAACAGGAATATTAAAAATCAACTCGAACAAGAGAAATTAAAATCGAGCATGCAGGCTTTAAACGAAAGTCTTGAAGCCAAAAAAAAGGTTCTTATAGGAAAAGCAATGGCAGAAATACATCGCACAGATAGTATTAATGAAATCCTGACCGATCTTAAACAAATTAAACTCAAAACAGTTAATAAAGAGATGCAGCAAGCTATTGATATAGTGCTAAAGCGTCTTGAAAAAAATCTGAATACCGATATCTGGAAAGAATTTGAAATAAGCTTTGAGCAGGTTCATAAATCTTTCTTTGATAAATTAACGGTCGACTATCCTTCTCTTACTCCAAAGGATCGCAGATTATGCGCACTGCTATATCTGGATTTAACTACAAAAGAAATCTCTCAAATTACCGGGCAATCCTTTAAATCTATTGAAAATGCCCGAACCAGACTTCGTAAAAAATTTGATTTAACCAACGAAAAGGTAAATCTTTCCACTTATCTGAATACCATTTAGTCTGCATTAACAGCAATTTAAATTAAAATCAATCAACTGATTTAGTTCAACTTATATCATTATGAGTGTTTTTTGGGTGATACTTTTTCACCTGAGAGTGTTTTTGTAATAGTCCTTTTTTTCAAAAACAGATGGCTCCATTCTACATTTACCCAATCGATGTAAATAAACCCGAATGAATGCCAGGAAAAAAAATGCCCCTGCCAAAAGTTTAGAACAACTTTTAGAAGAAGCAAAAACAAAAAAGAAAACCCTTTTAAAGATTCTTGAAAAAATAACAAAAGAAAAACCTAGAGATCAATCACAAAATTGATTTCCTGAAACTGCTTCTATGGTTTGTTATGAACCTTAAAGGCATAATGATTATTTAACTAAGCAAACTGTAATATTAATTTAAATTGAAAAAAATGAACCAAATTTACTTCAAAACCAAGTATTTGTTTGTTTTGTTAGGTCTCTTTGCCTGTTCCGTAGGAATGGCTCAGTCTCCTTTGCAAAATAAACCAAAAGAGGATCTAAAAACCGCAATAGGACCTTCAGTCGTGAGCCAGACAAAAGAACAAAGTTCGACGAAAACGCGTGATCCTAATTACGGTCATGACCATGAGGCTAATCTCTTTACGCAGCAAGAAGAAAAAAAGGTAGGAGGCAAAGAACTTTCTGCAGCAGAAAGCGAAGCAGTTCAAAAACAGGTACAAGAAAGTCTTAAATTATCGGGACAAAATACAACCAATACGATCGAAAAAACAAATGCGCAGGATTCGGTGAGTACAAAAGTTCGATCTTTTGCCAAATCTTCCAACCTGACAGCAAAGAATATTTTCGAAGTTAAAAAAACCGATTTTGATTTATCTGCATCTGATAAAATGCAATTAAAATCAATTTCTGATAATCATGGCAGAACATTGGCCACTTATCAGCAAATGCATAATGCTGTTCCTGTAGAAGGGGCAATTTATAAAGTCAGAGAAAATAAAACTAAGATTGATGCATTTGGTTCTACAGCCAAAAAATTAGCTGTAAGCAGTAATTATAAAATAAATGCGTCGACAGCTTTAGAAAATGCACTTAAAACCATAAATGCAAAGCAATATATTTGGGAGAGTAAAAAATTAGGCGCCTTAGTTAGTAGCGATATTAGCGCTAAACCACAGGGGGAGTTGGTTTATGTTGGTCCTAATTTTTCTTCTGAATTAAAAGAATACTATCTGGCCTGGAAATTTGATATTTATGCGACCAATCCGCAATCAAGCCATACCATATATGTAGATGCCAACTCAGGAAAAACAATTCTAACATTAGATTTAAGCAGAGATGCTACTATTACAGGCCAAAGTCTGGGCAGAGGTAAATCAAGATATTCCGGAGAAGTAGAATTTAACACCAAACAATACGCTGACGGATATCGATTAGAAGGCTTACAAGGAAAATACAAGGTACCAATGGTGACCTGGAATATGAATCATGCCGATAATGCTTCGGATGAGGTAATCACAGAATTTATTGATGAAGATAATATCTGGAACGAATTGCATAACAAAAATAATGATGAGGTCGCTTTAGACATTCATTGGGGTATGCAAAAGACAATCGAATATTATGGCGAAAAATTTAATCGAAACAGTATCGACGATAAAGGAATGACGATTATTGGTCTTGCGCATTTAGGCACTAATGTTGAAAATGCTTCATGGACTGGTGGATGGGCACAATTTGGAGATGGTTACGATAGTCCTTATGTAGGTTTAGGAATTACAGCCCACGAATTAACTCATGGTGTAACTCGTTTCACCGCAGGTTTAATTTATAAAGGTGAATCAGGGGCTTTAAACGAGTCTTTTAGTGATATTTTTGGTGTTTCTGTTGAATTTTATGTTGGAAAAGACAAAAAAGAAGACATCTGGATGCTGGGTAACGAATTGTACACGCACGGAAGTATGAGAAGTATGTCTAACCCAAAAGCGCAGGGTCAGCCGGATACCTACGGAGGAGTAAATTGGGTAAACCCATTAGCGACTTCTTACGACAATGGAGGTGTACATATTAATAGCGGAATTACAAATTATTGGTTTTACCTTTTAAGCAAAGGTGGTCAGGGCGTTAATGACCTTAATAACAGTTACGATGTTAAAGCAATTGGTCTGGCTAAAGCAGAAAAAATTGCCTATATAACGCTAACAGAATATTTATCGCCTTCTTCAAACTTTAGCGATGCTCGTCAGGCAACTTTAATGGTTGTAGAAGATTTATACGGATTAGGTTCTGAAGAATACAAACAAGTTACGAATGCCTGGTATGCTATTGGTGTTGGAACTGCCTACGCAGATAAACAAATAATGCTTGTTTCTGTTGAAAAACCAACTGTTACTTGTGCTTCTTTAAAAGGAGATGAACCTTTTTATTTTAAAATTAAGAATACAGGAACTACTGTAATTAAAGCAAATGAAAGTCTAAACTACAAATTAAGATTGATCTTACCAGGATTTGGCGGCAGATTGAATACTGTTTATACTAACGATGGTATTATTAGCTTAGCTAAAGATTTGGCAGTAGGTGAAGAAACCACTATAAAAATTCAGGACAATCTTCCTTACAACATAAGTGCAACTTCTTTAAACTATGTAGAAATTAAATTTGATTTTAAACCTATTGCAGAATTTGGCGCAAAAGACGGAGTTTCTTTCGCTTATAATTTTGTAAATCCGCCGGCGCCAAAAGATTTTGATCTTAAAGTGGCAGGATTAAATCTTCCTGCCTACTCAAGTACGGGATTATCTGCAAGCCATTCTTTAGCAGTTACAATATCTAATTTGGGCTGTCAGGATATTCCAGCGGGAGCTCAATTAAAAATAGGATATCAGGATAAAACTGCAGGAAGTCAGACTGTATGGAAAGACGTTACACTAGATACAGCTTTAAAAAGCAAATCAGAAGTAACAATTTCTTTTGGTACTACAGTCGATTTATCTTCAACTGGATTACATACTTATGAGGCTTTTGTAAATTATAGTCAGGATCCTGTAACTACTAATAACAGCGGAATAAGCGCTGTTTACAATGGTATTGTAAATCAATTTCCTTACAATCAAAATTTTGAAGGAACTCCTGGAGGCTGGTATTCAGAATCACTGGCTACAAATCAAAAATTTACATGGCAGGCATCTTCTTATTCATTTAGAGATACCAACTCAAAATATTTGTGGGCTACGACACAACTGGGGAATACTTCTGAAAGAATGGCCCTAAATGCTGATTTTACGCTTAGATCACCAATATTTGATTTCACTAATGTCGCGTTTCCTTATGTGGAGTTTGATATCATTTCTTTGTTTGAAAATGGATACGACGGATTAATTGTTGAATATTCTGAAGATAATCAAAACTGGAAAAAAGTTACAGGTATCGATTATCCATCAACTTTACATTATGATGATGCAGGTGTATTATCAGGACCATGGTTTACCGGAATTAATAATGATTTCAAGAAAAAACCATTCGGAATTCGCTTAAACGAACTTGCAGGTAAAAAAGGAGCGATTCGTTTCCGCGTTGTTACAGATGATTATGCAGATGGCTTTTTAGGAGCTTTCCTGGATAATATTCACGTAGATAATGCTCCTTACGATTTAGTTCTTACAGATGCGAAACTTGATGCTGGTACATGTGCCATTGATAATAGTAATGCAAAAATAACGACTAAGATCATTAATAATTTTGCAACCACTTCTGAACAGGTTAACGTTACGGTAAAAATTCTCGATGGTGTAAAAAATGAAGTTTTTTCAAAAACAGATAAAGTAACATTAGCATTTGCTAAGTTTAGAGATACTATAACCTACTCTATTCCTAATATCAATTTAAAAACTATTGGTGAGAATACCGTTACGGTTTCTATTTTCCCTGATGATGTGACTAAGGATATCAGACCAGACGATAATTCATTCACGTTAACTTATGATAACTGGAACAATGAAGATCTAAAAGTATCCTCACTTCCGTATACAATGGATTTTGAAGATGCATCCAAATATAAAGGATGGAGAACTTCTGAAAATAAAAACGGAACCGGATGGAAACACGGAACCTATAAAAACTTTGCTTCACCGGATTTTTTCGTAACCGATCATACACAATTTATGGCAAGTAACGATGACCAATGCAATTGTGATTCGTCAAACGATATGTTGATCTCTCCGGTATTTGATTTGAGCAATTATAAAACAGCACATTTGTCATTTGATGGTTTTGCTGATGTAAAGAGACTTTCAGACGGATATGTACAAGTAAGTACAGATGGAGGTAAAACCTGGAATACGGTATTTAAAGTACCTTACGTAAACAATTGGATAGAGTATCACGTAGATTTAAGTGCTTACGCAGGAAAACCTTGTGTTCTTGTAGCCTTTAAACATGATGATAATGGATTATTTGCCAGCGGTTTCGCAGTAGATAATATTAAAATTAAGGAAACAGCAGATTATTTGAAGCTGTCTAATTTAAGCGTAGCTCAAATAGTTTATGAAGATGCCACTGTACACGAATTTTTGGTAACGGCAAAGAATGCATCCTATGGAAATATCGATAAAGTGACTATCGAATATCAAATCACTCAAAATGGTGCAGCCGTTGGTGAGCCAGTTGTTTTAGAAAGAAAAGGCGAGATATTGCAATATCAGGGATTAGTTTACAGAATAGATGGCATCCCGCAATTACCGGCAGGAAAATATGAAATTAGCGTAAAACTAATTGCAGACGGACAACCAAAAGAACTGGCAGAAAGCATTAAAGGAACTTTTGAAGTAATTGCAAAAGCACCAATTTTAGATACTGAAACTTTCTCTAATGTACCTGAAGGATCATTATTTGGAACCAAAGGTTTTGTCTCTGGTCAAAGCGATAGAGATTTCCCATGGCAAGCAGTTGTAAAACCAGATAATAAATATCTATCTATTCCGGTAAAAGATCATACAGGAGACAGTGCTGCAACCATGCTTTATCATCCACTTGAAAATGGTTCCAGATACGGAGAATTAATTCTTCCTCTGTATAAATTACCTGAAAATACCACTGCTGTAGAATTTTATTATGCCATCGAAAGTAACACCGACAATTATTTTGCTGTAGATGCTAAAACTGCCGGAGGTGAATGGAATGAAGTATGGAGAGCTACCAAAACGGGAACTTATGCAGATAAAGAATGGCAAAAAGGAACCGCTAACTTAAATAAATATGCCGGAAAATCTGTAATACTACGATTTAGACATTCTTTAGAAAGAGGCTATTCTTATATGGTAGTCGATGACTTAAAAGTAATCAACGCCCCTATGTTGGATGTATCGATGGAAATTTTATCACCAAAAGATGTATGCGGCGGAACTGACTTTAAAGTAAAATTAACCAATAAAGGACAGCTTGCTATTGCAGCAAATGCGATTCAGTTAAATTTAGAATACATCAATACACTTGAAACTATTTCAGAAACTGTTGAAACTGCAATTCCTCTTGATGGAAGCATCGAATATACTTTCAAAAAACAGCCTAAACTTGATGTAAGCGGAGATTCACATATTTTTAATATTAGTGCCAAATTAGAAAACAATACAATTCAGCAAAATACTGAAATCACGAATTATATCTATCAGGGAACAGCATCAGATTTTAAAATATTTGATAATCCAACAATTCACGGATATGCAGGCAAAAGCTTATACATTGACGCTTTAACTAATTTTAATGCTAAAAAACTGAGCGTAGCTTCATACAAATGGAGTACGGGCGATGTTTCTAATGGTATCGAAATAAATAAAGCGGGAGATTATACTGTAACTGTAGTCATGAAAAACGGATGTTCGCTTACAGAAAAAATCACGGCAACATTTGACACTTTTGAATCTGACTTAGCAAGCGGAGCCGTTTGTGGTCCTGAAGTGGTTCTAAATCCGGGAGAGTACAAATCATATGAATGGTTCGACGGCTCAACAGATCAGGAATACGTTACCAAAGAAAGCGGAACTTATTATGTAACAGTTTATAATGAAAACGGAATTGGTAAAATTTTAAGTACAACTATCTCGGTTCTGGATAATAATATTGTACCGGAAATTAAAGTTACCGGCGATAAAAAGCTAACCGCTTCAGTTGATGCAGCTTCCTACCAATGGTATTTAAACGACAGACCTATACCAAACGCAACCGAAAAATCGATCATCGCTATTTGGGAAGGAAATTATAGTCTTCAAATCACTAATAGTAATGGATGCAACAATATCTCGGCACCATTTGATTCAAAAGGTATGCTTCTTGGAAAAATAACAAATTCGTTTAGAATTTTCCCTAATCCGGTTGTAGATAATGTCAATATATTCCTGGCAGATAAAGTCGAAGGAGAAGTACAAATTAATATTTATGCAATGGATGGTAAATCGGTTTGGAATAAAACCTATTCAAGCGTTCCTTCCAATATAAAAATAAGCACATTAACTCCGGGGATCTATATTTTGGATTGCAGCGCTCAAGGCAAAAAATATACTGCTAAGCTTATTAAAAACTAACAAATTACAGACAGAATAAGGTAACTCTCATTTTGGGAGTTACCATTCTTAAACAAATAATATTCGAGTATGAAAAAATCTATGCTAATTATAGGGGCACTTTTTTTAAGTGTGACTGTTATGGCTCAAACTGAAAAAGTCAAATTAGGGGTAAAAGCCGGTTTAAACTTGTCGAGCCTTTCTTTTGATGAAAGTGAACTAAACTCATCAAACAAAACAGGATTTACGGCCGGAATTATGGTCGAAATTCCTTTGGCAAAAAACTTTTCGCTTCAGCCGGAATTGCTGTACAGTCAGCAAGGAACTAAAAGTTCTTTTTCTGATAGCGACGTAACCAATTCACATTATAAAAGTACTATCGACTTAAATTACCTGAATATTCCTGTAATGCTAAAATATTACGTTCTAAAAGGATTGAGCGTACAAGCCGGACCTCAAATAGGTATACTTTTAAAAGCGAACAATAAATATCAGGATAATTTTTTAGGTTATGAAAATCATGAAAGTTTCGACTTAAAAGATTATGCAACTGGCCTTGATACTTCTGTAAATTTTGGATTAGGTTATCAATTCAAAGATAAATTTTATACAGATGCACGATATAACCTCTCTTATTCGAATGTTTTTAAAGAAGGAGATGTTGGTCATTTCATCAATAATGACATGAAAAATAGAGTTTTTCAGATAACGGTTGGCTATTTTTTTAATTGAATTAGTGTTCTTAAAGTTCTTTAAAAACTCAGCATAACCTCTAAAAAACAAAGTCTTTTTAGAAAGGTACTGAAAATCTTTTTAAAGAATTAATAGTTAATTTTAAGGAGTAGAAATTAAATTTTCTGCTCCTTTTTTTGTCTTTCAGTCTAAGATTTAGAAATACTGGTAATAGTTTAAATCAGCATATTCGATGAGAAACAGATACATTTATATCAAATGTCGTAAAAATGTCATAAGAGAACCGTTATCAAATCATACATTTTAAAATAATTTTGGAGAAAAATAAATGATATAAATTATGAATGCTATAGGAAAAAAAATCAGCGACATAAGAAAGTCAAAAGGCTTTACCCAGGAAGAACTGGCAGAACTTTCGAAGGTAAATTTAAGAACGATTCAAAGAATCGAAAACAACAAAAATGAACCGCGAGGAAAAACGTTAAGCCTGATTTGCGACGTGCTTCAAATTGATAAGGCGGATTTGCAGGAATTAAACGAACTCAACCAGCGTAAAACAATTGCTACTTTTATAATTGATGCCGTTTATTTAATTCTTTTAAATTTAGCTATCGTAACTACAATTGGCTATATGACCTTGCCAAATGAAGCCAATATCAATAGTAAAGTTGGTGCTTTACTTTTAAGTTTCTTTATTCCGTTTTTCATTATCCATTTTACACAAAAAATGAAAGCAACAGAACGAGTTCTAAAATTCGGACTTGGATTTGCAGCATATCTTATTTTACTTATATCCGTACAAGGTTTTATTAGCGGATGCAAAATCGGATTCAGCTCCTGGATTTTTTCCTGTATCTTGTTATTTATTGGCGTGTTATTTTATGGGAAAATTTTATTTAAAACTGAGAAATAATCTCACTTTATAAAAACAGATTAAAATCAAGTTAAAAGTATTTGAATTGCGCGAGCCTGTTTCCGAAATTTTTTCTTCTAGATTTAATTCAATTTGTTCAAAAAAACTTCTTATTATTTCCTATATTCGCTCAACAAAAATTAGACATATTATGCAAATAGATCTTAAAAAAGATGGTTTTTAACTATTTTAAGACTAAAATAAACAGATTAAGATAGTTTTTCCAAATTTATCGTAACGAGATAACTAGCAGAATAATCAGAGCAGGAACATCAATAATATAGTTATAAAACATTCAATACTATGGAAAATAAAAAACCAATATCATTTACTTTACTAGTTGTAGTAATCATTTTAGGAGTAACATTGTTCAAGCAATTCGACTTTAAAACCCTGCAATTTGAAAAACCTGCACTGGCAATTCTTTACATTATTGTTTTTGTAGTATCACTTTACTTTCTGATAAAAAGACCAAAAAAGAATATCTAAACACATAAAAAACAGACAAAAAAAAACCTATTTCATTACAAAATAGGTTTTTGTTTTTGACCTTGAAGTCAAATAATTCTAGCTTTTTATTAAAATTTAATTTTTTAAATAACGTTAATCACAGATTTCTGTTTTCTTTAATAAAGGCCTTAAATGCTATACCATTCCTAAAAATCTTTTAGAAATATTTCATTTTAAAATTAAATCGCAAACCATTCCCTGTAAAAGAAAATGAGACAATAAATGATAATTTCATTAAACTTAAATTTAGTTAGTTTTTACTTTTATCGGAGTTTACAAATTTCACGATTGTTACAACAATTTTATTGGTATGTAAATATCAATAATATGAAGATTTTCGGGGTGCAATTTAGGATCGTTTAAATGACTTAAAAAGAAATTTCTATTATCTGGCTGATAACCATTTTCTTCAAACCAAACGTCATAAATATAATTCCAGGTTTTAAAGCAATCAGACATTGTTGCTTCTTTATGAAAAATAGCGTACAATCCACCGCTTATTATTGTATTGCCAATTATCCCTTCTCCCACTATTTCCTGAGGAACAGATAAGCACACATCTGCCTGGAGCATACCAGATATATTAGCATTGCTTCTATAAACGGTTAACGCTTTAGTTTCGGGAAAATTCACCAAATTTCTGGGAGAAGCCCAGCTGAAAAGCTGCTTAAACATCTCCTCAAATGTTTCACTATCATGATTGTGGATGTTGAGATTTCTAATGTAAATAACATTAAATGGCTCAAGTTTTTTAATTTCAAAATCAAGTTTCATAATTTCACTCATTTCAATCTTTTTTAAATTGTTTAATTTGAGTGCAAGGTAATTTTCAATTTCGAACTGCATTTTTCCAATATTGCTATCCATTATACCAATATTGCTATTTTTATATTGCTTTCGCCATTCACTTGGTGTAAGCTGTTTAACTTCGCGAAAACTTCTTGAAAAAGAGGAAATACTCAAGAAACCGCAATCACTGGCTATTTCACTAATTGTTTTTGAAGGATTGTTCATTAAGAAAAATAGAGACCTTTCAATCTTTGCATTTTTTATAAACTCATTGATTGTGGTTCCTGTTACTGCCTTAAAAATTCTATGGAAGTGAAATTTCGAAAAATTAGAAAGACCAGCTAATTTTTCTAAGGAAAGTTCTTCTTGAAGATTTTCTTTGATATAATCTATACTCTTATTGATTCTAAAGTAATATTCTTTTATCGATTCTTCCTTTGTCATGCTTGTTCATCTAGAATATCTTCGCTGCTAAATGTAATTTGGTATACGAGCGAATATTGAAAACAAAGTTAAGAATGTATTATAAACCTTTTCTATTTTTAAAGGCATCTTTTAAAGCAAGATGAGTTTTAGCATAAAAAAAGCCTGAGAATATTAATTCTCAGGCTTTAAAATTTTTAGTGACCACGGAGGGGTTCGAACCCCCAACCCTCAGAGCCGAAATCTGATATTCTATCCAGTTGAACTACGTGGTCAATATTATTAAAATTTCAATTTTTTAAATTCCAAATTCCAATTTTAGCTTTGGAATTTGGAATTTATATATTGGAATTTTAAACCAATAATTTTTTTACAATTGCAGAAATAGTTTTTCCTTCAGCAGTTCCGCCTAATTGTGCAGAAGCTAATCCCATAACTTTCCCCATAGATGCAATTCCTGAAGCTCCTGTTTCAGCGATAATTTTTGCAATTACAGCTTCTACTTCTTCTTCGCTTAATTGTGCAGGTAAGAATTTCTCGATTACAGCAACCTGAGCTAATTCCGGTTCTGCTAAATCAGGACGATTTTGCTCTGTAAAAATACGAGCACTTTCTTTACGGGTTTTAACTAATCTTTGAAGTAATTTAATCTCATCATCTTCTGTTAATTCTTCTTTAGAACCTGATGAAGTTGCAGCTAATAACATTTCAGATTTGATCGCTCTTAATGCCTCTAATGCTACAGTATCTTTTGCTCTCATGGCGGTTTTAATCTCGTCCATGATTAATGTTTGTAAACTCATCTTATTTTTTTATTTAAATAGGTAAAACCTATAATTGATATAACTTTTTTGAAAGTGTATTCCGGACTTCACCAGAAACTGACAACAAGATTAACTTTAAAAGTTAAGTATAGAAGTCAAATTTTAAATTCTGTGCGAAGATAAAAAAAATAACCCGAAAATTAAATCCAATTTTCGGGCTATCTTTATTTATTGGGATGGTAAAAATTAATCTACGTTGTCGTGCAAAAATGAATTGTTTGAACGCAACTGCAAATCGTTGTTACTATCTGTTCCAACTGATATTCTCGAATTGTTATTATTTGATTGTGAATTTGATAAATCGATACCTAATCTTTTGTAAGCAGGCTCTTTTTCAAGTTCATCAATTCTTGAAACATTATTATGGAATTTATAATTAAATTCTTTTAGTTTCTTTCTTCTTTCTTCAGCTCTTAAGCGTAAAGTTTCTTCAATTGTCAATTCCATCGGAGAAACTTCTGAAGTAGTTGTAAAATGAGCTTCACTTGCAAAATCAGTTTTTTGTTTCATAGTGATGTTCAATTCCGCAGGAATTACATCTTCTACTACTTTATCAGCTGGTTTTGATGCTACTAATTCATTCTCAACCTCCATATATTCTTCTAAAGAATATTTGATGATTCCTTTATCTGAAAGTTCCGTAACCGGTACAAATTGTACTGGGTCGTTTACTTTTATATTGCGGGTTTCATTACTTAATTCGAATAAAACTTTAGCTTCCTGCTCTGCAACCGGTTCTTTTTTAACCTCTGGTTCTGATCTGAAAAGTGGCAAATCGAATGAAAAAGTCGTTTGTTCTTCTCTCTCAAAAGTTCTTTGAACTTGCTGAATTGGTTTTGCATCCTGAAAAGCCTGAGCTTCCGGAGCCGTAATAGTAAAATCAATATCTGTAATAGGCGAAACAATTTCGAAAGTTACGTCAAGGTTTTTGATAAACTCAGACATCACTACTAATTCTTCCTTATTCATTGATGGATTGCTAGCCGGATTTACCGATGGCGTAACAGCAACTGGTGCAACTTCAATTGGAGCAACTTCAACTGGAGCAACATGTGTAGCTGTAAATGGCATTTCCGTATCTTCATCATCCATTAAATCAAAAACAATTTTCTCTTCAGATTTTGCAGTAGGTGTCTCTGCATTTACATCAAAAGAAGTAACTGATTTATTCGATAAATTATGAACACTTCTTTGCTCATCTTCTAACGTGTGAATGATTTTTTTAGGTTCTGTATTTACAATTTCATTTTGTTGTTCAACATCAAAACCTGTTGCAATAATAGTCACGGCAATAGCATCACCAAGAGTTTCGTCTTCACCAACTCCCATGATAATATTAGCATTGTGACCTGCTTCTACCTGAATGTGATCATTGATTTCTCCAATCTCATCCAAAGTAATTTCGTTTGATCCAGAAACGATAAGCAACAATACGTTTTTGGCTCCTGTAATTTTGTTGTCGTTCAACAACGGAGAGTCTAATGCTGAAACGATAGCATCTTTCGCTCTGTTCTCGCCCGCAGCAACAGAAGATCCCATGATAGCTGTTCCGCTGTTTGATAAAACAGTTTTAGCATCACGTAAATCGATATTTTGAGTATAGTGGTGCGTAATTACTTCAGCAATACCTCTTGAGGCTGTTGCTAAAACTTCATCCGCTTTCGAGAATCCTGCTTTGAAACCAAGGTTTCCGTATACTTCTCTTAACTTATTATTATTAATTACAATTAACGAATCGACCTGCTTACGCAATTTTTCGATTCCTAAAAGCGCTTGCTCCTGACGCACTTTTCCTTCAAACTGAAAAGGAATAGTAACGATACCAACAGTTAAGATTTCTCTTTCTTTGGCCAATTGTGCAATTACCGGAGCTGCACCAGTACCTGTACCACCACCCATACCAGCGGTAATAAATACCATCTTAGTACCACGGTCTAACATTTTTTCGATATCAGCGATACTTTCTATAGCAGATTGTTGTCCTACATCAGGATTTGCTCCTGCTCCAAGACCTTCTGTTAAGTTCATACCTAACTGAATTTTGTTCGGTACCGAACTGTTCTGTAGTGCTTGTGAATCGGTATTACAAACGATGAAATCAACGCCTTTAATACCTTGTTTAAACATATGGTTGATAGCATTACTACCACCTCCACCTACACCTATTACTTTGATAACATTTGATTGGTTTTTTGGTAAATCAAATGAAATACTTCCAAATTCTGAGTTGCTCATCATCTTTTTGGTTTTTGAAATTCTTATTTAATACATTTTTTACTTCTTGACTTGGGGCCAATAAAGTAATCCTTTTCTTCTATTGTTTTATTCTGCGTTGTCTAAAAAATCTTTAATTTTATCGACATATCTATCAAAAAATGATCTTCTAATTTTAGTTTCAGTAGATTCTTCCTTAGATGCGTTCGTCCTGACTTCTCTCGATTCTTCAATAGTTTCTACTCTTTCAACGTAGTTTTCTTCTACTTCGTATCGCTGCTGTACAGGTTGTTGTTGCTGAGGAGGAACATTTCTGTATACTACTTTTGGCTGCTCATTTACAATCTCCATTCTAACAGCACTTTGCGTACTATTTTCGATGCTGTTCATTACTAAACCAACTGCGGTTGCAAATAACGGGCTAGAGATTTCTTCACTAGAATTTCCCGCTAAATGTTCGTTTGGATATCCAATTCTGGTATCCATACCTGTAATGTACTCTACTAATTGTTTGATGTGTTTTAGTTGAGCTCCACCACCTGTAAGAACAATTCCTGCAATCAATTTTTTGCGAGGATCTTCGTGTCCGTAAGCTTTAATTTCTGCAAAAACCTGCTCTACAATTTCTACTACACGAGCATGAATAATTTTAGATAAGTTTTTAAGCGAAATTTCTTTTGGTTCTCTGCCTCGTAAACCTGGAATAGAAACAATTTCGTTGTCTTTATTTTCTCCCGGCCAGGCTGATCCAAATTTTATTTTTAAAAGCTCTGCTTGTTTTTCGATAATCGAACAACCTTCTTTGATATCATCTGTAATAACATTTCCTCCAAAAGGAATCACTGCTGTATGACGAATAATACCATCTTTAAAAATGGCTAAATCTGTTGTTCCGCCACCAATATCAATTAAGGCTACTCCTGCTTCTTTTTCTTCCTGACTTAAAACTGCATCTGCCGAAGCCAATGGTTCTAATGTCAATCCAGACAATTCGATTCCTGAACTCTGAATACATCTTCCAACATTTCTGATCGATGATGCCTGCCCTACTACTACGTGAAAACTAGATTCCAGTCTTCCTCCGTACATTCCGATAGGCTCTTTAATCTCAGATTGTCCGTCGATTTTAAATTCTTGTGGCAAAACATGAATAATTTCTTCTCCCGGTAACATCGCCAGTTTATTTACCTGGTCAATCAAAAGCTGAATATCTTTTTCGCCAATTACTTCTTCCGGATTATTACGGCTGATGTAATCTGTGTGCTGAATACTTCTGATGTGCTGTCCTGCGATCCCCACAACAACATCTTTTATTTTATAACCTGAATTGTTTTCCGCCTCAAGTATTGCTTGCTGAATGGACTGGATTGTTTGCGTAATGTTGTTTACAACTCCTCTCGCTACTCCTAAACTTTTGGATTTTCCAATACCCAAAATTTCCAACTTTCCATACTCATTCTTCTTGCCGATCATGGCAACTATCTTTGTCGTTCCAATATCTAGACCTACTGCAATGTTATCTTTTTCCATTTTCTATTATTTTGTGCAAACTACTTGTTCCGTAAACCTAAGGTCAATCTTACTGTATTTATATAACGAACTATCTAAAACCGCTTTTTGAAAAAAGGCTTTATAGTTATTAAATTTCTTATCAACATTCATCGTTCTGCCAAAATCGATGAAGTAATTATAATTTCGATTAAACAATTTTAAGCTACCATTCGGCATAATTTGAATTGCAATGATGTTTTTTCTCAAAAACGCATCGTCATAAATTGTGCGAAATAAAGCAGCTAAATCTTCGTTATTTTTTTCATTAATTGCCCCAGAAACAAGTGGAACCCGAGCAGTAAAATTGTCTGATAAAGGCATTTTATTACCCTCATAGTCAATATAAAAAGAAGCGTCACCATCATAAACTCGCGCTATTGGTGTCTTCTGTTTTACTACTGCTTTTAGAACCCCGTCAATACTTACAAAAACGTTTGACTTCTCAATCATCTCTTGCGTATCAAGGGTTTTCTCAATCTTATTCAAATCTAGTTCATCTTTTCGGATACTGGAAGCGTCTCTTTTATTTTCTATCAACAATTTATTAACCGTTTCCGGCTTCACAAAAAGCGTATTTTCTCCTACAAAAACAACCATCGATTTTTTCAATTTTCGATCTCCATTTCGATGTTGAGCAAAAGAATATAAAAATAAAACAAGCCCTAAAATGAGAATTAATCTAACATTTGTCCAATTAAATATTTTCATTTAGCATTTTTTTGATTGATGGAACCATTTCTCCAATATCACCAGCTCCTATTGTTACAATTATTGGCGCATCACTGGCTTTGATCTCCGCTAATAAATCATTTTTTGCAACAATTTTCTTGTTCGAATTTGTCATTTTCCCTAACAACCAGTCCGATGTAATCCCTTCCATCGGTAACTCACGTGCCGGGTAAATATCCATTAAAAACACTTCATCAAACTGAGATAAACTTTCGGCAAATCCGTCGACAAAATCTCTGGTTCTGCTAAACAAATGTGGCTGAAAAATCGCTAAAACTTTACGTCCCGGATACAACTCTCTAACCGCTTGATGTACAGCATTTATTTCTGTTGGATGATGTGCATAATCATCTATATAAACTAATTTATCTGATTTAATCTGATACGAAAAACGTCTTCTGATTCCGTTAAACGAAGCAATAGCTTTTGCGATGGCCTCGGTCGGGGTGCCATAAGTTTTTGCCATCGCAATAGCCATCAATCCATTCATTAAATTGTGTTTTCCTGGCAATCCAAAATGCAAATCTTTCATGATTTCTGATGGCGTTTGCACATCAAAAACATAGCTTCCGTCTTCTATACGAACATTAAAAGCCTTATATACAGCGTCTTCATTTATAGCACATTGCACTCCTTCAAGAGGCAATTCTTTAGTTATAAATAATTTATTTTTATCTTCTACTTTCGAAGCAAATTCTACAAACGAAGCTTCAATAGCTTCACTTGTCCCGTAAATATCAAGATGATCTGCATCCATCGAAGTGATACAGGCAATATTTGGGTGCAAATGCAAAAACGAACGATCGAATTCATCTGCTTCTACAACGGTTACAGTCTTACCATTACCAATTAAATTTGAATTGTAATTCTCGACTATTCCGCCTACAAAAGCTGTAACATCAGCACCACTTTCATATAAAATATGCCCCAGAATACTTGATGTTGTTGTTTTTCCGTGTGTTCCGGCAACAGCAAAACTAAAACTGTCTTTGGTAATAATTCCTAAAACTTCGGCACGTTTTTTAATCTCGTAATTTCTTTCGATAAAATAATGCCATTCAGAATGTGTAGCAGGTACCGCCGGCGTAAAAATCACCAGAGTATTCTCTACAAAATAATCAGCAGGAATCAGATTAATATTATCTTCAAAATGAATATCAATACCGCTTTCGATCAATTCGCTTGTTAGCATTGACGGCGTTTTGTCGTAACCAGAAACCTGTTTCCCGATATTTTTAAAATAGCGGGCCAGAGCACTCATTCCGATGCCTCCAATACCAATAAAATAAACGTTCTGTATCTGATTTAAATTCATTTCTATTTAATTTTGAGCTATTTACAAGTTGCTTTATTATATAAAAAACTAGTAATTAAGCCTTTGTAATTTTATTATTTTAATAACTCAAAACGCTTAAAAATAACGTTCTAAGTTTTTATTTTTGTTCTATAATTTTTAGAAAAAGTTATATTATAACAACTTTTTAATCTGATCTACAATCACTTTCGTTGCGTTTGGCATCGCGAGCTTTTTGATATTATCGCTTAATTGTTTTTGTTTTCCCTGATCTTTCAATAAAGCTTCAAAAACAATACTAAACTGACTGTCTAATTCTGATTCCTTCAATAAAATAGCCCCTTTTGCATCTACTATTGCCTGAGCATTTTTAGTTTGATGATCTTCGGCTACATTAGGCGACGGAATAAAAATTACAGGTTTCCCAACAATACATAATTCTGATACTGATGATGCTCCTGCTCTTGAAATAATCACATCGGCCGCAGCATACACAAAATCCATTCTTTCGATAAAATCAACTACTCGTACGTTTTGCTGATTGTGTTTTTTATATTCTTCAAAATATAATTTCCCACATTGCCAAATTACCTGAACATCCTGAGAAAGCATATTATGTAATTCTTTTTCAATTAACTGATTTACTCTTCTTGCACCTAAACTTCCTCCAAGAACCAGTAATGTTTTTTTATTGGGATCTAATCCATAAAAAGCAATTGCTTCATCACGTTTGCTTTCGATATCGATTAAATCCTGACGAACCGGATTTCCTGTTAATACGATTTTTTCTTTAGGAAAAAAACGTTCTAAATTTCCGTACGCCACACAAATTGCATTTGCTTTTTTGCTCAACAATTTATTGGTAATTCCTGGAAATGAATTTTGCTCCTGAATTACTGTTGGTATTCCTGCTCCTCCTGCTGCCTGCAATAAAGGTCCGCTGGCAAAACCTCCGGTTCCTATTACCACATTGGGTTTGAACTGTTTTATTATTCGTCTTGACTCTAGCAAACTTGTTGCCAATTTTAACGGAAACATTAAATTTTGCAAGGTCAATTTTCGTTGCAAACCTGCAATCCAGAGTCCTTTTATTTCGTAACCTGCCTGAGGCACTTTTTGCATTTCCATTTTATCCTGCGCCCCTACAAAAAGGAACTCAGCATCAGGGAATTGTGTTTTTAATTCATTAGCAATAGCAATTGCAGGATAGATATGCCCTCCTGTTCCGCCACCACTTAATATGAATTTATAATTTGTCATATTTTTAAAAGTTATTCGCTTTAAAAACTATTTCTATTTTAATTTTTCTATTTATTTAAAACTGCATTCATCGGATTTCTGGAATTATCTTCTATCGAATACATTCCTTCTTCTTCATAAACCGGTTCTTTTTCATTGTGAACCAAATCTTCTTCGGCCAGTTCTTTATCAATTAATCGTTGAAGCGCTTCTTTTCTTCTTTCCTTTTCTTCTTGCTCTTCGGCGATTTCTTCTTCTTTTTTAGTTACACTAATAATGATTCCAAGAGAGAAACACGTCATCCAGATCGAACTACCTCCACTACTAATCAATGGCAATGTTTGTCCCGTTACCGGTAATAATTCTACTGCAACCGCCATATTGATCATCGCCTGAAATATCATCGGAAAACCGAGCCCGACGACGACTAATTTCCCAAAGAGCGTATTGGCTTTATGCGATGCAATTACAAACCTGAATAATAATAATAAATACAAGACTAAAATTGCCACTCCGC
This sequence comes from Flavobacterium bizetiae, assembly GCF_024271895.1. Taxonomy (NCBI): domain Bacteria; kingdom Pseudomonadati; phylum Bacteroidota; class Flavobacteriia; order Flavobacteriales; family Flavobacteriaceae; genus Flavobacterium; species Flavobacterium bizetiae. The sequence continues at coordinate 2,120,976 of NZ_CP091861.1, read as the reverse complement.
CCACTAAACCATATTCTTCTACAATAATTGCGTAAATAAAATCTGAAGACGATTGTGGTAAAAAGTTTTTCTGAACACTTTTTCCAGGTCCTAATCCTCCAAGTTTTCCTGACGCAATTGCAATTTTTGCTTTTTCGATTTGATAATCATCTTCATCCGGTTTATCTGTGGTAAAGTTCATAATACGACTTTCCCATGTTGATACCCTGCTAAAGAATCTTGAATCCGGAAATGCTTTGGCTACCAAAAGAAAAAACAACAACATTCCGATTCCCGAACCTATGATAAATCCAATGTATTTAAGCGGATATCGACCAATGAACGTTAACATAATTACCATTGAAAATATCAATGCTGTCGTCGAAAAGTTCGCTGGTAATATAAGCGCCAATGTTATAAAAACAGGCAGCCAAAGTTGTATCAACGATGTTTGAAAAGGTTCATTTTCTTCTCTCGTTTTCGACAAATAACGCGCTACATAAATAAATAATATACTAGCCGCCAGAGTCGACGTTTGAAACGTAATCCCTATAAAAGGCACCTGAATCCAACGACTTGCATTTGCTCCCGCAATTACAGTTCCTTTTAGTAATGTATACAAAAGCAAAAACCAAACAACAGGCAACGCTACTTTTGAAATTGCTCTAAAATAGTGATACGGAATTCTGTGAACCCAGTAAATAATCATAAAACCAATACAAACGTGAGCCAGATGTTTTACTAAATAACCCAATGTGTTCCCGGTTCCGTGACCTATATATGCTAAATTACTACTCGCACTAAAAACAGGCATAAACGAAAACAGCGCTAATAAAGCCACGAATGACCATATTACTCTATCTCCTTTTAATTTGTTAACTAGCTCTTTCATTTTAGATTTTTGATTTCAGATTTTAGATTATTTCTAAATCTTCGATTTTTATTTTTTATTATTAATTCTGTTGTTTACTGTTTTTAAACTACTCACAAAAATGGCTGTTAACTCATTTCCTTCTTTCAAAATTATTTCTAACTCTGATTTATCACTCCAATTTTTTTCTTTTATAATTTCTAACCAAAATAAAGTTTCATCTGCTTCTTCCAGAACGATATTCATTTTAGCAATAAACTCTTTATCACTTCTTGCTCTGCAAACTGCCCTATAATTCGCTCCAACTGATGTTCCGCTTCGTACCACCTGATTCGCTACTACTTTTACAATATATGTAGCAGGTAATTTTTCTGCTAAATTTATTATGGTCAAAGAAAACCTCTTTGTCCTCACCTTCATTTCATCCGTCGTCATAACCAAAAAGAACTTAAAATATTTAGTAATCCAAAATTTCAAAGTTTAGAAACAATCTAAAATCTAAAATCAGAAATCTAAAATTATAAATTATGTACCGCTTGCTTAAACTGCTTTCCTCTGTCTTCGTAATTTTCGAATAAATCGAAACTTGCGCAAGCTGGAGACAATAAAACTGCATCACCTTTTTCAGTTAAACGTTGTGCTGTTTTTACAGCATCGTTCATGTTATTTACTTCTACCATAATATCAACTACATTACCAAAGGCATTGATGATTTTATGATTATCAACTCCAAGGCAAATAATTGCTTTTACTTTTTCGCGAACCAACGACATCAATTCGTTGTAATCGTTTCCTTTATCAACTCCTCCAACAATCCAAACAGTTGGAACATTCATACTGTCTAAAGCGAAGAAAGTAGCATTTACGTTGGTTGCTTTTGAATCGTTGATATATTGTACATTCTGAATTTTTAGAACTTTTTCTAAACGGTGTTCAACACCTTGAAAATTAGATAAACTTTCGCGAATTGTTGCATTTCTAATTTGCATCAATTTCGCTACAGAGCTTGCTGCCATTGCGTTTTTCATGTTATGTTTTCCTTCTAACGCAATGTGTTCTGTTTCCATTGTAAACTCTTCTTGGTTGATCTTTATTTCCATTTTGTTGTTATTTATAGAAGCCCCTTCATCGAATGTTTTAGACAATGAAAAAGGAATTAATTTTGCTTTTGTTTTGTTGTTCTGTAACCATTCTGAAATTGCTTCATCATCTGCATCGTAAATAAGATAATCGCTTTCGGTCTGGTTCATTGTTATTCGAAACTTCGACTCAATGTAATTTTGATATTTATATTCGTATCGGTCTAAATGATCCGGACTAATATTCGTAATAATGGCAATATCCGGCCTGTAATCTATAATTCCGTCGAGCTGAAAACTACTTAATTCAAGAACATAGGCATCGTATTTATTTTCGGCAACCTGCCAGGCAAAACTTTTTCCGATGTTTCCTCCTAAACCAACATTTAATCCTGCTGATTTCAACAAATGATGTGTGAGCATCGTTGTTGTTGTTTTACCATTACTACCTGTAATCCCGATAGTCAATGCTTCTGTAAAAGGCTTAGCAAACTCGATTTCCGAAATCACTTTAATTCCGGCAGCGATCAATTTTTGTACTATGGGAGATTTCTCTGGAATTCCCGGACTTTTCATCACCACGTCGGCGTTTAAAATCAGGTCCTCGGTATGTTTTTCTTCTTCCCAAGCAATTTTATTAATGATAAGAACTTCTTTATAGCTCTCCTTTATCTTTCCAAAATCAGATACAAAAACATCATAACCTTGTTTCTTTCCCAGGATAGCGGTACCTACACCACTTTCTCCTCCACCTAATACTATTAACCTCATACTTTATAAATTAAAAATTGAGAATTAAAAATTAAAAATTTAACATACGAGGCTTTTAATTCCATCATGTCTTCCCTTTTAAGGTTATTATAATTTTTGCTAATATTTTACATATTTCTTCTGCCTCTTTATGAATACTTTCGAATTCATTTACAGAAATATAATCTGTTGCTTTTAACAATTTCAACCAATAAATCGTTTCTCTAGCTTCTTTATATGAAATTTCAAGCTTAAATAGAAACTCTTTACCAGAACGTCCTCCAATCGACTCTTCAATGTTTGCTCCAATCGAAGTTCCACATCTTAAAAGTTGTTTACTTAAAACAAACTCCTTTTTTGTATTAGTTAGATATTTATATAAATTGACTACTCTAACTGCAAAGAGAAATGACTTCTCTTGAATAATATTCCCCTTCATCTCCCCAAACACACAATTTTTAATTTTTAATTATCAATTTATAATTAAAACATTATCTAAGTTTTAAAGTAACGATTGATAATATGGCTAACATGATTGCAACAATCCAAAATCGGGTTACAATTTTACTTTCATGGTATCCTTTCTTTTGATAATGGTGATGTAACGGCGACATCAGAAAAATTCTTCGGCCTTCGCCAAAACGTTTTTTTGTATATTTAAAATAAGCTACCTGAATTATTACTGAAGCACTTTCTGCAAGGAAAATTCCACAGAATAAAACAATCAATATTTCTTTACGAACTGCAATTGCTAAAACCGCAATGATACCTCCAATAGTTAAACTTCCTGTATCTCCCATAAACACGGATGCGGGGTAGGAATTGTACCAGAGAAAACCAATTAACGCTCCCACAAAGGCGGAGATAAAAACGGTCATCTCACCCGAATTGGGGATGTACATAATGTTCAGATAGTTAGAGAAAATAATATTTCCTGATACAAAGGTGAATATCCCGAGCGCGAGCACCGATATTGCCGAGGTTCCTGCGGCTAAACCATCAATTCCGTCTGTTAAATTTGCACCGTTAGAAACTGCTGTGATAATAAAAATAACTACGGGAATAAAAATTAACCATGCCCATTTTTCATATCCTTCACCTGTCCATGCCAATAATTCGGCATAATCAAATTCATTGTTTTTTACAAAAGGAATCGTTGTTGCTGTAGACTTTTCTTCAATTTGCGCAGGCATCACTATCGAAGTAGATGCTTTTACACCTCCGCTATAACCTGTATCTGTCCTTACCGTAACGGCAGGATTAAAATAAAGTACTGTACCTACAATAAGTCCTAAACCTACCTGACCAATAACTTTAAAAATCCCTTTAAGACCTTGCTTATCTTTTTTGAATATCTTGATATAATCATCTACAAAACCAATTGTTCCCATCCACAATGTGGTTACAATAAGCAATACGATGTAAATATTTTGCAAACGAGCAAATAACAACACTGGCACAAGAGTGGCAAAAATAATAATCAGACCTCCCATTGTTGGCGTTCCTGCTTTTTCATTCTGACCTGCAAGGCCAAGCTCACGAACTGTTTCACCAACTTGTTGATTACGTAAAAAATTGATAATTCTTTTTCCGTAAATCGTTGATAATAGTAACGAAAGCATAAAAGCTAAAGCTGACCTAAAAGTGATGTACTGAAAAACCCCAGCCCCTGGCATGTCTAATGTTTTTCGCAAGTATTCAAATAAATAGTATAGCATATATCTTTTGTTTTAAATTTCAATTTTTGAAAATCTGAATTCTCTTTTTAATGTGGCGTTTCGAATTCAAAAAATTGATTATTATTTATTTAGTTGTTCTAAAATTTCTTTTACAGTTTCCATATCATCAAAATGATGGCGAACACCATTTATTTCCTGATAGGTTTCATGTCCTTTACCGGCAATTAAAATAATATCATTGGGCTGAGCCAATTGACAAGCGGTTTTTATTGCTTGTTTTCTGTCGGTAATTCTCAGTACTTTTTTATAATTATGAGCTTCAACTCCTTTTTCCATTTCATCTAAAATCACTTCAGGATCTTCGTTTCTTGGGTTATCAGAAGTTAAAATTGCTTTATCACTAAGATCTGTAGCAATTTTAGCCATAATTGGTCTTTTTGTTTTATCTCTGTTTCCGCCGCAACCTACAACCGTAATTAGCTGTTCGTTTTTAGTACGGATATCCCCGATTGTTTTTAAAACATTATCTAGAGCGTCAGGAGTATGCGCGTAATCAACAATAGCTGTTATCTTTCCTTCTGAAACAATGTATTGAAAACGTCCTGAAACACTTTCTAAATCAGATAGCAATCTTAAGGCTTCAAGACTATCCATTCCTAATTCTACAGCGGTTCCGTAAATTGCCAAAACGTTATAAGCATTAAAAGTTCCGATAAGTTTTACCCAAACTTCATTGTCATTTACTTTTAATAATAGTCCTGATAATTGACTTTCTAATATTGTCGCTTTAAAATCAGCATAGGTTTTTAAGGCGTATGTAAATTTTCTGGCTACTGTATTTTGCAACATCACAGTTCCGTTTTTATCATCGATATTTGATAAAGCGAAAGCCGTTTTTGGCAACGAATCAAAAAATGATTTCTTTACGTCTCTGTATTCTGCAAAAGTTGGATGATAATCTAAATGATCATGAGATAAATTCGTAAAAACCCCTCCAACAAAATGCAATGCCTCTGTACGTTTTTGGTGAATTCCGTGTGAACTTACCTCCATAAAACAATGCGTTACTCCGGCTTCGATCATTTCATTTAAATAATGATTGATTGTAATTGAATCCGGCGTTGTATGCGTTGCTTTATATTCCGTTTGATCTACCATGATTTTTACAGTTGATAATAAACCAACTTTAAAACCTGCTTTTTGAAACAACTGAAACAATAACGAAGCAATTGTTGTTTTTCCGTTTGTGCCTGTTACTCCAACTAATTTTAATTTTTCAGAAGGATTTCCAAAATAATTAGCGGCCATAAAAGCCAAAGCCGTATTGGTATCTTTTACTTGTATATAAGTAATTCCTTTTTCGACGTTTTCCGGTAATGTATCGCAAATCACGGCAACTGCACCTAATTGAATTGCTTTTTCTATATAATCATGACCATCAGAAAGTGATCCGCGAATCGCTACAAAAACATCTTTTTCTTCAATTTTTCTTGAATCAAAATCAATTTTATGTATATCGATTTCTGTCGAACCCGTTACAGACTCAATAGCTACTTTATATAATATGTCTTTCAGTATTTTCACGATAATTCTAATACTATTGTTGTGTTTTTACTAATATTTTGTCCAGCTTGTAAAGACTGTTTTTTTACTTTTCCTACTCCATTTACTTTTACTTTCAAACCTAAATTCTCTAGTAAAGCAATTGCATCCATTCCCGGCATTCCTTTTAAATCAGGAATCTGACTTGATTTTTTTCTTGATTCTACATCGTACTTATCGTAACTGATCTCTTGTTTTGCAATTTTAGAATCAAGTTGTTTAATTTTATTTGTCGAAGGCGCATCTGTAAATATTTTTTGGGCAATTCGTTTAAAAACTGGCCCTGAAACATCTGCTCCGTAATAATTATTTTTTGATGTATTAGGCTTATGAACAACCACAATACAAGAATATTTAGGATGATCTGCCGGGAAATACCCCACAAAAGAAGAGGCGTAATACAATGCCGACTTTCCTTCTTTTCCTCCGTAATTTACCTGAGCTGTTCCCGTTTTTCCAGCCATCGAAAAATCTTTTGAATACAGTTTCGATCCTGTTCCTTTTTTAACCACATTTTCTAATACTGCTTTCAGTTTTTTAATGGTTTCCGGCGAACAAACCTTTGGGTTTATTACTTCAACATCAAACTTTTTAATGGTTTTGTTCCATTCTTTAATTTCTGATACAAATTGCGGTTTTACCATTACACCATTATTGGCCACTGAATTATAAAATGCCAGCGTTTGCATTGGTGTTACCGAAACTCCGTAACCAAAAGCCATCCACGGAAGTGAAACTCCAGACCAATGTTTGTCTCCAGGTTGTGGTATATAAGGCCTTCCTTCTCCTTTAAAATGCAATCCTAACGGCTTATCTAATCCATAACTTTTAATGTGATTCACAAACTTGGATGGATTATTTTTATAAGCTTCATAAACTGCCTGAACCATTACGGTATTGGATGAAAGTTCAAAACCACGTGCTAATGTAACTTTTCCGTAACCAGCTCTATGCGAATCGGTAACAGAGCGCCCATAATATTTTACTTGTCCGTTATGACTATCGTAAACCGTACTTGTGTCTGCTACTTTATCATCTAAAATCGCCATTAAATCGACTAATTTAAAGGTCGATCCAGGCTCATGAGATTCTGCTACAGCATAATTTGTAGTTTCATAATACGACCCATCTTCCGCTCTTCCTAAATTCGAAATCGCTTTTACATGTCCCGTTTCTGTTTCCATCACTACTACACAACCATGATCTGCTTCGTATTCTTCTAACTGCTTTAATAAAGCATGATGCGCAATATCCTGAATAAAAACATCTATCGTAGAAATTACATCATAACCATCTACAGGATCTACTTCATTAAGATCACGAATAGGTTTCCATTGTCCTTTGGCGATTTTTTGCTTTAAAATTTTACCATCTTTTCCGTTCAGATAACTTTTAAAAGCCCACTCAATTCCTTTACCTACTTCAACTCCTGTTGCAGGATCAATACGATCATAACCAATTGTTCTTTCTGCAATTTTTCCTATCGGATGTTTTCTAACCGTTTCTTGTTCGATGATAATTCCACCTTTGAAAGCACCTAAATTGAATAATGGAAATCCTTTTATTTTTACATATTCGGTATAACTCAAATTACGGGCAATCAAATAGTAACGATTTTTGTTGGCTCTCGCTTTTCTTAATTCTTTTTCGAAATAACTTCCCGGTTTATCTAAAACAGTTGACAATGAATCTGACAACGATTTTACATATTTTTCGAAAGTTTCTGTTTTTGGCGCTTTAGCATCAAATCGAATCTCATAATTTGGGATTGATGTTGCTAACAAACTTCCGTCAGCAGAATAGATGTTTCCTTTATTTGCCGGAATTACAAAATTTCTAACGGTACGCTGTTTCGCCAGTTTTCTATAATAATCTCCTTCAACCCATTGAATATTGGTTAACTTAACAACAATAGCAATTGCCATCACAAAGATGAAAACTGCTACGAGGTAAATTCTGTAGGATATATTTTTATCGTCTACTGCCATATTCTTTTAAAGAAACTTTTTTCTTCTTCTTTTTTAACTTCTATCTTAACCGGAGGAACTGTCGATGGGAAAATTTGCTTGTCAAGCATTTTATCCGATATCGTTGATTCCATCTTCAACTTCATTAATTCAGAACGACGGTCTACAAATTCAGATCGCAATTCTTTTACTTCATTGTTTAGTTTTGCTATTTCAAAAACCTTTTGCTCGTATCGTTGTGTATTGGCAATCATTAGTATAGCAAGCAGAATTATAAAAACAATGAATCTCCAGTTCTTCACTGCATCATCGTTTAATAAAAATCTCGCTTTTAATATGCCAAATACTCCACTTTTCATTTTCTACCTATATATATTATATCTTCTCGGCAATTCTCAATTTTGCACTTCTTGCTCTGTTGTTGATTTTGATCTCAGCATCATCCGGAACAATTAATTTTCCTATTGTTTTATAAGGAACAGAAAAGTTTCCAAAAAAATCACGTTCTGGTTCTCCTTCAAACATTCCGTTTTTTATAAATCTTTTTACCAGTCTGTCTTCAAGAGAATGATAAGAGATTACAGAGAATCTTCCGCCCGGATTAAGAATTTCAAGAGATTGCTCGATAAATTCTTTTAAAACATCCATTTCCTGATTTACTTCAATACGAATGGCCTGATAAATCTGAGCCAATACTTTATTACGAATTCGTTCAGGTAAAAATTTCGCCAAAACGTCTTTCAGTTCATCTGTAGTTTTAATTGGCCTGTGTTCTCTTGCCTCTACAATTGTTCTTGATAAAAGTGGCGCATTCTTCAACTCCCCATAATCAAAAAAAACACGACGTAAATCCTGTTCTTCATATTCGTTAACCACACGGTAAGCACTTAAATCATTTTTTTGACTCATCCGCATATCGAGCTCGGCATCAAATCTTGTCGAGAATCCTCTTTCCGGAACATCAAACTGATGTGATGAAACACCCAAATCAGCCAAAATTCCATCTACTCCTTTAACACCGTGAAAACGCAAAAATCTTTTTATAAATCTAAAGTTCTCATTAATTAAGGTAAACCGTTCATCCGGCAACGCATTTGCAAGTGCATCTTCATCCTGATCAAAAGCAAATAATTTTCCGTTTGGACCCAATCGTCTCAAAATTTCTTTTGAATGACCACCGCCACCAAACGTTACATCTACATATATGCCATCTGGTTTAATATTTAAACCATCAACTGTAGGGTGAAGTAAAACCGGATTATGATATTCCATTGTCGTCGTCATTAATATTTCCCATTACTTCTTCGGCCAGATCTGCAAAATCCATATCTTCGCCGCTTATTGATTTTTCATATAAATCTTTATCCCAAATCTCCACAATATTAACCGCAGATGAAAAAACCACATCTTTAGAAATACTTGAAAAAGCCACCAAATCCTTCGGGACCAATAACCTTCCCAATGCATCAATCTCTACCATTTTAACACCGGCAGTAAATCTTCGAATGAAATCATTGTTCTTTTTTACGAAACGATTCAGCTTGTTGATTTTTTGCATCATCAAGTTCCATTCTTCCATTGGATACAATTCTAAACACGGCTGAAAAACTGAGCGCTTCAAAACGAACCCGTCCTGAAGAGAAGAAGCCAATTGCTTTTTTAAGGGCGCAGGCATCATTAGCCTCCCTTTAGCATCGACTTTACACTCATATGTTCCAACAATTGTGTTCAAGAAAAATACATTAATATGTTATAGGACAAAAATATAAAAAATATTACCACAATTTACCACTATATACCACTTTGTTAATAAGTTTAACCACTTTCCTACCACCTTCCTTAATTTATGGACAATCAATACTTTAACTTATAATTAACGAAAAGACAATAACACTTCGACATCAAAAAAATAATGCATAATATTTCTTAAAAAATTAGTTATAATGCAGTTTTCTTAACATTTAGAAAATGCGCCAAAAAGCCCTATTAAATCTGATTTTTAGCTACTTACAAATTCTACTAAAATTATCTAGTTAAAAAACCGTAGCAAAAATTCATTTTTATTTATTAAACCCTATATTTGTCCCAATTGAAATTGGCATTAAATTAAATGGACAAACACTACAAAAAAGAAGGCAAATACAGCTATTATGAAGCTGGAGAAGGAACTCCTATCGTTATTTTACATGGCTTAATGGGAGGCCTTAGTAACTTTGATGCTGTAGCAGAATATTTCCCAACGAAAGGATACAAAGTTGTTATCCCGGATTTGCCAATATATACTCAGAGTATTTTAAAAACGAACGTAAAAAGCTTTGCTAAATACGTTAAAGATTTTATCACTTTTAAAGGTTATGATAAGGTCATTTTACTAGGCAACTCATTAGGAGGTCACATCGCACTTTATCACACAAAACTATATCCTGAAAAAGTTGCAGGTCTTGTAATCACCGGAAGCTCTGGTCTTTACGAAAGCGCAATGGGAGATAGTTATCCAAAAAGAGGCGATTATGAATACATCAAAAAGAAGGCTGAAGATGTATTTTACGATCCTAAAATTGCTACTCCGGAACTTATCGATGAAGTATATGCAACGGTTAATGATCGTATCAAACTGATCAAAACCTTAACGATTGCCAAAAGCGCAATTCGTCATAATATGGCCAAAGATTTACCAAAAATGACAGTAGAAACCTGTATTATTTGGGGTAAAAATGACGCTGTAACTCCGCCGAATGTCGCTGAAGAATTTGACAAACTATTGCCTAATTCAACTTTGTATTGGATAGACAAATGTGGACACGCTGCTATGATGGAACACCCTCAGGAATTCAATACAATTCTTGAAGAATGGCTCGTTAAAAAGAATTTATAGCATCTAACTTTCGACTTTAAGGAGGTCTTAAACACAAAAAACATGAAAATTAATACCGCCGAATTTATTATTAGTAATTCTGTAGTTGCAAAATGTCCTGCGGATTTTTTGCCGGAATATGCTTTTATCGGCCGCTCGAACGTAGGTAAGTCATCGTTGATTAACATGCTTACCAATCATAAAAATTTAGCTAAAACTTCAGGAAGACCGGGAAAAACTCAATTAATTAATCATTTTAAGATTAACAACAATTGGTTCCTTGTCGATTTACCTGGTTATGGATATGCTAAAGTATCAAAAAAGACAAAATCGGTTTTTCAGCAATTTATTACAGATTACTTTGAAACCAGAGAGCAACTAGTTTGCGCTTTTGTTTTGATCGATATTCGTCATGAAGCTCAAAATATAGACATCGAATTTATGTCATATATGGGTGAAAGCGAAATTCCGTTTTGCATCATTTTTACTAAAGCGGATAAAATTAGCAAGACAAAAATTGATTCACATATCGCTGCTTACAAAAAACAAATGTTCGCCAACAACTGGGAAGAAATGCCTCATTACTTTGTTACTTCTGCTACAGAACAAACAGGAAAAGATGATGTACTAAACTATATTGATGAAGTAAATCAGGAAGTTTTTAAGAATAACTCACAATTTTAAAATTAAAATTCCAAACCTTTGACTTTATTCAGGGCGACAGAAACTTTTAAATAAAAAAAATCCCAAATACCAATTTAGATTGGAATTTGGGATTTCTTTTTTATTGGAATTTTTAAATTACATTTGAAACGAATCAATTTGTAATTTATGAAGAATACCACACTCCTCTTTTTCATTCTCATTTCCATTTGTCTTTCATCATGTACTACAGCATCCTACACATTTGCAACAGGACAACGAACCGGAGTTGATTTTACCTCTGGAAAATGGCTTTTAAACGAACTCGATTGCCCGAGCAATTCTAAAGACAGACTAACCGAAAAGTCCTTGCAATATTTTAAAAAACATTTAGGCGAAAGACTATTTTATATTCACGATGTTAAAGGATTATTGGTTACCCAAAAGATCAATTTAAATCCAGGCAAAACAAAAATAAAGGAATTAAAAGACGGAACCGGTTTTGATTTCTTCATTAATATTTCGACCAGAAAAAACAAAAGCGATTTTTCGTCTCTCGAACTTTATCAAAATGATTACGACAGAGGAAGAAATGAAGGATCTGTAATTGTCGAAATTTACGATCTAAATTTACAGCAGATTATCTATTCTCAAAATGTAATTGGATCTACCTCAAAAGTAACCGATCCGCCTAACGGAAACACCCAAAAATCAGGCAAACTTATAGACAACATTATGCTTTATAAAAACACCGATCAATTAGTAGAAGGTGCTTTAAAAAGAATATTTAAAGATTTAGATAAAAGATCTGTTAAGTAAAGAAATTCGAAATTTTTTAAATTCCAAATTCCAAACCTTCGGCTTCACTCAAGATAACGGAAAACCTTAAATAAAATTCCAAAAGCAAAATCCCAAATTCCAACAGTACAATTGGAATTTGGGATTTTTATATTACAGTTAATTCTTATCAAAATTAATCTGCTATATTTGCCGCAAAAACTAAATTTTCGTTCATGAAAAGAATTATATGCTTTTTGTTTTTGTTTCTTTTATTTTCCTGTAATACTACTCATTATTTTGTATACAGTAAAAATCACACCTACGGGATAGATTTCTCTAATGGTAAATGGCTAGTTGGTGAAATTGAAGCTAATCCATATGCTAAGGATAAATTGGCCACGCTGGTTTTAAAAGACTTTTCAGAATATCTTGGCGAAAGAGTAAAATATTCATTAACCGAAAAGTCATTACTATTACCTAAACAAGTTCCTCTCAATCCTAGCAAGTCAACAATATTAGACTTAAAAAAAGGAGCCAGTTTTGATTACTATGTCAACATAAAATGCAAAAACGCAAAAAATGATTTAACCGGCTTTGAATTTCCAGATCATTTTTATTATAAAAAACAAATGTCTTTTGCAGAAGTAACTTTAGAAGTCTACGATTTAAATCTTGGAGAAATAATTTATTCACAAACATCCGGAGGCTCTATTGAAGATGAAAATAGCTTTACAAACAAACCAACGACTACTGTTATAGTCGGTTGTTATAATAAAATCATCAATGATATTAAAAAGAAATCAATCAAAACAATGTCTAAGTAAGTTTTGATTTGATCAAAAAAAAATCCCAAATTCCAACAGTACAATTGGAATTTGGGATTTTTTATTTTAAGATTCCAATGATTGGAATTTGGAATTTCTTTATTTCGTTAGCTCTAGTTTTTCTGCAAAATAATCACAGAAATCTTTCATCGTATCCGACATCTTTTCATCGTCTGTAGCGCGCTTAAAAGTATCTGACATCGCTACTAAAGTCTGGTGAAAGAAAATCTTCATTTCATCTACCGGCATATCTTTTGTCCATAAATCAATACGCATTGTTTCTTTGGCTTTACTGTCCCAAATAGACAACATAATTGCTTTTGCTTCTTCCGCCTGAACGCCGCCATCTTGCGCGCTCCAGGTTAATTTTTCCGGCACACGGTTTTCGTCTAATTCTATATTGAATTTAATTTCTGAGTTTATTGTATCTGACATTATTTCTTAGGTTTATATTTTGATTGTTCAAAAATCTCTTTTGCATTCGTTTTTAATAATTCCGGCAATGTTACATTCGAGTTATTCTTCATGTAAGATCGCACCATTTGCCATCCTAACCACGCACCAATTCTTCCGGGAGAATCATTGTCGATTTCTAAATAAAATTTAGAAAACGGAGCAGGCGCAATAAATCGGGTATTTAATTTTGGATCTTCCCTATATAACATTTCACTTTCAACAAAAAAGCGCCACATATAAGCTTCATTTTCCTGACACCATTTTATTTGTTCCGGCAAGTAGCCTATTTTTTCAGCATCTGTATAATCTGGCAAAAGCAAATCTTTTGCATATAATTGTTTTCCTTCGAAAATCATTTGTGAAACTAAATTTTTATCAGGAAAAGCAGGAATGTTTCTAAAAGCAAAACTAGACACCACATCCGGCATAATTTGTTTTTCTTCGAAATTCTGCTTTAAGTAATTTGGGAACTCATAAAACTTATGTTCTTTTCCTAAATATAATTCTAAAGAAACAATTACAAGACTATCAGCATAAATTGCTTTAGAAGTATAATCCATTTCTCCAATAAGAGTAATTACTTTAGGCGTTTTACTTTTTGGGAAATAATATTTTACATGCTGAAACAACTTATTGAATTCCTGACGAACAGGTTCAAAATTGGCGTATTTTTTTTGCACCTCAGTATAGACTTCTCTCCATAAAGGATCCTGCATTTTTTTAAGCCAAACATCATCCCCTGTACCTGCCGGAAAAAAGAAAGGATATTGTTTTTTCAGCTTTCCTAAATCTTCTGGTTTCGTTTCAAAAAACGCTTTATCAAATCGTTCTACTTTAATATCAACCGGGATTTCTTCGACCTCTTTTTCTACTTTAGTTTTTTGCTCACAGGACAAAAAAAACAAGCACAGAACCACTACAAAGCGATAAATTTTCATTTTATTTTAATTAGATTTGTGTTGCTGGATTTTAAGTAAACGCATACTTAAAAATAATTCTGCAAATATACATCCCTGTATCTTAAAACCTGAACTATTATGGCTAAAAAAAGTACCATTCAAACAGAAAAAGTAAATATCCACATTGTAGAGTGGTTAAAAAATTATGCTAACAATGCAAAAGCAAACGGTTTTGTAATCGGAATTTCAGGCGGGGTTGACTCTGCCGTAACTTCTACCCTGTGTGCTCAGACGGGTTTACAGGTTTTATGTGTAGAAATGCCAATTCACCAGGCTCCAAATCAAGTTTTAAGAGGAAGAGAACATATCGAACAATTAAAGAAGCGTTTTCCGAACGTTTTGGATGTAAAAACAGATTTAACTGACACTTTTGAAGCTTTTAAGAGCGCAGTGCCTACAACAAAAGATTCAACAAAAGTTAATTTATCGTTAGCAAATACTCGTGCACGTCTGAGAATGACCTCTTTATATTATTTAGCGGGAATTCATGGGCTTTTAGTAGCAGGGACAGGAAATAAGGTAGAAGATTTTGGTGTAGGATTTTATACCAAATACGGAGATGGCGGAGTCGATTTAAGTCCGATTGCCGACTTAATGAAGTCGGATGTTTATGCTCTTGGAGAATTTTTAACGATTCCGGAGTCAATTTTAACAGCTGCTCCAACTGATGGATTGTTTGGTGATAATCGCACCGATGAGGATCAATTGGGAGCAAGTTACGACGAACTTGAATGGGCAATGTTGGCCGCGGAGTCAGGAAAAACGCCAGCTGACTTCAATGGGAGAGAAAAATCTGTCTTTGAAATTTATAAACGTTTAAACACCAGCAACAAGCATAAAATGGATCCAATTCCGGTTTGTATAATACCAAAAACGTTAAAATAAAACATTTTAACATTTGTCTGCAATTAATTACAGAATTTATTTATTAATTTTACAGTTCCAAAAACATGAACAATTCTAAAAAAGGTAAAAATTATGATTAAAGTATGTCTTGCAGACAATCATCCTGTGACTCACTTTGGCGTTAAGTCTTATTTTAAAGACCACGATCAAATTTCAATTGTTGCCAACGTAGGCAATTTTTCAATGGTTAGAGATATCCTTCAAACGAAGGAGATTGACATCCTAATTCTCGATCTTGAACTTGAAGGCCTTTCAAGTATCTTCGAAGTAAAATCGATCCTGAAAAATTTCCCAAAAACAAAAATTGTAATTTTTAGTGACCTCGCTGAACAAATGTATGCTCCAAATGCAATCAAAGCAGGAGTTTCCGGGTATGTACACAAAACAGAAAAACTTGAAACTTTAGGTCTTTCTATTATTAAAGTACACGAAGGAAAAATTATCATCAACGAAACTGTACGTAAAAACATGGCTCTTATTGCTAAACAAAGCAAAAGCGAACGTTTGTACAGAAAACTTTCAAATCGCGAGATCGAAGTTTTACGTTACTTAAGTGATGGTAAGAAAAACAATGAAATCTCTAAAATCTTAAACCTGAACGAAAAAACGATCAGTACTTACAAATTGAGATTACTAACTAAATTGAATGTTACTAATTTAGTTGACTTAGTAAACAAAGCTAAGACTTTAGAAATTATTTAATGGTATCTCGACATTACTCGACCTAGTTTTTTCGAGAATGCATTAACTAATTTCGAGTAATCGACAACCATAGACAAAAGCTCTGTATTATCTGAATTATCAGGTTTTATAGAGCTTTTTAATTCTTCGATGATTTTGCCCACCAAAAACCAACGCATAGACATAATTGTTTCTGTCACATATTGCGCAATGGTTTCGTGTTTCATTTTCGAGAAAATATTCTGCCCTTCCCAATCGTGAAGCGTCAATCGCTCATCTTCCATTAAAATATCCGTAACTTCCTGAGCAAAATCTGGTTGTAAACGCATTAAATATTGCTCTAAACTGAATTTCTCATTTTGATTATAAAATGCAATTAAGTCAGTAAAAATATCACGGAACAAACTATTAGAAAGTTCTACCTCATCTTCCTGTAAACTCAAATAAATACGCTGGTACACTTTGTATGCTCTCATTTCTGAAACCATTACCACTTCACCTTCGTCATTATTCTTTAAATGTACATCTTCAAATTCTTCGGTATTATTTCCGTAAAGCAATAAAATCTCAATTACTTTTCGTTCTAAACGATACAAAATATCTACTTTTTCTGTAGGCTCCCCTACCGGATATCCCGGTTCGCCCGGATAGTCTTCCGGCGGTCCAAATCTTGGATCTTCGGGATCTCCTCCTGAATATCCTGCTTGTGGAGGGGGTTGATTTCTAAAAACTTCAAAAGGTTTTTGTTCCTGTTTTTGTTTTTTAGCCACATCAGCCATATCTTTTTGAATCAGCTGAGCCAAAGTACTCACTAATACCTGCTCAGAGATATCCATGATCCTGGCACATTCCTGAGTATAAATTTCACGCTGAATACGATCCGGTATTTTCGAAATACTCACGACCATATCCCGAATCAAATCGGCTTTTTTTATAGGATCGTTTTTAGCCTCTTTCATTAAAAGAGACGCTTTAAACTGTATAAAATCTTTACTGTTTTCTTCTAAATAAGCAACAAGATCGTCATGCGAAGTTTTTCGGGCAAAACTATCCGGATCTTCTCCGTCAGGAAAAGCACAAACTCTTACATTCATTCCTTCTTCAAGAATCAAATCGATTCCTCGAACAGACGCGCGCAATCCGGCAGCATCTCCGTCAAAAAGAACGGTAATATTTCTTGTTAGCCGATTGATCAAACGAATCTGATCTGGCGTTAAAGCGGTTCCTGATGAAGCCACAACGTTCTCGATACCAGCCTGATTAAACTGAATAACATCTGTATAACCTTCAACCAGATAACAATTGTTTTGTTTGGCTATAGATTGTTTGGCCTGAAAAATACCATAAAGCACTTTACTTTTATGGTAAATATCACTTTCCGGCGAGTTCAGGTACTTCGCCGCTTTTTTATCATTGGTTAAAATACGTCCTCCAAAACCTAAAACACGTCCGGACATACTTTCTATCGGGAACATTACACGGCCTTTAAAACGGTCGAAAGGGCGATCCTCTCTTGGTATTGTTAAACCGGTACTTTCCAGAAATTCCAGTTTATATCCTTTACCTAAAGCTTCTTTGGTTAAAGCATCCCAGGTTTCAGGCGAATATCCCAAACTAAACTTTTTGATGGTTTCATTGGTAAAACCTCTTTCTTTAAAATAAGAAAGTCCAATTGCTTTTCCTTCTTCTGAATTTAAAAGTGTTTTACTAAAATAATCTTTTGCAAATTCTGAAACCAAATACATACTTTCACGAACATCTGTCATTGCTTTTTCAGCATCTGTTTGTTCGGTTTCTTCTATTTCAATATTATATTTTCTGGCAAGATATCGAATGGCTTCCGGATAGGTAAATTGCGAATGCTCCATCAAAAACTTGACAGAGTTCCCTCCTTTTCCTGTACTAAAATCTTTCCAGATCCCTTTTGCAGGCGACACCATGAACGATGGAGAGCGCTCATCCGAGAACGGACTTAGCCCTTTATAGTTACTCCCGGCACGTTTTAAGTTAACATAATCACCAATAACCTCCTCTACACGAGCAGTTTCAAAAACAGAATCAATAGTAGCTTGTGAAATCAAAACGTAAAATATTTTTAAAAATTTGAAGTCTGTAAAAGTACACAAATGAATCTTGAAATTTCGCGATTTAACATAAAAAAAGCACCTCTTTCAAGGTGCCTATTTACTAACTAATTAAACTGCATTCTTAATTCAAATCAACTCTTATTCCTAGCGAAATATTATTTTCTTTCACTAAATTATCCTGAAAAAGCGGATTTAAATCATATTTTGCATACAAACTAAATGCTCTGTAACCAATGTAAGAACTTAGCCCGTAGATAAAATTATTAACATTATAATCTCCTTTTATTGTTGTTTTATAATCTAAATCATCCTGGTCAAATTTTAGGATTTGTTTCGATTTTACATTAATTCCTGCGTAACCTCCAATCCCGAAACGGAAACTTCTATGGGTTCTAAAATATGTTTTTCCATTACTTACCTGAGGTCTCGAAAAATCGAATTCTAAATGCAATGGCAGCACTATATAAACATTTCTAAAACGAGATTCATCAAGATTTACAGGATTGGTTTCTAAAATTGTCTGGTTTCCATTTACCACAAAACTTCTGTTGTCTGTTGGACGAATGTTATTGTACATTAACGAAAGTCCGTATTTGGCATGTAATAAATTGTCATTTTTCATTAATCTGCTATTATAGGTAAAACCCCATTCGTAGAAATGCGAACCAATGAAACTGTAATTAGAATCCTGAAGTTTACCATCGACCATCATATTATTCAAACCCATTGCAAACACAAATTGCGACGTTGTTCTTTTTTCTCCACGAATCGAATCCCTTCCTTTTTTACCCTCTCTCCATATTTCATCATTCCAACGAATGACCAGGCTATGCTTCATGATAGAATCTCCCTCTTTGATTTTTCCGTCAACTTTTTGTTGCACCAAATCATTAAGTTCATTTTGTGCCAATGTTACTTTTTCCTCAATAATGGTAGCTCTGGCTTCTGCCAATTCTTTCTTGCGCTTGTCTGCTTGCTCCTGAGTAATTTTTCCTTCAGACAATTGTACGTTTACAGCTTCTACTTCTTCTTTTAAGGCTGCTTTTTCTTCTTTGGTAACCTTTTCTATTTTATTGGCAATTTTCTTTGCTTTTGATTCAAAGGTTTCCTGTCCCAGCACCTTAGTAACAAATAAGAAAATAAGGGCAACGAGATAAAGTGTCAAATTTTTCATGATTGATTGATTTTTTTTAAATTGATTGTGATTGATGATGATTTAATTATTAATTGTGAATTGTAAATTATTAATTGATATTGCCATTAAAAAATTATTCTTGTTGATTTCGATTCGCCAAAGCCACTTTTACCGTTTGGTAATTTTTATTGACTTTTGTAATCATTTTTTCTCTAAACGAAAGCTCTAATTCGCCGTCGACCTGATTGAGTAAATCATTAGCATTGATTTTTACTTTTGATTTTGGTTTTGCCGAATTTTCTGCTACAACAGTTTTTTCGGCTGATTCTAATAATTGGTCTACTGTTTCTTTTTTAGAAGTTTCAACAGCTAAAGACTGATTATTAACAGATTGTTTTGGTTGATTGTTTTTGATGATGATTGAAGACTCCGCTATTTGATTTGATTTAGTTTTAAGGGTTTTATTTGGTTTTACATTTAGATTTTTTTCTTCTTTTACTGAATTCTGATTTGATGTTTTTTCTGAAACTGCTACTTCTGTCTTTACAGAATTTATTATATCTAAATCTGGTTTTACAACAGTATCTTTTTGTAGATTTTCTTTGATGACTACATTATTTTTTGGCGCTTCAACAACACTTTGTTTCTGATTAAAAAAGAATGTTCCCACTAATAAAAAACCCACAATACTTGCAGCGATGTACATCCATCGTTTTTTGTTTTTAGGCTGCTTTTTTTCTTCGGCAACACTTAACATTGCGTCTAATCGATCCCAGGCTTTGTCACTTGGTTCAATCTTGCGTTGATTTAGTTTTTCACGGAAATCCTTTTCAAAATTATTCGGTTCCATTATCTTGTTTTTTTAAAATAATAATCTGTGTTTGCAGCATCTTTCTGGCATGCGATAATTGCGATTTTGATGTTCCTTCACTAATCCCTAACATCTTTGCAATTTCATTGTGTTTGTATCCTTCTATGGCGTATAAATTGAAAATCATTTTATATCCGTCCGGCAAAGCATCTATTAAAAACTGAATCTGATCGATCGAAAACTGACTATCAGTTGCATTAAAACTTTCTTCGACATACATTTCATCTTCAACAAATTTTACTTTTTTCTGTACTCTTAAATATGATATACATTCGTTAACCATAATTCGGCGAATCCAGCCTTCAAAACTTCCTTTATTTTCAAATTTATTTAAGTTGGTAAACACTTTCATAAACGCTGTTATCATTACATCTTCTGCCAATTGAATGTCTTTTATATATTGTCGGCAAACGCTTAACATTTTTGAGGAAAACCGACTATAAATTTGCTGTTGTGCTTGTCGATTATTTTCGACAGCCAACTTTATAATTTCGGTTTCATCTTGATGTAACTGGATAATTTTCATTAATAAGCTTTTCGGTTTTTTTGGTTTAGCAATAGTCTTCTATTAGCATAGACGAGTTAAGTTTTAAAATGGTTGCATGAGGGTGAAAAAATTTCAAAAAAATCCCGAAGCTTCGGGACCAAATTCCAAAACATTTCAAAAAAAAGCACTGTAATACAGAGCATTATCTAATTAACAAATTTTCTAATTCTCTAATTATTTTTCTCCGCTCAGGCAAGATAATCTAAATCATACCCAATCAAAAATAAAAAAACCTTGTACTATTATAAATAATACAAGGTTTCGTT
This sequence comes from Flavobacterium bizetiae, assembly GCF_024271895.1. Taxonomy (NCBI): domain Bacteria; kingdom Pseudomonadati; phylum Bacteroidota; class Flavobacteriia; order Flavobacteriales; family Flavobacteriaceae; genus Flavobacterium; species Flavobacterium bizetiae. The sequence continues at coordinate 2,100,041 of NZ_CP091861.1, read as the reverse complement.
AATAAGATATTTTCTAAGACAGCTGCTGGTTTGTAAATTCTACCAACCGCCGCCTCCACCGCCTCCGCCTCCGCCTCCGGAGCTTCCGCCACCAGAACTTCCGCTACTCCAGCTTCCACTGCTTCCGCTGGAACTAGATGAAGATCCTCCTGATGATGAAGGCGGATTTGGGTTAACCGCTGCACTGTTTACTGAATTTCCAAAACTGGACAGAAACATTGCCGGTTGCATATAAAACGTGTCTTGTCCCTGATACCAGGCAGGATCATATTTGGCCAATTCTAAAATTTCTGCAAATTGTTTTCCCCATTCTATCTCAACTCCCAATGCAATCGCATACGGAAATAATTTCTCGAACAATTGCGGAGTCAGTTCAGGAGGATTGAGCATGTTCATTCGGTCTTTTTCTGCCGTTTGCATATAAAGCTTAAATCCTTCTAATCGATGCAATGCGTCTGCACCTTTTGGGGTAAACTTTCCTAAAGTTCTTGCATAAATAATATACATCAGGAAAACAGCCCCAATAACAATTAGTTGTATCGTATTTGAATAAGGAATCGAAACAAAAAATATAAATAACGCCATTGGTAAAATAAAAAAAGCCAGAATAGCTCTTAAAATAAGCATACCAGTACCTATATTATCTTTTGTAAACCAATAGGTTAATCCTGAAACTGCAATGATTAGTCCTGTATAAAAAGGATAACTAATAAATCCGCTATTATTAGAAAGCAACTCATAAGTAAGTCCCGCAATTAGAAAAATAGCAAAACCAATCCATTTTTTTGAGGTATTGTTTTGATAAAACTCTTCCAGCTTTACTTGTTTGGTTACAGTATTAAGCCATTTAGAATATGCTTTTTCGAAAATCTTATAGTTAGAGTCGGATACTTTTATTTTATCCTTTTTGGTAAAACCGCTTACTATATCAGATTCTTCAGTGCTTAATTTTTGCGATTGTCTGTTTAAAACCTCGATCTCATAAGTATGTTTGTTTTTAAACATACCATTTTCTACCGTAGACAAAATTCTAATTGCGCCTTTTACCGAAGCATTTATCACAGAGGCCATATAGGCTTTACGCGTAATTTTTCTGTCGTATACATATCCTACAATTGCAGGAGACCAATCAAAAGGCGGAATAAATTCCGGCATCAACGTTTTCTTAACGGGATCTTTGCCGTATTTTTTCCAGCTAAAAAAGAAGAAAAGTGACATTCCTATTCCGTAAATAACAGACCACAAGTTTACTTTTATTTGCTTATAAAATGAGCTTGCTTCCTGCAAAAAAGTAGGCGGATCAACAATTCCTTTAGGAAATGATGCAGCAACCGTTAAACCTTCATAGTTTTTAAGTTCTACAGTGGCAAAACTGGCAACGGTTTGATCCGTTTTTAAAGAATTTACACAATCTGATGCTTTAGATCCTGATACTCCGGTATAACAATGTAAATTTTCGAATTTATAACCAGACGGAAGGGTGATTTCGCAGGTTGCTTTATCGATAGGCAAATTCCATCCGTTTCCGGTTACATTCCAATACAACTCATCATATTGGTCAAAATATCCTATCTGAAAAGGAACGGTATAAGTAATTTGATAATCGTATATTCCTCTTTCGAGATCGATATCTTTATTTCCTATATAGATTTTCCAGTCACCGGATTCTTCTTTCGTAAAATAATTTTCTGTGGCGCCATCTTTTTTTACAGAATGTATGGTGTATTTAACATCGATTTGATTACCGTCTTTATCTCGTCTGCTTAATGGCAGAACTCTTAAAAGACCGTGTCTAAAATCACGACCTTCGGCATTTATTGTAATGTTTTCGGTTACATTTATATTACCTGATTTTTCTATTTGAATTTTTACATCAAAATTTAAAATTCTTTCCTGGGCCTGAACCTGATAGAAAACAATAGAAAAAAGAACAAAGAATATTTTTCTTAGCAGCATATTATAATACAATTAAAACTGAACTTTAGGTGTTTCTCTCTGCTTTTCATCTTCTATTTCAAGGAAGTTTCTCTTTGGAAAACCAAAAGAATTAGCCACAATATTACCCGGAAAAGATTCTACGGCAATATTGTAATCTCTTACTGTTGCATTATAATATCGTTTTGATCTTTCTACTTCGGTTTCGATTTCGCTCAATTCTTCCTGCAAACTCAAAAAGTTTGTATTGGCTTTTAGGTCAGGATAATTTTCTGCCAAAGCAAAAATAGTTCCTACTGCATTACCCAATTTCTTGTCGAATGCTAATTTTTCATCTGCAGTACCGGCATTTAGTGCTTGATTACGCAGGCTTACAATATTGGCAAGGGTTTCTTTTTCGTGGGTTAAATATCCTTTAACGGTTTCAACCAGATTGGGAATTAAATCAAATCGTTTTTTAAGAATAACATCGATTCCGCTTAACGCTTCTTCAAGCATATTGCGTTTAGACACAAAGCCATTGTAAAGTCCTATAAGATAAATAGCTAAAAGGACTACAAGCGAAAGTATTATGAGTAGAATAACCATATTTCATTATTAAATTAAAACCGAATTTAACAATAAAAATATTAAGAATAGAGTGTGCGATTATTTTTTTCTCTCAATAACGTAGTTTACCATCAAAATAAGAGCATCTTTGAACTCTGAATCCTGGAAGTTTTCCAGTAATGAAAGCGCTTCTTGCTGAAATTGCACCATTTTATTTTCGGCGTAAGCCAAACCATTATTATTTTTTACAAAGGCAATTACTTCTTTAACGCGTTTTTTGTCTTTGTTATGGTTTTTGATAGAGTTTATCAGCCATTTTTTTTCCTGCGGAGTACAAGTATTCAAAACATGAATTAAAGGCAATGTCATTTTTTGCTCTTTAATATCGATTCCGGTTGGTTTACCTATGGCTTCTTCGCTATAATCGAATAAATCGTCTTTGATCTGAAACGCCATTCCGATAAGCTCTCCAAACTTTCTCATGTTCTCAACCTGGGCATCATCTTCGATTACCGATTTTGCTCCAAGCGCACAACATGCTGCAATAAGTGTCGCTGTTTTTTTTCGGATGATTTCATAGTAAACATCCTCAGTAATATCTAATCTTCGGGCTTTTTCTATCTGAAGTAGTTCTCCTTCGCTCATTTCGCGAACGGCAACAGAAATGATTCTTAGTAAATCGAAATCGCCATTATCTATAGAAAGCAATAATCCTTTTGATAAAAGATAATCTCCTACCAAAACGGCAATTTTATTTTTCCAAAGGGCATTTATGGAGAAAAATCCGCGGCGACGATTACTGTCATCTACAACATCATCATGTACCAAAGTTGCAGTATGAATAAGCTCAATTACAGATGCACCACGATACGTTCGTTCGTTTACAGTGCCTCCTGAAACCATTTTTGCCGTTAAAAAAACAAACATCGGACGCATTTGTTTTCCTTTTCGGTTTACAATATAATAGGTAATACGGTTCAGTAAAGCCACCTTTGAAGTCATCGATTCATGGAACTTTTTTTCGAAAAGTTCCATCTCGTTAAAGATGGGCTGTTTTATTTGAGAAGTAATATTCATTTCGTTCCCAAATATACTATTTTTAATAAAAAAACGTTGTGTATTTTAGGTTAGTATATCAACAATTTATAGAAAAATTAAGAAAACACACTCAAAGTATTCTCTATTAAGAGTCTAATCTAACTTCGTCACTAAAATCAGGAAAACAACTTTGTATTAAATTCTTTTTAAAAATAAGAATCCTTTTTGCCCAAAAAAAGCATTAAGAACAAGAATCAATCTCGTTTTTAATGCTTTTCGTAGTTTGTGGTCATTATAATGTAGTCCCTACGGGACATATTCGCTTTCGTATGTTTATTTTTATCTACCAATATTTAATTCCTAACGGAATGTATCTCGGAGAGATTAAATGTTGGTAGACAAACAAATTCACAGCCTCTATTTTTTGTCCCATAGGGACTATATGAATATTAGTTTTATTTAATCAACCGATCCCTCTTTGTTTGCTAATTGTCCGCAAGCAGCATCAATATCTTTTCCTCGGCTGCGACGTACTTTACAAACTACTCCAATATTCTCTAAAGCTTTTATGTAAGCTAGAATAGATTCTTCTGAAGCTTGCTGAAATTCTCCATCATCGATTGGGTTGTATTCGATTAAATTAACCTTACATGGCACATATTTACAGAATTTCACCAAAGCATCAATCGAAGCTTTATCATCGTTGATTCCTTTCCATACTACATATTCGTATGAAATCTTATTTTTTGTTTTTCTGTACCAATATTCCAATGCTTCTCTTAAATCTGCCAGCGGGAAGTTTTTGCTAAAAGGCATGATTCGCGCACGAACTTCATCAATCGCAGAATGCAAAGAAACCGCCAATTTGAATTTTACATCATCATCGGCCATTTTCTTGATCATTTTTGGAATTCCTGAAGTCGAAACCATAATACGTTTTGGCGACATTCCTAAACCTTCCGGCGACGTAATCATATCAATAGCTTTAATGACATTATTATAATTCATTAAAGGTTCTCCCATTCCCATAAAAACGATATTCGAAAGCGGATGATTGTGATACAAGCGACTTTCTTTATCTATTGCAATAACCTGATCGTAGATTTCTCCGGCTTCAAGATTTCGCATTCTTTTTAAACGTGCGGTTGCACAAAAATTACAATCTAAACTACAACCCACCTGACTTGAAACACAAGCTGTTGTTCTGGTTTCCGTTGGAATCAAAACAGATTCAACTACCAGGCCGTCATGTAAACGAACAGCATTTTTTACTGTTCCGTCGCTACTGCGCTGCATGGTATCAACCTTGATATGATTGATAACAAAATTATCTTCGAGCATAGAACGCGTTGTTTTGGCAACGTTCGTCATATCCTCAAAACTATGTGCTCCTTTGCTCCATAACCATTCATAGACTTGATTTCCGCGAAAAGCTTTGTCATTATTAGCGACAAAAAAATCGCGTAACTGATCTTTTGATAAGGCTCGTATGTCTTTTTTCTCAATTTGCATGGTGCAAATTTAAGTATTTGTTCATTTCTAATGGTATAAAGTGCACTACAATCTTAAAAAATGATTCAATTAAAAAAAATTACAATTTAAATAATTAAGGATTTTGCGACCCTTGTAAGGTTTTATTTCTTAAAATAAAAAATGAAAACGTTATAGCTATAAATAAGATTTTAATAAAATTTTAACAATGATTTTTATCATGCCATTTACTGTGTATACATAATACATTTGATCCAAGAAATAATACCAATTATTAGTCTATAAAACTAAAGGAGCAGAAAACTTCCTTCATTTGAATATTAACTAATGCACCATCAAAATGAAAACAATTAAACCAATTTTATTAACAGTACTATTTACCACATTATCATTATGTGCAAATGCACAAAAAAACTATACAGTTAATACAAGATCAACTTTTGAGGTTGCCGGAACTTCTACAGTACATGATTGGGTAATGAGATCTACAGAAGGAACTGGTACTGCAAATCTAACCGTTAAGGATTCTAAACTAGCCGGCTTAAATAGTTTAACGATTACATTATTAGCCGAAAGCTTAAAAAGCAGCAAAACAAGTATGGATAAGGTAGCGTACGAAGCCTTAAACACAGAAACGAACCAAACTATTGAATACGTTTTAAAATCGGCCGAAAAAATAAACGAAACAACATGGAATCTTACCGGTATTTATACCATAGCAGGTGTTAGCAAAGAGTACAATACTCAGGTAAGAGTAACGGCTGATAACGGAACTTTTACCATACAGGGTTCGAATCAAATTACTTTTGGTGATTTTGAAATGACACCGCCAAAAGCCGCTCTGGGAGTTGTAAAAACAGGAAAAGACTTAACCGTTATCTTCAACATTATTCTAAGCTAAGCGCAACTGGTTTTTTAAGAAAAAAAAACTAAAATCTATTACAATACATTCTTAACTATCTCTCTAGCCGTAAAGGCTATAGGCTAAATATTGCCCCTTTTTTCCCCAGAAAATGCTCTTAACATATAGCCTACTCACCAAAAGTTAAGAGCATTAAAACAAAATTGAAAACAACTAAAAAAAGATCATAACATTTTAAACAACAAACCATTATGAAAACAGCAAAAATAAAATTACTAGCCTTTGTTATTTCCTTTTTAGGAATAACATCACTCGCAACTGCTCAAAAAAGTTATACGCTTGACAGCAAATCTACATTTTCAGTTTCAGGTACATCTACTCTGCATGACTGGGAAATGAAATCAGCTTCAGGAACCGGAACTGCAACTCTTACTATTGCAAATTCTAAATTAACAGATATCGAAGCTTTATCAATAACTCTTGCAGCAGAAACTATAAAAAGCGAGAAAAAAAGTATGGACAAAGTAGCTTATGAAACTTTGAAAACAGACAAAAATAAAAACATCAAATATGTTCTTAAATCTGCCGAAAAAGTAAACGAAACTACTTGGGAATTAACCGGAACTTATACTATCGCCGGAGTTAGTAAAGTAATCAAAACAACGGTAAAAACAACCGTAACTGCAAACGGATTAAATCTTCAGGGATCTAATAAAATCACTTTTACTGATTTTGGAATGAAGTCTCCAACTGCAATGCTGGGAACTATTAAAACCGGACAGGATTTAACACTAAAATTTAACTTAAACTTTAATTAATAAACGCCATGAAAAAAATTTATTTTCTATTTATAGCTTTAGCAGGCACATTTGCTGCTAATGCACAAGTTAGTTTTGGAAACATGCAAAACCAAATCTCTAGAGGAAAAGACGGTATTAATGTATTCGACGTACAAAAAGACACTAGAGAATTTAAAGGCCTAAGTATTGACCTTGGTGGTGCTTTCAACATGGATTTCCAGGCAACAAATTCATTCAACGACCAGCCTGCTAACATTACAACTACGACTACTACGGCTGCCGGAACTACCACCAGAACAATTAGCGGATATCGTTTAATGAATACTGAAAACAACTTTACTCTTCCCGGAGCTGATATGTATATTGGTGCTCAATTGTTTGACGGAGTACGAGTAAACTTAGATGTTTATTTAGCTTCAAGACACCACAACGATTCTTATGTAAAAGGTGGATACTTACAAATTGACAAGTTAGACTTCATCAAAAAAGACTTCCTGGCTGATGTAATGAAATATGCTACCATTAAAATTGGACAAATGGAGAACAATTTTGGTGATGCTCACTTTAGAGGTTCTGATAATGGTAATACAATTAGAAATGCATTTGTTGGAAATAACATCATGTATTCTTTCACTACAGAAATGGGTATGGAAGTTTACTACAACAGAAGTGGACTGGTAAGTATGTTAGGTGTTACAAATGGTAATTTGAATCAAAGTAATGAGGAAGTTTTTTATCCTAATGGTCCAAACGCAAACACCACACATAGTCCATCAATCTTAGCTAAATTAGGTTATGACAAACAGCTTAATAAAGATTTAAGAGTAAGAATAACTGGTTCTTATTACCATAACGCAAATCTTGGAAACGCAAACATATATTCTGCAAATAGATCAGGGTTTGGGTATTGGGGTATATTGAATAACAACCCATACAAAAATACTATTACTAAGACCGATGCTAGTGGTACTGTTATTTCTACAACTACTACTGATATTGCTACTAGTTTCAGTAAAACATCTACTCCAGAGGCAACGTTCAACCCTAATTTCAAAAACTGGGCTACTACATATATGATTAACCCTTTTGTAAAATACAAAGGACTTGAATTCTTCGGAACAATCGAATTAGCTTCAGGAGGAGATAAAGCTGGTACTGACGACAAACGTACTGCTAATCAATATGCATCAGAGCTTGTTTACAGATTTGGATCAACAGAACAATTCTATCTGGGAGGAAAATACAATACCGTATCTGGAAAATTATCTAATGCTGATGCTCAAAAAGTTACAGTAGATAAATTTGAAGCAAGTGCTGGTTGGTTTATGACTAAAAACATTTTAGCTAAACTAAACTACGTTAATCAAAAATATAAAAATTACTCACAATTTACGGGAGATCCTGCTACAGGAAATCTAAACAACTTTTATGGTGGTAAATTTGAAGGTTTAGTATTCGAAGCAACAATTGCATTCTAATATAACAAAAATGAAAACAAGATTTTCAATCTTAATTATGGGTTTAGCGATTTTCGCTTTCTTCGGAAGTGCTAAACCCACTTTTATGACAGAAGATACAACGTTGGTAATAAATAAAATAAAAATAGAAATCACTGGAGTATCTACAGTCGGCAAATACAATTGTTCGAATACGTTTTCAAAAAAAGATACTGTTTTTTTGAATTCGAACAAGAAAAACAATTTTAATACAGAGATCAATATGTCGGATTTTGATTGTGGAAACAAAATCATGACTAAAGATCTGCAAGGAACCGTTAAAGTAAAAAAGTTCCCCAACAGTACTGTAACGATCACCGATGTAAAACAATTTGGTAAAAATTACAAATGCAATCTTACTTTTTTGATCACAAACAAAACACTTAAGTACAAGGATTTTATATTGTATAGCTCTGATAATAAAATTCAGGGATCACTTAATTTAAATTTTTCTGATATAGAATTAGAACCTCCCGTAAAAATGGCGGGATTAATAAAAGTTAGAGATGAAATTGTGGTAAATTTTAGTTTATACAAAAACTAACAATCTAATTTACAATTTCGCTTTAAATTGTTTTCATGTATAATTTGTTTTTAAAGGTATCTTGTGGCGAGGTACCTTTTTTTATTTCAAAAAAACTTCATCCTCTTTTTTTTAATTTATAAAATTTGGCACGAGAATTGTCTTAGCCTCAAAAGGAAAATAATCTTACAAAGAGCTCAGTCATTTTAAAATGTGTATCTTTATTTTTCAGCTTTATAACCTTTAAATTTTATCAACCTAAAAAAAATTATTCATTATGAAAAAACAAATTTTAAGCTTAGCTGTTGTCGCTTTATTAGCATTCGCTGTTCAATCTTGCGAAAAGAAAGAACCAAAACCTGCAGATGATGAATTGACTCTTGGAAACAAAGTTGACACTTTAACAACTGATATTAAAGAGGCAAAAGATAGCGCAGCTATCAAAGCAGAAAACGCTGCTGCAAGCGCAAAAGAAGCTTCTCAAAATGCTGCACAAGACGTAAAAGATGCTACTAAAAAGGCAGCTAATGATGTTGAAAATGCCGCTAAAAAAACCGCTACTGATGTAAAAGACGCTACTAAAAAAGGAGCTGAAAAAGTAGAAAATGCTGCAAAAGCTGCAAAAGACGGTACTGTAAAAACAGCAAAAGAAGTAAATGAAGCTTTGAAAAAATAGTTTCTTTTCAATCTCAAAATCAGAACCACTCGTTTTCGCGGGTGGTTTTTTTATGCAAAAAAGCGAAGCGATATTTTTGTATTTTTGCTCTTTAAATTTAGAAGACTACAACATGCATTTTATATCACAGGAATTAGAAGATTATATCGAACAACATTCTGAAAACGAACCGGAATTATTAGCAAAACTGAATAAAGAAACCTATCAGAAGATACTTTTACCAAGAATGCTAAGCGGCCATTTTCAGGGGCGTGTTTTAAGCATGTTGTCTAAACTAATTCGTCCGGTTAATATTCTTGAAATTGGCACTTATACGGGTTATGCTGCTTTGTGTTTGTGCGAAGGAATGCAGGAAAACGGGCAACTACATACCATAGACATTAAAGAGGAATTGGTAGATTTTCAGCGTAAATATTTTGACGCATCGCCTTGGGGAAAACAAATTTTTCAGCATTTAGGCGAGGCGGTTGATATTATCCCGACTCTTGACGTAAAATTTGACTTGGTTTTTATTGATGCCGATAAGGAAAATTACCTGAATTACTGGGAAATGATTGTTCCGAAAATGAACAAAGGCGGAATTATTTTGTCTGATAATGTTCTATGGAGCGGAAAAATCCTGGAACCTGTTCACCCTAATGATGTGAGCACAAAAGTACTTTTAGAATATAACTTACTATTAAAGAATGATCCTAGAGTAGAGACGGTTTTATTGCCTATTCGTGATGGTTTGACGGTGAGTAGAGTACTTTAGTTGTTATTTTGCCATTTCGACTTCTATAATAAAAACCTAATATTTTTCAGGAGCTAATCCCGCTATCCGTTCCAATCTTTTGTGGCGAACACCGCCACAAAAGGATTTCCTCTTCTATCGGGGCTAGGAGATTCGTTTTCATAAGAATATTTACGTATAGTTTGTCATCCTGACAAAGGAAGGATCACACACGGAACTCTACAAAGATTAGAGATATAGATTGCGTCCCGAAGCTTCGGGATAGTGTGATCCTTCCTTCGTCAGGATGACAAGATTGTGGTTAAAATGTAATCACATTAAAAAAGGCTTTAACTAAAACATTACGTTTTGGTTAAAGCCTTTTATCTTTTTATAGAATAAAATTTCTTTTGAAAATGAGTGCCCTAGCCCAGATGGAAGCGGCATCCTTTTGTTTTTTTCTTTAAAAAACAAAAGATATAGCGGACAGCTGGATATAGCTCCTTAAAATTATCCCGGAAAATATTGTGGTTTTAGTTTTCGGTAAACTAAATAAATTAAAAATCCGAAAAGTGCTCCAAAGAAATAACCTGTCAGGATATCTCCCGGATAGTGTAATCCTAAATAAATTCGGCTATAGGCGAAAATTAATGGCCATAAGAACAAAAATCCAAGATATTTAAAATGACGTTTTAAAACCAAATACAAAAAGGTCGCTACTGCCATTGTATTAGCCGCATGTCCTGAGAAAAAACTATAGGATTTACGAACCTGAACAACGCGTATAATCGAATTGATATCGGGGTTGTTGCAAGGGCGCAAGCGCTGAAATGTATATTTAAACAAGTTCGTGGTTTGATCTGTAAAAGCAATTAAAACTGCTATAAACAACAACACGTACAGGGTTTGCTTTCCTCCTATTTTTTTGTAAATAAGATAAAACATTAGTAAAAAAAGTGGAATCCAATTTCGTTGATCGGTGATGATCAACCATAATCCATCGTATGTTTTTGAACCTAAACCGTTAAGGTATACCAAAAGACTGGTATCTAATTCTTTTATTCTTTCGAGCATTATAATTGACGTTTTACGGGTCCTGAGATAGAATCGATATCTTCTTTTACTTTATCTATTTCTGTGGCCGTATCGCCCAACAAATTCGAAGTTACATTGGTAGAATCTCCTAGTAAGTTAGCTTTGGCATCGTTGATCTGAGCATTGATATTACCTGTGATACTATTCAAAGCATTCTGATCAAGACCATTAGCCTCTGCTCCTTTTTGAATTTCACTTTTAATATCATTGGTCGCATTTTTTAGCTGCGCCATGGCTTTACCCATTGTACGGGCAATTTCCGGCACTTTATCTGAACCAAAAAGCATTAATACTATAAACAGTATAAAAACTAGTTCTCCTCCTCCTATACCAAACATATCTTTTATTTTTGTGTGCCACAAAGATATTAAATTTTGTAGCTGAGAGTTTTAAAATTTACTTAAAAAAAAAAGACTCTTTTCAGAGTCTTTTAGGTATGTTATTAATCAAATTTAGATTTTACTTCTACTTTTGGCCATGAATTGTTGGTTACATCAATATCAGCTGTTAGTAGTTTTGGATCTATCTGAATGCTTTTTATCGCTTTTGAAGTTGCATAAACTTTCTTTGCGGTATCATTATTTTTTCTCCAGATTTGCGCCGGATATTGATAATTATCTTTTGTACCGTCTTCGTAAGTGATCTCTACAAGAATTGGCATAATCATTCCGCCTGGTTTGTTATACTCTACTTCATAAAAATATTTAGGCGATTTAAGTTCTTCTTTTTCCTGAGCTGTAAAGGTTTGACTTACGTAATCAGCCAATGATTTTACATCTTCTACTTTTAAGGCTTTTTTGTTCGCATTACTTACCTCTGCATTGTCGCCGGCAACTAAATAAACAAATGGTCCTTTTTCGAAACCAAATCTTCCTTTTCTCACTTTTACATCTTTAAGATCGGCTGTTGGAGTTTCTGAAACATAATATTGTTTTACATCTTTGATACCAATATCTACAAAATCTGTTGAGTAAAACCATCCTCTAAAAAACCAGTCTAAATCTACGGCAGAAGCATCTTCCATAGTTCTAAAGAAATCCTCAGGGGTTGGGTGCTTGAATTTCCATCTGTTGGCGTATGTTTTAAAAGCATAATCAAACAGTTCTCTTCCCATTACTACTTCTCTTAAAATATTAAGTCCTGTAGCCGGTTTTCCGTAAGCATTATTTCCAAATTGATGAATCGTTTCTGAGTTAGACATAATTGGCTCTAAAAACTTTTGATCGCCACTCATGTAAGGAACGATATTTTTTGCAGGGCCACGTCTTGACGGGAAATTAGAATCCCATTCCTGCTCTGCTAAATATTCTAAAAATGAATTCAAACCTTCATCCATCCAGCTCCATTGACGCTCATCTGAGTTTACAATCATCGGGAAGAAAGTGTGTCCAACTTCGTGAATTACAACACCAATCATTCCGTTTTTAACTTCTTTGCTTGTAAATCCATTTTCATCCGGACGACCAAAATTCCAACAAATCATTGGGTATTCCATACCTTGATCTTCTGCAGAAACTGATACTGCTTTTGGATAAGGATAATCGAATGTATGTGATGAATAACTTTTTAAGGTATGTGCAACAACCATTGTTGATGTTTCTCCCCAAAGCGGATTTGCTTCTTTTGGATAAACAGATTCTGCCATAACTACTCTGTTACCAATCTTTACAGCCATTGCATCGTAAATAAATTTTCTTGAAGAAGCAATTCCGAAATCACGTACATTTTTAGCACTAAATTTCCATGTTTTTTTCTTTTCAGAGAATCCTTTTTCAGCCGCTTCAGCTTCTGCCTGCGTTACAATTACAACAGGTTTATCAAATGATTTTTGAGCTTGTTCGTAACGTTTTACCTGTTCTGGTGTAAAAACTTCGCTTCTGTTGGTTAATTCACCTGTAGCATCAATTACGTGATCTGCAGGAACTGTAATGTTTACGTCAAAGTTTCCAAAGGGTAAAGCAAATTCTCCGCTTCCCCAAAACTGCATATTCTGCCATCCTTCGACATCATTATAAACAGCCATTCTTGGATAAAACTGAGCAATTACGTATAATTTATTTCCGTCTTTTTCAAAAAATTCATAACCAGAACGTCCGCCTTCTTTTCTGTAGTTGTTAACATTGTACCACCATTTTATAGCCATTGAAATTTTCTCCCCTGGCTTTAGAGGTGTTACAAGATTAATACGCATCATGGTTTCGTTGATGGTATAGGACATTGGGTTTCCTTTCGAATCTTTTACATATTCGATATTAAAACCGCGTTCGAGATCTTTCTTTAAGTATTTACTTGAAAAACCTTCAAGTGGTAAAACCTGATTAATTTTTTCGCTTTCAGCCAAGGAAGTCTGGTTTTTTGGCTTTGCCTGATTTTGGTCTAACTGAATCCATAAATACTCTAAACTGTCCGGCGAATTGTTGGAGTACGTAATAACTTCAGAACCATTTATTTTTGAATTTTTATCGTCTAATTCGATATCGATTTTATAATCTGCCTGTTGCTGATAATACGCCGGGCCCGGTGCTCCCGATGCTGTACGAAACATATTAGGCGTCGCTAACAAATCATACATCTGGCTGAATTTGTTAGTATCGTACTTTCCTTGTTGTTTTGGAGTTGTTGTTTTTTCCTGAGAGAATAGGATTGCAGGAAAAATCAAGAATAATGAAAGTTTTTTCATAAATTTTTAATGGTAATTTTATCACGGTGTGAAAATAACAATTAAAATAATAATTTTAACTATTATTTAGTACTTTAACAATTCTTTCCTTGAAGATTCTGTAAAAAGAACACTCTTTTTAGTGCCAAATGCTGAAATATGTGTAATATTTTGCTGTTCAGCATTCCAATCAACCAAAATAGTATTAATTATTTCGATTGTTTTAAATTTATCAATGTCTTTTATCCTGGAATAACAAACTAAAACGTCGTTTGATTCTACTTCTTTTGATAAAAAAGTAATAGGTTTTGACTGACCGTTTATTTTTATAGAAAAATTTTCAGCAAGATATTTTTTCAACAAGTCGATATCCGCCTGAGTTTCTTTATCAGTACCTACAAATGTTTTTTGATGGTATTTCTTTTCCATCCCGTTATTCAAATCATCGATAAAAATTCGGGAAGTAATCTGAATCATTTTCTTTTCGGCCGCATAATTGACCTGAAAAACTCCCATATAAAATTTATGGAATGAAAACGCTGTAAGCGATAAAAACAATATTCCCAGCAAAGGGTAAATTAATCTATTTTTCATTTTCGGGCAACATCCACTTTTTTGAATTCCTGACTTTTAGTAATTAAAAAATCCATCAATTCAAACTTTTCTTCTTGTTTCAAGTGTTTTTTAGATTCAGGATCTACAGCACAAAACAGTAAAAAGATATCTACTTCTTCTTTTTTAAGTTTTAATGTATCGGTATAAAAATCAGGAGTAAAATTAGCTTTTGCATACATCGTAAAAGCAAAATCACTTGCTTCTTCCTCAGGCACTACATCAGCATCTTTCTTTTTCATTAATTTTCTTGCGTCTTTAAATATTCGCACAAAATCAACTCCGTTTTCTATTGTACCATCATAGATAAATTTGTTTTTAGGAGACGATTTCTCATCGTCAACAAATTTAGTATCTACTATAGCCTGACTATTTTTATCAAATGCTTTTACTTTTAAATCTTTATGAACTACAACCTCTTTTAATTGATTGCTTACCAAATCCATTTGTACCAGAAAAAGTCTGTCGGCACAATTTTTCTCTGTTAAAACAATTTTTTTAGATTGAAAAGCCATACTTGTAATCAACAAAGTATCTTTTGGCTTTGCCATAATATCAAATAAACCGTTTGAACTAATAAAGGTTCTGATATTGGCATTTAAGTTCATTACATAACCACTTTCAAGAGTTATAGAATCATTCACAACTTGTCCATGTAGTGGCTTCCTTGAATTATTTTGTCCCAGTGCAATCTGGCAAAATAAGCACACAACGAGTATTCCTAGTTTATTTTTCATTTTCGAGAATTGTTAGATATTTCCTTGCTAAATCTGTTATTAAAAACATACTCATCGTTTTGTTCTTAGTATCCAAAGATACGGCAAAATCAGCATCATCTACACAATATAATTGAAATCCTTTGATGTCAGCCACCGGAATCCTTAATCTTTCTGTGTAATAATTCTCCTCAAAAAGATATTCGATTTTCCTGAAAAGTGCCTCTTTTTTCTCGACATTCACCTCTTTTTTAAGCATCGCAGTGCGGCCTGAAATTGCGTTAAGTAACTTATCCACAGAAGTTGAAGTTGCAGTATAGACTTTCCTTTCGGCCGGAGTGTATTTTTTTTGACCGTACGGAATTATACCTAAATTTTCGGCCGTGACATTTGCATTTTCATTTACAATTACTTCTTTCAATTCGATCTCTTTGGCGTTCATTTTAACCACAATAGAGCCTGATTTTAAATCCTCCATTGTAATTCGGCGTTTAAAAGGATCGAGATTAACAGACGAAAAAACCAAAACATCACCTTCCTTTACTACAATAGAAAACATTCCGCCCGCATCTGAAACAGCAGTAACCTGAGTTGTATTATTGATAATATTTACCCCCTCGACATTCGTTGATTGCTCAAATATTTGTCCGGTAATTTCTTTTGAAGTGTTGTTTTGCCCAAACCCAACCTGAACAATCAATAAAAAAAAGATTATTTGTAAAATGTTACTTATTCTCACGTGCAATTATTTCTTTGTATTTTACAGCTAATTCTCCCAACAAAAACTCAGTTGACGTTCTGTTTTTAGAATTCAAAATTACTGTGAATTTATCATTTTCAACTGCATAATATTCAAAACCTTTTACGTATTCTGCCGGAATTTTCAATCGGTCGATAAAATGATCGAGGCTGAACATACGTTCTAAAAGTTTCATAAAAAACTCTTTTTTCTCGACAGCAACTTCTTTTTTAAGCATTGCGGTACGACCGGAGAAAAAATTCAATAAAGGATCTGCAGAAACTGAACCTCCTGCCATACCCCCTGCATTTGCAGCAGCATTTAATGCTGTTGCGGTATGTAATTTTCTTTCAGCTTCGGTATACGTTTTCTGACCACTTGGAATAATCCCTAAAGCAACAGCATTTATACCACTATAATTCTTAACAACAACTTCCTGCAATTGATGCATTATCACATTCAGCCGAACTGAAAAGTTAACATCACAAAAATTTTCAGGTTGAAGCAAAACTCTATTTTCTTTGAATTGTATGGATGAAAAAACAAGTTCATCACCCGGTTTTGCCAAAATCGAAAAAGCTCCCAAATCATTGGTTGCAGCCATAACCTCTGTTTGCGCATTAATTACATAAACGCCTTCCAGATCGGCACTATTTGCCGTTATTCGTCCGTTTAGAACAGTTCTGTCTTCGGCCTGAGACCAGGCAGCCTGCCCTGCAACCAACATCAAAACACATATAGCTTTATGAATCAAAATGACAAAAATTTAGAGATTTTCTTAAAGCTGTAAAAATATCTTAATGTATTGCAAATTTAGTATTAAGGACATGGTAAAAATATGTTAATTAAAGTTTGTTTACCACCTCTAAAAACAGACTTTTTAATATCTTTAACCTAAACAATCTGAGTTTAAATTTTATGAAAAGCATTATTATTGCCAGCACTTCTACTCTTCACGAAGGCAGCTATTTAGAGTACTTATTACCCACTTTACAATCGCATTTCAAGGATTGCAAAAGTATCTTATTTATACCTTTTGCGCGTCCGGGAGGCATTTCGCATGACGAGTACACCAGCAAAGTTTCAACAGCTTTCGCATCAATAAACATTTCGGTTAAGGGAATTCACGAATTCGACAATGCCGGCGATGCCGTAAAAAATGCTGAAGGGATTTTTACAGGAGGAGGAAACACTTTTTTATTGGTTACACAATTATACAAGCACAATATCATGCAAGTTCTTGCTGAAACGGTAAAAAACGGGACACCTTATTTAGGAACCAGTGCAGGATCAAACATTTGCGGTTTATCGATGCAAACTACAAATGACATGCCTATTATTTACCCACCAAGTTTTCAGACTTTAGGATTAATTCCTTTTAACTTAAATCCGCATTATTTAGATCCTGATACACAATCGAAACATATGGGAGAAACGCGCGAAACAAGAATTAAAGAGTTTCATGCTTTTAATGCTATTCCGGTTTTAGGTTTAAGAGAAGGAAGCTGGCTTGAAGTAAAAGGAGAAAAAATTACTTTGAAAGGAAATTTATCTGCTCGTTTATTTTTACAAAATGAAAATCCGGTAGAATTAGAAACAGAAAGCGACTTGAGCGATTTAAAATAATTTTTTCACCATATAAGTTATATAAGAAAATTTAAGCTTTTTGTCTAAAACTTTTTAAATGAACTTATATAACTTATATGGTTTAAAACAAAAAATCCCCAAACAAATTGTTTGAGGATTTTGAAGAGCGAAAGACGAGGCTCGAACTCGCGACAACCAGCTTGGAAGGCTGGAGCTCTACCAACTGAGCTACTTTCGCATTAACCGGGTGCAAATATAAATAATTAAATCGTTTAAAAAAATAAAAATCAATAATTATTTAATTTTGATAAAAAAACCGAAACAATTAAGTTCCGGTTTTTTAGAGCGAAAGACGAGGCTCGAACTCGCGACAACCAGCTTGGAAGGCTGGAGCTCTACCAACTGAGCTACTTTCGCATTACCGTGGTGCAAATATAGAAAATAACTTAAGTTCAAAACAAGCTTTTTCGCAAAAAAATTCAACAAAAAACAACAATAATTTATAATTCATTTAAAACTAAAAAGTTATAGAATCATTTTTTTTTCAAAAAATAAGAATAATATTAAAGAAATAGTACCAAAGCAACTCATATCGTCCGGCAACTCATTAGTAAGAACAAAGAACCTCATAAACGTTTACAGCCTTTTGAGAGGATGACCGGGAAACCAACTATTATTTGATTTATTTGATAATAAAAATTTAATAGGAATTATTTCGTTATTCAATAAAATCAGTACTATATTTGCCGGGTAAAATGAAGCGCAAGCTCCAACAATGATCGTTTTAAAAGCGCATCTGAAAAGGAATTTGAATAAAACATAAAATTAAGCATTGCCTAACCTACTGCAATACTAATAAAGTTGATCCGGTTATAACTCCGGAAATGCCACAATTTGATTTTACATAAAATGGAATGCCAACCCAAGGCGAACCGTTTGATATAAAATAATAGCAAACATTATTTAATGTTTAAAAAAACACAGAATGAACAAACTTTACTTCTTATTAGTAATATGCATTTTTATTGGTTGTAAAAAAGAGACACCAAAAATAATTCCTGCCGTCGTAAAAAAAACGGCACCGGCCATTATACTTACTGATGAAAGAAAAGTCGAAATAGACACTGCTCTTATAGGCACTTTTAAAAGTGAAACTCTTAAGCAATTTTACAATTCATCAGAAAACAAAACCGTTTGGGGGAATTTAAAAAAGAGAACTTACGTTTTATCGCAATTATCAAAAGCTGAAGAACTGGGCTTAGATCCGGAAGATTACAAATCTTCTACATTAAAAAAATTCGAAGATAAGATTACCTCTTTAAGCGATGCCGATCTTGCAACGTACGACATACTTATTACTTATAATTTCGAAAAGTATTTAAATCATCTTTATAAAGGAAAACTAGATCCTAAAAAATTATATAATGACTGGGATTTAGAAGAAAAGACTTTTGATGTAAACAATGTTCTTATTAAAGCTTTTAATAAAAACAAATTAGATAGCGTGGTCGACAATATTCAGTCAAAAACATATATCTACAAACAACTATTAAAGTCGCTTGAAATCATTAATACTTTTCCTGAGGACAATATAAAGAATATCGAATCTGTAGATAAAATCGTTTTAAACGATACTAATTCAGCTTTAATAAACATTAAAAAGAGATTAATGTATTGGCAGGACATGCCTAAAAAAGATAGTCTGACTAAAATTTACGATCAAAAGACTTTTGAATCTGTAAAGAAATTTCAGGAAAGACACGGCTTAGCATCTGATGGCGTTATTGGCGTAGGAACAATTAGCGCTTTAAATTATTCGAAAGAAAAAAGAAAACAACAAATTATCGCCAACTTAGAACGATGGAGATGGTACAATAATGATTTAGCCGAAAACTATTTTATTATAAACATTCCGGATTACAGCCTGAATGTTGTCGAAAACCAGGATACGACTTTGGTCCGTAATGTTGTGGTAGGAACAAGCAAAAGAAAAACGCCTATCATTACTTCGATGCTAAGAACAGTTGTTTTTAACCCTACATGGACGGTTCCGCCAACGATATTAAAGGAGGATGTTGTTCCGGCAATGAAACGAAATCGCAATTATCTGGCGAACAAAAACATCACGATATATGATACTGCCGGAAATGCAGTTGACCCAAACAACTGGAACGAAAACAAACCCGGAAATTATCGCTATGTACAAAGTCCCGGTTACAATAATGCTTTGGGATTAATGAAAATTCTTTTCCCAAATCATCATAGCGTGTATTTGCACGATACCAATCATCGTAATAATTTTGGAAGAAGTAATCGTTCGCTAAGTTCAGGATGTGTTCGCGTGGAAAACCCTTTAGAATTGGCCGAACATATTTTAGATGATTCAGAAAAATGGTCAAAAGACAGAATCGACACTATAATTGCTTCAAAAAAGACAACGAGTATCAAAATCACAAAAAAATACGCTTTATATCAGTGGTACTGGACGGCTTGGAGCAAAAAAAATCAGCTCATTTTCAGAGCTGATATTTATAATCTCGATTCGGATTTGTATGCTAAATTAAGAAATTAGTCTCTCTTCCATCGCAAAGCTTCTTGACGGATGGTAGATATACAAACACGATTTGTCTTTTATTAGTTCAATTATTTCATCCGTCAATTCGATTGGAAGTGCTGGACAACCCTGGCTTCTGCCTAATCTTTTATGATCTCTGATAAAAGATTCAGAAACATAATCGGCACCATGCATTACAACTCCTCTTTGACGGGCATTACTATTAATTCCGTTTTCTAAACCATCTAAACGCAAAGAAGCTCCATGTTTTCCCTGGTAAATTTCTCCTGTTGCATAAAAACCTAAACTGCTTTTATAAGATGAATTTGAATTTGAAAAGTTAGACGCAAATTCTTCTCCGGTATTTCGTCCGTGTGCGACTAAAGAATTAAATAAGATTGTATTTGTTGTCAAATCAATTACCCAAAGGCGTTTTGTATTTGATGACAAACTAAAGTCAATAACCGTTAAAATATCTTTCTGTATAACACCTTTTTCTTTCAACAAATAAAATCCTTTTAAAGCCTCAGAAAAAGTTCTAAGCTCAGGTAAATTAAAATTGTTAGAATTTAAGGTATGATAGATACTTTCAATTTTAGCTTCGACAGTAAATTTCTCAACTTTTGCAATACTTTTTACTGTGGCCTTTTTAATTTCGGGAGTGTTATTTGAATCTTTACCAAAAGATAATAGCAAAAACACTAGCAATGGATAAATTTTGTAAATCATTGAATTTCTTTAGGTTAATAAAAAATCTGGGTAAGGCAAAAGTATAAATATTTTTAGCCTCTCAAAATATCAGCTTGAAAATCAGGCGTTTTTTGTCGAAATTTTAACATTATTAACACAAAAACATTATTCCTGTAAGATTTTTTCTTCTGTACACAATCCTAATATTTATGGCAATTTTCTTAATAAAAACAAAATTTAATGGTAATTTTGAAACTTCTTCCGTAATAAATAAAACAACAAACTATCTGATTTATTGTAACTTTTGAAAGTTTCCTGAAAAAAGTGACTTTCTCTCCTCCTCTTTTGTTCTCGTTTTTCTATTATTTTCAACAAAAAACAACATTTGTTAAAACGAAGTCTTAAAACAGAATCTCTCTTTAAAAAACAAGCTGTTTATCGAACAAAATGCTGTTAAAAATAAAGCCAGAAAAAGAGCTTAGTCTGAATTAATTTTAAAAAATAAAGAATTCTTCAATTAATTTATTATTTTTTAATACAGTTCATTTTATTAAACATAATTGTACAATTGCTTTCGCGCACATTTTAGAAATGACTTATCTTTGTAAAAAACTAAAAATGATGAATAAAAAAGTAATACTTATGATTTTAGACGGTTGGGGAAAATCTCCCGATCCTAAAGTATCTGCAATAGACAATGCAAATGTTCCTTTTATAAACAGCCTTTACCAAAACTACCCAAGTGCACAACTTAGAACCGACGGATTAAATGTGGGTTTACCTGAGGGACAAATGGGAAACAGCGAAGTAGGTCACATGAACCTTGGTGCAGGAAGGATTGTATACCAGGATTTAGCCAAAATAAATTTAGCTGTAGCACACCAGACACTTGCCAAAGAACAAGTTCTTGTTGATGCTTTTACTTATGCTAAAGAAAACAATAAAAAAGTACATTTTTTAGGATTAGTGTCTGATGGTGGAGTTCACTCTCACACTTCTCACCTACGCGGATTAATTGATGCATCGCAAGAATATGGTTTAGACCAGGTATATGTGCATGCTTTTACTGATGGCCGTGATGTTGACCCGAAATCTGGTGCAAAATATATTCAGGATTTAGAGGAGCATATTAAAGATACTCCGGTAAAAATCGCTTCTATCATTGGTCGTTATTATGCGATGGACCGTGATAAGCGTTGGGAACGTGTAAAATTAGCTTATGATTTAGTTGTAAATGCTATTGGAACTCCTTCTAAAAATGCAGTTGCAAGCATTCTTGACAGCTATTCTCACCATGTTACAGACGAATTCATTGAGCCAATTGTAATGGTAGATGAACAAGATAAACCATTAGCTACAATTGTTGAAGGTGACGTGGTAATCTTCTTTAACTTCAGAACAGATAGGGGACGTGAACTTACAGAAGCACTTTCTCAACATGATTTCCATGAGCAAAACATGCACAAGCTAAACTTGTATTATGTAACGCTTACAAATTATGACGAAACATACCAAAACGTAAAAGTAGTTTACAATAAAGATAATATTACAGAAACTCTTGGTGAGGTTCTTGAAAAAGCCGGTAAAAAACAAATACGTATTGCTGAAACTGAGAAATATCCGCACGTAACATTTTTCTTCTCCGGTGGTAGAGAAACGCCTTTTGAAGGTGAGTCGCGTATTTTGAGAAATTCTCCAAAAGTAGCTACTTACGATTTACAACCAGAAATGAGCGCTTATGAACTTACAGCTGCTCTTGTTCCTGAATTGAACAAAAAAGAAGTTGATTTTGTTTGCTTAAACTTCGCAAACGGAGACATGGTAGGACATACAGGAATCATGAGTGCTGCAATCCTTGCTTGTGAAGCTGTTGATGCTTGTGTAAAACAAGTTATCGAAGCCGCTCTTGCCAACGATTATACAACAATCGTAATTGCCGATCACGGAAATTGCGAAACTATGATTAATCCTGACGGAAGCCCTAATACAGCACACACAACGAATCCTGTGCCGATTATCCTAGTTGATAAAGAATTAAAAAATATCCAAAATGGTGTTTTAGGTGACATTGCTCCTACTATTTTGGAGTTAATGGGAATTCAGCAACCAAATGCGATGACTTGTCATTCGTTGTTGTAGAAGCACCTAACATTATTAGATAACAAAAAAAAAGAGGCAATTTTTTATAATTTGTCTCTTTTTTTTTTCCAGCTGTCACCCTGAGCGAAGTCGAAGGGCACGACAATTAGAACGTGGGCTTCGACTTCGCTCAGCCTGACATAGATTAATTAATCACACCACAAAATAATGATACGTCCACTCGACGCAATAGATTACGATCCCGATTAAACCTCCAACAAGAGTTCCGTTGATTCGAATGTATTGAAGATCTTTCCCTATTTCTAATTCTAATTTTTCTGAAACTTCTTTTCCATCCCAGCTTTTTACGGTTGACGAAATTAAATCTCCAATTACTTTTTTATTGTTTAATAAAATAGACAACAAATCGTTTTTGATAAAATTATTGATCTTGTCAATCATTACAGGATCTTCTTTTATACCGTTTCCGAAACCCTGAATCAAGCCCGAAATACTATTTTTAATAGAGGACTGATCCCCTTTATCCAAATCATTCGAAATAGACAATTTTATTTCATCCCAAATTCCGTTTATATAATCCTGAACTTCTTTTTTACCCGCAAAACTCAAAATCATGTTATTGATCTTGATTCGCATTTCTTCGGAGTTTTTGACTTTATCCAGAAAATTATAAACGTATTCGTCTATTTTAATTCTCACCGCGCTTTCCGGATTTTTAGCTTCATGTAAAAACTCGGCCAAGCCATTAAAAATACCTTCTGAGATTTTTTTATCGGCTAAGCCAAAACTCAAAAATGGCGTAGATTCTTTTACTTTTTTACGAATCAGATCTTTGTTATTGCTTAGTTCCGTACTCATAACATCCAGAACATTGGTTAGCAATTCATCTTTTACATTTCCTTTTTGCAAAGGTTCTAAAGCCAAAGCAACCCAATCTCCAAAATTAATCCCTTCTAGCTTTTCTTTAAACTGATACTGAATAAATCGCTTTATATCTTCGTCTTTTATTGTTTTTAAAATTCCGGGAATAATATTTACCGCTACCAGATTGGCAATTTTATTCGCATTTTCTTCCTGCGACAACCAATCTGAAGCTTTCGTAGCAAAGTTGAACTCTTCTAATTTAATTTCTAATTTTTCTCGATTCAGAAATTCTTCTGAAACAAAATTTCCCAGGTTTTCTCCAATCTCATTTTTCTTAGTCGGAATAATTGCTGTATGCCAAATCGGAATTCCTAACGGATGACGAAATAATGCCACAACAGCAAACCAATCAGCAATTCCTCCTACCATTGCCGCCTCACTAAAAGCCTGCAACATGGGAATTTTAAAATAAATAGCTATGATAAATAAAAGTACCGCAATACCTAAAAGTGCCAAAGCATTGCCTTTCATTTTATTTAAAGCTTTCTTTTTGGATATATTTTCTTGATCTATAGACGTTTCCATAATTTAAATAATTTTAACTCTTACTAATTTACGTTTTTTCTGCCAAATAGTAATTGGAAAAACCAATCGATATTAATTGTCGGTTCACCATGAATTCAGAAATTTTTCTTTATCAACTTTTGACTTAAATCCTGATTCATGAAATCTCACTACCTAAAACAATCTAATTTGTCTCAATTTGTGTCAATTCGTGGCGAAAAATTTTAAATAAAAAGTCGTACTTTTGCCAACTGAAAATCCGAAATTATGATTATAGTAAAATCACGTGAAGAAATCGAATTAATGCGCGAAAGTGCTTTGATCGTATCTAAAACATTAGGAATGATTGCTTCTGAAATTAAAGAAGGAGTTACCACATTATATTTAGACAAATTAGCTGAGGAATTTATCCGTGATCACGGTGCTGTACCAAGCTTTTTAGGTTTATATGATTTTCCGAATTCACTTTGTATGAGTCCAAATTCGCAAGTAGTACACGGAATACCTAATAATACTCCATTACAAAGTGGTGATGTTATCTCGGTAGATTGTGGTGCTTTTAAAAATGGATATCACGGTGATCACGCTTATAGTTTCGAAATTGGAGAAGTTGCTCCTGAAGTTAAAAAGCTTTTGCAAGTGACCAAAGAATCCCTTTATATAGGAATAAGAGAATTTAAAGCCGGAAACCGCGTTGAAGATGTTGGAAACGCAATTCAGAAATATACTGAAGGACACGGTTACGGAGTGGTTCGTGAATTGGTAGGTCATGGTTTAGGTCAAAAAATGCACGAAGAACCAGAAATGCCAAACTACGGAAAACGTGGTCGTGGTAAACTTTTTATTGAAGGAATGGTTGTTGCGATTGAACCAATGATTAACATGGGAACAAAAAACATCAAGCAACATAAAGACGGCTGGACAATTACCACTGCTGACGGAAAACCAAGCGCACATTTCGAACACGACGTGGCTTTAATTGATGGAAAACCAGAATTATTATCGACTTTTCAGTACATCTATAAAGCTCTTGGAATCGAAAGCAATGAAGAAGATGAATTCAGAAAAGTGCCGTTAATATTATAACACGAATTTCACGAATTAGCACGAAATTATATTTGTCGAAATTTCACTGAGGATTGATGATGATGAGCGAATTGTATTTAAAAGAAGAGTCTTATAAAATTATAGGAATCTGTATGGAAGTCCATAAAATTTTAGGTAAAGGACATAGTGAAAAAGTTTATGGTGATGCTTTGGAATATGAGTTTCAAAAAAACAAAATACCATATAGAGAGAATTGAAATACAATATCGCTTATAAAGATATCATCTTATCAAGCTATTATTTCGCAGATTTCGTGGTTTTTGATCAAATCATTTTAGAATTAAAAGCCATTGTAGCTCTTTCGAGTAGTGAAATAAAACAAACATTAAATTACCTGGCTGCATCAAAAAACAAACTAGGTTTACTAGTAAACTTTGGAGAAGATAGCCTTAAATATAAAAGAATAATACTGTAACCCAAATCAAAGATTCGTGAAATTTCACCGTTACATTAATCCGTGTAAATTTGTGAAATTCGTGTTCAAATCTATTAAACTGTGAAAAAACTTTTTAAACTCGTACTTAATACAATACCCCGTCCATTATTAATTCGTTTGAGCTATGTGGCTCGTCCGGTTTTGGCATTTTCATTAAAAGGAACTAAATATACCGATCCTATTGACGGAAAAAGTTTTAAATCGTTTTTGCCTTATGGATACGGAAAACAGCGTAATAATGTGCTTTCGCCAAGTACACTTTCGTTAGAAAGACATCGTTTGCTTTGGTTGTATTTAAACGATCAGACTGATTTTTTTACTGCACCAAAAAAAGTACTTCATTTTGCTCCGGAACAAGCTTTTTATAAAAGATTCCGCAAGCAAAAAAACCTTGATTACACTACAACCGATTTGTTTTCGCCTTTGGCTGATGTAAAAGCAGATATTTGTAATTTGCCTTTTAAGGATAACGAATACGATGTTATTTTATGTAATCACGTTTTGGAGCATATTCCGGATGATACAAAAGCAATGCAGGAATTATTTCGCGTATTAAAACCAGGCGGAATGGCGATTCTTCAGATTCCACAGGATTTATCCAGAGCGGTAACATTTGCTGATGATACTATTACAGATCAAAAAGAACGTGCCAAAATTTTTGGACAATACGATCACGTTCGTATTTATGGCCGCGATTATTTTGATAAATTAAGAAGCATTGGCTTTATCGTAATCGAAGAAGATTATACTAATAAAATTACACCAGAATTGGTAGAGAAATATTGTTTGGCAAAGGGAGAAATCATTCCGCTTTGTTTCAAACCAGAAAACTAAGCACTCAGATTTATTTCACCATATAAGTGATATAAGTTCATTTAAAAAAACGTAATTTTTATTTATTTTTAAATAATTAAAATCGAAAAATAACAAAAATAGAACCGATTTTTCTATTCTAAATTATTTTATTCGAGCAGTTTTTAAATGAACTTATATCACTTATATGGTTTAAATGACTTCCCAAATTACACCCCAACCAAACCTAGATATCTTGGATCTTTCAAATTCATTTCAATTTTGTTTTGATATCAGTTTTGAAAAAAATCTGAATCATTATATTCCAACCTCTTATATCGTTGAGAATACCGACGACATTAAATATTTAGATAAAAAAGCGACTAAAGATGTTCTTGAAAGTTTCTTTATTGTATTTGACAATTTAGATGCTGATACCAAAAAAATCCTGACGGTTTGCGAATCTTTAAAGCCTGACTTTATTTTTAAAAAATTTAGCGCAAAAATCAAATCGGCGAAAACAATTGCTGATTTACAAAAAGATTCTAAAATTGAGTTTGCAATTCGTCAGCATTTACAACTAAATTTAAGTTCCTTTTATAGTCTTATTGTTCAAAAACAATTTCCGTTATCTATTAATATGGGAGTTGAAAAGGATTTTTATCGTTCGAGAGTCAATATCGATCCGCTGTATTTTGAACCTCAGATTGAGTTTAATAAACATGCTGAAGGAATTACATATACGCTTTCGCTAAAAGAAAACGAAACTACATTTTTGCCCATGAACAGCAATATTGAGACACTGCTGGACGAACCAAGCTGGTTGATTATCGACAAAAAGCTTGGGCAGTTGAAGGATCTTAATTCTAAAAAACTTTCTCCTTTTTTAAAGAAAAAATCAATCGAAATACCTTCAAAATTAGTTGATACTTATTTTAAAAATTTCATTCCTGAAATCGCTAAAAAAATAGATATTGAAGCTACTGGTTTTGAAATTGAACATCGTGATCAAATTATTTCAAGCACGATTCAGCCTGTTTTTGATTTCTTTAAAAACTGTTATTACCTCAACCTTTATTTTGATTATAACGGTTATTCATTTGACAGTAGCAAAACTAAAAAAACACATTCGTTTGTTGATTTTAACATTGCGAACGAACCAAAAATCATTCAGTTTAAACGCAGTTCTGCCGAAACTTTATATACAGACAGATTACTTGAAATTGGTTTATTAAAAATCAAAAACGAGTTATTCGGATTAAATTCTGATACCGAAAATCCGGATCCTTACATCAATATTCAATTTGTTATTGACCGTAAAGAAGAACTGGAAAGTTTAGGATTTACAATCGATAATTTAAAACTGGAAGGCAAAGAAATCATAACAGAAAATCACACTATTTCGGCTTCGCGAGAAGAAACGAAAGAAGATTGGTTTGACATTAGAATAATTATTACGATTGGTGTTTATACGATTAATTTCAGCGAGATTATTCCCAATATAAAAAGCAAGGAGAGACTCTTTTTATTGCCTGACGGAAACTATTTTCTGATTCCGCTAGAATGGCTGAGCAAATATGGTTCTCTGGCAAAATTGGCCAAAACAGAGAATGGAAATCTATTATTGCGTAAAAGTAATTTTGCTGCTCTGGATGCAATTCCGGAAATTAAAGGGGATATCATTCAAAAGGCAGAATATACATCTTCAGATTTATTAAAAGCAGCATTAAGACCGTATCAAATCGATGGAGTAAAATGGCTTTTAGGTCATTTTAATTCTAATTTGGGTGCTTGTTTGGCTGATGATATGGGTCTTGGTAAAACATTACAAACTCTGGCGGTTTTGGTTGCCGTACAGGAACAATTGGGTTTTACGACTAAAACAACGAATTTTGATTTGTTTCAAAACGAAACGACTATCGAAAGACAACCTTTAAAAGCCCTGATCGTTTTACCTTCGTCATTGGTTTTTAACTGGTACAATGAAGCTGCAAAATTTACGCCGCACTTTTCTAAAATGCAGTATGTGGGCAATGACAGGAAATTATTAGCGAGCAGATTAGAATCAACTGATTTAATTTTTACCAGTTACAGCATTGTTCATCGTGATATTTCAATTTTAGAAAAATACAATTTCCGCTATTTAATTTTAGACGAAAGTCAATACATTAAAAATAAAAACTCTAAGATTTTTAAAGCTATTACTAAAATAAATACGCATCATAAAATCGCTTTAAGCGGTACGCCTATCGAAAATTCATTAGACGATTTATGGTCGCAAATGCAATTTATAAATCCGGATATTTTGGGAAGCTATGATTTTTTTGCTCAGAATTTTAAAATTCCGATTGAGAAAAAACAAGACGAGAATAGTTTATCTGAACTAAAAAACCTCATCCAGCCTTATATTTTACGACGAACCAAAGAACAGGTTTTAAAAGATTTGCCAGAATTAACGGAACAGATTTACTATTGCGATATGGATCCTGAACAGGAAAAATTATATGAAAAAGAAAAATCTAAGGCGAGGAACTTTTTACTAAAAACTGATGGATCAAGTCCGGACAAAATTAGCATTATCAATACATTGATGAAGTTAAGACAGCTGAGTAATCATCCGAAAATGATCGATCAGGAATCTGAAATTGATTCAGGAAAATATAATGCGGTTACTAATTATCTGGAGACTTTAGTAAAAGAGAAACAAAAAGCAATCATATTTAGTTCATTTGTTACTAATTTGAATTTTTATACGGATTGGTGTAAGGAAAACAAAATATCGTATTGTGAAATTACCGGTGAAACTCCGTCGAGCAAAAGAGAGCAACAGGTAAAACTATTTCAGGAAAAAGAAGAGCCTTTATTGTTTTTTATTTCGCTTAAAGCGGGTGGCGTTGGTTTGAATATTACCAAAGCTTCGTATGTTTTATTTTTAGATCCGTGGTGGAATCCTTTTGCTGAAAAGCAAGGAGTTGGAAGGGCACACAGAATCGGGCAATTGAACAAAGTAAATGTGATCAGGTTTATTTCGAAAAATACGGTCGAAGAAAAAATAATCAAATTGCAGGAAAACAAAAAGTTGTTATCTGATTCACTTTTAGAAGAAAGTTATATTAACGACGAAATAGAAGTTAATTTAGAATACATTTTGAGCTCTTAACAAACCGTTTTCTAAACCAATACAAGTGGCATCCTGTTACATTATATAAAATTCTTATATTTACAATCTTACAATTGTAATATGATGCCAAAATTTTTGTTTAGAAATCTTCTTCTGATTTTCGTTTTTGCTTCGGCTACAGCCCAGGTTCAGGGAATACAAACCGAAATCGATCCTCCTTATAATATAAAAACTGTTTCGTTTGTTAAAAATGATAATAATGTAGTTCCTATATTTGAGCTGGGTGATACTTTTACTTTTCAGTTTGATGACTTGTTTGGTAATGAAGCCAATTATTATTTTGAAGTAATACACTGCGATTACAACTGGAAACCAACAGATATTCCTAAAACAGATTATGTGACCGGTTTCGACAATCAAAGAATTACAGATTATTCTAATTCTTTTAATACGCTTCAGGTGTACTCGCATTACCGACTTTCGTTCCCCAATCAGTTTACGACTCAATTACGAATTTCAGGAAATTATATGCTGAGAATTCTTAACGAAGACAAAGAACTGGTTTTCTCAAGAAAATTTATTTTATACGAAAATCATTCGACTGTTTCTGCTCAGGTAAAAAGAAGCCGCGATGTTACCAATATTGATTACAAACAAAACTTAGATTTTTCAATCGCTTCAAACGACATTACTTTTCAGACTCCAACACAAAACGTAAAGATTTTATTATTGCAAAATGGCAATTTTAATACGGCTATTAAAAACGTTCCTCCGCAATATACCATAGGCAACCAACTCGTTTATAAATACAATACCGAAACACAATTTTGGGGCGGAAATGAATTTTTATATTTTGAAAATAAAGACATTCGTGCTGCAAGCAATAACGTAGGAAGAGTTGGTGCCAATCATGACATCTATAATTCTTACTTGTATACGAATCAGGCAAGAGGTAATCAGATTTATACCGTATATCAGGACGTAAACGGGAATTTTGTGGTAAAAAACATCAATGCTTCTAACAACGAAATTGAAGCAGATTATGCCTGGGTTTATTTTACGCTTTCGGCGCCTACTTTCAGATCGACTACGAAGGATATTTATATTACAGGAATGTTCAACAATTATAGTTTGTCTCCAGAATATAAAATGGAGTACAATACAGAGAAGGGTGTTTTTGAAAAAGCGGTAATGATCAAGCAAGGTTTTACAAATTTTCAATATACAATTGCCGATAAAAAAGGCGTTATTGATTTCGAAAATGCTATCGACGGAAACTTTTATCAAACTGAAAATGAGTATACCATATTGGTTTATTATAAAGAAAGTTCAGATCGTTATCAAAGAGTTATAGGAAAAGGAAACGCCAACTCAATAAACATCATAAATTAAAACATTGTTAAGGATTTAGATCGAAAGATTTTTTTTTGTAGCTTTGCACGTATAACCCACACATATATACTACTTTAGTATGGTTTCTCAGATAACAAGAGGCATAAAAATATCTGTTTTGACTAGTTTTGAAGGTACTTACTTCAAGAACTACAAGATTCACTTTGCTTTTAGTTACGTAGTTACAATCGAAAATCACAGCAAAGATTCAGTTCAGTTAACTTCTCGTCATTGGGAGATATTTGATTCTTTAAATGATTTAGAAGTTGTAGACGGAGAAGGCGTTATTGGTAAAAAACCTGTTTTAAAACCTGGCGAAAATCACACTTATAGCTCAGGTTGTTTATTGTCATCTCCTTATGGTGCAATGAAAGGTTATTTTAATATGATCAATTTTACTTCTACAAAAACATTCAAAGTTATTGTTCCTACTTTTAGAATGTGTGCTCCATTTGCTTTAAATTAAAAACTAGTTTAAAAAGGGCTGCTTTTTTTATCGTTATCTTAATCATAAATTTGTCAAATTATTAATTTATCCTTTGTACTTTTGTGCAACGTTAGATTATTCGTAACAAATCAAATCATCTAACCCTTAAACAGTTTAATTATCTAATTTTAAATAACATGCTAAAAGGATTCTTTCATGTACCAAAAGCGGTAAACGAGCCTGTAAAAAGCTACGCACCTAACTCACCAGAAAAAGCAGCGGTTCAGGCGGCTTACACAACATTGTGGAATTCTCAAATCGACGTTCCGTTATACATCGGAAGCGAAGAAATCAGAACTGGAAATACAAGAACAATATCAGCTCCTCACGATCACAAACACATTGTAGGAACTTATCACTTAGCTGAAAAACAACATATCGAAAAAGCAATTGCTAATGCGCTTGAATCAAGAACAGCATGGGCAAACATGGCATGGGAACAACGTGCTGCTATTTTCTTAAAAGCTGCTGAACTTATTGCAGGACCATACAGAGCTCGTATTAACGCTGCTACAATGATTGGTCAATCTAAAAATATTCACCAGGCAGAAATTGATGCTTCTTGCGAATTGATCGACTTTTTACGTTACAACGTAGAATTTATGACTCAGATTTACGGAGATCAGCCAAAATCTGATTCTACTACATGGAATCGTTTAGAATACAGACCTCTTGAAGGTTTTGTTTACGCCATTACTCCTTTTAACTTTACTGCTATTGCTGCAAATCTTCCTGCAAGTGCTGCAATGATGGGTAACGTTGTGGTTTGGAAACCAAGTGATAGCCAGGTTTTTTCTGCGAAAATTATTATCGATGTTTTCAAAGAAGCTGGTGTTCCTGATGGCGTTATCAACGTTGTTTTTGGAGACGCTTTAATGATTACTGATACTGTTTTAGCAAGCCGCGATTTCGCTGGAGTTCACTTTACAGGATCAACTCATGTATTTAAAGATATCTGGGCTAAAATTGGTGCCAACATTCACCACTATAAAACATACCCAAGAATCGTTGGAGAAACTGGTGGTAAAGATTTTATCATTGCACACCCAAGCGCTAACGTAAAACAAGTTGCTACAGGAATTACTCGTGGAGCATTTGAATTTCAAGGACAAAAATGTTCTGCAGCTTCAAGAGCTTATGTTCCGCAAAGTTTATGGCCAGCTGTAAAAGAACAATTAATTGCTGATGTAAAATCGATGAAAATGGGTTCTCCGGAAGATTTTGGAAACTTTATTACAGCGGTTATTCACGAAGGTTCTTTTGATAAATTAGCTGGTTTTATTGATCAGGCTAAAAAAGATGCTGATGCTGAAATCATTGCAGGTGGAAACTACGATAAATCTGTAGGTTACTTTATTGAGCCAACAATTATCGTAACAACAAATCCTAAATATACTACAATGGAAACCGAATTATTCGGACCAGTTATTACTATATATGTTTACGAAGATGCAAAATGGGAAGAAACTTTAGAATTAGTTGATACTACTTCTGAGTATGCTTTGACAGGAGCTGTATTTAGCCAGGATCGTTATGCTATTGAAGTAGCAACTACGAAATTGCAAAATGCTGCAGGTAACTTCTACATCAACGATAAACCAACAGGAGCGGTTGTAGGAATGCAGCCTTTTGGTGGAGCAAGAGCTTCAGGAACTAACGATAAAGCAGGTTCTGCATTGAACTTATTGCGTTGGGCTTCTCCTAGAACGATCAAAGAAACTTTTGTAACTCCAGAAGATTACAGATACCCTTTCTTGGGATAATATCTGATTTTAGAGTTCAGATTTTAGATTATAAAAAAGCCGCAATTTCAGAATGAAATTGTGGCTTTTTACTTTTTATTAAAACTTCTATTCCTTCCAAACAGGAATTTTCACAAAACTATCATTGTACCATTTTACTTTTAAAGGTTCTTTAGCATCTTTAATCGTTTCGTCGCTAACCACTTTTCCTGTACCGTAATTGAGTTCTGAAAATGCATTTTTATTTACATTTAAAGTAATTAGCAATCTACTGCCTTTTCTTAATTGTTTACTCACGACACGGGTGTTCGAAAAAGGAATTGTTTCTATTTTATTAGGCATCAACAAATTTCTCGTAGTAGGATCTTTGGCGTAACTCGCGCGGCCAATAAAATAAGCTAAATGAAAATATTCTCCCTCTGGTGTTACTTCATATAATGTGATGCCTACATCCATATCTTTTTTATTGATGCTTGCTTTTATTTCTCCTAAAAAGGAACCATTTACTAAAAGCGGTTCTTTTAATGGATCACTTATAAAAACATATCCGTTTGTAGTATCAATTTCCTTTTTAATGATCGGATCCGGATAGTAATCGTTGTTTTGTATTTGTCTGTCGGCAAAACCTACTTCTTGTGATAAATAATTAATTTTGGCTGGCTTTTTATCATTCAAAGAATAGAATTTTCCGGATTTATGATTCGTCAAATACATTTTAAGGAAACTATTACTCATTTTATCAATTGATGGAGCACTTCTCCATTCATTAGCTCCCATCACCTGATAATTAATTCTGTCTTTTAAAATTTCCGGTTTTGGTCCGTTTTTCAAAATATAATCCAACCATTCATACGTTATTTTTCTGGTATTAATTAAAGCATCTGCATCAACTTTATAGCCATTGATGACGGGATAACCTCCTTTTTGCGCTCCAAAATGACTGTACGGACCAATGATTAAATAAAAATTAGCTTTCGAATTGTATTTTTGAAGTTCTCTTAAATAATACAAACTCGAATTTTGAGAATCATTATAATATCCATCAAAAACTAATATTGGAATATTTATTTGAGTAAAATCTTTTTGGTAAGGTGACATTTTCTGCCAATATTCATCAAATGAAGGATGTTTGATCCATCGCTGAAATAACCTGTTTGGAGTTCCGTCTATACTGTCCATTTTTTTGTAGGCAACTCCCGTTTCCCACCATTTAAACTGCATATTTCTAAATCGCTGTCTGTCATTTCCCGCCACGGTATCCAGATATTTATTACTGCCTACATAAAACGACCATTCGTAATTAGGATTTATAAACACATTGTTTTCCATCGGCAAACCCATTCCTGCCCTGTTGGCAACATAAGACACTATGGTTTTAAGAGCAGGATGCATTTTTTTGCAGGCCGCCCATTGTGTCAACCCATTATAACTGCCGCCATACATCCCTACGCTTCCGTTACACCATTTTTGTTTACTAATCCAATCGATAACATCATAGGTATCATTGGCTTCATTTTCGTACGGAAATATTTCGTTAGGACTAAATCGTTTACCGCGTGAATATGTCATTACACCAACATAATCTTTATCTGCCGCTTCTTTCAACGATTTAAAATCTTTCCCTCCTTCTGAAGCATAAATTGTATGCTGAAGTATTACAGGTTTTGGATCAGCGTTTCCTTTTTTGCGTATTACAATTGCTGATATAAAAGCACCATCGCGGGTTTTGATCATTATGCTGTCCTGAATATCATAAGCACTTTTTAAATCTTCTGATTTTGTTTTACTGGTTTGCTGAGAAAATGTATTTGATATGATGAGAATAAGAAACACAAAATTTAGAATTGTTTTCATTGGATAATTTTATTAATAAGCTTTATTTCAAAGCTTTGTGATTGATAATAATTTGTTTCATTAAAATATGAAAAAGGCATACTGATCTGCAACTAATAGCATTAGCTGTTTGCATTATAATAATTTGAATTAATGGATTAAATCCCGTTCTGGTTCCTGAATCGAGCCGATTGACGATTGGAGACTTCTAATAGTTCGCCGGTTTTCAGTTTCACTTCTAACCTGCCGCCTATTGTAGTTTTTACTTCCTGAATGTATTGCGTGTTAATGATTTCGGTTCTGTTGATCCTGAAGAAGATACTCTTATCCAGCATTTCTTCCCACTGGCGAAGAGAACGCCTCTGAAGTGCTTTTTTATCCTGAAAAAACAATCTCGTATAATTTTCTAAAGATTCAATTAAATAGATCTCATCTAATTGAATAAAGAACCGCTTCTCTCCGTCTTTTATAAAAATCTTTCGGTCTTTTGCCAAAGAATCATTCAGCGACGATTTCATATTTATAGTATCTCTTATTTTTTGAATTGCTTTTGCAAAACGTTCCTCTCTTATAGGTTTCATTAAATAATCTAAAGCACTTACTTCAAAAGCTTGAATCGCATATTGATCGTAGGCTGTAATAAATAAAACTGCGGGTACATTATCTAACGATTCTAACAAATCGAAACCGGATTTTTCAGGCATCTGAATATCAAGAAAAATCAAATCCGGCATTTCTGTTTCGATCAAAATCTTGGCATCATCAGCATTTTCGGCCTCGCCAATAAGTACAAAATCTTCATAGAATTGTAAAGCTCTTTTTATCTCTTCTCTTGCTAAACGCTCATCGTCGATTATAACAACTTTTATCTTTTTCATTTTGATGTAATTAAAATAGTAGCTAAAACTGTTTCGTCATCCATTTGCATAATTTCAAAAGAAGCATTTCCGTTATACTGCAGCAACAATCTTTCTTTCAGGTTTTGTAAGCCAATACCTGAATCTTTAACCTCATCGCTTAATTTTCCTGAATTTTGAACTGTAATCTTTATAAAATGATTTTTCATGTCAATTTTTACGGCAATAAATCCTCCGCTTTTTCTTTTTTCAATTCCGTGTTTGATAGCATTCTCTACCAGTGACTGAATGCTAAAAGGCAGAATTAAATGCTGGGATAAATCTAAACTAGTTTCAATTTTTATTTGCAAACGCTCCTCAAATCGTATTTTTTCTAATTCGAGATAATCCTTTACAAGATCAATTTCGTCATTAAGCGATATTAATTTACTAATATTAGTATTTAGAGAATTTCTTAAAAGTTCAGATAATAAATCAATTGCTCTTCTGGCGGCAGCAGGATTTTCTATTACCAAAAATTTTATATTGTTTAATGAATTAAAAAAGAAATGAGGATTAAGCTGCGCACTCAGATTATTCAGTTGGGCTTCTTTTATGATAATGGATAATCGGGCATTTTCTTTTACGGTTTCTAATTCAAGTCTCGAATAATGATAAAGATGGTAGGCCAATACCCAAATTGACATTAATCGGGTTCCTGTAATAAAAACTTGTAATTGTACCGATTTAAAAAACGCGAGAAACGAAACGGTCTCATTTTTGAAAATTAATAATCGCACCAGATAAAGCTTTCCGATAATAAAAAACATATAGAATAAGGAAAGCACAAAAACACTCAACACCATTTTAGGCAATAATTCTTTTAGATTCAATTTATTCCATTTCCTCTTTAAAGCAAAATTTCTATACATATGAGTCAACGCAATACCAATCAATATATCAAATATTAAATCTGTTGCGCCCATTTTCCAGATAAAATTACCACTCAGGAAAGCCGATAATCCCCAATACAAAGAAGCAATAGTCCACCCAATGAGTTGAATTTTCCAATATGTCGATATTACTGTAGTTGTTTTCAAAAGTAAATTTGTTAGTGCTGTAGTAAAGGTATTCCTCTAATAGAGATTGAGCAAATAAAAGTACAGGAACGAAAAATAATAGCGGATGAGTGACTATTTGCTTTTAGTTTTTAACACAATATCCTCATAAACATTATTATTCCTTCCTTTTTTTGATTAAGTCTTTAAAAACACCAAATCATTAAAAAACAATCACTTATAATTGAAAAATAAAAACCAAAAGCCTTTTCCCTATATTCTGACAATCTTATGTTTGCAATATTTGTAATACTTTTCTTATTATATTGATTATCAACACGATAGACGAATAAAAATCCTATTCTGTTATTTTAAAAACTTATTCTAATACTCTGAAAATATATCTCAACATAAATTTACATCCAGATTTAAAGCCGAAAAAATGAAGCAAATTCAGCAGAGACTTTACAATCAAAATTTACAAAAAATTCAAAAAAAGCATAAAAAAGTACCGATGAGAAATTTACAAAACACGCCTCCTATAATTGTACAGGCAAAAAGTATTGGACATCCAATTGACTTTAAATGGAACAAAAAAAAGATAGATCAGTTTTTAGATCCTTTAGAAGGAAATGATGAACTTGAACATGAATTAATGCAAATTAACCACAAAGCTTCTATGGGGCTTACTGCAGCTTTGCTTGAATGGATATACTGGAGATATACCGGATACACCAAAATGAATAATGATACCCACAAAAGAATCGAGGCTCTATGGTGTTCTATTGGTAATATCGAAAACACAAAACCTTTAGTTTTTGATGCTGATTTTGATATCTCGGCCTCAGGATACGTAAACGGACCTTTATGGATCGCTCTTATGAATGTAACAATGGTTGATACTATGTACAGAAGAGGATCGCACGCTATTCAGAGCGAACTTATTGGACTGGTATTATTAGCACGCCACATTACACCAAGAAAACGCGTTTTTGACAAATGGTTCAACAGAACAATAGCGGTTTTAAAACGTGATTATCCATGCCAATACAGTAATGAAGATTTAGATCAAAATTACGAAGCCTTTTATGATTCATCACATGAACCTGTAATTTGTCGTGATTTTTTCTTTAATCCTGAATTCGAAAATTCTATTGAGGCATCAGAAAACGCCATCAATGAACTGATTCATAATTTAGATACTAAATCTAATCAGTTTTTATGTTTCCCAAAAAGAGCTTCTTAATTAGGATTTTCTTTTAAAACACAAACCCCACAAACTTCAATATTTTTTTGAACTTGTGGGGTTTATTATTTATCTGATAAACTAAAACTTATTCTCTACTTCTGCCGCCTGCAACATGAGATAATGCAAATCGGTATTTTTTACGAAAGGTTTTAAAAGTTCACTTCCAGGACCAAACATTGCCAACTCTACATAATCAGCAGAATGGTCCATACTAATCCATCCTACAGAATTTATTTTTCCCTGCATTTCTGCAAAAGCTTTATAAGGTAATTTTTTGTAATTGTACAAACCATCCTCTTTATGAAGGCCATCGTAATAACTTAAAACTGTTTTTGCGTCTTCATCAGAAACGGAATGACCATTTGCCTTTTCGATAATTTCCTTTACTTGTGGAACTGAAGATTGCGGTTTTATTTGGTTCAAAATCCATTCATTCGTCTGCGTGTATTTCTGAATGCTATCAAAATTATCATTGGCATCTTTACCATAAATAATTCCGGGATTCGCATTTCCGTGATCTGTTGTAATAATTACCAATGTTTCTTTATCTTTTTCAGCAAAATCTATGGCAATTTTTACCGCCTCGTCAAACTCAATCTGATCGTTAATTAATCCGGCAATATCGTTTCCGTGCGCCGCCCAATCGACTTTCCCGCTTTCAATTTGCAAAACAAAACCATTTTTATGACCTTTCATTCTGTCAATAGCTTTTTGCGCCATTTCAGCAAGACTCGGAATTGTTTTTTGTAAATTTTGGTCGCTATTTCTGTCCACATAATACGGTAGACCATCTTCTGCAAATACACCTAAAATAGGCTGAGCATTAGAAGCCGCTTCCATATCAGAACGTGTTTTTACAACCTGATATCCTTTTGCTTTAAAAGCAGCAAACATATCTTTTTTATCTTTTCTTAATTCCGGACTAAAATAGTTTGAACCTCCGCCCATCATAACATCAAAACCAAGATCTAAATATTGTTCGGCAATATCATCCTGTGCATTTCTGCTTTTACTATTTACGCAGAAACCCGCCGGAGTTGCATGAGTTATAGGAACTGTTGTAACACAACCCGCCATTTTTCCTGATTTCTTGAATTTTTGCCAAATTGGTAAATGAGGTTCTCCCTGCGGACTCACATTAAGCACACCGTTGTTTACTCTAAAACCACCTCCCCAAGAAGAACTTGCAGCCGAAGAATCTGTTACAATAGAACTCGCAGAAGCGGTATCCATTAGAGCTCTTGAAACTCTGTTGTCTTTGTATAACTGAATCCAGTTAGAACCTTTTCCGGTTTTTCGGTTCAGGAACAAATCAGTCATATTAAGAGTTCCTGTACTCATTCCGTCACTAACAAGTAGGATAAGATTTTTTGCTTTCTTATTTTTATTTACTGACTCTAAATCTAAAATATTTGCAGAACCCTGAAACGGATTCATCACTGCGGCTCCAATCGTTAATAAAGAACCATTTTTAAAGAACTTCCTTCTATCCATTATTACTTTATTTATAGTAATTTCAAAGATAAAAAAATACGCTCAACCACAAAATTATCATTGTGTTATGATAATTGATTCAAAAGACATCTTACATAAAAAGAAAAACCCGACAGTATACTTATCCAAGCATCCTGTCGGGTTTTTATTATTTCAAAAAAGATTAAACGGTAAACTTCAAAGGCAAATGCACCACTTTTTTGGTTTCGAAAAATTCGTCTTCAAAAATCGTAGACAAATCATATAAAGTTGCTTTTGGAAAATCCTTTAATTCCTCAGTCAAATCGCCTCCTTTTAGATAAAGAATTCCGTTTTTCAACGTGTGTTTGTGCTGTTTTTTGATTTTAGTTTTAATCCAGGAAACAAAATCCGGCATATTGGTAACGGCACGACTTACAATAAAGTCAAAATCGCCTTTTACATTTTCAGCACGCAATTGTTCTGCTTTTACATTTTTAAGTTCTAATGCATCTACAACGCCCTGAACCACTTTTATTTTTTTGGCGATAACATCAATCAGATAAAAACGCGTTTCAGGAAAAAGAATCGCTAAAGGAATCCCTGGAAATCCTCCACCGGTTCCAACATCAAGAACAGTTGTTCCTGGTTCAAATTTCATGATTTTTGCAATTCCCAGAGAATGCAAAACATGTTTTGTATATAAGGCATCAATATCTTTACGCGAAATCACATTGATTTTTTCATTCCAATCGTGGTATAAAAAGTCTAATTTTTGAAATTGTTCGATTTGAATGTCGGTCAAATCAGGAAAATATTTCAATATCTCATCCATTGCTCTAATTTTTTAACAAAAGTACTACTTTACAGTTGAAATATTTAACTCAATTTTGCAAATTGAAAATTTATAATAATTACCTTTGAAAACTATTTAAATTAATTATGAATAACACTGCGCCTACATTTGCTAAGCAAGACAATCTGAAGTTCTTCAGAACACTTAACTCACGAGTAAACAATTACTTCAAGGAGAACAATATTCAGAAAACAGGAAACTGGAAGTTGCACTTAAAAGCAATTATTCTTTTTGCAGTTTTTCTAACACCGTACTTTTTAATCCTAACTCTTGACATGCCATTTTGGGCTCAATTGTTACTAAACATTTTGATGGGAGTTGGAATGGCCGGAATTGGAATGAACGTGATGCACGACGGAAACCACGGATCGTATTCTTCTAAATCATGGATCAATAAGATTATGGGCGGAAGTATTTATGTTTTGGCCGGAAACGTTCATAACTGGCAAGTACAACACAATGTATTGCACCATACGTATACCAATATTCACGGTCATGACGAAGATCTTGACGCCGGAAGAATTATTCGTTTTACGCAAAATGCAGAGTGGCACCGTTTTCATAAATTTCAACACTATTATTCTTTTTTCTTATACGGACTTTTGACTTTCAATTGGGCTTTAACAACCGATTTTAAGCAAATGAAAAACTACCTAAAAAGAAAACTTTCATACGGAGCACCACAAAGCCCTACCAAATTATGGACCGTTCTTGTGATTACAAAAATCATATACATTATAATCTGGATGGCTTTACCAATGATTCTGGGTGTAACATGGTGGAAAGTAGTGATTGGATTTTTCGTAATGCACTACACAGCAGGACTTATCTTAAGTATTGTTTTTCAATTGGCGCACGTAGTCGAAGAAACTTCGAACCCGGTACCAAATGAAGAAGGAGAAATGGAAAACACCTGGGCAATTCACCAATTATACACAACGGCTAATTTTGCTCCAAAAAACAAAATAATCAACTGGTTTACCGGAGGATTAAACCACCAGATCGAGCACCACATTTTCCCGAATATCAGCCATATTCACTACGGAAAAATTGCCGAAATAGTAAAACAAACTGCAATCGAATGCAACTTACCTTATCATGAATTTAGAACCATGAGAGGCGCTGTCATTGCACATTACAAGCATCTAAAAGATCTTGGAATGAAACCAGAACTAGCATAAAAAAAATCTATTAATAATTAACCTTCCTTAATTAAAGTTGAAATTAAGGACATTCAAAAATTTTATAATGAATCATATTCTTTCAGACAGAATCAACAACTTAGCGACATCACAAACCTTAGCAATGGCTGCTTTAGCACGTGAATTAAAAGCACAGGGAAAAGACATTATCAGTTTAAGTTTAGGAGAACCTGACTTTAATACACCAGACTTCATCAAAGAAGCAGTAAAAAAAGCAGTCGATGAAAATTACAGTACATATTCTCCGGTAGAAGGTTATTTAGAATTAAGAGAAGCAATTTGCAAAAAGTTCAAAAGAGATAATAATTTAGATTACAAACCAACTCAAATTGTAGTTTCTACAGGAGCAAAACAATCTTTATACAACATTGCACAAGTAATGTTAAACGATGGTGACGAGGTTATTTTACCAGCACCATACTGGGTTTCTTATTTCGAAATCGTAAAACTTTCAGGAGGAGTTCCGGTTGAAGTTCCAACATCTGTAGATACTGATTTCAAAATTACACCAGAACAATTAGAAG
The DNA here is from genome assembly GCF_024271895.1 of Flavobacterium bizetiae. Classification (NCBI taxonomy): domain Bacteria; kingdom Pseudomonadati; phylum Bacteroidota; class Flavobacteriia; order Flavobacteriales; family Flavobacteriaceae; genus Flavobacterium; species Flavobacterium bizetiae. The sequence continues at coordinate 2,057,692 of NZ_CP091861.1, read as the reverse complement.
CTGCCATCACACCAAAAACAAAAATGATGTGGTTCTCTTCTCCTTGTAACCCATCTGGATCTGTTTACAGCAGAGAAGAGTTAACAGCTCTTGCAAAAGTTTTAGAAAAATACCCAAATATATACGTAGTTGCTGACGAAATTTACGAGCACATCAATTTCTCAGGAACATTCTGCAGCATCGGTTCAATCCCGGGAATGTTAGAAAGAACCATCACTGTAAACGGAGTAGCAAAAGCATTCGCTATGACAGGATACAGAATTGGTTACATCGGAGCTCCGGAATTCATCGCAAAAGCATGTACAAAAATTCAGGGACAAGTAACTTCAGGAGCAAACTCAGTAGCTCAACGTGCTACAATTACTGCTGTAGAAGCTGATCCAAGCGTATTAAACCACATGGTTCAGGCGTTCCACACTCGTAGAGATTTAGTGGTTGGATTATTAAAAGAAATTCCTGGAGTAAAAATCAACGTTCCTGAAGGAGCATTTTACGTATTCCCAGACGTTTCTTCTTTCTTCGGAAAAACATTAAAAGGAACTGAAATCAAAGATGCAAACGACGTTTCGATGTACCTTTTGGCCGAAGCTAACGTTGCGACAGTAACAGGAGATGCTTTCGGAAATCCAAACTGTATTCGTTTCTCTTATGCAACAAGCGACGATATCTTAAAAGAAGCATTACGCAGAATCAAAGAAGCTTTGGCTGTGTAATCAACACATTCATATTTATACGAATAAGGCCTCAGGAAATCCCTGAGGCTTTTTTTTGCTGTATATAACACATTAAATTAATTATAATCTTTATAATTCAGAAGTTAATGTAAAGTGATATGTTTGCAACTTCAGTTAATAAAACCACCGACAAAAATGAAAAAAAGATTACTTCTGGTTCTAACATTTATACTATTTTCTAAAGAAATTAACGCCCAACAAAATCCAAACATCATGCTTTCCGTTTTTTACAAAGGCGAAAGTGAAAAAATTAATAAAGAAAATTCTTCGGCTATATATGATGCAATTTATGGTATGTTTGAAAACTACAATGACATTTCAGAAGAAGTAATTCTTAAAAAATTTGATGAAAAAGAAGTTTTCTTCAAAAGCACTCTTTCCAACGAAAAATTAATTTCATGTATCGATTCACTTTCAAAAAATTCAAAATTAAGCTTAGTGACTCAATTTAATAAACAACAACTTGTACTTGAATCAAATTTCCCGAGCTTCTTTCAAAAAAACAATGATCTCGATTTTGTCAAAATAAAATTAAAATCTTTTGATGCAATTAATGAAAATAAAAAGAAAATAGTAATTGACAGCATCCATACCACAAGCGAAAACGGAGGTACGCTTTTAGACAAAGATTTAACCTATCATACTATTAAATTTCAGGATAACATTAATACTTCCTCAAAAAAAGCAACAGGATTTGCCACATATAATGTAAAAATATTAACAGACTATACTATTCAAAAATTAAATAAATCAAATTTAATTACTACGTTTTCAATAAATAAAAAGGAAATAAAAATAGTAGAAATTTATAACAAAATTTTTGTGTTTGATGTTTTAAACGAAACCAATGAATTCAATAAAAAAGTTGAAAATTTTAATTATTGGGCACTTGACATCAATAATAAAAATGAAAGAAAATTGGGATCAAACATTTCTTATCTTATCTACAAAGACCTTTATAATATTTTTATATTAAATAGAAAAATAACTAAAGAAGAATTGAAAAAACTTTTACCAGTAGAGAAATTACAAAAAATGAAAGAAAATGGATTTTATAATGTAATCGAACACGATGCTGCGTTTGACAATAATATTTTCTTTTATTCAAAAATATATGGTATTTCAAAAGATATTATAGTAAAAATATAAATAAGACTTTCAAAATTCCCATTCCACAATTTTATAAACACCCATCATAATTCTATAAGACATATCGCTTTATAAAATCCCAACTTTGTATTATAAAATTTAAAAAACATTTATTATGATACATACAGATGAAACCACAGAAAAAGCAGTTAGTACATTAGAAGGATTAATTTCAATTCTTGAAGACGGAAAACTAGGATATACCAATGCAGCTGAACACGTAAGCAGCCCGGCAATCAAAACCGACTTTCTAGATTATGCCCGCGAACGTGCCTTATTCATTGTAGAAATACAAGACGAAATCAATAAACTAGGAAAATCAACAGATACTGCAGGTGGCGGACCATTAGGAGCCATACACCGCGCCTGGATCGATATCAAATCATCCTTTACAAGTGGCGATACCGAAGCCATCATCAATGCCTGTATCACAGGAGAAGAAGCAGCTATCGAAAAATACAAAATGGCCCTTGAGCACAATCATCTTGATAGTTCTCAAATTGCAATTGTTTCAAAACAATTAAACACCATCGAAAATACTTTGGCAAAAATTAAAGCGAAAAAATTGTCATAATATTTGGCACTATTTTTTTGAGAAGAAAACTACTTGGTTAATAAACTAAGTAGTTTTTTGTTTTTAATACATCTGAAATACTATATTTTTATCTCCAAAACATAAAACAAAATTTATCGAAAAATGAAAAAAGTAATTTTAGACTTAGCTGTAACCCTCGACGGTTTTATTGAAGGTACGAACGGAGAAACTGATTGGTGTATTATGGACGATGATATGGATTTTGATGGTTTTTTATCCAGTATCGATACTATTTTTTACGGCAGAGTAAGTTATGATATGTGGGGAAATTACCAACCGGATGAAAATGCAAATACTGATGAAAAATCGCTTTGGAAAGAAGTACATGCTAAAGAAAAATACGTTTTTTCAAGTCAACACAAAAAAGACGACAATGCCACTTTCATAAATTCTGACATCGCAAATACAGTAAACGAGATTAAGAAAAAATCCGGAAAAGACATCTGGTTATATGGCGGGGCCAGCTTAATTAAAACTTTTATTCAATTGAATCTTATCGATACCTATAGAATATCCGTGCATCCAATCGCTTTAGGAAACGGCAAACCATTATTCGAAGATTTAAAAAAACGAATAGAATTAAAATTACTTGAAACCAATATTTTCAAATCAGGCGTTGTTCAACTTATTTACGAACCTATCAAATAAAATATTATTTTTATCAGGAATAAGCACAACCAAAAACAACCACCCAAAATGAAGAAAATAATACTAGGCGCCATAATGGCATTTAGCATAATTAGTTGTTCAAGCGAAGAAAATCCTACTACTACACCTGAAGTAATAGCTCCTGAACCATCAAAACCTCCAATCGTTAAAGTTCAGCTTAAGCCAGCAATTACCAATAATATCAAATCATTAACAGGAAAGAAGCTCGAAGATGATTTAAAATTAGTAAAGAGAGTTTATTATTATAAAGATGTAATGAATTTTACTCAGGAAGCAGCTATTAAAGACTCATTGAATACATTTAGAGACACAATAAAGCGCTGGTGGGGAAGCAGAACCGATTATGAGTACGATGAAATGAGACAATTAAAGTCTACTAAAAAATACGCAGCAGGCTTTAATGGTAATCAGGCTAGTACAAATATAGACTTCATGGATACTTTTACCTATTCTAACGGTAAAGTAAGCACCACTACAGAAAACAGATATTTATATGATGCAAGAGGTAATATCACCGAACTAAAAACAAATGGTGATATAACTGTTCAGTATTCTTACGACGATCAGGACAGAATTACGCAGGCAAAAAGATATGAAGCTTACGATAATATTAATTTTCCAAACATTTCAGGTTATAGATTTATAATAGACTTCGTTTATCTGGATTTGGGTGATAACAAAGTAAAAGTTTCAGCCTATTACTGGATGCAGACTTTCGATAAAACAGGTCACATTGTACCAGGTCAGGAGCATCATAGCCTTAGCGATGACGTATATAATATTGACACTTCTAAACCGGGAATTTATGCCAATGAAGCTTGGTATAAAATAACAAGCTACCCTATCCTGTCTTATATGCAAACTCAAGGTAGTGATAAAATAACTTTTTCACCTACTCCAACAACTCATATTACAGACTGGCTATGGTATGCAAGCAGACCAATAAAAGAGTACTATATCTATAATAAAGAAGGTTATCTTATAAAAAAAATAACTACTACCGATTATATAAACGGAACGGCATCTTCTATAACCTTGTTTGAGTATTAATCTGATCCAAACTAAAAAGCAATCTAGTAAACAACCATTTTTCTAAGATCAGGAAGATGGTTGAGATTTGCTATCAGACCAAAAAACTTAATCAGTAGGATAATCATCACGAAGTAAAACTTCTATTTTTAAATATCATCATTCCATATTACCCAACTATTTCAAAAAAAGTCACTTCAGTATTAGTAAACTCGAAATATTTATAAGAACTTTGCAAACTTTTTTCCGTGAATACCACAGAAGGTTAAAGTCTTAAAAATGAAGAAGATCGAAATATTAGCTCCGGCTAAAGATTTAATTGGAGGAATGGCAGCCATAAATAGTGGCGCCGATGCAGTTTATATTGGTGCGCCACAATTTGGAGCACGCTCAAATGCCAACAACTCTATCGAAGATGTTGCTGCGTTAGTGCAATATGCGCACTTATTTAATGCTCAGGTTTTTGTGGTTATGAACACCATTTTGTACGACAACGAACTGGAAACTTGCCGTTCAATGATCTGGGAATTATACGATATTGGTGTCGATGCCCTGATTATTCAGGATATGGCGATTATGGAAATGGACTTGCCTCCTATCGTACTTCACGCAAGTACACAATCCAATAACCGTGATGCTGATAAAATTAAATTTCTTAAAGATGCCGGAATCAAACGTGTGGTTTTAGCCCGCGAATTGAACTTACATCAAATTAAAACCATTTACGACGAAGCCGATGTTGAGTTAGAATTTTTCGTAACCGGTGCATTATGTGTATCCTTTAGTGGAAACTGCTATATGAGCGTAGCAAACGGAGAACGTAGCGCCAATCGTGGTTCTTGTGCACAAAACTGTCGTTTACCTTATAACTTAATCGACGGAAACGGAGAAACTTTAATCAAAAACAGCCACTTACTTTCGATAAAAGATTTAGATATTTCAGAGCAAATTCCAAATCTTATCGAAGCCGGAATCGTTTCTTTTAAAATCGAAGGCCGATTAAAAGATGTAGTTTATGTAAAAAACAACGTTTCTTATTTACGTCAAAAATTAGACAGCTATTTAGAAGGCGCAGGACGCGGAAAATACATCAAAGCTTCTTCCGGAACTTGTACTTATACTTTTGATTCTTCTTTAAACAGAACCTTCAACCGTGGTTATACCGATTATTTTGTAAACGAAAGACACAGTTCCATTGGTTCTTGGGAAACTCCAAAATCAAAAGGTCAATATATTGGTAAATTAATCCGAACTGTTGGAAACGCTTACGAAATCGAAAATGGCGAATTATTAAACAACGGTGATGGACTTTGCTTCATCAATGAAAACAATGAAGCCGACGGGATCTACGTAAACAAAGCCGAAAACGGTAAAATTTATCCAAACGTTTTAAAAGAAGTAAAAGACGGAACTTTCATCTACAGAAATAACGACGCCGCTTTCATCAAAATTGTAGAAAGAGAAGATAGCGCCGTTCGTAAATTAAGCACTACTTTATTACTTACAGAGACTGAAACTGGTTTCGAACTTATCGCAACCGATGAAGACGGAAATGTAAGCACCGTAAATTTAGAACACGCAAAAGAGCAGACTAAAACCGGCGAATCAATCGAAGAAAATATCAAAACGCAATTGGCAAAAACAGGTTTCACACCTTACAAAGCCGATGAAATCAACGTTATGTTTTCTCAAAACTGGTTCCTTCCTATTTCAAAAATCAACGAAATGCGAAGAACCGTTTACGATCAGTTAACCGAAATTCGTTTGGCAAATTACAAACGCGAAGAACACCAAATAGTAAAAACGTCACATCCGTATCCTGAAACCAAATTAGATTTCATGTACAACGTTTCGAACAAAACAGCTCGTAAATTCTACGAACGTCACGGTGTTACCGAAATCGAAAAAGCATTCGAATTACAATGGGATCCGGGAAAATCTCGTGTAATGACCACCAAATATTGCATTAAATACGAATTAAAAAAATGCCCAATACACCAAAAAGACATTGTAGGCGTTAAGGTAAAAGAACCTTTGGTTTTAAAACAAGGGGAACTTGAATACAAACTAAAATTCAATTGCAAACCCTGCGAAATGGAAATCTGGGAAAAAGATGCCGAATTCGAAATCGAAGAAGATCATTTTCACTAAAAATACAAAAGCGATACTTTTTTAAGGTATCGCTTTTTTTTAATTTATTTCTTTTTAGCTGTTTTTGTTGTAGTCTTTGTCGGCGTCTTAGCAGCTGTTTTTACTTTTGCAGCCTTCTCTTCTTCTTTTTGTACCACTTTTTTCAACGGTTTCACATTATACAAATTCACAACTTTTTCAATATCATCGTATTTGTATTCCTTATCCTGAATTTTTTTTACAATTTCAGCATTGTCACTAAAATAATAAGCACCATACTCCTTAAAAAAAACATTAAATCCGGCAGAAAAACCATTTGAACTTACCGAAACCAAAACCGGATAATCCTCATTACTTCTTTTCAAATAATGATTAACATCCTTACTAACCACTTCCATTTTCGGCTCCTTTATCTTTTCATTAGTCCCTTCATCCTTCACCTTAACTTCCTTAATTCCATATTCCTCACCACCTAAAAACAAAGAAGCTTTACCCTCAATTGTTTTACAGATCCAGCTTTCGTTAATAATTTTAAATTCTGTACCCTTCTTTTTATACACTTTTGTTTTTGTCCATAAAAAAGTATAGCTCAGTTTTTTATTACCGTCAAAAATCTGAATTGAATCTAAATCTTTACTCGCATATTTTTCATTCTCCTCGCCTACTTTAATTTTTACTTTTTTATCCGCAGAACCCGGAAACTTCACCAATCCACTTATTTTTTGTTTGTCTTTTTTAAAAACAATCGCATCAGCCTTTTGTTCTCCCATTCCAAATTTAAATGTAATTCCTGCTGATTGTGCTTGCGACAACGAGGTAATACATAAAACACTCATTATTAAAAAAAAATTTACTCTCATGATTTTTTGGGGTTTTATTTATAAGCCCGCAAATATAGAAATATAGAATCGCTTAAAAGAGAATTTCACATCAGCCAATCACGAAGTTATTTTATAATTATTAACAAATAATTACACCTAAAAATAATTTGGGCGTGTCCCTCCGGGTCGGGCTATCCGCTGCAAGTCCTCGCACTTCCTTCGTCAGGCTGTGGGCTTTCCACTTCTATCCCTCACGCAAAACGTAAAACAAAAACTTTTATATTTATAATTCCTCACAATCTTGTCATTTCGAGGAACGAGACCCGAGCGATAGCGAACAGGCGAAGCAAACCTCCGCAAGCAACTCCGTTCCAATAAGCCAATCTTTGTAGAGTTTATCGTGGAGGTTTCTCGTTCCTCGAAATGACAAACTATACGGTTACTTTATTTAAAAATTAAAATCTCGTAGAAAAAATAAATCTGCTCGATCTGCAAAATCTGCGAGAAACCTTTGCAAACCTTATTTTATCTTAAAAACAAAAACTTATCGCTCTTTGCGTAAATCTTTGCGAACTTTGCGGTTAAAAAAAGCTTTTTCTGTACTTTTACTACTCAAACCATACAACACTCCAAAATGAAAATACTACTCCTTGGTTCAGGCGAATTAGGCAAAGAATTTGTCATTGCCGCACAACGAATCGGACAAACCATAATTGCTGTTGATAGTTACGAAAATGCTCCCGCAATGCAAGTTGCACACGGTTTTGAAGTTATCAATATGCTCGACGGCGAAGCTTTAGACAGAATCGTAGCCAAACACCAACCAGATTTTATAGTTCCAGAAATAGAAGCCATTCGTACCGAACGTTTTTACGATTACGAAAAACAAGGCATCACCGTTGTTCCTTCAGCGAAAGCGGCAAACTTTACCATGAACCGTAAAGCCATTCGTGATTTAGCCTCAAAAGAATTAGGTTTAAAAACAGCCAAATATCAATACGCAACTTCTGCCGAAGAATTACAAAAAGCCGTTCAGGAAGTTGGAATTCCGTGTGTGGTAAAACCCTTAATGTCTTCATCCGGAAAAGGACAATCGACTATAAAAACCGAAAGTGATATCGAGAAAGCATGGCAATATGCTGTTGCAGGTTCTCGTGGCGATGTTATCGAAGTTATTGTAGAAGCTTTTGTCGATTTCAATTCGGAAATCACACTTTTAACGATTACTCAAAATAATAATCCAACCTTGTTTTGCGCACCAATTGGTCATAGACAAGAACGTGGTGATTATCAGGAAAGCTGGCAACCCGCTTTAGTTTCAGAAAAAGATTTGTACGAAGCTCAGGATATGGCCGAAAAAATTACTGAAGCGCTTGGAGGAGCTGGACTTTTTGGAGTTGAATTTTTCCTAACCAATGACGGCGTTTATTTCTCAGAACTTTCTCCGCGTCCACATGATACCGGAATGGTAACTTTGGCCGGAACACAGAATTTTAATGAATTCGAATTGCATTTACGTGCTATTTTAAGTCTTCCTATTTTCGAAATTACTCTTGAAAAAGCCGGAGCAAGTGCCGTAATTTTAGCATCAGAAAATTCTACAAACCCTACTTTTACCGGAATCGAAAAAGTAGCAGCATTACCAAAAACCGATTTCAGAATCTTCGGAAAACCAACTTCAAGACCTTATCGCCGAATGGGAGTTGTATTAAGTCATGATTCATTAGCCACTCCAATAGAAGAAATCGTAGAACGCGCCAAAGCAACTTCAAAATTAATAACCGTAAACTCTTAAAAATGAAAAAAGCATTATTTATATTCTTCCTATTTGTTGGAATCGCAACTCAGGCTCAGGATAAAAAAACAACCGAAAAACCTCAAATCGTAGAAACTGCTTGTGGCGAATGTCAATTTGGAATGAAAGGCAAAAGTTGTGATTTAGCCGTTCGCATTGACGGGAAACCTTACTTTGTTGACGGAACCACAATCGATGAACATGGCGACGCTCATGCTGAGGATGGCTTTTGCAATAAAATCCGTAAAGCTTCTGTAACCGGAAAAGTAGTAAACAACCGTTTTAAAGCCACTTCATTCACTTTGATAAAAGAACAATAATGGAGTTAATTCTTGAAAATATTGCCAAACACGTTTCGTTAACACCAGAAGAACAATCTCTTTTTTTATCAAAAACCGAAAAGCATACTTATAAAGCTAAAACCATTTTACTAAGCGCCGGAGAAGTTTGTAAACATTCTTACTTTGTCAATTCCGGAATTTTAAGAAGCTTCAATATCAACGATAATATCGTAGAACATGTTCTGTCATTTGCCTGTCAAGGCTGGTGGATCAGCGATATGTACAGCTATTTTTCACAAAAACCAGGACAGCTTTTTATAGAAGTTTTAGAAGACGCAGAATTAATTTCTTTGTCTAAAGAAAACCAGGAACAATTATTTCACGAGATTCCAAAATTAGAACGCTTTTTCAGGATATTAATAGAGAATTCATTAGTTGCCAATCAACAGCGATTAATGGACAATTTAAGTTTACCGGCCGAAGAACGTTTCGATAAATTCTGTAAAAAATACGGGACTTTAGTTCACAAAGTTCCTCAAAAACAAATCGCTTCATTTATTGGTGTTACACCTGAATTTTTCAGCAAAATGAAAGCTAGGCTTTTGAAGAAATAGATTTTTTTGCCACAGATTTCACAGATTAAAGGGATTAAAAAAATGTTGCCACGAATTTCACGAATTCACACGAATTTTAATTCAATTTTTGCGCTAACCAATTTGTGTCAATTCGTGAAATTCGTGGCAAAAAAAATCCTTTTAATCCCTTTAATCTGTGGCAAAAAACAAAAAACCAGTTCAATGAACTGGTTTTTCTTTTGAATTAAAATTGCTCAACCTCCGTAGAATGTTCCATCGCCGTTATAGTTGATTTCCCTATCATCACCGTATTCTGAACGGCATCGAAATAAGAAGTTCCTACGAACGCCTGATGTTTTACCGCTCTGAATCCGCTATTCTGCAAAGCGAATTCTCTTTCCTGCAATTCAGAATATCCTGCCATTCCGCGTTCTTTATACGCTTTAGACAATTCGAACATACTCGTATTCAAAGCATGGAATCCTGCCAAAGTAATGAACTGGAATATATATCCCATCGCAGCCAAATCTTCTCTGAATGTTTCCATTTCAGCAACTGATAATTTTGCCGCCCAGTTGAACGATGGTGAACAATTGTATGCCAACATTTTATCCGGAAATTCTTTTTTCATGGCATCAGCAAACTTTTTAGCATAAACCAAATCCGGATTACTGGTTTCCATCCAAATTAAATCTGCGTAAGGCGCATAGCTTAAGCCTCTAGCGATTCCCTGATCGATTCCGCTATTTACATAGAAGAAACCTTCATTTGTTTTTTCGCCAGTTATAAATTTAGCATCTCTTGGGTCTGCATCACTGGTCAATAAATTAGCCGCATCCGCATCTGTTCTTGCCACAATAAGTGTTGAAACTCCCATAACGTCTGACGCCAAACGAGCTGCAATCAATTTATTAATTGCTTCTTGCGTTGGAACCAAAACTTTCCCTCCTAAATGTCCGCATTTTTTGGCGGAACTTAACTGATCTTCAAAATGAACTCCTGAAGCCCCCGCTTCAATCATTGATTTCATTAATTCGAAAGCATTTAAGTTTCCGCCAAAACCAGCTTCGGCATCCGCCACAATCGGAACTAAGTAATCTTTTTTATCTTCAACTCCATTTACAGTCTGAATCTGATCAGCACGTAACAAAGCATTATTTATTTTCTTTACCACCATAGGCACACTGTTTACCGGATAAAGCGATTGGTCAGGATACATTTCTCCCGCCAAATTTGCATCAGCGGCAACTTGCCATCCACTCAAATAAATCGCTTCTAAACCCGCATCGACTTCCTGAATCGCCTGATTTCCTGTCAACGCGCCCAAACCAGCAACATAATCCTGACTTTTTAACTTTCTCCATAATTTTTGCGCTCCCATTTTGGCAATAGAATGCTCAATTTGATACGATCCCTGAAGCGTCACTACTTCTGTAGCGGTATAAGGACGTTCAACACCTTTCCATCTTGGGTTCGTAATCCAATCGTTAATCAATTCCTGAATTCTGTCTTCTGTTGTTTTCATAAATAGTTTAGTTAAAGTGGTTAGTAAAAGCATTTCATTCAATTAAAAATTGAGAATTAAAAATTAAAAAGCGGTGTTATTTACTAAAACTATGCGCAAAAAATATTTTTAATTTTTAATTCTCAATTTTTAATTCTTTATAAATATTTGTAGCACGGAATCGTTAAGAAATCAACAAAATCTGGATTTACAACCAATCTTTCTAAGACTTTTTCAGCCAAAGGAAATTGACGTTTTTCGTGATTTTCCTCGCCTAATTCGTCTTTGATTTTTTTAAATTCGTCTAAGGCCAATTCATGATAATAAGACAAATCTAATTTTCGCCCATTATCTAAAAGCACTTTGTTTTGAAGCCATTGCCACAATTGCGATCTCGAAATTTCAGCCGTTGCCGCATCTTCCATCAAATTATGTAATGCTGCGGCGCCTTGTCCGTTAAGCCATGAAGCCAGATATAAAACTCCAACGTTTATATTTTTTCGAACACCATTTTCAGTGATGATTCCAATTGGTGGTTCAATTAGATCTGCCTCTGTAATTTTTCGATGTTCTCTTTTTATATGAATCTGATTTGGAGTTGGCATTCCTTTATCAAAAATTTCTTTTGCAATGGCAACCAAATCCGGATGTGCTACCCAGGTTCCGTCGTGACCATTTTTCACTTCTCTTTCTTTATCAGTTTTTACTTTTGCAAAAGCAACAGCATTGGCTTCTTCATTATTTCGAATCGGAATTTGAGCTGCCATTCCGCCAATCGCATGAATACCTCTTTTATGACATCTTTGAATTACCAAATTCGAATAGGCATTCATAAAAGGCGAAGTCATATTTACCTGATCACGATCGGGAACAATGAATTTTGGATTTTTTCTAAACTTTTTGATGTAGGAGAAAATATAATCCCAACGTCCGCAATTCAAGCCAACGATATGTTCTTTTAGTTCGTAAATGATTTCATCCAGCTGAAAACTAGCAGTAATAGTCTCGATTAAAACCGTCACTTTTATTGTGCCTCTTTTCAGTTTTAGATAATCTTCGGTAAAATCAATTACAGTATTCCACCAACGTGCTTCGAGATAATGTTCTAATTTCGGAATATAGAAATACGGCCCTGAATTGTTTTCTAAAAGTCGTTTATGATTGTGAAAAACATACAAACCAAAATCTACCAAAGAACCGGAAACTTCATTTCCTTCTATCAAAACATGTTTTTCAGGCAAATGCAAACCTCTCGGACGTACAATTAGCGTTGCCGTTTTCTCATTTAAATGATAGGACTTTTGTTTCGCCAAATCGGTATAGGTAATTGTTTTGTTAACCGCATCGATTAAATTCATTTGCCCGTCCATCAAATTTTGCCAGGTTGGCGAAGTACTATCTTCAAAATCGGCCATAAAAGTTTTGGCACCAGAATTTAAAGCATTGATAATCATTTTACGATCAACAGGCCCGGTGATTTCTACTCTTCTGTCCAGTAAATCTTTTGGGATTTCTCCAGCTGTCCAATTACCTTCTCTGACACTTTTTGTTTCCGGAGTAAAAACCGGCATGACGCCCTGATCAAAAGCAGTTTGTTTTTGTTCGCGTTGTAACAATAACAGTTTTCGTTGCGATTCGAATTTTCGATGCAAATCGGTGATAAAAACAATTGCTTCTTCTGTCCAGATCTTTGGATAAGAAAGCTTCTTTTCGGCTAAAAATTCCATTGCCGTCTCGGTAATTTCTAATTGGTTTTTCATAGCTGTGGATTTTATTTTCATTAGTAAGAATCGAATAGCTTATATCTTTTTTAAATTTAAAAAACACAACTACTTGATATCTAATAATTTCTACACCACAATATTAGAAAAAAGTTTTTTACAAAACAAGCGAACGTTCGCTAAATATTAAAAATATTTTTTTGGCGATTATTTTTGAATTGATTATATTTGATTTATGGATATCGAAAAAGACTATATAAAGCTGATCTTTGGGCTAAAACTCAAGCAAGTTCGCACCCAAAAAAATCTTTCACTTTTTGGCTTAGCCAAACTCACAAATCTTTCAAAATCATACTTAAATGAGATTGAAAAGGGAAAAAAATATCCAAAAACAGATAAAATTTTACTGCTTTGTACGCATTTAGACATTCCTTATGATCAATTAGTATCGTTAAAACTCGATAATAACCTTGCTCCGATTGGAGAAATTTTAAAGTCAGGAATTTTAAAAGAGATTCCGCTGGAGCTTTTTGGAATTCAGGAAGCTGATTTAATTGACATTATTGCGAATGCTCCGGCAAAAGTCAATGCGTTTATTAGTACGATTATCGAAATTGCGCAACATTATAATCTAAGCCGCGAAAGTTTCTTTCTGGCTGCTTTGCGTTCCTATCAGGAAGCGCACAGTAATTATTTTGAAGATCTTGAAGAAAAAGTAATTGCGTTTTCGAAGTCGTTTCAGATTAATCTAGATTCTAAAATTAGCATTGAAGAATTGCAGGCTATTCTAAAAGAAGAATACGAATACACTATAAAAGAAATTGTTTTTACAGATCAGGAAGCTTTGGGTGATTTGCGTTCGATTTATGTTCCTAAAAGCAAAACTTTATTGCTTTCTACAGAACTTGATGCACCGCAAAAAGCTTTTATTTTAGCCAAAGAAATTGCCTATAATTACCTAAACATTTCAGATCGACTACTGACTTTCAGTTGGATTAAGTTTGAAAATTTCGATCAGGTTTTACACAATTTTTACGCTTCTTATTTTGCCGGTGCTTTATTATTGCCGAGAAAATTAATTGTAGATAAAATCAATTCTTTCCTGGAAAATGAAAATCCGAAACCGGAAGCTTTTGTAGCATTAATAGAAAGCTTTGAAGTTTCGCCGGAATCATTTTACCAACGTTTAACCAATTTATTACCGAAAGATTTTCAGCTGAAAAACTTGTTCTTTTTAAGATTATCGCATAGGGTTGGCTCTGATGTTTATCAAATTAATAAAGAATTACATATTACGCATCAGCAGGAACCGCACGCGAATGAAACCAACGAACATTATTGCAGAAGATGGGTTTCGGTTAAAACAATTGATGAAGCGATCAAACAAAATAAATCTCACTTTTTTGATGCTCAAATATCGAGCTACGCCAATAGCGGAAATGAATATTTGGTTTTCTCTTCGGCCACAAAAGATCCTTTTTCTGAAAATTACATCCGAAGTATTTCTGTGGGAATTTTAATTACTCCGGCAATGAAAAAGAAATTCAAATTTATTGAAGGCAAACCTTTGGTAAAACGAATTGTGGGCGTTACTTGCGAAACTTGTGCCGTTCAGGATTGTCTCGAAAGAGCTGCACCGCCAATTGTTTTAGAAAGAAAAAAACGCCATGAGAATACCGATGCAGTTGTACAGCAGTTTATAAGTCAATATAGTTAAGCGCCATGAAATATTTTACTTTAATACTAACATTACTTTCTATTAATTTAGACCAGAAAACGGAAAAGCTTACTGGTCGTTATAATTATTTAATCGAAGACAACAATTCCTACTTTCAAAAAGACAAAATCACTTTTAATGATAGCGTTTTTGCTTTTGATAATAAGTACCTGCCAAAAGGAAAAATTTTGTATGGCAACGTAATACTATTGGACAATTTCATCAATACTGACTTAATTATAAGTATCCCAAAAGACCAAATTAAAAAAGACACTATTCCGTTTTACATGCATGATAAGCAAAGTTCTGCTTCGAACTATCTTGACGAAGTTGTTGGAAAAGGGATATTGATTAAGATTAAATAATTAAGTTTTTAATAATCTCGCAAAGTCGCGAAGTTTTATTGTTCTTTTTGAAATCAACCACAATCTTGTGATCTCGACGAAGGAGATATCGCACTAGAAACTCCGATCTAATAATCGTCAATCTTTGTCGATTATGATTTCGTAGAATGGATTTAAATCCATCCCTACATTATAATTCATTCCTCTGGAACTTTTATGCAAATTGCATTTCTTCTGAAAATGAAACTTCTAATCTAGCCCCGATAGAAGTGGAAATCCTTTTGTGCCGGTGTTCGGCACAAAAGATTGAAATGGATAGCGGGACGCAACGTTTTTTAAAAACCAAAACCTCTGCTCCTGAAAAAACTTAGAATCTTAGCATCTTAGCCCCTCAGAATCTCATAAAAATCTTTTCTTAATCTAGGTTAAGTGCGTTTCATTGACCTTGATGGTATCTTTGTACTATAAAATAACAAAACAAATAAGATCATGGAAAATATAGTATTGCACAAAGCAGAAACAAGAGGAAACGCAAATCACGGATGGTTGAACGCTTATCACAGCTTTAGTTTTGCGAGCTGGTACAATCCTGAAAGAATTCAGTTTGGAGCGCTTCGAGTTTTAAACGATGATACAATTGCGGGCGGAATGGGTTTTGGAACGCATCCTCATGATAATATGGAAATCATTACGATTCCGCTTGAAGGAGATTTAGCGCATAAAGATAGTATGGGGAATACTGAGATCATTAAACATGGTGATATTCAGGTGATGAGTGCAGGAACTGGTGTTCAACACAGTGAATTTAACCCAAATGCTGATCAGCAAACTAAGCTTTTACAAATCTGGTTGTTCCCGAATAAAAGAAATGTAGATCCTCGTTACCAACAAATTACTTTAGATGTTGCTGACAGACATAATAAATTAGCGCAAGTTTTGTCTCCTAATGCAGACGATGAAGGTGTTTGGATTCATCAGGATGCCTGGTTTAATATGGGTAATTTTGACTCAGGTGTGTCTACTGAATATAAAATTAAAAAAGAAGGAAACGGGGTTTACGCTTTCGTCTTAAAAGGAAATGTAACGATCAACGGTCAGGAATTAAACACTCGTGATGCGGTTGGAATTTCAGGAACTGATACTTTAAACATTAAAGCCAATACAGATGCTGAGTTTTTATTGATGGACATTCCGATGAATTATTAATTCATAGATTACAATTAATATTTTTTTTCTTGAAACGATATATAAGTTGATATTCAGCTTATTATCGTTTCTTTTTTGCCCAATTTTTATCAGAACTAAAAAAGAAAACGTATTTTTATTAGATAAAATTTGGTTTTATTCTACTCAAAACTAACCATTTAAAAACTTTCGATCATGAATCCAGATAACTTAACCAAAGAATATACAAACGGAGAAGTAACCATTGTTTGGCAATCCGGAAAATGCATACATTCTGCTAACTGTGTAAAAAATAATCCGGATGTTTTTCATCCAAAAGAAAAACCCTGGATTTTACCTGAGGCTTCGACTTCTGAAAAAATTATACAAACGATTCATAAATGTCCTTCGGGAGCTTTGACTTATTATATCAACAATAAAAGCTAAACTAAGCAACAGATTTGTTTCTTTAGTTTGCCACAGATTACATAGATTAAAAAGGATTTTTTCTCTGCTTTTCCAGAATATATAATCCGTGAAAATCTTTTAATCTGTGGCAAAAAAAATCTTCACTTCACTTTATAATACAATTGTAAAATCTGATAATCAAAAAAATATCAGATTTTTCATTTCTTAATCTAGATTAAGTGTGTTTCGAGTACTACGGACGTAACTTTGCCCTATCAAAATGAAATTAATTATTTAAAAATAAAAATTATGGCAACTACAAAATGGTCAATTGACCCAACACATTCAGAAATTGGTTTTAAAGTTAAACACATGATGTTTACAAATGTTTCAGGTAAATTTGGAACTTACGACGCAACAATTACTTCAGACGGAGAGAACTTCGAAAATGCTGCAATCGAATTTTCTGGTGATATCGCTTCTATCGACACTGCAAATGCAGACAGAGACGGTCACTTAAGAAGTGCAGATTTTTTTGATGTTGAAAACAATCCGAAATTAACTTTCAAGGCTTCATCTTTCAAAAAAATTGATGCTGGAGATTATGAATTAACTGGAGATTTAACAATCAAAGGTATTTCAAAAGAAGTTAAATTTCCTGTAGAATATAGCGGAATCTTAACTGATCCTTGGGGAAATACAAAAGTAGGTTTAAGTATAGAAGGAAAAATCAATCGTAAAGACTGGGGCTTAAACTGGAACTCTGCTCTTGAAACAGGGGGTGTTTTAGTTGGAGAGGAAGTTCGTTTAAACATTGAATTACAATTTGTAAAACAAGCTTAATTCTTTTAGAATAGATTTAATTTGATTGGTTAAAAGCCAGCACTTTTTTAGGAAGTGCTGGCTTTTTTTTGGTTTGCTACGAATTACAATAATTTGCACGAATTATTATTTTTTTTTTGCCACAGATTAAAAGATTAAAAAAAGATTTTTTTTTCTAGTACGCGAATAATAATCAGTGAAAATCTCTTAATCTGTGGCTAAAACTATTTCAGAATTTGAGAAAAAAATTAGTGCAAATTATTGTAATTCGTGGCAAAACTATCGTACAGTATTTCGGAATTCTGTTGGTGACATTCCGGTTTGTTTTTTGAAGAATCGGGAGAAATAGGAGTAATCTTCGTAGCCTACTTTGAACGCTACTTCGTTTACGGCTAATTGTTTGTCGATCAGCATTCTTTTTATTTCTAAAACGACACGATCTGTAATGACTTCGGTGGCTGTTTTTTGAAGAATTTCGTTGCAGATTCTGTTTAAATGCTTCAAAGTTATATTTAGTTTTTCGGCATAAAAAGAAGGCAATTTTTCTTGTCTGAAATATTGCTCCAAAAGCATTTCGAACTTATCGATTTTAATATTATAGGAATGCGTTTGATGCGAATAGGTCTCATTGTATTTGCGGGCAATTTCGATATGAATGCAATCTAGTAAATTAAGCATTTTATCGAGTTGATAGCGATTTTCCTGATTGTTTTCCTGAATTAGCAAATCAAAATAAGGCTGAATTTTTGGGATTTCTTTTTCGTCGAAAACCATTTCAGGCCGGTTATGAATCGAATGGTAAAAATTATACTCATTAATATTTTTTTGTCCGAAATAGAGATTATACAATTCCTGCGAAAAGATGATCACAAAGCCTTCAATATCTTCAGACAAACTCCAATGATGCATTTGTCCGGGCTGTAAAACGAACAAACTTCCTCTTTTTATTGCGAATTGATCAAAATCGACTTCGTGCTGCCCTGAACCTTTCGTGAAAAATACCATTAAATAGGAATCATGTCGGTGTGGTTCTTCGACAAAACTGTGACTTTTTAAATGTTCTTTGAATGTATTTACATAAAAATCACGGTGAATATCGTTGCAACTGAAATTCTGAACACTATAAACGGGATATCTTTTCATATGCGATTAAATTTTAGATTGCAGATTTTAGATTTTTGGATTTGTTATTTGAGATTTCAGATTTTGGAATTTGGAATTTTTTTCAAAAAAATGTCCTTATTGTGCTATAAGTAGCGAAGATATAAAAAAGACTTTAATACTACTCTGAATTACCTTTGTATAAATAAAAAACAACAAGATCATGTCAAGTGCATTAACTCATATTTTAAGCAACGAATGTCCTATTTGTCATAAAGGAAAAGTTTTTAAAGACAAAAATATTTTTCTGAATTTTGGTTTACCAAAAATGAATGAATACTGCAGTCATTGCAATTACAAGTTCCAGAAAGAGCCTGGTTATTTCTTTGGTGCTATGTACGTAAACTACGGATTAACAGTTGCTCAGGGAATTGCGACCTATTGTATTGCTCAGTTTTTCTTTGAGAAAAATTTCGATTTAAGAATTATTCCCATTATTGCGGTTGTGATTACTTTACTCACATCTTTTAATCTTAGATTTTCAAGATTAGCGTGGATTTATATGTTTAAGGATTATACGAAGTAAAAAAGTGTTATTTTTGCCTTTCAATTGAAACTAATTTTCAATTCAAAAAAATTCAATCTTAAATTAGACAAATGAAAGCATACGTATTTCCGGGTCAGGGCGCACAGTTTACAGGAATGGGCAAAGACTTATATGAATCATCGGCTTTAGCCAAAGAATTATTCGAAAAAGCTAATGAAATTCTAGGTTTTAGAATTACAGATATTATGTTCGAAGGTACTGCCGAAGAACTAAAAGAAACCAAAGTAACTCAACCAGCTGTATTTTTACACTCGGTTATTTTAGCCAAAACTTTAGGCGAAGATTTTAAACCAGAAATGGTTGCAGGACATTCTTTAGGAGAATTCTCTGCATTGGTTGCTAACGGAACTTTATCTTTTGAAGATGGTCTTAAATTAGTTTCTCAACGTGCTCTTGCTATGCAAAAGGCTTGCGAAATTACTCCATCTACAATGGCTGCCGTTTTAGGCTTAGCGGATAATATCGTTGAAGAAGTTTGTGCTTCTATCGACGGAATCGTGGTTGCTGCAAACTACAACTGTCCTGGACAATTGGTAATTTCAGGAGAAACTACTGCTGTTGAAAAAGCTTGTGAAGCTATGAAAGCTGCCGGAGCAAAACGTGCTTTGATTTTACCTGTTGGAGGAGCTTTTCACTCACCAATGATGGAGCCTGCAAGAGAAGAATTGGCTGCTGCAATTGAAGCAACTACATTCTCTACTCCTATTTGCCCGGTTTATCAAAACGTAACTGCAAATGCGGTTTCTGATGCCAACGAAATCAAAAAGAACTTAATTATTCAATTGACTGCTCCTGTAAAATGGACTCAATCTGTGCAACAAATGATCGCTGATGGTGCTACTTTGTTTACGGAAGTCGGTCCAGGAAAAGTATTGGCTGGTTTGATTAATAAAATTGACAAAGAAGCGGTTACTGCTAATGCTTAATTAGTATTCAGTTTTTAGTCGCAGTTTTCAGTTATTGACGATATAAATAAAAAATCCTCATGAACAGATTGTTTATGAGGATTTTGCTTTTATAACTCATTTGATTCAATACAATGATTATTAGTAATTCCGGTAATTAGATAATTTTGATCTCTTTTTTCAAAGAAGATATACCAAGTCGTTCTACTATTAGTTTTATAAAAAATATAATTGGAGCCTAAATATTGAAGAGGTTTTGGAGTTTTCTTATGAGGAGATTTTTTAATTCTTTCTGGAATGGCATCGTAAATATCATCAACATATTCATCTGCAGATTCTATAAAACCAAAGTATTATTTTTTATACAGGATTATAACCAAATCATTAAGATAACTAATTACAGGGGACGTATAAATAACTTCTATTTTCCCCACCATTCCCTAATTCTCCTTTTAGATTCTGCTTTTGCTTCCTCTAGCGTTAATCCTTTTGCGAATTCTGCATCAAAATCAAAAGTTTCAGGATCTATACCTTTAAATTTAGGTTTTTGAATTTCATATTCAACTGCAGGTTCTTCAACCTTATCATTCTTTTTATTTTCTTTATCCGAATCCATAATTCCTACATTTTTAATCTTACAAATTTACAAAACAAATTAAATCAAAGTGATTCTTTTTACAAAGCTTTCTTTTCCTTCTTTTTATAATTTACAATAAAAACACCCAGAATAATAAGTGCTGTCGCTATAACAAAATCAATTGTAATTACTTCATCTAAAAGCAGCCAGCCTAAAAAAACAGCGATTATTGTATTGATATACGATAAAATCGAAACCTGAACCGCCGTAACATGTTTTAAAGCATAATTATAACAGAAAAAAGCAATCACCGAACCAAAAATTGACAAATACAAAGCAGCGAAAATACTCTTTGAACCCCACGAATTAAAATCCGGATTTGGCGAAAAAATAGACGCCAATACAAGCTGAATACAAGACGCCATTGTAAACTGATAAAATAAATTCAGTGTTATGTTGTTCGATTTATTAACGTGCGTTTTCGTATAAATTGTTCCTGCTGCCCAAGCTAAAATTGCAAGTCCCATAAACATTACTCCAGTTCTATAGTCAGCATCTAAAAATGATCCGAGTCCGTCTTTAAAAATAAAAACTACTCCGGAAAATCCAATTATTACACCTACAAATCCTCTGATACTCATTTTCTGCAATCCAAACATAATACTTCCTAAAAAGATAAGAATAGGAGTCAGCGCATTTATAACCGATGCTAGTCCGCTTGGTATATTTTGCTCAGCAATCGTAGTAAAACCATTGGCAATCACAATCATTAAAATCGAAGGAACAAGCTGACGTTTTAGATTTTCCCAGCCAATCCATTTTAATTCTTTTTTGAATAATAAAATCGTCATCATGACCAATCCCGCCAATCCCTGACGTATTGAAGTGACAAACCAGGGCGGAATCGTTTCAACTGCCACCTTAATCCCTAAAAACGTTGTCCCCCAAACAATTCCAACAGCTGAGAGGGCAATAATTAATTTATAATCTAAATTTTGTTTCATAAAAATGCCAGTTAAAAAAAATCCCAAATTATATTGCTATAATCTGGGATTTAAAAAATTTATAATTTTATTCAAAAATTATTTATTCCTCACTTTTTGTTCCCATTTCCAGGCGCTTGCCATTGCTTCGTCTAAACTTAGTTCAGCCTTCCATCCTAAGACATTATTTGCCTTATCTGTATTTGCGTAAGCTTCAGTAATATCTCCCTCACGACGAGGCTTAATTACGTATGGTAATTTTTTATCGCTTACTTTTTCGAAACTATGAATGACTTCCAGAACAGAACTTCCTTTTCCTGTTCCTAAATTGAAAGTTTCAACTTTTGCCAAATTCTTTTTATTCAGTAAACGCTGTAACGCAATTACGTGTGCTTTTGCCAAATCTACAACATGAATATAATCACGAACCGCAGTTCCGTCAGGCGTTGGATAATCATCTCCAAAAACTGATAATTCATTACGTAATCCTACTCCTGTTTGCGTAATAAAAGGCACTAAATTTTGAGGAACTCCTAATGGTAATTCTCCAATTTCAGTACTTGCATGCGCTCCAACCGGATTAAAATAACGTAATAAGATTGCGCTAATATTAGTTACTTTGGCTGTATCTGTAATGATTTCTTCTCCTATTTGCTTTGTGTTTCCGTAAGGAGACATTGCTGCTTGCACGGGAGCATCTTCTGTAATTGGCATTTTTTCGGCTTGACCGTAAACCGTACAAGAAGAACTAAAAATAAAACTTGCTTCAGGTTTTTGCTGTAATTCCTGTAACAAATAAACCAGCGAAGCAATATTGTTTTCATAATACAATAAAGGCTGCTCAACACTTTCTCCCACTGCTTTTGAAGCTGCAAAATGAATTACTCCGGTAACATCGTTATGTTTTTTAAAGAAATCCTGAACTGACGCTTTTTCTCGTAAATCTAATTTTTCGAATAAAGGCGTTTTTCCTGTAATAGCCGTAATTCCTTTTAAAACCTCTTCTGAAGAGTTCGAAAGATTATCAATTATCACTACTTCAAAGCCTTCGTTTTGCAATTCGACTACAGTGTGAGAACCAATAAATCCTAATCCTCCTGTTACTAATACTTTCATTTTGTGGTTGTTTTTATTATGTAGTTAATTTGTATGCTTGTCTGGCAATCAAAATCCAGTTATTTTTTTGCTTTACCCAAACAAGCATTATTCCTATTTTAATATCTCTGTCAATTCCATCATCTTTAGTGTGCGCCGAAAGAACGTGTCTCACTATCGCTACATCATTTTGAATCGATATGGTTTGATTTTGAAAATCTATAGTAACGAAATCCGATTTTCCGCTTACGATTCCATCTATAAATTCTGCCTGATTTTGAAAATTACCATTCGAATGAACGTAACTCAAATTTTCAGAAGTCAATGCTTTTAATTTTACACCATCAGCATCAATCATTGCTTTACGCAAAATTTCAACCTGATTACTAACTGCTGTTTCTTGTTTAGCATTCGACTTTTGAGCAAAAACCGAAAACTGAACCAGCATCATTAAAATTAAAAGACGAAAACTTTTCATAATTATTTATTCAAAAACTCTAAAACAGCATCTGTAATAAATTTAATTTGCTCATCATCAAGCTCTGTATGCATTGGCAAAGCAATAACTTCTTGTACTAATTGATTTGTAACCGGAAATTGCTCTTCTTTATAACGAGGATCAACATATGCTTTTTGAGAATGCAACGGAATCGGGTAATAAATTGCACACGGGATTTGTTTATCCTGCAAATGCTGCAATAAAGCATTTCTGTCTGCATCGATAATTCTCAATACATATTGATGAAAAACGTGATCATTTTCGTTTGCATCAAACTTTGGTGTAATAATATGCGCATTTCCTGCGAAAGCTGCATTGTATTTCGAAGCCGCTAAACGACGTGCTGCATTATATTCATCTAAAAGCGGCAATTTTGCATTTAAAACTCCAGCCTGAATACTATCTAAACGAGAATTTACTCCCACAACATCATGGTGGTAACGCTCGTACATTCCGTGATTTACGATTCCGCGAATGATGTGCGCCAATTTATCGTCATTGGTAAAAATTGCTCCACCATCTCCATAACAACCTAAGTTTTTAGAAGGGAAGAATGAAGTTGCAGCAACGTGACCAATAACACCTACTTTGCTTTTTGTACCTGATTTAGAAATATAATCGGCTCCAATTGCTTGTGCATTATCTTCGATTACATATAAATTATGTTCTGCAGCAATTTCCATAATCGCATCCATATTAGCCGCGCGACCAAATAAATGCACCGGAACAATTGCCTTTGTTTTTGGCGTGATTGCTTTTTTAATTGCGTCGATATCAATGTTCATATTCAGCATATCAACATCAACCAAAACCGGAGTTAATTGCAATAAAGCAATAACCTCAACAGTTGCAGCAAAAGTAAAATCGGCAGTAATTACCTCGTCGCCTGGTTTTAAATCTAATCCCATCATGGCAATTTGCAAAGCATCAGTACCATTTGCACACGGAATTACGTGTTTTGCTCCTAAATAGTCTTCAAGATTTTTTTGAAATTGATGAACCAATGGTCCATTTATATAAGTATTTGTATCTAAAACTTCTTGAATCGAAGCATCAACGGTAGTTTTTATTTTTTCGTATTGACTCTTTAAGTCAACCATTTGAATTTTTTTCATTTTCAATATATTTTTAAAATTAAAGACCCGTTTTGTAATCAGAATCTCTAAAAGGAAGAACAAAAATAGTTATTTAATACCTTCAAACCAATGAAAATAATCGAAAGAACCGTAATTTAGCCACAAAAATAAACAGATGCTTTTTCTATATAATTTAGTTATTTCTATTGCGGGGTTTTTTCTGAAAATTGTAGCACCTTTTAGTCCGAAAATTAAACTTTTTGTAGCCGGTAGGAAAAATGTTTTTTCTATTCTGGAAGAAAAAATAAAATCCTCAGATAAAACTATTTGGTTCCACTCAGCCTCACTTGGCGAATACGAACAAGGCTTACCTGTAATCGAAAAAATCAAAGAAAAATACCCTGACCATAAAATTATCGTTACTTTTTTCTCTCCTTCAGGCTACGAAGTACGCAAAAACAATACAGTTGCAGACGTTACTGTTTATTTGCCATTAGACACTAAAAGCAATGCGAAGAATTTTTTAAAATTAGCGCATCCTGAATTGGCATTCTTCATTAAATATGAATTCTGGCTGAATTATTTAAAAGAATTAGAAACAAGTAAAACTCCGACCTATTTAATTTCCGGGATTTTCAGAGACAATCAGATGTTTTTTAAATGGTATGGCGGTTTTTACCGAAAAGCATTAAAAGCATTCACTTACTTTTTTGTTCAGAATGAAAGTTCGAAACAAAAAATTGAAGCGATTGGTTTTCACAACGTAATTGTTTCCGGCGACACACGTTTTGATCGCGTAAATGCTATTTTAGAAAGAGACAATACACTTGATTATATTGAAAATTTCAAAAATAATGCACCTACTATAGTAATAGGAAGCTCGTGGCCAAAAGATGAAGCTTTATTAGCCGAATATATTAATCAGGCACCGGATCATGTAAAATTTATTATTGCTCCGCACAACATCAAAGCAGATCAAATAGCGAGTTTAAAAAGTCAAATTACAAAATCGACTGTATTATTTTCAGAAAAAGAGCATCAAGATTTATCAAAATTCAATGTCTTTATTATCGATACAATAGGATTACTAACTAAAATCTACAGCTACGGAACGATAGCTTATGTAGGAGGAGGTTTTGGCAATCCGGGAATTCATAATATTCTAGAACCTGCTACATTTGGAATGCCAATTGTAATTGGACCTAATTACTCTAATTTTGCAGAAGCAGTTCAATTAGTTGCACTTGAGGGATGTATTGTAATTTCTAACAATAATGAATTAAAAGAAAGTCTGGATCGTTTGCTTAATGATCAAAATTTTCTTGAAGAAAAAAGCCGCATTTGCAGATCCTATATTCAGGACAATACAGGAGCAACAAATACCATTATGAATATCGTTTCTTAAGCGATTTATTCAAACAATATAGTATTTACTGTCGTTATTATTTATAAAAGAGCTTAAATGAGCTCTTTTTCGCTTTTTGAACTTATCAAATAATGAATCAAAAACAAAATAAACTGCAAGGAAGAGAATAGAAACAGCCAATTCTCTTATTGAATATTCAACAAAAAATAATTTATTCGAAAAATACAACAATATAACATAATTTTAGCATTGTGGCATATTATTTGATAACTAAGATAATCGTGAGCAATGAAAATATTTTAAAAAAAAAATAAAAAAATATTTTACATATTAAAAAATTTATATCTTTGCCACGAATTAATAATTAACCTTTTATAATAAAGTAAGATGAAAAAAGTATTTTTAAGTTTAGCTGTTGTTGCTGTTTTAACTGTTGTTTCTTGTAAAAAAGCTGATGCTGCAGCTACTGAGTCTGTAGATTCTACTGCTGTTGCTGTTGATTCTGCTGCTGCTGTAGTTGATTCTGCTGCTGCAACTGTTGATTCTGCTGCTGCTAAAGTTGATTCTGCTGCTGCTAAAGTAGAAGAAGTAAAAAAATAATTAGAACCTAAGTTCTAAAAATTTTAAAACCATCCTTGAGATGGTTTTTTTTTGTGATTAATTTAAAATTAATCATTACCATAAAAAAAGCGTCCGCAATTGCGAACGCTTTTTTTTATTCCTCAACCTCCTCTTCAACTTCTTCATCTTCAAAAATCGATTCACTCGACGAGAAGTCCAAAACTTCTGATTTTGCAGCATAATTTACAATTTCCTTTATTCCTTTCTGCAAAAGCAATTCTGTTGTGTACTTTCGACTTGTAGCAAAATGAACCTCACCCAACATCAACTTAAAAAAATACTTCCCTCCAGAGCCTTTAAACTTCAAAAACCTGGCCTGATCTATATTTGCTTTAAACTTCTCAATATCCTCCTCGCCTTCAAACTTCAATTCATAACTCAAACTCGTAAATATCACTTTACCCTTCCTCGAAGTAAATACGAATTTATACTCATCGTTAAACCTTTTACTAATTACGAAAGCACCCATTTATTATTTTAGATTTTAGATTATTGATTTTAGCCCCGATAGCTAGCGGGGGCAGATTCTTAGATTCTTAGATTCTTAGATTCTTAGATTCTTAGATTCTTAGATTCTTAGATTCTTAGATTCTTAGATTCTTAGATTCTTAGATTCTTAGATTCTTAGATTCTTAGATTCTTAGATTCTTAGATTCTTAGATTCTTAGATTCTTAGATTCTTAGATTCTTAGATTCTTAGATTCTTAGATTCTTAGATTCTTAGATTCTTAGATTCTTAGATTCTTTAAAATAAATTTACTTCGTAAATTTATTTTACGCCGTGCGAGTTTACACAATAAAAAAAGCCTCTTCAAAAGAAGAGGCTTTAGTACTCAGAGCGGGACTTGAACCCGCACGAACATTGCTGTTCACTGGATTTTAAGTCCAGCGTGTCTACCAATTTCACCATCCGAGCATTATAGGACATTGAGCGAAAAACGGGGCTCGAACCCGCGACCTCGACCTTGGCAAGGTCGCGCTCTACCAACTGAGCTATTTTCGCATTTCAAATTCTTGTAAGAACTACAATACCTGAATTGTTCTGTATTGCGAGTGCAAATTTAGGACATTTATTCAATTACACAAGCCTTTTTTGAAAAAAAAATCTACTTATTTTATAACTTTCTGATAACCTAAACTTTAAATCTGAAATTATTTTTTAACCAACATTCTTTTAATCTCGTTAAGCTTCATTAAGGCTTCAACCGGTGTTATTGCATTTATATCAAGACTCATGATCTCTTCTTTTATTTCTTCCAACAAAGGATCATCCAGATTAAAGAAACTCATTTGCATTTCATCACCAGCTTCTTTTATTCCGTTTAAAGCATCACTTGAATGATTCTTTTCTAATTTCTTTAATAGCTTTTGCGCTTTCAAAATTACAATTTGAGGCATTCCCGCCATTTTTGCAACATGAATTCCAAAACTATGCGCACTTCCTCCTTTTACAAGCTTTCTGATAAAAAGAACGGTATCTTTTAATTCTTTTACCGCCACATTATAATTCTGAATTCTTGGCAAGGATTCTGTCATTTCATTCAATTCATGATAATGCGTTGCAAACAACGTTTTTGGTTTCCCAGGATGTTCATGCAAAAACTCCGCAATAGCCCAGGCAATCGAGATTCCGTCATACGTACTTGTTCCTCTTCCAATTTCATCTAAAAGTACTAAACTACGATCAGAGATATTATTCAAGATAGAAGCCGTTTCGTTCATCTCGACCATAAAAGTAGATTCTCCCATCGAAATATTATCTGATGCTCCTACTCTGGTAAAGATTTTATCTACAATTCCCATTCTTACACTATCAGCCGGAACAAAACTTCCCATTTGAGCCAATAGTACAATCAGAGCGGTTTGCCTTAAAATAGCCGACTTACCGGACATGTTAGGACCGGTAATCATAATAATTTGCTGCGTTTCTCTGTCTAAATAAACATCGTTGGCAATATATGGAGTTCCAACCGGCAATTGTTTTTCGATAACCGGGTGTCTTCCGTTTTTAATTTCAAGCTCAAAAGTTTCATCAATTTCAGGACACACATATAAATTCTCTACCGCCAATTGTGTAAATGAGCATAAACAATCTAATTGCGCCACTAAATTAGCATTCATCTGAACAGGCTTGATATAAGTAGCAATCCAGGCCACTAATTGCTCAAAAAGATCTGTTTCTATTTTATGAATTTTCTCTTCAGCTCCTAAAATCTTTGTTTCGTATTCTTTTAATTCTTCTGTAATATAACGCTCGGCATTTACCAAAGTTTGTTTACGAATCCATTCTGTTGGCACTTTATCTTTATGCGTATTTCTCACTTCGATATAATAACCAAAAACATTATTGAAAGATATTTTCAAAGAAGAAATTCCGGTTCTTTCTGATTCTCTTTTTTCGATTCCTTCTAAATATTCTTTTCCGGAAGTTGAAATCGCACGCAAATCATCCAGTTCTTCACTAATACCTTTTGCAATTGCATTTCCTTTTGCAATCGCAACGGGTGCATCCTGATTTAAAGTAGTTTTTATTTTTTCTCTCAACAAATCACAGGCATGCAAACTATCTCCAATAACTTTTACAGCTTCTTGCGGACTTGCAAGCGCTAAAGTTTTGATCGGAATAATAGCATCAAGAGATTCTTTCAAATAAACAATTTCGCGCGGTGAAACTTTTCCGGCAGCAATTTTAGAGATCAAACGCTCTAAATCTGAAATTTGTTTGATTTGATATTGAATATTATACAGTACTTCAGAATTTGCTTTCAGATACGAAACCACATCATGACGTCCTTTTATTTTATTACTATCTTTTAATGGTAAAGCCAGCCAGCGTTTCAACAAACGTCCTCCCATTGGCGAAAGCGTTCTGTCGATTACATCTAAAAGCGTTACAGCATTTGGGTTATAACTATGATATAATTCTAAGTTTCTAATGGTAAAACGATCCATCCACACATAAGCATCTTCGGCAATACGCTGAATCGCGGTAATATGCTGCACACGATTGTGCTGTGTTTCGGACAGATAATATAAAATCGCTCCGGAAGCAATAATACCTTCTTTTAATTCTTCGATTCCGAAACCTTTCAATGAAACAGTCTGGAAATGTTTGGTTAAAGTTTCTAATGCATAATCTTCTTTATAAATCCAGTCTTCCAGGTAAAAAGTATGGAAATCTTCTCCAAAAGAAGCTTTAAAGTCTCCTTTATTATTCTTTGGAACCAGAATTTCACTCGGATTAAAATTCTGCAATAATTTATCGATGTATTCTGCATTTCCCTGAGCGGTTAAAAATTCTCCGGTTGAAACATCCAGAAAAGAAACTCCGATATTTTTATTAGCAAAATAAACAGATGCTAAAAAGTTATTTGTTTTTGATTGTAAAACCTCATCATTTAAAGAAACTCCGGGAGTTACCAACTCAGTAACACCACGTTTTACAATAGTTTTGGTCATTTTTGGATCTTCAAGCTGATCACAAATCGCTACACGAAGTCCGGCTTTAACCAATTTTGGCAAATACGTATTAATAGAATGATGCGGAAAACCAGCCAGAGCTGTTTCGGTTTCAGAACCCGCACCTCTTTTAGTCAAGGTAATACCAAGGATTTTAGATGCTCTAATAGCGTCTTCTCCAAAGGTTTCGTAAAAATCACCCACTCTAAAAAGCAGACATGCATCAGGATATTTTCTCTTGATTTCGTTGTACTGTTTCATTAAGGGTGTTTCTTTCACCACTTTCTCTTTCGCTGCCAAATTATTGTGTTTTTAAATGAAAAATTAAGACAGCGAATTTATAATATTTTAAAGGAATATCGAAGTGGATCAAAAATTAAAATATTTTAAGATTATTTTATATTAACATATTAGATTTTTCTATAGATTTGTTCATAATTAAAACAAAGATTCTAAAGATGAAAAAAATAATTTTATTCGCTATGTTAGCTGTAGTTGGAATTACTGCTTCTAACGCTCAAGCTAAGAAATCAACAGCTAAAGCTGCTAAAGTTGCTAAGGTTGAAGGAGCTGGAATGGCTTTTGAAACAGAAACTATTGATTACGGAACTATCGCTCACAATGCTGATGGACAACGTCAATTTGTTTTTGTAAACAACGGAACTAAACCATTAATCATTACAAATACACAAGGATCTTGTGGTTGTACTGTACCAACAACTCCAAAAGAGCCAATCGCTCCAGGTGCTAAAGGTATTATTGGTGTAAAATATGCTACTGACAGAGTTGGTGCTTTTACAAAAACGGTTACTGTAACTTCTAATGCTGAAGGACAACCAACAAAAGTACTTACTATTAAAGGTACAGTTTTACCAGATCCAGTAAAAAGCTAATCTGAAAAACAAAATAAAATAAATCGAAAAAGCTTCCTTATCTTTGGAAGCTTTTTTTATGACCTGAATACAACACAAATGAGAAAACTCGAAAATAGCGAACTGGACAGAAAATCGATTGAAGATTTTAAAAAATCAGACAAAACACCTCTTATAATAGTATTAGACGACATCCGTAGTTTACACAATATTGGATCTGTGTTTAGAACTTCTGATGCTTTTTTGGTTGAAAAAATAATCTTGTGTGGTATTACAGCAACTCCTCCCAATAAAGAAATTCACAAAACAGCTCTTGGTGCTACTGAAACCGTAGCTTGGGAACATCATGAAAATGTATTGGAAGTTATTGAAAATCTTAAAAAGGAAAACGTAATAACAATGGCTATTGAACAAGTCGAAAGTTCGGTTTTTCTTCAGGATTTTAAAGTAGAGAAAAATCAAAAATATGCGCTTGTTTTTGGTAACGAGGTTTATGGCGTTGCTCAGGAAGCGGTTGCCATTTGCGATGGTTGTATAGAAATTCCTCAACTAGGCACCAAACACTCCTTGAACATTGCAGTAAGCGCCGGAATTGTGGTTTGGGATTTATTTCAAAAATTAAACTGGCCAAATACGATTTAAAAGCAGAATTTACTTTCGTAAAATGTTATTTTTCAAGAGGATTTAAGATTTAAATGTTAGAAATCTAAATATATTTTTTTATCATTATAAAATTGATACTTTTATAAAATGAAAAGTATCAATTTCTTAAAAATAATCACAATATTTTTTGTTTTAAGCTTTAAACAATCTTATTCAATTGAGAAAATTAGATTCCTAGATAAGGATTTAATGAAAGTATCGAATGATACTCTTAAATCAAACAAAAAAAAGAATTCAAATTTAAGTCTTGCTATAATTCCTCCGGCAATCAAAGCTAGCGGAGATCAATTTTACTGCCCACAAACCACTATCAACGTTGTTACCAGCATTTTAATTACCCATGATCCATTAGAATCAGGAACTGATGCCGGATATGTTCAGATCTCTTCAGGTTATTCTGGCGGTTCAGATCAATTAGCACTATCAAACCCTGCGGCACATCCATCCGTTACAACGAGTTGGGATGCCGTTGCCGGAAAATTAAAAATATTTAGCGCAACAGGTGGCAATATCTCATATCCTGATTTAGAAGCCGCTATAAAAGATGTTGTATTCTCTAATTCTTCGGCTACTGCTTCCGGAACTAAAACTTTTTCTATTACCATTGGTAATGCCAATTATCTTCCTTCTACACAACATTATTATTTATTTGTTCCCAGTATAGGTATTACCTGGACCGCAGCAAAAGCAGCTGCTGAAGCCAGTAATTATTATGGATTACAAGGTTATCTCGCAACGATATTATCTGCAGATGAAGCCAAATTAATTGGCGAACAAGCATCAGGAACAGGATGGATTGGCGGAAGCGATGCCGAAACCGAAGGTGTCTGGAAATGGGTTACAGGCCCAGAAGCCGGAACTGTTTTCTGGAATGGAGCTGCAAATGGTTCAACCCCAAATTTTGCTTTCTGGAATAACGGAGAACCAAACAATCAGGGAAATGAAGATTACGCCCATATTACCCAACCCGGAGTCGGAATAAAAGGATCCTGGAATGATTTATCGGATACCGGAGATACAAGCGGCAATTACCAACCCAAAGGTTATGTTGTAGAATATGGCGGAATGCCCGGCGAAGCAACTCTAGAAATTGCTGCCAGTACTAAAATTACGATTCCGGTGGCAACACCAGCGGCAAACCCAAGTCCTGTGTGTGATTCAGGTACTTTTACCTTTAGCGCGACACCAACAGCTGGCTCAACTATAAGTTGGTACGATGCAGCTGTGGGAGGAAATTTATTAGCAACAGGAAATACCTACACAACGCCAACACTCAACACTACTACCACTTATTATGTTGATGCCGGTTGCGAATTGAACAGAAAATCAGTTGTGGCAACGGTAAACATTACGCCTTCAACACCGGTTGCAGTATCTTCGACGGTTTATAATTGCGGATCAGGAAATGTAATGATTGAAGCCAATTCAAATATTGGTACGATCAATTGGTTTACATCTTCCTTAGGCGGAAATAGTATTCACACCGGAAATAACTTTACAACACCAACCGTTTCGTCCAATACTACTTATTATGCAGAAGCCTCAAATGGCACTTGTATTAATACTACCCGAACACCCGTAAACATTGTAATTTATACTCCTCCCGCTGTTACTGATGAAACTGCAATCTTATGTCAGTATCAAAAAGTTAATCTTGATGCAGGAATTGTCGGAATGACGTATAAATGGAGCACTGGCGAAACTGCACAAATAATCACCGTTTCAGCCAGCGGAACATACACGGTTGACGTTACAAGTCCGGCTCCGGAAAATTGTACCAGTAGAAAAACGATTATTGTTGATGAACATTTAATTCCAGTAATTAAACGGGTTACAGTAAACGGTACAAAAGCTACAATTTATCTTGCCAACGATGCTGATTATTATGAATATTCAGTTGATGGATTAAATTTTCAGGATTCTAATGTGTTTTATGATGTTCCTGCAGGATTAAGAACCGCTTTTGCTCAGGGCAAAAATGGCTGTGGAGGCGATACCTTAAATTTTGTTGTTCTCGTTTTTCCGGAATTTTTCACTCCAAACAATGATTCTTTTAATGATGTCTGGGAAGTTGACGGAATGGAAAATTATCCTCAGGCAGAAATAACTATTTTTGATCGATACGGAAAACTTATAGCACAATTAAAAGGTCCGCAGATGAGTTGGGACGGCACTTTCAATAAAACGCCTCTACCCGCTTCTGATTATTGGTACGCCTTAAAAATTGACGATACTCATCCTGTTTTTAAAGGTCATTTTTCATTAAAGAGATAATTTTTTAATTAGATAATTTGTCAATTAGATAATGAGATAATTGAAAAATATTGCGAGAATTATCCAATTGGCACATTCCCTAATTTTCTAATTAACTTAATTTGTCAATTAGATAATGAGATAATTAACAGTTCCAAAAATTATCTAATTGGCACATTCTCTCATTGACACATTAACTCAGCTTCTTCTGAATTTCATCTAAAATAAAAAGGTAGTCTTCGTGTTTTTTTACAAAGTCGCGATCAGAAACGTCTATGATTAGAACATTCAAATCGGTTTGGGATTTTATATAATCGAGATAACCATTATTGATTTTATCCAAATATTCTGCTTCGATATTTTGTTCGTACGTTCTGCCTCTTTTTTTGATGTTTTGGAGCAAGCGCTCAGAATTCTGATATAAATAAACGTACAAATCAGGCTTTGGCATTTCTTTATAAATAATATCGAATAAGTTGCGATACAAACGATATTCATCTTCTGCCAGAGTAATTTTAGCAAAAATCAATGATTTAAAAATATGATAATCGGCTACGATAAAATCTTTAAACAAATCAAATTGCGCCAGATCATCTGATAATTGCTGATAGCGATCTGCCAGAAAAGACATTTCTAACGGAAAAGCATATCTGTTTTGATCTTTATAGAATTTAGGTAAAAACGGATTGTCTGCAAAACGTTCCAGAACTGTTTTAGCATTAAAATCTTCGGCTATTTTCTGAACCAAAGTCGTTTTTCCAGCACCAATATTTCCTTCAAAAGCAATATAATTATAGGTTTCTAAGGCAATTTTACGCAACGGATTTTTTAAATCCTGAACTACAGTACAAACGCTGTCATCTGGCGAAAGAGCAATTAGCTCCGAAATAGATTTCTGAAAAACAGGATGTTTCCAGTCGAGTTGTAAATCCTGAACCGGCAACAAAACAAAATTTCTGTTTTGCATTAAAGGATGCGGAATTTTCAATTTTTCAGAATCAATAATTTCGTCATCAAAAGCAATTAAATCAATATCGATAATTCGGGACTGATACCCTTCCTGATTCGATCTGATTCTGCCTAAATGTTTTTCGACTTTTAAAACCTGATTTAGTATTTTTTGGGCTGATGAAGTGGTATGCAAAACCAAAGCACAATTATAAAAAGCATCGCTTTCAAAACCCCAGGCGGGAGTTTCGTATAGTTTTGAAACCCTGATTACAGTTCCTACTTCCTGATGTATCAAATCGATACAACTCTCGATGTTTGCTAACCTGTTTCCCTGATTACTCCCTATAGATAAAACGACTTGATGCTGTGACTTCATAATAAATGCAAATTAACTAAAACTATTTTAGAATTACCGACATTATTTGATTCAAAGAATCAGAAGTTACCAACTATTTCTTATTTTTTATTTCTTTTAAGTTGCGATAAAAGCTCCAATATCTTACAAAATATCCTATCTTTAATTTAGAATTTTAAAAATGTGAAAAGCACAAATATTTGATCAAATCGTATATCTGAAATAATTTGTTTTTAGAGTACATTTGTAACAAACCAACCTTTTTCGCTACTTATTAAAAAAAATATACTTATGAAGTTTTTAGGAAATGTAATTGCCACAGTTGTCGGTATTTTTGTATTTATTATGTTCTTCTTTTTTGGAATAATTCTTATCGGAGCTATTTTTGGAGGAGATGATACTGTTTCTGTCAAAAGTGATTCTGTAATAGAATTAAATTTAAAACAAATTCAAAACGATTATGCCGGAAAATATAAAGATCCGTGGGTAAACGTTTTTTCCGATAAAAAAGGAATTGGTTTAACCGATGTTATCAATGCCATCGAAGCTGCAAAAACAGATGACAACATCAAAGGAATTTCGATTCTAAATGATGAATCCTCTTTAGGTTTAGCACAATATAAAGATTTGAGAAACGCACTTGAAAGTTTTAAAAAATCCGGAAAATTTGTGTGGGCTTATGCCAATACTTATTCTCAAAAAGAATATTATCTAAACTCTGTTGCCAATACGGTTTACATTAATCCGGCAGGTGATTTAGATTTTAAAGGACTTTCTTCTGAAGTAATGTTTTTTAAAGATTTTCAGGATAAATCAGGTATTCATATGGAAGTGATTCGTCACGGAAAGTATAAAAGCGCTGTTGAACCGTTTTTAGAAAATAAAATGAGTGATGCCAACAGAGAACAAGTTACAGCACTTTTAAATTCGATCTGGACAACCGTTTCTACTGATATTGCAAAAAGCAGAAACATTCCTCTTGATAAATTAAACGAAATCGCGAATGGTTTGTTGGCCAGAACTCCTGAAATGGCAAAAGCACAACATTTAGTAGATATTGTGGCGTATGAAGATGTGTACCATAATGCCATAAAAAAAGCGCTGAAAGTAACCGGTGATGACGATTATAACAAAATTTCGATTTTAGATTATACTCAAAATAATGTTACGACAGCTTTAACGAATACAGCTACAGATCAAATTGCTATTATTTACGCTCAAGGCGAAATACAAAGTGGCGAAGGAGATGTTACCGTGATTGGTGAAGGTTCTATGCGTCGTTCGCTTCAGGAAGCCCGCAAAAATGAAGATGTAAAAGCTATCGTGCTTAGAATTGACAGCCCGGGAGGAAGTGCATTAACATCTGACCTGATCTGGAGAGAAATTGAAATTACCAAAAAAGTAAAACCTGTTGTAGTTTCTATGGGAAATTATGCCGCTTCAGGAGGATATTATATTGCTTGTAATGCTAATACAATTTTTGCAGAAAGCAATACCATTACAGGTTCTATTGGTGTTTTTGGCATCTTACCTAACTTTAGTCCATTAGCCAATAAATTAGGAATTAATACAGAGCAGGTAAAAACACACGAAAACTCAGCCAACTACAGTCCGTTTGTTCCGGTTGACGAAAAGTTTAAAGCTTTTACTCTTGAAGGAGTTGAGCACATTTACAACACCTTTGTAACACATGTTGCCGAAGGTCGAAAAATGACTTTTGCACAAGTAGATGCAATTGCACAAGGACGTGTTTGGTCTGGATCTGAGGCTTTAAAAATTGGTTTGGTGGATAAAATTGGAGGTTTAAATGATGCAATTGCCGAAGCAGCAAGAATTGCTAAAGTAAAATCATATAGCACACAAAACTATCCTGAATACGAGAAAACTTTCAATGATTTACTTTCTAACTTACCTTTTGCACAATCAAAAGAAGCGTTTATAAAAGAAGAAATTGGCGAAGAGAATTATATGCTTATCGAGCAGGTAAAAAGACTTCAGAAGCAAAAAGGAGTTCAGGCAATGCTTCCTTTTGGATTAAACATTAAATAATTACAATTCAAAATGAAAAAATTATTTGCTCTTGCTGCCTTTTTATTTTTGAGTGTTGCGAATGCCCAGAATAAAAAAGAAATTACGTTTAAAGAATCTCCTTTAATTTTAAAAATTAATATCGATCAGATTTTCGGTACGCTGACGACTCCGGATTTAACAACAAAATATCCGGTGGCTTTGATCATTTCGGGTTCAGGACCAACAGACAGAAACGGAAATAATCCGACGATGAAAAACAATTCGTTAAAGATGCTTGCTGAAGCTTTGGCAAAAAATGGAATTGCATCTTTACGATATGATAAGAGAGGAATTGGCGAAAGCAAAGGTTCTGCTGTTACAGAGCAAACTTTGGTATTTGAAAATTACACACAGGACGCCAAAAGCTGGATTAACTTATTAAAACAAGACAGACGTTTTTCTGAAATAATTGTTATAGGTCATAGCGAAGGTTCTTTAATAGGTATGATTGCCGCAGCAAAAGCAAACAAGTTTATTTCTATTGCGGGACCGGGAGAATCTGCTGACAAATTGATAAAAGCACAAATAGCTTCTAAAGCCAATAAACAATTAGAGGAAATGACTTTCCCTATTATTGATAGTTTAAAAACCGGGCACTATGCACAAAAAATAGATCCAATGCTTAATTCACTTTTTAGACCAAGTATTCAGCCTTATTTAATTTCCTGGTTTAAATATAATCCTCAGTTAGAAATTAAAGCTTTAAAAATTCCTATCTTAATTCTGCAAGGAAACAAGGATTTACAAGTTACAGTAAAAGATGCTGAACTTTTAGCTGAAGCTAATAAAACCGCCGAATTATTGATTGTTGATAAAATGAATCATGTCATGAAAACCATCGACGGTGACACTAAGGCCAATATGGAAAGTTACAATAATGAAACCTTGCCCATTTCGACAATTATGACCGATAAGATTATTTCTTTTATTAAAAAATAGTCCAAATCATAAAACCATAAAAAATCCGTTTGAATCTATATTCAGACGGATTTTTATTTTTAACAAATACTTAAGTATATTCTTATATTTTACAAAAACTTTATTATGAACTCATTCAAAAAAAACTATTTTTGCAAGGAGTCCATTATCAATTAAACTCTCAAATCTATTTATATATGTTAAAGAAAATTTTAAAAATTACTGCCATTGTTCTCGTGGTGATTGTCGCCGCATTATTTGCCATTCCGTATTTCTTTAAAGATCAAATAAAAGCTAAAATTGCTGATGCTATCAACGAAAGTGTTGATGCTAAAGTAAGTTTTGCTGATGCTGATTTAAGTTTGTTTAAAAACTTTCCGAACGCAACTGTAGGGATAGAAAAACTGGTCATTATCAATAAAGCGCCCTTTGAAGGTGATACTTTGGTTTCGCTTGGACAATTGAATTTAAAGATGAGCATCAAGGAACTTTTTAAAGGAGAAAACGAACCTTTGAGCATTCAGGGAATAAGCTCTACAAATGGTTTAATCAACATTATTTTTAATAAAGATGGTGTTGGGAACTTTGATATTGCACTGAAAGATAAAAAGGAAACCAAAACAGACGAAGCAGGCAAACCGCTTTCGTTAAAAATTCAGAATTACAAAATCGAGAATTTTACTTTTAGATATATCGATCAGGGTTCTAAAATAAAAATGGTGATTGATAGTCTGAACCACGAAGGAACCGGAGATTTTACCAATTCGAAATTAGATTTAACCACAAAATCTACGGCTAAAGTTTCTTTGGATATGGATAAAATCAATTACATGAAAAATGTAAAACTGACTTTAGATGCTGTTTTAGGAATTGATTTAGAACAAAGTAAATATACTTTTAAAGAAAACAAAGCTTTAATCAACCAATTGCCTCTGGAATTTGACGGATTTATTCAAATGGTTGATGCTGGTCAGGTTTATGATTTAAAGTTTAAAACACCAACCTCATCGTTTACCAATTTCTTAGGATTAATTCCATCTGCTTACGCTTCTAGTCTTGATGGTGTAAAAACTACCGGAGATTTTACGGTTGTTGGTTTTGCAAAAGGACAATTAACAGACACTACTGTTCCTAAATTTAATATTGCAATCGCTTCTAACAATGCTTCTTTTCAATATCCTAACTTACCAAAATCAGTTCAGAATATTGTAATTGACACTAAAATTATCAATGAAACCGGAATCTTAAACGATACTTACGTAAACTTAGACAAGCTATCTTTTAGAATCGATCAGGATGTTTTTAATGCCAAAGCAAATATCAAAAACATAACCGTGAATCCGTTTGTAGATGCAGCTTTAAAAGGAACTATCAATTTAGCTAATTTATCAAAAGCGTATCCAATAAAGATGGACAAACCTCTTGCAGGTATTTTAAAAGCCGATGTAACGACACAATTTGATATGGCATCTGTAGAAAAAAGCCAATATCAAAACATAAAAAATGCCGGAACAATGAGTTTGTCAGGATTTAAATATACTGATGAGAATAACAAATCAATGAACATTAGTACGGCTTTGGTTGAATTTAATCCCAGCACTATTAACTTAAAGAAATTTGATGCTACAACCGGAAAAAGTGATTTAAGCATCAATGGAGTTTTAGAGAATTTCTATGGTTTTATGTTTAAAAAACAAGAACTAAGAGGAAACTTTAATATGAGCTCTAACCAATTAGCGGTTGATGATTTTATGACTGCAGGAGAACCTGCTAAAACCGGAACTGCAACCGAAAAAGAAGGAGAAAAGAAACCAACAGCAGCAAAACCTGCTGAAGCGATGAAGATTCCTGCTTTTTTAAATTGTACTATAAATGCCAAAGCAACGACAGTTTTATATGATAATTTAAAACTAAAAGACGTTTCAGGAAAATTGATCGTTAAGGATGAAAAAGCAACTTTAGAAAACTTTAAAACATCGATTTTTGGAGGAACAATTGGTTTAACAGGAACTGTTTCTACAAAAGCAAAAGTACCTACTTTTGATATGAACTTAGGATTTAATCAGGTTGATATTGCGCAGACTTTTACGCAATTAGATATGATGAAAAAAATTGCTCCAATTGCGGGAATCATCAACGGAAAATTAAATTCGACGGTGAAGTTAAACGGAAATTTAGATGCTAATGAATTGACTCCCGACTTAAAATCGATTTCAGGAGATTTAATTGGGCAATTGCTTTCTACAACTGTAAATGCTAAAAATTCGACGGTATTAAATGCTTTGACTTCAAACATTAAATTCATTGATATGAATAAGGTGAATTTGAATGATATTAAAGCGGCTGTAACTTTCGAAAACGGAAAAGTAAACGTAAAACCATTTGATATTAAATATCAGGATATTAAAGTGACTGTTGGCGGAA
Organism: Flavobacterium bizetiae; assembly: GCF_024271895.1. NCBI lineage: Bacteria > Pseudomonadati > Bacteroidota > Flavobacteriia > Flavobacteriales > Flavobacteriaceae > Flavobacterium > Flavobacterium bizetiae. Next base: position 2,017,439 of record NZ_CP091861.1, on the reverse strand, counting down.
CTCACGGTTTTGATCAAACCATGAATTACTACTTAAAGTTAGACGTTCCTGCAAAATATTTAGGAACTGAGGCCAACGCTTTTATTGCTAAAATGTCTCCGGCTGATGCTGCAAAACTGCAAAACATCCCGATAAATGCTTTGATTACAGGTAACTTTTCTAACCCAAAAGTTTCTACAGATATGAAAACAGCGGTTACAAGTTTAACTACTCAATTGGTAAACCAACAGAAAGAAAAACTGACTCAAAAAGGTACTTCGGCTCTTACTGATTTAATCAATAAGAACACAAAAGCAAAAGATACCACACAGGCTGCAAAAACAGAAAAAGAACAGAAAACGCAAGAGGTTACTAAAAAAGCCAGCGATTTGATTAATGGTTTATTCAAGAAAAAATAAAACCAAAACTTATACAAAAAAAAGAGGCATTCTATATAGAATGCCTCTTTTTTTGCTTTAAACTTTTTTATATCGCTTTTGAATAAGTCTTTATTTTTCCGTTGTTCAAAATTGAATTGATGATTTTGATATAATCTTTTTTAGTATATAATTTGACATCTATTCCGATACTTGAATTGTCGTAAGGTTCGTATTTCTTGATTTTCGAAACAGAAAACAATCCTATTGTTGGCGTTTGTACGGCACTGGCCAAATGCATAATTCCGCTATCGGCACCAATAAATAAATCGGCATTGGCAATCACAGAACCTATTTCGCGAATATCCTTACTATAAAATGTAGGCGCTTTAAAAGCAATTTGTGAAACATTTTCTACAGGCAGGATTTCAATAATATTATAGTTTTTATATTCTTCTTTAAGCTGTGTGTAAAATCTTCCCCACCATTCTTCTGATAAACATTTTTCGCCTGTTGCGTACGTAAATATGCAGATGGTTCTTTTTTCATTATGAAACAAATCGTTTAAGATTCTCTTTCCTTCGATAATTTCAGACGAAGTTAATTTCAGATCTAAAGGTGCTATTATCTTGTTTCTTTTAGGAAATCTAAGTTTGGTCAGATAATTTCGGAAATTATAAACAGGATATTTGGCAATGTGTTCGTAATCGTTTTTTACCAATTGGGTTTCTTCATTTGCATCACCAAAAAATTTATACTTTGCATTTGAAAACTGAACGGCCAGACGGCCAGAAGAAGAATTTTGATCTACATTGATCGCAATATCATAATTTTGTTTTTTTATTGAAATCCAGACATTCAGGTATTTGAATAAATTTTTGAAAGGCTTTTTGGGCAAGTCGATGATCTTATCAATATTATCGTAATTTTCGAAAATAATGGGAGCTAACGTTCCCTTAACAAACAAATCGACTTTACAATTTGGAAATATTTCAGTTACTTCCTGAACGAGAGGTGTAATCAATAATAAGTTTCCTAATCTTCCGTTGGGTCTGCAGATCAGGATTTTTTTTATATCATTTTTGTCCACTAAAATAATATCTTCCTGTGATCTTGCTTTTCCAATATTCTTAGTAAGATTGCGCATTAAGCTGCGTCTAAAAACATTTATTTTGCCGAACATACCCATCTCATAAATAATTTAAGAATTATTAAATCTTCATTTAAATTTTAAAAAAAACAGATCGATTTCATTAGTTTAAAACTAAGCTCTTTTATTTTTTAAAATTAAATTCTTTCAATAAGCAATTATTACAAAATTGTAAGCAAATGTATCAACATTCACATACTCAGTTACTTGAAAGCAATTTAAAAATACAAAAATTATTTTATAAATAACTATATAATAGACAGTTAGCCTATAAATTACGATGAGATGCCAATTAACCTATACGTTAATAGTAACAACATAACCTTCTGAACTGCGAACATTAAAAACAGTTCCGTTATCAAAAATTAAGTACTGGCCTTTTATTCCTACTAATTTCCCCTGAAAAGATGGTGTTTTATCCAGGTTTAAACTGGCTACTTTTGCCGGATAATTTAAAACGGGATAATGCAGTTCGTAAAGATCATTTTTTTGAGAATAAAAATACTCTTTTGCTTCATCAGGAATCAAGCTTTCGACTTTTACTTTTTCAGCAAGAAGGTCAAAACTTCCACTTGTATTTTGAAGCATTTTTCTCCAATTGGTTTTATCCGTATAATGATCTTTTAAAGCGACCTCTGTAATTCCGGCCAAATATCGATTAGGAACCTCAACAATGGCAATTGCCTGAGTAGCGCCCTGATCGATCCAACGGGTTGGAACCTGAGTTTTACGCGTTACACCTACTTTTACTTCACTTGCCAAAGCCAGATAAACAACATGAGGTTGCAATTGTACTTTTTGTTCGTACTCAAGATCACGATCTGCGATTCCTAAATGTGCTGTGCTTAATTCCGGTCTCATGATCCAGTCGCCCACTGCAGGACTGGAGTAAAAGCAATCGTAGCAAAAACCCTGACGGAATATTTTTTTCTTTTTATGACAATTCAAACATTCGTAACCTGCAAAATTAATCTCAATCTCTTTATCTAAAAGTTGGTTCATGTTTAGAAAACTATCCTCGAAAACCAAATAATATTGAATTGGGTTCCCTAGTTCAGTTTGCATTTTAGTAAGTACTCCTTGATATGTCATAAGAATTTTAAATTGTAGATTTCAGATATTAGATTTGCCCTGTATTGTGAACTTTTATTTGTTAAAATTCCAATTGTCGGTTGGAATCTTTACTTTTATAGAACTGTTTTTTACAAAAAAACACTATTTTTGATACAACGGCAAAGTTAGTATTTGTCGATCGATATTCAAATTTTATATTTTTTGATTTTCGCGTTAAGAGAAAATTCAAAATCTAAAATCAGCAATTTAAAATCTAAATTTCACTCATGCCCTTATCAATAATCAATTCGTTTGCCTCATGGGTCCTGAAACAAAGGATACATCAAATAGAACTTTTTCTAAAATATCCCAATGAGGTTCAGGAGGAACTTTTGCATAATTTATTGACGGCATCTGAGAACACGATTATAGGTAAGAAATATGATTTTGAATCGATAACGTCGTATGCAACTTTTGCCGAAAGGGTTCCTATTGCAACTTATGAAGAATTACAACCTTTAATAGAACGTACACGTCAGGGCGAGCAGGGTGTTTTTTGGGAAACTCCCATAAAATGGTTTGCCAAATCGAGCGGAACGACGAATGCAAAAAGCAAATTTATTCCGGTAAGTAACGAAGCGCTTGAAGATTGCCATTATAAAGGAAGCAAAGATTTGCTTTGTTTGTATCTGAACAACAACGAAGACTCGGAATTATTTTTAGGAAAAAGTCTTCGCTTGGGCGGAAGTTCTCAGATCTATGAGAACAACAATACTTTCTTTGGAGATTTATCGGCTATTTTGATCGAGAATATGCCTATTTGGGCTGAATTTAGCAGTACGCCAAGCAGTAAAACTTCATTGATGAGTGAATGGGAGGCTAAAATTGCTGCCATCATCAACGAAACCAAAAACGAAAATGTAACGAGTTTTGCAGGCGTTCCTTCGTGGATGTTGGTTTTAATGAATAAGGTTTTAGAAAATACCGGAAAACAAAGTTTATTAGAGCTTTGGCCAAATCTGGAAGTTTACTTTCACGGAGGCGTGAGTTTTTCTCCTTATAAAGAGCAATACAAGAAAATTTTACCTAGCAAAGATTTTAAATATTACGAGATATACAATGCTTCTGAAGGCTTCTTTGCCATTCAGGATTTAAACAATTCAAGCGATTTGTTGTTGATGCTGGATTATGGCATTTTCTACGAATTTATTTCGATGGATACTTTTGGCACTCCGGAACAAAAAGTAATTCGTTTGGCTGATGTTGAACTGAATAAAAATTATGCCATTGTTATTACGACTAATTCTGGTTTATGGCGTTATTTAATTGGCGATACGGTTCGTTTTACCTCTTTAAATCCGTACAGAATTCGTGTTACAGGAAGAACTAAACATCATATTAATGTTTTTGGGGAAGAGTTGATGGTCGAGAATACCGATCAGGCAATTGCCAAAGCGTGTCAGGTTACACAAACTGAAGTTATCGATTATACCGTTGCTCCTATTTTTATGCAGGATAAAGAAAAAGGCGCTCACGAATGGATGATCGAATTCAAGAAAAAACCTGCTGATGTTGGACTTTTCCAGAAAGTTCTCGATGAAACTTTACAAACTTTAAATTCTGATTACGAAGCGAAACGCCACAACAATATGACATTAAACCCTTTAGTAATTAATGTAGCACGTGAAAACTTATTTTATGATTGGTTAAAGGAACGTGATAAACTTGGGGGACAACATAAAATTCCGAGACTTTCGAATCAGAGGGATTATTTGGAGCAGTTGAAGGAGATGTAATTTCAAACAATAACCTTAAATAATTGACCTATTTTAAAAACAAAAATGAAAAAATACATTTTATTTCTTTTCATCATATTTACTCAAAATCTAATATCACAAAATATTGAACCATTAAGTCCAATTCAAAAAGAACTTTATGATTTTGAAACAGTTCAAGTAAAACCTGAATTTCCTGGTGGAAAGGAAAAGTTTATTGAATACATAAAAGAAAATTTAAAAAAGTCCGATATTGATAAAAGCAAAGGGCAAATTCAAACAAGTTTTATTGTTGAGATGGATGGGTCGATAATAGATGTTAAGATTATAAAAGACACTGGAATCAAAATAGAAAAGTCACTTAAGAAAATACTAGAAAAATCTCCTAAATGGCTTTGTGGAGAACACGAAGGATATCATGTTAGAACAAAAGTAGATTTTACTTTTGATATATAATGGATTAACCTGAAAGATATGCTCATAAAAAAACCTTAGTCTTTATTGAAAACTAAGGTTTTTTATTTTTATTTCGATTGTCAGGCTGAGCGAAGTCGAAGCCCTTTCCAACATAAAAGCCTTTCTACCGAAGCCTTGAAATCTCTCAGGATGATAAACTAGTATTACATCATATCGATATACCTGTCGTGATATCCTAAAAGGTATAAAACACCATCAAGACCTAAACTTGATATAGAGGTTGAAGCGCTTTCTTTCACTTTTGGTTTTGCGTGAAAAGCGATTCCCAGACCAGCTAAGTTTAGCATTGGCAAATCGTTGGCTCCATCTCCAACTGCAATAGTTTGATTGATGTGAATTCCTTCTTTTTCGGCAATGGCTTTTAGGTATTCGGCTTTCTTTTGACCGTCTACGATGTCGCCTAAATATTTACCGGTTAATTTACCGTCTTTAATTTCTAATTGATTGGCGTGAACGTAATCGATACCCAATTCTTTTTGCAGGTATTCTCCAAAATAGGTGAATCCTCCAGATAAAATAGCGGTTTTATATCCGTAATATTTCAAGGCTTTCATCAAACGATGCGCTCCTTTTGTGATAGGCAAATTGATGGCAACATTTTGTAAAACATCTTCGCTTAAACCTTCAAGCAACGCCATACGTTGTTTGAAACTTTCGTTGAAATCAATTTCACCATTCATGGCAGATTCTGTAATGGCACGAACCTGATCTCCTACTCCGTTTAGTTCTGCCAGTTCGTCGATCACTTCGGTCTGGATTAAAGTAGAGTCCATATCGAAGCAAACCAAACGGCGGTTTCGGCGGTAAATATTATCTTCCTGAAACGAAATATCGACATTCAGGGTTCTTGAAATTTCCATGAAACTTGCTGTCATAATGATCTTGTTTACAATTTCGCCTGTAACGGATAATTGTATGCAAGAACGCGGATATTCTTCTTTCTCGACGATAGAAGTCCTGCCTGTTAATCGAATAATAGAATCGATATTCAGGTTTTGATCTGACATTATTTTAGTCACCGCTGCCAATTGTGAAGCGGCAAGTTTCTCTCCTAAAATATTAATGATGTAACGTTGTTTTGATTGTGATTTTACCCAGGTTTCGTAATCTTCTACAGAAATTGGAATAAATTTCACCTTAACGCCTAGTTCATAGGCTTTGAACAATAGATCTTTTAAGACTGGACCTGAACTTGAACCAGCTTCGATTTCGAACAAAATTCCCAAAGAAAGTGTGTCATGAATATCAGCCTGACCAATATCTAAAATATTAGCATCGTAAGTAGCCAAAACGGCTGTTAAACCTGCTGTTACTCCTATTTTATCATGTCCTGAGACTTTTAATAAAATAATCTCTTTACCTTCTATTGCCATTGTATCTATTGATTTTAAGAAGCGACAAAAATCGGCAATCTATTGTAGATAAAAAAGAATATTGTTTGTTTTTTTGAAAAGAAAAAGCACATATGAATGTGCTTTATTGAGTAATTTAACAATAATACGCTACTATTGAAATAACGTAACAAGTTGAGTATTTTTCAGCTGCGAATTCATGATTTTAATTGCTAATTCCTAAATTCGTGGCGATATAAAATTATTTTTGAATTTCATCGAAATTGACCATCCAGCTCACACCGAATTTATCTTTGAACATTCCGAAATAAGCGCCCCAGAAAGTTTTGTTCATTGGCATAAAAATCGTTCCGTTTGCCGAAAGTCCGTTGAAGATTCTATCCGCTTCGGCTGCGCTTTCGACATTGATGGAGATTGAAAAGTTTCCTCCAAAAGCTACATCGCCAGATTGTTCGTTGCTGTCACTTCCCATTAAAATGGTATTACCAATTGGCAATGAAACGTGCATTACTCTATTGGCATCTTTATCTGATACCTGAGCACAACCGCCATTTTCGTCTGCCGGCATGTCTTTGAATTTTCCGATATATGGAAATTCGCCTCCAAAAACTGATTTGTAAAACAGAAATGCTTCTTCGCAATTTCCGTTAAAAATTAAATAAGGGTTTACTGTTGTTGCCATGATATTTTTGTTTTTTGTTTGTTGCAATCTATTGTCTTGTTTTTTTCCTCTATTCTCTTTATTCTATTCTCCAGCTTCTGATAATTCCTTTACAACTTCTAATCCCTTTGGAAAAACTCCTTTATAATACTCGATATACTGTTCGACTGTATCAATCTGAGCGACTAAATCTATAAATTCATCGTCCGGAGTTAATCGATAGGTTTCCATTGCGCCGCTCCACTTTTTTGTTTCTTCGGTAATAGGCATTTCCTTAAAGTCTTTTATCTCACCTAAATGTTTAAAAGCCATATATTCATTTGGAATTTTAGTTTCGATAATACTATACATTCCTTCTCCGCTAGGAGACATGAAATGCACTTTATCTCCTTGATTCCAATCGGTTATTGTGTATGATCCTTCACAAAAAACTCCCGTCCATTTTCTATAGGTTTCGTCATCCCACAAAACCGACCAAACTTTTTCAGCAGGTGCTTTTATTCTTATTTTAAATTCTAAAGTTTCCATGATTATTCCATTTTACTAAAATCCATAAATAAAACATTCCAACGATGACCGTCTAAATCTGCGAAGCCAAAACCGTACATCCAACCCTGAGTTTCTGTAGGAGGACTAAAAATTTTCCCTCCTGCTTCTTCTACTTTCTGCGCTAATTCATCTACTTCGGCTACGCTTTCGGCATTAATAGAAATCAAAACTTCTGAGCTTGTTTCTGTATCTGTCAATTGATTTTGAGAGAAACTGGCAAATCGTGATTCTTCAAAAAGCATTATAACAAAATGTGATTCACCTACCACCATACAAGTTGAACTGGGGGTATCATGCTGTTCATTAAAAGAAAAACCTATTTTCCAGAAAAATTTTTTAGCTTTTGCCACATCCTTAACCGGCAAATTCAACCATATTTGTTTTGTCATCATTTTTTTGTTTTTTTTTGTTTTTGTTTTAAACCATATAAGTGATATAAGATAATTTAAGGAGTTCTTTTTTGCCGCGAAGACTCTAAGACACAAAGCTTTTAAAACTTTGAACCTTTGCTACTTTGTGCCTTTGAACCTCTAAAAAAAAACTAATTTTGCTCTACGTAACTTTTAAAGTTATCCAGGATTGCATTCCAGCCTCCTTGTTGCATTTCTTCAGAGTTTTGAGTTTCAGGGTCAAAACTTTGTATGATTTCTACTCCGTCCGGGGTTTCGGTAAAAGTAATTTCAACCTTTCTTCCATCATCTAATACATATTCAATCGCTTTATGATTTTCGACCAGTGTATATTCGCCGCCAAAATCAAAACTCATACTACCATCTTTTGCGGCCATAGTCGATTTGAATTTTCCGCCTGCTCTTAGATCATTTTCTGCATAAGGCGTGTGCCATTCTGCCGAAGCGAAGCTCCAGTTTTTAATATGTTCCGGTTGTGTCCAAAATTCCCAAACCTTATCTATCGATGCATTAATTGTGCTTTCTACTGTTATCATTGTTTTTTTATTTATTATTTAAATTAATTATTTTCGACGTATTTTTTAAAATTATCTATAACGGTCTGACACCATTTTTCCTGCATACTTTCAGAATCTTGTTTTGTAGGTTCGAAAGTTTCTGTGATTTTTACTGTATTTCCGTTGTGTTCAAAACTTACTTTTCCGGTTCTGTTATCATCAAGCCTATATTCTATTAATGACAAATTTTCGACTTTAGTATATATTCCCTCAAAATCAAAACTCAGGCTTCCGTCTTTTTTACTCATTTTATATTTGAATTTCCCTTTTTCTTTCAAATCATTTTCTACTTCTTCAGTAAGCCAGTCGTCTATTGCAATATTCCATTTTTTAATATGCTCCGGTAAGGTCCAGAAATCCCAAACTTTATCTATCGATGCATGAATCGTATTCTGTACTGTTATCATTGTTTATTTATTAAAATTGAAGTTCCTTTTTTATAAAATTACAAATTATTTAAAGCAAATTTAAAATTTTAGCAAAACCTTTACGATACATTAAAAGTCAACTTTAGGGGCATTTAAGACAAAATAATTACTTTTGTACAGAAGTTAACTTTGCAAAAACCACAAAATCATGAGCAAGAAAGTAGGTTTACTTGTACCACACGACTATAAATTATTAAGTATTGCTGCCATTTTAGAAGTGTTTGAAACGGCCAATAAACTTTCGGAAGAAAACAAAAAACCTTTTGAAATTATGGTTTTTCAGTTGACGGAGCAAATCAATCAGGAACGATTATTTGGGTATGAAATTAATGCTATCGAAACATCTAATGAATTTTTAGATCTCATTTTAATTCCGGCTTTTACCACAGATAATATGAGTGAAATGATTGCAAAAAACAAGAATTTTATTCCTTGGCTTAAAAAACAGCATCAGTCCGGAGCTGAATTAGCCAGTTTTTGTACCGGAGCATTTTTGTTTGCCGCTTCAGGATTATTAAACGAAAAACTAGCCACAACTCATGTCGATGCCTGCAGTGCTTTTACAAAAGCTTTTCCGTTAGTGAAACTTAAAGCCGAAGAAACCTTAACGGCCGATGGCAGTTTATATACCAGCGGTGGTTCGACCTCAACATTTCATTTATTGATTTTACTGGTTCAGAAATATTGCGGAAATGAAATTGCCGTACAAATTGCCAAAATTTTCTCGATCGACTTAAACCGGTACAAACAAAGCTATTTTAGCACTTTTAGACCCAACCATTTGCATAATGACACTTTGGTTGCGATGTTGCAGCAAAAAATAGAAAGTCAGTATAGTACGATCGAAAAACTGGAAGAGATTACAAAAGACATCCCAACGAGTGCCCGAAACATGACACGACGATTCAAACAAGTTACAGGAATTCCGCCAATTGAATATTTACAGAATATTAGAGTTGAGAGTTCTAAAAAATATCTGGAACAAACCCAGCTTTCGATTTCTGAGATTATCGAAAAAACGGGTTACAATGATCCTAAAGCTTTTAGAAAAGTATTTTTTAAAATGGTAGGCATGAAACCTATTGAATATCGCGAGAAATTTAGGGTGCAATAATTTTTTTAAGGAGCAGAAGTTTAATTCTCAAAAGACCTTTTGTCCTGCTCTACACTATATCTTTTGTGCCCGCAGGGGCGAGCACAAAAGGATGCCGTTTCGATCAGGGCTATGCGAGACATTTTATTTTTATAAGAAGATCAGGTTGGTGAGCTTAAACCAAACTTACGACTTAATAATCCACATTAGGACATTTTTATTTTCTTTGAGAAGTTTATCAATTTCTCTCATGCTTTCATTAGATACTGCGGGACAGCCCCAGCCTTCAGGAGTTCCCTGAGGATAAACTTCGTGACTTGAAATGGCTTCCCAGGAATGCAAAACTATGGCGCGACTTCTGGCATGCGAATTTGTTTTATCTTTTCCCTGCAAGACATAATTTACCTTTATTCCCCACTGGCTTACGCCGCGATCCAGAATAATAAATTTACCTATCGAAGAACAGTGCGAATCGAACTCGTTGCTTATTGGTGCGTTATCTTTAGACATCGTTGCACCCCAGCTATTATCGCCGCAACCATGACTTACCATATAGGATTGTACTATTTTATTTTTCTTAAAGTCATAAACAAAAAATCGCTTAAGACCAGAATGTACACCTAAATCTATTAAGAAAAATGTATCCTGATTGAGATTATTACGTTTGCAATATTGCTTCGCTTCTTTGTAAAATGCACTATAATTTATGTCTTTTATTTCGTTACGAGACTTTTCATCAGAAACATTTTCTATTGTTTTTTCGGCCACAAAAACACTTGCTTCCCTGAGTTCTTTTTTATTGTTCTTACAAGACAATACCAGCACAAAACTTATAATAAAGAATACTTTTTTCATAATGCCAATTTACATAAAAACAGAAACGGAAAGAGTGCAAAAAAAGTATAAAAAAACCTGCTCAAAAAAATGAGCAGGTTTTAGGTAAACTTTGTCAAAGTCTAAAACTTCGACAAAATAATATCAAGATTTACGAAGCAATTTCCATTCGCTTCAATAAGTTTTTATTCAAAGTGTGTTTTGCGTAATCTTTATCGATTGTCAACACTTTATCGTCTGAACTTGGTAATTCGTACATCGCATCTGTCAAGATGGCTTCGCATAAAGAACGTAATCCACGAGCTCCTAATTTGTATTCTAATGCTTTGTCAACAATAAAATCTAATGCTTCATCTGAAATATTAAATTCAACATCATCCATTAAGAATAATTTTTGATATTGTTTGATTAACGCATTTTTAGGTTGTGTTAAAATCGCACGCAAGGTTTCTCTGTCAAGAGGATCCATATGCGTTAAAACCGGCAAACGACCAATAATTTCAGGAATTAATCCGAAATCTTTGATGTCTTTTGGAATAATATATTGTAATAAATTGTCTTTGTCGATATTGTCTACATTTTTAGAAGTAGAATATCCAACTGCCTGACGGTTTAAACGTTTAGAAATAATACGTTCTACTCCATCAAAAGCTCCTCCTGCAATAAACAGGATATTTTGAGTATTTACCTCAACAAATTTCTGGTCCGGATGTTTACGTCCTCCTTTTGGCGGCACGTTTACAACTGTTCCTTCTAATAATTTCAATAAAGCTTGTTGCACTCCTTCACCAGAAACGTCACGTGTTATAGATGGATTATCGCTCTTACGGGCAATTTTATCAATTTCATCTATAAATACGATTCCTCTTTCGGCTTTTGTTACGTCATAATCAGCGGCTTGTAGTAAACGTGTCAAAATACTTTCGACATCTTCTCCTACATAACCAGCTTCTGTAAGTACTGTTGCATCTACGATCGCCAAAGGAACGTCTAACATTTTTGCGATAGTTTTAGCTACCAATGTTTTTCCTGTTCCGGTTTGTCCCACCATGATGATGTTACTTTTTTCAATCTCTACTTCGTCGTCTAGTTGCTGTTGCATTAAACGTTTGTAGTGATTGTAAACGGCAACTGACATTACTTTTTTAGTCTGATCCTGACCAATAACATATTGATCCAGGAAAGCTCTGATTTCTTTTGGTTTCTTTAAAATTAAATCCCCAACAAGTTTCGCGCTTCCGCTCGATTTTAATTCTTCTATTACAATTCCGTGTGCTTGTTCAATACACTTATCGCAGATATGTGCATTAATACCTGCAATTAATAAATTGGTTTCTGGCTTCTTTCTTCCACAAAACGAACATTCTAATACTACTTTAGCCATTCTTTTTTAGTTACATAAGCTGCAAAGTTACTAAGTTTCTGAGATTTATCACTAAAACCTCAGAAACTTAGCAACCTATTAACTTTTATTTTTGTTTCAAGTTTAATTTTTTTTTTAAGTTTCAAGTTCATCTTAGAACCTTAGTCCCTTTGCAACTTTGAACCTTTGAACCTTTTAAAAAAAAATTAGCTTCTTCTCAATACTTCGTCGATCATTCCGTACTCTTTAGCTTCGTCAGCTTTCATCCAGTAATCGCGCTCACTGTCTTTGTGTACTTTATCAAAAGTTTGTCCTGAATGTTGAGAGATGATATGGTATAATTCATCTTTTAGTTTCAACATTTCACGTAGGTTGATTTCCATGTCAGTTGCAACTCCTTGTGCTCCTCCTGATGGTTGGTGAATCATTACTCTTGAATGTGGTAAAGCTGAACGTTTTCCTGCTGCTCCTGCACATAATAAAACTGCTCCCATAGAAGCTGCCATACCTGTACAAATTGTCGCTACATCTGGTTTGATGTATTGCATTGTATCGTAAATTCCTAATCCTGCGTAAACGCTTCCTCCCGGAGAATTAAGATAAATTTGAATGTCTTTTGATGCATCAGCACTTTCTAAAAATAATAACTGAGCCTGAACGATATTAGCGATTTGATCGTCGATACCTGTTCCCAGAAAGATAATTCTGTCCATCATTAATCTTGAAAAAACGTCTAATTGAGAAATATTCAACTGGCGTTCTTCAATAATATATGGAGTCATGTTTGTTGGGTTCATTGCTGCTACGATTTTGTCGTAGTACATTGCGTTTACTCCTTGGTGCTTTGTAGCAAATTTTTTGAATTCTTTACCGTAGTTCATATTTTAAGTGTTCTAAGTTTTACGTAATATCTGTGTTTATTCTTCATCAAAGGTTGTACCTCTTTCTAAAGGATGTCAATTTGTCTTATTTTTAAAATTGTTCAAGTTTCAGCTTTATTTGTTTCAAGTTCTCACGCTTGTTTCGTAGATAGCCCAGATAGTAGTGAAAAGCTTTTTGAAATGGCAACTATTTTTTGTTGGTAAAAAAAAGCGACCAGCGGAAGCTCTTTTTTTACCTTACAAAAAAAGGCAGCCGTAAAAAAACTTGTAACGGATAGCTGGATTAGCTTCTGAAAAGTAATCAAAAATAAATTAAAACAAAAGAGCGTCAGGAAAAAACTTCCTGACGCTCAAAATACTTATTGTTTTAGAAATTATTCTCCGTAAGACGCAGCAATAAATTCTTCGTAAGTTACTTCTTTAGTTGTTGGATTTGCTTTTTCTTTGAACACTTCTAACAATTTTTCTGCCACAACTTGCTCAGAAAGTCTTTTTACTTCGTCCTGGTTAGATAAAACTCTAGCCACGATTCCTTGTACTTCTTCGTCAGTTGGGTTTGTTTGTCCAAATTGAGCCATTTGTTGTCTGATAGCGTTTGTTGTAAAAGCTTTCAAGTCTTCGAATGTAATTTGGATATTGCTTTGAGCCATAGCTTTTCCTTCGATTAATTGAAAACGTAATCCTTTTTCAGATCTTGCGTATTCAACTTCAGCTTCTTCTGCAGAAAGTTTTTTCTCTCCTACAGTTTGTAACCATTTTTTAAGGAATTCAGCTGGTAAATCAAATTTTGTACTTTCGATCAGGAAATCCTGAACGTCTAATAATAATTTTTGATCTGCTTGTTGCGCGAATTGAGCTTCAGCATCTTCTTTGATTTTAGATTTTAAATCTTCTAGAGAAGCTACTTTTCCTTCACCAAAAAGTTTATCAAAAAGCTCTTGGTTTAATTCTGCCAATTCTGCTCCGTTGATTGCTTCGATAGTAAAGTTTACTTCGATATCTAAACCGTGAACATCATCATGAGATACTTTTAAGTAATCCATTAATTGGTGATCATCAGCAAATAAACCTTTTGTGCTTACTGTAACAACGTCTCCAACTTTTTTACCGATGAATTTATCAGCAGCAGCTTTGTTGAAAGTAGATACAGCAATTGTAGTGGTATTGTTGATTCCTTTTTCTTCGTTTGAGAAAGTTCCGGTTAAGTCTGAATCAGCTTCAACTTTATCCTGAGGAATTGCTTTTCCGAATTGTTTTTGGATACGTTCTACTTGTCCGTCGATTAATTTATCATCAGCAGTAACGATATATTTTACGATATTGTTTTTAGCTTCTAAGTCAATTTCGAAGTTTGGTACTAAACCAATTTCGTATTCGAAAGTTAATTCTTCTGCATCCCAATCAAAGTTTTCGTTTTCTTTAGCAAGAGGAGTTCCTAAAAGATTTAATCTTTCAGATTGAACAAAACGCTCTAAAGCCAAATCAACTACTTTTTTAACTTCTTCTTGCTTGATTGCTTTTCCGTATTGTTTTTCAACAAGGTCTTTAGGAACTTGCCCTTTTCTAAAACCTTTTACGGTAGCCAATGGCATTTTTTCGTTTATTCTTTTTGCTACCTGACCTTTATAATCCATGTGAACAACTGTCATTACGATCGTTTCATTCACAGCGTCTATTGCTACTCTTTTAATATCCATCTTCTTCTTTAATTTACATAATAAAATTGGGTTGCAAAATTATAAAATTTTTGCAACCCAACCAAGTTTTTAATCCATTGTATTTGAAGACGTTTTAAACACGCTTTCAATATTTATTTTATTTATCGTCTCCAAGTATCTTATAAGTAATAGACTGAAGAATAGACAGTATAATACTAAACAATAAAGCGGTCCAGAAAGAATCTACTGCAAAACCTCCAACAATATTGGTACACAATAAAATAATGATGGCGTTAATTACCAATAAAAACAAACCTAAAGTAATAAAGGTGACGGGTAATGTCAGGATAACTAATATTGGTTTTATAAAAAGATTTAGTAATCCTAAAACAATTGCAACGATTACGGCTGTACCAAAACTGGCCACATGAACACCGGTTAAAAAATTAGCAATTAGCAACACTAAGGCCGCGGTAACAAGGAGTCTAAGTAATATTTTCATGTTTTTTGATTTTTTAAAGTTATATTAAATGTAATAAAATTTACAACTGGTTAGGTGTATTTTTTTTTAAAACACATAGAATCATAGATATTACAAACTCATAAAAGACGTTTCACCAACATCAACAAACATAGCTATGTGTAAATAAACTAGTTTCTTTTTTTTATTCTTTTTACACATCTAATGCTTATGTCTCTATGTGTTTAATTTTAGATTTTTTAAACTATTCTTTTAAAAACTCCGTCGTTAATTCAAAAAACAATTTAGGGTTTTCGGCATGAAGCCAATGTCCCGCATTTGGAATTGTTTCGAACTTAACGTTTGGAAATTGCTGACGAATGGCATCAAAATCGGCATCCTGAATATATCCTGAATTTCCGCCGCGAATAAATAAGGTTGGTTTATCAAATACCAAATCACTATCTAAAGCTTTTCCAATAGCATCGAGATTATTATTAAAAGCTTCCAGATTAAATCTAAACGCCAATTGTCCCGGTTCCTGCCAATATAAATTCTTTAATAAAAACTGACGCGTTCCAAAATCCGGAACATATTCTGATAAAGTTGCTTCGACATCGTTTCGGCTTGGTTTTACAGAAAAATCAATTGCATTTAGTCCTGCCAAAATATCCTGATGATGTTGCTTGTAAAATCGGGGACCAATATCGGCCACAATTAGTTTATCTACAATTTCAGGATGTGTAGTTGCAAAAAGCATGGCTACTTTTCCTCCCATCGAATGTCCCAGAATATCAATTCTTGTCAATTGATTTGCCTGACAATATTCGAAAACATCTTGTACCATGGCTTCGTAACTCCATTCGTCTGAATGAAAACTACGCCCGTGATTTCGCAAATCTAAAATATGAACCTGAAATCCGGCTTCTACATATTGTCCTGCCAAAGTTTTCCAATTATCAGACATGCCCAAAAATCCGTGCATGATAATAAATGGTTTTCCTTCGCCTTCTATTTTTGAGTATAACATTTATATTTTGGTTTTTAAAAACATAAAAACAAAGGTAAAACTTATCCCGCAAAGTGTAACCTAATAAATTTTATCAAATGTTTTTTAGTTCAATTTTATTAAAAAAATATTTACAGCCTTACGGTTTCCCGTAAAGTAAAAACTAATATAAACATTATCTTGCGGCATTAAAAAATCAAAACTAAATTTTGATTTAATCATTTAATTTAAACCATGACCATGATTAAAAAATTTCTTTTATGCGCGGTAGTTCTTTCGCAATTTGCTATCTCTTGTTCTAGCGATGACAATACAGATCCTACAACAGACCCAAAAACAGAGGAGCCTACAAAAGACAAAACCCTTGCTGAACAAATTGCAGAACTTGTTAAAAAACCTTATTCGTCTTTAACCCCGGCACAACAAAAACAAAAGCTTGAGGTAGAAGCAAACGAAATGTTGGTTCAGCTTAACAAAACAAAAAGCTCAAGTGCAATTGAAGCAATTCAAAATCTTGGACATTTATTTAGCATCGATCAAGTTGATATTTTTGACGGAAAAAGTAGTAACGGTATTGAAGAAATTTTAAATATTTCTGGTGTTTATGGTATTTATACCTGGGATAATACTAAAAAAATCTGGGTTAAAACTGCTTCGAAAACTGAATTAAAATTTATTTTCCCTGCTAAAAAAAGCCAAACTACAAACAACGCTGTTTTATCAGCTAATAGTGTTTCATCAGATATTAAAGTAAAAAATACTGACACTTACGGCGAATGGAACTATGACAGTGAGAAACAAGAAATGATACATACTCCAACTGTATATGACTACTTCTTTTTACCTACTTCAACTGATGCAACATTAACAATTGATAACGTTCAGTCTGCTTCTCTTACTCAAACTGCTAAGTATTCTAACAGCAAACCAGCACCAGATGAGTTTGCTTACAAAATGAGCCTAAATGATGGTTACGTTTGGGAAATGAGTGGTAAAAAAGGTACAGCAACTACTTCGAAAGCGGTACTTACTTATAACGGAAAAATATTAGTTGACTTTAACGGAGGAAGCTCAGCAAACATTGATGCTTTACTAAATAACGAGCAACTTGCTCAATACAAAGGAAAAGCAAATGGTCTATTTACATTATTGGATAATTTTGTAATTATCGCAGATATGGATTTAGCTACTGAAGCAACTGACAGAGAAGCTTTATACAAAAGTTTAGTTCGCCCTGCTTATCCGGATTACGATAAAGCTAACAGTAATTACAAAGCATATTACACCACTATAAATGCAAACGAGAAAAAACAATCTGAAGGTATTGCAGCCGGCTTTAATAAAAACTTTAAGTTAATTTTAGTTTCTAAAAAAGACGGAACTAAAATTGCTGAACTTGTTCAACATTCAGATAAATCAGGTGAATATACTTTCGATTTACCTGTTTGGTATGCAAAAGGTGGTTACTGGACATGGGATGGTACTGGAGAATTATTTTCACGACCTTATCTTGACGAAGTATTGTACTTAAAATTCAATGATAATACCGAAGTAGCAGCAAGCGTTTATTTCTCAACTGGATTTAATGATTTGCTAACTAAGTATAAAGATTTTGCAGCATCTTTTAAAAAATAAATAGTTTTTAATAATTCATTTAATGCCGATTTGAATGGTTTCAAATCGGCATTATTTTTTAGGTGGTGTTCTAACAATTATAGTACTTTGCCCATATCCCGCCCAAATGCCTATTCCTCCTTTTATATTCGACTTAAGACTTGTATTCGAAGGATAAATTGGATTCTTATTATTTACAATTTCGTTTTGCCAGCCGTTCCAGAAATCTAAGGCGTCTTTGTTTTGGGTTCTTAATTTTACATGAATCAAATTGCCATCTGTAAAATATGGCGTGAATTTAGTTTTAGAAAAAAGCAAAAGTCCTCTGTTTATTTGCATTGAAATTGACGGAGTTGCAAAGTTTGTATCATCTAAATTCCCATAAAATGCAGGTGTAAAAATGGGTTCTTCTTTATCGATTTTTGTAGCAATCTGATAATAATTTTTCTGATTTACGGGATCATCAAATTTCACAAAAATATAACCTATAGTATCTGTAGCAGCCTTTTTTATATATTCGGCACTTTTTAACTCAACAGATGGCGGAATTGATGTTACTGCCTCAATAACTCTGTCTAAATATTCTATTTTTAATGAATATTGTTTTCCTGTTTCGCCTTTTAGAGTTGAACCAAAATAAACAAATGGCGGTATGCGATTTTTATCATTTGTCACTCTCAAAACCTCTGAAGTCTGACCATCAGAAATGGTGATTTTTGCAGATCTTATCACGTGATTTAAAACATTTGTAGAATCAATTGCATCGGCAACGGGAATACTGCTCGACAACAAAACGTGAGCATAATCGCCTTCTTCTATCCATCCTTCGACTACAATTTTAGACTCATTACTTTGTTCGCTAAAATCATCTTTAGAACAACTTACAGCAATTAAAACAAAGAGAAATAGTATGTATTTTTTCATGACTTTTAAAATTTAAATCTCCAGCTTATCGAAGGCAATATTCTGTATAAAACTTTTTTCTCCTGTTTTACAATCACGTTATTTTTATCTTCATTAACCTGAATATTCAAAAAAACATAAATTGGATTTTCGATATTAAAAGTATTATAAATCGAAAAATTCAAAGCGCTTTCTTTTTTATTTGTTTTCAGGAAAAAGTAATTAACGGAGAGATCTGTCCGGAGATAATTTGGCATTTTTGCATTATTATATTCTGAATATTCTTTGACAGGATTATTATTGATAAAATACCATGAAGTTGGCATCGTAAAACGATTTCCCGAACTAAATACCTGAGTAATACCAAAGTTCCACTTTGAATTCAAATCATACATCCCAACTACCGAAAGATTATGTCTTCTGTCGTATTTGGCAAAATAAGTGTTTCCGTTATTCAGTTCATCAAAATTTCGATCAGACCAACTTAGCGTATAACTTAACCAACCTGTAAATTTGCCGCTGTTTTTGCGCAACATCATCTCTAATCCGTATGCTTTTCCTTTTCCAACTAGTAAATCATTTTTTAATGTTGTGATTTCGTTAAACTGAGTTATTCCATAAGGATATTCGAGTAAATTACTCATCAATCGATAGAATCCTCCGAAAGAAGAAGAAATACTTTTTGAAATATTTTGATTTGCACCTATCGAAAATTCGTCAGAAGATTGTGGTTTTATTCCGTTTGAACTTGCGATCCAAAAATCAGTAGGAATCCCTACGCTTGAAGTAGTTACTAAACTCAAATATTGATATTGCCTGTTGTAAGATCCGTAAAAAGAATATTTTTCGTTTGCAACATAATTTAATAAAACACGAGGCTGAAAATGCAAGTATGAGTCATTTGAACCTGCTATATAGTAATTAATTCTAAGTCCCAGTTCAGCATTTAACCGATCTGTTAATTTGGGTTTAATGGTCGTAAAAACAGCAACTTCATCAGCATTAATTATATTATTTTGAGAAGTATCATTATTGGTAAGATTTTCGACATTTACTTTTTGAGGTTGTAAATTATGATGTGCATATTGTACTCCAGATTCGATAGGAATATTTTTTATCGAATAACGAAAGGCATTATTAAAGCCAAAATCTTTTACGTACGAAGAAACTCCAAACTGTATTGTAGCTTGCTCCATATTTAGTTCATTAGAATATTTACTAAAATAAACCGCATTTGACATGCTTAATACTGGCGAAAAAGTAGTTACCAAAGTGGGAGCAACTGTAAAATTACTCCATTTTAAATTCGTTTTTAATGCAAGCTCACCATCTTTTATTTTCAATTCGTCTGCACTAATAAAAGCATCTACAGAAAGGAAATTCTTTTTAGAAATTTGCGAAACCAAAGTAACATTCCCATCAGAGAAACCATATTTCATATCCTGAGCATCATTGCTTTCTGAATCTGAACGTAATAATGGCCCAACGGTTTCATCTATATAAGTTTTTCGTCCTGAGATATAAAAACCCACTTTATCATTTACAGGAACCGTTAAGGTAAGTTGCGACGCCAGGATTCCAACATTTCCCTGAATACCCAACTCAGATGGTATTTTTTTATTTGGGACTAAAAGCGTTGTAGAACTTAAACGTCCACCATATTTTGAATTCGAACTCGATTTATCAAATTCGACTTCTTTAATATGATCTGTGTTATAGAAAGGAAAAACACCCAATAAATGCGACATTCCATAAATAGGAGTTCCGTCGTATAGTATTGCATTATGCCCCGGATCTCCTCCTCTTACATATAAATATCCGTTTGCATCTCCTGAATTTTGTACGCCTGGCGTTAGCTGCAAAAGTTTTACAATATCGGTAGTACCCAAGACTGTTGGTACAGAGGATAATTCTTTTAGATTGAAAGATAATTTACCTCCAGACAAATTCGTAATACTCTTTTTTTTATCATTGGCTACTACCACTTCTTTTAAAAGAGAAATATCCCTTTCTAACACTATTGAAATTATAGTGTCTTTTAGAAAATCAAAATGTAGCGTTTTCTGCAGATAACCCAATTGAGTCACTGTTATTTTTAATTGCCCTAAAGAAATGTTTTGCTTAAAATTACCCAGAGTATCAGATACTGCGTAATAGTGCTGTTTTTTTATTTCTAAAGAAATACTGGCACCCGGAAGGTTTTCGTTTTCAGAAGATTTTATGTTTCCTATTATAGTGGCTTTAGATTGCGCAAATACAGTAGAAAAGGAGAATAAGAAAAGGAGAATTATAGCTTTCAACACTTCATTTTAATAAGAAAAGTGCGAAAGTAATCAATTATAAATCAATTCTTAGCTGATGTAAATATTTTATTCTTTGGTGTAAACTTGTACCCGTAAAAAGTTTGTCACGACCGGAATGTCGCATGAGGGATAGTAGTGGAAATCCTTTCGTTTTTTTCTTTAAAAAACGAAAGATTGAAACGAATAGCCCGACCCGCTTTTTCTGCGGGTCATGCCCTACTCCTTTTTATATTATTTCAATTTATTCAAGTACATATTCACCACATTATCTAAACCTAGATAAAGTGCCTCAGCAATTAAAGCATGGCCGATAGAAACTTCTAATAAACCTGGAATATTTTGTTTGAAAAACTGAATATTATCTAAACTTAAATCGTGTCCGGCATTGATTCCTAAACCTAATTCGTTTGCTAATGCTGCAGCTTTAACATAAGGATCAATTCCGTTTTTATTTCCTAAATCGTATTGATGCGCAAAAGCTTCTGTATATAATTCGATACGATCTGTTCCTGTTTTTTTTGCTCCTTCGATGATTTCCAGAACCGGATCAACAAAAATCGAAGTTCTGATTCCGTTACGTTGAAATTCCTGAATTACTTCAGTTAAATATTCCTGATTTTTTATCGTGTCCCAACCTGCCGAAGATGTGATCGCTCCAATTGCATCCGGAACTAATGTTACCTGAGTTGGTTTGCATTCTAAAACCAAATCGATAAAATTATGTTGTGGATTTCCTTCGATATTATATTCGGTGTGAACGATTGCTTTTAAATCTCGTGCATCCTGATAACGAATATGACGCTCATCTGGACGTGGATGAATGGTAATTCCCTGCGCTCCGAATTTCTGAATATCGGCCGCAACTTTTAATAAATCAGGAACATTTCCTCCTCTGGCATTTCGAAGGGTTGCAATTTTATTGATATTTACACTTAACTTTGTCATATGAATAGATAATTAATTCTAGTAACACTATATTTGTTACGACAAAAATACAAAGTAAAACGTAGCAGTTTTTGCTATTTTTTGATTATTTTGCATGAAATATCCTTAACAGATTTATGACAGAAATTATAAACTATATCACCAATGATTTCAGAGCGATAGATAGTCAGGAAACGATAGCCTCGGTTCAGGACTTTTTTGCTGATTTGAATTTTTCGCATTTTCCGGTTTTGGAAAACGGAATTTTCATTGGAAGTATCGCTGCTGATGATGTTGAAACTTTTGACACAGATAAAAAAGTTATTGATTACAAATATACTCTGGAACGTTTTTTTGCACGAAAATCAATGTTGTGGCTTGATGTTTTAGAAGTTTTTGCAAAGAATCATACCAATGTGGTATCGGTTCTGGACGAAAATAATGCTTACATTGGGTATTATGAAATGGAAGATATCATGAAATTTTTTCAGGAAACTCCATTTTTAAAAGAACAAGGCGGCATAATTATCGTTCAAAAAGGACTTCTAGACTATTCGATGGGTCAGGTTACGCAAATTGTAGAAAGCAATAATGGTAAAATCCTGGGTTGTTTTGTATCTGAAGCTGATCTTGAAAATGTTCAGATTACGATAAAAATTGGCGTAGGACCAATGAATGAAATTATTCAGACGTATCGAAGATATGGTTATGAAATTATTTCAGAACATCAGGAAGACGCTTATATCAATAGCCTGAAAGAACGCTCAGATTATTTAGACAAATACCTTAATATATAAATTAGAAAATTGGTCAATGAGAAAATTAGAAAATGATCTCAACTAATAAATTATCAAATTAACACATTTCCTCATTATCTAATTATAAAGAATGAAAGTAGCCATATACGGACAGTATTATCAAAACAGTACGGAACCCATTATCAAAGACATTTTTTTGTTTTTCAAAAACAATAATGTCGAAATGGTTATTGAAGAAAACTTTCTAAAAATGCTTCATGAAAAGCAACTCGTAAAAAAGGAGTACCAAACATTTTCGTCGAGCACATCGCTGGATGATAGTTTTGACATGCTGATTAGTATTGGAGGTGACGGAACTATTTTAAGAGCTGCTACTTTAGTTCGTAATTCCGGCGTTCCTATATTAGGTATTAATGCAGGAAGATTAGGTTTTCTGGCCACGGTTCCTAAAGAGAGTATCGATAATTTTTTACAGTTTGTAATTGATAAAAACTATACTATTTCTGAAAGAACTTTACTCAGCTTGGCTTGCGACCCCAAAAACGATGCAATTGAAGAGAATCTGAATTTTGCCATGAATGAAGTAACCGTGAGCCGAAAAGATACTACATCGATGATTACAGTTGATACGTATTTAAATGATGAATACTTAAATTCATACTGGGCAGATGGATTGATTATTTCTACACCTACCGGTTCTACCGGATATTCTTTAAGTTGTGGCGGCCCAATTTTAACGCCAAATGTAGAAAGCTTAGTAATTACACCAATTGCACCACATAATTTAAACGCCAGACCCCTTGTAATCCCAAATAACACAGAGATTAAACTTCGTGTTTCCGGAAGAGAAGACCAATATCTGGTTTCGTTAGATTCAAGAATTGCTTCGGTAAAAAACGATTCGGTTTTAACGATTACCAAAACAGACTTTAAAATAAAAATGGTCGAAATTCCAGGCGAAACTTTCCTAAAAACACTTAGAAATAAGTTACTTTGGGGAGAAGATAAGAGAAATTAAGTTCTTTTGTGATTCACTACTATACGATAATACCACATTTTGCCGTTCTGCATGTATCGAATCATCATTAAATGTCTCAAAATCATATTGTAAATTTAAAAAAAAGCACATTTAACTAAAGGAACGTTGATTCGTATCGATAATTATTATATTTGCACGCAATTTTGAATTAAATGAAGAAAATTTTTAATTTATTGTTATGTTTTTTCCCCTTTATCACACTAAATGCTCAAATCAATGAGATTGGTGTTTTTCTTGGTGGAAGTAACTTTGTTGGTGACGTAGGAAGTACGACTTATATTGCTCCTGAAAAACTGGCTTTTGGAGTTTTGTATAAATGGAATAAAAGTCCGCGTCATGCGTATCGCTTTTCGTATACACAATCAACTGTAGCCGGAAATGATGTGGATTCAAAAGAAACAGGAAGAAATCTGAGAGGCTTTAGTTTCAAAAACGATATAAAAGAACTGTCTGCCGGTTTAGAATTTAATTTTTTCGATTTTAACCTGCATGATTATCATACAAAAGTTACTCCTTATGTATATTCGGGATTAAGTTTTTTTCTTTATGATCAATTATACCGTAACATAACAAATCCAAACGTGATGCAAAAGCAAAACGGAAGTTCGCTTGCTATACCTATTATATTAGGTATAAAATCGAATATAGCACCACACTGGGTTTTAGGCGCCGAAGTTGGAGCACGTTACACCTTTACAGATAATATTGACGGAAGTAACCCGAATACTAATAGTCCAAACGTATTAAAATTTGGAAATTTAAATAATAATGACTGGTATGTCTTTTCAGGTATCACTTTAACTTATACCTTTGGACAAAAACCTTGCTATTGCGCATATTAATAAAATGAATTTACTAGACTCTATAGATCAAACAAACTTACCCAAGCATTTGGCCATAATTATGGACGGAAATGGTCGTTGGGCAAAACAACAAGGTTTTTTAAGAGCATTTGGTCATGAAAACGGAACAAAATCTGTAAAAAAAACAATTACAAATTGTGCCAAACTTGGTATTGAGTATTTAACGTTATATGCTTTTTCTACAGAAAACTGGAATCGTCCTAAATTAGAGGTCGAAGCATTAATGAAAATATTAATCAATTCATTAAAAAAAGAGCTTGTTACTTTGCAGGAAAACAACATCAAACTTAATGCAATTGGAAACCTTGATAAATTACCAAAATCAGCTCAAAAAGAGCTCTTAGATGTAATGGACAAGACAAAAAATAATACCCGTCTTACTCTAACCCTGGCTTTAAGTTACGGATCAAGAGAAGAATTGGTAAATGCCGTAAGAATCATCAGTAATAAAGTTAAAAATAATATAATTTCAATAGACGCTATTGACGATTCAATTATAAATGAGCATCTTTACACGCAAAATTTACCTGACGTAGATTTATTAATAAGAACAAGTGGAGAACATAGAATAAGTAATTTTTTGCTGTGGCAAATCGCCTATGCAGAATTATATTTTACTAATGTCTTGTGGCCTGACTTTAAAGACCAAGATTTATATGAGGCTATTATTAGTTATCAAAAAAGAGAACGTAGATTTGGAAAAACCAGTGAACAAATTAAATAATTTTTTAGTGTTACAAAAAAGAATACAAATAGTCTTTACCCTACTTGTTTTGGGTAGTTTTTCACAAATAAAAGCACAAGAAAGAGTTCCTTTTGATCAAGGAAAAAAGTACATTCTTGCTAAAGTTTCTGTCGTTGGTAAAATAAGCTTCAATGAACAAACCGTTGTTACCTTTTCTGGCCTTCAAAAAGGACAAGAAATAGCCGTACCCGGTGAAGAAATTAGTGGCGCTATTAAAAAATTAGGTAAACTTGGGCTTTTTGATGAAATTGCCTTTTACGTCAATAAAATAGACAATGACAGTATTTATTTAGACCTTAATATTGTTGAGCTTCCTAAGCTAAACGAAGTAAAATTCGTTGGTATTAAGAGAAGTAAAGTTGAAGGATTAATTAAAGACAACAATTTGACCAAAAATAAAATTGTCAACGAAAACTTAATTACGACAACCAAAAACTATATAGAAAACAAGTACAAAAAAGACGGTTTCTATAATACTAAAGTTACTATTACAAATACTCTTGATACCGTTAACGGACATCACGTAAACATGCTCGTTCGGGTAGATAAAGGTGATAAAGTAAAAATTAGCAGTATCGATTTCATTGGTAACAAGCAACTTACAAGCTCTCAATTAAGAGGAGCTATGAAAGATACCAAGCAAAAAAATGTGTTGCGTATTTTAAAATCTTCAAAGTTTATTCCTGAAAAATACAAAACCGATTTAGAAAAAGTTGTTGCAACTTATAAAGAAAAAGGATATCGTGATGCCCGTATTATTTATGATTCTGTTACTTATAACAAGAAGAAAAATATGCTTGCCATCAAAATAAAGATGGAAGAAGGAAACAAATATTACTTTGGTAATATTAAATTTCTTGGAAACACCGTTTATCCGGATCAATTGTTAAGTCGTTATTTAGGAATTAAAAAAGGAGAAACCTATAACGGAGTTTTACTTGAAAAACGTATCGCTGACAAAACAAAACCTGATGCAGAAGACATTACAAACTTATACCAAAACAATGGTTATTTGTTCTCTAATATCAATGCTGTAGAGGTAAAAACAGTAAACGATACTATTGATTTCGAAATTAGAGTTACAGAAGGTCCTATTGCTTATTTTAATAAAATATCTGTAGTAGGAAACGATAAAACCAATGACCACGTTATCTATCGTGAGCTTAGAACTAAGCCGGGAGAAAAGTACAGTAAAGAACAATTGGTTAGAACTATTCGTGAGATTGGACAATTAGGATTCTTTGATCCTGAAGCAATTGATCCAAAATTCAAAAATGTTGATGCAAGTGCAGGAACGGTTGATATCGAATACCATGTTGTAGAAAAAGGATCTAGCCAGGTCGAACTTCAGGGAGGTTACGGTGGTGGAGGTTTCATTGGAACTTTAGGATTATCGTTTAATAACTTCTCTGCGAGAAATATATTCAACAAAGAATCGTACAAACCATTACCAATGGGTGACGGACAAAAAGTATCTCTTCGTTTACAAGGAAGTACTTATTTCCAAACGTATAGTATCTCTTTCTCAGAGCCATGGTTTGGAGGTAAAAAACCTGTACAATTTAGTTCATCTATCTCTTACAGTAAGCAATTCTTAAACAACTATGCTACGAGAAGTGTAGATAAAAGCAAAAGTTTTAACATCTTAACATTACAAGTAGGTTTAGCAAAACGTCTTACTGTGCCGGATGATTATTTTGTATTATCACAATCTGTGAGTTACCAACATTATGACTTAAATAATTACAATACAGGATTATTTACTTTTGGTAACGGAGCATCAAGAAACTTAGCATATACAATTGGACTTTCAAGAAGTAATAAAGGGGTTAACCCGATATTCCCAACTTACGGTTCAGACTTTAGTATTTCTGCAAAAGTAACTCCTCCTTATTCCTTATTTAACGGAATTGATTACGGAAACTTACAAAATGAAAAAGAATACAAATCACAATATACAGGATCACCTACTTCAGGTGTAGACGGGCAACCTCTTAACACTGGTGATTACGTAAAAACAGAAACAGTAAATGGTCAGTCTGGAATTGTAAGTGTTGGATCTGATTACGCAAGTGCAGATACAGATCAGGGAAAAGTCGATCAAAAGAAATACAACTGGTTAGAGTACTATAAAATTAAATTTAAAGCAGACTGGTATACTAAACTGTATGGTAAATTAGTTCTTAGAACATTAACAGAGTTTGGATTCCTTGGTGCTTATGATCAAACAAGAGGTGTTGTACCATTTGAGCGTTTCTACTTAGGAGGAGACGGAATGCAGAGTTATTCAATGGATGGTAGAGAAACTATCGGATTAAGAGGTTATGAAAATAACTCATTAACTCCTGTAAATTCAAGAAATGAACAAATTGGAGCAACTATCTATAACAAATTCTCTATGGAGTTACGTTATCCAATTACATTAAAATCATCTGCATCGATCTATGCGTTGGCCTTTTTAGAAGCTGGTTCATCATACCCAACTTTTAAAGATTATAACCCATTTGATCTTTATCGTTCTGCCGGTGTTGGATTACGTGTTTTCATGCCAGCATTTGGATTATTAGGTATTGACTGGGGTTACGGTTTCGATCCTCAACCAGGAGAAACTAAAGCACATGGTAAAGAAATTCACTTTATTATTGGACAACAGTTTTAGTAGAAATTTTAGTACATTTGTTTGAAATTTTCAAATAGACTAATATTATGAGAAAACAATTTTTATTTATATTTTCAGCTTTGATCGTAGCCTATACAAGTCAGGCTCAAACGAGAACGACCAGAATTGGCTACATCGACATGGAATATATTCTAGAAAATGTTTCAGATTATAAAGAAGCTAAAGCTCAATTAGAGTTAAAAGCTCAAAAGTGGAAACAAGATATAGAAGCCAAAAAACTTGACATCAGTAAGCTTAAAGATGGTCTTAAAGCCGAAAGAGTTTTACTTACCAAAGAACTTATTGATGAAAGAGAAACAGAAATTAAGTTTCAGGAAGATGAAATGCTGACTTATCAGGAAAAACAATTTGGAGCTAACGGAAACTTGATTCATCAAAAAGCTGCATTGGCAAAACCTATACAAGACCAGGTTTTTACCGCGGTTCAGGATATAGCCGAAGCTAAGAATTATGATTTCGTGTTTGATAAATCATCTGATTTGACAATGCTTTTTAGCAATAAAAAATTTGACATCAGCGATCAGGTAATTCGTGTTTTAAACCGAACTGATAAGCGTGAGCAACTGACTAAAAAACAATTAAAAGACCAGGAAGCCAAAGAAAGCATAGAAAATGCTATCGATGAAAATCCGGCAATGGCAGACAGACAAAAAGCATTAGATGAAAAGAGAGCTGCCAGAGAAAAACTAATTGAAGACAGACGCTTAGAACAAGAAGCTAAGAAAAAAGAATACGACGATAGACGAAAAGCAATTGCTGCAGAAAGAGAAGCTAAAAAAAATGGCACGGTTTCTGAACCTGCTAAAACAGAAGCAGCCAAAACTGACGCTACCAAAACAGAAGCAGCTAAAACTGATGCGACAGCAAAACCTGAAGCGACAGCCACACCTGCAGTAGACAAAGCGGCAGAAAGACAAAAGCTTTACGAGGAACGTAAAAAAGAATTAGAAGAGAGAAGAAAGAAAATTTTAGAAGAAAGAGAAGCGGCTAAAAAAGCAAAAGAAGCCGAAGCACAAAAATCAAATACGACCAATAATTAATTAATATTTTTAAAAATGATGAAACAAATCAAAACTTTACTAATTGCTGCCATTTTAGTTTTAGGAGCAAGTAACACAATGAACGCACAAGCTAAGGTAGCTCATGTTGATGTTAGCGAGATTATGTCGAAAATGCCTGCAATGCTGGATGCACAAAACCAATTACAAAAATTAAGTGGTACATACGATGCAGAATACAAAAAAATGGTTGACGAATATCAAGTAAAAATCAAAAAGTATGAAACTGAATCTACAACTGTAACTGATGCTGTAAACACTGAGCGTTCTAAAGAAGTTCAGGACATGCAAAAAAGAATTGTTGATTACAGAGACAACGCTCAAAAAGAATTACAACAAAAAGAAACTGACATCGTTAAACCATTAATGGAAAAAGTTAGAACTTCTATCCAAAAAGTTGGAAAAGCTAAAGGTTTCCAATATGTATTAGATGGTTCTACTCTTTTATTAGCTGACGGTCCAAACTTGACTGCTGATGTAAAAAAAGATTTAGGATTCTAAAAAACAGATTTCTTAAAATAAAAAAAACTGCTTAAACCTGTAAAAGATTTAAGCAGTTTTTTTTTACATTTAATTAAAACTAAAAAACCGAAATATTCGCACATTTCACGTAAATTGGAATACTTATTTATTTCAAAAAACACTAAATTTGCAGCATGACGAATAACAATCCTATAGGCGTTTTTGATTCTGGTATTGGAGGAACTTCCATCTGGAACGCCATTCACGACTTACTTCCAAACGAACAAACTATTTATTTAGCTGATAGTAAAAATGCTCCTTATGGTCAGAGAACAAAAGAAGAGATTGTAGCGCTGAGCAAAAAAAATGTTGATTTTTTACTTGACATGAATTGCAAGCTTATTGTCGTTGCCTGTAATACCGCAACAACAAATGCGATATTAGAACTTCGTGCAGATTATGATATCCCGTTTATAGGAATTGAACCAGCTATAAAGCCAGCCGCTAACAACTCAAAAACGCAGGTAATTGGGATTTTAGCGACAAAAGGAACACTGAACAGTGAACTCTTCAATAAAACAGCAGAAATGTTCCAGAACACTAAAATAATCGAACAAGTGGGCTACGGACTTGTTCAGCTTATTGAAGATGGTAATTTGAATTCTCCTGAAATGACTCAATTATTAGAATCGTATTTACAGCCTATGATCGATGCTAATATTGATTACCTAGTTTTGGGTTGTAGCCACTACCCTTACCTAATTCCTCAGATAAAAAAAATACTGCCGGAGCACATTCAGATTATTGATTCCGGAGAAGCTGTCGCGAGACAAACTCAAAATATTTTGCGCGATAAAGTTGGTTTTACTGACAATCAAAAAAGCGATCCTGTATTTTATGTCAATTCAAATCCTGAAGTTTTAAAATCAATTTTAGAATATAAATATCCTGTAATCGAAAAAGACTTTTAAGCCTAATCTATTTTTCGTTTAATAAACCATATACCGTCTAATGATAAATTAAGAGATATCTTATGATAGTTTTCTTTAATTAAATCATTTGAAATACTTCCTTTTTGTCCGTACGAATACGAAATATTCAAAGCCGAATATGTGTTTTCAAGCGGTAAAGAAAGTCCGATCGAAATGGCCGCATTGTTTACTCGTTTACCGTCGACTTCAAGATAACCAGTATCGAAGTTTACACCCGTCGCGTATTGAATTCTATCCCAATATTTTCGAACATTTTTTTTAGATCTGTAAGTAAACCCAAGTGCAAATCGATCCTGATTCACAAAATTGCCATATAACTCAGACTGGTTACTATTACTCCATAAACTTTTTTCATAATCTAATGTCATGTTCAGATTATTTTTAAATCGTTTACTAATCCCAATACCCATTTCTAAAGGCATATAATAATCATCTGTATCTGATGCCACATTAGACTCTACTGTAGTAATAACATCATCTGCAATCGTCTCAACCGTTTGCACCTTTGAAGCTTTAATTTGAGTTGGGAGCTTAAAAGTCGTTGCAACAGTTAAAGTAGAATCAATTTTATATTGCGCCCCCAATGTACCGCGCCAACCGTTATAAGTGGTCTTTTTCTGGATACTCGTAACTGAACTTTCGATCAAAAAACTTCTGTTATCACTTGTATTTCCAAACAATACAGCTGCCGATGCTCCCACAGATAATTTTTTCCCCAATCGATATCCGTATGAGAAATCAAAATTATTTAATCCGCCAGAACCTGCAGCGGTCAGATAGTAATAATCCTGACTATTTTCTATAGGTATTTTTAAGTTTGAAATTTTAAATGCAGCACTTGAATACGGTTTTAAAGCCACACTAAATCCTGAATTTTTAGTAACCGGAAAAGCAAATGCAATATGCGAAAACTGAAAATTATTACGGCTTTCGCTTTTAGAACTGTTTTGATAAGTTGTAGAAATCGCTTTTCCGCCAATATCAAACATAAAGTGATTTTGAGGCAAATAGCCTAATGATGCGGGGTTCAGGTTATTTATAAAAGTATCTGATGGCAAAGCAATTCCTGATGAACCAATAGCCGGAATTACACCAAAATCAGCATCATACACACTACCTAATCCGTATAACGAATATGGTGAACTTGAAATACTTTGCGAAAACGAAGTTAGCGACAATACCATGAAGCAACTTAGATATATTATTTTACTTTTCATTTAATAAGAGATGTAATAAATTTTAAGCTGGATTTTATTATTTAAATTTTTCTGATCTCCTAAAACAATTCGATCTACGGCTTTAGAAATTGATGGCAATGTGAGCACCAGAGAAGATCTCGAGTCTGTATTTTTTAGCATTTCTTTCTGCAAAAAGGTACCAATAGGAATGGTGTATCCAATGTTTTCATTAAACTCATCACTCTTTTTATTAAGAATACCATAAACTGTTTTACCCGCAGAATTCAATAACAAACCGCTTAATCTATTTAGATTATCACCTATATAAATCTTTAAAGAATCGGCTAGCGGATATTTTTGAGAATAGGTATTACTTACTGGTTTCAGGAGAATTTTAGCGTCTACGATTGCTCCATTGGCTGCGATTTTTTTAAGCTGCTTAATATTTGGAAAATCGATCCTGCAAGCTACACCTGAACCGGACTGAATAAATCCCTGCCTGTTTGTTAATGCACTTGAGAGCTTACTGCTTGAGACAGGTAAATTTTCAAGTAAAGTTCCCGTTTTATCAGATGAAATGGCGTTAAATTGTTTAGAGAGGTCTGTAATAGTAAAATCTAATATAAACGGGACTTCTTCAGTATCTGCCTGATATTTTGAGTAATACAGTCTGACTTTACTTGTTTCTACGTGAAAACCTATAACGCTCGCAGAATTTGAAGTTTCCGGCACAAGAACAAAACCTTTTAGATATTCATTAAAACTATCAAAATCTGTAATTTCCCTTTTCTTTAATTTCTGAAAAAGAGCAGCTCCAAAAGCATCACTCATCTTAATATTGATCGAGTCTTTTTCAATTGGCCTGGGTTTATACGATATCGTTCCTAAACTTTCATCGCTGTAAGTTAAAGCCGAATTGTTATAGAAACTTTTATCCTCAGTATTCGGTTTTACTTTTTGAGTGAGTCGATGAATATTAAAAGTTTGCACTTTTGTGGTATCCCCATAATAATAGTTATCATATTTTAGAACCATCGAAATAGAATCAAAAACATAATTGGTCGTTTCAGTATCAGAACCGCTACTATTTAATACATAGGAAGTTCCTGCCAATTGAAAATAACTGTTCGATTTTACTTTCCCAAAAATTGGATCTTCATAATTACCAATCAAAATACGTTTTTGACTGGAGGTAATAAGCGAGTCGAAATTTATTGTAGACATCTCGACCGTAACAGTATCAATTAAAATCACTTTATTACCCACTGCAAGATAATCTGATCCTACAACAAAGTCACCGGCATCAGAATCAGTTCCGCATGATAGTACGGTAACCGCCAAAAACAACATCAATATAAACTTGTGCATATTCAATTTTTTGAACAAATATAAATTGCACTCTCCTGCACCACACTATAACATATACAGCCACGTGTTTTTAGACTATAAAAAGGAAAAAAACATCTACAATGCATCAATACCGTCAAATACTTCATTCAGCCTTAAAAAGGGCCATTTAGTCTATCAAAAAGTACCGTACATATATCTTCTTTTTTTTAAAACCACTAGCCACCTACTTTTGAACCAATAAATAAGTAATGAAAACAAGGTTTTTAATTTGTTCGTTTTTTTTGATTTCAATTTTCAGCATGAAAGCTCAGGAGAACTTTTCAGTAAGTGCGAATGCAAAAACAGAACCTACTGATAAAATTAAATTTAACGAAACCAATATTGGGATATCGTTTAACAAAAACATAGGTGCAAAGAATAAAATAACAAACACATTAGAATATTCGAATTTGAAAGTGAATCATGAATTAGGCAGCAATACTGCGTACGAGCAATTGGATCAATTCAATCAGATCAAAAACAGGTTTGGGTTTTCTCATGAAATCTCGAATACAACACATCTGAATTTTTCGATTACTCCAATGGTAAATTTTCAAAGTAATTTAAATACTGATGATTTCTCGCTTTTAGGAAGCTTTAAAGTTAAGCAGCAATTGAGTTCAAAAACATTTATTAGTATTGGAGTTGCCCGAACAACCGTTTTTGGCACACCGAAA
Source organism: Flavobacterium bizetiae (assembly GCF_024271895.1). Taxonomy (NCBI): domain Bacteria; kingdom Pseudomonadati; phylum Bacteroidota; class Flavobacteriia; order Flavobacteriales; family Flavobacteriaceae; genus Flavobacterium; species Flavobacterium bizetiae. The sequence goes on along the minus strand of NZ_CP091861.1, from coordinate 1,983,788 downwards.
TTCATGCCCACATTAGGATTCAATTATCAAATAAACCATCAAAGTTCTTTATTAATTGGGTTTCCGGATTCAAAAATTTCATACTCTAATAATATTCGAAATAAGTTTAGCCTAAACAACAATTTCAATGGTAATTTTTATCATTTAGATCCGCAAAACACGCTAAACAATAATGCCTCGAAAGTAAGCTTATCGCAAATGACGACGTCATTAGAATATGAAAGAAATGTAGACAAAAACTGGTTTTTAAATTTTAAAGCCGGATATGATTTTAATAAAAAATACAACCTGCAGGATAACGACAATCATAATGTTTATGATTTTAATACCGGTAATGGTTACGTTTTAGGAGTTGGCATCAAATACAAACAATAAATAAATTTAATACACTATGAATAATTTGAAAAAAGGAATATTATTCGCGGCATTGTTTTCGAGCCTCTTTTTTATAGGCTGCAGCAAAGACGATGATGACGATGATTTAATAGGAAACTGGATTAAAAAATCGGCATTTGATGGTCCTGCAAGATCTAGTGCGACGAGTTTTGTTATTGGAGATTTTGCTTATGTAGCAACAGGTTATACCGGCGACGTTTATCTAAAAGATTTATGGGCGTACAATTCTACCGGAGATTATTGGGAACAAAAAGCAGATTTTACAGGAATTGGAAGAAGTTCTGCGTCTAGTTTTACACTTAATGATAAAGGATATGTTGGTCTGGGTTACGACGGAACCAATAAACTAAAAGACTTTTATCAATACGATCCTACAAGTAATAGCTGGAGCCAAAAAGCTGATTTTGGAGGAACGGGACGTTATGCAGCGGTAGGTTTTCAGGCTGGAGGAAAAGCTTATTTTGGAACCGGTTATGACGGAAATTACCTTAAAGATTTTTATCAGTACAATGACCAGACCAATACATGGACGCTTGTAAACGGATTTAGCGGAAACAAACGTCGTAATGCTACTGCTTTTGTAATTGCTAATAAAGTGTATTTTGGAACCGGAATTAACAATGGGGTTTATCAGGAAGATTTCTGGGAATTTGACCCTGCTACAGAGGTATGGACCAGAAAACGTGACATCGATAAAGATACAGACGATGATTATACGTATAATGATGAATATGCCATTGTTCGTTCGAACGCGTCTAGTTTCTCTATGAACGGATTAGGATATATCGTGGGTGGAGAAAACGTAAAAACAACCTGGGAATACAATCCGGCAACAGATTTATGGGTAGAAAGAACCCCTATGGAAGGTGCCAGCAGAACAGACGCAGTTGGTTTTGCCATTAATAATCGTGGTTTCTATATGCTTGGAAGAGTAGGTTCTACCTATTTTGATGATGCCTGGGAGTTTAAACCTTTAGACGAACAAAGTGACGACGACAATTAATCATAAAAAACAATTCTTCTGGAGTAAAATCCGGAAGAATGTAATGTTGCTTTTACCGGTTTTACTATTTACTGCTTGTGTAAAAAATGAAAAATTTAAAACGGAATCCTTTAGAACTACGTCAGGTTGGGGTTATTCCATTGCTTTTAAAAATAAAATTATAATCAGGCAGTCTGTGATTCCGGTAATAAGCGACACTAAAAGTTTTACTACTGAAAGTGACGCCTTGAAGGTCGCGCATTTAGTAGTAGACAAACTCAATCAGAACATATCACCAACCGTAACCAAAAATGATTTAATTTTATTAAAAATTAAATTATAAATGACAATAGATACTATCAGAAATACGAGTTCAAATAAAATTTTATTTCATTGCATCATATGGATTTTCTTCATTCTGACTTCATTAATTCAGTTTTACGAAAGTCCGTTCAGGATCAACAATGATTTTTATGTACAATGGGCTACAGGAATTATCCTGTTCTATCTCAATTACTTTTATTTGGTTCCCGTATTACTTTTAGAAAAAAAATACTGGCTGTATTTTGTATTCGTATTTGCTCTTATTTTATTGTTTATGATTATAAGGATTAATTATTTTATTCCTGACTTTTCGCAGGTAAGACAATTAAAGCCAAGCAATATCATGCACACTATACCGCCTGAAGATTTTAAATTAATGTATAAAGGCCGAAGAGTAAGGGCTGCAGTTTTAGCAACAAGACAGCCTTTATTTTTCAAAATTGGGCCTTCGTTTTTTTATATCTTAATTATTACCATAAGTGCTATTATCAGAACACTTACAGAATTTTATAATAACCAGCAAAACAAATTAATTGCCGAAACGCACAGAACGAATACTGAATTGATTTATTTGCGTAAACAAACCAATCCGCACTTCTTATTCAATTCCTTAAATAGTATTTATTCTCTGGCACACAAGAAATCTGATTTGGTCCCTGATGCCATCGTAACGTTATCAGAATTAATGCGCTATATGCTCTACGAAACAGATAATAAAACGGTGGCTTTAGAAAAAGAGGTGAACTATATCCAGAATTACATAGAGTTACAAAAACTAAGGCTCAACAATATCGAAGACATTGTTATCAATGTTCATGGTGATACCAGAAATAAGTTTATCGAACCTTTATTACTCATTTCGTTTGTTGAAAATGCGTTTAAATATGGGACTGATTACAAAGGTGCCGCGCATGTAAAAATCAAGATTTTTATTCTTGAAAACAGCCTTGATTTCTGGATAGAAAACACAATTGAAAACTATGTTAAAGATCCTGAAAACTCAGGAATTGGATTGCTAAACATTCAAAACCGACTGGATTTGCTTTATCCAAACGCACACGAATTGAACATCACACAAGACAATCACTATTATCGTGTGCATTTGAATTTAAAATTAGATAAAATTCAAACGGCCATAAATTAAACATAAGGAAGTATGGACAGAAAAAAATTTATCCGAAACAGTATTTTAGGAATTGCTTCTCTGGCCACGGCTTCAAAATTATTAGAATCATGTTCTAAAAGTGATCATGATGATGCTGACACGAACGCATCCGGAGATGGAAGCTGCTCTGTTTCGCCATCAGAAACCAAAGGCCCGTTTCCTATTAAAACACCAAGCCAGTTAGTTTTAGAAAACATAAAATCTGACCGTATTGGAATTGCTTTGCTAATTAATTTAGTCATCGAAAATAAAAACAATAATTGCTCGCCATTGGCAGGTGTTTTGGTCGATGTCTGGCATTGCGACAAAGATGGCAATTATTCAGAATACGGCGGAACCTCAATGCAACAAACTGATTATACCTCGGTTCATTTTCTAAGAGGCAGACAAACCTCAAATTCAAAAGGAGAAGTATCGTTTCTTTCAATTTTTCCGGGTTGGTATCAAGGCAGAGCACCGCATGTACATGTCGAAGTTTTAAGCAGTAGCGGTTCATCATTACTGGTAACTCAAATTGCTTTTCCAGAAAACGTTTCGAGTACCGTGTATTCGAGTACCAACTATGCCGCTCATGGTCAGGCCGACACTTCGAACACAAAAGACAACGTATTTTCTGATAGTTTAGCTAATGAATTAGCGACACTAACAGGCAATCTTACAGACGGTTACACGCTAAGCAAAACGATTACCGTAAACGGATAATTTAAGCTCAATCAGTATTTTATGATAATTTTAGAACTTATTTTACTGGTTTAAAACTACTTTTGACTGCCAAAAGATTTTTTAAATTTAAACTTCATCAAATGAAATGTGTAATTATAGACGACGAACCTTTAGCGGTAGAACTATTAGAAGATTTTGTTCGAAAGGTAGATTCGCTTGAACTCATTAGTACTTTTAATAATGCTATCGATGCCGTTTCATTTATCAATCAAAATAATGTTGATTTGATTTTTCTTGACATTCAGATGCCGCATTTTTCCGGAATTGATTTTTTAAATACAATCGAAAAAAAGCCTCTGGTTATTTTTACCACTGCTTTTTCTGATTACGCCGTAGAAGGTTTTAATCTGGGCGCTGTAGATTATTTGGTAAAACCTATTCCGTTTCATCGTTTTTTAAAATCGGTTGTACGTGCACAACAGATTTTAAATCCTTCAACAGCTATTCAGGCAATTTCTGAAAACACCACTGCTCCTGAATTAGAACAGGATTTTATGTTTGTAAGAGCAGAATACGAAAACGTAAAAATGAATTTTTCGGATATTTTATTTATCGAAGGTTTAAAAGATTATGTCAAAATTTACACTACAGATAATAAATTCACGCTGACTTTAATCAGTTTAATAAAGCTGGAAAACCTGCTTTCAAGTAAAGGTTTTTCGCGAATTCACAGATCTTATATCATTAATATAAAACATGTAAAATCGATTCAGAAAAATAAAGTTTTAATTAGCGATAAACGAATCCCTATTAGCGAAAGCTATAAAAATGCTTTTTTCGAAAGAATCAACTTGTAAGTTTTTTAAATTCCAAAAACAAAAAAAAATCCAAATTCCAAAATGCCTGAAGCGTTATTGGAATTTGGAATTTTTATTTTGGAATTTTATTCTTACTGTTCGTTTTTAAACCAACCTGAATACATTACATAATTGTTCGAAATACGTTCGATCTCGCCTGCAAAGTCTGACTGGTCAATATCTTTCACTTTTTTTGCCGGAACACCAGCATAGATAGTTCCTGAAGGTACAATCGTATTTTGTGTAATAACCGCTCCCGCAGCAATAATTGAGTTGCTTTCTACAACACAATTATCCATTACGATGGCGCCCATACCAATCAAAACATTGTCATGAATCGTACATCCGTGCACGATCGCGTTGTGGCCAATCGAAACATTATTTCCTATAATAGTAGGGTGTTTTTGGTAGGTACAATGTATAATGGCTCCGTCCTGAATGTTTACCTTATTTCCAATCGAAATAAAATTTACATCACCACGAATTACAGCATTGAACCAGACGCTGCAAGAATCACCAAAAACAACATCACCAACAATTGTCGCATTTTCAGCAACATAACAATCTTCCGGGATAGAAGGTGTTTTTCCGTTTACAGATTTAATAAGCATGATAAAAGTTTAATTAATGGCCGGACAATTACAATCGTAACGTTCCTTTTTACAAAATAAATTGATTCCCAAAGTAATTTGATGGTATCCCCCAGTGTCAAATTTTACATCGCCGGTAACCTGAGAATAGGTATAAGCAAACATAAAGTTTTTATAATTTATACCCACTATAGGCGTAATGTATTGCAGTTTTTGAGACCCTATTCCGTTATTTGACTTACTATATTGTACGCCATCAAAACTTCTTCTATACGATAACGCAGCCCATAAGCTACCAAAATCCATATTTTTATAAGCTTTCATGTTCAGGTCAATAGATTTTTCCTTTGTTTTATCAAATAACTGAAATAAAAACGATGGCTCCCAGGTAATAGTATTGCTTTTACCAAAAACATATCCGGCACTCAGCAAAAACTTTCTAACATTATCGCTTTCGTAATCTGTATACAATTCTCTTCTGGTTTCAAGCAATCCCTGAACCGTTGCATGGGCATAAAAATCAAGATAATTATAGGAGGCTCCAACATCAACATTAAAATAAGAATCCTTTTGAATCTGACCAAAAACAATGGGATCAAAAGTTCCTCCAAATTTAGTTTCATCCAGCTGACTCTGAATTATTCCTCCGCTAATACCAAATGAAAGCTGATTGAGGTCAATTTCATCTCTGGAGAACATAATATGGTGCGCATAAGTAAGCTTTACGCCTTTTTGTGAATGGTAACCATTTTCATCATTAAAAATAATAATTCCGGCCCCTGATCGTTCGCCTACTCTACCATTAAAAGTTAAGGTTTGAAGTTGTGGTGCATCTTCTTGACCAAACCATTGCTTTCTGGCCGTTAATCTTATTTTAGCACAGTTAGCAGCACCTGCCATTGAAGGGTGAATCAAGTAATAATTATCTGATAAATAATCGGAGTAAACAGGTATTCCTTCTTGCGAATAGGAATAAGATGTTACGATTAAAAAAATAAATAAAACCCTGATTCTAAATTTCATAAAGGCAAATTTGTTGGTGTAAATTTTAGACTCTCATAATTTAATACGATTTATTTGAAAAGAGTCTTAATTATTTTATTAAAAAATCAAATATAGGTATTAGTAGAAAATAACTTTACTAAATTTGTAGAAAATTACAAATCATGACAAAAATCACTATAAAGGAAACCCAAAATCCAACTATCCTAAAGTTTGAATTTGAAGATTTCATTACAAAAAATCAAAATTTTGAATTTAAAAATATCGATGAAGCGCAAGCATCACCTTTAGCCCAACAATTATTCTATCTTCCGTTTGTAAAAACAGTTTATATTTCAGGAAATTTTATTGCGATCGAAAGATACAGTATCGTAGAATGGGACGATGTAAAAGATGCTGTTGCTGAACAAATTGCATCTTTCGTAGACAAAGGCGGTATCATTATAAAAGTAGATGAAAACGCACCAAAAAAACAACCTATTACGGTTTACGGAGAAACAACTCCTAATCCTGCTGCTTTAAAATTTGTGGTAAGCAGAATGTTGACTAAAAACGCTATCGAATATAAAAATATCGACCAGACTGCTTCTTCACCATTGGCAAAAGAGTTGTTTAAATTTCCTTATGTAAAAGAGGTTTTTATTGATGAAAACTATATTTCGGTAACTAAATATGACATCAACGATTGGGATGAAATTACTTTAGAAGTAAGAACTTTTATCAAACAATATATTGAGAACGGAGGAACTGTTTTAGATGAAAGTTTAATTGAAGTGGCTACTAAAAATGACATTACAAAAGATGAAGCATTTGACAAATTAGATGTAACATCGCAACAAATCATCAATATATTAGAAGAATATGTGAAACCGGCAGTTGCGGCTGACGGAGGAAACATTGCTTTTGACTCTTATAATGAAGATGACAAAACTGTAAAAGTAATTTTGCAAGGTGCCTGCAGCGGTTGTCCTTCTTCTACTTTTACCTTAAAAAGCGGAATCGAAAACATGCTAAAAAGTATGTTGAATGATGAAGCGATTAAAGTAGAAGCTGTAAATGCATAATAATGTATTCGAATAAATATAAAAAGCGTCTCAAATGAGGCGCTTTTTTATTGAATTCATATCTACTTAATTTTCAACAAATTATTCCGTTTTTATGTGATAAAAAAGTTTAATATTGTATTCTAAACCAATCAATATAAAACTATGGGATTATCTTCATTTTTCAAGAATTTCTTTGGCTCAGCCAAAGAAACGACTACCGATTTGGCCAATGAGGCCGAAGTTAAGTTTGAACAAGCTAAAGAAGCTGCTGCTCCTTATATTGAGAAAGCAGAAACATTTGCTGAGGAAACGATTGCAAAAGCAAAAGAAGCCTCCGAACCCATCCTTGACACTGCTGCTGAATATGCGCACAAGGCAAAAGACATTGTAAGCGAATATGTAGAGAAAGCGTCAGATTCTTTAAGTGAAGTAATCGATTCTGTAAAAGAAAAAACCACAGAAGCTTCTGATACAACCAAAACTATAGTAACAGAAACTGCAGCAGATGTAACGGAAAAAACGGAAACTGCAACAGACGAAATTATCGATACGATTCCTCCGAAGGAATAAGCGATCGTTTTTTCTAATAAAAATAAATATATCTATATTTGCAGCATTAATATACCTTCTCATTTGAGAAGGTTTTTTTATTCAAAAAATATGAACCTCAATCCAGATCAGGTTAGCAATTATGTTACTAAATATGCTGACGTATTAGTTGATTATTCTCTTAAATTAGTTTCGGCCTTTATTATTTTATTTGTTGGTATCTATGCCATCAGATTAATAAACAGGATCATTACGAAGGTAATGGTACAAAGAAATTTAGATCCTACTTTAACAAAATTTCTTTCAGACATTTTGATATGGGCACTTAGAATTTTATTATTTGTTACTTTTATTTCAAAACTGGGTATCGAGACATCCTCATTTGTTGCCATTTTAGGAGCAATGGGACTTGCTGTAGGTTTATCATTGCAGGGATCTCTTTCTAATTTTGCGGGTGGAATGTTAATTATCGTTTTCAAACCTTTTAAAGTAGGCGATACGATCGAGGCGCAGGGAGTTATTGCAACGGTTTCGGAAATTCAGATTTTTGTTACCAAAATGATTACAGGCAACAACCAGACTGTTTTTGTACCCAATGGTTCTTTGTCTAACGGAACTATCATCAATTATTCTATGCAGGGAGAACGAAAAGCTGATTTGACTTTTTCAATTTCTTATGATTCAGATATCAAAAAGGCAAAAGAAGTTCTTTTGGAAGTTTTAACCAAAAATCCTAAAGTACTTAAAAAGCCTGCTCCAGAAGTTTTCGTAAAGAATTTAACGGCTGCTTCTATCGATTTTGCAGTACGTCCGTGGGCAACCAATGCCAATTACGGATCGGTTGTTTCAGATACTTTAGAGAATTGCAAAGTAGCTTTAGATGAAGCCGGAATTTCAATTCAGCCTTATACAATTCAGAAATAAAATTATTGCTTTTTTGATGGAGGTGCCATCATAAAATCTTTTAAATAATACGGTTCAAAATAAGCGACATCTACAGTGTCGCTTTTTTGATACTTATCATAACTGATTTTACTCATTGCATCCGCTGAGGGAAATTTGATATTTTCTAAAAATACGAAATTTGCTTTCGTTAGAACCGGTTTGCATTTCTCAGCACAATCACCTACAAAATAAACCGTTTCTGTATAGGATGCAAAAGAATCTTCGGTAATGACTTCTGCTTCAATTTTTCTTTCTATCTCTAAATTGGCATTAAAAACTTCACTGTACACTTCCATTCTTCTCGCGTCCAGCATTGGAATAATTTTTCCGTCAGTAACTTTGGCCTGTGAAGCTAAAGTCTGCAAAGTATCAACCGCAATTAAAGGAAGGTTTAAAGCAAAACACAATCCTTTTGCTGCCGAAACTCCAATTCGCAAACCTGTATACGAACCTGGCCCCTGACTTACGGCAATAGCAGCCAAATCCTGAACCGAAATTCCTGCCTCGGCAATTACTTCTTCTATAAAAACATGCAGTTTTTCGGCATGAGAATAGCCTTCTTCAGCAATTTCTTTACAAATAATTGTTGCTCCATTTTTAGCAATGGATACTGAGCAATTTTTAGTAGCTGTTTCTATATTTAGGATAAAAGACAATGTGATAATTTTTTAATGTTATTATATTTCAAATCTGATACTGAGTATCAAATTCTATATCAATGTAAGCGAAATCAAGGCTTTTTTATTCTATTGATTTCGCTTAGTATGACATTACTATTTTAGAATATTTTATTTATTTTTTAGGTAAATCGGCTTTTTTAAGCTTGACTTTATCACCGGAATTCAGTTCTTTAGAAACCGTTGTATAAGGTCCCGTAATTACTACATCACCCGCTTTTAATCCTGTCATTACTTCAATATTCGTATCGTCCTGAATACCTGTTTTAATAACTCTGATTTTAGCTTTATCTCCTTCTTTGACAAAAACACATTCGAATTTTTTATCGCTTTTTGGAGCTGGTTTTTTATCATCACTTGGTTCCTCAATTTTAACCTCTTTTACAGCTGAAGTATCTGATTTTACAACAACAGCACTAATTGGCACGGCCAGAACATTATTTTTAGTTCTTGTCATAATGTCTACAGTTGCCGTCATCCCTGGTCTAAACGGAGAGTAAGTACTTGGTTGACCTTCTAACAAATCCTGATATGATTCTTTTAAAATACGAACTTTTACTTTAAAATTAGTAACCTGATCTGATGTTAGGGTTGTGCTTGCAGAGTTCGAAATACTCGTTACAGTACCTCTGAATTTCTTTTTTAAATAAGCATCAACTTCAACATTTGCTTCGTCTCCAATTTTTACTTTTACAATGTCATTTTCATTTACGTCAACTTCAACTTCCATATTGTTTAAGTTTGCAACTCTCAAAAGTTCTGTTCCCGCCATTTGCTGAGTTCCCAAAACACGCTCACCTAATTCAACATTTAAAACTGAAATGGTTCCATCTGCAGGAGCATAAATTAAAGTACGGCCTAAATTATCTCTTGCTTCTGTAACTGATGCCGAAGCACTCTGAACATTATAATAAGCATTTTGTCTTGTTGCTTTTGCAACTTCATAAGTCGAAATGGCTTTGTCCCAATCAGATTTTGAAATTACACCTTTATCATACAAAGTTTTATTACGCTCGTAATTTGCCTTTGCTTCTTTATAACTTGCCTCAGATTGTGTCAATCCGGCTTTAGTTCCTGATAAATTGGCCACAGAACGATCTAATCCGGAAGTATATAAATCAGGATTTATCTTTACCAGTAAATCTCCTTTTTTTACAACTTGTCCTTCTTTTACATTTAGCGCAATAATTTCACCGGAAACCATAGAGGAAAGTTTCACCTCTATTTCGGGCTGAATTTTACCTGTTGCAGATACTGTTTCAACAATAGTTGAAGCGGCAACTTTTGAAACCTCTACTTCTTTTCCTTCGTCTTTATTCCCTACTACTCCTGCTTTCGAAAGACCAATTAAAACTGCAATAATGATTACCGCACCACCTAGTAAGAAATAAATTGTTTTTTTTGACATAATAAATTATTTTGTGATAATTGGAACAATCGGAATTCCAAAGTAGAATTCAAGTATTTTTATTTTAAACATGTAATCGTATTTTGTTCTAATAACGTCTGACTGTGCATTGGTAAGCAATGTTTGAGCCTGTGTAAAATCGAATGAGTTCATCAAACCTACATCATACTTTTCTTTTGCATAGTTGTAAGCCTGTTGTCTTGCTTCTAAAGTTACTGTCGATGATTCGTAGGCATTTAATGCGCCTTTTGCATCTGTAAAAGCAGTGTAAACGTTACGTTGCAAATCTAAACTTTTTTGCTCTAAATCTATTTTAGATTTCTCTAAACTTACTTTATTTCGCTCAACATTATTTTTAACTGAGAAACCATTAAAAATAGGAACACTCAACTGAAAACCAAAATTATGTCCTTTGTTATCACTAAACTGATCCAAAATTGGAAGCGGACCAGCTAAAATAGGATTGTTATTAGCATCAACTCCTATAATTCTGTCACTATAACTGGCTCTTGTACTAAATTGATAAAAACCTCTAAGTGTTGGCTGATAGGCTCCTCTTGCAATAGCTACATTTTTCTCTGCAACTTCAAGATTCGTTTGTGCCAGTTTTAATTCTGTTCTTATTTCTTTGGCTTTATTATAAATATCAACCGGAGTTTGCGCCAATATATTATTCTCATCTTTTGCGTTTGTGTCGTCTATAACATCAAAATCTGCAAATTCTTTTAATTGTAAAAGTTGTGCTAAACTTAATTTAGAAATCAACAAACTGTTTTCAGCAACAATAATAGCCTGCTGATCAGTTGCCTCAGTAGCTTTTAAATCGTACAAATCGCCACGCGGAATTGTTCCTGCATTCACCATTTCCTGAGAACGCGCCAAACGTTTTTGATCGATAGATAACTGCTCTTTTTTTACTTTTAAATTTTCTTTATTAAAAAGAATTTCAAGAAATGCATTAGCCACATTCAAAGAAATATCTTCCTGCATTTTCAATAATTGATATTTTGATGCTATAATAGAAAGTTTAGCTCTTCGATATGTATTTTGATTTTGTAAACCTTTATAAATATCGACCCCGGCATTCACTGCTAATGAAGAATATTGAGTGGTTTGAGTTGTCGCAATATTGGTAACAGGGTTAACGTTAAGACCAATATTCCAGGAGTGAGAAGCGTCTCCGCTTACTGACGGAAGATAATTACCAAATGCACCCTTTTTATCAATTGCTGCATTCTTAACATCTAATTCTGATAATTTTATAGTGATATTATTATCTAATGCATAGCGCACACATTCTTCTAATGTCCATTTTTTCGATTGTGCCTGAGATGATAATCCAAACCCAAATAGCATGGCTAAAACAAGACTATTATATTTATTTATTTTCATATATTTTGAATGAAAGCGCAGTAAAACTATGCTACGCAAATTTAACATTTTTTAAAACCAAAAACTCCTTTATACTTTCAAATTACTTTTTCTCTCCTTCATTGATCAGACCCTGATTCCAGATTTTGATTTTATCAGTGCTTTTAAGCCCGCTTTTCACCTGAACGTAAATTCCGTCGCTCACTCCTAAAACCAAATCTCTTCTTTGAAATTTCTTAGCAGCTGTTTCTACTTCAACGTATGGTTTTTGTGTTTTTTTATCAAACTGAACTAATGATTCTTTTATCGCCATTACTTTTTCAGCTTTCTCTAAAATAATAGAAGCATTTGCACTTAAACCAGCTCTGATAAAAGTATCATCTCTGTTTTCTAATTTCGCTTTTATTTCAAACTGAATTGCACCATTTTCTACCACTCCTTTTGGCGCGATATCGGTTAAAGATGCTTCGAATTTTTTGTTTTCGATAGCTCCAACTGTAATTTCAATTGGCATTTTCTCTTTGATTTTACCTACTTCAGATTCATCAATTTTTCCAATAAAAATCATTCTTCCCACATCTGCAACACTTGCAATTGTAGTTCCTTCATTAAAATTATTACTTTCAATAACCTGATTTCCAACTTTCACCGGAACTGCTAAAACCATTCCGTTTACCGTTGAACGAATTAAGGTATTGGCATAATTTCCTAATGATGTTGTTGTTCCTGTTTTTACGATATCCAAGCTTTGTTTTGCTGCCAGATAATTTTGTTTTGCTTGTGTGTAAGCCAATTGAGCTGCATCAAAATCATTTGCAGAAATTACATCTTTATCAAACAAAGTTTTTTGTCTTTTATAGATTTTTTCCTGATTATCTAAAGCAATTTTAGCTGTTTGTACCTGATTTTGAGTGTTACTAACATTAGACACGTTAGCCACAACTCTAATTTTAGCGATCATATCTCCGGCTTTGATTTTTTCTCCTGCCTTAATATATACTTCTTCTATAATCCCTGATATGTTTGGTTTGATTAGAACTTCTTCATCAGGTTGAATGTTACCGGTTGCAATTGCCGTTTTTACGATTGTTTTAACCTCTGCTTTTTCAGTTTGAAATACAATTGGAGATTCTTGGTTTTTAGCATATAAATAATATAGTGCGCCAAAGAAAACTATAGCAATAAAGATTAAAATGGTTACGGTTACTCCTTTTTTCATTTTGTTTTTGGGTTTAATCGATTATATTTTGATTGATAATTTATTCTGTTCGTAAAGCATCTACAGGCTTTACATTAATTGCAGTCTGCGCCGGGATAAATCCTGCCAGCAAACCTGATCCTACTAATATTAATAAAGCAACAAATACAACTCTTAAATCTACGCTTGGGTTCGCAAACATAGTATTACTTCCTGGCGGCATCGATGCCAATGCCATATTAAGAAGCGCAATTACCCCAGTTGCTACGGCAACGCCGAACATACCTGAGATAATAGTCAAAAATATAGATTCTGATAAAATCTGACTTCTAATTGCTCCGGGCGTTGCTCCTAGGGCTCTTCGAATTCCGATTTCTTTAGTACGTTCTTTAACTACAATCAGCATAATATTCGAGATTCCGATTACTCCTGAAATAAGCACTAAAGATCCTACAAAATAAGCAATGATTTTCAAGATATCAAACAAACTTTGCACTTTACCAAATTGTTCGTATAAATCAAAATTTCCAACTGCGCGATCATCCTTTGGATGCACAGAATGAAGGGCTTTTATGACTTCTAAAATTTTTGGTTTTAATTCCGTGATAGAAACTTCATCTCTTGCTGTAAGAGCCATCCACCCTACTTTATCACCATAATTAAAAGCCTGCTGAAAAGTAGTAAAGGGAACAAATATATTCTTTTGTTCTTCCTCTGCATTTCCGCCGGTTTGTTTAGAGTTATAAACTCCCACTACCATAAAGTTGATTCCGTTTATTTTTACATAAGTTCCAACAGCTTCTTCTTCTTTTCCGTAAAGTTCGCTAATAACACCTTTTCCAATCACCGCTACCTTTCTTCTCTGCTCAATATCCTGTTGATTTACAAAACGACCTTTTATAATATCCATAGGCTGTTGCTTAATCAGTTCAGGATAATCTCCATAAACAGAAAAAGCAGATGTTTTTGTACCGCGTACCACATTATTAGTTCCGTCGTTAGAATTTCCTAATTGATTTCTTGGCGAAACGTACAACAAATCCGGAAAAGCGGCTCTTAATGATGCTACATCACTATTTCTAAAATCATAACGACGTGTTTTAGGCAAACCTTTGTATGCTTTTGATGTGGTTTGACTCCACATAAACATAGTATTTGTCGCTATTCCGTCGAAACCTTTTTTAACTCCGTTTTCAAGACCTTTTCCTGCTGCAAGTAATATTACCAAAATAAATATTCCCCAAAATACTCCAAATGCAGTTAGGACCGTTCTAAAAACGTTAGCCGTTAAGGCTTGTAAAATCTCATCCCAATTATCTTTCTTAAACATAATTATTCGTCTCTAAGTGCTACAATAGGTTTAATTTTGGCCGCTCTGTATGCAGGGAAAAATCCGGCCATTGCACCTGCAAAAACAAGCAGTGCCAATGTCGTTAACGCGACACTAAAATCTACTTCAGGATTTCTGAAATATTCACTTTGAACCATCGGACCAACCAATTCTAACAATAATAAACTTGCCAGCAATCCAACAAAACCTGCGATAGTGGTAATAAAAATAGATTCGTGAAGTATCATCGAAATAATCGAAAATGGAGAAGCCCCTAAAGCCTTTCTAATTCCAATTTCTTTCGTTCGTTCTTTGACTATAATAAGCATGATATTACTTACACCTACAACTCCGGCAATTATAGTACAAATACCTACCCACCAGAAAAACAATCGGATATAAAGATTTAAATCATAAAACTTCTTTCCTTCTTCTACAGAATTATACACCCCAACACCGCTATCATCATTAGGTGCTACTGTATTTCTGCTTTTAAGCAAATCCTTTAAATCCTGAGTAAATTTTTGAGATTGCGCCAGGGCCTGATCATAATCGTCTGTCTTTTTTAAGGTAAAAAACAAATTACTTATTTTATCTCCACCTCCAAAAGCACGTTGTACGGTTGTTTTAGGCAAATACGCTCTGGCTTCTTCTCTTTCTCCTCCCGGATCTGTAAAAACCCCTACTACTTTAAAATTGACATTATTAATTAAAATTTCTTTACCTAAAGGATCACTGTCTTTAAATAAATCTGTTTTTACCTTCATCCCAATAGCAGCTACTTTTTCATTATTAGCAAGGTCACTACTATTTATAAAACGCCCCTGGACTACAGTAACATTTTCAACACCAGAAAAATCAGGATCAACTCCTCTAAACTGATAACTTCCTGATTCTTTACCGTATGAAAAAGCACCTCCCCAGAAGTTATAACTTGCAGCTCTTAAATCTAATTTATCTTCAAATTTCTGTACAGATGCATTATAATCACCGTTTCTAAACTGAATTTGTCTTCCCGGATTCAATCCTTTGTGTGGTTTTGTAGTTGTACCTGACCAAACTACGATAATACCAACGGCATCTTGTTCGAATTGTTTCTGAATTCCGTTTTGAAGCCCCTTACCGGCACCAAGCAAAATCACTAAAATAAAAATTCCTGAAGCTACAGAAACGCCGGTAAGAAATGTTCTTAACCGGTTTTTAGAGATTGCCTCAAATATTTCCTGCCAACGTTCAATATTAAACATAAGATGACGCTCTAACTTGTTCTACTTTTTTATCGTCGATAATTAATCCATCTTTCAGGACCACATTTCTTTTGCACATTGCAGCAATATCAGGTTCGTGTGTTACGATCAGAATGGTTTTGCCTTCATCGTTAATTCCCTGAATAAGTTCCATCACTTCATAAGAAGTTTTTGTATCCAAAGCTCCTGTTGGCTCATCTGCCAGTAAAACCTTCGGATTTGAAGCTAATGCTCTTGCTATGGCAACACGTTGTTTCTGACCTCCTGAAAGTTCATTTGGTAAATGATGCGAATGCGAGCCTAAGCCTACTTTCTCTAAATATTTCATTGCAATCTCGTAACGTTCTTTTCTCTTTATACCCTGATAATATAAAGGCATGGCAACATTATCAAGTGCTGTTTTATAATTTATTAAATTGAAAGATTGAAACACAAACCCCAGAAATTTATTTCGATATCTTGAAGCAATCGTTTCGTTTAGATTTTTAATTGGCGTTTTATCTAAAATATAACTACCTGAATCTGCTTCATCAAGAATTCCTAATATATTTAATAGTGTCGATTTTCCCGATCCGGACGATCCCATAATCGCAACTAACTCGCCTTCTTCGATATTAAAATTAATCCCTTTTAACACATGCAATTCTGAACTTCCCATTTTATAGGACTTGTGTAAATCTTTGATTTCGATCATGGTATTGTTAAATTTTAAAACAATAATAACATTTTTTATAAGTAATTTATGGTAAGAAAACGTTAATAATTCCGTTTAGTTATTACAATAAGACTCAATTATCTATCTATTGTTACACTTTTTTAAGATAATATAATTGTTTTCTTAATTTTGCATCACTTAAAAGAATCTTAACGATGAAGTTTTTTTCAATTATCTCAATGTTTACGGTACTTACCGCTATAACCAGTTGTTCTACAACTCAAAAACTTGAAACTCTAAAACCAGAACCGGATGACGCCAGCCCTTTAGTTTACGATGCAAATCCGTCGTTTATCAACTTACCCATCACGGTAAAACTTAGCGACATTCAAAATCAAACCAATTCTTTGTTGAATGGCTTAATTTATGAAGATAATAATATTGATGATGATGACATCGAAATGAAGATCTGGAAACAGGCTCCGATAAAAATTCAGAATGATCCAGCCAATCCGGACAAAAAAATAAAAACAATCCTGCCTCTAAAAGCAACTATTAAGTACCGAATAGGAACAAAAAAACTTGGGGTAGAGCTATACGACGTTAGAGAGTTTAACCTAAACGGAGTAATCACTCTATCGAGCGAAGTGGCTTTGACGAATTGGAAATTAAATACAAAAACCGAATTCAAATCTTTAGACTGGAATGAAAGCCCAACAATGATGGTATTTGGAAAAAGTATGCCGATTACGTATTTAGTAAATCCTGCAATTTCTATTTTCAAATCTAAAATTGAAAAGAAAATCGACGAAGCGATTGAAAAATCAATGGATTTTAAACCGAATGTTTTAACAGCATTAGAAAAAATATGTACGCCATTTCAGATGAGTGATACTTATGAAAGCTGGTTAAGAATTGTTCCTGTTGAAATTTATTCTACGAATGCTAAACTTAAAAATGATTTGTTTTTATTAGACATGGGAATGAAATGCAATATGGAAACTATTGTGGGAAAACAACCTGAATCTAAATTTAGCGCCAGTAAAATTGTATTGAAACCGGTAACAAAAATCCCTAATCAGATCTCGGCGAATATTGCGGCAATTTCAACTTATATTGATGCTTCAAAGATTATGACCAAAAATTTTGCAGGACAGGAATTTGGTTCCGGCGGCAAAAAGATAACAGTAAAAAATGTTTCGATCTGGCACAAAAACGGCAAAATGGTTATTGCCCTGGATGTTTTAGGATCAATAAACGGAACGCTTTACTTAAACGGAATACCACAATATAATCCTCAGACAAAAGAAATTTATTTTGAAAAACTTGATTATGTTTTAGATACAAAAAGCAAGCTAATGAGAACTGCAAGCTGGCTGGGTCAAGGTTATATCTTAAGAAAGATGGAAGAAAGCTGTCGCTACTCTATTCAGACCAATTTAGAAGAAGGCAAAAAAACAATGGCCAACTATCTTAAAAACTATTCGCCAATGCCGGGTGTTTTCGTAAACGGAAAAATGGAAGACATTCAGTTTGATAAAATCCAGCTGACCAATCAGGCGATTATCGCTTTTATAAAGATTAACGGAACTGTAAATGTTTCGGTAGACGGATTAAAATAAGAACAAAAAAAAAGCAGAATATAATTATTCTGCTTTTTTTGATTTCGATTTGTACATTCTATAAACAAGAATCCCAATTACCACCACTAACAAATAAGGAATCACCATCAAATAAACAATTCCGTTATTTACAGCTTCAGCTTTCTTAGTATTCGAATCTCCTGCAAGTGCCGCGCGACACATCGCACATTGGGCATTCATTGAAATTCCAATAAAGAAAAATAAAATTCCAAAAATTACCTTTTGGATTTTGGAATTTGAACTTTGGATTTTATTTTTAACTTGCATAATAAGGAGAAATCATTAAGTAAACCACTACGCCTGTAACTGCAACGTACAGCCAAAGTGGAAATGTTATTTTAGCTATTTTTCTGTGCCTGTCAAAACGCTTTGCAAGAGCTCTTACATATGTTATTAATACCAATGGTATAATAGCAATAGACAGCAATATATGTGTTACTAAAATAAAGAAATAGATATATCGTATTGCACCTTCTCCTCCAAATTTAGTAGAATCAGCAGTCATATGATACGCTACATACATTACCAGGAACGCTACTGATAATGCAATGGCAAAAGTCATTAAACGTTCGTGAAGTTTTTGTTTTCCGTTTTTAATAGCAATTACAGCCCAAACTAAAACAATAGCCGTAATACCATTTGTTGTTGCATAAATTGGAGGCAAAAACGAAAGCGGCTCTACATTAACACCAAAATCTTTCAATTTAACTCCAAATAAAATGGCTACTACTACCGGGATAATAATTGAAACTGCAACAATAAGTTTGCTATACTTTTTTTCTAATGAATGATCTTCCATTTTTATTCTGCTAATAATATTTTAATATCTTCCTGAATGTCTCTAACTCCTTTTTTATCCAGTCCGTCGTAATAAATGTTCGGATTACCAAATTCATCTTTTCTGCAACGAATATTTCCATCTTTATCAATCAATGCAAATAAACCTGAATGTTCGAAACCACCGCTTACTTTTTCATTTTCTCCGGCATAAAGATTAAAACCTTTATTCGATAAATCCATGATAGTAGCTTTATCACCCGTTAGAAAATTCCAGTTAGAAGATTTTACACCTAATAATTTTGCGTGCTCTTTTAGAACTTGTGGCGTATCATGATTAGGATCTATCGTAATCGAAACGATTCCGAAGTTAGGATTTCCAAAAAAAGTTTTCTCGATCTCTAACATGCTTAAATTCATCTTTGGACAAATTGACGGACAAGTGGTAAAGAAAAACTCCAAAACGTATACTTTGCCTTTATAGGTTTCGTTAGACACTTTAACATTATCCTGATTTGTTAATTCAAATTTAGGTGCTGGTCCAATTTTTATCAATTTTGCATCAGATTTAGAATCTTTCGATCCTACATTATCCAAACGATTGCCTTTTACAACTTCGCCATTTGTTACTCTGTCAACAATTTTAGGCACAGCATAAATCCCGAAAATTAAAATAATAAACGAAATTCCGATATATGATTTATTTTTAAACATGATATAAAGATTAAAGTTCTTTTGTTGCGTTGTGGTTCTTTTTTAGAGCAGCACGATATTCGTATAGAATAATTTTGAAATCGTCAAGCATTTCGTTGCTCAACTCAGAAGGATGAAAAGTATTATATCCTTCTTTATATTCGTCTTTATCTTTTCGACCTCTTAAATTTCGCTCTTTATCTACGATATAAACATTTGAAGTACCAAAGTTTTGATCTAATTTTCCTTTTAGATGTAATTGATCGTAATAAGCTTTAATATCATCAGGAGAAGCAAAAACAAAATGCCAGCCCGAAACATCTGTAAAAGCGCCCAGCGATTCTACAATTTTCTCTGCATCTTTTTCTGTACCTAACGGACAAACCACTACAAACTGCAGATCTTTGAAACCATTGTAACGCTGATAAATTTTTTCGTTTAGATTAAAAAAGTTTCCTCTGTTTTTTAAAATCTCAGTTCCTGAAAAACCAAGAATTGTAATTTTATTATTTAAGGTTACTTTTTCTCCTTTAAGGGATTTCCAATCACCAAAGTCGGCAATTTTAGGAGTTATTGTTGGAAGTTTAGTAAAGCTATTTACACCAGAAGCAAAAAACAGATAGGCTACAATTGGCAAAACAAAAAGTACAAAGAGAACTATATTTTTTTTCATTTTATTACCGGAAGTTATTGAGGTACAAAAATAAAAAAATCCCGATGTTATCGGGACTCTTTTCGAATTAATATCATGTTAAAAATTCCATTTAATAGTAGAATCTTTAAAAACCCCATAAATATAATGTCCTTCTGTAAGCAGAATAAACAATAAATATAAAACTAGGAAAATAACCGGTGAAACAACTGACCATCTAAGGCTGCTTTTTTCACCTTCCATGTGCATAAATGCCCATACTATATAATATGCTTTGAAAATTGTCAGGATATAAAATATCCAGTTTAACAAATTCAAACCTAAAAAATGAGTAAACTCTAATGATCCTGGTTTAATAATACCAAGTATAACTTCTACTGTAGTTACTGCTGATAGTAATCCAAAAACAAACCAGATTCTTTTTGTATTTGATACGTGTTCGTGTGACATAATAATTAAAATCTAAAATTAAACTAAGTAGAAAACTGTAAATACAAATACCCAAACTAAATCGACAAAGTGCCAGTATAAACCAACTTTCTCTACCATTTCGTAGCTTCTTCTTTTCTCGTAAGTACCTAACAATACATTAAAGAAAATAATGATGTTAATGATAATTCCAGAAATTACGTGGAAACCGTGGAATCCTGTAATAAAGAAAAAGAAATCAGCAAACAATTTACTTCCGTATTCGTTTCTTGTTAAGTTCGCTCCTTCTACAACATATTTTGCAGTAGCTAAACGCTCTTCAGATTCTGCTCTTGACAAAACAGTTTTTTTCTTTTTCTCAGTAAGATGCTCTGTTCTTATTAATAAATCAGGGTGTGCTTTAAAACCAGCCTGAATTTCAGCTACTGAATATGTTGGTACTGTTTCAGCACTTTCCATAAACCAAGTAGTCTTGCTTCTTGTTAATGCTTCTCTTTGTTCCGGTAATTTTACAGCAAACTCTTCAAGAGCAACTCTTTTACCATCTTTATCTACGAACTGCAATAAGCTTCCACCTACTGTCTCAATTGCTCCGTACTCACCTTTAATGAAGTTTTTCCATTCCCAAGCTTGAGAACCAACGAAAATAATACCTCCAATAATAGTTAAGAACATATAGATCGCAACTTTTGTTTTTTTCAATTGATGACCTGCATCAACAGCTAAAACCATTGTTACAGATGAGAAAATCAAAATAAAAGTCATTAAGGCTACATAATACATTGGAGCCGAAACACCGTGCATAAATGGGAAGTGAGTAAACACTTCGTCAGCCAAAGGCCATGTTTCGATAAATTTAAATCTAGAAAAACCATAAGCTGCTAGAAATCCAGAGAATGTCAAGGCATCCGATACGATAAAAAACCACATCATCATTTTACCATAACTTGCTCCTAATGGCTGGATCTCATGCCCGCCTCCCCAAGTTTTTTCGTTGTTTGCAGTAGTAACTGTCGCTTCCATAAAAGATATTCGTTAAAAAGTTCCCAAATTTACGTTTTTTTCTTATTTAAAGAAATATAAAAATAAAAATAAATATACCCATAATAAATCCAAAAAGTGCCAATACATCGCACCTAGTTCTATACCAAGAGTTTGAGTCGAATTGTATTTTTGTTTAAAATGATTATAAATTATAATTAAAAGTGAAATTAAACCTCCAGCCAAGTGTAATAAGTGTGTAACGGTAACTACGTAAAGAAAAGTTGTAGTAATTGAGCTACCTTCTCCTGTAAAATAATAACCACTTTTTACGATTTGTCCAAAACCTACAAACTGTAAAACCACAAATAAAACGCCTAATGCCAGTGTGCCTAAAAGTAATGCTGTAGTTGCGCTTCTGTTGTCTTTTTGAATGGCTTTTTTTGCCAAGTAAAAAGTCAAGCTACAACCAATAATTACCGCTGTACTATAATAAAATGCCGTTGGCAATTCAAAATTCTTCAACCAGTCGGCTCTGGATTTACTTACCACAAATGCACTTGTAAGTCCGGCAAACATCATTGTCATGCTTACCATTGCAAATAACAAAATCAGTTTTGCTGATTTCGCTTTTCTTAATTGCTCTTCACCTTTTGTCATTGTCATTGTCATTTCCATAACTATCTTAAAAATTTATCTACTATAAATACTATTTGCAGTAACGAAATATACGAAACGCTTACCAGCATTAATGTTCTTGCCGCTTTTGCAGTTCGTAACTGATACAAACGTACTGCGTAAAACAACATCCATAAACCTAATAAAAACACTAATATTGCTGCAATTGGCGTAATAAATAATTGTCCTGTAAACCCTAAAGACGGCAGCAATGATGCTATAATAAGCCAAACTGTATATAAAATAATCTGCAAAGCAGTCTTTCTGTCTTTTCTACCGGTTGGCAGCATAAATATTCCGGCCTTTTCATAATCTTCATACAAAAACCAGCCAATTGCCCAAAAATGAGGAAACTGCCAGAAAAACTGAATTAGAAAAAGTGTTCCTGCCTCGATACCAAATTCTCCTGTTGCTGCAACCCAACCTAACATAAAAGGAATTGCACCCGGAAAAGCACCAACAAAAACCGATAACGAAGTTACTGTTTTTAAAGGCGTATAAACGCTTGTGTATAAAAATATTGAAATCGCAGCAAACATTGCCGACTTAGCATTGATGGTATACAACAATGAAATACCAATAATGGTAAGCAAACTTGCCACAAACAAGGCCATTTTTGGCGACATGCGTCCTGAAGGAACCGGACGATTTTTAGTTCGATCCATTAACGAATCGATATCTTTTTCGATTACCTGATTAAAAGCATTAGAAGCTCCAACCATGCAATACCCTCCAATCATCAAAACCAACAAAACACTCCATTTAAAAGGGTGCTCATCATTAACACCTAGCAAATATCCTGCAATCGAAGAAAACAATACACTGATCGCTAAACCAGCCTTGGTAATTTCTTTGAAATCGTTAAATATTGATTTTATTGAAAATGTATTTTTAGTAGCGTTCAATACGGAATTATTTTGTCTGTTTTTTTTGAGTGGTGCAAATGTACAAATTAGATTGTAGAATACTGACCTATAAAATTAGATTTTTTTCAATAAAACCTTTACAAAATAAGGACTTGCAAATCTTTAACACAATTATTTCGAAAAATCTTATTAAAAACTAGTAATCAAAATACCAATTAAAGATATCAGAACGCAATCCGATAGTAAACCAGGTTGTACTTTGCTTAAAAGTAGTTGCAGTTTCCTGAGTTGGATCAAAATTTCTATATAAAAAGCTTCCGAAAAATTTCAGATTCGTCATTGGGTTTACCACATAACCTCCCTGAATGTCTGCAATAAAAACATTTGTTTTATTTCCCTGCCCTACTTTTACGCCTTTATCATACGGCCTGTCTACGTCGTAACTTTTATAAATATTTCCTCCGTAATTATAACTGTCTTCTGCTGTATCAAAATCTAAACCTCGTTTACCAATCGTAAATTTAGCATCAGCATAATAACGCCCTTTATGATAACGGCCAATTGCAACAAATTCTTCAAAATTACCACCCCATTGATGTCCGATACTTTGATTGTTATGTCCGTAATTGGTAATTACAGCACTGTGCGAATACACGTAAGGACGTACATGATTGTACTCCAATTGCAACAATAAATCTTTTACTTTAAAAGCATTGAAGTATTTTGCTCCTAACTGATATCCGAATTTATTTTTCCAGCTATTTTCTCCAGCTCCCATATCTGATACTGAAAATTCATCTAATAGAAACTGCGCATAAAAGTTAACATTGTTGTTCCATTTGTATTTTCCGGACATTCCCAAAAGTGCATTTCCACTTCTTGAAGATGATGAAAACTCAACCGAACGATAAAAAATAATCGGGTTCACGAAATTAATATCAAAACCTCTATTGTTCGTATCTGTCCAGACTACAGATTCAAAAAATCCTAAATTCAGTTTATTCGACACATTCCAGCTCAAATAATGATTGGCCATGAATTTTGTGGCATAGGTTTTCTCTAATGTAACATCGGGACGAACATCCTTTAGCCACATATAAGTATTAGTATATTTTATTTTCCAGAAATTAGTATTGATTTTAAAATAAGGATAAGGACTTGCACCGTCGCTTTCAAACAATGAACGGTATCCGTCTCCAATAAAATTTCTTCCATATCCTAACTGAAAATCAAAAAACTTACTTGGAGCGAATGTAATATTGGCTTCCGCCAAAGGAAAATCGTAGGCATCGGTTTTAAATCGTTTTGCAATTCCCATTCCCGGAATAATTGCCGGATTTCCTCCTGAAGGTTTTAAGGTTTCAGCATAATCATTATAATATCCTGCAAATCGTCCCTGACTTTCAAAAACTGTTGTGGTAAAATTAAGGTTCTTACCCAAACCTCCTCTAAAATTTAAAGCACGTGTATTTACATACGTATACGAAGCATTAAGATCTGAGGCTTTACCCAATTGCAAATCAAGAATAGGATTTAAGGCCAGCCAATAATCTTCGCCCTGAATCTGAACCAGATTTTCGTTCCAGAATTTTCTACCCAACCAGGTTGAAACATTTTTCTGCAATGATTCGTTTACTGCTTTTAAATTGTAATATTTAGAAACCTCAGCATATGTGTAAGGTTTAGAAGCGGTGTGATTATTACTTCCCACCTGATTCATTGCGCCATCAAATTGCGCATAATAACTATGTGAGAATGGTATATTCAAATGACTTTCGAACTCTGGATTATTGTATTTTTTGTATACAATACTATCCAGTTCTGTCATTGGTTTTTCTACTGGTTTTAAAATTTGGGCTGCCGCCAAAGCTTCTGCCGCAATTTGATCTGCACTTTTTAATGGCACATCTATTGAAATGGTATATTTTGAATAGGTTGGTTTCCCGTTGTAGGTTGAAGGTTGTATTTTAGGAAATTTTCTAAAAACACGTTTTGCTTCTTCTGATAATGCATCATTTCCAGCATTTACATAAATTACTTTAAACTCTCCTTTTTCATCTACTTCAAAAAGCACTTTTACTTCGCCTTTATAATTGGATTGTTTTAAGTTTTCAGGAACTTGAAAATTTTGAAAAACAAAATCCTGAACTTCTTTATAAAAACAATTCTCTAATTTTTTTGATTGTAAATTTTCGCAACCTGAAAAAACAGGAAATTGCTCTGATGTAAAACCTTGTTTAACCGAAGAATTATTGTCTTGTGAAAAAGCCGGCAAGGCAGATAATGTTAAAATAAAAATTAGAAGAATCTTATTCACGTAAATGTAGGTTTTCATTTAATATTGATTTGTGGTATTTTCTCCGTTTGCAATTGCTTTTGCAGCCGAAGTTCCGATGCGTTTCACTCCTAAACGAATCATTTCTATCGCGTCATCATAAGATCGAACTCCTCCGGCAGCTTTTACCGGCAAGGGCGATGCATTTTCTAACATCATTATAATAGTGGGAACAGTTGCTCCGTTTGGCAAATCATTTTCAGTTTTATAAAAACCGGTTGATGATTTCACAAAAACCGAAGTATAATCATCTTCTTTAAAATGGGACATTACCACATTTTTGATCAATGCCGAAAGCTGAATAATTTCTTTATCAGTTAAAGCCGCAACCTCAATAATCCATTTTACTGTTTTATTGTTTGCTAAACCAATTTGTGTTCCTATTAAGATTTCCTGTTTTACTAAATCAATTTCACCGTTTTTAAAAGCTTCATAATTACAAACAAAATCCAGATCGTCTGCACCATCTTCGATGGCTTTATTTGCTTCTTTAATTTTGGCTTCAAGATTTTCTTTTCCTTCCGGGAAATCGATTACCGTACCCACTAATAATGTTGAATTGGCTTTTACAATCATTTCCTTAGCCAAAACTACATGCTCGGGACGGATCATTATCAATTTAAAACCTTCAACAATCGCTTCCTGAATTGCATTCTTAACCACGATAGTATTTTCTGCTTCCGAAAGTCCGGCTTGCGAGGCAGTTTTTAAGTAGGTCGAGTCTAAATATTGCTTAACATTCATGATGATATAGAATTGCGACAAAAATACATTTAAAATTCAGAAAAAAACACACTTTTTAAAGCTTGATTTTTTGGCAACAAAAAACCCACCGAAGTGGGTAATTATATTCTTATATTTTATCGATTTGCTTTTTAAAAGCTATTGCAGTAAATACTCCAAATAAAGCTCCAAGTGCATTGGCTAAAACATCGGTTACGTCAGACGCTCTTGTGACTGTAAAAATACTTTGCAGGATTTCGATTGTAATTCCAAAAAAAACAGAAAATATAAACGAAATCAGATAGGCTTTATAATCATCAGGAGCTTTCCCTTTAAGTTCTTTTTTGAAGAACAAAATCCATGAAATTGTAAATCCAAAATGAAAACAAAAATGTACAATTTTATCTATACTCGGGAAATTTACGGCAGGAATATTACTTGAATCTGTTAAACAAAAATAAGTAATAATACCCGAGCATATTATTGCCCAGAGCAACAGGAATTGTTTAGGCACCTATAAGTTGTTTATAAGCTTCGTCAGATAATAATGAATCTATTTCTGATACGTCAGCAATTTTTATTTTAATCATCCATCCAGCTCCGTAAGGATCAGAATTAACTGTTTCCGGTGCGCTTTCTAAACTATCATTAAAAGCAATAATTTCTCCTGTTAAAGGTAAAAATAAATCAGATACTGTTTTTACAGCTTCAACTGTTCCAAAAACCTCATCTTTATCAAGTGTCTGATCTAAAGTTTCTACTTCAACATACACGATATCTCCTAACTCTTTTTGTGCAAAATGAGTAATTCCTACAGTTGCAACATCTCCTTCGATGCTAACCCATTCGTGATCTTTTGTGTACTTTAAATTTGCTGGTATGCTCATAATACTATGTTTGAAAATTGATAATTTAATAATTAAGCCACAAATGTAATAATCTTCTAATGAAATCCTGTTTAGAAACTAAAAAAATTAATTTCCGAAATTATATCGAAGTGTAAACCCTGATCTAATGTTCGTTAGAGGAAATGATGTCGAAATTACAGCTTTCGAGAACGAATGATCGTAATAGAATATAGCAGTAAGGTTTTTACTAAACGAATAATCTGCAGTAAGTTTTAACGCCCATATATTCTGTCCTGCCGCTAATTGATTGTTATCGTAATCTAAATAACGTACCAGTGTTTCATTTTTTCTAAGAGAAAAATCAGCTTTAATATTGATATCACTTTTAATAATTCCGGTTGGACTATCCGCCAGTCTTGATGAGAAAATAACATCTTTAAAACGATATCCCATACCAATTATATATTCCATTCCTTTTACTTCTGTCAACAAATTATTATCAAAACTCATTGATAATGCTCTGTCTTTTTTAATTTCAGTAAGTATTCTTAAAGAACTTTTCAGCTCAAAATCTACCCGGATAAGCGGACTAAACTGCTCTACCAAATTGACATTTGACATAATGGTTTTATTAAAGAAATTGGTATTCACATCTTGCCCGCCCGGTTTTTCGGTAAAATCAAAATTAGACCTAAACTGATTGATCGTATACGATGCACGGTAGTTGTGCTGTAATGAAAAACGCTTGAACTTATCTTTAAAATATTTATAACGCATTAAACCATTATACTTTATACTCCAGTTTGGAATAGGGAAATTTTTAAATATACTGGTTGAACTATTTGAAGCATCAGCACCTGTATAAGCTGCCAAAAATGCCGGTAGTAAAACGGCCTGATTGCTCTTTGTATATCCTATCGGGTACCCAAGGTTGGCCATATATACCTTATAATTTGCATCTGTTTCTGCCGGAACAGGATTGTTTACATCTCCATATCTTGGAATGGCTGCCCCGGAACCATAACGATCTTCTGCCAAACGGTTCGCTATAACTAAACGGTTATCTCTAAAATCATCAAATGCTGAAGATTCACTTGCACTACTTGGCGAGAATGCTGTTTTAATTAATACAGTCGAAATCGAGAACATACCATAAGTATAAGGCGATAATGGTGTGTAATTACCATCAATAACACTATACTGTTCAGAGGTGTTTTCAGAATAAGCACGATCCATAGCCAAATCTATTTTAAGATCCGGCAGTAAATCAATATTTGCTGTAACTTTTAATATCTTATTAGTAACCTGCGTAAAACTTTGGTTGAAATCCTGATAATCGGTTAGCCATCCTCTTTTTGCAGCTTCATAACGTACATCATCCTGGCTTCCAAAAATAAATCCTAAAGTCGGTCTTGAAGTCCCGAAGAAACCTACACCTGGCGTATAACCCGGTAAAACCGTTCCGCTATTTTTAGTGTAGTTAATCTGAACATTTTTAATACTTGTCAAAATACCAATCATACCATCATAAAACGGACTGCTGCTTGTTACAGGTTTTGCTGTATTTACAATTTTCTCTCCCGGTTTTGGCGCCGCCGTTGGCTTAGGTTTTGCAGCCGATTTTGATCCCGGTGTTAAACCTAAATATTTGTACAGCGTATTCATGCTTAATGTTGTAGTAAGCGTATTTGAATTCGCATTTTGAATGGTATTTCCTAAGTTGTAAGTAGAGAATGATCCGTCAGGATTTTGTTCCTCATATTCAGAAAACGCAGTCGAAGAACGCTGCCAGTTGTAATCTGCGGTATAAGAATACGATGCTTTTACAAAACCAAAAACCGGAATTTTATTAATTGGAATTTCATAATTCAAGACTAATTGTTGTAAGTGCTGATTTGGAGTTCCTATATCCAGATAATCATCCCAAATATTAAAATCTTCTTTTGGAGTATTATCATCATTTAAAAAGTTTCTAACAATATTATTTGACGCCGCTGTATAATTTACTTTTAATGATTTAGTTAAATTATAACCAAAACCATATTGATAATTGAATGCAAAGTTTCTTCTGTACAACGGATCAAGTCCAATTCCCTGTACTTCGACTTCTCTATATTGCTGACGGTTACTTTGTCTTAAAATATTGGTATTAAAAGTAATATTAGAAGGCAGGTAATTAAAATTAAAATCACTTAGCAATTTCCAATATTCACTTTTTTTCATGAATTTAGTTTGCTTGAATGGCACGACTTCTTTAGGCTGAAAAGTATAAGCATAATTTACAGCAGTATTCGATTGCTCATCAAGATAACTTTCTACTTCATAATCATGACGTTCTACCTGATTGTATGATTGCGAAAATGTAAAATTCTCAACATCATAAACGTGTGGTTTTTGTTCCGGCGCTCTGTCTTTTCTTACTCCAATAAAGTTAATGCTTCTTCGTTTTGTGTAATCAATCGCACGGGTTCTGATATTCTCCCTTTGTGCAGCATCAGTAGTTTCTCTTAGCAACTGATCCAGCTTTATGTCCTGATTAAACGGATCGTATTCTGGCGTGATTACTTCTTCTCCGATAGCATAATTAAAAGGCAGGTTTATTCCCCATTTTGGAGGTAATAATTTACCCAGGTTAATATTAGTAACAATATTATACTGCTGGATATCTTCACGATCTCTTTCGTTTGCACCTTGTTCTAAAGATCCAAAACCAATTGTACTCTTTTTACCTGTAGCAGAAACTGTTGCAAAATCGGCCATATTGGTATCAATATTTAATATTGCCGCCATACCGCCTTTATTCTCTAAATCCGCCAAACGAAGTTCATTAAACCAAACTTCTCCTTTTAAACCTTTATGATCTGTTCTACTTTTTACACCCACCATTAAATTTCGGACTAAACCAAAATTAGGATTTCCTTTTATACCTAATATCAGCTTACCATCTCCATCTCCGCCCGCAACATCCGGGTCATTATCCGGATAATAAACACCATTAATATCTCTCTTTGATGAATTGATATCAATAGACATGGCTTTAATTTTCATTCTGGTCAAGAGCTCAAGAGCTAAATCAATATTATTATCTTCTAACCAAACCGCACTCGGATCCGGATTTACCAAACAGCCTCCTCCGGTTTTCGTTACTTTCAAAGGAATCTCGACCTGATAATAGTTTTGGGTAAAATCATTTCCAAAACGAATAAAACCAATCATTTCGTCATCTTCCAAAGTATTTTCGTCCGGTAAAGATTCAGCATGTAAAAACATTTTTAATTTTTTATACTGACGCATGTCAACACTTACATTTTTAAAAACTGCTCTTGAATCCTGATACTGTAAACCTGATCCAGCAACACGCAATGCTAATGCCTGTTCGTTTTGATTGATAATTGTATTATTATTATATAATTGCTCTCTTTGAACTCCCGGAGGAACAACATAATTTACAGGACATTTTGTACTGTTTTCCTGAATATTAACTGCCGAAACATTAAACTCGGTACCATCATTAGTTGGGTCAGGATCATTCGCATCCAAAGATCCTGTATATCTTCTCCACTCTCCTCTTACTAAATCTAAGGCTCCAAAACGAACTGTCATCTGACTGCTAAAACCAGTCATAAACATACGCATGAATCGAATAGATCTGAAATCTGAGATATTTCCGATTGTTTTTTGAGGCTGAGCAACCGGAATTTTAAACTGAATCCATCTTGCTGATGTTGTTGATCCGTTTGGTAAATCAACAGGTCCAATATCTCCCGGCTCACGAATATCTGTAACATAATTTTGCCCCACCTGCATTCCCGGCTTGATATCAATACTATACTCATAATACGCATTGATCGTACTCATGGTATTGTCACGATTAATATCCTCAACATCCGGTAAAGTTGTCGATCCTCTATTTGGATCATCTATGCTTACTGCCGAGTTACCTTCGGTTCCGTTGTAATTTTTATAACGTTCCAAAACTCCTCCCTGAGTATTTAAATAATAGGTATAATCGTCAGCGGCCGGATCGGCTTCTCCTGCATAATTAGTATAAACCTCGCCCTCTCTTGAACTTGGTAAACCATCTAAACCAATATCCTGATTTCTACGATTTTCAGCATTGGTATCAAACGCATAAATTAACGATTGTGATGCCGGAACATCTCCCCAAAGTGGTCGCGGATTTACCATTATCTGGCCTGGTCCTAAACCATTCTCATATTGTTTTCTTCCGTCTTTTAATACGTCTTCAGAAATTTCACCTAAGTTAAAATAAATTTTACCTGAATTACCCGCTGGTGCTTCTGAATTTCCTACATAAGGATCTAAAACCCAAAACTGAATATATTCAACATTTCCCTGCTCAAAATTGGTCGAATTCAGCGCACGCATAATACCTCCAAAGTTTCCACTTGCAGGACTTGTAGCAAAAGACGGATTATTATTATAAGGTCCTCTGTCTGATGGATAATAAGTTAAATCAAGCGTATTGATAACCTGAATTTGTCCCTGAGCAATATCTGTATTTGGATACAATTCTTTGCTATAGATTCGTCTTGTTGTATTTAATGATAAATCGTCATTTGAAATTCCGGATGGTTTTGAGGAATAAAAAATAGGATCAATGGTGTACCAAGATAATTTTGCTCTTTTATACCCATATCTCAAGTCATCAAAATTAGCATTGAAAGTTGGATCTCCTGCTGCAGTAATAAATGGCGTAGAAGCCAAACTCCACGCATAAGCAGAACGCATATCGATTGTAGATTGCGAACCTTCGAAATCATCTACGTATATTGTTGCCTCGCCTTCAAAATCACTTGCTTTTGGTGCATCAGGTCTTAAAAAAGCGACCTCTCCTCGTATCGAAAGATTCGAAGGAACATCGGTATCAATATTTGGTAATTTATTTACTAATCGGGTTAAAAAAGGAACTTCTGTTGAATAATTTCCATTAAATCCAAATATGGTATTGTTTACCGATTCCTGACCATAACTCGATTTTTGAGTAAATGGTTTTTCTGTCATTTTTAAAAAGGTTCCTCCAATAACAAAATTATCAGAAATTTTATGCTCCACATTAAAACCCATAAATCTTCGGGTTTGTTGTCCGAAAATTGAATTGTTCTCTAATGAAACTTCAATTGGTGTATTTGAAGCCTGAAGCGATGGATCTAATATCTGAACACGGCCTAATTGATAATCGACACTGTAATCGATACCCTCTACCAATCTTCTTCCGGCTGCCATTACTACAACAGAACCCTGAGGAACGTTAAAGGCTCCAATTGGAATACCATTACTTCCTGATGATTTGTACTTTCCTCTTAAAAGGAATTTATTTTTATCACTGTCCTGCAAAGCTCCGGACTGTGTATTTTTATACATGTTTCTAAACACGTATTTTTGCTGATTGACGTTGTATGTGTCAGGATTATTATAATTTTCAGCAGATCCTGTATTTTGTAATTTTTTAAAGATAAGCTCTCCAAATGGCTCTTTGGTAGTAAAAATAATTCGTCCGTTTTGCACGTCTACGGTTACACCCGGTATATAATCAAAGAAGCCGTCTCCTCCTGTTTGCGGATCATTATTATAGTTTAATCGGTCTAAGTTAAATACATTTAATAATGGCGTTTGATCGACTTTATTATCCGCTGTCGGGTTACTTGGGAAAGCACTTCCCTGAACTGGTGTTATATAATTTATTGGTGAAGGATCTGTGTAAAGAATGTTTAACCTAAAATCATCTTGCTTGATTTGGTAAGCCTGAGGAATTTGATAAACGTTCTTCATCATCAAATTCCAAACTGGATTTTGAACGTTTGTTAAATTACTTTTCAGCATTTTTAAAACCAAACTTTGTGTGATAATCGCCTGATTTGCATTGTTGTTTCCTGTTACTACAGTTCCGTCAACTCCATCACTACCAAATTCTCCAACCTGATATACCTTACCTCCTATTGTATATTCAAACGCTACGGCAAGAATCTCATCATTTGCAAGACGCTGTTGTAACGAGATGTATCCTAATTGTGCATTAAAGGTAAATTCGTTTGCTGTTAATTTTCTGGCGTTTTCAAGTACAGAATAATCTGTGGCTTCGCTTGTATTTGGATTATTAAATCCTGATTTAGCGGTTACAATTTCTCTAATATTAGAATTTAAAAATGCTCCTGGCTGCCCAATTGTACCCGGATCATATTTGTTGTTTTTATTGTCTGTTGGTGAATCTATAGGGTTGTTAAAAAAGCCCGTTGTAGGAGTTACTACCACAATCTCGTTATCAGGAATACCCGTCATTTGCCCTTCACCTAAATCCTGAAGTGCTATAATATTTCTTAAGTTGTTATTGTTGGTGCTAACTCTGTTTTGTTTATTGGTCACCCAGACTTCTATTCTTGTAATCTGAACACGGCTATCAATAAATGGATATTTAACTAATGAGGCGTCGTATTTGTTTCTAAAATATTGCGATAAGAAAAAGTGTCTGTCATTATCGTAATCTAAAGCATATAAATCAAAGTTTTGTACTGTTCCGCCACCTTCTGCAACTATACTCTTGGTTTGTGACTTCTGTTCTGAGAAAACTCCGGTTATGGTAGTCTTACCAAATTGCAACTGAGTCTTGACCCCAAACAAACTTTGGGCACCTCGAATCAGCGTACTATTTAATGGCATACTAACGTTACCTACCTCTACTTTCTGAATAATATCATCTTCATCAGGAGTATACGCCAACTTAAAAAGGTTCTGAAAAGCAAATGTAGACTGAGTGTCATAATTGGCATTTACCTCTAATCTGGTTCCTACTTTCCCCATTAAACTCATGCTGATCCTCTGATCAAAATCAAAAGTAAGACTTGATCTGTTTCTTGGAGAAAAAGAAGGATTATCTTGTTTGGTATATCGAATCCCTAAGTCCATTTCTACTGATCCCGTGGGCTTTACATCGATTGTATTGCTACCAAAGACGCTTTCAAAAAGACTGGAATTAATATAATATCGGGGTAATAAATCTTTTTTGGCAGCTTCGCTTCCGGCTTTTTTGCCATCAATTGCATCTGCTTTTTTTCTGAAGTAATCTCTCCTGGATTCTTTAAGAACTAAGTCTTCGTATTCTTTAGGAGTTAATATAATAGGGTAATTAATAGAAAAGCCATCAACTGAGTTGGTATAAATATAACGATC
The DNA here is from genome assembly GCF_024271895.1 of Flavobacterium bizetiae. Classification (NCBI taxonomy): domain Bacteria; kingdom Pseudomonadati; phylum Bacteroidota; class Flavobacteriia; order Flavobacteriales; family Flavobacteriaceae; genus Flavobacterium; species Flavobacterium bizetiae. The sequence goes on along the minus strand of NZ_CP091861.1, from coordinate 1,949,570 downwards.
TGTAATAGGATCATATTTATAGGCAGAAATTACGCTTGGCGGATCTTGCAGTTCTAGTTTCCCAACAGAGAATTGGGTTTTCGTTGTATCTTTAACCGCTGGATTTACTTGCGCACGCAAAACATTACCGCAAGACAAAAACAGTAAAAAAATACAAATTTTACGCATACAATTCGTTTATATAAATTGAGTTTAAAGGCTTTTTAATGCTTTCTTAATGATTGTTTCTACAGTAGCTTCCGGATCTTCTTTTACAATTTTCTCCACTACTTTTTCAGAAGTTTTTCTAATAAAACCTAAAACTTCCAAAGCAGATAACGCTTCATCTCGATTTGTATTGTTTTGAACTACCGAAACTTCATCTAAATCGTACAACTTTAACACTTTTTCCTTCAAATCAAGGATAACTCTCTGTGCTGTTTTGTTGCCAATTCCTTTTATTGACTGTATTGTACCAACATCTCCAGAGGCGATTGCGTTGATAATTTGCCTTGGCTCAATTGAAGATAACATTGTTCTTGCAATATTGGCTCCAATTCCTGAAACAGACAATAACATCCTGAATATTTCTCTTTCTGATTTCTCTGCAAAACCAAATAAAGTATGCGCATCTTCTTTGATTTGAAGATGCGTATACAGTTTTATATTTTCTACATTAGGAATTAATGAAAAGGTATGTAAGGATATATTTACCTGATACCCAACACCTCCGCAATCAATCACGACCTCGGTAGGATTTTTCTCTACTAATTTCCCCTGTAAATGTGCTATCATAGTATAATTTCTTAGGGTCAAATATAATAAAAATGCAATAAAAATACGACAATATTATTCGATCCTTATTATTTATACTATTTCGCTAATTTATTTTTTTTATTTTCTTTTTCCTGAGCGTCAATGACTGCAATTGCTGCCATGTTCACCATTTCTTCGACACTTGCTCCTAATTGAAAAATGTGAACCGGTTTGCCCATTCCCATCATAATTGGACCAATTGAGTTTACTTTGTACAACTCTTTTAGCAATTTATAGGTAATATTTGCCGATTCTAAATTAGGAAAAATCAAGGTATTTACTTTTTTACCTGCTAGTTTAGAGAAAGGGAATTTCTCCGAAAGCATTTCCTGATTTAAAGCAAAATCTGCCTGGATTTCTCCATCAACAATTAAATCCGGATGATTTTTATGTAAATATGCTACTGCTTCTCTAACTTTTGAAGCACTCTGACTTGTAGATGAACCAAAGTTTGAGAATGAAACCATTGCAATAACTGGCTCAACTCCAAACATTTTAGCTGTTTTTGCTGTCATGATTGCAATATTAATTAAATCTTCAGCTGACGGATCTATATTAATTGCTGTATCTGATAAAAACATTGGTCCGCGAGAAGTCAACATCATATTGGCAGTTGCTACTAACGAAGCTCCAGGTGCTTTATCAATTAACTGTAACATTGGTTTTACAACACTTGGATAACTTCTTGTATGACCTGTTACCAAAGCATCAGCTTCACCTGCATTTACCATCATTGCTGCAAAATAGTTTCTTTCGCGCATGAATTTCTGAGCATCAAGCAATGAAACGCCTCTTCTTTCTCTTGTTTCCCAGTATGAAGTTGCAAATCTGTTTCTTCTTCCTTCTTCTTCGTTTGTTTTAGGATCAATGATTTCTAGTTCAGCATCAAAACCTAATTCAGCTTTAAGCTCTAAAATAACTTCTTTGTTTCCTAATAAAATTGGGAAACCAATTCCATCTTCATGAACAATCTGTGCTGCTTTTAATACGTTTAATTGATCTGCTTCAGCAAACACAATACGTTTAGGATCCATTTTGGCACGGTTTGTCATCAAACGCACCATTTTATTATCGTTCCCCATACGTTCGCGAAGGTGATCTTCGTAAGCCGCCCAATCTGTAATAGGATTTTTTGCTACTCCAGATTCCATCGCTGCTTTTGCAACTGCAGGCGCCACGATTGTAATTAATCTTGGATCAAATGGTTTAGGAATAATATAATCGTTACCAAATCCTAGTTTTGTTGCACCATAAGCTACGTTTACCTGCTCAGGAACTGGTTCTTTTGCTAATATTGCCAATGCTTTAACCGCAGCCATTTTCATAGCTTCGTTAATTTTTGTAGCTCTAACATCTAGTGCTCCTCTGAAAATATATGGAAAACCTAAAACGTTATTGACCTGATTAGGAAAGTCTGAACGTCCTGTAGCCATAATAACATCTTTACGAGTTTCTGTAGCTAAATTATAATCGATTTCAGGATTTGGATTTGCCATTGCAAAAACAATTGGATTGTCTTTCATAGACAACAACATTTCTGGTGTCAAAATATCTCCTGAAGATAATCCGATGAAAACATCTGCTCCTTTAACGGCGTCAGCTAATTCAATTTTAGCTCCGTCAACTGCATATTTTAATTGTAATTCTGATAATGAAGGATTGTCTTTTGTTAAAAGTCCTTTACTATTAAACATCAAAATGTTCTTAACCTGTACCCCTAACAAAACATATAAATCAGTACAAGCTATCGCAGCAGATCCTGCTCCGGAAACTACTACTTTTACATCTTCAGCTTTTTTACCTGCTAATTCAAGTGCATTGATCAAAGCTGCCGAAGAGATAATTGCTGTACCATGCTGATCATCGTGCATTACAGGAATATCTAATTCTTCTACCAATCTTCTTTCGATTTCGAAAGATTCAGGTGCTTTAATATCTTCAAGATTAATTCCTCCAAAAGTTGGAGCAATATTTTTTACCGTCTGAATAAATTCTTCGATATCTTTCGTTCCGATTTCAATATCAAAAACATCAATATCAGAGAATATCTTAAACAACAATCCTTTTCCTTCCATTACTGGTTTAGAAGCTTCCGGGCCAATATCCCCAAGTCCTAAAACAGCTGTACCGTTTGAGATCACGGCAACTAAATTTCCTTTTGCTGTATATTTGTAAACATCGTCTACGTTTGCTGCAATTTCTAAACATGGCTCTGCAACTCCTGGCGAATAAGCCAAAGACAAGTCTCTTTGGGTTGCGTATTTTTTTGTTGGAACTACCTGAATTTTTCCTGGAGTTGGTTCTGAGTGATACAGTAACGCTTCTCTTCTTTTACTCTCTTTGTTCATTTATTTTAGCTTTTATTCTAGCTTACAAAGATATAAGTCTTGGTTTAAAATGGCGTATTTTTAAAGTATTCTTTTCTGAAAATAACATTTACAGCCACCAAAAAAATAGTCCACAATTGTTTGGACTATTTGATAAAGCTTGTTTTTTGAATTTCTGCTACTGAGAAATATAAGAGTTTAAGTGATTTATGGTGTCTTTTTGAATTTCAATAATCGCTTTCACAACATCACTAATAGAAACAATTCCTACTACAGTTCCATCTTCCAAAACTGGTAAATGTCTGATTCTTTTAGTACTCATTAATTCCATACAATTTTCTAAATTATCTGAAAGTTTAACCGAAAAAACATTGCTCTCCATAATTTCATGAACATAAGTTTCTTTAGACGATTTGTCTTTTAAAACAATTTTTCGAGCATAATCCCTTTCAGACAATATTCCTTTTAAATCGTTATTATCGATAACAAGGATAGCACCTATGTTTTTCTCTCCCATCACTTTTAAGGCTTCATAAACCGTAGTTGTTGAAAGAACTGAATAAACATTTTTTCCTTTTGCGTTTAGTATTTGATTTACAGTCATATCTGAAAAATTTTAGATCTATAAAGTTAGAAAAAAATGAACACACACAACAACGAAATCGATTTTTTAAAAGTTAACCAATTCATTTTAAACATAATAAGTTAAATTTCATATTAAAGAAATTTTACCTTAAAAAAACGAACGAATTTTAATACTTTTTTGCATAAAACGCAGATTTATTGGAGATTATAGATTTATTCTAAATAAAAAAGAAGTTTTATTTGATTACAATTGCCCCTAAAGGACAATACCGATGATTTACCCTTAATGGGGTATTTCGAAACTCCGCCAGGAATTATGGATTGGTTGAAAAAAAATATAATGCCCAAATATCTGAATGAATAATTTTAATCAGGAGCTAATCCCGCACCCGAGCCTGAAAGTGCGAACTGGCGAAGCAATGTGTTTCAATCTTTTGTGACTCAATAGCTATAAACCCGACAGGTTTTAAAAACCTGTCGGGTTAATAACAATTTATAAATTTTTCGGAAATATTTTAGTTATTCAAAATCTAAAAGTTCACTTATTGATATGTCCAAACCTTTAGATAATGCAAGTAAATAGAGATAAGTAGGATTAAATTCGCCAGCTTCAACTTTATGAATAGATTGCTGATCTTTAAGTATCAATAATCCTAACTTAGCTTGTGATAATCCTTTGGCTATCCTAAGCTCTTTAATCCTAGCTCCTAAACGCTTTAAATCTTCTGGCTTATCCACTTTCTTTTAATTTCAGACAATTTGCGTTTTCTATTTATTCTTTTTAACATACTATAGTATGTTAATTAAACTTTTTCGTACATTTGATTTTTACCTAAAAACATAAAAAACTATCATGGAAACCAATGAAATTAAAAATTTAGCATATCTAAAAAAATTAGCTGACAGATATCTCCGCACACTAAAACCTATTGATTCTACTTTAGAAACTAATGCAGCTCAAATTAAATTTGTAAATTATTATGAACTTGGTTGTTTCATTACTAACATGCTAAAAATGTGCGTTTTGACATTAGATCAGGAAACTCATAATAACCAATCGATCAATGTGTCTCTAATTTTAGAAAAGGTGTTAGAAATGTTTCCTCTAGATGAATTTGAATTTTTAAGTGAAATCAGCGATATGCTTATTACAGATTGTAGTGTTATTGCTGAATAATAAATATTTCATTTTTATGAGAATTTGGGCTCCAGCGGAGCTAAATATTTATAGCCAGGTACAGATCACAATTTTCAAAGCTCTGTAGGAGCGACATATTAAAAAAGGCTTTCTGAAATATATTTTCAGAAAGCCTTTTGCTAATTAAATTACAGACTTACAATTATAAATTCGCTTCGTCTGTTTTGTTGGTGTTGTTGTTCTGTACACTTAACACCATCGGCACATTTATTTACTAATTGCGTTTCTCCGTATCCTTTTGCTGTTAGTCGGCTTGAGTCAATTCCTTTTTGTACCAGCCAATTCTTTGTAGATTCTGCTCTTTTATCTGATAAAATCTGATTACTTTCGGTCGACGAGCGACTGTCTGTATGCGAACGAATATCTAATTTTATGGTTGGATATTGTTTTAGCATGTCAACAATTTTCTGTAATTGAGGCTCAGATGTTTTTTTGATTGTTGCTTTTCCTAAATCAAAAAAGTTCATCGGGATTTTTAATAATTTCCCTAAATCGGTTCCAACAGTAATATTAACCTTAACTGGTTTAATAGAATTAGTTGCTTTTATTACAACCGGAATTGCAATTATTGGTTTTGGTTTCTTTTCTAACGCTATTGGCAAAGAAACTGAACCTGTTGCTTTTTTCAGGGTTATGGAAACTTCTTTAAATAAATAATCTTCTTTGGATGTTTTGATGAAGTATTTTTTTCCGCATTTAACATTCGAAAAAAGATAATTTCCGTTAGCATCAGATTTTGCTTCAACGGCAGATTTACCTGCTTCATCAAACAAAATCAAGTTTACATTTGCAAGCACTTCATTTGTTTCTACATCGGTGATTACGCCTGATATTTCCTGCTCGCAAAGAAGTCTTCTGGTTTCGGTAAAACGATAAATATCATCGAATCCGTGACCGCCTTCTCTATTAGAAGAAAAGAAACCATTTCTGTTTTTGCTATTAATTATAAAAGCAAAATCATCTTGTTTACTATTTATTGGTTCTCCTAAATTTTGTACTTCATCATAAGAACCGTCTTTATTAATTTTTGAAACAAAAACATCAAGTCCGCCTAAACCTGGTCGGCCATCAGTGGCAAAATAAAGTTCATTATCTCCAGAGATAAAAGGAAAAGTTTCGCGTCCTTCTGTATTAATTGAAGTTCCTAAATTTTCAGGCTTACCAAAGGTTCCGTCCTCATTTATACTTACTTTAAACAAATCAGATTGTCCTAAAGTTCCTGGCATATCTGACGCAAAATATAATGTTTTGTCATCGGTGCTTAAAGCAGGATGCGCCACACTATATTGATCACTATTAAAAGGAAGTTCTTCGATATTTATCCATTCACCCTGAACTAAACTGGCTTTGTATAATTTTAATAATGTAATTTTCTTTTCATCGGCTCCTCTTTTGCCGTTTAAAAAATTATTTCGGGTAAAGTATATTGTTCGTCCGTCTTTTGTAAAAACAGGAGTCGATTCGTTGAATTTAGTATTTACTTTTTTCTGAAAAAGTTTAGGGGTTCCTACACTTCCATCCGACATTAATTCGGCCGTGTATAAATTCGTAAAAGATTTATTGGTCCATTTAAAGTTTTTCTTTATTACTGATCCTGTATCCCTTGCTGAACTAAAAACTAATTTATTATCTAAAAAAGTGCTTCCGTAATCTGAAAAATTAGAGTTGACTCCTGCATCTGCAATTTCATATCTTCCTGAATTAAACTTTATTTCTTCTAAATAATTCTTGTTCGTTTCAAACAAAATTCCTCTTTGATCAGTGCTTACTTTTTTATTGAACTTGTCTAAAATTGAATCTGACTTGGTATAATTTCCTGCCGATTTTAAACACTGTGCATATCGGTATAAATATTCCGGTTCTTGCTGCTCATTCATAGCAAACAATTCATCGTACCATTTTAAGGCGTTTACGAATTCTCCGTTAAAATAATAGGAATTCCCAAGGCGCTGAAACATTTTTTCGTCTTTGTAACCTTTGTTGGCAATCATTTCATATGCTGTTATGGCATCAGCATAAGCGTATTTTTCATATTTATCATCTGCATCCTTTAAACTTGCAGTTTGCGCAATTGCATTAAAACAAAACAGTAGGAATAAAATGGTATAATTTAGATTTTTGGCTTTCATGTATTATTGACTTTTAAAAGAATCTTGGTGATGTAATTCTACTATAATTATTAAAAAACTCAAAACGAAGGAAAATTTCATGCGATCCCGAATTGTACTTTCTTAAATTTGTGGTTTCATGATCGTAACCATATCCTATATATAAACCGTCTGATACCTGAAATCCTGCCATCGCACTTACTGATGCGCTCCAACGGTATGCAAGACCAATTACAAATTTATCATTGAACATAAAGTTACCCGAAACATCTACTTGCAAAGGAGCTCCTTCTACCATTTTTGTTAATAGAGCAGGCTTGAATTTTATGTATTCTAAATGGTCTAAATTAAAGACATAACCTGCCATAAAATAGTAGTTTATTTTATCTTTGAAAATTGCGGTGTCATTGTCATCGAATCTCTTGGTCTCGATAAAATTAGGCACAGACAATCCTACATATGCTTTATCTGAATGCCAATAAACTCCTGCTCCTATATTAGGTGTAATTTTATTATTTAAATCCTGAAATTGTGGATCGCCCTGATTTTCGGGATTTAATTTATTCATATCTAAATTAAAAAGATTCGCTGTGGCTTTTATTCCAAAAGAAAGTTTAAAAGTTTCAGATGTTGGAACGGTGTAAGACAAATCTGCCGATAACGTATTTTCGTTAGTTGGGCCAATTTTATCGTTTACTAATGAAACTCCCAATCCTAAATTACTATTACTTAATGGTGTATTTACAGAAAAAGTACTGGTTTCTGGTGCGCCATCAAGCCCAACCCATTGTGTACGATACAATCCAAAAACACTTAAAGCTCCGCGGGAACCTGCATAGGCGGGATTTATAGCAATGGTATTGTACATATATTGTGTATACTGAGAATCTTGCTGCGCCGAACACACAACTGTGAAAAACATGAAAATTAAAATTATCTTTTTCATTTAAAAAGGCTTTAAAAAGCGACCTGACTGATAATCAAGCCGCTTATATTTTTTTACTTATTGATATATAAATAACCTGAAAGTTCGTGCGGATTTGAGCCGCTGTCTTTGTATTTCAGAATATAGAAATAGGTTCCTACCGGTAATCCTTCAGATTGTTTTACAGTGGTACGTCCTTCAGAGAAACCTTTAAAAGCACGATCTTCATTATTATAATTATTAATGTCGTACACTAAAACTCCCCAACGGTTATAAATTTCTACCGTATTATCAGGATAACATTCTAAACCTCGAATATAAAATCTACTGTTTAGATTGTCTCCGTTTGGAGAAAACGCATTAAAGACTTTTATCTCGCAACCGTTTAATCCTAATACTGTAGGTTTATCTCCCGTTTCGTTTTCATCATCTGATAAATCATCAACAACAACTCCTTTTGCGCTTCGTGCCTGAACACTTGCCTGATTGCTTACACTTCCTTTGTTGATATCACTTTGAGTAATTTTGTAAGTCGCCGTAAAATTATGTTCGTCAGATTCGTTTACATTTAAACTAATTGCTTGTCCTGAAACTACAACTCCCGGCAATGGATCTGCAACTGTAACTCCTGTTAATGGAACATTACCGGTATTGGTTACTTTAAATTTATAAGTAATCGTTTCTCCTGCATTAGCAAATCCGCTACCGTCTTCATCATTAAACACAGCTGTTTTGATGATCGCAATAGAAGGAACTTCTACAAAAACACTTAAGGTTGCCGTTCCGCAATTCGTTTGATTTGCTTTTTCACAAACCTGGTATGTTAGTGAATAACTTCCTCCAGGTGTATTTGGTTTCACGTTTACAGTTCCGTCTGAATTGAATTCAAAATATGGATTTGGTGTATTTGAAAGCACGATTTCTGCAGGATTAACTGGCAATCCTTTTACTAAATCATTATCTAAAACATTGATAAATTCAAGAGCACCATTTATTCCGTCAACATTTACTACTCCATCATTATTAATAATAAGTTGTATTAATGGCGTTATTGGCGGATTGTTTACTACTGAAATTTTCGCAACTGCCTGACTACAATTAATAGTTGGGTTTAAGGCTTCACATATTTGATATGTCAATTCATAATTACCCGTTGGTGTTCCTGGTTTTATTTCGATTGTACCATTTGCAAGCAAAATCAAATTAGGATTCGAAACAATAGTAGTTAGAACAACATCAGCAGGATTAAGTTTTGATCCGTTTAAGATATCATTATCAAATATACTTGTTGTTGAATTTTGTCCTTTACTAGTATCTACAGTTCCCGCATTATCATTATTTGCTTGTAAAACTCCTCCTATTACAGGAACATAACTTTTTACCGTAACACAATTGGTTGTTGGGTTTAGATATTCGCAAATACTATATTCAATCTCATAATTTCCTATTGGAGTTCCTGGTTTTACTGTTACTGTTCCGTCAGGATTTAAAGTTAATCCCGTTGGTACATTTACAGGCGTCAGGATTACTCCTCCATTACTATTTTTAATAACAGCAGGATCTCCGTTTAATGTAACATTTTTAATTAATGATGTTGTCGTTCCTCCAATGCTTCCGTTAATAGGAAGTGTCGTTTCGCCTGATGCTATGATTGATGATTTTGTTACTACAATTATCGCTTCTGCTGTATCACAGTTTACCGGGTTAGCTCCTTTTTCACAGATTTGGTACGTGATTGTATACGTGCCTGATACTGTGTTTGGATCTAAAGTCAATACTCCGCTGGCATCAATAGATAATGGTCCTGTTGTAATGGCTGTAACTGTTGTGTTTAAAGCCGTTACGTCTACTCCGTTTAATTTATCATTTGCTGTTACATTACCCACTGTAGTGGCAACTGTTGTTCCAGGTGTAGCGGTATAACTGTCGTCATTAGCTACCAAAGTTCCTTTTACTACCACTGTTGCTTCTGTTGTATCACAGTTCACCGGGTTAGCTCCTTTTTCACAGATTTGGTACGTGATTGTATACGTTCCTGATATCGTGTTTGGATCTAAAGTCAATACTCCGCTGGCATCAATAGATAATGGTCCTGTTGTAATGGCTGTAACTGTTGTGTTTAAAGCCGTAACATCTACTCCGTTTAATTTATCATTTGCTGTTACATTACCCACTGTAGTGGCAACTGTTGTTCCAGGTGTAGCGGTATAACTGTCGTCATTAGCTACCAAAGTTCCTTTTACTACTACTGTTGCTTCTGCTGTATCACAGTTTACAGGGTTAGCTCCTTTTTCACAGATTTGGTATGTGATTGTATACGTTCCTGATACTGTGTTTGGATCTAAGGTCAATACTCCGCTCGCATCAATGGATAACGGTCCTGTTGTAATGGCCGTAACTGTTGTGTTTAAAGCTGTAACATCTATTCCGTTTAGTTTATCATTTGCTGTTACATTACCCACTGTAGTGGCAACTGTTGTTCCAGGTGTAGCGCTATAACTGTCGTCATTGGCTACCAAAGTTCCTTTTACCACCACTGTTGCTTCTGCTGTATCGCAGTTCACCGGATTAGCTCCTTTTTCACAGATTTGGTACGTAATTGTATACGTTCCTGATACCGTGTTTGGATCTAAAGTCAATACTCCGCTCGCATCAATGGATAACGGTCCTGTTGTGATGGCCGTAACTGTTGTGTTTAAAGCTGTAACGTCTACTCCGTTTAGTTTATCATTTGCTGTTACATTACCTACTGTAGTGGCAACTGTTGTTCCAGGTGTAGCGGTATAACTGTCATCATTGGCTACCAAAGTTCCTTTTACTACCACTGTTGCTTCTGTTGTATCACAGTTCACCGGGTTAGCTCCTTTTTCACAGATTTGGTACGTGATTGTATACGTTCCTGATACTGTGTTTGGATCTAAAGTCAATACTCCGCTGGCATCAATAGATAATGGTCCTGTTGTAATGGCCGTAACTGTTGTGTTTAAAGCCGTAACATCTACTCCGTTTAGTTTATCATTTGCTGTTACATTACCCACTGTGGTGGCAACGGTTGTTCCAGGTGTAGCGGTATAACTGTCGTCATTGGCTACCAAAGTTCCTTTTACTACTACTGTTGCTTCTGCTGTATCGCAGTTCACCGGATTAGCTCCTTTTTCACAGATTTGGTACGTGATTGTATACGTTCCTGATACCGTGTTTGGATCTAAAGTCAATACTCCGCTCGCATCAATGGATAACGGTCCTGTTGTGATGGCTGTAACTGTTGTGTTTAAAGCCGTAACGTCTACTCCGTTTAGTTTATCGTTTGCTGTTACGTTACCCACTGTAGTGGCAACTGTTGTTCCAGGTGTAGCGCTATAACTGTCGTCATTAGCAACCAAAGTTCCTTTTACTACCACTGTTGCTTCTGTTGTATCACAGTTCACCGGGTTAGCTCCTTTTTCACAGATTTGGTACGTGATTGTATACGTTCCTGATATCGTGTTTGGATCTAAAGTCAATACTCCGCTGGCATCAATAGATAATGGTCCTGTTGTAATGGCTGTAACTGTTGTGTTTAAAGCCGTAACATCTACTCCGTTTAATTTATCATTTGCTGTTACATTACCTACTGTAGTGGCAACTGTTGTTCCAGGTGTAGCGGTATAACTGTCGTCATTAGCTACCAAAGTTCCTTTTACTACTACTGTTGCTTCTGCTGTATCACAGTTTACAGGGTTAGCTCCTTTTTCACAGATTTGGTATGTGATTGTATACGTTCCTGATACTGTGTTTGGATCTAAGGTCAATACTCCGCTCGCATCAATGGATAACGGTCCTGTTGTAATGGCCGTAACTGTTGTGTTTAAAGCTGTAACATCTATTCCGTTTAGTTTATCATTTGCTGTTACATTACCCACTGTAGTGGCAACTGTTGTTCCAGGTGTAGCGCTATAACTGTCGTCATTGGCTACCAAAGTTCCTTTTACCACCACTGTTGCTTCTGCTGTATCGCAGTTCACCGGATTAGCTCCTTTTTCACAGATTTGGTACGTAATTGTATACGTTCCTGATACCGTGTTTGGATCTAAAGTCAATACTCCGCTCGCATCAATGGATAACGGTCCTGTTGTGATGGCCGTAACTGTTGTGTTTAAAGCTGTAACGTCTACTCCGTTTAGTTTATCATTTGCTGTTACATTACCTACTGTAGTGGCAACTGTTGTTCCAGGTGTAGCGGTATAACTGTCATCATTGGCTACCAAAGTTCCTTTTACTACCACTGTTGCTTCTGTTGTATCACAGTTCACCGGGTTAGCTCCTTTTTCACAGATTTGGTACGTGATTGTATACGTTCCTGATACTGTGTTTGGATCTAAAGTCAATACTCCGCTGGCATCAATAGATAATGGTCCTGTTGTAATGGCCGTAACTGTTGTGTTTAAAGCCGTAACATCTACTCCGTTTAGTTTATCATTTGCTGTTACATTACCCACTATGGTGGCAACGGTTGTTCCAGGTGTAGCGGTATAACTGTCGTCATTGGCTACCAAAGTTCCTTTTACTACCACTGTTGCTTCTGCTGTATCACAGTTCACCGGATTAGCTCCTTTTTCACAGATTTGGTACGTGATTGTATACGTTCCTGATACCGTGTTTGGATCTAAAGTCAATACTCCGCTCGCATCAATGGATAACGGTCCTGTTGTGATGGCTGTAACTGTTGTGTTTAAAGCCGTAACGTCTACTCCGTTTAGTTTATCGTTTGCTGTTACGTTACCCACTGTAGTGGCAACTGTTGTTCCAGGTGTAGCGCTATAACTGTCGTCATTGGCTACCAAAGTTCCTTTTACCACCACTGTTGCTTCTGCTGTATCGCAGTTCACCGGATTAGCTCCTTTTTCACAGATTTGGTACGTAATTGTATACGTTCCTGATACCGTGTTTGGATCTAAAGTCAATACTCCGCTCGCATCAATGGATAACGGTCCTGTTGTGATGGCCGTAACTGTTGTGTTTAAAGCTGTAACGTCTACTCCGTTTAGTTTATCATTTGCTGTTACATTACCTACTGTAGTGGCAACTGTTGTTCCAGGTGTAGCGGTATAACTGTCATCATTGGCTACCAAAGTTCCTTTTACTACCACTGTTGCTTCTGCTGTATCACAGTTCACCGGATTAGCTCCTTTTTCACAGATTTGGTACGTGATTGTATACGTTCCTGATACTGTGTTTGGATCTAAAGTTAATACTCCGCTCGCATCAATAGATAATGGTCCTGTTGTAATGGCCGTAACTGTTGTGTTTAAAGCTGTAACGTCTACTCCGTTTAGTTTATCGTTTGCTGTTACATTACCCACTGTAGTGGCAACTGTTGTTCCAGGTGTAGCGGTATAACTGTCGTCATTGGCTACCAAAGTTCCTTTTACTACCACTGTTGCTTCTGCTGTATCGCAGTTCACCGGATTAGCTCCTTTTTCACAGATTTGGTACGTGATTGTATACGTTCCTGATACCGTGTTTGGATCTAAAGTCAATACTCCGCTCGCATCAATGGATAACGGTCCTGTTGTGATGGCTGTAACTGTTGTGTTTAAAGCCGTAACGTCTACTCCGTTTAGTTTATCGTTTGCTGTTACGTTACCCACTGTAGTGGCAACTGTTGTTCCAGGTGTAGCGCTATAACTGTCGTCATTGGCTACCAAAGTTCCTTTTACCACCACTGTTGCTTCTGCTGTATCGCAGTTCACCGGATTAGCTCCTTTTTCACAGATTTGGTACGTAATTGTATACGTTCCTGATACCGTGTTTGGATCTAAAGTCAATACTCCGCTCGCATCAATGGATAACGGTCCTGTTGTGATGGCCGTAACTGTTGTGTTTAAAGCTGTAACGTCTACTCCGTTTAGTTTATCATTTGCTGTTACATTACCTACTGTAGTGGCAACTGTTGTTCCAGGTGTAGCGCTATAACTGTCGTCATTGGCTACCAAAGTTCCTTTTACTACCACTGTTGCTTCTGCTGTATCACAGTTCACCGGATTAGCTCCTTTTTCACAGATTTGGTACGTGATTGTATACGTTCCTGATACTGTGTTTGGATCTAAAGTTAATACTCCGCTCGCATCAATAGATAATGGTCCTGTTGTAATGGCCGTAACTGTTGTGTTTAAAGCTGTAACGTCTACTCCGTTTAGTTTATCGTTTGCTGTTACATTACCCACTGTAGTGGCAACTGTTGTTCCAGGTGTAGCGGTATAACTGTCGTCATTGGCTACCAAAGTTCCTTTTACTACCACTGTTGCTTCTGCTGTATCGCAGTTCACCGGATTAGCTCCTTTTTCACAGATTTGGTACGTGATTGTATACGTTCCTGATACCGTGTTTGGATCTAAAGTCAATACTCCGCTCGCATCAATGGATAACGGTCCTGTTGTGATGGCTGTAACTGTTGTGTTTAAAGCCGTAACGTCTACTCCGTTTAGTTTATCGTTTGCTGTTACGTTACCCACTGTGGTAGCGGTTGTATAGCTTGGAATTTGTACTAAATATGTGTTATCATCTTCAGCACATATTTTAGAATTGATAGTAAAATTTGAAATATCAGAAGTACATCCATTAACTGAGGCAGTAATACTATAACTTCCAACAGGAGCTGTAACTGTATCATTATTTTGAATAACTCCTAATGATGGAGTTATTGTATAAGTGTAAGCTGGATCATAATCTGTAATAGTTACACTTCCTTTTGGATTTGTACATGTCTGTTGTGTTACTGCACTTAATGTTGGTTTAACCGGTAAAGCGAAAACCGTAAAGGTAACATCTGAATTGGTAGAGGCACAGCTGCCATTCGCTGCAACAGTATATTTTATAGTTACATTGGTATTTGTTGTAACAGCATCTGGTGTATAAGTTGTTCCTGAGATAGTTCCTCCTCCTAATACAACACTCCATGTTCCTCCTGCCGGTGTAGCTGATAAAGTCTTGGTATCAGTAGAGCAGATTGCTGCTGTAGAAGTCGTATTGTTTGCTGTTCCTGCAAATGGATTTACTGTAAAAGTAACATCCGAATTTGTAGAAGCACAGCTTCCATTAGCTGCAACAGTATATTTTATAGTTACATTGGTATTTGTTGTAACAGCATCTGGTGTATAAGTTGTTCCTGAGATAGTTCCTCCTCCTAATACAACACTCCATGTTCCTCCTGCCGGTGTAGCTGATAAAGTCTTGGTATCAGTAGAGCAGATTGCTGCTGTAGAAGTCGTATTGTTTGCTGTTCCTGCAAATGGATTTACTGTAAAAGTAACATCCGAATTTGTAGAAGCACAGCTTCCATTAGCTGCAACAGTATATTTTATAGTTACATTGGTATTTGTTGTAACAGCATCTGGTGTATAAGTTGTTCCTGAGATAGTTCCTCCTCCTAATACAACACTCCATGTTCCTCCTGCCGGTGTAGCTGATAAAGTCTTGGTATCAGTAGAGCAGATTGCTGCTGTAGAAGTCGTATTGTTTGCTGTTCCTGCAAATGGATTTACTGTAAAAGTAACATCCGAATTTGTAGAAGCACAGCTTCCATTAGCTGCAACAGTATATTTTATAGTTACATTGGTATTTGTTGTAACAGCATCTGGTGTATAAGTTGTTCCTGAGATAGTTCCTCCTCCTAATACAACACTCCATGTTCCTCCTGCCGGTGTAGCTGATAAAGTCTTGGTATCAGTAGAGCAGATTGCTGCTGTAGAAGTCGTATTGTTTGCTGTTCCTGCAAATGGATTTACTGTAAAAGTAACATCTGAATTTGTAGAAGCGCAACTTCCATTAGCTGCAACAGTATATTTTATAGTTACATTGGTATTTGTTGTAACAGCATCTGGTGTATAAGTTGTTCCTGAGATAGTTCCTCCTCCTAATACAACACTCCATGTTCCTCCTGCCGGTGTAGCTGATAAAGTCTTGGTATCAGTAGAGCAGATTGCTGCTGTAGAAGTCGTATTGTTTGCTGTTCCCGCAAATGGATTTACTGTAAAAGTAACATCCGAATTTGTAGAAGCGCAACTTCCATTGGCTGCAACGGTATATTTAATTGTTACATTAGTATTTGTTGTAACAGCATCTGGTGTATAAGTTGTTCCCGTGATTTTTCCGCCTCCTAATACAATACTCCATGTTCCACCTGCCGGCGTAGCTGATAAAGTCTTGGTATCAGTAGAGCAGATTGCTGCTGTAGAAGTCGTATTGTTTGCATTTCCTGGAAATGTATCTATAGTAATTTCCGCACTACCTGTCATTGTAGATGAACAAGATGTCGTTGCATTAACTGCTTTAACAGTATATGTACCTGCAGCTGTTTTTGTTCCAAATGTTATAGCATTACCATTTCCTGCAACAGGAGAACCAGTGTCCGTACCATTTAATCTTAATTGATAATTTACTCCTGTTTGAGAATTACTTAAACCAACTGCTCGTCCTGATCCACCTGAACAATATGAACCTGTACCGGTAACATTATAAGCTATTGGTAATGCATTTACTGTTACTAGAACCACATCTGAAAAAACAGCAGAACAAACTCCATTTTGAACAACAGCTCTAAAATAAGTATTTGCTGTTAAATTCCCTACCGCAGCACTTGTTAATGTTGTTGAAGCAACATTGATGTCTGTAAATGTTGAAAAACCAGCATCTGTTGATTTTTGCCATCTTAAAACAGAACCTGTATTACCGCTCAATACTAAATTTGCAGGAGAGCTTCCAGCGCAAATTGCAGGTACTGATGCCACTGTTCCTCCAACTGAATAGGCGTTTACGTTTAGTGTAACATCTTTATTAACTGTACTGGTACAGTTTGGCGTTGCACTTGTTGTAGTAACAGTGATTACTCTTAATGTTTTACCATTATTTGCTGCCGTTAAAACTGCAGTTTCAAAAAAACCTTCACCTGATACATCTGCCGCAATACCCGTAATAGGAGTTTGTGCAACTCCATCTATAGAATATGTAATAGTAGATGTACTGCCAGGCAATAATCCCGTCAACTTCATTCTTGCAGGAGAGCCGGCACATGCTGCTGCAGGTTGCGACACTGATGCCAAACTTGGAACTGGGCTTATTGTAATTAAAACTGATGTTGAATTTGCTTCCGTACATGAACCGCTTTTTACAACTGCTCTATAATAAGTATTCGTAGTAAGTGCTCCCATTTGAGCACTTGTTAAAACAGCAGCTGTAGCACCGTTAATATTATTAAATGCACTATTATTTATTGATGACTGCCATTGAATCGTTCCTGTATAACCTGTTAAAGTCAAATCTTGTGGAGACGTTCCTGAACAAATAGTTTGCGCACTAGATATTGTTCCCGCTACTGAGCCATTACCTACAATTACTGTAATTACATTAGAAGATGTTACTCCAGCTCCGCAAGCATTGTGAGACGAAACTTTTAGGTAATAAGTCTGACCAGAAATCAAACCTGAAACATTATAAGAATTAGAAGTCGTTAAACTACTGCCATCATAACCAGGTAAATGATTAGAAAAATCAGAATTTGTAGAAACTTCTAATCCATAAGATGTTGCATTTGGAACCGTATTCCAATTTGCTGTAAAACTATTACAAGTTATTGCCGTTGCAGCTGTAGCTATTGGTGCACTTGCTCCTCCGTAAATCACTGCCGCTACGTTACTTACATTACTACAAGTTGAAGTAGACGCTATTCTTCGATAATACATAGTTGTATTAATTGACGGAGTTGTGTAATTTTGATTTGTAGCCCCTGAAATTGGACCAAAAGTTATATTATTGCTACTGCTTTCCCATCTATATGTGATATTCGAACCTTTGCCATCTGTTGCGGCAGCACCTGTAATTACAATAGAACGTGCATTATTATCACAAAAACTTGATGTACCAGGGCTAATTGAATTATTTGTTATTGGCGCATAAGCTTTATAAGTTATTGTAGAACTATTAGAAGTTTTACCATAGGAATCATCAAAAGTATAGTTTATTGTAACTGGCCCAACAATGGTGTTATCTATTGGAGTAAATGTAACTTTTCCAGTTGTAGAATCATAAGTAAATACTCCCTGACCTGAGACAGTTTTAGTTGTTTGAATTCCAGAAGTAGCAGGATCTAAATCTACAGAAGATTTATTAATCGTACCCATTGTATTAACTGCTCCATTATCGTTCGCTGTTATATCTCCAGAAGTTGCTGCTAAACCAATACATCCTTCAAAAGAATCTGCATTTGCAATTGGAGTAAGCAATGTAGCCGGGTCAACCGTTATATTTAAATTACGAATTTCATGAAAATTGTTTGATCCACCAGTTGAAGAAGAAATGGCAAATTTTAAATTAGGCGGAGCTGTAGTTTTATATTCATAATTATTAATTATTAAATCTCTTGCACTTCCATGGGTTAAATAAACATCAATAAAAAAACCACCACCTGTACGAGGTTTTAGAACAACCTCCATCTTTCTAAAACCTGCTATCGAACTATTTGTTGCATTCCTGTTACTACCTGCAACATTAAAAGAACTCGCTAAAGCAGTCGTTTGTACCGAAATCAGATGATCATAACCCTTCAAGTCAGATCCTGCTCCTCTTAAAGTAATATTACTAGGCAAAACACCACCTGGTGCGCCACCACTTTTTCCTTCATTATTAGCTGAAAAATTTCCATATTCGTCAATTCCAATACCTAAATAACCTTTAGAAAAACCAGTTTCCTGATTTCTTTGGGCATAACCCAATGAACCTCCAAAAGCTCCAGCGGTTGCCGTAGCTGTTGCATCAAATAAAATAAAGGCAATACCATCGGCACCATTTCCGCTATGTGTATAATATTCAAATGAAATAGTCATACCATAAGCAGATGGAAACGAGTATATATCTGAATAAACAATTCCTTTTTGGCTACCATCTCTGTTTGTCAGCCTTAAATATCCGGAACCGTCTGGATCAGTATAACCATCTTTTGAACCAAAACCTCCGGTTAAAAAGGCTGATGGCGATCCGCCAAACGAAACACCTGGAGCCGTTGAATTTTTAAATGATTGTGAATATGGAAATTGAGCCCTTGTTTGACTGGTAACAAATAATAATAAAACAAGAGAAATTAGCCTAAGAAGTTTAGACTGACTAAGAGTAAAGTTACGCATAGACAACTGTGAATTTAAGAATAGAAATATTGAAAGCAGAAGAACCAAATTTGGCTTTCAGCATTTGAAGCAGATACGATAAAATAAAGGAAATGGATTTTGAAAATCTTAAAAAAGGAGTTTCAGGATTTTCACAAAAATAAAGTAGTTTTTGCACCATAAATGTATGTAGTTCAAGACACAAAAAATGTCTTTAGGTTAAATTAGTAGTTTTGGAGCCGCGAAAATATGCAAACACCTAATTACTAACTACTTTAGTCGATAAACTACACAGATAAACGTTGAATTACACTTTTAGTCGACAAAAATTAACCTTGAATCGCAGAAAACTTAACTATTCGATAATAAAAGAGGAGAAATTTCTTAATTTTTTGACGTATTATCGGTTTTTAAAGAAATTCAAGATAAAAACATAAAAATCTTACAAATTAAAAAGAAAAAGAAATGAAAAAATAGTGTTTAAAAGAAAGAAAAAAGCATTCTTACACTTTTAAATTACTCTAAAAATCTTACATTTCTTTTTAAACCTTCAAACTTGGTTCTTTTAATTGGGGAATTTTTAAAAACCACACGAAAAGTCTCTTCCGTGATCTCAATCCAGTCTTTTTTAGAAAAAGAAAGTAGTTCCGGATTTGGATTAAATAAGGGCTCTGAATGAGGTTTCGAGAACCGATTCCAGGGGCAAACATCCTGGCAAGTATCACAACCAAACATCCATTCATCAAATTTTCCTTTCATTTCATAAGGAATATTTTCTTTGAGTTCAATTGTATAATAAGAAATACATTTGCTTCCGTCAACAACATGAGGCGCAACAATTGCCTGAGTAGGACAAGCATCAATACAGGCTGTACAAGAACCACAATGGTCTGTAGTCGCATGATCATATTCCAGGTCTAAATCGAGAATAAGCTCTGCAATAAAATAAAAAGAACCTACTTTTTGAGTCAGCAGATTTCCGCTTTTACCAATCCATCCCAAACCGCTTTTTGCTGCCCATGCACGATCTAAAACAGGTGCCGAATCAACAAAAGCACGACCGGAAACATCTCCTATATTTTCCTGAATCGAGTGTAGAAATTCTTTTAGTTTCTCTTTAATTACAAAATGATAATCCTGACCATAAGCATATTTAGAAATTTTAAAACTGTCCTGACTTTGGGTTTCTTCGGGATAATAATTTAATAAAAGTGACACCACACTTTTGGCATCATCTACTAACAAGGTAGGATCTAAACGTTTGTCAAAATAATTCTCCATATACGCCATTTGGCCATGATGGTTGTTATTAAGCCATTTTTCAAGACGTGGCGCTTCCTCTTCCAGAAATCCAGCTTTAGATATACCGCAAGAAAGAAAACCGAGGCGTTTTGCTTCTGATTTTATAAATTCTGAATATGTTTCTTTTGCGTTAATGCTCATCTTTTCGAAAATGAAACTTCTACATCAACCGGTTTTAATGTAATTAAAGGATTAAACTGAACTGTATCAGTATTGGATTTAATCTCATATTTTTTTACAATTTGAGCAATGGTCAAACACATTTCATAAATAGCAAATCCTGCTCCTATGCACATTCTTGGTCCCGCACCAAACGGGTAAAAATATTGCATAGACATTTTTTTCTGCTCGCCAAGAAATCGTTCCGGAACAAATTCATCCGGATTTTCCCAATATTTAGGATTTCGATGTAATTCGTAGAAAGAAACCCCAATAAGAGTTTCCTTTTTTATATGAAAACCAGCAAGAGTATCATCTGTAACATTTTGTCTGTCTGTAATCCACGCTGGCGGATACAAACGCATAGATTCATTTAATACTGCATTAGTATAAGTCATTTTTTGAAGCTGCTCCACAATATTCTCAGTTTGAGATTCTATCTCTAAAATCTCATCCAAAACTTTTTGTTGTACATCGGGATTTCTTCCTAAAAGATGTAAAGTAAAAGTCAAAGCATTTGCCGTAGTTTCATGTCCTGCGATAAAGAGCACTTTGATTTCATCTACTAATTGCTTAACCGACATACCTTCTCCCGTATCTTCATATCGGGTTTCCAAAAGCATATTGAGCAAGTCATTAATTTCTTCTTTCGAAGTCATTCTTTGTTCAATAATTTCCTGAATAATGCTATTGTTTTCTTCAGCAAGTTCCAAATGTTTTTTTACTTGTCCGCTTAAAGAAAACCACCATGCTTTATGTGGAAGTCTAATTTCTTTGATTAAAAAATTCTGAACTTCTTCAATAATAAATTTAATTCGGTTTAGTTTTTCGTCAGAGATTGAAAGTTGAAACAATGACTTCGCCACGACATTAAACGCTAGCTGGCTCATTACAGGAAAAACATCAATAGATTCTCCCTCTACTAAATTATCTAATTCTGAAGTAATAGTCAAATTCATATTTTCGACCAACTGATTCATTTTTTGTTTATGAAATGCAGGTTGAATTAATCTTCTTTGTTTTAACCAAAAGTCACCATCAACAGTCAAAAGACCCTTTCCTAAATACTTAGAAAGGTATACGGATTGAAATTTAGATTTATGATAATTCTTTTGATTCTTTTGTAAAATATACTGGGCTATTTCATTATCTCTTGATAAGATTATATGTTTAGAAACTCCAATTTTGAGAGAAAAAGAGTCTCCAAATTGCTCAAAATATCTTTTATGAAAAGGAATCGGGTTTCTACGCACTTCTTCTGCATCCAGAAAGAATCTCACTATTGAAAGCCTGTTCGGGTAATTATATTTTCTATTTTCAGACATTTTGATTACAATTAAAACAATCCGCCCTGAATATTCGTATTTAGTTTTCCTAAGTGCTTGTATGCTTTATCCGTTACCTCACGTCCGCGTGGCGTACGCATAATAAAACCTTCCTGAATTAAAAATGGTTCATAAACTTCTTCGATCGTTTCACTGCTTTCAGAAACTGCAGTTGCCAAAGTTGAAAGTCCAACAGGTCCGCCTTTAAATTTATTGATGATAGTCAACAAGATTTTATTATCCATCTCATCCAGTCCATGCGCATCTACATTAAGTGCTCTTAATGCATAACGTGCAATTTCAAGATCGATGGTTCCGTTTCCTTTTATTTGTGCAAAATCTCGCACTCTACGTAATAATGCATTTGCTATACGAGGAGTTCCACGGCTTCTACCGGCTATTTCGATAGCAGCATCTAATGAAATTGGCATTTTAAGAATTGACGAACTTCTTTCTACAATAGTCGTTAAAAGTTCCGTAGTATAATATTGCAATCGCGATGAAATTCCGAAACGAGCACGCATTGGCGCCGTCAATAATCCTGAACGCGTTGTAGCCCCTATTAAAGTAAAAGGATTTAAGTTAATTTGAACCGTTCTGGCATTTGGTCCAGATTCGATCATAATATCAATTTTAAAATCCTCCATTGCCGAGTATAGATACTCTTCAACAATTGGGCTTAAACGATGAATTTCGTCAATGAATAAAACATCTCTTTCATCGAGATTAGTCAAAAGACCCGCTAAATCTCCAGGTTTGTCTAAAACAGGTCCTGAAGTAATTTTGATACCCACTTCAAGTTCATTGGCCAAAATATTAGCCAAAGTAGTTTTACCTAATCCGGGAGGTCCGTGAAAAAGTGTATGATCAAGTGCTTCGCCACGTTGATTGGCTGCAGCAACAAAAACTTTTAAATTCTCTAAAACTTGATCTTGTCCGGCAAAATCATCAAATGACAGCGGACGCAATCTTTTTTCAAGATCTAATTCTTCTGGATTGTACCCATTTGTTGTGGGATCTAGGTTTTCATTCATTTTACAAAGATAGACAAAGTAATCAGTTTGTAAAATAGATAAATTTTAAATAACAAGGAAACCAAAATTCCAATTTTAAAAATTCCAAATTCCAATAAAAATAATGTCCCTTTTTTTTTAATAATCAAATAAGAAACTTTTAATCACAATCTAATTTCAAACTTTAATAAGCTAGAATTTGAGATTTAAAAATTGGGATTTACTCTCAATATACCATAAACAAAAAAGACCATCTTTTCAGATGGTCTTTTTTAAATATTTTTAGTGGTGTAAAACTTCTTCACCTTCTTTCATCGGTACATTTTGAGGAACAAAATCTACATCGTGATTTGGGTTACTGTAGTCATATGGCCAACGGTATACATGAGGAATTTCTCCTGGCCAGTTACCGTGGATATGTTCTACTGGAGTTGTCCACTCTAATGTTGTCGATTTCCATGGATTTTGTACTGCTTTCTTACCGTAGAAAATACTACTAAAGAAGTTATACAAGAATACTAATTGGAACGCCCCCCCTACAAGAGCAAATGTTGTAATTAAAACATTCACATTTTGTAAATCATCAAATAATGGGAAGTTTGTATTTGTATAATAACGTCTTGGTAAACCAGCTAATCCAATAAAGTGCATTGGGAAGAAAACTCCATAAGCACAAACTGCTGTTACCCAAAAGTGAATATAACCTAAGTTTTTGTTTAACATTCTTCCGTACATTTTAGGGAACCAGTGGTAAATACCAGCAAACATTCCGTAAAGTGCAGAGATACCCATTACTAAGTGAAAGTGAGCAATTACGAAGTATGTATCGTGAACGTTAATATCTAAAGTACTATCTCCTAAAATGATTCCTGTTAAACCTCCAGTGATGAAAGTAGAAACCATTCCGATAGAGAATAACATTGCAGGGTTAAATTGTAGGTTACCTTTCCATAAAGTTGTAATCCAGTTGAACGCTTTTACAGCAGAAGGAATTGCAATCAATAAAGTAGTAAAGGTAAATACAGATCCTAAGAAAGGATTCATACCTGAAATAAACATGTGGTGACCCCAAACAATTGTAGATAAAAATGCAATTGCAAGAACTGACATGATCATTGCTCTGTATCCAAAAATTGGTTTACGAGAGTTCGTAGCCATAATTTCAGAAACAAGACCCATTGCTGGTAAGATTACGATATATACCTCAGGGTGTCCTAAGAACCAGAATAAGTGTTCAAACAATACCGGAGAACCTCCTTGGTAATGTAAAACCTCTCCTGCAATATAGATATCAGATAAGAAGAATGAAGTACCAAAACTTCTATCAAAAATCAATAATAAAGCAGCTGATAATAATACCGGGAACGAAATAACACCAATGATAGCTGTTACGAAAAATGTCCAGATTGTAAGCGGAAGCCTAGTCATAGACATTCCTTTTGTTCTTAAGTTGATAACAGTTACAATGTAGTTTAATGATCCCATTAATGAAGATGCAATAAAGATAGCCATCGAAACTAACCATAAAGTCATACCAGTTCCAGATCCAGGGATCGCTTGTGGTAAAGCACTTAATGGAGGGTAAATTGTCCAACCTGCAGAAGCTGGTCCAGCTTCAACAAATAAAGAAGATAACATGATTACAGCAGATAAGAAGAACAACCAGTATGAAATCATATTCATGAATCCAGAAGCCATATCTCTTGCTCCAATTTGAAGTGGAATAAGTAAGTTACTAAAAGTACCACTTAAACCAGCCGTTAGTACAAAGAATACCATGATGGTACCGTGAATTGTTACTAAAGCCAAATAAATATCATTTGCCATTACACCATCAGGTGCAAATTTATCTCCTAATAAAACATTAAAGATTTTAAAAGACTCTTCTGGCCATGCTAATTGCATTCTAAAAAGCAAGGACATTGCAATACCAATTATACCCATAATAATACCGGTAATTAAGTATTGCTTAGCAATCATTTTATGATCAATACTAAAGATATATTTAGTAATGAACGTTTCTTTATGATGATGTTCGTGCTCGTGATCGTGTCCGTGATCGTGACCGTGCGCTTCTGCTGACATATATGTGTACTTTAAATTTTCTTAATAAATATTATTTCATAGCAACTTTAGCTATAGCTGCTTTAACAGTATCAATTACCGCTTTTACAGTATCTTTAGCTGTACTATCTGTAGTCGCTTTTGCTCCTTCAGCTGGTGCTTTAGCAGCTGCTGCCGCTTTAATATCCTGAGCTAAAGTAGTTTTTTCGCTTAACCATTTTTTATAATCTTCCGGAGTATCAACAACCACTTTCATTTGCATGTTGTAGTGAGAAGCTCCACAAATTTTATTACATAATAATAAATAATCAAATGTATAAGGATCTAAAGCTGTACCTCCTTTTGCAACTAACTCAACGCTTTTTTCAGCTCTAAGTTTGTTGATATTTGCTACTTTCTCTACCATAAATGGTAACTCTCTGTATTCTGCAGTTGTATAAGTAGGAATAAAAGCAAATTCAGTAACCATTCCGGGAACACAGTTCATTTGCGCTCTAAAGTGAGGCATGTAAGCTGAGTGTAATACGTCTTGAGAACGCATTTTGAAATGTACTTTTTTACCTTTTGGAATATGCAATTCAGAAACTACAATATCATCAGCTGAGTTTTTATCAGACATATCAACACCTAAAGTATTAATACCTTCAATCAAACGAACGTTAGCTTTTCCTAAAACATTATCATTACCAGCATATCTCGCAGTCCATTTGAACTGTTGTGCGTATAATTCGATTTCAATTACGTCTTCATCTTTATCAACAAACATAATGTTGTTCCAAGCATACAATCCGTAAAGAATTAAACAAGCTAAAACTACAGACGGGATAATACTCCAAATTGCCTCTAATTTATTACTATCAGCAAAGAATAATGCTTTTTTATCTTTGTGTCCTCTGTTTTTAAAAGAAAACCAGTACAATAAACCTTGTGTAATAAATTGAACTACAAAAATTAAAACCCAAGTAATATTCATTAAGTTGTCTACCAAAAGTCCGTGCTCTGAAGCAGGAGTATGAAGTGCTAAATTACCCCATTTAAGTAAACCGTAGATCGTAAATATATATATGAAAGCTAAAAAGCCAAACATAACATATCCCTGAACATTATTATCATTATCTGATGCAACTTGAGAATCGTCCGAAGAAGATCCCACTTGAGTAAGATCAAATATCTTGGTCAATTGCCATAATGCAACTGCTAATAAAACTAAAACTATAATTACCAACAAACTTGTCATCTGTTTACTTCTTTAAATATTAATAATGAAAATGTTTACTTTCTTCAATGAAAGGATTTCTTTTTGCTAACAAAGGAGCTTTAGTTAATGCAGTGAACACTACAAAAATAAACAAACCTAAGAAGAAAAGTATAGATGCAATTTCAGAAACTCCAATAAACCATTTATCTCCAACTGTACCAGGCATAATCATATTAAAGAAATCTACGTAGTGACCTAGTAAGATAACAACACCAGCCATTACAATTACCCAGCTAAGACGTTTAAAGTCTGTGTTGATTAATATTAATAATGGGAACACGAAGTTCATAACTACAGCACCAAAGAATGGTAAGTTGTATAATTGAATTCTTGTTACGAAGTATGTTACCTCTTCAGGAATATTAGCATACCAGATTAACATGAATTGAGAGAACCATAAATAAGTCCAGAAAACACTAATACCAAACATAAATTTAGCTAAATCGTGAATGTGACTTGTATTTACATACTCTAAATATCCTTTAGATTTTAAGTAAACAGTTACTAATGCAATTGCAGTAATACCACATACGAAGAAAGATGCGAAAACATACCATCCAAATAAAGTACTGAACCAGTGTGGATCGATTGACATAATCCAATCCCAAGACATAATAGACTCAGATACGATAAAGAATACTAAGAAACCAGCAGTTAATTTGAAATTCTTTTTGTAGTACAGATCATCATTTGCTTCATCCTGAGCTAAACAATTTTTTCTTGCATAAAAATTATATAAATTCCATCCAATTAAAAATATAGCTGCTCTGATAATCCAGAAAGGAAAGTTTAAGTAACCTGCTTTTCCAGCGATAATTTTATCATAGTTTGGACTATTAGGATCAGTAACCCCTTCACCTAACCATACAAATAAGTGATTAAAGTGTAATCCGCAAAGAATTAAGATAATGAAGAAAATTATTGAACCTACAGGTAAATAAGCTGTGATCCCTTGCATAACTCTAAACAAAACCGGAGACCAACCTGCCTGAGCAACTTGTTGAATAGCATAAAATGCTAAAGTTCCCATAGAAAGTAGTAAGAAAAAAATACAAGCAACGTATAAAGCTGACCAAGGCTTATTTTGCAATTGGTGCAATACATGCGTTAAATGTTCTTTGTGTTCATCAGCAGCATTTACTGTTTCATGCTCGCCACCTTTGTGCGATTCATGCGAAGCTTCAGCAGCTTCGTGGTGTCCAGCTTCTTGATGAGAAGTTTCTGCTGTTGCTTCATGCGCAGCACCATGAGAACCATGTGCATCTGCAGCTAGAATTTTTTCAACTTCTTGAATATCTTTAGGAGCAGTTAAAAAACCATATCCAATTCCTAATACACCAAGTGCCATTAGGATGATAGAAAAAGTTTTTAATTTACTTGAAAATGTATACATATCTATTACGATCAGTTTGTTCAACAATTATAATTGGCTTTTTAGTTTTAGAACATAGTCAGCAACTAACCAACGTTCGTGGGCACTTAATTGATTTGCATGTGAACCCATTGCATTTAAACCATAAGTTTCAACGTGAAAGATACTTCCTTCAGTGATTTCTCTGTCTTTATAGCTAGGTACTCCAAGAAATTTTTCTCTTTCAACCAATTTACCTTTACCGTTTCCAGTTGCACCATGACAACTGATACAGTAAATTTCGAAAAGTTCTTTTCCTTTACCGGAATTTCTTTCGATAGAATCCAAAGGCGATTTTAAATTAGCTTTAGCCAATTCATAACCAGCAGTTGAATTTTCATATTCATAAGGCTCAAAACCTCTATTGATACTTCCTTCTGCAGGAAGTTGTCCTTCTTTTCCTCCTTTAAATATTTTTGCCTCTGAATATGGCTCATATGCCAAAGACTCATACATATTAGGGAAATACTGATAGTTTGGTGCCGAAGTATTGTGGCATGATGAAACTAAAATAGTTATACCAACTAAAAGTGTTATTTTATATATCCTTTTCATAGCTACAATTAATTCTTTTCAATTACTTTAACTTCAACAGCACCTGTACCTTCAAAGAAAGAAACTAGTTCTGCTTCGTTATCATTTACGGCAACTTCCATTAAAAAATGGTCATCTGTTGTTCTTACATCAGGATTTTCAGCTTCTTTGAATGGCCATAATCTACTTCTCATATAAAAAGTAATAACCATTAAGTGGGCAGCAAAAAATACTGTCATCTCAAACATAATTGGCACAAATGATGGCATATTCTGAATGAAACTAAAACTTGGTTTTCCACCAATATCTTGTGGCCAATCATGAATCATGATATAACTCATCATGGTTGTAGCAACAGAAATACCAACACATCCATATAAAAATGCACAAATTGCTAATCTTGTTGGTGCTAAACCCATAGCTTTATCCAATCCGTGAACTGGGAATGGAGTAAAAACCTCTTCAATATGATGATGAGCAGCTCTGGTTTTCTTTACTGCATCCATCAAAATATCATCGTCATTATAAATGGCGTATATTACTTTATTACTCATGATGTGAATCTTTATTTGCTCTTTCTCTAATGTAATTATCTCCTGTTCCTTTCAAAATTGTTTTTACCTCTGCCTGAGCAATTACAGGGAATGTTCTAGAGTATAATAAAAACAATACGAAGAAGAAACCTATCGTTCCGATGAAAATTCCAATATCAACAAATGTTGGTGAAAACATTGTCCAAGAAGATGGAAGGTAATCTCTATGTAAAGAAGTAACAATAATTACGAATCTTTCAAACCACATTCCGATGTTTACAACGATCGAAATAATAAATGAAAACATGATACTTGTTCTTAATTTCTTGAACCACATAAATTGTGGAGAGAAAACGTTACAAGTCATCATCGACCAATATGCCCACCAGTAAGGTCCGGTAGCTCTGTTCAAGAACGCATATTGCTCATATTCTACACCTGAATACCAAGCTACGAATAACTCAGTGATATACGCTACCCCTACGATAGAACCTGTAATCATGATTACAATGTTCATTAACTCGATATGTTGTAATGTAATATACGCTTCAAGGTTAGAAACTTTTCTCATAACGATCAACAAGGTGTTTACCATTGCAAATCCTGAGAATACCGCTCCGGCAACGAAGTACGGAGGGAAGATTGTTGTATGCCATCCTGGAATTACAGAAGTAGCAAAGTCCATAGATACAATCGTGTGTACAGAAAGTACAAGAGGAGTAGCTAAACCAGCTAATACTAAAGATACTTCTTCAAAACGTTGCCAGTCTTTTGCTCTACCACTCCATCCAAAACTTAGGATAGAATATACTCTTTTATTAAAAGGTGTTATTGCTCTATCACGTAGCATTGCAAAGTCAGGTAATAAACCAGTCCACCAGAAAACTAATGATACTGAAAGATACGTAGAAATTGCGAATACGTCCCAAAGTAGCGGTGAGTTAAAGTTTACCCATAATGATCCAAATTGATTTGGAATAGGTAAAACCCAGTATGCTAACCATGGACGACCCATGTGAATAATTGGGAATAAACCTGCCTGAACTACCGAGAAGATAGTCATAGCTTCTGCAGAACGGTTAATCGCCATTCTCCAACGTTGACGGAAAAGTAATAATACCGCAGAAATTAATGTTCCGGCGTGACCAATACCAACCCACCAAACGAAGTTCGTGATATCCCAGGCCCAACCAACTGTTTTATTTAATCCCCATGTTCCAATACCGGTAGATACGGTGTAAATAATACAACCTAACCCCCAAAGGAAGGCTATTAATGCGATTGAAAATACAATCCACCAATGTTTGTTTGCTGGCCCTTCAACAGGGGCAGCTACATCTACAGTTACATCGTGATAAGATTTATCACCTATAACTAAAGGTTTTCTAATGGGTGCTTCGTAGTGAGACGACATAATCCTTTATATGTTTCTTAATTAATAATTTATTCTAAGTATTTCTAACTTTAACATGGTAAACCACGTTAGGTTTTGTTCCAACATGCTCTAATAAGTGGTATGATCTATCATCAGCCGCTAATTTAGCAACTTTACTTTCAGCATCATTAACATCACCAAATATCATTGCTCCAGAAGAACAAGCATTTGAACAAGCTGTTTGGAATTCTCCATCAGCAACCGGACGACCTTCATTTTTTGCTTTCAATTTAGTCGCCTGTGTCATTTGAATACACATAGAACATTTTTCCATAACTCCACGAGAACGAACGTTTACGTCTGGGTTTAATACCATACGACCTAAATCATCATTCATGTGGTAATCGAATTCACTGTTTTTGTTGTACAAGAACCAGTTAAAACGACGTACTTTATACGGACAGTTGTTTGCACAATAACGAGTACCAACACATCTGTTGTATGCCATGTGGTTTTGACCTTCACGACCGTGAGATGTAGCAGCAACAGGACAAACTGTCTCACATGGTGCGTGATTACAGTGTTGACACATTACTGGTTGGAAAGAAACTTGTGGATTATCTCCAGGTTTTTCCATTTCGTTAAATGTAGACAATGAACTAGATAAACCAGCTATATTATCTTTTCTTTCGTTATCTCCTTCAAAAGTACTTTCAGAAGAGTAGTATCTGTCAATACGCAACCAGTGCATATCACGACTTCTTCTTACCTCTGCTTTACCTACAACAGGAACGTTGTTTTCAGCGTGACAAGCAATAACACATGCCCCACAACCTGTACAAGCGTTTAAGTCAATAGAAAGGTTAAAGTGATGTCCCGTAGTACGATCAAATGATTCCCATAAATCGACAGTTGTAGCTTTTACTTCTTCGTGATCTAAAGATACCATTGGTTGTTCGTTCCAATGTTCAGCATCTTCAGTATTAAAAATTTTAAGAGTAGTTTCTTTAATGATATCTCCTCTACCCATTAATGTTTTCTGTCCCTGAACACAAGCAAACTCGTGAACACCATTTGCTTTCGCAATAGTAACAGATTGAACACTATTGAAGTTTTTATATAATGAGTAAGCGTTTAAACCTACTACCATTTCTTCTTTTAAAGCAGCCTTACGACCGTAACCTAATGCTAAACCAACTGTACCAACAGCTTGTCCTGGCTGAACAATTACTGGCACGTTTTCTAATTTTAAACCATCAGCAGTAGTAATTGTAGCATAACTTCCGTTTAAACCTCCGTTTGCAACAATTTCATTTGATAAGTTATATTTTTTAGCATCAGCATTCGAAACTGTAACATAGTTATCCCAAGAAACTCTTGTGATTGGATCAGGAAACTCTTGCAACCAAGGATTGTTTGCTTGTTGACCGTCACCCATACCTGTTTTAGTATATAATACTAATTCAAACTCTCCACTAGATTTAGATTTAGCAACAGCATTTGCAGCAGCACTATAATCAACAGATCCTGCAGATAACGCAGATGAACCAATAACAAAAACACCATCATGTAAAACTTTGTTCCAAGAAGAACCTGCGATAATTGAAGCTGAATTAGCTTTAATATAATCATAGAAGTTTCCAGGAGTTCCGTTTAATGACAATAAAACGTCTTGAAATTGTTTTGTATTAAAGATAGGACGAATAGTTGGCTGAGTCAGACTATAAGTTCCTTTTGTAATTACAACATCTCCCCAAGCCTCTAAATAATGAGGAGCCGGAGCAGCAATTGTAGTTATCGATGCAGTTTCATCTTCTTTTAAAGAAAACGCAACTGACGTTTTTACTTTTTTCAATCCAGATACAAAAGAATCTGAATCAGCTAAAGTATAAACCGGATTAATTCCGCTCATGATTAAAGTATGAACACTTCCAGCATTCATATCTTTTACCAATTGAGACACAACCGCATTAGATCCTTTTCTAATTTGTCTTGTACCTGCAGTATTAAAAGCTTCACTCGCCAATACCTGATTGATCGCTAAAACTAATAATTGAGCATTTTTATCTTCAAGACCTGAAACTAATACTCCTTTAGCACCAGCAAGTTTTAACTGTTGAGCAGCTTTAACTACTTCTGGTTTAAACTTAGCATCTAAAGAATTAGCTACAGAAGATCCTGTAATTATATTATAAATTTGAACTAAAGCTTGTTTTTGATCAGCACTACTCATAGGAATACGCTTATCAGCAGCAGCTCCAGACAATGTCATGTTTGATTCTAACTGAAAGTGACGAGACATTTTCTTAGATCCGGTAGGCCCGGAAGGAATTCTACCCTGAGCATATCCTGAATCATATCCACCACCTTGCCAGTCTCCTAAGAAATCAGCACCAACAGAAACAATTAAAGAAGCTTTTGAAAAATCATAATCAACAAGCGCTCTTTCTCCGTAAACTGTTTCGAATGCATCTAATGCTTCTGATGAAGAAACTGCATCATAAACAACATGTTTTGCATTAGGATTTTTAGCAATGAATTCAGCTATTAATTTTTCAGTAGATGGACTCGCCAAAGTATTTGTCAACAATACCACTTGTCCGCCTTTTGCTTTTGCTTCAGCAAGACTTGATTTTATTCTCAAATCAACAGCAGACCAGCTACCATTTTTTCCGTCCAGCTTAGGCTCTTTCAAACGCATGCTATCATATAATGATAAGATAGATGCATGAATTCTAGCATTAGCTGAAAACTTAGATCCAGAAATAGTATTGTTATCAATTTTAATTGGACGACCCTCACGAGTTTTTACTAATAAGTTAGCAAAATCAAAACCATCAAAAACAGTAGTTGCATAATAATCTGCAACACCAGGAATGATTTGTTCTGGTTGTAAAACATATGGTATAGACTTGTGAACAGGACCTTCGCAGGCAGCAAGCGTAACCGCTGCAGTACTAAATCCTACGTACTTTAAAAAGTCACGACGTGAAGTTCCAGATGAAGCTAAAGCATCTGCATTTCCTAAGAATTCTTCAGTAGGAATTTCTTCAACAAATTCGTTATTTCTAAGCGCCTCAACAATAGAACTATTCTCTAGTTCTTCAACACTTTTCCAGTATTTTTTGTTTGATGACATTGTATATAAATATTAAAATCTTAATAATTCGATTAATAGTGGCATTTACCGCATTCTAAACCTCCCATTTGCGCTGCAGTCAATTTTTCTACACCGTATTTTTTAGAAAGTTCAGCATGAATTTTATCATAGTAAGCATTACCTTCCATCTTAACATCAGTTTTTCTATGGCAATCAATACACCATCCCATTGTTAATTTAGAATATTGCTTCATGATCTCAAATTCCTGCACTGGACCGTGACAAGTTTGACATTCAACTCCTGCAACATTAACGTGTTGAGAGTGGTTGAAGTAAACAAAATCAGGAAGATTATGAATACGAACCCATTTTACAGGCTGCGTTTTTCCAGTATACTCCTGTTTAGCTTTATCCCAGCCAACAGCATCGTATAATTTTTGGATTTGAGCATCGTAAAATGCTTTGCTGTACTCAGGAGTAGCAGTAGTTTCAGCAACTTCAGAAATATTTTTATGACAGTTCATACAAACATTCAAAGATGGAATACCAGCTGTTTTACTCACACGAGCAGCAGAGTGACAATATTTACAATTGATTTCGTTATCACCAGCGTGAATTTTATGAGAATAGTGAATTGGCTGAATTGGCTCATAATTTTGATCAACACCTACCTGCATTAAGTATGCATACACAAAATAACCACTTGCCAAAAGCAAGAATATAGAAGTAACTAAAACCAGGAATTGGTTTTTAGCAAAAGCTTTCCAGATTGGAGTTCTAGCTTCTTTAGGAGCAACTTCAATACCATTATTACTTGCTACTTTCGTTAATACTTTGTTCACCATGAACAACATAACTACCAAGATAGCCATTACAAGAGCAAGAGCTCCTAAAATAATGTTATTTGAAATTCCCCCACCTTCAACGTTAGTTCCAGGAGGAGTAGCTGCGCCAGGAGCACCGGCAGCAGGCTCAGCTTTTACTTCAGAAGTATAAGCAATAATGTTATCAATATCACCTGTTGATAATTGAGGAAAAGAAGTCATTACTGACTTGTTGTGCTCTTCAAATAATTTAACTGCAACAGGATCTCCTGATTTAATCATTTCGGAGCTGTTATGCACCCACTTGTAAATCCATGCCATCTCATGTTTGGCAGCAACCCCTCTTAGGGCCGGACCTGTTGACTTAGCATCTAATTTGTGACATGCAGCGCAATTTGCATTAAAAAGTTCTTTCCCTTTTACTGGATCACCACCTGCAGCAGCAGCCGGAGCAGCAGCTTCAGGCGCCGCCGGAGCAGCAGCTTCTTGAGCAAATGAAGTTAGGGAGAAAATTAACGTTAGCGATAAGCTAAGTAGTAATTTTCTTGAGATCGAATTATGGTTACCCACCTTTTTCATATAGTATAATAATTATCTACTAATTTTTGGTATGATTTTTTCTGTAATAAATCAACGAAAAACTAATACCTTCTTTTAAAACTTGCACAAAAATACGACTTATGAACTATTCTCAAAACCTTAAAATACTCTTAAATATCAATTTATATCAATTCTAAATAATATTAAAATTTTATATACAAACTTTAAATAGTAATTTCGCGTAAAAACCATCACATTATGAGAATTTTAACCCCTTCAAAAAGAGTTTTCTTAACACTAACAATGTTCACATTAGCATATAATATTAATGCTCAAGACCAAAATTTAATAGTAAATCAAGATCCCAAATTTGACCAATTATTGAGTGAAAAACGAAAAATTAACACGTCAATAAATACAAACGATACTTACAAAATTCAAATATTTAGCGGCAAAAGCGAAGAAGCAAAGAAAACGTTATCGGATTTTAAAAGAGAATTTAACACCATAGACGGAACAATAATTTTCAATACACCAAACTACAAGGTCATGGTAGGTAATTTTAAAACCCGAATAGAAGCCGAACGCAATCTTGCCGAGATAAAAAAGAGATACAAAAGCGTCTTTTTAATAAAGCCAAGCAAATAAAAACATCCATTAAACACACAAAAGCGAGATTATATCTCGCTTTTTTTATGGACAAAATCTAAAACATATAAAAAACCCTCGTTTTAACAGAGACAAACAACCCACCTATTCGATAATAACCCGATTTTCAAACAAGGCGCATACATCTTTATTTACTTCAACAAACACTCGCCTTATACCAAAACCCTAACAATAACATTAAATTAAATCATATTACTTTATGTAATTGCCAAGCCAATTCACTAACAGCAAAAGGAATTCATTATACACTTAAAACAAAACCTTACAAACAAAAAAAAGCTCCAATTGAACATTGAAGCTTTACAATACAATTATAAAATTGCTATACTAACCTAAAAAAGCTAGTTTACTACCTTTATACCTTTCGCCAGAAACCTTATTTCTTCTTTTGGCAAAGTAATAGCATCAATCTCTGATTGTGGTTTTTTAGCATCTTTAGCATAATGTTTAAGCTCCTCTACAGATGTTATTTCTTTTTCGGCAACACCTTCTAAAACAACATTTTTTCCCTTTAGTGCAGTAGGCACAAAAAATCCGTAATCTTTCATTTTTACAAAAAATGAAGAACCATCATCTGTTTTAAGAGTTACCCAGCATCCTTTTTTAGGACACACATCCGTTACCTCTCCTTTTACAATAACATTCTCCGCTTTTTTGTTCTGTTTTAGCTTCCCTTCTAATGCTTCAACCGAAATTGCTTTAGCTTCAGATGTTTTAGACACATCAGCTCCATAATAATCACCAACGGCAGCATTACCTGCCGGCGGACCTTTTTTTGCTACAGTTTCCTGAGAAAAAGACGAAGCAGAAAAACTTATAAAAATAACAACAGCGTATAATAATCGTTTCATATCAAATAATTTTTATCAAAAATAACATTAAAATTAAAACTATTTATATTCTTATTTAATTATAAAATCAATCTTAAAAATCCCTTTCATCAAAAATTAACCACAAAAAAAGTCCCAATTTTCATTGGGACTTTAAAATATAATTATTGAATATTATTTCAATTTCTTTTTAATTGCAACTTCATGGTATGCTTCAATAACATCTCTTTCTTCGATGTCGTTGTAACCTTTAATTTGAATACCACAATCATAACCTTTAGAAACTTCTTTAACATCATCTTTGAAACGTTTCAATGCAACAAGTTCCCCTGTATGCACTACTACTCCTTCTCTGATAACTCTAATTTTAGAAGATCTCATGATTTTACCATCCATCACCATACAACCTGCAATCGAACCAACTTTAGAAATTTTGAAGATCTCACGGATTTCAGCAGTTCCCAAAACTTCTTCTTTCATCTCAGGAGCTAACATTCCTTCCATCGCATCTTTCAAGTCATCGATAGCAGCGTAGATAATAGAGTAATAACGGATATCGATTTCTTCTTTATCAGCCAACTGTCTTGCATTTCCAGCAGGACGAACATTAAATCCGATAATGATTGCATCAGAAGCAGAAGCCAACATAACGTCAGTTTCAGTAATTGCTCCAACACCTTTATGTATGATATTAATCTGAACTTCTTCAGTAGAAAGTTTAGAGAACGAATCTGATAATGCTTCAACAGATCCATCCACGTCTCCTTTAAGGATCACGTTCAATTCTTTAAACTGACCAAGCGCAATACGACGACCAATTTCATCAAGTGTAATATGACGTTGTGTACGTACAGATTGCTCACGCATTAATTGAGAACGTTTAGAGGCAATTTGTTTTGCTTCTTTTTCATCTTCAAATACATTGAATTTATCACCTGCAGTTGCAGCACCATCTAAACCTAATACAGATACCGGAGTTGACGGCCCTGCTTCAAGAACAGTATGCCCTCTTTCATCATGCATAGCTTTAATCTTACCATGATGTTTACCCGCTAACATATAATCTCCAATTTTCAATGTTCCTTGTTGAACTAAAATTGTAGAAACATATCCTTTTCCTTTATCTAAGAAAGCCTCAACTACAGTTCCCTGAGCCGCTTTATTTGGATTAGCTTTTAAGTCTAAGATTTCAGCTTCTAATAAAACTTTTTCTAATAACTCTTTTACTCCTGTTCCAACTTTTGCAGAAATATCATGTGACTGAATTTTTCCACCCCAATCTTCAACAAGTAAATTCATACTAGCCAAACGCTCTTTAATTTTTTCAACATTAGCATTTGGTTTATCAATTTTATTGATTGCAAATATAATTGGTACCCCCGCAGCTTGTGCGTGAGAAATTGCTTCTTTTGTTTGTGGCATGATGTCATCATCCGCCGCAACAACGATAATAGCGATATCGGTAACCTGAGCTCCACGTGCACGCATCGCGGTAAACGCCTCGTGACCTGGTGTATCTAAGAATGCAATTTTCTGACCATTATCTAAAGTTACTCCGTAAGCTCCAATGTGTTGCGTAATACCTCCAGACTCACCAGCGATAACATTTTCTTTACGGATATAATCCAGTAAAGATGTTTTACCGTGATCGACGTGACCCATTACAGTAACAATCGGTGCTCTAACTACTAAATCTTCTTCTTTATCTTCGACTACTTCAATAGCATCTTCGATATCAACTGTGATAAACTCAACTTCGTAACCAAACTCGTCAGCTACAATAGTTAATGTTTCAGCATCTAAACGTTGGTTCATGGTTACCATGATACCAAGAGACATACAAGTTCCAATTACTTTAGTAATCGGCACATCCATCATGATTGCAATTTCACCTACAGTAACAAACTCAGTAACTTTAATAGTTTTACTTCCTTCGTCAAGTGCTCTTTGCTCTTCATCAGATTTCTGACGGTGCGTATCTCTTTTATCTCTTCTGTATTTAGCAGCTTTTGATTTTCCACCTTTACCCTGAAGTTTTTCAAGAGTCTCTCTAATTTGGTTTTTTACTTCCTCTTCAGTAGGCTCAACTTTAGCAACAATTGCAGGACGGTTTCCTTTTACGAAACCTGGCCTAGCGCTTCTGTTAGCATTAAAACCTCCACCACCAGTATTTGGTGTAATTTTATTAGGGTTTGGAGTTCCCGGTGCATTACCTGTAGCAGGTTTTGGCGCACCCGGAGTTCCCGGTTTAGGAGCAATTCTTTTACGCTTATTTTTATTCGCGTTATTTCCGGCTCCCGGAGCTCCTGGTTTATTAGGAGTTATCTTTGGATCTTCTTTCTTTTTCTTAGGCTTATTAAATTGAGACAAGTCAATTGTTTGCCCTGTAAGAGTAGTTCCAGATAATTTTTGATATTGTGTAGTAATCGTTTCTTCTGCAGTTGTAGGATCAGTTGAAATAACCGGTTCCTGAGCAACTTTTGGAGTTTCTACTTTAACTTCTTTTTTCTCTGTAATAATAGGTTTTTCTACCTTTTTCTCTTCAGAAACTACAGGAGCCACTGGCTCAGGCTGTACAACTTCTTTTTGAACAGGTTTTTCTGGTTGAGCTGGAGCAACAACAACTTTTGGTTCTTCTACCTTAGCTGGTTCTTCAGCCGGAGGAGAAACAACAGTAGGTTTCTTTGGATTTAAATCAATTTTACCAACTTGAACAGGTCCGGTTACAACAGCTCTCGCTTTTATAATCTCTTGTTGCTTTTGGCGCTCTTCGTCTTGTCTGCGTTTGTCTTCAATTTCTTTTTCACGTTCTACACGCAAAGCTTCTTTTTCTTTTCTTTTCTCTTCACCAACTTCTTTAGAAGCTTCTTTGTTCCCCTTATCGCCCGCAAATTGGCTTTGTAGGATATTAAATTCGCTATCAGAAATTTTCGCATTTGGATTTGCATCAATAGCAATTCCCTTATCTTTTAGATAATCAACAGCTCTTTCTAACGAAATATTTAATTCCCTTAAAACCTTGTTTATTCTTATTACTCTCTCTTCAGACATATAACCTTTTTATTATTACCTTTTTCGTTGTGTTGTTAGAGCAGATAACTAGCTATCAAACTCTTCTTTTAGTATTTTCATAACATCAAGAATTGTTTCCTCTTCTAAATCTGTTCTTCTTACTAAATCTTCTACTTCTTGCTTCAAGATACTTCTAGCTGTATCCAAACCAATTTTTGCAAATTCTTCGATAACCCAGCCTTCAATTTCATCTGAAAACTCAGTTAATTCAACGTCATCATCTTCGCCACTAGCAACATCACCTTCTCTGATAACATCTAGCTCGTAGCCTGTTAGCTGACCCGCTAATTTTATATTATGACCACCTCTACCAATTGCCTTAGAAACTTCTTCTAATTTCAAGAAAACTTCAGCTCTTTTATTTTCTTCATCAATTTTGATTGAAGAAACTTTTGCAGGGCTTAATGCTCTTGTAATAAACAATTGAATATTACTTGTATAGTTGATTACGTCGATATTTTCGTTTCCTAACTCACGAACAATTCCGTGAATACGAGATCCTTTCATACCCACACAAGCTCCAACAGGATCAATTCTATCATCATAAGAATCTACCGCTACTTTTGCTTTTTCTCCTGGAATACGCACTACATTTTTAACAGTAATCAAACCGTCGAATACTTCAGGGATTTCTTGTTCAAACAATTTCTCTAAAAACTTCTCAGAAGTTCTAGACATAATAATTTGAGGTTTATTTCCTTTCAATTCAACGCTTTCAATGATTCCACGAACGTTATCTCCTTTACGGAAAAAGTCAGACGGAATTTGTTTTTCTTTTGGAAGCACAATTTCATTTCCTTCATCATCGACCAAAATTACAACTCTTGGGCGAACATGGTGCACTTCTGCAGTATAAATATCACCAATAATATCTTTAAATTGTTTATAAAGATTTGTATTATCGTGTTCGTGAATTTTAGATATAAGATTTTGGCGTAAAGCTAAAATAGCTCTTCTTCCTAAATCGATCAATTTAACTTCTTCAGAAACTTCTTCACCAATTTCAAAATCCGCTTCGATCATTCTTGCTTCAGTCAAGGTAATTTCTTCGTTCTCAAAATCAAGATCTTCGTCAGCAACAATTACTCTTCTTCTCCATATCTCCATATCTCCTTTATCAGGATTTATGATAATATCGAAGTTATCATCAGAACCGTATTTTTTCTTTAATGCATTTCTAAACACGTCCTCTAAAATTGCCATAAGCGTTACACGATCAATAAGTTTATTATCTTTAAACTCTGAGAATGAATCGATTAATGCTAAATTTTCCATGCGAATTCTTTAATTAAAATGTTACTGTAACAATTGCCTCTTTAATTTCTGTATAAGGTATTTGTTGCTCTTTTTGAACTGTTTCTTTTCCTTTTCCTACTTTTTTCGGTTCTCTTGCCTTCCAAGACAAAATTATAAAAACATCGTTAGCTTCTACTAATTCTGCTTCAATTTTTTCATTATTTGTAGTAACAATCAATGTTCTACCAATATTTTTCTTGTATTGCCTTGTCATTTTCAATGGTGATCCTACTCCAACCGATGCTACTTCAAGCGAAAAATCCTGCTCTTCACGATCCAGATTATTCTCGATTGCACGACTTATGTCAATACAATCCTGCAACGCCACTCCATTATCCCCGTCTAAACCTACACTAATCTTGAAAGAGTCTGAGATAGCCAGATCAATCAAAAAGATTGAGGGCTTTTCTAAAAGAGCCTCTGCTATTAATCCGTTTACTTTTTCTTTAAATGTCATAATTTTATAAAAAGAGGGGACACTTAGTCCCCTCATTATTTAGATTTTAATAAATAACGGTGCAAATATAGTGTTTTTTTTATAAATCAAAATAAATAGATTGCTCTAAAAATATTTCTTATCTTTATAATAGCATTAAAACAATAGAATTTCACATTATTTAACCCAAAAACTATGAAACGAATTCTAGTACCTACCGACTTTTCTGAACATGCCGAAAACGCCTTAAAAGTTGCTGCACAAATTGCCAAAAAAAACAATTCTGAGATTATCATCTTACACATGCTTGAATTACCAAGCCAAATGAACGATGCTGTTTTAGGAGGAGCAAGCATTCCTGAAACGATGCTTTTTATGAAAAAAGCAAATGAAATGCTTGACGAAGTCTCATCAAGACCGTATCTGGACGGAATTTCGATAACCGAAATTGTAAAGATGGACAAGCCTATTCATGGCATCACACAAGTTAGCAAAGATTATGAAGTAGATTTGATTGTAATGGGATCTCATGGCTCATCAGGAATCGAAGAATTACTAATTGGTTCTAACACTGAAAAAGTAGTTCGCAACTCAGAAATCCCGGTTTTAGTCATCAAAAAAGGCATTACAAATTTCAATGCCTCAAATATTGTTTTTGCTTCGGATTTTTCTGACGAAACGAAAAAACCGTTTGAAAAATTTGTAAACCTGAGCAAACTTTTTGAAGCAAAAATACACCTTGTTACAATTTGCACTCCTAACAGTTTTAAACCAACTCATGTAGCAGAAAAAGCCATGAATGATTTTATAACTGAATTTAACCTTAGCAATTATCAAACACATATTTACAACGATACCAATATAGAAAAAGGAATTATCAACTTTTCTAACAGTATAAATGCAGATATTATAGGAATGTGCACACACGGAAGAACCGGATTCGCCCACTTCTTTAACGGAAGCATCAGCGAAGGATTAGTAAATCATGCCGTAAAACCAGTTATAACATTTAAAATTTAAAGTTTTAGTATAATATATCCTAAAGCCTCTCAATCGAGAGGCTTTTTCTTTATAATCATCACCAACTTACCTGTAAAGAAAAATATTTTTTCATGAGCTTTTTAACAAAGTTACTTTGAGCTTTCCAACAAAGTCAACAGCGTAGTTAATCAAGATCTTTGTCAAATAAAAATCATAAATAATACAACATGAAAACAATAGACAAGATTTACGTTAACGGAGAATTTATCACTCCACAAGGAACAGAATATTTTGATTTAATAAGCCCAACTACAAATGAAAAACTTGGAAAAGTGCTTTTAGGAAATCAAAAAGACACACAAAATGCTATCGCAGCCGCCAAAGCAGCTTTTAAAACTTTTTCTAAAACCACAACAGCCGAAAGAATTCAATATTTAAAAAACATTCAGGCTTCTATCGAAAAAAGAAAAGAAGAATTTATCGATGTAATGATTGAAGAGTACGGAGGAACACGCCAATTTGTAACCATTAGTTACGACTACATGCTAAAAGGTTTTGAGTCTGCAATTAACCTATTAAACACTTACAACTTCACCAAAACAATGGGAGAATCTGAAGTTCAGATGACACCACTTGGCGTTGTTGGGATTATCATTCCATGGAACTCAAGCAATGGTTTTATATGCAGTAAATTATCGACTGCAATTGTAGCAGGATGCACGACCGTAATAAAACCAAGCGAAATGAGCGCACAACAAACACAATTAATCGCAGAATGTCTTCACGAAGCAGGATTACCAAAAGGTGTTTTTAATATCGTAAACGGATTAGGAGAAATAGTTGGAGCTGAAATAAGCCGAAATCCGGATATTGCAAAAATATCTTTTACAGGATCTACGAATGTGGGGAAAATTATTGCAAAAGAAGCGGTTGAAACCATGAAAAGAGTTACTCTTGAACTGGGCGGAAAATCTCCTAACATTATTCTTGACGATGCTAATTTTTCAGAAGCAATTCCGCTCGCCATAATCGCCGCCTATATGAATAGCGGACAGGCCTGCATTGCCGGAACACGATTATTAGTTCCTGAAAACCGACTTGAAGAAGTCAAAGAACTAATCAAAGAAGTTATTTCGAACACTATTGTTGGCGACCCAAAAAACGAAACCACAGCAGTCGGACCTATGGTAAGCGCAAAACAATACGAACGCGTTCAAAGCTATATCCAGACCGGGATTAACGAAGGCGCAGAAATTTTAACTGGAGGATTAGGAAAACCTCAAGGATTAGAAAAAGGAAATTTTGTAAAACCAACTGTTTTTGTCAATGTAAACAATCAAATGCGAATTGCCAGAGAAGAAATTTTCGGACCAGTTTTATCTGTTATAACATACAAAACCGAAGAAGAAGCTGTTGAAATCGCCAACGACACCACCTACGGATTACAAGCTTATGTAAGTTCATCAGATGAAAAAAGAGCTCATAAAATTGCCTCTCAAATAAATGCGGGACGTGTACAGATAAACGGAATAGGACATGATCCGATGGCTCCGTTTGGAGGATTTAAACAATCCGGAATAGGCAGAGAATTTGGAACAATGGGACTTGAAGCTTATCTCGAACCAAAAGCATTAATTCGATAAAAAACAAAGATCCGGAAAATCTTCTTTAACAAAGATTTCCGGATCTTTTAGTAACTTTACACTATGACAGCAAAATCAACAACAAAACCCCAAATACTCTACTCCTGCTACTATTCGCGTAGTCGCGAAGGCGAGAATTTCATACCCGAACATGTATTTAGCTATCAGATTTCAGGAGAAATGATTGCTTCCGACAGCAAGAACACTTATACTTCAAAAGAAGGAGATTTTCGTTTTAGCAGAAGAAATCATTTAGCAAAATTCGTCAAGATTCCGCCCGAAGGAGGTGAATTTAAAACCATATCACTTTTCTTAGATCAGGAAATCCTGCGCGAAATTAGTACCGAATACAACTTTAAAATCAACAAAAGAACAGATTCGGAAGCCATGATTTCATTAGCTCCAAATCCGCTATATAAATCTTTTATGGAATCGCTGATTTCTTATCTCGAAGTAGAACAAGAAAACAACGAAGCTCTTTTTCATTTAAAAATAAAAGAAGCCGTTCACCTTTTGCTTAAAGTAAATCCGGAACTGAAAGATATTTTATTTGATTTTAATGAGCCTGGCAAAATTGACTTAGAAGCATTCATGAATAAAAACTTCCATTTCAATGTACATCTTACCCGTTTTGCTTATCTCACCGGAAGAAGTTTGGCTACTTTTAAAAGAGATTTTCAAAAAGTATTTCGGGAGACACCGGGAAAATGGCTTTTAAATAAAAGATTGCAAGAAGCTTATTACCTAATTAATCAGGGAAGACCACCATCAGAAGTTTATATCGGCGTTGGCTTTGAAGACTTATCTCATTTTTCATTTTCATTTAAAAAGAAATTCGGCATTGTTCCGTCTTCTTTATTTTCGAAATAATAACGGAAAGCAAAAATTCCAATTTTTTAATTCCAAATTCCAAACTGCACAAACTTAGAAGCCGTTATAATTCTAGTTCCCAAGTGTAAAACCACGGAGTATAGACGTAAAATAAATTTCACAAAACCTACCCATTCCCTACCCGTTCCAGAAATTTGGAATTTGGGATTTAAAAATTGAATTTTCTAAAAGAGTTTAT
Source organism: Flavobacterium bizetiae (assembly GCF_024271895.1). Lineage (NCBI taxonomy): Bacteria > Pseudomonadati > Bacteroidota > Flavobacteriia > Flavobacteriales > Flavobacteriaceae > Flavobacterium > Flavobacterium bizetiae. Next base: position 1,905,063 of record NZ_CP091861.1, on the reverse strand, counting down.
TCCATAAAAAAAGCCTCTCGATTGAGAGGCTTTTATGTTGGTCTACAAGGACTCGAACCTTGAAAGACTGCACCAAAAACAGTTGTGTTACCATTACACCATAGACCAATAATAATGCTTACGCGAATGCAAATTTAAAGCTTTTTTTAGTTTGCACAACTTTTTTTTTGAATAAAAAAGCCTCTCGGCAGAGAGGCTTTTTATGTTGGTCTACAAGGACTCGAACCTTGAAAGACTGCACCAAAAACAGTTGTGTTACCATTACACCATAGACCAGCGTTGCTGTTAAGCGAGTGCAAATTTAGAGCTTTTTTTAGTTTGCGCAAACTTTTTCATTAAAAAAAATCATTTTTTTTCATTTTTCTTTCTCTCCAACTCGTAACGATTTCACAAGTATTTCACAAACAATACATTACTTCAAACAAATACTTTTGTAGAATTTTATGTTAATGCTCTTCTCTTTCAACAAAAAAACATTTTCTTTGTAAGATAGAAAATACACATAATTATAACACCTAAATATGGCACAATTCAATTTCAATAAATGGAATACAATTATTGGTTGGTTTGCATTTGCAATCGCTTTAACTACCTATACATTAACTGTTGAACCAACTATGAGCTTCTGGGATTGTGGCGAATATATTGCCACAGCAGCTAAACTAGAAGTTGGTCACCCACCCGGGGCTCCTTTATTCCAGATGATGGGCGCATTTTTTGCCATGTTTGCCATAGATGCCCAACATGTCGCTGTAATGGTAAATATGATGTCTGTTTTCTCAAGTGCCTTTACTATTCTATTTATGTTTTGGTCTTCGTCTATGATTTTGAAAAAGATTATAGAACGTTTTTCAGAAATCAATCAAAACAATTCTATTGTAATATTAGGAAGTTCTTTTGTTGGAGCTCTAGCTTATACTTTCTCTGACAGTTTCTGGTTTAATGCCGTTGAAGCCGAAGTTTACGCCATGGCATCTCTATTGATTGCATTGCTTTTCTGGCTTGGTCTTCGTTGGGAGCAAGACATGGACAAACCTAAAGGAAACAAATGGTTATTAGTAATCTCTTTAGTTGTAGGACTTTCTTTTGGAGTTCACTTTATGGCTTTATTGACCATTCCTTCAATAGGTTTTCTTTACTACTTTAAACATTATGAAAAAGTTACTATCAAAAACTTTCTTATTGCCAATGTTGTAGTAATTGGTATCTTATTATTCATCTTCAAATTGCTTTTACCATTAACTATGGAAGCATTTGCTGATACTGAGGTTTTCATGGTAAACAGCATTGGATTGCCATTTAACTCAGGAACTATATTTGTAGCATTGGTTTTAATTGCTTTCTTTTATTTTGGATTAAAATTCACAAAACAAAAAGGCTTAGTTTTCTATAACACTATAATTCTTTGCATCTTATTTATCTTTATTGGTTTCTCAACCTGGATGATGCTACCGGTTCGTGCGAATGCAAATCCTGTAATTAACGAAAACAAACCATCTGATGCTGCCGAAGTTTTAGCCTACTACAACCGTGAACAATATGGTGTAAATCCTTTATTTTACGGACCTCAGTACACAGAAGTTTTTGCCGGTCTTGATGCAAAAAACCCATACTCAGACAAAAAACCTAACTACGAGAGAGATTATAAAACAGGCAAATATATTATTACCAATAATTATAAAAACGCCAGTCAAAATTCAGACGACAATCAAAAAGCAATTTTGCCAAGAATGTGGAGTACTGAAACAGGACATATTCAAAACTATATCAGTTTTACAAACCCTCCAAAATTCAAAATAAATCCTAACTACGATTACGAACAGGATTTAGGGAAATACGGAATTGACGCAAGCCAATTAACCGAAGAAGAATACAACAAAGCCACAGCACAATTGCGTAATGAGGTTGAAAAAACAATTTCTGAATTCAGAAATGCGTATGCTCAAAAACAAATTGATAACGAAGGTTACGTTAAATTCTTAAAAAGCTATGGCGATTATTTAATTATCGAAAAACCAACTACTGTAGATAATTTCAGTTTCATGTTCGAATACCAATTTGGATACATGTACTGGAGATATTTAATGTGGAATTTCGTTGGACGCCAAAGTGATGTTCAGGGAAAATACGATAATCTTGACGGAAACTGGATCAGCGGAATCAAAGCACTTGATTCTCTACACCTTGGTTCTCAGGACAATTTACCGTCAGACGTTTTAAATAACAAAGGAAGAAACGTTTATTTCTTCTTACCATTTATTTTAGGTCTTATCGGATTAATGTATCACGCCAACAAAGATCTTAAGAGCTTTTATGTACTTCTGGCGTTATTTTTATTTACCGGAATCGCATTAAAAATATACCTGAACGAAAGACCATTCGAGCCTCGAGAAAGAGATTATGCACTTGTAGGATCTTTTTATGTATTTGCGATCTGGATAGGTTTTGGAGTTTATTCGCTCTACGAAACCATTCAAAAATACATTGCTCCTAAAATTGCAGGTCCGGTTGTCATCGCTGTAAGTTTACTGGCAGCTCCTGTTTTAATGGCATCTCAAAACTGGGATGATCACGACAGATCAGGAAAATATACTGCCGTTGCAATGGCAAAAGCATACTTAAATTCTTGCGACAAAAACGCCATTTTGTTTACCATTGGAGACAATGATACGTTCCCGCTATGGTATGCTCAGGAAATTGAAGGCATTAGAACTGATGTGAAAATCGTAAATACAAGTTTATTTATGACAGATTGGTATATCGATCAAATGAAAGCAAAAGCTTACGAGTCTGATCCTTTACCAATATCTTTCACACATGATCAGTATGTAGGGGATAATTTAGATTATGTTGCTCATATTCCTAAAATTGAAACACGTTGGAACATCACTGATTTTATTGATTTTATCAAAAATCCAAAATCGACTGTAGGTTTGCAAAACGGACAAACAATTCATTTTTATCCAACAAATAAAATCAGACTTAACGTTGATAAAGCAACCATTATTAAAAATAAAGTGGTTAATCCAAAATACAATGACTCTATTGTTCCTTATATGGATATTGACATTAAAGGAAGTGCGCTGTACAAAAACCGCTTAATGATGCTGGATATCTTAGCTAACAATAACTGGAAAAGACCAATTTATTTTAGTGGAGGTGCTTTTGACGATGAAGATTATTTATGGCTGAAAGATTATTTACAGCTAGACGGAATGGTTTACAAGTTAGTTCCTATTAGAAACAAGCCTTCTAAAGATGGCGGACCAATGGATATGGGACAAATTGATGCTGATAAAATGTATGATATTGTAATGAAATGGGACTGGGGAAATAGTAATGGTAATATTTATCATGATCCTGAAACCAGAAGAAACAGCATCACATACCGTACAAACTTATCACGTTTAATGAACCAACTTATTGCAGAAGGTAAAATTGATAAAGCCAAAAACATTATCAACTTAGCAATAACAAAAATGCCTTTGGATAAATTTGGATACTACTCTTTAGTAGAACCATTTGCAGGAGGATATTATAAAGTTGGAGAAACTGCCAAAGCACATGATTTACTAAACAAACTTGTGAATAAATACAAAGAGGAGTTAAATTATTATGCGACTTTAACACCTGGCGACCAAAGCGATTTAGCGATTGATATCATTACTGATATTGAGCGTTACAGAAGCTTGCTACAAGTTATGAAAGAAAATAAAGATCTTGCTTTCTACGAAAAACACAAAGTAACATTTAATACTTATGTAAATGTCTTTGAACGTTTTGGAAGAGAAAAAGAATAATAATATACGAAAAACATAGCAATTAAAAAAATGCAGCGCAACTTGATAAATAGCGCTGCATTTTTTATTTTTACATATCTGTAAAACAAATTAAAATGAGCTTTTATTGGGTAAAAACAAATTCATTCATCAAAAGGGTATTTTCTAAATATTGTTGGGACATTCCAAACAACGAAAAGAAAATATACCTAACCTTTGATGATGGCCCAACTCCCGAGATTACAGACTGGGTTTTATCTGAATTGAAAAAGTTTGATGCAAAGGCTACTTTCTTTTGTATTGGAAAAAACATAAAAGCCAATTTAGCTTTATTCGAAAAACTTCTTACAGACGGACACGCAATAGGAAACCATACCATGAACCACGTTAATGGATGGAAAAGCAACAATGACGACTATATTGAAAACGTTAAGAATTGTGCTGCCGTTTTAGAAGAAGAAAAAACATGCAACCTTATATTTCGCCCGCCTTACGGGAAAATTAAAAAAGCACAATCTAAAATCCTAAGAAAATTGGGGTACAAGATTATTATGTGGGATGTTTTAAGCGCTGATTTTGATCAGACGATTACTCCTGAAAAGTGCCTTGAAAATGTTACTAAAAATGTAAAATCAGGAAGCGTAATTGTGTTTCATGACAGCATAAAAGCGTCACCTAATTTAAAGTTTGCCTTGCCTAAAACTTTACACTTTTTAAAGGAAAATGGCTATACATTTGACATTATTCACTAAATAACCTCAAACAAAAAGTAGTATTTTATTGATTGAATTGTTCCTGGACAATTCCGATGATGGTATTGGCATCAAGTTCTCCGGATTGTCTCCAGATCATTTGCCCCTCTTTATAAATCATTAAAGTAGGCAATCCTTTTATACGTAAAGCTTCTGCAAGCTCCTGATTTTTATCTACATCAATCTTAATCACTTTGGCTTTATCGCCTAGCGCAGCCGCAACATCCTTAATAACAGGATGCATCGATACAGATGATTCGTTCCAATCTGTGTAAAAATCAATTAACACCGGAACCTGAGCATTTATAAGTTCTCCAAATTTTGACATAAAACCAAAAATTTAATTCTTTTTTATTCTGTTAAAAAGAGATAATTATATACAAATGTAGCATTTTTAACGAATTAAGCCACATTGTTCCCTTTTTTTAGTTCAATCACTGTTATTTCAGGCATGATACCAACTCGCCCCGGATAAGCGTGAAAACCAAATCCGCGATTTACATAAACGTATCGGCCAACATTTTCGTATAATCCGGCCCATTGTTTATAAATGTACTGCGCCAGACTCCATTTAAAATATCCCGGAATTTCAATTCCAAACTGCATTCCATGAGTATGACCCGCTAAAGTCAAATGAAAGTTTTTAGGATGATTTTTAATCTCATACTCCCAATGACTCGGATCATGACTCATTAAGACTTTAAAATCGTCCTGATGCACGTTTTGAGAGGCTTTATTTAAATCTCCGGCCTTTTTAAAATTGTGACCCCAATTCTCTACTCCAATCAGCGCAATTTTATCATCGCCTTTTTGAATATAAGTATGTTCGTTTAATAAAAGCTCAAAACCTATTTGTCCGTAAAGATTTTTAATTTCTTTGAAGTTTTCGTCTTTTTCTTTTTCAGAAGGCCACGTTACATATTCGCCGTAATCATGATTTCCTAAAACTGAAAACTTCCCGTATTTATAATCTTTTATTCTATTAAAAGTCTCCAACCACGGATGCATTTCTTTAGCATGAGTATTTACAATATCTCCGGTAAATAAAATCATATCTGCCTCTTGCTCATTAATCAAATCAATGGCATAATTTATTTTGTCCGGATTATCAAAACTTCCGCTATGAACGTCTGAAATCTGAGTAATTTTAAACCCATCAAAAGCGTCCGGTAAATCAGGAAAATAAATCGTCTGCCTGAAAACTTTAAAATTATATTTACCTTCAAAAATTCCGTAAATCAGCGATAAAAAAGGAACAGCAGCCAAACCTAATGCTATCTGACTCACAAACTTTCGTCTGTTTGGCATCATCTCAGAACGCGGTGTGTTATACATGAAATAATTCAGGATACTTGCTCCTATTCTAAAAATATCTTCTCCAAACATCACAAGTGTCAAAACTATTTTTGGCACATAAACCAATAACATCAACCCCATTGTAAACATGGTTTGCTTGGTTTGCCCAACAGAACGATCAAATTGCGTAAAAGAGTAAATGATAAAAATTAAAAGCAGTAAACTTATAATTTGATAACTCACCAAAACCCATCTCAATTTCACTAAGGTACGAAAGGCTTGATAAGAATAGAACTCAATAAATAAAAAAAGAGCACATAGAATTATAAAACGAATGATCATTATTTATAGTTTTAAGCAAAGTAACAAAGAATGAAATTTCAAATGGTTTTTATTATCAAAAATTTAACTCAATAAGAACAAAAAGCTGATAGATTTCTCTACCAGCTTTTTCTCTACCAAATTTTTTAAAACCTTTATAATCCACAACACGGTTTACATCAAACCTGTATTGTTTTATTTTTTAGCTTCTGGTTTAGCTGCTTCTGCTTTAACTTCAGCTTTTTTCGCTTTTTTGTCTGCTTTTTTCTCTTTTTTAGGAGCTTTTGCTTCTTTTGCCGGAGTTGTTTGTGCTGGAGTTGTTTGAGCGCTTACCATTGCAGTTGTTCCTAAAACAGCTACTGCTAACATTACTAATTTTTTCATGATTGAAGTGTTTATGATTATTATTATTTTCATTTATTATACCTCAAAGATATATACGCTAAATGAAGACAAAATGAAGATTGCACTACTTTGAAAAAATTAACGTTTAATTGTGTTTTATAATCTCAGGAAACAGCAATACAAAGGTTGTACCTTCATCAGGAGTCGAAGAAACCTTTATCTCGATATGATGAAAAGAGGCAATACTATCAGCAATAGCAAGCCCTAACCCCTGCCCTTCCTGATCTGAACTAATTCTGGCAAACCTGCTGAATATTTTTTCGATTTGAGAAGCATTCATTCCAATTCCGGAATCTGCTATCGAAATAAAATAACGTTCCTCTACAAAACCATCTGTAACTATAATGCTCCCGTTTGGTTTATTGTACTTTATGGCGTTCGTTACCAGATTATAAATTAAAATATGAATCAGGGTTTTATTTCCTGTAAAGGAAAAATCATGCTCCATTTTATTTATAAACTGAATTTCCCTATCATCAATTCGATCTTGCAAATCTTCCTGAAGATCTGTAATAATTTCATGAAAATTCACTTCTTCATTCGCTTCGTACTGATTGTTTTCGATTCTGGAAATCAGCAATAAATTATTGATGATTTTTTTTAGCATATCAAGAGTTCGCAATGAACCCGCAATTTTATCAAAAGCATTATCATCTAAAGAATCATTTTGAAGCAAATTCTCGAACTTGTTTTTAAGCAACGCAATAGGCGTCAACAATTCATGCGAAACATTTGATATAAATTGTTTTTCTTTTTTAAAAAGTTCCGCAATACGATCCATCATCTGATTTAAAACAAAATCAAGTTCCCTAAAATCTCTCGATCTTGCTTTTATGGGTGTATGATCAAAAGCTTCAGGTTCGTTGACACGTCTTATTTTAGTATCAATAATTTTGTAGAAAGGCTTCAGTAAATATTCAATATAAAAAGTATCGGCCAAAAAAGTAATCAGCAAAATAACCACAAAGACAATTATAATAAAGAACCTGATGATAAAAGTAAGATCTTTTACCTCACCAAGACTACTTCCTATTTCGAGTTGATATCCCTGATTATCGTATGTAAAATGATACTGAAGAATGCGATACTCATTTTCTTCTCCTTCTATAATGCGATATTCATTGGTAAAAACAGCTTTCTTTTGATTTGCTTTTTTTACAGAAGATTTAGAAAGTACTAAAAACTCACTGTGTAGTGTAGAAAATTGCGAGTAGGTTTCAGTCGAATCGTCTTCATTTTCTATAAAATCATCAATTTCATTTCGATCCAAATGCTGTATGAACTTTTGTTTCTTCTCCAGCAATCCGTTATTAATATGTCGGTAAACAACATTTTCTACCAGAATAGGCAACATTAGCCATAAAACCAAAATCACTAACAATCTGGTTAGCGCATTAAAAATAGCCAATTGATGCTTTATCTTCACAATGTTTTATTTACTCATTAATACGATAACCAACATTTCTAACGGTTTCAAACCAATCTATAGTGGTGTGTTTGTCTAGTTTTTTTCGAAGATTTCGAACATGAACATCAATAAAATTAGAATCTGAATTTACTTCGAGAATATCGCCCCAAATATGTTCGGTTAATTGTAATCTGGTAATTACGCGATTTTTATTAAGCACTAAATACTGAAAAATATCAAACTCTTTTTTGGTAAGACTGATCGGAATATTATCGTAACTCACTTTATAATCCTGAAGCTGTAATAAAAAACCATGAATGCTCAAGCTGTTCACGGTAAAACCATGAATTCTTCGAATTACAGCAAATAATCTTGCACTAAGTTCCGTTAGCGCAAAAGGTTTGGTCAAATAATCATCGGCTCCTAAATGCAGCCCATTTATTCTGTCGTCTAACTCTCCTCTGGCCGTAAGCACAATAACAGCTATTTTTGATTTTGTTTTTCGAACTGTTTGCAAAACCTCAAATCCATCTCCGTCAGGCAAGCCAAGATCAAGAAGCATCGCATCATAATCGTTACTATTTACTTCTTCAAGAGCATCGCTGCAATTATGAGCAATCTTGCAAACGTAACCTACGTTGCATAAAAAATCATAAACCTCTACGGCAAGTTCTTTATTATCTTCAACAATTAGAATATTCATAATACAGCGTTTAAGCGCAACTAAATTTAAGCAATTCTAAAAAAAATATTGCGCAATATTAAAAAAATTAACGAATCAAAAAAAGCTGATAAATTTCTTTATCAGCTTTCGCCATCTGCATTCTCATAATCATTACTTCTGTTTTGCCTCCTTTACAATTCTTCGAAAGCAAAACGAAAACAATTTCTATTATTTTACTTTAGCTGCCTCTGCTTTTGGAGCTTCTGTTTTTGCTTTTTTATCAGCTTTATTTTTGTGGTGTTTTGTTGCTTTAACTTCTTTTGCAGGCGCTGCCGGAGCTGGAGTTGTTTGAGCACTTACCATTGCAGTTGTTCCTAAAACTGCTACTAATAACATCAATAATTTTTTCATGATTTCTAAATTTTTAAATTAATTAACCTTTTGTTTTATAATAACCTTTTCTTATTTTTTTACTTTAGCAGTCTCTACTTTAGTAGCTTCGCTTTTTTCTGATTTTACTTTTTTATCAGATTTTGTTTTTGGATGTTTTGTTGCTTTAACTTCTTTTGCAGGAGCTGCTTTAACATCTTTTGCAGGAAACGCACTAACCATTACACTTGTGCCTAAAACTGCCACTAATAACATCAATAAATTTCTCATGATTTCTATTATTTAAAAAATTAATTCCTTTTATTTTATAGATCAAATGTACCCCTGTAATATGAAGACAAAATGAAGAAATCTCTTATCATAATTATTTTAACTTGACATTAACTATTGGTGCTTTTTTCACCATATAAGTAATATAAGTTCATTTAATTTTATCAATGAAATGTTAGACGCACTGCTGTGCGTCTCTACAATCCTGTGCTTCTTTACAGAATGTGCGCTACTAGAATGAACTTATATTACCTATATAGTTGAAAACAAATTAAATTTTCAGAACCGAATCATTTTTAAAACCCAATTGTTTATTTTTACAGACTAATATTTTTTTTTATGTCAACTCAAAAACGTCTTTTTCTTCTCGATGCTTATGCACTAATTTTTCGTGGTTATTATGCCTTTATAAAAAACCCCCGAATTAATTCAAAAGGAATGGATACATCAGCGATCATGGGATTCATGAATTCGCTTTTAGATGTTATTAAACGTGAAAAACCAGACCATTTGGCTGTAGCTTTTGACAAAGGCGGAAGCCAATTACGTAACGAAATATTCCCTGAATATAAAGCAAATCGCGACGTTACGCCCGAAGCGATTAAAATTGCCGTACCTTATATATGTGAGCTATTAAAAGCCATGCACATTCCGATTATTCAGGTTGAAGGTTTTGAAGCCGATGATTTGATTGGAACAATTGCCAAACAAGCTGAAAAAGAGAACTATAAAGTTTTTATGGTAACTCCTGATAAGGATTTTGCTCAATTAGTATCAGAGAATATCTTCATGTACAAACCAGCCCGTATGGGTAATGGTATTGAAATTTGGGGTGTTCCTGAGGTTCTGGCCAAATTTGAAATCGAAAGACCGGAACAGGTAATTGACTTTCTGGGTATGATGGGTGATGCTGCCGATAATATTCCTGGACTTCCGGGAGTTGGAGAAGTAACAGCCAAGAAACTTTTGAAAGAATTTGGAACAATGGAAAATCTTTTAGCGAATACAGATAAGCTGAAAGGAAAAATGAAAGAGAATATTGAAGCTAATAAAGAGAAAGGATTACTTTCTAAAACATTAGCCACAATATTATTAGATTGCCCGGTAACTTTTAATGAAGATGATTACGAGTTAACCCGTCCTGATATCGAAAAAACTGACGCTATTTTTCAGGAATTGGAATTTAGAAGAATGGCGGAACAATTTGATAATTTATTTAAAGTAGGCGGCGGAAATGAACTTGCAAATACAGCACAGCCAGCAGACCCTAAATTATATAAAAAACCACAACCTAAAAACGAGGATCAATTTGATCTTTTTGGAGGCGGTGCAACTACCGATGAAAACACTGAGGAAAGAACTTCATTTTACAATAATTTAGAAAATACACCTCACTCCTATCAGGCTGTTGAAGGCGATTTAGGAATTAAATTACTAATTCAAAATTTACAAAAACAGACTGCCGTTTGTTTTGATACCGAAACTACTGGTTTAGATGCTTTACATGCTGAATTGGTAGGAATGTCTTTTGCTTACGAAAAAGGAAAAGCATTTTACGTTCCGTTTCCGGAAAGTCAGGAAGAAGCTCAGACTTTAGTAGATAAATTTAAACCGTTTTTTGAGAATGAAAACATCGAAAAAATTGGTCAGAATTTAAAGTACGATCTAAAAATCCTTTCTAATTATGGCGTTGTTGTAAAAGGAAAACTTTTTGATACCATGATTGCGCATTATTTGATTAATCCGGATATGCGTCATAATATGGATATTTTAGCCGAAACGTATCTAAAATATTCTCCAAAATCAATTGAAACTTTAATTGGCAAAAAAGGTAAAAACCAAATCACCATGCGTGACGTCGCTCTTGAAGACATCAAGGAATATGCCGCTGAAGATGCCGATATTACATTACAATTAAAAGAACTTTTTACTACTGAATTAGACAAAACCGAAACTAAAAAGTTATTTGACGAAATCGAAATTCCGTTAGTAAGCGTTTTAGCCGACATGGAAACAGAAGGAATTCGTTTGGATGTTGAGTTTTTAAGTGTAATGTCTAAAGAAATGGACATTGAGATTAAATCTCTTGAAGAAAAAATATACGAGACTGCCGGTGAGAAATTTAATCTTGCTTCTCCAAAACAATTAGGAGATATTTTATTTGATAAAATGAAAATTGGTGGAGCTAAACAAAAGAAAACCAAAACTGGTCAATATGCGACTGGCGAAGAAGTTTTAACGTATTTGGCAAATGACAATCCAATTGTAAAACAAATTCTGGATTGGCGTCAGATGGTAAAACTTCAAAGTACTTATATTTTGGCTTTACCGGAACAAGTAGACAAAAAGACTTTACGCGTTCATACTGATTATATGCAAACTGTTGCTGCAACGGGTCGTTTGAGTTCTAATAACCCGAACTTACAAAATATCCCGATTCGTACTGAAAGAGGCCGCCAGATTCGTAAAGCTTTTGTCGCTCGCGATGAAAACCATACTTTAATCTCTGCCGATTACTCGCAAATAGAATTAAGAATTATTGCTGCCTTAAGTGGAGAAGAAAATATGATTGCCGCTTTCCAGAACGGAGAAGACATTCACAAAGCTACGGCTTCAAAAGTATTTGATGTGCCGTTAGACGAAGTTTCACGCGAACAAAGAAGCAATGCCAAAACGGTAAACTTTGGTATTATATATGGTGTTTCTGCTTTTGGGTTAAGCAATCAAACTTCATTATCCCGTAGCGAAAGTGCCGCTTTGATCGAAGCGTATTACAAAACATATCCAAGATTGCGTTCTTATATTAATGAACAAATAGAGTTTGCACGCGAAAAAGGATATGTACAAACCATCCTAGGTCGTCGCAGATATTTAAAAGACATTAATTCTGCCAATGCTGTAGTTCGTAGCGCTGCCGAAAGAAATGCCGTAAACGCACCAATTCAGGGAAGCGCTGCCGATGTTATTAAAATCGCGATGATCAACATTCATAAAAAATTAAAAGAAGAAAACTGGAAATCTAAAATGTTACTTCAGGTACATGATGAGCTTGTGTTCGATGTTCACAATGATGAACTAGAAAAAATTCAACCAATGATTAAACACGAAATGGAAAATGCATTTATGATGAGTGTTCCTTTAGATGTTGAACTTGGTTTAGGTAAAGACTGGTTAGAAGCGCATTAATTTATTTTAGATTTATAAACAAACTAAATTGTGGCTTTTAATGAGGAAAAGAAAAATCTTAATTAAGATATTTTTTATTTTAATGATATTGGGAATTCCCGAATTTGGTAATGCTCAAATAAATGATGAAAATATTAGATTAAAAGTTCTTCATAAAAATGTTGTCGGAAAAGAATTTGTTTTTGGAAAATGGAATGAGAAAGGGGGAACAGAAACCTCTTTAACCTATCTAGGAAGCTTAAAAACAGACAAAGGAAAAACTTATAAGATTATGAAGTATGTCTGGACTTGGGGTTTATCATACAGGTCTACTAGCAGAATTTTAATATTCAATAGTAAAAATCAATATTTAGGAAATTATTATATTTCAACAGAGAGTGATTTACCAAAAGAAATTAAAAATGGTATTTTAGTTTTTAATAATACCGATTCTGAGTGTGATAAAAAGATTTTTTCAAAAGTAAGTTTCAAAAATGGGCTGCCTAAAAAAATCTTTGTAGAATGTAAAAATGGCTACGGAAGTTCTTATGAATTTGATGGAACCAATTAATAAATCATAAAAAAAACCATCAGCAGAAACTGATGGTTTTTTTATTTAATATTATTTTTTTCTTGTCGATTCTCTTTCTTTCAACTTCGTCTTAATAACGATAGTTTCATAATCCGAAGTTTCTTCTTCAGACTCTTCTAAACGTTTTATTAATTGCTTAGCTGCAACTTCTCCAATTTCGATTCCGTGTTGACTTACGGTTGTTAAACTTGGTGATAAACGTCTTGAAGCTAAAATTCCATCGGCAAAACCAATGATCGAAATATCTTCAGGAACTTTATATCCTTTTTTCAAACTTACACGTAATGCAGCAACTGAATCATTTTCATCCAAAGCAAAAATAGCGTCGATTTTGTTATCGAAAATAGCATCAATTTTAGCTTTCATATCATCCTCAGAATCGGTACGTAGAATAATCTTCTCATTTACCGGAATATTATTATCAGCCAAAGCTTTTAAATATCCATCTGCTCTTAATTTTCCAACACTTAAATTATCAACCGAAGAAATTAAGGCGATATTTTTACATCCCAAATTAATCAAATGCTGCGTTGAGTTTAAAGCTGAATCGAAATCATCAACTACCACTTTATCACATTCTACTTCATCAGCAATACGATCAAACATCACGATTGGAGTTCCGTCGTTTATAATTGCAGAGAAATGAGTATAATCCTGTAATTTTTGAGCCTCTTCAGAAACAGACAAAATGAATCCGTCAATTGTTCCGTTACTCAACATTTCAAGTGTATGAATTTCTTTCTCTAAAGATTCGTTCGAAATACATGTAATTACGTTATATCCTTTTTTATCGGCTACTTTTTCGATACCACTAAACACCTTAGCAAAAAAGGAGTTTAATATATTAGGTATAATTACACCAATTGTTTTCGTTTTACGGTTCTTTAAATTTAAACCAATAACATTCGGCTTATAATTTTTGAGTTTGGCATACTCCTTAATCTTCACCTTCGTTTGCTCACTAATCTCCGGACTGTCATTTAACGCCTTAGAAACTGTAGAAACAGAAACACCTAATTCTTTCGCAATTTGTTTTAGAGTTGCTTTAGCTTTCATTTAAAAATAATTTTTATGTAATTAATACAAATATAGTAGAATTACCTAAAATAAAACAAAAAACACCTACCAGTATTTGAATTTGTAAGGTCTTTTTAAAATAATTTTAAAATAGTGCCATTTTTCAAAACCGCCTCTCTTAAAATTACGTTAATAACTTAATACATGTTATTAACCTTTTTTAAAAAACCTAGATTATGAAAAACGAAGTTAAAATTCATGAAGTTGATCCTTCATTGAATAACAGAAGGAGCTTCTTAAAGCTCAGTGGCTTAGCACTAGCAGGCGCAGGTCTTGTAATAGCTGGCTGCAGCGACAATGATCATGATAACGATATGGAAGACACATCATTACCAGGTGTAAAAAATGGTGTTTTTGATTTAGGCTCTGGAGATTTTGGAGTATTAACCTATGCTTATGCTCTTGAACAACTAGAAGCCGACTTTTATACTAAAGTTGTAAACTCTACAAGTTTCAATACTACATTTAATGATATTGAACGTCAGGTTCTAACTGATTTGTATCATCACGAAGTAATTCACAGAGATTTTTTCAAAGCTGCTTTATCCGGGGCACTACCAAATCCAAGCGCGCAATTACTTCCTACTTTAGCTTTTAATTATGGTTCTTTAAATTTCAACAGCCGTACTGAAGTTCTTGCTACAGCAAAAGCTTTAGAAGACACAGGAGTTGCTGCTTATAATGGAGCCGGAAAACTAATTAAAAGCGCCGACTATTTACTATTAGCAGGAAAAATTGTTTCGGTAGAAGCCCGACATGCATCCGCTATTAGAAGTTTGATCAATCCTAATTCTAAGGATTTTGCTGGTGACGATATTATTAGCACCTCTACTGGTTTGGATGTTGCTAAAGATCCTTCTAAAATTTTACCAATTGCCGGAGGCTTTATTACCACAAAATTTACTGCCAAATACTTACCTTAATCTTAACTAGCTAAAACTTAGAAATTATGAATATTTTAAAATTTATAGAAACATTTACTGATGACAGCTTAATGAGAAGCACTGGCTCTAGAAGAGATAGTTTTAATCAGTTTGGAAACATAGGAAAAACTTTGGCATATGCATCAATTCCGTTTGGATTATCTGCCATGGCTAATAAAGCATTAGCAAAAGATATTACTCCAACACCGGCTACACCTATTGGAGCTTTGCAATTTGCATTGACCTTAGAATACCTGGAAAACGAATTTTATGCTATGGCATTAGATTCAGGAGTAATTCCTGCATCAGAAAATGGCGGGCGGGATTTAAAAGTTTTTCAGCAAATAGCAGCACATGAGTCAAGTCATGTTAAGTTTTTAATTGCAGGATTGGGAGGACCAGGAGGTGCAAACTTCGTTGCTAAACCTACTTTTGATTTTACTGTGGGCGGAGCATTTGACCCGTTTGGCAACTATCAAACCTTTTTAGCATTGGCACAAGCTTTTGAAGACACAGGAGTAAGAGCATACAAAGGTCAGGCAGGAAATTTAATTTCTACGCCAGACTTATTGACTGCTGCACTACAAATTCATTCTGTAGAAGCGCGTCATGCCTCTGAAGTACGAAGACTACGCGGATTAAAAGGATGGATTACAAATGACGAAAGAGGCGCAGGAATGCCATCTGCAACACAAGCAGTTTATGCTGGCGAAGGAGTAACTGTTCAGGCAGGATTCAACACAGCCGCAGCATTTGGAGCTGCCGCAGGATCAGAAGCTTACGACGAGCCGCTTAACACACAACAAGTTGTTGATATTGCCAATTTATTCATTGTTTAGCAAAAACAATTCTAAATATTGAACCACCTTCGCGTTATTGTGAAGGTGGTTTTTTTTTATTGTTTTAAATACAAAACTGACACGCTGATTTTCAGCATATAAAATATTCTTTTAAGGTATTTGGTTTTAAAATAATTAATTGTACTTTTGCATCCCCTTTATTGGGGATGGAATGTTTAATTAAAATAATATTATGGACGCATTAAGCTACAAGACAATTTCAGCTAGCAAAGCCACTGTAACTAAAGAGTGGATTGTTGTTGATGCAGAGGGTCATAACTTAGGTCGTCTTGCTTCAAAGGTTGCAATGATCTTAAGAGGTAAGTACAAGCCAAGTTACACACCACACGTTGACTGTGGAGATAACGTAATTGTTATCAACTCAGAAAAAATTAACCTTACAGGTACAAAAATGAATGACAAAATTTACATGCGTCATACAGGTTACCCAGGAGGACAAAGAACTTTAACTGCTAAAGTATTGCAATCTAAAAACCCTGCATTATTAGTAGAAAAAGCTGTAAAAGGAATGTTACCTAAAAACAAATTAGGTGCTGAACTTTTTAGAAATCTAAATGTTGTTGTAGGATCTGAGCACAAACAAGGAGCTCAAAAACCTAGAACTGTTAACCTAAACGATCTTAAGTAATGGGAGTTATTCACAAAATCGGTAGAAGAAAAACCGCTGTTGCACGTGTATATGTTTCTGAAGGAACAGGAAAAATCACTGTAAACAAAAAAGAATTCGCAACTTACTTTCCAACTGCAACTTTACAATACAAAGTTTTACAACCATTGTCTATGACAGAAAATGTAAACAACTTTGATGTAAAAGTAAACGTTTACGGAGGTGGTTCAACTGGTCAGGCAGAAGCTGTAAGAATGGCATTAGCACGTGTTATGTGTGAAGTAAATGCTGAAAACAGAGGTATCCTTAAACCAGAAGGTTTATTAACAAGAGATCCAAGAATGGTTGAACGTAAGAAATTCGGTCAGAAGAAAGCTCGTAAGAGATTCCAATTCTCTAAACGTTAATATTACCTGTCTTGTTCAATTAGAACAAGACATGATCAATTATTTATTGAAATTAAAAAACACAGTTGTTGTTGCTCTCCTATCGAGGTAGGAAATAGTTTAGCATCTAAATGTATAAAGCCTGGGAAACCGCCATTTATACATTGCTAATCAACAGAACGTAAACTAGTACAAAAATGGCAAACAAAATAGAAGTAAAAGACTTACTAGAAGCAGGTGTTCACTTTGGACACATGACTAGAAAATGGGACCCAAACATGGCCCCTTACATTTATATGGAGCGTAATGGTATTCACATTATCAATCTATATAAAACTGCAGCTAAAATTGAAGAAGCTAACGAAGCTTTGAAAAAAATCGCTGCATCAGGTAGAAAAATCTTATTCGTAGCTACCAAAAAACAAGCAAAAGACATCGTTGCTGAAAAAGCAAAAGCTGCAAACATGCCTTACATCACTGAAAGATGGCCTGGTGGAATGCTAACTAACTTTGTAACTATCAGAAAGGCAGTTAAAAAAATGTCTTCTATTGATAAAATGAAGAAAGATGGTACTTTCATGACGTTATCTAAAAAAGAGCGTTTGCAAGTTGATCGTCTACGTGCGAAACTAGAGAAAAACTTAGGTTCAATTGCTGACATGTCTAGACTACCAGCTGCATTGTTCGTAGTAGATATCAAAGCTGAACATATCGCAATAAAAGAAGCACAAAAATTAAACATTCCAGTTTTCGCAATGGTTGATACGAATTCTGACCCAAGAGAGGTTGATTACGTTATTCCTGCAAATGATGATGCTTCTAAATCAATTGACAAAATTTTATCTTTAGTTACTGCTGCTGTAATCGACGGTCTTTCTGACAGAGGTTCTGACAAAGAAACTGAAGCTACAACAGAAGAAGCTACTGCTGCTCCTGCTGTAGAAGCTGCGCCAGCTGTTGAAGCTGCTGCTCCTGCAACTGAAGAATAAATCAAATTTAAATTCCAAATTTTAAATTCTAAAATCCAAACACAAATTAAAAACGTTATGTTGATAATTTAATAAAATTGGAGTTTAGAATTTAAAAGATGGAATTTTTACTTTTAACATTAAAATTCAAAATATTATGGCAACAATTACTGCTGCAGACGTAAATAAATTAAGACAATCTACAGGTGCCGGAATGATGGACTGTAAAAAAGCTTTAGTTGAGGCTGACGGAGATTTCGATAAAGCTATACAAGTCCTTAGAGAAAAAGGACAAAAAGTTGCTGCTAACCGTTCTGACCGTGAGTCTTCTGAAGGAGCTGCTGTTTCTTTTATCAATGCTGACAATACTAAAGGAGCTATCATCACTTTAAACTGCGAAACTGATTTCGTAGGTAAAAATGAGGCTTTCGTAACTTTAGCTAAAGAATTAGTAGAAAGAGCTATTAACTTCTCTTCTAAAGAAGAATTTTTAGCTTCAGATTTCAACGGAATTACTGTTGCTGAAAAATTAATCGAGCAAACTGGAGTTATCGGAGAAAAAATCGAAATCGGTGGTTTCGAAATTTTAGAAGGTGCTTTCGTTGGATCTTATGTTCACGTTAACAAAATTGCTGCATTAACTGCAATTTCTGCTGCAATTCCTAACGCTGACGTTTTAACTAAAGATGTTTCTATGCAAGTTGCTTCTATGGGAGCTGATACATTATCTTACAAAGATTTTGATCCTGCTTTCGTTGAATCTGAACTTGCTGCTCGTATTGCTGTAATCGAAAAAGATAATGAAGAAGCTAAACGTTTAGGAAAAACTTTAAAAAATGTTCCTAAATATATTTCTTTCTCTCAATTGACTGAAGAAGTTTTAAAACAAGCTGAAGAAGATGCTAAAGCTGAATTAAAAGCTGAAGGTAAACCAGAACAAATTTGGGACAAAATTATCCCAGGAAAAGTGCAACGTTTTATCTCTGACAACACTACTTTAGATCAAGAGAAAGCTTTGTTAGATCAAAACTTTATCAAAGATGATAGTAAAAAAGTTGGTGATTACGTTAAAGGATTCAACGTTGAAATCACAGGTTTCAAAAGAGTTACTTTAGGTTAATATATTATTTCAATATAAAAAGCCCTGAATATTTATTTATTCAGGGCTTTTTTTTGTTTTAATGGTTTTCAAAAGAGCTTTGTCAAAGTTTAAAACTTTGATTCCAATATTTTTTTATAAAACTCAAATTTTAAGCAGATATACTCATTTTTGTCATTTCGAGGAACGAGAAATCTTCGCAAGAAGCTCCGCAACGAGAGCCCTAGCTTTGTAGAGTTACTCACGAAGATTTCTCGTTCCTCGAAATGACAATGACTGTGGTTATTTTGTGCAAAACTAAAACGACTTAAGATCTTTAAAAAAAAAACTATCAACCTCATAAAAAAATCCCTGCATAAAATAATATGCAGGGATTTTATTAAAAATTTAATCTCTTATTTTTTATCCTTAATCGGGAAATTTCTTGCACGCATTAAAGCATCAGATTTAGGAGCTCTTCCTCTAAAGTTTTCATAAGCTTTCTCCTGATCGATAGTGTTTCCTACGCTAAAAACATTATCATAAAGACGTTTTGCCACATCTTTATCATAAGGACCTTTTCCTTCTGTAAAAGCTTCCCAAGCATCTGCATTGATAACATCAGCCCATAAATAGCTATAATATCCGGCAGCATAACCATCACCAGAGAAAATATGTCCGAATTGAGGAATTCTATGACGCATTACAATTTCTGACGGCATACGAAGCGCCTCTAATGTCTCTTTTTCGAATTTATGAGGATCAATAGGTGAAGTCGTTAAATGTAGCTTCATATCGATCAAAGAACTAGAAATCGTTTCTACAGTAGAGAAACCTTCACCAAAATTAGATGCTTTTTCGATTCTGTCTACCAATGATTGTGGCAATGGTTGATTTGTTTTATAATTTAAAGCAAATTTATTCAACACTTCAGGAGTAGCCAACCAGTGCTCTAATAATTGAGACGGGAATTCTACATAATCTCTCGCAACAGATGTTCCTGCAAGACTTGGATACGTTACATTAGAACATAATCCGTGAAGCGCGTGCCCAAATTCATGAAAAAGAGTTGTTGCATCTTCCCAAGAAATTAAAACTGGCTCGTTTCCTGTTCCTTTTATAAAATTACAGTTATTAGACACAATTGTCAGAACCTCGCCATCCATTCTTTGTTGATCACGATATGCATTCATCCATGCACCAGAACGTTTTCCTGCACGTGCATAAGGATCAAAATACCATAATCCAACAACTTTGCCGGTTAGCTTGTTGCTTACTTCCCAAACGCGTACATCTGGATGATAAACTGGAACATCGGTAATTTGTTTGAAACTTAAATTGAACAATTCTCCCGCAACCCAAAACATACCTTCACGTAAGTTTTCTAATTGCAAATAAGGCTTCACCTCATTTTGATCTAAATCGTATTTTGCTTTTCTAACTTTTTCAGCATAATAACGGTAATCCCAAGGCTGAATTTTAAATTTACCACCTTCGGCATCAACAATCTTCTGCATCTCGGCAACATCCTGATGTACTTTTTCTACAGCCGGTTCCCAAACGGACATCATTAAATCTATTGTTTTCTTAGGATCTTTTGCCATTTTGTTAGACAAACTCCAATCAGCAAAAGTAGGGAAACCTAATAATTTTGCTTTTTGTGTGCGCAATTGTAAAATAGAAACTAATGTAGCGTTATTATCGTTTGCATTACCATTATCACCACGCTTAACAAAAATGTCAAATGCTTTTTCTCTTAAATCTCTACGGGTCGAGAAAGTCAAAAATGGCTCAATAGACGAACGTGTGTTTGCAACACAACCTAAAACATCTAACTTTCTGCTTTTTGCTTCAGCAATTGCAGCATTTTTTACTTCAGCCGGTAAACCATCAAAATCACTTTCGGTTTTTAAAGCCACGTATTGATTGTGCTCTTCTGCTAATAAATTTTGACTGAATTTAGTAAAAAGACTTGCCAGTTCCTGATTAATCTTAGCTACTTTTTCTTTGTCCTGTACGCTTAATTTAGCTCCTTCACGAACAAAATCAGTGTAGT
This sequence comes from Flavobacterium bizetiae, assembly GCF_024271895.1. Classification (NCBI taxonomy): domain Bacteria; kingdom Pseudomonadati; phylum Bacteroidota; class Flavobacteriia; order Flavobacteriales; family Flavobacteriaceae; genus Flavobacterium; species Flavobacterium bizetiae. The sequence continues at coordinate 1,884,066 of NZ_CP091861.1, read as the reverse complement.
ACAACCAAATCAAACGTTGTTGCTCACTCGTAAGTTTTTTGCTTTCTTTTGAGTTGTATAAAGTCTCTATTCTGGTAAATAATTTTTTATTTTGTAAAACTTTGTCATTAAAAGCAGAAAGTTTAGGAGACATTTCCGTTTCGACAGCGTCAAATTCAGGAGTACTTAAAGTAGAACCATAAATTCCGTAAACGGTATAAATTCTGGATATTGTTTTTCCTGAACGCTCTAAAGCAGCAATTGTATTATCAAAAGTTGGTGCTTTCGGATTATTTGCAATAGCATCAACCTCGTTTAGTTTTTCCTGAATCGCAAATTCAAGTGCTGGTTTAAAATCTGAAACCTTGTACTCATTAAAAGCAGGAACTCCACCATAAGGACCTGTCCATTTTTTCAACAATGGATTATCAGAATTGTTTTGCGCAGTGGCCGTAAATAAAGTTGTCCCCATGAGAAAAATTGTAATTAATTTCTTCATTATCATTAATTTGATTTAAAATAAAATAAAACATGTTATTGTTTCAAATGTAACTAAAAATCAGCATTCAAAATAAAATTTTAACTTTCACATTTACCTCACACCTTATTTAATTTAATAATTAACCATTCTCAATTATAAAAGAAATAGTTTAAATTTGGCATATTATTTACCACTAAGATGTTTAAAACCCGAAAAGAAATTGTTTTTGTCGTTCTGGCAGGAATCTTTATAACGAATGCTGTTGTCGCTGAACTAATTGGAGGAAAATTAATTCAGGTTGGACCATTTGTAATGAGTATTGGTATTTTGCCTTGGCCTGTCGTTTTTTTAACCACAGATTTAATCAATGAATATTTTGGCGAAAAAGGAGTGAAAAAACTATCTTTTATTACCGCTTGTCTAATTGCTTATGCTTTTCTAATACTATTTATGGCAATTGTAATTCCCGCCGCAAAAGGAATTAGCCCCGTAAACGACGAGCAATTTTTAGCCGTTTTTGGGCAAAGTATGTGGATAATTGTAGGTAGCTTAATTGCCTTTATGGCATCACAATTAATTGATGTTTGGATTTTCTGGTTCTTTAAAAGACGAACCGGAGAAAGAAAAATTTGGCTTAGAACAACCGGATCAACTGTAGTTTCGCAACTATTTGATTCTTTTATTGTACTCGGAATCGCCTTTTGGTTACCCGGAAAAATCAATTTCGACACCTTTCTTTCCTCTGCTTTAATTGGCTACACATTCAAATTAACGATAGCTATTTTATTGACTCCGCTGATTTATGTTGGACATCATTTAATTAAAAAATATCTTGACGAAGAGAAATCTGCAGAGAAAAAAGAAGATACTATCGAATGAAAAATCAAAATCTAATTGTACTAGTTTTCGTTTCCTGTCTTCTTATTGGTTGTAATAAAAATGATCGCGAAAAAATATTACAATCAACTACAAGCATTTCTGACAAGATAAAAGACATTTCAAAAAGCACGGCCGAAACCATAACAGCTGTTACAGATTCGATTACAAAAACATTTGTGCCAAAGAAAATAAAAAACAACAAAACTATTACAGAAGAGGCAAGCATTGTAAAAGACAGTATTGAAATAGAAAATCCGGATAACGAAAAACTCAAAGGTTTTAGCTATTTTAGAAAATTACTGTTGACTTGTAAAACCGGAGAAACATTAACCCAAAAAGAATTAATCGAAGACCATAACATCCCGAAAGAAGGCGTAAAATTAATTAAAAGCATCACTAAAACTGCCGAAGACGAAATAGCCATTAAATGGAAATCGACCTGGTTTGTCGAAAAAATTTCGGATGCTAAATTTACAGATGCGCGAATGAAAATTAAATTCGAAGCTAACAAAATGTACACCTCGGGAAAAGCAATCGGAATAAAGTACAACAAAAAGATTTACAACGATTTAATCATCATCGGGAACTCAGCCTATATTCCTTCTGTAAAAGGGTATCACTGGAAAATTGGAAAATAATGGAAAATACAGATCTAGTAAGATGCGGTTGGTGTTCTGCCAGCGATTTATACAAAAAATACCATGACGAAGAATGGGGCAAACCCGTTTACGACGATGAGTCATTATTCGAGTTTTTAATTCTCGAAACCTTTCAGGCAGGATTAAGCTGGATCACAATTCTAAACAAAAGAGAAAATTTCAGAACCGCTTTTGATCATTTCGATTATAAAAAAATAGCCCAGTATCCCGAAGAAAAAATCGAAGCATTACTTCAGGACACCGGAATTATTCGCAACAAATTAAAAATCCGTTCAGCAGTTACAAACGCTCAGGCCTTCATGAAAATTCAGGAAGAATTTGGCAGTTTCTCTACTTATATCTGGAAATTCACCAACGGAAAACCCATCAACAACAATCCCAAAACATTAAAAGACGTTCCTGCCACTACTCCACTTTCAGACGAAATCAGTAAGGATTTAAAAAAAAGAGGCTTTAAATTCGTAGGTTCAACCGTAATTTACGCGCACATGCAAGCCACCGGAATGGTTAACGATCATATCGAAGATTGCTTTACCAGAAACGAGAAATAGTCTCAGTTTTTAGTCTCAGTCACAGTCTCAGTTTTCAGTTTTTTGAAAACTAATATTTTAAGGTAAAGACTGAAAACTGTTATTGAAAACTGAAAACTTTAAAAAAAACATTATATTTGCTTCACACTTTAGGGGTGTCTACAACATTGTAGGCTGAGATTTTACCCTCTGAACCTGATCTAGTTCATACTAGCGTAGGGAAAAGTAAGATGACTTCTGCGCGCATTTCTATGCGCAATTGTAGCCATTCCTAAGGTATAGATTCACCCAAGTGAATCTTAGATAAACCAAAAAAACAAAGGAATGGAACTAAAAATCAATCAACAAACAAAACATTTCAATGCTGAATCGCTAAGCGTTCAATCATTGCTCGATCTCGAAATTCCGCACAAACAAAACGGAATCGCCGTTGCCATCAACAACACCGTTGTTCCAAAAACAAACTGGAACCAACATCTCGTACACGAAACCGACGAAATTTTAATTATTTCAGCAACACAAGGAGGATAATACGGCTGCCTAAACGGGCTATCCGTTTCAAGTCCGCAGTCGTCAACCCAAAAAATATAGTCTTAGCAAATCTTCCGTTGGTCGCTTTCCTAATCCTTATTTTTTACGGTTTTCTCCTTTACGGGCTTTTCACTTCTATCCCTGGCAGAAAAACAAATCCCAAGAAATAAATTGCAAATTTCAATAAAAGAATAACTGAAAAAGACGCACTGCTTTGCGTCTCTACAATAACTCATAACGTATAACTCATAACTTCTTTTCCTATGACTACAGAAGAACAAATCTCCAGAACCCCTTTTCCTAATTCCAAAAAAGTTTATGTAAAAGGCGAAATTCACCCAATAGAAGTAGCCATGCGCGAAGTAATACTTAGCGACACCAAGCTTTCTAATGGCGGAATCGAGAAAAATCCATCCGTAACAATTTACGACACTTCAGGACCATACACCGATCCTAACATCGAAATTGACATTCGCAAAGGATTACCAAGATTAAGAGAAGAATGGATTTTAAACCGAAATGATGTCGAAATCCTAAGCGAAATAACATCAGATTACGGACAAACCCGATTAAAAGATGAAAGCCTAAATCATCTTCGTTTCGAATATTTACATCAGCCAAAACGCGCCAAAAAAGGCGCCAACGTAACACAATTGTACTACGCAAAACAAGGCATTATAACTCCGGAAATGGAATATATCGCGATTCGTGAAAATCAGCGTATCGAATTGTTGAACGAACAAACCAAAGCCATGCAATGCCAACACAACGGACATAGCTTTGGAGCCAACACGCCAAAAAGCAAAATCACACCGGAATTCGTTCGTTCTGAAGTTGCCTGCGGAAGAGCCATTATCCCTAACAACATCAACCATCCCGAAAGCGAACCTATGATTGTGGGACGTAACTTCTTGGTAAAAATAAATGCCAATATTGGGAACAGCGCAGTAACATCGAGCATCGAAGAAGAAGTAGAAAAAGCCGTTTGGGCTTGCCGTTGGGGCGCTGACACGATTATGGATTTATCGACAGGAAAAAATATCCACGAAACCAGAGAATGGATCATTCGTAATTCACCGGTTCCAATTGGTACCGTTCCTATTTATCAGGCCTTAGAAAAAGTAAAAGGAATCGCCGAAGATTTAACCTGGGAAGTTTTTCGCGATACTTTGATCGAACAGGCAGAACAAGGTGTTTCATATTTCACCATTCATGCCGGAGTTTTATTACGTTACATTCATTTAACCGCAGATCGTGTTACCGGAATCGTTTCTCGTGGCGGATCGATCATGGCAAAATGGTGTTTATTTCATCACAAAGAAAACTTTTTATACACCCATTTCGAAGAAATCTGCGAAATCATGAAACAATATGATGTAGCCTTTTCTTTAGGCGATGGTCTACGTCCGGGTTCGATTGCAGATGCTAACGACGCCGCTCAATTTGCCGAATTGGAAACTCTTGGCGAACTAACCAAAATTGCCTGGAAACATGATGTACAGGTTTTTATAGAAGGTCCGGGTCACGTGCCTATGCACATGATCAAAGAAAACATGGACAAACAATTAGAACATTGTCATGAAGCGCCGTTTTATACTTTAGGGCCATTAACGACTGATATTGCACCGGGTTACGATCATATTACATCAGCAATTGGAGCCGCTATGATTGGTTGGTACGGTTGCGCTATGTTGTGTTATGTAACCCCAAAAGAACACCTTGGCTTACCCAATAAAAAAGACGTAAAAGATGGTGTTATCACCTATAAAATTTCTGCTCATGCCGCAGATTTAGCCAAAGGTCATCCGGGAGCACAATATCGCGACAATGCTCTAAGTAAAGCCCGTTTCGAATTCCGTTGGGAAGATCAGTTTAATTTATCATTAGATCCAGATACAGCGAGAGAATTTCACGATGAAACCCTTCCTGCAGATGGCGCAAAAGTAGCGCATTTCTGTTCGATGTGTGGACCAAAATTCTGCTCTATGAAAATATCTCAAGAAATACGTGATGTCGCTGCTGCCGAAAAAGGAATGCAGGAGAAATCAGAAGAGTTTATCGAGCAAGGAAAAGAGATTTATATCTAAGAGAAAATAGACGAGAGATTATAGAACAAAGAATATAGAGAATAGATATGATCGTAATTACCAATCCTTCTGCAATTGCAAACGAAATCAGTAGTATTGATTCCTTGTTTAAGGAAGGATTGTCTTTACTTCATATTAGAAAACCCCATTTTTCTGCGATCGAAATGGCTCAGTTTATTCATCAGATAAAACCCGAATATCGGGATCGTTTGGTAATACACCAACATCACGATTTAGCCGAAGATTTCGGGATTCACAGAATTCATTTTTCCGAAAAGAACAGAGAAAACAGTTTTTCAATTCGTTCGGATCAAAAGACATTTTCAACATCAACACATTCTATTGAGGATTTCAATTCCTTAGAAAATGATTTTGATTACGCCTTTTTAAGTCCTGTTTTTACAAGTATTTCCAAAGAAAATTATCATCCAAAAACAAACCTTTTTGAAGCTTTACAATCAAGAACAAACCACAATACAAAAGTCATTGCTTTAGGAGGAATCGACTCTAAAAACATTCAAAAAGCACTTGAAAACGGTTTTGATGATGTGGCTCTTTTAGGAAGTATCTGGAATAACGAAAACCCAATAAAACAATTCAAATTATGTCAACAAATCGCCCTTTCGTACTCAGTATAGCAGGTTTTGACCCCACTGGCGGTGCAGGTGTTTTGGCTGATGTCAAAACATTTGAGCAACATCAGGCTACCGGATTTGCGATTACAACTGCGAATACCATCCAGACAGAAAATGAATTTCTTGACATTGAATGGACCCATTTGAGTTTTGTAATTCGATCTATCGAGACCTTGTTTAAAAACTACAACATTCAATCTGTAAAAATTGGAATAATTCCTTCGTTAGACTATTTAAACCAAATTCTTTCGACAATAAAAGCCTTATCTCCAGCAACAAAAATTGTCTGGGATCCGGTTTTAAAATCGACTACAAAATTTGAATTTATGAAGATGAAAGATCAATTCGTCTTAAATCAGGTTTTATCTAAAATAGATTTGATTACACCTAATTACAACGAAATGGAGGTTTTATTTCCGGGATTTATTTCAGAGAAACTTTGGTTACAAAATCAAATTCCAACTTCTGTTTTATTAAAAGGCGGACACAATCCTACTGAAACAGGAACAGATCGTCTATTTTTTAAAAATGAAATTATTGACTTGCTTCCGTCTAAAGAAAAATGTTTTGAGAAACACGGTTCTGGCTGTGTATTATCGTCTGCAATTACAGCAAATTTAGCTTTGAATTTTCCCCTAATCGAAGCGTGTAAGAATGCTAAAACCTACATTGAAAAATACCTGAGTTCAACTTCAAATTTAATCGGATATCACTATGTACCATAAATTGCAATACATCTCACAAGGAAATACAATCGAAGAACAATTGTACAACATTCATCAGGCATTAGACGCTGGCTGTGATTGGGTACAAATGCGATTTAAAAATCAAAGCACCAAAGATACTTTTGCATTGGCGGAGGCCGTAAAATTTTTATGCGAAGAATATCTCGCCAATTTTATTGTAAACGATAATATTTATCTCGCACAGCAAATTGCTGCCGACGGCGTGCATTTAGGACTCACAGACATGAAAATAGAGGAAGCCAGAGCCATTTTAGGCAGCACCAAGATCATTGGAGGAACTGCCAATACTTTTGAAGATATCGAAAATCACGTAAAAAATGGCTGTGATTATATTGGTTTAGGACCATTTAGATTCACCAGTACAAAAGAGAAATTAAGTCCCATTTTAGGCTTATCAGGGTATTTTGATATTCTTGAAAAAATGAAAAAAAATAAAATAGAAATCCCGGTGTATGCCATTGGAGGAATCGATTTAAAAGATATAAGTCCGTTAATGGAAACAGGAATTCATGGCATTGCAGTTTCGGGAATGATTACAAACAGCGATCAAAAGAAAAAATTAATTCAACAATTAAACGAAAAGTTATATGCAAACGTCATTGTTTAAAATTGGAGACAAAACCTTAACCTCCCGCCTATTTTTAGGCACGGGTAAATTTGGTTCAAACTTTGAAATGGAAGAAGCTATTTTAGCCTCAGGAAGTGAGTTAGTGACTGTTGCTCTAAAACGCATTGATTTAGAGACAGAAACGGATACTATATTGTCGCATTTACAACATCCTAATATTCATTTATTACCGAATACTTCGGGCGCAAGAAATGCAAAAGAAGCCGTTTTTGCAGCACAATTAGCGAGAGAAGCTTTAGAAACAAACTGGCTGAAATTAGAAATTCATCCGGATCCTAAATACTTAATGCCGGATCCTATTGAAACCTTAAAAGCAACGGAAGAGCTCGCTAAACTTGGCTTTTTTGTTCTCCCTTATATTCATGCTGATCCTGTTTTGTGCAAACATTTAGAAAACGCAGGAACTTCGGCCGTTATGCCTTTGGGTTCGCCAATTGGAAGCAATAAAGGTCTTAAAACAATCGATTTTCTCGAGATTATAATCGAACAAAGCAATGTTCCCGTAATTGTAGACGCCGGAATTGGCGCCCCTTCTGATGCTGCAAAAGCAATGGAAATTGGTGCCGATGCTGTTTTGGTAAACACCGCAATTGCCGTAGCCGGAAATCCGAAATTAATGGCGGAGGCTTTTAAGGAGGCTGTAATAGCAGGCCGAAAGGCTTTTGAAGCACGTATTGCGAATCAGCATAATTATGCTGTGGCTTCTAGTCCTTTGACATCATTTCTTTACGAATAATTTAACCGCAAAGTTCGCAAGGTTTTTTCGCAAAGTTCGCTAAGCTTTGCGAACTTTTAGACAAACATAAATAACACAAAGCTTAGCGAACTTTGCGTAAATCTTAGCGCACTTTGCGGTAAAAAACTCGCAGTTAAAACACAATCCAATGAAAACATTCAAATCGGTTTTTGAGAACTATGATTGGGATACTATTCAATCTAAAATATACCAAACCACATCAAAAGATGTAGAACGCTCTTTATCCAAAACCAAACGAAATCTCGATGACTTTTTAGCTTTAATTTCTCCTGTTGCCCAAAATTATCTGGAGCAAATGGCGCAGGAATGCCACGAAATCACCAAAAAACGTTTCGGTAAAACCATTCAAATGTATGCGCCGCTTTATTTAAGTAACGAATGCCAAAATATTTGTACTTATTGTGGCTTTAGTTTAGACAATAAAATCAAACGAAAAACCCTTTCTGATGCAGAAATTAAACTTGAAGTGGAAGCTCTAAAAGATCTGGGGTTCGATCATGTTTTATTGGTTACAGGTGAAGCAAATTATACCGTAAACATCAATTATTTCCTGAATGCTATTGCTTTAATACGAAAAGAGTTTTCAATTATTTCGGTTGAAGTTCAGCCACTTTCTACTGAAGATTATGAACGATTGCATGAAGCTGGTGTTTATTCGGTTTTGGTGTATCAGGAAACGTATCATCAGGAGGTTTATAAAAAGTATCATACAAAAGGCAAAAAATCAAATTTCGATTATCGATTAGAAACGCCTGACCGAATTGGAACGGCGGGAATTCACAAAATAGGTTTAGGCGTTTTATTAGGATTGGAAGACTGGCGAACGGATAGTTTTTTTAATGCCTTGCATCTGGATTATCTTCAGAAGAAATACTGGCAGACGAAATACTCCGTTTCTTTCCCCAGATTACGTCCTGCCGAAGGCATTATCGAACCTAATTTTATTATGGATGATAAAGATTTGACCCAACTTATTTGCGCATATCGTTTGTGGAATGAAGATCTTGAAATCTCTATTTCTACCCGCGAAAACGAAAAATTCAGAAACAATATTATCCCAATTGGCGTTACAAGTATGAGCGCGGGATCTAAAACTAATCCGGGTGGTTATGTCGTTGATCCGCAATCTTTGGAACAATTTGAAATCAGTGACGAACGTTCAGCAAAAGAAATTGCCCAAATCATAACAAACTCAGGCTATGAACCTGTTTGGAAAGATTGGGACAGAAATTTTATTTCAAATTTTAGATTTTAGATTTCTGATTTTTTTAATCCTATTTCAACAATCTAAAATCTAAAATCAACAATCTAAAATTACAAAATGAGTATTATACAAGAATTCCTCCGCTATAACAGACAAACTATTTTACCCGAAATTGGTGACGAAGGGCAGGAAAAACTAAAAAAAGCTAAAGTTTTGGTTATTGGTGCCGGAGGTTTAGGCTGTCCGATTTTACAATATATTTCGACTGCCGGAGTTGGTTCTATTGGCATTATTGATTTTGATACTATCGAAATTCACAATTTGCACCGTCAGATTTTATATACCGAAAATGAGATTGGTCAACTGAAAGCTGTTGTTGCCAAAGAAGTTCTTTCAGAATTAAATCCTTTGATAAAAGTGGAAGCTATTACTGAAAAACTGACTTTAGAAAATGCATCAAGTATCATTGAACAATATGATATTGTGGTAGATGGTTGTGATAATTTTACCACGCGTTATTTGGTTAACGATACTTGCGTAGCTTTACAAAAACCGTTAGTTTACGGAAGTATTTTAAAATTTGAAGGACAGGTTGCCGTTTTCAATCATAACGGAAGCAAAAATTTACGCGATTTATTTCCTGAAATGCCAGATCCAAAAAATGTTCCGAATTGTAATTTAAATGGCGTTTTAGGAACTTTACCCGGTATGATCGGTACTATGATGGCGCACGAAACCCTTAAATTAATTCTGGAATTACCTACTTTAAAAAATGAATTAGTCCTTTTTAATACCTTAAATTGGAATTTTACAAAACTGAATTTCTAGAAAACAATTTCATCCCCAACATTAATAATTCCTGAATTTAAACTCACAATATTGGTTCCAAATAAAACTGAATTATTTACATTTCTGTATTTGCTTAAGGTTTTCAGCGGTTCTTTTTTTAATTTACCATTGTCAGGATCATTATTTACCATAATGCATCTTCCGCAAGGTTTTACGTTTTTAAATTGAACTTCTCCTATTTTAAAAGTCGTAAAATCATCTTCTTCATGCGGACTTTGACTGCTGATTACAATGTTAGGACGAAATCTTAAAACGGTAATTTTATCCGCTAATTTTTCATTTAGAAAATCTAAACTTTGACTTCCTATCATTAAATAAGGATAACCATCGGCAAGACTCACATTGAAGGTTTCTTTTAGTTTCGAACTTTCGTGTTTGCGATCTCCGTTTTTAATGATTTTAACCAATTTACATTCAAAACCCAAATGTTCACTAAACCATTTAGAAGTCGATTTATTTACTTCTATAACTTCACTTTTATCATCCCAGACATTCACTGTTATAGAATTTTCTAAATGTTCATCAATAGAAAATTCATGCTTTTGATCCTGAAAAGTAATACTAATTTTTCCGTCTGAAATTTGCGGATAAAACTGACTCATAATGCGATGTTCTCTTTGCGTTATCATTTGATTTTCAGCATCGATCAACATCCATCTGCGGTCATTTTCGAATCCCATTTCTTCGGCTAAAGCATTTTGACAGCTAATTCCGGCCAGACTTTTTATTGGGTAGATATAAATTTCTTTTACACTGTAAATTGCGCTCATTATTCCTTATTTTCTATAATAGACATAAATTCTTCACGATCGATTTCGCGGCAACCTAAACTTTCTAAATGCGGATTATAAACCTGACAATCTAAAAGTTTATAATTTTCTTTTTTTAGATGATTAACCAAAGCAATAAAAGCTACTTTTGAAGCATTTGACACTTTTGAAAACATACTTTCTCCACAAAAAACATGGCCTAAATCTATTCCGTACAAACCTCCAACCAGAACCTCATCTTGCCAAACCTCAACAGACTTTGCAATTCCCTGTTCGTTCAGTTTACAATAAGCATCAATCATTTCGTTTGAAATCCAGGTTCCGTTCTGACCATCGCGTTTTATATTCTGGCAATTCGAAATAACAGCCGCAAAGTTTTGATTAAACGTAACTTTAAACTGATTCCTATTCAGGATATTACGCATACTTTTAGACACAATCAATTCATCCAGAAACAAAACCATTCTTGGATCCGGTGACCACCAAAGAATTGGATCTCCTTCATTAAACCAAGGAAAAATTCCGCTTTTGTAAGCCAACTTCAATCGTTCCGGATTTAAGTCGCCACCAATGGCCAAAATTCCTTCTTCATCAGACTCTGAAACCGGAGGGAAAAATAAATCGTTGAATACGTAGTACATTTTTTAAATTCCAAAATTTTTAAATTCCAAATTCCAAACTTAGTGAAAACCTTTGTCAAAGTTTTGAACTTTGACAAAGGTTTATGTACACAATCTTGTCATTTCGACCGAAGGGAGAAATCGCACTAGTTGCTCTATAACAATTGTCGATATTCTTTGACGATTTTAGTGTGTGATTTCTCGTTCCTTGAAATGACAACATTGCGTCAAACATTACGGATGCTGCAAACGAAGATTCCTCATTCTTCGGAATGACATAAAATGCGTTGAGTCTTCAATACAAAAAATTCCAAACCCCAATTGCATATTTATGAATTGGAATTTGGAATTTATTTCTTGATTTTTAAACTTTTAGAACGGTAAATCGTCTGGTTCGTCTTCGTTTAAGTTAGTTGCCGGAGCAAAAGCTTCTGCAGCTGGCATAGCTGGAGTTTGTCCAGGACCTTCTGGTGCTAATCTTTCGATTCTCCAACCTTGAATACTATTGAAATATCTGGTTTCTCCTTGTGGATTAACCCATTCTCTTCCTCTTAAATTGATAGAAACTTTTACGGCTTCACCTTGCTTGTAGCTACTTAATAAATCGCATTTATCTTGTGTAAATTCGATCAAAATATGCTGTGGATACTGCTCATCTGTGGTAACAACCAACTCTCTTTTTTTGAATGCAGCACTAACTTGTTGCTCTGGGTTAACCACTTTTACTTTTCCTGTAACTTCCATCTTCTTCTATATTAATTATTGTTTCTTTTCTCTATTTCTTTGCTAAAAGCACTTTCCATGCCGATGAAATATCATCTTTATTGAGATATTTTTTCGCTTCTAAGTGCACCTTTTCCTGATCATCGGAACTTAATACTCCTTTTACTGAAAAATTTTCTTTCACAAATATACTAACTTCTTCCGTTGTAGGCAAGGCTTCAATGTTACCTAATTTGCCCAGGTCATTTCCGTTAAAAACGGGACTTTGTCTGATATGATTCGGGATCACATCTACTCCAACCCCCAGCGTTGTTAAGGGTTTTGGCACTTCAAAAAGTCCTTCATTCGATCTTGAATACCAGTTACTTCCTAATCTCGAAACCAGATCAATTTTATGCTGATCGATGGCTCCGTTTTCATCTAAAATAGCTTCGTGAATATGAATTTTCACTACTTCACAAAGGATCAAATTGCCTGCTCCGCCTTCTGTTCCTAAAGGAATTATCTGCGTGACTTTGCATTCAAACTGCACCGGCGACTCTTTTACACGATAAGGTTTAACAAAATCCGAAGGGATTTGTGTTAAGCCTGCTTTGATAAATTCGTTTACACCTTCTCCATATTCCGTACTTGCCAATGAGGTTTGCTGTACAATATCATAATTGACCACATTAATTACCACTTCGCGGGTTGCCTCTGCATTGATCAAAGTATGTTTTACAGTATTATCACGTACACGACGTGCTGGCGAAAAAACCAAAATTGGCGGATTGGCACTGAACACATTAAAGAAACTAAATGGCGACAAATTCGGGATTCCTTTTGTACTAATGGTACTTGCAAATGCAATAGGCCTTGGCCCCACAGCACTTTGCAAATAACCCTGCAGTTTTGCCGTTGGTATTTCTTTAGGATCGATACTAATCATAGAATTTTCTTTTTTACCAAATCTCATTTTGGTAACTGCAAAAGTAGAGAAATGGTTTATTCAAAAGAAATAGTTTTAGATTTAAAAACAAAAAATCTTTAGCTGTTTATAAAATATTAAATGTGTTTATTTCGTTATATTTATACCACAAAAAAATATTTATGTCTTTTTCCGAAAGAAGAAATACAACCCGTTGGATTATTATTTTTATTTCCTTTTTAATCATTTCGTTGATTCTTTGGAACACTTATACTTTTTTTCAAATTTTTAAAAATGAAGAAAGACTAAAGATGAATCTTTGGGCGAATGCGCAAAAGACATTAGTTAACGCAGATGAAAATACTGATTTAGATTTACCTCTCGATATTTTAAACAACAACACTTCGGTTCCTGTTATGCTTACCATGTATAACAAAGTGATTAGTTCTGTAAATGTTCCCGAAGAAGTACTGGCAGACAAAAAGAAATCAATGTCTTATCTGAATAGTTTAAAAAGCGAAAATGAGCCCATCATAATCGAATACGCACCGGGAAAACATCAGGAGGTTTATTACGGAAACTCGGCATTACTTAATAAACTCAAATATTATCCGGTGGCTTTATTGCTGATTATCTTTTTGTTTGGCGCTTTGATTTATAACTTTTACAGAAGTAATAAAATGGCAACCCAAAATAAACTCTGGGCGGGAATGGCCAAAGAAACGGCGCACCAAATCGGAACACCTTTATCTTCTTTGATTGGCTGGGTTGAAATATTAAAAACAGAAGAAATTGATCAGTCTATAACCACTGAAATAGAAAAAGATATCGAGCGATTGCAAACCATTACAGATCGTTTTTCTAAAATTGGATCGGTTCCTGTTTTAGAACAACATGATATTATTACGGAAACATTGCGTACTTACGAATACTTGCAATCCCGTTTTTCTAAACAGGTTACTTTTTCTTATAATGCTCCAAAAGAACCTATTTTAGTCATGATAAATCCAACGCTGCACAGCTGGACGATCGAAAATTTAGTCAAAAATGCTATTGATGCCATGAAGGGAAAAGGCAGCTTAGATCTTCGAATTGAACAAGATGCACATCATGTAAAAATAAACGTAAAGGATTCCGGAACCGGAATTGCCAAAAACCAGTTTAAAACCATTTTCGAACCTGGTTTTACGACTAAAAAACGCGGTTGGGGATTGGGACTTTCTTTAACCAAACGAATCGTTGAGGAATATCATAGCGGTAAAATAAAAGTTTTACATTCTGAAATTGGAAAAGGAACTACATTTCAGATTTCTCTAAATAAAAAAGTGTAGCAAAAATTACTTTACTACACTTTGTTTTTATGTTTAAATGTCAGGCTTGAGCGAAATCGAAGCCTCTATATTTTTACAAATTCGCCTGAATACTTTTAGCCAAAGCTTCAAACTCTTCTTTAGAAAGTTTTACTTTATTATGAAAACGCATTTCATCCATTTCGTTTAGCGGAATTAAATGTACGTGCGCATGAGGTACTTCTAATCCTACAACGGCTATACCTACTCTTTTGCAAGGAACAGTTTTCTCTAAAGCGATTGCAATTTTCTTAGAAAACTTCATTAGCCCTAAATACAACTCATCATCCATATCAAAAATCTTATCGATTTCTTGTTTAGGAATACAAAGTGTGTGTCCTTTTGCATTTGGATTTACATCTAAAAAAGCCAAAAAATTATCGTCTTCAGCGATTTTGTATGCAGGAATTTCTCCGTTTACTATTTTAGTGAATATGCTCATCGTGTAATCGTTAATTTGGTGAATCGTTTAATCGTTTTAACCGATTAAACAAATAAACTTTTAAAATCTTAATAGAGAGATTGCTTCGTTCTTCGCAATAATTTAGTCTCTTGTAATTTCAAGAATCTCGAATTTCAAAACTCCGTTTGGTACTGTGATTTCAGCTACTTCTCCAACAGATTTTCCTAGTAAACCTTTTCCAATAGGAGATGTTACAGAAATTTTTCCTGTTTTTAGATCTGCTTCACTTTCTGCAACAAGCGTATATTTCATTTCCATTCCGTTGCTTTGGTTTTTAATTTTTACATTAGAAAGTACCAACGCTTTCGAAACATCTAATTGAGATTCGTCTATTAATCTTGCATTAGAATACACTTCTTCCAGTTTAGAAATTCTCATTTCAAGTAAACCTTGTGCTTCTTTTGCGGCATCATATTCGGCGTTTTCAGATAAATCACCTTTGTCTCTTGCTTCTGCTATATCTTGAGATGCCTTTGGACGCATTACACTTTTCAAATGCTCCAACTCATCTTTTAATTTTTTTAATCCTTCTGCTGTATAATAAGATACTTTACTCATAACTTCGTCGTTTATATAAATACAAAAAATCCCATCGGGACGGGATTTTGTATTACAAATATACTATTATTTTTTATAGTACATAATTATATGTTAATCATATAAAAATCAAATCTAAATAAATTATTTTTGTTTCACTAATTCTTATTAAAATAATGAAAAAATTCTGGATCTTAATTGCGTTTGTTTCTATCCTCTTCTCTTGTAGCGATAATGGCGTTAGCAACAAAAACCCAAACATACCTAGTTATCCTGTTAACCTGACAGTTGACATGAACTTACCGGCGTATTCAAATCTTAAGTTTGCAAGTAACGGTGTTATTGTTCCTAATTACGGAGCAAAAGGAATTATTATTTTTAATACAGGAAGCGGCTATAATGCATTTGATGCTGCTTGTCCTAATCAGGTTGTTACTTCATGTATTGCTATGACAATTAATGGTATCAATGCGGTTTGTTCCTGCGATAAAACAGAGTACAGTTTATTTACCGGACTTGGAGGAAAAGAATATCCACTAAAACAATATCGCGTTGAAGTAGGCGGAAGCGTCATTCACGTTTATAATTAATAAAAAAAGCCTGAAAATTTACACTTTCAGGCTTTTTTTATTTTGATAAGTATTAGAATTTCAATGTCAATCCGGCTAAGAAATTAATTCCTGCCTGAGGATAATAATATGGATAGATATCCCACATGGCTCCGTTTGAAACATATTTTTTATCCAGAATATTATTTACCAAACCAGTAATTGTAATGGATTTAAAAACAGATTTTGGTTTTATTTCGTAAGATACATTCAAATCATTTACAAAATAATCTGCCAATTTTGCTGAAGGCAATTCGATATTATTCATGTATTGTTCGCCAACATATTTCTGCAATAGCGAAATGTGTAGACTTTCTAAAGGGCTGTAAACAATTATATTTCCTGCAATAATTTCCGGAGAATATGCAATTTTAGTCGTTCCGTAATACTGTCCTTCTACCGCTAAATCAACATTTTTATTGCTGCTTAAAGTAAAGTTGGGTCTAAGAATAAATTTCTCCGAAAGTTTAATTGTGGCATCAACTTCAAAACCTAAACGGTAACTTTTTTCAGTATTCGCACGAATTGGCGCTCCAACATCATCTAATCTTCCGGTTAAAATCAACTGATCTTTATATCCCATATAATAGAAGTTAGAATTCAATTGGAATTTTTCTGAATTGAATCTCCAGCCTAATTCAAAATCATTTAATTTCTCAGGTTTTACGTTTCCGCCTTCGTAATCGGTTCTGTTAGGTTCACGATTGGCACGTGCGTATGAAAAATAAAGCGTACTTTTTTGATCGATTTCGTAGTTTAAACCCGCTTTTGGATTAAAGAAATTGAAAGTATCATTTACCAAACCTGTTTCTTTTGAATTTGCTTTGTATTGCACTCTTCTATATTGTAAATCGCCATAAAAGCTTAGTTTTTCTGTAAACTGATAATTTGCTTTTGCGAAAATATTTCCGTCTGTTTTTGATGAATAATCATCGTAATAATGATCTCCCAATTCTGAAGGTCCTGAATTTCTAGCCCAAATTACTTTACCATAATGATCTCCTTCATATTTGTTCCAGCCACCACCAAGAATAGCATCAAGTTTTTCTTCTTTGTATTTTACTGAAAAAGTAGTTCCGTAGAAATTATTATCTAACCATTTCTGACGAATTAAATCAGTTCCGGGAACTAGTTCTCCTAAATCATTCTCCACCATTTTTGTTGGCAGAATTGGTCCATATCCTGCGATTGGCTCATCGTATTTATAATTTTCGTAATACCCTAGTCCTTTTGTATAATGCAAAGCGAAGTTACTGCTCCATTTATCAGACCATGATTCACTCCAATGCAATTGATAATGGTTTTGTTTATAATTATCGGTTTCATTATTATAAAAATGAACATTTCCTGCTTCATCTTTATACTTACCTGCTGAATTATAGGTGCGGTTTGAATTTAAAGTTTCGCCATCAATTCCGTTCCAGGATTGGTAAGTTTCTTCTGTTCCGCCAAAAACCAAAGCTTTAATCAAAGTGGTTTTACCCACATAAGTTCCCTGAAGAAAATAAGATTTAAGATCTGAACTTCCGCGATCGATATAACCATCAGATTTAATGGTTGATAAACGTCCTGCCAATTCAAAATGATCATTTAATAAACCTGTACTAAATTTTACAGTATTTTTATTTGAATTGAAACTTCCGTAAGAACTCGAAATTTCTCCCGTTGGTTTTGATGCATAATTATCGGTAAGCATGTTTAAACTCGCGCCAAAAGCAGAAGATCCGTTAGTAGAAGTTCCTACTCCACGCTGCAATTGCAGACTTTCTACAGAAGAAGCAAAATCGGGCATATTTACCCAAAAAGTTCCCTGGCTTTCAGCATCATTATACGGAATTCCGTTGATGGTTACATTTACCCTAGTAGCATCACTACCACGCACTCTGATTCCGGTATAACCTATTCCGCCTCCCGCATCAGAAGTTGTTACTACAGATGGCAGATAATTCATTAAAACAGGAATATCCTGTCCTAAGTTTCTAAATTTAATTTCTTTTTTATCCATATTACTAAACGTAACCGGAGTTTTTGTAGTAACACGAACTGCCGAAACTAACACATCATCAAGCTTGTTGACTTTGGTTGAATCTTGTTCCTGTGAAAAAGAAGAAAGAGAATAGAGGAAAGAAAATAGAATAAAGAAAATAGATTTGATTCTGCTCACTTTTTGAAGCTTAGAACCTTTGCAACTTAGTACCTCAGTACCTTTAAAAATAGTTTTCATTCGTAAAGAATTACGAATAAAAGGGGGAATTATTCTTTGTTAAATTAATAAAATGTTTCACGACAAAATATAGTGTGCACGCTAAAATTGTCGTTTTTTCCCTTAGCAACATTACTCGCTCAGGTTCTTTGGGTATGATCTCAGCTCGTTATTTAGAGCACCCCTTTGAGACAGTGCAAATGTAGTGTTAAAAAACAAATTCCAAAAATTAAATTCCAAATTCCAAAACTTACAAATCTTCAATTTTAAAACTATAAAAAACAAATTCCAAATTCCAATTGAAGCCCGCTTCAGGTGAGCCTTTTGGAATTTGGAATTTATAAATTGGAATTCTAATTTTAATTTTATTCCAAATCCGGCTTTCTTCGAGATTGTTTTCTTTCAGAAATATTCTTTTTGTCTTTGATTCTTTTTTTAATTACCGATTTTGGAATCTTGGTTGCTTTACGAATTTTAGGCACAAACAATCCTTTTTTGATAATCTCCAGGAAACGTTTTATCACAATATCTTTGTTTTTAAGCTGACTTCTGTCTTCGTCACAATTTAAAATTAAGATATTTTCCGTGGTTAAACGTGGCGCAATATTGGTTAATAAAAGCAATTTCTCTTCTTCAGATAAAGCCTGAGAAGTATTCAGATCAAAAGTCAAAACCACTTTTGATGATACTTTGTTTACATTTTGTCCGCCCGCACCACTACTTCGAACAGCTTTAAAATTTAACTCTGATATGATTTTTTCGCTATCCATTATTGCGGTTGATGTGCTGCTTTTAATAAATCGTTTACTGTTTTTACCGGATTAAAAGTAATTAAAGGTACTGCTACAAAAATTGTTAGCCAGTTTGCCATTGCACCATTCCATAAGCCCGGTAATTCGTAGCTTTTAACTATTTTTCCGTCGACACTTTTTTCTACTATAAAACCTGCTTTTTGATCTACAAATTGCAGTAAATCAAACTTTTCATTTTTATAATTTTTAATCCCGCAAACTAAATCAACAGGATTAAAATGAGTGGCTTCAGCAAGAATTTCTGTTTGTTTTTTATTGGCTAAATCTACTTGAGATGTTTCTACAATCTGCAACGAAACAGCTCCTTTATCATTTCTTACCCAAAATGGCCCTCCACCAGGTTCTCCTTCATTTTTTACCATTCCGCAAACGCGAATTGGCCTATCTAATAACTCTTTGATTTTATTGACTTTATTTTCGAAAGTAAACTTATTAAAATCGCTGCTTAATTCGATATTGAGTTTTTGCATTAAAAAAGCAACCATTTCTTCGATGTTCTCTTCTTTAATTTCCTTTTGCTCAATTGCATTCAAATAGCCAAAAACTTTTTGCTGTACTTTTATTAAAACTCCTGCCAGAGCTTTTTTGTATAATGCAATTGTATCAATATGATTTTGAATTACATTATCGATGTTCTTTATAAAAATAACATCTGAATCGAGTTCTTTTAAGTTCTCGATTAATGCGCCATGTCCTCCTGGTCTAAAAACCAAATTATTGTTTTTATCTCTGATAGGAATGTTTTTAGCATCTACACAAATAGAGTCTGTGCTTTTGTTTTGGTACGAATAACTAATCGCTATTTCAACTCCTGAGTCTGCCTCTACTTTTTCCTTAAGTACCTCAACTTCATTTTCAAATAAATTTTGATGAATTTCAGAAACGGTAAAATGCAAATTAGAAACCTGATTAGAAGAAGCATAATGTACACATTCGTTCAAATGTTCTTCTATTGGGTTTGCAATGTGAGTTTTATATTGATGAAATGGCAAAACTGCTTTAGGCTTGTTTGCAAAATCAAAATAATCAGGATCCAGTAATATTTTTACGAAATAATAATTTTTATAATCGCGGTCTAAAGTTTCAAAATCAGGATAAACCTCTTTAAGCTTTTCATCTACTGATTTAAAGAACGGAAACTTATCCATTGCCACAATAAAAATAGACAAATCACTGTCTTTTTTTCTGTTGATATACGCGTTTATTGTTTCTTTTTTAATGTCAAAATCATTCAAAAAAGCACTTAAAAACTTAAACATTCTGCTTGCCGCGCCTGATGCCGGAACAAACTTTTTTAGTTTTAATTTTTCTTTTTGAAGATCAAAAAAATTGGCTCTTTCTTCAAATTCAGCTTCTGAGAGACTTAAAATTCCGTTATTGATGGTAGCCGGACTTATTAAATTGCTTTTTAAAATTCCGTTCTTAAAAATTTCAAGTTGTTTTAGAATTTTATCAAACGAAATTCCGTGATTGTATATCTGCACAAAATCAGCTGATGAAAAACCGTGCTGTTTTGCCATCGATAAAGCATCAATTATTGCAGTTGCTTTAGCCAAACGGCTTTCTTTATTACCAGAAAGTGTTATAAAAGGCTTTTTGGTATCAATTAAAGTTTGTTTGAATACAGAAAACACAGATTCTCTTCCGTCAGGAGTATCCCTAATATCATCTTTCTCCCAGGGAACATCGATATCAGTAAGGAAAAATAAATCGTAATCATGTTCTAATGCAGCTTCGTTTAAAAGCGGATCACAGAAACCATAATACATTTCAGAAAAAACTTTGGTCACCATCAAATTAGTATCAGAAAACAAATACTTTTTTGCTGAAGTCAGTTTTTTATTTTCTAATGCAACTTGTCCATATGCAATAGGCAACATATCATCAGCAACACAAATGTGCTGGTTCTCTTCCCATTTTTCCTGCAAATAATCGCGTGCAAATTCAGGAACCCATTCGGTTTCGTAATAGTCTGCAAGTTGTTTTGCCAATGTGGTTTTTCCTGTACTTTCAGGGCCAAATAAAGCAATTTTTATGATAGCTGTTTTTTGCTGTCTAAGATTTTTCTCCATTCTAAATAAGCTGAAATAGCTAAAATTGTAAAAATTAAATATTGTAACGACAACATCCCTAAACCGCGATAGGCATAAAGAGGCACTACAATAATATCGCCAATGATCCAAAGTGTCCAGTTTTCGATCTTTTTTCTGGCCATGTACCACATTCCTGCAAAAAATATTCCAGACGAAATCATGTCGACATAATTGTCCTTATGTATTTCGTAATCAAAATATTTATAAATTCCGAAAACTACAAAAACAGTTACAAAAAATAGTATAACTCCAATTATTTTTTCATTAACATTCGTTCTCGTAATAGGCAAATTATCTTCTACGGCTCCTCCTTTTGCCCAAACATACCAACCGTAGATACTCATGATAGAGAAATACCCATTAATAATCATATCGCCAATATATCCGGCAATATATAACAGGTATACCGAAATTACGGTTGCAATTAAACCTGTTGGATATACCCAAATGTTTTCTTTTTTTGCAAACCAAACACTCAAAATCCCACAAACAAAAACCAAAAATTCAAGGGCAATATGCCAAAGAGGAGCGTTTTTGTAACTTTCAAGAAAAAAATCTATCATTTTGGATGGTTGTTTTTGGTTGTTCTTAATTTATGATTCAAAAAAGTGACTGTCGTTTTCAAAAGCAGTTCCAATAACTACTAAATCTGCACCGGCTTTGTACGCATTTTGAATTCCGTGCAAATCTACAATTCCTCCTCCAACAATAATAGGAATATCAACATTTTGAGCTATTAACTGTATCATTTCCAGCGGAACGGGTTGTTTTGCTCCGCTTCCGGCTTCTAAATAGATTAACTGGTTGCCCAGCATTTCTCCCGCTTGTGCAGTGGCCAAAACCAAATCAAAATTTTCTCTGTTTAATGGTTTTGTTTTGCTTACACGTGCTACGGCAGTTTCATTACCGCTTTCGATCAAAATATATCCTGTAGAAATCACTTCAAGATTTGTCTTTTTAAGAATTGGCGCTGCCTGAACCTGATATTCTATCAGATAATCCGGATTTCGGCCTGATAACAGAGACAAAAATAAAATAGCATCGGCCTGAGGTGAAATCTGCGACGGATTGCCCGGAAATATCACCACAGGCAACTTTGTTTTTTGTTTTAATGCTGCAATTAAATCTTCTAAAATTGTCGATTCTACGATACTTCCTCCCACAAAAATATGTGTTGCAGGAGATTGATTTATTTTAAGCAATAAATGATCTAAATTTTCCCAAACAATTTTATCAGGATCCAAAAGTATGGCCAGCAATTTTTGTCCGTTACTTTTAGCTTCCAGAATTTGCTGGCGTATATTGGGTATTTTTTGTCTCATAACGGGCGTAAAAGTAAAAGTTTTTTAATGTAGAAGAACTATTTTGAATGAATTATATTTGTGTTATACCTAAAACAAAATTATGATTGCAATTGATCTGCTGGAAAAATATGGTGCGTTGAAAAAAACTTTCGATAAAAATGACATTATTTTTGAAGAAGGCAATCTTCCTACGCATTATTATCAGATCATTTCCGGCGAAGTAAAAATGAGCAATTATAATGATGACGGCCGCGAATTTATTCAGGGTATTTTTTATAAAGAACAATCTTTTGGCGAACCTCCTTTATTCCTGAACCAAAATTATCCTGCTAATGCAATTGCCGTAGAAGATGCCGAAATTCTTTTACTACCCAAACACAACTTTATGAAGTTACTGCAAGAAAATGCAACCGTTAGCATTAAAATAATCGAGAATTTAGCGCAGCGATTGTATTACAAATCGGTTATGGCGGCAGAAATGTCTACGCAGGAACCGGAACATCGTATTCTAAAACTAATCGATCACGGAATTGCTTATTTTAATTTTAAGAAAGAAGAAAACGGATACCTCATCAATTTTACCAGACAGCAAATAGGCGATCTAACCGGTTTAAGGGTAGAAACCGTAATTAGGACCATAAAAGCATTAGAAAAAAAGGGCGTTCTAAAAATTATAAACAGAAAAGTATACCGATAAAAAAGTTCTTGTTTTATGATTTTAATCATAAATACAAGCTCTAAAGTGCCTGTACCTTTGTTACTCTAAAAACAAATATTATGACACTTTATCAAACAACATTCGAAAATTTCAATAAAAATTATATTGGTTCTGCAACAATGGCTGTCATTGGTCAAAGCTGTTTAGGTGCAGCTGCAGCTATGTATATTCTATCTCACGGAACCTCTATTGGTCAAATGCTGCAATTGGGTGTGATTGTTTTGGCTTGTATATTGGCCAATACATCTATCCTGGCGCAGATGAAACACAAAGTAGTTTTTAACTTTATTCTTACCAGCGTTATACTAAGTATTTTACTGATCATCCTGAACAACTTTATAGTATGAGAAAACAAATAGAAAATAGAGCTGATGTTTCTTTTTTAGTACATCAGTTCTATGATAAAATAAGAGCCGATAAAGAAATCGGCTTTTATTTTAATGAAATAATAACCGATTGGGACCTTCACCTTGAAAAACTAACGGATTTTTGGGAAACCAATTTGTTTGCCGTAAAAAAATACAAAGGCGATCCGCATGTAGCGCATAATGAAGTAGACGAGCATTTTAATGAAAAAATCACGTCGAATGAATTTGGCATCTGGCTTAACTATTGGTTTCAGACTTTAGACGAACATTTTGAAGGCGAAAACGTAGAAACATTAAAAAGACGTGCGCGTAAAATGAGTACTTTTTTATACATGAGTATGTTTAAGCACAGACAAAAAGAAAGTGAGATTTAATTATTCTGCTGTCATTGCGAGGAACGAAGCAACCTCATTATGATTGATTTAGCAGATGAGATTGCTTCGTTCCTCGCAATGACAAAATCGTGGTTACATTTCGCAGGATGGATTAAAATCCATCCCTACAAATATATTTCGTTCCTCCGGAATTATTTCTCAATTTTGATTTTTATTATAGAAATCGAAATGACAAAATTGTCGCTATTCACTGAAAACTGCCACTGAAAACTGTGACTAAAAATCACTTCTCAAAAGCATAAACCAAAGTAAAATCCTGCCCTGAAGTATTTGATTTTATTTCTTTATAATGCACATCAAAATCTACTACAAGATCATTAAAATGCAAACTAGCCTCGGTTAGATTTTTATCTAATGAAAAAGCATTTACTCTGATATGATCTTTAAAACTGATTCCTTTTTCGTTTCTGATTTTAAAGATGGCTTCTTTTGCTCCCCAAATTACGGTTAGTTCCTTGATGTAATCAGGAGTATTTTGAGTGTTTAAATAACTGGTTTCGGTATCAACAAATTTATCGGCGATTCTTAGAATCTTTTCGCGTTGCAATTCCATATCGATTCCTACGGTTTCGTCGCTAATGATAATGGCGGCAAAATCGTGCGAATGTGTAATCGAAATATGATTGTGACAATTAAAGTAAGGTTTTCCAAACTCGTCATAATGCATTTCATGATCTGTAAAACCCATTTCCTGTATTAACATACGAACGCTCAAAAAAGCACGCTGGTGCATTTGCGACTTCATTCCGTTAAGTCTTTGCTGCGTTTTTTCTTTTAAAACTACTTTGCCAGACAACTCTTCAAAAGATTCTGTTATGTGCCAAATTAAGATTTTGGTAGTTTCGTTGAATTGTATGGTTTCGAATAAAGGCATTGCTTTTTAATTATGAATTATGAGTTTTAAGTTATGAATTATTTTCCTGATTTGAAAACGAAACTTCTTATTTAATGTCTCGTGTTTCTAGCCCTGATGGGAGCGGCATCCTTTTTCTTGCTCCTTTAGCAAGGAAAAGATATAGCGGACAGCAGGAAATAGCTCCTTATTTTCAAAATCATCTTACAACAAGTAAATTATTTAGCTAAAGTTCAAAAGATTAAGAAATTAAACATTTCACAAATCTTATAGAAAGTAGTCAAAATTAAAAACCTATTCCGTAAATTTGCAAAAATTTTACAATATACAAATATACTATAAATGAGTACTACAACTACGCCTTTTGTGGCTTTCAAAGTAAAAGACATCTCTCTAGCGGCTTGGGGAAGAAAAGAAATTGAATTGGCTGAAGCTGAAATGCCAGGTTTAATGGCACTTCGCGCTGAATATAAAGACGAACAACCTTTAAAAGGTGCTCGTATCGCTGGATGTTTACACATGACGATCCAGACTGCAGTTTTAATCGAAACTTTAATCGCTCTTGGTGCAGAGGTTACTTGGTCTTCTTGTAACATTTTCTCTACTCAGGATCAGGCTGCTGCTGCTATTGCTGCTGCGGGAATTCAGGTTTATGCCTGGAAAGGTCTAGATGAGCAATCATTTGACTGGTGTATTGAGCAAACTTTATTCTTTGGTGAAGACAGAAAACCATTGAACATGATCTTAGATGATGGTGGAGATTTAACTAATATGGTTATTGACCGTTTCCCAGAATTGGTTCCTGGAATTAAAGGATTATCTGAAGAAACTACAACTGGAGTTCACAGACTTTACGAAAGAGTAAAAGCGGGAACTTTACCAATGCCTGCAATCAACATTAACGATTCTGTTACTAAATCTAAATTTGATAACAAATACGGTTGTAAAGAATCTGCTGTAGATGCTGTACGTCGTGCAACTGACTTAATGTTAGCTGGAAAAAGAGTTATCGTTTGTGGATACGGTGATGTTGGAAAAGGAACTGCTGCTTCTTTTAGAGGTGCAGGATCTATTGTAACTGTTACTGAAATTGACCCGATTTGTGCTTTACAAGCTGCAATGGACGGTTATGAAGTTAAAAAATTAAACACTGTAATTGCTAATGCTGATATCATCATTACAACTACTGGAAATAAAGATATCGTTCTTGGAGAGCACTTCGAGCAAATGAAAGACAAAACTGTTGTTTGTAACATTGGTCACTTTGATAACGAAATTGATATGGCTTGGTTGAACAAAAACCACGGTGCATCTAAAATCGAAATCAAACCACAAGTTGATAAATATACTATCGCTGGAAAAGATATCATCATTCTTGCTGAAGGTCGTTTAGTAAACCTTGGTTGTGCTACAGGTCACCCAAGTTTTGTAATGAGTAACTCATTTACAAACCAAACTTTGGCTCAAATCGAATTATGGAACAACAGCGCTGCTTACAACAACGACGT
Source organism: Flavobacterium bizetiae (assembly GCF_024271895.1). Lineage (NCBI taxonomy): Bacteria > Pseudomonadati > Bacteroidota > Flavobacteriia > Flavobacteriales > Flavobacteriaceae > Flavobacterium > Flavobacterium bizetiae. Next base: position 1,857,870 of record NZ_CP091861.1, on the reverse strand, counting down.
TTACATGTTACCAAAACATTTAGATGAAAAAGTTGCTGCTTTGCACTTAGCTAAATTAGGAGTTGAATTGGAAACTTTACGTGACGATCAGGCTGCTTATATTGGTGTTCCGGTTGAAGGTCCTTTCAAACCAGAATACTACAGATACTAGTAAATTTTAGATTGAAGATTTCTGATTTTAGATTTCTTTAATTACATATCAAACCCGACAGGTTTTTAAAACTTGTCGGGTTTTGTTTTTAAAAATGAGAGGCTTATTTCCGGATAAAAAAAGATTTCTATAAAAAACATACTTTTTAAAGAATAACTCCTTAATTTTAAGAATCAGAATAAGTTACTATTTCTCAACTACATAAAAACTGTACTCTTGAAAAAAACATCTTATTTATTCGTCTTATTGTTTTTGTTGTGTCTTCCGCACGTAATTTTTTCGCAGGAAAAAAAGCCTAAAGTTGTTTTAGTGCTAAGTGGTGGCGGTGCAAAAGGAATTGCACACATTCCGCTTTTGCAAAAACTGGATTCTCTTCATATCGTTCCGGACCTTATTGTGGGTAACAGTATGGGAAGCATTATAGGCGGTTTGTACGCCATGGGATATTCTGGTGACAGCATCGAAAAACTAACCAAAAACATTAATTGGGATAAACTACTTGGCGGAGGTCAATCGCTGCAATCTGTAAGCGTAGAAGAAAAAAGAGAATTTCAGCGGTATTTAGTCGGAATTGGGATTAAAAACAAAAGACTCAACAGTATTGGCTCTTTATTAAATGATCAAAATTTAAGAGAATATCTTTCTGAACTCACGTATCCGGTATATAATATTAGAGATTTTGACAGCCTTCCTATTCCGTTTAGAGCCATGGCAACTGATTTGTCTGAAGGAAAAGAGGTTATTTTAAGCAAAGGAAGCTTAGCTTATGCAATGAGAGCCAGTATGTCGCTTCCGGCTATTTTCAAACCTATGTCATACGAAAAAACAGTTTTGGTTGATGGAGGGGTTTTGAATAATTTCCCTACAGATGTTGCCAAAGAAATGGGCGCTGACATTATTATTGGTAGTGATGTGGGTGGCGGATTAGAGCCCATAGACAAACTGAATAATGTTTTAACCATACTGACACAAACCAGTATGTTCCCTAGTAACATTAAAAATCCTGCGAATAGAAAACTCTGCGATATCTTAGTAGATCACATGCCCAACCTTCGTTTTTCGACGGCAGATTTTTCAGATAGTGCCGAAATCTATAAAGATGGTAAAATTGCAACCAACGAGAATCTTCCGGCTTTAGTAGCATTATCCGAAAAATTAAAAGGATATCAGCAACGAGTTCACGAATTACCACACATGCCTTCAGAAATTATTCTGGATACGATTGTATACAAAAAAATCAGTCCGGAGAACCTTGCGCTGGTATTAGGAAGAATAAATCTTAAAACACATGTAAAATACACCACACAAGATTTAATAGCAGGTATTAACAGAGCAATGGGTACCAATCTTTTTGACGAGATTACGTACAACTATTTCGTCAAAGACGACAATAAACTAGGCGTTACCATCTTTGGTCATGAACGTGCCAAAAACCAACTGAATACATCGGTGCATTATGACACTTATCGAGGCGTTGGAATCATTTTTAATTACACCGCCAGAAATGTTCTCGCCAGAGCATCCCGTCTTCTGGTAACGATCGATATCGCCGAACAACCCAAAGCAAGAATCAATTATCAGAAAAATTTTGGAGGAAACCGAGATTGGTGGTGGTCATCTGAACTTTATGGAGCCTTATTAAGACAAGAAATCTTCTTTAATGGTAAAGCTTCAGATAACGTACTGTATAATTCTGTCGAATTTACTAATGAGATCAACAGAAATATAAACTCCCTTAAAAGCTATTTTGGTTATGGCTTACACTATCAATATTCTAATCTAAAACCAAAATACGACAGAGAATACAATCCCAACTCTCCCAACATTTCTAATTATAATTTAAATACTATAGAAATAAATGCGCACTATGCTTACAATGATATGGATAAAGTTTTCTTTGCTGAAAACGGAACAATTATGAAAGCCAATATCACCCGATCATTGCTAACAGATGTCTACACCTCTTTTAACGATCCTGAGCATTCAAGCATATCTGGTGCAACCAATGGTTATACAAAATTTGGTTTCAGTTATCAAAAAAGAGCACTTTTAAGAAAGAAAATTACAGGAATCGTTGGGTTCGATTCTTATTTTATTTTTGAAGATAAATACAAAGACGATCAAATCCCTTATTCAGATTTTGGTTATGCCTCAAAATATTTCTTAGGCGGCATCATACCAAGCTCCGGCAGCAATCGTTTTTCATTTCCCGGCCTGCACGAAGACGAGCTCAATGTTTCGCAATATATGGGCTTAAAATTAGCTTCTCAGATCAACCTTATGGGCAAAATCTACCTAACTCCCCATTTTAATATCGCAACCGTTGGTTTTGAATCTTTCGACAAATACATTAACAAAGCCTTTAGTCCAAAAGGAAAATGGGATGATGGTTTCGACCCTAGCCTAGTAATATCCGGAGGCGCCGCAATTTCCTATCAATCCATTTTGGGCCCTATACATTTCGATACTTCATGGATCAATAATATCGATAAAGTAAGGTTATTTTTTAGCGTAGGATTATCGTTCAATCCATAAATAAGCTCCCCTTTCAATCTAAAATCTAAACTCAGAAATCTAAAAATAAGTTGGGCGTGCCACCATCCCGTCAAGAGGGCAACTTACTTTGCGCTTATACGCCCTCTTACCGGGACGCTGTCGGGCTATCCACGCTACTTCGGTAGCCTGCTCCTATCCCTCACGCTCACATAAATTAAGAACATCAATTTTAATCAGATATTCAGTATATTCTTAAGTTTAAGTTTTACATTTGAAATTCAAATCCCCAATATCCAAAACCTACCTATGAGAACACGCCTTACTTTAACCCTATTATTACTGTTGCCTTTTTTTACCAACGCCCAATCTAGCATGCAAAGGCAAATGCAAGCCTCGAATGCAATGTTAAGACAACAAAATCAGATGTTTTTGCAGCAGCAACAGCAACAACGCGCTCTGGCAACCATGATGAACAACATCGAAACCAAAGAATCGAAATTAGCCAAAGAAGAAAAAAAACGCACAAAACTTCAGGAAAAATCAAAACAAAGAGAAGCTGATTTAAAAACAAAAAACGAGGAACTAAAAACTCTAGAAACCAATGCTGATACTAATGCAACCACTTTAAAAACTATCGAAAAATCTAAAAAAGAAGTTGCCAAGTCTGAAGAAAAAATAAGCGAATCAAAAACCGAAATCGAAAAAAGTTCCAATAAAATTCAGGATTTACAAAACCAGATACAGGCCGATAAAATCAAAAAAGAAGAATTAGAGAAAAAACACGAAGAAGAGAAAAAGGCCAAAGAAGAGGAAAAAAGATTAAAAGAAGAGGAAAAAGCTAAAAAAGAAAAAGAAAAACAAGACAAGAAAAAATAATAACCTCTTTTACAATTTCAGAACAATAAAAATATGATCGAGAAAGTTTTATGCGACCAACACGGTTCTAAAGACATGTCTTTTGCCTGCATACATATTGCAATGGCATTAGACGAAAAAGAAAAAGTAGGCTTTTATTATTCAGAAGCCGAAGAAGATCTCCCGCAAATTGCCTGGTGCGGAGCATGCGAACAATGGCTATTGGATAACGGCGAAGAATGGACTGATGTTTTTAAAACCAATGCCGATTTTAAAATGTTATGCGCCGACTGTTTTGATGAGGCAAAAAACAAAGAATTAGAAATTCATCTGAGGTAAATAAATCTCATGAAAAAAGTAACTTTGTAAAAAACGTCAATCATGAAGAACTTTTTATTTTTATTCATTGCTATTATTTTCGAAATCATCGCAACAACCGCATTAAAAAAGTCGGAACAATTTACTCAGCTTATCCCAAGTATTATTACACTTATAGGCTATTTTGCTGCGTTTTACTTTTTAAGTTTTGCTATCAGAACCATTCCTGTCGGATTTGCTTATGCCATTTGGTCCGGAGTTGGTATTGTATTAATTACTACTATTGGCGCAATATTCTTCAAAGAAATACCTGATTTACCCGCTATAATTGGATTGACTTTAATTATAATTGGCGTTATTGTAATTAATGTTTTTTCTAAAACTACGGCGCATTAAAACTTTTCAAATCAACAAATGATAGTATCATTTGATCCTATCACAAACATTATTACCTTAAAAATCAAATCATTGATGTTTTTCAAAAAAGCCAAAATTTCAGATTTGAAAGAAATGCAGCAATTGTATATCGAAACCATACAATCTGTATGCAAAGACGATTATAATGTTGCGCAAAGAGAAGCCTGGAGTTCCGGTGTAAACAATACCGAGCGGTGGACAGAAGTTATCGAAACACAATTTGTTTTATTAGCCATCATTAAAGATCAAATCGCTGGTTTCGGAACTTTAAAAGATGGAAATTATATTGATTTCTTCTACATACATAAAGATTTTCAACGACAAGGAATTGCCAATAAACTTTTAACTGCACTTGAACTTGAGGTGAAAAATCACAATTCAAAAATCATAACATCAGATATTAGCATAACCGCAAAACCATTCTTTGAAAAGAAAGGATACATTGTAAAAGCTGAGCAAAAAAACATAAGATTAGGTATTGAATTGATTAATTACAAAATGGAAAAGCATTTATTGTAATAATCTCTCGCAAAGACGCAGAGTCGCAAAGTTCTATTTTAAAATTTAAGTCAATATTTATGAACATACTTTGTGCCCTTCGACTTCGCTCAGAGTGACAATATTGAAAAAAAACTTTGCGCCTTCGCGTCTTTGCGAGCAAAACTATCGCGAGCTTTGCGTAAACCTTAGCGTACTTTGCGGTTAAAAAAAAAGACAGCAAGTTTCGGATTTTATGCCCGCAAAAACCAATCGATATTTGCATTATAAAATTGAACGAAAATGAACACACAGGAAAACATCAATTATAATCGAATAGCCGATGCGATCGATTATATCAAAGTTAACTTTAAGGAACAACCCAACTTAGATGAGGTTGCCGAGAAAGTGCATTTAAGTCCGTTTCACTTTCAGCGCTTGTTTACCGAATGGGCAGGAACAAGCCCTAAAAAGTTTTTGCAATATATTAGTGTCGAACACGCCAAAAAAATCCTCAAAGAAAACAAAGCCACTTTATCTGACGCCGCTTTTGATACCGGATTATCCGGAACAAGCCGACTTCATGATCTGTTTGTAAATATCGAGGGAATGACTCCCGCCGAATATAAAAATGGTGGTAAAAATCTCGAAATTAATTTCAGTTTTGCCGAAAGTCCGTTTGGGAATATTATCGTTGCGTCGACCAATAAAGGAGTTTGTTTTATGGCTTTCGCCGAAGATGAAGAAACCGGATATCAGAATTTAAAAGCCAAATTCCCAAATGCATCATTCTCCCGAAAATTGGATCTAGCACAACAAAATGCTTTATTTATTTTCCAAAACGACTGGAGTAAATTATCTGAAATCAAACTGCACTTAAAAGGAACTGATTTTCAATTGAAAGTTTGGGAAGCATTACTAAAAATCCCAATGGGACAACTTTCTACTTACGGTTCGATTGCACAGCAAATTGAGAAACCAAATGCATCAAGAGCTGTCGGAACTGCGATTGGCAGCAATCCAGTTGCCTTTTTAATTCCGTGTCATCGTGTTATTCAGTCTTCAGGAACCTTTGGCGGTTACATGTGGGGAAACACCCGTAAAACGGCTATTATTGGTTGGGAAGGCGCGCAGATAAATCCAACAATCTAAAAATATTATCAATTGTTACGATTGATATAATATTTTCAACACAAAGTATATCGTAGAGACGCACAACAGTGCGTCTACACAAAGATTGTCGACAAAAATCTTCGTGGCAATACGTCACGTTAGACGCACTGCTGTGCGTCTCTACAATAAAAAAATACGCAAAAAATTCTTTGGCATTTAATCTTATCTAAAATTATTATGCAAAATATACAATCAAAAATTGCTTCTCTTAATTGGGAAAGCATCACCGAATCTATGCACGAAAATGGGTTTGCAATTATTCCAAACGTGCTCAATAACGAACAATGCGAAGATTTAAAATTCGATTATGATAACCCGACTTTATATCGAAAAACGGTTGTTATGGAACGTTACCGATTTGGTTTAGGCGAATATAAATACTTCAATTATCCATTGCCGGATTTAATCCAAAGTATTCGAACTAGTATTTATCCTAAATTAGCACCAATTGCAAATGCCTGGATGAAAGTCTTAAATATAAATACCGTTTTTCCTGAAGCACATGAAAAACTATTAGAACAATGTCACGCCAATAATCAGCTCAAAGCAACGGTTTTGATTTTAAAATACGGCAAAAGCGGATTTAATACGTTACATCAGGATTTGTATGGCGATGTTTATTTCCCCATTCAAATTGTACTTTTCCTCAACGAACCTGATGAAGATTTTACCGGTGGCGAATTTGTTTTGACGCAACAAACTCCACGAGCACAATCGAAAGCTATTGTCCTGAAACCCAAAAAAGGTGATATTTTAGTTTTTACAACCAATTTCAGACCCGTAAAAGGCACAAAGGGATATTATCGTGTAAATATGAAACATGGCGTGAGTGAGATTCATTCAGGCGAACGACATACGTTAGGGATTATTTTTCATGATGCGTTGAGTTAAGGTTCAAAGGCGCAAAGGTTCAGAGTCTCAGAGGTTTCAAAACACCGTATATCCTTAGAGGCTAACAGCAGTGCGTCTGACATCATGTTCTTTTGCCACGAATTCACGAATTATTTTTAAAATCTATACGAATAGAATTGATTTAATTCGTGAATTCGTGGCGGAAAAACCAAACACACACCATTATGCTACAACACAACAAAATTTCAGATTTAGATCTCCGAAATAAAATTAAAAATGCAGAAATTTGCTTCGGTGGAAACCGAAAACTAAAAATCTACGGGACTTTAAAATGTTCGTCAGGAAAAAGAATGAAACGTGAAAATCGGGTTTTCTTTTTATCTGAAAATGAAGCCAGACAAAATGGTTTCAGACCTTGCGGACATTGCATGAAAACCGAATATCAAAACTGGAAAAATGGACTTATTTAATCCCGAAACTGACGATAATTTACTTCCTAAAGACGGAACTGTAAATTATTATGGTAAACTTTTTTCGAGAGAAAAAGCAAATCATTATCTGGACATACTTTTGAATACCATCGAATGGAAAAATGATGAAGCTATTATCTTCGGGAAATTGATTCTTACCAAACGAAAAGTGGCCTGGTACGGAGATTCTGGTTTTGAATATACGTATTCGAATACCACAAAAAAAGCCCTTCCTTGGACAAAGGAACTTCTGGAATTAAAAGCGATTATTGAACAAGAAACAGGCGAAACATTCAATTCTTGTTTACTCAACTTATATCATTCCGGCGATGAAGGAATGGCGTGGCACAGTGATGCCGAAAAAGATTTAAAGAAAAACGGCGCCATTGGTTCTGTAAGTTTTGGTGCTGAAAGAAAGTTTGCTTTCAAACACAAAGAAACAAAAGAAACCGTTTCATTAATCTTAGAACACGGTAGTTTATTGGTGATGAAAGACACGACACAAACGCATTGGTTACATCGTTTACCCCCCACCAAAACAACACAAAAACCCCGGGTAAATTTGACTTTTAGAACTATTGTGGAATAAATACACATTTGTAAACCCGACAGGTTTTTGAAACCTGTCGGGTTTGTTAATTCAAAAGAAATTTAGAAAAGGATATTTCCAATACACCAAAACAATATTCATTAATAAAAATGGTATTTCGATAACTGCTCCTTTTATATTTTGGTTTTGAATTTGGAGGAAAATTAAAAGTACAATAGTTGCTCCCATTATTAAATTGCCCATAAAAAAACTTTTCGGATGAATTATCAAAATAGCACTAATTAAAGTAACTATTCCGAACAACAGAATTTCAGTATTATTGAAATTTAAATCTTCCAGCATTTTTACTATTTGGGGCGAACCACTTATCATGGAATACCCTTGTTTTATTCCCATAAAAACGACAAACAGCAATAATCCTGAATGTATTATTTTTAATATCATATTTTTAAAATTAAAAAAAGCAGCAAAATATTGAGATATTTTACTGCTTTTTGATTCTTGTCTTTTAGTTTGTTGCTCCTCCATTTACCAATAAATGTTGTCCGTTAACGAAAGAAGATAAATCGCTGGCAAAAAATTCAGCTACATTGGCAACATCTTCCACTTCTGCCAAACGCTGCATTGGGCAACTGTCTAGTAATTGTTTTCTTAATTCGGGATAACTATTGGCTTCTGCAAAAATCCCGGAATGATCGACTGCAAACGGAATAATAGAATTTACGGTAATACCTTTATGACCAATTTCTTTAGAAAGGATATCTACCAGGTATCTCGGCGTAGTTTTACTTCCGCCATAAACCGCCATTCCCGGAACTGGGAAAGAAGTTGTGCTTGACGCGATATAGATAATTCTTCCGTTATTTTCAACGTGTTTTGCGGCTTGTTGCAAAGTAAAATACGTTCCTTTTGTATTGATCGAAAACACTTTATCGAATTGTTCTTCGGTAAATTCAGTTACAGGAACTTCGACCATTTCGATTCCGGCATTGGCTACCACAATATCTATTTTTCCGAAAGTTTTTTTGGCTTCACTAAATAAATATTCTAAATCGGCTACTTTGCTTACATCTGCTTTTATCGCAATTGCTTTTACGCCCATCGCCAGAACATTACTCAAAACTTCATCGGCGGAAGCCTTGTCTCTTGAATAATTAATAACGACATCTGCTCCTAAAGCGGCATAACGTTCTGCGATTGCTTTTCCTAATCCTCTTGCTGATCCTGTAATAAGGGCTACTTTATTTTTTAAATTTTTCATAATTTAGATTTTTAGATTTTTTGACATTGAAATTGTAATTGATTTTTGACATTGAAACTGCCATTGCTTACGCCATTCCTCCGTTTACGCCAATGTTTTGTGCTGTGATCCATTTGGCATTATCACTCGCCAAAAACACTACGATTTTTGCAATATCGTCCGGTTCTCCTAATCGATTGAAGGCAGAAAGTGAAGCCAAACGATCTATTACTTCCTGAGGTTTTCCGTTGGTAAATAATTCAGTGTTAGTTGGTCCCGGAGAAACTGAGTTTACATTGATTCCTTTGCTTCCTACTTCTTTAGAAAATACTCGGGTTAATTGTTCTACAGCAGCTTTGGTAGCTACATAAGTTCCATAAGATGGCAACATAATACGATTTACAGAAGTCGAGAAATTGATGATACTGCCGTTGTTTTCAAGACGGGTTGCAGCTTCGCGCATCGTGTTGAAAGTGCCTTTTACATTGATGTCGAATTGTCTGGAGAAATCCTCATCGGTAGTATCTTTGATGAGTTTGGTAATCATGATTCCTGCGTTGTTTACCAACACATCTATTTTACCAAAATGCGCTATTGCAATATCAAACAAGTTTTTTACTTCGTCAGTTTTACTTACGTCGGCCTGAACTGCGATTGCATCTCCGCCTTTTGCAATAATTTGTTCAACTACTTTATCAGCAGCCTCTTTGTTACCTGAATAGTTCACGATTACTTTGGCTCCAGCCTCTGCAATTTGATTGGCAATTCTAGCTCCAATTCCTCTTGAAGCTCCTGTAACTAATACTACTTTTCCGTTTAACGTTTCCATTTTTTCTTTGTTTTAAAATTATAGTACAAAGATCCGATGGAGGTGCTTCTGAAAAAGTACGCGTTTTACAGCAAAAGATGCAAATTTCTAAGATTAGGCTTTTTTGTGTTCCTTTTTGTAATTGGCAGGTGTAGTTTGGGTATTTTTTTTGAAGTAATTACTAAAATGAGCCGACTCTGTAAAGCCCAGAAGAAAGGCAATTTCTTTGATACTCATTTCTGAATTCTGAAGTAATGATTTGGCTTCGGCAATAGTTTTCTCGGACAACCAGGTCATGATGGTTTTTCCGGTTTTGGTTTTGATTACATTACTAAGATAATTAGGATGCAGACTTTGGAGTTCGGCATAATCGTTTACACGAAAGATTCTTTCGGTTTTATGATGTACTAAATCACGGTAATGGTTTTCTACATTTTGTTTGAAGGTTTTTACGATTTGAGAACTTCTGTTTCCTTCGTATATTGGGTCGTAATCTTTCCAGAAATGTTCTTTTATTTTTAGAAGAATAACAATAAATAAGTTGCCAATGATTCTATATTTATAAATCGAATTCTCATGGTATTCTTTATGGATCTGAAGGTACAGACGTTCCATTTCGGCGAAAGCCTCAACTTCCATTTTTTTAGGCTGAATGGTTTCTGTTAGCAAAAAAGAAAATTCATTGAAAATATCGTGATGTAAATTCTCTTTCAGGAAAGTTTCATCAAAAGTAATTAGGTAGATTTCGTCGATCGTATTCCATCTGAAAGTTCTGTAATTACTCGGGTTTGTAAAATAGATAGAACCGGGCAGAATTTCGAAAGTATTTCCATCAATGGTATATTGTCCTGAACCACTTTTTACAAAAACAAAAGAAAAATAATTAGGACGAAAAACAGGCGATTGATACGGTAACTCAAACGGAATATCGATCAGATTATGAATCGTAAATCCTGAATCCTGATGAATTAAATCTACCGGAAGCCCTAAATCATTATATAAATCATACAATGTTTTGGATATGATTTCTTTTTCTTTCATGTGGTATTTTTAAATTTCAAAGATTGAAATTACTTCTTTTTTGGTGCAACATTCTGATAAGATAGTTTCAACGCATCTTCGAACATTTCTGGTCTTACTTTAGAAAGCTCAACAATTGTCCAGCCTTGTTTGCCCCATTTATTCGGTATCGGATAAAAAATCATTTCGCTTGACGCACAAAAAACAGATTGATCTATTTCGTTTAATTTCAAAATTGCATGATGATTCATTTCATCAAAAGTGGCAAAAATCTTTTTGTTGACACGAAACGAAGTCTTCTCGAAATGTGGTTCTTCGATTGCATTTTCGAATGATAAGGCTAATTTTCTAAATGTGTCAATATTTATCATATCGTATTAATTTAGTAGCTGTTGAAGCCTAACACAAAATTTACCAACCTTGATTCAAGCCATTTTTAAGGACTTCTTCGTATTTGTCTTTATCAAAAGTATAAAGATTTGGTGCTTTATGTGCTACGTTACTTTTCTTTTCGTCGAGTTTATTTAAGATGCCAATATTGTTTATTTTACGCAGAAAGTTTCTTCTGTCGAGTTTTTTATCCAAAATCGTTTCATACAATTTTTGCAGTTCCGGCATCGTAAATTTTTCAGGCAATAAATTATATCCAACCGGCATTAAATTCAGTTCAATTCTGAGAGTGTCTAATGCTTTATCTAAAATTTCTTTGTGATCTAAAATAAGTTCAGGCACTTCTTTATGATCAATCCATTCTATAACTTCTTCTTTATTGGCAGATTTCGGAATTGTTTTTAAAAAATCGACCAAAGCATAATACCCAATCGTTACAAAACGCTGTGTGAGCCATTTTCCTTTTGCTTCTTCAATTTTTAAAAATTCTAAAACTTCTTTGCTAAAATGCTGATCGTTGCGTTTTATCTTTCCAAAAGTGGCAAATTGTCTCAGGAAAATACCTTCTACTCCTGTTCTTTCATTTAAAACCGTTACCGCTGCGGTATCAATATCCTGATCAATAGGGATAAAACCACCTGGTAATGACCATTTTTCGCTATGCGGAATTTTAATTAATAAAACCTTTAGCTGATTGTCATGAAAACCAAAAATCACACAATCTATCGAAAGTCCGGGTTGATAATTTTGATTATTTTCTATAATGTCTTTTAACATTTACTGCTTATTAATTACAACTTTCGTTTTCGATTTGGCTCTGCAATTTAAAGCATTTTTATAAAACCAAAACATTTTTATCCAATTCAGCTTAATAAGTCTGAAAAAAACAGGCTTCAAAAGAAGTGTTAAAATCACAATTTTTCAGTTAAAAAACAAACAACAAATTAAAAAAATAAGTACATTGCGTCATAATAACACATTAAGTATTTATTTTGTTGTTTTTTCAACTTATAAGCGTCTTAAAAAAGTTATAACCTATTAGTTATCAGTTTTAAAATTGTAATTTTTAACGAAAAATCACAATAAATAATCTATCTGAGTATAGAACCATTAATGATTTGAATATGAGCATTCCTGATTTAGAAAAACTCAATAAAAAATTTATGAAGAGGATTTACTCTTCTTTCGGATTAGTATCAAAAAATGATCTTTTAGAAGCTTCTATAAAGTATAGCGAAGAGCAGGAAAAAATTTTCAACGAAATGATTGTTGAAACTGATGCCAAAAATACCAAAGCAAAACGCGAAGCTTTTGACAAAGCATTATTTGCCTCTTATAAAGGAATTGGCGCTATGGATTTTATAAATACTGTTTTAAAATAAATCCTGATATTAACAAATTCTGCTAGATGTATAAATCTTTTAAGATCAATAATCAAATAAATATGAACCTTGCTAAATGCGAGGTTTTTTTATTTTTACAAATTCCTCTACAATAAAACATTACAGAATCTTGCTGCTTTTTTTTATTTAAAATTAAAATTTAGCCGTAATAAAAAATTGATATTTTTTACAATTTCAATTGTCAATGTCAATAAAATGACGCAATTTTATTAAGAAAAATTAAATTAATTAATTTTAACAATCATTAAGTATTTCAAAACTCTTTATTTTTGTCAGTCATAAAAAATAAGATTATACTTATCTTAATTATTAAAATATTAAAAACACATCGATGGAAAATCTTATTCAGTCAGAGAATTACAAAATTCAAAAACCAGCAGAATGGGCTACTAATATTAATGACAATCAACTTATTGAATACATTAAGGAATCAGATTTTGCAAGTAAACAGATAGATGAAGGACGTGATTATTGCTACTTTTTAGATAAAATTTATTATACAAGTGATGAGGAAAATAGCGAATATGCTTGTGTAGCTTATACGCTTAACGAGCCTGCTAATCTTGAAAATGCTTCGGTGATGGATGTTGTAGTCGAAGAAAATGAAACTTACATTATACACAGAATAAGCGTTTTGAGAGAAGGTGTTTTGGTTGACAAAATTCCTGATACGAAAATTAAAGTATTAGACAGCGAAAACCAGAGTGATGGCGGTGTTTTAAGCAGCAATAAAAAAATTAATATTACGATAAAAGATTTACGTCTTTACGATGTTTTGATCATGGAAGATTCGAGAGTAAAAGTGTTTACAGAACGTGACTTTTTACGTAAGGAATTTTCTAAGTTCGTTTGGGTGAGTCCAAGTACTTATTGGGCTTACGGAAGTTATAAGTTTACTTTTATCAATGATCGCAAAAAAAATATTGCTTACAAAAAAACGTTCTTTAGAGATGAAGAGGGGAATGTATTGGCTCCGGAAATTAACTATTTAGAAAAGGGTCAAAAATTTACTATCGAAAAAGAAAACTACATCAATTTTGTAGATACGAATAGAGAAATTGCTCCTTTTATCGATTTTGCGACTGATAGTAACTGGATCGACTTATCGAATTATATTTCTCCTTTGTATGAAGAGGTTTATGCTAAATCGTCTTTACAGGAATTTGCTCCTAACTTGGTCGAAAAACTGGATGCTATTACCAACAAAGATGAACAATTGCAGTTTGCGATAGATTATGTGCAAAATCATGTGTATTATGTTTTTAATGCTGATGAAATGAATGGGCACAAACCTCAGGAACCTTCGATCACGTATCAAAACAAACAAGGAGACTGCAAGGCAAAATGTGTTTTACTAAAAGTAATTTTAGATTATATCAAAGTCGATTCGTCTGTGGTTTTGGTAAATTTCAATACAGATCATTACCTTAAATATTACTTGCCTTCTTTATTGACTTTTAATCATGTTATTGTAAAAATCGATTATAAAGGCGAAACGTATTTTATTGATGCTACAAGTCGTGATGAATTTGGATTGATCGAAAATCGCGGTTTTATTTACTTCATGCATTATTTAGAAGTAAAACCTAATCAGGATTTACAAATAAAAAAATCGCATAAATTTCCTTATTATGGTATAAATGAAAAAGCTGAATTTAATGTTCAGAATAATACTGGAAAGCTTTCGCTAACGACTACTTACAAAGGAAATCGCGCCAATTATATGCGTAAGTATTTTAAAAACACCAATAAAAGAGAAATCATTGACAGCTGGAATAATTTCTTTTTTTATACGCTGAATTACAATAACGACAGAAACGGAACTGATGTTCGAAATATATTTAAGGATGCTACAATCGAAACAATAAGTGATGATAAAAAGCTGAATGAATATACCATTCAGTACAAAGCTACGGTTGAAGATCCATATTATACAGATCCTCAAAAGAATCGTTTCTTAATGTATTTTGATCGAAATGTGATTAAAAATAATGCTCGCGACTTTTTGCATACTGATATCGCCTTCTGGCATAATTTTGATAACGAAAAGTACGAAATCAACCTTTACACAGATCAAAGAATAGATGTTGAAGAGAAATTTACAGCTCAGGAAAGCAACATTAAAAATCCGTATTTTGATTATACAAGCCGAAAAAAGATCACAAAAAATGGCGCTACAATAAACATCGATTTTACACCATTGGTTAATTTAGAAATTCCGCCTGCAGATTTTGAAGAATTTAGAAATGCGCATCACGAGGTTGCAGATAGCAATTTCGGACTGGGAATTGACATTATCGAACAGGGCTTTATGAATTTAATGAAGTTTAATTTCAAAAAACTGGTAAAATAATTATAACAAAAAAGGGCTTCGTTTTGAAGCCCTTTTTTATTGCTATTGAATTGTTTTACAACAACTCAAAATTAGATTTTAATTTGATATCTGCTGATGAAGCTCCAATCATTACTTCGAAATCTCCCGATTCTGCAACAAATTCTAATTTATCATTGTAGAAAGAAAGTTTTTCTTTGTCGATTGTAAATTCGATTGTTTTAGATTCTCCTGCATTTAATTTTATCTTTTGAAAATCTCTCAATTCTAAAACCGGTCTTACAACTGATCCAAATTTATCTTTTAAGTACAATTGCACTACTTCTTCTCCGGCTACTTTTCCAGCATTCGATAATTGAAATGAAACTTTAATGGTTTCATTATTTTTCATTTTAGTCGAAGATAACTTCAAATCTGAATAGTTGAATTTAGTATAACTCAAACCATATCCAAACGGAAATTTAGGTGAGTTTTTTAAATCAATATATGCTGAAACATAATTTTTTGAATCTTCGTCTTTAGCTGGTCTTCCTGTACTATAGTGATTGTAGTAAATTGGAATTTGTCCTACTTCTCTCGGGAAAGTCATTGGTAATTTTCCAGACGGATTATAATCTCCAAACAAAACATTAGCGATTGCATTTCCTGCCTCAGTTCCTAACCACCAAGTGTAAACAATTGCAGGAACGTTATCTGCAGTCCAGTTAAAAATAAGAGGTCTTCCTGCATTTACCAAAACTACAACTGGTTTTCCGGTAGCCTGAATTGCTTTTACTAAATCTTCCTGAACGCCAGGCAAATGAATATCGCTTCGGCTTTTTGCCTCACCACTCATGTCGCGTCTTTCTCCAATACTCAAAATAACAACATCAGCTTGTTTGGCAGTTGCAACTGCTTCTGCAAAACCATCTTTATTGTCTCCGTCAACTTCACAACCTTTAGCGTAAAGCAACTTGGTATTTTTACCTACTTTATTTTGTAAACCATCCCATTGCGAAACGATCCATTTATTATAATCTACTTCAGGTAATTCTACAGACCAGAATCCCATATTTTCTTTGTACTCTTTTACCATTGGCCCGATAAACGCAATTGTTTTCAGGTTTTTAGAAAGTGGTAAAGTTTCGTTTTCGTTCTTTAATAAAACGATACTTTTTTGCGCTACATCAAGAGCTGCTTTTCTGTGTTCCGGATTGCTCAAGGCTTTATCAGCTCTTTTTTGATCTGAATATTTGTATGGATCATCAAATAATCCTAATTCGAATTTCTTGCGAAGAATTCTTTTTACTGCATCATCAATTAATTCAACAGGTACTTTTCCTTCTTTAACCAAATCAGCTAAATGATATCTGTAAGCATTACTTTCCATATCCATATCGCTTCCGGCAGTAATTGCAGAAAGTGCTGCGGCTTTAAGATCTTTCGAATATCCGTGCGCTACCATTTCGCCAATCGAACCCCAGTCAGAAACTACGAATCCCTGAAAGTTCCATTTTCCTTTTAAGATATCACGTTGTAAATGTGCATTTCCTGTAGCAGGAATTCCGTTTAAATCGTTGAATGAGTTCATGAAAGTTGCTGCTCCTGCATCAAGAGCGGCTTTAAATGGTGGTAAATAAGTTTCCCATAACATTCTTTCGCTCATATCCACTGAGTTATAATCTCTTCCGCCCACTGCTGCACCATAAGCTGCAAAGTGTTTTACGCAAGCCATAACTGAGTTTAAATCGCCTAATTTATTTCCCTGAAATCCTTTTACTCTTGCATAAGCAATTTTAGATCCTAAGTAAGTATCTTCTCCGGCACCTTCCATAACACGTCCCCAACGAGGATCACGGCTAATGTCTACCATTGGTGCAAATGTCCAGTGAATTCCGCTTGCAGAAGCTTCTACGGCAGCAACTCTTGCAGCTAATTCAATGGCTTGTAAATCCCAACTTGCAGCCTCGGCCAACGGAAGCGGGAAAGTTGTTTTATAACCATGAATTACATCCTGACCAAATAACAACGGAATTTTAAGACGTGATTGCATTGCCAGTTCCTGATATTGTCTGGTGTATTTTGTACCCACAATATTTAACATAGAACCTATAAGTCCTGCTTTTATCTCGGCTTGTTTGTTTGGGTTAATTGTGATTGGTCCTGTTGCCGAATTATCTCCCGTATATTGATTAAGCTGACCAATTTTTTCTTCGATGGTCATTTTTTTCAATAGAGCATTTACTTTTTGATCTATTGTTTCTTGTTGTGCTGCCGCAAAAAGCGATACCATCAACAAGGCAAATGTGGTTAATTTCTTCATGAATTTAATTTTGATTACCAAACATAAGTAGCCACAGCACCTGCGTTTAAGGTAGTTGAAAATTGTTTTTGATTGTATTTTATATTAAATGTTTCTGTTGTAGTTCCGTCGTTTTCTACAATTAAAACCGTTTGTCCTGATGGCGTTTTAAAAGCGACATTGTATAAATTTCCGCTAATATTACTTCCTATTCTTACTGATCCTTCAGGAACAAATTTTGATGCATGACCTATTATATAATAACCCACTTCTCTTTTGATATTCTGAGCCTGATCGATCATTAACGCTCCTTTACAAGTAGAGCATCCCCCTGGTGTAAATGGTTTGTAATACTCATCATTTGCTAATCCCCACGAAAGCGCATTTACGCTCCAGTTACGCATAGAACCAATAACAACATTTTTTACACTCCATTTTAAGTCAGATTCGAAACTGCTTTTTGATCCTGTATATTGTTCGGTAAAATACAAATCTTTATTTGGAAATGCATCATGAACCGTAGATAATGCGCTGATATCTCCTTCATACAAATGAAATGCAGAACCTGCTACAAAAGGATTCGCTTTTGGATCTTTTAAAATCGTTAAAGGATATTCGGGTTTGTTACAGTTGTGATCGTAAATCACAATTTTGGTTTTGATTTTAGCTTTCGCGAAAGCGGGACCTAAATGATTGCCAATAAAATCTGCCTGTTGTTCAGCAAGCATTAACAAACTTGGATTGTTTCCCGGATGCAATGGCTCATTTTGAGGTGTAATCGCATCAATTACAATTCCGTGCGATTTCATTGCCTGAATATATTTTACAAAATACTCCGCATAAACCTGATAGTATTTTGGTTGAAGACTTCCGCCTTTTGAGCTTCCGTTGTCTTTCATCCAAACTGGAGGCGACCACGGAGAACCCATAATTTTTATTTTTGGATTAATAGCTAAAATTTCTTTTAACAAAGGCACAACGTCGTTTAAATCCGGACCTAAATCAAATTTTTCCAGTTTTAAATCAGTTTCACCTTCCGGTAAATCATCATACGAAAAAACTTTTTCATTCAAATCAGAAGCTCCAATACTAATACGAAGGTAACTTAAACCAATGGCATCATCTTTTCTCGAAAACAATTCCTGAAGCAGAGCCTCTTTTTTTGCTTTATCCAGTTTTAAAATGGCCTGAGCGCTTCCTCCTGTCAAAGAAAATCCAAAACCTTCGATGGTCTGAAATTTTTCTGAAGGATTTACTTCAATAGTCTGGTTTGAATTCGTTTCTGCATTAAAAACTAAATCATTTTGCTTTTGAAGTTTTAAAGACTCATCAGTTGTTGTTATCCACGACTCTGCTTTATTAGAAGTGGCTGCTGCATTTTTTGAAGTTCCGCATTTTATCTGAACTGCAATAAGTGGCAGTAAAAGTAAAATTTGAAGTTTTTTGTTGATGTTTTTCATTTTAATCTATTTCTATTAAAACAGGTAAATGATCCGATGGATATTTTAAATCTTTAGAATCACTTAAAACTGCATGTTTTTGAATTTTTAATCCGCTGTTTTTTGAAACAAAAATATAATCGAGTAATAATGTTACAGGTTCGTTGTGTTTGAAATCGTTAAACGTTCCTGATGGTCCAAAAGGTTTTTCTTTCGAAACATCTTTGGTATCATCCATTACTTTTTTAATTTCTGCAATTTGTTTTGTATCTGGTTCTGAATTGAAATCTCCCATTAAAAATGCCGGATATTTCTTTGTATTCAATTCGCTTATTTTTTTCAAAGCAAGCTGTACGCCTTTTATTCTTGCTTCTTCTCCCATGTGATCAAGATGAAGATTAAAAACCCAAAATGTTTTTTTAGTTTTTAAATCTTTAAAAAGCCCGTATGTGCAAACTCTGTTACAAGCTGCGTCCCAACCTCTTGACACTACATTTGGAGTTTCTGATAACCAAAATGTATTTGACTGCTCTACTTTAAAGCGATCTTTTTTATAATAAATCGTACACGCCTCTCCTGTTCCTCCTTCTTCTCTTCCTACTCCAAATTTGTTATAATTTGGCAAAGCCGATGCAATATCTGTTACCTGACCTGGGGTTGCTTCCTGAACTCCAAAAACATCCGGGCTGTAAAATTGTATTTGAGAAGCAAAATAATCTTTTCGTTTTGGCCATGCATTTTCTCCATCAGAAGCAACATCTAAACGAATATTATAGGTCATGATTTTTAAATTTTGACCATAGAATGATCCACTTGCAAAAAGTAGGAATACTACTAAAATAATTTTGTTTATCTTTTTCATATTTAAAAAATTTTAATCGGTAAAGCTAATGTTTCTGTAGCCTTAAAGAAAAAAACTTATTTAAAAGTTATGTTAATTATGAATGTTAGAATCGTTAATATTAGATTTATCATCACTCTCTGCATTAAATATTTTAAATATAAAATTCTTACAGAATCATTTTACGTGAATTTGCCCTTCTGTGGAGTTTTCTCTTTAGCGAAGGAACTTTCAGAATTTTAAATTATTTCCAGGTATAAGTGGCTACAGATCCCCCTTGCAAAGAAGTAGTTACCCACTTACCATCGAATTTGATATTAAATATTTCAGCCGCTTGTCCGTCATTTTCAACAATTAAAACTTTTGATCCTGATGGCGTAATAAAAGCTACATTTTGCAAATTCCCACTTATATTACTTGCAATTCGTACTGATCCGGCGGGAACAAATTTAGAAGCGTGTGCTATAATATAATAAGCCACATTACGCTGAAAAGCTTCGTTTGATGTTACTGTTAATGCGCCTTTGCAGCTATTACATCCGCCTGAAGTGTACGGTCCAAAAGAGGCATTATTGGCTAAATTCCATTCTAATGCATTTTTGCTCCAATTACGCATTGAACCAATGATTACATTTTTAAGATGCCATTTTAAATCTCCGCCAAAATCTCCCGTAGAAGAAGTCCATTGCTCTGTGAAATAAATATTTTTATCCGGATAAGCATTGTAAACATTTGAAAGTGCGCTGATGTCTCCGGCGTATAAGTGAAATGCTGAACCATCAACAAATGGGTTTGCGGCAGGATCTCCTAAAATTGTTTTGGGGTATTCTGGCTTATCACAATTGTGATCGTAAGCAATAATTTTTGTCGCAATATTAGCCGCTTTAAATGCCGGACCTAAATTGTTTTTAATGAAATTAGTCTGCTCTAAAGCTGACATTTCCATACTTGGATTATTTCCACCATGAAGCGGTTCATTTTGAGGCGTTACGGCATCAATAACAATTCCTTCCGCTTTCATTTGCTGAATGTATTTTACAAAATATTTTGCGTAAACATCGTAGTATTGG
This sequence comes from Flavobacterium bizetiae, assembly GCF_024271895.1. NCBI lineage: Bacteria > Pseudomonadati > Bacteroidota > Flavobacteriia > Flavobacteriales > Flavobacteriaceae > Flavobacterium > Flavobacterium bizetiae. The sequence continues at coordinate 1,837,287 of NZ_CP091861.1, read as the reverse complement.
GTTTGTAATCTTCCTCCAATAAAACTGTCTTTATCTTTCATCCAAAGTGGTGCTGACCAAGGCGTGGCCAGAATTAAGATCTTAGGATTAATAGCTAAAATTTCTTTTAAAAGAGCAATTACTCCTGTTTTGTCTTTCTCTAAACTAAACTTTGCTAAATCTAAATCGGTACTTCCTGTGGCAAGATCATCATAAGTAAACGGAGATGCATTCAAATCAGAAGCTCCAATACTTATTCGAATATAGCTGATACCAATAGAATTCTCTCCGGAACCAAATAGCTCCTGCAAAAGTGCACTTTTCTTAGTGGCTGTTAACTGATTAATTACATCAGCACTTCCGCCGGTTAAAGTATATCCAAAACCGTCGACAGTTTGGTATTTTTGAGCAGCATTTACTTCAATATTTGCATATGAATTACTGGTGGTGCCAAATCCTAAAACGCCGGTTTGTTTTGCCAGTAATACACTTTGGTCGCCTTTGGTAAGCCAAAAATCGACATCGTTTGTTACTACAACCGGAGGAGTTACTACTGGAGGTTTCACCACCGGATCAGCAGCATCACTAGACGAAGAGCAATTTGCCTGAGCAAAAGCTGCCAGAGCCAGGAACAATACTTTTATGGTGTTTTTAAAGTTTAATTTCATTTTATAGTTTTTAGTTTAGCACTTAGTATACAATAGTTTGCATAGCATGCGCCGGGATAGTTATAGTATTTTGCAAATCGTGGTTCATTAGGGTATAAACAATCTCCTTATCTGATTGGTTCATGACAATTGTAATTATTTTGCCATCAGAATTTTTAAATGAAGTGCTTATTAAATTTTTATCGCTTATGGTTTGAATTATTCTCTTTGCTCCAGGGCGAATAAATTTTGAAAGATGTCCGATATAATAATACATTGGTGTGTAAATTAGCTCATCTTTTGTGGTGTCAGCGTGAATTGGCGCAAAACAAAAATTCCCCACATGATTTGGTCCTCCGTTCTGGTCTAAAAGGATGTTCCAGTCTGTCCAGGCAACGGTTCCGTTATTGAAATCGTTAATCATATTAAGTCCGTATCGTTCTGCATTTCCCCAGAACTGAAATTTAGCTGCATCGAATTTTTCTATACAACCTTCGGTAAATATTAAATTTTTATTCGGAAATGCTTTGTGAACCTCTCCTACCGATTCAAATTTTGGAGCACCGCCGTTCCAGGTTTCGTACCAGTGAAATCCAATTCCCCAGGCATATTTTGAAACTTCAGGATCTGAAAACACAAGATTGGCTCTTGTTGTTAGCATATCTCCACGATTGTGATCCCAAATGATAACATTTTTAGCACCAAGTCCTTCTTTTTCTAAAGTGGGTCCAAGAAAGTTTTTCAGGAAATCTCTTTCTGCTTCGGGAGTATAAATACAAGATTCCCAACGTTGTTTTGCCATTGGCTCGTTTTGAATCGTTAATCCCCAAACCGGAATTCCTTCTTTTTCGTAAGCTTTTATAAATTTAACATAATAATTTGCCCATGACTGAGCGAACTCAGGCAATAAAACGCCGCCGTGCAAAATATCATTATTGTCTTTCATGAAAGCTGGGGGACTCCATGGGCTAACAAATAAAGTTAATTTCCCGCCGGCTGTTTCAATTGCTTTTTTGATTAATGGAATTCTGTATTTTCTATCGTGATCAATATTGAAGGTTTTTAAATCTTTATCTCCTTCCTGAACGTAGGTATAGCTGTCGCTGCTAAAATCGCAACTGTGAATATTTGTTCTGGCCAAAGAATAGCCAATTCCTTTGTTCTTATCGTAGTAAGCGGTAAGAAACTCTTTTTGCTTTTTTGGTGATAGTTTGGCAAAAACTTCAGCACTTGCATCAGTTATAGCTCCACCAATGCCAAGAAAAGTTTGATCTGTTTTTTCAGGATCTAAATTTATAGATACTGTTGAAGTTTTTTGTTGTGAAGTTGGTTTTGAAATGAAATTATTTGATAACGATAATCTCAGATTTGTGTTTTCGGCAGTAGTATAAACCTCTATTTTTTTATTTTTTTTTGATGTATGAGCATTTTGTCCAACAACCTTTGATGAAGAACAAATTAATTGCAGAACTAGTATTGGGGCTATTAAAATTCTATTGATGATTTTCATTGTACTTTCAAAAAAAACGATTTAATTTAAATTAAATTGAGGGCTAATCTGGATGATTCATTCAGAACAGCCCTCGTTTTATTACTAACAAAACATTAATACACAAGCGTTTGTATTGCATGTGCAGGAATCTTAACTACTGATTGTTCAGCACCTATAATTAGTTTATAGTCAATTGCTTTATCAGTTTGGTTCATGACAATTGTAGCCATTGTACCATCAGCATTCAAAAATGATGTACTTAATAAAGCACTTCTGCTTACTGCTGAGCTTACTCTTTTTGCATTTAAACGAATGAATTTTGAAAAATGCCCAATATAATAGTATGATGGAGTGTAAATTAACTCTCCTGTTCTTGTATCAGCATGAATTGGCGCAAAACAAAAATTACCAACATGATTAGGTCCTCCGTTTTGATCTAAAAGAATATTCCAGTCTGTCCATCCGGCAGTTCCGTTATTAAAATCATTAATCATAGAGATACCGTATCTTTCTCCGTTACCCCAAAATTGATATTTGGCAGCATCAAATTTTTCAACACATCCTTCTGTAAACATTAGACCTTTGTCGGGATATGCTTCGTTTACTTTTGCAACATTTTCAAACATTGACGATCCTCCTGACCATGTTTCGTACCAGTGAAATCCCATTCCCCAAACATACTTTGAAGCTTCAGGATCAGAGTAAATTACATTTGCTCTGTAGTTCATTAAATCACGATTATGATCCCAGGCGATAATTTTTACATTGCCCAGTTTTTCTTTTTTTAATGTCGGGCCAAGGAAATTTTTAATAAAATCTCTTTCGGCTTCTGCTGTATAAATACAAGATTCCCAGGTTTGAACGGCCATTGGCTCATTTTGAGTAGAAGTCCCCCAAATTGGAATTCCTTCTTTCTCATACTCTTTTATAAATTTGGCATAAAAATTTGCCCAGGTTTGATAATATTCAGGTAATAATGTTCCGCCTTTTAATACGTTTCCGTTGCTTTTCATAAAAGCATTTGGAGACCATGGTGCAGCATAGGTCATTAATTTACCGCCTGCAGTCTGAATGGCTTTTTTAATTAACGGAATACGAAATTCTCTATCGTGTTCAATAGTAAACGTTTTTAATTCTTTATCTCCTTCTTTGATATAAGAATAGCTTCCACTGCTAAAATCAGAACTTTGTATCGTGGTTCTTAGCAATGAATAGCCTATTCCTTTTTGTTTATCGTAGTAGGCATTCAAAAATTCTGTTTGTTTTTCTTTTGAAAGTTTAGCGAATATCTCGGCACTCGCATCTGTAATAGCTCCTCCAATTCCTATAAAAGTCTGAAACTTCTTTGCAGGTTCTACAAAAACAGCTGTTTCTACTTCCAGAGGTTGTTTAGCGGCAGTAAAGGTTAGATTATCTGTAGAGGTTATTCTTAAATTTGAATTTTCAGCTGTGGTATAAACTGTTATCTTTTTTCCATGGGTTGTAAACTCTTTTTTTGTTTTGGGTTGTTGGGCAAAGGCCGCTAACGAAAACAAAAAACATAGCGCTTTTAAACTATTTTTTTTCATTCTTCCTTATTTTTTTTAAATTCTAAATTGAAACTTTTTGTGAACTCGTCTCCACTAAAAAAGTTTCCGCCAGCTTACGGATTTAAAAAATAGCCCATACTCATACTGATTATGGGCTATTTACAACCAAACTTAAACTTAACTTAACTTAAACTTATTTTCCTCTGAATTCTACTTCAGTAATTTTAATTCCTGTTGGCGTAAATCCATTACCACCACTTCTGATTACCAGATATACTTTACCACTTTCTGTAAATTTCACAACATTACTTACTTTTCCGGCAACAGTGTTTTTCACACATCCTACCAGTGATAGTTTTCCTTCAAATGCTGCTTTTCCACAACCATCTCCAGAACTTAATCCCATAACTTTGTTGTCTCCATATTCAACTCCTGAAGTTGGAACTGTTTTTCCTGCGTATACTTCAAACCAAAAGTCCGGAGATCCGCTTGTTGCAGCTACAAACATATCTATCGTATATTCTTTATCTTTTACAACATCAATTGCCTGATAGATTCCTTCTTGATTCCAGGTTGTTCCGCTTGCATTTATTGTTGCGAATCCAGGAGTAAATGTCCATGAAGCTAATCCATTAGTGTTAAGGTGTAAATTTGTCCATTGAGCCTGGTCAGCAGCGTCTAAGAAGCTACTTCCTTTAACTAAATTTCCTTTTTCAGGATCATTTGCTGCAACAACAAGGTCCTGAGTAGTAGCATTAGTTTTTCCGCCACGACCTACAGCAGTGTGCACTATCTTATATGTTCCTTTATCCGGTAAAGAAATTTCCAATTCCATTTTTCCGTAATATTCAACCTTACCTACTTTCCAGTAAGAAGTCAGAACATTCTTTTTAACTGGTTCCAGTAAATATGTATTTACTTTTCCTGCTACAGGAATAATTGTAAATGAAGCATCAACATTTGGATCTTCAAGTCCGTTGCCAGCACCTGCTGTATCAGGCTCACAACTTACTATTATGGTACCTAATGTTGCCAAAGCCAACATTAGGTATATACTCTTTTTAAAAATTATATTTAAACTCATATGATTTTTATTTAATTGTTATAGTTAGGGTTTTGAACAATTTTAGTGTTTTCTAATTCTTTGAAAGGAATTGGCCAAATTTCGTTTTTGCCAGCCTGGAATCCTTTAGATGCCAATGCAGCAGCTGCTTTTCCTGTTCTCACTAAATCGAACCAACGGTGTCCTTCTCCAGCTAATTCTTTTCTTCTTTCTAATGCAATTGCATCTAAAGAAACCGGAGTTGACCCTAAACCTACACGTGCTCTTACAGCATCAAGTAACGCTTGCGCTCTTGCTCCTGTACCACCTAATGCTTCAGCTTCCATCAAGTAAGTATCTGCTAAACGAATTGCATAAACATCTTGCTTATAATTTAAAGCTGTTGCTCCACTACCTGTAGAAGTATCTGAGTTTAAAGGCATGAATTTTCTAAGGAAATATCCTGTATCATCATAGTTAGGAGCCCAATCAGCTTGTCCAGCATCTTTCAATGCTTTCATGTCAAGAATTGTAGCATCAAAACGAGGATCTCCTTTTAGAACATCATATAAACCTTGTCTTACAGTATTAAAACTCCATCCTGAAACAAAATCCGGTGCAGTTGAATTAGTAGATCTGTTATATCCTCTAGGTCCTACCATAATACAAACAGAGTTTCCTTCATCTTTTCCTCCACCCCAAAAATCCCAATTGGCATTACTTTTATCTGTATGAACGATTTCGATAATAGCTTCTGAGTTAAATTTGTTGCTTACTTTCCATAAATCAGCAAATTTATCTACCAATTTATATCCGTACATACTTGTTCCTCCAGGAGTACCATTTACATCAGCAAATTCTGCTGCTGATAATGCGTTTTTCCCTTCGTATAAATACACTTTTCCTAACAATGCTTTTGCTGCTCCCTGAGATAAACGACCAGCTTCCTCAGTCATATTTGTAATTTTAACTGGTAAACCTGGAATCGCTTCTTTTAAATCTTTTTCGATTTGTGCGTAAATTGCTTCCGGAGCTGACTGAACTACATTGAATATATCAGCTGTTTTAATTGGCTCTAAAATCAATGGAATATTTCTGAACGTACGAACTAACTCAAAATAATAGTAAGCACGTAATGCTTTGGTTTCAGCAGCAAATCTTCCTTTTTTAGCTTCATCCATTGGTACTGCCGGTAATTTTTGAAGCAATACGTTTGCTCTAAAAATTCCCTGATAAAAATCTCCCCAAAAACTACCTGGAATAGTAGACTGGCTTAATGAATAATCTGCAAATGCATGTATTCCGGCACCGTCTGTTGCACCACCACCAGCTGCATTAAAATCATCTGAACCTGCATTTAACATACAGATCATGTTTTCAAATCCTTTAGACTGCTTACCAATTATATCATAAACAGCCACTAATCCTGCGTAAGCCTGGCTTTCATTTTGGTAATAATTAGCCTCTAGTGAAGTTCCTTTCGGCTCTACAGTTAAAAAATCCTCACTGCATGAAAGGGCAGTAAATAATGCTCCGCAAACAACAAGTGAATATTTTATATTTTTTAGTTTCATGATTCTTGTTTTTTATTAAAATTGTAAATTAACTCCCAACATTACAGTTCTAGCCTGAGGATAAATACCTCTGTCTATACCCATAACGTTTCCTGATGCACTATTTGCTCCAATTTCAGGATCATACCCAGTATACTTAGTAAAAGTGAATAGGTTCTCTCCAGTTAAATACACTCTTGTTTTGTCTAAACCAATTTGACTGATCGTTTTAATTGGCAATGAATAACCAAGCTGAATTGTTTTGATTCTTACGTAATCTCCTTTTTCAAGATAAAAATCAGATGGATTATTAAAGTTTTTGTTAGTATCATCAGATGTTAATCTTGGATAAGTATTTGATGTACCTTCTCCTGTCCAACGACCTAAAGCTTTAGTTTGGTAATTAGAATTTTCAATATCTAACCTACGTAATCCCTGGAAGATTTTGTTTCCTGCAGCTCCCTGAGTAAAGATCATTAAATCGAAATTTTTGTAATCTACGTTAACTGTAAATCCAAAAGTATATTTTGGTATTGGGCTGCCCAGAAATTTTCTGTCATCTGCAGTAATCTGACCATCACCGTTAACATCTGTCCAACGGAAATCTCCCGGTTTAGCATCTGGTTGAATTAATCCTCCTGAAGCATTTCTATACGCATTAATTTCAGCTTGGTTTTGGAAAATACCTGCTGTTTGGAATCCGTAAAAAGATCCGTAAGGTTGTCCTACTTGTGTTCTTGTAATATCATAAGTCATCGCTTTAAATTGTTCTCCTGTTGCAAGGAAACCAACTCCACGTCCTAAAAACGTTACTTCATTTTTCAAATAAGATACGTTTCCACTTAAACCAAGATTTACCTGTCCTAATTTTTTACGCCATCCTAATTCTAAATCGATACCTTTATTTTGCATGTCTGCAACGTTTCCTGTTGGGTTTCCTGAACCAACATAACCTGGCAATGCAATTTCCTGTAGAATTCCTTTAGTTTTCTTAACATACCAGTCAAAAGACACATTAAAATCAGAGAAAATTGTAGCATCAAAACCAATATTCGTTTGGCTTGTTTCTTCCCATTTTAAATCCGGATTCGAAGGTGCATTCGGGCTGTTACCAATAGTTACAGATCCAGATGTACCAATTGTATAGTTACGACCGTCTCCAATAGTTGCCAAATATTTGAAATCTCCAATATTATCATTACCAGTTACACCGTAACCTCCTCTGAATTTTAATTGGTTTACTACTTTGTTTTCAATCCAAAATGCTTCTTTTGAAGGAACCCAACCTAATGAGAACGAAGGGAATGTTCCGTATTTATTGTTTGATCCAAATCTTGAAGATCCGTCTCTACGAATAATACCTGTTAATAAGTATTTTTCTTTGAAATCGTAAGTTAATCTTGAGAATAATGAAGTTACTCTATGCTCATTTCCTGTACTAGCTGTAGCATTAATTTGATCTTTTGGAAGGTCAAAGTTAAAAGATGCATCTGTATAGCTATCTACTGGTAAGTTAGTATACGTAATTGTAGTACCACTATTTCTATTGTCTACATACGCTCCCTGACCTACTAATACGCTAAAGTTATGATCACCTATACTTCTTGTATAAGAAGCAACATTCTCAATATTCCATCCAAAACCTTGATTGGTATTTCTTGAAAGGTTATTAACCTGTGTAATATTTGTTGAGTTCAGGTAAGAAACTGGTGTGAAGTTTTCATAACCCCAATACGCTAATTTACCTCCTACAGTCGTTCTGAATTTTAATCCTTTTATTGGCTCAATTTCTAAGTAAGCATTTCCAACAAAGTTATCAGCCCAGTTGTAGTTTCCTAATCTTGTTTGTGTATAAGCTAATGGGTTAGACATTTCCTGAGTAACCATAGTCGAAACTCCGTAAGGATTTCCGTTAGGATCTCTTAAAATTCCTTTACCATGCCCGTCGATACCTACAGAATAAGGTGCATTTGCAGCCATAGTAGGATCTGTTACAATAGCAGGAGTAATAGGATCTAAATTGATTGCAGAACTTAATGGTCCTCCAAATTCACTGTTTGTATTTCCTAATCCTACTGTTTTCTCTCTAGAAAAACCTAAAGTCTGACCAAAAGTCATCCATTTAGTTATTTTATGAGTAGAGTTTAAACGAATATTTTTTCTGTTGTAATGAGAAATATCTGTTGTTACAATACCTTCCTGATCTAAAAGACCAAAAGACACATAAAAAGTAGACACATCATTTCCTCCTGATAAACTTAACTCTTGTCCAATACGTGCTGCACTGTTGTTAAAAATTTCTGATTGCCAATTTGTTCCTGCTCCATATGAACTAGGGTTTGCAAAAGGTAATTGAAAAGTATCTGTTGGAGATTTTTTAACATATCCGTTTGCATATTTTTCATTTCTTAAAGTTGCATATTCCGTAGCATTTAAAAGATCTAATTTTCTTGCAGGACCAGAAAAACCAGTATAACCATTATAGCTTACACTCATTTTACCTGATTTTCCTTTTTTAGTCGTAACGATAATTACCCCAGCTGCTGCTCTTGCACCATAAATAGCTTGAGAAGCTGCATCTTTTAATACCTCCATAGATGCGATATCAGACTGGTTTAAGTAACCTATTCCTCCCGCATCAACTACTACACCATCTATAACCCATAAAGGATCATTGTTTCCTAATGTAGTGATACCACGCACACGAATAGTAGAAGAAGCTCCAGGTTGTCCTGAACTTGCTGCAACTGTAACCCCTGAAACCCTACCTTGTAAAGTTTGTTCAACTCTCGTTATCGGTAAATTTTCGATATCCTGAGCTCTTACTTTAGAGATCGCTCCTGTTACTACTGTTTTCTTTTGAGTACCGTATCCAACAACAACAACTTCATTTAATGATTGTGATTCAGGTTTTAACTGAACCGATAATTTTGTTCGTCCGTTTATAGCTTCAGTAACTGTAGCATAACCAATAAAAGTAATTGTTAAAACTCCATTTGAAGGAACTTGCAACTGAAATTTCCCATCAAAATCTGATGCAGTTGATTTTGTAGTACCTTTTAATAGAATAGTTGCGCCTGGAACTGGCATTCCACTTTCATCATTTATTATTCCACTTACTGTGACATCCTGGGCCACAGCTATAACCGAGAATAACAAAGACGAAACACAAAAAATAAGTAATTTTGTTAATTTCATTTTTCTAAAAATTTTGGTTAATTAATTAGTAATTTGATGCAATAATAATGTTAATTTTTCACTACCCGCAACTAATTTTCACTACAAAAACACATCAAATCAAATTTTATTACATTACAAAAACACATCAAATTTTATATAAAATATTGATTAACAAATATTTAAAAACAAAATTTAAGATGTTATCAAAATGTTAATTATAAAAATAAACACTACACTACTATTAGAATGCTTATTTTTATAAAAAAAACAGCTTCCTACATCGTGATAGTAGAGAAAATCAAAACATAAAACACTACAAAAGAGATAATTAACTATTAAAAATTTAAAAAAAACCAAAAACCCATGCAATTGATAAAATCATATTTTATTATAACTTTTTTTACATTATTCTCAATTACATTTTTTGGCCAGGTTAAAAGTATAGGTCTTCCAGACGTAAGAAATTACAAACGAAATGAATATAAAGGAGGGACACAAAACTGGAATATTGGTCAGGATAAAAACGGAAACTTATATTTTGCGAACAATAATGGTCTTTTTCAATTCGACGGATCGTCATGGCGAAAATATCCACTACCTAATCACACTTCTGTACGATGTTTAAAAATTGATGACTCAGGGAAAATTTTCGTTGGCGGATATAATGAGTTTGGGTACTTTAAAACCAACAATAAAGGAAAACTAGAATACACATCATTAGCCCAAAAAGTAGACAAAAACAAAATCAAAATCATCGATTTTATCTGGAAGATCCATACTTTAAATAATGAGACTATTTTTCAGTCTTTTGCACGGGCCTATATTTTAAAAAACGGAAAATTATCGATCCTAAAAGCGCCTAAGCGATTTCAATTTTCATTTGTAGTTAATGACAAACTTTACTTTCAGGATGTCGAAAAAGGTATTTTAGAATATCGAAATGATAAATTATATCCTTTACCTAATACCACTGTTTTAAACAATACCGAAATATGGGGAATGTATTCCTTATCAAAAGAGAGAACACTTATTATAACGCTCGAAAAAGGATTATTCATCTACGAAAACAATACCGTTAAACCGTGGGAAACTGAAGCGAACAATTTTGTCAGGAAAAACAACTCTTTAGGAGGCGCCATCATAAACAAAAAATTTATTGTTTTAAACTCGGTACTCGACGGAATCATTATTTGTGATTTTAACGGCAAAATAATTCAGCATGTAAACAGAAAAAAAGGATTACAAAACAATACAGTCCTCACCTCTTTTATTGATAACAAGAACAACTTATGGCTTGGACTGGACAACGGTATAGCTTTTTTAAACGAAAGTTCTCCGTTTACCTATTTCGGATTTAGTTATGATATTAGTACCGTCTATGCTTCTGTAATTCATCAGGGAAACCTATATGTAGCGACAAATCAGGGTGTTTTTTATCACGCCTGGAACAATAGTTTTAAGGAAGATGTTTTTAAACTTGTTGAAGGAACTACTGCACAATCATGGAATGTTCAGGTTATTGATAATGAACTTATCTGTTCTAACAATAGAGGAGCTCTAGCAATACAAGGCGGAAGAGTAACACATATTATAGATACTAAAGGATATTTCGGATTCAAAAGCATGCCTAATCATCCTGGCTACTTTATTGGTTCTAATTACGACGGATTTGCCATTTTTCAAAAAACAGGAAACGGACTGGTATTCAAAAATCAAATCGCCGGTTTCGATAAATCGTCTAATAGTTTTGAGCTTGACGATTCTTATTTATGGCTTAAAAAGGATGAATCTATATACAAAATGCAGCTTAGCAGCGATTTGACACGATTTATAACCATCAAAAAAATAAGTCAATTATCTCCTAAATATAAAAACATTGGAAGCCTTCAAAAAATAGACGGAAAAATATACTTTCAGACCAACAATCACTTTTTCAAATTTTCAAAAGAACAGGATTTGTTTTATGAAGACAAAAATCTATCCGCAATATTCAAAAATATTCCAGTTATAAACGCTTTGAGCGAAGATTCACAATCAAACTTGTGGTATGCCTTCGATGAATCTTTAGGCGTATTAATGAAACAAAATAATCATTATAAAAATGTTGTTGCACCTTTTTCTAACCTAACGGGGAATTTGGTGAGCAGCTATTTATCTGTAAATACGATCGACTCAAAAAACATTTTTATAGGATTAACAGATGGTTTGGCCCATTACGATTCTGAATTGCTCAACAATTTTGTAACTAAGCCTAAAGCTTTCATTAGAAGTTTTTCATTTCCCGGCGATACAATTGTTTTAGGAAACAATCAAAATAAGATCGAAAACATTCGTATACCTTACTCGTCAAACCATGTACGTTTTACATTTTCATCTCCTATATATGAAAATCTTGAAACTGTGGAATTCTCTTACCAACTAGAGCCTTTTGATGACAAATGGAGCAATTGGTCGACAATTTCTATTAAAGAATATACCAATTTAAGAGAAGGTGAATATACGATGAAGGTAAAAGTCAGAAACAGTTATGGGATTCAATCTGAACCTTCGACACTTTCTTTTATGGTATCTCCGCCTTGGTACCGACACTTTTTAGCCTTTATGATTTATTTCATACTCATTATCGTAGGGATTTATCTAATTTCCGCAAGGGTAAAAATGAAAATTCGTAAAAACAAATACTACGAAACGATCGAACAGCGTAGATTATATCTTGAGAAAGAATCGAAAATAAGACAAGAACAATTTGATCTTGAAAAAGAAATCGAAAAACTGAAAAGCGATAAACTTCAGATTAAAATTTTAGCAAAAGATAAAGAATTGGTAAACAACTCTCTGCAGGTTGTAAAGAAAAACAAAATCCTGAACGGAATTATTCATAAACTTAAAGAAATCGACGTTGAAGCACTTGACGATTCGACAAAATTTCAGGTGAGTAAATTAAACAAAAGCATTGTAAAAGAAGTAAATACAGACAAAAGCTGGAAAGACTTAGAAAAACACATTAAAAACGTTCATTTTGAGTTCTTAAAAAGATTAAAGGAAAAATATCCCACAATTTCACCACGAGAACTCGATTTGTCTACTTATTTATTGATGAATATGTCGACCAAAGAAATAGCCGAAATCATGAATATTTCTACGGGAGGTGTCGAATTAGCCCGTTACCGATTACGAAAAAAACTTGGTTTGAATAAAAAGGAAAATCTAATAGGCTTCTTAATGAGCATATAAAAACAAAAAAGCCATCCTGATCAGGATGGCTTTTGTTTTATTTAATATATTCCAGAGTGCGCTCTAACGCCATTCCTCTGGATCCTTTTACAAGGATTGTATTTTCGCTAAAATGTCTTGTTTTAAGATATTCGACAAAAGCATCAAAGGTTTCAAAAAACTGAATATTATCTTTAACAACCTTATTTTCATAAAATGATTTACCGATCAAATAACACTCGGACTCATTCTGATTTAATAAAGAATCTACAATTAGTTTGTGCTCTTGCGGACTTTCATCACCCAGCTCAAACATATCACCCAAAATCATCACTTTGTTTTGATTTTCTAATTGCAAAAAGTTAGTTATCGCAACAGCCATACTACTAGGATTAGCATTATAGGCATCCAGAATAATTTGATTAGAATCAATTCTTAACAATTGCGATCTGTTATTCTCCGGAATATAGGTTTCAATTGCTTGTTTCATATCCGCCTCAGTAACTTTAAAGTAATATCCTATCGCAATAGCCGCATTAATATTATTCGCATTATAAAGCCCAATTAAATGCGATTCTACACTAAAATTATCATACTCTATAGCAACAAAAGGATTGGCTTTGATATTTTTGATTTTTAAGTCAGCAGTATCATTATTTATTCCGAAAGTAAAGGATTGTATTCCTGCAGATCTTTCTATCTGAATAGGATCTTCAAGATTTACAAAAACTAATTTGCTATTTTTTGCCAGGTATTGATACATTTCACTTTTACCTTCAATAACCCCCTGAACTCCACCAAAACCTTCAAGATGAGCTTTACCAAAATTGGTAATATAACCATAATCAGGCTGAGCAATTTCACATAAAAATTCAATTTCCTTTTTATGATTTGCCCCCATTTCAACAATACCTATTTCTGTTTCTTTAGTAAAAGACAACAAAGTTAACGGAACACCAATATGATTGTTTAAGTTACCTACTGTAGCTTTGGTTTTGTATTTCTTTGCAATAACAACATTTATAAGTTCTTTGGTCGTCGTTTTACCATTACTTCCCGTTAAGGCAATAATAGGTAATTTAAGATAAGTACGATGAAACTTTGCCAGTTCCTGCAAAGTTTCTAAGCTGTTTGCAACAAGAATTGTTCTCTCATCGATAACATAAGCTGCATTATCAACAATAACAAATAAAGCACCTAATTCCAATGCTGTCGCAGCAAAGGTATTCGCATCAAAATTTTCGCCTTTGATAGCAAAAAACATAGAATCCTTTTCAATTTTTCTCGTATCAATTGAAACTGATTTACATTGCAAAAACAAGTTATGAATGTCCTGAATATTCATTTATAAAAATATTTACATATTATAAAATAAGCAATAAAAAAATTCCAAATTCCAAAAGCTGAGTAAATCAGTTGGAATTTGGAATTTTTTTTATTGAATTTTCTAGAATTTAGTTTCTAGGCGATTTTCTTTTTTCAGCTTTTGCACCTACTCTAGACATAGCACATCTAAATCCGATGTAATCTGTTGCCATATCCTGAGGGAAATATCTTCTTTGAGCAGGATCTAACCAATAAGCTCTATCTCTCCAAGAACCACCTTTGTAAACTCTTACATTATCATCGATTAATGTAGTACGTTTACTAGAGCTATCATATTTTCTAACCATCTGACCTAAACTGTCTGTTGTTACATTGTGTTTAGGAGAGTTGTACATTGACTGATCAGCTTTAGCTCCTGACTCAGAATCTCCAAAGTCAAAATATTTAGATGATTGTTTATCACCATCTCTATAGTTGATGTTATCACTTGTAGTGAAGTTTTGTCTCAAGTAAGTTTCGTTTTCGTCAACCGGAACCTGAGCAATTTCTCCTGGTAAGTTTGTTGCAACTTTTTTACCGTTACTTAAAGTTTTGTATTGAATATTATCTTTAGTAATGATTTCGATTTTACCGTCTTTACCAATTTTGTTTTTAGCATATTGATTTCCTCTAAAGTAGTTAAAATCATTCGCTTCATTATCGATAATAGGTCTGTAAACATCGGCAACCCATTCAGCTACGTTTCCTGCCATATCGTATAATCCAAAATCATTAGGCGCATAGCTTTTTACAGCATTTGTAATATCCGCACCATCATCAGACCAACCTGCAATTCCACCGTAATCACCGTTTCCTTGTTTAAAGTTAGCCAATTGATCTCCTTTGTTTTTACGTTTAGATGAACGTGTATAATCTCCAGACCAAGGATATTTCTTTTGTCCTTTATATATATTGTATTCTCTTTGTCCAACATCTGCAGCAGCAGCATATTCCCATTCTGCCTCTGTAGGAAGTCTGTATTCTGGCAAGATAATACCTGAAGAACGTTGTGCGTAAACATTTTTTTCTTCCGGAACTACACCGTCTTTACCAGCTTTTGGTCTTCTTCCGTTTGGATTTTTCTTTAAAACAAGTTCTTCATTACCACCGTAAGTAGTACTTGGAGATGCAACATAAGCTTCTGTATTAAAAATACTTTCAGCGCTTACATCCTGAGTTTTAGCTCCTTTTTTAAGATAACCGTTTTTCTCTAAAACTGCTTCATTTACACGGTCAGTTCTCCATTTAGCAAATTCAACAGCCTGAATCCAGTTAACACCAACTACAGGGTAGTTTGCATAAGATGGATGTCTTAAGTAGTTATTAGTCATCGTTTCGTTATATCCTAAACGATTTCTCCATACAAGAGTATCCGGAGATGCTCCTTCGTATATGTTTTTGTAGTTTTCTTCTGTTGGAGGGAAAACTTTCTTTAACCACTCCAGGTATTCTAAGTACATACCATTCGTAACTTCGGTTTCATCCATATAGAATGACTGAACGTGTTGTTGGGTTGGCGTGTTATTCCAATCGTGCATAACATCATCCTGTACTTTACCCATTGTAAATGTACCTCCCTCAACAAAAACTAAACCAGGACCAGCCTGTTGTTTTTTGCCTGCATTTCTAGCAGCCGTTCCATTCTGACTATCTACATCCCAACCAGTTGCTCTGGAAGCACGACTGGAACTCGATTTTTTGCTACAACTAGCCGTGCCCAACATCAATATCATTGACATCATTAATTGCAAGACTACAATTTTGTTTACTTTCATACTCATTCTTAGGTGATAAATTTAGGTGCTGCAATATAATAATTAACATTTAATTAGCAACATCTGTTCTAATAATTTTATTTAGCTGTTTTTTACCAGAAAATAACCTATAGTTACGAACGCAAAAATATACTTTTTATTATTTACTATAACATGAAATACTATATTTTTACTTACTAAAATATTTTTAATTTAAAACGGTTTTACACACCAATGAAACAAGCCCTATACTTATACCTTTTTTTAATTCCGTTCATCTCATTTTCTCAGGTAAATGGGAGCTTTACGATAGATTGGCAAAATAAAAAAGAGATGAGTTTTGGCGAATCAAAAATCAAAATACCATACTTTTCAGGAAGCAGTTTTCGATACGATACTACTAAAAAAAACATAAGCTTATTACTAAACCTAAGCGAATCGGGCTCTTCAAACAATAATTCCGTACAAATTACAAACGTAATTTACGAATCGGTTTCAGTTACTGACTTGGGAGACCTATCACCTGAAAACATACCCGAAAAACCAAATGAAACGTTAAAAACAACTATTTCCAGAGATACGAAACAAACTTTCCTGTCGTTATCACCTATAATAAAGGAAGGCAATAGCTATAAGCGAATCCGGTCATTCTCTTATTCAACAAGCAGCTCTGCGTCAAAAAGCAGCAATTCTTCTACTTTCCAAAAATCAAATTCCGTTTACAATTCAGTTTTAGCTTCCGGTGACTGGTATCGTTTTTATATTGAAAAATCGGGTGTTTATAAAATTTCGAAGTCATTTTTGCAAAGCCTTGGGTTCGACCCTTCAAAAGTAGATCCAAGAAGAATTAAGATCTATGGAAACGGCGGAAAAATGCTTCCTCTGGCTAACAGTACATATTATCCTGAGGATTTAGCAGAAAATGCCATACAGATTATTGGAGAAAACGACGGAATCTTTAATAACGAAGATTATATTCTTTTTTACGGCGAAGGAATCGAAAATTGGAGCACTGAAAGTCAAACCAATCTTAACTTATACACCACAAGATCTTATTATTATGTTACTGTCACTGGAAACGAAGGAAAACGTATTTCAAATTTCAATCAGCCAACCGGAAACAGCACCTTAGAATTAAGCACTTTTGACGACTATCAATTTCACGAAATCGACAAAACCAACATTGCTCATTTAGGCCGTCAATGGTTTGGGGAATCATTCGACATTAATCAGGAACAGGAATTTCAATTCAACTTTCCGAACATCGAAACTTCAGTTCCCGTAAAAATAGAAGTTAATACAGCTTCTGCCGCCTTTACCCCTACGTCATTTGTTGTTGCTGCCAATGGTCAAAATATTGGTACTATCAATTTTCAGGCATTAGTTTCTAATTCTGAACTAAAATTCTACACGCAAAAGCTGCCCTCAAACAGCACGTTTACAGGTGCCGAAAACATAAAAATAAAACTTACCTATAATAATAACGGTGTTCCGGGATCAAAAGGATATCTGGACTACATCAATTTAATAGCTAAAAGAAAATTATTAGGTACAGGCAAACAATTTAAATTTCAATACGACTTAGCCGGTTCAACCGCCGGAATCGTAAATTATACTATTGGTAATGCCTCGGGAATTTCTCAAATTTGGGATATTACAGACCTATATAATATATCAAAATTAGAAAACAGCAATCTGGCAACTTTTAGCTTTAAAGCTTCTTTGGGAGAAGTTCGAAAATACATCGCAATTGATGCCGCTGATTTTTTTACTCCTTTAAAAGAAAACCAATCAAAAATTGCCAATCAAAATTTGAAAGGAACACTTTTCAAGAATAACCAAAACAGTTTTCAGGATATCGACTATGCCATCGTTACACCTAAATTTTTAGTTTCTCAAGCCGAAAAACTAGCTAATTTTCATAGAACACATTCTAATTTAAATGTGAAAGTAATTGCATTAGAAAATATCTATCAGGAATTTTCTTCCGGAAAACAAGATATTGCCGCTATACGAAATTGCATCAAATACATTTACGACAACGCATCATCACCAGACAAAAAAATAAAATATCTCAATTTATTTGGAGATGCTTCTTTTGATTATAAAGACAGAATCCCAAACAACAATAATATTGTACCTATATATCAATCCGTAATTAGCAACTCGACCGGAGAAGCCTCATTTGCATCTGATGACTTTTATGGTTTAATGGACAATAATGAAGGAGTGGTCGTTTCGCCTTTTGGCGGAATTGACATTGCAGTTGGCCGAATGTTGGTTTCAGACAATGCACAGGCAGGCGAAATGGTCAATAAAGTGCTGGAATACCACGACACAAAATCCTATGGAAACTGGCGCAATAACATTGTTATGGTAAGTGATGATTCTGACCAGACCTCAGATGCAACATTACAATTTCATCAAAACAATCTAGCGGATAATATAGGTATTCAAAAACCTTTTTTAAATGTAGACAAAATCATTCTGGATTCTTACACACAGGAAGCTTCTGCCGGAGGATCACGATATCCTAAAGCAAGAACCGATTTATTTAATGCTTTCGAAAAAGGCGCTTTAATCTTTAATTATTTGGGTCATGGCGGCGAAGATGGTCTGGCAAGCGAACGTATCTGGGAAAAATCAGACGGTCAAAACCTAAACAATCAATATAAGTATCCTTTATTTATAACCATAACTTGTGAGTTTTCAAGATTTGATGATCCTACGAGACCTACAGCCGGAGAATACACTTTTTGGAATCCGAAAGGCGGTGCAATTTCTATGCTAACAACCATTCGTGCCATAGGACAATTTAATGCCGAGGATTTTAATGACAGTTTAAGCAAAAACCTGCTTTCGTACGGATCCAATCAATACACCAGCATTGCCGAAGCGCTTCGAATTTCTAAAAACGAAAATCCAAGTTCTGCCAGTAATGTCATTTTTTATATTGGAGATCCTGCCCTGATGCTTGCAATTCCGAAACCAAAAATTAATCTAACAAAAGTTAACGATGTTGTGATTTCACAAACAATTCCGGATTTTAAATCTTTGGCAAAAATTAAAATTTCAGGCGAGATTACCGACGAAAATAACAATCTTTTAAGTAATTATAATGGCGAATTGGCAACGGCAATTTTCGACAAATTAATCACCACAACTACCCTAAATAATGATGGTTATAGCCCTGCAATGTCATTTAAAATACTGGGAGAAACAATCTTTAGAGGAAATGCATCCGTAACCAATGGACAGTTCGAATTTAGCTTTGTTGTACCTCGAGATATTCGTGTTCCTGTTGATTATGGCCGAATTAGTTTTTATTCGAAAAAAAATCAGGCTTTAGAAAATCAAACCGGCTACAATACCACCATAAAAATAGGAGGAATAAATGAAAATGCACCTCAGGACAATATAAGTCCGAAAGTTAAGTTATATATGAACGATGAAACTTTTGTATCTGGTGGCACCACAAACGAATCGCCCTTTTTACTGGCGTTTCTGGAAGATGAAAATGGCATAAATACAGCAAGCGGAATCGGGCATGACATTGTAGCAATTCTGGACGGAGATGTTAGTAATCCCTATATCTTGAATGATTATTATCAAACAAAATTAGACGATTATACTAACGGAAATTTGCGTTTCCCGTTAAGAAATTTAGCCCCCGGCATGCACACTATAAGTTTTACGGCCTGGGATGTATATAACAATCCGGTTACAAGCGAAATACAGTTTATAGTTGTTGGAGATGAATCGCTAACACTTACTCACGTTCTTAATTATCCTAATCCTTTTTCTACTTATACACAGTTTTGGTTTTCACACAACAGGCCTTACGAACCCCTGGATGTGCAGGTTCAGGTAATGACTATTACAGGAAAAGTAGTCTGGACAAAAAACCAGGTCATCACCACAGAAGGGTTCTTATCGAGAGAAATAACTTGGGACGGAAAAGATGATTTTGGCGACCGGATAGGAAAAGGTGTTTATATTTATAAACTTACGGTCAGATCTAATTTGACAAATAAAAAGGCAGAAAAATACGAAAAGCTTGTCATCTTATAATATTATATATATTTGTATCATAAATACATTAAGTCCCTAAATGAAAAAAATATCACTACTTTTAATTTGTTCTTTTATTCTTTTTAAAGCACAGGCCCAGGACAACCGACCTATTACAACGGGAGTTCCTTTTTTATTAGTTGCAGCAGATGCCAGAGCAGCAGGTTTAGCTGATCAGGGTGTAGCCACATCAGCAGATGCATTTTCTCAACAATGGAATCCGGCGAAATACGCTTTTTCAGTAGATAAGCAAGGGTTTTCTATTAGTTACACTCCTTACTTAACAGATTTAGCTAACGACATTTCGCTAGGTCAGGTAACGTATTACAACAAAATTAATGAAAGAAGTGCCTTCGCAGGAAGTCTTCGCTATTTTGGTTTTGGAGATATCGAGTTAAGAACAACCGGAGATCCAAATGAAGCTGCCAGAATAGTATCACCAAACGAATTTGCCTTAGACGGATCTTATTCTTTGAAATTAAGTGAAACTTTCTCTATGGCAGTTGCAGCAAGATTCATTAATTCAAATCTAAAAATTGCTTCAGAAGATGTCGATGCTTCGGCAGCCAGCACTTTTGCAGTTGACATTGCAGGTTTTTACCAATCTGAAGAAATTGCTTATTCTGACTTTAACGGAAGATGGAGAGCGGGTTTCAATATGCAAAACCTTGGACAAAAAATAAGCTACGACAACGATGACTTGAGTTCAAACTTTTTACCAGCCAACTTAAGAGTAGGTGGTGGATTTGACTTCATTCTGGACGACTACAATAAAGTGGGACTAAGCGTAGAGTTTACCAAACTTTTAGTACCTACTCCTCCGGGACCTGGAACTCCGGTAGATTTAAACGGAGATGGTGATTATAATGATCCGGGAGAAATTTCTCAGGAACAGGCAAATGCCATGAACTACAAAAACTACAATGACATCGGTTGGGTTTCCGGAATTTTTAAATCATTTGGAGATGCTCCGGGTGGTTTTAGCGAAGAATTAAAAGAAATTACCTATAGTGTAGCAGGAGAATATACTTATCAGGATGCTTTTTCGATGAGAGCAGGATATTACCACCAAAGCCCACAAAAAGGAGGCGTTCAGTTTTTCTCTTTAGGAGCAGGTTTCAAATATAATGTAGTAAAACTTGATGTCTCTTATTTATTTTCGGCCTCAAAAATCAAAAATCCTTTAGAAAATACACTTCGCTTTTCTTTAACCTTTAACTTTGGCGACAAATACGAAGTTTACTAAACGAATAAAACAATAAAAATAATAACAATCCAAATTTCTACTTTTTAGAGATTTGGATTTTTTTTCCCATAAAAAGAATGAAAGAAATTAGCATTACATCATCATTTATAGTTTTCGATACTTTACAAGAACTTTCACAAGACATTCAGGATTTAATGAATGAGGCTGTAGAAATTCGTAAAAAAGCATACGCACCCTATTCTCAATTTAGAGTTGGAGCTGCATTATTATTAGATAACGGAAAAATAGTTTTGGGATCAAATCAGGAAAATGCCGCTTATCCATCCGGATTATGTGCCGAAAGAGTTGCCATTTTTCATGCCGGAAGCGTTTATCCTGAAGCCAAAATTCTAAAAATAGCTATTACGGCAGCTTCAGATACGAATCAGACTACAGCGCCAATTCCGCCGTGTGGTTCTTGCCGCCAATCTATTGCCGAATACGAAATCAGGCAAGACACCCCAATAGAAATCTATTTTATGGGCGAAATTGGTCAGGTTTATAAATCAGCATCCCTAAAAAATTTGCTTCCTTTTATGTTTGATAAAAAGTTCTTGTAAAAAAAAGCCAAAAAGTCCCTTTTAAATTTTACTTCTTAATAGGAATGTCTTATTTTTGCATCCCGACCTTTCGGGCGCAAATTTGTGGGAGGAAACTATTTTGCGTTATAGGCAACAATTGATAACACAAACAAACTTTAGCAAAAGAAAGAATTCAGATGAAAGAAGTTACAAAAGAAGTATATTTAAAGTGGTACGAAGACATGCTACTTTGGAGAAAGTTTGAAGACAAACTTGCAGCATTATACATTCAACAAAAAGTTAGAGGTTTTTTACACCTATATAATGGTCAGGAAGCTGTACTAGCGGGTGCTTTGCACGCTATGGACCTGACTAAAGACAAGATGATTACTGCTTACAGAAATCACGTACAACCAATTGGTATGGGAGTTGATCCCAGACGTGTAATGGCTGAGCTTTTAGGAAAAGCAACAGGAACTTCTAAAGGTATGGGAGGTTCTATGCACATTTTCTCTAAAGAACACCGTTTTTACGGAGGACACGGAATCGTAGGTGGACAAATTCCGGTAGGAGCTGGTTTAGCTTTTGCTGATAAATATTTTGAAACTGGCGGAGTTACTATGACCTATTTTGGTGATGGTGCTGCAAGACAAGGTTCTCTTCACGAAGCTTTCAACATGGCTATGCTATGGAAATTGCCAGTTGTATTTATCGTTGAAAACAACGGTTATGCAATGGGAACTTCTGTTGAAAGAACTGCAAACCACACTGATATCTGGAAACTTGGTTTAGGATACGAAATGCCTTGCGGACCTGTTGACGGAATGAATCCTGTAAAAGTTGCTGAAGCAATGACTGAAGCTATTGACAGAGCTCGTCGTGGTGACGGACCAACTTTCCTTGAAATGAAAACGTACCGTTACAGAGGACACTCTATGTCTGATGCACAATTATACCGTTCTAAAGAAGAGGTTGAAGAATACAAAAAAATTGACCCTATTACTCAGGTTTTAGATGTAATTATGGATCAAAAGTATGCTACAGAAGAAGAAATTGAAGTAATTGACCAAAGAGTAAAAGACCTGGTTGAAGAATGTGTGAAATTCGCCGAAGAATCTCCATATCCTGAATTAGAACAATTATACGATGTAGTATACGCACAAGAAGACTATCCATTCACACCTCATAAACTATAATATATTATGGCCATAAAAGTAACAATGCCTCGTTTGAGCGATACTATGACGGAAGGAACGGTAGCGACTTGGTTAAAAAAAGTAGGCGACAAAATAAGCGAAGGAGATATCCTTGCTGAAATTGAAACAGATAAAGCAACAATGGAATTTGAGTCTTTCAACGAAGGAACTCTTTTACATATCGGAATTCAGGCTGGAGAAACTGCTCCAGTTGATTCATTATTAGCGATCATTGGTAACGAAGGAGAAGATATTTCTGCTCTTTTAGCTGGTGGTGACGCTCCTGCTGCAGAAGCTCCAAAAGCGGATGCTGCTCCTGCTGCTGAAGCAAAAACAGAAACTGCTGCTCCTGCAAAAGCTGCAACTGAATTACCAAAGGGTGTTGTAGTAGTAACTATGCCACGTTTGAGTGATACAATGACAGAAGGAACTGTAGCAACATGGTTGAAAAAAGTAGGTGATGCTGTTGCCGAAGGTGATATTCTTGCTGAAATTGAAACTGACAAAGCTACTATGGAGTTTGAGTCTTTCAACGAAGGAACATTATTATACATCGGAATTCAAGAAGGAAACACGGCTCCTGTTGATAGTTTATTAGCTATTATCGGACCTGCCGGAACTGATATTTCTGGAATTGCTGACAATTATACTGCCGGAGGAACTACAACTGCAAGTGCTCCTGCAACTGAAGAAAAAGCTGCTCCTGCTGCTGAAAAAGTTACAGAAGCTGTTGCTGAAACTTCAAACGGAAGAATTTTAGCTTCGCCATTAGCGAAGAAAATCGCTTCTGACAAAGGAATCCAATTAAATCAGGTTAAAGGTTCTGGAGAAAACGGACGTATCGTAAAAAGCGATATCGAAAACTTTACTCCATCTGCACAAGCGCAACCAGCTGCAACAGCAACTGCTGCTGCACCAAAAGCTGAAACTGCTGCTCCTGCTGCGCCAAAAGTATTTGTTCCTGCCGGAGAAGTTTTCACCGAAGAGATCAAAAACTCTCAAATGCGTAAAATTATTGCTAAACGTTTGGCTGAATCATTGTTTACTGCACCTCACTACAATTTAGTGATCGAAGTAAGCATGGACGAAGCTATGGCTTCAAGAGCGACAATCAATACTGTTCCGGATACAAAAGTATCTTTTAACGATATGGTAATTAAAGCTTGTGCTTTAGCATTAAAAAAACATCCAAAAATTAACTCTCAATGGAAAGAAGATGCTATCATCATCAACCACCACGTTAACATTGGTGTTGCCGTAGCTGTTGAAGACGGATTAGTAGTTCCTGTATTGAAATTTACAGATGCTATGAGTTTATCTCAAATTGGTGCTTCAGTAAGAGATCTTGCCGGAAGAGCTAAAAACAAAAAACTCGGACCACAAGAAATGGAAGGAAGTACTTTTACAGTATCTAACCTTGGAATGTTTGGTATTACTGAATTCAATTCAATCATCAACCAACCAAACTCTGCTATCCTTTCTGTAGGTGCAATTGTTGAGAAACCAGTAGTTAAAAACGGTCAGATTGTAGTAGGAAACACAATGATGTTATCATTAGCGTGCGACCACAGAACAATTGACGGTGCAACTGGCGCTCAATTCTTACAAACATTAAAACAATACATCGAAAGCCCGGTTACAATGTTAGCATAATTTGATGTTTATCCTGAGCGAAGTCAAAAGATCATTTTGAGCGAAGCTTAAGGTTATTTATAATAAAATCCCGTTTTGTTTATTCAAAACGGGATTTTTTGTTTAATTTTCCTCCACTAATTCAATTCTTCATAAAATGAAAAAACTAATCCTTGCCACTTTATTCCTGACAGTAATAGCCTGTCAGAAAAAGGAACAAACCGAAAAAACAGCTGCTGTTACAGACGAACACAGTTATTCTAAACCAGAACTTGCCGTTGTAAAACATTTGGATCTGGATATAAAAGTTGACTTTGATACGCAAACTATTTCAGGAAAAGCTTCCTGGCTAATTGACAACATAAGTAAAGGAAACGAAATTATCTTTGACGAAAACACGCTTAACATTACAAAAGTAACTTTAGGTGATGATGAAAAAGAAACTAAATTCGAACTTGGAAAAGACGTGGAATTTCACGGAAAACCTCTTCACATTACCATCAAACCTACTACTACTAAAGTAAACATTTACTACAGTACCACTAAAGATGCCGTTGCATTACAATGGTTAAAACCAGAACAAACTGCAGACAAAAAGAAACCTTTCTTATTTTCTCAGGGAGAAAGCGTTTGGTCTCGTACCTGGATTCCGTGTCAGGATTCTCCGGGGATTCGTTTTACGTATAATGCAAAAGTTACCGTTCCTAAAGATTTGTTAGCTGTAATGAGCGCTGTAAACCCTCAAAAGAAAAATGATACCGGAGTTTATACTTTTAAACAAGACAAAGCAATTCCATCTTATTTAATGGCAATTGCGGTTGGAGATATCGAATTTCAATCTATTGATAACAGAACCGGAGTTTATGCAGAACCATCTATGCTAAAAAAATCGGCTTGGGAATTTGCTGAACTTGGAAAAATGGTTGTAGCTGCCGAAAAACTTTACGGACCTTACCGTTGGGGACGTTACGATGTTTTGGTTTTACCTCCGAGTTTTCCTTACGGAGGAATGGAAAATCCAAACTTAACTTTCCTTACTCCGGGAGTAATTGCAGGAGATCGTTCTTTAACTAGTTTATTGGCACACGAATTAGGTCACAGCTGGAGCGGAAATTTAGTTACAAACGCAACCTGGGATGATATTTGGTTAAACGAAGGTTTTACCACTTATGTAGAACACCGCATTGGCGAAGCTATTTTTGGAGAGAAAGAATTTGAAATGCAAAACGTTATTACACGTAAAGAATTAGTTGATAATGTAGCCGAATACGGAGACACAAGCCCTGATACAAGATTAAAAGTGAGTCTGACAGGAAGAAATCCTGACGACGGAATCAGCATGATTCCATACGTAAAAGGTTATGCTTTTTTAAGAGTAATCGAAAATGCTGTTGGACGTGAAAAATTTGACGTTTTTATTAAAAATTATTTCGATGCACACGCTTTTAAATCCATCACAACAGAAGATTTCCTTAAATATTACAACGAGAATCTTATAAAAGGAGATAAAGCGCTTGCAGATAAAATAAAAGCAGAAGACTGGATCTACAAACCCGGAATTCCGTCAAACATTACTCCTGTAAGTTCTGCTGATTTTGATGCAATTGATAAAATCCAAAAAAGCTGGAGAGAAACGGGCGTTGCAGGTTTAAGCAAAAAAATCACTACAACAGCCGAAAAACAGCATTTTATAGACCATCTTCCGGCTGATATTACAGCAAAAGAAATGGAAGCGATCGATAAAGAATTCAACTTTACCAATGGCGGTAATTTCATCATTAAACGTCAATGGTTTGTTCAGGCAATCAGCCACCAATACAAAGCCGCCAATCCTGCAATTGAACAATTTTTAATTGGAAGCAGCAGAACCGGATCTGTAATGATGCTTTATAAAGAAATGGCAAAAACTCCGGAAGGAAAAGTTTGGGCAAACAAAATTTTCGACAAAGCAAAATCAGGCTATCATGCTACAACTGTTCAGGCGGTTGAAGGCGTTTTGAAATAGTTTTCAGACTCAGTTTTCAGTCGCAGTCTCAGTTTTCAGTTTACAATCGTACTGAAGACTGAGACTGAAAAGTAAAAACTAAAAATCCCCGGTTACACCTTGTAATCGGGGATTTTTTTATCCCGTAGGGATTACATGTTGGTAGAAAAAAAATATTCATTTTTTTCATTTGTCCCGTTAGGGACTACACCAGTACGCAATAATATGTAGTCCCTAACGGGACAAATAGCTATAATACTTGATAATCTCTACCAACATGTAATCCTTACGGGATAAATTACAATCGGGATAGTCTTCTATTCAAAAAAAAACAACCTCAGGGAAAATTGTCCATCACATAGCGTAAATCCTCCATGTTCCAGATCCTGCAATCGTCGCACCTTTGTAATGTCAAAAGACAACAACTAATAATTAACATAAAAAATTAAATACAATGACACGATTAACAGCATTAAACCCAGAAGAAGCAACAGGAAAAACTAAAGATTTATTCAACGCTGTACAGGCCAAATTAGGCGTTGTACCTAACATGATGAGAACAATGGGAAATTCTCCGGCGGTTCTTGAAGGATATTTAAACCTAAGCGGTGCTTTGAGCCACGGAAAATTAAGTGCAAAAACCGGCGAATTATTAGCCTTGACAGTTTCTGAAAGCAATTCATGTGACTATTGCGTAGCTGCCCACACTTTTATTGGCGGAAAATTATTAAAAGCAGACGCACAGGTTTTGCACGATGCGAGAACAGGAAATTCTGCTGACGCAAAAACAGAAGCAATTCTACAATTTGCTAAAACATTAGTTCGCAAAAATGGCTTGGTAAGCAACGAAGATGTTCAGGCTATTAAAAATGCCGGAGCTTCAGAAGCGGAAATTGCAGAAACTGTAGCGCACGTAGCTTTGAATGTTTTAACGAACTATTTTAACAATACTGCAAATACTCAAATCGATTTCCCGGAGGTTGCAAGTTTAGAACTTCAAAAATAATTGAGACAAAAAACGAATTATAAAGATAGTTGTGAATTCATTTCATAACTATCTTTATATTTTAAAAACGCACAAAATATGAGCAATGTTTTTACTTTAATTAATCCGCAAACCGGAAATCTGGCTTTCAAACTGCTTCCGTTTGATGACAACAGCCATTTTGATCATTTGCAACGCAATAATTATTTCTCTTTAATTTGGGTAACGAAGGGAAAAGGCAAAGTAAAAGCTGATTTTGCCGAACATCATTTTGAAGAAAACTCACTCCTCGCCTTCTCTCCTTATCAGCCTTTTATGCTTTGCGTAAGCGAACCAATTGAAGGAATTGCAATTCATTTTCATCCTGATTTTTACTGCATTCATTACCACCAAAAAGAGGTTTCTTGTAATGGTGTTTTGTTTAATAATGTATATCAACCGCCTTTTACAAGAATTACAAACGAAGCTGCCGCTACTTTTAAAATGGTTTTAGATCAGATGAAAAACGAGATTCAAAATGCAGAATTGGCGCAATATGAGTTATTGATTTCGTACTTGAAAATATTTTTAATCACTGCATCAAGACTTAAAAACGAGCAATTAGAAGAAATGAAAGCGGTTCCTGATAGTAAAGAACCTTTTATTCTTCAGGATTTAAAAGATGCTATTGAAGTGCATTTTAAAACCAAACATTCTGCCGGACATTATGCAGAAATGCTAAATATTTCGGCGAAAGCCTTAGCCAAATTATCGAAAAATTATTTCAACAAAACGCTTACTGATTTAATAGCCGAAAGAATTATTATTGAAGCAAAAAGAGAATTGTACATGACCAATAAAACGATTAAAGAAATCGCGTACGAACTGGGTTATGACGATGAACATTATTTTAGCCGATTTTTTAAAACGAATGCTGATGTTTCGCCACAATTGTATCGTGAAACTGTAGGATTTGGGAAAATGGTAAATTAATTTTTATTTTTAGCTTCAATCCATTTTGACATATACATGGTACTTTTATAAGCATGATGCTGTAACAAACTTCCCATAAAATTATACAAACGATGATTTTCAAAATCATTTAATAATGAATTGATTGCTGCTATTAATGCTGTAGAATATTTACTCAATTGATAACATTCGTTGACAATCGCAACTCCATTTTTTTGAGATTGTTTCCAAAGGTTTTCGTCGTGATACAATTCAACCGCTTTTTTTGCAAACAACTCAACATCATCTGTTATAAAACCATTCCATGGTAAATTGGCATGCATCGCTTCAGAACCAATTGTAGAAGTTACACTTGGCGTTCCGCATTGCATGGCTTCTAATAATTTTCCTTTTAAACCTGCTCCAAAACGAATTGACGCTAGAACTACACGTGCTTTTTTTACAATTTCATTGGCATCAGCTGCTCTTCCCATAATAAAAAAACCGTTTTTAGGCTGATGCAATTGCAATACTTTTTGCGAAGTATAGGCGCCATAAATCTCTAAAACCGCTTCCGGAAATTGCTTTTTTATTAGTGGCCAAATCGTTTCTTTTAAGTACTGTACAGTATTCCAATTGGGTTCATGAAGAAAATTTCCTATGAACACAAAGTTTTTTCGCTCTTCAAAAGATGGTAATTTCAAAAGATCTTCTTCTGGCATTTCATCTACTAAAAAAGGAAGATAATGCAACAAAGCAGTATCTATTTTAAAAAGATCTTTCAGTAATTTCATTTCAAATTCAGAAATTATAAAAGAAAGATCGCATCTTAAAATACTGGCAATTTCACGTTTTGTAATATCTTCAGACAATAAATCATGAAGCTCAAAAGTCCTTTTTTCTTTAAACGCTTTTTCTCTTGTCTTTCTCAAACAATGCAAATCTTCGGTATCTAATAAACGAATTGCTTTTGGGCAGTTTTCAGCAACACGCCAGCCATATTGCTCTTCGATCGTATAACGATCAAACAAAACAACATCAGGATTTAATTCGATTACAAAATCATCAAAACTGGCATTATTGAGTTCTATTGAAACTTTCTTTACTCCAAATTCAGATAAATCAACCATAAAATCACTATCTAAAGCCGCGCTTGCAAATGTGATTTCAAATCCATTTTGTTTAAAAATAGAGATCAATTGCATCATTCTTCCGCCCGCTGCAGATGAATTTGGTTCAGGCCAAACGGAGCCAATGATTAAAAGTTTTTTTATCTGATTCATTTATATCGTTTCAAGCTACAAAATAATGCTTTTTTGAGCGTATTTACACGATATTTCCTAAATTTCAGTGATAAAAATGACTAATTTTGCAGAATACTTTTTTTCAATAAAATTATGTTAGGATTAAAATTAGCCACAGACCCTCGTTGGGTAAATATAGTCGAGTCGAATATCGAAGAAATATTGACAGATCATGCCTGGTGTGAGCAAAAAGCAGCTTCAAACGCCATTAGTTTAGTAACTTACAATTCTGAGTTAGAAGAATTAGTTACTGAAATGCTTGTAATTGCGAGAGAAGAATTAGAGCATTTGCAAATGGTTCACGACATTATCAAAAAAAGAGGTTTGACTTTGGGACGCGAAAGAAAAGATCATTATGTAAATGAACTTTTTAAATTTATGAAGAAAGACGGAAGCAGAAAAGATGCACTTTGCGATCGTTTGTTGTTTTCGGCCATGATCGAAGCGAGAAGCTGCGAGCGTTTTAAAGTATTATCAGAGAATATTAAAGACGAAGAATTAGCTAAATTCTATCGTGATTTAATGATTTCTGAAGCGGGACATTATACAACATTTTTAGGATTTGCACGAAAATATACAGACAATATAGATATCGATAAACGCTGGAAAGAATGGATTGAATACGAAGGTTCTATTATTACCAATTATGGTAAAAGCGAAACTGTTCACGGATAATATTCAATTTAAATCTTACCTATAAATACCACAATTTGTTATGTCTACGAATAAAACGAAGTCGATTTTATTAAAAATAGCAAAATATCTTGGAATAACTTTTGTCGTTATTATAGGATTATTGTTTTTAACTCCTATTGTTTTTGCCGATAAAATTAAGGAGCAAATTAAAAAAACAGCAAACGAAAGACTGAGCGCAGAATTGAATTATTCTGATGTTTCGGTTTCGTTTTTTCATCATTTCCCTTCGCTAACGTTAACCTTAAATGATTTAAGTCTTAACGGATCAGCGCCTTATACAAGCGAAAAATTCATCACTGCAAAAGAGGTTTCTTTTGGAATAAATGTGGCGAGTTTAGTTTTTAGCAAGGAAGTAAAAATTGATCAGATTTACTTATCTGATTCGTTTATTAATGTAAAAGTAAACCAAAAAGGAGAGGCAAATTACAACGTTTACAAATCTTCTGCGCAAGCTTCAGATGCTAAAGACAGTACTGATACGGCTTTAAAACTGGAACGAATTGAAATTTTGAACAGTAAAATAATCTATGACGATTTATCGACAAAAGTTCATTTTGACGCTTTTGGATTTAATTATTTAGGAAAAGGAGATTTAAATAAAGCTGTTTTTGATTTGTATTCGAAAGCTAAAATCGAGAAACTAAATATTGTTTACGAAGGCGAACCGTATTTAATGAACAAGAAAATTGATGCGGATCTGATCACAAAAGTAAATGTAAATTCGTTGTCTTTTTTCTTTCAACAAAACAACTTAAAAATCAATCAGCTTTTGGTCGATTTTAAAGGAAAATTTGATTTCCTGAAAGATGGTTACAACATGGATTTTGTTATTAAATCTGACAATAGTAAATTGAATGATGTTTTTACTGCTTTCCCTCCAAAATACATTACATGGCTTTCTAAAACCGAATTGAAGGGAAATACCAATTTACTTTTAACACTAAAAGGAGATTATATTGCATCAAAAAATATAGCGCCGGATCTTAATCTGGATGTAAAAATAGACAGCGGTTTTGTGAATTATAACAAAAGTACTTTTCCGGTTTCTAATTTAAACTTAGACGTAAAAACAAAGGTTCCGTCGTTAAATCCGGATCTTGTTATTGTTGATGCTAAAAATGTATCTTTAAACATTAACAAAGATTACTTAAAGTCTAAATTTTATGTTGAAGGCATCAATACTCCTAATATCGATGCTGATTTTAAGGCTAAAATTGATCTTGAAAAATTAATGAAAGCGCTCGGAATTCCGAATATTGTTTTAAAAGGAAGTCTCGCCGGAGATGTGAAAGCAAACGGAAAATTCGATCTAAAAAAGAAACTTTTCCCGGTTACAAATGGCGTTATCGATTTGGAAAACGGATATTTAAAAACTCCGTATTACCCAAATCCGATCACAAATATTACGATAAAATCTAAAATTGAGAATCAGAAAGGAACTTTTGATGCTTTGAAAGTGAGCTTAAAACCAACTAAGTTTACTTTTGAAGGAAAACCTGTTTTTGTAGAGGCTGATTTGAGTAATTTTGATGATCTGGCTTATGATATTAAAGCAAAAGGAGAACTTGATGTAAACAAAATCTATAAAGTTTTCTCTCAAAAAGGACTTGATTTAGATGGTTTCGTAAAAGCCGATTTAGTTTTGAAAGGCAAACAAAGCGACGCCGAAAAAGGACGTTATAGTAAACTTTACAACAAAGGAACGCTTGAACTAAGAAACATTGGTATTGCATCAGAATATCTGCCAAAGAAATTCATCATCAAAGAGGGAATCTTTAAAATCAATCAGGATAAAATGTCTTTTAATAACTTTTTGGCCGCTTACGGTCAGTCAGATTTTAAGATGAATGGTTATTTGCAGAATGTTTTTAATTATGTAACTACAAATACAGGCGTTTTAAGAGGTTCTTTTAAAGTTACGTCAAGATACATCAATGTAGATGAGTTTATGTCGAGCACTCCTGCAAATACTTCTGTAACGCAAACTAAAACCGAAGCTCCTGCCCCAACTTCAACAGAGGCAAAACAAACCGGCGTAATTATTATTCCGACCAATTTGAATTTGCAATTTGTTGCGAATGCCCAAAAAGTGAATTTTGATAAATTAAATCTTCAAAATGCAGTTGGAAATTTAAATATGAACAAAGGCAAACTGAGCATGCAGAATACCGGTTTTGACCTGATTGGCTGCAAAGTTAGCATGAACGCAACATATCAGGCCGTAACGTCTAAAAAAGCCAATTTTGAATACGCTATTAAAGCAGCTGATTTTGATATTAAAAAAGCTTACAACGAAATTGAAGTATTCAGAAAAATGGCCAGCGCTGCCGAAAAAGCACAAGGAATTGTTTCTGTAGATTACCAGTTAAAAGGTCGTTTAAATGGTAATATGGATCCTGTTTATCCATCGCTTGTGGGTGGCGGAATACTTTCTATAAAAGATGTGAAAGTGCGAGGATTAAAAATGTTTAGCGCCGTAAGCAAAGAAACCAATACTGAATCTATAAAGAATCCGGATTTATCGAAAGTAGACATTAAAACTACAATCAAAAACAATATTATAACTGTAGAACGTTTTAAATTTAAGTTTGCAGGCTTCAGACCAAGAATCGAAGGCACAACAAGTCTTGACGGAAAACTGAACTTAAAAATGCGCTTAGGCTTACCTCCTTTTGGTATTTTTGGTATTCCGCTAACCGTTACAGGAACACAGAATAGTCCTAAAGTAAAAGTGGGCCGCAAAACAGAAGATCTTGAAGAGACTAAAGATACTGAGAATTAAAATTTCAATTTTTTAAATTTAAAATTCCAATTACTGATATATACCTTTGTCAAAGTTTTAAACTTTGACAAAGGTTTTTTTTCGCAATCTTGCTATTTCAAACTACACATACAACATTACCGAAACATACAAAATACCTTTCGCCAACAACCATAATAAAACAGCCGTTCCTAAAAATCCCCATGTCGTAATTCTGTTTCTCTTCCAGCGCGTGAAAAGGAACAAAATCTCCCAAAATTTGATAATGATATAAATACTTGTTCCTACTAAAGACGCCCAAATAATCTGGGCGGAATGAATACGAAAACTATAAAACAATACTGACACAAGAAAAAGAATGGTAATGATTTGTATATAATAGTAATTTTTATAATTGCGTTTGAAATTCTCCTTAAGTGATAAAATCAAAAATGAGATAATTAGCAAACTTGTCAAAGCGATTACAACATAAGAAAAAAGTGGATTATTTTGTATTATAAAAAAGCCATCAATGGCAATTGCCAAAACAACACAGGCTGCAAGGGAATAAATACTTCTTTCGATATAAGTATCTTTGTACGGAATAAGAATTCGGCTAAAATACTTATCTAATGTACGCCAGAAAGGCAAAGCACAAAGTACCGCCATTCCAGATACAACAATTTCATAATTATACAATATATCCTCCGGAATCTTATACAATACATACAAAAGAGCGATCGTAACAATAATAGCAGGCAGACAAATTGTTTTTACTACTTCCCACTTATTGCTTCCCCAGAAAGTGTTTCGTATTTCAAAAATATATTTCTTCACTAAATATTTCTGAGTAAAAATTGCCGTAGACTGACTCCACAACAAAAACAAACCTACATGAATTACTACGGTACGCAGGGTCA
The DNA here is from genome assembly GCF_024271895.1 of Flavobacterium bizetiae. NCBI lineage: Bacteria > Pseudomonadati > Bacteroidota > Flavobacteriia > Flavobacteriales > Flavobacteriaceae > Flavobacterium > Flavobacterium bizetiae. The sequence goes on along the minus strand of NZ_CP091861.1, from coordinate 1,803,308 downwards.
TTTCTTCTATATAACATCCGCCAATAACAAAGACAATTCCGAGAAAGAATAATTCGTAGGTTACTAAAATTGCCGAGAATAAAAATCTGAATACCGGCTCAAATTGCCTGATAAGAATATCAATAAGCGAACTCCAATAATTGCGTAACAAACCTATTATAGCACATATGGCAGTAAAGGCGGCCAGATACAACATCCAATTGGTTAGCGTTTGTGTCTGCATCCACAATTGAATCGCAGAATCTTTTACAGGAATATAAACGATATGGGAATTGACATAAATTTCGTTCGCCAATTGATCTCTTACCGAATCATTAATTGCAGAAAACTGATTCTTATGTTGCTGCCAATAGGCATTAGCATCGGAGCCGCTTTTTTGAAGAACAGCAAACTCGTATAAAATCTTTTTTTGAGAATCGTTTAATGATACTACTTTTTCAGCAGAATGAATTTCTTTTGCGAATAGGCTTGTACAGAAAAGAAATAAAAGGAATACTATTTTTTTCAAAATTTGAGTAGATTAATCCAATCAAAAATACAAATAATACTGTGGTAAAATTTCAATTTCCAATAGCAAAAACAAAACTCACTATTTTTTTACCGCAAAGAGTGCAAAGATTTTTCGCAGAGTTCACTAAGATTTAATCCGTGTTTACACAATTAAAGCACACAAAGCTTTGTGAACTTTGTGTTTTTGTTTTGCTAAACTTAACATTTAAAAACTTTGCGTTCTTTGCGGTAAATTTTTTTTCTCTCTACAGGTTTTTGAATTGGCTCAAAACAAACCCAATTACCTCTACTTTAAACAAATAACAAAACTCAGCAACCTTAAATTTTCTTATATAACTTATCTGGTTAAGTCATAAAAACAAAAAACCCGGTCTTTTCAGAACGGGTTTTGTAATAAGTAGTCTTAATGATTATGCTTCGAATGGAAGGATAGATACATAAGATTTGTTATCTTTTTTCTTTTGGAACTTAACAACTCCAGCTACTCTTGCGTGTAGTGTGTGATCTTTACTGATGTAAACGTTTTCACCTGGATTATGTTTTGAACCTCTTTGTCTAACGATGATGTTCCCAGCAATAGCAGCTTGTCCACCAAAAATCTTAACGCCTAGACGTTTTGATTCTGATTCTCTACCATTCTTCGAACTACCGACACCTTTCTTGTGAGCCATGACGTATGAGTTTAAATATTGTTATTATTCTTTAGTAGCTTCTTTTTTTGCTTTTGGAGCTGCTTTTTTAGCTTTAGGAGCTTCTACTTCTTCAGTAGCTACTTCTTCTGCCACAACTGCTTTCTTAGCTGCTGCTTTTTTAGTTCCTCCAGCTGCAGTAATACCTTCAATTACAATTTGAGTAAGATATTGTCTGTGACCATTTCTCTTTTTGTATCCTTTTCTTCTTTTCTTTTTGAAAACGATAACTTTATCTCCTTTTAAGTGTTGTAACACTTTAGCTTCTACTGAAGCACCTTCTATAGCTGGGGCGCCTAAAGTTACATTTCCATTATCGTCTAATAAAAGAACTTTGTCAAAAGAAACTTTTGAACCTTCTTCATTAGTCAAACGGTTAACATAAACCTTTAAGTCTTTGCTTACTTTGAATTGTTGCCCTGCTATCTCTACGATTGCATACATACCAAATTGATTTATTGATTTTTAAGGTTGCAAATATACAATTAATAATTTACTGTGCAATCTCTTATTCTAAAAATATTTATTTCGTTTTAAAGTCTGTTTTTCAAGGCGTTTCATGGTTTAAAAAGAAACATTTAGCCGTATAATACTGTTAAAGTATCACCAAAACAGACCCTAACCCATAATTGATAATTAAAAAAAGTTAATTTTGATGTAACGATAATCAACTCTTGGCTACCTACATATATAGGTAAATAAAAATTATTAATCTTTATGAAAAAATCAATAATGATGTTAAGTGCAGCACTAATGCTCGGCGGAGTGGCTCATGCTCAAAAGGTAGCTTTTGAAGAATATAATTTAGATAACGGCATGCATGTTATTTTACACAACGATCCATCGGCTCCCGTTGTGATTACTTCGGTAATGTACCACGTGGGATCAAAAGACGAGCGCCCGGACCGAACTGGTTTTGCGCATTTCTTTGAGCATTTATTATTTGAAGGAACTCAAAATATAAAACGCGGCGAATGGATGAAAATCGTTACCGCAAATGGCGGAGTAAATAACGCCAATACTTCTGACGACAGAACGTATTACTACGAAGTTTTTCCATCAAACAGTTTAGAATTAGGTCTATGGATGGAATCTGAGCGATTGATGCATCCAATAATCAATAAGATTGGTGTTGAAACTCAAAATGAGGTGGTAAAGGAAGAAAAGAGAATGCGTTACGACAATCAGCCTTATGGAAACATTTTGCCGGAAGTTAAAAAGAACATGTTCAAAAATCATCCGTATCGCTGGACAACTATCGGATCTATGAAAGATCTTGATGCTGCAACGCTGGAAGAATTTCAGGCTTTTAATAAAAAATTCTACACGCCAAACAATGCGGTTTTAGTTGTTGCCGGAGATTTTGATAAAGTAAAAACAAAAGAATGGATTCAGAAATATTTTGCTCCAATTCCGCGCGGTGAGGAAGTGAAAAAACAGACTTTTGTCGAAGAACCAATCAACCAGACGATAAAAGCAACTTATGAAGATCCGAATATTCAGATCCCAATGATTGTAGCTTCGTACAGAACTCCTTCGATGAAAACAAGAGATGCAAGAGTTTTAGATTTAATCTCTTCTTATTTAAGTGACGGAAAAAGCTCAAAATTGTACAAGAAAATAGTAGATGATAAAAAAATGGCGCTTCAAATTGGAGCGGTAGGTTTTAGTCAGGAAGATTACGGAATGTACATTTTATATGGTTTGCCAATGGCGCCAAATACAACGGCCGACATTTTAAAAGAAATGGATGAGGAAATTGTAAAAATTCAGACGGACCTGATTTCTGAAAAAGATTACGAAAAACTACAAAACAAATTCGATAATAATTTTGTGAACGCTAACGCAAGCGTAGAGGGAATCGCCGAAAATCTGGCTTCTTATTACCTACTTTACGGAGATGTAAATTTAATCAATACTGAGATTGATATTTACCACTCTATTACAAGAGAAGAGATTAGAGAAGTGGCTAAAAAGTACTTAAACCCTAACCAGCGTTTAATTTTAGACTACGTTCCTTCAACTAAAGTTCAAAACTAAGCTTATCGAATCATGAAAAAAATACATACATTTTTAATCCTTTTATTCCTGACTGGAATTATGCAAGCACAAAATCGTCCACAACCCAAACCAGGTCCTTCGCCAGTAGTCAATATCAAAAAACCGCAAACTTTTGTTTTGGCAAACGGTATGAAAGTTTTGGTGGTTGAAAATCATAAATTACCAAGAGTAAGTTTTAATTTAACTCTAAATAATGCTCCTTTTACAGAAGGAAACAAAAAAGGTGTTGATGAGCTTACCAGCAGTTTAATTGGTAACGGAACTAAAAAAACAACCAAAGAGGCTTTTAACGAAGAAATCGACTTTTACGGAGCAAGCATTAATTTCTCATCAACAGGCGCTTATGCGAGTTCACTTTCTAAATATTCAGGACGTGTTCTGGAGCTTTTGGCAGAAGGTGCTTTGCAACCCAATTTTACTCAAACTGAATTTGATAAAGAAAAAGCAAAATTAATCGAAGGGCTTAAAGCCGATGAAAAAAGCGTTCCTGCAATTGCAAACCGCGTTGTTGATGTTTTGGCTTTTGGAAAAAATCATCCGTCAGGAGAGTATCTTTCAGAAGAAACGGTAAAAAACGTAACGCTTGCTGATGTTCAGGCGAATTACGCAACTTATTTTGTTCCTGAAAATGCTTATTTGGTAATTATTGGTGATATTAAGTTTAAAGAAACAAAAGCAGCTGTAGAAAAACTTTTTGGAGGATGGAAAAAACAAGTTGCTCCAAAAAATACTTACCCAAATCCGGAAAATGTGTCTCAACTTCAAATTGATTTTGTAGATGTTCCAAATGCGGTACAATCTGAAATTTCATTAGTAAATACTGTGAATCTAAAAATGAGCGATCCTGATTTTTTCCCGGCAGTTATTGCCAATCAAATTTTAGGAGGAGATTTTAACAGCTACTTAAACATGAATTTACGTGAGCAACATGCCTGGACTTATGGCGCAAGCTCAAGTATTGGAGCAGGAAAATATGTAACTAAATTTAAAGCATCTTCAGCTGTAAGAAACACGGTTACCGATAGCGCGGTAGTTCAATTTATAAAAGAAATTAAAAGAATCAGAACTGAACAAGTTCCTCAGGAAGTTTTAAGAAATGTAAAAGCGGGATATATTGGCCGATTTGTAATGCAGGTTGAAAAACCACAAACTGTTGCCCGATATGCTTTGAACATTGAAACAGAAAATCTTCCGGCTGATTTTTACGAAAAATACATTCAGACCATAAACAATGTTACAGCTGAAGATATTTACCGCGTTGCAAACAAATATTTCTTATTAGACAATATGCGAATTGTAATTGCAGGAAAAGGTTCTGATGTTATTAGCGGTTTAGAAAAACTTCAAATTCCGATTTTCTATTTTGATAAATACGGAAATCCTGTTGAGAAACCAGTTACTAAAAAAGAAGCTCCGGCAGGAATTACTGCCAAGACTGTTTTCGAAAATTACCTAAAAGCAATTGGAGGCGAAAAAGCGGTTTCTGCTGTTAAAACTTTGGCCATGACAGGAACTACAACGGTTCCTCAGGCTCCGGGTCCTTTAACTTTTACATCTAAATTAGATTCGAAAGGAAAAATGATGGTTTCGCTTGCAATGGGAACTATGAATTTAATGAAACAGGTAGTAAACGAAAAAGGGGCTTACATCGAGCAACAAGGTCAGCGTAAGAATCTTGAAGGCGCAGATCTTGCTGATATGAAAGCCAGCGCTGCTCCTTTTGAAGAGTTGCAATTACAAAAAAGAACAGACTTAAAAATAGAAGGAATAGAACCTGTAAACGGCAGCGATGCTTATGTAATTAAAGACGGAAAAACAACGTATTATTACGATGTAAAATCAGGCTTAAAAACAGCAAAAGGCAAAGTTCGTGAGCAAGACGGAAAATCATCTTCGCAAATAACAAACTTCAACGATTACAGAGAGGTAAAAGGAGTAAAAGTTCCTTTTAATTTAGTTCAGAATGTAGGTTTTGAATTGGATATTAAAATGTCTGAAATTAAAATTAACGAAGGAGTTTCTGAGAAAGATTTTTTTTAGGAAGGTTCAAAGTTACAGAGGTTCAGAGGTGCAAAGGTTCTGATTTACTAAGATTTTTAGAGGCTTTGTCAAAGTTTAAAACTTTGACAAAGCTTTTTTTTATTCGTATTATTTCTGCTTATTGTTGTCAGGCTGATCAGAATCGAAGCCTTTTTTACTCCATCATATCTTCACGAGAAACCCGACAAAGATTGGATTTACGTCACGGAGCTACTTGCGAAGATCCCTCGTTCCTCGGGATGACAAACTACACAAAATCATTATTAAGAAAATGATTGCCCTAGCCCCGATAGAAGTGGAAATCCTTTTGTGCCGGTGTTCGGCACAAAAGATTGGAACGGATAGCGGGATTAGCTCCTAAAAAAAGATTTAATTTTATCATAGTAATAAACTTTGCGACAAAACCTTGAGAAAGTTTTTTTTTATGTACACTACTTATAGTCACTGTTTTGTCAGGCTGAGCGAAGTCGAAGTCCAGTTCCAATTGGGTCGCCCTTCGACTTCGCTCAGGATGACATGCGGGTAAATCACAAAATGTCTTATTTCTTAGCAGATAAATAAACTCCGATTAAAATAATAAATGCTCCAAAAAACTGAATTGGCGTTAGCATTTCGTTATCTAATAATCCCCAAAAGAAAGCTACTATCGGGATTAAATAGGTTACTGATGTTGCAAATACAGGCGAAGATATTTGTATTAATTTAAAGAACAAAACATTCGCGATTCCGGTTCCTACAATTCCCAGAATCATTACAAAGAAAATGGAATGTTGTGCAGCATCAAAACTTATTCTTTGTGTAATATCTGTAAAACTCAAAATAATCAAAGCCGGCAGAAGCAAAACGGCAAAGTTTCCGGTTGTGATACTTACTGAATTTAAATCTGATAAATATTTCTTGATTAAATTGACATTGATAGCATAACAAAGTGTTGCAATAACCACCAAAACCACATAATAATAATTTTGCCCGGGATGAGCCGATGCACCGCTTAAAACCAGCAATAAACACCCAACTAGCCCAACAAAAACACCTAAAACCTGTCGTTTTTGAAACTGGATTCCGAATAAAAGTATTCCTAAAACCAGAGTATTTAATGGTGTAAGCGAATTTAAAATGGCTACGATCGAACTATCGACCTGGGTTTCGGCAATTGCAAAAAGAAAGGCAGGAGTAAAAGTTCCGAAAACGGATGTTATGGCAACAAATTTCCATTGACGGCGCGAAATTTTCTTCAGACTTTTAAAACCAAAAATCAATAGAAAAAGGGCTGCAAAAATAATTCGGAATGAACCTACCTGAACAGCAGTTAAACCAACCAGACCTCTTTTTATTAAAATAAAAGAACTTCCCCAAATAAGAGAAAGAACAAATAAATAAGCCCACTTTAATTGCTTTGCATCCATAAATACCATTTTGATGCAAATTTGTAATAAATTTATGAACTGACCTCCTCCTTTTTATTAATTTTGCAAAGAACACAACTGTCTAATTAAAATTATATAGAATGAAATTCACAAAGATTATAGCCACTTTCGCGATAGCAGGTTTAGTATTGGTAAGCTGCAAAAAAGAAGAAGACAAGAGTATGGCTTTGATTAAGGCTCAAGCCGAAAAAGAAGCTCCTAAAGAACACAAAGTAATTGCGGCAGAAAATGTACAAACTGCAAGTTTTGAAATCGAAGGAATGACTTGTGCTATGGGTTGCGCAAAAACAATCGAAAAAGAATTATCTAATCTTGACGGAGTAGAAAAAGCTACTGTTGATTTTGATAAAAAAACAGCTACTGTTGTATTTGATAAAACGGTGCAGAATCAAGAAAACCTAACCAAAGTTGTTCAGGCAACGGGAGATGGTAAAACATATAAAGTTTTGAATACTAAATCTTAAAAATTTAAATTCCAATAATTTTTTAAATTCCAAATTCCAACAAAAGTTTGGGTTTATGATTTAATTTTAAGGTATAAAAAAAGGGCACTCATTTTGAATGCCCTTTTTTTTATGAGTTGATTTTCTATTTCCACTTCAAGGTTTCCATTAATCGCTGCATGTCATTTTTGATATAACTTGCTGCAGGCATAATAGAATCAAAGTTTGGTTTAGCATAAAAATAAACTGATCCTGTTATAAAATGCTTTGTACTATCTGTAACGTAAAATTGTGAGTTTGTAGCTGCATTTCCGTCTACTTGGTAAAACATTCCGTAAACCTTTTTTTGAGGGTTTAAATAAGGCTGTTCTAAGATGTCATCAGCTTTAATAACATGCTCATAAGTTAGTTTTTGAGCATCTTTAAGCAATTTCTCAATATTACCATTTACGGGTTTATATGTCAGGTAAATAGTGGCTTTCATTTTAGGATATGTAATAGCAAATCCGCAATCTTTTTCACCTTTTATAACTGCTGCTTCGTTCATTTCAAAAGCAAACGGGCAATTATTTTCAAAACTAACATATTTAGCTTCGGGATAATCTAAACGAAGAAAACCTGATGGCTTAGGCACCACATCATCTTTACAACTTAAAACAGTCAATGCCAGTAAAATTGTTGCTATTGAAATTGTTTTTTTAAACATTTAATCTATTGTTACTTTTATTTGTTTTACACGCTTTTTATCGACTGTTTCTATGGTAAAGACACAATTATCAAAAGCTACTTTTTGATCTTTTTTAGGGAAATTACCCAGAATTTCAAGAATAAATCCTGCTAATGTTTCTGCTTCTCCTTTATGCGATTCGAAAACATCTTCGTTGACATCAACGATTCTGTAAAAATCTTTCATGTTAATCTTTCCTTCAAAAAGAAAATTCTTTTCGTCGATTTGAGAAAAATTCAAATTTTCATCGTCAAACTCATCACTTATATCCCCTACTATTTCTTCGATAACATCTTCTAAAGAAACTAATCCGGAAGTTCCTCCGTATTCATCAACCACAATGGCCAAATGGCTTTTAAGGCTCTGAAAATCCTTTAATAAATTATCGAGCTTTTTATTTTCAGGAACAAAAAACGCTTCTCTTATCAAGGATGACCAGTCAAACTCTTCTTTATCAATATGAGGCAATAAATCCTTAACGAATAAAACACCTTCGATCTGATCGATATTATCTCTGTACACCGGAATTCTTGAGAATCCTTTTTCGATTATTTTAGGACAAATTACTGAAAAAGGTTCTGATATTTCTAATGCAAAAATATCAATCCTGGGACTCATAACTTGTTTCGTATCTGTATTTCCAAAGGAAACAATTCCTTCTAATATTTTTTGTTCTTCGCTTGATGTTCCTTCAGAATCTGTAAGTTCTAAGGCTTGCGAAAGCTGATTTATCGAAAAACTATTTTTTTGTTTCCCTAATTTGTTGTGCAAATATAACGTAACGCTTCGCATAGGCAAACTTATTGGAGATAGCAATGTATCTAAAATAGCGATTGGGTATGCAACGCGTTTTGCGAATTTTATATTGTTGCGGCTGGCATAAACTTTAGGCAAAACTTCGCCAAACAGCAAAATAAGAAAAGTAACCAGAACGATTTCAAGAATAAACTTAAAGACAGGCGAACTTACATTAGCAAAAATATTTTGCCCGATAAATGAGAACAAAATAACGACTCCAATATTAAAGAAATTATTGGCGACTAATAAGGTGGCTAAAAGTTTTTTGGGTTTATCTAAAAGATTTGAAATAATTTTTCCTCTCGGATTATTTTCATGCAATGTTTCATCAATGTCTTTTTGCGATAAAGAAAAAAGCGCTACTTCGGCACCTGAAACAATTGCCGAAAGAAACAGCAAAATAAATATTCCGACAAAACCAATTATTAAATTGATGTCTAAAGTGGTATTAAAAAATAAACTGGGCTCCGGGTCCAAATTAAAAAGGATTAGTTAAACAATCAAAAAGGCAAGTCATTTATAGGCAAGCCTTCATTCGTCGCATCAAAGTTAGTGTTTTTTGCTGGTTCTGATTCCTGATGTGGTTTATGATTTCCGGTTTCTTTTTTGGTAGTCAAGAAAGTAAACTCAGTCACCTGAATCTCGGTGGTATATTTAGTAGTACCGTCTTCAGCCTGCCATTGGCGCGATTTTATACGTCCTTCTATATAGATTTTATCTCCTTTAGAAAGGTATTTTTCGCAAATTTCGGCGGCTTTATTGCGCACAACTAAATTATGCCACTCTGTTGAAGTTATTTTTTCATTGGTCGTTTTATTGATATAAACCTCGTTTGTAGCCAATTGAAAACGACCTATACAGTTTCCGCCATCAAAATAATGCATTTTTACATCATCGCCTAAATGGCCAATTAGCATCACTTTATTTAATGTTCCATTCATAATTTTATAGTGGTATTTATCCCAAAGATACATTTTTTTAGCAATTTATTTCTTGCTTTTCTATAAAATTATAAATGACAACAGGAAAAGGAAAAGTTTTTAATTGACTGGAATTCAATCCGTTTTCTATTTTTTCCGCTATTTTAACCTTCCAAAACTGAATATGAAGATGTTGATGCGAAAGTTTATGAACTACAGTTGTTTCATTACATTCTTCTATACCTAATATAGTATAGGAAGGAAAAACATCATTTTTGACGGCTTTTGAAACAATATCAAAATCAACAATTTCAGTAGTTTCTAAAAGTGGAAACTCATATAAATTATGCCAGATACCTTTAGCGGTTCTTTTTTGTATTAATGTATTTCCTAAAACATCTTCTAAGATTAAATAATTAAAGAAACGATTCGTTACTTTAAGCTTTTTAGATTTTACTGGTAAAACCGATACTTTCTTTTTTTGAAGCGCCAGACAACTGTCATTAAATACACATACAGAACAATCCGGACTTTTAGGCACGCATTGCAAAGCGCCAAATTCCATAATCGCCTGATTAAAAATCGCAGGATTATCTTTAGGCATTAACTCATAAGCTAACTCTGTAAATTCTTTTTTTGTTGCAGGCAGAGAAATATCTGATTCGATATCAAAATAACGAGAAAGTACACGAAATACATTTCCGTCAACAACAGGAACGGCTTCATTATAAGAAAAAGAAGCAATTGCTGCTGCGGTATATTCACCAACTCCTTTTAATTTTAATAAGTCTTTATAGTTCGAAGGAAAAACTCCAACAAGGTCATTTGCGACATGTTGCGCCGTTTTATGTAAATTTCTGGCTCTCGAATAGTACCCTAATCCCTGCCAAAGTTTCAAAACCTGCTCTTCTGAGGCATTTGCCAAATCAAATACAGTAGGAAATTCCTCCGTAAAAGCAAAAAAATAAGGCGTTCCTTGCGCAACTCTAGTCTGTTGCAACATAATTTCTGAGAGCCAAATATGGTATGGATTGGCCGTTTTTCGCCATGGCAAATCACGTTTGTTTTGTAAATACCATTTTATCAATATGTTAGAAAAATTCATTGCAAAATACTTAGAATACAAAAGTAAATGTTTATGTAATTAAAATTTAACGAATTAGCTTGATTAATTATTTTTTTAATTCCTATATTTGCAAACTCAAAAAAATAGTACACCATTTATAAAATAAAATAGGAAAGAAAATGACGAAAGCAGATATCGTAGCGAAAATTTCAGAGAAACTAGGTCTTGAAAAAGGAGATGTTCAAGCAACAGTAGAAACTTTTATGGAAGAAGTGAAAACTTCACTAGAAACTGGAGACAATGTTTACCTAAGAGGTTTTGGTAGTTTTATCGTAAAAACCAGAGCTGAAAAGACAGGTAGAAACATTTCTAAAAACACCACTATCAAAATTCCAGCACACAACATTCCTGCGTTTAAACCTGCAAAAGTTTTTGTAGAAGGAGTAAAAACAAATAACGAAGCAAAATAATACTATTAATTAATCATAAAATCGACACGATATGCCAAGTGGTAAAAAAAGAAAGAGACATAAGGTAGCTACGCACAAAAGAAAAAAAAGAGCGAGAGCTAACCGTCACAAAAAGAAAAAGTAGTTTTAAACTACTTTTTTCTTTTTAAACGTTCATTGAAATTGGAATTTAGTCTCAGTACGCTGTCACAGTCTGCAGCTTAAAACTGTTTACTGCTACTGCAAACTGCAAGCTAACATTCCCCCGGGTTCAATACCTGTTAAAAAAATATTGTTTAATCCATCTGTAGATAAGATTTTAGATCTTAGACACTAGATTTTAGATTTATTTTAAATCTATGCTCTTCTCTCTATACTCTATTTTCTGAAAAAACAGATAAAAATTTACAGTGTGAATAAAGAATTAATCATTAGATCTAGTTCTGAAGCCGTAGATTTTGCCTTATTAAAAGATGGAAAACTAATTGAATTACACAAGGAAGAAGAGAAAAGCAACTTTCAGGTTGGTGATATTTTTATCGCCAAAATACGAAAACCCGTTGCTGGTCTTAACGCTGCTTTTGTAAATGTAGGCTTCGAAAAAGATGCCTTTTTACATTATCACGATTTAGGACCTAACTTAGCTTCCCAACTGAAATTCATAAAACTTGTAAGCGCAGGTAAAATAAAAGATTTCTCCCTAAAAACCTTTCAGTTTGAAAAAGAGATTGACAAAGATGGCATCATTACTGATATTTTAAGTGCCAATCAATCTGTTTTAGTTCAAGTTGTAAAAGAACCTATATCGACCAAAGGTCCAAGGATAAGCGCTGAGCTTTCATTGGCAGGAAGATTTATTGTTCTCGTTCCGTTTTCTGACCGCGTTTCTATTTCTCAAAAAATAGAAGACAAAAAAGAAAAGGATCGTTTAAAAAAACTTGTTCTATCGATCAAACCTAAAGGATTTGGTGTTATTGTTCGCACAGTAGCCGAAGGCAAAAACGTAGCCGAATTAGAAAAAGATTTGCAGAACCTGCTTGGCAGATGGACTGCAATGTGTAAAAAATTACCAACTGCTCATCATCCTTCAAAAGTATTAGGAGAGCTCAACAGAGCTTCTTCGATATTAAGAGATGTATTCAACGATACCTTTAGTGGTATTCAGATAGATGACGAAGAGTTGTACCATCAAACGAAGGAATATCTGCAAGAAATTGCACCTTCAAAACAATCGATTGTTAAGTTTTATCAATCAAATGACACTCCAATTTTCGAGAAATACAATATAGAGAGACAAATCAAAACTTCATTTGGACGAACCGTTTCCATGAGTAAAGGAGCGTATCTTATCATCGAACACACTGAAGCTCTTCACGTTATAGACGTAAATAGCGGAAACCGTTCGAATAAGGCGACTAACCAGGAAGACACCGCCATGGAAGTAAATATGATTGCTGCCGCTGAAATTGCCAGACAACTTCGTTTGCGTGATATGGGTGGAATAATCGTAGTTGATTTTATCGATATGTCTAATCCTGAAAACAGGAAGGTTTTGTTCGACTTCTTGCGAGAAGAAATGAGCGACGATAAAGCAAAGCATAAAATCTTACCGCCTAGTAAATTTGGTTTAGTTCAAATTACCAGACAACGCGTGAGACCCGAAGTTAATATTAAGACTAGAGAAGAAGATCCAAACAATGAACATGGCGAAATTGAAGCGCCAATTTTGATCATTGACAGAATCGCATCTGATTTAGACAGAATTTTAAAAACCCACAAGGGTGTTGTACTTAATGTACATCCGTTTGTGGCTGCATACCTCAGTAAAGGTTTTCCATCATTACGTTCAAAATGGTTTTTTGAACATAAGAAATGGGTGAAAATCATACCTCGTGACGCTTACACGTACTTAGAATACCATTTCTATGATAAAAAAGGAAATGTTATTTCAGAATAAAAAACAAAAACCGCCTCTCGAAAGACTGGCGGTTTTTTTGTGCTTTTAAATTAAATTTCAAATTTGTTTTTCGTCCTATAACGGCACAAAAAAAACTTTTCATTACCAGGATGAAAAAGGTATTTAACTAGGTTTACAATGATTTATTAACTACCAATTCAAGAAATACATGTCAACAAACCCGATACTTTGCTTCCTGAATCAAAAAAAGATGGTTTTACATTTTCTCATCTTTGCTTTTTTATTTTCTTCTAAAATAACAGCCCAAAATGACACTATTTTTTTTGACAAGCACTGGAACAGAGAATCAAAAAAAGAACTTGCTGTTTATTATAGAATTTCTGATAAAGAAATTAAAACAGAAGATGCTTTAAATTATACTTCAAAGAAAAACGACTACGTTATTCCTTCTCAAATTTTCCCCGTTAAAGATTACTACATAAAAAACAATCAGTTACAGTTTCAAGGATATTTAACCGGTAAATATAGCCTGAATGAATACTCCTCGATAGGTGAAGCAAAATGGTATAGCGAAGATGGTCATCTTATTCAATCTAAAAATACCTCTCCACGCGAATATCGCAAAAAACTAATGGGACCCGTTAAATTTCCCACTGAACGAAACTCTTTCAGTAAAGAATCTGTAGACCTGAGCCCGGCTTTTTATACCTCATATTCAATTGCATTAAAAAGTCAATATACAGCTGGTCTGGAATTTTGCTTAGATTGCCAAAATGATAATAAACTGCTTCTTGGTTTAGGATATGGAATTATGCGCTACGATGACAAAACTTATGGCTTGCCAGATTTTCATTTTTCTTATAATCTCTCCGAGAAATGGCTTTTTGCAAAAGTTGGAGGCTCACACAGAAACGCCTACGCGATTGCCGGTCTCTCATTATTAAGCATCATGGATTTGGGAATTGGTTATTCTGTTCCATTCAATCAGGAAAATATTCCAGTAATAAAAGGCTTCACATTTGGAGCCACTATTAGATTCACTGATAATAAGAATCTCCGTTTAAATTTCAAATATTAATCTATTATTCTCTTACAATCTCAATTCTGCGTCTAATTTCATTCCCGGAAGCATCAATAACCGTAATATAATGTATTCCAGCTGTTGGCGTAATGGGCAATTCATGAAACGTTTTGGTCGTGGCTTTATACACATCATCAACATACCAGAATAATTCTTTATCTCTTTCAGAATACGCTACTTTTAAAATTACGGGCTGTACTTCGCTGTTAAAATTCTTAGTCAGGTAAATTTTGCTGTTTGCTTTTGGATAAATAAAATCCATTGTAGTGGTTTGCGTTCCTTCGCAGCCTTCTTTAAATGGTGGTAAAGGCAGATATTCGATGTGCTGACTTTTGTAATACCACGCCATTACAGGAGGCAGTACAAACCAGTTTTTTGTTACAATATTTTCTACACTTTCGCAGCTGCTGTTTACCTGAAATTGTTCTGTTTTATCTAAATGAATCGTTCTGTGATACGGGCAAACCTTTGTCGATTTTCCTTTTTTAGAAACCCATTGTTTGATTTTTGGACAGTTTTCTTTTGCTAAATAACCACTTAAACGGCAAACCTCAACTTCGGCCAGATCTTTATAAGGCGTATCAAACCATCTTTGTCTTGGCAGTAAATTAAAAACGTCGAATAAAATTGGCGCGGCGCTGGTAACTCCGGTTAAAGTTGGTCTTCCTTCTCCAGTTGCATTTCCAACCCAAATACCGACAACATATCTGGAATTTGTTCCAATTGCCCAGGCATCTCTATTCCCGAAACTTGTTCCTGTTTTCCAGGCAATTTTCAAGGAACTGTCATAAAACTTCCAGGCTTCGTCTCCTTCAGGCCTGTTAACTTCTTCCATTGCGTTATAAGTTAACCAAATTGATCCCGCGCCCAAAATACTCTTCTTGTCTGTTTCTGATCCAAAATCAGGCTTAAAATCATTTTTATAATTTAGTTCTGTAATCTCATTTGTTCGATATTTATCCTGATGCTTAGAGTAGTAATTTAATGTCGAAGATAAATTAGCGTAGGTTCGGCATAAATCCCACAAATTACTCTCGGCTCCGCCCAAAATAAGTGACAATCCATAATGATCCGGCGTTTTATTAATGTTCTTTAATTTAAATTTTTGCAGTTCTTCATAAAACTTGTTTACCGTAAATTCCTGAAGCATTAAAACCGCCGGAATATTCAACGAACGCGACAAAGCTCTATGAGCAGGGACCGCGCCATCAAAAGTGAGATTGAAATTTTGAGGCGTATATCCGGAAATCTGCGTTGGAATATCGGCCACTAAAGTATTGGGTAATAATTCGCCATCGTCTAACATTGCACCGTATAAAAGCGGTTTTAAGATACTTCCTGTACTTCTTGGCGCATCAATAATATCAACATCTTTTTGATGATCTTTGTCTGTTGGAGCATTCCCAACATAACTCATTACATTTCTATTCTGAACATCAATTACCAAAATAGCCAGATTATGAACTTCATTCTGTTTGTACTGATTGTAATAATACCTGGCGATTTGATTTACTCTGTTCTGCAGTGCGTAATCAATCGTGGTTTTTACTCTGGTTCCTTCTTCGTTTTTGGCTGTTCTCTGCAATAAATGCGGTGCAATCTGCGGCAGATCATACGGTTTTTGAGGCAAAGGTTCTTCTATCGAAAGCTCATAAGTCTGCTTGTCGATTACTCCTTCTTTATGCAATTTTAGCAAAAGCTGATTGCGTTTGTTGAGTAATTTTATCTGATTTTTTCCGGGGTAAATTAAACTTGGTGCATTGGGCAAAACCGCCAAAACTGCATTTTCTGCCCACGATAATTGATTGGACTGCACGCCAAAATAACGCCATGAAGCCATTTCAAGCCCTACAACATTTCCTCCAAATGGCGCATGGGCTGCATACATTTCGAGAATTTCATTTTTAGAATAACCCAACTCTAGTCTGGTTGCGAGAATAATTTCTATTATTTTTTCAAAATAGGTTCTGTTTTTTCCTTTTCGGGATAATCGGATTACTTGTTGGGTTAAAGTACTTCCTCCCCTAACCACTTTTCCTGCTTTTCTGTTTTGTTTAAAAGCATTTACCATGGCAACCGGATTAAATCCCGGATGTTTATAAAAGTATTCGTCTTCAAAATAAACAATACATTTTTTGAATTTATCCGGAACGCTGTCCTGTGCTGGAAAACGCCACTGCCCGTCGCGGGCAATTTTAGCTCCAAGTAATTCTCCTTCTTTACTTTCAATAACCGTCGAGTAAGGTTCTTTAAATAAAGTTCGGGGTATCGAAAAATAGTAAATCAGCAAGAGCACAAATGCAATTGCTGATTTTATTTTATTTCTTTTTATCCAGTTTATAATGCGTTGGAAAAACGCTATAAGTTTATTTTTCAAAGTATTTAAAGGTTTTAGCCCACGGATTGTACGGATGAAACGGGTTTTCGCAGAGTAATTTAAAAAGTATCTTTGTTAATCCGTTTCATCCGTACAATCCGTGGGCTATAAATTTACTTCACAACTTCAACCCAGAATCCTTTTGTTCTGGCTAAGAATGTATTATCATACATCGCTTCACATTGTAAGCCAGGCAAATAATAATTCCCTAGATAAGATGCGTTTAGCAGAATTCGGAAAACTTTGGTTTCTCTTGATTTCATTCCGAAGTAGAAATTCGTTCTATCGTCTCGAATATCGATATAATCTGCGATGTTATTTACTGCATCCCCATAATCTGTGAAACGCGTATTGACAATTTCGAATCCGGAAGGCAGAATTTGAGATAACGCCACATTTTGAACGCTTTCGCCTCTTTGGTTTTTAATGGTAACTTCGGCAATAAATTCTGTTCCCTGACTAATTCTCGAAACATTGATTATGCCTCCTTTTCTGTCTTTGAACACAATACTGGCCGAAACATCACTTTGAACCGCATTTTCTTGTCCTATTGGCAATATTCCGGTATTCAATACACGAACATAAACTGTATTCGCTTTATTATTTTTCAATGTGATACTATTTGTTCCGGAAGCGACAGACAAACTACGATCTGCAACCGATTTACTAGTGTTTATTGTTTCTCCTTTTCCATTTTTACTAAACTGTATATTGATTCCTTTCGGACCATTGCTGATGGCAAATTTCGACATCGAATACAAGCAATATGCAGTTGTCTGCGTGCTCATCCATTGATTGGCAGACATTTCTTTGGCTAATTTTGTTGCCATTGCAAATGCTTTTTGCGTTTGTCCTAAAAGCAGCATTGTTTCCAGCGCCATTGCTCTGTTTCTTTCGCTTGAACCATAATAGTAATAATTGTATCCGTCTGAATCGCCGTCAATACTTGTTTTTAGGAATAAACTTTGCCCAGCCGATTTTTGTCCGGCTAAAACATACGCAGCTGCCAAACGAAGTTTACTTTCGTTCGAAATACCTTTTGTTTCGCGAAGTCGGTTCATGGCAGATAAATCAGCATTTCCTGCTAAAGCCAAAGTATATAATCTATACGCCTGAGCCAGATCGTTACCATATTTTGGTTCAAATCGCCATTGTTTGGCTTCTTTTTGCTGATACGAAAGCCATTTTGATTTGAAATTAATTGGCAGTACATATCCTTTTTTCTCTGCTTCAATTAAGAAATGTCCAGCGTAAGAAGTTCCCCAATCATCTGCAATAGCATTTCCTTGCCAGTAAGGTAATCCTCCGTTTGATAACTGGAAATTACCCAATCTTGCAATTCCGGCTGTGATATTCTTTTGAATAATTTCTTTGCGTTTAGCATCAATATCAGCAACATCTCCTAAAAATAATTGCGGGAAAACCGATGATGTTGTCTGCTCTACACATCCATGCGGATACTGAATTAAAAATTGCATTCTTCCGTTCAAATTCATTGATGGCATAGACGAAACTTCTAATCTGGCTTTATTACTTCCAGCCACTCCAAATGTTTTCCACGAAAGTGTTTTAGAGCTGTTTGGAGCTAATATAACATCAGTAAAAGCACTCGTAACCGGATTTGGATTGGTCATATCGATTTCAACCTCATAAACCGATTTTTCACTTCCCGAAGTCGCGATAACCTGCACTTTTGCAATTCCGGTTACAGCGCCAACAACTAAATTGAAATAAGCCATTTTTTCATCTGGCTGTGCAAAATTCAATGTTTGAACAGCACTTCCAGCTACTTTTAATCCGTTACTGGTTTTTATCTGAATTGAAACGTTTTTAATCTTATTCTCAGTAGCAAATACAGTCACCGGAAGTGTCACTTTTTCTGATGGTGAAATTTTTCTTGGCAACGAAGCCAAAACCATTAACGGGCTCTTAACCTGAGTGGCTTTTTCTACGCTTCCGTAAGCACTTGTTGCAGCATCTCCGGCAACTACCATCGTCCTAACCGAACCAATGTATTTTGGTAATTTTAATTGATGTGATTTCGTTTCTCCTTTTCCTAATTTAAACGGACCGTAATACAATACAACCGGTTTAAAACGGTTTGCTTTTTTAGCTTTTCCGCCGCCTAAATCCTGATCCCCACCAATACTGAAAATCTGGTTTATTT
This sequence comes from Flavobacterium bizetiae, assembly GCF_024271895.1. Lineage (NCBI taxonomy): Bacteria > Pseudomonadati > Bacteroidota > Flavobacteriia > Flavobacteriales > Flavobacteriaceae > Flavobacterium > Flavobacterium bizetiae. The sequence continues at coordinate 1,784,635 of NZ_CP091861.1, read as the reverse complement.
TTCCGCCATAAGCGCCAATTACATCATCGTAAACATCCCAGGTTTTTACTCCAAGAGCTTCACGAACATAAAAACTATCCCATGCATTTGGTGTTTTAAAACGGGTTAAGTCTAAAAGTCCTTCATCAACAACCGCAATTGTATACGTCATTTCTCTGCCTGATTTCTCGCCAACTTTAACCGTAAATGGCTGTTCTGGTTTCAAGACATCTGGCATATTAATAGTTGGTGCCAAAATGGTATTTTTATCTACTACTTCAATTGGTACGATCCCGTACATACGAATTGGCGAATCGTTTTTGGTCGAAGCGTGAGGCTGTAATAATGTAATATTAAAATAAACATTTGGCGCCATTGCTCCCGTAATTGGAACTTCGACTTTTGTCTCGCCATTTTTAGTTTCTGCCCAAAGCGTCTGCACTACTCTTGAACCGTTTTCTATCGAAATCAAAGCACGTCCACCTTCACTTGATGGGAAAGATATTTGTGCTTTTTCTCCAACAGCATAATTTTTCTTATCCGTAGAGAAAACTAGCATATTGGCTGTAGAAGCATCTCTGTTACGTGTTTTTCCTGACCAGATTGGCCAATCGATATTTACGGTTAAAGCCGTGGCATGACCATCTTGCTGATCTGAAACCCTAATTAAGTAACGTCCCCATTCTTCATCGGTTAACGTAAATTGAATACTTCCTTTTCCGTTTGAATCCGTATTAACTATAAAAGTTTTATAGGAAGTTGTAGCATTCGAAGAATTATAATTAGATAAATTATCACTTGATGAATCCCACCACCAGCGCCAATCTACTTTAAAGACTTTTACTTCCAGATTTCTAACTGCTTTTGGTCTTCCGTTTTCATCAACCGTAACAATATCAAAACGATTTGCTGTTCTGGTTTCCAGCATACTGTATTTGTTTGGTTCAGGTGCTTTTAGCCCAACATAGGTTTTGTATGGCGAATAGGTTGTCGAAATAACATCGGTACTAAAATCACCGCCTTCTTCGTAAACTTTTGTAATAAACGAAGCACGCAGCATTCCAGGCGCCTGACCTTGCAATCTTGGCTGAATGTTTACAGATGCTTTTCCGCTTTCGTTTAATTTTCCTGAAAAAACATTGATTTCTTCGGTACTAAACTGACGAACCAAATCATCAAAAGTATATTTTTCATATCCTTTAAAAGTCGTAGTCTGCTGCGAGAACTTAGCCTGCATTTCTACATTCAGGTTCTTTGCAATTGCTCCGTGAAGCCAGGTTACTTCTATATTATCTGTATTTGGATATGATGATGAAAGTGTTTTTCTGGTAAACGTATTTTTGATTTTTAAACGATTTGGTTTAATCGTTTCTATTTTAACGCTTTTATAGAATCTTGCTCCTCCTACACTTACCATCGCTTCCCAATTTCCGGTTGGCGCGTCCTGATTGGTAGGAACCGTAAAGGCATAGTGATTTAAATCATTTGCTTTTTGAACCGTTTGATAAACTGTTTTTCCGTTAGGATCATTCAGTCTAAATTTAATTGGATGCGATTTTGGAAGTTTATTCGAAGCATCATTTAAAATAAAAGACAAATACAAATTATCTCCTGGACGCCAAACGCCTCTTTCTCCGTAAATAAATCCTTTTAAACCTTTTTGTAAAGTCTCTCCGGCAACATCAAAATTACTAACTGATAATGAAAGTCCGTCGTCAAGTTTCACATAAGTAGACTGATCACCCAAAGTAACAATCGCAAAATAAGCGAATTTATCCAATTGGAAAGAAGCAATTCCCTCGCTGCTTGTCGCTTCCGATGCTATTTTTTGTTGTTGAAAATTATATAAATCAACTCTTGCGTTTGATACTGGTTCTGTCGTAACGATATTATTTACGGCAAATAAATACGATTTATTTTCTCCTCTTTTGGCAATAACGCCTAAATCTGAAGCCAGAATATTGGTTGCAATTTTGGCATTATAATAATACGATCCTGTACACGGATCCTGACTTTCTCTCCAGTCGTAATCATCATAGTAATAATCGTCGTAAGAGTTACCGCTGTAGTTGACGTCATTTTCATCTACTTCTTCTTCCTCTGTTTCCTCCTGATCTCCGTCTGATGTTTCGCATTTATAAAGCGAATATTTCTTTTTATATTCAAATTCAACTCTGTAAATTGCTCCCGGCTCTGGTTTGATAATTTTAGATAAATCTAAAGCATACGTATTCCATTTGGTAAGATTTACGAGTGTGCTTTCTTTTAAATTAAGAGTCGTTTTCGCAATTGGCTGCGCTACTTTCTTGAGATTCTGCGCACCATTCAATTCATTGTACTGAAGAAACTGCAGAATATTGTTTTTGTAAATTTTATATACTTTTACATCAACAGCGCTTAAGTTTACGGCCTCAAAATTCAATTTCAGATTATTTGAACTTGGCAAGATTGTTCCGTTTTTAATAAAACGAACACTTGGTTTTATCTGATCAAAAGAGATTTTCTCTGTATAGTTGGCTTCCATTTTCTTGCCGTACTGGCTTTCAATTCCCTGGAAAACCTCCAAAAGCAATTCCCCTGTAATTACTTGTTCCGGTTCTTCTTCAGGAACAACTTCTACTATATCTTCAACCTGAGCAGTATCAACCACTACAGATGCCGAATCTACTGCAACTGCTGCAGAATCTACCGTTGCGGTAACAACTTCTTCTACAACTGGTGCCGGCTTTTCTTTTCTGGCTGCCGTTTCATTTGTAAAATATACCTTGAGTAAATTTCCTTGAGTAGAAAATTTCAAATTATTGGTATTTTGAATAGAAACCAATCCGGCAAAATCCTGACCTTTTTCTAATGGTTCAGAGAAATTAATTAAAACCGATTGATTGTTGCCATCCGGAACCTCAACTTTTACAATTTTAAATTCGTTGATGCTCGTAACAGGAAAATCGATTTGTCCTTTCTGATCGATATCAAAATCATTTCCATCATATATAATTTCTAGATTTGATGTTTCAGCATAACGTTGAATACTGTCGATTATAAAACGGAATTCTTTACCTGAACCCGTTGTTTTCTCAAATTTAATTTTAAGATTATTGCCTTTTTGTTTGGCTTCAACTAATTTTTTAGCTGTTTCAAGATCAATATTATCTGCTGTTTTTAAAACGCAATTTAAATACTGATATTCTTTACTGTACGACTGAATATCGCCAGTATTTATGGTAAAATCCTGTTTAACCGTTTTAACCGTAAAGTTGAATTTAGAAAGCTCCTTTTCTTTTTCTTTCGGAATTGCAGTCAGTTTATCTAAGTTTAAAGTAACCTGATATTCTGTTCCTGCTTTGAGTTTTTTCTCCGGAATAAATGCAATTGTATTGGTAGAAAGCGCTACAATTTTTCCGCGAACGTTTGGTGAAATATCAAACAAATCGTCATCTAATTCCTGATTGGGTTTCCAGTCGTTTTTATCGAAAGCCAAAACCACACGAATATCAGAATCCGAAGAAACAATCCCACCCGTAAAACTGGTGATATACTCTTTAAATAGTGAAAAATCTGAATTGAAATCTGCCGCCGATTTTCTGCCGCAGGACTGAAAAATAAAAAATACAAAAAATACGAGACTTAATCCTTTTACTTTCACTTTTATTAGAGTTAATGGTTAGCAAATTAGAAATGTAGCATGATTTACCGTTATAACGACAATATCAAACTACAAATTAAAGTAAGATAAATATAAAATATTTTCCTATTGCTTTAAGAAGAAAATTCTCTAATAATGATTATTTAACTTTTGTTGAAGTATTCAGACTATTATAAAGGTGTTTAGGAGCATATTCCAGCTGTCCACTATATCTTTTTACTGCTAAAGAAGCACTAAAAAGGATGCCGCTTTCTCCCGATAACTATCGGGAGGGCTAGGAAGTCATTTTCATAAGATTATTTACGTCTTTCAATAAAAAACCTTTTCATTAAATCTGCAGCTTCATTCGCCATAACTCCTGAAACCACGGTAGTTTTAGGATGAAGTTTTGTTCCCATAGTTATAAAACCCCGTTGTTCATCTCGGGCGCCAAAAACAATTTTCGAAATCTGACTCCAGTACAAAGCACCTGCACACATTTGGCAAGGTTCGAGAGTAACATACAAAGTACAATCTTTTAGATATTTACCCCCCAGAAAATTTGCTGCTGCGGTTATCGACTGCATTTCGGCATGAGCCGTAACATCATTAAGCAATTCGGTTAAATTATGACTTCTTGCAATTACTTTATCGGCAACGACAATTACAGCTCCAACAGGAATTTCGCCTTTTTCATAGGCCATTTCTGCTTCCTGTAAAGCTTTTTTCATAAAATATTCGTCGGTAAAAGGATTTATCATAATTGCAAAAATAGAACTTTACACTTTAATTTTTATTATATTTGAATTTAGATATGGAGCAAAAATTTAAATTAACGATTCCTAAGCCTTGTAACGAAAACTGGGACGAAATGATTCCGCAGGACAATGGTCGTTTTTGTCTGAACTGCTCTAAAACGGTTATTGACTTTAGTTCGTTATTGCCTGAAGAAATTCAGCATTTTTTTATTCAAAATCAAAATAAAAGAATTTGCGGAAGATTTAAGAATTCGCAATTAGAAACCATTACCATTCAAATTCCAAGTCGGGTTTTATATGCACAAACCAGTTATCATAAAATGTTTTTATTGGCTTTGTTTGTCGCCATGGGAACAACATTATTTAGTTGTCAAAATAAAGATGGAAACAAACATAAAATTGATAAAATAGAAGTTATTCAAGATACCGGAAACCGAAGAGATTCTACAAAGTTACCAGCGGCTAAAGATTCTTTACTCCAAAAATCGCAACCTTCAAAAATAACTTCAACAAATTTTGCTGCGGTATCTTATGTTACAAAAGGAGAAGTAATTGCAGTAGATCATAGTTCAGTTTCTGACCCTGTCGATTATGATGGTATTTTTAATTCCGCAAGTTTAGATACCTCACCCGTTCCGGAAAAGGGAATTGAAAATTTTTATAGCTTTATTAATGACAATTACGTTAACCCCAATAAAACAGAAAAAATTACGGGTAAAATTTACATTACCTTTATTATAGAAAAAGATGGTAGTCTGAGTACCTTCAAAATAATTAAAGATGCAGGATCCGGGACTGGCGAAGAAGCTGTCAGGGTTTTAAAAATAGCCCCAAAATGGATTCCTGGCCAATTAGACAATCATGTTGTTCGAACATTGTATGCTTTACCCATTTCACTTGAGCAATAATATGGATAGAAAATTTAAAATAACGATTCCTGAACCTTGTCACGAAAACTGGGACCAAATGACTCCGCAGGACAATGGTCGTTTTTGCATGAACTGCTCTAAAACGGTTATTGACTTTAGTTCGTTATTGCCTGAAGAAATTCAGCATTTTTTTATTCAAAATCAAAATAAAAGAATTTGCGGAAGATTTAAAAATTCGCAATTAGAAACCATTACCATCCAAATTCCAAGTCGGGTTTTATATACACAAACCAATTATCATAAAATGTTTTTATTGGCTTTGTTTGTCGCCATGGGAACAACATTGTTTAGTTGTCAGGATAAGGACGGAAACAAACACAAAATTAATAAAATCGAGATTGTAGATAATTCAGCTCAAAATCAAGAGGAAAGCGAAACAACTTCTTGGTGTTACGGTCATCAGATCGAATCTAAAAAAGAAAAACATTCTGAAAAACATGTTGGCAGCTTTACAACTGGAATGATAATGATGCATGAAAAGCCTTTAAGTTATGACATTATTTATAATTCAACTGATCTAGATGTTTTACCCGTTCCGGAAAAAGGAATGGAAAATTTTCTTGCCTTTTTTACCAAAAATTATAATACTTCAAAAACAGACAAAGAATTTAAAGGTAAATGTTCTATTATATTTGTTATCGAAAAAGACGGGAGTCTGAGTAATTTCAACATTGCTAAAAACACACCGAAAGAAATAGAAGAAGAAGCTATTAGAGTCTTAAAAACGGCGCCAAATTGGATTCCTGGAAAATTAAAAAACAAAATCGTTCGATCAACTTACGTTTTACCCATTACAATTAAGCAATGAACAATAAATACAAAATAACGATTACTGAACCTTGTCAGGAAAATTGGGACAATATGATCCCAAACGAAAACGGTCGTTTTTGTATGAATTGTGCTAAAACAGTTATTGATTTTAGCTTGATGCTTCCAGAAGAAATTCAGCATTTTTTTATTCAAAATCAAAATGAGAAAATTTGCGGAAGATTTAAAAATTCACAATTAGAAGCCATTACCATTCAGATACCAATTAAGGTTTTGTATACACAAACGAATTATCATAAAATGTTCTTACTTGCTTTGTTTATTGCTATGGGAACAACTTTATTTAGTTGTCAGGATAAAGAAGGAAACATAAATAAAATTGATAAAATAGAAATTGTTGAAGATTCTTCAAAAACAACTGTTAATGATAAACCATTAATAAACGACAGTTTAAACAAAAAATCATCTTTACCTAAAAAATCTAAATATAGAAGGTATGGAGTAACGGTAAACCTCCCCCCAGAAATGAGTATTGGAACATCAGGAGATTATAATTCAGCAGGTTACACATTAGGGGGTGCAGGACTTCTTTCATTCGCTCCCGATTATCCGGGCGGGTTTGAAAAATTTACGGAGTTTATTAAAAATGAATTTCAGATTCCTAAGAAAGCCAGACGCATTACGGGAGAAATTGAAGTTTCTTTTGTAATCAATAAGACTGGAACTTTAAATGAAATTAAGATTTTTGATAATATTGGTTATGAAACCGGAGAAGAAATGGTTAGAGTTTTACAAGAATCTAAAAAATGGATCCCTGGAATAACTGATGGAAAAGGAATTCCAACTTTTATTAGATTGAATATTGTTGTAGAAAAAGATAGCCTGAATACTGATAGAAGAAAAAGGAAACTTTCGAAAATAGTTTCAATTAATCGTGTTAACGAAAATGACAACCAAATAAGTCAAATAAACTAGATTTTAATCATGGAAAGAAATTTTAAAATAACAATTCCAAAACCTTGCCATGAAGACTGGAATAAAATGACTCCAAGCGATAATGGGCGTTTTTGTTTAAGTTGTTCTAAAACTGTTGTAGATTTCACAAGCATGTTACCAGATGAAGTACAGCATTTTTTCATTCAAAATCAAAATACCAATATTTGCGGAAGGTTTAAAAAATCTCAGTTAGACACGATAACAATTCAAATCCCGAGTCGCGTTCTTTATACACAGACACATTATCACAAAATGTTTTTACTGGCATTGTTTATTGCTATGGGAACGACTTTATTTAGCTGTGCTGATAAAGATGGAAATAAGAAAAAGATAGACAAAGTAGAAATTATTCAAAATGATCCTACGACAGAACATATTTCTGTTGGTGATACAAAAATTAGTAATTCAAACACCCCTCTTTTACCTCCTCCACCTCCACCAAAAATAGATCAGGTTAAATTTGTGAAGGGAAAAGCCAGAATTAAAAATGCAAAACTTGTAAAACCAGTCCCTATAAATTGCCCAGAGATTATTTATGAAGAATCTTTATCAAAAAGGAAAGATAAAATAGCTAAAGATTCTATAGTAGAGAATGAAATTTACTTTATGGGAGCGGCAATTGAAACAATGCCAAGCTTCCCTAATGGAGTTGATAATTTTTATCAATTATTTATAAACGAATTTAAACGACCGGAAGAAACTAAAAATTTAAATAATCGAATTATAGTTTCGTTTGTAATAGAAAAAGATGGTTCACTTTCATCTTTTGATTTTTCAAAAAATACAAACCCAGAAATAAAAACCGAAATAACGCGCGCCTTAAAAACATTACCCAATTGGGTACCTGGTACACAAAATGGAAAAAAAACAAGAACAAAATATAGTATGCCAATAGCATTTGAAAAAGACTCTTCTGAAAATTCAAAGCAATAAGTTTAAATTTAAAACCGTAAATTTGCTTTTTACCTTACAATGAAAAGCAACTTACTTTCCAATATATACAATCCAACTGATTTACGCTTATTAACCGAAGCGCAACTTCCTCAAATTGCGCAAGAATTGCGTCAGTTTATTATTGATGTTGTTTCTGTAAAAGAAGGCCATTTGGGCGCTAGTCTTGGTGTTATTGAATTGACAATTGCTTTACACTACGTTTTTAATACTCCTGAAGATTTATTGGTTTGGGATGTTGGACATCAGGCTTATGGACATAAAATCCTAACTGAGAGAAGAGAAATTTTTCATACCAACAGGCAAATTGATGGCATTTCAGGTTTCCCAAAAAGAAGCGAAAGTATTTACGATACTTTTGGCGTTGGGCATTCCTCCACTTCTATTTCTGCCGCACTCGGAATGGCAATTGCATCTCAATTAAAAGGCGATTTAGACAAACAGCATATTGCAGTAATTGGCGATGCCTCGATTGCTTCAGGAATGGCTTTTGAAGGTTTAAATCATGCCGGTGTTACAGATGCCAATTTACTGGTGATTCTAAATGATAATGCTATTGGAATTGACCCTAGCGTTGGTGCTCTAAAAAAATACCTAACTGCTGTAAAAGAAGGAAAAAATCCGAAGAAGAACAACATGATCAAATCTCTGAATTTTGATTATTCGGGGCCAATTGACGGTCATGACATTCCAACTTTAATTAAAGAATTAACCCGATTAAAAAATATAAAAGGACCAAAATTCCTTCATATTGTTACCACAAAAGGTAAGGGTTTGCAACAAGCCGAAGAAAATCAGGTAAAATATCATGCACCCGGGAAATTTGATGCTTCGACTGGAGAGATCATTTTAAAATCTGAAGATAATTTACCTCCAAAATATCAGGATGTTTTTGGATTGACGGTTTTAGATTTAGCCCGAAAAAATGAGAAAATTATCGGAATTACGCCTGCAATGCCATCTGGTAGTTCTTTAAAGTTCATGATGGATGAAATTCCGGAACGCGCTTTTGATGTGGGAATTGCCGAACAACATGCGGTAACACTTGCTGCCGGAATGACGACTCAGGGTATGATTGTGTATTGCACTATTTATTCTACTTTTTTACAACGTGCTTATGATCAGGTTATTCATGATGTAGCTTTACAAAATTTACCTGTTATTCTTTGTTTAGACAGAGCTGGTTTGGTTGGCGAAGATGGCGCAACGCATCATGGTGTTTTTGATATTGCCTATTTGCGCGCAATTCCTAATATGATTATCTATGCCCCGATCAACGAAATTGCGTTGCAAAACATTTTGTATACAGCTCAATTAGGATTAAATCATCCAATTGCGATTCGATATCCAAGAGGTCGCGGTGTCTTACCCAATTGGGAAGTAGAAAATTTCGGACATTATGAAAAAATTATTATAGGACAGGCTAGTCAATTAAAATCGGGAACAAAAACTGCGGTTTTATCTACCGGAACTATTGGAAATAATGTTATTTTAGCACTTAAAGAATGTAATAATTCTGAGACAATTGCACATTATGACTTTCCATTCATTAAACCATTACATATCAAATCCTTAAATAGCATTTTTACTAATTTTGAAAGGATTATAACTATAGAAGAAGGTACTGTAAACGGAGGTTTTGGAACGGCCATTTTAGAGTTTGCCGCATTACATAATTTTAAAAATAAGATAGAAATTTTAGGTGTTCCTGATGTGTTTATTGAACATGGAACTGCTAATCAATTACAACAATTATGCAAAATAGACGTTAAAAGTTTGGTAAATCTTTTCGAAAACGAGACAAAATAATTATTTTGCACTATTAAAAAACTAAATTCATAATGAAATTATTGCGTTCTACCCTTTTGCTTTTATTGCTTTTGTGTACCTCATATAACTTTGCTCAAATCATTCAAACGACTTTAGCGCCTAATCAGCTGCCTCCGCCACCATCTAATTGGACTAAGAAAAATCAGTTGGGGTTTGACATTTCTGAAATTGCTTTTGTGAACTGGAGCGCAGGGGGAACAAGTTCGATCTCAGGTTTGTTTAAAGGGGAATTTGGAAGAACTTATATAAAAGGAAATCATAAATGGGCGAACGAATTGATTATAAAATATGGTTTAAATAAACAAGACGGTACTGAACTTAGAAAAACGGATGATGCTGTTATGCTGAATTCTACTTACGGATTCAGAAAAGATACGATTTCGAATTGGTACTATTCTGCTAAATTTAATTTCAACACGCAATTTACAAATGGATATAATTACCCAAACAGGGATATAGCTATTTCGAAACCTTTTGCACCGGCTTATGTATTTTTAGGAGCTGGAGCTGAAAACTCAAATAAAAAGAAAAACAGAACTTTTTATTTCTCTCCAATTACGTTAAAAACAACTTTAGTATTAGATCAGGATTTAGCGAACCAGGGATCTTTTGGTGTTAAAAAAGCTATTTATGCGCCGGATCCGATGGATCCTAACAGCCAGATTATAGTTGAAAACGGACAGAAGGTAAAAGCCGAGTTTGGTATTTTATTAACTGGGTATATGAAAAATGAAATCTACAAAAACATATTCTACGAAAACAGATTAAGCTTATACACCGATTATCTGAACAAATTTGGGAATGTCGATATCGATTATGATACTCGCTTAGATCTTGTTGTAAATGCGTATGTAAAAGCGAATATCGGGATTCATTTAGTATATGATGATGATATCAAAACCAAAAAAGATGTTGTTGACCCTGCCACGGGATCTACATCTCAGGTAAACGACGGACCAAGAGCTCAGTTAAGACAGGTTTTAGGCGTTGGTCTTGTATACGCTTTTCAATAAAACAGTATCGCTTTTAAGTAAAAAAACACCCGATAGAAACAATTTCTATCGGGTGTTTTTTTATATCTAAGAGGAAATTTTTTGTTTAATTCTTCTTTCTTCCGTTAATGGTTTCGAATAATTCCAGCGCGTTTCCGTCTGTTAAAAGCGAAACATAATGGCAAATATGCAATAAGCGCTCGTATAAATTCTCTTTCTCTAATTGATGCTTTTCCGGCAACATTTTCAGAATCAATTTATCGTAGTTCGATGCAGTTCCTTCGTATTTATTATTAAAAGCGGTTATAAATTTATCCAATAAAGTCTGAATGATTTGATAACCCACAATTTCTTTTTCGATAACCTCGCGGCTTTGGTAGATTTTATCAACGCTTAAATTGATGATGTCATTCATCTGCGCTTTATATTTACTTTTATCTGTTAAGGCAAAAGGAAATTTTCCGGCCAGAATCGCTTCTTCATTCTCTATAAAAACATTTACAGCATCGTTGATTAACGTTCCTATTGCAAGCGCACGCAAATAACTGATTCTGTCTTCTTTTGTTGTTAAAGTCTTGTACTTGGCAACTCCAATATTGTCTTTTACCAGTTTTATCAGGTATTCTAAAGCATAATCTTCAGATACTAATCCTAAATTTATTCCGTCTTCAAAGTCGATAATAGTATAGCAAATATCATCTGCCGCTTCTACCAAATAAGCCAATGGATGTCTCTCAAAACCAACATCGTCCCCTGATTTATTGGCAATCATGCCCATATCTTTTGCGACTTCTTCAAAAAAGGTTTTATCAGTCTGGAAGAAACCGTATTTTTTATCTGCAATATCATTTGTTGGTTTTTTAGGTAAACTTTCTTTTGGATATTTCATAAAAGCACCTAAAGTAGCGTATGAAATCCTAAGTCCGCCTTCGATTCCCGGGCGACTTGCCGTAAGAACTGAAAAACCGTTTGCATTTCCTTCAAAATCAATTAAATCCTGCCATTGTTTGGCTGTTAACTGATCTTTGTATTGTAACCCGTTTCCTATCGAGAAATACTCTCCAATTGCTTTTTCACCAGAATGACCAAAAGGCGGATTCCCAATATCATGTGCCAAAGAAGCCGCAGCTACAATAGCACCAAAATCATTCATATGATAACCGTGGATTTCTTTTAAATGGGGATATTTTTCAATGATTTTTTTTCCCACTAAACGCCCCAAAGAACGTCCCACAACCGAAACTTCTAAACTATGTGTTAGCCTGGTGTGTACAAAATCTGTTTTTGAAAGCGGGATAACCTGAGTTTTATCCTGAAGTGATCGAAATGCAGCCGAAAAAATAATTCTATCATAATCTACCTCAAAACCCAGTCGGGTATCATCTTGTTCTACACGTAATCTCTTGCTTGTATCGCCTTGGCGTTTGAGTGATAAAAGTTGTTCCCAGTTCATTTTTGTATTTTAGATTTCAGATTGTAGATTGTAGATTTCTCATCTAAGCGTCAAAAATACGTTTTATTTAGGATTTCATTCAACAAAATATACTATTTAAAAGATAAACCTCCTGTGTATTCAGCCTACACGCACCTTTCTACTTGAGTATGACATTTTTGAAATATTTACTAAAAATTGCAAATGCTTCGTCTTTACTTCCTGCTGTTGGCGGTACAGTATCTTTTAGAGCATAGGGCATATTCAGCAATTCCCATTTTTGAGATCCGAGTTGGTGAAAAGGAATAATCTCAACGCGTTCAACAGTTTTATAATGGGTAAAATGTTGTCCCCATTCTTCCAGATATTCGGGTTGGTCTGTCCAGCCGGGAACTAAAACATAGCGCAACCACATTGGTTTTCCAGTAGATTCTCTATATGCCGCAACCTCAAGCGTGTTTTTATTGGTTAAACCGGTTAATTCATGATGTATTTTATCATTAATATGTTTTACATCTAATAATAAAAGATCGGTATTATCAAAAAGTTCTTGTGCCTGATGATTATTTAGTCTTCCGTTGGTGTCTAAACACGTATTTATACCTTCTTCATGTAAACGTTTAAAAAAGTGAAGCAATTTGGTTCTTTGAAGCAAAGGTTCTCCTCCTGAAACTGTGACTCCGCCTGTTTTACCAAAATAACTTTTTTGACGAACGGCTCTTTTTACTAATTCCTCTATTTCTACCAATGAGCCTCCTTTAACATCTATTGTATCAGGGTTCTGACAATACAAACACCTGAACTGACATCCCTGCACAAACACCACCATCCTGATACCGGGACCATCATGGGTACCAAAGGTTTCCAGAGAATGTATTCTTAAATGATCAGGATCATCAATGTTTAGCTTGGCGGCTTCAATATCTTGTAATGGAAAATACATAGTTTCTTAAATCAAATTAAAACAATAATAACGAATTGGGGGTAATTATTTTAACACATAGAAACATAGCTTTTCTGTACTTAAAAAGGCGTTTCACTTATTTGAAATACACATAGTGTAACCAAATAAGTTCCTTTTTTCTCCTTCTTTTGCCTAAAAAATCTATGTTTCTATATGTTTCTTTTTTTTTATTAATTCACCCAACAAGTTAATAATAATAAAATAAAAAATAGGCTGGCTAATTTCTAGCCAACCTATCTCTGATTTCACGCTTGGCCGATTTACATTGCTTCGTGAAAAGTACGCGCTATAACTTCTAACTGATGCGCTCTTGATAATCTCACAAAATTAACAGCATAACCCGAAACTCTTATGGTCAATTGTGGATGATTTTCAGGATGATTATAGGCATCTTGAAGGGTTTCGCGATTTAATACATTTACATTTAAGTGATGTGCCATTTGTGCAAAGTAACCATCCATGACATTCACTAAATTGGTTACTTGCTCTTCTCTGGTATCTCCCAATGATTTCGGAATCATAGAGAATGTATTAGAAATACCATCTTGCGCATCGTTGTAATCTAGTTTTGCAACAGAATTTAATGAAGCAATTGCTCCGCTAGAATCACGTCCGTGCATTGGGTTAGCACCCGGTGCAAAAGACTCACCATCTTTACGTCCGTCAGGAGTCGCTCCGGTATTCGTTCCGTACATTACATTCGATGTAATCGTTAATAATGAAAGTGTTGGTGTTGCATTTTTATATGCAGTATGTTTTCTAAGTTCTTTGATAAAGAAAGCGGTAATTTCCTGAGCAATAGAATCTACTCTGTCGTCATCATTACCAAACTTAGGATAATCACCTTCGATATTAAAATCTACTGTAATTCCGTTTTCATTTCTTATTGGTCTTACTTTAGCGTATTTTATTGCTGATAATGAATCTGCAATAATAGAAATTCCTGCTGCACCATAAGCAATATCAATGTGAGGATCAGAATCAATCACCGCCATTTGTGCTCTTTCGTAGTAATACTTATCATGCATATAATGAATAATATACATAGATTTAGCATATACTCTGGCAACTTCTTTAAGTGTACGTTTGAAAACATTGCTTACTACATTATAATCTAATACTTCGTCATGAATAAACGGAATATCTTTCATGATTAATGCTCCGCCACGTTCTTCTCTACCTCCGTTTAAAGCAATTAATAATGCTTTAGGCAAATTGGCACGTGCTCCAAAGTGCTGAATAGATTTACCAATTTCCTGATGAGATACACAACAAGCAATTCCGTAATCATCAGAACCTCTGTTTGGTCGCATTAAGTCATCATTTTCATATTGAATTGATGATGTATCAATTGAAACTTGTGCACAGAAATCCTTAAATCCTTGTGGAAGATCTTCTGACCATAAAACCGTTAAATTAGGCTCTGGAGATGCTCCTAAGTTATACAATGTCTGAAGGAATCTAAATGATGTTTTGGTTACTTTCGTTCTTCCGTCATTAAACATACCTCCAATACATTCTGTTACCCATGTTGGGTCTCCACCAAATATTTCATCGTAAGCACCTGGTCTTAAATGACGCACCATTCGTAACTTCATTACAAACTGATCTACTAATTCCTGCGCTTCAAATTCAGTAATTAATCCTTCTTCAAGGTCTCTTTGTATGTAGATATCAAGAAATGAAGATACATTTCCTAATGACATTGCAGCTCCATCCTGCTCCTTAACCGCAGCCAGATAAGCAAAATAAACCCATTGTACTGCTTCTTTTGCATTTTGTGCAGGAAGAGAAATATCAAAACCATAATCTGCTGCCATTACAAGCATATCTTGCAAGGCACTAATTTGAGCTGAAATTTCTTCACGCAAACGCACTTTATGTTCTGTCATTTCGCCACCCACTTTGGCATGATCCTCTTTTTTAAAGGCAATAAGCTGATTCACTCCATACAAAGCCATACGACGGAAGTCTCCAATGATACGTCCGCGGGCATAATTATCAGGTAAACCTGTTAATATATGTTTAGAACGATAATCTCTGATTTCTTTATCATACGCATCAAAAACTTTTTCGTTATGATTTTTAGCATAGTTGAAAATATCGATTACACGATCAGACACTTTTAATCCTCTCTCTTTTACAGCAGATTCTACCAGCTTAATTCCTCCAAAAGGCTTCATTGCTCTTTTTAAAAGCTGATCTGTTTGTAAACCAACCACAACTTCATCTTCCTTTTTAATATATCCTGGCTTAAATCCGTTTATCGTTGAAATTGTTTCTACATCTATTGCCAAACACCCGTTACTTGCTCGTTCTTTTAATAAAGCTTCCTTACAGATATTCCACAAATTGGTAGTTTTTAATGATGGTCCGGCTAGAAAAGAAGAATCTCCTTCATATGGAGTAATGTTTTTTAACACAAAATCCTGAACGTTCACTGATGCTCCCCATTTTCCGGGTGTAAATACCTTTTTTTCGACATTTGCTTTCATAACTCAAATAATTTAATTGCGTTTATTATATGATCAAATTTCGGCAATTTTTAATCCGAAAACTATGATAATAATCATTTATAAGACTTATTTTTATAAAAATCGTAATTATTTTCGATAAATAAGCCTTGGTTTTACCATTAGACACATTATTGCGGTAAAACTTAAAATTCCTGCAAACAAATAGAAGATTGCAGTATAATTTTTGGTCAGTGAAATTAACCACGGCCCCACAAAAGCTGCGGCAGACCAGGCAATTAATATAAAACCAAAGGGAGAACTCATTTTATAAGGTCCGTAAACATCTTTAACAAAAGCCGGCATTGCTGCAAAAGCACCTCCGTAACAACTTATAATAATAAAAACCATAAGCTGGAATACAATTGGAGTATTGCTCTGGCTTAATACCAGAAAACAACAGGCACCAATGGCAAAAAACAGAAAAAAAGTAGACCATCGGCCAATTTTATCTGATATACTAGACCAAAACAATCTGCCAAATCCGTTGAAAAAACCAATGAATCCAACAAAGTTAATCGCTTGTTGATCATCAATATGAATGATATCTTTTGCCATGGGAGCGGCAATAGAAATTAATGCAATACCACAAGTCGTATTTAAAAACAACATGAACCAAAGACTGTAGAAACGAACATCAGTTAGTAATTCCTTTAAAGGAATAGGAGAATTGTTTTTGAGATTATCTTCTGCCGAAGTGACAGAAGAAGGAAGAGAAAGGGATAAAGAAGCTACAACCATTATTAGAAAATAAGCAACGCCCAACAAATAAAAACTTTGAGAAACCCCTATTGATTGTGTTAATGGTAAAATGATTCGTGAGGCTAATATCGAGCCTACGGCAAACGACATGATAACCAATCCTCCTGCAAAACCGGGCTTTTCAGGAAACCATTTTACAACGACCGAAATAGGTGTGATATAGCCAAACCCCAATCCGATACCGCTTATTACGCCATAAAATAAATAAAACAACGGCAATGATTTTTCTGCAATAGCCCATCCGCTGCCCATTAATCCTATACCAAAAAATAATGCAGCGAGTAATCCTGCCTTTTTAGGTCCGATTTTGCGAACAAATTTTTGCATAAAAGCAGCTGTAAGTCCTAAAAAACAAATAGCCAAACTAAAAGATAGTTTTAATTGATGCGTATCCCAGTCATTTAGAGAATGAATAGGATTAATCCAGACACTGTAAGCGTAAATAGACCCAATTGATAATTGCAATAACATTCCTGCCGATACAATTATCCACTTATTTGCTTTTATCATAAGACGAAACATTTAAAATGCGTCTTACAAATGTAAAAGTCGAAATTTACAGAAAACGTGATTTTTATCGTGTTTGGGCCAAAAACACCGAATAAATTTACGAAATCGTTGTATAAAAAACAGCCCTAAAACTCTAATCCTGTGCTGTGTTTGATCGCGTTTAGTTTTTTTTTGAAGCAGAAAAAATCAGTTTTCAAATCAACTTCTGTCCCGCTATCCGCTATATCTTTTCCTGGCTAAAAGAGCCAGAAAAAGGATACCGCTTCTATCGGGGCTAAATGAGGCGTTTTTATTTTTCAAAAGATATTATAATTACAAACAAAAAAGCA
The DNA here is from genome assembly GCF_024271895.1 of Flavobacterium bizetiae. Classification (NCBI taxonomy): domain Bacteria; kingdom Pseudomonadati; phylum Bacteroidota; class Flavobacteriia; order Flavobacteriales; family Flavobacteriaceae; genus Flavobacterium; species Flavobacterium bizetiae. The sequence continues at coordinate 1,767,300 of NZ_CP091861.1, read as the reverse complement.
CTCCAATTGGAGTGCTTTTTCAAATCGAAACATATTATAGATTTAAAAATTCTTCGAAATCCCCACAGAAAATGCTTTCCCAAAAGTAAAATCAAAAGTACTTCGATCATTAGAATTTCCATTATCTCCATTAAAATTCATGCTCCCATAATTTAGACCTCCAATATTAAAGTTTAAACCAAGACCTTTATGAACATTGATAAAAATTGCCGGGGTAACTCCAACATAAAATCCATCGCCTTTATTAGTTGTGTTAAACAATCCATTTCTAGATCTAACTTTGCTATTTTGATACCCCAATCCTAAATCAGCATAAGCAGAAAAAGTTTGATTTAAAGGCTTAGAATAACGTAAAAAACCTCCTAAAGAAAATGCATTTGTTTTAGACTTATAGACAGTACTGGTCTTGTCTTCTACCGTTGAAAAACCTCCTTCAAGACCTACTGTCCAGTTCTCATGGAATTGATATCCTACTTTAGGTAAAAAACTGAAATAACTATACTTGTTTGCCAAATCATTATGACCACTTTTTTGAGTAGTATACCCAACACTTCCCATAACTAAAATTGATCCTTTTTGAGCATTTGCAAAGCTAAACATAGCCAATGCAGCGATAACTAGAATTTTTTTCATAAATGTGATATTTAAATTTTAATACTGTTTTAACAACAACAATGCCATTACAAAAAACAAATCACACGGCAAATATCTATAAATCCGCATTTTAACGTTTTAGCAAACAATAACAAAACACAACAAAAACGCTACAAAACAAAAAAAGCATCAGCTATAGCTGATGCTTTTTCGAAATTGAAATATATTTCTAAAAATTAGAAATTTTTTGAAATCCCTACAGAAAATGCTTTTCCAAAAGTGAAATTAAAGTTTTTAACGTTATCTCCGTTACCGTCATTTCCGTCAAAATTATAAGTATTATAGCCTAAACCTCCAATATTGAAGTTTAAACCAAATCCTTTATTAACATTAATAAAAATTGCAGGAGTTACATCAATATAAAAACCATCACCTTTGTTAATTCCAGCAAGTGGTGTACCAGTAATTGTATTTTTGGTACTTTGATAACCAACTCCTAAATCAGCGTAAGCAGAAAAGGTTTGGTTTAATGGCTTAGAATAACGTAAAAAACCTCCTAATGAGAAATCATTTGTTTTATTCTCAGCACGACCAAACTCTTTTTTTGCAGTACCAAATCCTGCCTCAATACCTGCAGTCCAGTTTTGGTGAAATTGGTAACCTACTTTAGGAGAAAAACCAAAATAATTATCTTTGGTTTCAGAACCTGCATTTGATACATTTTGAGAATTGTATTCAATACTTCCCATTACCAAAATAGAACCTTTTTGAGCATTTGCAAAGCTAAACATAGCCAATGCAAGAACAACTAACATTTTTTTCATTGTGATATTTTATAAATTTTAATACTCCTTTAACAATAAAGATGCCACTGTTCCCTCATAATTCAATTTTAAATTCGATTCTTTAAAAGACAAAATCTAGTAATCAAAACTATTTCTGTTTACTTTTGTAGCAAATAAAAAGTCATGTCGATAGAAGTAAACAACATATCAAAAAGTTACGGAACTCAAAAAGCGTTAAACTCAATTTCGTTCTCGATTCAAAAAGGAGAAATCGTTGGATTTCTTGGTCCAAACGGAGCAGGAAAATCTACTTTAATGAAAATTTTGACTACTTATTTACTTGCCGATGATGGCTCAGCCCTTGTAAATAGCCATGATGTCATGACGAACGCAAAGGCAGTGCAACGTTCTATTGGTTACTTACCAGAACATAATCCGCTATATTTGGATTTGTATGTTCGTGAGTATCTAGCTTTTAATGCCGATGTGTATCAGGTTCCAAAATCAAGAATTGAAGAAGTGATTCAACTGACAGGACTGACACCGGAAAGCCATAAAAAAATAGGTCAATTGTCTAAAGGATACCGCCAGCGTGTGGGACTGGCGAATGCTTTGCTGCACAATCCTGATGTTTTGATTCTCGACGAACCAACTACTGGTTTGGACCCTAATCAGTTAATGGAAATTCGTAACGTAATTAAAAATGTGGGGAAAGATAAAACGGTTTTTTTATCTACTCATATTATGCAGGAAGTCGAAGCCATTTGCGACCGTGTCATTATTATTGACAAAGGCCAAATTGTTGCCGATAAAAAATTAGATCATTTAGTATCTGAAAATAAAGAACAAGTTATCGAAGTTGAATTTGATTACCAGATCGAAGAACAACTTTTAGCCCGACTTGAAAATATTACGTCATATCGAAATATTCACGATATGACCTGGGAACTTACTTTTGTTGCCGAAAAAGATATGCGTCCTGCTATTTTTGATTTCGCTAACGAAAATGGTTTAAAAACATTACAACTCAATCAAAAAAATAAAAACCTTGAAGCGGTTTTTAGGGAAATTACGAAATAGAGCGTCGCAGTTTTCAGTCGCAGTCTCAGTTTACATACAAAAGCCAATTCTTTATTCGTGAAGAATTGGCTTTTTTAATGCCATCTATCCAAATATTATAAGCCTGGAATCATTATATTCTTTAAAGTTTTACCTTATAATCACCTTATTATTTTACAATTTTCTATTTTTCTCGAAATCGCGAAGCATTAATTATCAATTCATTATACAATCGCATATCAAATTTTAACTATTTTTATTTAGACTTGTTATAAATAGTGTTATATTTGAACACTGAAACTTCAAATGCCACTATAATGTTTTCTGCAATCAATTTTACAAAAGCCCCATTTTCTAAGCTCTTTCACTATTTTTCAAATCTTCGAAAAACTCTTTCTGACAAAGTAGAACAAATCATTTTAAATTAGAAAATAGCAATTTAAAAGAGATTTAGTTCTTATTTCTGCTTCGCAAATTCAACGTACCATTACATTAAAACCCCTATTACAAAAATCAAATCCAGATATCATGAAGAATTTTATAACATCTATTATGCTTGCATTTTCAGTCTACGGATACTCGCAGACCGAAAAAGAAACCGACAGTATTGTCGAAACTTCGATCAATGCATTAGATGAAATTGTAATTACAAAAAAGAAAGTTCTATATACTCAAAAATCAGATCGATTAGTTTTTAATGTTGAAAACAGCATTGTTTCTGAAGGTGGGACCGCATTAGATGTTTTATCGCGTGCTCCGGGCGTTGTGGTGTCTCAGGATGGAGAATTATCGATTCGCGGACAACAAGGTGTTGGTGTAATGATAAATGGCAAATTAACGCAGCTTTCGCAAAAGGAACTGGCGAATTATTTAAAATCGACTACCTCATCAAATATCAAACAAATAGAAGTTATTACAAATCCTTCTTCTAAATATGATGCCACCGGAAAAGCCGGAATCATCAATATTATTTTAAAAAAACCTAATGCAGGCGGACTTAAAGGAACCGTTTTTACCAACTACGGAAGAGGCCGAAAAAACAGAACCAATTCTGGCGCCAACTTAAGTTACAACAAAGACAAATTTGGTGTTTACGGAAACTACAGCTACACTTTTAGAGGTGAAGAAGAACGTAAAAAGTTTGACCAAAATCAATATACTGATGCAACCCGCCAAACGATTTCGACAAAAAATCATCAAACCTCAACTACTGATGAACCACTAACTTCTAACAATTTTAAAATAGGAACAACTTATGAAGTTTCTCCTAAAACGAATTTAGAAGTATATGTTGATGCTAAATTGGGACGTTATGAAAATATTGCCAATGGTAGAAATACGCTGCTTAATGCAATGGATCAGGTACAATTTGATGCCTCAACTTACAATGACAGTAAAGAGAAATGGAATGATTACACCTATGCTTTTTCAGGCGTTCATAAATTTAATACCGAAGGAAAAAATATGTCATTCGATTTTGAATATGAAACTTCAAAATTCAGATCGAATCAGTTTCAGAGCGCAAAGAATATCGATCCTTTAAGCACAACTAACATTAATGATAGAAGAGGTTTTATTCCGTCGCAATTGAAGGTTTTTACCGGAAAAATTGATTTTACTAATCCGCTTAAGGAAAAACAATCGATCGAATGGGGATTTAAAGCCAGTGTAAAAAACAATGATAATCCATCTGTTTACGAATACAACGACAATAACCAATGGATTGTAGATCTTAATTCGACCAATCATTTTGAATATAAAGAACAAATTTATGCAGCTTACGCCAATTATAAATATCAGATGGAAAAATTGAATATTCAGGGTGGTTTACGTACTGAATATACTGCAATCAATATTTTACAAAAAACGCTCAATGAAGAGCACAAAGACGATTATTTAAAATGGTTTCCGAGTGTTTCTATGAAATATGAACTGAGCACGAACCACTCGATACATGCTTCTTATAGTAAAAGAATCAACAGACCAAGCCAGTTTGATTTGAATCCGTTTCGTTTTTATGATGATTCTTTTAATTACTCTCAGGGAAATCCAAATCTGGTTCCTGAAATTACGCATTCTACAGAAATTGGTTATTCCTGGAAAAGCGCTTTTATGGCTTCGTTATACTTTAGCAAAACCAAAGATGTTTTTACAGAAGTTTATGTTTATAATCCAGATAATAACACGACCGTTACGTCGCAAATTAATGTTGACAAGTCTTATAATTATGGAGCCAATATTACCAATACAGCCGAAATTTATAAATGGTGGTCTGTAAATACACTATTCAATATTTTCGAAAATAAATTTATGGGCAATGTCGTGAATACCGACAAAATCGATCCTATTGTAACTTTAAATTTAAGTGTACAAAATTCATTTACTATTACAGAAAGCTGGAAAGCCGAAGCCAACGCACAATATCAGTCAAAATCAAATCTTGGCATTTATGAAAGAGATGCTTTCTTTGATTTCAGTATCGGAATTTCGAAACAAGTATTGGCCAAAAAAGGAAATATCAAATTGAATGTTACTGATATTTTCAATACCAATAATTTTCACATCAATTCAGTTATTGCGCAAACGAGTATAAATAAAAGGTATGACCTTGATAACCGTATTGCTACAATAGCCTTTACATACAGAATTTAATATTTTGGATTTTTAGTTTCCCCCTTGTTTTTGTTTTTTTTTGATGGAAAAGAGCCTGTTGTAGTTATCAGGCTCTTTCTGTTTTAATACACTTACCGCAAATGGTATTGATAATGGGCCGCGGATTTAAGCGGATTTAGGCTGGTTTTTATTTTACTGATATAAACTGTCAGGCTGAGCGAAGTCTAAGTTCCGCGAAGTGATTCAGCATATGAGACTTCGACTTCGCTCAGTCTGACAAACAATATTATTACTTGAAGAACTAATTGAAATAGATACTTTCCTTTTACTTTTAAACAAGAAAAAAGTCTCTTGAAGAATGTTACTTCTCGCAAAAGACTTTTAAACACTAACCAACAAAAAAATTAAATAAAATTAAAGCAGATTATGCTTTGGTTTTTTGTTTTTTCTTTCTTCCCCACCAAATATAAAATCCGGTAACCGGTAAGCTGGCGCATATTAAACTGCCTAGAAAATAGACAATCTTAGTGGGTATACCGCCTATTGCGCCAATATGAAGGCTGTAATTAGATCGCATCAGCCATTTAGCAAAACGTTCATCGCCAATATACTGATGCGAGTTTGGAAGCAATTCTAATGTCTGAGAATTAAAGTATAAATCTCTCCATACTCCTTTATTCATATCTGTACAGGCATAATAATCATCTTTGGGTTCATCCGGAAAATGAATGATAACGGCTTCTTTATTTTCTTTAGCAATTTCTGTTCTTACTTTCTTCCAGATAAAATCGGCTCCAGCCAACTTATCTAATTGTTGTTGAGATAAAGTATCTTTTTTTACTGCAACAACTTGTTCTTTTTTATCCTTTTCATCGGCCCATCCTCCGGCTACCCAATACGTACTTTCCCGTAACCAGTGAAAACTCATTAACAGTCCTGTAAACGCAATAAGCACAGCCAAAATGAGTGTATAAAAGCCCAGCACATTATGCAAATCATAATTCAGACGTTTGAATTTGGCATCCCATTTTATTTTAAAACTACTGTTTCGAGTCGTTTTATTCCATTTTTTAGGGAACCACATTATCAATCCGCTAACTAACAAAAAGAAGAATACAACTGTTGCCCAGGCCGTTATTTGAGAACCTATCTCCCGCTCTAACCAAAGATTACGATGCCCTTCATCCATAAAATGAAAGAAATCTTCATGATGCACCATTCCGGTAATTTTACCGTTATACGGATTTACATAAATCAACGAATCTGATTCGATATCGACTCTAATTGACTTATCTAAACCATTATACCAAACGCCATGAATTTCTTTATTAGGCAAGGCCTTATGAACTGCAGCGTAAATTTTTGAAGGCGGTAACAATTTTTCAGGACCTTGCGCTTCTACACTTAAATATGGTGATGTTAATTCTTTTATTTCCTGTTCAAAAACCAGAATACAACCGGTAATTCCCATAATAAAAACGATTATTCCTGAAGCTAAACCAAGCCATAAATGCAACCAGGCATTGATTTTACTAAAACGGGATTTTCCTTTGTTGGGTGGTTTTTTGGTACGATTTTTAAAAATATTCATTGAGATGTAATTTGGAAAGTAATGTTTTATATAGGCAAGCGAATTAAAAAAATGGCCAGAGGATTACCTAGATAATACCCCCAGCCATTAAAAATTGATTTATTTAGAAAGTCAGTTTACCAATAGAAGGCAAGTAAAGACCTTCTTTAAGAAGTGCTCCGGCTTTTGCAGTACCAGTTGCGATATCGATTTGATAAACACGAGCTTCTTTACCTGTAACAAAACTTTTGTATGCTTTTCCGTCTTCAACCAATAAACTTCCTAATCCGAAGAATTCGTCTCCACCATGATCAGGCAATCCTGTAACCTCTAAGATTGTTTTATTAGCCAAATCAAGAATTGCCGACTTGAAAATAGTTTGTGTACTTAAAAAACTATAAACAGATTTGTCCGGATCGACACTAACAGGAATATAAGAAATAAAAACTTTTTCTCCTCCTAATGGATATGCTGCTAAAACTTTTCCTTTTATTGTACTTGCTTCAAGATCGAAGAAGTAACCCGGATCAAATTTTGCATCTCCTTTTTTAACACGTAAAACTCCAGAAGCAGCAGCTGTAACAGGATATCCACCCGCACGGGCATTAGATGAAAATGTATAAATATCTCCTGACTGTGTTTGTACAATTCCGGTATTCGTATAGTACATACCAATAGCAGTAGTTCTAGTATCCTTTATTGTAGTAACATAATCTAAAGAAGGGTATTTGTAGATTCTCATAGTAGCATCAGATGATAATACTTTATTTGTTCCGTCAGTAACATCTTTAGTATACACCGGAACAAAAAGTTTATCTCCAGAAACGGCAGCTCCTGTTGGCCAGTATAATATTTTTTTGTTTGATGGATCAACACTAAAATCATTGAATTTGCGACCATCAACAGAAATAGTAGTTGGGTTGTAAATCATCAATTCATAATCAGATGAACTACCATCCCAGGTTGCTCCAATATTGATCATTCTTTTATCATCAGTATAACCAACTGCATAAGAGGATTCAAAAGCAAGTTTACCTCCCTGCACTAATTTACCAGCGCTATTAAGATGAAATGAAGCTGATCCGTCATCATCTGTACTCAAGGCAAAAAATGTGTTTTCTACTGGAAAACAACTTCCGTTTTGTTCAATACCTACTCCCTTTGCACTAATTTCTCCAGTCATTAATTTATCTATAGAATTAAAATCTAAGATGTACTGAGTATAATCGTCTAACCAATATGATGCTACATATTTAGAATCAGTTGTACTTGGCTCTTCTTGTGGAGCATTATCATCACTACTACAAGAAAAAGTAGTTAACGATAGTAATGCCAATGCAAAACATTTTTGAAATTTGTTTACAAACATGATTTATATTTATTAAGGGTTATTATTAAAATTTTATATTATTACTGAAGAAAGTATCTGAATTTAACAGAGAAAGCTCGCCCAGGTTTTTGAACCTTAAAGTAGTCGTACACTTTTACATCTGTAATATTTCTGCATTCAAAAGCCAGATTGTATTTTCCGTTTAAAAACGAATAAGCGACCATGGCATTTTGAGTAAATTGTTCCGGAATTGCTTTCTTAGTTTCTAAACCTCCTAATACTGGCCACGTTAAGTAAAAAGCATCTATATAATTGGCACTAACATTTACAGAAAGTCTGTCGTCGTGATATTTGATATTTTTAAAATTAAAAGTCAAATCTGCGTTTCCGTAAAAAATGGGTACGTTTGGCAACTGTGCACCATATAAAGCATCAGGACTAGTGGTTCCTTTTTTGTATTTATTTTTATTGAGACTTTTTTGATAGGTAGCGTTTACTTCAAAATTTACCAGATCTCTATAACCATATCTCAAAACACCATCAATACCTGTTATCTGGACATTTGCAAGATTCTCATAAACAGATTTAGGTCCCACTAATTGCTCTCTAATAAAATCTTTAGCTTCTCTATATATTACATTCGTTTCAGCACTAAACTGATTGCTATTTTTCTGTGTAAGAAAAGCTAATCCTAAATTTGCATTATCACTATTTTCCGGTTGTATATTTACATTACTATTTATATTCAACCCGTCTCCTAACATCTCTTCAGGTGATGGCAAACGGTACGCATGTTCATAAGATCCTTTTATTTGAAATTGGTCTGATAAATGATACGCTGCCGTAGCTCCGTAACCATAATTAGTTGAAGATTTATATTGTATTTCTTCTTTAGCAATCATTTTTGAATCTAAAGCAAATAATTTACCGAATCCTGAAATCGCTAGTCGATTGTCTAAACCGCTAAAGCTGTAGTTTAATCCTAAAATATTTTTATTGACTGTTGGTTCTCCCACTTCAACAATTTTTGGGTATTCATCGGTATCTTTACGTTTGAAACCCGTGAAAGAATAATTTACACCTATTGAGTGTTGATCATTTAACTGGTATTTCAAATTTGTTGTTACCTGAGCATTCTCATCATCAAAAACTTTTATTCTTTTAGTGTCTAATTCGCCTTTGTCGTTTGTTCCTGCAAATTGTCTGTATACATAGTTTCCTGTCCAGTCATAAATTCGGGAAGAAGTATCTACAGCCTTACTGTTGACTAAAGCATAAGTTGAATTAATATTTACAGATAGTCCTTTTGTAAAAAGATTGTCTTTTTTATATTTTAAAGAAGTAATAAAACTTTCACTTTTTGTAAAAGCCTGCCCAACCACCGTTTGCATTGTTTTTCCTTGCTGAATCTCTTTATTGTTGCCCGCCATTGCAAAACCTACAAGCAAATAATCTGCAAAACTCTTATTCTTAAATCCTGCTTCTGCCATTATAGTTCCGGACTTGTATGCATCGTGAAAATGTCTGTATTTTTGTTCCGGTAAATATTTAGAAGTGTTTCTATCTACAACGCTTACATCTACTTTATAATCGTTGTCTGAGTAATTAGCGAATGCATTAATGTTGGCGATAAATCCGTCGCGACCAGAAAATCTGGTATTCAACGCTGCTCTGTGCGTATTAAAAGAACCAAAACTATACGACGCATCAATGTAACGATTTACATTTTTATTGGTTATGATATTAACAGCACCTCCCAAAGCATCAGCTCCTAACTCAATAGGAACTACACCTTTGTACACATCAATTCTCTCGGCCATGTTTACCGGAATATTGTTTAATGTAAGGGCCGAACCATAGCTATCCATTGGCACTCCGTCCAGGAAGAATTTAACCTGATTTCCTGAAAAACCATTCAATGAGAAATTAAAAGCAGATCCTAATCCTCCATATTCACGAATACGAACTCCTGTTGTTTTATTTAAAATCTGATTTAAATCGGCAGATGTATTGTACGTTTTTTTAAGATCTACAGCTGTAATATTGTAAGCCTGCTCTCGCACTCTTTGTACTTTTGATTTTCCTGTAATGGCAACTTCATTTAAGTTGGCCATATCTTCTTCCATTGTGATATTTTGAGTAGGCTTTCCGTTTTGTTTTAACGAAACTGCTGCCTGCGTCATTTTATAACCAACATGAGTAACTAATAAAACATAATCTCCTGCTTCAGCACTAATTCTATATTCACCTTTGTTATTGGTTAGTGTCGCATATGCCGTTCCTTTTAAAGTTACCGAAACCCCTTCAGCAGGTTTACCCAAGTTTGTCACTATGACTCCTGTTAAGTTTACTTTGTTTTTTTGCGAATACCCTTGAAGTGAAGAAAGGAAAATTGTAATCAAGAGCATTAATCTACTTATTTGCATCAGATAATTAATTTTTGAAATTAAATTAGCAACAAAATTAAGGTCTCAGAAGAGTTTTTCCAAGCTATTTTTAATTATTCTAAATAAGAATACTAATTAACTTTTAAACGGAGATATCTATAAAAAAAAGCATCATTCTTAAGAAAAAATTAACCTTAACTTAAGATTTGCTTAAAATTTAATATCTAAAAAGTTAAAATATCAAGTGCCATTTTATTAAAACCAGACAAAAAAGTCAAAAAAAAAAGCCCGCTTACAAGATAAGCGGGCTTTTAAAAATTATAATAAATTTTATATTTCCAGATCTAAAATCGTTTCTTTTAGTTCTTCAATTATTATTTTTATATCAGTTTCAGAGGTGCGCCAATTTACAAAAGAAGCTCTTATTCCTTTTCGATTTTGATATACTGTTGGTGTCATAAACACTTTTCCTTTATCATTTAAAAGGCTTAAAAACTGACTTACATTGTCCTGATTGTGATCTCCTTTTAAAGTAAAACAAACATTATTAAGACGAATGGGCGCTAAAAGTTCAAACCTATCATCTTCAATAAGTTCATTTCCAAAGTGTAATGCTAAGGCTGTACTTTTTTCTATAATATCTGTAAATCCTTCTTTTCCGTAAGCAATTAGCGAAAACCAAACAGGCAAAGCTTTTAAACGACGAGAATTTTCGGGTAATACATTCAGGTAATTAAAGTTCTCTAGCGGATTCCCTAAATAGGGCGCGTTCGAATTCTGAAAAGTTTCTATTTGAAGATGTACATGTTTTTCTTTAATCAGGTAAAAAGCACTTTCGTAGGGTACATTTAGCCATTTATGGCAATCAATAGTAATACTATCAGCACCTTCCCAACCGTTTACAAGATGTTTAAATTTTTCTGAAACGGACGCAAAACCTCCAAAAGCAGCATCAATATGCCACCAGAAATTGTATTTTTCTTTTAGTTTTGAAATGGCTATAAAATCATCAAAATCAGCTGTGTTTACCGTTCCTGCGCTCGAAATCAGGATAAAAGGTTTCCCGTTTAAATTTTGAATGTTTTTTTCCAGATCATCAATATCAATAGCTTCACGATTACCTTCAATGGTTTTAACTGTTGTGTAATTATTGCTTCCAATTCCTAACATCGCCAATGTTTTTATTGAAGACGAATGTGGCGTTGCAGTAAGAATATTGATGGTTTCAGTTATTCCTGTCTTTGCAAAATCTTTTCCTGATTGTGCTCCAAACCATTGTCTCGCAACACCCAAACAAGTAAAATTTGACATGGTTGCTCCTGTTACAAAACCACCTAAAAAAGATTTTGGCAAGTCTAATAATTGCAGCAACAAATTGATGGTTTCAAATTCTATTAAAGCAGAAACTCCTCCCTGCGCTTTTATTGCCTGCGTATTTTGATCATAAACTGATGCTAACCAATCTCCCACAATCGAAGCCGGAGTTGAACCTCCGGTTACGAAGCCCAAATACCTTGGCCCAGGCGAAGCGACCATCAATGGAGCCAATCGTTCTTTAAATTCTTTTAGTGCTGCTAATGATCCTAATCCTTCCTCATCTAAATGTCGAGTTGGATCAATTGTATTTTTAGTTGAAGTTGGGATATTCTCCAAATCGTTCAGAAAATCTAAACTTTGTTGTTTGGCCTGATTTAGTATATTTTCGAGATCATTCAGATCATGTTGAAGTATTGCATTCATTCTATAGTTTTTAAATGCTTGTACAAAAGTGCCGTTGTAGACATTGCCCACAAATAACACTGATTAAGCTGATTAACACTGATTTTTTATTTATTCTTGGAAAAAAATTACCACTTGGTTTTTTCAGAAAACCGCGAGACCATCATAGAAGAAATTACGTCGCCGTTAGCATTCAATAAAGTAGCAATGGGATCAACGAGAGTACCCAGGATCATGGCAACCGGCAAAGCTTGTTCCATTGGAAAACCGTAAACGGTAATGGCCAGAATTTCTCCTATATAACCTCCGTTCGGGATTCCGCCTTCGACAATCGATACAATTATGGTAATTCCTAATGCTAAAAGTATCGTAGATGGTGAAGTAAAATCTTTACCAAACATCGCAAAAAGAAAGGTTATTTTTAAGATAGACGACATACTCGAACCATCTTTGTGCAAAGGTGCTCCCAACGGAATAACTAAATTCCTGACATGTTTAGGGATTCCCATTTTTTCGGCGGCATCGAGGTTTGCCGGAATTGTCGCAATACTGCTGCAGGTTCCTATTGCTGTTAATGAAGGCGTGATATTATTAGTCCAGAAAACAACAAAAGCTCTTTTTCCTCCAGCTACTAAAGCATACAAACTAAAAAACACAAAAAAGTAAAAAATACAAGCCAGATAATAAACACCTAGTGGTTTGGCATAAACACCAAATAATTGCGGACCATAATAACTAACCTGATAGGCAAAATAAGCTCCTAAACCTATTGGAGCCAATTTCATAATCATCATTAAAAGCTGTTTCATAACTTCGTTTCCTGAATCCAGAAAACTCTTGAAAGCATTTCCTTTTTCACCTGATTGCAAAGTCGCAAATCCTATTAAAAATGAAAATATAATGAGCGCCAACATGCTTTTTCGAGATAATAATTCGTAAAAATCATTGGTTGTAAGCAATTGCGCAATCTGATCACCCACGCTTCCTGATTGAATATTCTCTAAAGGAACTTTGGTAATTATAATATTTTCATGAATAGGAAAAAGATAAACGGCTATAATCATGACGATAGCCGAAATAAGAAGTGTTCCTAAAAAAACCGCGATCATGATTACAAATAATCTTCCTAGTTTTTCTGTTTTTTCCAGATTGGCAATAGAAGAAGTAATCGTAAAAAAGACAAGCGGAATAATGGCTGTAAAAAGCAAGTTCAGAAATATATCTCCAACAGGTTTTATAGCTGCGACTTTTTCTTTAAAAACTAAACCGAAGATACTTCCAATTATAATTCCTCCCAGAAGTAATAAAACGCTGCTGTAACTTTTTAGAAAATTGATTTTTTTAATCTCCATGGTTTAATTGTATAATAATTTGGAAATAGAAACGTGAAATAAAAATCAATTAAATTAGTCAAAAAAAGAGTGCTGAAACTATTTTTTTATTCCACTGATTAAAAGAATTTCAAATGATTTTTTAACTTATGCGAATTAAATGTGTCACAGGTATACAATAGATATCGGTTTGTTGCGTACCTACGGGACGCCAAATCTATTTTAATTCATGATTTTTACCTACATTTAGTACCTAACGGTACAAAATAAAGAATGAATTCGCTAACTATTATTTCTCTAAAACTAAAGTAGTAAAAGCCCTGTCGACCAATTCGCCGGTTTTGCTTTTTACTTTCTCTGTTAAAGTCTCTTTATTGATGATTTTGAATTCCGATTTTGCTATTAATTCTTCGGCTTTTTCAGTGCTGTAAAGCTCAAACTCGAATTGCGTAAAAGGAAGTTGTTTCATGAAACTTTCTTCGGCAAAAGTGAGGCATAAGATTCCCTTTGGCTTTAAAACCCTATAAATTTCTGAAAGCAATTTTTCAGGTTCCTGCCAGAAATAAATCGTGTTTACTGTAAAAATTTTATCGAAAGACGCTTCCTGAAACGGAATTGTATTTCCGTCATAAATCGAAAAGAAGGCTTGTTTTTGAGAAACAAAATTCCTGTTGATCTGGCGCGCTTCCTGAAACATTAATTCAGACATTTCGAGTCCGTAGTATTTAATATTTTCAGCTTGTTCGAATATAAATGCTACATGTCCTGCGTTTCCGTGACCTAGTTCAAGAATTGTATTTCCTGCTGTTATATGTAGATTTTGAATCGAATGATGTGTCATGTTGATGTTGGTTTCATTCATCATGTTCCCCATTTCAATCCCTTTTTCTCCCGTGGGATGCTTCAACTGAGAAGCTATTGCTTGTAATTCTTCTTGTTTCATAATGGTAAAAATTAAAATCCAAATTTAAAAATCCAAATTCCAAGCCTTGCTTGTCATTGCGGGGAACGAAGCAACCGCACTATCAAAAGTACAAAAGATAAGCAACATGAGATTGCTTCGTTCCTCGCAATGACATTAAAAAAGATGGCTAGCAATCTGGCGAATATTCTCTGATTTCCCCATTGAGTAATAATGTAAAACAGGAACTCCGGCCGCTTTTAATTCTAATGATTGCTGAATTGCCCATTCGATACCCACTTGTCTGATTTCTGCATTACTCTTGCATTGATCTACGGCATGAATTAAATCTTCAGGCAAATCGATACGGAAAATTTGAGGCAAAACCTGTAAATGTCTTTGAACAGCAATGGGTTTAATTCCCGGAATAATAGGAATCGTGATTCCTATTTCTCTCGCTTTTTCTACAAACTTGAAATATTTTGAGTTGTCGAAAAACATTTGTGTTACCACATAATCAGCTCCGGCATCTACTTTTTCTTTTAGTCTTTTTAAGTCTGACTGTAGCGATGGAGATTCTAAATGTTTCTCCGGATATCCTGCAACTCCAATACAGAAATTGGCTCTGTTGTCAGCATCCATCACTTCATGAAGATATTTACCCTGATTAAGTAAACTAATTTGTTTCACCAAATCAATGGCGTAATCGTTTCCTCCTGCTTTTGGCATAAAATATTGCTCGTCTTTCATGGCATCACCACGCAAAGCCATCACATTGTCGATTCCTAAATAGTTACAATCTACCAAAAGATATTCGGTTTCTTCTTTTGTAAATCCTCCGCAAAGTACGTGAGGAACGGTATCTACGTTGTATTTATGTTTTATAGAAGCGCAAATTCCAAGCGTTCCCGGACGCATACGAGTTAGTTTTTTATCTAAAAGTCCGTTGCCTTTATCAATATAAATATACTCTTCACGAGAAGTTGTTACATCAATAAACGGCGGTTTAAACTCCATCAACGGATCGATATTATCGTATAATTCCTGAATGCTTTTCCCCTTTTGAGGTGGAATAATTTCAAATGAGAATAATGTATTTCCTTTGGCGTTTTCTATATGTTCTGTTACTTTCATTTTTTAAGTTATGAGTTATGAGTTATGAATTTTGAGTTTTAGTTTGTGTAAAAAATCTGAAATCAAAAAACATAATCAAATATCTTTTTGTTTAAATGATGACTTAGAGTAAAATCTGAAATCTGAACTCTAAAATCAAAAATTAATTTAATCTGCTATATTAGGGTTTAACCATTTCATCGCGTAATCTGTTGGCACATTACGTCGTTTGGCATAATCTACTACCTGATCTTCTTTTATTTTTCCGAGTCCGAAATACCTGCTTTTTGGGTTTCCGAAATAATATCCAGAAACCGATGAAGCCGGCCACATTGCCATACTTTCTGTCAAGGTTACTCCAATTTCTTCAGCTACATTTAAAAGCTTCCAGATTGTTGGTTTTTCCAGGTGATCCGGACATGCAGGATATCCTGGCGCAGGACGAATTCCTTTATAATTTTCTTTAATCAATTCTTCGTTGGTTAAAGATTCCTCTTTATCATAACCCCAAAATTCTTTACGAACTCTTTCGTGAAGATATTCGGCGAAAGCCTCAGCAAAACGATCTGCTAAAGCTTTAACCATGATCGAATTATAATCGTCAAGATCTTTTTCAAATTCAGCTGCCCATTCATCTACACCAAAACCTGTAGTTACACAAAAAGCCCCTATATAATCTGTAATTCCTGAGTCCTTCGGCAAAATAAAATCGGCTAAAGCAATGTTTGGAGCACCTTTTGTTTTTTGGGACTGCTGGCGAAGTGTTAAGAATTTCTCTAAAACTTTTCCGTTTTCATCACGCAATTCAATGTCGTCATCATCCACCTGATTCGCAGGGAAAATTCCATAAATACCTTTTGCTTTTAGTTTTTTCTCTGCCAAAATCACTTTCAGCATTGCCTGAGCATCTGCAAAAACCGAAGTCGCTTCTTTTCCCACAACCTCATCCGTTAAAATTGCAGGATATTTTCCGTACAATTCCCAAGTCTGAAAAAATGGCGTCCAATCGATATACGGAACCAAAACATCTAATTCAACTTCAACAATTTGTTTCCCAATTACTTTTGGTTTCGTTGGTGTATATTCAGACCAATCTAACGGAAATTTATTTCTTCGGGCATCTTCAATCGACAGGAAGTTTTTATCTCTCGAACGATTTAAAAACGTTTCTCTAAAAGAATCGTATTCCGCACGAATATCCGCCGCATATATTTTTCGGTTATGATCTAATAGGTTTCCTGCAACGGTTACGGCTCTTGAAGCATCGTTTACATGAATTACAGTTTCTCTGTATTGCGGAGCGATTTTCACGGCTGTATGAGCGCGAGAAGTTGTTGCTCCACCAATCATAATCGGAATTTTAATTCCTTGTTTGTCTAATTCTTTGGCCAAATACACCATTTCGTCAAGCGAAGGAGTAATCAATCCGCTTAAACCAATAATGTCTACATTATGTTCAATCGCCGCAGCAATAATCTTTTCCGGAGGCACCATAACACCAAGATCTACAATCTCATAGTTATTACACGCCAAAACCACCGAAACAATATTTTTACCAATATCGTGAACGTCACCTTTTACGGTTGCCATCAATATTTTTCCGTTTCCTTGTTTGTCTCCCGCTTGTTTACTTGCTTCAATATATGGCAATAAATACGCTACGGCTTTTTTCATTACACGTGCCGATTTTACTACCTGAGGCAAGAACATTTTTCCGCTTCCGAATAAATCTCCAACCACATTCATTCCCGTCATCAAATTGATTTCGATAACTTCAATAGGTTTTGTTGCGGCAAGACGAGCTTCTTCAACATCTTCTTCAATAAAAGCATCAACTCCTTTTACCAATGAATGCGTAATACGTTCCTGAACCGTTCCTAAACGCCATTCCTGAATCGCTTTTTCATCACTTTTTACTTCGCCTTTTACGTTCTCAGCAAAGTCCAAAAGTCTTTCCGTCGCATCATCACGTCTGTCAAGAATCACGTCTTCAACGTGTTCTAATAAATCCTTTGGGATATCATCATAAATCGAAAGCATTTCCGGATTTACAATTCCCATTGTCATTCCGTTCTTGATTGCGTGATATAAAAACACCGAGTGCATCGCTTCACGAACCGTATCGTTTCCTCTAAAAGAGAACGAAACGTTACTTACTCCACCACTAATATGCGCGTGAGGCAAGTTATCACGAACCCATTTTGTACCTCTAAAAAAGTCCAAAGCATTCAAGCGATGTTCTTCCATTCCGGTTGCAACTGGGAAAATATTCAAATCGAAAATAATATCCTGAGGAGGAAAACCAACTTTGTTAACCAAAATATCATACGAACGCTGACAAATTTCAACTCTACGATCGTAATTATCCGCCTGACCTACTTCGTCAAAAGCCATGATAATAGCCGCAGCTCCGTATCGTTTGATTAATTTAGCATGATGAATAAAGGCTTCTTCACCTTCTTTCAACGAAATCGAGTTTACAACGCTTTTTCCTTGTACTACTTTTAAACCTGCTTCAATGATTTCCCATTTCGAACTGTCGATCATAATCGGCACTCTCGAAATATCAGGTTCAGATGCAATTAAATTCAAAAATTTAGTCATTGCCTGAACCCCATCAAGCATTCCCTCATCCATATTAATATCGATGATTTGCGCTCCACCTTCTACCTGTTGTCTTGCAATATCAAGTGCCTCGTCATACTTCTCTTCCTTGATTAAGCGAAGGAATTTTCTTGAACCCGTAACATTCGTACGTTCACCAATGTTTACAAAAACACTCGTAGGCGTAATAATCAACGGTTCTAATCCTGCTAATACAAGGTCTCTTCTATTTTCTGCCATTTCTTTTCTAAGTTACTAAGATCCTAAGTTGCTTAGGTTCTAAGTTTTATTGTATATGTTATAAGGTTTACTAACCTTTATTCTACTTTAATCTTATTTTGGGCGTGTTCGCCGCGGCGAATCGGGCTATCCGCTATTAGTCCTCGCACTTCCTTCGTCAGGCTGTGGGCTAGCCGCTTCTATCCCTCACGCGACACTCGGTTTCAAAATAACTTTATATTCTTCACGATTTCAATTATCGTTTTTGAAACAATTTCTCTTTTGCTACCGATCTGTCGTTCCTACGGAACTATTATTTTTTTGGCTTTCATTATTTCAACGGAATAAATTCCGTTGCTACCAATCTGTTGTTCCTACGGAACATTTATTTTCAATTAAACTCTTAATCAATAAAAACACGTTTTTCGAATCCTCCGTAAAACCTTTATTTTGCAGGCACCGGTGAGATGCTTGCGCTAGCTGTAATATTCAAAGCAATTTCGTTTAATGATCGAAGTAACTCATTTATATTATTTTTTGCCGAAACTTCATTGGCTAATCGTAACCTTTTTGCCCCAATAAGTGCATCTGACATTTTAGCGCTCCCCGATTGTTTAATATTCTTACTAAACTTTAATTCATTTTTGTAATAAAACTTATACTCTATTGTAGTTTTGACCGTAAAAGTCGTACCAAAAAAAGGTTGATCTACAGAGATTAAATTAATTTCAAGAACCCAGTCGTCATCATTTGTAATCGAATCTATTTTCGAAAATATTTCAGATTCAATAACAGACTTTTTAAATGCCTCTTCAAAATTTTCATTAGAAATCTTAGACGTCCATAATGGATTTGTTTTTTTTCCGCCTGTAACAGATTTTATGTAAATTTTATCTCCAATTTTTTTTTCTGCTTTATAATTTTTAACCGTCATCCCTTCAATGCTTGCTGACGAAGCACATTGCGTAAGTAAAATTGAAAGAAAGACCAATAAACCTAAATATTTTAATTTCATATTAATTCTTCAAGGACAACTATATTTTCTTTATATAAATTTTTACACCAATACTGGCGCCACTCTCGGCTTATAATCCTTCGCAACTTCAGCAATTAATCGAATATGATCCGGAGTTGTTCCGCAACAACCACCAATAATATTGATTAAATTATCGTCTAAATATTCTTTGATGAATGCCTGAGTCTGTTCCGGTGTTTCATCATATTGTCCGAATGCGTTTGGTAAACCTGCATTTGGATGCGCCGAAACATTAAAACTTGTATGCTGCGCTAATGTTTTCAAGTATGGTTTCAACAAATCAGCTCCAAGAGCGCAATTGAATCCTACACTCAATAACGGAATATGTGAAACTGAAATCAAAAACGCTTCAACAGTTTGTCCTGAAAGTGTTCTTCCTGAAGCATCCGTAATTGTTCCTGAAACCATGATCGGGATATCAAGATTACGTTCGTCTTTTACTTCTTCAATAGCAAAAAGTGCCGCTTTTGCGTTTAAAGTATCAAAGATGGTTTCTACCAAAAGTAAATCGCAACCTCCATCCATTAAGGCTTCTACTTGTTGTTTGTACGCAATACGTAAATCATCAAACGTTACAGCTCTGTAACCCGGATCGTTTACATCTGGTGACATACTTGCCGTACGGTTTGTTGGGCCAATTGAACCGGCTACAAAACGTGGTTTATCCGGATTTTTGGCTGTAAATTCATCGGCTACTTCTCTGGCAATTTTAGCCGATTCGTAATTTAATTCGTAAACCAAATCTTCCAGGAAGTAATCGGCCATACCGATTGTCGTTCCTGAAAAAGTGTTGGTTTCTACGATGTCTGCGCCAGCTTCGTAATAAGCGGCGTGGACATCGCGGATCGCTTGTGGTTGTGTTATGGATAGTAAATCGTTGTTTCCTTTTAATGGATGCGGGAAATCTTTGAAACGCTCTCCGCGAAAATCTTCTTCGGAGAAATTATAGCGCTGCAACATGGTTCCCATTGCTCCATCAAGGATTAGGATATTTTTTTTTATTGCTTCCTGAATTGTTATTGACATATCTTTTGACTTTTAGCTGCTAAGACACTAAGGCACTAAGTTGCTAAGTTTTTTATTTAATTATAATTTCCGTTTTAATAACCTGTCGGTTTTAATACGATTTTGATTCACATTAATTCCAAAAATTCACTTTGTTGGCTTATTAGCCCCGATTGAAGTGGAAATCCTTTTGCTTTTTTCTTTAAAAAGTAAAAGATTGCAACGAAAAGCGGGAACGATTGATGGCAAAAATGCGCCAATGATTCGCTCATGATACCAAAGTGAATTCGGTAAAATTATATTGTAAGTTGTCAGGAAGAGTTTTGAGAAATACTTTTATGTATTTGTGTTATCTATCTTAAATACTATGATCAGTATAAAGTAGAATGTAGCACCTTCTTTATGATAAAGGGTTGCTAAGGTTTCATTGGGTCTTTTCCCTCCACCTTTCGTGATAACTTTCAGTAATTTTAAGAACAGTGCAAAGTAAAGACATAACCTGAACAATTGCAAGTGTTTTTTAAAGTTTCTAAGTGGCTAAGATTCTGAGGGTCTAAGTTTCTTTTTTTAAGGTGCTGAGAGACTAAGATTCTAAGATACTGAGTTTATAAGTTTAATATTTTACTTATATTAAAAGCTCCAGCGGAGCGTAATATTTATAAAAAAATTATCCCCACAAAATAAAGCTCCAGCGGAGCGACATAGGGATCATGTTTTGAACATAATATTTCACCCCGCTGGGGCTCTATTTAAAAATTCAATTATGCCATTCTATAAATATATCATCCCTCTGGGATTCTTAATAATCAGTAAATAAAAAAAGCCCAAACTTTAAAAGTTTGAGCTTTCTATATAAAAATCTTAGAACCTTAGTCGCTTAGCAACTCAGAACCTCAAATTAAACAATCGCCTTAACAACTGCTTTTGGAGCTTCTTTACGAGTTCCGTCGAAACCGTCTACACCAGAAACTGTTGTATATTTCAATACGTATTTTTTACCTGGATTGATGATTTGGTATGCTGCCTGGCACATTAAAGTTGCTTCGTGGAAACCACAAAGAATTAATTTTAATTTTCCAGGGTATGTATTAACGTCTCCAATAGCAAAGATTCCCGGAATATTAGTCTGGTAATCTAATGAGTTATTTACTTTAATGGCATTTTTCTCGATTTCTAATCCCCAGTCTCCAATTGGACCTAATTTTGGTGTTAATCCGAAAAGTGGAATAAAGAAATCTGTTTCGATTTTACGGTGTGCACCGTTTTCTTCGATATCTAATGATTCAACGTGCTCAGCACCATTGATTCCGATAACTTCTGCTGGTGTAATTAATTTAATTTTTCCGGCAGTTTTTAATTCCTGTACTTTTTCTACTGAATCAAGAGCTCCTCTAAATTCATTTCTACGGTGAATTAAAGTTACTTCTGAAGCAACATTTGCTAAAAAGATACTCCAGTCTAATGCTGAATCTCCTCCTCCTGCAATTACAACTCTTTTATCTCTGAATTTTTCAGGATTTTTGATAAAGTATTTTACTCCTTTATCTTCATAAAACTCGATATCTTCGATAAGTGGTTTACGAGGCTCAAAACTTCCTAAACCTCCTGCGATAGCAATAACAGGCGCGTGAAATTTAGTTCCTTTATTTGAGGTTACGATAAAACTTCCGTCTTCTTGTTTTTCGATCGTTTCAGCACGCTCTCCTAATGTATAACCTGGCTCAAATTGTTTAATTTGTTCTTGTAAGTTATCAATTAAATCTCCTGCTAAAACTTCCGGGAAACCAGGAATATCATAAATAGGTTTTTTAGGATATAATTCAGAAAGTTGTCCTCCTGCTTGTGGCAAAGCATCTAGGATATGACATTTTAATTTTAATAATCCTGCCTCGAAAACGGCAAATAAACCTGTTGGTCCTGCTCCAATTATAAGTATATCTGTTTTAATCATTATGTTGTTGTTTATAATCATTCTTAATAATACAAAGAAACGAATAATATATTCTAATGTCAAATGATTTTTATCATTGATTTCCTTGCGAAATTTTTTACTCTTTATTTTTTAATGAAGCGGCAATCTCCTTCATCCATCGGTTTAAAACCCGACGCTACAATATAAATCGTTCCTTCGGAACCTCTTATCTTACCTTTTATTTTTCAATGAATCGGTAATCTCGTTCATTCTTTTAACCTTGTCTTCAAAATTGCCTTTTAAAGTTTTCCTGTATTCATTGAGGTTTTCGACCATTTTATTGATATCCTCAGGAATAACTTCTTCAAAAAATTCCCGTAACCTTTTGGCGGTTGTTGGTGATTTTCCGTTAGTTGAAATCGCAATTTTCACATTTCCTTTTGTTACGATTCCACCTAAATAGTAATCGCATAAATCTGGCGTATCGGCAATATTGCAAATCAAATAACGCTTTCGGGATAAGTCGTATACCTTTTTATTGACTTTTAAATCATCGGTACAAGCAATAACCATATGACGTTTTTTGAGCATTTTCTTTTTAAACTTCGATTTTGTTAATGTAACCGAAGGATGTTTCTCAGCCAAAACCTTTATTTCTAAATGGAAATTTGGCGCTACGACCTCAACATTTGCATTAGGACTAGACTTTAGTAAAAAAGAAAGCTTTTCTAATCCTACATTTCCTCCTCCAACAATCAAAACGTTCAAATTGTGAAGTTTTAAGAATATTGGATATAATTCGTTTTGTTCCATTTTAATTTAATTTCATCTAAACAAAATTAGATGATTTACCAATGAGATGTTCCTGATGGAACATTTTTCTTTGGCAACATTGGGTTGATCAACTCCGTTATTGTCATGCGTACATCGGTTTAATCCCGAAGCCTCGGGACGATGCTACAATATTTCACCGTTCCTTTGGAACTTTATCGCACAATTTCTTTTGATAGAAATTCTTCGTAAAATCCTTTTAGTTTATTGCTTTCGCGAACCACTTCTCCTAAAACAATAATAGCCGGTGAACTCAATTCTTTTTCCTTTACAACATTCAGAATCGAATCTACGGTTCCAACTCCTACTTTTTCATCAGAAGTTGTTCCGCTTTGAATGATCGCTACGGGTAGATTTCCTTTATCTTCTTTTTGGAATAAATCGATAATCTGAGGCAATTTGTGCATTCCCATCAAAATAACTACTGTTGCAGAAGATTGCGCAGCCAAAGCTACATCTGAAGATAATTTTCTGTCAGAAGTTGTTCCGGTAATCGCCCAAAAACTTTCTGAAACACCTCTTTTGGTTATCGAAATTCCCTGACTTGCAGGAACAGCAACAACTGAAGAGATTCCGGGAATTACAAACGTTTCGATTCCAAAGCTTTCTACAAATTCTATTTCTTCGCTTCCACGCCCAAAAATAAACGGATCTCCACCTTTTAAACGCACTACATTTCCGTACGTTAAAGCATTATCAACAATCAACTGATTGATTTGATCTTGCGTATAGGCGTGATTTCCTATCTTTTTTCCAACAAAAATTTTGATGGCATTTTTAGGTGCATGTGCTAATATTTCGTCATTGGCCAAGGCATCATACAAAACCACATTTGCTTCAGCTAGTGCTTTTACGGCTTTGAGCGTAAGCAAATCCGGATCGCCGGGACCTGCGCCAACTAAAGTTACTTTTGGTTTAATATTAAGCATTTGCTAATTCTTGAGCTCTGTATTTTTCGATAGTATCAAAAAATGAAATTCCTTGTTGAATATATGCTTTTGCAAATGCTTCTGAAGGCTCATTTTGATTGATTTGATATACCAATTCTCTAAATGTTGTTGGCAATTCTATTTTAGATGTTGCGATGAAAACAGTATCAAATAAGTCTACAATTCCTGCGTGATTATTTGTTTTTTCGTTTTCTGAAAGCAACAATGCTTTTGCACCATTTACAAATCCTGCATAAGCATGGTAAATAGCATCTGACCATTTTCCTTCGTCGAATGATTCCTGAGCAAACGTCAATTTGTCTTTAGCTTCTAATAATAATGTAGCAACCAAATCAATTACAACTCCTGCACATTCTCCCACTCCAACTGCTTTTACATAGTTATCTGCGTTACCCCAGTCTACGAAATCAGCTTCGGTTAAATTGGTTACGTCTGCGAAAGGTTTCAAAATTTCATAGAAATATTTCTCTCCTTTTTGATCGTAATAATTAAGGAATTTTTCTCCGTTTGCATTTGTATCAAAATCATTTAAAATGGTACGTAATGCATCTGGTCCTCTACGGCTTGGAATTTTAATTACTTTATCAGCAAAACGTCCTGATCCGTTTCCTAATCTTCCTCCTCCTAATAAAACCTGTAAAGCCGGAGCTACTAATTTTCCTGAATTGATCGACATTCCCTGAAAACCAATTGCCGACATATTGTGTTGCCCGCAAGCATTCATACAACCCGAAATTTTAATCTCAATTTCCTGATTGTTTAAATATTGAGGATATTCTGCATTTAAAACTTTTTCTAATTCTTCTGCAATACCGGTACTACTTGCAATCCCCAAATTACAAGTATCTGTACCCGGACATGCCGTAATATCTGCTGTAGAATTATATCCTAAATGAACAAAATTCAGTTTGGCTAATTCCTGATAAAAGAAAGGTAAATTCTCTTCTTTTACGTGACGTATTACAATATTTTGACGCAATGTGAAACGTAATTCGTTTGCTGCGTAATTTTTAATTAAATCGGCTAATAATCTCGCTTTATCAGTATAAAAATCTCCTAATAAAACTTTGATTCCAATAGCATAATAACCTTCTTGTTTCTGTGCAATTACATTCGATTTTTTCCAGGCTTCATATGCTTTGGTATCTTCGATTGTAACTTGTGGCACTTCTAATAAAGGTTCAGGAATTGGTCCGTCAAAAGCTGTTGTGTCGATTTCGTAAGTTTCGAAAGCGATTGCTTTTTTCTCTTTTTCAACCAAATCAAGGAAAACATCTCTTCCCATTTCTTTGATTAAGAATTTCATACGAGCTTTCATTCTTTTTGCACGTTCTCCGTATCTGTCAAAAATACGAATCACGCCTTCTGCTGTTGGAATGATTTGATTTGCCGGAACGAATTCCGTAAGCAATTCTGCATGTGCCGGCTGAGATCCTAAACCTCCTCCTAACATAATTTTGAAACCACGAACACCATCAACAATTTTAGGGATAAATCCTAAATCGTGTAAATAGCTCAAGGCTGTATCTTCGTCTGAAGATGAGAACGAAATTTTGAATTTACGTCCCATTTCCTGACAAATCGGGTTTCTTAATAAGTATTGAAACAAAGCGTGTGCATAAGGCGAAACATCAAATGGTTCGTTTACGTCTACACCTGCTAATTCGCTTCCTGTAATATTTCTAACGGTGTTTCCACAAGCTTCACGCAAGGTAACATCGTCTTTAGCCAAATTTGCCCAAAGTTCCGGAGTTCTGTCTAAACTTACATAGTGAATCTGAATGTCCTGACGTGTTGTAATATGTAAACGTCCTGTAGAATATTCATCAGAAACTTTAGTAATACGCACTAATTGTTCGCTCGTCACTTTACCGTAAGGCAACTTGATACGAATCATTTGAACGCCTTCCTGACGTTGCCCGTAAATTCCGCGTGCTAAACGAAGACTACGAAAACGCTCATCATCAATTTTTCCTCCACGGAATAAGTGAATCTTTTTTTCTAAATCGATGATCTCTTTCTGAACAATCGGATTTTCTATTTCTGTTCTAAAACTTTCCATTTTCTTTTTGCTTTTGGCTTTTAGCTATAGCTAACTTTAACTTTCTTATTTTGTGCTCAAGGCTAAGTCTATCGCATTTTATCTAATAAATCCAACTCCCGCGGTGGTATTGGTTGCTGTATCAATCAAGATAAAAGCGCCGTTTGATTTATTATCATTATAGGCATCAAAATATAATGGCTTACTTAATTTGATGCTTACTTCTCCTATTTCGTTTATCGCTAATTGCGATGCTTCTTTTGTTCCTGAATAGTCTGTTGAGATGGTATTTTTGATACTCTCTACTTTGGCTAAAACTGAATTTGTATTGTGTTGTACAATATATTTTGTTCCTGCAACCAGTTTTTTGCTATCCATCCAACAAACTGTTGTACTGATTTCTTTTTCAATTTTTGGAAGTTCTGATGATTTTACAATCATATCACCCCTTGTTACATTGATATCATTTTCTAATTCGATTGTAATCGAAGAACCTGCAACAGCTTCATCAAATTGTTTGTCGAAAAAGTGAATTTTAGAAACTTTAGATTCTGTTAAAGAAGGTAAAACCGTAACGGCATCTCCAACTTTTATTGAGTTTCCGTATAATTTCCCTGCGTATCCTCTAAAATCATGGTATTCTTCAGTTTTAGGACGAATAACAGTTTGAACCGGAAAACGCGCTTTTCCTGCTTCAAAAACATCTTCGGCATCTAATCCTTCTAAATGCTGTAAAACAGTCTGACCTGTATACCAAGGCATATTTTCTGATTGATCCACCACGTTTCCGCCATTGATTGCACTTAACGGAATATAACTTACGTTTTGTTCCTTAAAAGTACTTTTAGCGTTTAATGCCTGAAAATCGGCTTTGATTTTATTGAAAACTTCTTCAGAATAATCTACTAAGTCCATTTTATTAATGGCAACGATTACCTCTTTTACTCTCAATAAATTATTGATAAAAAAGTGACGGTAAGTCTGCTCAATAACTCCTTTTCTGGCATCAATTAAAATAATAGAAACCTGAGAAGTCGAAGCTCCTGTAACCATGTTTCTTGTATATTCTACGTGTCCCGGAGTATCGGCAATAATGTAACTTTTCTTTGCAGTCGAAAAATAAATGTGCGCAACATCAATCGTGATTCCTTGTTCTCTTTCGGCCACTAAACCATCAGTTGCTAATGAAAAATCAAGATAATCATATCCTTTTTGTTTGCTGCTTTTTTCGATTGCTTCTATTTTGTCAGTCGTCAATGATTTTGTGTCGTACAATAATCTCCCGATCAAAGTACTTTTTCCGTCATCTACACTTCCTGCTGTTGCTATTTTTAAAACTTCCATTCTTACTATATTGTTTCAGGTTTAAAGCTTCATGTTCTTTCGAAACTTATAAATCTGTATGTTTTTGTTTTTTTGATTCTAACTTTTAATTAATTCTGAATTGAACTCATAATTCACAATTCATAACTCATAATTATTAAAAGTATCCTTGTTGTTTTCTTTTCTCCATTGCAGCTTCAGAACGTTTGTCATCGATTCTGGCTCCTCTTTCAGAAATGGTAGATTCTCTAATTTCTCCTACTACTTCCTGGATTGTTGCTGCATAAGACTCAACAGCGGCTGTACAACTCATATCTCCAACGGTTCTGAAACGAACAATTCTTTCTTCGATTTGCTCGTCTTCTTCCTGATACACATAAGGAGAATGCGACCAGATTAAACCGTCTCTCAAAAAAACTTTTCTTTTATGTGAAAAATAAATAGACGGAATTTCGATGTGTTCTTTTTCGATATAACTCCAAACATCTAATTCTGTCCAGTTTGAAATTGGGAAAACACGAACGTTTTGTCCGTTTTCTATTTTTCCATTCAAAATATCAAATAACTCAGGTCTTTGATTTTTTTCATCCCATTGACCGAAATCATCACGAACTGAAAAAATACGTTCCTTAGCTCTTGCTTTTTCTTCATCACGACGCGCTCCACCAATACAAGCATCGAATTTAAATTCTTCGATTGCATCTAAAAGTGTTGTGGTCTGTAAGCTGTTTCTACTAGAATATTTCCCAGTTTCTTCAACCACTTTTCCTTCATCAATAGCATCCTGAACATTACGAACGATTAATTCTAATCCTAATTCTTCTACCAATTTGTCTCTGAAAGCAATTGTTTCAGGAAAATTGTGTCCTGTATCAACATGCAAAAGAGGAAATGGAATTTTAGCAGGAAAAAATGCTTTTTGTGCCAAACGCACTAATGTTATAGAATCTTTTCCTCCAGAAAAAAGTAAAACAGGTTTGTCAAATTGTGAAATTACTTCTCTGAAAATGTATATCGCTTCACTCTCTAAAGCGTTTGTTTTTAATACTGAACTTGAACTCATTTGATATTTTGTTTAATGCTTGATAGTTTTTCAATTTTTAGATCGCTGTGAGTTTAATCTAAAACCTATAAACTATCGTTATTCTGTGTTTTTTGTTTTTGTTTTTTCAACGAATTAAATCCGTTGGTTCGAGACGTTATCTTCTTCAATCTCTATCGGGTTGAAACCCTATCCTAAAATATAAATCTTCATTTATTGATTGGGGTGAAATTTCACATTACAATCTTCAACCTCCACCGGATTAAAATCCGGCGCTACAATATAAATCGTTCCTCCGGAACTTTAATCTATTCTCTATTTTCTTAACTCTCGCTTCTCTATTCTTTTTTAGCACTATGCAAACCACATTCTTTATGGCTTGATTCCCACCACCATCTTCCAGCTCTAATATCTTCACCAGGGAAAATTGCTCTTGTGCATGGCGCACATCCTATACTTACGAAACCTTGTTTGTGTAAGGCATTTTGAGGAACATTATTTTCTGATAAATACGTTTCTACTTCTTCTAAAGTCCATTTTAATAAAGGGTTGAACTTTATAATTTCGAAACCTCCATCGTATTCAAACAATTGCAGATCATTTCTATTCTCAGATTGTTCGGCTCTTAAACCGGTAATCCAAACTGAGTTTCCTGCCAAAGCTTTTCGTAACGGAACTACTTTTCGAATAAAACAGCACTCTTTTCTGTTTTCTACCGAATCATAAAAGCTGTTTGGCCCTTTTTGTTGTAGTAAACTTTCTACTGCAGTTGCTTCCGGAAAATATACCTCGATTGGTTTTTTGTATTTTTTTAATGTTTTATGAAAAACATCATAAGTCTCCTGAAATAATCGACCGGTATCTAAGGTAAAAATGGTAATATCAGTATTACTTTTTGCAATAAAATCTGTAATTACCTGATCTTCCTGACCAAAAGAAGTCGAAAAAATTACTTTTTCCGGATATTCATTTGCTAAAAAAACCAACGTTTCTTCCAGCGAAAAATCTTTTGTTTTATCTAATAATGATTGTATAATCGTCGCACTCATAATCTCTTTCTTTCCCTTTCTAAAAAACTTATTACAATAATTTAGATAATGTTTTTAAACTCAATAATATAATTAAAATTCCAACTGCAACCATCATTGGTTTTCTTTTGATTTTATTTACCAAATAAGCTCCTAATGGTGCTGCAATTACTCCTCCTAAAATTAAACCTATAATAACCTGCCAGCCGTGAATTCCTCCAAAAAGCATGAAAGTAATTCCGCTTGCAAACGAAATCGCAAATTCAGCTGCATTTACAGAACCAATTGTATATCTTGGATTTCTGCCGCGTCCTAATAATGTCGACGTTACGATTGGGCCCCAGCCTCCTCCGCCAACAGCATCCATAAAACCTCCAAAAGTCGCTAGATATCCAAGCTTTTTTGTTTTCTTTTTAACGATGGTTTTAGCCAATGCTTTTCTAATTATAATAACCGCTAAGACAATCATGTAAACCGCTATAAATGGTTTTATAACATCTCCGCTAATAACATCAGACAGTAAATAAGCTCCTATAACAGAACCTAAAACTCCCGGAATTAATAAATGCTTTACCAGCTTTTTATTAATATTTCCGAATTTATGATGCGAAATTGCCGACGCTCCGGTAGTAAACATTTCTGCAACGTGAACTCCTGTACTGCTAATTACTGGCGGAACTCCGTAAGCCAGTAAAAATGAAGTCGAAGTTGCTCCGTACCCCATTCCTAATGTCCCGTCTACTAACTGAGCAAAAGCTCCAATAGCAAAAAACATTAAAAAATCTGAATCAAATCCGGAAACTAATCCTTCTATCGAAAATTCAGCGTGATGTTTGTATATCAACGTGGACAACAAACCTATTAACAAAACCACAGGAATCACAACCCACAACTTTTCTTTTATCGATGCATCAGATCTAACATCATAATTAGCAATTTTTAATTCTTTTTCCATACTCAGTGGCTTGGTTTTGAGCTGCTAAATCTATTACCCTATCGGGTTAATAGATTACTATGCAAAATTAGTACTTATTTCTAAATATCAAAACATTATTTAATTTTTTTACAACTCTAATTCTCTTTTGATTAAGAATCCGGCAACTTAAAATAATATAACAAATTGGCTTGTTAAGTTAAAAATCGTATAAGTCTGTATTACAACTAAATAAACTGTCAAAGATATTCGTTTACAAATATAGTATTTTAAAGTCTACCACATCTATCGGATTATTATAAAATTGTTCTTATTTTTACGGCAAATATTTTTTCATGGATTTTCAAATAGGTCTTGTAATTGCCGGTTTAGTAGTAGGGTTTGTAGTAGGATTAACAGGTGTGGGCGGAGGCTCCTTAATGACTCCGATTTTATTATATTTTGGAATTCCGCCAACGACAGCAGTTGGAACTGATTTATTATATGCTGCGTTTACCAAAATGGGAGGTGTATTTGTGCATCATAAAAAAGGAAACATCAACTGGAAGATTACGGGATGGCTTACTTTAGGAAGTGTCCCTGCCGCTTTATTGACTTTATGGATCTTAAACAGCATCAAAACCGATATTTCGACTATAAATTCGGTTATAAAATATAGCTTAGGCTGGGCATTGCTTTTTACTTCTATTGCAATTTTATTCAAAAAGAAGCTTTTAAGATATTCTCAAAAACACGCCGGAGATAAATTTCACAGCGAAAGTCATACTCAAAATATGCTGACTATTGGGATTGGGGTTTTACTTGGAGCAACCGTAACCTTAACTTCTATTGGTGCCGGAGCATTAGGTACCGTAACTTTATTCTTTCTATATCCGCTTTTGCCAACACCTCGTTTGGTAGGAACTGAGATTGCTCACGCTGTTCCGTTAACGCTTGTTGCCGGAATTGGTCATGCTTCAATGGGAAATCTTGACTTAGTTTTACTAGGCCAGCTCTTATTAGGATCGCTTCCCGGAATTTTTATTGGAAGTATGTTAAGCGGAAAAATTCCTGACACATTACTTAGAAATGCTATTGCTGTAATGCTTTTTCTAGCAGGATACAAACTGATTTTTTAAGACCTTTCTTTCACCATTTAAGTGATATAAGTTCATTTTAGACTTTGCCGCATAGCTTAATTAAATGAACTTATATCACTTATATGGTTTAAATTTTTCCTTTAAAATGCAATATCTGCCAAGGAATTACTTTCTAGTATTTTAAGTGTATTATCTCTAACTTCCATCATTAAACGTCTTGCTGCGCAAGTAGTTTCGTCATCACAATCGTCGCATCTTTCATAAAAATTATGACTCGCACAAGGTAGTAACGCAATTGGACCTTCAAGGATTCGGTATACTTTGGCCATACTGATATCTTTTGGATCTTTTATCAGATAATAACCTCCGCCTTTTCCTTTTTTAGCGCCAAGGAAACCAGAATTTCTAAGCAATAACAATATACTTTCTAAGAATTTTATCGAAATATGTTCACTTTTAGCAATTTCGGCAATTTGTACAGGTTCATTATTTTCACGTCTAGCCAAATAAGTTAAAGCCTTAATTCCGTATTTTGTTTTCTTTGAAAGCACTTATATATATTTTAGATTGTAGAATGTAAGTTTTAGATTTATTCCTAAAATTACAAACTTCATATTTTTCTGCAACAAAAATAAGCTTTTTGAATGAGAAAAATAACACAATGAAAAAGTAAGTTCTACTAAATTAGTATAGTTAAGAAGAATGACGTTTTTTAACGGTATAGAATTTACAATCAAAAACCGCTATTAGTGTAAAGATTTTAAAATATCACTACAAACTAAAGCAGCATTATTTTCTATTAAATACAATTGGTGAGAATTATCTTTGAGAATTTCACTCTCTAAATCCAAATCCAAAAACCATTTTGAGATAAGCTTATTAGGATCTTTTTCTCCAAAATATAATTTTATAATACTATTTGGAGCTTCCGTTTCGTATCGTAGTCTTGTTGACGAAACTGCAAATAAATGCGTGATATCTAATCCTTTTAAAGATGCTTTCCAGGCAATTGTTCCTCCGATACTAAATCCCAGAACCATTATTTTTCCTGTTTCTAACTGAAGTAAGTTTTCAACTGCTTTATCAATTCCTCTTTTTAAAAGCTGATCATGAACATCACTTTCGATAAAATTATCTGAGGGAATATTTGCTAATTCAAGAACATCATAATATTGAATCTCAAATTTAGATTCCAGTACTTCTGAATACATTTTTATCCATTCCGGATTGTTTCCTCCAAATAAATCCGATAAAATCAGTAATCTTGGTTTCATATTGAAAGAGCAATGATTGTCAGACTGAGCGAAGTCGAAGTCACTAACCTGGCTT
Organism: Flavobacterium bizetiae; assembly: GCF_024271895.1. Taxonomy (NCBI): domain Bacteria; kingdom Pseudomonadati; phylum Bacteroidota; class Flavobacteriia; order Flavobacteriales; family Flavobacteriaceae; genus Flavobacterium; species Flavobacterium bizetiae. The sequence continues at coordinate 1,734,565 of NZ_CP091861.1, read as the reverse complement.
CGACTTCGCTCAGCCTGACATATATATCATTAAAATTATTTAATCCAGCGCTTGCTTTAAATCAGCAATAACATCTGCTACTGTTTCTAAACCTACAGAAACACGTACCAAACCTTGAGTAATTCCCACTGCTAATTGATCTTCTTCAGACAATTTACTGTGCGTTGTAGAAGCCGGATGCGTTACAATTGTTTTTACATCGCCAATATTTGCCGAAAGAGAACATAATTTAATCTTGTCCAGAAATTTTCTTCCTGCTTCAAGACCACCTTCAATTTCTATCGCAATAATATTACCGCCTAAAAGCATTTGTTTTTTGGCAATTTCATATTTTGGATGAGATTTCAAAAATGGATACTTTACCGTTTTTACATTTGGATGGCTTTCTAAAAATTCAGCTACTTTTAAAGCATTTTCACAATGTTTATCAACACGAACTGCCAAAGTTTCTAAACTTTTCGACAAAACCCAAGCATTAAATGGCGACATTGCCGGTCCTGTATTTCTTGAAAACAAGTAAATCTGACGAATTAATTCTCCTTCACCCACTACAACTCCACCTAAAACACGACCCTGACCGTCTATTAATTTTGTTGCAGAATGAATTACTAAATGCGCCCCGTATTTAATAGGCTGCTGAATATATGGTGTAGCGAAACAGTTATCGATTATTAAAATCAAATTGTGCTTTTTTGCAATTGCGCCTAATAATTCTAAATCAATTACATCAACACCTGGATTTGTAGGCGTTTCAGCATATAGAATTTTAGTATTTGGTTTAATAAAACTTTCTATTGTTTCGGGTTTATTGATATCAAAATAAGAAGTTTCAATTTTCCATTTTGGAAAATAAGTCATGAACAACGCGTGAGTTGATCCAAAAACACTTCCTGCAGAAACAATATGATCTCCTGATTCTAACAATGCAGCAAAAGTAGAATATATTGCAGCCATTCCGGTTGCAAAAGCATAACCGGCTTCGGCACCTTCCATCGCACAAACCTTGTCAACAAATTCTGTTGTATTTGGATTGCTAAAACGAGAATAAATATTGCGGACTTTTTCTTCGGTGAAAGAAGCTCTCATGTCCTCTGCGTCTTCAAATACAAAACTTGAAGATAAAAACAAAGGTGTTGAATGTTCCTGAAATTGTGTTTTTTCTAAATGTGTACGTATGGCTAGAGTTTCAAAGCCAAATTCTTGTTCGTTCATTTTTTTTGTTTTTTTGTTTCAGGTTTAAAGTTTCAGGTTACGCGATGAGCAAAATCTTCATCTTAAACTTAAACAAGTGAATCTTTACAGCCAATCTAAAAATTCTCAAATTGACTCATTTTATAATTTTATAATGCTTCGTTGTTCAGTACAACTTTGTAATTGATCGTAGCTGTTGGTTCAACCGTTTTAGAAACGGAGCAGTATTTCTCGAAAGAAAGCTGTGCTGCTTTTTTTGCTTTTTCAGGATTGATATCTCCTTCCAAGTAAAAAACCACATTGATTACTTTAAATGGTGTTGCTTCTCCAACTTTTACGCGTTCTCCTTCTACCTCAGCATTAAATGCTGTTATTTCCTGACGTTGTTTTTTTAATATCGAAATCATATCAATAGCGCTGCATCCTGCAACTCCCATTAATACTAATTCCATCGGACTTGCACCTAAATCGCTTCCGCCAAATTCGGCTCTGCTATCAACATCAACTACATGTCCACGTTCATTTTTGAGTTTAAAATGAAACGCGTCGTTTACTCTGTTTAAGGTTACTTTCATGTTTTTTTGTTTTCCTAAGTTATTTGTCTTTTTTATCTAATTTACCCCAATAATCTAAAACGTGTTTTTTAGACTCTGCATCTAAAGAACTGAAATTGGGAGAAAATTTATCTGTCTTAAAATTATCCGAAATACTGGATTCAATCGTATAAAACTGATCTTTTTGAGAAAGGATTAAATGAACTGATTGTTGTTTGAAATCAGCATCATAAAGTCCGTAAATAAAAAGAGCATCAACACTTTTATCTTTATTATAATCTCCAAAAGCTTTTCTGCTTCCCCATGCTGATATAATTCCTTTATGATTTACTTCAAGAATAGATTTTACAATCCATTTATCATTGACTTTTGTAAACCGCTGAAAATACATTTTATCAGGATTGGCGTTTTTTTCAATCTTCGAAAAAATAAAAACATTATCCTCGTTCCCAACAGAGCTTACCTCATCTATCTGAATTGCCCTAACTCCCTTATATGGAAAAATTTCCTGTGTATAACTGTCTTTATTTCTGACAACATTAGAAATTTGAGCCGTTAAAATATTCGAGAACAATAATAAAATTAATATGTTTTTCATTCCTTGATTCCTTAATTAATTGAATTTTAACAATCTAAAATCTCCAGTCTAAAATTTAAAATCAAATTACCCTTTATCAGATAATCTCAAGATATCTCCAAAAACTCCTCTTGCTGTTACTGCAGAACCTGCACCGGCTCCCTGAATAACGATTGGACGATCTCCGTAAGATTCTGTATAAATTTCGAAGAAAGAATCAGATCCTTTTAATCCGCCTAAAGCAGTATCAGAAGGCACTGAAACTAGTTTTACTTCCAGAATTCCTTTGTCATTTTGCAAATCTCCAGACAACTCACCAATGTATCTTAATACGTGATTTGGCTTTTGATCTGCTTTTATTTTATCATAAATAGGGTCGAATTCTTTTAGTTTTGTCAGGAAATCAGAAACATTTCCTTCGCGTAAATGTTCCGGAATTAGATTTTGAATTGAGATTTCTTCAAACTCATTTTGCAAATCTAATTCTCTTGCCAGAATCAATAATTTTCTTCCTACGTCATTTCCGCATAAATCTTCACGCGGATCTGGTTCTGTATATCCGTTATCAATTGCTTCTTGCAAAATCTGACTAAACGGAGCATCTTTTGCAGAGAAATTATTGAATAAATAACTCAATGTTCCTGAGAAAACTCCTTTTATTTTTGTGATATTTTCACCCGAAAGGTGTAATAATTTTATCGTATCAATTAATGGTAAACCTGCACCAACATTAGTTTCGTACAAATAATTCTTTTGGTTTTCGGCCAAAGCTTTTCTTAATTCTTTATAAAAGCCATAGCTTAACGTATTGGCTACTTTATTCGAAGAAATCAAATCAAAGCTGCCTTCTGCAAGCGTAATATAATTTTCTACAAAAGCAGCACTTGCCGTATTATCAATTGCTATCAGGTTTTCTAAATGATGCTGACTTGCATACTCAATTACATCGTTTATGGTATACTCTAATCCGCCTTTTTGGATATCATTTTTCCAGTCAGCAGTTACTCCGTTTTTATTTAAAAGTAATTTCTTCGAATTCGCAATTGCAAAAACATTCAGCTTAATGTCTTTACGTTTTTCAATTGCTGCTGCAGATTCCAGGATTTGATTGATTAAAGTTCCGCCTACTAATCCGTGACCAAAAATCGCAATGTTGATTTTCTTAGAAACTCCAAAAATCTCTCCGTGAATTACGTTTAAGGCTTTGTTTAGTTCTGCTTTTTTAACCACCAAACTCACGTTTTTACCCGTAACGGTGTTGTTAAACAATATTGGAACTATTTTATTTTTGATTAAAGCGGTATAAGGCTTATGAAAAGTACTTAAATCCTGACCAATGATCGAAATTACCGAAACATTATCCGTAACCGTAATTTGGTTTACATCTTTAGAATAAAAATCATTTTCAAACTCTTTCTCTAATTCGACCATTGCAGTTGTTGCTTTTTCTGTCGCTACAACAAGCCCAATGCCTCTTTCTGAAGAACCTTGCGAAATGATGCTTACACTGATGTTATGATCGCCCATTACTTTAAAAATTCGGGCATCGACTCCGGCTTTCCCTAGTAATCCACGTCCTTCAAGATTAACCAATGATACGTTTTCTAAAACCGATAGGGTTTTAATTCCTTCTTTAGCAGAATCTGAAGTGATTAAAGTTCCGCGGTTTTCATGATTGAATGTATTTAAAATACGAAGCGGAATATTTTTTTCTAATAGAGGAATTATGGTTTTGGCGTGCAAAATTGTGGCACCAAAATTCGCCAATTCGTTCGCTTCATTAAAAGATAAAAATTCGATTTTTTTAGCATCAGCAACCAAATCAGGATTTGCTGTATAAATTCCGTCAACGTGTGTGAAGTTTTGTAATTCTTCGGCATTTAAGTAATTAGCAATTAATGATGCAGTATAATTACTTCCGTTTCTTCCTAAAGTTGTGGTGTCGTTATTGTTGTTTGAACCTATAAAACCCGTTACAATATTTACAGTTGAACCATTATGTTCTTTAAAATAATTGATCACGTTTTTCTTCGAAAGTTGCTCTAATGGTTGTGCATCACCAAATTTAGAATCGGTTTTTAATAAATCTCTCGAATCAACGAAATTAGCCGGAACGCCTTTTTCTTTTAAAATAGATGTTAATAATTTAGCCGAAAGCAATTCGCCTTTAGATAAAATCTGATCTTTGATTTTGTTGCTGTAATCTCCAATTAAGCTAACGCCTTCAAAAAGCTTTTCTAAAATATTAAATTCTTCAGATAAATCTACTTGCGGATAATCTGAAACTTGATAAGTTTTAAAATTCTCAAATAATGGTTTGTAATTACCGTTTTTTGCAGCAAGTTTTAAAATATATTCTAATTCATCTGTAGCATTTCCGCGAGCCGAAACGACAACAGCAATTTGTTCTCCTTGATTTACTTTATCAGAAATGATTGAAACTACTTTGTTAAGTCCTTCTCCGTTTGATAACGATTTGCCTCCAAATTTTAATATTTTCATTTTATTTTTCTATTGTTTCTGCCTTAAAAATATCGGCAAGTAAATGATCTAATTGTTTGTACTCGATTAAAAAAGCGTCATGTCCGTGAACCGAATCTATTTCGCTGTAAAAAACATTGTCTTTGAACTTTTTTAATTCCTGATAAGTTTCCCGATTTTCTTTTGGTGTAAAAAACAAATCTGAATTGATTCCGATAATATGAATCGCTGCATTTGTTCTGGACAATAAAGTTTCGAAATCCTCACTGTTTCTGGTAATATCTATGGTTTTAAGCAATTGGTTCATCAGTTTATACGATGCCAATTGGTATCTCTTTTGTAGTTTTTGACCGTGATGCGCCAACCAGCTTTCTATATTAAAAATAGAAAGTTCGTTATTGATTGTTCTTTGAAATTTTTCTTTGAATGATTCAGGAGAGCGATAACACAACATGGCATGAATTCTGGCATCTTCTATAGGTTTTGAAGAATTGTTCAAGATTTGCTCTTGCAGGTAGCAATTTGCAATCATCCAGTCAGTCGATTTCCAGTCGGTTGCAATGGGTATCAGGTTTTGAGTAATGTTAGGTTCTAATGCAAGAATTTCCCATGCAATTCCCCCACCCACAGAACCACCAATAATAGTGTGTACCTGGGCAATATTTAAAGCCTCTAAACCTTTAATAAAAATTCGGGCAATATCTCTTGTTGTAAAATCCTGATAGTTTTCGATGATAAAAGAATCATTCCCGTTTCCAGGAACGTCGAATGCCAATATGGTATATTTGTTGGTATCGATTGTTTTTTCGTCGCCAATTAAGTCATTCCACCAGCCATTTTCTCCGGTAACCTGAGCGTTTCCGGTCAAAGCATGATTAACCAAAACTATAGGCGCGCTATGCAATGGTAAACCAAAAAGTGTAAAGCTTAATGGCAATAATGGATATGATGCACCACTTTCTGTGATGAAATCTTGAATTATAATGGGACTTGGTATATTTTCCAATTTCAAATCTTTTTAATTTTGATTTGTATGTGGAAATATTAGAAAGAAAGTACTAGAGTGAAACTAGAAAATTCTTGTTGTTATCTTTCCACGTTTGGGCGTGGTAGAATGCAGCACCTTCTTCGATTTAACGAAGGGTTGCTAAGGATTCATCGGGTCTAATCCCTCGTCCTTTCTTTATAACATTTCAATACGTATTTGAACTTAACGGTGCAAATTAACTACTTATTTCTTAAACTAACAAATTTTATCGAAACTGATTCCTCAATTTCTTAAACATAATTCAATCAGAAACTATTGTACGCAAAAAATTACCGAACAATTTGCCCAGTAAATTTAAGCAGGTATTACCCTAATTTATGAGTGCTTTTCAAGTTAGATGAAAAGAGTTTCATTTTCTTTTGAATACATCAAAAACAATAATGAATTTGGTTCTTTTTTCTCCGCTTTTTTATCAGTCTCAGTTATTCCGAAACTTGGATGAATTAATTCATTTACTGGCGGAGGATTATTTCTTTCGATTTTGCTTCTGAAAAGTTTTTTTCTTAAGTAGTTGATTGTGCTCATGATATTTAAGTTTATGTTAGTTTGCGTTTTATAATCTTTATCGTTTGTTTAATTTTTTGTTATGGCAACCAAATGGAATAAAAAAACCCTTTTGATTAAAATACCAAAAGGGTTTAAGTTTTTTACAACTTATATATACTTTTAGTATCAACAGACGTGTACACAAATACGTGCGACATTAAACATCTTGTTCATCTGTAGGGATTTATTCATCTGTGATTTAATTGCTATTTTAAAAAATTCTTGCATTTGTTTTATTTTAATAAGCTTCCCGGAAACTGCCGAAATATTTTTACTTTATTCTTCTTTTTTTAATCAATAAGAAATAAAGTTGCTTTAACTTTTGTCCCGATCGACATAACTATTATTCAGAATACTAAATTTATTTTCTGGTAATTTTGAGGTATTACAAATGTGCGAATATTTTTTCAATTACGCAAGTGAGGATCAGCAAATTAATCTTAAAAAACGTTAAAAAACACCATTTTAACGTTAAAAAACATCTTACAAATTTAAGAGATCAATAATTGAACGTTAAAACCTACAAAAATAAACGTAATGAACTTTCCTGTTTCAATATATCAAAGAACAACTAACTACTATTCGAAACCACTTACAGCCAAACTGCTTCTTTATTTTTAATTTTTTCGGCTACCTTTAAAATGTCAGTTATTATCCCTCTCGAGATTGCCTGTTTACATGCCGAAGCGCTTTGAATTGCTATTGGAACATCTGCGTAAGATTGTGTATAAATTTCAAAAATGGTATCTGATCCTTTTAGCTGACCAATGGCTGACCAGACTGGTTCTGAAACTAATTTGACTTCTAAAGTATTTTTCTGTAAATCAAATTCGCCTACATATCGCAGTACATGATTATCTGCCTGGGCTATTTTTGCAATTTTAAACGATTTATCGATTGCATCTTTATTAAGAATTCCGTTTTTCTCCAGATGTTCTTCTGTAATAAGAGAATTAATTTTTATATCCGAGAAATCGAAATCTTTCCCGATCTCTCTCGTCAAAATCAATAGCTTTCTGGCAGTATCATTTCCGGACAAATCTTCTTTAAAAGTTGATCGCATTAATCCGAGTAAACTGGCATCTTTTAAAAGAGATGAAAAAGTAACATCTTCGGTCGCAAAACGGTTAAAAACATAACTTAGATTATCAGAGAAAACACCTCGTATTTTTGTGATTTTTTCGCCCGAATAATACAAATCTCTTAAGGTTTGCAAGACCGGAAAACCCGTATCTACTGATGTTTCATACAAAAATTCTTTGTCGTATTTTTTAAGATTGGCCCTAATCTCTTTATAGAGATCAATTGGCAGTGTATTGGCTTTTTTATTTACCGCTACAATATTAAATCCGTTTTCGATTAGAGTATTATAATGATGAATGAGTTCATCGCTTGCTGTAGCATCAACGGCAATTAGATTTTCAAACTCATTTTCTTTTGCAAATTCTATAATATCCTGCACTTTAAACGGAACTGCCAATTCAAGAAAATTGGTTTCCCAGGCATATCCAACGCCTTCTTTCTCAAAAAATGCTACGGTTGAATTTGTTATAATTGGAAAATGAAAATCGATATTTTTACTTTCAAGAAAAAACTCCTGACTTTCGATAATCTGATTGATCAAAGTACTTCCGATATTTCCAATTCCAAAAAGGATGATATTTATTTTAAGCTTTGACATAATTTTTAATTTAATGGGGGTTAATTAAACCATATAAGTGATATAAGTAATTTAAGAAAGAGCTGAAACTGAGCGCAACGCTTAATACGAACTTATATCACTTATATGGTGAAAAAACTTTTATATAGATAGTTTTTTATAAAAAATCACCTCTAGCAGAACTCACGCTACTAAAGGCAATTTTTCAAACAAAAAACAAAAAAACCTAATTTTTATTAATACTGTATTGCGACTGGGTAACGCTTGCGAAAGCAGCCTGCAAATCAGCTATTAAATCCTCGATATCTTCAATTCCGACAGAAAGTCGAACTAAATCTTTTGAAACTCCCGTTTCTAGTTGGTCAGCATCAGACAATTGTTGGTGTGTAGTACTTGCCGGGTGAATGATTAATGATTTTGTGTCACCAATATTGGCTAAAAGTGAGAACAATTTAGTTTGATCAACCACTTTTTTAGCGGCATCAAAACCACCTTTAAGTCCAAAAGTAATTACACCACTTTGTCCTTTTGGCAAATATTGTTGTGCCAAATCATAATACTTATTGTTTTTAAGACCTGGATAATTTACCCAAACCACTTCTTCTTGCTTTTCTAACCAAGAGGCTAAAGCCAAAGCATTTTCGCTATGTTTCTTGATTCGGATTGGTAATGTTTCTAATCCCTGAATGATCTGGAAAGCATTAAACGGACTTAAAGCTGCGCCAAAATCACGCAAACCTTCGATTCTTGCTTTTGCTATGAAAGCTGCATTTCCTAAAGCTTCGTGATATACTAATCCGTGATATCCTGCAGAAGGTTCTGTAAATTCAGGAAATTTTCCGTTCGACCAGTCAAATTTTCCTGCATCGATGATAACCCCTCCTAATGAAGTTCCGTTTCCTGAAATATATTTGGTTAAAGAGTGAATTACGATATCTGCTCCATATTCAATTGGATTTAATAAATAAGGAGTAGCAACCGTATTGTCTACAATAAAAGGTACTTTAAAATTTTTGGCTTCCGCCGAAATTCCTTTCAGATCTAATACATCTAATTTTGGATTACCCAGAGATTCTACAAAAAAGGCTCTTGTATTTTCTTTGGTGGCTTTTGTGAAGTTTTCCGGTTTAGAAGGATCTACAAAAGTGGTTGTAATTCCTAAACGTGGTAAAGTTACATTTAGTAAGTTATAAGTTCCTCCGTATAAACTATTCGAAGCAACAATATGATCGCCTGCTTTTAGCAAAGTCAATAAAGCTGTAGAAATTGCCGATGCTCCAGACGCTGTAACTACAGCTCCAATTCCGCCTTCAAGCGCTGCAAGACGTTGTTCTAAAATATCGTTTGTCGGGTTATTTAATCTTGTATAAATAAATCCGGCTTCGGCAAGACCAAATAAATTGGCAGCATGATCTGAATCGTTAAATACATATGATGATGTCTGGTAAATTGGCACTGCTCTGGTTCCTGCATTTTTAGTAACATCGTGTCCTGCGTGTAGTGCGTTTGTAGCGAATTTTTGTGTGCTCATGATCTTAATTTTTTAGGTATTGTTAATACTATATATATTGTTATTGAAATTGTTTCTTTGAAATTGGTATTTTATTGAATAAAAAAATCGTCTCCTTCTTCTTCAAGATTATACATTAAAAGCAATAATGATTTTTGACTTCTTATTACAGCTTGCTCTGCATTTAATCTTGTCACTTCTCTTGTAATATCTTCAGATTTATTATTGGTATTATTTTGAGAATCGTTTCTTAATAAATATTCTACTGCGATTGAGTTTAGCGTTTTCATAATTTAAATTTTAAAAGTGTTGAAATAAAAAAAAGCCCTTTAGGATGGCTACCAAAAGGGCTTATAGTTCTAACTATAACAAAGATTTTATCTTTCACTTTTGGCAACAGCGAATTGGGATGCATATTTGCATCATCTCACAACATATCATCATATTTTTCGCTATTGTTTTCATTTTTATTTTATTTAAAAATTAATCTCTAATTTTAAACTCGACTAATTCGATAGAGTAAATATATAAAGTATTTTTAGATCTACCAAATTAAAAATTGATATTTAACATTATTTTTTTCGAAGCCCTGTAAATACTGGTATTCAGCGGTAAAAAAAATAGCCCACGGGTTTTACGGATTTGAACCGATTTGCACAGGTTCTTTTTATTATCTTCTCTTGTCTTAAAATTTTAGCCACAGATTAAGGGATTAAAATGATTAAAAAATCTGTGCAAATCCGTTCGATCCGTTTAATCTGTGGCCAATCTTATATTTTTAGAACTTAAAACTTAATCTGGCAAAACCAAATCTTCCATTCAATCCAAATTGTGATACTGCTCTTGAATAAGCAAACTGATTTGCGTTTGTTAAATCTGTGCTTGGTGCAGGAGACAATGTTGGTGTTGTATTGGTAAAGGCCGGAGTTGCAGGATTGTTTCTGTCCGGATAAACATCTCCTATATTATTAAGGCCAATTGTAAATCTGAATTTCTCATTGATTTGATATCCTAAAGATAAATCGGTAACAATTTTTGCGCTGTATTCCGGGTGCTCATAAACTGAAGACGATCCGTCAAGATTTACATCTGTTGCTCCCGGATCAGTAACTTTTCCGAAATAGCTGTTTCTTAAATAAATATCCAGTTTTTTGATACTAAATGTTGTCATTAAATTTGCTTTCAATTTAGGAATTGCTTCTTCTAAATAAACTCTGCTTGATTCCGGGAAAAATGAATAAATATAAGGATCTCCACCTGCATCAATAATAGACTGAGGTACGTTCAATTTCCCTACTCTTTTAGTTGTATTATAACTTAAAGCAAAATCGTTTCTAATAGTAAAATCCTGGATTACATCGTATTTTTGAGAAATTACTACATCTATACCTTTTGTTTCAGAGTTAATTCCGTTGGTCCAGAACGAAGCTCTTTCTACACCTTTTAAATCAAACGCTTGTTGAAACAAAGTCAGTGCATCTTTTTGCTGTTGTGATGTTGCAGCCGTGATCTGAGCATCTGTTGGTCTTGCGTATTGGCCTGTTAAAACTACTCTGTCGTCGATTCTTGTAAAATAAGCATCTGTTGCAATCGTAATATTGGCTTCAGGAATTTTGAATGTAAATCCTGTACTAATACTTTTCGATTTTTCAGGTTTTAAACTTTCAACTCCAATACTTTTAGCTGCCTGAGAATCATTTGTAAAATAACCTACCTGATAAGGTGCACCGTTTATAAACTGAGTCGAGCTTGATTCGAAATATTTTTGCTGTAATGATGGCGCTCTAAAACCAGTTTGTCCGGAAATTCTCCAATTGATATTATCGTTCAATTTTAAAAGAGAAGCCAGTTTAAAGATTACTGTACTTCCAAAATCTGAATAATTTTCATAACGAGCGGCACCGTTTAAAAGCCAGTTTTTAGTAACATTCAATTCTAAATCAAGATAAGCAGCACCACTTTTTCTGTCTTTTTCTTTAGCATCAGAAGGCTGAAATCCTGAGAATCCCTGTGCTCCTGCTCCACGCTTGTTACCATAAAAATCTGTTACAATTAATGGTGAATTACTTGGCAGAATTCCTGAAACCAAAGCTCCGTTTACGTCATACAATCCGTAAGAAGCTTCTTCGCCAGCTTTTATCTGATAATTTTCATATCTGAATTCTCCACCAAAAGCAACGTTTAATCCTTCCAGAACATCTAACTTTTTACTGAAATCTAAATTGGTGGTACTTTGTAAAAATGATACTTTACCAGCATCAAAACTAGAAGGAGAATTTACTCCTAAAGTTGCATTAATGGTATTGTTTACATCGTATTGAAAAGAGTTTGTCCCCAAATTTGTACTTAAATCGGTATCAAAACCTAATATATTTGTCGTAACGCCAAGCGCTGCCGAAGCATCTAATATAGACGATTCTATTTCTGGTAAAAATCCGTTTTGATACACTTGTGTGAAAGTACCCGAACCATTTGGCAATCTGTTGAAAGCATAAGATTTACCATTTCTATACGAAAGCCCTCCAAAAGAATACAAAGATGTAATATCAGACAGCGGATATTTGGTATTATAATATAGTTGTCCCGATGCCAATTCTGACTGACCAACACTCATATTATAATCGCTTCTTTCCTGACCTCTGTAAGCAATTTCATTATTAGTAACATCAAAATTCAAAGCCGTTTGCATTTGAGCTAATGTTGAAGCTGATGAAATTGCAGTTTGTTGTGCCGGCGTAAAATAACTTACTTGTGGAGCATATTGCTGCAATGTGCTAAGAATTTGCGACGTATTTGGCGTGTTATTAATATTGCTAAACAAAGAATTGATAGCAACTCCATTTTGAGCAGCTCTGTTTTCTATTGCATTGTAAGCATTAAAAATAGTACCGTTTCTAATTCCGGCTCTGCTTGTTGCTTGTCTGGTTACGGCGCTTCCGGTAATATTCAGAAAACTTCCTTCTTTACCTAAAGACGTTCCGTAGTTTAAATCTGCCTGTACGGTTTGTCCATCGGCTCCACCTTTAAAATTATTAGATCCTGAAGATAAATTAGTACCATATTGAATGCCTCCTGAAATAAAGTTAGCATTCTTCTTTAATACAATATTGATTACTCCGGCGATAGCATCTGAACCGTATTGAGCAGCTGCACCGTCACGTAAAACTTCGATTCTTTCAATAGCGAATGATGGAATTGCATTTAAATCTGTTCCTACAGATCCTCTTCCCGGAGATCCGTTAATATTTACTAATGCGCTTGAATGTCTGCGTTTACCATTTACTAATATTAAAACCTGATCCGGACCTAAACCTCTTAATTGTGCAGGATCGACGTGATCTGTAGCATCTGCAGTAGAAGTAGCATTACTGGTAAAAGACGGTGCAACGTAATTTAAAATCTGAGTAACGCTTGTTTGTGGCGAACCTTTTGTAATGTCAGAAATATTAAAAACATCTACAGGAACAGGAACATCAGTTTTTACTCTGTTTTTACTCCTCGATCCTACTATTGTTACTTCAGATAACTCATTATTTTTCAGGCTATCTTGTTCTTTTTTATTTTCCTGAGCATAAACACCTGAAAACGTGAGCAGACCTAAAACGATTAGTACATTTTTTTTCATTGCTTTTAAGATTAATTTAGTGGTTTTGGCTTAAAAAGTATTTGCAGTTATTTTTATCGAGACAAAAAAAAACCTCTGCGATCTGCAGAGGTTTCTATTTATATTTTTGAAAAAAAATTACAATAGCGTCTCTGCGGAGAACTCCGGCATCTTACAAGACATCATATTGCAAACTGTAAATTTCATTTTCTTTAATTTTCGTGAGGCAAATTTGCAAACTATTTTTTAATCAGCCAAACAAAAACTGAAATATTTTCCATTACCCTATCAAATTAGTATATTACTGTTAAATTTCTGCTATAAAAAATAAAAAAAGTTGAACTTTAATTTGCAAATCAAAATGGTTTTGTACTTTTGCACCCGAATACGGAGGAAAAATTTGAACTGATTGCAACCTCTTCATAATGAAACGGTTCGTTATGAATGCTGAAAGATAAATTTCGGCATTAAAAAATGCTAAAGCAGACTATCTCCTTTAGCCCTTTTTAAGCAATTTTTTTCCTCACTTAATTTTAATTTAATAAATTATTATGGCTTATTTATTTACGTCAGAATCTGTTAGTGAAGGGCATCCAGACAAAGTTGCAGATCAAATTTCGGATGCATTAATTGATAACTTTTTGGCATTTGATGCTGACTCAAAAGTAGCTTGCGAAACTCTTGTTACTACAGGTCAGGTAATTTTAGCTGGTGAAGTAAAATCGAATACTTATCTTGATGTGCAGCAAATTGCCCGTGATGTAATCCGTAAAATTGGATATACAAAAAGCGAGTATATGTTTGAAGCAAATTCTTGTGGAATTCTTTCAGCAATTCATGAGCAATCTGCAGATATTAATCAAGGGGTTGACAGAGCTAAGCCAGAAGAGCAAGGTGCAGGAGACCAGGGAATGATGTTTGGTTACGCAACTAACGAAACTGAAAACTACATGCCATTGGCACTTGATTTATCTCATAAATTATTACAGGAATTAGCAATTTTAAGACGTGAAAATAACGAAATCACTTATTTACGTCCTGATGCAAAATCGCAGGTAACTTTAGAATATAGCGACGATAACAAACCAACTCGTATTGATGCGATTGTTATCTCGACTCAACACGATGATTTTGATGAAGAGGCTACTATGCTGGCTAAAATCAAAAAAGATATCATCGAAATTTTGATTCCAAGAATCATTGCTAAAAATCCGGAACACGCGCATTTATTCAATGATAAAATTAACTACCATATTAACCCAACAGGAAAATTCGTTATTGGAGGACCTCACGGAGATACTGGTTTAACAGGAAGAAAAATTATTGTTGATACTTACGGTGGAAAAGGTGCTCACGGTGGTGGTGCATTCTCTGGAAAAGATCCGAGTAAAGTTGATAGAAGTGCTGCTTATGCTACACGTCATATCGCTAAAAACTTAGTAGCTGCAGGTGTTGCTGACGAAATCTTAGTACAGGTTTCTTATGCAATTGGAGTTGCTGAGCCAATGGGAATCTTTATTGATACTTACGGAACTTCTAAAGTAAACTTAACTAACGGTGAAATCGCTAAAAAAGTAGAAGCTATTTTTGATATGCGTCCTTACTTTATTGAGCAACGTTTGAAATTAAGAAACCCAATTTACAGTGAAACTGCTGCTTACGGACACATGGGACGTAAACCAGAAGTGGTAACTAAAACTTTTTCTGCTCCGGGAGGAAATGCAAAAACTGTTACTGTTGAATTATTTACTTGGGAAAAACTTGATTTCGTAGACAAAGTAAAAGCTGAATTTGGATTATAAATTTAGATTATTAGACTAACTTAGATTGTTAGATTTTTCGACAACTAGTTACTCTTAAACATAAAAAGAGGCTATCTATTTATTTAGATAGCCTCTTTTACTTTTAGTAAGATTTTATAATATTTAAATCTGGGTGTTGATTTGAACGCGGATGACACAGATTCGCTATTGCGAAAACGCGGATGAAAACGGATTTTTTTCTTTATTTATTTTCTACTTTGAGCAGAATATAAAATAAAATCCGTTTTCACCCCCGTCTTTACGAAGTAAATCCGTATCATCTGCGTTCAAATAGCATTCAAACAATAATACAGATTAAACTCAATATAATTCTTTATCGCTCTAATTGAACATTAGGTAATGTTTTAGGACGAGAAGCATCGTTAGATAAAATCCATCCTGTACGGTACATCCATTCAGTCATTTTATGCAATTTTACGAAATCAATGTTTTCGGATTCATCCATTGGTGTATGGTATTGACTGTGTAAAACACTGGTATAAAAAACAGATGGAATTCCTCTTTTTGCATAAGGCAAATGATCAGAACGGAAGTAAAAATATTCCGGATGTTCTGGTCTGTCCCAAAGTTTGTCTAAATCGAATTTCGGACCTTCATCGTTGGCTTTTTTAGCAATCGCAACCAAATCTGATGAGTTTTCGTGAGGAGAACTCGAACCTAAAAGTGCTGCTTGGTTTACATTATTTCTACCAATCATATCTCCGTTTAAAACGGCAACAATGTCTTTTTCCGGAACTGTTGGGTGCGATGCATACCATCTTGATCCTAATAAACCGCGTTCTTCTGCTCCATGAAATACAAATAGAGAAGTTCTTTTTCCGGGTTGTTTTTTATACGCTCTTGCAATAGCCAGCATTGCCACACAAGTACTCGCATTATCATCAGCTCCGTTATAAATAGAATCCTGACCGTATTTTTGTCTTACACCATCATGATCCTGGTGTCCGCTAAAAAGAACGTATTCATTTTTTAATTTAGGATCTGTTCCTGCAATTGTTCCAACTACGTTTACAGATGGATATTTGTAGGTTTCAGAAACTACTTCTGTAGACAAAAGATCTTTAGTCGTTTTCAGATAAGCCAATTGATCATTGTGTACCCAAAAAACCGGCATTGTTGAACCAATTCTGTCACGAACACCTTCGATACCATAAACACCTCTTGTCATTTGTGGTTCGACCTGAGACCAGCTTTCTTCTGCCAATTGATCGGCCACCATAATAAGTGCCGATGCTCCTTTTTTTACTACAAGATCATAGTATTTATTTCGAACAAGACCAGGATAACGTCTTTCGAATAAAGAGATATCATCAGCAATTCCTTCTTTAGAAGCTAATATAACAACCGCTTTTCCTTTGATGTCTGCTTTTTCAATTTCTTCTTTTGTTGCAGCACCTAAATATACTAATGGCGCATCTACTTTAATATTTGTAGTTTCTGCTACGAGAACATCTTTCCACAATTTATATTCTTTTGATCCAATTTTAAATTTTGTATTTGGAGTCACCTGATGCCTGTACATATCAAAAAACTGAAAATAAGTTCCATCATCACCAGCCGGAGCCATTCCTGCTTCTTTCGCTTTATTGGCCAGCCACATCGATACTTTCAGTTCATCCAGAGTTCCCGCTTCACGACCATTAAAATGATCACCAGCCATCTGGTACATATCTGTTTTTAGATCTTTATCTGTAATTGCTGAAACTAGCGGTTTCTTAATTGCCTGCGAAAAAACGACTCCTCCGTAAGCAATCAAAACGAGCATCATTTTATTTTTCATACGTTTTAATTTAGTATTCCAAACTTAATAATTTATAGAGAGAAAAATGTCAGTTTTCGTTCGAAATCGTACTGAAATGCTAAATCAATAAAATGACAGGAATATTTTTTTTGCATTATTATTTTTATTTGGTTATCCCTTACAATTTAGCTTACTTTATACAAAATAACTGATTAAAATATGAGCAGACTTCCTTCGCTACAAAACGTTCTAAACGCAACATTAAAAACAGTTCTCAGATTTCCGTTAGAAATTATAACTTCGATCGCAGGAACTGTATTTGCTATTGTTCTTAACGAGTTAGACTACAATGATCCTAAACAAGAGTTTTATCAAAAAGTTTTAATGAGTAGTTCTTTGTGTTTGGTTTTATTTCTTTCGGTTAGCTTGTTTTTTATAGCGGCAAAAAAGAATAATATTCTACGTTATATTACCAGTATTGCACTTGGCAGCTTGATGGTACTCTTTGTTTTTAATTTTCATGAACGCATTACAGAAATAGAAATGCAGCAATTTTTAGTGCTTAATATTGCTTTGCATTTACTGGTTTCGTTTGCAGGATTTCTGCCAAGAACTTATAACCAGAATGAATTTTGGGAATTCAACAAGCAGCTTTTTCTCCGAATTTTAACCTCAGCACTCTATAGTATTGTACTCTATTCTGGTTTAGCATTGGCCATATTAGCGATTGATAAATTATTTAAGGTTGAATTTTACAATCATATTTATCTTCATATCTTTTTTATTATCGCCGGAGTTTTTAATACGACTTTCTTTTTAAACGGAGTTCCTGAAACCAATAACAGCGAGAATCCTTTGATTTTAAATTATCCAAAAGGACTTAAAAACTTTACTCAATATGTTTTATTACCGCTAATAAGCCTCTACCTCATCATTTTAATTTGTTATGAAGCTAAAATATTAGTAACACTTTCTTTACCGGTTGGCTGGGTTTCCTACCTTGTTTTAGTATTTGCCATTTTCGGAATTCTGTCTTTTTTATTGGTTCATCCTATTGCGACCGAAACCAATAATTTATGGATGAGAACATTCAATCGTTGGTTTTATTTTCTTTTGATTCCGTTATTGGGATTGCTTTTTTGGGCAATTTTATACCGAATCAATCTTTACGGTTTTACGCATGAACGTTATTATGTTCTTTTATTATCAATATGGCTGAGTATTGTTGTGGGGTATTTTTTAATTTCAAAGCATCCAAAAATAAAATTCATTCCTATAAGTATGTGTTTGGCCGGATTGTTTTCTATTGCCGGACCACAAAGTGCTAATTACATTTCAAAACACAGTCAGTTATCACGATTTGAATCTTACATGCAAAAATCAAATCAAAAATTGACTTTTGAACAAGAACAGGATTTAAGCAGTATCGTTTCTTTTTTAGAAAATAATTATGGTGTAGAAAGCATGGTTCCTTATGCTAAAAACAAACTGGAAGCACTTCTTAAAAAACAAAAATCTCCTAGTTATTATGAAATCATGAAAAGCTTGGGATTTGAATACCGATCTCAATATGAACGAAAAAATGACGATGATGGCTCTTTCTATTATTATTTTTATGGAAATGATGATAATACAGTAGAAAACATTCACGGACAAGATTTTTTATTTACACTCTCTAATAATACTGATTTTAATTGCGATAAGTGTACTTCGATAGACGGAAAAGCATATAGCATAAAATCAAAAAATACAGATTATGGTCTGGATTTACAAATTAATCAAGACATTATCCCTTTAAAAATAAATGATTTTGTTACTAAGAATTCTGCCTTTAGAAGAAACAATAACACAAATGAAAATGTCATACAAAAGATCGAAAATTCAAAATATACAGTTACATTAAACTATATTAGTGTGAATGGTAAAATCGAAAAAGAAAAGAAAATCATAAGCAATTATCATATTAAAGTGATGATTGGCATTAAAAAATAAAAAAGAACCCGACAAGATTTTCAACTTTGTCGGGTTTTTTATTTTGAAATTGAAAACAGAACTTAGTACGTTCCTTTTTGCATTTTGCTTAATGTTTCTTTTATGTCATTTGCTGTTGCATCTTCCATAGCTTCATCGTTTAAATGTTTTACTGCGAGCGTTTGTGTTTCGATAGCTTTTTCTTTCTGTCCGTTTTTATAATACAGTTGTGCCAGAGTATCTAAATAAAAAGGGTTGTTTTTGTTTAATGCCAAACTGCACTCAGACCAATTTATAGCTTTCTTTATGTAAGACTGATTTTTTGAATCTTGTACAACCGCCCATGATATTTCATTGAACAAATCAGCATGATATTTTTTAAACTCTTTCCAATCGTAATAATATAAAGCATTAGCATCAAAACCAGTATCGTATATTTTATCTAAATTCTGAATAAGGTTTTCTTTATTTACTAAATATTTATCGAAGTACTTTTCAAATTCTTTAATACGCTCATTATTGCTCTTTGTTTTTTCTGCCCAATCAGCCAGGCTGCTAAAGTAACTGGCATAAAATTGAAAATTTGCTTTATCAATCAATAAAATTTTCTCGTAGGTATCTTTTATTTTTTTTGGATCAGATTTGGTATAGCTTCCGTCTTCGTTATATGTAGAAGTTGCATTTTGTAATGCGTTTGAAATTTCCGCGCTTATATTTCCTATTTTTATTAGATTATCTTCCTGATCATTTGATGCTGAACGTTGTGCTTCGATTGCATCATAATGTTTTAGTAGATAATCTATAGATTTAAAATCGACTTCGTCTAAAATTTTATCTTCTAAATATACTTGTTTTGTATACCCAACATTTTTTATTTCCTGAAAAATAGCCTGAACAACTAACATATCCGGACTGGTGTCTTTTTGATGTGCTTCTATTATCTTTTTCCAGACTTGTCGTGCTTTCTTTTTATCTAAATTGAATTTAATAAACTTAAAATCGTCTTTATTCCCGTCCTCCTCACTATATTCATAATCGTAATCCCCCAAAGCTCCCAATGCCGACACATTATGAAATGCGTTTATCAATTCAGCATCTTTTGAGTTTTTATCATTTATTATTTGAGCAAAATTATTCTTTAAAAAAGTTCTTTTCAGCTTACCATTAAAAGAATCATAATACATAAACTTGTCTATTTTATCCGGAGATAAATTTGAATTTGCCCATGCTAAAATAGTTCCGTTTGCATCTAAAACCATTAACATAGGTGAATCTGTCATTTTATTTTTCTTCAGCCAGCTTTCATCTTCTTTTGATGCTAAATAAAAATTATAAAGATCGTATTGGGGATCATAAGTATTAGAAATATAACCTATGTAGCGTTCCTGTTTTTCTATTAGAGCATCAAACTCAGCTTTTGCTTCTGTATTTTTTGGATCAGCATATACTGCTAAAAATTTATTTCCGTCAGCTTTTGTCTGTTGTAAAGCTTTAGGTAATGATGCTGCAATATTGAGTTTAAAATCAGTCTTTGGTAAATCATCATTTTCTTCAGGAGAGGCAACATCTGTATCTTCTTTTCCGGGATAAGTCCAACTTAAAACTTGTTTTCTTTCTAAAGGCGGAATTATTGATTTACCTGAATCAACAATAGGTTCTTCGCTATGAAAAACAGTCATATTATCATCTGCTGCACCAATTGACAGTTCGTTTCTTTTCCTGTCCAAATAACCTTTGATCGCTATATTAGGCAATACATAGTTCACCTTTACTTTTAGTTCTGTTATCGCATTTGGTATTTCGTACTTAAATATTTGTTTTGGCTCATAATCGAATCCTTCGTTTACGAAATATAAATATTGAGTACGATTCATTTCAAAACTTTCATTAAAATCACCATTTGCATCATATCCTGTTAAATCTGATACTTTTTGATAATGAATCGAATCTGTACCATTTTGTGCACCAATATAAATACCATATAATGAACTATCTTCCTCAAAACTAACCTTAATTTTATCTTGCTTAATTTTGGCGTTTTTTATATATTGAACTTCAAAAACAGATTTATCTCCATCTTTGTTTTTAAACAATAACGAATCGTTTGTTACTTCATAATCTCCATAAGAAAGTACTAATTCGAACTTATTATTATCCAATAAATTAAATTTCATTCTTCGTCCTAAATTATCAACCGAATAATAGGATTTACTTTTTAAAGTCTCTTGCTGGGCAAATGAAGAAGTATTTACCAACAAAAAAACCAACCACAACAACACATAATTTTTCATAACTATCTTATTTAAAAAATACATATAATTCTTACAAATATATCTGATTAAAAGATGTTTTCAAATTATTTATAGCTAAATTATTACAAGTAAGAAAGCCTGATAATTTTACAATTATCAGGCTTTCTTACTATTATTTTTTTTTATAATTAGTACGTTCCGTTTTGCATTTTAGCTAAGGTTTCACGAATATCTGTAGCGGTTTCTTCTTCTACATTATCCGTTAAATATTTAACGGCGAGAGTTTGTGTTTCAATCGCTTTTTCTTTCTGTCCGTCTTTATAATACAACTGTGCCAGAGTATCTAAATAATAGGTATTGTTTTTACTGATCATCAAACTATATTCTGACCATGTAATCGCTGACTTTATAAAACCAGTATTACCCGGTTTTGAAACTACTGTCCATGCAGCATCGTTGCATAAGTTCGAATGGTATTCTTTAAAGGCATTCCATCCGTTATACGAATATTCAGAGTTCGCATCTATTGAAGTAAACATTGTATCCAGTTTTTCGATAACACTTCCTTTATCTGTAGCAAGATTAGCATTAAAATAAGTCGTAAACTCTTTTAAATAATTGGTATTCGATCCGTCTTTGTCTTGTACCTCAGCCAAATAAGTAAAGTAATTTTGATAGCATTCAAAGTTTCCTTTTCCTGCGGCAATTAATTTTTTGTAAACCGAAATCGTTTTGCTATCATCTTTTACCGCCGTAGTAACGCTATCAGAAATATAGTTGTTTTGCTGTAAAGCCGTTGCAATCTCAGTACTTAAATTTCCTATTACATGCAACTCTCCTTCTTTTTCATTAAATGCTACACGTTCCGCATCAATGGCATCATAATGTTTTATCAAATAATCTATTGCCAGAAAATCAGTATCATTTAAAACTTTATCTTCTTTAAAAAACTGTTTCGAGAATCCCTGATTTTTAATTTCTCTCACAATCGTTTCCGCCAAAAACATATTAGGCTTTGTGTCTTTTTGATGCGCTTCAATCAACTTTTTCCAAATTTGGGCAATTTCTTTTTTGTCTAATGTTGTAGTGGCAAATTTAAATTCGGCAGCATTATCATCAGTTGTTACGGTATAATCTGTGTCGTAATCATACGGTATCTCCAAAATTGCAACTTTATTAAAAGCCTGAATCAAATCAGCATCAGTCACTTTTTTATTTTTTAATGTTTTACTAAAATCTAATAATCCATCTGCTCTTTGTAATTTTTTATAAAGCCCGTCATAATAATTAAAGAGATATTGCTTGTCCTTCAAACTAGATTTTGCAGTAGCTAAAACATCCCCATTATTATTCAGAATAACGATACTTTCAGCATCTGTAATTTTATTTGTTTTTAGCCATTTTTTATCATCAGCAGTAGTCAGGTAATAGTTATACAAATCATACTCCGGATGGTACGAGTCGTACATCGTATAACTCATTTGAGTTTCCTGATCTTTTATAAAAGTATCAAAGTCAGCTTTCGCCGAAGGATTTTTGCTATCAGCAACAATTACTAAAAATTTATTCTTTGCATTTTTATTGGATGAAAGAGCATTTTTAAGATTGTTTTCAATTTTTAATTTAAAGTCAAATGTTGGTGTATAAGATTCGACTGCTACCGCTGTAGAATCACTTGCTAAGCCAAAATCTTCACTTACCAAAGCCTCTTTTCCCGGATAGGTCCAATTTGAGATTGTCTTATTTTCAAGCGCAATTACTTTCGAAACTTTATCAGGTTGCTTGTCTTTAGCATTACGAAAAACCAATGGACTCTTTCCTGAATGTTCAGAAATCGTCAATTCATTTGTTTTGGGATCAAAAAAACCGCTAATGTTTAAATCTCCTAAATATTCAGACTGGTATTTGACTGTAATTTCTGAAACGTCTTTTGGTAAAGCAAATTTAGACACTCTACTTTTTCCCCCATACTCCTCATAAACCAAATACAAATAATCGGCACGTTCGATTTCAAAATCAACATCAAGTTTATCATCTTCAGGATTCACTTTCTCTCTAATATCTGATAATCTTTGATATTGAACTTCTTCTGAACCTTTTTGTGTACCAATGTAAAATGAATAGTAGTAAACAGCATCTAAGAATTTTATTTTTATCTTTTTTGCTTTTTTATCATTTTTAAAAGCGAGATCAAAAGTATTTTCTGCTTTTTCACTTGAGGTAAACAATAACGAATCGCCTTTAATCTCATAATTACCAGAATAAAAAACCAATTCGTATTTATTGTCTTCTAATAAATTCAATTTGATCTTCTGTCCTTTGTTAGTAGACAAATAAGATCCTTTTTCGATATTTTTTGTTTGAGAAAATGAGGCTGATATTAAACAAAAGAAAGCGAAGAAACTCCATATAAAATTACGCATGCTTAAAATTTTAGTTGTTACTATTTCAAACAAAGATATTTCTTTCTTATTTAAAAAGAGTATCAAAAAAATAAGATAATGTAATTAAAATACTATAAATTATATTTCATCGAAAATATGATGTAGCGGGGTTGTACCGTGTATTGTGATACTCTTGTAGAAAACTGCGAGAAGCTGTCATCATTAAGATATTTTGTATTTAATAAATTGGTTGCCGATATTTTGTACTCCCATTTGCTATCCTTTTTTTGATAAATTAAACTGGCACTTAAAAAATCATATTCGTTATCGACTGTTTTATTGCCATTGTAATAATGGTAAAATTCATATTCTGACACAAACGAAAAACTATCCAGGAAATAATAATCTAGTCTTGCAAAAGGCTTGTCTGTATAATAAGTTGAGCCGCTGTATTTGTTTATCAAAGCATTATAACCAAACTCAATATTGGGTAAGTTTTTATAATTTGTTGAAGCTTTTACGGTATAACTTTGACTAAAACTTTCTGTAGTCGCTAATTCATTATTCTGAATATTATTGAACTTAGACCAATTGAAAGTCGCGTTTACAGATGCTTTATAATTCTTTAAAAAAGAGCGTCCGTAATTTCCCATTCCGGTAAAAGTTTCATCTGCCAAATTAGAATTATAAGGCGATGATGATTGGTTTATTCCTGTAAAATCTGCACTGGTTTTAATAGCGTCTACTTTTTTGGTATAAGTTGCATTGGCAAAAATATTTTCAAAATTGAACATATTGTATTTAAAATAACGCAACGAATGCACTTGCGAAGTAGCATTTTCTAAAAGACGATTTCCGCGGAACAAACTACTGTAATCAGACAAAACATAACCTGCAGCTAACTGATTAATATCTGTAAAATCATTCGTTAAGGAAAAATTATACGTCAAACTTTCTGATTTTTTGATTTGATATAAAGCGAAAAAATCAGGTAATACTTTTACGAAATTTTGAGAATAATCAGTTCCTAATTGTGTGTTTTTCATATTATAAGAATGCACACTAACTCCCGGAGTCAAAGTAAATTTTCCTGCCAGAATTTTATAATGAAATCCCAGGAATACATCATTAAAATTATAGTTGACTTTATTATTGTTTTGAGGATCATCTAAATCATTTCTGTCTCCGTTATCCAACATTTGAAAAATATGGGAATTAAAATCCTGATATGAAAATGTATTACCAAGTGTAATATTGATGTTGCTTTTTGGCGTTACCATATAGTAGTAATCGAGTTTGGCATCTAATTTATTCGTTTTTACAAATCGATCCTGGTTCAGGTTATTTCTTTGCTGTCCCGAAGTATAACCCGATAAATCAAAAGGTTGTGTGCGTAGATTGGCGTTATAAAAAGGATTTTCGTCCTGATACAAATGCTGCATTTCAAAAGCAAAAATATTTTTATCGCTTTGAGTATAGTACAAACTCAAGTCTTGTTTTATAGATGTTGGATCTTGTTTTTTATTGGTCAGGATTGTTTCTAAAGTTGAAACTTTATTCACCACCGATTCACGTAACAAATCAGTATCTTCATTTTGTTTCGACAGCTTCGTTAAGATGTCATAATCAAACTGAAATTTATCATTGGGTTTATACGTAGAACTCAGTTTAAAAAGTCCTAAATTATTTTTTTGACGCGTTTCTTCTTCTCTTTTTTGTTCATCTCCCGAATCTAAAATTGTCGTTTGAGATTTCGTCTCAAGATCTGTTTTTGATGTAGATAATATGGCGAAACCACTAATATTCCATTTTTTTGTAACGGAATAAGCAAAGTTTGTCGCACCAAATTTCGTTTCAATTTCTTTTGCGCGATTGTTTCTCAAAATCGAAATTCCTAAATCATTTGATGAAATATTAAAATTACTTCCGCCTTTTTGCATCATATTTTTAAATCCGCCTGTGAACTTAAAATAATCTTGTGCTGTCAACGGTAATTCTCCAATATTATTAAAATTAGTAATTACATTAATGCTGTATTTAGGACTGTAATAAAATAGTTTAGGATTAATAATATAGCGGCTGTCGAGTTCACCAACTCCCGTTCCGGCAGTTACATCTCCAAACCAAAAATTCTTTTTACCTTCTTTCAGTTTAATATTCATGGCCACATTATCCTGATCATTTCCTAAACCTTTCAGGGCTCCAACTTCATTGTAATTTCTTAATACCTGAATTTTATCAATGGCATCGGCCGGGATATTTTTAACACCTAGCTTGGTATCTCCATCAAAAAAATCTTTCCCTTCAACCATTAGTTTACTCACTTTTTTACCCTCCACTTCAATCTCACCATCGGCATTTACCTCTACTCCCGGCAATTTTTTCAGTACATCTTCCAGCTTTTTCTCAGTTCCTGATTTAAACGAATCAGCATTGTATACAATGGTATCACCTTTTATAGAAACCGGCATTTCACGCACAATCTCAACGCCCTGAAGTTCGATTCCGGCATCATCCATTACAATGTTCTGGGCAATATTGGCACTTTGCGTTGCAATTGAAATCTCTTTCGACTTCATGCCCAGATAACTTACTTTAATAGAATAAGAAGTATTTGGTTTTAATGTAAGCTGAAACTTTCCTTTGTCATTGGTAATTCCGTACGAATCCATTGCTTTGGTGGCAACATTAATAGCCATTATATTGGCCATTTCTAACGGATTTTTTTGCTCATCCTGAATAAAACCATCAAAACGAACACTTTGCGAAAAACATATAGAAGTAAATAAAAAGGCGAGTATAAAAAGAGTTTTGTTCATTAAGAAAATGATTAGAATAAATATTTTTTTGAGATCATGCGTTTTATCTTCCCATCATAACAGGAGCAGCAGATCTTGCACGCCCGCCATTCATATCTCTAAATTCTTCCATTTTTTTAACTACAGTTTCGTCATAATCTTTCTGAGTTACTACTTTTCCTTTTTTAGAAGGTTTAATGTCTACTTTATCTTTTGCATTCAACACAACTTTAGAACATAAAATTGTAGTCGATCCGTCATTTATTTCCAAAATTAAACCCGGAAGCCCCCAATAATTCTCCGGACCTTGGTTTACAGGAATTTCAGGCGTATACCAGGCCGTTACTACAACTTCTTTTGGCAACTCAAAATTATCCGAAAAATTGGTTTTAGTTTCGCCGGAAGTCTTTTTGGCTTCATCCTTTTTATCATCGGTTTTTTTAGGTCTAAAGTTTCTAAAATCGGTTTTACTTGGTTCTTTTACTGCAGTCGCTTTGTAGCAATTGTATCCGCCAATTTGTTTGGTTTCCTGCTCTAATTTCCAATTTAATTTTGGCAACGAATCCACAACAAGAAATTCCTTGCCCATAAATTCTTTATCAACTGTATATGATTTTGTTTTTACATCTTTATAAAAAGTGCCTCCGCCTCCCATCATCGAACTCACCATAACGCGAAAACCTCCTTGTTGCCCCGGACTTTCCAGTTTTTCTTCTTCTTTATAAATAGAAGCCGATTTATCAAAATTCAGAATAAAGGTTTTTTCCAGCATTTTTTTCATTCGCTCTTCCATGCTTTTTTGCATTTCCGGTGTAATATCACGATTGCCTCTCATGCCTTCAAACTTTGGCGCTTGTGTTTTTGACTCGTAAACGGCCATTCCCTGAAAATCTTTTTGAGCCTGCATTTGCGTAAAAGCAAATAAAAAAGACATATAGTAAAATACTTTTTTCATTGTGTTTTCTTTAAAATTGATTAAGCCTGATACAACTTACTACTCAAATGTATTATTTATTTTAAAATACAGAAAGTTAAATATATCAATACCTTTAAAATATAGACAAAACCGACTATAACTTAGACTATTACAGCATAATAGGATTTAAGCGGTAAATGTCTCTTAATTAACTAATTTCTACAAAGGTTTTTTGTAATTTGGCTCTTTAGAAAACCAATATCATGAGTAAAACGGCACACTTTTTTTTAAATCTTCTTTTTATTGCCGGTTCCTTTACTGCTGTTTTTTCGCAAAATCAAAAAATAAAAGCTTCTTCAGTTTCTCATTTTTCGACGGATGCTGATGAATTTTCAGGTTATGATTCTTTTGGATATTCTTATCAGATTAAAAACAATGTTTTTAGTAAAACCAAAGACAAAGAAGTATTTGAGTATAAAAATGTATCGCTGGGAAAAATTACCAAAGTCGATTTACAAAATCCGCTTAAGATTGTTTTATTCTATGAAGATTTTAATAGCGTGGTTTTATTAGACAATCAGCTGAATAAAGTGACCGAGATTAATTTTTCTCTCAACAATACACCTATTGTTGTTTCGGCGATCGGTATGTCTACACAAAATCAATTATGGATTTTTAACGCGTTAAACCAACAAATAAGCCTTTTTGATTATTTGAAAAATGAATATAAAACCGTTTCTACTCCATTGATAGAAACCATAAAATATTACCAAACCTACTTTAATACTTTTTATTGGATCGATAAAAAAAACAATTGGTTTTCTTGTGATATTTTTGGAAAAACAACTGCTTTAGGAAAAGTAGCTGATTTTGATGCCATCGAAATAATCAATAATCATCAATATCTTTTTAGCAAAGCTAATTTGTTGTATTTTAAAGACATTACAAGTACAAATTCGAATGCATTTTCTGAAATTGAAATTTTAGAAAAATCGTTTGACAAATTCTACTACAAAGACCAAATTTTATCTATTTTTACAGCTAAAGAAATAACAAATTATAAAATCGTAACACCGTAATGCACATAGCAATAGCAGGAAATATAGGAGCAGGAAAAACAACTTTAACTAAATTATTAGCCAAACATTTCAAATGGGAACCTCATTATGAAGATGTAGTTGATAATCCGTATTTAGATGATTTTTACCATCAAATGGAACGCTGGTCGTTTAATTTGCAGATTTATTTCCTAAATAGCCGTTTCCGTCAGGTATTGCAAATCCGCGAAAGCGGAAAGAAAATTGTTCAGGACAGAACGATTTATGAAGACGCGCATATCTTTGCTCCCAACTTATATTCGATGGGATTAATGACAAGTCGCGATTTCGAAAATTATACTTCGCTTTTTGAATTGATGGAATCATTGGTAAAAGCACCGGATTTATTAATTTACCTAAGAAGCTCTATTCCTAACCTTGTTGGACAAATTCATAAACGCGGACGTGATTACGAAAATTCTATTTCGATCGACTATTTAAGCCGTTTGAACGAAAGATACGAAGCCTGGGTACAAACGTATACTAAAGGAAAATTATTAATTATTGATGTTGATAATATAAATTTCGTTGATAATCCTGAAGATTTAGGAAACATCATTAACAGAATTGATGCTGAATTGAACGGGTTGTTTTAGAAACACGAATTTACACGAATAAAAAATGCCTCTAAATAATTTTAAAGGCATTTTTTTATGCTTACCAAATACTAATTGTAAATATTTTCTTATTTTTATAACTAATTTAAAAAACATTTCCCAAATTGGGAAAATATAGTATATTTGCCTTAATCAATTATGAGAATAATAGCTAAAAGAACCTTGCAAGTTTTTTGGGAACGATTTCCAAATGCAAAACAACAATTATTATCCTGGTATCAAATTCTTGACAAGAATAATTTTGACAATTCTAATGATATAAAAGCAATTTTTGGTTCTGCAGATTTTGTAGGTAATAATAAAGTAATATTTAATATTTGTGGAAATCACTATCGATTAATTGTAAAGATTAACTACGATACACAAATTGTCTACATATTATTTATCGGAACTCATAATGAATATGATAATTTAAAAGATATAAAAAATTTGTAATATGGAAATAAGACCTATAAAAACAGAAAAGGATTATGAATCAGCTTTAGAAAGAATTAATATTCTTTTTGACGCAAAACCTAATACAAATGAAGGTGATGAATTAGATATTTTAGTAACACTTATTGAAAAATATGAGCAAATTCATTATCCAATACCTGAACCTGATCCAATCGAAGCTATTAAATTTATGATGGAGCAAAATGGACTTACTGATGCCGATTTAGGAATAATTTTAAATAGCCGTTCGCGAGTCTCTGAAATTTTTAAACGAAAAAGAGCTTTAACAATAACACAAATTAGAGTTTTAAACGAAAAATTACATATTCCAGCTGCAACTTTAATCAAAGAATATGCTCTAATTAAATAAAAAATGCCTCTAAAATTATTTAGAGGCATTTTTGTTTTTAAGAAACTTTGTCAAAGTTTTAAACTTTGACAAAGTTGTTTTATTTAGCAGTAGCTGTACTAATTTTTGCTTCAACTTCTTCTTCTGTTCCTTCGTAAACTTCGGTGGTTGTTTTACCATTTGCAGTTTTTGTTACAGTTCCGACAGCTTTGCCGTTTTCATTTCTTAAATCAACACGAACTGACGTTTTATCATATTTACTAGTATCAAAACAATCTGTTTTTTGGTATTTTCCAGTGGTATCAAAATGAGCTAAACATTTCGCTGTTTCTTCAGCCGTGCACCCTTTTTCTTTACACATTTTAATGCATTCTTCTTTTGTCATTCCAGACATATCACCGCATTTAGAAATACCTGCATGCATCTCTGTCTTGGCACAACATGAGCCTTTTGCTACCAAACCTGCATTTGCATGTCCTTCTCCTAAAATTGGTGCAATTACCAATCCTATTAAACAAGTTAATTTGATAAGGATGTTCATTGACGGTCCTGAAGTATCTTTAAAAGGATCTCCTACTGTATCTCCGGTTACGGCAGCTTTGTGTGCATCAGAACCTTTGTAAGTCATCTCTCCGTTGATTAGAACTCCTGCTTCAAAAGATTTTTTAGCATTGTCCCACGCACCTCCGGCATTGTTTTGAAAAACCGCCCAAAGTACACCAGAAACGGTAACTCCAGCCATATATCCACCTAACATTTCAGCAATTAACTGATTGTTATCTGCGTAAACTAATTTTCCTAAAAGTACAATCGCAATCGGGAAACCAATTGTCAGGATTCCAGGCAACATCATTTCGCGTAAAGCTGCTTTGGTAGAAATCTCAACACATTTTCCGTATTCAGGTTTTCCGGTTCCTTCCATAATTCCAGGAATTTCCTTAAACTGACGACGTACTTCGTAAACCATATCCATAGCGGCTTTTCCAACAGAATTCATGGCTAAAGCCGAGAAAACCACGGGAATCATTCCACCCACAAATAGCATGGCTAAAACTGGTGCTTTAAAAATATTAATTCCGTCGATTCCTGTAAACGTTACGTAAGCTGCAAATAATGCTAATGATGTTAAAGCTGCAGAAGCAATTGCAAATCCTTTTCCAGTCGCTGCAGTTGTATTTCCTACTGAATCTAAAATATCGGTTCTGGTACGAACTTCTTTTGGTAATTCGCTCATTTCGGCGATTCCTCCAGCGTTGTCAGAGATTGGTCCAAAAGCATCGATGGCTAATTGCATAGCTGTAGTTGCCATCATCGCTGAAGCTGCTAAAGCCACTCCATAAAACCCTGCTAACGCATAAGAAATCCAGATTGCTGCTGCAAACAAAATTACCGTAGGAAAAGTAGAGATCATTCCCGTCGCCAATCCTGCAATAACATTTGTTCCTGCTCCTGTAGATGATTTTTGTACAATTGCCATAACTGGTTTTGTACCTAATCCTGTATAATATTCTGTAACTGATGAAATAGCTCCACCAACAACTAAACCAACCAAAGTTGCATAAAAAACTCGCATTGATGAGATATCTTTAGCGCCTTCGCCAAAAAAGCTCATTTGCATGGTTTCCGGCAACATGTATTTTACCAAGAAGAAACAAGCAATTGCGGTTAACACAATCGATACCCAGTTTCCTATATTTAATGCTTTTTGTACTTGTGCTTCTTTTGCATTGTCATCCGATATTTTTACTAATGTCGTTCCGATAATCGAAAATAAAATTCCGAAACCGGCAATTGCCATTGGCAGTAAAATTGGTCCAATTCCGCCAAAAATATCCTGGATATTTCCGCCCATATCTTTGATCACGTAATTTCCTAAAACCATTGCTGCTAAAACAGTTGCTACATACGAACCAAATAAATCAGCTCCCATTCCTGCAACGTCTCCAACATTATCTCCTACGTTATCTGCGATTGTAGCAGGATTACGAGGATCATCTTCCGGAATTCCGGCTTCTACCTTACCTACTAAATCGGCACCAACATCGGCCGCTTTTGTGTAGATTCCGCCACCAACTCTGGCAAACAAAGCGATTGATTCTGCACCTAAAGAGAATCCTGCTAAAGTTTCTAAAACCTTAGTCATATCTTCAGATGAAGTCCAAACCCCATTCATAAATATTTGAAAGAAAACAATAAAAAATCCTGTCAGACCTAAAACAGCCAAACCTGCAACGCCCAATCCCATTACGGTACCACCGCCAAAAGACACTTTTAATGCTTGTGGTAAACTTGTACGGGCAGCCTGAGTGGTTCTAACATTTGTTTTAGTGGCTATTTTCATTCCCATATTTCCAGCCAAAGCCGAGAAAAATGCACCAAAAATAAATGCTACTACTATTAATATATGTGTTGTAGGAACAATAAAAGAAATTCCGGCTAAAACTATACTGGCACCAATTACAAAGAAGGTTAGTAATCGGTATTCTGCTTTTAAAAATGCTAATGCGCCTTCGTAGATGTAATCTGAGATCTCTTTCATCTTGCCATCGCCAGCATCTTGTTTTAGGACCCAAGTCCTTTTTATTGCCATGAAGAGTAATCCTATAATTGCCATAACAATTGGCAAGTAAATCATAAATTCGTTCATAATATTATAATGGTTATTGGTTAATATTCAATAAACTATGTAAAACGAATTTAAACAAAAAAGCAATACTCCTGACGGCAGTATTGCTTTTTTTATAATAGAATAGGGTAAAAATTATTTAATACTAAATAATCCCTCTGGTTTATTTTCAATATCATCAAAACGCTTTGTACACTCAGCAATAATTGCAAATGCTTCGTTTACATCTCCCCAACCTTCTACATCTACTTGTTTGTTTTCAAGGTCTTTGTAAACCTGGAAGAAGTGCTCGATTTCTTTTAATAAGTGACCGTTAATATCTGAAAGATCATTTAATGAATTCCAGATTGGATCTGAAACTGGTACACAGATAATTTTTTCGTCTGGTCCTTTATCATCTGCCATATGGAAAACTCCAATTGGTTTTACTTCTATCACACAACCAGGAAAAGTTGGCTCATTGATTAAAACTAATACATCAAGAGGATCTCCGTCAAGTGCTAAAGTTTCAGGAATAAATCCGTAATCTGCCGGGTACATCATTGAAGAGAATAACATTCTGTCGAAACGCATTCTTTTGATTTCAAAATCGTACTCGTATTTATTTCTACTTCCACGTGGTATTTCGATTAAAACATCGAAAGTTGTTAATTTGTCTGCGGTCATTTTCGTTTTTTATTTTTTCTATAATTTCGATTGCAAAAGTAACTAAACAATCCTTTTTTACAATAAAAAACTTCATTAATATGCCTACTTTTCTTTTAAATAACAGACAGTTAATATGTAATTTTCCTATTTCGCTTATTTAAGTAATAATGCCACAGCAAATATGTCGCATAAGATCGATACGGACTCCATTGCTGAGCATGAATTTCCATTTCGTTTTTGTCGTGAATATTCAATAATTCTTTGATTGTATTAACGACTGCAATATCGCCTAACGGAATTAAATCCGGCTCCTGAAGACAAAACATTAAGTAAATATCGATTGTCCAATTTCCGATTCCTTTTAGTTTGATGAGTTCTTCCCGAACTTGTTTTGCTGATTTTACAGCTAAACTTTCTATATCTAATTCTTTGTTTAAAACAGCACCGGCTAATATTTTGATGTATTTTGTTTTTTGCCGGCTTACGCCTAAAACACGAAATTCTTCATCTGTCAAAACCGACATCGTTTCCGGATTGCAAGTTGTGTAAGCTTTTATTTTTAAGAAGGTGGCTTTCGCCGAATCTATAGAAACTTGTTGTTCGAGAATCAATAATACCAGAGTTTCGAAACCTTGCGGACGTTTTGGGATTGGCGGCAATCCATATTTATCGATGATTTCCTGAAATACAGGATTTTTTGTGGATAGAAAATCGATAGCTTCTTTCATGACGTGATTTTTAGCCCCGATAGAAGTGGAAATCCTTTTGTGCCGGGGTTCAGCACAAAAGATTGGAACGGATAGCGGGAATAGCTCCTAAAATTAAAAAATAATCTCGCAGACACGCCAAGTTGCTAGTAATAAAAACTTAGCGACTTGGCGTGTCTGCGAGATTATTTCGCTCTAATTATCTTAAAAATAGAATCCGAAAGATCCTTTTACTGCAAATTTATTAGCATCCGGAGTGTTTAAATAACTTCCTCTCCAGGAGAAATCGATACGGAATACTTTGAAGATATTTCCTATCCCGGCGTTGTATTCCCAATATACATTTTCTGGCGCATTGTACGGTAATCCCGAAGCATTGATCGCTCTGTTTGCATCTGAAATTGTTCCGTAAACTCCTTTTACTCCAACAAATTCTCTCCAGTTTAGTTTTCTCATAAATGGAATTCTGGCGAATAATCTTCCTCCAAAATCATGATTCCATTGTAAAGTAGTATACTGATCTGTAATAAATTCGTAGAAATTCAGGTTACTAAACGTATTTTCGATTGTAAAATAAGTCTGGTTTCCAGGAATAACACTCATTAATCCTAAAGGAATTGTACCAAAGGTTTTTCCGGTTTCAAGGATAATGTTCGATCTTCCTAGTGGTCCAATTATAATAGGTTGTTTGTAGAATAATTGTATTTTTTCGTAAGCGAAATCACTTTGCATCACTCCTTTTAGTCCGTAACTAAAGTTAACAAAGAAATGACTAAACGGGCTGTCTACAAGACTACGTTCTACACCAAAACCAATAGTTTTACGATTTGGCATAAGCTCAAACTGAACATTGGCTTCGAACTGCTTTACTGCACTTTGTACTACTCCGGCAGGATTTGCGGCGGTTGGCAGCGTTGTATAATAATCGAGACTAAAAGTTGGCGAAGCAGATTCTAATGTCCTGTATGAAACACCTGCCTGAACAACAAAGTTCTTTAAAGGTTCCATTTCGATCGAAACGTTGCTCAGATTAATATTGGTTAGTTTTCCGTTGCTTCCTGTTGTAAATAAGGCTGATGACGCAAAACTTCGTCCTAAAATATCATTTGTTGTGGTTAAGCTGGCACCAATTTGCTCGATGTCACGTCTGTTTCCTCCGGAAATAATGATTCGCTTTTTCTTGTCAAGCATCCATTTTCCTGAAACTCCGTACTTGAATTTATTATCATCAAAACCGTAAGCCGTATAAGCTTGTATACGCCATGGATCATTTGGGCCGAAATAGGTTCTTCCTCCTGCTCTAAGTCTTAATCCTTCGACTTCATTATAACCAAAAGTCGAGAATATGGGGCCAAAATCGAAGTTTTTAAATTCGACATAACCACTACCTAAAATAGAGACGAGACTATATAATTGTTTAAATCGCTTGACGGTTTGCAGCGTATCCAGCATTTTGTAAATACCGGCTTCGTCTTTATTTAATTTCTCGAAACGATTTTCTTCCCAGAATTCAGGCGGTCGTTCATAAACAGCATTGTCTATATAATTGACTTCTTCTTTATAAAACTTCTCTGGTTTCTGGATATTAAATTTATGATTACGATAGAGCGTTGTTCGTTTTCCGTAAACACCTTTTGATTTTTCTTTTTTATTTAAAGCAAAATCCGACATCATGTAGTCGCGTGTTAACAGAAAAACAGAATCGTTTTCTACCTCGAATTCCTGCTCGATATAAATATCTTTTACCCAGTTAATATTGGCACTTTTGGTAACGCCCATATTAATTTTCTTGATCGCAAAAGTAGAATCGTTTACCCAAAAGTCTCCTTTGAAGGTTAATTCGTTTTTACGTCTTGGATAAAAAACAATGTTATAACACCATTTTTTATCAATAAAAGCACTGTCTTTTAAAACATAGTTATAAACGTCAATTCCGGTTCTTGAAAGCGGACTTGTAAAACTTTTATCGAAAAACTTAAGGTGATTGTCGTAGATATTATAATCTGAATAAAGGTCTTTTACGAATGAAAGAATTTGTTGGTTTCCATTAAAACCTGACATTTTATTTCCTGTAATGTTCTCTTTTACTTTCTTTAATTTGTTATCTCCGTAAACATCATAAACTGATTCGTTGATAAAAATTGGAAGATAGGTTTTTCCCGTAACATCAGATGTGTCAACATGTTTAAATACAAACTCCATTCCTTTGAAGAGTTTGTTTTTCATAAAAGCACTATCGATTGTGTTCATATCGAACTCAACCTTCTCGTACTTTTGCATTTGGTATTGATTGAATTGGTACAAACCGTTTTTACGTTTTCGTTCCCAAATTTTTCTCAATATGTCTAATGCCGGATTATTTTTTTTAGATGTTTTTCCGGTAAAAATTACTACTTCATTTAATGCCTCAGCTTCGCTTAAAACTATTTTAAAATCATAGTTTACCGCTTTGTCTAATGAAACTTCTCTATCTGAGAATCCTGCAGAACTTACCAATAAAGCAGTGTAAGTTGTTGGCGATTCGAGATAAAAACGACCGTCTTCATTAGAAACAATTCCGGTGTTTGAACCTTTGAACACAACATTGGCAAAAGGTATCGGCTGATTAGACTTGTCCAAAACAATTCCGCTCACTTTAGTTTGTGCAGTAGCAATCGTCGCAAATGCGAATACAAAAAATAGGCTGAGTAAAATTATTCTTTTCATCGTCTGGGCAAAAAAAAACTTCATCAATTAACTATGAATGATGAAGTTTTGTGAGTATTTTAAATGTGTATTATTTGTATAACACTTTTTTAACTGCTTTTACTACATCACCTGCATTTGGTAACCAGTCTTTTAATAATACCGGAGAATACGGTGCAGGAGTATCTGCTGTTGTAATACGTTGAATTGGCGCATCAAGGAAGTCGAAAGCTTGTTCTTGAACGATATAAGTAATTTCAGAAGAAATACTAGCGAATGGCCAAGCCTCTTCAAGAATCACTAAACGATTTGTTTTTTTTACAGATTTTAAGATCGCGTCTTTATCCATCGGGCGAACTGTTCTTAAGTCGATAATTTCGCAAGAAATACCTTCTTTAGCTAATTCGTCAGCAGCGATAAAAGCTTCTTTGATGATTTTACCAAAAGAAACGATAGTAACATCTGTTCCTTCACGTTTAATATCAGCAACTCCTAAAGGAATTGTGTATTCTCCGTCTGGCACTTCACCTTTGTCACCATACATTTGCTCAGACTCCATAAAGATTACCGGATCGTTATCACGAATCGCAGCTTTTAAAAGTCCTTTTGCATCGTAAGGAGTTGATGGCACAACCACTTTAAGACCCGGAGTATTTGCAAACCAGTTTTCTAAAGCTTGTGAGTGAGTTGCTCCTAATTGACCTGCAGAAGCAGTTGGTCCGCGGAAAACGATAGGCACATTAAATTGTCCACCTGTCATTTGACGCATTTTAGCAGCATTATTTATAATTTGATCAATACCTACTAAACAGAAGTTGAAAGTCATGTACTCTACAATAGGACGACAACCGTTCATAGCTGATCCTACTGCTATTCCTGTAAAACCAAGCTCAGCAATTGGAGTATCGATTACTCTTTTTTCGCCAAACTCAGCAAGCATTCCTTTTGAAGCTTTGTATGCTCCGTTGTATTCTGCAACTTCTTCGCCCATTAAATATATGGATTCATCGTGACGCATTTCTTCGCTCATCGCTTCGCAAATGGCCTCTCTAAATTGTATTGTTCTCATATTTATATTGTATGTTGAATTTTCTGAAGAGCAAAAATAAATATTTTAAATAACTTAAAAGCATAAATTAGATTTAAAATCACATGAACTTCCTTATACCTTGCGCTTTTAACTTTTTAAAATTTATTGTGACATTTACGAAATCGATATAATTGTAATTATTTCGCTCATAAAGTGCTTATCATACAAACTCAACTCTTTTTGTTTGATTTTTATTTTATCAAATTCTTTCACTAGAACGTAAGAATTCGAAAAGTAGTATAATTTAGACTAAACTTTAACACTTGAGCAGATTGCCTGATTTGCAAAATTCCTAAGAATCAACAGAAATGAATGAATTATTTATTTTTAGATATAGCAAAACAGCTTCTAAATTTCAGAATCTGCGAAATCGTAATAGTTTTTAAATAATATTATGCATGCATAGTATTTTATTCCGATTTTAATTTCTAAATTTGTAAAAGCATATTATAAATATAAAATATATACTTATGAAAATATTAGTTTGCATCAGCCACGTGCCTGATACTACTTCAAAAATCAACTTCTCCAATGGCGACTCAGAATTCGATACCAATGGTGTTCAATATGTAATTAATCCTAATGACGAGTTTGGTTTGACACGTGCCATTTGGTTTCAGGAACAACAAGGCGCTACTGTAACTGTAGTAAATGTTGGAGGACCTGATACTGAACCAACTTTGCGTAAAGCTTTAGCAATTGGTGCAAACGAAGCTATTCGTGTAAATGCTAACCCAACTGATGGTTTTTTTGTTGCAAAACAATTGGCCGAAGTAATTAAAAACGGAGGTTATGATCTTGTAATTGCAGGAAAAGAATCTCTTGATTATAATGGTGGAATGGTTCCTGGAATGATTGCAGGAATTTTAGGTTCTAACTTTTTAAACTCTTGTACAGCTATTACCGTTGACGGAAGCAATGTAAAAGCGGTTCGTGAAATCGATGGTGGAAAAGAAACTGTAAGCACAACTTTACCATTAATCATTGGCGGTCAAAAAGGTCTTGTTGAAGAAAAAGACTTGCGTATCCCGAACATGAGAGGTATCATGACTGCAAGAACAAAAGCACTTACTATTCTTGAGCCGGTTGACGCTCCTGTAAATACAAAAGCGGTGAAATTTGAAAAACCAGCTCCAAAATCAGCAGTAAAATTAGTTTCTCCTGATAATTTAGATGAGTTAATCAATTTATTACACAACGAGGCTAAGGTGATTTAAGATTGTAGCATTTAGATTTTAGATTGCTGATCGCAACGCAAAATCTAAAACTCAACATTTGATTCACTTCAAATCTAAAATCAATAATCATTTTAGATTTCAATTTTTAAAATCTGAAATCTAAAATCTAAAATCTAAAATTATTATGTCAATATTAATATACGCAGAATCTGCAGAAGGAAAATTTAAAAAAGTTGCTTTTGAATTAGCTTCTTACGCTAAAAAAGTAGCAGAAACTCTAGGTACAACCGTAACCGCTTTAACAGTTAACATTAGCGATGTAAGCGAATTATCTAAATACGGAGTAGACAAAGTATTAAAAGTAACTAACGATAAATTAGCTGGTTTTACTGCTAAGGCTTACGCCGATGTTATCAAACAAGCTGCTGAAAAAGAAGGAACAAAAGTAGTTTTACTTTCTTCGACTACAGACAGTATTTATCTTTCTTCATTAGTTGCCGTGGCTTTAAATGCCGGTTTCGCATCAAATGTTGTTGGATTACCGGTTAGCACTTCACCTTTTCAGGTAAAAAGAAATGCTTTTTCAAACAAAGCTTTCAATATCACAGAGATCAATACTGATGTAAAAGTTCTTGGTTTAGCTAAAAACTCTTACGGAATTTTCGAAAGTGCAGGATCTGCAACTGAAGAAGATTTTAATCCATCAATTGGAGACAATGATTTTGGGGTAAAAGTAGAATCTGTAGAAAAAGTAAGCGGAAAAGTATCTATCGCTGATGCTGATATCGTAGTTTCTGGCGGACGTGGATTAAAAGGTCCTGAAAACTGGGGATTAGTTGAAGATTTAGCAGCGGTATTAGGCGCTGCAACAGCATGTTCTAAACCTGTTTCTGATTTAGGATGGAGACCTCACAGCGAGCACGTTGGACAAACAGGAAAACCAGTTGCAACAAATTTATATATTGCAATAGGAATCTCTGGTGCAATCCAGCATATTGCGGGTATTAACTCATCAAAAGTAAAATTAGTAATCAATAACGATCCTGAGGCTCCTTTCTTTAAAGTTGCTGATTACGGAATTGTTGGAGACGCCTTTACAATTGTTCCTGAATTAATTGAGAAATTAAAAGCTTTTAAAGCGCAACATTCTTAATTTAAAAATTCTCTATAAAAATATAGCTGCCTAAAAACAAGATAATCGTATCTTTGTTTTAGGTGGCTTTTTTGTTCCATATTTTTTGATTAAAATTGCACCTTTATTTTTCAATCAAAAAAAGTCTTAAAATGAGGCAATAATTGCCCTTTTTTACCCACATATATGAGTCTAGTAAAATTATCCATAAAAGGAATTTCATACAGTCAAACTCAAAATGGCGCTTATGCCTTAATTTTGAACGAAGTTGATGGCGAACGAAAATTACCAATAGTTATTGGCGCTTTTGAAGCCCAGTCAATCGCTATTGCCTTAGAAAAAGAAATAAAACCTCCTCGCCCATTAACGCACGATTTATTCAAAAACTTCGCTGAGAGATTCGATATTGTCGTAAAACAAGTGATTATTCACAAACTTGTAGATGGCGTTTTTTATTCGAGCTTAATTTGCGAAAGAGATAAAATCGAAGAAATTATCGACGCCAGAACATCTGATGCAATTGCATTGGCTTTACGTTTCAACGCTCCGATTTTTACTTATAAAAATATCTTAGACAAAGCTGGTATCTATTTAAAATCAAATACTGCAGAAACTGATCAGGGTTCTCAGGAAATTGATGATGTACTTTCTAATCCGGAAACTTTTGGTCATGAAGAAGAAAGCAATCAATCCGGAGATGTTTATGCAAAACATAGTTTACAGGAATTAAATGAACTTTTAGATCAGGCTGTTTCGCAGGAAGATTATGAAAAAGCAGCAAAAATCAGAGACGAAATCTCTAAAAGATAAATTATTGTTTAATCGTTGGTTTGTTTATTCGTTAAATCGATTAAACAATTAAACGAATAACCGAATAAACAAAAAATGAAACAATATTTAGACCTGGTAAAACACGTTTTAGAAAACGGTAATCAAAAAGGAGATAGAACAGGAACAGGAACCAAAAGTGTTTTTGGCTACCAAATGCGCTTTGATTTAAGTGAAGGTTTCCCAATGGTTACAACCAAAAAATTACACTTAAAATCGATCATTTACGAATTACTTTGGTTCTTAAAAGGTGATACGAATATAAAATATCTTCAGGAAAACGGAGTAAAAATCTGGGATGCCTGGGCAGATTCTAATGGAGATTTAGGTCCTGTTTACGGACATCAATGGCGCAATTGGAATAGCGAAGAAATTGATCAGATCTCTGAATTAATCACAGAACTAAAAACAAATCCAAATAGCCGCAGAATGTTGGTTTCCGCATGGAATCCTTCTGTTTTACCAGATACTAAAAAGTCATTTGAAGAAAACGTAGCCAATAACAAAGCTGCTTTACCTCCTTGTCATGCCTTTTTTCAGTTTTATGTAAGTAGTCCTGATCTTGAAAAAGGAGAAACAAAAGGAAAATTATCCTGCCAGTTGTACCAGCGAAGTGCTGACATATTTTTAGGAGTTCCTTTCAATATTGCATCTTACGCGTTGTTAACGATGATGATTGCACAGGTTTGTGATTTAGAATATGGTGAATTCATCCATACGTTTGGAGATGCGCACATTTACAACAATCACTTCGAACAATTAGAATTGCAATTAACACGTGAGCCCAAACCATTACCAAAAATGATCTTAAATCCAGAGATTAAAAATATTTTTGATTTTGATTATAACGACTTTACACTTGTAGATTACGAACCGCATGCGGGAATAAAAGGAAGTGTTGCTGTATAAATTATAAAAAAATCCGCTTAAAAATTTAAGCGGATTTTTTTATACTGTCTTTTTATACTACTAAAACACTATTTTCACTTCCTGCAAAGTCATTCCATTTATAAGAATCTGCTTCAGGATCATTTACATAACTCCCGTCAATTACGTACTTAAATTCGTAAATTGCATCTTTAACTAAGTCATAAGTGGCCTTAAAAGTGCCATTTTTCAACTTACTCAAAGTTCCTTCCTCAACATTCCAGTTGTTAAAATCGCCAACAACCGCTGCCGAACTTGCGTCTTTAGCATCTATAGAAAATGTAACTTTAACTACCGGCTTCGTTTTAATAAATTGTTTCTTTAAAGACATAACTATTTAGTTTTTAGATTCATAGACTAAATTACACAAATTCAGATGAATTTTCGATACCTTCACAACCGATTTATGATAATATCAAAAACCGAATATTTTTTTAGCTATTTAATAATTAAATCTGCTTAAAATTTTGGATTTCAAACTCTCAGCGCATTTAAGGAGAAATATTCCAGCATCTAAATACGGTCATTAGAAAATAAATTTTAACTTTATAACCTCATTAATATCTTATGGAAAAAGAAGTGCACGAACAATACGAATATGCCAGAAGAAGACTTAGACAAAAGAAGATTCTATACTTTCATTTTGTACTTTTTCTCCTGGGAAGTTTATTTTTATTTATTGCCAACAGATTTTTCGGTTTTGGCGCTAACACAGAACAAAACTGGTGTGTTTGGGGAATTACGATATGGTTCTTTATCTTTATTTTGCACTTTATCAAGGTATACATCACAGACAGGTTCATGAATAAAAAATGGGAAAGAGAACAAATTGACAGACTTGTTGGTCTACAACAAAAAAGAATTAGTCAATTAGAATCCAGAATAATTGAGGATACCGAAAATAAAATTTAGTTACTAGATTGCTATGATTATAATGATAGCGGCTGTTGCCGAAAATAACGCACTTGGAAAAGACAATGAATTAGTTTGGCATTTACCAAATGATTTTAAAAGATTCAAATCGCTTACAACGAATCATCATATTATTATGGGAAGAAAAACATTTGAAAGCTTCCCGAAACCACTTCCAAACAGAGTTCATATTGTAATAACACGCCAGAAAGATTATCATCCGGAAGGCTGTATTGTAGTGGATAGCATCGAAAAAGCTATTGCTGCCTGTCCTGAAAACGAAGATTCGTATATTATTGGCGGAGGCGAAATTTACAATCTAGCCTTACCTTATACTGATATTATAGAAATAACCAAAGTTCACCATACTTTTGAAGCGGATGCTTTTTTTCCAAAAATCAATAAAAGTGAGTGGCAGCTGGTAGAATCTGAAGAAAATTTTAAAGATGAAAAACATCTTTTTGACTACACTTACGAAACATACATTAGAAAATAAT
Organism: Flavobacterium bizetiae; assembly: GCF_024271895.1. NCBI lineage: Bacteria > Pseudomonadati > Bacteroidota > Flavobacteriia > Flavobacteriales > Flavobacteriaceae > Flavobacterium > Flavobacterium bizetiae. The sequence goes on along the minus strand of NZ_CP091861.1, from coordinate 1,691,781 downwards.
AAAACAAAAAAAAACATCCTCTTGTGAAGGATGTTTTTTAAAACGATTGATTTTTAAATCTGACTCATTCGAGTAATAGCTTTGGAAAAAAAATCACAAATGTTAAGAAACATTTGAATAACTGAATAACATTTAATGTTAAATGAGAACGAATCTCAAAGTGCCTTTAATAACAAATACCACTAAGATATTAAAGGCAAGAAAATTAAAATTTCCAAAAACAAATTTAATCCTAAGAACGTATTTCGCGCTTTAAAAAGAGTATTGGCCCCAAGAACAATACTTTCAAAGCTACTTACAAGAACAAATGAAATTACCAAGGCGAAAAAAATATTCATTTGATTCAAGTCATTAATTCAATCAATCATTAAAATTTTATCTTTTTAACTGAAGCAAAGTTGGCCATAAAATCTATGTCCCACAATACCCACTTTTAGTGATTTTTTCAAAATACCCACTTTTGGTGATGGTCAAAAATCCAGCATCTATCAACAATTAAAAGCCTCCTGCTAAAACAATTAATTTACAATTTCAAAAACTCAATTACAGTTAAGTCAGATTGTATTATATTTGCGTAAATAAAAAAAATGTCTGAAAAAATAACCCCATATAAAGACTCTTCTTTAGGTAAAAAAGAGCAAGTTGCCCAAATGTTTGATAACATCTCAGGGAACTACGACAATTTGAATCGCGTAATTTCATTTGGAATCGATATTAAGTGGAGAAAAAAAGTATTAAAAATAGTTTCGGATAAAAAACCAAAAGTTATTCTTGATATTGCTACAGGAACTGGTGATTTGGCTATTTTAATGGCACAAACTAATGCAGAAAAAATTATTGGTCTTGATATTTCTGCAGGAATGCTGGAAGTTGGAAAAAAGAAAATCGCAGAAAAAGGATTATCGAATTTAATCGATATGGTTTTGGGAGATTCTGAAAAAATACCTTTTGAGGACAATTATTTTGATGCTATAACGGTTGGTTTTGGAGTGCGAAATTTTGAGCATTTAGAAAAAGGATTTGCTGAAATTTTAAGAGTTTTAAAACCTAATGGCGTTTTTGTAATTCTTGAAACTTCTGTTCCGGACAAAACACCTTATAAACAAGGCTATAAATTTTACAGCAAAAACATACTTCCTATTATTGGAAAACTGTTTTCTAAAGACAATTCTGCCTATGGTTATTTGTCTGAATCTGCTGCTGCTTTTCCTTATGGTGAAGCGTTAAACAATATTTTGAGAAAAATTGGGTTTATAGATGTTGTAGCTATGCCTCAAACTTTTGGGGTTGCCACCATTTATTCTGCATCTAAAAAATAGTATGAAAAAAACTGTAGTCTTACTTTTATTAGTCTTAACGACAAACGGATACTCTCAATTTGCTAAAAGCATGTTCAGCAAGGACCCCATTATAAATCTTGAAAACTGGCAAAAACAACGCTTGTATTTTGGATATTATTTAGGTTTTAATAGTTTTGATTTTAAATTTGACTACAAAACTCCCGGTCCGGATATTCAGGTAAAAAAGACTACTGGTTTTAATGTAGGTGTTGTAGCCGATTTAAGATTACAGGAATATATTAACCTGCGTTTTGAGCCAGGTTTGTATTATACTAAGCGTGATTTGTATTATCCAAATCAACCTTTAGAGAAAGATTATTTAAGAGAAGTAAACAGTACTTATATTCACTTTCCTTTATTATTAAAGTTTTCGTCTTTGCGTACCGGAAACATTCGCCCTTATTTAGTAGGAGGAATGTCTACAACGCTAAATTTATCCAGCAACGCAAAATCTAAAGACGATAACTTTGAAGGAAAGTTTAGAACAAAACAATGGACCGCAGCTTACGAAGTAGGTTTTGGAATTGATTTCTTCTCTGAATACTTTATCTTCTCTCCTTCTATCAGAGGTATGTTTGGTATTACGAATGAATTAATTCACGATAATCCAGCAAAAGGACCTAGCCCATGGACCGATAATATCGATTCTATGAAGTCAAGAGCTATTTTAATTAATTTTACTTTTCATTAAAACAAATTCTTAACTATTTCGTTTAAACTCACTAAGAATAATTGCTGTTGCAGTAGCTACGTTTAAACTTTCGGTTTTTTGCAGCTCTCCAAATCTAGGAATTGTGAGTCGGCTTGTAACTATTTTTTCAATTTCTGATGAAATCCCATTCGCTTCATTACCCATAATAATGATTCCGCTTTGAGGTAAATTAGATTGATAAATATTTTCGCCATCCATAAAAGTTCCAAAAACAGGAATATTAGCTTCAGCAATAAAAGTTTTCAAATCAACATAATTCACATTTACTCTGGCAATAGACCCCATAGTTGCCTGAACTACTTTTGGATTATAAATATCGACAGTTTCTTTAGAACAAATAATTTGTTTGATACCAAACCAGTCACAAAGACGTAAAATCGTTCCTAAATTTCCGGGATCACGAATATCGTCGAGAGCTAAAATCAAACCCGAACTGGTTATTTTATTTTCTGATGGAATTTTAAAAACCGCCAAACATGAATTTGGAGTTGATAAGGCACTAATTTTTTTAAGTTCCTGCTCATAAATAAGCGTACGTTTTGAAGAATGAACTTCTTCAAAATCATTTAGAGTCGTATATAAATGCTCTAATTCAAAATTGGATAACAACAATTCTTGAATTACTTTTACTCCTTCGGCGAAAAATAATTGATTTGCAAAACGTTGCTTTTTTTGATGTAAACTTGATATAAGTTTTATTTGGTTTTTACTAACCATAAAATAATGTACTTTTGAATTAAATATTTAAGAACACTTGAAAAAGAATTCCACAAAAATAACAGCATTTATTCTAATAGCAACATTTATTTGCGGTTGTAATGCTGTAAAAAGAGTTCCAGATGGAAAAAACCTTCTTGTAAAAAACACAATTCTCGTAAACGGAAAGGCTACGAACGATGAAATAGCGTCTAATCAGATGTATCAAAAACCAAATGGTACTTTGCTTGGGTATCGTTTGCGTTTAAACTTATACAACTTAGCCAACTTAAATCCGGATTCTACTTATCAGGCAAAATTTAAAAATCATCCTGGTTTATACGAACGTCAGGCAAAAATATTATCAGCAAAGCAAGTAGATCGTCTTGGACAATCTTTTCTTTATAAAGGTATTCATGAATTCCTTAGAAGTACAGGAGAACCTCCTGTTGTTATTGATACCGCAAAAACAAAAAAATCTCTTTTACGTTTAAAATTCTATTACTTTAATAATGGTTATTTTAATGTAGCAACTGATTATAGTATTGATAGTGTTGCCAGAAAAAAAGCCAAAATAAATTATCTTATTACAACTGGTCCGGCCTATACTTTAGATACGATTAAAACTAATATCAAGACTCCTGCTCTGGATTCTTTATACAGAACCAACAATGAGCCTTCATTTTTAAAATCCGGAAAACAATATAAAACTGCTGATTTTGAAGATGAAAAAAATCGACTTACTACCTATTTTAGAAATCACGGAGCTTATTTCTTTCAACCCACTTATGTTACTTTTGATATTGACACCATTGGTAAAAAGAATAAAGCTGACGTAACTTTAATCGTTAACAACAACAATATTCAGGAAAGAGATTCAAGCAGAACGGAGCCTTTTAAATTATACAAAATAAGTGATGTTAACATTTACACAGACTATTCTGCTGCAAATGCAAAAACAAAAATAACAGACAGTACAACGTACAACAACTTTAATTTGTACAGTCACAAAAAATTAAAATACAAACCTCGCGCTATTACTGATGCCGTTTTCATCAATAAAGGAGGTGTTTTTTCTGACACGAGAACAACACTTTCTTCAAGGTATTTAAATAACTTAAAAATCTTTAACTACCCTTCGATTCAATACGAAGTCGACAAACGCGACTCAACGGCACAATCTTTAATTGCAAATGTTTATTTGACACCCAGAAAGAAATATAGTTTTGGCGCTTCGCTTGACGTAACTCACTCTAATATTCAGGATTTTGGTATTGGAGCCAGTATTTCTGAAACGATTAGAAATGTATTTAACAGAGCTGAAACACTTGAAATTTCGGCGCGTTTAAATGTAGGTTCGTCAAAAGATATGGCCAATCCTAACGATAATTTCTTTAACGTATCTGAATATGGTCTTGATTTAAAACTGAACTTCCCGAGGATTCTATTGCCTTTTGGAACGGAGAAAATTATTCCAAAAAGGATGATTCCTTCTACAAGTATTGCTGCAGGTTTCTCTAAACAACGGAATATTGGTTTAGATAAAGAAAATTTCACAGGAGGTATTGCTTACAATTGGTCTCCAAAACGAAATAACACCGCAAAACTTGAATTGCTTAATGCACAATTTGTACGCAATTTAAATCCAAGTAACTATTTCAGGGTTTATACTTCTTCATATAATGAATTAAATAACATTGCAGGAACTTACAATACTGTACCAGGCAATATTGACAATGATGGAAACTTAACAATTCCCGATGGAGCAAATAACTTTACGAAAGAAGTATTAGCCGACCAAACTGTATTAAGACCAGGAGATGCAGAATATAAAGACGTACAAAGCATAGAAGAAAGAAGAATTCGTTTGACAGAAAATGATTTTATTCTAGCAACAAGTTATACGTTTACCAAAACCACTAAAAAGGATCTTGCTGATAATACTTTTTACCAGTTTAAAACCAAAATAGAATCTGCAGGTACTTTATTATCTGCTATTTCAAGCATTGCAAAACTTCCTGAAAACTCGAGAGGTAACTACGAAATTTTCAACTTAGAATATTCAGAATACATTAAAACCGAATTTGATTATATCAAACACTGGGATTTTGGAAAAGAAAAAGTATTGGCCGTGAGAAGCTTTTTCGGGATAGCCATTCCGTTTGGTAATTCAGATTACATTCCGTTCTCACGAAGTTATTATTCAGGAGGTTCAAATGATAACCGCGCATGGCAACCTTACTCTTTGGGTCCGGGAAGCACGAACGCTGCAAACGATTTTAATGAGGCGAATATGAAGATTGCATTGAGCGCAGAATTTCGTTTTAAAGTTTTTGGAGATGTGAAGGGAGCGATCTTCGCAGACGCCGGAAATATCTGGAATGTGCTCGATAATGTCATCGACGAAAAGGCAAAATTTAACAACGTAAACGATTTAGCTGAAATTGCTTTAGGATCAGGATTTGGTTTACGTTACGATTTAAGCTTTTTTGTTATTCGTTTAGATTTAGGCTTTAAGACTTATAATCCGGCGCATGAGAAGGGAGACCGTTGGTTCAAAGAATACAATTTTGGCCATTCGGTTTTAAATTTTGGGATAAATTATCCTTTCTAATGCTAATTAATTCTTATTTTTGCAACCTAAAAACTAAAAACAACTAAAAAAAATTACAATGGCACACAATATTAAACCCGGAGTAGCTACAGGAGATCAAGTACAGGAAATTTTTAATTATGCAAAAGAAAAAGGTTTTGCTTTACCAGCAGTAAACGTTACTGGGTCTAGCACAATCAATGGAGTTCTTGAAACTGCAGCGAAACTAAATGCGCCAGTTATTATTCAATTTTCAAACGGAGGAGCACAATTTAACGCTGGAAAAGGATTATCTAACGCTAACGAGAAATCAGCAATCGCTGGAGGAATCGCCGGAGCAAAACACATTCATACTTTGGCAGAAGCTTACGGAGCTACCGTAATCTTACATACTGACCACTGTGCAAAAAAATTATTACCTTGGATTGATGGTTTATTAGATGCTTCTGAAAAACATTTTGCAGAAACAGGAAAACCATTATTTAGTTCTCACATGATCGATTTGTCTGAAGAGCCAATCGAAGAAAACATCGAGATCTGTAAAGAATACCTGGCTAGAATGAGTAAAATGGGAATGACATTAGAAATCGAACTTGGTATTACAGGTGGTGAAGAAGATGGTGTTGACAATTCGGATGTTGACAGTTCTAAATTATACACTCAACCAGAAGAAGTAGCTTACGCTTACGAAGAATTATCTAAAATTAGCCCTAAATTTACAATTGCAGCTGCTTTTGGAAACGTTCACGGTGTTTACAAACCAGGAAACGTAAAATTAACTCCAAAAATCTTAAAAAATTCTCAGGATTTCGTACAAGACAAATTCAAAACTGGTGCTAACCCGGTAGATTTCGTTTTCCACGGAGGTTCAGGTTCTACACTTGAAGAAATTAGAGAAGCTATTGGATACGGAGTTATCAAAATGAACATTGATACAGATTTACAATTTGCATATACTGAAGGAATTCGTGATTATATGGTTAAAAACATTGACTATTTAAAAACTCAAATTGGTAACCCAGAAGGTGCTGATGTTCCTAACAAAAAATACTATGACCCAAGAAGATGGGTACGTGAAAGCGAAGTGACATTCAATACAAGACTTGAGCAAGCTTTTGCTGACTTGAATAACGTAAATACACTTTAAATTTTAGACTTCTGATTTTAGATTTCAGACTTCTAAAAAAGCCTGAAATCTAAATTTTGAATCAGATTGAAAAATCTAAAATTTAAAATCTACATTCTAAAATTAAAAAAATGGCTTGGTTTAAAAGACAAGAAAAAGGGATTACGACTGCGACCGAAGATAAAATGGACGTTCCTAAAGGATTGTGGTACAAATCTCCTACTGGAAAAATTATTGATGCTGACGAATTAGCCAGAAACTTATTTGTTAGTCCTGAAGATGATTTTCATGTTAGAATTGGAAGCGCAACCTATTTTGAAATTTTATTCGACAATAATGAATTTGTTGAATTAGATAAAAACATGACATCAAAAGATCCTTTGCATTTTGTGGATACAAAAAAATATGCAGAAAGATTAAAAGATGTAATGGAGAAAACTCACTTAAAAGACGCTGTGCGTACCGGAGTGGGAAAATCTAAAGGAAAAGAACTTGTTATCTGCTGTATGGATTTTGCCTTTATTGGCGGATCTATGGGAGCTGTTGTTGGAGAAAAAATTGCCAGAGGTATTGATCATGCGATCAAAAACAAATTACCTTTTGTGATGATTTCTAAATCAGGTGGAGCTCGTATGATGGAAGCTGCTTATTCGCTAATGCAATTAGCTAAAACATCAGTAAAATTAGCTCAGTTAGCTGAAGCTAAATTACCATACATTTCGCTTTGTACAGATCCAACTACCGGAGGAACAACTGCATCATATGCAATGTTAGGAGATATTAATATTTCTGAGCCTGGAGCTTTAATTGGTTTCGCTGGTCCTCGTGTTGTTCGCGATACTACAGGAAAAGATTTACCAGAAGGTTTTCAAACTGCTGAGTTCTTATTAGAACACGGTTTCTTAGACTTTATCACGCCAAGAAAAGAATTGAAAGACAAAATTAATTTGTATATCGATTTGATTCAAAATAATCCTATTAGATAGTTTTAAACTTCTAAAAATATAAAAAATCCCATTGCTCCGGCAAATGGGATTTTTTTATATCTTTATTTTAAATCCATCTTTTATGACAAGACTTTTTCTTGGTTTTATAATTTGTTCTCTTCTTTTGAATTGTAATAGGAAAGAAGAAAAGATTGTTGAGAAAAACAAATCTTACATTATCTCTTATGAAGATGAAAAACTTGAAAAATATTACGATTCATTAGCAGTACCTCCTCCATCGACAAAAGGATTTTTCTATGGAGAAAGCCAATTAATAATTGACAAAAAAGGAAATTTTTATTTTTATCAAAAAAGATATTTCCTTGAATTTTGTAGTTATGGCAGTGGAAAGGACACACTCCCTCATTTTCTTGACTTACAACCAAAAGACATTGTCAAAATTCCGAAAAAATGTCTAAACGATTTTCTATCAGAAAACATTTTAACAAAAGAGAAAAGGAGACAAATTTTAGTAATAGGCTCACAAAGCGATACGATTAAAACCCCTTACTTTTTGGATTTTTTAAAAAGCAACATTATACAAACGTACTACATAAGAAGAACAACTCAAGAGGAAGATACTGTTTTAAAATACAAAACCAATAGTGATTACTATTACTCTGATTCCATTAAATGGGATCGAAGCAAAATTAAGTTTCGAAATAAGAACTAAAAAAAATCCTGAGAAAAATATTTCTCAGGATTTTTTTCATATCATATATTTTCATAAAAAGTAAGTTGAAATTATTTAGCTAAAGCCAAATAAAACTCAACACAAAAAACTTAGAAACTTAGCACCTTAGAACCTTAGCTACTTCAAAGAAGCCATATCAATTACAAAACGATACTTAACATCACTTCTATTCATACGGTCGTAAGCTTCATTAATATACGCCATATCTATAATTTCAACATCTGATGTAATATTGTGTTCAGCGCAATAGTCCAGCATTTCCTGAGTTTCTTTTATTCCTCCAATTAAACTTCCTATAATACTTCTTCTTTTCATGATCAGAGTAAAAACAGGGATTTCTGCGGGCGCCGGCGGAGCACCAACTACAATCATGGTTCCGTTTGTCGTTAATAAATTCAAATAGGCATTATGATCGTGTTTTGCTGAAACAGTATTCAAAATAAAATCGAAACTATTCGCTAAAGATTCCATTGTTGCAGGATCTGAAGTTAAAGCAAATTTGTGCGCTCCTAATTTTTTAGCATCGGCTTCTTTTGAAGGAGAATGACTTAACATCGTAACTTCAGCACCAAATGAAACGGCAAATTTTACCGCCATATGTCCTAAACCACCCAAACCCAAAACCCCAACTTTATGACCTTTGCCTACTTTTAAATATCGTAATGGAGAATAAGTTGTAATTCCGGCACATAATAGTGGCGCAACTCCTTTTATATCCAATTTTTCAGAAACATGAAGCGTATAGCTTTCATCAACGATGATACTGGTCGAATATCCTCCACGAGTTGGAATATTAGTTCCTCTTTCTACACTATTATACGTTCCTGTCATTCCTTCATCGCAAAATTGCTCCTCGCCTGACTTACAACTCGGGCAAACTCTGCACGAATCGACAAAACAACCTACACCAGCTAATTCTCCAACTTTAAATTTAGAGACTTCGCTACCAACAGCAACAATTCGGCCTACAATTTCATGTCCGGGAACTAAAGGATAATCAACAGGTCCCCAATCGCCTTTTGCGGTATGAATATCTGAATGGCATACGCCACTATACAAAATTTCTATCTGAACCTGATGAGCACCAACTTCTTTTCTTTCAAACGTATAAGGTTTTAACGGATTTTCAGCATCATAGGCTGCATAAGCTTTTACTGGTATCATTTTATTGTTTTTTTGAATTAAGCTATTAAAATTACAATAAAATTCAACATCAAAGTAAAAATTGAAGTGGCAATGGTTCTTTTTTATTTAGGATTAGTTTTACATTCCCGTTCTAATCGCTTCGACCGGATCTAATTTCGCTGCTGAAATTGCCGGAAGAATTCCTGAAATTACACCCACCAAAATTGACAATCCTGCCCCGATAATGATATTCCAGAAACTTAGAACAAATTCAAAATCTAATAAATTAGTTAAAAGTATCGACATCAGCCAGACAATCAACAAACCAATCATCCCACCTATCAAACAAAGTATAACAGCTTCAAATAAAAACTGAAATAATATAAAACGATTTTTTGCTCCTAACGATTTTTGGATACCAATTAAATTTGTTCGTTCTTTTACAGAAACAAACATAATATTCGCTACACCAAAACCTCCTACTAAAAACGAAAAGAAACTTATAAATATTCCTCCAAATCTCAAACTTCCAAGAATTCCATCCACAAAATCAGTAAAACCGGAAAGTACATTAATAAAGAAATTATCAGACTCCCCTGCTTTCATTCCGCGAATCGCACGTAGTTTCTGCGCAACTTCGGCTTTATAAGCCTCCATATCTACTCCCTTTACAGGCTTTAAAACAATAACCGGGGTCATTGCGTCACTGTCACCGTACATTCGGCGTAAAAAATTGGTTGGTAAATAAACCGATGTATCATTACTGTCGCCAAAAAAACCAGCACCTTGTTTTTTAATTACACCAATTACAGTAAAACGCTGTCCGTATAAACGAATATTTTTTCCAATAGGATCGCTGGTTCCAAAAAGTCCTTCGGCTATATCATAACCCAGAACGATAACGGCGCTTCCTGAATTTGATTCAGATTCAGTATAAAATCTTCCTTTATCAAAACTCAACCCTTCAATATCGACCATTTCGCTGGAAGATGGTACTATATTAACATCACTAACGGTTTTTGAATCGTATTTTAAAGTTTCATGTTTTACAAAAAGCTGGTAAGCGACCTGATCTGTATTATTAAGTGAATTTTTTAAACTTATATATTCGTCGTATTTTACATTTGGGAATTGCTCTCTTTTCCATTGTGGAATTTCAGAAGGCCCGAAGCAATATTTCATCAAATAAATCGTATTCTTATCTAAGCTGCTCAAGTCTTTTGAAATCTTTCTGTCTAAAGAATCTACTGCTGCCAATACTGCAATAATCGAAAAAATACCAATAGTAACACCTAAGAGTGATAATAAGGTACGCAATTTATTATTCCTCAAAGCGTTTATAGCAAAGCGGAAACTTTCTTTTAATAACCTTAGATAAACCAGCATATACGTGTATTTTTCATGAAAGTAAAATTCAATAAATTAAAATCAAAATCCTAATAAAAGTTAACTTACTCATCAGTAGATTTTTTTAGCATAATGTTACACTAATTTTCTTTAAATTAATATATAAAAAAACTACTTTTGCAGTCTGAAAAATCATAACTACACAATGAGCACAACTAAAACAATACAATCAGCATTAATATCTGTTTTTTCTAAGGATGGACTTGAGCCAATCGTTAGAAAATTACATGAGCAAAACGTAACACTTTATTCGACTGGAGGAACTGAAGATTTTATAAAAAATCTTGGAATTCCTGTAGTTCCTGTTGAAGATATTACTTCATTCCCTGAAATTCTTGGTGGAAGAGTAAAAACTTTACACCCGAAAATTTTTGGAGGAATCTTAAACCGTCAGGATAACGAAAGTGATGTTCAACAAATGAAGGAATTTGACATTCCTCAGATTGATCTGGTTATTGTTGATTTGTATCCATTTGAAAAAACGGTTGCTTCAGGTGCAAGCGAACAGGATATTATTGAAAAAATTGATATTGGTGGAATTTCATTGATTCGTGCCGGTGCAAAAAATTTCAAAGACACTGTTATTGTAGCTTCGGTTAACGAATACAGCTTGCTTTTGGATTTAATTACAGAGCAAAACGGAGCAACAACTCTTGAAAACAGAAGATTATTTGCTACAAAAGCGTTTCACGTTTCATCTCACTATGATGGTGCGATTTTTAATTATTTTAATACTGATGAAACTATCTACAAAGAAAGCATTGCAGATGGTCAGGTTTTAAGATATGGAGAAAATCCTCATCAAAAAGGTTTCTTTTTTGGAGATTTTGATGCGATGTTCAAAAAAGTTCACGGTAAAGAATTATCATATAATAACTTATTAGATGTTGATGCTGCTGTAAACTTAATCAACGAGTTTAAAACTGACGGACCAACGTTTGCTATTTTAAAACATAACAATGCTTGTGGTTTAGCTTCAAGAAAAACAATTAGCGAAGCTTATTTAGCTGCTTTGGCTTGCGACCCAACATCTGCTTTTGGTGGAGTTTTAATTGCAAATACTAAAATTGATTTAGCTACAGCACAGGAAATCAATAAATTATTCTGTGAGGTAGTAATTGCTCCAAGTTATGATGATGATGCAATTGCAGTTTTACAAGAAAAGAAAAACAGAATTATATTAGTTCAAAATGAAGTTGAATTACCTTCAAGACAAGTAAGAACATGTCTTAACGGTTTGTTAATTCAGGACAGAAATAATATTACAGATACTAAAGAGCATTTAAAAACCGTTACCATTACTGAGCCAACCGCTCAGGAAATAGAAGACTTAATATTTGCTTCAAAAATTTGTAAAAACACAAAATCAAATACGATTGTTTTTGCAAAAAACGGAACATTAATTTCTTCAGGTACTGGCCAGACATCAAGAGTTGATGCTTTGGTACAAGCTGTAGATAAAGCTAAAGCTTTTGGATTTGATTTAACCGGTGCTTCTATGGCAAGTGATGCATTTTTCCCATTTCCGGATTGTGTAGAATTAGCTAAAAAAGCAGGAATAACAGCTGTAATTCAGCCTGGAGGTTCAATAAAAGACGAATTAAGCATAAATTATTGCAACGAAAATAATCTTGCAATGGTATTTACAGGAACACGTCATTTTAAACATTAATTTGTTTAACTTTGTTCAAAATAATTTATAACATTTTAAACCCCTAAAAAACTTATGGGATTTTTTGATTTCATGACCGAGGATATTGCGATAGACCTTGGTACCGCAAACACTTTAATCATACATAATGATAAAGTTGTTATTGATAGTCCGTCAATCGTTGCACGTGACAGAATATCAGGCAAAATCATTGCTGTTGGTAAAGAAGCCAATATGATGCAAGGTAAAACGCATGAAAATATCAAAACCATAAGGCCTTTGAAGGACGGTGTTATTGCTGACTTTGATGCTTCGGAAAAGATGATCAACATGTTCATCAAAAGTATTCCTGCATTGAAAAAAAGAATGTTTACTCCAGCCTTAAGAATGGTAGTATGTATTCCGTCTGGTATTACCGAAGTGGAGATGCGTGCTGTAAAAGAATCTTGTGAAAGAGTAAACGGAAAAGAAGTTTACCTAATTCATGAGCCGATGGCAGCAGCAATTGGTATTGGTATCGATATTATGCAGCCTAAAGGAAACATGATTGTTGATATTGGAGGTGGTACTACAGAAATTGCAGTTATTGCATTAGGTGGTATTGTATGCGACAAATCTGTTAAAATTGCAGGTGACGTTTTTACAAATGATATCGTTTATTATATGCGTACTCAACACAACCTTTTTGTGGGAGAAAGTACTGCTGAAAAAATAAAAATTCAAATTGGAGCCGCTATCGAAGATTTAGATGGTCCGCCAGAAGATATGTCTGTTCAGGGTAGAGATTTACTTACCGGTAAACCTAAACAAGTTGATGTTTCTTATAGAGAAATTGCAAAAGCATTAGACAAATCGATTCAGCGTATTGAAGATGCGGTAATGGAAACATTATCTCAGACTCCTCCGGAATTAGCTGCAGATATCTACAACACTGGTATTTATTTAGCTGGTGGTGGATCTATGTTAAGAGGTCTTGACAAACGTATTTCGCAAAAAACAGATTTACCTGTTTACATTGCAGAAGACCCGTTAAGAGCTGTAGTTCGTGGAACCGGAATGGCTCTTAAAAACATTGCAAAATTTAAAAGCATCTTAATTAAATAAGATTCAACCAATAATAAATATATTTTATAAGAGTTAAATTAATTGAATTTGACTCTTATAAAATTTGAAACTTAATAGCATATCCTGAAACAAAATAACCAAACAAGAAATGCAGCAAATTTTTAATTTTATTATAAGAAACAGTAATCGATTGCTGTTTTTGCTGCTTTTAGGCATTTCGTTGGCTCTCACAATTCAAGCGCATTCTTTTCATAGAAGCAGAGTAATCAGCTCGGCTAATTTTTTAAGCGGAGGCGTTTATGAAAAAATCAATCATATTAATGAGTATTTGAATTTAAGAACCGAAAATGACGAGCTTGTACTTGAAAACGCGAGATTAAAAAGTCTTCTATTCAACAAACAAGATACTGATACTACAAAAGTACCTTTAGCAAATAACGTAAAAGGAGTAAAACCTGCAGATATCATTGTTTCAAAAGTAATTCACAATTCATACAATACGCACGAGAACTATATCACACTAAATTCGGGATCAAACGAAGGAGTTAAACAAGATATGGGAGTAATTAACAGTTTGGGAATTATTGGTGTAATCGATAATACTTCGCCAAGATACTCAACAGTGGTAAGTATTTTGAACATGAAATCGCACATTAATGCCAAATTGAAAAAATCAAATCACTTTGGTTCTTTAACGTGGGATGGAAAAAGCACAGGATTTGTTCAGTTAGAAGATGTACCTAGATTAGCTTCTATCAGAAAAGGAGATACAATTGTTACCGGTGGTCAATCTGTAATTTTTCCGGAAGGAATCAATATTGGTACTGTTTCTAAAATTTACATTAAAAAGAATACTAGTTACTATGTTATAGACGTTAAACTATTTAACGACATGACAAACTTAGGGCACGTTTACATTATCAAGAGTAAGGACAGAGAAGAACTTATTAATTTAGAAAAAAAGGAGAAAAATGAATAGCGCTGTATTAGGCAATATTTTTCGATTTATTATTTTACTAGCAATTCAGATTGTTATCTTCAATAATATGAATTTTTTAGGGTACATAAGTCCCTTCCCATACATCCTATATATTATTTTGTATCCGGTAAACAGTAACAGAGCAGGTTTAATTTTCTCTAGCTTTTTACTAGGGCTTACAATGGATATGTTTTGTAATTCAGGCGGAATTCATGCAACAGCCTGCGTTATCCTTGCCTACTACAGACCTTATATTTTTAAATTCTCATTTGGACTGAGTTACGAATATCAAACTATTAAACTAAATGATTCATTAACACCTGAAAGGTTTTCATTTATTTTAGTATCTGTTCTATTACATCACATTGTATTATTCGTACTAGAAGCATTTCAATTTAAATTTATTTGGGACATTTTACTCCGAACATTATTTAGCTCAATATTCACAATAATTACCTCAATTATCATAATTTACCTTATTAAGCCCAATAAACGATGAGAAAAATTCTGCTGCCCTCTTTAATTATCGTTGCAGCATCTTTGCTAGTGATGAGGGTATTTTATTTGCAAATTATAGACGATTCTTTTAAATTAAAATCAGAAAATAATGCAATAAAGAAGCTATATGACTATCCCGAAAGAGGCTATATTTATGACAGAAACGGAAAATTATTAGTTGCCAATCAGGCTTCTTATGATATCATGGTTATCCCAAGAGAGATCAAAGAAGATCTTAATATTAATGAATTTTGCACTTTATTAAATATTACCAAAGAAGATTACGAGAAAAGAATTGCCAAGGCTAAAGTATACAGCCCAAGACTTCCTTCTGTATTTTTATCTCAATTAAACAAAAACGAATTTGCTGCTTTTCAGGAAAAAATCAGAAAATATGAAGGCTTCTATTTCCAGAAACGTTCTCTTCGTGATTACGAAGTAGATTACGGCGCCAATATTTTTGGTTTCATTACTCAGGTAAACGAAAACTTAATTAAAAAGAACCCTTATTATAATAGTGGTGATTTAATTGGTAAACAGGGCGTTGAAGAAAGCTACGAAGATGTTTTACGCGGTATAAAAGGTGTAAAATACATTCAAAAAGACAAATACAATAGAGAAATTGGTTCTTATAAAGAGGGTAAATACGACACTATTGCCGTTGCCGGAGAAGATATTAATTTAAGTATTGATGCTGAACTTCAAAAATACGGAGAAGAATTAATGATCAATAAAAGAGGTGGAATTGTTGCTATTGAACCTAAATCAGGTGAAATCCTAGCATTAGTTACTGCACCTTCTTATGATCCGGGTATTTTGGTTGGTAGACAAAGATCTAAAAACTATACACTTTTATATCACGATTCGATTGCAAAACCATTATATGACAGAGGACTTTTAGCAGAATATCCTCCTGGCTCACCTTTTAAAATCTTAACTGGTTTAGTTGCACTGCAAGAAGGAGTTGTTAACGAACAAACAACTTTTATGTGTCACCACGGATTTAGTTATGGTGGTGGACGTTTTATGAAATGTCACGGTTTTGGACCTCATCAATTACATAACGGAATTTACCTTTCCTGCAACACCTACTTTGGTCAGGCATATATGTTAACCATTAACAAATATAAAGATCCAGGGAAGGCGGTTGATGTTTGGAGTGATCACGTAAAAAGTTTTGGATTAGGGCAATTTATGGGTTATGATTTACCAACAGGTAAAAGAGGAAATATTCCAACTTCTAAAACCTATAAAAAAATCTATCCTAATGGAGGCTGGAGAAGTTCAACAATTGTATCGAATGCTATTGGCCAGGGTGAGGTTTTGATGACACCTATTCAATTAGCAAATATGATGGCAACTGTTGCGAATCAAGGGTATTACTATACACCTCATATCATTAAGAAAATTGAAGGTAAAAAAATCGATTCTAAGTTTACAACAAAACACGTTACTACAGTTGATCAAAAATATTTCCCACCGGTTATTAGTGGTTTATTTGATGTTTACAATAAAGGTACAGCCGCTTCACTTAGAGTAAATGGAATTGATATTTGCGGAAAAACAGGTACAGCAGAGAACTTTGCTAAAATTAACGGCAAAAGGACACAGCTTAAAGACCATTCGATATTTGTAGCATTTGCGCCAAAAGACAATCCGAAAATTGCAATCGCAGTTATGATTGAAAACGGAGGTTTTGGAGCAACAGTTGCAGGACCTATTGCAAGTTTGATGATCGAAAAATATTTAAGAAAAAAAATCACCCGAACCGATTTAGAAATTAGAGTTTTAAACAAGAGTCTTGCAGGTGAATATGCTAAGTTAGGTGGAATGAACGCAGCAAGCGCAATTGAATCGACTCCTAAAGACTCGGTGATGAGAGCTAAAATGATAAAACAAAAAGTAGACATTAAACCTACACCTGTAGACACCACTAAAGAAAACTAACAATATTATTTCAAATGAGAAATCAAAGTGTAAAAAATAACATTGACTGGATAAGTGTTTTTATCTACAGTGCGTTAGTAATACTAGGGTGGTTAAATATCTATTCTTCATCATTGTTATCAACAGACGGAACCTATCAAAAGCAATTAATCTTCATTGGCTGTACAATTCCTTTGATTTTTATCGTGCTTTTTGTTGATGGAAAGTTTTATGAAAAATATGCCAGTATCATTTTTGGTGTTTCATTATTATCACTAGCAGGTTTATTTCTTTTTGGAAAAACAATCGCCGGTCAAAGATGCTGGTATGCCATCGGAAGTTTTACTATTCAGCCTTCTGAGTT
The DNA here is from genome assembly GCF_024271895.1 of Flavobacterium bizetiae. Lineage (NCBI taxonomy): Bacteria > Pseudomonadati > Bacteroidota > Flavobacteriia > Flavobacteriales > Flavobacteriaceae > Flavobacterium > Flavobacterium bizetiae. Next base: position 1,674,619 of record NZ_CP091861.1, on the reverse strand, counting down.
TGCAAAAGCCGCTACATCATTAGCATTAGCAAAATATTTAAGTGATACACAAATTAACCTAAAGGACGTAAACAGGCAAGTTCAGGCTTTGGCTATTGTTTTTCTGCCAGTATTATTAATTCTACCTCAACCCGATCCAGGGAGTGCTTTAATTTACAGTATTTTTATTGTTGTTCTTTACAGAGAAGGATTGCCTTCATGGTATGTGTGGACTGGTTTTATTACTATTTTATTATTCGTTTTAACCCTTGTTCTAGAACCGTACGCTGTTATTTTAATCGCTTTAGGAGTATTAATCATTATACATTTTAAAGGCAGGGCTGTTGACAGAAACATTCTTTTAAGCGGTATTTTATTGGCTGTAATTTCAGCTTTTGTATTGTCTGTAGATTATGTTTTTGACCATATTTTTAAGCAACACCACCGTGACCGTTTCAATATCTTATTAGGTAAAACTGTCGACATGAAAGGTATCGGATACAACACCAACCAATCAGAAATTGCAATTGGATCAGGAGGCTGGATTGGAAAAGGTTTCTTAGAAGGAACTCAAACCAAAGGAGGATTCGTTCCTGAGCAACATACCGATTACATTTTTACAACCGTTGGTGAAGAATGGGGTTTTGCAGGATCAATAGTCGTTATTGCGCTTTTTGTTGGTTTATTATTAAGAGTAATTTATTTGGCCGAAAGACAAAAAACAAAATTCAGCAGAGTTTATGGCTATTGTGTTGCCGGAATTTTATTCACTCACTTTTTTGTAAACATTGCAATGGTTATTGGGATTTTTCCAACTATTGGGGTTCCTCTTCCTTTCTTTTCTTATGGAGGTTCCGGACTTTGGGGATTCACTATTTTGCTGTTTATCTTCTTAAAAATGGATGCGAATAAGGTAAACGAATGGTAATCTTTTGGGATAAATTCCAAGGTTGAAAATTCCAAATTCCAAACTTTAGAAAAATTACATTTTAAAACAAAACTCTTCATTATTTTAAGTTGAGCTGTTTCTAATATTCAATGCTGTCATTGCTTTTAAAAGCACTACAACCTCGTTTTAAAGTATAATTTTAACCAACATACAACTAAGTCCAAAGCTTCAGATTTAGGTAACGAATGACAATACAAACATATCATTCTCGACGTTTAAAAAATCATACAGAATTTCAAGCATAAAAAAAGTCCGAAGTTTTAAAGCTTCGGACTTTTTTTATGTGTATGTTAATTATATCTTTTCGCTTGGTCTCTTCTTTAAAAGCTTTACTAAAACCGGGAAAGTAGAGATTATTACGATGATAATAATAATATATTCAATATGGTGTTTTAAATCGATTCCCTGCTTCAGGAACACTCCATATAGATAATGTCCTGCGAATATTAGGATAAACGACCATAGAAAAGAACTCAGGATATTATAAAACATGAATTTCTTTTTATCCATAGAAACTATACCTGCAATGATTGGTGCAAATGTTCTGAAAATTGGAAGGAAACGTGCATAGATAATGGCTTTTCCTCCATACTTTTCGAAGAAGTCTTTAGATTGTAAAAGATATTTTTTCTTAAACCAGAATGAGTCTTCTTTTTTAAATAAGTAATAACCGCTTTTGGCTCCAAACCAATAGCCTGTCATGTTTCCTAAAACCCCCATTATGGCAACAAGAGTAGAAAGTACAAATACATTTATAAAGTCGGCCGGAATATCAACCACATTTAGCATCAGGTCGCGGCTGTAAATACCCGCCAAAAAAAGTAAACTGTCTCCCGGAAGGAAGAAACCTGCAAAAAGTCCTGTTTCAGCAAAAACGATAAACAAAACAATAAATAAACCAATTTGGACACCGCCAATACTTAATGTGATATAAAATTCAGGGTTAATTAGTTGAGTCCAATCAAAATTATTCATAAATGCGTTTGGTTATATTTATAAGTTCGTGAAATTAACAATAATTTGCTTCAACACCAATAAATTGCTATATTTTAAAGATAAATTAACTATTAAAAAGCCCAAGTTTACACTTGGGCTCGTAAGATAATTATTCTCTTACATACTTGCAGCAAGAATGTAAATTTTCATAATCAGTATCAGTTGCCTTAACATCCTTAGTATCATGCCCTACTTTAGCAATAGCTTTATTCAAATCTTCAGGAGATGACTTTTCTTCATTTAAAATTACAGCAAGCTGGTGCGAACTAATATCCCAAGATGCCGACTTTACGCCAGGAACCGCAAAAGCTGCTTTTTCGATTCGTTTTTTACATTGCTCACAATTACCGTTTACTTCTGTAGTGTATTTTAAATTCTTGTTTTTCTTAGTTTGCGCCTGTGCTGAAAATCCTAAAAAAGATACTAATGCAATTAAAATTATATTTTTCATATTGTTTATTATTTATTGTTATTAAAATTGATTTTTGAAACTGAATTTTATTTTATTTTAAATCGTAATCCTGCATAATACATTTGCCCAAAAATTGGCGCATATGCAATAGATGCATCAAAGTTAGGACCAAATGGATTTTCGGCACCTAAAATTGCTTTTTGTTGTTTATAGTTCCCTATATTTTCTCCTCCAACATATACTTCTAAAACCGGAGAAATAACTCTTGTAACCTGAACATTCATAACAGCATACGAAGGCGAGAAATCAGGAAACTGATCTTCTGCAGGATTTGATGCCGTATAAGGCAATTGCTGTTTTCCTGACCAGTTAAATGTATAATCAAACTTCCATTGCTTACCATTATTTAAGTTGGTTTCATATTCTAAATTTCCTAAAAAACGGTGTTTAGCCTGTAATGGACGCTGAAAAGTACCTGTTAGATAATCTGTCTGAATGTCATAATATTTGTATGCCGTTCTAAGGTTAAGATTATGAATTAACTCGTAATTAAATTCAAACTGAAAGCTATTTGCGAAAGAACTTCCTCTTAAATTATAAAAAGAAACTTCTTGCGGGCTTTGCATCAAATCTACAACGGCCTGATTTTGAAAATCGGTACGATAGAAATCAAATCCGGCTTCGGCATTTTTATTAAAAAGTTTGAATTTCTGAGAAAAACTTACTCCGTAATTCCATGCAATTTCAGGATTCAAACCATAAATCTTTCCGTTTGTATCTAAAATCTCAAACGTTCTTGAACTAGCAAAAAGTTGTTGATTCTCTGCAAAAATATTTGCCGAACGTTTTCCTCTTCCTGCAGAAAAACGAATTACCCCATCTTTCCACGGATTGTATCTCATATGCAAACGAGGCGTTACAAAAAAACCCAAACGATTATGATTATCTACTCTACCGCCTAAGATTAAACTAAAATTATCGGCATTATCATACGTATATTCAAAGAATGCTCCTACCGAATTATCAATTCTACTGTAGTCGTTTACATTCACGAATTCCTGATACTGATCATAAGTAAAATTTAAACCGGTCGAGAACTTATGCATCGTGTTGTTGATAATCGAATTGAAAATTAAATTCGAATAAAAACTATTCTGCTTAATGTCATATAAATTCAATCCAAAATAAGAGTTTTGATTATGACTATTAAAAGCATTCTGAAAACCTATACTCTGATAAGGCATATCTTTAAAAACGTATCCAATCTTGGTAGAAACATCAAAACGTTCTGTATTAATTTCTGAACCCCAATGATTTGTTGTTCCGCGATCTCTGTCTTTATCAAAATCAACTTCTCCGGTTTGTTTTTTATCATTCATATATCTAAAATTGATAAAACTAACCAAACCGCTTTCAGGATTATAATATTGATAACGATTTAAAACATTGATTTGTTTCCCAAGCGGATTATCCAGAAACCCGTCGTCGTTCATATCGTTTTTCGCGACACGGGCATTTCCGTGCACAAACAAACTTGTAGCCCATTTATCAGACAACTTTTTATTAAAATGAGTATTCACCTCAAAACGCGCATCGGTAGAACCGTATACATTCAAAAAGAACGGAATGTCATTTAAAGGTTTCAAAAGTTCTGTATTAATCTGGCCTGAAATACTTTCATAACCATTTATAACACTTCCGGCTCCTTTGGTAATCTGCACACTTTCGATCCAGGTTCCGGGCGTAAATGACAATCCGTACGCCTGAGAAGCTCCACGAACTGAAGGAATATTTTCTTCAGTAATTAACAAATACGGACTGGTCAGCCCCAGCATTTTTATTTGCTTGGTTCCTGTTAAGGCATCAGAAAAATTGACATCTATTGATGGATTTGTCTCGAAACTTTCGGCCAGATTACAACAAGCCGCTTTTAGCAATTCTTTACTAGTAATAACACTTGTATTGGAAGTAAGGGTATAAGATTTTTTAATCCCTTTTTGCTTTTTGGTAATTTTTACTTCGTCCAGATCTTCTTGCGAAAATGCAGCAACAGAAAGTAAAATCATACCCAAAAGCATGATATTTTTTTTCATAAAAAAAGATTTTAATGTAATTAGAAAAAGCTGTTTTGTAGAAAATTTTCTAAATAAAAAAACAGCATAGCACAAACCATAAAAGGTTTGATTCTAAACATTAAAATCAGGAATAAAAAATATATTGGCTATACAGCTTAAATAAAGGGGGTGCATTCGCATCAGAATAATACGAAATGATTTTATTGCTTTTGAAATTTGGTATTGATACAAAAGCAACTGGTTTGAATTCCTGAATTACGGCCGGGAAAGCAAATTGAAAAAAGAAAAACTTAATAGTTGCATTGTCAGACTTTTTCTCAAAATGAACTACTTTGTCTTTACAACAAGAAGATTTTTTTTCAGATTCTCCACAACATTTCTTTTCAGGAGATGCAGTAACAGAAGTGTTTAATGAAACAGAAGCTATCTCGCCACCACAATAATGCACATCAAAAGCAAACCCAATGTTGGAAACCAACAATAGGAACGCTAAAAATAATCCTGTGCACTTTTTTAAATTCATGATGCAAAACTACCAAAAAAGAGTTAAAAAAATATCTAATGAAATGTTATTTTTTAAGATTTTGCTGCTGATAGTAAAATGCAGGTATAAACAGCAAGACAAAAATGGGCTGAATAATAAATCTTCTGACATAAAAAAGAAGCCAGCTCCAATCCTGAAAATATTTAATGATTACAAAAAACATCCCTAAAAGCAATATCAGAAAAAAAACATACAAAATCGCGCTAAACTTCAGTATTTCAACCTCCTGAAATAAGGTATAAATAAGAAGTAAGGACAAAAGAGTATTGAGCAGATAACGAAATAATAATCCGCCAAAAAGCCTAAAAGAATCTATTGAGGGAAAAGGCGCATCTTTAAAATCAGATTCAAAATAAGCTAAGAAAGGATCATAAAACAATTTCCCCTCAAAAGCTCTTACAACACCAAAACATACTATAATAAAGATTGCAGTTATAATTTTGCCTTTATGTTGAAGCAGTTTACTTAGCATATTTAGAAAATTTATTTACCCATATAATCCATAAGATAAAAACAAAACCATAAATAATGAGCGGAAAAAAAGTACCGTGTAAAAAATGATTGTACTTAGGAAAGTAAAACAACAACACAATCAAAAGAGCGATTCGGACAACATTTAGAATATAAATGAACAAAATACCAAACAAAATATAAAGCAAGGTTGTTTTTAGTTTTCCTGAAAAAGCAAGCACAAAAGAAATAAACAGGATTATAACACTTACAGCATTACATCCCTCAACAATTCGCACACTGTAATGCTTATTGTACCAAACCTCTAACCAGGAATATGTAATACTTTTATAAATTTTAATATCGCAATGAAACACATTCATTAATTGCGCTACATTTTTACCCACGATATTGGTTATTCCATCGACATCATTTACATCAAAAGTATCGAGATACAATTTATAAACTAATGTAAGTACAATATAGGCAGCAAAAAAAGTGCTTATAAATATAAGGAAGGGCTTAAATTGAATGAGGTATTTTTTCAACAGAATTTTTTTTCAAATTTATGTATTTTTTGAGATTAGCTTTAAATACTTTTGTATAAAATTTTAAGATTATGACATTTCAGGAATTAGAACCAAAAATAAGCGCTATTGTAGCTGATACAAAATTAGTTAGAGACGAAAAATTATTGGCTATCTGCCAACTATTGAACGCAAATGTAGAGTACTATAACTGGGTTGGTTTTTATTTCGCCAATCATGAAGCTAAAACTTTGCATTTAGGTCCTTATGTAGGAGCAGAAACAGATCATACTGTTATCCCGTTTGGAAAAGGAATTTGCGGACAAGTTGCAGAAAGTAATGCTAATTTTGTCGTGCCGGACGTTGCCGCACAAGACAATTATATCGCTTGTAGCTTTACTGTAAAATCTGAAATCGTAGTTCCTTTATTTGTAAACGGTCAGAATATTGGTCAGATTGATATTGACAGCCATGTTATAGATCCTTTTACTGAAGCTGACGAACGATTTTTAGAATTTGTAAATCAGGAAGTTGCTAAATTGTACTAAAAATAACACATTCGCGTAACTTTACTTTTACCCCTTTATGAAACTAATTTTACGCGTTTTCTTTTTCTGTATTATTTCAGCAAAATTATATTCTCAAACCTCAACGCCTGTAGGCAAAATAGTTTATCTGGACTCTTCCTGGGTTGAAAGCACAGAAGACAACTATAAATACATTAGAATTGTTGAAGATTATTTTTCAGATAAAAAGAGTTACGTAGTAAAAGAATATTACAAATCCAAGGCTTTAAAAACGATTGGCTCTACAACGGACAAAGATATTATCAAACGCGAAGGCCAGTTTGTTTATTATTATGAGAGCGGAAACAAAAAATCAACCGTTAATTATTTAGACAACAAAAAAACCGGAAGAGAGTTTAACTGGTATGAAGACGGCAATCTAAAATCAGAACTGGAATATTATACCAACAAAAACAACGAAGTAGATTACAAGCTCAATAATTACTGGAACGATCAAAAAGAACAAAAGGTAATTGCAGGTAATGGTGATCTTGAATATAAAGATAAATTTATAGAAGAGACAGGAAGGGTAAAAAATGGTCTGCGAGACGGTATTTGGAAAGGAAAATATTTAAAATCAAAATACAGCTTTATAGAAACTCATGAAAACGGCAAACTGGTTTCCGGGATAACTACAGATTCATTAAATATTGAACACCCCTATACTATTGCTGAACAGCGACCTGCCCCAAAAAAAGGAATAAATTCTTTTTACAGCTATATTGCAAAATCAATATATATTCCAGCTGATGCACGAAATAAGGTATCAGGAAAAATCTATATGACCTTTATAGTAGATAAAGACGGAAGTTTAGTTGAACCTAAGATTTTAAAAGGCGTTGGTTATGGAATAGATGAAATTGCAATCATGGCCATAAAAAATGCCAAAAACTGGAATCCAGGCATTAGAAGAGGCATTCCGGTAAGAGTTCTTTACTCTTTACCTATCACAATTGCAAAAAATGGGAGATAAAATTCGTTTTTCCAAAAAAAAGTTCTAATTTTGCACCGTCTTACAAAAGATGTACGACATACATAAAAATCATTAAATAATATTGGAATGTATTTAACTAAAGAGAAAAAAGAAGAGATTTTCGCTCAACACGGTGAAGCAACAAACACTGGAAAAGCAGAAGCTCAAATCGCATTGTTTACTTACAGAATTAGTCACTTAACTGAGCACTTGAAAAAAAATCGTCATGATTACAACACTGAGCGTTCATTAGTATTACTAGTAGGTAAAAGAAGATCGTTGCTGGATTACTTGAAAAAGAAAGAGATCAACAGATATCGTGAGATTATCAAAGTATTGAATATCAGAAAATAATCAATATAGAAAAGAGGTGCGAGAGTGCCTCTTTTTGTTTTTACATTACAAGCATTTTATAAGAAAAAAAGTTTGGTTTTTCATTGGGTTTTAGATTAACAACAACTACACACACAACAACTACAACACAACTAAAACCCATTGTATAACCAATAAGGAAAAATTATGATTCCACAATTATTTGTAGAAAAGATCGATTTAGGTGATGGCAGAAGCATCACAATCGAGACAGGACGTTTAGCTAAACAAGCTGATGGTTCTGTAGTAGTAAGAATGGGCGACACGATGATTCTTGCAACAGCAGTTTCAGCTCGCACATCAAACCCTGGCGTTGATTTTTTACCGTTAACGGTAGATTACCGCGAAAAATTTGCAGCAGCAGGTCGTTTCCCAGGAGGTTTCTTTAAGAGAGAAGCTCGTCCAAGCGACAGCGAAGTATTAACAATGAGACTAGTTGACCGTGTATTGCGTCCGCTTTTCCCAGACGATTACCATGCTGAAACACAAGTTATGATTCAATTAATGTCTCACGACGAAGAAGTTATGCCAGACGCTTTAGCTGGTTTAGCAGCTTCTGCGGCATTAGCAGTTTCAGACATTCCATTTTATAACTTAATTTCTGAAGTTCGTGTTGCACGTATCGACGGAAAATTAGTGATCAACCCAAGCAGAGAAGAATTAGAAAAATCTGATATCGATATGATGATTGGAGCTTCTATGGATTCTGTTGCCATGGTTGAAGGTGAGATGAAAGAAATCTCAGAAGCTGAAATGATCGAAGCTATTAAATTTGCTCACGAAGCTATCAAAGTTCAAATTCAAGCTCAATATCGTTTACAGGAAGCTTTTGGTAAAAAAGAAATTCGTACTTACGAAGGAGAGAGAGAAAACGAAGAAATTTACGCAAAAGTAAAAGCTGCAGCATATGATAAAATCTATGCTATTGCAAAAGTTGGTTCAGCTAAACACGAAAGAGGCGCTGCATTTGCTGAAGTAAAAGAAGAAGTTAAAGCTTTATTTACTGAAGAAGAATTAGCTGCTGATGGTGATTTAGTTTCAAAATATTTCTACAAAACAAACAAAGAAGCTGTTCGTAATGTAGTTTTAGAATTAGGTGTTCGTTTAGATGGTAGAAAAACTACAGATATCAGACCAATCTGGTGTGAAACTGATTATTTACCAAGAGTTCACGGTTCATCTTTGTTTACTCGTGGAGAGACTCAAGCTTTGGCTACAGTAACTTTAGGAACATCTAGAGAAGCAAACCAAATCGATTCTCCATCTGAGCAAGGTGAAGAGAAATTCTACTTACACTATAACTTCCCTCCTTTCTCTACTGGTGAAGCAAAACCATTAAGAGGAACTTCAAGAAGAGAAGTTGGTCACGGTAACTTAGCTCAAAGAGCTTTAAAAAATATGATTCCTGCTGATTGTCCTTATACAATTCGTGTTGTTTCTGAGGTTTTAGAATCTAACGGTTCTTCTTCTATGGCAACAGTTTGTGCTGGAACAATGGCTTTAATGGATGCTGGAGTTCAAATGGTAAAACCAGTTTCTGGTATTGCTATGGGATTGATTACTGACGGTGAGAAATTTGCTGTATTGTCTGATATCTTAGGAGACGAAGATCACTTAGGAGATATGGACTTTAAAGTAACTGGAACTGCTGACGGTATTACAGCTTGTCAAATGGATATCAAGATTGATGGTTTACGTTATGACATTATGGAGCAAGCCTTGGCTCAAGCTCGTGATGGACGTTTACACATTTTAGGAAAATTAACTGAAACTATCGCTGCACCAAGAGCTGACGTTAAAGCACATTCTCCAAAAATCATTACCAGAACTATTCCTGGAAACTTTATTGGAGCATTAATTGGACCTGGTGGAAAAGTAATTCAAGAATTACAAAAAGCTACTGGAACAACTATTGTAATCAACGAAGTTGATGAGCAAGGTGTTATCGAAATTTTAGGTACAGATCCTGCTGGAATTGAAGCAGTATTGGCAAAAATCCAATCTATTACTTTCAAACCTCAAATGGGAGAAGCTTACGAAGTTAAAGTAATTAAAATGCTTGATTTTGGAGCTGTAGTAGAATATACTGCTGCACCAGGAAACGAAGTATTGCTTCACGTATCTGAACTAGCTTGGGAACGTACAGAAAATGTTACTGATGTAGTAAACATGGGAGATGTATTCCAGGTTAAATATTTAGGACTTGATCCTAAAACAAGAAAAGAAAAAGTGTCAAGAAAAGCACTTTTACCAAGACCTCCACGTGAGGAGAAAAAAGAGTAATCAGATCTTAGTTTACTAAAGGTTTATTCATAGAAAACCCCAATTCAATTGAATTGGGGTTTTTCGTTTTTAAATCTCTTTCAAATCTTAGGTAATTCATTCATTAAACCATTTGTGTCTCTTAATTGATTTTCCATCCCGAATTAAATAAGCATGATAAGAACTAGGCACGTCATGTGTCCATTTTGGTAAAAAGTAAATGATGAGATACACATCAATATGCCCTACAACTCCAAAAAATACTGCAAGAAAAAAAGGAATACCTGCATGACCAAAACCTATCATCGAAACAAATGCAATAAGTAAAGTCACTCCCCATAATTTAGACAAGAGCGCATGTGTACATGTTTCTTTTCCAAATTTTAAAATGCTAAAAACGTACGTTAGTCCTTCCATTACAAAAATTGAAATAATAGCAAATTGGTGCTCAATTATTATTTCAGGATTTAATAACCACGTACACCAGCCTACGCAAAGCCAGAAAACCAAATCGACCTGGCTATCCATTCTTCTTAATTTTTCAGATGATACACCTACCTTCCTGGCAATAATACCATCAAAAATATCGGTCAACAACCCAAATATCATTAATGCCACTAAAATCATCCTAACGTAGGCAAAATTACTATTCGCAATAAAAATCATTACGAAACCCAACAGTAATCGAATACTAATAAGCAATACAGGAACTCTTTTCATGATTTTACCAGTTTAAAAAAGGCATAGACCTTTTATTGTTAACATTCCAAATCCCTAACTGAAAACCTTTAGAGTTCGACTTATTAAAAACTCCAACCTGTAAACCTCTATTAATTCTCGTTTGATTAAAAAGCCCGATATGCAAACCACTTAACTGATACGATTGGTTGTACACTCCAATAGTTGAACCACTTAAATTATTATTAGCATTATAAACGCCAACCGAAAGTCCGTTTTGATGATCAGCAATCGTTCCTAAAACAGTTACCGAAAGTCCATTAAAATCCTTAAACTTGTTTCCGGCCGAAATATTCAATCCGTTCATACTTGTCGTGGTAAAAAAACATCCTGAGCTAATATTCAAACCATTCAATTTCAATTCGGGCGTGTAACTCATATTTTTAATTCTATAATCTTCTTCACTATTTCTAACGTAGTGGGTTCTTTTATTGTTTTTAATAATTTCCGGCAGATACATCAAAGACATAAATCCCATTAATGCCCCAACAGCCGGTACCGGATTTGCTTCTATATTTACACCGTTAATTACCTGAGAACTTATATGTTTATTTTCAACATGACCAACTCCAAGAACCAGTCCGTTTACTTTGTCTATTTTTTTAGAAATTGGAGAAAGACTAAAAATTTGCGAATGCAGCTTAACAGAATCAACAACCTGACTTTTAATTGTATCCTGAGCGCGTATTACTCCAAAGACAAATAATAAGAGTACTAAAAATGATGTTTTCATAATTATAGTTTTAAAATTACAAGACAAACCTATTGCAATTATCACATACAGATTTGCACAAATCAATAAAACTATTTGCTATATTTGCGATTATCGCAAATTATGAAATATCAGGAATCCTTATTAAAAGCAATTAGACTTAAAGTTTCTCCGTCGGTTTCTTTAATTGATGAGATAGCAGCTATTTTAGAAATTAGTTATGATGCTTCGCACCGCAGAATATCTCAAAAAAGCAAATTCTCTATAGATGAAGCAATCAAACTTGCCCATCATTTTAATATTTCTTTGGATAATTTATTTTCTAACAAAGAAAAAGTCATTGTCGAGAAAACCATCGAAATCGAGACTTTAAAAGATATGCTTCAGTATTTTAAATCTTCGGCAGAACAAGTTGAAATACTAACCAAGAATCCAGAAACCATACTTTATTATTCTGCAAAAGATATTCCGCTATTTTATTTTATGGACGGAACTATTCTGTCTAAATTCAAAGCTTTTGTCTGGCTGAATCTTTTAAACACAAATCAGAAAAAAGTTTCTTTTGAAAATTTTGTTATCGAAGAATCCTTTACCGAGTTCATGCAAAAGTTAAAGAAAGCATACGAAAATACTTTTGTAAACGAAATCTGGAACGATACCACCATCAACAGTAGCTTGCAGCAAATTCTGTATTTTCATGAAGCTGGCTTACTCGATTTAAAAAGCGCCAATGCACTTTGCAAAGATTTAAAGAGAATCATCAATCTAATACAGGAAAAATGCAACAAACCCAATACTAATTTTGCTATTTATTATAACGAACTGATCTTGCTCAACAACAATATGCTTATTGAAACTAATGAAAAATTAACCATGTTTGTCCCTTATACTTTACTTGGTTATTTTATTACTGACAATGATGACAGTTGCAAAAATGTACATCAGTTTTTTAAGCAGCAAATTAGTAATTCAAAGCCATTAAGTCAATCAGGTATTAAAGAGCAAAATTTATTCTTTAATAGAGCCATTAGAAAGATTGATTATTATATCGAAAAAATAAACTCTCAAGTCGATCTGCTTTTTTAAAAACAGATTCGATTAAAGATTTACTTTAAAAACCCAAATTCTTTAATAGAATTTGGGTTTCTTATTTTCCTGAAATTCAACATAAACCCTTATTTATTTTTTAACGGGAATTAAACTAAAAAAAACACATTAATTTTATCCTTTATTCGAAGAAAAAAAATAACTTTAACCCACCAAAAATAAACGTATTAACCCTAAAAACCCTATTATGGAATTTAAAGTTATCCAGATTACCAAAATTAATACCGTAGATTTCAAATTCACGGACACAGAAAATCTTACATTACCAGTACCTCCTTTAGCTTCTGCAAACCATTTTACCAACAAAGACGGAGAAGACATATTAAAAATCTGTGCTACTATATATATTAACTCTAAAGATTCAAAAACTCCGGTGGTTGGAAGTTTATCCGAAGATGGCAATATTTTCGAAATTTATTTTGACTATGATTGGGATGACGCTTCACCAGAAACTTATGACGTTTGGTATGTAGAAATAGACTATACTTCTAAAACTGTTGGAAATATAACGCAAGTTATCTCTTATTTGAAAAATTTAAATTCAACAACAATTGTAGGAGGTGGTTTAGGAGAAGATCCTGTAACTTCAAGAGGAACAAAAACTGTTTTACCTGGTAGTTAAACTTAACTGTTTTACTAAAATTAATTTTATGCCATTTTTCTATTAAATGATTGTTGTTTTCAAATTAAAACATCTGATTTTTTAATATTCAGTTCAAGAACCATTAAGATACATGTAAGCGATTTTATAAAAATGCTAATAATGACAAAAAAAATACTTTGCTTTCTTTTTCTCTTTCTTTTTTTACCTCTAATTGTATTTTCAAAACAAGAAAAAGGTTTGAACTATTTTGAGCTTAATATTCAAAAAAAAGCAAAATATAATAAGAGCGAAATCAATTTCAATAAAGCACAGTCATTTTTCTTTAAAAAAGAGTGGGACTCCACGTTAGTTTATTCAATGAAACAATTGAATTCTACATCGGATCCAGAAATAAAAGAATATTGTCATTTTTTTAGAGGCTACTCATTTAAAAAAAAAGGTTTATACAAACAAGCACGTATAGAATTTAATTTAATAAACAAATCTTTCCAATATTATTATTTGGTTGATAATAATATTGGAGGATTATTTTATTTTGAAAAAAAATTTCAAGAAGCAATTGTTTATTTTTTAAAAGCTGAGAAAGAAATATTAAATCATAAAGACGAAAGTGAAATAGCCGATTTATATGCAAGCATTGGGATATGCTATTTACACTTGAAACAATTTGATAAAGCAGAATTTTATTTAAAAAAGGACGCTCTTTTAAATCCAAAAAAGGTTTCAAAAAGTGTAATTGAATCCAATATAAACATTGCAAATTTCTATTATCTACAATATAAAGACCAACAAGCCATATACTACTTCCTAAAAGCTTACAATTTATCTAAAAACATAAAAGATTTCAACTTAAAACAAATTGCAGCATTCAATATGGCTGCTGTAGAGGAAAACAGAGCTGATTACAAAAAAGCTCTAGTCTATAGAAAAGAATCAGAGCAATGGAAAGATTCCTTAAATAATCAAAATAAAATTTGGGCCGTCGCTGACTTTGAGAAAAAGTTTGCAGTTGCTCAAAAACAAAAACAAATTAAAGTATTAGAAGTTGAAAACAAATTAAAAGATACACAACGTAACAGTTTGTTTTTTGCTTCAATAGGCTTACTACTAATTTTAACCGGAGGAGTTTATTTGTACGGTCAAAAAGTAAAAAATGCAAAAACTATTTTACTGCAAAAAAACAAACTCGATGAACTCAATGCTACTAAAGATCAGTTATTTTCTATTGTAAGTCATGATTTGAGATCGTCTGTAAATGCGTTAAAAACGAGTAATGCTAAATTATCCGCCACGCTCGAAACTAAAAATTATGATGAGCTCCACCAACTTATCATCCAAAATAGCACTATTGCCAATGGCGCTTATAGCTTATTAGATAATTTGCTGCATTGGGCAATGCTGCAAACCAAACAACTTTATTTTCACAAGGAATCTATTCACTTATATTCTATTGTACAGCAAATCGAATACAACTATAAACCTTTACTCCTCGACAAAGCCATTACTTTTGAAAATTCGGTTTCGAAAAATATCTTTATTTTTGTAGATCTTGATTCTTTAAAAATCGTACTTCGAAATTTATTAGACAATGCGATTAAGTTTTCTAATGAAAATGGCAAAATAAGTTTTTACACTCAGGAAACCAATCCTGATTTTTGCGATCTTATAATCGAAGATAACGGAATTGGAATGAGCGAAAATACTATTAAAGAATTACTGCAAGAAGGAGAACTTTTAGCTAAAAAAAGCGGGTCTGAAATTATAGGAACCGGTTTAGGATTACAGCTGTGCAAACAAATGATCAGGAAAAACAGCGGAACTTTAGCCATAGAAGGTGAAATTAACAGGGGAACCAAAATGATATTGAGTTTCCCAAAAACAAGAACCAATGGATAATATTAATGTTTTAATCATAGAAGACACTCCTGAACAAAGTGATGCACTTGTTAAGGTTCTGGTAGAGAACAATTATACCATTACAGGCGTAGCCACCAACTTTACAGATGCATTAAAACTTTTTTACGAGAATACGACAGATATTGTTATCATTGACGTTTTTCTGGACGGAAAACCAGACGGAATTACTTTTGCCGAATCTATTAATATAATTCCAAACGCTTCTAAACCTTTTGTATTCTTGACTAGTTCGCAGGATCGTCAAATTTTTGAAAGAGCAAAACTTACCAAGCCTTTTAGTTTTTTGATGAAACCTTTTAACGAACTTGAAATTCTTTACGCTATAGAAATGGCAGTGGAGAAATTTTATGCTCAAACCAATGTTTTTATGAGCGAAGAACAAGATACCGTTGTAAGCAATGATTATTTGTTTATAAAGAAAAAGAACTCACTGAAAAAAGTAGCCATAAACGAGATTCTTTACATCGAAGTCGAAGAACGCTATTGTAATATTATTACCGAAAAAGAAAAATTTGTCATTCAGATCTCGCTGACCAAAATCAGTAATTTGCTTGATAAAAATAAATTCGTAAAAACGCATCGCAACACAATCGTCAATACAGATAAAATCGAAGAAATCATTCTGGCAGATAATCTCATCATTCTAAAAGGCGATCATAAAATAAACCTGAGCGATACTTATAAAGACTTTATAAAAAAGATGAATATTTTGTCTTAAAAATTCCATCTAAAAAATAACAACATTATAATCCTCTTGAATAAAGGGGATTTTTTTATGCTTTGAAAGAAATATCCCAATCTACTTGAGGTTTCGAAAATTTCATGACACAAAAAATAGCTTTCATGACATTTTTAACTTCAAACAAAAAAATCAAAATTACTTTTACGCCCAAGAAACCCCAAATAGTATCGCCATAAAATGAGAATCGCACTAACCAAACAACCAGACATGAAAGTTTTATCTATTCTAAAAAAAATAAAAAATAATCCTTGGGTTGGTATTGCTGTTTCTTTAACATTGATCATCCCGAGTTTATACGAAATCCTTGATGACGTTACTGTATTTCGAAAAGAATACATTCTCCTCATTTTCGCGTTTCCATTATATATAAAATCATTAAAAAGAATATTCGACGATATGTTAGATGTCTATGATGACTTATCTGAATAAAAAAAGCTTGCCCCTTTTTCAACAAAAAACACTTCACACTTAAGCTTTTAAGTCTGGGTGTTTTTTTATTTTAAATAAAAATTTATTTTTTTGTAACCTTTTTGTATCTCTTTACGTATAACTACTTGTACACTTAAAAATTGAGGAGACAAAAAACATGAGACAACTTAAAATCACCAAGCAGGTAACCAATCGTGAAACTGCATCGTTAGACAAATACCTACAAGAAATTGGAAAAGTTGACCTAATTACCGCTGATGAAGAGGTAGAATTAGCACAAAGAATAAAGGCTGGTGATCAAAGAGCTTTAGAAAAATTAACAAAAGCCAACCTACGTTTCGTTGTATCGGTTGCTAAACAATATCAAAATCAAGGATTAACTCTTCCTGATTTAATTAATGAAGGAAACTTAGGTTTAATTAAAGCGGCTCAACGTTTTGATGAAACTCGTGGTTTCAAATTCATCTCTTACGCTGTATGGTGGATTCGTCAATCGATCCTTCAGGCTTTGGCAGAACAATCTCGTATCGTTCGTTTACCATTAAACAAAATTGGTTCTATCAATAAAATCAACAAAATGTACGCTTTACTAGAGCAATCTAACGAGCGTCCGCCTTCTGCTGAAGAAATTGCAAAAGAACTTGACATGACTGTAAATGACGTAAAAGAGTCTATGAAAAACTCTGGTCGTCACTTGTCTATGGATGCACCTCTTGTTGAAGGTGAAGATTCTAACCTTTATGACGTTTTACGTTCTGGAGAATCTCCAAACCCGGACAGAGAGTTGATTCACGAATCATTACGTACTGAAATCGAGCGTTCATTAGAAACATTAACTCCTAGAGAGGCAGATGTTGTTCGTTTGTATTTTGGTCTTGGCGATCAACACCCAATGACTTTAGAAGAAATTGGAGAAACTTTCGACTTAACTCGTGAGCGTGTTCGTCAGATTAAAGAAAAAGCAATCCGCAGATTAAAACACACTTCTAGAAGTAAAATCCTTAAAACTTACTTAGGATAATTTAAAATATAAATCCAATATTTTTAAATTCCAAATTCCAATTATTTGATTGGGATTTGGAATTTATTACGAAAGTGCTTATATTGGACTTTAAAGCAAACAACAGTTTGATTGACTGTTCGTTTTTTGATTGATGATTGAAACTCCGGCTGATTACCGGAGTTTTTTATTGGTCTGAACTAGCATTTTTTTTTACCACAAAGTCCGCAAGGCTTTGTATAAGTTTTTTTTAGAAATGCCAACTACACAAAGCCTTGCGAACTCTGCGTTTTTATACATTGCAAAAAATAAAAATGCTTTGCTCCCGATAGCTATCGGGATTGCGGTTAAATTTCAATGTAAATCATAAAAAATCTATCTTTGCAAAAAAATAACACAACACACAACTACACAAAATGAAGAATACACTTATTGCTCCTTCTGTTCTTGCAGCTGATTTTGCCAACTTACAACGTGATGTCGAGATGATCAACAACAGTCAGGCTGATTGGTTTCATATTGACATTATGGATGGCGTTTTTGTTCCGAATATTTCTTTTGGAATGCCAGTTTTAGAAGCAATTTCAAGACATGCAAACAAATATATCGATGTACACTTAATGATTATCGATCCGGATAGATATATCAAAACCTTCGCTGATTTAGGCGCTAATGGTTTAACGGTTCATTATGAAGCGTGCACACATTTACACAGAACATTACAAGCTATAAAAGCTGAAGGAATGAAAGCCGGAGTTGCCATTAATCCTCATACTAATATCGACTTATTAGAAGATGTTATTAATGATATTGATTTAGTTTGTATTATGAGTGTGAATCCTGGTTTTGGGGGACAATCATTTATTGAAAACACTTATGATAAAGTAAAAAAACTAAAAGACTTAATTACTCGTAAAAAAGCTTCGACAATTATTGAAATCGACGGTGGTGTAACGAGTAAAAATGCTAAACAATTAGTAGAAGCCGGAGCTGATGTTTTAGTTGCCGGAAGTTTTGTTTTTAAAGCAGAAAATCCAACTCAGACTATTGCAGAATTAAAAGCTTTGACAACTTTCTAAGTTTTACACGAAATAAAAAACCAAGCCGAAGAGAAATCTTCGGCTTTTTTATGTGATTCGACTTGCTATAATCAGGCTATCTCTATTGTGTCCCAACGGTTAAAACCGTTGGCAATTCTTCTTCGTGAAAAAAATCTTTACAATCCTTTAATCTGTGGCAAAAACCTTTAATCAATTCGATAAAACTTTAGCTTTTCTATAAGCAGTAAGACTGATCTCTTTATGTTTTTTAAAGAATTTATTGAGATGACTTTCGTCTGAAAAACCAAATTCTTCCACAATTTCATTAATTCTCATATCGCTAAAACGCAATCGATGTTCTATCAGCCGTATTTTATAATTTGAAATAAAAGATTGAATTGTTTCTCCGGAATGATTTTTAAAATAGCTTCCCAAATACGTATCAGAAATATCAAATTCCTTTGCTACTGCCGAAGCTTTCAATTTTTGAGGACAAAAAATATGAGCCTGAATATAATTAATAATCTCCAGGATTTTTTTATCGGCACTTTCTTTTACTCCAGTTGGTTTTATTTTCGCAATGTTTCTGGCAGCAATTACAATAAGAGCATTTACATAATGAGTAATTAAATCTTCATCGTAAATATCCTTATTCTCTATCGCATGAATCAACGAATCTGATATCGATTTTACAAGAAATTCATCTGCTTTTCGTTTTAAAATACAACCCGATAAATGTGTTGCATAGTGCAACAAACAACCTATATGATCGATACTTTTTGATTTGTATTCTTTTACATATTCGCTATTAATTTTAACCAATAAAAATTCTGTCGTATTTATAATATCAAAGTTATGATAATCATTTGGTGTCAGTAGCATTAGATTTCCTGCCTGATAGGATATGGCATTTCCATTAATATGAAGCAATCCATTTCCTGAAATCACATAAACCATCTGAAAAAAACTGAATTGCGAATTTACAATTGGGCACTCATCTACTTTTTTGTAAAGCACTTCTACTGATTGATGCATGTTTTCTTTTCTCATATCACAAAAGTACTTTTTTATCATTAAATTATACTGATAAAAGAACAATACTCAGTTTATTTTTGCTAAAAATATAATTTAAAAATGAAGCAAAATTTATCCTCTACCAAAAACAACATCGCTTTAGTCGCTATTTGCTTGGCAACCTTGATGTTTTCTCTGGAAATTTCGAGTGTTCCGGTCATTCTTCCTACACTTGAAAAAGTACTGAATGCGAATCTTAAAGATATGCAATGGATCATGAATATTTATACCATAGGTTGCACCACGGTTTTAATGGCAGCCGGAACTCTGGCCGATCGATATGGCCGAAAACGTATTTTGATTATTACCTTAATTTTATTTGGTATCTCATCATTAGTTTGCGGTTTGGCAGACAATGTCGCTTTATTAGTAATCAGTCGTTTTTTTCAGGGAGTAAGCGGCGGCTCGATGCTAATTTGCCAGGTAGCTACTTTATCACATCAATTTCAGGAAGGAAAAGAACGCAGCAGGGCTTTTAGTATTTGGGGAATTATTCTTGGTGTTGGATTGGGTTTTGGCCCCATAATAGGGGGTTCTATTATCGCAATATTATCCTGGCAATGGGTATTTTTAATACATGTTCCTATAGCAATTCTTGCTGCAATTCTCGTTTATGGTTTTGTAGACGAATCTAAAGATGCTGACGCTAAAAAAATAGATTTATGGGGAATGATCACATTATCTGTCGCCGTATTTGGATTAACGTATTTTATCACGCAAGGGCCAGATCTTGGTTTTACCAGCCCAGTAGCTTTAGGTATTTTAGCGATTACAATAATAAGTTTTGTATTGTTTTTATGGGTGGAAAAAACCAATCCTTATCCCATGTTTGATTTTTCGGTATTTAAAATACGTAATTTTTCAGGCGCTATTTTTGGATCTATAGGTATGAATTTCAGCTTTTGGCCTTTCATCATTTATCTCCCTATTTATTTTCAAAGTTGTCTGGGATATGATGTTGTAACCGTAGGACTTTCTTTGCTTGCTTATACCCTTCCTACTTTAGTAATTCCGCCTTTTGCCGAATATCTTTCGGTTCGATATCGTTCCGGGATTGTAATTCCGTTAGGTCTATTTGTTATAGGACTGGGTTTTATCGTTATGAGATACGGCAGCATTGCAGAACACGCCAGCTGGCTCACAATGCTTCCGGGCTCTTTACTGGCAGGAATTGGGTTAGGTTTAACCAATACGCCTGTAACTAATACTACTACAAGCTCAGTCTCTGCAAATCGCTCAGGAATGGCTTCGGGAATCGATATGAGTGCAAGATTGATTACTTTGTCAATAAATATTGCTTTGATGGGTTTTATTCTTGTACAAGGAATACTCTCGTATTTAAATAATGCTTTTTCAAGAGCTATTGATTCAAAAACACTACAATCTATTTCAGAAAAAGTTGCGGCTGGAAATTTTTCGTCTCTTAATCAGGATTTCCCTCAATTAGCAACATTAGATTCATCTCAATCCATATTACATGGTGCATTGGCTCATGGTTTTGAAATGATATTACTTTACGGAGGAATTGGTGTCTGGATTTTGGCTATAATGAGTTTTATATTGTTTAATCCCAAAAATCAAAATAAATTATAATTAAAGATCTACAATCTGTGCCTTTAGGCACTAAATATTGGTAAAAAATTAAGCTCTAAATATCCTGGCGTGCCGTAGGTACGCAACAAAACGATAACTATTGCGTACCTACGGCACGCTAAATATTCCTATTCCTGTTTTCTACCAATATTTAGTGCCTAACGGCACATTTAAACTTTTGATTAAGATTTATAAATTTACTTTTAGCAACTAAAAATCTTTACTGCTTTTTAAGTTTTTTAAATTCGGGAAGAAATCAATTCCGGTCATTTTTTCTAAAGTTTCGATAGGCACTACAAAATCATAAAGTGATTTATCGCTATCTTGATTAGGAACCAAAAAAGCAATTGCTTTATGTTCTTTACCTTTTTTAGCTAAAATGATTTTATAAAAATATTTAGGAACAGCTACTTTTTCAGTTCCTATTTTTTTATCTGAATCTTTCAAAATTCCTCCTGTTACTACATAAATATCATTGTATTTATCAGCCCAATAACGTGTTTTTTGTTCTAAACGATTCCAGATTCCGCTATTAAAAGCATGATCCTGTGGCGAAATATTCGAAGTATAAAATGTATCATTATACGCTTTCTGATCAAATTCCATATCTCCGGCAGGGCAAAGATGTCCTTTATCATAACCGGATTTTTTATAATTTCTCCAATCTGCAGAACCGGTCGTTACACTTGGATCTTCAATAAAATAAGGACGTTTATAATTACCGCTTTTCAAATACTCTTTCTTCAATTCATACGCAACCCACTCTGCCTGCTCAAACTTTTCATTATAGGATAAGGTATAATATTGATGTTTTACAATTTGCTTGGTTGTAGAAGTGGGCAAATAAGCAAAAGTATATAACGAGTCTGTACTGTTTTGATTAGAAACAAAAGATGTTTCTTTCTGTAATTCGCTATTGCTGCCTAATTCTTTTTTACACGACAATAACATAAAGCCTATCAAACCTAAAACAATATAATTCTTCATTCCTTTACTATTTTTATTTTTCTTCTAAAATTTAGCTTTAGCAAAAAGCCACTTCTTACAAAAATACAATATAACCGCACAAAAAAACGCTCCAGAAATTTAAATTTTCTGAAGCGTTTTCTAACAAATTAATTCTTTAAAGAATTAAGATTTTACTAATTTATCCTTTTTCATTTTAGGAGAAACTGATCCTTTTACTACACTACCTTTAGATTGCAAATCATCTAAAACATTTAATGCTTCTTCAACATAAACATCTTTAGATAAAGCCTGATGCCAGGCATCTCTTTTTTCTTTTAAGCTTGCATCAGCTTTCATTTCAAGCTCTTCGTATGGTAATGATTTAAATACCAAGTCATTTTTATAATCTGAAATTGGTTTGTATTTTTTACCCTCGTTTTCTACTTGTTCCTGAGTCGCTTTAAAACTATTGATATTTAAGCTATAGGTGTTTTCTTTGTTTTTAACATCGATCCATTTTGCATTGTCTTCAATTAATTTGAATTGCGCATTTTGAGCGATTCTGTCTTTACTATTTGCAATTGCTTTAGTAAAATTCTCATTAGATTTCCATGTGCTATAATCTGCAGGATCTATTTTATCCCATGGCATAGCATTTTCATTATCACGTTCTCCCATTTTTAGATAAGCATAACGATCTGGCATCACAACATCACTATGAACACCTTCTAACTGAGTAGAACCTCCGTTGATTCTGTAAAACTTCTGTCCTGTAATTTTTAAAGCTCCTAAATCACCATAGTTTGCATTACGAACAAATTGGTTCAAATCAAGAACGTTTTGTACAGTTCCTTTACCATAAGTTTGTTTACTACCAATGATAACTCCACGTTTGTAATCCTGAATTGCAGCAGCCAAAATCTCTGATGCCGAAGCTGAGAAACTGTTTACCATAATTACTAATGGTCCGTCCCACTCGATTTTTTTATCTTTATCGTATAAAACTTCTTTCTTTTTACCTGCAGATTTCACCTGAACAATTGGTCCTTCTTCAATAAATAAACCGGCAATATCAACCACTGTAGATAAAGATCCACCACCATCATCACGAACATCCAGTACAATACCGCTAATATCTTCTTTTTTCAGTCTTTCCACTTCAAGAGCGATGTCTTTACCGGCATCACGACCATCTTTATTTTCAAAATCGATATAAAATTTAGGTAAATAGATTACTCCGTATTTCAAACCATTTCTTTCTACAATACTAGATTTAGCATACGTTTCTTCAATTTCGACAATATCTCTAATAATCGAAATAACTTTAGTTGTTCCGTCTACTTTTTTAACTGTAAGTTTTACTTCAGTACCCTTGTGCCCTTTAATTTTTTTCACCACATCGTCTAAACGCATCCCTACAACATCTACAGGCTCTTCGTTTCCTTGTGCTACTTTCAAAATTAAATCTCCGGCCTCTAATTGTTTTCCTTTCCAGGCTGGTCCACCTGAAATTAATTCATCAATTTGAGTAAAATCATTTTTTTTCGTTAATCTTGCTCCAATACCTTCTAATTTACCGCTGATGTTTACATCAAAACGATCCTTTTCTTCAGGCGCAAAATAACTTGTATGTGGATCAAATCGACCCATAATTGAGTTTACATATACAGAAAACCAATCTTCTTTATTCAAATCTTTAATCAAACTAAAGTTATCATCCAAAGATTTTAAAGAACTATCTCGAGTTTCTTTTTCTAATGTTTCAAAAGATTTCACCTTATAATTAGGATCTTCTTTCTTTTTGTCTTCTTCTAATTTTTGCTTTGTTACCAAAGAAGAAAGCGTAGATAATTTAATTTGTTTTCTCCATCTTTCATTGATTTCTGTTGCATTTTTTGCATAAGGCAACTTATCGTAATCAGCATTAAAAGTCTCATCAACATCATAGTTGAAGGGTTGTGCTAAAATAGTTTTATAACGTTTTTTGCTTTCTTCCATACGTTTCATCAATCTTGTATAAGTAAGATTGAAAAACGTTAGATCTCTATTCAAAAACTGATCGTCTAATTGCAGCTCATATTGTTTAAATTCATCAATATCAGATTGTAAAAAGAATCGTTTTGAAGGATCTAATGCCTCTACGTAATCTTTAAAAATTCCTTTAGAAAATTCATCATTTATTTCTGCCGGACTATAGTGTCCTTTTTCGATAACAAATGCCAATAATTCTAAAAGTGTTTTATCTCTGTTCGGGTCCGGATCAACTGACTTATCTGCATTAATTTTAAAAGCAAATAAGGTTAAAGACAAGCATAATACGGCTATAAGTATTTTATAATTTCTTTTCATAAACTTAATAATAGCATTCATCAAATTTTTTAATCTAAGTTAACTGTAAAAATTGTGCCAACTTGCCAAGTTCGCTATAATTTTTTGTTAAAGATATAAAAATGTTTGAACCTTAAAAGTCTTCTTGAATTAAGTTTATAATTTTTGCTCATTTGTTAGTATTCTACCAAAATCAGTTACTACATTTGCTTTTACAAGCTTTAATTTTGATAAATCGAGATAAAAACCACAGCATGGAAAATGAAAAACCTTTAATATTAGTCACCAATGATGACGGAATTCTTGCGCCGGGAATTAGAGCTTTAATTAGCGTTATGGAAACTATTGGAGAAGTTATCGTAGTAGCGCCAGACAAGCCTCAAAGTGCAATGGGTCATGCAATTACGATAAACAATACTTTATTTCTCGACAAAATTTCGAAAGAAGAAGATCCTGTAACAGAATATAGCTGCTCCGGAACTCCTGTTGATTGTGTGAAACTGGCAGTAAATGAAATTTTAAAAAGAAAACCTGATTTATGTGTTTCCGGAATTAATCACGGAACAAATTCGTCTATAAATGTAATTTATTCGGGTACCATGAGTGCTGCTGTTGAAGCGGGAATAGAAGGAATTCAGGCAATCGGATTTTCTTTATTAGATTTTGACTGGAATGCTGATTTTGAACAAATAAAATCATTTGTTAGAAAAATAGCTTTAGAAACGCTCAAAAATAAATTACCTCCGGGTGTCGTTTTAAACGTTAATTTTCCAAAATTAAAAGAAAACGAAATTAAAGGAATAAAAATTTGTCGTCAGGCGAAAGCGTATTATGCACAGAAATTTGACAAAAGACAAACTCCTTTTGGAAAAGATTATTACTGGCTTACCGGAAAATTTACCAATGAAGATCAGGGAGAAGATACTGACGAATGGGCTTTAGAGAATGGTTACATTTCTGTAGTTCCTGTTCAGTTTGATTTAACGGCTCATCATTCTATGCAACAACTTAATACCTGGAATCTAAATGAATAAAAAAGACTTACTTATAGGTTTTGTAATCGGAATTTTTACGGCATTGCTGGGGAGTTATTTGTTTGTTACTTTCTTTACCAAATTTGATTTTGCAACAGGACTTCAAACCATAAAAAAAGAAGGCTATTTAGGAAAAGTAATCACTATAGGTACGGTTTTAGATCTTGCCGTCTTTTGGATTCTATTAAAAAGAAATGAAGAACTTAAGGCAAGAGGCGTAGTTTTGGCAGTGATTGTTCTGGCTATTTCTACTTTATTTATTTAAATCTTATCTTTGCTTTGCAAAAAAAATGTTGTTTTTAAAATTTAAAACACACTTTCAATACCATTCATATGAAATACTACATAATCGCAGGTGAAGCCTCGGGAGATCTACACGGTTCAAATTTAATGAAAGCTTTATACGAAGAAGATCCTCAGGCCGATATTAGATTTTGGGGAGGTGACCTTATGCAAAAAGCAGGCGGAACCTTAGTAAAACACTATCGTGAATTGGCTTTTATGGGTTTTGTTGAAGTGATTTTTAACCTAAAAACCATTTTAAACAATATCAAAATTTGCAAAAAAGACATCTTAGAATTCCAGCCTGATGTTTTAATTTTTATTGATTATCCGGGTTTTAATATGCGTATTGCCAAATGGGCCAAAGCATTAAATTATAAAACTCATTATTATATTTCTCCTCAAATCTGGGCGTGGAAAGAAAACCGAATCAAAGCGATCAAACAGGACGTTGATAAAATGTTTGTTATTTTACCGTTTGAAAAAAGTTTCTACGAAGACAAACATCATTTTCCTGTCGATTTTGTTGGCCATCCTTTAATTGATGCTATACAGAATCAGCCTGCTTTTGATGAAGTTTCTTTTAGAAAAGAACACCAATTAGGGGAAAAACCAATTATTGCCGTTTTACCGGGAAGCCGTAAACAGGAAATTACT
The DNA here is from genome assembly GCF_024271895.1 of Flavobacterium bizetiae. NCBI lineage: Bacteria > Pseudomonadati > Bacteroidota > Flavobacteriia > Flavobacteriales > Flavobacteriaceae > Flavobacterium > Flavobacterium bizetiae. The sequence continues at coordinate 1,648,309 of NZ_CP091861.1, read as the reverse complement.
AAAATGCTGAGCGTTATGCTGAGTGTGGTGGATGATTTTCAGGATTATGAATTTGTAATTGCGGGTGCTCCTAGTCAGGATTATGAATTTTATCAGCAGTTTATAAAAAACAAAAACATTGCATTCGTTTCCAACAAAACGTATGATTTATTGCGTTCGTCGACTGCGGCTTTAGTAACTTCAGGAACTGCAACGCTGGAAACGGCTCTTTTTAAAGTTCCGGAAGTGGTTTGTTATAAAGGAAGTGCTATCTCGTATCAAATTGCAAAGCGAATTATTACTTTAAAATACATTTCGCTTGTTAATCTTATCATGGATCAGGAAGTGGTGACAGAATTGATTCAGAGCGATTGTAATACCAAACGCATTAAAGAAGAACTACAAAAATTATTAGAACCTAATTACCGCGAAAAACTGCTTAAGAATTATGATATTCTGGAGCAAAAATTAGGCGGAGTTGGCGCAAGTAAAAAAACAGCAAAACTTATTGTAGCTGATTTGAAATAATTTAAAATTTTTGGTTTGAAAAAAATACTCCTTTTAGCTCTTTTGGCTGTCTTTTTTACTTCTTGTAAATCGACATCAACTACTGTGAGCAAAAAAGAATCGAAGTCAGAAAACAAGTATGTAGTCAATCATTTGATTGAAAAAGCTACTGATAATATTGGTGTGCGCTACAAAGCCGGCGGTACATCAAAAAGTGGTTACGACTGTTCAGGGCTGGTTTTTACGACATTTCAATCAGAAAATATTACGCTGCCAAGAAGTTCTTATGATCAGGCTAAAATTGGAAAAGTTATTAAGTTTAATGATGCCAAAAAGGGCGATTTGATCTTTTTTAAAACCAACCGAAGCAAACAAATTAATCACGTTGGACTCATTACTGAAGTAAACTCAAGTGAGATCAAATTTGTTCATTCATCAACCTCAAAAGGAGTAATAATTTCTTCTACCAAAGAAGCTTATTACCAAAATTCATTTGTACAAATCAACCGAATTGTTGAGTAAATTCAATTAAACAAAATATATCTTTTTTCTTACAAAATATTTAATACTTTTAAACCATGAAAGTATTAGATTTTCCGTTAACCAAAATTACAATTTGGTTTCTATTAGGTATTTTGTTTTGCTATTATTGTCAACCATCAGTATGTATTGCTATTTCATGCTTTATTGTTGGTCTACTTATATTTTCGATCTCCTATTTTTTTATCCGAAGAAATAAAAAATTCATTCCCCTTTTTGGAATAAACACTTATTATATTTCCTTTTTCATTGGTGTTTTAACCTTATTGCTTCACACCAATTCTCTTCAAAAATCAAATTATATTCATTGCAAAAAAGCATTTGAAACTCCGGAAATCATAACTTTTACTTTACGGGAAAAACTCAAAAGCAATACTTATAATGATCGATTTACTGCAATAGTAAACAGCATCAACGGTAAAAATTATTCCGGTAAAATCATTGTCAACATTCAAAAAGACAGTCTTAAAAGTCTGATTATTGGCGATATTATAAAAGTAAAAACGGTTTTACAACGCAATAGCATCAATAAAAATCCTAATCAGTTCGATTACAGTAAATATCTGGCAGACAAGCAAATTTATGCGCAGGTGTATATTAACAAAGCAGAAATTGATATTCATAAAACTCCTAAAAAAGACATTTGGTATTATTCCGGTCGTTTGCATTCCCGTATTGTTCGCAATCTGGAAAAATCTAATTTTAATAAAGAAGAAATGAATGTTGCTCTGGCTCTTATTTTAGGGCAACAACAAGAAATTTCATCTGATATTATTCAGGATTACCAATACTCCGGCGCTACACACATACTTTCGGTTTCAGGATTGCATGTTGGTTTTATAATGCTTTTTATCAATTTTATTTTAAAACCAATTCCAAATACACGAAAAGGTTCTTTTATAAAACTAATTTCAATTTTAGTATCATTAGGCGCATTTGCAATAATCTCAGGTTTATCGCCTTCTGTTTTACGATCTGTTGTTATGTTTTCATTTTTAGCCATCGGAAACCATTTACGAAGAAGCGGAAGCATCTATCATACTTTGCTGGTTTCGATGTTGCTAATACTACTCCTTGAACCTTATTTTTTATTTGACGTTGGTTTTCAGCTAAGTTATCTTGCTTTATTTTTTATTGTCTGGTTACAACCTTTATTAAAAACAATTTGGACTCCAAAACGAAAAATTCAAGTCACCATCTGGAATGCATTAACGGTTTCTTTTGCCGCACAAATAGGTACTCTGCCTTTGTGTTTGTATTATTTTCATCAATTTCCCGGATTGTTTTTTGTAACCAATATTGTTATCATTCCTATTTTATCTTTTATTATGATCGCAGGAATTATCGTTATGATTCTGGCAATTTTCACTTCTCCGCCATTAATCATCATAGAGATTTTTGAAAAAAGCATTTATCTTTTAAATAAAACGATTCATATTGTAGCTTCTTTTGAATGGTTTGTAATACGCGATATCAGCTTCAATTTTTATTATCTGATTACTTTTTATCTCTTTATTATTTCAGCTATTATATGGAGTAAAAACCCCAATTACAGTAAATTGTTGTTTTTATTATCCAGCATAATTTTATTGCAGATTTCTGTTATATATACCAAAAGAGAAATCGAGAATAATCAAGAAATGATTGTTTATAACACAAAGAAAAATACACTAATTTCTAAACGCACAGCAAAAGACATCACTATTTTTACCAGTGATACACTTTCTAAAAACAACGTTCTAATCCCTTACCTGGTTGGAAATTTTAGCCGCTTACAATCCCGCAAGAAAATCGAAAACACGCTATTTTTTAACGGAAAAAGAATTCTCGTCATCGATAGTTCAGGAATTTATCCCACCAAAATTCAACCCGACATTTTGATCCTTACGCAGACGCCTAAAATAAATTTAGATCGTATGTTACAAGACTTACACCCGAGAATAATAATTGCCGATGGCTCAAACTCTTATGCCATTCAGAAAACTTGGAAAACCAGTTGCCTCAAAAACAACATTCTTTTTCATGCCACAAACGAAAAGGGATTTTATAAAATAGAATAAAGCGAAGTTTATTAATCTCCATTCAATATTGCTTTAACCTCTGAGATCCACTTTTTTGCTCCGCCTGTATTGTATTCAAGCAGGCCCAACTTATTGATTGTGGGTTTATTTCTTCGAATAGAAGCCGTAGCAATACAAACTTTCGGTACTTCCTCTATGCCTAACGCTTCTTTCAACTTGACATTTTGTTCTCTTTCTTCGGCAGATAAAGAAGCATCAGACAAATCAAGTTTTAGTAAAATAATATTTTTCTCAGACCAATCTAAAAAATCTCTGGTTGCAAAAACTTCGTTCTGAATCGCCGGAGAAATTCCTGCTGATGTAAAAAAAATCAAAAGCGGTTTTCTTTGTTCATCGCACATTTTAAGGGCATCATTCATGTTTGTTTTCCATGCTAAATTTTGTGAATGCAAAAAAGAAAACCCTAGAATAAATAAAAAAATAAGTAATTTTTGCTTCATATTCTATCAAGTTTAAATTATATTTATTTCACTAATTTAACAACAATGATATTAAAATCACATTAAAAATTAATTTATTTAACCAAAATTCAACACAAATAAACAATAGATAATAAATTACTATTTTTTTATTGGTTTAATAAAAAATGACGGCAAATAATTAATAAACAATTGATTTGCAGTACAAATAGCTGGTAAAAAAATATCCCTTTTCGCTTAAAAACGAAAAGGGAATCTACAAATTAAACTAAGAAACTTAATTTAAATTTAATTCATTCACTAGGATGCAAGATGGCATTAGATTCTGCTATCCATGCTTTTGCTCCACCTGGTTTGTAGGCAATTTTTCCTAAAGCACTAAATGTTGTTTTATTTTTTCGGATTGAGGCGCTAGCAAAGCATACTTCCGGTAATTCCTGCACACCAAATGCATTTTTTAATTTAATATTTTGCTCTTTATCACTTTGCTCAATAGTAGAGTCTGAAAGATCAAGTTTTACAAGAACGACATTGTCACGCGACCAGACTGCAAAATCCGGGGTTTTAAAAATTTCGTTCTGAAGATTTTCCGGTACACCTGAGGCAGTGAATAAAATCAGCATTGGTCTTCTAAGCTCATTACTTATGGCAATCGCATCAGTCATGTTTGTTCTCCAAACTAAATTTTGTGCTTGCAGAAAAAATGAACCTAAAAAAAATAGTAGGATAAGTAATTTTTTAGTCATATTCTAATTGGTTTTGGTTAGTATAGCATGACGAAATTAACATATTATTTTAATTTTCCAATTTTTATTAATACAAAAAATACATTATATGTTTTTTTTCACATAATAAAATATCAAAGCCATAAAAACGCCAAAACAAATGAATAACTTTTCTTACTAAACAAAAAAAACTCCTTACGATAACGTAAGGAGTTTCTATACTTATTATTGAGTATGTTTTTTTTTAAGATTTTTTTGGATGTACAATTCCTTCAGCAACTGTTAACCAGGCAGATGGCCCTCCGGCAACATATCCGGTTTGTCCCAATCCTTTAAAATTTACTTTACCATCTTTTGCCTCAGCACTTGTAAAATAAATAGTTGGAAATCCCTGAATCCCGAAAGCTTGTTGCAATTCGTTATTTTGATTTTTAATTTCAGGAGTTTGCGGCGTTCTTCTTGGATAATCCAATTCAACTAAAACGACATTATCTTTAGCCCATTTAGTAAATTCAGGTGTTTTTAAAACTTCATTTTGCAAACGAATACACCAACCACACCAATCACTTCCGGTAAAAAACATCAACATTGGTTTTTGCTCTTTATTACTAACCGTAATTGCTTCTCTTACATCAGTGTACCATTTTAGTTCTTGCGCCTGCACTGCAAATGCCCCAACTAAAAACAAGGTTATTAAAAATATTTTTTTCATGGTCATTTTAATTTTTCACAAATTTAAACAAAAAAAGAATCCGTATATACGTCTACTTTACTTCTTGCATTAATTTCCTGATAATTGGCGAAATTGCCAATAAAATTAATCCTGCAACAAGTGAATAAATTGCCAGTTGATAATATCCTTCTGTATACGATTGTAATTTAGAAACTAAAGTATCTCCTGTATTTGATCTCGAAATCTCTGCTCCTAATTTACCTGCTGCCAACTGACCAAAAGCACTTGCTAAAAACCATAATCCCATCATCATTCCAAACAGTCTTTTTGGAGACAATTTTGTAATGATCGACATTCCGATTGGCCCTAAGCAAAGCTCACCAATTGTCGTGATTAAATAAGCAAAAGTAAACACATTCAATGAGGTAATTCCTTTAGAATCTGCAAAGAACTTAGTTAAATAGAAGATATAGAATGAAGCCGCAAGGAATAAAAATCCAATTCCGAATTTAATTAAAGTATTAGGTTCTATTTTTCGTTTTCCTAACCAGATCCATAATAAACCAATAAGCGGACTTAATACTACTACAAAAAATGTATTCGAGCTGTTATTAACAACATTAGGATCTATTGTAAAAAACAATAGTTTATTATTTAGATTATCTTTTGCAAAAAGCGATAAAGATCCTCCACTTTGTTCGTAAATAGAATTGAATAAGAAATAGAAAAATACAAACAGAAAAGCTGCAAATAATTTCTTTTGCATTTTAGCATCTCCTAACTTAATCAGTTCGTAAACAAAATACAAAACAGCCACTGTACCAATAGTGTACATGAAATAATCTGTATAGTCTGTATTTTTTACCATTATAAAAATAAACGGTAAGCTCAAAATTGACAAAGCATATACTGCTATTTCGCGAATCCTTCTTTTAGCAGGCGCTAAATTTAATAATGGAGAATCTCCAATTGGTCCCAGATTTTTTTTAGTAAATAAAAACGTAACCAATCCTAAAAACATCACAATGGCTGCCGATAAAAAGCATAATTGCCATGAATAGTATTTCCCTAAATAAACACACAAGGCACCACCAAATAGTCCCCCAACATTTATCCCGGCATAAAACATTCCATAACCCGCATCTCTACGCCCATCGTTTTCATGATACAATTCTCCTACCATCGAAGAAACGTTTGGCTTAAAAAAACCGGTTCCTATGATAGAGAATGCAATTCCATAATAAAACATATCATGAGGCGCGACAGCAATCAAAAGATTCCCCAGAATCATAACGATTCCTCCAAAAAACAATGATTTTTTAAACCCTAAAACTTTATCGGCAAAAATACCTCCAATAAAAGTAAAAGCATATACAAAAGCCTGAATAGCACCATATTGCTCACTGGCATGATCTTCTTTTAAGAAAAGCTGATCTACCATAAAAATAACCAAAACACCACGCATTCCGTAAAAACAAAAACGCTCCCACATTTCAACAAAAAACAAATACCACAATTGTTTCGGGTAATTGCCTTTAAAATTTTGAATTTCCTCTAAAGTGATCTTCTGCTCCATTTATTTATAAATAATTTAATTGATTCCTCGTTCTTTCATCACTTTGTTAAGCTGCTTTACCAAAACAAACATTAGTACAGTCGCAAACATTAACAATGCAAAATTAACCCAAAAAAAGTTAGCTTTATTATCGTATGTATCCCACATACTCGCCAAAACTCCGCTTAACTTATTTCCTATTGATGTCGACAAAAACCAACCGCCCATCATTAACGAAGTAATATTAACAGGACTCAATTTCGACACGACCGATAATCCCATTGGACTTAAAAATAATTCTCCAATTGTTATGATTCCGTAATTGGCTACCAGCCACCATGCACTCACTTTTTCTGCTCCGTCATGGCCAATTTGTACTGCAGCAACCATCACCAAAACTGACAGGGCCGAAATTAACAAACCAAAAGCAATTTTCGTAGGTGTTGAAGGTTCTTTTTTTCTGGCTCGTAAAAAAGAGAAAAATGCCACAACCAAAGGTGTTAATATAATAACCCATGCCGGATTAATTGACTGACTTAAGTTGGTCGCCCAAAGGTGTACTTTCGCTCCTTCTGCAGGCAATTTTTCAGGGGCAACATTTCTAAAATATAAAGGGTAATTTACTTCTGTTTCGACAACTCCATTTACTTTTTGCAAACGAAACTGCTGATCGTAAACCTCAGTAGTTGCTTTTTTGTATTCTACTTCTTTCGCTAATTTTAATTTTCCAACAACCTGACCAGCCGTTCCCGCTACTTCTCTGTCAGTATAACGATCTGCCCAGGTAGTAAGCGCCGAACCATTAAGTTTAAACACGGCCCAAAATAAAATTACAACTCCAAAAATAGCCAATAAAGCCCCAATCGGACGTTTGTCTTCTACTTTGGCTTTAAAATAAAGTGATCCGTAAAAGAAAACAATCGGAATACAGGCAAAAATAAAGGCATCTGTACTATCTGAACCAAAGATATAACTGTCTAAATTAGTTTCTGAAGCAACTCCTTTGATCAACCATCCTATGGCTCCAAAAACAAAAGAAGGCAATAGAATAAACAGGATAATTTTATAAAATGGCATATCACCTTCCTGAACTCCTTTTTTCTGGTCGTATCCTACATAATGTTTAGTACCTAATAAAAACACAATAACACCAATAAACATACCTACACCGGCAGCCATAAAAGCCCAATGCCAGCCTAAAAGAATCTGCAATGCAGCACCAAAGAAATTACAAATAAACGCTCCAACATTAATTCCCATATAGAAAATATTGTAGCCTTCGTCTTTTTTATCTTTATACTCTTCTTTAGAATAAAAACTTCCTAATAATGTCGAAATATTGGGCTTAAAAAACCCATTTCCTACAATTACCAAAGTCATGGCAATATAAAGCACTGTTATATCATGTACTCCCATTAAGAAGTAACCAATACCCATTAAAATTCCGCCAAAAACAATAGATTTTTTATAGCCTAAATACCTGTCAGCAACAAGTCCACCAATAAAAGGAGTTAAAAAAACCAATGCGATAAAAGTTCCGTAAAGATCAGAAGCCTCTTTCTCTGTCATCGCAAAACCATCTTTTACATCTTTTAGATATAAAGTAAAAATTCCGATCATTAAATAATAACCAAAACGCTCCCACATTTCAGATAAAAACAAATAAGGAAGGGCTTTTGGGTGTTTTTTCCACATAGCTGTATCTCTTTAAAATTAAAATTACCTACAAGTCTGAACCTGTAGGTAATTTTTTATATATTATTATTACTATTTATCGAACACCGTGCATCATCTTTTTCAAGAATGGAGTCAAAGCAAATAAAATAATTGCCGCGATACCGGTTAAAACAACAAATACCATAAAAAACTCATATAAGTTATGGATTTCGAATCCTGCAAAAAAGTGATTATGAGCACTAATTTGATGTTGATCTAATAAAGCTACCTGCTCTGCTGTTGGTACAATTTTATTATCTAAAACTGCCTGAAGATCAATTCCTAATTCTTTTGCTTTTGCAAATTTATCTCCTGTTGCAGGCAAGATAGAACCTAAAGTTCCTCCTAAAGCATAACCAGAAGCATTTGACAAGAAGAAAACTCCATATAATAAAGAAGAAAAACGTTTTGGAGATAATTTACCTACCAATGATAAACCAATTGGAGATAAACATAACTCAGCACATGTATTTAAGAAATACAATAAGATAAGCCATTTAACTAACAACAATCCTGAAGTTCCGATATAAGAAACCTGAGTAGCAATCATAAAGAAACTAATAGAGATTACCACTAAACCTACGGCTAATTTTACCGGAGAGATTGGTTCTTTGTCTTTAGCTCTCAAAGTATCCCAAAGAATACTAAAAGGAACTGCCAAGATAACTACAAATAATCCGTTAAAGATCTGAACCATAGATGGAGGCATTTGCCAGCCAAAGAAGTTTCTGTCTGTTTGGTTATCTGCAATAAAAGTTAATGATGAACCAGCTTGTTCAAAAGCCGCCCAAAAGAAAATAATAAAGAATGAAACGATATAAATTACAATAATTCTATCTCTTTCAACTTTAGTTAAAGAAGTATCCGAAATAATTAATCCGGCTAATGATAAACCGCTTGAATAAATCAGGGTATAAATTAAGTTTTGACCTACTACATAATGAAAAAAGAACCCTAAAGCGATGAATGCAATTCCTGCAATTGTAAGCGCTTTACTAGAAAAGTTCGCTTTTTGAGCTTCTCCTTCTTCAAAATCTGAAGCTTCATTTTTAGAAGGCAAACCTCCTAATGGTTTTCCTTCCGGAGAAACTACATATTTATTCTTTAAAAAGTAAAAAAGTAAAGTTCCTAACAACATTGCGATAGAAGCCGCTAAGAATCCCCATCTAAAAGCATGAATATCTCTAATTCCTCCAGCGTCTTTAACATCTCCCAATAAAGGACAGATTGACTGACCTAAAAAAGCTCCGATGTTGATACCCATATAGAAAATAGTAAAAGCACTATCTAATTTTGTTTTTTCTTGTTTAGGATACAAACTTCCCACCATACTAGAAATGTTTGGTTTAAAGAATCCGTTACCAAAAACAATAACTCCTAAAGCAGTATACATGATGATAGTTGCAAAAGCTCTGTTACCTTCAAAAACACTACCACTGGTAAACAATAACAATTGTCCAATTGCCATTAATAATCCACCTAATAAAATACAGTTTCTGTTACCTAAAAAACGATCGGCAACAAAACCTCCCAACATTGGTGTCAAATAACAAAGTCCAAGGAAACCTCCATAAATCAAAGATGCTTCTTCTTCCTTCATCAATAATGAATTCACAAGAAATAAAGTTAACAAAGCTCGCATTCCATAAAAGTTGAATCGCTCCCACATCTCCGTTCCAAACAATACCCAAAGTCCTTTTGGATGCGCAGTTTTTACTTGAGTTTCTCCCATATTATTTATTATTTGATTAAGGTTTAAAGTTTTAGATTATAAATTTTCTTTGATAAAGTTAGTCATTTTATTATAAAGCTGAATTCGCGTCGCTCCACCATAAATACCGTGATTTTTGTCCGGATATATCTGAGAATCAAATTGTTTATTCGCCTGAATCAACGCTTCCATCATTTGCATAGAGTTCTGAACGTGAACGTTGTCATCCCCTGATCCGTGAATCAACAAAAACTTACCTTTTAATTTACTAACGTGATTTATAGGAGAGTTTTGATCGTATCCGCTTGCATTTTCCTGTGGAGTCTGCATGTATCTTTCTGTGTAAACAGAATCATAAAAACGCCAGTTTGTTACCGGAGCAACTGCAATTGCCATTTTAAATACGTCATTCCCCTGAAAAATACAGTTCGAAGCCATAAATCCTCCATAACTCCATCCAAAGATTCCAATTCTTGCCGCATCAACATAAGGATAAGCCCCAATTACTTTAGCAGCATCAATTTGATCTTGCACTTCGTATTTCCCTAATTCTTTTTGAGTTACTTTTTTGAAATCAGCACCTTTAAATCCAGTTCCTCTTCCGTCAATACAAGCTACGATATAACCTTGTTGCGTAAGAGATGCGAACCAATAATCATCAGAATTATTCCAGTCATTATTTACCTGTTGAGATCCCGGACCCGAATATTGGTACATGAAAACAGGATATTTTTTAGAAGGATCAAAATCTTTAGGTTTCAAAATCCACGCATTCAATTCGTTTCCTTTTGCTGTTTTCAAAACAAAAAATTCTTTTGTTGGTAAATTATACGCTTTCAATTTAGCTGCAAGAGCCTGATTGTTTTCGATCACCTGAATTTCTTTACCTGTTTTAGACTCATTTAAAGTATAAGTCGTAGGTTGAGAAGCACTTGAGAATGTATTGATGAAAAATTGGAAGTTAGGACTAAAAGTCGCCGCGCTTGTTCCAACTTTAGAAGTTAAACGTACTTTGCTTTTTCCGTCTAAACCAATTCTGTAGATATCTCTGTTGATAGAACCATTTTCTGTAGATTGGTAGAAAATAGTTTTGTTTTTTTCGTCGAAACCGTAGTACGATACTACTTCCCAGTTTCCTTTTGTAACCTGATTTTTAAGTTTTCCTGTTTTATCATACAAATAGATATGATTAAAACCGTCTTTTTCGCTTGTCCAGATAAAGCTATTATCTTTTAAGAAAGTCAAATTGTCTGTAACATCAACATACGCTTTGTCTTTTTCGTTTAGAACCACTTTTGCAGTAGCTGTAGTTCCGTCAACAAATAACAAATCAAGATTATCCTGGTGGCGGTTTAAAACCTGAGCCGATAGTATGTTGTTATCATTTGTCCATTGTAATCTCGCAATATAAAAGTCATTATACTTAGCAAGATCTACTTTTTTAGTACTATTTCCGGCCGCATCATATATATGTAATGAAACTACCGAATTTTTTTCTCCTGCTTTAGGATATTTAAACGTTTCGATTGTTGGGTACAAATCTTTATGAAACATCGACATCGAAAATTCCGGAACCTGGCTTTCATCAAAACGAATGTAAGCTAGTTTTTTACTGTCTTTACTCCAGTCAAAAGCCCGCACAAATGCAAATTCTTCTTCATAAACCCAATCCGTAATACCATTAATGATCGCATTTTTCTTTCCATCAGTCGTAACTGCTGTCGATTTTTTAGATGCTACATCGTATACATAAAGATTGTTTTCTTTTGCGTAAGCAATTTTAGTTCCGTCAGGCGAAAAAGTTGGTTCCTGAACCTGAAAATCAAAAAGTTTAGTAAGCGATTTTGTTGTTATATCGTATAAAAAATAATCTGCCGTAAAAGAGTGACGAAAGATTTTATTTGAATTACAAGCAATTAAGATCTTTTTTTCAGAAGCATCAAATGTATAGCTGTCAATTCCGTCTGCAAGATCTTTATGATTTTTTGTATCAATTAAGTTCGATACTTTTTTTAGCGTCGCAAAGTCATACAAATCGATCTGCATGCTTCTACTCGCCTGATCTACATTTAAAACTGTATATTGGTCTGTATTCTTTAGGGATTGCAACTCATCCATTCCTTTTGCCCGAAATGCTCCGCTATAAATATCTTCGACAGTAATTTTTTGTTGACCAAAAACAGTAGCCACTAAAAATAAAAGTATTACAGTAATTTTACTCGTATTCATTGAGAATTATTTTAAATATAAAAAAGAGCCCAATTTTAGTAAAAAAAATGAACATAATACACATTTCAACTGTTAAATGTTAAAAAAAATAACGTTTGCGTACTTTTCAAATTTCAAATACATTGCAAACAAAACTCTTAAAATGGTATCTTTGCCGCAACATTATTATTTAAAATACTGAGAATGAACAACGCTGTTGCCGGATTTTCTAAATTATCCAAAAAAGAAAAAATAAACTGGATTGCCAATACCTATTTTTCAAGCCCTGAAGAAGCTCTAAATATTATAAGAAATTACACAAATTCAGATGAGAAGCTGCAGCAATTGCATGACGAATTCATCGAAAACACCATTACAAACCTTTACATTCCACTTGGAGTTGCTCCTAATTTTTTAATAAACGGACAATACAAAACGATTCCAATGGCAATTGAGGAGAGTTCAGTGGTGGCAGCAGCATCAAAATCAGCAAAATACTGGTCAACCCGCGGTGGTTTTAAAGCCACTGTAATTGACACCGAAAAAATTGGCCAGGTTCATTTTACTTTCAGCGGAGACGCAGCAAAACTACATTCATTCTTTGATCAAATAAAACCAAAATTTTTCTCTGACACACAAAGCATAACAAAAAACATGCAACAACGTGGTGGCGGAATTTTAGATATAAAATTAAAAGACAAAAGAAGTTTACTTGAGAATTATTATCAGCTTCATGCTACTTTTGAGACAAAAGACAGTATGGGAGCCAATTTTATTAACTCTTGTCTGGAACAATTTGCAACGACTTTAAAAGATGAATTTCAGGATTCTGATCTTTTTTCAGAAGATGAAACCCTAAAAGTTGTGATGAGCATTTTATCTAATTATGTTCCTAATTGCATTGTTAGAGCCGAAGTTTCCTGCCCTATCGAAGATTTAGCAGAAAAGCACATCACCAATCCGCAAGAATTTGCAGAGCGCTTTTTACAAGCTGTACAAATTGCCGAAGTCGAACCTTTTAGAGCCGTAACCCATAATAAAGGGATCATGAACGGAGTTGACGCGGTAATTCTCGCAACCGGAAATGATTTTAGAGCCGTAGAAGCCGGAGTTCACGCATACGCTTCAAAAAATGGTCAATACGCCAGTTTATCCCACGCTAAAATCGAGAACGGAATTTTTACTTTCTGGCTCGAACTTCCTTTAGCATTAGGAACCGTAGGAGGATTAACCTCTTTACATCCTTTGGTGAAACTATGTTTTGATATCCTCGAAAAACCTTCTGCAAAAGAATTAATGCAAATTGTTGCCGTTGCTGGTTTGGCGCAAAACTTTGCCGCATTGCGATCATTGACGACTACCGGAATTCAGGAAGGTCATATGAAAATGCACCTAAATAACATCATCAATCAATTTGAAGCTACCGAAGACGAGCGTCGTTTAATTAAATCTCATTTTAAGAAAAATGCCGTATCTCATAGCGCCGTTGTAGAATTTATCGAAACCATAAGAAAATAAACAAAAATTCCAAATATTACAGCTTTCGAATAAAATTCCAAATCCCATTTCTAATTGGAATTTGGAATTTAAAATATTGGAATTTATTTTAAAAATACAGCATGAAAACAACTTTTTATAGTAACGGAAAACTCCTGATTACAGGCGAATATTTAGTTTTAGATGGCGCCAGGGCTTTTGCATTACCCACAAAATTTGGACAAAATCTAATTATAGAAAACGGTTCCAACCATGAAATTCAGTGGAAAAGCTATGATTTTGATGAAAACATCTGGTATCAGGATACTATTTCATTTTCTGAAATCACCAATCCTGTCAATGCAAAAATTGAAACTGTAAAAACGACTTTAATTCAGATTTTACACGAAGCTTATCTTTTAAACCCAGATTTTATAAATAATTCCGAAGGATACAAAATTAGCACCCAACTTACATTTCCTAAAAAATGGGGATTGGGCACCTCTTCTACTTTAATAAACAATATTGCCCAATGGACCAATATTGATGCTTTTACGCTCTTAAAAAATAGTTTTGGCGGAAGCGGTTATGATATTGCCTGCGCACAAAACGATACTCCTATCGTGTACCGCCTGGAACAGAATTTACCCGTTGTAGAAACGGTTGATTTTAATCCTGATTTTACCCAAAACATCTATTTTGTTTATCTTAATAAAAAACAAAATAGTAAAGCGGCGATTAATGCGTATTACAATAATAAAAACCAACATTTAGCGCATAATATCATCGATAATAATAAAATCACCGATACTATCTTAAATGCAAAAACAATAAAAGAATTCGCCGTTGCAGTAGAAAAACATGAAATTCACATGAGCGATATTCTCGAAATACGCACTATTAAAGAAGTTGCTTTTTCTGATTTCAACGGAGTTGTAAAAAGCCTTGGAGCCTGGGGTGGTGATTTTGTAATGGCAATTTCAAAAGAAGACCCTACAACCTATTTTAGTTCAAAAGGATACGAGACTATTCTTTCTTATGATGAAATGATATTACAGCAATAAAACAGCAATCTATTACCGATAGAAAATAAAAAAAGTAAACTCAACGGTTTACTTTTTTTATTTTATGATGTTTTCTCCAGATGTCGAACTTTTTGAGTTTCCAGTTCGTTTGACTCTATCAATGTATTGTGCAAACGTTCTGCCATTTTTTCGATACTGTTATTAATAGAATCATACACAACTTCCATCCTGCGATGTTTCTCTTCCTTCACGGCTTTCAAAACATCTTCAACAAAAGCTTTGTCATATTTTTCAGCAACAGAATCACGAGTGTTCGTTAGTCGTATTACATAATCATTACTCATGATTGTAACTTTAAAATGCTGCTCTTCATTACTCAAATAATATTTGCCTCCCAACTCATCACTATTGATGTCAGTACTGCTTAGTTTTAAAAGCTCTGTGATTATTCCAAAAATGTGATTTTCGATTTTAGAATATACTCTGGGCCTTTTTCTCAACAAATTAAACATACACATGAAACGCTTGATTATTAAAATATGTACTCATTATCTTTTATAATATTATTTAAAAACTTCTCTATAAGTAAAGTAAAAATCTGAACAAATTAACTGTAATATTCTGAATATCACAAACTTTTTAATCACATTTCTACTATTCCTATATTACTTAAGAAAATACGGTGATAATTATTACAAAAAGCAATTTCATGAGTTATTAGAACAAAAGAAAAAACCCGAAACATTCATGAGAACGTTTCGGGTTTTATATGTAAACCTTTTATTTACTACAAACTAGTAATTAAACTGTAATCTGTTATCTTCAATTTTAGCGTTAGCTTTTAATGCAGGTAAGATTCTGCTTGCATCAGATGCACTTTGAGCTTTTACTTTAGCAACGTACTCAGCGTGGTTAGCCGGAGCCGGAGCTTTGATAGTACTAATGTTTTTTACAACATATACTCCTGTATTTCCTTCAATTGGAGCAGAAATTTTATTTGCAGTTAATGCAAATGCATTACCAACAACTTTAGGCTCTTGTCCAACTCCACCAGGTAAAACCGGATTATCCATAGTAACATTAGTTGCTTGTTGAACTGCTACACCAGCACTTTTAGCTACAGCTTCGATAGTAGAACCTGTCATTTTAGCTTTTAAAAGTTCTGCTTTTTTCTTGTTTTTCAAGATTGGCTCAACGTATGGTCTTGCTACTGTTACAGAAACTAAACCTGATTTGTTTTCGCTTTTGTATTGAGCAATTACGTGTCCAATATTAGCAATTTCAAAACGTTTTACGTCTCCAACACTAGTTTCTTTGTCATAAGCCCATCTGATGATGTTACGTTGGTTTCCTAAAGGACCAAACGCTTCATCCATAGCTTTTGCTGTTACAGGAGGAGCTACTTTTAAACCTAACTCTTTTGCTGTAGCATTAAAATCTTTCTTAGCAGCGTCCATTTCGAACTTAGTTGCTAATGTAAATACTTTATCAGAAGTAGCTTCAGATGGCTCAATTTTTTGAGCAATTGTAGCTAAACGAATTCCGTCTTGTTTATCAGTAATTTTGATAATGTGGAAACCGAAAGGAGTTTCAACTAAACCAACTTTTCCAATTCCGTTACTGAATACAAAATCATTGAATGGTTTTACCATTTGGTTTGGACCAAAATATCCTAAATCACCACCTTGTTGTGCAGATGAATCATCAGAACTTGTAAAAGCCAACATCATGAAACTATCTGGATTTGCCTGAACCTGAGCAAGAATTTCTTCTGCTTTAGCTTTAGCTTCTTCTTTTGTTCTTTTCTCTTTTTGGTTTGGAGTTTGAGATCCTTCGTAACCAATTAAGATATGACTTGCTTTTGCGTTAACACCAGCTTTAAATCCTAAAGATTTAGAGATAGCATAATATCTTCCGTAAATGTATGGTCCGTAGATTGCTCCTGCAGGTAAGCTAAATAATTTATCAGCATCTAAAGCTGGTAAAGCATTTTTAGGAACATAAGTAGAATCGTAAGGAACATCAGAATTTGAGTTTACAAATTCAGCAATGTTAGTTGCGTTTCTAAAACCTGGCAAAGTATCGTTTTTACCTGTTTTTGCGTTATATTCTACTCTTCCGTTTAATAAAGCAGTAATTTTAGATTTGATTTCAGCTTCGTCTTCTTTTGAAGCTTTGTCTTCTACTAAAACGTATTGAATTTCACGAGTTGCATCCGCTTTGAATTTTTTCTCGTTTTTCTTCATATAATCTACGATATCTGAATCAGAAATTTTTACTTCGCTATCTTTAATTGAAGAATATAATGCAGCAGCATAAGAAAAGTTTACTTTGTTAGCTTCCATTTCATATTTCAATTTTCCTTCGCTAACAGTAGTATAAAGACCTGCTTTTACTAATGTGCTGTAGATTTGGAATTTTGCGTTTAATTCAGCATCTTTTTCTTTTTCAGAAATATATTGTGCTGCTTCAGGATTAGCTTTAAAGTATTCTTTAAATTTAGCTACATCAAAAGCACCAGCAGCATTTAGGAACATTGGGTTTTTACCAATGTTTGGATCTGATTTTAAAACTTCAAGTAAGTGTTTTTCACCTACTCTTAATCCTAACTTATCAAACTGAGAAGATAATAATGCGATTGAAACTTCTTGATCCCAAACTCTGTTTGCAGCTTCAGTGGAAGTAATTCCTTGCCCACTTTTTTCAACATTACTAACTTTAACTCTAAAGTCTTCAAATGAAATATCTTTTCCATCGATGCTTCCTACATCTTTTGAACTTTGACCGAAACTTCCTCTAGTGAATAGATCTTGTATTATAAATGCAAATAATGCAAGTGCAATAACTCCTATCAATAAAGCGGAACGCTGTCTAATTTTTGCTAAAACTGCCATTTTTATTATCGTTAATTTTATATTCAGTTTGCGAAAATACAATTATCTAGTTAATAACAATACAACTAGCGTTTTATTTTACACAATTTTTTTCATTAATTAAAAAAATCACTCTTTTATTGTCAATTTAACCAATTCAATTTTCTTATTTGTAGCCTCTTCAATCACAAAATGATAGCTGTCAATCACGATTTCATCGCCCTTTTGAGGGATTTCTTTGGTAAAATTCACAATAAAGCCTCCTAATGTTCCGTAAGAATCTTCTTCAGGAATGTTCAACTTATATTCTTCATTAAGATACTCAACATCTAATCTTGTAGAGAACAAATACTTACCATCTCCCAACTCTTTTTCGATTAGTTCTTCTTCTTCAGAATCATGTTCGTCTTCAATTTCTCCAAAAAGCTCTTCGACTATATCCTCAATAGTAATTATACCCGAAGTTCCTCCATATTCATCTAAAACAACTGCTACGTTTTTTCGTTTTTTAATCAACAAATTCAAAGCATCTTTTATCAAAATGGTTTCCGGAACAAACTCAACCGTCATTAAAACTGATTTTATCGTTTTAGGCTTTTTAAACAAATCAAATGAATGCACATAACCTACGATATCATCAAGCGAATTTTGACTCACCACTATCTTAGAATAGCCTGTTTCTATAAACAACGCTTTAAGATCCTCAATACTGTCAAATAAATCGACATCGACTATTTCTGTACGAGGCGTCATAATATCACGCGCTTTTACACCTGAAAACTCTAATGCGTTCTGAAAAATCTGAATTTCAGAATCGACTTCTTCATCGTCTTCTACAGAATTCATTTGCTCTGTAATATAATTACCCAATTCTATTTTACTAAAATACAACTGAACCTGATCGCCTTCTGTTTTGAAAAATTTTCTCAATACAAAATCCGAAATCCAGATAAAAAAAGTAGAGATGTAATAAAACAATCTGTAAAACAGATAAGCCGGAATCGCAAAAAACTTGATTAGCGAGTTAGCGTAAATCTGAAAAAAGACTTTCGGAAAAAATTCTGCTGTAATTAAAACTACAAAAGTCGAGATTATGGTCTGAACCAATAAACTGGTCAGATTAGAAAAATGGAATCCTAAATTGTCGATGCATTTTAGAATTAAATCTCCCATAAAAAAGCCATACACCACAAGTGCTACATTGTTTCCAATAAGCATCGCAGCAATAAATTTTGAAGGATTTTCTGTGAGTTTGGTTAGGATTCGGGATAAAAAATTATCTTGTTTTTTTTCGATTTCAAGATAAATTTTATTCGAAGAAATAAAAGCTATTTCCATTCCTGAAAAAAAGGCTGATAGTATTAAACATAGTATTATAATACTAATTTCCATTTTTTATTGTTTTTTATAATGGTCGTCAAATTTCTTGGCATATTTTCTCCTGAAAAAAAACATAAAAACACTCACTCCTGCAATTATAAAGCTCAACCAAGGATTTTCACCAGGAGAATTTAGCTTTGTAACTCCATCATAAATGAAAGCAGCTGCAATTAATAAATAAAGATACTGTGTGTATTTTAAAATGCCCATAATTATAATTTTTCGTCTGATTCAAATTCACCCGTTACACGTTGCGAATTAATCACTTTAAAGTCTTTACTAAAATCGATTCCCTGACCGTAAGAAACCCCTTTAGCATCTGTAAGCTTAAATTTTCTTTCGGTATAAAACCATTCGTTTTTCTGATCAAAATACAACTGCTCTGTCTCCAGCATCTGTCCGGTTTCTGAAGTAATCTTAACCTTTCCCTGCAAGTCTATTATGCCCGTTAGTTTGTATGAAACCGCATAATTGGACACTATAAAAGTACGCTTTTGTTTTTTATCGTATAAAGTAACGTCAATTCCTATTGGAAACTCTGTAAATGGAAAATCCAAATTAGAATAATCTAACATTTTAGGACTTTTCAAAACTCCGGTTATAAGTCCGGAATCTGTATATTTTATATTTACAGTATCTGCATCACTTCCTGGAACAAACTCTGAGAAGTTGATTTTTTGAACTTCTTTAAAATTACTTTCGCATCCAAAAAACAGTGTCACAGTAAAAACTGTGACAGCCGCTATGATATATCTTTTTGGTAAATTCATTTGCCAAATGTAGTAAATTGTACTAGCTTATAAAAATACAATTTTTATGCTTAATTGAATTTACTCTTCACGAACCATCTGTCGTTGAAAGAAAAACTCAAACTAAAGTTGAAATAATTCTCCTGAACTAAAGCTGCGGATGTTGTTCCTCTTTTACCAAACTCTAATCCAACGTTTACGTTTGAAAAAGTTCCGCCACCAATTGGAATTCCAGCTCCTAAAGACATCCCGACATCATTGATTGATTCGTTATTCACTATTAGTCCCAATTTCTCATATTTCAATCCGGCTCTGTAGGTAATTCTGCTTAGGTAACTTGTAAATGAAGCGTAGTTAGGAATAAAATATCCACCCACTGCATATTTTTGATACTTTTCGTAACGCACATTATTACCTGCATTATAGTAATTAGCAAGCTCTCCGTTACCCTGAAAAGCAACTGTTGTACCTACTAACCATTTTCTTGCCTGACCAATACCTGCACCAATTGTAATTTTGTTTGGTAACTTTAATTTATTGTCCTGCCCCGGAACTTCATAAGGATCAGGATCTCCGTCTACCGCAATAGCTCTTGTATTATTTGAATTTAAAGTACTGGCAAACGTATAAGCCAAACTCGTAAATAAACTTAATTTTTTATCAATTTTTGTTTGATACATTGTACCAACATTAAAACTAACACCTGATAACTCAGCAGCGTTAGTTTCTCTTGTACCATTTTGAACTCCTGTAGCAAGTTCTATAGAGGTAGTGGTGATTTTTCCGAAATTATATTGTGCATCAACTCCAATATTCCACTTAGGTGTAATTTTATATCCTAAACCTAAAAACACTTTATTAACCCCACCTTTTCCCTGAAGCTGAGAACTTGTTCCGTCAGTTACATTTGTCTGGTCATTTAAGATTCTATAATCAACAGAAGTTACCGGAACCAAACCAAACGCTGCTCCAAATTTTCCCATTGGGATTCCTAATGCTAAATAATCAAAGGTAGATCTTTGTGATTTTGCAGATTCGTCAGTAGTTTTAAGTTTTGCACTTCCAAAAGTTCCTCCAACTGTAAAAGTAGTTTGTCTCAAACTGGCATAACTTGCCGGATTTTCAATATTCAAATGGATACTATCCTGCTCTACCGAAACTCCTGCCATAGATCTATTTTCAAGAGTTCCTTTAAATCTAACATCACCAATTCCGAAGAAAGAATAAGGAGATGCACCCTGTTGAGCAAATGAAACGAACGAGATAAGCAAACAAGCGCTTACTATAATTTTTTTAATCATTGTCGATTTTTATATTGAAATGTTTGGTTCAAACTTTCTAAAAGGAAATTTGAATTGGCAAATATGGTATTTTTTAATCGTTTAGCCAAAAAAACTGCATCACCTCCCGTTAAAATTATTATAAAATTTGAAAAGTTTGCCCGATATTCATCGATAAAACCATCAATCTCATAGACGAAGCCATTGACAATTCCGGAGTGAATAGCCTGTTTTGTTGAGTTCCCTATGTAGTTTTCAGGTGTTTCAAAAGTCAGCAAAGGCAACTTGGCCGTGTAGTTGTGCAATGCCTCATATCGCAACCGTAAGCCCGGAGAAATTGCTCCGCCTAAATAATTATCATTTTCGTCGATAAAATCGTAGGTAATACAAGTTCCTGCATCAATGACTAACCTGTTTTGTTTTGGAAATTGTAAAGTTGCTCCTGAAGCCAAAATCATTCGGTCTATTCCTAAAGTTTTTGGCGTTGCATATTTATTTACAAAAGGAAAAATATCTTCATGAGTTAAAAAATGAACATTTAAATCTTTTTCGAATGCTAAAAAAGATTCTTTTTCGATTTTTCCGACTGATGCAACGACCAAATCGGTGCAGTTTGAAAATTTTTTTAAAATTTTTTGAATATTTTCTTCCAGCTCATTTTTCTCAAAAACAAAATTCTCAAGAACAGTACTCTCCTCAAAAACAGCAGCTTTAATTCGAGTATTACCCACATCAATTGTTAAAATCATAATTATTTCTTTACCAACGCGAAGATACGAATTGATTTTTTTAAAAAAATGTTTTGGATAAACGAAAAATGATCCTATATTTGCACCCGCATTGAGCACAAGACGGTACCTTAGCTCAGATGGTAGAGCAATGGACTGAAAATCCATGTGTCCCTGGTTCGATCCCTGGAGGTACCACCAAAACCCGAATAGCAATATTCGGGTTTTTTGTTTTTAATACTTTTTTGATTTTTTTTACCGCAAAGGATGCTAAGATTTTATTTAACGTTACGGTAAGAAAACACAAAGTTCGCAAAGCTTTATGGTAAACTTTGCGACAAAGAATCCAATAGATCTTTCCTATATTGTGTCCCAGCGGTTAAAACCGTTGGCTATGTTTGCATTGTATTAAAAAAATCCAAACATTAATCTACGCCTTTAATTCTTCTTATTTTTTAATATAGCCCGTGGTTTCAACCACGGGATGCTTGATAATACACAAAAAAGGTTCGCAAAGCTTTATGATGAGCTATGCAAACTCTGCGATAAAGCCCAATGGATCTTTCCTATATTGTGTCCCAACGGTTAAAACCTTTGGCTGTGTTTGTATTGTATTAAAAAAATCCAAACATTGATCTACAGCTTTAATTCTTCTTATTTTTTAATATAGCCCGTGGTTTTAACTACGAGACAATTGATAATACACACAAAAAAGGTTCGCAAAGCATAAATAACTTTGCGAACTCTGCGATAAAGCCCAATGGATCTTTCCTATATTGTATCCCAACGGTTAAAACCGTTGGCTATGTTTGTATTGTATTAAAAAAATCCAAACATTAATCTACACCTTTAATTCTTCTTGTTTTTTTAATATAGCCCGTGGTTTTAACCACTGGGCACTTGACAACACACAAAAAAAGGTTCGCAAAGCATAAATAACTTTGCGAACCTTTGCGTAAATCTTAGCGCTCTTTGCGGTTAAAAACAAAAATATTATTGATGAAACACAGAAACTGCCGGGAAATAATATCCTGAATAGTTTACTGATGCTGTTTTAACTCCTGAATCGGCATTAAATATATATAGATTATTGATAGAGAAATTCACTCCAAAACCTTCATTTAATGTATTTAGCACTAAAGCATTTTTCTTTCTGTCATAACCAATTCCTGCTCCGTATAAGATATTTGAATTTGTTAATGTAATAAACGGCATTGCCAATGATTCTGGAGTTCCTGTGTATTTATAAATTTGTTTACCACCGCTAAAGCTTCCGTTTTTAGCAATAAAAACATCATTTTTAGCCGCCGTTATAGATCCCGGATGCCATGCACCCCAGCTTCCGTAAGCCTGGAAACCTAATGCAATTTCTTTTACTTCAAGTGTATTCGAATCTATACTTATAAGATTCTTACCTCCTGCTGCCCATACTTTTTTATCATCGGTAACAGCAAATCCTAAAACAATACCCGGAATAGTTTTTTCTACCGCCAATGTCGCAGCATTAATAACAACAACACCTTTTGAGGCAGACAATGCAAAAATATAACCATTGGCCTTAACAATATCTCCTACCTGACCTGTAACACCATCAATTTGCCCGTCCAGCTCCATCGTATTAAGATTAAGCTTAAAAATTCCTTTACCAGAAGTAAGCAACGCCTGATTTTCGTTAACACCTACTACTGCACGCCAATCGTTTCCGCCTTTTGCCGCGATTCTTTTTTCTTCTTTAAGCGAATAAGCATCAGCTACTACAACTGGTCCGCCAACTTTAGAAACTAAGAATAGTTTTTTATTAATGATAGTTCCAAATTCTAATGTAGAAGTTGCCGGTTTTAAGTCTTTATCCGGATTTACTTTTACAAAAACACTGTCTTCTATAGCTTTTGTATCATATCTATAAAATCCTAACGTTCCTGTTCCGTGACCAAACCATCCTTCATTAACCATAAAGAAACCATTTTCATACGCTGCGTAGGCATGAATATCATAAGTAAGAGCTACTTTTCCACCATCATTTTTGGCTGTCATTGTAAGCTTAAAATCTCCTCTTGTTTCCGGTTTAAAAATATAAACAGAATCAGATCCTACTACTTTTCCGTCTACAGTCCATTCAAACGAAACATTTTTTCTATCTGCTATTTTTGAGCTTAATTGTAGTGTTTTCCCAACAGTTAAAGTGTCTTTTAATTGCAGTTCGCCTTTTATTACCGGAGGTGCTGTAAAATCGTCATCATTATTACATGAAACCGTTAGCATTACCAAAGAGGCAATTGCGATTAATGGTTTGGAGAAAAATTGGTTTTTCATTATTAAATATTTAAAATTATATTACTTAAATTTTTAAATCGAAATACAATTAACCCTTGCAAAAGCCTCATAAATAGACTTTTGCAAAAGCACAATAAATTGTACAGCGACATGTTTTAATGATTTTTTTATTGGAGAAAAAGAAAATATCGCGAAGAGGAACATCCCGGAGAATGCTTTTACGATATCATATTTGCAGAAAAAAAATCTCATAAATCCATTTTTGGCTTACGAGAATAAAATAATCAGACAATACCATATCACACCATGTGAAAGTATTGTTCTTAATTCAAGCTTCAATCCCCGAAAGCTATTTATTACTATAAAAATGGCAGGTCTTCTGACTTGCTCCCTACACCCAGCCTTCCCTTTCAAAATGAAAAGTGACGTATTAAAGGGTTTCAGTTAATGAGCTTACAGCTGCGGGACAGTTTTGGATTTACACCAAATTCCCTTTTAATGTCAATATTTATTCAAATATGACAACCATTTTCTGTTTTAAATTTGAGCTGCAAAACTAGTGTTTTCTTTCCTAAAAAAGCAATAGTTCTTTATTTTTAAAGGCCTTCGCCAGATCTTCAAACCATAATTTTTTTCGAATCAACAAGCTTCGATTTACAGAATAAATGTCAAATCAACAAATAATCACCATTTGTTAAAAAAGTATCAATTAAATAAAAAATTATCTTTTATATTCGTGAAAAAATATTTAATACTTTTAATTATTACCAAGTACACAAAATTAGTTTATGAGCAAAACTTCTACAAAAGGCATCTGGAAAGTAATTTCGGCCTCATCGATGGGAACAATGATTGAATGGTATGATTTCTATATTTTTGGAAGTTTGGCCGTCGTAATTTCAACAAAATTCTTTCCGAGCGATAATCCCACCGCAGCATTTTTATCCACTTTGGCCACTTTTGCAGCCGGATTTGTAGTGCGGCCTTTTGGGGCATTATTCTTCGGAAGACTGGGAGATATTATTGGCCGTAAATATACTTTTATGGCTACTTTATTATTAATGGGAGGATCTACATTTTTAATAGGCTGTATTCCGAGTTATGAAACCATTGGCTTTATGGCGCCTTTATTAGTTTTAATTCTACGTTTATTACAAGGATTAGCACTTGGAGGAGAATATGGCGGAGCCGCCACTTATGTTGCCGAACATGCTCCGGTGGGACAAAAAGGATATTGGACTTCCTGGATTCAGACCACTGCAACAGTTGGTTTATTCATTTCATTAATGGTAATATTAGCTACGAAAAATATTCTTACACCTACCGATTTTGATTCCTGGGGATGGCGTGTTCCGTTTTGGGTTTCTATTGTAATGGTAGGAGTTTCCTATTTGATTCGTAAAAACATGGATGAATCTCCGGTTTTTGCTAAAGCGAAAAAAGAAGGAACGACGAGTGCAAATCCATTAAAAGAAAGTTTTGGAAACCGTTATAATTTAAAATTTGTTTTACTGGCACTTTTTGGCGCTACAATGGGACAAGGTGTTGTCTGGTATACAGGACAGTTTTATGCCATGAGTTTTATGAAAACGGTAATGAATATCGATTCCTCACAAGTAGATGGATTACTAGGTATTGCTCTATTAATAGGTACGCCATTTTTTATTTTCTTTGGATGGCTAAGTGATAAAGTGGGGCGAAAATATATTATGATGAGCGGAATGCTTTTGGCAATCTTATTCTACAGACCCATTTATAAAATGATGTACAATACGACTTCTGTAAGTTATAAAACTGAAATCGTAGAAAAAACCAGCCAAACTATTGAAACAACAAAAAATAATGACACAATAACTTCAATTTCAAAAACCTATACTGACGGAACTACGTATATGGAAAAGAAAACAGACTTTGCAGATAAAAAAGAATCTCAAAGCAATATTTCAATCAATATAAATTCGAGCGACGAGTGGACATTAATTTTCTTAGTTTTTATTCAGGTTTTATTTGTTACAATGGTTTATGGTCCAATCGCAGCTTTTTTAGTAGAAATGTTTCCTACTAAGATCAGATATACTTCAATGTCTTTGCCTTACCATGTGGGTAATGGTATTTTTGGGGGCTTACTCCCGGCTATTTCGACTTATTTTGTTACACATGCCAAACACGCGGGAAAACCTGACTTTTATCTCGACGGACTTTGGTATCCTATTATTATAGCTTCAATCTGCTTTGTAATTGGAATGATTTATATCGATAATAAAAACAAAACAAATCACCTTTAATATTATACATTATGAATGCGATCAAACAAGTTTTAGGTGTTTTATGGATTATACTGGCAATTGCAGCGGCATACTTTTGCATTTTCGAATTTGGCTTACCCAAACTCCTTTCAGACCAACAAGATGACTTAGTATTTGGGATTATTATCCTTTTTATTCTTACTCCTCTTATTGTTTTAGGCTTGGGAACTTTTGGTTATTTTGCCGTAATTGGAGAATACAACAACAAAGAAAAATAATCATCAAATTATTACAAGAGAAAAGGGCTGTCTATTTTACATAGAACAGCCCTTTTGCATTACTAACCAAACCAAAATCTTAATCTGTTAGAGATATATCTTAAATATTTATTTTTTTACAAACTTCATCACTTGTGTTTTACCGCTTTCGTCCGAGGCTTTTATAATATATAAACCTGTTTGTAATTCGCTTACGCCAAATTGAAAATCGACATTTCCATTTGAAGCAAAACTTTTAACCAACTGTCCTGAAATTGAATAAACCTGAACTTTTGCAACAGCAGTATTTAAAGTAAAATAGTCTGAAACCGGATTCGGATACAAATTCACCGTACTTTCTTTTTCAAAATCTTCGATTGCTAAATTTGCTGTTTTGTTACCGTAAATTCTATATTCTCCCGGAGGCAAATTTATTGGAGCGTTTATATCCGTGACATTTAGAGTCGTATTATCCATTAAATTATACCAAATTCCTGTATAAGGAAAACCTGTTGCAACATTTTGAGCCGTAACATCAAAATTGGCCAGAATCACAACATCTTTTAATTGTGTCGAAGCTAAACCAGCATTGGTTATTTTAATATTTACCGTTAACGAATTTGAATTTGGAATTGTAGAAGTTCCTAAAAATACAGGTTCCGTTTTTTTAAGCGTAATCATTTTAGCCCAATCGTTATAAACTTTATTACGATTTGAATTTCCTATCCAATTGTTTACCCATTGAGGCTGTGGTTTTGTATCTAATTTACAATCTCCCGGAGCAGCATCTAAATCTGTGTTAACCGAATTATCATTACAAGTAAAAATAGAACTCTCCCATCCTAATTCTCCAAAATGCCAAATCATTTTTGGACCGGGAATTAACAATGAAATTGCTCCAATTGCCGACATTCTGGACAAAGCTGTATTTAAATTTTTCACATTATAAGCTCCACCAGAAGCACCATATTGTACATTTT
This sequence comes from Flavobacterium bizetiae, assembly GCF_024271895.1. Classification (NCBI taxonomy): domain Bacteria; kingdom Pseudomonadati; phylum Bacteroidota; class Flavobacteriia; order Flavobacteriales; family Flavobacteriaceae; genus Flavobacterium; species Flavobacterium bizetiae. Next base: position 1,620,927 of record NZ_CP091861.1, on the reverse strand, counting down.
TATACATCAAACGTTCTTCGTCATGACTTTCAGCATAACCTACTAAGCGATTGGCCGCAAACCCACGATTTGCACTCGACATTTTCGAGATGTTAGTTTCAGTCGCATATCCCATAGACAATTGATTGTACTCTTTTGTCATTTTCCCCCACATCATAATTCCTTTACTTGGTGTTTCAGCAATTTTATAATCTGCCCATTGTTTTTCTTCGGTTTCGGTTCCTAAATGCTCAAAAATGGTGTAATGTGTCGGGTCTAAGCTCCAGGAATAATCAGCATATTTCTTTAATACATCTACCCTATCCTGCTGATAGGCATTAGTACAAGCTTCATCTGAAGCAGTACAGGCTTGTGTAAAACCCTTCGTTAAATCCCAGCGGAAACCATCAATTTTATATTCCTGAATCCATTGTTTGATTACACGTTCTACATAATATTGCGTTCTCGCCGATTGGTGATTATAATCTTCTCCTACACTATAAGTATGTTTTGCAACAGTATTAAAATAAGGATTTTCAGTTGTTGGCGCACCAAATCCATCACTGTCAGGATCGTTCATCCACATTCTGACCATCGGATTTCTGCCAAAAGCGTGATTCAAGGCAACATCCAGAATGACCGCAATTCCGTTTTGATGACAGACATCAATTAGTTCTTTTAATTTATCCGATGTGCCATAAAATTTATCCAGAGCCATGTGAAATGACGTATTATAACCCCAGCTCTCATTACCTTCAAATTCCATTACAGGCATTAATTCGATAGCATTTATTTTTAATGATTTAAAATATTCTATCTTATCTATTAAACTTTGATAATTTTTACCAGCGTCAAAATCACGAACTAAAACCTCATAAATCACTAATTTTTCCTTCTCAGGTTTTGTGAAATTAGTTACTTGCCAGTTGTATGGCGTTTGTCCGGTTTTAAGAACTGTAACTTCAAAGTTTTGTCCTGTTGGATAAACTGGCATATTTGGATAAGAAGCTGCAGGAATAAAAGGATCATCATAAGGAGACAATACCAAAGTTGAATAAGGATCTGCTGTTTTTACTAAAGAAGGTGAGTTGGCAATTGGGTTAATTTTTACCACCCAATATTGATAGGTATTATTTACACCAGAAACTAATCCGTTTAATTCTAACCAAAATTTTCCGGAAACAGGATCTTTTTTCATGGCATACGCCGATGAAGGCTGCCAATTATTAAAACTTCCGGCAACGTAAACAAAATCCTTAAAAGGTGCATCCAGGACCAAAGTTGCTTTTGTCGCATCGGCCGAATTATAATTAATCCCGTCAATCAATCCTGCCGGCATTGCCTGCGAAACTGTATTTGGATTTACTATTACCGAAAATTTCTTTACAATTGTAGTTCCTGCCTGAGTAACAGTCAGCTCATAACTCTGATTATTTGTAACACCAATATGAGAATAAGAATAGCTCGCGGTACTTGTATTTGTATTGATAACGGTTCCGTTTGCTTTTAAGGAGTAACTTGCCGCACCATTTGTATTTGTAGCAGCAATATTAAAATTAGATCCCGATGCTATAATTGAAGCGCTATTTTCTACAGGAGAAGTCAATGAAACCTGAAAAGAACCAACTTCAACTAAAATATCCTGTGATTGTTTACTACCTGTTCCATCTTTAGCTTTAACAAGAAAACCTATTCTTCCAATTCCGTTTCTATTAAAATATACCGATGGTGTAAATGTTTTTGTATAAGTATCGGTTGCCGAATTATACGTAAACTTACTTGCTTCATTTGATGCAGTCCAGGATCCGTTAGAAGGAGAATCCATTTGAGTGGTATCGTTTACATCATAAGACCATGACCAAAGATATAATGCATTCCCGGTGACTCCCCAGGTACTTTCATTAATACTTGTACCATTAATAGTAATGGTAATTGGTGTAGTATCCTCAAAAGTTGAAGGATTAATGGAGTAAGTTGCCGTTTGTTTTTGTGCAAAAGCAACTACTGCCATCAATAAAAATATTGATAGTAAAGTTTTTTTCATAATGTGGTTGGTTAGTTAGTTTATAAAAAAAGGCTATCATAGAGACAGCCTTTCTTTTAATTATCACAAAACGTTAGTTTTTTGTAATGGTGTATTTTTTTGCAACAAAATCAACAATGATTGTATAGTTTCCTGCAACAGTAACTGGAATGTTAGCACCTCCGGCTTCTAATGTTAAATCATTACCATTATCGCCATAGTTAGTGTCCCATTTATCGTCAAGTCTAAATTTGTAGTCTCCAACTTTCAACGGCCCAGTATATGAGTATGTTTTAGTGGCTAAATCATACTCTAAATTAGTATCCGGATCATCCCATCCATTAGGAGTTGCAGAACCAATAAGTCCCCAGTTGTCCCATGCAGAATATGACGTAATAGCTAGTTTAATAACATTTGAGTACTGAGCAATTCCTCGCGCACCAACATACGATTTAACACGAATGTCTGCATCTTGAGATTGAAAAGCTGTTAATCCGGCATTTACCGCTGCTGCATTAAGTTCTCCGCTTGTTACGGCTACTTTATTTGTTGTAGTTACAGAAACAACAACCACGTCTTTAAAGTCTGTTCCTGATTTTGCCATTTCAACCTGATAAGTTACCGGCGTTGACTCACCTGCATATTGTGCAGCATCCCATGTAAAAGTTGCCGCTACTTTGTTAGGCTCTGCTTTATCAAGAACATAAACTGTCCCTTCAGCAGGAACTGCTAATACAGCCGCTTTTGTTGGCGTTACTACAGTAAGATCATCATCTGAATCACAAGCTGTAGCTGATATAAACAACAGTGCAAATGCACTTAGTTTTAATATATTTTTCATATTTCTCGTATTAAGATGAATAACCTGGATTTTGTGTTAACTGTGGATTTGCCTGTAACGCAGTTGTAGGAATTGGGTACAAGTTGTAAGTTTCAGGAATTGCAACTCCATCTTTTACTCCACCTTTCCAAGGCCATAGGTAAGATCCTCCGGTAAATTTTCCAAAACGAATTAAATCCTGTCTTCTGTGTCCTTCAAGATTTAATTCTCTTCCTCTTTCTTTCAAAATAAAATCAAGGTTTAATTCTCCCGCATTTATTTCTCCCGCATGCGATCTTGTTCTCACTTTATTTACATATTCTAAAGCTAATCCTGCAGAACCTCCACTTGCTCCTCTTACAACACATTCAGCATACATTAAGTAAGCATCAGCCAATCTGAACAAAGGAAAATCTGTGTTAGCAAAACTTGTTGCATTTGTAGGTCCTACAAAGTTTTTGTTTGTAAATTTTACACTAGGATAACCGTCAGTCCATTTTTTATAATCATTCATCTCATAAGAATGGCCTGTAGTAAAGAATAATTTTGCTCTGTCATCCGGAGAATCAACTAAGTTTCCGTTATTAAATAATCCGTACCATGCTTTAGTAGCTCTGTGACCAGTCCAGGCATCAATAGCACCATAATTATTAGGGTTCATTGTTTCTGTACTAAGGTTTCCGTTAATGATATAAGTTGTATTACCATAACCCTGACTTACTACAGCATCTGCAATTAAAAAGTAGATAATTTCCGGCGAAGTATTATTATCTCCTGAAAATACACTTCCAAAATTTGGCGCAAGAGTATAACCACCTTCATCGATTACTTTTTTAGAATACAATAAAGCATCATCATATCTTTGAGTTCCTGTATACACTTCTGCATTTAGGTATAATTTTGCCAAAAGCATTCTTACTACATTTTTATCTGCTTTACCGTAAGATTTTGTTGCTGTAATAGTACCTTCAACTTCTTTTAATTCAGATTCTAAAAAGGCAAAAAGCTCTTTTCTTGTAGATTCTTTTTTTGGAGTCGTTGTATTAATATCAGCTTCGGTTGTAATAGCTCCTTTACCAAAACAATCTATAAGATAGTAATAAGCTAATCCTCTTAAAAAACGCAATTCTGCAATATGATTTTCTTTGTTTGGAACATCTACTTTCGTCGTTTTTAAAATCTGAATTAAATTACTTGATTGAGATATTGTGTAATAAGCTCTGTCGTATAAATATCTAAAGAATTTATTATTTGCATTCCAACCAGTTGTTGTAGTCAACTGATCTAAACCATCATCTCCCCAACGGTTTTTCATACCATCTGCAGAGAAATCCTGTAAGTTGATGATACTTCTTAAAAAAGCAGCTTCTCCAGCATCTTTTGTAGTAACATCTGTAGAACTTGGACCATCAGGACCTGAAAGAGCAAAAGTTCCGTAAATTTTAGAAACTAAACCGTCTACAGCATTTGGATCCTGCTCTAAAAGCTTATCCAAAGTCAATTCTACTTTTGGTTCTGTATTTAAGTCATCTACACAAGCAGTGAACAAGAATAGAACCAAAGCAGCTCCTATTATCTTAAATTTAAATTGATTCATCTTTATATTTTTTTATTAAAAGTCTAAATTCAGACCAAAACTGAAAGTTCTTGATCTTGGATAGAAATTATTATCAATTGCATTGAAATTCTCCGGATCAACCCCTGTATAATTGGTTACAATAAATACATTATTAGCTGAAGCATACAATCTTAAAGTAGCACCTTTAATTGCTTTGTCAAAATTATATCCAAGAGTTATGTTCTGACAACGTAAAAAGCTTGCATCTTCTAAGTAATAATCAGAAAATGGAACGTTTCCGTTTATAGTTTGAAAATCAAATTCAGTATTTAACACATTCGTTAAACTAGTTGAATTTGCAGGCAATGCTTTATCAATAAATCCAGACTGAAGTTTTCTTGCATTGTATACTTTCCCTCCTATTTGACCATTGAAAGTTGTTGATAAATCAAACTGTTTGTAAGAAGCTGTTAATCCTAAACCATAAGTCCAGTTTGGTCTCAAAGCCACATAATACCTGTCACTATCATTGATAACACCATCTCCGTTTTTGTCAACAAAAGCATTTTCTACCGGTTTGTTGTTTGAATCATAAACTTGTTGAAATACCCAAGCTGAATAAGGTTGCTGACCAACTGTATTGTAAGCAATCTTTTGTCCTGTTCCTACCGGAATGTTCGATGCGTTATCTACGTTTGTCGTTCTGTTGTTCAAATCTGTAATTTTACCAATGTTATAAGCAATATTTCCATTTACAGCTAAATTGAAATCATCACTATTGATCACTTTTACATTTAAGTTTCCTTCAACACCTTTATTTTTCATGTCTCCAACATTCGCAACAAACTCATTTGTTAAAGCTTGTCCAGGAGCCGCTGAAACTACAGAAAGCAAATCTTTTGTATATTTTTGGTAAGCATCGATACTACCTGTAACAATACTTTTTTCAAAAAGATCAAAATCAATACCTACGTTATAGGTAGTTGTTTTTTCCCATGTTAAATCCTCGTTATAAGGTTTAGCATAATAACCATTTACTCCAGGAATATAAGTACTTGAGGTACCAGTTGGTGCAAATAATGCACTGTAAGGATAAGAACCTGCAACACCTGTTATATCTTGTTGTCCTGTAATACCGTAACCTAATCTTAATTTTAAGTCTTTAAAGGTTTTAGAATCTTTTAAGAATGATTCGTCTTTCATTCTCCATGCAACACCCGCTGCAGGGAAATAACCCCATCTTTTATCTTCTTTAAATAAAGAAGATCCATCTGCTCTTAAAGTAAACGTAAATAAATATTTGTCTACTAAATCAAAATTTGCTCTTCCAAAAAACGATTGTAAGTTTCTCTCATTATAGTATCTGTTATTAGCATTATTCGCTGGGTTTGGAGTTAACTCTCTTAAACCATTTACAGTACTATATCTGTAATTTTCCTTAGTTCCGTCAGTTTTAAAGTTTTGGTAAGAATAACCCGCCTGAGCATCAACTCTGGTTACAAATCCTGTTAAGCTTTTGTTGTATACAAAATAAGCATCTAATGTTTTATTTGTAACGGTTTGATCTTCGGCATAATTTAAACCTGGATTAAACACATAAGTTGGAGGAGTTGTTCCGGCAGAGTTGTCTAACTGATAAGTCTGAAGAGCATTCTCTGAATATGATTCTCTAATTTTTGATTTAGATGCTTCGATACCACCATTAACAACAGCTCTTAAAGCTTCGAAAAATGGCATTTTATAATCTAATTCAATGTTTCCTAATAATTTCTGAACTTCCTCTGGACGAGATCTTTGATTCAAGATTGCCAATGGATTTTGTGCTCCATTAATAGATTTATTAGTATTAAGCAACTGATAGTATCCTCCAAAAATATTATTTGGTGAATTAGGATCAGCATAAGCTGGTTTAGTAGGATCCATTCCTAAAGCACTACCAATAACAGCATCAGCATCTATAGCGTTCTTTTTAACAGAAATACCTTTAGCATTCACATCAATTTTTAAATGATTATCTAATAAAACCGGTGAAAGTTTAATAGATCCTGTATATCTTTCAAGATCATTTGTTCTTACAACACCTTCATTTTTAGCATAACCAACAGAAGCTCTAAATGGAATTTTACCAAATAAATTTGCTCTTGCACTAAAGTTATTATCACTAGAGAATGATGTTCTGTAAATTAAATCCTGCCAGTCTGTATTGTATAATTTTCTTCCTTCTATTTGAGGAGTTGCAGGATTATCTAATGCACCTGTACCATCAGGAACACCTAATAAATTAGTGTAATCAGGGTGATACTTTTGCATGAAAGAAGTAAATTGAGGTCCAGTCATCATATCAACCGGATTATTTACTTTACCAACAGTTATATTAGATGAAAAAGTAAATTTTGGAGCACCGCTAACGCCTCTTTTAGTAGTAACAATGATAACACCATTAGACGCTCTTGAACCATAGATAGCTGTAGCAGAGGCATCTTTTAATATTGTAAACGAATCAATATCATTAGGGTTAATCAATGTTAACGGGTTAGAGATTCCCGCCGGATTGGTATTATCAATTGGCACACCGTCAATAATGATCAACGGATTGTTATTACCTGATAATGAACTTCCACCTCTAATTCTAATGTTTGGGTTAGCATCTGGCATACCACCATCTGTAGTTATTCTAACTCCTGAAGCTCTACCTACAAGTAATTGATCTGCAGAACCAACCGGTCCTTTATTAAGCTGATTGGCAGATAAAACTGTTACCGCACCTGTAGCATCTTTTTTCTTAACAGTACCATAACCTACCTGTACCACAACTTCTTTAAGCTGATTGGTATCTTCCTCTAAAGAAATCGATATAGTTTTTTGACCGCTAAATACTATTGTTGACGTTTTGTATCCAATAAATGAAACCAAAATTTTGTCTCCATTTTTTAAATTAGATAACTGAAATTTACCGTCAAAATCTGTTGATGATCCGCCTGGAGCACCTTGTACATTTACGTTTACTCCCGGGATTGGTTGCCCCGTTGCCAGATCGGCAACTGTTCCTGTCAAGGTACTTTGAGCTAGTACACTAAACGGTAACAGTAGGAATAAAAATAACAACTTTTTGTAAATTGTTTTCATACTTTTTGTTTAAATTAGTTTGAGTTTTTGATTGTTAGTTAAGTTTTTAATTTTACTTCGAATCTCAAAATTATGAATTTATTAACGTGCTCGACCAGAGACCTTTTTTATTGAGTTACGAAAACGTGGTAGTGTTGAAAACTTTCTATTTTTTGTAATCTTTTCAGTCAAAAAATGTCAAATCAAAAAATAAAAGATACCTTTATTAATAATTAGATTTTTTTCAACTAATCCTATGAAACGTAAAATAACCCTAAAACAGATTGCGAAGGAACTCGACGTTTCTATTTCAACTGTTTCAAAATCACTTAGAAACAGCTTAGAAATAGGAGAAGAAACACGTCTAAAAGTTCAGGCTTTTGCGAAGTTTTACAACTATAAACCCAACAACATTGCTCTTAGTCTAAAAAACCGAAAAACCAAAAGTATTGGTATTATCATTCCGGAAATTGTACATTATTTTTTCTCGACGGTAATCAACGGAATTGAACAGGTTGCAAACGAAAATGGCTATAGTGTTGTCATATGTTTATCTGATGATTCTTTCGATAAAGAAGTCTTAAATATGGAGATGTTAGCCAACGGAAGTATCGATGGTTTTATCATGTCTCTCTCTAAAGAAACGCAATACAAAGGTGATTTTCACCATATTACAGAAGTTATCAATCAAGGAATGCCTGTTGTAATGTTTGATCGTGTTACCAATGATATTTTATGCGACAAAGTTATTATTGATGATAAAGCAGCAGCCTACGAAGCAGTTCAGAGTTTGATTGATAACGGAAGAAAAAAAATTGCTTTGGTTACTACTGTTGATTATGTAAGTGTTGGAAAATTGAGAACTGATGGTTACGAAAAAGCACTTCTGGACAACGGATTACCGTTTAATGAAGATCTAATTATCAAAATTGAAGATGTAGATACTTGCGAAATAACGATCAGCCAGCTTTTACACGACAGGGCTTTTGATGCCGTTTTTGCAGTAAATGAACTTTTTGCCGTAACAATTATTAAAACAGCCAACAAAATGGGACTTAAAGTTCCTGAAGATCTTGCGGTAATTGCTTTTACTGACGGAATTATTTCTAAATACTCCACTCCAAGCATTACAACCGTTAGTCAAAGTGGCGAAAAAATGGGGAATAAAGCAGCTAAAATGCTGATCGAAAGACTAGAAGCTGAACATGACGACGACGATGAAGAAAACGAAAATTACACCACAGAAGTTATAGAAACACACCTAATACAAAGAGAATCTACTGACTAATTTTCTTAAAATCAACTTATTCCAAAACCATAATTTTTTTTTATGGTTTTTTTATGCTTTGAATTAAAAAAATAATTAATACTTTTACGGCTGCTCAAAGCTTTTACTTTTACTTCGAAACCATAAGTAAGTTTTGATAAGCAAAGCGCTTATCGTCTAATTAATTTTTTAATTACGATAATGGAAAAGCGTAAATTAAGTTTCTGGGAAATTTGGAACATGAGTTTCGGTTTCTTGGGAATACAAATGGGGTTTGCACTTCAGAATGCAAATGCCAGCAGAATTCTTCAAATTTTTGGTGCCGACGTACATGAATTATCATGGTTCTGGATTATTGCTCCCCTTATGGGATTAATAGTGCAACCTATTATTGGTCATTATAGCGACAAGACCTGGGGACGATTTGGCAGACGAAAGCCGTTTTTTCTAGTAGGTGCTATTTTAGCTTCGGTAGGTTTAATTTTAATGCCCCAAGCTAATATTTTTATTTCAGTATTACCTGCCTTATGGGTTGGAGCCGGAATGTTAATGATCATGGACGCTTCTTTCAACATTGCCATGGAGCCTTTTCGCGCTTTAGTTGGTGATAATTTAAGAACAGATCAGCGTACTGCAGGCTTTAGTATTCAAACTTCATTAATCGGTTTTGGAGCCGTAATAGGTTCAGCACTACCCTATGTTTTAACAAAGTATTTTCATGTTTCAAACAGTACAGTTCCAGGAAGTGTGCCCTTGAACCTGACCCTTTCCTTTATCATTGGAGCTGCCGTTTTAATAGCTTCTATTCTGGTAACGATGTTTACAACTAAGGAATATTCACCAGAAGAATTATCTAAGTTTGAAGATCCTCAAAGCGAAGTAGATGTTCCTACTGAAGAAAAATCAAAACTTACAGACATTTTTACAGACTTTGCGAAAATGCCAACAACAATGCGTCAGCTTAGTTGGGTACAATTTTTCTCGTGGTTTGGATTATTTGGTATGTGGGTTTTTACAACTCCAGCCATTGCACATCACATTTATGGATTACCGTTAAGTGACGCTTCAAGCCAGCAATATCAGGATGCCGGGGACTGGGTTGGAATTCTTTTTGGAGTTTACAATTTAGTCTCTGCTATTATCGCACTGTTTTTCCTTCCGTATATCGCTAAAAAAATCGGAAGAAAATCAACTCACGCACTTTCATTAATCATTGGAGGAATTGGATTAATCTCTATTTATTTTATGCCCGATGAAAACTGGGTTATATTACCAATGATTTTAGTTGGAGTTGCCTGGGCAAGTATTTTGGCAATGCCATACGCAATTCTTGCAGGATCTATTGCTCCTAAAAAAATGGGCGTTTACATGGGAATTTTCAATTTTTTCGTTGTTATTCCTCAAATTGTAAATGCACTTATTGGAGGTCCAATTGTAAAATACCTTTACAACGGTGATGCTATTTACGCCTTAATTACAAGCGGAGTAAGCTTTTTAATCGCTGCCCTTTTAGTCTACAAAGTAAAAGATGTAGACGACACTATTCAAAAATCATAAAGAACAATTTCTAATATAATGAGCAAAAAAGCATTCATATTCGACCTTGACGGCGTAATTGTCGATACCGCTAAATATCACTTTTTAGCATGGCAGAAAATAGCCCAATCATTAAACATAAATTTTACACATGAAGACAATGAGCTTCTAAAAGGTGTAAGCAGAGTTCGTTCGTTGGATATTATACTTGGATTAGGAAATGTTCAGGCTTCGCAGGAAGACAAAGACAAATGGCTGATTCAAAAAAATGAAGATTATTTATCTTATTTAGTTGACATGGACGAAAGCGAGATTCTTCCGGGAGTTTTTAAAATTCTGCAACTATTAAAAGAAAAAAATCAAGGAATCGCTTTAGGTTCTGCCAGTAAAAATGCAAGACCAATTCTGGAGAAAACAGGAATCATCTCATATTTTGATGTTATTGTTGACGGAAACGACGTTACCAATGCCAAACCAGATCCGGAAGTTTTCCTGAAAGCAGCTCAATTATTACATATTGATCCAAAAGATTCAATTGTATTCGAAGATTCTGTTGCCGGAATTCAGGCAGCAAACATTGCAGAAATGGTAAGTATAGGAATTGGTGAGAAAACAATTTTGCATGAAGCCCAATACATTTTTAAAGATTTTACCGAAATAGACGAAAGCTTTATCGGGAAATTAATCAATTAGAGAATGTGACAATTAGAGAATGAGATAATTTATTAAAAACTGAATTATCAAATTGAAACAAACTCGTAAATCGTTACAAATCATCAATCAAAAAAGTAAAACAATCAACAATTAGAAATCGACCAAAGAGTAATTATCTAATTACCCAATTGACCCTTTTTCTAATTAAAGAATTATCTAATTAAAGAAAAAATGAATCAAGATTATATAAAACCAGATAACTGGTCTATCATCGAAGAAGGATTTGATGCCGAAAGAGTTAAATCGTCTGAAAGTCTTTTTAGTATCGGAAACGGTGCTATGGGACAACGTGCGAATTTTGAAGAAACCTATTCTGGAGAAACTTTTCAGGGAAGCTATATTGCCGGAATTTATTATCCTGATAAAACCAAAGTAGGCTGGTGGAAAAACGGGTACCCAAAATATTTTGCAAAAGTATTAAATGCCCCAAACTGGATTGGAATTGACGTTGAAATCAACGAAGAAAATCTTGATTTGAATACCTGTACAGAAGTTAGAAACTTCCGTAGAGAATTGAATATGAAAGAAGGATGGTACAATCGTTCTTTTGAAGCAATTTTAAAAAACGGAACCGAAATCGCCGTAAACATTCGTCGTTTTCTTTCTTTAGATTTGGATGAAGCTGGAGTTATCAAATTTGATATTACTCCTTTAAACAAAGATGCAAAAATTGTTTACAAGCCTTATATCGATGCTGGTGTAACCAATGAAGATGCCAATTGGGAAGAAAAATTCTGGGAACCACTTGAAGTAAAAAAAGGCACAAATGAAGCTTTTGTAACTGCACAAACGTTTAAAACGCATTTTAAAGTTACAACTTTCATGCACAATACGATTTTAGCAAATGATGAGAACATTCATGTTTCGCCTTCTACAATAGACTCAACATCAGATAAAGTTCAGTTTACTTACGGAACTATTATTGCTAAAGGACAAACCTCATCTATCCAGAAAATTGGAGGATATACCGTTTCTTTAAACCATGATAATACTTTGGCTGCAGCCGAAAAAGTAATAAAATCTGCTCTTAATTTAGGATACGACGCTTTACTTCAAAATCAAATTGATGCCTGGGCAAAAATCTGGGAAATGTCAGATATTACAATTGATGGTGATGTAAAAGCACAACAAGGAATTCGTTTCAATATCTTTCAATTAAACCAAACTTATTTAGGAAAAGATTCTCGTTTGAATATTGGACCAAAAGGTTTTACAGGAGAAAAATACGGAGGATCTACTTATTGGGACACTGAGGCGTATTGTATTCCGTTTTATATGGCGACAAAAGATCAGCAAGTTGCGAGAAACTTATTAACGTACCGTTTCAATCAATTAGACAAAGCGATCGAAAATGCCAAAGATAATTTAGGTTTCAAAAACGGCGCTGCATTGTACCCAATGGTGACCATGAATGGTGAAGAATGCCATAACGAATGGGAAATCACACACGAAGAAATTCATAGAAACGGTGCTATTGCTTTTGCCATTTTCAACTACAACCGTTTTACCGGAGATTACTCTTATATTCCTGAAAAAGGTCTTGAAGTTTTAATTGGTATTGCACGTTTCTGGCACCAGAGAGCTTCTTTTTCTAAAGATAAAAATCAATATGTAATTCTGGGAGTTACAGGTCCAAACGAATACGAAAACAACATCAACAATAATTTCTACACCAATTATATTGCAAAATGGTGTATTGATTATACTGAGGAACAAATTAATAAAGTAGCTGCAGAATATCCTGCAGATCACAAACGTATTTTAGAAAAAGTTAATCTTGCTGCTGCTGAAATTCAGGAATGGAAAAAAGTAGCTGATAATATGTATTTCCCAACTTCTGAAGCATTGGGTGTTTATTTGCAACAAGACGGATTTTTAGACAAAGATTTAGTTCCCGTAAAAGATCTGGACAAATCACAACGTCCAATCAATCAAAAATGGTCTTGGGACCGTGTTTTACGTTCGCCTTATATCAAACAAGCCGACGTTTTACAATGTTTCTATTTCTTTGAAGATCATTTCTCTAAAGAAGAACTAAAACGCAACTTCGAATTTTACGAATCCTTTACCGTTCATGAAAGTTCACTTTCGCCTTGCGTACACTCTATTCAGGCTGCCCATTTAGACAAAATGGACATGGCATATACTTTCTATTTAAGAACTTCCCGTCTTGATCTTGATGATTATAACAAAGAAGTTGAAGAAGGTTGTCACATTACTTCAATGGCCGGAACATGGATGAGTATTGTAGAAGGTTTTGGCGGAATGAGAGTGAAAAATGATCAATTGCATTTTGCTCCGAAAATTCCAAAAGAATGGAAAGGTTACTCTTTTAAAATCAATTTTAGAAATCAAATTCTTAAAGTGTCTGTAAATCATAACGAAACGACATTTACTGTAGATGGTGACCAAGATTTAACAATTGTGGTAAACGGAAATCCTATAATTGCAAGTAAATTTGTACAAATTAATTAAATTACAATACCCTTAAAAACTAAAAAACATGAAAAACTTATTTTTCGCAAGTTTAATCTTGTTTGCTTTTAGCACTATTGCAGAAGCGCAACAATTAAAGTCACCCGAAGGCAAGTTCGTAATGGAATTTTCGCTTCAAAACGACGGAACTCCAACTTATAATCTGAAATACAAGAACAAAGAGGTTATTAAAACCAGTAAATTAGGTCTTGAACTAAAAGATGATAAAAAATCTTTATTGAATGATTTTACAGTTGTTGATTCTAAAACTTCCACTTTTGATGAAACCTGGAAACCAGTTTGGGGCGAAGTAGATAAAATTAGAAATCATTATAATGAATTGGCAGTTACTTTGAATCAAAAAGGAACTGAAAGACAAATCGTAATTCGTTTCCGTTTATTTGATGACGGACTTGGATTTAGATATGAATTTCCAACACAAAAAAATCTTACTTATTTCGTAATCAAAGAAGAAAGATCTCAATTTGCAATGGCGGGCGACCACACTGCTTTTTGGATTCCGGGAGATTACGATACTCAGGAATACGATTATACAAAATCTAAATTATCTGAAATTAGAGGTTTATCTCAAAAAGCATATACTGCAAATGTTTCGCAAAAAAACTTTTCACCAACAGGAGTTCAAACAGCTCTTATGATGAAAACAAATGATGGTTTATACATCAACTTACATGAAGCAGCTTTGATCAACTATTCTTGTATGCACTTGAATCTTGATGATAAAAACATGACTTTCACTTCTTGGTTAACGCCAGATGCAAAAGGTGATAAAGGATACATGCAAGCACCAAGTCATTCGCCTTGGAGAACGGTTATGGTAAGCGATGACGCAAGAGAAATCTTAGCTTCAAAAATGACGTATAACTTAAATGATCCATCAAAAATTGAAAATACTTCATGGATTAAACCTGTAAAATACATTGGTGTTTGGTGGGAAATGATTACAGGAAAAAGCTCTTGGTCATACACAAACGATTTTCCAACAGTACAATTAGGCGTTTCTGATTTTTCTAAAGCAAAACCAAATGGTACGCACGGAGCAAACAATGCTAACGTAAAAAAATACATTGATTTTGCTGCAGCAAATGGTTTTGACGCAGTTTTAGTAGAAGGTTGGAACGAAGGTTGGGAAGACTGGTTTGGTCACTCAAAAGACTACGTTTTTGATTTCGTAACACCTTATCCTGATTTTGATGTAAAAGGTTTGCACGAATATGCAAAATCTAAAGGTGTAAAAATCATCATGCACCACGAAACTTCAGGTTCTGTGCGTAACTACGAGCGCCACATGGATGCCGCTTATAAATTCATGAACGATAACGGATACGATGCTGTAAAAAGCGGTTATGTGGGAGATATTTTGCCTCGCGGTGAAAACCATTACAACCAATGGATTGTAAACCACTACCAATATGCTATCGAAAAAGCAGCTGATTACAAAATTATGGTAAATGCTCACGAAGCAGTTCGTCCAACAGGAATTGCGAGAACGTATCCTAACTTAATCGGAAACGAATCTGCAAGAGGAACAGAATATCAAGCTTTTGGAGGTTCTAAACCTAATCACGTTACCGTTTTACCATTTACACGTTTAATTGGTGGACCAATGGATTATACTCCTGGAATCTTCGAAATGGATATCAGCAAAATGAATCCTGACAACAAATCGCATGTAAACAGTACGATTGCAAATCAATTGGCATTATACGTTACAATGTACAGCCCATTACAAATGGCAGCTGATACTCCAGAAAACTACAACCGTTTTCCAGATGCATTCCAATTCATCAAAGATGTAGCTGTAGATTGGTCAGAAAGTAAATATATCGAGGCTGAACCAGGAGATTTTATCACGGTTGCCCGTAAAGCAAAAGGAACAAACAATTGGTTTGTTGGAAATGTAAACGGAGAAACAGCCCGTACATCAAACATTGATTTCAGTTTCCTTGAAAAAGGTAAAAAATATACCGCTACAATTTATGCTGATGCAAAAGATGCGCATTACAAAACAAATCCGCAAGCTTATACAATCAAGAAAATTGCTGTAACAAACAAATCAAAATTATCACAATTATCTGTTCCAGGCGGAGGTTATGCAATAAGCATTATCGAAACTAAATAATTAATTAATCTTATAAAGAAATGTAAGTCCATTTAATTTGAAGCATCATCCGTTTTTTCTTAAATGTTCTTACATTTCTTATATGGTTTAAATGCTACTTTACTATGAATATCCAAAAAAGAACACTCAACCTCAACCATTCATTCTATACCTTACTTTTATTGGTTCTGTTATTTTCCGCTTCCGCGAAAGCGCAAATCCAGAAAGTAGAGCCGCCATTCTGGTATGCAGGAATGAAAAATCCGGAACTACAAATTATGTTCTACGGAAAAAATATTGCACGATACGAAGCTTCGGTTTCGAATAATGTGGTAATTAAAAATGTTGAAAAAACAGAAAATCCAAACTATCTTTTTGTTACTATTGATACACAAAACTTAAAAGCATCTGAACTGGTTTTCTCTTTCAAAACCAAAAACAAAGTTGCCTTTACGCAGAAATATTCTCTTAAAGAAAGAAGAGCAAATTCGGCTAACAGAAAAAGTTACGATGCATCAGATATGATGTACCTGATTATGCCGGATCGTTTTGCTAACGGAAATCCTAAAAATGATAGCAACGCTGCTTTAACAGAAAAAGGAAACAGACAAGATCCAAGCGGTCGTCATGGTGGAGATATTGAAGGAATTATTAAAAACTTAGATTATATTTCTTCTCTTGGTGCAACTACAATCTGGAATACGCCTTTATGCGAAGACAATGACAAACAACATTCGTATCATACTTACGGACAATCCGATGTTTACAAAATAGATCCTCGTTATGGAACCAATGAAGATTATGTTCGTTTGGCTGCAGAAATGCACAAAAAGAACATGAAACTGGTTATGGATTATGTTACCAATCACTGGGGAATTACACACTGGATGATTAACGACATGCCAACTAAAACCTGGTTCAATCAATTTGATACTTTCACGCAAACACATCACCGTCGTGAAGTAATTACAGATATTCACGCTTCAAAATTAGATAAGGAAGTTTGTATTGATGGATGGTTCGTTCCTTCTATGCCAGACTTAAACCTAAGAAATCCTTTGGTGGCAAAATACTTAACTCAAAATGCCATTTGGTGGATTGAATACGCAGATCTTGACGGATTTAGAGTAGATACTTATAATTATTCTGATCAAACGGCTATGGCAAATTGGGCAAAATCAATTACAAACGAATACCCTAACTTTAATATCGTTGGAGAAATCTGGATGCACAATCAGGCCAACTTAGCTTATTGGCAAAAAGACAGTAAAATTGGAGCAATCGAAAACTACAATTCAAATCTTCCAAGTGTAATGGATTTTACGCTTCAAAGTCAGATTGGATCTGCTTTTAACGAAAATGAGCCAAGCTGGGACAACGGATTGATTAAATTCTACAACAATTTTGCAATGGATTTTTTATATCCAAACACCAATAATATTTTGGTTTTTGCTGAGAATCATGATACAGACCGTATCAATCATACTTTTAAATATGATTTAGCAAAATACAAACTGACCATGACTTTATTGGCAACCGTTCGCGGAATTCCACAAGTGTATTACGGTTCAGAAATTGGAATGGGCGGTGATAAAGGTAAAGGCGGCGATGCCGATATTCGTCAGGACTTTCCTGGAGGATGGGCTGGTGATAAAAACAATGCTTTTACTGCAGCAGGAAGAACAGCTGAACAAGCAAAATACTTTGATTTTACTTCGAAATTATTCAACTGGAGAAAAACAAATGAAGCAGTTCATTTCGGAAAAATGACACATTATATCCCGGAAAATAACACGTATGTTTATTTCAGATATACAGATGCCAAAACCGTAATGGTAGTTTTCAATAACAATGCTACAGCGCAAACTATTAAAACCAATCGTTTCAAAGAAAACGTCAAAAACTTTAAATCAGGAAAAGATGTTATAACTGGAAAAACATTCGATTTAGCTTCTGAAATTACTTTAGAGCCAAAATCCGCTATTGTTTTAGAATTGGAATAAAAACTAACCGCAAGGTTCGCAACTTTTTTTGCCACATATTAAAGGATTAACTCAGATTTAAAAAATCATTTTAATCCTTTAATCTGTGGCATTTTTTTCAACCTAAATGTATCGTAGAGACGCACTGCTGTGCGTCTTACACTACGTTTTCCCGCCACAAATTCACGAATTTTTATCCTCAAATATTGTCAAAAAATAATTCGTGAATTCGTGGCATTTTTTCTACCTAAATGTATCGTAGATACGTACAGTAGTGCGTCTTGCACAATGTTTTTCCGCCACGAATTCACGAATTTTTATCCTCAAAGATTGTCAAAAAATAATTCGTGAATTCGTGGCATTTTTTTAGACTCAGATTAAAAAAAATCATTTTAATCTTGTAATCTGTGGCTACTATTTTTTGACAATCATTCGTTAATTCTTTTATTATCTGCTATTCTTTCTTTATCTTTAAGATTACTAATCATGAGTTATTCTGACTCAAAATCAGTTGCAATGAATAATGACAATACTTCGAAAGTTCCTTTCGTTTGGGAAGGAGCAAATGTTTATTTTTTACTTACCGATCGTTTTTACAACGGAGACACTTCTAACGATCTAAATTTTAACCGAACCAAAACAACCGGAAAACTACGCGGTTTTGAAGGCGGCGATATCATCGGAATCATAAAAAAAATCGACGAAGGTTACTTCGATCAATTAGGCATAAATGTTATTTGGCTTACGCCGATAGTAGAACAAATTCATGATGGAGTCGACGAAGGAACCGGGCTCAGTTATGGTTATCACGGTTATTGGGCGAGAGACTGGACTTCTTTAGATCCTAACTTTGGCACAAAAGAAGACTTAGGTAATTTAGTCAAAAAAGCCCATGCAAAAGGCATCAGAATTATGCTTGATGGCGTAATCAATCACACCGGACCCGTAACTCCCGAAGATCCTATGTGGCCGGAAGACTGGGTAAGAACCGGAGTGGTTTGCGATTACAAATCATTCGAAAATACTACAATGTGTACATTAGTTGATAATCTTCCGGATGTGAGAACCGAAAGCAATCAGGAAGTTGCAATACCGTTTTTTTTAATCGAAAAATGGAATAAAGAAGGTCGATACGAAAAAGAAATTGCTTCGATCAATGAATTCTTCAAAAGAACCGGTTATCCCAGAACGCCCAAATATTACATTATAAAATGGCTGACAGATTATATCGTAGAATTTGGAATTGACGGTTACAGAGCCGATACCGTAAAACATACCGAAGAAAATGTTTGGTTGGATTTTAAAAGAGAATGCTATTATGCATTCGAAACCTGGAAACAAAACCACCCTTCAGAAGTATTAGATCAGAATCCGTTTTACAGCATTGCCGAAGTTTACGGTTACGGCATAAATGGTGGACTTTATTATGATTTTGGAGATCGAAAAGTCAATTACTTCGAGAATGGTTTTAACTGCATGATCAATTTTGAGTTTAAGCTGGATGCACAAAACGACTATGAATTTATATTTTCAAAATATTCGAACAAACTTCAAAATGAATTAAAAGGCTATAGCGTTCTTAACTATGTATCGTCCCACGATGACCCCGATCCTTTTGATGCACATCGTAACCGAACTTTCGAATCCGGAACCAAATTATTGCTTTCACCCGGAATCTCTCAGGTTTATTATGGTGATGAATCAGGTCGTTCTCTGGTTATCGAAGGCACAGTAGGCGATGCAACTTTGCGATCTTTCATGAATTGGGATGATATTCAAAATAATCCCGAAACACAAAGAATATTGTTGCATTGGCAGAAACTAGGGCAATTCCGTAGAAATCATCCGGCAGTTGGGGCAGGAATACATCAAATGATCTCTCAAAAACCGTATATTTTCTCCAGAAGTTATGCGAATGAAAACTATACAGACAAAGTCATCATTGGTTTAGATCTTGGCATTGGTTTAAAAGAACTTCCTGTAGCATCTATTTTTCAAGATGGAACGAAACTAAAAGATGCTTTTTCTGGTGAAGAAACAGAAGTTGAAGACGGAAAAGCATTTGTACATTCTGAATTCGGACTTGTTTTATTAGAGCGTATTTAATCACGAGATTTAGTCACAAAGTTTTTTTGCCACTCCCGATAGCTATCGGGATAAAAAGATTAAAAAGATTTTCAAATCTGTGCTAATCCTTTTAATCTGTGGCTAACTTTTTTTTCTCTCGCAGATTCCGCAGATAAAGCAGATTAAAAAATCTATACCTATTATTTAGAAATACATTCTAAAAAATCGGCAAGATCTCCGTGAAACAAAAATCATTTTAATCCTGTAATCTGTGGCTAACTTTTTTATCTAATCCTTAGCGCACTTTGCGTAAAACTTTGCGACCTTTGCGGTTAAACGGTTAAACTCTCAATACATGCTAAAAATAGCTCATCGCGGTGCCAGAGGATATGAACCTGAAAATACGCTAAAGTCCTTTCAGAAAGCATTAGACTTACATGCTGACGGAATTGAACTAGATGTTCACCTTAGTTCTGACGGACATTTAATCGTAATTCATGACGAGACAATTGACAGAACCACCAACGGAAAAGGTTCTGTAAATACTTTTACTTTAGCTGAATTAAAAACGTTTTTGATTGATGATCAATACGAAATTCCAACTTTAAAAGAGGTTTTTGATTTGGTAAACAAAAAATGCCTGATCAATATCGAGTTAAAAGGTTTAGGAACTGCGGATAAAGTTGCCGCTTTAATCGAAGAATATATAGCTGATCAAAACTGGAATTACGGACATTTTATCGTTTCTAGTTTTAATTGGGATTTACTGCAAGAAACGTCAAATTTAAATTCGAATATTGCGATTGGAGTTTTAACGGAAGAAGATGTCGAAAAAGCTTTGGCTTTCGCCGAAGTAATAGAAGCACACGCCATTCATCCCGATTATCAATTATTGAATCTGGAGAATGTTCAGGAAATGCAGGAAAAAGGATTTATGGTTTTACCCTGGACGGTAAACAATCCAGAAGACATTCAAAAAATAAAAAGTTATCAAGTAGACGGAATTATCTCTGATTTTCCCGATAGATTATAATAAAAGAATAGCCATAGATTAAATAGATTTTTAAAATCTGTGTGAATCATTTAATCTGTGGCAAAAAATAAGACAAACCATCAGATTTAAAATTTGTGCTAATTCGTGCAATTCGTGGCAAAAAAACAAATCAATGGCAAAAAAGATATGATTAAAAATTTCGACATAATAATTGTTGGCGGAGGCGCTGCAGGTTTTTTTACCGCGATTAATATCGCAGAGAAAAATCCGAAACTCAAAATTGCAATTTTAGAAAGAGGAAAAGAAGTACTCTCTAAAGTTCGCGTTTCCGGCGGCGGAAGATGTAATGTAACCCACGCC
Organism: Flavobacterium bizetiae; assembly: GCF_024271895.1. Lineage (NCBI taxonomy): Bacteria > Pseudomonadati > Bacteroidota > Flavobacteriia > Flavobacteriales > Flavobacteriaceae > Flavobacterium > Flavobacterium bizetiae. Next base: position 1,599,925 of record NZ_CP091861.1, on the reverse strand, counting down.
TGTTTTGAACCTAACGAATTAGTAAAATTTTACCCGCGAGGCGAGAAAGAACTTCGCGGACCTTTTCATCAGTTTTGTTCCGGAGATACCATCGAATGGTTCGAAAAACATGGTGTCGAATTAAAAATCGAAGACGACGGAAGAATGTTTCCCGTTTCGAATACATCGCAAACCATTATTGACTGTTTCCTCGAAGCAACCGGAAAATTAGGTATAAAAGTACTAACAGGTCAAAGTGTACAATCGATTTTTAAAGCAGAGAATCACTGGAAAATTGATACTCAGGATGAAAATTATGCTACGGAAAAATTAGTTTTGGCAACAGGAAGTAATCCTAAAATCTGGGAAATGCTACAAACGCAAGGACACGCGATAGTAAGTCCTGTCCCTTCCCTTTTTACATTCAACATCAAAGATTCCCGCATCAAAGAATTACCCGGCGTTGCGGCACAAGTTACCGTAAACGTAAAAGATACCAAACTCGAATCGACAGGCCCTTTATTGATCACGCATTGGGGAATGAGCGGTCCGGCCATTTTAAAACTTTCGGCTTGGGGTGCGCGTATTTTATTCGATAAAAATTATCAGTTTACGATTTATGTCAATTGGTTAAATGATGTCGACACAGAAGATGCAGAGAAAATACTGAAAGACTTAAAGCAAGAACACGCCAAAAAAGCAGTTTCTAAAAAATCACCTTTCGATTTCCCGAATCGTTTGTGGGAAAGTCTGGTTTTAGCGTCAGGAATTGAAGCGGAGACAAAATGGGCTGATTTATCTAAAATTCAATTACAAAACTTAGCTGCTCAACTTACAAAAGCCGAATTTAAAGTAAACGGAAAAAGTACTTTTAAAGAAGAGTTTGTTACCGCAGGTGGAATCGATTTAAAAGAAATCAACTTTAAAACCATGGAAAGCAAACTGCATCAAAATCTTTATTTCGCTGGAGAAATTGTTAATATCGATGCCATTACCGGAGGTTTTAACTTTCAGAATGCCTGGACAAGCGGGTTTATTTTAGCCAATAATATATAATACAATGAAATTTAAAGGAATTATTTTTGATTTAGACGGAACGCTGGTAAACTCATTAGAAGACATTTCAGATGCGATGAATACAGTACTTACCAATCTAAACTACCCTACTCATACTTACGACACTTACCAATATTTTATCGGAAGCGGTTTACGAAATTTGGTTAGCAAAGCCTTGCCTGCATCCAATAGTTCTGAAGATCAAATTGAAACATGTTTTGATTGCATGATTATGGAATATCGTGAAATTTGCACCTTAAAAACAAAACCGTACGAAGGCATTATCGAATTATTAGATAATTTGGCTTCAAAAAACATCAAATTAGCGGTCTTTTCTAACAAAGCTGATGAATTGACTAAAAAGATTGCAGCAGAAATATTTCCTGATTATTTTGATGCTGCCGTTGGTTTGAGTATCGAAGAACTTAAAAAACCTAATCCGTTTGAGGCGATAGAAATTAGCAAAAACTGGAACTTAAAGACAGAAGAAATCCTCTTTGTGGGAGATTCAGATATTGATATGCAGACAGCCAATAATGCCAATATGTTTGCAGTTGGCGTTTCCTGGGGTTACAGAACCGAACAAGAATTGAAAAATAGTGGTGCAAAATTGGTAATTAATAATCCTTCGGAATTAATTGAGATAGTATAAATCATGAATTCTTCATTACAAAAACAAATACTATCGATCGCTTCGTTTTCTGAAAATGAAATCGAAAAGATCGATTCTTGTTTTGAATATCAAAATTTTACTGCCAAAGAATTTCTTTCTTCAATAGGAAAAATTAGCAGTAAAATATTTTTTATTGTTGAAGGTTTAGCCCGAGTTTATTATTTAAAAGACGGAAAAGAAATCACCACTTATTTAAGCTGTGATGACGGTTTTATTGCTTCGTACTCTAGTTTTATAAATCAATCTCCTTCTTTTGAAAATATACAATGCATTGAAGATTGTGAAGTTTTTTCTATCACTTTCGAAAAAATGCAGCTTTTGTATAAAGAAATTCCAAACTGGGAACGTGTCGGCAGAATTCTGGCCGAGCAGAATTATCTTTGCATGGCTGACCGTGTTTTAAAATTGCAAATGATTCCTGCAAAAGAAAAATATCACACTTTTTTAGCATCGGCTCCAGTCAAAATAATTCAACGAACGCCTTTACTTTATATCGCTTCATTTCTCGGAATTACGCCCGAATCTTTAAGCAGAATTCGTCAAAACATTTCTTAACATTTATCAAGTGAATTGAAAAATGGAATTCAAATCTTTGTCAATATAAAATTCAACAAATGAAAAATATTACCAAAGACGTTTATCAAATACCATTATTTCCCAGAAATGCTATTAACTGCTATATAATTGAAGATACTTTAATTGATGCCGGAATCCGCAGTTCAGACAGAATAATTCTAAAAGCATTAAAAGACAAATCAATAACAAAACATGCACTTACCCACGCCCATGCCGATCATCAGGGAAGCAGTAAAGTAATTTGTGAAACACTGAATATTCCACTTTTATGTAGTGAACCTGAGAAAGAATTTGCAGAAAACGGCAATGTCATCACAGAATATCCAAATCCAAATCATATTATTTCGAAATTTCAGAAAAACTTTTGGGCAGGAAAAGGACATTCCGTTTCCGGAACCTTAAAAGAAGGGGATCAAATTGGGGGATTTACAGTTATTGAAACGCCTGGACATTCAAGCGGACATCTCTCTTTCTTCAGAGAAAAAGACGGAATTTTGATTGTTGGCGATGTTATGACCAACATGAACTTATTAACGACAATAGTAGGCCTGAACGAACCTCCTAATTTATTTACCGCTGATAAAGAAACCAATAGAAAATCGATTCTAAAGCTATTATCATTAAAGCCTAAAATATTGTGTTTTGGTCATGGCCCTGTTTTATTTGATAATGGTGATCTGGAAAAATTTGTTCAAAAACTCGATTAACTTTATTAACAAGAATTTACATGTTCCGTAAGTTTTCATTAAGACAATTCTAATAATTTTACGCTCAGCTAAATACCACTAGATGAAAGTAAAATTACTCACCACAATTTCTTTTTTTACCTACCAACTTTCTACTTCTCAAACAGAAAAATTACTTCACGGAAAGGTTTTTTCCGAGAACATTTTACTTAAAAATGTCGAAGTAATCAATAAAACCTCCAAAATTAGTACGAAAACAAATGAAGCCGGAGAATTCTCGATTTTGGTTGCTCCAAAAGACAGTTTGATTTTTTTCTCTAAAAATTATTTTTTCAAAAGATTAAAAATTTCTTATGAAAACATAAATCAAAATAATATTGTCGTGAACATGATTCCAAGACCAGAAGAATTAGATGAAGTTGTAGTAAAAAACATAACCTTTCCTCATGTGGGACCAGCTGACGAAAATTCAACTGTAGTTCCAAGAAGCCGTGTAGATCAAACTGGTGTTTATAATGGAAGTATTGCAAACGGAATGGACTTCGTTGCTATTTTTAATTTATTTAGAAAAAAAGACAAAAGACCTAAACATAAATTCAAAGAATTAAATTTTAAGGAACTAGCCGATGCAACTGTTCCTTTAGCATTTTTTTCCAATCAATTAAAATTAACCCCGGAGGAAAAAGATTTATTTCTACAATTTTGCGATGCAGATCCTCAATCTAAAGTCCTTGTACAGCAAAAGAATTTACTTTTTACTATGGACTTTTTGTATACTAAAAACATAGAATTTCAGAAACTGAAAACAGAACCTAAAAATTAAAAAAGATTAAAAAAATCCCTAATGAAAGTACAACTGCTTACCACAATTTCTTTTTTAACCTATCAGCTTTCTATTTCTCAGACAGAAAAAATGCTTCACGGAAAAGTGCTGTCGAACAATTTTCCTCTTACAAAAGTAGAGGTAATCAATAAAACAGCTATGACCAGTACAACAACAGATTATTTAGGAGACTTTTCTATTTTGGTTAAACCTAAAGACAGTTTGCTGTTTTTTCATAAAGATCACTTTTTTAAAAGATTAAAAATATCTCCCGAAAATATTGATAAAAATAATATTGTAGTGAACATGATTCCAAAACCTGAAGAATTAAACGAAGTTGTAATAACCAATATGAAACTTCAGCCTTTTAAAATTTCGCAACAAGATCTTGATAACGTAAAATTCGAAAAAGATGCTGCGTCATTACAAAAATACACTGGCGTTTACAACGGAACAATTCCAAATGGAATGGACTTTGCCCAAATGGGAACAGGAATTTTAAACCTGTTTAAAAGCGATAAGAAAGAAGAACTCGAAAAGAAAACAGAGAACAGCAGTTTTAAGAAACTTATTGCAGCCTCTATTCCTTCTACTTTTTTTACAAACAATTTAAAATTAAAACCCGAAGAAAAAGATCTTTTTATTGAATTTTGTGATGCAGACCCAAGATCTAAAACTCTTATAGAAAACAATAACATATTAACCACAATGGATTTTTTGTATGCTAAAAATGAAATGTTTAAAAAAGTAAAAGCAGAACTTAAAAATTAAATCTTTATCTGTTCAGCCACCAAATACTTGCATTCAAAATTCCGGCAAAAGCAACCCAGGCCATATAGGGAATCAATAAATAACCGGCAGTTTTATTTATTTTGCTGAATTTTAAATACGTTTCGTAAATCATCAGCCATAATAGCACAATTTCGATTAAAGCCAACATTGGATTTTTTAGTCCGAAGAATATATACGACCAAATAGCATTCAAAGTCAATTGAATCAAAAAGAATCCTAATGCAACTTTTACCTCTTGGTTTTGTTCTTTTATTTTATCCCAAACCAATCCTGCTGCCACCGCCATTAAAATATAAAGTAATGTCCAAACCGGCATAAAAATCCAGTTAGGCGGATTAAAAACAGGCTTGGCAATTGTTGGATACCAAGTTTCAACGCTCGGTCTTGTTACGATACTTGCAGAATATCCTACCATTAAACAAATTGCTAGCGCTATGACGATTTTGGTGATCTTGTTTATTTTCATTCTATTCAATTTTTAGTCAAAAATAGTTAAAAAGAAAGTTTAAACCATATAAGTTATATAAGTTCATTTTATATTCGCTTACATTTTCTTATATAACTTATATGGTAAAAATATTTAAAAACTATCTTTGCCAAAATTTTATAATTCATGTTTACAGCAACTGATTTTATTCCCAAAAAATATACTTCGACCATCGAAAACGGAAATTTTGAGTGGAGCGCTCCAAGCAATATTGCATTAGTAAAATATTGGGGGAAAAAAGAGCATCAAATTCCGGCAAATCCTTCAGTAAGTTTTACGCTTAATAATTGCAAAACGATTACTAAATTAGGTTTTGAGAAGAAAGACGCTTCTCCCGAAACCTCGGGATCGCTCAGCGTGACAAATGGATTCTCTTTTGATTTATTATTTGAAGGAAAACCAAAAGAAGATTTCAAACCAAAAATTCAGAAGTTTCTGGAGCGAGTTGAAGTTTATTTGCCTTTTTTGAAAGACTATCATTTTACGATTGATACACAAAATACATTTCCGCACAGTTCAGGAATTGCTTCTTCGGCTTCAGGAATGGCCGCTTTGGCGATGAATTTTATGAGTTTAGAAAAAGTGCTGAATCCGGAAATGACTGATGAATATTTCTACCAAAAAGCATCTTTTTTAGCTCGTTTAGGCTCTGGAAGTGCTTGTAGAAGCGTAAAAGGAAGTGTTGTTGCGTGGGGAAATCAGGCAAATATTGAAGGAAGCTCAGACTTATACGGAGTTGAATTTCCGTACGCTATTCATGAGAATTTCAAAAATTATCAGGATACTATTTTATTGGTCGATAAAGGCGAAAAACAAGTTTCAAGTACTGTTGGACATGATTTAATGCACAATCATCCGTATGCCGAAAGACGTTTTGCTCAGGCACATGAAAATATGGATCAGTTAATTGCAATTTTTGAAAGCGGGAATTTAGATGAATTCATAAAAGTGGTCGAAAGCGAAGCTTTGACATTACATGCCATGATGATGACATCGATGCCGTATTTTATTTTAATGAAACCAAATACGTTGCAAATCATAAATGCCATCTGGAAATTCAGGAATGAAACACAAATTCCGGTTTGTTTTACACTTGATGCCGGAGCAAATGTTCATGTACTTTATCCCGAAAACGTTAGCGAGAAAGTATTACAGTTTATTCAGGACGAATTAGTTGTATTTTGTCAGAATCGTCAGTACATTTGCGACAAAATTGGAGACGGTGCAATTGCATTATAATTTTCCGTATCTTTAATTAAAATTTTGATTGATGGGCATCAAAGCAGAAAAAATCAAAGCAATGAAATTGATTATGGAATGTAACAATCCTATAATCATAAGAAAAGTTAGAGAGATTCTTGAGAAGGGATTAAATAAAAAATCTTCTACACCAAATAAAATAAAGAAAGACATTAAATAAACATGAAAGGACCATTATTTTACTCAAAAATATTACTCTTTGGAGAATACGGAATCATCCGCGACTCTAAAGGACTTTCTATTCCTTATAATTTTTACAATGGTGCATTGAAGAAATCCGAAGATCCTTCGGCTGAAGCAATCGCATCAAATGCAAGTTTACAACGTTTTGCAACTTACCTTGAAACTTTACAAACAGAACAACCGGAATTGGTTGCTTTTGATTTGGTAAGTTTAAAGAATGATGTTGAAACCGGAATGTATTTCGATTCAAGTATACCGCAAGGATACGGAGTTGGTAGTAGTGGCGCTCTTGTTGCTGCTATTTACGACAAATATGCTACACACAAAATAACCGTTTTAGAGAATTTAACTCGCGAAAAACTGTTACAACTTAAAAATATATTCTCTCAAATGGAGAGTTTTTTCCACGGAAAAAGCTCTGGTTTAGATCCTTTAAACAGTTATTTGAGTATCCCGATTTTAATTAATTCTAAAGATAATATCGAAGCAACCGGAATTCCTACTCAAAGTTTTGACGGAAAAGGGGCTGTGTTTTTATTAGATTCCGGAATTGTTGGAGAAACGGCACCAATGGTAAACATTTTCATGGAAAACCTGAAAGACAAAGGTTTCCGTGCAATGCTTAAAAACCAATTCGTAAAATATACTGATGCTTGTGTAGAGAACTTTTTGCATGGCGACATGAAATCGTTGTTTACTAACACTAAAAAGCTGTCAAAAGTAGTTTTGAATAACTTCAAGCCAATGATCCCGGAACAATTTCACGGAATCTGGCAAAACGGAATCGATACAAATGATTATTATTTAAAACTTTGTGGTTCTGGCGGAGGTGGTTATATTCTTGGTTTTACTGAGGATTTAGAGCGCGCTAAAGTATCTTTGAAAGATTATAAACTAGAAGTTGTTTATCAGTTCTAAATTTAAGTTTCTTTAAAAAACGCAAGCTTATTGAATATCCCTTTCTAGACATCACCACCCTAAAAGTTATTTAATATGAAGAATATTTTAAAGATTATCAAAGCAACTTTTTTAGGCGGAATTCTGTTTTTAGCCCCATTAGTTTTACTGCTGGTTCTTTTAGAAAAAGGATATCATATTATTCAAAAAATCACGCTTCCGATTATCAATCATTTTCCGAAAGTGAAAATTTTAGGATTGGCAATTGAAGAAATTGTAGCCATCTTAATCATCTTCATTATTTGCATTAGTGCTGGTTTAGTTGCCCGAACAAGTTATGCAAAGAAACTGATCGAAAGATTAGAAAACGGAATTTTAAGCTTCGTTCCCGGTTATTCGTTTATGAAGAAAACGAACGAAAACATTATGGGCTTTGAATCTAATGAAAATTTAAAAGTAGTTTTAGTTCCTACAGATGCAGGTTTGCAATTTGCTTTTTTAATAGAACAAATCAACGAAGATAATTTCACGGTGTTTGTTCCGGATGCGCCAAGTCCCTGGACCGGTTCTGTTTGTTTTGTAAACAAAAAAGACATTACAGAAGTTGGATTATCTCAAAAAGAAGCCTTAGCTTGCATTCGAAAATTAGGCATTGGTTCTGCAGCATTGTTAAAAGACAAACTTTAACATTTGCTTAGAAACTCACCTCAAAAATAAGCCTTAAATTAAAATCCCAAACGAAATTTAAAAAATGTTAAGCAGACAGCACAAACTTTTAGTCATGAAAATTGTTAGTTTGTTCTCGGTAGTGAGAGGCTATAACATCCCGATTATTGTTTTGGCGCAATATTTATCCGCGATTTTTATATTGGCTCCCGAAAAAAGAGCGCTTGATATTTTATTAGATTTCAATTTATTCTTGATTGTTTTTGCTTCGGCAATTACCATTGCTTCGGGATATATTATCAATAACTTTTATGACAGTCAGAAGGATTTAATCAATAGGCCCAACAAATCGATGCTGGATCGTTTGGTAAGTCAGAAAACGAAACTATCGGTTTATTTTACGCTTAATTTTATTGGCGCTTTGATGGCTTTGATTGTTTCCTGGCGTGCTTTTCTATTCTTTTCGGCGTATATTTTCCTGATTTGGTTTTACTCTCATAAAATAAAAAAATATCCTATTGTAGGTAATTTGACTGCTGCATTTTTGGCTGTTTTGCCTTTTTTTGCAATTCTATTGTATTTCTATAATAAGATTTCGTTTGAAGAGATCGAGGATCATATGAGTCATTTTATGGTGATTTCGGCACATGCGGTTTTCTTGTTTTTATTATTATTGATTCGCGAAATGATAAAAGATTTAGAGAATCTAAAAGGAGATCTGGCAAACAATTACAGAACAATTCCGATTATTTATAACGAAACGATTTCTAAACAAATAATCACCGCTTTAACAATCCTGACAGTTGTTCCGGTATATATTTTAATCAACATTTATGATGTGGGTTATATGGATATTTACTTTTATGTGTGTTTTGGGGTTTTATTGTTTTTCCTGATTTATTTATGGAAATCGGATTCTAAAGAACAATATTTACTGCTTCATAACGTATTGAAGTTTTTGATTGTTTCCGGCGTTTGCTGCATTGTTTTGATTAATCCGAGTATTTTGTGGCATGGAAAGAATTTGCTATTAAAGTCTTAAATAATTGCCCACGGATTTTACTGGTTTTGCTGATTTTCGCTGATTTTTTGTTTGAAAGGATTAATTAATAGCAGAATTATACAACGCTTAAAAAAACTCAGTGAATATTTGTGGTAAAACCCTACTCTCAAAATGCCTAAAAAAAGCCAATTGCCTGAAAAAATAGCCCCGATTGCGTGGAAATCCTTTTGTTTTTTTTCTTTAAAAAAACAAAAGATTGGAACAAAAGCGGGAAAACATGCCTAAAAAAAGCCGATTGTACTGCTCCTGCAACTCCAAAAAATAATAGCTATTAATCTAAGAACAATGAACTTAGGATTATTTAGCAAGAATAAACTATCTTTGCACAAATTACAGAATTTATGAACAATAAGGAAGGCAATAATAAAAGAGGTGGTTCTAGGCCAAATAGCTCTAGACCAAACTCTAACAAGCCAAAACCTCCTATGGCGAAGCGCGCCCAAGGGCCGAAAAAAGTGAAACCTGCTGTTAAGGCTGCGGAAGAAGAAGCGGCACAAAAACTTAAAAAACAGAATCAGGCTCCAAAAAGACAAAAAGCTGCAGACGAAATTCGTTTGAACAAATACATCTCTAATTCTGGTGTTTGTTCGCGTCGTGATGCTGATATATACATTCAGTCTGGAAACGTTAAAGTAAACGGTGTTCCGGTAACTGAAATGGGTTATTTAGTAAAATTGAATGATGTTATTAATTTTGATGGTGTTGTTTTGACTCCAGAAAAGAAAGAGTACATCTTGTTGAACAAACCTAAAAACTTTACTACGGCTCTTGACGAAGGTCAGGAATACCGTAACGTTCTTGAACTTGTTCGTGGTTCTACAACGGCAAAAATTGCTCCGATTGGAAGAATGGACAAGAATACAACTGGTTTGTTGTTGTTTACTAATGATACTGATATGATTCGTAAATTTACTTTACCGAGTCAGAAATCATCTAAAATCTATCAGGTTTCTCTAGATAAAAACTTGAAATTTGAAGATTTAGAAAAAATCAGCAAAGGTTTGGTTCTTGACGGACACCGCGTTTTTGTTGAAGAAATTAGTTATATCGAGAAAGAAGCGAAAAGCGAAGTGGGCCTTAAATTACGTTCATCGAATGTAAAAGTGGTTCGTGCAATTTTCGAAAGCTTTGATTATGACGTTCTGCGTATTGACCGTGTATCGTTTGCTGGTTTAACCAAAAAGAATTTACCAAGAGGTAACTGGCGCTTTTTGACAGACCAGGAAATCATCAACTTGAAGAACGTTTAAGAACGCTTAAAAAAATTGATCTAAATATAGAATCCTGTTTTACTTTGTAAGACGGGATTTTTTTATTTTAGAAACTGAAAAAGTTGTGACCGAAAAGGGTAAAAATGGATCTTCCGATGGATTGGTTTTTTTCTTCTACTGTTTCGTAACATGAAAAACCTAAGATAATTTTGATTCCGGGAGGAATGCTATTAAGAATATCTCTTTTTTGATCGTCTAGTAGTAATTTTAGACTGTCTAACAATTGGATATTGTTTTTAAGATAAGAAGCAACTAATAAGGCTGAAAAGTTTAAGATCTCTCTTGCTGTCTCACTTTTGATTCCGACTTCGTTGGAGATCATTTCAGAAATTCTACCTTTTTTATTGGTGAAAATTTCTTTCAGTAACGAGTTTCCTTCTAAACGGTAACAATCATCTACTGATAAAATTCGACCGGATGTAAAATCGACTTCCTGATAAAAGGTCGAATCTTCTTCTATTTGCGAGACAACGTCTTTGCAAAAATCCGGTTCCTCGGCCCTATTATATAACCCCATTAAAACTGTACCTATCGAAACATCAATTCCCTTTATTAAAAGTGCATCATTTTCAAAATAAAACTTGTTTAACTTTGAAACAACATTAGAAGAAATAAAACGTCTAAGTTCAATTTGTAGGTTTGGAGTCATACTTAAATGGTTTAAAATTATTTAAATCTATTCAAAATAACCGATAAAGTGAGGCTTTTTATCGTTTATCAGGATAAAAATATAAAATATTTTAACATTTCCAAAAAATAAGTGAAATACATGCGCGATCGATTAACAGTTGTTTAACAAAAAAAACTGCTCGTGTCAGTAAACATAACCCTTTCGTTATCAAACCAAAGTGAAATTATTTTTTTGTAAATTTTACTAAAAAAAACAAAAAATAAGAAAAAAGCTAAATAATTGTTACACAATTAAAACAAAAAGTTTCGATATTCCCATGTGACACTCAAAAATATACCTAGAAATATAATGCAAAACATAAAATTGATAAAACTCGAAGCCAGAAAACCGAGTAAGGATCCTGTTGCCGCTTTTAGTGCTCGTTTGTGATTTTTAGAATCGTAAATAATCTCGCCCACAAAAGCTCCTACAAAAGGGCCAATGATAACTCCAAAAGGTATCGGAGCCAGAATTCCAACGATCAACCCAATATTGGTTCCCCAAATTCCGTACGAACTTCCGCCAAATTTCTTGGTTCCTTTTGCCGGAATTACATAATCAAGAACTGTAATTATGATCGTGATGACAAGCGTAATACCCAAAACCCAATAATTATTCTCGACAGCTTTTGTCATATATAGCAATAACAGGCCGACCCAACAACAGGACAAACCTGGCAAAACAGGCAGAAAACTACCCAAAATGCCCACAATCATGCATATAAAACCAAGCAATAACAATAGTAAATCCATATATTTTTTTGTAATTTTGCACCTACAAACTTTTTAAAAAAGCCCGTAAATGCGCAGACTTTTGCAATTTGTATTATTTGTTTTTTTGATTATTTTAATCAAAAATACTACCTACGCACAAGTTAAAAAACTGTCTGTCGACGATCAATTAATTCAGGATAGTATTTATAAAAGTAAGAAGAAAAAAGTTTTAAATTTTTCTATGAAAGAATTTGACACACTTTTCTTTGAATACTTTAATCGCAAAAATGATCCAAATGTTGTTTTAACAAGAAAAGATTTTTACAACTACACGGTTCAAATCGCTACTTTTTCAGACCGATTGTCTGCCTTATATCCTGATCAAAAAGAAGTTGCAGCAGAAAACAAAGAAAAATGGCTTTCAGAAAGCTATGAAGATTATCTGCAATACAAAGCTTCTCAAAAAAAATAATCGTATTTTTATACCATAATTTGTTCATTCAATTCAACATCAAAATCTTGAAGCAGTTTTTCCTTTTTTTAGTTATCTTATCTTTCAATTCTTGTCAATATATTGACAAGCAGGTTCCGTCTGAAAAAGAGTTACTTCAAAAAGAATTAAAATCAATCAACTGGAAAGAAGTTGACGAATATCCATCTGTAGCAAATTGCGAAAAAATCGCCAATAAAAAACAACGCCAACAATGCTTTTTTGAAGTTATGGCGCAACTTATTCAGCAAAAACTAGATATAGATACTCTTTCAATATTGTATCCTGAACTCGATACTATTCAGGTAAAAGTAACGGTTTACCCTAACTCGACCATGAAGTTTGAACCGCAATTTCCTAAAGATTCTGTTGCTTACGACACCATCAAAATCGATAGTATTTTGCATGCGAGGTTAGTCGATTTTCCTAAAATAAATCCTGCCTTAAAACGCGGACTTCCGGTAAAAACCCAATTTATTTTGCCTGTTATTCTTAAAGAAAAAGGGAAAGAATAGTTTTTTTCTTCACCATATAAGTGATGTAAGTTCATTTAAATAATTATTTATTTACTGGATTTTTAGGAGCTATTTCCTGCTGTTCCTTCCAATCTTTTATGCCGAACACCGGCACAAAAGGATTTTCCCTCCCATCAGGGCTAGCGCTTCTGTTTTCATCATAAGAAATATTTTTATAACACACAGATTTTTAAACATTTCCATATATCAACATATAACACGACAAAGATTGACGAATTTCTTTACAGAGTTTTATGCGTGATCCTTCGTTCCTCAGGATGACAAAATTGAGAATAAAATAAAAAAATCCGCATAAATCCGCGCTTTCGCAAAGCGAATCAGTGTCATCCGCGTGCTATTTCAGCGTACCAACAAGCTGTACTTTAGAATTTATTTCCCAAATCTTCTTCCCTTCCATTCATAAGAACCAAACAAACTATACAAAGCCACAGCTGAACTAAAAAAAGGATACAATAAACTACTTAAAATTAAACTCTTTATTCTCGATTTCGTTAAAAACTGATTTGTTTTATAAAGCAATACAAAGTCAATTATAAACTTAAAGAAGACAAACAAAACAAAAAATGGATAAAGCCAAATCCCGAAAACAAAGGCAAAAAAACCAATTACAAAACTCAGATTCCCAAAGAAAACAATCAATCCCAAAATCTTTCCGAAACTGCTTTGGTATGAACTTGTTTTCGCCGCCCAACGCACTCTTTGATAGAATAATGTTTTCCAGTTTTCAGTTGGTTTTGTAACGACAATAGCTTCTTCTGCTTTTAAATAATGAACTTTATCCGGGAACAAATTAGCCGCTTTTTGTAATAAAAAAACATCGTCGCCACTGGCTATTGTATTGTTTCCATCAAACCCATTTAATGTTTCAAACAAAGATTTCGTGTAGGCAAAATTGGCTCCGTTGCACATAAAAGCTTTATTGAGTCCAAAACTTCCTATCGTAGCACCTTGTAAACTTGTTAAATCCAATTGCTGAAAATGATCCAGAAATGAATTTTCGCATTGATAAGTTACGGCGCCCGCCAACATCGAAACATCATTTTGCTGAATATAATTATCGAACGTTAAAAGCCAGTTTTCAGGAACCAGACAATCAGCATCTGTAGTAATAACCCAATTGTTTTTTACGTGTTGCATTGCCGTAGAAATAGCATCTTTTTTAGGAGAATTCGAAACTCTAATATTATCAATTATAGAAACCTGGAATTTGGAATTTAAAATTTGAATTTTTTCACTAGAACTGTCATCCACTAAAATTACTTCGAATAAATCCTTTGGATAATTTAAGTTTGAAAGGCTTTGCAAAAGGTTTGGTAAATTCTCTTCCTCATTCCTGAACGGAACTATAATGGTAAAACTCGTTCGAGGTTTTAGATTGTTATTGTGATATTTTTTTACTTTGATAAAGCCATAAATAAGCAAGCCAATACTTGAAAAATAAATAACTAAAATTACACTAAGAATAATGGCAATCATAACTTTGGTTTTAAATCATTTTTCATGAATAAATGTAGTCCCTACGGGACATTTTTACCGATGTTGTTTCTTTTATTTCTACCAACATTTAACTCCTAACAGAGTATATCTCGTAGAGATTAAATATTGGTAACAAAATTACTTTGTCAAAAATATTTTGTCCGTAGGGACTATACAATATTACTTAATCATTAAAAACTGATCTTAAATCTTCGGAGAACTTTTAAAGTTCAACACATAATAAGAACCAATAACTACAGGCAAAACTACATTAAGAAACCACATCAAAGTGCTGATAAAAACCACAATCCATTCGTTTACGCCTAAAATTCCAAAGAAATAGATGGCAACACTTCCTTTTACCGCAAAATCTAAAAACTGAAAAGTAGGCAATGACGAAGCCAAAAAGTAAACTACAGCAATGGTCGCAATTAGTGTAAAATAAGGCAAATCAACATCAAAAGCCAAAAACAAAACATAATATTGATGTGAGAAAACCAAATAACGCAAAACCCCTAAAAGAATATTTTTACGATGAACCGCTTTCGGGATTTCATTGATTTTATGTAATAGCTTTTCGATCGAATATCCTTTGATTTTTATTTTCTTTAGTGAAAACAAAACAATAAAAAGCAATACAAAACCTCCAAATAAAATCGCTACCGTTTGAGTCGTAATAACCTCATATTTAGCATTAAAATACAACAATCCAAAAAGCCCAAAAATCACCGTTAAGATCATTTGGATTCCGTTGCAAATCAAGTTCAGAAAAACCACTTGTTTAGCTTCAGATTTCGGATAAAACAACGCTTTCCCGGCATACTCTCCTACTCCGTTTGGCGTGAAGATTCCGGCTGTAAGTGCAGCCAAAACCTGTTTTGTCGCTTCACCTAATGAGATTTCATGAATTACTTTTGCAAGATTCTGCCATTTCAAAATCTCGAAATAACGATTCAAAACACTTAGAAGTAATATAAACCCAATTCCTAAAACCGACTGATTTTTGCGAAACAGCGTAATAAACTTTTGCCAATCGAGTTTGTCATTATTCGCTAACTGATTATAAATAAAATAAAATGCACCACCTACAATCAAAAGTTTGATCAGAAGAACTAGGAATTGTTTAGCTTTGTGAGGAATTGAAATCATGCCGCAAAAGTAATCAATTTGAAAATGTGGCAATACAAATGTGCCGATTTGAAAATTAGAAAATGAGTCAATTTTCTAAACCTTAAAACTTGAAACAAAAAATAACTTGACAAAAGAACGCATCATATTAGGTATTGACCCCGGAACCACCATTATGGGTTTTGGATTGATAAAAGTTATCAATAAAAAAATGGAGTTTTTGCAATTGAACGAATTGCAATTGTCCAAATATGACAATCATTACCAAAAACTAAAAATCATTTTTGAGCGTACCATCGAACTAATCGAAACGCACAATCCTGATGAAATCGCGATTGAAGCGCCTTTCTTTGGCAAAAACGTACAATCGATGTTAAAGTTGGGTCGCGCACAAGGCGTTGCAATGGCAGCGGGACTTTCGAGAGATATTCCGATTACTGAGTACGAACCTAAAAAGATAAAAATGGCGATTACCGGAAACGGAAACGCCAGTAAAGAACAAGTTGCTAAAATGCTGCAACAACTTTTAGGCTTAAAAGAATTACCTAAAAATCTCGATTCAACAGACGGTTTGGCAGCTGCAGTTTGTCATTTCTTTAACTCAGGCAAAATAGTTGCCGGAAAAAGCTATACGGGTTGGGACGCTTTTGTAAAACAAAACGAAGACAAGATTAGAAAATAGTTTACAGTCGCAGTCACAGTTTACAGCTGAGACTGAGACTGAAAACTGAGACTGAAAACTATAAAATGAGCGGTATCTACATTCATATTCCTTTCTGCAAGCAGGCTTGCCACTATTGCGACTTTCATTTTTCGACTTCGATGAAAAAGAAAGATGATATGGTTTTGGCTTTAGCCAAAGAAATTGCCATGCGCAAGAATGAGTTTTCAACTGAAATTATAGAAACCATTTATTTTGGAGGAGGAACGCCTTCGGTTTTGACGAATGACGAAATAAACTTTTTAATATCTGAAATTTATAAAAATTATAATGTTGTCGAAAATCCGGAAATCACGCTCGAGGCCAATCCGGATGATTTATCTGCTGAACGAATTTTCGAATTATCAAAAAGTCCAATCAACCGTTTGAGTATTGGGATTCAGTCTTTTTATGAAGAAGATTTAAAGATGATGAACCGCGCGCATAATTCGGCGGAAGCCATAAATTGTTTAACCGAAGCAACTAAATACTTCGATAATATCTCTCTGGATTTGATTTACGGAATCCCTGGATTAACCGACGAAATGTGGAAGAAAAACATTGAAACGGCGTTGAGTTTTGGAATTCCGCATATATCGAGTTATGCTTTAACGGTTGAACCCAAAACAGCTTTAAAAAAATTAATCGATACCGGAAAAATTGCTGAACCTCAAGACGAAGTAGCTTCAAATCATTTTATGATTCTGGTCGAAACGCTTCAGAAAAATGGCTTTATTCATTACGAATTATCCAATTTTGGGAAAGAAGGATATTTCTCTAAAAATAATTCGGCTTATTGGTTGGGTAAAAAATATATCGGAATTGGGCCTTCGGCACATAGTTATGATGGCGAAAAAAGAGGCTGGAATGTGGCAAATAATTCGCTTTACTTAAAGTCAATTCAAAATGATGAACTTCCAATCGAGACGGAAACCTTAACAATTTCTGATCGTTATAACGAATATATTATGACAGGATTGCGAACCATCTGGGGCGTTTCGTTAGAAAGAATTGAAACCGAATTTGGTTTGGAATATCTTGATTATCTCAAAAAACAAAGTCAAAAATTTCTGAATGACGAATTGCTTTCAATTGAAAATAATATCCTAAAACCAACCGCGAAAGGAAAATTTTTAACGGATGGAATAGCTTCAGATTTATTTTATTTAGAGCCTGAGATTTAACCGCAAAGTTCGCTAAGGTTTACGCAAAGAACGCTATCTGTTTTTTTTGTAGGAATAAATTTATAATAAATAAATTTAAACCGTAGATTTGAGTTTTAATTTTAAAGTTAATTACTCATGTCAGAAAATGATTTATCAAGAATTGTGTTCCATTCAGCATTGAAGGTTCATCAAACTTTAGGACCTGGGCTTTTAGAAAGTGCTTATGAAGAGTGCTTATTTTATGAGTTAAGAAAACTCGGCTTATTAGTTGAAAAACAAAAGGCTTTACCTTTAATCTACGAAGAAGTTAAATTAGATGTTGGTTATCGATTAGATATTTTAGTAGAAAATAAACTAATTTTGGAAATAAAAGCAGTCGATTGTTTAAATGAAATTCATTTTGCTCAATTATTGACTTATTTAAAATTAACAAATTGCAAATTAGGTTTATTAATAAATTTCAATGTTTCTTTAATAAAAAACGGAATTAAAAGAGTAGCAAACAATCTTTAATAAAAGCCTAGCGCCCTTTGCGTAAACCTTAGCGAACCTTGCGGTTAAATCAACATGATAGCAAAAATCAACAACTTCGAAATCGACTTATCAAAACCTATTGATATCTCTATTCCATTAACCAATACTGATGAAAATCCAATTGCTTGGTATATCGAAAAACCGGTTATTGAACCAGTAGTTTTTGGAGATTGGATTGGGAAAGTTTCGGAAGGAAAATCATCAACAAACTTTAATAATATTTTCTTCAATCCGCATGGGCATGGAACGCACACGGAATGTCTGGGACATATTACCAATGATTTTTACAGCATCAATCAGACATTAAAGAATTTCTTCTTTTTTGCAAAGCTAATTACGGTTGAACCTGAAAAGATTGGGGATGATTTGGTGATTACGAAAGAAAGCATTTCGACTTTGCTTAATGTGACATCACTGGGCAGCGCTTCGACTCCGCTCAGCAAGACAGAGGCTTTAATTATCAGAACACTTCCAAATCAAAAAGATAAAAAGTCAAGAAAATATTCGAATACAAATCCACCTTATTTATCTGAAGAAGCAGCGATTTTCATCCGCGAAAGCGAAATTCAACATTTGCTAATCGATTTACCAAGTGTTGACAAAGAACACGACGAAGGAAAATTATTAGCACACAAAGCATTCTGGAACGTAAAAGATACTTTACATTTAAATGCTGACGCCAGATTGAATGCAACAATTACAGAAATGATTTATGTTAAGGACGAAATTGAAGATGGAGAATATGTACTAAATCTTCAAATTGCTTCGTTTGAAAATGATGCAAGTCCTAGCAAACCAATTTTATACAAAATTGTAGATTTTAGAGGGTAGATTTTAGATTTACTGAATACTTAAAACTGAGACTGAATACTATGATTAACGTTTCTACAGATAAAACTAAACTTGACGTTCCGTTTATACAAAACTTTCTAAAAGACATTTATTGGGCCGCGGGAAGAACTATCGAAGAGGTTCAGACTACAATTGATGCTTCGGTTTGTTTTGGAATTTACCTGAACGACAAACAAATTGGGTTTGCGAGAGTAATTACCGATTATGTGGTTTTTGGTTACGTGATGGATGTTTTTATTACCGAAGAACATCGCGGCAAAGGATATTCGTCTATTTTAATTGAAAATATGATGAATGAACCTATTCTTAAAAACATTCAAATATGGCGATTGGCCACTACTGATGCGCATTTTTTATATCGTAAATTTGGTTTTACTGAATTGGAACATCCAGAAAAATTAATGGAGAAAAAACGATGATGAAAACAATACTTAAAGTCGAAGAAGCTGCTTTATTTATTTTAGGAATCTATTTGTTCAGCCGTTTGAGTTTTGAATGGTGGTGGTTTTTAGTTTTAATTTTAGCCCCTGATTTGTCAATGGTAGGTTATCTTTTTGGAAATAAAAGCGGTGCGTTTTTTTATAATGTATTCCATCATAAAGGAATCGCGCTTTTAATTTATGCTTTAGGATGTTATTTCAGTATCGAAATTATTCAATTAACCGGAATTATTTTATTTTCGCATTCAGCAATGGATCGAATTTTTGGTTACGGTTTAAAATACGAAAGTGGTTTTAAATACACTCATTTGGGCGAAATTGGTAAATAAAAATTATTATGAATCTGGAAACATATTACGAATATTGTCTTTCGAAAAAAGGAGCTAGCGAACATTTTCCTTTTGATGAAGATACTTTGGTTTTTAAAGTAGGCGGAAAAATGTTTGCTTTATCTTCTCTTTTACAATGGGAAAAAAATGAGCCTTCGGTAAACTTAAAATGCGATCCGGAACGCGCCCAGGAACTAAGAGCAGAATATGACGAGATAAAACCAGGCTTTCATATGAGTAAAGTACATTGGAATACAATTGCTTTAAACGGAAGTTTATCGAATACTTTGATCAAAGAATTAATCGATCATTCGTATGAATTGGTTTTCAAAAGTTTGACAAAGAAAATTCAGAATGAAATTATTGAATTAGAAAATTAGGCATTACATTTGCATCATAAGAAAAAAACTTAGCAACTTAGTTACTAGATAACTTAGCAACTTATACAACCATGAAAGAACAATTTAAAAAATTTCTGAACGAAGAGCAAGATCCAAAAGCGATTGAAAAAGTCACTTCAAAACTCAATGATTTATTGATGAAAGGTGAAGAAATTGGATATATTGCCGTTCAAAAAAAACCGGCACTTACTGTTTTTCCTGACAGTATTGTATTAACAAACAAGCGAATCATTATTTGTCAACCTAAAAATTTAGGTCTTTCGATGGATTTTACAGATTATACCTGGGATAATGTTGCGGGTGCTTTTGTAAAAGAAAATATTTTAGGTTCTGAATTCTCATTCAATACCAATACTGATTTATCAATTTCGATTGATTATATCCCGAAAATCCAGGCCAGAAAAATATATACTTACGCAAAAGAACAATTAGATTTAATAAAAAATCCTGTTGTTGCCGAAACACCAATTGTAGAAACTGCTCAGGTTGTTGAAGAAGAAGATGATATCGAAGAAGAAGTTGAAGAAGTTGAAACTGAAGAAGTAACAAGTTTTGCTGAAATTATGCCAGCTGCTACTCCATCTTATACAGAGACTTACGAACCAATTCAGCCAGCTCAACCTGCAACAGGAGATCGTAAATTAAGTGATTTATCTAAAGAAGAACTTTTTGATAAATTACAGAATTATAAAAAATTGCTTGATAACGGTTTGATCATGCAAGGTGAATATGATGCTTACAAAAAAGAAATACTAAGCTATATGTAAAATGTAGTTTGTGAGAAGTGAAATGACTTCTTATTAGAAATAAAAAAAGTCTTAAGCTCTAATTGAACTTAAGACTTTTTACATTTTACAGATTACTTTTTTACAAACTACATTTTACAAAGTAGCTTTCTGCTTTTCTACAAAACTATTCGATTGCAATTCTAATAACTCCTTTGCATTTTTACGTTGCAGATCGTATAAGCTTTTATTTTCGGCGATATCAGCATAAACTTTATCATGCATTTCGGCACTTGTTTTTACTAATAAATCACGTTGGTATTTGTTTTGTGCCAAAGTTGCTTTCATGGCCGTTTCGGCTTCTTCTTGTTTAAAATCGAATTCGCCTTTTGGAGCTAGTAATTTCGCAATAATAGGAGAAGTTTCGATCGCCAGAAACAGCAGCATAATAAAGAATGAAGGTAACCACGGCAATTTATCCAAAGCATTTATACGCGCCATTAAACCATCAAAACCTTCGATGATGGGTTGTGTTTGCGATAATTTTTTATCTAAATCGGCTTGCAATTGTTTGCCTGCTTTTTCTTTCTCGGCAATTTTTGCTTCGTTGGTGGCTTTTAGAGTTTCAAACTCTTTGAGAGCTGCATCATGTTTTTCTCTTTTCTCTTTATAAACAGGACCTTTACCTAATTTTTTAGTGCCGGTTGTTCCTTCGGCTTCTGTGATATAAGTAGAATAAAGTGCGTTTACTTCTTTTTCTTTATTCAGTATATCTGTTTTCAGAGTTGCAATCTCAGCTTTATTTTTATCTAAATCTGATTTGAAATAATTACCAACTTGTTTTTTATTGGCCAATTCCATTTCATTTTTTTCTTTTAATAAAACGGTATTGATTTCTTTTTCGAAAATTTTAATCTCTAATGGTTTCGAAATTACGATGGCAATAATAACTGCCAACATAATACGAGGCGTTGCTTGCAGAAATTCATCAAAAAAGCGATCTCTTTTTTTAATCGTCGAAACGATAAATCGGTCTAAATTAAAGATTAATAAACTCCATACAAATCCAAAAATTAAAGCGGGATAAATAGAGTCAAAAACAGTAAAAAGCGCGTAGGCACTGGCAAGAAAAGCCATAACGGCAGTAAAAAAAACGGTAGCGCCAATACCAACATATTTGGTTTGTTCGCCTTCTGAGCAACCCTCGAGCAGGTCACGATCAGCTCCTGAACACAGGATAAAAAATTGTTTAAGCATGATTGATGATTTTTGATTGTGATTGATAGGGCAAATTTAGCGCCAAAAATTTAATTCTGAGATAAATAGTTGATTTGTTTTTAGTTGCAGGCCATAAAAAATCCTTTTTTATTAAATGTTATTTTAACATTAATCTATTTCTAATCTTGAGGGGAATCATAACACTATGTTAATTTTTTTCAACGTCTTTAATAATATTAAGGTTCTAGTTTCGCAATTAAACAAACTAAAACACAATGAAAAAAATTTATTTAGTAGTAACATTTATGCTATTAGCCTTTTCGGGTTATGCCCAAAAAGCCATAATCTCAGGAAAAATATTAGATGTTGATGACAAACTTCCGTTACCAGGAGCAATGATTCAAATTGTAGGAGAAAACAAATACACAGTTTCAGATTACAACGGACGTTTTGAATTACTAAACATTAATGTTGGAACGTACAAAGTCGAAGTAAAATATATAGGATATACTGCCATAACTCATGAAATCACAGTAGAACAAGGAAAAAATAATGTACTTGATTTTGCGCTTAAAACTTCGGGAACTGAACTGAACGAAGTAGTTGTTGGAGACATCTTAAAAGGTCAGGCGAAAGCTTTGAATCAACAAAAAAACAGTAAAAACATTGGAAACATTATTTCATCTGATCAAATGGGTCGTTTTCCGGATGCCAATGTTGGAGATGCTTTAAAACGTGTTCCGGGTATCACGATGCAAAATGATCAGGGTGAAGCGCGTAACATTATTATTAGAGGTTTGGCTCCATCTTTAAACTCTGTAACTTTAAACGGTGACAGAATCCCTTCTGCAGAAGGAGACAACAGAAACGTTCAAATGGATTTAATTCCGTCTGACATGATTTCTACTATCGAAGTTAACAAAACCCTGACTTCAGACATGGATGCTGATGCTATTGGAGGTTCTGTAAATTTAGTAACAAGAGCAACTCCAAATGGCGAAAGAATTTCAGCAACACTTGCGGGTGGATATATGCCAATTCGCGAGCACGCTACTTACACCGCTGGTTTAGTTTACGGAAATCGTTTTTTAGACAATAAACTTGGAGCTGTTTTTAGCGGATCTTACAATAATGTAAATTATGGTTCTGATAATATCGAAAACGAATGGGTAAAAGATAAATTCGGAAATGAATATCTGCAAGCATCAGAAATTAGAAAATATGATGTACAACGTATTCGTCGCAGCGGATCTGTAGCTTTAGACTATAAATTTGATGAAAATAATACCATTTTTGCCAATGCTATTTATAACTGGAGAGACGATAGAGAAAACCGTTTTAGAACTACTTATGATGATATCGAACCTATTTATAACGGAGAACAAATTACAGGTTTTGAAGGTCGTGTAAAACGCCAGACAAAAGGTGGAATCGATAATAATCGCGATAAAAACAGAAGATTAGAAGATCAACGTGTTCAGAATTATTCAATTCGCGGAGAGCATTTAATCAATTCTAAACTAGATTTAGACTGGTCTGCTAATTATGCAAAAGCAAGAGAATATCGTCCGGGAGAGCGTTATATAGAATACCGTCAGAAAGGTCTTGATATGACTCAGGATTTATCAGATACAAGATTTCCATTAGTTACAACAACCGGAGAAGCTTTAGATAAATTCAAATTTCAAACGGTTACTGAAAATACAGACGAAACCAGCGAAAGTGAATTTGGAGCAAAAATTAATATCCGTTTCCCTTTTACTATTATTCCTTCTGAAAAAGGAAGATTAAGAACCGGACTTAGACTTCGATTGAAAGAAAAAGAAAGAGATAACAATTTCTACGCTTACACGCCACTTGGTACAGATATGGCTTTGTTATCGCAAGTTCCAAACAGTTATTATGACGGTCAAAACTTTAATCCGGGAAGCAAATATGTTCCGGGAAATTTTGCTTCGGCAGGCTTTTTAGGAAGTTTAGATTTAAACAATTCAACCTTATTTGATAAATCAGCAGATCCTGCAGAATATTTAGCTGTAAATTATAATGCTAAAGAAAGTATCTATGCTGCTTACGTAAGATGGGATCAGGATTTTAATGATAAATTATCTATGGTTTTAGGTTTCAGAGTCGAAAATACACATATTGATTATACAGGAAATCGTGTTTTGGACGAAGAAGAATTAGAAAGCCAAATCAATACTAAAAACTCGTATACTAATTTATTGCCAAGTATTTCTTTGCAATACAATGCTACAAAAGATTTAGTTTTAAGAGCTGCTGTTACAACTGCTTTAGCAAGACCTAACTATTATGCATTGGCTCCTTATGTAAACAATATTGCTGCTGATAAAGAAATTACAGCCGGAAATCCAGATCTTGAGGCAACTTACTCGTACAATTATGATTTCATGGCCGAGAATTATTTCAAATCTGTTGGTTTAATTTCAGGAGGTGTTTTTTATAAAAAATTAGACAACTTCATTTACAATTATAGCGATAATCAATACGATGCTGCAAAATTTGCTGCTGACTTCCCTAATCAGACTAACCCGATTCCTGCGGGAGAAAACTGGTCGTTCCTGCAATCAAGAAACGGAGATACAGTTGATGTTTATGGTTTCGAAGTTGCTTTTCAACGTCAGTTAGATTTTCTTCCTGGTAAATTCCTCAAAGGATTTGGTATATATTTGAACTATACTTACACAAAATCTAAAGCAAAAGGAATTGCTGACGAAGACGGGAACGAAAGAAACAATATTAGTCTTCCGGGAACAACACCACATATGTTTAACGGATCTTTATCTTGGGAAAACAAACGTTTTTCTGCGAGAGTTTCGACTAATTTCACTTCAGATTATTTAGATGAATTAGGTTCAGAATCGTACAAAGACAGCTATTACGACAAACAATTTTTCTTAGATGCGAATGCTTCTTACAAGATTACACCAAAACTTCGTCTTTTTGCTGAAGCCAACAACTTAACTAACCAGCCTTTACGTTACTACCAGGGAGTTCAGGCGCATACCAAACAAGCAGAGTACTACCAGGCCAGATATAATTTTGGTTTGAAACTTGACTTGTAATAATCAATTTATAAAATGCTTAAATTAGACAGAACTTAGCGGTTCTGTCTAGTTTTATTAAATAAAATCTATAATGAAAAATAAATCTATAATAGCCTTTTTACTTTTAAGTACTTTATTCATCGCTTGTAAAGACGACAAACTTGCTCCTATTGCTGAAAATGCAGTAAAACCTACAGTTGTTACCGAAGCTTTGCCTCACGATACAGATGATCCTTCGATTTGGATTCACCCAACTGATGCTTCTAAAAGTATTATCGTAGGAACAGATAAAGATACAGACGGTGCTTTGTATGCTTTTGATTTGAAGGGAAAAATCGTTGCAAAATCGGAGGTTTTAAAACGCCCGAATAATGTTGATATCGCTTATGGTTTAGTAATCGACGGAAAAAAAGTAGATGTTGCGGTAACCACAGAACGCGAATCAAATAAAATAAGAGTTTTTAGTTTGCCTGATTTAAAAGCAATTGACAACGGCGGAATTGCTGTTTTTGAAGGTGAAGAATTACGCGATCCTATGGGAATTGCTTTGTACACCAGAAAAACCGATGGTAAAATATTTGCAATTGTAGGCAGAAAATCAGGACCATCAGGAAGTTATTTGTGGCAATATGAACTTTCCGGAAACGGTAAATTTGCAACAGCAAAAGTGGTTCGTAAGTTTGGTGCTTACAGCGGAAAGAAAGAAATCGAAGCTATTGCGGTTGACAACGAATTAGGAACTGTTTTATATTGCGACGAACAATTCGGAATCAGAAAATACAAAGCCGATCCTGCGTTAAATGATAATAAAGAATTGACAATTTTTGGAAAAACAGGCTTTAAAGCCGATAATGAAGGAATCGCTATTTACAAAAAAACAGATTCTACGGGATATATTTTAGTATCAAACCAACAAGCAAATACTTTTATGGTATACCCAAGAGAAGGTGCAAAAGGCAATCCGAACGATTATCCTTTATTGGCTGAAATTCCAACATCGACTATTGAATGTGATGGTGCAGATGTTACCAGCGTAAATTTAGGAGGAAATTTCAAAAACGGACTTTTCGTAGCCATGAGCAACGGAATGACCTTTCATTATTACGCCTGGGATTTGATCCAGAAACGTATCGACGATAAGAAATAAGTTTTCAGTCTCAGTCGCAGTTTTCAGTTTCTTAACTTTGACTGAAAACTAAGACTGAGACTAAGACTGAGGCTGAGACTGAGACTGAGACTGAAAACTGAGACATGACAAAAAAGCTGTTCATAACGAACAGCTTTTTTTAGTTTGAATTAGTAATCTTCCTTATTCTGTAATTGGTGCGCCGGCTAAAATTTCAGCATTGGCAAACTCTTCAAATTTGGCGAAATTCGCTTTGAATTTCTGAGCCAATTCAATTGCTTTTTTATCGTATAAATCTTTGTCTTCCCAAGTATTTCTAGGATTTAAAATTTCAGCTGGAACATTTGGGCAAGATTGTGGTTTTGCGATTCCAAATACGGCATGATTTTTAAACTCTACATTGTCCAATTCTCCGTTTAATGCAGCGGTAATCATGGCACGAGTATATTTTAATTTCATACGAGTTCCGGTTCCGTAAGCTCCGCCTGTCCAACCTGTATTGATCAACCAAACTTTTACGTCTGCATCTTTCATTTTTTTAGTTAACATTTCTGCGTAACGTGTTGGGTGTAATGGCATAAATGGTGCTCCAAAACAAGCCGAGAAATTAGGTTGCGGTTCTGTAACTCCTGCTTCTGTTCCGGCAACTTTCGCTGTATATCCTGAGATAAAATGGTAAGCGGCCTGACCCGGAGTTAATTTAGAAATTGGAGGCAAAATTCCAAAAGAATCTGCCGTTAAGAAGAATATATTTTTAGGATTATGTCCTATAGATCCTGGCTGAATATTATCAATATGTGTTATTGGGTAACTTACACGTGTATTTTGAGTGATCGAAACATCATCATAATCAACCTCGTTTGTTCCCGGTTTGAAAACCACATTTTCTAAAAGCGCTCCTTTTTTGATCGCTCTAAAAATGTCCGGTTCGTTTTCTTCGGTTAAATTGATCACTTTTGCATAGCAACCACCTTCAAAGTTAAAAACCGTGTTTTCTGCAGTCCAACCGTGCTCATCGTCTCCAATTAACTTACGTGCAGGATCTGCTGATAAAGTTGTTTTTCCAGTTCCTGATAATCCAAAGAAAATTGCAGTATCTCCGGCTTCACCAACATTAGCACTACAGTGCATTGGTAACGTATTTTTGAAAACTGGTAAAATGAAGTTCAAAGCAGAAAAAATTCCTTTTTTCATTTCTCCAGTATAACCTGTTCCTCCAATAAGTGCAATTTTTTTAGTAAAATCTAAAATCGCAAAATTAGACTGGCGTGTTCCGTCTACAGCAGGATCTGCCATAAAACTTGGTGCACAAACCACTGTCCATTCAGGAGTAAAGTTGGCTAACTCAGATTCTTCTGGTCTTAAGAACATATTGTAGCAAAACAAGTTCGACCATGCCGTTTCTGTAACAACACGAACATTTAATCTATAATTGGCATCAGAACAAACATAAGAATCACGAACAAAAACTTCTTTGTTTGATAAAAACTGAGTTACCTTATTATACAATTTTTCAAAAGCAGTTGGGTCGAAAGGAATATTTACATTTCCCCACCAAACCTGATCTTCTGTAATACTATCTTTTACAATAAAACGATCCTGTGGAGAACGTCCTGTAAATTCACCTGTATTAATTGCCAATGCGCCTGTAGAGTTCTCAACACCTTGGCCTAATTGCAAAGTGATCGCATGCAATTCATCAGCAGATAATTGGTAACGAACTTTTGCATTTTCAATTCCTAACTCCTTTAGCGAAATCGATTGCGTGAAAACGGTGTGACTGTCCATAAATTTTAAGTTGTGTGTGATATTTAGTAAGAAGCAAAATTACAGATTTATTGTTAATCCTTTAAAAAAAATTAAATTTTACTTTTATTTATGTCAATAAAGTAAAATTTGATCTTTAAAATCAATAAAATAAAAAAATAACCGCTTCAAATTTGTTTTCTTATAATCCATTAAATGAATTTGTTATATTATTTACTCATTAAAGTAAAAAACAAGAAAAATTCACATAAATAAGATTATATGTTATTTATGAGACAAAATTAAAGATTAATTTTTAGATAAAATTTTTTATTCGGGATTTTATGATTTTCTCCTCAAAATCGTAACAAATAATACCGCCCAAGCAATAATTAATAGAAAACCACCCACAGGTGTTGCGAATACGATAATTTTGAAATCAAAAACTGTAAGACTTTTTGTAGCTAATAAATAGATCGAACCGCTAAAAAGAAGTACACCTGCAACAACTAAATTATAGATTGATTTTAAGGTTTTTTCGGCGATATCTTTTCTGGTAGAAAGAAAGAGTAAAAACAGGGCATGATACATTTGATAACGAACACCAACTTCAAAAGTATTAAGTTCTTCTATAGATAAATATCTCTTTAATAAATGTGCACCAAAAGCGCCCAAAATAATCGATAACATTCCCATAAAAGCTGCTGCTAAAACAATTCTTCTTTTCATATTTTCTATACTTTTTTTATTCTTCAACAAAAATACTTCAATACATTTTAAAAAGCATTTTAGTTTTCAAAAATCTTTTACGGAAAAAGAAATTCATTACAATTTAGCTTCAAATCAAAAAATAATGCACTTTTACAAAATTATAATTGTTATATATTTAACAATTTAATATATTTGTGTTACAAATTTAAAACATGAGAAGCATTTTAATCTTTGGAGCAGGCAGATCTGCATCGTCGCTAATTCGTTATTTATTAGCCAAATCAGAAAGCGAAAACCTACATCTTATTGTGGCGGACTTGTCTTTGGCTTTGGCCGAAAAAAAGACTCAGAATCATCCTAACGCTACTCCAATTGCTTTAAATATTTTTGATACCGAACAAAGAAAAGCAGCGATTCAGCAAGCATCAATCGTGATCTCGATGTTGCCTGCTCATTTGCATATCGAAATTGCCAAAGATTGTATCGAATTCAAAAAACACCTTGTTACAGCTTCTTATATAAGTGATGCAATGCAGGCTCTTGATGAAGAAGCTAAGAAAAATAATTTGATTTTCATGAACGAAATTGGCCTTGATCCCGGAATCGATCATATGAGTGCCATGAAAGTTATTGATGAAATTAGAGCCAAAGGCGGCAATATGTTGCTTTTTGAATCTTTTTGCGGCGGATTAGTCGCTCCTGAATGTGATAATAATTTATGGAATTACAAATTTACCTGGGCGCCCAGAAATGTAGTTCTCGCTGGACAAGGCGGCGCGGCAAAGTTTATTCAGGAAGGTACTTATAAATATATCCCATACGGAACTGTATTTCGCAGAACCGAATTTCTGGAGGTTGAAGGTTACGGAAAATTCGAAGCGTATTCGAACCGGGATTCTCTTAAATACAGATCGATTTATGGCTTAGATGATATCCTGACTTTATATCGCGGAACGATTAGAAGAGTTGGTTATTCGAAAGCATGGAACATGTTTGTGCAATTGGGTATGACGGATGATAGTTATATTATGGAGGATTCTGAAAATATGAGTTATCGCCAGTTTGTTAATTCATTTTTGCCGTATCATCCAACAGATTCTGTAGAGATTAAAACGCGATTGATTTTAAAAATCGATCAGGACGATATTATGTGGGATAAACTTCTGGAACTGGATTTATTTAATCCGGACAAAAAGGTCGATTTGCCTAATGCTACTCCTGCTCAGATATTAGAAAAAATTTTATCAGACAGTTGGACTCTTGAGCCTAACGATAAAGATATGATTGTCATGTACCATAAGTTTGGCTATGAACTGAATGGTAAAAAACAGCAAATCGATTCTAAAATGGTTTGCATTGGCGACGATCAAACTTATACTGCTATGGCAAAAACGGTTGGATTACCGGTTGCAATGGCAACATTATTGATTTTGAATGGAGAAATTACAACTCCTGGCGTACAACTTCCGATAAAAAAAGAAGTTTATCAGCCTATTTTAAAGGAGCTAGAGGAATATGGGGTGATTTTTAATGAACAAAACATGCCTTACTTTGGATATAATCCAGACTTATTTTAAGGCCTGGTTTTGTTGGTTTTTTTAGAATTTTTTTTTTAGTTTTTAATTTTATCCGCTTCTCCTGACTAGAAGCGGATTTTTTTCTTTTTAAGGGACAAAGGTGCAGAGGGACAAAGGTTCAAAGGGTTTAGCCACAAAGGCACTAAGACACAAATGTTTTTGAATAATTGTTGTAGAATTATCTAAAATATTATGCTGGTTAGATTAAATATTTCGACTAAAGCCAGTTCTTTTCTAAAAAAAACTCCAGCAAAAAGCTGGAGTCTATTAATATCAAAAGAAACCTCTGAACCTTTGTCCCTCTGCATCTTTGAACCTCAAAAGAAAACTTATTTATTAGACTGAATCGTAATTGGCAAACTGTACATCACTCGAACGGGTTTTCCTTCCTGAGTTGCAGCTGTCCATTTTGGAGAAAGCTTCAGGACGCGGGTTGCCTCATCGCCTATCCCGTAACCAGGATCTTGTAGTGTTTTAATGTCTGATAAGCTTCCGTCTTTTTCGATGATAAATTGCATATAAGCTTTCCCTTCAAGCTTATTTTTTTGAGCTTCTTCGGGCATTTTAAATTTTTTGCCAATAAATTTATAAAATTCCGTAAGTCCGCCCGGAAACTCAGGCAGTTTCTCAATATTGGCCATTGTATAAAGATCTTTATCTTTTACATCTGCTTTATTTGATCCTTTTTGAGCCGTCGCTTTTGTACTAAAAACAAACAATAATAAAGCATACATTACACCTACGCTAAATACTTTTAATACGATTTTAATTGGAGATTCTTTTTTGGTCATCATCAGTAAACGTTTTTTAGTTATTAGATAATTAATATTACTTGCCAGAGCAACTGTGTTTTTATTTGAAGCAAAATCTAATAATAGATTCTGATAATTTCTAACAGATTGAAATTGAATATTTACAACTTCATCTGCCAAAAATTCATGATTAAGTTTGATGGCTTTTTTATAAAACAAAAGCAAAGGATTGAACCAAAAAACGATTTGAAAAATTTCTATAAAAAGAATATCCAACGTGTGTTTTTGATCTAAATGTGCTTTTTCGTGCGCTATTAATTCTGATGGGATTTTACCTTTTTCGAATTCATTTTTATTGATAAAAATCGCATTCCAAAAAGAGTGTGGTAAAATAGATTCTTCAACTAAAATTACTTTTTTGCCATTTATAAACTGGATATTTTTACTTTTTAGTTTTCTAGAAAACAAAATTAAATTCAATGTAAAATGAAATGCTAAGACTATTGTTACAAGGACATAAATCTTTATCGAAGTATCAAATATGTCTTGCATTATGTGGGCATTATTCAAAACAACTCTATTCGTTCTAATTGCAATTCCTTCTAGCTGAACAGTACTTAAATCATTTTGGAATAAAGGTTCGAATGAAAACAATTGCAACGGAATTACGAAACTAAAAAACAAACTTCCTAACAAATAAATACGATTGAAACGAAACATTTTTTCGTTTTCAAGCCACAATTTATATACTGCATAAAAAACCAAAAGCAGTATTCCTGATTTTAGAAGATAGAGTATCATTTTTTCTTTTTTTGAATTTCTGAATCGATTATTTTTCTAAGTTCTTCTAATTCTGATGTTGACAAATTGGTTTCTTTCGTAAAAAAAGAAGCAAATTGTGATGCCGAATTATTGAAAAAACTACTTATTAATCCGTTTACGTGTTTCGAGAAATAAACTGTCTTTTCGACCAAAGGATAATATTCTCTCGAATTTCCGAATTCGTTATAGGCTACGAATTTCTTATCGATCATTCGTTTCAAAAGCGTGGCAACAGTTGTTGTTGCCGGTTTTGGTTCGGGATAGGCTTCGAGTAAATCTTTCATAAAAGCTTTTTCAAGCTTCCAAAGATGTTCCATTAATTGTTCTTCTGAGTTTGATAGTTGCATTTTTCTAAGGTGCTAAGGTTCTGAGATTCTAAGTTGCTGAGTTTTTTTTGATGATTACGATTAATCTATATTCTATATTCTATATTCTATATTCTATATTCTATATTCTATATTCTATATTCTATATTCTATATTCTATATTCTATATTCTATATTCTATATTCTATATTCTAAAAAAAAATCCGCGACAATCCGTTTAATCCGCTAAATCTGTGGGCTATTGTATTTCTTCTTCCGAAATTAAATTACCATTATTATACTTCCTGACTTCGGTTAGTTTTCCTTTATCCGAGTAAAATTTCCAGACTCCGAAATAAAACCAATGTGTTTCGACGGCATCGACTTCGATTTTTGTCTTTCCTTTTGATTGTAGTTTTCCGTTTTCATAATAATATTTTACAATGCAGATTCCGTTTTTGTATTTTTCGGTTTTGTAGATTTTTCCGTTAATGTAGGATTTCCACTTTTTTATGGGTTGATCACTTTTGTAATATTCTAACGACTTGTATGTAATGCTATCCTGTTGGTAATTATCAATCCAAAGACCTTCTTTCTTTTTATCAATCTTTTGATTGATGGGTTTGCTTTTACAACTTAAAAGCATGATTCCGCAAAAAAATAGCAAAAGAAGGTTTTTCATATTTCCCGAATTAACTCTACAATTATAGATACTCTTCTACAAATGTAGAGATTAATTTTAAATGACCAAGAGAATTTTAAAAAAAGTTTTCTTTTAAGGTTCAAAGGAACAAAGACTCAAAGGGACAGAGGTTTAGCAAAATGATAAAGTTTTTTTTGAATAGGCTCCAGCTTTAGCTGGGGTTTAGAATAAATGCGAAGGAAATGGCTTTAGCCGAATAAATACGCTTATAGAAGATTAAAGAATTCGGCTAAAGCCAATTACTCTTTTCACAAAAAACTCCAGCTGAAGCTGGAGGCTATTCAATTCTGATGCAAAAAACCTTTGAGCCTTTGTTCCTTTGAACCTCTTTTAAGCGTTAGGGATAGAGGCGGTATCTCCCGATTTAGAAAAACAAGGCTTTTTAGCCGTAGTTTTTGTTAATCGGGAATATAGCCGAAAGCCCGTCCACCGCGGCGGAAGCGCCCAAAAAAATATTAAATTCCAAATTTTTAATATTCTAATAATTAAACTCCAAATTCCAAAAAAAAAAAAAAAAACCGCTCATTTCTGAACGGATTTTATATGATTTGAGATTTATCTTTGTGAAAGTTTAAAACTTTGGCAAAGAGTTAAACCTAAAAAACTTTGTGCCTTAGTGTCTTCGTAACAAATTACTTAGAAAGCTCTACAAAATATTTGTAAAACAACGGAATAGTTTCGATTCCTTTTAAGAAATTGAAGATTCCGAAGTGCTCGTTTGGTGAGTGAATTGCATCGCTATCTAAACCGAAGCCCATAAGGATGGTTTTGCTTTTTAATTCTTTTTCGAACAACGCTACAATTGGAATACTTCCGCCTGAACGAACCGGAATTGCAGGAACTCCAAAAGTCTCTGTGTAAGCTTTGTTTGCTGCCTGATATCCAACGCTGTCAATTGGCGTAACATATCCTTGCCCACCGTGATGCGGCGTTACTTTTACGGTAACTCCAGACGGTGCAATGCTTGTGAAATGCTTAGTGAAAAGCTCTGTGATTTCATGCCAATCCTGATTAGGAACCAAACGCATTGAGATTTTAGCAAATGCTTTGCTCGCAATAACAGTTTTTGCTCCTTCGCCTTGGTATCCGCCCCAAATTCCGTTTACGTCTAATGTTGGACGAATTGAGTTGCGTTCGTTGGTTACATATCCTTTTTCGCCATAAACGTCGTTTAGATCTAAGGCTTTTTTATATTTTTCTAGGCTGAAAGGTGCTTTTGCCATTTCGGCTCTTTCCTCTGCAGATAATTCCTGTACTTTGTCGTAGAAACCTGGAATGGTAATATGATTGTCTTCGTCGTGCAATGAAGCAATCATTTTTGCCAAAACATTGATTGGGTTGGCCACTGCTCCACCGTATAATCCAGAATGCAAATCGCGATTTGGTCCGGTAACTTCTACCTCTACATAACTTAAACCACGTAAACCTGTCGTGATCGACGGTTGTTGATTTGAGATCATTCCGGTATCTGAAATAAGAATTACGTCGTTTTTCAGTTTCTCCTGATTGCGCTCTACGAACCAAGCCAAACTTGCAGAACCTACTTCTTCTTCGCCTTCGATCATGAATTTTACGTTACATGGCAAAGTATTGGTTTGCACCATAAGCTCAAGGGCTTTTACGTGCATGTACATTTGTCCTTTGTCATCGCAGGCTCCACGGGCAAAAATTGCGCCTTCTGGGTGAATTTCGGTTTTTTTAATTACGGGTTCGAATGGTGGCGATGTCCATAATTCGATAGGATCTGGTGGTTGAACATCATAATGTCCGTAAACTAGAACTGTAGGTAAATTTGGGTCGATTATTTTCTCTCCATAAATGATTGGATAGCCCGGAGTATCGCAAATTTCGACAAAATCACAGCCTGCTTTTGTTAAACTTTCCTTAACAGCCTCTGCAGTATCGATCACATCTTGCGAATATGCAGTGTCGGCACTTACCGACGGAATTTTTAATAATTCGATCAATTCGTTGATAAACCGATCTTTATGTTGTTGAACGTAAGACTTAATATTTTCCATTTCAATTATTTTTATAGAAATTCAAAAATACGAAAAAGAGAATTAATATTTTTTTTGAAAAAATGTTTTGAAATCTAGAAGTTATGTTTATCTTTGCACCCACAATTGAGCGGATATGGTGAAATTGGTAGACATGCCAGACTTAGGATCTGGTGCCGCAAGGCGTGTAGGTTCGAGTCCTATTATCCGCACTGAACAAAAGCTTCTGAGAAATCAGAAGCTTTTTTGTTTTTAAACTACTTCTGTTTTTTGTTGCTAAAATTGTTGATAAACAGATTGTAACATCATCGCATTTCTACTTTTGTATCTCTATTTTTGAATGATAATCACAGCTTTTTTATCTGTAAGGGAGTTACAATTAAATAAAATATTTTAGATGAATAAATTACTTATAATTCTTTTAAGCCTTTTTTCTTTTACCGCTTTTTCGCAAACTAAAGGCAAAAAAGAAAATTTAATCGATATTCAGGAAAAAAAATGCCTTGATAAAGAAGATTAACTACTGCCGAGCAATGTAATTGTACCATAAAAGCGCAAGAAGACTGGGATAAAGAATTAAATAAATATTATAGTATGCTAAAAACTAAACTTAGCAAAGAAGATTTTGAAATTCTAAAAAACTCCCAAAAACAATGGATCTCGTATCGCGACAAAGAATTTCTATTTATATCAAAATATTTTCTCGAAATAAAACAAGGCACAATGTGGTATAACTGGTTAAAACCGATAATATTCTGGATTGTTTCTATTGTACTTTTAATAGTTGCTAACTCTTTTAATAATCCTACCTTAGAAAAGGTTTGTTTTACGATATTCTGTCTCGGATTAGTTGGTTTATTGATTTCAGCATTTTACCAATTATCAAAAAAGAAATGGCTTAAAACAATCCTAACCTTAGTTTTATTTGGCAGCACAATAGTTATTGGTCTCATTATATTTCTTACGCTTTTTTTCATAAAACAAGAAACACCCGATACTTGGTCCAAAAATTTAAAAATTCCAAAAAATATACAAATTGACAATCCTGTTGACATGGAATTTGGCAATAATTTTGACTCTAAAAAACCAGACAGTATAACAAATAGAATTGTTGAACACACTGAATTTCAGCTTTACAATTCATTCCAGCCGGGAATTTATGAATATGAATTTTGGATTGGAAAAATAGAACGCGGAACAATTTATTTAAAGGCTTTTGAAATCACTCAAAATGTTAGCCTTTCTGATGACAAATTACCAAAAAGAAGTTCTATTAAAATTTACAATCCTACAGATAGTATAAAAAAATTTAGCTTAGCTGATGATTTTAAAATTTACGAAGGAGATTGGGGGCAACCATATGCCGCAAGATTCGAAGTTTGGTTTAAACCTGACAATGGCAAAAAAGAACGAAAATTATTTTTTAAAAATTATAAGATTGAAGGATGGATGCGATAATGCATTCTATATGATTGCAACTTTATCAATAATAACCTTAATCCCTACAATATGTTTCGTTCCTTTGGAACTCTTTCTAAAATTCCGAAGGAATGATTTATATTGTAGCAAGTCCCGATAGCTATCGGGATCAATCCCTTGAAGCACAACGTAACCACATTTTCATCAGTCCGATCGAAATGAAAAATCACAAAGCTAAGCCAAACCCGACAGGTTTTAAAAACCTGTCGGGTTTAGAATACGGATCGTTGTCGAGTTTCGCGTGTGATTTCTCGTTCCTCGAAATGACAAACTAAGCGTAAAAAATCTTATTAATCAAAATCCAAATAAGGATCTAAAGCTTCTGCCAATTTATTGAGCCAATAGAAATTATCTTCTATATTTTTTACTTCAGATTCTACTGTTTCGCATCCACGCATTACACATAACGAAAGTGCATAATTTATTTCTCTAATTATTTTTGCCATTTCTTCAGGATCGATGTCATCAACAAAAAAATCTTTTATTCTTGCTTCAACTTTTTTTGAATGATTTTCTGTTCTCATAATTTTAAGATAAAAAAAACAAAAATCCTTAGAATTTATT
Source organism: Flavobacterium bizetiae (assembly GCF_024271895.1). NCBI lineage: Bacteria > Pseudomonadati > Bacteroidota > Flavobacteriia > Flavobacteriales > Flavobacteriaceae > Flavobacterium > Flavobacterium bizetiae. The sequence continues at coordinate 1,563,282 of NZ_CP091861.1, read as the reverse complement.
TTCATTTGAACCCATATATGCGTTCAACTCTAATTATTATTTTCTTATAAAAAATTAAATTTCGGCTAAGGCCCTTCCCTACAAAATATAAAAAAACCTCCAGCTGAAGCAGGAGGCTATTTATTTACTTTGTGATTCTAATCGCTAAGATGGATTAAAATCCATCCCTACAATATGTTCCGTTTCTCCGGAACTCTTTATAAAATTCCGGAGGATGATTTATTTTGTAGCCAGTCCCGATAGCTATCGGGATCAATCCCATAGAGCGCAAAGTAACCCCAATCTTGTCATTTCGAGGAACGAGACTCGAGCGATAGCGAACAGGCGAAGCAAATCTCCACAAGAAGCTCCGCAAAGAATGTCGTCAATCTTTGTCGAATTACCAATGTGATTCTTCGCTTCTCAGAATGACAAACTGCGTGTAAAAAAACCTTTGTCAAAGTTTAAAACTTTGACAAAGGCTGTATTTAAATGAACTTATATCACTTATATAGTTAAAAAAAATTCTAGCTGTTCAATAACTCCAAAACCTTGTCGACATTTACTTCACTATAATCATGGATGTAAAAACTACATGGCGGAAGCTGTTCTTTTGTATGCGTGCTTAAAACACCTACGACTTTCATTCCTGCATTTAATCCTGCTGTAACGCCCGAGAACGAGTCTTCAAAAACAATACAGTCAGACGGTGCAACGCCAACACGTTTTGCAGATTCTAAATATACTTCGGGATTTGGTTTATGAAATTTTACATCTTCGCTTGACATAACAGAATCCATTTTGTCCTGGAATTGCAACGCTCCCATAATCAAATCAAGATTGGCGCGTGGTGCAGATGTTGCAACAGCAGTTTTAAAGCCTCTCGATTTTAGTTCGGCTAAAAAGTCGAGATAATACGGAATGGTTTCGACTTTGTCTTTATAAATCTCACGAAACATTCCTTCTTTTTCGTCTTCGAGTTTTACGAGTTCTTCTCCTGTAATGGCACGTTTGAAGAAATGAGTCATAATATAACCATTATGTTTTCCGTACATATGTTCTTCAAACTCTTGTTCTGAATGAGGAATTTGATATTTATCGAAAAATGCTTCGAAAGCTTTTGCATGATGCGGATTGGTGTGACAAATCACGCCGTCCATATCAAAAATAACACATTGCTGCTTCATTATATATTTTGTTTTTTTAACGGTTGCAAGATACAATGATTTATATTTTTTATCGAATTTAAAATTCCGAATATCTTTACAATGTCATTTTTTATAACTTCGCCAATACAGAATTAAATTATTATGAAAAGCGCAAAATACAATGGCAAAAATGTGATCTGGGAAAGCAAAACCAAGCAAATATTTTTGATTATTATTTGCTTTGCGTTTACTTTTATGGCATTATGGGCTGGAAAAATCAATTCAGTTCGTTTTTGGTTTCCCTTAATTTTATTTGGCGGAGGCGGTATTTTTATACTCATTAGATTTCTAAATCCAAAAAATATTTTTGTTCCTCTAAATTCAAAACTGGCACAAGAAATATTTTCTTCACAAGCTGTAGAAAATCAAGATGAGCCCGGGATATTTGAATACAGCGAAAATGGTTTTAAAATTACTGATGAAAACAGTTCTAATACTTATGAATGGAATAACATTGAAACTGTTCTGGCTTACAAAATAGATTTACTTACGTATGACGAAATTTGTATAGATGTTTATACTGATGATTTAAACAAATTCACTATTTCAGAATCCACCTGGGGATGGTTTCAATTTATCAGCAGATTAAGTGAAAACATCAAAGCAATCCAAATTGATTGGTACATTACTATTGCAAACCCAGCGTTTGAAAAAAATCTAACTCTACTATACGATAAAAACAATCGCACAATAGAGGAAATAATAAAAGCACAATAGTACTTTCCAGAAAATCCAAAAATACATAATTCCAATAGCTAAAAAGAATCGCAAAGGTTTCTCGAGGAGATTTTAGTTTCTCGCAAAGTCGCGAAGCTGCAAAGTTTATTAAGCAATAATTACATCGTACTACAAACTAAACAGAAATGCAATTATGAAAATGATTGTCCTAGCCCCGATAGAAGTGGAAATCCTTTTGTGGCGGTGTTCGCCACAAAAGATTGGAACGAATAGCGGGATTAGCTCCTGAAAAAAATCAAAATAACACTCAAATTACACAAAAAAACCCGTGTAATCAGCACGGGTTTCATCATCATCAATCGAAAAAATCAAGGTAATCACTCCTCAATATATTTTTATTTTAAAAGGCATTTTAGCCTATCCAAATTTTACTTTTAACTAATGTCATTGTTTGTCGCAAATGCTGGTTGCACGCGATAAGAATAATCAGAACGACAAGACCGTATCCTACGATGGTATAAATTTCCATGTCGGCTAATAAAGTGGCTTGTTTGGCAACGGTTCCGAATACTTTTTTTAATGCTAATGTATTCGCATTATCTGCTGAATATCCTTTTGCCATAAAACTCTGCGCTGTTGTAGCAATGGTTTGCTGGGCTTCGGGATTTTCGCCGGTTACAAATTGGCTTAGTTTTAAAAAGTGTTTTTTGTTTAAAAATACGACTGCATTCTGCATCACACAAAAACCAATTGTACTCCCCCAGAAACGTCCGGAAACTCCAACAATTCCGGATGAAACGGCCATTTTTGCCGGAACAGACGATGTGGTAAACAAAATAAGCGGAACGAATAAAAACCCAACTCCAATACCTTGTAAAACATACGGAATGATAATATCTGACAATGCTACATCGGGCACAAAAAGAAACGTAAACCAAAAATGAAATAACGCAATAAGCGAAAACCCAATCATAAAAATGACTTTGGTCGAAACGGATTTCATGAGGAAAAAAGCAGCAAGAATTAGTCCTATTACGTTTCCTAATCCGTTGATGTATTGCACTCCGGCAACTCGTGACGGATCCCAGTTCCAGATCGAGAACATTGCTGAGTGACAAAGACTAAGCGTTGCTCTACTGATATAGAAGAGGAAAAACAATAAAAATCCGATTCGGAGATTGGCGTATTTAAAGACTTCGAAATCAAAAGTGGGTCTTTTTACCAAAAGTTCCTTAAAGATGAATAATCCTCCTGTAATCAGCGCAACCATGAGCATTAAAACCATGTGCGAAGACTCGAACCAGTATTTTTTTTCGGCGTACACAAAAAAGTAAGCACCACAAAGAATCGCCGTTAAAACCAAAATGTAACTGATCCAGTCGATTTGATACAAAGGGATTTTCTTAGTAATTCTGTGTCCGCGAAAAGTTATCAGGATCAAAAAGACATTTAAAACCTGAAGTCCGCCTGATACATACAACATGTATTTCCAATCGTAATGATCCAGAAACCAAACAGCAATATTCATAATAAACGGCGTTGACAATAACAATGAACCGTAGTAGAATGAAAAACCTATTATGATGGCGTTTTTAGAATTGAACTGTTCTATCAATAATTGCCTGATCGTGATTACCGGAAGTGCCATCAGGATTCCCTCGGCAACTCTTAGCAATAAAAAAAGATAAAAATTAGTAATATATGCCGATGAAATAATCGTAATCCCAATTACGGAATAGACCGCCATGAGGTAATTTTTTGCCGGGAAAAAACTCGAAAATCTACTTTCGATCAAAATCGTTGCCAGCAAAGTTCCGTAGGTAACGCACATTGCAAACTGCAAATCTTCTGGCTCAATGTCAAGAAAACTTGCCGCATAGGTTACGTTTGAAGTATAAACTCCCAATAAAATCATGGAATGCAGCAAACAGACAAACAAAATAATAATGATTGCCCATTTGGGAACCCAGGATTTAAAAATACTTTTATCTTCCATTTTATTTGTGCTCGGCAATAACGGTAATATTCATTCCGGCTCTTAAAAAATCAGCTTGTTTGTCGGCATCTTTTAACTGAATACGAACCGGGATTCTTTGTTCGATTTTTACGAAGTTTCCTGTTGCATTATCCGGAGGCAATAACGAGAATCTCGCACCACTTGCAGGAGATAACGACATTACAATTCCTGTAAATTCTTTACCATTTATAGCGTCGGCCTGAATTTTCACTTCCTGACCAACGGTTAAATATTGCAATTGTGTTTCTTTAAAATTGGCAGTAATCCATTTTTCTTTGCTTACTATAGAAAGCAATGATTGCCCTTCTTTTACCATTTGCCCTGGCTGAATCGTTCTTTTGCCCACCCAACCATCATAAGGCGCGGTAATGATGGTGTACGAAAGAAACAATGCCGCATTATCTGCCACTGCTTGTTTCGACGCAATATTGGTTTGCATGGTAGGCACGTTTGCCTGCGCCTGAGAAGTACTTAAGTTAGAAGACTGAATTCTGTCTCGCATTTCCTGAAAATGGGCTTGCGCCGATTCGTAATCTGCCTTCACTTTTTCTAATTGTTGCGAAGTTGCAGCTTCATCTTTAACCAAAGCTTTGTATCTGTCGTATTCTAATTTTGTTTTCCAAAGATTGGTTTTGGCTGCAGCCAATTGCGATTCTCCAATTGCGGTTGAACTTGCGGTTGTTGCTACATTTTTCTCGGCCACAACACTGCTTTGTTTCGCACTTTGCACATCGGCAAGAGCCACATTCAATTTTGACTGATACTCTCTGTTATCGATAATTACCAAAGTATCGCCTTTATGCACGAATTGATTTTCATCAAAACGAACCTCTTGTACATAACCTGTAATTCTGGACATAATAGGTGTTACATATTGCTCAACCTGAGCATCATTGGTTTCTTCGTGATTTCTGTTAAACACATAAAACCAAATTCCTAAAATGATTCCACTTGCTACCAATACGCAAGCTATAATTGTTATTAATATATGAAACGTTCTGTTTCTTCTAGTTTCATTTTTTATCTTAACCATAATAAACTGTATATCTTTTCTTTGTTCTGTTTTTTTCTAATTCTCCACCGGATTGACATCCGGCGCTACAATATAAATCGTTCCTTCGGAACTCAAAACCTATATTCTTTACTCTATTCTCTTGCTTCTAGCTTCTTATCTCTAAAAGTCTAAAATCTAAATCTGCTCTGGCATTATTCCAGCCGTGTGAAGCAATTCGTAGTGTTTTAGAATCGCGTCTAATCGGGTAGAAATTTTATTGTATTTTGCTTGTAATAAAGCATTATCTGCATCGACCATTTCGGTTATTAAAACCAATTGATTTAAATATTTCAGCTTTACAATTCGGTAATTTTCATTGGCCAAATCCAACGCTTTGTCTACTACCACAAACTTTTCAAGAATTTCCTGATATTGCGTATGCTCTTTAAACAGCTTATCCTGAATTTCATCTTTGATAATTTCGGTTTGCATTTTTTGCCATTCGATTTGCGTAGTTGCCTGTTCTACTTTGGTTTTATTTTTATATAAAGCCGAAAGATCAAAATGAGCTTCGATACCAATTTGCCCTAAAGTGTACAAATACGGATTTGGCGGAAAGAATTTGTAGTTAGGATAATAAAAACCATAGTTACCAAAAAAGTTTACCGTAGGCAGATAATTTCCTTTTACTAGTTTTAGTTCCGTTTTTTTGATGTTTAATTCCTGGCTTGCTATTCGCATTTCTTCATTATTAAAAGCCTTATTCAAATAAAAGTCATACGGATCTAAACCTTTCATTTCATCCATATTCGCCGTAGTATCGATCGCTACTTCTTCGTTTTCAGGAATCTGAATCAAAGTCTTTAAATCATGCAATGCAATTTTTATATTTTTAGAATTAGTCAATGAACTTAATTCACGATCCGAAAGTTGTAACTCAGCTCTAATAACTTCGTTTTTGGTTACCGTTCCGTGTTTTTGCAAAGACTGTACTTCTTTCAATCGGCTTTTTTCTTCTTTGATGTTTTCTTCGAAAATCTTTTGAAGTTCCATCATTTTATAAATCGCCAGATAATTGGCCACAACTTCGAGCTCGATATCATTTTCGGTCTTTTCGCTTTTTATTTTAGCGATTTCATTTTCCTGATTGGCAATCTTAATGGCGTTATTAATCTTATTACCCGCATAAATTGGCATTTTAAAAGTAGAGTTAACCTCATAAATTTCAGGAATCGCCTTGGTGACTTCTTTATCCTTTAGAAAACCACTTCCTTTGAATTCCGTAATATTGGTAATTCTGGAATACACACCGTTTAATTCGATATCCGGCAAACGGAGTTCTTTTCTTTCTTTGATGTTTTGCTCTGAGAGCGTTGTCTCTAATTGAGATCTAAGGATTTTTTTATTGTTTTCTTTGGCCAGTTTCACCGCTTCGCTTAACGAAACCGAATGAATTTCCTGAGCTTGTAAATTACTGAATGTTAATACGATTAGAACTATCAACACGATTTTGAGAAAACAATCTTCTGTAGAATTTGTTGTTTTAAGGAACATGAATGTATAAAAATTTTAGTACTGCAAAGTTCCTTCATTTTTTCGTTGACTGATAATTCTAAAAAGTCAATATCATATTCATTTCGGACAAATGTTAAAATTTTATTTCCCGAAAACGATATATTAAAATATTGAAAAACAATACGTTGTGAAAAATTATACAAATTGAGGTTTCACGCAGATTTAAAAAGATTAAAGCTGATTTTGCAGATATTATAAAAATAAACCCGTCTGAATCTGTTTAAATCCGTAAAATCCGTGGGCAAAAAAACTTTCTATTTAGTTCTCAGGATATCTTCTCCATTTAAGTAATCAGAAGGTCTTTGTCCGAGGAATTTAAAGAAAGTATTACTAAACGTCGGCACGCTGCTATAACCAACTTCTTGAGCTACCTCTTTTACAGAAAGTTTTCTTTCTAATAAAAGTTCGATCGCTTTTAATATTCTTCGAATGGTATAATATTGAATGAATGACATATTAAGGTCTTTTTGAAATAAGCGATACAAAGAGCGTTCGCTATAGCCAAATTGATGCGCAACCTCAGCAAATAAAATGGTTTCTCCCAGATTATTTTCGATATGTCTCAGAATCTTACTCAAACGCGGATCTTTTGGTTGTGGTAATTCTAAAGGTAAATTGGTCAGGCAAATTTGAGGTAATATTGCCTTGATCGCTTTTGCAATTGCAAAATTCGAACTTCCTTTTTTAAGATCACCGTTCCATCTATTGGTAAAAAGCATCATTTGCAACAATAAATTATTGACCGGATAAATACCTTCTACTTTATAAAAATCATCTTCGTCTTTTTCAACCGGAAAATATAAATTCCGCATAGTAACACTTTCAGATTTTGGTTCGATGCTGTGCGCAACACCACTAGGAATCCAGATAAAATGCCTTGCAGGCAAAAAGTAGGTTTTGGTTTCTGTTGTTACAAAAACCACATCTCCTTCGGCATACAACAATTGTGCTTTGTCATGTTTATGTGTAGGCACAAACAATTCCCCCATTAAATCATGGTGACAATAAATGCTTTTTTTGTCGGCATCTACTTTTTTGATGTAATATTTATCTAGTTTCTGACCGGAATGTTCCATTGAAGTAATTGAATATCTTTCGATATATAAATGTAGGGAAATTTAAATTTTAAAATTTTAAAAAATTCCAAAGCTGGATTGTGCAGATTTAACCGCAAAGTCCGCAAAGTTTTTTAAAGTATGCTTTTTTAGAAAACACAAAGTTCGCAAAGCTTTGTGTTGATATAGCTTTGCGAACTTTGTGTTTTCTATGTGTAAAGTAAAATTAAATCTTAGCGAACTTTGCGGTTAAACTTCAAATAGCTATAAAATAAAAAAGCCTTTCCGTTAAGAAAGGCTTCTTCCAATATTGCGGTCTGGACGGGACTCGAACCCGCGACCCCATGCGTGACAGGCATGTATTCTAACCAACTGAACTACCAAACCGTGCGTTATTGCGAGTGCAAAAATACAACAGAATTTCGTTTCTGCAAGCGTTTTTTGCGAATAAAATTTAAGAAATTTTTAATTGACTAAATTCCAATATTTTAAAAATTGGTTTCGAAGTATAAAAAGGAGAATTTTCTTTCTTTGGTCCGCAAAAAGCGCTATCCCGATAGCTATCGGGAACGCAAACTCCGCAAGATTGTATTAGCATTGCCCGTGGTTTCAACCACGGGAGACGTATTTATTACAATTACATTATGTTCCTGTTTTATTACATTGTGTTTCCCGTGATTGAAACCACGGGTTATATTTTGAAACAGAACAACATTAACAATCTTGTCATTTCGAGCAAAGAAAGAAACGACACTAGTTGATCGACACAGATTGGAAATATACTTTGCAGAGTTTCTTGTGTGATTTCTCCCTTCGCTCGAAATGACAAACTATACGTTAGAATTAGAATTATAGTATGAAACCAAAAAATCCGCAAAGCTTATAAAAAACTTTGCGGACTTTGCGTAAATCGTAGCGCTCTTTGCAGTTAAAAAACAAAAATCAAAAGTGTCGTAAATCAAAAAAGCCATCCACAAAAGTGGAAAGCTTTTCATTGGTCTAACTACTAAACCAGCTACGAGTTACAAAGTCGTAGCAAAACAACACAACTAATCTTAGATACCGTATTTGGGCAAAAAAGCCTTTCCGTTAAGAAAGGCTTTTCCCAATATTGCGGTCTGGACGGGACTCGAACCCGCGACCCCATGCGTGACAGGCATGTATTCTAACCAACTGAACTACCAAACCTCTGCGTTATTGCGGTTGCAAAGATAGTACAGAATTTCATTTCTGCAAGCGTTTTGCTAAAAAAAATTAAATATATTTTTAAATCTTTAGCCAAAGTTTTGTTTTTCAACCAAATATGTAGTCAATATTTTTTCAAAATTATCACCAACATTCACCGGAACGTACTTAATTTGGTTCTTTGCACATGTTAAAGCCAGGTTTTTAAAATAAGCCTCTGCCCTTTTTTCATATTCTACTTTTACATTATCAGCAAAAATCGACACTTCTTCACCAGATTCTAGATCAATAAACTTTCGCGGCGTGTTGTCAAAGTCAAATTTAAGCTCTGTTTCATTGTCTACCACATGAAACAAAACCACTTTGTGTTTGTTGTGTTTAAGATGTTGTAAAGCATTAAAAAGCTTTTCATCATCTTCTGACTGAAACATATCTGTAAACAGGATAATCATCGAGCGACGATGCATTTTCTCTGCGATTTGATGCAGGTATGTAATGGTGTCGGTTGTTTTTTTAACTTTTGGCTGTTCTAATAATTGCTCTAATTTATTGAGCAGCATTCTATGATGGCGATCACTTCCTTTTTCGGGAGCATAATATTCGTAACTGTCTGAGAAAACGCTTAAACCTACGGCATCACGTTGTTTCTTTAAGATATTCATTAAAACTGCCGAAGCCAAAACCGCAAAACCAATCTTCTTTTCATAAAAAGGCTGACCTGATTTTAATTCAGGATAATGCATCGACGACGAATTATCGACTATAAGATGGCAACGCAAATTGGTTTCTTCCTCATAACGTTTCGTGTACAAGCGATCTGTTTTGGCAAATAATTTCCAATCGATGTGTTTGGTACTTTCTCCTGCATTATAGACTTTATGCTCGGCAAATTCAGCCGAAAATCCATGAAACGGACTCTTATGCATTCCGGATATAAAACCTTCTACAACCTGATTTGCCAGCATTTCGAGATGCTGAAAACTGGAGACTTTCTCTATTTCCGATTCGATTTTCATTCGGTTTCTTTTTTAATATTTTGCGCGCGGTATAAACCGTCTGTCGCCTGCAATAATTTCCTTTTTAGAATTGGACTAAAATTAGGGTTTTCTTTTAAGAATCGCTGCACTTCATCAAAAGCATATTTCGACGAGTATTTCCCAACGGTATTATTAAGCCAGTCTTTCGGAAAGAAAATATCTCCCGTTCGCTGAATTTCTTCAACCAAATCTAACGAAAACCTAATATACTTTTGAGCACTTTCCTGACGTAAAGGATGATTAATATTCGCCAAACCTACAGCAACCCACGATTCTTTTTCTCTGTTTTCATCGTCTTTCAATGATTTTACAAAGGCATCACGAACGGATTCATCTTTCGATAATGACGGAAGTAAAAATTCAAATCGCTTTTGTTTGTCCGGATTTGTAAATGTTGTTCTGGTTTTATTTAAAATTTCATCTGCTATTTCATGTTTAAATATAGCCAAATTCATTGCCATATTGGTATAATCGTCTTCGTTTAATTTCAAGCTTTGAATCACCTTTTCTTTATTCCATAACGAATATAATTTGGCTTTCGCCGAATTGGAATACGCAATCGAACTGAATAAATTAAATAAAGTCTTTTTGATGTTGCTTGATAAATTGGCTTGTAAACGTTTGTACAAAACTTCTTCTAATTGTTTTTGTGCTTTAGTTTGTTGTTTTTCGGTTAAGAATTTCCAGAAAATAGCATTCGTTTGATTGGTTATAATTTTCAAAACCAACTCGTTTTCTTCTTGCTGAATTCCTTTTACAAAACAATCAAAAGCTTTCTTTAGCGCAATATTTCCCGTTAAGGTATTTTCATAAATATTAATATAAGTTGAAGCTCTGGCAACCTCATCTTTCAAAGTCAAAACAGAGTCTAAATTATTACCGTCAAGCGGAAAAACGCCGTAACCAAAACCATTATAATTGTAAATGATACTAAGCGGTTTTTCAAGCCCAATCGCTTCTTTCAGTGATAAATTCCTGTCTTTTATATTGACACTAATTACTTTTACCTGATCAGAATATACCAAACCAATATCAAAGATCTGAGGCCACACATTATCTGATTTGCCTTCTGCCTCTTGCCAAATTTCAAACGATGAAATTCGGTTTTGAACATCGTATTTTATCTGATTATTAAAAATCGCTCTTCCATATTTATTCACCCAAACTTCGCTCCACTTTTTCATGTCAAGTGGTGTTTCGGCATCAAGAATTTCTACGAGATTATTCCAGTCGGCATTATCGTTGGCGTATTTTTTAATGTATTTTTCGATTCCTTTCTGAAAAGCTGCTGCCCCCATCGAAGCTTCTAACTGGCGCATCATAATTGGGGCTTTATTATAAATAATAGCTCCATAAAGTGATCCCGCATCTTTTAGATTCGCTAAATGTTGTTTTATAGGATGTGTGCCTAACGAACGATCTTCCGCGTAAGCGTTAGGATAATGCGCCGTTAGAAACTGTAGATTATGATTGACTTTCGGAAAAATCGGGTTCATGATTTTGTCTGCCATAAAATTCGCGAACACTTCTTTCATCCAGACATCGTCAAACCATTTCATAGTAACCAAATCGCCAAACCACATATGCGAGGTTTCATGCGCAATCAGTTTGGCGCGATCTAATTTCTCGCTGTCAGTTGAACTATTATCCAAAAACAAAGTCGATTCCCGGTACTGAATCGCCCCTACATGTTCCATTCCGCCATATTGAAAAACCGGAATCGAAGCAAAATCCAGCTTTTGAAATGGAAACTTATAATTGGTATATTTTTCTAAAAAGTCTACGGATTGTTGGTGTAAACTAAAAATAGTATCCACACTTACCCTGAATTTTTCTGCATTGTTTTCACGATACAGCATTGTCATTTCTCTATTTCCCGGTTTTTGCGTTACCGTTTTAAATTTTCCGGCAACAAACGAAAACAAATAGGTACTCATTTTATCTGATTCACCAAAAGTATAACTTGTAAAATCTCCTTTTTCTACTTCTTCTTTTACATCGGCTCCAGCCAAAACGGTCCAGTCTTTAGGAACTGTTAAACTCAATTTATAAGTTGCTTTTATATCCGGCTGATCTAAACATGGGAACAAAGTACTCGCGCGATCCGGAACTAATAAGGTATAAAGAAAATCATCGTTTCTGTTTAAAGATAAATTTCCTGCTATAAACGAAATCGAAATGGTGTTTTTTCCCTGAATTAAATCTTTTGCAGCAATAATAATATGCCCTTTTTCGTGAACAATAGCAACACTTTTAGCATTAACCTGAATCGATTTTATGTTCTGACTTTTCTCTTTAAAATCGAGATATAAAGGTTCGCTTAAATCAGAAATCGTAAGGTTTAAAGTCAGATTTGAATTGATTTCCTGCTGTTTTTGCTGCGGAATTTCAAATGAAAGTCCATAAGTAACCTCTGAAATTTGTTTTTTTCGAAAGTGCGCCATTTGTTCTGAAACACCGTTTTCTAAAACAAGATTTTCTTTTTGTTTCGATTGAGAAAAACCAATTGTAGTAAATGCAAGAACACAAAGAAAGCTGTAGAAAATTTTCATTTTTAAGAGAATGTTAGATCTGTAAAAATAAAAAAAGTTTGCCACGAATTTCACAAATTAGCACGAATTAAAATTCTTTTTGCCACAGATTTCACAGATTAAAATGATTTTTTTTAATCTGCGAGAATCATTTAATCTGTGGCAAAAAAAAATAAGCCACATTTCAATTCGTGGATTTCAATTTTAAGTTAAATTAATTTGTGCTAATTCGTGAAATTCGTGGCAAAAAATAAAAAAAAGTCTGACTATTGCCAGACCTTTTCCAAACATACTAATTCTAACTATCCAAAAATAAAATTATTGAGTTTGCTGAAATTTAAAAGTCATATCTCCTGCATAATACGTATTGCGCGCATTGGTTGGAAAAATAGTTTCTGCAGCCGTACTTGAAATATATGCATATCCTGTAATTATGATATTTCCTGCCGTAATAGGATACGTCGCAGCAGATCCGTCAGTTTTTGTTCTGTTAATCCAATCGTCGCTGTTTACGGTAAAAAAGTATTCTTTATCTTTTGTAAGCGCAATTGGAGTGATTGTTTTTTCTACGGTAACATTTGCGGTTGGTACATTTATCGTTTCAGATTTTATAACCGTTTTGGTCGCCGCATCCCATAAAGTGATTCTTAAAGCAGCATTTACATCTGGAATTTTTACCACCAAAGCATTTATTTTACCCGTTACTGTAGGTTTAAAACTGAAACCGTATTCGTAAATTCCTGAGTTTTTTACATCGACTGCTTTCTGGCTAAATCCTGAACCGGCCATATAAGCATCAAGAGGATTTTCTTCGTTATACTTAACTGTATCTTCTTTATCATCATCGCTGCTGCAGGAAATGGTTAATAATGCAACGGATAAAATCGTAAAAATGGTTTTTAAAGTTTTCATAATAATATAGTTATTTGGTTCTTCTTTCGTTCAATAAATTATTTTGTATCCTTTTTAAATTATAGTTGAATATTAAAATGAGCGCATACTTCTTCGTAACTCATTTTAGCATAATCCGGTTTTGCAGTTTTTGATGTTGCAGCCGCAACGCCACCCGGAATCAAAATATAGCGCCAGCTAAGCGTTGTTGGCAGATTTACAGTTCCTCCTGCGTCATGTCTGAATCTGAATAGTTTGATTTTCTTTACTGTAGAAATAGCAGTAATTGTATTCACAAATCCGCCGGCTGTTGATGTGTAAGGCAGTGTATAAGTACCTGTACCAAAAGACACATAAACCAATATGGTTCCTTTTGCCAGAATATCTTCTGATAACTGAGGCGCATTAATAGTAGTAGACATTCCTGATGTTCCGTCTATTGTTTCTGCAACTGCTGTTGGGGCTGTTATCCATGCGCTGTAAATAACATTTGCTGTTCCTGTTGCTCCTGCCGGACCTGCTTGTCCGTCGACTCCGTTTGCTCCGTCAGTTCCGTCATCGCTGCTGCATGAAATGGTAGAAATAGCAACTAATAAAATGGTAAAAATGGTTTTTGAAAGTTTCATAATAATTTTGGTTTTAAATTTGGCTAAATGATTCGTATTTAATTCAATAACATTATTTTTGCAATATTCAAATCATCGCAAAAGAGTGCTTCTTTTTATGTGATGATTGATTTACAAGACAAATTTGCAGGATTAAAACGGGCCGAAAAACCACTAATAGACGAACAACATTTTAAATAGACAGACGACATAAAAACCGAATCAAATGACAAAAAAATACACTTGTATTATTGTTGACGACGACGAAATAGACAGACTTACGGTGTTATCGTTTGCCAAAAAGTTTCCTGTTCTGGATATTTTGGGTGTTTTTGAATCGGCTGAAGATGCGCTTCCGTTTATCGAAAAAGAAAAAGTCGATATTTTGTTTCTGGATATTGATATGCCGAGTTTAAACGGAATTGACTTTCGAAAAAAAGCATTAGAAATTCCGGTTTGTATTTTTATAACCGCGCATCCTGAACATGCCGTAGAAAGTTTCGAAATAGAAACCCTGGATTTTATTGTAAAACCATTAAAACTCGATCGCTTTGCGCAAACGGTAAGCCGAATTGAGGAATTTATGGAAATCAAACTCAAAGCTTCTCTTTTTGAAGCCAGTATTGGCGGTGATACCATTTATATAAAAGAAGGTCACGAACAAACAAAAGTAAAACTGCACGAAATTCTCTATCTCGAAGCACTAAAAGATTATACGCTTGTGATAACCGATAAAAAAAGACATTGCGTTTTATCGAGTATTGGTAATTTATTAAAAGAAGATCATTTTCAGTCTTTTATTAGAATTCATCGAAGTTATGCCGTTCAGAAACAGTTTATTCAAAAGATCAATTCAACCGAAATCATTTTAAATAATAACATGGCGATTCCCGTAGGAAGAAGTTATAAAGAAAACTTAAACCTCTTCTCATGAAAAAAATGTGGTTCTTGTTTTTGTTATTCATCAACTTAACTGTTTTTGCACAGCAGGAACCTATTTTAGCAAAATACAAAACCCAACCCGAAAAATTAAAAGCTTGGCTAAAATACACCAACGAAGTATTAGATGCCGAAGATTATCCCAAACTAATCGTTGCGGCACAAAAAGGAATCGAACTTTCTAAAGATCAGCTGGCCTACAAATCAAGGTTTTATTTTTTAAAAGGAAACGCCTACGAATTCAATAATAACCAGACCAAAGAGGCATCGATCAATTACGAAATCGCCTTAAAGTTTGCACAGAAAGCCAGACATCTTAAAAACGAAACTTCGATTTTGATGCGCCTTAGTTATGCCTATTATGCGCTGAATGAAACTTTAAAAAGAAAAGAATTAATTACTTATATCAAACAAGTGGTTGACACTACAAAAAGCACGTATACAAAATCGGTACTTTACGGAAGTCTTGGCGAATATTATCTCGATAATGCACAATATGAAACCTTTATTAGTTATCAGCTAAAAGCTATTAATTACAAAAAACTACTCAAAAAAACAGTAGCAAACGATGAAACCATTGGCGTTTCGTACAGTCAGATTGCGGCGGCGTACACCAAAATGAAACAATACAATAAAGCCATAGAATATCTTAATTATGCCCAACCTTACATCAAAACTTCGCCTTATATCAGTGCTTTTTCATGCAATTATTATTTACAATGTTTTGTTCCTTTAAAGAATCTCGACAGCATTCAAAAATATTACAAACTGGCTTACACCTTTCCGTCTAGAAAAGATTCGTTGTTTCTAAATCTAAGTTTCGCCAACAGAAGCGTATCTGAATATTATGCCAATGAAGGCCAGATAAACACCGCCTTTAGTTATGCTAAAAAAGCGGTTTTATTAGGACAAAAATCAAATGATCAGGATATAATTATGGAAGCCAATGCCGTAATGGGAAGGGTTTTATACGAGAAAGGAGAATATAAAAAGGCCATCGAAACCTTAAAAAAAGCATCAAAAAATGCGCTAACCTACGACAAAGAATCGTTTGTAAACATCAATAAAAAACTATCTCAAAGTTATGCCGCATTAGGACTTTGGAAAGACGCATTTTATTATAACGAAATCTACAGTAAATCGAATGACGAAATGATGCAGGAATCGGCGAAACAAAACATTGCCAATGCCGAGGCGCGTTACCAAAATAAAACAAAAGGACAGGAAATCAAGAATCTTTCGACTCAAAACACGCTTAAAAACATTCAGATTGACGAAGCCAAAAAGCAGCGTATTTTTCTAATTTCGGGATTAATTCTCGTGGGGATTATTGTTTTATTATTGTTTAAACAAAATCAAAACCGTAAAAAAACCAATGAGAAATTACAGCTTTTGAATCAGGAATTGGATGAAGCCAATAAAATAAAAGCGCGTTTCTTTAGTATTTTAAATCATGATTTGCGAAGTCCCGTTTCCAATTTAATTCACTTTCTGCATCTTCAAAAAGAAAGCCCTGAATTGATTGATGAAGAAATGGCCGCACGAATGCAAACCAAAGTCATCACCGGAGCCGAAAATTTATTATCGTCTATGGAAGATATCTTATTATGGAGTAAAGGCCAAATGGAAAACTTTAAACCTCATCTTAAAGAAATTACTGTCGATGGTATTTTTAAGGAAATAAAGAATCATTTTTCAGGTATCGAAAACATACAAATTTCATTCGAAAACCCAGAAAATCTCATCTTAAACACCGATGAAAATTACCTCAAAACCATCATCAGAAACCTAACCGGAAACGCCATAAAAGCCCTCGACAAAACCACAAACGGAAAAATAATCTGGAGAGCATGGCAGGAAAACGACGTTCAATATCTCTCCATTTCAGACAACGGCCCCGGCGGAACTCAGGAACAATTTAAAGCTTTATACGACGACTCAGAAGTCATCGGGATCAAATCCGGTTTAGGATTACACTTGATTCGTGATTTGGCCACAGCCATAAATTGCAAAATCGAAGTAAAATCTCAGCAAGATTCAGGAACTACCTTTACGATAAAAGTTCGCCACTAATTACACTAATTAGCACGAATTAAAATTCAGTCTGTTTTTCTGCCACAGATTAAAAGGATTAAAATGATTTTATAATCTCTGAAAATCTTTTAATCTGTGGCTAACTTTTTTGAGCAATATCAAAATAAATAATTCGCGGAAATTTGTGAAATTTGCGGTAAAAACAACCCACATTTTAATTAATAAAATTGAATTTAAGCTCAAAGTAATTCGTGCTAATTCGTGAAATTCGTGGCAAAAAAATCCTTTTAATCTGTGGCAAAAAAACACAAATAAAAAAGGCTTGACTTTCGCCAAACCTCTTTTATATAAATCATAATCTTACGATTACAACAAAGCGTCTAAACTATCTGCGTAGGTTTGTTTCGGAGCAACTCCTACTTGTTTTCCTACTACTTCACCGTTATGAAAAACCAAAACGGTAGGTATGTTACGCACACCATATTTTGCAGCGAATTCCTGGTTAGCATCTACATCTACTTTACCAACAACTACTTTACCTGCATATTCTTCGCTGATTTGGTCAATGATTGGACCAACCATTCTACAAGGACCGCACCATGCTGCCCAAAAATCTACCATTACTGGTTTATCTGATTTCAAAACTACTTCATCAAAAGTAGCATCTGTTATTGCTAATGCCATAATTTCTTATCTTTTAAAATTATTGTCTGAATTGTTTCGTTTCAAACTAGAGTACAAATTTAAAAATTAAATACTAATCAAACACCATTCTTAAATTAGTTTTAATTATAAATGCATTGTCATTTATTATATAAATCCCATGTTGCAGAATAGTAATCTTTAACCTACAATGCATTAAGACGTATCTTTTTAAAATAACGTCAGTTTTTTACCTTATCTTTAATGATCCAGAAAATTCTTCGAGATGACAGCAACTTTACTCCACATAAAAAACTTCTTTCAATCTGTTCGTTTTAAAAAATATGCCAAACGTTTTGGCTTTTTTATTTTAGGACTTATTGCATTGCTGCTAATTGCCTGTGGTGGATTATCGATTTATTTTAATCAAAATAAAACCGAAATCATCGCCAAGATCAATACAAAAATCAACGAAAACATCAACGGAAAATTTCATATTGGCGACTTTCATTATAAGTTTCTAACCGGTTTCCCCAACTTTACTCTGGCCTTAAAAGATGTCGAACTTAAAGACAATCAATGGGCAACGCACAAACATACTTTGTTAAAAACCAAAGAAATCGAAGTACGCCTGAACGTTTGGAACTTATTACAAAATGAAATCAACATTCATAAAATCCTCATAAACGACGCCGATATCTATGTTTATAAAGCCGAAGATGGTTACTCGAACGCTGATATTTTTAAACCTAAAAAGAAGAAAACTCCCGAAAATAAATCCGACAGAGAAACTACAATCGATCAGGTCGACCTCAACAATGTTCATTTTATTTTAGACAATCGCCTTGGTCATAAATTATTTGATTTTGATGTTGCCAGTTTAAAAACAAAAGTAAATTACGACGGCGACAATTGGCAAACCGACGTTTTTCTCGATACTAAAATCAAAAGTTTGGCCTTTAATACTGTACACGGAAGCTTTGCCAAAGAAAAGCAACTTACCGGAACTTTTAATGTTTCGTATGCCTCACAAAAAGAACGAATAGACGTTGTAACCAAAAATCTAAAAATAGGCACAGACGGTTTTGATATTATTGCCTTTTTTAATTTAGCTAAAGGAAATGCCCTATTCGGAATCAATATTGGGACAACTATTTTATGGCAAAATGCTTCTAATTTATTATCAGGAAACATTAGTTCTAAACTAAATCGCTTTAATTTAAGTCAGCCTATCGATGTAAATTGCGACATAAAAGGAGATTTTAATGCCGAAGGAGATCCCAGAATTGTGGTTCAGGCCATCATAAAAGACAACGAATTGAGCATTCCGGACGGATTAATCAAAAAATGCCATTTCAAAGGGATTTTTACCAATAATTTCAAACCAAAAGACGGTTACAACGACGCTAATTCCGCCATTATCTTGACGAAATTTGCAGGTGAGTATGAGAATATTCCGCTTACCATTCCGCAATTATCAATTAATAATCTCGAAAAACCATTGGCAACCGGAACCGTAAATTCTGATTTTGATGTTACCAAACTCAACCAGATAAGCAACGACAAATGGATTCAGTTTACCGAAGGTCATGCCAAAGCCAACCTAAAATTTCAGTTTGATATTGTCGATTTATACATTAACAAACCCAAATTTATTGGTAATGTAAATGTTGAAAATACGTCGTTTGATTTTATTCCCAAAAAAGTTCATGCCGAAAAAGTAAACATTCAGCTTGACTTTACAGAACAAGCTTTGCTGATCAAAAAAATCACTTATAAACACAACAAAAACACCATTATCATCGACGGAAAAATCAATAATTTCCTGAACTTATATTATGATGCTCCCGAAAAAATGGTCGTAAACTGGAATATTTACTTTCCTAATCTTGACCTCAAACAATTTCTGGGCGTTTTGGCCTCATCGCAAAAAAGTAAAGCCGTTGCCAAAACAAACAAGAAGCCTACAATGTCCAATCAAATAAGAACCGCAATCGACAAATGTTCTGTAGTTATCGACATCAAAGCCGACAAAATAAACTACAACAAACTAACCGCAACCCATACTACCGCAACCGTACAAATGATCGACTCGAAATTGATCATTAAAAACGGTTCGTTGCAAACTTCCGGCGGAAGCATCACGTTTAACAGCGAAGTAAAACCAAGCGGAAAAAACTTTGCTTTTAGTTCGAACGCGCAAGTAAATCGGGTTGATATTGCGAGTTTCTTAAAATCGTTCAACAACTTTGGCGTTACCTCTTTTAGTCCGCATAATATAAAAGGAAAACTCAGCAGTCAGGCCAATGTTACCGGATTCATCAACAGCAATGGCGAGTTAATCACCAATTCTATGCATGGTAATCTAACTTTCAATGTCAATCAGGGCGCTTTGCTCAACTTTGAGCCTATCGTAAAAATTGGCAAATTTGCCTTTCCATTTCGCGATGTCAAGAATATCACTTTCAGCGATTTATCCGGCAATCTCAAATTACGCGGAGAACAAGTCGATGTGAATAATTTCACCATTAGTTCCAGCGTTTTAAACCTCGATGCCGAAGGCATTTATTCCTTTGGCCGAGGCACCAATCTCGCCCTCACCATCCCCTTGCGAAACTCTAAAAACGACATCAAACTCGCCACCAAAGCCGAACGCGACGCCGTTCGTGACCGCGGAATTGTTCTGCATCTAATTGCCTTAGATAGCGATGATGGAAAAATGAAAATTAAATGGGGGAAGAAGGAGAAATAAATTTTTATCATAAAAACACGTATATATACTCTATTATAACTTTTTATTTATTAATACACTTGTCTATAGAAAATTCTAATGTATTACGGTTTTCCATAAAATATAATTAGTTAATGAAGTATATTTGTTTTAAATTCAATTATCTATTTTAAATAATTGAAAGAAAAATTTTATTAATATTGAAAAAGCACTTGAAGTAAAAATTCAGGAACTATTTAATTATGGAGAATAATCTCAATTTTATTGATTTATTTGCCGGGGCATCTGGTATGTCTGAAGGATTTATAAAGGCAGGATTTAATCCTGTATCTCATATCGAAATGAATCCTGAAGCCTGCTTAACTATTAAAACCAGAGCTGCATATCATTATTTAAAATCAAAAAATAATCTCGATTTATATTACAAATACATAAAAAGTGAAATTACACAAGAAGCTTTTTATAAAAAAATTCCAAATGAAATTCTTAATTCTGTTTCAAACGTAGAAATTAATGACGACACAATTGCCGGGCTTTTTGAAAAAATAAAACAATCTGGAAAGACAATTGATCTAATAATTGGCGGACCTCCATGTCAGGCATATTCGTTATTAAGAAGACATCAGGATAAAATTGAAAAAGATCCCAGAAATAAATTATACATACAATACGGAAGATTTCTTAAAGAATTTAAACCAAAAGCATTTGTATTCGAAAATGTTCCGGGATTATTAACAGCAAACAAAGGAGAACATTTCAAAAACCTAAAAGCTTATTTTAGAAGAATTGGCTACGAAGTTTATCATGAAACTTTAATTGCTTCAGATTTTGGAGTTT
This sequence comes from Flavobacterium bizetiae, assembly GCF_024271895.1. Taxonomy (NCBI): domain Bacteria; kingdom Pseudomonadati; phylum Bacteroidota; class Flavobacteriia; order Flavobacteriales; family Flavobacteriaceae; genus Flavobacterium; species Flavobacterium bizetiae. Next base: position 1,542,344 of record NZ_CP091861.1, on the reverse strand, counting down.
TACAAGCTCGTAAAAGAATAATTATTGTTGGCTGGAAAAAAGATAATGATTTTGGATTTCCAGAATTCAAAAAAATAATTCAGCAATTTAAAGTGAATGATGCTTTTCAGGATTTACCAAAACTAAAACCTGGCGAAGGATTTAAAACAACAAAATATACAGAAACAAAAAACGAATATCTTGAAAAATTCGAATTACGAAATGGTGTAGATTTCGTTACACAACACATTTCAAGACCTCATAATTCAAGAGATTTAGCTATTTATAAAACAGCGATTCAAAAATGGAATAAAGGACAAGAAAGATTACGTTATCCTGATTTACCCGAAGAATTAAAAACACATAAAAACGAAACTTCATTTACAGACCGATACAAAGTAATTGACGGATTAGGAATTTCTCATACCGTTGTAGCGCACATTGCGAAAGATGGTCATTATTATATTCATCCCGACGAAAAACAATGTCGTTCTATATCTGTACGTGAAGCTGCAAGATTACAATCTTTTCCAGATGACTTTTATTTTGAAGGTTCACGATCAGCAGCGTTTAAACAAATTGGTAATGCGGTTCCGCCCCTGATGGCTAATGCAATTGCTAAAAAAATGAAAGAATTATTATGTCAGATATAATAAAAAATGACGATAAAAAATCTTTGGTTAGTTTCAAACCAAGAGCTCGTTTACTGATTCAACTTGGAGACCAACTTATTAAAAATGAAAGCATTGCATTAGTAGAATTAGTTAAAAATTCTTATGATGCAGATGCAAACATTGTTAACATATACATGGAGAATCCTGAAAATCAAGAAGAAGGAATAATTATTATAGAAGATGACGGCTTTGGAATGAGTCCAGAAATCGTTGAAAATGTTTGGCTTGAACCGGGTGCAGATTTTAAAAGTGAACAAATTAAAAATAATAAAACATCCCCAAAATATAATCGTTCACCTATAGGAGAGAAAGGAATTGGTCGTTTTGGTGTTCATAAACTGGGGAACATCATCGAACTAACAACAAAAGCAGATGGTTTTAATGAAGTTTATGTTGAAATAAATTGGGAGGACTTTAATAATTATAAATACCTGAATGAAGTTCCTATTAATATTATTGAAAGATCTCACCCCCAGCATTTTAAAGATGGTAAAACTGGAACCAATATTATCATTAAAAAACTACGAAAAAAATGGGAAAGAGGTATGGCACGAGAAGTCAAACGCTCTATAACTGCCTTAGCTTCACCTTTCAAAAACAATGATTCTTTTTTACCAACATATGATATATTAGATAAACCAAGATGGTTTGATGATTTATTAGAGTGGGAAGATGTTAAAGATTATTCCTTGTTCAAATTTACAGTAACAATGAACGATAATTTAATAACAGATTTTAAATATACTTTCACTCCATGGTTAACAATGAATAAGCTTTTCCCTAGAGAAATAGATATTAATGATAATCTAGTAAAAACATTTAAAACCCTAAAATTTAAAAATGAAAACGGAAAGGAAGAAATTTTTTCCCTTTCAAATTATAAAATTGGAGAAGTCATATTTGAAGGCTATGTTTTTGATCAAGATCCATTTCTTTTAAAAATGGGCGTATCAGACAAAATTGGTTTTAAAAAATATTTAAAATCAAACGGAGGTATTAAAGTTTTTAGGGACGGATTAAGAGTTTACGATTATGGTGAACCTGAAAATGATTGGCTAAATTTAGACTTTAGAAGATTTCAGCAACCTACAAAAGCAATTAGCAATAACTTAATTTTAGGGGCTGTTTATTTAAACAGAAAAGACAGTCCAGATTTACATGAAAAAACCAATAGAGAAGGTTTTGTCGAAAATGATGCATATAAAGCTTTCAGAAATTCTATTTTACATTCTTTAGACATAGTTGAAACCTTAAGATTTACGGACAAAAAAAAATTAAAAGAAACCTATGGTCCTACTCCAAAATCAGCTCCTTTAGCTACTACAATAAATGAAGCTAAAAACTATGTTGAAGATAAAATAAAAGATAGTGAAGTAAAGACCCAAATTCTAAAATATCTTAACAAAATTGAAGGAGATTACAGAAGAGTTAGTGAAAATTTACTTAAAGCTGCTGGAGCAGGATTAAGCATGTCCGTAGTTGTTCATGAAGTGGAAAAAATTTTATTTGAAGTAGAAAAAGTTTTAAAAACTGAAAAAGCTTCAGATAGAGTCTTAAAACTCGTGACTCACCTATCTTCATTAATTGATGGATATGCCGAAATAATTAGAAAATCAAGTCAAACATCAGAAAACATTTCACAAATAATTGACCAAGCTATATTCAACACGGAATATAGATTAATGTCACATAAGGTTGAAGTTTTTAAGCAATATAAATCTTACAAAGGAAACAGTAAACTTAAAATTGCTAAAAATCTTTTAACTGGAACAATTATGAATATTGTAGATAATGCAATTTATTGGTTAGATCAAAAATCTTTCACTTCTATTGAAAAGAAAGAACCCTTTATTAAAAAACTATTTATTGACATTACCGAAGATGAAAATTCAATATATCTAATAATTGCTGATAATGGTACAGGTTTTTTAATCCCGACTGATGATATAACAGAACCTTTCGTATCTGGTAAACCCGGAGGAATGGGACTGGGACTTCACATCTCTAATGAAATAATGGAAGCTCAAGGAGGGAGAATGATATTCCCTAATGAATCTGATTTTGAAATACCTAGTGAATTTAAAAATGGCGCAACAATAGTATTAGCTTTTAAAAAATAGTTTTATGAGTTTACCAATAAATGGACGAATTGCAATTATAGATGACCAAATTAGTCATGCTGGACCTTTAATTAACATTCTATCGCAAAAGCAATTACCACATTGTTACTACTCAGGTGAAGAAATTTTCCTACCCCAAGAAAATGATAATTATAATGATATAAGGATCTTATTTCTTGACATAAATCTTATAGACGATCGTGAATACGAAAATAAAGTATTAAAAGGAAGGCTATTACCTGTTTTAAACAGAGTAATTTCTAAGAAAAACCATCCATATGTAATAATTTACTGGAGTAGACATGAAGATCATAAAAATCTTATTGAAGAAGAAATATTTAATCAAGAATTAAGTGATCGAAAACCAATTGCCTTTCTATCCGCCAGTAAATCTGATTTTTTCAATTATGATGGCACACCAACGGATGAATTTGAAGAAAAAATAGCAACCCTTTTTGAAAGAATAGATACTGCTATAGATGTCCATTCTGCATTTAATTATTTATTAGATTGGGAAAATCAAATTCATGAATCAGGAGACAGAACATTAGAAGATGTTTTTAGTTCAATTAATCCTTTTCCTGATTGGACAAGCAACGCGAATTACATTTTAACAAAATTAGGAGCTAGCTACTCAGGAAAAATTTACAATAGTTTAAGCGCCGAAAATAAGATTAAGAGCAGTACAAATGCCTTAAACATTATTTTTAATGATACTATAGAGCATCTATCAAATACTAGTAAAATTTCAAACGCAAAAACGTTGACTTTACCCATAGGCAAAAATATTAATGGAATAGGTTTAATTAATAGAAAATTATTAACATCAACAGAAACTTTACCCACAAGTTTTTCTGGTACAGTTATAGAAGATGATCTGAGAAATCATAAAGAAATTTTTGAAAAAGATTTATTTAATAATATTTTAAACATCAAGAAATTAGAAGAAATAATTAAGAGCGAAAATCCTGGAATTTCAAAAAGTCAAATATCAAAAAAAATAAGCCTTAGGAGGGAAGAAATAAGAACAGATTGGAAAAAGATATTATTAATTACAACTCCTCTCTGTGATTTTGTTCAAATGAAATTTAAATATAATCGAATCGTCAAAGGTTTAATGATTAAAAGTGAATATTTAAGCTATATAGATGATAAATCAGAAGCTATATTTATCTCGCCTTCATTTAATTATAAAAATCATGATTATATAATTATCCTTCATTTTAAATTCTTCTTTACCTTAGAAAAATTTCCACCAAATAATAAATTAAAAGCAATATTTAGAGTCCGTCAACAATTATTGGCAGAAATTCAATCAAAGCTTGCAAGACATATAAATAGGCAAGGAATATTATTTGTTGAATAGAAATTAATATTATAGTACAAGAATTATAAAATGGATGTCCATAATCCAGAACAACGCTCCAAAAACATGCGTGCCATCAAAAGCACAGCAACAAAAGCCGAAGTAACGTTGGCAAAAGTATTATGGAATCTAGGTTACAGATATCGAAAAAACAACAAAACAGTTTTCGGCAAACCGGACTTTACTTTTAAACAGTTAAAAATTGCCATTTTTGTAGATTCAGAATTCTTTCACGGGAAAGATTGGGAAACCCGAAAAAAACCACAAACCAATCCTGAATTCTGGATCAAAAAAATCGAACGGAATATGCAAAGAGATATAGAAGTCAATGCATATTTAGAATCTCAAAACTGGAAGATTTTGCGTTTCTGGAGTAATGACATTAAAAAGAATTTAGATTCCTGTATTGTTGAGATTCAAAACGCAATTACAGAAAGACAAGTTTGATAATTGGTGCGGGGCTTCGACTTCGCTCAGCCTGACAATTCTTCGTAATTATAAGGCAGGCAGAAAAAGCAAACCACAAAATAAAAAAGCCACTATTCGCAGTGGCTTTTCTCATTTTTAATTATTCAACATCCAGATAAGGATTTAAAATTTCGGCTAATTCGTTTAGCCAATAGAAACCTTGTTCCAGATTTATTTTTTCGGTTTCGAGGGTTTCACAATCTCGCATCATGCTTAAGGCAAGCATGTAATTTACTTTGCGGATGTTTTTTGCCATCGTTTCTGGATCAATTGATTTACTGAAGAAATCAGTTAACCGCAATTGAGTTTCTTTTGAAAGGGTGTTTGTACTCATAATCTCGAAATTTAGGAAATATAAAACCCGTATGGGTTAGCTGTCCTACGTCTTTCGAGAACACGTTGCAGTTGTTTCCAATACCGCCAGCGTACCATACGGGCAAAAATTTTTGTTGTGTTCATAATCTCGATGTTTAGGACTGCGAAGATACCAAAAATCACTTTATTTGTGCGGGTTTTCTTTAGCAATTTAAAAGGGTATCGATTTTTGGGGCTTATTGTTGCGTGGGGCTTCGACTTCGCTCAGCCTGACAAATTCGACTACGCTCAGCCTGACAATTTCGACTTCGCTCAGCTTGACAATTTCGACTTCGCTCAGCTTGACAAATTTGGTACTTTTTTATTTCTTAAAGGACAAACTTTGTGGAGTTTCTTGTGTGATTGCTTCGTTCCTCGCAGTGACAAAAAAAGCGTAATTATTTTCTTAATGTTTTATTAACTGACTTGGCTTTTCATTCTAAAAAAGATAGCTTTGAGAAACAATCATTAAATATAAACCGATATGAAAATTCAAATCAATACCGACAAGAACATCGAAGGACACGAAAGATTAGCAGCTTATTTTTCTGAAGAATTAGAAAAAGGTTTAGCTCGTTTTGAAGAAAAAATAACCCGCATTGAAGTACATTTTGGAGATGAAAACGGAGAAAAATTCAGCGTAAACGATAAAAAATGTGTAATCGAAGTTCGTATTGCCAACTTACAACCCTTAACCGTAACAGAACACGCAGATACGCTTGAAAAAGCTTTTAGCGGCGCTCTTGCAAAAGCAAAAAAATCACTTACTACGACTTTCGAAAAAATGAAAGCGCATTAATTTATATAGTATCAAAATCTAAAAATGGCATTATCTCTAATTCGGATAATGCCATTTTTTATACCGGAAAACATTGGACTAAAACATAAATAAATTGGTATTATTTGAGTAAGGCGGTCATTTCTTCCCAATGCAATATTTTGACTTTCTCGTTTAGTGTGTTCGCACTTTTTACCATTGCTTTGGCGATATCGCTTGCTTCGATTCCTTTGTATTTATTTATTCCTCCAACAAATAACGGGTTGATGAATTTAAAAATTCCGATGAATACTTTTTCAAGAGGTCGGCTTTCTTTACGGTCTCCTAAAATCATTGATGGGCGAAAGATATACGTATGATCAAGATTCAAATTGATAATATCTTGTTCAGTTTCGCCTTTCATTCTGGTATAAAATATCGAAGACTTTGCATTCGCGCCAATTGCCGAAACTAAAAAGACTGATTTTGCTCCGTTTTCTTTTGCCAGTTGTGTCGCCAGAACTGGGTAATCATGATCGATTTGATAATAGAGTTTTTTATCGGGTGTTTTCTTTTGTGTTGTTCCAAGCGCGATAAAAACTTCATCTACATGAATGTCTTTTACGACTTCTGGCATTGTATTAAAATCACCAATTAGCGTTTTTAGTTTTGAATGCTGAATATTTAGCTCTTTTCTAACCACAATTATGACTTGTTCATAATTGGCATTATTGAGTAAAGTTTCCAGAATATAAGATCCTACTAATCCGCTTGCTCCGTATACAATTGCTTTTTTCATAAGTAAGGCGATTTGTTTCCTCGAAGTTAAAAATTTTTGCCACAGATTAAAAGGATTAAAAGGATTAATATTTTTTGTTTCACGGAGATTAAACGGATTTTTATTTTTCAATCTTTTTAATCTGTGGCAACAAAACTCTATTTTCTATGTGCTAAATATTCTCTCGCAGATTTTGCAGATAAAGCAGATTTTATTTTTTAATCTGTGATTATAAACGTTCATAATATGTTGCTCTGAAAGAGCTCTAGCAACAGCATGGTGCGAAGCACTATGAATGAAGATGAATTTTATTTAAGCCCTGAAAGGGCGAAAGCCTAATTTCAAAGGGAAGGTTTATTCTATTTTACATTATTTTTTATGAGAAACTGCGGTTTTCCTTAATCTTTATTGTCTATTTGCTGTTGCCCTTTCAGGGCGATTTTAACTCTTGATTCAATTCGTAGTGCGTTGCACTACGCTATTGCTTTTAGGGCTTTCAGCCTACTTTAAAAAGTTTTTCAGACTCTCGATTTATTAAAACATCTGCAACAAACAACGCATAGCAAAATACGATTAACATAATAATAACGCTTTTTGACATTGTAAGAAGTAATTTTGCAATCCCAAAAGAGAAACCTGGTTTTTGAAATAAACCGAGTTTCTTAATTGAGATTATCCATTACAAATTATAAAAAAGTACCTCATGAAAAAGCAACTACTCGTATTATTAATCGCAGTATTTATAGGCTTTGGCGCAAATGCGCAAGTAAAATCATCGGAAACAAATGTGCTGGTTTTGATCTATTCTCAAAACGGCGGAACTTATAAAATGGCAAAAGCTATTGCCGAGGGAATTCAGGAATATCCGAATACTAAAGCGACTTTAAAACGTGTTCCTTCGATAAACACAAAAGAAAAACTAAATGCTGAGGTAGAGAAATTACCAATTGCAACCATCGAAGAATTAGCCAATTATGACGGAATCGCTTTTGGAAGCCCGGTTCATTTTGCGAATATTAGTGCTGATATGAATTACTTTTTCAGCCAGAGTATTCCGCTTTGGACTTCGAGAGCTTTAGAAGGAAAACCAACAACTGTATTTATGTCGGCTGGATCCGGAGCAGGAAAAGAAGCAGCAATTTTATCTTTCTGGAATATCCTGGCGTCGCACGGAATGGTGATTGTACCAACCGGAATTATGGGAACGGCAACTTTAGACAAAACAGTTCCACAAGGAAATACTCCATTTGGCGCAACTTCGCTGGCCGGATCGCCTGTTGGAACCCGCCCTTCTCAAAGCGAATTGAATCTGGCTAAAGAACAAGGGAAGGCTTTGGCAAGAGTGGCTTCGGGATTGAAAAACACAGAGAATATAAAGTCTGTAAAAACAGCATCAGCAGAAACTAAAATTGATATCAACAAAACTTTAAAAGACAATAATATCGTACTTCCTGAAGCACCTAAACCGGTTGGGAATTACGTTCCCTTTACGATTTCGGATCATAAAGTATATATTAATCAAGTGGCGCTGAAAGACGGAAAGATCTTAAATCCGGGAAAAGTTGGTGCAACGGTTACAGAAGATCAGGCTAAAGAGGCAACGTATCAAACGATGCTAAATGTTATTGCAGTTTTGAAAGAGGCTTGCGGTGGCGATTTGAACAAGGTAAAACAATGCGTGCAACTGACAGGATATTTTAATACTACTCCGGAATATACACAACATGCCGCTCTTATGAATTCGGCTTCGAATTTGACGGCTTTGGTTTTTGGTGAAAAAGGAAAACACGCGAGAGCAACAATTGGTGCTACTTCGTTACCAATAAATTCGGCTGTAGAAATTCAGGCGATTTTTGAAATTGAATAAAGAGGAAATTTTACCGCAATCCCGATAGCTATCGGGAGCAAAGGATTACGCAAAGGTCGCGAAGTTTTGTGAATTATGCTTTTGCTTTGAGATCGCAAAGAGATTGTGTTTAAAAATATTAGACGCACTGCTGTGTGTCTCTACGGAAAATTGGAACGTATATTATATTAAAATGACATTTCGACTAGAACGACAAGAGTACACTAAAAACTGAAACTGAAAACTGTTTCGCGTGAGGGATAGAAGCTGGCTACCGAAGTAGCGCGGATAGCCCGACAGCAATAAAGAAAGGAGCCGACTAAGCGATTGCATAGTTGGCCCCTTTTTTTATTGGTGGCACGCCCAGATTATTGACGTAATTATTATGATTTTGGTAATGGAGCTCCAACGGCGATATCGCAACGATGTCCGGGTTTTCCGTGCGCTGGATTCATTCCGTCTGCTACTGCTTCTTCGGTGCTTAATAAGGCCGGAACTGCATTGTTTACAGGTGGTGGCGTAACGGTAAAGTTTTGCGATGTTGTTCCGCTTTGTGCTGTATTGGTCGCAGGTTTTGCTACGGGAGAGTTTAAAGGTGATCCTACCGGAATATCACATCTGTGACCTGGTTGTCCGTGTGCCGGATTCATTCCTTTTGCCACTTTTACAGGAGTAGCCGTTGTTGTTACTACTTGTTGCTGGCCTGCATTTACTTGTACTGGTTGCGATGTTTGTGTCGCAGTTTGGCCTTGTTGTGCCGGAGCCGAATTTAATGGCGCGCCAACGGCGATATCGCAACGATGTCCGGGTTGTCCGTGAGCAGGATTTATTCCGTTAGTCTCCCCCATTACGGTATTGGGATTCGTAACAGGATTTTGAACTACCGACGGTGTTTTTGTGGTATCTTTTGCTAATCCTAGTTTTACCAATTCGGATGTTGGTGTGTTTTCCTGCGGTTCTAATTCTTTCTTGCAAGAGGTTAAAACTAAGGAAGTAACAAATATTGAGGTGATAAGTATTTTTGGATTCATGATGTATCGATTTTAAAGCACTCAAATATAGTAAGATTTCACCATATAAGTAATATAAGATTTGTATTGCTTTTTCATTTAATCTCGCAAAGGCGCAGAGGCGCAAAGTTTTTCTCGCACCCTATAATACATCTCTACAAAAAACCTTTGTCCCTTTGAACCTCTGCACCTTTGCACCTTTGAAAGTTTTTTTGCTAACTTTATCCAAAACAAAACCTCTCATGAAAAAATCAATTCTACTTTTATTATTTGTTGTCTCTTTTGCTAATGCACAAACGTCTGAAAAAGACAAAGTCAACCAAACAATCGATGCCTGGCATAAGGCTGCGGGCGAGGTAAAATTTGACGATTACTTTAATCTGATTGCCGAAGACGGAATTTTTATTGGAACTGACGCCACCGAAAACTGGACTAAAAAAGATTTTAAAGTTTGGGCAAAACCATTTTTTGATAAAGGAACAACCTGGAATTTTAAAGCTCTGGAACGTCATATCTTTTTTGATAAAACCGGGAAAATCGCGTGGTTTGATGAATTGCTAAATACACAAATGAAAATTTGTCGTGGTTCTGGTGTTTTGGTTAAGGTGGGGAAAGAATGGAAGATTCAGCATTATGTTTTATCGATGACAATTCCTAATGACGAAGTGGATGCGGTGACCAAAATAAAAGCGCCTATCGAAGACGTTTTGATTGCGAAGCTTCAGAAAAAATAAACATTTTCGAACTTTGTTCTTATAATCCTAACTTTTCTAGCGCTTTACGGCGTTGTATATCAAATTAATTATAATACAATTGGCAATTTTATCCGTAAATTAGAAGTTGAAAATAACATACTCTCAAAAAAATGGATCGAATTTTACAAAATTAACTAAAATAAAAGATCAACCTCTATTTTATTAGCCCTTAAAATCAAAATCTTTATTTTTTTTTAACTTTGACCCCAAAAAAAATAGGGTTAAATAAAGTATTTGAAAAATGAAAATAGAAAAACGCTGGATCATTTCCTTTATTATTATAAGTATTGTTTGTATTACGGGCGCGTTTTGGCCAACAGTTACTGAAAATAGTTATGTATTATCTGAATTTGGAACAACAGATCATATCGTTCCTGCCGATGTTGCTTGGATGTTAACTTCCTGCTGTCTGGTTTTGATTATGACGCCGGGATTATCTTTTTTTTACGGTGGAATGGTAGGCCGAAAAAATGTGATTTCGACCATGTTGCAAAGTTTTATTTGTTTGGGCGTTGTAACGCTTTTATGGGTTGTAGTTGGTTTTAGTCTGGCTTTTGGCGATCCTGTAGGATTTGGTTCCGGAGAGCATTTTTATAGCTTTTTTGGTAATCCTACTACTTTTGCTTTTATGGATTATGTGGGCGTTTTGCCTCATAAAGAATTAGCAAGCACGATTCCGTTTATGTTGTTTGCGTTGTTCCAGATGAAATTTGCGATTATTGCTCCGGCAATTATTACAGGTTCGTTTGCAGAGCGCGTTCGCTTTATATCGTACTTACTATTCATTAGTTTGTTTACCATTTTTATTTATGCGCCTTTGTGCCATTCGGTTTGGTATCCTACAGGTGTTTTAGGAAGTTATTTTGGTGTGAAAGATTTCGCCGGAGGAACTGTCGTGCACATGAGTTCAGGTTTTGCTGCACTTGCAGGAGTTTTGGTTTTAGGAAAAAGAAAAAATAGTGCTCATATACCAACCAATATTCCGTTTGTATTATTAGGAACGGGAATGTTATGGTTTGGATGGTTTGGTTTTAATGCTGGATCGGCTCTTGCGGCCAACGGAACTGCTGCAATGGCTTTTGCCACAACTACAACTTCATCTGCCGCCGCAATGTTAACTTGGGTTTTCTTTGATAGAATGAACGGTAGAAAAGTTTCAGCTCTTGGTGCTTGTATCGGGGCTGTTGTAGGTTTAGTTGCTATTACGCCTGCCGCGGGATTTGTATCGGTTCCTGAAAGTATGTTTTTTGGATTCATAACGGCTTTGGTTTCGAACTCGGTTGTAAATTGTCGTTTTTCTAAACGATTTGATGATACACTTGACGTTTTTGCCTGTCACGGTGTTGGCGGAATTATGGGAATGATCCTGACTGCGATTTTTGCTCATGGTGAAGATGCAAGTTTACTTCACGGTGGATGGAATGTTTTCGGTCACCATATGATGGCTTTAGTTTTGGTTTCTATCTTTACTTTCTTCGGAGCTTATTTCTTGTTTAAAGTAACGAACTTTATAATCCCACTTCGTGTTTCTGAAGAGAATGAACATATTGGTCTTGATTTGTCTCAGCATGACGAAACGCTTGATCCTAAATTAAAACCTATTACTGAGGCTCATTACGGGTAATTTTTTTTGCCACAGATTACACAGATTAAAATGATTTTCTTACCTGAGGTAAAAAATAGTTTGCCACGAATTTCACTAATTTTCACTAATTTTTTCTGCTATCTAGCTAAATTGATTCGTGGAAATTCGTGAAATTCGTGGTTAAAAACTTAACCGCTTTAGTTCCTACCGAACATTTTTATTGGGTGTACTAATCTAATTTTCTACCGACATTCAACTCCTAAAAGAGTATTTCAAAAAATCTTTTTAATTCGTGTAATCTGTGGCAAAAAATTAGCACCAATTCATCGAATTCGGAACAAAAAAACTTTAAACCTAATTCGGCTATTTTCATTCGTTTATATTCCTTAATTTTGCTGAAAATTTTTGTAAAAGTGGGAAGTAAAAATAAACTAAAAAGATTCAGAGAAAACGAAACGTTTGAAAACGTTTTTCAACCAACCAGAGAAGAAGTTGTAGGCGATTTAATGCCTTTGAAAGGGAAATGGAACTCTGATTTCTTTAAAAATGATAATCCATTAGTTTTAGAATTAGGATGTGGAAAAGGAGAATATTCTGTTGGATTAGCGGAAAGATATCCTAACAAAAATTTTATCGGTATCGATATTAAAGGAGCTCGTTTCTGGAGAGGTGCAAAAACTGCTGTAGAAACCGGACTTCATAATGTGGCTTTTATTCGTACTCAAATCGAATTGATCGACCATATTTTTAATGAAAATGAAGTAGACGAAATCTGGATTACTTTTCCGGATCCGCAAATTAAATACAAGAGAACAAAACACAGAATGACGAATTCGGAGTTTTTGAAATTGTATAAAAAAATCCTTAAAAAAGACGGTGTCGTAAATCTTAAAACCGACAGCGAATTCATGCACGGTTATACTCTTGGATTGCTTCACGGTGAAGGACACGAGGTTTTATATGCCAACCATAACGTCTATACAAACGAAGGAAGTCCTGAAGAAGTTACTGCTTTTCAGACTTTTTACGAGAAACAATATTTAGAAATTAACAAGGCAATTACGTATATTCGCTTTAAAATTAAAGACTAATTTAATTTTAAACACTTTTTCAACCCCATTAAATAACTGAATGGCATTACTTACCCCATTACTTTCAGGTTTTATTGCCGCTTTCATTGGGATTATTCCACCGGGATTAATCAATATGACGGCAGCTAAAGTAAACATGAAAGAAGGGAAAAAGAACGCCCTTTGGTTTGTTGCCGGTGCGGTTTTAGTTATCTTTTTTCAGGTTTCACTTGCGGTTTTATTTGCTCAGGTAATCGACAATCGCCCTGATGTGGTAACATTATTACGCGAGGTTGGGTTTGCTATTTTTTCTATTCTTACGATCTACTTTTTGTTTATTGCAAAAGAACCTAAAGCCAAGAAATCGAAGATTAAAAAGAGCAGCAAAAAAAGCCGTTTCTTTTTAGGAATGTTACTTTCCGGCCTGAACTTTTTCCCGATTCCGTATTACGTTGTGGTGAGTGTTACGCTGGCTTCGTACCATCTTTTTGCATTCGAAAACAACATTATTTTTACTTTTGTATTCGGATCTGTTTTGGGCTCGTTTGCCGCGTTATACAGTTACATTGGTTTCTTTGGAAGAATCGAAAAGAAAACCGATTATATCATGCGAAACATGAATACTATTATTGGTAGTATCACGGGAATAATTGCTATTGCTACACTTTTTAATATTTTGAATTACTATTTTGGATAAAAATATCTGTAGCAGATTAAATGAATTTTAAATTTGTTTCACGCAGATTATGCAGATTTAGGCGAATTTAAAAAGATTTTTAATTTAATTTTAATCTGCATAAAACCTAAAATTTACAAAATAAAGTAAAATCATTTTTAATCCTTTAATCTGTGGCAGAAAATATGGCTGAAGATAATTTTTTTGAAAGGGTTTATACCATCGCCAGACAAATTCCGTACGGAAAAGTAACTTCTTATGGCGCAATTGCAAAGGCTTTAGGAACGGCTCGTTCTGCCAGAATGGTGGGCTGGGCAATGAATGCCTGCCATAACATGGACGATGTTCCTGCGCACAGAGTCGTTAACAGAAAAGGTCTCTTGACCGGAAAACACCATTTTGACGGAACGAATTTAATGCAACAACTTTTAGAAAGCGAAGGTATTCAGGTAGTCGATAATCAAATCATCGATCTCGAAAAACACTTTTGGACACCTGAAATTGAATTTTAAAGGTTTTCACCATATAAGCTATATAAGTTCATTTAAAGTATTGTCTTGATTTACTTTGTCATTTAATCTCGCAAAGACGCGAAGTCGCAAAGTTTTTATTTTTAAATTTTCTTTGCGACTCTGCGTCTTTGCGAGAGATTTATGCGTAATGCTTAATATGAACTTATATAACTTATATGGTTCAAATCAGATCAGGCAAATCACAAAACTCGTTTTATCTTCATCGGTTTGGTAGCTTAAGTAGCCGCCATGTGCTTCGATGATGTTTTTAGAAAGTGTTAGACCAATTCCTGCGCCATCTTTTCTGGTGGTGAAAAATGGAAGAAACACTTTGTCCCTAATCTCAGAATCGATTCCTTTTCCGTTGTCCGAAATGGTGATAAAAAAGCGATTATTTTCGGTATAACTAGACAAAAACATTTTCTTTTCTGACTTTTCTTTTAAGGCGTAAACACTATTGGTAATGAGATTAATAATCACTTGTTCGATCTGACTTTTATCAATTAAAATAGATCTTGGGCTACTAATTTCATTAACCAATTCGATGTTCTCCGCTTTCAAAATTGGACTCATAATTCGCATACAATCCTCTAAGAGTAAATTTATAGGCGTCATCTGTTTCGTAGGCGTTGGCAGCATGGCGAGTTTTCGATAATTTTCGACAAAAACCTGCAAGTGATCACTTCGATTGATAATGGTCGAAATACTACTTTTGATATCATCGAAATCATCTTCTTCGAGTTTTTCCTGATCGACAATCTGAAGTAAATTCTGCGAAAGCGCACGAATGGGCGTTAAGGAATTCATCAATTCATGCGAAATAATTTTCATCAGATTAATCCAGGCTTCTTTTTCTTTTTTCTCAATAACACGCTGAATACTATCTAATAAAATAATGAAATATTCTTTTTCATAAGTTTGTGTGTAGGATGTTTGCAGCATAAAAGTCTGTAAATCCTGTTCTTCTATTTTAATCGAAATTGCCGATTTTAATTCTGAAAACTCGATTTTCTCAATCTCATTGCAGAGTGATGGTAAATAATTTTTCAGGTATTTCCAGTGACTTACTTTTGGCACTTTAAACAAGCGGGAAAAACAATCATTCATTAAAAAAACATTCCAGTCTTCGTTTTCTTTTTCAAGGATTAAAGTTGCTGTATCTATATTATTTAATATCGATTTGTAAATTAATTCTTTTGAGGTCTGGTCTTGCTGCTGGTATTTTAAGGTCTCATATAAAAGATATAAGTTGCTAAATTTCTTTTCTTTATAATCTTTCGGGAAGTTGGTCGAAAAATCATTCTGCAAGATCGAAAGCAATATTTTATCATAAAACAGTGAATGATTTTTGATATAAAAATACATCTCAAAGAGTAATAGTAAAATAAAAAAACCAACTAAAAGCGCATTGTAATAAAGCGTTTTATAAATCAAAAAAATGCAAAAGAAAAAGGGAATCATAACAAAGACAACCCTTAAAAACAACGCATTATAAAATTTCCAGTTTTTCATTATTTTATTTTTTATTGCCCGAGATTAAAGTTTTTAACCTCAAAGCACCCAAGGTTTTTCGCAAAGTTCGCAAGGTTTGGTTTGCAATTTAAACCTAATTAAAGATCACAAAGCTATATCTATAAAATTGTGTTATGAGTTTTTCAAATCGTATTTTTCAATTCTTCGATATAATGCGGCTCTTGACAAACCAAGTTCTTCTGCGGTTTTACTGATGTTTCCGTTGTATTTGAAAAGTGTTTTTTCGATGGCACTTTTTTCCATTTCAGACAACGGGTTTTCATCGTTTTCCTGAATTTCTTCGAAATCTAAAATATCGAGATTGGTTACAGAAATGGTATTATTGTCTGCCAAAATCAAAGCACGCTCTATTTTATTTTCCAGTTCACGAATGTTTCCTTTCCAGGGATATTTTTCTAAATATGGCGCCACATTATCTTCAAAATGCCATCCCGAAGCTTCGTGACCATGATTGTATTTTTCGGCAATCTTATCCAGTATAAAATGCGCCATCGGAACAATATCATCTTTTCGTTCACGCAATGAAGGCAAATGAATCTCCATTGTATTGATGCGATATAGCAAATCTTCACGGAAGGTTTTGTTTTTAACCTCAGCTTTTATATCACTATTTGTTGCTGCAATTACACGAACATTCAAAGGTCTCGCCTTACTTTCTCCTAAACGGGTAACGGTTTTGGTTTGCAAAACGTGCAATAGCTTAGATTGCAAATGCAGCGGAATATTGCCAATTTCATCCAGAAATATAGTTCCTCCGGAAGCTATTTCAAATCTTCCTGGTGTATCTGTTTTGGCATCTGTAAAAGCGCCTTTGGCATAACCAAAAAGCTCACTTTCGAATAAATTGTCACTCAAGGAACCTAAATCGACATGAATAAAGGGCTGTGCTTTTCGTTCAGAATTCAGATGAATAAATTCTGCAAAGACATATTTACCGGTTCCGTTTTCACCCAGAATTAAAACGTTTGCATCTGTTCTGGCGACTCTTTCGGCAATAGAATAGGCTTGTTTTATTTTAAGCGAATTTCCAACAAAATAGTTTTCTGCAGGTTTTTCTTCGACAACTTTTTTATTATTTTTTCTGCTTTCGGCTACAGCCTTATCAATTATTTCAAGCAATTTTTCGTTATTCCAGGGTTTCAGAACATAATCAAAGGCTCCAATTTTTATTCCTTCAACAGCGGTATCAATTTTACCAAAAGCGGTCATTAAAATCACAATGGTTTGCGGCGAAAGTGTTTTTATTTCTTTAAGCCAATGAATGCCTTCCCGCCCATCTTCGAAACCAATTCTATAATTCATATCTAATAAAACCACATTTATTTCATTTTCACTTAAAATAGAAATGATTTTTTTTGGACTATTTTCTGTAAAAATGGTTTCAAAATGTTTTTTGAGGATCATTTTTGCCGAAAAAAGAATTTCTTCCTGGTCGTCGACGATTAATATTTGGGCTTGTTTTCTTCGCATGATGTCTTTTTTTGTTCGATAACGAACGGTCAACTGTTCATTATCGAACACTTCTTTTTTGAATGGTTTTTAAAGCTTCTTTAAAATCAACACTTTACAAATAATAATTTTTATGGCACAGTATTTACCTATTGGTAATCAGTAAATTATTAAAGAAATGGACAAAGTAATTCCTCGTAAAAATAGAAAATTTAGATATCTCACAATAGCAATTGGAGTTTTTTTAGTTTTGGCAACAATCGTATTTTTTTCGTTTAATACTAAAAGAAGTTTAAATGTAAAAGCAGAAGAATTAAGTGTTCAGAAAGTTGAAAAAGCCTTTTTTGAAGATTTTGTTGTTTTTCAGGCCAAAGTAGAACCTTTGAATGTGATGCTTGTAAATGTTACAGAAGGAGGATCTGTAAAAGAGATTTTTGTTGAGAATGGCGCGATGGTTACACAAGGTCAGTCGCTGGCTCGTTTGTACAACCCAAATACTGAATTGAATTATCTGACTCAGGAAACAGCAATTATTGAGCAAATCAACAATTTGAATACAGGAAAACTAAACATTAGAAATCAGGAATTGAACTTGAATAAAGATTTGGTTTTAATTGAACATGATTATAATGACGCCAAAAGATTATACGATATGAATGCCCGATTATATGAAAAAGAGGTTATTTCTAAAAACGACTGGAATACTTTTAAGGAAAGCCTTCGTTTTCAGGAAGAACGCAAAAGAACGATTCAGCAAAGTATTCAAAAAGAAAAACAAACGAATCAGATTCAGATTTCGCAAATCAATCATTCGATTCAAACTATGGAGAAAAGTTTGGATATTTTAAGAAACAACAAAAAGAACTTTTTGATTACTGCTCCGGAATCCGGCCGACTTACTTCTTTTCAACCCGTGTTAGGAAAAACCTTTCAGGCGGGTGAAAGCATCGGAAAAATAGATTCTAAACAAGGTTATAAACTGACTGCGGATGTTGATGAATTTTATTTGGAAAAAATACGCGAAGGTTTGAAAGGTCAGGTAGAATTTAAAGGAAAAAACCTTGAAGTTTTAGTTACCAAAGTAATACCGGAAGTGAAAGGCGGACATTTTATAGTAGAACTTGCTTTTACATCTAAAGAGGATATTGTATTACAAGACGGATTAAGTTTTGGCGTGAAACTAATTTTATCTGAAAAAAATAAAACTCTTGTCATTCAAAAAGGAAGTTTTAGTCAGGAAACCGCAGGAAAATGGATCTTTGTAGTAAAAGGAAATAAAGCCGAAAGAAGAAATATAAAATTAGGCCGGGAAAACCCTTCGTATTATGAAGTTCTGGAAGGTTTAAAAGAAGGAGAATCTGTGATCACCTCTTCTTATACTGACTACAAGGATGTTGAACAATTATCGATTAGTTCACCAGCACAATAAATTCGTTTTAGGTTTCAGGATTCAAACCCAAGCCACAACTCATAATTCATAATTTATAATTAGCAACGTTTCAATCATCAATCAATCATCAATCAAAAAACAATCAATAACAACTAAAATTTTAAAACTATGATAACAATTCAAAATTTAACCAAAGTTTTTAGAACAGAAGAAGTAGAAACATCAGCTTTAAGCGAAATTTCTTTAGAAATTAAAAAAGGAGACTTCCTGACAATCATGGGACCTTCTGGTTGCGGAAAATCGACTTTACTCAATATAATTGGACTTTTGGATAGCGCGACCAGCGGAAGTTATAAGCTTTTAGATCAGGAAATGGTGGGTTTAAAAGAAAAAGGAAGAGCCATTGTTCGCAAAGAAAACATTGGTTTTATTTTCCAGAATTTTAACCTGATTGATGAACTTTCGGTTTATGATAATATCGAATTGCCTTTGCTTTATAACAATGTAAAAGCATCAGAAAGAAAACAAAAAATCGAGGCAATTGCTGAGAAACTAAATATTTCGCACAGATTAAAACATTATCCGCAGCAACTTTCAGGAGGACAACAACAAAGGGTTGCCGTTGCAAGAGCTTTGGTAAATGATCCTAAAATTATCCTTGCCGATGAGCCTACAGGAAATCTGGACAGTAAAAATGGTAATGAAGTAATGGAACTTTTAACGGATTTGCACGCTAAAGGAGCCACTATTTTGATGGTGACACACTCTGATTATGATGCTTCGTTTTCGCAAAAAACGATTCATATGAAAGATGGAGTTATATTTTCTGAGAAACTAAATCAGAGAAATGTTGATGTTTTTATGGACGCTAAATAACCTTAAAATGATAAAATTTATTGTAACCGCAATCTTAATCCTCGTGGGATTTGTTTGCAAAGTATTAGCTATAATATAACAATCTAACAGGCCTAAAAACCTGTTAGATCACACTAAAAAACCAACTACAATAACTATAAAAAAACTATCATGATTTTTAACTGGTTTAAAATATTTATATATCATTTAAAGCAAAACAAATTGTTTTCGTTTTTGAATGTCATGGGATTAAGCATTGGAATTGCAGGCGTAATTTTTGCGATTTTATATTGGAATAACGAACACGCCTACGATAAATGGAATCCTGAAAAAGAAAATGTATATCAGGTTCTAAATAAATTTGGAGACAGTGGCGATATATGGAACTCAAGCCCTGTGCCTTTTGGCTTAACCTGCAAAGCCACTATTCCTGAAATCGAATCTATTACTTTTTTCGCCAATTGGTATGCCGAAGATGTAATAAAACATGGCGGCCAAAAATGGATTGGAAAAAAAATCATAATGGCAGATTATGACTTCTTTGATTCTTTTCCGTTCCCAATTCTCAAAGGATCCAAAAAAGACATCTTAAAAGAAAAAAACAGTGTTGCTATTTCTGATGAGACTGCGAAACTAATTTTTAAAAATGAAGATCCTATTGGCAAAATTATTACAAAGGACAATAAACCTTTTGTGGTAAAATCGGTTTATAAAATCATCAAACCTTCTTCTATAGAACCCAATTATGTTTTTGGAGGCTTAATAGACCAAAATGATATTAGCCAATGGGGGAACTTCAATTATACCTTAATGATTAAAACCCGAAAAGGAGTTAGTATAGAGACGGTTTTAAAGAAGATGAAAAATGTAAATTTTATCAACAGGACTTTAAAAAGTGCCAAAGAAAATGGTCAAACAGCTGAGCAATATATCCAAGAAAATGGTGAGATTGGGATTATTGTTGACCAATTAGCGACATCTCGCTTACACGGCACAAAATCTATTAATGTCGATAATTTTCCTGAAGGAAGAGGTAATTTACAATTACTTTATATCATGGTTGGTTTATCTATCCTGATTCTTACTTTGTCTTTAGTAAACTATATTAATCTTGCAACTGCTTCAGCAATAAAACGCGCCAAAGAAGTAGGAGTTCGTAAGATTGTTGGAGCGAGCAAAAAACAAATTATCGCTCAGTTTATATTTGAAACTGCTATAATTGTAACTCTGGCTATTCTTTTTGCCTTGGCAATTGTAGAACTTTCATTGCCATATTATAACAACTTTTTGAAAAAGTCTTTAACTATGAATGGCAACGAATTTTACCTGCAGCTTATTTTTATATTTGCATTAGTAATCGTTCTTGCTGGTATATTCCCTGCTATTTACATCTCTAATTTTGAAACATTAAAAGTTTTAAAAGGCAATTTCTCCAGAAGCAAAAGCGGTATCTGGATTCGAAATTCGATGTTGATTTTTCAGTTTGGTATTGCTGCCTTTTTTATTATTGGTGCTTTAATCGTAAACTCTCAGGTAACTTATATGATGAATAAAGATCTTGGCTTTAGCGGAGATCAAGTCATCCGTATTCCGTTTAGATATAATGATCAATCTAAAAAATCAGAAAAATACCAAACTACAAAACAAGAGATCTTAAAATTTTCAGGCGTTAAGGATGCATCTACATTTGCAGGTTCTTTTGGAAATGGCAGTAATTCAAGTTCAGGTTTTACCTACAATGGTATTTTTGTACAGCCAAGGAATATTGTAATGGATTATGGTTTTCTCGAAATGATGAAAATTAAAATCGTTAAAGGACGAGATTTATCCCCGAAATACGCTTCAGACACCATTAGCAATTGGCTAATAAATGAAACTCTGGCCAAGAAACTAGGACTTAAAAACCCTATAAATACCATAATACAATCCGGTTGGGGAAATGAGAAAGGAAATATGTCATTTAAAGTGGTTGGTGTTGTTAAGGACTTTCATGTTACCGGTCTTCAGAGCGAAGTTCCTCCAATGATTTTCGTAACAATAAAAACTCTTAAATGGAATAATTTTGATAATGTTTTTGTAAAAGTTTCACCTAACAACTTAACCGAGACTTTAGCAAAATTAAAAAACTATTGGGAGAAAAACATCAATCAGGATTATCCTTTTGACTATGAATTTGTAAACAAAGGATTTGCCAAAACCTATCAAGAACAGGTGAAACAGAAAAATTTATTTTTTATCCTGAATCTTGTGGTAATCATTATAGCCGTTTTTGGTTTATTTGCTTTAGCCTCATTCTCGATGGAAAGAAGATTAAAAGAAATCGCAATCAGAAAAACATTAGGCGCAGAAACGGATGCTTTACTAAAAGAACTATCCAAACAATATATTGGTTTCTGTTTATTTGGGTTTGTAATTGGTATTATCCCAGCCTATATTTTGTTACAAAAATGGCTGGAGAATTTTGCATTCAGAACCAATATTTCAGTTGCTCCGTTTAGCGTTGCTCTAGTTTCGTTAGTGATTTTAACTTTAATAATAGTGCTGGCAAAAGCCTATCAGGTAACCAAAATCGATATCTTAAAATATTTAAAATACGAATAAGCTTGTAGACCATTTTTTTTAAGAAACCCGCCAAATTTTAACAACTTGGCAGGTTTCTTTTTATTTTACATTACAGCATCAGCATAGAGTAGTTTATACAATTGCGTGTCTCTATCATAAACATCAGGATAAAAACCAATATCGCCGTCATCGCTTACCCAGGCTGTAAAATAACCAATATAAATAGGTATTTTAATTTTCAGCTTGCAAGTAGTTTCTTTTTCGCCGCTCATCGCCTGATCTATTTTATCAACTGGCCAATCCGGATCGTCTTTTAAAATGGCAAGCGCCAGATTTTTTGCTTCTTTTACATTAATACATCCATGGCTAAAAATACGTTTTTCGAATTCGAACAAACTTTTTGCCGGTGTATCATGCAAGTAAATATCATTCGGGTTTGGGAACATAAATTTCACCAATCCCAGAGAGTTTTTAGGACCTGGTTTTTGTCGAACGTTACCGCCATTCCATTCCATATTATGATCGGCCAGATAGTTTTTATCTTCGGCCATTTTTAGTTTTAATTCATTTTTAATGATACTCTGCGGAACATACCAATACGGGCTAAAAACAATCCTGTCCATCTCTCCGCTAAAGATCACCGTTTCGGTCATTCGGGTTCCTACAAAAACATCTGATACTAATTCGTATTTACCATTTTTTACATAAATCAACCTGAATGATGGTATATTAATCATTATATATTCATCTGCTTTTGCCAGATTTGTCGGGATCCATCGGCAACGCTCCATGTTTAGCATTATCGTTTTTATACGATTACCAATAGGCTCATTCATCTGATTAATATGATCTCTGGTAAGGGCATAATTTAATTTAAGTCCGTATCTTTTTTTATACTTTAAAACACCGGCCATCATTTCTTCGTCGTAGACATCTCTTTTAGAATCCTGCGCTAAATCACCCACTACAAACAAACGTTCGCGTATTTGTTTTATCGCAACACCACTATCAAATGGTCGCAAATCTTTGTAAGTTGCGCTATCAATATCTATTTTCTTCCAAAGATTATTTTTCTCAATTGTTCGGTATTTTTTTAATACTTTTTGAAGTTTATAATATTGTCCGAATAAAAGATTTTCATCTTTATTTAATCGGTCCGGATCGACCATAAGAGAGTCTAATATCTTGGCATACGATATGTTTTTTGCCGGCAAGAACCAACCAATTTTCTTTAGGGTTGCAGCATCAACACCTGAATAAACGTTGCTTGCATAAAACACATACATATTAGACAATAAAAGTTCGGTATCAATTTGAGGTAATTTATTAGAGACATTTTCATTAAAAATATCATCTACCAAATCCATATAAGGCATAGTAGCTTTTATACCCTGGTCATTAAGCAAATGCACTTTATGATACAAGAGCGATCCAAATTCGCTAACGCTTTTATCATCATGCCAAATCAAATTGTATTCTTTCTTTTTATAAAGATCGAGAACATCATTTTGGTATTTTTTTAATTTGGGATATTTTTTATAAAACTGATTAATGGATTCCGCATCAACAGTAGCTTTTGAAACATATCTTTTGGAGGAAAGAACATTTTCAAATTCCGTCTTTTTATTTTTTGTAATAATCTCTTTGGCAGAAGATTCAAAGGGTGACATCAAAAAACTAACAGCAATAATTACAGAGAAGAAAGTAAAATTTCGCATATTTCTTAGATTTAAATTAGAAAGGAAATTCTATTTAAAAAATACCGAAACCCCATAATTTGTCCAAAAACAAGTTTTCATATATTTTTCAAACAGTGGAAATCATAATTTGGGTACTCAAATATAGCTAAGATTATTGACATTTTAGTCATCATTTTTTTAAAATTGAATATAAAATTAATCAGTTTTAACTTAAAAAGCATTTTTAATACATCGTCTCAGAAGCAATTTTTGCTTTAGTTTTATTGTAAGAAAGCAAATACAAACCTTTAAAATCATTTTGACTAATCTCTATATCAATAAATACAATTTAAAAGGGTTTGAATCCGAACATAATCTGTTATCTTTGTAGTCTGAAATCAGTTTAAATAAACACAATACGGAAATTGATTTCTTTCAATAGAAAACAGTAGATTAAGATGAAATTAGATAGAAAAGAAATTCTTAAAGCTCTAGAGACAATCACTATAGCCGGAGAAGGAAAAAATATGGTTGAAAGTGGCGCTGTTGCCAATGTCATTACTTTTGGTGATGAAGTTGTGGTAGATTTACTTTTGCACACACCAGCAATGCACATTAAAAAAAGAGCCGAAGATGATATCAGAAAAACAATTCTTGAGTTGGTATCTCCTGAGGCAAAAATCAAAGTAAACATTAAAGTTGAAGCGAAGGAAAACCCGAACGAAATAAAAGGAAAGGCTATTCCGGGAATCAAAAATATCATTGCCGTTGCCTCTGGTAAAGGTGGAGTTGGTAAATCGACTGTTACTGCAAATCTTGCTGTAACGCTTGCTAAAATGGGATTTAATGTTGGTATTCTTGATGCCGATATCTACGGACCATCGATGCCTATTATGTTTGATGTTGAAAGCGAAAAACCAATTTCGATCACTATTGACGGAAAATCAAAAATGAAACCTGTTGAAAGTTATGATATCAAAATCCTTTCTATTGGTTTCTTTACAGCTCCAAGTCAAGCTGTTATCTGGAGAGGTCCAATGGCTGCAAAAGCATTGAACCAAATGATTTTTGATGCAGATTGGGGAGATTTAGATTTTATGTTAATCGATTTACCTCCAGGAACCGGAGATATTCATCTTTCGATCATGCAATCGTTACCAATTACTGGTGCTGTTGTAGTAAGTACTCCTCAGGCTGTAGCTCTTGCCGATGCTAAAAAAGGAGTTGCTATGTTTATGCAGGATAACATCAATGTTCCTGTTTTGGGAATTATCGAAAATATGGCGTACTTTACACCAGAAGAATTACCTGACAATAAATACTATATCTTTGGACAAGAAGGTGCAAAAAACCTTGCTCAGGATTTAGATGTTCCGTTTTTAGGTGAAGTACCAATTGTACAATCTATTCGTGAAGCCGGAGATTATGGCCGTCCTGCAGCAATGCAAACTGCTTCTGTAATCGAAACTGTTTTCGAAGAGATCACCAGAAATGTTGTGCAGGAAGTAGTAAACAGAAATGATACTTTGCCTGCTACAGAAGCCATTAAAATTACAACTATGGCAGGTTGTTCAGCAGTAAAGAAATAAATTAGATAATGAGATAATGAGGCAATTAGATAATGCTTCCCGGAGAATTTAAAATTTTCTTTAAGCATTATCTAATTCTCGAATTCTCTAATTGACACATTAATATTATGACAACAGAAGAATTAACAAACAACGTATTATTGGCTCTAGACGAAATCAGACCTTTTTTAAATTCTGACGGAGGAGACATTACGCTAATTTCTATAGACGATGACAAACATGTCAAAGTTCGTCTTGAAGGAGCATGTATTAGCTGTAGTGTAAACCAAATGACGCTAAAAGCAGGTGTTGAAACAACAATAAAAAAATATGCTCCGCAAATAGAAACTGTGGTAAATATAATGTAATAAAAACGCTATTTTTTCTGCTTTTTAGATTTAATCAATTAACAAGAATAATAGTTCTTTAAGCGCTTTGATTTGATATTTTTTAAAAATAAGACACAAACAAAGCAACTTATTGCGGATTTAGCAAAAAACAACGTAAAGATTTAAGAGTTTTAGTTAAGGAATTGTTACATATTTAACTTAAATTTGTCACATAACCCCAAAATCTTAAATTTATGAAGAACTATTACGCTCTATTTTTATTGCTATTTTTTGTTTCTGTGAATTATGCACAGCAAACTACGCAAACTCTAGTTGTTGACAAAGCCTGGTTAAACGAATCAGAAGAATGGTCAGACTTTAAATACTCAGGTCAGATTGTATTTTCGACTAACGCAAATGAAGAGGAAGGCAGTTTAAGAATTGGTAATTATGATTTCTTATACGATTTCTGTAACGGCAAAGCCAAATTTGCAAACAAAGCAACTTACAGCGCAGCTCAATTTGCACATCCTAGAAAAGTATCTGTAACAACAGATAAACAAGGAGTAATGAATTCAACTTATGAAGGTACTTTAATCTTTCAATCAGATAAAGATTATTATTCTGTAATTGCTTTTGTTACTATACTAGAAAAAAACGGAAATATTCTTGGCGTAAAAATGCGCCCTAAAGAAGGAAGCAAAAAAGAATACGCATTTAGTTTAAAAAATAGTTAACGTAATTAAGGATTTTTTCACGTTATAAAATCCTAACCAGTAAAATTCCAAATAATTAAAATGGATGTATTAATAAAGATTAAAGATCGAGAAGGAGTTATACACGAGTTACAAGCTCCAACTGATATGGCAATGAATATAATGGAGTTGTGCAAAGCATACGAACTACCTGTTGAAGGAACCTGTGGCGGAATGGCCATGTGTGCTTCTTGCCAGTGTTATGTTCTTAATGATGTTGCATTACCTGAAATGGGAGATGAAGAAGAAGCCATGCTGTCGGAAGCATTTTACGTTAAATCAAATAGCCGTTTGGGTTGCCAGATTCCAATTACTACTGAATTAGAAGGATTAGAATTAGAATTAGCTCCTGAATACTAAACCATAAAGTACAAAATTTTAAAATTCCAAATTCCAACAATAGTACACACTATCGGAATTTGGAATTTTTTATTTGTAGTTTACCCCAAATCATCCGGGTCAAAAGGTTCAAATTCTCTTTCAGGAAATGCTTCGGTTAAAATTCCTGACGAACACAACCAGGTTATCGTTTCTTCGAGTGTATTTCCTGTTTTATAAATCATTTCGCTATGTCTTGGCAAAACGAAATATTCTCCTTTATAAAGAATAATTTCATCTCCGTCATACGTGTCTCCAATTCTAATTGAATTTAAAACTTCCTCTTTTGTCAACACCTCTTTTCCTTCATCCCAAAACCAATATTCTGTAATACGATTTTTCCATTCTTCTAAAGTAAGGATTATGGTTTCCGGAAGATAGATTCGAACATAAGTTCCGCCAAGAATTCCGCTTCCGTAAGTTGAAACATATTCTTTATAATCATCATCAAAAACAATATTTAAGGTTTTCTCGCACGCCAGAATATCTTCATCCTCTGCAAGAAATAAGTCTGTTTTATTGGTCTTGTAATTCGGGATTATTTTATAATTGTCGAAATTCATTTCATCTGTATTTATAATAGCTAAGATACGATTTTCGCTATTTTCTTTAAAACTTTAAATTCAAATATCATATTCAATTTCTCCTATATATAAGAGATTAAATTTTGCATCAGCTATCGAAACCGGGTTTTTAATCTGATTTTTCGAAATAAACACAAGCGTATTTAGCTCTTCCGGATTTTTATTTAAGTGCATCAATCTTTTTTTCGCTTCAGAAATCCATTGTGTACCATACGAATATCCCACGAATTTTTCTTCAAAAGAAATCGCTTCATTTTCAAATCCGCTTTCCATAAAATCATGATCTAAAAAATGCTCGCTTTGGGATTTTGCAAACTCCGATATGTATTTTTCTTCATAATCATCATCTTCATAATACGCTTCATCCTCGCCCACAAAATCAAAATATTCTTTTTCTGATTCAAACTTTCCAAACCAAAAATAACTAATCTCTGTTCTCATAATTTTAAATGAATATCAAACAAAAGTATCGTTTATGAATTACAATTTTTAAAAGTTACGCAATAAAAAAACCGCAATCACATTTCTGCAATTACGGCTTTTCCTTTATAACAATTTTCTTTAATCTCTAGCTTATACCAAACCTGCCTGAATTAAATATTCAGCAATTTGAATTGTGTTTGTTGCAGCACCTTTTCTCAGGTTATCAGCAACAATCCACATGTTTAATGTATTTGGCTGGCTTTCGTCACGACGAATTCTACCTACAAAAACATCATTTTTACCTTCTGCATATAATGGCATTGGGTATGTAAATGTATCTAAATTATCCTGTACCACTACTCCATCTGTATGGTGCAGAATTTCACGTACTTCGTTTACATCAAAATCATTTGTAAACTCAACATTTACCGCTTCACTATGTCCGCCCACAACTGGTACACGAACTGCAGTTGCAGTAACTCTGATGGTATTATCACCAAGAATTTTTTGAGTCTCGCGAACTAATTTCATTTCTTCTTTAGTGTATCCGTTTTCTTCGAAACTATCGCAATGTGGAATTGCATTTCTATGAATTGGATATTTGTATGCCATTTCTCCCTGAATTCCAGCGTATTCATTTTCTAATTGTCTTACCGCTTTTACACCAGTTCCGGTGATCGATTGATAAGTAGAAACAATGATTCTTTTAATGTTATATTTTCTGTGCAACGGAGCCAAAGTCAATACCATTTGAATAGTAGAACAGTTTGGGTTTGCAATAATTTTATCTTCTTTTGTTAATGTATCAGCATTGATTTCCGGAACGATCAATTTTTTTGTCGGATCCATTCTCCATGCCGAAGAATTATCAATAACTGTTGTTCCTGCTGCTGCAAATTTTGGCGCCCACTCTAATGAAGTATCTCCTCCTGCCGAAAAAACAGCAATATCTGCTTTTAAATCAACAGCGGTTTGTAATCCTACAACTTTATATTTTTGACCTTTATATTCAATTTCTTTTCCAACCGACTTCTCAGAAGCCACAGGAATTAATTCTGTAACAGGGAAATTTCTTTCTGCTAAAACTTTAAGCATTATTTCGCCAACCATACCAGTGGCACCTACAACGGCTATTCTCATTTTTATATTTTTAGTATGAATTAATCTAATTTACTCTGCAAAAGTAGCTATAATAAAAAACAAAACAATGTGCTTCACAAAAAATAACAAAATGTTATAAATCAAACAATGTTCTTTTTTAATCCCAACCAGGACCATTTTTTTCATTACAATCTACAATCCTTCCCCA
Source organism: Flavobacterium bizetiae (assembly GCF_024271895.1). Lineage (NCBI taxonomy): Bacteria > Pseudomonadati > Bacteroidota > Flavobacteriia > Flavobacteriales > Flavobacteriaceae > Flavobacterium > Flavobacterium bizetiae. The sequence goes on along the minus strand of NZ_CP091861.1, from coordinate 1,513,580 downwards.
ATCTGAAAATTGTAATGGAGGTTCACCTTTTTCAGAAAGTAAATACATTTTAAAAAAAGTTTCAAAAAAATCAATATTTAAACATGAATACTCTTCTTTTAAATCTAGTAGTTTAATCCTGCCATTTACAATAGATTCTCCAAATAACTTCTGGTTTTCAGGCGTAAGGCTTCTTAAATCCAAATGCCTATTTATCCATTCGTCATTGCTTGTTTTATAAAATCCCCAACCACATTCTCCACTTTCATCATCTAAATCTGGGATTTGAGTTTCTAACCAATTAGCTAAGTCTTTTCCTTTTTCAAACAAGAATAATTCTTTAATTGCAATTTTTAAAATTTCATCATAACCCGTCCATCTCCTTCCAAAACATCTGCCATCTTTTAATACTATAAATCCGCTTGCCATAATCGTTAAGGTTTCTTTGCATTATAATCTCTCAAATATATTTTATTTATCTTACGAATGCCATTAGATAATCACAAAAAAAACCGCCTCAATCAAGAAGCGGTTAAGTTAGACTTAGTGTAGCGGTATATTATTATATTATTGCTTATTCTTTAACAGATCTCTAATCTGAATAAGTAATTCTTCCTGTGTTGGTCCTGCTGGTGCAGCTGGTGGCGGAACTTCTTTCTTTTTTGCATGATTTATTCCTTTAATAATTAAGAATAAAACAAAAGCAACAATAAGAAAGTTAATTACTGCCGAAAGAAACAAACCATACTTAACGCCTCCAAAAGCAGTTAGCTCTTCTATAGTCGATAAATGTGCCGCATCTAGTGCCGGTTTTAATATTAATGGCGTAATTACATTTTCAATTAATGAGCTCACAATTTTGCCAAAAGCAGCTCCAATTATAACACCGACAGCCAAATCGACTACGTTGCCTTTCATTGCAAATTCCTTAAATTCTGAAAACATCCCCATAATTGATTCTTTTAGTTTATAAATTAATTGAAATCGAAAATACGGAATTTTCTGCAAAGTTTCAAAATCTACCTAAAAAATACTCTTTTTACGCGTTGCGAAATGCTGGTCATAATTTCATACGGAATCGTTTTTAGCGCTGCAGCCATTTCTATAACGGTTGGGCTTTCGCCGAAAATAATCACAGAATCTCCTTCTTTACAGTCGATATGGCTTACATCAACCATCAGCATATCCATACAAACATTCCCTACTATTGAGGCCTTTTGATTTTTAATTACCACATAACCCACTAAATTTCCCCATAAACGAGAAATTCCGTCAGCATAACCTATTGGTATTGTTGCAATTTTAGTTTCCTTTTCGGCCATAAAACGACGTCCGTAACCCACACTATCTCCGGCAGGAATAGTGCGAACCTGAGAAATAATCGATTTTAAAGTCCCAACGTTTTCCAGGTATTTCTGTTCTGCCGGATCGTTTGAAACTCCATACAAACCAATTCCTAAACGTACCATATTATATTGCGCGTCCGGGAAATTACTAATTCCGGATGTATTTAGAATATGACGAATTGGGTTTATATTTAATTCTGAAATTAATTTTGATGATAATCTTTCGAATAAATTAATCTGCGAATGAACAAAATCAAAATGTCTTGCTTCGTCGCTAGTTGCCAAATGCGACAATACACTTTTTACTTTTACGGTCGAATTTCCTTTTAAAGTCTGAATCAATTCGTCCAGCGTATTTTCTTCAAAACCCAAACGATGCATTCCTGTATCTAATTTAATATGAATAGGAAAATCTTTTAAATTCTTTTCGCGGGCAATTTTCAAAAAGGCTTTCAATCCTTTTACACTATAAATTTCTGGCTCAAGATTGTACTGAATAATCGAAGGAAAACTGGTCGATTCAGGATTTAAAACCATAATTGGCAGTTTTATTCCGCCATTTTTAAGCGAGATTCCTTCATCTGCGAAAGCCACACCCAAATAATCGACTTTATGATGTTCGAGTAATTTCGCAATTTCTAATCCTCCGTTGCCATAACCAAATGCTTTTACCATCACCATCAACTTTACGTTATTGGCTAATTTTGATTTAAAGTAATTCAAGTTATAACTGATAGAATTTAGATTAATTTCGAGAACTGTTTCGTGCGTTTTCTCTTCAAGCAGCGACACAATTTCTTCAAACTGAAATGATCTTGCTCCTTTTATTAAAATCGTTTCATTTTCGAAATTCAGGTTTTCAATTTCGGCAATAAACTCGGCTGTATTTTGAAACGTGATGACATTAGAAAATTTAGACTTAAAAGCTGAAATTGTAGTTCCAATTCCGATCACTCTGTTAATTTTATTATCCGTAATTAATTGCCCAACTTTAGTATACAATTCTTCATTCGAAAAACCACTCTGAACAATATCAGACAGAATAATTGTTTTTGAAGCATTCTTTTTCTTCTGACTTTCGAGAAAATCAAGGGCAATTGTTAGCGACTCAAAATCGGAACTATAACTATCATCAATTATACTGCAATTATTGATTCCGTTTTTAACTTCCAGACGCATTTGTACCGGATACAAACGCGCAAATCTATTTTGAATCGTCTCTGAATCGTATTTTAAATAAAGCAAAACTACCAAACAAGAGATGGCATTTTCTATAGAAGCGGTATCACTAAACGGAATTTCAAGATCGAAAGTTTCTCCTTTATATTGGTATTGAATATGTGTTGAATCGCTTTTATTTTCTTTTTTCAGAATAAAAACATCAGCAGAAGTATCTGTAAAACTCCACGAAAAAAGAGTTCTTGGATGCATCATATATTCGGCCACAAACTGAGATAAACAAGAATCTACAATTTCGTTCTTTTGATAAATTATTACCGGACAATCTTTAAATAAAATTAATTTTTCGTCGATCTTTTGCACTAAATTCAAAAATCCCTCATCGTGTGCGCTTCCTATATTGGTAAGCACGCCAATGGTAGGTTTGATAATTTTCTGCAGATTTACCATTTCGTTAACCGTAGAAATTCCGGCTTCGAAAATTCCTAAATTATGTTTTTCATTAATGGCAAGTACAGACAAGGGAACTCCTACCTGAGAATTGTAGCTTTTAGGACTTCTGATGATATTAAAATCTGGACTTAACAAGAAATTAAGCCATTCTTTTACGATCGTTTTGCCGTTGCTTCCGGTTAATCCAATAATAGGAAAATCGAAAAGATTACGGTAATATCCTGCCAACTCCTGTAATGCTTTTAGGGTGTTTTTAACGACAAGAAAATTGGCTTTACCCGCACAATTTTCAGGAATATATTGCACTACAAAATTTTGAACACCTTGTGCAATCAACTCCTCAATATACAAATGAGCATCATTATTAACACCTGATAAGGCAATAAACAAAGTTTCAGATCCGTTTTGTAAAGAGCGGCTATCGATTGAAATATGATTAATAAAAATATCCGTTTCGGAGCCCGTCCATTCGGCATTAAGAACCGGTATAAGGCTTTTTAAGTTTATGCTCATTGAGAAATTCTTTTTGTCAAATTTAAAAAAAGGTTTGCCATGAATTTCACAAATTTTCACTAATTATTTGTGATTGTTTTTTTGCCACAGATTAAAAAAAGGTTGCCACGAATTGCACGAATTTTCACTAATTCTTTGTGTTTTTTTTTGCCACAGATTAAAATGATTCGCGCAGATTAATAAAAAGGTTTGCTACGAATTGCACGAATTTTAACTAATTCTTTGCGGTTGTTTTTTGCCACAGATTAAAAGATTCCCGGAGATTAATAAAGGTTTACTAAGAATTACAATAAATATAATTCGTGCTATTTCGTGAAATTCGTGGCAAAAAACCAACATAGAAAAGAAATCTTTTTTAATTCTTTTAATCTGTGGCAAAAAAAATAATTCGTGCAATTCGTGGCAAAAAAAATAATTCATGCTAATCCATGAAATTCGTATCAAAAAATATTATTTGTTTATATTTGCTAACACCACTAAATACAACGTTTTGAAAAGAATCCTTCCTTTATTTTCGTATATATTACATCCGATTTTTATCTCGATGTATGCCACTTTATTTTACCTTTTTTGCAAAAATGACGCTTTTACCAATCAGGAAAAATATTATGTTTTATTTCAGATTCTGATCATTACGATTTTAGTACCGGTATTGTTTTTCTTATTGCTGCGTTCAACGGGACATGTAAAATCAGTAATGGTACATGAAACTTCGCAACGCAGGATTCCGCTTGTCCTGCAGTGTTTTTTGTATATTTTACTGGTAAAAAGAAGCATCGTTATTGCGCGTTATCCGGAGCTGCACTTCTTTTTTCTGGGTGCTTTGTTTAGTACAATTTTAGCTTTGGTTCTTTCGATGTTTAAAGTAAAAGCAAGTTTGCACATGATGGCCATTAGCGGATTTACAATATTTGCAATCGGGCTAAACATGCATCTTCAAATGCAAAATCCTTATTGGGCTGCTTTTCTGATTTTAATGACTGGAGTTGTAGCATCTTCTCGTTTAGAAATGGAAGCACATTCGCCAAATGAATTACTAATTGGAACTTGTATAGGTATTGTTCCGCAATTGCTGTTTTTATATTTGTGGTTATAAAATATAGAAAATCAAACCTATATTCATAGCGTTCATTTGAATACTTTCGCCAGAAACGGTTTTCACTGATTTATCGAACAAACTATTTAAACCATAATAACAATACACGTTCCAGGTATTATAACCCGCTGAAATGTAAACTCCGTATTGAAATTGATTGACATCTTTATTATTAGAGATTTTATAAGTCGTTTCTCCGTCTTTCAGGATTGATTTATCTGAGAATACATAACTCAATTTTACTCCGCTATAAATCCTCCAGAATTTATAACTTTCGTAAGTCGAGGTTCTCCATCGAAACTCAATTGGCATATCTACTGAGTATTGCTTGTATCTGTTGGTAACAAATTCGCTGTAGCCATTTACGCCATAAACCTGCTCTCCGTCCGGACCTTTTGAAATGGTTAAATTTTGATAAAAGTTTTGATAGCTCAATCCTAAACCTGCTGCGATTGAAATATTTCTTGTTTTATTGATGGGCATATCACGCAAAAAACCTGCTGAAAGTCCTGCTGAAAATTTATCTTGTTTTAAACCGGAAGGCGCTTGAACCAAAAGATTATACGTAACCGAAAAATAAAACTGATCTTCACGATATAAAGAATCTATTTTTACAATAGGTTTTATCTCCGGCTTAACGTCTTGCGCAAAAGAATTGAAAAACGATACTAAAAACAAACAACTAAAAAGTAATCGCATATCGTATTTTGGTTTTAAAGAGTTTTTCAAGTAAACGTTTTTTAGAGTAGATTTATTTTACTTACAAATATAATATAATGCTAGTTCAGGAAGCAATTAGATCGTAATTATTCTCTTTTTGATGAAGAATAAATTCATTCCTTGCACTTTTTTCATCAAATCAGGAACAGAATTCAAAAAATAAATCGATTTTACTTTGATCTTTTATACCTTTGTCGGGAAATGAAAAGAAAACAACTCATATTAAGTGTTTCTTTGGCTCTGACAGTATTGTTCTCAATATTGTTTCAGTCCATACACAGTTATGAGCATATTGTAAAGCAGCTTTCAGAAAAACAATGTCATCACAACTATAATGATCCTAATGGCGAAATAACGCATCAGCATCATGATTATGATGTGTGTTTTGTTTGTCATTTTGTTTTTGGAAGTTATATTGTTCCTGAACAATTTGCTTTTGAGTTTCATTCTTTCAACTACGAAATCCCTTATTTTTTCTCTCTTTCAGAAAAAACGTTTTCACTTTCAGAAAGTCCGTATTTATTGCGTGGACCGCCCTCTGCTATAGTTTCTTAAGTTCGAAATCATTCGAAGTAAAATCAAACTCTTTTTAAATCTAATTCTAAAAAATTAGCAGATTTCCCCATCCTGAAATTCTCGGGATCGGCAAATTTTACTATTCTTTTTCGTTTTTGTTTTTCAAAAGATAAATACAATTAACTATAGCATCATTTTCAAATGAAAAAAATAATATTAGCCCTTATTTTAGGGTTTTCGGGCATTCTTTCTGCTCAAAATTCGGTTTCAGGAACAGTAACAAATCTTGAAAACCAGCCGTTAGCAAACGTATCTGTTTATGCGCCTGAGCTGCACAAAGGAACGACGACTGATCAGAACGGAAAATATGAATTTAAGAATCTTCCAAACGGAAGCTTCCGTATTACTTTTAGTATCGTTGGATTCACTGCTCAAAGTAAATCAATCAATAAATTATTAAAAGAAAATACCATCGATATAACACTTACCGAATCTGTTTTTGAAATGGACGAAGTAGTAGTTTCAACTCCTTTTAATAAGCTTCAATCGCAAAACGTAATGAAGGTGGAGCACGAAAGTATTAAAACTTTACAGCAAAAAGGAACTTCGACTTTAATCGAAGGTTTGGCCACAATTCCAGGGGTTTCTCAAATTTCTACCGGAACCTCTATCGGGAAACCGGTCATTCGAGGATTGAGCGGAAATCGTGTTTTGGTTTATTCCCAGGGTGTTCGTATCGAAAATCAACAATTTGGAGACGAGCATGGTTTAGGTTTAAATGATGCCGGAATCGAAAGTGTCGAAGTAATTAAAGGGCCAGCATCTTTATTATATGGTTCTGATGCTTTGGGTGGAGTTTTGTATTTTAACCCTGAAAAATTTGCCGATGCGAATACATTCAAAGCTAATTTTAGTCAAAAATACTTCACGAATACACAAGGAAGCAATTCTTCTATTGGATTAAAAACTTCGACTGATAACTGGAAATTTCTTGCTCGTGGAAGTTTCAATACTCACTCAGATTACAAAATTGCAGATGGAGAACGCGTAACCAACACTCGTTATAACGAAACTGATTTTAAAACCGGAATTGGCTACAGCAACTCTAGTTTTTCTAGTGTTTTAAGATACAACTACAACAAACTTGATCTTGGAATGCCGGATAACGGAATTGGAGAGCAATCGACCAGCAAGAATACAGAGTTTCCAAGACAGGGAATTTTCAATCATTTATTGAGTTTAAACAACGTTATCTTTTTTCAAAATTCGAAATTAGATGTTGATTTAGGATATATTGCGAATGACAGAAGCGAGTTTGAAGACAGTAACGAGGCATCGCTTCATATGAAACTGAATACTTTTAACTACAATGCTAAATATCATTTCCCTAAATTGGGTAAAATTGAAACTATTTTGGGAGTTCAGGGAATGCACCAAACAAACAAAAATTCTGGTGAAGAATATTTGATTCCGGACGCTACAACAAATGATTTTGGTGTTTTTGGAACTGCAAATTACGAATGGGACAATAGCGTTATTCAGGCCGGATTACGTTTTGACAACCGAAATATTACTTCTATCGCACACGGAACTGAAGGTGAAGAAGGTTACTTTTTACCTCTTGACAGATCTTTTGACAGTTTTAATGCTTCTTTGGGATATAAAACAAAACTGGCAGAACCGCTAACTTTTAGATTGAATGTGGCAACCGGATTTAGAGCTCCAAATTTAGCTGAGTTAACTTCGAATGGGGTTCACGAAGGAACAAACCGTTATGAAATTGGAAATGCTAATTTGAAAACGGAACAAAATGTTCAGACTGATTTGAATTTAGAATACAAAAACACGCATTTTGAATTCTTTATTAATGGATTTTACAATCATGTAAACAATTATATTTTCACTTCGCCAACTGGAGAAGTTCGTGATGATAATGATGTTTTTGCTTATATTCAGGACAATGCAAAATTATACGGTGGTGAAGTTGGCTTACACTTTCACCCTCACCCATTAGATTGGTTACATTTTGAAACTAGTTTTGAAACGGTTACGGGTAAAAAAGCAAACAATGATTATTTGCCTTTAATTCCTGCAAACAACTGGAACAACACTTTAAGAACTGAATTTAAAATCAACAACTGGTTTGAAGAAGGATACGCTTCTTTGAATGTTTCATCAACTTTCGCGCAGAAAAATGTGAGTGGTTTTGAAACAGCTTCAGACGGGTATACTTTAGTAAATTTAGGTTTTGGAGGAACGGTAAAGCTTGGTAAACATGCTTTTGATGTAAACCTGAACGGAAACAACTTATTTGATAAAAAATATATTGCTCACTTATCAAGATTAAAAACAGACGGAATTCCTAATATCGGGCGTAATATCGTTTTGGGAGTTAACTTCAACTTATAATTTTTTTTGAATTAAACCATGTAAGTATGATGCCTGTTTATTTTGTTTTTGGTTGAACATGTATTTCTTACGTGGTTTATTTAATTAAGCTTTGCGTTGTTTACAATTTTACCGCAAAGCATTCAAAGTTTTTATATATACTTGATCTTTTAGAAACACAAAGTCCACAAAGCTTTGTATTGATTTCTCATTTTAACCTAAAAACAGATTAATTTTTACCGCAAAGAACGCAAGGTTTCTTATACATGCTTGATCTTGTAAAAAACACAAAGTTCGCAAAGCTTTGTATTGATTCTGCCTTTGTGAACTTTGTGTTTTATAAACATACCGCGAGATAAAATCTTAGTGCACTTTGCGGTTAATTATCCTTTTGATCTAACAAAAAATGCTATTTTTGTGACAACTGTTAAACATAAACTATGAAAAAAACATTTCTTATAATGGCAATTACAACTGCAGGAATTTCATTTGCACAAAATAAAATTCAATATCCTGAAACCAAAAAAGGCGAAACAGTTGACGTCTATTTTGACACAAAAGTAAACGATCCTTATCGTTGGCTTGAAGATGACAAATCAGCTGAAACAGGTGCTTGGGTAAAAGCTCAAAATGAGGTTACTTACGGATATTTAGATAAAATTCCATTTCGTGAAGAACTTAAAAAACGAATGGAAAAACTTTGGAATTATGAAAAAATCAGCGCTCCATTTGTAGAAGGGAAATTTACTTATTATTCAAAAAACAACGGACTTCAGAATCAAGCTGTTATTTATAGAAAAGGAAAAGATGGCAAGGAAGAAACTTTCTTAGATCCAAATACATTTTCTAAAGACGGAACAACTTCTCTTGGTGGTTTGAATTTTTCTAAAGACGGAAATAAAGCTGCTTACGCCATTTCTGAAGGCGGAAGCGACTGGAGAAAAGTAATCATTATTGATGCTTTGTCTAAAAAAGCTATCGAAGACACTTTGGTTGATGTAAAATTCAGCGGTGTTTCATGGCACGGAAACGACGGGTTTTATTACTCTAGTTATGACAAACCTAAAGGAAGCGAATTATCTGCAAAAACAGATCAGCACAAATTGTATTACCACAAACTTGGAACTTCTCAAAAAGAGGATAAAGTTATTTTTGGTGCAGATCAAAAAAGAAGATACGTAGGTGGTTATGTTACTGAAGACGATAAATATTTAGTAATTTCTGCTGCTAATTCTACTTACGGAAACGAATTATACATCAAAGATTTAACTAAAGCGAATAGTCCGATTGTAACGATTGTAGACAATTTTAGCAGCGACAATCAGATTATCGAAAACGAAGGAACAAAATTGTTTATAGAAACTGACTTAAACGCTCCAAACAAACGTGTTGTAACGGTTGACATAAGCAATCCTAAACCAGAAAACTGGAAAGATTTTATCAAAGAAACTCAAGATATTTTATCGCCTTCAACAGGAAGCGGATTTTTCTTTGCTAATTACACAAAAGATGCTGTTTCATTTGTACAACAATACGATTATAACGGAAAATTAGTTCGCGAAATCAAACTTCCTGGTGTAGGAACTGCAGCTGGATTTGGAGGAAAAAAAGACGAAAAAACTTTGTACTACAGTTTTACGAACTATATAACTCCGGGAACGATCTATTCATTTGAACCAAAATCTGGTAAATCTGAAGTATATCAAAAACCAAAAGTTGATTTTAAAAGTGAAGATTACGAATCAAAACAAGTATTCTACACTTCAAAAGACGGAACAAAAATCCCGATGATCATCACCTATAAAAAAGGATTAAAATTAGACGGTAAAAACCCAACAATCCTTTACGGTTACGGTGGATTCAACATTAGCTTAACTCCAAGTTTCAACATTGCAAATGCTGTTTGGTTAGAAAATGGCGGAGTTTACGCTGTTGCTAACTTAAGAGGTGGTGGTGAATATGGTAAAAAATGGCACGATGCGGGAACTAAATTGCAAAAGCAAAATGTATTTGATGACTTTATTGCTGCCGGCGAATATTTAATCGCTCAAAAATATACTTCATCTGCTTTCTTAGCAATTCGTGGAGGTTCTAACGGAGGTTTATTAGTTGGAGCTACAATGACACAACGTCCGGATTTAATGAAAGTTGCATTACCGGCTGTTGGTGTAATGGATATGTTACGTTACCATACTTTTACTGCAGGTGCAGGTTGGGCTTACGATTACGGAACGTCTCAGGATAGTAAAGAAATGTTCGAATACTTAAAAGGATATTCTCCTGTACAAAATGTAAAAAAAGGTGTTCAGTATCCTGCAACTATGGTTACAACTGGAGATCATGATGACCGTGTAGTTCCTGCACATAGTTTTAAATTTGCTGCTGAATTGCAGGAAAAACAAACTGGTCCTAATCCGGTTTTAATTCGTATTGATGTAAAAGCTGGTCACGGAGCAGGAAAATCTGTTGCTGCTATGATTCAGGAAAATGTAGACATTCAGGCGTTCACACTTTACAATATGGGTTTTAAGGCTTTACCTAAAAAATAAAACTTTAATCGCTTAAATTTTTAGCCACGAATTCACGAATTATTTTTGTGAGTTCGTGGCTTATTTTTTTTTTACCACAGATTCTGTGACGTTTTTTTTTCGCCACGAATTTCACAAATTAGCATGAATTATTTTGCCGAGAGCTATTTTATTTCGGATTGAGAATTTTACCGCAAAGCACGCAAAGATTTTATATCAGCTTGTCGTTGTAAAAACACAAAGTTCGCAAAGCTGGTTCAATACAAAGCTTTGCGAACTTTGCGTTTTTATAAAATCTTCTAAGTATAAAAACTTTGCGTGCTTTGCGGTAAAATTAATCTGCATAATCTGCATGAAAATATAATTCGTGAAAATTCGTGAAATTCGTGGCAAACCTTTTTTTAATCTGCATGAAAATTAATTCGTGAATTCGTGCCTTTTTTTGTTTTCTCCCAGATCTTGCAGATTTAGCAGATTTCTTGTCTTAGGATCTGCAAAGCTTTGTATTGTTAAATCAGCTTTGCGAACTTTGTGTTTTTATAAATCTTCTAGGCATAAAAACTTTGCGTGCTTTGCGGTAAAATTAAATCTGCATGAAAAAATAATTCGTGAAAATTCGTGAAATTCGTGGCAAACCTTTTTAAATTTGAATAACTAAAAAACCAGAAAAATGAAAATTGTAAAATGGGGAATTATAGGTTGTGGGAATGTAACCGAAGTAAAAAGTGGTCCTGCATTTCAGAAACCGCCTAACTCGGCTTTGGTTGCTGTTATGCGCAGGGATGCGGCTCTTGCCGAAGATTATGCCAAACGTCATAATGTGGCTAAATGGTATTCGAATGCTGCTGATTTAATTAATGATCCGGAAGTCGATGCTGTTTATATTGCCACTCCTCCATCGTCTCATAAAGAATATACTATTTTATGTGCCAAAGCAGGAAAACCGGTTTATGTAGAAAAACCAATGGCCCTGAATTTTGAAGAATGCAACGAGATGATCAGCGTTTGTAAGGAACACAATGTTCCTTTGTTTGTTGCTTATTACAGAAGAAGTTTACCTCGTTTTTTAAAAATAAAAGAACTAATTGATCAAAATAAGATAGGAATTGTCAGACACGTAAATTGTGTTTTATACCATCCGTTTGAAGAAAGATACGATGACGAAATTAACTTGCCCTGGACGGTTTTACCGCATATTTCAGGTGGCGGGATTTTTGTTGATCTGGCTTGTCATACTTTAGATTTTCTTGATTTTGTTTTAGGACCGATAAAATCAGTTCGTGGTCATGCCAGTTCGCAACTAAAAGCGTATCCGGCGGAAGATTCGGTTTCGATGTCTTTTTTATTTGAAAACGGAATTCACGGAACGGGTTTATGGAATTTCGCCAGTTTTGAACGTTATGACAATACTGACATTGTAGGTGATAAGGGAAAAATATCGTTCTCTACTTTTGGAAATGACCCAATACATATTCAATATGCAAATGGTGAAAAAGAAAGTATTACGATTGAAAACCCATTACATATTCAGCAGCCTCTTATTGAAACTGTTGTTGCCGAAATTTTGGGTAATGAAGGAATTAATCCATCAAAAGGAACATCGGCGGCAAGAACTACCTGGGTTATTGATGAAGTTTTGAAGGAGTTTAGGAATTCTAAATAATTGTGAGTTGTAAATTGTGAATTGTGAATTCTCTCCAGCTTTAATGGAGTTTATAGCCTAAATGTTTTGCGTTAGTTTCTTGCGGAGATCCCTCGTTCGGGATGACAAACTAAACGAAAATATTGTTATGAAAATGATTGCCCTAGCCCCGATAGAAGTGGAAATCCTTTTATTTTTTTCCTTTAAAAAAATAAAAGATTGGAACGTATAGCGGGATTAGCTCCTGAAAAAAAATATTATAAAAACTAAGATGAAAAGTTTGTGCAAAAAAAAGGATATTCATAATGAATATCCTTTTTTTTCAAAAAACTAAAAAGTACTATAAAATTATAGGCTGTATTTAAGACCAAGTGTTAGTCCTAAACCTGAAATTCCAACGTAAGAACTTAATTCATCCATTGGTTTCGTTTTATCAACACCATTTGGATTTGTCAAAGCATTATTAGAATTAACATCTAATTTACTTCTATAATTTGTATGAATTTGAGATGTAGATCTTGTTGCTAAAGCATCATTGCCATTAACTGTAAATTCAGTAGTTTCTTTAGTTTTACCGTGTACAGTAAAATTACGGTATTCTAATTCACCAAAAACTGAAATATTTTTTCCTAATTTATAAGATGTTCCTAAAGCGGCAACAAATCCAACTGTTGGGTTTGGTTTTACTTTATCGACACTATGAACATTTCCAAAAGCAGTTGGAGCTCCTGTATTTGAAAAAGCAATTGGAGCGTATGCATCAGAAGTAATTTCTAAATCTCCGTGAATAGGAACCAAAACACCTACTTTAGTATAAGGCTCAAAACCTTTATGTTCTCCTAAAAACAATACCAAAGCCGGAGCAAGATCAAAAGCAGTAATCTGACCTACTGATTTAAAAGCATATACACCAGCTGGCGTAATAGGCACATCTGATCTGGTTTGTGCCATTGTTTTATCTTTACTAGTGTAATAATTAACACCTAATTCAACTCCTAAACGAGCATTAAATCTATATCCGGCAGTGATTCCAGTTCTAAAACCTTCACCAAAAGAACCTGTAACACTTTCTTCAGAAACTAATTTTCCTCCTACAAAAGTTCTATCCAATGGAAGATTTCCTCCTACAGTTGGGAATTCAGTAGCAGCAGTTTGAATAAAATAAGATCCACCCAATTTAAAATACCAACTTTCTGGTTTATCTGCTTTTTCTGTTTGCGCCATTGTGGCCATAGAGCAAACTAATAATCCGAGTAAAAATAGGTTTTTTTTCATAATTCTGTTTTTAATTGTTTTTTTACAAACTTAGATTATTTTAACATATTCTTAGAGTTTGCATTGTTAGACTTGGCACGAAAACGTTGTAATTTTAAGCAATATTACTAAAAAACTATTATGCATGCATAATTTTAACACTAAAAAAATACATAACCCTAAATTTTAACTGTTAAAATTTAGTTTAGCTTAAAATTTATCTGCATTTTCTCTAATTCTATCAATAACTCGGTAGAAATCTTAACTTTTAGCCTGCGACTAGGCATTGTAAGTTTGGTTACAACTTTTATTTCTTCGACTTCATTTACTTCCTGAATTTTAGTTTCTTCAATTGCTGCTTCGGTATCTTCGTTCTCGTCGACAAAAACAGCATCATCAGCTTCTTCAAAATCAGTTGGGGTTTCTACTTCGACCAAACGTTTTATCTTTTCTAACTCCATGATTTCAAAAGTCACAGAATTGTCTCCTTTATTTTCACTAAACAAGCGACTCAACGAATGAATAAATTCTTCTTGTAAGTCTTTTATATTTAATAGTAAAATCAGTTTTTTTGCAAAAGCTTCCAGAATATCCTGCAACTGTCGAATCTCGACAAATTGCATTCTTGGATCTGACTTTTTACCGGTATCATGATTGACCCAACCGTCTTTTATTAATATTTTTATGAAGGCAAAATTATTCTGAATCAGGAAATGGCGGAATTTCAAGTATTCTTCACCAAAAATCTTAAACTCATAACTTTCGTCATAACCTTCGAGATTAAATACTGCCCAGCCTTTTCCGTTTTTTGCCACACGATGCTGAACGTTATTAATGATTCCGGCAAAGTTTAGATTTTTACCCACATATTCGTTCATGCTTTTTAAGGATTCTAATCGGGAATTACAGAAATATTTCATCTCAAATCTAAAGTCATCCAGAGGATGTCCTGAAATATAGATTCCAACTACTTCTTTCTCTTTGGCCAATTTTTCCATCGTGCTCCAGTCTTCACATGGTGGCACAACTGGTTCATCAATTTGTACTTCGCTGGTTTCTCCAAACAAACTTACTTGTGATGAGTTTTCGTTTTCCTGAAATTTAGATCCGTAACGAATTGCTTTTTCATAAAAAGTAATTCCGTCGCCATCGTCATGAAAATATTGGGCTCTTGTCGTTCCTTCAAAAGAATCAAAACCTCCTGCCAAAGCCAAATTTTCGATTGCTTTTTTATTCGCAGCACGCAAATCGATACGTTTCGCCAAATCAAAAATCGATTTGTACTTACCGTCTTTTCTGCTTTCTACAATGGTTGCCACAGCTCCGGAACCTACTCCTTTAATCGCGCCCATACCAAAACGGACAGCGTATTCATCATTTACGGTAAATTTGTAAAACGATTCGTTTACATCCGGCCCTAAAACCTGTAAGCCCATTCGTTTGCATTCTTCCATAAAAAATGATACTTGTTTGATATCATTCATATTATTCGAAAGTACCGCTGCCATATATTCAGCAGGATAATGCGCTTTAAGATAGGCTGTTTGATACGCAATCCAGGCATAACAAGTCGAGTGCGATTTGTTGAAGGCGTAACTCGCAAATGCTTCCCAGTCTTTCCAGATCTTCTCTAAAACTTTTGCATCATGACCTTTTTTCGCCGCTTGTTCTACGAACTTAGGCTTCATTTTATCTAGTACATCTTTTTGTTTCTTACCCATCGCTTTACGCAAAACGTCGGCCTCACCTTTTGTAAAGTCAGCCAGCGATTGCGACAAAAGCATTACCTGCTCCTGATAAACGGTAATTCCGTAAGTCTCTCCTAAATATTCCTCACAGGCATCTAAATCGTATTTGATTTCTTCTTCGCCATTTTTTCTTCGTACGAAAGACGGAATATACTCTAAAGGTCCCGGACGATACAAGGCGTTCATGGCAATTAAATCTCCAAAAACCGTTGGTTTTAGATCTTTCATGTATTTCTGCATTCCGGGTGACTCATATTGGAAGATTCCAACTGTTTCTCCTCTCTGGAAAAGTGCATAAGTCTCAACATCATCAATCGGGAAGGTATCCGGATCGAGATCAATTCCGTTTCTATATTTTACCAGTTTAACGGTATCTTTAATCAAGGTAAGGGTCTTCAGACCCAAAAAGTCCATTTTCAGCAATCCTGCACTTTCTGCAACCGAGTTATCAAACTGTGTTACATATAAATCAGAATCTTTTGCTGTAGTTACGGGAACGAAATTCGTAATATCCGATGGCGTGATGATTACACCACAGGCGTGAATTCCGGTATTTCGCATCGATCCTTCAAGGATTTTTGCCTGTTGAATGGTTTCTCCGGCCAAATCATCTTCATTGGCAATGGCGATTAATTCTTTTACATTATCAAATTCATCAGAACGAAGCGCTTTTTTAACCTCTTCTTCGCTTTCAGAAATAAAACGCGCCAAATTCCATTTTGACGGCATCATTCCCGGAATCAGTTTTGCAATTCTATCGGCTTCAAACAATGGTAAATCCAGTACACGAGCCGTATCACGAATCGCAGATTTGGTTGCCATTTTACCATAGGTAATAATTTGCGCCACCTGATTTTGTCCGTACTTATTAATTACGTAATCCATAACACGACCACGACCCTCGTCATCAAAATCGATATCAATATCGGGCATGGATACACGGTCAGGATTAAGGAAACGCTCAAAAAGCAAATCGTACTTAATAGGGTCAATATTGGTAATTCCTAAACAATAAGCCACGGCAGATCCCGCAGCAGATCCACGACCTGGCCCTACCGAAACGTCCATTTTTCGGGCTTCAGCGATGAAATCCTGAACAATCAGGAAGTAACCCGGATATCCGGAATTGGAAATCGTTAATAACTCAAAATCTAAACGTTCCTGAATCGATTCGGTAATTTCTCCGTATCGTTTTTTTGCTCCCACCATTGTAAGGTGTCGCAGGTATTTATTTTCACCTCGAACTCCGCCATCAGCTTCATCTTCAACAACTACAAATTCTTCCGGGATATCAAATTTAGGAAGCAATACATCTCGATAAAGCGAATAAATCTCTACTTTATCTACAATTTCCTGAATATTGATAATCGAATCAGGCAAATCGGCAAAGAGTTTTTTCATCTCTTCTCCAGACTTGTAATAATACTCCTGATTAGGTAATCCGTAACGATATCCACGTCCACGACCAATTGGCGTAGCTTGTTTTTCACCATCTTTTACACACAATAAAATGTCGTGTGCATTGGCGTCTTCTTTATTTAAATAATAGGTATTATTGGTTGCAATTAATTTGACATTGTGCTTTTTAGAAAACTCAATCAGTGTTTTGTTTACACGATTTTCATCTTCCTGATTATGTCGCATAATCTCAAGATAAAAGTCATCGCCAAATTGTTCTTTCCACCAGATCAAGGCTTCTTCGGCTTGGTTTTCACCAATGTTCAGGATCTTACTCGGAATCTCTCCGTATAAATTCCCGGACAAAACCATGATATCTTCTTTGTATTTTTCGATAATGGCACGGTCAATCCTCGGAACATAATAAAATCCGTTTGTAAAAGCGATCGAAGACATTTTCGCCAGATTGTGATAACCGTTTTTGTTTTTGGCTAACAATACAACCTGATTTCCGTTGTCTTTTTTACTTTTATCTAAGTGATTGTCGCAAACATTAAATTCGCAACCTACGATTGGTTTTATTTCGGTTTCTGTTGGCTCTTCACCTGCTTCGACCAAAGCTTTATTTTTTCCTGATGCTGCTTTATTATGGTTCATAACGGCGCTCACAAAGTGAAAAGCTCCCATCATGTTTCCTGTATCCGTCATGGCAACGGCAGGCATTCCGTTTTTGGCTGTAGCCGCAACAATATTTCCAATTCCTATAGTTGATTGTAAAACCGAAAATTGGGTATGATTGTGTAAATGCGCGTATTTTGCCTCTTTAAAATCTTCTCTGTCAGAATGTGAAACTGCAGGTTCTTGCCCAACAGATTCTAAAGCTTTTAATTGCTCTCTGATTTTATCAGAAGCTGCTTTTAAATTGATGTGTTTTAAACCAATTAACGGAAATTCCTGTGGATTTCTATTTTGAAATTCCTTGAAATAATCCTTCGGAACATCCAGTTCTTCTTTGGTAAAAACTTCTCTTCTTATTAATTCCAGAAAACAACGCGTAGTTGCCTCAACGTCGGCAGTTGCGTTGTGCGCTTCTGCGAAAGGTTTATTAAAAAGATATTCGTGTAATTCTGTAAGTGTTGGTAATTTAAACCTTCCTCCACGACCTCCGGGAAGTTTTAATAATGAAGCAGTAACCTCGGTACAAGTATCTAAAACCGGCATTGAACTCATAGGAGAATCTACTCCCATTCTATGAAATTCAGCGCCCATAATATTAACGTCGAAACCTAAATTCTGACCTACAATAAATTTGGTTTTGCTTAAAGCAATATTGAATTTCTCCAAAACTTCAGCCAAAGTAATTCCATCGGCGTCGGCCAATTCTGTCGAAATTCCGTGAATACGCTCCGCATCATACGGAATATTAAATCCGTCAGGTTTTACCAGGTAATCCTGATGTTCAATAAGCTGTCCCATTTCGTCATGAAGCTGCCATGCGATCTGAATACAGCGAGGCCAGTTATCAGAATCGGTTATTGGAGCATCCCAGCGTTTTGGTAATCCGGTTGTTTCGGTATCGAATATTAAATACATAGAGTGAAAATACAAAAAATTAAACTCCAAATTCCAAATCCTTCCTATATAAACATCTGATTATATGGAATATAAAAAACTACTCTGTAAATTATGGAGGAAGTTCAAATTTACGCTTTTTTTAAACAAATTAGCTAGTGAATTTTGTTAAGAATTGTGCCTAATTTATTCCTTGCCTTTTACAAAAACCATTAACGAAATTGCCAAATACGGAATGTCTTTTAGAATAAAAAAATCGGTAACCGGAAAGCCTTCTACTGTTTTAAAAACACCAGGAGTTGTAATTAAAAAACTCAACGTTGTTACAAATATTACTGCTGAAGCAAAACCGGCATAAAAACCAATTCGTTTAAAAAACAACGAAGCAAGCAACCCAATTCCGGTAAGAACCTCAAAAATTCCAATAAAATTAGAAACCTGTTGTACAGACATCACTTTATACATCCAGCTCATCGCAAAATGATTCTCGACCAAACCTTTTATCGCTCCGGCTTCAACGGCTGTAAACTTAAAAAGCCCTACCCAGATTAAAATAATTACAGTTCCTAAAACTCCCAGTTTGTACGCAAATTGATTTAAATTCATGATATTTTATTTAAAATTAAAGTCTTCAATATTAGAAGTTCTTTTTAAAAGTAATTGTCAGCTAGTTGTCATAATGAAGCAATTTGCCCCATTATGACATTTAAATTTCCATTTAATTTCATTCTGAAAACTTCGATTATTCATTTTGGATACTCATTGCACCAAAATGAACACTTTTAAACTGTGCTGTATCCTGAACTTTGCTTCATCAAATTATAACAATTAAAAAAACAATAATTATGAAAACAATTTTTATCACAGGCGCATCATCAGGATTAGGAAAAGCTACAGCAAAATTATTTCAACAAAAAGGATGGAATGTAATTGCTACAATGAGAACTACGGAAAAAGAAACCGAACTTTCTAATTTAGAAAATGTAACACTCTTACCATTAGATGTTACCAACTACGATCAAATACAAAGCACCATTAAAAAAGCATTAGAATTAAGCGATATTGATATCGTTTTTAATAATGCAGGTTATGGTTTAATTGGTCCTTTGGAAAGCTTTAATGACGATCAGATCACAAAACAGCTTAACACAAATTTATTGGGAGTGATTCGCGTTACTAATGCTTTTATTCCGTATTTCAGAGAAAGAAAAAGCGGATTGTTTATCTCTACAACTTCTATTGGCGGATTGATTTCTTTTCCTTTAGGATCTGTATATCACGCAACAAAATGGGGACTGGAAGGCTGGAGCGAAAGTATGGCTTATGAATTAAATCCGTTTGGAATCAATATTAAAACGGTTTCTCCGGGCGGTATCAAAACAGAATTTCTTCATGGTTCGCTTGATACAGGAGTTAAACCTGAATACCAGGCAATGGCTGACAAAATGTTTGAAAATGTAGATGTAATGTTTGAAATGGCATCAACACCGGAGCAAATTGCTGATGTTGTTTACGAAGCTGCAACCGATGGAAAAAACCAACTGAGATATGTAGCCGGAGAAGATGCAAAAGCACTTTACAAACAAAGACAGGAACAAGGTGACGAAGTTTTTCGCGCTGCATTTGGCAAACAATTTTTAGGAGCATAATAATTCCTGTTAAGGCTTCCCAAAAAACATTCAACATTCTTTTATTAAGCTCCAGCGGAGCGAAATATTTATAGAACATCAAGTATACGGATGAAAAAGAGCTCCAGCGGAGCGAAATAAAACAGTATTAAAAATATTTCGCTCCGCTGGAGCTTTGCTATCACTACTTAATTGATTTCTATAAATATTTCGCTTCTCCGAAGCTATTCATTCAAAATTAAAGAGACTGTTCAATACTTTTAAGAAAGCCTAATTAATTTTCAAATTTTTATAACTTTATATCATGGAAAAGAAAAACAATAATCCGGCAAAGATTTCCTCTATATCGCAATTTCATAGTTTACTGAGGCTTCCAAAACCGCTTCACCCTATGATAAGCTTAGTCGATAATACACAACTTGTTATAAATGCTGATTTAACGAATACTTCTTTTTTACTCGATTTTTACAAAATATCTTATAAGTTTTCTACTAACGGAAAAATGGGCTATGGTCAGGGATATTATGATTTTAATGAAGGCGGATTAATGTTTGCTTCACCTAATCAACTGATTTTTACTGATAATGAAGAAGGTATCGAGTATTTTGGTTTTACCTTGCTTTTTCACCCGGACTTTATTAGAAATTATCCTTTAGGCAAAAACATCAAAAAATATGGTTTCTTTTCTTATGATACAAATGAGGCATTGCATCTTTCTGACAGTGAAAAAACAACCATTATAGGATTATTAACCAGCATTGACAATGAACTTCATACTGCAATAGATGAAATGAGTCAGGATGTAATTGTTTCCTACATTGATGTTTTACTGAATTACAGCAATCGTTTTTACAAGCGTCAATTCATTACAAGAAAAACAGTCAGTCATGATTTATTACTGAAAGTGGAAGAAACGCTGGACAATTATCTTAATAATGCCGAAACTTTAAAAAAAGGATTACCTACAGTAGATTTTCTGGCTTCACAAATCAACGTTTCTACGCATTACCTGAGCGACATGCTTCGCAATCTAACCGGACAAAATGCGCAACAGCACATTCATTCGAAACTCATCGAAAAATCAAAAGATTTCCTAATTTCCACCAATCTTTCGGTAGCAGAAATAGCCTATCAATTGGGGTTTGAATATCCTCAGTCGTTTAGCAAACTCTTCAAAAAGAAAACCAATCTAACGCCATTGGAATTTAAAAATTCATTGAATTAGTCTCTAAAATTATCTTCTTCAACAGATTCGTTTTTACATCAAAAATCATAAAATTTCATAAAAATACACTTCTTGGATGTCGTAGTATTTTAATGAATTTTAGAATATTTAAAAACTTCAAAAATTAGCTTTTAAAGCCATTACAATCCATAAAAACAAAAACTTCAAAACAAATCAAACCTAACAATTATTACTATTTTAACTCATTTTGTTACATTTTTTTGAATAAAAACCTATATTTTGTATTGATTTTGAGATAAATTTGCCAACTATTAAAATTAAAGCAATCAAATCAAAATTACCCTGAAAAGGAAAAGGAAAACCAATTTATATTCATTCTACAATCAAATCTAAGGGCAAAAAAGCCAATCACAATTTGTATTTAAGTTTGGGTATCGTATATAATGAAATATTGAAATTGACGCCCTTATATCTTTTTCTAATTTTGTTTTCCTATTATAATGAGCAGGAAATTGCTGTGGTTAGAAATTACAATTAAAAAAAATAAAAATGAGTAAGACATTATTTGACAAAGTATGGGATTCACATGTAGTGCGTAAAATTGAAGATGGACCAGATGTGTTTTTTATTGACCGTCATTTCATTCATGAGGTTACGAGTCCTGTTGCTTTTTTAGGATTAAAAGCCAGAGGCGTTAAGGTTTTATACCCTGAGCGTACTTTTGCAACTGCAGATCACAATACACCAACCATAAACCAACATTTACCAGTTGAAGATGCACTATCGGCAAATCAGCTTAAAGCGCTTGAAGATAATGCAGCCGAATACGGAATTTCGCACTGGGGATTAGGTCACATTAAAAATGGAATTGTACACGTAGTTGGTCCTGAAAACGGAATCACTTTGCCAGGTGCTACTATTGTTTGTGGAGATTCTCATACGTCTACTCACGGTGCTTTTGGAGCGATTGCTTTTGGTATCGGAACTTCTGAGGTTGAAATGGTGCTTTCTACTCAATGTATTATGCAGCCAAAACCAAAGAAAATGCGTATCAACGTAAACGGTCAATTAAGTAAAGGTGTTGGTCCAAAAGACGTTGCACTTTATATTATTGCTCAATTGACTACTTCTGGAGGAACAGGTTATTTTGTTGAATATGCTGGTGATGTTTTCGAAAACATGACTATGGAAGGTCGTATGACTGTTTGTAACCTAAGTATCGAAATGGGTGCTCGTGGTGGTATGATTGCTCCTGACCAAACTACTTTTGATTTCCTTGAAGGAAGATTATTTGCTCCTAAAGGTGAAGCATGGACAAAAGCAGTTGAATATTGGAAAACTCTTAAAACAGATGATGATGCTGTTTTTGATGCTGAATTAAACATCAAAGCTTCAGATATTGAACCAATGATTACTTATGGTACTAACCCTGGAATGGGAATTGGTATCTCTAAACATATTCCGAACGCTAATCAAGTTGAAGGCGGTGAGGAAACTTATAAAAAATCGTTAGCTTATATGGGCTTCCAGGAAGATGATGTGATGATCGGAAAACCAATTGATTATGTTTTCTTAGGAAGTTGTACAAACGGACGTATTGAAGATTTTAGGGCTTTCGCCGAAATTGTAAAAGGAAGAAAAAAAGCAGATAATGTTACCGCTTGGTTAGTTCCGGGTTCTCACGTTGTTGAAGCTCAGATTAAAGAAGAAGGTATTTTAGATATTCTTACTGAAGCTGGTTTTGTATTACGTCAGCCGGGTTGTTCAGCGTGTTTAGCAATGAACGATGATAAAGTTCCTGCTGGAAAATATGCAGTAAGTACTTCAAATAGAAACTTTGAAGGTCGTCAGGGTCCTGGTTCAAGAACATTATTAGCGAGTCCAATTATGGCTGCTGCTGCTGCTGTTACCGGAAAACTAACAGACCCGCGCGAATTATTTTAGATTGGAGATTTTAGATTTTTCAACCATGAGTAATCTTTTTCTAAACTTCTTCAAATAAAATTGATTTACATTATTTAATACAAAACATTTTTAGGTTCTAACATTTTAAGTTTTCAAAAGAAAATCTAAAATCTAAAAATCTAAAATCTAAAATTCCAAAAAATGGCATACGATAAATTTAATATACTTACAAGTAGTGCTGTGCCACTACCAATTGAGAACGTAGATACAGATCAAATCATCCCGGCTCGTTTCCTGAAAGCTACAAAGCGTGAAGGTTTTGGAGACAATCTTTTCAGAGACTGGAGATATAACGGAGACGATTCTCCAAAAGCTGATTTCGTTTTAAACGATTCAACTTATAGCGGAAAAATCCTTGTTGGAGGAAAAAACTTCGGTTCAGGATCTTCAAGAGAACACGCTGCCTGGGCAGTTTATGATTACGGTTTTAGAGCTGTAGTTTCAAGTTTCTTTGCAGATATTTTTAAAGGAAACTGTTTAAATATTGGAGTTTTACCAGTTCAGGTAAGCCCGGAATTTGCAGACACGATTTTTAAAGCCATTGAAGCTGATCCAAAAACAGAATTAGAAATCAACTTGCCAAACCAAACGATTACTTTATTGTCAACTGGTCAGCAAGAATCTTTTGCGATTAACGGATACAAAAAGAACAATATGATTAATGGCTTTGATGACATTGATTATTTGCAAAATATTAAAGAAGATATTGTGGCTTTCGCCGATAAACTTCCTTACTAACAATCAACCTATAAAAATGCAGTTACTAAAGCTTCAACTTTATAGTTGGACTTAGTAACTGCTTTATAATTTAAAATAATACCCAATTGCAATTTATAACTTCTAAAAAATGAACGACAATAGCATTGTATTACCGAACCATTACTCAGAAATCAAAAACGCTTCTGAAAAAATTTCGTTTTCAATGCCGTCAGATTTACAAACAGGAAGTTTTCTTAGAACATTAGTTGCAACAAAAAAAGACGGACATTTTTTAGAATTAGGCACTGGAACGGGATTATCACTTGCGTGGATGATTGAAGGAATGAGCAAAAATGCTAATTTAATTTCGATCGACAATTCAGCAGAATATCAAAACATTGCCAAAAAATATTTTCAGGAATCGAATGTTAGATTCGTTTGTGAAGATGCCGAAAAATGGATTTTAAATTATAAAGAAGAAAAATTTGATTTGATTTTTGCCGATGCCTGGCCAGGCAAATATGTTGTTTTAGAAGAAACATTAAACCTCTTAAATCCAGGAGGAATCTATCTAATTGATGACATGTTGCCACAGCGAAACTGGCCAAAAAACCACGATAAAAATGTCGAAGCTCTTATTCAGGATTTAGAAAAAAGAAAAGACATTCAATTAACAAAAATGTGCTGGTCGACAGGTTTAATTCTTATCACAAAAATATAAGTCATCAAGATTACTCATGCTTAATTATCTAAAGCAAACAATATTATAATGGAAAAAAGAAAAATTGAAATAATGGATACAACGCTCCGTGATGGTGAACAAACCTCAGGAGTATCTTTTTCTGCTGCAGAAAAATTAACCATTGCGCAATTATTGTTGGAGGAATTAAATATTGATAGAATCGAAATTGCTTCGGCTCGTGTGAGCGAAGGAGAATTTCAAGCCGTAAAAGGCATTACTTCATGGGCCGAAGAAAGAGGATATATTAACCGAATTGAAGTACTTTCGTTTGTTGACGGAGGCGTTTCTATTGAATGGATGAAAAAAGCCGGTGCCAAAGTGCAGAATTTGTTGACCAAAGGCTCAATGAATCACTTAACACATCAATTAAAAAAAACTCCGGAACAACACTTTTCTGAAATTGCTCAAATCATCGCTTTAGCAAAAGAAAATAATATTGACACCAATGTCTATCTGGAAGATTGGAGCAACGGAATGCGAAATTCACCAGAATATGTTTTTCAGTTTTTGGATTTCCTTTCTACGCAACCAGTTAAAAGAATTTTATTACCTGATACTTTAGGCGTTTTAATTCCATCTTTGACTTTTGAATTTATTTCAAAAATCAGAGCAAAATATCCAAATATTCACTTTGATTTTCATGCACATAACGATTACGATTTAAGTATCGCCAATGTTATGGAAGCTATAAAAGCAGGCATAAACGGACTTCACGTTACAGTAAACGGAATGGGAGAACGCGCCGGAAATGCTCCGCTCGAAAGCACGGTTGCCGTAATCAATGACTATTTACCAGAAGTTAGCATTAACATAAAAGAAACTTCACTTTATACAGTAAGTAAACTTGTTGAGACTTTTACGGGATACAGAATCCCTGCCAATAAACCAATTGTTGGTGACAATGTTTTTACTCAAACCGCTGGAATTCATGCTGATGGCGACAACAAAAACAATTTATATTTTAATGATTTGCTTCCGGAACGTTTCGGGAGAAAGAGAAAATATGCTTTAGGAAAAACTTCAGGAAAAGCCAACATCGAAAAAAATCTTCAGGAATTAGGTTTAAAATTAAATCAGGAAGATTTAAAATTGGTTACCCAACGAATCATAGAACTAGGCGATAAAAAAGAAACCGTTACCAAAGAAGATCTTCCGTATATTATTTCAGATGTTCTTGATAGTCATACTTACCAAGAAAAAATTACAATACAGTCTTACGTATTAATGCATTCAAAAGGAACACGCCCATCATCAACATTAAGCTTAAATCTTGATGGAGAAATCATAGAAGAACATGCTCAAGGCGATGGTCAGTTTGATGCTTTTATGAATGCTTTATCTAAAATTTATAAAAGTAAAAAACTAACACTTCCGAAATTGATTGATTATGCCGTGAGAATCCCTCCTGGAAGTAGTTCAGACGCTTTATGCGAAACGATCATCACCTGGACAAACAACGGAAAAGAATTTAAAACAAGAGGACTAGATTCAGATCAGACAGTTGCCGCAATTATTGCAACTCAAAAAATGCTGAATGTAGTAGCCTAAGGCACTAAGGTGCTAAGTCTCTAAGCTACTAAGGAAAAGCTAGAAGCTTAGAAAAGCTCAAAAAACTAATAAAACAATTATAAATAAAGATTCTCATTTACTAAGAAAAAAAACTTAGAACCTTAGTAACTCAGAATCTTAGAAACTCAAAAAAATGAAATTTAACATAGCACTTTTAGCAGGAGACGGAATTGGTCCTGAGGTAATAAATGAAGCTGTAAAAGTATCTGATGCTATTGCAAAAAAATTCAATCACGAAATAACCTGGACTCCTGCCTTGACTGGAGCTTGCGCAATTGATGCCGTTGGAGTTCCTTATCCTGATGAAACGCACGAAATTTGTATGAAAGCTGATGCAGTTTTATTTGGAGCAATTGGTCACCCAAAATATGATAACGATCCAAGCGCACCAGTTCGTCCGGAGCAGGGATTATTATTAATGCGTAAAAAATTAGGCTTGTTTGCAAACGTACGCCCTACTTTTACTTTCCCTTCTTTAATTGATAATTCTCCTTTAAAAAGAGAAAGAATCGAAGGAACTGATTTGGTTTTCTTAAGAGAATTAACAGGCGGAATTTACTTTGGAGAAAAAGGAAGAAAAGACGACGGAGAAACTGCTTTCGACAATTGTGTTTATACAAGAGCCGAAGTACAGCGTTTGGCTAAAAAAGGTTTTGAACTGGCAATGACTCGTAGCAAAAAATTATGTTGCGTTGACAAAGCAAATGTTCTTGAAACTTCACGTTTATGGAGAGAAACTGTTCAGGCAATGGAAAAAGATTATCCTGAAGTTACGGTTTCATACGAATTTGTTGATGCTGTAGCAATGCGTTTAGTTCAATGGCCAAACTCTTATGACGTATTAATTACGGAGAATTTATTTGGAGATATTTTAACTGATGAAGCTTCTGTAATTTCAGGTTCAATGGGATTAATGCCTTCTGCTTCTGTAGGAGAACACACTTCTTTATACGAACCAATTCACGGATCTTACCCACAAGCTACAGGATTAAATATTGCAAATCCATTAGCTACTATTTTATCTGCCGCAATGATGTTCGAAGACGCATTCGGATTAAAAGACGAAGCCGAAGCTATCAGAGCGGTTGTAAACAAATCATTAGAACAAGGAGTTGTTACTGAAGATCTGGCAACTAAAGGATCAAAAGCATACAAAACCAGCGAAGTTGGAGATTGGCTTGTAGAAAACCTATAATTTTTATTTTCGCAGAGACGTACAGCAGTGCGTCTTTTGCGTTAGATGCACTGCTACTGCTGTGCATCTTTACAGAAACAAATTTTACTGCATAAAAAAAGGGATCAACGCAAGTTGATCCCTTTTATATATTTAGAAAAAAATATTAATATCCTCCTCTGTTACCACCACGGTCGTTTCCACCACCACGGTTGTTTCCGTAACCTCCGCGAGAATCACCTCCACGGTTGTTATTGAAGCTTCTTCTTTCACCTTCAGGTTTCGGTTCAGATTTATTAACTACAATTGCACGACCTTGAACAGTAGCTCCGTTCAATTCATCAATTGCTTTTTGAGCCTCTGCATCGTTTGGCATCTCTACGAAACCAAAACCTTTGCTTCTTCCTGTAAATTTATCAGTAATGATTTTAACTGAATCTACTGCTCCGTAAGCCTCGAAAGACTCTCTTAAATCTGCTTCCTCAATACTGAATGGAAGGCTTCCAACAAAAATGTTCATATGTACTTATTTATAATAATGTAGCAAATGTAGTCTTATTTTTCTGTAATCTACTATATATTAGTTTATTTATGTTTTTATTTTGATTTAAAAAAACAGAAATCAATAAAACCAAACAATTGCAAATGAAAAACTTAATTTTTAGTAGTTTATCTTCGACATGTAAGGAATTTTATAAAAAACACCCTCGGTAAAATGCATCTCAGATTTTTCTCCATCTTCCGCATTTTCATTTACTGCCGTAAACCTAAATGTACCTGAAATAGTACTGTTTTTAACATCAAATTCTGTAATCACAATCTGACCATTACCCAAGTTCGTACCTGTAGTAAATTTAGGCACTGTACTGGCAAAAACATCAGAATACGAAGCCGTAACCTGATCATTAACACCCAAAATATATGTTTGAGGAATTGGAGATGGCATTTTCAGAATTACTCTTTCAGCTCCTAAACCTCCTTCGATAACTAAAAATGTGTTTAAGCCGGTATAAGCTGTATAATTTTGAGCTCTCCAGAAAACATTATCTTTTAATCCCTGAAAAGCAGGAGTATTAAATTTCACATCTTCAGTACAGGATGCAAATACAAAAACACTAAGTAACAAGTAGATATATTTTTTCATAAAGTCATGAATTTGAAGCAAAAGTACCTTATTTGAGTCGGAAAATGAAAATTCGAACTTCAAAAAAAGCTCAAAAAACAACAAAAATCTACTGTAAATATATTTAATAAAGTTTGAAACCGATAATTCATAAAAAAATTATATCTTTGCGCCCTTAATTAACAGAGGTCGAGTACCTCAAAATTTAATCATAAGATTATGTCAGTAAAAATTAGATTACAAAGACACGGTAAAAAAGGAAAACCTTTTTACTGGGTTGTAGCTGCAGATGCACGCTCAAAAAGAGATGGTAAATACTTAGAGAAAATCGGTACTTACAATCCAAACACTAACCCAGCAACTATCGACTTAAACCTTGATAGTGCAGTTAAATGGTTACACAATGGTGCACAACCAACTGATACTGCAAGAGCAATTCTTTCTTACAAAGGTGCTTTATTGAAACACCACCTTGATGGAGGTATTCGTAAAGGTGCTTTAACTCAAGAGCAAGCTGATGCTAAATTATCTGCTTGGTTAGATGCTAAAGCTGGAAAAGTTGATGCTAAAAAAGAAGGTTTAACAAAAGCGCAAGCTGATGCTAAAGCTAAAGCTTTTAAAGCAGAACAAGAAGTTAACGCTAAACGTTTAGCTGCTGCAGCTCAAGCTGAAGCTGATGCTATCGCTGCTGCAACTCCTGCAGTTGAAGAAGAAGTTGCTGAAGTTGAATCAACTGAAGAAACTCCTGCTGCTGAAGAAAATAACGAAACAACTGAAGCATAAATTATAATTAGCGAGAATGCGTAAAGAAGAATGTTTTTATTTAGGTAAAATCGCTAAAAAATTTAGTTTCAAAGGTGAAGTTCTGGCTTATTTAGACACAGACGAACCTGAGTTATACGAAAATTTGGAATCGGTGTTTGTTGAATGCAACAAACACCTGGTTCCTTTTTTTATTGAAACAAGTTCATTACATAAAAACGATTTTCTTAGAATTCGTTTTGAAGATGTAAACAATGAAGAAGAAGCAGAAGCCTTATTGGGTAATGCCATTTATCTTCCTTTAAATATGTTACCTAAACTTACTGGTAACAAATTCTATTTCCACGAAGTTATCGGTTTTGAAATCGAAGATCAACGTCTGGGTGTTTTTGGCAAAATCGTTGCCGTAAACGATAGTACTGCACAACCTCTTTTTGAAGTTTTAAATGGTGAAGTAGAAATGCTGATCCCAATGATCGATCATTTTCTTGTAAAAATCGACCGTGAAAACAAAAAAGTAATAATGAACCTTCCGGAAGGATTGGTTGAGATGTACCTCTAGGTTTAGAAATTCCAAATTTTTAAATTCCAAATTCCAAGGTTATACTAAATCATGCGTAAATACAATTTTGAAAGAAAAAACTTTCAATTTGTTATTTTTTACTATTTTTAAACTTCAATTATTGGAATTTGGAATTTAAAAATTGAAATTTTATTTATGAAGCCCTACGATTTAGAAGAAAGAACTTTCCTGTTTGCAAAAGAGTGTCGAATTTACATTAGAAGCCTACCGAAAACGACATCAAATATTGAAGACGGCAAACAATTAATTCGGTCATCTGGTTCTGTTGGTGCAAATTACATTGAAGCGAATGAAAAATTAGGTGATAAAGATTTAATTTTCAGACTCAAAATTTCTAGGAAAGAAGCTAAAGAATCTAAATATTGGTTAAGATTACTACACGAATTAAATCCTGATCAAAGAATCGCGTCAGACTCTTTATTATTCGAAATAGAAGAATTACGAAAAATTCTATCGACAATAATCCTCAAAACATCAAAATAATTAATTGAGATATTAATCTTATTTTTGCAATTCAAACAAAATATTTTATTCCTTTTTGCAATTGGAATTTGGGATTTCTTTATTGGAATTTCTTTTTTCAGTTTGGAATTTGGAATTTAAAAATTTGGAATTTATCTATATGTTTCAATTTAAGCAATTTTCTGTAAAACAAGACAAAACTGCCATGAAAGTCGGCACAGATGGTGTTTTATTGGGTTCTTGGGCTCCTATTCATCATAATCCGTTTAGTGTATTAGATGTTGGTGCAGGAACGGGAATTATTGCTTTGATGCTTGCTCAGCGAACTTATGCGGAACAAATTGATGCTCTTGAAATTGATGAGGATGCATACGAACAAGCGGTTGATAATTTTGAAAATTCTCCCTGGGGCGACCGATTATTTTGTTTTCATGCCGGATTGGACGAATTTATTGAGGAACCAGAAGACGAATACGATCTGATTGTTTCAAATCCTCCCTTTTATGCTGAAGATTATAAAACTGAAAACGAACAACGTGATTTAGCGCGTTTTCAGGACGCAATGCCGTTTGAGGAACTTATTGAAGCTGCAGATTTATTACTTTCAGAAAACGGAATATTCGCCTTAATTCTTCCTTTCAAAGAAGAACAAAATTTTATCGCTTTAGCAAAAGAATCAGAATTATATCCCACCAAAATTACACGCGTAAAAGGTACTCCAACTTCAATTGTAAAACGCAGTTTATTGGCTTTTACCCGAAATGAAAATTCAATACCAGAAGTCGACGAATTAACTATCGAAATCGACAGACACGTTTATACTCCGGAATATATTGAACTGACTAAGGATTTTTACTTAAAGTTTTAAACCTGCTCAAAAATACTTTTAAACTGATATAAAATTCTTTCGATAAGTCGTAAATCTTCGGTTACGATTTCAGCGCTTCCTTTCATTTCCTGCTGAAACACGATTTGCTTATTATAAGAAGTCTGCAATCCGTTTGGAAGAGCAACATCCAATAATAAATTCCCGTCTTTATCCGGAACCAAAGAAATATTCTGAATCTTTCCTTTTAGCACTCCAAATTCTCTGTCAGGAAAATTAGCTAATCGAATATTTACTCGTTGCCCTACTTTTATTTTTCCTGAATTTAAAGCCGGTGCTTTTACTTTTCCTACAAATCCATTTTTTGTATCGGGAATAATAGAGAAGACATTATCACCAATATTTATGGTTTGATTTTCTGTCCAAACCTGCAAAAATGTAACTACTCCGCTCACAGATGATTTTAAGGCATAAGCCAATTCCCAATCTTTTATTACTTTTTTAAGCTGATAGAAGGACTGCGCCATGTTTCTTCCTAACGTAACTTCTTCTTTAGTGCCGCTTATTTGCGAATTCTGACTCAATTTCGAATTATCAATCAAAGAGGATTTCAGCTGAGAAATCGACGTTAATAGACCTTTATAATTCTTCTGCGCCTGAAGATAACCTAACTTTTTAGCCTCCATTTCCTGAGCCGAAATAATTCCTTTATTGAAGAGTGTTTCAAAACGGGCAATTTCATTTTTTTGAAGTTGCAATTCGCTTTCGTTAATTACCTTTTGCTGCTGCAAAATCTCTAATCTTTCTTTGATTTGAACTTTCTCTGAAACCTGCGCTCTGTTTTCAACCTGAAAAGGCTGCAGATCTTTATTCAATTGTTCTGCCTGATAATCTTTTTGAAAAACAGCAAAAGCGCTTTCAATTTCTCCTAACTGTGCATTTTTTAGCAAAGCAAAAGGAAAAGCTTTCTGAGGATTGTTGATATTATATTCGTCGACTATTTTTTTTAATAAAAAAACATCTTTGTAATTGGCTGTGTTTTCGATAATCGCAAGCGTGCTGTTTTTTGAAACGATCGATTTGTTTTTTACCAAAAGAGCCTCGATACGTCCTGAAGATTTCGAAACTATTTTTTCTGGCGGAATATTGGTTGTAATTACAATTTCGGTATTGACAACATCCGGATATTTGATGAACCAGGATACAAAAAACAACATAAAAATAATTACAAATATCAAAACTGTTCCCCAACGTATCATCCAGTGGGGTACTCTGGTAAGGATGTCCTGAACTTCCTCACTTCTTAATTCGAATGTAGTATCTTCGGCCATGATTAATTTCCTAATTGTAATTGATTTTTAACCAGTTCAAAATAATTTCCTTTTTGTTCTACCAAGGCAGAATGATTGCCAATCTCAATAATTTTTCCTTTGTCTAAAACTACAATTTGATCTGCATTCATCACGGTACTTAGTCGATGTGCAATAACCACTACAGTTTTATCTTTAAAGAAAATATCGAGTTTGCGCATAATTTCTTTTTCATTATTAGCATCCAAAGCTGATGTTGCTTCATCAAAAAACAATATCTCAGGATTTTTATACACTGCCCTTGCTATTTGCATACGCTGTTTTTGTCCTGTACTCATTCCGGTTCCTTCCGCTCCAATTTTTGTATTATAACCAAGCGGCAAACCACTGATATATTCTTTTATATTGGCTACATCAGCCGCGTACACCAAGCGTTCTTTATCGACTTTATCAACTCCAAAAGCAATATTATTGGCGATAGTGTCACTAAAAATAAAACCTTCCTGCATAACTGCTCCAATATGAGATCGCCATGCTTTTTGCGAAATGTTTTTAAACTGTGTATTACCAATGGTTATTTCCCCTTTTTCGGGTTCATAAAACTTAAGAAGCAATTTCATTAAAGTCGTTTTTCCGCTTCCGCTAACGCCTACTATTGCGGTTACTTTTTTGGCAGGAATCTTTAGCGTTAAATCATCTAAAACCGGAATATCTGATCCCAGATAGCGATACGAAAGATTCTTTATCTCTATATCAGAGTCAAACGGAACATCATTTGTCTGATGAACTTCTTGTTGCGTTTCATCTTCTTTTTCGTGAATTTCAGACAATCTGGCCAATGAAATTTTAGCATCCTGAAGTTCTCTCACAAATTCTATAAGCTGCGTGATAGGTCCGTTTAAACTTCCTACGATAGAACTTATAGCCAGCATCATCCCTAACGTTATAGAACCATCAATTACTAATTTAGCGGAAAGAAATATGATAAAAATATTTTTTAACTCATTAATTACAGACGAACCAATAGTTTGGGTTTGTTCTAAAACCAAACCTTTTATCGAAACCCTGAAAAGTCTCGCCTGAATATACTCCCAACCCCAGCGTTTTTGTTTTTCGGCATTATGCAGTTTGATTTCCTGCATTCCGTTAATAAGTTCCATTACTTTATTTTGTTCGTTCGAAACCTCGGCAAAACGTTTATAATCGAGTACTTCTCTTCGTTTTAAAAACAAGGTAATCCAGCCAAAATAAAGTATACTACCAACAAAAAACACAAAGAATATCTGAACATTAAAATAAGCCAATACTCCGCCCAGCACAAACATATTAATTACAGAAAATAAAACGTTTAATGATGATGTGGTTAGAATTTTTTCGATTCTACGGTGATCATTAATACGCTGCATAATATCTCCGGTCATTCGCACATCAAAAAATGAAATGGGCAGATTCATTAATTTTATAAAGAAATCCGAAATAAGCGAAATATTGATACGGGTTGAAAGATGCAATAATATCCAACTCCTGATAAGTTCAAGGCCTGTTTTTCCGGCAAAAAGAAATAATTGCGCAAAAAGAATTAAATAAATAAAGTGGATGTTTTGGTTTTGTATCCCGACATCAACAATACTTTGGGTTAAAAACGGAAAGATTAGCGACAGCAAACTACTGGCCAATAATCCTATACTCAATTGAATTAAAAATGATTTGTATCGCAACACATATTGCGATAATAATCTAAAACCTAAACCTTTATTTTCTTCCTTATCAAATTCAGACTGAAAAAACTTTGGAGTAGCTTCCATCAATAACGCAACTCCTTCCTGAGTCAGTTCGTCTGCATTATTCCCTATCCAGAATTTAATAAAATCCTGTTTGTTATATTCGATTAAACCAAAAGCGGGATCAGAAATATAATAAGTACCTCTTTTGATTTTATAAAGTACCACATAATGGTTTTTATTCCAATGCAAAACACATGGCAAAGGTGCCTCGTGTAATCTCTCAAGATTTAATTTTACACCTAAAGTTCTAAAACCAATTCTTTCTGCTGCATCGCTTAAAAAAAGTAAATTACTTCCTTCACGAGTTGTTTCACTAATGTCTCTCAACTCCTGAATGTTGATTGTTTTTCCGTAATGCTTAGCGATAATCTTTAAGCATGTAGGGCCGCAATCCTTATAATCAGCCTGCTTATAATTGGTAAATTTTTTCAACTTTAAATCATTTATTTCAGAGCAATTTAAGATTAAATTTCTTTATTTAACAAAAATATGATATTTACTATTAAATTAATTATTTTCTCTTTCTATAAAAATTTTCAATACTATATTTTAAAGTAATTACACCTAATACATCGTATTTCTATTTAATCTCTTATCAATTTTATTTTAATTATTTTCTATAAATCAAAACACCTGCAAGAATCATCAGGAGTTTTATAAAAGAAACCGCCTAATAAAAACATGAGGCGGTTTCTCTTTATTTAAAAATTATGAAAATTAGCTATCCAGCAAACAACTTTCCTCAATAACTGATGAGCAACTTTCTCCCCCATGTATAATACCTGCAAAAGTACCATCAGGACAATAACAAGCCTCAATTCCTGGTCCTGAGCCATTAATACTTTTCTTCTCACTGTTACTTAAAACTTCAATTCCAATTAAATCTTTCAATTTTTTCATAATTTGTTTTTTTGATTTGTTATTTCTTCAATCATTTTAAGACAGTTGAAGGCTCTGTCTGCTAAAAAACTATCATAATATTGATTACTATTATTCTATGAAATAAAAAAAAACAGAGAAGATAATATCTTCTCTGTTAGGGTATTTAAAAACCATATTTATTAGAAATACAATTTCTGTAGGAGTGGCACTGGTTAACCCTAACCAAATAAAAATCAACTCAGTGACCAATTTTCCTAAAGAATCCCAACACCAATCATCAATGTGGGGAAATTGCTCAATGTTCCACGATCGAGCGCCTACAAATTAAAAAAAACATGACTAAATTCTAAAAAAGGCTATACTGTATTTCTCTTAAAACGATTAAAAATTAACAACAAAGGCGACTTGTTTCGCATATACTTCCTGCTGATGTATTTACAGGACAAGTACCGCCTACGGGTATTAAAACGCACCCAGCTTCGATAGCATGAACCCAACATTCAGGAATTCCTCCCTTTATTGTTTTTTGCTCGCTCTTGCTGATATGTTGCGCGCTTTCTAAATTTAAAATCTTCTTTAACATTATAAAATATTGATGTTGAAACTCAAATTATATTTTATTATAATTTTTCAGTGACTATTAACACGGAGCCATTAATATAGAACATTGATTATTTCCTATATATGCTGGTCTCAAGTTACGCGGATAGGCTAAACATTGCGCCTGTGTAGCATAAAACACAACAAACTCTCCACATTCTCCGTCTGGTGGAATACTTCCTCCATTGATACTTTTTTGTTCACCTACACTTAATGCTTCGGCTCCTTGTAAGTTTAAAATGTTTTTTAACATGATATTTTTGTTTAAGTTTTTATTTAGGGCTTATTTATCCAATTTTAAAATTTATTCAAATGGAAATTTACAATTACCTGTACTTCCTTCACTCAGTCCCGGAATTGTTCCATCTGGACAATAAGTAAAGCAGGATGCACTACCCGTACTACAAAAACAACGACAATTAGTAGGAGGCTTAATTGGCTGTCCTCCTTGTATATTTTTTTGCTCATTTGCACTTAACAACTGAGCTCCCTCAAGGTTTAAAATGTTTTTTAGCATAACTATGTTTTTTTGTTTTTGTTTTTAGTTTGATTCTGTATTAATTAGCAAGCTTTTGTTCCGTCAGGTACGCAATCCCAATAATATGGTACAGTTCCAAATTCATTACATCTCTTCGCGAAAGAACCTGGGTTACAAACCGGAGCATTCCCTCCAGATATCATTTTTTGTTCGTTTTCACTTAATTCTACTGCGCCTTCAAGGCTTAAGATACTTTTTAACATAAGGCATAATTTATTTGTGAGTTACACTTCAATCATTTTAACGACAGTTGAAGCTTTCTGTCTATGCTTATGTAGAAAAAATTAACCGTACTACGCTATTTTTTTCTCAAGAATTTCAACTTCTTCAACAAAATCATTTAAGAAATATTTCAATTCGCTTAATTCATATTCGTTAGGAAAAACTTTTTCATTTACAATTTTAACCGGTGTATAATTAAAATTATTTTTAGAACACCATTCGTATTGTTTTTGTATTTCCTGATTGATCATCATACTAACATTATCAACATGCCATTTTTTCAACCATTTTTTAAGTCCCATATTTTTAATATGCCAATCTGATATTGCTTCAACCGTTTTTCCTGGCGTTACTCTGTTTATGGTTAAAAGTCTTTCTACAACTGATTTATAAGGATTTTCGGCATTTTCAGGATTAATATTAAATAGTACATTTAAAAATATCTTATCCGGAAATTTTAATACTAAATCAAATGCTTCCTGAAATGCTTTATGACAATGTTCACAACTTGGGCTTATAATAATCGCAAGTTTTACTCCTGCATTTCGGTTTCCAAAATGTAAACCTCTTAAATCATCAAATCCATTTGTATATGGTACTTTTTTAGATAAAAAATTTAATAAAGAATAATTTCTTTTAAACTTTTTCATCTCTTTCAAAGAACTTTCATTACCCAGAATATTTTTTATAATTGTTTTTAATACTGACCAAATTGGAATAAGAAGGGCAACAGAAAACACAAAAGGAAAAATCTCATCGAAACTAAAACTTAGCGTAAACAAGTCTGACGCAAACCACACGGCACTTTGCATAAATATTAAACCTGAAACCACAAGGCACATCACGCACCATTTTTGAATTTCAAACTTTTGAATCCAAATAGAGGATACAATTACCGGAATTGCCAACAAGCTCAAGAAACCTATAAAAATTGACGATTCAAGTGGTTTGATTAAAATCGCTATCAAACTTGAACCAAAGAAAATAAGTGGCAGATCTGAAAAATTGATCCATTTATTATTTCCTATTTTATTATTGATAACAGAATTACAAGAAGAGTTTGAACTCAGATTACAAAATCTTGAAATAATACCGTTTTTAAAACCAAATTTTTCCTGAACAATAAAAACACTTACAATAAGTCCCAAAATTGATGTTGCTAAAAAAACAACGCTAAACAAATTATAGGTATTATAGAAAAATGACAACCCAACTAAAAGTAAAAGTGGTAAAGTATATTTTAGCCAACTAAATTCAACTTTCAGATTTTCTCTTGCAATAACATTATTTGGTTCTATCGCAACGATTACTCCATTCCAGTCTAACAGGAATTTCTCGTACGACATTTTTAACCTTCCTTTTTTTATAGTATGAATACTAACAAAATTTTTAGCCTTTTCGACCAGGATAAGTTCCTCTTTAAAATAGGCCAAAAAATTAGATGGTAAATCTACTATTTGTTCTTTCGAAACTCTTACCGCAGCATTCTCTACAGATAGCAAATCAAGAGAATCTGTTATAGCAAATAAACTAGGATAATTTGGATGAGAAAGAAACAAATCTTTAAACTCATTTTTAATTTCCGAGTATCTATTTATTTGTAGAAATTTTTGGACAAGTTTTAACATCTTTTCGAATCTTTAAAATCATAATTACAACACAAAGATTGTTGTTTTTATTCGAAAAAAAACGTTAGAGGCACACATTTTATCAATTATACTACATACAATTTATAAATTATAGCAGTCTGAATGATTCATTCAAACAATTGAATAACAATAAGTTAAATCAATTATAATTCACTCAAAACCTCCAAAACCCGAATCTCGATTAAGGGTTTTCCTTTTTGTCTAGTTTTGATAAATCATAAACCCTAATACTCAACGACATGACAAATCAGGCATTAAAATTAACAGATTTTCAAACAGAAAAATTATCTAAAAATCAACAAAAAACTATTCAGGGAGGTGACGATTATGTCGATCCAAATAAAGGAGACGGAAAGGGAAATACGATATCTTAAAAATATTTTAGCAGTAAAACACAAACATAAAAAGGTTTATTTTCTCACAAAAAAAGATCTGAAAATAACATGAAATTCCTCTAATCTGAGAGCAACTTTTAACTCAATAAATTAATCTATAAATAAGAAAAAAATGGCAAATCTAAAATTAAATATCAGCGATTTTGAAACTGCAAAGTTATCTAAAAAACAACAAAAAACAATTTTGGGAGGTGACATTGATCCAAATAAAGGAGACGGAAAAGGGAATACTGTACCTAAATAAACATCAAAATTCGATTTCTTAAAATCTAAGATTTTAGATAAAAATATTCCAAAAAAAATTTACACCAACTATAACTATCCATATTAAAATTAAC
The DNA here is from genome assembly GCF_024271895.1 of Flavobacterium bizetiae. NCBI lineage: Bacteria > Pseudomonadati > Bacteroidota > Flavobacteriia > Flavobacteriales > Flavobacteriaceae > Flavobacterium > Flavobacterium bizetiae. The sequence goes on along the minus strand of NZ_CP091861.1, from coordinate 1,474,811 downwards.
TCAAAAGACTTAAAAAATGAAAAATATTAAATTAAATATCAGCGATTTTCAAACAGAAAAATTATCTAAAACTCAACAAAAAGTAGTTTCAGGAGGCGACGATCCGGTTGATCCAAATAAAGGAGATGGAAAAGGAAATACTGTGGTGACTATTAAATAATCATCAAAATTGAAATTCCTTAATCTAAGATTTTGGAAATAAACAATCCACAAAATTATATCAACTATAACTATCCATAAAAAAATTAACTCAAAAAATTTAAAAATGAAAAATACTAAATTAAATATCGGCGATTTTCAAACAGAAAAATTATCTAAAAACCAACAAAAAACAGTTTCAGGCGGTGACGTTGATCCAAATAAAGGAGATGGAAAAGGGAATACTGTAGAAAGCACCGCTAGAAATGGATTTCCAAAACCTTAATTAGCGGTCTATCAATTTAAACTTCACATAAAAAATTTAATTATTAAAAAATAAAAAAATGGCAAATATAAAATTAAACATCAGCGATTTTGAAACTGTAAAATTATCTAAAAAACAACAAAAAACAATTTCAGGCGGTGATGATCCGATTGATCCAAATAAAGGTGACGGAAAAGGAAACACGAGATTGTAAAAATATTTTAGAAATTAAAATTTTGAATTAAAGATTGTCAAATTAAGAATCTCTAAATCAATAAACAGTTTATTAAAATACAATTCTGCCAATTCATCAAATCAAGGATGAAAAGGAACTATCATAGAATCAGTCAAAAAATAAAATTCTACGATGCATTAAATATTATTCGCAAATTGAGCTGGAGATACTCCAGTTCTTTTGCGAAATGATTTAGCAAATGAAACCGCATTTTTAAATCCAACACTTTCTGCAATTGCCTGGGTCGAATATTTACGATACATATGATTGGTAATCATTTCGTTAATCACATAATTGATCTTGAGTTCGTTAGAATATTCACCAAAAGATTTACCAAATCGTTTGTTTACCACATAAGATAAATAAGTGGTATTTGTTTTTATTTTCTTTGCAACATACGGTAGAGTAAAATCGGCATTAAGATATTCGTGTTTACTTTCTAGAGCCAGTAATTTTTCGACTATTTTGTTTTCTTTAGCTTCATCGATACTCAAATTGGCGTTTTCTTTCTTGAGTAAAATCTCTTCCTGCTCGAAAACTTCTTCTATTTCTTGTACCTCTTCTTGCTCAGGAGCATTTGCTTTCTTTTCTAAGTTCGCTTTAAATTCCTCGATTAAATCATTCATCTTTTTATGCGCCTTATTTTTATCTCTTATGTTTTTAATTAATAAAAAAACAATAGCGACAAATAAAACAACGTAAAAAACTTTCAATGCTTTATTTAGAAAAACATCATACTTATATTTTTCCTGAATGGTGACCATTTCATTCGTCAGATCTCCTACACCTAATTTGTAATTGACTTCGAGAATTTCGTCGTTTAATTTTGACTCTGACTTTTCGTAATTATCCAGATAAATTTTCGAATGTTTGTAAGCAAGTTCAGGCTCTTTTAGAATATTATAAATTTTTGCCTGGTAATAATTTGATTTTAGATAATCTATCTGATTCGTTTTGGTATGTTCTCCTATTGAATCTGATTTTTTAAAAAACACTAAAGCCTTATCGTATTTTTTGGTTGTGTAATGAAGGTCTCCTAAATTATAATTTGCTGTACATAATATTTCAGGCATATTGTTTTGATTCGCTAAAAAAACAATGTCGTAGTATGTTTTTTCAGCATTTGCATAATCTTTTTGCCAACTATAAATATTACCCAGACTTAATTTTGCGACAATCTTATTATCAGGAAAATTTTGAGAATAACTTACTGTTTTTTTATAAAAATATTCGGCAGAATCTAATAACATTTTACTCTTAGCATCTTTCATATAATAAGCTTCATATGAACCCGCTAAACTAATGTTGATATTACTTTTGTTATTTAAATATTGCTCTTTTGTATAAACACCTTCATTTTTATCTACAAAATCATTGAGCTGTCTTAAATCTTTTATAGCCAATCGATAATTACCAACTGCTACATTTATCGAAGCAATATTATTTTTAAATTTTACAATCTGAATAATATCTCCAATTTCTACAGAAAGTTTCATCCCTTGCTGATAGCTTTCGATTGCTCCACTGAAATTTCCTCTTTTCCATTCGGACAAACCATTATAATTGTATAAAATGGACCTCAGTTGTTTTTTATCCCGGTCATCAGGCATTTTATCCAGGTACTTTAATGCAAGCTGATATTTTTCTTTAGATTTGGCTGAATTACCTTTTAACTGAATTAAATAAGACAACGCTCCATTTGCAAAAGCCAAATGTTTATTGTTGTTAGATTTTACCATTTGATTAGCAAATACTATAGCACTATCTACATTAGCATTTGCAGTTAGTCTTATTTTATCCTTCAATAATAAGTACTCTTGTTCTGTTAAAGCATTTTTCTGTTGAGAAACTGCCGTATTCAGAACAAAAAAAAGTAAAAAAGAGATGATCAGCCTCATTAAATTTGTTTTTTGGAATCTCAAAAATAGCTTATAAATTTTCAATAAACTAAAATTAATTAAGGTTTATACTAATTTTCTTCTTTTAGTCTTCTAAAAATATAACAATTTAACATTGTTTTGTTATATTTTTATTACGTAAATTTGTTTTTGTAAAAACTATCACAAATGAAACCAGATTTATTTCAAGCTCCAGATTATTATAACCTAGACGATCTATTAACAGACGAGCATAAATTAGTTCGCGAATCAGCTCGTGCCTGGGTAAAAAGAGAAGTTTCTCCTATTATAGAAGAATATGCTCAAAAAGCAGAATTTCCAAAACAAATTATTAAAGGACTTGGAGAAATTGGTGGTTTTGGCCCTTATATTCCGGTTGAATATGGAGGCGCAGGATTAGACCAGATTTCATACGGTTTAATCATGCAGGAAATCGAACGCGGAGATTCTGGTGTAAGATCAACCTCATCTGTTCAGTCTTCCTTAGTAATGTACCCAATCTGGAAATACGGAACCGAAGAACAACGCATGAAATATTTACCAAAACTGGCTACAGGAGAATTCATGGGCTGTTTTGGACTGACAGAACCAGATCACGGTTCTGATCCGGGAAGTATGATTACCAATTTTAAAGATAAAGGAGATCATTACCTTTTAAATGGTGCCAAAATGTGGATCTCGAATGCTCCTTTTGCTGATATTGCTGTAGTTTGGGCAAAAGACGAATCAGGAAGAATTCACGGATTGATCGTAGAACGCGGTATGGAAGGTTTTACAACTCCCGAAACTCATAATAAATGGTCGCTTCGTGCATCATCTACCGGAGAATTAATTTTTGATAACGTAAAAGTTCCTAAAGAAAACTTATTACCTAATAAATCTGGTTTAGGCGCACCTCTTGGTTGTTTAGATTCAGCAAGATACGGAATCGCATGGGGAGCAATTGGTGCTGCCATGGATTGTTATGATACCGCTTTAAGATATGCTAAAGAAAGAATTCAGTTTGGAAAACCAATTGGAGGAACTCAATTGCAACAGAAAAAACTGGCAGAAATGATTACCGAAATCACAAAAGCACAATTATTAACCTGGCGTTTAGGAGTTTTAAGAAACGAAGGAAAAGCAACAACAGCTCAAATCTCGATGGCAAAACGTAATAATGTCGATATGGCAATTCATATCGCTCGCGAAGCCAGACAAATGTTAGGCGGAATGGGGATTACCGGCGAATATTCGATCATGCGCCATATGATGAATCTCGAAAGTGTTATTACTTATGAAGGAACACACGACATTCATTTATTGATAACCGGAATGGATGTAACTGGAATTCCAGCTTTTAAATAGTAAACAACTATTAAAATATATACAAAAACAATATAAAAAGCTTCTTCTAACCGGGAAGCTTTTTATCTTTGCAAAAAATTTACGAAAATGAATATTGAAACTATCCACAATAGCATTCAACCTCAAAAAGATCAACTTTTACAACATTCTTTATACAATAAAATTCAAAGCATCGATGATTTACATAGTTTCTTAGAAAGCCACGTTTTTGCAGTTTGGGATTTTATGTCATTATTAAAAGCATTACAGGCCAAACTTACTTGTACAACAACACCTTGGTTTGCTACAAAAAATCCTGAAACAAGATATTTAATCAACGAAATTGTTCTTGCCGAAGAAACGGATCTAAGCATCGACGGAAGAAGACAAAGTCATTATGAAATGTATATCGAAGCCATGGAAGATTGTGGTGCTGATACAAGCGGAATCAATAATTTTTTGTCTGAAGTAAATTCGCTTCATAATATATTCGTTGCAATCAAACAAAGTGCATTGCACCCGGATACAAAAGCTTTTTTAGATTTTACTTTTAGAGTGATCGAAGAAGGAAAACCACATGAAATTGCCGCAGCATTTACCTTTGGAAGAGAAGATTTAATTCCGAGTATGTTTACAGCAATCTTAAAAAACTTTCAAAAAAACCTTCCTGAAACTGATTTAAGCAAATTGCTTTATTATTTCGAAAGACATATAGAATTGGATGCCGATGAACACGGCCCAATGGCAATGCAAATGATTACTGATTTATGCGAAGATGATACTCAAAAATGGAAAGAAGTGGAAGAAATTTCAATCCTGGCATTAGAAAAACGAATCGGACTTTGGAATGCCATCGAAGAAGAAATCGTGATGAAAGCCGAAATGGTCTAAAAACCAAAATAAGTTATATAACGTAACTATTTGTTTAAAATGACACGAAACTTAATTTATCCAAATTATGAAATCACATTGCAAACAAATAGTTATTGTTATCCTCTCTATATTCCTTTTAAGCTGTAGTTCTGACGATTCAGCTTCAAAAACTCCCGTTACAACATTACCTGTTATAGTACCGCCTGTAACAGAAATTCCAACAACTCCTATCGCAAGCTCTATCCGTTATTTGGCTTTAGGCGACAGTTATACCATTGGGCAAAGCGTTTGTGAAACTTGCCGTTATCCCGAACAATTAAAATTAATTTTAAAGGCAACCTATCCCCAAACCGACTTTTCATTAAAAGTAATTGCCAGAACAGGCTGGACAACTTCAGATCTAATTTCAGCAATAAATAATGAAAATCCGGATGCTAATTACGATTTGGTTACATTACTAATTGGAGTGAACAATCAATATCAGCAACGAGATTTTTCGCTTTATCAAAAAGAATTCCCTCAATTACTAAATAAAGCAATTGCATTAGCCAAAGGCGATAAAAAAAATGTACTGGTATTATCGATTCCTGATTATGCCTACACACCTTTTGCTTCAGGTTATAGCCAGGCAAACCGCACCAAAATCTCAGACGAAATAGAGCAATACAATACTTTTGCCGAAAATACCTGTATCAACAACGGAGTCAGTTTCGTTTCGATTACAGACATCACCCGCCAGGGACTCAGCAATAAAAACCTAGTAGCTTCAGATGGCTTACATCCTTCAGAATTAGCCTATAAACTTTTTACAGATCGTATTCTTCCAAAAGTAAAAATGATTTTTCAGGATTAATTTTTAGAAGCAGAACATCAATTTTCAAAAAGATCAATTGTCCAGCTATTCACTATATCTCTATTGGTGAACCCCACCAATAGAGGATATCGCTGCTATCGGGGCTACGTTAGAAATTTTCAGTTTTTCAGGAAATTTTGAATTTTACTTTTTAGACTTCCAAATAAATCCGTCAAGTAAATAATGGGTAAATTGTGGTACACTTAAAAGCGGAACTATTAAAAATTGCCATGAAGAAAAATCAATCCATGCTACAGCGAAGTTCTCTTTCCACACCAAAACTTCCCATAAAAATTCTTCGGCAAAAGCGATTCCCGTTAAAATTAGAATATAAATAAAGATCGCGTTATAACTTTTTAGATAATTAAAAACTCTCAAACTCTCATTTGATTTATTTTCTACTTCTCTAAAATAAACTAATGCCATATATGGAATTCCGTGCGAAACTACATTGAGCAAGGTAAAAACAAGATCGTCATTAAAATAAACAATCCCAAAATACCACGAAAGTGCCGTTCCCAGAATTATGGCGTTTTTAGGAATATTAAAAAATTTGTTCTTTATACTTTTATAAAGCGTAAAAACAATATAAGTGAGTATAATTAGCACATAAATCCAAAACAGGATTTCTAATAAAAAGGCGCTCTCGAAACGAAAAAACTCGTTCTCTACAAACCAATTAAATTTTCTTTTCGAAGACAAAAACCAATACAACATTGGATATACTGTTGAAGCATAAATCACTAAATTATCTACAAAGACAGAAAGCCTTGTTTTTTCTTCGTTTCTGGCATACAATCGCATAAATCCATATTGTTGCCTGATGAAATGAAAAACCGCTACATAAGCCAGAAAAGACCAAAAAACTAAACTCCCAAAAGAGAACAAAATAATCCCAATTGCAAAACAAATTGTAGGCAAAAGCAATAATCTCTTTTTGTCTTTTTTGAATTCACTTGGCACAAAATACGTTTTAAACAAAGTCGCGTAAACATGTGCCACATCTATAAAAACAATTAGAAAAAGCCAAGTATAAAACGAATATTTATTTTCGATTTCGGTTATATAATCCTGAAACAAAAATACAATTGCCAGCACAAAAAAGGATGGACCAATGATAAAAGTTAAATCAGTTTTGGCTTTATGAATCCAGGGTTGTTTCATCTAAAATTTGATTTACTACATTAATTCCGTGATGAAAAGCTTCTTCAAAAATGGATATTCCGGACAAATCGGTGTGGGCAAAATAGATCTTATTCTCTATATTTCTTAAAGCTTGTTTTTGGGCTTCGCCAAAAATAAATCCTGGTGTTGGACTTACCATTCCGTGACCTAATAAAAAAACTTCCATTTGTTCTGTACAATCTTCAATATCCGGATGTGCAATTTTTAGATCATCAAAAACAAATTGTTTCCAATATTCTTTATTCTTTTTGTAAAGTTCTTTTCGTGATTTTTTTAAATCAGCCGATGAGAAACTATAATAATACGTAATCACTTTTCTATCCTGAACCTGATTTAAAGATTGATGCTGATCGTAAACATAACCCAAACCTTTTGCATCGTAAATGACATTATCCCACGAAAGCGGAAAACTAAAATTATCTGCTAAATCAGTCACGGTTAAAGTTGCCAAAAGCCACGGCGTATAATGAAACTGTTTTGTGAATTCCTTTCGGCCTTTTATTAAATATTGATTCACAAATTGTGGCGTTGCCATGATTACTTTGTCAGCAATAATTTCTATGGAAACCTTTTTGACATCATCAAATGCTTTTGCAATTACTTTATTGTTTTCGACTTTTACTTCGTAAACCAAATGATTTTTTAAGGTTTTCTGGTTCGTATATTTTTTTAAATGAGAAGCCAATCTGGCGTTTCCTTCCGGCCACGTTAAAACACTTTCTTTTTTATCTGAAGTTGCATCTTGTTTTCGTCCGGCAAAATAATGAATTCCCGCCCAAGCCGAAACATACTGTATTCCAAGTCCAAAATCGTCTTTGCAGCAATAATCGATATAATTGAATAAAGGTTCAGCTTTAAAATTATTGGTTTCAAACCATTCTTTCATCGTGATTTTGTCTAAACTTCTGGCAGCAATATCTTCTGAAGAAAGTCGAAGTGGAATATCAAATAAATACTTTCCATCACTTCCTTTTCCTTCCCGAAAATTATCCATTAACTTAAAAAAACGTTGAAATTCTAAATCCTGATCTTTAGAATTCCCCTCCTTTGGTACAACACCATCTTGCCAGTTATTCTTGTAAAATAATCTTTCATCCGGAGCAAACGACAATTGTAATTCGTCAAAAACAGGAAATCCTTTTGAATCGTAACTCAGAATAATTTTTTCTTCTTCCAGAAACTGTAGTAGCTCTTTATCCTTAAAATTGGGTAAAGGCAAATAATGCGCTCCTAATGGAAATTTAGAATACTGATTTTCTCCGTTTGAAGAATTTCCACCTAAATGCCCTTCTAATTCTAGCATAAGAAAATCAGAAATTCCTTTTTTATAAAATTGTCGTGCTGCGCTTAAACCAGAAATTCCGCCACCTACAATTAGATACGGAATATGAATTTGCGATGTTGGTTTCGGGAAGTCTTTTATCCAAAGCCTGTGTCCCAAAAGATGATTGGTTCCGGACAAATGAAGCAACAACTGAATAATTTTATCCGAACAAAATTGCAGAAAAGGAATTAATAGTAAAGAAGCTCCAATTCCTTTTACAAAACTGCGCCTTGATTTACTGTAATTTTCCCCATTCTTCATCGAAATAGCGTACTAAAATTTGATTGTCTAATCGATTGATTTCAATTTCATTTGAGATCATATCGTTTGTAAAATAATTGAATCTGTCAAACTGATAATTGTAGAATTTTAATCCGAGAGCTTTTCTGTTTACATTGTTAAAAGTGGTTCCAAAACCATTGATAGCGATAGTATACCCCCATTCTCCAAACGAAGGAACATAAGCATGATAAGCATCGACCTGAGGAAAAACCTGCATCACGGTTTTATTGATACACCAAAACGATTTTGGTGCAAAATATGGTGAAGTTGTCTGAATAACAATGGCTGCATCAGGTTGTAAAATCGTTTTTATGGTTTGATAGAAATTCAGCGAATACAATTTTCCTAAACTATAATTGGATGGATCCGGAAAATCGATAATCGCGACGTCAAACTTTTCTTTGCAGCTTTTTGCCCAAATATAAGCATCAGTATTAATTACGGTAACTTTTGGGTTGTTTAAAGCACCTTTATTAAAATCTGTTAATACTTTATTGGTTTGAAACAACTTTGTCATTCCCTGATCGAGATCGACAAGCGTGATTTTTTCAACGTCTTTGTATTTTAAAATTTCACGTACCGCTAAACCATCTCCTCCGCCCAAAACCAAAACATGTTTTACGTTTTTAGCAATCGACATTACGGGATGTACCAAAGCCTCATGATAGCGATATTCATCAGCAGAACTAAATTGTAGGTTGTTGTTTAAATAAAGTCTGTAATCGCTCTTATTATGCGTTAAAACAATTCTTTGATAAGGAGTTGAGTTGGTATAAATAATATTTTCTCCGTAAAGCTTCCCTTCAGAATAGGATAAAATAGAATCCGAGCTTAGAAAAACACTTAATAAAATTATAAATGAAAAGATTGCCTTTGCTTTCAGAAAATAACTATTCTTTAATTCTTTTTTTAAAAGAAAACACAAAACAATTGCAATACTTACGTTAATCATTCCAAAGAATAAGGATGTTCCCATTATTCCTAATTTGGGAACCAAGATCAGAGGAAATAATATCGAAGCTAATAAAGCACCAATATAATCGAAGGTAAATACATTAGAAACCAAATCTCTAAACTCGACTTTATCCTTCAGGATATTCATTAATAACGGAATTTCTAGTCCCACTAAAAAACCAGTTATAAAAACCAATAAATACAAGATAAACTGAAAGTACTCGACACTTTCGAACAATAAAAATAAAACTACCGAACTCAAGCCACCAATTAAACCCACTAAGATTTCGATTTCGACAAAAGTATTCAGTAAATTTTTATGGAAAAATTTAGAAAAAAATGAACCAATACCCATAGAAAATAGGTAAACGCCAATAATAAATGAAAACTGTTTGACTGAATCGCCTAGTAAATAACTGGCCAAAGTACCTGCAACAAGCTCATAAATAAGCCCGCAGGTTGCAATAACAAATACAGCAAAAAGCAATAAAAATTCGAACCTAAGAAACTTTTTACCCATGAATTGCGGCACTAATAATCATTGAAATACCAATGATAAACGCTGCCAAAACAATAGCAACAGCAATATTATTTTTCTCAACAACCTCTTTCCAGGTGTTTTCAGGCGTCATTTTTTCGATGATGAAATAAGCTACTAATAAGATAACGAACCCTAAAACTGAATAAATGATCGAATTAACGATGGGCTGAAAATGAATTAAATCCATACTTTTAAAGATTTATTTATGATAAAAATGATTAACGGAACTACGGGTCCCTGATGTACTATATTTTTCGGTTGTTTCGCAATCACAAATTCTGTTTCCGGAATAAGCAAAATACAAATAAGCTGCAAAGCAAAATAATCCTATTGCTAACGCCGCTATATTATTCTTCAAGAAATCAAAAATGCTTTTCATAATATTATTCGCTGTAGGGAGAGTAAGAACTATCTTCCCACCTGGTTTTTTCAAAATTAATTTTAAAATATCGTATTACGATATACACCACAATCATGAATATGGCAATAATCCATACATTTCGATTTGAAGGCTGATTCCAGACAACTCTCACTTTCATTGCCGTATTTTTAATGTCTTCTGGTGCTTTTAGCGGTTTAATCAAAAGGTGATATTTTCCTGATTTAACTCCGCAAATATTAAATTTTTCAGACCAATTTCCTTCAGTCCAGCTTTCTCCATCTTCATAGCCATGATAATACTCAATATCTTTGTTAGCATGAATTTCATCATTACTTGTTTCATTTACAAGTGCAACATCTACATTTGCCCATGAATTATCTACATCTGTCGAAACCTCCACTGTTATTGGCGCCGAACCTCCTTTTAAAATAAATGATTCACCTGTAAATTCCCTATCATTAAAATCAGTAAATGCAATTGCCTTATTAAACACAACTTGCTCTGCCTGATCTTTATAAATATACCAGTTTGTCGATAATATCAATAAAAGAAAAACGCAAAATATAATAGCCATATTATTTACATCAAAATAAAAGGGCTGAACCATATTTACTCCTCTCTGATAAGGTAAATAAACATTAGGAAAAGCTTTTTTAAGTTCTTTTTTATTAATGTATTCACCAAGAAAAGCTGTTTCGACATCATTCATTTTTTCTATAGAAATCAATAAAGGCGGCTGAATATACTCCACCAAATGAACTTTTCTAGTGGGTAATTCAAAATCAAAATACCCTTGTGCATTGTCTATTTTTGCATCAGAATATTCATAAAGATGAAATGAACTACTTTCATATGTTATCGATTTTGGATGGGTTCGTACATCAAATTTCTCTTCCATTTCGGTCAAAAGTGTCCAATGTCCCTCTGACTCTGAAAGATATACAAATTCACCAACATCACTTTTCAGGACATATTCTGTCCAATGATAACCTCCGTTAACTGTTTTAGTAATCGCGCCAGTAATGGTGTATTCTTTTTCTTTAAGAATTCCTTTATCTCCAATATTAAAAATAAAATCGTCTACTACTTCGGGCTTAAATTTCGATCTCAAACGAAGTTGTCCTTCACTATCTGCTACATATAGACTATGGCATTTCGGGCAAACAAAATTTACGACTTCAAAACCAACTTCTAATTCGGTAACGGTATTACAATTGTAACAAGGAACTTTCATATACTAACGGTTAATTTCAAAATCTTTTATAATTGTTCCTTCAAAATAAGCAATATAATGAGCCATAACATCTCTAACTTTTTGCGAATTATCCTGCTGATAATTGCACAAATAAACATCTAAAGTAAGCTGATTGTATTCTGGCCAGGTATGAATACAAATATGTGATTCTTTCAGGCAAAACGAGATCGTAAAACTGTCATTGTCGAAATCATGAACAATTACGCCCACTTTTTCAAGATTAAACTGTTCTAAAATTAAATTGGTAACAGCAACAAAACCCTTACTATCAGTTAGTTTTTGAGTTTCATCTACATGTAAAGTAACCAGTTTATGCAAGCCTGGTGAATAAGGCGGTAAGTCCATTAAAATATTTATATACGCGTCAAATATATAATATTTTTTGGATAATTTTAACAGGAAGTAGTTTTCATATTAAAGCATTTGCTACTGAATATAAAGTTCAGAAAATCAAAAATCATAGTCCGAAAATTATCCTTAAATTTGTAAAAACTTAATTCTTCCTGATTCAAACCTCAAAAAAAGATCAAAATATTACATGAAATTAGCCGCTGAAGAATTACTCGTCATCATAGATCCACAAAAAGACTTTACTGATATTGAGGGCGTTTACGCGAAAAATCATCCCATAAATCAAATACAAAAAGTAAAAGCCGGAATAAATAAACTAACGAAACAACTAGACCAAAATCGATTTGTCATTATTTATTCTAATTATCAAAAAGACCAATTTGGAGCTGGAATTTCGATGTGCATTGAAGGCACAAAAGGTCATGAAATTGATCTTGATTTTGATGTTCCTTTTCGATTAATTTCAAAAACACAACATAGTAGTTTTTCATCTCAAGAATTTAAAAACTTTCTGAAAGACAATCAAATTCAAAAGCTTTTATTGTGTGGCTTTTTAGCCGAATATTGCATCAAACAAACCGCTACTGATGCACTTGAAAATGGTTATGAAGTAGTACTTTTAAAAGAGCTTATAGCAACCGGAGACGATGTACAATATCGAAAAGAAGAAATGTTAGCCGATTTAGAAAACAAAGGCGCAACAATCAATAATGATCTTTATAATTTTGCTTAAATAAGTTGTAAAACCATGCAAGTTTCACCACCAAAAGAATTAGCCCCCTACATAAAACATTATCTTTTTTTAGATAATGAAGAAACGGCTATACAAAAACTTCGTTTGTTTTCTGATGGTAATACTGGCGTCGTTTTTTCCCTAAAAAACAAACTAATTTCCGGTCTTGACAATTATAAAATAAAGAATTATTTGCCCGATTCTTTTTTATACGGACAACTTAACGGTTTTAAAGATATCTATTCTGATAACGAAATATCTTTGATTATTATCGTTTTTCAGCCCAACGGAATTCATCAATTACTGGGGATTCCTGCTCATGAATTTCAGGATGCTATAATTCCTGTTGAAGATGTATTTGGTCAAAAAATGAACACACTTCAGGAAAAATTATCAGAACAAAATAATCAGGGAAGGGTAGCGCTTTTAAATCAGTTTTTTAACACTTTAATCGCTTCGAAACCAAATTCAAATCAGTTCATAATCGATCATTCTTTAGATTTTATTATTGCCAACAAAGGAGATTTTACTTTAAAACAATTGGTAAATTATACCGGTTATACCGAAAGACATCTGGAAAGAAAGTTCAAAGAATGCATTGGGTTAAACCCGAAGAAATTTGGTAACGTTATAAGGCTACATCATTTCTTAAAACTACTTAAAAACAAATCTAACGGCGGCAATCTAACATCAATTTGTTATGACGCAGGATTTTCAGATCAATCTCATTTGATAAAAGAATTTAAAAAACATACCGGAATAACTCCTAAAGAATATATAGTAAGTTCCGGAAAACTAACCAATAACCTCATCAAAACTTCTCCAGCATTATAATGCCAAATTAAGAGTTGAAAGTTTGCAATTTGTGCCGTCAGGCACTAAATATTGGTAGAAATTAGGTTCGTATTATGCTAGCGTGCCGTAGGTACGCAACAAAACGATAACTATTTCGTACCTACGGCACGCTAAATTTATTTCTATTTCTTTTTTCTACCAATATTTTGGTACCTAAAGGCACATCTTCAAACCTTAAATTCGCTTTTATCTTTTAAAATGTCGGTTTTATACAATTTATAGAATCTAACGAACGCTACTTTTGACTAAATTAATAGCGTTTAATATGAAAAATCTAAAAATAGCCACCGCTCAGTTCGAGAATAAAAGCGGCGATAAAAACTATAATTTATCAATAATCGAAAAACTTGCACAAAAAGCCGCAAACGAAGGTTGTGATGTGATTTCGTTTCACGAATGTTCGATAACCGGATATACTTTTGCAAGATATTTATCGAAAGAACAAATGCTGGATTTAGCAGAAATCATCCCGACCGGAGAAAGTATTTTGAAACTTACCCAAATTGCTAAAAACAATGATATTGTAGTCTTAGCCGGATTGTTCGAAAAAGATGAAAACGATAATTTATTTAAAGCTTACGTTTGTGTCGACAAAAATGGTTTAGTTGCGAAATACAGAAAATTACATCCTTTTATAAATCCTTATTTAGCGCCTGGAGATCGTTATTGTATTTTTGAAATTAAAGGCTGGAAATGCGGAATCTTAATTTGTTACGACAATAATATTATCGAAAATGTTCGCGCGACAAAACTTTTGGGTGCTGATATTATTTTCATGCCACACGTTACAATGTGTACGCCTTCTACCCGACCTGGCGCTGGTTTTGTAGCTCCAGAACTTTGGGAAAACCGCGAAGCTGATCCAACGTCGTTACGTTTAGAATTCGACGGAATGAAAGGAAGAGATTGGTTAATGAAATGGTTGCCGGCACGAGCGTACGACAATGCTATTTATGCCGTTTTTTCGAACCCAATTGGTATGGATGATGATCAGTTAAAAAATGGCTGTTCGATGATTATTGATCCGTTTGGAGATATTTTGGCCGAATGCCGTTCTTTTGATGATTCTTTTGCAACTGCAATACTTAATCCGGAGAAATGCAATCAGGCCGGAGGAAGTCGTTATATAAAAGCGAGAAGACCAGAATTGTACCGTGATATTATTGGACAAAACCACGAATCTGAGCAGAATGTGGTTTGGCTAAACTCTGATAAAAAAAACATAAATTAAGTATTTCTGCCCTCTAAAGCTATTGAATGATTTATCTTTGAAGATTCATTAATCTACAGAATACAACCCCATAATGGAAATTTTTAAAACTACAAATACAGATATCGATGCTGTTTTCGATATTTATAATGCCGCGACATCTTATCAAAAAACAGTAAATAATAAAAGCTGGAGAGGTTTTGAAAGAGCTTTAATCGAAAAAGAAATTACCGAAAATCGTCATTTTATCATCAAAGAAGGAGATGAAGTTGCCTGTACATTTGTACTTACTTTTAATGATTTAATTATCTGGAAAGAAGCTGCTAAAGATCCTGCGGTTTATCTTCATCGTATTGCTACAAACCCAAAATTCAGAGGACAATCGTACGTTAAAAAAATAATTGAATGGGTTAAAATATATGCCAAAGAAAATAACAAAGAATACATTCGTCTTGACACACATAGCGGAAACGAAAGAATAAACAAATATTACACCAGCTGTGGTTTCGAATACAAAGGCATCAGCACAATCGAATGGACAAGCGAATTACCGGAACATTATAAAGAAGGCTCTTTTAGTTTGTTTGAGATTAAGCTTTAAAAACCAAAAACAAACTGTCTCAGAAGGATAGCTCTTTTTGTAAGCTTCGGAAAAGCGAAATATTTATAGCAAAGCATAAATGTTTACAACATATAGCTCCGTAGGAGTGACATATTTTTTCTATAACCTAAATATATGTCACTCCTACGGAGCTTTTTATTTGTCTTTCCAAACTTATCTTGCTTCCCAAAAGCAACGTTTAGGAGAAACGATTAAACCTTCATCCTTTAATGTTTTCATTGCTTTATCTACATCTTTACGATCTAATTTAGTTAGCTCAACTACTTTTCCTGCGTTTAAAGGTTGTTGGGCTTTTTTCATAGCTTCTAATACCTGATCTTTGATTTCCATATTTCCTTTCATTTTCATTTAAGACGCAAAAATAGTAAATATTTTCTTTCAAAAAATAAAAGAAATATGATTGCGCTAAAAAGCAAAACCCCCATTGCAAAATTGTTCTTGCAACGGGATTTTATTTTATTTATAAATTCTAATTTTTACAAACTCGCCAATTTCTTAGCTTGCTCCAAAGCATTTGTATTTTTTGGATTTAATTCGAATATTCCCAGAGATTTAGAAAATTTGATTTTCATGATTGTGATTGATTTAAATATTTGATTGATGATTGATTACTTCTAAAATCTTTTTTACTTTTTAGCCATTCGCGTAAAACAGATAATTGAAGCATTTTAAATCAAGACGAACGTAAAATGAAAATGCTACATCCTTTTTTTAAATATTTTGAAAAATAGAGGCGAGAACTTTTTATTAATAGACTTTTTTAATCTAACCACAAATAAAAACATAAGAAAAAACTTAAATTAAAAATCGCGTATTCTGAGTGATAACGTTAATTATCTCTTATAAATTCAGTTATTATATTTAAATCAAAGACTTTAAATTCAGTTAGGTTACATTTGGGTAAATGCGCCAAAAACATGAGTGAAAAAAAAATTATTCCAGATGATGAAAATACTTTTCCCGAAAGGAATAAAATAAATCACAATGACGAATTGTTGCGGGTTAATAAAAGGCTTGCGCAACAAATAGAAGAGCGCAAAAAACGTGCTGCTGAATTGCTTATTGCCAATACTGAACTTGCTTATCAAAACAAAGAAAAAGAAAAACGCGCAGCAGAATTGGTCATAGCAAATGCAGAACTGGCGTATCAAAATCAGGAAAAAGAAAATCGCGCTGCTGAACTTGTTATTGCGAATAAAGAACTGACTTTTCAGAATAAAGAAAAAGAGAAACGTGCGGCAGAACTTGTAATCGCTAATAAGGAATTGGCCTATCAAAACCAGGAAAAAGAAAATCGCGCTGCTGAACTTGCCATTGCGAATAAAGAACTGACTTTTCAGAATAAAGAAAAAGAAAAACGTGCTGCCGAACTTGTGATTGCCAATAAGGAACTGGCGTATCAGAATAAGGAAAAAGAAAATCGTGCAGCGGAACTTCTTATTGCCAATGCAGAACTGACTTTTCAAAACAATGAAAAAGAGAAACGTGCCGCCGAATTAATTCTCGCCAACAATGAGCTTGAAGCTTTTACTTATATTTCAAGCCACCATTTACAGGAACCGTTACGAAAAATACAGGTTTTTTCGAACAGAATTACAACGGATGAGCATCAAAACCTGACAGAGAAAGGAAAGTTTTATTTTGATCGTATCGAAGTTTCTGCGTCTCATATGCAAGCGCTTATAAACGATTTACTGACTTATTCGCGAACAAGTGTAACCGAAAAGAAATTCGAACATGTCAGTCTTAATGATATTATAGATGAAGTTCTGGAAGATTTAAAGAAAGAAATAACGGCAAAAAAAGCAATTATCGAAATATCCGGAAATTGTAGCGCTTTTATAATTCCGTCGCAATTTCATCAATTAATATGCAATCTGATAAGTAATTCTTTGAAATTCTCAACAGAAGAAAAAGCGCCTCATATTACCATTGAAACTCTTTATACAAAACCCAAAACAAAGAAAAATAAATCATCGGCCGATTATTGCCATATTATTATAACGGATAATGGTATTGGATTTGATCCTCAGTTTGAAAGCCGGGTTTTCGAAATGTTCCAGCAACTAAACAGTAAAACAGATTATAAAGGAACCGGAATTGGTCTTGCCATAGCAAAAAAGATTGTAGAAAACCATAACGGAATTATCACTGCAACCGGAAAAGTAAATCAGGGAGCTAAATTTGATATTTATATTCCGGTGGTGTAAATAAAAAAAGGCTTTTGTGAATATCACAAAAGCCTTTTGCAGAGAGGAAGGGATTCGAACCCTCGATACAGTTACCCATATACTAGCTTTCCAGGCTAGCTCCTTCAACCACTCGGACACCTCTCTAAATTGGTCTGCAAAGAACACAAAAAAAATCGAGTTACGCAACGTTAATTTTTAAGATTCGTTTATGCTCTTACTAAATTCTTCCATAAATAATTTTACAGCTTTCTTTTGGTAACTTCCAATCGTGAGCATAAAAGATTCTCGTTTAGTTGCAACTCCTGTAATTTGAATCGCTTTAAGACTATGTTCCCAGCCTTTTAATGCTTTTTCGGCTACTATAGTTGCCCAGTCGCTGTTTTCTACCATTTGCAATAAGGCATTAATCGAATTTAATTCTATTGAAATCTTCGGCTTCATGTGATGTTTTACAAACAATATTTCTACATATTCTCTGGAGTTCGATCCTTTTCCAGGAAGAATTAGCGGCACTTGTTCTATTTTCTTAAATGGTATTTTTTCTAAAGAAGCCAAAGGATGTGTTTTAGCAACCGCCATTACCATATTTGAAGTAAACAAAGGCACTTTTTGAATTGGGGGACCAATCTCATGCGATGAAATTACGAGTACTAAATCTAATTCATTATTAATCAACTTTTGTTCTAGTGCTTCTGTTGTACCATAATCTACTATGATTTTTAAATTCTGATATCTTTTTGCAAATGCATTAACAACGGGCAGAACTAATAAACCAAAAATATAAGTAACGCCAATTCGTAATTCGCCGCCAATCATTTGGTTCAAATCATCAATCGCCTGTTTACCGCTTTGTACATTTTCGATGACTTGTTTGGCATGAATCAGGAATACAGAACCTGCTTCGGTAAGTTGTACTTTCTTTCCAATTCTTATAAACAAAGGCATTCCGAGTTCTTCTTCTAACTTTTTTATTTGTTGGGACAATCCGGATTGTGTAACAAAACACAATTCGGCAGCTTTTGTAAAATGCAATACCTCAGCCGTTTTAATAAAATACTCTAATTGATAAATCTCCATATCGATAAGTTTTACTACTTATTATCAGTAAAATTATTAATTTTTCTAATGAAATCATAATCGCGAACTTTGTAAAAAAAATATCAGGCATCATGTTTAAAGCGTTAAAATCAAAAAACTTCAAGTTATTCTTTTACGGACAATCGGTTTCAGTAATTGGCACCTGGCTTCAAAAAACAGCCGTAAGTTGGATGGTTTACAGCGTTACGGGTTCGGTTTTTTTATTAGGATTAGCCACTTTTTTAAGTATGATTCCGTCTTTATTCCTGGCACCTTTGGCCGGAAGTATTATTGGGCGTTATGATAAACATCGTGCCATGATTTTGTTGCAATCTATGGCAATGCTGCAAGCGGGAGCTTTAGCTTTAATGATTTACTTAAAAATATACAACATCAACTTTATTCTGGCTTTGAGTTTAATTCAGGGAATCATCAACTCGTTTGATATGACTTGCCGACAAACCATGATGATCGATATTGTAGATAATAAAGAGGATTTGCCAAATGCAGTTGCACTAAACTCTACTTTGAACAATTTTGCCCGAATTGCCGGACCTGCTTTAGCCGGAATTATTTTGCACAATTATGGCGAAGACATTTGTTTTATTGGGAATTTCTTAAGCTATATTCCGGTTTTGATTTCTTTATTGATGATGAAAATAACGCCGCATATTAAAGCTACCGATAAACTTAAAATGTATGATGATTTTATTGAAGGACTGGATTATGTTAGAAAAGAAACCGAAATGGCCAAAATGCTTTTGATGTTAATGTGTAGCAGTTTGTTCGTGATTTCTTTTAATACTTTAATGCCAGTTTTTGCCAAAGATATTTTTAGCGGAAATGCTCAAACTTTCAGTTGGTTCGAAAGTGCGGCCGGAATTGGATCTATTTTATCGGCTATTTATCTGGCTAATCTTAAAAAAGCAGATAATATGGGCAAAATAATGATCGCTGCGAGCTTATTATTAGGTTTTAGCATCATTATACTAGCGTATTCAAACAGTTTAACTGTTGCGCTTATTTGCATGGCATTGAGTGGTGTGGGTATGATGGCACAAACCTCATCTATAAACATTTATATTCAGACGCAAAGTTCTGTAAATATGCGTTCGAGAAGTATCAGTTATTATTTGATGGCTTATCAGGGAATGATTCCTGTGGGAAGTTTAATTATAGGTTACGTTTCGCACATTATAGGAACCCGAAATACGGTTGCGATTCAGGGAATTATTTGTATTCTTTCGGTAATTGTTTATGTGTATTATAAAAGACATACTTCTGATGAAGATGATTTAGAGACTTGTCAAGTTCCGTATAAAAATTAATAAATTCTAATTTGTACGCAAACTTGTCATCCTGACGAAGGAAGGATCACACAAAAAACTCCGTACAGAAATTCGCCAATCTTTGTCGAGCTCCTGGTGTGATCCTTCCTTCGTCAGGATGACAAAACAAGTCGTTTTACTTTACTAAAATGAACTTATATCACTTAAATGGTGAAAAAAATATGGTGAAATTTTATAACGAAATTTCCCCACGCAATGCGGTTTCAAAAACGTTTTTAAATTCGGCTTGAGGAATATTGTGGCCTAACAAATACATTAGTTTTGTAATGGCGGCTTCTGTAGTAATATCTTTTCCTGAGATTACGCCAAGAGATTTTAAGGCCGTACTGGTTTCGTATTGTCCCATATTTACGCTTCCGCCTGAACATTGTGTTACATTAACGATGTGCAAACCAGACTGAATGGCTTTCTGAATTAGATTCAAAAACCAATCTTCGGTTGGGGCATTTCCGGAACCGTAAGTTTCCAGAACAATTCCTTTAAGATCTTTAATCGCCAGAATCGAAGACAAAACAACTTCGCTCATTCCCGGGAACATTTTTATGATGGCAACGTGATTGTCTAAGTTTTTGTGTACAATCAGATTCGCATTTTCTTGTATGGGAAGAAATAAATGTCGGTTTAATTTTAAGTGAACGCCAGATTCTACCAATTCAGGATAATTGGGTGCTGTAAAGGCTTTAAAGTGTTCGGCATTTACTTTTGAAGTTCGGTTTCCGCGGTATAATTTATATTCAAAGTACAAACAAACTTCGTTGATAACCGGTTTTCCGTTTTCCTGAAGCGATGCGATCTGAATGGCCGTAATCAGGTTTTCTTTAGCATCGGTACGAAGATCTCCAATTGGCAATTGCGATCCCGTAAATACTACCGGTTTTGCCAAATTCTCTAACATAAAACTCAATGCAGAAGCCGAATAAGACATGGTATCAGAACCATGAAGCACTACAAAACCGTCGTAGGCAATGTAATTTTCTTCTATGATTTCAGCAATTTTTGTCCATTCGCCGGGATTCATGTTTGATGAATCTATAGGTTCTTCAAATGAAACCGTTTCAATCTCACAATCTAATTGTTTGATTTCGGGAATTTTTTGCAATAATTTACCAAAGTTAAACGCTTTGAGCGCGCCTGTTTCAAAATCTTTGCTCATACCGATGGTTCCTCCGGTATAAATTAGCAATATTTTAGCTTTAGATGACATCCTGGTATTTTAATTTATTAACTACAGGATTGGCATACATGGATAAAAACCCTTGTCTGGTAACGGGATTATCGCTTCCGATACGCATTTCTAAACGACGCTCAAAAAGTGATTTTTCGCTCTCTTTGTATTTGTGAGCAAATTTATCTGTTTCGTTTAAAATATCGTAAGCAATAAAATTGGTTGGCCATAATTGGTAATTTTTTAAAACTACATCATCAATAGTTTGTGCCAAAGCCTGAATTTGTTTGTTGGCATTGTCATTTTCTGCCACAATTTGATCAATTTCTTTATCAAGAACATCTCCAACAGAAATGTGTATTCTTTTTTTAGTTCCCATGATACCACTCAAGATGGTCATGAAATCTTCGTTTTTTTCTTTGATGTAAACTTCGTTATTTGCCTCTGCCATTAATTGTGGCATTTTCAGAACATCTGTAGGATCGTATTCGTATGAAATAGAAACCGGAACAATCTTTAATTTCTTAAAATAATCCATTAGGTTGGCTTCGTCAGAACCCATTCCGATCATTTTTAAAACCCCCGGATTGGTTTCATCATTTCCGTCTTTGGTACGTCCTTCTCTTTGAGCAATCCAAACCGAACGGTTTTCGCGAAGCAATAAATGTCCGATATATTCAGCCAATAACTTAGAACTTTGCAGCATTTCTCTTGGCGTTAAACCTCTTAAAACTAAAAAGTTTCTGTTAAGTTTTGCTAAGGTGTTTAAAAATGCTTTTTTAACCAAATTGTCTCCAATTGCCGATGCTGTCATGACTAAACCATGTTCGAAAAGGCAAACGTTTAATAAGGTTGTATCTAAAAGAATATCTCTGTGATTGGAGATAAATAAGTATGATTCGTTTTTTTCCAGTTTTTCGAATCCTGAAGTTGTTAATCCTTCAGAACTTTTCTCTAAAACTTTTTGAATTGTATTATAAATAAAGTTGCATTGAAAATCACGAATAGAATGTGTTTTCTTTAATTGATCTTTCCAAACCTGATCTTCTACTTCCGGAAAAGTAAAGTTCATCATGGCTTTCATCATCGGATGATTAGCAACACCATGAAGGGCTTCATTTATTTCAGAATCATAAAACGGTCGAATGGCATCAAATCTCTGCATTATTTATATTGGTTTTAAGTGGGCAAAAGAACAAAAAAAAAATTAAACTATTGTAAGGTATAAATTAAATCCCAAAAACGTCCTTAGAATTCTGAGTTGTTACAGTTGCAATTGTCTCTTCAGAAACGTCATACACATCGGCCAGCTTGCTAATAACATTTACTAAATAACTACTTTCATTGCGTTTTCCGCGGTACGGAATTGGTGCTAAATAGGGAGAATCTGTCTCCAAAACAATATGTTTTAAATCGATTTCGTTTAAAAACTGATCGATTTTTCCGTTTTTAAAAGTCACTACTCCTCCAATTCCCAACTTCATATTGTAAGATATTGCCTGAAGTGCTTGTTCGTGTGTTCCTGAAAAACAATGAAAAATGCCGAATAAATCATCTGATTTCTCTTGTTCCAGGACTTCAAAAATCTCATCAAAAGCTTCACGGCAATGAATTACAATGGGTAATTTGTATTGTTTGGCTAAATGAATTTGTCTCTTAAAAGCGATTTGTTGTTCTTTTAAATGTGTTTTATCCCAATACAAATCGATCCCGATTTCACCAACGGCATAGAACTTTCTTTTTGCCAGTTCGGTTTCAACATGCTTTAACTCGTCTTCGTAATTATCTTTCACGTAAGTGGGATGCAAACCCATCATCAGGAATACATAATCAGGATAATTTTGCTCTAAATCGTACATAGATTGTGTTGCAGCGGCATCAATTGCAGGAATAAAAAAACGTGTTACTCCGGCGTTTATGGCTCTTTGCATCATCTCGTCGCGATCCTGATCAAATTCTTCAGAATATAAATGGGTATGTGTATCGGTAATTATGGGTGTTGAATTCAATTGTATAATTTTTAATGGTTCAAAATTACGACAATATTAAAAACTTTCCCAATTGGAATGTTATGGCACGCGGATGACACGGATTTACTTCGTAAAAACGCGGATTGGCGCGGATTTTTTTTCATTGCATAAAATAGCATCATAAACAACCAATACATTACACAACGAAACCCGACAGGTTTTAAAAACCTGTCGGGTTTACTATGCGCAAAAACTTTACGGAATTACTTGTGTTATTTTCTGACTTTATTCAGCATCAATCTATCGAGCAATTTAAAACTAAACT
Source organism: Flavobacterium bizetiae (assembly GCF_024271895.1). Lineage (NCBI taxonomy): Bacteria > Pseudomonadati > Bacteroidota > Flavobacteriia > Flavobacteriales > Flavobacteriaceae > Flavobacterium > Flavobacterium bizetiae. Next base: position 1,451,451 of record NZ_CP091861.1, on the reverse strand, counting down.
CCACCTTCGATAAACAAAATTGCTCTTTCTAAAACTTCGTCTCTTCCTTCCTGAATACCTTTTATGGTTGGTTTTACTTCAATATTAGGAACGATTCCGATTCTTTGGGTTTCGCGCTTATTAGGATAATACACTCCAATTCCGGAATATCGGGTGTGAAATGGTTTAAAATCTAATTCTATTACATTTCCATCTGCTCCTGCGGTCTGACTTCCTATAATTGTCGTGTTACCAGCAGTTTGAAAACACATAGCTGTCCATTCTGCCTGGCTCATCGATTCTTCATTAAGCAACATTATTATTTTTCCTTTGTAATGATCCTTGTTTTCAGAACCACATTTTGTTCCTTCTGTCCATTTAAATCTTCCCGGATAACTAAAATCCGGATAGGTATAAATTGCAAAAGTTTCTTCATGGGCGTTCAAGAATTTAGCAATCTGCTCATAAGTGCCGTTTGGATAATTTCTCATATCAAAAACAATAGCTTTGGTAGATTTTAAGGCTTCAATCATATCCGGAATATGTGCCTCTTTTATTACACCCATATCGACATAGCCAATATTATTTTCCAGAAGTTTAAATTTTTCTTTTTTCTTTTTCTTTGCTCCTTTTTTAAATTCATTTCTGTGAGAATCATGGTAGTTAAACCATGTCATTGCTTTTGTTGTGTATTTGCCATCTTTCAAAAATTCAACATTCACATTGTCTGAATATCCGTTTAGAATTTTTCTAACAACTTTGTTTAAAAGAGCAGGTTCATTAGAAGCAGAAAATAAATCCCTGTATTCTGCAACAAGCGCTTCTATTGTTTTGTCATTTATTTTCGTAATTGCATCGCCTACTTTTATATTATCGGCCTGAGCCAGACTATCTCCTAAAATTTCGGTAACTACCAATTTGTTGTCAATGATTTTACCCGTAGCAGGAAAATATCTTCTGTTTTCCTCAAAATGATTATTCTTATATATGGCAAATTCAACATGAGTGTCATCAAGCTTAGCTGTCATTTTTCTGGCTACTGTATAAAAATCATCTTCATTTTTAGTTTCAAGAACTAACGGAAGCATTTTTTCTAAAGTAACATCCCATTTTTGATCCATTAGATATTTATAAGGGAAAAAATATTCTACTAGATTCCAGTATGCAAACGTCCATACTATTTTTGAATTTTTATTGTCGTATTTTAGATTAAAATAATCTCCGTTTTTAAGAGGATTGTATCCCGGACCAATTTCTTCCTCGGTTTGAAATCTGTTGTTTTCTATAAATTTTAATTTCTTAGAAAGCTTTTTCGAAAATAACTTATTATTAAACCAGCTTAAATCAAAGTTTTTATCAAAATATTCTACATTTTTAGGTACAATGATTGGAGCAATTTCTCTTACCGGACCAAGATCATCAATCCAGTTTTCCAGAACTAGCGAGAATTCTTCTTTGCTTTGTGCTTTTTCTATTTTGGGTAAAACTTCAAGAAGTTGATTGTCCCATTTTACTTCGCCGTTGGCTACTTTTGGATGGTAATATTTTAAGAATCCCCAAACTTTGCAGGTTGCAATAAGTTTTTCAGTTTCTGTAATTTTGGACTGGCCAAAGGTAATTTGTGAAAGAACTAAGAGAAAAAAGAGGGTAGTTTTTTTCATGTAGGTTTTGGTTTGTTTTGTTTTTGGAAATTTTTTAATAAAAGAAACCGAATGTAGAACTAAAAATCCACATTGGATTACGGGATCACGTAAAAGCTTTTTTTTAAATTATATCTAACTTGAAGAAGTTGAACTTATTGGGACACTGATGAAACGAATTTACTTCGTAAAAACACGGATTTAAAACGGATTTTTTTCTTTATTGAAAAGCAAAAACCTTTGTCGAAGATTTTAGTTTTGACAAAGGTTTACCTATTTTATAAACTTCTAATTCTAATTCAGCTCATCGAGAAGTTTCTCTACATCGTCATAATTTTCGTAATCCTGCGAAATGGTTTCAAGGATTTCTTTACACTCTGTGTATTTTTTTTGTTTCAGTTTAGATAAGGCCAGACTCCATGTAGCTTTATCTTTATAAGCAGATGTTCCTGATTTTAATTCATTAAAAACACTTTCGGCTTTTGGGTATTTACTTTCTTCGAGTAAAGCAACTCCATAAAAATATTGAATTTCAGGTGTTTTATTTTCTTTTAAAATCTCCTCAAAAAGCGGAATTGCTGCTGCATATTTTCCATCGTTAAAAGCCGTTTGCGCTCCTATCAATGCTTGATTGGTATCGCCTCTTTCTACAAACGAAGCTGTTTCCGGATTATCATAATCAGCAAAAGAAGGATTATTATAATCAAAAAAGAATAGTCCGAATAAAATAATAACAGATGCGGCGGCGGCATAATACCAAGGTCGCATCAGGACAACTTTAGGTTTATTGGTATTAAAATGTTTGTCTGAAATCTCCGTTAAGTTTGCCTTAAACGCTTCTCTTTCATCTTCAAATTCAAATTTAGTTTTCAGGCGCAACTGTACTTCTTTGAAAGTTTCAAACTCCGAAGACAATTCGTGATCTTCAGACAATTGTTTTTCAAAATTATCTTTTTCTTCAACAGTCATTTCTCCCTGAAGATATTGATCGAATAATATATAGCGTTCTTCGTTCATGACTAATTATTTTTTAACGATTTAAAATTTTTGGCTTCCTGAATCCACTGCGTCAATTGGCCAACACATAACGATTTCTTTTTACGCACGTAACCGTAAGTAACGTTAAGTTTCTCGGCAACTTCTTCCATTGTTTTAGTGGTAAAACTCAGTTTTAATAACTCCTGACATTTATCTCCTAATTTTAGAAACATCGTATCAAAAAGCTGTTGTTTTTCGTCAAATTCTTCAGTTTGACCAATTAGCTCTCTTGCAGATTCATTCATAGATAAAACATCTTCGTTAATTGTTACCCCTTTGTTCGATGTTTTTTTGAGTTCGTTAAGCCATTTTCTTTTACACAATAAAAAAAAGTAGGCATCAAAAGGGCAAGTGAGCTGAAGTGTATTGGCTTTAGCCTGATTAAAAAGTAAAATCATGATTTCCTGCACCACATCCTGAGCATGTTCTTTATCTCCGGAATTGTTCATAATAAACATTACTACTTTGGGAACAAACTTTTTATAAATCGTCGCAATAATAGCCGAATCATTTGCCGCAAGTCCCTCAATATACATTTGATCAGGATGAATTTTACCTTTTCCCATAAAAAAAACTTTTTGTAGCTAATTTAAAAAACAATTGTAAATAAATTTCACATTATAGGGTAACAATTAACATATCTGATTGATATATCGTAGTAAAAGAGTCTCTGGACAATCAAGTTCAATATAAAGTGTAAAGAATAGCCCACAGATTAAACGGATCAAACGGATTCTCACAGATTATTTAATTTAAAAATTCGTGCTCATTCGTGCAATTCGCGGCAAAAAAATAAACGAAATGGAAACCTATCAATTTGTAAACGAAAAAAACATAGAACAGTTTAACCAAATGATTTCGGCCAAAACCCGAAATGGCTTTGTAATCACAGAACATAATGACAAACTTCCTTATGTGGTTTTATCCAAAGAAAAAAAAGCAATCAACCATTCTCTTCATTTGTTTCTTACCTGCATCACATTCGGGCTTTGGTCAATTGTCTGGATTTATTTGATTATTACGCTTTCGCGGAAAAAAAACATTCTCGTTGCCATAGACGAAGACGGAAATTTATTCGAAGACAAATGCCTTTCAAAAGAAAATTAAAAAATAATAAAAACAGGGGTAACAATTTTATAAGCCAATTGATATAACATCAGAATACAAGTTTAAGAAATGTTTTTCGAAACCAGGGGTAACAATATCAAACCCAAATTGATATAACAATATAATTAACAACCAAAATCTGTGAACCAACTGAAACAATCAGAACAGATTTATAAAAACTAGAAATCATGAACACAAATTTTAAAAAATTAGGAGTTTTATTTTTATTGATAATCACTTTAGTAAGTTGCGACAACGGCGATGACAACAACAGTGAAAATCTTGTTTTACCACCAACCGCTGCCGCTTTTAAGAGCATTAGCGAACAAGGAGTTAAGAAAAATACACAAAAATTTACCATTACAGCCGGAACGGGTCTTGTGACCATAACCTCTGCAAAGGGAGTAAAATTAAACATCAACGGAGATTGTTTGACTAAAAACGGAGTTGCCGTAACCGGAGCTGTAGACATCGAATACATCGAACTTTTTGACAAAGGAACTATGCTAATCACCAACAAACCTACAATGGGTATTACAGCTGACGGAAAGAAAAATCTACTGATTTCGGGAGGAGAATTTTTCATAAAAGCCACACAAGGCGGTGTTGAACTTAAAACTTCCTGCAGCATGAATTTAATCGTACCAACTGCTTTAACTGACGGACTTGACAATGCCATGACTTTATGGAATGGTATAATTGATGAAAAAGGCGAACTTGCCTGGAAAGAAAACAAACCAAATGCCGACGGAACTGGCGGCGGAAAAGGTGGTGTACAAGGCGAAGGAACTAATTATTACGTAACTTTTGGCAACTTTGGCTGGACAAACGTAGACCGTTTCTATAGCGATCCAAGACCTAAAACTACTCTTCTTGTGGCTGCTCCTACAGGTTACGACAATAACAATAGTGCAGTTTATTTATCATACGATGGCGAAGGCAACAACGCATTGGCAAAACTAGATACTTATATCCCAGCAGGATTGTTTAGCGAACATTACGGACAAATCCCGATTGGTTTAAAATGTCACGTGATTTTTGCAACAGAATCTAATGGTCAATGGCGTTATGCGATCAAAGCGGTAACCGTTGCTGCAAACGATGTTTACACCTTTACTTTGGCCGAAACAACGGTGGGTACCGAAGCCCAACTTGTAGCCGCAATCAATGCTATTCAGTAACTTACAAAATACTTTTAAGAAAAAGTGGTGATTTGCTCATCACTTTTTTTTACATTTAATCCAGTTTTCAAATTCAATTCTGATCATTTTTAGAAGCTAATCCTGCTATTCGTTGCAATCTTTTCCTGGCTAAAGAAGCCAGAAAAAGGATTTCCACTACTATCAGGGCTAAAAAACCTCAAGTTATGAAACCACTATCGTCTATTTTCTTTATTCTATTTTCTATTCTCTCAATAGGACAAACCAAAGTAAAAGACACCATAACCCGTAGAGCCAATATTGTTTTTATACAAAACGGAAATGCCGTTACCTACAAACCCGAAACGCCGCCACTAATACCTATTGCCGGCGCACCAAAACCAAGTTATTCGTATTTATGGGAATTGGGCGACGGACATTACAGCAAAGAAGCCGAACCCAAACACGTCTATAAAAACAAAGGAATGTATACCACAAGACTTGCCGTAACCAACAATTACGACAACGGAAAACCTCCTGCAACACGACCTAAAAAAGTTGCCGTAAACGATATTACCGACACCAATTATAAAGACATTGCCTCAATCGCAGACCAAAACGGATTTGCAATCCTCAAAAATTGCGATCCCATTCCGGATCAGGAAATGGTAGTCGTAGTAGGTTATCAAAATCTTGAGAATTATGTAGCAAGCGGAAAGCTTTATTTGTTTTATAATGAGAAACAATTTAAGAGTAATAATTTCGAATTGGTTGATTTCAGGACTTATGCGAACGAACGTGAAGTAAAAGAAAAAACCGTTGCTTCGGTAAACGATCTTGAGGATTCTGATCGATATTTGGCTTCCGCCGAAAATAATTTCAAAATCAAAAAATACAGAAACACCACTACCGAAGAAGATCTTGATGCCTCTTTATTAGAAGCCAATAAAACCTATCATAACGTTTCGGTTTTAGAATTTGATGATGCTAATCCGGGTGAAACGCACAATGTATTTTATACGTTTAAAACCACTCCCGAAATGATCAAAGATACCAGCGCAACCGTTACCATGCGAGGTATTTTTGTACCCAACCGAAGTTATAAAAACCACAAAATAAAAAACCTCGAAATGGAAATCGTAACTTCTCACGATCCTAACAAAATGGGATCTAACGGAAGTTTTATGAATTACAGATTGGTCCGTTTTAAACGGGTAAATTTTAAAACACGTTTCCAGAACAATGGCGAAGGTCCTGCACGAATGATCAGGCTGGAAACTGATGTTCCGGATATGTTCGACAAAAAAACATTTAAGGTCGAAGACATGTACCCAAAATGTCCGATTTGTCCAAAAGATGAAGTTCCTACCGTGAGTTGTCTCGATACGATTATCAAAAAAAATCAAATTTTCTTTACATTCAAAAACATTTATTTGCCAGGAAGCGAGCAAAAAAATGTGCACGAAAAAGACAGTACAAAAGGCTTTGTAAAATACTCTATGAAATTTGCCGAAGATTTTCATAAAGTAAAAACCCGAAGCAGAACGGCAATTATCTTTGATAAAAACGAACCTATAATTACCAATTATGCCACTACGCGATTCTTGCCCGGAATTTCGATTGGTGCAAAAGCGGGTTATAATGTGTATCCTGATCTCGAAAAATCGACCAGTTATTTTGTGGGTGCGACCATTTCGCCTTTTAAATCGTATCGTTTTTACTGGCAGGCCGAATGGTTAAACGCGATCAACAAATACGAAGATGCTGCAACAGTAGTCGATCAAAATGTGGTAAACCCAAATGGTGTAAAACAATTTCAACGCACAACCACCACTACAGAAAACAAAAGCGTCAACTGGGAAATTCCGGTTTTGATAAGATATAACATTAATAATTATATTGGCGTTGGCGCGGGAGTTCAGGCCAATTTTGATGTTTCATCAGAACAAACGATAAACAAAAAAATTGAAAGCTTCGAAGGCGGAACTGATCAGTTTTTAATGGATACCAGAACCGAATCGAGTTCGGAGAAAAATTCGTTTGCCAATTTAAAAACAGGTCTTTTATTCGATTTGACATTAGGTTTCGCGAGAATCGGACCAAGTTTGGGCGCAAGATATGTGATGAATTTTGAACAGAATTTCAACTACTTTCAATTTTACGGAATCTGGAAGTTTTGATTTTTTTTCACCATATAAGTTATAAAAGTTCATATTATTTACTTTGTTGTATTAAATACAAATATCACCCTGAGCGAAGTCGAAGACTTATAGAAAAGGTCTTCGACTTCGCTCAGACGGACAAAAGCATATCAACATAATTGTAATATGCACTTTATGCCTTAACTTTAAAATTATGCGTACCAATATAATATGAACTTATATAACTTATATGGTTTAATCTTTCTTTTTTTTAGTCTGAATCTGTCAGCGCAGAGTCAGGAAGATAAAATATATAATGCAGTTGACGTTTTTGTAGCAAATCCTTCGGCGAAAGCCATAGAAAATTTAAACCAGATTGAATCGGCTTTTTGGAAAAATTTAAAACCAAAAACCAAAGATGAACTACTGGCAATTGTAGTTTTAAATTGCAATAAAGCCTATTATGAAAACCAATTCGGCCAAACCGAAAAAGCGATTTCGAGCTACGAAAAAGCTTGGCAAATTTATCAGAAAAACAAACTGAGCAGTTATGATATTATAGAATATTGCCTGAAACCTTTAGGCAATTTATATACGGTTTTGGGCGATTATGACAGCGCCGAAAATACGATAAAGCAATACTTTTTTATTGTAAATACTGCTAAAAATTATCCCGACGCTCAGAAACAAAAGTTTGCTGCGATCCTGAATTTATCGAATGTGTATCAGAGTTCCGGTAAAATTTCGTTGGCAATCGAATTATTAGAAAATACTCTAAAAACAGAAAAACTATCCAATTCGCAAAAAGGAATTTTATTGAATAATTTGGGGAATAGTTATTTGCTGAATTCTACCGGGAATTTGATGAGACCTGAAAATCATCGGAAAGCTGAAAACGCATTTCAATCTTCAATAACATATTTACAAAACGAAAAAAATCAATCAGAAACTTTATCGAATTCTTATAGAAATCTTGCGTCATTAAACAGACAATGGCAACGATTTGAGATTGCCAGTTCTTATTTAGAAAAAGCAGAAAAACTCTTTTTACAAACTCCCAGTCAACAACCAAGAAAACTAGCTAAACTTTATCACGAAAAGGCTTTATTACTTTTTGAAGAAAGAAAATATGTTGAAAGCGAAAAACAAATTCAGGCAATTTTTAGAATTTTAATTCCTAATTACAATTCCAAAAATATACTTCCAGATCAAAACCAATTATATGCAGAAACGGTTTTGATTGACGCGCTCGATCTGCAGGCTGAAATTTTAGAATTAAAACAACTTACAAAAGCACTTCAGGCTTTTGAACTTTCATTTTACATCGAAAATTTATTGATGAATTCTTTGATTTACGAAAACGCTAAAATTATTGCACAATTGCGATCACGTGATCGCACAGAAAAGTGTATTTCTATTTATGATCGATTGTATCAAAAAGAAGGTAAAATCAAATATTTAGAAGAAGCTTTTAAAATTTCTGAAAAAACAAAAGCTGGAATATTGCAACGTTATCGTTCGAATATTAAGAATGCTTCTGCAGAAGAAAAACAGTTTTTACACCAACTTCAAAACTTAAATAATGCTATTTTAAAAGAACAGCAGAAAGGTAATTTGGCTAATATTTCAGCAATAAATAAGTTTATAAAAAAACAAAACGAAATGATGCTTTCGTTGAAAAAAGTTCAATCAGAAAACCCCAACTATATTCCTGAAAAATGCGATTTAAAAGCCTTGTTTTCGAAATTAGAAAATGACAAAGCAATAATGGTTTATTATTTTATGGGATTTGAGAATCAATATTGTTTTACTTTGCAAAATAATCGAATTTCATTAAATAGACTTCAAGTTGGTGACGGAAAGATCTATAATATTATACATTTTATAAATTACTTCAATGATTCAAATTCAATTACGAATGACATTTCGGGTTATAATCACTCTGGAAAAACAGCTTACGATTTATTAAAATTACCTACAAATTATGTTTATCAAAATCTAATAATTGTTCCTGACGGAATTTTGAATTTCCTGCCTTTTGAAGCTTTGATTACGCAAGAATCATCAACAACAAATTTTGCCAAAATGCATTATTTATTGAATGATTTCAAGATTGCTTATAATACTTCTGCAACTATGTATTTCAATTCTAACCCCATTTCAAACTTAAAAAAAACAGTTTTGGGAGTTTTCCCGATTTTCGAAAAAACTGCTTTTGAATTGAGTTATTCGAAGAAAGAATTAGAATCTATCAAAAGTAATTTTAAAGGAAAATATTTAGAAAATTCTGAGGCAAGTTTTTCTAACTTTAAAAATAATGCCAACCTATACTCGATTTTACATTTAAGTACACACGCTTCTTCCGGCGATATCGAAACTCCGGCAAGCATTAAATTCTATGATCAGGAAATCTTATATTCAGAATTATATAACTTAAATATTAATCCGGATTTAGTGGTTTTAAGTGCCTGCGAAACCGGAATTGGCAAACTTTACAAAGCCGAAGGTGCGATGAGTGTGGCGAGAGGTTTTCAGTTTGCCGGAGCACAAAATTTATTGTTTTCTTTATGGAAGGTCAACGATTATACCACATCGGTTTTTATGACTGATTTTTATAAAAACATCAAAAATGATATTCCGTATTTTGAAGCCAATACGAATGCAAAACTTGCTTTTTTACAAGACAAATCAATCCCGAATGCGAAGAAATCTCCTTATTACTGGAGCTCATTTGTGTATTACGGTTCTGTTTCGGCTGAAGAAAAATCAACAAATTATATCTATTACATCATTAGTTTATTGATTGTAATTGGTTTATTTTTGGTTTTCAATCATTATCAAAAATGGAAAATCTTCACGAAGTTCTCAAAAAAGAGAAATACAAGAAAATAAAATTTAAGGTTATCAAGACACAACACCTTTTAATAAAAGCAAAGATTAATGGTGTTTCAGGAAATTTCATTTTAGATACCGGAGCATCGAATTCTTGTGTGGGTTTTGAAAGCATCGAACGTTTTGAACTCAATGCCAAAAAATCGAAAACCAAAGCTTCAGGCGCTGGAGGAACTGGCATGAAAACGCAAATTTCATCAAACAACCACTTGCAATTAGGAAGCTGGAAAAACAAAGATTTCAACCTTGTGATTTTTGATCTTTCGCATGTAAATGAGGCTTTAGAGGCTTATAAAGCAAAACCGGTTCACGGTATTATTGGTGCTGATGTTCTATTGGAAGGCAAAGCGATTATCGATTATTATAATCATTATTTGTACCTTAAACTTTAAATTCCAAATAAAAAAATTCCAAATTCCAATTTTAAACTTTTGAATTTAATGCATAAAAAAAATCCCAAACTCCTTTCGGAATTTGGGATTTTTCAGTCTAAAATTAAATCAATTAATGGGTATGTTTAGGATTAAAACCGTCTTCACTAACTTCTGTTGGCGTATAATCAGCGACCATTTCAGCTTCGTAATCGATTTTTTCTCCTTTAGAGAACTTATGAATTATTTTCTCCATGATATTATAAATAACCGGAACTACGATCAGGGTTAAGAATAAAGAAGAAATTAATCCTCCGATAATTACCCATGCCAATCCGTTTTTCCATTCAGCTCCTGCTCCAGATGCTAATGCAATTGGGAACATACCAAATACCATCGCAATTGTTGTCATCAGGATCGGACGTAAACGAGCGTGATTCGCCTGAATTAATGCCGTTCTGATTGATTCTCCAGCTGCTCTTCTTTGGTTGGTATAATCGACAAGCATGATCGCATTCTTACACACCAGACCAATCAACATGATGATACCTAAAATCGTAAAGATATTTAACGAGTTGTTTGTTAATGCTAAGGCTAACATCGCCCCGATAAACGAAAGCGGGATAGCAAACAATACCACAAACGGGTGAACGAAACTGTCGTACAAACTCACCATTACTAAGTAAACCAAAATAATTGCAGCCAATAAAGCGATTCCTAAAGTACCAAATCCTTCAGATTGGTTCTCCTGGTCACCACCCCAGATATAGTTTACTCCGGCTGGTTTTTTAAGTTTGTCTAATTTTGCCTGCCATTGTGTTACGATTGTTCCTGAAGGAACCCCAACGTTTTGTCCTTTTACAGTTACAGAAGCAGATTTATCTCTACGCTCTAACTGGCTAGGTCCTGAACCTTCTGTAATATCAGCAAATTGCGATAACTTAATTTGTTGTCCTGCTGCATTAATAAATATCAAATTACTTACGTCGGTAATACTTTTTCTGTCGAATGCATTATATCTGATGTTGATATCGTATTCGTATTCACCAGCTCTGTATTTACCATCTGTATTACCACTAAAAGCAGTTTGCATGGTTAAACCAACTGTTTGAAGTGTTAATCCTAAAGCAGCCATTTTATCACGATCTACTTTTACGTTGATCTCAGGATTTCCGTCTTCAACAGTTAATTTAATCTCTGTTGTTCCGGGAATTGTACGTAATTCAGCTTCAGCTAATTTAGCAAATGCCATTGCACTTTCTGTAGAAGGACCTGTTACAATTAATCCTAATGTAGCATCTTCAGCAGTACCTAAGATACCTACAGGAACTGTTTTTACTTTTGCTCCAACTAATACTTTTTCAAGCTTACGTTTAATTTTTGCAGCATAAACATTCGCGTCATCTTTACGATCTTTTTGTTCGATCATTTTTACGTCGATCTCTGCTTTGTAAGCTGTAGCCTGCGATGCTCCAAAACCTTCTGAGGTTTGTCCTACCGTTGTAATCTGGCTATGAACATATTCTTGCGCTTTTAAATAAGCTTCGGCTTTTTGAGTCATGAAGTTCGTTTGTTCTAACGAAGCATCTTTTGGCATTTCGATCTGAACTAAGAATTCCCCACTATCAGATGATGCGAAAAACTCTCCTCCAATGAATCCACCTCCCATTAATCCTATTGTAGATCCGAAGAATAATATTAATACAACAGCAAGAGTTTTATAATAATGATCTAAACACCAAGTTAATAATTCAGAAACCCAGTTAGTGAAACGTGTTAAATAACTTTCGAAACCAAGAATAATTCTTCCAAATAAATTCTTTCCTTCAATATGCTCTAATTTACCATAACGAGATGATAACCAAGGAATAATAGTAAACGAAGCTAAAAGTGATAGTAAAGTTGATATAATTACGGTAACACAAAATTGTGTAATGATATTAGAAACCAATCCTGAACTCATCGCGATTGGTAAAAATACTACCACAATTACTAATGTGATCGAAGTTACCGTTCCCCCAATTTCGGCCGTACCATCGTATGATGCACGAATTCGGCTTTTACCCATCTCCATGTGCCTGTAGATATTTTCTAATACCACAATCGCATCATCGACCAGAATACCTACCACAAGAGATAATCCTAATAAACTCATTAAGTTTAAGGTGTATCCCATTAAATATATACCAATAAAGGTTGCAATTAATGATGCCGGAATAGAAACCATTACGATCAACGAGTTTCTAATACTGTGCAGGAAGAACAACATTACAAATGCTACCAGAACTACCGCAATTAATAAATCGTGTACTACAGAGTCTGCCGCTTCAAGCGTAAAAACGGTACTGTCTTTTGCAACTTCTAGTTTTAACTGATTTTCTTTGTAATCTTTTTCAAGAATAGCAATTGTTTTTAATAACTGCTCACTTACCGCCACCGCATTCGCATCAGATTGTTTTACGATTTGTAAAACGATAGCACTTTTTTGATCTACACGTGATATTTTTTCAGCAATTTTTTGAGTATCCTGAACATCGGCAATATCACTTAAACGAACCTGAATTCCGTTTTGAGAAGAAACTACTAAGTTTCTTAATTCCTCAACACTTTTATATTTACCCGCTAAACGAATTAATATTTTTTGATCACGAGTCTGGATATTTCCTGTTGGGAAATCTAAGTTCGAAGTCAAAATAGTTTGTTGTACCTGAGGAACAGATAATCCGTAACCCTGCATTTTTAACGCATCAAGGTTTACCTGAATTTCACGTTCTGAACCACCAATGATATTTACCTGAGCAACACCTTGTACACGAGATAAAATAGGCGCAATTTTTTTGTCAATTAAGTCATAAAATGCTGCTTCATCCATTTTTCCGTTGGCACCCAGTGTCATGATTGGTAAATCACTCAGCGAGAACTTGGTTAGTGCCGGCGTTTTTACATCATCCGGTAAATCACTAATGATCGCGTTTATTTTACGCTGTGCATCATTTAAAGAGAAATCGACTTTTGCATTTGATGTTAAAGTAATCGAAACGATAGATAAACTTTCGTATGATTTGGAGTCAATTTTCTTGACATTCTCTAAAGACGCAATCGCATCCTCTATTTTCTTGGTTACGGTATTTTCTACCTCACTTGGAGAAGCTCCCGGATAAACAGTAGAAATAGTAATAACGTTTTGTTCAAATTTTGGGATCAGCTCATAGCCTAACTGGCTGTAGCTAAACAATCCACCAAGGGTTAGAATCGTAAACAATACAATTACTAACGATGGACGTTTTATGGATATTTCGGCTAATTTCATATATGTTTTTTTATGCTTTAAGCTTTACGCTATAGGCTTTAGGCTTTTGAGAAACGCTTAAAGCCTATAGCTTACGGCTTATAGCCTACAATTATTTAATAATTTCTACAGTATTACCGTCTTGTAAGTTAATTTGACCTGTAATTACTACAGTTTCTCCGTCAGATAATCCTTTGATGATTTCAACCTGATCTCCTAAAATTCTTCCAGCAGTTACTTTTCTTAATTTTGCAACACCATTTTCAACTACAAAAATCTCGTTACTGCTCACACTTCCTACGAAAGCATTTCTTGGTACAACCATAAGGTGTTGTTTTTGTTGGTTTGATGCAAAGTTTGCAGTTCCGTACATACCCGCTTTTAGGTCGTTATTTACATTATTTGTAATTTCAATTTCAACCGGGAAGTTTAAAGACTCATCTGCTTTTGCAGCAATAAAAGTAATTTTCCCTGAGAACGTTTTATCAGGATAAACACTTGCTGTTACATTAATTTGGTTTCCTACTTTTAAACTAGCAACCTGATTTTCGTTTACTGTAACCACTAATTTTAATTTAGAAACGTTTACGATATCAAACAAAGCAGTTGCAGGCATACCTGTTAAGATAGATCCCGGCTCAATGTATTTTTTATTGATAAAACCATTAATTGGAGCTTTTACTTTAGTATCTCCAACATTAATGTTTGCTTGTTTTAAATTAGACTCAGCATTTGTTAAAGCTAATTTTGCCTGATCTAATTGTTGTTTTGTAACTCCGCCAGTTTTAAAAGCATTTTCGTATCTGCTATAATCAGATTTTGCATTTTGATAAACAGCCTGAGCTTGTTGAGCGCTTACATTAATTACATCACCTCTCATTGTTAATAAAGTCTGACCTACTTTTACGTAATCTCCTTCTTTAGCTAAAACACTAATTACTTTTCCTGATTTCTCAGCAGAGAATGTTAACTGCTGAATGGGTTGAAAGTTTCCGTTTGCTACGAAATCTAATGAAACTTCTTCTGTTTTTACAGGAGCTACTTTTACTGAAACTGCAGCATTTTTTTCTGCTACGATATCTGTTTTTTCTTTATTCTCTTTCTTATTATTATTTAAGACATATCCAATCACACCCAGCGCTGCGATTATGATTACGATTGTTATAATAGTTTTCTTCATTTTGTTTAGTTATTTAATAAGAGTTTTAAGTTCGCCTTTTGATTTGATTAGTGCTACTTCGGCAATTTTGTAATTCAATACTGCTCTGGTAAAGTTATTTTGAGCTTCAAGTTGTGCATTTTCAGCATCTAACAAATCTGTTAATGATGCTAATCCCTGAAGGTAATTGTTTTTTGTGTTGCTTAAGATTTCAGTAGCCAATTGCATGTTTTCTTTTTGATTCTTAATCGTTACAAGATTATTATCAATATCAGCCATTGCATTTCTGTAATCTAAATCAAGTGAAAGTTTGGTATCTTTCATATCTTCCTGAAGCGATCTGATTTCTACATCGGCTTGTCTTACTTTAGCACGAGTTCCGAATCCTGTAAAAATTGGCACGTGCAGGTTTAATCCAATTGCTGAGTAATCTGACCAATACACACCATCTGAAGGTTTTGCAAACCAAGGCATTTGTGGCCCCTGACCAATATAATTATAACCGGCAGTTAAAGAAAGTGTTGGATAATATCCTGCTTCAACAGCTTTTTTATTGTACACTAAAAGCTCTTCTTGTTTTTTCAAAAGCAAATATTCTGTTCTGTTTTCAACATTTGGTACTTCTGTTAATGCAGCAGGAACAACTTCAAACTCTTCTTTTGGCATATCAATTATAGTTTCGATAGGCATACCCATATAAAACTTCAATGCATTTTCCTGTAAAGTAATTTGATTTTTAATTTGCTGACGTTCTGTATCTATGTTCGACATTTTAACTATGATACGATCTAAGTCAATTTTTTTAGCTAAACCGTTATCAAATTGTCCTTTTACGATGTCACGAACTTTTGTTGTGTTTACGTAATTACTGTCTAATAAAACTAATCTTTCTTTTTGTACATAAACTGAATAGTAGTTATTAGCTACTCTTTCAATTACTTGCTCTTCTGTCAGCTGATCGTTTATTTGATAAAACTCACGAGTAGATCTCGCTGCTCTTAATCCTGTAAAAACAGATTGATCAAATATCGTCTGAGTTAATGAAACTCCTGCGTTTGAAGTCCATTTTTGACCAAATGCTGCCTGAATTGTAGTTCCTGGCTGACCAAATCCTGCTCCATCAATAACAGTTGTCTGAATGATCGGATTGTGTGTTAAGTTTCCGTTTGCAGAAATTTGAGGCAACGCTCTTGATCGCACTTCCTGAATTTTGTACTCACTATTTTCAACCTGTAATCTTGCTTTTTTTGCATCGGCTTTATTTTCAAGCGCATAAACAAGAGCATCTTTCAGGGTTAGTGTTTTGACTTGTGCGTTGGCAGACAAGCCAATTGAACACAAAAATATAAGAATTATTCGTTTCATAGATTGATGATTAAATAGTAATTTTTTTAAGTTGTTTTTCTAATTCCAGTATTCCTTTTTCGGTTGCCATAGCTCTTGTATGGTATTCCAATGCTTCTAATTCTATTTTTTGTGCTTCTCTTTCTGAGACTGTTGTGGCGTTTATATGAAAAATTAAGGTGTAATAAAATTTTACATATAAATCTATATTTAAGTCCGGTCTGTAAAGACCTTCACGGATTCCTTTTAAGATATTATCTCTGAAATAATGATTGCACTGATCGATTTCATGCGTCATTATATTTTGATAGATTTCAGGATAATGTTTTTTTAACTGATAAAGAGGTGATGTATCGGTTGCGTTTTTAAACATATCGCGAAACATTTCTCTAATTTCAAAATTTTCATGAATGGCGTTATAATTTTTCACTACAATAGTATCAATAACGTCATGAACTTGCTGGTGAACTGTAGAGGTACTTTCTTCGATCAGGACTTCTTTATTACAGAAATATTTGTAGATCGTTTTTTTCGAAATACACATTTCACCTGCTATATCATCCATCGTAACACTCTTAAAACCCAGTTTTAAAAATAACTCGGTCGCTTTTGATATAATTTTCTCTTTCATTTTAATTTTCAAATTATATTACAAATATACTCAGGAAACTAAAATCAGAAAAATAGTTTCCATGATATTTGTAATAATTTTACATTAACTTATTCATTGTGTAAGATTTATATACTAAACTCTAAATTTGCAATTAGTTTAATATCTTTTCCTAAAGCTAAACCTCCGTTATGATTGAACGAATTATAATCTAAACCAAAATCCTGACGTTTGATATCTCCTTTAATTTCAAAAGCTACTTTTTTCTCGCCATTGTAATTGTTAACGCCAATAAACTCAGCATCAAGTTCTACTACTCTGGTTACATCTTTTATCGTTAAATCTCCTTTGAAGAAATTGATGTTATTGTTTACTTTTTGAAAAGAAGTCGATTTGAAACTAATAATAGGGTGCTCATTTACATCAAAAAGATCCTGAAGTTGTAAATAAGTATCGATTTGTTGAAAACTATCTTTTTTGTTATTGATATCTAAAGAAAACTCAACCGATGCATCTTCAATTTCATTGTCTTCGATGTTCACATAACCATCAAATTTATTAGTCGTTCCTCCCATATAAGCAATTATCGAATGTCTCATTTTGATTAAAACATCTGATTGGCTAGAATCTAAGGTCCATGTTGTTTTCATAAATATTTGATTTTAGTGAATTTATAAATCATTCAAATTTCCAATGGAAACTTTTACAGTGTTCTGAGTTTCCAATTAAAAGTGCAAATATAGACAGGAAACTCTAAACACCAAAAAAGTTTCCAAGTTTTTTAAAAAATAATTTTAACACCTTAAGAATTAAGGGTTTTAGAGGCATTTTGAAGTGGAAACTCGCATTTAAAACTTTAAGAAAGGAATAATTCATTATGAATCGTATCTTTGGAGCTCGCAATTCAGATTATATTTTATGCACGATATTAGCCAATACCAGGATTTTTTTATCAGTTATTTAGAAAAACAAACCATTAGTAAAGAGCCTAAAAACCTTTATGAACCAATTGAATATATTTTAGATCTTGGCGGAAAACGCATGCGTCCTGTACTTACTTTAATGGCTTCAGAAGTTTTTGATACCGATTATAAAGTAGCGCTTCCGGCGGCAATGGCGGTTGAAGTTTTTCATAATTTCTCCTTGGTTCATGATGATATTATGGATGATGCGCCTTTGCGAAGAGGACAGGAAACGGTACATGAAAAATGGGATCTGAATACGGGAATTCTTTCCGGTGATGCGATGCTGATTCTGGCTTATCAATATTTTGAACAATACGAACCGGCTGTTTTTAGAGACTTAGCAAAACTGTTTAGCAAAACAGCGCTTGAAGTTTGCGAAGGACAACAATGGGATGTTGATTTCGAAAAAAGAAACGATGTTACGATTCCGCAATATCTAAAAATGATCGAATATAAAACTGCTGTTCTCGTTGCTGCTGCCATGAAAATGGGTGCAATTGTAGCCAAAACTACCGAAAAAGAAGCCGATTTTATTTACGATTTCGGATTAAATTTAGGATTGGCTTTCCAGCTTCAGGATGATTATCTGGATGCTTTTGGAGATCCGGAAACTTTTGGAAAACAAGTTGGCGGTGATATCATGGTCAATAAAAAAACTTATTTATACCTGAAAGCACGCGAATTTTCATCAGCTGAAAAAGCATTAAAATTAGAAAAATTATTCAGTTTACAACTAGATGATAATACCGAAAAAATAGCCACTGCAAAAGCTATTTTTAATGAATCGGGAGCTTCAGCTGCGACTCAGGATGCCATAGAAATGTACACTTTTAAAGCTTTTGAAACTTTAGACAAAATGGATATCAGCACTGAAAAGAAAGATATTCTTAGAACTTTTGGTGAGAATTTAATGGGAAGAAAGGTTTAGTTTTTTCTGCCACAGATTAAAAGGATTAAAAGATTTTTTTTCGCCACGAATTTCACGAATCTCCGCGAATTTTTATCGTAATTAAATTAGTGAAAATTGGTGAAATTGCTTCGCTTGTTCACTATCACTCGAGTCGTGGCAAAAAAATTTCACATTTACATACAGCAAACCCGACAGGTTTTAAAAACCTGTCGGGTTTATTATTTGAAAACTAATACAATCAGTGAAAATCTTTTAATCTGTGGCTATTCTAAAACAAATCATCAGGATCTACTAAATCTGATAATTTTTGTTTTAAATCGTCTTCTAAAATTGTTAATCCGTATTGGTAAGAAGCGTTCATCCAGCCAAAACCTTCTTCGGTTATAAAATCAAATTCGGTTCCTACGTTTCCGTATTCTGCAAAGATTTTGTGCGAGCTTATCGATAAATCAAATTTCTCCGGAATGGTTCCGTTATAATCAACTGCGTTTCTGGTAATGAGCCAAAGCCAGCGATACACCATTTCCTGCGCTTCTTCATTGAAATTATAATTGAGCAAACCTTCCCATAAAAGCATTTGGTGCGGAGCCCATCCAAACGGATAATCCCATTGTCGTATTGGTGCATTTTCATCAACACTGGCAATCGATTCTTTGGTACTTCCGGCAATTCCGCCTTTCATTTTAAATCTTGGAAGTGTCTTTTTAACCAAAATTTCAGCTTGTTCCTGCGTACTTATTTTTGCCCAAAGCGGATAAAATGTTGGCGCAGCTTCAAAGAAATGCTGTTTTTCATTCACAAAATCATAATCAAGATAACATCCATATTCTGTATTCCAGCATAATTCGTTGATTTTGCCCTTTCTGGAAGCGGCTTTAGAAAGCCAATATTCACTTGAAAAAGATTTGTCTTCAAAATATTGAAATTCGTTTTTAAAATACTTTTTAATCAAAAAAGCAATGTCGGTTTCGTATTTATAAAGTAAACTATTGATGGCAACTGTATTTAAATTGGCACAAACTCCCACCAATCTGTTAGTTGTATCATGTCCGCTTTCGCGCATACTTCTATCATGAATAAAATATTTATCGAGTTCAGCATCGATGACTTCTCTTTCGAGATATTTCTTCTCGAAATCGCGTGTTGAGAGATTATATTTTGGCGCATATTGTTCGAGAATATCATCAAAATGGCCTTCTTCTACCTCAAACGGAAGTCCGATTCCTTCTGCTTTATAACGATTTAATCCATTTGCTGTAAGACGTTTTCCTTCTTCCATCCAAACGGTTTGGTATTCTTTTATGGCTGTTTTCAGATGTCTTTCGATCCAGAAAATATCCGGATTTGACTTTTCTAAAACATCAATAATCAACGATGTGTACAACGGCGGTTGCGTACGGGTCAAGTAATAACTTCTGTTTGCGTTTAGGATTTTTCCATAATGATCAATCTGATATTTAAAGTTCTCCGCAATACCTAAAGCAAGCTCGATTTTATCATCAATCAAAAGTCCTTTGGCAATAAAATAACTGTCCCAACCGTACATTTCATTGAATCTTCCTCCGGGAACTACAAACGGAACTCCTGAAATTTCATTGTTTTTTATCTGAAGTGCCAAAGCTAAAATTCCGGGCTTTTTATTAAGCGACAAAACATATTCTGGCGAAATATTCTTAGGCATTTGCACCACTTTCAATTTTGGCGTTACAGCTTCTAATTTTTTGAAATAATCAAAAACTATTTCGTCGCCAAAAGGCACATACAAATAAGCCAGTTCATTTTCGATCTTATTGTCTTCCAGAATTTTCTTTACGCCATCAGCATCAATTGTTCGGGTAAGACCTTTCCAGTACAGATTTTTTATTTTTCCGGAAATTCTTTTTACCGGATCTTCGGTAATTTCATTGAGATCAATTTCAGCAAATTCGGTATTGTTTTTTTTAGCCAAAGCCAATTCCTGCAATAAATTCGAAAGCTGATAAGTTCCTTCGATTAAAGCAGAATTTCCGTTTTCATCATGCAACAAAAACTTTTTTGGACCATTATCGTCAATCGTTATTTTTTTATCGCCATCAGTATCTTCCTGAGCCAATAATTTTTCGATGGTTTGGGCTATATGGATTTTAAATTTCATCTTTTGCAGTTATTTTTTTGAGAATAAAAAAGGATATTAATAATAAAGACATTGGAATTAAAGTAAAGTAAAAGGCTTTTTCCGGTCCTTCATTTTTAAACAACCAGCCTGTTATTCTGGAACCTAATGTTCCGCCAAGGGCAGAAAATATTACAATTAATCCGGTCATTGAGCTTTGCAAATTCTTTGGTAAAGCACTTAACACAATAGAATTTAGTAAGGGATAAATGGGCGCTATAAATAATCCTATTAAAGGAAATGCAAAACCAATTAAGGGTATATCTGAAAGTGTATCGATATTTTTTACCTCGAGACCTACAGTTTTAGGAAGTACAAAAACAACAATTAACATTGCCGAAAAAATACAGAAACTTAAAACCCAGATCCAGTTGACTTTTTTGGTTACAATACCTGCAATTAATCTCCCGACAGCCAATGAAATAGCCAAAATACTCGCCATCATTATACTAATATTTTCCGGTAAATGAAGCACTTTTGTATTGAATGTTGGCAACCACGAAAGGATTCCCTGCTCGATCATAACAAATAAAAAGACACTAATAACAAAAATAACGGTAAGCAATTTTGCCATTAATTTGAACATTTGCATGAAATCATCTTTGAGATTTGCTCCTGCCGAAACTTCGGGCTCTTTGAATTTTACAAAAAATAAAAACAAAAATGACAGGAACGATAATGCAGCCAAAAACCAATATACATTTAACCATGAATTAGGATCGTTTTCGTTATTAAAAGCGGGAAATAAAAAATAAGCCAACGCAATACCCACCATAAAAAACCCTTCGATACTACTCATCAAAGCATTGTGTTCTTTTTTGGTTTCGGTCACGGTGCCAATTAGCGAATAAACCGAAACTTTGATTAAGGCAAATGAAACTCCAACGGTTGCAAAAAGAATCTTGGCATTGTCGAATGAGTTTCCAAAATACATAGAAATGCAAGCTAAAGTAACTAAAGCCAAACCTATCAGCATCGATTTTCTATAGCCTATTCTGGGTAAAAAAGAGGCTATAAAAAAGGATACAATAGCAATGGGCATGTCTTTGAAAGCTTCTAAAATACTTGCCTGAACTTCATCGACTCCGTAATTTTTTTGCGATTTTAAAATCACAATACCTACGCTGTTTAATAAAATAGCGAAGACAAAATAATTGAGGTAAAGTGAGATTTTGATTCCTATGTTTTTCATTTTTTTATTTGTCTTTGCTTTGTGGTTACTGTGCGGAGACGCACTGCTGTGCGCCTCTACAGTAACTTTATATTTTATTATAATTATAAATTTAGAAATTAATCGCTACCGAAAATCTAAATGCGCGTCCTAAAATAGGTCTTGCCATAAACACATCGCTTGCCGCAGATGTTGTTTGTCTTGGATCTCCTTCGGTCAAACCAATTTCGTTGAATAAGTTCGAAGCATCAACTGCAAAACGAAGATTATTATAAGTATAATTTAAACCTGCTCCCACTTCTTTATAAGCTGGCAAAACTTGTCTGTTATCCTGATTTGTGAATTTTTTATCGTAATAAGAAAACTGAACATAAGCGGTAAGATCTTTTGTAATATCTACTTCAGGTCTTAGGTTACAGAAAAATTTAGGAATTCTTCTTGCCGTATTTCCATTAAAATCAAAAGTAGAACCATCAGCATTTGTTCCTGTAAAATTATCGTACTCCGGTTTTTGAACGGTAAATGTAAAGTTCAGTTTTACAATACTATATCTTGCATTCGTTTCTACTTCAAGACCAATATTGTTTACGTCGGCAAATTTATTTTCTGAAGATCCATCAGATAAAATATCCGTGAAAGCAACATTTTTTAAGTTCATGTGAAATAAATTCGCATTTACAGAGAAAAATGAACTTGCATATTTGTACCCTAATTCAAACTGGTTTACTTCTGTATTTTCTAATTTGCTTAAATCAGCTGCATTATCATAAAAAGATTCTTCAATTGGTGATCTAAATCCGTGGCTGTAACGAACATACGAAGCCATTTTGTCATTAAATTTATAATTTCCCGCAGCAGTATAAGACCATTCGCTTACATCATATCTCCAGTAGGTATAAGGATTTCCTTTTACCGTTGTCACCTTATCATCAGCTGTATTATTGTCTAAAATTCCTAAGTTTTCAGCAAAAAATCTCGCATTGTCTCTGTAGCCAGAATATTTGTCTTTGTTGTATCGTAAACCTGCGTTGAATGTTAAATTATCAGTTGCTTTAATCTCTGCATCAGCATAAATATCATTCAAAACTCCTTTTGTTTGCGCGTCTCTTTCTAACCAGGTGATTCTTTCTATACCATTCCATGTATGATCTACTCCGCTTGTATTGTCTTTTACATTTAATAATCTTGGGTTATCAGAAACGCCTACTAAATAAGAATTCCAGTTCCAGTATTGATTTGATTTCCAATTAGAATAATAATAACCAGCTGTTAATTTTACAGGATCTAAGTCAAAATTGAAAGAGAAATTATTCGCAAAATTGTTCATCTTTTTCTCGATGTGCCAAAGATCAGCTCTCATGATTAAAGCATTTGGATCTAATTTTTGTCCGTTATCTACATAAGAATATGTCAAATTGCTTGCTGTAGTATTTTGAACATCTGCTGCATATGCATCTTGTGTCCAAGGTCCTCCGTTAGGAAAAATGGCATTGTAATTTAAATCGATATTGGTGTTTTTGAAAGCATTTTTAAACGTTACTTTTTCTGATATTTTCTTTTTAAATTCAGCTCCAATAGAGTTGATAATTGGGTGAGATCCATCTTCTAAATCTGCACTAAAAGTTCCTCCACCATACTGAGGTACGTTTAAGTGACTTAAGTTTACTGACGTTAAAGTTCCGTAATTCGGGTTAAATCCAGGGATTCCCTCTACTTTTCCGTTATTGCTTTTTAGCGGAATTGGTAAATAGAATGCATTTCGGTCGTCAAGGTGTTTAAAATTGATTCTTAAATAATCATTATCATCAAATTTATATGTGATGTTTCCTTTTATTTGTCCGCCTTTGTTTGCTGTAAAACCTGTATTTCTTACACCATTATCGGCTCTGTAAAAACCTCCAACATTAAAAAATAATTTATCTTTAATTAAAGCGCCTGACAAATTAAGATCGGTTCTGAACATTCCGTAATCTGATGTTGTGAATTTTGCTCTTCCCATAAATTCATTCTGACCCGTTTTCGAAATAAAATTGATGATTCCTCCAGGAGCATTATTGGCAAAAATTGAGGCAGAACCTCCACGAACGGCTTCCATTTTACTTACCGTTTCGTCTAATCTGTAAAAAGTATCGGCGTTAGCAAATTGCAAAGCTCCATCTTCAAAAACCGGTAATCCGTCTTCCTGAATTTGCACATATTCATACGCTCCTGCAGATGGTATTCCTCTTGCAAAAAGGTTATTTCCTATTTCTCCTCCTGACGCTTCTACTACAAATCCCGGAATAGTTTGAAGCAAAGCCGCTGTACTAGATGGCGCTCTGTCTTCGATTGCTTTGGCTCCCATTGTGGTAATAGCAACACTCGATTCGAGTTTAGATCTTGGCGTTGATGATCCTGTTACCACCACTTCTTTTAAACTTTGTGATTCTCCTTCAAGAAGTAAATTCACCTCCAGAGATTCTCCTTGTTTTATCGCAATTTTTTTCTCGAAGGTTTTGTATCCTACATTCGTTGCAATAATGGTATACGTTCCAGCTTCGATATTAGAGAACGAATATTCTCCATTTTCATTGGTTACAGTACTTTTTCCTGTTTCCTTAATCGATACATTTGCTCCGGGAACGGTTACGCCGCTATCGTCGAGCACTTTTCCGGAAACCGTATTGGTATTTTGGGCAAACCCTTTATTTGGTAAAAAAAATAGGCACAACATTACAAGTAATGTACCTAAATACTGGTGTAGCTTTTTCATTTTTTTTGTTCGGTTAGTTAGTAATTATGGTTATCACTGTCAAACTTAACAACAAATAATAAGGAATATAGGAATTAAAAATCGAAAACGTTTTCGAAAACACCTAAAACGTTTTCGGAACTTAAAACTTTATCAATGCAGTTTATTTTTAGTACTTTTATTTCATGAATGACACAAAATTAATAGATATAGCCTCGGCATTAGGAATTTCGGTTACTACGGTTTCAAAAGCGTTAAAAGGATATACGGATATTAGTAAATCTACCCGCGCCAGAGTTATCGAAATGGCCGAAACGATGAACTATATGCCCAATTCTGTAGCGGTAAATCTTAGAACCAATGAAACCAAAACCATTGGTGTTATTATTCCGGCCACTGTGCATCACTTTTTTTCGAGTGTATTAAATGGTATTCTCGAAGAAGCTGAAAAAAGAGGTTATCTGGTCATTATATTACAATCTAACGAAAAGTACGAACTCGAGAAAAAACAGCTTGCTTTATTAATTCAAAAGCGAGTTGATGGCGTTTTAATGTCACTCTCGAATGAAACCGATGATTTCACTCATATTAATGAAGCCATTCGAAAAAATACTCCGGTAGTTTTATTTGATAAAATTGCCAAAAGAGTAGATTGCTCTAAAGTCGTTATTAATGATGCAAAAGCGGCTTTTGATGCCGTTTCGTACCTTATTAATAAAGGATACAAAAGAATTGCACATTTTAGAGGGTCGTATGTTCCGCAAAACTCGATCGATCGCTTTTTAGGTTATAAACGAGCCCTTGAAGCACATGGAATTGAATACGATTCTAAATTGGTTTACGTTTGCGACAACAATACTGATTTTGAAGACGGTTACGAAAACGCTCAAAAAATAATGACCGAAAATCCGGATATCGACGCCATTTTTGCGATTACAGATTTAGTTGCCATTGGGATTATCAAATACTTTAATGAAGCCGGAATAAAAACGCCGGAACAAGTTGCGGTATTTGGTTTTAGCAATTGGTTTATGAGTACGGTTATTTCACCAAAATTAACCACAATCGATCAGCCCGGATTCGAAATGGGACATCAGGCAGTTTCGCTTTTAATTGATGAAATTGTCGACATAAAAGAACATCGTCCGGTGACGCATCAAATTATTGAACTTCCTACAAGAATCATTGAAAGAGAATCAACGGTTAAATGATTTTTTAGTTTTAACTTTGTCCCAATCTTAAAAAGCATCAATGTTTCCGATTCCTGAAAATACCGATATTTTATTGGCTGATGCCGAAAGTGGAAATCTATATTTAAGTTTGATTGAGCAAATCAATAAGGACTTTAATTTGGCCAATGAAGGAATTGATTTCCCGATGAGTATTTCTCCCGAAGAATTAAAAATTCAGCTTCACGAAAAAATCTACCGAATGATTCAGTACAAATTTGCTGAATATCTCAATCTGCTTTATATTATTGATGTTCCGGAAAATGACATCAAAAAACTAGACGGTTCTGATTTGGTAATTCTTGCCGAACAAGTTTCCTTTTTGATTTTAAAAAGAGAATGGCAGAAAGTTTGGTTTAGAAATTATTATAAGTAAAGGTGCTTAGTTACTAAGATGCTAAGGTTCTAAGTTTTACTATTTGGTCTTACAATATTTTTTAATCTGTCTAATTCAGTCCAAAGCCCAAATCCGCTAGTATCTAGTTTACTTCCGACGATCTGGAAACGACCGCATTTAAAACAAATCTTTGCTATACCTACGGTTTCTTCTTTGTTTTTAAAAATAAAAATATCTCGGTATTCAGCTACACAAGCATATGCAGTCATCTGCAAAGAATCTTTTTCGCTAAATACATTTTCTATTTCTTTTTGCTGGTTAACTGAAAGATTGGATTTCTTGTAATTATGATTTAATAGAATTTTTTCAAAGTTTTTTTGTGGAATAGTATCGGGAAAATTAAACTCGAAAATATTAAGAAATTCTTTTTCCTTTTTAGTGTTATTATCTTTAGCAATCAGTGTAAAAAAATCTTTCTCAGAAAAATTCAAATAATAATGATCAATCTTATCGGAATCAAAAAAAGGTCGCAATTGTTTCTTTACAACTTTTTGACTTTCAATATTTGTTTTTTTAGAGTCATTACAACTCCACAATACAATAACAATAAGTATGAAAATATATTTCTTCAAATTTTTCAGATTTAAAACCTTTGAACCTTTGTCCCTCTGAGCCTGTGAACCTCTTAGAAATATACTCTCACAAAAGGCATAAATCCTGAACCGTAAAGACTTCTATTAGGATCATACAAAACATCGTAACGAGCACCAACAGTAACACTTCCGGTTCTGTAACCTGCACCAAGATATAAGGCCGTATTCCAATAATTATCTGAATAACTTGGTCTGTATGGAGTTGAATTATAATCAGTATTTACTCTTACCTGCTCTAATTCTGCAGACAATTGAATTTCCGGAATTGGATTTACAAGTCCCACTAAACTTCCTCCGTAAACATAAGAATTGTAATAACTTTTAGAAGACAAATAACCAAACTGCAAACCAACACCAACAGCCACAATTTCATTTACATTATAAATGGCACTTGGCATTACAGAAATATCGGTGTAGCCGGATCCAATTCCTAAACCAAGTCCTCCACCAAACTGAACTTTCTCCCAAAAATGATTGCTGTTATCTATAACATACTTTTGCTGCGAAAATGCTGAAATTGAAAACAACATCACCAAAATCACAAAAAAAGGCTTGAAAACGATTGAGATTTGATTATAATTCATAGTTGAGTCTATTTTTAACAAATTTTTACGTAAAAGTACGTAAAAAAAAGATTTAAATAAATGCGATTGTTGTACTTTTGCCTTTCTATTTAACAAAAAGTATATTCACACATATTATGGATAGGTTTTCATTTTTAAATGCAGCGCATACAGAGTTTTTCGCACAATTATATGATCAGTATTTAGTAAACCCAGATAGCGTTGAGCCAAGCTGGAGAAGTTTTTTTCAAGGTTTCGACTTTGGACAAACTACTTATAATGACGAAAATCCAGTTCAACGAATTGTTGAATATGTGACTAGCGACAACACAGATTGTAGCCTTGTTTCTGACAAACTACAAAAAGAATTCAATGTACTAAAGTTAATCGATGCTTACCGTACTCGCGGACACTTGTTTACAAAAACAAATCCGGTTCGTGATCGTAGAACATCTTCCCCAACATTAGATATTGAAAATTTCGGATTAACAACTGCTGATCTTTCTACAGTTTTTGATGCTGCTCAAACTATCGGAGTGGGACCTTCTACTTTACAAGATATTGTAACGCGTCTTAAATCTATTTACTGCCAACATATTGGTATTGAATATATGTACATCAGAAATCCTGGCGTTGTAAAATGGATTCAGGATAAACTGGCTGTAAATGTTAACCAGCCTAATTTCTCTTCTGAAGAAAAGAAAACTATCTTAAACAAATTAAATCAGGCGGTTTCTTTCGAGAACTTCCTTCACACTAAATATGTAGGTCAGAAAAGATTTTCACTTGAAGGTGGAGAATCTATCATTCCTGCTTTAGATGCTTTGATCGAGCAAGCTGCTGAAAAAGGTGTTGAACAATTCGTAATGGGAATGGCTCACCGTGGTCGTTTGAACGTTTTGGCAAACATCTTCGGAAAATCGACTCAGGATATTTTTGGTGAGTTCGACGGTAAAGATTACGATCAGGAATATTTTGATGGTGACGTAAAATACCACTTAGGTCTTACAGCTGACAAAAAAACAAGAACAGGAAAAAACATCAATATCAATTTAGCACCAAACCCTTCTCACTTAGAAACGGTTGGAGCTGTAATTGAAGGAATCACAAGAGCAAAACAAGATAAATATTACGCTGATGATTTCTCTAAAGTATTACCTATTGCCGTTCACGGAGATGCTGCAATTGCAGGTCAGGGTATCTTATACGAAATCATTCAAATGGCTCAACTTGATGGTTACAAAACCGGAGGAACAATCCATATTGTAATTAATAACCAGGTTGGTTTTACTACAAACTACTTAGATGCTCGTTCATCTACTTATTGTACAGATGTTGCTAAAGTAACTTTATCACCAGTATTGCACGTAAATGCTGATGACGCTGAAGCTGTTGTACATGCAGTATCTTTTGCATTAGATTACAGAATGCAATTTGGTCGTGACGTATTTATCGATTTATTAGGATACAGAAAATACGGTCATAACGAAGGTGACGAACCTCGTTTTACACAACCAGTTTTATATAAAATCATCGCAAAACATAAAAATCCTAGAGATATTTATGCAGAGAAATTATTGTCAGACGGCGTAATCGATGCATCTTATGTAAATGCTTTAGAAAAAGAATACAAATCTGCTTTAGAGGAAAACTTAGAAGCTTCCCGTAAAAAAGATTTAACAATCATAACTCCATTCATGAAAAACGAATGGGACGGATTTGTTCAGGTAACAGATACGCAAATGCTTGAAAAAGTAAATACTACTTTTGATAAAACAGGATTAGATTCTATCATCAATACGATCTCAACTTTACCATCAGACAAAAAGTTTATCAATAAGATAACTAAAATTGTTACCGACAGAAAAGCAGGATACGACAACAATACTCTTGATTGGGGAACTGCAGAAGCATTAGCTTACGGTTCGCTTTTAACAGAAGGATTCGATGTTCGTATTTCTGGTCAGGACGTAGAGCGTGGTACATTCTCTCACCGTCATGCTGTTGTAAAAGTTGAAGATTCTGAAGAAGAGGTAATCTTATTGAATAGTATCGAGAACAAAAAAGGAAAATTTGGAGTATTCAACTCTCTTTTATCTGAATATGGAGTTCTTGGTTTTGATTATGGATATGCATTAGCAAATCCAAATGCTTTGACGATTTGGGAAGCTCAGTTTGGAGATTTCTCTAATGGAGCACAAATCATGATTGACCAGTATATTTCTTGTGGTGAAGATAAATGGAACAACCAAAATGGTATCGTTTTATTATTACCTCACGGATATGAAGGTCAAGGTGCAGAACACTCTTCTGCAAGAATGGAGCGTTACTTACAACTTTGCGCAAGACAAAATATGTATGTTGCAGATTGTACAACGCCAGCCAACTTCTTCCACTTGTTGAGAAGACAAATGAAAACAAATTTCCGTAAACCTTTAGTAGTTTTCTCTCCAAAAAGTTTATTACGTGATCCAAGATGCGTATCTACAGTTGACGAGTTAGCAAACGGAAGTTTCCAGGAAACAATTGATGATAATACAGTAGATAAAAAAGCAGTAAAAACTCTAGTTTTTGTTACCGGTAAATTCTACTATGATATCGTTGCTGAAAGAGAAAACAACGGAAGAAATGATGTTGCGGTTGTTCGTATCGAGCAATTATTCCCTTTCCCTGCTGCACAACTTAAAGAAATCATTGCACAATATCCAAATGCTGATGATTATGTTTGGGCTCAGGAAGAACCTAAAAACATGGGAGCTTACAGCTTTATGTTAATGAACTTTGATCTTGTAAAATGGAGATTGGCTTCATTAAAAGCTTACGCTGCACCAGCATCAGGAAGTTATACACGTGCAAAACGTCGTCATGCAGATGCAATTAGAATGGTATTCGATAAAGATTTATTCAGATAAAAAATTAGTTTAACGTTTAAGGCTTAAAGTCGAACCAAACACTTTAAGCTTTAAACAATACAAACCTTAAACAAAAACAAAGATGATTTTAGAAATGAAAGTCCCATCACCAGGGGAATCAATAAAAGAAGTTGAAATTGCAACTTGGTTAGTAAAAGACGGAGATTATGTAGAAAAAGATCAAGCTATTGCTGAAGTTGATTCAGACAAAGCAACTCTTGAATTACCTGCTGAAATGAGCGGAATTATTACGCTAAAAGCTGAAGAAGGTGATGCAGTTGCTGTAGGAGCTGTAGTTTGTTTAATTGATACAAGTGCAGCAAAACCATCAGGATCTGCTCCGGCAGCAGAAGCTCCAAAAGCAGAAGCAAAAACTGAAGCTCCTAAAGCAGAGGTAAAAGCTGAGGCACCTAAAGCAGCGCCAGCTCCGGCAGCGACTTACGCTACAGGAACTCCATCTCCGGCAGCAAGAAAAATATTAGACGAAAAAAACATAGCACCGGCAACTATTTCAGGAACTGGTAAAGACGGAAGAATTACTAAAGAAGATGCTGTAAACGCAGTACCTTCTATGGGAACTCCAACTGGAGGAAACCGTGGATCTGAGCGCACAAAATTATCAATGTTACGTCGTAAAGTAGCAGAGAGATTAGTTGCTGCTAAAAACGAAACAGCAATGTTAACAACTTTCAACGAAGTTAACATGACACCAATCAACCTGATCCGTAACGAATACAAAGACGCTTTCAAAGCAAAACATGGTGGCCTTGGTTTAGGTTTCATGTCTTTCTTTACAAAAGCAGTTACTAGAGCCTTAGAATTATATCCAGACGTAAACTCTATGATGGATGGTGATTATAAAGTAGCTTACGATTTTGCTGATATCTCTATCGCAGTTTCAGGACCAAAAGGTTTAATGGTTCCTGTAGTTCGTAATGCTGAAAACTTATCTTTCCGCGGAATTGAAGCTGAAATTAAAAGATTGGCACTTAGAGCTCGTGATGGTCAGATTACTGTTGACGATATGACTGGCGGAACTTTCACTATTACAAATGGTGGTGTTTTTGGAAGTATGTTATCTACTCCTATCATCAACCCTCCTCAATCAGGAATTTTAGGAATGCACAATATTATTGAGCGTCCGATTGCTGTAAACGGAAAAGTTGAAATTCACCCAATGATGTACGTTGCTCTTTCTTACGACCACAGAATCATCGACGGACGTGAGTCTGTTGGTTTCTTAGTAGCTGTAAAAGAAGCTTTAGAAAATCCTTTAGAATTATTGATGAACGGAGACGCTAAACGTGCTTTAGAATTATAATTGTAATAATTTTCAACAATACAAAAAAGCCTGTTCATTCATTTGAACAGGCTTTTTTTTCTTAATATTAGCTTAAATCTTGCTTAAGATGTTAATTTTTTACACAAATGTAAATTTTACCTTTTAAAAAATATTTTATTTAGAATAAATAAAAATAGCTTGTATAGTTGATAATCAACAACTAAATTTGCGCTATTAAAACCAATTCTAAATAAAAATGAAATATAAATTTACAATTTCTTTTTTGAGCTTTTGCTTTTTCCTATTAGCTGCTACAAGTATCTCAGCACAAGAAAGAGCCTCTATTAAAGGTCAAATTAGTTTAAATAGTGACGAATCTCCAGAGAATATCTCTGTTGTTTTAAAAGGTACAAAATCAGGAACCACAACAGATGATTCTGGTAATTATATTTTAAAAAATATCAAGCCTGGAACTTATACTATAAAAGTTTCTTCAATAGGATACATTACTCAGGAAAAAACAATTGTACTAAAAGAAGGCGATAACTTAACTCAGAATTTTTCTATTTCTACCAACTCAGAAGACTTAACAGAAGTAGTGGTTAATAGCGGTAAGAAAAATCACTTTGCACGCAAAGACAACCGACAAGTTTCAAGATTACCACTTAAAAATCTTGAAAATCCACAAGTATATACTACGATTACAGGAGAATTATTAAAAGAGCAGGTTGTAACTAATTTTGATGATGCGTTGAAAAATGCATCTGGTATTACACCACTTTGGGCAGCAACAGGACGTGCCGGCGACGGAGCTGCTTATTACTCTTTAAGAGGATTTCCGGTTCAGCCAACAATGGTGAATGGTTTGCCAGGTTTAACAAACGGAAGTTTAGATCCTGCTAATATTGACAGAATTGAAATCATCAGAGGTCCATCAGGAACTTTGTTTGGAAGTAGCTTAATTTCTTACGGAGGTTTAATTAACACCACTACAAAAAGACCTTACAAAACATTTGGAGGAGAAGTAAATTACACTACAGGAAGCTATGGTTTACACCGCGCAGTTGTAGATTTAAACACACCTCTTAATGATACAAAAACTTTAAATTTCAGAGTAAATTCAGCGTACAATAAACAAGAAAGTTTTCAGGACGCCGGTTTCAAAGAATCTTTTTTTATAGCACCTTCATTATCTTATGATGTAAATGATAAATTATCATTTTTAGTGAATACTGAATTTATGAGCAGCGAGGCTACAAACCCAACGATGCTATTTTTAGACAGAGGAACACCATTACGCGTGCATAATATTAAGGAGTTAAATTATGACAACAAACGTTCTTATACAAGTAATGAACTAACAATGAAAACTCCTTCATACAACATTCAGGCTCAGATGAATTATAAATTTTCTGACCAATGGAGTTCTCAAACTGTGTTCTCTACCAGTTCAGCAAAATCACAAGGAAACTATACTTACCTATACGAAGGCACAAGTAATAAACTTTTCGCCTCACTTAAAGACGGGATTGTATTAGGCAGACAATTTACAGATCAGGACAATCAAAATATAACAACTGATATTCAACAAAACTTTAATGGTGATTTCAAAATTGGAAATTTCAGAAACAGAATTGTTATAGGTTTTGATTATTTCAAAAGAACTGCTTCTGACCGTAGTTCGGGATATGTTGCAAATGGTCTTGTATACATTGGTAATGACTTACAAACATTTAACAACATTGTTGGAAAACAAACTAATGGAGATTCTGGAGATTTAACAAAAGCAGGTTCAGATGCCCTTATTGCAAATAGTCCAAGAAACAACAACAATACAAAACAAGAAGTTTACAGTGCTTATGTTTCTGACGTAATCAACTTTACACCTGCATTTTCTGCTATGTTAAGTTTACGTGCTGACCGTTTTATGAATGCAAAAAATGACGGATACAATCAAACTGCCTTTTCTCCAAAATTAGGATTAGTGTATCAGCCAATTTTAGACAAAGTTTCCATTTTTGCTAATTATATGAATGGATTCGTAAACGTTGCTCCGGGACAAAATCGTGTGTCGAATGTAACTACACCAGTTATATTTAATCCAGAACGCGCAAATCAGTTTGAAGTTGGAACTAAATTAAACCTGTTCAAAGACAAACTGTACGCTACTTTTAGCTATTATGATATTCAGGTTTCTGATCAGGTGTATGTAATAGAAACTCCTTATGTAGATCCGGCAGACCCAACAGCTGAATTACCAAACAATCAGACTTCGTATCAGGATGGTGCGCAGAGAAACAAAGGTTTTGAAGCAGAATTTGTTGCAAACCCAATTAATGGTTTAAACATTATTTTAGGATACAGCTACAATGATGCAGTTTTAACAAAAGGAGATCCTGATTTTGTAGGTCACAGATCTGAAAATGCAGGACCAAGAAACCTGGCAAACCTTTGGGCTAGTTACAAATTTACAAACGGTTTATTAAGAGGCTTTGGTTTAGGTTTTGGAGGAAATTATGTTGGCGACAATATGATCATGAACAGAAATACTGCAGGAACATTTACAATACCTGCATACACAGCTTTAAATTCATCTTTATTTTATAATGTTGAAAAATTTACAATCACGCTTAAATTAAACAACATTACAAACAAAGAAATATATGATGGATGGTCAACTATCCATCCAAAAGATGCGAGAGCTTTGATCGCAAGTTTCTCTTACAGATTCTAAAAAACAAATAACAAAAACACCTTTCGCTTTTAGCAGAAAGGTGTTTTTTAAATTCTATGAAATTATGATAACAATAGCAAGTCTCATCGTTTTTTTAGCTTTTTATACGCTTTACTACACTTCGAAAAGAGCCACTTTATCTTATGATCTGGGTTTTGAGAAATGGATGAAAAGCAATCCTAAACCAACCAAATATATGGGTTTAGGTCTTCTTTTATTAGCCTACTCCCTTTGGCTTTTTACACAATCGCTTTGTTGCGGAACCTTAATGTTTTTTATTCAGCTAATGACAATTGGAAGCTTAATTATCATTTTGGCTCCATTAAAAAAAATTAGCCGATTTGCCATTATTGCTCTTTTTGTAATTGTTGCTTTACTAGAATTTTATTACAACTAACTTATTTCTAACCAAAATATGCCAGCAAACCCAAAATATTTAACCCAATCAAAATGGCAACGATTTGCCAAAATTACAGCTGCTATTATTGGCGGCTATTTTGTTTCAGTCAGTTTTCATTTGGCTTTAGCATCCTGGTTCAACCGCGCTAATATTTTAATGACAATGGCTTTTAGCGGATTCATTCTTTGGGTGGCGCTTATGATAATTGCTTTCTTAGCAAAAAGCGGATTGAAAATTTGGGGGATTTACATACTCCTTACTCTAGTTTTTTCTCTCCTTATTTATCTTGGTAATACTTACAATCCGATAGCAAAATAACCTATGAATAACCGCAATTATAATATCTATTTTCACACTCATACTGTTAGCGGAATTGTTATCAGTGTAGTACTTTTTGTGATTTTTTTCGCAGGATCATTTTCTTTTTTCAGAGACGACATTAACAACTGGGAAAGAAATGAATCTACTGCTATTACCAAAGAAATTCAACTTGACTACAATACCGCTTTAAAACAATTAGACAAAGAACACGTACTGCACGGAAGAAATGTAACCATTTCTAAAAACAGTAACGAAAGAAGAGTTGCCGTTTATATGGAAGGCACCAAAGATACTTTGGCTCCAGCCAAACAAAAAGAAGGCTCCTTTTTTTATCTTGATACCAAAACCTTAAAATCATTTACCTACGAACAATCGTATTCGTTGGGCGAATTTTTATACCGATTGCATTTCTTAGCGCAAATTCCGTATCCGGTTGGTTAT
Source organism: Flavobacterium bizetiae (assembly GCF_024271895.1). Lineage (NCBI taxonomy): Bacteria > Pseudomonadati > Bacteroidota > Flavobacteriia > Flavobacteriales > Flavobacteriaceae > Flavobacterium > Flavobacterium bizetiae. The sequence continues at coordinate 1,415,941 of NZ_CP091861.1, read as the reverse complement.
TATCTTTCTGGATTTGTTGCTTTATTTTTCTTATTTGCTATTATAACCGGTGTTTTATTACATTGGAAAAAAATCGTTTCTAACTTCTATATTTTTCGTCCAAAAGAAAAATTAAAAACATTATGGACAGATGCTCATACCGCTTTAGGAATGATTGGCCTGCCATTTCAGTTTGTATATGCCGTAACGGGAGCTTTTTTTATGATCAAACTTTTGATTGTTGCTCCTGCTGTAATGGCGTTATATAACGGAGATCAGGATAAATTATATAACGAATTAGAATACAACGATCCTGTCTACAAGTTTGAAAACAAAAAACTAGCAACACCTTTTGATATTGATAAGTTGGTGGCAAAAGCAAAAAGCAACTGGAATGATTTTGAAATTACGCGCGTTTTTATTCAGAATTATGGCGATGCCAATATGCATGTAGTAGTTGAAGGCGAAATGCTAAGTCATAAAAAATTTACAGGCATAGGAAAAGTAATTTACCGAATTGCCGACGGAAAAGAAATCGCGAAGAAAAACCCTATTACGCAAAACAACTATCTTGATGTTGTAAAAAATGTTTTATACAAAATTCATTTTGGCGATTATGGCGGTTATACTTTAAGAATTGTAAGTTTCGTTTTAGGAATCATCACGTGTTTCGTTATTATTTCTGGTGTAATGATTTGGTTAGTTGCCAGACAAAAGAATAATTTACCTGAAAAGAAAAGACGTTTCAACGCTGCCGTTGTTCGTATTTATTTAGCAATATGTTTAAGTATGTACCCAATTACCGCGCTGGCTTTTATTGTTACTAAAATATTTTATCCTTTAAGTCAGAATAATCTCTTTACGGTTTATTTTGGAGGATGGCTGGTCCTAACAATCTTTTTTATTCTTAAAAAGAACGATGCATTTACCAACAAATTCTGTTTAATTTCGGGAAGTATTTTAGGATTTTTAATTCCTGTTACAAACGGAATCGTAACCGGAAACTGGTTTTGGCATTCGTTTATGCACAATCAGATTCAGGTTTTCTTTATTGATGTTTTCTGGATTGTTTTGGCTTCGCTAACCCTTTATGTGGCATATCATTTAAATCAAAAAAAGACTGTATAAAGCCCACAACAAACATTTAAAACCTAATTATAGTTTTTTTCCTATAATTTAGTGATAAATAATTTGCTATATAACCTATAAGCACTATTTTTGCCTTATCAGTATTTATTCTAAATAAAATGAAGATAAGATTTACAATAGCGTTTATAGGTTTTTGCTTTTTAGTATTGGCTCAGACTCCGGTTTTTTCACAACAAAAAACAACTATAAAAGGAACGATTACCGCTGTAAACGGCGAAGCTTTAGAAAATGTTTCAGTTCAGTTAAAAGGAACCAAAATAGGAATTCTAACAGATAGTCAGGGATTGTACGAAATTAAAAACATCAATTCAGGCAATTACACCATACGAGTATCTGCGCTTGGCCATTCATCAAAAGAAAAGAAAATTACTGTAAATGGTGAAGCCGAAATCATAGAAAACTTTACCATTAACACAAACACAGAAGAACTTGAAGAAGTTTTTATAAAAGGAAACATCAATAAATACAATAAATCTGAAAGTCCTTTTGTATCTAAAATGCAGATTAAAAACCTTGAAAATTCTCAGGTTTACAGTGTTGTAACCAAAAGTTTAATGAGAGATCAGTTGGTGATTAATCAGGACGAGGCCTTAAAAAACGTACCGGGATTATACCAACTTTGGGCCGCAACAGGAAAAGTGGGTGACGGAGGTTCTTATTTCGCTTCCCGCGGATTTGTAACACAAAGTTTATTAAGAGACGGAATTGCCGGAAAAATCACAAACAGCGTTGATGCTGCCAATTTAGAAAGAATAGAAAGTATAAAAGGACCATCGGCAACACTTTTTGGAAGCATTTTAACTTCTTACGGCGGACTAATTAACAGGGTTACCAAAAAACCAACAGAAACTTTTAGAGGAGATATTAGCTATCAATCCGGAAGTTATGGTTTAAACCGATTAGCAGCAGATATTAATGTTCCTTTAAATGAAGAAAAAACAGCTTTACTACGAGTAAATGGTGCTTATAATGACGCTAACACTTTTCAGGATTACGGAAAAAACAGAAGCTACTTTTTTGCTCCTTCATTTTCATATAAAATAAATGACAAATTAACCATTTCTATTGATGCCGAATTATCTACTGTAAATTCATCATCGCCGGCATTTACTTATATTCCTTACGGACAAACTCCAAAAAGTATTAATTTATATAATGCCAATCAGATTGCAAGAGACTGGAAAAGATCTTTTACAGGAGGCGAATTTATGATGAATACCAAAACGGCCAATATATTTGCACAGGCTCATTATGAAATCAGTGAGAACTGGAAATCGCAAACCATTTTTAGCTCAAGCGCCAATCAATCAGACGGACCTCAGGCTTGGTTTTATCTTTTAGGAAATAACAAAATGTCAAGAAATGCCTGGAATATGATAGGTAAAGATAATATTGTTGAGTTTCAACAAAACTTTAATGGCAAGACGGAACTTTTTGGTATGAAACATCAATTGCTTATTGGTGGAGATATTTTAAGATCAGAAACCAATAGCAGCCTTGGATATCTTGGCGGAGATCCCAACAATCCTTTTAAAACAGAATATGACATTGTAGATTATTCTGGAGCGAATGCTAATTATTATAATTTTAACCCAAATAATATTGAGCCTTTATTTGTAAACGGTTATCAATACAGAACCATTACATCGCTTACAACTTACAGTGTTTATGCCGCAGATGTTATCAATATTACAGATCAGCTAATTCTTTCGGCTGCATTGCGTTTTGATCATTATAAAAATAACGGAACTTACGATCCGGCAACAAATATTACATCAGGAGATTTTTCGCAAAATGCTTTTTCTCCAAAATTGGGACTTGTTTACCAGATTATAAAAGATAAAGTAGCCATTTTTGGAAATTACCAAAATAGTTTTAAAAACATTGGTTACTTATTTGCCAACGTAGGCGGAAATCCGGAACTGAAACAATTTGATCCTGAAAAAGCAAATCAGTTCGAAGCAGGTATTAAATTAAATGCTTTCGAAAATAAATTAAGTGCCAATTTAAGCTATTACAATATTGATGTAAAAAATATCGTTCGCGCAGGACAAGTTGTGAATACGAATGTACAGGACGGAAACCAAACCAGCAAAGGTGTTGAACTTGAAGTGACTGCAAACCCAATTTCAGGATTGAATTTTATTTTTGGATACGCCTACAACAACAGCAAACTCAACAATGCAAATGCTGATGTAAACGGATTAAGACCTGAAACGGCAGGACCTGAAAATTTAATTAATTACTGGATTAGTTACAGTTTGCAAACTTCTAAACTAAAAGGATTAGGTTTTGGTATTGGAGGAAATTATGGCGACGAAACTTTTGTTTACAACAGAAACCCAACCGGCTCAGGAAATCCTGCCGATGTTGAAGCTTTTGTTTTACCATCATATAATGTCGTAAATGCAACATTGTATTACGATCAGCCCAAATACAGACTTTCATTAAAAGTAGATAATCTTACAGATGAACTTTATTTTAATGGTTATACAACTGTTAATGTACAAGCGCCGAGAACTTTTATGGGAAGTATTACTTATAAATTTTAAAACGAATTTATAAAAAACTTTACCGCACAATCTACCTTTTAATGGTATTTTTGCCCCGCAGAATGTCTTTACACAAAACATGAGTTTCAAAAAACAAATACGTTTTCTACATAAATGGCTCGGATTAATTTCCGGGCTTATTGTTTTTATTATCAGTATTACTGGTTGTATTTTTTGTTTTCATGACGAAATAAAAGACATTACCCGAAAAGAATGGCGATTGGTTGAACCACAAAACAAACCTTTTGTACTTCCGTCTGTTTTACAGGAAAAAGCCAAAGAAATTCTTCCGGAATACAAACAATCAATGGTTTCTTTTTATGGAAAAAATAGAACTGCAATCGTTTACACTTACTCTGATACAGAAAATAGATATCTTTATTTTAATCCTTACACCGGAAAATATTTAAAAACCGAAGATCCTGAAACAGATTTTTTCATCATTGTAGAATACATTCATTTATACTTATTATTGCCCGATTATATTGGCAAACATATTATTGGCGGCGCTACCATAATTTTTATCCTTTTACTGATTTCAGGAATTATTCAATGGTGGCCCAAACGCCGAAGCGATCTTAAAAGAAGTTTTACCGTAAAATGGTCTGCAAAATGGCGCAGGGTAAATTACGACTGGCACAATACTTCCGGATTCTATATTGCAATTATTGCCGCTATTATTGCCATTACAGGTTTAACTTTTACTTACGAATGGGTTGGAGATGGCATTTACAAAACTTTCAATTTTGGGGGAGATAAAGCTTTAGAAACAAAAGCGCCTGTAATCGACACGACTAAATTTGCCAATAATAAAATTACTGCTGTCGATCGTGCTTTTATCGAAACGATGAAATTACAACCAAAAGCCGAAATGATTTTTATAACTTACCCTCTGCAAAAAGGAGATTTAATCAATACCGGAGCTTATCCTCATACTTTACGATACGATCATCAAAGCAATTATTATTTTCATCCGGGTGATGGTAAATTAATACAAAGTCAGCCTTTTGATAAAAAGAGTCTAGGCCTGCAAGTTGTCGAAATGAACTACGGAATTCATACCGGACAAATATTAGACTTGCCAGGAAAAATTATAGCTTTTATAATCAGCTTAATTGCGGCCGCTTTGCCTGTAACCGGTTTTGTAATTTGGTACGGACGAAGAAATAAATCCTGCAAAAAAATAAAGGCCTAAAAATTTAACCGCAAAGAACATAAGATAAAAACTTGCGTTCTTTGCAGTTAAAATAATAATATTTTGATCAAAAAAAACCGCTAATTAAAGCGGTTTTCTAAGTTATTCGAAATAGTATCAATTTCTATTTGCTAATGCATTTTTCTGTAAGTTTTTAACTGAAGCGACTTTGCTGTTTTCATAAGAAACCTCGCAAAGGTTTTTTTCATTAAAGAAAATCCATTTTCCAGTTTTCAATCCGTCTGTGTACTCTCCTACGGCAACTTTGTTTCCTTTTTCATCATAAGACACCCAAACACCATCTAATTTACCATCCTTAAAAAAACCTTCTTGTTGTACTTGTCCATTTTCATGGTAGTAAGTAGCTTTTACTTTGTTTCCAACAACTTCTAATTCAGGTTTTATCTCTTGTGCAACTAAAATTCCAGAGAACAATATTGCAACTAAAATTACACACTTTTTCATATCTTTAGGTATTTAATGTTATCAAATCTTTATCAAATATAATTAATTGTTTACATTAAAAAAACTTTTACTTAACAATTTGGTAACATTGAGTAAAAGCTTAACATTGGAAATTTATCTAAAACAAAAAAACCAGCGCTGAAGCACTGGTTTTACTGGGTTTTTAGAAAATATATAAATTTACTATAACGTTATAAATTTGGTAAATAAATTACTTCAATAATGAGTCTAACTGCGTTTGAAGCTCTGGAGATGAAGGTCTTGCTGCATCTGCGCTTAAAACATTTCCTTTTGGATCAACGATAATAAATCTTGGAATTCCCGTTACACCATAGCTGGTTACAAACTCAGATTCCCAATCTTTATCAGCGAATAATTGAATTCCTCCTAAGTTTTTATCTGTTACAAATTTTTTCCATTTTTCATTATCCTTTACCTTATCAATTGAAATACTTACGAACTCAATATTTTTTCCGTGATATTTTTCTTCAATTTTCTGCAAATAAGGTATCTCTGCTCTACAAGGCGCACACCAAGTAGCCCACAAATCGATATAGATATATTTTCCTTTCAGATCAGACAATTTTGTTTTTCCGCCTTTATGATTATCATAGTCAAAATCAGGAGACGGTTTTCCGTTTAGTCTATTTGCTTTAGACGCTCTTTCATATTCTTGCGCTGCATATTGGTTGAAGCTTTCAAAACTACTTTTTAAGGCTGTTTTAAATTCAGGATCAAAATTACCTTTCTCAACATTTTCAATATCTGTCTTTTTCTTTGCTTCTAAAAGTGAAGCAAATTCAGCCGGTTCCTTAGTAAAAGCTTCTTTTTGAAATTGTTCATCCTTTAAAGCTTGCTGTGCCATAAAATTGCTCTCATCAACACCTTTCCCTTTATATACAATCGTTTCGTCAAATTCTTTGGCATTCATTGTCAAATTAATGTCTGAATTTGGTTTTAAATATAAATTAGAAGATTCTGTTCCGTCAGAAAACATATAAAACCCTTTTGGAGCATCAAAATTGGCTGCAAAAACCTCTTTTTTATTAATAGGGATCACTTGTTTAAAATTATCCCTTCCTCTAATCACTAAAGTATCGCTATTTCTATTGGTAATTTTAGCCGTAAATTTAATTTGATTTTTGGTTTGACCTATAACATTCAAAGCGCTAAAAATCAACAGACCAGTAACAAAAAGTTTGTTCATATAAATTAAAGTTTGTTTTTAGTGATTCAAATCTAAAGAAATTACAGCTTCAAAATTTAAGAATTAACAAAATATTTCAAATTTCAACGTATCAACTTTATCACTTTACTATATTATCTTGAATTTTGTGTTTACTTTTGCAGTCTAAAATTTTGATCATGTATAGAAGTCATAATTGTGGCGAATTAAGCGCCTCAAATATTAATACGGAAGTTACACTAGCGGGTTGGGTTCAAAAATCACGCGATAAAGGATTTATGAATTGGGTTGACTTACGCGACCGTTACGGAATTACACAACTTATTTTCGACGAAAGTCGTACTGATAAAACTGTTTTTGAATTGGCAAAAACTCTTGGTAGAGAATTTGTAATTCAGGTAAAAGGACTTGTTATTGAACGTGAAGACAAGAACAAAAACAAAAACATGATTACCGGTGACATAGAAATTTTAGTTACTGAATTAACTATTCTAAATGCTGCTTTGACTCCTCCGTTTACAATTGAAGATGAAACTGATGGTGGAGAAGATATCAGAATGAAATATCGTTATCTAGATATTCGTAGAAATCCTGTAAAAAACAGTTTGTTATTTCGTCATAAAGTAGCGATGGAAGTTCGTAAATATCTATCTGATTTAGATTTTTGCGAAGTTGAAACTCCTTACTTAATTAAATCAACTCCTGAAGGAGCAAGAGATTTCGTTGTACCAAGCCGTATGAACGAAGGACAATTTTATGCATTGCCACAATCTCCTCAAACTTTCAAACAATTATTGATGGTAGGTGGAATGGATAAATATTTCCAGATTGTGAAATGTTTCCGTGATGAGGATTTACGTGCTGACCGTCAGCCGGAGTTTACACAAATCGATTGCGAAATGGCATTTGTAGAGCAAGAAGACATTTTGAATGTTTTTGAAGGCCTTACAAGACATTTATTAAAAGAAATTAAAGGTATAGAAGTAGATAAATTCCCTAGAATTACTTACGATTATGCCATGAAAACATACGGAAATGACAAACCGGACATTCGTTTTGGGATGGAATTTGGTGAATTGAACAAATTTGCACAACACAAAGATTTCCCTGTATTCAATGCTGCTGAATTAGTGGTTGGTATTGCAGTTCCTGGCGCAGGAAATTATACCCGTAAAGAAATTGACGCATTAATTGACTGGGTAAAACGTCCGCAAGTTGGCGCATCAGGAATCGTATATGCAAAATGTAATGACGACGGAACATTTAAATCATCTGTAGATAAATTCTACGATCAGGATGATTTAGGACAATGGGCAAAAATTACAGGTGCAAAACCTGGAGATATGATTTTTGTACTTTCTGGTCCGGCAAACAAAACACGTGCTCAGCTTTCTGCACTTCGTATGGAATTGGCAACTCGTTTAGGATTGCGTAATCCGGAAGAATTTGCACCACTTTGGGTTGTAGATTTCCCATTATTAGAACTTGATGAAGAAAGCGGTCGTTACCATGCAATGCACCATCCATTTACATCTCCAAAACCAGAGGATATGGCTTTGTTAGAAACAGAACCTGGAAAAGTTCGTGCTAATGCATATGATATGGTATTAAACGGAAATGAAATTGGTGGAGGATCGATTCGTATTCATGATAAAGCGACTCAACAATTAATGTTTAAATATTTAGGCTTTACCGAAGAAGAAGCAAAAGCTCAATTTGGCTTCTTAATGGATGCTTTTCAGTTTGGAGCACCACCTCACGGAGGTCTAGCATTTGGTCTTGACAGATTAGTAGCAATTTTGGGAGGTCAGGAAACCATCAGAGATTTTATCGCGTTCCCAAAAAATAATTCAGGACGTGATGTAATGATCGATGCACCTGCTACAATCGATGATGCTCAATTAAAAGAATTACACATCAAAATTGATGCGATATAAATTTTCAGAATTTTAAAATTACAGATGGCAGCTATTAATTTTAGCTGCCATTTTTTTTGATTTTTTTCGTTTTTTAACCTAAATTTTGTAATGCGATAAAGGGAGAACATCAGTAATTACAAGTATTTTGCCACATTTACACAGTTTTACCGATCGGCTTGTGCATAATATAAGAAAAATTTGTAAACTATAAGCTACTTTTTTAACTTTTATTCTTACAATTAATGATTCTTAAATAAAATACTTCCATATCAAAATTGATGCAATATAAATAGCGAAAACACTGTGAATCAATAATTTTTACAAAAAATTAACACCTTATTGTCTTTTGTATGAATTTATATATTACATTTGCTTCATTATAAATTATTATTACAATTACAATGCGTACAGGTACAGTAAAATTTTTCAATGAATCTAAAGGTTATGGATTCATTACAGACGAAGAAACAGGAAAAGATATCTTCGTTCACGCTTCAGGAATTAACGCGGAAGAATTACGCGAAGGTGACCGTGTAAGCTATGAAGAAGAAGAAGGAAGAAAAGGGAAAGTTGCTGCTAAAGTAGCAGTAATCTAAGAAAAATATAGCAATTTATTTTTTTTGCCTCTGAATGGTTTAAAAACGTCTCGAAATTTCGGGACGTTTTTTTTTGCTCAAATCTTAAAAAAATCTTAAAATAGATTGGTATTATTTATAATGAATAAAAATTACAAATATTCACCCTTATGTAACACACTTAAATCCTTTTTTAGCTTGTGATTTACAGAGTTGAAAGTTATCTTTGTGGCTTATTCTTTAAGTAAAAAACCTAAGTTTATGCAATCTGATCAATACAATTACATTCCTATTTTAATGCAGTTCATTTTAGCTGTTGGTTTTGTGGTAGGAACTATCATTATTTCCGGAAAATTAGGACCAAAAAGAAGCTCTGAAACCAAAGATAAGAACTTTGAGTGCGGTATCGAGTCTGTTGGTAATGCTCGTATCCCGTTTTCAGTAAAATACTTCCTGGTGGCCATTTTATTCGTATTGTTCGACGTAGAGGTAATTTTCCTTTATCCTTGGGCGGTAAACTTCAAAGAACTGGGAATTGAAGGAATGCTTAAGATGATTGTTTTCATGTCGCTTCTTTTAGTGGGCTTTTTCTATATCATCAAGAAAAAAGCATTAGACTGGGAATAATTATGATTTTAGATTTTAAATTTCTGATTTTAGATTATACATCTCGAATTAAAATTTAAAATTTAGCTTCAATTGAATTTAATACTGATTTAAAAAAATTGATTTTAGCTTTTACGATTTTCCAAATCTAAAATCTAAAATCAGAAATCTAAAATAAAATGAGCAATTCAAATGTAAATATGGTTGCACCACCAGAAGGGGTTGTAGGAGAAGGTTTCTTCGCTACAAAACTAAATGATGTTGTAGGTTTAGCAAGAGCCAATTCATTATGGCCATTGCCTTTTGCAACTTCATGCTGTGGTATCGAATTCATGGCTACAATGGCTTCACACTACGATTTAGCACGATTTGGTTCTGAGCGTGTGAGTTTTTCTCCTCGTCAGGCAGATATGTTGCTGGTTATGGGAACGATTTCTAAAAAAATGGCTCCTATTTTAAGACAAGTTTACGAGCAAATGTCTGAGCCTCGCTGGGTAATTGCTGTTGGAGCTTGTGCTTCATCAGGTGGAATTTTTGATACTTATTCAGTTTTGCAAGGTATTGACAAAGTAATTCCGGTTGACGTTTACGTTCCGGGATGTCCGCCAAGACCAGAACAAATTGTTGATGGAGTAATGAAACTTCAGGAATTGGTAAAAAGCGAATCTGTTAGACGCAGAAGTTCACCGGAATACCAAGAATTACTAGCTTCATATAACATTTCATAAGATGGCTTTAGAAAATACCCTGATACAAGATAAACTTACAGAAACATTTGATACAAGTGTTTTTAACTTTCACCAAGAAAGAGATATTTTTTCACTAGAAACAACAGCAGATAAAATAACTGCTTTGATTCTTTTTTTGAAAAACGATTCTGATTTACGTTTTCACTTTTTAACTGATTTATGCGGAGTTCATTATCCAGATAACGAAACAGATCGTCAGTTTGCCATAGTATATCATTTACACAACTGGTACGAAAACAAAAGAATCAGAATTACAGTTTTTCTAAATGGTGAAAAACCAGAAATTAAAACCATTTCGAATATTTTCTTAAGTTCAAACTGGATGGAAAGAGAAACATACGATTTCTTCGGGATCAACTTTATTGGACATCCGCAATTGAAACGTATTTTGAATATGGATGAAATGGTGTCTTTCCCAATGCGAAAAGAATTCCCAATGGAAGACAGCGGAAGAACTGATAAAGACGACAGATTCTTTGGAAGAACAACAACAAATTGCTAAAAATAAATAATTCAACATTATAAAATGTCAGAACTATTATTATCACCAGAGCATCGATATGCTAAAATAGTTAAGGATAAACTAAACGAAGACGGAAGCGAGCTTTCGGTACTGAATTTAGGGCCAACACACCCAGCCACACACGGTATTTTTCAAAATATCCTGTTGATGGACGGTGAGAGAATTCTTGAAGCTGAACCAACCATTGGTTACATTCACAGAGCTTTTGAGAAAATTGCTGAAAATCGTCCTTTTTACCAGATTACACCTCTTACAGACCGTATGAACTATTGTTCCTCTCCTATCAACAATATGGGATGGTGGATGACTTTAGAAAAATTACTAAATATTGAAGTACCTAAACGCGCTCAATACTTAAGAGTTATTGTAATGGAATTGGCACGTATTACAGATCACTTAATTTGTAACTCAATCTTAGGTGTTGATACTGGTGCTTATACTGGTTTCTTATATGTTTTTCAATTTAGAGAAAAAGTATACGAGATTTACGAAGAAATTTGTGGAGCTCGTTTAACAACAAATATGGGAAGAATTGGTGGTTTCGAAAGAGACTGGTCACCAGAAGCTTTCCGTAAATTAGATGTGTTTTTAAAAGAATTTCCTGTCGCTTGGCAAGAATTTGAAAACTTATTCGAAAGAAACAGAATTTTCCTTGACAGAACCGTAAACGTAGGTGCAATTACTGCAGAGCAGGCAATGGCGTACGGATTTACAGGTCCAAACTTACGTGCTGCCGGAGTTGATTATGACGTTCGTGTGGCTCAGCCTTATTCTTCATACGAAGATTTCGATTTCATTGTTCCTGTTGGAAAATCAGGAGATACTTACGATCGTTTCTGTGTTCGTAATGCAGAAGTTCGCGAAAGTTTAAGCATCATTCGTCAGGCGTTGGATAAAATGCCAGCCGGAAACGAATATCATGCAGAAGTTCCTGATTACTACCTTCCTCCAAAAGAAGATGTTTACACTTCTATGGAATCTCTAATTTATCACTTTAAGATTGTAATGGGAGAAGTTCCTGTACCAGTTGCAGAAATTTACCACCCTGTTGAAGGAGGAAATGGAGAAATAGGATTTTATTTAGTTACTGACGGAAGCAGAACTCCATATAGATTACATTTTAGAAGACCTTGTTTTATTTATTACCAGGCATATCCTGAAATGATTAAAGGTTCATTACTTTCTGATGCAATTGTTATTCTATCAAGTTTAAATGTAATTGCAGGAGAATTAGACGCCTAACAGATTGTAAATTTTAGATTATAGATTTTAGATTACTGATTGAAAATGCAGGTTTTAGAATTTAGATTTAAAAATTATAATTTAGGAATTGAAAAATTCAGATTGAAGAATCTAAAACTTAAACAATGATTGAAGAATCATAGATTGTAGACAAAGATTAAAAAAATCTAAAATCTAAAATCTAAAATCTAAAATTAAAAATGGAACGTAAACATTACAAACAAGAAATAAATATGACAGAGGCATTGATCACCCGTATCAATGAATTAATCAGTCATTATCCTGAAGGCAAACAAAAATCAGCTTTGTTGCCTGTTTTGCATGAAGTGCAAGATGCGCATAACAACTGGCTTAGCATTGAATTGCAAGATAAAGTTGCCGAAATTCTTCAGATAAAACCAATTGAAGTGTATGAAGTGGTTACTTTTTATACCATGTTCAACCAAAAGCCAATTGGAAAATACATGTTCGAGTTTTGCCAGACTTCTTGTTGTTGTTTAAATGGTGCTGAAAATTTAATGGATTATACTTCTGAAAAATTAGGCATTAAAATGGGAGAAACAACTCCAGACGGAATGTTTACCATTGCCGGCGTAGAATGTTTAGGTGCCTGCGGATACGCTCCGATGTTGCAATTAGGCGATTTCTACAAAGAAAAATTGACAGAAGATAAGATTGATCAGTTAATCGCTGATTGTAAAGATGATAAAATAATATTACACGATAAATAAGATGTCACAAAAAATATTATTAGATAAAATCAATATTCCAGGAATTAAAACCTACGAAGTATATCGCCAAAATGGTGGTTATGCGTCTGTAGAAAAAGCTCTTAAAACACTTACACCGGATGAAGTTACTGAAGAAGTAAAAAAATCAGGTCTGCGTGGTCGTGGAGGTGCAGGTTTCCCTGCAGGAATGAAATGGAGTTTTATTGATAAAAAATCAGGTAAACCAAGACACTTAGTTTGCAATGCCGACGAGTCTGAACCGGGAACTTTTAAAGATCGTTATTTGATGGAATACATTCCTCACTTATTGATCGAAGGAATGATTACCTCAAGTTTTGCCTTAGGCGCTAACCTTTCATACATCTACATTCGTGGAGAATATATGTGGGTTTTCAAAATATTAGAAAGAGCAATCGCCGAAGCTAAGGCTGCCGGATGGTTAGGAAAAAATATATTAGGTACAGGTTACGATTTAGAGTTATATGTTCACTGTGGAGCTGGTGCTTATATTTGCGGAGAAGAAACTGCGCTTATTGAGTCATTAGAAGGTAAAAGAGGAAATCCTCGTATTAAACCACCATTCCCTGCAGTTTCAGGACTTTGGGCTAACCCAACCGTGGTAAACAATGTTGAAACTATCGCTACTGTGCCATGGATCATCAACAATTCTGGAGATGATTATGCTAAAATTGGTATTGGTCGTTCTACAGGAACTAAATTAATCTCTGCTTCAGGACACATCAAAAATCCGGGAGTTTACGAAATTGAATTAGGTTTAAGCGTTGATGAATTCATGAATTCTGACGAATATTTAGGAGGAATGTCTTCTAGCAGACCTTTGAAAGCATTTGTACCGGGAGGATCTTCAGTGCCAATTTTACCAGCTGAATTAATTTTTAAAACAGCAAATGGTGAAGACCGATTAATGTCTTACGAATCTTTAAGTGATGGTGGTTTTGCTACCGGATCGATGTTAGGTTCAGGAGGATTTATCGTTTACAACGACACTGCTTGTGTAGTAAGAAACACTTGGAATTTTGCTCGTTTTTACCACCACGAATCTTGCGGACAGTGTACACCTTGTCGTGAAGGAACAGGATGGTTAGAAAAAATATTATGGAGAATCGAAAACGGTCAAGGCCGTGAGGAGGATATCGAATTATTGTGGAGTATTCAAAGTAAAATTGAAGGTAACACAATTTGCCCACTTGGTGACGCAGCTTCTTGGCCAGTAGCCGCAGCAATTCGTCACTTTAGAGATGAGTTCGAATATCACGTTCGTTTCCCTGAAAAAATCAAAAATAGAGATCACTTTGTTGCTGAGCCTTTTTCGCAAGTAAAGCATTTAGTAGGCGGTAAAGTAATCGTATAAAAATAAAAAGCAGAAAGTTATAAAGTTCATAATGTTAAAAAGGACAGCAATTCTTTTCAATATTTCGACTTTCAACATTCAAATCATAAAGAGATGAAAGTAACCATAGACGGTCAAAGTATAGACGTAGAGCCAGGAACAACGATCCTGCAGGCTGCACGTATGATTGGTGGAGATTTGGTTCCGCCAGCCATGTGCTATTACTCAAAATTAAAAGGTAGCGGCGGAAAATGTCGTTGTTGTTTAGTTGAAGTTTCTAAAGGAAGTGAGGCTGACCCAAGACCAATGCCAAAATTAATGGCATCTTGCGTAACAGGATGTATGGACGGAATGGAAGTGAACAGCAAATCATCGGCTCGTGTAACTGAAGCCCGTAAATCTGTAACTGAATTTTTATTGATCAATCACCCATTAGATTGCCCTATTTGTGATCAGGCTGGTGAATGTGATCTTCAGAACTTAAGTTTTGAGCACGGAAACCCAAAATCACGTTTTATTGAAGAAAAAAGAACATTTGAACCAGAAGATATTGGTCCGAATATTCAACTACATATGAACCGTTGTATTTTATGTCAAAGATGTGTACAAGTTGCAGATCAATTGACAGACAACAGAGTTCACGGAGTATTAGATCGTGGAGATCACGCTAATATTTCAACCGGAATATCTAAAGCAATCGACAACGAGTTTTCTGGAAACATGATCGACGTTTGTCCGGTTGGAGCTTTAACAGACAAAACTTTCCGTTTTAAATCAAGAGTTTGGTTCAACAAACCTTTCAACGCTCACAGAGAATGTACTACTCCTGGATGTTGTGGTAAAACAACTGTATGGATGTTTGGTGGAGAAATTCAGCGTGTAACTGGTCGTAAAGATGAGTACCACGAAGTAGAGGAATTCATTTGCAACAGTTGTCGTTTTGATCACAAAAACGTGAACGACTGGGTAATTGAAGGACCTAGAGAATTTGAAAAAGACTCTGTTATCAACCAAAATAACTACACTCAAAAATTAGAGAAAGTAGAAATCGATACAGAAAAAACGATCCTTTTAGGTAGAGATATTGATCGTAAAAAAATTAGTATGGCTGCAATTCCATTAACTACAAATGATAAAAAATCTTAAGAAATGGAAAGTGCATTTATTATAGAAAAAAGTGTCGTTATTGTTGTCGTTTTTGCGATAACGATGGTTATGGCAATGTATTCTACCTGGGCTGAACGTAAAGTTGCAGCTTTTCTACAAGATCGTGTAGGACCAAACCGTGCAGGATGGGGTGGTTTATTACAACCTCTTGCCGATGGTATGAAATTATTCTCGAAAGAAGAGTTTTTCCCAAACACACCAAACAAATTTTTATTTGTTGTAGGACCTGCAATTGCCATGAGTACGGCATTAATGACAAGTGCTGTTATTCCGTGGGGAGATAAATTGCATGTTTTTGGCCGTGATGTAGTTTTACAGGCAACTGATATTAATATTGGTATATTATACATTTTTGGAGTATTATCAGTAGGAGTTTACGGCATCATGATTGGTGGATGGGCTTCTAATAATAAATTCTCATTAATGGGAGCTATTCGTGCTGCGTCTCAGATGGTTTCGTACGAAGTTGCTATGGGATTATCAATAATTGCTTTATTAATGATGACCGGAACTTTAAGCTTAAAAACAATTTCTGAGCAACAAGCCGGAATGAACTGGAACGTTTTTTATCAGCCTTTATCATTCTTAATTTTCCTTATTTGTTCGTTTGCAGAAACAAACAGAACTCCTTTTGACTTAGCAGAATGTGAAAACGAATTAATTGGAGGTTACCATACAGAATATTCATCTATGAAAATGGGATTCTATTTATTTGCTGAATATGCGAGTATGTTTATCTCTGCTACTATTATTTCTGTTTTGTTTTTCGGTGGATACAATTATCCTGGAATGCAATGGATGGTAGAAAATGTAGGTGTTAACGTTGCTAATCTATTAGGAATTGCTGCATTGTTTGCAAAATTATGTTTCTTCATATTTTTCTACATGTGGGTACGTTGGACAATTCCGAGATTTAGATATGACCAATTAATGAACTTAGGCTGGAGAATTTTAATTCCGCTTTCGATTATTAATATCATGATTACAGGTGTTGTAATTTTAAGACATGATATTGCAGCAGCTTTAGGATTCTAAGAACTGTATTGCCTAGCCCTGATAGAAGCGGCATCCTTTATTTTTTTTCTTTAAAAAAATAAAGATATAGCGGATAGCAGGATTAGCTTCAAAATAATAATAAAACAGATTTGCCTTGTTTCATACAAACCGTAAATCGTAAATCATACATTAAAAAATGTCAATAGAAACTATATCATTATCGGGTAGAAAAAAGATGGTCTCTAATAAAGAGATGACTTTTTTAGAGCGATTGTATCTTGTGGCGATTGTGAAAGGATTGTTTATCACACTTAAACACTTATTCAGAAAAAAGATCACGATTCATTATCCTGAGCAAGTGCGTGAAATGAGTCCGGTTTATCGTGGTCAGCACCAGTTAAAACGTGATGAGCAAGGTCGTGAAAACTGTACCGCTTGCGGATTATGTGCTTTATCATGTCCTGCTGAAGCAATTACTATGAAAGCTGCTGAGCGTAAAGCTGATGAAAAACATTTGTACAGAGAAGAAAAATATGCTTCGATCTACGAAATCAATATGTTACGTTGTATTTTTTGCGGTTTATGCGAAGAAGCATGTCCAAAAGACGCCATTTATTTGACGACTTCGAAAGTATTGGTTCCTTCTAGCTACGAAAGAGAAGATTTCATCTTTGGAAAAGACAGATTAGTGATGCCTCTTGATGTGGCGATCAAAAATGCTCAACTTAATAATGCTAACTAAATGATACATATTCCTGATTTTGCACACGCAACAACTGTACAAATTATATTTTGTTTCTTAGCGTTTATTACGGTGATTACCGCTTTTTTGACCATTTTTAGCAGAAATCCAATTCATAGTGCTATCTATTTAGTAATTTGTTTCTTCTCGATTGCTGGTCACTATTTATTATTAAATGCTCAGTTTTTGGCTATTGTACATATTATAGTCTACTCCGGAGCAATTATGATTTTATTCCTGTTTACGATCATGTTGATGAACCTGAACGAACAACGAGAAGTACACCGACCTAGAATTACACGTTTAGGCGCTATTGTTTCTTTTTGTTTGATTTGCATTGTATTAATTGCAATTTTCATCAACTCTAAGCCAATTGTTGAATACGACCCGTCTAACGGAGAAGATTTCCAATCGATTAAGGTATTAGGTAAAATATTATTGAACGAATATATGGTTCCGTTTGAATTCGCTTCGATCTTGCTTTTAGTAGCTATGATTGGAACTGTACTATTGTCTAAAAAAGAAAAATTAAATAAATAATGGGTAATATATTAAATCAAATAGGTATTGAAAACTACATCTTTTTAAGTGTTGTACTTTTCTGTATTGGTATTTTTGGTGTATTGTACAGACGAAATGCTATTATCGTTTTCATGTCTATCGAAATCATGTTGAATGCTGTTAACCTTTTATTTGTTGCTTTTTCAACTTATCATCAAGATGCGCAAGGACAAGTCTTTGTATTCTTTTCGATGGCAGTTGCTGCAGCAGAAGTTGCAGTTGGATTGGCTATTTTAGTTTCGATCTTTAGAAATTTAGGTTCGATTAGTATCGATAATTTAAAAAATTTAAAAGGATAAATAGAAATGGATACCAATTTAGCTTTACTTTTAGTTTTATCTCCTTTTTTAGGATTTTTAATCAATGTTTTCTTTGGCAAGAGCTTAGGGAAAACAGTTTCAGGAATCATTGGGACTGCTGCTGTAGTAGTTTCTTTTGCCGTAACACTTTTCTTTTTCAATCAATTAAGCCAAACAAAACAAGCCATTCAGGTTTCTTTATTTGACTGGATTGAAATTAGTAACATCAAAATTAATCTTGGATTTTTATTAGATCAATTATCGTTGCTTTGGTTGCTTTTTGTAACGGGTATTGGTTCATTGATACACTTATACTCTATAAGTTATATGCACGATGATGAAAATATGCACAAGTTTTTTGCATATTTGAATTTGTTCGTATTCTTCATGATTACACTTGTAATTGGAAGTAACTTATTAGTTCTATTTATTGGTTGGGAAGGTGTTGGACTTTGTTCGTACTTATTAATTGGATTCTGGCATAAAAACCAGGATTACAATGATGCTGCGAAAAAAGCTTTCATCATGAACAGAATTGGAGATTTAGGTCTTTTAATCGGGATGTTTATTCTTGGTTCGATGTTCTCAACGTTAGATTATGCAACTTTAAAAACTGCGATTGCGGGAGCTACAAACTTAGATACTACTTTGCTTTCATTAGCTGCTTTATGTTTATTTATTGGAGCTTGTGGTAAATCGGCACAAATCCCATTATACACCTGGTTACCTGATGCGATGGCTGGACCAACTCCGGTTTCGGCATTGATTCACGCTGCAACAATGGTTACGGCTGGTATCTTTATGATAACGAGATTAAATTTTGTTTTTGATTTAGCACATGATGTTCAAAATGTTATTGCTGTTATTGGGGCTATCACTTCATTAGTTGCTGCAACAATTGGTTTAGTTCAGACAGATATTAAAAAAGTATTGGCCTACTCTACTGTTTCTCAGTTAGGTTTAATGTTTTTAGCTTTAGGATTTGGCGCTTATGATGTAGCTGTTTTTCACGTAATAACACACGCTTTCTTCAAAGCTTGTTTGTTCTTAGGTTCAGGTTCTGTAATTCACGGTTTACACGGAGAACAGGATATGCGTAAAATGGGTGGTTTGCGTAAAGCAATGCCAATCACTTTCTGGACAATGTTAATTTCATCATTGGCTATTTCAGGAGTTCCGTTTTTCTCAGGTTTCTTCTCTAAAGATGAAATTTTATTAACGGCTTTCGAACATAGTAAAACGCTTTACGCTATAGGATCTATTGCTTCTATCATGACAGCATTTTATATGTTTAGATTGATGTTCCTTACTTTCTTTAAAGATTTTAGAGGAACCGAAGAGCAAAAACATCATTTACATGAAAGTGACGGATTAATTACTTTCCCTTTAATTATTTTAGCTATTCTGGCTACTTTTGGCGGAATCATTAGCTTACCTGGAAATAGTTGGTTAAATGAATATTTAGCGCCTCTTTTCACAAAAGTAGCTGGTGAAGAACATCATTTAGGCACAACAGAATATACCTTGATGGGAGTTGCTGTTTTAGGTGGATTATTAGGTATTTTGATTGCTTACATTAAATACTTCAAACAAGATAATGTTCCTGAAGCAGATGAAAACATTACTGGTTTAACCAAAGTTTTATACAACAAGTACTATGTAGACGAAGCTTGCGATGCAATATTTGTTCGCTCTATTAACGGATTATCAAGATTTTTCAGAGACTATATTGAAACTGGTTTATCTGCCCTTGTTTTTGGATTAGGAAAAGTAACCAATGAAATCGCTTTTCAGGGTAAAAAATTACAAAACGGAAGTATCGGATTATATCTTTTTGCCTTTGTTTTAGGTCTTTGCGCCATTGTTTCCTATATATTTTTAGCTAAATAATTTTACAACTATGAACGTTTCTCTTATATTAATTATTCTTCTAATTGGTGCATTTGCCACTTATTTTGCCGGTGACAAACTAGCATCTAAAGTAGCTTTGTTCTTTAGTTTGGCGGCTTTAGGTTGTTCAATTGTATTACTAAATCATTTTTATGCTGGTGACGACATCAGTTTAATAAGCACCTGGATTACTAAACCTAACATTTCTTTTGCTCTAAAAGCAGACGGATTAGGAATTGCAATGCTTTTGCTGACTGTGGCTTTAACGCCAATTATTGTATTCTCTTCTTTTGGAAATGAATATAAAAATGCAAAAGGTTTTTATGCTTTAATTCTATTTATGGCATTTGCCATGACAGGAACTTTCCTTGCAGCAGATGGTCTTTTATACTATATTTTCTGGGAATTAGCACTTATCCCTATTTACTTTATTGCTCTTATTTGGGGTAACGGTGATGCTGAAGAACGCAGAAAAGCAGTGGTTAAATTCTTTATTTATACACTTGCAGGTTCATTATTCATGTTGATTGCTTTTATCTATTTATACCAAAAAGCTGGTAGCTTTTTAATTGAAGATTTATACAAAGTAAACTTATCAGCTACTGAACAACTTTGGATATTCTTAGCTTTCTTCTTGGCTTATGCAATTAAAATTCCTATTATTCCTTTCCATACATGGCAGGCAAGTGTATACCAAAAAGCACCAACTGTTGGAACAATGCTTTTATCTGGTATCATGCTAAAAATGGGATTATACAGTGTTATTCGTTGGCAATTGCCAATTGCACCTTTGGCTGCAAAAGAATACATGAATATCTTCATTGGTTTAGGAATTGCGGGAGTTATCTACGGATCGATCGTTGCTTTAAGACAAAAAGATTTAAAGAAATTATTAGCTTATTCTTCGTTAGCACACGTTGGATTAATTGCCGCCGGAACTTACACGTTGACTATTGATGGTTTACGCGGAGCGGTATTGCAAATGATTGCACACGGTTTTGTTGTAGTAGGTTTATTCTATGCTGCCGAAGTTATCTTTAGAAGATTCGAAACAAGAGAAATTAGTGAGATGGGCGGAATTCGTACTCAGTCTCCAAAATTCACTTCTATGTTTTTAATTTTAGTATTAGCTTCTGTAGCTTTACCAAGTACTTTTAACTTTGTTGGAGAGTTTACTGTTTTGTATAGTCTTTCTCAAATCAATATTTGGTTTGCTGTTTTAGGTGGAACAACTATTATTTTAGGAGCTTATTATATGCTTAAAATGTTTCAAAATGTAATGTTGGGAGAAACGAATTCTAAAAATTTTGCAGATGTTTCTGTAAATGAAGGAATTTCATTCGTAGTAATTATTGCGGTTTTAATATTCTTCGGATTTTATCCTAAACCAATTACAGACTTGATTACGCCAAGTTTAGAAACAATTCTAAACGTTATCAATAAAAATTAATATTTTAATAAAAATAAATTAGGGCATCATTAGTTTGAGATTTCCTAAATCAAAAAAACAAAAATGAATACATTAATAGCTATAACAGGATTGGGTATTTTCTGCCTATTGTTTGAAATTCTTAATTTAAGAAAGGCCATTGTTCCAATTACCATTATTGGTTTGTTGGGTGTTTTGGCAATTAACTATTACGAATTTGGATCAACAGCAAGTTACTATAATAATATGATTACGGTAAGTAAGTTCTCTACTTCGTTTTCATCATTATTTATTATTCTAACTATTTTCTTAGTAGCATTAAGTCATAATTTTTACGAAAATCATCCAACAAAAATCTCTGATTTTGTGGCTATAAAAATATTTTTATTGGCTGGAGGAGTAGCAATGGTTTCTTTTGGAAACTTAGCAATGTTTTTCTTAGGAATCGAAATTTTATCAATTGCGCTTTATGTATTGGCAGCAAGCGAAAGACTAAATTTAAAAAGTAATGAAGCAGGTATGAAATATTTTTTGATGGGATCTTTTGCATCAGGAATTATTTTATTCGGAATCTGTTTGATTTACGGAGCAATGGGAAGCTTTGATGTTGCTGAAATTCATGAAACTTCTTTATCTGCTGAATTACCAATCTGGTTTCCTATCGGAATGATTTTAATGATTATTGGTATGTTGTTTAAAGTTGCTGCAGTTCCTTTTCATTTCTGGGCTCCGGATGTTTACGAAGGATCTCCTGCTTTGACTACTGCATTAATGAGTACTTTAGCAAAAGTTGTAGCTATTGCAACGCTTTATAAATTGGTTTCGGCATTAAATTTTGTTCCGTCTTTAGACAATCAGGATCTTTTAGGAACATTTGAAAACATTGTAGTAATCATTTCGATTGCCTCTATGACTGTTGGTAATATAATGGCATTGCGTCAGGTAAACGTAAAACGTATGTTAGCATTCTCAGGAATTTCTCATGCTGGTTTTATGTTAATGACTTTATTAACTATTGCAACATCAGCAGGTGTTTTATTGTATTATACTGCTGCTTATGCATTAGCCGGAATTGCTGCTTTTAGTGTTATACTATATGTTTGCAAAAATCAGGATAATGAAGATATTACAAATTTTCACGGTTTAGGAAAAACAAATCCTTTATTGGCGGCAATCCTGACAGGTTCATTATTATCTATGGCGGGTATTCCTATTTTCTCCGGATTCTTTGCTAAACTATTCTTATTCAATCAAACTATCGAGGCCGGATATATCGCTTTAGTAATTGTTGCCGTTATCAACTCTATTATTAGTGTTGGATATTATTTCAAATTAATATTGGCAATGTATTCTAAAGAACCAAACCAGGAACGTACCGGAAAACCTTTTCTTATTTATGCAGTGGCGGTAATTTCAATCACTTTAAATATTGTTTTAGGTTTATTCCCTTCTTTAGTTTTAGATTTATTGAACTAAAATTTTACTCAAAATATAAAGAAATCCATTCGTTATCGCGAATGGATTTTTTATTTTAAGAACATTCTATTTCAGAAGAGAAATTCATGTTAAAAATTTAACTTAAACAATACGAGCTTCAAAAAAACTCCATATATTTGGGTTCATTTAAATGTATTAGAAATATGAACTTCAACTCAAAAAATCCATTTTTAAGCAACAAGCGTTTTTCATCAAATGCTGTTTCAAAAGCTGAAGAAGTACACCAAGCTCAAATTATTGATTACAATCAGGAAATGACTTTGTCAGGTACTATCAATAAAACAGCTATTTTATTTTTAATATTATGCGGATCTGCAATGGTAACATGGTGGATGGCATTTAACGGAATGAATGCATTACTACCAGCAATTGGTGGAGCAATAATAGGTTTTATTTTGGTTTTAGTATCAGTATTCAAACCTCACCTTTCTCCTTACTTAGCTCCTGGATATGCCTTATTTGAGGGATTATTTATTGGAGGAATTTCTGCGATTTTTGAAGCAAAGTATCCGGGAATTGTAATCAACGCTGTTAGCGCAACTTTAGTAACGTTTTTAGTGTGCTTAGGTTTATATAAATTTAAAATTGTAAAAGTTACAGAACAATTTAAGTCAGTAGTTATTGCTGCTACTTTAGCTATTGCCACGTATTATTTGATTTCGTGGATCGCTTCTCTAATTTTTAATTTTACTCCTGTTCACTACGGAAACGGAATGATGAGTATCGGAATTAGTGTTTTTGTAATCATCATTGCTGCTTTGAACCTTTTCTTAGATTTTGATCAAATCGAAAGAGGAGTTCAGGAAAGAATGCCAAAATTCATGGAATGGTACGGCGCTATGGGATTAATGATTACTCTGGTTTGGTTATATATCGAATTCTTAAGATTACTATCTAAGTTATCAAGTAAAGATTAATTCTTTTAATAATAAATACAAAGCCTTTTTGAGAAATCAGAAAGGCTTTTTTTATGCTTTCTATTGAAGTTTTAAATTAAAATATTGTCTCCAAAAAGCTTAAATATTATTTCGAATATTTCTTAAAATTCGTTCAAAGATTTTTCATTTATCATCTGGTTTAGCTTTAAATCTACTCTCCCTTTATCTTCTTTTTTAGACTAATCATTCGCAAATATTCCTTCATAAAAAAGAAATTCAACTTCAATTTATTTAAAATTCACTTATTTTATTACTGTTTTTTCTTACTTTTTAGGATCTGTTATTTTAATCTTATTCAATATTAAAATTACTTTCAAATAGTAATAAGTTCCAGTTTTTTCATTTACAAAAATTCAATAAAAATAAAGGCACACAACGGTTTTTGTCATTATGTAATAAATTGCATTTAATGCAATTTATTACATAATACTCATTTATATGGTGTAATTTTTAAACTATAATTTATTTTTTATAACTTTTTTTTAAATATCAAAAATTAATAATACTTTTGTGTAATCGATTACAATTAATTTAATTGTTTCGATACCCAAAAAACCACAAAAACTTTATTAACGAAAAAACCACAATTATGAAAAAAAACCTACTATTCCTGACATTCTTTCTTGTCAGTATTCAAACATGGGCACAACAAGTTCAAATTAACGAAGCTTCTGGCTGGCTGGAATCTGCTTTTGTAAAATGGCAGCCGGTAAGTAATGCTCAAACTTATAATGTTTACTATACCGGAAACGGTCTGGTAGATAAAAAAATAGACGATCAGCTTATTAGAAGTTACGGATCTTATTTTCGCGCAGATATTCCGGGACTTAAAGCCGGAACTTATACTGTAAAAATAAAGCCTGTAATTTCAGGAAATGAAGGAACAGGTTCTACAACAAGCAACCTCACCGTTTTAGCTCACGATCGCAATGGTTTTGCTTTTGATGGAGGACGAGTTCCCGGCGGTTATAATGCTGATGGAACGCCAAAAACCGGAGCTGTAATTTTATACATTACCCAAAATACAAAAAACACCATATCGATGGACATTACAGGTGCGAGTACAAACCCTTGTGTTGGTTTACAAAACATTTTATATGGCATTAAAAAAGGAAAAGATACACGTCCGTTTATTATTCGTCTTATCGGAAATATCACAGATATGACCGTAATGGAAGGCGGAGATATTACTATCGAAAATGCGAACAATGCCAACAGCTATTTAACAATAGAAGGTATTGGAAATGATGCTGTTATAAACGGAATGGGTATACGCCTTAAATCGGCATCGAATATTGAAGTTAATAATCTTGGCTTCATGAATTGTGACAGTACTGCTGGCGACAATGTTGGCTTGCAAGATAAAAACGATCACGTTTGGGTACATAATTGCGATTTATTTTATGGCAACGCAGGTTCTGATGCTGACCAGATTAAAGGTGATGGAGCAATGGATAACAAAGGATCTACTTATGTTACTTTTTCTTACAATCATTTTTGGGATAACGGAAAAGCAAGTCTTTTAGGTTTAAGCGAAGGAACTACGACAGGATTATACATAACCTACCATCATAACTGGTTTGATCATTCAGATTCTCGTCATCCTCGCGTTCGTTATTACTCTGCACACATTTACAATAATTATTATGATGGTGTTGCAAAATATGGCGCCGGATCAACTCTGGGATCATCCCTTTTTGTAGAAGGAAATTATTATCGAAATAGCAAATACCCGATGTTAACCTCTTTGCAGGGAAGTGATATTTGGGATGAAGCGAATCAGGTAAATAATGCGGGAACTATGGGAACATTTTCAGGTGAAGCCGGAGGTTCTATTAAAGCATTCAACAATACTTTCGACGCGGATATTGCCACTAATAATATGCGTTTTGTAGCTTATGGCGATACCAATCCTTTATACAACATTGCCGGAAAAACCAATTCTACAACAGATTTTGATGCTTATCTGGCTACTTCAAGAGGAGAAGTGGTAAGCAGCAATGTAAAGTCTAAATCAGGCGCAAATACGTATAACAATTTTGATACAAATGCTGCTTTATACGTTAAAAACTTAGTTATAGATCAGCCTGCTACTGCCAAAACAAAAGTAACGCAATACGCAGGACGCGTTTCTGGAGGTGATCTTAAATGGACTTTTAACAATAGTGTAGATGATAAATCTTCACTGGTAATTGCTGCGCTAAAATCGGCCCTTACAAATTACACCGGTTCTTTAGTTGCTGTACAAGGAGAAGGAACTCCACCAGCAAACCCACAAACATTAATTTCTACAACTAATAACAATCAAACGGTGACTACCGGAACAGCGATTAGTTCTATAGTATTTACCTGGGGAGGAAGCGCAACTGATGCAACAGTAACAGGATTACCGGCATCTGGAATTAGCTTTGTAAAAAATGCAACGAATAAAACGATTACCATAACAGGAACACCAACAGCTACTTTATCTTATTCTATTGCCACAATAGGAACAGGAACAGTCGCTACGGGATCAGGAACAATTACTGTTTCAGCCGTAAATGGTCAAACACTTTCTTCTACTTCTAATAATAATCAAACAGTGGCAAGCGGAACAGCAATAAGTGCTGTTGTTTTTACTTGGGGAGGAAGCGCAACTGACGCAACAGTAACGGGATTACCGGCATCCGGAATTAGCTTTGTAAAAAACACTTCAGCAAAAACAATTACGATTTCAGGTACACCAATAGCTACAGTTTCGTATTCTATTGCTACAGTAGGAACAGGAACAGCGGCGACAGGAGGTGGTACAATCACTGTAACAGCCAGCAATCCTAATACTAATGAGATTCATAATTTTACAACTTCAGGAAAAACAAGTTCGTTTTATACTATTACAGGAAACATGAATTCCACACCGGGATCTGTAACATATAACGGATTAACTTTGACTGAACGCCTAAAAATCGAATCAAGCACGACGATTACTTATACCACAACAAGTGCTTCTACATTAACATTGGTTTTTGATTCTAACTTTACGGGAACGGTAAAAGTTAATAATACTTCTTATACCGCAGCAGCCGGAATTGTTACTGCTACGATACCAGTTGGAACGAATACAATAACAAAAGGATCGGTTGCCAACTTATTCTACATCAGCACAGAATATACAGGAAGTACTTTGCGCAAAGCAAATTTTGAAGAAACAAAAACGATAGAAATTGCGAAACCAGTTTTATACCCTAATCCTGTTACCAATTCATTATCAATTACAAGTGCTTCTCAAAATATAGAGAAAGCGGCGATTTATAATATTTCAGGTATGCTGGTAAAAACAGTTGATAAAAACCTGGAAACTATAGACGTAAGTAATCTAACTGCGGGTACTTATTTAGTAAAAATATACACTAGTGAAGGTTCATTTAATCAAACTATTTTAAAGAAATAAATCTATAATCTTAAAAGCAAAAGGCTTCCTAAAATGGAAGCCTTTTTAATATACTAAATCTAAAAGTAGATTTTACAAATCAAATTTAATTCCTTGTGCCAAAGGTAAACTCGTTGTATAATTAATTGTATTGGTTTGACGACGCATATAGATTTTCCAGGCATCAGATCCGGATTCACGTCCGCCGCCGGTTTCTTTTTCTCCACCAAAAGCACCACCAATTTCAGCTCCTGAAGTTCCGATGTTTACGTTTGCAATTCCGCAATCAGAACCTACAACAGATAAAAATCTTTCGGCTTCACGTAAATTATTTGTCATAATGGCCGATGATAATCCTTGCCCTACTCCATTCTGAATTTCGATAGCATTATCTACATCTCCAGAATATTTAATTAAATATAAAACCGGAGCAAATGTTTCGTGTTGTACAATTGCGTATGAATTTTTAGCCTCGGCAATTGCAGGTTTTACGTAACATCCGCTTTCATAACCTTCTCCTGAAAGTACTCCGCCTTCAACCAAAATATTTCCGCCTTCGGCAACTACTTTGTTCAAAGCAACGGTATACAGTTCGACTGCATGCGTATCAATTAGTGGTCCAACGTGATTATTTTCGTCAAGCGGATTTCCTATTCGTAATTGTTTATAAGCTGCTACTAAGGCATCTTTTACTTTATCATAAATACTTTCGTGAATGATCAAACGACGTGTAGAAGTACAACGTTGTCCTGCTGTTCCTACTGCACCAAAAACAGCACCAATGACAGTCATTTTAATATCAGCATCAGGAGTAACAATGATCGCATTATTTCCTCCAAGTTCTAATAATGATTTCCCTAAACGTCCGGCAACTGTTTGAGCTACAATTTTTCCCATTCGGGTTGAACCAGTAGCAGAAACTAACGGAATACGGGTATCAGCCGTCATTAATTCTCCTATTTTATAATCGCCATTAATCAAACAAGAGATACCTTCCGGTAAATTGTTTTCTTTAATAACTTGTGCGATGATGTTTTGACAGGCAATCCCGCAAAGAGGTGTTTTTTCAGAAGGTTTCCAAACGCAAACGTCTCCGGAAATCCAAGCTAAAGCGGTGTTCCAGGACCAAACTGCCACCGGAAAGTTGAATGCCGAAATAATCCCCACAACTCCTAACGAATGATATTGCTCGTACATACGATGTCCGGGTCTTTCTGAATGCATTGTCAAACCATGTAACTGACGAGACAAACCAACTGCAAAATCGCAGATATCGATCATTTCCTGAACTTCTCCATATCCTTCCTGTAATGATTTCCCCATTTCGTAAGAAACCAATTTACCAAGAGCTTCTTTATTTTCACGTAACTTTTGCCCAAACTGACGAACAATTTCTCCACGTTGTGGCGCAGGAATTAAACGAAAAGTTTTGAAAGCTTCTGTTGCTGAATGCATTACTTTTTCATAATCCTGAGGAGTCGACATTTTTACCGAAGCAATTAATTTTCCGTCAACTGGTGAATAACTTTCTAAAATTTCTCCTGAAGAAAAGTTTTCTAATCCGGTTGATGTTCCTTCATTTATCGATTTGATGCCCAATTTTTCCAGAGCCTCATTCATTCCAAATTGCGATGCTATTGTTGTCATTGTAACTTTTTTAGTTAAAATTGTTATATTTTTATGTAAAGATATTATTTAGAGTTGAATTTCAACAAAAGCAAGTTGTTAAAATCAGGTAAATTTAGGATTAATAAAAGTCAATTAAAGAAATATTCCTGTATTTATTCGTCATAATTCAGGAACTTTGCAGCAACAAAATTATTTAAATATGTCTGTTTTCAATCGCCTTCTGATTTGTTTCGTTTTAATTTCTGTAAATGCTTTTGCGCAAAAAGAACAAAAAGCTTCTTTTCAGGTTGTTCCGTTAGGAATAAAAGGTGGTATCGACGAAAAAAATCTTTCGGCTTACTTAGTAGCACCCACCAATACAAATGATTTTATCGCTTTAGATGCTGGAACTATAAATGCCGGAATCGAAAAAGCAATTGAAAACAAGGTTTTTAAAGTTTCGACAAGCGAGGTTTTACGTAAATATATTAAAGGGTATTTTATTTCTCACGCGCATTTAGATCACGTTTCAGGATTGATTATTAACTCTCCGGCCGATTCTTCAAAAACAGTTTACGCCACTGAAAAATGCATGGAAATGATGGAGAATCATTATTTTAATGATCAAACCTGGGCCAATTTTGGCGATAAAGGTCCCGGAACTCCATTAAAAAAATATCATTTTCAGACTTTAAATATCGGAGAAGAAACTCCAATTACCAATACAACAATGACGGTAAAAGTATTTCCGTTAAGCCATGTGAATCCGTTTGAGAGTACAGCTTTTCTAATTAAAAATGGAGAATCCTATGTGCTTTATTTAGGAGATACCGGACCTGACTCGGTAGAAAAAAGCGATAAGCTAAAATCACTCTGGACAGCAATTGCTCCTCTAATAAAAAGTAAACAATTGAAAGGAATTTTTATTGAAGTTTCATTCCCTAATGAGCAACCTGATCAATTCTTGTTCGGGCACTTAACTCCGAATCACCTGATGAAAGAACTTCATACTTTAGAAGATTTATCCGGAAAAGGAACTTTGAAAGGTTTCAATATTATTGTTACGCATTTGAAACCGCCAACCAAAAATATCATCAAACTTAAAGAACAATTGCAAAAGCAAAATGATTTAGGATTTAAGATTATTTATCCTGAACAAGGGAAAAAGTTTGAGTTGTAATTTTTTAAAGCCACAGATTTCATAGATTAAAGAGATTTTTTTTCTTTTTTTGTCATTTCGACGAAGGAGAAATCACACTCGGGATTCGACAAAGATTGGCGATTTTGATTGCGGAATTTCTAGTGTGATTTCTCCTTCGTCGAAATGACAAGATGACTTAAATTATAATATAAATCTTCTTTTGAAAACAAATTTCCTAGCCCCGATAGAAGTGGAAATCCTTTTGTTTTTTTCTTTAAAAAACAGAAGATTGAAACGGATAGCGGGAAATAGCTCCTAAAAAATTAAAAGTTCTAATTCAAAGACCTTTATTTCTAATTGTCTGCTAAACCCGACAGGTTTTAAAAACCTGTTAGGATGTTTGAGCCAATATATTATTTCTTCGCTACAAATCTGGGATCAGATTCCATTACGGTTCCGCAATTGTCGCAGGTTCTTAATTCTTCTGAATTATAGAAATGTTCGAAATGTGGCAGGAAATCTTTCTCGATATTATGAAGTTCGAAAAATACTTCGTAAAGTTTGTGATTGCAATTGTCGCAATGCCAAAGCAGTCCGTCAGTATAGCCTTTTCCGGCGCGTTTGCGTTCGATTACTAAACCTATAGAACCCTCTGAACGAACTGGAGAATGCGGAATCTTGGCTGGGTGCAAATACATATCTCCGGCATTTAATTCCATTTCTTTGCGTTCACCATCTTCCTGAATTACCACTTTTATACTGCCTTCGAGTTGATAAAAAAGCTCTTCGGTTTCGTTATAATGATAGTCTTTACGGGCGTTTGGGCCAGCAACGATCATGACAATATAATCGCCGGAATCTACATAAAGATTTTTATTGGCTACAGGTGGTTTTAATAAATGACGGTTTTCGTCGATCCATTTATTTAAATTGAAGGGTTTTGCTATTGACATTTTTAGTGGTACTAAGTTTTTAGCTAAGTTAAGGAAAAGTTTTCAGTCTCAGTCTCAGTTTTCAGTCTCAATATCCTGAAAACTGAGATTGTAAACCGTATTTATTTCATCTCTTTTATGAGATAAATATAAACGGGAAAATGATCGCTAAAACCTACTTCGGTTAGGCTGTGCCGAAGCGGATATCCTTTGTATTGTCCTGAAGTTGTAATGAGAAATGGTTTATTGAAAATCCCGGCTTTCCAGAACTTGAAGGTCGAGAAATCCTGTTTTATAAGGGATTCGGTTATGATAATCTGATCAAAAATATCCCAGGAATCTCTAAAAGCGATTGTTCCCATGCCTTTATTGGCCATTTCTTCGAAGGGATTAAAAGTACCCAATTCAGGAACTTCGCTCTTTTTTGCTTTGGCTCCCAAGGCTACTTTTACGCTACGGTTGAAGGGTCCGTCGTTTAAATCTCCCATCGTCATGACTTTTGCATTGGGATTTATTTGCTGTAGCGAATCGATAATTCTTCGGTTTAAACTTCCTGCCAATTCCCGAAACGGGCTACTTTTCTTTTCTCCGCCAGATCTTGATGGCCAGTGATTGACAATAATATGTATCTCCTCGCCTTCTAGAAAACCGGTTATTAAAAGCTGATCTCTTGTGAAAATCCGGTTGTTATTCGATGTTTTTATTTCGATTTCATCATCGATTTCTTCTTTCTTTTCCTCTTTTTCAATTGCATTATTTTTATAGATATATAAAGGAATATTAGAATAGGATGTTGGCCTAAAATATTTCTTTTGATAGAGCAATGCCACATCGATTCCGCGTTGGTCCGGCGAATCAAAATGTATGATTCCGTAATCAAGATGCTGCAATTTAGGTTGTTTGATTAAATCTTCGAGGACACCGCGGTTTTCGATTTCAGAACCCCCAATTAAGGTTGGTGCATTAAGATTTTCCGGAGTTCCAATTTCGGATAAAACCCTGGCTAGATTTTTTAATTTTTGTTCGTATTTTTCTTTTGTCCAGTGCTGCGCTCCGTTTGGTGTCCATTCGTCATCGTGCGTTGTTGGATCGTTTATGGTATCAAAAAGGTTTTCGAAATTGTAAAATGCAACGGTATGAATGGTATATTTTTTTGACTGAGCGTGTAAAATTGGAAGAAAAAATAGCGCTATGCAACAAACCTGAAATCTAATAATCTTCATGAACTTATTATTTTAAAAAGTTCAATTTAAGCAAATTAATTTATTTGTAGGAATTTTCAAATAAATTTAATTTTTTAAATTTCTATATTTGTTTACCTTTATAATGAACCAGCAAAGAAACCATGCACATGAGCGGACTCAAAAACTTTAAAAATTACTTTTTTCATTGTAAATTCATATTACTTATTTTTACTTTACAATCATTTACCTGTCAATCCCAACAAAACATGATAACACCACCTTACTTACAAAAAGGAGATACGGTTGCAATTGTAGCAACTGCCAGAAAAAATATCGAAGACAACTTAAAGCCTACCATAGATTTATTGCACAGCTGGGGTTTAGAAGCTGTTGTAGGAACCTCAATTGGACTTGATTTTAACCAACTTGCCGGAACTGACGAACAACGCGCTGCCGATTTTCAACATCAGTTAGACAATCCTAACATTAAAGCGATTTGGTGTGTTCGTGGCGGATACGGAACGGTACGAATGATTGATCTTTTGGACTTTACCAAATTCAAACAACATCCCAAATGGGTTATTGGTTTTAGCGATGTTACGGTTTTGCACAATCATCTGAACACGATGGGCTATAAATCAATTCACGGTATTATGCCGGTTACGATTCCGCGTGCTACTCCGGCAGCTATTAGTTCGATGAAATCGAGTTTGTTTGGCGAGCCTTTATCGTATACAATTGCTCCTGATAAAATGAATCGTTTTGGTAAGGCAACGGGCGAATTAGTAGGCGGAAATTTATCTATTCTATACAGTTTATTAGGATCTCCATCGGCTATTGATTGTAAGGATAAAATTTTATTTATCGAAGATCTTGACGAATATTTGTATCATATCGATCGAATGATGATGAATTTAAGACGCAACGGTTGTATTGAAAACCTAAAAGGAATTCTCGTTGGCGGAATGACCAAAATGAAAGACAACGAAGTACCGTGGGGTAAAAATGCTGTTGAAATTGTAGATGATGTTACTAAAAAATACAATATTCCGGTAATCTTCAATTTTCCGGCAGGACATATTCAGGACAACAGGGCTTTGATCATGGGAAATACCATTTCAATTGAAGTAAACGAAACCGGAAGTACTGTTTCTTTTCAAAAATAATAATTTCTCGTTTCTTCAAATCAAGAAGAATCCAAAATACCACATAAAAATCTAGCAAAGACGCAAAGTCGCAAAGCAATTTCAATAAGGCTTTGTAGACTTTGCGTTTTTGCATGCACATACATTTCTAACACAACATCTCCAACTCAAACTGTAAAACTGAGACTGAGACTGAAAACTAAAAAACATGGCTGAACACAATGATCTGGGGAAAAAAGGCGAAGAACTTGCGGTAGAATATCTCTTAAAAGAAGGTTATAAAATTTTAGATCGAAACTGGACTTTTCAGAAAGCCGAAATTGATATTATAGCTCAAAAAGAATCTATTTTGGCCATCGTTGAAGTCAAAACAAGATCGAGTTTAGATTTTGGTGCTCCGCAAGATTTTGTGAAGCCAAAAAAAATTCAGCTTCTGATAAAAGCAGTAAATGCCTACATAAACGATAGGGAAAAGGATTTTTGTAATGATTTAAACATTAGATTTGACATCGTAGCGATCCATAAAAATGGGGAATCATTTGCAATTGAACATTTTACAGACGCATTTTATCACTTTTAACATAATTTTTTATTGTTATATTTGTAACAAATTGTTTTTTTATTTATCTTTGTAAAGATTTATAACACCCCTATTAACTAAACCAACACAATCAAGTTACAAAAAAAAAGAAAAAAAATTATGAAAACCGTTTCTTCAATCGTCGAAAATTACATCAAAACAAAACCTTTTTTATTAAACGCGCTATCGCTTGGAATCATCAACCTGACGTCGCTTTCACGGAACATTATGACCGAATTAGAAAGTGAATTTGGCAAGGAAGTAAAACAAGGCGCTGTAGTAATGTCGTTGAAACGACTCACGGAGGAATTGGATTTTAAATTAAACCATAAAATCAATAAAGTAATTAAGAATATTGGCGAAATCACTGTTCGTTCTGAATTGACAGATTACACTTTTGCTGCTTCTGAAACTGTTCTGAACAAACAAGCTGATTTAATTTCTGATATTAATGCTTTATCTGACATCTTTTATACCTCATCTCGTGGTGTAAACGAAACTAACATCGTGGTTAGCAGCAGTGTAAATCATTTGGTAGAAAAGCATTTTATGCGCGAAAAACTAATTCAGAAATTAGATAATTTAGCTTCTATTACCGTAAAATTGCCAAAAGAAAACATCGTAGTTCCTGGTATTTATTATTTCATTTTTCAACGTTTGGCCTGGGAAGGAATCATCATTAATGAGGTAATTTCTACATCGAATGAATTCACTATTTTAGTTGGAGAAGATCAGGTTGATGTTGCTTTTAAGGTAATTAAAGACCTTAAAAACTAATAAATTTAAACATTACAGAATCCTCAAAGATTCTTTATTATAGTATCCTTTTATCTTTCTTTTCAGGAAAGGTAAAAGGATTTTTTATTGCTCTTTAAATTGTAAAATCGTCATTCCTTTTAATTACAAATAAGAATATTCGCAATAAATATCTGTCTTAATAATTAATTTAAAAAATATAAGCGCAAAACTTATTGACTTGATAAAAAGGGGCTTAACAATGGCTTTACTGGTATTCAGCATAAATTTTATTAAAAAAGATAGAATTAAGTTTTTTTTAATAAAATTTGTTGCGAATAATATTTTTATATATTTGCTAACCAGTCAGCAAATTAGAGTACCCATTTTGATAGTATGATAATATAATTAGATTTAAATATAGACTAATTAAATTAATGTCAGAAGCGATAGAGCATAGCGAAAAATTATTGGTGAGTGAACTCAAAAATGGCAACGAAAAGGCATTTCGTCAACTTTTTGATTTATACTATCAGGATATCTATGGATATAGCGTTAGTCTCTTAAAATCTAAAGAAGCTGCTGAAGAGAATGTTCAGGATGTTTTTATGAAAGTGTGGCAACATCGCGAAAACTTAAATCTGGAACAATCTTTTAAGGCTTATATTTTTACCATTGCCAGAAATCAGGCTTTTAATTGCCTGAATAAAGCAGCGAATGATATATTGCTCAAAGAAGAAATCTTTTACGAAAGCCAGAAATCTCATGAATATGGTGATTACCTGATTCGTGAAGCCGATTGTAAAAAACTTCGAAAGCAGGCCATGAAACAATTGCCACCAAAACGAAAGCAAATTTTTAAGATGTCCCGGAAAAAAGGCATGAGTTACGAAGAAATCAGTCAGGAACTCGGGATCTCAATCAATACAGTCAGGAACCAAATGAGCAAAGCATTAGAATCGATGCGAGTCTTTTTTCAAGTTCATGACGAAATTATCTAAACCAAAAAACCACATTTAACCATTAAAATCACTCTTTCCGGGTGATTTTTTTTGTGCTTAATTTAAGCTTAACCGCAAAGTGCGCAAAGGTTTACGCAAAGATCGCAAAGCTTGTCATCCTGATTTCTATAATAAACCAAATCTTTTTTTAGGAGCTAATCCCGCTATACGTTCCAATCTTTTGTGCCGAACACCGGCACAAAAGGATTTCCTCTGCTATCGGGGCTAGGGCAATCATTTTCATAATAATGTTTTCGCGTGGTTTGTCATCTTGACGAAGGAAGGATCACACTCGTGATTCCGATCCTAAAAGCACTAATCTTTGTCGATTTTCTAGTGTGATTTCTCCTTCGTCGAAATGACAAGACTGAGAAGTTTCTTTGACTTTTTCGCCACAAATTCCACGAATTTACACGAATGTAATTCTTCAATCTTTGTGGAAAATCTTCCTGCATCAGGACAACAAACGGATGATTTTTCAAAAAAAACAAAAATATTTTTAACTAAATAACCCCAACAAAATCAACACTTCACAAGTTTTTTGTTTCCATTAAAATGTTAAAATTAAAAAATTTACAACGTTTGAGTAGTACTCAACTTGTTTTCAACTGTATTATATAAAATCCCTACTTAAAATCAATTCGTAATGAATTCAAATTCTGAAATAAAGAGCCTTTTACAAAAGTTTGTTTTAAACCAATGTACGCCCGAAGAAACAAACGAGGTAATTGCCTATTATAAAAAAAATAAACTTACAGACGATTTTCCTACTGTAGAAGATATTCAGGATCTTTTGGGCGAAATGCCTAAAATGAGTCAACAAACGGCCGATTCTATCTTTGCTTCTATTTTATCAAGTACAAAAGAAGAGGAGTCTGTAATAGAAATCAATCCTAAGAAATCAAACTTCAAAAAATACATTTCGATTGCTGCATCAATTGTCGTTTTACTCGGAATTGGTTTTGCTTATCAAAAAGATATTTTCAAAACTAAAACTGAACCTAAATTCGATTTTAAAAGCACAGACATTGTATTGCAATTAGAAAATGGCAATACACAAATAATCTCTGAAAACAATAAAGTTGAAGTAAGAGATGCTGAAGGAAATGTGGTTGGAAATCAGGATGGAGATAAAATTGTTTACGATGATAATTCTGCTTTAGAAAAAACAACTTACAACACCATCAAAATTCCGTATGGCAAAAAATTCAGATTGCAATTGTCTGACGGAACTTTGGTGCATTTAAATGCAGGAACAACTTTAAGATATCCTGTAAAATTTATCGCTGGAGAAAACAGACAGGTATTTCTGGATGGAGAAGCCTTTTTTGATGTTGCCAAAGACAAAAAACATCCTTTTATAGTAAATGCCGATGCTTTGAATGTGCGCGTTTTAGGAACACATTTTAATGTTTCTAATTATCTCGAAGATGCTGCAACAGATGTTGTTCTGGTTGAAGGTTCTATTGGAATGTATCGCTCAAACGAGGAATTTGATGCTGCCAAAAATACGATTCTAAAACCTGGTTTTAAAGGAAGTTTCAACAGAGAAAATACTGTGATTTCTACCAAAGCTGTTATTACTGATATTTATACTTCATGGATCAATGGCGGATTGACTTTTAGAAATATGACTTTCAAAAATATTATTACAAAATTAGAAAGACGCTACAATGTCACCATTATAAATAAAAATGAAAAACTGGCAAATGAGAAATTCAACGCAAGTTTTAGCGATGAATCGATAGAAAAAGTGATGAGCTATTTTAATGATATTCATGGCATTAATTACACCATAAAAAACAATCAAATACTAATTAAATAACCACTAAAACCAATGAAAAAATATGAAGGACTAAAAGTACAAGAATAAAAAAATCGGAAAGAGCTGCGAACAATTTCCGATTTACTAAGTGATTGAATATAACGAATTAACTACAATCAATTAACAAAATTATGAAAAAAAAATCAAAGAATGTTGGGTTTAAATACCCAATGTTCCAATATGACCTAAAATTGAAACTAACTACACTACTTATTTTGGTCGCCATGTTTAATATCAGAGGGAATACTTATGCCCAAAAAACAAAAGTAACTCTTGAATTAAACAATTCAACAATCGAAAAGGTTATTGAGACCATAGAGCAAAAAACAGATTTCAGGTTTATTTATAAACTAAACGACATTGACTTAGATCGTACAATTTCTATTTCTGTAAAAGACCAGCCTATTAATATTGTTCTGGATAAACTTTTTAAAGGAACCTCAACAGAATTTAAAGTTAGGGATACTCAAATTATCTTAAAAAAGCCGGAACTCAAAACACAAAGCATACCTTATCAAAAACAAACCGTAACCGGAATTATTACAGACGAAAATGGCTTGCCTTTACCGGGTGCTTCGGTTACTGAAGAAGGAACAAGAAACGGAATGGTGACGGATTTTGACGGAAAATTTAAACTTACTGTCGAAAGCAGCGCATCTGTAATTGTTGTGTCTTTTGTAGGATATAAAGAAAAAAAAGTAGTGGCCAGCCAAAATGTTATCAACGTACAGCTTATTCCTGATGCTACAGATTTACAGGAAATAGTTGTTGTAGGTTACGGCACAACGGTTAAAAAAGATGTTACCGGAGCCGTTTCTTCAATTGCTGCCAAAGATATGAATCAGGGTGCTATTGTAAACCCACTACAATTAATTGCTGGTAAAGCTGCTGGTGTAAACATTACTCAAATTGGTAATGAACCGGGTTCAGGACCAAGCGTGCGTATTAGAGGAATTGGCTCTTTGATTGGAGGAAATGATCCTTTGGTAGTCGTAGACGGAATTCAGGGAAATATGGATTTGTTAAATCAGGTTCCGCCAAGCGAAATAGAAAGTATCGATGTTCTTAAAGATGCTTCTGCAACTGCTGTTTATGGTTCAAGAGGAGCTCCCGGAGTAATTATCGTAACCACTAAAAAAAATAAAGCAGGAAGAACTACACTAGAGTATACCGGATCTACTTCTTTAGATTTTATTCCAAAAAAACTCGATATGTTAAGTGCTGACCAATGGTGGAAAACGGCTCAGAGCGTTGGCGTTCCTTCATCTGCAAATCATGCTTCAGATACAGATTGGTATGGTCTTTTAACTCAAACCGGTGTAACACAAACGCACAGTTTGGCATTTGGCGGAGGAACAGATAAATTTAGCTATAGAGCTTCTATAACAGCTATTTTACAAGACGGAGTGGTAATAAACACTGGTAATAAAAAATATATTGGACGCGTTCAGGCTACACAAACAGCCCTTGATGATAAATTAAAATTGTCATTTAATTTAACTAACGGAATTAATAATACAGATCTTAGTATTGCAAATATCGGAACAGCCGCTTATTCATCAAATTTAATTACAAATGCTTATTTAATGCGACCAACAGATCCTGTTTTTAATCCTGATGGAAGCTATTTTACAGATCCAAATGTGTTTCAATATTTAAATCCTTATGCAGCTGCACAAACAGTTACTAATGAAAAACAAGAAGACAATTTATTTGGAAGCCTAAAGGCTGATCTGGATTTAGCTAAAGGATTATCCGCAAGCTGGTTTGGTAGCTGGAGAAAAACAAACACTTCTATTGGATATTTCCTTCCTGTACAATCAACAAATGCCTATGCAATTAGTCAAAATGGATATGCCAACATTAAAAATGAAAAGCAAGACGAAAAATTGATGAATGCAAGTCTTACTTATAAAAGAACATTTGGCATTCACAGCATCAACGCATTGGCTCTATATGAATGGCAAAACCAAACTTATCAGGGTAATTACGCTCAGGCAAAAGGTTTTGTTAGTGACAAAACGACTTACAACGCGTTGCAGTTGGGTGATCTATCAAAAGTGGCATCTGGAGATATAGAATCCTATAAAAATGACAGAACATTAGTATCGTTTTTAGGACGTGTAAATTATACTTTGCTTAATCGTTATTTATTTACGGGAAGTTTCAGACGAGATGGTTCATCTGTATTTGGTGTAAATAACAAATGGGGAGATTTCCCCTCTGCATCTGTAGCATGGCAAATCAACAAAGAGTCTTTTATGGGAACTCAAAATTTATTTAGCGAACTTAAATTACGCGTTGGATATGGTGTTACAGGTAACCAACAAGGTCTTTACCCTCAAAACTCACTTTCATTAGTAGGCAGACAGGGATTGGCTTATTTTGGAGGTTCATTAATCACCAATTTCGGTATTAGTCAAAATGCAAATGCTGATTTACAATGGGAAACCAAAAAACAAACCAATATTGGTTTAGACTTCGCTCTTTTAGACAATAGATTAAGAGGAACTGTAGATGTTTATGATGCTACAACAGATAATTTATTATTGGATTACACAGTATCACAACCTCCTTATGCTTATAATACCATCAAAGCAAATGTTGGAAGTATTTCAAATAAAGGTTTAGAGCTCTCTTTGGCTTATGATCTTATCAGAACAGAAAACAGTACACTTACATTAAGCGGTAATGCTTCGTTTATGAAAAACAAAGTACTTAAATTAAGCGGAAGTATTAATGGCGTTCCTTTAAATACAGATTATGTGGGATGGGGAGCTCCAAACTCTTTACTGGTTGAAGGAAAACCTGTGGGTGCCTTTTATCCTCTGCAGCATACAGGTGTAAATTCTAATGGTGTAGAAACCGTATTAGATCGTAACGGAGATGGCGCTATTGATCAAGGGGTTACAAGTGCCGATCGTTATTATGCAGGAACTGCGTTACCAACTTATACGTTTGCTTTTAATCCAAGCTACAGATACAAAAATTTTGATGCCTCTATGTTATGGAGAGGTTCAGGAGGAAATAAAGTGTACAATCAGCTTAATCAAAACCTAAGCATGCTTGAAAATACCGGTAAATCAAATATTTTACAAAGCGGTGTTGATAAAGGCATTCGTACTTCAACATACGCTTCTGATCTATGGTTAGAAGACGGTTCTTTTATACGATTAGAAAATGTTACAGCAGGTTACAGCTTCCGTTTTACTGATAAATATGTTGATTCAATCCGACTTTCACTTACTGGAAGTAATTTATTACTAATTACCAATTATACCGGTATTGATCCGGAATTAAACATAAGTGGAAGTGGCAAATCTGAAGACAATTTTGGAGGTGATAAAGGAATTTATCCTCGTACCAGAAGTATTGCATTTGGTTTAAGTGTAAAATTTAAATAGTAAAAGAAATGAAAATTAAAAATATATTGTTGGCAGGTGTATCTTTCCTGGCCTTATTTAGCTGTACTGACGTTAACGAAAATGTATACGACAAATATGCTGCAGATGACTTTTACTCAACTCCCGAAGGAGCCAATAGCGCTTTAGCAGGCATTTATGCACAGATTCCAGGAGAATTTACAAGAGATGGAGCTACTGGTGTTGGTTATGCAGGTGCAGACAATGGTTGGTATGATCTGAACTGTATGTCATCAGATGAGCAGGTTATTCCGCACAGAACCGATGGTAACTGGCAGGAGGATTATGCCCGTTTGCATAAACACACATGGTTACCTACCGAAGGGATCATTAACAATACCTGGAACTGGTTATACAAAGGTATTTTCAATGCTAATTTAGCAGTGGGATTATTAGAAAAATCAAATGCAGAAACGGCAAAAATTGCAGAAGCCAAAGTATTGCGTGCTTTTTTCTATTATTTATTAATAGATGATTTTGGAGATGTTCCTTTTTATACAGACAACAATGTTACTGTAGATAAAATTCCTCAGGCAAGCCGTAAAGAAGTATATAACTTTATTGTAAAAGAACTTACCGAAAATGTAGAATTACTTTATGGTACAAAAGGAGGCGATTTTTATGGCCGTTTCAACAAATGGGCAGGATATACATTACTAGCGAAAGTATATCTTAATGCAGAAGTTTATACTGGTGAAGCAAAATGGAGCGAGTGTTTAGCCGCTTGTAATAAAGTAAGCGATGGCGGATTTTCACTACACTCTGGTGAAGCCAATACATCTAGCCCACTTGGAAATAAATACTATGAGTTATTTGGGGATGTATCGCCTCAGGACGAAACCATTTTATCCATTTTTGCTACTATCGATATTTTATCACGTAATGTTTATGCAGTTAGAAGCCTCTCAGGACTAAATGCAAAAGCTTTATTTGGATATGATGGCTGGAACGGTACTATTGTTCCTAAAGATTTTTATCTGAGATATGCTGATAATGATATTCGTAAAAAACAATTTTTAGTAGGCGAACAGGCAGGTGGTGTTACTTATACATTAGATGTTCCCTCTTTAGATAATCCGGGAGCACCTCCGCAAGCTGGTGTTCGCAATATTAAGTTTTATCCGGCCGGATCGAATACAGGAGGCGGGGCTTCTAACGATTTTCCAATTTACAGATATGCCGATGTCATTTTAATGATGGCAGAATGTAATGTTCGTTTAGGAAATGCAGGAGCTGCAAAACCTTTTATAGACCAAATTAGAGTACGTGCGGGATTAGATGCATTAATTGCAAACCCAACTCTTGATGATGTCTACAACGAAAGAAGTCTTGAACTAAATTGGGAAGGACACAGAAGACAGGATATGATTCGCTTTAACAAATTTTTACTGCCAAATCAGTTCAGAGCGGAATCACCTGCTTATAGAAAATTATTCCCGATTCCTACATCTGCTTTAAATGCTAACAGAAGTTTAAAACAAAATCCAGGGTATCCAGGATAATAAAAAAGAAAACTACTATGAAAAAATATATAAGTAAATTATTTGTATTAGGCAGCTTGCTTTTGTTAGGTGTCTCCTGTGAAAATGATGCAGAATTAACGACCTTAAAAACTGTTCCTTTTTCGAGTACTATTGAAGCTTCGTCTATCACATTAGTGCTAAATGAAGAAACAGAAGATGAATCTGTAGAATTAATTTCATGGCCCGCTGTCAAATTTCCGGTTGGTACTCCTGTTACTTACGCATTGCAAATTGATGTAATTCCGGATATCACCGGACCAAAGGCGTGGCTAAAATCGAAACGAATAGAAGCGGGTGAAGATGTTTTAAGCAAAGCTATAATAGGGAGAGATTTAAACAAAATCGCCATAGACTTAGGGCTTTTGCCTAATGTTCCGGGAAAATTAGTTGTTCGTATAGAAGCCAGTGTAGATCATAAAGTTTACTCCGATTATATCACATTAATCGTTACTCCTTATGAAAAAAGTGTAGTTTTTGGCGAAATTTATATGCCAGGATTTTATCAGGGAGAATTTAATGTAGGAACTGCTGCTGCCTTAACGGCAATCTCAAAAGGGGTTTATCAGGGGTATGTAACACTTCCTGCTGGTAATGGTACTGATTTTAAATTAAATACTGGCAGAAACTGGGATCAATATTATGGTGCAGGAAATACCAACAATGATTTGAAAAATGCAAGCGAACCTAATTTCCATCTGCCTGGCGCAGGTTCCTACCAGATTAAAGTAAATTTAAATACACTGAAATGGTCTTCTACTCCGTATGCCTGGGGAATTGCAGGAGATGCAACACATGCACCAACACCTGAAGATAAAGATTACGGATGGAATAACGCTATTCCGATGTCATACGATCATCAAACTAAAACATGGAAAATTACTGCCAATTTATTACCTGGAGCTGTAAAGTTCAAATTAAATAATAATTGGTCAGTTAATTACGGACCTGCAGATTCATCAACAAACACGATTAATCTTGATAATGGAGGTGCTTATGGCATTAGCGAAGCAGGAACTTATGAAATCACTTTTAAAATAGATGAAGTTGATCCTGTGTCAAACGGTTATCCGGCAACTGCAACATGTACGATAGTTAAAAAATAATCTATAACAGTATTTAAAATTACAGTTTAGATTAGTTTGAGTTGATACCTGCCTTTTTTGAGCGAAAGGCAGGCTATCTTAAAAGTTTACATTCTCAAAACAAACTCTGGACGTATTAAAAAATTTAAAATTATGAAATCAAATATAAACATCGTTTATGCACTACTGCTTACGTTAGCGTTTGTTTCCTGTAGTTCATCTGATAACGATTCAGATTCAAATACACCTCCTGTTTATCCACAATATGGTGTCTCATTCGATAAAATGCCTAATAAAGAAGACGCCATCATTTATCAGGTAAATATTCGTTCTTTCAGTCAGGACGGAACATTAAAAGGTGTTCAGGACCGCCTGACTCAAATTCAGGAATTGGGGGTAAATGTGATTTATTTAATGCCTGTTTTTCCGGTTGGAAAAGAAAAAGCTGCGTCAGGACTGGGTTCACCTTATGCTGTAAAAGACTATAAAGCAATAAATCCAGATTTTGGAACTTTAAAAGATCTTCAGGTATTGGTTGAAGAAGCACACAA
Source organism: Flavobacterium bizetiae (assembly GCF_024271895.1). Taxonomy (NCBI): domain Bacteria; kingdom Pseudomonadati; phylum Bacteroidota; class Flavobacteriia; order Flavobacteriales; family Flavobacteriaceae; genus Flavobacterium; species Flavobacterium bizetiae. The sequence goes on along the minus strand of NZ_CP091861.1, from coordinate 1,372,062 downwards.
AAAAAACATGGCTGTGATTCTGGATTGGGTTGCCAATCATACGGCATGGGACAATGCCTGGATTACCCAACATCCAGATTGGTATCAAAAAGGTGCTGACGGTAAAATCATTATTCCTCCCGGGACAAATTATAATGATGTTGCCCAATTGGATTTTAACAATAGAGAAATGAAAGACGCCATGATTGATGCTATGGCTTACTGGGTTTACACTGCAAATATTGATGGTTTCAGATGCGATTATGCTGATTTTGTCCCACAGGATTTTTGGTCTGAAGCCATTTCAAAACTAAGAAACATTAAAAAAAACCAGAAAATATTAATGTTGGCAGAAGGCACAAAAGTGAGTCAGTTTAGATCTGGTTTTGATTATACTTTTGGATTTGGTTTTTTCAGTGCTTTACAAAAAGCATTTAAAGAAAACTTATCTGCAAGTACAATACAAAATGCAAATGCTGCAGAATATTCAACAAATTACGATGAGAACAATAAAATCGTAAGGTATACCAGCAATCACGATGTTAACTTTGCAGAAGGAACTCCAATTGAACTTTTTGGAGGTAAAAAAGGATCTGTAGCTACATTCGTTGTTGCCGCTTATATGAAATCTGTTCCGATGATTTATAACGGACAGGAAATTGGCTATGCCCAAAGAATCAATTATTTCGAAAAAAATCCAATTGACTGGTCAACTGCCGATTCAGAAATGTTGGCGCAATACAAAAAAATAATTGCTTTCAGAAACTCAAGTAATGCTATAAAAAAAGGAAGTTATACAGGATATAGCAGCGATGCTATAAGCGCTTTTACAATGGTAAAAGATGCTGAAAAAGTTCTGGTTCTTTCGAACTTGACTAATAATGATGTAAAATATCTTGTTGCAAATTCATTAAAAGGAACCTGGAAAGATGCTTTTACAGGAAACACAGTAACTCTTGGCGCTGAAATTACAGTTGCGCCATACCAATATTTAGTGCTAAAAAACTAATACCTACGCAACTTTAAAATTAGATTAGATTTGCAAAAAATTAAATAACATGAATTTTCAATTCCAAAAAATGCTGCTCCAGATTCGTTTGAGCAAAAAAATCGCGTTGTTACTTTTTCTTTGTGCCAATTCACTATGGATTCAGGCGCAGGAATTAACTTCGCCAAACAAAAATCTTTCTTTAAAATTTGAATTAAAAGAAGGCGGAATTCCGTCTTATCAATTATCATATAAACAAAAAGCAATTATAAAACCCAGTTCTTTAGGGTTAGAATTGAAGGATTTGCCTTCGTTTATGGATGGATTTACCATTACAAACACGGCACAATCTTCTGTAGATGAAAATTGGAATCCGGTTTTAGGTGAAGAAAAAACAATTCGCAACCATTACAACGAATTGGTTGTCACTTTAGCGCAAGCGAAAAACAACAACCGATACATTCGCATTCGTTTTCGTTTATTCAACGACGGATTAGGTTTTAGATATGAATTTCCAAAGCAAAATGATCTGAATTATTTTGTAATAAAAGAAGAACGTACTGAATTTAATCTGGCTGGTAATCATAAAATTTTCTGGATTCCGGGAGATTACGATACTAATGAATATGCTTATACGACTTCAAAGATTTCAGAAATTCCTTCTTTGATGAAAAAAGCGACAATTGAAATTAATGCACAGCAGCCAATCAAAGAACTTTCTATACAGACGCCATCGATGATGAAATCTGACGACGGTTTATACATTAACATTCACGAAGCAGGATTAATTAATTATCCGGCAATGTATCTTGAAGTTGATGCTAAAACCAATAAAATGGTAAGTCATTTAGCACCAGATGCAGTTGGTGCAAAAGGTTATATGCAAACAGATGCGCAATCGCCTTGGAGAACTATTGTAGTAAGCGATAAAGCAACAGATATCTTGGCATCAAAATTAATCCTGAACCTCAACGATCCAACAAGTTATAAAGATGTTTCGTGGATTAAACCTGTAAAATACATCGGGATTTGGTGGGAATATTTTGTAGCCGGAAAAAGTACATGGGCTTTCGGAAAAGAAAACAACGTAAAAATGACGAATGATTTCACCAAACTTACTCCAAACGGAAAACACGGAGCTACTACAGAACGCGCAAAAGAATACATTGATTTTGCTTCTAAAAATGGTTTCGATGCGATTCTTATTGAAGGTTGGAACATTGGTTGGGAAGACTGGATTGGAAATTGGAAAGAAGATGTTTTTGATTATGTAACAGCTTATCCGGATTTTGATGTAAAAGCGGTTCATGCTTATGCAGCTTCAAAAGGTGTAAAAATTATCATGCACCACGAAACTTCAGGATCAGCAACCAATTATGAGCGTCGTTTAGATCGTGCGTTTCAGTTTATGAATGACAACGGTTATGATGCTGTAAAAACAGGTTATGTAGGTAAAATTATTCCGCGTGGCGAACACCATGACGGTCAATGGATGGTGAATCATTATATTAATGTAGCCAAACGTGCAGCCGATTATAAAATCATGATTAACAGCCATGAAGCTGTGCGTCCAACGGGTTTAAACAGAACTTTCCCAAACTGGATTGCACAAGAATCTGCCCGCGGAACCGAGTTTGAATCTATGGGAGGTTTAGCTCCGGATCACACTACGATTTTGCCATTTACCCGTTTAATGGGAGGCCCAATGGATTATACTCCGGGAATTTTTCAGACAGATCTTTCGTATTACGGAACAGGAAGTTCGCAACGTGTCAATACCACTTTGGTAAAACAATTAGCTTACTATGTTACAATGTACAGTCCGTTGCAAATGGCGGCAGATATTCCGGGGAATTACGAGCGTTTTCCAGATGCATTTCAGTTCATTAAAGATGTTGCTGTAGATTGGGATAACAGTTATATCCTCGAAGCTGAACCTGGAGATTATATCACGATTGCCCGTAAAGCAAAAGGTAAAAATGAATGGTTTGTTGGCGGAATTACCGACGAAAATTCAAGAACGGCCAACATTACTTTTGATTATTTACCAGCCGGAAAAAAATTCATCGCTACGATTTATGCTGATGCAAAAGAAGCCAACTGGAACGTAAATCCACAAAAATATACGGTGACTAAAGTTGTAATAAACTCAAAAACAATTTTAAAACAATATTTAGCCCCAGGCGGCGGTGTTGCCATTAGCATTAAAGAAGGAAATGCTACAGAATTGAAGGGATTGAAAAAACTGTAAATTCTATTGAATTGAAAAACCAAAGGCGTATGAAATTCTCATACGCCGTTTTTTATTTTAAAGCAGTTAGCCACAGATTAAAAAGATTCTCACAGATTATAAAATCTTTTTAATCCTTTTATAATTTACAAGTTTGAAGCTCTTAAAAAGAGTAGGAACAAGCAAGACCGAAATTATTATTGAATGCAATATCATTTTTTATAATCGCAGGTTTAAAGGCTAATCTTTCACTTACATTAAACTGTGACAAAGCGGCGTCAATATTTGCGTCTATAATATTCAAAACATAAAACCCGACGATAAATAAAGCGGATAAATCTCTGTTTCGTTGAAATTGCTTTTGGGCAGATACTAACTGACTTTCACTTAAGTTGGACAAAAATTCAGAACCACTGGTGTTTCCGGCAAGTCTCTTTTTATATTCGTCTCTGTAAATATTATAGTTTTTCTGACTATCGATATAAAAGTAAGTACTCGTTCCTATTGCTCCATAAACCAAAGGAAGTTTCCAATATTTTTTATTATAAATCTGTCCTAAACCAGGAAAAATAGCCGAGTAAAATGCTGCTTTTGCAGGACGAAGCGGATCAATTTCTTCTAATTTTAGAGAATCATTTAAAACGATTTGTTTCTTTTCCTGAGCGAAAATTGAGGTTAATCCAAAAAATAAAAACAAGAGAATAAATTGATATTGCATAGAGAAGTTTGCTTTAAAATTTCTCTCAAAGAAAACTTATTAGTTCTAAGGATTTTCCTAAGTAAAAGATAAATAAAACTTAATCTTTAGATTTTTAGAATAGTTTTTTTGCTACGAATTAAACTCATAATATAAACTTTATGGAAGTTTATCGCAAAACAAATTAAGGAACTCCTACGCTTAAATGTTTTATTTTTGGGCATTCAAATTAAAATAATTCATAATGATAACAGACAAACCTTATTTAAAAGAGATTTCACTTAAAAGAGATTTGATTGAGAGTTATGAACAATATCCCTTTACGATACCTTCTATAAAAGGATTGGACAAAGTAGAATTTCACCCCGATGTTACATTTATTGTAGGAGAAAATGGCTCTGGAAAATCTACTTTAATAGAAGCTATTGCTTTAAATATGGGACTTGGACAAGAAGGAGGAAGTAAACATGCTCGTTTTAGTACGCATCAAAATATTTCAGGTCTTTTTAATTATTTGAAGATTGTCAAAAGTTATAGCCTTCCAAAAGATTATTATTTTCTTCGTGCCGAAAGTTTTTACAACCTTGCCACTTACATGGAAGAAACTGATAATCTACAAGGAACGGGACACTCTTTACATGAATGTTCTCATGGTGAATCTTTCATGAAAATCCTTACTGAAAGATTAGGTGGTAACGGACTTTATATATTTGATGAGCCCGAAGCTGCTTTATCTCCTATGAGACAACTTACGATGTTTACGGCAATAGATGAGCATGTAAAAAACAATTCACAATTTATAATTGCTACTCATTCTCCAATTCTCTTGGCCTATCCAAATGCCATAATATATCAACTGGATGAAAAAGGAATAAGACAAATCGATTATGAAGAAACCGAACATTATCTGGTTACCAAAGGTTTTCTGAATAATTATAAAAATATGACTGAGATTTTATTAGATCATAACAAATAGAACTACCAAATTTCTCACCTAGCCCCGATAGGACTGAAAATCCTTTTGTGCCGGGGTTCGGCATAAAAGATTGCAAGGGATAGCGGGACTAAAGCTCTTATGAAACGAAATAGATCTGCTCCTAAAAAATAAAAAAATTATTCCCCCAATAATTCCATCAATTCCAAAGCACGTTTGGTAGATTTTACATTCTCAAAAGTCAATAAAAGTCGTAAACCGTTTGGCGTTTGTTTTTCTTTCATTTGACAAAGATTACTATGTTTTTGTACAAATTGTAAAACCTTTCTAAATTTAGACGATTGGTAATAATCTGATTGTTGGTCTGAAACGAAGTAGCCAATCATTTTACCTTTTTTCATTACCAGTTTCTCAATACCTACGTTGGTAGCAATCCATTTGATGCGAATACTGTTCATCAAAGCATTGGCACGCGGCGGCATTGGACCGAAACGGTCGATTAGTTTGTTTTGGAAAATGACTAATTCGGCTTCATTTTTTACAGAACCTAATTCGTTATACAAACTCAAACGTTCTGTAACATTATTGATATATTCATCAGAAAATAAAAGCTCAAAATCGGTATCGATTTGTAGATCTTTTACGTATTCTTTCGTTTCAATATCATTCTCTGCAGGATATAAATCTTTGAATTCGTTTTCTTTTAATTCTTCGATCGCTTCGTTCATGATTTTTTGGTAGGTATCGAAACCAATTTCATTGATGAAACCGCTTTGTTCGCCACCTAATAAATCTCCTGCACCACGAATTTCAAGATCTTTCATGGCGATGTTGAAACCGCTTCCTAATTCGCTGAATTGTTCCAACGCCTGAATACGTTTTCTGGCGTCTTCGGTCATGGATGAATACGGCGGACAGATGAAATAACAGAATGCTTTTTTGTTGCTTCGGCCTACGCGACCACGCATTTGATGTAAATCTGATAATCCGAAATTATTGGCATTATTGATGAAAATTGTGTTGGCATTTGGAACGTCCAATCCGCTTTCGATAATTGTGGTTGCAACCAAAACGTCGAAATCTCCGTTCATGAAACCTAACATCAATTCCTCGAGTTTGGCGCCTTCCATTTGTCCGTGACCAATTCCGACTCTTGCATTTGGAACCAAACGCTGAATCATTCCAGCTACTTCTTTTATATTTTCGATTCGGTTATTGATGAAGAAAACTTGTCCGTTTCGCTGAATTTCATATGAAATCGCGTCACGAATTACCTCTTCATTAAAACCAACCACATTTGTTTCTATTGGATAACGGTTTGGCGGAGGCGTTGTGATAACCGATAAATCTCTCGCTGCCATTAACGAAAATTGAAGCGTTCTCGGGATTGGCGTTGCCGTTAATGTTAATGTATCAACATTTGCAGCAATAGTTTTGAGTTTATCTTTTACGTTTACTCCAAATTTTTGTTCCTCATCGACAATCAATAAACCTAGGTCTTTAAAAACCACATTTTTGTTGACTAATTGGTGTGTTCCAATTACGATATCTAGTTTTCCTTCGGCCAGATCTTTTAGGGTTTGTGCTTTTTGTTTTGCGGTTCTGAATCGGTTTAAATACCCAATTGAAACCGGCATATCTTTTAATCGTTCTGAAAAAGTTCTGTAATGTTGGTACGCCAAAATAGTCGTAGGAACCAAAACGGCAACTTGTTTGCTATTATCTACGGCTTTGAAAGCGGCACGAATGGCAACTTCCGTTTTTCCGAAACCAACATCGCCACACACCAAACGATCCATTGGGCGATCGCTTTCCATGTCGGCTTTTACTTCTTGTGTCGATTTGGTTTGATCCGGCGTGTCTTCGTAAATAAACGAACTTTCTAATTCGTTTTGCAAATAACTGTCTGGCGCAAACTGAAAACCTTTTTCTAAACGACGTTTTGCATACAACTGGATTAAGTTGAAGGCAATATGTTTGACGCGCGCTTTGGTTTTTTGTTTTAAAATTTTCCAGGCGTTCGATCCTAACTTATAAATTTTAGGCGGCGTTCCGTCTTTTCCGTTGTATTTCGAAATTTTGTGAAGCGAGTGAATGCTCACATACACGATATCATTATCGGCATAAACCAGTTTTATGGCTTCCTGCGTTTTGCCTTCGACCTGAATTTTCTGCAATCCGCCAAACTTTCCAATTCCGTGATCGATATGCGTTACATAATCACCAACCGAAAGTGCGGTTAGTTCTTTTAGCGTAATATTTTGCTTTTTAGAATAACCGTTTTTGATATTAAATTTGTGATAACGTTCAAAAATCTGGTGATCGGTATACGCCGTAATTTGATTTTCTTCGTCAATAAAACCTTGATATAAAGGCAACACAACGGTATGATATTGCTTGCGAATATTCTCTGAATTAGCTTCGTCTAAAGTTTCAAAAATATCATGAAAACGTTTTGCCTGAGTTTCATTCGAACAGAACAAATAATTCTTATATCCGTTAAAATGATTGTCGCTTAAATTATTCAACAACAAATCAAATTGCTTGTTGAAAGACGGCTGAGGCTGAATGTGAAATTCGAATGTTTTTGTTGTTTTGAAAATGGGTTTTGAAGCCAATTCTACCACCGAAAAATCTAAAGCACGCTTGATAAACGAAGCCTGATTTAAAAATAATTGTTCCGGTTGGGCGTGTTTTATTTCTTTCGAAAGTTTCTCAAAAGCTTCTTCGGCTCTTGCAAATTGTTTGTCTAACTGACTAAAAAGTCCGTCGGTATTCTGGATAAAAAGAACCGTTTTCTCAGCAATATAATCTAAGAAACTTTCGCGGTTTTCCTGAAATATCTTGTTTTCGACATTCGGGATTATGGTGATTTTTTTGTGTGTTTCGACAGATAATTGTGTCTCAACATCAAAACTTCTGATGCTGTCTACTTCATTGCCAAAAAACTCAATTCTATAAGGATGATCGTTTGAAAAAGAGAATACATCGACGATACCTCCACGAACCGAAAATTCTCCGGGTTCTGTAATAAAATCGACTCTTTTGAATTCGTATTCGAACAAAACTTCGTTGATAAAATCGATCGAAATTTTATCATTTAATGCGACTTTTAAGGTGTTTTTATCTAATTGCTGACGTGTAACTACTTTTTCGAAAAGTGCCTCAGGATAGGTAACAATTATGGCGGGTTTTTTACGGGAATTGATTCGGTTTAAAACCTCAGCACGGAGTAAAACATTGGCATTGTCGGTTTCGTCAACCTGATATGGACGACGAAATGATGCAGGATAAAACAATACATCTTGTTCGCCAATCATTTGTTCGAGATCGTTCAGGTAATAAGCAGCTTCTTCTTTATTGTCTAAAACAACAAGAAAAGGCAGCTCGGTTTTTTTGAAAACAGCGCGTAAAACAAATGAAACTGCTGATCCTAACAGTCCGTTAAGATGCATTTTTATCTGATTTTGTTCTAGTAATTGTGTGGCAATCTGCTCATTTTTAGGCAGATTATCATACATTGTATATAAGGCGTTTTTACTCAACTTTTGGTAATTTTTGATCTAAATTTTGTGCCTGAATCGGAACCTGATTCGAGTTCGGAATGGCACGTGTTGTATCTAACATTTTGAGGAAATCCTCTTCTCCTTGTTCTTTTGGAATTTTGCTTTTTACAAAAATATTATCCATTTGTCTTTGCAAAGACACTAATTCTTTGTTGATATCTCCCACCAAAAAAGTCACTTTATCGGCCGGAATCTGATTCAAATGAATGAACAGATCCATCATTTTAATTTTGGTAATCAAAATAGAAATTCGGCTTTTTATGGCTGGAACATTAAATTCTGCCGGAATATTATTGTTTAAAGCCATTGCTTTTTTTGAAATAGCAGTTGACTTTTTCTGGAATGCTCCGATTGTTTTTCTTGGTTTATCGCCAATTTCTTTTAAAAATTCGCGCCATTCATTCCACGAACTTACTTTTTGTTCTGAAATTTCATTGATGGGCTCGTCGATAAAAACCCAGCCTTTATTGATATTATTAAAAATAACTTCCTTTTTTTTAGCTTCTTTTTCATTTTCGGCACGGCGTTTTTCATCTTCATTTTGACATGAATTCAACACAAAAACAAAAAGCAGAAAAAGAGATATTTTATATTTCATTTGAAAAAACATTAAGCTACAAAGTTACAAAGTAAATTTACAATTACGAATTCTGTTTTTTGCTATAAATCATTGAGATTAACATATTATTTTTTGCTACAGATTTCACAGATTAACAGGATTTAATTCTTAACAAACCTATTTGTTCTTTAAAAATTTTACCGCAAAGCACGCTAAATTTTTTTACTTGTAATAAGTTTAGAAAAACACAAAGTTCGCAAAGCTTTGTGTTGATCCAGCTTTGCGAACTTTTGCCCTCTAAACTTACGGTTAGATAAAAATCTTAGCGTGTTTTGCGGTAAAAAAAATTAAACACTCCAACGAAGAATAATCCAAAAAAGCATCTTCATCATTGTTAAATTTATAATTTGTTGTTATGAAAAATAAAAATATTTGCGAAAACGTTATATTTGTACATCTAAAAAAACATTACAAATGAATCCAAAAATATTGATCATTGGCGCTTGCGGTCAAATTGGGACAGAACTGACTCAAAAACTGCGAAAATTATACGGTACAGAAAATGTTATTGCTTCTGATATCCGAAAATTAAATACTGACGTTGTTAATTCAGGTCCGTTTGAGGTGGTCAATGCTTTAGATTTCAATCAAATCGAACATCTTGTCGAAGTACATCAAATTACCGATATTTATTTGATGGCGGCACTTTTATCGGCTACAGCCGAAAAGAATCCTGCATTTGCATGGGATCTTAATATGAATTCGTTATTTCACGTTTTGAATTTGGCTAAAGCCAAAAAAATAAAAAAGATATTCTGGCCTTCTAGTATTGCTGTTTTTGGCCCTACAACTCCAAAAGAAAATACGCCTCAATATACCGTTATGGAACCTTCGACGGTTTACGGAATTAGTAAACAAGCGGGAGAAAGATGGTGCGAATATTATCATAATATTTACGGTGTTGATGTTCGAAGCATTCGTTATCCTGGTTTAATTAGCTGGTCTACTCCTCCTGGTGGCGGAACTACAGATTATGCGGTTGATATTTTCTATAAGGCTATTGCCGATAAAAAATACGAGTGCTTTTTATCCTCTGAAACTAAAATGCCAATGATGTATATGGATGATGCGATCGATGCGACGATTAATATCATGAAAGCTCCGGCTGAAAAAATCAAAATACATTCTTCATACAATTTAGCGGCAATGAGTTTTACGCCAACTGAAATTGCGAATGAAATTAAAAAACATATTCCTGAATTTACAATTACGTATGAGCCTGATTTCCGTCAGAAAATTGCGGACAGCTGGCCGGCAAGTATTGATGATTCTCAGGCAAGAGAAGATTGGGACTGGAAACACACTTTTGATCTTGAATCGATGACAAAAGATATGATTGAGCATTTGAGTTAAAACTAATAACTCGAGTTCAATATTTTATTGAGGTCTATAAAAAAGATTGAATAGCGTCCAACTTTAGTTGGATGTAAAAATAAATTACCCTAAAATGGCTTTAGCCAAACTGTAACGGTTTGGCTAAAGCCATTTTCTATTTAAATCATATTTCTCCAGCTAAAGCTGGAGGCTATTAAAAAATACTTTAAACGAAAAAAGTCCCGTTTATTAATTTAAACGGGACTTTTTTACTTTTATAAAATGAAGATTACTTCACTTCATATACATTATTTGCAGCTTTTACATCGGCCATTAATCCGCTTGGATCTATAGTGATTTTTTTGATCGCTGTTTTGTTTTTATCTATGGTAAAACTGTAGTTTGATTGTCCCCAAGCCCAATCCTCCAAAACTGTTCTTTTTGCGTTCGGGTTTGGATTTGGTTTAATGAAATTCATCATTCTTAACGGTATGTAGAAATTTTCAGAAGTTCCATCTGTATATTCAACTGTTAAGTCTATTGGCATTGGCATTCTGCCAATTCTTTCTAAGCTTACGGTTGTTTTTCCTGCATTATCTGCTACATCTTTAATTCCGTAATCAATTGTGTTTGTTGTTTCTGTCCAATCAATTAAATACCAGTCTAACTCAGCTCCGGAAACTCTTTCTGCTGTTCTTTTGATATCATTTGGCGTTGGATGCTTGAATTTGAAATCGTTGAAATATCTCTTTAAAGTTGCATCAACATTTTCTTTACCAATTACATATTCTAATTGAGATAAAAAGATACTTCCTTTTATATAAGCCGAAATACTGTAAGGTCTGTTTTCATCGTAACGATCTCCGTGAGTTCCTTGTGGCTGTTCTTTTCCTGAATTTACTAATTGATAATAAGCAGCATAATTTCCTTTAAAAGGATTTAATTCTTTTTTATCTCCTTTTAATTCATTCAAAGCGCTGTCTTCGATATAAGTGGTAAAACCTTCATCCATCCATGGGTGTTTTGACTCGTTTGAAGCCAAAATGTGCTGAAACCATGAATGTCCTAGTTCGTGTGTTGCAGTTCCCAGAATACCCTGAAGTGTTCCGTTTCCTAACATCAAAGTACACATTGCATACTCCATTCCGCCATCTCCTCCCTGAATAAAGGAGTATTGTTTGTACGGATATGCTCCTACTCTTTGATTATAATAATCCATTACTTTTACCATTAAAGGCTCTAATTGTTTCCAATTTTCAGTAGTTTTTGGATTGTTTTTGTAAAAGAAATGCAAATCGACATCGTTTGGTCCTTTTACAATATCATGTGTATATTCTTTGTCTGCTGCCCATGTAAAATCGTGCACATTTGGAGCAATAAAATGCCATGTTAGCGTTTTTGTTTTCTTTGGATAAACAACTGTTACACCAGCATCTTCGTAACCGTGACCAATTGAATTTTTATCCTGTAAATATCCGGAACCTCCAATAGTATAGTCTTTATCAATCGTAATTTTCACATCAAAATTACCCCAAACGCCGTGAAATTCTCTTGCGATATAAGGATCTGCGTGCCAGCCTTCAAAATCAAATTCGGCTAATTTTGGATACCATTGTGCCATAGAAAGTTCTACTCCTTCAGAATTATTACGGCCTGAACGACGAATTTGTACCGGAACTTGTCCGTCAAAATCTAAGGTAAAAGTCGTTTTCGAATTTGGCAAAATTGGCTTAGCCAAAGTAACTTCAAGAATTGTTCCCGAAACTCTGGTTTGAGCGGTTACACCATCTTGTTTTAAATTGGTAATTTTTAAAAAACCAATTTCGTTTGGTTTTAAGGTTTCAATTCGGCTTTGTTTTGTTTCCTTTCCATCGGCACCTTTTATTTTGGTTACCATTCTTCCGTCAGGATCTTTTATAGAATGCAAACGTCCGTCCATTTCACTTCCCGGTTGAAATGCATTTGGAAATAAATGGTAAAATACCTTTTTTAAAGTATCAGGAGAATTATTGGTATACACCAATTCTTGTTTTCCTTTGTACTGGTAGTTTTTTACATCCATAGAAACCTCCATTTTATAATCGGCGTGTTGTTGCCAATATGGAGCATTTTGTGCAAATGCCGAGTTTAAACCTAAACTCAAAAAGGAAAGTAGTATAATTTTTCGCATCGTTTTTTCAATAAAAATGGAAGAGTTGCCACTCTTCCATTTGGTTACTATTTTTGTTTTTGTTTTATTTTTTTGACATTTTTTCTGCCATCAATAAAGCATTATAAGCATTTACCATTTTACCGGTTCTTGATGATTCTGCAGAAGAAACTGCTACCGGTTTTTCATCCGGATTTGGATTTTCACCTAAAATTACCATTGAAGGAAGTGCTACTCCGGAATCCATTAAAATTTGTTTTACCTGAGCTGCTTTTAATTTTGGATAATATGAACGAATTAATGCTGCAACTCCTGCTGCATTTGGAGACGCCATAGAAGTTCCTTGTAAATACTTGTACTTATTATTAGGAACGGTTGCATAAATTTCTTCACCCGGAGCAAAAACGTCAACATTTATTTTTCCGAAGTTTGAGAACGGAGCCACTACTGTTTCTCCATATGATTTATTAATTGCACCAATTGTAATCACATTATTTGCAAACTCTTTTACGTTATCTTCAGAATCATTTGGGTAATTAATGTTTTCTTTTTTATCGATGTTGTATCCGTCGTTTCCTGCTGCATGCACGATTAAAACATCTTTTTTAGCGGCATATTTTATTGCATCATACACCCACTTTTTGTGCGGAGAAAAACTTTTTCCGAAACTTCCGTTGATTACTTTTGCTCCATTATCAACTGCATAACGAATAGCCAAAGCGATGTCTTTATCGTACTCATCTCCGTCAGGAACTGCTCTTACGGTTAATATTTCGACATTGTTTGATACACCATCTCCTCCTAAATCATTACCACGAATTTGCGCAATAATTCCGGCAACGTGAGTTCCGTGTAATGCTTTTTCTTTATCTGGTCCAAAAACTACGTTATTTCCGTAGTGATTATCTTTTATATCTTCAGGATTATCACCTACGATTTTTCTTCCGTCATATTCTTTGTTCAGATTGTAATTGAACTGATCGTAAACTGACTCTCTGTAATCTTCTAATTCTGATTCAGGATTAAAAGTTGGTCCTGCATTTGTCAAAATTTGAGTCATTATCATTTTACTTCTCGCTACTTTTGGGTCGGTTGAAGTAATTTTGCTTAGATCTTCTAATTTATAGTCTGTTTTATTTAACTCTTTTTTTATAGTATTATGCACATCTATTAAAAAGTCTACTTGTTGTTTGTCTTCTAAAACTTTTTTAGACTTTTCTTCGTATTGTGCCAATGCATTTTTATATTCAGCAGAACCATCATCTCCTTTTTTGACAATACGTGTCATTTCAAGATTTTCATGAACGGCATCTCCAAGAAAGTTCCATCCGTGAACATCATCAATAAATCCGTTTTTATCATCATCGATTCCGTTACCCGGAATTTCTTTAGGATTTGTCCAGATCATTCCCTGTAAATCGGGATGCTCGATATCTACTCCAGAATCTACTATACCTACAATTACTTTTACTCCTTTTTTCCCTTGCAATAATTCGGCGTAAGCCCTATCAACACTCATTCCCGGAATCGAATCTTTAACCAGATCAAGATGACTCCATCTTTTTAATTCGTTTTCGCTAACAGGTGCTTTTTTAACCACTGCTAAAGGAGCGGTAATCATTTCTTTAGAAGAAGAAGTCTGCGCTTGCAAACTAGCGCTGCAACCTGCAAGTACAAGCAATGCAAAAGTTGATATGGTATTTATTTTTGTAGGACTCATGTATCTATTTTTGATAAAAGTTAAAATATGGGCCTAAATTATGATTTTTTGTTACATAAAACTAACGATTAACACTGTGTTATGATTTTTATTTTAACGTTCAGGCAACGTTAAAAACCAACTAAAATTTTATTAATTATAATTTGTTAACCAAAAAATCCCATTTTCAATATACTGAAAACGGGATTTTTTTATGTTTTAAATTATCTTCTAAAAAATATCTTCACAAGTAAAAACGTCTTTCAATCGAACACCTTTTTCTGTATGTTCTACTGTTATAATGTGATTGTGCGCATCGTGCTCTAAAAACAAATAATAGTTATTATCTGCCGCTGCGTTCAAAAATTTTGATTTCTCCGGCATTGTCAATAAAGGTCTTGTATCGTAACCCATAACATATGGCAACGGAATATGTCCTGCTGTCGCTAATAAATCAGCACAAAAAACAATGGTTTTATCCTGGTATTGAATATGCGGAATCATTTGCTTTTCGGTATGGCCATCGACATAATAAATTCCGAAATTCATTTCTTCAGAAAAACCAAAATCAGCTTCAGGACGCTTTATAAAATTCAATTGTCCGCTTTCCTGCATTGGCAAAATATTCTCTGATAAAAAAGATGCTTTTTCTCGTGCGTTGGGTTTTGTAGCCCATTCCCAATGATTTTCGTTTGTCCAAAACCTGGCATTTTTAAAAGCCGGCTCATAAAAAGTTTTGTCTGAGTTCCATTGTACACTTCCTCCGCAATGGTCAAAATGCAAATGCGTCATAAATACATCAGTGATATCATCTCGGCTAAAGCCATATTTTGCCAATGATTTATCTATTGAATGCGATCCCCAAAGTGAATAATAACCAAAGAATTTTTCCGATTGTTTGTCGCCCATTCCGGTATCAATTAAAATCAGACGATTTCCATCTTCAATTAACATGCAACGGGCAGCAATATCAATTAAATTATTGTCATCTGCAGGATTGGTTTTGCTCCAGATTGTTTTAGGCACAACACCAAACATAGCACCACCATCTAATTTAAAATTTCCTGATTCTATCGGGTAAAGTTTCATAAGAGTACATTTCTAATATTGAAAACAAAGCTAGGAAATACAATTACGTTATGCTAACCGCAGATGTTAAATTGCCCACAGGTTTTACTGATTTAGCAGATTTACACAGTTTTTTTAGCTTTAAATTTATAGATATATTAACTATCTGTATAAATAAAAAACAGCGAAAAACCAGTTAAATCAGTAAAATCCGTGGGTTAAAAAATTTATTCTAAAGTAATCGATGTGCTTCCCATGATTTCCTGTTTGTCGAAGAAGTTGACAAAATAGGTTCCTTTTTGAAATTTGTTTTCATCAGAATTTAATACTCCATAAACATTAGCTGTTTTTCCCTGAAAATCAACAGCCACTATAAAACTATAAACTAAGGCTTTATTGTTTCCAAATTCTATCAGTTTGTTTTCGCCTAAAACTTTATTTTTCTGATCCAGAACCTGAATATAGAAAACTCTTTTTCCCGTTTTTGCAACAGGATTTCCGTTGATAGAAAAACTGGCTTTAAGCTTATTGGTATATTTCGCTTTCTCAGTTTGCTCCTCTTTTCCGGATTTTTTTTCCCGAAGCGCAATCACAGTAAAGTTACCAAGAACAAGTTTCGAAGCATCTTTTAAAGTTGATTCTAATCGTTTTTGTTTCGAAACCAAAGTGTCATTTTCAGTCTTTTGTTTGTACATGACCACATTCTGACTTTCAATTTCAGTAAGTAAATTTTTATTTTGAGATTTCAGTTTTTTAATTTCAACAACCTTAGCTTCTAAAGCTATTTTCATATCTGAAAGCTGTTTTCTATAAATCTGAATTTGTTCCGAAGAGGGATTTTTAGATGCTCTGATGATTTCCATCAAGTTTTTGATGTTCTTTCTTTCAAGCTCCAATTGTTGCGACAAGGCTGTTTTCTCCAAAATAGCCACATCATAAGCTACTTTTAAAGTATTTAAAGAATCTAAAATATTTCTTTGAGAAAGTGATTCAGCTGATTCGCTAAGTCCTTCCTTTTTTGTTACCTCTTTAATTTCGGCAACATTTTTGTCTGATTCTCTGCTAAAAATAAAGACTGTAGCACCTAATCCAAAAACAAAAAACACTGCTAAAAGTGCTTTTACCCACTTATTTTTGTATTGTTTTTTCATAATTACTGCCAATTTTCTGCAAAAGTACCAATTAAAATTTGTGTACAACAGGTATAAATACGCTTTTTTAACACTTAAAAGAACTAATCAATACTTAAATCCTACAAATTAATATTCTTTTTAAATTTTTAATAAAAAACGTTAATAAACAAAATAATTCACACTAACAATGATATTTGATTTAGCAATATAAGTAATATCTATTTTAACATTTGTTATAATAATGTGAACCGTTATGGAAAAAGGTTTTTAAGTCGTATCTTTGCAGATAATTTTATTTCAACATTGAAAGACAGCACTTTAAATTGTAATAATTGGATTACTGTTTTGAATGTAAATTGAAATAAAAGCAAAAACAAATACCATAAACAATGATAAAAGTTTCTGATACAGCCAAAAAGAAAATCATCGACTTGATGAAAGATGATGGTTTTGATGCTGCTAGCGACTACGTAAGAGTAGGCGTAAAAAGTGGCGGATGCTCTGGTTTGTCATATGATTTAAAATTTGATAAAACCAAAGGCGACGACGATAAAATATTTGTAGACAACGACATAACAATTGCAGTTGAAAAAAAATCATTCCTTTATTTAGCCGGAACAATACTTGAATTTTCAGGCGGGTTAAACGGAAAAGGTTTTGTATTCAATAATCCAAATGCAAGTAGAACTTGTGGTTGCGGAGAATCATTTTCGCTATAAATTAAAGTCAAAAAGCAAAAATTTAAACGCTTAAGATCTTAAATTTTAAGCGTTTTAAAAAACTAAAAAATGTCAAAATACACGGAAGACGATTTAAAAATCGAACTCGAAACCAAAGAATACGAATACGGATTTTATACTGATATTGAATCAGAGACATTTCCTAATGGCTTAAACGAAGATATCGTAAGAGCTATTTCTCTTAAAAAAGAAGAACCAGAATGGATGACGGAATGGCGCATCGAGGCTTTTCGCGCATGGAAAGAAATGATTGAACCAGAATGGGCAAATGTTCATTATGCTAAACCAGATTTCCAGGCTATCTCTTACTATTCTGCTCCAAAACAAGTAGATCCAAACAAAACTTTGGATGATGTAGATCCGGAACTTCTTGAAATGTACAAAAAGTTAGGTATCTCTGTAGATGAACAAAAAATGATGAACAATGTCGCTATGGATATTGTTGTCGATTCTGTTTCTGTTGCTACAACTTTCAAGAAAACATTAGGAGAAAAAGGAATTATTTTCTGTCCGATTTCTGAAGCTATCAAAGAACATCCCGAATTAGTTCGTAAATATTTAGGAACTGTTGTACCTCAAAAAGACAACTTCTACGCAGCATTAAACTCAGCAGTTTTCTCTGACGGAAGTTTCTGTTATATTCCAAAAGGCGTTCGTTGCCCAATGGAACTTTCAACTTATTTTAGAATCAATCAGGCAGGAACAGGACAATTTGAAAGAACTCTTGTTATTGCTGACGAAGGAAGTTATGTATCATACCTTGAAGGTTGTACTGCACCAAGTCGTGACGAAAATCAATTGCACGCTGCTGTGGTTGAATTAATCGCTTTAGATGATGCTGAAATTAAATATTCTACTGTTCAAAACTGGTTCCCTGGAAACAAAGAAGGAAAAGGTGGAGTTTACAACTTCGTAACTAAAAGAGGTTTATGCGAAACAAACGCTAAAATTTCATGGACACAGGTAGAAACTGGTTCTGCTGTAACCTGGAAATATCCTTCTTGTGTACTTAAAGGAGATAATTCGGTAGGAGAATTTTATTCAATCGCCGTTACCAATAATTACCAACAAGCTGACACCGGAACTAAAATGATCCATTTAGGTAAAAACACTAAATCGACTATTATTTCTAAAGGTATTTCAGCTGGTAAATCACAAAACAGTTACCGCGGATTAGTGCAAATTAGCCCAAGAGCGGAGAATGCACGTAACTTTTCGCAATGTGATTCTCTTTTAATGGGGAACAATTGTGGAGCGCATACTTTCCCTTATATCGAAAGTAAAAATCCATCGGCAAAAATAGAGCATGAAGCAACTACAAGTAAAATTGGAGAAGATCAGGTCTTTTATTGTAACCAGAGAGGTATCCCAACTGAAAAAGCGATTGCCTTAATTGTAAACGGTTTCAGTAAAGATGTATTGAATAAATTACCAATGGAATTTGCTGTTGAAGCTCAAAAATTATTAGAGATTTCTTTAGAAGGATCTGTAGGTTAATTGCAAAATGGAAGGTAAAAAAGTAATCATTTTAGGTTCATCCAGAAAAAACGGAAATACAACAAAAATTGTAGACGAAATTTCTAAAGATACCGGAATAGATGTAATTGATTTAAGTGATTATAATATTTCTTATTATGATTACGAAAGCAAAAACAGAGAAGATGATTTTTTGCCTTTAATAAAAGGAATTATCGAAAAGTACGATACTTTAATTTTTGCAACGCCAATTTATTGGTATAATATGAGTGGAATAATGAAGGTTTTCTTTGATCGGATTTCGGATTTAATCCGAATTGAAAAAGAAACCGGACGAAAACTTAGAGGAAAGAAAATTGGCGTGATATCAAATTCACACGACAATGAAATTGAAGAAAGTTTTTACATCCCTTTCAAAAAATCAGCCGATTATTTAGGCATGGAATATTTAGGACACGCGCATTTTAATGCCAACATCCTGAACCAAACAACAAAAATAGAATTGACATTTATATAAAATAAAAAAACAATGTTATCAATAAAAAACCTTCACGCCTCAATTGGTGATAAAGAAATCCTTAAAGGAATTAATATAGAAGTTAAAGCTGGCGAAGTACACGCTATCATGGGACCAAATGGTTCTGGAAAAAGTACACTTTCGGCTGTAATTGCCGGAAACGAAAACTACGAAGTTACTGATGGAGAAGTTTTCCTTGACGGAGAAGATCTTGCTGATCTTGCTCCGGAAGAAAGAGCACACAAAGGAGTTTTCCTTTCTTTTCAATATCCTGTAGAAATTCCCGGAGTAAGTGTAACAAACTTCATGAAAACTGCTATCAACGAAACTCGTAAAGCAAACGGTCAGGAAGAAATGCCTGCAAACGAAATGCTAAAAGTAATTCGTGAGAAATCTGAATTGTTAGAAATTGATCGTAAATTTTTATCTCGTTCTTTAAACGAAGGTTTTTCGGGAGGAGAGAAAAAAAGAAACGAAATTTTTCAAATGGCAATGTTAGAGCCAAAATTAGCTATTCTTGACGAAACCGATTCTGGTCTTGATATTGATGCACTAAGAATTGTAGCTAACGGAGTTAACAAATTGAAAAGTGAGAAAAACGCAATTATTGTTATCACACACTACCAACGTTTGTTAGATTATATCGTTCCGGATTTCGTTCACGTTCTTTACAACGGAAGAATCGTAAAATCTGGAGGAAAAGAATTGGCTTACGAACTGGAAGAAAAAGGATACGACTGGATTAAAGCAGAAAACTAGTTTACAGTTACAGTTTGCAGTTTGCAAAAACTCATAACTCATAACTTATAACTTACAACTACGAAAATGGATTTAAAAGAAAAATTAGTATCGTCTTTTATGGCTTTTGAAGAGCGTGTCGATGTACATTCAGATTTACATGATATTCGCACCAAAGCACTAAAAAACTTTGAAAATAAAGGTTTCCCAACCAAAAAAGAAGAAGCTTGGAAATATACATCGCTAAACGCCATCTTAAAAAATGACTTTACGGTTTTTCCTAAGCAAGAAAATGCAATCGAATTTAATCAGGTAAAAAAATACTTTTTACACGAAATCGACACTTATAAATTAGTATTTATAGATGGTGTTTTTAGTTCGCATTTGTCTTCTACAACTCACGACGGAATCGATGTTTGTCTAATGTCATCGGCATTGACCAAACCAAAATATAAAATGATTATTGACACTTACTTCAATCAGGTAGCAAGCAAAGACGAAAGTCTTACTACGCTAAATACTGCTTTTGCAAGTGAAGGAGCTTTTATCAATATTCCGAAGAAAAAAGTAGCTGACAAACCTATTGAAATCATGTATTTCTCTACAGGAAACGAAGCTGCGTTAATGGTACAACCAAGAAATTTGGTAATTGTGGGTGAAAATTCACATGTTCAAATTATCGAGCGTCACCAGAGTTTGAATGAAAATCCGGTATTAACCAATTCGGTTACAGAGATTTTTGCTCAAAAACGTGCTATTATCGATTATTATAAAATTCAAAATGACAATAGCGAAGCCAACTTAGTTGACAATACTTACGTTTCTCAACAACAAGAAAGTCATGCTTCTGTACATACGTTTTCGTTTGGAGGAAACCTTACACGTAACAACTTAAACTTTTATCACTTTGGTGAAAGATTAACAAGTACGCTTAACGGAATCACGATTCTTAACGACAAACAACACGTTGATCATTATACTTTGGTAAACCATTCAACACCTAATTGTGAAAGTTTCCAGGATTATAAAGGAATTTTCTCTGATCGTTCAACTGGAGTTTTCAACGGAAAAGTTTTGGTAGAAAAAGAAGCTCAAAAAACAAATGCTTTCCAGAAAAGCAACAACATTTTGTTGAGTGACAAAGCAACTATCAATGCAAAACCACAATTAGAAATTTTTGCTGATGATGTAAAATGTTCTCACGGTTGTACCGTAGGGCAACTTGACGAAACTGCAATGTTCTACATGCAATCTCGTGGAATCCCGAAAAAAGAAGCCAAAGCTTTATTGATGTACGCATTCTCGAATGCTGTTATCGAAAGCATTAAAATACCTGAATTAAAACAACGTATTACTAAAATCATTGCTACAAAATTAGGCGTGAATTTAGGATTTGATTTGTAGATTTTCTTAACCGCAATCCCGATAGCTATCGGGAGCTAGGATTTACGCAAGGTTCGCAAAGTTTTATATAAGCTTTGCGAACTTTGTGTTTTATAACAGTTTTGAGCTTTTAATTTTTAAGCTTTTTTCTAAAGAAGAATAAAAACACTGAAAAGATTGTACAGAAAATAATTGCAGAAATTTCCTGAATCCATATACTGTAAATCAAAAAGCCAAAGCTTCCAATAAAAATTATCGTGCAAACTAAATATTGCAAAAATCTAAAATCATCACTCAATTTTAATTTCATAAAATCATTAATAGTATTATAAAAGTTCTGAAGGTTTATTACACACTTTGTAAACTTCGCGCTTTTTACTTGGCTCCCGATAGGTATCGGGATTGCGTTTAAATTTATTTTTTAACTGAAGAAATTATCCCCTTCAAAAACCCATTAAAATCAAATCCCTGATCTTCTTCTTTCAATCCCATTCTCACAATTACCATATCCAGAGATGGAATAATCGCTACCATTTGCCCTTGATATCCGCTGCAATAAAACATATCGCGAGGAACATCAGGAAATTTCCCACCTGCGTTTAGCCAAAATTGTGCTCCATAAGCGCCGTTAGAAGTATTTGTTGGTGTTGCAGAATATTTTACCCAGCTTTCATCCAAAATTTGTTCTCCGTTCCAGTTTCCTTTATGAAGATATAGTAATCCAAATTTAGACCAATCACGGGCTGTTGCCCAGGCATAAGAAGAACCAACAAAAGTTCCTGCCATATCTTGCTCTACAATCATCGAATTCATTCCTATTTTATCTATTACAGCACTGTACCAAAAATCAAGATATTCTTGTTGGGTCTTAAACTGACTTTTTAAAATTCCGGATAATAAATTGGTTGTTCCCGAAGAATAATTCCAATGTGTGTTAGGTTTAAACTGAGCTGGTTTTTCGCGTTGTACTTTTGCCATATCTCCAGACTGAAAAAGCATAATTGTAGCATCACAAATTTTACTGTAATTCTCTTCCCATTCTAATCCTGAATTCATGTGCAGCAAATCGTTTATCGTTATAATTTTACGATCGTCATTTTTCCATTCAGCAATTGGAGCTGGTTTATAAATATCAATTTTTCCTTGCTTGGCTAAAACTCCAAAAGCAGAACTTGTGATACTTTTTGTCATCGACCAACCTAAAATTTTACTGTCTTTATTAAAACCTGTATCGTATTTTTCACCAATCAATCTATCTTTATATAAAACAACAACGGCACGAGTACGTTTTGCTTTTCCGCCATTTTTATCGAAAGAATCATCAATGGCTTTCTTTAGTTTTGAATAATCAACATTAGAAAATGAGGTGTCTTTTGGTTGATTATTCCCGTAAGGAAAAGGAAGATTATTTACTAATTTAGTTCGTTTAGGAAGCAAATAAGGCTTCGAAATATCATAATCATCATCAATTAAAGTCGCACCCAAACCTTCACGATAAATCGATTTTCTTTCTTTTAAACCATACACAGATGAAGTTGCAAATTTTCCTGCTTCATCAATTGTATTCGTCGCCAAATCCATCAAAGGAATATCATTATCTCCTTTTTCAATCAATTCTTTCGATCTGTGATCTAAGAAATGTCCTGAAGCAATACTTTTGGCTGAAAAGCCAGAGATTAATTCCAACTTTGGATAAGTGGTGAATCCAAAATAAAAAACTACAATCAACAAAACAAGCGCAAGTAACCTGAAGATTTTTTTCATAGCATTAAAAAGATATTTTTTACTGCAATATAAATAATTTATCCTCATGATTTTAGCATCAAATTCACATTTTGAATTCAAATAATTTATAAAACACAACTAAATTTTACAGAATCAACATTCAACTCATTTGTCAATGGCGCCATAAAAGGAAATTATCGTTTTAAGGGATAAACCAATTTAGTTTTAGTACTTTTGTAGATAGAATTTTTCTAAATAAGACATGTTAGACATCCAAAAAATAAGAGCTGATTTTCCGATACTTTCGGAAAAAGTAAACGGAAAACCTTTGGTTTATTTCGACAACGGAGCAACTTCACAAAAACCTCAAGTTGTGATCGATGCGATCGCAACCTATTATCAGGAAATAAATGCCAATATTCACCGCGGTGTTCATACACTAAGTCAATTGGCAACTGATGCTTACGAAATTTCAAGAGTAAAAATCCAACATCATATCAATGCTAAGTTTTCTCACGAAGTACTTTTTACTTCAGGAACAACGCACGGAATCAATTTAGTAACCAATGGTTTTGCCTCTATTTTAAAACCTGGCGACGAAATATTGGTTTCGGCATTAGAGCATCATAGTAATATTGTGCCTTGGCAAATGTTATGCGAAAAAACCGGAGCAATTCTTAAAGTTATTCCGATAAACGAAGAAGGTGAACTGATTATGGAAACCTTTGACGCTTTACTTTCAGAAAAAACTAAAGTGGTTACGGTAAATCATATTTCGAATGCATTAGGGATTATTAATCCTATAAAATACATGATCGAAAAAGCACACGCTGTTGGCGCTGCTGTTTTAATTGATGGAGCACAAGCTGTTCCGCATTTAAAACCAGACGTTCAGGATTTAGATTGTGATTTTTATGCTTTTTCTGGCCATAAAATGTGTGGTCCAACCGGAACCGGAATTTTATACGGAAAAGAAGAATGGTTAAACAAACTTCCTCCTTATCAAGGTGGTGGCGAAATGATCAAAGAAGTTACTTTCGAGAAAACGACTTATGCTGACCTTCCTCATAAATTTGAAGCAGGAACTCCAAACATCTCGGGCGGAATTGTGTTAGGAACAGCTGTAGATTATTTAAATCATATTGGTTTTGATAATATTCAGAAACAAGAAGAGAAATTATTAGAGCACGCTACAAAACGTCTTTTAGAAATTGAAGGTTTGAAAATTTACGGAACCGGAAAAAATAAAGCTTCTGTAGTTTCGTTTAATATTGACGGAATTCATCCTTATGATATTGGTTCGATTATCGATAAATTAGGAATTGCCGTTAGAACCGGACATCATTGTGCACAACCTATCATGAACTTTTTCTGTATTCCGGGAACTATTCGTGCATCGTTTTCTTTTTACAATACTATAGAAGAAATTGACACAATGGTTGAAGCGGTTAAGAAGGCAAAAACCATGTTAAGCTAAAAAAATTTATGAGACTATTATCTTTATTGTTGTTAACGATTTTCATCGGAACAAGTTGCTCAAGTCAAAAAACCAGCGATATGACATCAACACAAATGGAATATTCTGCGATGTCTCGTGGACTTTACAAAAAGATAGTGGTTCAGAATAAAACCGTTTCTGTTACCAATGGTAGAAATACCGAAGCAGTAGAAAGCAAAATAGACGATGCAAAATGGAAACAGATTGTAGCTGAATTTTCGAAAATAAATTTAGAGAGTATTCCAACTTTAAAAGGTCCAACCGAGAAACGTTTTTATGACGGCGCTGCAATTGGAAATTTGAAGATAACTCAGAATCAGAAAATATATGAAACTCCGGGTTTCGACAATGGCTATCCTCCAAAGGAAATAGAAAAATTGGTAAATTTGCTGATTAGTTTTACGAAAGAATAATTATGACTATAAAAGAAATACAAAACGAAATAATCGACGAATTTTCGATGTTTGATGACTGGATGCAACGCTATGAGTACATCATCGAACTGGGAAAAAGTCTTCCGTTGATTAAAGAAGAATATAAAACCGAAGAGAATTTAATAAAAGGGTGTCAATCGAAAGTTTGGTTACAAGGCGAACAAAAAGACGATAAAATTGTTTTTACCGCAGATAGTGATGCGATTTTAACCAAAGGAATTATCGCGATTTTAATTCGTGCTTTCTCTAATCAAAAAGCAGAAGATATTATCAATGCCGATACTCAATTTATTGATGAAATTGGTTTAAAAGAACATTTATCAGCCACTCGCGCCAACGGATTGGTTTCGATGATAAAAAACATCAAAATGTACGCTTTGGCTTTTGATGCTAAAAATAAAAATTAAGTTTATTTTGCCACGAATTTCACGAATTAGCACGAATTTTTTTTATCACAATACTTAATTCGGGAAATTTGTGAAATTCGTGGCGAAAAAAAAAAAATTACAAAAACAAAAAAATGGAACAAGAAATAGACACAAACGAATTAGGAGAATCAATTGTAAAGGTTTTAAAAAGCATTTACGATCCGGAGATTCCTGTAGATATTTATGAGTTAGGATTGATTTATGACGTAATGGTTAATACAGATTACGAAGTAAAAATCTTAATGACATTAACATCTCCTAACTGCCCGGTTGCGGAAAGTTTACCAAGAGAAGTTGAAGAAAAAGTAAAAACAATCGAAAACATTAAAGATGTTGATGTTGAAATTACTTTCGATCCGCCCTGGAGTAAAGATTTAATGAGCGAAGAAGCAAAATTAGAATTAGGAATGCTTTAAAAAAAGTATACAGTTTACAGTCGCAGTTTTCAGTATTTAACTGTGACTGAGACTGTAAACTGCAAACTAGAGAAAATGGAAGAAATCATCAATAAAGTTGCCAATAGTGCTTTAGAAGTATTTGATCTTGAGGATTATTATCCTAAAGGAGCGCGTGTGCAAATTGACATTTCACAATGGCTTTTAGAAGGTTTTTTATTAAAAGAAAAAGACTTTAGAGAGCATTTAAAAAATCATGATTGGTCGCAATACCAAGATCAATATGTTGCTATCAATTGTAGTACAGATGCTATTGTTCCTGCCTGGTCATCGATTTTGGTAGCGATTCAATTGGCTCCTTATGCAAAAAAAGTAGTAAACGGAACTATCGAAGATTTAGACGCAAGTTTGTATGAAGAAATCTTAAGTAAACTCGATTATTCTGAATACAAAAATAAACCTGTTATTGTAAAAGGATGTTCTAAAAAACCGGTTCCGACCCGCGCTTATATTTTAGCTGCAACTTATTTGCAACCTTTTGCAAGAAGTATAATGTATGGCGAAGCATGTTCTGCGGTACCTTTGTATAAAGAATCTAAGAAATAACTTTCTTTTACAATCAACAATACCCTACGTTTTAACGCTTTTTTAGTATATTTGTTCTTACACATTTAAACTATATACCATGAGAAAGCTAACATTATTACTTTTTATTTTAGCGAACTTAACTTTTGTTCAAGCCCAAAATTCTGAAAAAGAATTAATCCAAAATACTGAAAAAGCAGTAAAGAAAATAAACGATACTATTGAGGGAGAAGGCTGGAAAGCTAAAGGAACTGTTTCTCTTTTACTAAACCAATCTAGCTTTAATAACTGGATTGCAGGAGGTGAAGATAGCTTTTCCGGAACTTTAGGAATCAACTACGATTTCAATTACAAAAAAGACGATCTTACCTGGGATAACAAAATTTTGGCTTCTTACGGACTTTTACAAACCAAAAATGCCGATTACGAAAAAAAGACTGATGACCGTCTTGAATTCAACTCTATCTTAGGGAAAAGAGCTTTTGGAGAATGGTATTACTCTTATTTTCTGAATTTCAGAACTCAATTTTCAACTGGTTATTTGTATGGAAAAGATGAGAACGGAAAAGAAATCAGAACTGAGAATACTAAATTTATGTCACCTGGTTATCTTACAACAGGTCCTGGTATTTACTGGACAAAAGATGATAACTTAAAAATAAATTTTGCTCCATTAACTTCAAAATTCACTTTTGTAGATGGTGCTTACACTTCAGGAATTGATCAGGCAACCGGATTACCTTATGTAGATGGGTCTTACTTTGGTGTAGATGCGAACAAAACAATGCGTTACGAATTAGGTTTCTATGCATCGGTTTATTACAAATTGGCGATCATGACCAATGTAACTGCTGAAAATACTTTGAACTTATATTCTAATTATTTAGAAGACCCACAAAACGTAGATATCAATTACTCATTGAATATTATCATGAAAGTGAACAAGTTTTTATCTGCGAACTTATCATTCCAGGCTATTTATGATGATAATGCTTTTAGTGGTTTTCAAACCAGAGAAGTATTTGGCTTAGGAATTAATTTCGGATTCTAAAAACCGCTTATATTTTACCGCTAAGAACGCTAAGATATTTGTAGGTTAAATTTAATAAAAACACAAAGTTCGCAAAGCTAAAAATATATAGTTTTGCGAACTTTGTGTTTTGTAAAACGCTAAAATAAAAACCTTAGCGTCCTTTGCGATAAAATTAATTTATTCCTGATCTTCAGAATCTTCTTCTTTTTCGATTGCATCTTTATAATCCGGATACAAAAACTTATTATAAGGAAATCTTGTGATATGAATTTGACGAACTGCTTCGTAAACTATTTCTCTAAATTCTTCGAAGTTTTCTTTTTGTGTCGCCGAAATAAACAAGGCTTTATTCTGACCCACATTACTCATCCAGGTTTGTTTCCATTCCTCAAGTGTATAATGTCTTCTTGTTTTCTCAGTAATCAAATCATCTTCATCGATTGTTAAATGTTTGTAAGCATCAATTTTATTAAAAACCATAATCGTTGGTTTGTCATTACTCTTGATTTCTAACAAAGTTTGATTTACAGATTCGATATGATCTTCAAAATCCGGATGCGAAATATCTACAACATGCAAAAGCAAATCGGCTTCACGAACTTCATCCAAGGTACTTTTAAAAGAATCTACCAATTGAGTTGGCAATTTTCTAATAAAACCTACAGTATCTGAAAGTAAAAATGGTAAATTTTTAATCACCACTTTTCGAACTGTTGTATCAAGTGTAGCGAATAATTTATTCTCAACAAAAACATCACTTTTACCTACGGCATTCATCAATGTCGATTTCCCCACATTCGTATATCCTACCAAAGCCACACGAACCATTGCACCACGATTACTACGCTGCACACCCATTTGTTTGTCGATCGTTTTTATTTTCTCTTTTAAGAGCGATATACGATCACGAACAATACGTCTGTCAGTTTCAATTTCGGTTTCTCCAGGTCCACGCATTCCAATTCCTCCTTTTTGACGCTCAAGGTGCGTCCACATTCCGGAAAGTCTAGGCAATAAATACTGACATTGCGCCAATTCTACCTGTGTTCTTGCATAAGATGTTTCGGCTCTTTGCGCAAAAATATCCAGAATAAGGTGCGTTCTGTCTAAGATTTTACAATCTATAATTTTAGAGATATTTTTTTGCTGTGATGGCGATAATTCATCATCAAAGATTAAAGTCGATATGTCGTTTTCTTTTACAAAAAGATTAATTTCTTCAATTTTCCCTGTACCCACAAAAGTCTTAGGATTTGGGCGTTCCATTTTTTGCGAAAAGCGTTTAATAACTTCACCACCTGCGGTAAAAGTCAAAAACTCTAATTCATCAAGATATTCGTTAAGTTTTTCTTCACTTTGGTTTTGAGTTACAATACCCACAATGGCTGTTTTCTCAAAATTTATAATTTCTTTTTCTAACATAGCTTTGAATAAGGTGCAAATTTAATGATTTGTAAGGTACTAACGCTTATAGAATTCCGTTTTTAAGTTCTATTTGGGAAATTAGTACTCGTATAAAAAAGCAAACCATTTAAAAATTAAGCATTCTAAGAATCTAATCTTAACAAAACTTAAGTTTTAAATGGTTTAATTATTTTAAAAAAGATGTTTTTATTCGTAAATAAAAGTCTTTTCTGTTTTTACAATTCCGTTTTCTTCAATCTGAGAACAAGAGATTGGAAAGTTCAGTTTGTTGTATTTGTATTTTCTGCTTACACCTACTAAAACGGTAGATGACGGACTAAAATTCAATTCGTTGTTATAGGATATTGCTTCAAAACTAAACTCATCTTCATGATACGAAATCATTGGTACAATGACTTTATAATTATCACCAAACAAACTCTGAACGATTAATTGATCTACAGATTTTTTATCATCAAAAGTATATGTTTTAGATATTTTATCTCCAACTAAACCTTTGTGTTTTACTACATTATCATTGGTATAAACATATTCGATTTTACCAATAATTGCTTTGTTTCTGTCTCTCGTGGTACGTCTTACAATGATACCGTTTTCTACAATATATTCTACATCATCAACCACATTCTGGTGATTGGTGCTTTTTTTAGTAATTACTTTTACTCTTGCTCCCTCATAACCAAAAGTTACGGTTTTAGTAATGTAGTCGTTACCTTCCTGATATTTTTTAATGAATTTTGTGATATTATTATCGGCATCATAAGAGTAATTTACGACTTCCTTCCATTCGCTTCCCACTTTGTCTTTTACAGTTTTATCCAACAGTCCTTTAGTGTTATAAAAAAAGTGCTGAACAACATCCGATGTAGTGATAGTTTGAAGCTTACCTTCTTTAAAAACAACTGTTTTGTTTACAATTTCACCGTCTTTAGAGTTTTGGTAATTTGTTTTTACAATGTTGATCTGCTTTAATCTAACAGGAGCATTTTGATCCTGACTGTGCAGCAAGCATGGAAAAACCATCATCATGATGGCGATAAAGTAGGTTTTCATGTGGTATTTGTATTGATTTGGGATGACCAAAATACAAAATTCAATTAAATTTTAACAGTTTAAAACTTAAAAACAATACACAATTAAATTATCGCTTAAAAATCAATACTTTAATTTCATTTTTTAAAATTGAACGCCTTACTTTTCTCCAAAAATTTTAACATCATCGACCATAAACGCGCCATTCAAGGTTTTGTCTTTTCCTGAACCTATATACTTGAATGCAATATGAATATTTCCTGAATAGGCAGATAAATCGATCCCGCCGGAACTTATAAACTGACGTGTAGGTGTTGATAATGAAGGTAAATTTGCTTTTAGTTTTGTCCATTTTGCCTTGGTTACACTCGAGCCATTAAAGTCTGTAGAGATATAAACCTCAAGAGTATTTAACGGAGAATCGACTTTAAGATCATGCTGAGCACTTCTAAAAGATAATACTGCATTTTTATAACCGTTCAGGTTTATTTTTGGTGTAACCAGCCAGGCAACATTTTCGGCCGCTGTTGTACTTGTGGTGTTAAATTCAGCATAACCATTTCCGGCATACAGCATGCTTTTCCATAATTTTGATGCTTTTTCTACAATATTACTCCAACCCGGCAGCGTAAAATTCACATTGTTTTTTACCGATTGAAAATCTTCTGCAAAAAACGGAACGGTTCTTTTTCCGTTCATTACCAAATCTTTTTCAGACCTGATCATCAATTGATAATCTGAACCAAATTTTGTCAATATCCCTCTCACTTTTCCGCTTCCTTCAGGCACGATGTGATCTGCAAAACCAGCATAACTACTGGTTCTAAAAATAATCTGATTACCGGTTTTATCCCTTAAATTCCAATTGGTCGAACCGCCCACATTATTTGATTCTTCAAAATAATGGCGCCCAATTGCTTCTTCTGTAAATTGTACATCTGTTAGCTCGACCAAAGTATTGAGTTTATCATCGTTTAAAGCTTCTTCGATAGTAACGGACTTCACCAATTGATTTTCATCAATTACTGTACACGAAGCATTCAGTACATTTTTATAGTCATTTTGCGAAACCCTTCCAATAGTGGGATCGCCTGCATTACTTACGTACAAACTTCCTATTCGCATTCCTCCAAAATATAAATCTGTAAACTGATTTTTAAGTTTTATAAACACTTTATTTCCAACACGAAAGTCGATGTAGGTATTCGAAACATCGACCGGGATACTAAATCCTATTGCGGGTGTTTTATCAGTTGCTAGGGTCTGGAAAGAAATTGCCTTAAAAAAATTGCCTCCTTCGTCGCTCGAAACCACGTATGCTTCAATGATATCATTATAATTATATGGTTTAGGAACTAATCCTGAAAGGTCTTTTACTTTTTGAACCGTTTGATTTACTGTTAAATTAGGTTGTGTACATTCTAATTTTGGAACTTCAACTTCATTATTACATCCATAAAAAAAGAAAACCGACAAGGCAAAAAAAGGATTTAAAAATATATTTTTCATTTCGAATGTGTATTAGAATTTTATAAACTTATGGTGAGGTTTACGAAATAGGTTCTTCCGTATCCGTAGTAATATTTAGGGCCAAATGATGGTGTACCACTAGAAACATCCTGATTTAATGCTCTGAAATTTGCATTTCGTGCTTGCTCAAAACCTCCCGTTTTATAGGTTTTATCCAGCACATTATTTACACTCGCAAAAAGTCCGACATATTTACCTGAGATACGCCAGGATTTACCTCCCGAAATATTTAGCAAAGAAACAGGATCAAATTTTTCTTGCTTGAGTAAAGCTGTTGCGCGTTCTTCTGTAGCTTCAGGAAAAACCAAACCGCTTATCGGATTTTTATAAAAACGTGCTGTTCTGGCAATAGGCGAAACATCGATATAACTTTCGGCCAAATAATTTATGTTTGCTCCCAACCACCAATATTTGGGATCCCGATATTCTAAACCAACAGAATAGGCTTGTTGTGGCATGCCGGGTTGTTTGTAGTTTTTAAGATATGATTTACCAAAATCAAAAGTCGTTTGTGTATCTCCTTTGGCAGCATTTGCATCATTTGTAATCGAAACATTGGGATTACTATTATAAGTATAATTGCCATAAGCAACTGATAAAGTACTTTTTAGTGTAGATGAAATTTGATATTCGAAACTTAATTCGGCGCCAATGTTCTTTTTATCTAAATGAGTTAAAGTCTGACTGACAAATGCATCTGTATTATTGTAACTGGCACCTCTGTCGAAAATTCCCTCAGCATAAAAAAAGGAAGTTTTTGTGGTGTTTTTTATTAAAGTATAATAAGCCGTTGTTCTTATTTTAAGTTTAGGCGAACGAAATATATAATTGGCTTCGGCACTATTTATATTTTCATTTTCAATTCCGTCAACAATTGAATTGTTCAAACGTGAATTGGCAAAAGTATTTCGAAGCGACGGCGCACGAGTAAGATGCATCCCATTAAAGAATAACAATTGTTTTCCTGAAATCTTATAGGTAAAACCGCCTTTGAAACCAAAATTTTCGAAATGTACCTTTTCGCTTTTACCTAAAGACGTTGTGGGATAAATTCCGTTTTGATATAATCCTTCTCTTTGATAATTAGATGTCGAATAGGTTTGCCCCAAATAGAAATCGACTTTATTATAGCTGAATTTAAACTGTGTAAAAGCATCAATTGTTGTTGCCTGCAAATTATAATTATAGCCGTAAATATCTCCTTTTTTTACCTGGCGATTTGGATGCTGTAAATCAGATTGCGCCTGATCTCCGACGTAAAATGCATCGATATCTTCAAAATATTCACCTCCGAGTAAGTCTAAAAGATATTGAAATTGATGTGATTTTAAATTCCGAAAAGTGATTCCGCCATCGAAAAAACTGTTTTCTGTAATTTGTATGTTTAAGTTTGAATTGGCACAAAAGGTTCTATCATCTGTTCGGTCTTCGTATAAAACATAATGGCTTTGAGCAGGCTGATAACCTGTAATGACTCCATCAGCATTTACTATTGGCTGCTGATTGGCCTGATACATTGCATCCCAATTGATTTGGGGATTTTCTAAAAATAGCTTTTTATTAAGTTCAGCATTTTCATAATCGGGTGTAAATTCTCCTGAAAATTCTCCGATATCTTTTCCGTAAAGTGAGGTATAATAACTGGGCAATTTTCGATAATATGTTGGATCCGGACTGTTTGCATTTTGATAATCGATCGTGCTGTTTCCTACTTTCCCGAATTGATACATTACACTCGAATTGAGGTTTGCTTTTTCGTTTATTTTAAAATAATGATTCAGCATCAATAAAGGTTCTTCGACTTTTTTTACTCTTGCATTTCGTTTTTCTCCATCCTGAAAACCCCAATACGAATTGTATTTTTCGTTGATTAATTCTGTAACTTCATTTGTATTAGCTGAATTTTTTCCTCTGGAATTTGGTGTATAAAATCCGGTGAAGTTTAAGGAATGTTTATTGCTTAACTTCTTTTCGATACTCATAAAAAATGATTCGGCATCAAAACTGGTTCCATCAAAATAACCTTCGTTGCCCATACGTTTTCCTGCCGAAATTACATACGCCCAGCCTTTAGAATTCATTCCTGAAGCATAAGTCGCATTGGCACGCCAATTATAAGTGGTATTACTTCCTGAAAAAATAAGCCTTGCTCCTTTTCTATAAGTCGATGCCCGGGTCGAAATTTGTTGTGTGCCTAATATTCCTCCAAACGTAAAATTTGAAGCTGCAGCACCAACAGAAAATTCCTGATTTCTAAGTACATCATTCAATCCTCCCCAATTACTCCATTGTGGTCTTCCGTCATAAATTTTATTCATGATCATTCCGTTAAGCATCATGGTTCCGTTTTCGCTGTCTAAACCACGAACTCTAAACCGGGCTTGTCCCCAATTGAAAGCCGAAGCTTGCATAAAAGCATCTTTTGAGGATTGAAGCAGTCCGGAAGTCATTTCGGATGAACTATTATCATCTGATAAATCGCTGTCTAATAATGTGATTAATGTTGCCGGAACGTCATCTGAAAAATTATCTTCTAATTGTAATATTCCGAGATTTACGGTTTGATCGGGATTTGAATTTATTTTTAAAAGTAAATCTTTATATCCCTGACTGTGCAGTAACAGAAGTTGTTCTCCGAGTATAGAAGAATGCAATTCGAATTTTCCGTTTGTATTGGTAAGTTGTGTGATCGAAGAGTTTTGAATACTTACTACAATATTTTCAAGAGGATTTTGTGTTTTGGCATCGATTACTATTCCTGTAAAAGTAGTTTGCTGTTGCGCAAAAGCAAATGTAAAAGACAATAAAATAAAAATCAGCAGGTACTTTTTTTCCATGGAAACCCCAATTTACTTTGATAAATAATTTTGAGATTAAACTGCTTTGATGGCCAAAGCTTTTTAATCGTACATCAAAAGATAAAATTGGTCTTTGGAAAAAAGATTTTCAAAAAATTGAAATTAATACGAAACTTAATTTTCAATCTTCAAATATAAATAAAAAACATTACAAAAGAAATTTCTTACATTTTTTTATTTATAAATAATATTGCCTTTTAAGCATTAGTAATTAATTTGAGGATTTGTGAGTTTTCTAATAGCCACAGATTATAATGATTAAAATGATTTTCTCTCATTTTATGTCATTTCGACGCAAGGAGAAATCACACTAGATATTCCTTGCCAAATGTCATCAATCTTTGTCGAGTTACGCGTGTGATTTCTCCTTGCGTCGAAATGACAATATTGCTTATAAACTTTTGTTAACTTCGTCTTTAGGTAAGTAATTCTATAAAAATTATGCTTCAGTAGTTCTAATTTTAGACACCATAAAGGCGATGAGAACACCAAAGATTCCGATAAAGGCAAAAGAAAATTGAAGTCCGAAAGCCTCTGCGATATGTCCGATAACTGGAGGTCCCATTAAGAAACCTAAGAAACTTACGCTTGACACAATGGTTAATGCTTCGCCGGGAGGAACGGTTGGATTTTTTCCTGCCATACTATAAACGGTAGGAACAATTGTCGCGACCCCTAAACCAACGAGCATAAAAGCAATGGTACAAGGTATTATATAAGGCAGAAAAACTGCGGTAAAAAGTCCGACAGAAATCATGACTCCGCTAATTTGCATTACGCGTTCGCGACCAAATTTATTGATTAAGCCATCGCCTAAAAATCTTCCGCTGGCCATCATGATCATAAATGATGTATAACCTAAAATAACTAATGGGCCGGGCGCTTTTACAATATCTTTAAAATATACTCCGCTCCAGTCGAACATCACGCCTTCGCTTGCCATACTGCAAAAACCAATTACGCCAAGCCAAAGCAAAGAGCTGTCGGGTTTTACAAATAGCTTTTTCTTTTCGGATGTTTTATTTTTTATTTTTTCTTTGGCTCTGACCAAAAATTTAAAATTAAAGGCAACCATTAAAAGTACTGCTGCGCCAACAATTAAAAAATGGTGAAATGGGGTGAGTTTTAAAGTCAACATTCCTAAACCTACCAAGGCTCCGGTGAATCCTGCAAAACTCCACATACCGTGAAAAGAAGACATGATTGTTTTTTTGAAAAGTACTTCGGTATAAACGCCTTGGGTATTTACGGCGATGTTGGCCAAATTCCCGAAAACTCCGAATAGAAATAATCCTAACGATAGTTGTAATGCTGATGTTGCCAAACCTAAATTAGCCAGACATAAAACATACATTATCAATGAAAAAATCAAAATGCGATGGCTGCCAAATTTGGTGACCATTTTTCCTGAAAATGGCATAATGATTAATTGCCCCATTGGCAGGGCAAAAAGTATAGAACCCAAATCGCCTTCGGTTAAATGCAAAGCTGTTTTGATGTCCGGAATTCTACTTGCCCAGGTTGCAAAACTTAATCCCATACCGAAATAAAACATTCCTACAGCAAAGCGAATTCGGTTTAAATAAGAGGCTTTTGCTTCTCTGTAAACTTTCTTGATTTTTCCTTTGGTTTGGAATAACGATAATGGATTGAAACTTATCAATGTGCTTTATTTTTGAATTCTAGTATAAAAGTACTAAAAAGCAACTTTACAGACTACAAAACCCTACTAGTTCGTGAATTTATAACGTTGTATGTTTATAAATTTTCTTTTAAGGAGAAAAGGTTCATAGGTGCAAAGGGACAAAGGTTTTTTTTAAAGGTGCTAAGGTTCTGAGATGCTAAGGTGCTAAGGTTTTTTTATCTGTCCGCATAAAAAAAGACGCACTGCTGTGCGTCTCTACAGAAAATATTTGTCTTAAAACAAATCTGTGATGATCCGTTTTATCCGTCTAATCCGTGGGACAAATCTTTACAAATTAATTACTTTTTGCTGTGCATGGCTTGCAATTGCAGCTTCTATAATTTGCATTACTTTTACTCCATCTTGTGCTGTAACGGGTTCTGTTTTGTTATTTGCAATTGAGTCGTAAACGCCATCAAAAAACGAGAAGTAATTACCCTGAAGCGTTGGGATTTTTTCTCTGATTTCTTTTCCGTCAACTTCTGTATGCAAAAGTCCTTGTAAGGTTTCTGATTCTGTTCCCCAGGATTCTAAGTTTGGTTTTTTACCTAATTTTAATTCGTCTTCCTGAACATCACCGCGAGGTTTTAAGAAAGATCCTTTTTTACCATGAATAGTATAAGCCGGATTTGCTTCTCTAACGAAGAAACTGGCTTTTAATCGTACTCTGAAATTATCGTAAATCAACAATAAATCGATCCAGTCATCTACTAAAGAGTTTTCTCTTGTGTAACGAATGTCTCCAAAAACTGACTTTGGTGAGCCAAATAAACATACAGCCTGATCGATTAAATGCGGGCCTAAATCTTTCAGAATTCCTGCTCCGTCATTTACGGTTTCTTTGTGTGCTTTGGCACTCAATAAAGGATTGTATCTGTCAAAGTGAAATTCGGCTTCGACTAAATCTCCCAAAGTGCCTTCTTTGATTATTTTCTGAACGGTTTTAAAATCACTGTCCCATCTTCTGTTTTGAAAAACGGCTAATTTTAATCCTTTTTCTTTGGCGATTGCCGCTAATTCTTCGGCTTCGGCAACGGTTGTGGTAAAGGCCTTTTCGACAACGGCGTGTTTGCCTGCTAATAAAACTTTTTTGGCGTATTCGAAATGTGTTCCAACCGGTGTATTTACGATCACCAAATCGACATCATCCGCCAATAAATCATCGATAGAAGGATAACTTTTTACTGTTGGATAATCTTCCTGAATGAGTTTTTTGCTTCTTTCCCAAGATCCTAAAAGTTCAAATCCTGGATGGATATCTAAAAACGGAGCATGAAAAACTTTTCCCGACATTCCGTATGATAATAGTGCTGTTTTTATTTTTTGCATGTTGTATGGTGTTTATTTTTTTGCCACTCCCGATAGCTATCGGGATTCACAGATTAAAATGATTTTTTTTCGCCACGACCCGAGCGATAGCGAACAGGCGAAGCAATTTCACGAATTTTCACAAATCGTTGAACTTAAAAAATTAAACCATAATAATTCGTGGAAATTAGTGTAATTCGTGGCAACCTTTTTTATTACTTAAATTTTAGCGCGTTCGTATTGTTTTGGCCATTGAATATCGTCGTTTAATTCTTTGGCAAAGTCTAAAGGCAAGTTTGGGTTTCTCAATGATTCTCTGGCGAATAAAACCAAATCGGCCTGAGCATTTTTCAGGATGGCTTCGGCTTGTTTGGCTTCGGTAATTAAGCCTACTGCGCCAGTTGCAATATTTACTTCTTTTTTGATTTTTGCTGCAAAATTAACCTGATAACCCGGACCAACCGGAATTTTTTGATATGAAACTAATCCGCCTGATGAAACATCAATCAGGTCTACTCCTTTTTCTTTTAAGATTTTAGAAAGTTGTACAGATTCTTCGGGATTCCATCCTCCTTCTGCCCAATCTGTTGCTGAAATTCGAACGAATAAAGGCAAATCTGATGGCCATTCTGATTGTACGGCTTCAACAATTTCTAAGGTAAAACGGATTCTGTTTTCGAAACTTCCGCCATATTCATCGGTTCTGTTATTGGTTAAAGGAGATAAAAACTGGTGCAGTAAATAACCGTGCGCTCCGTGAACTTCCATTACCTGATAACCGGCCTGAACCGCTCTTTTTGTCGCAGCTTTAAAATCTGAAATTACTTTCTGGATTCCGTTTTGGTCTAAAGCTTCAGGAAGAAAGGGTTCGTCATCATGATAAGGAATGGCGCTTGCAGAAACCGTTTGCCATCCACCCTGAGCGAAGTCTAACTTTTTATTGCCTTCCCAGGGAACCGAAACACTTGCTTTTCGTCCGGCATGTGCTAACTGGATTCCGGGAACCGAATTTTGAGAAACTATAAATTGATTGATTGTTTTTAGTTTCTCGATATGTTCATCTTTCCAGATTCCTAAGTCAGATGGAGAAATTCTGGCTTCGGGAGAAACTGCTGTTGCTTCCTGAATAATCAGTCCTACGCCACCGCTGGCGCGACTTCCTAAATGCACTAAATGCCAATCGTTTGCAAATCCGTCAATTGCTGAGTATTGACACATAGGCGATATAACGATTCTATTTTTTAAAGTGATTTTTTTTATTGTAAGTGGAGAAAATAATAATGACGCCATAATTGTAACTTTTAATGGGTTTACGCTACCTATTGAGTATGATAGTGTTTAAAAAAGTAAAGTTAAAGCTTCTGCGTAAAAGTAGAAATCTAAATGTTTATTAATTAACAAACATTTAAAACCTTAAGTATTATATTGCACTATCAAATTAAAATAGAAACGTTACTTTTGTGCGTTAAATTACGAACTAAAAATACAAAATGGATATAGTTATCAAACTCTCTCAATTTCTATTGAGTTTATCTTTACTTATTATTCTTCACGAATTAGGACATTTTATTCCTGCAAAATTATTTAAAACAAGAGTCGAAAAATTCTACTTATTTTTTGATGTTAAATATTCTCTGTTAAAAAAGAAAATTGGCGAAACCGAATACGGAATTGGTTGGTTACCACTTGGAGGTTATGTAAAAATCTCGGGAATGATCGACGAAAGTATGGACAAAGACCAAATGGCTTTGCCTCCTCAACCTTGGGAATTTCGTTCTAAGCCAGCATGGCAACGTTTGATTATTATGTTGGGGGGAGTTACGGTAAACTTTATTCTGGCATTCATTATATATATAGGAATGGCGTTTGCTTATGGCGATACATATGTAGCAAATGCTGATTTGAAAGATGGTGTTTTAATCGAAAATCCAGCGATGATTAAAGCTGGTTTTAGAACCGGGGATAAAATCATTTCGATTGATGGCAAAAAAGTTGAAAATTTTGACAAAGAGCTAAACATGAATATTATTCTGGCGAAGCAGGTTTTAATTGAAAGAGCCGGAAAACAAGAAACGATCAATATACCGAATGATTTTGCCGATCAATTATCAAAATATGAAAAAGGATTGCTTGTGGGAATGAGAATTCCTTTTGCTGTTGCTGCTGTTACTCCAGAATCAGGAAATACAGCTTTAAAACCAAAAGATTTAATTATTACCCTAAATGGTCAGGATGCAAGATACTTTGATCAGGTTAAAGCTATTTTAGAAAGCAATAAAGGAAAAACACTTCCAGCTGTTGTGTTACGTGATTTGAAACAAGTACCTGTTACGGTTAAAGTTTCTGATGCAGGAAAATTAGGCGTGAACGTTGGTGGATTAAATATCGAATCTTTAGAAAAATTAGGTTACTATAAAGTAAGCAAGAAAAACTACAGTTTCCTTGAATCAATTCCGGTTGGATTAACAAAAGGAAAGGATCAATTAGTAGGATACGGAAAACAACTTAAAATGATTTTTAATCCTGAAACAAAAGCGTACAAACAAGTAGGTGGTTTTGCTGCGATTTTTAACATTTTTCCGAATACCTGGAGCTGGGAAACTTTCTGGTCGATCACCGCTTTGCTATCAATTATGCTTGGAGTTATGAATTTATTGCCAATTCCGGCTCTTGATGGTGGTCATGTTATGTTTTTATTATACGAAATAATTAGTGGCCGAAAACCAAGCGATAAATTCCTTGAAAATGCCCAAATCGTTGGTTTCGTTTTACTTATAACACTACTTTTGTTTGCTAACGGAAACGATATTTATAAGGCGATTGTCAAGTAGAAAAAAAAATTAATAAAAAGTGCAAAAATGTTTTTGAGAATCTAAAAAATGATCTATATTTGCACTCGCTAAAAAGAGCAACATCTTCCTCCTTAGCTCAGTTGGTTAGAGCATCTGACTGTTAATCAGAGGGTCCTTGGTTCGAGCCCAAGAGGGGGAGCAACTTTTTTTAGCAAACATATTTACCTTTAAGGTGATTCCTCCTTAGCTCAGTTGGTTAGAGCATCTGACTGTTAATCAGAGGGTCCTTGGTTCGAGCCCAAGAGGGGGAGCTTATTAAATACCACTTACATCTGTAAGTGGTATTTTTTTTGCCCTAAATTTAATTTCTATGAATATTGTTTACATTCTTCATTCCAACAAGCTTAATCGATTTTACATTGGATTCACTTCTAATTTTGACACCAGACTAGAGTTTCATGAAAATGCTGAATCCCATAAATTTACATCAAACGCAAATGATTGGGAATTATTTCTCAAAATAACATGCCAGTGTAAAGCTCAAGCACTACTAATCGAGAAGCATATTAAAAAAATGAAAAGTAAAACTTATATCGAAAATCTAATTAAATACCCTGATATAATTTTAAAACTCAAAAATAAATACAACCCAGACTGTTAATCAGAGCCCCGATAGCTATCGGGGTTGGTTCGAGCCCAAGAGGGGGAGCTTAAAAAAAAGACTATCATACGATAGTCTTTTTTTTTGCCTTATAATATTTGTATTGAATCCAAATTCTACCATAGCTCAATTACACCTTCAGTTTCAGCAGTAAGATTGTATCAATAGATTTATTGCGTTCCAACGGTTGAAACCATTGGCTATGTTAAATACCAATGATCATAATTCTTTTCAAAAATTGACATTTAATTCCTAACCAATTTATTGTGTTTTACTACATTGTTGCTTGTATTTTTACTCTCAAACAAAAGCATTGCTTCATTTGCTTTGCCCATTTGATTGATGCCTTTTAAAGATTCGGCGTAACGATAATAATACATGGCATCTAAATCTGTTTTCAAAACAAACAGTTCTTCGTAGTATTTAGCCGCTGTGGCCAAATCACCATCAAAATAAGCCCTGTCGGCAACTTTTGTGAGCATCTCTACAGATTTGTACCCTTTGCCTAAAACTTTCGCGTAGGTATCGACTACATCGATCGTTACATATTTCGGATCTTCGGCCGGAGCAATAACTTCGACTTTAACGGGCAAAATTTTTGTGGCGCTGCTATCAACAAAGGTTTTCGACTGCAATGCCAAATCAACTCTTCTTACTTTAGGTTTTCTGTATATTGGTGTTACGACTCTGGTATTATTTGGTCCCAGGTCATTTGTGTATACCATATCTAATTTTGAAACTTCGTATTTCGTGACTCTTTTGCCAAAAGTCATATTGATGGTTTCTTCTACATAATAGCCTACAATTACCATATTTTCTTTTGAGGAATTATCAGAGCGTACGGTTGCATTTTCAATTGCTGTAACATCGCGAGCATTGTCTTTGCTTTGCCCGAAACAGCTCAAAGAAAAATTAAATACAATTGCTATAAAAAGTATTCCATACGTTTTCATGATGGTTTTGTAAAGTTCACTCGTTAAAAAAAAACATATAAATATACTGATTTTGAATTACTTATAATAAAAACCAACTGTAAATAACCTAAAAAGCCGTCTAAGTGTCAATTTTGTAAAGGCAATATATAATGAAGGATTGTTTGCAATAGATTTAATTGCCGGATGTACGAAAAATTGTATTTTTGTTTTACACATCGCAACTAAGCAATAAATTTTCGCGAAATACTAAAATGTATCGCACAAGGAACAACTTGTATTTTACGGTACAGATTATTTGTCAAGAATTTTAAATATCTTTGAATTATGAGCACACTTACAAAACCAAATCATATAGGGCGAAAAATTAGCCGTATTCGTGAACTTCGTGACATGAAACAAGAAGCATTGGCACAAGCTTTAGGAACAAACCAACAGGCGATTTCGGCTATTGAAAACAGTGAAACTATAGATGAAGAAAAACTGAAGGCAATTGCCGAAGTTTTAGGCGTGACTGTTGAAGGAATTAAGAATTTCTCTGAAGAAGCAGTTTTAAACATTATTGGAAATACAATCAATAATCATGATAATGCGTCTTCATTTAATTATAGCTGTACGTTTAACCCACTTGATAAAGTTGTAGAACTTTATGAGCGTTTGGTTTTGGCTGAAAAAGAGAAAGTGGAATATTTAGAGAAGTTGTTGGGAGGGAAGTAATTTTCTTTTTTATGAAAATATATAAAAAAAAGAGATTTGATATCTCTTTTTTTTGTTTCTTATTTCCTTTGCCTTTTTAAAATTTCATCTTTAGAATATATTAAATAGTTTCTTCAATTACTATTGTCCAAAGTCACTACCAAAAAGTTTATTTTTAGGGGATAATATTAAAATTGAATTTTCTTCAATATATTTAGGATCTACATGATCAATGTCTCCAAATTTATCAGCGGTTAATGTCCCCTCTTCATTTATCGTTGTGATGTACTGTATTTTTTTTCCAACACTTACAAAACCGTCTATAAACTCACAAACAGAAACAAAATGAGCTTTATCAACTCCATCAAAAATACCATCATGAATTAAAAATCTAGGAAAATTTTCCGTATTAATTATGTTAGATATTAAAATTGACAAATCATAAATTAAGGTTCGTCCTTGATTTTTACCTTTTCCAAACATATCAGGTAAAGATATATCAATTTCAATTAAGCTATCTTTCTTTAAATTTTGTGTAATGGAAAAACGAGAAAATTCACTATTCCCTATATATATTGAATTATATACATCATTAAAGTTTTTATAAAAATCTGCAATAAGCTTACCTATTGAATCTATATAATTTAATGATTCATTTTTTAGCTTATTAATTTCAGTTTCTATCTCATTTAACTCTCTTGTTAAGTCAAATAAAACTTTAGTATTTGATTCTAATTCAGATAATTTTGTTTTTTTATCACTTAAATTAAAAAAAGCTTCCGTTAAATCAGAAATAGCTTCTTTTGCTGATAAAAAATAAAACAACTTTGCTCTCTTTTCTTCTAAATCCTTTAAAATTTCTTCCCTTTCTTTGATGATTTTCTTCAATCTATCAATTTCATTACTAATAAACTCTTTTCTTGAATTTGATAATTCATTTCTAAAGGCAACAGCTTCTTCTATTGTTTTTTTTATTTTAAGAGACAGTTCCTCAGAAACTTGCTTATACATTGTAGTAATTCTTCTTGTATTAACTTTTTCCGGTAATAAAAAACTCTCTTCATATGATTTAATCTTTTCTCTATCAACAAAACTTTGATATAAATTGCCTTTAATTGATTCAGTAAGTTGATTTGCTTCTGTCTCAGCATCACTATATTGTTCACCTAATTCAAATCTACTAATTGCTATTTCTAATTTATCAATTTCAATTTTAAGCTTGTTTATTTCATTTTGAGTGTCTTTAAGATTTTTTAAATCATACTTCTCTTCTGCATATCTTTTAATTTCAATTAAAGAAGTTTCCAATCCTTTTTGATCCATTCTATATTTAAACAATTTAAACGGAATAGAATTATCTAATCCTAATAAATAAAAATGAAATATGTTTAATTGTACTTCTGATAGTTCTGAAATATATTTTATTGGATCCAAAAATTTCGCTTGCTTAAACTTTTGAATTTTTATATAAAAAGACATCAATTGCCTGTACCACTTAACATTAAATTTACCAGGATAATTTTTTGTTTTAAAAATTAATATTCCAAAAATTTCTTTTAAACTATCAATTGAATATATCTTAGCTTCTTCACCATATTTACCAAATTCAGCTACATTTGGATTTTCAACATTTCTTTTAA
The DNA here is from genome assembly GCF_024271895.1 of Flavobacterium bizetiae. Classification (NCBI taxonomy): domain Bacteria; kingdom Pseudomonadati; phylum Bacteroidota; class Flavobacteriia; order Flavobacteriales; family Flavobacteriaceae; genus Flavobacterium; species Flavobacterium bizetiae. The sequence continues at coordinate 1,328,176 of NZ_CP091861.1, read as the reverse complement.
TAATGTATTTAGTTTCACTAATTGAAAATTCTAGTACAATATCAAAACCAATCATTAAATGTTTTGCTGCAAATAATCTTGGATTATGATTTTTTTGATAAGAAGATAACAAACAAAAATCTATCAAATCTAAGAAAGTTGACTTACCAATACTATTTAAGGAATCTTTAGGACTTTGATCTTCTTTTTGACCATAAATAATATTTAGACCATTCCTAAATTCGGTTGTTTGAAAAAGGCCATGTGGTTCAGAGTAAATTTTTTCTAAATACATTTAGTGACTTTGTTATCTGTAAAAGTTATTGCTTCAATTAACCATAAAAAAGTTAAAGCATCAAATAAATATTCTAATGTTACATTTTTCTCCTTTTTCAATTTCTGAAAAATTTCCTCAGGAGTATAGCTTTCTTTCTTTAAAAAATACAGAATATCAGCCCCTAATACTAAAATATTATTGCTTAAATCTTGATGTTTAGTTGGTAATAACATAATTATAAATCTGCAAAAAGATCTAGATGTTGATTTGACTCATCTAGTGTTTTTTCAAATATAGTACAATCATCAAAGAAAAAAAGTACAATTGATTGGGCAATACTCACATAAGTAGGATTTTTTACGTTACTAGGAGGCATAAATATATCAGCTAAAGTTTTCAAAATTTCTATTGGTTTCATCTCAGATCGTTTCAAATCAAAATATTTACTTGAAACATAGAAATGGATAGATTGTTGATCATCTTCATTTAGAGCCTGAAAAGATTTTTCAACACTATGTATTTTAGAATATAGATCAGTAAAATATTGTTTCACCTCAACAATTTCATTTTTTTCACAAAAATTGATATTAATCTTTTTTAATATATGTATCAGCCTATCCGATGTAAAAGCCTTTTTACTATCATCTAAATCTAGATTTTTAGCTTCTTTAATTACGAAATCAAATATATCATTTATTACTCCAAGTTCAACTTCTTGGGTATTTGCTTGCATTTGAAATATATTATTGACATCTCTACCGGCAACGATATTATTCTTTCCTTTAACCGAGCTATTTTTCATCTTAAAATATTAGAATCTCTTCCAGAAAGAACATTATCTTTTCCTTTTATTACATTCTTTTTTCCCTTTTTAATTTTTTTTACATTTATACTTTTATCAATCTTGCTTACTTTAGTATAAACTAAAAGTGATAATATAAAAGACAGTATAGTAGCAACTGCTGCAATAATATTTAGGATTTCCATATAAAAATTTATTTATTCATTCATCTATAAAATACAATCTCCCAAACTTATCTAAACACAACAGATAATAATTAAGAAAGAATAAATATAGTTTTTTTTGTGCAAAAAAACATTTCTTACTAATTTTTATAAAAAATAACATAATCCAAACTGCAGAGCTTTATAATTTAAGAAAAAAGTAGAATAACTTTTAGGTTCATATTTCCTAAAAATTCTATCTCTATAATATTTCCGACGGCATAAAAGTTATTAAAAAAAGCGCTACAATCTCTTGCAGCGCTTTTTCAATATTCTAAAAAATATAAACTTATTAAACCCCTAACTTCTTAGCAATATCAGTAGGAATTCCACCTTTGTTTAATAACAAAGCAGTTGTTTTATATTTCACAAAGTTTTTAGTTACAAACAAATAACCTTTGTAGTCGTTTGTTGCTCCCCAGGAATTTTTTACGATGTAATATTCTTTTCCGGTTTGATCTTTTGCAAGACCAATAATGTGCATTCCGTGATCGTCTGTTGTTGTATAGTTATCAAACGCAGCCTGACGCATTTCGGCAGTAATTTCCGGTTCAGCTTTTGGTCCGTTAAACATGTCTGCTTTTTCTTCGGCAGTCATATCGTCAAATTTCTTTGTTGGTACGTATGCAACACCATTTTTCCAGCTAAAGCTTTTCTCGCTTACATCTGTTGCCCAGGCTACTGTGTATCCTTTTTTCAAAGCATTGTCGATAACATCGGTCATATCGTTTACTTTTACATTATAAACCTGATCAAATGACCAGTTGTCCGGTACCATCATCGTTGTTTTTTCGTAATACGGAGATGTTGTAAACGAAGATATTTCTACATACTCATCAGGATTAATTCCCACTATTTCTTTAGCAAAAGTTTGTGGCGTGTAGTTTTTTCCTTTGTATGCAAAGTTTTCCGGCACAGTTCCTAAATAAGAATCGATAACTGCAGCGTATGCTTTTTTCCAGTTTGGCGTTAATTCTCCGTTCGGGTTTTTAACAACAGCTGTCAAAACTCCTTCGATAATAGCCGCCATTTCACCAAATTTATTTTTGTCTGTTCCGTAGTTTAATCCTGTGTAAACTTCTCTTGGTACAGTTCCGTATTTTTTATACATATTAATTACATCGTGCAATGCCCCTCCGTCACCTAAAGTAACAGCGCCGTGCATACGTACATAATTAACACCTTTTTCTACATAAACGTTTCTTGCTGAGTAAATCTGCGACAATTCTACCGGTTGTTTTCCTAAACGAATCATTTCTGACTCTAAGAAAGAGTTGGTAGAATAACTCCAACATGTTCCTGAAGAACCTTGTAATTTTACAGAAGTTGTTCCTAAATTGATTACGTCAGTAAATTTAAAGTTTTCTTTACTTTTTTCGCTTGCATTCAGCTTTAGTGAATTCACTAAAATGTCTTGTGCAAAACAGCCGGTTGCTCCAACAAAAAAAACCGAAGCAGCAAGTACTGATTTGAATGAAAATGTATTCATAATATATATTTAATGATTTAATAAATTAGTTGTCGTAATTTATTTTTTGTTACAAAACAATTAAATTTTATACAAAAAAGCTAAGGTTTAACCGTTAATATTTACAAAATATTTTTATTAAGCTATAATCTCTTACAAAATATGCAAAACCGTAACTCAAACAGAATCAAAAACAAATGATTTTTACTTTTAATAAATATATAGTAATTTGGTTGCTGTAAATGCCACTCCTAATCCTGAAAAATGTTCGAACTCGAAAAAGAAAAATATTTGGGTAATACCAAAAATATATTCAACAACAAGCAAGGCATTGCGGTTGTCGAAACAGAGTATCAGCAAAAGGTTTACGAAGGATGGCATTCGCATCATAATGCGCACATAACACTTTTCCTGAAAGGCGGAACGGCCGAAAAACGAAAAAACTCCAGTACGCATGTGGGTCCGGGTTCGTTATTATTTTACCACAGCGACGAATTGCATCTTAATCAGGATACGCTTTTTCCTTCTAAAAATATTAATATCGAAATAGAGGAAAATCTGCTAAAGGAACTTCAGATCTCTGAAGCTATTATCGAAAAATCGATCCGGAATACTACGCTTACTAAATTTTTGATTTTAAAGATTTTTAAAGAATCTATGATTGCCGATCCTTTTTCGGGCGATACTATTAATATGTTATTTGCACAATTGTCTAATGCGAATACTCATTTAGAACGCTACGAAAAAAGTCCGTTTTGGGTAAAGAGTTTAAACGAATTGTTGAATGATTGCTGGAACGAAAACCCTAATTTGCAGGATCTGGCTCAGGTTTTAAACTTAAATCCTATTACGATATCCAAGCATTTTCCTAAATATTTTGGCTGCACTTTAGGAGAATATATGCGCCGTATAAAAATAGACCGTTCGCTTTCGCTGATAACCTCTAACCAAATTAACCTGACCGAAATAGGTTTTCAATGCGGATTTGCAGATCAAAGCCATTTTATCAGAACTTTTAAAAATCAAACCGGATTTTTACCCAAACAATTTCAAAAATTATAAGAGAGGCAAATTTCATTCTATTTTTTGGTTTTGATGTCTGCTACATTTGCTCCATCATTAAATCATAAAACAAAATCAGATGGAAACGCTTACTTTAAAACAAAGAACTTTTAATTCTCCTGTAACCAAAATTATTCTTGCCTTATTGACTTTTATGGCAGTTGTAATTATTGGTCAGCAAATTGCCGTAAAATTATTGGGGTTAACTTCGCTCGACAAAGATTATCGCAATCTTCTAAAAGGTCTTTTTGTTTCGGCATCATGTGTTTGGAGCTATGTTCTTTTCTTTAAAAAATATGACAAAAGAACCGTAACAGAATTTGCTGCAAAAGGATTGGCAAAAAATCTTCTTATCGGTACTTCAATTGGTTTTGTATTACAATCACTTACTATATTAGTAATGTACCTCAACGGAAGTTACAGCGTTGTAAACATCAACCCCATTTCGTTTATCCTGATTCCGTTTGCCCTTATGTTTACAGTGGCCATTATCGAAGAAATATTGGTACGTGGCATTATATTCAGAATTATGGAAGAAAAATTAGGAAGCTATATTGCTTTGACCATTTCGTCGCTACTATTTGGCGCTTTACATCTGGCAAATCCTCACGGTACTTTGATTTCGGGAATATGCATTACTACTGCAGGTTTTTTGATGGGGGCTGCTTTTATTTACAGCCGAAGTTTATGGATGCCAATTGCTTTGCATTTTGCATGGAATTTTACCCAATCCGGGATTTTTGGCGCGATCACATCCGGAAACGAAAAAACAAACAGCTTGTTAGAAGCTAAAATACAAGGACCGGAATTTATTACCGGTGGAGCATTTGGCCCTGAAGGATCAATACAAGCGATTGCTTTTTGCGCTTTAGGAACCTTAATATTATTAATTGTAAGCCGTAAACAAAACAAGATTATTACACCTTACTGGAAGAAATAAATCTCTAAATCTGGTGGATTTGTTTGTTGCTTTTAAGCAGCATTAGTCCCTTAAAAGTAAAAAAATATCTTTTATCGAAAATTGTGCTCCACAAACAAATTCATCAGATGCTCCATAATAAATGGTAACAGTATCGCCATCCGGTTCAACAATATGACCGTTGGTGAATACTACATTGCCAAAGAAACCGCTTAATTCATAATTTGTAGTCGGGATCATAATGGGGTCCAGAGTTCGCGCTATAATTTTTGAAGGATCTTCGAGATCCATTAAAAAAGCGCCTAAACAATATTGATGATTTTCATTGGCACCATGATAAATTTCCAGCCAGCCTTTGTCTGTTTTTATAGGGGCGGCTCCTGCGCCAACTCTTTTACTGTCCCAAAATCCTTTTCTGGTTTTAATAATACATTTATGATTTCCCCAATGAATACCATCAGGAGATGAGGCTAACCAAATGTAATTACCGCCAATATCTACACTACTCGGGCGGTGTAAGGCATAAAACAAACCATTTATTTTTTCTTCGAAAATGGCACAATCTTTATTGTGTGCCGGCAATATCATACCGTGTTTTTTAAAATTTTTCCAGTCGGTGGTAGTTCTTAAACCCACTCCAACACCATTGTCTGATACAGAAGTAAAGGTTAAATAATAGATTCCTTCGATCAAAGCAACACGACAATCTTCTATACCAAAAGTTTCTAAGATGCCTTCGCCCACAAGAGGGGGATAATTTTCAGGCTCATAAAACTTATGTCCGTCTTCGCTACACAACAATCTTAAATGCGATAATGTGGTTAAATAATCGACTCCTTTATAATTGATTACTCTGGCATCAGTGGCTATTAAGTCGGGATCATTTTTAGGAATTTCAATGATTTTAATAGCGCCCGTTTCTGTTAGTATTGGAAAAGAAATTACGTTCTCCTTTTGTCGCGGTCTTTCGGCAACTCTTACCACGAGCCAGGTTTTATTTTCAAACTGAAATACTCCCGGATTTAGGAGGCAGGTAATTTCTAATCCTTCTCTGCTTGCGGGTATATCAGAGGGCGATAGTAAAGGATTTTCATTAAAACGTTTTGCTATATCTTTCATATCTGTATCAGGATTAGTGTAGCTAAAAGGTAAGTTTATTTTTTTATTTAATGGTGTATTTTATTTAAAAACCTATCCTGTCAGGTTTTTATTGATATACAAACAAAAGTCCCAATAGAAAATATTCTATTGAGACTCTTACTATATAAACTAACTAATTGTAATTCTATTATCGTAACCAATTGCTGCCAAACACTACATAATACGCCCAGTCTTCATTCCCTTTTGCAACGTCAACTCCCATACGAAGTTTGAATTTTCGTGCCAGTAAATACCTAAAACCTGTTCCGTAGCTGTATACAACAGGTTTGGCAAAGGCCTTGTCCCAATCGTTAAAAGCGCTTGCAACACCTCCATATCCCATAAGGCTCCATCGTCTGTATAAATCCCATCTTAACTCGCCTTCTGTAACAATACTGGTTTTACCCTGATATCTGGCAGCGGGAATTCCTCTTAGGTTAATTCCCGGTCGAAGATAAAAAGCGGGATGTCCAAAAGCTTGTTCTCCTTCGAGCCTGAGCCCTCCAATTAATTTTTTAGTTAAGGGATAATAACCTATTGCTGATAAATTTAATCGCCAGGCCTGGTAATCACTGCCTATCGCCTTATCTGACCAAAAAAAGTCTGACTGAAGCCGTATTCCTTTATCGGGAGTAAAAATATTATCCCGTCCGTCAAACTGAAGCGCTGCCCCTAACTGACTGACGGTACTATTAATATCTTTTAAATTGGCAAAGGATGGAAGATTGTTTAAATCAGGGAAATTAATTTTAGAATCTAACAGAAAATATTGTGGTCCTGCACTCCATTTTCCGTTTCGAAATTGCTTCATAACCCGGGAGTAAAAAACAAAGGATTTAAAATTAAGGTCTATTTCTTTATCTTTTCCGCTGGGTAAATTTTCATAAAAAGACATGTTTACATCTCCGTAACCGGCCCCAACGCGATACATAATGCGTGATTTTATAAAACTTCCTGCTCTAAAGGCACCTGCAACCCAGCTTTTATTACCGGTATACATTCCCATTGCTCCGGTAATATCAGGATCTACGAGTCTTTTCTTTCCGTTTTCATCAATAACAGGATCGTGTTTTTTTAGAAAAATAGGGAGCACCGCACCTCCAATTCCTCCCAGAGCGGGCTCGGTAATAAGTGTAGGAACAACGATAAAACCGTGTGCATAAATGATATAATCGCTTAAATCGAATGCTCCGTCGAGAGAATCTTTTACGCTAATATGAGGTTTTTGTCCCATCATTGAAGTACATGATAAGATAAAGAAAAGATTGGCGAGAATAATTTTCTGAAAGAGTTTCGTGTTTTTCATACTATAATCTGAATATGTATTTCTCATTTAAAGTAATTTAGATTGTACTGCATTCATCCAAAACTATTCACTTCAATAAAAAAGCAGCATTTAGTAGTTGCTGACTATTTTTTTTTGAAACTAAACACATGTGCGAGCGTTAGAAAAAATGTATTTCCCTGAAATCTGTTTATCGCTTCGACCTCAGCAATCCAGCGAAATCCTGCAGAAGTACTACACCCAATATGAAAATAATTTACCTCAGCTCCTATACCGCCAACACGATCTTTATCAGTCTCGATAGTGCCAAAAACAGGAACCGGTATTTGATCGTTTGTTACTTTATATTGTAAATAATAAATCAATCCTGCGTTTAAAATTCCTTTAGGAGCCGTTTTTTCAGCATTCATCATATAAAATGTTTTTCCCAAACCTCCTTCAATACTTAAAAGATCTCCTGTTTTAATATCAGTATCTTTCTTTTTTCCGTTTATTTCATAAGAAGCCAAAGCCGAAAAATGAAACGTTTTTTTATCATTAAAAAATAAAGTTGTTCCGGCTGAAAATTCATTCATAAACATACCCAAACCGCTATTATCAGAAGCTCCTAAATCAAACTTACCTGTTGGTAAATAAATTTGATAGCTAAAAACAAAATCGGCTCGTTTATGGTGCCAGCCTAACTGAATTGGTACTACATACGTATCGGTTAAAGCAAAAGGACTTTTTGAGTCGAGGGTGTTTCCCTGAATTCTGTTGGATGCAAATGCAAGCAAAACTGTTGCTCCGTAATTGGCTCCTAAAATTTTAAAATCGCTTACATAAGATGCTCCAACACCTGTAATGAACATATTCAGGTCAGGATTTGCAATCGATTTATCACCATCGGCATTTCGTAAAGAGGAAGCGCTGTAAAAATACCCCGGTACATAAACACTTAATGTGTTTTCAGGGGTCTGGGTTCCGGACTGTAATCCCATTGCTCCAAGAATATGACCACCTTTGAGCTGTGCCTGACTAAAAAAGGAAATTAGCAGCAATACTATGGTAAAAACTGATTTTATGGTGTGTCTTTTTATATTAAATTTCGTTTTCATATTACTATTTTAAAAAATTAATGAGACGACACAGCTTCTTATTACAAACTATTTGTTTTTAGCTTGAAGCTTGTTTAAAGAAGTAAGTACTGGTTTTCTCAGGATTAATTCTAATGACTTTAAAATATTCAGAAGGTGATTTTCCGGTATGTTTTATAAAGGCTCTAAAACAGGTTGTTCTGGACTTAAAACCAGATCCCCAGGCCATACCTTCAAGTGATAAATCTTTCCATTCGGGATCGTTTATTTTTTCTTTAAAATATTCAATCCTTTTTAGATTGACATAATCCTGAAAATGAAGATTAAACTCTGAATTGATTAAATTTGAGATATGATGCACTGACATTCCAGTTTCATCAGCTATATCGCGGATTACCAGATCTTTTTTCAAAAAGAGTTCTTTGGATGAAAAAATGTTCTCTAATTTAGTGAGATACAGTAATTTTTTTTCGGGAGTTAATTCTTTAACAAGTGGCAAAGTCGTTTTATTTTCGTGTGCCTCCAGTATTTCTGATGTGGTTTCAACAAACTCAGGAACCTCATTTGTATCATAAAAAATTTGCGGTTTAAAGTAGAGCCAGCCTACTGTAAAAACCAAAACTGATGATATTAATACATAACATGAAAAATCTATATTATCAACCCTGCTAATTAAAAAATAATGAACGAAAAGGGCTGAGAACAAAAACAATATCATTAAATTATATACCCTGATCCAGCTTAAAATTTTTATTCTGTTAAAAGTATTTTCTTTGAATTTTTTCAGATCGTAATTTAAAATCATCATCGTCTGGCAAAAAGCATATAAGAGCCAAACGCTAAGACTTAACATCGAAAAAGGACTATTTATTTTTACAGAAATATAGTCGATAATTTTAAGGTCGATAAAATTTCCGATCCATACCAAAAGGGTTAAACTAAAATAGATCACAAAAGGTAAAAAATGCAGCCAGTCGTATTTTTTAAACAATTTGCCCGAAAACAAAATACTTCTGACATACAAAAAGGCACAAGGAGCAACCAGAAAAATAAATGATTTTGCGATCATAAATAAATCGGGAAATTCCTGACGACTATTGGCAGACAAATAAAAGTTATATACGCTAACAACGGCCAGGCTAAATAAAAACAGCCCTAAAAAAAAACTTTTAGAATAATTTTTTTTTGAAAACAGGACCATCGATGATGTTGCAAAACCTACTATTGTTGCTATAAAAAAGAAAAGTGAAAGTACTATATCGATCATGGTTTGTGAGCTTAATTTATTTGTACGTATCCTTTTTTCTTTTAAAATAAAATTTTAAAAAAGAAAGTTTTTTTATTATTTGCTGCAGAACTATACCTATTTGATTAGGATACGTATAGTCCTGAAACAATTATCTATAAAGCTATTTTTTTGCTAAGCCGGGAGGGAAACCAGCCAGAATTTTTTTGATAGAATTACCCACAAACTCTTCCGGATTGTCTGGTTTACTATCAATTTGAGCGTTACCGATTCCTTGCCAAACCAGTTTCCCGGTTTTTGAAGATACAATATCAATGATCAGTGATCCATCAACATAATCGTAGGAATTAAATGTTGTATTGGCATTGCCCATCATGGCTCCGCCGCCACCCCAATATCCGTAGGGACGGTACATTCCGCCATAACCATAAAAATCAGTGTTTGCAGAGACAGATGTTTTATTTTTTAAGATGGTAATTGCATTTACTTTTAAATCAGGATTCGTAGTAGTTTCTGTGAAACCTTTGTTGATTAATTCAGAACGAATTGCTTTTGTAATACGATCAACATTCAATTGATTTATCTGGCCTTCCTGAGCTTTTAAATCATAAAATGCAAAAGTTTTGTATTCGCCAAAATTAGCCGAATGGTCATAATCAGTTGTTACTTTAACCGTTGGAGAACAACTGTAAATTAATCCCAATAACATCATTGGAATTATACGAAAAATCTTTGTTTTAATATTCATCTTGTGGTATTTAAATTAATGATTAAATTAGTTTGAATCGAAATTTCTAAAATCTTGCTTAAATCCTGAATATACGGGAAGTCATGTTAAATATTTGTTTAAATTTTCTCAAATACCTACTACACAATATCTTACCTAACACTCAAAGATAAATTATTTTATTCAATTTACATTACTGTACATGTAAATTTCTTACTTATTTAATCAGAACAGTTTATCGAGATTAAAATAGACTGTTCTGAGCTTTTTAATTGTTATTTTCCCTGTACAACAACATAACTGTCTTGTCCGTCTTTAGAAATGGGCTGGTAATACACATTATTGTAAATCATGTATTTTTGACCGTCTATTGTTTTTTCTTCTGCTCCTTCCGGAAGATGCGAAACAACGGCTCCAACGGGTGCATTTACTACTTTATATTTATCAGAAACTTTAGAATAGTAAGTTCCTCCGTAATAGTAATAATCTGTTCCTGATACATTTACTGTAACATATCCAGTTGGTAATTCTGAAATTGTTGCTCCAAGTGGTGCGGGTACAACTTGATATCCATTAGATTGTTTTACGTAATAAACACCATCATCATAATTGTAATTCGTATTTTCTACGGATAATACTATGGCTGCTGTTGTTAATGTGGTTAAAAAGAAACCTACAGGATACCATGTTGGTCCCCAAACGTAGGGTACAAAAGGATGGTAAGCATAAGGAAATGGCACCGGATAAGGATGAAAAGGCACCGGATAAGGATGCGGGTAAGGATGTGGCAACGGCGCTGGCGGTAAAGGCCTTGGCGGAAGCGGACGTGGGGCCGGCGGAATTGGTCTTGGTCCTGGTGGAATTGGCCTTGGAGCCGGCATAGGCATCGGGCGTGGCATTGGCATGGGTCTTGGAGGTGCAAAATGACCAAAACGTTGTGCGGATACCTCCTCTGGAATCAGAATTAATAATGCAAAAAATGCAATAATTATGACTGCCATTTTATTTTTGGGTTGATATGATTTCATAATTATGGAGTTTAATCAAATTATTTAGTGTTTTCTCTAGCCGCTAACTTCACTTTTGTAGCTTTTGGAGGTGTCGTAAATTCAAACATTGAATCCGGATAATCAATATTTATGGTCCAGTCTTTGTAAAGGGCTTCGTATTGGGGTTTGTCCTTATCCGAAGTATACACAATGACCAATTTTACAGGGAGAAACAAATCATCATTTCCTATCCAGAACTGAAAACTTTTTGTTTTATCACTTCCCGCGATATGGTAGCTTTCACGTCCGTCGACTATTGTTTTTCCTAAATAAATTAAATTGCCTTGCTCTGAGAGTAAATCCTGCAAGAAGGTTGGATAGAAAAAATCAGCGCCGGGAAACTCAATTCCGTATTTTTTGCTCGCCTCGTCTATAGTTTGAATAACTGATTCGGGAGCAGCTGTAAAACCATAAGTGTTATTGTCGAGCGAATAATAATTAAGCTTTTTACCATTGTACCACAAAGCGCGGTTGCCTTTATCTCCTGTTGAAGTTACTTTCATTTTATCAGGAAATTTTATAGCCACTTTATCGTTTATGGCGTGCTTGATAAGCCCTAAACTTTCATTGGGGACGTCATACGTTGTAATCGCTGTAAAACTGCACGACTTGATATCCTGCAATGTTTCGCCAGTTCGATGTAAGAGATAAACAGCCGTAGAATCTATACGCTGTGTCTGGCCATTGGTTGTGATTGCGGAGATCACTAAGGCCATCAAAAAGAGAAACTTTTTACCCATATATTCTATTTTTATTAATTAATAAAAGATTAGACTTCTGCCGAAATTGGCAATCGTCCTTCTTTTATAGCTTCTAGCATTTTATTATAATCCAATTCATTTTGATTGGCATACGAAATAGAAAATCTCGAAATGGCATTGGCAAATTCATTACTTTTCCCAATGTAACCTGATAATACAGAAGGATCTCCTGTACGGGCGTGTGCTCTTGCCAGTGCCCATCCGCATGCTTTGGCATAATCGGTCATGTTTTTGGCTTTCATGATTTCGAGAACCGGTTTTACTTTGGCATCACGAAGCTGACGGATGTAGAAGTACTTATCCTTATCATCATTTGTCCATCCTAAAAACATATCCGAGGCAGATTGCATTAATTTTTGTCCTCGTACAATTCGCTCGCCCTGATGCGTGTATTTGCTTTTTGCTTTTACATTTTCTTCCAGAACACTTTTTCGGGCTTCTTTAAACTGTAAAAAAATAGGTTCGCCCGTAGCCGACATTAATAAACTAATACCGCAAAGTGTTCCTACACTTCCTACACCCACCACTTTTATGGCTATATCGTGCAACGTATACCTGCTTAACAATACTTTTTTTTCGTCAGATAATGTTTTCAGGTAACGGTTATGAACGGTTTCTGCTTCTTCTAAAATTCGTTTTGCTCCTTCTCCTGTTGGATGATAAATTAAAGGCGGATCATCTTTTATTCTTGCCCGAGGTCCTTCCTGATAGGTCATTTTTGCAAATTCTTTCTCATGAGCGGTATATTCTGCCGCTTTTTTAATTCGTTTTTGCTGAAATGATTTTATCTCTTCGTCTTCACCCCTTTCAATAAGTTCAGCCAGATCGATATCAGCATACCAAATTTGAAGTGCCGATAATTTGCTGTATTCTAACATGTGTCTCTTGTAACTGTCTGCTACATTCCAGGCAAATTCTTTACAGGTTTTATCCGAAAATTTTCTCCATCGTCCGGCAATTACAAAACTGGCAGAGAGTCTTTTTACATCCCATTCCCACGGTCCTGGATGCGTTTCATCAAAATCATTAATATCAAAAACCAATTTACGCTCCGGAGTGGCAAAACCTCCAAAATTCATTAAATGACAATCCCCACAAAGCTGAAGATCAATTCCTGTATTGGGCGTTTGTGCTAAATCTGCCGCCATAATTGCAGCAGATCCTCTAAAGAATGCAAAAGGCGATTCCATCATTCGGGTATATCGAATGGGTAATAAACTTTCGATTCTTCCAATGCTGGTTTTTATTAAAACGTCAACCGGATCTTCCCGATTCTCTGACGGATTCCATTCCTGATGGTGAGAACGAGGCGTAACTTTTCTGATCGCAACGCCCTGATCAAAACGATGTGCTTTTGATACTGCAGGATCAAATCTGTCTTCGCTGGTTTCTTTAAATTCGTCAGTCATAACTTTTAATTTTCTTTTCTTTTAAAAGGCAAATCGGTCGTTAATGTAATTCGGATGGTATGGTTCATTCGGCTTAAGCCACCTTCCGTATCTGGTGATTTAAAAAAAATCTGATTCATATAACCCAATTCCATTCTGATTTCTCTTCGTTTGTCCAGACTATACGCTCCACCTAAATACAATCTGTTTTGATCCAGATAGTTTTCGTTACTGCTCGCAGCATTGGTTCTGATATGAAGTTCATCATAAATAACGGCTGCCCATCTCGGTTTAAACCAATATTGATAGCGCACCTGATACCGGAATGTATTTTCGAATTTGTAATAATCAAAATGATCGCTTGTACTGTTAGGATCGTCTTTTCGGCCTAACCAGCGCTGCTCCATTCTAAAACGTTGCGACCATACTTCATTTCCTTCTTTTTTAACGATACGCCAGATAAATTGCTCGTAAATCCTGTAATCAGGATTGTTGTAGGGCAATGAAACTTCATCATAAGGCAAATCCCATTGGTACGCAACTCCGGCTCCTAAACGATTTCCGTTTTTAAGATAATAATTGGCGCCTGCTCTGTAAAAAGAGCCCTGAAGTTCTGATACAAAATCATTTCCTTTAGAATATCCTTCAAGCAATAAACCCCATCTTCCGTCTTCTTTAAAAGGTAAATACATTTCGTAACCTACCCAGGCGGCAACATTTTGAGCCATTTTTTGAGCGTTTATTTCAGCGCTGCAAAAAAGAGTCAATACAATTAAAACAAATAGCCTTTTATAAATATTGGTTCTCTTCATGGGGTCAATCAGATTAGTTTATTTAATGAATGCTGCTTTAAATATAATCGCCTCTAAAGACCTCTACTTAACAAGTTCTGGTTGTGGCGCTTTCCAGGTTCCGTTTAGTATTGATTCATCAGGCCCATAAATTCGGATCAAATAATAAAATGCATCTTTAGGAGCAGGTAACCAATTTGATTCCTTTCCTTTTGGAACTTCATTTTGAATATAAATAATCAAATCTCCATTCGCTTCATACTTTAAACCTGTTGTTCTGTCACCAATAGAATATCTGTTAATTGGATTATTGATCAAATAGCGACTTGGCAATTCGTATATCGTAATACTCCAAAAATATTTAGCTTTTGGAGTTTGTCCTTTTGGAAAACGAATTACATATTTATTTTTTCCTGATAAAATATTATTTGCTTTATCTGTTCTTGTTCCAATATATATTGCCTCTTCCTTTGTATTACCAAATAAACCTGCTGCAGCGCCTAAAGCTCTTTTAGTATAATCGCCGTTTAATTCCTCTCTTGTTCCAAACAAATCGGTTGCATTTGTAAGTTTGTTAGCGCCATCTTCTAATTCTTTTCCGGCTTCCAGTGCAGCTTCGTTAATCGCTTTTAATACTTCCGGGGAATATGCAGCCGGATCAAACTTTTTACCTGGAACAAGTCCAATCTTGGCAAATTTCCTCCTTAAGTCTGATTCTGTAGGGTTTAAAGAAGTGTATTGTAATAGATTATTCGCTAAACCAATAAATTCAGCTGAACCTAAATCTGCCTGTTTAAATTCAGGAAAAGGCAAAGCAAATTCTTTGTGTTCCGGCGCGGTAATTTTTGCAAATTCATGAAACGGAGTCAACTTATATTGTGATTGTACTTTTTTTACATTTTCAATATCTCCTTGTCCCATTTTCAATTCGGTTCTGCCTAATAGAGTAACCAAATTCGTTTCGGACTGAATCACTTTGTCAATTCCGGCAGGTTTTTCGCCTTTCCAATCTGGTCCGGCAATAAGATATTTCCCTGCTTTATCTCCAGTGGCACGACTTCCTATATACGCAAAATTGAACGTATATAAATCGACAAACTGAAACGAATAATATCTGTTTTTAATCTCTGGGACTTCTAATAGTACTGGTTCATCAGCCAAATTTAAAATTGCCCATGAATATGGCGTATCGTTGTTTGGCGTTACTACTGCGGTATCTGCCGGAGTAAAGATTTTATCGTAATGTTTAAACTTATTAAAACCTCCTGCATAATCGGGATAGGTTTTGTCTAAAGCATATAAACGCATCGTTCTGTAATTCATCGCTAACGGAAAAATATAAGTCCAGGCTTCTTTTGCAATGGCTTTCGCCGAATCTGCCGATTTTGTGATGGCAATATCCGTTGTCGCAACTTCATTATTTAAGCTTTCCTTCTTTTTACATGAAAAAAAAGAAATTACTATTATTGTTATAAAAAGTATCTTTTTCATATTTAGTTGTATTAAAGACTTTTACTTCACTTCTTTTATATCATCCATTTTCCAGCTTTTATCAAAATAAGCTGTTGTTGGTCCGTAGAAACGCATATAGGTAAACCAATGTTTTCCGGGTAAAGTTTGTACCCAGTTTTTCTCTTTTCCGGCCGGTGCTTTTGGACCAAAATACAAATCGATAGATCCGTCAGCATTTTTTATTAAATCCTTACGGGAAGATAAATCGGCATTTTGTTGGGGATTATCAATCAAACAACGTGTTGCTGAATCATAAATCGTAATCGACCAGAAATTTACTGCAGGTGGATTTGCAGGAACATTTAGCGTATAATTTTTACTTCCGTCCAGCCAGTTTCCATTATTATCATAATAAGATCCTAAATAGGCCTGGCCCACATTTGGTATTTTGGTAATCATAGCTTTTGAGTAAGTAACAGCTTCGTAGAAATAAGAAGTTCTTTCAAAGAATTCATCATAACTATCAGCATGTTGCGATGGGTCTTTGATAATCATTACATAGTCCCATTTTTTATCCGGCCAGTGTTTTACATCCTTAAAGCGTTTATTAAAAGAATTGGCCATTGCCATTTGTTGTCCTTTCTCAGCAGCAGCGATTAAAATTTTCTTCTGACGTTCATCCGGAGCAAAAGGTTTTCCTTTCTCTATCCCTAAATTTTTAAGCCAGGCCATAAAAAAACGATCACGATCTTCAACCGGTTCATTTTGTAAAATAGCGTGAAGACGTTCCCAATATGCAATTCCGGCAGGCTGAATTCCGTACCACTTTTTATCTGCCGGCGGGCTTACCACTTTTGTTGGTGTAGGATTTGCACGTTTATCATAAGGATAAATTTTTACTTGTTTCAACAACGTTTCAGTCACTTTCGGGTCTGGATCTAAAGCTCTGAAGCCAAAAAACATATTAACTGTATTACATGGAACGATAAAATATCCGGCTGGTTTAAAGTCTTTCATTGTAGGTGGTACCAAAATATATTTGCCCCCTTTTCCTTTATCAGGTCCCATTTCTCCAATTACAGCTTGCTCGCGTTGCCAGAAATCAGCAAGTCCTCCGGCAGTATGTCCGGCAGGCATTTCGATAACAGTTGGTCCATTTGCAGCAAGATCTATAAAAGTCATGATATATGGCGTGGTAGCATTTGCGGTAAGAATACCCAAACGATCGTGATACGAATTGTAAAGAACAAGATCATTACTTGAGGCATTGAATACTTTATAATGTTGTTGCTGCCATTCGGCGAAAGCCACAATGGGCAATGCCCATAAATAAGTTTGAGTTGCCTGTTGAAAATCCATCTCGTCAAATAAAGCCGGAATTGATTCTTTTGACGGCAATTCACCATCCATTTTTATTTCGGTACCAGCTGGTGAAACTGAAGTTGATACTACATTATTTTCTTCTGTATTCTTTTTACATCCTATAGCGAATATAAAACTAGAAACTACCAGAATAACAAGAGTTTTATTTTTCATGATTTTAATTTTTTATAATTACAGAAACAATTAGTTTTTTTGTTCGATTGGAGCAGGAAACCATTTTCCGTCGAGAACTTCTTTTTTAGAAACATACATACGCATGGTTAAAGCAAAGCCTTTGCCTGCCGGAGTTGGCAGCCAATTACTTTCAATTGCACCTTTAGGCAATGAAGAACCTAGCCAGATACTTAATGATCCATCACTATTTTTCTTTAATCCCGAAACATTATTCAGATTGTATCTTTTTAATTTATTATCAACCACTCTGTAATCAGGAACGCTGTATAAGGTTACTGACCAAAATGCATTAACCATTAAATCCGGAATTTGATCTTTTGGAAATTTTATTTCATAGACTTTATCACCACTTAATAATTGTTTATTAGTATCTGTAAGCCCTACAAAATAAATAGCTTCTTCTACTCTATTAGCCCATAATCCTCCATAATTGATGATATCCCGAGCGAGTATATCATTACCAAAATTACCTGCAGCATACGATACAGACCATCCTCCTTTTTGAGTTCCAAAACCTTTTGCTCCTGATAAAAAAGCTGGAATAGCTTTGGTTTTTACAATTTCGTCGACATGCGCTTTAGCTTTGTCATCTTTTTTGCGGTACGCTTCAACAGCAGCTACTTTTGACTGATATTCTTTTGCTTTTGGCATTACATCCGGATAAGATGCGATTACTTCAGCCGCATTATCAAATATTTCGGTTCCAATTGGTTTTTTAGGAGTAAACTCAGGAATAGTTATAGGTGATGCAATTTTGATTCCGTCAGGAACATCAAATGTAAATTGCCGCTGTAATTTTTGAGCTACAGCCGGAGTTCCTTTCAGCTCAACGCGAGCCAACATTTTAACTTTTTCTGATGGTAATTCTATCTTCAGAGCGTTTGCCGGAATTGTAGGATTCGTTCCTTTTAAAACCAAAGCAAATTTTCCGTAAGGCGTTTTAGGAAAATTACGTTCGTTGATATTGACAATTACTTCTCCCCAACCGTCAAGAAGTTGAACGGTATAATAACGTCCTTCTATTTTAGGAACATTTAATATCACAGCATGAGCTGCATCAACTGCAATCCATGCTTCAAGATAAGCTACGTCTAAATTTGGATTAACAAATTGTGCAGATCCAAGCGGATTGTATTTGATTTTATTATAACCTACTTTCTCGACATTTATGTCGTAATTTTCCTGTTGAATAACAAAATATCTTGCATATAAATAGATATAAGCATCTATAATATCCTGATCTGAAGGAGTTGCATTATTTTCTGAAGTTGAAGTTGTTGCTGTTGAAGTAGATCCTTCTTTTTTACAGCTAATGAATAGAAAACTTACAACTAAAATAAGAATTGCTTTTTTCATTTGAATTATTTTAAAATTTTTAGAACTGTTTTACGAACCCGGAAACACAAAAGCCAATACCGCTCTCAATCCCCAGTCTGGTCTTTGATCGCGTGGCCCAACAATTGGAATTAAAGGCATAATGGCAAACTGAACCGCCTGATCACCTAGTTTTGAAATTGCCCCTATATTGGGACTAAGGGTTATAAGGGTTGTGTTTCCTTCCCAATTTTGAGTAATTTCTGAAGTTATACCTAAAGTGGCACCGCTTTTATAGCTATGCGTCAGGAATATTTGGGTGTAAAACTGATTAAAATCAGCACGATCGTCATTACCGGCCACAGACCAGATTTGGTTGGCTATAAAACCTACAGAAAGTCCTTTCCCCTGATGCATCACTAATGCACTTGGCCCTACTCCAAATTTTTCTGTTCCTAATAATTTATCCGTAGCAGTTGGTACTAAAAAAGCAGGTCCAAATCCTAAAATTAATCCTTTGGTTTTAGGTGCAAAAAAAGCTGTTACGGTTGCATCACTTAATCCGAACTGATGTGTGTTTTCTCCTGTTATATCCCTTTGATCTACGACCGGAAGAATATAACGTGTTATTAAATTTAGATTCTCTGTTAATTTAAACGGAATAACGGGCTGAACATTAATGGTGTATTTTGATCCGTTGAAAGGACCAACTCCATAAATTAGATTGTTTTGTAGGGGAACACTAATTAAACTTGCTACCGGATTTGCTAATTTGTCTGCTAATTCCTGAGCACTTGAACCTGATTTTGGAGGTGCTTCCTGAGCAAAAGCTGCAAAATTTAAAAGAAAAAAAGTTGTACTAAACAACAACTTTGAAACAACATAAAATCTTGTATTTTTCATAATATTTTAATTTAAGTTTTCATCTAAAAAAGATTAAACTATTTAATAATAAAAATACTACTTTAATAATTACAAAAGTAAAAAGTAAATATTTTCTTTCTTTTTTAAAACAAATGGAAGTTCTTTGACTCATTAGTCCTTTGATTTAAATCTTTTTATTCTTTGTTAAAATCAAAATGAAACAACTTACTCGTAAAAAGTTGTTTCATTTCAATTCTAACTAATTCAAATTATTTGTCCGGAAAAATCTTTTTCCAATCGTCTTTTATACTCACTACATGATATTTGTATTTTGCAGCAGTATCTAATGATAAATTATCTTTTTCCTGATAACTGTATTCTCTGGCAGCATCATTATGATTAACAATCATTTGAAAAGAAGGATATTTACTTCCTGAAGAATATCTTAGCATGGCCAGATCGCCGGCTCCGCCTTCGTTTCCGCAGGCAAAAACAGGTCGTTGCCCAATATGCAATTGTATGCCTACAGGCTTTCCTTCTTTGTCATTTAAAAGGTCTAAAGCTGGTTCTCTCTGAATGCTGTTTGTCGCATCATCAAATTTGTATTTGAAAGAAGTTCCAACAACCTGATCTTTTGGAATACCATAAAAATCCTGAGAAATAGCACGAACTAATTCTACAGTTCCTCCGGTTACAATAAAAGTCTTGAATCCGTTTGCACGCAAATAGTTTAATAATTCCAATTGTGGCTGGTATCTGATTTGTTTAATAGGAACATTTTTTCCCGGATATTTAGCTCCTGCAAAAAAATCTTTTGTTGCTGCTTCAAACTCATCTTCGGTCATACCGGTATGGGTTGCAGCCACTAACTCTATTAATGCTTTCTCGCCTCCAGTTTCAAAATACGTTTTATCTTTTTCGACAACGGCCTTGAAAGGTTGTTTTTGAGCTAATTCGGGTTTGGCTTCTACCATTTTCTTTACTCTGTAAAAAGCAAACAATTCCTGAACATAAGGTTTTTCAGCCCAAAGAGTTCCGTCGTTATCAAAAGTGGCGATTCTGTCTTCAACCGGAATAAAATCCGGGCCTCCTTTTTTGGTTACTTTAGTTATATAAGCAATAATTTCTTTTTTTAAAGCACCATCATTCCAACTTGGCAGCGGATCTGAGATTTTTACAAAATTTATTGGGTCAGAACTATCTATAGCAGCGCTATCAGCTTTATTAAACGAAACCAGCAACAATAAAAATAGGGGCAATATATATCTTTTCTTATACATAATATTGATTTTTATGTTATTAAATAGCTTGAGTTAGGGGGTAACTCAAGCTATTTTTTACTAATGATATTTTTATTTTTTCTTTGGAGCTTGTGTATCTCTTTCGATAACTTTTTTCATTTTTATATCTTGTAACACCTCATCCATAATTGTGTAAGGAGAGAAACTTGGCGGTATAGATCTTGGTGGATATTTCTCAAAAGTCATTGCAAATTCAGTAACATCGGAAATCATTCCATATGCTAACTGTACGTGGTTTAATACCCAGTCCCAATACGTATTAGAAGTTATATCGGCTCTTTCGTAAGGGTCCATATACAAGTTGAATATTTTTTGCAGTCTCAATTTAGTAAAAGGTTCTGCCCACAATCCCATAGTTCCCTGCATACGTTGTTCTGCAAATACATATTTATAGTCTCCCTCACGTAAACCCACTAACAGACCATCATCATCAGAATAAAAGAATTTATCTCTGGAGCTTTTTGCTGTTCCTCGTAGTAAGTTAGATTGGTCAAATCCATCTAAATGCACTTTATAATTATTACCATTGGCTTTATAGCCTGTTAAAAGTTTATTTTTTAAATCTGGTTCTCCTGCAATCGATGCTAAAGTAGGCAACCAGTCATTATGTGACATTAATTCATTAGTAACCTGTCCTGGTTTAATTACGCCTGGCCATCTAACTACACAGGGAACTCTAAAAGCACCTTCCCAGTTGGTATTTTTTTCTGAACGGAAAGGAGTCATTGCTGCATCTGGCCAACTATTCATGTGAGGACCATTGTCTGTAGAATAAACTACAATTGTATTATCTGCAATTCCCAGATCATCCAACGCTTTCAACAATGTTCCAACAGTAATATCATGTTCTATCATACCATCATTGTATTCACTATCTCCATGTGTAAATTTACCACGGTTTTCAGCTCTTACATGCGTACGCAGGTGCATACGTGTTCCATTCCACCAGCAGAAAAATGGTTTTCCAGCAGCAGTTTGTCTTTTAATAAAATCAATAGCCGCCGCTGATGTTTCATCATCAACAGTTTCCATTCTTTTTTTGGTAAGAGGTCCTGTATCTTCAATTCTTTGTTTTCCAATTTTCCCAAAACGAGGATCTACTGTTCCGTCATCTGTTGTCGTTGCAGTACATTTTAAAACTCCTCTTGGTCCAAATTTTGCCAAATATGCAGGATCTTTTGGATAATCCGGTAATTCCGGCTCTTCCTCAGCATTTAGGTGATAAAGGTTTCCAAAAAATTCATCAAAACCGTTTACTGTTGGCAGGTTTTCATTACGATCTCCCACATGGTTTTTACCAAATTGCCCGGTTGCATAGCCTAAGTTTTTCATGATTCCACCAATAGAAGGATCTAATTGACTCATCCCCATTGGAGCTCCAGGATATCCTACTTTAGTCAATCCTGTACGAATACCATGTTGACCAGTAATTAAAGCTGCGCGACCTGCAGTACAACTTTGCTCACCGTAATATTGTAAAAAACGTGTACCTTCAGTTGCAATTCGATCAATATTAGGCGTCATATACCCCATTAATCCACTACTATAAGCACTAATGTTACTTATACCAATATCATCTCCCCAAATTATAAGCACATTGGGCTTTTTTGTATTCTGTGATTGCGTTATCGAAAAGCAAGCCAATGCAAATAGCATTATCGAATTTCTAAATCCATTTTTAAGTTTACTTTGTTTCATGGTAATAAAATTTGTTAATAATTCTTTTATTAATCAACCTCGAATACGAGAAAAACATTACTAATAATTGATTTGTGCGGGGAACATTAAAAAATCTTGTTTATTTCAGTTTTTGAAATTTATTTGGGGGAAAATTGAAACAAGAATTTTCTTAACTTTTATTTAACTATCTCAAAATTAACTAATAAAAAGTCTAAGAATATCATTTATACGGTCTGACATGGTTTCATTTTATAAAATGAAACAATAAAAATGCTTTATTTTGCTTCTGAGCGTCTCATTTGATAAAATTTAACTCTTAAAAATCAAACAATTAGCAAAATATATTTTGGTTTTTATCTTATTAATAAAAGTGTCCGAATAACACTTTTTGTTAAATATGACTTTTTTTATTAAAATGAACCAAAAAAAAGACTCATGAATTTTATCACAAGTCTTACTATATAGATACACAAAAAGTTTAAGCCAAAAAAAAAGCCATTCGATATTGTCGAATGGCTTTTTTATATAATAATAAAGTCTTAGTCTATTTCAGAAACTCTCATGGTATTTACCATTCCTTTATCTTTAATTGGCATAGCTGCAAGATTAATTAAATAATCACCTTTTGCAGCGTATCCTTTTTCAACAGCAATTTTATTTACATCAGTTACAGTATCATCTGTACTTACGTCTTTATCATAGAAGTATGATTTTACTCCCCATAATAAATTCAATTGAGTTAAGATTCTTCTGTTTGAAGTAAATACCAAAATGTGTGCAGATGGTCTCCAAGCCGAAACCTGGAAAGCAGTATATCCGCTATTTGTTAATGTACAAATTGCTTTTGCTTTGATTTCGTTAGCCAATAAAGCTGCCTGATGACAAACTGTTTTAGTAACAAAACGTTTTGTTTTAATTTGTGGGGTATTTTGTGGAACCTGAATTAGCGGAGAATCCTCTACAGCTTCACAAATTTGTGTCATTCTTTGAATAACCTGTACCGGATAATTTCCTGTAGCAGTTTCTCCAGATAACATTACAGCATCAGCTCCATCCATTACAGAGTTTGCAACGTCATTTACTTCAGCTCTTGTTGGTGTAAGACTTGTAATCATTGTCTCCATCATTTGTGTAGCAACGATAACAGGAATTCTTGCAATTTTAGCTCTACGGATCAAATCTTTTTGAACCAATGGTACTTCGTGTGCAGGAAGTTCAACTCCTAAATCTCCACGAGCCACCATTAAAGCGTCGCAATATGCTACAATTTTATCCATGTTCTCTAAAGCTTCCGGCATTTCAATTTTAGCAACAATCGGAATTTTATATTCAGAATGTTTCGCGATCAATTCTTGTAAGTCTTGTAAATCGCGCGGTGTTTTTACAAACGAAAGTGCGATCCAGTCTACTTTTTGCTCGATAGCAAAAATAGCATCTGCAATATCTTTTTCAGTTAAAGCTGGTAAAGAAATTTTAGTGTTTGGAAGATTAACTCCTTTTTTAGATTTTAATTCTCCACCCTGAATTACTTTAGCAACAACTTCAGTCTTTTTATCAGTAGAAATAATTTCGAAAATCAATTTACCATCGTCAAGCAAAATACGCTCTCCCGGATTCACATCATTTGGAAAATTTTGGTATTTCATGAACACTTTTTGAGCTGTTCCTAAAATATCTTCTGCTGTTGTAAAAGTGATTAAATCACCATCATGAACAACAGTTCCTTCTTCCATCACACCAACTCTAAGTTTTGGTCCTTGCAAATCTCCAAGGATTGCAGTTGTGTAACCAAACTCTTCATTTAGACCTCTAATAATATTAATTTTCTCTTTTACACCTTCGTAATCAGCATGCGAAAAATTAACTCTAAACACATTAACCCCTGCATCGATCATATCTTTGATGATCTCTCTCGTACCACATGCAGGACCAAGTGTAGCGACAATTTTGGTTTTTTTGTTTGTTAACATTTTTTTTAAAAAATTAGATTGTTTTTTGATTTTATTTTATCAGTATCTACAGCATAAATAGCCGCAATACTCTCGATGGTATTTAATTGTTGTTGAATTTCTGAAAAATCAATAGTCTCTTCACTATTCTCTATTTTCAGGAAAAAATCTACTTTTTTGAATTCAGGAAGTAAATGAATTGTTGTTGAAACCTCACTTGTTTCATTGGAAAACAAATCCTGGGAATCATTTCTACTCGTTGAAATGATTTCATTTTTATTCTGAATTAAATTCCATGAAACTGTTTTCTCAGCATCATAATAATAGAATCTCGAGAAATTTGCCTCGCCTTCTTTAGTCTGAGCATGGATCTCGTTTTTGCTCTTACTTAAGTTTATCGGAAGGTTTTTATTGATAAAATAGGCCAATCTATAATCTTCTAATGAAGTATGAATTGCCATTAAATAATAATCAATTTCGTCAAATTCGTCTAAATCCAATCTATGAATAGCCATGTCATGAAAAATCAAGGTGTAAATATACTATTTCTAGCGGAGCTTAAATAGTTAAGATGTGCTTGTTTTTATTAATTTATAAACGAAAACGTTATAGCTTTAAGATACTTACAACAAAATTGTAGCTATTTCTTGTCTATTTTTTCCTGAAATGCAAAATATGCTCTTTGTGAAGCTTTCTCTTCTGCTTTCTTTTTTGAAGTGGCTCGCGCTCGTGCGATTACTTTATCGTCTATACTTAATTTAACGCCAAATAAGCGCTGACCGTCAATACCGTTATCTTCAAAAATGTCGTAATGAAAGACTCTCTTTTCTTTCTGACACCATTCGATAACCAAACTTTTATAACTAATTACTTTGCCTTCAAGTCGTGCAATATCAACATAAGGAGCTACAACTCGTTTTTGAATAAACTTTTCGCAAAACGAATATCCTTTATCCAGATAAATTGCGCCCACAAGTGATTCGAAAATATTACCATGAATATTTTCTCCAAAATGCTGAATTGGCACTTTGCTTTCTACAAAACGAACCAGGTTTAAATCTTTACCCAGCTCATTCAAATGTTCGCGGCTTACAATTTTCGACCTCATTTTAGTCAAATATCCTTCGTCGCCATTTGGTGCTTTATTAAATAAATGTGCTGCAATTACGGCACTTAACATAGCATCTCCTAAAAACTCTAATCGCTCATAATTTATGGGATGTCCTGATTCGTCGAGCTTATTAGAAGACCTGTGTGTGAAAGCTTTCTTATAAAATTCGATTGTAGCAGGCTGAAAACCAAGTATTTTCTGAATAGTGTCAAAAAAAATCCCGTCTTCTAGAGAACGGGATTTAGAAAATATTTTTTTGATAAAATTCATATACAGAAATTAGTCAACTAATTTTTTAAACAATACGCAAGCATTGTGTCCACCAAAACCAAAAGTGTTACTCATAGCAACATTTACTTCTCTTTTTTGAGGTTTGTTTAAGGTAAGATTCAATGATGGATCAATGTTTTCATCTACTACCGTATGATTGATAGTTGGAGGAACAATACCATATTTCATTGCCAGGATAGAAGCAATAGCCTCAATAGCTCCTGCTGCACCTAATAAGTGTCCTGTCATTGATTTTGTAGAGTTGATGTTGATGCTTTTTGCATGATCACCAAAAACAGCGCTGATTGCTTTTAATTCAGCAACATCTCCTAACGGAGTAGAAGTTCCGTGAGTATTGATATGATCAACATCTTCAGGATTCATTCCGGCATCTCTTAATGTATTTTTCATTACTGCAATAACTCCAATTCCTTCCGGATGTGGTGCAGTTAAGTGGTAAGCATCTGATGACATTCCGCCACCGCCAATTTCGCAATAAATTTTTGCTCCTCTGGCTTTAGCATGTTCGTATTCTTCAAGAACCAAAGCTCCTGCTCCTTCTCCTAAAACAAAACCATCTCTGGTTCCATCAAAAGGTCTTGAAGCCGTTTCCGGACTTTCGTTTCTTGTAGATAAAGCGTGCATAGAGTTAAAACCTCCCATACCTGCAATAGTAATGGCAGCTTCTGAACCACCTGATACAATAACATCACACATTCCTAAACGAATGTAGTTAAAAGCATCAATTAATGCATTTGCAGAAGATGCACATGCAGAAACAGTAGTATAATTTGGTCCCATATAGCCATTACGCATCGAAATGTGTGCTGGAGCAATATCGGCAATCATTTTAGGAATAAAAAACGGATTGAATTTTGGTGTTCCGTCTCCTTTTGCATAATAAATAACTTCATCCTGAAAAGTCTCTAAACCACCTATTCCAGCTCCCCAGATAACACCAACTCTTGTTTTGTCGATATTATCATCAGTAAGTCCGGCATCTTTAATAGCTTCATCACTTGCAGCGACAGCATATTGAGCGAATTTATCTAATCTTCGAGATTCCTTGCGATCCATGTAATCTTCAATATTGAAGTTTTTTACTTCACAGGCAAATTTCGTTTTATGCTTCTCTGTATCATAATACGTGATAGGAGCGGCTCCGCTAACTCCATTCACAAGTGCCTCCCAATAATCCTGAATATTATTCCCGATCGGAGTAAGAGCACCTAATCCTGTTACAACAACTCGCTTTAACGTCATAAATATGTATTTTGTACTTTAAACAAATAAAACCCACGCTTTCTTAACAGTATTGTTACTTAAGAGCCATGGGCATTACAATATAAATATATCTTTTTGATTGAAAACCAATCGAAATTTAAATTTTAAAAAAATAATAACACCCGATTTTTTAAAATTCCAATTTTTTAAAATACAA
Organism: Flavobacterium bizetiae; assembly: GCF_024271895.1. Lineage (NCBI taxonomy): Bacteria > Pseudomonadati > Bacteroidota > Flavobacteriia > Flavobacteriales > Flavobacteriaceae > Flavobacterium > Flavobacterium bizetiae. The sequence goes on along the minus strand of NZ_CP091861.1, from coordinate 1,301,064 downwards.
ATCCCAATTTTGGAATTTGGGTATTCAAAGTTGGAATTTTAAAAAATTCGGGTGCGGTATTATTATTTTTTAGCTTCTTCGATATAAGAAATAGCTTGACCAACAGTAGCAATGTTTTCTGCTTGATCGTCTGGAATTTGAATATCAAATTCTTTTTCGAATTCCATAATAAGCTCAACAGTGTCTAATGAGTCAGCTCCCAAATCATTAGTGAAGCTTGCTTCTGTTACAACTTCGTTTTCGTCAACACCTAATTTGTCTACGATAATCGCTTTTACTCTTGATGCAATGTCTGACATAATCTTTAATTTTAGAATTTAATTTGTTGGCAAAAATAAAAAACTTTATTTTAAAACCACGATTTAGTTTATAAATGTAACACTAATTTATAAAATTAATTTCAAGAAAGCCCTTTTAATACTATTTATTTTGGATTTTTATTCCGTTTTTTGCATTCTAAAATTACATTCGATTATGAAAAAAATTATTGTTTTTGCCTCAGGATCAGGAACTAATGCTGAAAACATCATAAAATATTTTGCGAAAACCAAAATTGCAAAAGTCGTTTCGGTTTTTACGAATAATGCTGCGGCAAAAGTCATCGAAAGAGCAAAAAATCATCAAATTCCAACCGAAATCTTCTCAAAAACCGAACTTTTAAAAAGTAACCTCTTACAAAAAATACAAGAAATCGACCCAGATCTGATAGTTCTGGCTGGTTTTTTATTGAAATTCCCGGATCATATAATCGAGAAATATCCTAATAAAATAATCAACATACATCCGGCACTTTTACCAAATTACGGAGGTAAAGGAATGTACGGCATGCACATACACAGGGCTATAGTAAATAATAAAGAGAAAGAAACCGGAATTTCTATTCATTATGTAAACGAACATTATGATGAAGGCGGTATCATTTTCCAGAAAAATGTAGCACTAACAGAAGAAGATACGCCGGAAACTGTGGCCGAAAAGATTCACGAACTGGAGCAAAAGTATTTCCCGGAAATTATTTCGAGACTATTAGAGGATTAGACTTTCAAAAAAAATTAAACCATGTAAGTCATATAAGAAGATATAAGTTGGACTCTTATTAATTCTTTTAATATTTGACAAAGAAATATAAGCTGCATTATTTAAATGAACTTATATAACTTATATGGTAAAAAAAAACGACAATGAATCACGAAGTACATATATATACTGATGGCGCTGCGAAAGGAAATCCCGGAAATGGAGGATATGGTGTAGTGATGGAACTGGTGGGAACGCCACATAAAAAAGAATTTTACGAAGGTTTTCGTTTAACTACAAATAACCGAATGGAGCTTTTGGCCGTAATTGTGGGTCTTGAAAAATTAAAAAACCCGAATATGAAGGTTTTGGTGGTTTCAGATTCTAAATACGTTATTGATTCTGTGGTTAAAAAATGGGTTTTTGGCTGGGAGAAAAAAAACTATACCGGCAAAAAGAATCCGGATTTATGGAAACGTTTTTTGATTATCTACCGCAAACACCAAGTCGATTTTAAATGGATTAAAGGTCATAATAATCATCCTCAAAACGAGCGCTGCGACGAACTGGCCGTTATGGCATCAATGCAAAAAAATCTTTCTATAGATGTTTATTACGAAACTATAGGATCTAAATCATAAAAAAAACGCGTCAGAAACATTTGTTCTGGCGCGTTTTTCATTTTCATTACAATTTTTTTATTCTTTATCTAAATCTTTAGCTCTGTGAAATCCTACAAGTAAACCTACTCCTGACATTGTAATAATAGTTGCCGGATAAATCACATCTGAATTCATTTGTGTATAAGTAGAAAGAAATAAAGCAATAAAAAATCCAAGTCCAATACCGATTAAAAGAAAAGCCGTGTTTAAAATAAGGATTTTCCAGGCCGGAACTCCATTAGTTCTTCCTTTTAAAAAAATACTTGCATCGACTCCTTTTTCTATAAGCGCTAAACGTTCTCTGTTTCTTGTTGAATAAATAAGATAGACTATTCCGAAGATCATTAAGAAAAGACTGATTGGTACTAAAATTTGTGCTCCCATAATTTTTATGTTTTTATAATTGATTGATACTCCATATGACGACATGTTTTGAATTGAGGTTACAACTTTTTATAAAAAATTTCAATTTTTAAATTCCAAATTCCAAAACTTGCTGATTATGAGTTAATTTTGAGTTTAAAATTATTTTCGAGAAACGATAAATCTTTTATATAAAGTAACCATAATACTGTTATTTAGTTTTTTTTAGGAGCTAATCCCGCTATTCGTTCCAATCTTTTGTGGCGAACACCGCCACAAAAGGATTTCCACTTCTATCGGGGCTAGGGCAATCATTTTCATAACAAGCTTTTCGTGTAGTTTGTCATCTCGACGAAGGAGAGATCACACACGAAACTCGTCAACGATTGGTGATCTAGTTTGCGGAACTTCTATTGTGATCTCTCCTTCGTCGAGATGACAAAATTGCGTATAATGTAACGTCGCCGTAATCTTTGTCAAAGTTTAAAACTTTGACAAAATTCTATACATATATAGATTGGAATTTAAACCATACATTTAAGTTGGAATTTGGAATTTTAAAAATATTGGAATTTATTTTCAATTTCTTGTAACCTAAACGCAAAACGTGTCGTCTTACATAATATGAGCACAATAACTGATCAACATTATATCGATAAAATTCTGCAGGGTGATGCAAATGCTTTTGCCGTGTTGGTAGATCGTTATAAAGATATGATCTTTACATTGTCTATAAAAATGATCAAAAACAGAGAAGAGGCTGAAGAGGTTGCTCAGGATACTTTTATTAAAGCGTATAATTCTTTAGTAAAGTTTAAAGGAGATTCTAAATTTTCAACCTGGATTTATAAAATTGCTTATAATACGTGTCTTGATCGTTTAAAGAAAAACAAAAAAGAAGACAACAATATATCTATCGATGAATTTTCGGCTCATTTAATAAAAACGATGGATAATGCTTTGAGCGCTTTAGAAGATAAAGAACGAAAGCAAACGATTCAGAATTGTTTGAATTTATTACCAAGTGAAGAGAATTTCTTGCTAACTTTATTTTATTTTGAAGATCAGAGTTTAGAAGAAATAGGAAAAGTCATGAACATTAATGCTAATAATGTAAAGGTAAAATTATTTAGAAGCCGACAGAAATTAGCTGTAATTTTGAAAAAGCAATTAGAACCAGAAATAATAGAATGTTATGAAAGAAAATGATAAAGAAATAGAAAATCTGATTGAAAAAATGATGAGCGAAAACACTTTGGAATCGCCATCTTTCGACTTTACTTCAAAAATAATGTCTCAGGTTTTAGTGGCTGAACAAAGCAAAATCAAAGCTTACAAACCGTTGATTTCTAAATCGGCCTGGATATTTATTGGCATCAGTTTAGCTGCTTTAACAGCTTACACTATTTACTTCAATAACGACATTTATAATTTTGAAATAGCTAAAACATATTCTGATAAAGCTTCTGCCCTATTTTCAGGAATTCATTTTTCTACAAATGTGCTTTACGCTTTATTGGTCGTTCCGTTTATGGTTTTAATTCAGATTGGGGTTTTGAAGAATTATTTTGATAAGAAGTATGAGTTGTAAAATTTATTTGAAAGAATCTTCTCTTTTAATTATAGAATATCTTGCTTGAATATCATCTACTCTAAGATCGTATCTATTTAAATATAATAAATACGATATTGTAAAAAACTCGTCAGGATTAATAATTAAGGTATTAAGTTCATCATTATTTTCACTGAGTGACGGTTTTGAGTATTTTTTCAAAAATTTATCAAATCCTAAACTATTATATTCTTTTTCTATTTTTGGATTCAATTTAAAATTTTGCAAAAGTATTACCTTTTGGTGTAGCGCATCAAAAACATAATCTTCACTCAAAACAATTTCTAAAAACTCTTTAAACGTTTTATACTCCTTTTGAAAATACATTTTATACGATTGATATAAGAGCTCGCCATTTGTAACAAAAATTTCATTCTCGTTTGTTAGAATGTATAAATCTATAAATGAATAATTATTTATTGTTAATAAAGAATCTTTACTATCGTTATGAAAGGCCAACTTCTCAATCATTTCTTCAGAAAAATTGGGTTCTTTTCTTTCACAGGAAATCAAAAAACAAAGGAATATTAATAAGGTTAGAATTTTCTTCATAAATAAGATTTGATCTTTAAACAAATCTAACTAAAATCTTCAATGCTTTTTTCAAAAATAAATATTGTATTTTAAATCCAAAAAACATATTTTAAGCACTCAGGGCAATCAATTTTAATTCATTCATTTACAATAGTTTTAGCTCCGCAAACGATATTCTTTTTTTATGAAAATTTTGCGAACCTAAACCGTTGCAATATTGTAACTTATGAAGTATCTTTGCACCCTAATTCGAAATTCATAAAATGAATAAATTATTGATTGTTGGAACGGTTGCTTTCGACGCGATTGAAACTCCTTTCGGAAAAACAGATAAAATATTAGGTGGTGCTGCAACGTACATTGGTTTATCAGCATCATTTTTTAACTTACAATCGGCCATTGTTTCTGTAGTTGGCGACGATTTTCCTCAAGAACATTTAGATCTTTTAACTTCAAGAAATATTGATATCTCTGGTATCGAAATTGTAAAAGGCGGGAAAACCTTTTTCTGGAGCGGTTTATACCACAACGATCTTAACTCCAGAGACACATTGGTAACGGAATTAAACGTTTTGGCTGATTTTCAACCAAAGGTTCCTCAAAATTATAAAGATGCTGATGTTGTGATGTTAGGAAACTTACATCCTTTAGTACAAAGCAGTGTTTTAGATCAATTAGAGAAAAAACCAAAATTAGTAGTTTTAGATACTATGAACTTTTGGATGGATTGCGCTTTACCAGAATTACTAGATGTAATTAAACGTGTAGACGTTATCACAATCAATGACGAAGAAGCAAGACAACTTTCTGGAGAATATTCATTAGTAAAAGCTGCCAACAAAATCCAGGAATTGGGACCAAAATATGTGGTGATCAAAAAAGGAGAACACGGAGCGCTTTTATTCCATAACAGAGAAGTTTTCTTTGCACCGGCTTTACCATTAGAAGATGTTTTTGATCCAACAGGAGCAGGAGACACTTTTGCAGGTGGTTTTTCAGGATTTATTGCACAAAGCGAAAACATTTCGTTTGGCAACATGAAAAACGCAATTATTTACGGATCTAATTTAGCTTCATTTTGTGTAGAGAAATTTGGAACCGAAAGGATGGAAACATTAAGCAAAGCAGAAGTAGCGATTCGATTACAACAATTTAAGTCGTTAACTCAGTTTGACATAGAAATATAATGCCCTGAAGCCTCGATAAAACGGGGCTTTTTTATTACGTTATTACGCACAACTTACAACAACAACACAAATACAAAAAACAATGAGCGACGCTTTAAAACACGAATGTGGTATAGCCTTAGTTAGACTTCTTAAACCGCTTGAATATTATAAAGAAAAGTACGGAACTGCTTTCTACGGAATTCAGAAAATGTACTTAATGATGGAAAAACAGCACAACCGCGGACAAGATGGTGCTGGTTTTGCAAGCATTAAACTAGATGTTGAACCAGGACAACGTTACATAAGCCGAGTTCGTTCAAATCACTCGCAGCCAATACAAGATGTTTTCAAACAAATCAACGAAAGAATCAGTGAAGAGCTAAAAGCAAAGCCAGAAATTGGTGATGACGTTGCTAAAATAAAATCTGAAATTCCGTATGTTGGTGAATTATTTTTAGGACACGTTCGTTACGGAACTTTCGGGAAAAACAGCATCGAAAGTGTTCACCCATTTTTACGTCAGAGTAACTGGATGCACCGTAACTTAATTTTGGCAGGTAACTTTAATATGACGAATGTTAAAGAACTTTTTGAAAATTTAGTAGAACTTGGACAACACCCAAAAGAAATGGCCGACACTGTAACGGTGATGGAAAAAATTGGTCACTTCTTAGACAAAGAAGTAATGCAATTGTACCAGGATTGTAAAGCCGAAGGTTACTCTAAAAGAGAAGCTTCTCCGGTAATTGCAGACCGATTGGATATTGCTAAAATACTAGGACGTTCTGCTAAGAATCTTGACGGAGGTTATGCAATGGCCGGATTACTTGGTCATGGTGATGCTTTTGTTTTTAGAGATCCAGCAGGAATTCGTCCAGCTTACTTTTATCAGGATGATGAAGTAGTGGTTGTAGCTTCTGAAAGACCGGTTATTCAGACTGTATTTAATGTACCGTTTGAAAGTGTTCAGGAAATTGATCCGGGAAATGCTTTGATTATCAAGAAAAGCGGAAAAGTTTCGATGGAACAAATTTTAGAACCAACGGTAAAAAAAGCGTGTTCTTTTGAAAGAATTTATTTCTCAAGAGGAAGTGATGCTGAAATCTATCAGGAACGTAAAAACTTAGGTAAATTAATTTTACCTGCGGTTTTAGATTCTATTGACAGCGATACAGACAATACTGTTTTCTCTTATATTCCTAATACTGCCGAAACTTCATTTTATGGTTTAGTCGAAGCAGCTCAGGATTTCTTGAATCAGAGAAAAAACAATTATATTTTAGCCAACAGAAATACACTTACAGCCGAAACTTTACAAGAATTATTGGCAGTAAAAATACGTACTGAGAAAGTTGCGATTAAAGATGCTAAACTTAGAACCTTTATTACTGAGGATAGTAGCCGTGATGATCTTGTTGCACACGTTTATGACGTTACTTACGGAGTGATCAAACCAACAGACAACCTTGTTATCATCGATGACAGTATTGTTCGTGGTACGACGCTTAAAATGAGTATTATAAAAATGATGGATCGTTTAAATCCTAAACGTATTGTAATCGTTTCATCGGCGCCACAAATTCGTTATCCTGATTGCTACGGAATCGACATGGCTAAGTTAGAAGGTCTTGTTGCTTTTAGAGCAGCCTTGGCTTTATTGAAAGAAAGAAATCTATATCATATTGTTGATGAAGTTTACGCAAAATGTAAAGCACAGGAAAACTATCTAGATAGTGATGTTGTGAATTATGTTACGGCAATTTACGATCAGTTTACTCCTGAAGAAATTTCAGATAAAATTGCTGAAATGTTGAGTTCTCCTGAAATCAATGCCGAAGTAAAAATCATTTTCCAGAAAGTAGAAGATTTGCATATTGCATGTCCTAAAAATTTAGGCGATTGGTACTTTACGGGAGATTATCCTACACCAGGAGGTAATCGTGTTGTAAACAGGGCTTTCATGAATTTCTATGAGGGAAAAGACGCAAGAGCATATTAAAAAAATACTAACAAAAGGTTAATTTGTGCATTTCATCGGTTTTTTTTGCCGTTCATCCTATATGTTTGGTAAAATTGAAAAGCTACAATACTTTTGAGATACCATAACATTAGTAGGTTAAGTTTATGGTAGATTTGGGGCAAAAAGGGTGGAAGCAATTCCACCTTTTTTATTGGAATAAACTCAAGTATTTCAATTTAAGACCATTATCTTCTTTTGGTCGGATATATTGACCATTCATCTGAAAAGTTTTTTAAACAAGAATAGCAATCATACATTTACTGAACCATAACATTAGTAGGTTAAGTTTATGGTAGATTTGGGGCAAAAAAGGTGGAAGAAATTCCGCCTTTTTTATTTTCTTTTTTTAGAGAATAGATTATAGAATATAGACTAAAGACTTTTATAACAGATAAATAATCAAAAAGTACTTTCTTTAACTCTACCCTATTTATTTCTTTATTCAGTAATCTTTCGTCTTTATTCTATTCTCTATATTCTTTACTACATTTCCCTATCTTTCTCTTACTTAGTCGGATATATTTACCATTCGTCTAAAAAGTTTTTTTCATAAGAACAGCTATCATACATTTACTAAACCATAACATTAGTAGGTTAAGTTTATGGTAGATTTGGGGCAAAAAAGGTGGAAGAGATTCCGCCTTTTTTATTTTCTTTTTTTTTTTAAGAGAATAGAATAAAGAAGATAGAGTAAAGAGAATAGAATATAGAAAAGAGGTTCTAGAAAAACACAAAAATAGAGATAAAAAAAGACGAGTAACCTATTTCGGCACTCGTCTTTTTTCTATAATCTATTTTCTATTTTCTATTTTCTATTTTCTTAGACTATTTATCTAAAGCATATCTTCTTGCTACTTCTGTCCAGTTAATTACACTGAAGAAAGCTTCAATATAATCTGGTCTTCTGTTTTGGTAGTTTAAGTAGTAAGCATGTTCCCAAACGTCCATTCCTAAGATTGGAGTTCCACCGTTACCAGCAACTTCCGGCATTAATGGATTGTCTTGATTTGGAGTACCAACAACTTCTAATTTTCCTCCTTTTTGAACTGTTAACCAAGCCCATCCTGAACCAAATTGAGTTGCTCCGGCTTTAGCAAATTTAGCTTTAAATTCTTCGAAAGTTCCAAAAGAAGCTTCGATTGCTGCTAATAAATCACCTGTTGGTAATCCGCCACCGTCTGGAGACATTACAGTCCAGAATAAATTGTGGTTGTAGAAACCTCCACCATTGTTACGAACTGCTGCGTTTGTTTTATCTAAGTTAATTAAGATATTTTCTATTGTCTTACCTTCTAAATCTGTTCCTGCAATTGCAGCGTTAAGATTTGTAGTATAAGCATTGTGGTGCTTTGTATGATGGATTTCCATTGTACGAGCATCAATATGTGGTTCTAATGCATCATATGCATAAGGTAATTGTGGTAATTCAAAAGCCATGATATTATGATTTTATGATTTATAATAATTTATTTCAAATTTAGACATTTAACTTTGGAATAGAAAATACTATTTCGTTATAATTGAATATAATTAACTGATAATTTGATTATTTAACAGTTAAACAGCTGTAATTCTTTACTTTCCGTTAAATGTAGTCATCGTGTTTTCTAAACCGGCGGTTCCAAATGATTTGATAATTTCTGAAGAAACTTCTAAACGTTCCGGCAATTTTGCTTTTTCTTCTTCATCCCATTCTCCTAAAACATAATCGATTTGCTGTCCTTTTTTGAACTGATCGCTGATACCAAATCTAAAACGGGTGTATTGTTGTGTATTTAAAACAAGATTGATATTTTTCAATCCGTTGTGGCCTCCGTCGCTTCCTTTTGGTTTGATTCTTATGGTTCCGAATGAGAGGTTTAAATCGTCCGTAATGACCAAAATGTTTTCTAATGGAATGTTTTCCTTGTCCATCCAGTATTTTACAGCCTTGCCGCTTAAATTCATGTAGGTATTGGGCTTAAGCAGAAAAAAGGTTCTGCCTTTGAATTTATATTCTGCCAAAGCGCCCAGTTTTACGGTTTCGAATGAAAGTCCTTCTTTTTTGGCTAAAAAATCTAATACTTTAAATCCAATATTATGTCTTGTATTTACGTATTCGGCACCAATATTTCCTAAACCTACAATTAAATATTTCTTCATATTATCTATGTTCTCTTCTTTTTGTGTTGATGAAAACAGTTTTGTTATCCATTTTATCATGATACAAAAATAAGGTTAATTAGATAATGTGGCAATTAGATCATTAGATAATTTGGTTTGTGCGCGGCTTTAACTGCAAATAATAGCACGCTGATGACGCGGATTTGAATGGATTTACGCGGATTATTTTTTCTCTTTTTACCAGACTAAATGAAACTGAAGACTTTTTCCCTTAGCACCTCAGCAACTTAGCATCTTAGAAACTTATAAAAAAAACAAACTTCTGGCTAGCCCTGACAGAAGCGGCATCCTTTTTCTGTCCGCCGCGGCGGACAGGAAAAGATATAGCGGATGGCAGGAACGTCAGGTCTTGAGAAAACCGAAGATTTCTGCTCCTGAAAATTAAATTCCAAATTTTTAAAATTCCAAATTCCATTTTTTTTAGAAAACAAAACAAAAACTTGACTTTGCTCAACCTCACAGTTCATACAACTTTAATCTAGAAAACTTAGAACCTAAATACCTCAGCATCTCAGAACCTCAAAAAAAAAGCACCAATCTTTCGATTGATGCTTTTTGTATTGAATTTGAAAAAAATTATTTTTTCTTTCCTTTTGCAGGAGCTTTTGCAGCTTTTGCAGCTTCTTGAGCAGCTTTCATAGCAGCACGAGAAATTCTTACCTGAGCAACAACTGTGTTCTCTGGGTGCATAACTTTGTATTCTGGTTTTCCAACTTTAGTAACGTATAATTTGTTACCCATTTCAAGTGGAGTAATGTCAGCTTCAACAAAATCAGGAAGATCTTTAGGTAAAGCTTTAACTTTTAATTTACGTTGATTTAAACGTAAAACACCTCCTGCAAGAACACCTTTAGATGTACCAACGATTTTTACTGGAACTTCCATAGTGATTTCTTTGTCATCAAATAATTGAAAGAAGTCAATGTGTAAAATTTTGTCAGATACTGGGTGAACCTGAATGTCTTGCAAAATTGCATTGAATGATTTTCCTTTTCCAAGCTCAATCACAACTGTGTGTGCGTTTGGAGTGTAAACCAAGTTTTTGAACGCTGCAGCGTCTGCTGAGAAGTGTACTGCTTGATTTCCTCCGTATAACACGCAAGGAACCGCTCCAGCATTACGTAAGGCTTTAGTTGACACTTTGCCCACGCTTTCTCTTTCTGATCCTTTAATTGTAATCGATTTCATTGTAAAAAAATATAGTTATTAATAAATATTCTAATTCTTATTGTAGTGAGATTGCTTCGTTCCTCGCAATGACTACATTATAAATTTTCCACTAATGGAATTGTTGTGGTGTACCATGTGCATTACTTCTGCAAAAAGAGGTGCACAACTCACTACTTTTATTTTCTTTGATTCTTTCTTTAACGGAATTGAATCGGTAACTATTAACTCGCTTAATTTTGAGTTTTCGATTTTTTCGTATGCGTCACCTGATAAAATGGCGTGTGTGCAAATTGCTCTAACGCTTAATGCTCCTTTTTCGATCATTAAATCTGCTGCTTTCGCTAATGTACCACCAGTATCGATCATGTCGTCTACTAATATTACGTTACGCCCTTTTACTTCACCAATTAGTTCCATAGTGTCGATAACGTTGGCTGCTTTTCTTTGTTTGTAACAGATTACTACATCTGATTCTAAAAACTTAGAGTAAGCATATGCTCTTTTTGAACCTCCCATATCCGGAGATGCAATAGTTAAATTGTCTAAATTTAAACTTTTTACGTATGGTAAAAAGATTGTAGATGCAAATAAATGATCTACTGGTTTTTCGAAAAACCCCTGAATTTGATCTGCGTGCAAATCCATTGTCATTACTCTTGTCGCTCCGGCAGCATCTAATAAATTAGCTACTAATTTTGCTCCAATCGGAACTCTTGGTTTATCTTTTCTATCTTGTCTTGCCCAACCAAAATAAGGCATAACTGCTGTAATGTGTCTGGCTGATGCACGTTTTGCTGCATCAATCATTAGTAACAATTCCATCAAATTATCTGCAGTTGGGAAAGTTGAACACACGATAAAAACGCGTAAACCTCTTATTGACTCTTCGTATGATGGCTGAAATTCTCCATCGCTATACGTTGACATCGTTACTTTTCCTAACGGAATTCCGTATTGTTCTGCAATTTTTTCTGCAAGATAAACACTTTGTGAACAAGCAAAAATTTTAGCTTCTGGTTCTAGGTGCGACATTATAATTTGTTGTTTTGTAGTTAGTTGTGTGTGCTTCGTTTTAACGAGGTGCAAATTTAGAAAATTTATTGGACACTGAAAGAAAAAATTTAAGTATTTTTAGTAGAACATTTAATTTTATTTTTTACATTTGCACCGTGTTAAAGGAATAAGCACAGTTATGGCAACATAATTACTTATTCTATTGCGTTAGGATAATTGATTTATTTGATTATTTTTTCGTCTGCTAAGCCCGGATGGCGGAATTGGTAGACGCGCTGGTCTCAAACACCTGTGGGAAACCGTGCCGGTTCGACTCCGGCTCCGGGTACAAAAACCTCTTCGAAAGAAGAGGTTTTTTTGGTTTTAAAGCTTTCTATTTTGCCCTTTTTAATCCTTTGGCTTATGAATATGAGGCTTTAAATCAGGATATTTTGGCTGATTAGGTGGTGTAACCCTTCTTCTTTCATCTGGTGTACCATCTGGCGTCTTTGGTTTTGGCCCCGGCTTAATTGCTTCAATTGTTTCCATAGTTTAATTATTTTAAGGTTATAAAATTATTTTGCAAAACTTAATAAAGTCTTTACAATACAAATAACCTTAATAATGACTTTAAGATATTACGGAAAACCATACCTTATTCAATTTAATACAATAAATATGTTTTAAACCTCACAACTCGCCTCATGCAAAACAGGAAAATTGCACGAATTGGCAATAAAACACAATTGATTGGCTTTAAAATGTAAATTTAAAGCAAGTTCAATTTGGTCTGGATTTGAGATTTTTACTTTTGGTTTTAATCGTACTTCTGTAAAACGCCCGCTTCCGTTCTCGGAAACTTCTAGAGTAGCTTCGGCGTTGTCTGAATACTCAATTACTTCTATTTTATTTTGAGAACAAACATATAAATAGGACATCATATGGCACGAAACCAAACTACTCAACAGCAAATCTTCTGGATTGTATAATTCCGGATCGCCTTTGAAAGCTTTTGCGGCAGAGACATCTAAAACCGGTTTTCCTTCAATTTTTATTTGATGGCTTTTGCTGTAGAATCTCTTTGTTGAATTGATTGGATTTTGTTTGGAAGTCCAGTTTATTGCTGCTTTGAATAGGTGTTTCATTTTGTTTTCGTTTGCTCTTGCTAAATTAAGAATTTTATAAGCTGTAAATGAATTAATCGCGCAAAGCCGCAGAGACGCAAAGAAAATTAAAAAAGCTCAAAAAACTTTGCGACTTTGCGCGATTTTAAAAAACTTACTTTAATTACATTCAAGTTACAAATAAAAAAACCTCGCAAGCATCAATTACGAGGTTTCTTAAAATTACTAAACGAATAAACAGAATTCTAAAACTATTTTTTTACTGAGAATTTAAAAGTAGTTTTAGTTTTATAATTTTCTCCCGGGTTTAAAACCGTTGTTGGGAAATTTTTCTGGTTTGGAGAATCCGGATAATGTTCTGTTTCTAAACATAATCCTGTTCTGTGTGCAAATGTTCCGCCTTTAGGTGTTGGTAAAGTTCCGTCAAGGAAATTCCCAGAGTAAAACTGAATTCCAGGTTCGTCTGTTGTCATTTCCATCACCCTTCCGCTTGCTGAGTGGTATACTTTTGCAATGATTGTTTTTCCTTTTTCAGGATTGTTCAATACCCAACAATGATCATAACCTTTTCCTCTTTCTAATTGTTCGTTTTTAACTTCGATATCTTTTCCAATTAATTTTGGCGTTCTAAAATCAAATGGCGTATTGGCTACATCTTCTAATTTTCCTGTTGGAATTAAAGTCGCATCAACCGGAACAATTTTATCTGCATTTAATGTCAATTCGTGATCTAAGATTGTTTTTGTAAAATCTCCTGATAGATTGAAATAAGAATGTTGCGTTAGATTTACGACTGTTTTCTTGTCAGTTGTTGCTTCATACAAAACTTCTAACTGATTATCATTTGTCAAAGTATACGTTACAAAAACTTGTAGATTTCCTGGATATCCTTCTTCTAAATCTTTACTTAAATAAGATAATTTCAAAGAAGCTGTACTTCCTGATTTTACCTCATCGGCTTTCCAGACAACATTAAAAAATCCTTGTGGCCCTCCGTGCAAAGCATTTGGCGCATTGTTGATGGCCAATTGATATTCTTTTCCGTCTAAGGTGAATTTTCCTTTAGCAATTCTGTTTCCGTATCTTCCGATCAAAGCTCCAAAAAATGGATTCTCTTTTTCGTATTGTGCCAAAGAACTAAAACCAATTACTACATTTTCAGAAACACCGTCTTTATTGGGTACTTTCAATTCTGTAATTCTTCCTCCAAAAGTGATGATATCAACTTCCATCCCATTTTGATTTTTCAGCTTATAGCTATCGACTTTTTCTCCTTTTGCAGTAGTTCCGTAAGAAGATTTTTCGATTGTAACTGTAGCTTTTTCATCAGAAGAAACTGTTGTAGTATCTGTTTTTTTATCGCTTTTGCACTGAACTGAAATTGCTGCCAAACTCAAAAGGCTGATTCCAAAAAGACAACGTTTTAATACATTCATAAATGATAATTTTGTGGTTATTGTGAAATGTTAGATGTTAAAAGTAATCTGCTAGACGTAATAAAAAACGCTATATTTTGACGCGGATTAAACAGATTCGTTTCACGAAGACGCGGATTTAAACGGATTTTTAATATCAAAAATCCGTTTTTATCTGCGCTTTTGCGTTAGCAAATCCGTTTTATCAGTGTTCTATTTTCAAAAAGTTAATTTATTACCCAACAAGTTAAAAGTAACAAAAACTTAGAACCTAAGCAACTTAGAACCTTAGTATCTCAGACTACAATCCATGTTGAAACAAATGATAATAAGCTTCGTTTGCATTGATCTTATCTTTAAAGTCTCTTACAGTAGTTTTTTCATCAATAACCAATAATTCGATTCCGGCAATATCTGCAAAATCTTCCATATATTCTGTTGTGATCGCCTGGCTGTAAACGGTGTGATGCGCTCCTCCGGCAAGAATCCATGCTGTTGCTGCGATATCAAGGTTTGGTTTACAATCCCATAAAACTCTTGCAACAGGTAATTTTGGTAAATCTGCTAATGGTTTAATCGCTTCAACTTCGTTTACAATCAAACGGAAACGATTCCCCATATCGACCAACGAAACGTTGATTGCATCTCCGGCTGGTGAATTAAATACCAAACGTGCAGGATCTTCTTTTCCTCCAATTCCTAACGGATGAACTTCGCAAGAAGGTTTTGCCTCTGCAATAGATGGACAAATTTCTAACATGTGAGATCCTAAAACATATGATTTTTGTGGAGTGAAATGATACGTATAATCTTCCATGAAAGACGTTCCTCCTTCAAGACCAACATTCATTACTTTTAGTGCACGAACCATTGCAGCGGTTTTCCAGTCTCCTTCTCCACCAAAACCATAACCATCGGCCATTAATCTTTGTGTTGCAATCCCTGGCAATTGTTTCCAAACTCCAAGGTTTTCAAATGTATCTGTAAAGGCTCCAAAACCTCCTTCTTCAAGAAAAGCTCTTAAACCTAACTCTATTTTTGCTGCTTCTACTAATGAACTTCTTTGCGCGCCGCCTTCTTTTAAAGCATCAGTCAAAGAATAAGAAGATTCATAAACGGCTAATAAATCGTTTAGTTGTTGCTCTGTAACTTTCTCGATATGCTTGGTAACATCTGAAGAATCATATCCGTTAACCGACATTCCGAAACGAATTTGAGCCTCTACTTTATCACCTTCTGTAACGGCAACTTCACGCATATTGTCTCCAATACGAGCTACTTTTAGGTTTTGAAGTTCGTCCCATCCTAATGTTACTCTTGTCCAAACACCAAGTTTGTTCAAAACGCGAGGATCTTCCCAGTGTCCAACCACAACTTTACGCTTTTTACGCATTCTTGACATGATAAAACCAAACTCACGATCTCCGTGTGCCGATTGATTCAGGTTCATGAAATCCATGTCGATAGTTCCCCACGGAATTTCAGCATTATATTGTGTATGTAAATGGCATAATGGTTTCTTTAAAATACTTAATCCGCCAATCCACATTTTAGCTGGAGAAAAAGTATGCATCCAAGCAATAATCCCAATACAGTTTTTTTCTGAATTCGCTGCCAAACAAACATCTAAAATCTGAGCAGGAGATTTTACCACATCTTTATAAACCACTTTTACCGGAATACTAGATGATGCGTCTAATCCTTTTGCAATTAGCTGTGAATGTTCTGCAACTTTTCTTAATGTTTCTTCACCGTATAATTCCTGGCTTCCTACTACAAACCATACTTCTTTTTGAGATATATCAATCATGCTGTTTAATCGTTTATTTGTTGAATTGTTTAATCGTTTGCAGGTTATAAAAATCTAAAATCTGCATTCTAAAATCTAAAATTATTATTGTCCGTAATACGAATCTTTTCCGTGCTTACGATTGTAATGTTTCTTTATTAGGGAATCTTTTAATCTTGGTGCGTTTGGATTTATTTGTAAAGTCAGGTAGGCCATTTCGGCTACTACTTCAAGAACCTTACTATTATAAACTGCTTTTGCAGCATTTTTTCCCCATGCAAATGGACCGTGATTTCCAATCAAAACCATTTCTACTTCTTCGTACGAAAGATTTTTTTCTTTGAAACAATCCAAAATCTGAATTCCGGTATTGTGTTCGTAATTTCCTTCTATAAGCGCATCTGCCATTGGCGGAGCACACGGAATATCAGCTGTTAAATGATCTGCATGCGTAGTCCCAAAAATCGGAATATCGCGTTGTGATTGTGCCCAGGCTACCGAATAAGTGGCGTGTGTATGCGCAACGCCTCCAATATTTGGCCAGTTTTTATACAAATAAGCGTGCGTTTTTGTATCTGATGACGGACGCATCGAACCTTCAATAATGTTATTATCAAAATCGACAATCACAATATCTTCGGGTTTTAAATCTTCGTAAGGAACGCCGCTTGGTTTAATGGCAAAAACACCATTTTCTCTATCGACAGCACTCACATTCCCGAAAGTATATACGACCAGATTCAATGCATTTAACTGCATATTGGCTTCATAACATTCCTGTTTTAAATCTTTATAAAGAGAACTCATGTTGCGAAATTTTAATAGTTGGATCTTCGTAAGCACTTAATTGATCGTATGCCAAAAGCAGTTTATGATAAGCTGCTACTTTTTCTAATTGAGGGAAATATTCTCCGTCGAAATCGCTTCCTATTTTTTGACTTGCTTCAATTACATTTGGATAAATTCCGGCTGCTACTGCTGCATAAATCGCCGCTCCCAAAGCTGGAGTTTGGTCTGAAGCTGCAATTTTAATTGGCTTGTTTAAAACATTTGCCAAAGTCTGCATGATAAAAGGAGATTTACGGGCAACGCCACCAATTCCGATTACGCTGTCAATTTTTACTCCTTCTTCTTCAAAACGATCCACGATTTTTTTCGCTCCAAAACAAATTGCGTTTACCAAAGCTTTAAAAATATGTGGTGCTTTTGTTCCTAAAGAAAGATTCGAAATTGCGCTTTTCAATTCCTGATTAGCATCTGGAGTTCTTCTTCCGTTAATCCAGTCTAATGCAATTGGAAGACTGTCTGAAACTGGAATTTTCTCTGCTTCTTTAGTTAATTCTACAATTAGTTTATCGCTGAATTCTTCTCTTAATTGTTCTTTTTGAGCATCATTTAAAACTGTCGAAGCAGTTAATAAATGATCTGTTGGCCAAAGCAATAACTCTTTGTACCAAGCCAGTAAATCTCCAAAAGCAGATTGTCCGGCTTCTAATCCAATATAACCCGGAATCACAGAACCATCAACTTGTCCGCAGATTCCGCGAACGGTTTTAGTTCCTACTTCTTCTTTTGAACCTACCAAAATATCGCAGGTTGAAGTTCCCATAACGCGAACTAAAGTATTCTCACCAATCTTAGCTCCAACTGCTCCAGAATGTGCATCGAAAGTTCCTACGGCTACAACAGTATCTGTAGAAAGTCCCAAACGATCTGCCCATTCTTTGCTTAAATTTCCGGCAACTACATCTGATGTATACGTTTCATCATAAAGATTACCACGAAGTTGAGCCAAATAAGGATGTAGTTTTTCTAAGAATTCAACTGGCGGTAAACCATTCCAGTCCTCGTGCCACATTGCTTTGTGTCCTGCAGCACAACGGCTTCTTTTGAAAGTTTTTAAATCTTTATCTTCTATCAATAAATAGGTCATTAGATCGCAATGCTCCATCCAGGTGTGCGCAGCATTTCGAACTGCTTCATCTTCTCTTGCAATGTGAAGGATTTTTGCCCAAAACCATTCTGATGAATAAATTCCGCCTACATATTTCGTTACATTTTCTCCGCCCCAGCTTACTGCCAATTCGTTGATTTCGTTTGCTTCATTTATCGAAGTATGATCTTTCCAAAGTACCATCATCGCATTTGGGTTTTCTTCAAAACCTTTTGTCAATGCTAACGGAATTCCTTCTTTGGTTACCGGAACCGGAGAAGATCCTGTTGTATCAATGCAGATTCCGCGTACTTGCGAAGGATCGACTTTACTTTCTTTTATAACGGTTTGAATGGTGATTTCTAAACCTTCAATATGGTCTAAAGGATGTTGGCGAAACTGATTTGCAGCTGCGTCACAATATTGCTTGTTTTTCCATCTTTTGTAATGAGAAACATTTGATGCCAGCTCTTGCCCATTTTCAGTATCTATTAGCATCGCTCGAACTGAATCTGTTCCGTAGTCCAATCCTATAACGTAATTTTTCATTCGAAATTCTTTTTATAATAATGACAAATATAAATATAAAAATTTTATAAGTGTACAAAAAACACTTAATAAAAATAAGCCTTTTAATTTTTGCAAATAATGCATCAAAACAGTCGTTTAGAATCAAAACAGAAAACAAACGTTGAATTTACATTTATTCTCTTGCGATTATTTCATCTTTATCTTCAAAACGGTAACTGAGTAAGCCGGAAAATCATATTGAACCTTGTTTCCGTTTACTTTAAATTCGCTTTCTTTTGGACTAATTTTAGTTGGAGATGCAAAAGAGTTCTCATCATTTATTCCGTCTCCTTTTAAGATTATTGCCGTTCCTTTTGTATCTAATTTTGTTCCTTTTACATCAATCGAAGCATTTTGTGCCGATGCCGAAGCATTCACAATTTTCAGGATAACTTCTTTAGAATTCACATCTTTTACTGCCGATGCAAACAAATCGTTTTGTCCTGTAATGGCTTTTCCGTCTTTTGTAATATTGATTAAATCTGTTCCTTTATTGTTGGAGAATAATTTCTGAACATAATAATTTGGCGTTCCGTACGATTGTAAATTGTTGAACCAAATCATATCCGGTGTCCATTGCCATCCTTCTACGTGAGCCAATAAAGGCGCATAAGATGTTAAGTGAACTACCTCAGCATTACGTTCCATTCCGGTCATAAAAGCGGCTTCAGAAAAAGCACATTCCCAGTTGTTTTTATTATCCGGACTTGCAATCGCTACACTTTGTGCTGCATATTCTCCTGCAAAAATTTTTGGTCCTTTTCGGTCATAATTGTCGTAACGAGTTACGTTTTTACGGAACCAGGCCGGATCTTTATAATAATGTTCGTCTACAATTTCTGCATTTAGTTTTTTAAGTTCTTTCATGCCGTAATCAAAATAATCTCCGTCAGGAAATGGTCCTGTTCCCGAAACAATAATGATGTTTGGATATTTGTCTTTTATTGCTTTTTGAAACACTTTGAAACGCTCGATATAATCTGGTCCCCATTGCTCATTTCCAACTCCAATATGTTTTAAATTGAATGGTTTTGGATGTCCCATATCAGCACGAACTTTTCCCCAAGCAGTTGTTTGATCGCCATTTGCAAATTCAATTAAATCTAAAGCATCTTGCACATAAGGATCTAATTGATCCATAGGAACTAATTCTCCTGTGTTGAACTGACAGGCCATTCCGCAGCTTAAAATTGGTAAAGGTGCAGCTCCAATATCTTCTGAAAGTTGAAAATATTCATAGAATCCCAAACCAAAACTCTGGAAATAATCCGGTGCAGGTTTATGCGCAAATTCCGTATTCCAACGGTTAATCATTGTTTCCCTGTCTTCAACATTTCCAATCGATTTTTTCCATTGATAACGCAATGCCAACGTTTTTCCTTCAACAATACATCCGCCCGGAAAACGTAAAAATCCTGGTTTCAAATCGTATAATAATTGCACTAAATCAGCACGCATTCCGTTTTTTCTGCCTTTCCAGGTATCTTCCGGAAATAACGAAATCTGATCTAAATCGATTACTCCACTTCCTTCAAAAGTGATTTTAATTTGAGCTTTTGCTTCTGTTGCCGTTGCAGTTAATTGAGCTGTATAATTTGTCCAGTCTTTTGATGTTGGAACAATCGAAGTTTCGCCTAAAACCTTTTTATTTTTATCAATGAATTGAATTTTAATCTTCGAAACATTTCCAGATATTTTTGAAGCTTTTAGCGATAAATTATATTTCAGATCTTTCTTGATTCCCATTCCTCTGAAACCTTCATTGATCAATTCATAACCGTTTGCATCGTTTATTGTAACTCGGCAATAATTATGATTGGTTCCTTTTTGAGAATATTGAACGATGTTCGCGATTCCGGATTGAAGGTTTAGTTTGTGTCGGTCGCTGTTTGGTTCGTTCCATCCCATCATTGGAGTTTCGAATTCAAACGATCTGTTCTTGATCATCTCGGCATATAATCCTCCATCAGCAGCAAAATTGATATCTTCAAAAAACACTCCGTACATGGTTGGTTGAATTTTGGTAATCGATTTTGCAACGTCTACCTGAAGATTGTTTTTTTGTGCCGAAGCATAAAAGCCGTTAAGCATCAAACCGCAAAGGGTAATTTTTGTAATTAAATTGGACTTCATTTTTATTATGTTTGTGTTTTTATGGCACGCGGATTATACTGATTCACTAAAGTGAAAGCGCGGATAAAAACGGATTTTTATTTTCTATACTTTGACTTTTAAACACATAGAAACATAGCTTTTGATTTCTTAAAAGGCATTTCATTTATCTAAAAAAACATAGCTATGTGTGCAAATCCAGATTTGTTTTATTCTCTTTTTTATTCATTTAGAAATCTATGTTTCTATGTGTTTAAATATTTCTCTCGCAGATTTTGCAGATCGAGCAGATTTTTTAATCTTTTTAATTCTTTAATCTGTGGCTATTTTTATTTCTAAATGTTCAACGGATTAAAATCCGTCGCTACAATATGCTTCATCCCTCCGGAACTTTTAATTTTTAATTCTTAATTTTTAATTGGTTTTATAGTCCAACCAAACTTTCATTTTCCCAACTCCTCTGTTTGACCAGCTGTAATACGGAATTGCTTTGAATTTTGAATTTTCGATTACGTTTACACCTTGCAATAAATTAGGTTCTTTTTTTACTTTGAAAGTGTCTCCTGATGCTACATTTATTTTGTCGAAATTGTTTTTATTATCAACTTCTTCTACAGCATAAACAATTGGACCATATTCTAAAGCGACTTTGTTTTTATTGCTTGCTACTTTTGCATTGGTTTCAACTTCCTGAACTTCCATTGGAAAATTAAGATTGATTTTGTCTCCTTTTTTCCAATTTCTTGTAATGGTGAAATAACCGTCTTTTGGGTAAAGTGCCAATATTTCTCCATTCAGGTTAATGGTTGCTTTTTGAGTTGAAGCTTTTTTATAAGAATATAAATCTCCCGGCAAAACTTCATTTCTTGCCCAACCCGGAACTCTCAATTTGATTGTGAATTGGCTTTCTTTTTTCGGGTTAACCGAAATGTTTACTTTTCCGTTCCAGGGATATCCGGTTTGCTGAGAAATCTGTAGATCGGTTTTTCCTAAAGTGAAAGAGGCGTTGTTTGAAGCATACAAATTGACATAAAGCGCGTCTTTTGATTTCGAATAAATAAGACCCGGAATTGAAGGCACAAATCGGATTAAGTTTGTTGGACAACAAGAACAATCAAACCAAGCCTGACGAGTACAAGATCCTCTGTTTGACTTGAAAACACCATCAGATTCTAAAGCATTTGGATAGAAAAATTCTTTTCCGTCTAATGAAATTCCGGAGATTAATCCGTTGTACATGGTTCTTTCGATTACATCAAAATATTCTGATTTTCCGTATAAATTGTGCAATCTGTGGTTCCAGTAAACATCGCCAATTGCAGCGCAGGTTTCGTTATAAGCGGTTAAGTTGGGCAATTCATAATTGTCTCCAAAAGCTTCTCCGTCGTGTCTGGAACCAATTCCGCCGGTGATGTACATTTTTTTGTTTACCATATTGCTCCACAAATTATTCACTGCATCGGTATAACCTTTGTCTTTTGTCATGGCAGCAATATCTGTCATTCCAGCGTACATATAAACGGCTCTTACGGCATGACCAACCACTTCATTTTGTTGAATAACCGGAATATGATCTTGTGCATATTCGCCATATAATTTATGATTGTTCGGATTTCCGCGATTGTCTAAATAATATTTTGCCAGTTTTAGATAATCTTCTTTTCCTGTAATTTGATACAATTTGATCAAACCTGTTTCTACAATTTGATGCCCCGGAACTCCTTTTACCTGACCTGGTTTATCACCAAAAGTTTTTACTAATAAGTCGGCATTTTTGATGGCAATATCAAGGAAATTTCTTTTTCCGGTTGCTTCATAATGTACCACAGCAGCTTCGATCAAATGTCCTGCATTGTAGCATTCGTGGCTAATTTGCAATGATTCCCAACGTTTTCCTTCAATAACCGGAACCCAAGGCGCTGGTGGTTTTGCAGGATTTATGGTTCTCCAGGTTGTTAGGTATCCATCTTTTTCCTGACCAATTTTTACAATGGCAATCAAGGAATCTAATACTTTTTCAAGTTTTGGATTTGGTGCGCTAATTAAGGTATTCGATGCGCCTTCGATAATTTTATAAACATCAGTATCATCAAATGGCATTTCTCCTCTTACTGTTCCGGTTTTTTGTTTTCCCGCAATTAAGAAATTTTCAAAACGTCCTTCTTCATTACATTTTTGAATGGCATATGCAATTGTAATTTCCTGTACTCTTTTTATAATAGGCAACCAAAAAGAATCGGTCAGTTTTACATTTTGAATGTTGACCGGTTCAATTTCGTAGCCTGCTTTTAGAGCCGATGTTTTATTCGATTGTACGACGTCATTTCTGGTTTCTTTACAGGAAACAAAAATTAGGAATGATAGAAAAACTGTTACAATATGGAAAGTGTATTTTTTCATTATATTATTTTTATTCTATTTTAAAACGGGCCATAAATCATTGTCCCAAAGCATTTCTTTAACGACTAATCTTGGTGTTCCGTTGGTTTTCTTTTCGTAAGCGTGATAAAAAATATAATCTTTGCCATCAAAAGTATAAGCGCTGTTATGGCCTGCGCCAAAGTAATTTTCATCGCCCTGAACAACAATACTTCCTCCGCCTTCATTTAAAGATTTTCCGTCTTTATCGACATAAGGTCCTGTTACATTTTTAGCTCTTCCAACAACGACTTTATAGGTGCTTTTTTCTCCCCGGCAACATAAATCCCAAGAAAGAAATTGATAATAATAGCCATTTTTCTTGAATATAAAAGGAGCTTCCAGCGCGCCATCTCCGGGATCTGAATCCGGTAATTCAAAGGTTCTTTTTCGTTTTGAAATGGTATGCCATTCTTGTGGCTGAGCAATTGATTTTAAATCGGGATTTATTTTTACTAATTTCAATCCTTCCCAAAAAGAACCGAATGATAACCACGGCGTATTGTTTTCATCAAAGATTAAATTCGGGTCAATGGCATTCCACATATCACGATTGGGTTGTGATTGAATCACAATTCCCTGATCGACCCATTTGTACTTTTTGTCTTTTGGATCTAATGTTGTATTGGTCGCTACGCCAATCGCCGATGTATTTTTGGCGAAAGCCGAAACCGAATAATACAGATAATAAACATTGTTGTGCAATGAAATATCCGGCGCCCAAATGTGGTTTTTGAAATCGGCCGCAACGCCATCTGCCCAAACGGGTTTGTCTTTGAAAACCTGCGGTTCGGGATTCCAGTTTTTTAAATCTTTCGAACTAAAAACACTGATTCCGTTTCCGGTGCAATACAAATAATAAGTGTCTTTTTGCTTGATAACGACGGGATCGTGAACGACTATTTCCTGCGCAAATGAAACCGAACCAATCAGAAGGATTAGTGCTAGAATTGCCTGTTTTATGTTTTTATAAAATTTCATGTTTTGATGTTTTTTTACCATATAAGTCATATAAGATAATTTAAGCTTTGCGTTGACTGGAAACTTTTTAAATCATATAAGTTTTTTCAAACCTGGTTTTAAATGAACTTATATAACTTATATGGTGAAAATTTGATCTGTTATTTTGAAAACTGCCACTGAGACTGAGACTAAAAACTACTGAATTCCTTCAGATGTCATTACAACACGTTTCATAGTTCCGTCTTTGTTATAGTATAATTTATCTACACAAACTGATCTTCTGAAACTTCCACCATGCGGAATTGATGCTCCGTTGTGATAAATAAAATACGATTGTCCTTTAAAATCTATGATCGACTGATGGTTTGTATTGCTATTTCCTGCAATTTCATTCAAAATTCCTTTAAACTCCCACGGCCCGGTGATGGACTTGCTCATGGCGTAGGCGATTTTTTCCGGAAATTCATAAGCGTATGATAAATAATACCAGTCTTTGTGTTTATGAATCCAAGGTGCTTCGGTAAAATGTGGCAGATCAATGTGCTGAATTGGCCCGTCTAATTCTAACATATTTTCTTTTAGTTTGGCATAATGACAAGCGGTATTTCCCCAAAACAAATACGCTTGTCCGTCATTATCGATATAAACTGTCGGGTCGATATCGTCCCAGCTTATATCGCTAAATTTGGTCATGTCATTTGTAATCAGGGCTTTTCCTAAAGCATCTTTAAAAGGTCCTATTGGACTGTCTGAAACTGCAATTCCGATCGATTTTCCATGTACTGAACCATGTTCAACAGTTACATACCAATAAAATTTTCCGTTTCTTTCAATTACCTGCGAAGCCCATGCATCTCCTTTTGCCCAGGCAAAATCAGATGCTTTTAAAGGCACCGGATGCGATTCCCATTTTTTCATGTCCGAAGAAGAATACACCACCCATTCATTCATTTTATAAAAATTAAAATCGTTTGGTGCTTCGTCATGACCGGCGTATAAATAGACTTTATCTTTATAAACCAATGCTGCAGGATCTCCTGTATATTGATCTTTGATGATCGGATTATTGAATTTTACCGGGTCAATTTGAGCAACTACTTTGCACGAAGTAATTAAAATTAAAATAGACAGGCTTGTAAGTAGATTTTTCATTCTGATACGATTTGTGTTTTTTGCCACAGATTAAAAGATTAAAATGATTTTTTTAACCTTAGCTTTATTTTTTTTGCCACGAATTGCACCAATTTTCTCGAATTTAATTTTTGGAATTAGTGGCTTATTTTTCTTGAGCAAATTTTTTAATCTTTTTAATTCTTTAATCTGTGGCTATTATTTAATACTTGGAATTTGGGATTTAAGAAATTGGAATTTATAATTTTCTAATTAATCTTTTTACCCCAAACTGGTAATCCCGTTCCGGTTAAACCTGAATAACTCAAAGTCACTTTTCTGGTGGCCGATTCCCAATCCCAGGCATCGGTTACATTACATTTTATTCCGTTTATGGTTAAGATTTTTTTAGCGCTGTCGTAGGACCAGGTTCCGTTAATATCTCCGCTCACTTTTTTATCTCCGGTTAAATAAACGGTAACTGATTTTTGAATGGCTTTGTATTGATAATTCATGGTAATTTGTTCCCATGTTCCAATAAAACTAGCTTCAGAAATCGTTGTTGCCGGTACTCCGGCATAACGTTCTGCTTCTACTACAGGCCAGCCATCTTCTGTCCATTGAATACCGCGAACGTGTCCCATCATGACTGCATTCGAAACTGCAATTCCGGGAACTCCTTCCGGCAAACGGGCTTGCGATGCGTAATACCATTGTTTGGTTTCGGGGTTTTGAAAAATTCCGCAATGTGAGATTCCAACCCAGCCGGTATGATTTTTAAAAGAGTATGGATGCGTTAACATTGGGAAACAATCGGCTCCGCTTGTAATGCTGGTTCCGCTAATGGTTTGATAAGGTCCCAGAATGTTTTTTGAACGTGCAACGCGTGTATTGTAAGCAACTGATAATTCATCATACGCCAGAAATAAATAATAATATTGTGTGTCCGGATTATAAATAATTTCAGGTCCTTCTAGTGCTTGCCAACGGTTTGAATTTACATTTCCGCGTCCAGCGATACGTACTCCGTAATCGTCAATTGTTTTTAATTTATCCGGTTTTCCTGTTGCCGGGTTCAGTTTTAAAGCTGCAATTCCGGAATGCCATGAACCATAAATTAAATATTGATCGCCTTCGGGAGTCTGAATAAAACTAGGATCGATGGCGTTGAATTTAAAATAGGCATCCCAATCGTTTCCTCCGTTTCTAACATAACTTTTTACGCCATCGGGTTCAGAGCAAACAACCATTCCTTTGTCTATCCAATTGTTTGAAGCCAAATCACTTGTTTCGGCTAAGCCAATGAAAGCACGTTCTGTCCAGGAAGTATTGGTGTCTGTTCCTACAATAGGATTTGTTACTACGATGCTATAATACATTCTGTAAATATTGCCCACTTTTCGAACGCAGGGTGCCCAATATCCATAATTAGGATTTGTAATTGGTGGCAATGCCGGTGACATTCGGGCTCTTTTATTATTTAAAGAATCTTTTACCCAGGCAGGAGCTTCGGTCATTGATGATCCCATAAACTCCCAATTGATTAAATCTTTTGATCTTCTGTAAAAAAAATGTCCGTGACCATCTGTTGCATTTCCGTAAGAAGCATCGGTTTGATACATATAATAGTATTCACCTGATTTTTCTACAGATGGATCGTGTACGTTGGCTAAATTCCATTGTGCTCTGCTTCCCCAACCTGATATTGACGTATAATTATCTGCGTATGTTGGCCCGGGAAAAGCGGGTGTAACTACAGGAGGATCTACTACAACCGGAGGACTCGTTTCATTTGTTGCAGGATCGTCTTTAGAACAACTCACTGCGGCAAGAGCAAATAAAACCAACCCGATGTACGAAGTGATTTTGATTATATATTTTGATTTTTTCATTTCTAGCTTGTTATTTTCCTTCTAACACGACTACTGAGAAAGGAGGAATTGTGATTTCTAATTTTCCTTTTTTATTTTCGAAACCTTTAAAAACTATTGGTACAATTTTGTTTGGAGCATCGAATGAATTATAATCCTGTAATTTTTCCGATGTTATAATAGTTCCTGTAAAGCCTTTAACACCAAGATCTTTTACATCGATTTCTATTTTGTTTTTATTCTTGGCATCAACATTTACTAATGAAATATGAACCAATCCGCTTTTATCTTTTGATGCTGAAGCTGAAACTGCCGGAAGTGATTCTCCGTTGAAAGTGTATAATGGTGATTGAAAATCTATTGGTAATAATTTAGCATCCTGATGAACGCTGTACATTTTCATGACATGATAGGTTGGTGTTGTTATCATTTTTGCTTTATCTGTAAGGATTACAGCTTGCAAAACGTTTACACATTGCGCAAGGTTTGCCATACGAACTCTGTCAGCGTGATTGTTGAAGATGTTTAGTGTTGCTCCGGCCAAAACTGCATCTCTCATGGTATTTTGCTGGTACAAGAAGCCAGGATTTGTTCCTTTTTCTACTTCGTACCAAGCTCCCCATTCGTCTACAATCATGGCTACTTTTTTCTCCGGATCGTATTTGTCCATAATAGCAGAATGTTTCGTTACCAATTCTTCCATTTTCAGCGCTGATTGCATGGTATGAAAATATCCGTCTTCAGTAAAATTTACGCCATCTCCTTTTTTAGCCCAGTCGATTACAGCATAATGGTGTACTCCAACTCCGCCTAACATATTGATCGGAATGTTTTTCATTAAAACTTCTGTCCAGTTATAATCGGCGCTGTTTGATCCTGATGCAATACGAGTAATTCCGCCTGTGTTTTCCCAATCTGACATGAAAGTGGCATATTTGCGGTATTCATTAGCATAATATTCTGCTGTCATATTTCCTCCACAACCCCACGCTTCATTTCCGATTCCCCAGAATTTCACTTTCCAGGGTTCTGTTCTTCCGTTTTTTTTACGCAAATCACTCATCGGACTTTTACCGCTAAAGTTGGTGTACTGCACCCAATCAGCCAATTCCTGAACCGTTCCGCTACCTACATTTCCGGATAAATATGGTTCTGCTCCAAGCAATTCGCACATGTTTAAGAAATCATGTGTTCCAAAGCTGTTGTCTTCTGTTACTCCTCCCCACCATTGGTTTACGATTGTAGGTCTTTCTTGTTGTGGTCCAATTCCGTCTTTCCAGTGGTACGTATCGGCAAAACATCCGCCAGGCCATCTTAAATTTGGAATTTTTAATTCTTTTAAAGCTTTAACAATATCATTTCTAACCCCTTTTGTATTTGGAATTTTGGATGTATCTCCCACAAAAAAACCTCCATAAATAGAGCGTCCCAGATGTTCTGCAAAATGTCCGTAAATGTTTTTGTTGATTGTTGGCGCATCTGCATTGTTTTTAATCGTAACCACTGTGGTTTGATTTTGAGCGAAACTAACCTGACTGAAAAGGGTAAAAAGAAACGTGCTTACAAGTACTTTTTTCATGATATGTTTAATTTATAAAATCATGTGAAAGTTTTTAAGCTCTCACATGATGTTAAGTATTCTAACTAATTCAAATAAATTCTATTTTTTAGTCGCAGTTTTCCGTCTCAGTTCCCAGTTTAAACTGCGACTGGGACTGGGACTGAAAACTTAATAACTGTCATTCTGTTTTGTTCCCGGATTATTATCCATTTCTAATTGCGGAATTGGATAAAATTCTCTTCCAGGTGTATAAGAATTAAACTCAGCATCTCTCGATTTTAGCCATGCCAGTTTTGCTGAATTTTGCAACCATCCCCAACGACGAATGTCATCAAAACGGTGTCCTTCAAGTGGAAACTCCAGGAATCTTTCGTGACCCAACTGCTCTCTCATTTGTTCTTGTGTCATATTTGGTTTTACTGTTGCTAAGTCCGGCAAACCCACTCTGTTTCTTACCATCTGGATATATCCGTATGCTCCGGGAGTATCGCCTGTTTCGTTTAGAGTTTCGGCATACATTAAAAGAATATCTGCATATCTTAATAAACGCTCGTTAATTCCGGAACGCCAGTCGTATTCGTCTGCAAATTCTCCGTCAGAATTTTGGTATTTTCTACAAAATATGTCGTTTAAATCTCCAGGACTTGTAGCATAAAAAGTGGCAAAATCTTTTCCGTACAATTTCATTCCGCCTGGTTTATTATAAAATATAGTAGCATCTAAACGTGGATCAAGATCTCCTGTTTTTGTTTTTTCATCATGAAATTCATTGAATAATGCCCATGAAGGCTGAACATCTGTCCATCCAAAAGCTCTTGGTGCATAAGTAATTGCACGCGCAGAAGTTTTTCCCCAACCTGATGCAGGAGCTCCTCCCCAACCTAAATCAACTCCACCTGCTTCTCTGCTAAATTGTACTTCGAAAAGAGATTCAGAATTGTTTTCGTTTGCAGTTGTAAAATTATCGCGGTAGTTCGATACTAAGGAGTAAACGCCTAAATCGATTACTTGTCTGAAAGCCGTTTTAGCATTTGCAAAATCTTTATTAAACAAATACGCTTTTCCTAAATATCCTAATGCAGCACCTTTTGTAGCGCGTCCTTTTTGACCTCCGTCTAAACCTGAAATATTATCATAAGAAACAGGCAATAAATCTGCAGCAGCCTGAAAGTCGGCAATCACCTGAGCCCAGCCTTCTGCTTCTGTTTTTTGCGGATAATATACTGCCAGTTCTGTTGGTACCGGTACATTTTTGAACAAGTTAACGGCATGAAATAAAAATAATCCTCTTAAGAAATATGCTTGTCCTAAAATTCTGTTTTTAAGCGCCTGATCCTGAAAACCTATTTCCGGTACATTTGTTAAAACCTGATTGGCACGGTAAATTCCCTGATAATAGGTTTCGAAAGCCCATCCATAAATGGATGCGTCGGCAACATTTGAGTTAAAGTGACCTGCATTATACATTGACCCCCAAGGGCTATTGGTACGCGCATCATCTGCTCTTGCGTCTAATAATAATGGTGTACTTCTCATGTACGTTCCATCTGTTAATAAACTTCCGTAAGCTGCATTTACTCCTTCAATAGCATCCTGATCTGTTTTCCAGAATGAATCTACTGCATTATTATTTGGGTCAATTTGGGTCAAATCTTCATTTTCAACACAGCTTGTTGTTACAACAGCCAATGAAAAGAAAATCGTTATATAGTTATATATCTTATATTTCATTTTAATACGTTTTTAATGGGTTAAACCAGTTTTAGAAATTTACCTCTACTCCTAAAGAAATAGTTCTTGGATTTGGGAAAGATCCTGCATCATATCCTCTTGAAAGCAATCCGTCACTATTAAAGTCCGGATCATATCCTGTATATTTTGTAATCGTCCATAAGTTCTGACCATTAACATATACTCTTGCTTTTTGGATAAATTTGTCTTTCAACGGAATATTGAAACCTAGTTCCATTGTTTGCAATCTCACGTAGTCTCCACTTTGAATGAATCGGTTTGAATCTCTGTTATTTCCGTTAGGATCACCAATTACCGGTGCCGGAACATTCGTATTGGTATTAGTGGTAGTCCAATAATTCAATTCATCTGTACTGTGGTTTCCGTATTGTCCTGTCATTAAATTACGGTACATGGCATTAAAAACTTTGTTTCCTCCGCTACCTTGCCAAAACATTGAGAAGTCAAAATTTTCATAAGAAGCACTGAAATTCAATCCAAAACCATATTTAGGAATCGATACTCCCTGAAAAGTTCTGTCAGCATCTGTAATAATTCCGTCTCCATTTACATCTTTAAATTTGACATCTCCCGGAGCTGCACCAGTTTGTGTTGGAGAAGCTGCAACTTCGGCTGCGTTTTGAAAAATACCAACAGCTTCCCAAGCATAAATTTCTCCTACAGATCTTCCTACTTCTGTTTTTGAAACTGCTCCGTAAAGAGGATTTCCATTTACTCCAATTTTAGTTACTTCATTTTTTAAAGTTCCAAAATTGGCTGAGATATCATATTTAAATTTTCGATGATGATTACTATATGAAGCTGTAAACTCAAAACCTTTATTTTGCATATCTCCTGCATTAGTAAAAATACTGGCAGGGAAAGCACCATTAGAATATGGTAAAGGAACATTAACCAACATGTCTGTTACTTTTTTTATAAAATACTCTCCTGTAAATTGCAAGTCGTTATCTAAAAACCCTAATTCTAATGCGATATTTTTACTGGTTGTTTTTTCCCAGTGTACATTAGGGTCAAGTGCTGCAACAACAGTTGTTCCCGGAGCAAGTGAATTATTAAAATCATAACCTGCAAAACTATTTACTGTTGAAGCAAAGAAGTATTGCGGAATGGTGTTATTTCCTATTGTACCGTAACCTCCTCTAAGTTTAATATTGCTCACCCAGCTTGGTAAGTGTAAAAACTTCTCATTACTAATTTTCCAGCCTCCTGAAAAAGAGTAGAAGTTTGCCGAGTTATTGATCTCGCTAAAAAGAGATGTTTTATCTTGTCTGAAATTTGCCTGTAGCAAATACCTGTCATCATAAGCATAGTTTAATCTGCTGATGTATGATATTCCTGTAATGGTAAATTTATACTCGCTCGCATTTCTTGCATCAGCAAACTGAAGCATTGGTATTTCTCCAGGTGTATAACCTACACCTCTTGAATTATATCTGTGATAGTCTCTTCTTTCCTGAATCAATCCTGCAAGAGCATCAATTTTATGTTTGCCTAATGAAATTTCGTAAGTCAATAAATTATTCCAGAACGTTCTGAGCTCATTTCCAGTTTCTGTATCTAAAGAAGCCTCATCGTTTGTCGTAATATAATACCATCCTAAATCACTTGGCGGTATAAACTTTCTGTTTTCCCAATCTGTTCTGTCATAACTTACATCCAATTTGTATTTAAGCCCTTTAACAATTTCAATTTCGCCCCAGATGTCTCCAATAAAACGGTTTCTTTTGCCATTGTTAGTGATCAAATTATTGTATCCAATAGGGTTCATTGAGATCGCTCTTTGTGTCAGGTTATCTGTTCCTCCGTAACCGCCTAATCTGTTAGCGTCGTAAACCGGCATTGTTGGTACAGCACCTAACATATCACTGATAAAGGTTTGTCCTGCATTATATTCGTTAAAAATTTCCTTATCAGATTGTGTGTAGGCAATTTTCGCCCCGTATTTGAATTTTCCTTTTTTACCATTCAAATTCAAATTCGTTGACAGCCTTTCATAATCCTGTGGCGTTTTTAAGTAACTGGTGTTTTTGAAATAATCAACATTAAAGCTATACGCAATATTTTCAGCACCTCCTGAAAATGTAAGTGTCTGATTTTGTACTACACCCGTTTTCATCGATTCTTTTTGCCAGTCTGTATCAACATTGGAAATGTATGACGAACTTGCCGGATTATTTCCGGGAGCAATATTTACAGGAACTCCTGCTCTAATGTCTCTGTTTCTTTCGGCCTCACTGGTAATTTGCTGATACCCCAAACGATCTGTTACATCCCATCTTTTAGTAACATTCTGAAGTCCTACAATAGATTTGAATTTAACGTCTGTTTTACCTGCTTTACCTTTTTTAGTTGTAATAATTACCACTCCATTTGCTCCACGAACACCGTAAATAGCGGCCGATGATGCATCTTTAAGAACCTGCATAGATTCTATTTCTCCTGGTGCAAAATCATTTGGAGCATCCACCATAATTCCGTCAATAACAAAAAGAGGATTGTTGTTGGTGAATGAAGTTATCCCTCTAATTTTGACATTTACAAAACCACCCGGTTCTCCTGAAGATTGTACTGTTACTCCCGGAACCTGCCCCTGAAGCATTTTTGCAGCATCGTATGTTACGGTTTTTTTAGCCGATTCCATATTAACAACACTTACAGATCCGGTTAGATCTGATTTCTTTTGTGTTCCGTAACCAATTACGACTACTTCATTTAGTTTATTCGTGTCTTCGCTTAAAACTGCATTTACTTTAGATTGATTTCCTACCGTTAATTCCTGATTTTGAAATCCTATAAATGAAAAAACTAAAACATCGTTTGGAGATGCTTTAATCGAATATTCTCCATCAAAACCTGTTGTCGAAACGGTTTTGGTTCCCTTTATCATAATATTCACTCCCGGCAAAGGCAGTTTGTCTTGCGCCGAGGTAACAATTCCGGTAATCACTTTGCCCTGAGCCGACATTTGATTTACGGAAAATAATAGCATCATAAATGCTACAAGCCATTCTTTTTTTGGCAATAAAAAATTGCAGTAAAAAAATAATTTTTGGTTTGTTATCATACTGGTTAGTTTAAGTTGGTTAGCGTATAATTATAAGTGTTAATTTTACATTTGTAAATTTAACTAAAAAAAAAGCTTAAAAACAAATTAATATGGCAAAAAAAGGACTCAAAAAAAACGCATATCATAAATTAAGTGTAAAAACAACATTTAAAAATTAATGTTATTTTCAAAAAAAAGACCTTTTTGATCTATAATTTGTGTAAAACCAACACTTTTTATTAAAAAGCAACTTTTTACTCAAAAAATGGCATTAGAAAAAAAATTCACATTTGAGTTATTTATTGAAGATTATGAGCATAAAATTTTGTTATTTTTGTAAATAAAATCCTCTTTAGGCTCTTTTAAATTTTGCCTGAAAGATTGTTTTTTGATGAAATCGAAGTTTTTTCATTCCGAAAACGATTGAAAAAGATAAATCGTGATCTAAATTTGACTATAAAAAACTCATTACTGAACTTCTGGAAAAAAGACTAATTTATTAAGTGTAAAATCTACATTAATAAATTATGAAACGTATTAGGAAGTTTATATATTTACCAATAAAAAATTGAATATGCTAAACAGTTATAGTTCTGCAGATAAAGTCTTATTAGCAGTAGATTGTATCATTTTTGGATTCGACAGCGAAGGGTTGAAAATCCTTTTGATCAAGAGAGACTTTGAGCCTGAAAAGGGAAAATGGTCTTTGATTGGAGGTTTTTTAAAGCGTGATGAAGTACTGGATGATGCTGCGATTAGAATCTTAAATACTTATACAGGTTTAAACGACATTTATATGGAGCAACTATATGCTTACAGCGAAATTGATCGTGATCCTGTCGAAAGAACCATTTCGGTTTCGTATTATGCTTTGATTAATATCGAAAATCATAATGCTGAACTGATTAAAAATTATCATGCACAATGGTTTAGTATTGCTGATGCTCCTAATTTAATTTTTGACCACAACGAAATGGTTCAAAACGCCATTAAAAGACTTCGTTACAGAACTTCGATAAAACCAATTGGTTTTGAATTGTTGCCTGAAAAGTTTACCATGCGTCAGCTATTAGAATTATACGAAGCAATTTTGAGTAAGGAATTAGACAAACGTAACTTTATCAGCAAGATTAATTCTTTAGAAATTCTAAATAAACTGGATGAAAAAGATATGCAGTCTTCCCGAAAAGGATCGTATCTGTATACTTTTAATAAAGAAAAATATGAAGAGAAATTACTTAACGATTTTGTATTGAATTTGTAAAAAGTAGTTTGCCCACGGATTTTACTTATCTAACTGGTTTTCGCTGATTTTTTTTATAGGCAACTTTAAAAAATTGTCTCGCTGATTTGGCAGATCGTGCAGATTAATAGTTTAAAAAAATCTGCTAAATCTGCGAGAGAAAAAAAAGAAAAATCCGTGCTAATCTTTATCACCCGCACCATCAGTGGGCATATTATAAAAAAACAAAACCCTGAAAGCCACAAACTTTCAGGGTTTTTTCTTCAAAAAAACTACAATTAAAAACTAACAAATTATCTTGTAAGTTTTGGTCACGGATTAAGCAGATAAACAGACTGATTTTATTTTATTTATCAATTGATCTGATAAATTTTAGTTTTGCTATCCCATTTTTTAAAATTAAAATCTGTGTCAAAACATTTACCGTTCAAATCCGTGCGCCAAAAAATATTCTAATTAGCTATTTCCTTTTTGATAATCAGCAAGGAAAGTTGCAAGACCTATATCTGTTAAAGGATGTTTTAGTAAACCTTCGATGGCACTTAATGGCCCGGTAATAACATCTGATCCTATTTTTGCACAATTGATAATGTGCATTACGTTACGAACAGAAGCTGCCAAAATTTGAGTTTCGTATCCGTAATTATCATAAATCAGTCTGATGTCTTCAATTAGTACCATTCCGTCAGTCGAAATATCATCTAAACGGCCAATAAATGGCGAAACATAAGTTGCTCCCGCTTTTGCAGCCAACAAAGCCTGACCCACAGAAAATACCAAAGTACAGTTGGTTCTGATTCCTTTATTCGAAAAATATCTGATGGCTTTTACACCATCTTTTATCATCGGAATTTTTACCACAATCTGCGGATGCAATGCTGCCAGTTTTTCACCTTCAGCTACCATTCCATCAAAATCTGTTGAGATTACTTCGGCACTTACATCGCCATCCACCAATTCGCAAATTTTTATATAATGGTCTAAAATATTTTGAGCTCCGGTAATACCTTCTTTTGCCATTAAGGAAGGGTTTGTGGTTACACCATCTAAAACGCCTAAATCATTGGCTTCTTTAATATCTTTTAAGTTTGCTGTATCTATAAAAAATTTCATGTCGTTCTATTATTTTAATAAGTTATAATTATTACTTTCTAAATATTTCAGGATTTCTTTACGTGCATTTTCGCTGGTAAATCCAAATTTCTGATCTAAAACTGATGCCGGAGCCGAATAGCCAAAATGGTCTAAGCCAAAGACTTTTCCTTTAGTACCT
Source organism: Flavobacterium bizetiae (assembly GCF_024271895.1). Lineage (NCBI taxonomy): Bacteria > Pseudomonadati > Bacteroidota > Flavobacteriia > Flavobacteriales > Flavobacteriaceae > Flavobacterium > Flavobacterium bizetiae. The sequence goes on along the minus strand of NZ_CP091861.1, from coordinate 1,265,178 downwards.
ACTAGATTTTCAAGATTTACCGGAAGTCCGGCGGTAAGTCCGAAAACCAATGCGTCTTTTGGAATAACACTTTCCTGATATTCTGCTGACTGAGATCTAAAAAGTCCTTCAGAAATAATAGAAGCTACGTTTATATTTAATTTAAAATTCTGCTCCAGTTCATTTGCAGCCTCAATAAGTGTGGCTACTTCAGATCCGTTTGCAATTAAAGTAATATCCGGATTTGAATTTGATTTGACCAGATAACCGCCTTTTTTGGCCTGAGAAGCCTCATCAAATCTTGAATTTCCGTTTGTTGGAATATCCTTTATATCTTGTCTCGAAAGAATTAAACCTGTTGGTGTTTTTTTATTTTCGAGTGCCATTTGCCAGGCTACAGAAGTTTCGATAGCATCTGCCGGACGCAAAGCCAATAAACTCTGATCGCCGGAATGGTTTTTAATTTTTTCTAATAATCGAATTTGCGCTTCCTGCTCGATAGGCTGGTGCGTTGGACCGTCTTCGCCTACGCGGAAAGAATCATGTGTCCAGACGTATTTTACCGGTAATTCCTGAATGGCGGCCAAACGAATTGCTGGTTTCATATAATCAGAAAACACAAAAAATGTTGCCACAACCGGAATTACTCCACCGTGAAGCGCGATTCCGTTTGCAATTGCGGCCATCGTTAATTCAGCAACACCCGCTTGCAAAAATCCTCCGTGAAAATTATTCTTTTGTAAAACCGATGACTTTTTCAGGAAACCATCTGTTTTATCACTATTCGATAAATCGGCAGAAGATACGATCATATTCTCTACATTTTCCGCCAGATATCCTAAAACTGCCGCCGATGCATCGCGTGTTGCTGCATTGGCTTTTTGAGCAATTGTACTGAAATCTAATGCCGGCAAATCTCCATTAAAAAACTGTTTTATCTTTTCAGCTAATTGCGGGTTTTGTTTTTCCCAGGCCGAAATTTGTATTTTTCTGTCTGCTGATTCTTCTGTTTTATTTTTTAAAATTGCAGCATAATGTAATGCTACATCATTATAAACCGCAAATGAATCTTCAGGATTGGCGCCTAAATTCTGTAATGTTTTTTCGAAATTGGCTTTTGTAGCGCCAATAGGTTTTCCGTGCAATTCGCATTGTCCTTCGTACATTGTTCCGTCTGCCGTTACACAACCTTTGCCCATTATGGTACGGCCAATAATTAAGGTTGGTCTTTCTAATTCGGCGTGGGCTGCATTCAATGCTGAACGAATATGAGTGTGATTATGACCGTCGATAGTAATAACTTTCCATCCCCATGATTCATATTTCATTGCCGTATTTTCGGTCGTAACCTCATCTGTCATAGACGAAAGCTGTACATCATTCGAATCATAAAACATGATAAAATTGTTCAGTCCTAAATGTCCTGCAATTCGTCCTGCTCCTTGCGAAATTTCTTCCTGCACGCCACCATCGGTTATAAAACCATAAATTTTATGATCGAATAAATTTTCGAATCTCGCCGATAAAAACTTAGCTGCAATTGCTGCTCCAACACCCATTGCATGTCCTTGTCCTAATGGTCCTGAAGTATTTTCGATACCTCTTTTTACATCAATTTCAGGATGACCCGGAGTTACAGAACCCCATTGTCTGAAATTTTCAAGATCTGTTTTTTCATAATTGCCAAGGAAATAGTATTGCGCATACATCAAAGCCGAAAGATGTCCGGCATCCATAAAAAAACGATCTCTGAAAATCCAGTTCATATCAGTTGGATCGTATTTTAAATATTCAGAATATAAAATATGCATGAAGTCTGCGCCTCCCATAGATCCTCCCGGATGTCCGGAATTGGCTTTTTCGACCATCGAAATAGCCAAAGCTCTTATATTATCTGCCGATAATTGGTCTATTTTGTTGTTCATTTCTAAAGTTAATTTTAAGTTGGTTGGTTTATTTAATAGCAAATTTGTTTTTGTCTTTACTTCATTTTAAAACAACGCTTATGCCATTTTCATAAAGGAAAAACAAAATAAATTATAAGTGTAAAATTTACATTTACAAATGTATGTAAAATAATTCCACAAAAACAAAAAAATTGTTTCCCCGTTTTTTTAATTAAAAAATTAGGGATTTAACAGATTATGTGTTTTTATTCTGAGATATTGATTTTTAGATAACGGAGATTGGAAATTAAATGGGTATGTCTTTGTCATGGCACGCAGATGGTACGGATTTGCTTCGCAAAAACGCGGATTAAAAACGGATTTTTATTCTTTTTTTATTTGTTCGTAACCGCAATCTTTGTCGAGCTTCTTGTGTGATCCTTCCTACGTCAGGATGACAAACTATACGGGGAAACATCTTATGAAAATGATTGTCATAGCCCCGATAGAAGAGGAAATCCTTTTGTGCCGGGGTTCGGCACAAAAGATTGAAACGAATAGCGGGATTAGCTCCTAAAAAAACAAAAAGCTTTTATAAAGAATTACGCATTATAAGTGAGGATTTATTTTCTATTTGTTCTTTCTTTCCTTTTAGTACTATATCTGCCAAAATTTTTCCCATCGTTTCAAAATGGGTTGAAATTGTGGTGATTCCGTTGGCGACAATCTTTTTTAGAGGTGTTTCATTATAGGATATGATTCCGAGATCGATTCCTAATTTCAGGTTCTGGTCTCTTGCTTTCTCGATTACGCGTACCAAATCACGATCATTAGGAATAATATACAAATCGCCCAAAGTGATTTCGCGGTCGGTAAATTCTGTAATGATTTCGTACTCAAAATTATGTTCGGTACAAAAAGCTTCAAACCCAATTTTCATTCCAAGTGGCTCTCTGAAACCCGGGAAAATCAAGATTAGCTTTTCATATTTACTCAGCCTTGACTTTCCTTTAAGCAATCCTTCGAAGATATCTTTTTCGTGATTTTGGTAAATAGCGGGATACAATTTTAGATCAGGATTAGTCTGATCCAGTATGATAACTTCGCTTACTGGTAGGGTTTTTATCAATTTAGCTACATCGTTTAAGTCGGTGGGCATAATGATGTATTTTGTATAATTTCCGTTGCTGTCATTTATAAGCTTCTGAAAAACGGGACCATTAAAGTGATGAAAGAAAATATCGACCTGAGCATTTTTTCCGATATGCTGTAAAAACGAATTATAGATGTCTTCTTTAAAACTATTTAATTCATCAAATAATAAGAAAATCTTTTGTTTTATGGTCGTTTCAACGCTTTTAACGTAATATCCTTTGCCGGGAATGGCATAAATAATTCCTCTTTTTTTGAGTTCATCGTATCCTAATAAAACCGTATCACGCGATAACGAAAAAGCCAGACACACTTTATTTACAGATGGTAATCGGTCGCCTTTTACCAGTTTTTCTTCTTCGATTGCTTTTTCTATTGACAGAATTATCTGCTTATATTTTGGCAAACCAATGTTATTTTGAATCGAAATAATATTCATAAAAAAGGAATTTTGGGTGCAATATACAAAAAACTGGTAGGTACTGGTATGCAAACGTAAATAATGTTTCTATTTTTGGATTTCACTTTTGGCAAAAATAATATGGAAATAAAACATATATCGCATTTTCAAAACGGATCTATATCTAAATCATTTGGTTTAATGCCCGATAAGGAAGAAATTCTTTCTTTTGAATTATCAAATAAAAACGGAATGAAAGTTCAGGTCATTAATTATGGCGCTACGGTAACTTCATTACAAATTCCGGTTTCGAATGGTAATCTTGTTGATGTTGTTTTGGGTTTTGACAATTTAGAATCGTATCTGGCTTCGTATAATTTACCGGGTGCTCCTTATTTTGGGACAACTGTTGGTCGTTATGCAGGAAGAATTAGTAAAGGTTCTTTTCAATTAAACGACAAAACGTACCAGTTGAACATTAATAATAACGGAAATACACTGCATGGCGGAATTGTAGGTTTTGGACAAAAAGTATGGAATGTAACCAACATTACTTCAGGAGATAATCCGTCGATTACTTTGAGTCTTTTAAGTGAGAATTTAGACGAAAGTTTTCCGGGAGAATTACACGTTGACTTAACGTATACTTTGACCGAAGACAATGAACTGAAACTGGAATACAAAGCAACAACTACAGAAGATACGGTTATAAACTTAACGCATCATAGTTATTTTAATCTTGATGGTCATGACGGAGATGTTCTGGATCAGACTATGTTTATCGATGCTGAAAAAATATTAGAGACAGATTCAGATAATATTCCGAGTGGAAGTTTTACAACGCTTTCTAATCATGATTTTGATTTTAGAACTGCTAAAAAATGTCCTGCAATTATTGACAATTCGTTTGTTGTTGAAAAAACAAATAATGCTGTAGCAAAATTATACAGTGCCAAAAATAATTTGCAAATGAGCGTTTACACAGATCAGCCAAGTGTACATATTTATGTAGGCGGTAAATGTTCTGATACCTTAAAAGGAAAAGAAAATATAAGTTATCATCCGTCAAGCGGAATTTGTTTTGAAACGCAAAATTTTCCGGATGCACCCAATCAGGAACATTTTCCAAATTCGGTTTTAAGAAAAGGAGATACATACAACCAAAAAACGGTTTATAAATTCGAAAATATAAACTAATAATTATTTACAGAAAAGTTCAAAAAATTACCAGATAATACCATTTCAATTACATCATAATGAATGACATTTTAGTACAGAACACCACTGCTTTTTTTGAGAAATCTTTTGGATCAGCTCCTCAAAAAGTAGTACTTTCTCCAGGAAGAATCAACATCATTGGGGAACATATTGATTATAATGACGGTTATGTTTTACCAGCCGCAATCGACAAAGTAATTTGTTTTGCTTTTGCGAAAAACAATACCAAAAAATCCCGAATAGTTGCGATCGACTTAAACGAAGATTTTGAAGCTGATCTGACTCAGGAAATCACATTAAGCGATGTGGTCTGGACCAATTATATCCGTGGCGTTATCAAACAATTGCAGGATAATGGTTTTGTTTTTGAAGGTTTTAACTGTGTGTTCAGCAGTAATATTCCAGTAGGTTCGGGCTTGTCTTCTTCGGCAGCTTTAGAGTGCGGGATGATTTTCGGAATAAAAGAACTTTTTGATCTGAAAATTGAAAAAGTAGATATCTCTTTATTAGGACAAAAAGCAGAACACTGGGTAGGTATTAATTGCGGTATCATGGATCAGTTTTCGAGCGTTCATGGTCTTGAGAATAAAGTAATCAAATTAGATTGTAATACGCTTGACTTTGAATATCACAATGCTGATTTTAAAGATTACTCTTTAGTTTTATTTGATAGTAATGTAAAACATTCGCTTTTTACATCTGAATACAATACCCGTAGAATTGAGTGCGAACAAGGATTGGCTATCATTAAAGAAAATTTTCCTGAAGTAAAGAGTTTCAGAGATTGTACAGAAGAACAACTTTTGAGCATTCAGGACAAAATAAATCCAACTGTTTTTAAAAGAGTACATTTTGTTGTAAAAGAAATTAACCGCGTAATAAAGGCTTGCGAGGCTTTAGACAACGGAAATATAAAACTTTTAGGACAATTGCTTTTTGAAACTCACGATGGTTTATCGCAAGAATATGAAGTAAGTTGTGCCGAATTGGATATGCTTGTAGCTACCGCAAAAGCTGACGATACAATTATTGGATCGCGACTTATGGGCGGAGGTTTTGGTGGATGTACCATCAATTTGATTAAAAAAAGACATGAAAATGAGGTAAAAAGTAAGTTTTCAAATCTTTATTTAGATACATTTGGGATTGAATTAAAATTCTACGATGTAAAAATCTCAAACGGAACAACACTACTTTAATACCACAAGAATTACAATGAAAAATTTTGACATTAACGAAGATCCTCACAGACGTTTTAATCCCTTAATTAATGAATGGGTTTTAGTATCACCTCATCGCGCAAAACGCCCGTGGCAAGGACAAAACGAAACAATTGCAACAGAAGCATTACCTAAATACGACCCAACTTGTTATTTGTGTCCGGGAAATGTTCGTGCAAACGGATTAAACAACCCAAATTACGAAAGCAGTTTTGTATTCGAAAATGATTTTGCTGCCATGAAGCAGGACGAAATTATTTTTGAAGAAGATATTAAACACACTTTCTTTAAAGCAAAACCAGAACAGGGAATCTCAAGAGTAGTTTGTTTTTCTCCAAGACATGATCTTACATTACCGGAAATGGAAATTGACGGCATCGAAAATATCATCAGAACCTGGCAAAAAGAATACACTGATTTAGGAAACATAAAATACATCAACCACGTTCAGATCTTTGAAAATAAAGGAAGCGTTATGGGTTGTAGTAACCCACACCCACACGGACAAATCTGGGCACAATCGTCATTGCCAACTCAGGTCGAAAAAACACAAAACAGCCTGAAATCATATTTCGATAAAAACAACAGAACGCTTCTTGAGGATTATCTTCAAGCCGAATTAAAAACCGGAGAACGTATCGTAATCGAAAATGATCACTTTGTAGCATTGGTTCCGTTTTGGGCAATCTGGCCTTACGAAACAATGATCATCAGCAAAAGAGCACTTAATAAAATTACTGATTTTACTGCTGAAGAAGTGAATGCATTTGCAACGATTTTAAAACAATTAACTATTAAGTACGACAATTTATTTAATACTTCATTCCCGTATTCGTCAGGAATTCACCAGGCGCCAACAGATGGTTTAGAGCATCCGGAATGGCATTTTCACATGCATTTTTATCCGCCATTATTGCGTTCAGCAACGGTTAAAAAATTCATGGTGGGTTATGAAATGTTAGGCGAATCGCAACGTGATATTACACCTGAAAAAAGTGCGGAGATTTTAAGACAACAAGCTGATGTGCATTATAAATCGACTAGTAAATAACCTGTAAAAGTCGTTTATAAGAAAGCCAATTTTAAATTTAACACAATAATTTATTTATAAATGTAAAAAATACATTTGTAAATGGTGTATTTATAATTATTTATTTTACTTTTGGCTTCATTCTTATTTTCATAAAAAAATAACAGAATAAAAACACATATCACATTTTAAACCAAATTAAACAAACAATCACCTATACTAATTTTTAAAATACTACTAACAATGAACCAGAACCTCGCTTTCGCAGATTATGCGGTTTTTATTATTTACTTTATCGTAGTTTCTGCCTACGGTTACACTGTTTACCGCAAGCGTAAACAAGACGAACAAGATGCTAAGGCTTACTTTTTGGCCGAAGGAAACTTAACCTGGTGGGCTATTGGAGCATCTTTAATTGCCTCAAATATTTCAGCTGAACAATTCATCGGAATGAGTGGTGAAGGTTTCTTTTTAGGAATCGCTGTTGCTGCTTACGAATGGCTTGCTGCTATCGCACTTATTATTGTAGCAGTTTGGTTTATTCCTGTATATCTTAAAAATAAGATTTACACGATGCCTCAATTCTTAAAAACACGTTACAACGAATCTACGGCATTGATTATGGCGGTTTTCTGGTTGTTTTTATATGTATTTGTAAATTTAACTTCTATCCTTTATTTAGGAGCAGTTGCTATTAATGGTTTAGCCGGTGGAGAATATCTGCACGTGATCATGATAGGTTTAGCGGTATTTGCTTTATTCATCTCTTTAGGAGGTATGAAAGTGGTAGCTTATACAGATGTTATTCAGGTTGCTGTATTAATTATTGGTGGTTTAGTAACTTCGTATATCGCCCTGACAACTGTTGGACAATATTTTGGAGTAGGTGAAAATGCAATTGCCGGTTTTAAAGTTTTGATGAAAGAAGCTCCTGAGCATTTCAAAATGATTATCCCAAAACCAACTGCAAATTCTTCTCAAATTGAAATTGATAAATATTTGACTTTCCCAGGTTTAATGTCTTACTTGGCTGGTATCTGGATCATCAACTTAAACTACTGGGGATGTAACCAATACATTACTCAAAGAGCTTTAGGTGCTGATTTGCAAACTGCCCGTACAGGTATTTTATTTGCCGGTATGCTAAAATTATTAATGCCATTAATCGTAATGTTACCTGGTATTGCTGCTTACGTTTTATACACAAACGGACATTTACCTCAATTAGTTGGAGGAAAAGACGGAGCATATTCTGCTGTATTGACTTTCTTACCAACAGGATTAAAAGGACTTTCGGTAGCGGCTTTAACTGCTGCAATCGTAGCTTCGTTAGCCGGAAAAGTAAACAGTATCTCGACTATTTATACTTTAGATATTCATAAAAAATACATCCAGAAAGATGCTGGCGAAAAACAACAAGTAAACATTGGTAGAATTGCCGTTTTTGCTGCAATGCTTTTAGCTGTTTTATTTACATGGAATGATATTTTAGGAATTGGTGGAGTTGGTGGATTTACCTACATCCAAAAATACACAGGATTTATTAGCCCTGGAGTTTTTGCCATGTTCTTCTTAGGTATGTTCTGGAAAAGAACAACCGGAACTGCAGCAATTGTTGGTGTAATTTTAGGATTTGTTTTATCTGTATTATTCAACGAATATGCACCGGCTTTATTCGGAAACGAAACTTTATTGTACACAGCTTATAATAACGGAAAAGGTGCTTTTGAAATTCCTTTCCATATCTGTATGGGATTATCATTCTTCTTTACCATGTTAGTAATGATTGCCATCAGTTTTGCAGGACCAAAAGTAAATCCTAAAGCATTCGAAATCGATGCTGAAATGTTTAAAGTAAAACCACAAACTACAGTTTTAATCGTAATTACATTATTAGTAATTGTAGCTTTATACGTTAAGTTCTGGTAATTTAGAACGTTTTAATTCTCTCTATTTTTATAGCTGTTGTCGTAAAGGCAACAGCTATAAAATTATAAACTAGTCTGTATTTTTCATCTTTAATAAAAAATAACATGCAACTATCCCTTACCAATAAAATTATTATAGTAACAGGCGGTGCAAAAGGAATTGGACTTGGCATTTGTAATGTATTAGCTGCCGAAGGTGCCATCCCTTTTATTGTAGGCCGTAATGAAGAGGATAACAATAAAGCTGTAAACGATATCAAAGCTTCCGGAAAAGAAGCATTTCAGGTCGTTGCCGATTTAACAAAACCCGAAGATTGCAAAAAAGCGATTGAAGCTATCATTCAAAAATGTGGCAGAATCGACGGACTGGTAAACAATGCCGGAGTAAATGACGGGGTGGGTCTTGAAAAAGGAAATTATGAAGACTTTGTAGCTTCTTTACATAAAAACTTAATTCATTATTATCTAATGGCGCAGCATGCGTTGCCTTATTTAATTGAATCTAAAGGAGCAATTGTAAATATTGGTTCAAAAACCGCCGAAACCGGACAAGGAGGAACTTCTGCTTATGCTGCATCAAACGGAGGAAGAAATGCCTTAACCAGAGAATGGGCTGTTGAATTATTAAAATATAGCATTCGCGTAAATGCGGTTGTAGTAGCAGAATGCTTTACGCCTCTTTATGAAACCTGGATCAATACTTTCGAAAATAAAGAAGAAAAACTGGCATCAATTACACAAAACATTCCTTTTGAAAACAGAATGACTACTGTAGATGAAATTGCCAATATGGTTGTTTTTCTTTTATCCGAAAGATCAAGTCACACTACAGGACAAATTATTTATGTTGATGGAGGTTATACCCATTTAGACCGTTCGATTTCTTAAAGAAAAAGGCATTATCATTAAAAAAACAAAACACGAATTTCACTAATTGACACTAATTAATTTAACGAACCAAGCTGGTTTACTATTGGTGTGAATTAGTGAAATTCGTGTTTAAAATTGAACTACAACTCATTAAACCGCAGCACTCTTTTTAAATTCACTGGGAGTCATTCCCATAAATTTTTTAAAAAGTTTATTAAAGTTCGAAGCCGTTTTATATCCGGATTCATAGGCAATCTCAGACATACTCAAATCGGTTTCTAATAAAAACTTGCAAGCCTTAGAAACCCGAATTTCGTTCAAATATTCTACAAAACTTTTCTTTGTTTTTAGTTTGAACATTCTGCAAAAAGAAGTTGGCGTCATATTGGCGATTGCGGCAATTTCGATCAATAAAATATCTTTTTTGAAATTTTCATTTACATATTGAAAAACTTCCGAAAGCCTGTCTTTTTTAGAATCCTGATGTCCCGAAGAATACGTTTCATTATTAATATAAACACGATCCTGACTTTCTGAAAGCAGAGATAAAATTTCAAACAAACCAATAATCACTTCAAAATCTTTTTTCAGCAACAGCTTTTCTAATTTTTTAGCGATTTGCTTATTCGTTTTTCCAATAATCGAAATTCCTTTTCCAGCCTGAAAAAACAACTCATTAATTTTTTGAGTTTCTTTTAATTCGTAAAAAGCAGGGCCAAAAATATCTTTGCTAAAATAGACCACAATAGCATTAGCTTTTAAAGTCGAAATGCCCTGATAATACATTTCATCATTCAGCCAGACGTGAGGCAAATCTGAACCCAAAAAAACCATATCGCCGGGTTCAAAAGGCATTACCGAATTACCAATTATTCGCTTTCCAAAACTCTCCTTAACATAAACCAACTCCAGTTCAGGATGAGAATGAAATGGCGATTGAAAAAACGATTCTTCACGATTTAAAACCGAAACCGTAGAGTTTGTGTAAGATGTTATTTTAGTTTGCTCTAATTTCATGTTCACAAAGATAATTAAAGATTAAACAAGGATAATATCGGATTATTAACTAAGCTGTAAAAATTATAATTTTAAATTTTATTAAACACAAAAATAATCCCAAAAAATTATGAAAGAAGCCGTTTTTCCCGAGTATGACGCTGGCGTAAAGGTCAAAACTTCAAAAAAATGGTTGTTGCCCTATATTTTAGTGACAAGTTTGTTTTTCTTTTGGGGATTTGTGCATAATCTGGACCCTATTTTAATTCCGCATTTGCGCAAAGCATTTAATCTAACTGACTTCGAATCTTCGCTTGTAGACTCGTCAGTTTTCATCGCTTATTTTGCCATGGCATTGCCCGCGGGTTATATCATGAGAAAATACGGTTATAAATCGGGAATTCTTGTTGGCTTACTTTTTTTTGGAATAGGATCTGTTTTATTTGTTCCCGCAGCAAATTCACTCGAATACAGTTATTTTCTGGGTGCATTATTTATCATTGCGTGTGGACTTACTTTTTTAGAAACCGCAGCAAATCCGTATGTGACCATTTTAGGCCCGCCGGAAACCGCCACGCAACGACTTAATTTCGCACAATCCTTTAATGGACTTGCCGCTTATATTGCACCTGCCTATATTGGTCCGCTAATTTTATCCAACAAAACCTTATCTGCCGAAGAAGCCAATGCCATGTCAGATGCTCAAATGCATGCTTATTTGGTAGCCGAAGCCGCCAGTGTAAAAATGCCCTATTTGACCTTGGGATTAATCATTTTAGTGATCACCGTAATTTTCTATTTTACCCCAATGCCGGATGTAAAAGAAAAAGTAGATACTCAGGTTAGCAGCTTTAAAGAAGCTTTTAAATCTGTAAAACTAAAATGGGGAATTTTGGCACAATTTTTCTACGTGGGAGCTCAGGTTTGTGTGGGTAGTTTTTTTATAAAAATGGCCACAACATCGGCCGATTTATCTGAATCATCGGCAGCCAAATATTTAGGTCTTTTTGGATTATTTTTCATGATTGGCCGTTTTGCAGGAACTTATTTCATGAAATTCGTCGAGCCCAAAAAACTATTATTACTGTATTCTTTCATCAATATTATATTGTGCCTTGTAGCCATTTTAGGCAACGGAATGCTAGTTGTTTATACTTTAATTGCCATCGCATTTTTTATGAGTATTATGTTCCCCACTATTTTCTCTATGGGAATAGACGGACTTGCTCATAACACCAAAATAGGATCATCATTAATTGTGATGTCTATTGTAGGCGGCGCCATTCTGCCTCCTATTTTAGGCGCAATCTCAGATCATACCGGAAGCATCCAAAACGGATATATCGTTCCTTTAATTTCATTTTTAATAATCGCCCTTTTTGCATACAAAGGGCAACAACAAACCAGACAATAAAATTATCATGTCCGAGAATAAAACAAAAAAGCAAGTTGTAAAACTGCATCCAGACGATAATGTTTTGGTTGCATTATCTGACTTGCAAAAAGGAGAAAGCATAACTTTTGAAGCCGAAACATTCGTTCTAAAAGACCTCATCAAAGCAAAACATAAATTCTATACCCAGGATATGACTAAAGGGCAAGAAGTAATTATGTATGGGGTTCTGGTAGGAAAAGTACAAACCGACATCAGCAAAGGAAGTTTAATGACAACCGAAAATTTAAAACATGCCGCTGATCCTTATGCGTACAGAAATGCTTCTTACGAATGGCAAGCTCCTGATGTTTCTAAATACAAAAACAAAACTTTTAAAGGTTATAAACGAAATGACGGTCGCGTTGGTACGGCGAATTACTGGCTTTTTGTACCAACTGTTTTTTGTGAAAACAGAAATTTAGATGTCATTAAAGAAGCGCTTTACAATCAATTAGGTTATGCCGTAAGTGATAAATACAATCAGTTTACACACGAATTATTGCAAGGTTACCTAAAAGGAGAAGATATCGAAAGCATCAATATTGAATTGAATCCAACACCAAAAAACAATCGCGTTTTTGAGAATGTCGACGGAATAAAATTTTTAAACCATCAGGGAGGCTGTGGCGGAACCCGTCAGGATTCAGCGACTTTAAGCGCTTTACTGGCTTCGTATGCCAACCACCCCAATGTAGGCGGAATAACTTTATTGAGTTTAGGATGTCAACATTTGCAAGTGCAGGATTTTGTAAATGATGTAAAAAAGCAAAATCCTGAATTTGATAAACCTTTATTGATTTTTGAACAACAACAAACCGAAAGTGAAGAAGCTTTAATTACAAACGCCATTAAAAAAACATTCGAAGGTTTAATCGAAATCAATCAATACGAAAGAACCGATGCGCCTTTAAGCGAATTATGCATTGGTGTAAAATGCGGAGGAAGTGATGGTTTCAGCGGCGTTTCGGCCAATCCGGCTGTTGGTTATACTTCTGATCTGGTTGTCGCTTTGGGCGGAAAGATTCTTTTGGCCGAATTTCCGGAATTATGCGGTGCCGAACAAAATTTGATTGATCGCTGCATTACCAAAGAAACTGCCGAAAAATTTATTGATTTAATGGAATCTTACGATGCACTGGCACACAAAGTGGGTTCTGGTTTTCATATGAATCCATCTCCCGGAAATATAAAAGATGGCTTAATTACAGACGCTATAAAAAGTGCCGGAGCAGCCAAAAAAGGAGGAACTTCTCCCGTTGTCGACGTTTTAGATTATACCGAATTGGTCACCAAACCAGGATTAAGTCTGGTATGCACACCCGGAAATGATGTAGAAGCTACAACCGGAAAAGCAGCTTCTGGCGCCACTTTAATTTTATTTACAACCGGATTAGGAACTCCAACAGGAAACCCCGTTTGTCCGGTAATAAAAGTAGCCACGAACTCTGTTTTAGCTACAAAAATGAAAGATATTATCGATATTGATTGTGGCCCTATAATTAGTGGCGAAAAATCGATCGAAGAAATGGGCGAAGAAATTCTCGACTATTGTATCAAAGCCGCAAGTGGAGAAATTATTCCGAAAGCCGTACAACTGAATCAGGATGATTTTATTCCGTGGAAACGTGGTGTATCTTTATAAAATCCAATCAAAAAAAATAATTTTTAATTCAAGTAAAATGTTTTCATTAAAAAATAAAAAAGCAATTATAACGGGAGGCGGAAGCGGAATTGGAAGAGCGATCTCTGTTTTATTTGCCCAACAAGGAGCCGAAGTTCATGTTTTAGAACTGACTCTTGAAAGTGCCCAAAATACGGTCGAAGAAATAGAATCAAACGGAGGAATTGTTTTTGCCCATGCCTGCGATGTTGCCAATCATCAGGAAGTAAAAACTACTTTTGAAAAAATAGGAGCTATTCATATTTTAGTCAACAATGCAGGAATTGCACACGTGGGTAAAGTAGACACAACCTCTGAAACTGATTTTGACCGCATCATGAATGTTAACGTAAAAGGAGTTTACAATTGTTTACACGCTTCAATTCCCGCATTAAAAAGTGCTGGCGGAGGTGTTATTTTAAACCTTGCTTCTATTGCCTGTTGGGTCGGAATTCCGGACAGATTCGCTTATTCTACAGCAAAAGGCGCGGTTATGGCCATGACTTTATCTGTAGCAAAAGATTACTTAAAAGAAAACATCAGATGCAACTCAATATCTCCGGCAAGAGTACATACGCCTTTTGTTGATGGATTTATTGAGAAAAATTATCCGGGACAAGAAGCCGAAATATTCGAAAAATTATCCCAATCGCAACCTATTGGCCGCATGGGAAAACCGGAAGAAATAGCAACGCTTGCTTTGTTTCTTTGCAGCGATGAATCTTCATTTATTACCGGTTCTGATTATCCAATTGACGGAGGTTTTATCAAATTAAACAATTAAAAAAAATAACTTTTACAGTTAGAAAAATACAATACTATTAAAAAAAGAGAATATGAAACTAATACGATTTGGAGCAGTCGGTCAGGAAAAACCCGGAGTTTTAATAAATGATAAAAGAATAGATGTTTCGTCTGTAGTAACAGATTATAACGAAGCTTTTTTTGAAAATGACGGACTTTCAAAATTAGAAGAAGCTTTAAAAAACAACACTTCTTTTCCGGAAGTAAGCAACGATATCAGATTGGGTTCGCCAGTCGCACGACCTTCAAAAATTATATGCATTGGCTTAAATTATGTAGATCATTGCGAAGAAACTGGCGCTGCAATTCCGGAAGAACCCATTATTTTCTTTAAATCGACTACTTCGCTATGCGGACCAAACGATAATTTAATCATTCCTAAAAACAGCGATAAAACCGACTGGGAAGTGGAACTTGCTTTTGTAGTGGGCAAAAAAGCCAGTTATGTTGCCGAAGAAGATGCACTAAACTATCTTGCCGGTTATTGTTTATTGAATGATTATAGCGAAAGAGCTTTTCAGATCGAGCGCGGCGGACAATGGGCTAAAGGAAAAGGATGCGATACTTTTGCTCCGCTTGGACCAGTTTTAGCTACTGCAGATGAAATTAAAGACGTCAATAATTTATCAATGTGGCTTACTGTAAACGGCAAGAAATTCCAGAACAGTAACACTTCAAACTTGATTTTTAAAATTCCGTTTCTAATTCATTATTTAAGTCAGTTCATGACACTTTTGCCAGGCGATATAGTAAGTACAGGAACGCCTCCGGGAGTTGGACTTGGAATAAAACCAGATCCTGTTTACATCAAACCGGGAGATGTAATTGAATTAGGAATTGAAGGATTAGGCACGAGTAAACAAGTTGCCGTAGCGTATTAAAAATTACTTGTTGGGTATAATTTAAAAAAATAAACACATAGAAACATAGATTTTTTTAGCTAAAAGAATGCAAAAAAGAAATACATTTCTTTCACATAGCTATGCGAATTTTAAATAAGTGAAACGCCTTTTTTGAGGGTTTAAAATCTATGTTACTATGTGTTAAAATTAATTACACCCAACGGATTAAGAATTGTATTTTGCAATTAATCTATATAAATGAAAATCGACAGCCACCAACATTTTTGGAAATACGATCCCATTAAAGAGGCCTGGATTACTCCTGAAATGGCAGTAATTCAAAAGGATTTTCTGCCTCAGGATCTGAAGCCACTCTTAAGTCAGAACAATTTCGAAGGTTGTATTGCGGTTCAGGCAGATCAAAGCGAAAATGAAACTCATTTTTTGCTTGAACTGGCTCGTGAAAATGATTTTATAAAAGGTGTTGTAGGTTGGGTCGATTTTAAAGCTCCAAATATCGAGGAACGATTAGAATATTTTTCAGGTTTTAAAAAACTAAAAGGATTTAGGCATATTTTTCAGGCCGAACCAGATCCTGAATTTATGCTTCGAAATGACTTTTGTAACGGAATTGGCAAATTAGCAAAGTATAATTTTACTTATGATATTTTAATTGGTGCTCAACAGTGGCCTTTTGTTACCCCATTTATACAAAAGTTTCCGGAGCAACATTTTGTACTTGATCATTTGGCAAAACCTGATTTTAAGAAAAGTGATTTTACTGAATTTGAAAAAACAATCCAATCCATTGCAAAGAATCCAAACGTATGTTGCAAAGTTTCAGGTTTGGTTACAGAGGCACATTGGCACAACTGGAAACCGGACGATTTTAAAACCGCTCTTGACATCGTTACTCAAAACTTCGGAAGCGATCGTTTAATGTTCGGAAGCGATTGGCCCGTTTGTTTATTGTCTGCCAATTACTCCGAAGTAATTGCCTTAGTAGAAAATTATTTTACATCGTTTTCTACTGCAGATCAAAAGGCTCTCTGGGGAAATAACGCCGTGAGTTTTTATAATTTAGAAGTATAGTTTTTTACTTAATATTTATTTTTTGAAGAATGAAAGACTGTCTGTAAAGGATGGTCTTTTTTTATTTCTGGCAGAATAATATTCCGCAGAAATATTTCATTGGTAGAAAAAAAATATTTGCCACATTATCAAACGTTCCTACGGAACGTATAACCACAATTTCATTTTTTTTCTACCAATGAAACATTCCTACGGAATGAAGTATTGAAAGCATTCAAATAAAACTATTCCTAACGAAATGAATTTAATAAAAAAAACCCTGATTATTCAGGGCTTTGTTCTTTCTGCATATTCAATAAATACGCCATATTTGCTATAACATGATCATGTTTCTTCACAAATGGATTTTCTTCGTTCCAGACATAACCTGCCAGAACCGAGCATATTTTTTCTTTTACATCCGGATTTTCGGGTTGGTGAAAAAATAAAGTCTGAAGGTTTCCGGTGTACCATTCTTTCACATAAGTGGTAAAAACCGCAATACCTTTTTTCATGTATTCTGTAAATTCTACTTCCCAGTCTACTTCGATTCCTTGCGATTCTTTTAGGTATAATTTTGCTGCCAGCATTCCGGATTCGGTTGCAAAAGCAACTCCTGATGAAAAAACAGGATCTAAAAATTCCGAACTATTTCCGGTTAAGGCAAAACCATCTCCGTACATTCTTTTCACCGCTCTTGAATAATTCTCCAGTTTTACCGGTTCAAACAAAAACTCGGTTCCTTTGAATCTTTTGATATAATAATCCGATTTCTGAATCGCATTTCGCAAAGCCTCGGCATTGTCTTTATTTTCAGATAATGAATTAATAAAGTCTGTTGGTCCCACAACTCCTAAACTTGTATTTCCGTTCGAGAAAGGAATTACCCATAACCAAACTTCCGTTTCCAGAATATCAAACGAAATCTGAGTTCCCTCCTCGCCTTCGGTTCTGTTAATATCTTTTACGTGTGTAAAAATCGAAGAATGCGGATCTAATTGCGAAGGCGTATCAAGATCTAAAAGTCTTGGTAAAACACGTCCGTATCCGCTGGAATCGATGATGAATTTAGCGTGAATTTCTTTTAAATTTCCATCCTTATCTTTTACGATGGTTTTAGAGTTTTTGCCTTCAAAAGAAACTTCTAAAACTTCCGATTCAAATTCAAGATCAATACCTTTTCTAATTACTTCCTGCGCCATTGTATTGTCGAAATCAGCTCTTGGCACCTGCCAGGTCCAATCCCAGCCTTCACCAAATTTTTTACTAAAATCAAAAACGCATATTTCTTCGCCTCGTATAAAACGGGCTCCTAATTTTTTCTCGAAATTCATTGCATCGAGGCATTCAAAAAGCTCAGCTTCAGCAAAATGATCCATTACTCTTGGTATCAGACTTTCGCCAACCACCAGTCTTGGAAACTTTGTTTTTTCAACTACTTTTATCTTAACATTGTTTTTATGAAGATAAGATGCTGACACACATCCAGAAGGTCCCGCACCAATCACTAAAACATCAACAAACTCCTTTATCATATTAAAAATATTATCAATTATTAACCTACATTTGCCATCATCAAAATAACTACATTTATTTTGATAAATAAAATTAAATTAGCACAATCAAAACCAGTTTAATGAATACAATTAATGAATATTTAAGTTTAGCAGAATTCGAATCCATCATTTTTGGAAATAACAAAGTTTCGATAAGTGATGCTGTTTTAAACCGAGTAAACGAAAGCTTCAATTTCCTGAAGGAATTTTCAGGAAACAAAGTAATATATGGTGTAAATACTGGTTTTGGGCCAATGGCGCAATACCGCATTAAAGAGTCTGACCAAATTCAGTTACAATACAATTTAATTAGAAGTCACTCATCAGGAACAGGAAAACCTTTGAGCCCGGTTTGTGCAAAAGCTGCAATTTTAGCTCGATTAAATACTTTATCATTAGGAAACTCTGGGGTTCATCCGTCAGTAATTCACCTAATGGCAGAATTAATCAACAGAGATATTACGCCTCTTATTTTTGAACACGGTGGTGTAGGTGCCAGTGGAGATTTAGTACAATTATCACACTTAGCATTAGTTTTAATAGGCGAAGGCGAAGTTTTTTATAAAGGAGACAGAAGACCAACTCAGGAGGTTTTCGAAATTGAAGGTTTAAAACCGATTCAGGTAGAAATCAGAGAAGGTCTGGCTTTAATAAACGGTACATCTGTAATGACCGGAATTGGAGTTGTAAATGTTCATCATGCTAATAAATTATTAGACTGGTCGTTAAAAGCTTCTTGCGCCATAAACGAATTGGTTCAGGCTTACGACGATCATTTTTCTGAAGAATTAAACCAAACCAAACGTCATAAAGGACAACAGGAAGTGGCGGCAAGAATGAGACAAAATCTTTCTGACAGTACTTTGATCCGTAAAAGAGAAGATCATTTATATTCAGGAGAAAATACCGAAGAAATCTTCAAAGAAAAAGTTCAGGAATATTATTCTTTAAGATGTGTGCCTCAAATTTTGGGTCCGGTTTTAGAAACCATCAATAATGTTGCTTCTATTCTTGAAGACGAATTCAACTCAGCAAACGACAACCCTATTATAGATGTAAAAAACAAACACGTTTATCACGGAGGAAACTTCCATGGCGATTATATTTCGCTTGAAATGGATAAACTGAAAATTGTTATTACCAAACTAACGATGTTGGCAGAACGTCAGTTGAATTATTTATTGAATTCAAAAATCAACGAAATTCTTCCTCCGTTTGTCAATTTAGGGACATTAGGATTCAATTTCGGAATGCAGGGAGTTCAGTTTACAGCAACTTCAACAACTGCCGAAAGTCAAATGTTATCCAACCCAATGTACGTGCACAGCATACCAAACAACAATGACAATCAGGACATTGTAAGTATGGGAACAAACGCTGCGGTTATTACCTCAAAAGTAATCGAAAATTCTTTTGAAGTTTTAGCAATCGAACTCATTACAATCGTTCAGGCAATTGATTATTTGGTACAAAAAGATCAAATTTCATCTGTTACTAAAAAATGGTACGACGATATTCGAAATATAATTCCTACATTTAAAGAAGATCAGGTGATGTATCCTTTTGTTCAAAAAGTAAAAGATTATCTGATCAACAGTTAAAACTTTATTTTACAGTATTAATATTGAACCTTAAAATCATGAAAAAACCACTTATTTTTTTATTCGTATTATTTATTCAATTTGTTAATAGTCAGGAATTGGCTTTAGTTAAAAAGAACGGTAAAATTGGATATATTTCTAAAGATGGAAACTTTAAAATTGAGCCTCAATATAAATCAGCCAAAAGCTTTTCTGAAGGTTTAGCAGCGGTTGAAGATAATGGTAAATGGGGATTTATTGATGTTAAAGGAACATGGGTAATTCCGGCCACTTTTAAAGACACTAAAGAATTTAACAGCGGAATTGCAGTAGTACAAAAAGATAAGGACTGGGTTTATATTAATACAAAAGGAGAAGTGCAGACTCCGCCGCCTACTGAAAAATTATTTGATTTTAATGATGGCGTTGCTTTTATAAGACAAGGCAAAAAAGTGGGATTAATCAATTCGAAAATGGCTATTGTTTTAGAGCCAAAATACGATCAGATCAAATCGTTCGAAAATGGTTATGCAAGAGTTGAGAACAATAAAAAATGGGGAATTATTAATACTTCTGGTAAAGAATTAGTAGAACCTGTTTATGATGAAATAGGAAATTATTTTAAAAACACAACCTGGGCAAGAAAAGACAAAACTTTTGGACTTGTAAGTTCCGGAAACTTTATTGTAGTAGATGGTGCTGACAAAATCTGGGATTTTGAAACTCAGGATTTAACGTACGCCAGAAAAGGTGGTAAAATTGGTTTTATTGACATCAAAGGAAACTGGACAATTCTACCTATATATGATAAAGCAAAAGCATTCTCTAAAAATTTAGCTCCGGTTTGTATTGGGTCTAAATGGGGATACATCAATCCTAAAGCTGATTTTATTATTCCGCCAACGTATAGCGATGCAGAAGTTTTCAGTACAAACGGATTGGCTCCTGTAAAAGAAAAAAACTGGGGATTTATTAATGAATCAGGAAAATTGGTAATACCAACTCAATACGGCATTACTGCAAATAGCTTCGTAATTGCTTTGTTTGTACAACAAGACAAAGGTTTTATTGATGGTATTGCAAGAGTAAAAAACGAAGGCAAATGGGGATTTTTACGACCTGACGGAACGGTATTAAGCAACCAATGGTTTGAAAATGCTGAACTTTTTTCGAAATCAAAAGAAAGAAATACTGTAAGCGAAGTGGCTGCTGAAAAACCTAAAGCAGAAACAAAACCGACAGCAAAGTCTGAAACAAAACCAGCTACAAAAACGGCTACAAAACCAGTAGCTAAAAAGAAAAAATAAAATCAACTAACCAATAAAATACAAATAGGGTATCGCTTTTTTATTAGTGATACCCTATTTTGACCCATAAAAAAATAAATTTTACAGATATGAAATGTGTATTAGTAACTGGCGGTTCACGAGGAATTGGAAGTGCTATTTGTAAAAAATTAGCCGTAGATGCAAATTATCATATCCTGATTAATTACCACTCGAATAAAACAGCAGCTGAAGAAACACTTCAGGAAATACAAAAATTAGGAGCCACTGGAGAAATCTTAGGTTTTGATGTTTCTAATTTCGAAGAAGTACAAAAAATATTAACGCAATGGCAGGACGCCAATCCTGAAGCGATTGTAGAAGCAATTGTAAACAACGCCGGAATTACAAAAGATGGTCTTTTTATGTGGATGACTCCCGAAGACTGGAACGGCGTTATGAACACAAGCGTAAACGGATTTTTTAATGTAACACAATTTTTGATTCAAAAAATGTTACGCAATAAATATGGCCGAATCGTCAATATCGTTTCGGTTTCAGGAGTAAAAGGAACGGCAGGACAAACCAATTATTCGGCAGCAAAAGGGGCAATTGTTGCAGCTACAAAAGCATTGTCCCAAGAAGTTGCCAAACGAAATATTACTGTAAATGCTGTAGCACCAGGTTTTATAAGAACCGACATGACAAGCCAACTCGACGAAAAAGAATTATTAAAACTAATTCCTGTAAATCGTTTTGGCGAAGCCGAGGAAGTGGCAGATTTGGTAAGCTTTTTGATTTCAAAAAAAGCAAGCTATATTACAGGCGAGATTATCAATATAAATGGAGGAATTTATTCATAAAAATATTTCTTCCGCGTTTGCGAGATTTTTTTAAACGTCAAAAATTGCTCGCAAAGACGCAGAGTCGCAAAGTTTTATTAAAAACTTAAAAAAAGAATAAGCTTTGCGGCTCTGCTCCCGATAGCTATCGGGATTGCGAGATTAAAAAAATTACAAAACACTTTGAAAGACGATGAATAAGAGAGTAGTAATTACTGGAATGGGAATTTATTCTTGTATCGGAACTTCTTTAGAAGAAGTAAAAGATTCTTTATACAACGGAAAATCTGGTATTCAGTTTGATCCTGAAAGAAAAGAATTTGGTTTTCAGTCTGCCCTTACGGGAATGGTTCCGAAAGCAGATTTAAAAAATTTATTAACCCGCAGACAGCGTATGAGCATTGGTGAAGAAACCGAGTATGCTTATATGGCCACAATCGAAGCGTTGAAAAATGCCAATATAGACGACGCTTTTTTCGATACTCACGAAGTGGGAATTATGTACGGAAATGATAGTGTCTCAAAAGCTATTATAGAAGCAACAGATATTGTTCGAGAGAAAAAAGATACTGCTTTAATAGGTTCGGGAGCTATTTTTAAATCGATGAATTCTACCGTAACGATGAATTTATCTACGATTTTTAAACTCCGCGGCATCAATCTTACCATAAGTGCTGCTTGTGCCAGTGGTTCGCATTCTATTGGTCTGGCTTATTTTTTAATAAAAAGCGGATTTCAGGATATTATTATTACCGGAGGTGCTCAGGAAATCAACAAATATGCGATGAGCAGTTTTGATGGTTTAGGTGTTTTTTCGAACAGAGAAAATGAACCTGAAAAAGCTTCCCGCCCATTTGATGCTGATCGCGACGGATTAATTCCTAGTGGTGGTGGTGCTACTTTAATTCTCGAAAGTTATGAATCTGCGATTGCCAGAGGCGCTACCATTATTGCCGAAGTTTCAGGTTACGGATTTTCATCAAACGGAGGACACATTTCGACGCCCAATGTCGAAGGTCCGTCTATAGCCATGCAACGAGCGCTTGATGATGCACAATTAAAAGCTAGTGATATTGATTATATAAATGCTCACGCGACCTCAACACCTGTAGGAGACGGCAATGAAGCCAAAGCCATCTTTGAAGTTTTTGGCGAGAAAAATCCGTATGTAAGTTCTACAAAATCAATGACAGGACATGAATGTTGGATGGCCGGAGCCAGCGAAGTAATCTACTCGATCTTAATGATGCAGCACGATTTCATTGCACCCAACATCAATTTAGACAATCCTGACGAAGATGCTGCCAAATTAAATTTGGTCAAAACTACTATAAACAAAAAATTTGACATATTTTTGTCCAATTCCTTCGGGTTCGGAGGAACCAACTCCGCGTTGGTGGTTAAAAAGTTTAAATTGAACGATGAATAAAGAAGAGATTATAGCAAGAATAAATGGTTTTTTAGTTGAGGAGTTTGAAGTAGATAATGATGATATTGAACCAGATGCTAATTTAAAAGATACACTTGGGTTAGATAGTTTGGACTATGTTGATTTAGTCGTTTCAATCGAAGCCAACTTTGGTGTAAAACTAGTTGAAGTTGATTTCGTTGGAATTGATTCTTTCCAAAGTTTTTATGATCTTATCGAAAACAAATTAAAAGCCAAAACTGCTTAATGAGCAAATGGGATGGCAAATCAAAAGGAACTGTTTTAGGATATAAAATATTCGTTTTTTTAATACAAAAAGCGGGTGTTAAAACTGCTTACGTTTTACTTTATTTTGTTGCTTCTTATTATTTTTTATTTCTAAAGAAAAGTAACAAAGCCATTTCTTATTATTTTAAAGAAAGGCTTGGATATTCCTGGTTTAAATCTAAAAAAATGGTATTCAAGAGTTATTACACTTTTGGACAAACCATTATTGATAAGATTTCCATTTCGGCAGGAATGCGAAACAAATTTACCTATGAATTTGACGGAATCGAAACGCTGAAAAATCTTTTGGCAGAAAAAAAAGGAGGCGTTTTAATCAGTGCACATATTGGGAATTTTGAAATCGCCGAACATTTTCTGGGCGATATCGACATCGATTTTCAAATTAATCTGGTTACTACAGATCTCGAACATTCTGCTATTAAAAATTATCTCGAAAGCGTTACACAAAAACCTACCGTTAAATTTATCATTATCAGAGAAGATCTTTCTCATATTTTCGAAATTAATGCCGCGCTTTCTAAAAACGAATTGGTTTGTTTTACAGGCGATCGTTATTTTGAAGGCACCAAATCATTATCTGAAAAAATTCTTGGCGAAGAAGCCAACTTTCCAGCAGGTCCGTTTTTAATTGCTTCAAGATTAAAAGTCCCTGTAGTTTTTGTTTATGTAATGAAAGAATCAAATTTGCATTACCATCTTTATGCACGCGAAGCCACAGTAAAACATCGTGACGAAAAAGGATTATTGAAAGCGTATATTGAAAGCGTAGAATCTATGGTCAAGAAATATCCTTTGCAATGGTTCAACTACTTTGATTTTTGGAATCAATTGAAATAAAAATAAACCATTAAAGATAAATTTAACCTTGCTCCCGATAGCTATCGGGATTGCGGTTAAAAATCGAGCCAATTTTAGATTTTTATTAAATTAATTTGTGCTTATCAGCTGAAATCTTTTTAACTCTGCATGAAAAAATAATTCGTGAATTCGGGGCAAAAGTAAAAATCATTTAATTAAATGTCGTTCTTTTATACTTTACAATTCTAAAAGTAAGATATGCAGGAATTTGACACAATTATTATTGGTTCAGGAGTTGGCGGATTATCCACTGCAATATGTCTTGCAAGAGCCGGACAAAAAGTTTTGGTACTCGAACAACATTATGTTCCTGGTGGCTGGAGTCATAGTTTTACTTTACAAGGTCAGCGTTTTAGTCCCGGCGTACATTATGTAGGACAATTAGAACAAGGACAATCGACCAACGAATTGTATCGCGGTTTAGGAATTGCCAATGACATGGTATTTTTCAGGATGAATAAAAATGCCTACGAACATTGTTTAATTGGAGACGAAACTTTCGATCTTCCCGCCGGAGTCGAAAATCTAAAGCAAAAACTTTCTAAACATTTTCCGCACGAAGAAAAAAACATTCGCGAATATCTTTCACTCATCGAAAAAGTGAGTTACGAATTGCAATTGATTCCCAAACTAAAAGGGATCTGGCAGAATATCACCGTTCCTTTTCGAACCAAACATTTTGGAAAATTTGCCCTTTTTCCTTTAAAAAAAGTAATTGGCTGGCATGTAAAAGATCCCAAACTAAAAGCCGTTCTTAATATTCAATGTGGCGATCACGGACTTCCTCCGGCTCGAGCCTGTTTCCCGGTGCATTGTTCTGTCATGAGTCATTATTTTGATGGAGGTTTTTATCCGATGGGCGGTGGCGGCGGAATCGTAAAAGCCATGACAAATGGTGTAAAAAGACATAATGGAGAAATACGTGTAAAACAAAACGTTCGTAAAATAATTATCGAAAATAAAAAAGTAGTTGGTGTCAGGCTCGAAAATGGCGAAGAAATACGAGCCAAAAATATCGTTTCGAATGCTGATCCTTCCATCACCTATTTAAATTTAATTGATAAAGGACATCTGAGTAAATCACTTCTTAAGAAACTCGACAAGACAAAATATTCTGTTACTTCTTTGATTTTATTCCTCACGCTTGATGTTGATGTTACCTTATATAATATCGATTCCGGAAATTTCTGGATGATGAAAGATGAAAATGACGATGCTAATTTTGAGGATTTAATGAGTAGTAATATTGATTCTGGAGATTCATTCCCATCCGTATTTATTAGTTGTACAACCCTCAAAGATCCGGCAAGTTTTAACGGACGTTATCATAACTTCGAAATTGTCACTTACGTGAATTATGATCATCTGAAAGATTTTAATGGTTTAGACGATTATCACAACGAAGAATATAAAATATTCAAAGAAAAAATCATCAATAAACTGATGAACAATCTGGAGAAAATAATTCCCAATGCCAAACAACATATCATTCAGGCAGAATTAGGAACTCCAAAAACAAATGAATTTTATATTAATTCAACAAAAGGGAATGTGTACGGAACCGAAAAAACGTTAAATCAGGTTGGACCATTCGCTTATAAAAACAAAACCGAAATCGAAAATCTGTTTCTTTGCGGCGCTTGTACCTTGTCTCATGGCGTTGCAGGAGCAACATATTCTGGTGTAGAAGCTGCTGCTGCTATTTTGGGCTGTAAATCTGATGATTTATTACTAGAAGATGAAAATCAAAAAATCAGAATTTATGATGCCGAAGATTCTGCCACATGGCCTGATTGGGTTCATACCAAACGAACAGATAAAATAAGGAAATTCGTTTAAAAAAAATACTTATTTTTGCGCAACCACCAAAGAAACCAACCAAAATGAAAAATGTTCTTGTTATTTATTATTCGCAATCTGGACAATTAGAAGAAATAGCACGAAACATTGCAAAGCCTTTTCTAAATTCAGAAGAAATAAATGTAACGTTTCACGAAATACAATTAGAAAAACCTTTCCCTTTTCCTTGGGATAAAGATTCTTTCTTTGATGCTTTTCCGGAATCATTCCTTCAAATACCAACAGCATTAAAACCAGTTCCGGACGAAATTCTAAATACAAAATTCGATCTGGTTCTATTTCATTATCAGGTTTGGTACTTATCGCCATCAATACCAATCAATTCCTTTTTGAAAAGCGATGATGCAAAAAGAATATTAAATAATACGCCTGTTGTTACCATAAGTGGTTCTCGTAATATGTGGATCATGGCGCAGGAAAAAATCAAAACTTTACTTAAAGGAGCCAATGCACAATTGGTAGGAAATGTAGCTTTGGTCGATCGCGTTGGAAATTTAATCAGTGTAATCACAATTGTAGAATGGATGTTCTCCGGAATTAAGAAAAAACATTGGGGAATTTTGCCTCTACCGGGAGTTTCGGATAAAGACATTCAGGAATCAGATAAATTTGGAGAAGTAATTGTTTCTGCCCTAAATCAGAATAATTTTGAAGATTTACAACCAAAATTACTTTCTGTTGGTGCAGTAAAAATCAGCCCGTATCTCGTTACTGTAGACAAAACTGCGAATAAAATTTTCGATAAATGGTCGAATCTTATTTATAAACACCAAAAAAACAGAAAACAGCTGCTTAAAGTATTTAATGTTTATTTATTCCTCGCAATATGGTTAATCTCACCAATAGTATATATATTGCACCTTATTACCTACCCTTTTAAGTTAAAAACTATAAAAAAAGAAACTCGATATTATCAAGGAGTTTAGAAGACGAAATTAGATTATGTTTGAAGTATATATTACCAAAGCCGCAAAGTATTTGCCAAATGAAGCTATTTCGAATGATGAAATGGAAGATTATTTAGGACTCATTAATGATGCCGCTTCTAAAGCAAGACGCATTATTTTGCGCAATAATAAAATCACAAGTCGTTATTACGCCATAGATAAAACAGGAAAAAGTACCCATAATAATGCTGAGTTAACAAAAAATGCTGTTGTACAATTGTTTGATGAAAATTTTACGGCACAAGACCTTGAAGTATTATCCTGCGGAACCTCAACACCTGACGTTTTCTTGCCTTCGCACGCCGCGATGGTACACGGATTACTAAAAAATAAATCGGTAGAATTAAATTCATCAACTGGTGTTTGTTGCGCCGGAATGAATTCTTTAAAATTTGGTTTTCTTTCTATAAAATCAGGAAACTCTCAAAATGCTATTTGTACCGGATCAGAAAAAGTTTCAAGCTGGCTAAATGCTCAAATGTATAATCACGAAGCAGCCAATCTAAAAAGCCTTGAAGAACAGCCTATTATAGCTTTCAAAAAAGATTTTTTACGTTGGATGTTATCGGACGGAGCCGGAGCTTTTTTATTAGAAAATAAACCAAGAGGCACAATTTCTCTAAAAATAGAATGGATGGAAGCCTTTTCATATGCGTATGAATTAGAAACTTGCATGTATGCCGGTGGTGATAAATTAGAAAATGGCGAAATTAAGTCATGGAGTGATTATCAGCCGGAACAATGGTTAAACGAATCGGTTTTTGCCATTAAACAAGACGTAAAATTACTGGATGAATTTATACTTTCTAAAGGAGCTGAAAGTATGAGCGATGCCATGTCTAAAAATAATATAAGTTCAGATCAGGTCGATTATTTTATTCCTCACGTTTCTTCTAACTTTTTTGTCGAAGGACTAAAAAAAGGATTAACTGAAAGAGGCATTGGAATGGAAGATGAAAAATGGTTCATGAACCTTTCTAGAGTTGGAAATGTAGGTTCTGCCTCTATTTACCTGGCGCTGGAAGAATTAATGAATTCAGGAAATTTAAAAAAAGGAGATCGTATTCTTTTATCAGTTCCTGAAAGCGGGAGATTCTCGTTTGCGTATGCTTATTTAACAGTTTGCTAATGGAGACGACATCACTTTTAGAAAAAGAAGCTGTTGAAAATTTACTGCCGCAAAAGTTTCCTTTTGTTATGGTAGATAAAATGTATTCGTTTACAGAAACCTCATTAATAGCAGGTTTAGAAATTAAAAACGACAACATTTTTTTTGACAACGATATTTTTCTCGAAGCAGGTTTAATCGAACATATGGCACAATCAGTGGCTTTGCACACGGGTTATCAATTCTTCTTAAAAAATGAAACAGCCCCAACAGGATATATTGGTTCTATTAAAGAAATTGAGATTAAAAAACTGCCAAAAATTAATGATACAATTCAATCTACCGTAACCATTTTGCAGGAATTTGCAGGAATAACTTTGGTAGATGTTGTGACTTATTTAAACAATGAAGAAATTGCTAACGGACAAATGAAAACTGTTTTAGCGAAATGATAGCAGGAATGAAAACCGGAGTCGACATACAAAACTATTTACCGCACCGGGCGCCAATGCTTATGGTGGATTTAATTTTGGATATAGATTCTAATTTTGTAGAAACAACTTTCCTGATCAAAAAAGATAATATTTTTATCGACAATAACATTTTTATCGAAGCAGGTTTAATCGAAAACACCGCGCAAACCTGTTCGTCTATAGTAGGTAAAAAGTATTTTTTTGAAGAAGACGGAACGGAAAATGAAAACGTAAATGTTCTTGGTTTTATCAGTGCGATAAAAAACCTTAAAATACATTTACTGCCAAAAGTGGGTGATACAATTATTACCAAAGCAACTTTGGTTTCAAAATTTGAAGGCGACGATTATACTTTATGCACGATGCACTGCGAAAGTTTATGGGGACATAAATTACTTCTAGAATGCGAAATTAATTTATTCATTCAAAAGATAAATTCAATCATGTAATAATTTAAACATGGATTTCAAAAAGATATTCTTTCATGTTTTAATACGAATGGCAATTTTAGTATTATTGCTAGGAAGTCTTTTTCTTATTTGGAGTTTTTCATACGATCCTCATAAACATTGTGAAGGAGATATACACCGACACGTTGATAGTGGTTTAGGATTATTTATTGTAAGTTTCCTCATTATCCTAATGTATTGTATCGGTTTATTTACTGAAATGATTTATTTATTTATCAAAAAAAGAAAAAAAATAGCTTTTGCAAATTTGGGAATTTTAGCAATTTTAGCTTTTATAATAGCAGCTTTTATGTTCGGAATATCATAGTTTAAAGACAATATGGAAAAAGAAAAAGTACCACAGGATAAAAGCAACTTAACAAAAAACAACGTTAAAGAACTTTTGTATGCTACCGATGCGGATGGCAATTATACAACAACTCTAAGTACCGGCTGGGAACCCAAAACCATCGCACTTTCAAATTCAATAGACGAAATAAACGAACGAATTGCCGAAGCAAAAATGCAAGTCGAAATTGGCGAAGTAAGCCCGATTTGTTATTATATGGAAGTCAACAAAATGGATCTTACTATTCTATCCAGTTATGTTGGCATGTGGAAATGGCGTGTAAAAAGACATTTTAAACCTACCGTTTTTGCCAAATTAAGCGAATCGATCCTAAAAAAATATGCCGATGCTTTTGAGATTTCGGTAGCCGAATTAAAAAAAATTAAAACAGACTAATGCAAATCAATTTCACACATCATCAATCTGCTCATTGTGAGAACGGAGTAGCTTCGAATTTGTTAAAAAACAACGGACTGAACATCAGCGAACCGATGGTTTTTGGTATTGGCTCTGGACTTTTTTTCGTGTATTTGCCTTTTATAAAAGTAAATCATGCACCAGCAATTAGCTATAGAACTTTGCCTGGACAAATTTTTAATAAACTAGCCAATCGTTTAAACTTAAAAATAAAAAGACAAAAATTTTCTTCTCCGGCAAATGCAAATAAAGCTTTAGATGAAAATTTAAAAAATAACATTCCAACCGGATTACAAGTTGGTGTGTATCATTTGAGTTATTTTCCTGATGAATACCGTTTTCATTTCAACGCACATAATTTAGTTGTTTACGGAAAAACCGAAACTGATTATTTGGTGAGCGATCCTGTTATGGAAACTGTTACGACTTTAACACATGATGAATTAGACAAAGTCCGTTTTGCCAAAGGTGCTTTTGCTCCAAGAGGACAAATGTATTACCCAATTCAGATTCCAAAAGATGTTGATTTAAAAAGTGCCATTATCAAAGGAATCAAAAATACGTGTCGAGATATGCTGGCGCCAATGCCAATTGTTGGTGTACGCGGAATAAAATTCGTGTCGAAACAAATCCGTAAATGGCCGGTAAAACACGGTACCAAAAAAGCCAATCATTACCTGGCACAAATGGTTCGTATGCAGGAAGAAATAGGAACAGGCGGCGGAGGTTTTAGATTTATTTATGCTGCTTTTTTACAAGAAGCTTCGGTTATTTTAGATAATGAAGAATTGAAAACTCTTTCTAAAGAAATGACACAAATAGGAGATTCATGGCGTGATTTTGCTGTTGAAGCTTCAAGAATTTACAAAAACCGAAGTGCCAAAGAAGATGCCTACAATGCCATTGCTGATGAACTTTTGAGCATTGCCAATAGAGAAGAAATCTTTTTCAAAAAACTAAAAAAAGCCATTAGCTAATATATTTTGCAACCGATTATAAAAATAGAATCCCTTTCGAAAAAGTACAAAGATGCCGACCAGTATTCTTTGAACAACGTTTCGCTGGATATAAACGAAGGACAGATTTTTGGTTTACTTGGGCCAAACGGTGCCGGAAAAACCACTTTAATTTCCATGCTTTGCGGATTAATAAAACCAACTTCAGGACATTTTACGATTGATGATCTGAACTACACGCATCATTCATCTAAAATTAAAAAAATCATAGGAGTCGTTCCTCAGGAATATGCTTTATATCCAACTTTGACAGCCAGAGAAAATTTGCATTATTTTGGGAGTATGTACGGCTTAAAAGGTGCTTACTTAAAAGATAAAGTAATCGAAACTTTAGATCTTTTGGGATTACTAAAATTCGCTGACAAACGTATCGAAACTTTTTCGGGCGGAATGAAACGAAGAGTGAATCTGATTGCCGGAATTCTGCACAATCCAAAAGTATTGTTTCTAGATGAACCAACTGTTGGTGTCGATGTACAATCTAAAAATGCGATTATCGATTATTTAAAAGTTTTAAATCAAAACGGAACTACGATTATATATACCTCTCATCATTTGGCTGAAGCCGAAGATTTCTGTACCAATATTGCCATTCTCGACCGAGGCAGGATTTTTGCACAAGGAACACCATCAAGTTTAATTGCTTCGACAGAAAAAGCAGAAAATCTTGAAGAAGTTTTTATTTCATTAACCGGTAAAGATTTTAGAGATGGTCAATAAAATTTGTATGTCGGTTGTAAAAGAATTCCTCCTCCTCAAACGAGATTTAGGCGGATTAATTATTCTATTTATCATGCCGTTGGTTTTGGTAATCACGGTAACTTTAATACAAGACAGTACTTTTAAAACGATTAGCGACAATAAAATTCCGATTTTATTGGTCGATAACGATCAGGGTTCTGTATCTAAAACGGTTTTTGACAATCTCGAAAAAAGTAATTTGTTTAGCGTTGTTACTCAAATAGACAATAAACCCATTACTGAAGAAGTGGCGAAAGAAGCCGTTTACAAGGGAAAATTTCAGTTAGCGATTATAATTCCGAAAAATCTAAGCATTGATTTGCAAACCAAAATCGATCAGAATGTTGAGAACATCATCAGCAAAATGGGCTTAGTAGAAACGGATACTACAGCACAAACTGAAAAAACTAAAGTAATCAAAGAGAAAGAAGTAAAATTGTATTTTGATCCGGCAGTACAAATGAGTTTCAAAAATGCGGTGATGAGTTCGATTGATAAAATGATTTCTCAAATCGAAACCAAATCAATTTACACCACTTTTCAAAATCAATTAGGAGAAGGAACTGCCGAATTTGAACAAAAAAGTTTCATTACTTTCAAAGAAATAATTCCTAAAATCAACAACAAAGAAGTTCGACCAAATTCGGTACAACACAACGTTCCGGCCTGGACACTTTTTGCGATATTTTTTATCGTTATTCCGTTGTCTATTAATATTGTAAAAGAAAAATCGCAAGGAACATTCGTTCGATTATTGACCAATCCGGTTTCTAATCTGGTGGTGATTATAGGTAAAACTATTACCTATTCGGGCATTTGTATGATTCAGTTTTATATGATGGTTGCCGTTGCTGTGTTTTTATTTCCGCATATTGGTTTACCATCTTTAAATATCGAAGGACATTTATTTTTAATGAGCGTCGTTGCTTTATTCTCTGGTTTTGCTGCCATAGGTTTCGGAATTTTATTAGGAACCATAGCGAGCACACAAGAGCAATCAGCACCTTTTGGCGCAACAAGTGTACTTATTCTTGCCGCGGTTGGCGGTGTTTGGGTTCCTGTTTTTGCAATGCCAACCATTATGCAATATATCGCAAAATCGTCACCAATGAATTGGGGATTAGAAGCTTTCTACGATGTATTATTACGCAACGTATCTTTCCTGGAAATCATCCCAAAAATAAGTTTGTTATTTTTGTTCTTCATTATCACAACATCCATTGCCTTACTTTATGACAAAAAGAAAAGAACAGTATAACGAAGCCACTGCCCTAACCGTCTCTCACGAAATCAGAATTCGTTTTAACGAAACTGATCCGCTTGGAATTGTTTGGCATGGCAATTACATTACCTATTTTGAAGATGGACGTGAAGCCTTTGGCCGCCAACACGGACTTACCTATTTAGACATTGGAGAAACTGAATACACAACTCCAATTGTAAAATCGAAATGCGAACACAAATTGTCTTTGCGTTACGGCGATGTGGTGACAATCGAAACAACGGTCGTAGACACACCAGCTGCCAAAATGATTTATCGTTTTAAAATTATAGATGCAAAAGGCGAAGTTGCCTGCACAGGCGAAACTGTTCAGGTCTTTTTAGATAAAGAAGGAAATCTAATGTTGACAAATCCTCCTTTTTATGAAGAATGGAAACGAAAAGTTGGATTGATAAAATAAAAATTGAAATACGAATTACACTAATTTTAACTAATTAAAAATTAATAAAAATCCGTGTAAATCTGTTTAATCCGTGAAATCTGTGGGCTATTTAGAAGCTAAGAAATAAAGATAAAATGATAAGAGAAGTATATATTAATGAAACGAATTGTATCACGCCTTTAGGATTTGATGTTCAATCGAACGTCGAAGCGATCTTGCGTGGCGATTCTGGAATTCAATTGCATGAAGATGTTACTTTAATGCCGAATCCATTTTATGCTTCTATTATTGATGATGCAAAAATAAACAGTGCTTTTGCAAAAATAAGCGCTGACACAAAATATACTCGTATAGAGAAAATGATGATTTTGGCTTTAGAGCCAATTATCAAAAATTCGGGAGTTGAATTAAACTCAAAAACTGCTTTTATACTTTCGACTACAAAAGGAAATGTTACGGCATTAAAAGAGAATTCGGAAGAAAGTTTCAACAGTGCGCATTTAGATGTTTTAGCTCAAAATATTGCCGATTTCTTTCAATTCAAAACACAACCTATCGTGGTTTCGAATGCTTGTGTTTCTGGAATTTTAGCTGTTTCGGTGTCGAAGAGAATGATTCAGTCTGAGTTATATGATAATATTTTTGTTATTGCCGGAGATGAAGTTTCAGAATTTGTTTTATCTGGATTTAATTCTTTTCAGGCGATGAGCGATTCACCTTGTAAACCGTATTCTAAAAACAGAACCGGTGTAAGTTTAGGCGAAGCAACCGCTGCTGTTTTAATTTCGGCGGAAGCCAAAAATGCCAAAATAAAAGTTATTGGAGACAGTTCTATAAACGATGCCAATCATATTTCGGGTCCTTCAAGAACAGGAGAAGGTTTGTATAGAAGTATTCAAAATGCTTTGAAAGAAGCCCAAATAGAAGTGGACAAAATCGATTATATTTCAGCACACGGAACCGCAACTCCGTTCAACGACGAAATGGAAGCCATTGCATTAAACCGTTTAGGTTTGCAAAATGTTCCCATCAATAGTTTAAAAGGATTTTATGGTCATACTTTAGGCGCTTCGGGATTGTTGGAAACGGTAATTGGAATTGAATCCGTAAACCAAAACATACTTTTTGAATCGAAAGGTTTTGATGAAATTGGTGTTAGTGAAGCTATTAGTATTATTGAGAAAAATAAAGAAGCGAATATTGATTATTTTTTAAAAACAGCTTCTGGTTTTGGAGGTTGTAATACGGCTGTTGTTTTTGAAAAAGTGAAACACTAATTACACGAATTTTCACGAAGTAAAAATTTAATTTTCAGCTTGTAAATAAATCTTACAAGTTCAGTATGGCTAAAATTCAAAGAATTATGGACGATGATGATATTACATATTTAAAAAAGTATATTGAACGAAATCTTAAAAATAAAGATGGTGGTCATTGGGAATATATTGTCCGTCCTGAAATCAGAGATGTTATCAACGCTTTAAGTGAAACTGATAGTGAAAGATTTTCCAAAGAAATCTTCAATTGGAACGAAAAAACTATATATCCATTAGCTGACGAAATTATATTTGGTGATAATAAATACATAGATCAAGATTATCTATATTGCTGCATTTTTTTAAGAACTCATGATAAAGAAAAGCTGGATTATTTATCTGAAAATCTATTTGCTACCTTCAATTTGATTAATGTTGAAAAAACCTCTTTAGAATTCTTTTTACAGATGAAAGAAAAAATAAAAAATATTTACAGCATAAAAGATGAAAATGAAAATGAAGATTTTTTCATTAAGCCATTAAATGATATCATTAATGAAAAAATGAAGATGATTAAAAAATAATGACTCAAAAAACTCACATACAATCCTACCTCACCATCCAAAACAACGAAATTGTTTTGAATGGAACTTCTATATTCAAAATTGAACCAACTGATTTTGGGGATTTTTCAAAACAAGCATATCGTAATTTTGATATTCAATACCCGAAGTTTTTCAAAATGGATGCTTTAAGCAAACTGGCTTTTTTAGGATCTGAATTGCTTTTGAGTCCGATAACTTCAACTGAACAAGAGAGTAATATTGCTTTGGTTTTGGCCAATAAATCTTCGAGTTTAGATACCGATGTAAAATATCAGGAATCGATTTCCGACAAAGAAAACTATTTTCCGAGTCCGGCGGTTTTTGTTTACACGTTGCCAAATATTTGTTTGGGCGAAATAAGTATTCGTCATCAACTGAAAAGTGAAAATTCTTTCTTTATATTTGAGGACTTTAACACTGAATTTATGTCGAATTACTCCGATATTCTTCTGAATACGAATAAAGCAGACATGGTTCTTTGCGGTTGGGTAGAATTTTTTAATGACAGTTATAAAGCGTTTCTTTGCACGATTAGCAAAGACGAAAACGCAACATATAAAAACGAAAATATCAATACATTATATAATAAATAATCATGGAAGCATTAAAAGAAGAATTAAAAAATAAAATCATTACCACTCTTAACCTTGAAGATATCGCAATCGAAGATATTGCTGATAATGATCCTTTGTTTGGAGATGGTTTAGGTTTAGACTCAATTGATGCACTTGAATTGATCGTTATTTTAGATAAAGATTACGGAATTAAATTAGTAGATCCGAAAGAAGGAAAAACAATTTTCCAGTCGATCGAAACTATGGCAGCTTATATTAGCGCTAACAGAACGAAGTAAGACTTCTTAGACTGGCTTAGATTTTTAGACTTTTTAGACTAAAAACTGTCTAAATCCAGAAATCAAAAATCTAAGCAAGTCTAAAATCTAAGAAGTCTAAGCAAGTCTAAATATCTAAGAAGTCTAAAAATGAAAGGTGTTGCAATAACGGGAATGGGAATTATCTCTTCGATTGGAAATTCAGTCGAAGAAAATTATATTTCGTTGATCGAAAATAAAATTGGTATTTCTCGTATCACAAATATTTCGACGGTTCATGCGGATGTTATTAAAGTAGGTGAAATCAAAAAAACCAACGAAGAATTGGTTGATGAATTGAATCTTACTGAAGATAATAACTTTTCGAGAACGGCAATGATTGCAACTTTGGCAGCAAAACAAGCTGTTGAAAATGCAGGAATTACATCGATAAACGAATTTAGAACCGGACTTATTTCGGCTACAAGTGTAGGCGGAATGGACATGACCGAAAGACATTATTACGATTATTTTAAACATCCTGAACTGGTAAAATATATTGCCTGTCACGATGGTGGCGATGTTGCAGAGAAAATTGCCGAAGAATTGGGTTTAAAAGGAATGGTTACCACAATTAGTACGGCTTGTTCGTCTGCAGCAAACTCGATTATGTTGGGCGCCAGACTTATTAAAACCGGAAAATTAGATCGCGTTATTGTTGGCGGAGCCGATGGTTTGGCAAAATTTACGATTAATGGTTTTAAGACTTTGATGATTTTATCAGACGATTTCAACAAACCTTTTGACAATGAACGCAAAGGATTAAACCTTGGCGAAGCAGCGGCATATTTGGTTTTAGAATCGGATGAAATTGTAGAGAAACAAAACAAAAAAGTGCTGGCAAGAGTTTCCGGTTACGGAAATGCAAACGACGCTTTTCATCAAACTGCCTCTTCAGAAAATGGTGATGGCGCTTATTTGGCCATGAAAAAAGCTTTTGAAGTTTCAGGTTTAAAACCTTCTCAAATCGACTATATCAACGTACACGGAACGGCAACTCCAAACAACGATTTATCTGAAGGAAGAGCATTGTTAAGAATTTATCAGGACGAAAAAGTACCTGATTTTAGTTCGACAAAACCTTTTACCGGACATACTTTGGCTGCAGCTGCTGCAATTGAAGCAGTTTACAGTGTTTTGGCGATTCAGAATAATGTGGTTTACCCAAATTTGAATTTCGAAAACCCGATGGAAGAATTTGATTTACAACCTCAAACTGCTGTAAAGAACAAAAATATCGAACACGTTTTATCGAACTCTTTTGGTTTTGGAGGAAATTGTTCAACCCTTATATTTTCAAAAAGCTAAAATGAAGAAAACATATATAAATGGAGTAGGTTGTATTTCGACTCAAAAAACATTTGATACTGTTTTTTTAGAAGAAGCCGTTGTCAATCATGATCAAAATGTATTGGCGATTGTTCCTCCGGTTTACAAAGATTATATTTCTCCAGCCGCAAGCCGCAGGATGGCAAAAGGCGTAAAAAACGGAATCGTTGCTTCGGCTCTGGCAATGAAAGATGCCAATGTCGAAAAAGTAGATGCAATTATTACCGGAACAGGTTTAGGATGTATCGAAGATTCTGAAAAATTCCTGAAAAGTATTCTCGATAATAACGAAGAATTTTTAACGCCAACATCTTTTATTCAATCTACACATAATACCGTTGGTGCACAAATCGCTTTGTTGCAGCAATGTAAAGGGTATAATTTTACGTATGTAAATGGCGCTGTTTCTTTTGAGTCGGCTTTATTAGATGCTAAAATGCAAATCGAAGAAGACGAAGCGCAATCGATTTTAATAGGCGGAGTTGATGAAAATGGAGATTATACTACTGCCCTTTTTAAACTTTCTGGTCGTATTAAAGAAGACAACAAAGCACCTTATGATGTTTTAACTTCTACAACAAGCGGAGCCGTTTATGGCGAAGGTGCCAGTTTTTTTGTTTTAGAAAATGAACGAAAAGAACATACTTACGCAGAAGTTCTGGATATCGCAATTGTAAACACGCTTGCAGAAAACGAAATTGAAGCTGAAATTAAATCTTTTTTGAAATCGAATAATTTAGAAATTTCAGACATTGATGCTTTGATTTTAGGTTTCGACGGAAATGTAGCTTTCGAAAATTATTATAAAAATCTTGCTAAAAATACTTTCACAGAAACTCCTGTTTTATATTACAAACATTTAAGCGGCGAATACGATACGGCTTCGGCTTTTGCTTTATGGATGGCTGCAAAAATTTTAAAAACACAGGAAATTCCGGAAATCATAAAAGTAAATTCGATTGAAAAACCAGTTTACAAAACCATTTTATTATACAATCAATTAAACGGAAAAAACCATAGTTTTACGTTAATCACAAAATGATAACGCACAAAAACATATCACTATTTTTTGTTTTTTTATTGCTCTTATTATTTCTTCTGAATTTTTATGTAGCAATAAACATATGGTGGTTTGTTGTTGTAATTTTAATTTGGTTAGGAATTAATGCTTTTGGTTCTTCCCGAATTTCATCTAATTATCATGTAAAAGCTTTCTGTAATAATCCGTTAGAAACAGAAAAAAAAATTGCACTTACGTTTGATGACGGACCAAGCACTTTTACGTTAGAAGTTTTAGAACTGCTAAAAAAATACGATGTAAAAGCCACTTTCTTTTGCATCGGAAAAAACATCGAAGCACATCCTGAAATCTTAAAACAAATCATTGCCGACGGTCATTTGGTTGGGAATCATTCGTACAGTCATTCTAAATTTTTTGATTTTTATAATGCTGAAAAAATTCAGCAGGAAATTCAGAAAACCGATGAACTTCTGGAAAAATATACTTCAAAAAAAATAAACTTCTTTCGTCCCCCTTACGGAGTTACAACGCCTTCGATCAGAAGAGCTTTAGAAAAAACCAAACATAAAGTAATTGGCTGGAATATTCGATCGCTGGACGGCGGAACAAAAAATCAGGAATTAATTTTCAACCGAATTATAAAACGGGTTTCTCCCGGCGGAATTGTACTTTTGCACGACACGGCATCACACTCAGTTTTAGTATTGGAACAGTTTTTGCAATTTTTAAAGCAAAACAATTATAAAGTGATTTCGATAGAAGAACTTTTGAATCTTAAAGCTTATGAAATGGAACGCGGATAAAACGGATTCGCTAAAGCGAAAACGCTGATTAGAGCGGATTTTATGAAATTAAAAATTCGTGGAAATTGGTGTAATTCGTGGCAGTATAATAAGCATAATTCTTAACAAAATATGAAAACTAAAATAGCTCTACTAATTCTATTTATATCAGGCAGTTTGTTCGCTCAGGAACAAAAAATGACAGATGCCGAAATTGCTGCTTTCAAGCAAGATGTAAATGTAGTATCGAAAAAAATCAAAACCTTAAGTACTGATTTTGTTCAGTATAAACATTTAGATTTTTTATCGAAAGACATTGAAACTTCGGGGAAAATGGTTTTTAAAGAACCAGCGCTACTTCAATGGCAATATAAAAAACCATACAATTATAGTATTGTTTTCAAGAATGGAAAAATCCTGATTAACGACGAGGGCAAAAAAAGTGCGGTTGATATTGGTAATAGCAAAATCTTTGGCCGAATCAACAAATTAATCGTTGGCA
This sequence comes from Flavobacterium bizetiae, assembly GCF_024271895.1. Classification (NCBI taxonomy): domain Bacteria; kingdom Pseudomonadati; phylum Bacteroidota; class Flavobacteriia; order Flavobacteriales; family Flavobacteriaceae; genus Flavobacterium; species Flavobacterium bizetiae. Next base: position 1,225,479 of record NZ_CP091861.1, on the reverse strand, counting down.
GCGTAAGCGGAAATATGTTTGACGATAAAGAATTTACGATATCTTATTTTAAATTGAAAGGTCAAAATCTGGCGAAATTTATTCCGAAAGATGCAACTTTGAAGAAATACATCAAACAAATCGAACTGACTTTCGATAAAGAAGAAGCAACTGTGGTTCAGGTAAAACTATTAGAATCATCTGAAGATTATACTAGAATTGTACTTAAAAATAAAGTGATCAATGCAAAAATCGACGATTCAGTTTTTAATAATTAATTGCTTTCTGGCATTAGTTTTAGTTTCTTGTGGCTCGGTTACAAAAAATTATACTCCAAAAAAATTAGACAAAACGTCTTATGAAGTTCCCTATTTTTCAGATTCAAAAACAGATTATGTTTACAAAACAAATATAACGGTTTACGGAAATGAAATCAGCGGGATTTTCATCGCCAAGAAAATAAACGATACAACACACCGAATTGTTTTTACAACGGAATTCGGAAATAAATTAATGGATTTTGAGATTTCGGATACCGATTTCAAAGTCAACTCGATTATATCAGAATTAGATCGAAAAATCCTGATTAATACATTGAAAGAAGATTTTCGATTGTTGCTAAAAAAAGACTATCAGATTCAGGAACAATTTGAAAATGATTCAGCTGACATTTATAAATCAAAGGATGGAAAACGAGACAATTATCTTTTCATCTCAAAAAAGGATCATCGATTAGAAAAGATCGTTCATTCGTCTCAAACAAAAGAAAAATTTACGCTGACATTTAGTTCAGAAAACAATATTTTTGCCGAAAAGATTCAGATTATTCATCAGAATATTAAATTGAAAATTGAATTGAATTATTTCAAATCTGAATAAAATTTAAACTAATCATAAACTTTAAATCAAACCTAAATGAAAAAATTAACCGTAATTGCTTTTGTTTTATTTATCGGACTTACATCATCAATAGCACAAGTAAGCGTTAGTCCGGGATTTCGCGGAGGTTTAAATTTATCTACATTAACTAATATTGATGATAATAGAACTAAAACCGATTTTTATATTGGTGGATTAGTGAACATTAAATTTAATAAATATTTTTCGTTACAGCCTGAGATAACATATTCAAGACAAGGCGATAAAGGGAGAGAATATTTTGGAAACGGATATAATTACCGTTATGTAAATTATGAATTAAATTACTTAACGCTTGGTGCGGTTGCAAAATTTAATATTGGCGGTCAGGGATTTCACCTTTTGGGAGGTCCGTCTTTCGATTTTAAAATTTCTGATAATTATATCAACAGCAGTCCTGAAAGTTTTGACCTTGCCATTGTTGGAGGCCTTGGATATACACTTCGAAATGGTTTAACGTTTGAAGCAAGATTAAAACAAGGTTTAGTTGATATTTATGGCTACGACGGAGTTGAGTATGACGATAATGGTTATCGTTATAATGATCTTATCCTGAATCAGGTTTTCCAGATTGGTATTAGTTACACTTTTAAAGTAAAATAATGTATAAAAAGAAATTAGCGATTGCCATATTCTTTTTTTTTGCAATCATCAACATACAAGCCCAAGTAACTTTTAAGCCTGGTTTAAGAGCAGGTCTAAGTCTTTCGACCGTTTCTGAAATGCATGCCAACTACAGACCTGACTTTTATATTGGCGGCTTTGGAGAAATAAACTTAACGAAACGATATGCATTACAGCCCGAAATCAATTACATCAGACAAGGATCTAATAATGTTGCACGCAATTTTATTGATCCCGATACGCAAACAGAAAAAACGGTTCATCAGGATTTACAAATGAGTTATTTATCTTTTGCACTGCTAAATAAATTAAAATTTGCTCGGTTTCAGGTTCAGTTTGGACCCGCTTTAGATGTTCTTTTAAGCGACAATTTAGCTTTTAGAAAAACTTACAATGATCTTTCGTTTGTTACAGGTGTTGCTTATAAATTGCCTTCCGGCCTTGGTTTTGAATTTCGATTTAAAAAAGGTTTATTAGATGTTTTAGACAGCGATTACTATCATAATAATTCTAATAGTCATTACTTTTTTGGCGATTATAATACTAATATCAATTTTCAAATAGGTATTTCTTACTCTTTTGAAACGAAATAAAAAATTACAAATATGGTTTTAAAAGACTTTTATAAAGTGCTTTCAGAAGAAAAAACAGGAGATGCTAAATATAATATTCGTATATTAGTTAATGCCAATCATGAGGTTTTTGAAGGACATTTTCCCGGAAACCCAATTATGCCGGGCGTTTGCATGATTCAGATTATTAAAGAACTTACAGAATCAATCACAAAAAGTTCGTTGATGATACAAACACTGACCAATGTAAAATTCATGGCCTTAATTAATCCGGAAACAAATCCTGAATTGCGTTTAGAACTTGATATAACAACCACAGAAGATGATTTGGTAAAGGTGAAAAACACCACATATTTTAACGATACCGTTGCTTTAAAATTAAGCAATACGTATAAAAAATTATAACTATGAAATTACTATTGTCAATACTTCTATGGATAAACTTTGCCGGAAACCCGGACTTAGCCTCTATCCGAAAAATTTATCCTGATGTGGCAAAATCAGAAGCAAATGCTAAAGATTTTACCGAAAAACTTTCCGGGATTTCAAACAACGATGATAAAATTTTAGTGGCTTACAAAGCGGCTTCAATTTTAGTAGATTCTAAATTTCAAAATATTGTAGGAAGCAAAATTTCTCGTTTTAAAGAAGGTGCAAAACTTCTTGAAGCGACTTTAAAAAGTGACCCAAACAATATCGAAATCAGAATGATTCGATTGAGTATTCAGGAAGATGTTCCTGGAATTACAGGTTATAAAAAAAACATCAAAGAAGATAAAAAATTCATTACCGATCATTATGCCGAGCAAAGTGGTGTTTTAAAAGAATACTTAAAAGACTTTGTTTTGCAATCTAAAAGTTTCTCTGAAAAAGAGAAACAATTTGTGAAGTAGGTAAAGAAAAAAATCCCCATGCAACCAACTTTATCTCAGCAGCAATTACTTGATTCAATCAATTTTTGTGTTATTGTGCCCACGTACAATAATCACAAAACGTTGAAAAAAGTGCTGGATTCTATTTTAGATTTTACATCAAATATTATTATCGTCAATGACGGTTCGACAGATACTACGAACGAAATTTTAAAACAATATTCGGAGCTTACTCAAATTCATCATCCTCGAAATATAGGAAAAGGAAGAGCGCTCCGAAATGGTTTTAGAAAAGCAATCGAAATGCATTTTGAATACGCCATCACAATCGATTCTGACGGACAACATTTCGCATCTGATATTCCTAATTTTATTGAAGAAATTCAAAAAGAACCCGATTCTCTTTTGATTGGAAGCCGGAATATGACGCAGGAAAATGTGCCAAAGAAAAGTAGTTTTGGTAATAAATTTTCGAATTTCTGGTTTAAGTTCGAAACCGGAATTGTCTTGGAAGACACACAATCCGGATTTAGATTATATCCATTAAAGTTAATTCCGAAACAATTTTATACCAATAAATTTGAGTTCGAAATTGAAGTTATTGTGCGATCGGCATGGAAAGGAATTGTGGTTAAAAACATCCCAATCCAGATTTTGTACGATCCTGCAGAACGTGTTTCGCATTTTCGACCATTTAAAGATTTTACCCGAATTAGTATTCTAAATACCGTTTTGGTTCTCAACGCATTGTTGTACATTAAACCGAGAGATTTTTTCAGAAGAGCAAAAAAAAAAGGTTTTAAAAAATTCTTTCTTGAAGATATTTTAGAAAGTTCCGACTCTAATTTCAAAAAATCAGCTGCAATTGCTTTGGGTATTTTTATCGGGATTTCTCCGTTTTGGGGATTTCAAACCGTTTTGCTTTTTACGTTTGCCGCTTTGTTCAGACTCAATAAAGTCATTGCTTATCTGGCTTCGAATGTGAGTTTTCCGCCTTTCATCCCTTTTGTTATTTACGGTTCTCTAAAAATGGGAAGTTACTTTGTATCGAATGATGCGCCGCTAATTTTAGATAGTTCCGTTACGCTCGATGATATTCAAAAAAATGCGACACAATATATCGTGGGAAGTCTTATTTTAGCATCCGTTTTGGCACTGACTTTTGGTCTTATAAGTTATTTACTTTTAACGGCTTTTAGTTCTAAGAACAAAACAAATATTACGTAAAAGTTTGCCACAGATTAAAAGGGTTTCTTTTGCCACGAATTTCACAAATTAGCACGAATTAATTTTTAATAAATTGCGGAAACGCAACGTAAATGAATGCCATAGATTAAAGGATTAAAATGATTTTTACATCCAATTTGTCAGGCTGAGCGAAGTCGAAGCCCACATCCAATTGGAGCGCCCTTCGACTTCGCTCAGGGTGACAAACTAAAACTAATCCTTTTAATCTGTGGCAAAAGAAAATAATAAATAATTATGCATCACTATTTCTACGCCATTCATTTATTTGTAAACCGACAAAAAACTTTATCGGTTGCTTTGGCTATTTTGATGCTTTTTGCTTTTGGATTCTTTGCGTCTCAAATTAAGTTTGAAGAAGACATTACCAAACTTATTCCAACAAACGATAAAGCTGATGTTACGGCAAAAGTCCTGAAACAACTTAACTTTGCAGATAAAATCACTGTTATTTTCAAACTTGATAAAAACGGTTCTGAAGAAGATTTAAAAGAAATGGCAACTGCTTTTTCTGATAGCGTTTCTAAATCCTGCAAACCTTACATAACCGGAATTCAGGGCAAAATTGACGAAGAAAACATTCAGGAAACGATAGATTTTGTATACAACAATTTACCTCTTTTTCTGGAAAATAAAGATTATGCTGCGATTCAGAATAAACTTCAAAAAGACAGTATTGCGGCAACCGTTCAGGGAAATTATAAATCGATTATTTCGCCATCCGGATTTGTAACAAAAGATTTTATTCTGCAAGATCCGCTTGGGATTTCATTTATCGCTTTAAAAAAATTACAGCAATTAAATATTGGCGACGATTTTACGCTCAACAATGGTTTTGTAATGACCAAGGATAAAACAAAATTATTGCTTTTTATAACTTCAAACCTACCTTCGAGCGAAACCGAAAAGAATACGATTTTTGTGAATAAACTAAAATCAATTCAGGAAAATCTAAATCAGAAATTCAAAGGCAAAACTTCGATTAGTTATTTTGGTTCGGCTTTGATTGCGGTTGCCAATGCAGATCAAATTAAAAGCGATATTATTTTAACGACAACAATCGCGATGATCACGCTAATGCTGATCTTGATTTTGTTTTATCGCAAAGTATTGATTCCGTTAATTATTTTTCTTCCAACGGTTTTTGGCGCTTTGTTCGCCGTAGCTTTTTTATATTTTGTAAAAGAACAAATTTCAGCCATTTCTCTTGGAATTGGATCGATCCTGTTAGGAATCACAATCGATTATTCGATACATATTCTCACGCATTACAAACATAACAGCGATGTAAAAACTTTGTACAAAGACATTACAATGCCTGTAATTATGAGCAGTTCTACAACGGCTGTTGCTTTTTTATGTTTGCTTTTTGTAAAATCTGATGCTTTAAATGATCTCGGAATTTTCGCTGCCGTAATTGTTATGGCAACCGGAATCTTCTCGCTTTTGATTGTTCCGCATTTGTATAAACCGAAAGAAAATAATTTTGAACACAAGAAAAATGTCATTGATAAACTGGCACATTTCTCGTTTCATAATAATAAATACCTGATTGGTTTTTGCGTTTTAATTACAATCGTTTGTTGTTTTACGTATAATAATGTGGGCTTCAATAATGATTTATCGCAATTGAATTTTGTTCCAAAAGAAATTAAAGCCGCAGAAAAAGATCTGGAAGAAAGCACGAGTTTAACATCAAAAACGATTTACCTGGCTTCGTACGGAAAAAGTATGGAAGAAGTTTTGCAAAACAACAGCCAGCTTTTTGCCGCTTTATCAAAAGAAAAACAAACCAACAAAATATTGAATTTCAGTTCTGTTGGCGGAATTATGCTTTCGCAAAAAGAACAACAACAAAAAATCGACAAATGGAATTCGTTTTGGGATGCCAATAAAAAGCAAGTTCTACAATCTGAATTGATTGCCGAAGGTTCAAAACTAGGGTTTAAATCCTCAACTTATTCTACTTTTTATGATCATTTAGATTATAATTTCAAACCTATTTCGGCACAAGAATATCTAAAAGTTCAGGCTTTGCAACTAAAGGAATTTGTAACCGAGAAGAATGGTTTCTTCACCATATCGACTTTAGTAAAAGTTACGCCTGAGCAACGAGATGCTTTTGTAAAATCGGCTTCCGCCAAAAATAATCTGATTGCGATTGATCGTCAGCAAATGAATGAAACGTTTTTCAGCACTTTAAAAACCGATTTTAATTCGCTGGTTAATTATTCGTTTGTGGCTGTAATTCTGATTTTGTTTTTCTTTTTCCGCAGAGTCGAATTGGTCATCGTAAGTTGTATCCCGATTGCCTTAACCGGAATTGTAACAGCAGGAATTATGGGCATTTTTGGTATTCAAATGAACATATTTAGTATGATTGTTTGTACGCTGATTTTTGGTCACGGTGTCGATTTTAGTATTTTCATGACAAGCGCACTTCAAAAAGAATATACCAACGGAAAAAACGAAATCGCGATTTACAGAACGTCAATAATTCTGGCGGTTATCACAACCATTTTAGGAATTGGCGCCATGATTTTTGCCCATCACCCAGCGTTGCGCTCGATCTCATCTGTTTCCTTAATTGGAGTTTTTGCTGCATTGATTATTACGTTTATTTTCTACCCAATTCTCTTTAAATTATTCATATCCAATCGTGCGAAAAAAGGAAATGCTCCTTTCGAGTTACGAAGCTTTATACACGGTATTATTTCGTTTACCTACTACGGACTTGGCGGTATTTTGATGTCACTTTTTAGCATCACGATTATGCCAATCCTACCAATAAACGAAAAAAAGAAAATGAAAGGATTTCGATATTTCATTTCGAGATTCATGAATTCGGTTTTGTATTCAAATCCGTTTTTGCACAAAAAAGTCATCAATAAGTTTAATGAAAACTTCGAAAAACCAGCCATCATAATTGCCAATCATTCTTCGTTTATCGATATTCTGGCAATGGGAATGCTAAGTCCTAAAATTATATTTCTTGTAAACGACTGGGTTTACAACTCTCCTATTTTTGGCGGAACGGTTAGAAAAGCAGGATTTTATCCGGTTTCTGAAGGAATCGAAGGCGGTGTCGAACATCTGCGTCAGAAGGTAAATGAAGGATATTCGCTGATGATTTTTCCGGAAGGAACCCGTTCTGAAAGTAATCAAATCAAGCGTTTTCATAAAGGTGCTTTTTATCTTGCCGAAGAATTTAATCTGGATATTGTTCCGGTTTTAATTCATGGCGCATCAGAAGCAATTCCAAAAGGCGATTTTGTCATTCATCATAGTCATCTTACCTTGTCTATTTTAGAAAGAATTACACCTGATAATCTTTCTTTTGGGAAAAATTATGCCGAAAGAACAAAACTGTTAAGTGCTTATTTTAAAGAAGAATTTCATAAAGTTCGTCAACAATTAGAAGGTCCGGATTATTTCAAAAAAATGCTAATTCATAGTTACGATTACAAAGAAATTGAAATTATAAATGCTGTCAAAAACGATTTAAAAGAGAATCTCGAAACGTATTATCAGCTTAATAAGCATCTTTCGGCGAAAGCCAAAATATTGCACTTAGCGAATGATTACGGACAATTAGACGTTTTATTGACTTTGCAGGAACCACAACGAAAAGTAATTTCTTTTATTGCTGATGAAGAAAAAGTCGCGGTTGCCAAAACGAATTATTTCCTTGTAAAGAGAAAAATTTCTTATCTAGATCATCTCGAATTGGCTTTAGAAAATCAATATGATGTTGTTTTAATTTCTGATGAAAATTATGCAAATGATCTTGAGAAAATCATTGCTACTACATCTTGCGTTATTTTAATTAATAGTTCAGGTTTAAAAAACACATTAATTAACTTTGGTTTTCAATCTGTTTTAGACGAAAATTCTATAATCGTATTAAAGAAAAACTAGCATGAAAGAGCAATACGATGTAGTAATAACAGGCAGCGGTCTTGGCGGATTGGTCTCGGCAATTATTCTGGCCAAAGAAGGCTATAGGGTTTGTGTGCTTGAAAAAAACAATCAATATGGCGGAAATCTGCAAACTTTTGTACGCGATAAAACCATTTTTGATACCGGAATTCACTACATAGGAGGTCTTGACGAAGGACAAAATCTATACAAATATTTTAAATATTTGGGCATTATGGATCATCTTAATCTGAAAAAATTAGATGAAAATGGTTTTGATATTATCTCTTTTGAAGACGATGAAAATGAATATCCACATGCTCAGGGTTATGATAATTTTGCCAATCAGTTGGTCACTTTTTTCCCAAATGAAAAAGCAAACATCGAGGAATATTGTAAAAAAATAAAAGTGATTTGCGAATGTTTTCCGCTCTATAATTTAGAATGGGAAGGAAAATACGATAACGAAATCCTTTCGCTAAACGCCAAACAAACTATAGAAGAATGTACTGAAAATGAAAAACTAAAAGCGGTTCTTGCAGGTTCTAATTTCTTGTATGCCGGTATTGCAGATAAATCGCCATTTTACGTTCATGCACTTTCTGTAAACTCTTATATTCAAAGTTCCTGGCGTTGTATCAATGGTGGAAGTCAGATCACAAAACAGCTTCTGAAACAGCTTAAAAAATACGGCGGCGAATTTTACAAATACAAAGAAGTTACAAGATTTAATGTTGAAGATAAAAAAGTAACTTCGGTTGATATGAAAGACGGAACTCAGGTTTCCGGTTCTTATTTTATCTCAAACATAGAACCCAAAACTACGCTAAAACTGGCTGGCGAAGAAAACTTTAGAAAATCATTTTACAGCAGAGTTCAAAGTCTCGAGGGCGTTATTTCGGCCTTTAGTTTATACATTGTTTTTAAACCCGAAACTTTCAAATATATTAACCACAATCATTATCATTTTAAGAAAAGCAGCGAAGTCTGGACGGCGCATGATTATGACGAAAACTCCTGGCCAAAAGCTTTTATGGCTTCTATGAATGCCTCGAAAAAACAGGAAGAATGGGCCGAGGGAATGACTTTCATCACTTATATGAAATATGAAGATGTCGCGCCCTGGATGGACACTTTTAATACAACGGTCGATGAAAATGATCGCGGCGAAAGCTACGAAGAGTTTAAATCCCGAAAAGCGGCTAAGTTTTTAACCGAAATTGAGGTGAAATTCCCCGGTATTAAAGATTGCATTCAATCTGTACATACTTCTACTCCGCTTTCGTATCGTGATTATATTGGCGGAGACAATGGTAATATGTACGGTTATGTTAAAGATTCGAATAATCCGATGAAAACCCTGATTCCGTCAAAAACTAAGCTGGATAATTTATATCTTACAGGCCAAAGTATCAACATGCACGGAGTCTTAGGCGTAACGATTGGTGCGGTTGTAACTTGCTCAGAAATTCTGGGAAAAGAATATTTAGTCACCAAAATAAATCAAGCATCTGAATAAAATGTAGATATGAAAAGCCGAATTAATTTATTTTTTTTCGTTGGTTTTTTATTGGTGTTAGCCTCTTGCGGAACATCAAAATCTATGCATCATCTTCCTGAAGTTGCCAATTATAATGCGACAAAGCCCGTTGTCGTAAAACAATCTGACAGCGCTTTTGTTTCGGGAAAAAATTCACTTTTAAAAAATAAACAAGGACTTTGGGAATTATATGTTGAAGGCGATCCGCTTGAAATTGGTCTTAATACCGGCGCTTTATCTGATTCTCTTTTAAAAAATCAGGAACATATATTCTTCTCGAAAATAAAAGATATTGTTCCGTCGAAATTTCAGCAAAGACTCCTTCGTAATTTTCTAAAATGGTACAACAGAAAATTATATCTGAACGTTCCTGAAGAATATCAAACCGAAATTTTTGGAGTCTCGCAATACACATCGCATGATTTCGATAATATTGCGCCACAATTTCAGCGTAGTTTGTATTTGCACGCCGCGCACGATATTGGTCACGCTTTGCAGGATTTGGCTTTGGTGGGTTGCTCCTCTTTTGCTGCCTGGGGAGAAAAATCTGAGGACGGAAATTTAATCCTCGGGCGTAATTTTGATTTTTATGTTAATGACGCTTTCGCGGAAAATAAAATCGTGGCGTTTATAAATCCGAAAGAAGGACATCAATTTATGATGATAACCTGGCCCGGAATGGTGGGCGCGGTTTCCGGAATGAATGAAGAAGGTTTAACGGTTACGATTAATGCTTCGAAATCTAAAATACCGTTGATTGCCAAAACTCCTATTTCGATTTTGACACGTGAAATTTTGCAACATGCCAAGAATATTGAAGAAGCGATTGCGATTGCTAAAAAAAGGGAAGTTTTTGTTTCAGAATCTATTATGGTGGGAAGTGCACACGATAACAAAGCGATTTTAATTGAAGTTTCACCCAAAAAAATGGACGTTTACGAAGTACCAAATACCGATCAATTGTTTTGTTCGAACCATTTTCAGGGAGAAGATTTAAAAAACGAAAAACGAAATCAGTTGCAAATTGCAAACAGTCATTCTGAATATCGCTTTGAAAGAATGCAGGAACTTTTTGCGCAAAACCCAAAAATCAATCCAAAAATTGCCTCTGAAATTCTAAGAAATAAAGACGGTTTACAAAATATTGCACTGGGTTATGGCAATGAAAAAGCCCTGAATCAGTTAATGGCGCATCATGGAGTAATTTTTAAACCAAAAGAAAAACTGGTTTGGGTTTCGGCAAATCCGTATCAGTTAGGCGAATTTGTTTGTTATAATCTGGATTCTATTTTTAAAGAAAGAAAAATTAAAACAGTTGTTTCTTCTTTTCAACAGAAAAATTTAGACATTCCAAAAGATCCTTTTCTGGAAACCATTCAATACAAAAACTATCAAAAATTTAGAATTGAAGATCATAAAATAGATCAATATCTTAAAAATAAAGAAACGATCAATCCTGAATTTATCGAGAATTATCAATCCTTAAACCCTGATTATTGGGTTGTGTATTACAAAGCAGGGTTGTACTTTTATCAAAAAAAAGAATACCGGCTTTCTCAGGCCAATTTTGAAAAAGCTTTAACCAAAGAAATTACAACAGTTCCTGATAAAACAGCAATTGAAAATTATTTAAAAAAAATCAAAAGAAAATTACGATGATTCCATTAATAGAAAAAGATTCTTTAGAAGAAATTAAAAATTTTCAAGAGCAAAAATTAGTCGAACTTTTAGAATATATCAGTCAAAATTCTCCTTTTTACAAACGCCTTTTTGCGGGACAAAATATTGATATTTCGAAAATTAAAACGCTCGAAGATTTGCAATATTTGCCTGTAACAACTAAAGAAGATTTACAAGAATACAACGATGATTTTTTGTGTGTTCCGCAACATAAAATTATTGATTATGCCTCGACTTCTGGTACCTTAGGAGATCCTGTAACTTTTGGTTTAACAGATTCTGACTTAGAACGATTGGCTTACAACGAAGCTATTTCGTTTGCCTGCGCCGGAATTGCAGAAGGTGATGTGGTACAATTAATGACCACAATCGACAGAAAATTTATGGCTGGTCTTGCCTATTTTCTTGGTTTGCGAAAATTAAAAGTGGGCGTAATTCGTGTTGGCGCCGGAATTCCGGAATTGCAATGGGATTCGATTTTAAAATACAAACCTTCTTATTTAATTACTGTTCCTTCGTTTTTATTAAAGTTAATTGAATATGCCGAAGCACACGGAATTGATTATAATAATTCAAGTATAAAAGGTGCGATTTGCATTGGTGAATCTTTGCGAAACCAGGATTTTTCGATGAATATCTTATCGAATAAAATCACTGAAAAGTGGGATATTAAGTTGTTTTCAACTTATGCTTCTACAGAAATGAGCACCGCTTTTACAGAATGTGAACACGGAAATGGTGGTCATCATCATCCAGAATTGATTATTGTTGAAGTTTTGGACGAAAATAATATTCCTGTAAAAGAGGGAGAAATTGGCGAACTGACTTTTACGACTTTAGGTATTGAAGCGATGCCGTTGTTGCGTTTTAAAACCGGAGATATTGTTCAGTTACATAATAGTCCTTGCGCTTGTGGCAGAAATACGTTGCGCGTTGGACCAGTTGTAGGACGTAAAAAACAAATGATAAAATACAAAGGAACAACACTTTATCCGCCAGCAATGAATGATGTTTTGAGTGGTTTTGATAATATCGAAAATCATATTATCGAGATCTCGACCAACGATTTAGGAACGGATGAAATCCTAATAAAAATTGCCGTAAAAAATCAATCTGCTGAATTTTTACAAGAAATAAAAGATCATTTTAGAGCCAAATTAAGGGTTACGCCAAAGATTGAATTCGCCTCGAAAGAAACTTTGAATCCTTTAGTTTTTAACCCAATGAGCCGAAAACCAATTCGATTTTTTGATTACAGAAAAACAACCTTATAAGATTTTTTTTCACCATTTAAGTTATATAAGTTCATATTAAAGTTTGTGGTAATCGTACGTTTTATTAAATGAACTTACTTTTTTCTCCATCTAAGATTATGCTAATCGAACTTTTTATTAAATGAACTTATATAACTTATATGGTTTAATTTCAGCCCTTTGAACCTCACGCTGAATGTTTTGCTGCAAATTAAACTAAATGTTGTAATTTTGCACAAAATATTGAAGATGGTCAAGATTGGCAACATAGAATTACCCGAATTTCCTTTATTACTCGCACCGATGGAAGATGTTAGTGATCCGCCGTTTCGCAGATTATGCAAAACGCACGGCGCTGACATGATGTATTCTGAATTTATTTCATCTGAAGGATTGATTCGTGATGCGATCAAAAGTAGAATGAAGTTGGATATTTTTGATTACGAACGTCCGGTTGGAATTCAGATTTTTGGTGGTGATGAAGAAGCAATGGCGCTTTCGTCTAAAATTGTTTCTACAGTAAAACCTGATTTAGTGGATATTAATTTTGGATGTCCGGTAAAAAAAGTGGTTTGTAAAGGTGCCGGAGCCGGAGTTTTGAAAGATGTAGATTTAATGGTTCGCTTGACAAAAGCGGTTATCAGAAGTACGGATTTGCCTGTAACGGTAAAAACGCGTTTGGGCTGGGATGAAAATTCTATCAACATTGATGAAGTTGCTGAAAGACTTCAGGATATTGGTGTTCAAGCATTAACGATTCATGCAAGAACTCGTGCTCAAATGTATAAAGGGCATTCTGATTGGTCGCATATTGCACGCGTAAAAAACAATCCGAGAATTACAATGCCTATTTTTGGAAATGGTGATATCGACAATCCTGAAAAAGCATTAAAATATAAAAACGAATACGGTATTGACGGAATCATGATTGGTCGTGCTGCAATTGGTTATCCGTGGATTTTTAACGAAATCAAGCATTATTTTAAAACGGGTGAACATTTAGCTGCTCCAACAGTTGCTGATCGTGTAGAAGCCGCCAGAAATCATCTTATGTGGTCAATGGAATGGAAAGGCGAGCGTTTAGGAATTGTTGAAATGCGCCGTCATTATACTAATTATTTTAAAGGAATTCATTCGTTTAAAGAATACAAACAAAAATTGGTAACTACTGATGAACCTGAAGCTTTGTTTGCTATTATGAAAGAAATCGAGCAGGTTTATGCTGGATATGAGTTTGTTTAAACTATAATAAAATCTTTGTCAAAGTTTAAAACTTTTACAAAGACCTGATATAAAAAAAGACCTTCAAATTTGAAGGTCTTTTTTGTTATAAATTATACTTGAATACGTTTCCATTTCCCTCTTTTATAAAAGAAAATACTCGCCAATGTTATTGCTGTTTCTGCAACCGGAATTGCGATAAAAACTCCTGTTGGTCCCATATTAAAATGTTTAGCCAATACATAGGCTAACGGAATTTGGAACAACCAAAAACCAAAGAAATTAATTCCGGTTGGTGTCCAGGTATCTCCTGCCCCATTGAATGTGTTGATCAAAACCATTCCGATTCCGTAAAAGATAAATCCGATACTCATAATCTGTAAGGCTTCGACGGCTATTGTTTTTACCAATTCATCGTTGGTAAAAAACGAAATAATATACTTTCCAAAACACAATACAATTACCATAATGGTCGCCATAAAAATGACATTGTATCTCGCGGTTGTATAAACTGATTTTTCGGCACGATCGATTTGTTTTGCTCCTAAGTTTTGTCCAACCAAAGTAGCTGCGGCATTACTTAATCCCCAAGCCGGAAGAATAAAAAACATCATAATTCTAAGCGCTGTCTGATATCCAGCCGATCCGTGGTCTCCACCTGTTGTTGCTACTAATTGTGCCAGAAAAATCCAGCTGCAAGATGCAATAACGAATTGTAGAACTCCCGGAGCAGCAATTTTTACTAAGGCTTTTATCTGATGAAAATCCGGAATGAAATAAGAAAGCTTAATTTTTAAAGCTCCATTGCCAAAAAACAAATGAAATACCTGATACAATACTCCAATACTTCTTCCTAAAGTGGTAGCGATTGCTGCACCGGTTAATCCAAAAGCAGGAATTGGGCCGAAACCGTTAATTAGTATCGGACATAAAACAATATTTAAAATATTGGCTAACCAAAGACTTTTCATGGCAATTGCTGCGTTTCCTGCTCCGCGAAATATTCCGTTAATCAGGAACAAAAGCATAATGCATAGACTTCCGCCAATCATAATTTGCGTAAAAATATAACCGTGTTCTGCTGCTTCCTCAGACGCACCCATTAGCATCAGGATTTCTTTGGCATAAATAACGCCAAAAACACTTATGATACAATTGATCACAAAAGCAATAATAATGGCCTGCATTCCAGCTTTTGCGGCAGCAACAGGATCTTTTTCGCCAATTCGTCGGGCAACAACTGCTGTTGCGGCCATACTCATACCAATAGCGACTGAATATATAATAGCAAGTACAGATTCTGTTAATCCTACGGTTTGAATCGCAAAGCTGCTGTGCTCTAAATGTCCGACGAAATAGAGATCTACCAAAGCAAAAACAGATTCCATCATCATTTCTAAAACCATCGGAATGGCCAATAGAATAACTGCTTTTTTAATGCTCCCTGCGGTATAATCAAAAGATTCGTCTCCTTTGATGGCTTGTTTTAAAGTGGTGAAAATTTTAGAAAATAAACTTTTCTGTATAGTTGTTTCTGTCATGATGTATTAGGATAAATGATAAAATTGGTCCAGATTCGAAGATCTGAACGGAAGAAAAATAAACGTAAGTATCCTAATTATTCGAAAAAATAAAATAGGATTAGGCAGAAACAATCATAAACTGTAGTTTTTTAAGAGGATAAATATAAGTAATATTTTTTAGGAAAATATTAATCTAATAACTTTTTACTTACACGACTACTGGCGATTAAAGAAGCCACAAAACCAAGTGATACAATTGTTCCCATAACTATAAGCACGTTTTCAAGACTGAAAACTACTGGATATGCCAAAGTTGGGGTGATCATAATAAGTTCAAATCGCTGTTGTAACAGCACTAAAATAATACCGAGAATGAGACCAATTATCCCGCCAAAAACACTTAGCAAAGTTCCCTGCAGCAGGAATATTTTTCGCAAACTACTGATTTCTGTTCCCAGGTTAAAAAGGGTTTTAAGATTTCCTTTCTTTTCTAAAATCATCATAATTAGTGCTCCAACCAGATTAAAAAGGGCCACAATAATTACCAAAGTAAAAATCAGGTAAACCACTATATTCTCTGTATTTAGCATTTTATACAAAGACTCATTAAGTTGGGCTCTGTTTTTTATGGTGATTTTATTATTGAAAATGGTATTTAGCTTGTCACTAATAACCCTTTCATTTGCTCCTTCTTTCAGATGAAATTCGATTCCTGAAATTTGATTTGGTTTATACATTAACAACTCCTGAGCTAAACCTATATCAGCAAACACATATTTTGAATCTAAATCTTCGCTGATTGAATAAATTCCGACAGGTAAAACATCTGTTTTATTAAAGGCTTCTTCCGGATTTTCGATTGCTCCTTTTCCGGGTTTTGGTGCGAATATTTGCAGAGGGTTTTCGAAATCAAGAATTCCCATCGAGAAATCCTGTGCAATTCCGTAACCAATAACTACCTGATATGTATCTGGTTTTAGCCAGTCTCCGTTAAAGAGTTTTTTTTTGATGTCGTTTACCACAGGATAATTTCTGTCGACACCCTTTAGATAAGTAACTTGTTGTTTGTCTTTAAACAAAAACAAAACACGTTCTTCGATAATTTTGGTATATAAAACTACACCGTCAATTTTCTTAATTTGATTTTCCTGATCGGGTGTAATCAAAAACGATTTTCCGTAAGTACTTGTAATTTTTAGATCGGGATCTATCTCGTTTGTAAACGAAAGACTAAAGACTTTTAATCCGCTAAAAACAGATAAAACCACAAACAAAGCCATTGTGCCAACAATAATTCCCATGCTGGCAATGCGATTAATAATATTGATAGCATTGTTTTTACTTCTGCTAAAAATATAACGTTTGGCTATGTAAAGGGGGAAATTCAATTTATGATTTTCTTCTTTTTTCTAAAAGATCACGATTTTCGATTGGATTTTCTCTGTTTGATAATGCGTTATCAATTTTTTCGATATAATCTAAAGAGTCATCGATAAAGAATACCAGGTTGGGTACACGACGCAATTGCAAACGAACGCGTTGTGATAAATCATGCTTAATTAAAGTACTATTTGACTTTATGCCTTCTAAAGTTTCTTTGGCTTTGTCCTGAGGAAAAATGCTTAAATAAACTGTTGCCACAGATAAGTCTGTAGTAACACTAACTTTGGATACCGAAATTACCAAATTAGTAATTCCGTTTTTTCTCACTTCACCTTGCAAAATATCAACCAAATCTTTCTGGATGACACCGCCTATTTTTTTCTGTCTATTTGTTTCCATAGTGCAAAAATACTATTTTAAATTTCAATCGATACAATTTCAAATGAACAATAGAATGATTTTTATCTTCAAATCTGTTTTATCCTTTATAAAGTTACAATTTCGATTGTCATTTTCAATAAAAAGATAAAAAATGAGGTCTTAAAAATTAAACTAAAGTATCTCTCCGAACTGACAAAAATCATATTATTTATGAGAATTTTTCGACACATTTGATAGAACTTTAAAACGTATCAATTATGAAAAAAAGAGAACCAATCAGTCATATCATGACTAAAAGCGTCGTGACCGTAAACGAAAATGACGACTTAAGAAAAGTAGTTGAAAAATTAAAGAAACACAATATTCGTCATATCCCGGTTATCCGAAACAAAGAGGTAATTGGTATTATAAGCCGAACAGATATTAACCGATTGACTTTTGGGGCTTTATTTGAAGGTCAGGAAGGCGCTGACGAAGCGATTCTGGACATGCTGACGATTGCTCAAGTTATGACAGCAAAACCAAAAACAATATCGTCTACTACGATCATTAGAGATTCGGCAGAAATTTTTGTAAAAGAAGAGTTTCATGCGCTTCCGGTAGTGGATAATGGAGAGCTTAAGGGTATCGTTACCACAACTGATATTTTAAAGTATTTTCTGGAACAATATGATTAACCAAAAAACCAACCCACGAAAAAGGGAGCTAATTTAGCTCCCTTTTTTATTATCTGTTTTGTAACCATCCTTCCGGATTGTTATTCGATACGTTTTGAAGAATCAAAAACTTAATGATTGTTTTTCCTGTATCTCCGCTTGTTCTTACTTTCCCGATAACTTGTTTCACTTTTACTTTGTCACCTTGCTCGACAGATACTGAACTTAAATTTTGATATACTGTAAAGTAATCTCCGTGCTGAATAAAAACAGCTCTGTTTACGGGCGATAATGCGATAACTTTTGATACTACTCCTTCGAATACGGCGCGTGCGCTTGCTCCTTGTTCTGTAGTAATCTCTACTCCTGAATTATGAACTGTAAGTGTTGGATAAAGTGGATGCGGCTGATCTCCGTAACCAAGAGATATAAATCCTTTTTCTACCGGCCAAGGCAGTTTTCCTCTGTTGGCTTTAAAATCGGCAGCTAAGATTTTACCTTCCGGAGTTAATGTAATTCTGTCTGATGAATAACTTTTAGGTGCTGACGCTTCTGCTTTTTCAGCTTCGCTGGCTTTACCTTCTGCGATTCTTCTGCGTCTCTCTTCTTCGGCTCTTTGATTGGCTAATCTAATTTGTTCGCGGATCAGCTCTTTAATTTTAGCATCGATTTTTCTCGATTCCTGCTGTTTCGCTTTTGTATCGGCAATAATTTTATTTTTATCTTTTTTAATCGAGTTAACTAACTTTTGCTGTTCTTGTTTCTCAACTTCTAAGCTTTGTTTTTCTTTTTGATTTTCGGCAATAATTTTTTTCTTAACCTGTCTTTGTCCGTCCAATTTAGCATTGTAATCAACTAATTGTGCAGTTTTTGATTGAATTTCTAAACCTTGATTTTTTCTAAAATTGGTGTATTGTTTTAAATATTGCGCTCTCTTGTAAGCTTGCAAAAAGCTTTCTGAAGATAAAATAAACATCGCTCTACTTTGCTCAGATCTGCTTTTATATGATTTTAGAATCATTTTTGCATAATCGGCTTTTAATATTTCAAGTTCTTTTTTTAGTTTATTAACCTTAACCTGATTAATATACATATCATTACTTAAAAGCTTTTCTTGTTTTGCCGTAGTATTTATTAGTTTCTCTTTCAGTTTAATTTTATTCGCCTGAATCAAAAAAACATTTACTGCTGATTTTTCTTTTTTCTTTACAGATTGCAGCATTTTTTCGTTGTCTCTAATTTCTTGCTGAATCTGAGCTTTACGCTGCTCCAGTTTTTCTTGTTGCGAATCTTGTGCCCATACAAATGTAGTGGCACATATAAAAATTAGGCTTAGGAGAAATTTTGGCATGTTTATGTTTTCTTTTTGCAAATTTACTTAATTATAACTTTTTTATAACCACTTGGTACGCTATATGGAAAAGAAAGTTCTTCATTAAATGAAATATTGTTGTAATTCAAATTAATATTGGTTTTTCCTTTTGGCTGAATAGCATTAATCTCAATACTGGTTGGGAGTGTTCCCTGATTAAAAACTTTGCTATCACCATAGGAAATTTGCAGCATTCTGTTTTCTGAAGGCTGAGAAATCTCTTCTTTTTGCACTAAATATTTATCTGCATCTAAAAAGAATGCTTTCTTTATATTCGTTTCTTTTTCGTCTTCTAACTTAAAAAGATTGTCTACAATTGTTTGGGTATACTTTCCTTTTCTTAAATCGTCAAGTGCTTCTCCTACTAATAAATTCTGAACTTTGCTATAATCTAATTCAGTTCCTAACCATTTGCTTAAACTAGTAAAATCGCCTTCATAATAGGTACTGTTTATTTTTTCGTAGTAACTTACTGTTGTTGGCGTTATCAAAGCTTTTGCCATAGTAATTCCTAAAAAACGTACACTTATTAAGATCTGTTTGTCTTTTTCGATTCTAATGTCGGCAGTAACATTCTGACTTTGTTTTTCGTCAGCATATTTAGCGCTGGCTTTTATGTATAAAGTCGAAAAATCTAATTTGTTCTCATAATGTTTCTCGACTGCTTTTTTATCTTCTTTTGTAATAACTTCTGTAGTGCCGTTATTATTTTGTACTGCAACTGCCTTTGATTTACAAGAAACCATAAAAGCTGTTACTAATACTAGTGCTATATATTTTTTCATCTGAATTTACTCTTTTACTTTTTTTTCTTTAATAATTCATTTGCCTTCAAAAAGTATTCCTCTTTTTTCTTAGCATCTCCTAAACCATTGTATGCCTCTCCTAACTGAATATTAAAATTTGCTTCCAACGCTTTATCATCGACTACATAATCGAGTCCCATTTCTAAAACGGTTTTTGCATTTTTAAATTGTTGTAACTGATTGTTTCCTAAGCCGGCATAATAATAAAATTGTGGCTGACTAGGATAAATTTCAATCATATTCATCGCTCTTTTTGTCATTGGTTCAAATTGTTTTGCTTGCGTATATGCCTCAAGCAACAACAAATTGGTTTCACGATCTGTATCTGAATTTGATTTTAAATCTTTCTCATAATACTTAATCGCATTATCGAACTGACCTTTACTATGATAAAATTTCCCAACTTCTTTTGCAACATCAATTTCTTTATCATTATCGAAATAAGCAATGGCTTTCTCTAAATCAGGAGCATATTGTTGATTTTTATTCACAAAAATTAAAAACTCATTTAGAGTACGATGCTTAATTTTTGAATCAATTTTTGAACTTGATAAAATTACATTCATCGCTTTAATTGCCTTGTCTGCCTGGTTTGCGTCTATATAAACTTTAAACAAACTTACTTGCGCCCACTCTGATGAAGGGACTTCTTTTGCCAATTGTTTTGCAACTTCAAGAGCTTTGTCTGTTTCTTCTGCTTTTGAATATAAAAAAATCAGATTTATATAATTCGATTCTTCTTTTGGGCTCTTTTTTATCTGATCGATAAGATTCGTGATTTCAGCATTTTGATATTTTCCCTGAGATAAAATTTGCATTTTATAACGGTCACGATCTTCTGATTTTCCGAATTTATCGTTCATTTCATTGATCGTTACCAAGGCTTTGTCAAACTGATTTGTAATCATATATAATGAAATCAAATCGTCTTTGTATTCTTCATCAAAAGCAATTATTTTTTGAATCGTTTCAATTGCCAAAGGATAGTTCTTGGTTTCGTAACTTACATCGTAAATTCCTAACCAGTACCATTTGTTTTTTGGATCTAATTGTGTCGCTTTTTCAAAAGAATCCTGTGCATTTCGATAATCTTTTAATGACAGATAATTTTTTCCCAATTCGAAATAAGCTACAGCATCATTAGGTTTTAGCTTAACGCATTTATCCAGCGATGCTATTGCTTTATCATAATTTTCAATTCCTTTTTGTTTTAATGATTCATAAAAAGCATCCTGATATTCATCTGTTGCCATAGCAATATCTTCCGGTTCTGTTTGTGCCATAACCGAAATTGGATTGCCAAGCAAAACGAAAAATAAAATGACTATAACTCCTTTTTGTATCATCTTTAAAATTTAATCTTTAAACAAAAACGAATCTATTTAAGCTTATTACTTATTCTAAAACCGAATAATCACCAATACTAATGCTGGTAAACTTACCATCATAAACAACGTGATTTCCTATCATAGCATTGTCTAAGTTAGCGTTTTTTATTTGAGAATAGGTTTGTACTAAACTATTCTTTATCGAACTGTCGATTACGTGACATCCTTTTCCTATTGAAACGTTTGGCCCAACTGTTGCGTTTTTCAACACTACATTTTCGCCAATATAACAAGGAGGGATAATTGTTGAGTTTTCTAATTTTACATCATAATCTACTAAATGCTCTCCGTCGTTATGCAAGAATCCTAACATTCTTGAATTGGTTTCAACTGTAACATCTTTGTTTCCGCAATCCATCCATTCGTCTACGCTTCCGGTTTTAAAAACTTTACCGTTGGCCATCATTGCTTTAATTCCGTCGTTAATTTGGTATTCTCCACCATTCTGGATATTATTATCCAAAACTCCCTGAAGTTCTTTTTTCAAATCTCCCACTTCTTTAAAATAGTAGATTCCGATAACGGCTAAATCACTTACGAATTCTTTTGGTTTTTCTACCAATTCTATAATTTCATTATTTCCGTTAAGTTTTACTACGCCAAATGCTTCCGGCTGTTCTACTTGTTTTACCCAAATCACGGCATCAGCAGCAGGATCTAATTCAAAATCAGCTCTGATTAATGTATCTGCGTAAGCGATAACAGCAGGACCCGATAAAGATTCTTTGGCACACATAATCGCATGACCTGTTCCTAATGGTAAATCCTGGCGATAGATCGAAGCTTTTGCTCCTAAACTTCCGGCCAATTCTTCTAAACTTTCTACCAGATCATCTCCAAAAAAAGCAGGATCTCCTAAAATAAAAGCAACTTCTTCGATAGGTTCTTTTAATATTTTAGCAATGTCTTCGACTAAACGATTTACAATAGATTTTCCTGCAACAGGAATTAATGGTTTAGGAACGGTTAAAGTATGTGGCCTAAGTCTTGATCCACGACCCGCCATTGGAACGATTATTTTCATTTATCTCTTTATTTTATTCGAAGATTTAAAAAAATCCTCTTAGTTTGGTTCTTAATTTTTAACCTTAAAGGTTACTTTGTTCTGCAACTTAAAATTTTTAACCGCAAAGTTCGCGATCCCGATAGCTATCGGGATTCGCAAAGTTCGCCAGGTTTTTATTTCATTTTAAGGTCGCAAAGTACAGAAGCTGATTACTGTGACTGCGACTGAAAACTATTTCACGCCTGTGCTTCCAAAACCGCCTTCGCCTCTTGATGTTTCAGAAAGTTCTGCAACTTCAATCCATTCTGCTCTTTCGTGTTTGGCAATAATTAATTGTGCAATTCGTTCTCCGTTTTCGATTACGAATTCTTCATTTGATAAATTTACTAAAATTACCCCTATTTCACCTCTATAATCGGCATCAACCGTTCCTGGAGAGTTTAAAACTGTAACTCCTTTTTTGGCTGCTAAACCACTTCTTGGTCGAACTTGTGCTTCGTAACCAATTGGCAATTCAATAAAAAGTCCCGTTTTTACGATGGTTCTTTCTAATGGTTTTAATGTGATAGACTCGGTTAAATTTGCACGTAAATCCATTCCTGCCGAAGCAATTGTTTCGTAGTTTGGTAAAGCGTGCTGTGATTTATTGATAATTTGTATTTTCATTTTTATTTTAAAAGATTAAGATTGAATTTATTACAACTCAATTTTATTTTCTATTCATAATTCCCTTGATCGTGTCTTTCTCGTTGTGATACACAAAATACATGAATCCTAATAATAACGGAATTCCAACAAAATAATTTTCTCTAAATCCATAAAAAGAAATGGCCGAAAAAACAATTGAAATTCCTAAATAAGCTCCAATTTTGTTCATATCATATGGTATTGGATAATATTTGTTTCCTAGTACATAAGAAATCAACATCATACTTCCGTAAGCAGAAATAGTCGCAATTGCTGATCCGTAGTAACTGTATTTTGGAATTAAAAAATAATTTAAAACCAATGTTACTATTGCTCCAACAATCGAGATATATGCTCCAATTTTTGTTTTATCTGTTAGTTTGTACCAAACAGATAAGTTGTTGTAAATTCCTAAAAAGAAGTTCGCCAGAATAATTAGCGGCACTACTTTCATTGCTTCCCAATATGATTTATTGTCTAGTAAAAGATACTTTAAAACATCGGCAAAAACAATAACTCCTAATAGAATTAAGGATCCCAGAATAACAAAATATTTTGTGATTACTGCATACGTTTGAGGCGCGTTTGCATTTTTAGCATGACTAAAAAAGAAAGGTTCGATTCCTAATCTAAAAGCTGTAGCAAACAAAACCATAAACAAACCTAATTTGTAACAAGCTGAATAAGCTCCAACTTCAGATTTTGCTAAATTTTCAGGCAATAAATATCCTAGTAAAATTTTATCAAAATGTTCGTTAACAGCAAATGCAAGTCCGGCAACCAAAATTGGTAAACCGTATTTCATCATTTTTTTCCAAAGTACCGGATCGAATTTTCTTCCCAATGAAAGATAATTTGGCGAAAGCACAATAAATGTGGCTAAACTCGCCAGTAGATTTGCAATAAAAATATAGGCAATCTGGAAATTCTCTACATATAAATTATCCCAAATAGAGTTAGGATTTGAAGCGGCAAGTTTTGGCAAATACATTAAAAAGAAAATATTCAGTAATAAATTGATTACTACATTTCCTATTTTGATTGCTGCATAAACCATTGGTCTTTGATTGGCTCTAAGTTTAGAAAAAGGTATTAAAACCAAGGCATCTAAAACTAAAATCCAAACGGTATAGGTAATATATTGTACATCGACTTCAGCAAGACTTGCCAATGTATTTCTAAATATTAAAGCCGCAAATAAGAAAATAATCGATGACCAAAATATTGATATTGTCGACGTTGCAATTACATTTTTCTTATCGTCCTCGGCACTATAGAATCTAAAAAATGCTGTTTCCATTCCGTACGAAAGAACCACATTAAAGAAAACCATCCATGACAAAACGATCGAAACCTCGCCATATTCTGCAGTTGGTAAAATACCAGTGTACAATCTTACCAATAAAAAACTTAGCATTCTTGGTAATACAGTCGCTAGTCCGTAAATAGCAGTTTGTTTGAACAGATTTTTATATAATCCCAAAATAATTTATAATAAAGTTTGTAAAACAAAAATAACCAATTCTTTGGTTTATTATTGATTTTGTAGGTTCAATAAAAAAATTGGTGTGTAATTTTATTGTGTTAGTTTTTTTTCGTCGAGAATTTTAACAAAATGAAAACCTTTCGGGCCATAGCCTTGGTTATAATAAAAGCGATGGGCTGCAAAATTTCCTGTAAAAGCATCTAAAACTATAGAACTGCAATCCAGATCTAAGGCCTTTTTTTCGATATAGTCTGTCAATAATTTCCCTATTCCTTTAGAACGATGCTCAGGGTTTACCACAAAATTATCTATTTCGAGATATTTACCTGTCCATAATTTTGTCGCCGACCAACAACCCGTAATTCCGACACAACTATCCTCTTCAAAAACTGCAATCTGAATATAATTGTGAGGCACCATATCAGAAAGGTAGACCTGGTATTTTTCAATCGATAAATTAGGATATAAAAATCGTATGGTATCTATCTGATCAACCATTGCTTCTATAGTAGTGAGCTCTTTTATTTGTAGTTTCATTGTAATAAAAAATAGACATCAAAAATACTCATTTTTCTATTGCCTGTTATAAGACTTTATAACCGTATGTGTGAAATTTATAATAAAGTTAAAAAATTGTATAAATAATTCGAAGTACTTCTATCCTAACTTTGTATCAAAGGGAATGAGCAAAGCTAAAATACAACCCTTAAAAAAAAAGCAAAGCACCGGGACTAATAAAGCTTGTTTGTTCCCATAAAAGACAAAGCAAAGGGATTGATTCTGCTGAAATGTAACCCTAAAAAAACAGAGCATTGGGACTAATAAAGCTAGTTTGTTCCCATAAAAGACAAAGCACAAAGGGATTGATTCTGCTGAAATGTAACCCTCAAAAAAACAGAGCATTGGGACTAATAAAGCTAGTTTGTTCCCATAAAAGACAAAGCACAAGGGAGTGATTCTGCTGATATGTAACCCTCAAAAAAACAGAGCATTGGGACTGATAAAGCTAGTTTGTTCCCATAAAAGACAAAGCATTACAGAGGTGATAAATCTGTCAATAATTTTATAAAATGGTAACTGATTCTCGGTTTTTGATTGAATTGAGAATCACCATTTTATAAGTTTAAAATTAGAAAAAACTAAAACTACTATATAAAGAAAAAGACCCGATAAGTAATTATCGGGTCTTTTTTGTATGTCTTGAATAAATTATCCGTTCAAAGCTTCTGCTCCACCAACGATCTCAAGGATCTCGTTAGTAATAGAGGCCTGACGTGCTTTATTATAAGTCAATTTCAATTGGTTTCTTAATTCAGTTGCGTTGTCAGTTGCTTTGTGCATTGCTGTCATACGTGCTCCATGTTCTGAAGCAAATGAATCACGAATACCTTTATACAATTGTGTTTTTAATGATTTAGGAATCAAAGTTAACACAATCTCTTCTTTTGAAGGCTCGAAAATATAATCTCCAGTAGAAACCGGTACATCAGATTTAATTGGCGCTAACGGTAAAAATTGTTCTGTCTGAACGATTTGTGTCGCAGCATTTTTAAACTGATTGTAGATCAATTCGATTCTGTCGTATTCTCCAGATAAAAATTTCTGAGTCAGATTATCAGCAATTCCGGCAACATTTTCAAAAGTTAAATGATCGAAAATTGCATTATGGTGACCGTGAACTTTATGAGATTTACTTAATACATCATTTCCTTTTTTACCAATAGGAAAAACATCAACTTGTTTTCCGGCATAAAAAGCAGAACGATTTTTAACCTCTTTAATAATATTTGAATTGAATGCACCACATAAACCTCTGTTTGAAGTTATAGCAACAAGCAATACTTTTTTTACTTCACGTTGTGTTGTATAATCTCCTCCAACTTCACCATCAAGTGTAGCAGAAAGGTTTTGCAACAACTCCGTTAATTTCTCGGCATAAGGGCGCATCGCAGTGATTGCATCTTGTGCTTTCTTAAGCTTTGCAGCAGAAACCATTTTCATTGCCGATGTAATTTGCATCGTCGATGAAACGGAAGTAATTCTATTACGGATTTCCTTTAAATTTGCCATCTATTAATTAGAAAATGTGACAATTTGAAAATTAGATAATTAGAATGATGTTAAGACATTTTCTAATTATCTAATTAACGAATTATCTTATTAGTTATATTTTGCTGAAATTTCTTTTGCTGCTTTTTCGATAACGTCAGTAATGTTGTCATCTAATTTACCAGCTTTCAAAGCGTTAAGCGTATCTTTATGTTTACTGTTTAGGTAAGCTAAGAAATCTGCTTCAAACTCTTTTACTTTATTTACAGGAACATTTCTTAATAAGTTTTTAGAACCAGCGTAAATAATAGCTACTTGATTTTCTACAGTATAAGGATCATTTAAACCTTGTTTCAAGATCTCAACGTTTCTTTTACCTTTTTCAATTACGTTTAAAGTAACTGAATCTAAGTCAGAACCAAATTTAGCGAAAGCTTCTAATTCACGGAATTGAGCCTGGTCTAATTTTAAAGTTCCTGAAACTTTTTTCATTGATTTAATCTGAGCATTACCTCCAACACGAGATACAGAGATACCTACGTTAATAGCAGGACGAACTCCAGAGTTGAACAAATCTCCATCAAGGAAAATCTGACCATCTGTAATCGAGATTACGTTTGTTGGGATATATGCAGAAACGTCACCAGCCTGAGTTTCGATAATTGGTAAAGCAGTTAATGAACCACCACCTTTTACAATAGACTTAATAGAATCTGGTAAATCGTTCATGTTTTTAGCAATTCCGTCATCAGCAATTACTTTACAAGCACGCTCTAATAAACGAGAGTGTAAGTAGAAAACGTCTCCAGGATATGCCTCACGTCCCGGTGGTCTTCTTAATAAAAGAGAAACCTCACGGTAAGCAACAGCTTGTTTAGATAAATCATCATACACAATAAGTGCAGGACGACCTGAATCTCTAAAGTATTCTCCAATTGCAGCACCTGCGAAAGGAGCATAAACTTGCATTGGAGCTGGATCAGAAGCATTAGCTGCAACAATAACTGTATAAGCCATTGCACCTTTTTCTTCTAACATTTTAGCGATTCCTGCTACAGTTGAAGCTTTTTGCCCAATTGCAACATATATACAGAATACAGGTTTTCCTGCATCGTAAAATTCTTTTTGGTTTAAGATTGTATCGATACAAACAGTTGATTTACCTGTTTGACGGTCACCAATTACAAGCTCACGTTGTCCACGACCAACCGGGATCATAGCATCTACTGCTTTTACTCCTGTTTGTAATGGCTCAGTTACTGGCTGACGGAAGATAACACCAGGTGCTTTTCTTTCTAAAGGCATTTCGTATAAGTCTCCACCAATTGGTCCTTTTCCATCAATTGGAAAACCAAGAGTGTTTACTACACGTCCTACCATTTGCTCACCTACTTTAAGAGAAGCAATACGTTGTGTTCTTTTTGCTGTTGATCCTTCTTTGATTCCAGTTGATGGTCCTAAAAGTACCACACCAACATTGTCTTCTTCAAGGTTCAATACAATAGCTTCAAGTCCGTTATCAAATTCAACTAACTCACCATATTGTACATTCGATAGCCCGTAAATACGAGCAATACCGTCTCCAACTTGAAGTACTGTTCCTACTTCTTCTAGCGTAGCACCAGATTCAAAACCTTCTACTTGCTTTCTTAATATTGCTGAAATTTCAGCAGGTTTGATTTCCGCCATCTTAATTTATAATTTAGACACTTTTATGTGTAATAAAACTAATTACTTAACTCTCTTTTTAATACCTGCAATCTGTTTGCAACAGATGCATTGTATTGTTGATCACCTATTCTTAAAATAAATCCTCCAATGATTGATGGATCTACGATATTTTCTATTGTTACTTTTTTATCTGATAATGTTGCTACTTTTGCTAAAACTTTAGCTTCTAAAGCTGCATCCATAGGAATTGCTGTTGTAACTTTTGCTACTTCAACTCCATTTCCTTCATCAAATAATTTTTTATATTCTAAAGCAATTGCTTCAAGAATTTCAAATCTTTTGTTTTCAAATAATAAATGAAATAAACCTTTGGTTACTTCATTTGCATCTGCAAAAACTTCTAAAAGAGCACTTTCTTTAACTTCAACTTTTGTAGTTGGGTTTTGAATAAATGTACTCAATTCTACATTTGTATCAATTGCTGTAGCAATCGACTTCATATCGTTATTAACAGCTTCGGCAACACCTTTAGAGTTTGCTAAGTCTAGAATTGCTTTTGCATAACGAATTGCTGCTCTTGTACTTGCCATAATATTAGTTTAGCTTTACGTCACCTAACATTTTCTCTACTAATTTAGTTTGAGATTCTTTGTTAGATAATTCTTCTTTCAACAATTTTTCAGCAATGCTTAATGATAAAGTAGAAACTTGTAATTTCAATTCAGCCATAGCAGCATTTTTTTCACTTTCGATAGCCGCTTTTGCCTGCTCGATCATTTTTTGACCTTGCTCTTGAGCTTCGTGTTTAGAATCAGCAATCATTTTCTCTTTCATTTCACGAGCTTCTTTTAGCATCGCGTCACGTTCTGCACGAGCTTCATTCAAAATTCTTTGATTGTCAGCTTGTAAGTTTTCCATTTCTCTCTTTGCATTTTCAGCAGAAAGTAATGCATTTTTAATACCTTCTTCTCTTGCGATAATAGATTCCATAATTGGTTTCCAGGCAAATTTTACTAAAAGTAAAATTAAAACCAACAAGATTAAAGCTTGCCAAAAGAATAAACCGAATGAAAAATCGTTAATTAACTTATCCATTTTATAACTATATTAAATATTTAATTTCTTTTTTTAAAAGTAACAACACCTTTAACCAACCGTTAAAGATGTTGTTAGTTCTTTCTTTATTATTTTCCTAAGATTAAAGCAGCAAATGCTAAACCTTCTAATAAAGCCGCGATAATAATCATCGCAGTTTGAATTTTACCAGCAGCTTCTGGCTGACGAGCAATAGCGTCCATAGCAGATCCACCGATTTTACCTAAACCTAAACCTGCTCCGATTACTACTAATCCAGCACCTACTAAAGTTGGAATTGTTCCCATAACTATTTATATATATAAAATTAAACTTCTAATTAAATGATTGCAGTTTCATCTTCGTGATGATGTGCGTGATCATGATCCTGAACAGCCATACCAATAAACAATGATGATAACATTGTGAAAATGAAGGCTTGTAAAAATGCAACTAAAACTTCGATAACCGAAATAAATAATGTTAATCCTAAAGAGATTGGCAAATCTGCAGCTAAATTTTTACCTACAAAGATCATTGCGATCAAACTCATGATTACTACGTGACCTGCAGTAATATTTGCATACAAACGAATTAATAATGCAAATGGTTTTGTTAATGTTCCTAAGATTTCAATTGGAGCTAAAATAATTTTCATTGGTACAGGTACTCCCGGCATCCAGAAAATGTGTCCCCAATAATCTTTGTTTGCACTAAATTGTGTAATAATGAAAGTAAATGCAGCTAAACAAACTGTAATTGCAATATTTCCTGTTACGTTAATTCCTAGCGGAGTCATACCTAATAAGTTTAACACCCACACAAAGAAAAATACAGTTAATAAGTAACCCATATATTTTCTGTATTTTTTCTCTCCAATATTAGGAATAGCAATTTCATCTCTGATGAAAATGATAAGCGGTTCTAATACTCTTCCAAATCCAGTTGGGATTGGTCCTTTTTTATATGATTTTGCTAAACCAGTAAACATTATGAATAATAGTACTGCAACAAAAAGCATTGACACTACATTTTTTGTAATAGAAAAATCTAATGGCTTTTCGTTTTCAGGATGTCCGTGCTCATTAAAAGTAATGGTACCGGCAGCATCTGTTTTGTAAATTTTACCGTGAACTAGTTTGTAGAAGTTTCCATCAACTTCTGCAACTTCTTCACCATGGTGTAATTTTGAAGAAGAGAAAATTTTCAATCCTCCGTCGATAAGAATAACGGGTAATGAGAAACCATAATGTTTATTTTCTTTTTCATCTGAGAAGAAAACAAAATCATGAGAATCTTGTAAGTGATGATCAATAAAAGCGTCTACTTTAGCTTTTGGATCCAGAGCTTCATGCTCACCTTCTACGGGAGCGTTATGCGAAATTACTTTCTCTTCATGAGCAGTTTCAGTCTGTACATGCGTTGAGTCATTCTCTGAATTTGCAAAACTCATTACAGGAGAACAAGCTACTAAAGCTGCAAGAATAAATTTGAGCGGTTTGTTGGAAATCACCATATCTGTTAAAAATCTTATTTTTTACGTTTCTAAAATTTGGTGCAAAGGTACATTTTTTATTAATATTCAAAAGGATATGAAAAATTATTTTTGAACCCTTTTTTACAGAATCCCTATTTTAACGCTTTTCATTTAATAATCGGACAGTTAAAAGCGTCTCAAATAACAAAAACAAAATAAATGTTATAAAAAAATTGATTTTTTCAACCATTACCTCTGCACTATGGTTTTCTAAAATCGGTCTTAAAATTACATATCCTATTAACATTTGAGTAAAAGTTCCGAACAGGAAAGCCATTCCGACAATCTCAAAATTTTTCTTTTTTACTATTAATAGTATAAGGTACATTAATGCGGATAATCCGAAAAAAATCAAATACAAAAATTCTATACTATAATAGAAGGTTTGCGTATTTAAATCTAAAACTAAAAAAGCCGCTTTATGCAAAACATATGCTGCCAAAGCAAAAAAGAATAATTGTAAAAAGGATTTGTAATTTTTTAAATGCATTTGAAAATAATTTTATGCAAAGATGCACTTTTTATCAAATGCTTTCAATGACAAAAATCACTTTGTCTTGTTAATGTCATTTACCTGACGTATAACATTATATAATGCCAGGCCAACGCCCAGCATTACAAAGATTGTATTGTAGTATACTTTTGGACTTGGATGATTCTCATCTAACCATGTACCGAAATAAGAGAATAAAAAAATAATAATTCCCATTTGCACGGGAATATTAATAAGCGGCATCCATTTATTCCTTCTATTTTTGTTCGGCTCCTTTTCCATCTTTTAGCGTTACTTCTTTTGGATTATTTGTTAACATCGTACAAGTCGCCGTAAACTCTGCTCCAGGTTCAATAGACAGTTTTCCTACCGCAACTTCGCCGTGAATTTGCGCAGATGCCTTTATATTAAGTATCTCTAAAACTTTTATTTTTCCTTGAAATTCTCCTTCGATATCAGCATTATTGCAAACAATTTCTCCTCTTACAACGCCTGAGGCTCCTATAACTAATTTTCCTTGCGAAGTAAAATTTCCTATCAATTCGCCGTCTAATCTAAAATCAGCTTTAGAAACAATATCACCTATTATAGAGGTGCCTTCAACAATTCTATTTGTTTTTCCTAAAAGTTCTGTTCCGTTTTTTTTAACTTTATCAAACATGGTATGGGGATTATGGGGTTTTTGGGGCTAAGTAGGCTTCGAGATTTTTCTTTATTTGAATCAACTTATAATTATCACTTGATATAATAATAGGCTGATTTGATATTTGATATTTTTTATCATCTCTAAAAACTCCAGAAACATCTTTGGCATAAGCCTCTGATTTTAAACCATGAACAACGATAAAACTTTCTGTTTTATTGTATCTGTCAAAAGACGTGGTTAGTCTTTCATAATTTTCAACTAACAAAAAGACTTTAATTGCTTCTTCAATTTTTTTACGGGTTTTAGAATCATTATTAGGAACTAAGTATAAAATTTTCCAGTTTTTAGTGTCAACAGATGTAAAATCAAGTTTTTCTAAACCTGGAATTTGTTTTTCTAAAATTTCTCTGGCGTTTTTACCTTCATCACTATTTGGATAATTATCAGCAACTGTTTCTAAACCATTTTTATAAGCCGCAAGACCGTTTACTTTTCCTAAAGTATTTGCTTTTAGCAATTCATATTTAGAAACAATTTCGTCTCCGGAATACTGATTGATTAAATTATCGATATTGTCTAAAACGGTATCAAATTGTTCCTCCTGAAATAGCTTATACCATTTTTGATACTCTTTATCTGCAGATGCTAAATCTTCTGAATTGGTGTTGTTTAAAATTTGTGCATATCTCGAATTTGGATATTTAGAACTAATATCCATTTTTATAGCTTCAGCTTTTGCCGGATTTGTAATCTGATATATTTTGTACAAATTATACATCGATGGCAAAATCAATTTTTCTTCGGGATTATTTTTCAATAACTGTTCTAATTTATCACTTGCCAAATTATACTCCTTGAATTTCTCTTTATAAATAAGTCCTAACTGGTAGTAGGCAAAATTACGCTCTACCCCAATACTATCCATCGCAGCTTGTGTTTTTGGAAGTTGTTTTTCGTAAAAAGCAGTTGTATACTTTTCGATTACAATAGAATCTTTTAATTTATTCGCCGCATCCAAATCGTTATTGATAGTATCGTTCATTGCCGCATTATTAGCAGATTTTACTGCAGCCAATCTCCAATTTCCGCCCAAAGTTCTGTTACCCCACAATTTTTTGAATTGCAATTTTCCGTAGGCAACTGTTGTTGGATTGTAAAAATAAAAGGTACTTGCTGAATTATTTCCTGGTGGCATAATACCTTCAGGATCTGAAGGTGGTTTGCCAATAGAGTTAGGATTTATAGCTGTTGGCTCACTTCCTAAATTTGTATTACGATCTATATTGGCTAATCTCTCCTTTTCTTTTTCTTCTAAAATACGTTTTGCTTCATCTTTCTTTTTAAGTTCGGCAATATAATTTTCAAAATATAATTTTCTGTCCGGTGCAGGTAAACCGTATACCTTAATTATACTATCGTTGCGTTTTGCAATTCCTTCGTACTTAATTACGTTATCTAAATTTTTTCTGTTTTTTTGAATAAACGCATATTCCCTTGTTTTAGGATCTAATTTTACTAATGTACTGTCATAATATTTGGCAGCCATTGTATAATTGGTATTCTTAAAATACATGTTCCCAATATTTCTATAAGTCGAAGCTACCAGATACGGATCTTTAGATTTTCTGAATAGCGATTTGTTATAAAAAATCAGCGCACTATCCTGTAATTTATAATTATCATAAAAAACACCCATTTGATAAAACAGAATATCATAGTAAGGTCTGTTTTCACGGTCTGTAACTAGCTTGTTAAAAGACTTTAGAAACATTTGCTTGTTATCATTTTTATAATCAAACATTTCGGCCTTTTTAGCATAGGCATGCATCATATATTTACGGTCGGCTTTTCGATTCATATCGATTACACCATCATAAAAATAACTTGCACTGTCTTTTTTGCCAGCCTCCTGATACATCTGCCCTAAAATAAAACGATAACGTGCTCTGTCTTCGTTTACTTTTGTAAATTCTTCGGCAACTCTAAGTCTGGAAACCGCGCTGTCTTTTTGTTCTAAATTTAAAAAAGCTTCTGCCAGTAAAGCATTTGCATCAGAAAAAGTCTGTTTGTTTAAATCTGTATTTTTTAATAATAGTTTAATATTTTTTAAAACAATGGCATCATTCCCTAAACGCATATTTGTTTTCTCACGCCAAATTTTTGCCGTGTAGATATTACTGCTGTTTGGATATTTATATAAAATATAATTGAATGCTTCAAGTGCCGGAATAAAGCGCTGATCATAGTATCTGGCTTTTCCGAGCATTAAATAAGCTTCGTCGATTTGTGAATTTCGCTCTCTTCCTCCAATATTCATGGAGTGTTTCTGGATGGCTTTTGTTGCCTTGGTTTCTGCCTTTTCGAAATCCGGATTTTTAGCTTTTTCTTCTTCAGAAAAATTTTCATCAACCTGCATTTTTTCTATAGGCAGAGTCTTCCAGAAGTTATCCTGATTGTTGGCCTGAATCGAGTGTAAACCTTTTTCAAGACCAATTCCCCCATTGTACAAAATGTTGTATTTTGTACTTAAGGCGTGTGAATTTCTAGCTAAAAAAGTGTTTTTCTTGGTAGAACAGGCTATCAAAAGAAACAAAAAGACAAGAAAAAAACTATATTTAAGAGTATTCTTTTTCAATAGAAAAGATTTTAAATCAATTAACTGCTAAAAAGGATTTTTAGTATATTGACTTGTAAAAATACGCTTCTTTTTGAAATATAGAAATTTAAACCGCAAAAAACAATTCCAGTTCTTGTAAGGTTTCTTTTGAAGTTTGAATATCTTTTACCACTTCGCCTTTATTAAGAGCCACAATTCTATCGCAAACCTCTACTGTATGCTGCAAATCATGACTAGAAACCAGTACAGTAACATTGGGATTATCGGCCAGATCTTTTATTATTTTTTTTAATCGGCTTACGGTTGTAGGATCTAAATTTGCGAAAGGTTCGTCTAAAATAACTACTTCAGGATTACCTATAAGTGTGGCAATAATCCCCACTTTTTTCTGGTTTCCTTTTGATAAATCTCTTAAATATTTTTTGTTATTCAGGATTTCTCCATTAAAAAATTCTTCATGTTGTTTCAATAAAGCATCAATATCGGCTTTATTTTGATGACGTAAATCTCCAATAAAATAAAAGTATTCTTCTGGAGTCAAATATCCTATCAAAAAACTTTCGTCAAGAAAAGATCCTGTAAAAGATTTCCAGTTTTCGCTGGTATTTACCTGAATACTATTGTTTATAATATTTCCTGTAGAAGGCTGAATAAGATCTAATAACAAACTAAAGAAAGTAGTTTTTCCTGCTCCGTTATTACCTACTAGCCCAAAACTTTGTCCTTTTGGAATTTCAAGATTGTTAATGTTTAAAACTGTTGTTCCGTTATATTGTTTTGAAAGTTGATTTACTTGTATCATTGTAATTTTAGATTTTAAATTGATGATTTTAGATTTTTAAATCTCTTCTGTATTTTTTAATGTTTAATTGAATCTGATAAAATTTTCTCATTATCAAATTGGCACATTCTCTAATTTAATTCTTTTGTTTGTAAGCACTTATCGTACTGTATTTCTCGATTTTATACCTTTTTTCGATTAAAGAAAAAACTTTGTCTTTTAAGATAAAACCTAAAACTCCGGCACCTGCCACTAATGCTAAACCAATGGTTTTGTTTCCTAAATGAAGACCAATAGCATAAAGCCCCAAAGGCAATAATAATTTTGGCAAAGTCAATAACATTGCACTGGCATTAAAGGCTTTTTTATCTCCAAAAGCACCACCGGCTGAACTTAAATCGATTGGTGTTTTTGTAAATGCTCCGCCCAAAAGTACTAGATGAGAGTTTACACCAATGTTGTAAATAGCTCCAACTACAATAGTTAAGTAAATTTCCCATCCGAAGAAAAGATAAAAAGAAGCGATGATTGTCGAAATAATAGTACCAATAACTATCAGCCACCATTTTGAAGTAATATAACCACGATACGGAATATTTTGTGTCATCATTAATTGATAATATGAACTATCCCAACTTGGTACAAACTGACCAAAGACAAATAAAAATCCTCCTGAAACAAAGATTCCTGCAAAAATATGCATCACTTCCGGCTGATGTGTGTTTCCGAAAAATATGAAACCGTAGAACAAAAAGAAAACACTCATAAATATGGTTGTTTTTGACCTTTTGTTTCTCTTAATCAATTTAATATCATTTTTTAGAAAGGTTCCTAAAGTTCCAAACTGATTCAGCCAGGAAAGATTTTCTGTCGTCGCAACGTCTTCTTTTTTAGAAAGTCCTGCATCTAAAAACAGATTGTTCTTAAAATATTTAAATGTAAATAAATACAATCCGGCTAATACCAAAACTGGAATTATAAACAATCCTTTTGTTTCATAAAATCCCTGAAAAACAGGCGTTGTAAACTTCGTAATATCAAATATTTTATAATATTGAGCGGCGCCCAAAGCCATAATTATTCCAATAAAAACAACAAATAATTTATCAATATTACTTAAAATAATATTCAGGAAATTGTTGATATATACTAGCGAAAATGCAGCTAATAGCCAAAAAATAATCCCCGTAATGTCGTAACCTTCCATGGCTAGCACAATCGAAAAAGGAACAAAGAAAAGGGCATGAACCCAATTAAAAAAAGACAAAGCTGTTTTGCCTAATGAAAAATGAACAATGGTTGGTTTCTTGAAAGGTAAAACCAATAATGGTTTGATATTCAATACCGGGATTGCCTGCATTAATAAGCGAACAACGAGGTCAAACAGAAAATAATAAATCAGAAATTGGTTGATGGTTGATAAGGGTTCGAGATTCATTTTTCTTAATACATAAAATGCTCCAACGCCCATTCCGATAAAAAGTACCGAAAAATAAACCATCAAAAAACCAATTAAAATTTTCATTGCCACGTTTGCACCAAAGGATGCTGATCTCGTAAAGGCTTTCCATTCTAGATAAATAAACTTTTTAATCATGGTTATTTGGTTTTCAGTTTTGTAGTAAGAGATCAAATGTAACCAAACGTTACAAAAAAAGTTAAAAATAATTATTTCGTGCCTGACATTTAATCTCCGTTTGCTACTTTTGCATAAAATATACAATCATGCCTTCATTCTTAAAACTTATAATTAAAGAGGTAAAACGCGAAACAAAAGACGCGGTTTCTGTACTTTTTAATGTTCCTGAAGAACTAAAACCAGACTATAAATTTATAGCCGGACAATACATAAATTTAAAATTAACTCTTGATAATCAAGAAATTCGTCGTGCTTATTCTATTTGTTCAGCACCAGAAAGCGGTGAATTAAGAATTGCAGTAAAAGCAGTAAAAAACGGTTTGTTTTCTC
Source organism: Flavobacterium bizetiae (assembly GCF_024271895.1). Lineage (NCBI taxonomy): Bacteria > Pseudomonadati > Bacteroidota > Flavobacteriia > Flavobacteriales > Flavobacteriaceae > Flavobacterium > Flavobacterium bizetiae. The sequence continues at coordinate 1,188,132 of NZ_CP091861.1, read as the reverse complement.
AATTTGCGAATACCAGACTTAAAGCGGGCGATGTTCTTGAAGTAGGTCATCCTGAAGGGATATTTACTTTTGAACCAGACGCTGAAAGACAAAAAAACTACGCAGCTTTTGTTGCCGGAAGCGGAATTACTCCTGTACTTTCGATCATAAAATCAGTTTTAAAAAGTGAACCAAAAAGTTCATTTGTATTGGTTTACGGAAATAAAACTCCAGAAGACACTATTTTTTACCAGGAATTACATGATTTGCAATTGCAATATGTAGGTCGTTTTTTCGTGCATTATGTATTTAGTCAGGCTAAAGCCGAAAATGCATTGTTTGGAAGAATCGAGAAATCTTCGGTAAATTTTGTTTTAAATAATAAACACAAAGAATTACAATTTGATAAGTTTTTCTTGTGCGGACCAGAAGAAATGATCAATACGGTTTCTGCTATTTTAAAGGAGAAAAACGTAAAAGAATCGGCTATTAAGTTTGAACTTTTTACTTCATCATCTCAGGAAAATGAAATAAAAGCTTCATTAGAAGGACATACAAAAATCACTGTTTTAGTAGATGATGACGAAGTTTCGTTCGAAATGTCTCAAAAACAAACCATATTAGATGCGGCTTTAAAACAAGGAATCGATGCTCCATATTCTTGCCAGGGTGGAATTTGCAGCAGCTGTCTTGCTCGTGTAACTTCTGGAAGTGCCGAAATGACTAAAAATTCCATTTTAACAGATAAAGAAATCGCTTCAGGTTTAATTTTAACTTGTCAGGCGCACCCAACATCAGAGTCTATTTATGTAGATTATGATGATGTATAAAGGTTAAAATTTCAAAAAAAATTAAATTCCAAATTCCAAACTTACGATTGGAATTTGGAATTTTTTTTGTTTTATATAATTAGCAATCTTTGTCAAAATTTTAAAATTTGACAAAGAGGAGAAATTGGAATTTGGCATTTAAAAAATTAATTGAATATGAGATCCGTACGAGAAATTTTTAAAAGTAAAGAATATCTTTTAGACGAACCTGAAGTAGAAAAACTTGTAGAATACTGCGAAGAATTGCAAGATGAAATTGTTGATCTTAAATTTGAGAAAACGAATAATAAGGAACTTGCGATGCTGGATATGCTCAAAGAAGTAATAAAAGGCTGCAATGCTATTGAAAAAGAACAAATGGAACACGAACGATTTGGTTATGAAGCACCAAATTATGAAGCTACAATTTCGAACCTTAAAAATTATATCTACAGCAGATGTAGAGACGAGAAAATTTGGCTTTAATTGGTATTGAAATAAAACCAAAATAGTGCTAAAATATTGCCGAATTTTTAGTATATTAGAGGTGAAATTACAGTAATCGCAATCTCCGTTTTGTGAAATTGTAGAGCTAAATAAGATTTGTCAACGCGTTTAAATATTAAATATCATGGCAATGCATCATTACCTCCGTCTATCTTTTATCGTACTTTTTGTAATAACCTCTTGTTTTTGTATTTATTTTATAATTAAAAAAAGAAGAAACAGAAAAGCGCCTAAATTACTTTCGGCAGAAAAATATAATTCATCAATGAGCGAAGGAATGAAAGAAATATCATCAAAAGATAGTTTTTTTAATATTTGGCCCTATGTGAGCGAATTAAAAGCTGCTAAAATTTTATCGAAAAAAATTAAAGAATCTGAACTGGTACATAAGGTTTACCGAAATTCAACTGAAGATTTTGAGCACATTTTGCTCGCTACAGAAAAAGAAAATCATTTTGTAGAAGTTGTAGTCGATAGAAACAAAAAGAAAGCAATGGGATATCTTTTTCTTGATTTATAAACAATCAAATTCCAATAAAAAAAATTCCAAATTCCAACTTTACAATTGGGATTTGGAATTTTTTATTGAGATTTAGTCTTTAAATTTACAAAAGACTCTGAATTTTATTTACAATTTCTTCCGGAAGTATGGTTCTCATTGCATCCTGATAACCTTCGACAATTTTGTTTCCGTAAACCGATGTTGGCAATTGCGGATATTGATTTCGATCTGAAGTTAAAGCATTTTCCATCGTTTGATTGAAAGGCAAAAATCCTGCATACGGATGCGTTGCGCCCCAAAGTGTGATAACTTTTACGCCCAGCATTGCTGCAATATGTGCGTTTCCGGAATCCATAGAAAGCATTATGTCGAGATTGCTAATAAGCTGTAATTCTTGCTGAAATTTAATTTTTCCAGCCATATTGATTACATTTTCAAATGGTTTTTCAAATGATTCCAGAATTTCGATTTCTTTCTTTCCTCCTCCAAAAAGTACTATTTTATAGTCTTTATTCGCAGCCAATTTTGCAATCACTTCCTGCATTAAATCCTGAGGATAGACCTTAGAATCGTATTGTGCAAAAGGTGCAATGCCGATTAATTTTGAGTTTTTATCGCCAATAATTTCGAGAATTTCTGAACTTAAAGTTGCCTTTTCAGGAAAAGTTGGGTTGGATAAATCTAGCGGAAAACCAAGTTCCTGAAACACTTTTGCATGTCTTTCGAACATAGTTGGCAATTGCCTGAATACTTTATTTTCGGCGCTTGTTAGCTCTTTTTTACCTTCACGACCTTTATCAACAGTGGTTCTTTTTTTTCCGCTTAAAGCGAAAAGTAAACTCACAATTTTTGATCTTAAAACATTATGAAGATCTGCAAAAGCATCAATTTTAAGCTTTTTCACGTCTTGAAACAGTTTCAAGAGTCCCGCAAAACCTTTGTGACGTTTTTTTTCATCGAAAGCAAAAAAGTCAAGATTCGGGATTCCGTCAAAAAATGGCTTGAAAAACGGACGTGAAATTACGGTGATTTTTACCTCTGGATACTGTTTTACAAAAGCGCGTAAAACAGGAACCGTCATGGCGACGTCTCCCATTGCGGAAAGTCTCATGACGGCTATATGCTTAATTTTACTAGACAATTTCTTTATGTTTTTAAATTCACGTCTTTTTCCGGTTCTGTACTTTTAGCCCAGATTGAAATGAAAATCCCGGAGCAAAAAAAATAAAGTTTCTTGTTTAAAAAAAGCGACCAACGGAAGCTCTTTTTTGAACAATAGAAACTCTATTTTTTTTTGTCCCGATAGCTATCGGGATGAAATGGAAAGCTGGAAATAGCTCCAGAAATTATTTCTTATTTTGGTATAAAACAGGATTTAATTCATCGTCGTTGTACATTTTCATTTGTTTGTACACTTTCATGAATTTATCTCCGTTTTCGATATCGGTAAGCAAATCATCAATCGCTGTTGATAAATCGCTTCTTTGTTCTAAAAGGATGTTTAGTTTTTCCTGACATTTATCTCTGTGCTCTTGTGAAGCCTCTGCACGAGTAGCTTCTTCATGCATATGATAAATTTTTAGTGCCAGGATAGACAATCTGTCAAAAGCCCAAGCCGGACTTTCTGAGTTGATTTTTGCACCATCTTTTACTTTTACATCGCTGTATTTTTGTAAAAAGTAGCTGTCGATATATTCTACCATATCAGTACGTTCCTGATTTGAAGCATCGATTCTTCTTTTTAAAGTAAGAGCTGCTACAGGATCTATTTGGGGATCACGAATGATGTCCTCAAAATGCCATTGAACAGTGTCAATCCAGTTTTTTAGATATAACAAATGCTCGAATTTATCCTTAGGATAAGGATTGTTTATTGGTTGATCTACATTATCAAATTGATGATAATCTTTGATGCTTTGTTCGAAAACAGAATATGCTAATTTTGAAAACATGTCTTTATTTGTTAGAGTTACAAAGATACTTTTTATACTTTTATCGTGCGAATAAAACGATGAAATTTTCGTTATCGTACTGTAACCCATTGATAATTCTAAATTTTTATTATGAAAATCCATTATATTTCTGAAAATAATAGCGTATTAAATCACTTTTTAGGTCAAATCAGAAACGTAAGCGTTCAAAACGATAGTATGCGTTTTAGACGAAATATTGAGCGCATTGGCGAAATTATGGCTTATGAACTTAGTAAGGATTTGTCGTATAAAGAAGTTGAAATTGAGACTCCGCTGGGTATAAAAAAGACAACCGAAATTGAAAGTGATTTGGTTTTATGTTCGATTTTAAGAGCCGGATTACCGCTTCATAACGGTTTTTTGAACTATTTTGATCATGCTGAAAATAGCTTTGTTTCGGCTTGCAGATATCATCCTAATAACGATCATGAATTTGAAATTCGGGTTGAATATCAGGCTGTTTCAAACATCAACGATAAAACGGTTTTATTGCTTGATCCGATGTTGGCAACCGGGCAATCTATTGTAGCGGTTCATGAAAAACTGATTCAAAATGCTACTCCAAAGGAGATTCATATTGTAGTGGTTATTGCTGCACCAGAAGGAATTGCTTTTCTTGAAGAAAGCCTTCCGGACAATTGCCATTTATGGGTGGCTTCTCTCGACGAGAAATTAAATGAGAAAAACTACATTATTCCTGGTCTGGGAGATGCAGGAGATCTTGCTTACGGAAGTAAATTATAGTTGAGAGAAATAGGTAAATAAACTACACAAAATCAATACATAAAAAACAATCTCGTTGTTGAGTTTTTGCTGCATATACTCTACGTGGCTTGCTGCCATAATGGTTAACGGAGCAATACTAAACAACAATAAATCATTGCTTTTGTCTGGAGACACAATGTAAACAAGGGCTGCAATAAAAAAACAGGCTATGATCTTTTTGTATGATGAATGTACGATTTGTGGCCTGTTTGACAATGTAGTTAACATTGATGTTACAAAAAACAAAGCGACTGCAACGTATATTGAAAGTGCTCCGTTTTCGTAATTATTTTTGAAATAAGTAATGTTAAAATCGATTACGGCACGTTTCTGAAAAAATTCGATAATATCGATATGGAATATCAGCGCTATCAATAAAAAGATTATTGATACAGCTAAAAGCGCTATAAAAGGTAAAATCCAGTTTCTATAATCTCTTGAAACGTGAAAAATGATGGATATAAATACCAATATCAGGAAAAGAATACACCAAAATTGAAATAAAGCGGCTATTAAAATCCAAAAAGAGGCATCGAATATTTTTTCTTTTGAAGCTTTTAGGGATTGCAGCGAAATTAATCTTCGAAGCGCCAGCAAAATAAAAAAGTTGGCATAAACGACATTCGAATTATTAAAAATCGTAGGAAAGAATAATATAAACAATAAGTAGAAAAAGATCGCATAACCGTTGTCTTTACTGAGTCCGTTCTTTTTTACGATAAAATTAACTAGGAAAAAAGAAGCTAAAATAAAGAGCAGCACACTTACTTTTTGGAACGCCAAAAAATAAGAACTCACCCATGATGGATCTTTAATTTGAAAAATAAAAAAGAAAACCAGTATTAAAATTACGACCAATGAATAATTTAATGGCGTAGATTTTTTAAAAACACTTGTTATCATAAGGATATTTTATACTTTTGTGATTGTAAATATAATACTTGTTTAAAAAGGAAAACCCAACAAGTTGAAAAAAGATTCTATTATCTGAATTTTAACTTCAATGCGTTACACAACAATAAATAACATATAATTTTATAAATTATGACAGCTTTTTTCGAAGGAATTCAATACTTATTCGTTAACATTTTATTTGCTCCACTTGACTTTTTACGTCACTTAGAACTTATTACTTGGTTTGGTGCTAATACTATTAACTGGATTTTTATGATCATCTGCGCATGCGCAATCGTTTATTGGATTAAACAATTACGCATTTTTGATGACGCCGGAACAGAAAATCAAGATACTACAGCTCACTCTTTTTTAAAGTAAGTCGAAGCCAATATCTTTTCTAAAATACATCTTATCAAAATTTAGTTTATCTATATTTTGGTAAGATTTTTTTATGGCCTGTTGAAAATCGTCTCCGTAAGATGTTACAGTCAATACACGTCCTCCATTACTAACGACATTATTGCCATCTAATTTTGTACCCGCGTGAAAAACTATAGAATCTGTAATATTTTCTAATCCTGTAATAACTTTTCCTTTTTCAAAATCTTCAGGATATCCGCCAGAAACTACCATAATCGTAGTAGCACTTCTAGGATCAACTTCTAATTCGAAAGTATCTAACTTTTGATCTGCAACTGACTGGAACAATGCAACCAAATCAGATTTTAATCTTGGCACTACAACCTCAGTTTCAGGATCTCCCATTCTCACGTTGTATTCAATAACGATTGGTTCGTTTTTTACATTGATTAAACCAATAAATACAAATCCTTTATATTCGATTCCGTCTTTCTGGAAACCTTCTATTGTTGGTTTTACGATACGTGTTTCGATTTTTTCCATCAAAACAGCATCAACGTAAGGAACTGGAGAAACTGCTCCCATTCCGCCTGTATTTAATCCTGTATCGCCTTCGCCAATACGTTTGTAATCTTTTGCTGTTGGAAGAATTTTATAGCTTTTTCCGTCCGTTAAAACAAAACAGCTTAATTCGATTCCGTCAAGAAACTCTTCGATTACTACTTTTGAACTTGCTGCTCCAAATTTTTCATGAACCAACATGTTTCTTAATTCGGTTTTAGCTTCTTCAAGATCCTGAATAATCAAAACTCCTTTTCCTGCTGCTAAACCATCTGCTTTTAAAACGTATGGAGGTTGTAAAGTTTCTAAGAAATCACATCCTTTTTCAACTGTTTCGGCAGTAAAACTGTCGTAAGCAGCAGTCGGGATATTATGTTTCATAAGGAATTCTTTAGCAAACTCTTTACTTCCTTCAAGTTGAGCCCCTAATTTTGATGGCCCGATAACCGGAATATGTTGTAAACTTTCGTCGTTTTTAAAATAATCGTAAATTCCTTTTACTAAAGGATCTTCTGGCCCTACGACCACCATTTTTACATTTTCCTGAATTACAAATGCTTTAATGGCATCAAAATCTGTTGGAGACATTGCAACGTTTGTAGCAATTGCAGCCGTTCCCGCATTTCCTGGTGCAACAAAAAGTTTTTCGCAAAGCGGACTCTGAATCATTTTCCACGCAAAAGCATGTTCTCTTCCGCCTGATCCCAATAGTAAAATTGTCATGTGTAGTTGTATTTAGTTGTGGTGCAAAAATAATTGCTTTTGTACGTAAAAAATAATTAAATCTTAAAAACTTGTTCATTCTTCTATGTTAGTAATTGGATAATATTATTTTTGATGAAAATTTATCCTCAAATGATTTCTCTTTTTGATATTTCGCTTCGATTAAATGGTTTTCCTGTAAAGAAAGCCAAAGCTGAATTGAATGAAATCGTGAATTTATCTCAAGAAGAATATCTTTTTTTTCTTCAAAACAAAAAAAAAGAAATTGTCGATTTTCATTTGAAAAATAATACTTTCTACAAAAATTTAGTTGGGAATAAAACAGTTGAAAAATGGGAAGATTTACCCATTTTAAACAAACAAAATCTACAAAAGCCTCTTGAAGAACGGCTTTCAAAAGGATATTCCAGAAAAGATGTTTACGTTAATAAAACTTCCGGGTCTAGCGGAACTCCTTTTGTTTTTGCTAAAGATAAATATTCTCATGCTTTAACGTGGGCTTCGAACATTATGCGTTTTGGATGGTTTGGTATTGATTTTAATCATTCGCTTCAAGCTCGTTTTTATGGTATTCCGATGGATTTTATTGGTTATCAAAAAGAACGAATAAAAGATTTTTTGACGCATCGTTTCCGTTTTCCGGTTTTCGATTTATCTGATGTTGTTCTGGAAAAATTTCTGCAAAAATTTAAATCGAAAAAATTCGATTATATCAATGGTTATACAAGTTCTATCGTTTTGTTTGCGAAATATCTGGAACAGAAAAATATTGTTTTAAATGAGGCTTGCCCAACGTTAAAAGCTTGTTTTGTTACTTCAGAAATGCTTTTTGAGTCGGATAAAAAACTTCTGGAAAAACAATTCAGAATTCCGATAATCAATGAATACGGCGCTTCAGAACTTGATTTAATTGCTTTTGAAAATCCAAATGGAGAATGGCAAATAAATGCCGAAACTCTTTTTGTCGAGATTCTTGACGAAAATAATAAAATTCTCCCTTACGGGGAAGAAGGACGAATCGTTATTACTGCTTTGTTTAATAAAGCGCATCCGTTTATACGATATGAAATTGGCGATATTGGGATTTTAGACGAAAAAAGTACGCCACAAAAACCAATTCTAAAAAAACTAATTGGAAGAACAAATGATGTTGCAATCTTACCAAGCGGAAAAAAATCTCCTGGATTAACCTTTTATTATGTAACAAAAAGCATTATCGAAGATGACGGAAATGTAAAAGAATTTATCATCAAACAAACCAAATTAGATTCTTTTGAAATTGAATATGTTAGTGATTTTGAATTGAATAAAACTCAAATTCAAAAGATAGAAAAGGCAATCTCCTTGTATTTAGAGCCTAATTTAAACTTTAGTTTTAACAGAAAAACAGTTCTGGGAAGAAGCAAAAGCGGAAAACTAAAACAATTCAAATCGTATTTATAAATATAAATAAAATCTTACATTTGTTTTTTTTTAATTAAAACCTATGGAGGATCAATCTTTACTTTCTGAAGAAACAATTTCTAACAAAATATATTTTATTCGCGGTCAAAAAGTAATGCTTGATCGTGATTTGGCTTTACTTTATGGTGTTGAAACACGAATTTTAAAACAAGCTGTAAAAAGAAACATTTCTAGATTTCCTGAAGACTTTATGTTTGAACTTAATAAATCAGAATTTGAAAATTGGAAATCACAAATTGTGATCTCCAATTCTGAAAAAATGGGTTTACGCCATATACCAGCGGCATTTACTGAACACGGTGTTCTTATGTTATCAAGCGTTCTAAAAAGCGATAAAGCAATTCAAACTAATATTCAAATCATGCGTATTTTCACAAAAGTGAGACAAATGCTTTTGGATACGACAGAAATTAAGGTTGATATTCTTCAGATTCAAAAGAAGTTAGAAAATCATGATAAGAATATTGAATTAGTTTTTTCTTATTTAGATGAATTGACCGAAAAGAAAGAAGATGAAAATGCAAGAGTGAAAATTGGCTATAAAAAATAATATTTGATTTTCAAGGTCACAAATTGTGACCTTAAAGAATTTCAAAAAAAACAATCTTGATGTCACAAATTGTGACCTCAAGTTTCCTAAAGCTTCCTCTTTAAATATTAAGAAATAATTGGAGATCGCAAATTGCGACCTCCAATTCTTATAAGATAAGTTTTGATATACTCAAAAATCATTTAAACATTCAAGAAAGTATCTCAATTTATCCAGATTCCAATTTAAACTTTACTTTTGCCAAAAGAAAATTTTTAGAAAGAATCCAATCCAATTATGAAAATCACTATAATCGCTGGCGCAAGACCTAATTTTATAAAAATTGCACCAATCATTAATGCCATAAAAAGCAAACAAAATGAAGGTTTTAATGTTTCATTTCGATTGGTTCATACTGGTCAACATTATGATAAAAACTTAAGTGATACTTTTTTTGAGGAATTAAATATTCCAAAACCCAATGTAAATCTTGAAGTCAAAAGTGGCTCTCAGGCAGAACAAACTGCAGCAATTATGATTGCTTTTGAGAAGGAATTACTTCAAAATCCTTGCGATTTGGTTTTGGTTGTTGGCGATGTCAACTCAACTATGGCGTGTTCGATTGTGGCCAAAAAATGCAATACAAAAGTAGCGCATGTCGAAGCCGGAATTCGTTCAGGAGATTTAATAATGCCGGAAGAAATTAACAGAATGTTGACCGACAGCATTACCGATTACTTTTTTACAACCTCAACTTCTGCTTCAGAAAATTTACTTAAACTGGGTTCAGATCCTGAAAATGTTCACTTTGTGGGCAATGTCATGATCGATACTTTATACCAAAATATTGATAGAATTTCGGCTCCGGATTTTTGGAATGAACATCAATTGGAAGAAAAAAACTATATCATTCTAACTTTACATCGTCCCGGAAATGTCGACGAAGTTTCATCGTTAATTAAATTATTGCACGGAATTGATGGTTTAGTAAATGACAAAAAAATTCTTTTTCCTATTCATCCCAGAACGCAAGCCATTTTGAGTGAAAGCGATATCAAGTTTAAAAACATCATTTTTGTGGCGCCGCAAGGTTATTTAAATTTTATGTATTTAATCAAAAATAGTTTTGCTGTTATTACAGATAGTGGAGGAATTTCTGAAGAAACAACAGTTCTTGGAATTCCGTGTTTTACAATGCGTAATAACACTGAAAGACCTGAAACAGAAACTATTGGATCTAATACTATTGTGGGAACTTCATTAGAAAATTTACAAAATATCTTTGGTCTGTTCTTGAAAAATGGTGCACGAAAAAGTGGTATTCCGGAATTATGGGACGGAAAGGCATCAGAAAGGATTATTTCAATTTTATTGGATAAAAAATAATGAAGGACATTTTAATCATATCCAATTATTACCCGCCCGAAAAAGGCGCTGCTGCTAATAGAATTGAGCAATTGGCATTAAAACTGAATCAAAACGGATATGCCGTTTCGGTGATTTCTCCACTTCCAAATTATCCAAAAGGGGAATTGTTTCCAGAGTATAAAGGAAAGTATTCGGTTACTGAAAAAGTTCAAAATATCATGCTAAAACGTCTTTGGATTTATCCCAGCAATAGTTCGAATATCTTCAAACGAATTGTTTCGACATTGTCATTCTCGACGACTCTGTTTTTCTATTTACTCTTTGCCAAAACACCTAAAAAAGTTATTGTTCAATCACCACCATTATTGCTTTCTTTTGTTTCGGTTTTTGTGCTTTGGCTGAAACGTAAAACCATCATTTTGAATGTTTCGGATCTTTGGCCAACGGCTGCCATTGAGCTCGAAGTATTAAAGAAAAATAGTGTTTCGCATAAAATCCTGCTTTTTATTGAACGCTTTATCTATAAAAAAGCAACTCATATTTTTGGACAATCAAACGAAATTATAGCACACATTCATTCGATATTTCCTGAAAAAAAATGCTTCTTATATCGTAACTATCCAGATCATTTTGTTGAAGATTTTCTAGAAGAAAAAGAAACTTCTACAGAACCAATTAAATTGTTTTATGCCGGATTATTAGGCGTTGCACAAGGAGTTTTTGAACTTATTCAGCAATTGAATTTAGAGAATTTAAATGTCGAATTACATATTTTTGGAGATGGCGCTGAGAAAACTCAAATTGTAAATTACCTCAACCAAAATCCGACTAAAAAGATAATCTTTCACGGAATGCTGGAACGAAATGTTTTGCATGAAACCTTGAAGAATTTAGATATAGCATTGGTTCCGCTTAAAACGAGAATCTACGGTTCTGTTCCTTCAAAAATATTCGAATATACTGCTTTAGGTTTTCCGGTGTTTTATTTTGGCGGAGGCGAAGGCGAAAATATTGTCGAAGAAAATAATTTGGGCTGGGTTGTTCCGGTTGAAGATTTTCAAAAATTAAATGCAACTTTAAACCAAATTTCTGAATTAGGAAAAGGTGAAATTCAAAAGATGAAAAAGACTATTTTTCTTCATGCAAAAAGTCATTTTAATCTGGATGCGCAAATGAAAGAACTAATTGAAAATAATGCTTTTTAGCAATTCTATAAAAAGAAAACGGGCAAATCTCTATTGAATATTTGCCCGTTTTTTTTATTTAATATAACTCGAAAAATCTTTATGTTCTTCTTTAGATAATTCTTCTTTAGAAAGTGATCTGAAATAATCATACGTAATCTTCATTCCTTCAGAACGGCTTACTTTTGCTTCCCAACCTAATAGCTCTTTTGCTTTTGTAGTATCTGGCTGGCGTTGTAAAGGATCATTTATTGGTAAAGGATGATAGACTACCTTTTGATTGGTTCCAGTTAATTTAATGATCTCTTCTGCAAAATCTTTAATCGTGATTTCATCCGGATTTCCAATATTTACCGGATATACATAATCTGAATGCAACAATCTGAAAATACCTTCGACCTGATCATCAACATAACAGAAAGAACGTGTTTGCATTCCGTCTCCAAAAATAGTTAGATCTTCTCCGCGCAAAGCCTGACCAATAAAAGCAGGAATTACACGTCCGTCGTTTAAGCGCATTCTTGGGCCGTAAGTATTAAAAATACGTACGATTCTGGTTTCTACACCATGAAAGGTATGGTACGCCATTGTTATGGATTCCTGAAAACGTTTTGCCTCATCGTAAACACCACGCGGACCAATTGTATTTACGTTTCCGTAATATTCTTCGGTTTGCGGATGAACCAAAGGATCTCCGTATACTTCAGAAGTTGAAGCAATCAGAATTCTTGCTTTTTTAACTCTTGCTAATCCTAATAAATTATGAGTTCCTAATGACCCTACTTTTAAAGTCTGAATTGGAATTTTTAAATAATCTATTGGACTTGCCGGCGAAGCAAAATGCAAAATATAATCTAAATCACCAGGAATATGAACAAACTTGGTAATATCGTGATGGTAAAATTCAAAATGTTCTAATTTGAATAAATGTTCTATGTTTTTAAGATCTCCCGTAATCAGATTATCCATCCCGATAACATAATATCCTTCTTTAATGAATCGGTCGCACAAATGCGATCCTAAAAATCCTGCTGCTCCGGTAATAAGTATTCTTTTCATTTCAATATTTTCTGTTCATTAGAATTGTTTGCTACATTAAATATGCAGTAAAGAATTATAAAGAAGATTATTCCTCTTTGTCTACTCAAAAAAGATTCGGTCAAAAATAAGACTATCATTGTTACTGAAAAAGCAATATGTACAAAATCTTTATTTAAAATTCCTTTTCTTATTGTAACAAACAACATGCTTATCACTATTAAAAAACCAAATACTCCCAATTCTGAAAATATTTGAATATATTCATTGTGAAAATTAAGCTCACCATAATTTGGGTATAAATTATGTTCTTTTACTTTTTCTTTTATTTTATCTTGCGAAGCATCTAATCCAAATCCCGTAAAAAAAATATTTTCTTCCTGAAGCATTTCTTTAAAAATTCTAATCTGAAAAAATCTAAATGCTGCTCCGGGGAAAAAATCATTTTGCTGAAACCTATTCTGATTCCAAGCTTGTTTTAAGCTAATATTATAAATTGGTCCCTGATTTTCTTTTGTCGTATTTTTTAAAGAACTATCAACAAATATTGTATCAAACTCTACCATAAATCTATCTCTGACCGGTTTTATAAAAGTTACAGAACTTACAGACATAATAATCACTACAGAAAGTATTGCTGTTTTTGTTTTTCCGGAAACAGCAGAAAAAAAGAAATAATAAACTATTATCATCCCTAAATCAACTATAATAATATTCTTAGATGATAATAAAAATATAAAAACAATAAGAATCAAAAATGAAGTCTTGTCGATAATTGATTTTTCTTTTTTAGCCAGAAAAAAAAACATAGCTAAAGAAGCAAAAACAGCCATATAAATTGCATTTAATTCTAAAGTAACTAATTCATGATAAAAGAATACATCCTTGTTTCCTGAATTCCTGAATTTAACAATTGCTTTTAAAAAATAGAAAATAGCGAAACCAGTCATTGTAAAACTGAAGTATTTAATAACCTTATTTACATGATTCCTATTTACTTTTGGTAATCCACAAAACGCCAGGGGAATCAATAAAAACAATATTTCTTTTTGTAATCCCTTTACTGTCTGTTTGCTTTCGATTGTCCAAATAAGAGAGATTAACATTAAAATATACAACAACATCGGGAGCAATAAAACTCTGGGAAGTGAAAAATCTGCTTTTTTGAATTGGATAAAAGAAACAATTAAAAAAATGATGCAGGTTAAACTTCCAATTATGTGTTTCATTGGAAGTGTGATTAACATTACAGTTAGAAGATAAACCAACAATGTTTTATTCTTCCATAATTCATCAATTTTACTGAAGACTTTTTTCGAATAATCTGAAGTATGATTCATTTATTTTATTCCAATTAAATTCTTTAATTATAGTATCAAAATTATCGTGAACAATTTGTTCATAATCTCCTCTTTTTATTGTTTCAATAAGATTTTTAATATCACTAGCATTCGAAAAATAAAATGCGTTTTCTTGTAAAATAGCGCGGTTAAATTCGTTGTTATGTGCTACAATTAATGCTTTTGCCGCCATTGCTTCCAACAAAGAAGGATTTGTTCCTCCTACTGAATGTCCGTGAAAATAAAGATTACAAAAATATCTCAGATTATCTAAATGCTCTTTATCATAGATTCCTCCTGTAAAACGTATATTTTGATGGTTACAAAACTTCTTTTTAAGATAATTTCCAAAATCATTATCATTATTACCTATCACCATTGTTACTTTATTATCCTCACTTTTGGCAATTCCATTTAAAATTACTTCAATATTATTTTCAGGTTCAAATCTTGCAATGATCAAGTTGTAATTATACTTCAATACATTATATTGCAAAAGTATGTCCTCATTTTGTGTGGTAAATGGCTCAGCACCATATGCAATATAACTACTTTCCTGCTTGTACTTTTCCTCTAAATATTTTTTTATACCTAATGAATCTGCAATCAAATGATGACTATTATTTACTGCCATTTTTTCAGCAAATTGTAGAAATTTTTGAGTTATTTTAGAATACTTAGTTCTTTTCCATTCTAATCCATCCATATTGGTAATGATGATTGCTTTTTTAGGCAAAAGAAAAGACCATATAGAACTACTTGTGTAACCTAATTGCAGAATAATATCAAAATTTCTTTTTCTTGAATCGAGAATACAATTCAAATCATAAATAAATTGCCCAAGGGTTCCAATTTTATATTCCGGATCATATTGGTGAATAATATTTACCCTTTTAAAAAGTTTTTCCTGAAAAATATGATTGTGCGAATTGTATACATATACATCTTGATTGTGCTTTGCCAGGAAAACAGCAAAAATTTCAGCAAATTGCTCAAATCCTCCGTAATTATTAGGAATTCCTCTGGTACCAAGAATGGCTATTTTCATTTGTTTTTTTGATACTCTTATTTAATTCTTTTGTATAATTTAGTGCGGATTTTCTCCAATTGTACTTTTCTTTAATCAATTCTGAATAGCTTAGCGGTTTCTTTTCTTTCAATTTTAACTGAATTTTTTGATGTAAATCAACTTTATTAAACGGATCAAACTCACAATTTTTTAAAAAATGAAAATCTTTCATAGCAGTTGTATCTGCATAAATTGACGGAATTTCGGCCACTGCCGCCTCTAAAGGCGGAATCCCAAATCCCTCAGCAATTGAAGGATAAATAGAAAGTGTTGCTCCTTTAATTAATAAATGAATTTCCTCAAAATTAACTTTATCTAAGATAATTATCTTTTCCTTAATGGAATTAGGTAAAGAATTATATAAGAGGTTAAAATTGTTATTTGAAAAATCTTTTTTTCCAACCAAAACTAAATAAAAATCTTTGTAGTAATTATTCTCAATGAAAACTTCTAATAAAAAATGATGATTTTTTCGAAGCTCCCATCTACTAACATAAATAAAATAGTTATCTACCTTGTACTTTTCTTTAATCGTTAATTTTACAACTTCTTTATCGTATTTTTCAAAGAATACATTATTAACAGCATTTGAAGTAATTTCAATTTGATCGATATTAAATCTATCTTGAATTTGCCTTTTTGAATACTCTGAAACAGTTAATATTATATCAGATCGTTTTGCACTATAGCTAAATAAAAACTTGTTTTTTACACGATACAGCCAAGAGAAATATTGTGGATATTCTAAAAAAATTAAATCATGAATTGTATTGATATATTTACAATACTTTATAGGTGGCACTATATATTGAAAATGAGCATAATCAATTTTATTATCTTTTATAAGTTTTGGAATATCAATTAATAAACGATAGAATTTATTTGTCGTTTTAAACTTTAAATATTTTATATTTTCATTATTTCCAAAGGTTTCTTTTAGAATTGTCGTGTTTTTTGCTGCAAAAAAAAATTCTTTACTATTATCTTTTATTAATTCCTGATATAAACCTGTAATATAGGTTCTTGTTCCTTCAAAACTTTTGTCAAAAATATGACAGTCAACAAATATTTTTATTCTTTTCTGCATCTATTATTCCTTTAATAAAATATTTTGTCGTGAAGAAAATACAAATAAACCTCCTAAAATTATGATGATAACATCTCTAGGGTTATATATACCAGTAATTGTTAGTGTTGTAAAAAGAAAACATACACCAGTTATACTGATAAAAACATTTATAAATATATAATTAGAATAGATATACCGATACAAATTCAGCAAAAAATACAATAACAAAAATATGCCCAAAATTCCAGTTTTATAAAATATGTAAATGTATCCATTATGCGTTTCTGAAATGTATCGAATGCCGTCGCTGTCAAGTGGTGCCTTAAATTTAAGATCAATTAAAGATCCAAATCCTGTTCCTACAATATAACTTATAGGAGTCTTATCCATCAATGCTAATGCTCTTTTAGCCTCATATCCCCTCCAATGATCCCATAATTGTTTATGGTTCTCTCTATCAATTTTAGTATTAAACATTTCTGCCGGTGCTATTTTTACTTTATATAAAAAAGACTCTAAACTTTTCCCATTTCTATCTATTTTAATCGAAAACAAATAGATATATAATACACCAATAGCAATTATAAACCCTAACAATATTTTTATATTTCTACTATTAATTTTTGTATATCCAAAAATAGTTAGCACCCCTAAAAAAAACACAACTATCATCGTTCTTGAAAAATATAGAAGACATGATATCAAAAGTGTAAAGAAAATAATGTAATTAAAGACTTTATTTTTGAAAATTTTACTATCTAAAAATCTATTATAAAAGCAAATGAATAATAAACTAAATAACTCCATAAAATTATCTTTACCAAAAGCACTTCTAAGATCATTAATTTTTTCAATCGATAATTTACCATTAAATAAAACTAATAAAATATGAAAAAATGCCATAGAAAACCCCGTGAGAACAATTATTTTTATAAAACTTTTAAAATCTATTTTTTGAAAAAAAAGATACCCTAACATTAATCCAATAATTGGTTTTATAAAATGAGATATGTCTTTTATGAAATAAATTATTTCAAAATCCCTCCACAGACCACTAAAAAATCCAAGTATGAAGATTAAAAAAAGAGGGGTTAGCAAATTTATAATTTTGACACTTATTTTAAAGCCGTTTAATAACAATAGTATAAAAAAAACAACTATTTGAATTACAATATTTATTCTAAAAGAAGATAAATAAAGCTGTGAAAACACAACAAGCAGAAATAAGGGAACTATAATTTGCCTGGTTTTCATTAAATTTTATTTGAAATTCGTTTTATAAATATATTAATTGAAATCATTATTAAAGCAATCCATCTCTCTGCTCCGGAAAAATGTTTATCGATATAAATTTGATAGCCATTCATTAAAAGTTTATTTCTTGAAATATTATGACCAACAAAATGAATATAATTAATCGATGGGACGAAAACACAATTTTTTCCGCTATTATGCATTCTTCTACACAAATCTACATCTTCAACATACATAAAAAAGTCTAGATCAAATCCTTGTAAATCTATATAATCTTTCTTTCTCATCAACATAAATGCTCCCGTTACCCAATCTACAATATATTTTTGCTTTAAATTAAATTTTCCTTGTACGAACTCTCTTCGTTTATCATTTAAAAAAGAAATTTTAAGTACCGTTAATGGAGACGGAAATCTTCCCACTGCTGATATATATTTTTTATCACTATTGAGCATGTTAACTGTAACAATTCCGTAATTATTTTTTGAATACAAAATCTCAATCGCTGGTTTTATATCATTTAATAAAATAGTATCATTATTTAATAATAATATTGTTTCTCCTTTAGCATAAGATACTCCAAGATTATTTGCTTTTCCAAAACCTAAATTCTTATGGCTTTGAATGACAATAACCTCTGGAAATTTTTCTTTTATAAATGAAACACTATTATCTTTTGAATCATTATCAACCATTATTATTTCGTACGTCAAATCGCTTAATTGCTTGTACAAAGAGTTCAAGCAATCATCTAAATAAATTAATCCATTGTAGTTGACAATAACAATCGAGATAATTCCTTTCATCTAAAATAAAGTGTAAAATCCCAATTTTTTCTTTATGTAATATACACATAAAAAATTGAGCAATATATTTGTAAATAAACTTGCAAAAGCAGCACCAAGAATTCCATAAAATGAAATAAATATTATGCTTATTAAGACATTTGCAATAAAACAGACCAAAGTAATGTTTCTTAAAATATCTTGATTATTTGTCATGTTTAATATTTGGTCACCATTTCCCGACATTGCGTTAATAAGTACTCCCAAAATTAATACTATTAAAACATTTCCTCCAATAATAGCCTCAGAGCTAAAAAAAGATAAAATAGCTTGATTAAAAATTAGTACTGTAAGAACTAAAGGAATTGTTAGAATTGAAATTAATTTTGTGGCATTTTGAATGGTTTTCTTTAACTCAATGAAATTATTTTCGCCAAACAACTGAGCTATTTTTGGAGTTGTAATGGTGCTTATAGATACAATAATGAGTAAACCAAGATTAGCTACTTTAAAAGCTATATTATAAATACCTAATTGCTTCTCATCTACCATTAAACCAAGTATAATAATACTTGTTCCGTTTAGTAAATACATTAAGAAACCACTAAGAAAGAAAGGAGAAGCGGTTTTTAGAAGCATTTTTGTAGATTGAACCTCAATTGAGTCTTTCGATTTCCATTCAAAAACAGTAAAAATTTCGATAATAACAGTAAAAAAAATTGCTAATGAAAACGCTAAAAAAGTAAAATACTGCCCTTTTCCTAAAAAATGAAATAATACCAAAAAGCCAATCAATAAAACATTTGGAACAACAAACATAAATAGATTAAACTTTAAAAAGTTTTTTGTTGCAATAAAAAAATAGACAAAAATTTCATGCGCAACAAAAATGGGGATTGCTACGGCAAATACTAAGAAGTACGAATCAAGACCTGCATTTTTAAAAATTGAGTTTGATAAAAAATGCCTTCCGAAATAGAAAATCAACATTGGAATTAAAGCAAAAAGCAATGTTATTTTAAAACTTTTTATTAATAGTTTTTTTGCTGCTGGATAATCGTAATTTCTGTTTCCAATGATTTTAATGAGTGTATTTGGAATTCCAAAACTTACAAACAAGCTGCATATCTGCGAAATTGTAACTATTAAAGAATATTCTCCAAATACTGCAACTCCAAAAAACCGGTTTATTAATAAAACAATCAGAAAAGATATTCCTAAACCAAAAATTCTAAATTGCATGTTTTTTACAAAAGAAACAATCAAATTTTTATGTTTTTTATAAATCAAATTCATAATTATCTTAAGTCATAAATAAATATTCTGACTTTATTTTGTAAAATTTAAAGAAGCAGCTTATTTAAATTCAATTGCCATTTTATCCATAAGTAAATCACTACCCATTAAATATGGATCATACGCCCCATTTACTGTACTCAATTTATATCCGTAATAATTCATATCCCAGGCTACAAATTCGTTAGGTACAAACCATTCTACAAAGTTTTCATTTCCTCCATCAAGTGTTTTATCTTTAAACTTGATCGAAATATTTTTTATTGTAACATAGGTTTGACTTGGATTTACTCCTAAATCTACCCTAAAATTTTTAGGTTCAATTCCTTTTGGTAAATCTAATATTATTTTTTGCATTTTATTTGATGCATAAACTGCTTGCGTAATCGAGTTATCATTATTCCAGTCTTTTCCATCAACTAAGTAATAGACCTCTAATTTGTCGTTTTTTTGAAAAAGTCCTTCGATTTCTATAGAATAATTGCCTTTTATTGTCTCGTTTTCTCTACTAAGAGAATTTTGGCAAGCGGTAAAAAGTACAAATGTAAATACTAAAAGGCTAAGTAATTTTGTTTTCATTTATTAAAATTAATTTCAGGAAATTTTGAATGGCTTTATTTAGTTTATTAATTCTTTTCTTTTATAAGATCTTTTACAAAAAGGCAATAAAAAAAATAAGATAATAAAAACTACTGGCAATAAAAATTTGAACTTTAAATAAAATGGTTTTCGATACTCAACATTAATAGATATACTGTTATCCTTTATAGTTTTATCGTAACCAATTAATTCAAGTCTGTGAAATGATTGTTCATTCAACAATGCATCTTTTGTTTTAATAATATCATTTAACTGAGTGTTTTCATTGTAATAAACCAATTTATCATTTTTTAATGAGCCTTTTAATGTGTTCGAAAAATTACTTAAAACACCGTCTATCTGTTTAATTATAGAGTCATTTTGCTTCATTTTGGTAGTAATATTATAATACGTTTCTTTTTGAATTTTATTATAATAATCCGTTGTATTCAAATATTTTAAAAGCGGCTGAATTAATTTTTCTTCAGATACTTTTTTACCTGTTGATATTAGGATTGCCTGATTTGTATAATTTTTGCTAGTCATACTTTCATCAAGAATCTTTTTTATATCACCATCTTCAGCCATCAATTTTATTAATTCAAAATTTTCAGGTCTGTTCTTTATAAAATTGTACACATCAGCAATAGGCTTTACTTCTATCATTTTTAGATTTTTGGGCTGCTGAATACCAACAACTTCTTTCAAAAAAATAGTATCACCTTCATTTATTTTTGAATTTATCAATTCAATTTTTGAAGACAAATAATCTGTACTCCCAAAATTAGGTGCTACAATAATTTCGTGTTTGTAGATTTTTTGAGTACTATCTAAAAACCACCCCAAACCAAATCCGGCCAAAAACAAAATCAAAATAATAATCCAGTTTCTAATAAAAAACTGAATTATTCTAAAAATAGAAGCGCTGATTCCCTGAAAAAAAATATTTATTTTTTGTGAAATCACACTTAAATCAATTTCTTGATCTTCATTGTTTTGGGGTACTTTTGTACTCATTTATAGATTTATTTTACGTTGAAAATTTGTTCCAAAATTTTAATCGTGATCAGGTAAGTTGGTTTTACACCTGTAGTTCCTAATCCACCAGAAGCTAATGTACTTCCGGTTTCAAGTGGATTATCTGAGGCGTAATACGCGTAACGAACTTTGATATCATGCGGAACACTTTTTCTAATTTTTGATGCTGACTGAATGGCTTTTTGGTAATAAGATCCTTCCATTTCAAGGCCAATAACTCCCCAGGTCGATTCGTGAAAGAATTTCAATAAATCCCTGTTTTGTAATGATGTTCCTAAAACGGTAACCATCGCACCTTCAAAAACTGCAATATCGTTTCCTTCGAACATTGCTCCTGTTAATTCATTTTCGAAGAAATAATTATCTGCCGTTCCTTCGTTTATATGTGCTGTAGGAATCATGATATCGCCTTTTCCACCTTCCAGAATTCCGGCTTTACCCATTATCGAAACTGATTTTACATTTAGTAAAGTTTCTTTTTTATAAGGTTTTAAAAGCTCATCTATTGTTTCGTAAGCTTGCTCACCAAAAGCATAATCCATTACGATAATAACCGGAGCGGCTTCGTCAAGAACTGTTTTTGGAAATGCTGTTTTTGCCCAGTCAATTTTTGCAGTATCAAAAATCTGAACGTCAATATTCGTTCCTGAACTATCAGGTAAAGAAATCATTCCGTTTTTTAAAGCCAGTTCTTCAACATGACTTCTGGTTTCTTTAGCACCGGATTTACTTAATTCTTCATAAATATAAAAATCAGACTTGTCCTTGAATTTTGTTTTCAACAACGGTGTTGCAAAAATAGAGTTCATCACACTATGCATATTCGCACTTATCACGTGAATCGGACGTTTTAAAAGGCTATTTGCCTTAAGAACTTCCTTGATGTTCGTTGCCCAGATTTCACCGTGAATATGGTGCCCTAAACGCTCTCTTAATACAGGACTAAAAGTTATGGTACGTTTATTATTATCAATAACTTCTTCAATCGCTAATTTTCCTAACCAATAAATTACATGCAGGAAACGATCCGGAGCATTTTCTGATCCAAAAGCATCATAAATATCCAGAACCTCTTCAAAAGTTCGTGCTAAAATATTAGCAACATGCGAGATTGCTTTTTCTTTTTCAATTTGAGAAAGCTTTTTGGTTTGTAATACAGCTTGCTCTAATTTCAACCAGTCGCGCGAAACTTCCCCTCCGTCATCTAATAAAACCCTGTTTTTGATTTTATGCGATTCTATGAAAATAAATGTCAAGTGAGTCAGGATATCATAAATATCTGATCTTCCGCGAGTGATTTCAACATTCATTTGTTCCTCATCGATTCTGTAACAGTTACGTCTTCTTTTTGGAGGAACAATTGCCTGAAAATGCGATTTTGAATAACCTTCATCCGAAGTTAAATTGATAAAACGACATTGCTCGATACCTATTGGTAAACGTTCTATAACGTACAAAAGTCCGTTAAGCTCTACTTTTTCTTCGCCTATGTTTCCGTATATTTCCGGACGTAATGCTAATAATGATTCACGTAAACTATCGCCCGAAACTCCCATTGGTTTATAAAAACCACGGTTGAATAAGTGACGCATTGTAATGTACATTTTTTCTATAGCTGCAGATGATTCCTGCGCTCTTGATCTTGATATATTTTTAGTTTCTTTCATGCTATTTTATTTTAAAATCTTCTGTTGAAGAAGATGTAATAGGTATTTTATTAAACGAAATTAGGAATTAAAAATGTTAATTCAACTGAAATCTATTCATGTCATTATTTGATAACATTTATTTTAAACTAAGATTTACAATTTGGATAACTTCACATTCTGCAACTTTATGTGGTCCTTCCATAAAAAAACCTTTTAATCCTGTTTTTATTTTTTGTTTGTGAAATTCTTGATTCATTTCATTTACTATCCACATTTTAGCTTTTCCGAAAGCTGTAACACGAATAGATTTATCCAGAATAACCTGACCGTCTTCATCTAGAAACTCTGGCCAGATCATCCATATTTTTTTTAGATTTTCATCTTCAGAATACATAAAATCTGAGCGATAACCCTGAGCAGGATTTCCTGTTTTTCTTCCTCCTTCTTCTGGTGACAAAAAACGATATTCGACTATAAAATCACATTCGCGATTTTTAATTTGCTCATAAGATATATGATTATCCATTTTCTCTATTTCAAATTATCAGCAATATCTCTATTGTTCGATAATCTCGGAATTTTATTCTGTCCGCCTAATTTTCCTTGCGATTTCATATAATCCTGAAATCCATTTTTCGAAACTTTGGTTACAACCACTTTTCTCAACACATTCCCGGTAATTAAATCATCGTAGTAAATATTTTGCTTTCGCATAGAATCATCAATAGCTTCGCCAAAAGCTTCTAAATTTTCGGGTTCATTTTCAAATTCAACCAGCCATTCGTGATAAGGCAATCCGCTTGAAGGGTTTATTTGAGGGGCAACCGTAAATTCGTTGATAACAATTTTAGTTCCCTCTGTTGCTTCTTTCATTGCTTTTTCGACTTCGTTGGCAATAACGTGTTCACCAAAAGCTGAAATATAATGTTTGATTCGGCCCGAAACGATTACACGATGCGGAAATAATGATGTAAACTGAACTGTATCACCAATATTATAACGCCAAAGTCCCGCATTTGTAGAAACGATCAAAGCATAATTTACGCCAATTTCTACTTCGCCAACTGTATAGCTTTTTGGATTTTCTGAAAAGAATTCATCGGCTTTTATAAACTCATAGAAAATTCCTGAATTCAATAACAACAGCATTCCTTTAGATTTTTGCAAATCCTGATACGCAAAAAATCCTTCAGAGGCTGGAAATAACTCAATGCTGTCAACTTTTCGGCCAATCATTTTTTCGAATTTGGCACGATAAGGTTCGTAATTCACTCCTCCATAAATAAATAGATTGAAGTTTTTAAACAAATCCCCTATTTTTTTTCCGCTGCTTTTTTCCTGTAATCGCTCAAAATACATTTGTACCCAAGACGGAATTCCGGAAATTATGGTCATGTCCTGATCAATAGTTTCTTCTACAATCGCATTTACTTTGGTATCCCAATCTTCGATACAATTGGTTTCCCAGGATGGCATTCTGTTTTTTTGAAGATATTTAGGCACAAAATGAGCTCCAATTCCGGACAATCTTCCAAATTTAATCCCGTATTTTTCAATTAAAATTGGACTTCCTTGCAGGAATATCATTTTTCCATCAACAAAATCAGCATTTCCGGTTTCGTATATATAATGTAAAATTGCATTTCTCGAAGCTTCAATATGATACGGCATTGATTCTTTGGTCAGCGGAATATATTTTGCTCCGGAAGTTGTTCCTGAAGTTTTGGCAAAATAAAGTGGTTTCCCTTTCCAGAGAATATTTTTTTCGCCCATTCGAACTTTGTCTATATAAGGTTTTAAATCTTCGTAATCACGAATTGGCACACGTTTCCTGAAATCATGAACCGTATTTATTTTATCAAAGTGATGATCTGTACCAAACTGGGTTTCTTTGGCACTATTTATTAAACTTTTAAAAACTGCTTGTTGCGTTTCGACCGGTTTATTGGCCCAAGCCTGTGTTTTATAGAATATTTTCGTGGCAAATAATTTTGCAGCTACTGATTTAATCGACATTTCTTACGGTATTATTTCTTGTCACTTTTGTTTTTACTTCGAGTTTTTTCGCCCGTCTCCTTCTCCATCTTTGCCACTTGTTCCCTTAATTTAATTTCTTCTTCAGAGGCTTTCATATTTACTTCTGAAACTTCCTCAGTTTCTGCCATAATCGAATCTTTATTGAATTTTGCATACTCTAATTCGCCTTTTAAAACTTTCTGAATTCCTTTTATATAGGCTTCATTTTTCTTTAAAGCGGTTTCTAATGAATCTGATTTGATGGCCAGTTCAGTTGCATTCTTCTTTAATTCAGATGAAGAATAACCCGGAATAAATTCGCGCAAAGGCGTAAAAGCAATGATGAAAGTAGTAATTAAAATTAGAAATATCCCTCCTAATGTGAACGTTACGAACACATTCATTAAGTTGAGTTTGAACGAAAAAATTTCTTCGAAAGTATCTTCATTCAAAATTACCAGTCGGTTTTTGATGAATAAATTTTTTCTGAAATTGAACTTTTTTCTGGTCATTACGGTTGTTTATACGAGCAAATATAATAATTAATCGCCTTGTTGATACCTTACAAAAATGAAGGAATAGGCTCATTTTAAGATTTTATAAAATATTTAACGCTACCGGAAACTAATATTTTAATCCAAAAACACTTCTTCTTCGTATATTTCTATATACATTTGCATAAAATTAGAACATAATTTGCTTCGGCATTAAATATACAATCATGGGAAGATTAGGTCTTACAGAAATCCTTGTAATAGTAGGTATTGTGATATTACTTTTTGGAGGTAAAAAAATTCCGGAATTAATGAAAGGTTTAGGAAGTGGAATTAAAGAATTTAAGAACGCTGCTAAAGACGATCAAACCCCTCCTGCACCTTCTGCTAAAAAAGAAGAGGAAGAAATTAAATAAGAAATTATATCCTTATTATAAAACCCCAAATTACGATGTAGTTTGGGGTTTTTATTTTATCTAAAAAAACTTACTTTTAGAGTCCCTAAATCAAATAACAATAATAATGAAAAACCTACTTCTTATTACTGTTGCTTTTTTGTGTCTCAAAAGTTATGCACAAAAGCAACCCTTTCCTGCCAATGTAGTATTTACAAATGGCCTAATGGCATCAAACAAAAATGCTCTCGATGCACAAAATAATTATAAAATCTGGAAAGATAATTTTGTTACAAGCTGTTCGAATGGCCGATTCAGAGTAAAATTTGACGATCCTTCGCAAACTGTTTCTGAAGGAATTGGTTACGGAATGCTACTTGCTGTTTATGCCGCCGATAAAACATTGTTTGATGGTCTTTGGTTGTATTATAAAGACAATGTAAATTTTAATGGTGTAATGAACTGGAAAATTAACGGCTGTTCTGGAATAAATGGTGCAAATGGTGCGACAGATGCAGAACTTGACGCTGCCTTTGCGCTTATTGTTGCCGATTATCAATGGGCAAGTAACGGAACTTTAAATTATAAAAGTGACGCGCAAACATTGATTGCTACTATAAAATCTCATGAAATTGAAGCCAATACTTTTGTTTTAAAGCCTGGAGATCAATTCGGCGGAAGCCAAATTACAAATCCCTCTTATTTTTCGCCAGCCTATTACAGAGCTTTTGGAACTTTTTCAAATGATGTCACTTTTTGGAATCAGGTTGCTGCAAAATCTTATACCATTATCAACAATAACTTAACTGTAAATAATGCTGTTGGTGGGTTAGTTTCTGACTGGTGTCAGGCATCTGGCGCTTATTCTACTATAGCTTCAGCCAATGGGTACAATAGAGAAGGAAAAGCGTATACTTATGATGCTGCAAGAACTCCATGGCGTATTGCTGTTGATTATTTATGGTATGGAAATGCTGATGCAAAGGCTTACGCCAAAAAATCATCTGATTTTGTACGCATAAATCTTGGCGGATCTGCCAATATCAAAGACGGCTACAACCAAAACGGATCTTTAAACGGGCAATGGCATAATGCTACTTTTGTGGGTGCATTTGCCTGTGCAGCAATGGCGGGTGAAAATCAGGCACATTTAGATGCTTCTTATAGTGACTTAAATAACTTAAATGAACCCAACAGTTATTTTAATCATACATTAAAAACATTGTATTCTTTTTTATTGACAGGTAATTTTTATCTGCCGCCAACGGGCAATTTATCTACTGGAGATTTTGATTTAGAAAAGTCTACTGTTACACTTTTCCCAAATCCGAGTGCTGATCAATTTACTGTTCATGCCCCTCAGCAATCTACCATTTCTGTAATTTCTCCTTCAGGAAGCATTATTCATCAGCAAAAAACAACAAATGAAAATACAGAAATCAATTTAGCCAATCAATCTTCCGGAATTTATTTAATAAAAATATCCAATGATGATTTTAAAAGTGTGACTAAAAAAGTGATTTTGAAGTGATTTATAAAAACCAAAACTCCCAAATTATATATTATAATTTGGGAGTTTTTTATTTCTACTTTCCAATTTTGGAATTTGGAATTTATTTTTTGGAATTTTTTAAAGTACCATTGTCAACTGAATTCTCTTTCTATCTTCATCAACTTCAGTAACTTTTACGTCAACATGCTGATGCAATTTTACCACTTCGTTTACATCGCTTACAAAACCAGCTTTTAGTTGCGAAATGTGAACTAATCCGCTTTCTTTGATTCCGATGTCAACAAAACAACCAAAATTGGTGATGTTATTAACAATTCCAGGTAAAATCATTCCGGTTTTTAAATCTTTGATTGATTTTACATTCGCATCAAATTCAAAAACCTTAGCAGACTTTCTTGGGTCTAATCCAGGCTTTTCAAGTTCTTTTATGATGTCTTTTAATGTAAGTAAACCAATTTCAGGTGTAATATAATTTTCGGCCTTAATTAGGGCTGTTTTCTCTTTATTTGCAATTAAGTCGTTTACCGAAAGTTTCAAATCTTTTGCCATCTTTTCAACAACCGGATAAGCTTCCGGATGTACCGCCGAATTATCCAGCGGATTTTTAGCATTGGAAATTCTGATAAAAGCCGCTCCTTGCTGATATGCTTTCTCGCCCAATCGAGGCACTTTTTTCAGCTGTTTTCTATCTTCAAACGGACCATTTTCTGAACGGTATTGTACGATATTTTCAGCCAGCTTCTCTCCTATTCCACTCACATAACTTAATAAGTGCTTACTTGCTGTATTGATATTGATACCAACCGAGTTCACGCAACGAATTACAGTATTATCTAATTCTTCTTTAAGTTTAGTTTGATCAACATCATGTTGGTATTGCCCTACTCCAATTGCTTTTGGATCAATCTTAACCAATTCGGCTAAAGGATCTGAAAGTCTACGCCCGATAGAAACTGATCCACGAACCGTTACATCATAGTTAGGGAATTCTTCTCTTGCAATTTTTGAAGCTGAATATACCGAAGCTCCAGCTTCAGAAACGATGAAAACTTGCAGCGGTTTATCAAACGCAATTTTTTTTATGAAAAATTCCGTTTCTCTAGAAGCCGTTCCGTTCCCAATAGAAATGGCATCAATTTGATACGCGTTTACCATCGAACGGATTTTCTTAATCGCCATGGTTTCCTCATTTTGAGGCGCATGCGGATAAATGGTTTCGTTGTATAATAAATCGCCTTTTTCGTCCAGACAAACCACTTTACAACCACTTCTAAATCCTGGATCAATTGCCAAAATTCGTTTTTCGCCCAAAGGCGGCGCTAATAATAACTGACCTAAATTGTTCGCAAACACCTGAATCGAATTGGCATCAGCTTTAGCTTTGGCTTCCTGCAACGTTTCGTTTCCAATCGCCGGATTCAGTAATCGTTTGTAACTATCTTCAATCGCTAATTGCAAATGTGCTGTTGTACTATTTTGTTTTTTAATGATTATTTCGTCAATAACATCATAAGCTTCGTCGATATCAACATCAACTTTCATCTTAACAAAACCTTCGTTTTCTGCACGAAGCATTGCTAATAAACGATGTGAAGGCGCTTTTGTCAAAGGCTCTTCCCAATCAAAATACTGACTGAACTTTTGTGCTCCTTCTTCTTCGGCTTTCTTTTTTACAACTTTGGTTCCAATCGTTGCTTTTCGTTGATATAAGCGTCTTAATTGTTTACGAACATAAATGTTTTCGTTAATCCATTCGGCAACAATATCACGTGCGCCTTGCATCGCTGCTTCTTCATTAATAACATTTTCATTAAGATATTGTGTCGAAATAAAATCAACATCAACATCATTTTCAGACATGATAATTTTTGCCAAAGGTTCTAAACCAAATTCGCGCGCAACATCTGCTTTTGTTTTTTTCTTCTTTTTATAAGGAAGATAAAAATCTTCTATTTCTTGTAAATCAAAGCTTTGCTCAATTTTCTGTTTCAATTCAGGTGTAAGCGATTTTTGTTCTTCGATCGATTTAAGAACTGCTTCTTTACGTTTTACAATCGCTTCATATTCTTTATGAAGTTTTGCAATTTGCTCGATCTGAACTTCATCAAGATTTCCGGTTGTATCCTTTCGGTAACGCGAAATAAACGGAATAGTACAATCTTCGTCTAATAATTTAACCGTGTTTTGAATATTAATCGCTGCTGTTTGAACAGTCTTGGCAATGAATTGAATATTAGTCATACTTTTAATGAAATAATTTCTTGATTACAAAATGAGATAATCTGTCTTTTAAAACCATAAACAGATTATCAATCACTCGGCTAAAATAATATCTTTGTTTTTAATTTTTAGCCTATGAAAGTTTTATTACTGTATTTTTTATTTGTAAATATCTTCGTTTTTATTCTCGCCGGTTATGATAAAAATCAAGCCAAAAAAAATAAACGCAGAATTCCTGAAAATACACTGTTTTTCCTTGAAGCAATTGGCGGAACAATAGGTTTATTAACAGCTATGCTTTTCTTTAAACATAAAACGAGAAAATCCTCTTTTATTATAAAATTCTCTGCAATCGTTTTTATTCAAATTTTAATTGCTGTTCTAATGTTTATTAACAACGTGAACATCTTTTTAATTTCTTGAATTTTAACTAATTAGCTTATAAAATTACAGATATTAACAATGCTGATAACCTTATAATTAACTGAATTTAAGCTAATTAAACAAAAAACCGGATGAATTTAAAAAATCCGCCCGGTTCACTATTTTTTTATTGGTGCGAAGCACCGGTTTTTTTGACTTTTACTGACAAGCAATTTTATTTACTCTGTTTTGGTGTCTTCCGCCTTCAAAAGCAGTTGTCAGGAACGTTTCAACAATTTCTACCGCTTGTGGGATCGATGTAAAACGCGCCGGAATGCTCACAATATTGGCATCGTTATGTAAACGAGTTAAATAAGCAATTTCCTTAGTCCAGCATAAGCCCGCTCTAACTTTAGGGTGTTTATTAACAGTCATTGCAATTCCGTTTCCGCTTCCGCAGATGACGATTCCAAAATCAGCTTTACCTTCAGATACATCATTCGCAACCGGATGACCAAAATCCGGATAATCAACAGAAGCATCTGTATCTGTACCATAATTAGTTACTTCATATCCTTTTGCTTTAAGCATTTCAACAATTGCTTTTTTATATTCTGGTCCTGCGTGGTCATTTCCTATCGAAATTTTCATTTTTTCTATACTATTAAGTTGTGTAGTACAAATTTACTCATTTAATAAATGTTTGCCACGAATTTCACTAATTTTCACTAATTTCTTTTTCATCGTTAGTTTTAAATCCTGCTCAAAACAAAACAATTAAAATTCGCGTACATTCGTAAAATTGATTGCAAAAAACATAAGATTACAACTGGCTTTATATCAAAACATTAACACTTATTAACATTATTAACAACGTTGTAAGTATCTCATAATCAATAAATAATAATCAGGAATTTTGTTAAAATTTTATAATGTTAATAGCAAAAGCTAATTCGTTGATATTCAATTAACTTTAAGTTAACATTATTTGTTAATAAGTTCGGATAGAAAATTAGAAGTTTTTTTTGGTTGTGTCGAAAAAAAACCTAATCCAAAACCGGAATGAAATAACCTAATAAAGTTTGAGGAATTTTTGGAAAAGTTATCAATATCAAAAATGCCATTTTCAACAAATATCAACATATGAACTTATCTACAAAATGAATATATTTTTGGTTGTTAACCGTTGTTAATTAAAATGCAAAAAGTCTTAGAAATTAATCGTTTAACAAAATATAAGTATGTTGATAACTCAAGATAACTAAGAGAAACTTCATTTCAATGCTTTTAAAAATAAATTTATAGCACATATTAACAAGCTATAATAACAAACAAAAATTAATTTAATTTAAATTTTTCTTTTTGTTGTATTTAATATATGTTGACAACTTTGAAAAATTTGAAAAGAAAAAAAATCTTGAAATTGAAAAATTAGATGAGTTTAAACAATTTTAAGTGGGTTATTAAGATTGTCTAAGATTTGCTGAACTTCTTCGAAATCGTTTGGATGAACTTTAAGTTTGATTCCGCCCAGCGCTGTGGTGTACATTGGGACGACAGATAAGGTCATTTCGTTCTCAAAATAATACGGAATCTCTTCTTGCTCTAATAAGTGCTTTAGAACGACTGTTTCGTGCTGATAATTGAATATGGCAATGGTTTTAAAGCTTTCCATAAAGGGTCTTTTTGTAAAGATACGAAAGTTATATTTTTAATAATTTATTTGTTAAAATCTATAATCTGATATCTTATTTGTAATTTTAACTTTTTAAGAAAAGATATATGAGTAAGAAAATTAGAAAGCCGATAAAAAACGAGAAAGATTTCTCAAGTAAAATAATAAAAATTTTATCGCAAAGTCCTAATAAAGCATTTAATTACAAACAGATAGGAGCAAAGCTCGAACTTGATGATACAAAAAGCAGAAACCAGATTATAAAAGATTTAAAAATTCTGGCTGCTTCAAAGAAAATTATAGAAACTGAACCTGGTAAGTATTTAGTAAAAGCAGAGAGTCAGGATTATTACGAAGGAACAATTGATATGACCAGCAGAAAAACGGCTTATTTTATTTGTCCTGATTTTAGCGAAGATGTATTTATCCCAACCAATAATTTGAATCGTGCTTTAGACAAAGACAAAGTAAAAGTTTATGTTTATAACCGAAGAAAAGGGAAAAGACCTGAAGGTGAGGTAATTGAAGTTGTAGAAAGAAAAAAAACAGAATTCGTAGGAGTAATAGATATTCAGGCCAATTTTGCTTTTGTATCTACAGCAAATCCTAAAATGTATACGGATATTTTTATTCCAAAGGATAAAATTGGAGAAGCAGAAAATGGTGACGTTGTTTTAGTTACCATCGAAGATTGGCCAAAAAGAGCCGATAGTCCGTTTGGATCAGTGATTAGAGTTTTAGGAAAACCAGGAGAACACAATACAGAGATTCATGCTATTCTGGCTGAATACGGTTTACCATCAGATTTTCCGGTAGAAGTAGAGGTTTATGCACAAAAAATAGATACTTCGATTCAGGAATCAGAGATTGCAAAACGTCGTGATATGCGTGATACACTTACGTTTACGATAGATCCCAAAGATGCAAAAGATTTTGATGATGCCTTGTCTTTCAAAAAGTTAGAAAACGGAAATTACGAAATTGGTATTCACATTGCCGATGTTTCGTATTATCTTGAAGAAGGAACAATCCTGGATGATGAAGCCTATCAACGTGCAACTTCGGTTTATTTAGTTGATAGAGTAGTGCCAATGCTTCCGGAAGTTTTATCTAATTTTGCATGTTCGTTACGTCCAAATGAAGAGAAATATACATTCTCGGCTATTTTTGAAGTTTCAGAAAATGCACAAGTTATTAACCAATGGTTTGGTAGAACAGTAATTTATTCAGATCAACGATTTGCATACGAAGAAGCGCAATATATCATTGAAACAAAAGACAGTACAATTCCGGTTGATATTTCAATTACCGGAGAATCGTATACCGTTTCTGATGAAATAACAAATGCTACTTTAAAATTAGATGAATTAGCTAAGATTCTAAGAAAGAAAAGAATGCAAAATGGTGCTATTTCTTTTGATAAAGTTGAAGTGAAATTTAATCTTGATGCCGAA
Organism: Flavobacterium bizetiae; assembly: GCF_024271895.1. Taxonomy (NCBI): domain Bacteria; kingdom Pseudomonadati; phylum Bacteroidota; class Flavobacteriia; order Flavobacteriales; family Flavobacteriaceae; genus Flavobacterium; species Flavobacterium bizetiae. Next base: position 1,155,264 of record NZ_CP091861.1, on the reverse strand, counting down.
GGAGAACCAGAAGGAGTTTACTTTAAAGTTTCTAAAGATGCAAATCATCTTATTGAAGAATTTATGCTTTTGGCCAATAGAAAAGTGGCTGAATACATTGGGAAACAAAAGAAAACATTTGTTTACAGGATTCACGATGAACCAAACGAAGATAAATTAATTGCGATGCAAACCGTAATTGCTAAATTTGGTTACAAAATAGATTTTAGAAACAAAGGAGATATTTCGAAATCATTGAATGCTTTGATGGAAGAAGTAAATGGTAAAAAAGAGCAAAACTTAATTGATACTCTTGCAATTAGAAGTATGAGTAAAGCCAAATATTCTACAGAGAATATTGGCCATTATGGTTTAGCTTTTGATTATTACAGCCATTTTACTTCGCCAATTCGTCGTTATCCGGATGTTATGGTACACCGTTTGCTGCAATATTATTTAGATAATGGCGCTTCTGTAGATGAGGAAGTTTACGAAACAAAGTGTTTACATTGTTCGAATATGGAAAGTTTAGCAACAAATGCTGAGCGTGATAGTATTAAATACATGCAGGTTAAATACATGCAGGATCATCAGGACGAAGAATTCCTTGGTGTTATTTCCGGTGTTACCGAGTGGGGAATTTATGTTGAAATCGTGTCTAACAAATGCGAAGGAATGGTAAGAATCAGAGAAATAAAAGATGATTATTATACTTTCGATGAAAAGCAATATGCATTAGTTGGAGCGACTTCAAACAGTATTTTACAACTAGGAGATGAAATATATGTAAAAGTTAAAAATGCCGATTTAGTCAAAAAACAACTGGATTTTCATTTTTTAAGAAGAGCAGAATAGAGGTTTAATTATAAAAATAAAAGTATGAAAAAGTTAATTATAGGAGCGGCAATTTTATTTGTTCAAATGTCTTTTGGTCAGGTTACCAAAGAGTTAGGTGATTTTGATACGGTTAAAGTATTCGATAAATTAAGTGTAAAATTAGTTCAGTCATCTGAAAATAAACTTGTTATAAAAGGAACAAGAGAAGCAGAGCTGGAAGCTGTTAATAAAAACGGAATATTAAAATTAAGAATGCCTTTTCCTAAGCTTTTGTCAGGAAACGATCTTCAGGTAACTTTGTATTATAAACATATCGAATTAATTGATGCTAATGAAGGTGCCGATGTTACAAGCACAGAAGCTATAAAAGCCACTTCTTTTAAAGTTAGTGCACAGGAAGGTGCTAAAATCAATGTAGCTTTGGATGTTGATAAACTTAAAGTGAGTTCAGTTTCTGGTGGAGAAATTACAGCAACTGGTAAAGCAGATAACCTTGATGCAAGTTTAGGAGCTGGCGGATATTTCTTAGGAAGTAAATTAGCCACGTCTCAGACTAAAGTAAGCGTTTCTGCGGGAGGAAAAGCAGATGTGAATGCTTCGACCTTAGTAGATGCAAAAGTAAGCGCAGGAGGCTCTATTTACATTTATGGAAAACCGAAACAAATTAATCAAAAAACGGTTTTTGGAGGTAAAATAGAAGAAGTAAAATAAGAAATCGTATTTGAATGATAAATGATATTTTGGCTGGACTGCCATGGGGACTTTTTTTAAGTTTTATGGTAGGTCCGGTATTTTTTATACTACTAGAAACCAGTATTACAAAAGGATTCAGAGCTGCCATAGTTTTTGATCTTGGAGTCGTATTAGGTGATATTTTTTTTATAGCAATTGCGTATTTAGGAAGTTACAGATTAATTCAGAGTTTAAAAGATAAACCGGCACTCTTTATTTTTGGCGGAATTATTATGCTGGCTTACGGTATAATTTCTTTCGTAAGATTAAGAAATGAAGAAAAAATTGATGATGAAGAAATCGATCGTGATATCATCAAAAGAAACTATGGTAGTTTGTTTGTAAAAGGTTTTTTACTGAACGTTATCAACATTGGTGTATTAGGTTTTTGGTTAGCAGTGATCATTTCTGTAGGACCAAAACTAGAAATGCAAAACTCTAGAATGTTTACTTTTTTTACGGCTGTTATTATTACTTATTTATTAGTAGATTGTATTAAAATATTATTAGCCAAACAGTTAAAGTCAAAAATGACACCTACTAACATTCTAAAAATCAAAAAAGGAATTAGTATAGTTTTAATGGTTTTTGGTCTTGTGTTAATAACTCAGGGTTGGTTTCCAAAAGAAAAAGAAATGGTACGAAATGCCTTTGAGAAAATAGATAAGTAGTTGTTAATAACTCAAAATTATAAAATTAAACCTCTGAATTTCAGAGGTTTTTTTATGTTTATAACATTCGTAGTGATAGAACTTTGTCAAAGTTTTAAACTTTGACAAACTTGACTCCACTTTGTCATTCTGAGGAACGAAGAATCACACTAGTAATTCCGCAAACAAAATCGTCAATCATTGTAAAGTCACTCGTGTGATCTCTCGTTCCTCGAGATGACAAGATTGTGAAAAAGTTATATACAAGAGATATTTCTACGAAGTTTTTTAGAGACATTGTGTGGATTCGAACGTAATCTTTAATCTAATTTTTTCTAAAAATTAGTCATAAAAAAAACCTTCAAAGCAATTTGAAGGTTTTAGAGGTATCGTCCGGATTCGAACATAATCTTTAATCTAATTTTTTTTAAAAATTAGCACAAAAAAAGAGACACATTTCTGTATCTCTTTTAGAGATATTATCTGGATTCGAACATAAACTTTATTTAATTTTTTCTAAAAATTAAGCACAAAAAAAAGAGACACATTTCTGTATCTCTTTTAGAGGCATCGTCCGGATTCGAACCGGAGTAGGAGCTTTTGCAGAGCCCAGCCTAGCCGCTCGGCCACGACGCCATTACTTGAACGGATGGCAAAAGTAACTAAAATCTTTAAATTTCAAAAGTTTAAAAGTAACTATTTTTAAAAAATAGCTTTTTAATTTAAAGAATTAAGCTCTGATTTCGCTCATTTTTATAGTAACTGATTCAACATCACCACCAATAGGAGGATTTATTTTAGAAACCCAAACTGTTGTTTTTTGTGCAGTTTCTATCTCTGCCAACACTCGAATATTGATTCTTTTGGCTACATGCTCTAATAAATGCGAACGAATGGCCATTTCTTCAGTAACAATTTTGTTCAAATGTACATAGTCAACTGTGTCTGCAAGGTGATCCGTTTGAGCTGATTTTTGCAAATTTGTTTTAATTTTTAGATCAACAGTATAATCAGATCCAATTTTTCCTTCTTCAATCATACATCCGTGGTACGAAAAAGTACGGATGTTTTTTAGTTTAATTACTCCCATTTTATAATTTTATTCTTGTAGTATTTGGATCTTGATAGTTGCAAGTTACAGCTTGAATAGAAACAATTTTTTCTAATTCATCAACTGTAAAGTGGATAGTGTAAGGAAATTTCTTTAAAGGTAAAGTGCGAACAATGTTGTATTTTTTCTCAAAAAGAGGAAAATTGTAAAGTGTTTTTAAATGATCTTTGTAATCTAAAAGAAATTTTTCTCCCAAACCTTTTCTAATATTTTCATAGTATAAAAGAGCTTCTTCAATTTCTAAATCGGCTCTTTTTACTATTAAAACTTTAAAAACCATATTTATTTTTTAAATTTTCTAAAGCCACATCGGCATCGATATAATCCTCTGGTTTGGCATTTTTTATACGATCTAGAACCATTTCTTGCTGCCATAATGGAATTTCATTCTCAACATTTTCATCTATAGATACATCAGGAATATGTTTAAAAAAACTAATAAAAGTTTCGTAAAAATCGTCTGGAATTGTAACAGTTAATTGTCTCATAATTCTAAATTTATACAAAAATACTAATTAAATTAATTTTAGTTTCAGGTTTAACGTTTCATGTTTTGCGCGACTTAAATAACTTTAAACCTGAAACCTGAAACCTTTTTTTTATCTTTGCTAAAATTACTATAAAATAATGGCATCAGAAGATAAATCACTCAATTTTATTGAACAAATCATAGAAGAAGATCTTAAATCAGGTCTCTCGCAAAGTAAACTTCATTTTCGTTTTCCACCAGAACCTAATGGTTATTTACACATTGGTCATGCAAGTTCTATTGCATTAAATTTTGGTTTAGGAATTGATTATCAATCTCCTGTGAATTTACGTTTTGATGATACAAACCCTGAAAAAGAAGAACAGGAATTTGTTGATGCAATTAAAAAAGATGTTGAATGGCTGGGGTATAGCTGGGCAGAAGAACGTTATGCATCAGATTATTTTCAACAATTATACGATTGGGCAGTTTTATTAATTAAAAAAGATAAAGCTTATGTTGATAGTCAGTCTTCTGAAGATATGGCCACTCAAAAAGGAACTCCGTCTACAACAGGAACTGATTCTCCGTACAGAAATCGTTCTGTTGAAGAAAATTTAGATTTATTCGAAAGAATGAAAAACGGTGAATTTGAGGCTGGAACTCACATTCTTCGTGCAAAAATAGACATGAAATCAACCAATATGTTGATGCGTGATCCTATCATGTACAGAATTTTGCACAAACATCACCATAGAACCGGTGATACCTGGAAGATCTATCCAATGTACGATTGGGCACACGGACAAAGTGATTATTTAGAAGAGATTTCACATTCATTTTGTACACTTGAATTCTTGCCTCATCGTGAATTATACGATTGGTTTTTAGATCAGATTTTAGAGGATAATAAACTGCGTCCAAAGCAAAGAGAATTTGCCAGACGTAACTTATCACATACTGTTGTTAGTAAAAGAAAATTACAGCAACTTGTTAAAGAAAAGCATGTTAACGGTTGGGATGATCCAAGAATGTCTACCATTTCAGGTTTAAGAAGACGTGGTTATACAGCTGCATCTTTGCGTAATTTTGCCAATACAACCGGAATTGCAAAACGTGATAATTTAATCAATGTATCGGTTTTAGAATTTTGTATTCGTGAAGATTTGAACAAAATTGCACCTCGTGTAATGGCTGTTTTAGATCCTGTAAAATTGGTAATTACAAATTATCGTGAAGGAAAAGAAGAGTGGCTTGAAGCCGAAAATAATCAGGAAGATGAAAATGCAGGTTTCAGAAAAGTGCCTTTTTCTCGTGAATTATATATCGAAAGAGAAGACTTTCTTGAAGAAGCTCCAGCAAAGTTTTTCCGTTTGACTTTAGGAAAAGAAGTACGTCTTAAAAATGCGTATATCATTAAAGGAGAAAGTGTTATGAAAGATGCTGAAGGAAATATTACAGAGATTCATGTAACTTATGATACCGATTCTTTAAGCGGAAGCGGGACAGAAGCAAGTCAAAGAAAAGTGTCTGGAACATTACATTGGGTTTCTATTTCGCATGCAATTGAAGCAGAAGTTCGTATGTACGATCGTTTGTTTACAGATGAAGCTCCGGACAGTTATAAAGAGAAAAATTTCTTAGATTTTGTAAATCCAAATTCATTAGAAATCATCACGGGATATGTTGAACCAAGTTTATCAACAGTTCAAAATGAAGATAAATTTCAGTTTCAACGTTTAGGTTATTTTACTGTTGATAAAGATTCAACTCCTTCAAAATTAGTGTTTAACAAAACAGTTGGATTGAAAGATGCTTGGGAAGAAAAAGGTAAAAAGGAAGAAAACAGCATCAATAATTCTTTAAAAGATATCAACAAATATTTTAAAGTTGAGACTAAACCGGAACGTATTGCAATTGAAAGTGCAATAGGGGAGAGCATTAAAAATGTTTCAAGTTTTTCTTTATTGCAAAATTCATTAAAGAAGAATATTAACAATAATAAAGGTTCATTGTTATTTGCTCAATTTATTTTAAAATATTCAATTTTGAAATCTAAGGATTTTGAAGAAGAGGATATCAAAAAATTATATACAATGTCTCTTAGAAGTGAGTCGACTTATGTTCGATCTAAAGCACTTTTAAATTTAAGAGATTTAGAAAATGAAAGTTTAAGAAACCAATTTCAGGATGATATTTTGAAAGCTTTTTCAAATCCTCCAAAAAATGCATCCGAGAGAGAAATTGAACTTCTTAAGGAAATGGTAAAAATCTAATATCATTATAATCTATCAAAAAGCGCTTTTTATAAGCGCTTTTTTTATTATTTACTTTTTCTATTAAAAGTTATATTTTTATAGATTTACTAGATTAAAAACGGCTTTCATAAATTGATTTTAATCTATTTTTTTAATTCTTTCACCTCATTAATCATCTTTTAAAAAATCATTAAACAGAGGCTTTTATTTTAATTTTCGGGATAGTTTTAGCTTGTTTTTCGGGTTGTTAACATACAATTGTTTATAAACTCAAAGGCTGATCCTATTCGACAAGGAATTGATAATTTCAAACATTTTATTTTGATTAAATTTTAAATGATTCGTTATAAAATCAATTTTAACTATTATTAATTATATAAACGTAGTTTTTAATTATTATAAAGTAAAACTATATAAATTTTAAATTTTATAATTTTTAACGATTAAAAGTGGCTTTTATAAATTAATTTTAAGCTACTTTTTTGTTTCTTTTAACTCATTAATCATCTTTTGAAAAATCATTAATTAAAAGTCTTTATTTTAATTTTTGCCTCATTTTACCTTATTTTACTATCTTTTTGCGGGTAATTCTCCAGAGAGAAAAAATGATGATTTATTTCGGACATAATTTCAAATTTTAATTTTATTGATTCATTTTTTAAAATTCTATAGTTTTTTATTTATCAATTAAAACTATTGTAATTTATTTTATTTAAGTTTTTAATTATTATTTATTAAAACTATATGAAATACAATTTTAATAGATGAATATAATTAAAAAAGACCTTCATAAATTGATTTTAAGCTGATTTTTTACTTCTTCCATGTCATTAATCATCTTTTGAATTATTGTTTATTTTTAGGCTTTATTTAAGTTTTTGCGCTCCTTTTTCTTAGTTTAACGGGTTGTTAACATACAATTGTTTATAAAGTTGCTATTTTTATCCAAAGGTCAAATCTAAAGTGTCAAATTTCTAATAACACTTAAGAATCGAATCTGAATTTTTCTAAAATTTAAAAATGAATAATTTTTGGTTTTAGAGTCAATTCTAAATCTGAATTCTAAAGATTGGTTTTATGGTCGATTGTAATTATGATTGTATTTTGATAATACTTCTAGCGTAAAAGTATTTTTCAGGAGGTAATTCATAATTTAAAAATTTCATGAAATTAATTTTATAAGGAATTAGAAATTTTGTCTTTCGTTTTGACAAGAACAATTTTAATCCTTAAATTTTAATATTATGAAAACTTTATTTTTTACGCTAGCAATTTTATTTGCAAATGTTGCAATTTCTCAAACACACCAAATTACAAAACACAATGGTGAAGAAGTGGATGTTAATTTTATAAAAATCGAAAATGATTTGGTTTACTATTCTTTTAACGGAAGTGCCGAAGAACATAAAATTAGTAAATATGCCGTTGCAAAAATTACCAATAAACAATCCAATCAAACACAAAAAGTTTCTGATAAAGTAATAGTAGATTCAAAATCAGATTATAAATTCGTAACTGTTTTATCTCAGGACAAGACAATAGGTTTAAAACAAGTGGCTAATTTTTCAGGAGTCTCGACAAAGACAAAAGGTGAACCGCCAATTGCAAATAAAAACCAGACTGCAATGAGAATCAAAACACAATCTGCCTCAAGCGGATATCCGTTTGTAAGTATTGTCGAAAAAGCAGATGGTAAGTACGAAGCTGTAGCTTACGTGTATTAAATTTATTGTTAATTTTAATTAAATTACAATTAACCAATATTTTATAATTCAAAAAAAGAGTACCTTTATTATTCATTTAAATTTTAATATTATGTCAAAAAACGTAAATACAGTTGCAGCAATTTTAGCTGGTGCTGCAGTAGGAGCAGCAATCGGAATTTTATTTGCTCCGGACAAAGGATCAAAAACCCGTGCTAAACTTAAAGAAGGTTTAGATGATGCGAAACATAATTTGCAAGATTCACTTTCAGCTAGTTCTGAAGTTCTACGTGAAAAATTTACAAAAGCAAAAGAAAATTTAGACGGAACTTATGGAGAGTTACTTTCGAATATGAGTTACAAAACTGAGGAAGTTATTGGTTTTTTGGAATCTAAATTAGCCGACTTAAAAGCGCAAAACGCTAAACTTCAAAAATAATAATCCAGGAAGCACAAAGCTTAATGTGATTTTGATGATCGTTTTGGTTATTTTAATTTTAGAATAATCAAATACAATTGTTGAATCATGAGTTTTGTGCTTCTTTTTTTTAAATTAAAATTACAATTATGGCTTTTGAAGAATTAAAAGAAAACACCGAAAATATTCAGGATCAGGCTAAAGTTTATCTGGACAGTCATTTAGCTTACTATAAACTTTGGGGATTTAAGGTTGCCATGAAATCGACAACTTTAATTTTTAAATTTACTTTGATTTTATTGTGTTTTAGTATGGTGATGATTTTTGGATCTTTTGCTGCAGCTTATGCTTTTGGATCTTTATTTGAAAGTAACGCACTTGGATTTTTGGCAGTAGGAGGGATCTATTTAGTATTTACAATTTTACTTTTCTTCTTAAAAGATAAAGTTGTCGAAGGTCCTATATTAGAAAAATTTTCAGAAATCTTTTTTAATGACTAATTATGGAAAATAAAAAATACTCATCATACGCAGAAATCGAAAGAGATTTAGAAATTCTGAAACTGGAGAAAGAAATAAATTACCAGAAATTGGTTTTGAGTTTTCAAAAAACAAAAGAATCAATCACGCCACAAAATATTTTTAGTGGAGTTTTTTCTTCTTATAAAGAATATTTCACCAGATCATATCCACAAATTTTACAATCGATTTTACCCTATATTATCAATTGGTTTATCAATAAAAAAAGAGGCAAATAAGCCTCTTTTTTGTTTTATGTTATTGTCCTGATTCTGGTAAGATATCATCTTCATAACCAGATTGAGGCTGAATTGGTTTTGGTTTTACCACTTTCTTATTGTTTTTCTTCATCATTTCACCAACCTGGTTTGATGCTGTAAACGATGCAACCATATTATTTAGCATATCGCTTCCGGCTTGAGGAGAGTTTGGTAACAAGATTAGATTAGAATTGGCATCTGCACCAATAGCTTGTAAAGTATCATAATGTTGAGTTACTACAATCAGGGCAGAAGCTTCTTGAGAATTAATACCCACATTATTTAAAACTTCAACACTTTCTACAAGTCCTCTTGCAATTTCACGACGTTGATCTGCAATACCTTGTCCTTGTAAACGTTTACTTTCTGCTTCAGCTTTTGCTTTTGCAACGATTCTGATTCTTGAACTTTCAGCTTCAAATTCAGCAGCTGTTTTTTCTCTGTCAGCAGCGTTAATTCTGTTCATTGCATTTTTTACCTGAATGTCCGGATCAATATCGGTTACCAAAGTATTGATAATGTCATATCCGTAAGTAGTCATGGCTTCATTCAATTCTCTTTTTACTGCAATCGCGATATCATCTTTTCTTTCAAAAACATCATCCAGTTTTAGTTTAGGAACTTCGGCACGAACTACATCAAAAACATAAGCTGTAATTTGATCGTGCGGATATTCTAGTTTATAAAAAGCATCATATACTTTTTCCTGAATAACTTTAAACTGAACCGAAACTTTCATTTTGATGAAAACGTTGTCTTTGGTTTTGGTTTCGATGATCACATCAAGTTGTTGAATTTTTAGATTTACACGTCCGGCCAATCTGTCAACAATCGGAATTTTTAATTGCAATCCTGAATTTCTCACGCTGTGAAATTTTCCAAATCTTTCTATAATTACTGATGATTGTTGTTTTACAGTAAAGAAGGAAGACATTAAAATAAAAAATCCTAAGACTAAAAGGATAATAAATGCTGTACCCATAATGATATTGATTTAGTTTTTATGATCTGGTAAATTACGAATATTCTGCCAATTTCAATTTTTTTAAACATAAAAAAAACGCTAACAACATTTTATCAATGTGTATTAGCGTTTTATTTTTTGAGACATTAAGAAAAATTAAGCCAAGCTTTATGAACTTAATATCTTAATGGTAAAATATTATAAAGTTGAAATCGCTTTCTGAATTCTAGAAATGGTTTCTTCTTTTCCGATGATTTCAACAATATCAAATAGGTGAGGACCTTTTAATGCTCCAACCAAACTTAAACGGAAAGGTTGCATAACTTTGCCCATTCCAATTTCGTTTTTAGTCAACCAATCTTTTACGATGGTTTCAATATTTACAGAAGTAAAATCTTCTATATTTTCAAGAACCGAAATCAATTCCTGCATCAAAGTTGGAGTTTCTTCCTTCCAGTTTTTGCTTGCTTTTTCATCATATGATGTTGGCGCCTGGAAAAAGAAATCAGTCAAATCCCAAAATTCAGAAACAAAATGAGCTCTTTCTTTAATTAAAGAAACAATTCTTGTGATGTCAAATTTAGAAATATCAACACCTTTTTCTACCAAAACAGGAGTGAAGCTTGGTGCTAAATCTTCATTATTTTGTTTGATCAAATATTGGTGATTGAACCATTTGTTTTTTTCAGGATCAAATTTTGCTCCGGATTTATGAACTCTGTTCAGGTCAAAAGCTTCAACTAATTCTTCTAATGAAAATAATTCTTTATCAGTTCCGTCATTCCAACCTAACAAAGCCAAGAAGTTTACAACCGCTTCCGGAAAAAATCCTTTCTCTCTGTAACCTGATGAAATACCTTCTTCAGTTTTCCATTCTAACGGAAACACAGGAAATCCTAATTTATCTCCATCTCTTTTAGATAATTTTCCGTTACCAATTGGTTTTAAAATCAGAGGTAAATGTGCAAATTCAGGAGCATCCCAACCAAAAGCTCTGTATAATAAAACGTGAAGTGGCATCGATGGCAACCATTCTTCACCACGAATTACGTGTGAAGTTTCCATCAAATGATCATCAACAATATTGGCTAAATGGTAAGTTGGCATTCCGTCACTTTTAAATAAGACTTTATCATCAAGTAAACTAGTTTCGAATTTTACATCACCACGAATAATATCTTTTAAGTGTAAAGTTTCGTCAACCGGAGTTTTAAAACGAATCACATAATGTTCTCCATTTGCAATTCTTTTAGCAACTTCTTCAGCAGAAATTACCAAAGAAGTATCTAACTTTTCACGAATGGTATGATTGTAAATAAATGTTTTTCCTTCCGATTCTTGTTCTTTTCTTAAAGCATCAAGAGCTTCCGGAGTATCAAAAGCATAATATGCCCAACCAGAAGTGATCAGTTGATCAGCATAAGTTTGGTACAATTCCTTACGATCACTTTGTCTGTACGGACCAAATTTTTCATTTTTCCCAACAGTTTCTTCAGGAGAAATTCCTAACCATTCTAGTGCTTCCATAATATAAGCTTCGGCACCGGGAACAAAACGAGTCTGATCTGTGTCTTCAATTCTTAGATAAAAAACACCATTGTTTTTTTTGGCAAATAAATAATTAAATAGGGCAGTACGAACTCCGCCAATATGTAAAGGTCCTGTTGGACTTGGTGCAAAACGCACACGAACTTGCTTTGACATTTGTTTAAATTTTGTTACAAAGATACAATTCTAATTAGAGAATTAGAAAATGTGTTCAATTAGATAATTGTCTTGTTTCTGGCTTAATTTTTTAATTACCATTATTAATTATACGAGAAGTTTAACAGGATAATATTTTCCTGTAGTTCAATTTTTTAATTATCTAATTGATCATTTTCTAATTAGTAAAGTCTTGTTTGTATATCAATTGACTAATTTTCTCATTGAGAATTATCTAATTAAAATTAGTACTTTTATGGGTTATAAATAAAACAGATTCACATTGAAAACAACATCTGCTATATACCAAAAATTAGAAGCATTTATAAAGAAATATTATACAAACGAATTGATAAAAGGATCACTTCTTTTTATTGGTTTCGGATTATTGTACTTTCTGTTTACGCTTTTTATCGAATATTTTCTTTGGTTAAAACCATTAGGAAGAACATTATTGTTTTGGGTATTTATAGCAGTAGAACTTTTTCTGTTGTTTCGATTTATTTTATTCCCAATTTTTAAGTTGTTCAAACTTCAAAAAGGAATCGATTATAATCAGGCTTCGACTATTATTGGAAACCATTTTACAGAAGTAAGTGATAAACTAACCAACTTTTTGCAATTGTCAGCGTCTGAGAATTCGATAGAAAGTTCAGAGTTGATGTTGGCTTCGATAGAGCAAAAAGCAAATTCATTGCAACCAATTCCGTTTGGAAATGCCATTAATTTTAAAACCAATAAAAAGTATTTGCCATTAGCAATCATTCCAATTTTGCTTTTTGCTGTGTTTTATATTTCAGGAAATAGCAATGTCATTTCTCAAAGTTTAAATAGAGTAGTACATTTTAATGCTACGTTTTTACCACCGGCACCTTTTAAATTTGTAGTTCTAAATGCTAATTTACAAACAGAACAAAACAAAGATTTCGTTATCAAAATGGAATCAGTTGGGAATGTTGTTCCGGAAAATGTAATGATTCATATCGGTAACGAAAGTTATTTTATGGAATCATCTCAACCTGGAAAGTTTGAGTTCAAGATTGAAAAACCAGTTTCGAATGTGGAGTTTTCTTTTGAAGGAAATTCAGTTTCATCTGAAGAATATGAATTGAAAGTAATCACAGTTCCATCAATTGCCAACTTCGAGATGGTATTGAATTTTCCATCTTACCTGAAAAAGAAATCAGAAACTATTCAGGGAACAGGTAATGCAATCGTACCGGAAGGAACTTTGGTAACCTGGAAAATGAATACACAATCGACTCAGGAAATTGTCTGGAAAGATGATAATTCAACTTTTAAGTTCAATAAGGCAGAAAATGAGTTTAAATTAGCTAAAAATATCAGTCAAAATACAGAATATCAAATTCTTACCTCGAATAATAAGATTAAAAATTACGAAAAACTGGATTATCAGCTTTCTGTTATCAAAGATCAATATCCAACGATCAATGTTGCGCCAGCGCCGGACAGTTTAAAGCTGGATAAGAATTATGTTTTGGGTAGGTTAGGAGATGATTATGGTTTGTCTAAATTGCAAGTTGTGTATTATGAACGTAACAAACCTAACACTGCCAAGCGTGGAACAATACCTGTTAAGTCAGGAGTATTTGATCAGTTTGTTTTTAATTTTCCAAGTAATCTTGCAGTGCATGAGGGAGTATCTTACGAATACTATTTTGAGGTTTTTGATAATGATGCGCCACATGGTTTTAAGAGTACAAAGTCTTCTGTTTTTTCTGATCGTGTTTCAACTACAGATGAGATTCATGATTTAGAATTGCAACAACAAAATGCGAATATTAATAGTTTAGAAAAATCGCTAAAGAATCAAAGCAAGCAATTTTCTGAAATGGATAAGATCCAGAAATCAGGAAAAGAGAAAGAAAATTTAGAGTTCAAAGATCAGCAAAAGGTAAATGATTTTATCAAACGTCAGAAACAACAAGACGAAATGATGAAGCAATTTGCGGAGAAAATGAATAAGAATCTGGATAAATTTCAATCTGAAAAGAAAGACAAAACGGCTGATGATTTGCAAAAGCGTTTGGATAATGCCGAGAAAGATTTAGAAAAAAATCAGAAGTTGATGGACGAACTGAAGAACTTAAACGACAAATTGAATAGTGAAGATTTGTTTGATAAGATGGAAAAGTTCAAACAAATCAGCAAGAACCAATCTCGTAATCTGGAGCAATTGGTTGAACTAACCAAACGTTTTTATGTTTCTAAAAAAGCAGAACAAGTTGCAGATAAATTAAAGAAGCTGGCAGACCAACAAGAGCAACTTTCGAATAAAGAAAAAGAAAATACACAGGACAAACAAGACGATATCAATAAAGCTTTTGATAAAATTCAGGAAGATTTAAAAGATCTGAAAGAAGAAAATAAGACTTTAAAAGCACCTTTGGATATTCCGTCAGATGCTTCAAAAGAGAAAGATGTTAAGGATGATTTGAAAAAAGCTTCTGAAGAATTGAGTAAAAAGAATTCCTCTTCGGCTAAGCCAAAACAAAAAAGTGCAGCTAAGAAAATGAAAAGTATGGCTGAGCAAATGGATTCAAGTATGGAAGGCGGAGAGCAAGAACAATTAGAAGAAGATGTTGCAATGCTTCGTCAGGTCCTGGATAATCTTTTAGCTTATTCATTATCTCAGGAAGATGTGATGAAGCAATTTAAAACAATGAAATTAGGTTCTTCTGCTTTCACTAAGAACATTAAAATTCAACAAAATTTAAAACAACAGTTTAAACATGTCGATGATAGTTTGTTTGCATTGTCTCTTCGAAATCCAAAAGTGGCCGAAGATGTAACCAAAGAAATAGGAAATGTGCAATACAATATTGATAAAGCGATTGAAACTTTGAGCGATGTTCAGGTTCCTAAAGGAGTTTCGCACCAGCAATATGCTGTTTCTTCTGCAAATAAATTGGCTGATTTTTTAAGTGATTTATTAAATAATATGCAAATGTCTATGTCGAAACCGGTAGCAGGAAAACCAAAACCAGGTGACGGACAAGGAATGCAATTACCGGATATTATTCAAAAGCAAAAAGGTCTTGCTGATAAAATGAAAGAAGGAATGAAACCCGGTGACAAACCTGGAGATAAACCAGGCGAAGGACAACAAGGTAAATCCGGAGATGGAAAACAAGGACAAGGAAAAGAGGGGCAAGGGAAAAGTGGTCAGGGAAAAGATGGTAAAGGAGATAAAAATGGAGGCAAAGGAAATGACGGAAAAGATGGTGATGACGGAGAAGGAGATGCAGAAGCTATTATGGAAATCTATAAAGAACAAGTAAAACTTCGTGAAGCATTACAAAAAGAATTGGCCAAACAAGGTTTAGATTCTCAGGGAAGATCTGTAATTGATCAGATGAAAGCTTCGGAAAAGCAACTTTTAAACAAAGGATTTAAGAATGAGAACTTGCAACGTATCCTTAATATTCAACAAGAATTATTAAAATTAAACAACGCAGTTCAACAACAAGGGCAAGATACAAAGCGACAATCTGAAACAAATAAAGCTGAATTTTCTAATAGAACAAATGCGTTACCTAATTCACTATTGGATTATTTAAACAGTGTAGAGATATTAAACAGACAATCACTACCTTTGCGCTCGAATTTTAATCAAAAGGTTCAAGAATATTTTAATACAAAATGATCAATTTTAATTACGAAACCGAATTTACTTTAGACAACGAAGAAGCCTTTGCTGATTGGTTAAGTGCTGTAATCATATCTGAAAATAAAAACGAAGGAGAGATAAATTACATTTTTTGTGATGATGAATATCTTCATAAGATAAATGTAGAATATCTAAATCATGATACACTAACAGATATTATCAGTTTTGATTATACAGTTGGTAATGAATTAAACGGAGATATATTTGTTTCTGTTGAAAGAGTAGAGGATAATGCTAAGGATTTTAATGTTTCTTTTATAGAAGAATTAAAAAGAGTTTTGGCTCACGGTATACTTCATTATTGTGGATACAAAGACAAAAGTGATTCTGAAGCTGAACTTATGCGTTCAAAAGAGGATGAGAAGATTGCAATGTTTCACGTGGAACAGTAATTAAACCACTCTTTAAATTGATAATAATTGTGTTCCACGTGAAACATAATTTGATCTAAAGTTTGAAATAATAGAATTGTTCCACGTGAAAAGTTTTATGTTTTTGTTTTGAAAAACGTATAATTTTGTTTCACGTGAAACATTTTTGAAAGTCCGTTTTGATTTTTTGAAACTTCAAATGATAGATGTTTCACGTGGAACATGGATTGATTTAGAGCTTGGGTTTTGAAATAAATAAGAGTGTTTCACGTGGAACATAAAATTTGTTTCGGAGATTTTGTCGAGAACTTGTCAAAGTATAATGTTTTAATCTGTTCCACGTGGAACAGATTTTTGTGATCTAGGAAGTGTTTGATGTTTCTGGGTTGTGTTTTTTTGAACTTGAAGAGTTTGAATTTTGCGCGTTAGCGCCGTTCCACGTGGAACAAAAGAATGAAAAAATAATTCTGAGGATCGCCTTAAACGGTTTGCAGAGAATAATAAAACAAAATGTTTTTAGAAGAATACGATGTTATTGTAGTTGGTGCAGGTCATGCCGGATCTGAAGCCGCGGCAGCGGCCGCAAATTTGGGATCGAAAACTTTATTGGTTACCATGAGTCTGCAGAACATTGCACAGATGTCTTGCAACCCAGCGATGGGAGGAATTGCAAAAGGACAAATAGTGCGTGAGATTGATGCACTTGGTGGATATTCGGGAATTGTTTCCGACCGCACGGCAATTCAATTTAAAATGTTGAACAAGTCAAAAGGACCAGCGATGTGGTCGCCAAGAGTTCAAAGTGATCGAATGCGTTTTGCTGAAGAATGGAGAATGATGCTGGAGGGAACTCCAAATCTTGATTTCTATCAGGAGATGGTAAAGGGATTGATTATCGAGGACGGAAAGATAAAAGGAATCAGAACTTCGCTAGGAGTAGAGATTCGATCCAAATCGGTTGTCTTGACAAACGGAACTTTTTTGAATGGTTTGATTCATATTGGAGAAAAACAATTTGGAGGAGGAAGAGCAGGTGAAAGTGCCGCAACAGGAATTACCGAAGATTTGGTGAAAGCCGGATTTGAATCAGGAAGAATGAAAACAGGAACGCCACCACGAGTTGATGGACGTTCTTTGGATTATTCGAAAATGAACGAAGAAAAAGGAGATGCGAAACCGGATAAGTTTTCTTATTCGGATTTAACCGTTCCGCTAACAAATCAAAGATCTTGTTACATGACGTACACGTCATTGAATGTTCATGATATTTTGAGAGAAGGTTTTGATCGTTCTCCGATGTTCAACGGAAGAATCAAAAGTCTTGGTCCAAGATATTGCCCTTCGATAGAAGATAAGATTAATCGTTTTGCTGATAAAGAACGCCACCAGTTATTTGTTGAACCGGAAGGGTGGAATACTTGTGAGGTTTACGTAAACGGATTTTCGACTTCGCTTCCGGAGGATATTCAATTTAAAGCTTTGCGTTCTGTTGTAGGTTTTGAGAATGTGAAATTCTTCCGTCCTGGTTATGCGATCGAATATGATTATTTCCCGCCGACACAATTGAAACATACTTTGGAAACAAAGTTGGTTGAAGGTCTATATTTTGCCGGACAAATAAACGGAACAACAGGATATGAAGAAGCAGCATCTCAAGGTTTGATGGCCGGAATAAATGCGCATTTAAAAGTGCACGAAAAAGCGCCGTTAATTTTGAAACGTGACGAAGCCTATATCGGAGTTTTGATTGACGACTTGATTACGAAAGGAACGGAAGAGCCATATCGTATGTTTACATCAAGAGCAGAATATAGAACTTTGTTGCGTCAAGATAATGCCGATTTTAGATTAACGCCAATGTCACATGAAATTGGTTTGGCTTCTGAAGCTCGTTTGCGCAGAATGGAAAAGAAATTAAACGAATCTGAAAAGATGGTTGCTTTCTTTAGAGAGACGAGTGTTTCGGTTGCAGAAACAAATCCAATTCTCGAAGCAAAAGAAACTGCTCCGATTACGCAAGGTGATAAAATGTTTAAAGTTTTCTCACGTCCGCAAATTGATTTGGAGGATATGTTGAAATTTGAAAAAGTAAAAGAGTATATCGAATCGAATGATGTAGATCAGGAAATTTTAGAGCAAGCAGAAATTCAGGTAAAATATTCAGGATATATCGAAAAAGAAAGAAACAACGCTGATAAACTAACTCGTTTAGAAGAAGTGAAGATTCCGGAAAATTTCGACTACAATAAAATTAAATCAATGTCGATTGAAGCAAAACAAAAATTGAGCAAGATTCGTCCTGTAACAATTTCTCAGGCTTCAAGAATAAGCGGAGTGTCACCAAGTGATATTTCCGTATTGTTGATTTATATGGGAAGATAAAAAAGTTTACAGTCTCAGTTTTTAGTTTTCAGTGAATGCTGGTTATTGAATGCTGAGACTGTTTGTTGAATTGTTCCACGTGAAACCATTTCTGATTTACATGTTTTTCGGTTTTGAAATAATCTGAAATTGAAGATTGGAATTGTTCCACGTGAAACGAATTTTAAATAGAAAGCTATATTGGTTTGTTTGTATAAAGAAATGATATAGTTTGTCATTCCGAGGAACGAGGAATCTCCGTTGCAAGATCGACAAAGTTTATTCTTTTGATTACGGAAATACTTGCGGGGGATTCCTCGTTCTTCGGAATGACAAAATAACCAAATTTTAAAGTTCATTCTATGAGAATTATTGAAACGCAAGTTTTGTCTTTGAAACAAAAAGATTCCTTAATGCAACTTTGGAATAATGAATATCCGGCAAAATTGAATTTGAAAACTATTAAAGATTTTGAATTGTATTTAAACGGACTTTCAGAAACAAAACATTATTTGTTGCTTGATGATTCAGATGAAATTCAGGGTTGGACTTTTACTTTTTTAAGAGAAGATGAAAATTGGTTTGCATAATTTTAAATAGTGAAATACACGGCAAAGGAATTGGTTCTCTTTTGATGAATGAAATAAAAAAGAATAATACAAGTTTGAATGGTTGGGTAATTGATCAGGAGAATGAAATAAAACATAATGCAACATTTTATAAATCGCCATTGCAATTTTATATTAAAAATGATTTTATAATTTGTTCAGAAATAAGAATTGAAAACGAAAAACTTTCGGCGGTAAGAATTAATTGGAAACGCTGAAAAAAAATATAATAAATAATAGACCCTAAAAACAGAATTTCTGGTTTTAGGGTTTGCCTTTAAATTAAACCAAAATACCTATAAACTTAAAAATGGACGTTTTAAACAAAAAACATTTTCTTACTGTAAAAGACCATTCTGTATCTAAAGAAATTTTCGATTTGTATTACGATGAAACTTTAGATATGTTAATCACATCTCCGCAACCAGATTTAGAAAATCTTGGAAAATATTACGAAAGCGAAGATTACATTTCTCATACTGATAACAAACGTTCGTTATTTGAAAAAGCATATCATTTCGTGAAAAATATTGCTTTAAAAAATAAACTGAATTTGATCAATGGTGAACAATCCCGAAAAGGAAGAATATTAGATATTGGTGCCGGAACAGGTGATTTTTTATTAACGGCAAAAAATGACGGTTGGGATACTGTTGGAGTAGAACCAAGCGAACGAGCAAAAAATATTGCGATACAAAAAGGAATTTCTTTTGTGAATGAAACTAGCGCTCTCGAAAATAATTCGTTTGACGTGATTACCATGTGGCACGTTTTAGAACATGTTCCAAATTTAGAATTACAAATTCAGGAATTGAAGCGTTTATTAAAGCCAACTGGAACTTTAATTGTTGCGGTTCCAAATTTTAAATCTTACGACGCGCAACATTACCAAACTTTTTGGGCAGCTTATGATGTGCCAATTCACTTTTGGCATTTCTCAAAAAAAGCCATCAAATCACTTTTTGAAAAAGTCGATATGAAATTAGAAAAAGTGCTTCCGATGAAATTTGATTCTTTTTATGTGAGTTTGTTATCTGAAAAATACAAAACCGGAAAAATGAATTACATCAGTGCTTTTTTTGTTGGTTTAAAATCAAATTTAAAAGCGAGCAGTACAAAAGAGTATTCATCGCACATTTATGTCTTAAAAAACAAGTAAAACGCAATTTAAGCGCATTTCTGGCGTTTTCTCAGCATAAGTGAGGACTTATTATGTCTTTTTTGAGATCATCTTTCTAATAAAAGCTATGAAAGCCACTTTTGATAGTGGTTTTTTATGCTTTAAGACGGTTCCATAAATAAAAACAATACCATAAAAAACGCACGTTTTTTGAAATTTTAAGGCTGAATTTTTCTGTTTTCAAATTTTGAAATCATGAAGACGAAAATTTTTGTGAATTTTAATTTTTTCGAAAATTGTATTCTATTTTTTTAGAAATGGAGCATTTTTAAAAATCTTGTTAATTCAATTTTTTGTTTTTTAAAATTTCAAAAGAAAAATGATTTTTTCGACATTTTTCTGGTGTTATAAATTTTTAAAAGCATCAATTTGAAAAAATAGGCATACAAGATTCTTTTAGGCTTTAAAAAAGGACTAAAACGTAAAATAAGCGTGTTTCTGATGGTTTTTTAGCTCAAGTGATGAGTAATTATGTCTTTTTTGAGAAAGTGTTTCTAATAAAAGCTATGAAAGTCGTTTTTGATAGCGTTGAATTATTGACATATTTCTTTCGATAAATAAAAACAATATGATAAAATTCTAGCATTTTTTAAACTTTATGTTGATGCTATTTATTTTTTTATATTTTTGTCTTCAATACATTAAAAAAATAGAAATTCAAAAAATGAAAAAAGCATTAGTAATTATCGCACTTTCAATTTTCGCCGTTTCATGTAATAAAACTGCAGAAGTAAAGGAAGTAAAAACAGCTTACGTAGATACTTCGATTTTAATGAAAGAGTACACTGAAGCAAAAGACCTTGAAGCAAAATACAAAGGGCAAGCTGAAGAAAAAGGAAGACAACTACAAGCCGAGATTACACGTTTTAAACAAGACGCTGCTAATTTTCAAAGCCAGGCACAAGCAAACGGTCAGGCTTGGGCTCAACAAAGAGGTGCTGAGTTGCAAAAAAGAGAACAACAATTGGGTTATGCTCAACAAGCTTTGTCTCAACAATTACAACAAGAAAGTGGTGTTGAAATGGATTCTCTAGTAAGTGGAGTTAAAAAATTCATCAAAGATTACGGTAAGAAAAACGGTTATTCTTATATCTACGGTACTGGTGATGCAGCTTCAATTTTATACGCTGAAGAGAAATATGATATTACAAAAGATATCATTAAAGCTCTGAATGATAAGTATAAATCAAGCCCAAAATCAGAAGAAAAACCGGCAGTAAAAGAAGGAGAAGCTGCTAAAAAATAATACCAAACTAACTAACTAAATTTAAAAACCTAAATCTGTCAAGATTTAGGTTTTTTCTTTTATAAAAATGCGATACTTTTAGTTTTTCAATACAAGCCCAATGCAAAACGTTACAGAAGCAGCTGCTTACACCTTACAATTCATCAATCAAACGCAAAAATCGATCTTCCTGACTGGTAAAGCAGGAACAGGAAAAACCACGCTTTTACGCGAAATCATTGCTACAACCCATAAAAATACTGTAGTGGTTGCTCCTACGGGAATTGCAGCGCTAAATGCTGGTGGAGTTACAATTCACTCGATGTTTCAGTTGCCATTTTCAGCCTTTATTCCGTCATACGAAGAGGCTTCTCAGTTTACTGAAACCGTAAAATTTGAGAATAAAGAAACCTTGCGCCGACACTTCAAAATGAATAATGTGAAGCGTAACGTAATCAGAAATATGGAGCTTTTGATTATTGATGAAGTCAGTATGCTTCGTGCTGATTTACTGGATGCTATCGATTTTATGATGCAAACGGTGCGTAAAAATTCACGTCCTTTTGGTGGAGTTCAGGTACTTTTTATTGGAGATTTATTGCAGCTTCCGCCCGTAATCAGAGATGAAGAATGGCGAACTTTGCGTAATTATTACAAAGGAAAATTCTTTTTTCATTCGCATGTAATTCAGCAATATCCACCCTTATATATCGAATTATCAAAGATTTATCGTCAGTCTGATGATACGTTTATTTCGGTTTTAAACAATCTTCGAAACAATCAGATTACGCCTCAGGATATTCAGGTTTTAAACGAATATGTGAAACCTGATTTTGATTTAAAAAATAATCCAGGATATATTACACTTACCACGCATAATGCCAAAGCCGATTCGATTAACGAACAGGCAATTGGCGATTTAGCGGGAAATGAATTCGCTTATCAGCCCTTTATTGTGGGAGATTTTCCGGAGAAAATTTTTCCGGTTGAGGAAAATCTGAAACTCAAAGTAGGCGCTCAGGTTATGTTTGTAAAAAATGATTTGTCTTTTGAAAAGCGCTATTTCAACGGAAAAATGGGCGTTGTAAAATCACTTTCGGCTGAAGAAATATTCATACATTTTCCTGAAGAAGATAAAACCATTGAAGTTGAAAAATACGAATGGAAAAATATCCGATACAAAGTAAACGATCTCACCAAAGAAGTCGAAGAAGAAGTTTTGGGCACATTTGCGCATTATCCGCTTAAACTGGCGTGGGCAATTACAGTGCACAAAAGCCAGGGTTTAACTTTTGAAAAAGCTGCGCTCGATGTATCGCAAGTTTTTTTGCCCGGACAGGCATATGTAGCATTATCACGTTTAACGTCCTTAAATGGGCTTATTTTGCTGTCTCCGCTGCAAATGAATGGTATTTCGAACGATCAGGATGTGATGGACTATGCTTTGAACAAAGCAACAGAAGAAGTTTTAAAACATTCTTTGCATTTTGAAACGAAAAATTTTATTCATAACTATTTGATTAGCAGTTTTAATTGGGCCGATTTGGCTCAGGAATGGCGCAATCACCGTTTTAGTTATAACGAAAATGCAGTCGCTTCAGAAAAATCGAAACATTCAGCCTGGGCACATAAACGTTTAGAAATAATTGATTCGCTGGCAGATCCTGCACAAAAATTCGTTAATCAGCTTAATAAAATTTTCAATAAAGAAACTGTCGATCTCTTTTTTGTACAGGAAAGGGTAGTGGCAGCTTATGATTATTTTTTTAAACCGATGGACAAACTGGTTACGGATCTTTTGAATAAAATGGCCGAAATTCAGAAATTTAAAAAAGTAAAAGAATTCTACGAAGAGCTCGCTTTTTTGGATGATTTGCAAACGAAAGCTGTTTTGCGTTTAATGAAGGCCAAATTGCTCATAGAAATTGTCGTTGCAGGCGAAACCATCTGTAAAGAGAAATTGTCGTCTACAGCGATTAAAAACTACAAATTAGACAAGGTTGCAAAGATCCGCGAGGAATTTAATATGTCGAACACTGATATTTTTAAATCTGAAGAACCTACAGTTCGTTATACGGCACGCAAATTAGATAAAAGCACACCAAAGGCCGAAAAGAAAACAACCATCGAAGAAACCCATGATTTGTGGCTGGAGAAAAATTCGATTGAAGATATTGCGCGAATGAGAAAACTAACGGTTCAGACAATAGAAACGCATTTGGTGAAATTAATTCAGGCTAAAAAAGTGGAGATTTCAGATGTTTTACCGTATGATAAAATTCTGGCTTTGCGTGAAGCTTTTGAGTTTTATCAGGAAGAATCTCTAAGTC
This sequence comes from Flavobacterium bizetiae, assembly GCF_024271895.1. NCBI lineage: Bacteria > Pseudomonadati > Bacteroidota > Flavobacteriia > Flavobacteriales > Flavobacteriaceae > Flavobacterium > Flavobacterium bizetiae. The sequence continues at coordinate 1,131,895 of NZ_CP091861.1, read as the reverse complement.
CGCTAAAAGAAAAATATGGTGATGAATTTACCTGGGACGAACTTAAAATGTTTAAAGCCAGCATAAATTAATTTCAGATTTTGTAACTTGGAGTTTCAGAATTTGGAATTTGATTTTGAAGTTTTCAAATGAAATTTCGAAATCAACTATAAAAACATTATGTAAAATAGAAATTATGAAAAAGTTACTATACATCCTATTCATAGGCATTACGGTTCAAAGTATGTCAGGGCAGGACTTGAAACCAGAATATCAAAAGTTTGTCAAAAAATTTATTGATAATGTAAAAAATGATAGGAAAGAGGCTGTAGCCGAGGCTATTAAATATCCTTTAAAAAGAGACAATCCAATTCCGTCTGTCAAGAATAAAACAGAGTTTGTAAAAAGATATGATGAAATTTTTGATGCTAAATTGAAAGCTGAAATTTCAAAATCGAATGCGGCAAAGGACTGGTCAGAAATGGGCTGGCGTGGGATAATGCTAAATCAGGGAACTTTGTGGATGGATACTGACGGAAAAGTATTTTCTATAAGTTACCAAACTAAAGCTGAGAAAGATCTTAAAACCAAATTAATAGCTGCTGAAAAAAGCAAACTTCACCCATCGATTGCAAAGTTTGAAGCTCCGGAAGTTATTCTGGAAACCTCTAAATTTAGAGTTAGAATTGATGACCTGGGAAATGATAATTTCAGATATGCGTCGTGGTCGATAAAACAATCAATGAGCGAAAAACCGGATTTAATCATTACCAACGGAAAATGGTTTCACGACGGAACAGGAGGTAATCATCATTACGATTTTAAAAAAGGTAATTTTCTATACCAGTGTTATATTACAGTTTTGGGTACAAAAGATTCAGCACCAGCTAATTTAAGCATTTATCAAAACGGAAAAGAAATACTTAATCAGGACGCTAAAATTGTTCCACGTTAAACAAAATCCTATTCGAAAGAATGGGATTTTTTGTTTTATAACCTAATTCCAATTCGATTACCGCTATTATAAATTATTTATATTTGATTGTAAATGCCGGATTAGTAATTAATTAAAAATATTTAAGATGAAAAGAAGCAACATATTTTTAGTGCTATTATTTTTTTGCAGCAGTTTTATTTCTGCTCAGGATTCGAATATTAATTATCAGAAACTTGTTAAAAAGTTCATTGAAAATGTAAAAAATGACAAGAAAGAAGCTATTGCTGATGCAGTGGTTTATCCGCTGGAGCGCGAATATCCAATACCTGATATTGCAAATAAAGCAGATTTTGTAAAACGATATTCTGAAATTTTTGATGCTACGTTAAAAAACGAAATTATAAAATCGACGCATGCAAAAGGCTGGACTGATATGGGTTTGCGCGGAATTATGCTAATTCACGGCAACATTTGGCTGGATACCGAAGGACGTTTAACAGCAGTAAATTATCAATCGAAAGCCGAAATAGAACTTAAAAACAAACTAATTGCATCGCAAAAGAAAATGCTTGATCCTAGCATAGCATTTTTTCAGACACCAATTTGTATTCTCGAAACCGCTGAATTTAAAATCAGGATTGATAATTTAGGAAATAATAATTACCGTTTTGCCTCATGGTCGATTAAAAAAGAAATGATTCAAAAACCTGATTTAGTGATCAATGGTGGCGAATTAGTTGTAGAAGGAATAGGTGGAAATCATCAATATGAATTTAAAAAAGGCAACTTAGTTTATGAATGTGCGATCATCATTTTGGGCGAAAAAAATTCGCCTCCGGCGAGATTAAAAATTTATCAGGGCACTAAAGTTATACTGTCTCAGGATGCTAAAATTGTTTCACGTTAAACAAAAATCCTACTCATTACGAGTAGGATTTTTGTTTTAATATTCAGCTTTTACTCTGTCGAGTTTTTTCTGCTGTTCTATTTTTTTTAATTTAAGTTTTTGAATATCAAGATCGTGTTCTTTCAACTTTATTTGTTGTTTTTGTAGATCTTCTTCAGAAACCGAGCTTGAGTTTATTTTCGATTCCAGTTTTTGCTTGTTATATTCTAACTTATCAATCTTTTTGTTGGTAGATTCAAGATCTTTCTGTGCGTTTTTAAGGTCTTTTTGATGCCTTTCTAATTTCCTTTGTTCTTTTTTTAATTGCGATTGATCATTGTCTAGCTTTTTACGATACTCTTCTGTTGACTTCTGGGCTTCCAGATCTAATTTTTTCTGTGCAATTTCCTGAGACTTTTCAGTTGTAATTATCTTTTGAGCAAAAAATGAATTAGAGCTTAGAATAAATAAAAATGCGAGAAGTAATTTTAGCGTGTTTTTCATTGTATTTTGTTCTTTAAAATAGTAGAACAAAAATAGGATTGCAGCTCCTGAAGTTGAGCTAAATAAGGTTTTTTTAAAGACAAAATAAGACAAAAAAAATCCTATTCGGTTTGAATAGGATTTTTATTATTATAGAGTTTCGACTAAGATCCAGGCATCTGGATTTTCACCTTTTTGTATTTCTTTTTGTGCTTTTTCAGCTTCAGACATTGTAGCATAACTTCCGTATAAAACCGGGAATAAACCGTGTTTGTTTTCGCCTAACATTCTGGCTTTAAAACCATCTTTAATCAATTGATTATATGCTTTTCTTGCATTTTGTTCGCTTCTGTATGCACCTGCCATAATATGATATGACATTGCTTTTTCTTCGGCAACTTCTACTTTTGCAGAATCAACAGAAAGAGTTACAGCCGGCAATGGACTCTGAATGAAAAATGTAGCTTCCTGTATCTTGTTTTGTACTTTTTTCTGAACAGCACTTTCTACAACAAGCGTTTTGTTGGCAATTTGATTTTGGTACAAAGGATATCCAATACTTCCCGTGATTCCAAGACCTAAAACAAAAATTGCAGCATATTTCAAAAATGAATTCGAAGATCTTCCTTCTTCGTCATTTTCATATAAAGCAATTGGCTCTCTTTCTTCGATTTCCTTGATTTTTTTCTCGAAGTTTTCCTTTTTTACAAGAGGAGAAACAAACGGACTTAATCCGAAAGAACTTGCAAGGAAATTGGTTTGATCGTTAGGAGTAAAAATGATATTTTTCTCTGCATTTAAGCGAATTTCACCAATATTTTTAAGGCTTATTGTGCCATTTTCTTCTAAGGTATTTTTCCAGCTCTGAACTTCAAAAGCAATGGCGCTTACGGCAAAACCGTAAGATGTTTTTTCTCCGTTCGCGATATGATTTGCTAATAATCCGTCATTGTTTTTCAAATGGCTATTAAAAGAGATCATTTTTTTGGGTGGAAAAAACGAATTTGTGCTTTCATTAAGCTGAGCCGAGTGAATTTCGGTTAAAAATGCTCCAAACCCTGGAACCGTTACACACTGATAACGATACAATAACTGTGCTATGTAAGTTTCGATTTTCATAGTAACAAAGTTATGCAACGAATATAGTTATCAAAATTTTATTCACAATTTTTATTAACAATTCTGATATTTTTATAGACAATTAATATTCAGTGATTTAAACATTATGTGACTAGTTTTTAAAAATATAAAAAAATCTAATTTTGTTGTTTTATTAAGAAATTACTTTATTTTAATCATATTTGCACTATTAAATTGTTTAGAATTTTATATTCTATTTTACATAATATTTTAGTAAATGTCAGATCAGGATTTATTTTATTTGTTAGCCTTATTAAAAGTCGATGGAGTGGGAGATATTATGGCTAAAAAATTACTTACACATTTTGGAAATGCTGAAGCGATTTTTAAAGCCAAAACCAATCAAATAGCAGCTATTGATGGTGTTGGTTCTGTTTTATTGAAAAATTTTAAAGATAAATCGGTTTTTGAAAGAGCGAGTCGTGAGCTGGAATTTATTCATTCAAACCACATAAAAGCATCTCTTTTTCAGGAAGAAGATTATCCGGATCGTTTAAAACACTGTATAGATTCTCCTGTTTTGATTTTTTCTGCGGGTAATATCAATTTAAAAAATAAAAAAATAATCAGTATAGTGGGAACGCGTCAGATTACTTCATACGGAACGGAGTTTTGCAAGAAATTAATCGAAGATTTGGCTCCGCTTGATCCTGTAATTGTGAGTGGTTTTGCTTACGGAGTTGATATTGTGGCACATCAACTGGCTATGGATTATAATTTGCAAACTATTGGAGTTTTGGCACATGGATTAAACCAAATTTATCCCAAAGCACACAAGAAATATGTGGCTGCAATGGAAGAAAATGGAGGTTTTATTACTGAATTTTGGAGTACTGCAAACCCTGATAAAGAAAATTTTGTCCGCAGAAATCGTATTGTTGCCGGTATGACCGAAGCTACGATAGTGATCGAATCTGCTGATAGAGGAGGTTCGCTTATTACGGCTAATCTGGCAAACGATTATAATCGCGATGTTTTTGCCGTTCCAGGGCGCGTTACAGACAAATATAGCCAGGGATGCAATGATCTTATCAAAACGCAAAAAGCAAACGTTTTAACGAGCGCTGCTGATTTAGTTTATATTTTGAATTGGAATATTGATAATAAATCGAAACCTGTGCAAAAGCAGTTGTTTGTTGAGTTGGAATCTGATGAACAAAAGATATATGATTTCTTACTGAAAAATGGGAAAGAATTGCTTGATATAATAGCATTGCAATGCGATTTCCCTATTTATAAAATCTCAGGTTTGCTTTTGAATATGGAACTTAAAGGAGTGATAAGACCGCTTCCGGGGAAATTGTTTGAGGCGATATGAGAATTAAGTTTTTATTTCTGAGATTTGAAAATATTTATCAAAAACAAGATAATTGACAGTGTGCCAAGAATCAAAGAAACATTGAAATTGTCGAAATTTATTGAATAAAATGCCAGGATAATTAGCTCAAAATGTGCTAGGGAAATGTAATAATTTGTCTTTCGTTTAAGTAGAAATATTATTAAATAACCAAAAATAAAAAGTATCTGAGAGATAGCTAAAAATACATTTAGTAAAATTTCATTTGAAACAGTAAAAGCCCAGCCAACCGTTTTATTCATGCTGTAAAACTTCTCATCTCCAAATAAATAAGCTAATAAGTATCCTAATAAAAAAAGTGATATTAGGAGAAGAAACATGTATCTGGTAAATAGTTTTCGCACTATTTGTATGGATTTATATTAGATAATTATTTTATAAAAAAGCCCGACAGGTTTTTAATATCTGACGGGCTTTTAATTTTATTTACTAAATCCTAGTATTTCGCGAACTTTTGCGAGAACACCATCTGCAATAACAGAAGCTTTTGAAGCTCCTTTTTTTAATAAAGCATCTACTTCGTCAAGGTTGTTAATGTAGTAAGTATATTTTTCTCTTTCGATTTTAAATTTTTCTGTAATCAATTCAAACAAAGCTTGTTTGGCGTGACCGTAACCATAATTTCCACCAAGATAATTGGCTCTCATTTCGGCGATTTGTTCTTCGGTTCCTAACAAAGAATAGATTGCAAAAGCATTACAAGTATCCGGATTTTTAGGAGCTTCAAGCGGAGTACTATCTGTTTCTATGCTCATAACCTGCTTGCGCAATGTTTTATCGTCAAGGAAAATATTGATAATATTATTGGCCGATTTACTCATTTTTCCACCGTTTGTTCCGGGAATCAATTTACTGTCTTCCTGAATTTTAGCTTCAGGAATTACAAAAGTCTCTCCCATTTGGTGATTGAAACGGGAAGCAACATCACGAGTAATTTCTAAATGTTGCAATTGGTCTTTTCCAACTGGCACAAATTCAGCATCATAAAGCAAAATATCTGCAGCCATTAACATTGGATAAGTAAAAAGTCCCGCGTTAACATCGTCTAAACGATCGGCTTTATCTTTGAAAGAATGTGCCAATGTCAAACGTTGAAACGGAAAAAAGCAGCTTAAATACCAGGTCAATTCAGTAGTTTGAGTTACATCAGATTGTCTGTAAAAAGTAACTTTATCAGGATTTAGTCCGCAAGCAAGCCAGGCCGCAGCGGTACTGTATGTATTTTCTCTTAATGTTTTACCATCTTTAATTTGTGTAATCGAATGTAAATCAGCAATAAACAAATAAGATTCGTTTGCAGGATTGTTCGATAATTCGATAGCAGGAATGATTGCTCCCAATAAATTGCCTAAGTGTGGCGTTCCAGTACTCTGAACACCAGTAAGTATTTTTGCCATTCTAGTTTTTTCTTATTACTAAATGCAAAGTTCGTTTTTTTAGAGCAAAGTACATAAACTTTACCACGCTGTTTTATTTTAATCGCGCAAAGTCGCAAAGTCGCAAAGAAAATAAACTTTGCGACTTTGCGACTTTGCGAGAAATAAGTTGGTATTCTGTCTGAAAAACTCTGTGTTTCTCTGTGGTAAAATAGCACTCAATAAAATTTTCAAATACAAAGGAACTTTGAGGTAAAAAAAAATAGCAATACAAATTCTTTTTGTAGAATTCATTTCTGTTTTATTACATTTGAAACTATGAAAGGAATTAAAATTGTTTTTTGGGTTTTGTGGCGTATTTGGTTTTACATCTTAATGGGAATTCCAATATTGATTATGCTGCCGTTTTTGCTTATTTCTATTATATCAGAAAGCGGATACCCATATTTCTTTAAAATGGCCCGCATTTGGGCTAAATTTATCCTTTTCGGCATGGGTTTTTATTATACGGTCAAGCGCGAGCAGAAACTTATTAAAAACAAAAGCTATATGATCGTGGCCAATCATACTTCGATGACCGATATTATGCTGATGCTGGCGATAGTTCGAAATCCCTTTGTATTTGTTGGGAAAAAAGAACTTTCTAAAATTCCGTTGTTTGGATTTTTCTATAAACGTACTTGTATTCTGGTGGATAGAAATTCTTCTAAGAGTAAAAATGAAGTTTTCAAGAGAGCACAAGACAGACTTAATCAGGGACTTAGTATTTGTATTTTCCCCGAAGGCGGAGTTCCGGATGACGAAAGCATTTTACTTGACGAATTTAAAGACGGTGCATTTCGTTTGGCAATAGAACATCAGATCCCGATCGTGCCTATTGTTTTTGCTGATAATAAAGAACGTTTTTCGTATACTTTTTTAAGTGGAAGTCCAGGTAAAATGAGAGTTAGAATTCTGCCTTTTGTAGAAACGAGCGGATTAACAAGTGAAAACAGAAAAGCGCTTCGTGACGAAGTAAGACAACTGATTTATAAAGGTTTACTTCAGTTTAAGAAAGAAAAGAATAAAGAATATAGAGAATAGACCATAAATTTAAAAACCCGACAACACTAAAGTTGCCGGGTTTTCTTTTGAATTAAAATCCCCATTTTATATCAAAAGTACTATCGATGAATTATTTTTTCTGAAATAAAACGCAATACTTTTTTAAATTTCAATTTGGTTTTTCTGCGGTTTTTACTGTACAACACTTCTATTTTCTCTTTCATGGTTAAAAATATTAAGGATTGATAATAAAGAGTTTGGTTTAAACTCAAGTTAATGTCATACTTTAATAGAGAACAGAAAGTAAAAAAGGTTGCGTGAGAAACAGAAAATTTTGAAATTATTTAATAAAAAACCCGCTAGTATTTGAAAACTAACGGATTTTTGTAGAACAAACAACCAAATTTATTCTGAAAAAAGTTCGAATGTTATTATGGCATAATAGCAATCAAAGCTTATGTCTGTTTATTAGATGGACATATCGTAAAATGGTTGCGTCGTTTTTTGATATTTTTTTAAAATAAAAAACCCGACAGGTTTAAAAAACGTGTCGGGTTGGTATAAAGTATTATATATTAAATCATTAAGAATATTAAGCGTTAGCCAATTCTTTGATATGTTCTTTAATTTTTACTTCTAATTCGTCAGCTAATTCCGGATTATCTTTGATTAAAGATTTTACAGCATCACGACCTTGTCCTAATTTTGTATCTCCGTAACTAAACCATGATCCTGCTTTTTTAACGATCTCAAATTCAACCGCTAAGTCAAGAATTTCCCCTGTTTTAGAAACTCCTTCTCCGTACATAATGTCGAATTCGGCAGTTTTAAAAGGTGGAGCTACTTTGTTTTTTACGATTTTTACTTTAGTTCTGTTTCCTATAACATTTTCCCCATCTTTAATTTGAGATGAACGACGAATATCTAAACGTACCGAAGCGTAAAACTTCAATGCGTTACCACCCGTTGTAGTTTCAGGATTACCAAACATAACACCAATTTTCTCTCTCAACTGGTTGATGAAGAAAACAGTACAGTTTGTTTTACTAATTGTTCCGGTTAATTTTCTCAAAGCCTGAGACATCAAACGTGCATGAAGACCCATTTTAGAATCTCCCATTTCACCTTCGATTTCACTTTTTGGAGTCAAGGCAGCAACAGAGTCAATTACCACAATATCAATTGCTCCTGAACGAATTAAGTTCTCAGCAATTTCTAAAGCTTGTTCACCATTGTCTGGTTGTGAAATGATCAGGTTTTCGATATCTACGCCTAATTTCTCAGCATAATTTCTATCAAAAGCATGTTCAGCATCTATAAAAGCAGCAATTCCGCCCGCTTTTTGAGCTTCTGCAATTGCGTGTAGCGTTAACGTTGTTTTTCCAGAAGATTCCGGACCGTAAATCTCTATAATTCTTCCTCTAGGGTAACCATTAACTCCAAGAGCTAAATCAACTCCAAGAGAACCTGAAGAAATAGTTTCTACTTCTACAATGGCTTTATCGCCCATTTTCATTACGGTTCCTTTTCCGTAAGTTTTATCTAGTTTGTCAAGCGTAAGTTGTAGCGCTTTTAATTTGGCATCTTTCTCTGAACTCATCTCTTTTTTTTCTTTTTCTTTCATCTAAATTTTTATCTTTTTTTCTCTTTCATAAACAAATCAGAAAGAAATAATTTCCTGATTCAGATTTGTATGGACTTACATTTTGTAAAATTAGTTCTTTTTTTGAAGATTGATTTCCCAAAATTGTTCCAAATTGTACCAAATTTATACTACAAAAATAAAGCCTTTAATTCTGTAGCGTCAGAAGGTTTTATTTTTCCTGCTAGCAATAAACTCAATTGTTTACGACGTAAAGCGGCGTCAAAACGCTGTATTTCAAGTTCGGTTTCAGGCACAATTGGCGGAACTTCAACTGGTCTTCCGGTATCATCAACGGCCACAAAAGTATAAATAGCTTCGTTTGCTTTTGTTCTGCTTCCTGATTCACGATCTTCTACCCAAACATCGATAAAAACTTCCATAGAACTTTTAAAAGATCTTGACACTTTTGCTTCAACAGTTACGACACTTCCTAACGAAATGGCTCTGTTGAAAGCAACGTGATTTACAGATGCTGTTACTACAATTCGGCGAGAATGTCTGCGGGCTGCAATACTTGCTGCACGATCCATACGGGCCAATAATTCACCTCCAAAAAGGTTGTTTAAAGGATTTGTTTCGCTCGGTAAAACTAAATCGGTTAAAATGGTTAAGGATTCTGAAGGGTGTTTTGAGTTCATTTTTTTAATGTAAAATTTTATTTTTCGCCGTAAATTTCTCAGAATAAAAAGATTAGAAAATCAATATGAATCTTAGAAATTTGTGGTTTTCTTTTTAAAAATTAAAGTTGATTAATTCAACCAATAAACAGCCATAACGGCCGGAATAAAATAGATTACGATCGTTCTCGCGCCGTCGTAATCTTTGGCTAATCTTTGCCCAAAAAGCATCATTAGCAAACAAATACAAGAGAAAATAGCTCCGTAGAAACCAAATTCACGACCACTATTTGTAAGTAATTGTATGGCTCCAACAACACATAAAATTCCAGAAATTAATTCAAGAATTAAAAGGTGAAGTAAGGCGAGAGGTACCTGGTTTTTTAGTGGTGTTTTGGCAAAATGCCCTTTAAGCCATTCGACATTATCTTTCCAATAAAATATTTTTTCATATCCTGATTGTAAGAAGGTTAAGGCTAAAAATGCTAATAGTAAAATGGAGGCAACATTGTTATTCATTTGAAACTATTTTTTATGAATTAAACGAGTCAGTTTTATAGACAAATCGGTCAGAATTATTTTTGCATTTCCGTTTCTTTCAATGTGATACATCGCATCTGAAAGTTCTTTGAAGATTTCGTGAATGTTGTTTCCGTTTACAAATGGTGCAAAATTTTCGAGTTTGAATTTTTCGACTTTAGGTTCAATGTAAACCAAAGTTGGAGCTTCATAATTAAGCAAAAGTGCCTGACGAAACATTTCAATACAAAACTGAATGAATTTTTTCTGGCTTTCACGTCCAAGAGCTGCAATTTCTTCACTCCAGGATATTAAATCCTGAATGGCGGCAGCATTTCCTTTGGCTCTAAATGCGGCACGAACCCAGTTAACAAACCATTGTTCAAAAGGATATTCTGAATCGTCTTCTTTTAAAAGATGTAAGGCTTTGTTAAAATTTCCCTGAGCCTGATGTGCAATTTTTTTAGCTAAATTAGAATCTATATTTTCCTGAGCAACCAAAGCCTCGGCGATTACTTTTTCCGGAAGTCCGTTAAAGTGAATGACCTGACAACGAGAACGTATGGTTTGAATAATGTCTTCTTCATTTTCAGAAATCAGAATAAAAATGGTTTTATCTGAAGGCTCTTCTAATAATTTTAAAAGCTTATTTGAGGCTGCGATATTCATTTTATCGGCCATCCAGATGATCATGATTTTATAACCGCCTTCGTAAGATTTTAACGAAAGTGATTTTAAAACTTCTGTTGCATCTTCGACACGTATTTCTCCCTGTTTGTTCTGAACGCCCAGAATTTTATACCAGTCAAATAATCCGCCGTAAGGGATTTCCTGAATAAAAGTGCGCCAGTCCTGAATAAAATCTAAGCTTTTTGGTTTTGTTTTAACATCCTCGGTAGTAACCGTTGGATAAATAAAATGCAGATCGGGGTGCGAAATGTTTTGAAACTTCAAATTGCAGGAATCATTTCCATTAGAATTTTCGTTTCCTGTATTGCTGCACAAAATATATTGCGCATAAGCGATGGCCGTTGATAGTGTGCCACTTCCTTCTGGCCCAATGAATAATTGTGCGTGCGGAATTCGTCCGGAAGCTGCACTTTTTATCAAGTGACTTTTAATGTAATCTTGACCTAAAATTTGAGAAAATTGCATGAAGCAAAGATAGAAGAAAATGATGTAGTCAAAAATTTTCGTTCAAAACTTTCTATCGGGTATTTTATTTATGTTGTTATAAAGCTTTTTTCTCGAATTTTTTGAAGTTTGTTAACCAACTTTTGTTAATAACGAGGATAAATCGAGTAGATATCAGCAGTTTTTTGTTAATAGTTTTTTCTAAAAAATGATAAACGTAAGGTTTTTTTGGTTATAATTTTAAATGATTTTATTTTTTTTATGTGTAATATCTTACGGTTTGAATTTTAACAAATTTAACAAAAAGCCCGTTAAAACGCACATTTTCCCGACATAAGACTGATTTTTAAGGTTTTTTTAAGGTTTTTTTTTGAAAAAAGAAATCAATAAAGTTGCAATTTAAGTTAATTTACATATTTTTGTTTGCATCAACAACCCATTATAATAAGAATCTATGAAAGGGAAAATTATTTTATTTAGTACACTTTTTTTAATGACAACTGGTGCTATTTCAGCACAGGCTAAAAATGCTCCAAGAAGTATCATTAGTACAACAGCTCTTATTCGCAAATACCATGATCAAAAAGAATTGAGCGGTATGCAAAAAGGAGAACTTTTGGAACTGTACATTGAGCGTATTAAAGTTTTAGTAAAAACTCTCCCTTACATTGCTTTGGTTACAAAACCAGGTGTTACGATGGCAGACTTAGGTATTCCGGACGATAACGAACACAAAAAAGTTTTAGATGCTCAGGCTGTTGGTACAACTACTTTCTTAGATACTACAGTAGAATTTCAAAGAAAAATGATGCCGTATTCTGATAAAGGAAATCTTATTGCAGCAATTTTATTTTACGAAAGCACATTGAAATCTTTACATGAGTTCAACGAATTGAACGAAATGTAATATTATATAATATTTTTTAAAACCTTTTTTGAAGTGTTTGCGTAGATGAGTTAAATTTTTTACGCCATGAAAAAAAGAAATAAAAAAAACAACTCGTTCTCGTGGGTTCTGACTACTATCAGAAAACTCGGGATGAGTTTTTATCATTTAAGCATACGCATACCCAAATTTATTATTAACCGTAATACCCCCTTATCATGAAAAAAATTACTCAAATGATCTGCGTTCTTTTGACAGTTACTAGTATGAGTGCTCAACAAGAAAAAGGAATTATGGGCTACAACAATTGGTTGAACAACTGGACCGAATTTAAGCCTCACAAAGTAGAGTATGGAGAAGCAAATCAAATCTTAGCAGGAAACATTTCTGTTAATACAAAATTGCTGAAGAGGAATATTTATGTTTTGCAAGGCAATGTTTATGTAACAAATAACGCTGTTTTAACGATCGAACCGGGAACTTTGATTATTGGTGATTTCGAAACAAAAGGAACATTGGTAGTTACAAAAGGTGCTCAACTTGTTGCAGATGGTTTAGAAACAGATCCAATCGTATTTACTTCAAACCGCAGCCAGAAAAAAGCTGGAGACTGGGGTGGAGTTGTAATTCTTGGTGATGCTCCAATTAATAAATTTGGAAACGTAGGTTCTTATAACTTAGATCTTGATCCAACTCTTACTACTTACGGTGGAGATAATGCAGCTTCAAACTCTGGAATTTTAAGATTCGTGAGAATCGAATTTGCAGGAAAAAAAGTAAAAGGTGTTGATACTTTCAACGGTTTAACTTTAGCTGGTGTTGGTAGTAAAACTATACTAGAAAACATTATGGTAAGCTACGCTGGAGGAGATTCTTTTGGTATCCTTGGCGGAGATATAAATGCTACAAAATTTGTTTCTTATAAATCAATCAACGACGATTTTAAATTTTCTCAAGGTGTACAATGTCGTTTCTATAACTCATTGGCAGTTAGATCTTCTTACTTCTCAAGTACTAAAGACGGATCTCGTTGTATGGAAGTAAAATCTTACGAAAAGAAAAGCGAAACAGATTTTACTAAAAAACAAACTTTAGTTGTTGCAACTAATATTACAATGCTTAATGACAGCGACAATATCAAAGCTGATATTCAGGCAGGTTTAGTAAAAGAGGCTGTTTATGTAGCTGAAAATGCTTCTCTTGAAATGAAAAGAAGTGTGATCTCAGGATTTAATCCGGCAGTATTATTAGACAGCAAAACAGAAATCAATGACGCCAACCTTAAAAAAATCAAATTTGAGGAAATGTACTTCAACCTATGTAACGGAAATATCTTTACAGAGTACAATTCTAACAACGAAGATTTAGAGAGCTGGTACGGAAATAGTGTGTTCTTTAACGTTTACTCTCAAAGTGATAACAAAGAAACTTTCATTGATATTTCTAACGCTAAAAAACCAGATTTTAGATTACAATTAGGAAAAATTACAGCTTCAAGCGGCAATAGATAATAGACTTAGATTTTTATTTCAAAGCGTAAATTTTATTAATAAAGTCCCCAGACACAATTTATGTATTCGTCTTAAACAGGACCAAATAAAGATCAAAACATAATGGCTCAATCTAGAAAAAAATATTTTTTAAATATAATATTTTTGGTTTCACCTATTACGTTAAGTCTATATGCACAAAGTTCAATAGAAAAGCCTACAACTTCTATTGCTACTGTTTGCCATATGACTACGTCAAATAACCAAAATAAAGATACGGCTGATACTAAAATTATCAGCAAATTAGAGAATTCTAATCAGTTTATAGCAGGGCTATCCATCCCCAAGGATAGCCTTCCTATTGCAGTTGATTCGAACGATCAGACTACTTTAAAATGTGAAGATAATTCATCATTAGCAGCTTCTTATTCACTTCTTGCAAAAGATATTATTGAGAACTACCGATATGATTTTTCTGAAACATTTATAGACATCTTGTTTTTTGAGAATATAGATCTGGCCCGAAAACGCACTATATGATTCGAAAAATTACTTTAAGTTTTACTAAAATTCTCATTTTATTTGGCTTTTTATTCTTAGCTAAATCGAATATGTATGCCCAAACTATAGTTCCTCAGCCATTTGATGGTTTAGAGAAACTTTGTGCTGGTCCTGCTTTCAATGAATTTAACGCTACATTTAGTTATGTTGATTTTCCTCCGGGAACAACATTTGCAGTAGAACTTTTAGACAATGCAAATAACCCTATTGCTACTATTATAAAGGGAGCTCCTATAGATGTTTCTCCAACAAAACAAACCATAAAATTTTCGCTGCCAGTTACTTTGGTAGGGTCAGAAACTTATGGTATAAGAATAAAAAGTTCTACCGGAGTTACAAGTGTGCGATATAAAAATGCAATCACAAGTGCTACAGATTTCCCTGCCTACTATAAGTCATATGAGGGATCATTTTCCGTTAATGGAAAATCTGGTAATGCTACTATTTGTTCAGGTGGTAATTTAACTCTTTCAGTTGATAATGATACTCCAGGCGTAATAGGATCTTCTCCTGCTACTTACCCAAATCTTAAATACAGATGGTTTAAGGACGGTGCTCTTATTGCAGGACAAAGTGATAAAACGTTAGTTGTAAATTCAGCCGGAGAGTATTATGCTGTTATTGAGTATGGTGCATGTACCGATCCAAATACGAGTTCTAATCGTGTAAACGTTGCAAGTTCATCATCCGGATCTGCTGTAGTTATTACTTCTAGTTTAGGTAATCCGTTTTGTGCAAGTGCAGATGGAACCGTTTTAACTGCAAGTAGTGGTAATAAATATACCTGGAAAAAAGATGGCGCTCCATTTGGAGGTAATACCCGTACCGTAAAAGCAACTGAATCCGGTATCTATACGGTAGAAGTTGACTTTGGAGGATGTAATGCTACAGGATCAATCGACCTGAAAAGTAACGGTTTTAATTCCAGTATTGATGTTGCTGATGAGTTTCAACTTGAAGAAGGAGAAACTTTAAACGTTACGGTTACAACAGATGCTACAAGCCCAACTTATGAGTGGTATCTAAACAACAATCTTATTTCGGGAGCTACATCTAGTAGTTATCTGGTAGCGGCTATTGGTATTTACAAAGTGCGTATATCGCAATCTTCAGGATGTATCTCTTCTAAAGAATTTATTTTTAAAGCCAAAGGAAAAGCAGGACCTTCATCAGTGATTCCAAACATAATAAGTTTAAGTGGTTTAAGCCCTTATTGGAATATACCTGATGAATACAAGAATGCGAATACCAAGGTTATGATTATAAGTTCAAATGGCGATATGGTTCTTGATGTTACCAATTATCAGGGAGATTGGCCTCAGACTTCAATCGATTTTAAAAATGTAAATCCAGTATATTACTATGTCATTAAAGGCGACGCAGGTGAGAAAAAAGGATCAATAACTGTGATAAGATAATATGAAGAAAATTTTACTATTCATCACTTTATTTTACGGTTTTTCAAATACACTCTATTCCCAGGACAAACCTGAGAATGGAGTTGTTTCGTTTTCATTACCTATCAGAAATTCTTTAAAGTTTAATAGATATTTAATCAACCCAACATTTAGTTTTGTTCGCGAAACAAATGCATACGCAAGTTTTTATAATAAAAGACAATGGGTGCAGTTTGAAGATGCGCCAAATACTTATTTAGCCAATTATTCAGGACGTTTTAGAGAAAATGAAGCTTTTGCTTTTGGCTTATTTCAACAAAATTATGGTCTAATGACTGTTTTTGGCGGAATAGGAAACTTTGCACACAATATTGTTTTAGAGCAAGACAGTAACTTAACTTTTGGTATGAACGTTGGCGTATATCAAAGTGGTTTAAACAAAGGGAAAATCATATCTGATGATCCAAATCTTTTAAATTTAGATTATCCTTCAAATACATTACTTACTGTTAATCCTGGTATTAATTACGGAACCGCATTTCTTGATTTTGGAGTTTCTGTAAACAATTTAATTCTTTATAATTTTGGATCAGGTATTGTAAAAGATGATCCGGAAAGAGCAATTGAATTGCATGCTATGTATACAGGATATCTGGATAGCTATGGTTTTTTTGATCGTAGTAAATTCTCAGGAATTGTAAAAACAGAAATAAAACAAGATAAAACTATTATTTCAGGACTTGCTATGATTGCCATTCCACAAGGAGTTTGGGCACAGGCAGGTTATAATACTTTATACGGAATTTCAGCAGGTTTAGGAATTAATATTTCTCCGAGTATTGCCATTGAGTACAACTACGAAAGAGGAATGGGGAATTTTACAAATCTGGGAGGTTCTCATGAATTTGCTATTGCTTATAAATTCAAAAACAGAAATTATTACTATGGTGATGATGAAGAGGGTTCTTTAATAGATCCTTCGAAACCAAAAGCAGTAATGGCTAAACCAAAAGCTGCACCGGTAACTAGAGTAAGTGGGGCCGAAACAGCAAGATTAGCTGCAGAAGCTAAGGCTAAAGCCGATGCTGAAGCACTTAAAATAAGACTGGCTGCTGCAGAAAAAGTGAAAGCTGATGCCGAAGCCGCTGCAAAAGCAAAATTAGAAGCTGATAATAAAGCTAAGGCTGATGCCGAAGCATTAAAAATAAAATTAGCTGCTGATGCAAAAGCCAAAGCCGATGCAACAAGAGCACAAACTGCAACAACAAACAGAGCAGTAGCAACAGAACAAAAAACACAAGCACAACTGACTGCAGACAAAGCTAGAGCTGATGCTGAAGCGCGCAGAATAAAATTAGCTGCAGATAATAAAGCGAGAGTAGATGCTGCTGCCGCTGCGAGAGCGCAAGCAATTGCAAATAAACCTACTGCTACAGCAACTCAAAAAACTCAGGCACAATTGGCGGCTGATAAGGCCAAAGCAGACGCCGAAGCATTGAGAACTAAGTTAGCTGCAGATAAAGCCAAAGCCGATGCCGCAGCAGCTGCAAAAGCAAAAGCTGCAACAACTGCAACACCACAAAAAACACAAGCTGAATTAGCTGCTGATAAAGCGAAAGCAGATGCAGAAGCGCTAAAAGTTAAACTAGCTGCAGATGCAAAAGCTAAAGCCGATGCTGAAGCTGCTGCCAAAGCAAAACTAGAAGCCGATAATAAAGCTAAGGCCGATGCCGAAGCCCTAAAAATAAAATTAGCTGCAGATGCTAAAGCGAAAGCAGATGCTGCCGAAGCAAAACGTAAAGCCGATGCTAAAGCAAAAGCTGAAGCGGCAGATTTACAATCAATCTTAGCTGCAGATGCTAAAGCAAAAGCAGATTCAGATGCTTATCAGGCAAGATTAGCCGCTGAAGCCAAAGCTGCTGCCGCTGCTGCCGCAAAAACAAAAGTAAGCATTGATGCCGCGAACAAAGCTAAGTTAGCTGCAGATGCTAAAGCAAAAGCTGCTGAAGATGCTGCATTAAAAGAAAAATTAGCTGCCGATGCCAAAGCGAAAGCAGATGCTGAAGCAAGAGCAGCAAGAATAGCTGCTGACGCAAAAGCTAAGGCTGATGCTGAAGCTGCTGCAAAAGCAAAAATAGAAGCAGATGCTAAAGCGAAAGCGGATGCAGAAGCATTACAAGCAAAACTAGTTGCAGATGCTAAAGCTAAGGCTGATGCAGAAGCACTACAAGCAAAACTAGCTGCTGATGCTAAAGCTAAGGCTGATGCAGAAGCACTACAAGCAAAACTAGCTGCTGATGCTAAAGCTAAGGCTGATGCAGAAGCACTACAAGCAAAACTAGCTGCTGATGCTAAAGCAAAAGCGGATGCAG
The DNA here is from genome assembly GCF_024271895.1 of Flavobacterium bizetiae. NCBI lineage: Bacteria > Pseudomonadati > Bacteroidota > Flavobacteriia > Flavobacteriales > Flavobacteriaceae > Flavobacterium > Flavobacterium bizetiae. Next base: position 1,114,072 of record NZ_CP091861.1, on the reverse strand, counting down.
AAGCACTACAGGCAAAATTAGCTGCTGATGCTAAAGCAAAAGCGGATGCAGAAGCATTACAGGCAAAACTTGCTGCTGACGCCAAAGCAAAAGCTGATATGGAAGCATTACAGGCAAAATTAATTGCCGATGCAAGAGTTAAAGCTGATGCAGAAGCAACTGCTAAAGCGAAAGCTGATGCAGAAGCGAAAAAATTACAAGAAGCAGAAGAAGCACGTCTGGCAAAATTAGCCGCTGATGCAGAAGCATTACAGGCAAAACTTGCTGCTGACGCTAAAGCAAAAGCTGATGCTCAAGCACTACAAGCAAAACTAGCTGCTGATGCAAAAGCAAAAGCCGATGCAGAAGCACTTCAGGCAAAACTAGCTGCTGACGCTAAAGCAAAAGCTGATGCAGAAGCATTGCAGGCTAAACTTGCTGCTGACGCAAAAGCCAAAGCCGATGCAGAAGCATTACAGGCAAAACTAGCTGCAGATGCAAAAGCGAAAGCAGATGCTCAAGCACTTCAGGCAAAATTAGCTGCTGATGCTAAAGCAAAAGCGGATGCAGAAGCATTACAGGCAAAACTAGCTGCTGATGCCAAAGCGAAAGCGGATGCAGAAGCGTTACAAGCAAAACTAGCTGCAGATGCAAAAGCGAAAGCCGATGCCCAAGCATTACAAGCAAAATTAGCTGCAGATGCAAAAGCGAAAGCCGATGCCCAAGCATTACAAGCAAAATTAGCTGCAGATGCTAAAGCAAAAGCGGATGCAGAAGCATTACAAGCAAAACTAGCTGCTGATGCAAAAGCCAAAGCAGATGCAGAAGCATTACAAGCAAAATTAGCTGCTGATGCAAAAGCGAAAGCTGATATGCAGGCTGCACAAGCGAAGTTACTGGCAGATCAAAAAGCAAAAGCGGATGCAGAAGCTACTGAAAAATTACAGGCTGAAGAAGAAACAAGACAATTACGATTAGCAGAAGAGGCACGTGAAGCAAAATTATTGGCCGATGCCAAAGCGAAAGCAGATGCAGAAGCATTGCAGGCTAAATTAGCAGCAGATGCACTTGCAAAAGCAGCTTCAGCTCCAAAAGACGATACAGCAAAAGCAATAGATGATTTAACACAATCTATTGAGAATTCGGTTAAAAATCAAAAAGACTTATTGTCTCAGTTTAATACTACTGTGGCTAATAAACAAAGAGATCTTAATGACTTAAAAGAAGAGAATGATTTAAGTGAAAAAGGAATTTATAAAGAGCCAAAGCCTTTTAAAAGTGTAGCGGCTGAAAATAGTCAGTTAGAAGCTTTAAAAGCCCAACTTGCGGATGCGAATAGAATTCAAAAAGATGAAATCGCTAAGTTGACTAATTTATATAACGAAAGACTTAAAAAATTCCCGAATAAAAATGATGCTTTAAACAAGGCGTATCTGGATAAGATCAATCAGTTGAAAGCAGCACAATTAAAAATGGAATCAGACAGTGCTGTTTTACTTTCGAATTTAGAACGTATTAAAGCTGAAACTGAAATTGAGAAAAAACGTAGAATCAAACGTGCAGCTTACGAGAACGATCAGGGAAGATATGCACAGGACGTTGCCGCTCTAAAACGTATAAAAGAAACAACTAAAATAAGCAGTACGCCATTAACCGCAAGTGATTTTGATTTTGGTGAAGACCAGTCGAATATGCAAATTATCAAGAATATTAAAAATTCTGATAGTGGTTATTATTTAATTATTGCCGTTCACAACAGTGTAGAAAAACGTGATCAGTTCCTGACTAAAGCAGTCGCGGCAGGACGTTCAGATGTTAATTTCTTTTACAACGTAACAACAAGTAAGTATTATATCTATTACGAGAAATTCGAAGGTTTATCTGAAGCAACTAAAGCATTAGAAGCAAAAGGAACAAAACCATATAACGGAAAAATGGCTATCGTAAAAGTCGAGAATTAATACAGAATAAGAGTAATGTCGGTCCTCCTTAACCTATGCTAAGGAGGGCATAATAATAAATGTTATAGAATACTAATTGTTTTATTCACTAATGCCCCTTAGAGGATAAAATGTAAGTAAACAAAAAAATGATTATGAGAAAACCTACTATTTTAAGAACGCTGATTTTTGTTTTAGCCATGTTATTCAATTTTGCATCCTACTCGCAAAATGGAATCGCTTATAACTCCAAGTTTCCCAAAAACTTGAATGAGAATATATTCTTAAAAGCAAATAATCAGTTTGAAAATCCTTTTAGTTTAGATACTAACACGGATCCAAATAAGGCAAAAGTAGCAGTTCCGGCTATTGAAAATCCTGTTATTAAATATGCTCAGGGAGAGTACGCAGGTGTTGTTTCTGAATGTCCTAATGATGGTAAAAAATTACCAAAGTTATTTTTATGCGGAAAAAATGATTCCAGACTTATCAAAACTGGTATTACAGATGCAATTTCAATTCAATGGGAGCGTCGTACAGGAGGTTGTGCGCCTAACTTAAATGGTAATTGTGCTAATGATGCAGATAATTGTACGTGGGCAGATGTTGCCAGTGGACCTGACTATAATGCCAGTGCTGCAGGTGAGTTTAGAGTAAAAATTAGATATGCTGATAAAACAGAGTTTATTTTTTACTTTAATGTTTATACAAATGAAGTAGATCCTACAGGAATTATAAAAAGTGATATCGTAAAAGACGGTACAGGTTGTGTAATTCCAGGTCAAATTATTGCAGGTGGTTTTGGTGCTGCATATGAATACAGTTTTACTACAAATCCTGATGCAAATACCTGGCAGGATAGTAATACTTTTCAGGTAACAAAAGCAGATAAATATAATGTTTTTATTCGATTGAGAGGAATAACAGGAAGTTGTATTTTTAATGTTAAAGGTATTGTGGTTAGTGAAATTAATTTTGCTTCTACAGTAGTTGAAACTCAGCCGGCATGTAATGGCGAAAAAGGTAGTGTGATTGTGAGACCTAATACACTAAACAATCAATTTGTATATCAAATTTTTAAGGACACTGATTTAAAAAATGCAATTGCCACTGGCGGACCTAAATCTATTGCGGAGCACGAATTTACAGGTTTAGCAGATGGAAACTATGTAATTGTAACTACTATAGAAGGTACTTGTGCAACAGATACACAAAAAATTACTATTAAATCAAAGACTAAACTGCTAAATAATTCGTCTATTACTACGACAATGAATGATTGTAGTACTGGAATTATTACTGGTGGTGCGGCTGAAGGAACCTCTCCCTATAATTATTATGTTAATATAGATAATGCCGGTTTTGTTCTTGTACCTAACGGTAAAGTTATTGTGAGTAAAGGCGGAACTTATATAATGCGAGTTACAGACCTGAACGGTTGTACGGCTGATAAAACATTCGTCATTGCTAATTCCAAAAAACCTGAATACACAATTACAACAACAACAAGTGGAAGTTGTAACCCAACAGGAAATATTAATATTACGATAGTCAATAAAAATGGTTATAATACCATTGAATATAGTAAAGATTTTGGAAAAAGCTGGCAGACAAGTACAAGTAGTTATAAAAATTTAGTCGCTGGTGAATATAATGTTGCTATTAGATATGGAGTAAATGGTATTTCTTGTACTGATGCATTTACTGTAGTTAATATCGGTACAACAACAGCCTTAACTGCTTCTGCAGGAGTTGCCGCATTAGCTGGTTGTGCCCCTGATGGAGTAAAAGGAATTGTAAGAATTACAAACCCTCAGGGAGGAACTGCTCCTTATGAATATTGGTTTAATAGTACAGATGGTTGGCAAAAAACAAATGAAGGATATTTGCCTGAAGGAGGTCCATATACAGTGGTTATCAGAGATAAATCACTGTGTACTTATGAGATGGGGAATATTTATATGGATGCTAAGCCAACTGCTCCAAAAATTGAACGTGGTCCTTTGGTTTTTAATTGTGATGGTACAGCTAATCAATCCGTTATTATCAATGGCGGTGCTGGAGATCCAAGATATACTTTTCAATATTACATCGATGGTTATCCTAATCCTAATACGGCGCAGCCTAACGTGTTCTTAAATATTCCACAAGGTCAGCACTTTATTACAGTTGATTATAATGTGAAGTCAGCTACGACCTCTAGTAATTTGTTAACAGAAACTTTTGGAAGTGGTGAGAATACTACTTCACCTGGTATCAATACTTTTTATTATTGTTTTGAAAGACAAATACAAGATAATAGTCAAAGCGCAACCTGGTGTAATGGTAGTCCGGCGATAAACGATGGTGATTATTCTGTAACGAGTTATATAAATCAAACAGCAACTTCTGGCTGGAATTGGATGTATCCAAAAGATAACACCAGTAAAGGTAAGGATCCTAAAGGTAGATTCCTGGCAGTTAATATTGGAGATAAAATACCGGTAACGACGATATTGTATGAAAAACAAATTAATGATGTGATTCCAAATCAGCCAATTAATTTCGAGTTTTATGCGATGAATTTAATGATGATTGGAAAAGGTAAAGCTGATGCTAATTTAAGAATTGCCTTAGTAGATGATAGCGGTACCGAAATATCATGGTTTGCGACAGGACCTATTACCAGATCAAATAATGATCTTGACTGGCAAAAGTTTCCAAAAACAGCAATCACTCTTGACCCTGGAGCACATACTTCGTTACGATTTATTGTTCGTTCTAATGTAAGAGATGATAATGGAAATGACGTTGCAATAGACGATATTAAAGTGTATCAGGTTCCAAGAGTTTGTGGAGCACAATTTAAATGGGATTTTACTATCAATGCACCACCTAAGTTTATAGGAACAGTTGAAGGAATAACTCCTGTTTCATGTTTTGGAAGCAAAGATGGAGCTTTTACAATAAAAGCAGAAAACTTTGATACTACAAATGGATATGAATATTCTATAGATGGCGGAGTTAAATGGTATACATCAAAAGTTGCTGAAGTTAAATTTCCAAATGCTACTTTTCCTGATATCGTTGCTAAAACTTATGACATCAGAATTAGATATAATAAAACAGCAACAGATTGTAGCTATACAATTCCAACCATAATTAAATCACCTGATTTATTTAAATTAAATGTTAGCGCAACTGATGCAACTTGTAGCACAAAAGCTATCGTTACAGCTAAAATAGAAGGAGGTACAGGACCAACTTATGCGATTACATTAACCAATACGGCAGATGGAACAAAACAACCTTTTGTTGTTGATCCGGTAGACGGGGAGTATAAAGTAAGAGATGTTCTTCCGGGTAATTATACAGTTTCAGGAGTAGATGGTAAAAATTGTCCTGCAAGTCAGATTACAAATTTAAAAGTAAATGGCCCTGTTGCAATAAAAGCAGAAATTGATGCAAGTTCAAATTTATGTTTTAATGCTACTACAGGAGCGTCAATTGTCGTTAAAATTATAGGTGGTAAAGGAAAATTTCAATACAAAGTAAGATTCAACGGAGGTAATTACAGTGAATTGAGTGATCTTTTTGATGGTCCAACTTTTACATATCCGGTTTCTAAAGAAGGAATTTATGATTTTATTATTGTAGATGCAAATGGTTGTTCTGCCGATGCGGTAAGTCAGACTATTAGTCCGGTATTTGCTGCAAAACCATCTATCAAAGCAGCATTAAGCTGTAAAGCTGGTGCAGCTGCTGCGGCTACTATTTTAGTTACTATTGAAGGGGGTGCAGCTCCGTTTAATTATATCGTTAAAAATAGTTTAGGAACTAAAATGGATGAAGGAACGACTACAACATCAACATTTGAGTTTACTACTACAATTTCAGATACTTATACTTTTGAGATTGTTGATTTTAATAAATGCCCGATAAAAATATTACAAAAAATTAGTGATAAAATACAAGTTACTGCAGAAGCTAAGCCTAATAATGCAACTTGTTTTGGAACTAAAAATGGTTATGTTGATTTAAAAGGATTAACAGGAGTAGCTCCTTATACTTTTGAATTTAATGGAACAGGAGGTTTCAGTAATAAAACACATTACGACGGTTTAGAAGGTTCTGTTGCAGGAATTGACTACACTTTTATTGTTAAAGATGCCAATGAGTGTACTAAATCATATTCATTCAAAATTTATCAGCCTGAAGATATTTCAGGAAAAGCAGAGATAAGCACAGCATATACTTGTGATCATGCGGCTACAATTACCGTTTCAGAAGTTAAGGGAGGAACACCTCAATATAAATACACATTATTATTAGATAATGTAGCGGTTGCAGGACCACAAGATGGTTTAACTTTTAGTAATTTAAGTATTGCAGGCGAATACAAAGTTGTTATTTCAGATGCTAATTCTTGTTCAAAAACTATAACAGTAGGTACGATTACTGCCTTGAACAAACCGGCTTCAATGAAAATTGATCATTCTCTGGTTACATGCCCAACAAATCGTTCAACAATAACTATTACAGATGTAAAAAATGCTGCAGGTACTATTTTAACTACTGGTTTAGAGTACAGAATGGTTTCACCAACTGCAGGAACATTTAGTACAAATAATACATTTACGAATCTTGCTGCTGATGTAGAGTATACTTTTGAAGTAAGAGATGCAAATAATTGTAAAGTTCAGGACAAACACTTTATACCATTACCTAAAAGCTTTACAGTAGGTAGTAAGTCTACTCCTGTATCTTGTTTTACAGGAAGTACAGATGGTACAGCAACATTTACAATTACCGGAATTGATGCTGGTACTGGTTATACTTATCAAGTTGACGCACTACCTTTAGAAACTAAAACATCAACAGGTAGCCCATTTGATATTGTAATTACAGGTTTAGCAGCAGGTGATCATAAAATTGTAGTAACAAACTCTACAACAAATTGCCCGGTTACAGAAATTGTAAAAGTTCAGGGACCAACAGCTGCTCTGGCTTTAAATGCTCCGGATCTTACTCATGTTACTTGTAAAGATCAGGGTACAGCTACTATAAATGCTGTAGATGGTTGGGGTACATATACATACACGGTAACCCGTACATTACCATTACCGGCAGGTGCAGCAAAAGTTCAGGTTAATAATAACAAATTTATTAATCTGGCGCCTGGTACTTACAGCGTTTCTGTAAGCGATTTGAGAGGTTGTACAGTTGCAGGTCAAACTTTTTTAATTAATGATTTCGTTAAACCATCAGCTCAAATTAGTGTAAATACTATTTATTGTGCAGGAGGTTTAGGTGCAACTTTAATTGCAGAACCAACTTCGGCACCAAATCCAAACCCTAATTACGAATACAAACTTAACAGCGGTAGTTATCAGCCTTCAGGAACTTTTAAGGGGTTAATACCTGGTGATTATACCATTACAGTTAGAGATATTGTGACTGGTTGTACAGATGTTTTAGCAAAACAAACAATTGCTCAGCCTTTGTCAGCAACTCCAAGAATAGAAGCAGATTTAACGTGTGATCCTACTAGTCCTGAAGCAAAAATTGAAGTTTCAATTTTTAACGGATATCCAGATTATAAATATAGAGTAAATACTACAGGTGTTTTTTCGTCAGAGGCATATATTAATGTTTCTGCTGGTCAAACTAAATTTAGTCATTCAGTTTTAGAGGGAACATATTATTTTGAGATTACAGATAGCAAAGGTTGTACTGTAATAGTTTCTCAAAAAGTAGATGCGACAGTAAAACCAGATTTTACAACAGACAAAGTAGATGTAAAATGTAAAGGAGATAATACAGGAACGATAACAGTTAATGCTACACCTGCTCTAGGAACTTACACATATGTTTTAAATACTGTTCCGGCTACCGTAGAAGTAACACAAACAACTAATATATTTAAGAATTTAAAGGCAGGAAAATATAGCATTTATGTTATAGATGCTAAAAAATGTAAATCAGATGCTAAAACAGTTGATATTAACGAACCATCTATTGGTTTAACGGTAGATGCTAAGGTTACTACTGAATTATTGTGCGATGCCTCAAATAATGCAAAACCAGCTAAAATTACAGTTACTGTAACAGGCGGAACACCATTTCCAGGTATTAATCCATACAGATACAGCTATAATGGAGTTATGCCTCCGGTAGTATCAAATGTTTATACTACAACTGACTCAGGTACTGTAACCGTACAAGTATTTGATGCGAATAACTGTTCTTTATCAACTCCTATAGATGTTGAAATTAAAGGTTTAAAATCGCCTACAGCTTTGTCTTTTTCACAAGATCCTATTATTAGCTGTAAGTCAGCAGAAAAAACGACAGATTTAAAAGTTACTGTAACAAATGGTGTAGCACCATTTAAATTCGAGATAACAAGTACAGATGCAGCTATTGCTCCTGCAAATCCTGTAGTGACAGGAATTGCAACTCAGGATCATATATTTTTAGGATTATATCCTGGAAATTATCATTTTAAAATAACAGATAACAACGGTTGTACAGTTGTTGATGAGTATTATGTTAAACCTGTTGATCCTATTAACGCAGTTGGTGGTATTGTAACCAATGTAACTTGTAATGGATTAAGCGATGGGGTGGTTAAATTTACAATTTCAGGAAATACCACAGGAGGATATACTTTTGGTTTAGTAAGTAGTGCATCACCAACTAACATTGTTGGAAATGATATAGCAGGTGTTGTTACTTATACAGGATTAAAAGGTGGTTTAACTTATACATTTACAGTAACAAATACAGCAACAGGTTGTACAGCTACAGATGAGGTAATACTGGGCGATCCGGATGCTATTACTATTGTTAAAGCAGATGGAACAAAAGTATTTTGTTCTAAGCCAAAAACAAATATTACTGTGACTGCTACAGGTGGAACAGGTACATTAAATTATGCTGTAGTAAAACAAGGTGTTACTCCAGTTGCGGGTGATTATAACACTACAGGACTTTTTGAAAAAGATACTGATGTTGACGGTATAAATTATGATGTTTATGTTACAGATGGTAAAGGTTGTCCTATACAAAGTACTATAACTATCCCTAGAGATGCTAAGCCAACGATAGACCCAATAACGGCTCCGATGTGTTACTCAGGAACTAATTTTACAGTAAAAATTGTTGGTACTGTATATAATGGAACCCCGCTTTACGGATTGGACGGATCTTATGATACAAATGATACAAAAACAATTACGGGTCCAGGTACGTACACATTAAGTATAATGGATGACCATGGTTGTGAAGCAAAAACAAATATCACGATAAATTCGATATTAACATTAAAACATGTTTTAGACAAAGATATAACGTGTAGTGCTCCAGCTGCTGCTCAGGTAACACTTACAGCAGGAGGTGGAAATAATTCATACACTTATGACTATAAATTAGAAACTACGGGAACATATGCTCCAGTAGGAAGTAATGTATTTAACACGACAGCATCAGGTAATTATTACTTTAAAGTTACATCTGGTGGTTGTAGTACAGAAATAGGGCCAATTAAAGTTACAGATCCGGAAACTCCTACTGCTAGTGCAATAAAAACAGATCCAAATTGTTTCAATGTTTCTGAAGGAACAATTACAGTAACTGCAAGTGGTGGTGTTCCTGGTTATCAGTACCGTATTAATGGTGGTACATGGCAAGATTCGCCTGTATTTACTGATTTGGCAGCTACAGTAGCTCCGGGTACAATTTATAGTTTTCAAGTTAAAGATAGTAAAGGTTGTATAAGTGTTTCAAAAGATATTACATTAATACAGCCTTCTAAAATAGCTCTTGAGAAAACAATTGTTGGTATTACATGTAATACTAGTAATGGTGTATCATTAGGATCAATAACTATTGATAAGGTTACAGGCGGAACATCTCCGTATAACTATTTTGTAACGGGAACAAACTATTATAAAGAATTTAAAAATGTACCGGGTACATCAGCAGTTTTTGAAATTGTTGATTTTGGTCTTTATGAAATTAGGATTACAGATGCTAAAGGATGTGTTTACACGGAAGAAGTTACCATTACTTCTCCACCAGATGATTTAGACATTACAGTAAATGCACCACCTCCGGCTGATTGTTCTGCTTTAGGTTCTGCTGTGGTGGCTGTTGGTGTCAATACTTCAATTCCTATTGGTAATGGGCCATTTTACTTCAGTTATTATACAGGTGTTAAACCAAAGTATCCAACTGTTGGAGTATGGGTTGGTGAATCTCCAGCTAAGCAAGCGACAATAACAGGTTTAATACCAGGAGTAAGATATACGTTTATTGTATATGATAGTCATTCAGGATGTTACTATTATGAAACGGCAGAAATACCAATTCCATCAAATACAACACTTAGTGTTAGTGCTCCTACTTCGCAAAATGTTACTTGTAAAGGTAATGGTGATGGAAAAGTTACTTTTAATGTAACAAGTATTTATTCCTCTCCAACTCCAATTACCTACGAAGTCTATGATGCATTATCATTAGCTCCAACAGGAATTACAGGTTCAGGAACGGTTCCTGCAAACGGAACACTTGCTATCACTGGTTTCGGAGCAATGCCTTATGGTGATTATTTTGTTTTAGTAAAAGAAGGTGCTGGAGCAACAAATGCAGGATGTAGTTTATCTACAGCTAAATTCTCAATTAGAGAATCGGCAGTATTATTGTCGGCAGATTATGTTATTGTACAAAATGATAATTGTAATCCAGCTGCTGGTATTATTAAAGTAATTGGAAGTGACGGAACGGGACCTTATAATTATATGGTTACAACTACTCCGGGAACTCCAGCTGCTACAGATCCTGCTTGGACTACATCACCAATCTTTAATAGAGATTCTGCTAATTATTATGCATGGGTAAAAGATGCTTTTGGATGTATTAAAGGAACACCGGTATTTTTATTGCCATTAGATCCAAGTCCTACAATTGATCTTTCGGTACCAAATTTATGTGCAGTTGCGGGGGCATTCGAAATAAAAGTAGATTTGACAAATTCAGCTACGGCTATTGCTCCTTTTTATATCAGTATAAACAATAATACTAGTTATACATTAGTAGACAGTTTTCCATATTTAATTCAAAATCTAAGTCCAGGTCACTATGATATTTATGTGAAGGATAAAAATAGTTGTGAAGTATTGCAATCTATTGATATTATACCAACTCCAAAACTTAAAGTTGTAACAAAACAACTAGACTGTTCTGTTGCAACTCCAAATGCAAGTATTGATGTAACAATTACAGATGGTACAGCTCCATTTAAATATGAGGTTAAAAAAGGAGCAGCAGCATATTCTGCACCAGTTTCCTTAGGAGCATTAGACAGAAACTTTAGTTACCCTATAGTGGCAGCAGATGCAGATACTTATATTATTAGAGTTACAGATGCAAATAATTGCCCAATTGTAACAAACCCAATAGTTATTAAAGCATTAGTACCAATTGTTCCGGATTCTGAAGCAATTATAGCGAAATGTTATGGTGGTGCTGGTACAATTATATTATCAGCAATTGGAGGCCAAGGACCTTATAAATTTAATTTTAATAATTTAGGATTCTCTGATGAAAATACTTATAGCGTTACAGCTCTTACTAGTACAACCTATCCATTTGTCGTAAAAGATGCCTTAGAATGTGAGGTTACTGGTAGCGTAGTTTTAGGAGCACCAACAGAAGTAAAATTAGATCCGGCAAAAGTCACACAATTTACATGTGGCGCAGGAAATGCAGCTCAACCTGCAAAAGTAGAATTATCAGCTACAGGTGGCACAGGAGTATATGAATATAGTTTTGATGGAAGTGATTTCGATGACAAAACTATTTATACTGTTAATGAAGCAGATGCAGATAGAAATATTCCTTATGCAGTTAGAGATGCTAATGGTTGTATTGATGCAACGGGTACAGTTTTGATTCCTAAATTGGTTAAACCATCTAATTTTGATATTAATCTATCAGGACCAATTACATGTACTACTTTATTTATTACAGCAACTATCACAAATGTAATTGGAAGAACGGGAGCAGCATATACTTATGCAACTATAGCACCATCTCCAATTGTAACTACTAGTGCAACGGGAGTGTTTAATGGTTTAACCCCTGGTAATTATGTGTTTTTAGTTACTGACGTAGATACAGGATGTACTAAACAGTTATCTAAAGAAATTAAAGAGGTTATTAAAATTAATATTGAAGAACAATCTTTAACAGATATTACTTGTTTTGGTGCAGATAATGGAAAAGCTAGTTTCTTAGTTACTGGTTTTGGTACAGCTACTTATACTTATCAACTTGATACTAATCTTGCTGTCGCAGGGCCTGCAGATGGTAAGATTGATTTAACAAATCTAACTCCTGGTAATCATAAAATTACTGTGTTCGATAATGCAACAAATTGTTCGATGTTCCTTGATTTCGAAATTGAAAGCCCAGCTGAGCTTTTAGTTATTGATAAAACAGTAACACCACTAGGTTGTACAACAGATGGAAAAGTTGTTATTACAGCTGATAAAGGATGGGGAAGTTATTTGTTTACATTGACAGAACCAGATGGTACAGTTTTACCTGTTCAGACTGATGGTGATTTCGGAGGACTTAAAAAAGTAGGTGTTTACAATTTCTCAGTACAAGATGCAAAAGGTTGTATATTAACAGACACGTTCGAACTATTTACTCCAATAGAGCCAGTAGCTTCAATAGATATTTCATCTGTTTATTGTTATACAGGTTCGGGTGTTGGTCAAGGTGCAACTATAGTAGTGAATGCAACTACTCTGGGTACTCCTGCATATACACCAAGTTATCAGTATAGTATTGATAATGGTAAAACATGGCAAGGAAATACTTTTACAGATGTAGCTCCTGGTGATTATCAGGTTACTGTAAGAGATCAATTTGGTTGTAAAGCAGTTACACCAGTGTCAGTTAAAATTAACAGTCAGTTACTTGCTTCGGCAACAAAAGAGAAAGAGCTTTATTGTACAGGTACAACTGACGGTATAATTAAATTAGAAGCCGCAGGAGGTTATCCAGCTTATAGCTATACTGTTACTAAAGATTTAACGACAACAACAGGTCCGTTTACATTTGATAATCCTGGTACAACAAATTACATTGTTACAGCTTCAGGAAGTTATAAATTTACAGTTACAGATACAGAAGGATGTTCGTTTGATATTCCTGCGGTAGAAATGGTTGCTCCAAGTTCAATTAATTTTGATGCAGTACCGACTTCACCAAATTGTATCGAAGTACCGGCTCAAGGTGATGCTTCTAATGGTCAGATATTAGTAACATTAACTGGAGTTACAGAAAATACTCCATATACCTATACATTAACCAGAACCGCGCCTACAACAGGAACTCCTGTAGTGCAGACTGGCTCAGGTTTATTTACGGGATTAATTGCGGGTATGTATGAAGTAACAGTAGAATCAGAGAAAGATTGTCCTCTAACAAAATCTAATATTGAGATAACAGCTCCAATTCCTGTAGAAGCGAAAGCAGTAGCAGCTAAATTTGAATGTACACAACCTGCTAATGCAATCAAAAGAACTATTGTTACCGTAACAGGTGATGGTGGAACGGGTTCAGGTACAGGCGCAGTTAGTGATTATACCTATAGCGACGGAACAGGTTGGTATCTTAGCAATGAGTTTACGGTTGATGCTCCAAAAACACCTCAGACATATACTTACTATGTTAAGGATAAAAACGGTTGTGTTGATGATGTACAGATTATTATTAACCCATTCCCGGTATTGGATTCTGCTAAAGCTGAATTATTTATTGCTGCAGATTGTCCAAATTTAGGAGTTGAAACTATTAAAGTTGATATTGCTGGCGGAACTGGTGCTTTTGAATATCAGGTTTCTATAGATGGTGCAGCATATAGCACACCAGCAACGGCAATAACTACCGGATCAACATTTAATTATTTAGCGCCGGCAGGACATAGCTATCAATTTAAAATTACAGATGTAAACACATTGTGTACAATACTTACTAATGTTCATGATGTTCCTTTGTATAATACCATGAAAGTATTTGCTACAGCATCTTCACAGGTGACTTGTAACGGATTAAGCGATGGTGCAATTACAATTAACATCGAAAACTATACTAAGAACTATAATTATGATGTTCTTCTTGGCGGAGTTTCCGTAGCAAACGGAACAGGCATAAATGCAACAACAAACAATCCATTTACGATTACAGGATTAGCTGCAGGAGTAAATTATATTGTAAAAGTTACTCAAACAGATTATCCATCGTGTGATGTTGATTCAAATCCGGTTACTATTACACAACCAGATTTATTAGATATTACAGGAATTGATATTAAAGTTGAAAATCAAAATTGCAATGAAGACGGTACTATTACTGTAGATCCAAATTCTATTGTTGGAGGAACACGTAATTATAAATTTGCAATTTTACCTATAACGCAGGCAGTTACAGATGCTGATTATTCAGAAGTAGCAACTAAATCAGTTAAGACTTTAAAAGTAGGACCAGCAGATTTTGATACTTGGGTAGTGTATGTAAAAGATGCTAACGGCTGTCCACAATCTAAGCAAGTGAACATTTCATTAGATCCTTTGCCAACCATTACAAATGTAAAAGTGTTGAATCAATGTCCTACTACTGACAAGTATGAAATTGAAGTTACAGCTGATGGATTATTGAAACTACAATATAGTTTAGATGGTGTAATCTATCAAGACAGTAATATTCTTGAGGTTAATGCTCCTGGAGATTATAAAGTATGGGTTTGGGATAAAAACCAGTGTCCGGTTACAGCCCCTGTATCTGTTACTGTTTTAAAACCATTAACATTATATGCAGAAGTTAAATTACCAATCTGTAAAAATTCTGATGGTGTAATTACTTTATTCGCAGATGGAGGAACAGTTTCTACTCCTAGCAGTTATGTTTATACTAAGAATGGTGGTGCTCCACAGCCAAGTAATCAGTTTGCTGGTTTAGGTGCAGGAATTTATGTATTTAGGGTAACTGATATCGTTACAGGATGTTATAAAGAAATTAAAGAAGAAATCACATTAGCAGCAGATATTATAGATGCGGTGGCAACACCAAGAAAAACTTCATGTAAAGGAACTGCTGATGGTGGTATTTCTGTAAGTCTTTCAGCGGCCAATATCAATCCGCAATACGTATATAGTATCTCAGGTATGGGTATTACACCTATAGTAGATCAAACTTCTCCGGAATTTAATAATTTGCGTTCTGGTAATTATACTATAACAGTAAAATCAGGAAGAGGTTGTGAATTGCAATTAGTAGATGTTTTTGTTCCAGAACCTGATGCTATTATTGTAACAGCAAGTAATACTGATTTTGAATGTACACCAAATACCAACACTAATAACAATGCTATTATTACAGTAGATAATGTTACAGGTGGTTCTGGTAAGTATGTTACATATCAGTTTATGAGAGATGGTGTTGAAGTTCAGAGTGGCGATTCAAAAACATACACTCAAACCGATCACTTAGTTGGGAATTATGTTGTGAATGTATATGATAGTAATGGCTGTTTAGGTTCTTCTACAGCACCTATTAGTGTTGCGCCTTTTGCTACTTTATTAGATATTACTTTTGATGTAACGCCAATTACATGTGTTACGCCAGAAACTATTCAGGCAATTGTGGCTACAAAAGGAACTTTAACTGCACCTTTACAATATACATTAACAGGTACAGATGTTAATGGAACGGCTATTGCGCCAGTCGTAAATAATGACGGAAAGTTCACAGTAGGAATTGGTAACTATTTAGTAACAGTTTTAAATACTGCAACTCATTGTACTATTTCACAAAATCATCAGGTACTTGATCCAAATACGTTTGGATTCCAGGTTAATGCAATAAGAGCAGATATTTGTTATGGTGAATCAACAGGAAATGTTGAGTTAACTCTTGTAGATAATCGCCCTTATCCTGCTGATGAAGCTGGTGCGTTTAGATATACAATTACAGGTCCAATGCCTCTTCCTATTACAGGAAAAACAACGAATGCGGGACCACTTCAATTAACAGGATTACTGGCCGGTAGATACGAAGTTGTAGCTACATTAGAAAATAGCCCTGGATGTGATGTTCGTACAACTTTTGATATTGGTCAGCCATCAACTCCATTAAAGAGTACAGTAACACATACACGTATTACTTGTGCATCTGCAAATAGCGATGACGGTACGATTAATGTATTTGCTGAAGGCGGATGGGAAGGTACTTATCAATACGAATTGGTTGGTCCGGTAAGTTATGATTATTCAGAGTTTGGTTATTTCCAAAAATTAACTCCTGGAGATTATACTGTTAATGCAAGAGATAGTAAAGGTTGTATTGTTTCAGAGGTTGTGCACTTAGTTATTCCAGATGCAATAACATTCAATGCCGCTGCAACAAGTACAGTATTAACTTGCTACGGAGATAATAGTGGTGTAATTACAGTTACTAATCCACAAGGAGGTGAAGGTGCTAACTATGTTTATAGTTTATCTTATACAATGGAAAACGGTGAGATTGAGGTATTAGGACCACAAGAACTTAATGTCTTTACAGGATTAAGCGCAGGAACATATACCGTAAGCGTAAGTGATAGTTTTAGTTGTGAAACCATCATGCCTACAACAATTACACTTGTAAATCCTGCAAAAGTTGAAGCAGAATTATCATTAAAAGACAATATCACTTGTCTTACTGATGCTACACTTACATTAACTGCAACAGGTGGTACAGGTCCTTATACATATAGTGAAGATGGAACTACATATAGTGTACCTTTCAATAATTCAACGACTTTCTCTGTAGCTGTAGGAACACACCGTTATTTTGTAAAAGATAATTTAGGTTGTGTGAGCGTTATCTCTAATGATGTGAAAATTGAGCCAGTTGTGCCATTAGCAATAGAATTAGATTTAAGAAATGCAACAGTTAATTGTACAGGAGAATTTACAGCAATGATCGTTGCAAAAGCAACAGGAGGTTTAGGTAACTATCAATATTCATTATTGAATGGTGCCGGTGTAGAAATAAGACCAGCGCAAGCTGATGGTATTTTTGCCGCTCTTAATGCAGCTGATGGTCCATATACAGTACATGTAGTAAGTGGTGATTGTACGCAGAATTCAACTGCTACAACAGTAACAGAGCCGGTTAATCCGCTTACATCAAATTATGATGTAGTACCTGTTAAATGTTTTGGTGAAAAGAATGGTGCAATCAAAATTACTGCTTCTGGTGGTACAGGTGTTATCAAATATGCTATTTCACCATACTTAGATCAGTTTGTTGAAAGTGGAGATTTTCAATTTTTAGAGGCAGGATTCTATACTGTAATTGTTCAGGATATATTAGGTTGTAACGTGATATATAAAGACATTGAGATAAAAGAACCAACTGTTTTAATAGCTTCTGAAATTCCTAATTCAATGATCCCTGAGATTTGTAAAGACGATAAAGACGGTGCATTCTTTATTCAAATAAAAGGTGGAACAGCTCCATACTTTGAAAGTCTTGATAATGAAAAAGGACCATACTTACCAGTAACTGGCCTTACTAAAGACTATTTAAATCAAGTAGGTGGTACACATAATGTTTACATTAAAGATAGTAATGGATGTACAAGTAAAGTAGAAATAAGAATGCCGGAACCAGTAATCCTTAACCCAACTTTCGATATCAATTACGATTGTGTAAACAATTCACAATCTAATATGGTAACCGTTACAGTTGATAAGAGTAATACTGATCTTTCTCAGGTAGATTATGCACTTGATAGTGATGTAGGACCTTTCCAACCAAGTAACATCTTTACAAATGTTGCTCCTGGAAAACACTATATTGTGGCAAGACATACTAACGGATGTAAAGTACCAACGGCAAGTTTCGATATCAAAGCATACGATCCGTTAACACTTATAAAAACTCCTAGTAAGGAAGAAATGAATATCCTTTCGGTTACTGCTGCTGGTGGAGCGCCTGGATATGAGTACAGTTTCAACGGAGAGCCATTTACATCTTCAAACAAATACAAAATATACAAAACTGCAGATTATATTGTAATTGTAAGAGATAGAAACGGATGTACAGCGACAATAACTCTTCCTGGAATTTACACAGACATTTGTCTTGATAATTACTTTACTCCTGGTGGTGCTACGAACACAACATGGGGTCCTGGTTGTACTAATATTTACAACAACCTTGAGTTCTCAATCTTCGACAGATACGGTCGTGTAATTGCTAAGTACCACTACGGTCAAAAATGGGATGGTAGATACAACGGTGCAGATTTACCTTCAGGAGATTACTGGTATGTTCTTAAATTGAATGATGCGAAGGATGACAGAGAGTTTGTAGGACATTTCACTTTATACAGATAACAAAATAAGAGCCCCTAATGATGTTGTCTAAAAAATTAATTACAATGAAAAAGTTTATTTTATCTTTAGTACTCATGGCTGTAACAACAAGTTACAGCCAAGAGTTAAACCTACCAGTATTTACACAATATTTAGCAGACAACCCTTTTGTTATTTCTCCTGCCTTTGCCGGTATCGGAGATAACCTTAGAGTTAGAGCCAACGGTCTTACACAATGGGTGGGTATTAAAGATGCACCGCAAAACCAGTCACTTTATGCTGATTTTAGAGTTCTGGATCGTTCCGGAGTTGGTATCTCGCTTTATAATGACAGAAACGGTTATACGCGCCAAACAGGAGCAAAAGTTTCCTTTGCGCACCACATCATTTTAGATTATTATTCAAAGCAATATTTGTCTTTCGGACTTTCGTACAACTTCAATACATTTCGTATCGATACAGACGAATTCAATACTACAATCGAGCACCCTGTTATAGACCCTTCTGTAACAGATAATCGTTATAATGCCAATAATAATTTTGATATTAGTGCCTTATATCGTAATAAAAGCTTCTACTTAAGTTTTAATGCCAATAACGTTTTAAAGAAAAATACCGATAAATACCGTGGAGTAGAACCTAATTTACTTTCCAACTATCAGGTATATACCGGTTATGTTTTTAAAGACGGAGAAAACAGCCGTATCGAATACGAACCATCTGTTTACTATCAATACTTTGCGAGTGACGGACGTTCAACAACCGATTTTAACTTCAAGTACAGACGTTACAATCGTTACGAAGATTACTATTGGATAGGAGTTTCATACCGTTTCTTAAACGACCAATTCCCAAAACCATTATCAGTTGGGCCAATGGTAGGTTTCATGAAATCTAAATTTTACTTCGGATATTCATATCAGGTAATGTTCAACGATTTAGGGAACTACAATACAGGAACGCACTCGGTAACCATAGGTTTCGATTTCTTACAATCAATCAGTAACTGTCCTTGTACACAAAGTCCGGTTCACGATTAAGGTACAATTTCATCATTTTACGCGCTAATTTGTTTTTTTTCTTAACTTATAACGTTTTCGCTGTTATAGATCGGTTATTTTTATATTTATGATACTTTAAAAGTTCTATATTTGTTTTTCTTTCAAAAAAAACTAAAAAAACTATAAAATGAAGACTTTAAACGATTTCGACTTTAAAAATAAGAAAGCAATTATCCGTGTAGATTTTAATGTACCATTGGATGAAAATTTTAATGTAACAGATGCTACTCGTATCGAAGCTGCAAAACCAACAATTGATGCTATTTTGGCACAAGGAGGAAGTGTAATTTTGATGTCGCATTTAGGAAGACCAAAAGGAGCAGAAGAAAAATATTCATTAAAACATATTTTAAAAACAGCTTCTGAAATTTTAGGAGTTCAGGTTAAGTTTGCTGAAAACTGTGTTGGAGAATTAGCTCAAACTGCTGCAAAAGATTTAAAACCAGGCGAAGTTTTATTACTTGAAAATTTACGTTTTCATGCAGAAGAAGAAGCTGGAGATGTTGCTTTTGCAAAAGAATTAGCATCATTAGGAGACATCTATGTAAACGATGCTTTTGGTACAGCTCACAGAGCGCACGCTTCAACAACTATTATTGCTCAATTTTTCCCAACAGAAAAATGTTTCGGAACATTGTTAGCAAAAGAAATAGAAAGCTTAAACAAAGTACTTAAAAATAGCGAAAAACCGGTAACAGCAGTTCTTGGAGGATCTAAAGTATCATCAAAAATTACCGTTATCGAAAATATCTTAGACAAAGTAGATCACATGATCATTGGTGGTGGAATGACTTTTACGTTCATTAAAGCACAAGGTGGTAAAATTGGAGATTCTATTTGCGAAGATGACAAACAAGAATTAGCACTTGAAATTTTAAGATTAGCTAAAGAAAAAGGAGTTCAGATTCATATTCCGGTTGATGTAATTGCTGCCGATGATTTCTCAAACACTGCAAACACGCAAGTTGTAGATGTAACAGCAATTCCTGACGGATGGCAAGGTCTTGATGCAGGTCCTAAATCTTTAGAGAATTTCAAAAAAGTAATTTTAGAGTCTAAAACTATATTATGGAATGGTCCTTTAGGAGTTTTCGAAATGGAATCATTCGCGAAAGGAACAATTGCATTAGGTGATTATATCGCCGAAGCTACAGAAAATGGAGCGTTTTCATTAGTAGGTGGTGGAGATTCAGTTGCTGCTGTAAAACAATTCGGATTCGAAGATAAAATGAGTTATGTATCTACCGGTGGTGGGGCTATGCTTGAAATGTTAGAAGGAAAAGTTTTACCTGGAATCGCTGCGATTTTAGACTAAAAAATCACAATTAACATTTTTTTAGATAGTTTACATGCATAAACTGGTTAAGTTTGCAAAAGTAAGGTTTCTGTAATTGTTTGAATTATAGAATTTTAAAAAAATGTTATATGATTGTAAAAAAAATATCAATAGTGGTCACGGCATTTTTCTCTATGTCGATGTTTGCGCAGGATGTTGCGAAGACAGAAGTAGAAATTAAGCCAGTTGTAAAGATATCGTATTTAGATTCTGTTAAAAATACTTTCAAAAGAGATGAAATGGCAACACGTGTTGACAGTCTCTGGATGAACGAATTAGTAAGTTTAGATATTTACGATGATCTTACAAAAGACATTCAAACCATCAACACAGATGTTACTGTAGATGAAGAACTGCCAACAGAATTGCTTAAACAGCGTCTTCAGGCAATGAATGAAAAATCACCTTTTGATATTGAATACAATCAAGGATTAGAAAATATAATAAAGTCATTTCTTAAGAATCGTAAAAAATCGTTTTCTCGATTAATGGCTTTATCAGAATATTATTTCCCAATTTTTGAAGACGCTTTTGCCAGACAAAATGTGCCTTTAGAAATTAAATATTTAGCCGTTGTAGAATCTGCTTTAAATCCTAAAGCAGTTTCTAAAATGGGCGCCACAGGACTTTGGCAATTCATGTACGGAACAGGAAAACAATACGCCCTGAAAATAGATTCGTATGTAGACGAACGTAGCGATCCACTTAAAGCTACAGCTGCTGCCTCAGAATACATGAGTAAAATGTTCAACATTTTTGGCGATTGGGAGTTAGTTTTAGCTTCATACAATTCAGGACCGGGAAATGTTACCAAAGCCATTCGTCGCTCTGGCGGAAAAACAAAATACTGGGACATTCGTAACCATCTTCCAAAAGAAACTCAAGGTTATGTTCCCGCTTTCTTAGCTACAATGTATCTTTTTGAATATCATAAAGAACACGGAATTAATCCGCAAAGAGCTGTAGTTAAAAACTTTGAAACAGATACAGTTCAGATTAAAAATCAAATGTCATTCAAGCAAATTGCAGATTTGTTAGACATGCCACAATCTCAAATACAACTTTTAAACCCTTCGTATAAATTAAACGTAGTACCTTTTTATCAAAACGAAGCACATTACCTGCGCTTACCAAAAGATAAAATTGCCACTTTCGTTTCAAACGAAGATAAAATTTACGACTATGTAGCGTACCAGTCGCAAAATAAAACAATGCCCGCTCAATTGGCTTTAAAAGTTACGCCTAAAGCAAAAGCAAAACAGGATAAAATAATAGAGCCAACAGATACTGATGTTAAATGGTATAAAGTTCAAAAAGGAGACAACTTAGGAACCATAGCAGCTAAATATAATGTGACTGTTCCTGAACTGAAAAAATGGAATAATCTTAAATCAAATGCAGTTGCGTTAGGAAGAAATCTAAAACTTAAAACAGATTACGATCCCGTTACTAAAAGCTTTAAAGAGTTAAAATCAACTATCGCTGTTGAGAAAAAATCAGAAGAAGCCATTGCTTCAGCTGATGATAAAGATAAGAACAATACGCATCCGCAGGAATATGTTGTAGCAGCCGGAGACAATTTAGGAAGCATCGCTAAAAAATTCGGTACGACTATTGCGGAGTTAAAAGAACTAAATAGTCTTACATCAAATAACATTGGTTTAGGTAAAACATTAGTAGTTGCAAAAGCAGCTCCTGAAATTATCGAGGAAAATGTAACTACAGCTATAGCTTCAAATTCGTCAATTGATTCATTCAGGAAAAAAGCTACTTCAACCAAAAATCTTGGAGAAGACTATTACGTTAAAAAAGGAGATTCGTTGTATAGTATTTCTAAAAAGTATCCTGGAGTTACCATTTCAGATATTAAAAAGTGGAATAACATTAAAGACGGAGACATTAAACCAGGAATGAAACTTAAAATAAACGGATAGTTAAAAAATCTTACATAAATTTGGGTTTTATTTCATAAATTAAGAAAATGAATAAAACCCATTTTTTATTGCTGTTAATTCCGTTTCTCTTGATTTCTTGTTTTAAAAGCGAGAAACCTGAGCCTGTATCCGGCAAAACCAATTCGATTTCTATTATTATAGACGATCAGTTGTGGTACGGAGAAGTAGGAGATAGTATCCGAAATAAATTTGCTTCACCCGTTTTGGGCCTCACCCAGGAGGAACCCTTATTTACCATAAATCAATATCCTGCCCGTTTGCTTGAAGGTTTTGTGACCGATAGCCGAAGCATTATTGTAGTGAAAAAAGCAACTACAGAAAAATTCGAAATTACCCATAGCAAATCTTTACCCCATAATACATTTCGTATTTACGGAAAATCTGTTGATGATATTATTTGCAGTATCGAACTCAATTCGGCACAAATTATCAAAATCATTCGCGATACCGAAATTGAGAAAGTACAGGAAGACAATAGCAAATCACTATTAAATCCTACGGTGATAAAAAACAAGTTCCACATCGATTTGCAAATCCCGACCGGTTACGAATACATGTTGCACAAAAAGAACTTTATTTGGCTTAAAAAAGACATTATAAGCGGGAATACGAGTTTACTTATTTACCAGATTCCCATTCGTAGCTTTAAGAAAAGTTCAGATCTTGTTGGAAATATTATCAAAATGCGAGACTCAGTTGGTTTTTATATCAAAGGCCGCGAACCCAATACGAGAATGATAACCGGTGAAGCCTATGCGCCTTATTTTTCGAATACAACGCTAGACGGAAAAAAGGCCTATGAAACCAAAGGAACCTGGGAACTGAAAAACGATTTTATGTCCGGGCCATTTATCAATTATGCCATTGTAGATGAAATGTACAATCGTATTTTGGTTATTGAAGGATTTTGTTATTCGCCTTCAAATCAGGAAAGAGATTTAATGTTCGATTTAGAAGCCATTATTAAATCTGTTAAAATAGACAAACGCTAAGATTTTGCTTTTAGGTTTAAAATCTCCACGTTGAGGTTTACTCAAGAAATCAATACAAAAACAACAAACAATATTAAATGGAATTAAAATGGAAAATAAAGCCGTTTGAGGCATTAACGGTTCATGAGTTATATGATTTGCTTAAACTAAGAAGTGAGATCTTTGTAGTAGAGCAAAATTGCGTCTATTTAGACCTTGACGGAAAAGACAAGAAAGCATTACACCTAATTGGTGAATATGATGGCAAAACAGTCGCTTATGTACGATTGTTTGATGCAGGAATTAGTTTTGACAATGCATCAATAGGCAGAGTTGTTGTTGATGCCAATTACCGCGACAGAAAATGGGGACATGACTTAATGCGTGAAGCCATTGCCGCAATAAAAAACCACTTTGATAAAGATAAAATTACCATAGGCGCACAATTGTATTTAAAGAAGTTCTACGAAAGTCACGGATTTGTACAAAGCAGCGAAATGTATCTTGAAGATGATATTCCGCATATTGAGATGATTCGCGGTTAAATTGCCATCAAGTTTAAAATACTTAAATAACATAAAAAAGCCTTTGTTAGCGATAAACGTTAACAAAGGCTTTTATATTTAAAAATCTTTTTGAACTACATTCTCAAAATCGATTTATATTCCGTTTGATTATTCAAAATAGTAACCGCTTTCTTAATCTCAGAGTTATTTTTGATATAATATTGATACAAACCTTCCTGATATTGATATCTTTTAATTAGTTCTTCCTGAATCAGGTTTCTAATCTCTTTTTGGTTTTTATCCAGTAAAGTAGTTTCGCTTTTTTCAAGAGCGGCCAATAATTGTTGATATTCCGGCGCTATTGTTTCATCGATTTTTTCATTTTTGGCTGCAGCCAAAGTATTCTTCAATGCAACCTCAGTTTCAGTATCAAAACTAATTTTGTTGGCTTTTAGGTATTGCTTAAAACTTGCATAATCAGCATCTGAAACTGTCGGGATTTTATCTCCCAAGTTTGGATTTTTGTAATAATACGTTGTCGCGTAATCAAAAATTCCGTCATTTTTTAATAAGGCGCTCGTAATCGGGCTCATTTTAGATTCGTCTAATTCGATATCCGGCAAAACCCCGCCACCATCATAAACCGTTCTTCCTTTACGGGTTTTAAAAGCATTAAAGTTTTTAGCATCCGTTTTTTGAGCTACACCATTTTTATCTTTATGAGCATAATCTAATGCCTGAATGCATCGGCCAGAAGGCGTGTAATAACGAGAAATAGTTACTTTTAATTGAGTTCCATAAGTTAAATCAACAGAACGTTGTACTAAACCTTTACCAAAACTACGAGTTCCTAAAATCACGGCACGATCTAAATCCTGCAAGGCACCGGAAACAATTTCAGATGCAGAAGCACTTCTTCCGTTTACTAAAATAGCCAGCGGAATTTGTGTGTCTACAGGTTCTTTAGTCGTTTTATACGTATTGTTATGTTTCTCAATTCTTGATTTTGTCGTTACAATTACTTCATTTTTAGGAACAAACAAATTACAAATGTCAATCGCCTCATTTAGTAAACCACCCGGATTGCCTCTTAAATCAAGAACAATTTGTGTGGATCCATCTGCTTTAAGTTTTTCAAGAGCGTCTTTTACTTCATTTGACGCCTTACGGCTAAAGTGTGCCAAAACAATATAACCCGTCTTGTCATCGATTTTTCCATAAAACGGAACCGATTTAATATCCACTTCATCCAAAACCAATTCGGTAGAAAAGGTTTTTCCCTGACGCAGGTATTTAATCTGAATTTTAGTGTTTTTCGTTCCTTTCAATAATTGAGAAGCATCATCCTTAAAATCAGCAATCAAAACATCACCAATCTGAATAATTTCGTCACCTGCTTTAAGTCCGGCTTTATCAGCAGGATAATTTTTATAAGGTTCGCGAACAATCAAGCGGTCTTTTTTGCGCGCGATCATAGCGCCAATTCCGGTATATTCTCCCGTATTGTTGATTTTAAAATTTACAACATCCTGTTCATTAAAGTAAACCGTATACGGATCTAAACTTCCCAACATGCTTTTAATGGCTTTATCCATCAAATCACCCGGATTTGTTTCGTCGACATAATTGGTGTTTACAGCTTTAAACAACGTTGTGAAGATTTCGATTTGTTTGGCAATCTCAAAAAAATCGTCTTTGAAACTGGTTCCAATAAATAAAAATCCTGCCGCAACAGTAGGTATGATGAATTTCTTTTTGAGATAAGGATACATGACTATGTTTTTTTTCTTTTAAATCTTTTTCTAATAAAATAGGCGAATACGCAAAATAGTATAATAAATGGCCAAAGACTAATAATGGATATTAAAAAATCTGAAAGGCTATAAAATCCGGATTGAATTGCCGTCCAGATTTTAGATCCGTACGAAGTTTTAACACCTTCTTTTTGAGCAATTGTTTTATAAAAATCGATGGTAACAACACTTTCTGAAACACGATTTTCTAAGTATTTTAACTGTCCTTCTTTCGCTTCAATTTCTTCACGAATAGCCGAAATTTGTTTTTCGATGTCTAAAATCTCACTAATTTTTGTCGCCTTTTGTAATATTTCTAAGTAACGGGCTTCAAGTTTACGCTTGGTATTTAGTCTCGAGGTTAGATCAATATATTCTTGTGTAACATCTTGTGCAGATATTTCTTTTTTATCAAAATAAGAAACACCTTTTGAAACAGAATTTATAAAATTATCAAAATTCTGACTAGGAACGCGAACAGTTATGCTTCTGTACGCATTATCATAGTCCTTTCCTTCGAAATCATTTTGAATTTTCGCGTTATTTTGTTTAACTGATATTTGAATCTGATTATAGGTGTTTTTTAAATCGCTAGTTTCAAATCGAAGAGATGCTTCCTTAATTATTTTCTCCGGAATTTCTGGTGAATTTTGAGTTTTATCTTTAGTAGCAGATTCGTATTTACCAGGTGAAGATGGTGATGCTAATCTTACGGTGGGAGCTACCACACTATTGAAACTAGGCTCGGCTTTACTACAACCCGAAAACGTCAAAAGGACAAAGAATAAAAAGAAAATATATTTCATGTCTATTTCAAATTAAATCTAAAACTACAATTTTTTTATAATTCTTGGTCTAATTTGATCAATAAAGTTGTCATCGAAGGATTACAAATCAGTTTTACTTTCAGAATCGCTGGTTTTGTTTACCTGAAGCAGGAATTTTTCGAAAAGTTGAATCGTTTTGGTATTGATTTCTTCGTAAGATAATTTGTCTTTGGTTTGGTAAAAAAACATCAAAGAATAGGGTTCCTGAATATTATCTAAAAGCAAATGTTTATTCAATCTGTACGTTTCTCTCAAAACGCGTTTGAAATAATTACGATCAACCGCTTTTTTAAAATATTTCTTAGAAACCGAAACACCAATTTTAATTTTTTCTGCGGCATCAACTTCCGCTTGACGGTAAACCAAACGCAACGGATATTTAGAAACCGATTTTCCTTCAGAAAATAGTAAACCTATTGTCGTTTTGCTCTTTAAGCGTTCATTTTTAGGGTAAGTGAAGTTCATTTAATTCAGAAAAAAATTGCAATTTAAGGCAAAGGTACAATTGTATTACAAATGCGAGCGATTTTAGGCAATTACTTTATAGTCAAATTTGTGCTGAGGTCTTAAATTTTATTGATATTGATGTGGTTTTTATAAATTAAACCTGATTTTCTGTAAGCATTATCGATCGTATCCGGGTTATATTTGTAAAATTCAATTTATAAAGCCAATATAATGAGTCTAAATTTGTACGATTTGTAATAGGTTTATTTTGGTAAACACCATATTTGTTGATAGTTATATAATTTTTATAGAGCTAAAAATTTATTTATTACTTTTGGGCATTAATTTTTTAAGCATGCAAAAAATAATTTCCTATCCAATATCAGTAATATACTATCTAGTTTTTAGTTTGTGTTTGCTTGTATTTCATCCAATACAATGGATTTGCCTAAATGTTTTTGGCTATCAGGCTCATAAAAAAAGTGTCGATTATTTAAATTTTTGCCTGTTAAGATGTACCAATCTTGTGGGAACAACTTATAAGATCGGAAATAGAGAAAATATCCCAACCGGAGTTCCTATTATTTTTGTTTCTAACCATCAAAGTATGTACGATATCATTGCAATGATTTGGTACTTTAGACGTTTTCATTGTAAATTTGTAAGCAAGAAAGAGTTAGGTAGCGGAATCCCAAGTGTGTCTTATAATTTAAAACATGGCGGATCTGTGCTAATTGACCGTAAAGACCCAAAACAGGCAATACCGGCAATAAAAGGTTTGTCTGAATATATTGAAAAATATAAGAGATCTGCAGTAATTTTTCCTGAAGGAACACGTAGTAAAACAGGAAAACCGAAAGAATTTGCTCAAAATGGTGTAAAAATTCTATGCAAATACGCACCTTCTGCGTATATAGTACCAGTGAGTATCAACAATTCATGGAAAATGGTAAAATATGGTTTTTTTCCTGTAGGTTTAGGAAATCGTCTTACCTTTACCGCTCATAAGGCTTTAGCCGTAAAAGACTATAATTTTGCCGAATTAATGGAGATGACAGAGAAGGCAGTTGTAGAAGGAGTAAACGAGTATAAATAGATTTTTGATTTCAGCAATTAAACTGAAACAGAAATCCCAATCTTAAATAAGTAATGTCTATAAAAAACATTAGATTAGAAGTAATGCAGTTTTTGGAAAAAAACGTGGATAGCTTCGTTGAACAGTATTTAATTCCGGTGGAAAAAATTTGGCAGCCGTCAGACTTTTTGCCTAATTCTGAAGGAGAAAATTTCTTTGAGGAGGTAAAAGAGTTACGTGAAATTGCCAAAGAATTACCATACGATTTCTGGGTAACGCTTGTAGGTGACACTATCACTGAGGAGGCTTTACCAACTTACGAATCATGGTTAATGGATGTAGAAGGAATTGATCAAATCGAAAATGGTGGAAACGGCTGGTCTAAATGGATCAGACAGTGGACCGGAGAAGAAAACCGTCACGGAGATTTGCTAAATAAATACTTGTATTTGTCTGGTCGTGTAAACATGCGTGAAATCGAAATGACAACACAGCACTTAATCAACGACGGATTTGATATTGGAACCGGAACTGACCCATACAAAAACTTTGTATACACTAGTTTCCAGGAATTAGCAACTTATGTGTCGCACAACAGAGTAGCACAGATCGCGAAGAAATTTGGCGATAACAAATTGTCTAAAATGTGTAAAATGATTGCTGGTGACGAAATGCGTCATCACCATGCATACAGCGAATTTGTTACCCGTATTTTTGCAGTAGATCCTAGCGAAATGATGTTGGCGTTTCAATACATGATGAAACAAAAAATCGTTATGCCGGCACATTTCTTAAGAGAATCAGGTCAAAAGATCAGTTCTGCTTTCGAACAATTTTCTGATTCTGCACAACGTATTGGGGTATATACCGCAAACGATTATGTAGATATCATGCAAAAATTAATTGATAAATGGGAAATCGATAAGGTTACCAATTTAACTGATGAAGCTGAAAAAGCGCGTGATTACTTAATGAAATTACCAGCTCGTATGGCAAGAATCTCAGAAAGATTAGTAATTCCACAAGAAGGACATATCTTCAAATGGGTTGAACCAGCTAGATTATAAAAAATTTTAGATTGCAGATTTCTGATTTTAGATTTAAAATTGATTTCGCAATTAATAATTGATATTGAGATTTAAAACATATTGTTGATTGTTAAGGTTGAAAAACTTTAGCAATCAACATTTTTTATTCAATAAGGATTTTCGAAAGAGGAGATTAAAAGTAATCTGTGTCAATCCGTTTAATCCGCAAGATCTGTGTGCTATTAACCACCCAGATAAAAACATAACAAATTATGAGTACAACTGAATTAATAAACAAAACAATTGCTTTTGTAAAAGAAAAATTAAACGATGCCGAAGGAGGACACGATTGGTTTCATATCGAGCGCGTGTATAAAAATGCTCTTTTAATTGCAAAAGACACTGATTGTGATCTCACAGTTGTTCAGTTAGGAGCTTTGCTTCATGACATTGCTGATAGTAAATTTCATAACGGAGATGAAACTATCGGACCAAAAACAGCCCGTTTGTTTCTGGAAAGTGAAGGTGTTTCAGAAGATATTATTCAGCATGTGGTAAATATCATCGAAAACATCTCTTATAAGGGCGGAAATTTCGAAAAGAAGTTCAAGTCTATAGAATTGGATATCGTGCAAGACGCGGATCGTTTAGACGCAATAGGTGCAATTGGAGTAGCAAGAGCGTTTAATTATGGAGGTTTTAAAAATAGAACCCTTCATGATCCCGAAATTGCACCAATAACCAATATGACCAAAGAAGAATATAAAAAGAATAATGCGCCAACGATAAATCATTTTTACGAAAAGCTTTTACTTTTAAAAGATAAAATGAATACCGAAACCGGAAAACAAATCGCTGCCGAAAGACATCGTTTTATGGAGTTATTCCTTGCTCAGTTCTACGCAGAGTGGGACGGGATTAAGTAGTTTTCAGTCTCATTCTCGGTCTCAGTCTCAGTCTCAGTCTCAGTTTTCAGTAATAAAAAATGGCTTCAATAGGAAGCCATTTTTTATTCATTATTCGTTTAACTTATTGTTTACGGCAGTTATAATTTTTAGTTTGTCAATTATAGTGAGTAAAACGAAAATTGCAATTAAAATGAAAAGGGAAGTAATTGCAATTATTGCAAAATATTTAATAGACCATTCAAGGGCAACTTTTGTTCTGTGAATAAAGCTTATGCTTTTTTCTGTTGCTCCTTCGTACATCGAAAATCGTACAGTACAGAATTCATTTTCGGTATTAAAATTTCCAAGTTCAACTCCCAGTCCTTGTAATTGCTCTTCTACTTCTAAAATTTTGTCATTAAGGGAAATGAAATCTGCAATCTGTCCCCCTTTAGCTTTTAATTCGGTCAGCGACTGAAGCATTTTTTCGATCGAAATCTTTTTAGCATTCAATTGACGGTACTCGTTTGTTTTGTCAACTTTAGTAATTTCAGTGTCCTTAAGGACTCCGATTTTTTGAAGTTCAACATAAAAATCTTCAAATTTTGCAGGATTTATTCCAATCAGAAGATGAATCTGTCTATTACCCTTTTGCCCTAGGTTTTGTTCATATTGAATAATAGCATTATACGATTTTGTTTTTGCCTTGATAAGATTTTCATCTTTATCAAATTCAGATGTTTTTGCTTTGATTGAAGCTGTTTTTTCAAATTTTTGACTCGATGCCATGTTTGGTGCAGACTGAATATCACCTTTAATTGAGATTTTTTCTGATGCATAATTTTTTCGCAAATTGTCGATACTTCCAAAAAAATTATCACTGTAATCATTTCGCGAAGCTGAATCTGCTGCGACATAACCATATAGAATTCTGAATGCAAATAATAGAATAAAAAGTCCGACAGACCATTTACTTAATTTCCAAAAACGCGATCTAAAGTTTTTTGCCATTTGAGTTAATTTAGTTAGTTTCTTAATCGCATCGAAAATAACTATTTTTTATGTTGTGGAAGTAATTATTTGGAAAAATAATAAAAATTTTACTACTAAATAAGGTGCGGTTTTTATTGAAGTGAAAAATTTTTCAATGAAAGGTAAGAAAACAATATTTGCCGAAAGACTTAAATAGTTTTCAGTAAATAAAAAATGGCTTCATAATGAAGCCATTTTTTTTATGATTTATTTAGATATAGCTTTGCGGACTTCGACTTCGCTCAGTCTGACACATCAATATCTGTTTGACTCTTATTTTATACGATAAACCCAGTCTATTTGAGTTATTGTTGTCATCACAAAAAGGAAATAAATTAGAAAATCTTTTTTTACAAAGATATATATGCCTTTATTAAAATGATTGAGAGCGTTTTTTTTAGTCTCCATTTGTTTTAAAAAAAAGGAATTCAGGTAAAACCAAAATATTAGAGCAATACTAAAAAAGCATATTTTTCTGAAATCAGATGGATTTATTTGATATCCAAAAAGATTCAATTGGTGTATTAAATATACAATTATAAAAAAGGCTACAATGCTTAAATTGATGTATCGATTTAAAAGGACTTTTTTAGAAAGTATTAAAAATAGAGATAGATTTAAGAATATGAAAAATAAACAATAAATGAAATTTGGCATTTTTTAAATTGGATTTTTTAAAATATCATTCAAAGATGTAGTCAAGACAAAGTCGCTCAAAACCTTAGTATCTCAGCCTCTCAGTACCTTAGAACCTTTCTCTAAGAACACCCACAATTCCCGTCACCGCAATCTTTTTTCTTCTTAGATTTCCAAAAGAATTTTCTAATCAAAAAACCAACAGCGATAAATAAAATGACAAAGGCAATAATTTCCTGTACCATGATCGTTTATTTTAAAAGTTGATACGCAAAAAGCGCTACAAAATAAGCAAGTCCACTCATTAGGAAAAGCTGCATTGCAGGCCATTTCCATGAATTTGTTTCTTTTTTAGTAATAGCAAGCGTACTGGCGCATTGCATGGCAAAAGCGTAAAATAAAAGTAAAGAAATTCCAGAAGCAAAATTAAAGATCTTCTTACCCGTTTCCGGATTAATCTCTTCCTGCATTTTGCTTTTTATAGTAGATTCGTTATCAGTATCTCCAACACTATAAATGGTGGCAAGCGTTCCTACGAAAACTTCACGTGCAGCAAATGAACTAATTAATGCAATTCCGATTTTCCAGTCGTAACCCAAAGGAGAAATAACAGGCTCAATCGCTCTTCCCATAAGTCCGATATAAGAATTCTCTAGTTTTTGAGACGCTACTTCATTTTCAAATTGAACTTCGTCAAGAGGCGTGTCAACAAATCTTTCTTTTACGATAGTTTCCGCTTCGTTAAAATCTTTTCCTGGACCATACGATGCTAAAAACCATAAAATAACAGATATCGCTAAGATAATTTTACCTGCTCCAACTACGAAAGCTTTTGTTTTTTCGACAACATTTATTGCAACGTTCTTAAAAAGTGGCAATTTATAACTTGGCATTTCGACAACGAAATACGTTTTGGCACTTATTTTTAATATTTTATTTAAGATATAAGCCGATAGAATTGCCGTTCCAAAACCTATTAAATATAATAACATCAAGGCCAAACCTTGTACGTTTAAGAAACCAAACAAACGTTCGTCAGGAATAACCAATGAAATGATGATCGTATAAACCGGTAATCTCGCAGAACAAGTAGTAAATGGCGTTACCAGAATGGTGATCAAACGTTCTTTCCAGTTTTCGATATTTCTCGTCGCCATAATTGCCGGAATCGCACAAGCAGTTCCTGAAATTAAAGGCACCACACTTTTTCCGGAAAGACCAAACTTGCGCATGATTTTATCCATCAAAAAGACAACACGACTCATATAACCGCTTTCCTCAAGAATAGAAATAAACAAGAATAAAAAGGCAATTTGCGGAATAAAAATAATAACACCGCCAATTCCCGGCACAATTCCCTGCGAAAGTAAATCAGTTAAAATTCCGCTTGGTAATTCCTGAGCTACCCACGTACTTAAAGAAGCAAAAGTGCTGTCGATGAAATCCATCGGGATAGTTGACCAACTAAAAATCGATTGGAAAATCAAAAATAAAATGGCTAAGAAAATCACGTAACCCCAAACTTTGTGCGTTAAAACACGATCAAGTTTAGCTCTAAAGTCTTTTGCCATCGAGGCATCAACTTTTAAACCTTCTTTTAAAACATCATTTATAAATTGATAACGTTTTATCGTTTCTTTTTGCTGTAAACGCTTTAATTCAGAATGCGATTTCGTAAAAGTACTTCTGATTTCATTTCGGTCTAAATTCAAAAAGTTCACATCCTGCGTGATCACCAACCATAATTTGTATAATAATTGGTTAGGAAAAGCATGTTGTAATTTTTGAAAATATTCCTCGTCAATAACCGAAGCATTCATGCAAGGTTCATTTGGAATCGTTTTATAAGAAACAATAAGTTCCTTTAATTCCTCAATTCCCAAACCTTTTCGTGAACTTACTAAAGCAATTTTCGTTTTTAGTTTTTCTTCAAGATACGGAATATCTAAAGTTATCCCTTTGCTTTCCATACGATCAGACATATTGATGACTAAAATCGTCGGAATTTCAAGGTCTTTTATTTGAGTGTAAATCAGTAGATTTCGTTTCAGATTTTCAACATCTGTAACCACTACTGCCACATCCGGATATAATTTATCGTTTTTGTTTAATAACAGTTCAATCACCACACTTTCATCCATAGAACTTGCGTTAAGACTGTAAGTTCCAGGTAAGTCAAGAATATTGGCTTTGATGTTGTGAGGTAATTTACAGAAACCTATTTTTTTCTCAACCGTAATTCCGGGATAATTCCCCACTTGTTGATTTAGTCCTGTAAGCTGATTAAAAACGGAAGTTTTTCCTGTATTTGGATTCCCAATAAGGGCAACATTGATATTTTGAATGCTCATTACAAATTGGTTTTGATAAGTTCAACTTCAATTTCACGAGCAGTTTCAACACGAATGGCTACGTGTGAACCATTAATATCTAAGTATAATGGATCTCCAAAAGGAGCAATTTGAAGCAATTCGACTAAGTTGCCTGGTAAACAACCCATTTCTAATAATTTTAGAGGAATAAGATCGATATCAAAATCTTTGATAATGGCTTTCTCGCCTTTTTTTAGAGTGTGGATAGTATTTTGCAAAGCTTATTTAGATTGAATTTAGATTGCAAAAGTAGGCAATTATTCTTTATTTCAAGGCATTTAACACTTTTGTAAATGCTAAATGTTTCTAAAAATAAGGGATTTTACTCCTGACACAAGAAATTGATGTCCTCTAAAAGGCGTTTAATTTCTTCTTTATTCGTTCCGTCGTAAAAACCACGAACGCGTCTTTTTTGATCCACCAAAACAAAATTCTCTGTATGTACCATATCGTACAATTGATCTGGCCTTCCTAATTTTACAGCCAGATACGATTTTCTAGCCATTGTGTAGATTTCTTTTTTATCTCCCGTAACCAGATTCCATTTACTATCCACAACATTATGTTTTATAGCATAAGCTTTTAAAACCGGAATGCTGTCAACTTCAGGAAAAACGGTGTGAGAAAGCAACATTACTTTAGGATTATTTAAAATTGCTTTTTGAACATCTTCTAAATTCGTAGTCATTTTTGGGCAGATAGACCCGCAAGTTGTGAAGAAAAAGTCAGCAACATAAATTTTTCCTTCGTAATTTTTTTGACTAATCGTATCTCCGTTCTGGTTTACAAATTTAAAATCAGCAATCGTATGGTATTTACTTTTATATTGCACCGTACTATCAACCAATTCAGGATTTACATCAGCGGGATTAAATATCGGTAATGTTTTTTGTGGCTTTAAAGCCGAATAAAATAGGGATATAGTGACAGCCGAAAAAACAAATAAAACAATAAAGAATTTGCGGTATTTATAAAGAAACGATTTCATAAAAATAATTTGCAGCAAAAATACAAAAAGCACTTTTTAAAAAGCTAATTGCGTGTTGTTTTTAACAGAAGAAGCCCAGTTTAAAAGAGCTTTCTTACGACAGGATTGCGGAATAGCACACGGATGAAGCGGATTTGCTAGCGCGAAAGCACGGATTAGGGCGGATTTTTTTGCTATTAATCTCGCAAAGTCGCGGAGTCGCAATTTTTTATACCCAAGCTTGTCATCCTGAGCGAAGTCGAAGGACCACAAAACAGATCCCCAATTTATTAAAGTTTTATAATAAAAGATCCGTGTAAATCTGCGTTTTCGCGCTAGCAAATCCGTGTCATCCGTGTGCCATCTCGCAACACTTTAAATTTTGTTTTTTCTAATCGATTTATTCACCAGAAACAATCCCATTAAAGTCACAAAAACACCAACTGCAATTGCCGGAGTCAGTATTTCACCAAAAAGAATAACTCCTAAAATAATAGCCACGATTGGATTCATATAAGCATAAATACCCGTAATTTCTGTGGGAAGATGTTGCAACATATAAATAAAAGCAACGAAAGTTAGAATAGAACCAATGACAATCAAATAAGATATCGCCCACCATGATACTAACGGAATTTCCTTTAATGAAATATTCATTCCAAAAGCCTCCGTGATTCCAAAAAGTAAAAAGCTCGAAATCAACATTTGCAATCCTAAACTAAAATACGGATTAAAACTCGCTGCTTTTTTCTTGGTATGTAAAATCCCAAAAGCCCACGTAATCGTTGATGCAACAGATAAGAAAATTCCAAATTGAAAATCAGGTTTTAGAAAATCTCCTAAATGATCCATGAAAATAACACAAATTCCGCCAAAACAAATTAATAAACCCGTAATCGCCAGTTTAGCAATTCGCTGTCCTTGAAAAAAACAAATTACAACAATCCAGATTGGGAAAATAGCAGCAATAATAGCAGCCAAACCACTGCTAATATATTGAACACCCCAAGTACTTAAACCATTACTACAGGCAAAATTTAAAATGGCCAAAATAAAAATTGTGGTCCATTGTTTGCCTTTTGGCCAGGGTTCCTTTTTTAGTATAAAATAGCCAACATATAGAATCCCGCCAACAAACTGGCGTATAGTAGCCAATTGTAAGGCAGGCATATATTTTACGCCCTCTTTTGAGGCCAGCCAAGTGGTGCCCCAAAAGAAACTCACCCAAAACAGCGCCAATATAGGTAATCCAATAGCATTTATTTTTCCGGAAACTGCATTCTGTATTTTTGCTCTCACTTTTATTGAAATTATTTGTAACAAATATTCCAAAAAGTATTCTAATATTCAGTTAGAAACCCGTGATTTATACATGAAAATATTTGATGATATCTATTAAAATTTGAGGATAATGCATTTTTTTGCGATTATTTCAATAATTTTAACATAGTGTTTCAGATATTAGGAATACGTTTGTATAAAGACCAAAAACTTAGATATAAATGAAAAAACAACTTAGCAGACCTTTGTTCTGCGCCTTTTTTGCGGCAGTTTCATTTACAGCTGTTCAAGCTCAAAATGCAACTTCGAAAGAACCAGGTATCAATGTTTCGTACATGAATACCAAAATTAGTCCAAGTCAGGACTTTTTTCAATACGTAAACGGAACCTGGCTTAATCAAACTGAAATTCCAAGTGATCGTACGACATGGGGAAGTTTTAATGAATTGATTAAGAAAACAGACAAAGATGCAATGTCTATCCTGAAAGAAGCATCAAAAAATCCAAAGTACAAATCCGACACAGATCAGGGAAAAGCCGTTAATTTATTCTCTACTATTTTAGATACAGTAGGAAGAAATAAAGCGGGAATCGCACCTTTGCAACCTTACTTTAAAAAGATTGATGCCATTAAAAATGTGGCTGATTTACAAAAGTATTTGGTTGAGGTTGAACCGGAAGGTACAGCTGCTTTTTTCGGAATCTATATTGGTGCCGATGAAAAAAACAGTTCTAAAAACTCTGTAACTCTTGGTGTAAGTCAGTTAGGTTTACCAGACAAAGATTATTACACATCTGAAGATAAAGATTCTAAAGAAAAAAGAGCAAAATACGAGCTTCATGTAGCGAAGATGATGCAGTTTATTGGAGAATCTCCGGAAAAAGCAAAACAAAGTGCAGCTGCAATTTTAGCTTTAGAAACAGAATTATCTAAACCTAGATTAGATCGTGTAGAAAGCAGAGACAGCCGTTTACAATACAACCCAATGACAATTGCAGAACTTCAAAAAATAACACCGGCTATTAAGTGGGATGCTTATTTTACAGGTCTTGGTTTGGCAAAATTAGATACAGTAGTGGTAATGGAGCCAAAGTATATGAAAGCTTTGCAAACTGTTTTTACTCAAAATAAAGTAGCGCAGTGGAAAGAATACTTAAAATGGGATTTATTAAATACCGTTGCTACAAAATTATCAACAGATATCGAAACTGCTAATTTTAATTTTTACAGCAAAACGTTAAGAGGTGCTATCAAACAATTACCACGCGAAGAAAAAGCATTACAAGTTGTAAATACAACTGTTGGTGAGGCGCTTGGTAAATTATACGTAGAAAAAGTATTTCCTGCAGAAGCAAAAGCAAAAGCAGTAGATATGATTCATAATATTATTTTGGCGTACCAAAACCGTATTAATAATTTAACCTGGATGTCTGCTGCAACTAAAGTTAAAGCGATCGAAAAGTTAAATAAGATTACGATAAAAGTAGGTTATCCGGACAAATGGAAAGACTACTCAGCGCTTCAAATTAAAAGTGTTGCCGAAGGCGGAAGTTATTTTGATAATGCCCGTAGCCTAAGCAAATGGAATTTCAAAAAAGGAATCGAAAAACTACATAAGCCGGTTGATAAAACAGAGTGGGGAATGTCACCTCAAACTGTAAACGCTTATTACAACCCATCTTATAACGAAATTGTATTCCCAGCAGCAATTTTACAGCCGCCTTTCTACAATTACCAAGCTGATGAAGCAGTAAATTATGGTGGAATCGGAGCTGTTATTGGACATGAAATTTCTCATGGTTTTGATGATTCAGGAGCACGTTACAATGCTGAAGGAAATTTAGTAGACTGGTGGACACCAGAAGACTTGAAACAATTTACAGCATTAGGTAAAGCTTTAGCAGATCAATATAGTGCTTTAGAGCCATTACCTGGAATTCACGTAGACGGTAATTTTACTTTAGGTGAGAATATTGGAGATTTAGGTGGTATCAATGCAGCTTATGATGGTTTGCAATTGTACTTAAAATCACATCCAAATCCTGGATTAATTGACGGATTTACTCCACAACAACGTTTCTTTATTTCTTGGGCAACCGTATGGAGAACTAAAACGAGAGACGAAGCAATTAAAAATCAGGTAAAAACAGATCCACATTCACCTGGTATGTACAGAGCTTACGTTCCGCTTCAAAATGTTGATGCTTTTTACGATGCTTTCGGTATCAAAAAAGGAGACAAAATGTATGTTGATCCAGATAAAAGAGTTAAAATCTGGTAATCTATAGAAATTAAAAAAACGACGCTTTATTAGCGTCGTTTTTTGTTTAAGTTATTCTTTGAAAAAGTGAACTTTTAAAAATTTTAGAAGACAATTTGGGTTAAAATAAGCGTTTTAATTGTATCGTAATTTCCCAAATCAATTATTGATAAAATTTAACATAGAATTCAAAATAATAACAATATGTTTGTATATATACTAATACTATAAATAAAAATGATAAAACAGCTTAACAAATCTGTGTTTTGTGCATTTTCAGCAATGCTATGCTGCGTAACTATCGAGGCGCAAAATGCAAAACCAAAAGAACCGGGTATCAACCTTTCTAATATGGATACAAAAGTAAGTCCTGGTCAGGATTTCTTTCGTTACGTAAACGGAGCCTGGTTAGATAAAACTGAAATTCCAAGTGACAGAAACTCATGGGGAAGTTTTAATGAATTACGTCAAAAGACAGATAACGATGCACTTGCAATTTTAAAAGAAGCATCAAAAGATCCTAAGTACAAATCGAATACAGATCAGGGTAAAGCAATTGCTTTGTTCAATACGATTATGGATACGGTTGGCCGTAACAAAAACGGTATCAAACCACTTCAGCCTTATTTAAAGAAAATCGATGCGATTAAAAACGTAACTGATTTGCAAAATTTCTTTATCGAAATGCAACCTCAGGGCGGAATTGGTTTCTTCGCAGTATATGTTGGTGCTGATGCAAAAAACAGTAACAAAAATTCAGTGAACTTAAGCCCAGGTGGTTTAGGATTATCTGATAAAGATTACTACAATGCAGATGATAAAGATTCGAAAGAAAAACGTGAAAAATACGAAGTGCACGTAGCAAGAATGTTGCAATATCTTGGAGAATCTCCTGCAAAAGCAAAAGAAAGTGCAAAACAAATCCTGGCTTTAGAAGTTGAATTGTCTGCTCCGAGATTAGACCGTGTTGAGCGTAGAGATCGTAGAAAACAATACAATCCAACTGCGGTAGCTGATTTAAAAAAGAATACACCTTCAATTCAATGGGATAAATATTTCGCAGGAATTGGTATGACAAAACTGGATACAGTAAATGTAGCTCAGCCACGTTATATGATTGCTTTAGAAAAAACATTAACAGAGAAAAAAGTAGAAGCCTGGAAAGAATACCTTAAATGGACTTTATTAAACAGAACAGCTTCAACTTTAACAACTGATATTGAAAATGCTAATTTCGATTTCTACGGAAAAACATTAACAGGAGCATTAAAACAACGTCCGCGCGAAGAAGTAGCTTTACAAGTAATCAACGGTGCAACCGGAGAAGCTTTAGGGAAACTTTACGTAGAGAAATTATTTCCTGCTGAAGCAAAAGACAAAGCAAAGAATATGATTGCAAATGTAATGTTAGCATACGAAAACAGAATCAATGCATTGCCTTGGATGTCTGCAGAAACTAAGACAAAAGCAATCGAAAAATTAAAAAAACTGACCATTAAAATTGGATATCCTGATAAATGGAAAGATTACTCTAAATTAGAACTTAAGAATGTTAACGAAGGCGGAACTTATTTTGATAATTCAAGAAATATATCAAAATGGGCTTATGCAGAGAACTTAGCAAAATTGGGTAAACCAGTTGATAAAACAGAATGGGGAATGTCTCCGCAAACTGTAAATGCTTATTTCAACCCATCTTACAACGAGATTGTTTTCCCGGCGGCGATTTTACAACCTCCTTTCTACAATTACCAGGCTGATGAAGCGGTTAATTATGGTGGAATTGGAGCTGTAATTGGTCATGAGATTTCTCACGGATTTGATGATTCTGGTGCACGTTACAACGCAGACGGAAACCTTGTTGACTGGTGGACAGCTGATGATTTGAAACAATTTACTGCATTAGGTACAAAATTAGCAGATCAATACAGCGCTTTAGAGCCGTTGCCAGGAATTCACGTAGATGGTAAATTTACTTTAGGTGAAAATATTGGTGATTTAGGTGGAATTAACGCTGCTTATGACGGATTACAATTGTATTTGAAAGCAAATGGAAACCCAGGCTTAATCGACGGATTTACACCAGAACAACGTTTCTTTATTTCATGGGCAACAGTTTGGAGAACTAAATCTAGAGATGAGGCTATCAAAAGCCAGGTTAAAACTGATCCGCATTCTCCAGGAATGTACAGAGCGGTTGTGCCTATCCAGAACGTAGATGCTTTTTATCAAGCTTTCGGAATCAAAAAAGGAGATGCAATGTATGTTGAACCTGATAAGAGAGTTATAATCTGGTAATTTTTTACTGATGATATAAAAGTGGGCTGTTTCAATTTTTGAGACAGCCCTTTTTTTTTGTAATTATGTAATCCAAACAAAGCGTTTCACCACCAGTTTATCATTCCGTAGGAATGTTTCGTCGGTAGAAAAATATTAACGAATGGTGTTTACGTTCCGCAGGAACGTTTGATATTTTAGATTGTTTAAAAAAAATGATGATGTCAAAAACAAACGTTCCTACGGAATGTAAAATAACGATGACAATATGATTTTTCTACCGATGAAATGTTCCTACGGAACAAAGGAATGTAAAAACAAAAACTAAGCTTCTCAATTTTTTATATCGGTTAATCATTCCGTAGGAATGTTTCGTCGGTAGAAAAATGTTAACGAATGGCGTTTACGTTCCGTAGGAACGTTTGATATTTTAGATTGTTTAAAAAAGATGATAATGCCAAAAACAAAAGTTCCTACGAAACGTAAAATAACGATTACAATTTGATTTTCTACCAATGAAATGTCCTTTTGGAACACGGGAATATATAAAATAAAAAACGGCGCTGTAATTAGCGCCGTTTTTTGTTTATATATATTATCGAAGTGCGATGTAAATGTCTACTTCTGCATTTTCCGGGTTTTGGGTTTTACTTCCGTAAACCTCAAAATCTGCTGTAAAACTTCGGTTTAAATCTGAATTCCAGATTTCAAGCCATTTATTATAAACAGTTCCTTCGGATAAATTTCCTTTGGCAATCAATTCCTCATAATCTGCGGATTCAATTGTTTTACCCACCATATCTTCAGGTATGTTATCTAAACTTTCTACTTTACAGCCTAAAATAGTCGTGTATGGTTTTGTATGATCTTTTTCGTAATCGGTATAAATGCAAAAAATATCCTCCGAAACTTTACTTGGAATTTTACCCTGAATTTCTTCCGTCATAAATTTGTTCCAAAGTGAAGTAATGTCTTTTCCTGACTGACCATCTTCGTTTGTAGTTCTTATCGAAATACCAATTACATTGAATTTTTGAATTATCATTTTGCTTTATTTTCGTTAAGCTGTAAATGTAAAATGATGCAATGACAACAGTATGTCAGCAGAAACTATAAATATTACTTTAAATGGCTGTAAATATAAGTCTCAATCGCTTTTAATTCGTCATCAGACATTGCCTGAGTTACAGGTAAATTGGTTTTCATAACCGCAAACTGACTTGGATCTACAATTGGTTCAGCATTTCCTTTTAAGAAAGTGACCATATCGCCTTTTTTATCTTTATAAATTTTAGCAATTTCCTTGATGCTTGGCCCAATTACTTTTTGATCTGCCTGATGGCAGGAAGAACAGTTTCCTTGCCCTTCAAAAATTTGTTTTCCTAATGCTTCCGGAGTTTTGGCTTCCGCCGAATGACCTTCTGAATAATTTTCTGTCGGATCCTGAACCGGATCTTCTGTTGCCTCTTTTTTACAAGATGCAAATGCTAAAACGGCAGATAAGAATAATACGTTTTTCATTATAAATTTTTATAAATTATTTTTTCATAGCTTCAAATTCGTAACCATTAGAAAGAAGTTTTGCTAAAATTTGTTTTGAAAGGATATCTCCATCTCCACTTTTTTCTGAAATATTAAGTTCTTTAATTACTGAATCAGGAAGTTTTTGACTTAGATTAAATGATTTATTATCTTCTGTGATTATTTGTTCTTTAATATTTTTATTTGTTACTGGATTTTTATAGCCGGTTTTTGCAGCGTACCAAGTAGCAACTATTCTAGTCCATGATGTTACTTTTATACTTCCTTCATCTTTTTTATATATTGATGTTATTATATAAGTTAAGTTTGGTGTAAAACCCGATACGTTAGCAATATTTTGTTTTGAAATTTTGCCAATTATAACATCTTCAATAATTATTTTATGGTTTTTAGTTACTTCTTGTGCTTGTGTAATGTCTCCATTTTTGTTAACCTTAATTTTATTTTGAATTAAGATTTCCTGTTCTTTTTTAAGATTTTCTATCGTTTTTAAATCAGCATCTTCAAAAAATTTCGTAATGTTAGTTGGTTTTTCATTGATAAATTCTAAAACTCCCTTTTCATCTAAGCCTGCTGAGCTTATAAATTTATATTTTTCATTACAAACGCTAGCTACAATAGCTCTTTGAAAACTGAAGCCTTGATCGTCACCATAATCTATAACTTCATTCGTTTTGTTATTGCTTAAATCAGTAAGAAGTGACCAATATACTAAAGAACCATCAAGAAGTGT
Organism: Flavobacterium bizetiae; assembly: GCF_024271895.1. NCBI lineage: Bacteria > Pseudomonadati > Bacteroidota > Flavobacteriia > Flavobacteriales > Flavobacteriaceae > Flavobacterium > Flavobacterium bizetiae. The sequence goes on along the minus strand of NZ_CP091861.1, from coordinate 1,070,751 downwards.
CGTCGCTTTTCTTTCAATTGAAAAGATAGGTCTACTATCTAGTGAAAGAATTTTATAAATTAATTTTTGTTTTTCTAAAATTGCAACTTCTGTTCCGTCGATAATGATTTTATCTTTTTTGATTTTAATCTCTTGAGAGTTCGCAGTTATGAATAAACACAACATTGTAAAGCAAGCTAATACTTTTTTCATATTTTTATAGTTTAATTAAGCTACAAAAATATGAAAAAATATAAGAATTTACTTATTTAATAACAATGCAGCTTCTTTTGCGAAATAAGTAGAGATGATACTAGCACCTGCACGCTTAATGCAATAAAGTTGCTCTATCATAATTTTGTCATGATCTAACCATCCTCTTTCGGCTGCGGCCTTTACCATAGCGTACTCACCAGATACCTGGTACACTGCAACAGGCACATGAACCGTATCTTTTATCTCGCGAACAATGTCTAAATATGCAATTCCTGGTTTTACCATAACGATGTCTGCACCTTCTTCAACGTCTAATAATGCTTCGCGAATTCCTTCAATTCGGTTCGCATAATCCATTTGGTATGTCTTTTTATCTTTAGGAATATTTTGAGAATCTACCGGAGCAGAATCTAATGCATCACGAAATGGTCCGTAAAATGCCGAAGCATATTTGGCACTGTAACTCATGATACCCACATTGTGATGTCCGTTTTCTTCTAATGCTTTTCTGATTGCTAAAACACGTCCGTCCATCATGTCGCTTGGCGCTACAAAATCAGCTCCAGCCTCAGCATGGCTTAAACTCATTCTTGTTAAAGCGTCAACTGTCGCATCATTAATCAATTGACCATTTTCGATAATTCCATCATGACCGTAAATAGAATAAGGATCTAAAGCTACATCTGGCATAACAATCATTTCCGGAACGGCATCTTTAATCGCGCGAATCGTTTGTTGCATCAAACCATCTTTATTCCAGGCTTCAACACCTTTGTTATCTTTAAGATTGTCACTAACTTTTACATAAATATTCACCGCCTTGATTCCTAAATCCCAGGCTTCTTTTACTTCTTTAATCGTATTGTCTAACGAATGACGGTAAATTCCCGGCATTGACGGAATAGCAACTTTTACGTCTTTTCCTTCGGCAACAAACATAGGAAGCATAAAATCCTGTGGACTCAAACTGGTTTCACGAACTAAAGAACGAATAGACTCATTGGTTCTTAAACGGCGGTTTCTTTGTAATGGGAACATACAATTTTAGATTTTTAGATTTTAGATTTCAGATTTTCTAACCTGATTTTTTTTGAAAACAGATCGATTCACCCTTGTTCTAAAAACTACAGTTGTTTTTTTATTTTTTTTGAAGATTGTTTTACTTTTTTGAAGCAGTGCAAAGTTAAAGAAAAAGGAACAGAATAAGGACGTTAGCCAACCTTGAATCCGTTAATATTATCTAAAAATTTAGAGTTTTCGGATGTTTGGTTTTAAGAAATTTACTAAGATTTGGTTTTTAAAATATTTTCGGTCTAAATTTGTCTAATGAAGAAATTTCTCGCTTTCTGCTGCTGTTTGCTCTTAACAAGTTGTTTTGAAATAACAGAAAGAATCAAACATCACGACGATCAAAGTGGTGAATATACTTTGATGGTCGACTTTTCGAAATCATGGTTTAAAACAAAATCCGCAATTTTTCTCGAAGAAGTCGATGGCGTAAAAATCCCAAACGAACAGGAAATCTCCCAAAAGCTGGAAGACTTTAAAACTAAGGCATTAAAAATTGACGGAATTTCGAACGTAACCACAAAAGCTGATTTTGATAGTTATGTTTTTATCATCAAACTGAATTATACCAATCTAAAAGCACTTAACGCCGTGGTGAATACGATCAACAATCAGCACGATCAGATTCACTTTAGCGGAAGCGTAAAAAATTTCGAAAGAATTGCCTCTTATCCCGTTCCCGAAAAAGTGGTTAAAGATCCTAAGAAAAAGAAAGATCTTGAAGAGGCGAATATTATTGCCATTTACACTTTCGATAAAGATGTTCAGTCTGTAGAGAATGCCAACAGCAAGATTTCAAAAAATAAGAAAACGGTTTTTTTAAAACAAAGCATGTACAGCGTTTTAAAAAAATCAACTTTAATGAATAATACAATCCAATTAACGCCTTGATTATGAAGCAATTTTATACTTTACTTTTATTACTTGCCACGTATTTGACTTTTGGTCAGATTAATAAAAACGAATACGATTATTTTGTTCAGTTTAACGGAAATCAGCTTTCTAAAAAAGTGAGCGTTGCCGAAATTTTGAATCATCCAATCATAACCAAATACAGCGCTAAAAAACCGGATTTAGATTTTACTAAATATACTTCGCTTATTCAGTTAGATCAAAAAATTACCATTCACGGAAAATTCTCAGACAGTATTCCGTATTATCAGGTTACGATTCCTGTAAAAAGTAAAGAAGCCGTTAAACAATTTATCATAAAGGAATTTGGAAACGATTTAGCACGAAATGTACAGATTCAGGATCTGGGTAAATATGCTGTTTTTAATGCAAAAACCAAAAAGAAAATCTTCGCCTGGAACGATAATTACCTGGTTATTCTGGAACTAACCCAAAGACTTCCTTCGCGTTTTTATACCACCGAAAGTGAAGCAGTTTGGCAGGATTCTATTGCTGTTGATGAGGTTTATGACGAAAATAAATCTGACGAAAATTCAATTACGATTGATACTCCTGCAAATGATGCTCCAATTGCGATTGAAGAAGCTCCGGTTCCGTATAATGGGGAACAAGAGGGTACCGCAAGCGCACCGTATACGATTCAGCAAGCTACTTTTGATCTGGAACAAACAGAAAAATTGAATCAGATTATAAAATCGTTATTCGAAAACGGATTTACTGCACCAACTTCAGAAAAGATAAATTCGAATGCTGATATTTCGTCCTGGATAAATTACAGCGCTGCAATGACAAGTTTATATTCTGTATACAATTATCCAATGTCGATTTTTGGAGGTTATGATAAGTTTTTGCCAATGCAGAAAAACTTCGGAAATTTTATAAAAGGCATTAACCTTGACTTTTACTTTGACAACAATAATGCGCGCGTAGAGGAGGTTGTCGAATATTCGCCGGAACTTGCTGAGGTGGTTAGCAAAATCACCAATAGAAAGATCAACAAGAATGTGTTTAATTATTTCCCGGCTCAAAAACCGTTGGGCTATATGTCTTATCACTTAAATACAAGAGCGGCTTTGGAAAATTTTCCGTCTTTGACAGCAGATATATTTCAAAGTCCAAAATTGATAAAAGAAGATATTGCTATTGTTACCGATTTAATTTCGACAATTGTTGATGAAGAGGCCACCGCAACACTTTTTGATGGTGATTTAAGCGCATTTTTATATGGTTTCAAGGAAATTGAGGTTGTAACCAAATCATACGAATACGATGAAAATTATGAAGAGAAAATAACCGATAAAAAAACTAAAAAATCGGTTCCGTTATTTTCTGTGATATTTACTTCGACACATCTTACTTTTGCTGATAAATTGATGCAATTGGGCGTTCGTAAAAAAGTGTTAGTTCCAAATGGAAATTCATACACTATTGCGGGTACACAAGATTACGGAGAGATCTTCATCAAAAAAGACAAAGATGTAATTGTAATCGCCAATACGCCGGATTATTTTAATGGAAAAAACGGTACATTTTCTGGTGAAGCCAAAAAGGATTTGAAGAAAAATTATATGTTCGGAAAACTGAATATGGCGGAACTAATAAATGCGTTTGGAAAATCAGGTGAAATTAAATCTTCGGATTTTGGGAAATTCAGCAAATTTTCGGAGCAATTCTCAGCTGTAACAATTGAATCTCCTAAAAAGCTAATTAACAATAAATTGGTTTTCGCGTTTAAGTTAAACGCTGTGAAATCAGATAAAAACATTATCCTGCAAACTTTAGATTTCGCGCAGGAATTATCGTCTAAGTAGTTTTAAATCTATAAAATACAAAATCCCCGAAAATTGATACTTTCGGGGATTTTTTTATGTAAAGATGAATCGATTATGTTATAGAAGCGGCATAAATTTCCTTAATCGTTTTGCCAAGTTTAGTGTTGAAGTCGTCATCAGACTGGCCAGCGGTAAGTCCTTCAGACAATGCTCTTGAAAAACTGGCAATTAATCCGTGGTTTTGAGACAGTTTTTCATTGGCTTCATCCTGTCCATATCCACCAGACAATGCTACAACACGCACCACATGCGGATCTGAGATTAATTCTTTATAAAAATCATTCACAGTTGGAATCGATAATTTCAACATTACTTTTACCTCTTTGCCCAATAAATCAAGTTGTTTTTTGATTTCTTCTTTTAAAATCTCTTCTGATTTTGCTTTATCAGCACTATAAATATCAACTTCAGGCTCAATAATAGGAATAAGTCCTTTTTCGAAGATTTGTAAACCTACTGCAAATTGTTGTTCGACTACTTCACGAATTCCTGTTGCATTTGCTTCCTTAATCACAGAACGCATTTTGGTTCCAAAAACATTTCGTTCTACGGCACGTGTCAGCAATTCATCTAAATTAGAAATAGGCTTCATCAATTGTACGCCATTTGCAAGATCAGCAAGCCCTTTATCGACTTTTAAAAAAGGCACGATGTTTTTTTTCTCCCACAAATAATCTGCTGTCCATTGGTCGTCGATTTTGCGATCCATCGTGTTTTCAAACAAAATAGCACCCAGTATATATTCGCGATCAAATGCAGGACTTTTGATAATGCGGGTTCTCATTTCATGTACAAGCGTATACATTTCTTCATCGTTAGAGAAACTGCTTTCCTGAATGCCATATTGAGCTAAAGCTTTTGGAGTGCTTCCGCCACTTTGATCCAGTGCGGCGATAAATCCTTTTCCGGAATGCATACGGTTTAACTGTGCTATGTATCTTTCTCTATTTTTCATATCGTTATATTTTAGATTTTTAGAATGAAGATTTAAAGATAATGAATATCACAGACCTATTTTCTGATTTACCTTGTCATAAACCTCTTTTACTTTTTTGGGAGGATCAAATCGGTAACCTGCAGAAAGTTTTAAAGTAGCGATATTATCATTCAGTCGTGGATTGACCTTATCGTCCTGAGCAAAACTTGTAGAATTAATACTTGCAAAAGCAAAGAAACGATCATTATTGTATGCCAGTTTTAAATTGAAATCGGCTTGATATAAGGCTGATGAATCTCCATTTATATCATTAAGTCCAACGCCTAAAGCAACTCCGGCACCAATTAAAACCCTGTTACTAATTACAAAATTATAGAAATAGGATGGAGCTAAAGTAAAAACGTAAATATCTCCGGGTGTTGCATCTGGAGTGTTTAAATCGATATTGGTGTAATAAAACGAGAAAGTAGGAATAAAACTTCCGGAACTTTTGGTCTGCCATTCGTTTTGACTTACCAAAGTTTTAAAAGAAAATTTATTATTGAAAACATAAGCCGTCGTTCCGCCAATTTTTGTAGTACGCATATCGGGCAATTGTGCCGTTATATTATCATCACTGATATAAAATCCTTTTTGATTGATAAAAGTAAACGACTGCATCCATTTTTTATAATAAAAACGGGTATTGAAATTAAAATGCTTGGAATTGGAATCGCCTTTGTTCTGACTTAGAAATTTTGGTGCAAAACCAACAGAAATATCAATGATTTTATAATTCAGATTAAAACCAATCTGTTCCCTTCTATTCGGTATAAGGTTAACAAATGTTTCTGAATCCTGAGTGCCTGAAGCAATCTGAAAACTATTTGAAGTATCTAAATAATAAATGCTTCCAGTAATTTTATCATTATACGATTTAAAATAAGGATTTTGCAGTGAATCGTTTTGGGCAAAACATCCAAAAATGCTGGCAAAAAACGCTATGTAAATCAGTTTGGAGTTCATTTTTATAATAATAATTATAACGTGCTCCAGCGGAGCTATATATTAAACGTCTTCAAAAAGATATTCATTTTTAAAATCAATATTGAATAGTTTTAAAAATGCGATATATTCTTCTCTGAATGTTTTTGTTTTATGATGTTTTTCTTGGTTTTCAATGTATTTTATAACATTGGCCAATTGTGAATGTCCGTATGAAAAAGCACCAAAACCAATTTGCCATTCAAATTTTCCATTTATCCATTTTTGTTCATTTATAAATTTGGATGAATTTGATTTAATGTCCCTTACTAAATCAGACAATGAGATATCCGGTTTTATTCCAACTAAGATATGAATATGATCTGGCATTCCGTTAATGACAATCAGTTTTTGTTTGTGATTGGTAATGATTCCTGTGATATATTTATAAATCTCGTCTTTATTATTTTTTGATATTAAGTTTTGCCTTCCCTTTACTGCAAAAACAATTTGAATGTATAGCTGAGAGTAAGTATTTGCCATTTTTTAATTAAAATTTATTGATAGTAAAACTAATTAATAAATTTAATTTGTAGGATAAATATTTCTTTTTTATTATAAAAATATTGATGTTTAATCCTGTTGATAGTTATAAATATGTCACCCCTCCGGGGCTTTATGTGAACGGGAATAAATTGTGTTATAAATATACCGCTCCGCTGGAGCTTTATTTAAATGGTAATAATTTTGTTATAAATATGTCACCTCTCTGGGGCTTTATGTGAATGGAATATATTGTGCTATAAATATATCGCTCCTCCGGAGCTTTATTTGAATGCTAATATTTTTGCTATAAACATGTCACCCCTCTGGGGCTTTATGTGAATGGTAATATATTATGCTATAAATATATCGCTCCTCCGGAGCTTTTATAAAACGTAATCTACATCCAGTCCCAGAGGGACGATATATTTATAGCAAAAATTATAGGGTATTGTTCAAAAGCTCCAGCGGAGCGAAATATCTCTGGAAATGAATTGTCGAAAAGATTTTGAGCTCCAGCGGAGCGACATATTTATAGCAAAATGTTCAAAAGTTCCAGCGGGGCGAAATATCTCTAGAAATGAATTGTCGAAAAAGATCTTGAGCTCCAGCGGAGCGACATATTTATAACAATATAAATTCGTGTATAAATATTAAACCCAATCAATCGGATTTTCTAACACATTTACTAATTTTTCCTCTTCACTTCCGGCTTCGGCATGATGATCATAAACCCACTGCACATGCGGAGGTAAACTCATCAAAATACTCTCGATTCTTCCGTTGGTTTTTAAACCGAATAATGTTCCTTTATCGTGAACCAGATTAAACTCAACATAACGTCCACGACGGATTTCCTGCCATGTTCTGTTTTCCGGAGTATATTCTAAATTTTTTCTTCGTTCTACGATTGGAACATAAGCTTCAAGGAAACTATTACCAACTTCGGTTACGAAATTGTACCAATCTTCCATCGACATTTGCTCATTTGCTTTGCAATAATCAAAGAATAAACCACCAATTCCGCGGGCTTCGTTTCTATGTGCATTCCAGAAATAAGCGTCGCATTGTTTTTTATATTTTGGATAAAATTCCGAATTGTGTTTATCGCAAGCCGTTTTACAAATTTGATGAAAGTGTTTTGCATCTTCTTCAAACAAATAATAAGGCGTTAAATCCTGTCCGCCACCAAACCATTGTTCGATTACTTTTCCGGATTCATCATACATTTCAAAATAACGCCAATTGGCATGAACCGTTGGGGCCATTGGATTTTTTGGGTGTAAAACCAAACTTAATCCACAGGCAAAAAAATCTGCTTCACCAACGCCAAACATCTTTTGCATGGCTTCGGGTAATTTTCCGTGAACGGCTGAAATGTTTACACCGCCTTTTTCGAAAACATTTCCGTTTTCAATAACACGGGTTCTTCCGCCGCCGCCTTCAGGACGTTTCCAAAGATCTTCGCGGAATTTTGTAGTTCCGTCAACGGCTTCTAGTCCGGCACAAATTTGATCTTGTAGCTTTTGTATGTATGCGTAAAATTTATCTTTCATTATTCCAATCCTTTTTTGTTTCCCAAATAATCAATAGTATTTAATTTATTGACTACTTTTTTACCTGTTTTCTTTTAAGATTTCAGTTAGTTACAATTTGTAACCCACTGATTTTCCATGTTTTTAATAAGCTTACTGTTTATTATATTCTGATTTAAGCAATCCAAAGTAAACGACATCTTCTAATGTTCCGTCGCCATTTTTGAATTCATCTCTTAAAATTCCTTCTTGTTTAAAGTCATGTTTCAAAGCAATTTGCTGACTTGCAGTATTGATTTTTGAAGTACAAATAAAAACTTTATTCATTTTTAAAGTATTAAAACAAAAATCTAAAGTTTCTGAAACTACTTTTGAGGTGATTCCTTTTCCCTGATAATCTTGATCAACAAAATAACCCAACTCGCATTTTGCTTTATCGTTATCAATGCTTTTTATACACAAATAACCAATTAAGGCATTGGTTTTCATATCTCTTGGATAGAAATAATATCCTTCTTTATGATTTTCTTTATCTTGATTGAAACTAATAAACTGCTTTGTTTTTTTAAGATCCAGACAATGTGAAAGTGTTACCGGAAAAGTCTTTTCGATATGAGTTTTATTCTTTTCGATGAGGTTATAAAACTCTTCCGGAAGAATATCGTTAATTGTTTCTATTTTGAAATCTGTAAAACTCATCTCTATTTGTTTTTAGCCGCAGCAATTTTAGTATTTATTCCAAAAGAAAAAACCTTGCTTTCCTGCTGAATATATTGGTAAATAGCAAGTGCCTTTGCTAGAAAATCGAATTGTTTTTCATGAGATAAGCCTATTAAAATATCTGCAAATTCCTCCTGTTGATTCCAGTCGAGATGACATCTTTGCAATAAAAGAATCAACTCTTCTTCAGGAATTTCAATGGTTCTTTCTAAGCTTAAACCAAAACTTTTAAGTTGCTCATCGATAAGGCTTGTATCTTCGGCATTCCAAAACTTTGGAACAAAAATTAACGCATGCAAAGTTCGTAGCGTGTTTTCTATTCTAATACTTTCCTCGTCTCTTAAGCCTTTGTTGAGCATGATTTCTTATCTTTTATCCGATTTAAACTTCTCGCTGTATGTTGTTTTACTAAAGATTAATCTCTCTTCCTGAAAAGAATTGTTTTTATTTCTGCCAAAGCTTTTAATGGTTCGGTAAATAAAATACAAAACTGGCACAGAGTAATAGATAAATCCCATAGATATTGGTACGTATGGTTTTTCTATAAATAATCCGCTTGATTTTACAGTATCAAAATAGTGAGATTTTTCTAAAAATTCATCCGTTAATCCAAACTTCGGAATTATTCCATTTCCAAATGATACCGCAAAAATTAAAAAGAAATAAAACATTGCTTTGGCAACAGATTTTCCTATTTGTAAAGCGCGAACTTCAGGACTTACATCCGAAAAAGCAAACCGCATTCGGTTAAGTACCGTTAACAAATAAATGTATAAAATATTTGTATTGATTACAGAATGATGAAATGCTAATGCAAACAGTCCGTACATGGGGAAAAACACGAAAAGCGATAGCTTTTTAGGCATAACTGCCATAAAAACTCCTGAATGTACCATGATAAACTCAAAAGCCATTAAAATAGCTAAATCATTTATCAAACTCACATTATGTTCTTCGGGATGTAACCAAACCATCAAAAATACGGTCGCATAATATGCCTGAAAAGCATATTCTATAAAAGAAAATGGAGAATTTCTGGTGAAGCTTATGTTTGCAAACATTTAGGATATGGTTTTTTTAGTTTTCAGTCTAAGTTGCAGTTTTCAGTTTTAAAATGAGACTGAAAACTGCGACTGATTACTGAAAAACTAGTTAGTTCCCGTATTCCTTAACCGCGTCAATAAACGCTTTTGCGTGATCTACAGGGATATTTGGTAAAATTCCGTGACCTAAATTTACAACATATTTATCTTTTCCGAACTCGTCGATCATTTCGTGAACCATTTTTTTGATGGTTGGAATTGGAGAAAGCAATCTTGACGGATCGAAATTTCCTTGTAAAGTAATATTTCCTCCAGACAAATAACGAGCATTTCTAGCCGAACAAGTCCAGTCAACTCCTAATGCCGAAGCTCTACTTTTGCCCATTTCTCCAAGAGCAAACCAACATCCTTTTCCGAAAACAATAACCGGAGCGTGATCAGCTAAAGCTTCAACGATTTGGTTGATGTATTTCCATGAAAATTCCTGATAATCAACCGGAGAAAGCATTCCTCCCCAAGAATCAAAAATCTGAACGGCATCAACACCCGCTTTTACTTTTTCTTTTAAGTATAAAATAGTAGTGTCTGTAATTTTTTGTAATAAAGTATGTGCTGCAGCTGGGTTTGAGAAGCAGAATCCCTTTGCAGTATCAAAACTTTTAGAACCTTTTCCTTCAACAGCATAACAGAAAATTGTCCAAGGCGAACCAGCGAAACCAATTAATGGCACTTCGTCGTTCAGCATTTCTTTAGTCAATTTAATGGCATCCATTACATAACCTAAACTCTCCTGAATGTCCGGAACATAAACTCTATGAACATCTGCCAATGAACGAATTGGATTTGGTAAAAACGGACCAAAATTCTCTTTCATTAAAACTTCGATTCCCATTGCTTGCGGAACAACCAGGATATCTGAGAATAAAATTGCAGCATCCGGAGCAATTCTGCGAATTGGCTGAACAGTAATTTCAGCAGCCAATTCAGGAGTCTGACAACGAGTGAAGAAATCATATTTATCACGCAAAGCGATAAATTCCGGTAAATATCTTCCGGCTTGACGCATCATCCATACTGGCGGACGTTGAACAGTTTCTCCTTTTAATGCTTTTAAAAATAGGTCGTTTTTTAACATGTTTTTTATTTTAGGTGCAAAGCCACAAAGGGACAAAGTCACAAAGGTTTTTATTTATATTCGTTAATCACATCTTCGATTACGTCTTCAACCGTTGGTTGATCTGCAATGATGATGTTTTTGGTAATTTTATCTAAAGCTTCTGCGGTTGTTTCTCCTATGCAAAAGCATTTTTCTTTCTTAATCGTATTGTCTTTCAAATAACTTTCAACGCCAGAAGGACTAAAAAATAAAATTCCATCTACGGTAGTTTTTATTTTCTGAGGAACTAGTGACGTATCATAAACCTGAATTTCATTCAATTTGACATCAGCATCTTTTAATGCTTTTGGTAATGTTTCTCTTCGAAGGTTTCCGCTAAAAAAAGTATAGCTTTCGCTACGGTAAATCAAAGTGATAATTTCTGCTAGATCAGCGGCATAACCTGTGTAAGCCACAACATTAAAACCATTTTCAGATAATAGAATTTTGGTTTTTAAACCTACACAAAATACATTTTTGCTTTTCAGTTTTTCCGAATCAGGATTCGATAAAACACTATGAACTGCATTCTGACTCGTAAAAATCAGATTTTCGTTGAGGTCTTTTAGTTCGAAAGGTTTGTTTTGAGTTTGAATAAAATCAGCTTCGATAACTTCAATATTGGCTTTTACCAATGCTTGTTTTTGTTCGCCCGACAGCTTTTTAGTAGATAATATTTGAATTGATTTACTCATTATTTTTTTAAAGATTCTTTAATAGATGCCATCAATTCAGCTCCGCCATTGTTCAGGATTTCCTGAGCAGCGAAGAAACCTAGTTTTTTCCATTCAGAAATGTCAACCGTTTTGTCGATTTCCAATTTTTGTTTTCCATCAACAGAAAGTAAAACACCTTGAAAATGTAAAGTGTCTTCGTCTTCATTATAATTTACTAAAGCTCCAATTGGCGCCGTACAACCACCTTCAAGAGTTCTTAAAAACTGACGTTCGATATACGTGCAAATTTCAGTTTCGATATGATTCAATTGAGAAAGAGCGTCCAGCGTATAATTGTCATTTTCCATCGCCACAACAAGCATTGCGCCTTGTGCCGGTGCAGGAATCATCCAATCTAAATCTATATAATTTCCTGGTTTAAGGTTAATGCGCTCCAAACCTGCAGCAGCAAAAACAGCTCCGTCCCAGTTATTGTCTTCTAGTTTTTGCATACGTGTGTTTACGTTTCCACGTAAATCAACTACTGTATGATTAGGATATTTGTTGAACCATTGCGCCTGACGACGTAAACTTCCCGTTGCAATCGTACTTGGATTGGCAAAATCAGGATTGCCTTTATGAACTAAAATGTCTAAAACATTGGCTCTTTCTAAAACTGCCGCCTGAACAATACCTTTTGGTAAAGCCGTTGGAACATCTTTCATGGAATGAACCGCAATATCAATACTACCATTGATCATGGCAATGTCTAAGGTTTTAGTAAAGATTCCGGTAATACCAAGTTCGTAAAGAGGTTTGTCAAGAATAATATCGCCTGTAGATTTCACCGCAACAATCTCGGTTTTATAACCTAAGTCGTTTAGTTTTTTTTCGACAGTATGTGCTTGCCAAAGTGCTAATTCGCTATCGCGAGTTCCAATTCTGATTGTTTTTTCAGCCATTTTTTGTTTCTTGAACCATATAAGTTATATAAGTAAATTTAAGCAGTTTGTGTAAAAACATCAGTTTTATTAAATGAACTTATATGGTTTAAAATTTGATTTTATTAAGATGCTTTTATCTTAAAGACTTTTTCGATCCATTCGATGCTTTCATCGACCATGGTGCTGTCGTCTTTTAAATGATTTGCGAAATGTGTAGTGATTTTCTGGATGATTCTGTTGCTGATGATTTCAGCTTGAGCTTCATTAAAATCGGCTATTTTTCTGCTTTGAAAATCTAATTCAGAAACTTTAATCTCGTTTAGTTTTTCTTTTAAAGCATTAATAGTTGGAGCAAATTTTCTTCCTTTTGTCCAGGTAACGAATTCCTCTTTTACTTCTTCTATAATAGCCTCCGCAGCAGGAATATGTAATTTTCTGTTTTCTAGAGTCTCATCTGTCAGTTGCGACAAATAATCCATATGAATCAAAGTTACGCCTTCTAATTCCTCTACATTTTCATTAACGTTTTTCGGAATTGATAAATCTAAAATCAATAAAGGTTTCTTTAGATTTAAAATTGCTTTGTCAACCGTTGGGTTTTGAGCACCTGTAGCGACAACCACAACATCGGCTTTTTGAAGTTCCAGATGTAACTCTGAATAATCTTTAACAATCAAATTTAGTTTTCCGGCTAATTTCTCCGCCTTATCTTTTGTTCTGTTTATTAAAGTAATATGTTCGTTTTTGGTATGTTTTACAAGATTTTCGCAAGTATTTCTTCCAATTTTTCCTGTTCCAAAAAGTAAAATATTTTTATTACCAATATCTTCTACATTTTTAAGAATGTATTGTACCGATGCAAAAGAAACTGATGTTGCGCCTGAACTAATCTCCGTTTCGTTTTTGATTTTTTTACTCGCCTGAATCACAGCATTTACTAATCTTTCTAAGAAAGCATTCGCTAAACCTAAAGATTTTGAATGTGCAAAACTGGTCTTAATTTGAGATATAATCTCAAAATCGCCTAAGATCTGACTGTCTAAACCAGTTCCTACGCGAAACATATGACCAATAGCTTCTTGATTTTTATAGACAAAACCAACTTTCTGAAAAGCATCAACAGAACCGTTGCTGTTATCACAAATTAGTTTTATTAATTGAAAAGGGTGTTCAGCAAAACCATAGATCTCGGTTCTATTGCAAGTCGAAGTGACAATTAAACTTTCTATTCCTTCACTTTTAGCCTGTTCCAGCAAGCGCGTTTTTGCAATTGCATCCAAACTAAATTGACCTCTTACCTCAGCATCAGCTTTTTTATAGCTTAAACCAACTGAATAAAAATAGAGATGTTTCGGTACGTTATTGTTTTCCATAAATTCACTTTCATAAAAGTGCAACAAAATTATTACTATAGTGGTTATAAAAGTAACGCTCAAAGTACTTTTTGTATCGCTACATGTTTTTTTGTTTCTAAACATCTGTTTTTATGCAAAAAGAAGTACTTTTGTAGCAAAATCAGCTCGTTAGAAATGTTTTGTTTAGAGTGATTCTAAATAAGATATTGCAATTGTCCTGATTTTTGTACTAAAAAAATATCGCTATGAGTTCTCAGGAAATTATTAAAATTGAAGACGACTTTACGCTTATTCGTTTTCAGAATGACAGTTCAGAATCTTTTTTCGGACAGCACGAAGTGGGTAGTGGCCTGATACAGTTTCATTTCGGGATAAAAGGCAATGCCAAATTTTTATTCAATCAGGGCAGTTATGCTTTAGATTTGAAAGAAGAAAAATCGTTGCTTTTGTACAATCCGCAGAAAGAATTACCATTGAATTTAGAGTTGGCTCCAAATTCGTGGGTAATCTCTGTAATTGTTTCGATTAAGAAATTTCACGCGTTGTTTTCTGCAGAAGCAGACTATATTACTTTTTTAAGTCCGGACAATAAAGACAAAAAGTATTATAACGAAGGAAATATTAGTCCGTCGATGGCGATTGTTTTGAGTCAACTGTTTCATTATAACTTACATCCGTCGATAAAAAATCTTTATTATAAAGGAAAAGGATACGAATTGCTGAGTTTATATTTTAATAGAACCGAAGATCCAAACGCAGAACAATGTCCGTTTTTGATTGATGAAGATAACGTTCTAAAAATTAGAAAAGCCAAAGAAATCATTATCGCGAATATGGCCGAACCTCCAGGTTTACAGGAATTGGCAGATGAAATTGGTTTGAATTTGAAAAAACTTAAAATGGGTTTCAAACAAATTTATGGCGACACAGTTTACGGTTTTCTATTTGATTACAAAATGGATTTCGCCCGTAAACTATTAGATAGCGGATCATATAATGTAAATGAAGTAGGGTTGAAGATTGGCTACAGCACAGGAAGTCACTTTATAGCGGCTTTCAAGAAAAAGTTTGCCACAACTCCTAAAAAATATTTGATGTCAATTAATACGAATGTGTAATTAATGAAAAAAGTCACTTTTCTTATACTGATTGCTTTATTGGGATTTCAAGATATGAACGCTCAAAAAACATCAAAAGCTGATTATAGTCAGATGGTAAAGCTAGAAGGAATGGAATATTCGGGAGGAATAACATTTTATATAGAAAAGAATAGTGAAATTTTAGTAGCAGTTCAGAATGATAGTATCAAATGGAAAGCAGATGTCATTAAGAATTGCAGAAAAAGAAAAGCTAAGATTACCTCTGTTTCTATAAGATCAGAGAGGTTAAAAGTTTTATTCGGAAAAAATAAAATTGCTTTTGTAACTATAGAAAATGGAGAAACTGAATGTGTGACAGATGAAAAGGTAAGACAAACATTCTAAAGTGATCCAGAATCAATTTTACAAATCAAGGTATAAATAAAAAATAATAATTATCATATTTCTAAAAAGTTACATACAATACTTTTGACGAAAATTTAAACAAATGCTTAAAGCCCAAAGCTTAAAGCCTAAAGCAATAAAATTATAATGAAAGGCGTATTATTAGTAAACTTAGGATCTCCGGAAAGTCCAACACCAAAAGATGTAAAACCATACTTAGACGAATTTTTAATGGATAAATACGTGATCGATGTTCCGTATTTATTGAGAGCTTTGTTGGTTCGTGGTATTATTTTAAGAAAAAGACCAGAAGAATCAGCACATGCTTACGCAAAAATTTGGTGGGACGAAGGTTCTCCGTTAGTTGTACTTTCTGAAAGAATGCAGGAAAAAGTGCAGCCTTTAGTAAATGTTCCGGTTGCTTTAGCAATGCGTTACGGAAGCATGACAATCGAAAAAGGACTTCAGGAATTGCATGATAAAGGAGTTACCGAGGTATTACTTTTTCCGTTATATCCGCAATACGCAATGGCTTCGACTTTGACTATTTTAGTAAAAGCAGAAGAAATTCGTAAAAAGAAATTCCCTCAAATGACCTTTACTGATGTTCCGGCATTTTACAACAAACCGGATTATATCAAGAATTTGGCTGATTCGATTCAGAAACATTTAGTTGGTTTTGATTATGATCATTTATTATTCTCATACCACGGAATCCCGGAACGTCATATTCGTAAAACCGATGTAACAAAATCACATTGCAAAATTGATGGTTCTTGTTGTAATACACCATCGCCAGCACATGATTTTTGTTACCGTCACCAATGTTACGAAACAACAAGACAAGTCGTGAAACTATTAGGACTTCCTGAAGATAAATACAGTCTGACTTTTCAGTCGCGTTTAGCAGGAGACAAATGGTTAGAGCCTTATACAGATGTTGAAATCGACAAAATGCCAGGAAAAGGAATCAAAAATCTTGCGGTTGTTACACCTGCCTTTGTTTCGGATTGTTTAGAAACACTGGAGGAAATTGCAATGCGCGCCAAAGAAGATTTCGAGAAAAATGGCGGCGGGAATTTCTTAGCAATTCCGTGTTTGAATGACGACGATGAATGGTGCCAGACCGTTGGAAATTGGATTAACGATTGGGCTAAATAGAAAATAGAACAAAGAGTAAAGAAAATAGAGCGTAAAGAAAAAAGACTTTATAATGGAATACTATAATTACTTAAAATCATTGCATCTTATTTTTGTAATAACCTGGTTTGCCGGATTATTTTATATTGTGCGTTTATTTGTGTACCAAATAGAAGCCAATGAAAAACCTTCGCCTGAAAAGGAAATTTTACAAGCACAATACAAAATAATGTCATACCGTTTGTGGTACATTATTACCTGGCCATCAGCAATTTTGGCAAGTATTTTTGCCTTTTGGATGTTGTTTTTTACAGATTTAGGAATGGCCTGGCTTAAAATGCCATGGATGCATGTAAAATTGGCTTTCGTTTTCTTGTTGTATTTGTATCATTTAAAATGTCATCAAATTTTCAAGCAATTGCAAAACGATGAGGTAAAATATTCCAACAATTTTATGCGTTTATGGAATGAAGGCGCAACGATTATACTTTTTGCAGTGGTTTTTTTAGTAATTTTAAAAAGTGCCATCAACTGGATTTTCGGCGTAATCGGAATCATTGTATTCTCGGTTTTAATAATGCTTGGTTTCCGTTTTTATAAAAGAATAAGAGAAAGAAAATAGTTTTCAGTCGCAGTCTCAGTTTTCAGTTTATGCTGGGACTGAGACTGAAAACTGAGACTGAATACTAAAAATATATGCTGAATAACTTCAAAATGTCGATGCTTTCATTGCGTGTTAGGATTTTCCTTTCGATGATTGTATTGATAGTTGTAGCATCATTTTTATTAGCTTCTATTTCGATAATTCAGTTCAAGAATGAGGCAAAAGAATACCATCAGGAACGTCTCGAACGTAAAGAAAATGCAGTAAAAGAACATATCAATTATGTTTTATCGACTACAACTTATCCTTTAAAAACAGGAAATCTCGATCTTATTTTTAAAGATAAAATCCACGAATTAGCGCAGATTCACAAAATCGAAATCAATATTTACAGCCTTGATGGGAAATTATTAAAATCTTCCAAAGAATCCTTTGCCGTAGATAAAGTAGCGCCGCCAATTCCGGAATATATCCTGAAACTGGTTCGTTCTTCTATCGAAAAGCGATTTGTAGACATTAAAACCATCGACGGAATTAAAAATAGATCTTCATACAGTTTAATCAAAGACGAAAAATTCAAGCCACTTGGAATCCTAAATCTTCCATATTTAGAAGACGATGGTTATTATGACAACGAATTAAATACTTTCCTGATTCGTTTGAGCCAAGTATATTCGTTTATGCTGGTTGTGGCTTTTGCTTTGGCATATTTCCTTTCAACTTATATTACAAAATCACTAAAAACCATTTCAGATCGTTTAGAAGAAACCAATCTGGATCAGAAAAACGAGAAAATCGTATTAGAAGCCAATAGCAAAGAGGTCAACTTCCTGATAAAGGCTTACAACGGAATGGTCGATAAACTCGAAACCAGCGCCATAAAACTAGCCCAAAGCGAACGTGAAGAAGCCTGGCGCGAAATGGCAAAACAAGTCGCACACGAAATTAAAAATCCGCTTACGCCGATGAGGTTAACCGTGCAGAGTTTTCAGCGCAAGTTCGATCCAACGGCACCGGATGTAAAGCAGAAATTAAACGATTACTCCGAAACTTTAATTCAGCAAATCGACACCATGACAGCGGTGGCATCGGCATTTTCGAATTTTGCCTCTATGCCGGCACAGCAAAACGAAACCTTAAATGTGGTTGAAGTAGTCGAATTAGCATTAGATATTTTCAACGAAGATTATATTGTTTTTGAAAGCGAAGAAGAAGAAATCATCTCAAAAATGGATCGTACGCAATTGATTCGTGTGATTACCAATCTTGTTAAAAATGCCACGCAGGCCATTCCGGAAAGTCAGTTTCATAAATCTATCGTCGTAACTGTAAAACGCAGAAACAATAATGTAGAAATTGCGGTAAAAGACAACGGAATCGGAATTCAGAAACAAGATACCGGCAGAATTTTCGAACCAAAATTCACCACCAAAACCAGCGGAATGGGACTTGGACTCGGAATTATAAAAAACATCATCGAAAATTACAAAGGAACAATTACCTTTGAATCAACATACGGAAAAGGAACTACATTTAGAGTTTCTTTACCCATAACAAACTCATAAACTAACCGTCATGAACTACGAAAATCTTTTAATCTCAATTGAAGAAAAAATTGCGACCGTAACCATTAATCGACCAACAAAGTTAAATGCTTTAAACAAAGCGACTATCAGCGACTTGAGTAAAGCCATTAAATTATTAGGTAAAAACGATGATGTTCGTGTAATTATATTAACCGGATTTGGGGAAAAAGCATTTGTAGCCGGAGCCGATATTTCAGAATTCGCTAATTATACCATTATCGAAGGAGCACAATTAGCTGCCGAAGGACAAGAAAAACTATTCGATTATATAGAGAATCTAAAGAAACCCGTAATTGCAGCCGTTAACGGTTTTGCTCTTGGCGGCGGACTGGAATTAGCGATGGCGTGTCATTTTAGAGTAGCATCAGATAATGCCAAAATGGGATTACCCGAAGTAACCTTAGGATTAATTCCAGGCTACGGAGGAACACAACGCTTGCCGCAATTAGTAGGTAAGGGCCGCGCGATGGAAATGATTATGACAGCAGCCATGATTTCTGCCGAAGAAGCCAAACAATACGGTTTAGTAAATCACGTAGTACCGCAATCAGAACTTTTAGCATTTACGACCACAATTGCTCAAAAAATCATTAAAAATGCTCCGTTTGCCATCAATAAAGCTATAAAAGCCATCAACGCTAATTATAAAGACGGAAAAGACGGTTTCGAAACCGAGATAAAATCATTCGGAAAATGTTTCGGAACTCAGGATTTTAAAGAAGGAACAACAGCATTTCTAGAAAAACGTAAAGCTGAATTTACAGGAAAGTAATTTTTCCTTAACCCAATCCCGATAGCTATCGGGAGTAAGATTTACGCAAAGCACATAAGAAACTTATAAAACTTAGTGATCTTTGCGTAAATCTTTGCGAACTTTGCGGTTAAATATATAGACAAGGTTTTAAAAACTTAGAACCTTAGTATCTCAGAACCTTAGAACCTTAAAAAAAAATGTCATACGAACCAATATTCGCCCTTTTTTGCGAACGCGTTAAAGAAAGCATCAAAGCAGGAACTTTTGCCAAACTTACTTTAGCAAAAACCATCGGAGATACCGAGATCAAAAACATCTATTTCCGTTTGGCGATAAACGAAGACAATACCTATTCAATCGCGTTAACAACCCGTTATAAAACCGAAGAAATCGAAAGCACACATACTTTAGACGAAGCTTTAATGATTTTAGGAACCTACATCAAAAATCCGTTTTTAACCGCTTTATTGTTTACCACAGATAACGATGTGACGTTTAAAGTAAACAAAAAAAACGCAGGAAGTATCATCGAGCAAGAACCAACATTCAAGAATGCTTCGCCCGTAATGTTAGAAATGATCGAGAAAGGAATTGTTTAAATAACTTTTATTGGATTTAGGAGCTGATCCCGCTATCCGTTACAATCTTTTGTGCCGAACCCCGGCACAAAAGGATTTCCACTTCTATCGGGGCTAAAAACCGACGTTGATGAAACTTTTAGCATCATAAAGTATAACGCCTCGTTTGTCAGGCTGAGCGAAGTCGAAGCCCTATTTTGTTATAATTCATTTCTGTGAGCATAACCGCATTTTTGTCATCCCGAGGAACGAGGGATCTTCAGGAGTAGCTCGACAAAGTAAAATTCGTTGCGTTAGTTTCTTGTGGAGATCCCTCGTTCCTCGGGATGACAAAAATGAGCAGAGTTCTCAGTGAAATAGTCTTTAAACTAGCTTCACAAATAAATTCGAAGCAATCTTATTCGAAATTGACAATTCACGACCATCAATTTTAATCTTCACAGATAAATCAAAAGATTCTTTCGATAAAAGTTCGATTTGAGAACCCAGAGCAATTCCTTGTTTGTCCAGATATTGTAAAAATTCAGACGAAGTATCTTTTACACCCACGCAAACTCCGGTTTGGTTTTCAGTTAATTCAGAAAGTAAATGTTTCTCGATCTTAACAATTCTTCCATTGGCATCCGGAATCGGGTCACCATGCGGATCTTCAGTAGGATTTCCCAGAAAATCATCCAAACGATTAATCAATTGTTCCGATTTAATGTGTTCCAGCTGTTCTGCAATATCATGAACTTCATCCCAGGAAAAATTCAGTTTTTCAACCAAAAACACTTCCCAAAGGCGATGTTTTCTCACAATCATTTTAGCCGCTAATTTTCCGTTTTCCGTCAAAGAAACACCCTGATACTTTTTATAATTTACCAAATCCTTCTCCGCAAGCTTTTTAAGCATATCCGTAACCGATGAAGCTTTAGTCTCCATCATTTCCGCAATAGCGTTCGTGCTCACTTCTGAATCATTAGAAGTAGTAAGATGATATATCGATTTTAGATAGTTTTCTTCTGAAAAAGTCATTTTTTGAAAGGTTCTAAGGTTCTAAGATTCTGAGTTGCTAAGTTTTTTTTAAGTATCTAAAGAAAAACCTTAGAACCTTAGCAACTCAGAACCTTAGTCCCTTTATTTAACAATCAACAAAGGTATTGAAATTTTGTGTCTCAATTTGTCTACCGTTGTACCAAATAGAATATCTTTTAATCCAGTGTGGCCGTGGGTTCCCATCACCAGAATATCAAAATTCCCTGCATTAATAATATTCGGAATCACGGTGTTAGGTTTTCCAAAACCAAGTTCTGTTTCGATCCTGAAGCCCTTCTGCGAAAGCATCTCTTTATATTCTAATAATAATTTTTCATCGATAGTCGTTTCGTGATCGTCAACATGACCGCCGTACATTAATGCGCCAACTGTTTCTACGATATGAATTAAGGTGTATTGCGCGTCGATTCCGCCCAATTCGAACGCATTGTTAAGTGCAGCTTCATCGGCTTTAGAAAAATCGACTGAAATAGCTATGTTTTTCTTGCCGTAAGTTTCTTTTGGAGTATAAACCAATTTTAAATGATGAGGCGAATGATTCTCAATATTCGATTTGGCTCTGGCAATAAACGGTTTTGCAATGATGTATAATAATAACGCCAGAAACGCAAAAGCAAGCGGAACAACGGTAAACCAAAGAATCATAGGATGATCTGAGTTTTCTAACCACGAAGTGATTTCGTCGTAAACCAATTTTGCATTTAGCGAAACAATAATCAAAGCAATAATCCAGGCCACGATTTGTGTCGTTTTCGAAATATGAAAACCCTTCATTTTGCTTTTGTCACTCACAAAGTGAATCAACGGAATAATCGCAAAGCCCAATTGTAAACTCAAAATAACCTGACTTAAAATCAGTAATTTCCCGGTTACGCTATCGCCATAAATTAAAATCACGACAACAGCAGGAACAATAGCAATTAAACGCGTTATGATTCGGCGTACCCAAGGCTGAATCCTTAAATTCAAATACCCCTCCATTACGATTTGTCCGGCCAAAGTTCCCGTTACAGTCGAACTTTGTCCCGCGGCGATCAAAGCAACGGCAAATAAAATAGGCGCCCATTTGGTTCCTAGTAAAGGTTCTAAAAATTGATGTGCATCCTGAATTTCAGCAACCTCAAACATTCCGTTCTTGTAAAATGTGGCTGCAGCCAAAATTAAAATAGCAGCATTTACAAAGAAAGCAAGATTCAGAGCGATTGTCGAATCGATAAGATTGTATTTTAAAGCCTGTTTGATTCCGGCTGGAGTACGATCGAATTTTCGGGTTTGTACCAAAGAAGAATGCAGATACAAGTTGTGCGGCATTACAGTTGCCCCAATAATTCCGATAGCAATATACAAAGCAGCAGAATTAGGCATTGACGGAATAAGTCCGTAAAAAACTTTATCCAGTTCTGGTTCTGCAAAGATCATTTCAAAAATGAAAGAAAACCCAATAATCGCTACCAATACAATAATAAAGGCCTCCATTTTTCGAATTCCTTTATTGATCAGGAAAAGCAATAAGAAAGTATCTAATACGGTGATCAAAACACCTTCGATAAGCGGAATATCAAAAAGAAGATTAATACCAATAGCCATTCCTAATACTTCGGCTAAATCACAAGCCGCAATGGCAATTTCGGCCAGAAAGTATAAAATATAATTGATAAACTTAGAATACGTTTCTCGAGAAGCCTGCGCCAAATCGCGTTGTGTAACAATTCCTAAACGTGCACTTAAGCTTTGAAGAAGCAAAGCCATTAAGTTACTCATTAACAAAACCCAAAGTAGCGAATACCCAAATTGACTACCGCCGGCTATATCTGTGGCCCAGTTTCCCGGATCCATATATCCTACACTTACCAGGTAGGCTGGGCCTAAAAAGGCTAATATTTTTCTAAAACCTGTTTTTTTATGCTGTGTTGCAACCGATTGATGAACTTCTTCTAAAGATTTACCCATTGTAAAAATGTTGTTTGAACAAATATAGGGATAAATTATATTCGCGCAACAAAATTTTTAGGCGAGTCTAAATCTTAAATGTTAGAATTCAAACAATTTGGGCATAAACCTGACAATGTAAAGTTTATATCGTTTACTTTATAATTATGCGGAATAATGTAACTCGGCTTTACATTTTCAAGACAAGTAATCTCTAAACACTTTTCGCAGCTAAAATGAGCATGATTATGAATGTGTACTCTTTGGGCGTGATGATGGCATTTTGCATACTTTACCGTGCCGTCAAGATTTACAATTTTATGTATAATATCGTCATTGACCAAACGATCTAATATTCTATAAATCGTAACTCGATCGCATAAATCTCCCGTTTGTTTTTGAATTTCGGTGTGAGACAGCGCAATTTTAGATTTCTCAAATATCTCTAAAACGGCCGTCTTTGCTGCTGTATTTCTTGTTGTTTTCATTTGATGGTATTAAAAAATATTATCGCAACAATGTTGCAATTAAAATAATCTTGTATATTTGCAACAAAATTGCATTAAGCAAAAGTACTGAAAATGAAGAAATCTACCACACCTCTTTACGATATTTTAGGAATCTCAAGCGCGGGCATTTGTTTGGTTCATTGTTTGGTTTTTCCGCTCCTGACGATTTTACCGTTGGGTATAAGTCACAATCCATATATCGATTTGCTATTTGCTACGATTGGTCTTTTTGCAATTATCAAAATTACGAAAGATTCAAATTTATTAGTGATAAGTATTCTGATTATTTCAATGGCTTTGATTTGGATCAGTGTTTTGTGCGAATTGCTGTTAGATCTTCATACGAATCTAATTTTTATTGGAGGAATTGGAATGATCATCGGACATATTTTAAATTATAGAAATCATAAATCTTTACAACGATGAAAAAATTACCAGTAACTGTACTAAGCGGATTTCTTGGAGCTGGGAAAACTACGCTGCTCAATCATGTTTTGCACAATAAAGAAGGACTAAAAGTTGCTGTGATCGTTAACGATATGAGCGAAGTCAATATCGACGCACAACTTGTAAAAAATGAATCTACTTTGTCCAGAACCGAAGAGAAATTGGTTGAAATGACGAATGGCTGTATTTGCTGCACCTTGCGCGAAGACTTAATGCTTGAGGTCGAAAAACTGGCAAAAGAAAACAGGTTCGATTATTTGCTGATCGAAAGTACCGGAATTAGCGAACCCATTCCGGTGGCGCAAACTTTTTCCTTTATTAATGAAGACGAAAATATCGATCTGTCGCGATTTAGTTATATCGATACAATGGTGACGGTTGTCGACAGTTTTAATTTCTTTAAAGATTTTGGCTCAGCCAAAATATTACAGGAACAAAAGCTGTCAGATGTTGAAAATGACAACCGAACAATAGTCAATCTTTTGGTCGATCAGGTCGAATTTGCCAATGTTATTATCTTGAATAAAACAGATTTAATTAGCTCAGAATCATTAGAAATATTGAAAGCTTCGATTCAAAAACTAAATCCGGTTGCGAAAATAATCGAGTCGGTTTTAGGCAAAGTGAATCCGAACGAAATTATAAATACAGGTTTATTCAATTATGAAGAAGCCGAAAATTCTGCCGGTTGGATCAGAGAATTAGAAGGAATTCATACGCCTGAAACAGAAGAATACGGAATCAACTCTTTTGTATTTCGTGATCCGAGACCTTTTCATCCCAACAGATTATGGAATTACATTTCTTCTGATTTTCCGGCCAACGTCATTCGAAGCAAAGGATTATTGTGGATGGCGTCAAGACCCGAACAAGCCATTAATTGGAGTCAGGCCGGAGGATCGATGAAAGCAGAAGGAGCAGGAGTTTGGTGGGCGAGTATGCCATTAAGCGAACGAATGGCGTTTAACAATTTTGTTGAGTTTCAGGATGTAATTGAAGAACGATGGACGTCTAATTTTGGTGACAGATTGAATGAAATCGTGTTTATTGGTCAGAAAATAAATGAAACTAAAATTCTGGAAGCACTTAATAAATGCCTTTGTACAGAAGATGAAATTGTAGATTATCATGACGGTTTCTTTTCTACAAAAGATCCTTTTCCTATTCCCAGAAATTAATAAAAAACATAAAACTATGATATACAATAATACATACGACGTTATAATTATCGGCGGTAGTTATAGCGGACTTTCGGCAGCAATGAGTTTAGGGCGTTCTTTACGAAACGTTTTGGTCATTGACAGCGGTGTGCCTTGTAACAGACAAACGCCACATTCGCATAACTTCATCACGCACGATGGGGAGAAACCAGCTGTAATTTCGGCGAAAGCCAAAACCCAGGTTGAATTTTATGATTCGGTTAAATTCTATAGTGGACTTGCTATTAATGCCATTAAAACAGAATCCGGCTTTGAAATTGAAACCAGTTCCGGAAAAATTTTTACAGCCAGAAAATTACTTTTTGCTACTGGTGTAAAAGATTTATTGCCACAAATTCCTGGTTTTGCAGAATGTTGGGGAATTTCGGTTTTGCATTGTCCGTATTGTCACGGTTATGAAGTAAAAAAAGAAAAAACCGCAATTGTAGCCAATGGCGATATGGGTTTTGAATTTTCTAAAATGATATCCAACTGGACAAAAGACTTGAGATTATTAACGAATGGAAAATCAACGCTAACAATTGAACAAACTCAATTATTGCAACAACACAATGTTCAAATTGTTGAGGATGAAATAGAAAGCGTAGAACATCTAAACGGAAAGCTTAAGCAGATTATTTTTAAAAATAAATCTAAAATCGAACTTAAAGCCATTTACTTCAAAGCTCCTTTTGAGCAGCATTGTCCTTTACCGGAATTTTTAGGCTGCGAATTGACCGAAAATGGCCTGTTGAAAGTAGATGCTTTTCAGAAAACCACAATTCCCGGAGTTTTTGCCAGCGGTGATTGCCATATTCAGGCAAGATCAGTTGCATTGGCCATTTCTTCAGGTTCTTTTGCCGGAGCGATGGTCAATAAACAATTGATTGATGAAGATTTTGTTTAAAATCTTTTAAGCACATATAAATTATCGAGGGGGGGGAATATACCGTTAGGTACTACATATTGGTAGTTATTAGTTTGGAATTCGTTTAGCGTGCCATAGGTACGCGACAGCTATCGTTTTGTTGCGTACCTACGGCACGCTTCAATATATTTAATTCATATTTTCTACCAACATTTAGTGCCTAGAGGCACAATAAAAGATATTCCATTTTTTATTGGTTTACATCGTTAGGTGATTTTTTCATAATTGTTTGCATAGCCCCTAGCTTCAGCTAGGGGAATAAGATTTTAATTGAAAAGGGCTTTAGCCGAACTAAAATTTGGCTAAAGCCCTTTTCAATTCTGTTTATATTCTTATCCAGCTAAAGCTGGACGCTATTCAAAAGTATTATATTTTTATTTTTAATCTCTTAAATTAGAAATATAACAC
The DNA here is from genome assembly GCF_024271895.1 of Flavobacterium bizetiae. Classification (NCBI taxonomy): domain Bacteria; kingdom Pseudomonadati; phylum Bacteroidota; class Flavobacteriia; order Flavobacteriales; family Flavobacteriaceae; genus Flavobacterium; species Flavobacterium bizetiae. The sequence continues at coordinate 1,044,288 of NZ_CP091861.1, read as the reverse complement.
ATTGATATGATTTCAATTGTAAATTTTAAAATTAAAAACAACATTTATCAAATTTAATTTTTAGTTTTGTCTAAATTTAATTTTACAACAATGAAAAAACTTTTTTTGATATTGCTTTTATTTGGTTTGCAAATTTCCTTCGCACAAGAAACAAGTTCTGTTTCGGGTTTTATTTCCGGCGAAGGCCATAAATTACAGTTGGTGAATGTTCATCTATTGGGCACAAAACACAAAACGATTACGGATAGTTTAGGATATTATAAATTAGAAAATGTTGCGGTTGGTAATTATACGCTGCAAGTCTCTCAAATAGGCTTTCAGACGATAAAAAAGAAAATAGAAGTTCTTAAAGATTCTATTCAATCATATGATTTTGAATTGACAGATAATGAGAACCAACTGAATGAAGTCGTGGTTTCAGGAACTTTAAAAGCCGTAAAAAGATTAGAAAGCGCTGTTCCGGTTGAGGTGTATTCTCCAGTTTTCTTCAAGAAAAATCCAACTCCAAGTATTTACGAAGCATTGCAGAATATCAACGGAGTTCGGCCACAGCTTAATTGTGGTGTTTGTAATACGGGAGACATTCACATTAATGGACTGGAAGGCCCGTATACTTTGGTTTTAATTGACGGAATGCCAATCGTAAGTAGTCTTTCAACCGTTTACGGGTTATCCGGAATTCCCAATTCACTTGTAGAACGTATTGAAATCGTAAAAGGTCCGGCATCTTCTCTTTACGGAAGTGAAGCGGTTGGTGGTTTGATCAACATTATCACGAAGAACCCAACCAACGCGCCTTTGTTTTCGGCAGATGTTTTTACGACTTCGTATTTAGAAACTAATTTTGATTTGGGAATGAAATTTAACCCGACTAAAAAATCATCAACACTTCTAGGAATTAATTACTTCGATTATAATCAGGTTGTAGATAAAGATAAAGATGGTTTTACCGATGTGACACTTTCGCAAAGAATTTCGGTTTTTAATAAGTGGAATTTTCAAAGAGAAAATAATCGTTTGTTTTCGATCGCTGCCCGCGGAATGTACGAAGACCGTTGGGGCGGAGATGTACGTTGGGAGAAAAAATACCGAGGCGGTGATGAAATTTACGGAGAAAGTATTTATACCAAACGAGGAGAGTTGATAGGAAGTTATCAATTACCTTTTGAAGAAAAACTGATGCTCTCCTTTTCCGGTAATGTGCATTATCAGGATAGTCGCTACGGCACAACATCGTATATCGCGAATCAGAAAATAGGTTTTCTGCAACTGACCTGGGACAAGAAGATTGGCCGCAATGATTTTCTTGCCGGAATCGCCACTCGATATTCGTATTACGATGATAATACACCGGCGACAAAAGAAGCAGAAAGTACTTGGTTACCGGGAATTTTTATTCAGGACGAAATTACGCTTTCGCCAAAAAGCCAGGTTTTGTTAGGAATGCGTTATGATTATAATTCGATTCATGGTTCGATTTATACACCCAGAGTCGCGTATCGATGGAAAGCGAATGATAATACGATCTTCCGTTTTAATGCAGGAACCGGATTTCGTGTTGTAAATTTATTTACCGAAGATCACGCAGCGCTTACCGGTTCCAGAGATGTCGTGATAAAAAGTGATTTAAAGCCGGAACGATCTGTAAATGCAAACCTGAATTATATTCAGAAGATCAATTTTGCAAACGGAACTTTTATGGGGATCGAAACAACAGCTTTTTATACCCGTTTTAGCAATAAGATCATATCCGATTATGAAACTGATCCGAATAAAATTATCTATGACAACATTAATGGTTACGCAATAAGTCAGGGAATCAGTACGAATGTTGACTTGAATTTCACCAACGGATTAAAGTTTATTCTGGGAGCGACGATTTTAGATAATAAAAATGTTCAGGACGGAATTTCAGAACGACCTTTTTTAACCGAGAATTTTACCGGAACCTGGAGCGTTTCATATAAAATAGAACCTTGGAATTTGTTACTGGATTATACCGGAAATGTGTACAGCTCAATGAAATTGCCTTTACTTAGTGAATATGATCCAAGAAGTCCCAATTCTCCGTGGTTCAGCATTCAGAATATTCAGTTTACCTATTTTGGATGGAAAAATTTCGAACTTTATGGTGGAGTAAAAAACCTACTGAACTTTACGCCAAAGCGAAATAATCCGTTTTTGATTTCAAGAACCAATGATCCTTTCGATAAAAATGTGCAAACTTCTGACGGAACCAATGTTGGTATTCATGGAAAAGTAGTTCCAAAGGGGCAAATAGTCGATACTCCCGATAATCCGTACGGTTTAACTTTTGATACGACTTATGTATATGGGCAAAACCAAACCATCCGTGGATTTTTAGGGTTGAGATATACGTTGAGATAAAACTTAAATGACCCACAGATTGTACGGATTAAGCGGGTTTTCGCTGATTTTTACATTTTTATTTTTTAATTTGTTGCAAAAATAAATGCAGCTTATCAAAAACAAATCTGTGTAAACCAGTTTAATCCGGGCAATCCGCGGGCAATAAAAACGAAATGAAAAAGCTAATATTACTTATCATCTTCTTCGGATTTACTTCAACAGGATTCTGTCAGTTAAAAAGCAGATCTTTTGAAGAAGTTGATAGTTTGCAACATCTTCAAAAACGAAAAATAATCGTTTTCATTCATACCAATTGGTGCCAGTTTTGCCAGCGAATGAAACAAACGACTTTTAAAAATCAGGAAATCATCCAAAAACTAAATTCAGATTTCTACTTTATTGATTTTAATGCCGAAGAAAAACGAGACATAACATTCAATAAACAAACCTTTAAATACCAGCCTTCAGGGAATAATGTAGGAGTTCATGAACTGGCTTTGCAATTAGGAACGATGAACAACCAGATCGTATATCCGGTTTTGTGTGTTCTGAATGAGAAGAAAGAAATCATTTTGCAATACAACAGTTATCTCAGTCCAAAAGATTTTAAACTGCTTTTAGAAAAACTAAAAGAATAAAATTGCCTATTTTTGAAAATGAATTCTTCGCAAATCCAGCATTTCAATTATATCTTTACCGGAGCGGGTTTATCTGCTTTGATGACCGTTTATAAAATGGTCTTGTCTGGAAAATTCAACGATAAATCAATTTTATTATTAGATCAGGATTCGAAAAAAACGAATGACAGAACCTGGTGTTTTTGGGCAAAAGAAGAAACGTTATGGAAATCGGTTGTTTCTAAAAAATGGAATTCGGCTTTGTTTGCCAATGAAAATTTCAAACGTGATTTAGACCTGAAGCCTTATCATTACAATCAAATTCGAGGTTTAGATTTTTACAATTTTGTTTTTGAAGAAATTTCAAAACATTCAAATATTACTTTTCTAAACGAAAAAGTAACCGATATTAACGAACTCGAAACCCATGTTTTTGTGGGTACAGAAGAAAGTAGATTTACCTGCGATTATTTATTCAATAGTATTTATACGAAGGCTTTCGCCGAAAGTCAAACCAAATATCCTGTTTTACAACAACATTTTATAGGTTGGTCGGTGAAAACAGAAGCTGAGGTTTTCAATCCGGAACAAGCCACTTTCATGGATTTTTCGGTAGAACAAAAAGGGAATACGCGTTTTATGTATGTTCTGCCAACTTCTAAAACCGAAGCTTTAGTCGAATATACCTTGTTTTCTGAAAATCTTCTTCAGAAAGAAGAATACGAAAATGAAATTCAAATCTACTTAAAGAATTTAGGTGCTGATCAATATAAAATTATAGAAAAAGAGCAGGGAAGTATTCCAATGACGTGTTTTCCTTTTTGGAAGAAAAACACCAAAAGAGTTTTAAATATAGGAACCGCGGGCGGATGGACTAAAGCAAGTACAGGTTATACCTTTAGAAATTCTGATAAAAAATCATCTGAATTGGTTACGTTTCTTGGTAATCATTCTCCGGAAACTTCGCAATCGATCAAAATGTCTTCCTTTCATAAAAAAAGTAGATTTTGGTTTTATGATTTATTGCTTTTAGATATACTCTATCGCCATAACGAATTAGGAAGTGCTATTTTTTCTTCAATGTTTAAAAAAGGAAATCCAGCTTTGATCTTTAAATTTCTGGATGAAGAAACCAGTTTGATTGAGGATCTTAAAGTAATTTTAAAATGCCCTAAAATGCCATTTATTATGGCGTTGTTTAGAGTAATATTCAAGTAAAAAAGTTTATTTCACGCAAATTCTGTAAATTATAGTAAATCGATTTTTGGCTTTTATTAGTAGAAAATTCAAATGAAAATCTGTCTTTATCAGCCTAAATCCGCCAAATCTGTGGGCAATTTCTAAAACAGTAAAATATCAATCGAACTATAACAAAACTTTATACCTGAAATTAACTAGTTGCGAGTAAACTTTGTAACTTTGCAGATCAAAAGTAAAATTTAAAAATAAAGAGATATGTATCCAGAAGAAATGGTAAAACCAATGCAAGCTGAATTGACTGCTGCAGGTTTTCAAGATTTACATAGTGCTGATGCTGTAGATAATGCTATCAAAGCTGAAGGTACCACTTTAGTTGTTGTAAACTCTGTTTGTGGTTGTGCTGCAAGAAACGCACGTCCGGGAGCAAAAATGAGTTTAGAAGGCGCTAAAAAACCAGATCACTTAATTACTGTTTTTGCAGGTGTTGACAAAGAAGCTGTAGATGCTGCAAGACAACATATGTTTCCTTTTCCTCCATCATCGCCATCTATGGCTTTGTTCAAAAACGGAGAATTGGTTCACATGTTAGAGCGTCACCACATCGAAGGTCGTCCAGCTGAATTAATCGCTGAGAACTTGCAAGATGCGTTTAACGAGTTTTGCTAATTAAGGGACTAAGGTTCTGAGTTGCTAAGGCTCTAAGATTTTAGACGCAAAGCGACAGCACTACATAAGAATTAAAACAAAAAGCACTATGAAAATAGTGCTTTTTGTTGTTTAAGCATATTCGGAAATCTTTAAGCTTTTATATATTTCCCTGTTCCGTAGGAACATCTCATTGGTAGAAAATTGTATTGTTATTGTTTTTTTACGTTCCGTAGGAACGTTTGACCACATCATTTTTTTTCATAATCTAATCTCAAACGTTCCTCTGGAACGCAAACTCGGATGATTGCTGTTTTTCTACCGATAAAACTTAATATTAGAAAATTTGAGGAACCTTTGAATGTTAGTAAAGGTTATAGTTTATATAAAGACTTTCTATTTAGGTAGTTTTTTTATTTGAAGCTAATCCAGCTGTCCGCTATATCTTTTGTGCCGAACCCCGGCACAAAAGGATGCTGCTACCATCTGGGCTAAAAATCAAGCGATATAAGATGTTTAATCTTATCTTAGAGTTTAACGAAAGACTTAAGAACTTAGAGTCTTTGCATCTTAGAACCTTTTTCTCTACCTTTGCCGCTCAAAAAAAATAATTTCTAAACTTAAAAACTGTTTATAGCATGCAACTGTATAACACTTTAAGCGCAGAAGAAAGAGCCATCATGATCGATGATGCCGGTAAACAACGACTAACGTTGTCTTTCTATGCGTATGCCAAAATTCAAGATCCCAAAAAATTTCGCGATGATTTATTTGTAGCCTGGAATAAGCTCGATGCTTTAGGCCGAATTTACGTTGCCACTGAAGGAATAAATGCTCAAATGAGTATTCCCGAAGAAAATTTGGAAACTTTTAGAGCAACTCTGGAAGTATATGATTTTATGAAAGGCATTCGTTTGAATGAAGCAGTTGAACATGATGATCATTCATTTTTAAAATTAACTATTAAAGTCCGTGATAAAATCGTTGCCGACGGTTTGAATGATGAGACTTTTGATGTAACTAATATTGGCGTTCACTTGAAAGCCAAAGAATTCAACGAAATTTTAGACGATCCAAACACGATTGTAGTAGATTTTAGAAATCACTACGAAAGTGAAGTAGGACATTTTAAAGGCGCAATTACTCCCGATGTTGAAACTTTTAGAGAGAGTTTGCCAATAATCAACGATCAGCTTCAAAACCATAAAGAAGATAAAAATCTGGTAATGTATTGTACCGGAGGAATTCGTTGCGAAAAAGCGAGTGCGTACTTTAAACACCAGGGCTTTAAAAATGTTTATCAGTTAGAAGGCGGAATTATTAACTACGCCAAACAAATTGAGGCAGAAGGTCTGGAAAGCAAATTCATTGGTAAAAACTTTGTATTTGATAATCGTCTTGGCGAAAGAATTACCGAAGATATTATCTCTCAATGTCACCAATGCGGAAAACCTTGCGACAATCATACTAATTGCGAAAACGACGGATGTCATTTATTGTTTATTCAGTGTGATGAATGTAAAGCTGCAATGGAAAATTGTTGTTCTACAGAATGTCTGGACATTATCCATATGCCTCTTGGTGATCAGGTTCGTTTAAGAACAGGAAAACAAGTTGGAAACAAAGTCTTTAGAAAAGGAAAATCAGATAGTTTAAAATTCAAACATTCTGGTGAATTACCTAATACTTCTTTGGCTACAGCCGAAAAGCCCTTAGATATTCGTCAAAAAATAAAAGTAAAAAAAGTACTTCTTGGTAAAGCGGAACATTATTATGTAAAAGCACAAGTTGGTCTTTTTACAATTGAAAACCACGAATTAAACAGCGGTGATAAAATCTTAATTTCGGGACCTACTACAGGAAATCAGGAATTAATTCTGAAAAAAATGATCGTTAACGAAGCAGAAGCCACTACTGCTAAAGTTGGAGATAGAGTTACTTTTGAAGTACCTTTCCGTATTCGTTTGTCAGATAAATTGTATAAAATTGTAAATTAGCATAAAATTTTTATGCTAATTTATTTATGTCACAATCTTTTACCAAATTATGGATTCATGTAATTTGGGCAACCAAAAACCGTCAGGAATTAATTGATTATTCAATTGAGAAAAAACTCTATGATTTCATCTGTCAAGATTTAACTGACCTTGGATGCCCTGTTAGAATCATTAATGGAATGCCGGATCATGTACATGTTCTGTTTTTACAAAATCCACAAAAAACTATCTCAGATATTGTAAAGCAAATAAAAGGAAGTTCTTCTCATTTTATGAATGAAGGAGAATTTATCCTTGAAAAATTTGCCTGGCAAAGGGGCTTTGCCGCTTTTTCTGTTAGTGAATCTCAGCTTGATATTGTTTTCAATTATATCAAAAATCAAAAGCACCATCATCTTAAGAAGAATGGTCAAGATGAATTTGATGATTTTGTAAAATTACATGGATTGGGAAATAAATGATTGCTAAACTCAACGTTGCGTTCCCTGTGGTTGAAAACCACAGGTTTATTGGAAAAACATGAACAATGCATAAACATAGCCTGCGGTTTCAACCGCAGGAACGCAAAGAAAATCGACAACGAGAATGCAAGCCGTAAAAATGTTCAGCGATACGTTTCCTGTGGTTGAAACCACAGGCTATATTGATAAAACATGCGCAAAGAAAAAGACATAGCCTGTGGTTTCAACCACAGGAACACAAAGAAAATCGACAACGAGAATACAAGATATAAGATATGTTCAACGATACATTCCCCGTGTTTAAAACCACGTGTTATATTGAAGAAACATACGCAAAGGAAAAACATAGCCTGTGATTTCAACCACAGGAGCACAAAGAAAATCCACAACAACAACAACAATAACACCACTAATGATTTCAATCATTAGGAAACAATACAAATAAAAATGACACTTAATAACAAAATTGAACTTATGGCTCCTGCCGGGAGCTTTGAGTCACTTCAGGCAGCGCTCGATAATGGCGCAGATTCGATCTATTTTGGCGTAGAACAACTTAACATGCGCGCGCGCTCAACGGTGAATTTCACTATAGATGATTTAAAGGAAATTGCGACTCGTTGCGAAGCTAAAAACGTACGAAGCTATTTGACTTTAAACACGATTATTTACGATCATGACTTGTCCGTTGTGAGAACATTATTGAACAAAGCCAAAGAAGCCAATATAACAGCTGTAATAGCATCTGATCAGGCCGTAATTGCAATGGCAAGAACACTTGGTATGGAAGTTCATATTTCAACACAATTGAATGTAACCAATATCGAAACCATAAAATTCTATAGTTTGTTTGCTGATACTATGGTTTTAAGCCGAGAGTTAAGCTTACGCCAGGTAAAAAGTATCACAGATCAAATAGAAAAAGAGCAGATAAAAGGTCCAAACGGAAATTTAGTCGAAATTGAGATTTTTGGTCACGGTGCTTTGTGTATGGCAGTTTCGGGAAAATGTTATTTGAGCTTGCATTCGCATAATTCATCTGCAAATCGTGGTGCTTGCAAGCAAAATTGCCGAAAAAAATATACGGTTATCGATCAGGAAACTGGTTTTGAGATAGAAGTTGATAATGAATATCTAATGTCGCCTAAAGATTTATGTACGCTAGATTTCTTAGATCAGGTAATTGATTCCGGAATTCAGGTTCTAAAAATAGAAGGTCGTGGTCGTGCGCCGGAATATGTAGCAACGGTTATTAAAACCTATCGTGAAGCAATTGATGGGTATTATGACAAAACATTCTCGAAAGAAAAAGTTGCTGTTTGGATGGAAGCCTTAAACACGGTTTACAATCGTGGTTTTTGGTCAGGATATTATTTAGGTCAGGAATTAGGAGAATGGAGCGATATACCGGGATCAGCGGCAACACAAAAGAAGGTATACGTTGGAAAGGGAACACATTATTTCCCGAAAGCAGAAGTAGGGCAATTTAAGATTGAAGCTTACGATATTAAAATTGGTGACAGAATTTTAGTTACAGGACCAAGTACAGGAGCACAGGAAATGATTATCAACGAAATGCTGGTAAATGATTTGGTTTCTCAAAAGGCTACGAAAGGCGATGATTGTACTTTCAAACTTCCGTTTAGAATTAGAATGTCGGACAAATTATATAAAATCGTTGAGGCATAATGGTTATTGTAACACTACAAAGAGATAAATGCATTGGTTGTAATTACTGCGTCGAAATGGATCCTGTACATTTTCAAATGTCTAAAAAAGACGGGAAATCGGTATTGATTCATTCGAAAGATGCAAAAGGATTTTTTACTTTAAAATCTAATAATCATGCCATTGTTGAAAATTTTGAGCTGGCAGCAAAAGCTTGTCCAGTGAAGATTATAACGGTTAAGGAGACTTAAGAATAATACATAAATAAAAAAAGCTGCAATTTGCAGCTTTTTTTATTTATGTATTGTTACACCAAAGTATGATTGCATTTATAAACTTTTGTGAATTACCATATTTTCCACCATGGTTTGCTTGCTTTTTTTGTTTCGACCAGAGTAGCAATACTGACAATCCTTATTTTATCATCGACGTTCATTAGTTTAAAGGACAATCTTTCATTTTTGTTTACTCCAAGATTTTGATGTGGCTGCACTAATAAATTATAAAGTCCTAGCTTGTCTGTATTACTATATTTTTCAACACGACCCCAGACAAGCTCTGGTTCAAATTTATCATCATCATCTGCATTTGCAAACAATATTATTTGTACATCATCAGGAAATCCTTCTGCCCTATAAATATCAAAAGCTTCATTATTTCTAAATTCAATTAAATCATTTCTGTTGTAACTTTCGATGTAAGATGGTTTGGTGAATTCAAAATCTCCCAGGAAACGGTCATGAATAACTTGAAAAAGAGTTTGTGAAAATTGAGCGTATCTTATAATAACTCTAATTTCTTTTTCAAGAGGTGAGTCAGTAAATTTTATTTTGCCATTAATATTGTTGAATAGCTTTACAACCTCTAATGTTGTTCCTAATACATGGTCAATGTAAACGAATCCCAAAATATTATCACCGGCAAAGTCAGCTAACGTATTTACTAATGCAGGATAATTTCGGTAATTGTCAATAGTTATCCATTGTCCCCAAATTTCGTTTTCTTTTTGTTGCTTATCCATTTTTTGTTGGTTTAAATGCCCTAAGGGCTGTAGTATAAATGTTATGCTAATTAGAATCAGTTCATCTTTAACTACTGTGAATTTGTATATTAAGTTTTTTTTTGTTCTGTTTGTAGTAGTGTTTTTTCTGTTATATCAAAGCATTATTCTCTAACAAGATTTACAAACTTAGCATTTGATAATGAAGATAAAGTCCCTTTTTTACCGACACCTTGCCAATCAGATATTTTTCCGTTTACATTTATTTTAATGCCAATAGAAGTTGATGTTTCGTACAAGGTATATTTTATGTTTCCGCTATTAAACTCCAATTCATTGCCTGAATTTTGTTTTCTGAATTTGAATATGGCCTTATTTGCTTTTTCAGGAGTGGAAGGATGCGCAAAAGACACAAATTTATATTCGTCGTTTTGTCGAAATGCATAATACAAAACGTTATTTGCTTTAAATAATAATATTCGGCCTTTGCCATTTTTAGTATCAAAAACAAGTAATGTATCCAGATTAGGCTCATAAACAGATAAAGAAGTAAAGGGAACATATTTGTTGTTTTCCCATTTATTTCCGGTTATTTTATAAAAAGGCGTTTGTGTAAAACCATCTTCTTCAAAGTCTGAAAGGAGTTTTACTTCGGTGCCAGAAACGCTGTAGTACGCTCCGGCATGAAGTGCAGCTCCGCCACTGCTCCAGGTAATAAGTCTTTTGTTTTTAGCATCAATATCAAATGAGCCACCACGTACACAAAAAGCATTATAATAAACATCGCTTATGCTTGCACTAGGAATATAACCATTTGGTGTATTAATAAAAATATATACGTTTGGTTGCGGTGTATAACAGCCTTCGTCATCATTAATTGCTGTTCCAAAAATAATGACGTCAGATCTGCCATCAAAATTCACATCACCCAGCACACGGATGTTTATGTCTTTAAGGCTTTTGAATGCTGTTGTTTTTGCTGTTTTACTTATTTGAAGTTTGGAAAGTTCTTTCGAACCATATTCTAATACTATTTTTTTATTTTCATTTTCTGTAAGCCTGTAATATTCTTTTATTTCTGATTTTACTGTTTGTTGGGCAAAATATAACGTATAACCTTTCATGAAATCATTAATTGTGAAAGCTTTTTGTGCTTGTACGGTATATATTTCAGCAAAAAGAAAAAGTATAAAGCAAATTTTTGATTTCATGTTCAGATGTTTGTGGGATTATTTGGCGTATGTTTATTTATTAGTTTGATTTGGTTTTGGACTTTAATTTCCATTTGTTGTTTTTTCCCACATATTCATAATCAAGAGTGTATTTTTGTGTTCGATTCTGGAAGTGCTTTTTTATCGGTGTAACAGTAAGATCAACTTTTAAATAATAGCTACTTTCTTCAGAAACTCCAAAACCGCTGCCATAAAGTTCAGTATTAATAGTGTTGGTTTCTTTGTCAAATTCAGGTTTATTCCAAATATCAGTACCATCAACAGTATTGAAGAGTCTTACAAGCTTTTGTTGTTTTTGATCGTTAATAAAAATGATTGTCCATTCATTGCTATTTATATTGGAAGCCACCCAACACAAGAGGTCTTCATCGCCATCATTGTCGAAGTCAACAATTTTAAAATTTGAAAAAAGAAGGTCATTATCAAAAAGCCAAAAAAATGGCTGATAATTCATATTCTCCTGAAATGTAAATTCTTTATTTTTTAATTGATAAAGCGATACAATAGAATCGTTTTGTAAACGAAACGAATATTTTAGCGGAATTTTTCCTTTTAATTCAAATTCGCATTCAGGCTTTTCTTTAGTAAAATCAATATCCTCGACGCTTAATGAAGCAGGAGGAAATTGGACTTTAAAAACGAGATGCTGAACAGAATCATTTTCTGTTTGTGCAAAAGAAAAATTAAAAATTAAGAAAAAAAGTATAGAAAAAAACTTCATCTAATCGTGTATTTACTAAATGTAAATATAGTATTCTGTAGGTAATTTTTTAGTTTTATAAAGAAAATAACTAAAATGTGCTATTAGAGGAAAGTCTAAAGAGAATAGTAAGTAAAAAGATTTTTTGTGTTTGAGAAATTCAGTCTAATACTGTTATAAAAAAATCTTATTTTGCCTTAAAGATTGCACGCTTTTGTATTTAACGAAGCATTAGTATTAATGCATAAAAAGCAAACTAAAAAAAATACTATCTTTACCGATCAAACGTTTATGAACTTAAGTTGCTTTTATGCAACACTACATATATAATTATGGCATGTACAAGTTGTTCAACCTCAGATGGTGGCGCACCAAAGGGTTGTAAAAATAATGGGACTTGCGGCACCGATAGCTGCAATAAATTGACGGTTTTTGACTGGCTCGCGAACATGAGTCCGTCTAATGGAGAGGCTATTTTTGATTGTGTTGAGGTTCGTTTTAAAAACGGACGTAAAGAATTCTTTAGAAATTCAGAAAAATTAACATTAAGCATAGGTGATATTGTAGCAACTGTTGCATCACCGGGACACGATATTGGAATTGTTACTTTGACAGGAGAATTGGTTAAAATTCAAATGAAGAAAAAAGGTGTAAATCCTGAAAGCAACGAAGTACCTAAAATTTACCGAAAAGCTTCTCAAAAAGATATTGATATCTGGTCTGTAGCACGTGATCGTGAGGAACCTATGAAGGTTCGTGCGCGTGAATTGGCAATTCAGCATAAATTAGAGATGAAAATTTCTGATATCGAATTTCAGGGAGACGGATCTAAAGCAACTTTTTATTACACGGCAAATGACAGAGTCGATTTTAGACTTTTAATCAAGGATTTTGCTAAAGAATTCAGTACCAGAGTCGAAATGAAACAAGTTGGTTTCCGTCAGGAAGCGGCTCGTTTGGGCGGAATTGGATCTTGCGGAAGAGAACTTTGCTGCTCTACCTGGTTAACAGATTTTAGAAGTGTAAATACATCAGCAGCACGTTACCAACAGCTTTCGCTGAATCCTCAAAAATTGGCAGGACAATGCGGAAAATTAAAGTGTTGCCTGAACTACGAGCTGGATACTTACATGGATGCATTAAAAGATTTTCCGGATTATGACACTAAATTAGTGACTGAAAAAGGAGATGCAATCTGTCAGAAACAAGATATTTTTAAAGGATTAATGTGGTTTGCATACACCAATAATTTTGCTAACTGGCATGTTTTAAAAATTGATCAGGTAAAAGAAATTATTGCCGAGAACAAACAGAAAAATAAAGTTTCATCTCTTGAAGATTTTGCGATCGAAGTAGTTTCAGAACCTGAAAAAGACTTTAATAATGCAATGGGTCAGGAAAGTTTAACACGTTTTGATCAGCCAAAAAGAAAGAAAAAACCAAATCGCAAACGCAAACCAAATGCCGAAGCAGCGATTGTGGCGACTCCAAACAAACCTCAGGCAGCTTCAAATCAAAACAAACCTGCTGGAGGAAATCAGAATAAAGGAAATAATCCAAACAAAGGAAATAAACCGAATAATAATAACAAGCCGAATAAACCGAACAATTCGAACAATACGAATGAGAATAAACCGGCTGAACCTAGAAAACCTATAATTATTACTAAAAATGAGAATAAAAAATAGTGCGATTCTTCTTTTGGTAGGGATACTTTTCTTTTCGTGTGATAAAAAAAGAGTATTCGATGAGTACAAATCTGTTGGAAGTGCCTGGAACAAAGACAGTATTGTAACCTTTGATCTGCCAGTTTTAGATTCAACCAAAAAGTACAATTTATTTATAAATTTAAGGGACAACAATAATTATCCTTTCAAAAATTTGTTTTTGATTGTCGCTATAGAAACACCAAGCGGTTTCACTAAAGTAGATACTTTAGAATATGAAATGGCAAAGCCGGACGGAACCTTGTTAGGAAACGGTTTTACTGATATAAAAGAAAGTAAACTTTATTATAAAGAAGATGTAAAGTTTAAAGGAAAATATAAAGTACACATCAAACAAGCTGTTAGAGAATCAGGAAAAATCCCTGGAGTTCAGGCTTTAGAAGGTATTACAGACGTAGGTTTTAGAATAGAACAAAAAGATTAGAAAAATAGTTATATGGCCATCAAGAAAAACAATCAACCTAATAGTAATAAGGATATTAACTACTATAAAAAGAAATTCTGGCGAGTTTTTGCTTATACCTTATTGGGTATTTTAGCCTTCTTTTTATTTGCCTCATGGGGATTATTCGGATCAATGCCTTCATTTGAAGATTTAGAAAATCCGGATTCTAATCTGGCAACAGAAATTATTTCATCTGATGGAGTTGTGATTGGTAAATATTTTAAAACCAACAGATCACAACTTAAATATTCAGATTTACCAAAAAGTTTAGTCGAAGCTTTGGTAGCGACTGAAGATGCCCGTTTTTACGAACATTCAGGGATTGACGGACGTGGAACTTTAAGAGCTGTTTTTAGTTTAGGTACCAATGGTGGAGCGAGTACATTAACACAACAATTAGCCAAACAGTTATTTCACGGAGAAGGATCTAAATTTCTTCCGTTCAGGATTGTACAAAAAATAAAAGAGTGGATTATTGCCATTCGTCTGGAACGTCAATATACCAAAAACGAAATTTTGGCCATGTATTGCAACGTTTATGATTTTGGAAATTATTCTGTTGGAGTAAGTTCTGCAGCACAAACCTACTTTTCAAAAGATCCTAAAGACTTAACGATGGACGAGTCGGCTATTTTAGTTGGAATGTTCAAAAACTCTGGTTTATACAATCCGGTTCGTAATCCTGAAGGAGTAAAAAATCGTCGTAACGTAGTGCTTTCTCAAATGGAAAAAGCAAAAATGATTACGACTGCAGAAAAATTAAGATTACAAGCTTTACCGATCGCTTTAAAATTCAAATTAGAAAGTCACCGTGAAGGAACTGCTACTTATTTCAGAGAATATCTTCGTGATTACATGAAAAAATGGGTTGCAGAAAATAAAAAACCAGACGGATCGGATTATGATATCTACAAAGACGGTCTGAAAATTTATACTACTATCGATTCAAGAATGCAGTTACATGCCGAAGAAGCAGTTTCTGAACACATGAAAAACCTTCAGCAACAATTTTTTATCGAGCAAAAAACCAATAAAAATGCACCATTTGTAAATATTACTCAGGCTGAAACTGATAAACTTATGATGCAGGCGATGAAAAATTCTACTCGTTGGGCGATCATGAAAGATATGGATAAGAGCGAAGACGATATTATTGCTTCATTCAAAGTAAAAACAAAAATGCGTGTGTTTACCTGGAAAGGAGAACGTGATACCGTAATGACACCGCTTGATTCTATTCGTTATTTCAAACACTTTTTACAATCTGGTTTAATGGCGATGGAGCCTCAAACCGGAAATATCAAAGCGTGGGTTGGTGGAATCAATTACAAATATTTTCAGTACGATCACGTAGGGCAGGGAGCAAGACAAGTAGGTTCTACATTTAAGCCATTCGTTTACGCAACTGCTATTGAACAATTGAACATGTCTCCTTGCGATTCTATTCTTGACGGACCGTTTATGATTCACAAAGGGCGTCATAACGTGACTGCCGACTGGGAACCAAGAAACTCAGACAACAGATACCGCGGAATGGTAACTTTAAAACAAGGTTTGGCGAACTCTATTAATACCATTTCGGCTAAATTGATAGATCGTGTAGGACCTGAAGCTGTTGTTGAATTAACACACAAATTAGGAGTTAAAACTGAGATTCCAGCACAGCCTTCGATCGCTTTAGGAGCAGTAGATATTACAGTTGAAGATATGGTTGCTGCTTATGGTACATTTGCCAATCAGGGAGTATATGTAAAACCACAATTTTTAAGCCGTATTGAGAATAAAAGCGGAGAGGTTATTTACGAGCCAATTCCGGAATCTCATGACGTTTTAAATAAAGATATTGCCTTTGCAGTAATAAAATTACTTCAGGGAGTTACTGAAACCGGTTCTGGTGCACGTTTACGTACGCAAGGCGGAGGAAGTGGAGATAATCGATGGACAGGATATCCGTACATGTTCAAAAACGCCATTGCGGGTAAAACCGGAACAACACAAAACCAGTCTGATGGTTGGTTTATGGGAATGGTGCCAAACTTAGTAACAGGAGTTTGGGTTGGTTGCGAAGATCGTTCGGCACGTTTTAAAAGCTTAACTTACGGACAAGGTGCTACAGCTGCTTTACCAATTTGGGGTTATTTCATGAAACTTTGTTATGCAGATCCTGGACTTCAGGTTTCGAAATCAGAGTTTGAGCGACCAGCAAATCTTTCGATAAAAGTAGATTGCTATAGCGCTCCAAAAGTAAAAGATACAACAGCAACAGAACAAAATACAGACGAATTCGAACTGTAGTTAAAGTTCTTTATAATATAAAAATCCTTTTGTGATCTTCTATTAATTTAGAAGAAAGCAAAAGGATTTTTTTTGGGATTAAATTTTGATGATTTTAAAAATAGAAATTGCGAGTATAGATTTAACCTCAAAGAACGCAAAGGTTTACGCAAGGTTCGCTCAGTTTGCATTTTATAAAATAACTTTGCGCACCTTGCGGTTTTGTCTTTGTGAACTTTGCGGTTAAAAACTGGATTTATTTTTTACGAAATCGTTATAATTTAATCTAAAAATCTTATTTTTATCAAAAATATACAGTAATAAAGACCCTTTTGTTATGATTACAAAAAAAGTAAATAACGTTCAGGATGCTACACAAGGAATCGAAAGCGGAATGACCATTATGTTTGGTGGTTTTGGCTTATGCGGAATTCCCGAAAATACGATTGCAGCCTTAGTAAATACATCTATTTCAGATTTAACTTGTATCTCGAACAATGCCGGAGTAGATGATTTTGGTTTGGGATTGCTTTTGCAGAAAAAACAAATCAAAAAAATGATTTCGTCTTATGTGGGAGAAAACGCTGAATTCGAACGTCAGATGCTTTCAGGTGAACTTGAAGTGGAATTAACGCCACAAGGAACCTTAGCAGAACGTTGTCGTGCCGCTCAAGCCGGAATTCCAGCTTTCTTTACGCCTGCAGGTTACGGAACCGAAGTTGCCGAAGGAAAAGAAGTGCGCGAGTTCAACGGAAAAATGCATATTATGGAACAAGCTTTCAAGGCTGATTTCGCAATTGTAAAAGCATGGAAAGGAGATGAAGCCGGAAATCTCATTTTTAAAGGAACAGCCAGAAACTTTAATGCGTGTATGGCGGGAGCCGCAAAAATTACCATTGCCGAAGTAGAAGAATTAGTTCCAGTTGGTACTTTAGACCCTAATCAAATTCATATTCCGGGAATAATGGTCCAGCGCATCTTTCAGGGAGAAAAATTTGAAAAGCGTATTGAACAAAGAACTGTGAGACAGAAAGCTTAATTAGATAATGGAGATAATTTGTCAATTAGATAATTAAAAATATTATTGCAATAAAGTTGCTTTAATTTATTTAATGGTCTGAAAATTAAAATATTATCATTAATTACTTTAAGTAAAAAATTATCTAATTATCAAATTTTCTAATTGACTCATTTAAATACGCACATTAAATTTATGACAAAGCTTTTTAATATAATCCTTTTTTCATTACTGTCGTTTTCGGCTTTTGGGCAATCAAAAAATGAACTGCGACAAGAATTAAATAAGATCATTTCGTCTAAAAACGCAACAATCGGAATTTCGATAAAAGGTATTGAAGATAAAGACACTTTAAGTATCAACGGAAACCTGAAAGCGCCAATGATGAGTGTTTTTAAATTTCATATTGCTTTGGCAGTTTTAAACCAAGTGGACGAAGGGAAACTTTCATTAACACAGGAAGTTTTTATTAAAAAGAAAGATTTACACGAAAATACCTGGAGCCCAATGAGGGAAGATTTTCCGGATGGGAATGTGAATCTAACTTTAGATAAATTATTAAGATATACCGTTTCGCATAGTGATAATAATGGTTGCGATATACTTATTGATTTGGTTGGAGGAACAAAAGCGATACAGAAGTTTATCAATCAACAAGGAATTAAAGATTTCGTAATTAAAGTAAACGAAAACCAGATGAGAACCTGGAACAATCTTTATGTAAATACAACCACTCCGTTGGCAACAACAGCCTTGCTTGAAAAGTTTTTTAAAGGAGAAATTCTTAAAGAAAACACCACAAAGTATTTGTATCAAATAATGGTTGAAACATCAAGAGGCCTAACTTGGATGAAAGCCGGACTTCCTGAAAATACGGAACTAGCACACAGAACAGGAATTTCAGGAACCAATGATGATAATTTGAGAGTAGCAATGAACGATATTGGAATTGTAAAACTTCCAAACGGGAAACACTTTATTCTGTCCGTTTATTTAAAAAACATCACAGAGAAACAAGAAGATACAGAAAAAATAATTGCAGATATTACAAAAGCAACCTGGGATTATTTTGTAAAGAAAACAGAACAAATTAGATAATTAGAAAATGTGATAATTAGATAATTGATATTGATTGCGCAAAGTAATGCATTGTCTAATTATCTAATTTCCAAATTGACACATTGAAGATATGTTAACAAAAGAAGATATTGCAAAACGAATTGCAAAAGAAGTAAAAGACAGGTATTTTGTGAACTTAGGAATCGGAATTCCGACTTTGGTTGCGAATTATGTGCGTGAAGACATTGCAGTTGAGTTTCAGAGTGAAAATGGCGTTCTGGGCATGGGACCTTTTCCTTTTGCCGGAGAAGAAGATGCCGATATTATCAACGCAGGAAAACAAACCATTACCACGCTTCCGGGAGCGAGTTTCTTTGATTCCGCTTTTAGTTTTGGAATGATTCGCAGCCAAAAAGTAGATTTAACGATTTTGGGCGCTATGGAAGTTTCTGAAAACGGAGATATTGCCAATTGGAAAATTCCGGGCAAAATGGTAAAAGGAATGGGAGGCGCGATGGATTTGGTGGCTTCCGCCGAAAATATCATCGTGGCCATGATGCACGTGAATAAAGCAGGAGAATCTAAAATATTAAAAAAATGTACTTTGCCATTAACCGGCGTAGGATGCGTTAAAAAGGTCGTAACTGAGTTAGCAGTTCTCGAAGTGACAGAAAAAGGTTTTAAGCTCTTAGAACGCGCGCCAGGTGTTTCTGTCGAGCACATCATCGCTTCGACTGAAGCGGATTTAATTATTGAAGGAGAAATTCCTGAAATGGCAATTTAGATTTTAAACGCGAAGTTCGCTAAGATTTACGCAAAGCTCGCAAGGTTTTTATTCTCGCAAAGGCGCAGAGTCGCAAAGATAATTTGCTTAATCTTTAACTATAAAAATAAAACCGCTCAATTGAGCGGTTTTATTTTTATAAAAACTTTGCGACTTAGCGTCTTTGCAAGATTAAATCATGCAGTATATAAACCTTGCGAACTTTTCGGTTAAATAGTTTACAGTGTAAAACTCATACGGCCAAAGTAATAAGCTCCGGTAGTTCCCATTTGAACAGGAGCATATTTAAATACCCCATAATAACTGTTCTCGTAAATTTGTCTGTCCGGGAAAATATCAAATAAGTTGTTCGCTCCCAAAGCAATCTGAATTTTTGGAGTCAGTTTATAAGCAACCGTCATATCTGTAACTACTTTTCCGTTATGTTTCTGGATGCCTCCAAAAGGGAAACCATCACGAATCACTTGCCCAAAATAAGTATTTCTCAATAAGAAATTCCATTTTGTTAAACTGTAATTAATGGCAAAAGTACCTTTGTGTTTCGGTGTATTTGTTTCGATAAGACTTCTTTCCTGAGGCCCGTAGTATACATCTTCCTGACCCGCAAATAAAGGCGGAATGTTATTCAACTGATCATCAACTTTATTGTCGTTGTAATTGTACAATAACGAAAGATTCATTTTTCCCGGACCAACATTCATATCATAATCAATCACAACATCAACTCCGTTTGTAGTAGTATTAATAGCATTGGTAAAGAAACGCCCCGTTTGTGCGCCGTATTGAGCAAACAAATCGCGAAGTGCCGGAACAGGATTTCCTTCAGCGTCATTTCCTAAATTTCCTGTAAGAATGATTCTATTGTCAATTCTAATGTGGTAATAATCAGCTGTAATGTGTAGTTTTTTTGTTGGAGAATAAACAATTCCAAAACTGTAGTTTCTCGAAGTTTCTTCTTTTAATTTCGGAATTCCCAATTCTTTCGCTACCTGACTGTCATTCCTAAAAATACCCGAATTCAGGATTTGCCCGTCAACAGCATCAGTTGCAATATTATTGAAGTACTGTTGGTGCAATGATGGCGCTCTGAAACCAGAACTAATTGCTCCACGAACAAATAAATTGTCTAAGATTTTGTATCTCGCAGATAATTTTCCGTTAATCGTATTTCCAAAATCAGTATAATCTTCGTAACGACCTGCAACTCCAATCAATAATTTTTCAGTAACATCAGCTTCAACATCAGCATAAACACCAACGCTGTTTCTGTTTTCGTTTACTTCATTCAAAGGAGAAAATCCAGGAAACGATTGTGCTCCGCCATTGATGTAAGAGTTCTCTTCACCCGGAACTATTTTGTATTTTTCAAAACGATATTCACCTCCAAAAGCAACATTCAAACCATGAAAAATATCTTTGTATAATCTCGAGATATCAGCATTTACAGTATTTTGCAAGAAAGAGTGGTTTCCGGCTTTAAAGTCAGTTTGTCCGTTATCTCCCAGCGAAACGTTGTTTGTATTCGATACATCATACACAAATTTGTTTTCACCAATCGTGTTACTTACGTCCAATTTCCATTCTCCAAATTTAAATTTAAAACCAACTGAAGAAGAAAGATCTGTTACTACAGAATTCAATTCAGGTTGAAATCCGAAAGGGAAAATCGACGCTACAACATTTTCAGTCTCACTTGGCAAACGTCTGAAACCATAACCTGTACCTTCTCTGTGACTCACACCGCCGTTTGCATAAAACTCAATTTGATCATTTAACGGAATCGATGCATTAAAGAATCCCTGAATATTCTGGATTTTTGCATCTCCAATCTGAAAATTAAAATCATCACGTGTTAAACCATTTTGAGCTAATAAATTATCATCAATCTGACGTGATTGTGCTGGATCATTCGCAAAATCATAAGCAAAGAAATTACCCTCAGCCGATTGATCGAAAATGATCAGGTTATTATTTTGTGAACGATTTGTTTTCTGGCGATCATTAAATTCAGCCGAAAGGTTGATAAAACCACCTTTGTTGCCAATTTTTGTACCGTAGTTTAAGTTCACATTTGTAGTTTGGCCATCATTTCTTGAGGTCGAACCATAAGTGGCATTAACTTCTAAACCTGCATTATCCTTTAAAACCAAATTGATAACACCCGCAATCGCATCAGAACCGTATTGAGCCGCTGCACCATCGCGTAAAACCTCAATTCTTTTAATGGCCGAAGCAGGAATTGCACTTAAATCTGTACCAACAGAACCGTTTCCAACTGTATTTTGATAATTTACTAATGATGTCGTATGTCTTCTTTTTCCGTTAATCAAAACCAAAACCTGATCAGGACCTAAACCTCTTAAAGAAGCCGGATCGATATGCTCTGTACCATCTGCAGAAGATTGACGGTTTGAATTGAATGACGGAATTAAATACGTAAGGATATCGTTTGTAGTAGTTTGTGGAGTTGTATTTCTGATTTTGGCGAGATTTACAACATCAACCGGAACTGCTGTTTCCAATTTACTTTTGTTTGGATTTCTACTTCCTACGACTACAATTTCGTCAAGACTATTGTTTTCTAAAGCCAGTTGTACTTCGATGACGTGATCTTTTGCAACAATTTCTTTGGTTTGATAGCCAAATAACGAAACAATAAGCGTTGGATTATTTGCAGAAGCATTAATGGTAAACTTTCCTAAAGCATCACTCGTAGCATTAATGTGAGTTCCTTTGATTAAGATTGTAGCAAATTCTAAAGGATTCCCGTTTTCATTCGTAACCGTTCCCTTTATCTCGTGACTTTGCGCAAAAAATAAAGTACTGGATAAAGTAAGAATTGCTGTTATGACAATTTTTAATTTTTTTCTCATTGATAATTTAGTTTTGTATTTGATTTAGTAATTATTCAAAAAGATCCAATAGAAAAGTTATTTGTCTACTATTTACATAGGATAATGAATAAAATGCAAATGTAATTGTAAATAATCAAAATCGATTTATAAAATGATATTATTTCTAAGATGTTAGGGGCAATTTTTAAGTTTAATGAAATATCTTTGCTGAAAATTTAAAAAGAGAAAAAATGAAATTACGTTTATTACTTTTTTTGTGTGCTATTACTTTTAATGGTTTCGCACAAAATAATGTATTAGTTTTTCAATCAGATTTTGGTTTGAAAGATGGAGCAGTATCTGCTATGAAAGGGGTTGCAATGGGAGTTTCGACCGATATTAAAATATTTGATGTAACTCATGAAATCCCGGCATTTAATATTTGGGAAGCAGCATATCGTTTGTCGCAAACAGCTCAATATTATCCTGCAGGAACTGTATTTGTATCTGTTTGTGATCCGGGAGTAGGTACAGCTAGACATTCTGTAGTTTTGTTGACTAAATCTGGTCATTATTTTGTAACTCCGGATAACGGAACTTTAACTTTAATTGCAGAACAATTAGGTATTCAGGAAATTCGTGAAATTGATGAAGTAAAAAACCGTCGTCAAAACTCAAACGAATCGTATACTTTCCACGGTCGTGATGTTTACGCCTTTACAGGAGCTCGTTTAGCATCTAAAACTATTACTTTTGAAGAAGTTGGACCAAAATTACCAAACGAAGTAGTAAAGATCGATTACCAAAAACCGGTTTTCGAAAAAGGAATCATCAAAGGCGGAATTCCGATTTTGGATATCCAATACGGAAATGTTTGGACGAATATCGACAAGAAAACTTTCGCTAATCTGGATTTAAAAGCGGGTGATTTCGTTAAAATCCAAATCTTTAACGGAACTAAAAAAGCATACGAGGGAAAATTGAAACTGGTACATACTTTTGGAGAAGTTCAAGTAGGTACTGATGTTTGTTATTTTAACAGCCTTTTAAACTTTTCATTGGCCGTTAACCAGGGAAGTTTCTCAGCAAAACATAAAATTTACAGCGGAGCTGACTGGAGTATTTTGTTAAGCAAATAATTCATGGATATTTCATATAAAATAAAAACCGCTCATTTGAGTGGTTTTTTTGTTTTGTCAGGCTGAGCGAAGTCGAAGCCCCGTTACAATTGGCAAGTCTTCGACTTCGCTCAGGATGACACTTGAATTCATTAGAACAAAAAAACCGCCCAATCAGGCGGTTTTTATTATTTAAAAAGCTTTGCGTCTCTGCGACTTTGCGAGAAATACATTGCGAACTTTGCGTAAAACTCCGCGTGCTTTGCGGTTAAGTGGTTTCTTATAAATTAAAAGAAGCTCCTAAACTAAAAGTAAACTGATTGTTTAAATGATCAAATACACCATTGTTGCTGCCATATTTTGCAATTGGGAAACCAAGTTCTGTGAAAACACCAAAACCGTCAGTAAAGAAATAACGTCCACCAACGTGACCACCAAAATTATGTAATCCTAAACTTAAACCTGGATAAACATCTAATTGATCAACACCAATAACGCTGCTTAAATTAGCGCTAATTCTTGCTTTAGCATCAAAACGATCGCCAAAATCAGGTTTGTAATCATTATAAGCACTACTATTATAAAAACCATTAAAATTATCTACGCCTAATAAATAGTTAGCTACAAAACCAAAAGAGAAATTTTCTCCTAAACCAAAATCAACAGATCCCTGAATTCCTGAACCACCATCTTGTATGTTAGCACCAACGTTAACTTTAACATCTCCTTTTCCTTTAAAAGCCTGTTGAGCTTGTGTAAATCCAAATGATACTAAAAACAAAAGTGTAATAACCTTTTTCATAAACTTAAATATTAATTATTTTAAAATGCAAAAATAGTTTTTTATGAACTAATTCCTACCTTTTTCGTCAGAATACAATTCATTTAACGGATCGCTTTGCCAGAATTCCTTGGTATCCACGTCCAAAATCGTCAACGGACCTTTAAACGCAGCGCCGGTATCAACATTCCAAACGCAGGCTTTATTTACCGGAACAGTTTTCCCAATTCGGGTAACGGGAGTATGGCCAATGTATATTTCTTTGTAGATGGTAAAACGTTTTGGATAATATAAATCATCTGGTTTTAGATTTGGATCTAAAGCAAGTGCAGATTCCCAAAGCGTTCTGTCCCAGTAAAATAATTTTGAAAAATATTCCCATGTCACACCACTCAGGTTCGTAAAACCGGCATGAACAAAAAGTCGGTTTTCATCATCAAGATAATAATCCTGCAACGATTCCAGAAAAGCGATATGAGTTCTCTTTTTCTCTTCAGAAAGTTTCGCGTATCCTTCTACAGTAGCACGTCCGCCATGTTTATACCACATTTCTTCATCAAAATCTTCATGTCGGTTTTCAAGCCAGTCTAAGGCAAGCTGATCATGATTTCCTCTAATGCAAATGCAGTTTTGTTTGCTTTTCAGGTCAATAAGATAATCGATAACTTCAGCCGACTGGCTCCATCCATCAACATAATCGCCTAAAAATATAAGAGTATCTTTTGTAGTTACCTGGGCTTTTTTAATCACTTGCTCAAGCGCGAGTAGTCCGCCGTGTATGTCGCCTATAACAAATGTTCGCATTTTTTATTATTTCGTGTAGAAAGACAAAAATAAAGAAAATGATTTGTTTGTGAGCATTAAGTTGAGAATCTTTAAAAAATGAAAAAGTAGTTTTGTTTTTAAAGTAATTTTTAGATTTAAATATTTCTTAGAAAGGATATTTAATGAATTATATTTGCTGCAAATTATATTAAAAAAATAGGCTTATGAAATCGAAAATTACTTTATTATTTATTATGTCGTTATTTATGTTATCCTGTTCGGGTGATGATGATGCCAAATCTAAACAATTCGAGTTTTTAGAATTTGAGAAAGATGTTGTGTTGCCTTCTGTTAATAGTGGTGATATTACTTTCCTGGCAATAAATTTTGATGAGAACCTGAATAACTGGGATCTTAAACTTACCGATGATACGGGAAATGTTTTGCCTGTAGTACTTAGTAGTGCAAAAAAGACGGGAAATGGTTACGCAGATAATGAAATACAAAGAATTGTATTTAAAGCAGCTCCTAAAAATGAAGGTGTTTATACGTTAGTGATTAAAAATAAAACTACGGACCAACTCTATACGGATCATTTTATAGTAAGAAGCAAAACTTTTAATAAAATCCAATATCCATCTGCTTCGCCTTATAATATAATAGGAGGCTGGAGTTCAAATGAACAAGAACCTACATGGGACTATATTTATTTTCAAAAGATAAAAAACACTATTCAAAGTGATCTTGTGACAACTGGTATTTCAGGAATTAAATTAGAAAATGTAACCACCTTTAAGGAGTATAATATAGACTATTCTGTAAACACTGAAACAAAAAAAATTGAATTTACTGTTCCTGTAGGAGTTCCTGAAGGAAACTATTATTTGTCGGTTAGATACAGTAACTTTACTAGTGCTTATTTCGAAAAGGATATATTAGTGCAAGAGGAAAAACTGCCAATAGTTGCTTCTATTAATAAAAATACTTTTAAAGGAAAAGAAATAATGACGCTGAAAGGAAGTAATTTTAGATATAAAGTAGATTTAGATTTACTTCCGGGTTCAATATTTAAAACGTATCAAGTAAGTTCTTATTTGGTTTTTACCAATAATTACGGAACTGGAGAAATAGAATTAAGCACTTACGATAAAGATCCTACTTTTAAATATATGAATGCTGAAGGCACAGAAATTAATTTCCCGTTTCATGGAAAGACTAGTGAAGAGGATTTCTACTATGGCAATGATTATCCCCGTACGTTTTTTGAAGGTACGGTTCAAATCAGAACAGGCGCATATTTAAGCGAACCGATAAAAATTCGTGTAGACTTTAAATAGTTAACATCATTTGATAAGTTTAGAAGCTGCAATTTTTTAATTGCAGCTTTTTTTATGATTTTTTGCATCTCATTTTCACGCTTTCCTGTTTAAATTTGCATAATGTCAGAGATGCCAACATATCGAAAAATTATCCATATTGATATGGATGCTTTTTATGCTTCGGTAGAGCAGATGGATAATCCTGCTTTGCGCGGAAAACCTGTTGCCGTTGGTGGATCAGAGAATAGAGGAGTAGTTTCGGCAGCCAGTTACGAAGCCCGTAAATTTGGTGTGCGAAGTGCCATAAGTGGTGTTTTGGCCAAGAAATATTGTCCCGAAATTATTTTTGTACGCCCAAGATTCGATCGATACAAGGAGATTTCAAGTAAAATTCACGCCATTTTTCATGATTATACAGATTTGGTTGAGCCGCTTTCGCTCGATGAAGCGTATCTGGATGTAACCCAGAATAAAAAAGGAAATCCAAGTGCGAGTTTATTGGCTCAGGAAATCAGATTGAGAATTTTTAATGAAGTAGGGATTTCGGCTTCCGCAGGAATTTCGATCAATAAATTTGTAGCTAAAATTGCCAGCGATGTCAATAAACCTAACGGACAAAAAACGGTAAATCCTGATGAAGTCGAAGCTTTTCTGGAAGAATTGCCCATCAGAAAGTTTTATGGCGTTGGAAAAGTGACTACGGAGAAAATGTACCAATTGGGAATTTTTACCGGAACGGACCTGAAAAGCAAATCGGTAGAATTTCTGGAAAAACATTTCGGAAAGTCAGGTGCTTTTTATTACAATGTAGTTCGTGGTATTCATAATAGCGAAGTAAAATCGCACCGCATCACCAAATCCGTTGCGGCAGAAAACACGTTTGATGTCAATCTAACCTCTGAGATTTTTATGCTTGAGCAACTGGATAAAATTGCGATTTCATTAGAAAGACGATTAAAAAAATATAACATTTCAGGTAAAACAGTTACCCTTAAAATAAAATACAGCGATTTTACCCAGCAAACCCGGAGTAAAACTTTGCCCTATTTTATTTCAGATAAAAGTCTGATTCTCGAAACGGTAGAAGAGTTATTGTATCAGGAAAAAATGAAAGATTCAGTACGATTGCTCGGAATTTCCCTGAATAATTTAAATACCGAAGAAAAAAAAGCAGTAGTTGTACAATTAAAATTTACGTTCTGACTGATATTAAACAATCGTTAAATAGAAAATAAATTTATTTTATGATGAATTTTCGTTCTATCTTTGAGTGAGAAGATTTTATCCATAAATTATTTAAAATGAAAAGAGACAATTTTGATGAAGGTTCGCATCGTAATTCTGTTCCTATCCTGGCATGGGATTTTCATTATGAATATTTGAATGAGCTGAAAGCTATTTTCTCTGATTTGAAAAAAGTCAGTAAAATTTCGAATCAATTTACCTGGAATGAAGAAAATCTACAAATAGAACAACGCCTAAAAGACGAAGTTGTAGTCGTAACAGATCTTGATTTAAAGATTGTTTTCGCTTCAAACGGAATCAAACGAATGACGGGATATAAAGAAGAAGAAGTGTTGGGAAAAACGCCTAAAATGTTTCAGGGACCCGAAACTTCTAAAACTGTTCTAAAAGAAATCAGGGAAGCAATTAAACTGCAGGTTCCTTTTGAAAAAACAATCGAAAACTATAGAAAAGACGGCAGAACCTATAAGTGTAAAATTAACGGAGCGCCGGTTTTTAACCTAAAAGGGCAATTAACGCATTTTATAGCCTTTGAGAAAGAAGTAGCTTAAGAAGGAATTTAAAGAATTTAACCGCAAAGTTCGCAAAGAATTACGCAATGTTCGCAAAGTTAATAAATAATAAAACCGCCCAAAATAGGCGGTTTTTGTATGAAAAAATCTTAGTAACTCAACACCTTAGTACCTTAGCCACTAAAAATTTATAAATTCTCAAAGAAATCATTTCCTTTATCATCAGTAATAATAAAAGCAGGGAAATCTTTAACTGTGATTTTACGAACCGCTTCCATTCCTAATTCTTCAAAATCAACCACTTCAACTTTTAAGATATTATCTTGTGCTAAAATTGCAGCCGGACCACCAATAGAGCCTAAGTAGAATCCGCCGTATTTGTTACACGCATCTGTTACTTGTTTGGTACGGTTTCCTTTTGCTAACATGATCATACTTCCGCCATGTTTCTGGAATTCATCAACATAAACATCCATACGTCCTGCCGTTGTTGGTCCAAAACTTCCTGAAGCCATTCCTTCCGGAGTTTTAGCAGGGCCTGCATAATACACTGGGTGATTTTTAAAGTATTCCGGCATTGGTTTACCCGCTTCCAGTAATTCTTTGATTTTTGCGTGAGCAATATCACGGGCAACAATCACAGTTCCGTTTAGTTTTAAACGGGTTTTGATAGGATATTGAGATAATTTAGCCAAAATATCTGCCATTGGCTGATCTAAGTCAATTTCAACAGGAGCTTCTAAATGAGGAGCTGTTTCCGGTAAAAATTGTTTAGGATTAACCTCTAATTGCTCAACGAAAATTCCGTCTTTATTAATTTTTCCTTTAATGTTTCTGTCAGCAGAACAAGAAACCCCTAATCCAACCGGACAAGAAGCCGCGTGACGAGGCAAGCGAATTACACGAACATCGTGCGTGAAATATTTACCGCCAAACTGAGCGCCAATTTCGCTTTCCTGACAAATTTGCTGCACTTTAGCTTCCCATTCAATATCACGGAAAGCCTGACCAGCCATATTTCCTGAAGTAGGAAGATTGTCGTAATATCCAGCTGATGCTTTTTTAACAGCACTTAAATTCGCTTCCGCAGAAGTTCCTCCAATTACTAAAGCCAGGTGATACGGCGGACAAGCCGAAGTTCCTAAATCTTTTATTTTTGCACGAACAAAAGCATCCATCGATTTTTCATTCAATAATGATTTTGTTTGTTGGTATAAATAAGTCTTGTTAGCAGATCCTCCACCTTTTGCCATAAATAAAAACTCGTACGAAGCTCCTTTTTTAGCATAAATATCAATTTGTGCCGGAAGATTCGAACCTGAGTTTTTTTCTTCAAACATCGAAATCGGAACAATTTGCGAATAACGTAAATTACGTTTTTGGTACGTGTTGAAAATTCCTCTGCTCAGCCATTCAGCATCATCAACACCAGTAAAGATGCTTTCTCCTTTTTTGGCCATTACAATCGCAGTTCCGGTATCCTGGCAGCTTGGTAACTGACCTTCGGCAGCAACCGAAGCATTTTGTAGTAAATTGTAAGCCACAAAACGGTCATTGTCTGTCGCTTCAGGGTCGTCAAGAATCTTACGCAATTTTTGTAAATGCGTCGTTCTAAGCATGAACGAAACATCTGTTAAGGCTTCTTCAGCCAATAATTCTAAACCTTTTGGGTCAACGGTCAAAACTTCACGTTCTCCAAATTGTTCTACTTTCACAAAATCAGACGTAATTTTGCGGTACTGTGTATCATCCTTTAAAATAGGATAAGGGTCTTGGTATATAAAATCAATCATTGCTTTGTTTTTTACAAAGTTAGAAATTATTTACCTAAGAAAGAATTTGAATAAGGGATGTTTTAAGGTGTTTATTGTGGTTTGTGAAAGTCATCAAAACTCATTTTTTTCTCGAAATAAACCTTGTCTTTTGCCGAAAGTAATTGCTTTTTCCACTGATTTCCGCTTAAGCGAAAAACAATCGAATCCGAATGTTTAGCGATTCCCATGTTTTCGTCGTTATCATCAGGTTCAAAAGAAACGGTCTTGCAATAGAATGATTCAGGATTGGCTTTCGCCGAAGGATTTTCGAATTCGACCCAACTTCCCCAGCCACTATCAGACATGGTGTACCAATCATAAACCAGTTGTATATCGTTGTTTTTTAAATGATACAAATAATGACTTTGATTGTAACCGCAAGCCGGATATCCAAAACTAACTTGAATAAAAGGCGAACTTTTAGCACTTTCTGTCCCTAATCCGTAGATAGCAGACCATTCAGATCCTTTGTCAACTCCTTTAATGGTAATTTTTGAAGTCGTAGTTTTATTTTTATTCTGATAAAAGTCAAGTTGGTATTTTGCCGTTACGATACTGTCTTTATCTGCTTTTTGCTCTAAAAGATACGCCAGAATATAATTGTCTTTTGATGTTTCTCCGTAATTAGCAATAGAAATAGTATCTGTTTTCAGGAAATTATCTTTTGCCTCAACTGCCTCCGTTTTAGTTTCAGGAAGTTTATCTATTATTTGATTTGCAGGTTTTGGTTTTTGGCAACCAATCAAAAGACATAGGATGAAAAGGAATTGTGGTTTCATTAATGTGTGGTATTATTGTTTTTTTGTTCAACTGGACTGAAGTCCAGCCCTACAATATAAATCGTTCCTTCGGAACTTTAAATAAAGAGCCATTGGCTCGAATCATATTGTAGGGCCGGATTTTAATTCGGTTTAAATAAATCCGGGTTTAAATATAATTATATTAAATTTTCAAAAATATATTTTTCATCAAATTCGACATTAAATTTATTTAAGAATGATATATATTCATCTTTGAAATTTTGTTTTTTGTGATGCTCTTCTTGATTGGCAATGTATTTATAAACAGCATCAATGTGGGATTTACTATAAGAGAAAACACCATAACCTTCTTGCCATTCGAATTTATGTTTTGTTAATTGATGATCATTTATAAATTTTGATGATTTTCCTTTTACAACTTTCATTAATTCCGAAATTGAAATTGTTGGTTTAAGTGTTAAAAGACAATGGACATGATCTTCTGTTCCATTTACAATTAGGGTTTTGCAACCTGTTTCATTTATTAAATTTCCAATTACACTTAATATTTTTGATTTGCATTCATTAGTTATAACTGCTTCTCTGTATTTTACTGCAAAAACGGCCTGAATATAAACTTGATGATATGTATTTGACATTTTATATTTATTTACAACGATTAAAATCCGCTACAATAATACAAAATATTCTTACAAATAATTAAATTTGTCCATTCATATTTAAACCAGATTAATCCTGATGTTTCAGGACAGCCCTACAAAAATAATCCATTCCTGAGGAACTCTAAAAAGAGCCATCGGCTCGCCCTATATTGTAGGGCTGGACTTCAGTCCAGTTTAGAAAAAATCCGGTTTAAATTATATAAAGATTTAAAAAAACCACGTTGCCACAAAAATTGCCGTAATCACACAAATAAGATCTACCAAAAGCATTGTACCCAGGGCATATCGGGTATTTTTGATATTAACAGAACCAAAATAAACTGCAATTACATAAAAAGTACTTTCGGCGCTGCACTGAAAAATGCTACTTAATCTTGCTGTCAAAGAATCGGCACCAAAAGTATTCATAGAATCAATTAAAAAACCACGAGATCCTGCAGAACTAAAAGGGCGAAGCATGGCAACTGGCAAGGCATTTGTAATTTCTTTACTTACTCCCATATTCGAAAAAACAAATGCAATCGCATCACTAATAATTTCGAATAAACCGCTGTTTCTGAATAATGAAATAGCCACTAACATTCCTAATACATAAGGAAAAATAGTAACTCCGGTTTTAACTCCATTATTTGCACCCACTACAAAGGTTTCAAAAACAGTAGTATTAGCTTCTGTAAATTTCTTTTCATGTTTGAATGAAAAAATCAATGTAAAGGCAATTATGGCAATTAATATTAATCCCGAAAGGTTAGAGGTAAAGTAGTTTTTTCCAATTAAATCTAAATGATTTACATACATCAGTAAACCAACAATTGCGGCGATTAATCCCATTAATACAATAACAAGAGAAGCACTTTTAAAATTGATTTTTTGTTTAACTCCTACAATCAAAAAGGCTGCAATAGTACCAATGAACGATGTAATGATACATGGCAACATAACATCAGCAGGATTAGTGGCATTAGCCGCAGCACGATATCCTATAATTGATGTTGCAATCAAAGTTAAACCCGAAGCATGAAGACACATAAACATAATTTGGGCATCGCTCGCTTTGTCTTTGTCCGGATTTATTTCCTGCAAACTCTCCATGGCTTTAAGACCAAAAGGAGTTGCAGCCGAATCTAATCCCAGAAAATTCGCGGCAAAGTTTAACGTCATGTACGATATAGAAGGGTGATTTTTAGGAATACTCGGGAAAACCTTTACGAATACCGGGCTTAAAACTTTTGCTAATTTTCCTGAAGCTCCGGAAATAATTAAAAGTTCCATCAATCCGCAGAAAAAAGCCAGATAAGCAATAAGCGGCAAGATCAAATCGACCAAAGTACTCTTGCAGGTAGGCAATAAACCGTCAGATTTTTGTAAACCGCTGAAGATTTTTACTGTTTTATTTTTAAAAACATAAGTAGTATCAGCATTCAGAGTATCGTGATTGATAATCATGGTCTGATCCGGCGCTTTTTGAATACTGTCCTTAATGAAAGCCGGAAGCTCATGAATGTATTTTTCAGACACCAGAATAGGATCGTCTTTCTTTCCGTTTATTACAGAATCGATAGTATAAGTGTTGGCAGTAAATAAACTGACCACAATAAAGACAATTGAGGAAATAAAAATCACTAACCAAAATCTACTTAATACCATAATGCTAATTTTTTTTGTAAATGTAATAAATCAATTGCAATGAGAATTACAAAAGTCAATTTCATGATTTAAGACAAAATTGATTTAGTTTTATTTTGTTTTTTGAATACATGATATAAAACAAAAGAGCTATTTGTTGAAAAAAGATTACATAATATCCAAAGCTTAAAATATCATATAAATTGTAAAAAGCGAAAGACATCAATAGCAATGTTAGAATAATAAGAAAAATAGAGATAATAATTTTATTCAATAAAAATAGAATTGAAGAAAAAGTGAGCGAAAAACATACTAAAAGAGCAAGTAAAGTTTCTATCAAATTGTTAAAACTAAATGATGTACGGAATAAATAAGGAATGATTTCTATAAAGTTATTGTAATAATAGTCTGTTGAGCTGAAGTTTTCACCACAACCAATAGTAACAGCTTTATTATATGGGAGGAATAACGAAACAATTCCGAGTAATGAAAAAATAAAAGAAATAATTTTTTTATGCATTTAGTGGTTTTTGATTTTTTAAAAATATTAAAAATCTCATTCGATCACAATTTTGGTCTTTAGATAATTTTCAAAAGCTTTAATTCCTTCAAACAGAATCTCTTTTTTTGAGCTTTCGAAATCATTAAAAAAATGCGTTTCTATTTTAGCGTGATCTTTTTTGATGGTTCTTTTCCATGTTCCAATAACTTTTGAATTTTCGAGAATAATAGGTTTAAAAATACCATTATTGGTGAAAGTCTTAGGTTGGTTTTCTAATAAAATCGAAGCTTCTCTGGTTTTATACGAAATTAAAATCTCATCAAATGCGGGAAGAAAATGTACGCTTTCGCGGAAGTTGATTTCATCAGTAATATCTTTTTTAAACCAGTAAATTTGGCTCTCAATTTCTGCAGAACCCAGTTGCAACTCAATTGCGTTAATTGCCAATTTGCAGGTAGTTGGCGGAAAACCAGACCACCAGGAAAAATCCAGAAGTGTTGCAGGGCCATGACTTTCAAAATATCGCAGCGCTAATTTAGTAAGAGCTTCTTCTTTTGAGAATTTAGTTTGTGGTTTAGAAACCCTTTCTTCGAGTAAAGAATAGGTGATTTGTTTGCCTTTCATTTTACCATTACAAACCAAACCGTCCAATTCTGCATTCATCATTATGGCAGCACTCAAAAAATCTTCGCTCGAAGTTTTCTTTATGTTAAGTTCCTGCATGATTTCATCGCGGGTCAAATGATTATTTCCGCTTAACATTTTTTCGATCTCAGTATTGGTTTGATCTAATTTTTTAGGATCATAACCATATTTCTTAGCTGCCGAAGCAGTAAATCTTTTCACTTGTGGTGCAGAAAGTTCCAACATCCAGTAAATATCTTCTGCCGAAACAAAATGCCAGGTCGGGCGCAAAATATGGGTTCGGATAATTTTTGCCGAATTTATAAGTTCTTCGATAGCTGCTTCAGTAGCATCACAACGCGAACCAATTGCCCATTTTGCCATTGCATAATCCTGAGCCTGCATGGCACCAAGATGTTGTACAATTTCTTCCGGAGAATTTGAACTTGTTTCATAGAGTTTATGCGAAACAAGACGATAATGTGATATTTCCTGATGAGTCATTCTTTAAAATATTTAAACCCTATAAGTTATATAAGTTCATGAAAAATACCTTAGTATCTTAGCAACTGAGTAGCTTAGTGCCTAGAAAAGCTATACATGAATAATCTCATCATCAATCAATAAATCTTCACGACGTAAACGCAGGAAAATCTGAGCCACGGCAATCGTATCTTTTTCACAATAGGTTACAATTCGGTCAATATCTTTCTCTACATAAAATACATGACCAACCTGACTTCCGTCGATATCGCCTTTTGGAGAAGGAACTCCCAGGATTTTAGTCAATAATTTTAAAGAAGTAAAGTGTTTGTAATCACCAAACTTCCATAATTCTAAAGTATCTAAATGTGGAATTTCCCAAGGTTTTTTCCCAAACAAATTCAGTTTATCCGGAATCGCAATCTGGTTGATAATCATACGTCGGGCAATAAACGGAATATCAAATTCTTTGGCGTTATGTCCGCACAAAAGATGTTGCGGCTGATGAAAATGATTGTTAATTAGATTATTAAAGTCTTTTAGGATTTTTTTCTCTTCACCAAAAAACGAAGTCACTCTAAAATTTCGAATATCTCCTTTGATGGTAAAATAACCAACAGAAATGCAGACAATCTTCCCGAACTCGGCCCAAATTCCGGCGCGATCATAAAATTCTTCCGGCGTATATTCGTCTTTTCTTTGATATTGTGTTTTATGATCCCAAAGCGATTGCATTTCGGCATCAAGGGAATTAAAATTCTCCTCTTCCGGAACAGTTTCTATATCCAGGAATAAAATGTTATTGAGGTTTACTTTTTCAATCATGATTTATATTTTAACGCGGATTACACTAATTGTCATCAATTAATTGAAGTGAAAATGATTACCCGGAATTTACTCTTTTGTAAATATAAAGCTATAATTTTAATTAGTGAAAATCTGTGGAATTTGTGTTTTAGAATAAACTTTGTTGTGTAGTTGGATTTTCGTGTTCGATTAGCCATTTTTTGCGTGATAAACCGCCAGCGTATCCGGTTAAAGAACCATTGGTACCAATAACACGATGGCAGGGAACGACAATCCAAAGCGGATTTTTACCATTTGCCGATGCCACAGCGCGAATCGCTTTTACATCTCCCAGCTTTTTGGTTTGGTCCATATAACTTATCGTTTTTCCGTATGGAATTTCTAATAAGGATTTCCAAACTTTTTGCTGAAATTCAGTTCCTTTTGGGTTTAGTTTAAAAGTAAAATCAATTCTTTTTTTGTTGAAATACTCTTCTAATTGCGAAACGGCTTCTTGTAAAACGGCTGGAATTTCCTGAGAAACTTCGTTTGTACCAACATCTGAAACAGAAATTACAGCAACACCATCTTCATCTCCAACAATTTTGGTGATTCCTAAAGGCGAATTGATATAGACTGTTTCCATAGATTTTGATTTAATGGCAATCCCCATAGTTGTTGGGAGTAAAGGTTTCGCAAAGTTCGCAAAGTTTTTTAAACCATATAAGTTATAGAAGTAAATTTAAGTTTGATATCGCAAAGTTTATCAAGCCGTTATTTAAATGAACTTATATAACTTATATGGTTTAAACATTTTAATAATTTTCTAACCTAAATTGGTAACTCAAACTATTTGTGATTTTTTCACTTGAAATCACCTTTTTAATATTCGATTTTTCAGTGCTAAACATTGGTAAAACTAAATTATGATTCTTTGCTTGCTGTGTATAATATTCCTCCCTACTTGGATGAAAAGGTGCTACAGCATTATAAACCTCATTCCATTTTGATTGTTTGATGATTTCTTCGATAATACCAATACAATCATTTTGATGAATTAAGTTTACTGGTGCATCCGGATTTTCGAGGTTTTCTTTTCCTGCTAAAAACTTAACCGGATGACGATCTTCGCCAATTAATCCGCCAAAACGTACAGTTATAGTTTCGAAGTTTTGATTTTTTTGTAAAAGAGCTTCCGCCAAAAGTAATTGTTTGCCACTTTCAGTTTCCGGATTTGCATTTGTCTCTTCGTTAACAACTCCGTTTTCATTGCCATAAACTGCTGTTGAACTCACAAAAAGAACATTCTTTACCGCTGATTTTTCAATAAACGGAATTAAATTTTCTATTTTTTCTACAAAGATTTTTCTGGAAGAGTCCGAAGAATCAGCATTGCTTCCTCTCAATTTAGGCGGAATGTCAATAATTAAGATTTCAGATTTCGCTAAAAAATCAGTGATACTTTCTGAAACACTTTCGCTTTCAAGCGCTCCTTCGACTTCGCTCAGGATGACAATAAAAGGGTTTATTCCAGTATTTTCTAAAATGGGAAGTTTATTTTCAGAAGTCGTTGATCCGTTTACCGAATGTCCTTTTTCGATTAGCTTTTTCGCTAAAGGAAAACCTAGCCATCCGCAACCTAATATGCTTATTTGAGTCATTTTTTGTTTTTGAAGGTTCAAAGGTAGAGGTTCAGAGTTACAAAGATTTAAAACTATGTCTTTTTCTTTGCGACTTCGCGCCTTTACGAGATTAAATTTTGCGCACTTTGTATTATAGATCTAAAAAGAAGCAGATTTTGTCTTTTCCTTTTGCGCCAATTCTATGATAAAATTTTATTGCTCTTTCGTTAAACTGAGGCGTTCGCCATTGCATGTTAACACAGTTTTTCTCTTTTGCAATTTCTTTTAGTTTGTTGATTAAGACTTCGCCAATTCCAAAGTTTCTTGCATTTTCTTCCAGATAAAGACAATCCATATACAGGAAATCACCCGCGCTCCAGGTCGAAAAATCAAAAGTATAAGATACATATCCCACAATATCATTATCGGTTGCAACGACAAAACAGTTTAATTTTGGATGCTCGCCAAACAATACTTTTTTCAATCCTTCTTCTTTTCCTTCCGGAGAATAATCGGCTTTTTCATATTCGGCATGTTTTTGACATAAAATGACCAGTTTTGGCAAGTCTGATACTTCGCATTTTCTTATTGAATATTCCATTGCAGGTTGATTTCGTTTTGTAAAAAGGTGATAAAATGATAAAAGTAATCAGGATATTGCTCATTTTCGCGAATGGCAATAAAGTGTTTTCTTTTTAAACCGTTTTTACCAATTTTAATCGCTCTAATTGGATTGTTTTTTAAATGTGGTAACAAGGCCCATTTTGCCATCGACATGACGCCCATATCGGCTTTAACCATTTCTAACGACGCTTCTGTCAATGGGAGAGGAGTGATTTTTTTTGGAGCTACTTTGGCTGGAGCCAAAAGAAATTGATGAACGGTAACCGTTTCCATCGGAAGGGAATGAATCAGCAAATGTTCATCGATGAAATCCTCCGCGTCAACGTATTTTTTATTCGCCCAGGCATGGTTTTCAGAAATGACCATCACCATTTCGTCCTGAAAAAGCTCGATATATTTGATGTTATTGTCTTTGATCTGATCGCTAATAATCGCGATATCAATGGTGTTTTCTAATAATTTTTGTAACGGAATATGAGTTGCTTCGGTTACAATTTTCAATTCGACATTAGGATATAAAAGATGAAATTGCTTTAGAACCGGCGGCAACCAGTGATAACTCGAAAAACATTCGGTACTAATTCTGATTTCACCATGTTCTCCGTATACCATTTGTTTAATTTGAGATTCGGTTTGCGAAAGTTTGTCCAGAATTTCATTGGCCAATTCGTAGATTTTCTCCCCGGCTTTGGTTAAAACCAGTTTTTTATTGGTTCTCAAAAAAACAGGAGTTCCCAATTGATATTCGGCTTCTTTAAGTTGGTGACTCAGGGCCGATTGCGTCAAATGCAATTTATCAATGGCTTTAGTAATGCTTCCTTCTTCAACAATTGCTTTTATTAAGCGTAAATGACGGATTTCCATTTTTTTGGGAATTAGAATACAAAGGAACAAAATTTTAGAATGCGTTTTCTATGAAAAAAAGTAATCAAGTTGATGAATTCTTTTCGTTTTTATAGGATATGATGTTGAGTTACTTTTGAAAAAACAAAACCTTAAAAACTAGAATAATGGAAGCACAAATTAAACACTATGAAAATAAACTCGCTTTCGAAATGGATCCTTCAGATTTATTTGATGCATTGAATAATGGAGAAAAGGTAATTGTAATTGATGCGAGAAAAGCATTTGGCTTTGAAGCTGAACATATCCCAACCGCGATTAATATCCCGCATCGCGAAATGACGCTAGAAAGTACCAAACATTTAGACAAAGAGGTTTTGTATGTGACGTATTGCGACGGAATTGGTTGTAATGCCTCAACAAGAGGCGCTTTGAATATGGCTAAATTAGGTTTTAAAGTAAAAGAATTAATTGGCGGAATTGAGTGGTGGAAGTTTGACGGATATGCCACCGAAGGCACAAACGGCGTAAAAGCAGGTTTAAAAATTGAATGCGCCTGTTAAAGAAAAAGGGCAAACTTTAGACGTAAAGTTTGCCCTTTTTTATAATTTATATCAGCACTATTCGATGGCAATATTGTTTTCTGCCGCGATTTTTTTGAAGATGTCTTCTTTGTTTTCTTTGACCATTTTTTGATAAATGGCACCCATAAGCATTTCGGTATCTTTGGTATATTCTGATTTATCTGCGCTGTAAATTCTGTGTGCTATAAAAATATCATTCAATGCTTTTTCGTCATTGTTGATTTGCAAGTAGTTTTTTCCTGCTCCAAAATATCCTTCGGCATCGTTGGGTTGGTATTTTATAAGCTTTTCGTAGTATTCTATAGCCGTTTTATAATCTGATTTTAGCGAATAAACCACTCCAATATTCATTAAGGCATATTCGCCCTCCGGATAAATATCCAGTGATTTTTTATAATATTTGATCGCATTATCGTAATCCTCCAATTGTCTGTAGCAAACGGCAATATCATCAAGTGCCAGAACAAAATTAGGATCTTGTTTTAATGCCAATTGCAAACCTTCGATCGCTAATTTATAATTTTTAGCCAGCATAAAATCTTTGGCGACTGTATAAGAGTTTTGGGCATCTTTGTTTTTAGAATCACTATAATAAATATCCGCTTTGTCTTCAGCTGCTTTTGGTAAAAATTTAGAGCAGGTTTTGGCAATCGTCTCATCAGATTTTTGAAGCAAACTTTTGATTCCTTCAACAGTATTAATTCCTTCTCTTACTTTTGCATCTTTGTCTTTCAAAACTACTTCTGCCATCGAATTGGTCAAACAATTTCTGTAGATCTCTTCGTTTATTTCTTTGCTTTTTTCAAGGCACGAACAAGCTTTTGCAGCTATTTTTTCTTCTAAAGTTTGACTATTAGCATTAAAAAAACTTAAAATAACAAAAAGCAGAAATGTTTTCTTCATGATGGTTAGGTTCGAAAAATGAATTTATTCTGGTTTTACAACTGGTTTTAAACTGTCTTTTGCAATAACAGTGCTGTCTTTTACAGCTGTGGCAGGTGCAAGAGGAGCTACGGGCGCTGTATATTTTTTTATTTTTTGCTGAATTAAAACAGCATCATTTAAAACAAAAGGCGTTGGCATCATCCAGTCGCTTCGGGGTTTTATCTGAAACAACGGATTAGTCATCAAATCGAAAGAACTTTCAATTAAATCCATATCAAAAACCGATGATTTATTAATATAGAAATCCATGACAAGCGGTTCATTGCCTACAACATAATAGCATAATATTTTTCCGCCATCTCTTTCAAGACGATTTCCCTTTTCGCCTGAAGTTGCAACACCATTGGCTTTAAAATTAAAAAAGGTCATTTTTGGATTAGCATAAATATCGTAACGATTGACTTTTCTATTGGGTGTAATTTTGATTTTTAAATATCTATTATTGCCTACAACGCTATCTTTTAAAAATGCAATTGTTGGTTTTGGAACATCAACAACAGGAGCAATGGCGTTATAAGTAAAAGCTGAATTGTATTTGCTGGCTAGTGGCAAAGAATTTAAACCAACGGCTTTTTGATTTTTTTCTCCCAAATATGTCTTAGTCCATTCGTCTAAATTTACATCGTAAGTAGTCCATACGGCCGAGTTCGTATTAGCATTATAAACGTATAACAGACTGTTTGATTTGGCTTCACCCTGTTTGTAACCTGAATGGTAACCGGCATAAATGAAGAATCCGATCGAAACGGCAAAAAAGAACATGGTCCAGGCGCCTTTTTTATAGAAATCTCCAAATACAGGAAGTAACAATCCGAAAAGTAAGACAGTTAAAATTGCGCTTCCAAAAAGAATCTTTAAACCTAAACCAACAGGAAACATGACGATAAAAGGCGCAATAATGGCCAGTGCAGGAATACTGAATAATAAATTTACTCCTAAACTATAATGTTGGGTAATAACAAAAATACCGAATAGCAGAATTCCAAAATAAACCGGAATAATAAGGAAACCTGCGCCTGTTAAGCTATTGGCTAAAAAGGCATTAATAATAATCCAAAGTAACAGAGGCGCTACAAAATGATTCATTGTGATTTTTGCTTCTGAAAAATGGTGATAGAAAGCAAAAGAAATGGCGATACTTAGTGTTACAAAAGCGCCAATGTATGCGTGGCCATTATAAGTAAATCCGTTAAGTAAATCTGAATATTGCGGATAAATTTGAAGTAGAATTTTCCATCCTAAAAAAGTAACTAAACCTGAGATAGTGATAGCCCCTAAAAGCGGAACAAATCCTCTGAAAATTTCTCTAAAAGTAATAACGCGCTTGGCTTTTCCTATAAAAATAAAAATAATAAGTAATCCTAAAGCAATGATTGTCATTGGGAAAACCCATGTAAACGGATAACTTATGAAAGAGAACGGAACACTAAAATAAACATCATCTTCTGCAGAATTGGTTTCATTAAGATTAACATTCGAAAAATACTTTAATAAAGGCATTAAGTAAGTTCCCTGATGTTTTAGCGTGGTTTTGCTTAAATGCTGAACATCGTCTTGTTGTGTATGATAGTTGTAATGTCCGTCGATAAAGGCAAAATTGAAACCCTGAATATTTCCCTGCTCTCTAAAAACAGTTAAATCAGTATCGTTAGGGAGCATTTTATAAATGCTGTACATCAAAGAATTTGAAACCGGATATTGGGCTTTTGCATTTGCAAATTCTTTTACAAGAGCCTGATTTCCTTTGTTGGTTTCCATCAACATATAACTTGGTCCGGAAGAACCTCTTGCTTCAAAATTGATAACAAGACCAACATCTTTTGCCCATGGATGTTTGTTGACAAAAAGAGCAGCTCCGTTTAAACCTAATTCTTCGGCATCAGAAAAAAGAATAATAATATCATTTTTATGTGGCTGTTTGGCGTATAAAAAAGCGCGAATTCCTTCTAATATTGTGGCTACTCCAGAGGCATCATCGCTGGCACCTTTAGAAAATGAATGTGGTGCGCTGTCGTAATGTGATAAAAGTAAAAGAGCTTTTGAGTTATCAGTTCCTTTTATTCGGGCCAGAATATTTTTAGATTTTACTAATAATCCTTTGTCGTTTAGTGTAAAACCTTCCTGAATTGAGGTTTCTAGTCCAATTCGATTGAGTTCAAGTTTAAGATAATTGGCAACCAGTTCATGATTGGTCGAACCAACGTAATGTGGTTTTTGCGCAATAATTTCGACTTGGTTTAGCGCTCTTTCGGTAGAAAAGTCAGCAAGAGCTTCTTCATCTTTCGAAATCCATTGCGGCATCATTGAGGCGTATATGATGCCAAGAATTGCTAAAATGCAGACGATGGCCAGAATTGAGGTGGGGTTTTTCTTCATTACGTACTATATTTCTTTTTTAACAAGCATAAAATAATCATTGTCCAGAGATCGATATCCCTGGTCATACAGGAAATAGTAGGTATTTCCTGTTTTGGTCTGCAAGATATTGGTAAAGAATTCGAAATCAAAACCTTTATTGATCATTTTATCTCTCGTTGCTTTAGATTTTCCATCAGTATTTAACTCACACAAAATACGGTAATTTTTTCGTAATTTGTTGTTTACATTACGCATGAAATTAGTACTGTCTTTGTTTATTTTGTTGTTGTAGGCATTTCTACAGCTGTCTGAACAGAATTTTTTGTCTTCGCGGCCTACAATTTTTTCAGAACATTCAAGACATGTTTTCATGACTCAATCTTTTTAATTTCATATAAATCGGTACGGCGATCTTTTAAAATCCTTACACTTCCGTGTTCGTGGAGCTCTTTAAGTAGGTTCAAATCGACGTCAACCATCAGTGTCATCTCAGTATTTGGAGTCGCTTCGGCCTTTATACCATTACTAGGAAAAGCAAAATCCGACGGTGTAAACACAGATGCCTGCGCATATTGAATGTCCATATTGTTGACTTTTGGTAAATTTCCAACGC
The DNA here is from genome assembly GCF_024271895.1 of Flavobacterium bizetiae. Classification (NCBI taxonomy): domain Bacteria; kingdom Pseudomonadati; phylum Bacteroidota; class Flavobacteriia; order Flavobacteriales; family Flavobacteriaceae; genus Flavobacterium; species Flavobacterium bizetiae. The sequence continues at coordinate 1,001,670 of NZ_CP091861.1, read as the reverse complement.
AACCTGCTATGGCTACATAACACTCATTTTCGATGGCACGCGCCTGCGAACAATGTTTTACACGAGTGTAAGCATTTTGAGTATCGGTTAAAAACGGAACAAATAGTATATTCATTCCTTCGTTGGCCAGAATTCTCGAAAGTTCCGGAAACTCAACATCGTAACAAATCAGGATTCCAATTTTACCACAATCTGTATCAAAAGTTTTAAAATGCGATCCGCCCTTCATTCCCCAATGCTGCACTTCGTTTGGTGTCACGTGAATTTTGGTATACATTTCTGATGTACCGTCTCTTTTGCATAAAAACCCCACATTGTATAAATTTCCATTATCTAAAAGCGGCATGCTTCCGGTAATAATATTTATGTTATAAGAAATGGCGAATTCCTGAAAGCGTTTTCTGATGGGATCAGAATATCGGGCAAGTTCTCGAATGGCTTCAGCTTCAGATAAATGATTGTAATCGGCCATTAAAGGCGCAATAAAAAGTTCCGGAAACAAAGCAAAATCAGCTCCGTAACCAGAAACTACGTCGATAAAAAATTCTGATTGTTCGAAAAACTCTTCCAGATTATTCAACTGACGCATTTGCCATTGTACCAATCCTAAACGAATAACGCTTTTTTCAAGATTGATTAGTTTTGGACTTTCATCGTAATAAACATTATTCCATTCTAAAAGAACAGCAAATTCTTTAGATTCTTCGTCGCCTTCCAAGTAGTTTTTGATAATTCTTAGAACGTGAAAATCATTACTCAACTGAAACGAAAGTACCGGATCATGTAATTCTTTATGTTTTACTTTATCGATGTACACTTTTGGGGTCATCTTTTTTGCATGTTGAGAATAGTTTGGAATTCTTCCTGCAAAAACAATGGCTTTTAAGTTTAATTGCTCGCAAAGTTCTTTACGCGCATCATATAAACGGCGGCCTAAACGTAAACCGCGATAATTAGGGTGGATAAAAACGTCTATACCGTACAAAATTTCTCCATCAGGATTATGAGTGGAGAACGTATAGTCGCCAATGATTTGTTTGTAATTGTGTCTTTTGTCTACCAATTTCTCATCGACAATTAGGGATAATGCTGATCCTACAACTATACCGTCAACAAGTATAACAAGTTGGCCTTCAGGAAATATTGAGAGTAATTTTTTGATATCGTTAGATCGCCAGTATGAATTCGCCATTTCTGGATACGATTCTACCATCGAATTTTTTAGCTGCTGATAGTCGTCGAATTCTAAATTTCGTAATTCGACTTTATTGATTTTTGTTTGCATTGTAGTATGATTTGTGTTAAATATACGGAAAAATATTTCCATTTACAAACGTTTACAAATAGTTACAACCGAATGTAATTAGTTGATAACCGATTATTTTTTTGAAGTCGCCGCATCTTTGCCATGTTGAATTTGATAAACGAATTCTTTATATACGAACATTTTAAATATTACACGCCATGAATGCAATGAAAAACAGAGTACAATTAATTGGTAACGCAGGAGGTGATCCGGAAGTTAGAACTTTAGACAATGGAAGAAAATTGGCCTATTTAACGATTGCTACACACGATAAATACACCAATGATAAAGGCGAAAAAGTCGAACAAACAGAATGGCATCGTGTAACAGCCTGGGGTAAAACGGCCGAAATTATCGAAAAGTATGTGGTAAAAGGTAAAGAAGTCGCGATTCAGGGAAAACTAACCCATAGAAGTTATGACAAAAACGGTGAGAAAAGATTTGTAACCGAAGTTATTGTAAACGAAATTTTGTTGCTTAGCAGATAACGTTTAGCCAAATTTGATATAACCCGACAGGTTTTTAAAACCTGTCGGGTTTAAAATTTTTATATTGTAATTATAAAACCGAAGCACCATTAATATCAGTTGAAAGTATTTCGCTCATATAGTCAAAAAATGGTCGCATGTTTTTGCAGGTTTCTAAAGCCTGTTCTAGAAAAAGCGGACTTAATACTTCGTCATCTGTAAAACGTTTAATAATCAGAAACTGTTTGTAGCGAAGCAAATCTATTGCTTCGTGATTTATATCGTAACCTTTTGGTGCTGTTTTAAGTTGTTCACCCTGTAAAGTGCCAAAAGTTTTTGCAAAGGTTTTCGATTGCAATATTTTCTTCATCGGTTGAGCATCGTGCGCAAATTCGCTTCTGATGCGTTTCATGTCTGCGGCATTTGGTCCCCAAAAACCACCGGCAAAAAAACTATTTCCTTTTTCAAGATGAAAATAATATCCACCACGTCTTGCGCTTGTGGCTCGTGTATAACTGCCTCCCCAAAAAGTTTTAAAAGGAGTTTTGTCTTTAGAAAAACGAATATCGCGATAAATTCTGTAGACACTTTTTTTGCCTGAAGAGGTTTCTAAAACATCCGTTTTAGATAATTCCTCCAGCAAAGCGCCTGCAAAGTTTTCGATATGACTGAGTTCTTTTAAGTATTGGGGCTTATTTTCTTCAAACCATGGCTTGTTATTGTTTTCTTTAAGTTGGGTCAAAAAATCAAGACTTGATTTGGGTATTATAATGTCGTGTTTCATAATTGAATATGGAGTATTATTAAAATCAAAAGCAAATGATACTTTAAAACTAAAAACCCACCAAATTGGGTGGGTTTTGTATGTATTTTGTTAGGCAGTTTTTTTGAATAAATCAAACATAGGACATCGTGAGCAGCGCTTTTTTTCGCTTTTTTTGTATTTCTCACAACAAGAGGATTTGCAGTTTTCCAACTTTTTAATCTTGTCAAGGATAGCTGCGTTTTTCTTTTTCTTCTTATCCTTTTTCTTGTCCTTATCTTTTTCTTTCTTGCCCAATTTTCCTCCGTATTTAAAAACAGAAGCAAATATAAAAGAAAATAGTTATTTTTAAGCGTTCTAAATAAACTTTAACTTTTTTTATTTAGGATTAATAGCGATAGAACTTGTAACCGTTAATTGCTGAATATCACGGTCGAACAAGTAAAGTCCGCCTTTGTCATCTCCAATTAAGTTGATTTTATCTAAGATAGATTTAGCTGTTGCTTCTTCCTCGATTTGTTCTGCTACATACCATTGTAAGAAATTATGTGTTGCATAATCTTTTTCTGAAAAAGTAATGTGTACCAATTCATTGATAGATTCTGAAACAAAAATTTCATGGTCATAAAGAGCTTCAAACATTTCTTTAAAAGTAGAATATGATGTTTTTGGCGCTTTAAGATCGGTAATCTGAGCGTGACCTCCGCGTTCGTTGATATACTTAACTAATTTAAGCATATGTGTACGCTCTTCATCTGATTGGGTATACATAAACTGTGCAATTCCCTCTAATCCGTGTACTTCAGCCCAACAAGCCATAGAAAGGTAAGTTTGCGAAGATTCTGCCTCTATGCGAATTTGCTTGTTTAAAGCTGCTTCAATATTTTTCGATAACATAATGATGACTTTTTTGTAAAGTTAGAAAAAAATAATCGATTCCTGTTTTTTTGAAACCCTGAAACACATGACATTTACGTTAATTTTCAATAATTTAAGGTTTATCAAACGGAAAAGATTTCGAAAAGGTTGCCTTGTCAATTATAGGATTTGTGGGTTCATTAGGAATAAATCCATCCGTAAATCTACGCATAATATATTGTTTGGCTGTAATGTCGTAATAGCCTAAAATATAGAAATCTTTAAATTTTAATACATTAGGCAAGGTTGCTTTTTTATTTTGATCCAGAAAATAGTTAATATTATCCATGGCAAGCGGTTGCTGCTGTATTAGTGTAAAATCGTATTGATTGTTTAAAGTAGTTTCGAAGAAAACACTTTCTGAATGAAAAGTTTGTGTGTAATTAAAGCTGTACATCTGATCATTAATGGCATAATACATTTGTTCCATTCGCGGATTTCCTCCTAAAGTAACCAGAATGTTTTGATTGTTTTTAAAAACAGATAAACCTACGTCCAGGTAAGAAAGACGTTGTAGAAATTTACTCGTTTTTTTTACTTCTTTCGGTTTCTCATTGTCTCTCTGTATTAGCAATGGCGAACTTTTAAAACGGATCGTATCATTTTTAGACACTTTAAAGCTTTTTAATGTTTCACCTGAATTAAAATCTTTTACATCAAACAAAAGTTCATCCTGAGTGGTGTTGATTTGATAGATTTTATCTTTGTAAAAAAAGGAATTGCTTAATTTTCTTTGATCCTGCGTTGCAGATTGAGGAAAAATCTTTTCGGTTAGATCATGATTTTCAAGATTAAGATCAAAAACCTGTGTTTTATTAGGATTATAATCTAATGTTAGAATAATATGGTTGTCTAACATATATGCTTTGGTCTTTTTTGAAGCCTTAGACAAAGTACTGTATTCGTCTGATTCTATTTTCTCAATTGGATTTTCTCGCAAAACCTGATTGAAAGTTAAGAATTGAGTCTTTCTGTTTTGGAAAGTAAACGGCGAAAAGTCATAGATTTTTTCTTCAACTATTCCGTTTTTAAAAGCATAAACTCCTAATGCAGGTTGAGAAGCATCTTGAGAAAGAATATAAAATAAATTGTTTTGCTGAAATGTTGTTATTATGCTTTGACTGGAGACAGGAAAATTAAAGCGTAAAACTTTATACGTTTTTCCTTCTAAGTAATATTTGATTACGTAAATGGTTTTCAGGTCTTCTGTTCCCCAATACAAAGTAGGATTTCCGTCTTCACTAAAGCTATATCCCACTATTGATTTGTCCTGAAGATCTGTACGCGGAATGCTGAATTCATCTTTTAAGAATAAAGCAGTGTTGTATTTTAATATCGTAATGTTTTCTGTATTTGTTGCAAAAACAAAAACATCATGCGTAATTGAATTTTCAACATTTAAAATCTGATTGCTCTCATCATATTTTTTCAGGTTTAATGGGTAAGAGTTCAATACCGTTTGTCCTAATAGTGAAGATTTGTAGAGTATCAGAAAGAAGAATAATAGTTTTTTCATGTGTTTTTTAGCGACAATAATCATTCCAAATTTATCTCTTTATTTTGTAGATCACAATGCTTAATTCATGAAAAATAGTTCAGCTTAAGGTTTAGTATTTTGCCGCAATTTGTATTTGTTTACAGAAGCCAATTTTTACCAATAATATTTGCATGATATCTTGCTTAAAGGTATAAAAAAAGTCCTAAAGAATATTTTCTTTAGGACTTGATTTTTTATGTGGTTAAAGATTATTTTACTTTAAAAGTAACTCTTCTTGCCAATCTTCTTGCTTCTTCAGAATCTTTTTGGATTGATGTGTCAGCACCAGCGGCAACAACATTTAATCTTGAAGATGCGATTCCAGCTTTTTCAAATATAGTTTTAACGTTAGTTGCTCTTGTATTTGATAATTTTTCATTGTACTCAGATCTTCCTACTTGATCAGCATAACCAATGATATCTAAAGATGCTGATGGGTTTTTTCTTAAATAAGTTAAAACAACATCAATTGCAGCAGTAGAGTTTTCGATTGGAGTTGATTTGTTGAAATCAAAATAAACGCTGTAATATTTATCGTTTATCATTTCTTTCATAACATCTTTGTTTTCAACAACGGTGTTGGTAACAGGTTTTTCTACGATAACTTGTTTTGACGGAATGTTTTTTATCTGAGCTTCAAGTTCAGCAAGTTTGTTGTCATAAGCTGTAAGATCAACATTTTCAGAAAGTACAGTCCAGTCAGCATGTTTAGTGTTTTTACCTAAATAAACAGTTACACCAACAGTTCCGTTAAACACAAGTCCAGAAAGTCCTCTTGAGTTTGTAAGACCAGCTCCGTCAAAAGTATTGTCTTGAAAAGCATTAACGATAGTAGTAACATCACCTGTTAAAGCCAAACGGTTTGATAATCTAATTTGACCTGTAAAACCTGCAATGAAGTTACCCATTCTGTCTTTTACATGTAAATCATCGTTTTCTAATTGAGCAACACCAATACCGGCATGACCTAATAAACCGATAGTGTTAGTCCATGTTTCAAAATTCATGATTCTTCCTAAGTTTGCTACCCCTTGTAAATCAACTCTGTAATATTTAGAGTCAAAAGTATTAGAATTACCATGATCTGTGAAACTGTTGTATCCGAAATCAGCTTTCAAACCAAACTTGTTGTTCATCATATATCTTACACCTAAATCAGCAGTAAAAGGGCTAACTCTTGCAGTGTAATAATTGTCAGACATTGGACGTTGCGGTTTGTTGAAACCACCAGCTAATTCAATCGACCATTTATTATAGTCATTTGAGGTATTTTCAGTTTGTGCGTGTAGGCTAGTGAAACCTAGCGAAAACGCTAGAATAATTACAATTTTTTTCATTATTATTTGAGATTTTAAATTTTCCCCAAACAAACAATTTATTGTAAGAATTACTTTCCAATATAAGTTTTTATAACAACAGAATAAGGTTAAATATTACTTGTCATTATTCATTAACCCCTGAAAACAGTCAACAAATTGGCCCATATGCAAACCATCCATCAAAGCATGATGAACGTGAACTGACATGGCAATAGTTCTTTTTCCGGTTTCTGAAGTGATCATTTTTCCAAAGGAAATTTTAGGACAACTATCTGGAAACGTGTAACTGCGTGCATGCGAAAGTGAAGTAAAATTCAACCACGGAATTGCAGAGAAATGTATCAGATTATCATCATCAAATGATCTTGTAAATAATCCGGTTGTGTTTTGAATGCGCTCGATTTCTGCTAAAGCATTTTGTTCGAATATTTTAAAGTCCGGATTATATTCGATTAATGAAAAACCGAAAGTACCGTCTTCACGCCCAATTGTTGCTGATGCATCAACCCGATCGTTAATGTAAATCTGGTCATCGGCAATTCGATATTTAAAATTCTCGATTGAGTTTACGGCAACCAATGTTTTGTGTAAATAATAAATGAAGAAAGAAGCTTTAAGGCTTTTGGCAGTTTGATAGGCTTTGGTACAATCAATTTCTACAGTTGCGCCAAAAAAAGGCTCTTCCATTTGTCTGAAATGCTGGAAATGTTCCTTTCTGTTCCAGTTTTCTAAATCTAATAGTGTTTTCATTATGATAAGTTCTGAAGTACTTCAGTAATTTTTTCGAACGAACTAAAATGTTCGTGTTCTACTTTATGACTAATTTTTTCGTGTTCCCAAGTGGTATGAAACGGAATATGAACGGCATAGCCTCCAAGACCTAAAACCGGTAAAACATCAGATTTTAATGAATTTCCGATCATTAGAAATTCGTGCGCCTGAATGTCTAAACGGCCTAATAGTTTTTCATAATCAATTTCTTGTTTGTCTGACATTACTTCTATATGATGAAAATAATGACCTAAACCAGAACGATGTAATTTGCTGTGCTGGTCTTTTAGATCGCCTTTTGTAGCAACAACCAATTTGTATTTTCCGTGTAAAGCTTGTAAAGTTTCTTCGACTCCATCCAGAAGTTCGATTGGTTTTTCAAGTAATTCTTTTCCGTACTGAATGATTTTTGCGATGGCCTCAATCGGAATTGTATTGTTCGAAATGTTCATCGCAGCTTCAATCATAGAAAGTATATAACCTTTAATTCCGTAACCGTATAAAGGTAAATTGGCAATTTCGATTTTAAATAATTCCTGCGAAATTCCCTGATGCGAAAGATAATCTTCCATCAAAGCGCAAAATTTATGTTCGGTTTCTTCAAAGTAAGGTTCGTTGACAAACAAAGTATCATCGGCATCAAATGCGATTACTTTTAAATTGGGTATTTTGTTTTTATGTAACATGTGTTTTTTTGTTTCAAGTTTGTTTTGTTTCAGGTTTTTTTGCCACAGATTAAAGGATTACAGTGATTTAAAAAAATCCTCTTAATCTGCGTGGAGCTTTTTTCGCCACGAATTTCACGAATTGGCACTAATTTTTTTACCACAGATTAAATGATTATAATGATTTTAAAAAAATCTGCTCAATCTGCCCAATCTGCGAGAGAACCTTTCCATCACGAATTTCACGAATTAGCACTAATTTTTTTTGCCACAGATTAAAGGATTACAATGATTTAAAAATAATCTGCTCAATCTGCCTAATCTACGTGGAGCTTTCCGCCACGAATTTCACGAATTGGCACTAATTTTTTTTGCCACAGATTAAAGGATTACAATGATTTTAAAAATAATCTGCTCAATCTGCCTAATCTACGTGAAGCTTTTTCGCCACGAATTTCACGAATTAGCACTAATTTTTTTGCGACAGATTAAAAGATTACAATGATTTAAAAAAAATCTGCTCAATCTGCGAGAGAACTTTGCCGCAACAAATTAAAAATAAATCTGCGTTAATCCGTTTAAACCCGCATCATCCGCGTGCCATTTCTCAACCTTATCCCTTACTAAACAGTTTCTTCAAAGAGATTGTCTTATCATAAAACGTAATTCTGATTCCGAATAGCAAAATGATTCCGCCAAAAACCATTTGTAAAGTTATTTGTTCTTCTAAAAACAACCAAGCTAATATCGATGTAATTACTGCCTGACTCAATAAACTTAACGAAACTCTGGTAGCGCGCATATGTTGTGTGGCATAACTAATCGAAAGCCAGGCACACAACTGACACATTACCGCCTGAAGAACTAATACAAACCAACCCGTATCTGAGAATCCGGTAAAGGGTTCGTCTAATGCGTAGCAAAGAATTCCTAAATAAATACTTGAGGCGATCAGATTGATAGTCATAAACGATAAAACATCAACATGAGAAAGTACATTTTTACTCACCAAAAGATAAATTGAATATAGAATTCCCGATAAAACGGCAAACAAAAAAGCCTGATTAAAATTCAACTCCAGAAAAAAGCTAAAACCAACTAAAGTGATCATCCCGAATAAGGAAACTACTGTTCCAATCCAGAAATTAGTGGTTGGTTTTGATTTCAAAAAGAAAAAAGAACCAATCCCTACCCAAACCGGAGAAAGATTGGTTAGTAAAGAAGCCTGAGTGGCGCTTGAATCCTGAATAGCAATATTCCAAACCGTTACATCAGAAGCAAATAAAAGACCACAAAGAGCCGCTAACAAGATGTATTTAGTCTTTGGAAGTTTGAAGTTTCCGGTAATAAGCACATAAGGCAAAAGTAGAGCCAGAGCAATAGCCATGCGATAAAAAGCCGAGATCAATCCTGACGTCAGTTTGAGTTTAACCAATATTGGGAAAATCGAAATACAAAGTATTCCGCAGATTAAGGCTAATCTTGGTTTGGTAATTTTCATTTTAATGCGTTTCGAACTTACTGAGGTAAATCTTGTAAGTGTATTTTAATTCTTTTTTAAAGCAAAATTGCGTGAAGCAAAGTTCACGCAATTTATATAATATACAAAATAAGCAGATTGTTATTCTTCTTTTTCTACTACTTCAATTGTTGGAGGAACTTCCGGAGCATCTTCTCCTTTTAAGTAAGACGGTAAATTAAGACCGGCCATATTGAATAAATCATTCAATGGGGGAACTGTTTTCATCATTCCTGAAACAAAGTTTGCTGTTGATGAATTCCCGTTATCGCCCTGACCATTACCAGAATCCCAAACTGTAATTTTATCAATTTTGATGTTTTTAACAGCTTCAACCTGAGTTTTAACCAATTCAGGAAGTTTTTCTAATAATAATAATTGGAAAGCTTTACTTGGGTCGCCACCAGCCGCAGCCACAACTTCTTTGTAACCTTCGGCTTGTTTTGTTAATATTTCAAGAAGACCTTTTGCTTCTGCTTCCATTTTTGCAAAAATCGCATCAGCTTCTCCTTTAGCATTTTCTCTTATGGTTTCGGCAGCAGCCTGAGCTTCGATAATGGCTCTTTGTTTCGCAATTTCGGCAGGAATTACAATGTTGGCAATTTGCGTAGAACGTTCTCTTTCAGAACGGGCTAACTCGGCTTTTTGCTCAGCAACATACGATTCTTCTAATGCTTTTGCTTGTTGTACTTTCTCTGCTGTTATTGCTATACGCAACGATTCTGCTTCTTTTTCTCTACGTAAAGCTTCAGAATTTGCAATCGCAATCTTCGCCTCATTTTCTCCCTGAATAGCAATGGCATTTGCCTCAGAAGTTTTTACCCTTGTATCTCTTGCAGCTTCTGCTTTTCCAATTGTTTCATCTTTAGAGGCAGTTGCAATACTAATTTCTCTGTCTTTTTGAGTAATAGCGATTTTTACGTCTCGGTCTCTGTGCGTTTCAGCAATTTGAGTATCTTTTTCTCTATCGGCAAGAGCTTTACCGGTTTCCCCAATTTTTTCCTGTTCAGCAACGCTAATTTTTGCTTCGTTGATTGCTTTCGCAGCAGCTTCTTTTCCTAAAGCTTCGATATATCCAGACTCGTCTTTAATATCGGTAACGTTTACGTTGATTAGTTTTAAACCAATTTTCTTTAATTCGCTGTCAACATTTTTCGAAATATTATCCAAAAATTTATCACGGTCAGAATTGATTTCTTCGATAGTCATCGTAGCAATTACCAAACGCAATTGTCCGAATAGAATATCTTTTGCAAGTTCCTGAATTTGTTCTGATGATAAACCTAAAAGTCTTTCAGCCGCCGTATTCATGCTGTCTGATTCTGTAGAAATAGCGATTGTAAATCGACACGGAACATCGACTCTAATGTTTTGTCTACTTAATGCATTTGTTAAGTTAGCCTCGATCGAAAGCGGTTTTAAATCTAAAAAAGCATAATCCTGAATTACCGGCCAGATAAAAGCACCACCTCCGTGCACACATTTTGCTGATGTGCCACCGGTACGCCCGTAAATGACTAAGATTTTATCAGAAGGACAACGTTTGTACCTTGATATTAATGCCGAAATTGTTACGAATAAAACGATTGCCGCAACTGCAATTAAAATAATTGGATTCATGCTTGGTTATGTTAAATGGATTCTACTATTAAAATATTATTATTTTCTATTTTTATTACCTTAACTACTGCTCCTGAAGGGATTCTTTCATTTTCGGTCATGGCTTCCAATTCGTGAAATGCACCGTTTACACTAATCATAATTTTGCCTTTTCCCTTTTTGTTTTCAGGAATGGTCAAATAAACTTCGGCAGTTTTATTTAAAGTATTGGTGATTTTAAAAGAATTGTCTTCGGCTAGTTTTTGTACTTGTTTGATGACCAGAAAAAATAAAACCACAAACAAAACCCCAACGATAAAGGAAGCAACGATAAGCAATATGGGCTGATCGCCAATTGTGGAATAGAAAGAAATTCCTGTCCAGCTAAATCCTAACAAAAAATTGATCAGATTTCGTAATGAAAAAAGCTGAAAGTCTGAACCTCCGTCGTGCATATCACCATGAAAATCAGTGTCGAAACCATCAGCGACATCAAGCCCTGAAAAGGTAATAATGGTTTGAATAATAAAAATGATACTTGTTGGAATAGCGATATACCAAAAAGATTTAAGTAACGTGGGTAAACTATCTAATAGCTCCATAATTTCGATTTTTCGAATAACTTTAGGCGCTAATATCTTACTTTTTATGAAAGAAAACTAATTTGAATTAAAATTGATGTTCTGGTAGTGTCTAAATAAATAAAGAGTCGTGCCAGTTTATGACTATCATAAAAAGGGGAATTGTGTTGTTGAGTAGAGAATTGTAATCTTTGCTTTATATTCGATAAAAAAATCCCGAGCTTCCATTGGGATAACTCGGGAATTTAAAATTTTAATCAGCAAATTTTCTAATGATATATTCTTTGGTTTTATTGTCATAATAACCCAAATAATAAAAATTACTAATCTTAAATAAGGTTTGTGATGAAACATCGGTGTTTTTGTCAAAAAACGTTCTGATTTTATCAAATGCCAAAGGTTGTAATTCGCCTTTTATATTATTTCCCTCTTTGTCAAATAAACCTTCAATCTTCACGACTTTTCTATTAGTATAGGAGTTGAAGTTTTCCATTGTTGGATTGTATACTGCTGCTGAAATCAAAGCTCCAATGAAGCCAAATTGTCCTAAAGCCGCTTGTCCGCCTGATTGCTGAGTTGAAGAAACACCTCCAAAAGTAATTAGAGTATTTTCGCCAATATGATAGCAAGAAAGACCAGTATTTAAATTGTTTACTTTTCTAATAAACTGCGCTGAGGTTTCTAAGGTTCTTTTTCCTCCAAAGAAATCTCCACCTTCCTGATATATTTCGGAATTCTTGAATTCGATTGGTTTGGTAATATTAGCAAAATGTTCTTTTAAGATATTGTCATCCAAATCTTTTATGGTAAAATATAAAAGATCTGATGAAGTTTTTATCTGATACAGTTTATTCTCAAAATAGAAAGAGTTAGAATTTAAAGATATACGATCTCCTGGTATAAAACGTTGTTTTATCATTTTTTCTGTAGCAGTAAACGTGTTTAGATCAATAGTAAAAACCTGAGTAAAGTCAACATTAGTATCCAGAGTTATTATAATTTGGTTTTTATTAAAGTAACATTTTCTCTTTTTGGCTCCATCGGTTAATGAAGTTGGGTTTTCAGGAGTGATATACTTTAATGTATATGGAAGTTCAAAAGGAAGTAAATTTTCACTTAATACTCCATCTAAATCTGTTTTTGCATAAGTGCGTTTTACAAAGTGAAATCCTTCCAGCGAAATTGTTTTTGCATTATAGTTTCCGTCTTTGTCAAAAATATGAAGTTTCAAATTATTGCTTTTCCTGATAAAAGTTAAAATATAGAAATTCTCATTTTCGCTGAATTTTTGTAGAATTTTCTCTTCTTTTAATACGAGAGAATATTGTTTTGTTTCTACTTTGCGCGTATTAAAATCAAACAATTGCGTATAAATGTCCTGATAATTATCAGACGACCAGAATAATCTAGTATTGTTATTGCTGATATTATAACCAATCATATTATCATAAGTCTTAGTATTTGGTCTTTCGGTAGAAATACTATCAACAATTTGCATGTTTTCGTTAAGATGAATGGCTTTTACTTTTATTTTGTCACTAACAAATAAAGTAACATCCTTTTTTTCAGTATTTACAACCTGAAAAATGTCACGATTCTTTTTTAATTCAACAGAAGTAGAACTTACAATATCTTGCGAAAAAGAAAGTAAACTATTTAAAAATAGCGAGGCAAAGAATAATTTTTTGATCATTATTTAGTCTGATTTTTTTTGACGAATATCTTGTTTTTTTTTGAAAGTAAAAGAATAGTAAATAAAATGTTTCCGAATTTTCTTTTAAAAGGAAAAGCGAGAATCTATTAAGTGATTAACAAATTCACGCTTTTCAATAATTATAAAATTTAGATTAAACTTGTTTTTGTGTGGTATTACGCATTCATGATTTTTTTGCAGGCATTGTTAATTTCCTTGTCTGTAAAAGAACCAAGAGCGTTGGCCAACAATTTACTAGTTCTGATAGAAGTCACCATTTTAATTCGAAGATCCTGATCGTCACCCATTTCGTTTAAGAGAATGGTCTCGAAAATTTCAGACAAATGTTCTGGTTGATCTCTAAAGTCCTCTTCATACCAAAGTTCTGAAAGGAATTTTGCCATTGCTGTCATTACAGCTTGTTCTGATGTTTTTTCATTTTCTTTAGTCATAATCGAAAATTTTAAACGCACGAAACCCTCGCTTTAGGTGTGACTAAATATTCAAAGAATAGATTTAGGACAGTTTCCTGTTCCATCACCATGGCGAGGGTTCGCTTATGTTAACTTTTAATAAGTTTTTATTTAAAGTTTGAAATATTTAGTCGCGACAAACGTACAACTATAAATTCAGGTAAAAAGAAAAAAAATGAGAAATTTCTCATGTTTTAACATTTCGCATCTAACCTTTTACAAAAAAAGTTAGTTTATCGTTTCACCGTTTGGTGCATCAGTATCCGGGTTTACAAAAACCAATTTTCCTTCGGCATTTGTTGTCATTAAGATCATACCTTGACTTTCAACTCCGCGTAAAGCTCTTGGCGCTAAATTTGCCAAGACCGTAACACGTTTTCCAATGATTTCTTCTGGCGAAAAGCTTTCGGCAATTCCAGAAACAATCGTGCGAACGTCAATTCCGGTATCGATTTTAAGAACCAGAAGTTTGTTTGCTTTTGGCATTTTTTCAGCTTCAATAATAGTTCCTACGCGTAAATCCATTTTAGCGAAATCCTCATATTGAATCAATTCTTTTTGAGGTTCTGGTTGTTTACTTTCCGCAAGATTAGCAGTTTTTGTAGCTTCCAATTTATCTATTTGTTTTTGTATTTCTTCGTCTTCGATTTTTGCGAATAATAATTCAGCTTCACCAATTTGGTGCCCTGATGGAATCAATTCTGAATTTTCAGTAACATCATTCCAATTCAGTTTACCTTCATTTTTCAGGATTCTTGATAACTTAGCTGCAGTAAAAGGCAAGAACGGTTCTGCCAAAATGCTCAATGCAGCAGCAATTTGCAACGCCACATACATTTGAGTTTTTACACGCTCCGGATTGTCTTTCATCACTTTCCAAGGCTCTTCATCGGCAAGATATTTATTTCCTAAACGAGCAACATTCATCAATTCGCCCAAAGCTTCACGGAATCTGTAACGCTCAACCGAACTTGAAATCACGGCCGGATACGCTTTTAATTCTGCCAAAGTATTTTCGTCAACTTCAGATAATTCATTCGGAGTTGGGATAAATCCGTCGTAATATTTGTTGGTTAAAACCACAACACGATTAATAAAATTCCCGAAAATCGCAACCAATTCGTTGTTATTTCTCGCTTGGAAATCTTTCCAGGTAAAATCATTATCCTTAGTTTCTGGAGCGTTTGATGTTAATGCATAACGCAAAACATCTTGTTTCTCCGGAAATTCTTCTAAATATTCGTGCAACCAAACCGCCCAGTTTTTAGAAGTCGAAAGTTTGTTTCCTTCCAAATTCAAAAACTCATTTGCAGGAACATTGTCCGGCAAAATATAGCTTCCTTCGGCTTTAAGCATCGCCGGGAAAATAATACAGTGAAAAACAATATTGTCTTTCCCAATAAAGTGAACCAACTTCGTGTCTTCATCTTTCCAGTATGGTTCCCAATCTTTTCCTTCGCGTAAAGCCCATTCTTTTGTTGATGAAATGTACCCAATAGGCGCATCAAACCAAACATATAATTTTTTTCCTTCAGCACCTTCAACCGGAACATCAATTCCCCAATCAAGGTCACGCGTTACCGCACGAGGTTCAAGTCCGCCATCAACCCAAGATTTAACTTGTCCGTAAACATTAGGTTTCCAGTCGCTTTTATGTCCAATAAGAACCCATTCCGTCAGGAATTCAGTATATCGGTCAAGCGGTAAAAACCAGTGCTTTGTTGCTTTCAAAACCGGAGTTTCTCCCGTAATTGTCGATTTTGGGTTTATTAAATCCGTAGCATTTAGAGTCGATCCGCAATTTTCGCATTGATCGCCATAAGCTCCGTCATTACCACATTTTGGGCAAGTTCCCACTACAAAACGATCAGCCAAAAACTGATTTGCTTTTGCATCGTATAATTGCTCCGTTACTTCTTCAATAAAATCGCCATTATCATACAATGTTCTAAAGAATTCCTGAGCAGTGTCATGATGAATTTTAGCCGAAGTTCTAGAATAATTATCAAACGAAATCCCGAAATCAGCAAATGATTTTCTAATAATTCCGTCATATTTATCAATAACTTCTTGTGGTGTAATTCCTTCTTTTTTGGCTTTCATCGAAATTGCAACCCCGTGTTCATCACTTCCGCAAATAAACGCAACGTCTTTTCCTTGCAAACGTAAATATCTCGAATAAATATCTGCAGGCACGTAAACCCCCGCCAAATGCCCAATATGTATAGGTCCGTTGGTGTAAGGCAATGCCGCCGTAATAGTATATCTCTTTGGATTCTGTATCATAACTCAATTTTATTGAGTGCAAAAATAAGCAATAGAATTGAGATTTTGTTATTTCGCGGAGTTTCGCAGAGAAAAAGCGCCGAGTTTTTGTTTTAAAGAATGTGAATTAATCTCGCAAAGGCGCAG
The DNA here is from genome assembly GCF_024271895.1 of Flavobacterium bizetiae. Classification (NCBI taxonomy): domain Bacteria; kingdom Pseudomonadati; phylum Bacteroidota; class Flavobacteriia; order Flavobacteriales; family Flavobacteriaceae; genus Flavobacterium; species Flavobacterium bizetiae. Next base: position 985,647 of record NZ_CP091861.1, on the reverse strand, counting down.
AGTCGCAAAGTTTTTTCTCATTGTTTGTCATTGCGAGGAACGAAGCAACCACACTAGAAACTCGACAAAGCTTTGATTTCTCTTAGTAGTTTTTTCAGGAGCTAATCCCGCTATCCGTTCCAATCTTTTACTTTTTAAAGAAAAAAGTAAAAGGATTTCCACTTCTATCGGGGCTAGGGCATTCGTTTTCATAAGAATGTTTTTTCGATTGTCAGGCTGAGCGAAGTCGAAGCCACATATGCTAAATCACTTTGCGGGACTTCGACTTCGCTCAGTCTGACAAGTTTGTGTATAATAATCACAGTACAAAAACTTTGCGTCTCTGCGACTTTGCGAGATTATTTCAATCCATAAAATAGAACCAGTTTAAACTAGCCCTTCGCCTGAAATCTTCAAAAAATATTTTGCAATCTTTGCCCTGAAAAAAAACAAAAACAAGTTATGAGCAAGACAAAATTAATCATCAATAAAAACGGATCTATCAAGATTGAAGGAGATTTCGAAATCATGGATCCGGAAGGAACAGTTTACGGATTACAAGGAAGAGCTGCATTAGGACTTTGCCGTTGCGGATTATCTGCAAACAAACCTTTTTGCGATGGAGGACACCGTAACAACTTCGAACACGATTCTATCGCATTCGATTTACCACCAATCAAAACCAACTAAGAAAATTTTCTGGTTACAATATAAAAGCTGCATCATGCAGCTTTTTTTAGTTAGATATAATACCCAATATTAAAGATCTATAATTTGTGCCCTTAGGCACTAAATATGGGTAGGAAATTAGTTCGCGATACGTTGGCGTGCCGTAGGTACGCAACAAAACAATAACTATTGCATACCTACGGCACGCTTTATTCCTATTCCCGTTTTTCTACCAACATTTAGTGCCTAATGGCACATTTTAGCTCTTGATTAGCATTATATATAAAGCTCGCCCCTCATAGTAATAACAGCAGAACCGCCAACCAAAATGTCATTATCTCTGCTCATCACTTCAATCAACGAAGGCTGACTTAGTTTTACGCCTTGCAGAATTTTATATTCGGTATTGGGTTTTGTGTATTTGTTTTTTGTCAAAAAGCCAATTAAAGGTCCGGCGGCGGTTCCGGTAGCGGCATCTTCATCTATACCAATTAACGGATTAAAGAATCTGGCTTCGACTATATTCTCGTGTTTTTCGTTAAAAATGGTAAAACAATAAAACCCTTCAAATCCGTATTCTTTCGAGATTTCGACTAAGCGTTTGTTGTCAGGAATACAATCGTGCAAGAATCGTCTGTTTTTTATAGGAACCATCAAATGCGCAACTTCGGTTTTGACAATTGTAGGCAAAAGTTCTCCAACCGTTAAGTCATCAATGGCCAAACCAAGTGCTTTTGCGATGGTCGAAGCCGGAACTTCCTGCAAAACAACAGCCGGTTTTTGATGCATTTGTACCACAGGATATTCAGTAACAGGATCAAAACTTGTGGTTAGTGGTATTGGATTATCTTTCATGATTACAAAACGATTCGTTTCGTTTTGCTCATCGAATATGGGCATCTTTTGATACAATGCCGCACAAACTGCTCCTAATAAATTGTGTCCTGCGCCATCAACCTCAAAACCAGTTGGCGTAAAAGAACGAACATTGAGCGCTTTTTGTATCGTAGAATAATAAACAAATGAAGTTTCAGAATAACCAAATTCCTTTGCGATATTATGATACGTTTCTAATTCGAGATTTCCATCTGTAAAAACAACAGACAACGGATTTCCTTTGTAACTTTTATTAGAGAATACATCTAAAACATAGTATTCTAATGCGGTTCTATCTTTCATTATTATAGTTTATTAGATGAAATTTTTCGATAGAATAAAGTTACCATTTGTCTTTTGATCTCAGTTACAAAGATTCGTTTTTCTTTTACAGCATTCGTTTTCCTTCGGCACTAAACTTTATTGCTTTTTCTAATCTTGCAATTCTGGTTTTTTCTTGTTTTGCGCTCATAATTACATGAATTATTACCTTTTTGTACGATGGTGCCTGATTATTGAAATATTCCCAGGCTATTTTATTAGCTTTAAATTGCTTTTCGAGTTCAGGATCCAGAATATACGCTTCATTTTCATGCGAGTAAATTTTAGATCTTTCTTCAGACCTGAATTCGAAAGCTTTTATTCCGGCTTCTTTCATCAATCCGGCCTTTGTGAGCGCTTCGATTTTTTTAATGTTGATCGCGCTCCAAATACTGGATTTTTTTCTTGGAGTAAATCGTATCGAATAACTTTCGTCGTCTATAGATCTTCGAACGCCATCTATCCAACCAAAACAAAGCGCCTGATCGACAGATTCTGACCAGGACATCGATGGTTTTTTGCTATTCACTTTATAGAAACCTACTAAAAGTTCGGTTTCTTTCTGGTAATGCTTTTCTAACCATGCTCTGAATTTTTCTTGGGTTGGGAAGAAAGTTGGATTCATTTATTTATCAGTTTTTAATGGAGGTGGAGGCGGTGGAAGAATATATTTTGAACTAAAAAAAGTTAGCTTTTTATTGCTTTCAATTAATTTCACTTTCTTTTTCCAGTTATAAATCCAATTAGCTAAAGAATCTAAATCTTTTGGAACATCATCTTTGTAACTATGTATTGCAATTGATTTTTTGATTGAATCTTTGTCTATGTAAATAGTGTAATAACTTCCATCAGAATAATTCTCAACATATTCGGAATTATATTTTTTTAATTGTGTTTTAGATATTAAATCAATCAGCTTATTTTTATCTTTTTGACTTATTAAAGCAATATAATTTGTTTTTCCTTTTGGAATATTTGTGCTGTCCCAAACATCATGTGCGTTCCAGTGTTCTCGAATATAAACGCTGTCGTTTGGAGTGAATTTTACTGAAAAACATGTTTCGAAAGTATTACTATAAGAAAAATCAAAATATTTAAATTTTACTTCTGCTTCTTCTTTTTTGCAGCTTAAGGAAAGTAATAAAACAAATGAAATAAGTAAGATTTTTATTTTCATAGCCAAGTTTTGTTGGTTTTATCAATCTGGATTTCTAATCGTTTGTCTTTACAATTAGTTCTTTATCTTTGTAAACGTAATGAAAGAAAAATAAATCATGGCAAAAGGACCTGAAAAAAATACCAAAAACAAGGCTTTGCATACCAAATTGCTCAATAAGAAAAAGGCCAAACTTCAGGAAGAAAAGCGAGAACGTGCATTACGTCTCAAAGCTTTAGTGGCAAAAATGAACGAAAAGAAAAATAGCGACGAATCCGGCGCTGTGTAAATCGAATGTTCTAATCTTCAAGTTCTTTCCAGCAAATGTCTATTTCTCGCTGAATTTCCTTTTCTAGTTTAGGAAGTTCATTTACAACCCAAAACTGACTTTCTTTAGTTAAATAAAACACATCTTCGTCAAGTTTAAATTTCATTGCTCCGTGAATCATCGCGATCATTAAATTCGTTTCGGTTATTCCGTTGGCAAAGTTGGGTTGTATCAAATACTTTAAAAGGTCTTTTTCGTATTCAGGTTTGTGGTATAAAGCATGACTCACTATCGGGAAATAGAACAGAAAATAACTATTTGTATTCGAATGATATTGAATTTTATGGATTTCAGAAATTAAAAGATCACATTGCAAATTTGTAGTTTCCTGATTTAATTCTTTTAATAATTCGAAAGTGTTTTTTGCGTTTGGGAATCTTTCACCCATTTTTTGTAGAGATGAAAATGTTGTCTCAAATTCTGAACATTCACTGCTTTTTTTCATTAATCGGATTAAAAATTCAATTTAGACTTTTTGTAAGCTTACTTTTTGATTTGATTTTTTCTTGTAAAAATACATACCCAAATACACCAAAATAAGATAAGGAAAATAAAACGGATAAAACATAAAAGCCTTAAGTGGCCAGCCAATTCCCATTTTGCTTATTCGTAGTTTTTTTACCGTATCTAAATTTTCAATGGCAACATTTTTCATTCTATCTGTTTCATTCAAATCACCAGAAGAATATCCATAATGCGAAAGAAGAAGTTCAGTTGAAAAATGTGACCACCACGCAAGAATCAGAATGAGAAAGAAGGTAATAAGCCCGGCCGAAATTAAATAGTACACAAAGAAATATCTAAATTTTTGCTTACGTAGCTTATTAAATAGTAGTACAGGAGAGATAATTAAAGCGATTAATAATGCGAATTTTATTGCCGTATTTAAAATTTCCATACTACTACGTTTAGATTATAATTATAAATTCAGAATCATTTTTACAATCCATAAAAGTATAATAAATCCCAGAAAAGAGAACTCTACAATATTTACTTTTTGATTGCCGAATTTTGAAACCAAAAAGCGATCAATTATTACGAGAATAATAACCGGAAGCAAACAAAACAAAATATAAATTCCCATTAATCCGTCTGGCGCAGAATTTCCGTCGATGAGCATTATGGCATAAATTATTCCTACTATAAGAGAAAATATGCCGGAGACGTAAAATAGGGTAAGGTTTTTTGGCAGGTCATCCATAAACTAAAGGTTTTTACGTTAGTAGAGAATTACTTTTTTCTCGCATTTTAATGTTTTTGCGATAGGATAAAGCATTCTCTTTGTTAACAGATGAACCTTCTCGAAAATGGTTGCGTTAAAATCTTGAATTTTTTTACGAAATTTTGCTTTTTTTAATTCTTGTAAAAGTTGAATTCTTCGATATCATGATATCCAAAAACTTCGATTTCCGGATGATCGTTGATTAAAGTTCTAATTTTATCTAAGGTTTCTAATCTTAAATCATTGTCTTCGGCTCTCATCTTGGCCAGTTGATTTACAGGATGATCGCTGTCAGTAAGTTCTATTCGCATATAATAGGCATCTGCGATATAGAATATCCATCCTTTTTCTGTTTTTAAAGCAATGCCGCAATGTCCTAAAGTGTGTCCGAAAAGCGGAATTAGAAAAATTTCAGTTTCGATATCTATATCAACTTTTCTGGCTTCGAATCCAAACCAGTTTAAATCTAATTTTTCGTAGGTTTTTATTGTTGGCTGGTGTAATAATGGTGTTTTTAAATACCTTGGATTTCCTGAAATATAGGCGTCACATTCTTCAAGTCCAACATGAACAGTTGCGTTTGGAAAATCTGCCAAACCGCCAATATGATCATTATCAAGATGCGAAATAATACAATCGGTTACGTTTTTAGGATCTAGCCCTAGTTTTTCTATTTGTCTGATTGCGGTTTGATTTTCATCGAAATGATAACCCACCATATCTATAAGTTGTTGACCAATTCTTTCCTGCGGTTTTTGAATGTCTAAAAGTCCAATTCCGGTATCGATTAAAATAAGTTTGTCGTTTTCCTGAATCAATAAACAATGTCCGCATACATTGTCGTTTACGGGTGAAACAATTTTTACACAGTTGAGGTGATGAATTTGAGGCATGATGATTTGTTTTTGATTGATTTAAAACTAAAAAGAGACTCACGAGTCTCTTTTTATGTTTTGTAATTTATATAAAGGCTATTTGCCCTTTAGTAATTTTTCTAAATATTCTACTTTTTCCTTTTCGGATTGAACTAACCTTTCAAAAAGTTCAACTACTTTATCAAGTGGATTAAAAGTAGGTTGAATGCTAATTGAGTTGATTGTTGAACTATCGTGACTAGTATTGGTAAAAGTATTATTTATAACATTAAGTACTGTTTCGTCACTATAGTTTTTAATTGCTTCGGCAGAAACGCCTAAAACTTCAGCAATTGCATTTAATTTTTCTTCATCAATACTTTCGCTTCCTTCAATATTAGAAATAGTTTGCTGGCTTATGCCAATTGCAAAAGCAAGTGCTTCTTGTTTCATGCCTCGAAGCTCTCTGATTCGGCTAATATTTCTGCCAATATGTTTTGGTTTTATCGCTGTGCTCATAGTTCAAAGATATTTAAAATTCTTTTAATTTTTCTTGTTTTGGTAAAATACAAGACAGTATTTGTAAAATACCATCGGTAATAGTTCGTAACAATATAATCTATTTCTTTCTTGCTATTTATTAAGTAAAAGTACTATTTTTCTCATAATTAAAGCCGAAAAAGCAAATTGTCATGGAGCCAAATAAAATTAAAAGCCTTGAAAATCTTAGAAAATTAACTGCCCGATATTGTACCACTTTAAACCCGTCTAAAGATAAAACAAAGTTTTACACCGCTCAAATTGAGTTATTAGATTATTATGAATTGGGTTGTGTTATTACCAACATGCTAAAATTATGCATTTTGGCGCTGGAAAACGATATGTATAGAATCTCAGAAACAGACAAAAATTCATCTATTAATGTAAGTCTCATTTTAGAAACCGTACTCAAGATGTTTCCTTTGGATGAATTTGAAATGTTAAGTGAAATTAATGAAATACTTGTTGGAGATTTTCAGGGTGTTGATGAATGAATTTTTTGTGATTGATTTTAAATTCGTGATATCTCTAATGTTATGAAATATTTTAGTTTCTGTTGAGATCATGATAATCCTTTTTTATAATATTAAAGATTTGTGATTCATAAACAATTTCAATTATTGACCATCCATTATTTGGATGTTTTTTTAAGTTTAGTGAATAAGTATGATCGGAATCTTTTTTAAAATTTTCATAATTAATATTATATGCTACTTTTTCAATTCGGGGTAAAAAGATGTAACCTCTTGGCTTAATTTGTAGTTTTACAATGTCATTGTCTTGATAAAATTCTTTGTCAGTTTTAAAATCTATACTTGATGAATGAAGAACAAGAGTTGAAACATAGAGAAAATAAAATGAAACTAGTGATAAGAAAATCCAGAGTGATTTGATATTTATGTTTTGGATTATTTTTATGTATTGGATTCCAAGTATAATCTTAAAAAATAAACCGGTAATAATTAAAGAGAAAAGTAAGACTAGAGGTGATTGATATTTAAAAATAATATTTCCAGAAAAATTAACTGAAAGAATTGATATCAAACTAAAAACAAACATTGGTGCCCATAATGAGAATAGAATTTTATGAGAAAGAATAGAGAAGTCATTGAATTTAGTATGATCAAAATAATTAGATTTTTTTAAGTTAAATGTTTTATTAGTTAAAATTATAAAACTTAAAAATATACATATAAATGATAAATAATGACAGACACTAAGAATTAATAATGAATCATTGGTAGGCTGATTTGTAGTTAATTCTACAATTTTGTCATATAAATAAATCCATATAGCTATTGTAGTAGTGAAAATTACAAATTGCATTGATATATCAATTTTTTCTTTAGCCATTTTTTGAAGTTGTAAGTAAGATTATTATTTATTAGTGGACTTATTTATTCTATATTAATAAAGTTGGTTAATTTATTATTTTGGTAGAAAGTAATTATTGAAAATTCTTTTTATTAATTCCCAAAGTGCATTTGCATTTTCGGGAGTAACATTTAATTGAATTACTACGCTAATAATTGTTCCTACAAAGAGATTTATCCAATCAAATTTGCCTAAATCTTTTGCAGTTTCGCTTAGATGGTCTAATCTCAATATTATTTCATTTTGTTGATTTAATATTAATGGAATTGTGGAAAGGCTATTCTTTAAAGATTCTATTTTTTGCGATATTTCGGTAAACTCGGAGAAAGAAAATTTTTCATTATTAAAATTATTTAGAAATTTAATATCTGAAATTTCGGTTTTAAATTTTTCCCATAAGTTTGGAGCAGTCACTTCTCTATTTAGAAAAACCAACCAATTTAGAAAATGATTTAAAGCTTCATTCCAAGTAATTTGGGAGCTACTGTCAATAATTTGTTCTTCTCCTGGTGAATAATTAACATATAAAACGTTGATAGATTTACTATCAGTAAAGGAGAAAAAAAAACTTTTATCGGGATTATATTGTATGCGTGTATTGTATGTTCCCTCTGATTCATTTTCAATAAATTCAAATTGATTATGAGAGAAAAAATCAATTTCTTGAATTATATCAAATAGCGAATTTTTTTGAGTTTTTAGTAGTTTCATTTTTGTTATAATTTCATTTTTTCCTTGCTAAAATAGTCTTTTTTCCTTCAAAATAATCTCGTAAAATAAAATCTTCTTTTGAATACCAGATTGCGTTAGGGATAGCAGCGAAAAGCCCACAGCCTGACGAAGGAAGTGCGAGGACTTGCAGCGAATAGCCCGACCGGAGGGAACGCCCAAAAATTTATTCTGAATCCTATTATTATTTCGCCGAAATTTGCAGGACAATCTCAAAACAAAAACAAAATGGAGGAATTTGGTAGAATAATAGTTTCTGAAACGGCAATGAATAGTGAAAATCTTCAGGATGTGATTCACTCTAATATTTCGGTGATTAATTTAATGCGTGAGGAAGGTGTCGATGACGAATTTATTCATGAAGATGCTTTGATGAGTTATTATCTTGATTATTACTATTCGCAATATGCCGAAGGTAATTTTGGTCAATTTGTGTATAAATCGGGTTGGAATAAGGAACTGAACGAACTTATCGAAGAAGGTTTGGCTTTGATTGGTGCCGAAAAACATCTTGAATTGTTTCAGCAACAAAGTAAAAAGGTGAAATTGATGAGCAGCGTAAAGCTGAATAAATTTGTAAGCGGAAAACTGGAAGGCGTAAACCCAACTCGTGATTTGCTAAACAATGATACTTTTTTTGAATTGGAAGAAAATCTGGTGACGCTAAATGCTGATTTCCTGAAAAATCATCCTGATTTCGAAGTGCTTTCGGTAGATGATATGTTTGCTGCTTTAGAGGAATATGTGGGGCATGAGATAAAGAGGGCTTAATTTTTATGTGTTTAATTGCAGAGATTTTTTAACCGCAAAGAGCGCTAAGGTTTTTGATTGAATGTCTCGAATTTTCGCGCAAAGACGCAGAGACGCGAAGTTTTATTTTCTTTTCGACTCTGCGTCTTTGGGCGATCAATAAATTCTAGTGGATTATTTTGTTCACCCAAATTTAAGCTGATTTTAAAAAATCATTTTAATCATTCTAATCTGTGGCTAAAAAAAAGTGGCTTCGACTTTGCTCAACCTGACAATTTGAAGAAGAACTCTGCTTCCGATGGCGGTCGGGATTACGCGATTAATTTCAAATTTTTTTAAAGAAAACTTAGGGAATCTTTGTGAAGTGTTGGTATTTGTTTGTGAAATAACTTTATTAATTTAGCCCTGAGTGATTTAGCGATTATAAAAGCCCAAAAATGAGATATAAATACTGCCAGATATTGCTTTTTCTTTTTCTTCAGATAGGATATTCTCAGAATAAAATAAACCTTTTTTCGGAAATTAATTATAGTTCGATTCCAGCGGTTGCATTAGACGATTATAAGTCGGTTCAGGAGCGGGATACGAAGTTTCAGAATCCTAATATTGCGTTGGGAATTGGAATTTCGGGCGGAGGTTCGAGAGCGCAATTTTTTAGTATGGGCGTGCTTTTGGGTTTAGAAGAAATTCAGGAAGATAATTCGCAGCGTAATTTTTTGAACGAAATCGACTATTTCTCAACGGTTTCCGGCGGTTGCTTTTCGGCAGGCTATTATTTAACGATTCTTAAAAATAAATTGTTTTATGATAATTGCTCCTTCAACGAATTCTACTTTTCTAAAGCCGATGCTTATAAGGATTATGTCGATAAATCGGCTAATATTCTTTCTCTTTTAAACAATAGCCGAAACGAAAAAGGCGATAAAATATCGATGACGCAGCGAATAGATTCGGATATTTTGCAATACGACGCGCTAAATCCCGATAACACGAATAAGTTTGGAACTCAAATGTTATTGTCGGATTTTTTTGTTCCAAAAAATAGTACCGCAACTCCGTCTTTGCCCATGTTTGTGGCCAACGGAACGGCCTTTAATAATGGCGAACGCATTCCGTTTATGCCACATATTATTAGAGGTCTAAATCTCAATTCGTCTTTGGCCCCCAATAAAGCTTCGATTGCCTTAAACGAAAATGAGGTTAACGATGGTTATAATTTCCCACTTACGTATGCTATAACGGCGAGTTCGGCTTTTCCGGGCGTTTTACCTAAAGTGAAATTTGGCGTAAAAAATCAGGAGAAAATATTGTGTATCGTCGATGGCGGCGCTTCGGACAATATGGGCTATAAAACTTTGGTCGAATTACTTCATAACGACACAAAGGTGAATGATAAAAACAAGAAAGCGCTTTTTATTGATTGTCTGGGACAAGGAAAGAAAACGCCTTATATCAACGATGCGAAAATAAGACTGATTTCGTTGTTCGAAACGGCTTCTTTATATACGGTTCAAACAAGATATATGACTTTTGATAAAGATATAGAAAACACGTTTGAACGTTATAAAATACCGGTTTCGAATTATCAGATTATTGGTTTTACCACTATTCGGGATTATTTGATCAAGATGAACAAGGATGAGAATTACGAAGAATTGGTAACCGAATTGAAAAACACGAACGATGAATCGAGTAGTTGGGTAAAGTTGTATGGTAGTTTTAAACTAGATCTAATCTCGAAGTTTGGCGAAGATTCGTTTACAAAAGATAAAGATGGCGAAGTTATCGTGGCAACATTAAATAAAGAGAAGTTCAAAGATTTGTCGCCACGACAGGTTTTAATGTTATACGAATATGCCTCGCACGTTGAAACCAAACTAAGAATTACGCCCGAAGAAAGAGAAGTTCTATTGCTTTCCGGACGTTTTGCGGCGTATTTAAAAACCAATGAATTGAAAGAATTATTGGTAGAACATAATTAATTTTACACGAAATTTGAATTCGTATTTAATCCTTACCACTTTGACTCAATCAATTTTTAGTTATAAAAAGATATTTTTTGCTTTATTGTTTTTGCCCGTTTTGTTATGCGCTCAGGAAAAAAACGATGAAAAGAAGGAAGATGTTTCCCGCTATTTTTATAATGATCATACAGTTTCTGTAGAAATTTGGTACGGGCCAGATCAAAAACCGGACAGTACTAAAACTTTTTATCCTAACGGAAAACTCAATGAGATTTTTTATTATGATAAAGGTTTAAAAAATGGCGATTCTTATCAGTACAATAAGCAACGTGAAAAATTGGTTACCTTGAATTATTCGCACGGAAAATTAGTAAGCAGGACCGATCATAAATTACCGTTTGGTAAAGACAGGGAAGAATCGGTAAAAAAAGCACTTCAGTTATTGACGGATATTAATACAAGAACTAATTACAATCCGGTCAAAGTGAATGATTTGTACAATCGTGGGGTTTTGAGTATTAGTTTAGGAAATACCACTTTAGCACTTGAAGATTTAAAAAAAGTAGAATATTCGATAGATAAAGATCCTAAAAACAAAGCGCTCTCAGATTCTTTGGCAGAAAAGAAAGATGTATTCAGAGGCAAACTTTACGACAGACTGGCGAGTATTTATGCCTCGCTCGATATGGATAGTTTTGCTTTTAATTATTATTTTAAAGCCATAAAAAATGCGCCTGACGATCTGCATATTTTATACAATTTTGCGGCTCTTTTGCAAGACCGAAAAGCGTATGATTTGGCAAGTTATTATTTAGAAAAAATTGTAACTCAAAAACCGGAAATGGCCGATGCGAGATGGGCGCTTGCACGATTGTATAGTGATACCGGCGAATATCAAAAAGCAATGGATAATATTATGATTGCTTTTAAATATGAAAAAGGCATCACAGAACGTAATGCATTTTACGTGGGCAGAAATCTAAAAACGACCAGAGGTTTGCTTTATCATAAATTAGGCGAATCAGATAAAGGAATTACAGATTTGAAAGACGCATTGAAAGTGGATAAAAATAATTCGTATGCGATGAAAAATCTCGGAATCATTTATCTTGATCAGCACAAATATAAAAAGGCATGTGAGTTGTTCCGTAGCGCTAACGAACTGAAATATTCTCTAGTTTATGATGAAACAGATTTGCCATCGTTGATAGAAAGTGCTTGTAATAATACTAAGCCTCAAATTCCAGATATTAAAAAGCCTGTAATTTCCCCAAATCCTGTTTCTACAATTGCTTCGGTTGAGAACTTTGATCTTAATTTTGATTATGAGGTTTTTAGTTTCGAATCGGTTTCGGTTTTAAAAGGAAAAAGCACCGATGGAAAAATCGATGTTTCGACATTAGCATCTGGTTTTTATTTACTAAAAGTTGTTGGAGGAAATTCAACAGAAATTTTTAGAGTGATAAAAGAATAGAGGGGATTAATAATTAATATAGCTCCAGAGGAGCGAAATATTTATAGAAAATTGTATTGGTTTTTTCTTCAAGCTCCATCGGAGCGATATATTAATACGCCAAGAATTTCACCCCGCTGGGGTTTAATTCTATTCTGAAATATCTTTGCCAAATCTCCTTGGATCTCTGTGGAATATCACTATTCCGGAACCACTTGTTCAACTAATTCTAATCTTTTTACAATAGAATTTTTAACCAGTATAGTTCCCGGCGACAATACGGCATTGGCTCCAACTCTGGAATTATCTCCAACCAAAGAACCAAATTTATCCGAGTTTGTTTCGATAATCTTGTTATCATAAAGCACAGATATTTTTTTATTCGCTCTTTCGTTATAATGATTTGCAGCAATCGAACCTGCTTCAAAATTGATGTTTCTGCCAATGATACTATTTCCGATATAATTAAAATGGGCAATCGCCGTGCCTGAACAAATAATGCTGTTTTTTATTTCGCAACCCGGACCAATTTTTACCGATTGATCTAAATAAACACCTTCTCTAAAATAAGCATTTGCCCCAATGTAGCAGTTCTCGCCAATAATGGCCGGTTTTTTTATCGTAACATTATTTTCGATCGTGGCCGATTTATGAATAGCGATATTGTCCTGAATGATGTAATCGTCACCCAGATTGAGGATCATTTTTTCGATTGTGTTTTTAAGGTCATTCGTAATATTCCATGGTTCTGAAGTAGAAAGATCGCTGAAAGTCTTAGAGAAATCTTCGATAAAATGGTCAATAAGCATAAAGATAATTTTTAATGGCAATTTACTGATTTTTTATTTTCGAAGATGTGAAGTTTCATGAAGAAATATTTAAAATCTCTGAGTATTCTTCGTGTATCTCTTCGTAATACCCCGCGAAATAACTTTAGAATCAACTTTGTCGTGATCTTATAAAACATTTCCTTAAATTTGCTTCCATTATAAAAAAAATACAATAGTTATAAAAATCAAGCTATGTTACAAATCGCATTTATTAGAGAAAATCAAGAGAAAGTAATCAAGGCTTTAGCAAAACGAAATATCGATGCTAAAAGCGTTGTTGAAGAAGTCGTGCAATTAGACGAAAACCGTCGTGCTACACAAGTAGAATTAGACAACACTTTATCTGAATCTAATAAATTGTCCAAAGATATTGGAGAATTAATGAAAGCGGGAGAGAAGTCTAAAGCGGCAATCTTAAAAGAAAAAACGGTTTCATTAAAAGAAAAAAGTAAAGAACTAGGTGAAAAAGCAGATGCTTTGGCAGCCGAATTGACTGATAAATTATATACATTACCAAATCTTCCGGCTGATATTGTTCCTGAAGGAAAAACTCCGGATGACAATTTGAATGTTTTTGAAGAAGGTGATATTCCGGTTCTTCACGAAGGTGCACAACCTCACTGGGAATTGGTAAAAAAATATGATATCATCGATTTTGAATTGGGTGTGAAAATTGCCGGTGCAGGATTTCCGGTTTATAAAGGAAAAGGAGCTCGTTTGCAACGTGCTTTGATCAATTACTTTTTAGATAAAAATACTGCTGCAGGATATAACGAAGTTCAGGTGCCGCATTTGGTAAATGAAGCTTCAGGTTACGGAACAGGACAATTACCGGACAAAGAAGGACAAATGTATCATTCAACAATTGATGATTTATATTTGATTCCAACGGCTGAGGTTCCTGTTACGAATTTATTCCGCGATGTTCTTTTAACTGAAGCTGAATTACCGGTTTTATATACGGCATATACGCCATGTTTCCGTCGTGAAGCAGGTTCTTACGGAGCACACGTACGCGGATTAAACCGTTTGCACCAATTTGATAAAGTAGAAATCGTGCGTGTTGAACATCCTGATAAGTCTTATGAAGCACTTGACGGAATGGTAGAACACGTAAAAGATATTTTGAAAGAATTGAAATTGCCTTACCGTGTTTTACGTTTATGTGGTGGCGATATGGGTTTCACATCGGCTTTGACGTACGATTTTGAAGTGTTTTCTACAGCGCAGGATCGTTGGTTAGAGATTAGTTCAGTTTCTAACTTCGAGACTTTTCAGGCAAATCGCTTGAAATTGCGTTTCAAAGACAAAGACGGAAAAAACCAATTGGCACACACGCTTAACGGAAGTTCATTGGCTTTGCCAAGAGTTTTGGCAGGAATATTAGAAAATTACCAAACTCCGGAAGGAATCGTAATTCCGGAAGTTTTACGTCCTTACTGCGGATTTGATATTATAAATTAAAATAACTTTTATAGTTCTTATAGTCAACCTAACAGGTTTTTAAAATCTGTTAGGTTTCTTAATTTTAGCTAGGAACTTGAACAAAAAAATAAAGCAAGATGAACGGAATTTTAAATTGGAATGTAGATCCGGTTATTTTCATGATAACAGATAGTTTTCCTTTAAAATATTATGGAGCTCTTTTTGCTTGCGGGCTTTTACTGGGGTATTACATCGTAAGAAATATTTACAAAAAAGAACATCTTTCGCTGGATAATCTCGATAGTTTACTGGTATATGTAATCGTTGGGACCATTTTAGGCGCAAGATTAGGACATTGTTTTTTTTATGAACCAGCTTATTTTTTGCAACACCCAATAGAGATTCTTTTACCCATTCAGAAAGTAGCGGGAGTTTACAAATTTGTAGGTTATCAGGGTTTAGCAAGTCACGGAGGATCAATTGGGGTTTTGATCGCAATGATCTTATACTGCCGAAAATACAAGGTTAAATTCTTATGGATTTTAGATAAAATGGCGATTGGAGTTCCGGTTACAGGAGCTTTTATCAGGTTTGGAAATTTTATGAATTCTGAAATCTACGGAAAACCAACAAACGGAAATTGGGGTGTTGTTTTCGAAAGAGACGATATGATCCCAAGGCATCCAACGCAATTGTATGAAGCATTTGCTTATTTATTGATTTTCGGAATTGTTCTTTATCTTTATAAATCAAAGAATATTAGAAAATCAGACGGATTAATTTTTGGATATTTCCTAACTTTAATGTTTGTAGCCCGATTTATAATCGAATTTTTTAAAGAAAATCAGGAAAGCTTCGAGAATAATATGATCATTAATATGGGACAAATACTTAGTATTCCGTTTATATTAATTGGCGTAGCTTTGATAATCTGGAAATCTAAGAAAGTATAGTTTACAGTCGCAGTTTTTAGTCGCAGTATTCAGTCGCAGTGACAGTTTACAGTGAATTACGATGATTACTTAGGCTGATCCTGATAGCTATTGCGAGAGACTGAATACTGAAAACCGGAACTGAAAACTAATAACTGAGACTGAAAACTGCGACTGAAAAAGACTGAATACTGAAAAAAGACTGAAATATGAAAAACATCTTTATTTATATCGTTTTATTATGGTCTGGTTTTGCATTTGCACAAAATGAGCAATTGGCGCAATATTACTACGATAAAGGTGATTTCGAGAAAGCTAAAATTAGTTACGAAGAGCTTTTAAAAGCTTCACCATCCAATACTCAGTATTTTTTAAGAACGGTAGATTGTTATCAGCAATTGCAGCAATTTGATCTGGCACAAAAAATCATTCAGGAACGTTATAACCGATACAAACAAGGTGTTTTTCTAGTAGAATTGGGATATAATTTTCAATTACAGAAAAACGAGGCTAAAGCCAAAGATTACTACGAGCAGGCCATCGAAAAAATCAAAACAAGTCCGAATGATGTGTACGGAATTGCGAATTCTTTCGAGAAAAAAGTATTGCTCGAATATGCATTAAAATCCTATCAGGCCGCAATGCAGATTCAGCCCAATTATAATTTCAATTTCCAGATCGGGATGTTGTACGGGCAGTTAGGTAAAACAGATCAGATGATCGAACTTTTACTGACAGAATCGTATAAAAATCCGCAAAATGCCAATTTAATTCAAACGCAATTATCGCGTTTCATGAACGGTGAAACGGATAATACGGCTTTTAAAGATGCTATGCGAAAAGCTTTGATCTTAAGAACTCAAAAAGATCAGGACGTTTTCTGGAATCATTATCTAAGTTGGTTTTATGTACAGCAAAAAGAATTTGGGAAAGCCTTTATTCAGGAAAAAGCCATTTACAAACGCGAACCGGAATCACTTTCGAGTATTGTCAATTTAAGTCAGTTTGCCTTAAATGAAGATGATACTGAAACGGCTGAGGAAATCCTGAATTTTATATTGCTAAATACCAAAGATTTAGATTTATTAGTACAGACGAATTCGTATTTAATGCAAATTAAAATCGATAGAGCACAGGAAAAAGATTATCCAATTATTAGTGCAGAGTTACAACAATTGCTTACAACCTATGAAATAGCTCCTTTTACCTTATCTTTGCAAATTATTCAGGCGCATTTCCTGGCTTTTAATCTTAAAAAGACTGAAGAGGCTAAGACAATTATAAAAAAAGCGTTAGAATTAAATTTGAACGATTATCAAAAAGCAGATGCAAAGATGGAGTTGGCAGACATCTTGCTTTTAGAAGAAAAGTTCAATCAGGCGTTGATTTATTATTCGCAAATTCAATTGGATTTAAAGAATGATGTCATGGCGCACGAAGCAAGTTTAAAAGCAGCGAAAACAAGTTATTACAAAGGCGATTTCGAATGGGCTTTAAAACAGTTTAAAGAGTTGAAAGCGGCCAACACACAATTGATCGCCAATGATGCTCTTGAATATTTTTTGTTGATCAACGATAATACGGTTGCTGATTCGACACAAACGGCATTAAAGCAATTTGCAAAAGGAGACTTTTTGATTTATCAGAATAAGAAACCGGAAGCAATTGCCCAGTTTCAAAGCATTCTAAAGACCTTTAAAGGGCAGGAAATAGAAGCTGTAACATTGTTGCGTTTAGGTAAAATATATGAAAGTCAAAAAGATTTTAATTCGGCTTTAAGCCAATATCAACAGATCATTGACAATCATGGCGACGGAATTTATGTAGATGAAGCGCTGTTTTTTTCGGCAGAAATTTACAACGACGAATTGAAAGATACAGAAAAGGCAAAACCTTTATATGAAAAGGTAATTTTTAACCATCAGGATAGTATTTACTTTGTTGATGCAAGAAAAAAATACCGCGAGTTAAGAGGAGATAAAAATTTGTAGTTTGGTTTAACTGGTTATTTGTTTAACCGTTTAACCGAATTAACAAATAAACAAAGAATTAATAATACGATGATTTGCTTTTAAGAGTCTGGTAAATAAAACTCAGAACCTTAGAATCTCAGCATCTCAGAACCTTAGAAAAAAAATGATTATTTACAACGTTACTACCAATATACACGAAAGCGTTAAAGACCAATGGCTAAAGTGGATGCAGGAAAAACACATACCGGAAATTCTGGCAACGCAAAAATTTTCTTCGGCAAGAATCGTAAGAGTTATGATTGAAGAAGAAATGGGAGGTATCACTTATTCTGTTCAGTATGTTACGGATAGCAAAGAAACTTTAGAAAGATATTATATCGAAGATGAACCAAAATTTCATCAGGAAGCTTTGGCGTTATTTGCTGATAAATTGCTTTCTTTCAGAACAGAGTTAGAATTAATTTCAGATCATTAAAGAGACTTTTAGTCTGGAAATCTAAGAATCTAAAAAAAGAAATTATGGAAATTCGATTTCAAACTAAAGAAGAAAGTAATAAGCAACAACAAGAAGATTTTTTGAAGTTGTCTAAAACGGAAAGATTTTATAGTTTTTTACGCTTAAGCGAAAGAATGAGCAGGTTTCCCGTGAAGAATAAAGTGGATAAAAACAAAGACAATTTTATAATTGTAATAAAAACAAAATAAGATGTCAAAATTGTGGGATCAGAATATTGATCAGTTTATAGCTTTAGCGAACAAATATAAAGTTCGGATGTTAATGGTTGGCGGAGGAGCTGTTAATTTTCATGGATATCAAAGACATTCAGCTGATGTTGATTTTTGGATAGAAACAACAGAGGGAAATTTTAAAAAGCTAGTGATGGTTTTTAATGAAATGGGGCATGAAATTGATGATTTTCCTGAAAACGTAAAGCAAGAACAACAAAATATATCAATCAAATTTTCTCCTGTAGATTTGGATTTAGAATTAATTACCAAGTTTTCAGTAAATAAAAGTTTTGATGAAGCTTATAGAGATAGTGAGGAAACCACAGTTAATGATAAAACATTTTTAAAGTGGAATGTTTTGTCTTTAGAAGATTTGATTACAAGTAAAATTAAAGCAAATAGAGCAAAAGATTTATTGGATGTTCAACAGCTTCGAGAAATAAATAAGAAATAGATTATTCGATATTTTGAAAATCTAACAATCTAAGAGGTCTAAGGATCTAAGAATCTAAAAAAAATGGAAAAAGTAAAAGCTAAAAAACATTTAGGACAACATTTCCTGAAAGACGAAAGCATCGCAAAAGCAATTGCAGATACTTTAAGTTTAAAAGGATACGATGAGGTTTTAGAGATAGGACCGGGGATGGGTGTGTTGACTAAGTATTTGCTTGACAAACCAATTAACACGCACGTGATCGAGATCGATGGTGAATCTGTGGTGTATTTGGGTGAAAATTATCCAAAACTAAAAGATAAAATTATCTCTCAGGATTTCCTGAAATACAATATAAACGAGGTTTACGAAAATAAACAATTCGCTATTATTGGAAATTTCCCTTATAATATTTCGACGCAAATTGTTTTCAGGACTTTAGAATTCAAACATCAGATTCCGGAATTTTCGGGGATGTTTCAAAAAGAAGTTGCTGAAAGAATATGCGAGAAAAAAGGCTCAAAAGCATACGGAATCTTATCCGTACTGGCTCAGGCTTTCTATGATACAGAGTATCTGTTTACCGTAGATGAAAACGTCTTTATTCCTCCGCCCAAGGTCAAGTCGGGTGTGATGAAAATGACCCGAAAGGAAGATTATAGCCTTCCGTGCGGAGAAAGGTTGTTTTTTACAGTAGTAAAAACGGCTTTTCAGCAAAGACGAAAAACATTACGTAACAGTTTGAAAACATTAAATTTATCTGATGAATTGCGATTAGACACTATCTTTGATAAACGTCCTGAGCAGCTTAGCGTAGACGAATTTATTGTTCTGACTCAAAAAATAGAAGCCGATGGAGTTCAAAGTTAGCAAAGAATTAATCCACCAGTTAGAGGAACATATCGTTAGCAAAAACGACAAAGAACTTGAAGTTTTACTTAATGACCTGCACCACGCTGATATCGCCGAAATCCTGGATGAGCTGGATTTCGACGAGGCAACTTATATTTTTAAGGTTTTAGATAGTGATAAAACGGCAGAAATTCTTCTGGAACTGGAGGATGACTTACGTGAAAATATCTTAAGCCGACTTTCGCCTAAAGAAATTGCAGAAGAGCTTGATGAGCTTGAAACCAATGACGCGGCGGATATTATTGGTGAACTTTCGCAAGAAATAAAAGCGGAGGTAATCTCAGAACTTAATGACGTTGAACACGCAAAAGACATTGTCGATTTGTTGCGTTACGATGAAAATTCTGCCGGTGGTTTGATGGGGAAAGAGTTGGTGAAAGTCAACGAAAACTGGAATGTATTAACTTGTGTGAAAGAAATGCGTATTCAGGCAGAAAACGTTTCCAGAGTACATTCTATTTATGTAGTTGATGATGAAAATCGCCTTAAAGGAAGATTGTCATTAAAAGATTTACTAACCACATCAACCAAAACACAGATCTCTGATATTTATATTCGAAAATTAAACTTTGTAAACGTAGATACCGAAGATGTTGAGGTAGCACGTATCATGCAAAAATACGATTTAGAGGCCATTCCGGTGGTAGATGAATTAGGACGATTGGTAGGAAGAATTACCATCGATGATATAGTAGACGTAATCAAGGACGAAGCAGATAAGGATTACCAATTAGCAGCGGGTATTACGCAAGACGTAGAATCAAACGATAGTGTTCTTGAACTTACAAAAGCACGTTTGCCGTGGCTTTTAATAGGAATGGTAATCGAAATTGTAGCATCATTTGTTCTAAAAGGAAACGAAGCAACCTTTCAAAAATATTCAACCTTAATTATTTTCGTTCCGTTACTTTCTGCAACTGCAGGAAATATTGGAGTTCAGGCATCGGCAATTGTGGTGCAGGGTTTGGCAAACGGAACATTAAAAGAATTTAGCAGAGGTTATTTTAGTAAAGAGATAAGCGTTTCGATGATTTCAGGAACCATTATTTCGTTGCTTTTATTGGCGTATCATTCTGTAATGTACCAACAATATTTAGTGGGAATCGCGATTTCTATTTCGATGATTGTAGTAATCTTATTTGCTGCGACATTAGGAACTTTGGTACCGCTGTTTTTACATAAAAATAAAATTGACCCCGCAATTGCAACTGGTCCGTTTATTACCACAACCAATGATGTATTTGGAATTATGCTCTACTTTGGAGTAGCCAAATTGATTCTTGGTTTCTAAGTTTTTGCAACAAATTAATAGAATGCAGTGATTTAAGATCTGTAAAATCTGTGTAATTTGTGGCTGAAAAATTCGCTATTAACCAGCCAATAAATAAGCAATGAAAGTACATATCATAGGAGGGGGAAATCTTGGGGTTTCTATAGCCTTGGGAATTGCTAAATTCTCAAAAAATAACCAGGTTACCGTTACCAGAAGAAATATCGCAAGTATTCAATATTTGACAGAGTACGGAATCACGGTTTCATCAGATAATAAACATAATATTCAAGAGGCCGATGTGGTAATTTTAACCATAAAGCCTTATCAGGTTGATACTGTTTTAGCCGAAATTTTATCAGCAATTCCGGGAAAAACTATTGCTTCGGCAGTGAGTGGTTTATCTTTGGATGTGCTTCAGGAAAAAACAAACGGTACTTTTCCGGTAGTGCGTATTATGCCTAATATCGCAGCGCAGTTTGGCGAATCGGCAACCTGTATTTCTTTCCCTGAAAAGGACAGAGAAAAAGCATTGCCAATTGTTGACTTGTTTCAGGATTTAGGAACAGCACCTGTAATCGACGAAAAGTTAATGGATGCAGCAACAGTTCTTGGAGCTTGCGGAACAGCTTATGCTTTAAGATATATTCGCGCTTCGATGCAAGCCGGAATCGAAATAGGTTTTGATTCTCAAACTGCATTAGCCATCGCGGCACAAACTGTAAAAGGAGCGGCTAAAATGTTATTAGAGGAGAAAGTGCATCCGGAACAATTAATCGATCGTGTAACGACGCCTCAGGGCTGTACAATCGTTGGTTTGAACGAAATGGAACACAATGGCTTCAGTTCTTCTTTAATAAAAGGAATCAAAACTTCTTTGAAACAAATCAAGGGATAAGATTTAATAAAATACAATCCCGAAGCTTCGGGATAAAATTCCAAATTCCAACTTGTTGGGGTTTGGGATTTTTTGTTTAAAAGTGTTATTGATTTAGTTTGTCACTTCGACGGAGGAGAAGTCACACCAGAAACTCGTCAAAAATTGAAAGAAATCTAGTTGTGGAATAATTGGAGTTTATTAATTATGACAATATTCAATTAAATCGCCTATATCTTTTTTATTTAAAACTTTGGAAAATTTAATTCTATGATAATCAATTCCAAATTGTTCAATTTTAGTACTGTCAATCTTGTTTCTTTTATTTGTTAACCATTTTTTCATTACTAATGAATCAACTTGATACAATGCAGGTCCGGTAGATCTTGCGTTTTTTTTATGACACGCTGCACAATTTGAATTAAAAATCTCTTTTCCCTTTGTTTCATTTTCTGTTGAATCAGGATTTCCGCAAAATGCAGGCACTGGAATTGCGCAAATTGAATAGGCGGGTGATGCGTATGTTTTTATTTGATAAAATATGATTCCAACAAGCAGAATAATTAATGATATAAAAAAAAATAAAATATGACGGATTCTCTTCATTTGCCAAAGGATTCAGTTGGAATTTGGAATTTCAAAAGATTGGAATTTATTTCTTAATAAGCTGTATATATTTCCTCCCACATTCTGAAAGCTTTGTATACGAATTCATAGCATTTCCATAATTCTGAATCGTAAGTGTGTCTTTAGTATAACTGGCACCAATTCCTACCGGAATATCTGGCTGTTGAGAATTGGATTCAGAGTCAGCGATAGAATCATTGTCTTCTTCACGACTAATATCACCTTCGTATTCATCCCATTCAATACCTTCTAAAACAAGAATTTTTTCTCCGGATTCGTTGGTGGTCATATTGGCGATGCCTTTTAGTTGACGAAGTTTTGTTTTAAGAAAATAAGAATAACCTTTTTTTTCTTTGATAATTTCGATAGACATCACACACTCGTTACTGTTGTCCGGTTCCGCTTGTGTTTCGTATAGTCCTTCAATAGATTCACTATCCGCGCTGGTTTTATTAAGAGTTTTTGTTTCAGAATTATTTTTCTCAACAACAGCTTCTGATTTTTTGCAAGATGAAATGAGCAAAATTGCGACCAATATAACCGTAAGTTTAGCGATATAATTCATCATTTTGAGCTTTTGTTTTGTGTCAGAATAAATTTTAAATAAACAAAACCAAAGATTCCGGAAAGTACTGACGCAATCAAAATGGCAATTTTAGAAAATACAATAACTTCAGGATCTTTAAAAGCTAAAAGTGTGATGAAGATAGACATTGTAAAACCTATTCCGCCTAGCATTCCTGCGCCTAGAATATGCGCCCATTTTAAACTTTTAGGCAAAGCACACAATCCGGCAGTAACTCCAATCGAAGAAAAAAGCAAAATCCCCAATGGTTTTCCTATCACTAAACCTAAAATAATACCGTATGTATTAGGATGATTTAATCCCTGATGCCAATCAGACTCGATTGCTATACAGGTATTTGCAATAGCAAATAGTGGTAAAATTACAAAAGCAACAGGTTTGTGTAAAAAGTGCTGCAGTTTATATGAAGATGATTTTTCTCCGCCATCTCCAAACGGAATTACAAATGCCAGAATAACACCCGTAATGGTAGCATGAACCCCTGAATTAAGCATAAAATACCACATGACAACTCCTCCAATTAAATAAGGAATCAGGTTTTGAACTTTCATTCGATTCAAAATAAACAAGAAGCCCCATATTCCTAAAGCAATGGCAAGATTTACAAATGCTATCGAGGTGGTGTAAAATATTGCAATAACGATAATAGCGCCCAAATCATCAATAACGGCTAAAGCTGTTAAAAATACTTTTAAAGATGCCGGAACTTTTTTTCCTAAAAGAGATAAGATTCCAATGGCAAACGCGATATCAGTCGCCATAGGAATTCCTGCTCCGTTTTGCGTTGCAGTTCCAAAATTCAAAGCCAGGAAAATAGCGGCAGGAACCAACATTCCGCCAAATGCAGCCATAATTGGCAACGAAGCATTTTTTATGCTCGATAGTTCGCCATGGTATATTTCGCGTTCTAATTCCAGACCAATCAATAAAAAGAAAATGGTCATTAGTCCGTCATTGATCCAGTGCGTGATCGAATGTCCGCCTAAATCTTTTTCCCAAAAGGCAATATAAGGTACTTGAAAAGAAGAATTTGCAAGGTATAGTGATATAATCGTAACAAATAGTAAGAGTAACCCTCCTGATTTTTCGTTTTCAAAAAAGGCTTTAAAAGTCTTGGTTAGTTTCATTGTGGAGGGTTTCTGAAGATTTAAAAAAGAGAAATTTTCTCTATTTGTATTTATTCAAAGTTAAAAAAAATCTCACCAATAAAAAATTCAGCGCGTTTCTATTTGACTTTACAACATCTTTACAATAAATTTTGATGCTTTTTACAAGCTTTTTAATCGTTGTTGATTTAAGAAAAAACTTAAAAAATAATAGTATTTTCGTGCTTCTTAATAACCAAAACCAACTTAATGAACTATAAAATAGGTCTTTCCCGCGCTTTAATACTTTTTTTATTCTGATTCAAATTTCCTGTAAAAAAGAAAACACTCAAAATGATGGAGAAATCTCTGAAAAAAAGCCCATTCCTGTAAGTATCGACAAAAACTATCAAAAAGATGAGCCGATAACCGGCAATGAAAAACTGAAAGTTAAATCAGTTATTCATTTTTCGAAAAAGTACAATTCGCCCGAATTATGGCAATATAAATGGGATATGAAAACCGGATATCTTGAAGGCGTTCATGCGTTAGCCAACGGAAATATGCTTTTCGTGATCGAAGAAAGTGATGAAAATCGAAGTAATAATACTGCTTTTGTATTAATACTTGATAAAGAAGGGAAAGAAGTAA
The DNA here is from genome assembly GCF_024271895.1 of Flavobacterium bizetiae. Lineage (NCBI taxonomy): Bacteria > Pseudomonadati > Bacteroidota > Flavobacteriia > Flavobacteriales > Flavobacteriaceae > Flavobacterium > Flavobacterium bizetiae. The sequence continues at coordinate 961,102 of NZ_CP091861.1, read as the reverse complement.
AAAAGCAAAAACTGGCATTAAAACATAGAACAAAATATGATCTTTTTACCACGCAGGTTGAAACAGACAATCAAGGCGGTTTTACATTATTTATCAAAAAAGAAGATAGAACTTTAACTCAGTCCGTTGAAGAACAAAGCGGAGAAGGAAGAATGCGCTATAACCTGAAAGAATATCATATCGATAAACTAAAATTTAATAATACCTATTCAGGTTATGAAACGGTTAGTAAATCAATGGAATCAATATTGCTAAAATCTTTTCAGGAAAAAGGCATTTCATATATATCAACAGGTAATTTTTATGTTGAATATCTAAAAGGTAAAATCTTTGTTTACGGTCAGGTTGGAAAGTCTGAAATAGAGCAAATGCCCTTTGTTGCAGTACTCGACACTAATCTTAAGCTTATAAAGGTGAATGTTTTTGAGCAGTACGCAGATACCAAAATCGATAAAATAAAATTGAATAGTGATGGTGGTTTGTATATCGAAGGAACAGAAAATACCAGTGCCGATGGTTACTATTATGCAACAAATAAAAGATTTACAGTAAACTCAGATTTAAAAGTAACTACAGACAAGTCAGATAAAGAACCTTATGAATCTGTTTATCGCGGACCATCGGCACCTGAGGAAAGTGATGAAGAGGAAAGTGAAACTGAAACTTCTGAAAAAGAAACTCAGGAATCTGTTGCTGAACCTGCAAAAGAAGAAACATGGTCGACCGTTACATTTTATAAAGACGAAGTAAAAAAGGAAACGTATAACTTTAAGCAAAAAGGAATGTTTTCGAATAAAATCATATTCGAAAAAACGAATTCAGATAATACAGCTTTATGGCAAATACAATTTGTATTTCCGGATAATTACGAAGTCCCGTACATCAATAGTGCAGAAGGATTTAAGCGCGTCAATGGAGATTTTGTGTTTTGGTTGTACTTAACGGAAAAATCTGATGGAGATGAAAAACAAAGCGTGGCAATTTTCGTGATCAATAAAGAAGGACGTTTAATTCGTCAGTTTCAAACACCGGGTTATCCTGCTCTTACTGAGTTTAGAATGGCAGAATCAAATGGTCAGCTAACGACTGGAGTGATAAAATACGATTCACCATATGCGTTTTATTCCTTTACTTATCTTTTAGACTAATAAAAAAAGATTTCAATATGATTTGGTGATTTACATTTTTGTTCCATGAGTAATGGAAGAAAAATATAAAGAATTAGCCGTATTTTTGTTCCAATAAAAAACAACTACAATGAGCATAAAAATTCTGCATATCGACAGTAATAACCCGATTCTTTGGCAACAACTAGAAGAAGCTGGTTTTGAAAACCACGCCGATTTTAAATCTTCTAAGGAAGAAATCGAAAATAAAATTCAGGATTATAACGGAATCGTAATTCGAAGCCGTTTTAAAATCGATAAAACTTTTTTAGATAAAGCTGTCAATTTACAGTTTATTGCCAGAGTTGGCGCGGGTTTAGAAAGTATCGATTGTGAATATGCCGAAACAAAAGGAATACATTTAATTGCTGCTCCGGAAGGTAATCGCAACGCTGTTGCAGAACATTCATTGGGAGTGATTTTATCTTTATTCAATAATTTAAATCAGGCTGATGCCGAGATAAAAGCCGGACACTGGAACCGTGAAAGCAATCGCGGTCACGAACTTGACGGAAAAACAGTAGGGATTATTGGTTACGGAAACATGGGAAAGGCTTTCGCCAAAAAACTTCGTGGTTTTGAAGTAGATGTGATCTTTCATGATATCTTAGAGAATATTGGTGACGAAAATGCCAGACAAGTTTCATTAAAGGAATTGCAACAAAAAGCTGATGTTTTGAGTTTGCATCTTCCGTGGACTCCTGAAACGGACAAAATGGTTGACACGAGTTTTATAAATGCATTTGCAAAGCCATTCTGGATTGTAAATACTTCGCGCGGTAAAAATATCGTTACAGCAGATTTAGTAGAAGCCATGAAGTCAAAAAAGATTTTGGGAGCAGGTCTGGACGTTTTAGAGTATGAGAAATTATCTTTTGAAACCTTGTTTCAGGATAAAAACACACCCGAAGCTTTTCAGTATCTTTTAGAAGCTAAAAACGTTTTGCTTACGCCTCATATCGCGGGTTGGACTTTTGAGAGCCACGAACGTTTGGCGCAGGTAATTGTCGATAAAATAAAGGCAGTGTACTCTAAGTAAGTGCAGTAAAAATGAACCCAGGCGGCTTGTATTATTTTTAGAGTTTTATAACGAGTTTTTTCTGTACAATTTCCAGGCGATTATTAGTTTTTAATATTAATTTTTAATAATATTGTTTCTAAATAAGGAGTAGCCGAAAATCCGAAGAGTAGGAATTAACCAATTAATTTTTAATAATAAAAATGGAAAATAATTTTAAAGAAACGTCTAATGATTTTAATGAACAAATTCCGGTATTTAAAGTAGATCCAATAATGGTATTGGTTTTCGGCTTTTTAACTTGTGGTTTATATTTAATTTATTGGAATATTAAAGTTGCAGAGGTTTTTAATGCTGTAGCTAAAAAAGAAGTTATTTCTCAGCCAATTGCAATTTTTGCAGGGTGTTGTATGCCGGTAAATATTTATTTTTACTACTTAGCAGGAAAAGAAGCATTGCCAAAAGTTTACGAAAAAACAGGTGAACTTCAAAAAGATCAATCTACTTTATTAATTGTGTTAGGACTTTTCTTTCCTATGGCAGCAGCAATGATTGTACAAGGTGATATCAACAGATTATACAAATAATAGCAGAGTAAAGCGTAAAGTTTACGGAATTATCGGTGCAGCAATTACACTGATAATTCCGTTTTTACTAATGCTTAACAATCACAACGACCATTTAGAGACAGATCAGTCGTTTTGTCCCTTCAAAATGGTTACAGGATTTCCTTGTCCCGGTTGTGGTATAACAAAATCACTGGTGTATTTCTATCAGGGAGATATTTATAAAAGTGTTAGTTATCATATTTTAGGACCTTTTGTTATTTTATTTTGCTGGTTGACCATTATTATATTGACTACAGAAATTATAACCAAAAAAGAATATTTTACAGGACTTTTATACAATAGAAAATTGGCTTATAATATGGCTTATTTCCTCGCCTTTTATCATTTGATACGATTAGTTCTATTTGTTAGAAATAATTCTTTTGATGATATATTACACCAATCGATTTGGTTTTAAAACATAAAAAAAACTCATAAGTTAAGGCTTATGAGTTTTTTTATCTTATATAAGATTTACGTCTAATCTTCCTTTTCAGATAATTTACGTTCCAGTTCTATTTGAAACTCTTCGATAACAGGTTTCATAGTGCTTTCAGGAATATCTGCGATTCTAATGTACATTAAACCATCTACGGCATTGTTAAACAAAGGATCGACGTTAAAAGCGACAACGCGTGCATTTTGCTTGATGTATTTTTTAATTAAAACAGGCAAACGTAAATTTCCTGGTTCTAATTCGTCAATGATTTTATCAAATTTGTTTAAGTCAGATTCAGCCTCATCAAAGATAAAATCTTTATCAGCATCTTTCAGTTTTACCTTGTATGCCTTCTTTGGGTGAATGTATTGCGCGATATACGGATCGTAGTAATTCGACTTCATGAACTCGATCATCAATGATTTAGAGAAATCAGAGAATTGATTACTAATACTTACTCCACCCAACAAATACTTATGCTCAGGGTAACGCAAAGTAGTATGAATAATACCTTTCCACAACAAGAACAAAGGCATTGGTTTTTGCTGATATTCTTTGATGATAAACGCACGACCCATTTCGATCGATTTGTGCATCATATCATGCAATTCAGGCTCGAATCTAAATAAATCATTCAAATAAAAACCTTCAATTCCGTATTTAGGGTAAATTTCAGAACCCAATCCCATACGATAAGCACCGGCAATTTTCTTAGTATCCTCATCCCATAAAAACATATGGTGATAATACTGATCAAACTGGTCTAAGTCGATAGATTCATTGGTTCCTTCACCCACTTCACGAAAAGTAATTTCACGCAAACGGCCAATTTCATGCAAGATATTCGGTATAGATTTCGCTCTTGCAAAAAATACCTCATAGTTTTTACTCTGCAATAAACGACAGTCGCTGTTTCTTAACGCATTAACTTCGTCAATCATTTTTGATTCACTTGCCGGTGTTACGATTTTTTTAGGCGCTTTTGGTATTTTTAAACTTGCTGTGTCCAGTAATTTATGGTCCTTTTCAAAAGGATTTGCCAGCATATACGTCTTCTTTCTTAAAAACTCAGAGTATTCTTCAAACGATTCAATTTCGTTTTGCTCGTTTACAGAAATTGGTTTACCAATACGTACCTTAATTACACGATCTTTTTGCGTAAGCAATTCTGATGGTAATTTTGCAGTTCTTAAAGTATCATCAATTTTAGACAACCAATAAAATAATCTACTGTTTTTAGCATGAAAATAAATAGGTACAACCGGAACTTTAGCCTTTCTGATCAATTTTAGAGCACCTTCTTCCCACGGTTTATCTACTACTAATTTTCCGTCTCTGTAAGTCGAAACTTCCCCGGCAGGGAAAATTCCTAACGGTTTTCCGTCACTTAAATGACGCAAAGTTTCTTTAATTCCAACCACGCTCGATTTAGCATCCTTATGATTCTCAAAAGGATTCACCGGCATGATGTATTTTTTTAGCGGAACAATTCGGTGTAATAAAAAGTTAGCGATGATCTTGAAATTTGGTTCTCTTTCGAGCATTAATTTCAATAGCAAAATACCATCAATTCCTCCAAGCGGATGATTTGAAATGGTAATATAAGCACCATCTTTAGGCAAACGTTTTAAATCTTCTTCCGGAATTTCGAATTTAATTTGCAATTCATCCAATACTCCGTTCAAAAACGCAACGTCTTCTAAATGTTTATTATGATCGTAAATTTTATTAAGGGTAGAAATTTTAAGGACCTTCATGAGAATCCAGCCTGAAAAAGTACCAAGAACTCCGTACTTCTCAACATTTATTGCCTTTGCAACTTCTTTCGCGGTAACTAAACCCATGTACTATTTTTAATTTATTAGAGCAGCGAACAAAGATAACAAAAAAGTCTACTTTTCGTTGTTTCCAACATAAACTTTCCACTTTTTTATTACATTTGAAATCCAAAAAAAAACACTAATGAAAATTATTTCTTATAATGTAAACGGAATACGTGCCGCAATAACTAAAGGCTTTATCGAATGGTTGCAACACGCAAATCCGGATGTTATTTGTCTTCAGGAAATAAAAGCCACCGAAGAGCAAATTCCTGTAAATGATATTACTGCTGCAGGTTACCCATATCAATATTATTATCCCGCTACCAAAAAAGGGTATAGCGGAGTGGCTATTTTATCTAAAATAAAACCCAATAATGTGGTGTACGGAACCGGAATTCAGCACATGGATTTTGAAGGACGTAACCTTCGTGCCGATTTCGACGATTGTTCAGTAATGAGTTTATACCTTCCGTCAGGAACAAATATCGAACGTTTAGACCATAAATTTATGTTTATGGATGACTTTCAAACCTATATTAACGAGCTAAAGCTAACAATACCTAATTTAATCATTTGTGGCGATTATAATATTTGCCACGAAGCGATCGATATTCACGATCCCGTTCGTAACAAAACTGTTTCAGGATTTTTACCCGCAGAACGCGCCTGGCTTGACGCATTTATGAAATCCGGTTTTGTCGACAGTTTCCGTCATTTCAATAAAGATCCGCATCATTATTCATGGTGGAGTTACCGCGCTGGAGCCAGAGGAAACAACAAAGGCTGGCGTATCGATTACAATTTGGTAAGCGACTCTTTGCAGCATCGATTAAAACGCGCCGTAATACTTCCGGATGCCGTACATTCAGATCATTGCCCGGTTTTAGTCGAAATCGAGTAAACTTTGGTATTGTTCTTGTTGAGAGAATAGCGGGTTTTAGTACAAGTATTATGTAGTTATTTTGGAATTTGGATTTTATCCCGAGGCTTCGGGGTTGAAATTTTAATTTTAAGGAGCTATTTCCTGCTGTCCACTATATCTTTTGTGGCGAACCCCGCCACAAAAGGATGCCGCTCCCATCAGGGTTAGGACTCACTGTTAAACAAGAAATTCTGAATTATTAATGCGCCCCAAAAATAAAAACCAAAAAGTAATATGATTAAAAAGGCCTCCATCGGATTACTAGTTGTAGCAATGTCTATGACTTCATGTGTATCCAAGAAAATTTACAACGATCTTGAAACAAAATATTCAGATCTTAAAAAAGAAAACCGTTCAATCGCAGATCAAAATGCCGATTTACAAAAAGCAAAAAACGAACTGGAATTAGAACGCGATAAATTAACAAAAGATCTTAGTGCTACAAAAGATGATCTTGCCAAACAAAAAGCAGATCTTGCAGCTGCACAAAACAAATTCAAAGTTTTGCAGGATTCATACAATGCATTAGAGAAAAACAGCAACGATGCATTAGAGAAAAACATGGCTAAAAACCGTGAATTGTTAGCACAATTAGAAGCAAAATCAAAAAAACTAGCCGAAGAGCAAGCAAGCCTGGATAAAACAGCAAGCCGATTAAACGAACTTGAAGCCATGATTGCAGCCAAAGAAGAGGCAATGAAAAAACTAAAAGAAACTTTATCTAAAGCCTTAAACGGTTTCGAAGGTAAAGGTCTTACAGTAGAACAAAAGAACGGAAAAGTCTATGTTTCTATGGAGAACAAATTACTTTTTAACTCAGGAAGCTGGGCCGTTGGAACCGAAGGTAGAAAAGCCGTTGTAGAATTAGGAAAAGTATTAGGAGACAATCCGGATCTTTCAGTTCTTATCGAAGGTCACACAGATGATGATCCGTATGCAGGTTCAGGACCAATTGCAAACAACTGGGATTTATCGACCAAACGAGCAACAGCAATTGTAAATATTTTAAGCGAAAACGCTAAAATCAACAAACAAAAACTAACAGCAGCAGGCCGTAGCGAATTTTCTCCACTTGCAAGCAATGCAACTCCGGAAGGAAAAGCTAAAAACCGTAGAATCGAAATCATCCTAACGCCAAGATTAGATGAAATCGCTGAAATGTTGAATAGTATAAACTAAGTTGCTAAGGTACTAAGTTTTTTATCAAAAGGCTCAAAGTTTTACTTTGAGCCTTTTTCGTAAAAACCCAAATTGAATTTAAGTCCCATCGGGACGACATATTTATATAAAAACCATTTTTTTCAGAGAAGCTCCAGCGGGGTGACATGTATGTTAGATAAATATACCGCTCCGCTGGAGCTTTATTGCCGGGTTTTAATGGTTGCTATAGATATATCGCTCCTCTGGAGCTATATTAGGTATTTAATTACGATTTTAAAATCTAAATTGAATTCAATATAAGTCCCAGCGGGACGACATATTTATAGAAAATAATATTTTTTTTAGAAAAGCCCCAGCGGGGTGACATCTATATTGTGGAGATGTATTACTCGTGGAGTTGTATAAAGTCTTATTATTTTTTTAACTTTTGTACAATTTTCATTTGAAAAATCCCGTCGTATCTTTGAGTTTTATAATTCAAAAGCTGTAAACTTAGAATCTTAGTTCCTTAGAAACTTAGCAACTCAAAAAAAATGAAATACACGACACTACCCAACACCGACATAAAAGTTAGTAAAATAAATCTCGGAACAATGACTTTCGGGCAGCAAAATACCGAAGCCGAAGGACATCAACAAATGGATTATGCACTTGAAAGAGGAGTTAACTTTTTCGACACTGCAGAGATGTATTCTGTTCCCGCAAACGAAGCCACTTACGGAAGTACCGAGAAAATTATAGGAACCTGGTTTAAAAAAACCGGAAATCGCGAAAAAGTAGTTTTGGCCTCTAAAATTGCAGGTCCGAACCCTAATTTTACTTACATGCGTGAGAAAGTCGATTTCTCTCCGGAAAGTATAAAATACGCTTTAGAAAATAGCTTAAAACGTCTTCAGACAGATTATATCGATTTGTACCAAATGCATTGGCCGGAACGACCAACTAATTATTTCGGACAACGCGGTTTTAAAGATCATGATGCTGAATGGGAAGATAATTTTAGAGAAACCCTTGAAACTTTTGACGGATTAATCAAAGAAGGGAAAATAAAACACATTGGTGTTTCTAACGAAAATGCCTGGGGAATGATGCGTTTTCTGGAAGAAAGCAAATATCATAACCTGCCAAGAATCAAAACCGTTCAAAATCCGTATAATTTATTAAATCGCCTTTTTGAAGTAGGTTCTGCCGAAATTTCTAAATATGAAAATGTCGGTTTATTAGCCTATTCGCCTTTAGCTTTTGGAGTTTTAACGGGTAAATTTTTAACCGGAGAAGCACATCCCAATGCGAGAATCAATCTTTTCCCGCAATATACACGTTACAATAGCGATCAATGTACGCAAGCCACAAGATTATATCAGGAAATTGCTAAAAAACATGGCCTGACATTAACAGAACTTGCCATGGGATTTGTTTTGCAACAACCGTTTTTAACAAGTGCTATTATTGGTGCAACCACAATGGAACAACTAAAAGAAAATATCGACACAGTAGATGTATTCTTATCAAAAGAAATTTTAACAGAAATTGCAGCTGTTCAGGCGATTATTCCAGATCCTGCGCCGTAAATAAAAAAGGCTTCGACTCCGCTCGGCCTGACAATCGTTAAAGATAAATGGTTTCCTGATGTCATCCTGAGCGAAGTCGAAGGCTTGTTAGATAAAAAAATCCCGATGCAATTTATATGCATCGGGATTTTGTGTTTTAAAGATTCAAATTCTGATCTTTAGGATATTTTACTCTGTAACTAATTCTGAATTTCTTGTTTTCATTTGGTTTCAGTTGCAATTGCCAGGTTAGTATTCCAGTTTCAGCATTCACTTTTGCACCGTCACTTTGCAGTAATTCTACCTCAATTTCTTTATTGGTACTTAACGGATACTGATCCTTCAATAACAATTCAACCGTTTCCTTTTTATTGTTTCTTACCGTAATATCAAAAGTAAAAGTCTGTTCTTTTTTAGTAGATAAAAATTTGGTTCCTGATTTATCAGCCACTTTTTCGCGTTTTATCGAAACCTTTTTATCGCGTCCCATACTCAGATTCAAAGTATCACTCGTTTGATTAGGTTCGATAAAAGTTTTCCCTACGTACATTCCTTCAAAAATAATGTTGGCTTCACCTCGCAGTAAATTGTATTTGCTATAATCGGCTATTTCGGCTAAAAGGAATGCTTCATTTTCTACTCTTGGCGCAGCATAATATTTATAAGATGCCGGCAATTTAATTTCTTTTAATGAAACACTATGTATTTTTCCATTTGATAAAATATCATATGGTATGTCAATATCAAACGAAACATTCAATTGGTTTTCTTCGACAGTTGTATAATCTGAAACAGATGATTTCTTCATTACAGGTGCCGCACTTACAACAACTTCCTTCAAATCGTCGTTTTGTACAGTAACTCCCGCAACTCGTCCTTGCAACTGATTCATTTTATTTCTTTGCATTCCGTAGCCATTTTGAATAGCATTATCTCTCAAAAACCATGAACTTAACATTGGTGCCTGGTTATTTTGGTTCGGCGTACCACTTGACAAAGTAAGTTTTACTTTTTTCCAGTCAATTCCGGTATTTTGAACAACTTGTGCTTTGTACATCATGTTGATTGGAGACGTAACATTTTCGGCGCGTAAATCATAAAAAGGAGTCCAGGAAGCATTATTTGTTAAATAAGAAATATCCAACGGAACTATCCCTGCAACATCATTCATAACCTGAATAATTAATTTGCCTGATGACGTTTTTTCTTCCCTATTAGTATTGATTTCAAGCTTGCTTTGCAATTTATAAAGTAAATCATTCAGCTTTTGTTGTTTTTCTGAAAGAGTATTAATGTTATTGGCAATCTCGATTTGCTTGTTTTTGTAATAGTCCACCATTTTTATTAATTCAGTTACATTCAAACCTGAATTTACGCCTGAAATTTGCTGGTTTTTATCTAAAAGCTGTATTGTTTTATTTTCAGAGTTGATAGTATTATTTACTTTCTGGATTTCTTTTTGTACGATTACAATACTATCTCTAACTCGTTTTAATTCAGGAGATTTTGTATCAGCGTCATATTCTGAAATATAATTATTGGTAAACTGAACCGAAAGAACTGTAACTGTAGATGGAGATCCTATTTGTATTGAATTTTCATTTAGATTTACTGCGACATTTTTTACTATAATTTCGCTCGTTCCTGCGGGTAAATTTGCAGTTGCTGTTTGGGAAATTTCGGCAGCATTAAAATATACTGTTGCCGCTTTTACTTTTGCAGTTGTAAAAATTGGTTTTTGCGCAAAGGCAAAAATGCCTAACAATAATAATAGTGATGTTACTTGTTTTTTAATCATCAGAGTATAATTTAAAGTGTTATTATAAAAGTATAGATAACAAAAATTGCATAAAGGTTGGTTTGACTTAATAATAAATTACCAGAATGATTTTCTTTTTAGAATTATCAATCTGCTTTTCTATGACTTTAAAAAACTTTTCATTGACCATTGGGCATCCTAAACTGTTACAAATTGGGTTTAGCTGCTCTTCAAACGGAACATCTGCATATTTATGAAGTACGATATTTCGGTCGAAAGCATTGCTGTTTGTTTGGTCTAAACCGTATAACTTATAAGCTTTGCCAAATCTTCCCGAATATGAACCGCCAATAGCATATTTGCCCAAAGAACTACAATTTGAATTTTTTACATTGCTAAATTTTAGCTTTCCGTAAATTCCGGTTTCAGAACCTGACCCGTGTCCAACCAAACCTTTATCGAGTACTTTTTTCTGTTTTAAATCATAAATAAAAAACCGGTTTTTTCCAGATTCAATCTTCATATCTAATAAGAAAACAACATCAGAATTGTATTTAGAAGTCTTCCCCAAAAAACTCCTGATCTCTGTTATCTCACTTTTTAGTTTCTCTTCGTAGGAGTACACCGGTTTCGATTTTTTAATGATTTCCAGCTTTTCGTCTTTATTTCTGCAGGCAAAACTCAGGCAGATTATCCCTAGCGAAAGCAAAAAGAATAGTTTCTTTTTCATGTTTACGAACTGGTTTTATTTCTCAACGGTGTAGCCCTTTACTTTTGCAAAACCTACGATCGATGTATTGATGGCATTGCCCAAATCATCTTGTTTCTTGTTTTTTTTAGTTTCGGCATCAATAAATTGCTGACGTTTTTTACCCAATTCGCCAATTTCTTTCTGGATAGTTTCTCTTTCCTTGGTTTTTTGCTCTACAATTGTTTTGATTTCAGCCTCAGATTTATTCTGTAGTTCTGCCGGTAATTCTTCTTTTTTAATTTTAGAAATAGCCGTTTTATCATCTTTTACCTTGTCGACCAAATCCCAGCTTTCGTTTTTATAAACCGCTTTTGATTTACTTACCGCACGCTCAGCATAATTAGAAGCAGAAACTCTTTGAGCATTTTTGTCCTGTGTTTCCTGATTCATTTTTTTTGCTGAACCTTTGGCTCCATAACTAATATATGTTTTGTTGATTTTTTCATTACATTTTGTAATTTCCGCATCATATGGCGTAGCGATATATCGCACAGATTCATTAGAATCGATATTAAAATATTTTCCCTTTCCATGCTCGGCGCCACTTTTCCATAGTTCATTTATGCCCTGGGTTTTATCTCCGCAATAAATAGTATTCACATAAATACCATTTTTTAGAGCATCGCTAATCGCTTCTTTATAGTTAATGCCGCCTTGATTGAATTCTTCGTTTCCGGCAATATAAATGAGCTTCATATTAGTATTGTCTTTCGCCCATTTCAGTTTTTTTGTGGCATCCTGAATTACGGCTCCGCAATATTCATTGCCTCCATTCGTGCTTAGAGAAAAAAGCTTTTCTGAAATCAGATCTAAATCTGTCGAAAGCGGTGCAATTTGTCTGATATAATTTGATTGTTTCGATAATCCGTCGTTTCCGTATTCATACAAAGCAATTTCGATATCCGGCGTTTTTCCGTCATACTTTAAAGTGGTCAGCGTATTTACAATATTCCAGAGTCTTGATTTTGCCTGATCGATCAAACCATCCATGCTGCTTGATGTGTCTAGTAAAAGTGCCACTTGTATTTTGGTATTTTCGGCTGCTATTGGTTTTTCGATTTCGGTATTCTTTTTAGAATTTGCATTCGAAGAATTGCAGCTCATCAAAGAAATTGTAGCGGCCAAAAGTGCTGAGATAAATAGATTTGATTTCATGATTTCGAGTTTTTAATTGTTGATTACAGATCAAACTTATAAACTAAAAAAGCACGTTTTTTAGACAAATGGTGAAAGGGCACTTTCACTTGGTGAAACAAGTTGTAAACAGAATATAAAATACTTTACTTTACATTATTGTTTTTTGAAGGTTCTATGGTGCTGAAAATCTTAGTTGCTAAACCTTAAAAGATTTTTAAATATGAAAAGTTTACGATTAGGTTTTGTTTTGTATGTAATGCTATTGCTGTTGTTTCCTATGGGAATGATGGCGCAGGATTCTATTCCCAAAAAGAAAGCAATGCCAGTTTCGAAAATGAGCAAAGCGGTAATAAGTCTTGAAAAGTCTTTGGATAAAAATGATGAAGGTAAAATTGCCGAGAATTACGAACAGTTGGCCAATGAATTTCTGAATAAAGGCGATAATGCAAAAGCCGAGGAATATTTTAAAAAAGCGCTCACGAGTTACACTAAACTAAAACGAGTTGAGGATAAAACCCGAGTTACCAGAAGCATTGCAAAAGTGCAGGAAAACCAGAAAAACTTTAATTCTGCAATTAAAAATTATGAAGCAGCGGGAGCAATTTCAAAAGATGTAAGGGAAGAAAAAATCAATTTAAACGATGCTAACCGATTAAAAACGCAAGCGGCTCCGGTGTCTCAGGCCGTATATGTTGACTCGAATATTGAATTGCTTAAAAAAGAAAATAAAGCCGAAGAAGTTGCCGAAGCTTATGTACAGAAAGCAGAAAATTCATTAAAGCAAAAAGATAAAAGTGTTGCAATAGAAAGTTATAAAAATGCACTCGCTTACGCGAAAGACAAACCGGAATCTATAATTAAGATTAAGAATGAAATTGCGAATGTTTACGCCTCAGACAATCAGTTTGAAAAAGCAATTGGCATCAACGAAAAACTATTGGCAGAAGCCGTAACCAAAAATGATTTTAATACCCAAATTAAACAATTGCAATCGCTGGCGACACTTTATTTTAAAAAAGAAGAACCTAATAAAGCTTTAGTTTCATTAAAAGAAGCTTATAATTTAGCGTCTAAAAAAGGAAATTCGGCGGAAGCCAAAAATACTTTATCAGCATTAGCAAAATATTACAAATCGAATGGAAATGAAAAAGAAAGTATGGCGCTTTACGAGCAATTCTTTCAAAATTTTGATGAGTTAATTCAGTCAGATACCACTTTAATTAATGCAAAAACATTTCACGTTACAGAAGGAAAAATTCGTCAGCTTGAAAAAGAAAAATCATTAAAAGATGAATTAATTACAAAGAAAAACACCTTCAATTATTTTCTGTTAGGATCAATTTTACTGCTTTTGCTTTTATTCGGTTTTATTGTAAAAGCCTTGTACGCTATTAAAACCAAGAATAAAGAGATCGCTTTGCAATCGTTGCGACGCGAGATGAATCCGCATTTTATCTTTAATAGTCTGAATAGCGTGAATCAGTTTATTTCTGAAAATAAAGAACTCGAAGCCAATAAATACCTGACATCTTATTCGACCCTGATGCGGGATATGATGGAAAACTCCAATAAAGATTTTATTTCACTGGATAAAGAAGTAGAACAATTAAAAAAATACCTTGATCTCGAGCATTTGCGTTTTCAGGATAAATTCGATTTTGAAATTACGGTAGATGATCATTTTGATGCCGAAAGTGTTTTGGTGCCCAATATGATTATTCAGCCACACTTAGAAAATGCCATTTGGCACGGTTTGCGTTATCTTGATAAAAAAGGTTTTTTAAAGCTTCAGTTTAAACTTATTGCAGACAAAATTGTAGTAATTATCGATGATAACGGAATTGGCTTAACCAAAAGCCAGGAACTGAAAACAATCAACCAGAAAGTGCATGAATCGCGTGGACTTAATAATACCAACGAACGAATTGGCCTACTGAACGAGTTGTATAAAAAGAATATTACTTTTGAAATTAAAGAAAAAGGATTGCCGGAATCCGGAACAATTGTTCAGATTGTTTTCCCGTTAATTGATAAAATATGATGACATTTCAGAAGATAAAAAGTGTAATTGTCGAGGACGAATTGGCGGCGCGAGAAGTGCTCAAGAACTACTTGAGTAAATATTGTCCGCAGGTTGAAGTAGTAGGTGAGGCGCAGAATATAAAAGAAGCCGTTCCGTTATTGCATGAAATTCAGCCTCAATTGGTTTTTCTGGATGTCGAAATGCCTTTTGGAAACGCTTTTGATGTTCTCGAAGCGTGTAAAGATTTGCAGTTTGAAACCATATTTGTAACCGCTTTTTCTGAATATTCGCTAAAAGCTTTAAATCAAAGTGCGGCCTATTATTTACTAAAACCCATTAGTATCGAAGAATTGATAATTGCGGTAAACAAAGTGCAGCATCAAATTATGAATCATGAAATCTTTAACCGAAATAAAATTATAGTTGAGAATTTTCATGAATCAAAACCGGAAAAACAACAGGTAATATTACCAACGCTGGAAGGTTTTGAAGTGGTAAAAATGGAAGAAATTGTTCGCTTGCGCGGAAATGGAAATTTCACCGATTTGTATCTCAATAACGGAAATAAGAAAATGGTTTGCCGATTTTTAAAACACTTCTCGGAGATTTTGCCTTTGCCTTTTATGCGGGTTCATAAATCGCATATCATTAATATGAATTGTGTGAAATCGTATAATAAAGGCGGAATCGTAACACTAAACGACGGAGCCGAAATCGAAGTTTCGCCTACTTATAAAGAAGAATTTCTAAGGAATTTTAAATAAGGTTTTGCCGCGAATTTCCTGAATTATTTTTAACGCAGATTTAAAATGATTTAAACAGATATGCGCAGATTAATTTTAATAAAAATCTAAAAGTAAATCTGTTCTAATCTGCATGAAATAAAAAAAACCGTGCTAATCCGAGCTTTCACGAAGTGAATCCGTTAAATCCGCGTGCCATTTTTTTTACCACGAACACTTTAAGCCACAAAGATTTTCTTCTCATTTTATGTCATCCTGACGCAGGAAGGATCACACACGAAACTCGACAAAGATTGTGTTTTCGTTGCGGAGCATCTTGTGTGATCCTTCCTCCGTCAGGATGACAATATTGGCTATAGAAACTTTGCGGTTCAGTTAGAATTATAAATCAAATTCCTCTTCCATTGATAAGGAATCATTTTTAACCGCAGTCGAATCCGGAGCTTTTATTCTGATTAAAGAACGTGCATTACCGGAAATATAAACCGGCTGTTGGCCTATTGTATCTTCAGGAATTAAAAGACCACGACGAAACATTAAATTCTTTAAAAACTTTTGATTTTGTACTGCAAAGTCTTTCAGATTTCCCTGATCATTAAACTGATACATGAATTTTCGTGGTTTCGGAATAATAGTCGCCAGATACAAACATTCATCTACATTTAAAGCCGATGGACTTTTTTGGAAATAGAAATGACTCGCTTCGCCAATTCCGTAAACATTTGGTCCCCATTCTATAATATTGAAATAAACCTCCAACATTCTTTCTTTGCTTACCACTCGATTGTTCTCCAAAATATAAACCAATAGAATTTCTTCAAGCTTACGCGAAAGCGTTTTTTCTCTGGTTAAGAAAACATTCTTAATCAATTGCATGCTAATAGTACTGGCACCGCGAGAGAATTTCTTGGTTCTGATATTCTTTAAAATAGATTGTTTGAAAGCTTCATTGATAAATCCGCGATGCGAGAAAAACGAAGGATCTTCGGTCGTTAAAACACATTTGCGTAAATAAGGCGAAATCTGATCTAACGGCGTATAATTAGGATTCGCGTTTCCTACCAAAACCGGGCGTTGCAATACATTCTGAATAATGGCGCGATAGACAAATTCACCGTTTAATTTGTTCAGATCAGCTTCTCCGTATTTGGTGATTTTTAAATCTTCCTTATTTAGTTTACTGTCAAAAACCAGCGTATTTGGTTTGTTTTTATTGAATTTGAAATCTAATTTATAATCGAAATTTCCCGTGGCTTCCATTCCCTGAAAATGCGTAAACAATCCGTCAGGCAATGAAACGATAAAGTCTTGCGCTTTCATTTTTGGGATATCTACTTTCAAAGTATAAATCGTATCTTTTTCGGTGCTGTAGGAGATATAAGGTTTCACTTTTATCTTGTTCAGCTGCATGGTCGAAGTGCTGTCGATCGAAATAAAATCATCTCCTAACAAAAAGCGATAATCAAAACGTGCATTTTTAATGATAACATCTTTACTCGCAATTTTTGGATGGTTGATTTTTAAGTTAGCGATAGAAGTATAGCCGTCAATATGCAATTCGCTACCGTCTTTTTCGATGTTTTGAACGTTTAATCGAATCGAATCAAAACTTGCCTTTAGATTATAACGTTCGTCTAAATACGGTACCCGAATGGCTCCGGTATCTAAATTAAAGAAACGAATATCGGCTTTTTTATTTCTTGGGTCAGCAAATCCTTTTATGTTCCAGCGCTGATCAAAATCTTTGCTCTGAACATGAAGATTGGTTTCGAGTTGTTTGTTGTCTAAAACCAGTTTATTGACCGCGACAGACGTTTTTTTACCATTATCATCAATCCTGAAATTTAGATTTTCTAATTTCATATCTGTCGGAACAAGATTCAGTAATTTTGAAATAATGCGATAGGCAAAAGTGGCATATTTTCGTTTTTCGTTTTTATCCGTATCGGCTTTGTCTTTCTTTAAAAAAGCATCAAAATTGCGGACATTTCCTTTTTTTACCAATTGAATATAACCATTATTGACTTTTAAAGTTCCAATTTGTACATCGCCAATTAATAAATTGGATAAGCTGATGCTGGTTTCTATTTTTTGAATATGGCAAAGTGTGTCGGCATTTTTAGGAACAAGAATAACATCGGTTAGTTTAATACCCGACAAACCATCAAATGTAGCCGATTTTACAGAAAATGTACTGTTATATTCTGTGTTCATTTTCGTTTTTACCTTCGCGATAGCTTGTTTTAAAAGGGAATCACGAAAAAAGTAAAAGCCTAAAAAAAGCACTACTAATACTATGAAAAGTATTAAGAGTGCTTTGTATATTTTTTGTTTTGGGAATTTCATAAATGGAGAATGGTATTCGAAATTTTTCGCTTTTCAAATCTAGTGTAAATTTAAATTTAAATTTATCAGCTTATAAAATTTTACTTATAAATTTTTTATAATGTTCTAAAGATTTGATTTTGTTGTTATTGTGTTTTTTGCTTTTTTAAATAATAGAAGAAATTTATGGTTTCGTGTCAAAATTGAGAGAAGCCGTAAAGTTTTACAATTTACACAATATATATTTGCTTCATTAAATAATACTAAAATCAAACCAATGAAAATTTTTAAAAAAATTATGTTCTTGTCTTTTGCTATTTGTGCAATGGTGTTAGCGTCATGCAGTAGTGATAATTCTAATGATGAAGAAACTCCGGAAAGTCAGGAAGAATTTATCAAATTCACCTACAATGGGACAGTATACAATTTTGAACCTGGCGTTATGTCTTCGTTAAACATGAATATTATGGGAAGTACGGGAATTGATAACACGTACAAAAAAATCTCATTATGGACGCCTTTGAATGTTACTAAAGGAAGTCATGACATCGTGTATGATTTATCGAATATGGAGACTACTTATCAGGCGTCTTTTAGTTTTATGCCTGCAATAAAGAATGCTAATGCTAAATCTGGAAAAATAAATATTACCGCTGTTGATGATAAAATAATTGAAGGTACATTTACTTTTACGGGAACTTCTGGAGAACAGACATTTACTGTTACAGAAGGAAGTTTTAGAGTTTTAAGATAGTAGAAGTTACTTTATACAAAAATCTCGCTCATGTACATTCGTTAAATTGATGTTCGTGAGCGAGATTTTTTTAATATAATAGTGTGGTTTTATCCAAAAAGAATACCTGCCACATCTTCAATTTTGGCAACAAGCTCAATCTTGATTCCAGTGTTTTTTAAGGCAATTTTATTGTATTTAGACACAAAAATAGTCGTAAACCCTAATTTTTCAGCTTCCTGAATTCTCTGATCTACACGATTTACAGGACGAATTTCTCCAGAAAGTCCAACTTCACCGGCAAAACAGAAACCTTTTGTTACCGGAATATCTTCGTTTGATGATAAAATGGCGGCAACAACGGCAAGGTCAATTGCGGGATCATCAACAGAAATTCCTCCGGTTATGTTCAAAAAGACATCTTTTGCGCCTAAACGAAATCCGGCTCTTTTTTCTAAAACAGCCAAAATCATATTTAATCTTTTGGCATTGTAACCCGTTGTGCTTCGTTGCGGAGTTCCGTAAACTGCGGTACTTACCAATGATTGTATTTCGATCATTAACGGACGCATGCCTTCCATGGTTGTGGCAATTGCAGTTCCTGACATTTCTTCGTCTTTGTGCGAAATCAATATTTCTGACGGATTAGAAACTTCTCTTAATCCGCTGCCTAACATTTCATAAATTCCCAATTCAGCGGTAGAACCAAAACGGTTTTTTAGTGAACGTAAAATTCGGTACACGTGATTTCGATCGCCTTCAAACTGCAAAACGGTATCAACCATATGTTCCAGGATTTTTGGTCCGGCGATGTTTCCGTCTTTCGTAATATGTCCAATTAAAATAACCGGAATATTAGTTTCTTTCGCAAACTTGATCAACTCCGCAGTGGTTTCTCTAATTTGAGAAATACTTCCGGCTGTTGATTCGATATAATCTGTATGTAAAGTCTGAATTGAGTCGATAATGACAATTTCAGGCTGAATCGCTTCAATTTGTTTAAAGATATTCTGCGTTTTTGTTTCCGTAAGGATATAACAATTCTCGCTGGCTGGCGTGATTCTTTCGGCACGCATTTTTATTTGTTTCTGGCTTTCTTCACCGGAAACATATAAAGTTTTATAAGGTAATTTTAATGAGATTTGAAGTAAAAGTGTACTTTTTCCAATTCCCGGTTCACCACCCAAAAGTGTTAGAGATCCCGGAACAATTCCGCCACCTAGAACACGGTTCAATTCGCCATCAGTAGTGTCCATTCGGATTTCCTGAGTCGAATCAATTTCATTAATTTTTAAAGGACGTGGCGCTTTACCAGTTGGTGTTGGTTCACTTTTCCAGGCCACTTTTTCCTGCTTTTGAATAATTTCTTCTGCAATAGTATTCCATTCTTTGCAGGCATTGCATTGTCCTTGCCATTTGGCATATTGGGTGCCGCAGTTCTGGCAAAAAAATGAAGTTTTAACTTTAGACATTATTTTCCTGTTTTTTCAAGTGTTTTCATTTGGTCGATTTTCTCGTACATCAAATCTTTGTTTAAATCGCCAATTGGCTCCATTTGCGAAGCATTTTGATATTTTTTTGAAGCTCTTTTAGGATCGCCCATTTTTTCATACATTAATCCTAATTCGTATTCTCCTAACATGGCTTTCGGATAATTTACATTTCCGATTTCGGCCATTTTGCCTAATTCATCATAAGCATTCTTCTTCAAAATTAAAGTTTCGATAACTTTAAAGTCGCTCATTCTTACCGGAATCTGAACTCCCAGAACTTTAGACATTACATTGTATTTGTTTTCCAGATAATCAGCATAACCGGTTTCAAGAATTGCAATCTTATTATTGTATTCAGCAGAATTGATAGGTCTGTAAACTTCAAATATTTGATATAAAGCACTAGGTATCGCGTGTAAAACCTGCGTATAATGTGTTGTGCCTTTAAACAAATCGTATTTATAATTTACTAACGGATTATTTGCGATTTTAATATTACTGTCTAATTTTTCTATAGGCTCTTTAATTTTTTTATTGTCTCCGTCTGCTGCAGATAAATAATAAAATAAAGGTTCTGTTAGTTTAGCAAGTTTCTCTGGTATTCTAACTTCCATTTTATTGGCCAATTCAGGGCTGAAAGAAATGTACGCATTAAAAAGAGGTTTTTCTTTATACAAATAGAAATTAATAAAACTTGCCGTTACATCATGTCCTGCGATAATTCTAAAAGGCGATGTACGGTATTTTTTTTCGATGTAGGGTACTAATTCAGCTCCGATAAATTCAAAAAAGTCAGCTCCTTTTTCAAACGGAAGTCCGGTGCTTTGATCGACAGTTGTATCGTCTTCGCGTTCGTCATTTTTATTTTGATGAACACCAATGATAATAACTTCAGGTAGATCTCCCCAATAAGAACCATAACTTAAAGCTCCTGAAAAAGGATCAAACAAATAATCGCCATCTAATAAGTATAAAACAGGATATTTTTTGTCGGGATTGGCTTCGTACGATTCAGGAAGTCCAATAGTAATTCTTCTTTCTGCACCAAGTTTTGCAGATTTGATGTTGTCGAATGTTTTCTGCGAAAAGACAGAAAAAGAAATTAAGGTAAGCAGTAAGTAAACTTTTTTCATGATTTGGGGCATTTCAGTGAATTAAAAAGTATTGAAATAGTGTAGCAATATAATACTTTATTTGCTTTTTTGTTACTGTAGGAATTTAAAATAAAGCAATGAACTTACGGGCTTAAATCTTTTTAATTTAAGCAAAAGAAATCTTGTTTGTTCAAAAATAATTTTGACAAACAGTGGTATTATTAAGGTGTAAGAGGAAAGCTTAAGTTAGCGAATTATCGTTTTCATTAGGGAAAATGATCCATGGTTTGAAGGTTTTTGCCTCTTCAAATTCCAGGGTTGCATAGGATATAATGATAATGATGTCATCTTTTTGAACTTTTCTGGCAGCAGGTCCGTTCAGGGTAATTTCGCCTGAATTTTTCTCTCCCTTTATAGCGTAAGTTTCAAAGCGTTCGCCATTATTGATATTTACAATAGATACTTTCTCACCTTCAATAATGTTTGAAGCCTCGAGTAAGGTTTCATCAATAGTAATACTGCCAATATAATTTAAATCGGCACCGGTTACTTTAACTCGATGAATTTTTGATTTTATAACTTGAATTTGCATGCTGCAAAGGTAAATTAATTTAATGAAATGGTGTCAATCAACCTTATAGAATTAACAAATACCGCTATAAATGCACGGTAGTTTTTGTCTTTACTTTTATGATCGATAGGTAATAATGTAGATTCGTCAGCAATTACGAAATATTCTAATTCAAAACGTTCATTGTATCTGAAAGAATTTTCGACAAATTGAATGGTTTCTTCCGGAGTACCGGTTTGAAATATTTCTCTGGCTTCGGTCAGAACTTTATAAATTATAGAAGCTTCTTTTCTTTCTTCAGGAGTTAATCGCTCGTTTCTTGAGCTCATCGCCAATTGATTGTCTTCTCTGAAAATAGGACAACCCACAACATTTACAGGTAAATGTGTTTTTTCGACCATTTTTTTAACGATCTGCAATTGCTGAAAGTCTTTTTCTCCAAAATAAGCATTGGTTGGAGTTACAATTTCGAACAAACGTTTTACTATCGTTCCAACACCATTAAAATGTCCTGGTCTGAACTTGCCTTCCATTTGATTTTCTAATCCGTCAAAGTCAAAAGATTGCGATATGGTGTGTCCTTCGTAAATATCATCTACAGATGGAGCATAAAGAATCATTTTGTCACTTAAATTTCGCATTTTTTTTACGTCTTCTTCAAGTGTTCTTGGATATTTTTCAAGATCTTCAGGATTGTTAAATTGCGTTGGGTTAACGAAAATACTTACAACGGTGTCGTCGTTTTCTTTTATTGATCTTTGCATTAACGCCAGATGACCTTGGTGTAAAGCGCCCATTGTTGGTACAAATCCGATGGTTGAATTTGCGGTTTTGATAGTTTTTAAATAGGCTATCAAAGCTACTTTACCGTAGAAAATATGCATGGCAGTATTATTAAAATTTAGTGCAAACATAATATATTAGTTATAAACTGCATAAATTTTTGTAATTTTGCAACGTTTTTATTACCAAAAATTAAGTAAAATACTATTATGAAAGATAAGAGGATATTATATGTATCATCTGAAGTCGTGCCTTATTTGGCTGAAAATGAGGTTTCTTTAATGTCTTATGACGTTCCAAAAATGATCAACGATCAAGGAGGTCAAATAAGAATTTTCATGCCAAGATATGGAAATATCAACGAAAGAAGACACCAGTTACATGAAGTTATTAGACTTTCAGGAATGAATTTGGTAGTGAATGACTTAGATATGCCATTGATTATCAAGGTGGCTTCGATTCCAAAAGAGAGAATTCAGGTTTATTTTATTGACAACGATGAATATTTTAAACGTAAAGCAACCTTTGCTGACGAAGAAGGTGTTTTGTATCCGGATAACGACGAAAGAGCAATATTTTTTGCTAAAGGAGTTGTTGAAACGGTGAAAAAGCTAAATTGGGTTCCGGATATCATTCACGTGCACGGTTGGTTGGCAGCAATGCTACCTATTTATATGAAGCACTATTATAAAAATGAAGCTTTATTTTCTGAAACCAAAATTGTCACTTCTGTTTACGGTCAGTCTTTTGATGAAAATCTGGATTTAGAAATGATTAATAAGGTGAAATTTGATGGTGTGCCGCATGAGGCAATCTCTGATTTAGAAACGCCTAATTATGAAAATGTCTTAAAAGCTAGTATATTACACTCTGATGCTGTAATTATAGCATCTGAAAACGTATCCCCAAGTTTAACAAAATTTATAGAATCTTCAGGAAAACCTTTTTTACCTTTCGCCACGAAAGATGCATTCGCTGAAGCGTATACAAATTTCTATAAAACAATGGGTCTTTAAATTTTAACATTATTATTAAACATGTATAATACTTCTTTTATTAAGAAAATTCTATTAGTAGCAACTGTTGTCCTTTTATATTCTTGCGATAAAGATTTTAATGCGATTGGTGAGGGGTTAATTGGTGATGACCATTTTGGTCTTGAACATACAGAATATCCCGTTGTAGCGTATAATCAGGAAGTAACTCCAGTTCAGTCAAACGGATTGCCACTTAATGGTTTGGGTATTTATGATAACGGAGTTTTTGGAAGCACTACGGCAAATTTTGTTAGCCAGGTTGCTTTAGAATCAAATGCACCAACTATTGGTGAGTCTCCTGTAATACAAAGTGTGGTTTTAAGTGTTCCTTATTTTAGTCATGCAACTGGAGCGGATCCGAAAGGGGGAAGTTTTTATGCATTAGACTCTATATATGGAGATAAGGCAAATGGTAAACTTAAGCTGAGTGTTTATGAGTCTGGTGTTCAAATGCGTTCTTCGTATTTTGATAGCGGTTCTCAATTTGCTCAATTGTATTATACAGATCAGGATGCTGATTTTTTTGCAAATCTTGTTCCAAAAACGGCACCTAAGCTATTGAATGATGATCCTGATAAGAGGCAAAATGAGGCATTCTTTTTTAGTAATCTTCAACAGAAAAAAGATTCAACTGTAGTAGATGCTAATGCTACTGTAAAAACATATACTTATACGTACACTGCTCCGGAAATGCGTTTGAAATTAAATAAACAGTTTTTCCAGGATAAAATTCTTAACGCTCCGGCGTCAAAACTTTCTTCTCCGACTATTTTTCAGGAGTATTTTAGAGGTTTGTACTTTAAAGTAGAAAAATCGGGAAGCCTTCCGACTAATTTGGCTTTGTTGAATTTCTTCAAAGCAAATGATAATGCTAAAATCACGATCAGGTATAAAGCAAAAACAGCTATAACTACAGATCCTGAAGATACAATGGAGGATAAAACCTTGATTATTAATCTAAGCGGTGCTGCTGCAAATTTGTATAATGATGTTAAAAATCCTGGTTATATTGCCGCAGTAACTAATCCTAATAAAACTGTAGGAGATGAAAGACTTTATTTAAGAGGAGGTCAGGGTTCGCTTGCTGTAATTGAATTGTTTAGTAAGACCGATTTAATAAGTTATGATGATCAGGGCAATTTACAGAATAAGCCTAATGGTGTTTCAGATCAGTTAGATGAAATCAGGTATAATGTAAAATATAAAAACTGGCTGGCTAATGAGGCTAATCTGGTTTTCTCTATTGATTCTGATAAAATGGCGGGAATTTGGGAGCCAAAAAGAATCTATTTGTATGATTTGGTAAATAATATACCAATTGTAGATTATGCTACAGATGGGTCTACCGATGGTACTTATAATAAAACGGTGTATAGTGGTATAATTAATTTAGATGCTACTACAAAGAGAGGTACAACGTACAAAATTAGATTAACGAGCCATGTTCGTAATTTAATAAAAGATGCAGCTGTAAAAAATGTGAAATTAGGTTTGGTAGTTACAGGAGATATAAATACAATAACTTCAGGTAAATTAAAAAATAGAATTTTAATTGATCCGGAGAAAAATCCAAATGACTATTTCTCTGAAGTTCCAAGAGCTTCGATTATGAGTCCGTTAGGAACGGTATTGTTTGGGGGAAATATTCCATCAACAGATGCTAACTATGCAAAAAGACTTCAGCTGCAAATTTACTACACGAAACCAAATTAATAAATATATATGTGTGGAATTGTTGGATATATCGGTCATAGAGATGCCTATCCTATTGTTATAAAAGGATTAAAGCGGCTCGAGTACAGAGGATATGATAGTGCGGGTGTCATGCTATATGATGCTGAAACAGGTATAAAAGTTTGTAAAACAAAAGGTAAAGTTTTAGATCTTGAAGCTAAGGCAAAAGATGATTTTACTACAAACGGAACTATAGGAATTGGGCATACACGTTGGGCTACACATGGTGTGCCAAATGATGTAAACTCACATCCTCACCTTTCTAATTCAGGAGAGTTGGTAATTATTCATAATGGAATCATTGAGAATTATGCGCCACTTAAAGAAGAATTAATCAAAAGAGGGTATACATTTAAGTCTGATACAGATACTGAAGTTTTAGTTAATTTAATTGAAGAAGTTCAGAAAAAAGAAGGAATTAAGTTGGGTAAAGCAGTTCAGATTGCTTTAAATCAAGTGGTAGGAGCTTATGCGATTGCTGTTTTTGATAAAAAAAATCCAAACGAAATTGTTGCAGCAAGATTAGGTAGTCCTTTGGCAATTGGTGTTGGTGAAGGAGAATATTTTATTGCTTCTGATGCTTCGCCTTTTATCGAATATACTTCGAATGCAATTTATCTTGAAGATGGTGAAATGGCAAACATTAGATTGCATAAGCCTCTTAAAGTTAGAAAAATTAAAGATGACTCTTTAGTAGATCCTTATATTCAGGAACTTCAAATGAATTTGGAGCAGATCGAAAAAGGGGGTTATGATCATTTCATGCTTAAAGAAATCTACGAGCAGCCAAGTGTTATAAAAGATACTTACAGAGGAAGACTTCATGCGAATGTAGGAATTGTTCAAATGGCTGGTGTTGAAGATAATTTGGAAAAATTTCTTAATGCCGACAGAATAATTATTGTTGCTTGTGGTACTTCGTGGCATGCAGGTTTAGTCGCTGAATATATCTTTGAGGAATTTACGCGTATTCCTGTTGAAGTAGAATATGCTTCTGAATTTAGATACAGAAATCCTATTATAAACAAAAACGACGTTGTTATTGCAATTTCTCAATCTGGAGAAACTGCAGATACAATGGCGGCTATTAAATTAGCAAAAGAAAATGGTGCCTTTGTTTTTGGAGTTTGTAATGTAGTTGGATCTTCTATTTCAAGAGAAAGTCATGCTGGTGCTTATACACACGCAGGTCCTGAAATTGGAGTAGCTTCAA
The DNA here is from genome assembly GCF_024271895.1 of Flavobacterium bizetiae. NCBI lineage: Bacteria > Pseudomonadati > Bacteroidota > Flavobacteriia > Flavobacteriales > Flavobacteriaceae > Flavobacterium > Flavobacterium bizetiae. The sequence goes on along the minus strand of NZ_CP091861.1, from coordinate 935,019 downwards.
CAAAAGCTTTTACAACTCAAATCACAGTTTTAACTATGATCGCATTGCGATTAGGTAAAGCTAAAGGAACTTTATCAAATACTGATTTCCATACTTACTTACAAGAATTAGAGATAATCCCTGAAAAAGTAGCTGAGGCATTAGAAACGAACGACAGAGCAAAAGAGATTGCTGCAGCTTTTAAAGATGCGCCAAACTGTTTATACTTAGGTCGTGGATATAATTTCCCGGTTGCATTAGAAGGAGCTCTTAAGCTTAAAGAGATCTCTTATATTCATGCAGAAGGTTATCCTGCTGCAGAGATGAAACATGGTCCTATTGCTTTAATTGATGAGCATATGCCGGTTATTGTAATTGCACCAAAACAAGGTCACTACGATAAAATTGTGAGTAACATTCAGGAAATTAAATCAAGAAGCGGTAAAATTATCGCTGTAGTAACTAAAGGAGATACTCAGGTTCGTGAGTTAGCTGATTATGTTATTGAGATTCCTGAGACTTCAGATGCGCTATCTCCGTTAATTACAACAATACCTTTACAGTTGCTTTCATACTATATTGCTGTAATGAGAGGTTGTAATGTAGATCAGCCACGTAACTTAGCAAAATCAGTTACTGTAGAGTAATTCGATTAAAATATTTATATGTTAAAAAAGCGAGATTTATATCTCGCTTTTTTTGTGCTTTATTTTTTATTAACATATTATTTTGTAAGATTTAAATTATAATGTTATGTTTGCACGAAATGGATAAAAAAACATTATGAAGAAAAATTTACTTATTATTTTGTTGCTATTTTCTTTTTCAGTAAATGCCCAGCAAAAATTAATTTTTAATTATGATCAGGCAGGTAATCAAATTATTAGAGAATTATGTTTGTCAGGATGTTCTTCTTCTGCGAAACAAGTTAAAGAAAATACAGAGGTTAAAGAAATTGAAGCTTTGGCTGAGGAAGATTTACTTAAATTTTCTAAAGAAGATGTTATTTCCTATTACCCAAACCCTGTAAAAGAGGAGTTATATATAAAGTGGGAAGTAAAAGACAATGATTATGTTAGTTCAATTCAGGTTTTTTCTATAACGGGACAATTGTTAAAAACCTATCCGCTGATGGCAAGGAATGACAGTCACAATATTCCTTTTCAGGATTATTCTACAGGAGTTTATGTTGTAATACTCTATTGTAGTAGTGGAGATCCAAAAACTATTAAAATCATTAAACAATAAGTTTTTATATGAAACAATTTTACCTTTTTGCATTTATTTTAATATCTCAATTTATTTTTTCTCAGAATTTTACAGATACTAAGGGAGAATTACAAATTTCAGCTTCTGGTTCGGCTGTTTATACATTACCTATTGCTACTCCTCCAAGTATTAAAAGCGTAGCACCAATAATTAATTTAACTTATAGTAGTGGAATTAAAGGCGGGATAGCCGGACAGGGCTGGAGTATCAATAGTATTTCAACTATAAGTCGTATTGCTACCAGACGCGATATAGATGGTTTTGTGGATGGGGTTGATTTTGATGATAATGATAAGTTGGCATTAGATGGGCAGCGCCTTTTAATAAAAACAGGAACTTATTGGGCAAGTGGGTCAACGTATGAAACGGAATATAAAAGTAATACAAGAATTGAATTAAAAACAGAAGGTACAACTGTTTATTTTATTGTAACTAGTCCTGACGGATCAAGAAGTTGGTATGGATCTAAAGGTTCAGGGAGTTTGCAGAATTCAGTATCTTTAAATTCTTGGTATATTGTTCATTACGAAGATGTCAACGGTAATTTTATAGATTATAATTATAAAACAGTTACCTATAATAATAGCAATCAGTTGTATATAGATACAATTACATTCAGTGGAAATATAACAGCTGGAATTGCAACTCAAAATAAGATTGGTTTTATTTATGAAAATTCTAAACGAATAGAAAGAGATTTTCTAAAAGGAGCTCCAGTTTATGCCAGCCAAATACTAAAGAAAATAGAGGTTTATGCAAACAATAGTGTTTTTAGGAAATATAAGCTTATTCATGAGACAGATACAGATTTAGGTTACGAAAGAGTAAGAAGTATTCAGGAAGTAAATGCTCAGAATGAAGAATCTAATCCCGTTGTTTTTACTTATGCGCCAACTTCAATTCAACAGGTTCGAACAGAGAAAGAATATAGAAATAATCTTGAATTTGAAGATGCACAATTAGCAGGAGATTTTGATGGAGATGGAAGATTAGATTTTATTGCAAATAATCAGGTTTTCACAAATTTGTTTAATGGGACTGTAAGTAATGATCCTATTAACTTACCCTTTACAATTAATAAAGGACGAATTTTTTCCGCAACAACATTGTTGAACAATAAAATAAATCAATTTAGATCTATCGTTGAGGTGAAGTCAAGTATGGCAGATGTGACATTTAAAATTTATAATTTAATTAATAATGTTGTATCGCAAACTTATACTAAAAGTATTTTAATTGATAATACAGGAACTTCCACTGGTTGTAGTACTGCTAAATATAATAAAGCAAGTAATCTATATTATGAAGGCGATTTTAATGGTGATGGTATCTCTGAAGTTTTAATGATTTCAACAATAGATGAAAAAAGAGGGTCAACAAATTATATGGGTGGTGCGTGCATGCCAACTGTTATTTCGAATGGAGGTATTGTTTACTCAATAATTGATTTTAATACTTTAAATGTAAACAGTTATGTTAAAATTTTAAATACAGGGATATCGGAAGATTTAATTAATAGAACAAATCCAGCTGCTGCGAATCCTGAATTAAGTATTCAAGATATTACAAGATATGTTGCTGATTTCAATGGTGATGGTAAATCAGATATTTTGCTTATTAATAGAAATAAAACATATAAGGTTTTAGGTTTTAAACAATTATCAGTCTCGCCTTGGATTGAACTAGAAATTATCGGATCAGGAATAATAGATGCGTATTCATCTACAAAAGAGATACTTTTTGGAGATTACAATGGAGATGGTAAAACGGATATCATGATTCCGGATTCAGAGGGAGAACCAAATGCAATTAAATGGCATATTTATTATAGTAATGCTGCTTCTATCGGGGCTGAGTTTTTTACAAAAGAAAGTCATAACATTGTTGAGTACTGGCCGAATTCTGGCAATTACTATAAAACACAACAGCACTTTAGTAATTATTATGCCATGGATATTAATGGTGATGGTAAATCAGATTTAGTTCGGGTTTGGAGAGAACATTTTAAAGTAGATGGAAAAATTAATAACCATGATTCAAGGTGGGCAGTTTCTGGATTTAGTAATAATATTGGAAAAACGGAAAAATCTGGTTTTGATGAAGTATACAATTCAGGTGCTTACAGAGCTGGTTCACCGGTTCTTGCAATTCCTATTGTTTCTAATTACAGATACAATGGTGCCAATACAGATTTAGTACTAGTCAGGGGGCATAATGACAGAATCGAATATTATCAGTTCAACAAGAATGTTGATGCCGAAAATAGATTAATTGAAGTATCAGAATCCAGCGGTAATATCAAGCAGGTTATTGAATACAAACCAATGGAGGCTAGTGATGGAGGAATAGGTAATCCATCATCTGACTTTTACTCATCTGGCACAAATGTTACTTATCCTAATATTGAAATTATCAGAAATCCTACTAGTTATTTGGTTTCAAAAGTTACTGCCACTATAAATGGGATTTCTAAATATCAGGATTTTAGATATAGAGGATTTGTATCAAACTTTAATTACGGAACAGTAGGTTTTACAAGAACTACAAGAAGCAGCTGGTATTTGAATAGTTCAGATGCTAAGATCTGGACCACGCAACACAATGATATTGCTCTTAGAGGTGCTAACAAAATTACATGGAGCAGTACCGAAGGCACAACAGTATTCAATAGTGTTCCTTCAGATTTATTAAGTACAAAAACAAATGAATTTTCGGTATATACAGAAGGAGGTGGTGATGCTGTTTCATCCCGTGCGATTAAGGATAATATTATAATTCAGGATCCTGTTAGCATAGGACAAACTTATAAAGCAAGTGGATCTATAACAGCCTCATCAAAGATAAATGATGATGTAGCAGTTAATTATCAAGCATCACAAATAATTTTAAAACCTGGTTTTTATGCCAGTGCAAATAATAACAATAAGTTTATAGCTTCTCCCACAATAAATTCTCAAGACGGAGGTGCATCGAATTCAAACAGTAGTGTCTACAATGTTTTATTAATGAAACAAACTATTATTGATCATCTAACAGGTGTTAAAGACGAAACAAATTATACATATGACGGAACAGTTGAAAGCACTAACTATTATGGTTTACAGGTAAGAAGCGTATCAAAGCAATATAGTGATGCAACTTGGCAAGGAACTACCACAATCGATACAGAATATGATAGTAATCCAACAGGGGTAGGGAGCTCTTATTATATAGGAAGACCTAAAAAAATTAATTCTTCCACTACCGTTTATACAGGAGATAATCGTACTTCTGAAGAAAAATATACATATACAGGATCAAATTTAACAAAGAAAGAAAAAAAAGGACATAATACGTATCCAATAGTAGAGGAAATGACCTATGATTCATTGGGAAACTTGCTGGCTAAAACAGTAAGTGCTCCTGCAGCACCAACCCCTCCTGTACCAAGAACTATAAATGATGAGTATGATGTTACAAAACGATTTGTAGTGAAGAAAACAGATCATCAGGGCTTTGTTACGAATTTTGTTTATAATACTTTAGGGCAGATTACAAAATCTACAGATTATTTAGGAGTAGTTAGTGATTATGTTTATGATACTTGGGGCAAATTAATTAACACTACAATCCAAAATACATCTTCGACTCCATTAGTAACAGCAATAGTTTATACTAAATTGTCAGATGGAGGTTATACTACTACCACAACTAATAATACCGATGCTAAAACAACAACACGATACGATGTTTTAGGAAGAGCAACTGTAACCACCACAAAAGGTTTTACGGTCGGTTCTATGGTGTCAAAACAAGTGGTTTATGATGGTTTAGGACGAAAAACCAAAGAAAGTGAGCCTTATTTTACCTCTCCAAGCCAATGGACTGTTTATGAATACGATTATTTAATGCGCCCTAAAACAATAACAGCACATACGGGTAAAATTCAAAAATTAGAATATAACGGACTTACCACTAAAAGTGATGATGATGGCAAAATTACTACGGCAACTGTAGATGCGCTAGGTAATAAAACGCAAGCAACAGATCCGGGTGGAGCGGTTAATTTTATATATTACGCAAACGGACAATTAAAAGAATCAGACTACCAGGGCAACAAAGTTTCAATTGCTATAGATGGCTGGGGTAATAAAATTTCTATGACAGATCCAAGTGCGGGAACCTATACCTATGCGTATGATGCTTTTGGACAAATAAAAACCGAAACTACACCAAACGGAACAAGGTCTTATGTATATGATGCTGCCGGCAAAACGATAGAAAAAACAATCGTTGGTACCAAAGATAAAAGTAAAACAACTTATGTCTACAATACAAGTACCAATTTAATAAGCAGTACTTCTTTTGTTAATACTTTAGAAGGCAATTCAATTACTAACTCATTCGAATACGACAATTATAAAAGAATTAGCAAAACCATAGAGAATACACCTTATGCTACTTTTACAAAAGAACTAACTTATGATACGTTTGGTCGTCTAGATAAAGAAACTTCAACGGCAGCTATTGGTGGTAAGTCAAGTTCAAAAGAACTAAAACACACCTACCAAAATGGCTTTGCATGGCAAATTATCGATAACACTAGCCAGCAGGTATTATGGCAAACTAATTCGTTGAACGAAAGGGGGCAGTTGACCAATGCAAGTTTAGGGAATGGTATCGCTATCACAAATTTATATGATCAATATGGTTATGCTTCTGTGTTTAAATGGGACAGAACCGTTGCAAATCCAGGAAATGTCATAACATTATCGACAGGATTTGAGCCCAAAAGAGGAAATTTAACAACGAGAACAAATAATTTATTCAGTTGGAATGAGAACTTTACTTATGATGAATTAGATCGATTATTAACATATAATAATGCACAAGCGCAACAGGAAACACAGAGTTATGATGCAAAAGGGAAGATTACTCAAAACAATGTTGGTACTTATAATTATACAGTAACAGGCAAAACATATCAAAATAATTCGATCACGTTAACTCCGCAGGCATTAAGTTATTACCAAAATAGAGGAAGTGGTGAAAATTCTGCTCCTAGATTAGGATTAGAAATTACCTATAATACCTTTAAAAGTCCTGTAACTATTAAGGAACCCGGACGTGACGGAAATTATACTGATTATTTAAGTTTTAGTTATAATGATGGCAATGATCGCAGCACAATGTTTTACGGAGGTGTACAAGAAGATAAGTTACTTCGTCCACTTCGTAAACATTATTCTGGTGATGGTACGATGGAGATTAAAGAAAATATAGGTAGCGGAGCAATTGAGTTTGTTACCTATATAGGGGGAGATGGCTATACTGCTCCATTGGTACTGAAAAGCGATGGGGTAACGCAAAATTATTTATATTTACACAGAGATTATCAAGGCACTATATTAGCTATTACTGATAATGCAGGTGCTATTGTAGAGAAAAGATTATTTGATGCCTGGGGAGCGGTTTTAAAAGTACAGAATGGAACAGGAACCGATCTGGGATTATTGACGATTTTAGATCGTGGTTATACAGGTCATGAGCATTTGCAAAGTGTAGGGATTATTAATATGAATGGTCGTTTGTACGATCCTAAATTGCATCGCTTCTTACAACCTGATAATTTTATTCAGGATCCATCAAATACGCAAAACTATAATCGTTATGGTTATGTATTAAATAATCCGTTAAAGTATACAGACCCTAGCGGTGAAGAATTTGTTATTGGTACCGCAATTGCAATTGGTGCTATTATAGCTGCAACCACTTATACGTTAACCGCATTATTAGCAGATGTTCCTTTTAGTGTAGGAGGTTTGATTAAAGCCACATTTATTGGAGCAGCCAGTTCAGCGGTAACTTTTGGTATTGGTACTGCTGCAGGAAACTTGTTTACTAATTTTTATTCGCAGGCTGCCTTTAGTGCTGCGGCACACGGTACATTTCAAGGAGGAATGACGGCCATATCTGGGGGGAAATTCTGGAGTGGTTTTGCAGCTGGTGCTTTGAGTAGTGTGGCTGCAAGTGCATGGAGCGGTGGTTCAAGTGCTCCAGAAACGCATAGTTTTGGAGGAGTTAGTTTTACGGAAACATTTAATCATCAGGGTTTAAGTGGCGTATTAGGTGCTAAAAATGTATTAGGCATGATTGCTTTTGGTACTGTTTCCGGTGGTGCCGGTGCGCAATTAACAGGTGGAAATTTCTGGCAAGGAGCATTGACGGGATTAGTGGTTTCAGGATTGAATCATGCAGCACATGAGATACAAGGCGAAAATCCAAATAGAGAAAAGGCAAAAAGCATCGTTAATAAGTATAGACATGGTAATATTGATGAAATTGAACAATGGTTAGATGCACATCCTTTTACAAATAATGATGGAATAGTTTCATTTGAAGGAATTGAAGGGCTAAGTATTAATACAAATAAAAGTAATGGAAATGCCAACTATATTAATAAAGCATATGAGGGTGGTGCTAAGTGGGGAATAAAAAAACTTGCAGTTTTTGGTATAAAATCATTATTAAAGGGAGGGGGGCAGTTATTAAGTGATGGAGGCTTAGCTAAAACTCCTACAAAGAATAATGGATTAATTTCAATAGATGAGGCTAATGCTAAAAATGCGTTGATAGATTATATCTTTAGACCGCAAGGCCCCCAGCAAAAACCAATGATGATTAATGGTTTTAGTCCTTATTCTGGAGTTAGTAGGTTTGATGTGTATTATAAAGCTAAAAGGTAAACTTTTAGTGAAAATAATTTTAAAAATAAATAATGAAAAGAATCTATTTTTTTTTGGTAGTTATTGTACTTGCATTTATTTCATATTTAGATTTCCATTATAGTTTAAATGGTTTTTTGATAATTAGTTTTGATTTATTTTTAGTACTTTATTATTCAATTATTAAGTCTGAACCGGTTTCTTTAATTAATTTAAAAGTTAATTTTAATTTGATTTACTATCTACTGTTTGTTGTTTGTTTTTATAGTCTTTATTTTTTATGTACATCGTTTATAATTGTAAATGATAACTTTTTGACATTTTCGTATTTAAATAAATTTGAGATTGTCAAAGTTTTAGTACTATATCCAATATTGGAAGAGCTAATTTTTAGGAAATATTTATTAATCAGTTTAGTCAAAACAAAACCAGAAACTAATTCAATTCTTACTTTATCTGTAGGTTTTACCTTGATCCACTTCATTACTAATTCATCACTTCTCTATGTGTTTTTATTAAGTATATTTCTCTCTTGGGTATATTTAAAAACAAGAAATATTTGCCTAACTATTATTTTACATGTTTTAAATAATTTTTTGTCAATTACAAATTTGATTAGTTATTTATCTAAATCAATATCACTTTTTATAATTCTATCAGTTTTAATTATTCTGGTTGTATTTGCTCTAGTTAAAATAAATGATGATAAATTAAATCAATATTGTAATGAAAGAAAGTAAGGAACAATTGAAAAAAAAGAAAAATTGGCTTAAAATAATTATTGAAAATTTACTTGATTTATTTTTAATGTGGAAATGATTTTTCTTTCAGGTATAGAGGTTTAGGTATGATTGCTTTTGGAACAGTTTCTGGTGGTTCAGTTAAAAAGTGATGATTGGAGATGATTCAAGTGTTCCCCCTTCCCGCACGAATCATTTCGTATGGTCTCATGCTAATTAAAGTTTAGCTTTTGGTGTTATTATGAATGTACTTAAAAAAAAATAGTAGAATTATAAATTTCATAATCCTGAAGGTTTATATTTTATAAGCTTTGCGGTTATAGGCTGGTTAGATGTATTTACAAGAAATGAATATAAAGATTTGTTTTTGGAAAATTTAGAGTTTTGCCAGAAAAATAAAGGATTAGAAATTCACGCCTCCTACATTATGACAAATCATGTGCTTTTTTTTGGAGTGTAAACAGTCAAAATCCTCAATTGTTAATATGTGATTTAAAGAGATTTACTAGTAGGTCAATTGTAAAAAGTATACAGGAAAATTCAAAAGAAAGCTGGAGAGAATTTTTGCTGGATTTTAAGAATGAACCAGAGAAATGGGCTAATGTGAAATATTATCAATTTTGGAGACATGATAACAAATCAATAGAGCTCGGGAGTAATAAAGTTATTCAACAAAAGATTAACGATGTTCACACCAATCCTTTTGAAGAAGGATGTACAGACAGAAGATTATTTTTATAGCAGTGCAAGTGATTATTCTTATCAAAAAGGACTTATTGATGATGTTATAGTTTTTATAATGTTTGATATTTAAGTAAGCGCACCACAAGAAAGGATTCGTGCAGGAGCGGGGATAAATTTTGGAATAAAAAAATATAGATAACATAAAAAATATAGCCGAAATTGGTCTAAAGATGTAAACTTTTTGAGCTAGGTAGGGATTAAGGTAAAGAATTTCCAGAAAAGAAGTTTAAATTAAAAAATTAAAATTAATAGGTATGAAAATAATCTTTACAATGTTTTTTCTTTTATGTGGCACGGGCTTAGTTCTAGCGCAAAATGATTTGTCGCTCACAGATAACGTGACTTTAGGTACCCAAGGATATATTGGCAATTCATTAGTATTTAATGGCTGGGGTGAATCTCATTTTATTAGAACTGAATCTATAGGAAATGTTGATAATGGTAATTCACGCCTTAGGGTTTACTTAACTGATGATTGGAGATATGATCAAGGCTTTGAAATTATAGCAAAAAGATATGATGGTCCTTTACGTACTTTACTGTACGTACCAGGAGATGGTAGTCAAACAAATTTTTTTAGTGGTGCTTCATTTGGGGGCAATGTTGGTATCGGAACTACAAACCCAACAAATAAGCTAGACGTTAATGGTACAATCCATTCCAAAGAAGTAAAAGTAGATATGAATGGTTGGTCTGATTTTGTTTTTAAAAAAGAATACAATTTACCAACACTTGAAGAAGTTGAAAAACATATTGCAGAAAAAGGTCATTTAGAAAATATTCCAAGTGAAGAAGAAGTCTTAAAAGATGGGATTAACTTGGGAGAAATGAATGCTAAATTGTTGCAGAAAATTGAGGAGCTGACTCTATATACGATTAAACAAGAAAAGAAAAATAATAAACAATCTTTGCAGATCGAATTACTTATGAAAGAAAATGAGGCATTTAAAAATATTTTCGAACGTTTGTCTAAAATTGAAGAAAAATTGAAATAAATTATGAAAAAGATTCAATTAAGTATGTTTTTTATATTTTCATTTGTTGTTACTATACAGGCACAAAAATTAGAACCAACTTCTCATATCTGGCTTTCAGGAACTGCTGATGATTTTAGAGGAGGTTATGTTTTTTCCTATGCATCTGCTGGAACTCCGTGGAATGGTTCCCTTATTAGTTATGGTGGATTTACTAATAATTACGATACGCAGATAAGTAGTGATTATTGGCGTAATCGCATTTCTTTTAGAACCAGAAATGGAGATGCAAATTTTTGGAATCCTTGGATTGAATTGGCAACTAAAGGAGCGAATGATTTTATTGGGAATCAAAGTATCGAAGGTAATTTAGGAATCGGAACAACTGATCCTTCAAATATTCAAGGGTGGAGTAGAGTATTGGATGTTGCTGGAATACATGATTCAAAAATTTTAGCAACGTCAGAAAATGCATTGTATAAAGTTGGTATTTTTTCGCATAATACAAATTGGTACGGGGGTGGTGGTTTTGTTGGTACAGAGAGTAATCACTCTTTACATTTAATCACTAATTATAATGTAAAAATGTCTTTATTGACGAATGGTAATGTTGGTATAGGAGAACTAAACCCCAAGAATAAACTTGATGTAAACGGGATAATCCATTCAAAAGAAGTAAAAGTAGATATGGAGGGCTGGTCAGACTTTGTTTTTAAAAAAGAATACAATTTACCAACACTTGAAGAAGTTGAAAAACATATTGCAGAAAAAGGTCATTTAGAAAATATTCCAAGCGAGAAAGAAGTTTTGCAAAACGGAATTAATTTGGGAGAAATGAATGCTAAGTTGCTGCAAAAAATTGAGGAGTTGACTCTTTATATGATTGAGATGAAAAAAGATAATGAAAATATGAAGAATGATATTGTAAAATTAAAACAAAGAGAATAATATGAAAACAGCAATATTTATAATTTCGTTTCTAATATTTACAGTTAATAGTAAAGTTTATTCACAGTCTCTATCTTCTTTAATTATAAGTGATACTAGAGATGTAAATGATTTACCAAATTTTTCTGAATTCAGCATCAAGGCTGATTTTAAATTAAGAGGTGTTATCGGAGTTCCAGGTTCTGGAATGTATTCAACTAATTTAACTTTTTTCCCGTGGGAAAACACAGACAATAGTGGAGGAAAAAATCATCAACTTAATTTAAACGATGGTGGTGTTTTTTATAGAAATGCTTATCCATTAGATGGACAATGGGGTGGATGGAGAAAAATATTGATAGCTGATGAAGGAGGAAATGTAAGTATTGGAGCAGAAGAAACAGCGAGTTATCAAACTAAATTATTAGTGAAAGAAATTGGATTATCAACGGGTATTTGGCGAGGAAGAATTGTTGCATCTGGGGATTTAAATGCTATTGTAATGGGAGAATATAATGGTAAATCTTGGTTCGGTGCGCATAACTCTCAATTAAATGCATGGAGTGATTTAATCATCCAAGCTGAAGGCGGTAATGTAGGAATTGGAACTACAAATCCAACAAATAAACTAGATGTAAACGGAACAATCCATTCTAAAGAAGTAAAAGTAGATATGAATGGCTGGCCTGACTTTGTTTTTAAAAAAGAATACAATCTGCCAACTCTTGATGAAGTCGAAAAACATATTGCCGAAAAAGGTCATTTAGAAAATATTCCAAGTGAAAAAGAAGTTTTACAAAATGGAATTAATTTGGGGCAAATGAACGCAAAGTTATTGCAGAAAATTGAGGAGTTGACGATTTATGCAATTGAACAAGAAAAGAAAAATAATAAACAATCTTTACGAATTGAAGCCTTAGAAAATGAAAATCAAATTTTTAAAAATGTTTTTGAAAGGTTGTCTAAAATTGAAGAAAAATTAAAGTAAAATGCTCTAATGAAAAAAACATTATTTTTATTTATAGGATTATATAATTTGTTTTCGTATGGCCAGACCTTTGATGGTAATTTAGGGTCTAAAAGTTTGAATTGGAATCAAGATCAAAAAGATTTTTTAAGTCCGCCCAGAGTTGGTGTGAGTCCTATGTCTGTAAAATTATGGGATAATTACAATGGAATGGGAGCGGGGGCACCTACAAACTTTGGTTCATTATTAGAGATAAGTGGGCAAGTGGGACATTTAGTTTCGCAATTGTATTTTGATAATACCTGGAATGGTGGGAGGATACTTTATAGAAGTGCTTTTTATGGTCAGGATGCCTGGGAGAGTTGGCGTTATCTTTTAGATTCTAAAAGTGATGTTGAATCTTCAGGAACATTAAAAATAAATGGAGCTGGGGCTAATTATATAACTGGTAATTTGGGAATCGGAGTAGCTAATCCGTCGAATGATCAGAATTGGGGTAAAGTATTAGACGTTGCCGGAGTTAGTAGTTCTAAGATTTTAGCAACGTCTTTAAATTCTAATTATAAAGTTGGAATTTTTTCGCATTCTTCGTGGTATGGCGGTGGTGGCTTTTTAGGGACTGAAAGTGATCATCCTTTACATTTGATAACTAATTATAACTCGAAGATGTCTATTTTAACTAATGGTAATGTAGGTATCGGTATTAGTGACCCTAAAAATAAACTGGATGTAAACGGCACAATTCACTCAAAAGAAGTAAAAGTAGATATGGATGGCTGGTCAGATTTTGTTTTTAAAAAAGAATATAATTTGCCAACTCTTAATGAAGTAGAAAAACATATTGCAGAAAAAGGGCATTTAGAAAATATTCCAAGCGAAGCAGAAGTTTTGAAGAATGGAATTAACTTGGGAGAAATGAATGTAAAGTTGTTGCAGAAAATTGAGGAGTTGACGCTTTATATGATTGAGATGAAGAAAGAGAATGAAGAGCTGACTCTTTATACAATTGAACAGGAAAAGAAAAATAATAAACAATCTTTACGAATTGATGCATTAGAAAAAGAAAATAAAACTTTTAAAAATGTTTTTGAAAGGCTATCTAAAATTGAAGAAAAATTGAAATAAATAATTTTATGAAAAAAATATTGTTCTTATTTATTATAATGCTTAATTCTATTTGTTATTGTCAAACCTTTGATGGTAATTTAGGACATAATAGTTTGAATTGGAGCGAGAATCAAAAAGATTTTGCAAGTCCTCCAAGGGCTGGTGTTAATCCTATGTCTGTAAAATTATGGGATAATTACAATGGTGTTGGTGCGCCCACTAATTATGGATCATTATTAGAGATAAGTGGAAAAGTGTCACATTTAGTTTCACAATTGTATTTTGATAATACCTGGAACGGCGCAAGGATACTTTACAGAAGTGCTTTTTATGGTCAGGATACGTGGGAAAGTTGGCGTTACCTTTTAGACTCCAAAAGTGATGTTGAATCTTCAGGAAATTTGAGAATTACCGGAACTGGCAATAATGGAATTGGCACAAATGCTCCAGAAAAAACATTGCAGATAAACGCCTCTAACTCTGATGCAGGACTGAGAATTCATGCAGTTGCGGGTAATAATAATACTAGTACTCCATATTTACTTTTAACAGGTGGATATCAAACTAATAATGGAGTGGCTTTTAGAGGGGTTAACGATCAAAATTATGGTAGAAAAGCGTTAGCTTTTTATTCAGGCTGGGAAGGAGATATTGATAATCCATCAATTGCAAATTTACAAGAAAGAATGAGGATCTCATCAAATGGTAATGTTGGTATAGGAGAGATAAATCCAAAAAATAAACTTGATGTGAAAGGAACAATCCATTCGAAAGAAGTAAAAGTAGATATGCAAGGCTGGTCAGATTTTGTCTTTAAAAAAGAATATAATTTACCAACACTTGAAGAAGTAGAGAAACATATTCTAGAAAAGGGTCATTTAGAAAATGTTCCAAGTGAAGAAGAGGTTTTGAAAAACGGAATTAGTTTGGGCGAAATGAATGCTAAGTTGTTGCAGAAAATTGAGGAGTTAACTCTTTATATGATTGAAATGAAAAAAGATAATGAAAAGCAAACAAGGGAAATAAATAATTTAAAAACTATACTATTATCTAAAAAAACACAATAATGAATTTAAAACTTTCTATAATCACATTATTCTTTTTTACAACTTACATGATTTCTGCGCAGCAAATAGGAGAGAGATATGCGCCAACAAATATTCCGAACTTTTCGGCGCCAATTAAATCAGGCATTTATAATGGTTTAAATTCTAATACAACTGGTATGGCACCCGATCAAAGTAATGTGTGGTAGCATTTATTTGTTGCCCGTCATACGGAAACTAATAATAACTTCCAACTTCAGATCGCTTCCTCTTTTACAATAAATGATAGGTTATTTTTTAGAAAAATTGTCGCAGTGGATTTGTCTTCACCCGTTATAGCATGGGTTGAGTTGGCAACTAGAGGGAAAAATAATTTTATTGGAGATCAAAGTATCAGTGGAAATGTTGGAATTGGAACATCTTTTCCTAGTGTATCTCTGGATGTTAATGGCAAAGCACGTGTTACATCTCTTTTTTATGTTAATGATATTATGGGGGCTAATGGAGGAGATTTGAGAATCGGGCCGAATACGGCTAATAATTCTTCCACTATTTTTACAACTGGTGGAGCGATCCAAACCGAGAGAATGAGAATAAATTATAATGGTAATGTGGGTATAGGGACAACAGTACCAAAAAATAAATTAGACGTAAACGGAACAATCCATTCAAAAGAAGTAAAAGTAGATATGGAAGGTTGGTCAGATTTTGTTTTCAAAAAAGAATACAATCTACCAACCCTTGAAGAGGTCGAAAAACATATCGTAGAAAAAGGTCATTTAGAAAATATTCCAAGTGAAGCAGAAGTTTTGAAGGATGGTATTAATCTGGGGGAAATGAATGCTAAATTATTACAGAAAATTGAGGGAATAGCATTGTATATTATTGAACAAAATAAGCAAATTATTGATTTAAAAAGTCGATTAGAAAAAGTAGAAGCTATTTCTAAATAATTTAAAGAAAGTTGATTTGTTAAAAAAGCGAGATTTATATCTCGCTTTTTTTTATTGCCATATGTTTTTTCTTTATGCTTAATTTTTATTAAATCCTTATTTTTTTAATTAAAAATAATATGTATGCATAGTATTTTGCGTTTATTGAGTTTATTTTTTGATTTTAATTGAAGAAATGTAATTGATAAATAGTTAAAATTGTAACTAAATTTATATAGAATATTTATTTTTTTTAACATTTTTTTATTAATATCAAAAATATTTGTATTTTGGCTATATAAACTAACCAAAAACAAATCCAAATGAGAGTGTATTTGCTAATTATGTTGTTTTTCAGCGGAATATCCTTTGCGCAGAATACAATTACTGGTTCTGTTACTGATAGTAACAAACAATCTATTCCTGGTGCCAATATCAATTTAGTAGGAAGTTCTACAGGAACATCTACCGATTTTGATGGCTCATTTAAATTAAATACTTCCGCTAAGCTGCCTTTTACCATTAAGGTTTCGGCAGTTGGATTCGAGAGTAAAACAATTAATGTTACTTCGTTAAGTCAAAAAATCAATGTGGTTTTAAAAGATGAAGAAACAAAATTAGATGAAATTGTGGTTTC
Organism: Flavobacterium bizetiae; assembly: GCF_024271895.1. Lineage (NCBI taxonomy): Bacteria > Pseudomonadati > Bacteroidota > Flavobacteriia > Flavobacteriales > Flavobacteriaceae > Flavobacterium > Flavobacterium bizetiae. The sequence goes on along the minus strand of NZ_CP091861.1, from coordinate 918,993 downwards.
GGCTTCAAGAACTCCTGAGCGTGTAATTGAATCTCCGGTTACTATTGAAAGAATGGGGCTTCAGGAAATTAAAAATACAACAGCACCTACTTTTTATGATGGTTTAGAAAATTTAAAAGAAGTTAACTTTAATACCAGTAGTATTTCTTTTAAATCGATAAATACTCGTGGATTTGCTACGGTGGCAAATACGCGTTTTATGCAGTTAGTTGACGGGATGGATAATTCGTCACCAGCGTTGAATTTTGTGCTAGGTAACTTAATTGGTATTTCTGATATTGATGTGGCTAGTGTTGAGCTTTTGCCTGGAGCGTCTTCTGCATTGTACGGTGCGAATGCTTTTAACGGTATTATGTTTATGAGTAGTAAAAGCCCTTTTACTAATGAAGGAATAAGCGTTTACTACAAATACGGGCAAACAAATCAAAATGCTGCCGGAACTAATGACTACAATGATTTTGGAATCAGGGCAGCCAAAGCATTTACCAAGCATTTTGCTATGAAGGCAAATTTCACTTATATGGAAGCTTCTGAGTGGATCGCGGCTGATACAAGAAGTATGACTGGTGGTTCTGTTGGACATGCTAATAATCCTAATTACGACGGTTTAAATATATATGGAGATGAGATTACCACCTTTATTCCAAATGTTGGACAGGTGAGTAGAACTGGATATCGTGAGCAGGATTTAACTGATAATAAGGTTAAGAGTATGAAAGCTGACTTTAGTGCTCATATTAAACCTTGGGCAGATGATACTGAAATTATACTACAATATAAAATTGGTACAGGAAGTACAATTTATCAGGGAGCAAACAGATATGCTTTGAAAGATTTTTTGATGCAACAAGGGAAAATTGAAATAAAAGGGAAAAACTTTTTTGGAAGGGTTTATTTTACAAGTGAGGATGCTGGAAATTCTTATGATATGAGATTTGCCGGATGGAATGTTAACAGGTTAGCAAAATCAGATAAAAACTGGTTTACAGATTACGGAACTGCTTATCAATTGTCTTCGGCAGTACTTGGTCTTAATGCAACTGACGCTTCTAACTATGCGAGAAATTTTGCCGACTATAATGTTTCTCCAAATTTACCATTAGTACCAAATATTGATCCGCAAAATCCAAGCGCACCAAGATCAGCTAGATTTGAGCCGGGTTCTGCACAATTCAATAATGCGCTTGCAACTGTTATTTCTAATCCTGATTTAACTCAGGGGGCTAAATTTATTGATCACTCAAAATTGTATCATTCAGATTTAAACTACAACTTGAGAGATGTTGTCAAATTTGCTGAAATTCAGGTAGGAGGTTCATGGAGAAAATATATCATGGATTCAGAAGGGACTATCTTTACAGATTATGATGGTCCAATCGAATATAAAGAATATGGAGCTTATGTTCAATTACAAAAAAAATGGCTGGATGACAGATTGAAATTTACAGGATCTGTTCGCTATGATAAAAGTCAGAATTTTGATGGAAATGTTTCGCCAAGAGTATCTTTTGTATATGCTGCAGGTGAATCAAAAAGACATAATTTCAGAGCATCTTATCAAACAGGTTTTCGTAATCCAACAACTCAGGATCAATATATTGGTTTAGATTTAGGGCCTTTTGCATTAGTTGGGTCTGCACCGGATAACTTAGATCGTTTTCAGGAAACACAACCTGTGAGTCTTGCCGGGCAGGCTATACCGGGCGCTAACGTAGGGCCAACGGTTAATTTGTCAGGACGTAGTGCTTATGAAAATTCATATACATTAACTTCTGTTCAGGCATTTGCTGCTTCTGCAAATCCTGCTGATCTTAAAGTTGCCAATCCTAGTTTGGTAAAACCGGAACAAGTGCATGCTTTTGAGGTAGGATATCGTACAGTAGTGCAAAATGATTTGTCGATTGATATCAATGCATACTACAATATTTATAATGACTTTATGAATACTTCAAGAGTTATTACACCTTACTATGGGGTAGTGGGAACTAATTCTGCAGATCCTAATGTTCAGTTAGGATATGCTGCCCTTGCTTTTGGAGACAGAAGAGTTTATCAAATTTATACTAATACTACTGCTCAGATCACATCATTTGGTGCTGGAATTGGTTTGTCTAAAAAAGTATATAAAGATTTTGAATTAGGAGTTAATTATAATTATGCTCAATTTAATTTTGATCAGAAAGAAGATCCAAGTTTTGTTGCTGGATTTAATACGCCAAAACATAGAATTAAAGGATCTTTTGGTAATGCTAAAGTCGCTAAAAATTTAGGTTTTAATGTTAATGTAAGATGGAACACGGAATACTTATGGCAATCTTCTTTTGGAGATGGTATGATTCCGGAAAATACAGTTCTTGATGCTCAGATTAATTATGGTATTCCAAAATTGAAATCTGTTATCAAGGTTGGAGCAACGAATCTTTTTGGAAAAGATTATCTTCAGGTAGTGGGTGCAGGTATGATTGGTCAAATGTGGTTTGCTTCATGGGTGATTAATCCGTAAATGAAAATGATGATTCGGTCGAAATGTTTTTCTTTCTTTTTATGACTTACAAATTAAGAAAGAGCTAATAATTTTAAAAGTTAACAACATGAAAAAAAATATAAAATGGCTACTACTGGTTTCTTTAATCGTTGTAGCGTGTAATAATGATGATAGTAATGATGAGCCGGCAGAAGTACCTGTTGTTCCGGGAACAGCAGTTTTTACGAAATATGTAGCACTTGGGGATTCTTTTGCGGCAGGTTACAGTGATGGAGCGTTGTTTGCAAAAGGGCAGAGTAATGCTTATACCAATATATTGTCGCAACAATTTGCGGCCGCTGGTGGTGGTGCTTTTACAACTCCTTTTATGTTAGACAATACTGGTGGATTTTCTTCTGGTGGTGTGCAAATTCCTAAATTTCCAACAAGGTTTATTTTTGAGCCTGTTACAAGAACTCCTGTAAATGTTCCTGGAGTTTCGGGAACGGCTATAACGGCACGTTTAACAGGTGCTTTTAGTAATATGGGTGTTCCTGGAGCAAAAAGTTTTCATTTGTTAGCGCCTGGATACGGAAATCTTGCAGGTGTTTTTGCAACTCCTGCTACAGCAAATCCTTATTTTGCGCGTTTTTCTTCTTCGCCTACCACAAGTATTCTGGCTGATGCCATGGCTCAGGCTCCAACATTCTTCTCTTTGTTTATAGGAGGTAATGATGTTTTGGGGTATGCTACAAATGGTGGTGTGCCTACTTCTCAGGATCCGGTTTTAGGAGATGATATTACGCCAACTGCAACTTTTAGCTTTGCCTACAATACACTCGTTAATACTTTGACTTCTAATGGTGCAAAAGGAGTAGTGGCTAATTTACCGTACATTACAACGTTGCCACACTTTACAACAGTACCTTATAATCCGCTTACGGCAAAATCAATAGGGAAAGATAATGAAGCTGTTGGATTGGCAACAATTAAATTGCTTAATGCACAGTTATATGGTCCGCTAAAAGCAGCTTTAACGGTTTTTAGTGCAGGTGATAGAATTAATTTGTTGTCTGAAACTTCTACAAGTCCGGTATTGATCAAAGATGAAACATTGCCTAATCTGGCTGCTCAGCTGACAACCGCATTTACGCCAACATTAGGAGCGCAAACTGCAGCTTTTTATGGAGCGATATTCGGGCAGGCAAGACAAGCTAAAGTTACAGATTTGGTATTGTTAACAACAAGAGCTGCTATTGGTGCGGCGCCAACTGCTGCTGATTCTGGTGTTGGAATTGCTCCGCCTTATCCATTAAATGCATTTGGAGTATCATATCCATTACAAGACAAACATGTATTAATTCCGAGTGAAATTGCTGAAATTAGAGTGGCTACAGATGCTTATAATACAATAATTGCTGCTGCTGCAGATGCAAAAGGATTGGCATTGGTAGATACAAGGGGTGTAATGACTAAGTTGTCTAGTGGAGGAATTCGCTTCGGGAACTTTACAATGACTTCTTCGTATGCAGTTGGAGGAGCCTTTTCTCTGGATGGTGTACACCCTAGTCCAAGAGGTTATGGTTTGATTGCTAATATTTTTATAGATGCCATTAATGCAAAATATGGTTCGACGTTGCGTCATGTAGATTTAGGAACATATCCAATTCAATATCCGTTAACGATTCAATAAGATTAAATTTTAACTAAAAAGCCACTCATTGTCAAGATGTAGTGGCTTTTTTTATTTTGTTAAAAAATGCTTTTTTAGATATTTGAAGCCTTAGATTTATGAATCAAACAAAATCATGGTATTTTTTATAAAAAAAATATTGATTTTATATTTTAAAAAATTATCTTTGCGCTTTGAAAAAGAGGGTATTTTCGATAAACCTAAATAGCTATTTAATAAATACATAAGTAATGTCAAAAGTAATAGGAAAAGTTGCTCAAATCATTGGACCAGTAGTTGACGTAGTTTTCAACGGTAAGGATGTTGAACTTCCAAAAATTTATGATTCACTAGAAATCACTAAAAAAGACGGAACATTGTTAGTTCTAGAAGTACAATCTCACATCGGTGAAAACACTGTGCGTACCATTTCTATGGACTCTACAGATGGTTTGTCAAGAGGATATGAGGTAGTTGGAACTGGAAATCCAATCCAAATGCCAATCGGTCCAGACGTATATGGAAGATTATTCAATGTAATTGGAGATGCAATTGATGGTTTAGGAAACTTGCCAAAAACAGGAGAAAACGGTTTGTCTATTCACAGACAAGCTCCTAAATTTGAAGATCTGTCAACTTCATCTGAAGTTTTATTCACAGGTATCAAAGTAATCGATTTGATTGAGCCTTACGCAAAAGGGGGTAAAATTGGATTGTTTGGTGGTGCAGGTGTTGGTAAAACAGTATTGATTCAGGAGTTGATCAACAATATCGCAAAAGGTCACGGTGGACTTTCAGTATTCGCAGGAGTAGGTGAAAGAACACGTGAAGGAAATGACTTACTTCGTGAGATGTTAGAGTCAGGGATTATTAAATACGGTGATGATTTCATGCACTCTATGGAAAATGGAGGATGGGATTTATCTAAAGTAGATATGCCAGGAATGAGAGAGTCTAAAGCTACTTTCGTTTTCGGACAAATGAATGAGCCTCCTGGAGCTCGTGCTCGTGTAGCACTTTCAGGATTATCTATCGCTGAGTATTTCCGTGATGGAGCTGGAACTGATCAAGGTAAAGACGTATTGTTTTTCGTTGATAACATCTTCCGTTTTACACAAGCAGGTTCTGAGGTATCAGCACTTTTAGGACGTATGCCTTCTGCAGTAGGATACCAACCAACTCTAGCAACAGAGATGGGAGCTATGCAAGAGCGTATTACATCTACAAACAAAGGATCTATTACATCTGTACAAGCGGTTTACGTTCCTGCGGATGACTTAACTGACCCGGCGCCAGCAACAACATTTGCTCACTTAGATGCAACAACTGTATTGTCTCGTAAAATTGCTGAGTTAGGTATTTATCCAGCGGTTGACCCGTTAGATTCTACTTCAAGAATTTTAACTCCTCAAATCTTAGGAAATGAGCACTACGACTGTGCACAAAGAGTAAAAGAAATTCTTCAAAAATACAAACAATTGCAAGATATTATTGCGATCTTAGGTATGGAAGAATTATCTGAAGAAGATAAATTATCAGTATCAAGAGCACGTCGTGTTCAACGTTTCTTATCTCAGCCTTTCCACGTAGCAGAACAATTTACTGGTATTCCTGGAGTATTGGTAGATATTAAAGATACTATCAAAGGATTTAACATGATTATCGACGGTGAGTTAGATCATCTTCCAGAAGCAGCTTTCAACTTGAAAGGTTCTATCCAGGACGCTATCGAAGCTGGAGAAAAAATGTTGGCTGAAGCATAATCTAGTTTTCAGTATTCTGTCGCAGTATTCAGTACTGAGACTGTTAGCTGAGACTGTAAACTAAAAAAAGATGATTTTAGAAATAGTATCACCAGAAGCAAAATTATTTTCAGGAGAAGTAACATCTGTTACATTACCTGGAGTTGATGGAAGCTTTCAAATATTGAATAATCACGCTCCTATTGTTTCTATTCTTGAAAAAGGAACTGTAAAGATTGCAGCACCAAGTTTTAATTTTTCTAAAGAAGTAGCAGGTAAATTTACGAAAGTAAACGACCAGACTTATACATTAGAGATTGAATCAGGAACAATCGAGATGAAAGACAATAAAGTAATTGTTTTAGTTGACTAAGACAATTTCAAAATAATTGAAAAAAAGCCAGACAGTGATGTCTGGCTTTTTTTATGCGCTTTTTGCAGCAAGAATAGGTTTGCGAAAGCGCTTTTGTTTAAGTTAATTTTTTGTTATTCTTTAATGATTTCGAAGTCAATGCAATTTAAATGTCAGAAAATTAACAAAATACACAAAAACAGAGCGAAAAATGTGTAAGGATTTTTTCATATACCTGATATATTTGTAAGTATATTAACACTTAAACATTTTATTATGAAAAAAGCTTTTTTAGGAATGCTAGTAATAGCATTAGGTTTTGGAACAATGTCATTAAGTACAAGTTTTAATGATGTTGCTAATTCTTCAATAAAAAATCAACAAAAAGTTGCAGTTGCAAATGTTGTATTTGGTGCAACTTACACGGCGCCGTGGTTAGGAATTTGTTGCGAGTCGCCTCTTAGTGCGGTCGAACGAGATCTTATTAAGCGTGGACTTCCGCCAACTAATTACACTGTTTTAAGTACTACCAGTACTACTGTAACTTATAAAATCAATTAATCTGTTAAAAAATAAAAAAATATATTATGAAAAAAATCTTTTCAGTAATGCTTTTAGTAGCATTAAGTTTCGGTACAATGTCATTGACTTCAGTTTCTAATGATGTTATTAAGCCTTTAAAAAATAACCAAAAAGAAGTTAAAATAGCTGGCCCTACGTATACCATTCCGTGGAATAGTTGTTGTGAGTCGCCTATTTTTACTATCGAGCGTGATATTGTGGCGCGAGGTCTGCCAACTAGTACCAATTTTATAATTAAAAGTACCACAACCACTACTGTTACTTATACAATTTTCTAGTGCAAATAGAAATTTGCAATAAATAGTGTTTTTGTTCTATTACATAAGAACAGTATAATAATTGCGAAATAAATGAAAAAGTCATTCACTCAACCGAATGGCTTTTTTTGTGTTATATTTGGACTATTAGAATCTCTTTATAAAATATTGATCATTTATAAAGGCTCAGTAAGCTTTTATTATTTCGTTTTATCAACCTGATAAGACGTATTTATTTATGTCAAATTTTATAAAGAATATATGAAAAATATAAAAAAAGTTGCCGTGTTAGGCGGTGGAGGAAGAACTGGAAATTATCTTGTAAACCAGTTATTAAAAGAAGGATTTAGTATAAAACTTTTGCTAAGAAATCCGGAAAGCTTTTCTATTCAAAATAATCAAATCAAAATAATCAAAGGCGATGCGCTTGATTTAGAATCTATACAATCATTGCTAAAAGATTGCGATGCAGTTCTAAGCACAATTGGGCAACGGAAAGACGAACCTTTGGTTGCAAGTGTAGCTACTCAAAACATTTTGCAGGTAATGAGTAATTACGGAATTGAACGCTATTTGTTATTGGCGGGACTAAATATCGATACTCCATTTGATAAAAAAAGCGAGAAAACCCAAACGGCAACAGATTGGATGAAAGCTAATTTTCCGATAATTCAGGAAGACCGCCAAAAGGCTTATGATTTTTTGGTTGAAAGTCATCTTAATTGGACTCAGGTTCGCGTTCCGTTTATAGAGTTTGCAGATCTAAGTTCTGAGATTGTAGTAAATGTCGAAGATTGTTTGGGAGATAAAATTAGTGCAATAAATATTGCGCAATTTATGATTCGGGAAATGACAGAATCAAAATTTAGTCAACAATCGCCTTTTGTAAGTGCAGTTTAAAAAATTAGATTAAAAGCAGCGGGCGATCAAACTCCCGCTGTTATATAATATCAACTTCAATTTCATAACTTTGCTTTTATGAAATTACCAGCAAACCTGATTCAAAAGCTAGACGATCGTAAGCAAAATAATTCTTTGCGACAATTGCCTGGTTTTAATAATCGTGTCGATTTTTCTTCTAATGATTATATCGGATTTTCCAGATCTGAAACTATTTTCAGATTAGCACATCATTATTTAGTCGAAAATGAAATGATTCAAAACGGCGCAACCGGATCCCGATTGATTTCTGGTAATCATTCGTTATATCAAATAACAGAAAAGTTTATTGCTCAATTTCATAACGCTCAATCGGCTTTAATCTTCAATTCGGGTTACGATGCCAATGTTGGTTTTTTTAGCGCTGTACCGCAGCGAAATGATGTTATTTTGTATGATGAATTAAGTCATGCTTCTATTCGCGACGGAATTATAATGTCGAACGCTAAATCGTATAAATTTAATCATAATGATTTTGAAGATTTAGAACGATTAATTCAAAAATTTCCTGATACCAATATCTATATTGTTACTGAAACAGTTTTCTCTATGGATGGCGATAGTCCGAATTTAGAGGAATTGGTTGAACTTTCAGAAAAGTACAAATGTTATTTAATAGTTGATGAAGCGCATACTTTAGGCGTTTTTGGTGAAAAAGGGGAAGGTTTGATCCAGTATCTTAATTTACATAATAGAATTTTTGCCCGAATTATGACTTTCGGAAAAGGTTTGGGCTGTCACGGTTCAGTAATTTTAGGAAGTACAGAACTTAAAGAATATCTAATAAACTTTGCCCGAAGTTTTATTTATACAACCGGATTATCTCCACATTCAGTTGCGACAATTTTAGTTGCTTATCAGCAATTAGAAATTGAAAAAGCAACAATCGAAAAATTACGTCAGAATATTGTGTTGTTCAATCAGCAGAAGAATTTATTGGGCTTAAAGCCAATGTTTGTGCGAAGTAAATCTGCCATACAATCTGCCATCGTTCCGGGTAACGAAAACGTAAAACGATTAGCGCAACAACTACAAGATAAAGGTTTTGATGTAAAGGCAATACTTTCTCCAACCGTTCCGGAAGGGCAGGAGCGTCTTCGTTTTTGCATTCATAGCTATAACTCAGAAGAAGAAATTAATCAGATTTTAGAATTGTTAGGAAATTTCGTATTTTAGCCCACGGATAAAACCGATTTTACGGGTTTACACAGATTATTATGGCTGATTTGTTACACAAAGAAATATCTAAACCAATTCTTCAAGTATTTTATGATGTTTACAATCAGCTGGGTTATGGGTTTCTTGAGAAAGTATATCAAAATGCAATGTATTTTGAATTAATAGCACAAGGATATAAAGTTGAAGCTCAGAAACAAATAAAAGTATATTTTAAAAATCAATTAGTTGGAGAGTTTTATGCTGATTTGCTAGTTGAAGATACCATAATTGTTGAACTAAAAGCATGCGAACATCTTATAAATTCGCATGTTGCTCAATTAATGAATTATTTAAAAGCAACTCAAATCGAAGTTGGTTTAGTGTTAAATTTTGGCGAAACTCCGGATTTTAAAAGATTAGTTTATACCAATAATAGAAAGTATAATATAAAAAATCTGTGATAATCTGTTTCATCTGTGGGCGTATTTTGCAATTTTAGGTTGTAAAAATTCTTCGTAACGCCTTGTGTTTGCTCATTTCCTGAAAAACTTTAATTTTTTTGTAACGTTTTGATTGTTTGATTACTTACGAGTCGTAATCAAATAAACCAAAATAATTATGAAATCAAAATCAAATTCTTCAACAGGAAATATTCTTAATAATATCCGTTTAGCTTCAATAGGATTCTTTTTAGGTTGAGTAAGTTACTTTTTAATTAAAATCCTAAGTATCATTTTAATCGTCTCAATTATTGTGGCAATGGTAATTTGGTGGGATAAAAATAAAAGTAATAAATATTAAAAGGAGTTTTAATCATCAAATCAATCAAAAACAACAATCTTAAAAATCAAATTATTATGAAAACAGCTTCAACTTCAGTTATCGAAAAAATGTTTAATTATGTATTTGTTTTTTTTGCTTCAGCAGGACTTGGATACGCATTAGTGAATCAATTTATGCTAAATCATCCCAACAAAGACTTTCTGCTTATTATGATCTGTCTCTTTTTTGCTTCATTAGCTTCATGGCAAAGAAAAAAATATAGTAAATCATAATTAATAGTCAATCATCAATCAAACAAAATCAAAAGAGTCAATCAAATAATCATCAATTGGATGTTTTTAATGATCTTGCAAGCGAAAAGGTGATGAGCAAAAATGCCAAAAAATGGATACTTGATGATAGAAATAAAGATTGGGTTGAGACAATGGGCGGTATGATGAAAAAGGAAAGTTTGTTTGTGGCAGTTGGCGTAGGACATTTGGCTGGTGAAAGTGGTGTAATTAATTTATTGAGAAAAGCGGGATATAAAGTAAAACCAGTAACGAAATAAAATCGTTTTGAAAGAGAAAGAACAAGAATTTTTAAAAAGGATCGAAAGTCATAAAGGAATACTTTACAAAGTTTCTAAAATGTACATGGACAATCACGACGATCAGCAAGATTTGTTTCAGGAGATTGTTTGTCAGCTCTGGAAATCTTATGATTCTTTTAGAAACGAAAGTCAGTTTTCGACCTGGATGTATCGCGTCGCAGTAAATACGGCTATTGTTTTCTTAAAGAAAGAAAAACGAAAGGTGGATAGATACGAAATCGCCTCAGAAAATATCAAAGACGATGAAGGAGATTCACATATAAAAGAAAGTCAGATCGATCATTTTTATAAAGCTGTTCAGAAACTGGAGAAAATCGACAAAGCCATTATTTTCTATCAGCTCGAAGGATTCTCTCATAAAGAAATAGGCGAAAATCTGGGAATATCTGAAGGAAATGCCAGAGTAAAATTAAACAGAGCAAAAGAAAAATTAAAAGAAATAATAAAAAATCAAGGATATGGATTTTAACGATATACAAAACGCATGGAATAACGAAAAGACAGATAATGTTGTTGTTCCGAATAATTTAGAAAAAATACAATCGGCCAATATGCCCTTGGATAAAATTAGAAGAAATTTACGTAAAGAACTTTTTGGACAGATTCTCGCTTTGGTTGTTATAGGTTTTTTGCCACTATATCATGAATTTCCGTCAAAATTTGTAGGTCCTTATTATTTTATATACGGAATCGTGGCGGCAATAAGTATTTACTATTTGTCTAAGCTTTTTCTATTTTATAAGAGATTGGATAAAGCAGCATTAACAACGAAAGACAGTTTGTATGAAACCTATTATGATATTAGGCTTAATATGCAGCTTTATAAAACTTTTACGTTTGCACTAGCTCCTTTTTTTATGATTTATCTGGCTGGTTATTTGATTTTTGGAACTCCTGGCTCAACCGAAATTTTAAATGGGAATTTTGAAAATGAAAAATTAGTATTAAAAGTGGTGATTTTCATGATAACAATGTTGCTTATTGGTGTTTTGACAGAGTGGTGGGTGAGTTTTTATTATGGAAAATATGCGAAAGAAATCAAAAAAGTCATTGACGAATTAAAAGAAGAATAAAAACAATCAAACCCATCTTAATGATGGGTTTTGTTTTTAATGGTATTTTTGTATCATTGCCCACAGATAAAACGGGTGTAAAAGATTTAAACCCATTATTTACTTTTGGTTGTTGGCAATTAATTTAAAAAAAATCCGCTTTAACGTGTTCAATCAGTGTTATCTGTGGTCTATTTATTATGAAAATATTTGTAACAGGAATTTCAACCGATGTTGGAAAAACGATTGCTTCTTCTATTATTGTTGAATCTTTAGAAGCTGATTATTGGAAACCTATTCAAGCCGGAGATTTAGATAATTCGGATAGTCATAAAATCAGATCTAAAATCTCCAATCTAAAATCTAAAATCTTCGAAAATGCATATAAACTAAATACGCCGGCAAGTCCGCATTTAGCAGCAGAAATTGACGGAATCAAAATTGATTTAAGTAAAATTGAAGAACCAAAAACCGATAATCATTTGGTGATTGAAGGTGCAGGAGGAATTTTTGTTCCGTTAAATGAAAGTGCAACTATCATCGATTTAATTCAGCCTGATTATAAAATAATTGTTGTTTCAAGACATTATTTGGGAAGCATCAATCATACTTTATTAACCATTGAAGCAATACAAAACAGAGGTTTTAAAGTTGCGGGAATTATCTTTAGCGGAAGCGAAAATAAATCGACCGAAAGTATAATTCTAAATAAAACCGGAATAAAATGCATTGGCAGAATCGACGAAGAGCCTTATTTCGACCAAAATGTAATTAAAGAATACGCGGAACTATTTAAAGAGAACCTGTTGGCTTTATAGGAATCTAAAATTAGCAATCTAAAATCTAAAATTCAGATGACATTAACAGAAAAAGACAGCCAATACCTTTGGCATCCTTATACGCAACACAAAACGGCTCAGGCTCCAATTGCAATTTCAAGAGGTGAAGGTGTCTTACTTTGGGACGAAAATGGAAAGGAATATATTGATGCAATTGCATCTTGGTGGGTGAATCCGTTTGGGCACAGTAATAAATTTATTGCCGATGCGATTTACAAACAATTAACCACTTTAGAACATGTTTTGTTTGGAGGTTTTACGCACGAACCCGCTATAAAAGTAGCCGAAAAACTGATTGAGATTTTACCTAAAAGTCAGCAGAAAATCTTCTTTTCTGATAATGGTTCAACTGCCGTTGAAGTAGCGATAAAAGTGGCGTTGCAATATTTCTTTAATAAAAACGAAAAGCGAACCACTATAATTGCTTTCGAAAATGCCTTTCACGGAGATACTTTTGCTGCAATGGCCGCAAGTGGAATCTCATTTTATACGCAAGCTTTTCAGGGAATGTTTATAGATGTCGTTCGCATTCCGGTTCCGGTAAAAGGAAAAGAGCAGGAAAGTTTTGATGCCTTAAAAAATGTAATTGAAAATAATAATTGTGCTGGTTTTATTTTTGAACCTTTGGTACAAGGTGCAGCTGGAATGGTAATGTATGAACCTGAAGCTTTGGCAAAACTCATCCAGATTTGCTCAAAAAATAAAGTGTTGACTATTGCCGATGAAGTTATGACAGGTTTTGGTAAAACAGGAAAAACCTTTGCGATGGATTATGTTTCGGAACAACCGGATATGATTTGTCTTTCTAAAGCTTTAACCGGAGGGACAATCCCAATGGCGATTACCACTTTTACACAAGAAGTTTTTGATGCTTTTTATGATGACGATATCAATAAAGCACTATTTCACGGACATACTTTTACGGCAAACCCTACAGGTTGTGCAGCAGCTCTTGCAAGTATTGATCTATTAGAAACCGATGAAATGCAGGATAATATTAAAAGAATCAATGCGAGTCATTTAAACTTTCAGAAGAAAATCGAAAAGCATTCAAAAGTAATTACTGCCAGAACGTTAGGCGTTATTTTTGCGGTCGAAATCAAATCAGATTCTGAGGAAAGTTATTACGGATCTATGCGAACAAAGCTTTATAATTTCTTTATTGATAAAGGAGTTGTTTTGCGTCCGGTTGGAAATATAGTGTACATCTTGCCTCCATATATTATGACAAACGAACAACTTAGTAAAGTATATCAAACAATTGAAGAAGCGATAGAAATGGTATAAGTTTTTGTAAACCATATAATTTATATAAGTTCATTTAATAAATGTATGCTTATGTTAACTTATATAACTTATATGGTTTAATTCATATTCTAGTTTTTTACGAACTTTGCTATTAAAAATCCACAACATTGAATAATAAAATATCTATAACGGCTTTCTCTTCTATTTCGCCTTTAGGAAATACTTCTGAAGGAGTTTGGGAAAAATATCTTGACAATCAGCATTGTTTTTCGAAGCAGTTTTTAGATCAGCAAGAAACTTCGGTGGCTTCTCTTGATCCTGAATCGAAACAAATAATAGCGGAATTAAGAGAGTCAGATATTAAATATAAATTTCTTGACGATTCGGTTTTGTTTGCGATAGCAGCTTCACGAAAAGCAGTTGAACAAGCAGGATGGAATTCAGATGATATTTTCGGAATCAATATTGGTTCCTCTCGAGGTGCAACAGATTTATTCGAAAAACATTACAAAGAATATATTGATACCGGTAAAGCACAAACTTTAGCTTCGCCAACGACTACTTTAGGAAATATTTCTTCATGGATTGCTCATGATTTACAAAGTGTTGGACCCGAAATTTCTCATTCTATAACCTGTTCTACTGCACTTCATGCGTTATTAAATGGCGTTGCTTGGCTAAAGTCCGGAATGGCAGATAAGTTTTTGGTAGGAGGAAGTGAAGCGCCTTTGACTGATTTTACGATTGCACAAATGCGGGCTTTAAAAATCTATTCAAGAATTAATCAGGATGAAGATTCTTGGCCTAATTTAGCTTTTGATTTTGAGAAAACTCAAAATACTATGATTTTAGGTGAAGGTGCAGGGGTTTGTTGTTTAGAGGCAGGGGATAAAGAAAATGCCATTGCATATGTAATAGGTGTTGGATATGCCACTGAGATTTTAGAACACAATATTTCGATTTCAGCAGAAGCAACTTGTTTTCAGAAATCGATGAAAATGGCTTTAAAAGATATTCCTTTAGAAAGTGTGGATGCGATAGTGATGCATGCTCCGGGAACCATAAAAGGAGATTTAACAGAACTACGCGCCATCGAAAAAGTTTTTGGACCAGAAATGCCTTTATTAACGACTAATAAATGGAAAATTGGACATACGTTTGGAGCATCTGGAATTTTAAGTTTAGAATTGGCATTGTTAATGTTTCAGCATGACACTTTCGTTGAAGTACCTTTTGGAACAAAACAAAATCAGATAAAATCGATTAATAGAATTTTAATAAATGCAGTTGGTTTTGGCGGAAATGCTGTTAGTATTTTAATCGAAAAAACCAATTAGTATTTTCAGAATAACATTGTATAAAACAAAAAATCCATTCCGTACAGCGGAATGGATTTTTTTGAATTTATGTTTTTGTATTTTATTGAAATATAATTTTTTGGGTTACTGTAGCATTATTTTCTAAAACTACTTTCACCAATAAAACCTGATTGCCTGATGGCAGATTTTGAATTTGAAGTTCGGTATTCGAAATTTTCTTTTTATTGTAAAGCGTTTTTCCTGTAATATCAAAAATGGTAACGTCTTTTATGTTTTCTTTAGACGATAAAACGTTTATAGTTTTGTTTTTTACCGAAATTAAAATTCCATCTTCAACGTTCTCAAAATCTCCGTTTCCTAGTGTTTTGTCGGTGTAACGTAATACGAAACGATCTGCAAAAGTGCCTGCTTGTGTCGCAAAACTATAATCACTAATGCGTAAATCAGAAATAATACCAGTTGCTTTGTCTTCCAGATAAATTGCCTGTTGATTAAATAGTCCTTCTGTATGATCTATTGAAATTGTAAACTGTCCTACGACAGTTGATTTATAACCCAACGCAACCTGATCACTATTTTCAAATGGCAAAGCACGTCCCTGAATAGTCAGTTTTTTGGTTTCATTTACGCTATAAAAATCAACATAAGGGCTAGCGCTATAAGTAGTGGCATCATAGTTATTATCCCAGCTATTAGTAGCTCCATCGACATAAGCAACTAAAAGCTGTTTGAAAGCACCTTCGTTATTTTTGAAGTTGAGCCACAAGCGGTCTTTTTCATTAGAGCCAGTTGTTTTAAAAAACTGTGAATTATCAGCTCCTGCCACTCTCATTTTATTATTGAATTTAATTGCAGTGTTTGTCAATGCTCTTACAAAAAATCCTTGTCCTGAAGCTATATTTCCTGTTGGAATATTTTTGGTTTTATCGGGTTCAGATTGGGCTGCTTCGCGTGCTACTACAGTTCCCGATAAATTCAGAACGGCGTAATCATCGGTTGTATAAAAATATTTGTTAGGCTGGGCCGGATCAATAGCAGCAGGTGGGGTATTATGTGTCCAGAAATATACCGCTCCGGCAATTGTTTCATTGCCTGGTGGTGTATTGGCCTTAATGAATTCGACAGCGTCAAGGGCAGAAGGATATGGGTTTCCGATCAGGTTGAATTTCCCGCCTACCGGAATAACATTTACATCACCATTATTGGGTACTCCAATAAAAGTGGCATTATAAATTGTAGCTACTGTTAGTGAATGTGATTCAGGAGCACGAACAATATAACCTACTCCCTGAATCATAGGATCTGCTCCATAATTTATTGGTATCCATCCAGTGCTTGGATTCCACCTGTAATACTTGTCGAAATAAGTACCTGAGGATAAATCATGAAGGGTAAAATTACTAACCGGTGATGACCAGTAGGTATAGTCTTTTCTTCGTACAGCAGCAGTGTTGCGTTTAAAGAATATATTTCCACTATTGCTGTTCACTCTCGTGTTTTGATTCTGTATCAAACTGGCACTGTTATTAAAAGTCAAAGATCCTGTACCTAAAATAGTAAGTGCATTGGTAACATTTAAAGTAACTCCCGAAGGTACTGTCATGGTAACACCTGAATTGATGGTACATGAACAAGCATTCATATCAGCAATTATTGGGAAGGCACTTGCAAATGTTACATTTTTTGTAGCATCAGGAAGACCGTTTGACCATGTACCGTTATAAGTGGTTGAGGATTGATCTTTTATGATGACAGCTTCACTTAATGGCGAATTACAGCCAGAAGTAGTTCTTACACTAAAATTATAACTTCCTACGGCAAGATTTCCCATAGTAAAAGTTGTTCCGCTTCCTGATTTAGTCGCTGTTGATGTTCCACTTTGTGTGATAGTCCAGCTATCAGATGCAGGTAAATTATTTAAAACTACTTTTCCTAAAGAATTACAGGAAAAGTTAGTTATGGTGCCAATTGTTGGCGAAGACAATAAAATTGTTGTGGTTGCAATATCATTATCATATGCTGTTCCTGAGATGTCTTCCACAATATTTAAAGAAGGATCTGTTCCTGTAACTTTTGCTGAGTTGACAATTTTGCCAGCTGCAACATCTGCGGCAGTAATTTTATAAGTTCCGGTAATTGTTGCCGTTCCTTTAGCTGCCAATGAACTGATATGATTTCCTGCAATAGATAATGTTGGTAATGGGTCTGTTATATAAATATCAGTTATAGGTACATCTCCACTATTTTTAATATCAAAAGTATATGTTATTATATCTCCTACTTTTCCACAAGATGGCATTAAAGCAGTTTTTATTAGACTCAATTCTGCAAATTTTAATGAGTTTGTATTAAAAGCAATAAAAGCACAATCAGAGCTACCGGAAAAACTAACTACAAATCGATCAACCTGCGAAGCGTTTGCATCAGTTATACCAAAGGAACTGGTTTCAAGCCCTAACATTCTAATATCTCTTGTTGATGCTGGAGTAAACCCATTAGCTCCTCCATCCGCTTTAAATAAATCTAAACTATAAGTTCCAATAGCAGGAACTGAAGTAAAAGCTACTGATATTTCGTTCCCTACGGTTTTTCCCGCTGCATCTACAAATTTAAAAATATCTGATTGATTAATATTACCAGGTTCCGCTACCTGAGTAACAATTAAATCCGGGATTTTGTCGTTAATACCTGAAAGATTTAGATTATTAGTACCAATTTTAAATTCGGCAAAACCTTGGGCTATGTTTGCAACACCAGTACCCAAACTTAAACCATTACTACCATCTGTAAGTCTCGATGCAAGTTCTGCTCCCGTTGCAGCACTTCCTGCTAATTTTGGATCTAAAATTGCGGCATTAGATTGCCCGTCTATCATTGAACCTTGTAATATATAAGTATCTTTATTTAAACCGAGGCTTTGTATTTTTAAAGCTCTAAATTTTTGAGGATTATAAGACAATCCTTTTGCATTAAGAATATTATCACTGACCCCTGTAGAATAAGTAACAGAGTTCCATTTAAAGGCTAATAAATTATTAGCATCGTCAGGACGATTTCCTGCAATTGTGGCAGCATTTGATTTCCAATACCCTTTCCAATCAGTATGAATTTCGGTAATTGTATTTGTAGTTTGACTGCACATTTTTAGAGAAATCAGAAAAAAAAGCAATCCTAAGTTTTTTAAAAATAAAGAACGAATAAGTAAAAGTATTTTTGGGGGCATACTTGGTGGTTGGTTTAGTTTTTTGGGGAATAGTGTGATGATTTAATTTTTAACAGTTGATTAATCTGTTAGCATCTTAATTTTATTTTTTCATTTCATCTGGTTACATTTTATCTGAAAAAATCCGACAACTTTTGCTGCCGGATTTTTGAGCTTAACTGGTGTTTTTATCAATTAAAGATTATTTTTTTTGTAACAGTAAAATTATTTTCTAACGTTATTTTTACTAATAAAACCTGATTGCCAGATTGTAGATTTTGAATTTGAAGTTCATTATTTCCAACTTTCTTTTTATTATAAAGCAATTTTCCAGTTATATCAAAAACACTAACTTCTTTGATATCTTCTTTTGATGACATAAGGTTAATAACCTTATTTTTTACCGAAAGTAGAATCCCGTTTTCAAGATTTCCGAAATCGTCTGTACCTAATGTTTTATCTGTTTTATAACGTAATATTAATCGTTCTGTAAAAGTTCCTATTTCTGTT
The DNA here is from genome assembly GCF_024271895.1 of Flavobacterium bizetiae. Lineage (NCBI taxonomy): Bacteria > Pseudomonadati > Bacteroidota > Flavobacteriia > Flavobacteriales > Flavobacteriaceae > Flavobacterium > Flavobacterium bizetiae. The sequence continues at coordinate 900,282 of NZ_CP091861.1, read as the reverse complement.
GAGAAAGTGTAATCACTTGAACGTAAGTCGTGAATTACCCCTGTCGATTTATCTTCTAAAAATACAGGTTGCTCATTTAATAACCCTTCAACATGATCTATTGAGATAGTAAAATTACCTGCAATTGTTGTTCTATATCCTAACGGAACTTTGTCGACATTATCAAATGGTAAAGCACGTCCCTGAATAGTCAGTTTTTTAGTCTCGTTTACACTATAAAAATCAACATAAGCATTTCCGTTAAAAGTTATAGCATCATAATCGTTATCAAAATCATTAGTGGCATCATCAAGATAACCAACCAAAGTTTGTTTAAAGGCACCTTGTTCATTAGTAAAATTCAACCATATTAGACCTTTTTCTGTAGTAGAGCTTGTAGTTTTGAAATACTGACTGTTACTTTCACCTAACCTCATATCGTTTGTGAATATTAATGGAACGTTTGTTAGTCCTCTTACAAAAAAACCTTGTCCTGAACCCACTTTACCATTAGGAATATTAGATGAGTTTTTGTCACTCGGAGCCGCTTTACCTCCCGCAACACTTCCGGTTAAATTAAAAACTGCATAATCATTAGTTGTGTAAAAATATTTGTTTGCCTGAGCCGGATCTGTATTTGCTGGTAGCGTATTATGAGTCCAGAAATATAATGCTCCAGTTATATTTCCTGTATTTTTTTTGATAAATGCTACTGCATCAAGAGATGAAGGATAAGGATTTCCTATTAAATTAAATTTATTTTCGGTAGGTGTAAAACTTAGATCTCCATTATTAGGAATTCCAATAAATGAAGCAGGATAGATAGATCCAACTGTTGATGAGTTAGTTTCAGGAGCTCTTACAATGTAACCAACACCTTCTTTCATCGATAATGCACCATTAGCAATCAATACCCAACCTGTTGCTGGATCATATCTGTAATATTTACCAGGGTCAGTGTTAGGAGATAATTTTTTCAAAGTAAATCCTGAGGCCTCAGTAACTGGTGAAGACCAATATGTATAATCTTGACGGCGTACTGGCTGGCTATTTCTTTGTAATTCGAATGAATTGGTAGCTCCTGTATAAATTGCATTTTTATTGGTTTGTACTAATGAACCTCCATTTTCAACCAACAGTTTTCCAGCTGCTCCTACGGTAATATTTTCTTTTACAGTTAATACTTTATCTAAGGGGATTGTAAGTATTTTTCCTGGATCAATTGTACAAGAACAAACTTCGATACTTGAATTTAAGGTTATATTGTTTTTTACAATAATAGAAGTATTAGCAGGCACAGTTCCCGATCCATTATAAGTTACAGGTACATCAATAAAGGTAACTGCCATTTTAGCATCTCCGCCATCTTCTCTTAAACGTATTTCAACTTTTGAATCAGATTTTAACTTATAAGGGCCTCCGCTAATTACCACTGGTGCATTAATATTGGCACCAGCTGTATACACAAGTGTTCCATCTATGTAAATTTGCATATCATCATCACAATTTACAACTTGAATATTGTAGTTCCCACAAGGAAAACCTTGTCTTTTGTATGATATTGTAAAGTTATCAATTGGCATTGGAGCACCTTCCCATATTACTGCAGAAGAGGGTGATTTTTCTTTTGCCCAATAGTTTGTAGTATTTATATCTAATTTTGAATCTACATAAGTACCTGCATAATTTACTGATGGTAAGTTAAAATTTGGTGCTGTATATCCGTAAACATTCCAAACATTTGTACCATACACAGTTGGATCTCCTTTTACTAAACCATATGAGAAAGATACTCTGGATGAGCCTGCATTTTCATAATATTCTAAAACAAAATCGTGAGGACCCGCAGTAGTAAACTTATATTGTGCAAAGTAAGTAACATAACTATGATCGCTCCATGAATTTGTTGGTGTTACTGGTACTAAGGTTCCATCAATATACAATCTGACCCCATCATCAGCACCAAATGTAATGTTGTAAGTTCCAATTGCTGTTGTGGCTTTCATTAAATATTTTACAAAAAACTTATCACTTGGTACAGTTCCGCAAAATACATTAGCTTCAACACTTGCATCTCCGGTAATTACTCCCTCTCCTACATTTCGATCAAAAATAGCTTTTTCAGCTACAGAGCCAACATAAGTTGCAGCAGCAGGAACGTTTCCTGTGTAAGTATAAACATATCCTTTCCAATAATTATTCCCTCCGATTGGAGTAGCAGCACACACTGCAGCTGTTCCTAATACTCCCACAGTTGCTGACGAATAATTCGAATTAGCATTTCGTAAGGTATAGGTAAATGAAGTTGTTCCAGTAAAAGTACTTGCAGGAGTAAACGTCAGACTATTATCACTGTTAACTATTACTGCCCCGTTTGTGGGTTGAGTTACAGTTATTTCTTGTACAGGAGAACTGCCAATAACATCATTTACTAAAATTGGCACGGTAACAGATTGATTAACAGGAGTGCTAATGTCATCGTTATTGGCTAATAAAGTATTAGTGTCTTTTATAGATCCATTGATAGCTGTTTTTGTTCTAAATTGAAACGGATCATAAGTATTATAAACATAAACACGAATATAAACAGTATCACCAGCGGATAACGTATTTAGATCAGATGAAAAAGCAGAGTTAATAGTTGTCCAGGTAGTTGGAGTTACAGAATCTGCAAGCAAAACCTTATCATTTGTATTGGGTGTACTACTTTTTGAATAACTAATTTTAATTCTTTGAGTAGTCCCGCCTGTGGTTCTATAAATAAATCCAAAAGTACTTAAGTCTACTTTGTGATTTGCATCTGCGGTCATTTTAAACTCTAAATATCTTGTTGGATCTAAAGTTCCTCCATTGTATTGTGTATTAGGCCAGCCGGAAGTTGAATAAAATGGATTATTAGAATCTTCGTTATTGTTGTATCCATTTCCTACGTCAGATACCCCGCCATTACTGGTAACATTAGCAGCAGTAACATAAGGAGAATTAACTGTAGGTTTTGGTCTTTCTGAACTTTTTGCATTCCAGATCACTAAACTTTCAGGTGTCAAATTTGTTACATTTACTTCTACAGTTCCTTCTGAAGAAGGATTTCCGGCATTACTTATTGTATATTTAAATGCAGCTTTTCCCGTGAAATTTTTAGCAGGATTAAATGTTATTGTTTTATCAGGATTCAAAATTGCGCTTCCCTGCGATGCAAGTGGCGGTGTAGAAATTGTAATTGAAGTAACGTTTTCTTTTTTAACATCATTGCTTAATGGAGAAATGTTTATTCCAACTTCTTTTGTTGTAGCTACATAGTCATTTATTGCTAAAATTTTACTCGAATCAAAAACCGAAACACTTCCTGTGATTTTCGCAGGTGTATCAATTATTTTAAAATGAAAATTATCATTTGAACTATAAGCATAAACTCGAATGTATACTACTTGCCCAGGCAATACGGGATTAAGTTCTGGAGAAAAAGAAGAAGTTGCAGTTGCCCACACTGTTGTGCTAACTGTTTCGGGAACCAAAACTTTGACATTGCTTTTAAAAGTATCGTCTGTAGAATATTGTATTTGAAATTTCTGAGTGTTTCCTTGACTTCTGTGACTAAAGCTAAAAGTACTTAAATCAATCTTATTACTTGTTTTTGGGGTAATTTTAAATTCAATATACTTGCCCACATCATAACTTCCTTCATTTTGCTGAGGATTTGGCCAGCCACCTATACTGAAATATGGCTGTGAAGCATTATCAGTATTATAACTTATAGTTCCTGCACCTGCAGTGATAACATCTGCTACCACAGGTGTTGGGTATAAAGTGTTAACATATGTTGGTGCATTTCTGTTAGCACTTAACGTGGCATCCCATTTTACCAAATCAACAACCTGAGCAAAACTTAAAACCGGTAACAATAAAAATAAAAGTAGAGTTTTTTTCATATAAATGTTTTCTATACAATTTGTTATGTTGGCATAGGATAAATTTTGCCCGAACAAATATAGATACATCTACGTGTTGGAAAAGTAGAGGGTTTTTAGAAAGCCTATATAATCGATGAAATGTTAAAATAATCGACAAACTACATTATAAAAATTAACATTTTATGTTATTTCTTATAAATCAAGCTTTTAAAATATAAGAAAAATAGTAAAATTTTAATAAAAATTGATGTCTTTTTAAACGTATAGTTGTAAAAAACGTCGTTTGATCTCATAATTCGCAAAAAAGTTATATTTTATAACTTATGAGATTATAAGAAAATATCGATGTTTTAAGCGTCTTAAATTCTATTTTTAATTTTATAAATCTTTCTCTAATTGTGTTGCTTTTTCATAAACCAAATTACTTTCATAACCTCTTCTTAACATATAATCACAGAACTTTTTTCTTTTTTTAAGTACATTTTTTTCCTGCGTGGACCTCCAGCATCTTTCTGATAATTCTTCGAAAGTAATTTCATATTCTTCAGGGGAAATTTCATTTAACGCAAGTGTAATATTGGCTGAAGAAATATGCCTTGCTTTTAGTTCATTTATAATTCTAATTTTTCCCCAACTTTTAATTCGGTGTTTGCCTCTGGCAAAACTACAGGCAAATCGACTTTCATTTAGAAAATTATTTTCAATTAGCTGAACGACAATAAAATCGATTTCATCGAGAGACATTTTAAGGCTGTATAATTTCGAAACTACTTCGGCGTGACAGCGTTCCTGATAAGCGCAAAAATGTTCTAATTTTTGTATTGCTTCTTTTACTGTAAAAGTATTATTCATGAGTTTTTTCTTTCTTTTTAACGGTTATTGCTAAAAATAATCAATTAGTTGTTAAAATTACTTAGCTTTTTTTTGTTTTTCTCAAAAAGTCTATGGCTAAAATGTTGTATATGTGTAGAATTATGATATTTTTGCTGTTAAAATTTAACATTTTTTTATCTCTTAACATACAACACGTTAGAATAAATTATAACTGTTAAAACTAATAAATACAAATATCGATTCTTTAAACAGAGATGCTTTTTCATTTTATAGAATTATAAAAAACAAATTTAAAATATAAATACCACTAGTTATATGATGAAAAAATTACTTTTCTCAAATTTTTTATTTTTTATAGATTTTTTTAAAAACGAACGAAGTGTAACTTCAAAATGGTTTTGTCTTGCCTTATTGTTGCTGACAAATTTTGGATTTGGACAAATTGCCCAACGAGGGGGGAGCACAACAGCAATAACAGCAACAACTTCTTTGAAAATCAACAAACCAGCTGGAGTTGTTGAAGGTGATGTTATGATTGTAAATATTGCAGAAGAAATTTCAGGACAGGGATACATTCCCGGTTTATTAGGATGGACTCCTATTAGTGCTGTTTATTTAGGAACTAGCTCTCGTGTTGGAGCTGTACTGTATAAGGTTGCACTAGCAAATGAGCCAGATAATTACACTTTTGAACTTACTAATGTAATTGGTGCTGTAGGTTCAATCGTAGCTTTTTCTGGAGTTGATGTATCGGGAGCATCACCATTTGATGTTAATTCACCACAAATATATGCTCCAAATGTTAACACGAGAGATGTAATTGCAACAAGTCTCAATACAGTCACTAACAATGCAGCTGTTATTATGTTTGGTCAAGCTGCAGAATCTTCTCCTACATGGGATAATAATTGGTCAACGAATTCACCTGGTGGATTAGTCGAATTGTATGACAATCAAAAAAGTGATTCTGGAGGTAGAGCTACGGTAGGAGCAGCTTGGGCAATTAAATCTACAGCAGGTAATACTGGAAACGGTACCGTAACACTTTCTACTGCACAGAAAAGTGGTGGACTCTTAGTAGCACTAAAACCCAAGCCTTATTATAAAAGTCAAATAATATCTGCTAATCTAGGTTCTAGTACCTGGTGCGCAGGTGAGACAAGAACAGTAAGTGTAGTCATAAAAAATGTTGGATCAGCTCCGTGGGCAGATGGTGGTGGTAAAGATTTTAATATTGGTATCAAATGGAATGGAGAAAGTCCTACAATATGGAATGATTATCATGTTAGGGTAGATGCTCAAAACTTGGCCCCGGGAGAAACTAAAACTTATTATTTTAATATTACTGCTTCAAGAAGAACAGTTAGTGCTTATGGAGCAAAGCTTGCTGTAGGTTCAAATAATATAACTTTTGATGTTGTTTCTGAAGGTATTTCATGGTTTAAAGACAATAATGGTGGTGTAGGACCCGGAAATATTGCTTTCGTTAGCCCAAATCAAACTATAGTTGCGTCACCTGATAATAAGACAGTTTCTGCTGTAAATTCAACAATTTGTATAGGAACAGCAACAAATATTACAGTTGCATCCTCGCAAAGTGGTGTGTCTTATCAATTAAGGAATGGTACAACAAATATTGGAACTGCTGTAAATGGTACTGGAGGAAACATAAATTTACCAACAGGAACTTTATCAACGACTACTACTTTTAATGTTTTGGCAACATTAACATCTTCATCATGTCCTTTACAACTTACTGATACACCAACTGTAACAGTTAATTCTTTAAGTAGTGCACCTGTGGACACCTATACTTTTTGCATTGACAATAGTAATACTATTACAACAGCAAATGTTAATTCAGGACAATACGCATTACTAAATGTTGTTAAGGGCTATAAATTCACATTTAGAGTTGGTGATGTATTCTCTGGATTTAATGAGTTTTTATCAGTTTATGATGCCTCTAATGATGCTCTTATTACTAGTAACAATGGAACTAATGGCACATCGATTATCGATTGGATACCAACTTTTTCTGGACAGGTAAAAATACTTTTAACAGCTGGTGCAAATTGTGCAAATGTTGGTACAACAGGAGGTACTTTAACACTTGACTTAACTGGGGGTGGTAATACTTTGGAAACACAAAACGAATATGGCCTAAATACATGGATAGGTCATATTTATAATGCCGGAGGTATATCACCAGAGCCATTTTCTTCTAATTATGCAGGATATTATAATGTTGGATCTGAAACTATCAATGAGGGATTTGGAGGAAATGAAAATTGTTTCGCAGTTTATTCAGGTGGAGTAAAAAGGGCCAGTATTTTCACAGAAGGATTTGCTGTTAGATATAAAATGAAAACTAATAAATCAGGCTGTTATATAATTCGTGTTACCGGTGATGATGGAATACGTTTATTTATGAATAATACCAAAATCTTTGACAGATGGGGAGAGCAAGGTTCAACTACGTATAATGATATTCTTGTCCGTTTAGATGGAGATGACGATTTTGTATTTGATTATTACGAAAATGAAGGTGGAAATGTTGTTGGCTTTACATTGATCGCATTTGATGCAAATGCGAATAATATTACGGCACCTTCTATTGTTAATTTTTGTCCAAATGGAGATCCTGGTATAATAGGAGGGTCACTACAATATACTTTGGCAGATGTTAATTTGCAAAATCCTCAGCTTAATTTTCAATGGCAGCTTTCTACAGATGGAGGAACTTACGGTAATATTCCGGGAGCAACAGGCAGAACTTATGACCCTTCCGCAATACAAAATACAACCACAGCTAATATCGTAAGACGTTTTAAAAGATTAGTTTCATTTGATACTAGTATGCCGAACATTAATAATGTTAAAACAAATTGTGGATATAACGAAAGTAATATAGTAACTATAACAACTAATCCATCGCCATCGGTTCCAACAGTGGGAACAATTATAAATGTTGGATGTAATAATTTAGGTAGCATAGAGCTAAGTGACTTACCTTTGGGAGCTTGGACAATAACACAAAGTAGCACAACTGGAACTATTACTATTCCTGGATCAGGGACAACTTTTAAAGTTTCTAATTTACCAATTGGAACATACAAATTTACAGTGACTGATGCCACTTGTACATCACAACTAACAAATGACATCATCATAAAAGATCAATCCTCAACCACTTATAACGGTACATGGTCAAACGGTCTTCCTGATGCTACAAAAAATGTAACATTTGCAAGTGCCTTCCCAATAATTGCTGATATGAATGCTTGTTCATGTACCATCAATTCAGGTGTTACCATGACAGTACCTTCGGGAGTTACTTTAAATGTTACCAATGCACTTACTATTTTAGGTACAGGATCTTTGACTTTTAATAACAGTGCCAGTTTGATACAGAATCAAAACACGAGAGTGAACAGCAATAGTGGAAATATATTCTTTAAACGCAACACTGCTGCTGTACGAAGAAAAGACTATACCTACTGGTCATCACCGGTTAGTAATTTTACCCTTCATGATTTATCCTCAGGTACTTATTTCGACAAGTATTACAGGTGGAATCCAAGCACTGGATGGATACCAATAAATTATGGAGCAGATCCTATGATTCAGGGAGTAGGTTATATTGTTCGTGCTCCTGAATCACATTCACTAACAGTAGCTACAATTTATAATGCCACTTTTATTGGAGTACCCAATAATGGTGATGTAAATGTTATTCCGGTAGGCGGGAAATTCAACCTGATCGGAAACCCATATCCTTCTGCCCTTGACGCTGTCGAATTCATTAAGGCCAATACACCACCAGGCAATGAAACAATTGCCGGAGCGGTATATTTCTGGACACATAATACCCCACCTGCTGCTATTGATCCGGCCCAGCCTAACAAATATTTTTATACAACCGATGATTACGCCGTTCTGAATTTATCGGGAACTGTAGTAGCACGAGAAGCAGCAGAATCTGAACCCGATAAAACCAAAAATATTCCAACAGGAAATATCGCTTCAGGACAAGGATTCTTTGTAAGAGCATTGACAAACGCTGCAATTAAATTCAATAATAAAATGAGATTGGCAGGAGCTGATAATTCACAGTTTTTTAAAACAACTGGCTCTAATGAAAAAGACCGCTTGTGGCTCAACTTCAAAAATAACGAAGGTGCTTTCAAACAGCTTTTAGTTGCTTATGTCGATGGAGCTACTAATAGCTGGGATAATAATTATGATGCCACTACTTATAGCGCTAGCCCTTATGTTGATTTTTATAGTGTAAATGAAACCAAAAAACTGACTATTCAGGGACGTGCTTTGCCATTTGAAAATAGTGATCAGGTTGCGTTGGGTTATAAATCAACTGTCGTAGGACAGTTTACAATTTCAATAGATCATACAGAAGGACTATTTAATCAACAGGCAATTTATCTGGAAGACAAAGCAACTGGTATTATTTCTGATTTACGCACCAGTGATTATAGTTTTACGACACAAGCAGGAACTTTTACAGATCGTTTCGTATTACGTTATACCAACAAAACACTAGGAAGCGGAGATTTTGAAAACATAGAAGATGGTATTTTAATTTCAGTAAAAAATAAAACTGTAAACGTTTTATCATCAAAAGAAAACATTAAAAACGTTACCATTTTTGATATTACAGGAAAAACGCTTTACAATAAAAATAAAGTTTCGAATATTGAACTTCAAATTCAAAACCTGCCATCCAGCAATCAGGTTTTATTGGTAAAGGTAACATTAGATAATGGTGCAACAGTAACAAGAAAAATCATATTTCAATAATATACAAAACATAAATTCAATAGAAAAACCATTCCAACATTGGAATGGTTTTTTTGTGAAAAATAATTTAAATATCACTAAAAGTGGGTATTGCGAGACTTTAATACAAAGTATAATTTTAGGGTTAATTCTTACAAAAAAATATTAACTTTATATTGTTATTTTGATTAAAAAAATATTTCTTTCATTTACAATAATGTGTTGTCTTTATAATGCAAAATTTTATGCACAACAAGGCAAGGTAGATATTACTTTTAATGCACTTGATGACGGGCAGAGTGGTGATGGCTTTGATAGTACAGTTCGAACGTTATCATTACAACCCGATCAAAAACTAATTGTAGGTGGTGAATATTTAAGTCTAAATGGGATTCCATCTTCCTATTTAACCCGTTTACATTCAAATGGGATGATAGACGAAAGTTTTGACACAGGTACAAGTTTTAATGGTAAAATATATGCAAGTTATATACAGTCTGATGGTAAAATAATTGTAGGGGGTAATTTTACTACTTATAATGGGATTGTATCAGGAAGACTTATAAGATTAAATACTGATGGTTCTTATGACAATACATTCAATACATCGGTTGCTGCAAATGGAGGTATCATTTACGAAATTTGCCCGCAAACCGATGGAAAAATTATTATTGTTGGAAGTTTTACAAAATACAATAATGTGACTGTTAACAGGATTGCCCGAATTCTTCCAGATGGTAGTCTAGATTCCTCTTTTGTAACTGGATCCGGTTCCTCTTCAAATATTACAAATGTCAAAGTTTTGCCTAATGGGAAGATTGTACTAGCTGGTAATTTTGAAAAATTTAGCGGTGTTCCGGCAAATAAGATTGTTTGCTTGTTTCCTGATGGTAGCGTAGATCGTAGTTTTGATGCAGGTACAGGATTTGATGCTGATGTAAACGCAATGACCGTGCAGGCTGATGGTAAAATAATCTTAGGAGGTAAATTCACAAACTATAACGGGAATATCGCAAACAGAATTATCAGAATTAATCAGGATGCTAGTATTGATCACGATTTTTTGTCAGGATCAGGTTTTAATGGAGATGCTGTTCAGGTTGTTAAAATAGATCCTTTGGGGAATATAATGGTTGCAGGATCTTTTATAGGATCTTATAATGGTCAAGTTGTTAATAGAGTATGTTTTTTAAATTCAGATGGGACTTTAAAAACTGATTTTGATATAGGCTCGGGTCCCAAATCGGCATCAGTTTTTACTCTGGAAAATGATGTTGAAGGATCTTGGTATATTGGTGGATCATTTTCAATTTTTGATGGTTTGAATCAAGGGAGATTAGCGAAAATCAGTTCAGACGGAGAATATGATACAAGTTACTTATCTGCCGGAATTGGTTTTGATGGTTCTGTTCTTAAAGTACTGCCATTAGAAAATAAAAAAACAATGGTATTTGGAAATTTTACCAGATTCAATGGAACATTTAGTTCTAGGATTACAAGAGTTTTAGATGATGGATTATATGATGCTGCTTTTAACGAGGGACAATCAGGAGCTAACAATTTAATAAAAGCAGCAGTATTACAATCAGATGGGAAAATAATTTTTGGCGGAAATTTTACAAAATATAATGAGACAGCTTCTAATCGAATTTCAAGGATTTTACCTGATGGGGAAATTGATAATACATTTAATATAGGAGCAGGATTTAATGGTCTGGTATACGCCATAGTTACTCAGGAAGATGGGAAGGTAATTGTTGGCGGAAGTTTTACAAAGTATAATGGTGCATCAGCTATAAGAATAGTAAGGTTATTACAAAATGGTTTGCTCGATGCCACTTTTAATGTTGGAATTGGGGCGGATGCTGTTGTTGAAGCATTATTAGTTCAGCCAGATGGTAAAATTTTGGTTGCTGGTAGATTTAATAGTTTTGATGGTCGTTTATCATCACGATTAATTAGATTGAACAGTAACGGGAGTATAGATTCTGATTTTAATATTGGAGTTGGTTTTGATGGGCATGTTTACGCAATAGCTTTACAGTCTGACAATAAAATAATTTTAGGAGGAACTTTTTTGACCTATAACGGAATTTCTCAAAAACGAATTATTCGTTTGAATTCTGATGGTAGTTTAGATACTACTTTTGAATCTGGTACAGGTTTTAGTAAGGGAGAAGTTCGTTGTCTTTTGGTTCAGCCTGATGATCGTATTCTAGTTGGAGGAACCTTTTCAGGGACATATAAAACCAATAATGCCTTGCGATTAATTCGTTTAGTAAAATCCGGAGATTATGATTCATCTTTTGAGACTCAGCTTAATAATAAAATTTATGCTATGAGTTTTGCCAACGATTATAAACTAATTATTGGAGGCGATTTTAACTCAATATCAGGTATTTCAAAACATAGAATTGCGCGCTTAAAACTTTGCCTTGAAGCAACAATATGGAATGGTAATTCTTGGACAAATGGCTTTCCATCTGGTGGAAAGGAATTGGTTTTTAAGGATGATTATTATGATTTAACGACCTCAAATGTATGTAGTTGTAAAATTGATGAAGGAAAAACAGTAACACTTTTAAGCGAAAACACTTTAGGAATCTCGTTTGATTATTCAGGGTTAGGCACCTTAGTTTTAAATGATAGAGCGAGTTTATATCAGGATGATGATGAAATGATAAACTCGGGAATTGTTTATGTTAAAAGAAAATCTTCACCAATTTTAAAGTCAGATTATACATATTGGTCGTCTCCTGTTGAAAATCAAAAATTGATTGATGTCTCACCAAATACAATAGCAAATAAGTTTTTTTCTTATGATGCTGTGTTTAAAAATTGGAAACAGGAAAATCCGGTAAGCAGTAGTATGGATTTAGGAAAAGGGTATATTATTATGGCTCCTGATGACTTTTCAAATGCATTAACTGAAAAATTCGAAGCAATATTTAAAGGAATTCCAAATAATGGAAAAGTTAGTGTAGATTTAGGTTCGGAAAACTCTTTTAATTTAATAGGCAATCCTTATCCATCAGCTATTAATGCAGATATTTTTTTAAGTAAAAATACTTCAAATATAAAAGGCGCACTATATTTCTGGACTCACAATACCCCCATTACTAATCATAAATATAATGTAAATGACTATGCAGCATATAATCTGTTGGGTGGTGTAGGAACAAGGGCTACTGCTTTAGGATTAAACGAAACTACACCTGATGGAACCGTTGCCTCTGGACAGGGATTCTTTGTGAAAAATAAAAATTCAGGCTTTGTAGAATTTAATAATAGTATGCGTATTGCTGGAAGAAATTCTATCTTTTTTAAACCAGAGAATAATACTTTAAAAACTAATAAAAGCACTTTTGAGAGACATCGAATATGGCTAAATTTTGAAAATAAAGAAGGTGCTTTTAAACAAATTTTATTAGGATATATACAAGGAGCAACGAATTTTTATGATGAAAGTTTTGATGCAGAAACTTTTAATGGAAATGCTTATGTAGATTTTTATAGTCTAAATGATGCTAAAAAATTAGTCATTCAGGGACGCGCGTTGCCATTTACCATTACAGATACAATTCCATTGGCATACCGAACTACAATTGCAGACGATTTTACCATATCCATCGATCATGCCGATGGTGATTTAAGCAATCAGGATATTTATCTCGAAGATAAAATAACAGGTATTGTTCATGACTTAACAAAAAGTAATTACACTTTTACAACTTCAGCGGGAACCTTTATAGACCGTTTTATATTGCGCTATACTAATAAAACATTAGAAATTAAAGATTTTGAAAATCCTGAAATGGATATTTTGGTTTCAGTAAAAAACAAGATCATCGATGTATTATCATCAAAAGAAAATATACAAGAAGTTGTTGTTTTTGATATTTTAGGAAAAGTAGTTTACCACAAAAAGAAAATAGATGCTAATGCACTTAAAATTTCAAATTTGCAATCAGGTAATCAGGTTTTACTAGTGAAAGTAACTTTAGAAAATGAAAATATAATTAGTAAAAAAATAATATTTTAAACCCAAAAGCAGTTGTAAATCTTTATTACAACTGCTTTTCTTTATCACGATACTTTCCTTAAAAAAGTCTTTTCTAAATTTTCATGAGTATTCGTAATCGCCTTCTCATTTTTATAATCAATCCATTTTTGACCTTTAAATTTTCGCATCATAATATCAAAATGACGCATGATAAAAACATTGTAAACGGCTTTGGATAAATTGGTAATGTTTTTAGGAAAAGCACGCAAACTCATCGAAAAACCTGGCGTTAAATATTTCATGTAATGCCAATAACCTTCAGGCATGTACAAAACTTCTCCATGTTTTAGATTGGTAATGTAGCCTTCGGCGTTTTGAAGAGCAGGAAACTTTTCATAATCCGGATTATCAAAATCAATATCTTCTCTCGAAATCAAAGCATGCGGAACTTTGTACATATATTTTGACTGATCGGGCGCAAAAATCATACATTGTTTCTCTCCATGAAAATGAAAATGCAAAATATTCGAATAGTCAATATCATAATGCATGAACACTTTCGAGTTTTCTCCACCAAAAAACAACATGGGCATTTGTTTAACTAATCTTAAACCAATATCAGGCCATAAAAAGTCATCCTTTAATGTTGGAACCTCTTTCATTAAATTATAAAGAAAGATGCGATAATTTGTAGGTTTTGATTCTAATAAATTGATATAATCGCTCATCTTCATTTTAGTATGCGCTTCGTTAAAGCCATCTTCATGATTTACGGGTCTGTTATCGTATAAGGGAACGATAGTATCGCCGGCGATTTCTTTGATATAGTGTAATTTCCATTTATGATAAGCTGGCCAATCTTCGGTTAGCTCTTCAATAACAACGGGAATTTGCTTTTTTACATATTGGGAAATAAAATCTGATTTTGAGATCTTTTTTACCCTTTCGATTTGTTTTAACTTCATCTCTTTAAATAAAAAAATTGCTTATAGCTCTCTGCTACAAGCAATTTAAAAATATTTCTTGAGATTTATTAACTCTTTTAATTAATTTTTTGATTTGATCGAAGCTTCAAGGTTTCTCTCGATAGTATGTCCTGGTCTCGACCATTTAGGTTTTTCGCCTAATGGAGCGAACTGAGAATCTGCGGCTTCTACTGTTTGAGGTTGAGAAACTTTAACAAATGGTTTTTGCGGAATCAATCCTAATAAGTCAAACATTTTCATGTCTTCGTGTACATCAGGATTTGGTGTTGTTAATAATTTATCACCGGCAAAAATAGAATTTGCACCTGCAAAAAAGCACATTGCTTGTCCTTCGCGCGTCATATTCGTTCTTCCGGCAGAAAGACGAACTTGAGTATCCGGCATTACGATTCTTGTTGTAGCAACCATACGAATCATTTCCCAGATTTCAACAGGTTTCTCTTCTTCCATCGGAGTTCCTTCAACAGCAACCAAAGCATTGATTGGTACAGATTCAGGTTGTGGATTTAAAGTAGAAAGCGCAACAAGCATTCCGGCTCTGTCTTCTATGCTTTCTCCCATACCAATAATTCCTCCGCTACAAACCGTAACATTCGTTTTACGAACATTTTCGATTGTTTGCAAACGGTCTTCGAAACCACGGGTAGAAATAACATCTTTATAATATTCTTCAGAAGTATCTAAGTTATGATTATACGCATATAAACCAGCTTCTGCCAAACGTTGTGCCTGATTCTCGGTAATCATACCCAAAGTACAACAAACCTCCATGTCTAGTTTGTTTATGGTACGAACCATTTCTAGAACCTGATCAAATTCTTCACCGTCTTTTACGTTTCTCCATGCAGCTCCCATACAAACTCGGGATGATCCGCTGGATTTTGCACGCAAAGCCTGAGCTTTTACCTGACTTACACTCATTAAATCATTTCCTTCAACACCTGTGTTATAGCGTGCCGCTTGCGGACAGTAACCACAATCTTCAGGACAGCCTCCGGTTTTGATAGAAAGTAAAGTCGATACCTGAACTACGTTAGGATCGTGTTTTTGTCTGTGAATTGTTGCTGCTTCATACAGCAAGTCCATCATGGGCTTATTATATATAGCGATTATCTCGTCTTTGGTCCAGTTATGTTTTGTGGCGTTCATTGGTTTATTGTTTTTGTAGCTTCAAATGTAATTAAATTGTTGTAATCAATAATGCAGATTGTTTTAAATGAATATTTTGCAGTAAATTTCAAAAAAGAAGCATCCTAAAATCATATAATTATAAAAAAATATGAGTTTAGAATGCTTAAATGATTATTTTATTTTGAAAATATTAATCGGCTACATACTTGTTGTTCCAATACAACATCATCATTAAAGTCACGATTACCGACGAAGCGACTCCTTCAAATAATAAGCAGATACAGTAAGTTGGTACTGAAGGATTTCCTCCAAACATAAAAGCTTCAGACAGTGTTTTTACATAAGCATCACCGCCTCTTGCATAACTATAAACCAATAATCCGAAAACGCTCATCGCCACACCAACCACAGAAGTTGCCATAGCAGAAACAGCATTCGATACAAAATTGGTTTCACCTTCCTGCAAATTCATTTTCATTGTCCTGTTTACGCCATAAAATATAAAAAACACATTCAGCGTACGTAAATAGAATAAATGAGCTAAACCTAGTACGTTCATCAATAAAAAATAAATTCCTATACCAAGGAATATCAGGAAACCATTGGTAATTTCTTTAGGTAATTTCATAGTGGTTATTTTTAAAGAAGTTAATAGTAAATATTTGATAAACAGAGTTGTATATCAAATTTACTAAAAAAATAACTACGATGATTTAAAAATGGAGAAAAGTATACTTAGTAATTTTAATTAAAGAATAAAGGATAGAAATTAAAAAATATTACCTCAGAAGTTGAGTTCCTACGGGACATTTGATTAGGCTGGATATGGTTTTCTACCAACATTTAACTCCTAACGGAGTATATTTTGGTAAGTTCTTTCTATTATATGTGATTTCTAAAAAAGATATCTCGTAGAGATTATATGTTGGTAGAAAGGACAGTATTTTGTCCTGTAGGCATTACACATTCCACATAAAATATAAAATTACGCTTACGCAAAAGAGCAAATGGCGAAATAGTGTAAAAAAATTAAAGCTGACTTACAAATGCCAAAGCCTCTTTTTTATCCTGATTTAATTGCGCTTTAAGTAAATCTAAAGATCCAAATTTTTGTTCTTCACGAAGATATTGCAATAACGAAACTTCGATTGTTTCACCATAAATGTCAGTATTAAAGTCAAATAAGTTTACTTCGATAGTTTGGTTTTGTCCATTTACAGTAGGATTATAACCAATATTCATCATCCCGAAAACTTCTTTATCACCTACTAAAGCTTTTACGACATAAACACCAACTTTTGGAATTAACTTATATTCTTCTTCTATTTTGATGTTGGCCGTGGGAAAACCAATTGTTCTTCCTAATTGTTTTCCTTTAACCACTTCGCCCGTTAAAAAATAAGAATAACCCAAATATTCATTGGCCAAATCCATATTTCCTTCGTTTAAAGCTTTTCTGATTTTTGTAGAACTTACAGAAACATCCTGAATTTCCTGAGCCGAAATTTGTTCGACTTCAAAACCGTATTCAGCTCCAAAAGCAATTAAATCATCAATATTGGCAGTTCTGTTTCTTCCAAAACGGTGATCATGACCAATAATTATTTTTTGAATATGAAATTGATCTACTAATATAGAATGCACAAACTCTTCAGCGGTTAGTCTTGAGAAACTTTCGTTAAACGGATGAATAACAAGATTTTCTATACCGGTTGCTTCCAGAAGCTTTGTTTTTTCAGCAATAGTATTTAGTAACTTTATTTCTGATTTTTCCTGCAAAACCATTCTTGGATGCGGAAAAAAAGTGAGCACTAAACTTTCGTATTTTCCGTTTTCAGTATTTTGAGTAATTCGTTCAAGAATTTTTTTATGACCAATATGTACGCCGTCAAAGGTGCCAAGAGTTAAAATTGTTTTCTTGGTTGACTGAAAATCGTTTATAGAATGAAAGAGCTTCAAAACAAATAATTTAAGATGGTGCAAATTTATACTATCTATTTTAAATTTTATACTAAGGCCAATTGATTTTTAATGAGAATCTGCCTATTTTATCTAAAATATAACAACTTGTCGACTAAAAAGCATTAATTGTCGCAGATATGTAAGAGTTTAATTTAATTCACTTAATTTTGATTCGTCAATTATCATTTGAGATATGAAAAAAAAGCTACTTTTTTTATTTTTTATTTTTTGTTGTGCAAATATCTACGCTCAAAGTGATAATTTGTGGCAAAAAGTTAGCTCAGCTTCTGCGAGTAAAAGGATTAATCCATCAGATTCAGAACGACTTTACTATAGACTTAATACAGATTTTTTAAAATCGAAACTTTCCGGTACAGCTGGAAAATTATCAAAAAAGACTACAACTCAAATCACAATTCCAAATTCGAATGGTGTTCTGGAAAGATTTACAGTTTGGGAATCTTCTAATTTTGAACCGGAACTTCAGGCAAAATACCCGGAAATAAGATCGTATGAAGGAGTAGGTGTAGACGATAAATTGGCAAAAATTCATTTTAGCGTTGCGCCAATTGGAGTTCAGACAATGGTATTTCGCTCTGAAAAACCTTCTGAATATATCGAACAAGATCCTGAAGATAAATCAGGATATGTTTTGTTTACAAAAAACGACATATCATCTACAGCGCGATTGGAGTGTAAAACAACTAACGCAGTTTCTAATACAAATACTTCGTCAAAAACAGCAAAGTCAGCTGCAAATAATAAAGTTTTTAAAACCCTGCGATTAGCAGTTTCTTGTACAGGAGAGTATACGGCTTATTTTGGCGGAACAAAAGAAGGCGCGTTAGCAGGAATAAATGCTACAATGACAAGAGTTAATGGAGTTTTTAACAGAGACCTTGCTGTGCAATTGGTTTTAATTGCTAATAATGATGCAGTTGTGTATACCAATGCGGCAACAGACCCATATTCTGATGCGGCCAAAGGAACATCAGAAGATAAATCAGATGGAAATGATTATTGGAGCAAAGAAGTTCAGAGTACTTTAACAAGTGTTATTGGCGATGCAAATTATGATATAGGCCATTTGTTTGGTGCATCAGGAGGAGGAGGTAATGCAGCTTGTATAGGTTGTGTTTGTCAAAGTCCAACAGCATCAAATGTTATTGGTAAAGGAAGCGCATATACATCACCATCTAATAATAAACCTCAGGGAGATAGTTTTGATATTGATTTCGTTGCTCATGAAATGGGACATCAATTAGGGGCAAACCACACTTTTTCTTTTGATGGAACCGAAAGAACAGGAATGAATGTAGAACCAGGAAGCGGATCTACCATTATGGGTTATGCAGGAATAACAAATTATAATGTTCAGGATAATTCAGATGATTATTTTGCCTACACCAGCATTTGGCAAATTCAGAGCAATCTTGCTACAAAAAGTTGCCCAACAAGTACTGCTATAGCAAATAATCCACCAGCTATTAATGCCGGTGCAGATTTTACAATTCCGGTAAGTACACCATTTATTTTAAGTGGTTTAAGTTCTAATAATAGTAATGCTGTTACGTATACCTGGGAGCAATTTGATAGTGCAATATCATCATCAACAGCCAATAGTAATAGTGTTGCGTATCCCACAAAACCTGACGGGCCATTGTTTAGATCTTTAATTCCCGGTAGTTCTCAGATTCGTTACATGCCGGCTTTAAGTACCGTTTTGGGAAATAAATTAACCACAACCTGGGAGTCAGTTTCGTCTATTGCAAGAACGTTGCATTTTACTTTAACAGCAAGAGATAATGGAGCTCAGGGATTAGCACAAACGAATAGTGACGAAATGGTCGTAAATGTGGTGGGTAATGCCGGCCCGTTTGCAGTAACTTCACAAAATACTGATGACGTGAGTTGGCAAATTGGATCATTTCAAACCGTAACCTGGAGTGTAAACAATACCAATACTTTGCCGGGTTCTTCAAATGTAAATATCAAGTTATCTACAGATGGCGGATTAACTTATCCTATCATTCTGGCTTCAAACACACCAAACGATGGTACTCAATCTGTTCAGATTCCAACCAGTGTAGAAGCTTCGACAAATTGCAGGGTTTTGGTTGAACCAACAGCCAATATTTATTATGCGCTAAACAGTAAATCCTTTGCAGTAGGTTATACATCAACTACAACATGCGATTCGTATAGTTTTGGCAACGCTTTTGATATTCCGTTTTCAAGCTCTTTTACAACTAGAACCGTAAATGTGCCTGCTTCTACAGGAACAGTTTCTGATGTAAATGTTATGGTCAATTTTACACACGAAAGAATTTCTGATGTCGAAATTCAGATCGTGAGTCCCCAAGGAACAATTGTCAATTTATACAATAATAAAAGTTGTGGTGGAATACAATCTACTTTGGCTTTACAATTTGATGATGCGGGAGTTCCTTTAGATTGCTCTAAAACAACCAGCCAGATTGTTATTCCGGTAGATTTGTTAAGTGCGTTTAATGGACAAAACCCTAAAGGTATCTGGACTTTAAAAGTTCGAGATGCAGTTACAGGCAGGTTTGGTAAAATAAATTCAGCATCGGTAAATATTTGTAATCAAACATTTAGTCTGGGAGAACCAAGTCAGGAAAAAGTAGATTTTGCATTATATCCAAATCCAACCAGAGGACAGCTGACTATTCAACTCGAAAGCGATTCTTTACATCAAATTGAAGTTTATATACATGATATTTCTGGTCAGAAAGTCTATTATAATTCTTTTGATAAAACGTATCATTTTAATCAGAACATTGATGTAGCAAATCTTTCTGCAGGAATGTATTTTGTTACTACTATTAATGGAGACGACAGAACAGTGAAGAAATTGATTGTTTATTAAGGGATAAATTCCAAATTCCAACTTTGAAAGCTGTTGGAATTTGGAATTTATTTTTTGGAATTTCCTATAAAGGTTTGGGATTTAATTGTTAAGAGTTCGCCATTGCCATACAAACAATACTAATTTTAGCTCCGGGAATTTTTAATAAAGCTTTAGAACAGGCCTCGAGAGTAGCACCGGTGGTTAAAACATCATCTACAATTAAGAAATGTTTGTTTTGATTTTCTACTGTAAAAGTCACATCAAATATGTTTTCGATATTATCAGATCTTCCCAGGAGATTCTTTTTTGATTGTGTTTTCGAATATTTCTTTCTGTATAAAACAGTATCATTATAAGCAATATTTAATCCTTTGGCTAAAGTTTTTCCAAAAGTTGTAACCTGATTGTAGCCACGTTCCCTGAATTTTTTAGGATGCAACGGGACAGGAATAACAACATCAAAAGGAGTTTCAATACTCAATTCTTTCAAATCTTCAACATACCAGTTTCCTAAAACAGTTCCAATCTCTTCGTGGCCTTTGTATTTTAGGTTATGAATAAGTTCCTGAACAATGCCTTTCTTATTAAAGTACAAAAGTGCCGATGCATGTTCGATATTAATCTTGCCGTAGAATTTTTTGACCGCTTCGTTTTTTGGATCTAAATGATATTGTGTAAGAGGCATTTCATGACGACAATTGGTGCATAAAACAGTTTCGTTAGTAATCAAAATCGTGTGACAACCTGCACAAACTTTAGGAAAAAACAGGTCAATAATATAATTAAACACAAATAGAAAGAATTTAGCTACAAAAATAACGAAATCAATGTCTCAATCTTTATAATTTTTCTTTTTTTTAAACGTACTTTTTATATTTTTGCATCACTATGGCAAAACAAGAAGATATATTTAAGAATGTGGTTTCGCACGCAAAAGAGTACGGATTTATTTTTCCGTCAAGCGAAGTATACGATGGATTGAGTGCAGTGTATGATTATGCACAAAATGGTGTCGAGTTAAAAAAGAATATCCGTGAATATTGGTGGAAATCAATGGTTCAGATGAATGAGAATATTGTGGGCCTTGATGCTGCAATATTGATGCATCCAACAACCTGGAAAGCTTCAGGCCACGTGGATGCTTTCAATGATCCGTTAATTGACAATAAAGATTCGAAAAAAAGATATAGAGCTGATGTTTTAGTAGAAGAATACGCTGAAAAAATCAATCAGAAAGCTCAAAAAGAAATTGAAAAAGCAAGAGCTCGTTTTGGTGATGCTTTTAATGAAGAAGAATTTGTTACAACAAATGCACGCGTTGTAGAATATCTTTCAAAGAGAAAAGAAATTCTGGCAAGGCTTGCAAAAGGTATGACGGATGATCTTCAGGATGTAAAAGCTTTAATCGAAGAACTAGAAATTGCTGATCCTGAAACCGGTTCAAAAAACTGGACAGATGTAAAGCAATTCAACTTAATGTTCGGAACTAAACTTGGAGCTTCTGCAGAGTCTGCAATGGATTTATATTTACGTCCGGAAACAGCTCAGGGTATTTTCGTAAACTTCCTGAATGTTCAGAAATCAGGTCGTATGAAAGTTCCTTTTGGAATTGCTCAAACCGGTAAAGCGTTCAGAAATGAAATTGTTGCAAGACAATTCATTTTCCGTATGCGTGAATTTGAACAAATGGAAATGCAATTTTTCGTTCGTCCGGGTGAAGAAATGAAATGGTACCACCATTGGAAAGAAACACGTTTAAACTGGCACTTATCTTTAGGATTAGGAAAAGAGAATTACCGTTTTCACGATCACGAAAAATTAGCGCACTATGCAAATGCTGCAGCTGATATTGAGTTTAATTTTCCTTTTGGATTCAAAGAATTAGAAGGTATTCATTCAAGAACAGATTTCGACTTAAAAGCACATGAACAATATTCAGGTAGAAAATTACAGTATTTTGATCCTGAACTGAACGAAAACTATGTGCCATATGTAGTAGAAACTTCAGTTGGTTTAGATCGTATGTTCCTGGCTGTTTTTGCAACATCATTACAAGAAGAAACTCTTGAAGATGGTTCTACAAGAACAGTTCTTAAATTACCTTCGGTTTTAGCGCCAACAAAAGCAGCTATTTTACCATTGGTTAAAAAAGACGGTTTACCAGATATCGCCAGAAAAATCATCGAAGATTTAAAATGGGATTTCACAGTAGCTTATGATGAAAAAGATGCTGTAGGACGTCGTTACAGAAGACAAGATGCTCTTGGAACTCCGTTTTGTATTACAGTAGACCACCAAACAATCGAAGACGAAACAGTAACAATTCGTCATAGAGATACAATGAAACAAGATCGCGTTAAAATTTCTGAATTGAAAGATATTATCGAGAACGAAGTTTCTACGAAAAACTGGTTGATGAAAATGTAATTTTCTTAAAACGACACTATAAAAAATCCCAAATTCCATATCGGAATTTGGGATTTTTTTAATTTTACAAACGCATTTCATCGGACTTTTTTGCATTTCATCCTTATGTGTTAACATTTGTTTGTAATGTATTAACAATGAAATACTAAAATAATTCAAATTCGTATTTTTAATTGCGGATAAAACACTAAAAATAAATTTTTCGAAAGTATTGATGAAACTAGAAGGATAGTTGTCGGGGATTCATGAAAAATCAACAAAAACTGATATTGAAAAAGTATTCGTATATTATTATTGACGATGATACTGAAAGTATTTTGAAAACCAGAACGATTGCCGAAGGTTTTTCAGAATTAACTTTTCTGGCTTCGGCTACCAATTATCAGGACGGTTTGCATTTGGTGCTCGAACATAAGCCATCCATTATTTTCTTAGAAATTGATCCTGTAGAAATATCCAGTAATCTGTCGCTTGGCTTTATAAACGAGCTTTACAGATTTTTATCTCTTTTACCTAAGATAATTGTTACCACGGCAAAAAAGGAACTGGCTTTTGAGGCCATTCAATATGGGGTTTTTGATTATATATTAAAACCAACTCAGCCAATCGATGTATTAAAGTCAATTTTAAAACTCGAAAAGGCAATTCAGGAAACAAATACTGTCGAGATTATAAGAGAAAACAGTACTCCCATGTTTCCATTAACACCAAAAACACAAAATATAGAGCAACCACTTATTTTGTGCATTAAATCGTATGGTGATTATCGTTATCTGGATGCCGTAGATATTTGTTATTTTCAGGCTGATAATAACTCGACAGATATTTATTTGAAATCTGGAGAAATGATTACTGCTTTTAAAACTTTAAAGCATTTTGAGGCTATTTTATCGCATCCTTTTATTCGAATTCATAATAGTTATATCATTAACAAAAATTACATAGCGAGAATTCATAACGGAAGCTCAGTTTGTTACATCAAAAATTCGATTAAAAAGATCCCTTTTTCTAAAACATACAAATCCAATGTCGATTTAATTATCGCTGATTTTTCTATAGGAAATTACTTAGAAGTCTAAAAATTAGGCGTTTACATAAATTTGGTACCCATTGACTATCAATTGGGTATGATCTACCATAAACCTGTTTTTTTGTATAAATTTTTTTTGAATCCGGTATTAGTTTTACACCATGATTCGCACAAAGCGATGATTCTCCAAAACAAAAAAAATCAACATTTAATACCTCAAATTATGAAAAAAGCAGCTTTAACATTCGGATTATTTTCTTTAGTAATGGTAGCAACATCATTCGCTACACCTGAAACTACAAATTTTTTAACAGCTTCAGACTCTATTAAGATTGTACCTATTGATGGAGGTGCTACAGGTAAACAAAAGAAAGGTGATCAACAGCAAGCATCTTACACTACAAGACAATTAAATTTTGCTAGTGTGAATCAATCTATCGGAACAGATAAAAAAGTAGATTAAGCTACAATTTTAATAAATTTATATTAGGCTGTTAATTTTTAACAGCCTTTTTTTGTGTCTATAGTTTTAGTATTTTTGGCGAAACTCAAAGACGCAAATTGAAAAAGAAATGTAAAGTAATATTAATTTTATTCTTTGTTTTATTGGCATGTACCAAGAAAACATCGTTAGATAAAAATGCAATTTCCTCCGCAGATAGTCTTCCTACCTATCTTTCGTTAGCAAACGAAAATAATTTGCCTTTACAAATCAAACAAAATTATTGTCAGAAAGCTTTAGCTATCATCTTAAACCAGAAAGATGATTCAATTAATAAAGCAAATCTTTTTAAAGTTGCCAATCGTTACTATAATATGAGCGATTGGAAATCTTACCTTCAAACTACTAAATTAATTCTGGAAAGGTCCGAAAAATCCCAGGATTCAGTACACATGGCCAGAGCTTATATGTATTTGGGTGATTATTACGAATCACAATCCATTTCTGATAGTGCCTTTATGAATTACTTTAAAGCCGAAAAACTCTATCTAAAAATAAATGATCAATATAATTTAGCCAAAACGTTTTTAAATAAAGCAAGCCTTCAATATAACGAGGGTGATTTTTTTGAAAGTGAAATAGGGGTTTTTAAGGCCTTGCGCAGTTTAAAAAAGCAGCAAAAAGTAAACGATCTCTATTATGAAAGCTACAATCTTTTAGGGATACTTTATAACGAACGAGAAGAGTATACCAAGGCATTAGAATTTCAAAATAAAGCTTTATCTATTTTAGAAGATAAATCAATACAATTATTTTATCAGTACAAAGCAGCTTCGCTTAATAATATTGGCTTTATCTATATGAATATGGGTAATTATAAACAGGCAAAGTTTTTTTTTGAAAAAGGATTGGCACAAGAAAATCTTTTCGAAGACAGAGCCAGTTTGTATGCAATTCTTTTAGATAACCTGGCTTATTCGAAATTCAAATTAAAAGAAAAAGATCAATTACCGGATTTGTTTTACAGATCTTTAAAAATTAGAGATAGTCTTGATATTGCTTCGGGAGTTGTTTCGAGTAAAATTCACCTTTCAGAATATTTTGCGTTCCAAAAAGATACTTTCAAAGCATTTCAGTTTTCAAGACAGGCATTGACTTTGTCCCGCAAGTCAAATAAATTCATCAATACACTAGAAGCACTAAAACAAATTGCTTTGGTCGATCCTAAAAATGCTTCAGTATATTCTGAAGAATATATTAAGTTAAATGATAAGATGGTAAAATCAGAACGAAAAATGGGAGAAAAATTCTCTCGTATCGAGTATGAAACCAACGAAATAAAAGATCAGAATTCAAGCTTGCAGGAGAAAAATAAAACCTTAATCTACGTTTTTAGTATCTGTACTCTGATAGGTTTGTTTTTTTATGTTTATAAAACACAACAAGCCAGAAACAGAGAATTACTTTTTAAGCAACAGCAACAAATAGCAAACGAAGATATTTATAATTTGATGATTTCGCAGCAAAACGATATCGAACTCACACGTATTAAAGAGAAGAAAAAAGTAGCCCAGGATTTGCATGATGGAGTACTGGGCCGAATGTTTGGGGTCAGGATAAGTCTGGATAGCTTAGATAAGGTCGATGAAGCAGAGGCAGCTCCTAAAAGAAAAAAATACCTATCAGAACTTAAAAATATCGAACAGGATATTCGTGAAATTTCGCATGATCTAAATAGAGAGAAATCCGAATTAATTAATAATTTTATCGCGATTTTAAACAAATTGTTCGAAGATCAACAAAACACTTATGATGCAGAATTAATCACTTCTTTTGATTCTAATATCAAATGGGAATTGGTCAGTAATGCAGTTAAAATTAATTTGTACAGAATTGTTCAGGAGGCGCTCCAGAATTGTAATAAATATGCAAATGCAAACACTATTAAAGTAGCGTTTAAGAGTGAAATAAATCATATGGTTTTGTCTATCTCTGATGATGGAGTTGGTTTTAATGCCAAAAGAGCAAAAGATGGTATAGGTTTGCATAATATTCAATATAGAGCCGCAGAATGCAAAGGCATAGTAACTTTAAAATCTGCCAAAGGAGAAGGAACTCTTCTTATAATTAAAATCCCTATCGATCAGAAAATTAACCTACAAAATAAATGACAACTGATTCAAACGCCTCAGATCCTCAATTAATTAAAAAAAATATATTAATTGTCGATGACCACCCTTTTATTATCGAAGGATATAAAAATGCGATAACACGTTACCATCCTAACCAATACGAATTTTTAATTTCGCAGGCCCACGATTGCAAATCAGGATATGATTTAATCGAAGATGAAAAAACACCACATTTTGATGTAGCATTCTTAGATATTAGTATGCCGGCTTACGAAGAAAAAGATATTTTTTCTGGCGAAGATCTCGCAAAGCTAATTCTGAAGAAAATGCCAAACTGCAAAGTTATTTTATTAACGATGTATACGGAGTTGCTAAAAATTAAAACCATTATCAGAACCATTAAACCCAATGGTTTAGTGATTAAAAACGATCTTACTTTTGATGAATTGCTTTTTGCATTCGATAAAGTGATGAAAAATGATAAATACTACAGTCAGTCTGTTCAGAAAATAATCAATCAGTCGCCTCATAATTCTATTGAAATTGATGAGTTCGACAAACAAATTTTATTTCATTTATCAAAAGGAACCCTTGTTGAAGATATGCCGCAATACATTCCGATTTCGATTAATGCAATCGAAAAGCGTAAATTGAGTCTTAAGGAATTACTTAAAGTAAAATCGGGCTTAGATGAAGATTTACTGAAAGAAGCCAAGAGCAAAGGGCTTTTTTAAAAATTTTAGATTTAAGAATGTAGATTTTAGATTCAAACAAATAAAAAAATCCTAACAGATTTGAAAATCTGTTAGGATATAAATTGAGACTGAATACTGAATACCGCGACTGAATACTGATTTTACTCGCTCAAAGCATCCCATCCGCGTGCTTTTAGCGGGATTTGAGTATTTGCGCGTGTCACCAGATTTATTCCTTCGCTTTCGTCTGCCATGTGACCAATAATAGAGAAATTCGGATTTCCTTTTATCTTATCAAAATCATTGATATCAATAGTAAAAAGCAATTCATAATCCTCACCACCATTAATAGCAACCGTTGTACTGTCGATATTAAACTCTTCGCAAGTCGAAATAAACTGAGGATCTAACGGAAGTTTATCTTCGTATAAATTACAACCCACTTTTGATTGTTTGCATAAATGAATAATTTCAGATGATAATCCGTCAGAAATATCGATCATCGAAGTTGGCTTGATTTCAAGAGCGTGCAATAAAGTACGAACATCTTTTCGTGCTTCAGGTTTTAACTGACGCTCGATTAAATAACTGTACATATCAAGATCAGGCTGGCTGTTTGGGTTGACCTGAAAAACCTGTTTTTCGCGTTCTAAAACCTGTAATCCCATATAAGCAGCACCAACATCTCCTGTTACAACAAGTAAATCGGTTTTTTGCGCACCATTTCTGTATACAATTTCATCTTCATTTGCTTCACCAATAGCAGTAATGCTAATGATTAATCCTTTTTGCGATGAGGTAGTGTCTCCACCAATAACATCAACCTTATATTCTTTTGCAGCGTGTGTAATCCCTTCAAATAATTCTTCTAAGGCTTCTAGTGGGAAACGATTAGAAACGGCCACAGAAACCGTTATTTGCGTTGGTCTCGCATTCATGGCACAGATATCAGAAATATTTACCACAACTGATTTATATCCTAAATGTTTTAAAGGCATATAAGCCAAATCAAAATGCACACCTTCGATCAGTAAATCAGTAGAAACGACTACTTTTTTATCTTTAAAATCAAGAACCGCGGCATCATCGCCTATACTTTTTAAAGTAGATTCCTGAGTAACATCAAAATTTTTGGTTAAATGTTCAATTAAGCCAAATTCACCTAATTGCGCTATACTGGTACGTTGCGGATTTTTATCTTCGATCATTTCTTTTTAAGTTCCAAAGTTTCTAAGGCGCAAAGGTACAAAGGTTTTATCGAACTTAATGTTATATAGTAGATATGTATGTGAAGAAGCGCACAGCAGTGCGTCTCACGCAACGTAACCCCATTTTATTCGCATTACGTTAAACCCGACAAGTTTTAAAATCCCCGATTAATTTTGATCTGGAATTAAATTGACTGGATGCGAGACGCACTGCTGTGCGCCTCTACGGCAGGAAAAAAAATAATTTTAAATATTTTTTTTCCTGCTGACAAACTGTTGTCACCGGCCCTCGATAATTTTGGAGTATTAAAAATAATTAAACTTTAAAATTATGAAAACATTAGCTGCACAAGTAATTACTCCTGAAGATTTGTTGAAACACTGGCAAGGTCACCGCGCACTTACCCGTCGTGTGATTGAATTATTTCCTGAAAAAGATTTCTTTGAATTTTCGATAGGAGGAATGAGAACTTTTTCAAAAATGGCCGACGAACTTTTGGCTATTGCGGTTCCGGGATTAAAAGGAATTGTAACTAAAGAAGTGAAAGCATTTAGCGAAGAAGCATCAGAAAAATTGATCTTTAAAGCACAATATCTTGAAAAATGGGATGAAGCAACCGCAGAAATAAATAAGTATTGGGAGAAATTATCTATCGAAGATTTTAATGAAAACTTCAATCTTTTTGGTCAGTACGAATTTCCGGTGATTCAGAATATATTGTATTTCATTGATAATGAAGTGCACCACCGCGGACAAGGATATGTATATCTAAGAGCTTTAGGAATCGAACCTCCATTTTTCTGGGAAAGACAGTAATATAATCTAGGCGTTTTTAATGAACCAAATCATCTATTATAATTTAAATCAAGCATCATGAGTTTAAAGAAAATAATGGCAAATTATGCAGCCTACAATTTATGGGTAAATCAACAATTTGTAAATTGGCTAACGACAAAATCTGATGAATTGTTGCACAAAGATGTTCCTTCGAGTTACTCGAGCATTATTAAAACATTGAATCATATTTGGGAAACAGAGCAATATTGGTTTTCTATAATAACCGAAACCGCTTTGCCTGAAAGAAATGAAACCACTGATTTAGATAAAAAGGAAATATTTGAAGGTTTGTTAAATACGTCTGCAAAATTAGCGGAGTTTATTTCATCATTATCAGACGAACAATTGTATAAATCGGTTAAAATCGAGAATCCCTGGTTTCAATGTGAGTTACCAATTTCTGATTATCTATTGCAAGTTGTCAATCATGGCACTTACCATCGAGGACAAATTGTAACCATTGGAAGAAATATCGGTATAACCGACGCTTCAAACACAGATTATAATTTTTATAATGTTGTAAAAAATCAACAATAAAATAAAACTCCCCAAGACAAACGTATGATTTATCTTGGGGAGTTTTTTTTATAATAATCGTTCTTTATAGGCTTCAATTAATTCTAATACTCTTGTTTTAAGACTTTCAGGTTCCTGAATTGTGGCATAATCTCCAAACATCATAAACCAACGTGCAAAACCGCTTTGAATATCCCGACACATAAAGGTCATTTCTACTTGTCCGTCTATTTCTTTTTCTGAAACATAACCGTGGTATTTTTTTTCGAAATCTAAATAGCGCATGATTTTTTTATCGACTAAAATTCGAACCTTAATCGTTGGGATTGTTTCATTTTTATTTAAATAGGTTTCTAATGAATCGTGTTCTATTGTAAAATCGCAGTCGGTTTTTTGAATGCCCTGAATTCTGTCTGTTCTAAATTGTCTGTAATCTTTTCGCAAATGACAATATCCCAGAAAGTACCAATTGTTATGATCGTGAAAAACGCCAACAGGTTCGATATTTCTTGTAGTAGGTTCTTCGGCTTCAAGAGTTTTGTAGAATAAAAGAATTTGTTTTTTTTCTGAAATACTTTCAAACAAAACAGCCAAAGTATTAGGCGAATTATCATGAAAAAGTGCTTCCTGATTTTGCATTAAAATTCGTGATTCGATGTTCGAAAGCCAGTCCTTATCCGTGCTTCTTAAAACCGATTTCAATTTATACATTGCCGATGCATAATGAGATCCCAAAGCAGGATCTGTAAATTTCTGCATTAATTTTTCGGCAGCAATAAAACTGCTTACCTCTTCGCGAGTAAACATTACGGGAGGTAATCTATAACCTTCCATCAAAGCATATCCAACTCCAGCCTCGCTGTAAATAGGAACTCCTGATGCTTCGAGAGTTCGAATATCGCGATATATGGTTCTTAAACTCACTTCAAAACGATCTGCTAATTCCTGCGCTTTTACAATTTTTTTAGATTGTAACTGAATCAGAATAGCAATAATACGGTCAAATCGTTTTGGGGCTTCGTCCATTTTTTTCTTTTATAGATACAAAGTTCAAAGATACAAAGGTTCGAAGTTTAGAGAAACAAAAAAGCTGTCCCAATTTGGAACAGCTTTTTTAAAGATTGAATTTGCATCAACCTAGAAAATTTGCATCAACCTAGAATCTGTACAAAAGACCAAATTGTGGCTGATCGAAAATGTTTTCAAATAAATTAATATTTAAATTAAAAGTATCTGATGATGCACCATTTTCAGGAGAAACACTATTATACGCTAACACATTCGCTAATGTAAAAGTTACCGCGATGTTTTTAGTAACAAAATAGTTTAAACCAACAGTAATATCAGCTGTAATACTGTTATCAGTGTCGTCTTCGATTCCTTGAATTTTAGTCTTATTTTGTCCAAACCCTAAACCGGCTTCAGCAAAAGCCTTAAAACGTTTTTTGTCTAATTCTAAAAAGTAGTATCTCGCAAAAGCACCAACTCCGAATACATTGGTTTTTGTTTCAGGAATTGTAGTTTCTACTTTTTCACTGGAATAATTTAATTTTGCTCCCACGGCAAATTTGTCATTTAGTAAATACCCAAATTTTGGACTAAATCCGTAATAATCTGTAGTTCCACCTGTGCTAATTTTTATAGAACCTTCCAGAAACATATCGCCTTTTTCAAAAGTTACTCCTTTTGCCGAGTTCATTTCACTATCAACCTCTTGTTGTTGCGCATTCGCAAATGAGAAAGTTAACATTGATAAAATAACAAAAAATTTAGTTTTCATAATAATTGCTTTTAAAAGTTGTAAGATTAAAATTATGTTTTTCGTTTTAAAACTTTTAGAATTGCAATCAATAGCATTAAAAATGAAGTTATTGAGTTAATAATCCTACTTTTTTATAAGTATTTACTTGTTTAATTGAGGATGAAAATTTAAGTTTTTAAGTATAAAACAATGGATTTGTTGAGGTTCGAACTGTTAAAAAAACAAAAAAACCGATAACTTTTGCTATCGGCTTTATCTGTTTTCTAAATAAAAAATACAAGATATCAGAATTCTAATCGTAGAGACGCACAGCAGTGCGTCTTCGCAATCTATGTCTATTTTCTCGAAAGATTTAATATTAATTGCCGATAAACTTTGCGGGAGACGCACTGCTGTGCGTCTCTACAATTCTTTAGATTGAGAATAGCCGTCGTATTTATAGGTAAATCCTAATCTTTGCAATCAAATATTAAAACAAAAAACCCGACAACTTTCGTCATCGGGTTCAATCTATATTCTATTTTCTTTACTCTTTCTTCTGAAAAAAAATTAATCGTTAAGTTTCAAAACAGCCATAAAAGCTTCCTGAGGAATTTCAACGTTTCCTACTTGTCTCATACGTTTTTTACCTTTTTTCTGTTTTTCAAGAAGTTTACGCTTACGCGAAATATCTCCACCATAACATTTTGCGGTAACGTCTTTACGAAGTGCTTTAATTGTTTCACGAGCAATAATTTTAGCCCCAATTGCAGCCTGAATCGGAATGTCGAATTGTTGTCTTGGGATTAATTCGCGTAATTTCTCGGTCATTTTTTTACCGATGTTGTAAGCGTTGTCTTCGTGAATCAATGCTGAAAGTGCATCAACCGTTTGTGCATTCAAAAGAACATCCAGTTTTACCAATTTTGAAGTTCTCATTCCTATCGGAGAGTAATCAAAAGAAGCATAACCTTTAGAAACTGTTTTCAAACGATCATAAAAATCGAATACAATTTCCGCCAAAGGCATGTCGAAATTCAATTCAACACGTTCTGTAGTCAAATACGTTTGATTCGTAATCTGACCACGTTTTTCGATACATAAACTCATTACGTTTCCTACGAAATCAGCTTTTGTAATGATAGTAGCTTTTATAAATGGTTCTTCAACTCTGTCTAAACGGGAAGGTTCAGGCAAATCAGAAGGGTTGTTTACAATAAATGCAGTTTCAGGATCTTTTTTGGTGTAAGCCAAATACGAAACGTTAGGTACTGTCGTAATTACCGTCATGTCGAACTCACGCTCTAAACGTTCCTGAATAATTTCCATGTGAAGCATTCCTAAGAATCCGCAACGGAAACCAAAACCTAAAGCCGCAGAACTTTCAGGAGTAAAAACAAGCGAAGCATCATTAAGTTGCAATTTCTCCATAGAAGAACGCAAATCTTCGTAATCTTCAGTATCAACTGGATAAATTCCGGCAAATACCATTGGTTTTACATCCTCAAAACCAGTAATCATATTGGTAGTTGGCGTTTTAGCATCCGTTAGAGTATCTCCAACTTTTACCTCTTTCGCTTCTTTAATTCCAGAAATCAAATAACCAACATCTCCGCTGGAAATTACATTTTTAGGAACCTGATTTAATTTTAAAGTTCCAATTTCGTCAGCAAAATATTCATTGCCTGTAGCCATGAATTTAATTTTTTGCCCTTTTTTGATTTCACCGTTTACAACTCTAAAGATTACTTCGATTCCACGAAACGGATTGTAAACCGAGTCAAAAATCAAAGCTTGTAATGGTTCATCAGGATTTCCTTTTGGAGCAGGAATTTTTTCGATAATAGCAGCCAAAATATTTTCGACACCAAAACCGGTTTTTCCGGAAGCATGAATAATATCTTCTAATTTACATCCTAATAAATCGATAATATCATCACTAACTTCTTCAGGATTTGCACTTGGTAAATCTACTTTATTCAAAACCGGAATAATTTCCAGGTCATTTTCTAAAGCAAGATATAAGTTAGAAATCGTTTGTGCCTGAATACTTTGTGCAGCATCCACAATTAAAAGTGCCCCTTCACAAGCGGCAATAGATCGTGAAACTTCGTATGAAAAGTCAACGTGACCAGGAGTATCAATAAGATTTAAAATATATTCTTCTCCCTTATAGGTATATTCCATCTGAATGGCGTGACTCTTAATGGTGATTCCACGCTCACGTTCCAGGTCCATGTTGTCAAGCAATTGAGCTTTTTCTTCACGAGCTGTAACGGTTTGTGTAGCGCCCAATAAGCGGTCTGCCAATGTACTTTTACCGTGGTCAATGTGTGCAATAATGCAAAAGTTACGTATCTTCTTCATTTTAATATTTCAATTCTCTAAACGAGTTTTAAGTAATTTTCAGGGTATAAATTTGCGCTGTAGCAATTGCTGTAGAGCGTGTTATTAAGCCGCAAAGATAGCGCAAAGTTTTGGATTCTGGAATGTACTTGTCCGATTTTGAGTTTTGAAGCCTGAAAGCCGTTTTTTAAGAGATAAAATTATGCTAATTCCTTCATAATCAATTATACCTTAGTACTCAAAAATGTAAGGATAATCTTTTTTTCTGACCTCTTAGGAAAACATCCTTGCTGAAAAAATATCATAATTAGCTTTTGTTTGAAAAAACTGTATTTTTTGTACGAATAATTGTCGTTTCGTGAAATATGATTATACTTGTAGTCTTTTTGACTATAATAAAAAATCATATTGTAGTTAAGATTTTTGAGGTTATTTTTTATGAAAAATCTGTGCGCAGGATTTTATTGTAAAAAACACCTCAGGAAAGAGTGTTTATTTTTTACTAATAATTAAATCAAACAAATTATGAAAAAACAAACCATGCAGCTTGCTGAAAAATTTGGCAGGCTTACTAAAGATGAAATGAAAAACATCACGGGCGGTGCCTTAGGAACAATTTGTGGTGCCAGACCCGTACCAACCTCAATTTGTGCCAGCGGAATGGGAGTCGCAGCCAACTCCGGAACAGAAGATCCTACTAAATATCCGGGTATTGTGGGAGGTTATTGCAATGTGATATTTTTATGTATCTAGAATAATAAAAAATGCCTGAAGATTTCCTTCAGGCATTTGTATTAAAACTCAAAACTGAAACCTTTTTCAGTAAGTTTTTTATAAGTATCAGCATCGAATTTGTACAATTTAGCGGCTCTGTGCGATACGGCTTTTTGTTTTTCATCGAGTTCAACAAGTAATTTCATATGTAAAATCTTTCTGCGGAAATTAGATTTATCTAATTCGATTCCTAAAATCTCTTCGTACAAATGCATTAACTGCAACAATGTAAATTTTTCCGGTAAAAGATTAAAACCAATCGGAGCCTGACGAACGCGATTGCGCAGCTGCATCAAACTAAAATTTAGAATTTCGTTATGATCAAAAATCAACTCCGGGATCTTATTAATTTTATACCACTTAGCTTCAATAACAGATAAACTGGCTTTGATATTATAATCTTCACGATTGACCAAAGTATAATAACCAATAGTTACTACGCGTCTTTGTGGTACACGGGCAGGATTGGTAAAAGCTTTTAATTGCTCTAAATAAATGTTATCAAGACTCGTAAGTTCATATACGATTCGGTGCGCTGCATCATCAGCACTTTCTTCCCTCTTCATGTATCCGCCCAGAAGTCCCCATTTTCCTATGCTTTCTCCTTCAGCGTGTTGTACCAACAGTACTTCAAGACTTGCTTTATTAAATCCAAAAATAACGCAGTCAATTGTCATTCCGTCTATTTCCGGAGTAGTGGTTTTATTCGTAGGATCTGGATTATTTTTAGAAGATGGAAAAGTCATTTGCTAATATTGTCGATAGTATTAAAATTCAAAATTGAATCCTTTTTCGGTGAGTTTGTTGTAAATCTCCGGATCAAATTTATACAATTTAGCAGCTCTATGCGAAACATCCTGTTGTTTTTCATCTAATGCAACCAATAATTTCATGTGAAGAATCTTTCTTCTAAAATTAGATTTATCCATTTCGATCCCCAGAATCTCTTCATATAGATGCATTAATTGCAATAAAGTAAATTTTTCAGGCAAAAGGTTAAATCCAAGCGGTGCCTGGCGTACCCTGTTTTGAAGATGTTTTAAACTATAAGCAAGAATTTCGTTATGATCGTAAATCAAATCCGGAATACTATTGATCTTATACCATTTAGCATCAGATGCCGTAAAACCGGCTTTAATATTGTAATCTTCTCGTTTTACCAAAGCATAATAACCTATAGTAATAACGCGTCGAAGCGGAAAACGATCCGGATCTCCAAAAGCTTTTAATTGCTCTAAGTAAATGTTATCCAGTCCCGTAAGTTCGTTCAATAAACGATGTGCAGCATTGTCAGTACTTTCTTTTTTATAAATCCATCCTCCCGGAAGTCCCCATTTTCCTTTGCTAATACCCTCTCCGTGTTGTACCAATAGTACTTCTAGACTCCCTTTATCAAATCCAAATATGACACAGTCAATCGTGATCGCATTCATTGCGGTTGGTTCACTTTTTAAAGCTGAATCGTCGGCTACATTTTTGACCATATGCTACTTAAATTTTAAACAAATTAAATAAATAAAATGAATAGTTGCTTTTATAAAACCTTTATATTTTTTTTAACGAAATAATTTTCTGACAATCAAGTGTTTGTGATTCGTCAGAAAATGCCATTCTAAAATTATAATTCCTAAACGGCTGATTGTCAAATCGCTAATTCGTTATTTTTTTGATATTTTTTTATTCTATTTAACCCAATATTTTATTGTATTCACAAAAATGAGGATCCAATTATCAGAATTGAAAAAATATAACCCTAATATTTTGTTAATATAGAAAAAATGTTTTACACTTGTAGTCAAATTAACCATAAGATAAGTTCAGTTTGACTATAAGTTTAAAAAGGACAAATCTATAACTAACTTAAAATACCACCAAATGTTTTTTTTAGGAATTGATTTAGGAAGCTCTTCGATAAAATTATCAGTTTTCGATCCAGAAAAAGGAACGACCATTGGAGCCGTTAGCGTTCCTGATTTTGAAATGCCAATTATTGCCCAACAGTTTGGCTGGGCAGAACAAGATCCTGAATCATGGTGGCAATTTGTAAAAGACGGAATTCAGCATTTAGGCACAAAATCTAATATGGATTTAAAGAAAATTGCAGGAATAGGCATCGCTTATCAAATGCACGGTTTGGTTTTGACCGATGAAAATCTGAATCCTGTTCGTTCGTCGATTATTTGGTGTGACAGTCGTGCAGCCATTATTGGAGATGAAATTTACAATCAGATTGGAGCCGAAAATTGTCAAAAGCAAATTTTAGGAAGTCCGGGAAATTTTACCGCTTCAAAACTAAAATGGGTAAAAGACAATCAGCCTGAAGTTTTTGCAAAAGCAAAATACATGATGCTTCCGGGTGATTTTATTGCTGCGAAATTATCGAAAGTGGCTCAAATTAGTACTTCGGGATTATCAGAAGCAGCTTTATGGAATTTCTCAGAAGGAAAACTGGCAACCGAAATCCTTTCTCAAATGGGATTATCATCTGAGATTGTTCCTGAGATTGTTTCGAATTTTGGCATTCAGGCAACTATTCACCCCGAAATAGCACAAGAATTAGGATTAAATCCTGATGCTAAAATAACCTACAGAGCCGGAGATCAGCCCAACAATGCATTATCATTGAATGTTTTAAAACCCGGAGAAATCGCTACAACAGCCGGAACCTCAGCAGTTGTATACGCCGTAAGTGATCAGGATGCTTACGACAAAC
The DNA here is from genome assembly GCF_024271895.1 of Flavobacterium bizetiae. Taxonomy (NCBI): domain Bacteria; kingdom Pseudomonadati; phylum Bacteroidota; class Flavobacteriia; order Flavobacteriales; family Flavobacteriaceae; genus Flavobacterium; species Flavobacterium bizetiae. Next base: position 862,945 of record NZ_CP091861.1, on the reverse strand, counting down.
AGAACAGAATCAATACTTTTTTACATGTTAATAATACTGAAGCAGAAAAACGCAACGGAGTGATGTTGTGCATAAACGGTTCTGGAATTTTGTACCAATGGTTACGCAAAATCATGTCGGTTGACAGAACTGAATTAATTGCCTACGAAAAACTAAATGCCGAAGCTGCAAAAGTAGATGCCGGAAGTAACGGACTTCGTTTTTATCCTTTCGGAAATGGTGTAGAAAGAATCTTCAATAATAAAAATGCGACTTCAGGTATTCAGAACTTAAACTTCAATATTCATCATCCATCACATTTGGTGCGCGCCGCCTGCGAAGGAATTGTGTTCGCCATGAATTACGGTTTTGATGTGATGAAAGAAACAGGAGTTTCAGGAACTGTGGTTCGTGCCGGAAATTCAAACTTGTTTTTGAGCCCGGTTTTTAGAGAAATCTTCACCAATACTACACAGACTACTTTAGAATTATACAATACATCCGGAGCCGAAGGTGCTGCAAGAGGCGCTGCTTTTGGTTACGGCTATTACAATTCGCTCGACGAAGCTTTTCAGGGATTGCAATGTTTAGACCGAATTGAACCTAATAAAATCCTGACGACTCAATATCAGGATTTGTATCAAGAATGGAAAAATCAAATTAAAATACAATAATAATGAGCACAACCAATCAATATTTTAAAAACATAGACACGATTAAATTCGAAGGCAAAGAAAGTGATAACCCATTAGCGTTTAAATGGTACGATGAAAATCGTGTCGTTGCAGGAAAAACATTAAAAGAGCATTTACGCTTTTCGATGGCATACTGGCATACGCTATGTAACACAGGAGGAGATCCGTTTGGAGCTTCGACTGAAACTTTTTCTTGGGATAAAAATGAAAATGTAATCTTAAGAGCCAAAGACAAAATGGATGCGGCTTTTGAATTCATGACAAAATTAGGTTTGCCTTATTATTGTTTTCATGATGTTGATGTTGTAGATGATGCGCCAACATTAGCAGAATTTGAAACTCGTATTCAGACAATGGTTGAATATGCCAAACAAAAACAACAAGAATCAGGTATCAAATTGTTGTGGGGAACTTCAAACTTATTCAGCAATCCTCGCTATATGAATGGTGCTGCAACAAATCCAAATTTTGATGTTTTGGCTTATGCAGGTGCTCAGGCAAAAATCGCAATTGATGCTACTATAGCTTTAGGTGGTGAAAATTATGTTTTCTGGGGAGGACGTGAAGGATACATGAGTTTGCTCAACACAGACATGAAAAGAGAATTAGATCACTTAGGCAGATTCTTAAATACTTGTAAAGATTATGCTCGTAAAGAAGGTTTTAAAGGAAACTTCCTGATCGAACCAAAACCAATGGAACCAACAAAACATCAATATGATTATGATGCTGCGACTTCATTAGGATTCATTAATAAATACGGACTTCAAAATGATTTCAAATTAAATCTTGAAGTAAACCACGCAACACTTGCCGGACATTCTTTTGAACATGAATTGCAAGTTGCCGTTGATGCAGGAATGTTAGGTAGTATTGATGCCAATCGTGGTGATTACCAAAACGGTTGGGATACAGATCAGTTTCCAATAAATCTTCAGGAAGTTACTCAGGCAATGTTAGTGATACTTGAAGGTGGAGGAATTCAGGGTGGCGGAGTAAACTTTGATGCGAAAGTGAGAAGAAATTCAATCGATTTAGAAGATAAATTCATCGCACACATTTCAGGAATGGATGTTTTTGCAAGAGGATTAATCTGCGCAGATCACATACTTCAAAATACAGATTACAGAAAATTACGCACGCAGCGTTACAGTTCATTTGACGGAGGAAACGGAGCAAAGTTCGAAAACGGAGAATTATCTCTTGAAGATCTTAGCAAAATTGCACGTGCAAGTGGAGAACCTCAACCATTAAGTGGAAGACAGGAATTATTCGAACAAATTATTTCGAATGCTTACTAACGACTAAAAATTACTAACTATAATTTAAACCAATTCTTAACTATTATGAAAAGCAAACATTGTATTAAAACAACACCGCTCTCGTTTTGTATGGCGCTGTTGCTTAGTGTATTTATGATGCAGTCCGGTTTTGCCCAGGAGCAATCCCAGTTTGTAACCGGAAATGTAAAATCAGGAGATGATGGTATGAGCGTTCCGGGTGCTACGGTCGCTATCGAAGGTACCAAGACCGCTACATCAACAGATTTTGATGGAAATTTTAAATTAGAAGCCAAAGCTGGCAACGTAATCGTAATCAGTTTTATGGGATTTAAAACACAACGTATTACCGTTGGAACTCAAAAAACGCTTGCTATTACTTTACAAACAGAAGCGGCAGATCTTAAAGAAGTTGTCGTTATTGGGTACGGTTCACAAAAGAAAACACTTGTAACTAATGCTGTTACTCAGGTTAGCGGAGAAAATCTTGCCAAAACCAATACAACAAATGCGCTACAGGCACTTCAGGGTCAGGCAGCGGGTATCCAGATTACTTCTACTTCAGGTCAGCCGGGAGAAGGACTAAATGTGGTGATTAGAGGTGTTGGTTCAACAGCAGGAAGCAGTCCGTTATATGTTGTAGACGGCATACTTACTAGTGATATTTCGTATTTAAGCAACTCAGATATCGAATCTATTTCTGTATTAAAAGATGCTGCGTCTGCTGCCATTTATGGTTCGCAAGCTTCTAATGGAGTTGTATTGGTAACAACCAAAAAAGGAAAAAGAGGTTCTTCAGGACAAGTTACTTTTGACCAATATTACGGAGTACAATCAGTATCCAGAAAAGTAGATTTATTAGATGCAACTGAATATGCGACTATATTAAATGAGTCAAGAGTAAATTCTGGCAATACTCCTTATTTTACCAATGCTCAAATTGCTGCAATGGGAAAAGGAACAAACTGGATGGATAAAATGTTAGTAGATAATGCAGCAACTAAAAACTTTTCTTTTGGTGTTTCCGGTGGTTCAGATAATTCTGTTTACTCATCATCTTTGTCTTATTTAGGACAAGAGGGAGTTGTAGGAGGTAAAGATTTATCGAACTATGAGCGTTATAATTTCCGATTCAATTCAGAACATAAATTATACAAAGATGTATTGACTTTTGGTCAGAACTTAAGTTTTGCTTACATCAATAAAAACGGAATTGGAGTTGGAAATCAGTACAATAATTCTTTAAGAAGTGCTTATCAGGTAACACCATTATTACCAATGTACGATGCAAACGGGAACTATTATGATAGCAGCAAAAACAGCGAACCTTGGTTGGCGGGGCAGGCAAATCCTTATGCATTAATGGAGTACAATAATCAAAATGAAAATAATAACCAAAAATTACTTGGTAATGTTTATTTGCAAATTGAGCCAATAAAAAACTTAACATTCAAAACTACTTTAGGCCTTGATTATTATGCAGGCGAAGGACATTCATATTCTCCTAAATATCAATTGTCGATTTATGCAAACAGTGCTTTTGATAAAGTAAATCAAAACATGAACAAAGGTAAAACACTTACCTGGGATAACTTATTGACGTATAAATTTAATGTTGCCGAAACGCATCATTTTGAAGCAATGGTGGGTACATCGTCTATTAATTTTGATGGAACGAGTATATCGGCTACAAATGCAGATTCATTTTTTGATGATTTAGAACATGCGTGGTTAGACAATACAACAAATAAAGACGGAGCTAAGATATCATTAAATGGTATCAAACAACAAACCAAAAGAATGTCTTATTTTGGTAGGTTAAATTATAACTTTAAAGAAACTTATTTATTAAATGCCACTTTTAGAGTTGATGGATCATCTATTTTTTCTAAAGAAAATGAGTGGGGCTATTTCCCATCTGTTTCAGCAGGTTGGATTGTATCAAACGAAGAATTTTTAAGAGATTCAAAAGTGATCAATTTTCTTAAGCTAAGAGCATCTTGGGGACAAGTTGGGAATCAGAATGCAAGAGCTTTTCAATACTTATCTCCAATAAAAGTTAATAATACCAATTATACTTTTGGAGACGAAGAAGGAGTTCTTACTCCGGGAGCTTACCCGAACAGATTGTCTAATCTGGATTTAAAATGGGAAACTTCAGAACAAATTGACCTTGGTCTGGATGCAAGATTTTTAGACAATGCATTAAATCTTACGGTTGATTTTTATAAGAAAACCAATAAAGACTGGTTAATCTTAGCGCCAGTTGTAGCAATTAAAGGCGCAGATGCACCATTTAAAAATGGAGGAGATGTGGTAAATAAAGGGGTTGAGGTAAGTTTAAGTTACCAAAACAGTATTGGAGATTTTAAATACAGTGTGAGTGCCAATGGTGCTTACAACAAAAACACTGTAGGTGAGATACCTGCAGACGGTGGAATAATTCACGGTTTGCCTAATGAACTTTATGATAATTCAACTGAATTTTACAGAGCACAAAACGGATATCCGTTAGGCTATTTTTGGGGATATAAAACCGGTGGTGTTTTCCAGAATCAGGCACAAATCGACAATTATAAATCAGCAAATGGTGTAGTATTACAGCCAACTGCAGCTCCTGGTGATGTTATTTATGTAAATACCAATGGAGATGATAAAATTGACTCAACGGATAAAACCAATATCGGAAATCCTAATCCTGACTTTACTTACGGATTCTCTTTATCAGCCAGTTACAAAGCTTTTGACTTTTCACTTTTAGCAAATGGAGTAGCAGGAAACCAAATTGTACAATCGTATAGAAATCAATCTAATGCTTTCGGAAATTATACTTCTGCCATATTAGATCGTTGGCATGGAGAAGGATCTTCTAACACAGTACCAAGAGTAACAGAAGACAATAGAAACTTCACACAATTTTCGGATTTATATGTACAGAATGGTGATTTCTTAAGAATCAGCACGGTAACATTAGGATTTGATTTGGCAAAAATGAAACAATCGAAACCATTTTTTGCCAGCCAGTTTAGAGTTTACTTTTCAGTATTAAACCTTTACACTTTCACGAAATACAATGGTATGGACCCTGAAATTGGATTTGGTTCTTCAAACGATGACCAAAAGTTCTCATCAGGTGTAGATGTAGGATACTACCCAAGACCAAGAACATTCATGTTAGGATTAAATGTTAAACTTTAATAAATAAAAAGATGAAAAATACATATTTATATATTTTCTGTTTGAGTTTATTGTCTTTGGGTTCTTGTAGCTTAGAAACAGAGCCTTTGACTCCAATAGATACAAGTTTTTACAAAACCAAAGACGATGCTTATACAGCATTAGTAGGTTGTTATGATGGAATGCAGGTGGCAACTGGCGGGGCAGGAATGGGAATTCCTGTAATTAGCGAAATAATGTCAGACAATTGTTTTGGAGGAACCGGAAATTCAGATGGTTACAATTATGCCGCTATCGACGAATTTGATATTTCACGATCTCCTGGAGATACTGATTTACTAAATTCAAACTGGATCGCTTATTACAAAGCAATTTACCGTTGTAATATGTTATTGTCTAAAATGGATCAGATCGAATGGCAGGGAGATATTGCCTTAAGAAACACCTACGAATCTGAAACTAGATTTATAAGAGCATACATTTATTTTGAAATGACCCGTTTATGGGGAAGTGTGCCTTTAGTGACAACTCCGGCAGCTGAAGATGAAGCTCAGGCCACTCCAGAAGCAATTTATAAAGTAATAGCAGATGATTTAGTATTTGCATCAAACAATTTGCCTACAGAAGCCTATAATGCGAAACCAAACGGACGTATTACAAAATGGGCAGCAAAATCTTTACTAGGGCGTGTTTATTTATACTACACAGGATATTACGGAAAACCTGACCTGGTTGGTGTAGTAAATAAAACTCAGGCTTTAGGACATTTAGAAGATGTTATTTCTTCTAGCGGACATGGTTTAGTAGCTGATTTTTCTACTCTATGGCCAGCGGCTTCAGTAGATAAATATGCAGGAGAAGGCAATAGAGAATTTGTATTTTCAATAAAATACACTTACACAAGTGACTATAACGGAAATACAGATAGTAACCAATGGATGGTAATGTTTGGTATGAGAGAATTTTCATCTTATCCTTATGGCCGTGGTTGGGGAGTTACTGTAAATTCTAAATTATGGAATGCTTACAGCCCAACAGATACAAGACGTACTGCAAGTATCATTGGAGTTGATGAAGAAAAGATACCATTTGATAAAAAAAATAGCCAAAGAGAATACACAGGATATTACAACAAAAAATATTCTCCAATGGTCAATAAAGATGGAGTAGATCTTCCGATTGCTATGGGAAGCCAGTTTTGGGACATCAGTCAATTTCAGGATTACGTTGTGTTAAGATACTCAGACGTTTTATTAATGGCTGCAGAATTAGGAAGTGGAAATGCTCAACGTTACTTTGATGAAGTAAGAGAAAGAGCTTACAAAGAAAATTTTGTTTCATTGCCGGTAAATGCTGATAATATTTTGAACGAGAGACGTCTGGAGTTTGCTCTTGAAGGAGTAAGATACTATGATTTATTACGTCAGGGAATTGGAAAAGCATCTTCAAGTATTGCAGAAACTACAACATTATTAAATGGTGGAGTTCCTACAACAAAAACAATTTCGGCAGGTAAAATTCAGGAAACAAAAGGACTGATCCAAATTCCGAATACTCAGATTACATTATCAGGAGGACTTTTGAAACAAAATGCTGGTTGGTAATTTTAACTAAAAAATCAAAGAAATGAAAAATATTAAAGTATTAATTACATCATTTTTGATATTGGCACTAATGCTCGTATCATCTTGTTCTCCAGATACCTATTCTCTGGATGAGCCAATGAATAAATCAGATATACATTATGACATTACTCAGGATTTAGTTGCAGATCCCGGAGGGAATACAGTACTATTAAAAAACACAACTCCAGGAGTTATCTTAAACTGGGATTATGTTACAGGAAAATCAAATAAAGCGGAACAAAAAGTACAATATGCTTTTAAAGGAACTTATACCATTAAGATTTCTGCAGTAACAGATGGTGGTATTGTCGAGTTAGACCCGGTAACTATTACAGTAAGTCAAGACAACTTAAACTATGTTAATGATCCTTTATGGACTGCATTATCAGGCGGAGTTGGACACAAAAAATCATGGGTAGCTGACAACGGTAAATACGGATTAGCTCCGGGAGCAATGTCTTATGCAGATCCTAATACAGTGGTAGAATGGAATAAATTTTCTCCAAACTGGGAACCTACAGGAAATGCAAATTCAAGTACAGATGCAGATATGCATTGGGGAAGATACATGACTTTCAGCCTTGACGGAGGACCTTTTATGACCGTTCATGAAGCTAACGGAACAAGTATCGAAAGCGGAGCATATTTCTTAGATGTTAATGCTCATACCTTGACTACAACCGGAGCTACAATTTTAAGACCGGATAATTATATTGCAAATGCAAGTAACTGGACTAGTGAAATAAAAGTATTAACACTTACAGAGAATCAGTTGCGAATTGCGATTAAGAGAACCAATAGCGAAGGACCTTGGTGGTACATCTGGAATTTCGTTTCTAAGGAATATGCAGAAAACTACGTTCCTCCAGTTACAGTGCCAGTTTTTGATGAAGGTTTCAACCCAACTTTTGCTCCTGGAGAATTGGTAACCATGCTAACAGGTGGTGCTGGTGCAGGTAGAGTTTGGAAACTGGATGCAGCAGGAAATCCGGTAGACTGGGTAGGTAAAGGTATAGGATGGACTAAAGGACCTAACGATTCTTACAACTGGGGATGGAATGATGATTGGGCAGCTGTTGCAGCTAATTCTTGGATACGTTTTGATCAGTGGGGCGGTAAATTAAACTATACCCGCAGCCAAAACGGAGTTGTAACTACCGGAATCTTTACTATAAATGCAGCAACCAACGAGATTAATTTAGGAACAGATACACTGCTTCAAAATTCAACAAGCTGGATGAACCCAACTACAAATGTTATTAAAGTAGTGAAAGCATACAATAAAGATTTTCTTCAAAAAGGTATTTGGTTAGGAACATCTTATGATGCAACCAAAGATGAGTGGTTTGTTTTCCATTACATCATTCCTTAAATAATTGTGGCTTTTTAAAAACTAAAAGCCAGATTGTTTAAAAGTATAAAACAACCGGTAGGGGATTTACAGAGTCGCCTATCGGTATGTTTATATTTGTTTTTAAATATTAAAAAATCCTTTCAAAATGAAGAATAAAAGAAAATACTTCAATAATGGATTACCATTATTAATGCTAATCGGAATTATCTTGTTGGGCTCTTGCAGCAAAAAAGAGGATGCTTTTGCAAACAGAAAAGTTTCTTTTAATTCAGATTGGAGTTTTCATTTAAATGATAGCATACAAGACAAAGATACCATTGGAACTTCCACCAAATGGAGAACTTTAAACGTTCCTCATGATTGGAGTATCGAAGGAAATTTTGATGAAAAAAGTCCTGCCGGATACGGAGGCGGAGCATTAAACGGAGGTTTGGGCTGGTATAAAAAAACATTCAAAGTTGCTGCTGCAGATAGCAGTAAAGTAATATCCATTATTTTTGATGGCGTTTACAAAGACAGCGAAGTCTGGATAAACGGACATTATTTAGGAAAACGTCCAAACGGATACATAGGTTTTCAATATGACATGTCACCGTATTTAAATTACGGAGACAAAAACAACGATATCATTGTAAAGGTTGACAATTCAAAACAACCCAATTCACGTTGGTATTCAGGATCAGGAATTTTTAGAAATGTCTGGATCGAAACCACAGATAAACTACACGTTGCACAATGGGGAACTTATGTGACAACACCAAAAGTTACTGCCGAAAAAGCTTCGGTAAGTTTTGAAACTACCATTCAAAACCAAAACACCGCTTCAAAAAAAGCAACAGTAACCACTACTATTTTTAAAGAAGATACCAAAGTAACATCCGTTACTCAAAATATAACGATTGGTGCAAATGCCAATCAAACTATCAAACAAGAAACTCAGGTCGAAAAACCAATTTTATGGTCGGTCGAAAAACCTGAATTGTATACAGCCGTTACAGAAATTTCAGTTGACAATAAAATTGTAGATCAATATAAAACCAATTTCGGAATCAGAGATTTTAAGTTCGATCTTGATAAAGGTTTTATTTTGAACGGAAAACAAGTCAAAATAAAAGGTGTTTGTTTACATCATGATTTGGGTCCGTTGGGTGCTGCAATTAATACGCGCGCCATCGAACGTCAGTTAGAAATCATGAAAGAGATGGGCGTAAACGGAATCAGAACTTCTCATAATCCACCCGCTCCCGAACTTTTAGATTTATGCGATAAAATGGGTTTCATTGTCATGGATGAAGCTTTCGATATGTGGAAACAAACTAAAACCAAATATGATTACGGAAACGATTGGGACAAATGGCACAAAAAAGATCTGATAGATCAATTGCTTCGCGACCGTAACCATCCAAGTATTTTTGTCTGGAGTATTGGTAATGAAATCCCGGAACAATGGAATGAAAATGGTGTGGCTATAGCCAAAGAATTAGCGGCAATAACGCGTCAATACGATAAAACACGTCCGTTGACAGCTGCGATGAATCCGCCGGTAAATATGAATATTGATGCCGTAACATTACAATTTGAGAAAAAAAATGTATCAATTAATCCACTTGCCGCATCTGGTGTTTTAGATTTAATTGGTTACAATTATGCACATCAAACCTATGAACATCATCAAAAAAACTTCCCAAATACACCATTCATTGCAACCGAAACGACTTCGGGATTACAAACAAGAGGTTATTATGACGCTGTTTCAGACACCATAAAAAAATGGCCAGTTAGCTGGGATAAAAAATTTACCGGAGGAAATCCGGGTAATACCGTTTCTGCTTACGATCAGGTACAAACGCCTTGGGGTTCTACGCACGAAGCCACCTGGAAAGTAGTAAAAAAACACGATTTCCTTTCGGGAATGTACATCTGGACAGGTTTCGATTATATCGGAGAACCAACTCCGTATGAATGGCCGTCGATCAGTTCTTATTTCGGAATTGTCGATTTAGCCGGTTTCCCAAAAGACGTTTATTATATGTACCAAAGCGAATGGACAGACAAAACGGTGCTGCATATTTTTCCGCATTGGAATTGGAAAGCAGGACAAACCGTAGATGTTTGGGCATATTACAATAAAGCAGATGAGGTTGAACTTTTCCTTAACGGAAAATCAGTTGGAGTTCGCAGTAAAAAAGGAGATGATTTACACGTCATGTGGAGAATTCCTTTTCAACCCGGAACACTAAAAGCAATCTCTCGTAAAAACGGAAAAACAGTTCTGGAAACCGAAATCAAAACAGCCGGAAATCCTGAGAATTTAAAACTGACAGCAGACAGAAGTAACATCAAAGCCGATGGAAATGATTTGTCATTTGTAACTGTAGATATTCTCGATGCAAAAGGTACTTTGGCTCCAAATGCCAATAACGAAATCAACTTTTCATTAAAAGGAAACGGAAAAATTGTAGGCGTTTGCAGTGGAGATCCTGTAAGTCACGAATCGTACAAAGGTTCAAAACACACAGCGCTTAACGGAAAATGCTTAGTTATTGTTCAGTCTGATACTAAAACAGGAAGATTAGAATTAACTGCTAAAGCAAATGGACTAAAACCAGCCACAATTGTAATTACAGCAGAATAAAAGACTATTAATAAAACTAAATAACCACACAATGAAAAAAATACAGATAGCTTCTTTATCTCTATTCATGGGTTTTGGATTGTTGCTTTCGCCAAAAGCATCGGCACAAATTCAGAACGCAGATGTGCTAAATGCTCCGATAGATATCAGCAAGGATTTTCAGAATTATCTGAACACCTTTTATTTTGCTGATGAATTAACAGCTTTTGATCCTGCAACAGGAAAAGGAACCATAAAATATCTGAGATACAATTATAAAACGCGTCAGGCTTTCAACAATATGATGATGAAACCCGATGTTGTCGAAGCAAACGAATTTCCAACCACAGAATATCAGGCTTCACCGGAATTACCTTTCCAAATTCAGTTTGTTTCAGATAGAACCATTAGAATAAAAACTACTTCTGGACCACAATTTCACCCTGAAAAAGAATCTTTAATGTTGATTAACGGCGTTGCGCCCAATCATCCTGAATTATGGAAATATGCTAAAATTGAAGGCGGTCACAGTTATACCAGCAAACACGGAAAAGTAGAAATTTTGACCAAACCCTGGCACGTAAAAATCTATGATGAAACAGGAAAATTGCTGACAAGTACACTTCACGATTCCGATTTCAAAAACACCTATACACCAACACTTCCGTTTTCGTATGTGCGCAGAAACAGCGATTATTCAAGAAGTATGGGAGCGGCTTTTAGTTTAGAACCAGACGAAAAAATATTTGGTTGTGGAGAATCATTCACACAATTCAACAAACGCGGACAAAAAGTAGTTTTATGGGCAGATGATGCGAACGGAATTCAGAACGAAACCATGTACAAACCCGTTCCTTTCTACATGAGTAGTCGCGGATATGGAGTTTTCATGCATCATTCCACACCAATTACAGTTGACTTTGGGAGATATTATTCAAGTGCCAACGAAATGTATATTGGCGATGACGAAGCCGATTTGTTTTTCTTTATAGGAGAACCAAAAGACATTTTAGATCAATACACAGATTTAACCGGAAAAGCAGCAATGCCACCACTTTGGTCATTTGGTTTCTGGATGAGCCGAATCACGTATTTCTCTGAAAAAGAAGGAAGAGATGTAGCAAGAGATTTACGTAAATATAAAATTCCAACTGATGTAATTCATTTCGATACAGGTTGGTTTGATGTAGATTGGAGAAACAATTACGAGTTTGCAAAAGCACGTTTCCCTGATGCAGAAAAAATGATGACCGATTTAAAGAAAGATGGTTTTCAGGTTTGTTTATGGCAATTGCCTTATTTCTCACCAAAAAATACGTTGTTTAATGAAATCATGGATAAGAATTTAGCCGTAAGAGATCGAAAAGGAAATCTTCCGTACGAAGATGCAGTCTTAGATTTCTCAAATCCGGAAACCGTAACCTGGTATCAGGCAAAACTGAAACATTTATTTGATCAGGGAGTGGCAGTTTTTAAAGTAGATTTTGGAGAAGCAGCACCGCCAGACGGAATTTACCATTCAGGAAGAACAGGTTTTTACGAACACAATTTATATCCGTTACGATACAATAAGGCTGTCGCCGAAATTACTCAAAAAGAAAAAGGATACACTTTAATCTGGGCAAGAAGTACCTGGGCAGGATCACAACGTTACCCGTTACATTGGGGTGGAGACGCTGAAACTACAAACGGAGCAATGTCAGCAGAATTACGTGGCGGACTTTCATTAGGATTAAGCGGATTTAGTTTTTGGAGTCATGACGTAGGAGGATTTGCAACAAAATCACCAGAGAATTTATACAGAAGATGGGCACCTTTCGGAATGTTTACCTCACACGTAAGAAGTCACGGAGAACCTCCGCGTGAACCTTGGTTGTACAGCAAAGATTTCCTTGAAGGATTCAGAAAAGCCGATAATATGCGTTACGAATTAATGCCATATATCTACGCTCAGGCAAAAGAAAGTTCACAAAAAGGATTGCCAATGATGCGTGCTTTATTTGTAGAATATCCAAATGATCCGGGAGCCTGGTTAGTAGACAACGAATATTTATTTGGATCAAGTATGTTGGTTGCACCACTTTTTGAAGAAGTGACAGAAAGAGACGTTTACCTTCCGGAAGGAACATGGATTGATTACCAAACCAAAAAAGTATACCAATCTGGCTGGCATAAAATCAAAGCTGGCGAAGTACCAATTGTAGTTTTAGTAAAAGACGGAACAGCTTTGCCCCACATCGCTTTAGCACAATCTACAAAAGACATGGATTGGAGTAAATTGACACTTAAAGTTTATGCAAGTGACAAAACCACATCGGCCACAGCCAAAGTATTTTTACCGGACGGCGATGCAGTACAAGAAATTAAAGTTACAAAATCCGGAAACAATTTTGACATAACATCAAACCCATTACAAGGAAAAACAACTCTTAAAACAGAGTGGATAAAATAAAGAAATATATGCCACAGATTGCACAGATTAAAAGGATTAAAAATTGAGAATTAAAAATTACAAATCCGCTCAATCTGCCAAATCTGAGTGAAAAAATAAGCACAGAGAAAAAAGAAATCATTTTAATCTGTGCAATCTGTGGCAAAAAAAAATAATTCGAGAAAATTTGTGCAATTAGTGGCAAAAAATCTGCATAAAAAATAAATCCCAAAAGGATAAAAATAAGTTTTTGTTGAGTTTCTAAATCGGGCGAAAGCCTTGCCAACGCCCGATTTACTAAAAATGAATTAAGAAAAATATCATGAAAAATTACCTCATTCTTCCCGCCTTATTACTTTCAGTTTCGATTGGATACAGTCAGAAAAGCAAAAATGCTTACGAACTGGCATCACCAAACGGACAAAACAAAATTAAATTTGAGTTAGTAAAAAATGCTCCAAAGTACGCCGTTTCACACGGAAAAACCGAAGTCATTACACCATCAGATTTAGGATTTTTATTAAAAGGAAATGAAGATTTCAGTTCTAATTTCGAAATTAAAAATGTAAAAAAATCAACCTTCGATGAAACCTGGGAACAAGTTTGGGGAGAAAAGAAAAACATTAGAAACCATTACAATCAGCTTTCTGTAGAATTACAGCAAAAAACAGGAAACAAACGTAAATTAGAAATTCAGTTTCGTGCTTTCGATGACGGAGTGGCTTTTAGATATGTATATCCAAAACAAAATGTAAAAGACAGTATTTTCATTATGGATGAAAAAACAACTTTTAACCTGAAAGAAGATGGAAAAGCATGGTGGATTCCGGCCAACCGAGAAAACCGTGACGAATATTTATTTGAAAAAGCTCCGGTTAGTAAACTCGATACCGTTTTAACGCCCTTAACAATAGAAAGTAAAAGCGGATTAGCATTAAGTTTTCACGAAGCAAACCTTATTGATTATGCGAGTACAACCTTGGTAAACAATGTAGGAACACAATTAAAAACAGATCTTGTGCCTTGGTCAGATGGCGTAAAAGTTCGTGTAAAAGATACCTTCACTTCTTCGTGGAGAACCATTCAAATTGGCGAAAAACCAACAGATTTAATTACATCCTATTTAATACTAAATCTGAACGAACCTAATAAATTAAAAAATACAGACAGTTATTTCAAACCATACAAATATCTTGGAATTTGGTGGGGAATGCATATCGGGAAATATACTTTTTGGGAAAGTGACAAACAAGGTGCTACCACAAAACACGCCGAAGAATATATAGATTTTACGGCAAAAGAAGGATTTCATCATTTATTGATCGAAGGATGGAATAAAGGCTGGACACCAGGCTGGTATGAAAACCGTATGCACATGTTTAGTTTTACTAAGAATGCAGACAATTTCGACTTAGAAAAAGTAGTAGAATATGCAAAGAAAAAAGATATCGAATTAATTGGCTATCACGAGACAGGTTCAAACCTTATTAATTACTTAAAACAAGTTGATGAAGGTTTTGCTTTGTACAAAAAACTTGGAATTCACACCGTAAAAATTGGTCACGTAGGTTCTAAATTAAACATGAAAGAAATGCACTTCGGACAATTTGGAGTGAATTATTTCAGATACATTTTAGAAAAAGCCGCACAATACGATTTAGCCGTTTTATACCACGAGTCGATAAAAGATACCGGAGAACGCAGAACTTTCCCCAACATGGTTTCGAGAGAAGCAGCCCGCGGACAAGAATATAATGCGTGGAGCGAAGGAAATCCGCCAAATCATTTAAGCATAATTCCGTTTACAAGATTACTTTCAGGACCGATGGATTTTACACCTGGAATTTTTGATGTTGAGGTAAAACAAGGATATCCCGGAAAAAGAATTCAGGGAACAGTGGGGCAGCAATTGGCGATTTATGTTACAACCTATTCTCCAATTCAAATGTTGGCAGATCTTCCTGAAAATTACGAAGGAAAACCAGCATTACAATTCTTGAAAGATGTACCAACAGACTGGGAAGACACAAAAGTATTGAACGGAGAAATTGGTCAATACATTACAACAGTTCGTAAAGACAGAAACAGCGCCGATTGGTTTTTAGGAAGTATTACAAATGAAAACCCAAGAGAGCTTGAAATTTCATTATCGTTTTTAGATAAAAATGCCAGTTACGAAGCACAAATTTATGCTGATGCCGCAGGAACAGATCAAAAACACAATCCTGAAGCCGTAGCAATTTCTAAGAAAACGGTAAAAGCTTCAGATTCAATGAAATTGCATTTAGGCGGTGCAGGAGGAACAGCGATTAGATTTAAAAAACTATAAGCTATAGACATTTCAAACCCGAAAGGTTTTTAAAATCTGTCGGGTTTAATAACGTTACTATTTAATTTAAAAATTTATTTATATATACCTAACAAGTATACGCACATGCTGAATCGTAGAGACGCACAGCAGTCCGTCTAACCCAATGTAATTCAACTCAAATGAATTTAATATGAAAAGATTCTTACTAACATTCCTGATTTTCGTTAATCTAATCAATATTAATTTGTTTGGACAAAACAGTAATGTTGAAAACCGAATCATAAAAATCGATTACAATAAAGAAGCAGGAAAACTGAACACCATGTTCAAAGAATGTATCGGTGCCGGAAGAGCAAATGAAGGATTACGTGCCAATTGGCAACAACAATTGGCAATGACCAAAAAAGAATGCGATTTTAAATACATCAGAATGCATGGTTTATTGTCTGATGATATGGCCGTTTATCGCGAAGACTCAAAAGGAAATCCGGAATACAATTACCAATATATTGATGCTTTGTATGATTTTATATTGAGTATAAAAATGAAACCTTTTGTTGAGTTGGGTTTTATGCCTTCGGCTTTGGCGAGCGGAAAAGAAACTATTTTCTGGTGGAAAGGAAATGTAACTCCTCCAAAAGATTATAAAAAATGGGAAGATTTAATTCGAAATTTAACCCAGCATTTTAAAGAACGTTATGGAGACGAAGAAGTACAAACATGGTATTTTGAAGTTTGGAACGAGCCTAATTTAACACCAGGTTTCTGGACAGGAACTCAGGCAGAATATTTCAAACTATATGAATATGCGGCTCGCGGAATCAAAAGCGTAAATTCTGCTTACAAAGTTGGTGGGCCAGCAACCGCGGGAGCAGCGTGGGTTCCTGAAACAATAGAATTTTGTGTTAAAAACAATGTTCCTTTAGATTTTATTTCAACACATACTTACGGAGTAAAACAAGGATTTCTGGATGAATTTGGAACTACAGGAACTGTTTTAAATAAAGACGAATCGAGTATTAGCGGAGATGTTATAAATTCACGCCAACAAATTTTAAATTCGGCTAAGCCAAAATTAGAATTACATTATACAGAATGGAGTTCATCCTATACTCCGGCAGATCCTGTTCATGACAGTTACCATTCGGCTGCTTATATTTTGCAAAAACTAAAACAAATTGGCAATGCCGCAAACTCAATGTCATATTGGGTTTTTACCGATATTTTTGAAGAAGCAGGACCAAGATTTACCCCTTTTCACGGAGGATTTGGATTATTGAATACACAAGGAATCAAAAAGCCAGCCTATTTCTCGTATTCCTTTTTAAATAAATTAGGTGAAACTGAACTTCAAAACAAAGACACCTCTTCATGGGTGACTAAAAATTCAAAAGGAGATGTTCAGTTATTGTTCTGGGATTTTACGAATACGCATCCTGGAGATTCTATGAACAATCAGACTTATTATATAAAAGATTTACCTTCAAAAACTAAAGGAAGTATAAAAATAGAAGTCGATGGTTTGCAAAAAGGGAATTATACTTTAGAAATCTATAAAGTAGGTTATAAAACAAATGACGCTTACGCGGATTATTTAGCAATGGGAAAACCGTCGCAGCTTACCAAACAACAAGTTGAAACTATTAAGAGAAAAAATGACGGCGCTTTGATTGCATCAGAAAAAGTGAGAATTGATGCTACAGGAACACTTAAGAAGGATATAAAAATCAATGAGAATGATGTTTTCTTGTTGAATTTGGTGAGACAATAATTATTTAAAACGACTATCTAAAAACTAAAAATAAATCTATTAAGCATGAAAAACAAAATGATATGCCTTTCAGCCGCATTTGCATTTTTGGCATTTGCCTCTTGTAAAAATGATGTAAAAACAGCAGGTTCTGATTCGGCACAAACAGAAGAATACAAAGGAAAAGAAATAGGATCAGAATACGATGCAGAAATCGACAAACTGGTTGCTCAAATGACGCTTGAAGAAAAAATCGGAATGTTGCATGGTAACAGCATGTTTACTTCTGGCGGTGTAAAACGTTTAGGAATTCCGGAACTTAAAATGGCCGACGGACCTCTGGGAGTTCGTGAAGAAATATCACGCGACAATTGGGCTCCTGCAGGATTAAAAGATGATTTTGCAACCTATTATCCAGCCGGAGGAGGACTAGCTGCAACATGGAATGCAGAAATGGCCTATACATTTGGAAATAGTGTAGGACAGGAATTGCGCGCCAGAGACAAAGATATGTTGCTTTCGCCAGCCATAAATATCGTAAGGACACCATTGGGAGGAAGAACTTATGAATATATGTCTGAAGATCCGTTTTTGAACAAAAAAATTGCAGTGCCGTTAATTGTTGGTTTACAGGATAACGATGTTATGGCTTGTGTAAAGCACTTTGCCGCAAACAATCAGGAAACCAATCGCGATTTTGTAGATGTACAAATTGACGAACGTACACTTCGTGAAATATATTTACCAGCATTTGAAGCTTCGATAAAAGAAGCGCATGCCTATAGTGTTATGGGCGCTTACAATAAATTTAGAGGAGAATATTTATGTGAAAACGATTATATGCTGAATAAAATTCTTCGTGACGAATGGGGATTTAAAGGCGTTGTAGTGTCAGATTGGGCTGCCGTACATTCTACAGTAAAATCATTAAAAAACGGATTAGATATTGAAATGGGAACACCAAAACCATTCAATGAATTTTTTCTTGCCGATAAATTAATTGCTGCTGCTAAAAACAAAGAAATTTCAGAAGCAGAAATTGATGTTCATGTAAAAAGAATCCTGCGTACTTTATTTCAGGTAAAAGCAATGGGCGGAAAAGAGCGTGTAAAAGGAAGTATCGCAACCGAAGCACATTATCAGGACGCCTATAAAATTGCTGCAGAAGCAATTGTTTTATTAAAAAATGACAACAATGCATTGCCTCTAAAACTAGACGGAGTAAAATCTATTGCTGTAATTGGTAACAACGCTACGAAAAAAAATGCGCTTGGCGGATTTGGAGCCGGAGTAAAAACCAAAAGAGAAGTTACGCCGCTAGATGGTTTGAAAAACAGATTGCCATCATCGATCAAAATTAATTATGCCGAAGGATATGTAGAACGTTACGACGAAAAGAACAAAGGAAATTTAGGAAACATCACCTCAAATGGTCCCGTAACAATCGATCAGTTAGATCCTGCTAAATTACAGGAAGCGATCGAAACCGCTAAAAAATCAGATGTTGCTATTATTTTTGCAGGTTCAAACCGTGATTACGAAACAGAAGCTTCTGATCGTAGAAACCTAAAATTACCATTTGGACAAGAAGAATTAATTCAGAAAGTATTAGCCGTTAACCCAAAAACAATTGTAGTAATGGTTGCCGGGGCACCTTTTGATATTGATGCCGTAAGCAAAAAAACTTCAGCTTTAGTCTGGACATGGTTTAATGGATCAGAAGGAGGAAATGCCTTGGCCGATGTAATTTTAGGAAAAGTAAATCCGTCAGGAAAATTACCATGGACAATGCCTAAAAACATTATGGATTCTCCGGCGCACGCCACAAACAGTTTCCCTGGAGGAAAAACAGTAAACTATGCCGAAGGAATTTTGGTAGGATACCGTTGGTTTGATACTAAAAATATCGCCCCATTATATCCTTTCGGATTCGGATTATCGTATACCACTTTTGCTTTCGATAATGCAAAAACAGACAAAACTTCATACGCACAAAACGAAACGATCACAGTTTCTGTAGATGTAAAAAACACAGGAAAAGTAGACGGTAAAGAAGTGATTCAGTTGTATTCATCTAAATCAGATTCGAAAATAACACGTGCTGCACAGGAATTAAAAGGTTTCCAGAAAACATTGGTAAAATCAGGAAGTTCAAATACAGTAACTATTAAAGTTCCGGTAAAAGAATTGGCTTATTATGATGTAGCCGCTAAAAAATGGATAGTTGAACCTGGGAAATATACTTTGAAGCTAGGAAACTCCTCAAGAGATATCAAGAAAGAAGTTGTTGTAACAATCAAATAAAACTCGAAACATCAATGCTCTTTAATTTTTATTAAAGAGCATTGTTTTAATCTGTAGGGTGTAATTATTTTTTAACACATAGACACATAGAATTTATTGAACTCAAAAAGGCGTTTCACTTGCATTAACAAACATAGCTATGTGTGAGAAACGAGTTTCTTTTTGATTTCCTTTTTTCCAAAATTATAAAAGCTATGTTTCTATGGGTGCCAATTAAATTTTTATTCCATTTACCCCAACGTCTATTTTAATACATAAAAATGAAATTGCCTGAATAAAACTTAAAACTAACTATTAAACCAAACCAAATGAAAAATTCCATTAAAAGTTACCTGTTTAGTGCCATGTTGTGCTTGTCGGTTTTGACTATCTGGGCCTGCAGTTCAGATAAAGATGCAGCAGATCCTAATGCAACCAATAAAACAATTACGGTTGATACCAATAAAATTGATTTTCTAAATACAGGAAATGCAGTCGACATAAAAATTACAACAGACGTAGCTTCATGGAAGATTTCAGGATCAGATACTAGTTGGATACAATTGAATCAGGTTGGCGGAACCGCCGGAACCATCACCGTAAAAATTACCGCTTTAGCCAATACCACCACAACTGCAAGAACCGCAATTGTTACTATAAGTTCGTCTCAGGCAACATCGGTACAAATTGCCGTTTCGCAGGCAGCAGGAAATATTGTGACAGGTTTATATCCAAGTTACAATACGAATCCAATTGCTGCCGATGCATCAGGAATGGGAAGCACAGCCGTACAACTGGCAGCAAAAATTAAATTAGGATGGAATATTGGTAATACGCTCGAAGCTACTAACGGAGAAACCGCCTGGGGAAATCCAAAAGTAACAAAAGCCTTGATCGATGCTGTAAAAGCCAATGGATTCAATGCCATAAGAATTCCTTGTTCGTGGAACCAGTATTTAGAAAATTCGGCTACAGCCAAAATCAAAGCCGAATGGTTAAACCGGGTAAAAGAAGTCGTGCAATATTGTGTAGACAATAATATGTATGTAGTTGTTAATATCCACTGGGATGGCGGCTGGTTAGAAAACAACATTACCGAAGCCAAAAAAGTAGAAAACAACGCCAAACAAAAAGCATTTTGGGAACAAATTGCCACACACTTACGCGGTTTCGACGAGCATTTACTTTTTGCAAGTGCCAATGAACCAGCAGTCGAAGACGCAGCCCAAATGGCAGTGTTAACATCCTATCACCAAACCTTCATTGATGCTGTACGTTCTACCGGAGGTAAAAATGCCTACAGAACATTAGTAGTTCAGGGACCTACAACAGATATCGAAAAAACAAATAAATTAATGACTACATTGCCAACAGATACAGCGACAAGCCGTATGATGGTAGAAGTTCATTATTATTCTCCGTGGAATTTCGCCGGACTAACCAAAGACGAATCCTGGGGTAAAATGTTTTATTATTGGGGAGCAAACTATCATTCTACTACAGAATTGGACCGAAATGCAAGTTATGGAGAAGAAGCCGATTTAGATAAAACCTTTAAACTAATGAAAACCCAGTTTGTAGACAAAGGAATTCCGGTTTTGCTAGGAGAGTTTGGCGCCATTCGTCGCACAAGTCTAACCGGAGATGCATTAACATTACATCTCAACTCAAGAGCGTATTACTTAAAAACGGTAGTAAAAACAGCAAAAGCAAATGGTTTATTACCATTTTATTGGGATGAAGGAAGTCTGGGAGACAATAGTTTCGGAATCATAAATAGATCTAATAATACAGTTTTCGACACACAAGCATTAAATGCATTGATCGAAGGAATGCAATAAATAATAAATTCATCATATAAGTGATATAAGAAAATGTAAGCGCAAGCTATGAGCAAAACTTAAATTATCTTATATCACTTATATGGTTTAAAAAACAATAAACACAATGAAGAAAAACATCCTTTTGCTTTTTTTACTATTCAGTATAATGGCAAATGCCAATGTCAGAATGCCTTTGTTGTTTTCTGATGGAATGGTTTTGCAGCGCAATAAAGAAATCCCGGTTTGGGGTTGGGCAGAACCAAACGAAAAAGTGGAAGTTCATTTTAACAAACAAACCAAAACCGTTCAGGCTGATAAAAACGGAAAATGGATGGTAAAACTTTCTGCCGAAAAAGCCGGAGGACCTTTTGAGTTATCCATTACAGGAAAAAATAAAATCATCATAAAAGATGTTTTGGTAGGCGAAGTATGGATTTGCAGCGGACAATCGAACATGGAATTTCAGATGTACAAAACCATGAATGCCGAAAAAGAAATGGCCGATGCTGATTATCCTATGATTCGTCATTTTGGAGTCGCGCAAGATCTAAGCGGAACACCAAAAGATGATCTCAAAGCAGGGAAATGGGCTGTTGCCAACAAAGACAACATTCGTGATTTTACAGCAGCAGGATTCTTCTTTGCTAAAAAATTATACGCCGAATTAAAAATCCCAATCGGAATCATCAATACTTCCTGGGGCGGGACCAATGTAGAAACCTGGACAAGCCGCGAAGCTTTCGAAAAAAGCAATGATTTCAAAGCCATGATTGCCGATGTTCCTCAAGTAGACATGGACGCTGTTTTCGAAGTGTATAAAAAAACACTACTTGATAATGTAAAAAAAGTTCAGGGTTTTGACGTTTCAATGGAAAACGAAAACCAATTCAAAGACTTTAATTTTGATGATAAAAACTGGCCCGAAATAAAAGTTCCTTCCCTTTGGGAAAACCAACAAATAGGCAATATCGATGGCGTAGTCTGGATGCGTAAAACAATTACCTTAACCGCCGAACAAGCCAAAAGCGAAGCCATTTTGCATTTGGCTAAAGTAGACGACGAAGATATCACTTACGTGAATGGCATTCAGGTAGGAACCAACAAAATCTGGGAAACACTACGAGTTTATACAATCCCTGCCGGAACTTTAAAAGAAGGCAAAAACGTAATTGCTGTTCGCATCGCAGATTATTCAGGCGGTGGCGGAATCTACGGCGATCCCGCTGATCTTAAAATTCAATTCAAAAACAATAGTGTACCACTTGAAGGACTTTGGAAATTCAATGTCGTTCAGGTAAAAATTGCCGTTTCACCAAACAGTTATCCCTCATTATTATTCAATGCAATGGTCAATCCGTTAATTCCGTATGCGTTTCAGGGCGTTTTATGGTATCAGGGCGAAGCCAATGTCTGGAGAGCAAAACAGTACAAAACAGCATTTCCGTTAATGATTACCGACTGGCGAACCAAATGGAATCAAGGCGATTTCCCTTTCTATTTCGTTCAGTTATCCACTTTTGACGAATTCAAAGGCAATAGTAAAGTAGGAAGCCGTTGGGCAGAACTCCGCGAAGCACAATCAGAAACATTAAAGCTCAAAAACACCGGAATGGCAGTAACGACCGATATTGGTAACGCAAAAGACATTCACCCAACAAACAAACAAGACGTAGGTTTGCGTTTGGCGGCAATTGCTCTCAACAACGTTTACGGCAAAAAACAAGTGTACAGCGGACCAACTTATAAAACTCAGGAAGTAAAAGGAAACGAAATTATTCTAACTTTCGACAATATAGGAAGCGGCCTGACAGCATCAGACAATTCGCAAAACCTAAAAGGATTCGAAATCGCCGGAGCCGACAAAGTTTTTCATTCCGCGAAAGCGATAATAAAAAATAACAAAGTCATTGTTTCATCCGAAAACGTAAAAAATCCCGTAGCCGTGCATTACGGTTGGGCAGACGACGATACAGAAATCAATCTTTTCAATAAAGAAAAATTTCCGGCATCGCCTTTCAGAACCGATAATTGGGAAATGATTACGGCAAATGAGGTATATAAAGTCAGCAAATAATCTTAATTATGAAAAAGTTAATTTTATTATTTGTAAGTTTCATTTCGCTGGTAATCAATGCGCAGCAGCAAAACAGCAAAGTTGAAACTGATACTTATCAAAATCCAATATTTTCAGGAGATTATCCGGATCCGTCCATAATAAGAGATGGCGAAGATTACTACATCCTACATTCTTCATTCAATTATTATCCCGGATTATTAATCTGGACCTCAAAAGATTTAGTCAATTGGAAACCCGTAACACATGCCCTTAAAAAAAGCGTAGGTTCAGTTTGGGCACCAGATTTGGTGAAATATAACAACAAATTTTACATCTATTTCCCTGCAAACGAAACCAATTATGTCGTTTCAGCAGATAATATCAACGGACCCTGGAGCGATCCAATCGATTTAAAAATTGGTAATATCGATCCCGGACATTTTACAGACGAAAAAGGAAATCGCTATTTATACTTTAGCAATGGCGATTATGTACCATTGTCCAAAGACGGACTCACAGTTTCCGGAGCAGGCAAACATGTTTACGACGGTTGGAAAATTCCTTCAGAATGGTCGATAGAATGTTTTTGTATGGAAGGACCAAAAGTGCTAAAACACGGAAATTATTATTACCTAACCGTTGCCGAAGGCGGAACAGCCGGTCCGGCAACGAGCCATATGGTCATTTCGGCAAGATCAAAATCGCCTTTAGGACCGTGGGAAAACTCGCCATACAATCCAATTCTAAGAACAAACGATAGTTCAGAAAAATGGTGGTCAAAAGGACACGCCACATTAATCGACGATGTTAGCGGAAAATGGTGGATGGTTTTTCACGGTTACGAAAATGGCTATTATAATATGGGGCGTCAAACACTCTTACAACCTGTAGAATGGACAAACGATGGCTGGTTCAAAAGTCCGGAAAACATAAAAACCGAAGAACCCATAAAAAGTCCGGCAGGAAAAACTGTAAAAAGTAATTTCGTACTTTCAGATACTTTTTCAGGAACTGAACTTCAGCCACAATGGCAATTTTTCGATCATTATGACGCTGAACGATTTAAACTCACCCAAAACGGAATTCAGATAAAAGCAAAAGGAAAAAGCATTGGCGAAAGCTCTCCGCTTTTGTGTACACCTTCTGATCACTCTTACATTGCACAAGTCGAAGTAGAAATAGAAGGCAACGCCACCGCAGGATTGATTCTGTTTTACGACACTAAACTCTACACCGGAATTGCTGCCGACAAAGAAAATGTTTTAGCCATATTGCGATCATGGCAATTTCCAACCCAAAAAGGTGTCAATAAAACTCATTTATGGCTTCGTTTAGAAAAGAAAGAACAACTTGTAAATATGTTTTACAGCATCGATGGCAAAACATGGATCAAGATCGAAAACTCGGCAGAAGTAACCTCGTTTAACCACAATGTATTAAGCGGTTTCATGAGTCTTCGTTTAGGGCTTTCAGCAGTTGGCGAAGGTCAGGTTACGTTTAGAAATTTTGTTTATAAAGCGACAAATTAAGATCTAAATAATTATATTTAGAATCAAAATAGTGGCTGTGATCATTAGGGCGTGACCGTATTTACAAAAGGCGCTATCTAACAAATCGCTTATGTGCGCCTTTCGCAAATACGGTCGGGCTATCCACGCTACTTCGGTAGCCAGCTCCTATCCCTCACGCGCACAAATTGTGGTTACGTATCCTAATAGGTTTTCAAAAGGGGTTAGTTATCTTTGTCAAAGCGATTAAAAAATTAGAATATATAATAGCTTGAAAAACCTGTTATAGATAAAATACGGTTAAATGTTTCATCAGAAATAATTCATCGTAAACGAATATCCCAAAGTTGTTCCGTCAGGAACAATTGGTTGGTAACAACGGATGAAATCCGTTGATGATAAGATAATAAACACCTGTAATAATGTTCCGTAGGAACATCTGAACGGTAACATTAAAACGCATCAAAAAAATGAATTCAAATCTCAAAAACACACTTTTCATTTTACTATTCGCCACTTTCTGCACCAAGATGTCTGCACAATCCAGTCATGTTTTATGGTACAATCAACCCGCAGAATTCTTTGAAGAAAGTTTAGTTTTAGGAAACGGAAAACTCGGCGCAACCGTTTTTGGCGGAGCAAATTCAGATAAAATTTATCTAAACGACGCCACGCTCTGGTCAGGCGAACCTGTAAACGCCAATATGAGTCCTGATGCTTACAAAAATATTCCCGCAATTCGCGAAGCACTCAAAAATGAAAACTACAAACTAGCCGAAGAACTCAATAAAAAAGTTCAGGGAAAAAACTCCGAATCATTTGCCCCGCTTGGAACATTAGAAATCAATAATTCCGAAAAAGGAAAAGCCGTTAATTACTATCGAGAACTCGATATTTCGAACGCCGTATCAAAAGTCAGTTATGAGATGAACGGAATAAAATTTACCCGTGAATATTTTGTTTCTGCCCCAGACCAAATCATGGTTATTAAATTGACAAGTAGTATAAAAGGAGGTTTAAATTTTGACATCAATCTAAAGAGCTTACTAAAATCTAATGTCGAAGTAAGAAGCAATATATTGGTAATGACAGGTTCGGCACCCATTCATGAAAATATAGGATATACCGTTTTACCAAAATATCTGCAAGTAAAAGAAAGAGGAACAAGATTTACTACTTTAATCCAAATTAAAAAAACTGACGGAAAAATTACAAGTTCCAGAGATGCCCTAAGTTTAAAAGATGCAACCGAAGCTTATATTTATGTATCTGTCGCTACAAGTTTTAACGGTTTCGACAAAAATCCCGCAACAGAAGGTGTAGATGATGTATCGATTGCATTGCAAAACCTGAACAAATCATTTGCAAAATCATTCGATAAACTAAAAGAAGCCCACATTGCTGATTACCAAAAATATTACAGTAGAGTAACATTAGATTTAAGTAAAACAACCGCTCCCGACTTGCCAACAAACGAACGCTTATTACGCTACGCCGACGGAAAAGAAGATAAAAACTTAGAAATTCTATATTTCAATTACGGACGTTATTTATTAATAAGCAGTTCCAGAACACCTGGAGTTCCGGCCAATTTACAAGGAATCTGGAATCCGCATTTAAATCCGCCATGGAGCAGTAATTATACCATGAACATCAACCTGGAAGAAAATTACTGGCTGGCCGAAAACACCAATTTATCCGAAATGCATTTGCCGCTTTTGAGTTTCATCAAAAATCTTTCGGTAACCGGAAAAGTAACGGCAAAAACTTTTTATGGCGTAAATCAGGGTTGGGCCGCAGCACACAATTCAGATATTTGGGCCATGACCAATCCGGTGGGGCAATTTGGTAAAGAAGATCCAATGTGGGCCTGTTGGCCACTTGCCGGCGCCTGGTTAAGTACACACATTTGGGAACATTATACTTTTACACAAGACAAAACCTATCTAAAAACAGAAGGATATCCGTTAATGAAAGGCGCAGCCGAATTTCTTTTAGGATGGATGGTCATCGATAAAAACGGAAATCTCATAACATCGCCATCCACTTCGCCAGAAAACCAATATCTAACGCCTGATGGTTTTGTTGGAGCCACAATGTCTGGTGGAACAGCAGATTTGGCCATGATTAGAGAATGTTTTGATAAAACGATAAAAGCATCTAAAGTTCTAAATACCGATGCTGCTTTTAGATCAAAATTAGAAAATGCACTTGCAAAATTGCATCCCTATCAAATTGGTAAAAAAGGAAATCTGCAAGAATGGTATTTCGATTGGGAAGATAAAGATCCCAAACACCGTCATCAATCGCAATTATTCGGACTTTTTCCGGGAGATCATATCACACCCGAAAAAACGCCAGATCTTGCGGCAGCATCAAAAAAGACTTTAGAAATAAAAGGAGATGAAACAACAGGCTGGTCAAAAGGCTGGAGAATCAATCTTTGGGCAAGACTTTGGGATGGAAACCGCGCTTATAAAATGTTTCGCGAATTACTAAGATATGTAGATCCGGACGGAAAGAAAACCGATAAACCAAGAAGAGGAGGAGGAACTTATCCGAATCTATTCGATGCACATCCGCCGTTTCAAATAGACGGAAATTTTGGAGGAGCCGCAGCCGTTGCCGAAATGCTGGTTCAGTCAAACGAAAACGAAATCAGATTACTTCCTGCCTTACCAGACGCCTGGGAAACCGGATCAGTAAAAGGAATTTGCGCCCGTGGCGGATTTGAAATCGAAATGAATTGGGAAAACAAGCTTATAAAGAAATTGATAATTTCTTCGAAAACAGGAGGGAAAACAACTCTAATAAACGGAAATAAAAAGCAAGAAATTGTTCTGAAAAAAGGAGAGAATCTAGAAGTAAAGTGGTAGAATAATTATAAACGCAATCTTCGTCAAACCCGACAGGTTTTTAAAACCTGTCGGGTTTGCTTATTATAAATAATCGTTTTGTTTTTAAGGAAAAGCTTCGTAGAAGCGAAATATTTATAGCATCAACATTTACAATATAAAGCTCCAGCGGAGCGACATATAAAATCCTCGCAAAACAAAATATTTTCTCCCTTTTGGGACTTATTCTTCTTTAATCGTTTCCTGTTTTGCTTCAGAATCTTGAGCATGATTATCTTTAAATTCTTCGTACCATTTTTCGATAGAAGGATAAACAAAAGCAGCTACTTTTTTTACAGGATTATAAAAAATAGATTTATCGAGCGTTTCTTTTTTGGCAAACGTTTCGTTGAAATTTATTTTCTCAAAAAGCGCAATAAAAATACTCAGAATCAGGATCGTTTTTAAAACTCTGAAAAAACCTCCGCCCAGTTTGTTGGCCCATCCCAGAAAAGCAAAATCAGCAATTCCCGTCAGGATTTTGGCCAGGAAATAAACACCAATAACCACCAGAATAAAAGTCAGGATAAAAGCCGTAACCTGTATCGTGTTCGGATTCCATGAAACGTGTTTCATGATCAGTTCCTTCATAAACGAAGAGAATTTAATCGCAATATAAATTCCCAACAATAAAGAAATAAAAGAAGCGATCTCTACAAAAAGCCCGTTTTTAATTCCTTTGTATAAACTAAAAGCTAAGAGTGCTCCAAAAAGCATGTCTAAAAAACTCATATTTTTTGTGTTTTATTGAGGCGCAAATATAGGTCTTTTTTTAGGTTCAAAGATTCAGAGTTGCAAAGGTTCAAAGGTTTTTTAGCCCACGCATTATACGGATTTTAGCAGGTTGACACAAAGTAAAATTAGTGGGCAGATTTAGACTAAGGCTTTTAAGTAAAGATCAGGAAGGGTTAACAGTAGAGAAAAAAAATAAGTGATAATCCGTTCAACCCGCTTAATCAGTGGGTGATTTATTTAATAATGTATGAGAAATCTTTAATTTTAGGTCTTTGGATTTGAAGTTCCTATCTTTGCAATAATAATTTTAGAGCTGTGATAGTAGAAATTAAGTTTAAATAATCTTTAAATCGTTCTTCAATCTGAAATCTAAAATCTAAAATCCACAAATAAAAATGTCCAGAGATACACAACTAAAAGAGCGATGGGAAAAGCTCGTCGATATACTATCTAATCAATTTTCGCAAGGCGAAGACTTAGATTTAGATGCCATAATTTACCTAATTGGAGTTCAGGAACTCGGAAAAGTACACCGCGAATTCAAAAAAGACGAAAAATTAAACCTGATGCACATCGCCATTTGCCGATTATTAGAACCATACGGTTTTTATGAATTCGACTTTTTTGATGCCGAAGGATGGCCACACTACAAAGTAAAAGAAGAATTACCGTCCCTAAAAGCCGGAGAACAATCGGTTTTAATGAAAGAAGCCATTGTAAATTATTTTTTAGAAAGAGAACTTATTGAATAGTTTTTTAGTTTACAGTCACAGTCGCAGTTTTCAGTGCCAAACTGCGACTGTGACTGAAAACTGCGACTGAAAACCAGAAAAAAAATGTGCAGATACGCAATGGTTGCCTACAAACCACATTATGCTTGTTTTAATTGCCGAAAGACATTTAAAAGAAGATTGATGAACGACATACAAAGAGGCGAAAAATCAGTTCAGGAAGCCAAATGTCCGGAATGCGGCGAATTGATGGCGAGTATGGGACTCGATTTTGAATCGCCAAAAAAAGACGATCTCAAAAAATGGGAACATATCAAAAGTCTATATTCAGTTGGTATTGCATTTCATTCCTGTGGTTGCAGCGGTCCGGGTTATATTCCTAATTCTAAAGAAAAGCTAATCGAATATTTTGAAGATTTAAAACAAAAATACTTTAAAAATATGGAGTTTTGGCGTTCCAGAACAGAACCAACGAACAATACCGAGCGAGATAAAGAATGGAATAAAAACTGGGCTCAATTGAGTAATATAGCATCAAAACACCGAAAAGAAATTATTACCAACCAGGAAGGAATCAGTTTTTGGCTTGAAAAAGTGAAACAAATAGAACATAAAATTAGTCTCATAAAATAGATTCTCGAATTTGAAAAGGAAACTTTGAATTTTAGACATCTACTTAGAACAAAATCCTTAAATTTGCACCTTCAAAGTAAGATCGATGATAGACAAGATAAAACAACATATAGAGGAAGCGAAAGCCTTTAATGATAAAAATAAAGAATCGTTAGAGCAGTTCCGTATTAAATATTTAGGTAGTAAAGGGTTGTTGAAAGAACTTTTTTCAGAGTTCAAAAATATTCCAAACGATCAGAAAAAAGATTTCGGACAAGTTATCAATACTTTAAAAGCTGTAGCTGAAGAAAAAGTTCGCGTTATTCAGGAAGAACTAGAAAGCAAACAGGAGGTAAAAGGAATGTTTGGCGATTTAACACGTGCTGCAGAACCGGTAATTATTGGTTCTCGTCACCCTATTTCGATCGTTAAAAATCAAATTATAGATATTTTTGCCAACATTGGTTTCAACGTTTCCGAAGGTCCGGAAATCGAAGACGATTGGCATAATTTTACTGCTTTGAACTTGCCAGAATACCATCCGGCGCGTGATATGCAGGATACATTTTTCATTCAGACCAATCCTGATGTGTTGTTGCGTACGCATACATCATCTGTTCAGGTGCGTTACATGGAAAATCACAAACCGCCAATTCGTACTATTTCTCCGGGACGTGTTTTCCGTAACGAAGCGATTTCATCTCGTTCTCACTGTATTTTCCACCAAGTGGAAGGATTATACATTGACAAAGACGTTTCTTTTGCCGATTTAAAACAAACCCTGCTTTATTTCACCAAAGAAATGTTCGGAAAATCTAAGATTCGTTTACGTCCGTCATACTTTCCGTTTACAGAACCAAGTGCCGAAATTGATATCTATTGGGGTTTAAAAACCGAAACCGATTACCGTATCACAAAAGGAACAGGTTGGTTAGAAATTGGAGGTTGCGGAATGGTAGATCCAAACGTTCTTAAAAATTGCGACATCAATCCGGACGAATTCAATGGTTTTGCTTTCGGAATGGGAGTAGAGCGTATTGCAATGCTTTTATACCAAATTGGCGATATTCGTATGTTTTACGAAAACGACGTTCGTTTCTTAGAGCAATTCAAAGCAAATATTTAATTTTAGAAATTAGATTGTAGATTCTAGATTAATTTTTGAAAGATACAATTCTCATTAATACAATAAACCTTTGTTGAAGCTTCAGGCTTTGATAAAGGTTTTTAAAATTTAATAAAAATGAAAGCAGATATAACAATCCCGGAAGTAGAAAACGTATTCATTGCCGCTGTTCAGGAATGGAGCGATGATTTTATGGAAAAAGTATGGTACGCTTATCTTGTAAACGACAGCGACTTTGATCTGGACAGCGTTATGGTAGTCTCAAAAGCATTTGGAACTATCGATGGCGAAATGAAAAAAACATCAGTTTTACG
Source organism: Flavobacterium bizetiae (assembly GCF_024271895.1). NCBI lineage: Bacteria > Pseudomonadati > Bacteroidota > Flavobacteriia > Flavobacteriales > Flavobacteriaceae > Flavobacterium > Flavobacterium bizetiae. The sequence continues at coordinate 831,647 of NZ_CP091861.1, read as the reverse complement.
CCATGCCTTTGTCGAAGTTCCGGCAGTTTCGGTTGTAAAAATCGAAATGGTCGAAAAAAGTTTACTGGTTTTAAACAACGAATTCATGGTAACTTTCTTCATCGATAATAAATTGTACGACAAGAAATTCACTTTCAAATCAAACCTAATCAACGAAAACGATACTGAAGAAGTGCCTATTTTGTTTGTAGAAGGAGTGATGGTGAAGTAGGCTAGTTTTTAGTCTCAGTCTCAGTCTCAGTCTCAGTCTCAGTCTCAGTCTCAGTCTCAGTCTCAGTCTCAGTCTCAGTCTCAGTCTCAGTCTCAGTCTCAGTCTCAGTCTCAATTTTATCAAGCTTATAAAGTTAGAATAATTTATAAATAAAAAGAGTCCGGAAAATAATTTTCCGGACTCTTTTTTTATTTTTCAAGTACTCACATTGAAACTGAAAACTGACCACTATTGCGGTAACTCAGGCGGTCTCATTTTATAAGCGCCCGTAGACAAACTGCTAATAAAAGCTTCTAAAGCATCAACCTCTGATTGATTTAGTTTTAGTTTTTGAATCAATCTGGAAGTTGTCGGGAATAATGTGTCGTTCGCTTGGCTTTCCTTTCTTTTAGGTTGAGGCATTCCTGCATTGTACATGTTTAGAACGCCGCGTAAATTCGGGAATAAACCATTGTGCATATAAGGCGCATTTTGAGCAACTCCTCTTAAAGATTGCGTTTTAAATTCGCCTACATTTTCTTTTTTTCCAGTCACATTATATCTTCCTAAATCCTCATATTCTCTTCCGTAATAGGTTAGACCAATATTATGAAATTTATTATCAGAGAAATTGGCCGTATTATGACAATTAATGCAACGTGCTTTGGTACGGAATAAATGCAAACCTTCGACTTCTTTATTGCTCAGTTGAGTTGAATCACCCGCCACAAATTTGTCGAAGCGGCTTTTCGGGCTTATTAAAGTCCTTTCGAAAGTGGCAATGGCTTTTAGAATTTCGGTCTGAGTGAGTTTTTCTTTTCCAAAAGCTTTTTGAAAGTGAGTTCTGTAACCTTTTATTTTATTCAGCCTTTTTGTAGCAAGATCAATATGAAAGTTCATTTCTTTAGTATCTTTTATAGGAAAGCTTGCCTGATCTTCGAGCGTTGCCGCTCTTCCGTCCCAGAAGAAAACTTTTGCATAAGCGATATTCATTAAACTCGGAGAATTTCTAATTCCTTGTAATCTTCCTTCTCCGTAAGAAACCCTTCTGGCATCGCCCCAGTTTAATTCCGGATCATGGCAATTGGCACAAGAAATTTGCCCTGATTTTGATAATCTAGGATCAAAGAATAGAATCTTACCCAATGCTGCTTTCTCTTCGGTGTATTTGTTGTCTTCAGGAAATTCAGGTTGCCCTAAAGTTCCAATATCTTCAAAACCCTGTGCATAAACAAGTGAATCTACCTCTGGTTTTGGCCATTTTTGATAATCTCCGCTGCTGTACAATCTCTTTAATTGAGCAATAGAAAGCGTTGGATTAATCTTAGTATAAGAAACGATAATAAGTGATAGTACCATTACCCCAATGGCAATAAACTTTGTTTTCATTTTTAGTAATTTAATTGTACACCACACTGAATCCAATAAGTAGTATTCGTATTGATAATGGCGTTGTAGTCATTTTGTTTTTTTAGTGCTAGTTTTTCTTTAAAATTGGTAAAGAAAACTACTGTTTTGTTGTTTTTTACCGGATAGCTGTATTCTAGTCGTATTGCCGGAGCAAAATAATTAGTTGTACTCACTACATAATCGTGAATGATAACGTCGTTGAAAAAAGTGCTATTAGTACCGCCAGAAGTATCATAATAATCTAGTTTAGATGACGGCAATGGAAAATACATATTAAAGCTTACTGTTGTATTTAGCTTGCTTTTATCAAATGCAAAATCACGGCTTGCGAATATGCCTGTATTTAGCGAGTTAATTTCGAGATCAGTGGTTGCCATGACATCATGATATTCGTTTTGTTGGTAAAGCACATCAAATCCAAGTAAATAATCTATATATGAACCTGTTTTTTTTGAAAGTGAAGTTAACCAGCTAATTGCATTTAATTTGTTCTTGTAGTTATAGCCATTATTTTTTACATCAAAATTTTTACCATCGCTCATGTCGTATTTAAAAGTTGATTTTAACTCTTTTTTGCCCCATTGATGCAATGCAAATAATTCGGCGTGATTAGTGGTAGTTTCAATTTTTAGCCTTAGATTATCTTCATTGTCAAAAACATCGGAGTAAAAATTATTATTTGCTTTTTGGTTGTAATATAAAGCAGTGAAACGAGTGTTCTTATTGCTAAAGTTATAACCGAAACCAATTTTGTTTTGATTCTCCTTGTAAAGGAATCGTGTACTATTGTAATAATTAGATTTGAAATAATTGATAATTCTGCCATAACCTGTATTGAATCGTAGATAAGTTTCAGGTTTTACTTCAACATTAGAATGATCATCTTTATATCGATATGAAAAATCTTTGTCTGAGCGCGTATAATTGGCCAAAGCAAAAATTTTATGATTTTCTTTTAGGTCGTATCCCAGTTGTATTTCACCGCCAATTTTTCTCGAAATAATTTGCGGTCTCGGATCTAAATTTCGACTGTATTTTGCTACTTCATAACCTAGCTTTGAGGCAAAAGATATTTTACGCGTGAGCTGTTTAGAAAGACCTCCGTTGACTACATATTGCTGGTTGGTCCAGTTTGCTTTTCTCGGAACAAAAAAATAATGAGGCATAATAACTTCCTGTTCTTCTGAACGATCATCAGAAAGTACCCATCCTAAATCCTTTTCATCTATTTTTTTTAGAGATAAATTCCCAAATAATTTCCATTTCGAAGTTGTTGTATAATAACCTTGAGCTAAAAACTGATAGGTGTTTATTTCATTTGCAATTTGTTTTCGGGCAAATTCATTTTTTTGATATTCGTATGAGACTTCAGTAAACGTAAAATCTTTAATATACTGTTTGGTGTAATTAACAGGATATTTAAAAATTTGATTTTTAATCTGCGAATCAATAATATGATTGGTTACAATTATACTGTCTTGTGCTTGTAAAGAAGATATGGGAAAAATAGAAAAAAGAAGTAACGCCCAGTATTTCCGGGCATTACTCATAGTATTGTAAATTTTGATATTTTCGATTTTCATTAATGAAAATTTTAGTTGAATCCTCTAGGGTTTGCGGTTATTTCAACAAAGTCATTAGTTGAATTATTAGTATCCTGTAATATGATTCTTCCTGCAATCGTAGTTTTTGTCCTTCTTATTACTGATTTTGAAGAATAGTTTCCAGAAGGCAAATAAGTATTTCCTCCATCAATTTGTGCTGGTAACTTTTTAGGAATTAATCCTGATCCTAAATCCTTTGTAGTATCAACACCATCAATAAGAACCGAGTTGGGAATTTGAAGAAATAAATTTTTGTCTCCTTTAGGATTTTTATATTTTTTCAGCGCTGCAAATTCTGCATCGGTCATTTTAAAAATAGCATAAGCCTGTCTTCCATTAGCATCTAATATCATATCATTATTACTGTTTCCCCAGTAGGCAATCTCTACATCCGGAACAGCTGGATTTTGAATGTCATATTGATATAAATCACCTGAAAAAGTACCTAAGAATGATTCAAAATCTGCGTTGCTTAAATCTACAGTCAATTCAGGATTTAAAATACTTACGGCTTTTCCGTTATTGTCAATGTAGTTAGATTTATGGTTAATTGCATTTTGAGCAATAACAATACTTTTACCCGGTTGTACAGGATATTGAGTGCCATTTCCAGGGATTTTTATAATATTAATTCCGTAAACATAATTAGTATTTGCACTATTACCTTCCGTCATTCCTTCTGCTTTGCTCCAGTCAAACTGCCCATTAGCCAAAGAATGAGCCGCTACCGTCGTTGTTGTAGATCCTGTAAGTTGAGCCATGTACAAACCATCTGCATATTGAACGGTATTAGAGTTATTATAAATTTCTATAAATTGATCTCTAAAAGTAGCTCCCTTTTTTGTGTCAGATCCACCGTAGTAAATTTGTTTAAGTACAAAGTCGCCTACTTTTGAGGTTTTCATTATTAAAGTTACAGGAGTAGTTTCTGTGTTTACTGTTATATTACTTTGAGAAGCATTAAAGTTAATTTCAGTCTCCGATGGCGTATAACCAAAGGTTTCTGTGAATTCTGCCGATTGCATTACTTTTGTCGCTGAAACAGAATAGTTACCGGGTAAAATTTGGTTGAATTGTGCCGTTCCGTTGTCGTCTGATTGTACAGTGTATTTGTTTCCTGTTTCGCTATTTACAATAGTTACATCAGATTTTTTTGTTATAATGTTATTGAATGTTTCATCGTATTTAATAGAAACACTAAAGTTTACTGGTTTTAAAGCTTCATTTTCATCGTTATTGCTGCAGGATTGTATTAGTAATCCTAAAAGAAATGTTATAGTAATAAGAAGAGTTTTTTTCATGGTATATATATTTAGTTTAAAATTCATAGTTTAGGCTTGTTCCAAATGAAATAGTGGCAATTTTTGATAAAATTTTATTGTCATAATCATCATAATAATAGGGTTTAAGATTTAAAAAGTTAGTTGCATATAATGAAGCACTGAAACCATTTAAAAAATCTTTGGAAACTCTTAAATGAAGGTTATGAAGTATGTTTGGTATCTTAGATTGAGTTTCGTTTCTTACTTTGATTAAATGCCCATATTTTTGAATATTAGTCCTGTCTTCAACAGGAATTTCGTGATAAACAAGTTCTGAGTCTAAATATCCATTAGGATAATTACTAGTTTGGGTTTTAGTATTCTGTAATAAAATATGTTCCGTTCTCAAGGAAATAAGTAATCCAACAGCAGGTATATGATAATTAAAATTAAAGCTAGTTGTGAAGCTATCCATTATACCATCTTGGGGATTGTAAACTCCGTATCTTTCAGCAGAAGTAAGACTTGCAGAAGATTCGTATTCTTTAACATCTGAAAAATCTTTTGTATGCGTGTATGAAGCATTCATGCTTACATCCAAATTAAGAGATTTAATTTTTTTGAAATTTATGGTAGTTTCTATACCAGTATCTTCTGAACTACGGTCATTTGTCAGACTGTTATTCATGTAGTAAAATTTTTCAGTGCCAACAATGTTGTAGTTTGGAATTTCTGTACCGGTTACAATGATTTCGGCTTTTGGAATTACTCTATATAAAGGAACTTTTTGACCCGAAAAACCATTATAAAGCTTATTATAATATCCGGTTAAATTAACGGAGGCAAAAGGTAATTTTATATCTAATCCCGCTTCTGTTCGATATGCTTTACTTGGCTTTAGGTTTAAATTGTCTCCGGGAGTTATGATAGTTTGAATCCAGGCTTTTTGATAAACACCCGGATAAGTATAAATACCACTACCAATTAATTTATCGATATAACGATCTCCGGTGTATAGTTGGTTTAAAGACGGAGCTTTTGATGAAAGGCCCAATCCTACTCGTAATCTAAATGTTTCATTAAGTGTATAAGATGAATTTATACGGGGCTGTAATGAAATATTTCCCATTTGATTATCAAATCGTACTCCTAAATCAAGATTTAATATTCGTTCGTCTTTAAATTTTTTAAATATTCTGTCTTCGAAATAAGTAGAAATTTGATATTCTGTTTTTGAGTTAGTAAAGCTATAGTCTCTAAAACCAATTGTGCTGTTTCCTTCTCTCGAAAGAGTATAAAAATTTAACATTTCCTCGGTAGCATTTTTTCGTCCTTCACCTCTGTTTACGCTTGTTCTGTGCGAAACTCCAAGAACCAGACTGTGAATCCAATTCGATTTATTTGTTAGTGTTTTTGTAGTTTCAAGAGTGAAAAATGTTGAAATAGGAATACCTTCTACTGTACTTACACTAGTATATTGTGATGGAACAATAATGGCCTCATGTATCCCTTCTTCTTGAGTATCAGTTGCAGCCGAAGGTGAAGTATTCATCCATTTATCTCTTCTGGAAAATTGTCGGTCATAGCTAAGACTTGCATTTACATTAATTCCGTCAACCCATAAGTTTTTGGGTTTCCACATTAAATTATTTGAAATAGAAAAACCTTTTTTCTCGTTTTTTATGACTTGAGCGCTGATATCATCCGGATCACTTTTAGAGTTATCAAGATTCATTCGAAATGAAGTATTTACCGTGTTTTTTATAGTAGCATCATTATTTTTATATTGCCAGGATATGTTTCCGTTTATTCTTTCATAATTCAGGATATTGTCTCTCGGATCAGCTTTAGAATCGAGATAATTAATTCCAAAATTCATCGAATTATTTAAATTGAATTTTACTCCTTTTGTCAAATTAAGTTCGGATGTAGCATCTCTGATCGAGGCAGAAACCCGGTAAGGACTATTTCCTACCTTTGTTGTTATTAAAACAAGCCCCGAAGTTAAATCACCATACTTTGCAGAAGGAATTCCTTGGATCACTTTTATTTCTTCAATATTATTAGTAGATATTTCTCTTAAATCAACTCCTCTATTTGCATTCGTAAAAGTGTTTCCTTTTATACCAAAATCATCTGCAAGACCTGAATTTGGATTTAAGGCCTGCATGTTCTCGTTGTTAGAAATAGGAATGTCATTCATTACAAATGAAGTTCCAAAAGCCTTATTTGCATTAGAAGCTGACAATTTTGAGGCGGTGCGAAAAACTATATTCTTGAATTCATTTAAATTAAAATCCGTGGTAGTTTGTCCCGGAAGCTGCTTCAAAACATCATCTAACGAAAAAGCCTGTACATTATTAATTGCATTTGTCCCTAAAGTAAGTTCAGAATATTTTCTCTCTTTATTGGCGGTAACCACAACTTCTTTAAGGCGAAGTGTGTTATCTTCTAAAAAAGCAGTAATGAAATTTTCGTTGTTTTTTAAAGCAATATTAGACTCCATTTTTCCCAATAGAGAAAAGTTTAGTACTATATCTTCAAGATAAGGAATGGTAATTTGAAAGGCTCCGTTTTTATCTGAAATACTCCAGTTATCAGATTTTGTATCTCGTATAAAAACGCCTGATAAAGTGGCTGAAGTTTCTTTGTCTATAATCTTACCTGTAATTACTCTTTGAGAAAAAACAGAACTCGAAATTAAAAGAAGAAATATAATAGAACGCATTGTTTTTAATTAGAATCAATAAAAATAATAGCGCAAATGTATCAATAATTCTTTGTGAACCAATGAAAAATAAGGGGGTTTGAAATTGTGAGTACACCAATTTGTGAGAAAAAGGTAGGCTTTAAGTTTTTAAAAACTTGCTCTATGTTGTTGATAATCAGTAAAGGGTTGTTTTGACCATTTTGTAAGAGTAGAGCATTTACTTTTTTTTAACAAGATGTACGTTTGATGTATTCTGAAGCAGAACATTTCTTGTTAATTCGTTTGTTTTTTTTGCTTCGACTTAACATTTTTAAGAATTGGATATAAAAAAAGAGCCAGAAAATTTAAAATTTCCTGGCTCTTTATATAAGTTTTAAGACTTCGATTGAAAACTGTAACGTCGAATAAAAGCTTAATCCAAAGATTCTGTTAGTTTTTTAAACACCGTTTTAGCATCTTTTCCTTCGTATAAAATAGCGTAAACAGCATCGATAATTGGGGTTTTTGCTCCATAACCCTGATTAAGTTTATAAGCACTTTTAGTCGCGTAGTAACCTTCTGCAACCATACTCATCTCCATCATGGCACTTTTTACGGTATAACCTTTTCCAATCATGTTTCCGAACATTCTGTTTCTGGAGAATACAGAATATCCCGTAACCAATAAATCGCCTAAATAAGCCGAATCATTGATGTTACGTTTCATTTTATGTACTTTTTTGATGAATTTTTTCATTTCGCGAATTCCGTTACTCATCATAACCGATTGAAAGTTATCTCCGTAACCTAAACCGTGTGCAATTCCGGCTGCGATTGCATAAATGTTTTTAAGCATTGCAGCATATTCAGTACCAATAATATCATCAGAAATTTTGGCTTTGATGTAATTTCCGGACAATGTTGTAGCAACAACCTTGGCTTTAGCCGGATCTCCACAAGCAATTGTCAAGTACGAAAGTCTTTCTAATGCAACCTCTTCAGCGTGGCAAGGACCTGTAATAACACCAATGTTATAATACGGAATGTCGTATTGAATATGAAAGTGTTCTCCAACAATTAAACTCGTTTCAGGAACGATTCCTTTAATTGCCGAAAAGATAATTTTATCAGACAAAGAAACCGTTAAATGTTTTAATTCAGCATCTAAGAATGCAGACGGAATAGCAAAAATTACATAATCTGCATATTCGACCGCTTCGTTTATATTGTTGGTTAATTTAAGTTTTGCAGTATCAAATTCAACCGAACTTAAATAATTTGGATTGTGTTTGTATTTCTGAATGTGCTCGATCGCAGCATCATTACGCATGTACCAGGCAATTTCTGAAAGATTCACGCATAACATTTTTGCAATTGCCGTAGCCCAGCTTCCTCCTCCAATTACTGCAAATTTTAGATTTTCGCTCATTTTTTTAATAATTTAAAACAAAAGTACTTAATAATGCAGTAATATCACAAAATCTGATTTAAGAAATTTATAAACGGTTGGTAAGACGAGTTGAATTTTACGCAGTATTTTTTATCTTTAAAAAACTAAATGAATTCAAAAAGCCTTACATTCGGTGAAATTTCTTTCAAATATGACGACTAAAATTTTCAACATTATTTTGATTTTGACAACCAGTTTTTCTTTTTCACAAAACGCAGATCGTATTTATTATGATAAAGACTGGAAAGAAACTACCAAAGAAAATGCTTCTTTTTACAGAATCATGCCATCAAAAAAAGTGGATAATCTGTTTTTAATGCAGGATTTCTATAGTAATAATACACCGCAGTTTCAAGGTTATGCTTTACAAAGCGACGAGAATAGTTATGTGGGAGATATCGTTTGGTATGACGAAAATGGTTTCGATACAGCGGTTTATCAATATTATAATAATACAGCTGTTCCTGTTTTGACTTACTATTATCCTAATGGAAAAAAACGCAAAACGATTGAATATAAAAAAGGAAGAAAAAGCGGATTTTCGATTGTTTATCATCAGGATGGAACGGTTTTAATGAAAGGAAAATACCTTGATGGAAAACCGGTTGAAGGAGATTTTGAGGAAGTTAGAAACTGGGATGATTACCGCAACAACAAGTCAGAGGAAGAAGCTTATAAGGAACAGACCGAAGTTATGATTGAAACGGCACCGGTAATGGTTGAAGATTATCAGTCCGGAACTCCAAAAAAGGTTATAAAGAATCTGGTTAAGAAAAAAATATTCTGGATCAACTCAAAACAATTGGCACAGGAAATTTGGTATGAAATTGAGTACGGACAAATGCATCCTTTTAAACAGGTCAATTATGATAAAACGGGAAAAGTGCTGCAAACCATCAATCAAAATGATTTTGAACAATATGGAAGTGATATTTCAAACGGTACTTTTTATGATTATTACCTTCAAAATAAATTTGCTGTAGGTATTAAGTCAAAAACTACTTATAAGCAAAGGATAAAATCAGGCGAAGAAATTAGGTACTTTCCTAACGGTAAAATTCAGGAACTTACTAAATATTTAGATGGTGAAAAAGTGGGAGATGAAATCGTTTATGACAAAAATGAAACTTTAGTGACAAAGCGAGTGTATAAAAACGGAGCGCCTTTTGAGGGGAATTTTGATGAAAATTTTTCAGGAAGTTTATTGGTTAATGCCAACTATGTAAAAGGTGTAATAGATGGAGAGGCAATTGCTAAAAAACAAGAAAATGATAGTATTGTTGCTAAGGGCATTTACAAAAATGGAAAACCCTATAATGGAACATTTATTATAGAAAGCGGAAAAGATCGTCATGAGTTGATTCATGTTATAGACTTTAAGAAAAACGGATTGCAAAAAGTATTTAGTTATAATATCGATAATGTTCTTGAAACTTATACTTGTGTAAATGATGTGAAAAATGGTGAAACTGTTTTTTATGAAAATGGAGAAGTTACAGGGAAACTGGAATATAAAAACGACTTACCTTTTGAAGGTAAATTAGTCGAAGCTGAAAAAGCCACAATTTATAAAAATGGTGCAATTGCTGAAGAAATCATTTATAGAAGTAAATACGAAAGAACCGATGAAAACAATATTTTAAGATCTAAACATTATACAAACCGAAAACTTTCTAAAATAGTAGATCGTTCTTTTACGATTGCAGATAAAGTTCAGGATTCTTATGAAGGAATTTATAAAGATGAAAAACCTTATTCAGGATATTTCGCTACAGATTTTCACGAGTTTAATCATGTTGATTATTATGAAAACGGAAATATAAAGTATCAATATTCTAATGATTATCTGGAGAATCTGGAGAAATACCAACATCCGTATTATGATATAAAATCGACTTATAAAGACGGAAAAATAGTAGATGGCGTAGAATACATAAAATTAGATCGTCAGTTTATTTCGAAATATTGGAAAAATGGAAGTTTGCAAAGTTTTGATGTAGATCTTTTCGCAATGCATTATTTTAACCGTTTTCATTTTGAATTGAAAAATAATGGTATTGAGATTACGGAATTAAAAAAGGAACAAAAAGGCAGAATTACGATCGAGAAAAACGGCAATAAATATACAAGTCAATTGATTATTGATGATAAAGTAGTAATGTCAAGTACATCTATTGACTTAGAAAACGAGGTGCCGGAACAAACAGGAAGTATCGTATATTATGAATCGAACCAGATAATCAAAGCTAAAATTTTAAACTCTAATGAAACAGATGATGAAGGCCGAAGAGCATCAGAGATGTTTTATGCAATATTTGCGTCAACAGCTAATAGTGCGAAAACAATCGAAGAAAACTTCAATTCAATAGCACAGGATTTTTCGACAAGCAAAAATATTGAAGCCATGTTTGGCAAAGGAGATAATGCAGATGTACTGACAGGATTACGATTTAATGAATCTAAAAAGCCGGAAATTGGAATTTTGTTATTAAAAAATAACAATACATCATATAATTTAAAATCATTTTTCGATGGAAAAGTGGTGGAGGAAAAGAAGAACATTGATATAAAAAACATCAGGGAAGAAGTTAAAAAAATGAATGCTATTCTTGAAAAGAAAATGAACGAAAACTTTAAATAAACGGTTTCAAACAACCAGAAATGAAGATTAGAAAAAAATAGAAAATTATTTTTAATTATACACAATAAAAATAAAACTGCTACGTTGTAACTACTTGTAAATTAGAATTTAATGAGTTTAGCAAAAATTGAGTTAGTTAGTTTTGTTTTAGTATTGTAAAAAGGCGTTCCTGAAAAATTCAAGAACGCCTTTTTTTTAGTTTTCAGTTTACCGTCACAGTTTTCAGTTTCAACTGCGACTAAATACTGCGACTGCGACTAATAACTAAGCTCAACAATCGATTTTACTTTATCTAAGGTAATCAGTTGTTTTTCTCCTAAACCTTTCCAGCCTCTTTTGTCAAAACGATTCACAATAAAGTCTGCGGTTTTGCTATAATCTTCAATGTATTGCGAAAGTTTAGTGTCCATTCCCATTGTATGGAAGAACTCAACTGTTTTATTGATTGCCTCTTTAGCCACTTCATCTTCAGAACCTTCAAGATTAAAGATTCTTCGGCCGTATTGCGCTAATTTTTGTTTTTTGGTATCAAACATCACATTGTATAAACTTGGGCCAATAATAGCTAAAGTTCTCGCGTGATCAATTCCGTACAAAGCCGTTAATTCGTGACCAATCATGTGCGTTGCCCAATCAGACGGAACACCTTTTTGAATCAATCCGTTTAGCGCCATTGTACAGCTCCACATAAAATTAGAAGCCAAAGCATAATCTGTTGGGTTTTCGACCACTTTTGGGCCAACTTCAATTAACGTTTGCAGAATTCCTTCGGCAATTCGGTCTTGCAAATAACCTTCATGCGGATACGTTAAGTATTGTTCCATAACGTGAGTATACGCATCTACAACACCATTTTGCAATTGTCTTTTAGGTAAAGATGCAATAACAGTTGGATCGCAAATAGAAAATTGAGGAAACATTGCACTTCCGCCAAAAGCCAGTTTTTCCTGAGTTTCTGTAATCGTAACCACAGCTCCCGAGTTCATCTCGCTTCCTGTTGCAGGCAAAGTCAAAACAGTACCAAAAGACATTGCATTTTCTTTAATCAACAAACGTTTTTGCAAAATATCAATTGGATTTCCGTCAAAGTTAACAGCTGCCGAAATAAATTTTACACCATCAATCACAGATCCGCCACCAACAGCCAGAATAAAATTAATTTTCTCCTTTTTAATCACTTCAACCGCTTTCATCAACGTTTCAAAATGCGGATTTGGCTCAATTCCGCCAAATTCTACAATATCAAAACCTTTTAAATTTTTGATTACCTGTTCGTGAATTCCGTTATTAAAAATACTTCCGCCACCATAAGCTAAAAGAATTTTAGCATCTTTAGGAACTAAAGTAGATAGTTTTTCAATTTGTCCTTTTCCGAAAATTAAATTCGTCGGATTATATAATTCGAAGTTTAGCATTTTTTTTATAGTTTCTGAGATGCTAAGTTGCTAAGGTTCTAAGTTTTTGATCCTGGCAACTTAATATCTTTTTATTAATATTTATTGACGTACTAAGTTTTTAAGTTTTCTTTAAAGATATTCCAATCTTAGTAACTTAGAACCTTAGCAACTTAGAACCTTATTTAGTCAATTTTTCCAATAATTTTGCCGCTACCAATTTAGACGAAGCCGGGTTTTGTCCTGTAATTAAAAGTCCGTCTTCAACAGAATAGGGTGCCCAATTTGGACCTTTTGAAAATTTCGCTCCATTTTGAGTCAAAGCATCTTCTAATAAAAACGGAACCACTTTAGTTAAACCAACCGCTTCCTCTTCTTCATTAGTAAAACCAGTTACTTTTTTACCTTTTACTAAAAATTCACCATTTACTTTCACGTTTTTCAAAACTGCCGGAGCATGACAAACAAAAGCTACCGGTTTTTTATGTGTATAGAAAGATTCGATTAAAGCAATTGAATTTTTATCTTCAACTAAATCCCAAAGCGGTCCGTGACCACCAGGATAGAAAACGGCATCGTAATCTTTTTGGTTAATGGTCGAAAGTTTGTGCGTGTGTTTTAATTTTTCCTGTAAAATTTTATCAGCGTCAAAACGTTTTGTGTCTTCGGTCGCAGATGCGGGATCAGCACTTTTTGGATCAATTGGTGGCTGACCTCCAAGCGGAGTCGCAATCGTAATTTCTACTCCCTGGTCTAATAATTCGTAATAAGGTGCAGCAAGTTCTTCTGACCAAAATCCTGTTTTCTCTCCCGTATTGCCCAGTTTATCGTTACTGGTCACAACAAATAATACTTTTTTCATACTTTTTTTATTTGTTTTTTGAGCTATAGCTGTTGAGCTAAAAGCTGTTAAGGTTATAATCGCGAGTAATGCTATTTTCTTCATAAGTTTAAATTTTTGTCAAATTTACTGCTTAAGTGATATTTGTAAAAATAAAATAAACTATGTTTGTTATAAATAAATTTATGTCATGGTAAATCTCGAATGGTACAGAACATTTAAAGCGGTTTATAAAAACGGAAATTTTTCTATCGCTGCAAAAGAGTTGTTTATGAGTCAGCCTGCAGTTAGCCAGCAAATCTCAATGCTGGAAGCTCATGTGGGGAATAAATTGTTTAACCGAAAGTCAAAAGGCGTAGAACCAACGGAATACGCTAAGTTACTGAATAATTTGATAATAGATGCGCTGGACAGACTCGAAAGTGTCGAAGCCGGTTTTCGTGCCAAAGCAGAAGATGCAAATCGATTAATTTCTGTTGGAATTTCAAAACATCTTTTTAATTGTGTAGGCGATCTTTTAATTGCTAAGTTCGATTTAATCGATTTTACCTTTGCAGAAAATGATGAACTTTTTGCTTTAGTCGATGCTAAAAAATTAGATTTTGCCATTACCACAAAAAGGTTCGATACGTTTGATACCACGTATGAAATTGTTGGAAAAATTAAGCTTATACTGGTAGCGCCAACAAGTTTAGACATAACCGAATTTCGCCAAAAATTAAAAGCAGACAATTATACCGAAATAGAACAATGGCTTAACAGTCAAAAATGGTACAGTCATGATGCCAGAATTCCACACATAAAATTGTTCTGGTTACATGCCTTTAATAAAAAAAGACCCTCGATGGTTCCTAATTACATTATTCCTTCAGAATCGGATATGTTGAGACTTTTATCTAAAAATGAAGGCGTGGCCGTAACCTGGAATTGTAATGCCAGAAATTATATTAAAGAAAACAAACTCCAGTTAGTATGGAATAGTTTTCACGTTCCGGAAGAGTTTGTGTATTTATTAGCCCCTAAAAACAGTAATTTGAATTCGTTTTTTGAAATTATTTCTAAAGAACTAAAGTTGTTTTTTGGTAACAGATTATGATTGAAATCATTGTGTTTTGTTTTTTAAAAGAATAATTTTGATATACAAACCACTAAAGATTTCTAAATATGAAAAAGATTGCAACAATTTTAATACTAACAGCGGTGTTCTTTGCATCCAATTCTTGCAGTAAGAGTGATGATGAAGCAATAGTAGATTGTTTTGGAGATTCGATCCTGACCGAATTAAAACATTCGGCAGATGGAACCAATTCTAAGATTATTAATTACTCTATACAGTACAGCGGAAGTAATGCTGTAACTTCTGTAAAATGGACTTTTGGCGACGGAACTCCGGCGCAAACCGTAAATAGTGCTACGGGAGCTATATCGCATACTTATGCAGCAGCAGGAACATTTGAGGTAAAAGCTGATGTTACGGTTTCTAAATCTGGAGGTAGCTGTACCGTTAGCCCAAAGAAAAGTATAACGGTGAATTAAAAAAACAAAATGAAAGTATATTGACGAGAGTCAATTTTATAATGTATTGCTACGGTAATACATTATAAAATTGGCTCTCATTCGTTATATTTGTTTGATATGATTTAGGATTATGGAAAATTTACAAAATATAAGAGTTGCCGTTGATGCCATTGTTTTTGGATATAAAAATAATGATTTGTACGCGTTATTGATTGAGCAGCAATTTGGTACTTCAGAAAAATATTGGGCTTTGCCAGGGGGTTTAGTTAAAAATGATGAATCGCTGAGCGATGCGGTGATACGCGAATTGCACGAAGAAACAAACGTGCAGCTTACTTTTATGGAGCAGCTGTACACTTTTGGCGATGATATATACAGAGATTCCAGAAACCGTGTTATTTCTGTGGCGTATTATGCTTTGGTCGATGCTTCGAATCTCGAAATTAAAGCCGATACCGATGCCGAGAAAGTGCAATGGTTTAAAATAGATGCAATTCCGTCTTTAGCATTCGACCACAATTTAATTCTTGAAACCGCTATAAAAAGATTAAAAGCAAAACTAACTTACGAGCCTATTGGTTTCGATTTGCTTCCGGATGAATTTCTGTTTTCGGATCTTGAAAATCTTTATTGTACTATTTTAGAAAAGGAAATAGACCGAAGAAATTTCAGGAAAAAAATCCTCAGTTATGGCTTTTTAGATCAAACAGAACATTTTTCTCCAATAAAAAGTGGTCGTCCGGCAAAACTTTTTAAGTTTAATAAATTGAAATACAATGAATTAATAGAAAAAGGCTTTCACTTCGAAATAAAATTTGCGTAATTTTTACACAAAATAAATTGTTTATTTAAAATTTAATTCTACATTTGCGTATAATTAACGCAAACTATAAAACTATGATACTTAACCTAGACCCAAAATTCACTCCTGTAACTACTCAGGAAGAAATCAAATTTCAAAGTTTTACATTTTCAGGAGGAGAACCTCACATTAAAATCAATCCTGATTTTGATCATAATGAAAAAGTAACCATCACACATCGATTAAATTCATTCAACGATTTAGGTTTATTGTGTATCACGGTAGATGCTTTACGCAGAATGGACGTGAAAATAATCGACCTGTTTATTCCGTATTTCCCGGCAGCGAGACAAGATCGTGTGATGATAAAAGGAGAATCTCTATCTGTAAAAGTATATGCGGATATTATAAACGGACTTCAATTAAATAAAGTTTTTGTTTTTGATGCACATTCTGAAGTTACTCCGGCATTGGTAAACAACTGCGAAGTCATCCCAAATCATACTTTTATTCAACAAGTTTTAAAAGTAATTGGAGACAACGTAAAATTAATTTCTCCCGATGGTGGTGCTTTGAAAAAAATATACAAAGTTTCTGAATTTTTAGGCGGAATTGATGTTGTAGAATGCAGCAAAAGCCGTGATGTAAAAACAGGAAAATTATCTGGTTTTAAAGTTTATGAAGACGATCTAAAGGGCATGGATTGTTTAATTGTGGATGATATTTGCGATGGAGGAGGAACTTTCGTAGGATTAGCCGAAGAGTTAAAAAAGAAAAATGCCGGAAAATTATACTTAGCCGTAAGTCACGGAATCTTCAACAAAGGCTTTGAAGTTTTAGATTGCTTTGACAAAATATTTACTACGAATTCTTTTAAAGATTTTGATGATAAAAGGGTTGAGGTTGTAAAATTAGAATTATGAATAAAAATTATAGAGTAGAAATAGCAAATAAAACCTTAGAAACCGCAAAAAATGGTTTTTATGAATATAAAGGAAAAGAGATTGTAGTCGAAAAAGAACTTAAAGAATCTATAGAAAATACGTTTACAATTGCACCAAAAGATTGGGAGGCAATTTTAAAAAATCCAATTGAAAATAAGTTTGAAACAGAAATTGTGACAAAAAACTGTTCGACAATTGAAGCAATCGTTCAGGAGAAAAACGGTAAAATTTGCGTGTTGAATTTTGCTTCTGCAAAAAATCCGGGCGGTGGATTTTTAGGAGGTGCTTCTGCTCAGGAAGAAAGTCTGGCCAGATCTTCAAACCTTTATGAAACACAAATCAAAGACAAAACGATGTACGACTTTAATAGAAAACAGTCTTCGTTTTTATATTCAGATTACATGATTTATAGTCCGAATGTTTTGTTTTGGAACGATGATGATGGGAATTATTTTGAGAAACCATTCTCTGCAGACATTATTACTGCACCAGCACCAAACAAAGGCGCGATGCTGCAACATAACAGGAAAGAAGAAATTGCTGCAACAGAAGAGGTTTTAAAAAACAGAATGGATAAAGTTTTAGCAATTGCCGCAAAGCAAAAAAACGATACCATTATTTTGGGAGCCTGGGGTTGTGGCGTTTTTAGAAATGAACCCAAAGATGTAGCGCATTTATTCAAAGAAATTATCACAGAAAAATACGCAGGAGCTTTTAAAAAAATAGTCTTTGCAATTTTTGACAATTCTGAAAAAAAATCAAATTTTAAGCATTTCGAAAATGCCTTTAATTAGTTTAAAAGTTTAAAGTTTCAGGTTCTGTACATCAACTTAAAAGCTGAAACAAAAAAATACTATTAACAATAAACCATAAAAACCATGAGTGATGATTTAAAACCAAGATTCATTGAGTCTTTGAAAAGAAACAATGATCAGATTAGAGAAGACAGAGCCAAAACAATTGGTGAGGATTCTGAGTTAATTTACAGACGCCGAGTTGAAGATATTGAACTAAAAATAAAAAGATTAGAAAGAGAACAAGAAGGACTTATCGATATTAGTCCGCTGGATAAAAACAGTTTGACTTTTGCTGATTTTCAACCCGAAGCATTTGTGCAAAGAGATATGGAATTGTCATTGACCATCAGGAATTTAAATATTCAGTTTGAAGTGACAAAAAAGAGATTCGAATATTTATTTGGTAAAACATTTTAGTTATGGGAGGTACAAGATATGATTTAGGCGCTCGTTCAAGCAGAGCAAAAGATGCAGGTTACGGATTTAAATCTGCAAGCGAAATATTCGTGCAAAACCAAATAGGATTAGCACATGAATCTATGAATCCAAACGGTGTTACGTTTAGAGAAGCCAGAGATTCTGAAGTTCATCCTAATACAGTTCCAATTATTTTAGGATTGGATGTTACAGGAAGTATGGGACATATTCCGCATGAATTGATCAAAGAAGGACTTCCGAAATTAATGGGCGGAATTATTCAGGGCGGCGTTCCGGATCCGGCACTTTTATTTTTAGGAATCGGAGATCACGAATGCGACAGATTTCCGCTTCAGGCAGGACAATTTGAGTCTGGCGATGAAGAATTGGATATGTGGTTAACCAGAACGTATATTGAAGGTGGAGGTGGAGGAAATGCAGGTGAAAGTTATCTTTTAGCCTGGTATTTTGCCGCTTTTCATACTAAAACCGATGCTTTCGAGAAAAGAGGTCAAAAAGGATTGTTGTTTACCGTGGGTGATGAACCTGGATTAAAAACACTTCCGGCTTCAGCTGTTAAAGAAATTATGGGTTCAGGACAACATACTTTTACGCATCGCGAATTATTGATAGAAGCTCAAAGATACTATGAAGTGTATCATATTAGCGTGAAATACTCAGATGCACCAAGTCAGGCAGATACAGAATGGAAAGAATTATTAGGGCAAAATTGTATATCAATACTTGATCACAAAGAAATCCCGAATATCATTACAAAAATTATTTGCGACAAACATAAAGATTCAGGATTGAGTTTAGGAACCACTCCGCTTGACGGATTAGATAATATACAAATGCTATAAAAGTTTTGGGACTCTGGGAGATTAAACATCAAACTTTTTTCTCAGCAAAAGTAAATTTGCTCGCAAAGTCACAGAGACGAAAAGATTTGAATAAAAAAGGTTAAGTTTTAAAGAGTTGATGATTTGAGATTACTTAAAGATGTCGTATTAATATGCTTAAAAAAAACTTTGCGACTTCGCGACTTTGCGCGATAACAATAACAACAAGATGAAAACAGCACAAATAGTTATAGGTTTAGGATTTGGTGATGAAGGAAAAGGAATTACAACAGATTTTCTGGCGAAGCAAAATCCTGAATCTATAGTTATTCGGTTTTCAGGAGGACAGCAAGCGGCACACACCGTAATGATTGGCGATAAAAAGCACGTTCATTCGAGTTTTGCCAGCGGAGCGCTTCGAGGTTTACCTTCTTATTATAGCGAACATTGCACGATTCATCCGGTTTTTTTATTTAATGAAAAAGTAGAACTAGAAGAAAAAGGCGGAAATACAACACTTCATATTCATCCTTTAGCCAAAATTACAACACCATTTGATGTTTGGCAAAACCGAAACAATGTTCGAAACTTAGATCACGGAACTTGTGGCAAAGGAGTTGGAGCCACAATGAAACGCAACGAAGGCCAGTACAAATTATTCGCGATAGATTTGATTGCGCCAAAGCAAATGTTGGTAGCCAAACTAGAAAAGATCGCTTATTATTATGGTTTTCTAAATGAAAGTGAAATCAACGAAGAAGTAAATCATTTTCTTGAAGTTGTTGATCAAATAAAATGGAATATCAGCGATTACAGCTTTTTAGAAAAGTATGAGAATCTTATTTTCGAAGGAAGCCAGGGAATTTTACTTGACATGGATCACGGTGTTTTCCCTAATGTAACGTATGCGAATACAACTTCAAAAAATGCGTACGAAATCTGTCAAAAATTACAAATCGAAAATATCGAAATGTATTATTTAACCAGAAGTTATGCAACCCGACACGGAAGTGGCTGGATGAGCAACGAAAGAGAATTACAATTAAAAAATAACGAAGAAGAAACCTGTGTTTACAACGACTTTCAGAAAGAATTGCGAACAGGCGATTTAGATTATGATCTTTTAAATTATAGTTTAAAGTTGGACGCAGCTTATAGCTTAAACGCAAAAAGAAATCTGGTCGTAACTTGTATGGATCAAATTGAAGTGGATTTTGAGTTTGAAAAACTAACAACGGAGTTTGCCAATATCTACGGATCATTTTCACCCGATTCTAAAGATTTTAAACCGTTAACTTCTTTGTTTTAATAAATAGAAAAAATGAAATACAATATAGAAAATATAGCCCCGGAAAGTAAGTTTTTATTTTTTTGGGGACACCAAACCAATAAAGACGGAAGTATCTCTAAAACCTGTTTCAGTCAATGGTGGTTAAGTTCTTTTGAAGTAGATAAAGTAACTTATAAAACTGCCGAACACTGGATGATGGCCAAAAAAGCCGAATTGTTTAAAGATGATGAAATCTTACCGAGAATCCTTCAGGCTAAATCTCCTGCGGAAGCCAAAAAATTAGGAAGAGAAGTAAAGAATTATAATGAAACCCTTTGGTTAGCTGCCAGATATGAAATTGTAACAGAAGGGAATTATCATAAATTCAGCCAGAATCCTGAGCTAAAAACTTTTTTACTAAATACAAACGACAGAGTTATTGTAGAAGCAAGTCCGGTCGATGCGATTTGGGGAATTGGTATGGCTGGTGATCACAAAGATGTTTTGAATCCGACCAAATGGAAAGGCTTGAATTTGTTAGGATTTGCTTTGATGGAAGTTAGGGATGATTTAAAATAATTTGAATGATGAAAATAGAAATCTTTAAGGCTGATATAACCGAAATTCAAGTTGATGCAATTGTAAACGCAGCGAATACGTCTTTGCTTGGAGGAGGAGGAGTTGATGGTGCAATTCATAGAAAAGGAGGAAAAGCTATTTTAGATGATTGTGTTAAAATTCGAAATAAGCAAGGCGGTTGTAAAGTTGGAGATGCCGTGATTACAACAGCTGGAAATTTACCAGCAAAATATGTAATTCATACCGTTGGTCCGGTTTGGAATGGAGATAAAGACGAAAAATCAAAACTACTTTCAGATTGTTATAAAAATAGTTTAGAATTAGCTATAAAAAATGAGATCAAAACAATCGCTTTTCCTGGTATTAGTACAGGAATTTATCGCTTTCCAAAAGATAAAGCAGCTAGAATTGCAATAAAATCGGTGAAAGATTTCTATAAAATTTCAGAAATAGAGAAAGTAATATTTGTCTGCTTTGATAAGGAGAGTTATGAAATTTATCAAAGCTTATTAGAAAGCTAGACGCTTTAAAAATTAAAACAATGAATGAAAATATAGCAAAAACAGTGAGTAAATTTCTAAGCTTAGTGCTTCGACATTCTCCAGAAAAAATAGGATTAAAACTAGACGAAAACGGCTGGGCAGATGTAGATGAATTAATTTTAAAATGTTCTAAAAAAGGACAGAAACTAGACGCAGTTCTCTTAGATTACGTCGTAGAAAACAACGATAAAAAACGTTTTGCGTATAACGAGGATAAAACTAAAATACGTGCAAGTCAGGGACATTCCATTTCGGTTGAATTGAATCTGGCAGAAACAGAACCTTTAGAATATTTGTATCACGGAACCGTTGGAAAATTTATGGATAACATTCAGAAAGAAGGTTTGAAAAAAATGAGCCGTCAGCACGTACATCTGTCAAAAGATAAAGAAACCGCGACAAAAGTAGGAAGCAGACGCGGCGTTCCTCAAATTTTAACCATTAGAAGCGGTGCTATGCACAGAGACGGATTTAAATTTTATTTGTCTGAAAACAATGTTTGGCTTACAGATGAGGTTCCGGCGAAATATATCGAGTTTAAATCATAAAGTTACAAGTATTTCCAATTAACAAACAAAAGACTGATTATGATACTAGAGGCAGCAATAGGCGATGCATACGGTGCAGGTTTTGAATTTCGTGATTTAAATTTTATTACTCAAAACAACAATTTGACTGAGTATCATAAACACGGACTATACACGGAAATTTATAAAAGATATACAGATGATACTCAAATGGCAATTGCCATTTCAGAATTGCTATTAGAAGATGATAACTGGAACGAGATTAAAGTCGCAGATAAATTTGTAGAAGTTTTTCACAGGGATAAAAGAAGAGGATATTCAGATCGTGTTTATAATGCTTTAGATGCCAGTAAAAACGGATCTGATTTTATTAAAATAATTGATAACGGAAGTAACGGAAACGGTTCTGCAATGCGAGCGTATTCTATTGGTTATCTAAAAAACATAGAGCAATTGATGGAGTTTTGCGAAATTCAGGCAAAGACTTCTCATCATACAATCGAAGGGATTAGTTGTGCGAAACGTATCGCTTTGGCGGTTCATTATTTTAAATACAATTTAGGAGATGGATCGACTTTGATTGCATTTTTGAATGAAACGCTGAAGGAAAATGAAACTTACAAGATTACTTCGCCAATTGATATGCACGGATATCCAACCACACAATCTGTTATTAAAATAGTTTCTGAAGCCACTTCTATGAGCGAGTGCCTAAAAACGAGTATAGGTTATGGTGGAGATACAGATACTGTTGCAGCTTTGTGTATGGCGATTTTAAGTCATAAGGAAAATTGTGATAAAACGTTGCCTTTATTTTTGTATGAAGGTTTAGAGAATGATAAATTCGGGAAAGATTTTCTGATACAATTAGATACAGCTCTGGATAATAAGTTTAATTAATTCAAATGTATAATTATGCTAAACATTATTAATGATACACTGGAAATTTATACGATCGACAATTTTCTTACTGTTGATGAATGTAATGAATTAATAGAGAAAAGTGAACAAATTGGCTTCGAAGAAGCTGGAGTAAATATTGACGGAGCACAGAAAATGATGAAAATGGTGCGTAATAATGAACGTATCATGTATCAAGATGATGACTATGCATCTTTCTTTTGGCAAAAATTGCAGCCTCATGTTAAGTCTGAAGTCGGAAACAGTTTTGCCATTGGATTAAATGAAATGTTCAGATTTTACAAGTATAATCCGGGTCAACGTTTTAAAATGCACCGTGACGGAAGTTATAAACGCAGTGAATCTGAATATAGTTATTACACATTCCTCATTTATTTGAATGATAGTTATGAAGGTGGAGAAACAAAATTTGCTTCGGGTGAAATTATTATGCCCAAAACCGGAACAGCGCTTATTTTTGAACATAGCCAACGTCATGAAGGAGCAGCTTTGATTTCAGGAATAAAGTATGTTTTAAGAAGTGATATTATATACAAACTAAAAGGTGAAATTTAATTGATGAAAAGAACGTTAGTTTTTGGAGACATTCACGGCGGATTAAAAGCATTAATTCAGTTGTTGGAAAGAATCGATTATTCAGAAAATGACAGATTTGTTTTTCTTGGAGATTATGTCGACGGTTGGAGTGAATCAAAACAATTAATCGATTTTCTCATTGATTTATCCCAAAAACAGGAATGTATTTTTATAAAAGGAAATCATGATGTATGGTGTCAGGAATGGCTGGAAAATGATGTTATAAACGATATTTGGTTTTTACACGGAGGAAAATCGACAATAGAAAGTTATGCTGATATTGAATTTTCGGAAAAAGAAAAACATTGTCATTTTTTCAATGATATGAAAGATTACTATGTAGACGAAAATAACAATTTGTTTATTCATGCCGGTTTTTCCTCGATGCACGGTCCGGAGAAAGAACATTATAAAACGAATTATTCCTGGGACAGAACTTTATGGGAAATGGCTCTAACGATGGATAAAAGAATCCGGAAAGATTCGCTTTCGTACCCAAAAAGATTATTGCTTTTTAATGAAATTTACATTGGCCATACACCAACGCTTCATTATAATGTTGAAATTCCAATGCAGGGCTGTAATGTTTGGGATATTGATACCGGAGCAGGTTTTTACGGTAAGTTAACTTGTATTGATGTCGAAACAAAAGCATTTTGGCAAAGTGATGTGGTGCAATCTTTTTATCCGGAAGAAAAAGGAAGAAATAAATAAGCCAAGATATATTTTAGATAAGTAAATTAGCCTGCCGAAACTTTTTAAGAGTTTCGATAAAATAGATGGAGTTAGGAAATTTAAAACTGACTTCAGAATTCTGATACGATTTATAAAAGTTTAAAAATAATTTAAAAAAATATGAACCCACTACTATTAACCGACGGTTACAAAGTTGACCACAGAAGACAATACCCTGACAAGACAACATTAGTATATTCTAACTGGACACCAAGAAAATCAAGAATCGAAGGTCTTGATGAAGTAGTCTTTTTTGGATTACAATACTTTATCAAGAAATATATTATTCATGATTTTGATGCCTATTTTTTCAAACAGCCAAAAGAAGAAGTGGTAAAAAAATACGCTCGTCGAATCAATAATTATTTAGGCGAAAACCAAGTTGGTACAAAGCATATCGAAGATCTGCACGATTTAGGATATATCCCAATGGTTTTTAAAGCATTACCAGAAGGAGCAAGCGTGCCGTTGAGAGTACCAATGTTTACCATGTACAATACCATTCCGGAGTTTTTCTGGTTAACGAATTATTTCGAAACCTTACTTTCTGCTGTGGTTTGGTTGCCTTGTAACTCGGCTACAATCGCCAAAGAATACAGAAAAGTATTAGACAAATACGCTGATGAAACTTCATCTGTTCCTGAGTTTGTAGATTGGCAGGCGCATGATTTCTCTATGAGAGGAATGGGCGGAATCGAAGCAGCGATAACTTCTGCGGCAGGACATTTATTAAGTTTTACAGGTTCTGATACAATTCCGGTTATTGACTTTTTCGAAGAATATTATAATGCCAATTCTGATACTGAATTAATCGCAGGTTCAGTTGCTGCAACAGAGCATTCTGTAATGTGCATGGGAACTACTGAAGGCGAATGTGAAACGTTTAAAAGATTAGTGACAGAAGTTTATCCAAAAGGAATTGTCTCAATCGTTTCTGATACTTGGGATTTATGGAAAGTTCTAACCGATTATTTACCACGTTTAAAAGAAGATATTGTTGCCAGAGAAGGTAAAGTTGTGATTCGTCCTGATAGTGGTGATCCGGTGGATATTATCTGCGGAAATCCAAACGGAAAAACAGAACAGGAAAAGAAAGGTGTAATTGAGCTGCTTTGGGATGTTTTTGGAGGTACAACTAATGCAAAAGGATATAAAGAGCTTATACCTCAAATTGGGGCTATTTACGGCGATAGTATTACTGTGGCAAGAGCGACTCAAATTTGCGAAAGATTAAAAGAAAAAGGATTTGCTTCTACAAACGTTGTTTTAGGAATTGGTTCTTTTACGTATCAATACAATACCAGAGATACTTTTGGTTTTGCCATGAAAGCGACCTACGGAGAAGTGGATGGCGAAGGAAGAGCTATTTTTAAAGATCCGATTACAGATGACGGAACTAAAAAATCGGCCAAAGGATTGATGAAAATCGATTTAATCGACGGTGTATATCATTTAACTGATAATGTTTCTTGGGAAGAAGAAAAACAAGGTGAATTGAAAGAAGTTTTCAGAGACGGAAAACTTTTAGTAGATCAGTCTTTAAGTGATATTAGATCACGAGTTAAGAGTGATATTAATGTTGAAGCATAAAACAAGAAGCCTGAATGTAAATTCAGGCTTTTTTGCGTAATCATATTCCGTAGGAATATCTCGTTGGTAGAAAGATATGTTGTTTTTCGATGTGTCCCGTAGGGACACCTGTTTTATTGAAATAACAAATTGCCCATTATCAAACGTTCCGATGGAACGTATAATTCGTAATTCAAATTTAATTCTACCAAGCAGACATTCCTAACGGAATGATTTTTTGAAAACAAATAGCCTCCAGTTTTTGCTGGAGGCTATTTGTTTTATTTCTTATAAAAATTATTATGATCGATATACTCCCAAACTTTTGGAGGTAATAAAGGCTGAATATTTTTTCCTTCCTTAATGCTTTTTCGAATAAATGTTGCGGAAATCTCTACAACCGGAGCATCAATAATATGAATATTAGGATGCGATTTCAAAGCATTAGGCTGTTCTTCTTCGAGAAGATTAACTGTTGTTTTGTCTTCGAGTCTTGGATAAACATAAATTTCATAATGTTCTAAAAGTACCTCGTAGTTTTTCCATTTATGAAGCGTCTTCAGGTTGTCTTCGCCCATAATTAATGAAAAGTCATGAGTTGGATACTTTTCATGCAAATGAACCAAAGTATTTACCGTATAATTAGGCTGAGGTAATTTGAATTCAATATCAGATGGCTTAATTTTTGGATAATCTTTTGTTGCCAAATGCACCATTTCCAATCGTTGATGATCGTCTAATAAGGTAGATTTTTTCTTTAACGGATTATGAGGCGTTACCACCATCCAAATCTGATCTAAATCGGCAAACTCTGCCATATGATTGGCAATAATTAAGTGGCCAACATGAATGGGATTATAAGTTCCGAAATAAAGGCCTATCTTCATAAAAGAGGTTTTTTCATAATTCAAATCGTAATTAATACATTCAAATTAATCTGTGGTATTAAATAACTTAGTAACGATTCTTTTTTGAAATCAAATAATCAATAGAGAATTTACCACTTCCGGTCACCAAAAGAAGTACATAAAACAGTAAATATAAAATTCCCATTTCTTTTACATCCATTGGGTCAGCACCATGAATAACAAATACCGCAACCAGCATTGTAATTATTAACGGCAATGTAGCCAATCTTGTGGCTAAACCAATAAAAAGAAAGAACGAACATAAAACTTCTGCAAAAACAGCAAGAGTCAAAGACGCTGTTTTTCCTACTCCAAGCGGGTCAGGAAATTGAATGTCACCTCCGGCAATAAGCATATTCAGTTTAGATAATCCGTGAGAAATCATCAATGTTGCGATAGATATTCTAATCACAAGAATAATGATACTCAGATAATTTTCGTTTCTTTTTATTTCAAATAAATTAATCATAATACAGATATTAATAGCGGTTACATCAAAACTAACGGCTGTTTTTCTAAAAAAGTATTGATTTTATGAAGTTTCTAGTCTTTATTTACAAAAGCTTTTACCAATTGATATGCTTCTTCTTTGGCAGTATCAAGGTCGTAATTTTTGATGATCGTATCAAACTGAGGCGCAGTTGCCAATTCTACAGAAGCTTTTGCAATTCGCATATTGATCTTGTCGTCACTCTCTGTAGAACGCTCTTTTAGTCTGCGTTTCAATTCATCTACGCTTGGAGGTTTTACAAAGACAGCCAAAGTCTGCTCCGGGAATTTATGTTTAATACGCAATCCACCGGCAACATCAATATCAAAAATCACATTTTTACCTAGAGCCCAAATGCGCTCAATTTCGGCTTTTAAAGTACCGTAAAAATTATCGCGATACACTTCTTCCCATTCCAGGAAATCTTCGGCTTTAATGTGTTTTTTAAATTCTTCCAACGAAATAAAATAATAATCTTTTCCGTGTTCTTCTTCTCCGCGTGGGTCGCGTGAAGCCGCCGAGATCGAAAATTCTAAATTTAAATCTTCTTTCCCTAGTAAATGTTTTACTATAGTTGTTTTTCCTGATCCCGAAGGTGCTGAGAAAACAATTAATTTTCCTTTGTTCATTCTTTATTTATATGTGATCAGTCATTGAAAAAGTTAAACTCTTTCTTTAAGATTGATAATATTTCATTATAAGAGATTAATTCATCAACTGTTGGATAACGTTTTAAATAAGCCTCAGGATTGTCAAAAGAAAAACTATTTTTCAGTTTTCCGTTTTTAACATAAATTTGATAGCCTACACCATCGATAACAAGAAACTTCTTTTTTACTATAATTTGTTCTCCTTTTTCTATATCAATAAAAGGCTTTTCAAATTTGTATTGTATACTTGTCATACTTGGTAAAAACTCCACATTGGCTAATAATAAATTGAGCCAAATTAGGTTTGCATCTTTTGGTTTTAATTTTCCAATATTCTCTTTAGGAAAACGGATTTCATCAATCTTGGTAACTTGTTTTAATGTTTTCGAATAAGAATAAATAGTTACAATCCAGTCATCTTTTTCTTTTTTATACATTCTCAGAGCAGTAATCCTGTCTGCAATAGAATAATCTTTATAAATACGAATTTCTTTTTCAAACTTTAATGTATCTGATATTTCTAAAACCTTATTGATTTCTGAAATATCTTGAGCTTTAACATGAAAGCTAAACAAAAGAATGATAAGAAAAAGAAAAACTTTCATAAGGTTCTAAAGCACATTCAAAACCTGTTCTTTAATCTTTTCCAATTCATCCTTCATCATCACCACCAACTTCTGCATTTGAGCGTGATTCGATTTAGAACCCATTGTATTGATCTCGCGACCCATTTCCTGAGTAATAAAACCTAATTTACGACCATTCGCTTCAGTCCCTTTTATAGTTTCTAAGAAATAATCTAAATGATTCGTCAAGCGAACTTTCTCCTCAGTAATATCCAGTTTCTCTAAATAATAAATCAATTCCTGTTCGAAACGATTTTCATCAACATTCACTTTCAATTCAGATATTGCCGTTTGCAAACGATCTTTAATAGCCTGAACGCGTTCTGGATCAAGAGCCAAAGCATCGTTCATATATTGGCGAATATTTCCAATTCTTAAGTTAAATTCTTTTTCAAGAGATTCACCTTCGTCTTTTCTAAAAGTTAAGATGTTTTGAAGCGCTTCCTCAATTATAACCTGAATTTGTTCCCAATCGTTTTCATCGATTTCCTCGCGTTCCGTTTTTAGCGTATCAGGCATACGAACGGCCATTTTCATTAATTCAGTTTCATCAGCACCAGGATAAACCTCTCTAAGCTGCGCGATATAGTTTTTTACAACAGGAACATTTACTTTAGTCGAAGTTTGTTCAGAAGTACTTTCAATGTAAATTCCAAAATCAATTTTTCCTCTTTCAAGTTTTGTAGAAATCTGAGTCCTTAAACCTAATTCCATTTCGCGATAAAGCGACGGCATTCTTACGTTCAGATCCAAACCTTTACTATTTAAAGATTTTACTTCAACGGTAATTTTTTTTGTAGGCAATTGCAAAGAAGCTTTGCCAAACCCTGTCATAGATTGTATCATATAATTGAGTATAAAGGCGCAAAGATAAATAAAACTTTGCAGTCTTGGGTTGTAAATAACTAATCTGTTAAAACCGTTATTAGATTAAGATTTTTTCGCCACGAATTTCACGAATTTGCACCAATTATTTGTTGAGCTTAAAAGTTGCCACAGATTAAAAAGATTCTCACAGATTGATAAAATCACTTTAATCTGTGCCAAAAGAAAAGCACTGAATTCACAATAATTAAACTCGTGGCTAACTTTTTTATAACCAGAATTTTAATTTGGGCGTTGCCTCCGGCCGGGCTATCCGCTCCCAATCTTTTTTTGAGCAGAAAAAGCTCAAAAAAAGGATTTCCGCTTCTATCCCTAACGCAACCCCATATTCATTACAATTTTAAGCTTCTTATTTTTCTAAAGCTTTCTGAACCTGCAAGGTTACAGGTTGTGTATTACCAATATAAATCTTTTCATCAATAATAAAAACCGGACGACTGATGAATGTATAATGTTCTAAAATGTATTTTTTATAATCTGCCTCAGTCAAAGACTTGTTTTTTAAATCCATCGATTTGTACAATTGCGCTTTTTTGCTAAACAAAGCCTCGTAGCTTCCGGCAAGTTTGTACATTTCTTCAAGTTCAGCTTCGGTAATAGGGTTTTGTTTAATGTCATGAAAAACCAAATCATTATCCTTTGGTAAACTTTTAATAATTTTTCGACACGTGTCGCAAGAAGCTAAATAGTATATTTTATTCATGATTTTTAAATTTAAGAGACTACAAAGAAAATTCATTTAAAACTGAAAAATGCCTAATTTTAGAAAAAAAATAAAATTATGAATTCAGTTTTTGAAGTACAGAAAACCATTAGAGAAATTCTCTTAAAGGTTTTAGACCATCATTCATTAGAACAATTAAATAAAATTCCACAAGGATTCAGTAATAATCTTATCTGGAATATTGCGCATTGTGTTTCCTCGCAACAGGTTTTAATCTATAAATTATCAGGTTTACCAACCATGGCCTCAGATGAGTTTATAGCAAAATACAAAAAAGGAACCAAGCCAGAAGGTGATGTTTCGCAAGCTGAAGTCGATGAAATCAGAACTTTACTTTCTACAACTTTACACCAAACCGAACAAGATTTTGCCAATAATATATTTGTAAATTATCACGAGTATACAACAAGTCAGGGTTTTACCCTCAAAAATATAGATGGAGCATTAGACTTTAATAATTATCACGAGGGAATTCACACCGGAATCATCATGAGCATTAGAAAGTTTGTTTAAAAAGAAAATCCCGTTTCGAAATTTCGAAACGGGATTTTTTTTATTCTACTATAGTTTCAATTGTTACTTTCATAGCACCGCTTCCTTTATTTTTGGTGATTTCCATAAAAGCTCTTTTCGATAAATCAAGTTCTCTTGTTCTCACAAACGGACCACGATCTGTAACTTTCACTATGACAAATTTTCCGTTTGCTTCATTTGTTACTTTTATTCTTGTGCCAAATGGGAGTTTTTTGTGCGCTGCGGTATATTTACTATTGCTAAATCGGGCGCCGCTTGCTGTTTTCTTTCCGTTAAAACGGTCAGCGTAATATGAAGCGTGTGCATTTTTTTTATAGGGCTTTAACTTTAAACCTTTATCAGTAAAAACAGAATCGGTTGGTATCGCAAGTATATCCGGTCTTACAGCTTTTACTGTATCCTGGGAGGTTTTAGATTTTTGTTCTGTTGCTGGTTTTGTTTGACTTATAACATAAGTAAAACAACTTAAAAAAGTTATTGTAAGGCTGGTAAGTATAATGTTTTTTTTACTTCTCATGGGTTATTTTTTTTCAGACTTGGGGAGTTTGTACAAATAATATGCCGAGATAAAAAAAGCCCTATTATTTTAGGGCTTTAATTGGTTTTTAGAACCAAAGGTTCCACGGAATTCTGCTTAAAATAAGCAATAATCCTAATCCGTAATAAATAGCAAAAGTTTTAAACTTAGCTTCGCTATTGATTAATTTTTTATGTTTAGACCATCCAATAGTGATCAAAATGATAGCGATAATATTGATTAACGGGTGTTCTAGTGAAGTTAATCTTAGTTCTGCATTAGACATTTGTCCAAAAGCTGCTTTTCCTAGCGGAGAAACAAAATAAAGTATTATTCCGATCAATAATTGCGTGTGAGTTCCAATTAAAGCAAACAATGCAATTTTACGATCCTTAGCTGTAAAATCCTTCTTAGAAGTTACTCCAATAATGGCATTTACAACGGCAATTAATAAAAGCAAAAGTGCTAAATAAGCCCAGCCAGAATGGAATTTTTGTAGAAAATGGTACATAAATTAATTTTTTTGTTAAAACAAATATAGCAAAAAAGGCATAAAAAAAACGGCATTGGACTAAAAGTCAATGCCGTTTTTTGGTATTTATTTAGATTCTAAATATTAGAAATCGTAACGTAGTGTAAAGTTCCATGTTCTTCCAAATCCGAAGAATACAGTGTTCACGTTAGCAACTCCATTATAAAGCATTCCGTTAGAAGCATAAGTTCCTTTTGAACCTGGTAATGCTGGACTAGTTGTAGGAAGATTATCATCAGCAAAGATGTTAGTTCTTGCCTCAGCAATGTAAATTTTATCAAAAACGTTGTTTACGTTTAATCTGAAGTTTACAGATTTGTCTTTGTTTTTACCAGTTAACATTTTATATGAGAAACCAGCATCCATTAAACCGTAAGAAGGTAATTCTAAAGCTCCTTTGTTTGTTGCAGATGTAAAGTTTACCGGGTTTAATCCAGCATATAATTTGTCATTAAAGTTGTAGTTAGCATCTACAGTTACTCTTGTAAGAACTTCGTAAGAAGCTCCTAAAGATGCAGTCATTTGAGCGGCATCACCTACTTTTACTTTATCCATGTATACAGTAGCTGCAGTGTATCCTACAACTGGTGTGTTGTCTGATTGATTGTAAGCATTTACAGTAGCATTTCCTTTGTATTCCCAAATTCCGT
The DNA here is from genome assembly GCF_024271895.1 of Flavobacterium bizetiae. Classification (NCBI taxonomy): domain Bacteria; kingdom Pseudomonadati; phylum Bacteroidota; class Flavobacteriia; order Flavobacteriales; family Flavobacteriaceae; genus Flavobacterium; species Flavobacterium bizetiae. The sequence continues at coordinate 799,611 of NZ_CP091861.1, read as the reverse complement.
AAGAGAACATACCTGTAATTTTTAATCTTTCAGTAATGTTTGAACTACCTTCAAATTCAATTCCAGAGTGAACTTCGTTAAGTCCTACGAATTCTGTATAAGTTGAGTTTGCAGGAATAGTTGGTGTTGCAGTAAGTGGATTACCTCTTAAGTATCTGTCATTCCAGGTAGTGTTGTAAAGGTTTACTGTAGCGTTAAAGAATTTAGAACGGAAACCGTATCCAGCTTCAAATCCAATGATTTTCTCGTTAGTAAGGTTAGGGTTTACTGTAGATCTGTTGTTTGGATAAACTGAGTTAAAGAACGGTTGTCTTGAGTAGTATCCAGCATTAGCGTAAACATTGTGTTTCTCGTTGATGTTGTAGTTAGCTCCACCTTTTACGTTTCCACCAGTGATGTTTTTGTAAGGAGTAGAAGATAACGGATCTGTTGTTTTGTATACAAAGTTATCCTCTCTTTTGTAACCTTGTTGAGATATAGCTCCCTGAACGAAAGCTGTTAAATTATCTTTAGCGTACTCTAATTGAGTAAATACACCGTACCATTTTACATTACCAGTACTGTTGAAAGAAATTTTCTCATAGTCTGTCTTTTTGAAAACATTCCATTGAACATCTGTATCGTAAGTTGTAGTCAAATGTCTACCTACTGGTTTTTGATCAGCGATAAAATTATCATAATACTCATTTCCACCTAATAGGTTATTTAAAACTGTATAGTGGTATCCTTTGTAAGTTCTTCCGTCAAAACCAAAATCTAAAGTTAATGTATTAGATAATTTTTTGTTTAAGTTGATTACTGCACCAAACCAGTCATGAGAGTTGATAGATGAAGTTTGAGAGATACCAGAAGTATTAACGTTAGTTTGTGGGTTATAATCCACAATATTTGAACTTGTATTAAAGTAAGAGCTGTTTTGGTAAACTCCACCAATTTGTTGTCTTTGGCTAAGTCCAGGGAAACCTGCAATAGCTACTGGTGTACCAGAGTTGTAAGCTACGATTTTATCGTAATCTACTAAACCATCAGGTCTTCTAAAAGCTACAACATCGCTGTATGCTTTTCCTTTAATTCCTCCACTTGCGCTAGCTCCTGCACCACGTCCCATAGAAGCATAAAGAACAGAAGAAAGTTTTGTTGTTTCGTTGATTTTATAATCCCAGTTGAAAGATGCAACAGGTTTGTGGTAGTAATTTTTTCTGATGTTGTATTCTTCACCATTCAAATATCCGTTATCAGCATTGTATCTGATGTTTGGCTCGCCATTACGTCCGTATTGTTGGTAAGTAGCAATTGTAGATATTGTAGATCTTTGGTTGTGCCATTGTGGCGCACCTGTTACAGTAAGTTGGAAATCATGTTTTCCGCTTTTGTTGCTGTATCCTAAAGCAACATAATAGTTAGAACCTTCAAATTGAGTTCCGTCAACATAACCATCTCCCATTGTTTGAGATAACAAGATAGAAGCAGATAGGCCATTGTCTAATTTTCCAGTGTTGTATGAACCTTGGATTTTAAAGTTTCTTCCATTTCCAAAACCTGAAGCGAAAGATCCACCTTCTTTTTTGTCAGAAGATTTTGTTACAATGTTAATTGTTCCCCCAACAGATGGAGTAGCAAGTTTAGAAGCTCCTAAACCTCTTTGAACCTGCATTGCAGATGTTACATCAGATAAACCTGCCCAGTTACTCCAGTAAACAGAACCGTTTTCCATGTCGTTAACCGGCATACCGTTAATCATAACAGCGATGTTATTTTGGTTGAATCCACGGATGTTGATTCTTGAATCTCCAAAACCACCACCTGATTTAGTAACATAAACTGAAGGAGTGTTTCTTAAGATCTCTGGAAATTCCTGAGTTCCTAATTTTTCCTGAATTTCAGCAGCTTTAATTGTAGAAACTGCTACAGGAGTTTTTCTGTCCTTTGCAATATCGACAACTGAACTTTTTACAACAATCTCACTTAATTCATTAGAATTAGAAGTTAAAACGATTGTTCCTAAGTTAGTTGATCCTCCAGAAACTGAAAATTTAACAGTTTTGTTTTCGTAACCTAAAAAAGAAATAACGATTTCTCCTGTACTAGTTGTTGCATTCAAGGTAAATTTACCGTCAAAATCTGTAGAAGTTGCAGTCGTAGATCCTTTGATCACTACGTTTGCTCCCGGTAATGACCCAACTCCGTCGGTAATCATACCTGTAATTTTTCCTTGAGAAAATGCGGTTGAAACTATCATGAACAATAGTCCAGTGAGTAACCAATTTTTCATTGTCTTCATTTGTTATTAGTTTATTGTTTTTGGCAAAATTATAACAATTAAATCAGATAGTGTTATCAAAATGTTAAGAAAAATAAGTTTTATCTAATCTGTTGAGCATTAAAATGATTTTTTCTTTTTTCATTAAAGAAAATAACGTTTTTTTGATTTTTTGGGATAGTATTTTGTTAAAATCGTAATGATTTGCATAGTCTTGTAGTGCTAAACTTGCAATAATCAGCGTTTTAGGGGTGTTTTGGGTGATATTTATACGAAAAAACGCCTTAATTTTTCTTAAATTAAGGCGTTTCAGTTTGTTGTGAATTTTTTATTTAGCTTCTTATTTGTTCTTCAAAAAATGATTTAACAAAAATGAAGTCGAACTGTCGTGATTTTTTACCGTCTTAGTGTTAATTTCATCCAAAATAGAATTCGCTAACTGTTTTCCTAATTCTACTCCCCATTGATCAAAACTAAAAATATTCCAGATAACCCCCTGAACAAAAATCTTGTGCTCGTATAAAGCGATCAAAGATCCTAAGCTTTTTGGTGTCAATTTTTGAATTAAAATGGTGTTGGTTGGTTTGTTTCCTGTAAAAACTTTAAAAGGCAATAAATAAGATGCTTTTTCTGGAGCTAAACCTTGCTTGTCAAATTCTGCCTGAACTTGTGCTGCAGTTTTTCCGTTTAATAAAGCTTCTGTCTGAGCAAAAAAGTTAGACATCAATTTATCATGATGATCTTCGTTTCCGTATAATGGTTTTACGAATCCAATAAAATCAGTAGGAATTAATTTTGTTCCCTGGTGAATTAATTGAAAAAAGGCGTGTTGCGAATTCGTTCCCGGTTCTCCCCAGATAATAGTTCCGGTTTGATAGTTTACAGGTTTTCCGTCACGGCCAACACTTTTACCATTACTTTCCATAGTCGCTTGCTGTAAATATGGAGCTAGTTTTGATAAATATTGTGTGTACGGAATCAAAGCTTCGCTTTCAGCTCCAAAGAAATTATTGTACCAAACACTTAACAAAGCAAGAATTACCGGAATGTTTTCGTCGAATTCTGTCGATTTAAAATGTTCGTCCATTTCGTTTGCACCTTTCAATAAATCATTATAATTATCGAAACCAATTGCTAAACTAATACTTAATCCAACAGCACTCCATAAAGAAAATCTTCCTCCAACCCAGTCCCACATCGGGAAAACATTGTCAGGATTAATTCCGAATTCAGTTACTTTTTGAATATTTGTCGAAACTGCCACAAAATGTTTCGCAATATCTTCCTGAGTTGCCGATTTTAAGAACCATTCTTTGATCGTTTCAGAATTTGATAAAGTTTCCTGAGTGGTAAAAGTTTTAGAAACAATTAAAAATAATGTCGTTTCAGGATTTAATTTTTTTATTACTTCATTTACGTGATCGCCATCTACATTAGATACAAAATGAAGATTTAAATGGTTTTTGTAAAATTGTAAAGCTTCAACCGCCATAACCGGACCAAGATCAGAACCTCCAATACCAATATTTACAACATCAGTAAAAGCTTTTCCGGTATATCCTTTTCTTTCTCCCGAAATTACTTCGTGGCTGAATTTTTTGATTTTGTTTTTTACTTCGTAAACTTCCGGAATTACATTTTCTCCGTCAACTTTTATTACTGCTGATTCCGGTGCGCGTAATGCAGTATGCAAAACAGCACGGTTTTCTGTCTGGTTGATTATTTCTCCACCAAAGTATTGAGAGATTGCTTCTTTTAATCCAATTGAATTGGCCAATTCTAATAAAAGAGAAACAGTTTCCTGACTAATATTGTTTTTAGAATAATCAACTAAAAAGTCGTTCCATTGTAAATTGAATTTTTCAACACGAGCATTATCTTGTTGAAACAATTCTTGTATCGTAGTTTCGTGAATTGCGTTATAGTGGTTTTGCAGATTTTTCCACGCTTCAGTCCCGGTTGGGTTTGTTGTGTTTAAAGCCATTTTTTTTGTTTAATTGAGAATGTGGTTATAAACAACAAAAATACTGAAATTAGTTTTAATAGGGTATCGGTTCACAATTATATAACAAATAGTTACGAAAACGATTTATGAAGTTATTTGTTTTTAATTCTTGTTGATATTATAATTGCACCACCATTTTCTTTTTCATTATAAATGATGCGACTACTGTTTTTGTTTAAAAAATCTAAGCTTATAATGTCAGATTTTTTAAGAGGCAGTATTATGGTATCTTGCTTTTTATCGTATTTCAAATAAATTCCATTTATTACAATTAAAGGCGATTTGTCAATTTGATCTTCTTCAAAGGCTTGGTTTACTAATTTTGAGATAAAATATTTGTTATCTTTTGTGTCATTTAAAATAAACACAGTTGGTTTAGAGCATCCTAAAATTATTGTAGAAGAAAGTATTAGCAAAGTTCTTTTCATTAAATAATCGTGGATTAGTTTGATGGTGTTTTTTGAATAAAAATTTTTACCAAATCTTCCACCAAGGCTTTTTGTTAACTTCTATTGTCTTTTTGGCAATATCAATGTCTATTCTTTTTAATGGTTCAGCTTTAATTTTAGAATCATCGAAAAATAGTTTACCATTTTCGTCTATTCCAATAAGAGATTTAGTTCTTTCTTTCCACTTTTCGGTTTGTAACTCCGGAACTAAAGGTAAGTTGATTTTGTCTGCGAATTTTTTTCTCGCTTTCTCAATAATCTCTTCTTCTAAGTTTGAAGAGGAATTTTTAAGAAGTGTTAGCGAATTGTCAGGAATGTTTAAAAGAAAAACTTGTGTTTTGTTTCCAATTTTTTGAATGTCTAATACTTTAAAATAGGCAATCGAATCTAAAAGAAAATGACCATTTTTTGCTGAATCAGGATTGAATTTAGATAAATCTTTGGGATGCGCACTTGCAATTAAATATCTCAAATTGCCAGAAAGTCCACCGCCCATTGAACTCATATCGGTAAAACCTTTTTCCTGAATTATTTGGCCAATTTTATAATTTGAAATTAAAGCATCAGATGCGTTCGTGTCTCTGTAAAATAGTTTTAAACCTGAAAAAGTTTCATTATAAATTGCTTTAAGACGAGCGTTTTTCATGTTTTTGATATTTTTAAAATGGAGATTTTAATAAAATTTACAAATTACCAATACTATCCAATTCTCTTTTCAAAGGTTCGATTTGTTTCATGAAACGAGTTCTGCTATTTCCTGTAAGGGATTCTCCGGTTGGTAAATTAAGTCGAAGCGCATCGACCTGAACTCCGTTCTTCCAGAAGCGATAACAAACGTGAGGTCCGGTTGCTAATCCTGTACTTCCTACTAATCCTATGGTTTGTCCTTGTGTAACACGTTGTCCTCGTTTTACTAAAATTCTTGACATATGTAAGTATTGAGTAGAGTAGGTTCCGTTGTGTTTTACTTTCACAAAGTTTCCGTTTCCTGCTGTATATCCTGTAGCTTCTACAACTCCAGATGCGGTTGTAGAAATTGGTGTTCCGGTTGGAGCAGCATAATCGGTTCCTTTGTGTGCTTTCCAGGTATGTTGTACCGGATGAAATCTGTTTGCGGTAAATCTTGAAGTGATTCGGCTAAATTTAATTGGAGTTTTTAAGAAAAAGTTTTTCAGCGTTCTTCCCTGATCATCATAATATTCTACTTTTCCTGAAGTAGTATCTTGTTCAAATGGAAAGGCGTAGATGATTTTTCCTTTATATTCAAAAAATGCAGCTTCAAGATCTTCTACTCCGTCATATGTTTTACCATTTATAAAACGTTCCGTGAAGATTAATCCGTAGCGATCTCCTTTTTTAAGTTTAAAGAAGTCAATAGACCATGAAAATACTTTGGTAATTCTGCTGGCAAGAGCCGTTTCTACGCTTTCGTTTCCTAAAGTTTCAGATAACGAACTTTTTAAAACGCCACCAATAATTTTACGTTTAAGTGTTACCGGTTTTATTTTTTTGTAAGCTTTGGCAATACTATCGCGAAAATCGACTACATAATAAGTCAAAGCATCGGGTTGATAAATAAAAACCTGTAGTTTGTTTGTTTTATTTTTTGATCGAAGAATAGTGTAAGGTTTGTGGTATCGAATTGATCTTACATTAAAAGAATCTTTTATTTGTTCGACTACATCATAAACTTTTTTATCGCCAATATTTTGACGTTGAATGATCGATCCAAAAGAATCTCCTTTTTTTATAGTGTCTTGAAGAACATTAAAATCGGCGTAATTAAAACCAAATTCGACTTTCTTAGTTTTTGGTTTTGTAATTTTAATTTCAACTTTTTCAGCGGTTTTATTACATGAAATTATTGAAAATAATAGGATTATAATTACGAGTACTTTTTTCAAACTTATTTATTTTTTTTGGAAATTAAACTGTGGTTTCAGTTCCCCAATTAGACAATTCTTCTTCGGTCCACAATTTAGGAAAAAAGATGCGTCTTTGGTATTTTGGATGCATATATTTTTGCCAGTCACTTCCCCCTGTGGCTTCACCATTGCCTTTTCCGCTTTCTAAAATATATTTACGAGCGGTATTCAAATGTTGCATAACCCAAGTGATATTCACAGTTTTATCATAATGACGCATAGCATCAATTAATTCCTGATTTTGTTGATCATCAATAGGAAGTTGAGTAAATTTTTGCCAAATATTTTTGTCTCTAAAAGTAGTTATTTGTTTAAGAAATTGATCTTTATACTTGTTTTCGAATTCTTTAAGCAAGTATGATTTTTCTCCGGTATGATAATCTTTTCCGGCAGCCTGCCAGTACAAATGTTCGAAGCTGGTTTCTAAATCTGTATTTTCATCAAAGTTTGCTTTGTATCTGCGATCTGTTAAATTGATAACATCAGTGGAAGCAAATTCAATCAATCTGTATTGTGCGCTTTGAAAACCACTTGCAGGAGTTAGTGTATTTCTGAATTTCATGTATTGGTCAACATCCATCCCGTTTTCCATGATGCTGAAAGAATTCGTCAGCATGTCAAAATAACGGGTGATTCTGGATAATCTTTCACTAAAAAAATCGACCTGAATGTTTTGTGTACCGGCAATTTGATCAATTTCCCACAAAATCATTTTAAAAATTAACTCGTTTACCTGATGATACATGATAAAAACCATTTCGTCAGGAAGTGTGGTGCGTTGTATTTGTAAATTCAAAAGAGCATCAGTCTGAATGTAATCCCAATAAGTAATTGGTTTTGACCAAAGCAATCCTTCTAACTGAACTTCAGTTTTTTGATTTATAGCTTGGAATTTTAAGTCAATTTCTTTTAGAATTGATTCAGAATTATCTGTGGTATTCATTATTTTTTTACTTTAAATGGATTTTTTAATCCTTTATATTCGTCAAGATCTGCTTTTAGTGATCCAACGGCAAGTTCTGCTTTTATTCTAATCGGAACTTTGTTATTGTCGTCTGTTATCCAAAGTGTTACGCTTTCTTTTTCTTTAAAAACCCTTCCGGTTTGTACCAAAGGTTTAAAAATCATTGTAGAAACGGTTCCAAATTTAGTTGTAATATCTTGACGACCTACATATTTTAACTTAAATTTTGTGATTTCATCATCAAAAAACATGTCAATTGTTATAGCTTCGCCCGGTTTTAGTTTGTCAATGCTGGGATGATTTCTCAGGTAATAAAAAGAGGAAATGATATCCTGAACATTGTCAGTTAAAACAATTGTCTTTTCGGTTTTACGTTTATAATCTTTAACTAAAATCCTGTTTTCGCTTGGATTAAAAAAACCTTCCTGATTTTTGGTGTAACCTCCTTCGTCGATTTTTCTAATATAACGATAGGGCTCTCCGGTTTGTTTGTCGAAATAACTTTCGTATAAATCTTCGACCTTAAAGAAAAACTTTGACATTCCGGTTGTATAACCTTTACCCACAGCATGAAACACTTTTTTATTGTTTATTGTGGCGTCTTTTACTTCAAGTGTGGCATAACCTGCATTTATAATTCCGTAGTGAATGCGGAATTTAAAGTATTCTCCAGTATCAAAAGCATCTTCCTTTTGAGTATCGAAACTAAGTGTCGTGAGAATTAATATGATGAGGATGAATTTTTTCATAGTACAATTTTTACATTTCATTATAAAGATAAAGAAATGCAAATTCTATTCCAAATGTACCAAAACAAAAAAACTCAGTCAAGGAATGACTGAGTTTTTATGCTATTAACTAACCAAAAAACTATAAATTATGAAATTTATATCAATTCAGAAGGAAACCACCCCTTCTTGATTTGCGAGTGCAAAGATATATAGAAAATTCAAAAAAGAAATAGCAAAAGGCAAGTTTAACATAACATTTGCATAAAAACCATCGTTTTACCGAGAATTATACTGTATAATGCAATAATATTACGATTTTATAATGTTCCTCTCAATTCTTGTTCTCTTTCAATCGACTCAAAAAGGGCTTTAAAGTTCCCTGCGCCAAATCCTTTTGCTCCCATTCGTTGAATAATTTCGAAAAAAAGCGTTGGTCTGTCCTGAACTGGCTTAGTAAAAATCTGTAAAAGGTAACCATCTTCGTCGGCATCTACCATAATGGCTAACTTTTCGATTTCGTTAATATCTTCTTTCATCATATCCATATGAACGCCCAATCTTTCGGGAATTGCCTGGTAATAGGTATGAGGAGGGGCAGATAAAAATTCAACTCCGCGTGCTTTTAGTTGTGATACTGTTTTAATAATGTCATCTGTTGCAATGGCAATATGCTGAATTCCGGGTCCGCCGTAAAAATCAAGATATTCTTCGATTTGCGATTTTTTCTTTCCTTCCGCCGGTTCATTAATAGGGAATTTAATTCTTCCGTTTCCGTTAGACATTACTTTACTCATCAATGCTGAGTATTCTGTGGTAATTTGTTTGTCATCAAATGATAGGAAATTTACAAATCCCATTACTTCTTCGTAGAATTTTACCCAAGTATTCATTTCGTTCCAGCCCACATTTCCAACCATGTGGTCAATGTATTTTAAACCTGTTGGTTCAGGATTGTAATCTGATTTCCATTCTTTGTAACCAGGTAAGAAAACACCGTTGTAGTTTTTTCTTTCTACAAAAATATGTACTGTTTCTCCGTAAGTGTAAATTCCTGAACGAACTACTTCTCCAAATTCATCGCTTTCTACGGTTGGTTCCATAAACGAACGAGCGCCGCGTTTCATGGTTTCTTCGTAAGCGCTTCTGGAATCTTCAACCCAAAGTGCAGCAACTTTTACACCGTCTCCATGTTTTTTAAGATGTTCATGAATTGGCGAATCTTGCGTTAATGGTGTTGTTAAAACAATTCTGATTTTATCTTGTTTCAAAACATAAGATGCTCTGTCTTTTACTCCGGTTTCTAATCCTGCATAGGCCAATGACTGATACCCGAAAGCGGTTTTATAATAATGTGCAGATTGTTTTGCATTCCCTACGTAGAATTCTACATAATCTGTTCCTAATAACGGAAGGAAATCTTGTGCTCCTTCGAAGATTTTTTCTAATCCGTATTCTACTGATTTTACTTCTTTGCTCATGATAATTAGATAATTTGATAATGAGAAAATGAGATAATTTTTGAAATGCTGATAATTAAAAATAATTTTCTAATTGGCACATTTTCTAATTTTCTAATTCCTCTTAGATGTTGATATTATTTTATTTAAAATTTTTAAAATTTCTGAGAGATCATTTAATAAACGACTACACTTTGGATATTCGCTATGTGCGTCGCATAAAAACAACCAATACTCTGTTTCATCTGCTTCTTTAATTGCAATTTTTAATTTATGAATAAAATCTGCTTTGCTTTCTGCATTTTGTGATTCTTTTGAATTTGCTCCAATTGATGTTCCGCTTTTTAATAACTGATTTGCAATTACGAATTTCTTTTGTTCTTGAAGTTCATTAGTATAATCAATTATGTTTAATGCGAAATTGAATGTTTTAATTAAAAGAGCATTGTCTTTATATTTTTCGTTGAAAGTCATTTTTTAATGTGATAATTAGAAAATTTGATAATAAGATAATTTATTTGTAGGTTTAAAATTATAAATTAATTATTTAAATTTTATAATTTATGCGGTTTCAAAAGCATTTTCTAATTATCTAATTGCCACATTAACTAATTATTCGGTCCAAGATTTATAATACTGCCCGTCATCAAGACCCATTGCTTCTTCCGTAACCATTAAAGGTCTGAAAGTATCAACCATAACGGCTAATTCATGGGTTTCTTTATGACCAATACTGCGTTCCATCGCGCCTGGTGCGGGACCATGCGGAATTCCTTTTGGGTGTAAAGTGATATGACCTTGCTCGATATTATTACGGCTCATAAAATCACCATCGACATAATATAGTACTTCGTCAGAATCTATATTGCTGTGATTGTATGGCGCCGGAATTGCTTTCGGGTGATAATCGTAAAGTCTCGGGCAGAATGAACAAACGACAAAAGTGGCCGTTTCAAAAGTTTGATGCACTGGAGGCGGTTGGTGAACTCGCCCAGTTATTGGTTCGAAATTGTGAATTGAAAATCCGTATGGAAAATTGTAACCGTCCCAGCCCACAACGTCAAAAGGATGTGTGGCATAAACCACTTCGTGAATCATGCCTTCTTTTTTGATTTTAATTAAAAAATCGCCTTTTTCGTCATGTGTTTCCAATTCGTTTGGCAAAATAAAATCGCGTTCGCAAAATGGCGAATGTTCTAAATGCTGACCTGATTGGTTTTTATAACGTTTTGGAGTGTAAAAAGGGGAGTAAGATTCTACGTAAAAAAGTCTGTTTTCTGTGGTTTCGAAATCGATTTGGTAAATAATACCTCTGGGAATAATAAGATAATCGCCATATTCAAATGGAATATTCCCAAGCATTGTTCTTAATTTTCCTTTCCCTTTATGGATGAAAAGCATTTCATCAGCATCGGCATTTTTGTAGAAATAATTTCGAAGTGATTCTTTTGGAGCTGCCAAACCAATAATGCAGTCTTTGTTGACTAACATTGCTTTGCGGCTGTCCAGAAAATCGTTTTCTGGTTTCAATTCGAAACCTTTAAAAAGTAATGACTTTATATTTTTTCCGATTGCAATTTTTGGCTCAACCGAATAAGAGTTTAAAATTTCTTTAACCTGCGTTGGTCTGTGAACATGATACGATAATGAAGAATGTCCGTGAAAACCTTCGGTGCCAAATAATTGTTCGTAGTAAAAACCTCCGTTAGGTTTTTCGAATTGGGTGTGTCTTTTTTGAGGAAAGTCTCCGAGTTTATGATATAATGGCATGGCTTTTCTATTAGATAATTTGTAAATTAGATAATTCGAAAAATTTGAATTGTTGGAACAGATAATTAACTCAATGTTGCCACTGACTAATTATCTCAATTCGGTAGTTTTACTCAGGATTTCTCTTGATAAGGAATTGAAGATACTCTAATAAACCTGTCCATTTTGTTTTCATTATAACAAATGTCGTAATTTTTATTGATTTAAATTATATATTGTATCAATTATTAACGCTAAAAAAACATTAAAAATATTTTTATCGTAAATTTCTTAGCTCTTTGTTAGGGTGATGTTTTTATTGATTAGTATTAGAAATGGAATCCGATACTAAACCAGGTAAAGCTTTTTGACATTTGAGGAGACCAAGATTGTTTGATTTCGATTGGGCCAATAATGGTTTCTAGTCCGTAACCCACGGCATATCCGGAATATTTAGGCATTGAAACCCAGTCGACACTTGTGAAAATATCGTCGCCTAAGTTGGCAAAATTAGCTGAAAGGTTAACATGGTTCTTTTTTAGGATTTCATAATCTAAAGTAATGTCGGCTTTTAAGAAACTGTTTCCGGCGATACTTAAAAAATCGTATCCGTAAAAATAATTGAAATTGTTGATTTTGCTGTACCCATAACCTCCTAATATAAAATCAAAGAAGGGAACGCTGTCGCTGCCAATATTAAATCCGGCATCTGCTCCAATTTTTATTGTGGCTTTTCTGAACAGGGTTCTTGCAATGGCAATTTCGGCTTTTGCAATAGAGAAGGGCTGAAATTGTTTGGTGTAATCTGATGATGCTAAATAAGTTTGTAAATCTCCGGAGAAATATAAACCAGTGTGAGGAAAATATTTATTGTCAAACGAATCGTATTTTAAATATCCAAAAAGACTGAAATAATTGCTTTTCTCGATAATATTTTCTGTATTAGAAAGTGTTGGCGAGTTTATTTTAAGGTATTTGTATTCTAGACCTCCACCCATTAAAAACTTTTGTACAAATATGGTTTGAAAATAAGCCTGATTGGTAAGATCTAAAAAATCAACATTGATCAAATTTAGGGCTTGATTTTCTGCGAAAAGGCTACTGATGCTTGTTGTTACATTTCGATTGAATTGATTTAATCTTGATCGAAAGCCAAAGCTTATGTTGAAACCATTTTCGACATAATAATTTAAATCGTACCTGAAATTATCACCAAGAATGATGTCAAGCGATGTTATATCATTTTTTAGAAATGTTTTTTTATGAGTAAGATTCAGTAAAATAGCACTTTTGTAAAGCCCGTCGTAGTGAAGTCCAAGTTTAAGGAATGTTTGTGTTGGATTTTCTTTTAAAACCAAATCAAGATCGTCTTTTGTGCCGTCTGGTTGCAGGCAATAAGAAATGGTGCTAAAGTTTTGAGTAGCGTTTAAGTTGTTGATCCCTGTTTTAAGATCATCATAAGTTATGGTACTTCCGGGTTTGAAACGTAATTTTCCGCGAATGTATTCTCTGGTATAATTGTCTAATCTGTCACTGTTTATTTTTTCGATTTTGAGGGTATCAGTAGCAATTTTTAGTTTTGGTTTTTTGTAAAAATTGTCTTCATTGACTAATGTTTTGATTTTTTCATAAACGGCAAAAGCAGCTTCTTCACCTTTTCGGATAATTTCTTCACCTTTATCAAATGAAATTACGCCATAATCACGAATGTCGGGTTTGATGTAAACATCGGTGTTTTTTATTTTGCTTTTCATCTTATCGATAGATTGCAAATTTGTGATCTGCACTAATATTCGGGTCGCGTTTTTCAGGTTTTTTCGTTTCATTAAATCATCCTGAACGTCGACACCAATAATAATGTCAGCGCCAAGATTACGAACTTCTTGTATGGGATAATTATTAACTACGCCGCCATCAACCAATAAGTTGCCATCGATTTCTACGGGAGTAAATAACGACGGGAATGCGGCACTTGCCATCATGGCCTGAACTAAATTTCCTTTGTTTAATAAAACTTCTTCGCCGGTTTCGATATTGGTACCAATACAAAGAAACGGTGTTGGGAGTTTATTGAAATCGCGTACATGTCGTACGTTGCGGGTAAGACTGCTTAATAAATTATAATTGTACATTCCTTTTGAGAGTGCCTCAGGAATTCCGACTCTAAAATTACTGAAGGGTAAAACTATAGCGTATAATTCGTCATTTTTTTTACCGTAAAAGTTTTTTGAAGAACGCGGAATGTAGTCGTTTATCAATTCGTCGAAATTGGTTCTTTTGAAAATGGAGTCAATTTGAGAAGCGTTGTAACCGGAAGCGTAAAGTCCGCCAATGATCGATCCCATACTGGTTCCACCAATATAGTCGATTTTGATTCCAGCCTCTTCTAAAACTTTCAGCACTCCGATGTGAGCAAATCCTTTTGCACCACCACCACTTAATACCAAACCAATTTTTGGTCTTTTGGGTTCGTCTTGTTTTGTGTTTTCGCTATTTTCTTGTGAAAAGGAGTTTTGTGTATTGAAAAATAAAAGTGTGAAAAGTACCAACTGCACGCCCCAGATGGAAATGGAAAACTGCGAGAGACAAAACGATATTTTTTCTTGTAAAAAAAGAGCGACTTTAGAAGCTCCTTTTTTTGCAATAGAAAAAAATCGTTTTGACCGAGTATTTGAAATGGACAGCTGGATTGGGCGCATAAAAAATAACTAGTTGGTTTTGTAAAAGTCGACAATTTTTTTGGCTTTTGATACTCCTATGACGTCAGATATTTCTTTTTCGGTGGCGAGTTTCAATCTTTTAACACTTTTGAAATGTTGTATTAATGTTAGCATGGTTTTTTCGCCAATGCCGGGAATGCTTTCTACTGATGAATTTAATGCTGCTTTACTACGTTTGTCACGATGAAATGTGATCCCGAATCTATGCGCTTCGTTTCGTAATTGCTGAATTACTTTTAAGGTTTCGGATTTTTTATCGAGATATAATGGGATGGAATCTCCGGGGTAAAATAATTCTTCGAGACGTTTTGCGATCCCGATTATGGCAATTTTACCTCTTAATTCTAATGCGTCTATACTTTTTAGGGCGGCAGAAAGTTGTCCTTTTCCACCGTCTATAATGATAAGTTGTGGCAAAGGTTGGTTTTCGTCTAATAATCTTTTGTAACGACGATAAACAATTTCGGTCATCGAAGCAAAATCGTCAGGCCCTTCGACAGTTTTTACATTAAAATGGCGGTAATCTTTTTTGCTGGCTTTTCCGTCTTTAAAAACTACGCAGGCCGCAACGGGATTTGTTCCCTGAATATTTGAGTTATCGAAACATTCTATATGTCGGGGTTCTACCGGCAATCGCAAATCTTTTTGCATTTGCGCCATGATGCGATTGGTGTGTCGGTCAGGATCTACAATTTGCAATTGTTTGAGCTGTTCGATTCTGTAAAACTTGGCGTTACGAATCGATAAATCCAGGATTTGTTTTTTATCGCCAAGCTGCGGAACGGTTGTTTTGATGTTCTCGCCCAAGTTCATTTCGAACGGAACAATGATTTCTTTTGAAAGTAACTGAAAACGTTCGCGAAGTTCGATGATCGCGAGTTCTAACAATTCTTCATCGGTTTCGTCCAGTTTTTTCTTGATCTCTAAAGTGTGCGAACGAATGATCGATCCGTGCGAAATTTGAAGAAAGTTTACGTAAGCGGCACTTTCGTCAGACACAATCGAGAAGACATCGATATTGGTAATCTTCGGGTTTACAATGGTAGATCGCGATTGGTAATTTTCGAGAACTTCTATTTTTTCTTTGATTTTCTGCGCTTCTTCAAAACGTAAATCTTGTGCGTATTGATTCATTAATCGCTTAAAGTCTTTCATACTTTCTTTAAAATTCCCTTTCAGGATTTCGCGGATCGCATCGACTTGTCTTTGATATTCTTCGAGTGGTTCTAAACCTTCGCACGGGCCTTTGCAATTGCCAATATGGTATTCGAGACAAACTTTGAATTTGCCTGAATCGATATTCGATTTGCTTAAATCAAAATTGCAGGTTCTGAGCGGATACAATTCTTTGATTAATTCAAGAATAGTATGTACGGTTTTGAAACTCGTGTATGGCCCAAAATATTCTGAGCCGTCTTTGACCATTCGTCTGGTCGAAAATATTCTCGAAAAAGGTTCTCTTTTAATACAAATCCACGGGTAACTTTTATCATCACGAAGCAATACATTGTATCGTGGCTGTAGGGTTTTGATTAAATTGTTTTCTAATAAAAGAGCATCGGTTTCGGTAGGAACAACGATGTGCTTTATGGTTACAATTTTCTTAACCAATACATTTGTTTTGGCCGTATCATGAATTTTATTGAAGTAGGAGGAAACCCTTTTTTTTAAATTTTTGGCTTTTCCAACATATAAGATCTTTCCCTCTTTATCGTAATACTGATACACACCAGGGTTGTCCGGTAAAGTTTGAATTTGAAGATCTAAAGACGGTTTTTGCATTCTGTTTTGTTTCTGAAGTATCTGTAAAGCATTTTCTGAAATCATTTAGATTCTGAAAAAAAGCTTAACACTGATTTAGTTTCAAATTTACGAAATCAAAAGAATAATTTCTATATTTAGATTTTATAATTCTACATGAAAAATAGTAAACCCTTGGTTATTTTTGGCGAATCGATTTTGCCGGGAGAAAACAAAACAATAAACGTTGAAATTGCGAGGTTGCACACGACCACAAAACTAAATATTCCGGTTATTGTACGTCGATCAAAGATTGAAGGTCCGGTAGTTTTATTTTCGGCCGGAATTCATGGTGACGAAATTAATGGTGTCGAAATTGTTCGCCAGATTATTAGCAAAAAAATTAATCGTCCGGCGAAAGGAACGATTATTTGTATCCCAATTATCAATATGTATGGTTTTGTAAATAAATCCCGTGAGTTTCCTGACGGGCGTGACTTAAACCGTGTTTTTCCGGGAAGTAAAAAGGGTTCTCTGGCCAGTAGGTTTGCGTATCATATCGTGGCCGAAGTTTTACCGATTATAGATTATGCTGTCGATTTTCATGCGGGTGGTGCGAGTAGATTTAATGCTCCGCAAATAAGGATTACCGAAAATAATCCTGAATTGAAGATTCTGGCTGATGTTTTTAATGCGCCGTTTACGTTATATTCTAAAAATATCAATGGATCTTTTAGAAATACCTGCGAAAAAGCAAATATAAAAATGTTGCTTTTTGAAGGCGGAAAATCATTAGATATTAATAATGTAATTGCCAATGAAGGGGTAATGGGAGTGAAGCGTTTATTGCATTATTTGAATATGCTTGATGCGAAACAAGTGGTTGAATATGCAAAAGAACCTTCGATTTATATTAAATATTCGGTTTGGCTGCGTGCGAAATGTTCTGGTTTGCTGCACGATTATAATTTGATTGGAAAATTTGTAACTAAAGGGACAATTTTGGCAATCATTACAGATCCGTTTGGTAAATTTGAACAGAAAGTAAAAGCGCCACATGACGGTTTTGTCATTAACGCGAATCATTCGCCTATCGTTTATGAAGGCGATGCGATTTATCATATGTCTAAAAACAGCCCTTCAAATGTCGACGAATAAAAAAGAATTACGATTACACTACAAAAACCTCCGTGCAGCAATTACTCTTGATGATCTTGAAGAAAAGAGTTTGGCTATAGCCAATAATCTAATTCAGTTGCCCATTTGGGACAAAATATATTATCATGTTTTTTTACCGATTGGAGAACAAAAAGAGGTAAATACAGAATATATTTTGCATTTGCTTTCCGGAAAAGATAAAGAAATTGTGGTTTCGAAAAGTGATTTTGAAACTCGCGGAATGACACATTTTTTATTGACGGATAATACCAAAATTAAAAAAAACGAATATAATATTCCTGAACCTGTAAATGGTTTGCCAGTTCCGTCAGAAACTATTGAGGTGGTTTTTGTGCCGCTTTTAGCATTTGATCTTTTAGGAAATCGGGTAGGTTATGGAAAAGGTTTCTATGATAAATTTTTATCCGAATGTAAACCGGAAACCATAAAAATTGGACTTTCTTTCTTTGAAGCCGAAAACCAGATCGAAGATGTTTTTGAATCTGATGTGAGGTTGAATTATTGTGTTACGCCTGAGAAGGTTTATAATTTCTAGTTTTTAAACCATATAAGTGATATAAGATAATTTAAGTTTGTTTGGGTTTGTGATTTGAAATTTCTTATATCAATTGTGCGTTTTTAAATCCAAATTGATATAAAAAATCCCAAACTCCAATTGTTGTCAAGTTGGAATTTGGGATTTTTTATTTTTAGATACTAAAAGCGTTATTTCACTTCTCGAATGGTAGAACCGTCAATCCAGCCTTCGGTTCCGTCTGTTAATTCGATTTTTTTCCATTGTCCTACGGTTTCAATAACGTAAACTTTTACGCCTTCGTGTAATAATATAATAGCTGCGCCTGCTTTTTGCGGCTCGCTGCGGACTTCGCTTAATTCAGCAAAAACAATCGCCGGACGATCATTATTAAAATGAGTTTTTTCTGTTATTGCTGCAGAAACGGTCACCAATAAAGCAACTAACAAAATAAACATTCCGATAAAATACAGTCTTTTTGAAAGTGTAAGTTGAGAGAAATAATATCCAATAAAACTCAATAGAAACACAAATGAAATTACAACAGAAATCTTTGCCCAGGTATTATAATCAAAAATTCCGGTAAAGTTCTGAATGAGTTTTGCAAAACCTACTTTCGGGATTTCCTTGATCTCGTCGATTGTTAGTTTTTTAGCAAATTTCAAATTGTTTAAAACGTCAGGATCATGAGGTTTTAATACTAATGCTTTTTCGTAGTTATAAATAGAAGGTGCTACTTTGTTGAGTTTGTAATAGGCATTTCCTAAGTTAAAATATAACTCTGCAGAATGCTGTTTGTCTTCTTTAACAATACTTTCGTAAGCATCAACAGCTTGTTGGTATTGTCCCTTTTGGTACAAGGCATTTCCTTTTTCAAAGCTGCTTTGAGCAAAGAAAACCTGAGTGATTAATAAAAAAAGATATACTACTATGTTTTTCATTTTATTTGTTTTAAACCTAACGGTTCCGAAGCTTCGGGATAAAACCTGTTAGGTTTGTTTTTTCTTTTTGAACTTAAATTAAACGCAAACGAAACTAATTTCTTAATTCCCGATAACTCTCGGGATTGCGGTTAAATACTAAACAATTTGCTTTTCTAATGCCGAAATAATTAAAACAGCCTTGTCGAAATCCTGCTGAATCGAAGCGCTTGATGCTGGTGCATAACGGGCAATTTCGCAGTTTTCTGTCAGGTCAATAAAACTTTGAACAGATTCCGGGTTGGCATTTCTTGACAATAATAATTCGCTAATATTATCCTTGCTCATTTCTGAGGTTTCGATATGCAATTTCGCTTTAAGGAAATTATGCATCGCTTTTTCTAAGGCAATATAAAATGCTTCTTTATTGTTTAATTGTTTTTTAGCCTGAGATAAATATTTCTTAGCCAATTTGTTGTTCATTCTAATGCGGTTTCCTGTTACGTCACCGTCAATAGCTTCTTTTCTTTTCTTAGCCAAAACAATGATTGGTATGATCACGAAAGGAGCAAACAATAAAAGATAATACAAATTAGAGCCGTAAAAATCATTTTTAGCGATTGAGACTAAAGTTGTTTTTGATTTTATGTATTTGAACTGATCTGTTTTTGCAATCACATTTTTAGAGGCATTTGCTGTTGCACTTGCTTCTGCCTGCATTGGTCCGTCTAATACATCGACCATAATTTCTTGTGAGGTGATGGTTTTATAAGAACCGGTATTCAAATCAAAATAAGAAAACTGCATTGGTTTGATCGCATATTTTCCTTTGTATTGTGGCACAATAGAATACTTATCGGTAATTTTTCCTGACATTCCCGAAAGAGAAGTTGTTACTTGCTCATCATGAACCGGATCGTACATTTCTAATGCATTAGGAACAACCGGTTTTGGTAAAGTAAACAATTTCATGTTTCCGTTTCCTGAAGCACTTACGATTAAATCCAGACTTTCTCCACTTTTCAATGTTGTTTTAGATGGCGTAACTGTAAAATTAAATTTACCTACAGCACCGCTAAAGCCTTCTGGTTTACTTGCTTCAGGTAATGCTTTTACATTAATAGTTTTTGCTCCGGCCGAAACTACTCTGTTATCAACTGTCAGAATCATTTGTCCGTACATATCACGACGATTTGAAGGCAATTCTACACCAATGTCCAGCGAAAGCGGTTCGATCGTTAATCGTCCTGATTTTTGAGGATATAAGATAGTCTTTTTAAGGATTACGTAGTAACATCTTTGTCCCTGAAAAGTTCCTTCTGCGATAGACAGTTGCTTGATGTCTATATTCTGATTCCAGAAATCATTGTATTTAGGTTTAGCCAATTCTTTAAAACCAGTAACATTAATGTTGTTAAAGTATAATTTATAAACAACCGTAATTGGCTCATTTAGATATGGATTTGTTTTCGAAATCTCGGCTACAAGATTCAAGGTTTCATTCGGAATTCCTTGCTGACCTTGTGGTCTGCTATTGTCATAAGGATCTCTTTCCTGAGCAACGGCATTTGTTACTACGATTTTTATAGGCTGTGTTTTGTAAATTTGCCCATTATATTCTATAGCGGCTTGTTTGATAGAAAATGTCCCTTTTTGATTGGGCTGTAAAATATAAGAATATATTTTCTGAAAAGAGCTTCTACCATTTACCCAAGACTGGCTTACTTGCTGGCTTGGTCCGCCTACAATTCTAAATCCGTCAAATGAAGGCTGGTCGAAGTTATCTCCGTCAACATTCATGATGAAGTCAATGCGTAATCTTTCGTTCACTCCAAGCGTGTTTTTGCTTACTCTGGCCTCAAATTGAACTTGAGCCATAAGCCCTTGAAAAGTGAATAGTAATAGAATTAAATATCTTTTCATTAATTGTTTTTCAGTGTTTTTTATATTAACTGTTTAATCGCTAATTTATTTAATCGGGTTTACAATTAAACAAATTAACGATTACACAAATAAACCAAATTTTACCAGTCTTTCTCTGTTTTTTTAGGGTTTCCTTTTACTTTCTGAGCGTTTACTTTATCTTGAATTTTCTTTTCTTCGTTGTTTACGGCATCTAATAAATTTTGAACTCGGTCCTTAGAAATTCCGCCAGGCTGTGGTTTTGGTTCTCCTTTATTGTCAGACTTGTCGTCTTTCTTCGGATCATCTTTACCATCTTTTTTGTCTTTGTCTTTATCGCCTTTGTCGTCCTTTTTATCTTTGTCCTTATCCTTGTCTTTATTTTTATCCTTGTCCTTGTCTTTATCTTTGTTTTTATCCTTGTCTTTGTTCTTATCGTTTTTAGGCGGATTTTCTTTTAGCTTTTGTTTCGCATAAGCATAATTATAACGCGTTTCCTCGTCTGTTGGGTCATTACGTAAAGCTTCTTTATAAGCTTCTACAGCCTGAGCATAATCTTTCTCTTTCATTAAAACATTTCCTAAATTGTGAAATGCTTTATGTTTTTCAGGTCTTGTTTTAGCGTTCTTTATCGCTTTCGCGTAAGCGAATTTAGCTTCAGAAACCTGATTTTGTCTGTAGATAGTATTTCCTAAGTTATAAGGAGCAGTAGCACGTTTTGGAAATTTTGATTCTGAAATTCTGTAATTTGCTTCAGCATCAACAAATTTATTCTGCTTATATTCTTCATTGGCATCAGGCAATGTCTTGTCTTTATCCTGAGCCGAAACAGCTAAAGAAAATGTTAGTAAAATATAAAGAAGTAAATTTTTCATTCTAATTTTTTTAATTTTTTGTTCCAAATTTTTAATGGGGAACAATTATTTCTTTTCGTTAAATAAATTCAACTCTTTTATCCAGTTTGTTTTTCTTTCTAAAAGGAAAATGTCTACAAACAATAATAAGAAGGCAAAGCCAATGAACCATTGATATTGCGATTGAAAATCGGCCATTTGGGTCGCTTCAAATTCAGTTTTCTGAATATTGTTTAGCGCATTTTTTATGTATTCTAAAACTTCTTTAGTGCTTCCACCATATACATAACCGCCTTTTGTCGCTTTTGCAATGGTTTTTAATCCTTCCTGATTTAGTTTTGTAATAACCGTTTGTCCGTTTTGATCTTTTTGATAGTTTTTAACTACACCATTTTCTTTTAAAGGGATTGTTCCTCCTTTTTCGGTTCCAACTCCAATGGTGATAATTTTCATTCCCATTTTATTGGCTTCTTCGGCTGCTGCCGAAGCTCCTTCAGAATGATCTTCTCCATCAGAAATTAAAATCAATAATTTGCTGGTTTTGCTTTTTTCATCAAAATAAGTTGATGATAATCTGATTGCTTCATCAAGTGAAGTTCCTTGCGACGAAACCATATCAGGAGTCATACTTTGCAGGAACATTTTGGCAACACTATAATCTGATGTGATAGGTAAAACAGGGAAAGCACTTCCTGCGTAAGCTACGATTCCAATTCTGTCACTTCCTAAATTATTGATGATTTGCGAAACCAATTGTTTACTTTTTTCTAAACGGCTTGGCGCCACATCTTCGGCCAGCATACTTTTAGAAACGTCGACTGCAAAAACGATATCAATTCCTTCACGTTTTACGGTTTCCATTTTAGTTCCAATCTTCGGATTTACTAAACCGATGATCAAACAAGCAAGTGCCAAAAGTATTACGGATATTTTTAAAACCGGTTTAAAAACAGATCTTTCCGGACTCAGTCTTTTTACCATTTCAAGGTCACCAAATTCGCGCTGTTTTTTTCTTTTCCAATACATATTGAAAAGGAAAATACACACCACAATTGGGAGTAATAATAAAAAGTATAAATATTTTTTTTCGTCTAATTCCATTTTTAGTTCTAGTTTTCAGTTTTCAGTGGCAGTTTTCAGTGGGTGACTGATAACTGTGACTGAGACTAAAATATTATATAAAGCTTCTGTAAACCGTATTTCTTAAACCTACTTCTAACAATAATAAAAAGGCTGCCAGTAAAACAAAACCTCTGTATTTTTCGTCATAATCATAGAATTTTAATTCCTGGATTTCAGTAGTTTCTAATTTATTAATCGCGTTGTATATTTCGGCTAATCGATCATTACTTGTTGCTCTAAAATAAGTTCCATCGGTTTTACGGGCAATGTTTTTCATTAATTGTTCGTCGATTTCAACTTTTTGCATTTTATATAAAAAGCCTCCGTTTGGTGCATAAGCATAAGGAGATTCCGCCATTCCGTTGGTACCAATACCAATAGTGTATACTTTTATTCCGTATTGTTTTGCAATGTCTGATGCTGTTTCAGGTTCGATAAAACCGGCATTGTTAACACCATCTGTCATTAAAATAATTACACGGCTTTTGGCTTTACTATCTTTTAAACGGTTTACGGCAGTTGCCAATCCCATTCCAATTCCGGTTCCATCTTGTAAAACTGTATCGTATTTAATGCTTTTTATGGCTTCAAGAATGATAGCCTTATCACTTGTAACGGGCGTTTTGGTATATGCTTCAGAGGCGTATAAAACCAATCCAACTCTGTCATTAGGTCTTTCTCCAACGAAATCTGCGGCAACTCTTTTTAAAGCTTCCATACGGTTTGGCTTTAAATCTTTTGCCAGCATACTTCCTGAAACGTCTATTGCAAGAACAATATCAATTCCTTTTGTTGTTTTAGTCTGACTGCTAATGTCTACCGTTCTTGGTCTTGCCAATGCTATAATTAAAGAGCTTAATCCTAAAATTCTAAAAACATATAAAGCAGGTTTTAATTTCGTTAACAACGATTCGCTGTTTTTAAAACCCTGAGTAGAACTCATTTTTAAAGTTGCCGATTGCTGGTTGCGTTTCCAGTAAAACCAAGCGATTGCAATTGGAATTAATAGAAACAACCAAAAAAATTCTGGATTTAAAAAAGTTATCTTTCCCATTAGTTGCTCGCTTTTCTAAGTTCAACAGAATTTAAAATTCTAGTTGTAATATCATTGGCGTATGTGTCACCTTCTTCGTGTAAAATCATAATTTGTTGTAATCCCTGATCTTGTTTAAACAGTAAAAGTTCATAGTAAGCCTTTGTACTGGTTTTGTCGGCTGGGTTAAACACGGTCATTGTACCATATCCTTTTAGCCCCTGAATACCTGCACTTGTCTGGAAATCTTCTTGTTTTACAATAATATTTTGTCCGCCCTGGGCTTCGATAACTTTTAGAGTTCCTTCTAATGCTTTTGCTAAATCTATATCTGTAGGGTTTTTAAACTTACTGGTTGAAACAGTTACGTAAAAATTACCCACCATGCTTCCGTAAGTAAAAAGTTGCATCTCCTTAATTAACGCCATAGTTTCTTTAGGCAATACTTTTTGAGTATCTACACGTTTTAAAACCTTTGGAGTTTCAATTAATACACCAGGATTTCCGTACTCGCTTTTTACCCATTCGCTTTCTAGTAATTCTTTAGACGGATGTCCGATCAGATTATCTTTTACATAAGTAAAACCTTTAGTAACAATAAAGAATGCTGTGGTCGCAATTAATAAAAATAAAACGGTTCCTGCAGCGATGGCAATACGTTTGTTGCGTTTCTTTAATAACTGAAGTTTGATTTGCTTTTGTTTTTGCGCTTCGTTCAGTAATTGATCTTCTTCTTCAGCCGGAACTTCAGTTGGGATTGCATTATCAAGCGTTAATATTACTTTCTGAATTTTATTTCTATCATCGGTAATTTCAAAATCAAGTGGTTTAGATTTAGCGAATTTTACTAAATCGGCCTGACGTAAAACGCGCTCCAGATTTTCGACAGTTTCCGGAGTTAATGTCATTTTCTTTTTGGTAGAAGCAGTTCTTATCGCCTGAATCAATTCAGAAGTGGTACTTTCCATTGCCGGAATATGAATGGCTTCTTCAATATAATTACGGGCAATATCAGTAAGTTCACTGTAGTATTCTTTGATTTCACCTTTTTGAACCAATTCTTTTTGCTCCAGATTGTTCAGTAAGCTTGTTGCTTTTTCTATAGGAGTTTTATAAACTTCTTCTTCAATCTTTTTCTGTTGGCGTTTTTTAACAAACCAATAAACAAACGCTCCAATTCCTAAAATAATGATTAGACCTAAAACATATTTCCACCAATCACCAATTCCGTTATCAACAGGAGTGATGTCTTTGATGTCGTACATTTTTTGTTGTAAAGTATCCACTTTTACATTGGCTACTTCAACACGGATAGAATCGGTTAAGAATGGTTTTTTGTCAATTAAAATTTTAATACTCGGGATTGTATATTTTCCGGAATCAAATTGCGTTAAACCATATTTTTTGATCAATTCGTAAGTGTCATTTTTCTTCACTGTATCAATTGGGTACGATTGAATTACTTCAAGCGGACCAATATTTTTTAGTTTAGGAAAAACAACCTTAGATTTTGAACTGACAACCGTTTTAAGCGTTAACTTAAATTCGGCTCCAATTTTGTTTTTTGTAGTATCAATGCTTGTCTCTACTTGTTTTTGCTGGGCAAAAATAGATGAGGAAAGTAAAAATAAAAATATGTAAAACTTTAATTTCATTTGATTTTTGATTTCAGATCTTATTCTAAAATGAATGTTTTAATTATGGCATGCAGATGATGCGGATGGCACAGATTTAAACGGATTTTTTTATTTGGATATTTATATTTTAAAATCTAATATTCTAACAATCTAAGAAGTCCAAAAATCTTATCGTGATTTGAAATACCCTAATAATTTAGTTACGTAATTTTCATCAACTCTGGTGTTTACAACTCCTGCACCTGATTTACTAAAAATATCTTTGAAATAATTAACTCTTTCCTGATAGTGTTTTTCGTAATTCATTCGCACTGTTTTTGAGCCTGTATCTACCAATTGAATTTTCCCTGTTTCAGCATCAAGCATAGGAACCATTCCTAAATTCGGGATTTTTTCTTCACGAATATCGTAAACCCTAACTCCTGTAATATCGTGTTTTTTAGAAGCAATCTTTAAAGTTTGCTCATAATTCTCAGACATAAAATCAGAAATTACAAAAACAATTGCTTTCTTTTTCTGCGTTCCTGACAAAAATTTCAGAGCAGCTCCAACATCTGTTTTTTGACTTTTTGGTTCAAATTCGATCAACTCACGAATGATTCGCAATACATGCGAACGACCTTTTTTTGGCGGAATATACAATTCTACATTATCAGAAAATAATATTAAACCAATTTTGTCATTATTTTGTGTAGCTGAAAAAGCCATCGTTGCTGCAATTTCAGTCACGATGTCTTTCTTGAATTGACTTTTTGAACCAAAACCCTCTGAACCTGAAATATCAACCATTAAAACCATGGTCAATTCGCGTTCTTCTTCAAAAACTTTTACGTGGGCTTCGTTATAGCGTGCAGTTACATTCCAATCGATGTTACGAATGTCATCGCCATATTGGTATTGACGTACTTCACTAAAAGTCATCCCTCGTCCTTTAAATGAAGAGTGATATTCTCCCGAAAAGATATGATTGCTCAGTCTTTTGGTTTTGATTTCTATTTTCCGTACTTTTTTTAAAAGCTCTTTTGTATCCATTTCTTTAGTTTTCAGTCGCAGTTTTCAGTCGCAGTTTACTTAATAAGTTGGTCACTGTGACTGAAAACTGAAAACTATTTTTAAGGTACTTCAATCTCGTTTACGATTTTGTTGATAATGTCTACAGAAGTAATGTTTTCGGCTTCAGCCTCATACGTTATTCCAACTCTGTGACGTAGAACATCATGTACAACTGCACGAACATCTTCTGGAATTACATATCCACGACGTTTGATAAAAGCGTAACATTTTGCTGCATTAGCTAAATTGATACTTCCACGTGGCGATGCTCCAAAACTAATAAGAGGTTTTAAGTCTGCAAGTTTGTACTTCTCTGGATAACGAGTAGCAAATATGATATCTAAGATATATTTTTCGATTTTTTCGTCCATGTAAACTTCACGAACCGCTTCTTGCGCACGTAAAATTTGCTCGACAGAAACTACGGCATTTACTTTTTCGTAAGTTCCTTTTAAGTTTTGACGAATTACAAAACGCTCTTCATCAATTTTTGGGTAGTCAATTACAGTTTTTAGCATAAAACGATCGACTTGTGCTTCCGGAAGTTGGTATGTTCCTTCTTGCTCAACCGGGTTTTGTGTTGCTAATACTAAAAACGGACGATCTAGTTTGAAAGTCGTGTCGCCAATAGTTACTTGTTTTTCCTGCATCGCCTCCAAAAGTGCTGACTGCACCTTAGCCGGAGCACGGTTAATCTCATCGGCAAGGACGAAATTAGCGAAGATTGGCCCTTTTTTGATAGAAAATTCGTTTGCTTTGATGTTATAAATCATCGTTCCAACGACATCGGCAGGTAATAAGTCAGGTGTAAACTGAATACGACTGAACGAACCTTGTACTGCTTGCGACAAAGTATTGATGGCTAAAGTTTTTGCCAATCCCGGAACACCTTCAAGCAAAATATGCCCTTGTCCCAGAAGTCCAATTAGTAAACGCTCGACCATATGTTTCTGGCCCACAATAACTTTGTTCATTTCCATTGTAAGAAGGTCTATAAAAGCACTTTCTCTTTCAATTTTTTCATTTATCGCTCTAATGTCTAAAGTCGTTGTATTTTCTTCCATATAAATATTTTTAAAACCTTTTTAAAACGGTGATTTCTATGCGTAGCTTTTGAGAGTGCAAATTGAATATTTTTTGAGAAGTAAGATGTTAAAGAATGGTTAAAACTTCGACCAATGACC
Source organism: Flavobacterium bizetiae (assembly GCF_024271895.1). Classification (NCBI taxonomy): domain Bacteria; kingdom Pseudomonadati; phylum Bacteroidota; class Flavobacteriia; order Flavobacteriales; family Flavobacteriaceae; genus Flavobacterium; species Flavobacterium bizetiae. The sequence goes on along the minus strand of NZ_CP091861.1, from coordinate 772,213 downwards.
TAATTTTAAGGACTAATTGTGAATCTATTTTTATATTTTTAAGAACTTTGATGATTATGCTTCAGAAAAGCATATTTATTACCAAAAATAACGCAATGAAACCATGAGTAAAACAGCATTATCGCCTATAATTTCGGGCACTATGAATTGGGGAGTTTGGGATAAAAACCTTACAACTAAAGAAATGGAAAACCTGATACAACTATGTATCGAAAACAAAATTACAACTTTTGATCACGCAGACATTTACGGATCTTATACCACAGAAGCTGATTTTGGAAAAGCATTTCACAACAGCAAAATCTCGAGAGAGAAATTACAATTAATTACCAAATGCGGAATTCAGATGATCGCCGAAAGCCGCCCAAACAAAATCAAACATTATGATTACTCCAAGGATTATATTGTTTGGTCAGTTGAAGAATCATTAAAAAAACTAAAAACAGATTATGTAGATGTTTTTTTATTGCACAGACCAAGCCCGTTAATGCAGGCAGACGAAATTGCAGAAGCGGTAGAGAAATTAAAAGCAGAAGGAAAAATTATTGATTTTGGACTTTCGAATTTTACAAGTTCTCAAACCGAATTAATTCGTCAGAAAACAGAAATAAGCTATAATCAGGTACAATTTTCGGCCACGAATTTTGAGCCAATGGTAGACGGAAGTTTTGATTATATGCAAACACACGGAATTCGCCCATTGTCATGGAATCCGCTTGGAACTGTTTTTAGAGAAGACACTAAAAAAACACGTCGTTTGAAAAAATTATTGGCAGATTTAGTGCAGAAATATGGGTTTGGTTCGGATACACTTTTATTGGCCTGGATTTTAAAACATCCTTCAGCAGTTATTCCAATTGCGGGAACTGTAAATATTGCCAGAATTCAAGCGCTGATGAAAGCTGTTGAATTAGAAATGGACAAAGAAGACTGGTTTGCAATCTGGACAGAAAGCAGAGGCGAAGAAGTTGCTTAAACCTTTCAATATATAATGATACGATTAGAAAAATTCGATGCAGCGTTTTATCCGCAATTGATTGATAGTATAAAAGATGCTGGTGAATTGATGCAATTTGCAGGACCTGAATTTACTTTTCCTTTGACTGAAGAACAGATAGAAAAATCACTTTCGGATGAAAACAGAATTGCCTTTAGAGTGGTAAATGTTTCTAATGATTCGACTATCGGACATTGTGAAATTTGTTTTAAAGACAGTTTTGCTAATCTGGGAAGAATTCTGATTATGGATGAAACGCTTCGCGGAAAAGGAATCGGAAAACAAATAGTGACTTTACTTCTGGAATTTGTTCTTGAAAATAGCAAGCAGAGAAATGTTGAGCTTAATGTTTTTGATTTTAATACAAGCGCCATCAAATGCTATGAAAAGATTGGTTTTGTTATTGATCCGAATAAAAAATTTGTTCGGGAAATGGATGATGAAACCTGGATTGCTCTAAACATGAAGTTGAATTTGAATAATTGGATCAGGAATAATTGAAAAAATATTTTTTTGCCGCAGATTAAAAAGATTCGAACAGTTTATAAAATCATTTTAATCCATTTAATCTGTGGCTAGAAATTAAACACATAGAAACATAGATTTTTATTGTTTTGAATAAGATAAAAATAAATGACAAATCATTTTCACATAGCTATGTGAATTTATGTAAAGTGAAATGTCTTTTTTAAGCTTTTAAACTATGTATCTATGTGTTAAAAATAAAAATAAAGGAAAGAATGAAAAAAACAGTTTTAATTACTGGAGCCACAAGCGGAATTGGTAAAGCAACCGCTCAAATCATGGCTAAAAATAACTATAAAGTGGTGCTTTGCGGAAGACGTAAAGATCGTTTAGCTGAGCTTGAAAAAGAACTTTCGGCTTTTACAGAAGTACATTCTTTATCATTTGATGTTAGGGATAAAAAAGATGTGCTGGAAAGCATCAACTCTTTGCCAACTGAATTTTCAGATATTGATGTGTTGATCAACAATGCCGGAAATGCGCATGGTTTAGATCCCATTCAAACCGGAGATTTAGACGATTGGGATGCTATGATCGATATCAATGTAAAAGGACTTTTGTATGTTTCGAAAGCTGTAATTCCTAAAATGACCGCTAAGAATTCCGGACATATTATTAATATTGGTTCAACAGCAGCAAAAGAAGTTTATCCTAACGGAAATGTGTATTGCGGAACAAAACATGCCGTGGATGCCATTACAGCAGGAATGCGAATTGATCTGAATCCGTTTAGTATTAGAGTAGGAGCAATTCATCCCGGAATGGTCGCGACTGAGTTTAGCGAAGTACGTTTTAAAGGTGATGTAGAAAGAGCTTCGAATGTTTACAAAGGTTTCGATCCGTTGCAGGCAGAAGATATCGCTGATATTATTCATTTTGTGGTTTCAAGACCGTATCATGTAAACATTGCCGATTTAGTAGTGATGAGTACTGCTCAGGCATCATCTACAATAGTCAAAAGAGACTAACTTAGATTTTTAGACTAACTTAGACTTCTTAGATTTGAAGTTTATGTAATCCAATTAATCTAAGAAGTTAAAGATTCAAAAGTTCGATAGTCGAAGAAGTCTAAAATTCTAATAATCTAAGAAGTCTAAAAAATGATTAATAAGCGCCTTTTAATAAAAAATCTACTTGCTCATAATGACGAGAGCAGTTTTTATGATAAAAAAAGGCAATTGAATTTGCATTCGCGCGAAGGAAAAGGAAAGTTTCTAAAACATATTTGCGCGTTATCAAATTCAAATCCAACCAATAATTCTTATATAGTGGTGGGCGTTGAAGATCATGATAATGAAATTGTTGGTGATGATTTCTTTGATGATAGCCGAATTCAGAATTTGGTGAATGCTTTTCTGGAAAATCCTCCTAAGATTCAATATGAAAATGTGCCGTTTCCGAATCTTCCAAAAGATAAAGTAGTAGGATTGGTCACCATTAAACCCAAAAGTAAGGTATCTTATTTCAAAAAAGGAATTCATACTACTCCAGCCAATAGTGTTTTTATTAGGCGTGGCAGCAATTCGGTTCCGGTTGAAGGTGAAATCGAAAAAAACTATCAGAACACTGAAACCGTTATTGGAATCGAAAATAGTTCCCGAAACAGTATTCAATATACGCTTGACGGAGTAATTGATTTTATGAATTTCAGGCACAAAGACATGTCGCCTAAATACCATGTTTTTAAAGAATTATTTGTGATTTGCTGGGCAGGAGTTCCTCATAAATCCCGTGATAAAACATTTTTATCCCGCGTTGATATCGAATTGATCAACGAACAAATTAAGCTTTTTTATTCGGCTCAGGATGTGGTTACGATTGTTTTTGATGACGATAGTTTTACGATTACTGAATATGTTCCATTAGGATTAAATGATAAAACAAGTTATTATCCGCTAGAGCAGCAAACGATTCATTTTTTTGACAATGGTTATTATAAAATCGATCGCGAAATGTTGTTTCAGCCGCCGGAGTTTAATCGCAAAATGTTATACCATATTTATAATGCAAATATGGCGTTGCTTCAAAAATTGCAAAAAGGAATTGCTTTGTCAGATCGCGAATTAAAAGATCTCGAGAATCTCCCTTCGACTTTTATGATTTGTTATTTGAATGGTTTTGATGAGGCAAAACAAAAACTTATCGATGCTAAATTGCTTTTAAAACCTTTTGGAAATATCTATTTATCGTTTAAAGAAGCGTTGCGAATTCTTCGAAAAATGAAGTACGATTTTCAGGAAGGTTCCAAGTAAGGTACAAAGGTTCAAAGTAACAAAGCGACAAAGGTTTTTTGTAGAGACGCACAGCTGTGCGTCTAACTCATAGGTTTTTTTGAATAGCCTCCAGCTTTAGTTGGAGGCATTTTTTAGAATTTGTTCATTGGCTTTAGCCGAATTATTCCAGTTCATATTTTGAAAATGCCTATTGATATTTCAAATACTGATTCACTTTTGCATACGGAAACAAAAGCTCTTTTGGTCCATCGGCATACGAAGCGGCTTCATAAGAGTTGTAATATAAAAGCAAACCTTCTTTAGTATAAAAGATATTTTGAGGCAGCTGAAATTTATCATTTTCGAACATTAAACCGGTAGCGTTAATGTTCAGTTTTTCAGGGATTTTGTATTTAGCCCTGAATTCTTTTTCGGCGAAAACCTTAAACTCTTTTTCGTTTTTAAAGATTTCATCGGTAAAAATGGTTTTTCCGGTTTGAGGATGAAACAATAAAGAGCGAACTCCCTGGTAGCCATGTGCGCCTCCGGTAAAAGTATAATGGTCAATTTTTATATTAATAATCTGATCAGATTCAAACTCGACGTTGCCTTTTATTTTTCCTTCCCAACCAAAAGTTTCGGTAGGAAATTTTTTGTGCATTTCTTCAAAAGAAGTAATAAAGGAAGCAACTAAATATTTGTAATCATTGGCTTTTGAAGGATCTTCTTCAAAATAAACAATTTCTTTTATAACCGAAAAAACTTTTTTATTAATGCTGTCTGCTACAATGGGAATATTTTTAGCAATAGGAACGTCGATCGTAATTTTTGGACAATCTTTTTTGCAAGGAATAGTAGATTCTTTTTCAAATGTCTCATTTTCAAATGAAAGTTCTTTGTTGCAACTGGTGAGAGCTAAAGCCAAAAAGACTATAAAAATGTAATGTTTCATATCAAAAAGTGTTAATTATATACAAAGGTAAGAAGTTGTGTCAGGATTAAAATAAATTTAACGGTAAATTTGTACCACGTTTAAGCATTTAAAATTTGTAACTATATGAAATTCAATACTAAAGTAATACATGGTGGTCAGCATCATGATCCAAGTACAGGAGCTGTTATGCCGCCGGTGTATCAAACTTCAACATTTATACAAACAAGTCCGGGAAAACCTTTGGCGGATTATGAGTATAGCAGAGCGTCGAACCCAACTCGTACGGCTTTAGAAAATGCTTTGGCAAGTATAGAAAATGGTACTCGCGGATTGGCTTTTTCATCTGGTTTAGCAGCGACAGATTGTGTTTTAAGATCGTTTAAAGCAGGTGACGAAATCATTGCAATGGATGATTTGTACGGAGGAACGTATAGAATGTTCTCTAGGATTTATAAAGATTCAGGAATTAAGTTTCACTTTGTTGATATGACTGATATCGAGAAATTGAAATCGTTAATCAGCGAAAATACAAAACTGATTTGGGTTGAAACACCAACAAATCCATTAATGAAATTGGCTGATATTGCAGAAGTAGCAAAAATTACCAAAGCACACAACATTTTATTTGCTGTAGATAATACTTTTGCAACGCCATATTTACAAAAACCTCTTGATTTAGGAGCTGATATTGTAATGCACTCGGCTACAAAATATTTAGGCGGACATTCTGATGTTATTGCGGGAGCTTTGATCGTAAAAGATGAAGCTTTAGGAGAGCAATTACACTTTCAACAATTTGCAACTGGAGGAACACTTGGGCCAATGGATAGTTTTTTGGTTTTAAGAGGAATCAAAACACTTTCGTTAAGAGTGCAGAGACATTGCGAAAACGGAGAAAAAGTGGTTGAATTTTTAAGCAATCACCCTAAAATTGATACGGTTTATTATCCGGGTTTAAAAAGCCATCCGTTTCATGAAATTGCTAAAAAGCAAATGAAAGCTTTTGGCGGAATGGTTTCGTTTACTTTTAAATCAGGTAAAAAAGAAGATTCTATTGCGTTTTTAGAAAAGCTAAAAGTTTTTACTCTGGCAGAATCTTTAGGTGGAGTTGAATCATTGGCCAATCATCCGGCTTTAATGACGCATGCTTCTATTCCGGCAGATAAAAGAGCTGAAGTTGGTATTACTGACGATTTAGTTCGATTGAGTGTTGGTATCGAAGATGCTGAAGATTTAATTGCAGATATCGAGCAAGCTTTAGCATAACAGAATAAAATTCTAAAATAAAAAAAATCCCAAATTCCAATCGTAATGATTATGGAATTTGGGATTTTATATTTTTAAGGATTTGTTTAAAATTCTAAGTAATAAATGTATCCTGCATTGAACCAAACTTGCGAATCGTTTGATTTATTTTCTTTATAAAGATCTTTATTAGGATTTAAACCATCAACCCAGTCAGAGGCGTACCCCTGATAACGAACCTCAAACATTAAATCGCTCATTGTCGTTAGTTTATAATGTACACCAACACCTGCTGTTCCGGATAAAACTAAACCATTTTCGTTAGAAAAACCAAATTGGCGACCATCAGAAGGAGTTAAGTATTTAGGATACGTTGTGAGAGGAAGTCCTAATGCGCCTAATCTTGACTCGACTTTGGTTTTGTAATAACTCACCTGAAAACCTAAACTTATATACGGGCTAAAACTACCAATTGTATTTTCGAAATCATGAATTTTCATAAAAGGAGAAAATTCTAATTGAGCTCCAAGATTTACTAACGTAGAAGTGCCATGCATTGCTCTAAGATGGCGTACAAGATTTTTCTTTTTTTCGTTATCAACCCATTCTCCAAAATGTTCCAGTTTGGTTTGGTTAAAAGAAAGTTCAGATCTTACTTTAAAATGTTCGGTAAAAAAACTTTCTCTGTTGTTATTGGCAGAAAAATTTATGAAGTGAACAATCCCAATTCCAAAACCTGTATTTCCAATATTTGTGTCAAAATTATTTCTTTGACCAAAATCAGATTGGAAAGACGAAGGTCCGAATATTATTCCTACTTCTTGAGCTAGGCTCGATTGTGCATTTGCAATTGTAGGTATTCCGAATAAGGCGAATAGCGTGATTATTATAGGTTTGAGCATGTTTTTGGGCTTTCAAATCATGGCAAATATATAAAAAACCTTGTCTAAACAAAATATATAAATAGTTGTATTAAAAATTTAGTAACAAAAAGCTTAAATAACTAACTTTAAGTGCGATGATTTCATACAAATTCAATAGTGTAAAATCTTATTTTTCGGATTGTTTAGAAATAACACAATTTTGCTTCAAAAACGAAAAATATTAACAAACCATGATTGTTTTGCCTTATCTTTGCGCGTCATTACGAAAACGTTTTCTTGAAACGTGTTTTTTAATATTATTGACTTGAAATTTATAAACTATTTATTGAATAATTTATTTAAAAATGGAACAAAAAATAAATGAATTTATGGCTCTTGTTGAGTCTAAAAATCCAAACGAGCCAGAATTTCTTCAGGCGGTTAGAGAATTTGCAGAAACGGTAATTCCGTTTATCGCAGAAAGAAAAAAATACGATGGAAAAAATTTACTTCTAAGAATCGCTGAACCGGAAAGATCTATAATTTTTAGAGTTCCGTGGGTTGACGATAAAGGAGAAATAATTGTAAACAGAGGATTCAGAATTCAGATGAACTCTGCAATCGGACCTTACAAAGGTGGAATCAGATTTCACCATACAGTAAATTTATCTGTTTTAAAATTCCTTGCTTTCGAACAAGTATTTAAAAACAGTTTGACAACATTGCCAATGGGTGGTGGAAAAGGAGGATCTGATTTTGATCCTGAAGGAAAATCGGATGGAGAAATTATGCGTTTCTGCCAATCATTTATGACAGAATTATGTCGTCATATTGGTCCGGATCTTGATGTTCCTGCAGGAGATATTGGTGTTGGAGCCAGAGAAATTGGTTATTTATTTGGTCAATACAAAAGAATCAGAAATGAATTTACCGGAGTTTTAACCGGAAAAGGACTTGCTTACGGAGGTTCGTTAATCAGACCAGAAGCTACTGGTTATGGAGTGGTTTATTTTACAGACCAAATGCTTCGTACCATAGGTCATGATCTAAAAGGTAAGAGAGTTGCAATTTCAGGATTTGGAAATGTTGCTTGGGGAGTTGCATTAAAAATAAACGAATTAGGTGGTAAAGTAGTTACTATTTCAGGACCTGATGGATATATTTATGATGAAGAAGGAATCTCTGGTGAAAAAATCGAACATATGGTTGAAATGAGAGCAACCGGAGATAACAGAGCTGAACTTTATACTAAGAAATATCCAAATGCTGTTTTCCATAAAGGAAAAAGCCCTTGGGAAGTAAAAGTTGATATTGCTATTCCATGTGCTACTCAAAATGAGTTAAACGGAGAAGATGCTCAAAAATTAATTGATAATGGTGTTTTATGTGTTACAGAGGCTGCAAATATGCCTTCGACATTAGAAGCTATTAAATTATTTTTAGATAATAAAGTGCTTTTTGCTCCTGGTAAAGCTGCAAATGCTGGAGGAGTTGCTGCATCTGGATTAGAAATGACGCAAAACTCTATTCGTTTAAACTGGACGAGTGAAGAAGTTGATTTGAGATTGAAAGATATCATGGTTGGAATTCACAACCAATGTAAAAAATACGGTGCCGGAGAAGATGGCTATGTGAACTACGTAAAAGGAGCGAACATTGCAGGGTTTGTAAAAGTGGCCGATGCTATGCTTGCTCAGGGTGTAGTGTAAGTTTTAATTACAATGCTAAGATGCCTTCATTTGTCTTTTTAAAAGATGATTGGAGGCATTTTTTATTTATAAAGAACAAAAATCAAATACTTTCGTTTGTAGTATATTTGTCTATCCGAATATCGTAAGTAATGAAGAGAAGTTTTCTGTATGTTTTGTTTTTGCTGTTGTTTCAATTTAGTTTCGCTCAGAATAAATTGTCATGGCAGAGTTATTTTTCATTTAATGAAATAAAAGATATTTCAGAAGCTCCAACAACGATTTTTGCGGCTTCAGAAAATGCATTGTTTTCTAAAAATACGACTACAAAAAACATCAAAATAACTACCACCGTTGACGGACTATCAGGTCAGACCATTTCAGCATTATATCATAGCGAAGGATTCAAAAAAACTATAATTGGTTACGAAAACGGTTTGATGATTGTGATCAATGAAAAAGATGGCAGTATTTTGAAAGTCGTTGATATCATCAATAAACAATTACCGGCAAACCTTAAAAAAATAAATCATTTTATGGAACATAACGGCTTGGTTTATGTTTCGTGTGATTTTGGAATTGTGCAATTTAATTTAACGACATCACAGTTTGGAGACACTTATTTTATTGGTGACAATGGTGCCGAAATCAGTATAAGACAAACGGCTTATTTCGACGGATTTATTTATGCAGCGACTTCAAACGGAATCAGAAAAGCAAATAGTACCAATGCCAACCTGATCGATTTTAATCAGTGGACTGTGGTAAATTCAGGAGATTGGTCGAGTGTAGAAACTTTAGATACAACACTTATCGCCATAAATTCCGGCGGATATATTCATCGTTATAATTCGAATACATTTATTGGATTTTTGCAGCTTCCGCAAGCTTCTACAGATATGCGCACTGTAAATCATAAATTATTTGTTACAACGCCTAATACTGTTTTTGTTTACAACAATCAAATGGTTTTAAACCGTCAGATTGCCAATACTCAGGTTTTAGACAATACATTAAGTTTTACTTGTGCTACAGCTATTGGCGATTTGCTTTACATCGGAACAAAAGAAAAAGGATTGTTTTCGTCGACATTATCAAATGTTTCAACTTTCGAGAGCAATACGCCGCCGGGACCGGTAAGAAATAATATTTTCTCTCTCGATGTAGCGCCAAATGTACTTTGGACAGTTTACGGAGATTACACATCATCTTATAATCCTTATCCATTAGACAGTTACGGGATAAGTAAATATGATAGTGCGGGATGGGTTAATTTGCCTTATGAAGATGTTCTTGGTGCAAAATCAATGACTCGTATTATTGTAAATCCCAACAATGATAAACAAGTTTATGCTAGTTCATTTTTCTCAGGTTTATTAAAGATTGAGCAGGATGTGCCTACATTTTTATATAATGAAAAAAATAGTGGTTTAGAAAGTATTACCACCGAAGGACCTAATTATATAGATGTTCGTATTAACGGAACTGCTTTTGATAAATCAGGAAACCTTTGGATTACCAATAGCAGAATTAAAAATGGTTTAAAGGTTTTAAAAACCAATGGACAATGGCAAAGTTATTCTACAGCAACCATTCTTGATAATGCTGAACTTGCCAGTTATGCCAATATTGTTATTGACAAAAATAATACAAAGTGGATAGCCACGAATAGAGAAGGTGTAATTGGTTTTAACGAAAGTACCAATACGTTCAAAAAAATAACGTTTGGTGCAGATGTGGGGAACTTGCCCACCGCAGATGTTCGGTCTGTTGCTGTTGATACTAAAAACCAGTTATGGATTGGTACCATAAAAGGATTAAGGGTTTTGTCGAATGTTGGGAGTTTTCAAACCGATAGTCAGTTAAAAGCAAATCCAATTATTATCATGGATGATAACCTGGCGCAGGAATTATTATATGAGCAATTTATAAATGTGATTGTTGTAGATGGTGCTAATAATAAATGGATTGGAACCGGAGATTCTGGAGTTTTTATGGTATCGCCAAACGGTCAGGAAACAAAATATCATTTTACTATTAATAATTCGCCTTTGCCAAGTAATGTTATTAATGATATTAAAATTAATAGCGCAACCGGCGAGGTCTTTTTTGCTACAGATAAAGGTATGGTTTCCTTTAAAGGAATCGCTACCGAGGCAAACGAAGATTTAAATAATGCATATGTATATCCTAATCCCGTCCGTCCCAATTATTCAGGAACAGTAAAAGTCGCAGGATTAATTGATAAAGCCAATATTAAAATCACTGATATCGAAGGTAATTTAGTATACGAAACCACTTCGACAGGAGGAACAATAGAATGGGATACCACCGCTTTCGGACGCTATAAAGTTGCTTCAGGAGTATATATGATTTTTATCTCGGCACAAGATGGCGGAGAAACTAAAGTTAAAAAAGTAATGATAATAAGGTAGTTTTTTAGTCTCAGTCTCAGTTTCAGTTTCAGTTTCAGTTTCAGTTTCAGTTTCAGTTTCAGTTTCAGTTTCAGTTTCAGTTTCAGTTTCAGTTTCAGTTTCAGTTTTCTAAAAAAATAAAAATTGATTAATCAATTTTTATTTTTTTAGAAAATCTAAAATCTAAAATCTAAAATCTAAAATCTAAAATCTAAAATCTAAAATCTAAAATCTAAAATCTAAAATCTAAAATCTAAAATCTAAAATCTAAAATCTAAAATCTAAAATCTGAAATCTAAAATCTAAAATCTAAAAAGTCTAACAATCTAATAATCTAATTTTGCTGGTCAAAACCAAAGCCATAGTAATCTCATCATTAAAATTTCAGGAAAAAAGTCTGATCGTAAAATGCTTTACGCTTTCAAACGGCCTGAAGTCTTATTTTGTGCGCGATGCTTTTTCGAGTCGAAAAGCCAGTCAAAAGATTGCTTACTTTCAGCCTTTGTCGATTCTTGAGATCGAAGCGGTGCATAAAAACAAAGGGACTTTAGAAAATTTTAAAGAAATAAAAAGCGCAGTTCCTTTTCAGAGCATTCATACCGATATTATAAAAAGCACTATGGTCATGTTTTTGTCTGAGATGCTGCATTATTCTATTCAGGAAGAAGAAAAAAACGAATCGCTATTTTTGTTTTTAGAAACTGCCTTGACCTGGCTCGATCATCATGACGAAATTTCTAATTTTCACTTGATTTTACTTTTAGAAATTACAAAGTATTTAGGTTTTTATCCTGATGTGTCAGATATCGATTTGCCCTACTTCGAAATGAACGATGGTGTGTTTACTCCTATTCATGGTATGAGCGCTCTGACAGAACATGAAACCAGCCTCTTTAAAAAACTAATTGATCTCAAGTTTGATAATACTCAAAAAGTTTTTCATGTCATTGAAAGACAGGTTTTATTGAAGGTTTTGATCGATTATTACAGCTTCCATTTAGACGGTTTTAAAAAGCCAAAATCACTTGATATTCTGAAAGAAATTTTTTCTTAAACTGAATGCTATTTTTATATATTTGCGCAGTGAATTTTTATTAAAATTATCTTAATTATTATTTTAATAAGTGAATTCATTACCAAAAACCCCAGTATAATTATTAATTTTTTTTAACGAAAAAAAGCTATTATGAAGAAAATTACTTTTTCGATTATTTTGGTTTGTTTAGTTGCTTTTTCGGCAACTGCTCAAAGAAAATACGACGAAATTATTACCACAGAGAACAGTGTAAAAGACATGGTTCAAAATGAAATAACAGGAATTGTTGTTTTTAAAGAAGGAGGAACTGTAAAAGGTTTAGATCCTGAGACTAAAAAAATTGTTTGGACATTAACAAAAGATGATTTTGGATCAACTTCGGCAGGTGATATCCTGACTGATCCTGATTTTGGAAAACTTTTTAAAGAAAAAAGTGATTTATCAAGTGTTCCGGGAAGTCCTTATGTAGAGGCTTACATCAATAGTAAATATATCATCATCAATACAGATAGTGGTAAGGTAGTTTACAATTCTTCAAAAGAATCTTTCTGGGTAATGCAGTCAGATTTTATACCTGAAACAGATGAGTATTTGCTTACGCTGAAAAAAGACGGTGATATGGCAATTGCTTTATTAGACATGAAAACAGGAGAATTAAAATGGAATACTACTGTAGATAAAGCAAAATCATTATTCAGTTTTTCATTAAAAGAATCTTCAAATACAAATAAAGCTACCGTACACGGATCAGTAATCTATTATTTATTGTACGGAAAACTATATTCATTCGACAGAAATTCAGGAAAATTAAACTGGAAAGCTGAAGAAGATTATTCAAGATTCTTTTTAACTCAAAATGATAAAAATATTGTAGTTGTAAATAGTAAAGGTTTATTTGCTGCTAAAGAATATTTGAATGTTTTGAATACAGAAAACGGAAAAAGTATCTGGAAAGAATCTATTAAAACAAAACGTGTTGTTTATTTAGAAGATTGGGGAACAAAATTATTAATTGCTCATTATAGTGGTTTTAACTTTTTTGACTTAAATACAGGAGAAAAAATCTGGAAAAAAGATGCTCGTGGAGATGGTTTGAAAAGAGTAATTCCAATCGATCAGGATTTCTTATATGTTGCAGAAAATGAAATGATGCTTATTAACAAAGACGGAGAAAAGCTTTGGAAAAAATTCATCGAAATTTCTGATGATAAAGAAGATCCAATTTACTATTTAGGAAAAGTGGGTGAAAAAGTAATGTACCTTACAGGGACTTATGGAAACATGGTTGATTACAAAACAGGAGTTAAACTTTGGAAACGTAATATTAAGTTTGAAAAAGATCGTCCGGTTTTACCAACTTACGACGAAGCTACAAACTCTTACTTAGTATATAATGATGAGAAATTGTACAAATTTGATCCAAGCATTAGCGATAAGCCAGAACCATTTGCTAAAGTAAATATCAAAAAAGAGAAAGAATTAAACAGTATCGAATTATTTCCTTGGGGAGTTGTGCTTTCAGGACCGCTTGAAGTAATGGGGGTTAATATGGATGGTACAGTTAAATATCACCTTACTTATTCACAGCCTGGAGAAGGAACAAGACGTCTTCTAAAAAGTGCTGCAATTGCAGGAAGTATTGGTTTAGGTGTTGGTTCTGCAGTAAGTTCAGTAAAAGGTGCTGATATCACTATGACATATCGCGATTCTGACGGTAACATGAGAACCGCAGTTGCAAAAGGAGATCAGACAAATAAGGATCAGGCAAAAGCTTATGCAGCCGGGTCAGCAGCTCTTGGTATTGTAGCAGCTAAATTTAACTCTCGTTTTAATGCAATGAAACAAAACAGAGACTTCTCTTATATTTTTGCAAAAGCAGATTCTGGAGAAAAAATTCTTGTAAAAGTGAGTAAAGTTGATGGAGTTGAGGTTGATAAAATCATTTTCAACAACAATAAACCAGTTTATGAAGTAGATCCTGCGACACAAAATATTTTTTATGTGTCTGATAAATCTATTCAAATTTTCAATAAAAAATAAGAAAATTAAAACCCCAAAGCCATCAGAATTTATTTCTGGTGGCTTTTTTTTTGCCTATGAAAAAAACATTACTCTTAATTGCTTTGCTTGTAATTGGTTCAATTCAGGCACAAGAAAAAATAAGTTCGAAGAAAAAGAAATTTTATATTCCGGTTATTCAATATTCAGAATTTCCTGTTCTCGACAATGTGCTGACACAGACCACTTTTTATCAAATGGATAAATCTTTGCAGGAAGAAGAATCGAATTTAAAAAAGCACTTTTTTGAGATTAAAGGATATATAAAAGATCCGGAAAACGGGAAGCTTAAAATTTACTTGACTTTTGCCTTGCCCAGGTATACAGATACGCAAGTAGATAGTACTTTTAATAAGAAAGAAAATAAATGGACTTATGGTACACATTCTAATTACATCACGAATGTAAAACTAGATGTTAAGTATGGTGATAAAATAATACTGACTAAGGATTTTGGAGGTTCAGAATCCTATTCAATAACTGTAGGGAATAGTTTAGGAGCGATGAAACTTGCAGCTTCAGATCAGGATAAGAAAGTAAGAGCAGCAGTAAAAGATTCAGATTACAGCGATGTGGGACTTGGGTTTGATAATGTTATTTTCAAAACAGCTATCAGAATCCAGGACTTTTTAAATTATAAATTTGGATATTCAACGGGCGAATCAAAAGAAAGGTTTGAATTCGTAACCTCAAAAGGACATTCAGAATACAATCAAATGTTGGCTTTTGAAAAAGAAATTACTGCTCAGATGGAGAAAGTAACTCTAGAAAAAGGGTTAGATGAGAAGTTGCTGGCGCCGCATTTGCAATATCTGGAAAGTTTGTTGGTTAAATATCCGCTTTCGCCTGCTAACGAATATATCCGATTTATTGTTACAAATAATTTAGCCGAAACATATTTACTGCTCGAAAATAAAGAAAAAGCATTGTTATATGCTAATTTGCTTATCGAAAACGATAAACTGGATTCTCGAGGATCATCAATTATAGATAGGGTTAATAGAGGGAATTTTGTTGAGAAAAAAATAAGAAGCCATACCAATCGTTTTGCTGAGCTTAAAAAGCTGGGACTTAAAATTGCCGAAGAAAAAGAAGAAAAAAGATTGGCTTTTTTTGAAAAAATACAGCTACAAGATGCTGAATGGGAAGTAGAGAAATCGAATCGTGAAGCGCATTTAGAAAAATCAAAAATGCAACGATACAATATGCTTGATTCGATACCTTATCAGCTTAACGCAAATTTGCTTGCTAAAGTAATAGATAATTTAGGAGGAAGTCAGGCTTTGAAGAAAGTTGAAAAAACACATTTGTTTTCTAAACTTTCTATAGAAGGAAATAAGATAC
The DNA here is from genome assembly GCF_024271895.1 of Flavobacterium bizetiae. Taxonomy (NCBI): domain Bacteria; kingdom Pseudomonadati; phylum Bacteroidota; class Flavobacteriia; order Flavobacteriales; family Flavobacteriaceae; genus Flavobacterium; species Flavobacterium bizetiae. The sequence goes on along the minus strand of NZ_CP091861.1, from coordinate 756,896 downwards.
CTCAAACAGAAGAAAAATGGGCCACAAACACCAATTATCTTCTTAGAAAGAAAATGCCGGAAAGCTATTATGAAATCGTAAACGGCGCAGAAGCATGGAGTCATGACGATCGCGAAAGTGGTGTAAATGCGAAATGGGCAAAACTCACTTCGTACGATTATAGCAATTTGTCTAAAAATGTCGACTTAATCAATTTCTTAACCGATTTGAGACTTGATTTATGGAATAATTTTGAGCTTTTGCCAGATGAAATGTACGAAGGCAGATTGTGTTATCATTTAAATTATTTTGAAAAAACGTTGAGTTCAGGTAACAGAACAATTCCTAAAACAGATTATCATGTTTTTATTGATAAAGAAAATTATAATATAGTTTCGACGGAGAAAACAGAATTTGATAACGGAAATAAAAGCTTTTTCGAAAGAAAACTTTTTGGAGATTACCGACCTGTTGCGACATTAAATTCCGGAAAAATTCCGCATAAGATTAATTACGAAATCGAAGATTTTAACGGAGAAACCCTTTATCAGGAAATCCGGGAAAAAGTAGAAATAAATCCTGTATTTGGTAATAGAATTTTTATGAAAGAAGTTTATTTCGGAGGATTTAAATAGTCTTTACTTTAATAAAAAAGAATAATTAGAATTGATTGGTTTTTGGTTTTTTCGACTCGATTTTTTGAGTTCAGAACCGGAAACTAATCAATTCTTTTGTTTTTGTATCTATAATCTCAACAAAAGTTTGTGAAATTTCAAGAAAGTGGCGGTCAATAATCCAAAATTCCTTACTTTCGCACCTCGTTTAAGAAAAGGATAAAATGAGCACAAAATTTACTGAATACAAAGGACTTGACTTGCCAACAGTAGCGTCAGAAGTACTTGATTTTTGGAAGAAAGAAAATATATTTGAAAAGAGTGTAACTACTCGCGAAGGAGCAGAGCCTTTCGTATTTTTTGAAGGTCCGCCTTCAGCAAATGGTTTGCCGGGAATTCACCACGTGATGGCACGTGCGATTAAAGATATTTTTTGCAGATATAAAACTCAAAAAGGTTTTCAGGTAAAAAGAAAAGCCGGTTGGGATACTCACGGTTTACCTGTAGAATTAGGTACTGAGAAAGAACTTGGAATTACAAAAGAAGATATTGGTAAAACAATTTCGATCGAAGAATATAACGAAGCGTGTAAAAAAACCGTAATGCGTTATACGGACGTATGGAATGATTTGACCGAAAAAATGGGATATTGGGTAGATATGGAAGATCCGTATGTTACTTACAAACCAAAATATATGGAGTCTGTTTGGTGGCTTTTGAAACAAATCTACGATAAAGGTTTGTTGTACAAAGGATATACAATTCAGCCTTATTCTCCAAAAGCAGGAACAGGATTGTCTTCTCACGAAGTAAACCAGCCCGGAGCTTATAGAGATGTTACAGATACTACGATTGTAGCACAATTCAAAACTTTGCCGGAAACGCTACCAAGCTTTTTACAAGGTTATGGTGATATTCACATCTTGGCATGGACGACAACTCCGTGGACATTGCCATCGAATACCGCTTTGACAGTTGGACCAAAAATCGATTATGTTTTAGTAAAAACATTCAATCAATATACTTTTGAGCCAATCAATGTTGTTTTAGCTAAGAATTTAGTTGGAAAACAATTCGGAAAAGGATTTTTTCTAAGTGAAGATGATGCTGATTTTGATAATGTAAAAGAAGGAGATAAAAAACTTCCGTACAAAATCTTAGCAGAAGCAAAAGGTGCTGATTTAGTAGAAATTCGTTACGAACAATTATTGCCTTACGTATTACCATATCAAAATGCTGAAAATGCATTTAGAGTAATTGCGGGAGATTTCGTTACTACAGAGGATGGAACAGGAGTTGTACATACCGCTCCAACTTTTGGTGCTGATGATGCTAAAGTAGCAAAAGAAGCTAAGCCGGAAGTACCGCCAATGTTGGTTCTTGACGAAAGCGGAACAGCAGTTCCTTTAGTAGATTTACAAGGAAAATTCACTTCACACTTAGGTGAATTGGCTGGTAAATACGTGAAAAACGAATATTACGATGCGGGACAAGCTCCAGAACGTTCTGTAGATGTTGAGATCGCTATTCGATTAAAAGAAGAAAATAAAGCCTTTAAGGTTGAAAAATACGTACATAGTTATCCACACAGTTGGAGAACTGATGAGCCGTTATTATATTATCCGCTAGACTCTTGGTTCATTAAAGTAACCGATGTAAAAGATAGAATGTTCGACCTGAACGAAACTATCAATTGGAAGCCTAAGTCTACTGGTGAAGGACGTTTTGGAAATTGGTTGAAAAATGCCAACGACTGGAACTTATCTCGTTCTAGATATTGGGGTATTCCGTTGCCAATTTGGAGAACTGAAGACAAAAAAGAAGAAGTTCTTATTGGTTCTGTAGAAGAATTGTACAATGCGATCGAAAAATCTATCGAAGCAGGTTTTCAAAAAGAAAATCCTTTTAAAGGTTTTGAAATCGGGAATATGGCTGAATCAAATTATGATTTAATCGATTTACACAAAAATGTAGTGGATCAGATTACGTTGGTTTCGGCTTCAGGACAGCCAATGAAACGCGAAAGCGATTTAATTGATGTTTGGTTCGATTCAGGAGCGATGCCTTATGCACAATGGCATTATCCTTTTGAGAATAAAGATAAAATAGACGAGAATAAAGATTTTCCTGCGAACTTTATCGCTGAAGGTGTCGATCAGACTCGTGGATGGTTTTATACCCTGCACGCTATCGGAACTTTAGTTTTTGATAAAATAGCGTATAAAAACGTAGTTTCGAATGGTTTGGTTTTAGACAAAGACGGAATCAAAATGTCTAAAAGTAAAGGGAACACTATTGATCCTTTTAAAACGATCGAAGAATATGGTCCTGATGCCACACGTTGGTACATGATCATGAATGCGAATCCTTGGGATAACTTAAAATTTGACCTTGAAGGAATTGCTGAGGTTCGTCGTAAATTCTTCGGAACTTTATATAACACCTATTCGTTCTTTTCATTATATGCGAATATCGATGGGTTTAAACATGAAGAAGCTGAAATTCCGTTAAACGAAAGACCGGAAATCGATCAATGGATCATATCTGAATTACATTCTTTAATAAAATTTGTTGACGAATGCTACGAAGATTATGAACCAACAAAAGCAGCAAGAGCAATTTCTGATTTCGTTCAGGAAAACTTAAGTAACTGGTACGTTCGTTTATGCCGTCGTCGTTTCTGGAAAGGTGAATATGCTCATGATAAAATTGCAGCTTACCAAACGCTTTATACTTGTCTGTTAACGATCAGTAAATTAAGCGCTCCAATCGCTCCTTTTTTCATGGATAAATTGTACCGTGATTTAACAAGTTCAACAGGATCTGAGCAATATAGCAGTGTTCACTTGGCTAAATTCCCGGAATTTGTCGAAAACTTTGTTAATAAAACGTTAGAAAGCAAAATGCAGAAGGCACAAACCATCTCATCTTTGGTTTTATCACTTCGTAAAAAGGAAATGATAAAAGTACGTCAACCTTTGCAAAAGGTAATGATTCCGGTACTTGACGAAAATCAGAGAGCTGAAATCCTGGCTATTTCAGAGCTTGTAAAAGCGGAGGTAAACGTTAAAGAAATCCTGCTTTTAGATGACGATTCAGATATCCTGGTAAAACAAATTAAGCCTAATTTTAAAGCGTTAGGACCACGTTTTGGTAAAGATATGGGGTTGATTTCCAAAGAGATACAGTCTTTTTCTCCAGATCAGATCAATCAGTTAGACAAGCAAGGGACGTTAGATATTGTTATTGCTGGAAATAATGTAACTTTATCATTAGAAGATGTCGAAATAACATCTCAGGATATCGAAGGTTGGTTGGTTGCTAATTCAAACGGAATAACAGTTGCGCTTGATATTACAATCTCTGAAGAATTAAAAAACGAAGGTATCGCAAGAGAGTTAGTAAACAGAATTCAAAATATCCGTAAAGATTCCGGATTTGAAGTTACAGATAAAATTAAAGTTCAAATAAAACGAAACGGTATTTTAGAAGAAGCAATTCTAAAAAATATAGACTATATTAAGTCTGAGACATTAACAGATGAATTGGTTTTTGTGGATAGTTTAGAAAACGGCACAGAAATTGAATTTGATGATATAAAAACAATGATATTAATTTCAAAATAAATATAAAATGATAGATGAAATTACAAGATACTCTGACGCTGATTTAGCGGAGTTCAAAGAAATAATCCAAAATAAAATACAAAAAGCACAAGCCGATCTGGATTTAATAAAAAGTGCTTACATGAATGATTTGAATAACGGAACAGATGATACTTCTCCAACTTTTAAAGCATTTGAAGAAGGAAGCGAAACAATGTCTAAAGAAGCAAACTCACAGTTAGCTATCAGACAGGAAAAGTTTATACGCGACCTAAAAAACGCATTATTCCGTGTAGAAAATAAAACTTACGGTATTTGTAAAGTAACTGGTAAATTAATTGGCAAAGAAAGGCTTAAAATCGTTCCTCATGCAACAATGAGTATCGAAGCGAAGAACTTGCAACGATAATAAATATCAAATGAAATAAGCGCTCCTTTTAGGGGCGTTTTTTTTTTGTTTAATGTTTTGTGGTAATCTGTTTAGAGTGGTTCTAAATCTTTTGAAAGAATTTGATTATAATTAAAAAAGAAGAGCTAAAATTATAAGTCAATTTTTGTAAGAAGGAAAAAGTGTTCGATTTGGGGCAACGAAAAGTTTTTTTTAATTAGAACTATCTTGATTGAGGATAGTTCTAATTAAAAAATAAAACTAAAAACTAAGCTAAGTTTTTCTCTAACTCTAATTTGTGTTTTCTTAAAATAGCTCTGGTCATTCCTAAATTTGCTTTGCTTGAATCTGCAGCAAGATAGATCATGAACTTTTTGTTTGGAGAAATATCGATAATGTGAATTTGATTCGAAAGAGTAATCAAAATATCTTCGATGTCCTGGTTTAAATTTAAAGCTTTTACTGCGCTTAATTTTGCTTTTACAACTTCAAGGTTATAAGCCGCTGCAAGTTCAGGATCAAATGCCGGATCAATTGTTAGGTTTCCAAAGCTTAATCCTGATTCAATTTCTGTTACAGCTACTGCAATAAAGCCGTTTACGTTAGTTTTCATTTCAGTTAAAAAAACGTTTAAAAAGTCATTACTCATAGTTTAGGGTTGTTTTTGGGTTAATAGATTTATTTATTTTAATAGGGAATTTTTACTTAATTCTGTGGCTATTTCATCAGTTGAACGCATTAGTAAACCAAGATTACTTCCATCTTTCGAAAATGCAAGTATGAAATTTGTGCCGCTTATTTTGTTTCCAATAACAACACCTTCAGAAGTTTTTAAGAAAAGTTGTTTTAGCGCGCCTTTGTCTAAATCAATTAAGAATTTTTCGCTCATGGATAAGATTGCAGCACTCATTGCGGCAACACTATCGGCGTAATCTATATGTAATGATGTGATTAATTTTCCCTTTCCGTTTATTATTAATGCAGCAGAAGATTTTGTAGTAACTAAGAAGTCGTTGAGAGTAGAAGTTATTTCAGTCATATTTGTAAGATTTAGGGGGAATTGTTAAAATTAATTCATTTTGATGTCTATTGGTGAAGATTTTTGCTTTTCGATCTAAACAAGTGTTAATTTTTACTAACAAATATAAATTAAATTATGTATCATTGTAATACCAAATCATTAATATTTTATTTATTTAACATAAAAAACTTACACAATGGCTAAAGTATTGAAATTCAAAGATGTAAACTCTGACGTTGAGCACAGAATGAAAGAATTTGAGAAAATTCGAATTAAATTTAAAGCTGATGTAAAAAAGGCCGAAGCTAAAAAAGCAACTGCCGGAAAAGAGGGGAAAGGCCTTCTTAAATCTATTTCTGAATTTTTTGCCGATACGCCTAAGGCACCAAAGGCTCCTGCCCAGCCAAATACTAAAAAATAAACCCCTATATAACAAGAAAAAATAATCTGGCATACATCAATCTTTGGGCTGGAAAAGAATTAACGCTCCTTTGGGAGCGTTTTTTTTGATTAAATTGTTATTTTTGCCCATCAAAATTTAATAAAATGTCATTACCAAAAGCGTATTTCCTTATATTCTTAGTTTTAATTGTAGATCAGCTTTCAAAAATATACGTAAAAACAAACTTTGTTTTAGGTGAAGAAGTTGTGGTTTTTGATTGGTTTAGAATTCATTTTATAGAAAATGAAGGAATGGCCTGGGGAACAAAAATACCGGGACAATACGGGAAATTAATTTTGACTGTTTTTAGAATTTTTGCTGTTTTCGGAATTGCATATTGGTTGTCGGATTCGATTAAGAGACGTCATTCTAATTATTTGATCGTGGCAATTGCATTAATTTTTGCAGGTGCTGCCGGAAATATCATAGATTCTATTTTTTATGGGATTATTTTTGACGACAGTCATGGTAATCTTGCAACATTATTCTCGCCGGAACCTTACGGAACATGGTTTCATGGTTTGGTAGTAGATATGTTTTATTTTCCTCTTTGGAGAGGTACTTTGCCAGCCTGGTTTCCGGTTTGGGGAGGTGAAGAAGTTTCTTTCTTTAATGCTATTTTTAATGTTGCCGATATGGCGATTTCTACAGGTGTTGGGATTTTATTGTTTTTTAATAAAAGAGCATTCCCTAAAACTGCATAATATTTCAAGAATTTCAAACGAGTAAAATTCCGGATTCCAATATTCTATGCGATAAAAAGCATCAAGCATTGGAATTTGGAATTTTTGTTTTTTAGAATTCCAAAATCTTACATTATTGGGGTTTAATATTAATTGTGCTATTTTTACATTATAAAACTAAAGTTATGCAAAGTCCGTCCTTTTCCCTTTATGATGCCTCTGCAGGTTCAGGAAAGACCTATACTTTGGTGAAAGAATATCTTAAAATTATTCTTTCTTCTCCTAAAAACGATGCTTATCGAAATATTCTTGCTATAACTTTTACCAACAAAGCGGTTCATGAAATGAAAAGCCGTATTGTGGGAAGTTTGTCTGAGTTTACAAAAGATGAGCCTTCTGCAAAAGCATCAGATTTAATGGAAGATTTGTCTCGTGACACGGGGCTTTCGATAATTAAAATCAAAACAAAATCGCAAAATATCATCAAGCATCTTATTCATAATTATGCTGCCTTTGATATTTCTACAATCGATAAGTTTACACATAAAGTGATTCGTGCTTTTGCGCATGATCTTAATTTGCCAATGACTTTTGAGGTTACTTTGGATACTGAAAATTTATTGACAGAAGCTGTCGACGCTATTATTGCTCAAGCCGGACAAGACGAAACGCTAACTAAATTGCTAATCGATTTTACGATGGAAAAAACCGACGATGATAAAAGTTGGGATATCTCTCGTGAAATTTTAGATACAGGAAGATTGGTTTTGAATGAGAATAATAGAAATGAAATTTCTCATTTTCAGGATAAGTCTATTGAGGAGTTTGTAGTTATAAAAAAGAAAATGCTGGCGCTTTGCAAAGAGCTGGAATCTCAAAATGAAGGTTTTGCTACAGAAGCACTTGCTTTGATCAATAAAAACGGAATTGATCTGAAATCTTTTTCTCGAGGAACTTTTCCGAACCATTTAGAAAGTATTCGGGACGGAAAATTCAATCCGCGAAATAAAACGTTTCATGAATTTGATGATATCGCGATTAATAAAACGGCCAAAGACAAAGCTTTAATAGAGAATATTATTCCGGAGTTGCTTCAAATTCTGGAGAAGATTTATAAAAATTTCGAAAAAAGAGATTTTTATAAAGCCTTTCTAAAAAATATAACGCCGCTTTCTCTCTTAAATACGGTGAGTAATGAGTTGGTGAAAATCCAGTCAGAACAAAATATCTTATCTATTTCTGAATTTAATGCGATCATTCATCGTGAAATTCAGAATCAGCCCGCGCCCTTTATTTATGAGCGTATTGGTGAGCGTTACCGTCATTTTTTTATTGACGAATTTCAGGATACTTCAGAAATGCAATGGCAAAATCTGATTCCGCTAATCGATAATTCACTTTCTGGTTTAGATGATTTAGGAAACAAAGGAACGTTGATGATCGTGGGAGATCCTAAACAATCGATTTATCGTTGGAGAGGTGGTAAAGCAGAACAATTTATAGAATTAAGTAAAGGTTTAAATCCTTTTAATAATCCTGAAAAAGTAATAAAACATTTAGATACAAATTATAGAAGTTATAGCGAAGTAATTGATTTTAATAATGCCTTTTTTAAACTGATTTCTACTGAATTTTCAAATGAAGATTATAAAAACTTATATGAAAATCATAGTTTTCAAAACTCAAATTCAAAAAAAGGAGGTTATGTCAATATTTCTTTTCTTCCAATAATCGAAAAATCAGATTTTGCAGATGACGAAGATGTAGTCGAAAAATCAGATTTATATGTTTTAGCGACATTAAATACAATTCAGAAAGTAGTTCGTGAAGGTTTTGAGTATAATGATATTGTTATTCTGACTCGAAAAAGAGATCAGGGAATTGCAATAGCTAATTATCTGACAGAGCAAAATATTCCGCTTTTGTCTTCAGAAACCTTAATGATTCAGAATGCAACAGAAGTTCGTTTAATTGTTCATTTGCTAAAATATTTAAACAATAGTGCTGATCTTGAGTCAAAAGCTAATTTTCTGCATTTTTTAGCTTCGAACAAGGAACTTCAAATGCCAGTTCATGATTTTATCGCTCAGGGAATGGCTCATAAGTTAGAAGTTGATTTCGAAAAATGGCTCCTAACTTTTGATGTTGCTTTGTCTTTTGAAAATATTCGAAAAAAATCACTTTACGAAGCGGTAGAAATTATCATTTCGAAATTTTTACCTCTTTCGGAAGGAAATGCGTATGTGCAATTTTTTCTGGATATCGTTTTAGAACGAGATATTAGAAATCAGGCCGGGATTGCAGACTTTCTTAGCTATTGGGATAAAAATGCAGGAAGGTTTAGTATTCCTTCTCCCGAAGGAATCAATGCGGTGAGAATTATGACCATTCATAAATCGAAAGGTTTGGAATTTCCTGTGGTGATTATGCCTTTTGCAGAAGAAGATTATAATCGAAAGCCAAAAGATAAATTATGGCTTGATACAGATGATTCTGGATTAGATATTCCAAAAGCATTAATTGATAATAGCAGCGCGGTTGAAGGTTTTGGTGAAAGTGCATCGGCTGTTTTTAATTTAAAGAAACAAGAAGAATTACTAGATAATATTAATGTTTTATACGTGGCATTAACTCGTGCCGAAGAACAATTATATGTGATTTCGCAATCTTTAAAAGAAAGAAAAGATGGTGAATTTCCGAGTAATATGGCATCTTTTTTTATTAAATATCTAATGAATAAAGGCGTTTATGATCCGGAAAAATTAGAATACGAATTTGGAAATAAAGCCAAACTTTCGAAAGCGACAGAGTTAATCGATTTGGTAAAAACAATTCCCGTCGTTTTAGATGTTTTGAATCCTAAAAACATCAAAATAGCGCAACGAGAATCCTTAATGTGGGGAACGCATCAGCAAGAAGCAATTGCTTACGGAAATATAGTGCACGAGATTTTAGCTTTTATTAAAGATAAATCAGATGTTGATTTAGCAATTACAAAAGCGCTCGAAAATGGTCTGATTACAATTGATCAGGTGGATATGGTTTTGAAATCGCTTCGCGAAATTGTAAATCATCCTGAATTAAGTGTTTGTTTTGATGATAATTATAGTATTTTGAATGAGCAAACAATCGTTCAGAAAGAGGGAAGGATATTAAAGCCGGACAGAATTGTTTTAACTCCAAATAAAGAAGCTTATCTTTTAGATTATAAGACCGGAGCGATAAATTCAAAATACACGCAACAAATTCAAGAATATCAGGATGCTATTGAAGATTTAGGATACAAAGTGTTAAAAAAGGCTTTGGTGTATATAGGAACAGAAATCGATGTAGTAAATTTGTGAAGAAATTAATCAGATGTTAAAGAGATATTTAGATCTTAACAGGTTTAAGTTGTTAATTTTTAACGTTTTAAATAAATAAAAATGTACGGTAAAATAAAAGAACATTTGCAAAGTGAGTTGCAAACTATTGAAGAAAACGGAATTTTTAAAAAAGAACGAATTATTACTTCTGCTCAGGATGCAGAAATTACAATTTCGACAGGAGAAAAAGTTTTGAATTTTTGTGCCAACAATTATTTAGGACTTTCATCGCATCCAGAAGTGGTACAAGCTGCAAAAGATGCTATGGATACTCATGGTTTCGGAATGTCGTCAGTTCGTTTTATTTGCGGAACACAGGATATTCATAAAACATTAGAGCAAAAAATTGCTGATTTTTATGGTACAGAAGATACAATCCTTTATGCCGCTGCTTTTGATGCAAACGGTGGAGTTTTTGAACCGTTATTAGGAGAAAACGACGCGATTATTTCTGATAGTTTAAATCATGCTTCTATTATTGACGGAGTTCGTTTGTGTAAAGCAGCACGTTACCGTTATGAAAACAGTAATATGGAAGATTTAGAACAGCAACTTATTAAAGCTAATGAAGCCGGAGCTCGTTTTAAATTAATTGTTACTGATGGGGTTTTCTCTATGGATGGTCTTGTGGCGCCTTTAGATAAAATTTGCGATCTGGCAGATAAATACGATGCAATGGTAATGGTTGATGAGTGTCATGCTGCAGGATTTATAGGAGCTACCGGTAAAGGTACGCTTGAAGCAAAAGGTGTTATGGGTAGAGTTGATATCATCACCGGAACTCTTGGTAAAGCACTTGGAGGAGCAATGGGAGGTTATACAACTGCCAAAAAAGAAATAATAGAATTGTTACGTCAGCGTTCACGTCCGTATTTATTTTCAAATTCATTAGCGCCAGCTATTGTTGGAGCTTCTATAAAAGTTTTTGAATTACTAGAAAAAGATACTTCTTTGCGTGATAAATTAGAGTGGAATACAAACTACTTTAAAGACGGAATGAAAAAAGCCGGTTTTGATATCATTGATGGAGATTCTGCAATCGTTCCTGTGATGTTATATGATGCGAAATTATCGCAAACAATGGCCAATGAGCTTTTGAAGCAAGGGATTTATGTAATAGGATTCTTCTTTCCTGTTGTACCTAAGGAAAAAGCCAGAATTAGGGTTCAGTTATCCGCTGCACATACCAAAGACCACTTAGATAGGGCGATAGAGGCCTTTATAGTTGTCGGAAAAATGTTAAAAGTTATATAATTTCCACATACGGAAATTTTTGTAGGTTTTTTTTAACATTTCATTTTGTATTTAAAAAATTTGGTGTTACTTTTGCTTGTAATTAACTAAATTGTAATTAAAAAAAATTAAGTATGAAACATCTTAACAAACTTTTAGTTGCTGTGATGATGGTGATGGGTTTAAGTTCTCACGCACAAGACAGTAACAATCCATGGGCTATCTCTTTTGGAGTTAATGCCGTTGATACTAGAACAAGTTCTGGATCAGGAAGTGGTTTCTTTCAACAACACTTTTCTCAGCCTTTCGCTGTAAAAGACAACTGGAATATTCTTCCTTCTCTATCTTACATTGGTGTGTCTAGATATGTAGGTAGTGGTTTTTCTGTTGGTTTGCAAGGATCTGTAAACAAAATTGATAAATATGTTACTTTTCTTCCAACTGCTGCAGGGCATGATTCAAGAGGTAATGTTGTAACTAATCCTGGTGATTTAATGTACTACGGAATTGATGCTACTATTAAATATAGCTTCCAAGAATTAATTAAATCTAAAGTAATCGATCCTTCGTTATCTGTTGGTGGAGGTTACACTTTCTTTGGTGATAGCAGCTACGGAACAGTTAATCCAGGTGCTGGAATAACTTTCTGGTTTACAGATGCTATCGGTCTTGAGCTTGCTACAAGATACAAATGGGCAGTTAGTGGTGATAGACAAGAATCTAATGGAACAGCGAATACTCCTGGAACTCCAGATGCTGTATCTCACTTCCAACACACTGCAGGTTTAGTTTTCAAATTCGGAGGTAAAGATACTGACGGAGACGGAATCTACGATAAAGATGATGCTTGTCCAGACGTTGCTGGTTTAAAACAATTCAACGGATGTCCTGATACTGACGGAGACGGAATCGTTGACGCTAGTGATGCTTGTCCAACTGAATTTGGTTTAGCTGCATTAAACGGATGTCCTGATAGAGACGGAGACGGAATCGCTGATAAAGATGATGCTTGTCCAGATACTCCAGGATTGAAACAATTCAACGGATGTCCTGATACTGATGGAGATGGTGTTCCGGACAAAGATGACAAATGTCCTACAGTTGCTGGTCCTAAAGAAAATGGTGGTTGTCCTTTCTTAGACGCTGATAAAGATGGTGTTGCTGATAAAGATGATGATTGTCCTACAGTTTACGGTCCTGCTTCTAACAGAGGTTGTCCTGAAGTAACTACTGAAGCATTAGAAGATCTTAAAGTTCAAGCTAGAGCGGTATACTTTAACTCAGGAAAAGCTACTTTCAAAACTGGTGACAAAGAAACTCCAGCTAGATTAGATGCTATTAAAGAAATCCTTAAAAACTATCCAAACGCGAAATTCTCTATTGAAGGACACACAGATAGTACAGGTTCTGCAAAAATCAATGACAAACTTTCTCAAGATAGAGCAAACGCTGTTATGAATGCATTAATCGAAAGAGGTGTTAATCCAGAAAACTTAGTTGCTAAAGGATTTGGATCTTCTCAACCAGTTGCAAGTAATAAAACTGCTGCAGGTAAAGCACAAAACAGAAGAACAGAAATTAGACACATTGGTTCTAAATACCAAGGTAAAATCTAATTTACTTTCTAAATAAATACTAAAAGCCATTCTTAATTGAATGGCTTTTTTTATTTTTATCAAATGATAAATACTTCTTTTCTCGGAAAAATTGCAGCCGTTATAATTCAGGATTATTCGGATAAACTTACTGAAACTACTATTGTTTTGCCAAACAAAAGAGCTAAGGTTTTTTTGATTGAAGCTTTGAAAAATGAAACGGACAAAACTATTCTTTCCCCGGAAATTATTAGTATCGAAGACTTTGTACAAGATGTAGCATCTATTCGATCTATAGATTCAATTGAGCTTTTGTTCGAGTTTTATGAAGTTTATCTTTCTGTAACAGAAAAACAACATCAGCAATCATTTGAATTATTTGCCAATTGGGCCAAAACACTTTTACAGGATTTTAATGAAATCGATCGTTATTTATTAGATCCCGTTCATGTTTTGTCTTATTTGAATGATATCGAAGACATCAAAAAATGGGGAATTGAGGTTGAAAATAAAACCAAGCTTCTGGAAAATTATATTGATTTCTGGAAACTTTTGCCTTTATACTATGATTCATTGTACAATCACTTACTGAATAAATCAATCGGGTATCAGGGATTGATTTATAGAGAAGCTGTAAATAATCTAAATCACTTTTCGAATACAATTTCAAACAGAAATTATATTTTCGCCGGTTTTAATGCTTTAAATGCTGCCGAAGAAAAAATTGTACAACATCTATTAGCATTAGATCAGGCTAAAATTTATTGGGATGTAGATCAAACCTTTCTTAATGATCCGTATCACGATGCAGGACTTTTTGTGCGTCGTTTTAAAGAAAACTGGAAACATTATAAATCAAACATTTTTGAATGGATTGTAGATGATTTTTCTCAATCTAAGAATATTCAGGTAATAGGAACTCCTAAAACAATTGGCCAGGCAAAACTAGCCGGAAGTATTGTAGAAAATATAATCAATGAAAACCCTGAAACTTCATTGGATAAAGTTGCTATTGTACTGGGTGAGGAAAATTTATTGATGCCGGTTTTATATTCATTGCCTTCTTCTGTTGGAAGTTTGAATATTACGATGGGATATTCCGGAAAAAATAATCCGTCGCAAATATTGATTGCAAAATTATTTAAAATGCATACCAATGCACTTTCCCGTAAAGGCGATAGTTATGTATTTTACTATAAAGATGTACTTGATATTTTAACCCATCCTTTGGTGGAGCCTTATGCAAACTCTGGTAATTTGGTTAGAATCATCAAAGAAAATAATTATACTTTTATTACGCATAGCCGAATTATTGAACTCAATTCCTATCCGTCGCAATTGTTTAAATTGTTGTTTCAGAAATGGGAAAACGGATCGATTGCAGTTCTGGAGAATGTATCGGCACTTTTACTTTTAATAAAAGAAAATTTTAGTAATGATAATGAAGAAGAAAAGATTGCAAAAGCGTTTGTTTTTGCAGTTTTTAAAGTCATTAATAAATTGATTAATTATTATTCTCAACATCATCATATCGACAATATAGATACTTTGCATGCTATTTATAAGCAAATTATTGATGTAGCCGAAGTATCGTTTGAAGGTGAGCCTTTGCATGGTTTGCAAATCATGGGAGTCTTGGAAAGTCGTGTTCTGGATTTCGATACCGTAATTGTAACTTCTATGAATGAAGGAAAGTTTCCTGCAGGAAAATCTCAGAATTCATTTATTCCTTATGATGTTAAAAGAGAATTGGGTTTGCCAACTTTTAAAGAAAAAGATGCTATTTATACTTATCACTTTTATCACTTGTTGCAGAGAGCGAAGAATATCTATCTAATTTATAATACGGAAAATGATGGCTTAGATGCCGGAGAACGAAGCCGTTTTATAACACAATTAGAAGTCGAAAAGCAGTCAAAACATAATCTAACATTTGATATTTATAATCCTGTTTTGCCAACATCGGCATATCAGCCAATGATCGTAGATAAATCTGATGCGGTGATGGAACGTTTAAAGGAAATCGCAACTGCAGGTTTTTCGCCTTCGGCATTGACGAGTTATATTCGAAATCCAATTGAATTTTATTTTCAAAAAATACTTCGTATTCGTGAAGTAGAAGAGGTCGAGGAAAATATCGCGCTAAATACATTAGGAACGATAATTCATGAAACATTAAAAGCATTGTATGATCCTTTTGTAGAGAAATTCATTTCGGAAGCAGATATCGAAAATTGTTTTAAATTGCTGGATGATGAAGTTCTCAGACAATTTAAAGTAGTTTATAAAGAAGGTGAAATTAAAAAAGGGCGTAATCTTTTAGCTTTTGAGGTTGCGAAGCGAAACGTTTCTAATTTCCTAAAAATGGAATTAGAGGCCATCAAAAACGGAGACGCAATAAAAATCATAGCTTTAGAAAAAACATACGAACGCGAATTAAACCATCCTAAATTGCCATTTCCGGTTTTAATAAAAGGAAATGTCGATAGAATTGAATTGCGCAACGGAAAAGTCAGAATCATCGATTATAAGACCGGTAAAGTCGAAAAAACGAATGTTGTACTGAAGTCCTGGAACGGATTAACACAAGAGCTTAAAAACGATAAAATCATTCAGGTTTTGGCATATGCGTTTATGTTCGAAAATGAAGCCGCTGGTTTGCCTATTGAGGTAGGTATTATTTCTTTTAAAAATCTAAAATCAGGATTTCTTCCTTTTGGGTTTAAAGAAGAAAAGGAATTGGATATGGTAGTTTCAAACGAGATTTTGAAGAATTATATAGAAGAAATCGTGATTTTGCTTACGGAGATCTTTAATGTTAATATTCCTTTTGAGGAGAAAATCGTATAAAGTATCAGAAAGCTAAATAATATATTCGAATTTTTTAAAACCACTTTAGTCATTAACTTGACTGTTGGTGCTATTGCTGTTGTATTGGGCGGGTTTGATTATTTTTTTATAATGTTCCTGAGTTTTGGTTTTTTGATGAGCATTGGTTTTAAGGAATTGTATAGAAGAAATGATTATTTGTTTTATTCGAATAACGGAATTTCAAAAATCTGGCTTTTAATTTTGAGTTATCTGATGACTTTTGGTGCTACAATTCTAATAGGCTTGATTGTCTTTTTAATAAAGAAAATATTTTGAAAAAACATATTTTAGAAGTCGACGGAATTCAAAAGAAATACAATGACAGAGTAATTCTTTCTGATGTTTATTTAAAATGTGAAACCTCGCAGATTATTGGTTTGTTAGGAAGAAATGGTTCCGGAAAATCAACTTTATTAAAAATAATTATCGGGTTACTATCGGCTCCAAACAAATGTATCCGTATAGATTCGGTTTCAAAAAATAACGAAAATAATGTATTCAACGATATTAGTTATTTGTCGCAGGAACAATTTATTCCAAATCATTTGTCTGTAAAAAAGGCAATTCTATTATCGATCGATAAACAAAAAATAAAATTTTTCTGCGAAGATGAGTTTATTCAGCCTATTTTGGGTAAAAGAATAAATCACTTGTCTGGTGGAGAACTGCGATATCTCGAAATAAAAATAGTCCTTTTTAACTCTTCAAAGTTTGTTTTGCTCGATGAACCTTACAACGGATTGTCGCCAATAATGATAGATGTAGTCAATGAATTAATAAAAGAAAATTCAGAAAAAAAGGGAATTGTGATTACCGATCACAATTATGAAAATGTAATCAAAATTTCGACTCAGGTTGTTTTGATTAAAGATGGTAAAACGCATTACATCAGGAATAATGCAGAACTTTTTGAGAAAGGTTATTTGGTAGATTTGGAGCTTTTGTAGGGGGCTTTTAGCTAAAAATCTTTTTAAAGAATCCTTTTTTTGCGCGTTCCTGCAAATCAGGATTATTTATACTTCCGTTTTCAAAACGAAATCTTCTAAATTTCATCAATTTTACATTTAAGTCAAAACGTAGTTCGTCAACAGTTTTTGTTTCCATAATTTTTTTTGCAAATCTATGAAAAACTTCGACTAAATCTCGTTTGTTACAAGCGTTGGAATAACATTTAAGATATCTGAATTATAATGTTGCTTTTCCATACAAATATTCTTTTTTTGTTAACGTTTTTTGAAAAGTTTATTTTAAAATTTAAGAAACACTATGGTATAATTAAAAGTGGTTCAAATGGTTAGGTGTGCCTTTTTTTTAACAAGTGTTTATCGGACAATTCTGTTTATTAAAATATCTTTGAACTTCTTAAAAAATGAAATAATAAGAATATGATTGATTTAAACACACTCGTACAAGAAACAGGAGCCGAATCCGGATTAACTTTTAACATAGATGGTATCTTACTCGAATCGGTTAATTTAGAGTATGACGGCAACGTCGCGGCAATGATTGGAATGATATTAAAGATGTGTTTAGAAATGTCTGAAGATGTAAATAACGGAGATCTTAAACAAGTCATGATTAAGAACAAAGAAGGTATTGTGGTGGCCAACAAAGACGAATACGATAACTGTGTTGCGCTGCTTTCTAAAGATATAAGTAAGATGGGACTTTTGCTTCGCAAGATGGATACCGTTTTCAATAATTAATTTAAATACAATTAAAACATGTCAGATTTTTTACAGAATTTCCAAAACGATTTAAAAGAAAATATTAACGGATTTATTGCTGTTTCAGTAACCGAGGTTGAAACAGGAATGTCTTACTGTTCTCTTTCTTTGAATCCAAATTTTGACCCGGAATTAGCATCTGCTTATAATTTAGAAGTTGTAAAAGCAAAGTTAAATGCTATTAAAGCTTTAGGATTAGATCAAAAAATCAATGATATCTTAATAACACTTACAGATCAAATACATATTATAGATGTGTCTGAAGATGGAAAATACTTTATTTATTTAGCAGTTGACTCAACGAAAGCGAATCTTGGATTAACAAGAGCAACTTTGGCTAAATTCAAAAAAGACATTATATCAAAATTATAAGTTTGCCCCAATAATGAGAAAAAGGCTGTTCAAAATTTTTGAGCAGCCTTTTTTGGTTTTATAAAGTTTTGTAATTATTCGAAAAAATCCAATAGAACAGTTTTTAGTTCTTCTTTATTTTCAATCTGGCTCATGTGCCCGTCTTCAAAAGAAACCAGTTTTACGTTTGTATTTTCGATTTGAGTACTGTTTTCTTCGTAGTTTAAAACAGGATCTTTTTTGCCTAAAATCAATAAAGTGGGAAATAGATTTTGTTTTAAAAGAGATTCTCTGTCTTTCCTGACTTTCATTCCTTCAAGCGAGGCAACGATTCCTTGCAAAGGTGTTTTTAGCGCCTGAACTTTTGCTTTTTCTATTTCATCCGCCAATCTTGTTCTGTTGTTTTCACTGAACAAATTACCAATGGCAAGACTTACAAAGTTTACATAGTTTTGTTTTACCGCTTTTATAGCGCGATTTCGATTTATTTTTTTCTCGTGACTATCGGCTTTTGATGTCGAATTTAATAAAACCAGTTTGTTGATGTTCTTTGGGAATAATTCGGCGAAAGCCAAACCAACATAACCACCCATAGAATGCCCAAGAACTGTCGCTTTCTCAATTTTTAAATGTTGTAAAACTTCCTGAACGACGTTGGCATTTTCCTCCATAGAATGAACATATCCCAAAGAATCAGATTCGCCGTGACCTAATAAATCAATGGTGATAACGCGGTATTTATCAGAGAAGAACGTAATATAATCTTTCCACATTTTTTTGTTTTCTAAAAAGCCGTGAAGCAAGACAATTGTAGTTCCGTCACCTGAATCAGTATACGAGATCTTGGTGTTTTTATATGATAGAGTTTTCAAAATAATGTTTTAAGTTTAAAGTACAAAGATAAGAAATGACAAAACCATACAAGGGATATAAGTTCATTTGAGTTAAAAATAGTAGTTATCGCGTTCAACTTTATTCTGATATTTAAACCATATAAGTTATATAAGTTCATTTTAGTTTAAAAAAAGTTATTCAATTCGCTCTTAATACTAAATATTCAAAGCATATAAGCTTATGTGAATTTGAAAAAAAACATAAAAATTATGATTTAAATGAACTTGTATCACTTACATGGTTCAAAAAATACGGTCATTCGAACTGTTTTTAAGAACATTAAATGATTTTGTTATTTTAAATTAGTCTTAATTATGCTTGTTATTGCTTTAAATTCTATATTTTTGCATCGTTATTATATTTTATCAGAATGGCATTAATTAGTGATTTGACCACCAAAGTATTATTTGAAACCGAAAAAGGATACAGTTATCAATGTGACTTGACCAATAGTATAATTATCAATTTTGTTGATACGGTGTCAAGTTATAAAATTCATGATTTTTTGATTTTTCAAAGAAAGGTTAATAGCGTTGACATTCTCAATATGCTTTATGACTTATCTGATCATTCAGATGCACAGTTGATTGAAACTACTAAAAGAAATTTTTCCAGAAATCTTACTATCTGCGAAATCGTTCAGTTAAGAGATTTATTAAACGGAACAAAATTCACCCTTACTTTACATTCTTTGCTTTGCAATACTGTCAATGTAGAGCTTATTTAGATTCTTACTTAGATTAAATCCAAATTTTAAGGCATTTAGAGCTGCCTTGCATAATTTTTGTAATTTTACATAGATAAAAACAAAGTTATGAAAGATCTACTAAGAACAAGTACTTCATTAGTTGAAGGAATAGAAAATATATTGAACTTACAGGCAAAAATAGAAAGCGATGCTTCTAATAAATATTTAGCTATGGCTGCATGGTTAGATAGAAATGGTTATGCAAATACAGCATCATACTTGTACAAGCAAGCCGAAGAAGAAAGAGAGCATTTTCTAAAAGTTTTCAAATATATTACAGATATGGGAGGGATTGCAGTTACGCCATCTGTTCCGGAAGTGCAGCAGGAATTTGCTTCTTTTAGAGAAGTATTTGAAATTGCTTTGCAAAACGAAATTGCAGTTACTCAGGCGATTAATAAAGTAATTGCAAAATGTAGAGCTGAAAATGATTATGCTACAGAAGATTTTATGATGTGGTATGTAGCTGAGCAAAGAGAAGAAGAGAAAAATGCAAGAAGAGCTTTAGAGCTTTTTGAACTAATCAACGGAAACGAAGCTGACGGAAAATTTCAATTGGATGTTCAGATTTCAAAAATTGGATAAATATCGATTTATTATATAAAAAGAAAGCCCTTAATATTTATTAAGGGCTTTCTTTTTTATTATGATTTATTCATTCATCAGGCTTTCGATTTCGTCAACCTCGATCGGAATATTACGCATTAAGTTAAAAGGCTCACCTTTTTCCTGAACCACTACGTTATCTTCTAAACGAATACCAAAACCTTCTGCCGGAATATAAATTCCTGGTTCAACCGTAAAAACCATATTGGCTTTCATAGGTTCGTGAAGCAATCCGTAATCGTGCGTGTCAAGTCCCATGTGGTGAGAAGTTCCGTGCATGAAATATTTTTTGTAAGCAGGCCATTCCGGATTTTCGTTCTGAACATCAGCTTTATCGATTAATCCTAAACCAAGCAATTCTGATGTCATGATTTTACCCACTTCAATATGATATTGTTTCCAAAGTGTTCCTGGAGCCAACATTTTTGTAGCTTCATTTTTCACCTTCAAAACAGCATTATAAACCGCTTTCTGACGATCTGAGAATTTTCCTGAAACCGGAATCGTTCTTGTCATATCGCTTGAATAATTGGCATATTCAGCCGCAACATCCAATAAAATCAAATCTCCGGCTTTACATTGCTGATTGTTTTCAATATAATGTAAAACGTTTGCATTATTTCCTGAAGCGATAATTGGTGTATAAGCAAAACCTTTAGAGCGGTTACGAACAAATTCGTGAATCAATTCAGCTTCGATTTCGTATTCAGTAACATTTGGTTTTACAAACGGCAATAATCTACGGAAACCTTTCTCAGTAATATCACAAGCTTTCTGGATCAAATCAATCTCTTCGCTTTCTTTTACAGAACGAATGCGTTGCAAAATAGGGTTGCTTTTTGCTACATTATGAGCAGGATAACGCTCTTTCCACCATTTTACAAAACGAGCTTCGCGGGTTTCAGTTTCAACTGAAGCGCGGTAATGTTCGTTTGTATTAATGTACATCGTGTCAGCATACGTCATCATTTCGTTCAAAACTTTATGAAAATCCTGTAGCCAATAAACGGTTCTAATTCCCGAAACCTGAAAAGCACGTTCTTTGCTTAGTTTTTCACCTTCCCAAACAGCAATATGATCATTGGTTTCTTTCAGGAAAAGAATTTCTTTTTGATTCTCATAAGGCGCATCCGGAAACAAAAGCAAAATACTTTCTTCCTGATCAACACCGCTTAGATAAAAAATATCTCTGTGCTGAGCAAATGGCAAAGTACTATCAGCACTAACTGGGTAAATGTCATTTGAATTGAAAACGGCAACCGAATTAGGTTTCATTTCTGCCGTGAATTTTTTGCGATTTTTTACAAAAAGAGCGCTGTTTATTTGATGATATTTCATAATAATGTGAGTTTTGAACTTCGAATTTCAAAATTAGTGATTTTTGAAGAAGTAGCACAAAATAGGTTTATTAAAGTTTTCTTATTTGTTTTCATTTTATTCGATAGACAATATCCCGGCAATTATCATATTTATCGCAAACAATACCAAAACAGGAATGCTTATTTCCTGCCAATATTCCAGAAACGAAAACTGCTGAAAATTCTCCACCACCGGTATATCATTTAGATTACAAAGCAGGATCGAAGCTACACAGCAAAACGAAAAAGGAACGGCAAAACGGTAAATAAAATTCGGCGCAATAACCTTCACGTGTTCAAAAAATATGATTGTTAAACAATAGAGCATTGTACAAATAAAAGTAATCGGAATACCTACAAGTATACCCATTGTTTGATTAAAAGAATCGTTTCCCTGAGCGCTAAAAACGATAAAAAAAAGTAATGTAATTATTATAGCGCAAGAAAAGCTTTTTATCAACGGCTGTTTTGTTTTCATAAAGCATTAATTTATTGGTCTGATAATAAAATAAGTAGAGTATTTTATAATACAAAATGCAGGATCTATTGGGTGGCTATAATAAGCCAGATCTGTGCGATCACTCCAGACTTCGGTTTTTAATTTCAGAGTATCATTTTTTATTAAAATATCATAAAAAGCATTTACGCGCCAGGAATTACTACCAAGCTTACTTACTTTATGAGTGTAAACTGGCGAAAATATTTTTTGATAAGGTTCAGAAACACTTTCTTTAAACAAACTTTTGCCATACAATGCATACCATTCTTTGTCAATCAAAAAAAGAGCTTTGTCAAAATATTGCCCAACATCATCACTATTGTAATTATGCATCTGAGCTTTAAAACAATAAACAGAACTGGCTTTTTTGCTTAATTTACTATATTCTTCCTCCGTGCGTTCAAAAGTCCAGTCGGCTTTTGGGTTAAGTTCGATGTAGTTATGGCGAATAGTATCATTGTCAATAATCCACGAGATATAATTTTTTTCCGAAAGTAAATACGATTCATAAATTTCATACGAATCATATCTACGCGTCTTTAAGCTGTCAATTAGTTTTCCTTTGCTGTCGAATTTATAATACAATCTAAATTCGTCATTATCATTATCAAAACCTTGCTTTGCCGATTCAAAAACAACAGTTTCAGACAGTGGCGAAAAGTAAACCGTATTCGTATTAAGAGAATTATCTCCTAAACTTACAATTTCGTAATGAGCAGATTTTATTGTGTCTTCTAAGTTCTTATACGCTAAATATTTTTTGGGTAAATCAGGCTGAGTAATAAAATTTCTAAAAAAATAACCATACAAAATGTAACTCACGGCTATAAATAATGAAATGCATACAAAGTATAAGTTTTTCTTATATAGGTTCATAGGTCGAAAATAGTGGTATTGGTTTAGGTTCAAATCTAAAACCTTTTTTTGTCTCTACAACTACTTTTGTACAGGAAAATTTACAAATAGATAAGATCTTTTAATCGTAATTAAAATACTAAACTGATTAGTATTTGGGCGTGCCCCTCCGGGTCGGGCTTTCGGCTATATCTTTTATTCCGCTAAAGCTTCATAAAAGGATACCGCCTCTATCCCTCACGCAAATTTGAATTTTATGAGAATTTTATTATTTATAATGAAAAATATTTTTCAATTGTGCTATTTTGTATATTGGCTAGTGATTTTTTGAATTTAATTATTAAAAAAGTAATATGAAGTTGACTTTTACCAGAAAAAATATGGCTATAAATACTTTTATAGAATTTAGAGAGGCGAAAACTATTTTTGAATTTACGGATTATATAAGACGGCCTGCAGATGAAAAAGGAGGATGGGAAAAAGAAAATTTAGAATTTCAATTAAATCATTTGCAAAACTTATTTGAATATTTAAATGAAGAGATAAACCAAATTATTCATACTTCAAATGATAAAACTATTAATTTTTTCTTCGAAGAGTTGAAGTCAGAAATTAAATATTTTGATCTTTCAAAAGTTGACAAGGATTATTTTAAGAGTATATCGATTACGTATAATAATACAATATATGAAGATTTTATGCTTAGGATAACTGAAAAAGAAAATAGTTATTTCGATCAGCCAGAAAGAAAAAAATATAAACATTTAGAAAAATATTCTAGGACTAGTTATGGATATTTCTCAAGAAAAATGGAAACTTACGAAGAAGAAAATAAAAATTTTTATTGTGTTGAAGAAATTCCAAAATTAATAGATTTTGAATTCTTAGAGCGATATCTTGAAATACTTGAAAGAATAACAGAAAAATTTAATGAAAGTGTTTGTAAAGAAATAAATTTATATGATCAAGGTAAATTGAGTACTAAGACTGATTCTACTAAATTGTTTTATGATAAAATTGTAGAAAAATTTAAAAATAATAAAATTGCAGCAATATTAATTTTGCTTTTTGTTTTATATGTTGCAGGTTCTCAAATTTTGAAGTTAACGATAGAAAATAAGCAAAATATTAATAAGCTAATTTTAAAAGATTCAAACGAAATTAAAAAGAGTTCTTTAACAAAAATGAAGATAGACAGTACTAAAGAAAAAAAGATTTTGAGAGATTTAAAAAAGAAGAAAAATGTTGAATTGCAATCCAATTCCAAAAAATAATGATAGTTTGAATTTTGTAATTTATTTGTGAATTAATAAAAAAACCGAAGCCAATTCAAGCTTCGGTTTTTTTTATTTTATATCATAAATTTTATTTCTTATCAAGCAACTTCTCTAAAAGAGCCACTTTTTCTTTTTCAGCCTGAACCAATCGTTCATAAAGTTTTTCATTTTTATCAAAAGCTTCAAGAAGTTTGTCTAATGGATTAAAAGTACATCCAAAATTTACTGTAGAATAGGAATCATCATTATAAGTATTCCCAATAATATTAAAAACAGCCTCTTCAGAAAAGTTTCTTATTACATCAGCAGGTACGCCCAAAGCTTCTGCAATTGCTTTTAGTTTTTCATCGTCAACGCTTTCGCTTCCTTCAATAATAGAGATCGATTGCTGCGTAGTACCAATGGCTTGTGCAAGCGCTTCCTGCTTCATGTCTCTCAGTTCTCTAATTCGGCTTATATTTCTGCCGATATGTTTTGGTTTTACTGTGCTCATAGTTCAAAGATATTTAAAATTCTTTTACATTTTCGGTTTCGGTAGAAAACAAGTTTGTTCTTGTGAGATACAATTTGCAGATTATTTTATGCGAGTAAAAATACAACTTTTCTGATCATTGTTTGATTTTGAATTTAGAATTGTGTAATCTTGATAGTAGAAAAAAACAACTTCGATTAAATTGATAAAATGCAAACTTCCAATTTTAAACTAATAACAATAAAAGAAATCAAATCGCAATTTCCGTTTCTAATCGATCACGAAGGTTTCGATTATTTTGACGAATGGCAGGACGAAGATTTTTTTCTAATGGCAGAAAGCCATATAAGTTTTGATGGAAATTTTTATTTGGATCTTTACGAAGAAAAAGAGAAAAAATGGCTTGCCAACTTGCTAAACCTTCCCATTAAAAAAATCGAAGAAATAAGAATCGAAGGCATTTTGATAAATGGAAATTTCTCAGCAAGCGGATCCATTATCAATGCCGAAGGAGATTACGGGCCATATGTTTTTATTAGTGGAAACGTTACATGTCAAAGTCTTTTGCTTGGTGGTTCCTATGCTGAAATAAAAGGAAATGTTGAAGCGAAAGAAGTGGTCATGACCTATTATAATCATGGTAATTTTAACTGCTCGGGCACAATAAATGCTCCTGTTTTTATTGTTAACGATCATAATACAGCATTCGCAGAAAGAAAAAATGATTTGTTTTATTATAACGACAGAGATAATGATTCTGACCCGAAAAACGAATGCAGCTATGATGATGAAACAGATGAAGAAATCATCTCTAACGAACTTCGAAAACTACTCGATAATCCATTTATTGAAAGTTTTGAAGAATTAGAACGAGAATTGGCAATGGGCGAATTAATATTAAAACAAAATAATCCGCCGGCTAAAACTTACGAATATTGGCGCACACGTGTTTTAGTAAATTATAGAGATCTTAAACTGGTTCCGAAAGAATTTAAAACCGAAGAACTTTGTAATCTGGCCTTAAATATCACTTATCATGCTTTGCCGTTTGTCGATCAGGATTTCATAACTTCTGAACTCTGTGAGAAATTAGTTGATAAAGATGGTTTTGCGATTCAGGTAATTCCTGATGAATTTATAACAAAAGAACTTTGTTTTAAAGCGACAGAAAGCGGAACAATGCTACGATTAATTCCGTCAGCATACTATACTGAAGAATTGATTTTATTGGTTTTCAAAAACGGAAAACATCAACCGGATATTAATGATGTTCCTTCTGAGTTTATTACCGAAACTCTTCTTGAAGAATATGTAAAAATAGGAAAAGGACTTTGGCTTGATAAAGCCTGCAAAGAAAACGGGATAGATAAATTACAAGTTTTAAAACATGTAATCGATTCTGGAATTCAATATTTGGATAACATTTTTGGAAATCATTTCAGTAAAGAAATTGTTGAATATGCTTTTTCGATTTATAAAAATCAAGAAGATTGGAATAACTACGTTCAGAAATACAAGGTTAAATTTGAGCGTCTAGAATTGAATGAATATTTATTCTGATAAAATGAACGAACTTATAATTGAAAGTAAAGGAATCAAAACGGATCATTATTTTATACCGCCTTTTGAATTAAGAAAAGGAGAGTTGGTTATTATTTATTTAGAAGGAGGAGCTCATTTTGATGATTTGAAAGAGCAATTGGTGAGTATTTTTTCAGGAAAAGCAAATCATGAGAATGTTAAAGTAATAAAGCCGTTGACTTTTGCAGCACCAATCGAAGAATCAGCACTAAAAAGAATATTTAATCCGATGAGTGTGGGCGGGTATTTAAAGAGAAATGCAAATCTAAAAAATTCAGTATCGAGAATTTTCGAAGTCGATAATTTTACTAAAAAAGACAAAGTAAAAAAACTTGATACCAGTGAGAGAAAACGACTTTCGTTATGTGCGGTTTTTTCAAAAACAAAATATGTGTCTTTTGATCTTAGGGGAGAGGCAGCGGCATATTTTAATAAAACATATCAATTTGCTAAAGACGAAATTAAAAATGATAATGCGGCTATTTTAATTGATTGGTCTAATGAATTAAAAAATGATTGCTCAAGATTTGTAACTATTGAATGGTTAGCAGATTCCGAAGAGTTAAAAAAGGTCTTTAGCAATGGCGGAAAGCTTTCGCCAATGTATTAACAAATGTTATTTAGTAATTTATTAAATCATGGAATTAAGTATTCAAATCAGAAAAATCCAAAAACAAGACTTAGACTTCGTTTACAAAGCAATTTGCGAACTCGAAAATGAAGTTTTAGATTTTAAAATTTTTGAAGCCATTTTCAATGAAAACATTTCAAATCCTAAAAATTTATATTTAATAGCCGAGAACGAAATTGAAGCTTTAGGTTTTATTAGCTTTCATACACAAAATCTCCTTCATCATTGCGGATTAGTAGGCGAAATTCAGGAATTTTTTATTCATGAAAAATATCGTGGTCAGGGCGTTGGACGTTTACTGATAAATGAAATTAAAGATTTTGCAGAAGAAAATAATTTAAAAAGTATTGAAGTTACAACCAATAAAAAACGTGTAGAAAATGTTGCGAAATACGAAAGGCTCGGTTTTACTTTGAGTCATAATAAGTTTACAATTTATAAGTAGCATTCTGGCGATAAAAAAATAGACATAAAAAAACTGCTATTTTGTGGTAGCAGTTTTAATAAATAGATGATTATAGTATTATCACACTAAGTATTCCATGCAGATACTATCTGATGCTGTTTTGTATAAATACCAACCACAGATGTTTCTTCCAACATAAGAAACTTCATTACCCGCACATATCGGATATGGTACGCATTTTACAGCTCCACCGTTGATTGATTTCAATTCTTCTTTTGATAATTTTTGAAATTTTGATAAATTTTGTAAATTTTTCATAGGTAATTTGTTTTTTGGATTTTCCTACTCTATAAGTTTTTCGGATACGACTGTGATAAAAATACAAATAAATACTTACAAAACTACTTGATGCCTTAATTTGTTTTTTAAATTACGTGTAAAATTCTTCTTTTTAAAATTTAGTTTGTGGTAATTTACTTCTTTTCTGTTTTGAAGAAATTATTGATCTTGAAAAGAAGTAGAAAACTGATGAATCTACTTGAAACAAGTTGAATTAAAGTCTAATATTGTATAGTAATAATCGCTTTAAGAAAAAATGAAACAACTCAATATATCCATAAAACACAATCTGATAGTAGGTTTGCTTGTCGCTTTATGGCTTTTTGTTTTTGCTTTCATTATAAAACCTTTCGACGACGGAACTATCAATTTTAGAGCTTGGTTTTTAATAAGTTTTGGTTTTAGTGTTATAGCTTTTTTATGTTATGCTCTTTTGACTATTTTTCAGAGAAACCTTTATAAAAGAATGTCAAAATGGAATATAGGTTTAGAGATTACAAGTATATTTTTATTTCATTTGATTTATTTCATTGGAGTTTACGCTTATTATAAAAGCCCAATTTTAAATGGCGGATATACTTTTTCAGAATTCTTTTCTATAATTTTTATCAAAGTCGCTTTAATTCTAACTCCCGTAATTATTCTCGCCAGAAGATATTTAATTAAGCTAATTCCAATACAAGAAGATGTTTTAACTTTTAGGGGAGAAAATAAATTAGATGTTTTAAAAATTAAAAAAGAAGATTTGGTTTGTATTTCAAACGCTCAAAATTATGTTGAGATTTTTTATATCGAAAATGACAAACTCGTTTCAAAATTGATACGTTCTTCGCTTAAAAAAGTACAGGAAGATTTCCCTTTTTTAGTTCAGATACATCGTTCGCATATTATAAATCCAATGCATTTTAAATCCTGGAGAAACCAAAATACCATTGTTTTAACCCAAATAGAACTTCCGGTTTCTAAAAGCTACAAAGAAGTTTTGTTAGCATTATAATTTCATACCTAAAACCGATAGTTTTGTACCAAAGTCAATAAAACAGGCCGTTAAGAAAGATCTCAATATTAGTTTTGTTTCATCAATTTAAAAAATTAATTATGACAACAAAACAGCTTTGCCTTCTCGGATTATTATTTTTCCTGATCAGTTATTTATTCTTTTCAAAAGTTTTACCGGACTTTCAAATACCAATCGATTTTGCGCATTGGTTTAATTTAATCGGTGCTTATTTTTTATTATCGTTTAATGATGTGTTTCCTAAAAACAAATTAAATGCAGTAGCTTCAGTTGTTACAACTTTAGGAGTTATTGCGCATATTGGTCTTTGCACAATCGATTTTATAATGTGGAGTTTTGGTAATAACGAAGCGGCTAAACAAGCTTTAAGCAGTCAAATAAGTAATACGCCTTCTATTTTATATCCGTTTGTTATTGTTGGTCCGTCTTTGCTTTTCATTGGTTTAGCCATTCATGCCCTGAACTTTTTCAAAACAAATACCATAAGTGCTGCGATGGTTATTGTTGGCGCTGTATCGATAGGTTTTTCTTTTTTTCTTTTAAAAAACGGAATTTATATGTTGTTGAGTTGTGTGGTTTTTGTGGTGGGATTAGGATTGTTGCTTTACAGAACGGAAATTGAAAGGGGAGATACTAAACAAAAAGAGTTTACAAAATTGTGAGTTTTGTTTTAATTTGTACTTTCGTTCAGCTAAAAGATAATAATCCAACACAAATCGATTGAATAAACATTTAAAATATCTACTCTCACTCTTTCTGGTTTTTGCCATGATTGCGAGTGATGGTACTTTAGATTCTCAATCAAAATCGGCAGATTATTATCAATCTTCGTTTGTTGTTTTAAGAAGCGAATTAGATTTTGCAAATTCTTGGTTTTATATTTTCAAATCGTTAAAATCGACAAAGAAAACCTTGTTTTTAATTCCTTTAATTTATCTTCAATTAAAATCCATTTTTAGTTTTCAAATTAAGATTGCATTACAATTTCACAAACTTCTTTATCAAAATTTAACTTCATTTATAAGTCAATCAGTATTTGTAAATGAGGTAATCAATTCAAAACATTTATATAAAAGTTTATACAACGCTTAAAGATTTGTTTCTCTAAGCTTTTATGCGCTACAACGCATACGATGATAAAATAATGTCTAATCATTTATCATTTTCAAAATGTATAAACATAAAAATAAAACACGTTTAGAGCCATCTAAGCGACCGCTTCATTGGATAAAAAGAAAATTGATTGTGATAATAACCGCTTTTATGCTCGGAATGTCAAACGGAATGAATGTACATGACGAAGCTCTTAAAGGGAATCAAAACTATACAGAACAACATAAAAAGGATTGATTTCGTTATTGTGGCTCGTAATCTTTTGTCAGAGTTTTAAGCTTTGACAAAAGATTTTTATTTATAATTATCTTGTTAGTCATGTAGTTATAGATTTTGAATCATTAAACTTAAAAGAAGAGCTGTCTTTTGGCTAATAATTCTGATTAAATATCAAAATGTTAATTTATTTTTAATAGTTTTGGTTAAAATCCTATAGAACTGTTTTCCTTATTATGGATAATAAAACCAAATTCTTCAGAAGTGTAATATTGCTTCAGTTTATTCTCGTTTTTTTATTGGGTATTTTTATACTCTTTAATCTTCAACATCAAAAAATACTTAAAATCCGATATTTGCATCCTTATGAATTTACATATGGGTTTGTTCTTCCAATGCTTTTTTTCGGTGTTAGTCTTGTAGTTTCGACTTGGTATTTATTTTCAAAGAAAGAATATTCTATAGAAAACGAAATTGATGTTTTGAAAGCTAAGCGTTTACAAAATTTCTGGAAATTTGCGTTTTACTGGAATGTTTTTATTGTAATATTTATTGCGATTGTATCGGTAGGCGTTTTTCGACAGGATCCATGTGTAATCGATCAGCCTATTCTCTTTTACATTCTGATTTATGTAAGATGCTTAATTGTTTTAATAGTAAGTATGGTGATGGCTTCCCTTTTTTTATCATCTGGAATTTACTGGAAATCAAATAAAACGCTGGCAGCTATTATTGTAATATTTAGTTTTTTTATAATTTTTATGGCATTTATATTTGAAATTCTTTTTATAGGAGAATTTATGAAAGCATCTAAAGGTTAGAAGGAATATAAAAATGAAAGAAGAGTTATGGTAAATGAAGAAGAAAAATCTGCAGAATATGTTGGAAATAAAGACAAACTACGAAAGGAAGTGAAAAATAAACATAAAAAACCCGAAGCAAATTTGCTTCGGGTTTTTATTGGAATTTGGAATTTCTTTATTGAAATTTAAAATTTAATCGATCCATTTATAATATCTCGCTCCAATTAAAACAGGAATTTCTTTTTCTATTCGATCTAAAACCCATTCGTTTTTAGGAATTCTGACGCTTTGTTTTTGTTCTTTTTTGTGAAGACTTTCGTAAGTTTCAAAACCAATTTCTGTACTTTCTTCCAGATTTTCGAAAAGCTTTGTTTTGGCTAAAGCCGATTGCCATTTTGGTTGAATTGTTCCTTCAAAAACTTTCGATTTAGATCCGCTTCCGTAAGCCAGGAAACCAAATTTAGTTCCCGCAACTTCTTGTTTTGTATCGTAATAATGGGCCAAAGTTGATAATAATCCCATGAAAATAGATCCTGTATAAAGGTTTCCTATTAAAGAAGAAGCCAATTCAGCAGGTTGCAATTTCTCGGTTACAAATTTTCTGTACTCATCAGATTTTCCAACTTCTTTAATTTTAGTTTGATAATCTGCTGGTTCGATATTTTCTGCAATAATTTTATCAGCGTGATCTAAAGCATAAATTTCAGACAACATTCTGCGTCCCTGAAAAGAATACGGAAGATGCATGATAATGCTGTTCCAGGTATTGTATAAGGTTTCGGTAGTGTTTTTTAATCTTTTGAATGAAAAATAAGCATTACGCGTACGATCCATATAACATTGATTCGAATATTGACCATCAAAAACCGGTTGATCTTTATGAATTTCAATTTCGGCTTCTAAATTATCAAACCAGGGGTCGTTATTTTCGTTTTGAGTAATTGCTTCTTTTGAGATAGTTCTGTAAGGTTTGAAAAAATCAAACACACCTTTTGTAGAGGTTGCCCAATTGTCATCAAAAGCAATAATTCTAGGGTTAGAAGTTACAAGCATTGCCAGAGCTCCGGCGCCTTGTGTATATTCTCCTGTAGAGTTTAAATCGTATTTAGCAAAATCAGTCGTAACCACAATTGCTTTTTTAGTCGGATTTAATTTTACAAAATCAATGCAGTTTTGCAAAGCGTCAACACCGCCAATACAAGCAAAGGTAAAATCGACAACGTCACATTCTGCAAGGGAATCTTCTCCAAATTTCTGTTCCATTAAGCTTATTAAGAACGAGCTTATGGGTTTAGAACTGTCTATTCCGCTTTCGGTTCCAACATAAATTCGGCTAATTTCGTTTAAGTTTATTTCGTTCTCAAGAATTAGTTTTGTTAAAGCATTTGCTCCAAAAACAACAGCATCCTGATGAACGTCCGGCAAAGTCATTTTTATTAATCCTAATCCCTTTTCTAATTTTTCGGGTTCAATATTTCTGGCAGTTGCCAAAGTTTTTATGGGTAAATGTATGTTGGCTACATCAAAAGAGATAGCGTCAATTCCTGTTTTCATTATATTTTTTTTGAAGCCGATAAAGGTAAAATTATGTTGCGGAATGACAATTTTTTAATCCTATAAAATTACAATGCGGAGAAACTTTTAAAGAAAACAAATTAAAAGTTTGATTAAAATAATAATATGACAAACTTTAGAAACAAGTTTGCTCGTTATAGCGCGTAAAATCTCGTCAATAGGTGTTTTGAAAAAATCTTATAATAAAATAATTTGGGATAGAGTGCTTTTTATACGTAAAAGTACGTATTACGTAATGTATTTTAAAATCATTATAAATAACAGCGAAATGGTTGTAGTTCTTTGTTAATTGAGTTATTTTTGTGTAATTTTTTAATACAAACTACTTAAACAATTATGGCACAATCTGCACTATTGAATGCTTCCATCTTAAAGAAAGTGGCTATGGCTCTTTCGGGAATATTCTTAATCACGTTTTTAGCGCTGCATGTTTCCTTAAATTTTATTTCTATTATTAGTGAAAATGTTTTTAACGAAGCATCTCACTTTATGGGATACAATCCGCTGATTCAATATGTAATGCAACCAGTTTTGGCAATCGGAGTAATCTTCCATTTCGTTATGGGGTTCGTATTGACTGCTCAAAATACTGCTGCAAGACCAATTGCATATGCAAAATACAACGGAGCTGCAAATGCTTCCTGGAGTTCTAGAAATATGATTATTTCTGGATTAGTTATTTTGGCTTTCTTAGGATTGCATTTTTATGATTTCTGGTTTCCGGAGGTTAATTACAAGTATATTGCAGGAGCTACTCCGGATGCTACAAGGTATTATGGAGAGTTAGTTCATAAATTTCATGATCCAATTCGTACAGGATTGTATTGTATATCATTTGTGTTATTAGGTTTTCACCTTTGGCACGGATTCGGTTCATCTCTTCAGTCAATGGGGATGCACAACAAGTATTCAAGATTTTTAAGTAAAGTAGGTTATGGTTTTGCAGTTGTAGTACCGGCACTTTTCGTAATTATCGCATTATTTCATCATTTCAATAATTAATATAAATTATAATGGCATTAGATTCAAAAATTCCACACGGCCCAATATCGGACAAATGGACAGATTATAAAGATCATATTAATTTAGTAAACCCGGCAAACAAACGTAATTTAGATATTATCATTGTTGGTACAGGTTTAGCTGGAGGTTCGGCTGCGGCAACTTTGGCTGAGCAGGGATATAACGTAAAAGCATTTTGTTTTCAGGATTCACCTCGTCGTGCGCACTCTATTGCAGCACAAGGTGGTATCAATGCAGCAAAAAATTATAAAGGTGACGGTGACTCAGTTTACAGATTGTTTTATGATACTGTAAAAGGTGGTGACTACCGTGCACGTGAGGCAAACGTTCACCGTTTGGCTGAAGTTTCTGCTAATATTATCGACCAGTGTGTGGCTCAAGGTGTACCATTGGCTCGTGAATATGGTGGATTATTAGATAACCGTTCTTTTGGAGGAACTTTGGTTTCTCGTACTTTTTACGCACAAGGACAAACTGGTCAGCAATTATTGTTAGGAGCTTATTCTGCAATGAACCGTCAGATTGGTCGTGGTAAAGTAAAAATGTACAACCGTCATGAAATGCTTGACATTGTTATCGTGAACGGAAAAGCGAGAGGTATTATCGCTCGTAACTTAATCACTGGAGAAATAGAAAGACATTCTGCTCACGCGGTAGTAATTGGTTCTGGAGGATACGGAAACGTATTTTTCTTGTCAACAAATGCTATGGGAAGTAACGCAACAGCAGCTTGGAAAATACATAAAAAAGGAGCTTTTTTCGCAAATCCTTGCTACACACAAATTCACCCAACTTGTATTCCGGTTTCAGGAGATCACCAGTCAAAACTGACTTTGATGTCTGAGTCGTTACGTAATGACGGTCGTATTTGGGTTCCTGCAAAACAAGAAGATGCAAAAGCAATTCGTGAAGGAAAGAAAAAAGCAACTGATTTAACTGAAGCAGAAAGAGATTATTTCTTAGAAAGAAGATATCCTGCTTTTGGTAACTTAGTACCTCGTGACGTTGCGTCTCGTGCTGCAAAAGAAAGATGTGATGCTGGTTTTGGTGTTAACAAAACAGGAGAAGCGGTTTATTTAGATTTCGCAGCAGCAATCAAACGTTACGGAACTGAAGAAGCTTTCGTAAAAGGTTTAGATGCTAACGATGCGGCTTTGGTAACTAAATTAGGAGCTGAAATCGTGAAAAGTAAATACGGAAACTTATTCCAGATGTATTACAAAATCGTCGATGAAGATCCGTATACAACACCAATGATGATTTACCCGGCGGTTCACTACACAATGGGTGGAACTTGGGTTGATTATAACTTAATGACTACAATTCCGGGATGTTTCTCTATTGGAGAATCTAACTTCTCTGATCACGGAGCAAACAGACTTGGAGCTTCTGCTTTAATGCAAGGTTTAGCTGATGGATATTTCGTATTACCTTATACTATTGGAGATTACTTAGCTCCGGATATTAAAATGGGAGAAATTTCTACAGATTTACCAGAATTCTTAGCAGCAGAAAAAGAAGTAAAAGATCAAATCGACAGATTCATCAATAATAACGGAACTCATTCTGTAGATTATTTCCATAAGAAATTAGGAAAAATCATGTGGGATAAAGTGGGTATGGCTCGTAATGCTAAAGGTTTAGCTGAAGCGATCGAAGAAATTGCCGCTTTACGTGAAGAGTTTTATAAAGATGTAAAAGTTCCTGGAAGCGCTAACGAATTTAATCAGGAATTAGAGAAAGCGACACGTGTTGCCGATTTCTTAGAGTTAGGAGAATTGTTCGCGAAAGATGCATTACATCGTAATGAGTCTTGTGGAGGTCACTTCCGTGAAGAATACCAAACAGAAGAAGGAGAAGCACTTCGTGATGACGAAAACTTTGCATATGTTGCAGCTTGGGAATACAAAGGAAAACCAAGTGATGCAGTATTACACAAAGAACCTCTGGTTTACGAAAACATTAAATTAGTTCAAAGAAGCTACAAATAGTATTTAAAAAGTTGCTATACTTTTTGATACTTAAAACTTATACAAAATGAAACTTACATTAAAAATATGGCGTCAGAAAAACGCCCAAGATAAAGGGGGAATTGTTGATTACCCAATCGACGGAATCGAACCAGATATGTCTTTCCTTGAAATGCTTGATGTTCTTAACGAACAATTAATCAACAAGGGAGAAGAGCCGGTAGCATTTGACCACGATTGTCGTGAAGGAATCTGCGGAATGTGTTCATTATTCATCAACGGAGAAGCACACGGACCAGACAGAGGAGTTACTACTTGCCAATTACACATGCGTATGTTTAAAGATGGTGACACGATTTTTATCGAGCCATTTAGAGCAAAAGCTTTCCCTGTAATTAAAGATTTAGTTGTTGACAGAAGTTCTTTTGACAGAATTCAACATGCGGGAGGATTTATCTCGGTAAATACTTCAGGAAATACAATTGATGCCAATACAATTCCGATTAACAAACATGATGCTGATAAATCATTTGATGCTGCAGCTTGTATTGGTTGTGGAGCTTGTGTTGCAACTTGTAAAAACGGATCAGCAATGTTGTTCGTTGGAGCAAAAGTGTCTCAATATGCATTATTACCTCAAGGTAAAGTTGAAGCAGTTGATCGTGTTTTAAACATGGTACACCAAATGGATTTAGAAGGTTTTGGTAACTGTACAAATACAGGAGCTTGTGAAATCGAATGTCCAAAAGGAATTTCACTTGAAAATATCGCGCGTATGAACCGTGAATATTTATCAGCAAGTTTGAAAGGATAATTTGAATTACTTTTAGTTTTAAATAAAAAAAAGGTTCCGATACGTCGGAACCTTTTTTTATGTTTTATTCGTAATACAATTGCGAAGCACTTATTTCTTGTTTTTCTTTTCCTTCCTGTTGAATGTAGCATGTTAAAGTAGTTCCGCCAATCTGATCAAAATAACCAATGTTTATTTTATGGAAACCTTTTTCGAGTTTTACAGCTCCATAGGCTTCGTTGAGCCAATGAATTCCATCATTATTTACCACTAATTCATTATCGATAAAAAGCTTCGATCCGTCATCTGAAAGCGTCGAAATTGTATAATTTGCCGTTTCAGGAATAAAGATGTATCCGTTGAATTTTAAGCCGATATAACGCTCTGTTTTCGATTTCCATTTTTCACTGCTTATTGCGCCTTCAAAAATGCCTGAATTAACAGGTTTTGCTAAATCTAAATCCTGAACTTGCTGGAATATGGTTCCCGTATAATAATCGAATTTCAAACCTTTCTTAGTTGGTTTTATGGCCAAAGCCGATTTTAGTTCCGGATTTCTAACTAATATTTTACTAATAGAACTTCTTCTTCCGCTTGGACTAATCTGAACGGTTTTAATAGTTCTGAATTCTCCTTTTGGGATATTTATCGTTACAGGTTTTGTATAAAGTTCAGCCGTTTCATCTGGATTATATCCGTCAATTGTGTAGAAGATTTGTCCGTTTTTAATCGTTGGTTTTAAATCCAAAACATATTTTGAAGCAATTAATGCCGTTTCATTAGAACCAAAGGGACTAGGAACTTTGTACAATCTTTTTTGTGCTTCCAGTTTTTCTAAATGATATGGAATTTGATTTAAAATAAAATGATTGTAATTTTTATTTTGAGGTTGTGTCCAGGCAATTTCGGCCAAAGCAAATACGCGCGGATAAATCATATAATTTAACTTCGCCGGACTTGTTAGATATTCTGACCAAAGATTAGATTGCACGCCTATAATATATTTTTGTTCGTCAACGGTCAAACTATCAACAGGCGTTGGGTTATAGT
Organism: Flavobacterium bizetiae; assembly: GCF_024271895.1. Classification (NCBI taxonomy): domain Bacteria; kingdom Pseudomonadati; phylum Bacteroidota; class Flavobacteriia; order Flavobacteriales; family Flavobacteriaceae; genus Flavobacterium; species Flavobacterium bizetiae. The sequence continues at coordinate 719,795 of NZ_CP091861.1, read as the reverse complement.
TGTACATTTTTTCAACCGTGGTTAATCTTCCAATTGTTAAAGGCTCTTGCGGAGAATATCCCTGATTATAATCCAGATACAAAACTTGTTCGGGATTCATGATTACATTATGTTTTTGTCTTGCAGCGCTAATTCCACCAGCTTCGCCTCGCCATGACATTACAGCAGCATTTGGCGCAAGCCCACCTTCAAGCATTTCGTCCCAGCCTAAAATTTGTCTTCCGTTTGCATTCAGGAATTTTTCGATTCGCATTGTTAAATAACTTTGTAATTCATGTTCGTCTTTCAATCCTAAATCTTTGATTCTTTTTTGACAATTCGGACATTCTTTCCATCTTGTTTTCGGGCACTCGTCTCCACCAATATGAATGTATTTACTTGGAAATAAAGCCATCACTTCGGTTAGAACATCTTCTAAAAAAGTAAAAGTTTCTTCTTTTCCTGCGCAGAAAATATCATCAAAAACACCCCAATATTCTATCACTTTATATTGACGATTTGGGAAACAAGATAAATTAGGATAAGCCGTAACTGCTGCGGTTGCATGACCGGGCATTTCGATTTCCGGAATAATATTCACATAATGGTCTTCGGCAAATTTTACAACGTCTTTGATTTCTTCCTGCGTATAAAACCCTCCGTACGGATTTCCGTCAAAAAAATACGGGAATCTTTCGAATTTATTTCCCACTAAAGTTTGTGCTCTTTTAGAACCTACTTCAGTCAGTTTTGGATATTTTTTTATCTCAATTCTCCATCCCTGATCGTCGGTTAAATGCCAATGAAAGTTATTTAATTTATAACTAGACATTTGTGCGATAAAATCTTTTATAACGTCTACAGAGAAAAAATGACGGCAAACATCGAGGTGAAGTCCGCGGTAATCGTATCTGGGCTCATCTTCGATGGTAACACAAGGCAATTTTATTTCCTGATTTTTTGGCTTATTAGGTAAAAGCTGTAATAAACTTTGCACGGCATAAAATAATCCTTCTTCGCTACCGGTAACCGTAATTTTTTTTGGAGTAATAGTTATTTTATACGCTTCTTTTTTTAAAGATGCGGATGGATTTTTAGCAATGAATAAAACTTCGATGTTACTTTTTTTATTTGAAGTAGTAGAGTTGATAGCCGATTCGAAAATTTGTGCAGTTTTGAGTTCTCTTGCGCTGAATTTATTTTTTTCGAAAGTAAATTTTATCTGTCCGTTTAAACGAATACTATCTCCGGTTGCTTTGTATGAATTGGGAGCAGGAATGATAGTATTGTTTATGAAAGAGGTTTGGGCATTTCCGAAAGAAAAACAAAATATTAAAAAGAGGAATAGGCTTTTTTGCATGGTTGTTTTTTTGATTTGTTAAACAAATTTAAGGTTTGTAAATTAGTTTGCATTTTTTTTGCAAAATGAATTTATGCTTAAATGTCTTTAAAATAGACGAATTAACTTTTTTATTACTTTGTGTTATAATTTGTTTCGCAATAATATTGCATTTATTGTTTACATTTGTCCATAACAAAAATGAATTTGCATGAGTAATGATAATGAAGTGGTAAATTACACTAAGGAAGAACGTAAAAATCTTATTTTAAAAGAGATAAACTTGCATACTCGTGTAAGTTTTGAAACGCTTTCTGCCAAATTATTTGTTTCAGAAGATACTGTGAGACGTGATATAAATGAACTTGAATCAGAATCTTTATTGATTAAGGTAAAAGGCGGTGCGATGACAAAAGCCTATCACCATTCTTCGGCCAATAATCAAACTTATGCAGGCGAATCCAAACAAATCATTGCGCAAAAAACTTTAGGTTTACTTCATGACGGAATGGTTTTGTTGATTGGCGGAGGAACTACAATTCGTGAATTCATCCGTTTAATTCCTGATGATTTAAATCTTACTATTTTTACTGTTACCGTTTTATCTGCAGTTGAACTTCTGGATAAACCTAATGTTAAAATTATCATGATTGGCGGCAGCATTTCATCTTACAGCCAAATGTGTGTGAGCGGCGATGTCTACAATCAATTGGCTAATATTAAAGTCGATTTATTAATATTAGGAACCAATGCTTTAGATATCGAAGGTGGTTTTTCAGACTCTGATTGGGAAACCGTTCAGGTAAAAAAAGCGATGATTCAGGCTTCTGAAAAAACAGCGATTTTGACTATTTCTGAAAAACTTGACACGGTTCTAAAAATGAAAATTGCCAACTTATCCGAGGTTAATTATGTAGTTACAGAAGTTGATCCAAACGACGAAAAATTACAGTCGTATAAGAAGGCAGTTCCAAGTTTAGTCTTTATTTAATCCCAATTTTTCATTAAGAAATTGATCCAGTTTTGGTGAAAGATTTTATTTAAATCTTCATCAGAATAGCCGTTGTTTTTAAAGATCAAAACCAATTTTTGCAAATCGGCAATGGTATCTAAATCATACGGACCTTGTTCTGTACCAAAAGCGCCATCCAAATCTGATCCTACACCAATATGATTGGTATTTCCGGCCAATTGACAAATGTGATCCATGTGTTTGAAAACCGTTTCAAGATTACAATTTGTACCTTTTGGTGTCGAAACGCCTCTTTCCCAATCCGGAACTAGCATCCAGGCATCTAAAGCACCGCCAATAACGGCTCCACGAGAAATTAATGCTTGAATCATTTCATCGCTATATTGACGATTGTGATCTACCAGACTTCTGCAATTGTTGTGACTTGCCCAAACTGGCCCTTGATAATGATCTAAAGCTTGCCAGAAAGCATCATCGCATAAATGGGTTGCATCCAGAATGATGTTTAAACGTTCCATTTCTTTCAATAAATCAAGGCCGTTTTGGTTCATTTTTCCGGTTGCGTCCGTTCCGTTTGCGTAACGTCCGGGTCCGTAATGCGCAGGACCAATGGCACGCAATCCGTAATTGTATGCTTTTTCTAAATATGAAACATCAATAATGGAATCTGCGCCTTCTAAACTCAAAATATAACCAATAGGTTTTTTATCGTTTGGCGTTCCGTCATTCCATAAATCAATTTGTTTTAGTAATGATTTTTTGTCTGTAATTGCAGTGATTTCTCCGGCTTCTTCCATGGCTTTGTACCACGCAAGTTGGCCTTGAGTTTGTGCCCAGGCTTGTTCAGGAGAATTCCAACCCGGAATAATACTGTCCGGTTTTACAAATCGTGCAATTTGAGTCGCGACTACAATACCAATATTACCACGTCGTAAATCCGGAAACGAAACCGTTGCGCGTTCGCGATCTGGTTTGTCCGTCATTCCTTTTTCGAGATGACGCAAAGTTGGTACGTCATTTCTTAAATCTCGATTCCATTCCATCGCATTCATGCTCAGGTCTAAATGGGCGTCTATTATAAACATATTATTTTTTTTAAGGCACAAAGATCCAAAGGCTCAGAGGTTTTCCAGACAAATGTTATTATGAGGTCTATTCTCTTTCTTTTTCGCTCTATTTTCTATTCTTTATTCTATTTTTTCTGCTGCTAGATATTAATTTTTCTCCTGCGGGCAACAACCAGCCATTGATCACAAATTTCATGTGCCGAATTCACGACCTGAACCGAATCGTAAAGGGCGCAAGTAGGGCAAACATGATACGGTTGGGCATAAATGGTATCGCCAATAGCATACTCGTTTTTCCCTCTGTTTTCTATAATTAAATGTTCTTCTGAATGTGCCGTTGGGATTAAGTTTTCATCATTTAAAATTACCAATCTTTTATCGATCGGGTTTTCAGAAGCTACGGCTTTGTATCCAATATCAATACAAAAAGTAGCACTTGTTGGTTTTGAAATTATGGTTCCAACAATTACCAAAGCGGGTTCGAAATGTTGTTCCGGTAAATGAATCTGGTAATTCGAATCCCAAAAAACAAAAGTTCCCGGACTGCATTCTACATTTTTTTGAGTCGCATAAAACGGAAATGTATTCGATCCTCCAGCTACAATTTTTAATTCGTAACCCAGTTTTTTATTAATCGCCTGAATTTCTTCGTTTATGCTAAAAAATAAATTGGAAGCGGTATCAAATCGATGTTCTAAATCTCCTTTTAAATGACCGTCGTAAATGTGAATTCCTGCAAAATGAATGTTTTTCAGGAGAACAATTTCATCAATTAAAGCTTTCCAGTTTTTAGAAACCGAAATTCCGGTTCTGTTCATTCCGGTATTTAAATCCAGATAAACGGTAAGTTTCAGATTGTTTTTTGCGGCGCTTTCATTTAAGGCTTTCGCTGAATCTAAATTGTCAACAATAGTCGAAAAAGCAACATTGGGATATTTCTGAATCAAGGCAATCCATCTGTCTTTTTTAGCGCCAACAGGTTGATAGGCGAGAAGCACATCGTGAATTTCATGTATTGCGGCCAATTCAGCTTCGGCAATTGTGGCGCATTTTATTTTATTGATGTTGTAGGTTTTAAACAAATCCAGAATTTCACCTATCTTATGCGTTTTGATGTGTGGTCTTAATTTTTGAGTTTCGCCTTTTACTGCTTCAATCAAACGCTCAATATTTGCCTGAATACGATTTTCGTAAACAGCCAAAAATGGCGTATCAATGCGGAGTTCGGAATTAATTTTCCACCAATTGTTTTGCATAACTTTAGTTTCTGGTTTTTTCTACAACTTCAATTAAATTTTGAAATGCTTCTAACGATTGCTCATAATTTAAGTTCAAAAGCATTTCTTTCGAAAATAAATTAGAACCAATTCCCACGCAAACTACTCCGGACTTGAACCATGATTTTAAATTGCTTTCTTCGAGCGTTACGCCTCCGGTTGGCATTATTTTTAAATTTGGGAACGGCGCTCTAATTGCTTTTACATATCCTGGCCCGCCAATTTTATCAGCAGGAAAAAGTTTTACAATTTCGGCTCCTAATTTATTGGCTTGCAGTATTTCGTTTAATGTCGCAGCTCCGGGAATCCAATAGATATTATTTTTGAAACAATAATTTCCAATTTCAAGATCGGTATGCGGACAAACGATACAATCTGCACCAAGAAGATGAAACGTTTCGGCATCATCGACGCTTAAAATTGATCCAACGGCTATTTTTACATCTAAATTATTTGCTTTTTTAAAGGCTATCATTTGGCTAAAAACTTCTTTAGCATCATCTGCACGAGCAGCAAACTCTATAATTTTTATGCCAGCATCAGCCGCTGATTGCAATACGATTTGGGCTGTTTCAATGTTAATTTGGGTCACTAATGGTAGTACGCCTTGCTTTTTTAAAATGCTGTACATATTCTTTATTTATCTATTAATTCTATTACTTGAGCCATTTTTAATGAAATGACTTATTTCGTTCCCATTCGTTATCGCGAAATCTCCGTGAATGCTTTGTTTGATTACGCCACAAGCCGTTGCCCATTCGATACATTCTTGTCCGGAAAATTTATTTGATAATCCGTATAATAATCCAGCGTTGAAAGCATCTCCGGAACCAATTTGATCCGTTAGCACGTGTATTTTGTGTTCTTCTGTCTGGTAAAAATTATCGTCATGAATCAGTAATCCTTTGTATAAATGTGCCGGCCCATCAGATTTTCTAAAACTCATTGCTAATGTTTTTAGATGAGGCATTTTTACTTTTAATAATTCGAATGTTTTCTGAAAACGAGCTTCATCTGATTCGTTTTTATCGGTTTTGATTCCGAAATAAATTTCAATGGCATCCAAATCAGCAACAGTAATCGTGCTGTATTGAAGCAAATCCGGCATAATTTCAGACGGATGTTTCCCGTATTGCCATAATTTGGATCTATAATTAAAGTCAGACGAAATAGGTAAACCTTTTTTATGTGCTGCCAAAATCGCTTCTTTACATGCTAAACCTGCTTCATGAGAAACTCCCGGGCTAATTCCTGACCAGTGAAAGTGCGTAACATCGGCGAAAGCCAAATCCCAATCAATTTGATCTTTTTCGATAGTTGCAAAAGACGAATTGCTTCGGTCATAAATAACCTGTGATTGCCTGATTTGATTTCCGGCTTCGACAAAATACAATCCCAAACGTTCTCCGCCATAAACACATTTTGAAGTATTTACTTTGTATTTCTGAAGTTCATTTAAGGCCAATTGTGCCAAATCATTTTCGGGTAATCGTGTAATATAATCGGTTTGAATCCCGAGTTGAGAAAGTAAAACACAAACATTTGCTTCGGCACCGCCAACATGAATTTTTATTTCATTGGCCTGCGTAAATCGGTTTCCATCTGCAACGCTCATTCGAAGTAATAATTCTCCAAAAGTTGCAATTCTAGTTTGTGGTGTTGTATTCATATTTTTTGTTTTTTGCCACAGATTATATGGATTTCTTTTTTGCCACATATTTTACAGATTAAAATGATTTATAAACTGTGTGTTTAGTTTTTTTGCCACGAATTTCACGAATTTTCACTAATTCAATGTGTAAAAATAATTCGTGCTAATTCGTGAAATTCGTGGCAAAAAAGAAAATAATCCTTTTTAATCATGTAATCTGTGGCATATCTTTTTTTAATATAATTCGAAAACGGCTTCAACTTCAACAGGAATGTTGTCCGGTAAAGAACCCATTCCTACGGCGCTTCTTACTCCAATTCCGTTTTCTTGTCCCCAAACTTCAGCAAACAATTCGCTACAACCGTTTATTACGTACGGATGTCTCAGGAATTCGCCATTACAATTGACCATTCCTAAAACTTTTATAACACGTTTTACTTTATTCAAGCTCCCAAAATTGGTTACAATTGTAGATAGCATGGTTAATCCGACTTGTCTTGCTGCTAATTTTCCTTCTTCGATATCCATGTCATCGCCAATTCGGCCAATGATTAAGGATTTGTCGTCGTTAACAGGCCCGTGACCTGAAAGGTATAAATATTTACCATCAACTAAATAGGGTTTGTATATTCCTAATGGCTGAGGCGCCGGTGGAAGAGACAAACCAAGTGTTTCAAATTTTTCTTGTGGTAATAAATTCATGATATTAATGTATTATAGAGTTTAAAATAAAAACGAAAATGATTCCTAAAACAGATACTAGAGATTCCATGACGGTCCATGATTTGAACGTGTCTTTTAGGCTGATATTAAAATATTCTTTGAACATCCAGAAGCTTGGGTCGTTTACGTGCGAACACATTAAACTTCCTGCTCCTACGGATAAGACCAATAAGTTAGGGTCGAGTCCGGTGGTTTGTAATAAAGGTAATAAAACGCTCGCAGTCATTAATCCGGCTGCTGTCGCAGAACCCACACAAACGCGTATGATTGCCGCCATCATCCAGGCCAATAAATATGGATGAATGTTTATTTGTGTTAAAGTTGCTACTATAGTTTCGTTTACGCCGCTTACGATCATTACTTCTTTTAAACCTCCGGCTCCACCAACAATTAGAACAATCAAAGCAACATCTTTTATTGCAACGGCATAATCATCCATTACTGATGTGATGCTTCTGTTCATTCTGATTCCTAACGTATAGGTACAAATCAATAAAGAAATCAGCATAATCATACTTGGTTCTCCAACCGTTTTGCAGATATTAACCAGAGTTTCATTTTTAGAAATCATAGGTAATATCGAAGTCAGTGTTAATCCGAAAACCGGAAATAAGGCGGAGAATAAACTAAGCGAAAAACTAGGTTGTTTCCCTTCATTAACTACTTCTTCGACGTTTAGGATTTCATGATCTGATTCGGTTTTGATGTTTTTGAGTAAATTCGAAAATAACAATCCTGCAATAAAAATAGTTGGAATCGCAATGATGATTCCGTAGACTAAAACGAGTCCGATATCAGCATTTAAAATACTGCTTAAAGCCATTGGAGACGGATGTGGAGGCAAGAAACCGTGTGCTACTGAAAGCGACGCCAGCATCGGGATTCCCAGATATACTTTTGACAGTTTAAATTGATGGGCTACTGAGAAGATTAATGGAACTAACAAAACAAATCCAACACTATAAAATAGTGGTATCCCAACAATAAATCCGGTAATCATTAAGCCAAGGCGAACGTATTTTTTGCCCGTCCATCCCATAACTGTTTTGGCAATAACATTGGCGGCGCCTGATGAAACGGTAAGTTTACCAATACAGGTTCCGAAAACAATAATCAAAGTAATAGATCCTAACATTTCGCCCAAACCTTTTTGAACCGTTTGTGACAAAGTTTCTATTGGCAGTCCTAAAAAAAGACCCGCTAATAAAGCTGTTATGATAAAAGCAATAAACGGATTGATTTTAAGCCAAGCTATCTGAATGATTAAAAACGCAATGCATGCCGTAAGAATTAAAATGCTCATTTATCTTTTGTATTATTAACTCCGTTGAGAGTAATTGGTGAAAATTTGATTAAACACATAGAAACATAGTTTTTTGGAACCTAAAAAGGCGTTTCACTTATAATAAATCTCATAGCGATATGTGAAATGCGGTTTCATAGTTTTTAATTTTTAATTCTCAATTTTTAATTAAAACTAGGTTTCTATATGTTTAAATAATTATGTCAACGTTTATTATTTTTATTTATCCCACCACATTCTGGTTGTAAAACTATCTTCTCCCTGACGTTTAACCGCTTCTGCTAAGTTAGTTGAATTCACTGAATATTCGCTGGTTGAGTATTTCAAACGTCTTGGGATTGTGCCGTTTGTAACGTTTCCAGGAAAGTTAACAGGAACTAAAACAGGATAGCCCGTTCTTCTCCAGTTGGCATAAACTTCTTGTTCGTCTACAAATAAGGCAACATAAAACTGCGTATGAATTTGGTTCATTTTTGCATCAAATGATCCTGCTGCGTTGTACGGATTAAGTGTTAAATAAGCAGTTGCATCTGTAATGGCATAACCTGCGCCGTAGATTCCCATGTTTAAAAAAGAAGCTTTAACTGCTTTTTCGTATAAATCTTTATCGCTTTCATTAGTATACCATCCTCTTGCAGCGGCTTCGGCTAAATATAAATTGGTTTCAGCATTGCTCAAAAGAACCAATGGAGCATCATATTTAAAAACAGTACTTTGGTTTGGCTCAGAATAAGTGCCTTGTTCTGCTGCTGTAGGTGCTGTTTTTGTTCCGTTAGGAAAACCTTTTTGTATCGCAAGAGTAGTATTTTGTGATGATCCCTGCCAAACACCTGAGTAAACACTAATTCTGGGATCGGCAGTAGATTTTAGTAAATCGATAAATGTTTTGGCTAATTTTCCGCCTTCTACATTTTTTTGACCATTTGATCCTGCTGTAAAATCTTGTCTTCGTGCATCAAAACCAACCGGGTTTCTGTTGAAATCATTTGGTCCGTCTGTATATTTCATGATAGCATTATCTGTCCCGTTAAGAATTACGCCACCGGCAATCGCTTTGGTTACCCATGTTTGTGATAAAGCTGGGTCAACTTTACTTAATCTTAATCCTAAACGAAGCATTAATGAGTAAGAGAATTTTTTCCATTTTGCCACATCTCCATCATAGATAAAATCGGCTTTGCCAAAACTTGGCTTTGCAGGATCTAATGCAATTGCAGCTTCGTCTAATTCTTTTAGTAAATCTTTGTAGATGAATTCCTGAGAATCATATTTTGGAAGAAAAACTTGTGTACTAATAGCTCTCGCGGCATCAGAATATGGAATATCTCCATATAAATCTGTAGTTCTGTGATACAAATAAGCTCTCCAGATTCTGGCAATATTAAGTTTGTTGCTGTCATTTGGATTTGCTTTCAATGCATTTATTACAATTTCAGTTTCGTTTAAAGCCGTTGGATACAATTGATTAAAGTAAGCTGAAAAGTACACTTCATTGCTTAAATATTTATCTCCCACACCAGAGGCTTCTTTGTAAGTAGCATAATGCTGAATCATACCACCGCATTCTAAAATATTGGTAAAGAAATAATTATTGTTTAAACCGTCAAGTTGTGCTTTACTGAAAACGAAATTTGGATTTGGTTTAGCAACGGAATTTGGGTTAGTATTGATTTCTTCAAAATCATCAGTACAGGATGCCATACTTCCTAAAAGTATTCCTGCGATATATAATATGGTTAACTTTTTCATGTCTTTTAATTTAAAAATTAGCAACTAAGTGAGTTTAAAATTTCACATTTAAACTTAAACCGAAACTTCTGGTTTTTGGCACTCCAAATTGTTCTACACCCTGAGCATTTCCTGCACTAAATACAGATTCCGGATCTACGTTTGGTGTTTTCTTGTAAAGAATGAATAAGTTTCTGGCGATAAATGAAACAGAAGCTCCCTGAAGTTTTGATAATCCTTTGATTCTTTGAATAGGTAAATCGTACCCAAGAATGATTTGTCTTAATTTTACAAAACTTGCATCATATACAAATGTTGATGAAATGTTTCTTAAACCATCATAGTATGTTCTTAAGTTTTCAGGAGCAATAACCATGTCTACAGGATTTCCGTTTGTATCAACTCCTTTTATTGGTAAACCGTTTTCACGACCTTCAAGTGTTAATTTTGTTAATCCCATACGAGTTCCGTATAAATCCGTTCCTGAATATAAACTTCCTCCAAATTTACCATCGATCAAAAAGCTGAATGAGATGTTTTTGTATTTGAATTCGTTGCTGATTCCCGCTGTCCAAGGGTGAACTCCCTGACCTAATTCTTCAAGCGGACCTTGCGCGATAGTAGCAGAACCTCCGCTCACATTATAAACTGTATTTCCTTTTGCATCTACACGAGGTTTGTATCCTTTTATAATACTATATGGGCGACCAACATCACTTGTTATCGTTACATATCCGTTTACAGAAGTTGCCATGGTAATTGAATTCAACTGATCTGTAAGGGCTTCAACTGTGTTTTTGTTGTAAGATCCGTTGAAACTTGCATCCCAGGAGAAATTTTCTGAATTGATGATTTTTCCACTCAATAAAACTTCAACCCCTTTATTTCTCATTTTTCCAAGATTCAATAAAGCGGTACTAGACCCTGAAGCATTTGAAATCGTAGTTTCGACAATGTCATTTGTTGTAGCACGGTTATAGTAAGCAAAATCAAGATTTAAACGATTGTTGAAAAAACCTAAATCAGTTCCAATTTCAAATGTTGTAGAAGTCAACGGACTTAAAGTAGGATTTGGAACTCTTGAACTTGTTGGTCCTTGTAATTGCTGACCGTTGTGTCCGCCCTGAATCATAGAATACGATTGGTTCAATGCATAAGGATCCGGAGTTGCTCCACCCACTTGTGCCCATGAACTTCTTAATTTTGCAAACGAAATAAATTCTGGCATTTTCACAATATCCGAAACGATAATACTTGTTCCTACCGATGGATAAAATACAGTATTGTTATCTTTTGAAAGTGTAGAAAACCAATCCTGACGTCCGGTAACATTCAAAAAGACGATATTTTTATAGTCGAAATCTGCCGCAGCGTAAACCGAGTTTGTTTTTGTTTTTCCGTAAGGATAACTGTAAGTAAGAGTCGATAAATTGCTTATCGCATAAAAATCATCCAATACAAAGTTAGAACCCTCAAATCTTGTTTCGTCTCTTAAATTGGTGCGTGAGTTTACTCCAATTAAAGCATTTAAAGAGAAATTATCAACGATGTTTTTCTTGGTATAATTAAGAATTGCTTCAGAATTCAGATTCGATATTTTAACTCTTGAACCTTGAGCATAACCAACAGGATTGTTTAAAGTTGTTTTTGGGATGTATCCAAAGAACTGATAATCTGTAAAATCCTGACCAATTCTACCCTGAAGGAATAGTTCTGGTGTAAAGTTTAATTTTACATTCAACATTCCGATAAAACGATTTTTGGTATCGTTATTTTTAATTTTATTAACTACAAAATAAGGGTTTGTAGCTACCGCAACAGGATTCCACGCTTCCTCTACGCCATTTTCATCATACCCAGGAGCAAGATTTCTAATGTCTACAGTATTTGCAATCATGTAAGTTCCCCAGTTTGGATTTGCTTCAGCATCAGAAACAGTAACTCTGTTATTTGATTTTTCGATATTGTACTGTGCTACAACATCAAATTTTAACCAGTTTGTTAGGTTTACGTTGCTGGCGATGTTAATGCTTTTTCGATTAAAATCTGAATTTGGTACCACACCCTGATTGTCCATGTTCGAAAAAGAAAGACGTCCTGTCGCTTTTTCATTTCCACCAGACAAAGCCAATGAATTGATGAAAGTCGTTCCCGTTTCGTAAAAGTTCTTGATATTATTTTTTTGAGCTACGTAAGGTCTTGCTACTCCGTCAAATTGTACAACATTTGTTCCGTCCATTTTAGCTCCCCAAGACCAGCGTCCTGCTGCTATAGCTTCGGCTTGTGTTGTAGGTTTTTTTCCAAGTGCTCCTGAACCATATTCATATTGCCAATCTGGTATGATTGATGGCGTTTCAAAAGTAAAAGAAGTATTATAATCTACTCCAATTCCTTTTTGTGCAGCTCCTCGTTTAGTCTGAATCAAGATAACACCATTCGCAGCATTTGCACCATATAATGCCGCTGCCGTTCCGCCTTTTAAAACAGTGATGGTTTTAATGTCATCCGCGTTAATAACAGATGTTCCGTCACCTCGGTCAACATTTATTCTGGTTGATCCTGGTCCGTTACCAATTCCAGGCAAATTCAATTGCGTATTGTCTATTGGTAAATCGTTGACCACATACATCGGCTGGTTATTTCCGTTTAGCGATCCGTTACCTCTAATTACAACTCTGCTCGAACCGTTAGGACCAGTTGCGGTGCTGCTCACGTTTACACCTGCAATTTTACCTACTAATGCATTAGCGATATTGGTTTCTTTCGCTTTTGTAAATTCAGTTCCCTTTAACTCAGTTACGGCATAGGCAACAGATTTACTGCTTTTTTTAACCCCTAATGCTGTTACCAAAACCTGATCTAAAACATTTTCGGCAGGTTTTAAGCTTATAACTAAGTTTTGTGTATTGTCTAATTTATATTCTAAAGATGCATAACCCATGTAAGTAACGATGATGTGAGTTTCGTTTTCCGGAACATTTAGTTTGAATTTTCCGGTTTCGTCAGTTATGGTAGCTATTTTATTATTGCCTTTTGCATAAATCGTTGCTCCGGCAATTGGCATTCCGTCATCCTGACCAACTACTTGGCCTGAAATTTCTGTCTGATTGCTTTTTTGTTCAAAGAGATGCTTTTTAATTGCAGCCTCTTTTGCATTTGCTGAGAAGATCATCCCCCCAATAAACACTAATGAAATTAGCTTTGTTTTCATAATTGTTTGGTTTTCATGTTTTCTTTTGGTTTTTATTGGCGATCAAATATAAAAATTTATTTTTCACATTTGCATATTTTTTGCACAAAGCGCATATTTTTTGCAATATTTTTTCGTGAAGCATTTTTAATTCTTAAAAGAAGTGTGATTTTTGGCGGTGTTTTGAGAAAATTTTGCAGATAATGCTTTTTTTATAAAAATATATTTTAATCTTAAAATTCGTATTTTTGAAATATGAAAATCGCAATTATACAATCAGATCTTTATTGGGAAGACGCTTCGAGAAACAGAAAAAACTTTGAATCGAAAATAAATCAGATCGATTCTGAGGTTAATTTGGTCGTGCTTCCGGAAATGTTTTCGACAGGATTTACTATGAATGCTGTTGAAGTTGCCGAAACTATGCAAGGTGAAACCATTTCGTGGCTGAAATCTTTAGCAAAACAAAAAAACTTCGCCATTACGGGAAGTTTGATTATTGTCGAAAATGAGAAGTATTATAACAGAATGCTGTTTGTTTTTCCGTCAGGAGAAATTCAGCATTATGACAAGCGCCATTTATTTTCACTTGCGGGAGAAGATAAATTCTATACCAACGGAAATAAAAAAGTAATTGTAGAATACCTTGATTGGAAGATTTGTCTGCAAGTTTGTTACGACTTAAGATTTCCGGTTTTTGCCAGAAATGTCGAAAATTATGACTTGCTTTTATACGTTGCCAATTGGCCAAAAGTGCGTACTAATGCCTGGGATTCCCTGCTAAAAGCAAGAGCAATTGAGAATTTAAGTTACGTATTGGGTGTAAATAGAGTAGGACTTGACGCCAACAATTACGAACACATTGGGCATTCGCAAGCAATTGATTTTCTAGGAAATTTTATTTTAGAACCCCAAGAATCCGAAGCTGTTTTTATCGTTGAATTGGATAAAAACATCATGCTGGAAACTCGTGAAAAACTCGATTTTTTAAGTGATAAAGATATTTTCGAGATTAAGATCTAGAATGCGGTTCGCTTCTTGGCATCTTCTTTTTTCTTTTTCTCTATTTTCTTCTTTTCTACTTCTGGACTAAACGGAACGCTTAAATCTATGGCTTGATCAACATCCCAATTCGTTCGTACGTCAACCTCTGTTTGGTAGTAAAACACTTCTTCGGCATAGGTTTTATTCAAAAAGTTTCCTGAATCGTACTTTTTGTTTTTATTGTCGTCGTATATAATTCGAATGGTAAATTTGTCGGGAACCATTAAATTAAATTCAAGTTTGGTTTTTCCTTCAGAGTAATCACTTGCATATACAACATCTCCCTTTGCATTAGTAGTTTCAACTATGATAGGAAAACGTTTTACGTTTTGTAAATTCAAAACAAGATTTCCGTAGTCAGAATGTTCTTTGGTGGTTAATTTATAAGCCAAAGTATCGTTGGTCTTTTCATAAAAATCCGTCAAAGCACCCGGAAAAAAGGTAACATTGTATTTTTCGACCGGTTCTTTTTTAAAGTCCACATATAACTTTTGTTCAAATTCATTGTATTCTGTGGTAAAGTCTACAGCAACAGAATCTTTATTGACTAATCTAATTTTTGATTTATCAAATTTAACCAATGGTGTTGAGGATTCTAAAGTAAAACGGTCTCTGAAATTAATTACTCCGTTTTGCAATGCAGTAATATTCAAAGTATCTTTCTTTTGATCTTTTACTTTAAAAGAAAACTTTTTGTTGTAATTGTCTTTGCTTACTTCCAGCGATAATGAATCTGCTTTTATAGGTTTGTACCAAATTTGTAAGGAATCTTTTTTAGGAAAAGCCGTTACGATAGTTTCTAAAACTTCATTATTATGTTTAAGAACAATTTTAGGTTTAGAAGTTCTAAAGTCCTGTTTGCCTTCATAAGGAAGATATAATCTGTTTCCTGATGCCTGAATAGGTTTGAATGTTTTAAGCGGAAGAACTTCTTTAAACAATTCTAATTCAAATATAGTATCGTTTGGAACTGTGATATAATGTTTAAGAAATCCAATTTTATCATCTTTTGGATTGTATCTGTTATTGCCGCCTTTGTCTTTCAATGCAACCAATAAATATTTTCCCGCTTTTAAATTTTCTAACTTAAAAGTTCTTAAACTGTCTAGGGTATTGGTAATATATCTTGGACTTTGTTTGTAAATCAAAGAGTCTTTAAAAGTGTCATTTACCTCATAAAGCATTACGGAAACAAAATTGTCTACATTTTTTTCATAAGCATCTTTAATTTGTCCGCTAATCGAAAGTGAGTCAATATATGGTCCTGTTGAGAAAATGTACTTAAATTGATTGATGGCGTTACCTTCATTATTGTCCGCAATACTTTGCCCGAAGTTAAAGCTGTAAGTTGTGTTGGGCTGTAAAGTATCTTTTATTTTTATCGTGATAACTTTACTTGCAGTTGTTGGTAAAATCAACGGCTCATGTTTCATCGGAGGCGAAATAATAAGCTGTTTGTTCAGGTTTTTAAGCTTTACATATTCATCAAATCCTAAAATAATTTCATTACCTTCAAAATTAGTGGTCATGTTTTTTGGAGAACTGTATTTTAAAACCGGAGCAAGAGTATCTTTTAATCCGCCGGTAATGCTGCCTCGCTTGGCGCAACTCAACATTAAAAATACCAGTAAAAATGAAATATATCTGAAGTTGTTTTTCAACATAATGTTTTCTGAATTTGATTGCACAAAATAACGATTATATTTGCTTTAATTGAAATTTTTTATCCATTTATTAGGATTTACAGCTTTCATTTGTTTCTCTATTTTTTTTGAATTTGAAATCATCGCCATGATATAATTTCTTACTTTTGATTTCAAATATAATTTTTCCCAGTTTTGATAAAAAGATTTTTCGTTGGTTTATTATTCCTTTTACTGATTTCTTGTGGTAAAAATGAAAAGCCAATCGTAGCTTTTTATTATTGGAAAACCATTTTTAAATTATCTCCAACAGAGAAAGAAGTTTTGCAGGATAATGAAGTGAGTAAGCTTTATATTCGCTATTTTGATATAGGTTTGCATCCCCAGACTAAAGAACCAATCCCAATAAGTCCTATTCGTTTTCAGGAAAATAGCAATGATTTTGATATTGTTCCCGTAGTTTTTATTCAAAATAAAGTCATGCTGTTGCCTAATCTTGATATTGATGATCTGGCTCAGAAAACAATTCGTCTGGTTGAGGAAATTAATGCAAAGAATAAAATTTCGTGTCAGGAAATTCAAATCGATTGTGACTGGACTTTAAAAAGTAAGGATCATTATCTTAAATTTATTGAACGATTTAAGCAGCTTTCGCACAAAAAACTTTCGGCAACAATTCGATTGCATCAGGTAAAATATTTTAAGAAAACGAAAATTCCAAATGTAGATTCCGGAGTTTTGATGTATTATAATATGGGAACGATTGCGCCAGATGCAGAAAACTCAATTTACAGTAAAAAAATCGCCGAAAGATATCTTGAGAGTTTAAAAAAATATCCATTGCACCTTGATTTTGCTTTGCCAATTTATTCATGGGGAGTGCATATTAGAGATCAAAAAGTAATTGGTTTGCGCTCAAAACTAAATGTTAGCGAACTAGAAAAAGATTCTAATTTTGAGAAAACAGGAGCTATTTTTTTTAAGGTGAAAAAATCCAATTATAAAAATGGCGTTTTTTATGAGGAAAATGACTTGCTCAAAATAGAAGCAATTTCTGCAAAAGATTTGAAAGAAATGGTCAATGATTTAGATGAAAATCTGGTGCAGGCTCCAAGAGAAATTATATTTTACGATTTAGACGAATTCAATATTAAAAACTATGAAAAGAATATTTTTAAACAAGTTATTTCTTGTTTCTAGTGCTGTTTTACTTTTTGTATATGGTGTTATTTATGCGTGTGGAGGAGGAGATGATTGGGATTTCTTTGGTTATAATTCTAATTTTACACCAGAAACATTTACGGATAAATCTTATTCACCGCTTTTTTTATCGGGAGCTATTTTTTACGGAATAGGTTTTGATACCGAGCACAACTCGCGTTTCAATAAAAATATAAAATCAGATTGGGCAAATTACCTAAAAGGAAAAGTTGATACTACAACCGTAAGTTATTTTTTAATTGGAGAAGAAACGACAAGATATTCTTCAGAGAAAAAAGCACCTCAAAATAAAACAGATATTTTGCAGCTTCATGTTTTCTATAAAAATAAAAAAGAAAATCAAACTTCATTAAAATGGGGTAAAAAGATTGATTTAAAAGATGTCAAAGTAAAAAGCTTTGTCGAGTTTTTGTATTTGGCACAAAAGATAGAAACGGTATCTATTAATAGTGATTATTGGAGTTATGACCCTGTTGTTGCCAAAACTTTTAATGATTTAAAAATGATTCAGTCTATAGAGAATGTTTACAATACAACCGCTGATTCGTTTTTAAAAAACAGATATTGGTTCCTTACTATGAAAGCTTATTTTTATAGTAGTAACAAGAAAAAAGCAATTGAATTTTTTAATAAAACCGAAGCTTCTGTAGTAAAAAACACCTTGTATTACCGAGCTCTTGCGTATGTTGCAGGGATAAATCATCAACAGAAAAAATATTCAACTTCAAATTATTTATATGCGCAGGTATTTGATAAATGTCCTGAATTAAGAGTTGTGACAGCGTATAGTTTTCATCCGCAAAATGATGCCGATTGGAATAAGTCTCTTGCAATGGCAAAAAGTAATAAAGAAAAAGCGGCACTTTGGGCAATTCATGGTTATTATAAAGATGAAACTCAGGCTATCGGAAAAATTTATGATTTAGATCCAAAAAGTGAGCACCTTAATTATTTACTAACCCGATTGGTGAATAATCAGGAGCAAAGCATCAACAATTCATTTGAGGTAAAAACAAATGCTGACGATTATAATTCGCCTGTTGTGAAACAAACAGTTGCTGAAAACAGAGAAGCTAATAAAGCTAAAATGAATGCAAAGGCTTTCGATTTAGTAGCTAAAATTGCAACAGCAGGAAATACAGAAAAGCCATATTTATGGGATATTTCACTGGGATATTTACAGACTTTGAAAGGAGATTATGCTGCCGCAGATAATAATCTGAATAAAGCGGAGAAAACCATGCCGAAAACTGAGCTGGCAAATTACCAATTGCGTTTGCTTCGTTTTGTAAATAACATGAGTAAAATCGATAAGCTTACCGATAAAAACGAAAAAACGATTTTAGCCGATTTGAACTGGTTATTTCAGGAACTTCCAAAGACATATAAAGGTCAGGAGTTTCGTTATCAAAATGCAGCACAATGGAGCAAGAACTATTTGGCTACATTATATAGAGCAAAGCAAAATCCTGTGATGGTAGAGCTGTTTGGAGGTGATTCTCATTCTAATTTGTATTATTGGGGTGGAGGAAATGCCTTTTATGATAATGAAAAGAATTTGTTAGATATGAAAGGATTTTTGGCTAAGCCAAATAAAACCGAAATTGAGAAAATTGGAGCTGGAATTTATTATTTGAAATTGAAAGATATTAATAATTTTCAGGCTGTTCAGGCAACATTCAAAAATAAAATTTCTGAAGCGATTACTTTTATTCAGCAAACAGATTCTGTTCAATATTATACTTTTTTAGGAAATCCTTTTAATGGAAATATTAAAGATTGTCACGATTGTGATCATTCAGCACCACAAAAGAAGAAATACTCGCAACTTGAATTTTTGAATACGGTAAAAGCAATGCAGGATAAACTGGCTCAAAAAGAAGATGTTTATACCAATAGTTTGTTGTTAGGAAATGCGTTTTATAATATTAGTCATTTCGGAAATGGAAGAACTTTCTATGAAATTAGTATTGTAGGTTATGGTTCGAATCCTTATTCATTTAGGGATTCAATGAAAAAAATGATTACCAATTGCGATGTTCCTAAAATGTATTATCAAAAAGCTTTTGAAGCCGCAACTACAAAAGAACAAAAAGCAAAATGTATTTATATGCTGGCAAAATGTGAGCGTAACGACTATTATAATAATAAGTATAATGATCTGAAAAATTGGTGGGAAGCAAATGATGATAAAATTAATTTTATTGCCTGGAGCGGTTTTAAGGCTTTAAAGAAAGATTACTCAGATACTAAATATTATCAGGATGTAATCGCCGAATGTGGTTATTTTAATACGTATGTTAATCAGTAAATTATTTTTAAGATGGTAAATAAAATTGAACATATCGGAATTGCGGTTAGAAACATGAAGGATGCTAATATTTTGTTCGAAAAGTTATTAGGCGTTCCTTCCTATAAAGAAGAAGAAGTTGAAAGTGAAGGAGTTCTGACTTCGTTTTTTCAAACCGGAACTAATAAAATTGAACTTTTGATGGCGACAAATCCCGAAAGTCCTATTGCTAAATTTTTAGAAAAAAAAGGAGAGGGAATTCATCACATCGCTTTTGACGTCGAAGATATTCATGCTGAGATCGAGCGCCTAAAAAACGAAGGTTTTGTATTGATAAATGAAGTTCCAAAGAAAGGTGCTGATAATAAATTAGTGGTTTTTTTGCATCCAAAAAACACAAATGGCGTTTTGGTTGAGCTTTGTCAGGAAATTAAATAAAAAAATATCTTTTAAAGAAGTGAAATAAGAGGTTGAAAATCAATTATGTTCTAAAAAGACTTACTATTATTTGAAATTAATTAGAAATCATATCCCAAAATATTTGGAGTGAATTAAAAATAGTAGTAATATTGCATCCTCAAACCGGTCCTATAGCTCAGCTGGTTAGAGCACCTGACTCATAATCAGGTGGTCCCTGGTTCGAGCCCAGGTGGGACCACATAAAATGCCTTTACAGAAATGTAAAGGCATTTTTTTTTGATTTTTTTTTAATGGATTGTTTTTTGTCTGAAAAATCTTTAATATGTTGCTTGTTAATTGATTAGTGTTTTTTTAAGGTGAAAATTCATTTTTGTTGGAGTTTTAAATTGTAAAATAATACGTAGATAATTGAGTGAAAAATTACTTTTTTTTGGGTCTATTCTTACGTTAAAAAGTAATTTTTGCTTTTTTGGTGCTTTTTTGCTTTAAATCTTGTTTTTTTGCAAAAAACATATACTTTTGTCAAATATTTGCATCTAAGCCCCTGTTTTTGTGCGAATTATATTAAATTTTAATAAATTTAACAATCTACCTTGCTGTAATGCAGCATGTTAAAATTATGAAGGGAATAAGAATAGTTTTTTTGTTGTTTTTTATTGTTTTAGTTTCGATATTAAGCGTTAAAGGGGGGAATCCTCCTCATCCAGGTGTTTCTTCGGCAAAGTCATCAACTACAGCCGTCGATGATGATTGTGATCCTTGTATTCCTGCTCCTCCAGAAGATGAATTGCCTATTAATAATAATGTTGTCTTTTTATTAGTTACAGCCTTGGTCTTAGGTACTGTTGTAGTATATAAAAATAAAATAAAAAAAGCTTCAATGTAAATTGAAGCTTTTTTTATGAAATTAAATTTGAGTTTTATTTGTTTATTGAGTAAAGTCTCGAAATGTATTTTCCAACAATGTCAAATTCTAAGTTGATTTTACTTCCAACTTTGAAGTTTTTGAAATTGGTATTTTCGAAAGTATAAGGGATAATTGAAACGCTAAATTCGTTCGTTTTAGAATTTACGACTGTAAGACTAACCCCGTTCACTGTTATTGAACCTTTCTCGATGGTAATATTGCTGAGGTTGCTGTCGTATTCAAAAGTGTAATTCCAGCTTCCGTTTGCTTCCTCGATCTTGATGCAGGTTCCTGTCTGGTCTACGTGACCTTGTACAATGTGTCCGTCAAGGCGATCGCCAAGTTTCATACCTCTTTCTAAATTTACAATGTCGTCAACTTTCCAATCTCCAATATTTGTTTTCGAAATGGTTTCTTCGATAGCAGTTACAGTATAAAAGGAATCTTTTATTGCTACAACCGTCAGGCATATTCCGTTGTGCGAAACGCTTTGGTCTATTTTTAATTCGTTGGTAATGGAAGCTTCTACTGTTACGTGAAGATTGCTTTGGTCTTTTTTTATTTCGTGAATCCTTCCAAGGGTTTCTATAATTCCTGTAAACATTGTTGTTTTATTTTACTAAATTTGCACATCAAAATTAGTAATAAATAACCTGAGCTCATGAATAAAAAAGCAGAAAATATAATTGTTGGAATTTCAATTGGAGATTTAAACGGTATTGGAAGCGAAGTTATATTAAAAACATTCGAAGATTCTCGCATGTTAGAAATGTGTACGCCGGTTATTTTTGCCAATGCCAAAATACTTTCTTTTGTAAAAAAGAGTTTTACTTCTACAGTTCAGTTTCATGGTGTCGATAAACTAGATCAGGTTGTGCCTGGAAAAGTAAATGTATTTAATCTTTGGAAAGAAGGAGTGGATATTAATTTAGGTACAAACGATGAGAAAATTGGCGAGTATGCCATTAAATCATTTGTCGCAGCAACAAAAGCTTTAAAAGATGGTTTGGTTGATGTCTTGGTTACGGCTCCAATTAATAAATATAATATTCAGTCAGAAAATTTTAAATTTCCCGGACATACAGATTATTTAGATCAGGAGTTAGAAGGAAATGCATTGATGATGATGGTGCAGGATAATTTGAGAGTTGGTTTATTGACGGATCATGTTCCTTTAAGTGAAGTTTCTTCTCATCTAACAGAAGAATTGATTACCAGAAAAATCGAAACGATTAAAAAATCTTTAATTCAGGATTTTAGTATCGTAAGGCCAAAGATTGCTGTGTTAGGATTAAATCCGCATGCTGGTGATGGTGGTGTAATAGGAAAAGAAGATGATTTGGTTTTAAAGCCTGCTTTAAAGAAAATATTTGATGCCGGAACGATGGTTTTCGGTCCTTTTTCTGCTGATGGCTTTTTTGGAAGCGGTCAATATGAAAAATATGATGCCATTGTAGCAACTTATCACGATCAGGGATTAATACCTTTTAAAACATTGTCTTTTGGAAAAGGAGTTAATTATACAGCAGGATTAAATAAGATAAGAACGTCGCCGGATCACGGCACAGCTTACGATATTGCTGGAAAAGACATGGCAGATTTTAATTCATTTAAGGAGGCGGTTTATCTTGCGATAGATATTTTTCACTCGCGTAATCAGTATGAAGAGATTACTCAAAAACCTCTTAAAATAAAAGAAAAACAGTTATAAACAAAAAAAGGTGAATAAGATTATTAGTTTTATAATAATTTTATATCTTTGCACCCCAATTCAGGTATCTGATTTTTAGATACGAGGTGGTGAAATTGATGTTGAAATGAGCAAAACAAAAGAATTTTTAATTCCTTTCATAGGGTTAAAGCTAGGAAAACACCATTTTGAGTATCAAATAAGTAACGTGTTCTTTGAGAACTTTGATTACGACGAATTTCAAAGTTCGGATATCAAAGTAGGTTTAGTTTTAGATAAGAAGAGCAACATGTTAGAGTTGGAATTCAAACACAAAGGAACTGTAAATGTACCTTGTGATCTAACAAGCGAAGATTTTGACTTGCCTTTAAAAGGTAAAATGAAATTAATTGTTCGCTTTGGAGATGAATTCAATAACGATAACGAAGAGTTGTTGATCTTGCCACACGGAGAGCATGAAATAGATGTTGCACAATACATTTATGAAATGATTGCGCTTTCAGTGCCGCTAAAACGAGTTCATCCAGGAGTAAAAGACGGAAGTTTGCAAACCGAAGCCTTGAAAAAACTAAATGAGCTGACAATAAACAAAGTCAAAGAAGAAAAAGAAGAGAGTAAACAAGAAGAAGATATTGACCCGCGTTGGGACAAATTAAAGAAACTATTAACGGATAAATAATATAGTAAAATGGCACATCCTAAGAGAAAAATCTCGAAAACAAGAAGAGATAAGAGAAGAACACATTATAAAGCTACTGTAGCTCAAATCGCTACATGTCCTATTACTGGAGAAGCACATTTATACCACAGAGCTTACTGGCATGAAGGTAAAATGTATTACAGAGGGCAAGTTGTTATCGATAAATCTGTAGCGGTTGCTTAATACGTTTTTGTAAATGATACTAGAACTCTCACATAGTGAGAGTTTTTTTTGTTGGTTATAATTTTCTTTTTTTAAGAAAATATATACAAATTCATTTCGTTTTTTTTTGTAATTTTCAAGTCTTTTAAAAATTTTTCAAATAGCAATATTTGAAACGAAATAATAGAATATAATGAATACAATCACAGCCGCAATTACCGCTGTTGGAGCTTATGTTCCTGACTTTGTACTTTCGAACAAAGTATTAGAAACAATGGTCGATACCAATGACGAATGGATTACTACTCGTACTGGAATTAAAGAAAGAAGGATTCTAAAAGATGCTGATAAAGGAACATCGTTTCTTGCTATAAAAGCAGCACAAGATTTAATTGCGAAAGCAAATATTGATCCTTTAGAGATTGATATGATTATAATGGCAACAGCTACAGCAGATATGCCGGTAGCCTCTACAGGAGTTTTTGTTGCTACAGAAATTGGAGCTACAAATGCATTTGCATACGATTTGCAAGCTGCCTGTTCAAGTTTCTTATACGGAATGTCTACTGCTGCAGCTTACATTCAGTCAGGAAGATATAAAAAAGTACTGTTAATTGGTGCTGATAAAATGTCATCAATTGTAGATTATACAGATAGAGCAACTTGTATTATTTTTGGAGACGGAGCGGGTGCCGTTTTATTCGAACCAAATTATGAAGGTTTAGGTTTGCAAGATGAATACTTAAGAAGCGATGGTTTAGGACGCGATTTTCTTAAAATTCCTGCCGGCGGTTCTCTAATAAGAACTTCAGAAGAAACCGTTAAAAACAGACAACACAATATTATTCAGGACGGAAAAACCGTTTTTAAATATGCTGTAACTAATATGGCTGATGCCAGCGAATTGATTTTGAAAAGAAACAATTTGACTAAAGATGACGTGAACTGGTTGGTGCCACATCAGGCAAACAAACGTATCATTGATGCTACAGCTGGTAGAATGGAGCTTGAAGATTCTAAAGTATTAATGAATATCGAAAGATATGGTAATACAACTTCAGCAACATTGCCGTTGGTATTAAGCGATTTTGAGCACAAGTTCAAAAAAGGAGATAATATTATTTTTGCCGCTTTTGGTGGTGGATTCACTTGGGGATCTATTTACCTAAAATGGGCTTACGATAAGAAATAAATTAAAACTAAAAACAAATCATTATGGATTTAAAAGAAATTCAAAACCTAATCAAATTTGTAGCAAATTCGGGAGTTGCAGAGGTAAAGTTAGAAATGGATGATGTAAAAATCACTATCAGAACAACTTTAGAAGGAAATGTAACTGAAACTACTTATGTACAACAATTGCCTGCTCAGGCTGCATTGCCACAAGCAGTCGCTCCTCAACAAGCTCCAGCTGTTGTAAACGTAACTAGCGAAGCATCTGTTCAAGCAGAAGATTCTAAATTCATTACTATTAAATCTCCAATTATTGGAACTTTCTATAGAAAACCATCTCCGGACAAACCAGTATTTACTGAAGTTGGAAGTACTATTTCTAAAGGTGATGTTCTTTGTGTAATTGAAGCAATGAAATTATTTAACGAAATCGAATCAGAAGTTTCAGGTAAAATTGTAAAAATTCTTGTTGACGATATGTCTCCTGTAGAATTTGACCAACCTTTATTCTTAGTTGATCCATCATAAATAAATTTAGATTTTAGATTTTAGATTTTAGAAGGATTCACAATAATTTTGTTAATCATCTAAAATTATCTAATTATCAAATTGTCTAATTATCTAATTAAAGTAAGATGTTTAAAAAAATATTAATTGCGAATAGAGGAGAAATTGCACTTCGTGTAATTCGTACATGTAAAGAAATGGGAATCAAAACTGTAGCAGTTTACTCTACAGCCGATGCAGAAAGTCTACATGTTAAGTTTGCTGACGAAGCGGTTTGTATTGGTCCTCCTCCAAGTAACTTATCGTATTTGAAAATGTCAAATATTATTGCCGCTGCAGAAATTACAAATGCAGATGCAATTCATCCAGGTTATGGATTTCTTTCTGAGAATGCTAAATTCTCAAAAATATGTCAGGAACACGGAATCAAATTTATTGGTGCTGCTCCTGAAATGATTGATAGAATGGGAGATAAAGCTTCTGCAAAAGCAACAATGAAAGCTGCAGGAGTTCCATGTGTACCAGGTTCAGACGGATTATTAGAATCTTTCGAACAAACACAAAAATTAGCTAAAGAATTTGGTTACCCGGTAATGCTTAAAGCAACTGCTGGTGGTGGTGGAAAAGGAATGCGTGCTGTCTGGAAAGAAGATGAATTATTGAAAGCTTGGGAAAGCGCACGTCAGGAAGCTGCTGCAGCATTTGGAAATGACGGAATGTACATGGAAAAACTTATCGAAGAGCCACGTCATATCGAAATTCAGGTTGTTGGAGATTCTTACGGAAAAGCATGTCACCTTTCTGAAAGAGATTGTTCTGTACAACGTCGTCACCAAAAATTAACTGAAGAAACACCTTCGCCTTTCATGACAGACGAATTACGTACTGCAATGGGAGAAGCTGCTGTAAAAGCTGCTGAATTCATTAAATACGAAGGAGCTGGAACAGTAGAATTTTTAGTAGACAAACACAGAAATTTCTACTTCATGGAAATGAATACTCGTATTCAGGTAGAGCACCCAATTACAGAACAAGTAATTGATTACGATTTAATTCGTGAGCAAATTATGGTAGCTGCCGGAATTCCAATTTCAGGAAGAAACTATTTACCGGAATTACACGCTATCGAATGCCGTATTAATGCCGAAGATCCTTATAATGATTTCCGTCCTTCACCAGGAAAAATCACTACACTTCATATGCCGGGAGGTCACGGAGTTCGTTTAGATACTCACGTTTATTCTGGTTATACAATTCCACCAAATTACGATTCAATGATTGCTAAGTTAATTACAACTGCACAATCTCGTGAAGAAGCAATAAGCAAAATGCGTAGAGCTTTAGATGAATTCGTAATCGAAGGAGTTAAAACTACAATACCTTTCCATAGACAATTAATGGATGATCCAAGATACATTGCAGGAGATTATACAACTGCATTTATGGATACATTTAAAATGAAACCTATAGAAGAATAATATAAAGGCTGCCAATTTTGGCAGCCTTTTTTGTTTTATAGGCGATTTTATAAATTACTTAGTTTGCGTCAAATTATATATTACACTATTTATTATTCCGTAGGAATATTTGATTGGTAGAAAAAAATACAATTTTCGTGTTATGTCCTGTAAGGACACTTGTTTCATGCAAATTAAAAACAATCTTACCTATTTTTAGAAGTCAAACGTTTCTACGGAACGTATAATGACTAGCTAAATTAAATTTACTACCAAACAAACATTCCTACGGATTGATTACTTCTTAAAGAACCCGATATGCATTTAAAGCTTATCGGGTTTTGTTGTTAAATATGTTGTGTAAACACTATTTGTGTATACTTTTTACACAGTATTTCATAAAATTACACAGTTATTTATAATTCTATTTTTTGGCACAACCGAATTAAATGCTTAAATTACAGGGTTTTATGTGGTTGTTGAGGCGACGTTTGCGTTACGGCATAATAATTTCATTATCTAAAGCGTAAACAACTATTAATAATTAAATATACACATTATGAAAAATCTATTTTTATCAGCCGCAATTGTTTTAGGAAGTTTAACTTCATTCGCTTCAACTACTCCTATTACAAATACTATCGTAAAAACGATTTCTATTGAAGACGAATATACAGAAATCAAATTAGAAGAATTACCAGCTCCAATTGCTGAGTCTTTGAAAAAAGCTTACCCGGATGCTGTAATTACTAAAGCATATAAAAACGAAAAATCAGAATATAAATTAGATGTTACCGTTGGTGACAAAGTAGGAAACCTTTTTGCTAACGCAGACGGAACCTGGATTAAAAAATAATTAAATTAAATTTTAGATGCTCATCTCATGCAGATTCAAATAAGCAATACTAAAATAAAATTAACAATATTAAAATATAACTATTATGAAAAATCTATTTTTATCAGCCGCAATCGTTTTGGGAGGTTTAACATCATTTGCTTCAACTTCTCCAATTTCAAATACAATCGTAAAAACAATCTCAATTCAAGACGAATACACTGAAATTAAGTTAGAAGAAGTGCCAGTTGCAATTACAGATGCTCTTAAAAAAGCGTATCCGGATGCAGTACTTTCTAAAGCATACAAAAATGCTAAATCAGAGTATAAACTAGACGTTACAGTAGGTGACAAAGTAGGATCTCTTTTTGCTAACGCAGATGGATCTTGGATTAAAAAATAATTAGAAACTAACTATAAAAACTATCACTATGAAAAAGTTAATCTTATCGGCAGCTATCCTGTTAGGAGGGTTGTCAATGCAAGCAGGGAATGTAGCCGTGACAAGTTCAATGGTTCAATCAGTAAATATTCAGGACGAATATAAAGAAGTTGATGCCGTACCGGCAGCTATTAAAACAGCGTTAGACGAAGCTTATCCAGGTGTAAAATTGGACAAAGCTTATGTTAACGAGAAAAAAGAGTATAAAATAGAGATCACTGTTAGAGGTGAAAAGTCTACTGTTTATACAGATGCTACTGGTAAAATTCTTAAAAAATAATTAAGTAACCCATAAAAACTATTATTATGAAAAAGTTAATCTTATCAGCAGCAATCATTTTAGGAGGTTTGTCAGTTCAGGCAGCTAATCCTGTAGTAAAAACTTCAATGACTCAGTCAGTGACAGTTCAGGATGAATTTACTGAAATTGGTGCAGATGCTGTTCCGGCAGCAGTAAAGTCAACTATCGAAAAATCTTTTCCAAAAACTAAGCTTGAAAAAGCCTATAAAAATGAAAAGAATGAGTACAAGTTAGAAATCTCAAGTGGTGACAAAAAGTATACTGTATTTACAGATGCTTCAGGAAACATCATCAAGAAATAATTAAATAGAGAGCAACATGAAAAAGTTAATCTTATCAGCAATAATAGTTTTAGGAAGTTTGTCTACGTACGCAAGTATGTCGACAACTTCAGAACAAACTAAGACGGTTGTTTCTGCTCAGGCAGAATATACAGAGGTGAATGCAGATGCTGTACCGCCTGCTGTAAAAACCGCGCTGCAAACTGCTTATCCTGGAGCAAAACTGGACAAGGCATTTGTAAATGAAAAAAAAGAGTATAAACTCGAAATATCGGTTGGTGACCAAAAGGCTACTGTTTTTTCAGATGTCAATGGCAACTGGTTGAAGATATAAATTAGGTGAATTTAGATTTATGTTTTTGGTGAAAAAGAGATTGCGATACGCAATCTCTTTTTTTTTGCATAATTTTGTGAAAAGACAATTTTAATAGTCTTATTTTAGCAAAAAAGTCCCTAAAAACAAATGCCAAAGATATTACTCATAGAAGATGATATTTCGTTTTGCAAATTATTAGAAAAATTTCTGGTAAAAAAAGCATACGAAGTAACCATTGCTTTCTCTGCTGCGGAAGCAAGATTAGCAATCAAAAAAGAATCATTCGATTTAATTTTGACAGATCTTCGCTTGCCTGATTCTGACGGTATTGGGCTAATGACTGAATTTAAAACAGCTTATCCTGAAATTCCTGTAATACTTATGACAGGATATTCAGATGTAAATACTGCGGTGAAAGCTATAAAAAATGGTGCTGCAGATTATATTTCAAAACCTTTTAATCCTGATGAAGTTTTATTGGTTATTACCAATGCTTTAAAATCTTCAGAAGCAGAAGAAGAGGAAACTCCGATAAAAGAAAAAAAAGCTGCAAAAAAGCCAGCTGCAAATACTGAAAATGAGTTTGTAAAAGGAATTTCGGTTGCCTCCAAAAAATTATTAGATCATATTCATTTGGTGAGTCCAACAGATATGTCGGTTTTGATAATTGGAGAAAGCGGAACAGGAAAAGAGATTATTGCCAAAAGTATTCATCAGCAAAGTTTAAGAAAAAATAATAATTTTATTGCGGTCGATTGCGGAGCTATTCCGAAAGAATTGGCAGCGAGTGAATTCTTCGGACACTTAAAAGGATCTTTTACGGGAGCTATTAGCGATAAAATGGGGTATTTTGAAGCCGCTAACGGAGGAACTCTTTTCTTGGATGAAATAGGGAATCTTTCATACGAAAATCAAATACAGCTATTAAGAGCGCTTCAGGAACGTAAAATCAAACCTGTTGGAAGTAATAAAGAAATTAACGTCGATATACGCATCATAACAGCTACAAACGAAGATTTGCGCGAAGCAGTTAAAAATGGCGATTTTAGAGAAGATTTATACCATAGAATCAACGAATTCTCGATTCAGTCTCCATCATTAAAAGACAGAGACGAAGATTTAATGGTTTTTGCAGATTACTTCTTAGAAAAAGCCAATCAGCAATTAAACAAAGATATCATAGGATTTTCGCCGGAAGTAGTGACTATTTTTCAAAATTACAATTGGCCTGGAAATTTACGTGAACTTCAAAATTGTGTCAAACGTGCTACGCTTTTAACTCAGGGCGATTTTATACAAAGTGATGTGCTGCCGGTTGAATTTTTTCAAATTCAAAAGCAACAAACCAATAATGGTGATTTCTCATTATCAGAAAACGAAAAAGAAGCTATTATTCACGCGTTGTCAAAAGCACAAAATAATAAATCTGAAGCGGCAAAATTGCTTAAAATTACCAGAAAAACACTTTACAATAAATTAAAGCATTATAATATTGATTAAGCTATTTCTTCTTGTAAAGCTTTAAAAAGTACATCTGTTTTCGATTTCAAAACTTTAAAAATATCGGCTAAATCAGAAGTCTCAAGATCCTTATTTTCTAAGACTTTTAAAATTTCGCCAATCTCACGTGCCTGAATTTGTTTGAACATAGGCGCAATTCGATGTGCGATCGAATTAATTTCAACGGTGTTTTTTTCGATGATTGCGCTTTCTAAAAGATTCAGGTTTTCAGAACTACTTTCTATAAAAGATTTCAAAACTTCTTTTAATGCCGTAGTATCATTACCTAAAAATTCTTTCAGGGTTTCCACAGAATACAATTTAGAACTCGTTTGTTCGTCGTTTTCGTTAATTGCCACATTAGGCAAAGTGTCATTCTCTAAAATAAGATGGATTGTCTCGAGTAATATTTTAGGCGAATAAGGTTTTTGTATTACGGTTGTAAAACCGGCTTCGCTATAAACAGTTGCGTCAAGATCGGTTCTTCCGGTTAAAGCGATTACGGGTTGATTTTTATAAGTTGAATATCCTGAATTTTTTAATTTTTTCAAAAACGCAAAACCGTCCATTTCCGGCATTTGTATATCTGTAATGATAAAATCAAAATTCGTGTTCTGAACCGCTTCTAAAGCTTTTATGGCGCTATTAAAAGATAGAACCTGATGTTGTTCCTGCCTTAAAACTCCACTTGTCAAGTTCAAAAGATTAATATCGTCGTCTAAAACAATAAAAGTTTGTTTTTTGGTATTGCGAACAATCGGCTTTTTGACTTCAGGAACTGAATTTGTACTATTGTCAAACTGTAACGGAAGTTCAACCTCAAAAATACTTCCTTTACCAAAAGTACTTTCCAGTTTTAAATCTCCGCCTAAAATCGAAATTATCTTTTGGCAAATCGATAATCCAAGACCAGTTCCTCCATATTTTTTTTCAATGTTTTCATTCGCCTGAGCAAACTCTTCAAAAACTAATTTCTGATTTCCTTTTTCGATTCCAATTCCAGTATCTTCAATTCTAATCGTAAAAAACTTATCGTTGTCAGTTACGTAGCCGCTTATTTTTATAAACCCTTCCTCGGTAAATTTATAAGCATTTCCGATAATGTTACTCAGAATTTGTTTTAGTCGAAACGGATCTCCAACAATTCTCGTGTTCAGTTTTTCATCGACATTAATAATAAGATCAATGTTTTTATGTTTGTAAACGGTTTGGATGCTTTTTGCAACTTCATCGATAATTTCAGGTAGTAAAAACGGAACTTTTTCAATCGTAATTTTTCCGGCTTCAATCTTAGAAAAGTCCAGTAAATCCTGAACCAATTGTGTAATATACTCTGATGAATTTTTAATGTTTTTAATGAAATACGATTGTTTTGTATTTACATCAGAATTGCCCAAAAGCTCAGAATAGCCCACAATTGTGCTCAAAGGCGTTTTTAAATCGTGACTTACCGTCGAGATCAGTTGTTCACGACTCTTCAATAAATTCTTGGTTTTAAAATTCGCAATTTCGAGTTGTTTCTTATACACCTGAGATTTTGAATAATCACTCACA
Organism: Flavobacterium bizetiae; assembly: GCF_024271895.1. NCBI lineage: Bacteria > Pseudomonadati > Bacteroidota > Flavobacteriia > Flavobacteriales > Flavobacteriaceae > Flavobacterium > Flavobacterium bizetiae. Next base: position 688,122 of record NZ_CP091861.1, on the reverse strand, counting down.
ATTAAAATCGAGAAAAACAACGTTAAAACCAAACCCACAATAGCCGAAACGGTGACAATTTCGTTGACTTTTTTAAGGGATTTTTCTTTTAATGAATTGTTTTTTATCGAGTTGATGATAATTTCCCTTTCAATAATTCGAAGCACTTTTCGGAGTTGGTCAGAAATGGCAATTTCGTTTTTTAGTAATTTATTTTCTTCAAAATTTAGTGATTCTTTCTTCTTTTCAGCCTTCAGTTTTACATTGCTCAAAAGTTTTTTAGAATTGGCCAAAATCGAATCTGAAGCTTTTTTGCTCAATGTATTCGTACTGTCATCTGGAATATTCTGATTCAGGTAATCAACATATTTTTGAAGCACATTTCGCTGATAGCTTCCTAACTGATTGGGGTTTTTATTAAAATCCTGAAGTTCTAACTTTCTAAGCTTAAACTCCATTTTGGTAATTTCATCAATAGCCGTATTTACAGAAACTTCATCTTCAGCCTTATTTTTTATCGTTTTTAATTGTTGAATATTCTTTGTTTTTTCAGACAGCAAATAAGTTACGCTATCCAATAAAGTCTTTTGGTATTGCGTAGTAACGATTTGTTTTAAAGTATCGATTCTTGATTTTAAAGAATCAGTTTCGATTAAGTAATTTTTAAAATCTACTTCAGAGTTGTTCTGAATTGTTTTCCTGGCTAAACTTTCTGTTTTATAAACATTCGAAAACAATTTACTTACCCTAAGAATTTTCGTTTTTTCGAAAGCAATTTTATTTTCTAATTTATTGTAAACCTGATTTTCAGAATATAAAAACCATCCAACAGTAACCACCAAAGCCAGTAATGCGACATAACTGAATAAAACTTTGAGTGCGGTATAACTTTTTTTGCTCTCCATAGATTGTTATTGTGGGGATTGGGAAGATTTGCGACGGGAAATTGCTGCAATTTATTCAAATTTTCTGTTTTAGAAATACAAATTAATGCTAATATTTTACATAATTAAAAGGTCTAAAAAGCAAAATAGCCGCAGATTATATAAATCTACGGCTATTTTTTATGTTGAAATTGTTTGGATTAAAGTGTCTCGTCTAACCATTTAAAAAATTCACCTTGCCAAACCTGAGCATTTTGAGGATGTAAAACCCAGTGATTTTCATCAGGGAAATACACAAATCTACTTTTAATACCTCTTAATTGAGCGGCCTGAAAAGCCTCTTGTCCTTGCCCGATTGGCACACGGTAATCTTTTCCTCCCTGAAAAATTAAGATAGGCTTATTCCAGTTTTGCACCAAAGTTGCAGGGTTAAAAGTGGTGTAAGCTTTTTGTGCTACAGCATTGTCTTTTTCCCAGTAAGGGCCACCAAAATCCCAGTTATTAAAGAAAACTTCTTCAGTAGTTCCTAACATACTTACTGTATTGAAAACTCCATCGTGAGCGATAAAAGTTTTGAAACGGTTTTTATGAATTCCTGCTAAATAAAATACAGAATATCCACCGTAACTTGCACCAACACAACCTACACGAGATTTGTCTACATAGTTTTCTTTAGATACATCATCAATGGCAGATAAGTAATCGTCCATAACTTGTCCACCCCAGTCTTTACTAATTTGTTCGTTCCATTCAACACCATGTCCTGGCATTCCACGACGGTTTGGAGCTACTACCACATAACCTTTTGCGGCCATTAAAGAGAAATTCCAACGGAAAGAATACGATTGTGTTAACGGAGATTGTGGTCCTCCCTGACAAAATAATAAAGTTGGATATTTTTTTGTAGCATCAAAATTTGGAGGTAAAATTACCCAAACCAACATTTTTTTACCATCTGTAGTTGTAACGTAACGTTTCTCTGTTTTGCTTAACGCTAATGTTTTATACGTTTCAGTATTTACATTCGTCAATTGTTTCCAGCTATTTTTCTTTAAATTAAAAGAATAAATTTCAGGAGCGTGATTCATGTCATTTCTTGTAACGATAATATCATCACCAGCAAAACCAACTAAATCATTAACATCAAAATCTCCGTTTGTTAACTGACGAACCTGAATTGCAATTCTGGTTAATCCAGGAAAGTTTACAGTAAACAATTGTTTTGTACCATCAACTGCAGCAACAAAAAATACATTTTTACCATCTTTACTCCAGATAAAATTATCTACAGTTCCGTCCCAGTTTGCGGTTAAATTCGTTTTGATTCCTTTAAATTCAACAATAATGTCGTTTTTATCCGCTTCATAACCGTCACGTTTCATTTGTAACCAGGTTAAATTTCCTGTTGGAGAAAATTGCGGAGCCGTATCGTAACCCAAGTTTCCTTCGGTTCTGTTTATTGTTTTTTGAGTTTCTAAATTGTACTCGTAGATATCAGTATTGGTAGAAATTGCATATTGCGTTCCTGCCTTTTTCTTGCAAACGTACAAAATGCTTTTTCCGTCAGGAGACCAGATATAATCTTCGTCGCCACCGAAAGGTTTTTGCGGAGAATCGAAATTTTCACCTTTCAGGATGTCAATTCCTTTAGCGCCGTCTTTGTTTTCTTTATAAAAAACGTGGTTAAATTTACCCTCATTCCAGGTATCCCAATGACGATAATCTAAACCATCATAAATTTGAGCATCAGATTTGTCTAGTTTAGGATAAAAATCTTTACCTAAAACCTTGTCGATTTTTACTTCTTCATTGTACACTAAAAATTTTCCGTCAGGCGAAACATTTTTGTCTGCCAAGATCTCTTTTGTGTCTTTAATTTCAGTTGCATTTCCGCCATTTACAGGGATAATGTAAAATTTAGAAGACGATTTGTTTTCCTCGATCGAAGGAGTCGAAACCTTAAAAACAACATTTTTCGCATCTTTTGAAAGTCCAAGTGCACTCACTCTTCCTAGTTTCCATAACAATTCTGGCGACATTACGTTCTGCCCGATAGCGTTTAAACTCATCATTATTAAGGTTGTAAATAATACTTTTTTCATAATAAAATTCTAATATTCGTGGGGCTAAAAATACAACTTTTAAATTCCATTTTTTAAATTCCAAATTCCAATTATTGTTAAAGTTTTCGTTTTAAATTCCAATATAAAAATCAAATTCCAAAACGGTTTAAGAAATATTCGCCACGAATTCAAGAACTTTTATTGTAAAATGATTCTCAAAAAATAATTCGTGACGATTAAAATCAAAATCAAAGTCTTAAATTTATTTCCTAAATTGGAATTTGGAATTTAAAATTTGGAATTTATTTTAAAACAAAGATGGAACTAAGCTATTGGGAATTAAAAAACTGGTTTACAAATGTTGATTATACCATTGTAGGCAGCGGTATTGTAGGTTTGCATGCGGCATTACGCTTACGCGAAAGATTTCCTGGCGCGAAAATTCTGGTGTTAGAAAAAGGAATGCTGCCACAAGGCGCCAGTACCAAGAATGCGGGGTTTGCGTGTTTCGGAAGCCTTTCTGAAATTCTGGAAGATCTCAAAACACATTCAGAAGAAGACGTAATAAATCTCATCGAAAAACGTTGGAAAGGTTTGCAATTGCTTAGAAAAAGTTTGGGAGATTCTGCAATAGATTTTAAGCCTTACGGCGGATATGAATTATTTCTGAAAGAAGATGAAAGCGGATTTAATGAATGTATTTCGAAATTGCCGTTTATCAATGAAATTTTAAAGCCACTTTTTAAAGCCGACGTTTTTTCGAAAGAAGTGGATAGATTTGGGTTTGAGAATATTGAGGAATATTTAATTTTCAATCCGTTTGAAGCACAAATCGATACCGGAAATATGATGCAGGAATTGCTAAAAAAAGCCATTTCTGAAAATATTTTAATCCTGAACCAACAAACCGTAACATCCTACGCCGAATTAGGCAATCAGGTCGAAATTGTATTGAATAATTTTAGTTTTAAATCTCAAAAAATACTTTTTGCAACGAATGGTTTTGCGAACTCGATAACAAAAGGCGCTGTGCAACCGGCGAGAGCCCAGGTTTTAATTACAGAACCTATTCAGAATTTAGATATAAAAGGTACTTTTCATCTCGATCGCGGTTATTATTATTTCAGAAATGTTGGCGACAGGATTTTACTTGGCGGAGGCCGAAACCTTGATTTTGAAACTGAAAACACAATAGAATTTGGCCAGACGAAAATTGTGCAAAATAAATTGGAGGATTTACTTAAAAATGTAATTTTACCAAATCAGGATTTCCAGATTGCTCATCGATGGAGTGGCATTATGGGAATAGGAAATAGTAAAAATCCTGTTGTGACTCAATTGTCTGAAAACGTGTTTTGTGGAGTGCGTTTAGGCGGAATGGGTGTCGCAATTGGGAGTTTAATAGGAACAGAATTAGCAGATTTAATATAATGGGAGTAACCAAAAAACCGATACCAAAAACAACAACCGCTAGCAAATCAACCGGTACCAAACCAAAACCTAAAACAACACCAAAAAAAGGCAATCGCTCTTTTGGTGAAAAAGTAAAATGGTTTTTTATTAAATTATGTTTATGGTTTTTCGGGATCTCGATCGCGTCTGTGGTATTCTTTAAATATATTCCGGTGCCTTTTACGCCTTTGATGCTTATTCGTGCCATCGAAAATAAATTAGATGGTAAAGAAGTTTTCTTTGATCACGATTGGGAACCAATTGAGAAAATCTCGATGAATTTACAAAAAGCAGTAATTGCCAGTGAAGACGGAACTTTCTTAAAACACAATGGTTTCGATTTTAAAGCACTTCAAAAAGCGTATAAGAGTAACGAACGTGGCCGCCGAATTCGTGGTGGAAGTACAATCTCGCAACAAACTGCCAAAAATGTCTTTTTATGGCAAGGAAAAAGTTATTTCCGTAAAGGTCTCGAAGCTTATTTTACCGTTTTAATCGAAGTAATCTGGGGCAAAGAACGTATCATGGAAGTATATCTTAACAGTATAGAAATGGGCGACGGTGTTTACGGAGCTTATGCCGCAACCGAACATTGGTACCGTCGTGATGCCTCAAGTTTAACACCAATGCAAGCCGCAGGAATTGCAGCAATATTACCAAACCCAAGAAAGTTTAAAGCGACAGGTTCTTCTAGTTATATTAACAGAAGAAAAGAGAGAATTGTACGCGAAATGCGTGCAGTGGGGAAAATAAACTATCATGCGAAATAAAAAGATATTTATTGCGCTTTTTATATTGGCGTCGACTTTGACTTTTGGACAGGCAAAAACAGCAGAAATTGGTTTTATAACCGATAATGATTTGTACACATCGTCTAAAAATGATATGTATTATACCAATGGTTTAGAGCTTTTTTACCGTTTTCTATCTAAGAATAACAACGAGAAAATCAATAAAAAAATAACCGAATTCAGAATCGGGCAATACATTTATAATCCGAGGTTTATAAATGCAGAAGCGGTTACCATAAATGATCGTCCATTTACAGGATATCTTTTTGCCGAAGCGGGAAGAAGCTTTTTTTATCAAAGTGAATCTGTTTTAAAAACCGATTTTCAGTTGGGCTTCATGGGACCAAATGCTTTAGGAAAAGAAACTCAGGAAAGTTTTCATCACATTATTGGGTATAAAGAAGTTTTTGGCTGGGAAAACCAATTGCATAATGCTTTTGCCGTTCAGGCGCATGTGATGTATTCGAAAAAAATGTTTCCGTCAAAATATAATGATTTTATAGATCTTCATTTTCAGTCAGAAGCTAATTTAGGTACTATTTTTACAGGAGTTTCTACAGGGTTTCTAACCAGGATAGGTTTCAAAAAATTACTTCCAATTTACGATTCGAATTTGCATGATGCCTCGGTAAGTTTTCAGCCGCAATACAATATCAGAGAATTTTACTTTTATGCAATGCCAAGCGTAAACTATCAATTTTATGATGCAACGATTCAGGGAAGTATGTTTAGCAATACAAGTCCATTAACTTTCGATCTTGAACCGCTTCGTTTTAATGCTGAGTTTGGTTTAAAGTACAGACACAACAATTTTAATATGTCGTATTCATTTATCTATCGAGGCAGAGAATTAAGGGATCCGGAAACCAATACGAATTCGGGTTATTTTTACGGTTCGATACGATTTGGGTATTTGTTGAAGTAGTTTTTTTAAGTCGCTAAGGTTCTAAGTTGCTAAGAAACTAAGATTTTGGTTAGCAAAAATAGAATTAAACTTTAATATAATATAGTTGGCTTGAAATTTGATTTTTTGACCATACTGGTTTTTAGATATTCATTAATCAATAATACCCAATATGATAAAAAAGTTAAATCGATTAGCGCATCCTGTTTTTCTTGTTTCGTTATTTATTCTTTTTTTAAATGACCTGATACTAAAAGCCGTCTTTCATAATTACCTCACCGGAAAATTATCTGATTTTGCAGGACTTCTTGCTTTTCCGTTTTTTTGGAGTGTCCTTTTTCCAAAAAGAACCAAAGAAATTCATATTGCTGTTGCTTTATTTTTTGTTTTTTGGAAAAGTCCTTTTTCAGAAGATTTTGTCGACTTTTTTGGTTTATATCGTGTTGTAGATTTTTCAGATAATATCGCTTTGGTAAGTATTCTGGTTTCATTTTGGTTATTAAAGCAAGAATCTGTTATATATAAAGTTCATCCCGTTTTTCTAAAATTTATTTTTCTTCTTTCTTGTTTCTCTTTTGTTGCAACTTCTAAGCCACAGGAGCCGGAAACCTTTGAGGATGGTTTTTTGCATTTGAATCTCAAAAATGAAAGCGATAAAAAAATAGTGCTTTTGATAGATTTTAAATTTTCTGAAGAAGAAATTACATTTTATAAAAATCAGGAAATTAAAATGGCTCTAGCCCAACATAAAAACTTTATTAATGAACACGGAGAGGAATATAAATTAGTTGATGATCCATCAGATTCGGTACGTATTGTAAAGGAAATAAATGATGAATGGCTGTTGCGACAAAAAAATAATATTGTAGATCCGATTGTATTAGATAAAGGAGCTGACCAATATTTAGTCCTGCCTTTGCATAATAAAGACACCTTAGTAGGTTTTCCTAAAGATTTTAAAATTTCAGTTTTAGATAGTAATTGGAAACTTCTAAAAAGCTATAACAAAAAGACCTTTTTTGATAAAAATGAAAATAAGAAATTGACTGAATTCTCCAGAAGAGAAACTTTTAATTTTACTTTTGGAAAGAAAAAAGAACCATTCAATATTGCTGATTCTTACGGTAAATGGGAATCCCGCGGAAAAGGCGATTTTAAGAAAATAGAAATCAATGCGGATTATTTTGTAGACGATAGCAACGGTAAAGTTTACGACTGCAATTACAAAAACGATTCTCTTTGGGTGCATTATTCCCGTACTAAATGGTATTTGGGAATCATCAAAAAAGCAGCAAAAGATAGCCTTGTAATTTCCTGGGACAGCAAACCTGATTTAATTTATTTTAAGTCTAAAAGGTCTACGGTTTTGGGGCGTTAAGTATTTATGTTTGGTTAAAAAAGATTCTGTTTCTATACAAATTAGAAAATTAAAGCATTTGAGAATTTCTCTGAAAGAGCTTTAGCAATAGCATAGTGCGGAGCGCTATGAATAAATGACGAATTATTAGTAAAGCCCTGTAAGGGCGAAAGCTTAGTCCCAAAAGGGATGTTTACCATATTTTATACGATGTTCTTCTAGAAAACACCTTTTTCATTGAATCTTTGTTCTCAATTTTCTTTTGCCCTTTCAGGGCAATTTCCTCTTTTGATTTAATTCGTAGTGCGTTGCACTACGCTATTGCTTTTAGGCTTTCAGCCCATTTTTAAAAGTTTTGATCACTTATGATCGCAAATTCGTGCTATTGGATTTCTTTTCGAATAAAAATTAAAAAATTAAAGTGTTCGAAAACTGCTCTGAAAGAGCTTTGGCAATAGCATAGTGCGGAGCACTATGAATAAATGACGAATTATTAGTAAAGCCTTGTAAGGGGGAAAGCTTAATCCCAAAAGGGATGTTTACCATATTTTATACGATGTTCTTCTAGAAAATACCTTTTTCATTGAATCTTTGTTCTCAATTTTCTTTTGCCCCTTCAGGGCAATTTCCTCTTTTGATTTAATTCGTAGTGCGTTGCACTACGCTATTGCTTTTAGGCTTTCAGCCCATTTTTAAAAGTTTTGATCACTTATAATCACAAATTCGTGCTATTGGATTTCTTTTCGAATAAAAATTAAAAAATTAAAGCGTTCGAGAATTGCTCTGAAAGAGCTTTAGCAATAGCATAGTGCGGAGCACTATGAAATAAATGACGAATTATTAGTAAAGCCCTGTAAGGGCGAAAGCCTAATCCCAAAGAAAACGTTCATCATATGTTACATGATATTTGGTTAAAAAAGCCAGTAGTTCTTCTTTGAATGTCTGTTTTTTATGATGTTCTTCTTGGTTTTTAATGTATTGCGTTACTATTTCTAGTTGTGATGGGTTGACAGAAAAAATACCATAGCCATCTTGCCAATAAAATTTTATGTAATTTTCATCTATCGTTTTTATCCATTTTGAAGATTGCTTTTTTATTTCTTCTACTAATTTCATTTGAGTAATCTTTTTAGACAACAAGCATAAAATATGTACGTGGTCTTTATGTCCCCCAATCTGAATTGGGTTGCATTCTAACCCTTTGCAAATTCCGCCAAGGTATTGCCATAATCTCTCTTGTATTTTATCGTCAATAAATGGATAACGCCCTTTGGTGCTAAATGTTAAATGAACATATACTTTTGATAGTGATTGTGACATGTTATTTTTTGCTTTGGCCCTTTCAGGGCAATATTTGCGATTATTTTTAGTTCATAGTGCGTTGCACTACGCTGTTGCTTTTGGGCTTTCAGCCCATTTTTAATTTTTGTTTCGAACTTATGATTGATAACTTTTTTTAAAAAATTGATTCTAATATCATCTTGGATTTAAATAGTTAAAGATATTCGATACTAGTAAAAATAAATTAATTCCGTTTTTTACTCTTGCTCTAAAAGTCATTTTTCTGTCGAAATAAGTCATGTTTTTAAGCTACTATTCTAAATAAAAAAAAGCCACTCTGTTTAGAATGACTTTTTTTGTTTTATTTCAAAAATTAATTTAAAACTATTTCTCTTTTAGTATTTTTTCTAAATACTCAACTTTATCTTTTTCGGCTTGAACCAAACGTTCGTAAAGCTCAACTACTTTATCAAGCGGGTTGAAATTACAAATTGCTCCGCTAGCAAAATTTCCAAAGTTTCCGGGGCTGTCGTTGAAAGTATTAAAATAATTAATGACATTTTCCTCTGAAAAATTTTTTATTGCTTCTGCAGTTACACCAAGTGCTTTTGCTATTTCGACAAGCTTTGCTTCATCGATTGTTTCACTATTTTCTATAGCCGAAACCGCTTGCTGATTTGTTCCTAAAGCTTGTACCAAAGCTTCCTGTTTCATATCTCGAAGTTCACGAATACGGCTTATTTTACGCCCTATATGATTTGGTTTTGTTACTGTGCTCATAATTCAAAGGTATTTAAAAATCATTTACAAAATCGTTTTTCAGTAAAAAACAGGGTTATTTGTGTATGATACAATTTAGTAGTTTTTGATTCTATAGTTTTTAAACTCTCGTAAACAAAAATACAATTTTTCATACAAATAGAAGTCAATTAAATAAGCTCTTATAAAAACTAAAACTTCTAATCTAGCCCCGATGGAAGCGGTATCCTTTTTATCCGCTTTTTTTGTGGATAAAAAGATATAGCTGAGAGCGGGACAAATGGTCTTTTTGAAAACATTACTTCTGCTCCTGATTATTTAGATTATTGATTTAATGTCGGTTATCGCATTGTAGAAAAATCTCCTCATTAGATTTATCAATAATTGAAATGCCAGGGCAACCGAAAGACATATACTCGAAACCAAAAATTACCTGAGGTTTATTTTTAAAAAGTTTCCCCGTCCATTGGTTGATAGCATCGTCGCCTTCTTCATAATTTAATGGAGCAGGAGAGGTGCCTTCGCTTTGGGTGTAAAGCTTTTCGATTATGATGTCTTTCGTTTTAGAATCGATAACCAAAAGGCGTCTGCCATAAATTGTTTTATTGCTGTCGAGGTAGTCTTGTAAAAAATACTGATAGCTTTCGGTCTTGTAGGAGTAGGTATTGCCGGCAACTCTGCCTTTTAGCAATGTACGATCCTGATTTTTTATTGCTTTTGAAGGATAATCTTTTTGAGCAATTTTTTTCCAGGCAATAGCTTTTAGAGGTTCTTTCGAAAACGGATTTTCTTTCCCCACATATACTAAGGCATCTCTATAATATTCGCTGAATCCGTTTAAATGTTTCTTGCTGATTTCAAACCCAATCATAAAATCGTATTGTTGGTACGGCCAATCTTCGGCAGAAGAATAACCATCTAACATTGCGGCGGTTTTTAGATTTTTTACGGCAAAAGAAACATGTTTGTTTTTGGCATAATCGATAATAAAAACAGAATCAGTTTCGGATATATTGGTTTTGGTTAAAAATCTTTTTCTGTGAATTTTATCAAAGGTGAAGTATACAGCATTGTATTTTCCGATCTTTTCGATGTTGGGTAAAGCAAGCGTGTCTTTTTCGTCGTTTACAGGATAAATATCCGAAAGGGAAACAAAAGCAACATCGCTGCTGTCTTTTGGGATAATGGTAAATAAATTAATGCTTTCTTTTCTTGTGCCTTCTTCGGGTTGAACGGAATCGTTTTGGGCAGTAGCTGTTTTGGTTAAATTGGGTTTATTGGTTTCGGTTTCTTTTTTATTGTTGCAGGATAATAGAAAAAGAAAGGAAATGCTAAGGAGTGTAGGTACTTTAAAATTCATAAATAAAATTTTGGTTTAAAAAATTATGGAGATTCTTAGATCGTTTTATTTTGAAATTACAATGAGAAATAATATGATTGATACGAGTAATAAAACGAATCCTGTGATAAGCAATATATTGTCGTGTATGGTGCCGATGCTTTTTTTGGCGAGGTAAAAACGATTAGTCAGCATTCCGATTTCGTAGCAAATCAAGAATACGATTATGGTTAATAAACCGTACATTTTTGCTAATCCTCCGCCTCCGCTAAATGCGCCTTCGTGGGCAAACCAACTTATAATAAGGGCTAAAGGAACAATTAATAAAGTCGATTTTATAAGTAGCGGACTTCCTTTCCAGAACAATAATGCGATTAATGCTATTATAGGTAGTAGTAACCAGCGAAGTAATAGTGTCATATTGTTTGGTTTGTTTAGTTTGTTTTTATTTTTAAGACTTCCCCGGTATTTTTATTGAAGGTAATGGTTTTATTTGGACCTCCGTAAAACAATGTCAGAGTTAGCGTACTGTCGGTTTCGTGATTGAAAATGATGTCTTTTGCTGTTCTGATTTTTATATTTAGATCATCATTCATAAGTTGATAATCGGTGCTTTTTAATATTCTTTTTTCCAGAAGGCCATGTTTTTCTATTACTTCAAGCCATGGTGGCGCCATTGCGCTATAGCTTACAATTTGTGCCCTGTATTTTTCATTTAAATTTTTGTCTATCATTAATCCTAATGATGTAGTCGAAAGTATCCATGCATAAAAAGGCATCATCAGAGGTAAGATGCTAAGTATGATGGCTAATATAATTCCTGCCAAAAGTAGTTTTGCCGTGATTTTTTTCCAAAATACCACAATTACCACAAAACTGGTCAAAAACAACAACCAATATAAAACAACATCGCTGTAATAGCCTCGTAAACTAATAAGTCTATTAAAATAGAGCAGACAATCCAACGCAAAGAGAGAGCTAAGAATGAGATAAACTCTTAAAATGATCCTCGATTTTTTGTTTTGGTTCATAGCTTTTTTGAGATATAATTTAAAGAAAAGATTGCAGCAACTGCTAAAACCAAAATAGGTAAAATTGAAACAGAAAAAGTGTAATAAAGTTCTTCTTTGAAAGTATAAGTGCTCCAGGACGATTCGCGATCGACAAAAATGGTATAATTCCAGAAAAACCAAACTGAGATTAATACTGTTGACTGAATTGTAATTTTTAAATATTGGTTTTTAATGAAGCCAAGGAAAAGAAATACAATCGTTAAAAAGATAGTGGTAAACAGCGACATTAGATAGGCATCATCAAAAAAAGAAGCGTCAGGATTGCCACTTGAGATTTTTCCGGAAAAATGACCAACAGCCCAGTAAATTTCTAAAAAGGTACTTATAAAAAATAGCAGACCAATTGATAATGGTTTTTTTAGATTTTTAAGCATTGTGTTTTTTTGGAGCATGTTTGGTGTTTTATTGCTTGGAAATTCGAAAAGGCTTAAAACAAACGGCCTTTATAAAATTTAAATATAAAAAAGATTTCTGACAAAAAACAAAACTTCTAATCTAGCCCCGATGGAAACGGCATCCTTTTTATTCGCTTTTTTTTGCGAATAAAAAGATATAGTGTACAGCGGGACAATTGGTGTTTTGAAAACAAAACTTTTGCTCCTGATTTTTATAACGCTAAGGCTTAACCTTTTGGTAATATTCTGTACGTTTAAAATAGTAACTTTATTAAAAAATTAGCGTTATGGAAATCAATTGGATAATAATAGCAATTGTAGTTGCAGTTGTAATTGTTTTAATCGTGTTTACCACAAAAAAGAATCAGAAAGAGAAAAAGAAGCTGACAGATTTATTAAATAATGATTTTAAGAAAGCTGAAGAGGAAGATTCTGATTTTGATAATAACGCGGGCGAACGATAAAAGGGTTATTTTATTGATTTGAAAAGCTCTTCGATCGTTGAGTTTTTTTGATTCAATACAATCAGCTGACTTTTGTCGTCTAACAGAATTTTGTGTGCAAATTCCTGATTGGCGTTGACTTTCCAGTTTTTTAGCTCTGCAAATTCGCTTTTTAAGAGTTTTATTTTTTCGGAATTGTTTTTTGAAATGATTATCACTTTTGTTAGTGATGTTTTTTTCATTTTTTCGATACTGCTTTTTGTAATTTCATATTCTTCTTCGGTTCTTGAGCGATAACGATACAATTTTCTGATGGCATTTATATCTTCTGGATTTTCGGTAAGAACATAACGATAACTCATGATATTATTAAGTTCATTGATCCATTCAGGAAAGTTTGTTTCGTAAAGACTGATATAGTTGTCAATGAAATTTTTGTCCATAGGTTTCTTTTGGTCGATATATTCTATAACCAATGGATAAATTTGCTTTGCCATGAGATTGATATATTTTTTATTGTACCAATCTCCTGAATCTATTTGACCATCTAATTTTCCGTATACATAACCGTTTCCTAATGCTGTTGCCAGGGCTTCATTCATAAGTTGATAGGCATAATTACTGCATTTTGATTTGTTTTCTTTAAAATAGCGATCAATATCTGTTTTTACGGCAAGTGATTGTTCGTCGTAAATAATGTGATAGGTTTCGTGTAGCATCACACTAAACAAATCTTTATGCGATTTTAGGTCGGTTTGTATAGCGCTTATAAAATTGTTGCAAAATGCTTGCGCTGTAAATCCTTGCGAATTGGGCAGCGGATAAAAAGCTATTTCGAAAGGAATTGAATTGTCCCAGCCCGAGTTATAGAACAATAACCCTATTTGAAAATAGTTTTCGATAGTATGTTCATTCGAATATTTTGTGATTTCCTCAAGTTGTTTTTCGAATTTTTCTTTATTGGGGTTGTAAATTAGTTCGTTGTAAATTGGGGTGAATGCTACAATACTTTCGGCAAAGTCACTCAGGGTTTTACTAGGAATAAAACCTATAGAGCGAAGCTTGAATTCTGTTAGATTATTGGTTTCGATGAGGTTTTTTTTCACGAGATCTTCTGTCTGCATCGTCTTTTTTGACCCAAACGGATATTCATCAAAAGGATAACTATAGTAAATGTTTAATTTGTCGAAATTAGAAATGATTGTTCTGAATTTCTCTGTATTGTATTTTGATTTTTGGAATTCGGTCTTGAAAACATTTTCAGGATAATTTTCGGAAAGATTTTGTAGAAAAACAAAAACAGCCAACTGTTCAGAATATTTAATTTTAAAAGTTGCTTTTTGAGCAAATGCTAAAGTCGTTAAAAATAAAAGTGAGAGTAAAAATTTATTTTTCATTCGGTTTGTTGGTTTATGTTAGTGGTTGTGTGTTTTATGCTGTTTATAGTTAAATATAGACGAATTTTTTATAGGATTGTTACAGAGTTAAATTAAGATAATTTAATGAAACGTAAGAAGTTAAGTTTTGTCTTTTGTAAAAAAGACCTAATTGAAACAAGTTTTGTAGTGAAAAGGTTGTAATAGAAATAAAAAAAGAAATTATTCTAGTTTTCTAAAACATCTTTTTTTGCGATATACCAATTTTTCAGGACAATTATGAAATTTGAAATAACAACAATAAAAATAATCTGAATTAATTTTATAGTTATAAATTCTGAAAGACCATCCATGATATCCGGAATTTGGTTGTTGTATTTTATTTCACCAGAATTGGATATAATGAAAAGCGTAGCCCATAAGCTAAAAAAGAAAAGTATAAGATAAAGCAGTAATGAGAAGTTCTTGTTTAGGTAATAAAAAATTCCTGAAAGAATAAAGATGGGAATAAATGAGTAACATAAATACATTATCAATACTCCGCTCAGTAAGGAGTTTAACTGAAAACTATGATTTTTTTGATATGTAAAAAAAAGACCAATAACTATTATCAATATTATTGAGAGAAAAGTAGATTCAATTATCTGTACAAAGATTTTACCTTCGTTTTTATCTTCTTCCATTTGATAATTCGTTTGTATTAAGACTTTTTCTTTTTTGAATATAAAAAAAACCGTATTACAATTAAGCAATACGGTTTTTTTGTGGAGAATATCGGATTCGAACCGATCACCTCTTGCCTGCCAGGCAAGCGCTCTAGCCAAATGAGCTAATCCCCCAAAGCGATAGCAAATAAAGTCAATTAATTTTCAAAAAACAAATTTCAAATCGGGTTCAGGTAAAAATAGTTGTCAAAATTGTAACTTTACGATCAAATCTATTTTTATGAGTTTAGAAAATCAAAACGGTTCTTTACAAACTATTTTCAATAATGCAGTTGCAACAGTACAATTTGGCCATCCGGCGAGTAATTCTTTTCCAAGACAATTGCTGGATCGCCTAACTGCCGAAATTAATTCTTTAAGTCTTAATGAAACGGTTTCGGTTATTATTTTGCAAAGCGAAGGAACAAAAGTTTTTTGCTCTGGAGCTTCGTTTGATGAGCTTTTACAAGTAGAAAATGAAGTTCAGGGAACAGCATTTTTTTCAGGATTTGCTCATTTGCTAAATGCCATGCGCAATTGTTCTAAACTTATTGTTGGGCGTGTTCAAGGAAAAGCTGTTGGCGGAGGTGTTGGTATCATATCGGCTTGTGATTATGCTTTGGCAACGCCCGAAAGTGCAATAAAATTATCTGAATTGGCAATTGGTATTGGTCCGTTTGTGATCGAACCGGCTGTTTCCCGCAAAATAGGAAAAGCAGCAATGGCCGAAATGACTTTGGCAGCGCACGAGTGGAAGTCAGCAGAATGGGCATTAAATAATAAATTGTTTTCTGAAATTCATACTGCAGAAAATCTTGATAATGCAGTCGCTAGTTTTGCTCAAAAATTAAGTTCTTATAATCCCGAAGCTTTAAAGGAAATGAAGAAAATTATTTGGGAAGGAACTGAACATTGGGAATCTTTACTGATCGAACGTGCAGCAATTACAGGAAAATTAGTTTTATCTGATTTTTCAAGAAAGGCTTTGACGCAGTTTAAGAAGTAACGGTTTTTTTTAGTTTTAGTCTCGGTCTCAGTCTCAGTCTCAGTCTCGGTCTCGGTCTCGGTCTTAGTTTTCAGTGCGATAACTTTGTCAAAGTTTTAAACTTTGACAAAGTTTCGATTTTGTAAAGGCTATTTCTTAAAGTAAATAAAAAAGAAAATTTCAAATAGGAAAGTCCCAAATTCCAATACTACTAAGTTGCAATTGGAATTTGGAATTTTAAAAATATTGGAATTTTTGATAATAAAATTATTAATATGAATATCATTTCATTATTCCAGCATGTAGATGTTGCAGAGAAAATTAAGAACGCTCCTGATGGAAGTTATCAGATAGGAGTGGTCATTGGATCGTTTATTCCTTTTGTAGTTTTAATAGGAATTGCATATTGGATGTATAACAGAGCTAAAAAAAGAGATGAAAACGGTTATTAATTTGTAAATTTGCAACCTAAAATTCAAATCGATGAGTAATATCAGAATTACAAAACAATTTAGTTTCGAAACCGGGCATGCTTTATACGGTTACGACGGAAAATGCAAAAACGTTCACGGGCACAGTTATAAATTATCGGTAACGGTTATTGGTTCGCCAATCACAGATCGGTCGAATGTGAAATTCGGAATGGTAATTGATTTTTCGGACTTAAAGAAAATTGTAAAAGAAGAAATCGTCGATCAGTTTGATCATGCAACGGTTTTTAACGAAACTACGCCTCATATCGAATTGGCAAATGAATTAAAAAATCGTGGCCATCACGTAATTTTAGTAAAGTATCAGCCAACAAGCGAAAACATGGTGGTTGATTTTGCAGAAAGAATCATAGCGCGTTTACCAAAAGATATTTCTCTTTTCTCTCTTAAACTTCAGGAAACAGAATCTTCATTTGCAGAATGGTACGCGAGTGATAATTTGTAAATAGAAAAAAGTAAATTGTGAAAGGTAAAACGTTTCACATCTCACAAACCACATCTCACAATACATGAAAAAAGTATATTTTGCTTCTGATCAGCATTTTGGTGCTCCAACGCCTGAGTTGAGTTTGCCGCGCGAACAAAAATTTGTGGC
Source organism: Flavobacterium bizetiae (assembly GCF_024271895.1). NCBI lineage: Bacteria > Pseudomonadati > Bacteroidota > Flavobacteriia > Flavobacteriales > Flavobacteriaceae > Flavobacterium > Flavobacterium bizetiae. The sequence goes on along the minus strand of NZ_CP091861.1, from coordinate 671,251 downwards.
CTGGCTCGACGAAGTAAAGCACGATGCAGAAGCTATCTTTTTATTGGGAGATTTATTCGATTTTTGGTTCGAGTATAAAACGGTTGTTCCAAAGGGTTTTGTACGTGTTTTAGGCAAATTAGCCGAAATTCGTGATAGTGGAATTCCAATTTATTTTTTCGTGGGAAATCACGATTTATGGATGAATGATTACTTCGAGACCGAATTGAATATTCCGGTTTATCATGATAACAAAGAATTTACTTTTAACGGAAAAACATTCCTTATTGGTCACGGAGACGGAAAAGGTCCTGGTGATAAAGGATATAAGCGAATGAAAAAGGTATTTACAAATCCTTTTTCAAAATGGCTTTTCCGCTGGTTACATCCGGATGTTGGCGTGAGTTTAGCACAATATTTATCGGTTAAAAACAAATTAATCTCAGGCGACGAAGATGTGAAATTTTTAGGTGAGGAGAACGAATGGCTGGTTTTATACGCCAAACGTAAACTCGAAACTCAGCATTATAATTATTTTATTTTCGGACATCGTCATTTACCTATGATCATAGAAGTAGGGCAGGACGCTAAATATGTAAATCTAGGCGACTGGATTGGTTATTTTACTTATGGCGTTTTTGATGGAGAAACTTTTGAACTTAAAAAATTCGAGAAATAATTATTGTTTATTTAGCAGGATAAATTCCGATTTTGTGTGTTCTTAAAATATAATTCGACATTTCTTTACTATTAGAAATCTGAAATTTAATTGCATTCGACATTTTCTTCGGCATATGGCATTCTACACAATTATTTGCCAATAAACTTCCTGACATTGTTTTTAATGTTGTTGCATTGTGCTTTAAACCCTGATGACAACTCATACAAATTTTAGAATACGAAGCTAAGTTTTTAGAAGCATTTTCATGCGGATTATGGCAGGTAATACAATCCATTTTTTCGCTTTTAATGAAACATTTACTTTGCGACATTAAGTGAAATTGATTTCCGTGTACGTCAAATGTGGTGTCGTTAGGGTTTCTGGTACTTCTGTAAAATTCAGATAAATTATCTCCCGGCTTAAAATCAAAGCGGGATTTCATCTTCATTCCGTCATTTCCGGAATGGCAAAGCGCACAGGCATCTAACTTTTGTTGCCTGTTTAATGTTTTATAGCTTACCATGCTATTGGCTACTTTTACGTTTGGATTTTTTAAATGAAATTCGGCATGTTTCTTCGCGGGACCGTGGCAACGCTCACAATCAATTCCGTAAACGATCGTTTTTTTGTCGATTACATCTTCAACTTCTGCAGATAGAAAATTGACTTCATCAGGATTCTGATTTACGTTTCTACTGCTTATATTCGAACTGTGACAAGCATAGCAGTCTCTAACCACTTTTCGGTCAAAATAAGGCTTGTCAGCAGGGAATCCCGGACTTGTTGCCCAGCTATTTATAGCATTGTAATATGAAAGTGGCAATTCGTAAGTATTGTTGTCTCGCCAGTAAACAGATGTTTGCGCATGTTTGGTACCAAAAACGATTTCAAAACGATGCGCCTGAACTTCTTTCCCGTTTTTATATAAAACCTGATACAGGCTGTCATTGCGTTTTTCCATGACAATTTTAGTATCCTTGTCATAAATAAAAGTATGATTTTTTTCGTCGAAATCGCCCAGGACATTTCCTGAAATTGCCGGAGCAGTTGCTTTAAAATGAGCACTTTTTAAAGCCATGTCGTATTGTGTCTGATGACATTGAATACAGCTTTCAGAACCTGCGTAGTCAGGGCCTCGCGGATCAATATATTCATCGGATTTATTGTTGCAGCTTGAAAAGAAAACTGCCAAAACCAAAAAAGTAAAAAGTATTCTGTTTTTTTTCATTGCTGTAAATATACTTTTTTTTGAAGAAAATCAAAATATATTTCAATAATGAAAAAATGATGTTAAAATATTTAGAATGTGTCTTAGTTTAAGCCAACTCCGTAAACATATTCGTCTAGTTCAATTCTGAACAAAGAACCTTCAACTAAATCTTTAATCGATTTTAATTCTTTTACAGAAACAGCAAGATCTATTGAAGCACAAGGAGTTTTAAGTAAAAATTTGTGACAAGAGTTTTTTAATTCACAAGCTTCACAACAAGCATTTTCGATTAAACTGTCTTCGATTAAATCGCAAAAATAATTTAATTCCTGTATCGTAAAATAAAATCCGGTTTCTTTAAATACCAATTGTATTTTATCGGTTATGACTTCGTTTTCCTTTTTCCAGTAAAAGGCAATACCAAAGTTGTTGTGGTATAATTGTTCTATTTCTCTCATTGCAAATCCTTTTATTTCAACAAATATAAATATTATTTATATTTATTCTAAATAAAAAATTCATAAAAAAAATAATTTTTTTGTTAACCAATCAATAGACATAAGTAAATGCTTCTATTGACACATGGTGTTAAGATAGAAAGTCAAACTCTGGCCGCTTTTATACCAGCTGCTCATGTTTTTTTCTCTGTAAAAACTCGTTTCAGTAGCTGACATTGCAGTTGAAATGGCGAAAAATTTACTTTTCTCGTTAGTTTTTACGCTTTCAATCCATTGAATGGTTACCGCAATATCTCCCATTTCTTTATCCAGATAAATGTCAAATGGTTTTAAATCTAAAGTATATAATCCCAGAAATCCGTTTTTTACTTCAAAAATAATATCCTTGTCAAGGATGAGGTTGGTAGGTAAATCATTTTCTACTTTATAAAAATTTAATCTGAATTTAACTGATTTAAATTCGTTTGAAGTAATGTTGAAATTAAAATCATTGACTTTACAATCTTTTTTAATTTTAAATTTCATTCCTTTTTCGCGGCTCAACCGATCGTCGACATCTTTATCAAGAGCATAATAAAAGTTAGAATGCATTAAAGAAAGGCCTTTAGAACTTCTTCCAAATTGTTTGGGTTTTGGCTCCTTAAATTTTACAACAACTTCCTTCAAAGTGTTTTCTGAAGGTTTTAAAAGAATAGAGTTGTTTGTTGATTTTAATTGATTGACAACTATTTTTTTGCTCTCATAACCAATATGCGAAAACACAATTGTATCGTTAAGGCTGACTTTCTCGTTTAGCTTTAAACTGAAAATTCCTTTTGAGTTTGAAACCGTTCCTGTGTTTTTATTGAAGATTCCAATGTTGACATATTCTAAAGTTGAATTGTTTTCTGAATCTTTTATTTCGCCGGAAATGGTTTTTTCCTGAGCGAATACATTAAAAGTTATTAAAAATAGAAGTAGAAGTTTTGCAAATTTCATTTAGAAAATTTCTTATAAAGAAATGAAATTCCATTACAATCAAAACTTACTTTATCCAATTTTTAACATTTGAAAGAAACTCTTTTTGTTGATCTACAAACAAATAATGAGAGCAATTATCAAGCAAAGCAAAATGATTTTTACCCGCTAAATTTTTAATAGAATTGATTTGATCATCTGAAAAAACACCATCTTGTTTGCCGTAAATCGCATAAATAGGAATGCCTTCGGCTTTTATTTTTTTTAAGGATGATCTCGTGTCTATATTGTTTTTCTTTTCGTTTTGATAGAAAAGCAACGGAGCATTTTTATTTCGAATATTAGTTTTGAAAAATTCACTTGAATCATAAGCAGCGTATAGCTTTTTAGATTCTTCCGTTGGATTTGGTATTTTAAAGAAATTATTTGCTCCAGCTAGCTCGAAACATCCTTTTCGATATTCTGCTGAGTTTTTATTCAGAGTTTCTACAAAAGCGATTTTATCCAGCATTGCTAAATCATTCTTTTTGGCGCCTATTTTTTTAACCGAATCCAAAATATGATCGTAAGTTTCCTGTTGAGAAAATAAGGCTCCTGCCAAAATAAGATTACTCACATTCTGAGGATATTTTTCGGTATAAAGAGTCGCCACTAATCCGCCAAAACTGTGGGCAAGAAGAGTTGCTTTTTTTAGACGGTATGTTTTATAAATAGCATTTAGATCCTGAAAAGCTTCTGCATAAGTAAATGTTGCATTAGGATCTGTAGATCTGCCTTCGCCTCTTCTGTCATAAGTAATAACATAAAAACCTTTTTTCGAAAGTGCTTCGGCGGTATTGCTGCCTTCAAATAAAGTCGCATTTCCGCTTGGCCCGCCATGAATAAATATAATGGGTTTGTCGTTTTTGTTCCCGTACGTTTTGATGTAAAGATTTTGTCCGTTTGCGAAAAAGGATATTGTTAAAGCGAAAACGAATAATATTTTTTTCATTATTCCATGTTTTGGTGATCTTCCATATCTTTATTAAGATCTAATTTTCTAAATGTTGGCGATTTTAATGCTGTTACAATAACAGTTAAAAGTGTAACACTTCCTCCAAAAACAACAGAAGTTACAGTTCCCATTAATTTGGCCGTTGCACCACTTTCAAAAGCACCTAATTCATTCGACGATCCAACAAAAATTGAGTTTACAGCACCAACTCGTCCGCGCATATGATCAGGAGTTTTAAGCTGTAAAATCGTTTGGCGAATTACTACAGAAATTCCGTCGGCAAGTCCGCTCAAAAATAAAGCAAAAACAGAAAGCCAGAATGAAGTAGAAAGACCAAATAAGATGATTGATAATCCGAAAACAAATATGGCTATTAAAAGCTTCTTTCCTGCATTTTTATATAAAGGCACATAAGCAGAAACCAGCATGGTAATAAAAGCTCCTACTGCTGGAGCGGCTCTTAAAATACCAAAACCTTCAGCGCCAACTTTTAAAATATCCTGAGCAAAAACAGGCAATAACGCAACAGCGCCTCCAAAAAGTACTGCAATCATATCAAGCGATAATGCACCTAAAACAATTTGGTTTTTAAACACGAAATTTAAACCTTCGGCAAGACTATCTTTTATCGATTCTCCAATCTTTGGATTTGTAATAGGTTTTTTACTGATTTGAGATAAGGCCATTAAAGAAAGAATTGAGAATCCAAAAACAAGGCACATTGACCAATGAACTCCAATCCAGTTAATTGAAAAACCAGCCAGCGCCGGCCCCATAACGGCTCCAATTTGCCAAACCGAACTACTCCATGTTGCCGCATTTGGATATGCTTTTTTAGGAATAATCAAAGACAGAAGAGAGAAAATAGTTGGCCCAAGAAAAGCTCTGACTAATCCGCCTAAAAAAACTAATGTATAAATTGAATATAAAATAACAGTTGGAGATAAATCGCCAACAACTTTCGGCCAGGTCAATAAAAACAATCCAAAACTAATTACTGAAAAGCCCAAAATACATTTTACCAATAATCCTTTCTTTTCCTTTTGATCCACAATATGTCCGGCAAACAAAGCCATACCAACGGCGGGAATAACTTCCATAAGACCAATAATTCCTAACGAAAGAGGGTTTTTAGTTAAACTGTAAACTTCCCATTCGATCAAGATAAATTGCATAGCCCAGGCAAAAACCATAGCAAAACGTAATATTAGAAATACATTAAATTCTCTGTAACGCAATGCCTGATAAGGATCTCGCTTGTTTGTTTTAGTTGTCATTTGTTCTAATGTCTTTAAGCATAAGTTGGGTAGAAACGCTGCCGTTCCATTCATTTTCAGCCAATGAATATGCTAACTGAAAAGGTTGTTGATTTTTTACAATGTTTATTTTTTTTCCAAGACCAAAACCTATTGCGGCGATTCCGTCTGAGCTATTTTGTTTTATAAAAAGTCTCAAATGTTCATCTTCTCCGCCTAAAGTTTTAGCGTAACCTGTGTCTTTTGCATCTTTAGTCATAAAAACAGGCGTCATGTTCAAAGGTCCAAAAGGTTCGAATTGTTTTAAAATTCGAATTAGTTTTGGTGTAATGTCTGAGAAATTAATTTCGGCATCAACTTCTATTTCCGGCGTTCGCATTTCGGGTAAAATCGTTTCTTCGACTTGTTTTTCGAAAGCGTCTTTGAAGGTTTTATAGTTTTCAGCTTTCAAAGTCATTCCGGCTGCGTACATATGGCCTCCAAATTGCTCTAAATGTTGCGAGCAGGCATCAAGTGCATTGTAAACGTCAAATCCTTTTACAGATCTTGCCGAAGCCGCATATTTATCACCGCTTTTAGTAAAAACCAAAGTCGGACGATAATATGTTTCAATCAGTCTCGAGGCTACAATTCCAATTACGCCTTTGTGCCAGTCTTCCTGAAAAACAACGGTCGAAAATCGATCTTCTTCCTGATTTTGTATAATTTGCTGAAAAGCTTCTTTGGTAATTTGTTTGTCCAGATCCTTTCGGTCGGAGTTGTATTGTTCTATTTCAGATGCGAATTGTTGGGCTTGTTCAAAATTAAATTCAGTCAATAATTCAACCGCATGATTACCGTGTTTGATTCTTCCGGCAGCATTTATTCTTGGCGAAATAATAAAAACAACATCAGTAATATCAAGAGTTCTCTTTTTTACCTGATGTACCAAAGCTTTAATTCCCGGTCTTGGATCTGAATTAATAACTTGCAATCCGTAGTAAGCCAAAACCCTGTTTTCGCCTGTGATTGGCACGATATCGGCTGCAATTGCTGTGGCAACTAAATCCAGATACGGAACCAAATCTTCGATCGTTTCATTTCTGTTTGTTCCTAAAGCCTGAATCAATTTAAAACCAACTCCACAACCGCACAATTCATCATACGGATAAAAGCAATCTTCTCTTTTAGGATCAAGAATAGCAACTGCATCCGGAAGAAATTCTCCTGGACGGTGGTGATCGCAAATAATAAAATCAATGTTTTTTTCTTTCGCGTAAGCGATATGATCAATAGATTTTATTCCGCAGTCTAAAGCAATAATTAGCGAGAAACCATTATCATCGGCAAAGTCAATTCCTTTAAAAGAAATTCCGTAACCTTCAGCATAACGATCCGGAATATAAGTCGCAATATTAGGATAATGCGATTTTAAATACGCCGAAACCAAGGAAACAGCTGTTGTTCCGTCGACATCATAATCTCCAAAAACTAAAATGTTTTCCTGATTTTCGATTGCTAATTCTATTCGGGAAACTGCTTTGTCCATATCTTTCATCAAGAACGGATCATGAAGATGTTCTAACGAAGGACGAAAGAAATTTTTGGCATCTTCGAAAGTTTCAATGCCACGCTGAATCAAAAGCGTTGCTACAAAATCTTCTACATTTAGGGCTTGTGCCAAATGATTGACTTTATCTTGAGAAGGTTTTGGTTTTAATGTCCAACGCATTTTTCTTATTGTAGATTTTAGATTTTAGATTTCAAATTTTAGAAATCGTTTAATCAGAAAGGTGATTTTTTTAATGCCACGGATTAAATGATTTTTAAGGATTTTTTAATCTGTAGCAGAGATATTCGTTTTTAACTTTGTCAAAGTTTTTTGAGTTCAGATTTTAGAATGCAAATTTCAGAGATCTAAAATCTACACTCTAAAATCTAAAATTATTTCGCTTCTAAAGCGTTTCCTTCAAATTTAATTCCGTCCCAACCCAAGTTGATGAAATTTCTAATGTTTTGGTGATTTGTTCCGTTTGGATCTCCTAAAACTTCTTCAAAATAAAAAGCTCCAAAACAAGCTAAAGTTTCTTCTTTGCTTAGATTTTGCAATTTCGCGAAAGAAAATAATTTGCAGGAACCAGAGTTTTCTCCGGCTGCATTATGTTGTGTTCCGTTTTGGAAAGCTGTTGGAGTAAAATTGTAATTTTCTTCAATTACTGCAATAGTTTCGGGGAATGTTATTTCGTTTGGAGTTTGTTTTACTTTTTCTAAAAATGCTTGTATGCTCATGTTATGTATTGTTTTTTTTGCCACAGATTAAAATGATTCGAATGATTTTTTGCAACGAATTTACTTCGTCTGTTCGCTGTCGCTCGAGTCACCAATTATCACGAATTTAATTAGAGAAAATTAGTAAAATTGCTTCGCCAATTCGCTATCGCTCGGGTTGTGGCGAACTTTTTTATTAATCTGTGAGAATCATTTTAATCTGTGGCTTAAATAATTTAATCTTCATCTTCTTCTTGATCCTTCGAAAATTTACTTTTCTTAGGTTCTTTTGTTATTGTTTTTCCGGCAACGACTACGACAATTTCGCCGCGTGGTGCTGTTTTTTCGAAATGCGTTAAAACTTCTCTTGCAGTTCCGCGTACGTTTTCTTCGTGTAATTTTGATAATTCACGCGAAACGCAAACTTGTCTGTCTTCTCCAAAATAAGTAATAAATTCAGCTAAAGTCTTAACGAGTTTATGCGGAGAAACGTATAAAATCATCGTTCTTGTTTCTTCGGCTAAAGCCAAAAAACGAGTCTGACGTCCTTTTTTTTCCGGTAAAAAACCTTCAAATATAAATCGGTCATTTGGTAAACCGCTGTTGACTAATGCTGGAACGAAGGCAGTTGCGCCAGGCAAACATTCGACTTCAATTTTATTTTCGACACAAGCGCGCGTCAATAAAAAACCGGGATCTGAAATTGCCGGAGTTCCTGCATCCGAAATCAAAGCGATAGTTTCGCCCGCTTTCAAACGCGCAATCAAATTTTCTGTGGTTTTGTGTTCGTTGTGCATGTGATGGCTGTGCATGTGCGTGCCAATTTCAAAATGCTTCAACAATTTTCCACTCGTTCTGGTATCTTCAGCCAGGATCAAATCGACTTCTTTCAGAATCCTGATAGCACGAAAAGTCATGTCTTCAAGATTGCCAATTGGCGTTGGAACGATATATAATTTAGACATAATTAATTTTAAATATTTAAACACAGATTGCACGAATTAACACGAATGATTAAAGTGCTTATAATTTCACAAAAATGAATTAGTGTAAATCTGTGAAATTCGTGTTTTACTTTTTATGAAAATTTCTTTTCTACAATTCCTAAGAAACGTTCTGCGTAATCATCTTTTCCTTCCCAATTGTTATAATCAGGTTTCACCATGTTTTCTATGAATTCTTTAGCTTCGCTATAATTGTCAAAAGTCAATAATTGATTCAGGACGCGGCTATAATCTTCAGAACTGTTTCCGAAAAGGTTTTTGGTAAAAGCAATTCGGTCATTTAGATCAATATGAAAACCTTTTGCCAGTTTTTCGTTTAAAGTTGCAGCTTTTGTTTCTGCCGGTTTTTCTAAAACAACAGTTTCAAGAACCTCTTTTTTCTCTTTAAATTCATTGATTACCGGAGCAGGAGTAGAAGTTACATTTTCAAAACTATCCACTTTTACAAACTGAGCATCGGCATAATTAACTCCAAAATCCTCAAATGAAATTGTAATAGGATTTGCATTTGATGACGTTTCTGCTTTTGGCTCTTCTTTTTCCGGTTCTTTTTCTTCTATTGTCTCTAATTCAAAAAGAGGTACAAAATCCGGAATTGGTTTTAAATCGCTAATAGTTGTAAAAGAAAGTTCTTCGATCGTTTCTGTTTCTTCTTTAGTTTCAGCAATTGGTTCTTCAGTTTTTTCCGCAACTGGTTCTTCAATAATTTCAGCAATTGGTTCCGTAATCGTTTCAATTACAGTTTCCGGAATCACTTCTTCAGAAACTTCAGCAACGATTTCTTCCTCAATAATTTCTTCTGTAGCAGTTTCTTCAGCAACAACCTCTTCAGCAACAATTTCTTCGGTTACTTCTTCTGCTTTGATTTCTTCAGTAACTATTGGTTCAGCTATAGTTTCAATTGGAGTTTCTGTTACTGTAACAGACTCTCCAATTGCAATTGCTGCAGGAATTGTTTCTTCTTTATCAAAAATAGATTCAATTTCAGAGCTAATTTCGCTGTGACCAATTGTTGGCTTCAAAGTATCGAAATTTTCATCTACAAACTTTAAAACCGCTAATTTCTCGTATAATTTCTGCGTTTCAAGATACAATTGATTGATATCGGATTTGTTTTTAAGCTTTAAAATTCGATGTGCAATGCTGATTAAATCGGCTTCCAATTTTTTTTTCATAACTGTTGAAATTATAGTGAATAGGGTATTTTAGTATATTTTGTATTTGAATGTCTTTATTCCCGGTAGAAATCTAAAAGATATTTTTTTATTTCTGTTAATAAGCGTTTGCGAATCTCCGATTTGATAAAAATTTTCTACTTTTGAAAAAGTGTAAAAACAGCGATTTTTCACGTCGATTTATTACCAGTACAAAGTAATAAAAACTATTCATTTTTAAAGGTAGAAAAATACAAAATGTTTCTCGAAAATACAGTAAATCACAAAGAACAATTTGGTTGGATTGAAGTTATTTGTGGATCAATGTTTTCGGGTAAAACCGAGGAGTTAATCCGCAGATTAAAACGCGCCCAATTTGCCAAACAAAGAGTCGAAATTTTTAAACCCGCAATTGATACACGCTATCATGACGAAATGGTCGTGTCGCATGATTCGAACGAAATTCGCTCCACTCCGGTTCCGGCCGCAGCAAATATCTCTATTTTAGCACAAGGTTGCGACGTTATTGGTATTGATGAAGCACAATTTTTTGATGATGAGATTGTTACAGTTTGTAATGATCTTGCCAATCAGGGAATTCGTGTGATAGTTGCAGGACTTGATATGGATTTTAAAGGAAATCCCTTTGGTCCGATGCCGGCACTTATGGCAACAGCAGAATATGTTACTAAAGTTCATGCCGTTTGTACCAGAACAGGAAATTTAGCCAATTATAGTTTTAGAAAAACAGATAATGATAAGTTAGTAATGCTTGGCGAAACCGAGGAATATGAGCCATTAAGCCGTGCAGCTTATTATAATGCTATGAAAAAAAGTCAGGAAAAGTAATATTCAATTAAGTTTTAGTAGACCTATGGAAGAAAAACAAAGTACAAAGAAACAGAATACCTTATTGTTAATAGGAATCGGAATCGCATTGGTGCTGGTTGCTTATTTTCAGTTTTATCTTTCTAACAGTGTCAAGGAAGTAAACACCGAGGTGACAGAACTTATTGAAAAATACAATAAAAATTGCCCGTTGACGATTCAGGAAGGCATTCGCTTAGACAGCGTGAGTTTGCCTGAAGAAAGAACTGTTCAGTACAATTTGACATTGATGAATGTTGAGAAAGAAAAGGCAGAAATCAATATCATACAAGAAGAAATAGAAAAAAGTCTGATCAGTACTGCTAAAGCAAATCCGGGGCTTCAGGTTTTTAGAGACAATGATTTTTCATTGATTTACAATTACTATGACAAAAAGAAAGCAGCTTTATTTAAAATAAGAATATTGCCTGATCAGTATAAATAACCTGATATTTGAATATAAAGAAACCCAACAGATTTTGATTTGTTGGGTTTTTTGTTTTTAGAGGAGTATTGATCATTCCGTAGGAATGTCTGATTGGTAGCTATTTTAAATCGTTTTGTCAATATACGTTCCGTAGGAACGTTTGAATGTAGAAGATTTTTATTGTAATTAATCACGCAAATAACAAGTGTCCCTACAGGACACAATTCGAAAACCGTAGTCTTTTTCTATCAATCAAAATTCCTACGGAATAATAAATGATACGATAATTCTATTGGTTTGAACTTTTAAAAATTACATCTAAACTGGACTGAAGTCCAGCTCTACAATATAAAACGTTCCTTCGGAACTATGAAAGAGCCTTCAGCTCGAACCATTTTGTAGGGACGGACTTTAGTCCGGTTTAATACGAAATGATATAAAAAAATAAAACCCGACAGGTTTTTAAAACCTGTCGGGTTTGCTATTTAAATGAACTTATATTTCTTATATGGTAAAAAAAATTAAATTTTCTTTCTCATTCTCGCCACCGGAATATCCAATTGCTCACGGTATTTTGCAATAGTTCTTCTGGCGATAGGATATCCTTTTTCTTTTAAGATTTCAGCTAATTGATCATCCGGTAAAGGTTTCTTTTTGTCTTCTTCTTCAATTGTATTTTTAAGAATCTTTTTGATTTCTAAAGTCGAAACATCTTCACCCTGATCATTTTTCATCGCTTCAGAGAAAAACTCTTTGATTAATTTCGTTCCGTATGGTGTTTCAACATATTTACTGTTGGCAACACGAGAGATTGTCGAAATATCCAAACCAACCATATCCGCAATATCTTTTAAGATCATTGGTTTTAGTTTCGTTTCGTCGCCATCTAAAAAATATTCTTCCTGATAATGCATAATCGCATTCATCGTTACAAAAAGCGTTTCCTGACGTTGTCTGATCGCATCGATAAACCATTTAGCTGAATCCAGTTTTTGTTTGATAAACTGAACTGCATCTTTTTGAGCCGACGATTTATCACGAGAATCTTTATACGTCTGCATCATTTCCTGATAATCTTTAGAAACGTGCAGAGAAGGAGCGTTTCTTCCGTTTAAAGTTAATTCCAGTTCTCCATCAACAATTCTGATGGCGAAATCAGGAACCACATTCTCTGTTACTTTATTGTTTCCCGTGTAAGATCCGCCCGGTTTAGGGTTTAGTCTTTCAATTTCGTGAATTGCTTTTTTAAGCTGTTCGTTCGAAACTCCGTATTTTTGAAGCAGTTTATCGTAATGCTTTTTCGTAAAAGCATCAAACTGATTTTCGATAATATCAATTGCTAAATCAACATATTCAGTTGGTGTTTTGTGTTTTAATTGCAATAACAAACATTCCTGCAAATCACGTGCGCCAACGCCCGAAGGTTCTAGCTCGTGAATTACCTGAAGCATTTTTTCGACCATTTTCTCATCCGTATATATACCCTGAGTAAAAGCCATATCATCTACAATATCCGGAACACTTCTGCGGATGTAACCCATATCATCAATACTTCCAACAAGGAATTCCGCGATTTCGCGTTCTTCATCATTCAAAATAAAAGTATTCAACTGATTGATCAAATCCTGGTGAAAACTGATTGGAGAAGCAAAAGGAGTTTCTCTTTCTTCGTCTTCGCTATAATTATTCACCTGAGTTTTATAATCAGGAGTATCGTCGTCGCTTAAGTATTCGTCGATATTAATGTCGTCCGCTTCGATTCTGTCAGATTCTGCATCATCATAATCGTCGTAGTCTTCATTAGCGAATTCATCTGCTTCGTATTCATCTTCTTTTCCGGCTTCAAGAGCTGGATTTTCGTTCATTTCTTCTAATAAACGTTGCTCAAAAGCTTGCGTAGGCAATTGAATTAACTTCATCAGCTGAATTTGCTGAGGAGATAATTTTTGGGATAATTTTAAATTTAAAAATTGCTTTAGCATATAAAAAGTTGCTAAGATACTAAGGCACTAAGGTGCTAAGTATCTTATATTGACGAATTAAATTCGTGTTAATTATTTTTTTATTTACATTCTAAAAACTTAGAACCTTAGTATCTCAGTACCTTAGAACCTTAAATTAAAACTCTGCATTTCCAGGAGTTCTCGGGAAAGGAATTACGTCTCTAATGTTTGTCATTCCAGTAACAAACAATACTAAACGCTCAAATCCAAGTCCGAAACCTGCGTGAGTTGCTGATCCAAATCTTCTGGTATCTAAATACCATGATAATTCTTCTTCATCGATTTCTAAAGCTTTCATTTTTTCGATCAAAACATCGTAACGCTCTTCTCTTTCAGAACCACCAACGATTTCTCCAATTCCAGGGAAAAGGATATCCATTGCACGAACCGTTTCTCTTCCAGGCTCCGTGTTGTCGTTCAAACGCATGTAAAACGCTTTAATATTTGCTGGGTAATCAAACAAGATTACCGGACATTTAAAGTGTTTTTCAACCAAATAACGTTCGTGTTCTGACTGTAAATCAGCTCCCCATTCGTTGATGATATATTGAAATTTTTTCTTTTTGTTTGGAGTAGAATCTCTCAGAATGTCAATTGCTTCAGTATAAGAAACACGTTTAAAGTTGTTCTCTAATACAAAGTTCAATTTCTCTAGCAAAGCCATTTCGCTTCTTTCTGCCTGAGGTTTTGATTTTTCTTCTTCAAGAAGTCTTCCTTCTAAAAACTTCAAATCATCCTGACAATTGTCTAAAGCATATTTAATAACGTACTGAATAAAATCTTCAGCCAAATCCATGTTGTCATCAAGATTGTTGAAAGCAACTTCCGGCTCAATCATCCAGAATTCTGCAAGGTGACGAGAAGTATTTGAGTTTTCAGCTCTAAAAGTTGGTCCAAAAGTATAAATCTGACCCAAAGCCATTGCATACGTTTCACCCTCTAATTGTCCTGAAACCGTTAAGTTGGTTTCTTTTTCGAAGAAATCTTCTTTATAATTTACTTTTCCGTCTTCAGTTCTTGGCGTATTGTCAAAAGGTAAAGCCGTAACTTTAAACATTTCTCCAGCACCTTCAGCATCAGAACCGGTAATAATTGGCGTATTTACATACACAAAACCTTTTTGTTGAAAATAGTTGTGAACCGCAAACGATAATACCGAACGCACACGCATAATAGCACCAAACATATTCGTACGAACACGTAAATGTGCATTTTCACGTAAGAAATCTAAACTAGGTTTGTTTTTTGGCTGTATCGGAAATTTTTCTGCATCAGAATCTCCTAAGATTTCCAATTTGTTCACCTGAATTTCATATTTCTGACCAGCACCTTTGCTTTCGATCAAAGTTCCAATTACAGAAACCGCAGCACCAGTAGTGATTCTTTTTAAAGTTTCGTCAGGCGTATTTTCAAAATCAACAACACATTGTATATTATTAATGGTAGAACCGTCATTAAGAGCGATGAACTGATTATTTCTAAAAGTTCTTACCCATCCTTTTGCATTAACCTCCTGAAGCGTCGTCGTACTGTTTAATAAGTCTTTAACTTTTGTGTGTTTCATTTTATATATAATATTGAAATTAAATTATTTGTTGTGTAATAACTGCAAATATAAACGATAATAATTAAAATTAGAAGCTGTTTCCCGCTATCCGCTATATCTTTTTATTGCTAAAGGAGCAATAAAAAGGATGCCGCTGCTATCGGGGCTAGGGCAATCGTTTTCAAAAGAAGCAATTATTTTTTATGAATTTATTATTTCTCTCATTTTTGTCATTCACACAAACAAGGAATGACAAGTTTATTTATAAGTCTTTGTCAAGTTTTTAAAGGGAACTTTATTAAAGTAAAATTCCTGAATAAACGTATAGAATCATGACCAAAAATATAGCTACTAAAAAGATGATTACAAATGAAGTGATAAGATCGCTGTTGTTTATTTCTTTCCCTAAAAGCTTTATTGTCTTTTTCCTCAATATCCATTTTAAAACAGATCGTGCGATTATGGCGTAGCAAACAAAACAAATAAAAACACCTACATAGTAAATTGAACTTATAATATTAGACAATTCATTCAATCCGCCTTGGCCTTCAGCATGACAATTTGTATTGTATAAAAACAAAAGGGCAAAAGTAATTATGCTTTTCTTCATTTTTTTTGCAGCCTTTTTAATTCAAGTTTTAATCCTCCAAATTTTTCAAATCCTCTATCTCTTCTTAAAAGCAGGTTTCATCTTTTTCTTTAAAATGATTAAAATCTTTTCTATAATCTGCTAAAGTTTTAATGACCTCTTTCTTTACGAGTATATGAATAATTGTGTCTTTATGTCTGTCTAAATAGTTATAAAAGCTGTTGTTTTGAAAATTAAATAATATTCCAGTTACTATTTCCATTCTCTCTAAATCTCCAAAATCAGTTAAGTCAATCAATAATTGATAAATTTTATTTTCTTGTTCCTCATTTAAAATATTAGAGTAAAATTTAGAATATTTCTCAGATAGAATATTTAAAATTTCTATCTGTTCTAAGCTTTTAAAATTATTCTTTTCAACAAGAAAAAGATCAAGTAAAGGATGAAATTGATTTTGAGTAATTACTTCATCTAATTTTCGAAATTCTTCTAATTCCATCTTTTTTGGTAATTAACTTATAAAGAAAAGTAAAAGTCTTCTCAAAAAACTTTTACTCCTTCAAATTCTCTTTTAATTTTTTATAATTCATCCTCACTTTCTCTGTCAAACAATTCGTGAAGTTTTTGCTGCAATATTTTCTTATCCGGAAGTTGTGTTTTGTATTCAGAAACCAATGTTGGTGATAAACTTCGGCTTAATGCATATTCTACAACTTCGTTGTCTTTATCTTTACAAAGTAAAACACCAATACTTGGGTTTTCGTTTTGTTTTTTTACATCTCGGTCGAGTGCTTCCAGATAAAAATTCAATTGTCCTAAATGTTCAGGTTTAAATTTGTCTGTCTTTAATTCAAATGCAACTAAACATTGTAGGCCACGATGGTAAAACAATAAATCAATGTAAAAATCACTGCTTCCTACTTGTATTCTATATTCTTCCTCTATAAATAAAAAATCTTTTCCTAATTCAAGAATAAAATTTTTCATCTGTTTGATAAGCCCTTTTTGCAAATCCTTTTCATTATGCAGTTCAGGAAGGTTTAAAAACTCAAAAATATAATTGTCTTTAAAAGAATTAGTAATATCTGAATCTATTTCTCTCAACACTGTTGAGATTTTTGAATTTCCTATCAGAGTTCGTTCAAAAAGACTTGCAGAGATTTGACGATCAAGCTCTCGAAAGCTATATTTTTCTTCTTTAGAAAGCTTTAAATAAAATTCTCGTTCTTCAACTGATTTACATCTTGAAAAAACGGCTAAATTATGTGACCAGCTAATTTCTCTCACCAGTGTTGAGAGTTTTGGAAAATCTTTATAAGCTTCATAAAATTGCTTCATTCGCCAAAGATTTTTATCTGAAAAACCTCTTAAATCAGGTTCGGTCTCTTGAATGTGTTTGGCTAATTCTTTTACAATAGATTGTCCCCAATTAGATTGCTCAATTTTCAAGTAGATATGTTGACCAATATTCCAATATAAATTTATCAATTCAGAATTAACAATTTTCAAAGTGTTAATTCTAGTTTGCTTAATTAGACTTGTGATTTCTGAAAAACCTTTATCCATACCTAAATATTTTATTTGGAAACTAGTTCTTGTTTACCCCTCCAAATTCTCCAAATCCTCTTTCTTAGCTTTTTTCTTTTCAAAAGTCAAAACCAAAGCAGGTAAAACCAATAAATTAGCAAACATTGCAAAAGCCAAAGTACAAGAAATTAATCCACCAAGGGCGATTGTTCCGCTGAAGCTTGAAAGCGTGAAAGTTGCAAAACCTAAGATCAAAACTACCGAAGTATAAAAAGTACTGATTCCTGTTTCTCTCAAAGCGCTGAAAACAGATTTCTTTACCTTTCCGTTACTTTGTATCAAATCATGTTTGTATTTCGCCATAAACTGAATCGCATTATCTACCGAAATTCCAAACGCAATACTAAATACTAAAATCGTTGAAGGTTTTAACGGAATCCCGAAATAACCCATTAATCCCGACGTAATACAAAGCGGTAAAATGTTCGTAATTACCGATGCCATTACCATTTTAAACGATCTGAACAAGTACAGCATCAAAGCTGCAATTACTAAAATAGCAAAAATCAAAGATTCGATTAAGTTGTCTACCAGGTAAGAAGTTCCTTTCTGGAAAACCAATGCTTTTCCTGTTAAAGTCACTTCGTAACGGTCGGCAGGGAAAATTTCAGCAATTTTAGAGCGTAATTTTTTCTCTACTCTTGCCATTTCCTGCGTTCCAATATCTTTCATGAAAGTCGTGATTCGGGCATATTGTCCAGTCGAATCTACGTACGACTTCATTAAATTGTCTTTACTGTTTTTGGTTGCATTTTTTGCGTACGACAAAATAAATGTCTGTTCCTGCGAAGTAGGCAATTGATAATATTCCGGATTTCCGTTATAGAAAGCCTGTTTCGAATATTTAACCAAATTCACTACAGAAACCGGTTTCGATAATTCAGGAAGTTCTGCAATAGTGCTTTGCAATTCATCCATTTTTTTCATCGTCGATAATTTCATAACACCTTTTTTGTGTTTGGTGTTAATCATTATTTCAAGAGGCATAACGCCGTTGAATTCTTTTTCGTAAAATAAAATGTCTTTATAAAATGAAGCGCTTTTTGGCATTTCGCCAATCAAACTTCCGGAAACTTTCATTTGCGCCACTCCAATTACACTAAAAACCAAAAGCAAACCGTAAATCGTGTAAATTACTCTTCGTTTATTTTTAACCACATTTTCGACAAAATTCAATAAAGTCGAAATGTAAGTTTTGTTTAAGTGATATAAATGTCTTTCTCCCGGAATCGACATAAAACTATATACAATTGGTACAATTAAAAGCGTCAATAAGTAAACCGAAATTACATTGATAGAAGTTACAAGACCAAACTCAAAAAGCAAATCATTGCCCGTAATCATAAATGTTGCAAAACCTATCGCCGTAGTTAAATTCGTCATTAAAGTCGAAACTCCAATTTTAGAAATAATACGTTGCAAAGCTTTTGCCTGATTGTTGTGCAGTTTAATTTCCTGCTGGTATTTATTGATCAGGAAAATACAATTCGTGATTCCGATAACGATAATTAATGGCGGAATAATCGCCGTTAAAATCGTGATTTTATAATGAAATAATCCAAGTGTTCCAAAAGACCAGATTACACCAATAATTAAAATACAAATCGAGATAAAAGTTGCTCTGAACGAACGGAAAAAGAAAAAGAAAATCAGGGAAACTGTGAATAAAGCCGCGCCAATAAAAAGCCCAATTTCGCCTTTCATATTGTCAGCATTAATCGTTCTGATGTATGGCATTCCGGAAACTTTTAAATCAACTCCCGTAGTTTTTTCGAATTTATTGATTTTCGGAACCAGATTTTCAAGAATAAAAGTCTTTCTTTCCGGCGTATTTACAAGTGCTTTATTAATGTAAATCGCTGAACGAATACTACCACTTTGTTTGTTAAACAATAATCCTTCGTAAAAAGGCAAATTGTGAAACAAATCGTATTGAATTTTCTTTAAATACTCAGGATCAAGCGCTTTCTTTTGGTCGATAAACGGAGTCAGAACAAATTTTTCGTTAACCGTATCTTTTTCTAATTTCTTTAAATCATTCAAAGAAACGACCAAATCTACTTCTTTAGAATTTTTTAAACCTGTCATTAATTCATTCCACGCAGCATAATTTTTAGGCGTAAAAAATTTCGGATCCTGAAACCCAATTACTACTAAATTTCCTTCTTCACCAAATTTATCAAGAAACTGTTGGTATTGTTTATTTACGATATGATCTTTAGGAAGCAAGTTAGCTTCAGTATAAGTCATAGAAAGGTTTTTCCATTGGTAACCAAGGAAAATCGTTAAAGCAGATAGAATTACTAGTATTATAATTCGGTTCTTAAGTATGATTCGGGCTAGTTTTTCCCAAAATCCAACTTGTACAGCGTTTTTCATAAAATCTTTAAAATGGATGCAAATGTAGTGAAAAGTGCTCTAAATCATAAATAATCAATTGTATTTTACTTAATGTTAACACAAATTGAACAGTTGTTGTTTGTGATATATTTCTCTCTTTTTGTGTTTTAATGATCAGCTTTTCTCATATTTGTACGTAATTTAAAAATGAGATAAAAATGAACTGGATTTTATTAATCATAGCAGGACTTTTTGAAGTAGGGTTTGCATCTTGCTTAGGCAAAGCCAAAGAAACAACAGGAATGATCTCGACGTATTGGATGGTGGGTTTCTTTATTTGTCTTTCGATAAGTATGTTATTATTGTATAAAGCCACTCAGGTTTTGCCAATAGGAACTGCTTATGCTGTCTGGACAGGAATTGGAGCCGTGGGAACTGTTTTAGTTGGGATTTTGGTTTTTAAAGAACCGGCAACTTTCTGGAGGATATTTTTTCTTTCGACTTTAATTGCTTCGATTATTGGGTTAAAGTTTGTTTCTAGTCATTAAGAATTGGCCCACGGGTTTTACGGATTGAACAGGTTTACGCGGATTTTTTTATTTTTTAAATAATAAAATATGCCACAGATTACACAGATTCTCACAGATTAATTTGTAGTAAATTATTAGAAAAAATCTTTTTAATCATTTAATCAGTGGCAAAAAAATATTCAAAAAAAAAATCATGTTATTCGGGACTCAAGGGACAGCGAACAGACGAAGTAAAGTCGTGGCAAAAAATAACATTTATATAAATTATGGAATCAAGAGAAATAAAATTTACAACTATCGGATTGAGTTTATTAGTTTTTGCTATTTCACTTACTCAAAATGCTTTGGTTGTAAATTATAATAATGAAATAAAAACAGCTTCATCATTAGAATATCTTTTTATAGGATCAATAGCTTTTATGGGCGGAGGATTATTAGAAGAGATTATTTGGTTGGCAAGTCCGTTATGTTTATTAGCCATAAAATTTATGATCAAAGATGATAAGAGAGCTGTTTTAGTAAGTTTAATAGCTTCTGCTTTGGCAATTTCTTTTTCATTCTGGAATGAAATATTGGGTGCAGAAAGCGGTACTATGGCTAAGATTGTTTCTTTTGAATTGGGATATTATCTTTGGTTAGCGAGTATTTTGATATTGACAATTGGGATTTTGATTCATTATAAAATGACATTAAAAACAACTTTACAAGCGTAACATATGCAAGAAAACAACACTATCACTTTTATATTCCTGGCGATACTTTTATTGCTTATCATTATCATTTGTTTTTTAATGTATCAATTGATGCAGTTTAAAAAAGCAAAAGACGATGCTGAGAAAAGTTTTTATGCTCTCGAGATGAAAGTCAACGATTTGCAGTTAGAAACTTTAGAATCGAAACTGAATCCGCATTTGTTTAAGAATATTTTAAACTCGATTCAGTCGCATGCTTACCAAACCTATTTTGCATTAGATAAACTGGCCAATGTTCTGGATTATATTTTATACGAAAGCAAAAAGAAATTCGTCACTGCAAAAGAAGAAATTGATTTTGCATTGAATTTAATCGAAATCAATAAAATTAAGATCAGTCCGCTTTTTGAGTTGAAGATAAAAACCAATATCAACAAAGAAGACAAATTATACGATCAGCCTTTACTCGCGCCGTTAATTTCTATTGATTTAATCGAAAATGCCTTTAAACACGCCGATTTGCAAAGTGCCGATGCCTTCATTTCGGTTGTTTTTGAGTTTAGGGATAATGCCTTTTTTATGACGGTTTCGAATAAAATATCAGATAAAAAAGTATTAAAAAAAGAACGAAGCGGTTTTGGTCATGCGACTTTAGAACACCGATTGCGTATTATTTATAAAAACAACTTCAAACTCGATAAGTTTGTAGAAAACGATGTTTATATCGCTCATCTTAAAATAGATTTACTTGAATACAAAACTGAAATGCTTGCTTCTGGACGATGAGTTGCCGGGATTAACGTACCTGAAAATGCTTTGCGAACAAATTCACGAAGTCGAAATTGTAAAAACGTATAATAATCCGGAGAAACTTCTTGCTGATATTCCCAATCTCGATTTTGATCTGTTGATTTCAGATATCGAAATGCCGGGAATGGACGGTTTGCATCTTGCAGAATTATTAGATAATAAATTAGTAATTTTTTGTACGGCTTATAAAGATTATGCTGCCGATGCTTTTAATATTGATGCTGTAGATTATATTACAAAACCGGTAAAACTTGAACGTTTGCAAAAAGCAATCACAAAGGCTTATGAACGTTTTCATAAACCGGATGCTGCTAAAAAGTTTATTCAGCTGAATACTGACAAAGGAAAAACGCTGTTGTATTTTAATCAAATCGTGTACATCAAAACCGCAGTGAGCGATAGCCGTGATAAAACCGTTTTGCTGACTGACGGAAGTTTCCTGAACCTGAAAAATGTAAAATTTGATACGTTGCTGCACGAATTACCCGATGCTGATTTTTGCCGTATAAACAAAAAGGAAATTGTTGCTGTAAAAGCGATTAAATTCTTTAATCATAACGAAATTGTCCTGCATCATTTAGAAAAAAATGATAAAAACAGTACTTTGATTTTAAGTGAAACCTACCGTTCGGACTTTTTGAAAAAGGTAAAATTATAACTTATTACAAAGTTTTTCGGACTTGTTACATACATTCGAAATTAGGTTTAAAATTGCTTTATCACTTAATTCTCAGTTCTGATATTTGCACCATTAAATCAAAAAAACGAGTTATGAATAACATTAAAAACTCCTTATTTTACGTTACTGTTATTGGCGGATTCACTGCCTTGATATATTGGGTAATTTCAAAAGGTGCTGCACTCGAAGTGGGGCGCGGAATCGTACATAAACAAATCGAAAGCAATCATTGGAATGACTTCCTGCATTCGATGGTCGAAAATTTACAACATCCTCTCGCTATTTTATTGGCTCAGATCGTTACCATTATTTTAGTAGCGCGTTTGTTTGGATGGGTTTTTAGAAAAATAGGACAGCCATCTGTAATTGGCGAAATGATTGCAGGTATTGTTTTAGGGCCGTCTTTGGTCGGAATGTATTTTCCTGAATTCTCAGCCGCGTTGTTTCCAAAAGAATCTTTAGGAAATTTACAATTCTTAAGTCAGATTGGTTTGATCCTTTTTATGTTCGTTATTGGGATGGAACTGGATTTGAAAGTATTAAAAAATAAAGCACACGATGCTGTAGTAATAAGTCACGCAAGTATTGTTATCCCTTTTGCCCTGGGTCTGTCATTAGCTTATTTTATCTACCATACTTTTGCTCCTGTTGGAGTTGAGTTTGCGTCGTTTGGTTTGTTTATGGGTATTGCGATGAGTATTACAGCGTTTCCGGTATTGGCCAGAATCGTGCAGGAGCGAGGCATGCAAAAAACAAAATTGGGTACTATTGCCATTACTTGTGCTGCCGCAGATGACATTACGGCCTGGTGTATTTTGGCTGTTGTAATTGCTATTGTAAAAGCAGGTTCGTTTACAAGTTCTTTATACGTAATTGGTTTGGCTATTTTGTATGTTATTATCATGCTAAAAATAGTGCGTCCGTTCCTGAAACGTGTTGGAGATTTAAATTCAACTCGCGAAAGTTTGAATAAACCGGTTGTTGCTATTTTCTTCCTTACGCTTTTGTTTTCTGCTTATGCTTCTGAGTTAATCGGAATTCACGCTTTGTTTGGAGCTTTCTTAGCTGGAGCAATCATGCCTGAAAATAACAAATTCAGAAATATTTTTATCGAAAAAGTAGAAGATGTTGCCATCATCGTTTTATTGCCTTTATTCTTTGTATTTACAGGTTTACGTACGCAAATTGGTTTATTAAATGATCCTGCTTTATGGAAAATTACCGGATTGATTATCGCTGTTGCTGTAGCTGGTAAATTTTTAGGAAGTGCTTTTGCTGCGAAATTCGTTGGGCAAAGCTGGAAAGACAGTTTGGCCATTGGTGCATTAATGAATACTCGTGGTTTAATGGAACTTGTGGTTTTAAATATTGGTTATGATCTTGGTGTTCTTTCTACAGAGATTTTTACCATGATGGTAATTATGGCCTTAGTAACGACTTTTATGACGGGTCCGGCGCTGGATTTTATAGGTTTTATTTTTAAAGATAAAGTAACAGCCGTTCCGCAGGAAATTGGAAATAAAAGTAAATACAAGATTCTGCTTTCGTTTGCAACTCCTGAAAGAGGGAAAAAACTATTGAAAATCGCCAATAGTTTAGTGAAGAAACAAGGTGATAATTCTATTGTTACGGCAATGCATTTATCATTAAGTACCGAAATACATTCGTTTGATGTAAAAGACCATGAACGTAAAATGCTGGTTCCGGTTATTGAAGAATCAGAACGTTTGAATCAGAATATGGTGAGCGTTTTTAAGGTAACGAATGATATTGATACTGATATTATAGACACGGCCAATCAAGGCGAATATGATTTATTATTAGTTGGTTTAGGTCAGTCTATTTTTGACGGAACTTTGTTAGGAAAGATTCTAGGTTTCACGACCCGAATCGTAAATCCGGATCGTTTGATCGATAAGTTTACCGGAAAAGAAGGTTTGTTCGAAAATTCTCCTTTTGATGAAAGAACGCGTCATATTATTTTAAAAAGTAAAATGCCGGTTGGTATTTTTATCGATAAGGAATTAGAGGAAGTAAATCAGGTTTTCATGCCAATTTTTACCAAAGAAGATTCTTTCCTAATTGAATATGCGAAGAAATTAATCAACAATAATGGTTCTCAGATTACGGTTCTGGATGCGAGTGGTGAAGTGAAAAATACCAGGGATATTCAGGAAACGATTCGTTCGATCGAGCAAATAGCACCGAATCATATTATGATTATGCATGACAGAACGATCAAGAAAGAGTTTTTAGAAAACCAGAATTTAATGATTATTAGTTTAGACAGCTGGAAAAAACTAATCGAATCTCAAAGTACGTGGTTGAATAATACACCTTCGGTTTTGATCTTGAAACCATAATTAGGGTTTAAATTACAATAATTTTAAAATTCCAAATTCCAATTTTTATTGGGGTTTGGGATTTTTTTTGTTTTTGACTTTTTGAGGATTTTGATTGCGAGATGGCACGCGGATGACACGGATTCGCTTGCGCGAAAACACGGATTTGTGCGGATTTTTTTTATTCCTTATGTCACTTTTTTTGTCATCCTGAGGAAGGAAGAATCTTTGCTAGTAGCTCGATAAAGATGGGCCACAATCTTGTCATCTCGACGTGAGGAGAGATCACACCAGGAGATCAATAATGATTGGCGATTTGCTGTGCGGAGTTTCGAGTGTGATCTCTCCTCACGTCGAGATGACAAACTATATGTGTAATTGGAATTTATATTTTTTATTATGAAAACGAATGCCCTAGCCCTGATAGAAGCGGTATCCTTTTTATCCGCCTTTTGCGGATGAAAAGATACAAGCGGATAGCAGGAAATAGCTCCTAATTCTTCGACTCGCTCAGAATGACAAGCTATTTCTATAATTGGAATTTGGACCCGAGCGATAGCGAACAGGCGAAGCAATTTAAAAAGATTGGAATTTAATTTTAATTTATAGCCCCAAATCCAGAACATACGAAATCTTAACGGCAATATTGTCTTCGAATTTCAATAACTGATTTGGTCCGTAGCGATAGAAACCTCCAAGGCCAAAACCTTTGTAGATTTTGTTTAGTTCGATTCCGGATTCGAAGAAACCTTTGTCTAGGGTTTTGTAGGTTGGACCAACGTGTTGCTGAGGGTTTTCCATATTTCCCCACGCCATTCTGGTCACCAATACTAATGACGGACGAACTTTTTTGAGTATTCTGATTCGGTCAAAACCATGTTTGATTTGGAAAAAGATATATTGACTCGAGAAAAACTCATTAAAATACATGGTTTCAAAACTGTTTCGGCCGGCAAAAGTAATACGCTGAATAACGGTTTCTTTGGTCAGGTTGTTGGGCATCGTGTTGTACAAATGCGTAAGCGGAACATCGCCTATGGCGTAACCTCCTTGCAAAAGCAAGCTTGTTTTTTGACCGTTCAGGTAATTTTTTTCATATTCGGTTTTAAAATCTATTTTACCAAAAGTAAAATCGTTTCCTAAAACATCAGGCAGGGATTGCGTGTATTGAAAAGTAAATCGGGGAAATCTTTTCTCAGATTCGTTTCTTCCGGTTGGCGTTTGCATAAAGTTGCTAAACGGTGCCCAAACAATCGAAACCATCGCGGTTGTCATGATGTAACTCGAATATAATTTTCCGCCGTAATTAAAAAGATAATCAAATTGGGGTTCGACATTTGTTCTTGCCAATTCGAAAACGGCTTCGGTTTTTGGGATGATTTTTGACTGAACATTGGCTTTCCAGGCTGTATATTTATAGAAAGTACTAATGTTAATTGGTCGCGGATCGTAGATTTTAAAAACGCGTTTGTCTACCGCAAAAACGGTACTCGCAATTTCGCGAACATCATCTGTATAATATCCGTTTACCCATGTATTGGTGCTTTTGTCAAGCAAAACTCCGGTTCCTAAACTGTATTTTAGTTCGCCATCTTTTGTTCCGTAAGCAGAGTATCCTTCGATTCTGAAATTCTTAGAAAAACGATCATTTGTGATTCCGCCAAGACCTAATCGAAAACCTTCGTAGTTGTTGTAACTGATGATTTTTTTCAGATCAAGATCAACTGGTCCGATAGGAACGTAACCATTGATTATTTTTCGACCAAAACCCAAACGATTTTCGATCCTTTTCTTGATCGAAAGGCTATCGATCAGTTGATAGGTTCTTTGGCCTTTTAAGTCCAGAGTTTCTTTACGGTACTCGTTCCAGAAGGCTTCCGGTTTTTTGCTGGCATCATCTTTAATTTCGATATAAAGTGCCGGATCTTTTATTGGGGTATTTGTGTTGTAATGTATGTCGAAATTATTACTTTCTGAAAGCAGATAAGTAAAGTCTGAAGCTGATTTTTTTCGGGGTTCAAAGTTGTCCTCGACATCTCCGTCAAACTGAATCGTTCCGCCAAGAATTTTTATATCATCGTCGTTTTTACCTTTTACGATTTTAAAAGTAGTATTGCTCTGAAACCATACTTTTTCGTTGGGTACATAATCAAATTCATGAATACCGCTAATGTCCAGAACACCTTTTATACGCATTACGGCTTTGGCTACGGCAAAATTTTCCTGATCGATATACAATACGCCTTCAAGTCCTGATGATTTTCTTTTTTGTTTGTTTTTAAAGTAAATCATATAGGTTTCGCGGCCTTTGATATTGACAGTATCGAGTATTTTATAATTGTAATTTGCGGGAGCATTATTGGAAATTGGGTTTTCGTATTTGGTTTCGAAAAGCTCGTATTTATTATCGTAAATAGAGATCGATTGCAAATTGAAAGCAATAACTTCATAGATCGGATTTTTAAATCCAGCCATTTTTGTACCCAGAATGGTTTCTTTTAGTTTGTTGTTGCCAAACTGATATTGCGACACTTTTTCGGTTTGAAATAAATGCTGTTTGCTGATTATCTCTTTGAATTTATAATCAGATGAGTCTATATTGATGCGTTTTTTGTCGAAATCTTTATAAGCGGCCGTAGAATCGATTCTACCATCGATAGAATCGGGATTGGCGGTTACGATCAGTTTATTGTAGCTTTTGTACTCAAAACTATTCAGTTTTTTTTGCGGATTGTTTTTGTTTTTATTTGCAATTACTTTCCTTATAATGGTTAAAGCCGGATTTTCATTAGAAACAATAACTTCTTTTAAATCGTCGGTTTTTTGAGAAAGCGGAATTAAATAAAACTTTTTGTTCTCTGTAATCGCAATAATTTTGGTTTGAAAACCAATGTAAGAAACCGCGAAAGTGGTTGCTTTTGCCGAAGGTGTAAAAATGAACTTTCCGTCGACATCAGTAATTGTATTGATGTTGTCAGAAGTTGTTATGGTGGCAAAAGGTAAAGGTTTGTTGTTGGAGTCCGTTACAATTCCGTTTATTTGAAATTGCGCCTGAATAGTAAGCGTAAAAAACAAAGTCAATAAACAAAATAGCTTCATAGAGAATATTATAGTTTCAAAACGGATAAAACGTAATTTTGGTATGCAAAAATAACAATAAAAAAAATCCGTCTAGTACAATTTAACTAAACGGATTTTTATTTTGTGATAATATCATTAAACCTTCATGATTTCGGCTTCTTTTGCAGCCAATAATTCGTCGATTTTCTTGATATAAGTATTTGTCAGATTTTGAACTTGCTCTTCTGCAGATTTACAAATGTCTTCAGAAGTTCCTTCTTTTTCTAATTTTTTGATATCGGTATTAGCATCTTTACGCACATTACGTACACCAATTTTGGCATCTTCAGCTTCAGCTTTTGCTTGTTTGGCTAAATCTCTACGACGCTCTTCTGTCAAAGGCGGAACGCTAATGATAATTACGTCTCCATTGTTCATTGGGTTAAAACCAATGTTGGCTACCATAATTGCTTTTTCGATCGCTTGTAGCATGTTTTTTTCAAAGGGCTGTAAAGTAATCGTTCTTGCATCCGGAACACTAATTTTCGACACTTGCGAAAGTGGCGCTGCTGATCCGTAATAATCTACGAAAACACTTCCTAGCATTGCTGGAGAAGCTTTTCCTGCACGAATGTTAAGAAATTCTTTCTCTAAATGCGCAATCGAACCATTCATTGATTCTTCAGTACTATCTAATATAAATTCTATTTCTTCAGTCATTTCTTTTAGATTTTTAGATTTTTAGACGATTCGATTTTTAAATTTTTAAAAATACCGGCATCTAATTTACTAACTAATATAGTTTTTTGTTTTTTTAATATTGTACGATTGCAAAAATTTAGAAATCTGATGATTTAAAATTAAACAATCGAAGTAGCTTATACGTTAACTACTGTTCCTATGTTTTCGCCTTCACAGATTTTTAATAAATTTCCAATTTTGTTCATATCAAAAACAACTATTGGCAATTTGTTTTCCTGACTTAATGTAAAAGCTGTTGTGTCCATTACATTTAATCCTTTTTTAAGAACATCATCAAACGAAATCATATCGAATTTTACTGCTGATGCATTTTTTTCAGGATCAGAATCGTAAACACCATCAACACGGGTTCCTTTTAAGATCACATCTGCATTAATTTCAATTCCTCTTAAAACGGCTGCAGTATCAGTTGTAAAATAAGGATTTCCGGTTCCGGCTCCAAAAATTACAATTCTTCCTTTTTCAAGGTGACGATCTGCTCTTCTTTTAATATAAGGTTCTGCAATAGACTCCATTTTTAAGGCAGTTTGCAAACGGGTTTTCATTCCTCTGTCTTCAAGAGCGCCTTGTAATGCCATACCGTTTATAACTGTAGCAAGCATTCCCATGTAGTCGCCTTGTACTCTATCCATACCAGCACTTGCACCTGCAACGCCTCTAAAAATATTTCCTCCTCCAATAACAATAGCAATTTCTACTCCCTTACTGTGAATTTGCTTAATTTCTTCAGCATATTCGGCTAATCTTTTAGGGTCAATTCCGTATTGTAAATCACCCATTAAGGCTTCGCCGCTTAGTTTTAGAAGAATTCTTTTATATTTCATGTGTTGTTGCGTTAATTTGTGCAAATATAGACATATTCTTATTTTTAAAAATAATGTTTTAAAAAAATTAATCGTTCTTTTATTTTTAAATTTATACGGAATTTTCAGGATTTTTTTGAATGTGATAAAAGTCATTCTTTGGGTCTTCTTGAAATTTGTAATTTTATGCAATTCAAAAATTAAACAAATATGAAAAATATTATCGCGAAGGCATTATTTAAAAGTCATACTTATCCTGAATATCGCAAATTGGTTGCTGATTTATTAGTCGACGGAAAATCAACCGGTAGCGAACAATCTGAAAGTTTAACCAATTATAGTAAGCTGAACGATGCGAGAATGAATCGATTAGATAAAACGATAAAATTAACAGATGAAATTGTTTTAAAATTAGAGAATCTGGATCATAGATATATTTGGCTTGTAATTTCTGAAGGCTGGTGTGGTGATGCTGCGCAAATACTTCCAATTCTGAATAAGATGGCTTTGGCGTCAAATAAAAAAATTGATCTTAGAATTGTGTTGCGTGATGAAAATGAAGAATTAATGAATCAATATCTTACAAATGGCGGAAGAGCAATCCCGAAAGTTATTGTAATTTGTAAAGAAGCCGGAATTGTTCGTGCCGATTGGGGACCAAGACCAAAAGGAGCTTCTGAACTAATAGCCAACTACAAAAAAGAATTTGGTGTACTTGATGAAAAAATAAAAACAGATTTGCAATTATGGTACCTGGCAGATAAAGGTGTTTCGGTTCAGGAAGAACTCATGCAAATTATAGAAGATATTAAATATAATCGTCTGTGATTTTATTTAATTAAGATGCTGAAATAGGGGTTTTGTTGGTTAATGTGTTGTAATTGAATTTAATAGATTTTAAAAATATAATAAAATATTTTTTTTAATTTAAAAATTGTTTAACTTAGTCACATGATCCCACTTCTATTATTTATTTTCTGATTTACTCTTTTTATTGGTGTTTATTTAATGTTTAACAATTAAAATGCACTATTATGAAAAAGTTATTCGAAAGATTTTATGATTTTGTTTCAGGTGTATTGTTTGGAGGAAAAAATGTATGTAATTATTAACTCCAAAAAAAGACACCTTATGAAATAGAATTATTTTAGGAGTTGGCACATTACTATTTTTTAATTGTAATGTGCTTTCTGTTTTTAGTCAATTCTTCGACTTTCATTTAAATCAAAAAGAACTTTCTATTTGAGCGTTTTAAATTCTATTAAATATGGTTTTAATCTTGTTCCGTTTTGTTTTCTGAAATTATCCGAAATTAATATCTGATAGTGCTGATCTGGTTTTAGATCTGCTTTAAAAGTCCAGGATTTCATATCCGGTGCCCAGGTTTTTTCAGGATTTATTTTTGGAGAATAATTTTCGCCAAGCGGACCAAAATCAATACCCGTATTGCGTCCGTTCAATGGTTCAGAAAATGTAATCGTAATTTCGGTTATGCCCGGTTTTACTTTTTGACTTCCGTTTTTAAAAGCTGATACAGATACAACAGTTGGTCTCTGTTTCTCATAATTCTGTTTTAGTTTCTTTACGCTTTCCGGAAATAATTTTACAGCATCAACAATCTTCTCAACTTCTTTTTCATTATGATAATCCAGTTCGATAAGAGTTTTTATGGCTTTTGTTTTGTCTTTTGCAGCGTTGTAATAGCGTTCACAGATTTCGTAACCAATATAATAACCAAGATCTCTTACTTTTAAACTGTTTTTGTTTTCACCCCACATCCAGTTATAGTTATTGCTGATAATGTACAAATCAGTAATAAATTGATCAATTACCTTTTGCTGATTCTTTTTACCGAATTCGATCGCAGGAGTATTTGGTTTTTCGTCTGTTGCGTGACATGAAATAAACTCAGCAACACCTTCGTACAAACACATTGATAGTAGGTTTTCGACTAATTCTTTTTGCTGCGTATGCACATACTCGTGCGTACATAATAATGCGATGTTTTTTCTTGGATTGTATTCTTTATAAAAAGGCTGTCTCCATTTAGGAAGTTCGTTGATGAACGTAGTTTCGTCTGCGAGACTCAATTCGCTTCCAATTAAAACACGATCATTTTGTATCGTGCCGTTTGTTCTAAAAGCGCCAATAGAGAAATAAATAGTTGATGGTTTTAAATCAGGATAAGCGTGTTGTAGTTTGTCAATTGCAGTTTCAATTTCAGGACAGAGCTCATTTACATTTAATGTATTTGGCCTTAGTGAATTCCAGAATTCGGGATATTTATTTATTGCATCGACATATTCTTTGAGCGTATAATTTCGAACCTCAATTAAACTTTTTAAACCTGGAGTTCCTTTGTCGATATAAAGTTCTTTAAAAATTTGGTATTGTTTTAAAGTGTCCTTTTCGTTGCTGATTTTATCATAAGCATTCCAAAAATGATCAATATCGACAGAAACAATTTTTTGATTTTGGCTATAAGAAGATAAACCAAAGACAGT
Organism: Flavobacterium bizetiae; assembly: GCF_024271895.1. Lineage (NCBI taxonomy): Bacteria > Pseudomonadati > Bacteroidota > Flavobacteriia > Flavobacteriales > Flavobacteriaceae > Flavobacterium > Flavobacterium bizetiae. The sequence goes on along the minus strand of NZ_CP091861.1, from coordinate 639,790 downwards.
AAGCAATGTCAAAAAGAGATTTTTCATATTCTTGTTTTTAAAGCATATACCTAAAAGTATAAAAAAAAGAAATGATACCAATTTATTGACTGATTCTGAAAGGGCTTTTTATTTTGAATCAGATTGCAGACTTTCCTCAAATAAAGTAACATCAATGGCATTCTTTACGTCATAATCGCCAATTTTAGTTCGGCGTAAAACGGTCAAATGCGATCCTGAATTCATTGCTTTTCCAAAATCATAAGCTATTGATCTGATATAAGTTCCTTTACTGCAAACAATTCTAAAATCTACTTCAGGCAATGCGATTCTTGTAATTTCGAATTCGTGAATAGTAGTTTTTCTGCTTGCAATTTCTATGGTTTCTCCTGCACGTGCATGTTCGTATAAACGAACACCATCTTTTTTAATAGCCGAAAAAATAGGTGGCTTTTGATCGATTTCTCCTAAAAATTGTTTTACAGTTTCATGAATCAAAGCTTCGTCGATATGCGAAGTTGGAAAAGTTGCATCGATTTCGGTTTCCAGATCATAGGATGGAGTAGTGGCTCCAATGAAAAAAGTTCCTGTGTATTCTTTTGCCTGACCTTGTAATTCGGTGATTCTTTTAGTGAATTTTCCGGTACAAATTAATAATAATCCGCTCGCCAAAGGATCTAATGTTCCCGCGTGGCCAATTTTGAACTTTTTAGGAAGTCCAACTTTATTAATCAATAGATATTTTAATTTATTGACAGCTTGAAACGAACTCCATTTTAAAGGTTTGTCTATCAATAAAACTTGTCCGTTTAAATAATCTTCAGGCGTCATTATATTATGGTAAGGGGATGAATGAAAAAGTGAATCAATAATAAAACGATTCCGGCGATTATTCTGTAATAACCAAAAACTTTAAATCCGTTTTTAGTTAAAAAGCCAATAAAAGTTTTAATCGCTAAAAGTGCCACAATAAATGCAACAACATTACCAATAACTAATAAATTAACCTGATCATGAGATAATTCGAATCCTGCTTTATAATAATCGTAGCATTTTTTTGCAGTTGCACCCAACATTGTTGGTACAGCTAAAAAGAAAGAGAATTCAGCAGCTGTTGTTCTGGATAATTTTTGAGACATACCTCCAACGATACTGGCTCCACTTCGTGAAACTCCCGGAATCATCGCCAGACATTGAAACATTCCAATTTTAAAAGCTTGTAAATAGGTGATTTCCTGCGAAGTCTCAGCAGTATTTGGATTATTGAACCATTCGTCAACTTTCAATAAAATTAATCCTCCTATTAAAAGCGAAACCGCTACAGTAACCGGATTTTCTAATAAACCATCAATAAAATCACTTAATAATAAACCTAGAACTACGGCCGGAATAAAAGCAACCAAAAGCTTAAAGTAAAAATCAAGTGTTTGAAAGAAACGTTTAAAGTATAAAACTACTACAGAAAGGATTGCACCAAGTTGAATAACAATGGTAAAAAGTTTAGTAAAATCTTCGTGGGCAATACCAAAAAAAGAAGAGGCAATAATCATGTGGCCAGTTGAAGAAACAGGTAAAAACTCTGTAATTCCTTCAATTATGGCAAGAACAATAGCTTGTAAAGTATTCATTTAATTTAGATTGTTAGATTATTAGACTTCTTAGATGTCAGACTTTTTTAAAGAGATTAATCTAATAATCTTAAAGATCTAAATTGTCTAAGCAGTCTAAAGAAAGTCTATTTAGATTTTTTGAAAATAGAATAAATCGTAATTCCAAAACCAATTAAAACAGTAGTTGGAGCCAAACGAATACGTCTGAAATTAAAAACATCTTCATTAAAAATATTAGGATCTTTACTTCCTCCGCCAGACATTAAAATAAAGCCTAATGCGATAACCCCAATTCCGATTAATAGAATTTTGTAGTTAATACCATCAAAAAGAAATTCTTGTTTTTGTGGCTGTTGTTCTGTATTGTTATTGTTTTTCATCTTACTATTGCGAGGAACGAAGCAATCCTCTATTTATATGAATTATCTTTTTTACTGTAAACTAAAAGCTGAGACTGAATACTTTTTTAATAAAGATCGTCTGTTCTTAAGTTCAGGAAACGTTGTGTTGCAAAATGTGTACTTACCCAGGTAATTAAAACTCCAAGTCCAAAAACGGCTAATAATACCAAACCAATTAAGACTTTATCTTCTAAAATACCTAAACCAGGAAAATTAGTTTCTACATAAAATAAAAGACCAATCAAGGCAATGATCGCCAATCCTGCGCCTAACATTCCTAGTTTTACACTACGTGTTACAAAAGGTTTACGAATAAACGATTTTGTTGCACCCACCATTTGCATGGTTTTAATGATGAATCTATTAGAATGTATCGATAAACGTAATGAACTGTTAATTAATAAAACAGCGATTATAGCAAGGAAACCGCTAATAATCAAAATCCACATACTTACTTTTTTGATGTTGTCGTTTACCAGATTTACCAATTGTTTGTCGTAAACGATATCTTCGATCATGGTATTTTTACGCAATTTACTTTCGATTTGCACGATGCTGTCTCTCTCAACATAATCTGCTTTTAAGTGAATGTCGTATGAATTCAATAAAGGATTTTCTCCTAAAAAGGTCAGGAAATCTTCTCCAATAATATCGGTGTGTTCTTTTGCTGCTTTGTCTTTGGTAACATAAACATAAGATCTTGCGAAAGGAGCTCTTTTCAATTCAGTGTCAAATGCTTTTATCACACTATCATTAGCTTCATTTTTAAAGAAAACTGTCATTGCAATTTTTTCTTTAAAATCATTGGCCAATTTTTTAGAATTAATAATGAATAATCCTAGTACTCCCAAAAGGAATAAAACCAGGAATACACTTAGTACAACCGAAAAATAAGAGGAAATTAACCTGCGCTTTTGAAATTTATCAAAGTTAGAACTCATAGTTTGCTTAAATTATGTGGTAAAAATAATAAAGAATTTCTTTATTTGAAGTTAATAACGATCAAAGTTTTGACTTTCGTACTATAAATGTACAATTAGATGTTGAATAAAAAGTTTATTTAGCCGCAAAGCTTTATTTTTTAATCACGCAAAGACGCAAAGTCGTAAAGAAAATAAAAAGCTTTAGTTCTCAAGCTTTGCAATTGTTGATCTTAAAATTTGATTTTACCGCAAAGTGCGCAAAGTCTTTATAACAGATTGTGTTTAGATTATGTTGAAAAAGGCAAAGTTCGCAAAGCTTTGGGGAAAATAGAACTTAGAAAAATTTACTACAGATTATACAAAGACTCACACAAAGTTAATTAACATTCAGCTTTGCGAACTTTGTGTTTTTACAAAGCCTTCAAAATTTAAAAAACTTTGCGCGCTTTGCGGTTAATGTCAATAGTTAAGTTCCCTATTTCAAATTACTTCGTTTCCCAAACCAATGATAAATAATACAATCCGCCAATTGACGGACCTCCCAAGATAGAATTATAGGTTTTGTTTAAAATATTAGTTCCGCCAAGTTTCGTAGTAAGGCCTGTTTTTTTGAAATTGTAGTTGATCTGTGCGTCCATCGACCAATAAGCAGGAACCGTTCCGCTGACTAGAAAAGAAACATAATCAAAATTGTTCTGATAACGTGCCGTTGCACTTGCACCAAGATTTTTCCAGATATTGTTTACGATTAAAGTTCCGTTGATATTGAATTCAGGAGTATTAAATCCGTCCTCGAGACCATCTTTATCATCAGTTCTGTCGAGTTTGGTATAAGTAACATTGGTTAAAGCGGTGAAAGTTGGATCAAAACGGTATTTTAGACCTAAACTTCCTCCGTAATTGTAGATTTTGCTTTTAGAATTGGTCCATAAACGATATCTATTTTGTGAATTTTTAGAATATAATGCGGTCGGAATCTGATTAGGATCTTTAGTATTTGGGATACTTGCTTCGACTTGTGCAATGAAATTTTTATACGAGTTGTAATAGAAATCAGCATCAATAAAAAGATTTTGTTTCAGGGCAATTCCTCTAAAACCAAATTCGAAAGAATTAACAAATTCAGGCTGTAAATATGTATAAGGGTTTTTCTGAATCGTGTTTTTGTTCTTTTCAATAGCTTGCGCCTGAGTAATTCCTAAGGTATTTACATCGCTGTTTACCTGCGATTGAAATTTATCAATTGAAGCTTTGGTATATGAATTCTCAAAAATACCATCAGACATGATTCGGAGCCCGCCAACACGTTTTACACCGCCACTATTTACGTTCGAAAAGCCTTCAAAAATACTCGGGAAACGATAACCGTTTTGATAGGAGGCTCTAAAGCTGATTTCGTTTTTAGGAGCATAAACGGCTGTAAATTGAGGCGTAAATTTTGTATTGAAATAATCGGCTTTGTCCATTCTTATTGTTGCACCAAGACTTATTTTTCGATCTAAAAAATCTTTCTTCAATTGGGTAAAAGCACCCGTTTTTTGGTACGTTAAATTTTCAGAAGGATTTACCGGATTGATAAAATAGTTTCCGTCAGGTACAATAATATAATTTCTGTAATCGAAACCGCTCAATAATTTTGCGTCTATTTTTTCGAAAAAAGTAGAGAAAGCTTTATCCCAATTGAATAAACCTTCGGCATGAACCAAAGTCGATTTTACTCGAAGTGCAGCACCATAATCCCAATTGTTTATATTTATTAATTGTTCTTTTTTCTCATTATACGCTGCTGTTCCCGGCTCAAAACGACCTTGGTCAGAAGATGTTCTGGCTATTTTGTGTGCATCGGCAACCGCAACTCCATTGGTTATGGCATTTTTATAAGCAGTCGAGTAATCGGCAAACCATTGATCATCTGATTTATAAGCGCGATCCATGTTTTCGGCAAGAGAACGAAGATTGTATGAATTTCCGGTATTCTCGAAAGTAGCATATCCTTTTACCTGAAAAACAGGCGTATGGTAATCTAACGCAATTTGGTTTAAAGTATAATTATCCAATCTAAAACGGTTCGAACGCTGATAAATGGTATTAATTAATGCTGTTTTATAAGTCAGCGCCAATTCGTGGTCTTTTTTCGGACGGAAATAAAAACCAACATCAGCTTTGTAATTTTTAATGTCATAATCTGTAATGTCTGTTTCGCGATATCCTGTTCTGGCAACAACATAATTTTTGCCATTCAGGTTTAATGTTTTTCTGTTTGCCGATTCATTTCCGTAACCATTTACTTCGTCATAAGCCGGATTGTTTGCGCCGTATAAATTGGTCGAAGCATTTGCGTTGGGTGCCAAATCAGTTCGGTCATCCGCAACCCAATCCGTTCCGCCTGTAGTAGAAGCATTAATTTTGAAGGCAAATTTTTCATTGAAAGCTTTTGCAAATCTCATATTAAACTGCGAATACAACTTCGGTGAAAACCGATCAATATTACCAACATGATTTACTCCGGTTAGTTGCTGAATGCTGACACCCTGATATTCAAATGGATTTTTAGTCTGAATATTTGCCAGACCATTTATAGCGTTCATTCCGTATAAAGCAGCAGCCGTTCCCGGAATAATTTCTATTTTATCAATATCAAGATCGTTGGCACCTAATGCATTGGCAATTGGCGCGCCCAAATGTGGAGCCTGATTGTCGATTCCGTCTACTAATTGTGCAAAACGTACATTGGTTGAGTTGGCAAAACCTCTTGTATTGATAACCTTAAAACCTAAACTTGGCGTAATAATCTGTACGCCTTTTACATTTTCAAGCGCTTCATAAATACTTGCTGATCCCATTATTTTGGCTTCCGCCGATTTTAACTGTTCGATACTTATAGGTGAACGCATTATTTTTTCGGAACGGCGAGAAGCTGTAATTACAATTTCATTTAATTCTTCTTTTTTGATGCTATCCTGAGGTGTTTTTGACTTTTCTACCTGAGAAAAACCAGTAAAGCTTATGAGAAACAGAAAAAGGTAAAGTTGAATTTTCATGATTGTAATTATTATTCAGTGTGTTTAAAAATGAATACTGATAGATTTAAAAGAATATTTTCGGCTTAATTTTTTTATAAAATAGGGTACGATTTTAAAACTTTAGGTTTTGAGTTTCTTTTTGGGCGAAATCTTTAATTCGTTTTTCGATTTCATAAAAAACGGTTATGGCTTTTTCACCCGCTTCAGTTAGTTTTGCGCCGCCTCCACCTTTTCCACCAAGAAGTTTTTCGACCAAAGGACTTTCGGCACGCTGATTCATTTCTTCGACCAATTGCCACGCCTGGCGATACGCCATTTTCATTTCTTTAGCAGCATTTGTAATCGATCCGGTTTTTCGAATGTTTTCTAATAACCAGATTTTTCCAATTCCTAAAAAAGGACCGTCAGCTTCTTCAATCCAAAGACGTACTTCGATAGAATATTTTTTATTATTTTCCATTTTTACACATTAAAAAACATCTTTAAAAATACTCTATTTTTAGTAAAATTATTCTTCAAACAATAAAAGTGTTTAAAAAGTCCAATTCCGTTCTTAAATAGTAGAGTGCAAATTTGATTATTTACGGATATTTAAAGAATGATTTTTATCACATTTTTTAATCTAAAAAAATTACTTTGGTACAATCCACAATAAACGTAAATTTGCGGTTTATAATTAATTAGTGAAAAAGTCTTTGAACCTTTGTCACTCTGAACCTTTGAACCTTAGAAATGAAATACAATCCAAACGAAATCGAAGAAAAATGGCAAAAGTATTGGGCAGAAAACCAAACTTTTGCTGCAAAAAATAATTCTGAAAAACCAAAGCATTATGTTCTGGACATGTTTCCTTATCCGTCAGGAGCAGGATTACACGTTGGGCACCCGCTGGGTTACATCGCTTCAGATGTTTATTCTCGTTTCAAAAGACATCAGGGTTTCAATGTTTTGCACCCAATGGGTTACGACAGTTTCGGATTACCGGCAGAGCAATACGCGATACAAACAGGACAACGTCCGGAAGATACAACGCGTGTAAATATTGACGGTGGAGTAGATAAAGAAGGAAAACAAATTGCAGGATACAGAAAACAATTAGATAAAATTGGATTTTCGTTTGACTGGAGTCGTGAAGTACGTACGTCAAATCCTGATTATTATAAACACACACAATGGATTTTTATCCAATTATTCAATTCGTGGTATTGCAAAAAACAAGGCAAAGCTTTTGAAATTTCAGAACTTGTAAAAGTTTTTGAAGAAGAAGGAAATGTTTTGGTTGAAGCAGTTTGCGATGATAATGTTGCCATTTTTACCGCAGCAGAATGGAAATCGTATTCAGACGATCAGAAAGAAAAAATCCTTTTGCAATACAGAATGACGTATTTGGCTGAAACCGAAGTAAACTGGTGTCCTGGTTTAGGAACTGTTTTGGCAAATGACGAAATTGTAAACGGAGTTTCAGAACGTGGAGGATATCCTGTTATTCGTAAAAAAATGACACAATGGAGCATGCGAATTTCGGCTTATGCAGAACGTTTGCTTCAAGGTTTAAATGATATCGACTGGAGCGAATCTATTAAAGAATCTCAAAGAAACTGGATCGGAAAATCGGTTGGAGCTTTAGTGACTTTTAATGTAAAAGATCATAAAGAAGTGATCGAAGTTTTTACGACAAGACCTGATACAATCTTTGGAGTTACTTTTATGACTTTGGCGCCAGAACATCCTTTGGTGGCTGAAATTACAACTCCGGAACAAAAAGCAGCAGTTGAAGAATATATCGAAAAAACAGCAAAACGTTCAGAGCGTGAGCGTATGGCCGATGTAAAAACAATTTCGGGAGTATTTACCGGAGCTTATGCAGAACATCCTTTTACAAAAGAACCAATTCCGGTTTGGATTGGAGATTATGTTCTTGCAGGCTACGGAACTGGTGCTGTAATGGCGGTTCCTTGTGGAGACGAAAGAGATTATGCTTTTACTAATTTCTTTAAAGGTCAAAACGGAATGCCGGAAATCAAGAATATCTTCGCTAATGTTGATATTTCTGAAGCAGCTTACGGATCTAAAGACAATATCGAAATCGCAAATTCTGATTTCTTAAACGGATTAAATTATAAAACAGCAACTCAGGCTGCGATTACGGCTTTAGAGAAAATAGGACAAGGAACCGGAAAAACAAATTACCGTTTGCGTGATGCCGTTTTCTCTCGTCAGCGTTATTGGGGAGAACCTTTCCCGGTATATTATGTAAATGGTTTGCCAAAGATGATCGATGCGCAGCATTTGCCAATTATCTTGCCTGAAGTAGAGAAATATTTACCAACCGAAGATGGTTTGCCTCCGTTAGGAAACGCAACAGTTTGGGCTTGGGACACAAAAAATAATAAAGTTGTCAATACAGATTTAGTAGATCATGCAACGATTTTTCCATTAGAATTGAACACTATGCCAGGTTGGGCAGGAAGTTCATGGTATTGGATGCGTTATATGGATGCGCATAACGAAACTGAATTGGCAAGTAAAGAAGCTTTGGCGTATTGGGAAAGTGTAGATTTATACATTGGAGGAAGCGAACACGCAACCGGGCACTTATTATATTCTCGTTTCTGGAACAAATTCTTAAAAGACAAAGGTTTTGCTCCAACCGAAGAACCATTCAAAAAACTGATCAATCAGGGAATGATTTTGGGTACAACGGCTTATGTTTACAGATTAGAAGGAACAAATACTTTTGTATCTAAAAATAAAATTGAAGGTCAAAATATACAGCCAATTCGCGTTGATGTTCATTTTGTAAATTCTTCAGATGAATTAAATATCGAAAAATTCAAAGCCTGGAGAGAAGATTTTAATACAGCTGAGTTTATTTTTGATGAAAACGGAAAATACATTGTAGGTCGTGAAGTCGAAAAAATGTCGAAATCATATTATAACGTAGTAACTCCGGATGATATTTGTAACGAATACGGAGCTGATACATTGCGTTTGTACGAAATGTTTTTAGGGCCGTTAGAACAAGCTAAACCTTGGAATACCGCAGGGATTTCTGGAGTATTTGGTTTCTTGAAAAAATTATGGAGATTGTATTTTGACGAAAATAACGGTTTAATCGTAAACAACGACGAACCAACAAAAGACAACTTAAAATCATTACATAAAACGATCAAAAAAGTAGCCGAAGATATCGAGAGTTTCTCTTTCAATACTTCAGTTTCTCAGTTTATGATTTGTGTAAACGAATTGTCGACTCAAAATTGTCATTCAAGAGCAATCTTAGAGCCTTTAGCAATTTTGGTTTCGCCTTATGCACCGCACATCGCTGAAGAGTTATGGTCGCAATTAGGACACGCAACTTCTATGTCTGAAGTTTCGTTCCCGGTTTTTGAAGCCAAACATTTAGTAGAAACGAATAAAGAATATCCAGTTTCTTTCAATGGTAAAATGCGTTTCACGATCGAATTGCCTTTGGATTTAACCAAAGAACAAATCGAAGAAATCATCATGAAAGACGAAAGAACACTACGTCAGTTAGATGGTAAAACACCAAATAAAGTGATTATTGTTCCTGGAAAGATTATTAATTTGGTTGGATAACCGAATAAATTCCAATATTAAAAATTCCAAATTCCAATTTTACGATTGGGGTTTGGGATTTTTTTGTCTTTATAGGTAATGTTTTAATGCCTTAATTTATGGTGTCATTTTTTATAAAATCATCGGTAGGTGTTCTGTTGTAAAATGTAGAATACATATGGCTAAAATGATTTAAATTAACGTATTTCAGTTTGTGGGTAACTTCTGCTATGGTGTTATAATCACCACTTTCCAGAAGCTGTTTGGCGAGTTCCATTTTTCTTTTAATGAAATAATGATTTGGAGTATCATCAAACATTTTTTGAAATAAAAATTTATACTTAGAAATAGACATAGCTGCTATTTCTGCCAAAACTAAAACAGAAGGAAATAAGCCATACAAATTATCCTGCATGTATTGTATGGTTTCATTCATGCCGTGTATTTCTGCATGGGTAAGATGATGATCTTTGGAGGTTTTAGAATATCTGTTGATAAAATTAGCCAGTAGTTTTAAGGTAATTCCTTTTATATAAGTGTCAAATGTATCATCAATAATTCGGTTTTTTAGAGAGCGTATTAGTACTTTACTGTTACTCTCGACATAATCGTAAAAGAAAAGTTGTTTTTCTGCTACCTTAATTTTTGCATTTCCATTTTTATAATCAGCAGCACTTTCGATTATATTGTTGAGTAAACTTTTGTTAACAAGCAAAATGAGCATAAATTGTGGTTTACCTACTGCGGGCTCGAACGTATTCAGGGTTTTATTTTCGAGAACCAGCATTCCTGAATTTACAGTGTGACCAATTTTGTGCCTTACATTACCAACCTGAATAATATTGGCAGAATCACTTAAGTCATAATGAATAATATAAAAATCTTCCTCTGTTGGGTATCTTGTCAGTTGTATCGGGATAGTAAATAAAACATCTACAAAAAGACTGGAAATTTCAGGCGTTACCGGCGTAAAATATAAACGGCCATTGCCAAATGTTTCAGATATATGTACTGTTTTTTCGTCTTTTATTTCTGCATCAGTTTCGTTTGCGAGTTTATAAAACCAATCCGGTTTGTGGGAATAAGTAAGACTAACTGCTCTCATAATTATAGTTTAGTTAAAAATCTTTTTGGAGACATCCCGAATTTCTCTTTAAACTTAATAGTAAAATAAGAATGGTTTGAAAAATTTAATTTATCTGAAATTTCAGAGATTGTAAGCCGTCTCTCCTCAAGCAATTCCTTTGATCTGATAAGTTTGTTGCGCATAAAGAAAACATTTGGTGTTTCTCCTGTCACTTTATAGAATAAAATTTTAAATTTAGATTCAGACATATTGGCTTGTGCGGCAATCTTTTTAATGCTTGGAAAGCTTTTTTCGATGTTATCAATCATCCAGGACTGCGACTTTATAATTCCATCCAGATTAGCTTTATTGACAGTCTGAATTGTCACTTTTTCATTTGTCATTTTTCTTAAAAACTCAGATATAAGCAAATTTACAGCTCCGGATAAGTTAAGGTTAAATGATAATCCGCCCACTTCGTGTTTTCGTAAATCAGTTAAAATATGAAAACTTTCATCAGTCATTCGGTCAAACTTAATAAAGGTGTTTTCTTTTGGGTCCATTAATTTTTGAATGCGTTTAAGAAGAACATTATTTTTTTTAAGATATCTTTCGATATGTGTTTTTTTTATAAATATACAAAGTGCATAAGTGCTGCTGCCTTCTTTTACATAGTATTCAGGCTGTAGTGTGCTATCTATTACCAGTAAATTATAATCTAGTTTGCCCACTTCTTCGGAAACTTCACCAATATTTACAACTGCATGACCTTTTGTTAAGTTATAATAAAGACCTATAAAATCATTTACTTTATTAATTTGAATTAAATGTAAATCCTGCTTGTAATTAACATCAACATACCAGGCAATAATGCCGTCACCACAGTCAAGAAAATATCGAACCCCGGTATGAATATGCTCAGGAACTCTCACGAAATTACCTTCTACATAGCCTTCGTATTTTTCGGCTAAATTTTCTACCCAGCTTAAATCTGCTCCATAATAATGAGTTATTTTTTTCATACTCCAGATTAAAAATGAAATAATTGAGTTCGTTTACTGTTTAAAAAGTTATTTCTAAATCAATCTCTATTGTGGCTTGCGTTTATTAGGGGATTTTTCTACAAGCTTTTGCAGGATATCAAACAAAAAAATATAATATATTTAAGATATAGTAAATAATGTCTAATTTACTTAATTTCAGCAAGATATAAACTATTTGTAAAAAAAAATAAACTGTTTTGGTTAATCTGTAATAGCAGGATTTTATTTTTCTTGTAAAGAAATTTCATTTGTTGAAGATTGAATTTTTATTCTTTTTTAATATTAAAAAACAATTAAATGGATAAAAAGTATAATGAATATTTCTGGATTTTTTTGTTTGCAGTATTATAGATAAAAGCAGAAATTTGTTGTGAATGTATATAATAAAAGTGAGGGAGTCAGTCGCTCCCTCACCTGCACAACAATAAAAGAAAACAATGAATTTAAAAAAATTGTCGTGTATTATTAGGTTAAACCAAGTGCTTATCCTTTAAAATTAATTGTAAAACCTCCTAAAAACTTACCGGTTAACTGATCATACATAGGGAATGTTATAAGTCCGGTACTGGTTAATGTTCCGGTAATGGTTAAAGCATTGAAAGTGGTGTCTCCATAATTTCCTCCACCAGTACCTGAAAACGAAATTGTAAGTCCGGCGGCAGTTCCTTTACAATTAATCATCCCCTGGCTGGTAAAATTAATAGGGACTACAAGTCCAATTGGAGTTGTGATAGGGACAAAAAGTTTTACTTTATCAAAATTAAATTGGTCGGTTTGTATGTCAGTGGGTACTAATGTGTTTAAAAATTTGTATTGCGCTACATAATCCCAAATTCTGTAAAACAAAGGAGTTGAGCAATATGTATCTGTATCAAAATTGAAAAACTTAAGTGTAAAGAACATACGAGGCGAACCGCTTGTATCCCATGGACCATGATAGTTAAGTTTTTCTATAGTTGGTTTCATAGTAATTGTTTGATTGCCTGTTTTATCAATGTTTCCTATATAACTATATACCACTGGCTGGCTGGGATCTGTAAACAAACTTATTGGTCCAGTTCTGGTTACATTTATAGTTACTGTAAGTTTGTCAACATCTCTAAAAACGTAATCCGGAATAAAAATTTTATCTGTTCCCTCCATAATGGCACTGTTACAATTCACAGTAAAGACCGCTTTGGCTGCCATTAATGAGGTTGTTGCTGTACAACCTAAGCTTACGCCATCTTTATCCTGCAAAGTAAAAGTTCTTATACCAGTGTCTCCAGCTATGGTATTGGCAATACCCTTAGCATTTAATATAATTTCGGTAGTTCCAAAATTAACATTTCCGCTGCCTTCAAACCATAAACCATTTACAGTGTTGGTTTTTAAATTATAATTACCGGCAGTAGAAACCGCTACTTTTACTACTAATGTCTGGATGTCGGCTGCGACATTATCATGAAAACTGCCAACGATTGCAGTTTCGCTACATTTTATGGTAAAATTAGCGGTATTATCAATTACCGTTGTTTTAAAATTTGCATTCCCTGCACAAATTGCATTTCCTGCCTGATCAAATAAATTGTATGTAAAATCCCCAACTGCTTTTGGTGTTCCTACTGCAGGAACCTGTACTATATGAGAACCTGTTTCTAAAATTGTAGTTAAATAAAAACGTACTCCATTTTTACTATCTGAGTAAAAAGAGAAAGGTCCGCTTTTCGTTACATTCACCTTAACTTCCATGTACTCATTATCACTTACCACTTTATCTAAACTGTACGAACCTTTTATAGAGCTGGCTGAACAATCAAAAGTTAATTCAGCATTAGAGTAAGTACTGCAATCACTCCATTTTGCACCTTTCCAGTATTGCAGGCAATCAGTATCGATATTAAAAACAGTTAAGCCTTCAGATGTAGCAGTTAAATTTTGTGTAAGCGTAATTACTTGTGCCGATGTTAAACGAGGAGGCATAAACCCTTTCGTTCCGCCTTTTGAGATAATTTCGACCGTTGCATTAGGCTCTCCTTTTTGCTGTCCGCCTATTACTAACGGAGCATCCGTTTGTGCAAAAGACTGGGTTATAGCAAAAACTATTATTATAAATGAGTAAAGTGTCTTTTTCATTGTCATTTTTCTTAATTAGTATTAAAAATTTCTTGTAAATAATTACTGTACAAAATGACATAATATTCTTGTTAGCAAACGTCGAAAAAATAATAACTGAAGGTATTTTTTGCAATACGTAATTTGTTGAGATTTGGGATTTTTTTGCCACAAATTACACGAATTTCCACAAATTTTATTCCGAAAAACACATAGTTTGTCATTTCGAGGAACGAGAAATCTTCACAAGTAACTCTACAAAGATTGACACTTTGCGGAATTTATAACATCTACAGAAATGACAAGATTGCGAAAAAAACTTTGCGACATTGCGCCTTTGCGCGCAAAAAAAACTCGCGTCCTTTACGTAAACTTTCGCGCACTTTGCGGTTAAATAACGCGCATGAAAATTGGGATTTGGGATTTTAAAATATTGAAATTTATTTTTTTTCAAAAAAATCTGTAACATTTTAAAACTTACCGTATCCAAAAGGCGAATTAAATCATTTAACAACTTAAATCTATTAAAAATGAAAAAGTATATCATCCTGGTTATCGCCCTTTTATTTTCAGCATTATGTTTAAATGTTTTTGCGCAAACAAAACAATATCCGTTTGAAGTTCTTAAAACTGGAAAAGGAAAACAAACAATAGTATTCATTCCTGGATTTGCCTCTTCAGGAGATGTCTGGAATGAAACCAGAGCAAACTTCGAAAAAGATTTTACCTGTTACACTTTTACAATGGCGGGTTTTGCCGGAGTAAAACCACAAGGAAACGCAACATTCAAAAATTGGGAAAACGAAATTGCTGATTACATCAAAGGAAATAAAATAGAAAAACCAATTATTGTTGGTCATAGTATGGGTGGCGGATTAGCATTGGCAATTGCAGCAGATTATCCTGAGTTAATTAGCAAAATTGTTGTGGTCGATGCATTACCATGTTTAGGCGCGTTGATGGATCCTTCATTCGAATCAAAAGAAAATAATGACTGTTCAGCTATGGTAAGTCAAATGACGGCATTATCAGATACTCAGTTTGCTGATATGCAGAAAAAAACAATGCCAAGACTGCTTGAAGATACTTCGAAACTTGATATGGTAGTAGATTGGAGCGTAAAATCAGATCGAAAAACCTTTGCCGAAATGTATTGCGATTTCTCTAATACAGATTTAAGAGATAAAATTGCGACTATAAAATGTCCGTCTTTAATTTTACTGGAATCTTATTTTGTAAATTTAAAACCTGCAATTGATGCTCAGTATAAAAATTTAAAAACAGGCAATTTTCAATATGCCAATAAAGGCTTACACTTTATAATGTATGATGATAAAGTGTGGTATTTAAATCAGATCAACAATTTTATAAAATCGTAATAAATGGAGTTTGAAACTATTTATAAAATGTATTGGGACAGAATATTCAGGCTTTGTATGGGTTTTGTCAACGATCATGATGTCGCGCAGGATTTAGCTCAGGAAACTTTTATTATTGTCTGGCAAAAGCTGGAAACTTTTAGAAATGAATCGGGTATAGGAACCTGGATTTTTAGAATCGCATCCAATAATTGTTTAAGGCAGATCGAAAAAGAAAAACGTTTCCCTAAATCGGATTTGCCCAATCATCTTACCGAAGAAAAACAAACATCATTAGAACCACAAATTCAGTTTTTGTATCAATGTATTGCCGAATTGCCGGAAACAGAACGTATCATTATTTCGCTGGAATTAGAAGATGTAAAGCAAGCCGAAATAGCCAAAATTATTGGTCTTTCTGAAGCAAATGTTAGAGTGAAAATTCACAGAATTAAAGAAAAACTGACTCAAAAATTTAAAGAAAATGGACAACAATAATATAGACTTTAAAGATTTATGGAAGAAACAAACCGTAAATAAACCCAATATCGAAGATTTGTTGGTGAGATTAAAACAGTTTAAAAAAGCAAGTTTAAGATTATTGTGGAGAACTAATATTTTACTTGCAGCAACAAGTGCTTTTATAATTTTTATATGGTACCGTTATCAGCCTGAATTTATCTCCACCAAAATTGGAATCATTTTAGCCATTTTAGCAATGGTAATGTATGTTGGAGTTTACAACAGAGTGTTGAGTACTTTTAAACATATCGATTCGACACAAACCAATCAGGAATATTTGCAACAATTAATCTTGATTAGAAAAAAGCAACAATACATGCAGTCGAAAGTGTTAAGCTGGTATTTTGTTTTGCTTATGGCAGGAATTTGCCTGTATATGTATGAATACGCATCAAGAATGACTGTTTTCTATGCTTTGATAACCTACGGGATCACTTTGTTATGGATTGCCTTTAATTGGTTTTACATTCGCCCAAAACAAATTGCAAAACAACAAAATAAAATTAATGGATTGATTGAGAAATTTGAAGCGATCAACCACCAACTGGAAGAATAAAAAAAAGCTCCACAATAATGCGGAGCTCCTTTTTTCCAAAATTAAAATAAAAATTCTACTCCTAAAACTTATAGAGGAAAAACATAAGGTACAAGAGTCACTACGATGATTCCGTCACTGTTTGCTTTTGCCGTAGATTCTTTTACTACTACACCACCAACATAAATTTTGGCAGTTAGAGTTTGATCTTTAACACCACCATGACCACTTGCGCTGGCTGTTACACCATTTACATCCTTATCAACGGTAATTTCTTTAGTCCAAGGTAATTTGGTAACATCCTCATTTAAAGGGTTTCCACCTTTGTCAAAATAAATTGTACTAAGTTCTCCTGAAAAATTTCCGGTTAGTTCATATTTTACATCTCTTGAAACTGGTGTTGAGTCATTATCGTTGTCGCTGCTGCAAGATCCTACTGTAAAAGCAAGAGTTAATACAATTGCTAAAGTCTTTAAAACTGATTTCATAATATTTTTTTTATTAATTAACATTCATTTAAAACAAAATTAGGCGCTTATAAAAGACATGGCAATACCTGATAAAATGCATTTTGAATTACCTGATATCAGGTAAAAGTGGTGGAATTCCTTTTCAAACATTTTTTTATTTGATATTTTTGAATAAATACCACTTTATGAAGAAAATCTACTTATTAATATTATTTCTTTTTTTATCTGTCGTTTCGCATTCGCAGGTAATTCTTTCACTTGATGATGATTCGGTTTATATAGACAGTATTGCTAAAATCACTAAAAACACAAAGTCAGATAGTATTAAATGTTTGTATAGCTTTAAGTTGTCTAAACTATATTTGATGGTTCAGGATGCTAAAAAATCAAAAGAATATTTAGAGCAGGCCAATAAACTAAAAAGCAAATTTCCGTTCTTAAACGATGCGGGAGTATTTTACAATTCTTATAGTTTTTTAGAAAAAGGAGATGTTGATGGTTTCGAAAAAGCACTGCTTGAAGGAAACAACAAACTAAAAAAGTATTATAATACCGAAGCATTTCGACTCAGGGCAATTATCCTGCAGAATTACGGTATTATGCAGCAACGTAAAAACAACGAAAAAGCCTATATGAAATTGCTGATTAATGAAGCGATTCCTGCGGCAAAAAAAAGTCGTGATTATGAACTTATAAGTGGTTTGTATAAAGCGGTTGCTATTATTTTTATGAATAACAACGAACGCGAGAAAGCGAGCGAATATTTAAATGAAGCCCAGCTTTACATTGAAAGAGCCATTAAAAAATCGCCAACTCTTGCCGAATCAAAAATGGAAACTTACATTATTAATGCTGAAAACCTGGTAGAATTGAAGCATTTTTATGATGCCGAAAAAGTACTCGATAAAGCATTTTCGACATTAAAAAATTTCCCGGACTCCAATTTAAATGATTCCTATTTTTATTCGGAAGGGTTGTATTACGCCAAACAAAATAAAAATGCAATCGCTTTAGAAAGTTATGAAAAAGGAATAAAATCAGCCGAAAAACACCAGAATGCCATCGCTTTAAACCGATTGAAATTTGCCGAATATGAAGTGCTTTTTAAATTAAAGAATTATGAAAAGGCAAAAAAGAACTTAGAATATCTTTTAAAAAACACTCCTTTTGTTGTAGATAAAAAGAATTATTATAACGAATTGGCCAAAGTGTACAATGCGACTAAAGAATATGACAAGGCGTATTTTTATTCGCATAAATACAATGCAGTAAACGATAGTCTAAATAATACCAAGTTTAAAAGTGAGATTGTAGAGCTTGAAGCAAAATATAAAAAAGCCGAAAGCGAGAAAAAAATAACGATGCTGCAATCGCTAAATGATAAAGCCGCCTTAATGGTGTACAGCAACCGATTAAATTCATTGCTCTTTGCAGGTTTGTCTTTTCTGTTACTTTTAATTGTTTTGTTTCTCTGGATTTTCAATAAGAATCAAAAGAAATTAAGCGTTCAAAAAGAAATCAACCTCAAACAAGAATTATCTGCTTTTGAAGACCGACATAAACTTTCGGTTTCTAAGGCTTTGATTCAGGGAGAAGAAATGGAACGTAAAAGAATTGCCAGAGATCTGCATGATGGTTTGGGAAGTATGCTTTCGAGTGTGAAAATTCATTTGAACCTGGCAAAAAAAGAAAATGCCGAAACGGTAAATGGAGTAGACGCGCTATTGGATAATTCGATTAAAGAACTTCGCAATATATCGCAGAATCTAATGCCCGAAAGTTTGTTAGAATTGAGTTTAGAACACGCTTTAAGAGATTTATGTGCGGCGAATTCTAATGCTGTTACTAAAGTTGAATTTCAATATCTGATAAAAAAATCAAGGCTTCCTAAAAATTACGAAATCATGATTTACAGAATTATTCAGGAATTGTTGAATAATGCTCTAAAATATGCAAAAGCCTCTCAGGTTTTGGTTTCATGCTCCCAAAACAAAGATGTATTTTTTATTACAGTCGAAGATAATGGAGTTGGTTTTGATATTTCGGACCCAAAAAACAAAAACGGAATGGGGCTGAAAAATATTAAAAACCGTGTAGAATTCCTGAACGGAAAGTTAGAAATTGAAAGTAAACCCAATCAGGGAACATCGGCATATATTGAATTAAATGTAATAAACGAAAATCAGGAAAATGAGTAAAAAATATAAAATGGTTGTGGTGGATGATCATCCTATTGTGATTTCGGGTATTTCAGGACTCTTAGCCGATTTAGAAAACATAGAAATTATCGAGAAAATGCAATCTGGTGTTACGCTTCTCGATTACATAGAAAACAATAAGGTAGATTTGGTTTTAATCGATATTTTTTTGCCTGTAATTACGGGTATAGATTTATGCAAAGCCATTAAACAGAAATATCCTCGCGTAATTGTTATCGGGATGAGCAGTCAGTCTGAACGAAGTTTAGTGATGAAGTTTATTCAGAATGGAGGAAATGGTTATATTTTGAAAAGCGCTTCATTTGATGAATTTAAAAGCTGTATCAATAAAGCAATCGAGGGTGAAATTGTTTTTAGTGATGAGGTTAAAACAATTGTGAGTCAGCCATTATCTGAAGATTTAGATACAATTCCCAGTTTAAGCAGAAGAGAAAAAGACATCGCTGTTTTGCTTTCAAAAGGAAAACAAACTCAGGAAATTGCCGATGAACTTTTTTTAAGTTTCTTAACGGTACAAACGCACAGACGAAATATTCTTCAGAAATATAAAACTAAAAATGTAGCAGAATTAATTACGCTGTTGCTGAAAAACAATCTTTTAGATTGAAAAAATGTCTGTAAAAATGCCAAAATGACATTTTTTGAGTTTGGTTCAGAAATTGCAGTTTCTTTTGTAACTTTAATAATCAATCAAATAAAAGTAAAAAAATATGGGAAGTGGATATTTAATTCTGGCCGGAGCGATTATGTTGTTCAGCTGGATAGTGAGTTCAAAGCTCAAGAGCAAATTTGAATTATATTCGAAATTACAATTAAGAAACGGAATGAGTGGTGCTGAAATCGCCGAAAAAATGTTGGCTGATAACGGAATTACAGATGTTCGTGTTATCTCGACTCCGGGACAGTTAACAGATCATTACAATCCTTCAGATAAAACAGTAAATTTAAGTGAGGCAGTTTACAATCATCGTAATGCCGCTGCCGCTGCTGTTGCTGCGCACGAATGTGGTCATGCGGTTCAGCATTCTATAGGATACGAATGGCTGACTTTGCGTTCTAAATTAGTGCCAATTGTTAGCATCGCATCCAATTATGTACAATGGATTTTGCTGGCCGGAATTTTAATGATTAGAACGTTTCCGCAATTGCTATTGGTAGGAATCGTGATTTTTGCTGCAACAACATTGTTTACCATTATAACGTTGCCTGTAGAATATGATGCGAGTAACAGAGCGCTTGCCTGGTTAGAAAATAAACATATGCTGACACAGGAAGAACAAGCAGGAGCAAAAGATGCCTTAAAATGGGCTGCAAGAACCTATGTAGTTGCTGCTATAGGATCTATTGCAACGTTGCTGTACTATATCTCGATTTATTCAGGAAGTAGAAGGAATTAATTTGGCAATTAGATAATTAGTCAATTAGAAAATTTATAATAAACCCGACAGATTTTAGAAATTTGTCGGGTTTTTATTTTTTATGAATTATTGAAACTTAAGAAGATGAATAGCAGAACCCATATTCCGGAGATTATAAAAACGGAATTTAAATATTGTTTGTTCTCTGTTTTATGATACTTAAAAAACAGAATTAAAGAATAAATTATACTTATGGGAATTGCAAGTAAGAATAATAAAAATCCAAGTCCCGGTGTGCAGACGCCACTCGGACTCATTTTTTCTCCTATCAATGCTAGTACAAAATAAGATATGAAAAAGACAATGGTTTTAATCTCAGGCCTAATGTTTGTCATGCAGGTTTTAATTATTATCTAATTATCAAATTGGTTCATTATCTAATTCTAAAGCTGTATTTGCCTATCAATTTGCTGATCCAGCGATATAAAAGTCTCAGTTCTTGAAACACCTTCTATGGCTTGAATTTTAGTATTTAAAAGCTGCATCAGGTGTTCATTGTCACGACAAATGATTTTGATTAAAACAGACCAGTTTCCTGTGGTATAATGACATTCCAGGACTTCCGGAATCTTTTTTAGATCTTTTACGGCTTCGGAGTTTCTTGAAGCTTTGTCAAGATAAACACCAATAAAAGCCATTGTGTTATATCCTAAGACTTTTGGGTTAACCGTAAATTTAGAACCTGATATTACTCCCGACTGTTCCAGTTTTTTTAAACGCTGATGAATCGCAGCTCCTGAAATGCCTATTTTATTGGCAATTTGTAAAATAGGTTTTCGGGCATCGTCCATAAGGTATCTAAGAATTTCTTTATCGATACCATCAATTTCGATTAAAAGGGAGTTGATTTTCATAAGAGTTGTAATTTGAAACTAATTTTAGTTATTTGGTTTTAGTTAGAAATCAAATGTAGTTAAAATGCTGTAAAAAGAAAAATTCCAATACTCAAACTCCAAATTCCATTTTTTATGCTGAAGCTACGGCATCAAATTCCAAAACATAGCCCGTGGTTTCAACCACAGGGAGATAATGGATTGCGTCCCAACGGTTGAAACCGTTGTTTATGTTGAAATAGATCTAAAAAGAAAAATTCCAAATCCCAGCATTAAAGTTGGAATTTGGAATTTTAAAAAATTAAATATTTTGAAGGAATTATTTTCCTTTGTTTGCTTCTGCGATGTATTTTTCTAAAGCCATTGTCATAGAAGGAGTTTCAGGAGTTGGAGCAAGAATATCGATTCTTAAACCATGATCAAGAGCTTCTTTTTGAGTTGTGCTTCCAAAAACAGCGATTCTGGTATCGTTTTGCTTAAAGTCCGGGAAGTTTTTAAATAAAGATTTAATTCCGGTTGGACTAAAAAATGCTAGAACATCGTAATAAACATCTGCAAGATCAGATAAGTCGCTCATTACTGTTTTATAGAAAACAGCTTGTGCCCAGTCTACTTTTAGATTGTTTAACGTTATAGGAGCATCAGCATTTAATTGATCAGATGCTGGTAACAAGAACTTTTCGTCTTTGTACTTTTTGATAAGTGGTGATAAGTCTGCAAAATCTTTTGCTCCAACGTAAATTTTGCGTTTTCTATACACAACATACTTTTGCAGGTAAAATGCAACAGCTTCAGATTGGCAGAAATATTTCAATCCTTCAGGAACTTTATAACGCATTTCATCTGCTACTCTAAAAAAATGATCCACCGCATTACGGCTTGTCAAAATTATGGCAGTATAGTGATTAAGATCGATTTTTTGTAATCGAATCTCTTTTGCATTAACCCCTTCCACATGAATAAATGGTCTGAAATCAATTTTTATTTTGTGTTTTTGTTGGAGCTCAAAGTAAGGAGAATTTTCCACTTTAGGTTCAGGCTGTGACACCAAAATTGTTTTCACTTTCATATTGTAAACTTTTTCTAAGCGTTCCCTTTTGTAATCCAATAATAAAGAAAATAATAAGGGGCTATTTCAAGAGCGCAAAGATATAAAATAAAATAAAATAACTTGCTGATTATTACGTTTTGATACGTTTTTATTGAAATAAAATATGAGTATAGGCTGATACATAGCGAAATACCTATGATTACTAGCGGTATAATTTTAGGAATATTGTCATAATAAAACAAAATAGCATTAATAGGAAGCACTAAAACGCCTATGTAAGTTCTGTAAGTGACTTTTTGTAAGTTAAAAAGGTCGGCAAACTCATCAATGTTGAATGAAGTTGCAACAATTTTTTCGATTAAAAACTTCGCTAAAATAAAATAAAGTAAAAATGTAGCGATCTGAATAAACAAGATCCAGTCGGTTTTTAAAACGCTATAAGTTCCCGTTTTAGGATCTTCTGAAAAAATATGCATCGTCAACTGAATGAAAAATGCATACGAAATAACCTGAACGAAAAATAAACCAACCGTAAAACTACTTTTCAGGTGGTTGTTGTCGCGGTAAATTTTTGCGTATTTGTCTGAAAAAATAAGCTTGCTGAATTCGCTAAATCTAGTTTCATAAGCTGATTTAGTCATAGCTACAACAGCAAAGGTCAACACAAATAAAAGTGTTGCCCAGTCTTTGTTTTCGATAATTCGAGGGTGAAGTTGTTCAATCATAACGACACAAAATTAGTAATTTTTTGTCTCAATACTTTTATTATATATTTATTATGAATCAAATGCTATAAAAAGTTTACTTTTGCGATGAAATTTACGCAGAAAAATGAATGATTGTATTGTCATAATCCCCACTTACAACGAAATCGAAAATATTGAAAGTATAGTTAGAGCTGTACTTTCGCAACACAAACCCTTTCATCTTTTGATTATTGATGATAATTCGCCCGATTTTACGGCCAATAAGGTAATTGCGTTGCAGGAAGAATTTCCTGATAGATTGTTTTTAGAAAAAAGAGCCAAAAAATCAGGTTTAGGAACTGCTTATGTTCACGGTTTCAAATGGGCTTTAGAGCGCAAATACAATTACATTTTTGAGATGGATGCTGATTTTTCTCATAACCCCAATGACCTTGAAAAATTATTTGATGCTTGCCATTTTGGTGGAGCAGATCTGGCTATTGGTTCTCGTTATGTAACGGGAGTAAATGTGGTAAACTGGCCGTTAAGCCGTGTTTTAATGTCTTATTTTGCCTCTGTTTACGTGAAGTTTATTACCGGAATGAAAATTCACGATGCCACGGCAGGTTTTGTTTGTTATAAAAGAGAAGTTTTGGAAAAAATCAATCTTAACAAAATTAAATTTGTGGGTTATGCTTTTCAGATCGAAATGAAATACAGAACCTATTGTGCTAAATTTGAAATTACTGAGGTTCCTATTATCTTTACAGACAGAACAAAAGGAGTTTCGAAAATGAGCAATGCCATTATCAAAGAAGCAATTCTTGGTGTAATTTCACTAAGATTAAAAAAACTAGTCAATACCTTATAATACCACAATGGCGATGAACAGGATTTTAATAAAGAATGCTAAAATTGTAAACGAAGGATCTATTTTTGAAGGTGATGTCTTAATCGAAAACGACCTGATCGTTGAGGTGGCAGACAGCATCAGCCTAAAATCATCTGATTGTAAAGTAATCGATGCCGAAGGAAGTTATTTAATTCCGGGTGCAATTGATGATCAGGTACATTTTAGAGAACCGGGCTTAACACATAAAGGAGATATCGAATCAGAATCGAGAGCGGCAGTTGCAGGAGGAATTACTTCTTTTATCGAGCAGCCCAACACGGTTCCTAATGCAGTTACTCAGGAAATTTTAGAAGATAAATATCAAATTGCTGCGGTGAAATCATTTGCGAATTATTCGTTTATGATGGGGGCAACCAATGATAATCTGGAAGAAGTTTTAAAAACCAATCCGAAAAATGTTGCCGGAATCAAGATTTTCTTAGGTTCGTCTACCGGAAATATGTTGGTAGATAACGAAGCGACTTTAGAAAAAATATTTTCAAGTACGCCAATGTTAATTGCGGTACATTGCGAAGATGAAACTACAATCCAGAATAATCTTGCTGCTTTTAAGGAGCAATATGGTGATGATGTTCCGGTGACGGCGCACCATTTGATCCGCAGTGCTGAGGCTTGTTATATTTCATCATCAAAAGCAGTGGCACTGGCAAAGAAAACAGGAGCACGTTTGCATATTTTTCATCTTTCGACTGCGAAAGAAATGGAATTGTTTACAAATAAAATTCCGTTAGAAGATAAAAAAATTACCGCTGAGGTTTGTGTACACCATCTTTGGTTTACCGATGAGGATTATAAAACAAAAGGAAATTTCATTAAATGGAATCCTGCTGTAAAAACTGCTCAGGACAGAGCAGAACTTTGGAAAGCATTAAATGATGGTCGTATAGATGTAATTGCTACAGATCATGCACCACATACCAAAGAAGAAAAAATGCAATCTTACCTTAATGCGCCTTCAGGAGGTCCGCTTGTACAACATGCTGTTGTGGCAATGTTTGAAGCACATCACCAGGGAAAAATTACTGTAGAAAAAATCGTAGAGAAAATGTGCCACAATCCGGCTAAAATTTTCAAAATCGAAAAAAGAGGTTTTATAAAAGAAGGTTATTTTGCTGATTTGGTAATCGTAAATCCAAGTTTACCATGGAGCGTAAAACCAGAAAATATCCTTGCAAAATGCGGATGGTCGCCTTTTGAAAATTATACTTTTAAATCAAGAATTACGCACACTTTCGTGAATGGTGAACTGGTTTATAATAATTTTAAAGTAAAAGACCTTCGCAACGGAAAAAGATTATTGTTTGATAGATAAAAAGCTGAAATGAAGAATTGTATAGTAATAATATTGGTTTTGTTTCTTTCTGTAAGTTGTAAAAAAGAGTTGGTCAAACAACCTGCAAAACTTATAGAGAAAGAAAAGATGGTCGATATTATGTATGATTTGTCTCTTTTGGACGCAATGAGATATCAAAATCCACTTCCGCTGGACTCAGTTGAAACAGATCCTGTAAAATTCATTTTAAGAAAATTCAAAGTCGATAGTTTACAGTTTGCTCAAAGCAATATGTATTACGCAACCGATTATGAGGGTTACAAAGAAATGTTTGACGAGGTAAGTAAACGATTGGCTGTAAATCAAAGAGCTACAGACTCGATCTTGAAAATCGAAGAGAAAAAAGCAGCAAAAGAAAAAAAGAAGAAAGAAAAAGATTCGATTAAAGAAGCTGTTAAGAAACCTTTGAAACAACAAGCTACCATCGATTCGATAAAACAATTAATACAATTAAGAAAAAAGAGATAGATTTTACTTCAAACTATCTTTTATATATTGATGCACATCTAGAAAAACCGTTCCCAGAGCGGTTTTTATTTTTTCATTAGCATACAGATTTTTAGAATAAGAAGCTTTTGCAGTTGCTTTGGTAAGACGTCTTTTTTGAAAAAACAAAGTTGAAAATACTAAATCTGCCATCCAGAGGAAATTCATGAATAACGGTTTTGCATGTTTGGCTGGCCTTTTTACTTTTAAGGTATCGGCAATTGTGTTTAGGATGTCCTGAAAAACAATATTATCTGCAATTAAAGTAAAACGCTCGTTTTTGATGTCGCTTTTCATTAATTCGTGCGAAATTCGAACCACATCAACTACAGTAATAAAACCAGTGCTTCCAAGTGTGTAAAAAGAAAGTCCGTTGGCTACTTTTCGGTACAATTCAACACTTCCTTCATCGAAGATTTTTGTCGCTGCAATTGGTCCTAAAATCACACCCGGGTTGATAATTATAATGTCTAGGCCTTCCTGAAGTGCGCGCCAGACTTCCATTTCGGCACCATATTTAGAAATAGCATAATCGCTGTGCGGTTTTTCCGGATTCCAGTCGGTTTCTTCTGTAATGTAAGTTTCGTGTGGTGCTATATCTCCTAAAGCCGCAATAGAACTCACATAACAGAATTTCTTTACTCCTTTGGCAATCGAAAAATTAACCATATTCGCCGTTCCTTCGATATTAGTTTTTCGAAGAGATTCTTCATCTTTAGGGTCAAAAGAGATAAAAGCGGCACAATGATAAACGTAGTCGATATCTATAAAAGCAACTTCTAACGAGGGAACATCAAGAATATCGGCTTCAAGCCAATTGATTTTTTCGAATAAATCTCCTTTTTTATACAATTCAAAAACCGATTTTGTTTTTTGAATGTTATCCTGATTTCGGTAAATCGCCCGAACATTTTCTCCATTTTCAATTAAATGAAGCAATAAATGCGAGCCTACTAAACCTGTTCCTCCAGTTACTAATACCATTTTGTAAAGATATTGAATGATTTACTAATTCGAAATTATTTCTTGTAATTGATTTTAAAAAGTTGATTAAAATAGTATTCAAAACCACACCTAAAAGAAAGAAAAATATTACTTTTGTATCGAAATATTCATTTGTTTGATGTTGTAGAGATTATAAATTGTTTAATTAATCAGCGAAGTAAGAAATGACAAAGTTTGATGTGAGAAGAAGAAAAATTATATTATGGTTTTTAGGATCAGGTTCGTTTTTATTGTTTTTAATGATTCAGTTACTCGGATTTGATAATGACCTGGCCAAGGTTTATTTTTTATGTTTTAGTATTTTATGTTTTTTTATAGTGTTGCTTTTTAATGTTTTCTCTTTTTTGCGTAAAAGGGATTTAACGGTATAATTTTATTCGATTTTAAATCAGTCGTTCAATTCATTTTTGAGATTGCAATTCACAATTGCTATATTTGCACAAATTATTTTAAAAATGAAGAATCTAGTTGAAGAATTAAAGTGGCGAGGGTTATATCATGATAGCATGCCAGGAACGGAAGAACAATTGCTAAAAGAGGTAACGACGGCATATATAGGTTTTGATCCAACGGCAGATTCACTACATATTGGTAGTATGGTTCAGATTATTTTATTGGTTCACTTAAACAGAACCGGTCATAAAGCTATCGCCCTGGTAGGTGGTGCAACCGGAATGATTGGTGATCCATCTGGGAAATCTGACGAAAGAAATCTGTTGAACGAAGAAACTTTGGCTAAAAACGTTGCGGGAATAAAAAGTGTTTTGTCTCGTTTCTTAGACTTTAATTCAAAAGAAGCAAATGCTCCGGTTATGGTAAATAACTATGACTGGATGAAAGAATTCTCGTTTATTGATTTTGCCCGTGAAGTTGGAAAGCGTATCACGGTAAATTATATGATGGCGAAGGATTCAGTAAAAAAGAGATTTGCCGGAGAAGGCGAAGGAATGTCTTTTACAGAGTTTACCTATCAATTAATTCAGGGATACGATTTTTATCATTTATATAAAAACAACAATTGCGTTTTGCAAATGGGAGGTTCTGACCAATGGGGTAATATTACCACAGGTACAGAATTAGTGCGTAGAATGGGAGGAGAGAATGCAAAAGCTTTTGCTTTGACAACACCATTAATTACAAAAGCTGACGGTTCTAAATTCGGAAAATCTGAAGGTGGAAATGTTTGGTTAGACGCTGATAAAACTTCGGTATATAAATTTTACCAGTTTTGGGTAAATTCAACTGATGTTGATGCTGAGAAATACATCAAAATCTTTACTTTTTTAGATAAAGAAACGATTGATGCTTTGATCGAAGAGCATAAAACGGCTCCGCATTTAAGAGTTTTACAAAAGAAACTAGCTGAAGAAATCACGATTTTTGTTCATTCTGAAGAAGAATTAGAGAAAGCGATCCAGGCTTCGAATATTTTGTTTGGAAATTCTACTGCAGACGATTTGAAGAAATTAGATGAAACTACTTTTTTAGAAGTTTTTGACGGAGTTCCGCAAGCTGAAATTGCAAAAGCAGATTTAGAAAACGAATTGGATATTATCTCGGTTTTAAATGAAAAAACAGGTTTCTTTAAATCAAACGGAGAAGCGCGACGTGCTTTAACAGCAAACTCAATCTCGGTAAACAGAGAAAAAATAAAAGAAGATTTTGTATTGACATCAAATGATTTAATCAACAATCAGTTTGTGTTATTACAAAGTGGAAAGAAAAACTATTTTGTGATTAGAGTGGTTTAAAAGGTTTAACTGTTTAATCGGTTAATTGTTTAATCGAGTGCAAAAGCGATTAAACGATTTAACAAATCCACGATTTAACATCAAAGCACCATCAAATTACAACCACGAATATCAGAATTATCAAAACGTCCCAATACCTCGAAAGAGTTGTTGGGATTTTTTTTGCCCAAATCCTGCGTGGCGATAAAAGAACAAGAGTTGATGTTGGCTAAATCGATAACGTTTATTCCGCCTGTTTTTCCATCTTTCACGTAAGTGAGAGCATCTTCAGGATCGCGAATTAAAATGTGCATCCATGACGGACATTCGAAAACGCCTTCGCCTAAAGAATAGGCTTGCCCTAAAAGTTCCGTCATTCCGTATTCTGAGTGAATTGCAGTAACGCCAAAACCTTTGCAAAGTTGTTCGTGCAATTCTTCGCGAATCATTTCTTTACGTTTTCCTTTCATTCCTCCGGTTTCCATAATGATGGTATTCTGAAGGTTGAATTGGTGCTTTTCGATTAAATCTAATAAAGCGTAAGTAACTCCAATTAAAATAACATTTTGACCGGATTCATCAAGAGCTGTTAGTTTTTTTATTAAGTCGTCGTGATTGTGTAAATAAAAGCCGCTGTCAGGCTGATTGGATAGCTTTATAAGATCTTCGACCATATAAATTAACGAAGAGCCGTCGCGTTCGAGATAAGACGGTAAAAGGGCTAAAACAACATAATCTTCGATATTGCCGTAAAACTGAGAAAATCCATTGCGGTAACTTTCCTCATATAGGGAAACATCGGTCACTATATGTCGGCTTGTAATCATTCCGGTTGTTCCGCTGCTGGTAAAAGTAACCTGAGCAGGATCGTTGTTAGAAACAACATTGTGACTTTTGAAAAACTGAATAGGTAAAAATGGAATTTGCTCCAGCGATTTTACCTGTTGTGGATTTACTTTTAAAAAATCGCAGAAATCACGATATACGACGTTATTCTCATGTTGAAAACGAAACACTTTTAAAGCGATCTTTTCAAATTGTTTCTGACTCGAAATCGTAAATATATCGTTGGATGTAATCAAAACTTTTTTGTGCAAAGATATTGTTTTTAGTTTTTAGTCGCAGTTTTCAGTGGGAGTTTTTGGTATGTAGTGAAATTGAAAAATAGGTGAATGCTAAATGTTGTGTAAAAACATAAAGATGATACTTCTAAATATTTCTTATCACAAAGAGTCGCAAAGCTAATGAAATAAAAAGCTCAGCGTTCCTGGTGATCTCTGAAAACTGACACTGGGACTAAAAACTAAAAAAGCTCCTGAAAAGGAGCTTTTTTATGATTTATCGAATAATGAGCTTTCTTGTTGCAGAAGCATTTTCTTCGCTTATTTTAATGATGTATACACCTGGAACAAGTTCTGATACATTTAATTCTCTTGAACTTAAATGTGTTTGAAGTACTTTTTTACCCAGAACATCAAAAATTATAATTTCTTTTTCAAGGTCATTTTTAGACGAGATGGATACTTTTCCGCTTGTCACGGGATTAGGGTACAAGCTTAGACCCTCAATAGTAGTTGCCTCTTGAGGTTTTGGTAATTGCTTGCTATCTTGCGCCGAGACACTTATAGTAAAGAAAAAAGCCAATAAGAATGTAATATAAAAGTAGTTTTTTGCCATCGCATTTTTTTGATTACCGTAAATATACAAAAAAAATTACAAAAAGTGCGCCAAAAAAAAACATCCTAAATTTTTAGGATGTTTTTAACAATTTATATGTGAAGAACTTATAGTTTCGCTAATAGATTTACACCGTCAACTGTAGCCCATGCACCACCAGTTAAAACAGCTCCTGTAGCAGTAGTACTAACTGTCCAATTTGTTGCAGGAACAAAACTAGCTGCAGTTACTGTGAATACAGCAGGAACTCCTGAAATGAACGTAATTGGAGTATTAGTGATTTTCACGTTGTTTAATTTGATTTTTCCTCCGGCAACTTGATGATCATAAGTAGCTTTGTCTAATATTTGAATAGCACCACCTTCATAAGCTTTTGGAGTAGTTTGGCTACCAAAACCATCAATTACGATGTTGCTGTAATCACCATTTCCTTCTTTTTTAAATTGGATAGCATCTAATTGAATTTCGTTTTGTGCTTCTGTAGTTGTACCAGCAGCTCTTCTAAGAGTAATACCAGTAATTTTTGGCCAGAATGCATTGTCAACACTTTTAGATTCTACTTCGATACCGTAGTTAGCAACACCTGTTTGGTATGCATACCAGTTTGAATTGTCTTGACCTCTCCATCCATCTTGCCAGTCAAAAGAGTCATCACTATTACCGTAAGAAATTGAGTTTGTTAAGCTTACAGTTCCTCCGTAAAATTCAAAACCGTCATCATTACCTTTGTATGAAACTAAGTGATCTAACACAGTTCCTGTTCCAACAGAGTAGAATGAGAATCCGTTATTTTCTTTACTGTTAGTTGTAATTACTTGTCCAGCATATTCAACTCTTACATATTTCAATGAACCTCCATTGTGAGCTGCATTTGAACCTCCGTAAGGTAAGTTTAAACCATCTTCTGAAATTGCTGTTTGTGGAGCAGGAGCAGTTGCTGAGTTTACGATTGGAGCATCACCGTACATGATGATACCAGCCCAAGAACCTCCTAATTTTGATTTTTCAGTAAAAACGATTGGAGCATCTGCTGTACCGTTAGCGATTAGTTTTCCTCCATTTAATATAATAAGACCGTTTTCTCCTGTAGTTTTGTCGCAAGTAATTGTACAACCTGGCTCAAAAGTAAGAGTTACACCACTGCTAACTTTGATCATCCCTTTTAATGTATAGTTACCGTAAGCATAAGTTTTATTTGCTGTAATATTTGAAGATATTTCTCCAGATACTGGTTGTTTTACGGGTGCATCGTTATTGTTGTCACTTGAACATCCTGTAAAGATACTTCCTAAAACTGCTAAGCAGAATACTAATTTTTTCATAAGTTTTGTGTTTTGTTTTATTTATTTCAATCTTGAACAAATGTAACCCGAGTCTCTTTTAATCTATTTAAGAGAATGTTATCAAATTATTACTCGTTATTTAAGCTTGTGTTTTGTAATTGTTAAGTGTTTCTTAAAATGTGTAAGATACATTCATAGAGAAACCTACTCCTTTTTTGTATTCTCTTACTGTAAGATCGTTTTCAGTTATTTCAATTCTGCTCTTGTCACCCATTTCTATTTTATAAGCTGGGTTTAAAAGGTTGTCTATAGAAAGTTTAACATCAAATTTGTCTGAAATTTTGTTTTGCCAGATAAAGTCAAGTTTACCATACGGCATTTCATAATAATTATCTAATCCATTTGTACCTACGGCGTAGATTCGTTTGCTATAAACATTATAAACCATAGTCATAGAGCTTTTCCATTTTTCACTAAATACTGATTCATATCTAAGGTCAGCATTTAAGATCCAAGGAGAAGCTCCTTGTAATTTTCTAGATGGATTCTCGTCAGCTGTAATGGTTTCTGGGTTGTTCACTCCATTTTCAAAAACTTTATTAATAGTTACTTTTGTATCCATTAATGAAGCATTTGCACCAAATGAGAAATTAGATAATGATTTCGAAATTCTTTCTAACTGGAATAAGAATTCTAATTCAGCACCATATAATACAGCTTTATCAGAATTACCGTATGTTATGATTTGTCCACCGCTTCCTGCTGAAGTCGTAAATAATCTTTCGATAGGATTATCTATCATTTTAGTGAAAACTGTAGCAGAAATTAATTCCTTACTAGTTGGGAATAATTCGTATTTTAAATCAAAGTTATAGTTCGCACTATTAGTCAAAAATTGATTACCTCTTTCTATGGTACCATCTGGATTTACAAATTCAAGAGGGTAAGACTCCATAATTACTGGTCTTGTAATAGTTTTTGAAGCTGCAAATCTTAAGTTTGATTTTTCATTTACCATATATTTTGTATTTATAGACGGTAAAATATCTGTTTTATCATTAATTATATTTTCATATGGATTTTCAAAACTTCCTGCTTCCTTATATTTTGTATCTCTATGAGTTTGTTCAACTCTTGCTCCTACATTCAATTCAAATTTTTCAGAGAATTTCAAGCCTAAATCTAAGTATCCGGCGTTAACAAATTCTTCTAACATTGCTTTGTAAGTTGAGTTTGTTCCTTCTGAGTAAGTGAATTGGTTATTTAAAATTTCATTTCTCAAAGTAGCATCAGGAGTATTCGTTGGGAAAGTAGCACTGTTATTTGAATCTTTTAACATTTGTGATACTAGAAATCTGAATTCAGATCCCATTTTGTTCATATAGCCGTTATATCCTGCTGTAAGTTTGTGTGATTTACTTAGATCTTCATTTCCAAATTTCCAACTGTATTCTACTAAACCAGAGATATGTTGGTCGCCTTTAAAATCAAGATATTGTCTTGTTATACTATTACCGGTATATGAGATTGAAGTTGTATTGTCATCAGTTTTAACACCTTTAAAAGATTTTCTGTCAGGAAGTTCGTATTGTGTTGTAGAGTACGAAACACCAGATTTTAAAGTGTGTCTTTCATCCTCAGTTATTTTATAAGTACCAAACAATTGTGTGTTAAAAAAATTAGACTGTTGCAATTGATTCATTCTTATAATACCATTTGTTTGGGCTACGTTAGAATTTGTGTAACCTATCTGATCTTGTATTAAGTTTTCAGTCGACTTTAGGTAGATCGTGTTTGATGTAAGAGAAAGTCTTTTTGTTTTATAAGTTAAACCTAATAATGCAGATGAATTTGTGATAAATTTATACTGTGTTGTATTTAAATTATTATCATAATTACCTGCTGCAGTATTAAAGATTCTGTCAGCTCCACTTCTGATTTGATATTTATTCTCGTAGTTTAATGATACCAAATATTGAAATACATTTTGGTTTTTACCTACGTTGAATTTTTCTGAATGAGTAACTCCAAAACTTGTATTTAACGGAGCTACGTCACTTTTAACGTCAAACCCTGAACCAAATCCGTTTGCAGCCTGGTCTGTAGTTAATGCTTGGTTACCTGGAGTTTTGTTTAAAGCAGATGGTAAATCTCTTTCGTTTCCAGAAAATCCGAAGAAATCAGATGTTGAAGTCGCGTCTCTCGAAATAAGGAATTTTTTTAGGTTATTGTTGATTGTATAACCAGCTCCAAAATTAATTTTTGTTTGACTTTTTCCTGTAGCAGTTGTTATAATGTTAAAAGTTGCTCCAGCAAAATCACCGTATAAATTAGGATTGAAAGTTTTGTATGTTTCTAAAACGCTTACAATATCTGTTGGAAAAATATCTAACGGAATGATTTTTTTGAATGGATTGTTTGACGGAACAGCCAGGTCGTTAAGTAAAAGAGTGTTGTAACGATCCTCTAAACCTCTCACAAATAAACCCCTTCCGTCTACTTTAGTGATTCCTGTTACTTTTGTCAAACCTGCCTCAACATCGCTAACACCTTTTCGTGACATTTCTTGTGCACCAATACTTTGTTTAATAACAACAGCATTTTTTTGGTCTAGTAATAAGGCCGTTTCTTTTTCTTTGCTTGCTGTAGATTTTACAACTACATCCTTAAGAGTATAGCTTCCAGACGAAAGTACCTGATTTACTTTGATAGTTTCATTTGCTTTAACAGTTACTGGTTGCTCTACAGATTCATATCCAACAAAACTAAAAATAAGAATGTAGTTTCCTGGATTTACGTTCAACGAATATTTTCCGTCAATGTCAGTGTTCGCGCTTGTTGTAGTCCCTTTTACTAAAACATTTGCGAAAGGTAAAGGCTGATTGTTGGTTTCTTTGTCGGTTAATACACCAGAAATCGTACCTTTGTTTTGCGCGACCGAAATCGTACAAATAAATAATGTAATAAATAGAAATTTTAAATTGAATTTCATTTCAGTGTTGTGTTTAATTTATTTTTGTGCAAAGAAAGAAACGCCGTGTAAAGTTCATGTTAGGCACTTGTTATGTTTTTGTGTCTTGTAGATTATCAAATTGTTACCAGATTAAATTACCGTTAACCGCAATTTTTAACGGTTATTTTGTTAGTATATTTACGCTGTGAAATAAAAAACATCGAATGTATAATGAAGAAAATTTGATGTAAAAATCTCAATTTTTGCTATTTATGAAAAAAACACAAACCAAGATTTTATTAGTTGACGATGAACCAGATATCTTAGAAATCGTTGGCTATAACCTTGCTCAGGAAGGCTACCAGATTGTAACAGCTTCTAACGGAAAAGAAGCTATTGCAAAGGCTCAGAAAGAATTGCCGGACTTAATTATTATGGATGTAATGATGGCCGAAATGGATGGAATGGAAGCTTGCGAACACATCAGAAAAATCCCTGAATTAAATAATGTTATCATAACATTCTTAACAGCGAGAAGCGAAGATTACTCACAAGTGGCTGGCTTTGATGCAGGTGCAGATGATTATATCACCAAACCAATAAAACCAAAATTACTGGTAAGCAAAGTAAAGGCTTTGTTAAGAAGGTTAAAAGAACAAGAAGTTGTTAGTGACACTCTAAATGTTGGCGGAATCGAGATTAACCGAGAGGAATATAAGATCATAAAAGGCAATGTAGAAATTGCTTTACCAAGAAAAGAATTCGAATTATTTTATTTATTGGCTTCAAAACCTGGAAAAGTTTTTAAAAGAGACGAAATCCTGGATAAAGTTTGGGGTAATGAAGTGGTAGTAGGAGGAAGAACAATAGATGTTCATATTAGAAAACTACGCGAAAAAATAGGAGAAGACCTTTTTAAAACCATCAAAGGTGTTGGTTATAAATTTGAAGTCTAGACATTCAATAAATATTTGAACCATATAAGTTATATAAGTTCATTTAAATTATAGTACAACATACTTTTCGAATCAAAGTTTATCTTTGTCAAAGTTCAAAACTTTGACAAAGATTTCTTTTTTTAAGTTCTTAATGTATTATACAATTGCGCTTTACTTTAAATGAACTTATATAACTTATATGGTAAAAATATAATCTCTTAATAATATCAATGAAAATTAATTTTAAAAAAACATACAAATTTGCTGTAAAGTCGGCATTATACATAAGTCTTTTCGGAACAGGATTTGTACTAATCCTGATGAATTTATTCTATAAAAATCAACTGAAACATCAGGTTGCATTTGGGATTATTTTTATTATTTCAATTTATATTTTCTCATTTCTGGTATTGCAATATCGTGTAGAGCGATTTATTTACAGAAGGGTAAAGAAAATCTACGATGAGGTTTCGTTGTTAGAATCTACGACATTAATCAATCAGCCTATTACTACAGATATGGAAACGCTTTCGCGTGAAGTGAAAAAGTTTGCTACCGACAAAAAGCTGGAAATCGAAATGCTCGAAATTCGTGAACAATACCGCAGAGAATTTCTTGGTAACGTTTCGCACGAATTAAAAACCCCATTGTTTACGGTTCAGGGTTATGTTTCGACTTTGCTTGATGGCGCGATGGACGATAAGAACATTAGAAAAAAATATTTAAAACGTGCTGAAAAGGGAGTAGAGCGTCTTATATATATTGTAGAAGATCTGGACATGATTACCAAATTAGAATCAGGTGATCTGGATTTGAATATGACTGATTTTAATATCGTCGAACTTATTCAGAACGTTTTTGATTTGTTAGAAATGAAAGCCGACAAAAAGAAAATCAAATTGGCTTTTGAAAGCAAAAATGTACAGTCGGTTATCATTCGCGGAGATCAGGACAGGATTCAGCAAGTTTTAGAAAACCTGATTGTCAATTCTATCAAATATGGTAAAGATGGCGGTTTAACCGAGGTTGGTGTGGTAAACTTAACTAAGAAAAAAGTCTTAATTCGTATTAGCGATAACGGAGAAGGAGTTGAAAAACAAAATATTCCAAGACTTTTTGAACGTTTTTACAGAGTTGATAAAAGCGGAACCCGTTCAGAAGGTGGTTCTGGTCTTGGATTAGCGATTGTAAAACATATTATTGAAGCTCATAAAGAGAAAGTATATGTAGAAAGTGAATTCGGAATTGGATCTGAGTTTTCTTTTACACTCGAAAAAGCCCATAAAGCTGTAAAAACCGAAGTTAAATAATTGTAAGCTGATTTAAGCGAAGTGCCTTAAAATAAGGCGTTTTAACAATTAATCAATTTAAAGCAAAACTTCGTAACATTAAATTTTTATTATAGTAACATCCTGTTAATGATTTCTTAACATTGATGCTACATCTTTGTACCCTGAAATTAAGGGATATTAGAGAAAGGATGATAAAAAGAAAATTAGTTGCCGTTTTATTGCTGTTGAATTTTGCAGCAAATGCTCAGGATTTAAATAAACAGGATGTAAAAAACGAAGTAATGCGTATTTTAGATTCTATCAACAAAGCAAAACTTCCGGACACTAAATCCGGAGGAGGAGTTGAAGAACACTGGTATGACAGAATTTCTTTAAGAGGATATGCACAAATACGATACAATGGTCTTTTTTCTACAAATGATAAAGTTTCCTGCGAACAATGTGATAAATCCTGGGGGACAACATCTACTGATCCGGATGCAAAAGCGAACAACGGACTTTTTATCAGACGTGCACGTTTAGTGTTTTCAGGGCAAGTACACCCTAATGTGTTTTTTTATTTCCAACCTGATTTTGCGAGTTCGCCAAGTACAGGAATCCAGAATTTTGTTCAGATTCGTGATTTGTATTTCGACCTTTCTTTTGATAAGAAAAGAGAATATCGCGTTCGTGTTGGGCAAAGTAAAATTCCGTATGGTTTCGAAAACATGCAATCCAGTTCACAGCGTTTAGCATTAGATCGTAATGATGCGATGAATAGCGCCATACTAAACGAACGTGATTTAGGAATATTCTTTTATTGGGCTCCGGCCGAAATCAGAGAGCGTTTTGCCATGTTGGTAAAAGATGGTTATAAAGGTTCTGGTGATTATGGAGTTTTTGCTTTTGGAGTTTACAATGGGCAAATTGCCAATAAACTTGATGGAAACAGAGATTTAAATGTTGTTGCCAGATTAACCTATCCTTTTGTTATTGGAAGCCAGATTATCGAACCAGGAATTCAGGCTTACACAGGAAAATGGGCTTTTACAGGCGAAATTTCACCGGGAGTAAAAGTCAATGATCCGCAATATGTTAAGGACCAAAGAGTAGGAGCAACGTTTGTTTTGTATCCTAGACCTTTCGGAATTCAGACAGAATATAATATTGGTACAGGACCTCGTTACAATACAGTAACCAATACGGTTGACGAAACAGATTTAAACGGTGGTTATGTTTTGCTGAATTATAAATTAGATATTAAAAAACAACACATATATCCTTTTGCAAAATTTCAATATTATGATGGAGGAAAAAAATACGAAAAAGACGCCAGAAGTTATGTCGTTAGAGATTATGAAATTGGTATAGAATGGCAGCCCATTAAAGCTTTTGAGTTTACAGCCGAATATGTCATTGCCGACAGGACTTTCGAAGACAGTGTGCTTCCTATCAACCGTCAGCAAGGAAATTTATTACGACTGCAAGCCCAGTTTAATTTCTAAAATTAATCTTCGAAAACGCTAAATAGCGAATCCCAGTCGATATCTTCGTTAAACTGAGTTAAACCTTTAAACGACTTTACTTTTGAAAGATCTTCAATGGTAAAGTCGTTTTGCATTGCATACGGTACCAGGTTTTCTTCCTGAAGTTTTATCGCTAAATATTCTTGCTCATATTGTCCCGGAGTTGGAATAAAAAAAGCTTTTTTACCCAATTTTGCCAAATCCATTACAGTTGTATAACCCGAACGACATAAAACAAAATCACTTTCGTTAAAGGTTTGTTCCAGTTGTTTTGAGTTCATAAAATTGTAATACGTAACATTTCCGGCTTGCCATTTGGTTTGCGTTTTCTCTACAATACCTTGTACAAAAACCACTTTACCTTTATAATTGGCCACTTCTTTTTGAAGTTTCTCGTCTAAAAAAGTACGCTGAGGTTCAGGTCCGGACAAAATCACCATCAAATCATATAATTTTGGCGTTTCCTTTTTACGCATTCTGCTCAAAGGACCAATATATTTTAAGTTAAGATGATTGGTTTTAAGATGACCCAAGTTACCGGTTAAATTCACCGTTTCATTGGTGTCGGGAACCCAGCATTCATTGTATTTTTTTATAATATACTGATGGCATTTACTAGTAAACCAAGTCGTGTTTCCGGTCATGACATTTAATTGATGTGTCATAAAAACAGATGGGATTTTTTTACTGAAAACACCTAATCGGTTGTCTGAAATAATACCATCGATCCCATGTTTTTTGATCCAGCGGTTCACCATTTTTTTCTCATCTAAAATAGCGACAATCATTTTAGGTAAACTTTTAATCAGCTTCCATTTAAAGTTTTTGCCATTTTTAGCATATTCAATATGATAAGAAGGTAACTCCAGTGTTTGAATGTATGGAAATTCCTTTCTTAATAATGCCAGGGCAACTCCATCAGAAGCTATTATCGGGATAAAATTATTTTCTTGAAGCGCTTTTATAATTGGGATACATCTTGTGGCATGGCCTAATCCCCAGTTTAATGGAGCAACTAAAATTGTTTTGTTCGCAGAATAGTCAATGCTCATAGTTTAACGCTTTTTAAAAACGAAGATAAAGAAATAAGCTTTTTATGTTATTTCGTACATATTACTAAATTATTAACTCTGATTTAAGCTTCTAAGTTTCTAAGGTACTAAGATGCTAAGTTTTTTGCTTGTTAAATAAAAAAGCCGAACATAAGTCCGGCTTGAAGTTTTTACCTTTATAATATATACATCTTAGAACCTTAGCATCTTAGAGCCTCAGAACCTTAGAATCTCAGCACCTTTAAACTAATCCTGAATATAAGTTTTATTTCCGTTTTTATTGATGTAGTATTTACCACCTTTTGGTCCTGTATATACCTTTTTTCCGTTGTATTCTCCGGTAACTTTATCGGCTACTTTAGGAGCTTTTTCGGTAGTTTCTTTTAATGTTTTAGTAGCCGTTTTTTTCGTTGCTGTAGCATCTTTTTTAGCTACAGTTGCTTTGGTTTCAGCTTTTTTTGCGTCTGCCTTAGCTCCTTCTGCTGCTGAAGTTGCTTTTTTTGAAGCTTTAGTAGCATCGCTTTTTGCTTTAGCTGCTTCTTTGTCGGCTGCTTTTTTAGTTGCTGCGGCACTTGCTGCCGAGGCATCTGTGGCATCTTTGGCTGCTTTTTTAGATTTTGCAGCTTCTTTTTTCGCATCGGCTTTTGCTTTATCCGCATCAGATTTAGCTTTTTTAGCCGTCGCTTCAGTCTTGCTTTTAGCTGCTTTTGTAGCAGTTTCCTGGGCGTAGAAATTGGTAGATAAAACCACCATTAAGCAAAGTAATAATAATTTTTTCATAAGGTTTCCTATTTAAATTTCAATTAAAATTAATCAATTTATTAATACGTTTTTCGTAAAGTGTTAAAAATAAGCACGAAGCTGAACATTGCCCGTATGAACAACTGATCCCGTCTCACTTTTTCTCCCCTGATAGTTTAAATTTACATCCAGAAACTGAGTTAAGTTCTTTTGTAAAAGCAGTTTCCAGACTAAATTTTGCCCTTCCTGAAGCCCTTCGAGCATCTGAAATCCTACTGATGAAAATTCGTTTCCGTTAAATTTATTTTGGTAAAAAGAAAACTCTCCGTTTAAAGTTACTTTTTTCTCTCCCGCAAACGAAAAAGAAGTTCCAAGTCTGTTTTGAACTAAAGTTTCGAAATCGCCAATTTGATTTTCTTTGTTCTGAAATTCATAGAAAAAATCTAAACTCGTATTTTTAGAAAACAAATAACTAATTTTTGGTGCCAATTGATACCCTCTTAAATCGTAGTTTTTTTCGACAAAATCTTTAGAAACTAAGTTGGTATTGATGGTTTTGGTAAAGAAGTTGAACAACCAGCTTTTTTGATACAAATGAGTATACTGCAATTGATTGGAACTGTTTCGCACATTTTGCGAACCTATAGACAGTAAATTTTTACCTTTATTAATAAGGTAGGTATATGTTACCGAATGCTTTTGTTTTCCGCGATTATAATACAGGCTGTTTCTAAAACTCGAATTCAATCCTAAGATATTTTCTTCAGATGAATCAAATGGGTTGAGTTCTAAACGCTCGCCCTGGCTTTTTACCTTTCGATCCATGATAAAAGAAGTCTGATTGTAAAAATAAGAAGCGATTTTTTTAAAGCCCGTTTCGTTTTGCCATTGCAGCGGATTCAGGGCAACAGATTGCGAAAATTTATTTTGATTGGTTTTAATATAAATCTGGTTGGGTAAAAAGATGCGAACATATTTGGCCTGATCCGGAAAAGCGGCAATTTCAAACTCCTCTAATTCCTGAATTCCGTTGCCGTTATAATCGTTCCAGGTATAAACACCCTGACCTGTTGGCACTTCAACATAAGTAAATTCTTGTTGCGCAATAGTTCCGGAACTGGTTTCGTAAGCCGTACCAATTTGCATGAATTGATTAAAGAATCGATCGTTGTAAAGTATTCTCGAATTTAAGGACGGCT
This sequence comes from Flavobacterium bizetiae, assembly GCF_024271895.1. NCBI lineage: Bacteria > Pseudomonadati > Bacteroidota > Flavobacteriia > Flavobacteriales > Flavobacteriaceae > Flavobacterium > Flavobacterium bizetiae. Next base: position 598,873 of record NZ_CP091861.1, on the reverse strand, counting down.
CATTTTTTCGGGATGAATTTATAAAATCAAGATTACGATAACTGGCGTAAACCGCTAAATCGGTTGTTTTATTCTGAATAAGTTTTGACTTTAAATAATACGTTTGCGAATTGTTTACGTGCTGCAGCAATCCGTTTTGCAAACTATCATTTCGGCGTTGCAAATACCCAATTTCTACATATACTTTAGTGCTGTCTCCACGACCGAGAAAAGCGCCGTATTCTGTGAATCTTTGGCTTAAAGCCGAAAACTGATTGCTAACTTTATCCCGTTGCTGATTATTTTCGAGTTGCATACTCGCGCCAATCCAGTTTTTGCCAAAATGATATTTTGTTCTGGTTTGATTTCGAATAAATTTCGAAGTAGAATTTGTCGCGTCACTATTCATAAAACTGCCTTGATTTTCGATCGTCCAGTTTTTTAATTTAAATAATGCAGTCGTGGTATGTCTTGCCCCGGAATAACTTTCGGAGTAATCTAATTTTTCAAACTGATAGGTAAACAAACCAATATTTGAGGTTTCTTTTTTAGTAAATAAATCAAAGTTTAAACCCGTAACCAATAAGCTCTGATTGCCATAAAGGGGTTCGTTTAAATTCCAGTCTCTGTTAAATTCTATATTATACAATCGCTCAACAGATCTAAAATCTTCCTGAACAAACTGATAGTTAGCAAAACCATCTAAAGTCCATTCGCGGGTAAAAAGACGTTTTTTGATGTTGGTTTTAAGTGCAACTCCGCTATTATCTCCATCATCAATTTTCGAAAATAAATTTTTGTCGTTGTTGCTTATGGCAATTTCAAAATCTACCAGCGTTTTTTCGTCAGGATTGTATTTTCCTAAAAAAGTAGCCACTTGCAATTTTATTGGAGCAACTAATTGTACGATAGGTTCATAATTTCCTTGTAAAACACCGCTTACCGGAGGAACATATTCATAAATACGTTCTACCGAATTGTTGTTTTGAATGATGTAATTTCCAAGATTATTGCCCATGAGGCTAAACTTTACATTGTATAAAACATTGCTCGCATCATTAGAATATTCATAAGCTTCTACAGAATTGACCAGTATTTTTTTATATAAAATTTTATTCTCAGCATAAGTATCTTCATAAGCTGATGGCGCTTTCATTAAATTAGGATTGTCTCCCGCCTGACTCAAAATCTCCACTTGTTCTGTTGAAAGATTTTGTTGAAGAGGCTGGTTTTTCATATCATTTTCAGAATAAATATAACCGCCAAAACTCCAGTTTTTATTTTCATGAGTCGCGCCGGCATATGTAACCAGACGATTATAATTGCGTTCAGAATATTGATATTCTACATTAATACGCATTTCTGATGTAATCGTAAAAAGAGAGGTAAAAGTAATTTCTCCCGCATTATAGTCAATTACATAATCGTTGTTTTCGCCGCGTTTTAGCAAAATACCATTTACATAAACACGCTCTGATCCTGAAATTACCAGAACATACAATTCTCCATTTTGTCCTTTTAATTTATAAGGTCCCTGATTACCTTCCTGCCCTGTAAAAGTACTTTTAGCATATTGGCCTTTTACAAAAGCGACCGATGCAAAAATATTGGTTTTGCTTTCTTCATCTCCAAAATTAAAACTGGTCGAAAGGCCTTGTACTTTTTTATTAAAATTTAAAAATTGAGTTTTTCTGTTTTCTAAAAAAACATCTCCCGCCCGAATGTTCCAGTCGTTGCTAAAAAGTTCTATAAAAATATTATCGAATTGATCCAGCTTTTGCGAATAACCACCATCCTGAAGCGGAATATTATTGTCCTGAAGAGAAGCCCGAAGACTTATTTTGTCTGATATTTTTCCGGTAATCTGAAGATCCAGATTAGAGTTTAAAACCGTATTTTGATTATTTCCCACCGTAACGCCACGCGTGATGCTTCCTGAAGTTACCAAACCATCAAACGGAGTGACTTTCTTAGTGCTGGTATTATCAATTCGATACAATCTTTCAGAACCAACATCATTGGTAACTACCTGATCTGATTTGTAGAGACTGTATTCTTTGGTTAAGAAATCAGGATATTTTAAATAATTTACAATTAAAGTATCAGAAAGAGTGCCTGCATTTTCGGTTAAAATCAAAGTTCCTTTTTGAAAATCGATTTTATAAAAACTAGAATCTATGATTTTGTTTTTTGTATTTAGAATTTCAAAAAAGCTGGAATTGATGCTGAATTCTTCGAGATGAATCGTGTCACGGCTTACAATTACTTTTTTCGTTTTGTACGATGATTCCGTTTCCTGTGCCTGAAGCCCGGAATACCAGATAAAAACCGTTAAAAACAGTAATTTTTTCAACATAAATACTTTAACTCTAAAAAATCAAAAGTAGTATTTATAATTGGGAAATTCCGAGTCTGTAATTTGGAGATTTTAGTTGTGTTTTTAAGGTTATTTTCTGCTTTTTATCTGACTGTACATAGAAAGAAAAATTAAAAGAGCCAATACAATTGAAGTTCCGGTTTTAATCATATTGCCCGTATGATCCGGGCTGTAGAAAAAGTAAGCTAAATAAAGACAGCTAATAATAGCCATACTATATTTGAATATAAAGAATTTCATGTTTTAGTGAATAAATTAATCAGGGGCAGTTATTCTTTTTTTGCGTTTAATGATTACTATGTTCCCCAAGAATAAGGAGAATTGCAATGACAATTAACGCTATAAAAACAGAATTGGGATTGGCAAAATTTATTGTCCAGCCAAATTCTTTTATTCTTTTAGGAGGAAATAATCTATTGTCTTTTGGATTATAATAGAACATTCCCCAGATCCAGTTATCCGGATCATTGTCCCAATCGTTATGGTTTTCCTGATCAGGTTTATTGTTTATGCCCATGGTTTTTTCGCACTTTAAATTTATTATTACTAATTAATTTGAAAGAAGATTTTTAACGATGTTTTTTCGAAAATCGGTAACCAAGTGCGATAATTATTATTAGAAGACATAAAAACAATGATGCATTACTCATATTGTGTAGATTAAGTGGTTAAGTTTTTTAATAGATTTTATCCCTGATTTCAGGTACTATCTACTTGTTTTTTGGAAAATCTAAATTACTGTTTTGTGCGCCTTTTTATTATGTGATTATCGGGTATTTTTAATAAGTAAATTATATCTGTTTTTTATTTAAAAATAGTCTCTTTTTTGTGAGTATATATTTATAAAACTGTCCTCTATGCTTTTAGAACGAAAAACTGTATTAATTATGCATACTGTTGTAGGTAATAAACTTAAAATACTTCGGAAAAACAAAAACATGTCACAAGAAGAAGTAGCAGATTGTCTTCATATATCTCAATCAGCGTATGCTAGAATGGAAAGCGGCGAAAGCCATTCGTGGGCAAATCATATTTTAACCATCTGTAAAATTTATGATATAACTCCTGAAGATTTACTCAAAGTAGATCTGGACAAGGGATCGTCTTCTAACAATACTGTAAATCAGATATCAGGTGAAATAATCGTGCAATACGAAGAACGCATCAAAGAGCTGAAGAAAGTAATTAAGGATTTGAAGAAGGATAAAAAAGCATTAAAGTCATAATTTTTTTTAGCTTTGTGAGAATAAAACAAACTTAAATTATGGATACCAGCAAAGAACTCTTATTCTTTTTTAGCGCATTAGGAGTTTTTAACGGAATTATTTTAAGTGTATATTTCTTCTTTTTTACGAAGAAAAAGTTCCTGACCAATTATTTTTTGGGTGCATTATTATTCGCACTAAGCATCAGAATTGGAAAATCGGTTTTTGTGTATTTTAATCCTACGTTGCCAAAAATGTATTTGCAATTTGGGTTAACCGCTTGCTTTTTTATTGGTCCCTTTTTATATTATTTCCTCAAATCAGCCGTTGCCGAAATTAATATAATGCCCAAATCCTGGAAACTTACCCTTTTATTCTGGGCTTTATTTATAGGTACAATTGGATTTTTATATCCTTATGAATATTATCCGGAACTGTGGAGACACTATTTTATAAAAGCGATTTATTTTCAATGGTTTGTGTATATTATTTTTTCCGGCTTTACCATTAAAGACATTCTACAAAAAATCATAAGTAAAAAATACAAAGCAACTCCGGCAGAAATGTGGTTCGGAATGCTTTTTCTAGGCAATTCCCTTTTATTCTTTTTTTATTTTCTTGCCATAATGAACGCTCCGGCCGCTACTTATATTAGTGGGGCAATTGTTTTTTCGATTATGTTCTATTTAATTATTTCGATCCTTTTATATCGTAAAAAAACCGATGATTTGTTTTTATTAAACGGATCAAAGAATTCCGGTAAAAAGATAGATGCAACCGAAGCGGAAATTTTTACACAAAAACTCGAAAGTGTAATGAATGAAAAAGCATTGTATAAAAATCCCAATCTTACATTGCAGGATTTGTCTAAAGAAATAAACATTTCAAGTCATCAATTATCCCAACTTTTAAATAATAATTTAGGTAAGAACTTTACCAGCTTTGTAAATGAATTTAGAATAAAAGAAGCTTGTGAAATTATAACTTCAAATGATAAACTTACTTTAGAATCTATTGGCTACGATGTAGGTTTTAATTCTAAATCGACATTTTTTGTTGCCTTTAAAAAGTATACCGGAACAACGCCTTCCAACTACCAAAATCAGACTTTACGATCGTAGCAGAAAGTGTGAATTTATAAATTCGTACTCCTAGTTTCTCTTTTGGTTACCTCATAATGCGATTATCAGTTGACTTTTGCTTTAAAAATAAGTCAAATTTTAATCGCCAAAATTCATGAGATTTTCAGTTACCAATTTTATTTATAGGTATTGCATGATTCTTTATGCCATTACTGCAAACGCACAATCTTCAAAAACAACTCAGGAAAAGATTGTAACTCCCAATAACGAATTAAACGAAGTAGTTATTAAAAAACAGGCATCGTTAGTAAAATATGCTGCCAACGGAACGCTTGATATAAACGTCGCAAATACATTGCTTTCAACAAGTAGTTCGGTCAATGAATTATTGGGCAGGGTTCCGAATGTTATTGTAGCCGAAGGACAAATAAGTGTTCTGGGGAGAGGAGAAGCGATTATTTACCTTAACGGAATTTTGATTAATTACGAACGTTTTGCTGCGATTCCGGTTTCTCAAATTTTAAAAATCGAAGTAATTTCAAATCCATCTTCAAAATACGATGCCGAAGGAAAGGCGGTTATTAATATTATTACCAAAAAAAATATCGAAAACGGAATGTTAGGAAGCGCGAGTCAGCAAGTGACCGTTTCTGAGTTTGCCGGAACGAGTACTAATACACTTTTGGATTTTAATTATACAAAAGGCAAATTTTCGTTCATCACCAATTACGGATTGCAATTGGGCAAAGGCCGCGAATTGTTATATACGACCAGAACACGACCAAATCCGGATGAATATATGCGATCTGAATTAACCACAGATTGGAAACGTCAGTTTAATAATTATTCGAACTTTGGTTTTGGATTGCAATACACGTTCTCTGAAAAGAATTACATTTCATTAGCGTATAGCGGCAATATTGAAGATTTGGGAGGAGTTGTAGAAAGCCGAAACTCTATTAGTAATAATGTGGGAAATAGTTTTTATGCCACAGATATTGCTAAAAATGATGTGCTGCTGAATCAGTTCATTAATCTAAATTATAATGCAATAACAGATAGTAAGGGTTCGTCGTTGTTTATAGGAACACAATACTCTAATTATAACGGAACTGTAAAAGATTTTATCGATGAAAATAGTTGGGTTGACGAACGTAATGCTGAAAAGTATCTGAAGAATAATGTCGACAATAGAATTGATATTATAAGCATTCAGGCAGATTATTCTAAAAAGATAAATGAAAATACAAAGCTCGAAACCGGAGCAAAATACAGCAATGCAACAGTAGAATCAGGAACAGTTTTCCTGATTTCTGATGTAGAAAATGGCGATTTTGAACCTGATGATCAACTCTCGAGTGATTTTAAATATGTTGAAAAAATCAGTGCCGCTTATTTTAATTATGGAAGTTCATTAGGGGAGAAGTTTAGTTTTTCGGTTGGCGCACGAGGCGAATGGACGAATTATAATTTGTACACTACTGCAAATGGGATTCAGGAATTCAAAAAAAGTTATGGCAATTTTTTTCCTAATGTGTTACTAAATATGGATGTTTCAGATGATTTAAAACTACATGCATCGTATGTTTCCAGAATAACAAGACCAAGATATCAGGGTTTGAATCCGTTTGTTATTTATCAGGATCCCTTTACTACTATAGAAGGAAATCCTAATTTACTTCCTGAAAAAACTCACGCCTTTGAGATTGGTACGATGTACAAAAAGTTTGATTTTAAAATAGGATATACCTATAAAATCGATCCAATTTCCGGAGCTGCTTTGCGCGGTGATACACCAAATAGTTATATTTTGAGATCATTAAATATAGAAAAAGAACATACTTTTTTTACTTCGCTTTCAAGATCATTTACAAACAAATGGTGGAGTTCGACAAATACCATTAGTATGAATTTAAGCAAATCTATCGATAATTTTTATGAATATGCTTTGGGTCCTGTCAAACCTCAAATCTATCTCTATTCTAATAATACATTTACGATTCCGAATCTTTTTAAAGTTCAGTTGCTTGCCTGGTATCTTGGCGATAAAAGCTACGGATTAAGAAGCGAAAATAGCAGATCGACAGTTACTGTAGGAATCGAAAGAAACTTTTTGAAAGATGCCCTGAAACTCAATTTTACCGCAAATGATATCTTTCACGATTTTATGGTTTCCGGTAATTATGATGTTGGTCAAACCGAAATATATTACCACAGAACCTACACCACCAATTATTTTAAACTGATAGCAACATATAGTTTTGGAAATTCAAAGAAACAAGCTTTTAAGAAAACAGAGATTGAACAAAGCGAAAATAACAGAGCGAGATAAAGAAAAAGGCTTCACATATTAGTGAAGCCTTTTCTAAATATAATTGAATTGTATAATTAACGTATAAAGAAGATTTAGTTGATCTCTTTAGTAACAATTTGCATTGTTTCGCGGCTTACTTGTTTTAGTAAAACTTCTTTGTTTGCTTCAACAGTTTCGGCTGCATTTTCTGTAAAGTGACGAATAGTATATAAAGTCACATTCTCATTATAATCTACTTTGAATTTTTTCGAAAGAATAGCGTTTAATTCATTGAAATTTCCGAATTTATCTTCAACGCAAACAGAAAAACTAATTGCAGAGTTCTGGATTAAGTTTACTTTGATTTTGAATTCGTGGAATAAACCAAAAATCTCGCTGATGTTTTCTTCCATAATGAAAGAGAAATCAATTGAAGAAAGCGAAATTAAAAGCTGTTCTCTTTTTACAATAAAACACGGATATTGTGGCTCTAAATCAACACCTTTAGAAACGCAGGTTCCTTTTAATAATGGGTTGATAAACGATTTTACGTATAACGGAATTTCTTTTTTCTGTAATGGCTGTAATGTTTTTGGGTGAATAACCGTTGCACCGTAAAAAGCCAATTCGATTGCTTCACGATAAGAGATTTGATTCAACAAACTCGCATTCTCAAAATAACGCGGATCCGCATTCATAACTCCCGGAACATCTTTCCATATGGTTACACTTTCGGCATTTAAGCAATAAGCAAAAATTCCTGCTGTATAATCAGAACCTTCACGACCAAGAGTAGTAGTAAAGTTATTTTCGTCAGCACCTAAAAATCCTTGAGTGATGTTTAATATTTTGCGTTTTACATTTTTGCTGATCAATTGTTGAGTCGTTTCCCAATCTACTTCCGCATCTCTGTAATTTGCATTGGTTTTAATGAAATTACGAACATCAAGCCATTGCGTCTGAATACCTCTGTAATTCATATAATGACTTAAGATGGTAGTCGAAATTAATTCTCCAAAACTTACCACCTGATCGTAAACAAAATTGTAATTAGGAGATTTATTATGCGCCAGGAAATATTCTAATTCAGAAAACTGAGCTTTTACAGCCGTAAAAACTTCGTGTTTTTCATCCTCAAATAAATCTAATAATATTTGATTGTGATATTTTTTTATTTCTTGTACAGATGAATTCAACTCTGCCGATTTATCAAAATAATTCTTGATAACAACTTCAAGAGCATTTGTCGTTTTTCCCATTGCCGAAACGACCAAAATCACATCTTCATAACCTACTTTTTGTAAAACGTCGTATACGTTTTTAATTCCATCAGCATCTTTAACCGATGCACCACCAAATTTAAATACTCTCATTATTAATTTTAGATTTTTAATTTTAGATTTCAGATTCAAATCGAAATCTAGTATTTTGTTTTCCTGCCACAGATTATTAGGATTAAAAAGATTTTAAAAATCTGTGAAAATCATTTTAATCTGTGGCAAAATATATCTTTATAATTTTTGTAAGAACGAATTTACGCCCGCTTCATCCATTTGAACCACTCTCCATTCTTCCAGAATTTTTGCACCAGAGTTTTCGTAGAATTTTACGGCAGGAGTATTCCAGTCCAGAACATTCCATTCAACTCTTCTTACGTTATCTTTTTTACCTTGTCTCATGATTTCAGCATAAAGAGCAGATCCTAAACCTGTCCCGCGCATTTTTTCTTTAACAATCAAATCTTCAAGATGTATGGTTTTACCTTTCCAGGTAGAATATCTGTAATAATACAATGCGATTCCAACTATTTCTTTGTTGCTTGATTCATCTTCGATTTCTGCAACAAAAACATGAAATAATGGTTTTTCGCCAAAGCCATCGCGCACTAAATCTTCTACAGTAATGACAACAGCCTCCGGTTCTTTTTCGAATATTGCCAACTCCTGTATTAATCCCAAAACCGATTCCATGTCTTCAGGATTTCCTTTTCTAATATTCATATTCTATTCGTTTTATTTTAATCCTAAATATACAATTACCGCTTTTATTTTAAAAATTTGCTTGTACGAATTTCTTATAAGGGCAATTCATATATTCTTATTATTAAGCGTTTATTAGCTAAAAATGTATTTTTTTATTTGACACTTCCTGCTATTAATTAGCAAATATACAATAGTGGCAAACTAACAAAATAATTTTTGAATCATTCTCACAAAAAAAGCGATATTTGTGACTTATAATCAAAATCTATAACGATATAGTAATGGAAGAACGCAATAAAACACTAGGAGAGTTTATTATTGAGAACCAAAAAGCATTTCAGTATTCGTCGGGAGAGCTTTCCCGAATTATCAACTCTATACGTTTGGCGGCCAAGGTCGTAAACTATAAAGTAAACAAAGCCGGACTGGTAGACATTATTGGCGCTGCAGGCGAACAAAATGTACAGGGCGAAGACCAACAAAAATTAGATGTGTATGCAAACGAAGTATTTATCCAGACGTTAATAAACCGTGAGATTGTCTGTGGTATTGCTTCAGAAGAAAACGACGATTTTATTACTGTTCAGGGGAGCGACAACAGTCATAATAATAAGTACGTGATCTTAATGGATCCGCTTGACGGATCTTCAAACATTGATGTAAATGTTTCAGTAGGAACTATTTTTTCTGTTTTTAGAAGAATTACTCCAATAGGAACTCCGGTAACAAGCGAGGATTTTTTACAACCGGGAATCAATCAAGTTGCAGCAGGTTATGTAATTTATGGAACTTCGACCATGTTGGTATATACCACAGGTCATGGCGTAAATGGTTTTACACTGAATCCGGCAATTGGTACATTTTATCTGTCACACCCGAATATGAAATTTCCTCAAAACGGAAATATCTATTCTGTGAATGAAGGAAACTATGTTCATTTTCCGCAAGGAGTAAAAAATTACATTAAATATTGTCAGAGAGAAGAAGAAGACAGACCTTATACTTCCCGATATATCGGAAGTTTGGTTGCTGATTTTCATCGCAATATGATCAAAGGCGGCATTTATTTGTATCCAACAAGTTCAAAAGCACCAAAAGGGAAATTACGTTTATTATACGAATGTAACCCAATGGCGTTTATTGCAGAGCAAGCAGGAGGAAAGGCCACAGATGGTTTTGGAAGAATCATGGAAATTCAGCCAACAGAATTACATCAAAGAGTTCCTTTTTTCTGCGGAAGTTATAATATGGTAGAAAAAGCAGAAGAGTTTATGGCAGCTGAGTAAGTTTTCAGTCTCAGTCGCAGTCTCAGTTTTCAGTCTCAGATTGAACTAAATAGAAAACCCGACAGATTTTTAAAATCTGTCGGGTTTATTTTTTGGTTTCAATTAAGCTTCAATTTTCGGTACAACACTGTCTACTGTGACTGAGACTGTAAACTGGATACTATTTGTTCATGTTTTCCATTTCGAAAAGGAAAGTATCTAAATCTACTTTTTTGTCTACTAGAGACAATGCTTTTCTAATAATATAATTTACGTTTCCTGGAGTAAATCCTAAAGCTAGTCCCATACGGGTTAACATCACTTCTTGTTGATCTCCTAAATGGTGATCTACGTGAACCATTCTGGCTAAATCATACAAACGCTCTAAACGTTGAGAGTATAAATAAGGTGGGTTTATTGGGTGTTTCAACGGATCTTTTAAAATTTCGTTGTATTCGTCTTCTGAGATTTGTAATGTTGAAGCTAGTTTTCCTAAGAAATCTTTTTCCTCTGGACTTATTTTGCCGTCAGCAAAAGCTACACGCACAATTGCAGAGAAATGACCTCTGTTTCTTTGTTTGAATTCGTTATCAAATAATTCTGAAAATGGCATAATTTGTGGATTTTTATTAAGCAAAGATAAATTTTATTTTAAATTATTAATTTTAATTTTCTCATAAATTTTAACTTATCAATATTCATTGAATTAATCTTTGGCCTCATTAAATCTTCAAAATAAATCGTAAGTTTACAACCCCTAAACATTTAATAGTATTACCCGTATGTCAGAATTTTGGATTTATTTTCAAATAGGATTAAAGCACGTTTTAGATATTCACGCTTATGATCACGTTCTTTTTTTAATCGCATTAACAACCCCTTATTTGTTCAAAGACTGGAAACGCATTTTGCTTCTCGTTTCTATATTTACAATTGGCCATACTTTGGCTTTATTGCTTTCAGTTTACGGAATCATTGCTATAAAAGTTAATACAGTCGAGTTTTTAATTCCGATCACTATTTTGATAACGGCGGTTTTTAATCTTTTTACAGCAGGTAAAACATCTAAGAATGACGGACTGAATTTAGTGTTTTTTGTAACCCTGTTTTTTGGGATAATTCACGGACTTGGCTTCTCTAATTATTTCAAGACAATTTTAGGTGGCTCACCTAGTTCAAAATTACTACCTTTAGGCGAGTTTGCGTTAGGAATCGAAGCAGCTCAGTTAGTTGTGGTTTTTGTAGTTCTGATTATATCATATATTGTACAAACCGTATTTCGCTTTTCAAAGCGCGATTGGGCACTTGTAATGTCGGCTTTTATTATTGGAGTTGTAGTTCCGATGATTATCGAAAGCCCAATTTGGAACAGATAAAGTAAATGGAAGAAAAAAAGTTAAATAAATACGATAAGGCTTATTTAAGAATTGCGACAGAATGGGGAGCACTTTCCTATTGCATGCGAAAAAAGGTAGGTGCCATTATCGTAAAAGACCGAATGATTATTTCTGATGGATACAATGGTACGCCATCCGGATTTGAAAATTGCTGTGAAGACGAAGACGGTTTAACCCGTTGGGATGTTCTTCATGCCGAGGCAAATGCAATACTTAAAGTAGCCAGATCAACACAATCGTGCGAAGGTGCCACTTTATATATTACGCTTTCACCTTGCAAAGAATGCAGTAAATTGATACATCAGTCAGGAATAAAAAGAGTGGTGTATCATAACGGATATCGTGATGATTCCGGAATTCAGTTTTTAATAAAAGCAGGTGTCGAAGTAGAACATATTCCTGTTTTAGAAGAATAATGAAATTTAACTCAAAATATTTGCCAATTATTATAGGAGCAACCTTTGCTCTTGGTATTGTCAGCGGAAGCCTTATGAATGCTCCCGTTGATGATCAGCTTTTGGCTAAAAATTATTCGAAAACCAAGCTGAACAAACTCATTGATTTTATCAATAACGAATATGTTGATAGCATCAATACCGATTCTATTGTAAACCTTACCGTAGATAATATTCTCTCAAAATTAGATCCGCATTCTGTTTATATTCCGCCAACAGAACAGGCTGAAGTAGCCGAAAGTATGAAAGGTGATTTCGTGGGAATCGGAATTAATTTTTATATGTATAAAGATTCTGTTGCGATTATAAAACCAATCGAAAACGGACCTTCGGCGAAAGCCGGAATAAAATCCGGAGATAGAATTTTATTTGCAGGAAAAACGAAATTATACGGCAGAAGATTACCATCTGACAGTTTATTTTCGAAATTAAAAGGAATAAAAGGTTCTGAAATTGAATTGACGGTTTTTAGAAAATCAGAACAAAAGAAATTAAAGTTTAAAGTAAAAAGAGATATTATCCCTATAAAAAGTGTGGATGCTTCTTTATTGCTCGATAATAAAACAGGTTATATCAAGATCAACCGTTTTGCAGAAACTACTTTTAATGAATTTAAAACCGGTTTAACGCGACTAAAACAAAACGGAATTGAATCACTTATCATCGACCTTCGCGATAATGGCGGCGGTTATATGGAAGAAGCTATTGCAATTGCCGATGAGTTTTTGAAAGACAAACAGCTGATTGTTTTTACCAAGAATAAAAACGGAACAACCGAAAAAACTTTTGCGACAAAAGCAGGAAGTTTTGAAACCGGAAAAGTCTACGTTTTAATTAATGAAAATAGTGCTTCAGCAAGCGAAATTTTGGCAGGAGCTATTCAGGATAGCGATCGCGGAACTATTGTAGGTCGCCGTTCTTTTGGTAAAGGATTGGTACAACGCGAAATGGATTTCAATGACGGATCTGCTGTGCGATTAACCGTAGCGAGATATTATACCCCAACCGGAAGATCGATTCAGAAACCTTATAAAAAAGGAAACGAAGAGTATTTTAAAGAATCAGAATCGCGTGTAAAATCAGGCGAACTTTATGCAAAAGACAGCATAAAAGTAGCCGACTCATTAAAATTTAAAACTCCAAAAGGTAAAATCGTTTATGGCGGCGGCGGAATCGTTCCTGACATTTTTGTGCCAATTGAAGCAGAACACGGAAACGAGAATGTGGCTTATTTAATGCAGACCGGAATTGTGGGGCATTTTGTTTTTGAGGAATTAGATAAAAACCGCGATGCTTTTGCGGGACTTCATTTTAATGAGTTTTTGGCTAAGATGAAAAGCTCTGATGCTTATTTTAAAAAGTTCAGAAATTATATTTTAATGACAGGGCTTGACTTAAAATTAGATAAAACCAAAGCATTGGTAAACCGTTATATTGCTGCAGAATTTGCCCGTCAGCTTTATGGCGAATTGTATTATTATGATGTTATCCTGAAAGATGATGCCATGATCAAAGCAGTTTTGAATCCGAAAAAGTAATCCTTAATTCTTGTATCAGATGAAAATAGAAACTATTGTAAATGCTGAAATCGAACTTTTAACGGCAATAAAAAATGCTGATGTTGCAGCGTTGGATAAAATGCTGCACGATGATTTGCTTTTTAATTTGTCGGACGGACAAACCATCACGAAAGAATTTGATTTAGAATCGTATCGTTTAGGAAAAATGAAAATCGAAACCTTAGAAGCTTCTGATCAAATCATTAATATCATAGAAGATACAGCAGTAGTGAGTGTGATTATCTTATTAAAAGGAGCTTATGATAATAATCCTATCGCTAATTCGTTTCGTTATATAAGAGTGTGGAGGCAATTCGGCGAAAGCCTAAAAGTTATTGCCGGAAGTTGTACACAAATGGTATAAATTTTGAAAGTAAAAATATAAATCTAACATAACCGGTTTCTGATAATTATTGGAATTGCGGTTAAATTATAAAATATGAAAAATCTAAAAAGAGTAAGTTTCTTATTATTGCTAATGACTTTTGTAATTTCTTGTGCCTGTATGAAAGATAAAAATACGATTTCAGGAAAAGTGATTTCTATCGAAAATGGAAAAGACGGTTATACGGCCAAGATCAACACCGATAAAAATGAGGTTTATTTTGCTACAATCAGCATTGTAAATCTTGGTGGACCTGAGAATTTCAAAAGATTTAAAGAAGGCGATGAGGTATCTCTAAAAGGAGAAATCTGGAAAGCAGATACTGAGAAACATATCACAGTAAAAGAAATTGTTTCGGTAAAATAAAGGGTTAAACCATATAAGTTATATAAGTTCATTTAATACTATGCGTGAAGCAATAACTATTAAAAGAAAATAAACTTAAGTAAAAAAAAGAAACCATATAAATTATATAAGTTGATAATATGCGCAATGCATTAAATGAACTTATATAATTTATATGGTTTAATAATTTTATAGGGTTTCTCGAATACTATCGTGCGAGTGAGTTTGTATTCCGTTATTCCATAAAGTAAGAATATCCGTTGCAACGGCAGCGCCACTTCCGGCAGCAATTGCCAATTGACTTCTCCAGCCTGCTAAAGTTCCAATAACATAAATACCGTCGGCTACTTTATGATCGTCATTTTTAAGCTGAATACGCTGTTTTTCTGGTAATGCTTTTTTGTGGGGTTCTACATATTGTATCAAGCCCTCGATGTCAAAAGTATTCGCAGAACCAATACCAACAACAATATTTTTTGCTTGATAAGAATTTTTGTTTGTAGTAACCGTAAATTCAGGGTAAGAGCCTTCGACTTTTATTACTTTTTCATTAAATATTTGGTCAATTTGCGGATAACTTTCACCTAAAAATTGTGAACTTTCATCTAGCAATTGAGAACCTAATTTTCCTGAAGGGACGCCATAAGCATTATAGAAAACGGCTTCTTGTAAAGCAGAGTTTTTCTGATGCATAAAAATCCCGATTTTTTTATCGATGACAAAAGCTTTTTTCTTAGCTGAACCCAAAACAAGTGCACAAGAAACTCCCGAAGCACCTCCGCCAATAATTAAAACCTCGAACATATTAACGACCGTTTGTTTTTTCTTCAATTCTTTTAGAAATTCTAAAGATTAAAAGAATCAAAACGGCACAAAATGAAGCTGCGATTCCAATAAAAGCAACTACACTGTCTCCCTGGAAAGGATTTTTGAAGTCTAGCAACGTAATATTAAAAACAATTAAAGCTAATGCTAAAAGCACTAAGATTGAAGTAAAAATTTTCATAATGGTTGTTGTTTGCCTAAAATAATAAAGTAAAACTCTTTGACTTAAAAAATGTCTTAAAGTTGTATTTTAGAAATTTTATGGGGTAAATTTATAAAAATAAATGTTAGACAAACAAACCTTTAACATTAGCAGCAAATAATTTAACAGCAATTGCTAAAAGTATCACTCCAAATGTCTTGCGAACCACGCCAAGTCCGTTTTCTCCTAATAAATTTTCGATTTTTTTAGAAGATTTTAAAACGATGTAAACCAGTATAATATTTAATATAATTGCGATGATAATATTAATGGTGTGAAATTGAGATCGTAGCGATAATAAAGTTGTCATAGTTCCTGCTCCCGCAATTAACGGAAACGCTAACGGAACGATAGAAGCTGAGCCCGGTTCTTCGTCACGATAAATCCTGATTCCCAGAATCATCTCTAAAGCCAGGAAGAATAATACAAACGAACCCGCAACGGCAAACGAATGCACGTCGATACCTATAAGACTTAAAAAGCCTTCTCCAACAAAAAGAAATACAATCATAATAAGACCTGCTACAATCGAAGCCTTCTCAGATTCGATATGGCCCACTTTAGATCTTAAGTTTACAATGATCGGAATTGATCCTACAATATCAATTACCGCAAAAAGTACCATCCCAACAGTAATTATTTCTTTAAAGTCGATTTCTAGCATATCACTTTGATTTTAAGGATTTAAAATTTTTTGCAAAGGTAGATAATAAAGGTAGGTGTTTTTTTGATACGATGTATTTTTGTTATAAAAACATGGTTTAGTGGTTAAAAAAGTGATATTTGTAACAAAAAATAATTTAACCGCAAAGATTCGTAAAGATTTACGCAAAGTTCACAAAGGATAAAATGTTATAAAGCTTTGCGTAAATCACTGCGTGCTTTGCGGTTAATATTTTAAAGTGTTTATCTGCTTTCTTTGACTATCTTTGCACTTTATAAATTTCAGTACTTTATTATCATGTTTCAATTAGGAAAAACCATTATTTCAGAAGATATTCTTGAAAAAGAATTTGTGTGCAACTTGTCAGCTTGTAAAGGAGCTTGCTGTGTTGACGGAGATGCCGGTGCGCCATTAAACGAAGCGGAGACTAAAATACTGGAAGAGATTTATCCTAAAGTAAAACCATTTTTACGTAAAGAAGGAATTGTTGCAATCGAAGCGCAAGGAACTTGGGTAAAAGGAACCGATGGTGATCTTGAAACACCATTAATCGATGAAAAAGATTGTGCGTATGTTATTTTTGATGGCAAAACTGCACTTTGCGGAATCGAGCAAGCTTATAATCAGGGAATCATAGATTGGAAAAAACCAGTTTCTTGTCATTTGTATCCAATCCGTGTAAAAGACTTTACAGAGTTTGCTGCGGTCAATTATGATAAATGGGATATTTGCGATGATGCCTGTTCTTTAGGTAAAGAATTGGAAGTTCCGGTTTATAAATTTGTAAAAGAAGCGTTGATCCGCCGTTTTGGTCAGGATTGGTATTTAGAGCTTGAAAAAGTAGCCGAAGAACTTAAGAAATCTTAAAAATTCCGGCGCCTTAGTTACTGCTTTTAGAGGATATATTTTAACTCAAAAAATAAAGTTTTAACTCAAAAAAAAACTTTTAAAAACAATTGAAAATTTCTTGCTTTTTATTGTAAAAAGTCTATATTTTACGGGCTTCAAGGTCGTTTATTCGTTTTTAAACCATTCATTTACAATAAATTAATTATTGTCTGAAAAATATCGCATTTTTCGACCGTTGTTAAAAACTACGTCGAATTGTGAATAAGTTTGGCTTTCATTTTTAGCGATAATTGACAATCTTTGTAGTCTATTGAATTAGTAAAAATTCAGTACAAAAATTAAATAAAAATTACCATGTCACAAGTCGAGCCAATATTACAAGAAAATAAAAATCGTTTCGTTATTTTTCCTATCAAACATCACGATATTTGGGAATGGTATAAAAAAATGGAGGCTAGTTTCTGGACTGCCGAAGAAATTGACTTGCACCAGGATTTGACAGATTGGAACAATAAACTTAGTGACGACGAAAGATATTTCATTAAACATATATTAGCATTCTTTGCAGCTTCTGACGGAATTGTAAATGAAAACCTTGCTGAAAACTTTGTAAACGAAGTTCAATATGCCGAGGCGAAGTTTTTCTATGGTTTCCAGATCATGATGGAAAACATTCACAGCGAAACTTACTCTTTATTAATTGACACTTACGTGAAAGATGAAGCAGAGAAAGCAGAATTGTTTAATGCTTTGGAAGTTTTTCCTGCAATTAAGAAAAAAGCAGACTGGGCTTTAAAGTGGATCGAATCTGATTCATTCGCTGAAAGGCTAATTGCTTTTGCTGCCGTTGAAGGAATTTTCTTTTCAGGTGCTTTCTGTTCTATTTATTGGTTAAAAAAACGTGGTTTAATGCCAGGTTTAACTTTCTCTAACGAGTTGATTTCTCGTGACGAAGGTGTACACTGTGACTTTGCAGTGCACTTACACAATCATCACCTGATTAACAAAGTACCAAAAGACAGAATTAAAGAAATCATCGTTGATGCCTTAGATATCGAAAGAGAATTTGTTACAGAATCTCTGCCGGTAAGTTTAATTGGTATGAATGCTGCTTTAATGACGCAATACTTAGAATTTGTTGCGGATAGATTATTAGTAGAATTAGGTTGCGAACGTGTATATGGATCAGCGAATCCGTTTGACTTCATGGACATGATTTCTCTTCAGGGAAAAACTAATTTCTTTGAAAAACGTGTTGCAGAGTATCAAAAATCTGGTGTGATGAACACAGACAGTGATGCTCAGAAAATTTCATTTGATGCAGATTTTTAGACAACAAGAATAATTTTAGCGTTACCTCGAAACGCTAAAAAGAATAGAATTTTATAACAGAACATTTTTCGGTTGAATCTCTTTCCCAAATCGCAGATTCAATAACAATTTTTAATGCCTTTTCGGTCTATTTTGTAGGCTGGAACAGATAACTATTGAGAATCCTGCAATTCTCAAAAAATAATTTTAAAACACGCAATGTTTAAGTACTGGAAATCGTTATTCCAGTGTCTTTCATTTTTTCAATAACTAAAATAGTAAGCTTATGTATGTAGTAAAAAGAGATGGCCACAGAGAGCCCGTAATGTTTGATAAGATTACAGAAAGAATCAAAAAATTGTGTTACGGTTTAAATGAACTTGTAGATCCTGTTAAGGTAGCCATGCGTGTTATCGAAGGATTGTATGATGGGGTTTCAACTTCTGAACTGGATAATCTTGCGGCAGAAACGGCGGCTTCTATGACAATTGCGCATCCAGACTATGCACAATTAGCAGCGCGTGTGGCAATTTCAAACCTACATTCAAATACTAAAAAATCGTTCTCAGAAACGATGAAAGATATGTATCATTACGTAAATCCAAGAAACGGGCAAGAAGCTCCGTTACTTTCGGATGAAGTATTCAAAGTAATTCAGGAAAATTCAGAATTCTTAGATTCACATATCATTTATACAAGAGATTTCAATTACGATTACTTTGGTTTCAAAACCTTAGAACGTTCGTATTTGTTAAAAATAAACGGTAAAATTGTCGAAAGACCACAACATATGTTGATGCGTGTTTCGGTTGGTATCCACCTTGACGATTTAAAATCAGTAATCGAAACTTACGATTTAATGTCTAAAAAGTTCTTTACGCATGCAACGCCAACGTTGTTTAATGCAGGAACTCCAAAACCACAAATGTCTTCTTGTTTCCTTTTGGCAATGCAGGATGATAGTATCGATGGTATTTACGACACTTTAAAACAAACGGCTAAAATCTCGCAATCAGCGGGAGGAATTGGTCTTTCTATTCATAACGTTCGTGCGACAGGATCTTATATTCGTGGTACAAACGGAACTTCAAACGGAATCGTACCAATGTTGAGAGTTTTCAACGATACGGCTCGTTACGTAGATCAGGGTGGTGGAAAACGTAAAGGTAGTTTTGCGATTTACATCGAAACATGGCATGCTGATATCTTCGAATTTTTGGATTTAAAGAAAAATACAGGAAAAGAAGAAATGCGTGCAAGAGATTTATTCTTCGCCATGTGGACATCTGATTTATTCATGAAACGTGTACAGGAAGATGCGTCATGGACTTTAATGTGTCCTAACGAATGTCCTGGATTATATGATGTTTACGGAGAGGAATTCGAAACCATGTATCTTGATTATGAATTTAGAGGAAAAGGTAGAAAAACCATTCGCGCACGTGAATTGTGGGAGAAAATCCTTGAGTCACAAATCGAAACAGGAACGCCTTATATGTTGTACAAAGATGCAGCAAACCGTAAATCGAACCACAAGAATTTAGGAACAATTCGTTCATCAAACTTGTGTACAGAGATTATGGAGTTTACCTCTAAAGATGAAATCGCAGTTTGTAACCTGGCTTCTATCTCATTGCCAATGTTTATCGAGAACGGTAAATTCGATCACGAAGCGCTTTACAATGTTACAAAACGTGTAACTCGTAACCTGAACAAAGTAATCGACAGAAACTACTATCCAGTAAAAGAAGCTGAAAATTCTAACTTACGCCACCGTCCGGTTGGTTTAGGAGTACAAGGTTTAGCAGATGCTTTTATCATGTTGCGTATGCCGTTTACAAGTGACGAAGCAAAAGCATTAAACCAGGAAATTTTTGAAACATTATACTTCGCAGCCGTAACCGCTTCTATGGAAATGGCAAAAGAAGAAGGACCATATTCTACATTCGCTGGATCTCCAATGTCACAAGGAGAATTCCAATACAATATGTGGGGAATGAAAGATGAAGAATTATCAGGCCGTTGGGACTGGGCTTCATTAAGAAAAGAAGTAATGGAGCATGGAGTTCGTAACTCATTATTAGTTGCGCCAATGCCAACCGCTTCGACTTCACAAATTCTTGGAAACAACGAAGCTTTCGAACCATATACATCAAACATTTACACACGTCGTGTATTGTCTGGAGAATTCATCGTAGTAAACAAACATTTACTTCACGATTTAGTAGACAGAGGTTTGTGGAACGAAACTTTGAAACAGGAAATTATGCGTCATAACGGATCAGTTCAAAATATTGATGTGATTCCGCAAGACCTTAAAGAATTGTACAAAACAGTTTGGGAAATGTCGATGAAAGACATTATCGATATGTCACGTCAAAGAGGTTATTTTATTGACCAATCGCAATCATTAAACTTGTTCATGCAAGATGCAAACTATTCTAAACTTACGTCAATGCACTTCTATGCTTGGCAATCAGGTTTAAAAACAGGAATGTATTACCTAAGAACAAAATCTGCGGTTGATGCAATTAAATTTACCCTAAACAACGATAAAAAAGAAGAAGATGCACCGGTAACTTTAGTTCCGCAAACAGAAGCAATCAGCGTTGAGGATTACAAAGCAATGCTTTTAAAAGCACAAGCAGCAGAGCCTGATGATTGTGAAATGTGTGGGTCTTAATGATTTTAGAGTTTAGATCTAAGATTTTAGATTTTTAGAATATTTATAAAAAGCAGTTATTGTAATGATAGCTGCTTTTTTTTAGGAGCTATTTCCCGCTTTTCATTGCAATCTTTTTATTTTTTAAAGAAAAAAATAAAAAGGATTTCCACTTCAATCGGGGCTAATCATCATTCAATAGAAATTTATGAAAAGTAGAATTATCTTTATATTGTTAATGCTCTTTTTTGTTTCATGCAAAAAGAAAGAAACTAAAGATGTAAAAGAAGTCAAGATTGCAAAGCAGGAAAACGATTATAGTGATATTGATCAGGACGAGGTTGTTACGATGAATGCTATAAGAACCAATTATGATACCTTGGTTAATAGAGTTAAAAAGATGGGCGATGAAGATGCTTACTTAGAGCTTTTTTATGATTTTAAAGAAAGTGCTATAGAAGTACGCACAGATAGTGTAATGGTTTATGCCAAAATCATGGCTTTGCAACACAATTATGAAAGAGGATATTATGATTATCTTCAAGCATTGTACGAGAAATATAATGTAGATTATTCTGATTCCTCAAAAATTGATATTAGCAAGCTAGACAAAGTTTCTAAGAAATCAATTGAAGATTGGTTAAAACTCATGCTTGATAAAAAGATCATGACAAAAAAAGATTTTGATGCAATAAAAAGATAGTTTCGAATGAAGAAGATTGTGTTATGTTTGCTTTTGATGGTTGGCTCTCTTTATGCTCAAAAAAAGGATATTATTTATAGAATCGCTTATGATTCTTATCCGGCAGTTGGTTATTCTTATAATATTAATGTTTTAATCTTAGAGGAAGATTCGAGATATTACTTAATAAATCAAAAATTTTCATCAAGAAAAATGGCAAGAAAAAATATTCCATTAAGAACTTCAAAAGAATATGGAAATTGGACTATTATCAAGGATACATTAAAGCTTATCGAAGATCAGAATAAGAGAGAAAGTAGATATATAATTCTAAGTGATAAGAAAATTACTTTTTTGTTTGATAATGTAGATCAGTCCAAATATTATTGGAGAAAAATAAAAAATTGAAACATTTTATGGACTTAAATATTATTTACAAGAATAAAGAGAATTATTATAATTTGGCTAATAATTATTTTAATCAACTAGATTCTGATGAATTAGAGATTAATGATCTTTCTGTAATCTTTCCAAAGTCTATTTCTATTCTAATAGATCACGATTTTATTCCAACTCCCTGTATTGAAATTAAATTGAATATTCTTCAAAATCAAAAAGAAGTTGGAGACTATTTTTTATACATCAACGAAAAAAAGGAATTTATTGATGAATTTCTTGTTATGTATTAATTCCGTCCGTTTCGTATTAATACAAATAAAACAATATCTCCAAAAATTCCCCGTTCTAATTATTACCAAAGATTTTAAAACTTAGTCCCTTAGTAACTAAGAAATTCAGAACCTTCTCTTTAAACCTTTAAGAGAAAGTCAAGTCTTATTGTAATAATTTCTGAATTATGAAAAAAAGCAATCTTTGGTCCTTACGATTGGGTTTTTCCGGAAAAGAATCCGATGCAATAGAAAAATTAGGATTAGAAAAATTTCTAAAACATTCCTATGATTTAAAATTCGACACAGAACTCCCCACTTTTTTAAATGACGATCCCAAAACATTAATGGAACTCAAAGAGCTGCGAGAAGCGATAAAAACTGCCGATTCAGAAGCTAAAAAGAAAATTCTCATGCAGGAAATCTATTCATCCGTAGAATTAAAAAAATGGTGGATTGGCAAAATGCGAAACGACGAATTTCCGTTACGCGAAAATATGGTTTGTTTCTGGCACAATCATTTCGTTTCTACAACCCAAAAAGTAAAAGTCAATTACTGGATTTACCAGCACAATATGATTTTGCGCGAAAATGCATTTGGAAATTTCAAAAAACTGACCAAAGAAATCGTAAAATCGAATGCAATGGTCAAATACCTGGACAATGTCGATAACAAAAAAGGGAAGTACAACGAAAATCTAAGTCGGGAATTACTCGAATTATTCACAATCGGGATCGGAAATTATTCTGAAAATGACATCAAAGAAGGCGCACGAGCTCTGGCTGGATTAAATTACGGAGACGATGGCGCTATCTACAGAAGTCTTGCTCAGGATAATACCAATAAAACCTATTTCGGGAAAACTGGAAACTGGAACTCAGATGATCTCATTGATATCATTTTTGAACAGAAAAATATTCCGTATCTCATTACCAGAAAAATTCTAAAATGGTTTATTTACGATAATCCGTCAGAAGATTTAGTGAACTATTACGGCGATTATTTCAGAAAAGTAAAGTTCGAAATACAACCTTTACTAACCAAAATCTTTACCGAAGAATATAAAAAAGAAACCTCAGGAACAAAGATCAAAGATCCGTTGGTTTATATTTTACAGCTTTTGGATGAATTGCATATCGACGATCTTGATGATGGTATGATTCTCTATTTCCTGAAACAACAAGGAATGGATTTGTACAATCAGGTCAATGTAAAAGGTTGGGACGGCGGTAATTCCTGGTTGACTTCACAAATTTATTTACAACGCAATAACACCTCAGATTTGCTTTGCAGCGGAAGAAGTATTACCAGAAGAGTATTGAATACGATGACTTCGGATACTGAAAAGCCAAAAACAGAAGTAGAGAAAATCGATATTAAAATCGACTTTGATCCTAACGGAAATAATAAAACCATTATCACCGAATTATCAAATAGATTATTATTTAAAGTAAATGATTCGATGCAAAAAGATATGGAGAATTTACTAAAGTATGATTTCGACCCAAAAGAAGCTCACGCTAATTTTGCCGTAATACGACTTTTTGATTATATCACGAAACTACCCGAATATCAATTAATTTAGAAAGCTACAGCTATGAACAGAAGGAATTTTCTAACGCTTACAGGAACTTTTACGGGCGGAATGCTAGTGCTTCCTGATTTTTTACATGCTTTTGGTTCGCAAAACAATTTAGTAATCGGCGAGCAATGTATTGTATTTGTACAATTGAATGGTGGAAATGATGGTTTAAATACCTTCATTCCGTACGATAATCCGTTGTATTATGATCTTCGAACTAAAATTGCCTTAAATAAAGATTTGGTTATCAGTAAGAATAAAGGAATGGCTTTTCATCCTTCGTTAAAAGATTTTGCTCAAATGCAGCAAAACGGAGATTTAACTGTAATTCAGAATGTGGGATATCCGGAACCTATTCGGTCGCATTTTCGCAGTCAGGAAATCTGGCAAACCGCAACAGATTCTAATAAATACATCAACGAAGGCTGGTTAGGACGTTATCTGGATTTGCAATGCAACGGACATCAGGCAACGGCAGGAATCAATATCGATTCGATTGATAATCTCGCATTAAAAGGATTAGAACCTAATTCGATCACGGTAAAAGATCCAAACCGATTTAAAGTAAAATCAGATAAAGAAGAAAATGTAACCTTATCCGATAATCCGCAATTAGATTTTGTTCGAAAAATTGCCAATTCCGTTACCGAAGGATCAGATGAAATTCAGAAAGCTCTGGCGAAATCAAAATCAGAAATCACTTATCCTAAAACCGACTTATCCAAAAACCTCGAATGGATTGGAAGATTAATAAAAGGGAATCTAAATTCGAAAGTATATTATACTTCGCTTGGCGGATTTGATACACATGACAATCAACTTGTTATTCAAGAAAAACAATTAACCACTTTAAATGATGCCTTGTACAGTTTTTATCAGGATTTAAAACAAGCACAATTACTTCAAAATGTTACTATTGTAGTTTTTTCAGAGTTTGGTCGACGAGTAAAAGACAACGGAAACGGAACAGATCACGGAACTGCCGCGCCAATGTTTATAATAGGAGGAAATAACAAAGGAACTATTTTAGGTCACAATCCGGATTTAGCGAACCTGGATAACGGCGATTTAAAATACGAAACTGATTTTAGAAGTGTCTATGCCTCTTTATTAAAAGAAAAAATGAATTTCGATTATTCTAAAATTGGTATTAAAAATCAGCCGGTTTCTGGGTTGTTTTCGTAAATTTTGATTTATGTTCGCAATCTTGTCATTCCGAGGAACGAGGAATCACACTCGTAACTCGACTAAGATTGGAGTCTTTCGGAGCGGAGTTTCTTGCGGAGATTCCTCGTTCCTCGGAATGACAAGAAAGGACAGAGACATTCCTTTAATTCGAGAAATTGAATTGTAAAATGATAATGATTTGAGCTAATTCGTGAATTCGTGGCAAAAAAAACTTAGTCCCCTAACATCTCAGTATCTCAGAACCTTAGAAAAACCAATTGTAAATATCTCATTTTAAACCAATATTTTTATATTATCATACAAAACCTGCTAAATTTGTTAAGAAATCCTTTTTTGTTTCATAAAATGCAATATTTTTTTTGGTGCACTGAAATTAATTTATACATTCGCAGAGAATTTATTGAAAAACACAAACAAAATGTCTAATAACCGTTTTTATTTTAGCAACTCTTTTTATTTCTTCTTTAGTAGAAGTGAGGATTGTGCTATGGTTATTTGAGAAAATTTAAAAGACAAATAAAACTAATATACAATCCTGATGAAAATCAGGATTTTTTTTTGAATATATGACAACTAAAATTGCGATACAAGGTATAAAAGGTTCTTTTCATCATCAGGTTGTGAAAGAGTATTTCTCTGAAAATGTGGAAATTGATGAATGTTTGTCGTTTGAAGAATTGATTGATAGCCTGCTTTCAGGAAAAACAGACCAGGCAGTTATGGCAATTGAAAATTCGATTGCAGGACCAATTATTCCGAATTATGCATTGATTGACAAGAATAATTTACACATAATTGGAGAGCATTATTTGAATATTAGTCAAAATTTAATGACACTGAAAGGTCAGAAAATCGAAGATATAAAAGAAGTTCATTCGCATCCAATGGCAATTTTACAATGTATGGATTTCTTAAAACAATATCCGAACATTAAGTTGGTTGAAGACAAAGATACCGCTGAAACAGCAAGAAGAATTCAGGAAAAACAACTGGCCGGAATCGCTGCAATTGCAAGTAAAACGGCTTCGGAAATGTACGATCTTGATATTATCGCACCAGAAATTCAAACGATCAAAAACAATATGACTCGTTTTGTGATTATCAAAAAGCAAAATTCATTTTTGCCAGAAAACGAAATCAACAGAGCATCGATCAAATTTGAACTGGATCACAAAAGAGGAAGCTTAGCAGCAGTTTTAAATGTAATGAGCGATTGCAAACTGAATTTGACAAAAATTCAATCGTTGCCAAAAATTGAAACACCTTGGAAATATTCGTTTTTCGTAGACGTAACATTCGAGAAATACGAAGATTTTGCAAAAGCCAAATCGTTATTAAACATAATGGCGGAATATTTTAAAGTACTGGGAGAATATAAAAATACGAAACCATAAAGGGGAAATCTCAATTTTTTAAAATTCAAAATTCCAATTGTCAGGCTGAGCGATCCTGAAGCTTCGGGAGAAGCCCGCAAAGTTAGAAAGTTAAAATGAGCATAAAGCTTACGGCCTAAAGCCTAAAGCAAAATATAAATAAAAAAAATGATTACAACAGCAAAAAGATTAGATACAGTTGAAGAATACTACTTCTCATCAAAATTGAGAGAAGTGCGTCAGCTACAATCTGAAGGAAAGTCTATCATCAATATGGGAATTGGAAGCCCTGATTTGAGTCCGTCGAAAGCAGTAATTGAAGCGGTTGCCGCAGCAATTCAAGATGAGAATGGACATGGTTATCAGAGCTATCAGGGATTACCGGAATTGAGAAAAGGGATGGCAGATTTTTATAAGAATCAGTTTGGTGTTGAATTAAATCCGAATAACGAGATTTTGCCTTTGATGGGTTCGAAAGAAGGAATCATGCACATTTCGTTAGCATTTTTAAATGAAGGTGATCATGTTTTGATTCCGAATCCGGGTTATCCAACCTATACTTCGGTAACGAATTTGGTTCAGGCGGTTCCGGTTTATTATGATTTGAAAGAAGAAAATGGATGGGAACCGGATTTTGAAGCGTTGGAAAAATTAGATCTGGAGAAAGTAAAAATTATGTGGTTGGGATATCCTCACATGCCAACAGGAGCAAGAGGAAGTTTAGCGTTATTTGAAAAATTAGTTGCTTTTGCTAAAAAACACAACATATTATTGATCAACGACAATCCGTATAGTTTTGTTTTGAATGATAACCCAATGAGTTTACTACAGGTTGAAGGTGCAAAAGAGGTGGCTTTAGAATTGAATTCTCTTAGTAAAACATTCAATATGGCAGGCTGGAGAGTGGGGATGGTTTTAGGAAATCCTGAAATTATTGATGCGGTTCTAAAAGTAAAAAGCAACATGGACAGCGGCATGTTTTACGGAATTCAGAAAGGTGCAGTTGCAGCGTTGAATTGTGATAAATCCTGGTTCGAAGATCAAAATAAAATTTACAGACGCCGTAGAGAATTAACAGAAAAACTAGCAGAAAAACTAGGCTGCGAAGTGTATAAAGAAGGTGTTGGACTTTTTGTTTGGGCAAAATTGCCGGAAGGAATTGAATCATCAGAAAAGTTCATTGACGAAATATTATACGAGAAACACATTTTCATCACACCGGGAACAATCTTCGGTAGCAATGGTGAAGGTTATATAAGATTCTCGTTGTGTGTGAAAGAAGAAAAAGTGCAAGAAGCGATAGATCGATTTTAGATTTTAGAGTGTAGATTTTAGATTTCACTTTGCGAACCTTGCGTAAATTCTTTGCGGACTTTGCGGTTAAATTAAGGTTGGAATTTGGAATTTTAAAATTGGAAATTAAAAAAATAGTATGAAAGTATACGTAATAGGAATAGGGTTAATAGGAGGTTCGATGGTGCTGGACATCAAAGACCAACATCCTGATGCAACTATTTTTGGGATTGATAATAACGAAAAACATTTGCAGGAAGCAATTGATTTAGGTGTTATCGATCAGGCAGGAAGCTTTGAAGAATTGGCTGATGCTGATTTTGTAATTGTTTCGGTTCCGGTGGATGTAGCGCTGGTTGTTTTACCAAAAGTGCTGGATTTAGTTGGAGATAAAACGATTGTTTTTGAAGTAGGTTCGACTAAAAAGCCAATTTGTGATGCTGTTGCCAGTCACCCAAAAAGAAGAAATTTTATCGCAACGCACCCAATAGCAGGAACGGAGTTCTCAGGACCTTCGGCGGCGATAAGAGGTTTGTTTAAAGGAAAGACAAACATAATTTGTGAGGTGGAAAAAACCACTTTTAAATTGCAGGAAAAGGCATTAAAGCTTTTTAGCGAAATAGGAATGAGGATTCGATATATGGATCCGACTTCGCACGACAAACACATCGCTTACGTTTCGCATTTGTCGCACATTAGTTCGTTTATGCTAGGGAAAACAGTAATGAACAAAGAAAAAGACGAACAGGATATTTTTGACATGGCGGGTAGTGGATTTGAAAGTACCGTTCGTTTAGCAAAAAGTTCTCCGGCCATGTGGACACCGATTTTTAAGCAAAATAAGGAACACGTTATCGAAACATTAGAAGAATATATCTCAAATCTCAGTCGGTTTAGGGATTTGTTGAAAGACGAAAATTACAATGCCATTTTTGAAGAAATGGAAAGCACGAATAAAATCAAAGAAATATTAAACGGATTAACAACAACTAAGAAGTAAATTAAAATTAAGATGGAAAATAAGAAAGAAATGAGAAAGTGGTTAGAAGATTTCAATTTAAATCACCCACTTGTGATAGCAGGACCATGTAGTGCAGAAACAGAAGATCAAGTATTGAAAATTGCTCATGAATTGAAAGATTCAAAAGTTAGTGTATTCAGAGCAGGAATCTGGAAACCAAGAACACGTCCGGGAGGATTTGAAGGTGTTGGAGAAATTGGTTTAAAATGGTTGCAAAAAGCAAAAGCTGAAACTGGTTTATTAATGGGAACTGAGGTTGCAACTGCGGCTCACTGTAAACTGGCTTTGGAACATGATATCGACGTTTTATGGGTTGGTGCCCGTACGACTGCAAACCCTTTCGCAGTTCAGGAAATTGCTGATACTTTGAAAGGAACTGATAAAATCGTTTTGGTTAAAAACCCTGTAAACCCGGATTTAGCTTTATGGTTAGGTGGTGTTGAGCGTTTACATATGGCTGGAATCGAGAAATTAGGAGTTATTCACAGAGGTTTCTCTACTTACGAAAAAACAAAATACAGAAACATTCCAGAATGGCAAATTGCTATCGAATTACAAAATAAATTCCCTGATTTACCATTAATCATCGACCCGTCTCACATTACTGGAGATCGTAAAATGATTTTTGAAGTAACTCAAGAAGCTTTAGATTTGAACTACGATGGTATGATTATCGAAACGCACTACGATCCGGACAACGCTTGGTCTGATGCTGCTCAACAAGTTACTCCAGATGCTTTGAAACAAATCATTAAAGATTTGACTATCAGAAAAACAGATGATACAACAGATGAGTACAGTTCAAAAATGACAAAACTAAGAGCAAACATCGACGTTCTTGATGCTAACTTATTAGAATTGTTAGGAAAACGTATGAAAGTGGCTGACGAAATTGGTCAGGTGAAAAAAGATGCAAACGTAGCGATTCTTCAAAACAACCGTTGGAATGAAATCTTAGGAAAAATGATTCTTGAAGGTGAGAAAAAAGGTCTTACTGAAGAGTTTGTTTTAAGAATGTTCAAAGCAATTCACCAGGAAAGTATTGGTCACCAGGAGAAAATTTTCAACGCATAATTTTCTAAACCATATAAGTGATATAAGTTAATTTAAGTTTCTTTTGAAATTTGTTATTTAGTTTTATTATATCACGATTTTAAAAATAGATTGTTTTTTTAAGAATCTCCGGCACTTTGTAAAAGAAGTGTTGGAGATTTTTTTTTTGGGGTTATAAACCATAATATGGTTAAATAGAATTTCTATATAAACATAGCCCCCGGTTTCAATCGTGGGAACTCAATCAATGTTCGCAATCTTTTGGAATCGCAAATCTTCCACGGTTTTAATCGTGGGCTATATTTTACAAGGTTTTTAATCTCAATCTTAGGCTAATATTTTCTTATATAACCTATATGGTTTAAAATTTTTTTATATCCCATTCCAACCTTTTTAGATTTTATATGCTCTATAGTTATATACAAACTTAACTCTCGTGTTATGAAATCAAAAAGACGTTTATCTAAGCCAGAATTTTTTCAAGTAAATTGGAAAGTATTGTTTTATTTCTTGTTGTTTTTAGGAACAAAATCTTTAGCGCAAAGTCCCGAACTAACGGTGAAAGGTGACGAAGCTGAAAAAGTGAGAATGAATAAATTAATTGTTAATGTAAAAGTGGTGGGGAATATTGCTTACACTACTGCCGAAATGCATTTTTTTAATTCAGGAACCCGTCAGATGGAAGCGGAACTTATTTTTCCGTTACCGGAAAATGTTTCGGTTTCAAGATATGCCATAGATATTAATGGTAAAATGCGTGAAGCCGTTCCGGTAAATAAAAATAAAGGGAAACAGGTTTTTGAGGCTATAGAACATCGTCGTGTTGACCCGGGATTGTTAGAAAAAGTAGACGGAAATAATTTTAGAACCAGAATATATCCACTGATGCCAAACGGAGAACGAACTGTTATTATAGGTTACGAAGAAGAACTTTCGGCATTCGATAAAAATAATTTGGTGTACCAATTAGTAAGTCGTTATCCTAAAAAACTAGATCAGTTCGAGATGAATGTTTCGGTTTTAGGAACTGAAACTGCTCCAATTGTGGCAGAAAATTCCGGTGATGAAATTGCTTTTTCAAAATGGAATCAATCTTTTCAGACTTCTATCAAAAAGGAAAATTATCAGCCTACGGAGAAATTAGTTTTTAAAATTCCGATTCAGCAAAATATTCCAAGTGTATTGATGCAGGATGTTAGCGGTCAGCATTATTTTTACGGAAATACTTTTATAGAAGGGAATAAAATAGCAAAGAAAAATCCAGTTTCGATTGGTTTAATTTGGGATAATTCGCTGAGTTGTAAAACGAGAGATTTAAAAAAGGAATTGGCTTTGCTTGACGCTTATTTTCAAAAAATAAAAAACACAAAAGTAACCTTGTACTTTTTGAATTACACTTTCGAAAAACAGAAAGAATATACTATTATAAACGGAAATTGGGCTGAATTAAAAACCGTATTAGAAAATGCCAAATACGATGGTGGAACAAGATTTTCTAAAATAAATCTATTACCTCATGATGAGTTTTTGCTTTTTTCTGATGGATTATCTTCTTTGAGCGAAAATGTTTTGCCAAAAACTAAAAAGCCAATTTATACGATTACGTCTTCTGTTTCCGCTGATTTTTCTTTCCTGAATTATTCGGCGATGCAAACAGGCGGTAGTTTTATCAATTTAAATCAGGT
This sequence comes from Flavobacterium bizetiae, assembly GCF_024271895.1. Taxonomy (NCBI): domain Bacteria; kingdom Pseudomonadati; phylum Bacteroidota; class Flavobacteriia; order Flavobacteriales; family Flavobacteriaceae; genus Flavobacterium; species Flavobacterium bizetiae. The sequence goes on along the minus strand of NZ_CP091861.1, from coordinate 567,490 downwards.
AAATAAAGAAAATGCTTTGGATAAATTGGTCAATACAAATTTGAAGTTTTTAGGAATAAAAGAGAATTATACTGTGACTGATTTGTTTCCGATGCCGGGAACTTCGGCTTCAGGAAGTTTTAGTTTCTCCGGGGTTTCCTTAAAACCAAAAAATGAAATTACGTTGTTATTTGGTTATAATAATGAAGCTGTTTTAGAAAGAAAAATAACTTTGGATGCCAGTATTCAAAACACAAAAGAAGTAAATATCGAAAAACTTTGGGCTCAGAAAAAAATAGCTAATCTTGATTTTCAATACGGTAAAAATGCTGATGAAATAGAGCTTTTAGGCAAGAAATACGGAATTATAACAAAGAATACTTCTTTGATTGTTCTGGAAGATATTCGTGATTATATTTCTTATGATATTATTCCGCCGGCAGAATTACGTGCCGAATTTGACCGAATTAAAAAACAAGAAAATGCTAATGCTTTGGCGCAGCAAAAAAATAATTGGGAAAGTATAGAAAGTTATTTTGAAGGTTTAAATAATTGGTGGAAAAAAGATGTGAAATATTCTGTTCCAAAACCGTTACCGAAGCCAAAAGTTAAAAACCCTCGCCGATCAGAAAATAATGCAGTAAACACAAGTTCGGGCAGAAGTGCAAGTGTAGTTTCAAACAGAAGCACAAATGTTGCGGCAGGTAAAGTTGAAGGGACTGTTTTTGATGAGCAGGGACTGCCTTTACCGGGTGTGACTGTAACAATAAGAGGAGAAAGAGAAGGAGTTGCTACTGATTTTGACGGTAAATTTGTAATCAGAGCAGCCGAGAATAGCACTCTTAACTTTAGTTTTATTGGCTTTGAACCCTATCAATTAAATGTGGGGAGAAATAATCAAATTAGAGTTCAATTAAAAGAATCTTCACAGTCATTAGCAGAAGTAGTGGTTACTGGATATGCAACAACACAAAAAAGATCTGTTTCTTATTCTTCACAATCAGTGGCAGCTGAAACTATTTCTAAAAATGCTGATATATCACAAGCACTAGAGAGTAAGGTGGCCGGAGTTCAGATCTCGCCATCAATAAGCAGTGATAAAGTTGTACGCAGCGAAAGTGAAGTTAATTTCGATTCTAAAAAAGATTCAGATAGCGAAGACGATGATGAGGATGGAGAATCAAATGGAATTGAAAATGAACCTAAAACCTGGAATCCGGATCGTTTGTATTTAAAAGCTTTGGCATCGGCACCAAAAGAAAAACAATACGAATTGTATTTTGAACTTAGAAACGGGCAGGAAAGAAATCCTAGTTTCTATTTTGATGTAGCGCATTTTTTCTACAATCAGGGCGATGTTAAAAAAGCATTACAAATCATCAGTACTATTGCTGATTTAGGTTTAGAAAATCATCAGCTTTATAAAACCCTTACTTATACTTTACGACAATGGCAGGATTATGATGATGCATTATTTACTGCAAGACAAATTGCAAAGTGGAGATCGCACGAACCACAAAGTTTAAGAGATTATGCTTTGGCTCTTGAAGATGCAGGAAAGTATCAGGAAGCTTTTGATCAATTGATTAAAGCATTGGAAGTAAATTATTACGGAGAAATGAGCGGACAATATGAAGGCGTAGAAGATATTATTTTAATGGATATTAACCGTTTGACTATTGAACACAAAGGTTTGAAAACTAGTAAACTTGATAAAAAATATTTGGCCAAAATGCCGGTTGATATCAGAATAATTATGAATTGGAACCAAATGGATGTTGATCTTGATTTGCATATTATTGAGCCAAATGGCGAAGAATGTTATTATGCACATAAAGAAACACAAGCCGGGGCAAGATTCTCGAAAGATTTTACAGAAGGTTACGGACCTGAACAATATTTAATTCGAAATGCCCTTAAAGGAAAATATCAAATTAAAACCAATTATTTTGGCGAAAGAGAATTAACCGAAAGTGGTCCTGCAACTGTCATGGTAGAAATTTATACTACAAGAGCTGGAAAAACTACAAAAACTTTAAAAACGATTCAGTTAGGAAAAATCAAAGAAAATGAAATTTTAGCCGAAATTGTTTGGTAAATGAGTCAATTTTACCGTCTGTTTTTTAATTTTAAAAGGCGAAGTTGCGTTGTTCAATTCTAAAAACGTAATTTTGCCTTTTAATATATTTTAGTTTTTCAGAATAATCTAAAATCTAAAATCAGCAATCTAAAATTTGAATGACAGGACTCGTATATAAATCTACAGGAAGTTGGTATACTGTAAAATCAGAAACAGGCGATTTTATAGAATGCCGTATGAAAGGGAAGTTTAGGATGAAAGGTATAAAAAGTACCAATCCTATTGCTGTAGGCGATATTGTCGATTATGAACTCGAAGAAACCTCAGATGCTTTAACCGGAACGATTTTTAATATTCACGAAAGAAAGAATTACATCGTTCGTAAATCGGTTAATTTATCGCATCAAATGCATATTATTGCGTCGAATATTGATCGTGTATTTTTATTGATTACGATTAACAATCCGCCAACAACCTTCAACTTTATTGACCGTTTTCTGGTAACTGCCGAAGCCTATAATATTGAAACAATCTTGGTTTTTAATAAAATAGACACTTTTGATGAGCCAACGCTCGAAGACCAATTGTACATGCAATATGTATATCAGCAAATTGGTTATAAATGTCTTCGCGTTTCGTCTACAGAAATGAAAGGTGTTGAGGAATTAAAAGAAATGATGATTGGCAAAGTAAGTATGTTCTCAGGACATTCAGGAGTTGGGAAATCGACTTTGGTAAATGCCATGGAACCGTCTTTACATCTTAAAACTAAAACCATTTCTGAGGCGAGTAAACAAGGTCAGCACACGACTACTTTTGCTGAAATGTATGATTTGTCTTTTAATGCAAAAATCATCGATACACCGGGAATCAAAGGTTTCGGAATCGTTGATATGGAAAAAGAAGAAATCAGCGGTTATTTTCCTGAGTTTTTCAAATTAAAAGATCAGTGTAAGTTTAACAATTGTCTACATAAAGAAGAACCACATTGCGCTATTAAAGCCGCTTTAGAAAGAGACGAGATCGCCTGGTCACGTTATAATAGTTACTTAAAAATCTTAGAAGGCGACGACGAAAACTATCGTACAGACTCTTATGATGAAGATCGTAAAGCTAGTGACGAATTGAGGAAATAAAATAAATTCCAATTTCTTAAAATTCCAAATTCCAAATCAAAAATTATTGACAGAGTTTGATTGTAGAGATGCACTGCAGTGCATCTAACGTTAAAGTTTAAAATCTTTAGAATTCGTATAATCTGTGGCAAAACCACACATCATTAGATAAAATATGAAAATTGTTCTTCAAAGAGTTTCAGAAGCATCAGTTACAGTTGATGAAAAAAAAGTAGCTGATATTCAGAAAGGTTTATTGGTTTTAGTTGGGATTGAAGATCTGGATACTCAGGAAGATATTGATTGGTTAGTGGGTAAAATCATTAAAATGAGAATTTTTGGCGACGAGAATGACGTCATGAATTGTTCTGTTCAGGATATCGACGGAGATATTATTGTAGTAAGTCAATTTACACTTCATGCTTCTACAAAAAAAGGAAACCGCCCATCTTACATAAAAGCAGCAAAACCTGACTTTGCAATTCCAATGTATGAGAATTTTGTTCAGTCCTTAGAAAAAGAATTCAATAAGAAAGTACAAACCGGAATTTTTGGTGCAGATATGAAAGTGAGTCTGCTGAATGACGGGCCTGTAACGATTTTAATTGACAGCAAAAACAAAGATTAAAAAATCATTAGACGAGTGTTAAAAATTTCTAAAAATAATATATATTTGACGAAATTACTTACTAATGAAATCTACTTTTTTCGGGTTATTCTTTTTCTTATTTATCAATATTTCTTCTGCTCAAAAAGTCGAATATACTTTCGCTTCTATTTCAGATAGCCTTAAAGAGAATGCCAGTGCCGTTGTTCGTTTAGATCAAATGGATATTACAATTCTTTCGCAAAGAAGTATGAATATCAAAACGCAACGAGTAGTAACCGTTTTAAATGAAAATGGTCTTAGCGATATTGGCGCTTATCAACACTATGATAAATCAGGCGGAGTAAAAAATATCGAAGCAATTATATATGATATTTCAGGTAAGGAAATCAAAAAGATAAAACGAAAAGATTTTAAAGATCAAAGTGCAGTAAGCGGTAGTACTCTTTTCTCTGATAACCGTATACTTTATTTAGATTACACCCCAATTTCATATCCTTTTACGGTTGTGTACACCAGCGAAAGTGAGACTTCAAACACAGCTTTCATACCAAGATGGTATTTTTTAAGCGATTATAATCTGAGCGTAGAGAAATGCGTCTTAAATGTTTCTTTTCCAAACGATCTTGGTTTCAAAAAGAAGGAGTTTGCTTTTTCAGGTTTTAATATAAAGAAAACTAGCGATACCGATACAAAACTAAGTTATGTTGCCCTAAACATTTTAGCGAGAAAAGTAGAAGATTATAGTCCGTCTACCGATGATTTATTTCCGAAAGTAATGATGGGATTAGAGAAATTTCATTTAGAAGGGGTTGATGGTAATGCTACAACATGGGAAGCATTTGGTAAATGGTATGGAGAAAAAATCTTAACGGGAACTACCACATTGCCGGAAGAAACTAAAGTAAAAATAAAGGCATTAGTTGGTGATGAAAAAGATCCTATAAAAAAAGCAAAAATCATTTACGATTACGTACAAAAGAAATCCAGATATGTAAATATTGCTGTAGGTATTGGTGGTTGGAAACCAATGCTTGCGAGCGATGTAGATCGTTTAGGTTATGGAGATTGTAAAGCATTGTCTAATTATACAAGAGCACTTTTAGAAGTTGTAGATGTTCCGTCTTACAATACTATTTTATATGGAAATCGCTATAAGTCAGATATTCAATCTGATTTTGTTTCGATGCAGGGAAATCATATGATTTTGGCAATTCCGCACGGAAATCATTACACCTGGTTAGAATGTACAAGCCAGGATGATCCTTTTGGATATCAGGGAACTTTTACAGATGATCGTGATGTTTTGATCATTAAACCTGAAGGTGGCGAAATAGTGAGAACCAAAATATATGAAGATGTTGGAAATACTCAAAAAGACAAAGGAAGTTATACTATAGATGAAAATGGTCATTTTTCGGGTTCAGTTATCATTACTTCAGAAGGTTCGCAGTATAGTTCTAAAACCAGAATAGAAACGATGCAGCCAACTGAAAAGGAATCTCATTATAAAGACTATTGGAGTAATATCAATAACTTGAAATTAGGTAAAATAACTTTCACAAATAATAAAGAGAATATTCAATTTACTGAAGATGTACAAATAAGCGCCATAAACTATGCTGCGATTTCGGGTAATAAAATGATTTTTACGGTAGATGCTTTCAATCAAAGTTCCGGTAACGTCAAAAGAATCCGAAATAGAAAAAATCCATTTGAAATTCAGCGAGGTTATTTAGATTCAGATGAAGTTGAAATTAATTTACCAACAGGTTTTACGATAGAATTTTTGCCGTCAAATTTCGATTTAAAAGGAAAGTTTGGAGAATATAAAACTGAAATCATCAAAAAAGAAAATAATAAACTGATTTATAAGCGCACTATGTTTTTAAATAAAGGCAAATATTCTAACAAAGAATATGATGAATACCGCCTTTTTATGGAGCAAGTGTCAAAGAATGATAATGCCAAAATTATATTAACCAAGAACTAATCAAGAAACAACCAAAAATGAAAACTATCAAACTTTTTAGTCTGTCGATTCTTTTGTTATTTATATCAAAAGTAACAGGGCAGGAATTTAAATTAGGAAAAGTATCCATCGCAGAGTTACAACAAAAAATACATCCCAAAGATTCATCGGCGGCAGCTGCAATTTTGTATAAAAAGGGAAGAACCAGAATAGAATATGATGTAAATAATGGTTTTGTGACTGTAGCAGAAGTAGAGACTAGAATTAAAATTTATAAAAAGGAGGGTTACGACTGGGCAAATCAAAATGTTTGGTACTACAACCAGTCTGATTTTAAAGAGAAAGTGAATTTTTCTGATGCGGTTACTTATAATTTAGTTGATGGTAAAATTGAAAAGACAAAACTAAAGAGTGAAGGAGTTTTTGATGAAGTTGTAGATAAATTCAGAGGTCAGAAAAAAATAACAATGCCTAATGTTAAGGAAGGTTCTGTTATTGAATTTAGCTATACAATAAGAAGTCCAAGTGGTCAGATGATTAGAGAGTGGAATTTTCAAACCAGTATTCCGGTGAATTATTCTGAGTTTTCAACTTATGTTCCGGAGTATTATGTCTTTAATGCAAGACAAAAGGGATATGTTTTTCCTAAGAAAACTGAAGTTATAAATCAAAAATCTATTGTTTTTACAAATAAAGAGAGAGATAGTGAGTACAGGCATACCAAAACAACATTTTCTACGAGTAAAGTAGATTATAAAGAAACGCAGACTACATATCTTGCTGTAGATTTTCCGGCGATGAAAGAGGAAGCCTATGTAAATAATATTGATAATTATACCTCAAGTATTCAGCATGAATTATCACTAACAAAATTTCCACAGTCAGAGGTGAAAATGTATTCTGTAGATTGGGAGTCAGTGGTGCATACAATTTATAAGGACATTGGTTCTGAGTTGAATAAGACCGGATATTTTGAGGAGGATTTGAAAAAGAAATTAGAAGGGAAAAATACAAGCGAAGAAAGAATATTAGTTGTTTTAGATCATGTAAAAGCAAATGTAAAATGGAATGAATATTTAGGATATAGCTGTGATAATGGTGTTAAAAAAGCATACAAAGAAAAAACGGGAAACATTGCTGATATTAATCTAATGCTTACCGCTATGCTTCGTTATGCAGGCTTAACAGCAAATCCGGTTTTGGTAAGCACACGTTCTAACGGAATTTCAATTTTCCCAAACAGAACTGCTTTTAATTATGTTATTGCAGCGGTTGAAACTCCAAACGGAAATATTTTATTAGATGCTTCTGATAAATTTTCAACGCCTAATGTTTTGCCATTAAGAGCTCTAAATTGGTATGGTCGATTGATTAGAAAAGACGGAAGCTCTGAAGAAGTTGATTTAATGCCTAAAAAATCGTCAAATGACTTTGTTTTTATGAGTTATAGTATTGATACAGAAGGTAAGGTAACGGGAAAGACCAGAAGGCAATGTACCGATTATAATGCTATGATCACAAGAAAAAACATTAACGGTTTTAAAGAAGAAGAGTATTTAGAAAAATTGGAAAATAGTAATAACAAAATAGAAATCAGTGACTATTCAAGAACAAACGAAAAAGAATTATTGTTGCCTACAATGGAAACATATTCATTTACTGGAAATAATTTGTGCGATGTTATTGGTGGGAAAATTTATGTAAATCCTATGTTGTTTTTTACAAACGAAAAAAATCCTTTCAAACAAGATGTGAGAGAATATCCAGTCGATTTTGGATTCCCTTTTACAGACAAATACAACATTACTCTTCAAATCCCTGAAGGTTTTACAGCAGAAGTTTTACCTGCGCCAGCCATTATTAATATGGAGGATAATTTAGGGAGTTTTAAGTTTAATATTGCTCCAGTAGGAAACTCATTGCAAATCATTATTCAGCATCAAATTAACGAGGCAATTGTATCTACTGAAAAGTACGAAATGCTAAAAGAATATTATAAAAACATGATTGCAAAACAAACAGAAAAAATTGTTTTAAAAAGAATCTAATATGAAGTTTCAAAGCTTAGTAATAGTTACTTTTTTGTTTTTTGGATTATCTAAAATAAAAGCTCAGACTTATGAATTAGGGAAAGTAACTATTGCAGAGCTCGAAGAAAAAATACATCCAAAAGATTCAGCCGCGGTAGCCTCTGTTTTATTTAGCAAAGGAGTCGTTTCGATAGGAGATCACGGCAATCAGGAAAACATTGTTAAAAAGAGGATCAAAATTTATAAAAAAGAAGGTTATAATTGGGCTACAATTCAGGTTGGTGTTCCGGCAGGAAAAGCAAATCAAATAAGTATAACCGATGTATATACCTATAATTTAATAGACGGAAAAATTGTAAAATCTAAATTAAAGCCGGAAGGAGAATTTCTAGATAAGATCAATAGTAATTATTGGATTAAAAAAATCACATTTCCAGATGTAAAAGAAGGATCGGTGATAGAATATCAGATTAAAAACTACGCAGGATCATTGTATATTCAGGATTGGAACTTTCAGGAAGATATTCCGGTTAATTATACTGAGTTTAAAACGACAGTTCCAAATTCATTTCAATTTAAGAGAATGATAAAAGGTCTTTTTACTCCAAAAGTAACTACTGATATTGCTAAAACCTATGGTTATCCAGCAACGGAAACGACTTATATCCTTAAAGATTTGCCGGCGTTGAAAGAAGAAGTTTTTGTAAACAATGTAAACAATTATCGTTCAGGTATTTTGCATGAGTTAGAAACTATAAGCATACCAGGGCAACTCTATAAAACGATTTCTTCTAATTGGGAAGCTGTTGCCAAAACAATTTATGAGTTTGAAAATTTTGGACCCGAATTAAGAAAAGAAAGTTATTTTGAAGACGATTTGAAATTGATATTAAAAGATAAAGTAAATCCGGATGATAAAATAAAAGTGATTCTGGATTACGTAAAATCAAAGATAAAATGGAATAATACTTATGGATACGGATGCGAAAAAGGTGTCCGAAAAGCCTATAAAGAAAAAAGCGGTAATTGTGCAGATGTCAACTTTATTCTGACTGCCATGTTGCGCGCTGCAGGTCTTGAAGCTGATCCTGTTTTAATAAGTACACGATCTAACGGAATTGCTTTTTTCCCGAATACAAATGCTTTCAACTATGTAATTACAGGTGTAGAAACACCAAGCGGAAGAGTTCTGCTGGATGCAACAGATCCTTTTTCTACAGTAAACATTTTACCTTTGAGGGATTTAAATTGGATTGGACGCTTAATTCGCAAGAACGAAACTTCAGAAGAAATTGATTTAATGCCGCAAAAAATTTCAGATCATATTGTTTCAATGAGTTATGAAATTATTGAAAAGGGTGAAATTAAAGGAAAAGTCAGAAGACAATATTCAAATTATAATGCTTTCAATTTTAGAAACACCTTTTTGAACGAAACAGAAGAAGCCTATTTAGATAAATTTGAAAATGAGAATAACAAGATCGAATTAAGCGAATATAAAAGAACCAATCAAAATGAACTTTTATTACCCATTTCAGAAACATTTTCATTTGCAGGTTCAAATTTTTCAGAAATTATCGGAGGACAAATATATATCAGTCCGATGTTGTTTTTCTTAAAGGAAAAAAATCCATTCAAGCAGGAGAAAAGGGAATATCCGGTAGATTTTGGATTTCCATTTCTGGAAAAATACACCATAAGCATAAAAATTCCTGACAATTATACAGTCGAAAATTTGCCTCAATCTGCTGTTGTAAGTACAGAAGATGGTTCAGGAACATTTAAATTTAGTACCGCTTTCAGTGAAAATCAAATACAAATGACAATTGTTCATCAAATGAATGAAGTTATAATTCCAATAGAAAAATACGAAGGGCTAAAAGAATTTTACAAAATAATACTTGCGAAACAATCTGAAAAAATAGTTTTAAAGCGAATTTAATTTTTTTCATTAAAGGAAACAAAATTCAAATAAGTAGTTTAAAAGAAATTAACAATAGTATTTTTGCAGCTGATCACTACAATGGATTAAAAGTTTTTTCCGGAAGATGATTGTCAGTCAAAATGAAAAAATTATTCTTAAAAAAATATAACTATGGACTTGAAAAATGCACAACTAGATGTTGATACCTGGATAAAAGAACACGGTGTTCGTTATTTTAATGAGCTTACAAATATGGCACAACTTACAGAAGAAGTAGGTGAAGTTGCCAGAATTATTGCCCGTAGATATGGCGAACAATCAGAGAAAGAAAGTGATAAAAACAAAGATCTGGGAGAAGAATTAGCCGATGTTGTTTTTGTTGTTTTATGTCTTGCCAACCAAACCGGAATAGATTTACAAGCTGCTTTCGATAAAAAAATGGACTTAAAATCGGTTAGGGATAAAGATCGTCACAAAAACAACGATAAATTGAAATAATTGTGAAATATCACTCATAAGTTTTGAATTATGAGTTTTGAATTTTGAATTATGAGTGGGGAGTGGTAAATTGCGTGGCGAATTACGTTTCTAACCATTCATAATTCATAATTTCAATTTACCATTAAAAAAATGAATTTACTACTCCAGACAACTCAACATAATTTACAAGGACAAATTGCAGTAACAGGATCAAAAAGCGAAACCAATCGTTTATTGTTGTTAAAAGCATTATTTCCAAATATTACATTAGCAAATACTTCCAACTCAGATGATAGTGAGGTAATGCAAAAAGCCTTAATTGGCAATGACGAAATTGTAGACATTCACCATGCAGGAACTGCAATGCGTTTTTTAACCGCATATTTTGCTGTAAATGAAGGTCGCGAAGTGGTTATGACAGGTTCAAGCAGAATGCAGGAACGTCCGATAAAAATTTTAGTTGAAGCTTTAGGACAATTGGGAGTTGAGATTTCTTATGAAAAAGAAGAAGGTTATCCGCCAATTAGAATTAAAGGAAAAAAAGTAACTGCTTCAAAAGTTACTTTGGCAGCAAATGTAAGCAGCCAGTATATTTCGGCACTTTTATTAGTGGCATCAAAATTAGAAAATGGTTTAGAGCTGACTTTAGAAGGAGAAATTACTTCAATTCCGTATATCAAAATGACTTTGGCTTTGCTTAATGATTTAGATATTCAAACTAGTTTTGAAGGAAACGTGATTAAAGTTTATCCAAAAGCTGAAGTTGAAACCAAAGAAATGGTAGTAGAATCAGATTGGAGTTCAGCATCTTACTTCTTTAGTTTGGTTGCTTTGGCCGACACAGCTTCAATTACTTTAAGCAGTTACAAAGAAAATAGTTTGCAAGGAGATTCTGAATTGGTTTCTCTTTATGAGAAATTAGGAGTTCAGACTACGTTTCAGGACAATAAAATGACTTTGGTAAAACAAGAAAATTTTAAATACGAAACAGTAGATTTTGAATTAAACAATACACCAGATATTGCACAAACTATTGTAGTAACGTGTTTAGGTTTAGGAATTGGTTGCCATTTAACAGGTCTTCATACTTTAAAAATTAAAGAAACAGACAGACTTGAGGCGCTTAGAATTGAGTTGACAAAATTAGGAGCAAACATTTCGGTTACTAATGATAGTCTGACTTTAGTAGCTTCAGAAAACATCAATCATAATGTGAAAATCGGAACTTATAACGATCACCGTATGGCAATGGCATTTGCGCCTTTGGCTTTAAAAGTCCCTATCATTATTGAAGATGCTGAAGTAGTTTCGAAATCATATCCTGATTTCTGGAATGATCTAAAAGCTTTAAACTTCCAAGTTTCAGAATTGTAGATTTTAATCATATAAGTGATATAGGTTCATTTAAACAAACATAATTTGAATAGCCTCCAGTTTTAACTGGAGGTTTTTTTATGCGCAAACTGTTCGGCTTTAGCCAAATAAAAACACCAGCAATTTTTAAAGATTCCTAATTTAAATGAACTTATATCACTTATATGGTGAAATCCCATTTTTTTATGTCACTAAAACACCACTAAATCAGCGACTTTTGAAAATAAACATCAAAACACTTGACAACGCCTATCTCACAGTCGTATATTTGCACACGATTAAAAATCAGGTCTTCAAATAATCCTGATCGAAAATCTATAACTCATAACTTTCTCAAATGAAATTATCACATTTTCAATTTAATTTACCGAAAGAACTTTTAGCAGAATTCCCGGCAGAAAACAGAGACGAATCTCGTTTAATGGTAATCGATCGTCAAAAACAAACTATAGAGCACAAAATGTTTAAAGATGTTATCAATTATTTTGATGACGGAGACGTTTTGATTCTTAACAATACTAAAGTTTTCCCTGCACGTTTGTACGGAAACAAAGAAAAAACAGGAGCAAGAATTGAAGTTTTCTTATTAAGAGAATTAAATTCTGAGCAACGTCTTTGGGACGTTTTAGTTGATCCGGCTAGAAAAATCCGTATTGGTAACAAACTTTATTTTGGTGATGACGATTCGTTAGTTGCTGAGGTAATCGACAATACAACTTCTCGTGGTAGAACTTTACGTTTCTTATACGATGGATCTTATGAAGAATTCAGAAACAAATTGACAGAACTTGGAGAAACTCCAATTCCTAAATATATCAGTAGAGAAGTAACAGCTGAAGATGCTGAAAGATACCAAACTATCTATGCAAAAGAAGAAGGAGCTGTAGCTGCGCCAACTGCAGGATTACACTTCTCAAAACACCTTTTGAAAAAATTAGAAATTAAAGGAATTAATTTTGCTGAAGTTACACTTCACGTTGGTTTAGGAACTTTTAACCCGGTTGAGGTTGAAGATTTATCTAAACACAAAATGGATTCTGAAGAATTGATCATCAAACAAGAAGCTTGTGATATTGTAAACGAAGCAAAAGCAAAGAAAAAACGTATCTGTGCTGTTGGAACAACTTCTATGCGTGCGATTGAAAGTTCAGTTTCATCACAAAATACTTTGAATCCTTACGAAGGATGGACAAATAAATTTATTTTCCCTCCTCACGATTTTAGTATTGCAAACTGTATGATTACAAATTTCCACACACCAAAATCAACATTATTAATGATGATTTCTGCTTTCTGTGGACATGATTTAATGAAAAGAGCATACGAAGAAGCTATCAAAGAAGAGTACAAATTCTATTCTTACGGAGATGCAATGTTAATTATCTAATCAGATATTTAAAATAAATATAAAACCTGTCAGCAATGGCGGGTTTTTTTATGTTTAAAAAGTTTCAGGTTTCAAGTTTGGTATTAGTTGCGAAATTTAAACGCAAAAGTTTCTTAAAGTTTTTTTACGCAGTTTGTTTTTGTTACATACAAAAACACACAAAGCTTTGCGAACTTAGCGTTTGTAAACGTTAATCGAGATAAAAATCCTTTGCTCCCGATAGCTATCGGGATTGCGGTTAAATCTCCAAAACATATCAACGCAAAACTTAAAACATGAAACAAAACAAACAAAATTTGTTATTTTAGCAGACAAAACAAAAACACAATGACTTTTCAAAATACACGCGAATTCGCACGAGAGCTTGATTCGCAAGACACATTAAATCATTATCAGGATCAGTTTCTTTTTCCTAAAGTAAATGACAAACGCGTAATCTATTTTACAGGAAACTCTTTAGGATTACAGCCAAAACGGACCAAAGCCTATATCGACGAAGTAATGAACGATTGGGCAGATCTTGCTGTAGAAGGTCATTTTTATGCCGAAAAACCTTGGTGGGATTATCAGGAAATATTTGCAGAACCTTTGAGTAAAATTGTGGGCGCTTTGCCATCAGAAGTTACGGTGATGAATACCCTGACGGTAAATCTTCATTTATTGATGGTTTCTTTTTATCAGCCAAAAGACAAGCGTTATAAAATTATCTGCGAAGAAAAAGCGTTCCCATCAGATCAATATATGTTTCAGAGTCAGGTTCATTTTCATGGATATAAAACAGAAGATGCCATAGTTGAAATCAAACGTCGTGAAGGCGAACACAATATTCGTCTTGAAGATGTTTTGGCAAAAATTGAAGAAGTTGGTGATGAGCTGGCTTTAGTTTTAATTGGTGGAGTAAATTATTATACCGGACAAGTTTTCGATATTAAAACCATTACTGAAGCCGGACAAAAAGCCGGAGCAAAAGTAGGTTGGGATTTAGCTCATGCTGCAGGAAATATCAAATTAGAACTTCATGACTGGAACGTAGATTTTGCTGCCTGGTGCAGTTATAAATACATGAATTCAGGACCGGGAAATGCTTCTGGTTGTTTCGTGCACGAAAAACATCACAATAACCCGGATCTGCCTCGTTTTGCAGGTTGGTGGGGACATAATAAAGAACGCCGTTTTAAAATGGAACCTAATTTTGATCCGGTTCACGGAGCAGATGGCTGGCAAATTAGTAATTTACCTGTACTTTCTTTAGCGCCTTATTTAGCTTCGGTAGAAATGTTTGCTGAGGTTGGAATGGATGCTTTAATAAAAAAGAGAGACCATATCACCTCATACTTAGAATTTATTTTGCATGAAATAGACAAAGAAGTAAAAGGTAATTTCGAAATTATCACACCTTCAAATCCTGAAGAAAGAGCCTCTCAATTATCGGTTTTTTTACATGGAGAAGGAAGAAGTTTATTCGATTATTTAATGAAAAACGGTGTTATTACAGATTGGCGTGAACCTAATGTTATTCGCTTGGCACCAGTTCCTTTATATTGTTCTTATGAAGATATGTACGACTTTGGGCAAATCCTGAAAAAAGGAATTTTAGAGAAGTAAAAGTATAGTAATCTTTTAAAGTAGAAAAGTTTTTTAATTAAAGTCAATCTCTACGCGTTGTTTGTCATTTCGACAAAGGAGAAATCTTCGTAAGTAACTCTGCAAAGAAAGTCAAATCTTTGTCGAGCTTCTCGCGAAGATTTCTCCTTTGTCGAAATGACATAAAATGAGAAAAACTTTACGGCTCTGCTCCCGATAGCTATCGGGATTGCGAGATTATTTTTAGGTATCGACTTAATAAAACCGCTTTAAATCCGCGTTTTGCTTTAGCAATCCGTTTCATCCGTGTCCAATTTTAGCGTAATCTTTAAATTCTGTAACCATTACTCTAAATCATGTAACTTCAGCAAAACGAATATGCTTTAATTTGTAGTGTAATAATTTAAAAACACTACAATCATGAAAGCCTTATATATTTTATTCGCCGCTTTATCAATCGTTTCTTGTCAAAATCAAGGAAAAGAAGATATTAATAAAGCCAAACAAGCTAGCATTGATTCGATGAAAGTTGAAATTAATAAACAAAGAGTTATTGATTCAATGAAGACAGAAATGGCCAACCTGAAAGAACAACAAAAAGTAGAGCAACAAAAAGTAGAATCTCAAAAAGTTGTGGTAGTACACCAACAACAAGCTGACGGAACTGCAACTACAACGACTACAAAAAAGAAAAAAGGATGGAGTGCTACTGCTAAAGGTGCCGTAATTGGTGCTGGAGTAGGTGCTGCAACCGGAGCTATTGTAAGTAAGAAAAAAGGCGAAGGTGCCATTATTGGTGGTTTAGCCGGTGCTGCTTTAGGAACCGGAACAGGTGCTGTTATCGACAGTAAAAAGAAAAAAGAATAAACCAATTTCTATATAAGTAAAAACCCCGATTTAAATTTTAAATCGGGGTTTTTTAGTTTAAGCTAATTCTAAGGTTGGTATTGTTATTTTAGATAATTCTGATTTATAAAAATCGAAATCATTTTTAATTTTATTTAAATCCTGTTTAAAGTACAAAGAGGTCGAAAGTAGATTTTGATAATATTCTATTCCTTCGATAATATTGGCTTTAAAAGTATTCCACTTTTTAACCTGAGCATTTGTAATTCCTCCTGAAATGTTTTCAATTTCATTCCTGAAATAATCTACATACATTTTCAATTCCTTTACAAATAAATTCGGCCTGTTATCGGTTCTTAGAATCGATTTATTTCCATAAATATGACCCAACATATCAGCCAATGAAACTTCTTGGTCAAAATAAGCCATATTTGGCCCAGGGCAGATCACAACTCCTTGCGCCTGGCCTTTTATTTTAATATCATTCTCTAAATACGAAGCATTGGCTAAACCAACACATAGGCAAGATTTCTCTGTGATTGCAAATTTTGCCTTTTCGAAATCTTTAGATGACATTGTTTCTTTTATGTTTTCTAATTCTTCCAGTTTATGATCCTGAAATTTTTTCGAAGCAGTGCAAATTCCGTGAGGATCGTATTCTTTGCTCAAAGCAAGGAATTTTTTCGGACAAGAACTTCCGGCTTTGTTTTGCTCAATTCTTTTTTGTTTTAAAATCTCATTTGTAGTACCTCTTAAAGTATTAAACGGAACTCCTAATGGCGAAATATGACTTAAGTATAAATCTTCTTCTTTGGCTTCTATCAATAATTCACGGGTTGCTTTATCTACAGAAGTAGCTTCTGGAACCAGTAAAAAAGGAGATCCCCAGCCAACAGAATCTACTTTGTATTTGTCTAATAAAAAATCATGTTCTTCAGCAGTTCCTACGCCACCCTGAACCGTAATTTTTAGCGGTAAAGGATTTTCTGGAGCGTAAATTTGTTTTTGCTGTAATACTTTTGTCATCAACTCATGTGCAGATTGAACAAGTTGATCTTTTTTCTCTTTAAATTCTTCTAAAATTGGTCCTAACAAAAGACCGTCAGTAGCAAACGCGTGTCCGCCACAATTCAATCCGGATTCGATTCTGTACTCAGAAACCCATAATCCTTTTTTGGCTAAGAAGTTACCCTGAATCATTGCTGACCTAAAGTCACTTACTTTTAAAATGATTTTCTTCTTAAGTTCATTATTAAGATTGGGAAAAAAATCGGGGAAATTTTCAAAATAACTAAACAATCTCGGATTCATTCCCGCAGAAAGTACAACCGATGATTCAAGATTACTATTGGCAAACCCTCTTAAAGCAGCATGAGCATCATTAAATTCAATAGGAAGTTGTTCGTTTTTTTCGAAATTATCTTTGTCCAGTTTGGTCATGATATTCACATCGATTAAACCGGGAGAAAGATGAGATTCGATATAATTTTGAATGTTTTCTTTAAAAGAAATTCCATCATTCAATAAGTTCTGAAATCCTTTTTTAATATCTGATGTGTTGGGTAACATCGCGATATAATTTTCTACAGCAGTTTTGCTTTCGATAAGTTCAGTTTTAAAATTGTCAAATTTTTCTTTTACAATTTTGTCCACTAAATTAAGGTATGAAGTAATTCTTTCGGCTCTGTAGTCGTGAAACTTTTGAGTTATTTCCTCATAAGGAAAATTGAATTTGGTGCTATAAAAATTACGCATCTTTTCAATTAAATCATCATCAGCTATCGAGACCACAGATGAAATTCCATATTGTGCCACTCGAATTGGGCTATCGATTGTATAGGCAAGCCCCATTACAGGAATATGAAAAGTGTGTAAAGGTGGTTTTGTCATTTGTTTTTAAATTAAAAATAAAAGCAAATGTTGGAAAATTTATGCTCAAAAAACCTGATAATTATCAGGTTTAAATTTTCTTATTTCATAAAACTGATCATTTTTAATCTCTATAATGATAACTTTTTTTAGGAGCTAATCCCGCTATTCGTTCCAATCTTTTGTGGCGAACACCGTCACAAAAGGATTTCCTCTTCTATCGGGGCTAGGGCAATCATTTTCATAATAAGATTTTCGTAAAGTTTGTCATTTCGATTCAAAATGAGACCCGAGCGATAGCGAATAGACGAAGTAAATCACATTCGCAATTCGACAAAGATTCATACGAATTTCAGAAATGATTAATTCGTGCTAATTCGTGAAATTCGTGGCAAAAAAAAAGATTCGTGACGAAAACACATTAAATCAAAATTTTCTTGAAAGATTCTGCAATGCTTCTCCATAAGAAATTATAAAATGACTTTTCCTGAATTCGATCGAGTTCGACATCTGCCTTTTTGCTTTCGTCGCCTGAGTCATTCTTAAGCAATAAGTTAGCGACAGCCGTTTTAAGTTTGGCTTCTTTTTCGCGATCTTTTTTCTTAAATAATTTTACTTTTAAATCTTCATAATCAAGCGTTGCATTTCCTTTGGCAGTATTGTCATTTCCGTAAAAGTTAAAATGATATTTATTAAACTTTCCTGTAAATGTAGTATTGATATAAGGTTTTGTAAAGCGCTCCATCGCCACGACATTAAAATTCGCGATCGTTCCCTGAATATGAAAACTGTCTTTGAGATCCAGAACATTAAAACTCCAATTGACATTAAGGGGAGATGCTTTCATGAAAACACAATTGACTTTGATTTTTACATCGGCCATTTTTTTGTGACCAAAACCACTTTTTAAGTTAGTGACCTGCATATTAAAACGATCGAAATTTAAAATTCCGGGACCTTTAGAGAAATCTATTTCCTCCTCATAAACCAATTTCGATTTTAGAATTTGTATCGTATCTATTTCAAGCGGAAACTTAATTTTTCGCAATAAATGATTGTACAGATATTTTTTACTCAAATCGTCTTTTGGCATTTTATTACGGTAAATATTGGCGTCAACGTGATTGGCGATAAGAGAATTTGCTTTAAAGAAAAAACGATCGTCTTTAAAACCCCAATCCATTTTTTCGATATGTGCCGAATCTAATTTGATGGTATAAATGTCTTTTTCTTTGTCTAATTTACTCACAAAAACTTTTCGGCTAAATTCAGGTAAATATGTAAAGTTTTTAATTTTTAAGAAACTTCTCTCCGTACTTATTTGCCCAATATTCATGGCATAAAAAGCACTTGGTTTATAATATAGACTATCACAAACTAATACATATTTTTTAAAATGCATCGGAATTTTTTCTTTAAGAGTAGCATCAGTAAGTAAAATACCTTCGAGTTTTAAGATGATTTTTTTAACGCTCAAAATAGGTTTGTCGGTATCTAATGAAACTACGTCTACCGTTCCGTCATTTAAATAAATATTCGAAACAGCCACAATTTTTCTAAAAGGTTCGATGATTTCGTTCTTTATACTTTTGCTGTTATTCAGAAGTTTTTCTCCTTTTTTGTATAAAATCACGCGAGGTTTATTGATGATGATACTTTCGGCCTGAATGATATCATTAAAAGCCAAATCCCAAATATTAAAATGTTTAATCGTGATCGATTCAATCTTAGAAAATAGTCCATTTTTACTATCTTTTGGTTGATTTTTAGGACTTACCAATAATGTCGTCGCATTGATATTTCGCGAAATAAGCGAAACTTCGATTTTTTCGTAGTGAATGTTGTATGCCGTTTTATTTTTCTCGTTTACAATTATGGGTAATTGTTTTTTTATCCAATAATTGAGACCAATATTGACTAAAATCACAAAAAGAAACAAAGAAATTACACCGATCGCTATTTTTTTATAGATTGACATTTATGGTATTGATTTTAAATACATAAATTTAGAGTTTTAAAAGCGATGTTTTTTACAGGATTCTATCTTAAAGTTACATCATTACCAAATCATTTTATCCTTATACTGTCTTGAATATGAGAAAAATTAAAAAAATTCTGCTGGTTTTATTCGTATTGATTGTTGTTCTTGGAATAGGTTTGTGTGCCTATATTTTTCATCTGAAACCCAAATATGAAGGTGAAGTTCAGCTGAAAAACCTTGACAAAGAAACCACGGTTTATTTTGATGATTTTGGAGTGCCTCATATTTATGCCAGTTCTGAAAAAGATGCCATGACGGCTTTAGGTTATGTTCATGCACAGGAACGTTTATGGCAAATGGAATTGCTTCGTCGTATTGCACCGGGAAGATTATCAGAAATCTTTGGATCTCTCGCGCTCAAAAATGATAAATTTTTCTCCGGAATAGGTATCGAAGAAGCTTCGGCCAAAGCCATTGCCAAATTAGATAAAAACAGTCAGAGTTATAAAATGACGTTGGCGTATCTAGACGGAATCAATCAGTATTTAGAGGAAGGAACAACGCCAATTGAGTTTACTTTGGTGGGCGTTAAAAAAGAAAAATTTACTATAAAAGACGTTTATAATATTTTTGGTTATATGTCTTTCAGTTTTGCGATGGCTCAAAAAACAGATCCTTTGCTAACCGATATTCGCAATAGATATGGTGCTGCATATTTGAAAGATTTAGGAATTGAAGGAGAATTTAATACGACACAAATTAAAAGTTCTAAAGAGAATATCGAAGAATATACTACAATTGCAAAATCAGTAGCGGCTTTGTTGGATAATTCGCCAATTCCGCCTTTTGTGGGAAGTAATAGTTGGGTGGCAGGACCAAATAAAACGAAAAACGGAAAAGTAATTTTTGCTAATGATCCGCATATTGGATTTTCGCAACCGGCAACCTGGTACGAGGCGCATTTAATTACACCAGAATTTGAATTGTATGGCTGTTATCTGGCCGGAATTCCATATCCTTTATTGGCGCACAATCGTGATTATGCGTACGGATTAACGATGTTCGAAAATGATGATATCGATTTTTATCAGGAAAAGAATAAAGTTGGAGATTCGAATCTATATCAAACTCCAACGGGTTTTGCAGCTTACGAAACCAGAAAGAAAACGATAAAAGTAAAAGATACTTCGGATGTAGTATTGACAATTAAATCAAGCCGACACGGACCAATCATGAATGATTTATTAGATCGTCTGGATAGAAAAAATCCTATTGCAATGTCGTGGATTTATACTCAACAACCGATACAAATTTTAGATGCCGTTTACGGACTATCACATGCTAAAAGTAAAGACGATTTCAGGAAAGCAGTTCAGTTAGTTGCTGCGCCGGGATTGAATGTAATGTATGGCGATGCAAAAGGAAATGTAGCCTGGTGGGCAACGGGAACGCTTTACAAACATGACAAAGGAGTGAATTCATTTTTTATTTTGGACGGAGCCAGTGGTAAAGATGATATCAAAGAATATCTTGATTTTTCTAAAAATCCTTCCGCCGAAAATCCAAAATGGGGTTATGTATATTCCGCCAATAATCAGCCGGAAGCGATTGATGGTTATTTGTATCCGGGATATTATTTACCGGAAGATCGCGCCAAAAGAATTTCAGCTTTAATGGATGCAAAGTCTGATTGGGACAAAGAAGCCATGAGTAAAATGATTTTTGATAATACTTCACCAGTTTCGCCGGGAGTTGTTCAGAGTTTAATTTCGAATGTAAATACGGCTTCGCTTTCAGCAAAAGAAAAAGAAGTAATTGCCGCTTTGAAATCATGGAAAGGCACAAATAATCTTGAAGATGTTGCCCCAACGATTTACAATAAATGGATTTATTTATATCTTAAGAATACTTTTGAAGATGAAATGGGAGAGGATAATTTTAATTTATTCCTTGGATTATCTTTAGGGAAGCAAGTTATAGCCAGACAAATTGAAAATGAAAATTCGGTTTGGTGGGATAATATCAAAACCAAAAATGTAAAAGAAACCAGAAAAGATATTGTTTCAAAATCATTTCAAGAATCTGTCAAAGCACTTCAGGAACAATTGGGCGATCAGGTTGCCGATTGGACTTGGGGGAAAGTGCATACCGTAGAACACGAACATCCATTAGGGAAAATTGCTGCTTTGCGTAAACTTTTTAATGTGGGGCCTTTTGCGGCTCCTGGATCAAACGAAGTAATAAACAATCAATTCTTCGGACTTACGAATGAAGGGAAGTATTACACAAAAGGCGGGCCATCAACCCGAAGAGTAGTTGATTTCTCAGATATCGAAAATAGCTGGAGTATCTTGCCAACCGGACAATCCGGAAATCCGTTTAGTAAACATTACGACGATCAGGCAGAAATGTACAATGCAGGTGAATTCAGAAAAATGAAATTGAATAAAGACGAGATTATAAAAACGTCGACTAAATTGGTTTTTAAACCAGCGAAGAAGTAGTTTTTTGTGGTTTTTGGTTTGTGTTTTTTACCGCAAAGTGCGCGAAGTTTTTTTCGCAAAGATTCGCAAAGGTTTTAATCTTTTATGGCTTTGCCATGAAGATCGCAAAGCTATAGGTAAAAAAATCTACCGTTATTTGATCTTTGTCAAAGTTTTAAACTTTGACAAAGATTTGAGCGCAAAGAGCTTGCTGAAAAAACCTTAGAATCTTAGCAACTTAGAACCTCAGAGCCTAAAAGAAACCTTTGTTCCTTTGAACCTAAAAAGCCTTTGAACCTCTATTTATATTTCCCTCTAACAATATCATTTGCAAAAATCTCCAGATTATAGCCCAGAGCATCATTGGCAATCATAACATTTGAGGTTTGGTAAGCGGTATCTTGTTTGTAGGTTTTCAGTAATGTTTCTAATTCTATTTCGTTATAAAACGCGAACATATTATAAACGGCATCCCTGAAGTTTTTATAATTGATCGTTTCGCTGATTTCGACAGTTTTCTGGTCGTTCCATTTTTCTTTAAGGGCAGCTTCGTTTATGGTTTCTAAGCAAAAATCAATAACATAGTTTTTGTAATGTGCGGCTTCAACAATTTTATCAATTATAATTTTGTTTTGCTGAGTGGGCATTGGAACTGTTTTAGCAGCTGTTTGAGAATTACCAATGATTGGAATAAACAGGCATAGTAATGATACTAAAAGTTGCATCTTTAATTTTTTCATAGGTTAAATAAATAATGGTTACAGCTTGTAAAAGCTGTAAATCAGGTTGATTTGGGTTTTTGAAATTGTTTTTTCGGGCAGCGCTAAAATAGTTTTTTTATGCTAAATATCGAATCGGAAATACACTTTTAAAATAAAAAAACTCTAATAATTTTGGCTTAAAACCAGAATTATTAGAGTTGGTAAGAGAAAGATTACCGCTATTGAGGGTTCGTCTTTTTTGAGTATTATTTTTTCAAAAGTCCTTCTAATGCTTTTTTGCCATCTTCATTTTTCGGATCAAGTTCTATAGATTTTTGATAGTTTGCAATGGCGAGTTTTTTGTTTCCGTCTTTTAGGTAAGCTTCGCCCAAACTATCATAAGCATTCCCTGATTTTGGATACGTTTCGGCATTTATTCTGAAAACTTCAATGGCTTCTTTTGTTTTTCCGTTTTGAAGTAATTCGTATCCAACCCGATTCATTTCTCCTTCTGCAATAGCATAAACAGGATCGTTCTTAAGTTTGTTATATGTATTTAATCCGCTCGTAACTCCTTGATCTGAGAATGCATCCAATAATTCAAATGCTAACGACATTTTAGGCGCTTTAAAAGACTGATTGTATAATATTGCACGAATAGACTGGCTGATTTCATTTAGTACCGTTCCGCCCGTATTATTTAGTAAAACGATTAGGTTTTTATCTCCAGGAATTCGGTAAATTATAGTATTAAAACCATTTATTCCGCCTCCGTGTTCTATCACTTCTACTTTGCCTGCTGCTCCGTCAGCTTCTTCAATAAACCATCCGTAACCATAAGATCCTTTTCCGGCTTTGATATACGGAGTAAATAAAGATTCCATAGATTTTGACGAAAGCAATTTATTGGTATAAAGTGCCTGATCCCATAAATACAAATCTTCTACAGTCGAATATAAAGAACCCGCAGCATACGGAATGCTCATATCGAGATAAGGAGCATTTCTGATTTTTTTACCTCTTTTTTCGTAACCTGCTGCTCTGTTTTTTAGAATCACTTCGCCATGGTCGTAACCTGAGTTCACCATCTTTAGCGGATCAAGAATAGTTTCCTGTAAATATTGTTCATATGATTTTCCTGAAACTTTTTCGATAATATACCCCAGTAAAAAATATCCTGAATTACTGTAATTGAATTTCTCACCAGGCGTAAATTCAAGAGGTAAACTCGAGAATGTTTTTACGAATTCTTCAGGAGTATAAGGATTTCTGCTTTGGTCTTTAAAGAAATTAGGAAGCGAAGTATAATTTGGAATACCCGAAGTATGTGTAAGCAAATGATGAATGGTTATTTTGTCGCCTGTCGCTTTTGGGTAATCGGGCAAATAAGTAGTAATAGGAACGTCTAATTTTAATTTGCCTTCTTCGGCTAATTTTACAATCAGGAAAGCGGTAAATTGTTTGCTGATAGATCCTAATCTAAATTTGGTGTCCGTCTGATTCGGAATGTTCCATTCCATATTGGCAGAACCGAAACCTTTTTTTAGAATTACTTTTCCGTTTTCAGCCACAAGAGCAGCGCCGTTAAATTGACCGTATTGATCGTACTTGCCAATAAGTTCGTCAATTTGTTTTGCTTTGTCTTGTGCAAAAGAAACATTGAAAGCGAAAAACAGAAGCAATGTACTAAGAACAATTAGTTTGATTGATTTTTTCATAATGATGGATGAGTTAATTATGGTTAATGATCGATTTTGATTGATGATTGAAACTTTAATAATCACAGAGGATTACGATGACGTCTTTTGGTTAGACGACTGTTTTTGAATTAGGTTTCAGTATAAATCAAAATTTTCCATTTTTTCCAGAAATATGAAAATCAGAGCACAGACCAAAAATTACTTCTTTATAGGTCTATGCTCATAACTAACAATTCTTTTTAATTTCCAATCCTTGTCTTTTCGTTCCCAGATATGAACAAATTTTCCGGTTCCTTCGGGTTTTCCATCCACATAAAAAGTATGATCGCCTATTTGTACAGCACCAAAATCACCTAATTTGTCAATGATACAAGAATTTAATTTTCGGGTTAGTTTTTCAGGTCGGCTGCATTTTGCATCTAATGATTTTATTTCATTTTCTTTTGAAACATTCAAACCAAAACGGTCGTCATAAAACTCGACATCATCGGCTATTATTTTTTTAAACTGCGAGGCATCACATTGGTTAAAAGCAACATCAAAAAGTAAACTATCCATTTTAAGAATTTCATTTCTGAGAACATCAGTCTTTAAAACTTCGCTATTAGTCTGGGCTACGGCTTGTTTGCTTAGAAAAAGAATAAAAAGCATTATTACATTTACCATGGGATTGATCGTTGTGTCTTTATTAGTTGCCATTTTACTTCGTTTCAATTTCAATTATTTTCTTTCCTTTCTCTCCCAAATAATGGTTTACTATCTTTTCGTAGATTTTGTAACCATCGTCAACATTAGTAAAAATAATCAGCCCTTGTTTTGTTTTTGGTAATAGTAAAACAATGGTTTGAACGCCTTGATCTGCTCCGCCATGTGATAGCGCATAATTGTCGTTTCCTAAATCGTATATTTCGAAACCAAGTCCGAAATATTTATTTTTCTTCGTCTCAACCTGATGCGAAATCATATCATCAAATACTTTTTTACTTAAGCCATCGCTGTTCATCACGCTGCATAAAAATGTTCCGTAATCTTGCACTGTTGTTAATAAATCATCGGCAGCATTTGCGGTTTTATTTTTAGTAGGTTCGTAAGCATTTCCTTTGTTGTCATACCCAATTGCTAATCTTGAAACATCGGTAATATCATTCCAGACAAATTTCGTATCCGTCATTTTTAGCGGTTTAAAAATTAATTCATCGGCTAATTGTGGTAATGTTTTGTTGAATTTCTTTTCCAGCGCTTTTCTCAAATACTCAAGCCCTTCTCCTGAGTATTGATATTTTGTTCCCGGTTTAAATTTAAAATCAAGTTTCCCGGATTCGTTCATAAATCTCCAGTTCGGGAAACCGGTTTGATGACTTAAAATAATTCTTGCCGTTAAAAGTTTAGTATTAGCATCTTTTGCAATATCCGGATCTGTCCAGTATTTGTATAATGGTTCATCTAAATTCAGTTTTCCTGCACTTGCCAGTTTCAAAGCTACCATTGCTGTTACAGGTTTGGTTAACGAAGCAACATTCCAAATGGTATTGTAAGGCGCTGTAACTCCTTTTTTAAGTTCGCCAAATACTTTTATTTGCTGCAATTTTCCGTTATTGATAATGCCAAGTCCAAGAGCTGGAATGTTATTTTGCTTTAACCATTTTTCAATTTCAGAATCATTATCAAAAATACTTGATTTCGTTCCTGCGGTATTTGTCTCCTGATGATCGTAACTAAAGGATCGTCTTAGTTTCCAGATTCCGTTTTCTAAAATCCAGACATGAGTAAATCTTGCCGTGCTGCCAAATTTGTCTTTTCCTTCCGGGGTAGATTCAAAAAACTGATGAATTCCAATTTGCAACGCGCCATATAAAGCGCCATTTTTAGACAACGGATAAATTTCGGTGCTGCCTTGTACTAAATCTCTTCGGGCTTGATACGTTTTGGTTGAACCGCATAAACCTTTTCTAATGTTTTTAAGAAATAAGGTTCTGTCTTGAATACTGTCTTTGTCATGATAGAATTCGAAATTGTTGCTTAGTAAATTTTCGAATTGTGATACATCGCAGGTATTAAATCCGATGTTAAACAAAAGACTGTCTTTTGACATAATGGCTTTGTACAGTTTAGAGTTTTTTTCTTCCTGAGAAAATCCAATATGGAATTGGAGCAGTAGTATTCCAACTAAAAATGTTTTTAACTGGAAAAATGATTTGTTGATTTTCATTTTTGATTAATTTGATTGATTGATGATTTTGCAATAGTACTGCAAATAGTAACGACAAAATTGTACAAATGCGAATATTATCTTTTTTTAGAAAGAAAATAAGAATCAGAATTGAACATTTTTGGAGTGGTCTTCGTCACATCTTTAAACTTTTTTATAAAATGCGACTGGTCAAAATATTTATTGTAAAGCGCAACATCCGTTAGTTTTAATTTCTCTAAATCAGAGTGTACCATTTGATCTACAGATTTTCTGAATTTTAGAATCTGAATATAATTTTTGATTGTAAGTCCGGTTGCAATTTTAAATTTAATTTGAAGCGATCTTTGCGAAGAATTCAATGTTTTTCCAATTTCCGAAACCGTGATTTCTTCGTTGTGAAGTTTAATGAGTTCGCAGATTTTTTCGACTACTGTTTTAGTGGGATTTGAAGCATTTAAATCTTCAAAATAAGAATTAATAGTGTTTAATAATTTCGAAATATCGCTATTTAAACCAACTTCGATTTTGTTTTGAAAAGGCAATTCGGCTGCATCAATTTTGATAATAGCATCTGAAAAATTATTCAAATCATATTTTGGAAAAAACGAAAGTGTCCAGCTATGCAATTGAATAATGGTAACTTTAGTTTTAGGCTGAATATTAACCAAAACTTTATTGGTCATTTGCGAACAAAAGTAAAAACCTTCATTCATTGTGTATTTATTTTTGCTTGTATGAACTTCTATGGCATTTCCGCTTACAATTGCCAGATTAAAACAACCATTGGGTAAAACAAGTTTATTTTCGATAAGGCTTTCGCCGATGCTGTTATCGAGACACCAAATTTTATTGACGAACCTTTCAGTTTTCTGACTTACGTAATGTTCGGAGTAGAGGTTCATTTTGAGTATAGAGTTTGCTTATTAAGCCTTTATTGTAGTTAAAATAGTTTTGCTTCTCGGGTTAATTTCGTTTTGTCTAAATCAAATTGATTACTAAACCAATCAATTAATACATTTTCTATTTCGTTTTTATTAAAAGTGTTTTGGTTTCTTCTTGATTCGAGGTAATTCTCTCTTGTCATTTTTTCAACTATTTGTCTGATAGTTTTTAGACTTAACTCAGTTCCATTCTCGTGTGAGATTTTAAATCCGGTTATGGAAATCAAGATACCTAACAATCCGATTGGCAAAATAAAAAAAAGAGCAACAAAAGATATGGTGAATAAAGCAGAAAAGATTATAGATAAACAATGGTGAGGGCGTAAAATATTTAGTTTAAAACCCAAATAAGTTTCTAGTTTTTTAATATCTGTAATTCTTGTTTTGCGTGGGAAAAGATCAGCAAGTGACTGATTTAAGGTTATGGTTCTTTTTTCAACATTTAAAATAATTGCAATTGCTTCACGAAGTTTATAAAAGGCTTGTTGATTAGTACAATTATTGCAATTTTCAAGTTCTATTTTATTTGTAATATAATCGCAAAGTTGGCCAAATTTTGTAATATGAATTAATTCATTATTCAAAAAGTGAACCTTAAAGGATTTCTCAATTTCTTCAAGAAAACATTCGATTTCTTCTATGTCAATATTTGATAATTCACAATCTTTCATAAGATTAACGGTTTTCTTTTACCCAACGAAAATACAAATTAAATTTAGTATTAATGGTAGATTTCTTTTTACTGCTACAATAGTTTTATTTTATAGGTATTCTTTAAAGTGTTTGTTTTTAGTATTTCCCCATTCCTCCAAAATCACACTATAATAAACGTCATCTTTACTATTTCCTTCAGAGTCTACATAGTTATTTCTAAAAATGCCTTCTTTTATTGCGCCTAATTTTTCAATCGCGCGTTGTGATTTTTTATTTTCAAGATCGGCGCTAAATTGTATTCTTTTAAATTGAATGTTTTCGAAACCAAAATTTAATAATTCATATTTACACGCTTTATTTAAACCAGTTCCCTGAAATTCCTTTCCGTACCAAGTCCAGCCAATTTCGCATTTCTGGCTAGCGTGATTTAGATATCCGTAACGGGTACTTCCTGCAATTTTGTTTGTGGCTTTGTCTATTATTAAAAACGGATAACAAATTCCGTCTGCTTTTTGTTTTAAGGTGCTTTTGATATAATTTTCGAAATCGGCATCATTTCTAACGTACATTCCCATGTATTTCCAGATTTCGTCGTCGAAGATTATTTCTTTGAGTTCGATGTTTCTTTCGTTTTCAAATGGAAGTAATAATACTTTTTCGTTTTCAAGAATGATATCAGATTGTAATAGTTCGCTTTTCATGGTATTTATTTAAGTGAGTTTTTTGCAAAACATATGATGAAAATTTTAGTAGAATTTTGTCAATCCTGACGAAGGAAGGATCGCACAAGAAACTCCGCATAGAGAATCGTCAATCTTTGTAGAGTTACAAGTGTGATCCTTCCTTCGTCAGGATGACAAAAAATGAAACTTTGCAACTGTGTGTTTTGCTAGATTGTATATTCTAGCGAAAATAGGCTTTTCTATATTTCTAATAAATCATTAAAAACCAGAATTTGTTATGAAAACGGAACTTGCATGAGGGATAGAGGCGGTATCTCCAGATTTAGAAAAACAAGGCTTTTTAGCCGTAGTTTTTGTTAATCGGGAATAAAGCCGAAAGCCCGACCCGCTTTTTTCGGCGGGTCATGCCCAAATAATTATCACGAATTAGTCTAAATATTTGTTTTATTTTAAAGCTGTTGTGTATTTATTACTTATTTTTACGATCTTATATTTAGATTTTTCTTGATGCAAACTCCACTAAAAATTGCTGTTGTAGGTTCTGGATTGGTAGGATCACTATTGGCAATTTATCTCAAAAAAGCAGGTCACACCGTTCATGTTTATGATCGTAGTCCTGATATTCGCAAAATTAATTTTTCGGGTCGTTCTATCAATTTGGCCATGTCTAATCGTGGATGGAAAGCGCTTGATGGCGTTGGCGTTGGCGATTCGGTTCGTGAAATCGCGATTCCGATGGACAAACGCGCCATTCATTTGGTCGATAAACTCAATTTTCAGAACTACGGACAGGAAGGCGAATCTATTTATTCGATTTCGCGCGGAACGCTGAACAGGAAAATGATTGACCTTGCGGAACAAGCCGGTGCCGAATTTTATTTTGACCAAAAAATCTGGGATGTTACGCTAAGTGATGCCACTTTGCATATTGGCGAAACCGAAAGAGGCGAGTGGGAGGAGATAAAATACGATATGGTTTTTGGTGCCGATGGTGCTTTTTCGAGAATTCGTCATAGAATGCAACGCCAGAGCATGTTTAATTATTCGCAGGAATTTTTGAACATGGGATATAAAGAATTAAATATTCCGGCAAATGCTGATGCGACTCATAAACTGGATAAGAATTCGTTTCATATCTGGCCGCGTGGAGAATACATGCTAATTGCGCTTCCTAATCTTGACGGAAGTTTTACCTGTACATTATTCATGCCTTTTGAGGGTGAAAATTCGTTTGCAAGTCTTACAGATCGTAAAATGGTTGAGGATTTCTTTGAGAAAAATTTCCCTGATTCGATTGAAGTGATTCCGAAATTGGCTGAAGATTTCTTTAAAAATCCAACGAGTACTTTGGTAACCATGAAATGTTTCCCCTGGACTTATGAAGATAAAATTGCTTTGATTGGTGACGCTTGCCATGCCATTGTTCCGTTTTACGGACAAGGTATGAATGCGGGATTTGAAGATATCACGGTTTTGTATGAAATGATAGAGCAATATGGTGATGACTGGAAGAAGATTTTCTCTGAGTATCAAATTTCCCGTAAGCCAAATGCTGATGCGATTGCAGAACTTTCGTATAGAAATTTCATGGAAATGAGTACGAAAACGGCTGATGAAAAATTCTTGCTGCAAAAGAAAATAGAAAAAGCATTCTCTGATAAACACCCTGACAAATGGATTCCGCTTTACAGTCGTGTTACCTTTAGTGATCGCCCATATGCCGAGGCTTTGGCTATTGGTGATTTCCAGAACGGAATTATGGAAGAGGTTTTAAGAACAGAGAATATCGAAAATATCTGGAACACGCCAGAAATTGAAAATAAGATTTTGGAGTTGTTAGAAAATTCATAGTTTTTTGAACCATATAAGTCTTATAAGTTCATTTAATGTAGAAATAGTAAACCCGACAGATTTTTAAAATCTGTCGGGTTTTATTTGTTTGACAATAAAATGTTTAAACGAAAATAGCGATATAAGTTTGTTCAATTTATGCGCAAGGCATTATATTGACTTAAATAACTTATATGGTTTAAATTTTATTTAGATTATTTCTTAAATATTTTGGATAAAACGCCAAAAACACCACGAATAAAAGTAGCACTTGTAACGACTTTCAAAACTGATTTTGTAACAACTTCTGTAGTGCTTGGTTCAGCTTTTGATGATTTGGCTGGTGCTTGTTGTTCTTGTTGCGCGCTTGCTTGTTGAGCATTGGCAATTTTTTTGTTTAGAATTTCGTAGGCACTTTCGCTGTCAATTTCTTCGGCATATTTTTTAACCAGTTTCGATTTACTATTAATGGCATTAATTTCGTCAGAAGTTAAAACATCCATTCGGCTCATTGGGGCACGCATCATCGTGGCTATAAGTGGCGTCGGAATCCCTTTTTCGTTTAAGGCCGTAACCAAAGCTTCACCAATTCCCAGGCTTGTTAATAATTCATCTGTTTTGTAATATTGAGAAGTAGGGTAGTTATCAGCTGTTTTCTTGATTGCCTGACGGTCATTTGCTGTAAAAGCTCTTAAAGCATGCTGAATTTTTAATCCTAATTGCGCCAAAACACCACTTGGTACATCCATAGGATTTTGGGTTACAAAATAAATACCAACCCCTTTCGAACGGATCAGTTTTACAATGGTTTCAATTTGTTCTAATAAAACTTTACTGGCTTCATTAAAGATTAAATGGGCTTCATCTATAAAAATAACTAATTCAGGTTGAGATACATCTCCTTTCTCAGGCATTTTTTGATAAATTTCGGCTAATAAACTTAACATAAATGTCGAGAATAATTTTGGTTTATCCTGAATATCAGTTAAGCGAATGATATTGACGTATCCTTTTCCGTTTTCGTCAATTCGCATCAAATCCTCAATGTCAAAAGACAACTCGCCAAAGAATATGTCACCTCCTTGTTGTTCTAATTCTATTATTTTTCTTAAAATAGTTCCCGTAGTGGCTGTCGAAATTTTGCCATAATTAGCAGAGATTTCTTCTTTACCTTCTTCGGTAATATAATTAATAACTTTTTTGATGTCTTTTAAATCAAGTAAAGGCATGTTGTTGTCGTTGCAATATTTAAAAATAACAGCAACAACGCCGGCTTGCGTGTCATTTAAATCTAAAATTCGCGAAAACAAAACAGGACCAAATTCAGATACGGTAGCTCTTAAACGAACACCGTTTTGTTTGGATAAAGACATTAGTTCTACCGGAAATGAAGCAACATTATATGGGATGTTTATTTTGGCATGTCTTTCAGTAATAAAACCCTCTTCTTTACCTTCTTCCGCAATTCCGCTAAAATCCCCTTTTATATCCATCATTAAAACAGGAATTCCGGCGTTTGACAACTGCTCAGAAAAAACCTGTATTGTTTTGGTTTTTCCTGTTCCGGTTGCTCCGGCGATAAGTCCGTGTCTATTTAGTGTTTTTAGCGGGATTTTAACATGAGCTTCAGCAATAGGTTCTCCGTCAAGAATGGCTCCGCCAAGAATTATACTATCACCTTTAGAAGCGTAACCATTGTTTATATCTTGAATGAAATTGTCCTTTTTATTCATGTTTTTATTGTAATTTAGATGATTATAAGAGTATTGCTTGTTTTTTTAACATTTTGAGTCTGTTTTTTTTAGTAAGAAAAAGCTTTTATGGGTTGAAAATTATATAAAAAATAATTTCGCAACTTTTTAAGAAGATATCAAAGGAATGTTTGAATATTTACTAAAACGTTGTAATTTTCCCATTAATAGCCCTATTTTTTGTTTTATCTAAAAAATGACGCCGGCAATTTAATGAGATATTTTTTAAATTGACGTTAAATTTGCTTCAATTAAATTAAAAAAAGTTTTTTTATTTAAACTAAACGTATAAATTTGCTCCTCTACAAGTTAAATATAACTAAAAAATAAAAATTATTTAAAACTATTAAAATTAAAAAAAATGGCAAACGTTAAAGTTAAAAAAGAAAGCACTTCAAATGGAGGAGGAATGATTACAGGAATCATTATTGTTGCGTGTATTTTAGTTGGGGTGTTTATTTGGAAAGTAATCATGGGAGATGCGGCTAACTTCGAAGGAGGTAATCCAGAAACTGGTCACCCGATCAATACACTTGGTCAAGTATATAAAGGAGGTTTTATCGTACCAGTATTATTAGGTATGTTTTTAATGGTTGTTGTTTTTTCTATTGAAAGATTTATCGTTATCGGTAAAGCTGCTGGTAAAGCTAACTTAGATGCATTTATGAAAAATGTACAAGGAAGTATTAAAGAAGGAAACATCGAGGCTGCTATCGCTTCATGTGACAAACAACAAGGTTCAGTTGCAAACGCAA
Organism: Flavobacterium bizetiae; assembly: GCF_024271895.1. Lineage (NCBI taxonomy): Bacteria > Pseudomonadati > Bacteroidota > Flavobacteriia > Flavobacteriales > Flavobacteriaceae > Flavobacterium > Flavobacterium bizetiae. The sequence continues at coordinate 534,573 of NZ_CP091861.1, read as the reverse complement.
TTAAATCTGCTTTGGTAAAATACCAAGATGTTAAAAAAGAAGGATTCAACAGTGAAGAAGCTGCAGAAGTAATCCACAAAGAAATCGAAGAGGCAACTTCATTAGAAATGCCAATGTTAGAAAAAAACATGACTATTATCTCTACTTTAGTATCATTAGGAACTTTAGGAGGATTATTAGGAACTGTATCAGGTATGATTAAAGCGTTTGGTGCGTTAGCTTCTGCTGGAACTCCAGACCAGGCTGCTCTTGCAACAGGTATCTCTGAGGCACTTATCAACACTGCAACAGGTATCTCTACATCTATCTTAGCGATCGTTTCTTATAACTTCTTTACTGCTAAAATTGATGATTTAACTTACTCTATTGATGAGGCTGGTACTACAATTGTAAATACTTACAGAAGATTCAGAGGAAGTTTGAAACAATAATTAATTTTTGATTAGTATTAATTATAATTAATTATATCAAAATAAAATAAAAGATAATGGCTAAAATAAAAATGAAAAAAAAGTCAACATCGACAGATATGACTGCCATGTGTGATGTTGCGTTCCTTTTGCTTACGTTCTTTATTTTGACCGCTACTGCCAAAGTGCCAGAAGCACTTCCTGTAGATATGCCTTCTTCTGTTGCTCAATCTAAATTACCTGATACGGATTTAGCTATTATTACAATTGGAAAAGGTGCAGACGGGAAAAGTAAAGTGTTTTTTGATCTAAAAGGTAGAGAGATTCGTAAAAGAACTCTTGAAGGTATGGGAGCAAAATACAGTATAGAATTCTCTGAAGATGATAAAACTAAATTTGCTTTAATGGATGACTTCGGTGTACCATTAACAAATTTGAAGCAAATCATTGATATGAAAGCGGCTGACAGAACAAAAGCAAATCAACCTGGAATTCCAATAGATTCATTAGATAATCAATTAAAAGACTGGCTTTTAGTTTCGAGAAGAGCTTCGATTGATCTTGATGATAAAGAATTGAAAATTGCAATAAAAGGAGATGCTAAAGAACAATATCCACAAATCAAAAAGATTATGGATATTTTACAAGATCAGAAAATCAATTCCTTTAACTTAGTTACAGGTACGAGAGGAAAAGACTTTTAATTAAAAAACATACACTAAAATGGCTGAATTAAATACCGGCGACGGTGGTGGCGGAAAAGGTGGTAAAGTAAGAAGTAAAAAGCAGAATTCTAAGGTCGATTTAACGGCAATGGTGGATTTGGCATTCTTATTGATCACGTTCTTTATGTTGACCACATCGTTGTCAAAACCTCAAGCGATGGATTTGTCTCTGCCAGATAAAGATCCTAACGAAAAAGATACTAAGGATACCAAAGTAGATGAAAATCGTACGATGACAGTTATACTAGGTGAAGACAATAAGATGACTTATTATATGGGATTGCTTGCAAGTCCTAAAGTTGGACCTAAAGATATCGCCTATGGTAAAGACGGAATTCGTAGAGAATTATTAACTCAGAAGAAAGCAGTTTTGGCTTATTCTACAGCTTTAGGGAAACCTAAAAACGGAATTATTGTTATTATCAAACCAACTAAAAAATCAAATTACCGTAATTTGGTTGATATCTTGGATGAGATGGCAATTTCAGGTGTAGAAACTTATGCTATTGTTCCTGAGTTTACTCCAGAAGAAACGAAATTGATAGATAAAAAATAAGAGCAATCTTATTTTAATCCCTAATAATCAAGAAAAATGAAATTAGATATAATTAAAAATCAGTGGCTTGATATCGTATTCGAAGGACGTAATAAGATATATGGTGCATATGAGTTAAGAAAATCGAACAATAAGACTACCGTTAGGGCTCTTATTATTGGTTCGATTATCTTTAGCTTAGCTGTTGCAGCTCCTCTTATTGCAAGCTTGTTACCAGAGTCTGAAGAAGAAGTGGTGAATAATGATATTAAAATCGCAACAGTAAAATTACCTCCTAAAAAAGAGGAAATTAAGCCAAATCAACCACCACCACCACCACCACCACCAAAAGTGGATCAGGTTAAGTTCGTGAAACCGGTAGTTGCTAAAGCAAATGAGGTTACTGAAGACCCACCAAAAATTGTGGATCTTAAGGATAAAAAAGTAGGTAACGAAACTATCAAAGGAGATCCGGATGCAGTTTTAACTGTAGATGAGCCAGTTGGTAAAGGACCGGTTACTGAGATCATTCAGGAAGATAACACTGTTTATAATACTGCTGGTATCGAGGTAAAACCTGATTTCCCTGGAGGAATTGAAAAGTTCTACAAATTCGTAGGAAACAATTACAAAACTCCGGAAGAAGAAGGATTAAAAGGTAAAGTTTATGTTACTTTTGTAGTTGAAAAAGACGGTTCATTAACCGACATTAAAGTTTTAAGGGATATCGGTTACGGTACAGGAGCAGAAGCAATTCGTGTTCTTAAAAAATGTCCAAAATGGACTCCCGGCGAGCAAAATGGTAAGAAAGTTAGGGTTCTTTACTCGCTTCCTATTACTATTCAATCTGCAGAATAATGTTAAAAGATAAGCTTAATAATATTCAGAAGAAATCGCTCAAAGAGCGATTTCTTCTTGTTTTAGGAATAATGTTTTTTTTAATATATCTTGTACTGGGTTTAATGATTATGTTCTGGGATAAACTTCCCTTAGATATGGAACCTAAATACAGATATGCTTTTGGCGGATTATTGATCGTATATTCAGCAATTCGTTTCTTAAGATTAATCAATTCAAACGCAGAATAATTATGTTGAAATATAGTAAAGTTGTAGGTTTGGCTGTTTTTGTTTTTTTGTTTGCCATGTGCAACCAAAAAAGCAAGAATGAAGCTGAAAGCGAAACAATTTTAAAAGGATCATTAGATATTACCGTAGATGAAACAATAAAACCTATTGTTGAGGATATGGTTGCTGTTTTTGAAGGAACATATTACGAAGCAAAAATTGCTATAAAACCTAAGTCAGAAGCGGAATTAATAAATGATTTATTAAACCAAAAAGCAAAAGTTGTAGTAACAACCAGAGAGCTGACTACGGAAGAAAAAGCAAGATTCGAAAAAAGTAAGATTAATCCCAGAGTAACACCTTTTGCGACAGATGCAATAGCTTTTGTTACTAATAAAGGCAATAATGATACATTAATTGCGTTGAAAACCGTGATCGATTTTTTACAAGGCAAATCAGATTCTGGAATTAAAGGACTAGTATTTGATAATCCAAATTCAAGTACGGTGCGTTACATGAAAGATTTGGCTAAAGTAAAAGAGCTTCCGTTAAAAAACGTTTTTTCTTTTAAAACTAACGACGAAGTTATTAAATTCGTTTCAGAGAATGATGGTATGATTGGGGTAGTTGGAGTAAACTGGCTGTATCAGCCATCTCTGAATATGCTCGATATCATTAAAAAAATAAATGTAATGAGCGTCAAAGGTCTAAACGGTGATGGATATTATAATCCAACCCAAAATGATCTTGGTGAAAAGAAATATCCTTTGGCACGTGATTTGTTTATTATAAATTGTCAGGGATATACTGGTTTAGGAATGGGATTCGCTTCATTTATATCAGGAGATATTGGACAGCGAATTGTTTTAAAATCAGGATTATTGCCTGTTAGGATGCCGGGAAGAAATCTTAAGATTAGAAGTCAAATTATTAAAGATAAAGAATAAATTAATTACAATTAAAGATGAATAAATTTAAAATTTTTAGTCTTGCCTTAGTTGCTTCAGCTAATGTTGCAAAAGCGCAAGATATCAAAGAAGCTAAAAAGGCAGTTGATGCTGAACAATTTCAAAAAGCAAAGTCTTTGCTTAAAGCAATCATCAAGGCAAAACCTTCTGACGGAGAAGCTCATTTTGTTTTAGGTAATGTATACTTAAATCAATCTATTGTTGATTCAGCTAAAATTTATTACGCAAGTGGATTGCAAGCATCTGATAAGAAAAACTTAAATTATATTGGGTTAGGTCAAATAGATCTTGATGATAAAAATGCTGCTGCAGCTCAGGCAAATTTTGGCTTAGCAACAAAAGATATGAAACGTAAGGATGTAGAAGAGTTTATTTACATCGGTAGAGCTTATATTAACTCTAATAATCCTGATTATCCAGCTGCAATTGCTGTTTTGAAACGTGCTTTATTAATCGAGCCTCAAAATGCAAATGCTCTTTTGACAATTGGTGATGCTTACTACGGTTCAAACAATCAAAATGATGCTTACAAAGCTTACCGTGATGCATTTACTGCAGATCCAACGCTTTTGAGAGCAAAAATGCAATTAGGAGTTTTATTAAAAGGAGCTAAATCTTACGAAGAAGCAATTAAATCTTTTAATGAAGTTATCGCAATCAACCCTAATTATGGACCAGTTTACAGAGAATTAGCTGAAACATATTACAAATGGGGAAGAAACAAAACTTCTACTGCAAAAGTTAATATGCAAAATGCAATTACAAACTATGAGAAATATTTAAGTCTTACAGATTACTCTTTAGATTCTAAAATGCGTCATGCAGATTTCTTAATCTTGGTAAAAGACTATAAAACTCTTGAAACTGTAGCAAACAAAATGATTGCTGAAGATAAAGTAAATCCAAGAATCTACAGATATTTAGGTTATGCTGCTTACGAAAACGGAAATGTTGATGTAGCAATTAAATCTATCGAAGATTTTATGAAAGTGCCTTCAAACAAAGTAATTGGTAGAGATTATTTGTATTTAGGTTTATCAAAAATTAAAAAAGGAACTAATGCAGAAGGAGTAGTTGATCAGGCTGCTTTTGATTCTGGTGTTGCTGACATTAAAAAAGCAATTGAATTAGAGCCTTTAGTAGTTGAAGAACTTGCTGATTTAGGAAAAGCATTGTTTGGTAAAAAACAATTTGCACAAGCAGCAACTGTTTTTGAACTTGCTGTTAATAACAAAGAATCTAAAAATTATTTAGATGACAATGTTTATTATGGTATTTCACTTTATTATGCTAATGCAAATAAAAAAGACGGTGCTCCGGATGCTGCTGCTTTAGCAAAAGCTGAAGGTGCTTTCGACAGAGTTTTAGAAGCTTCTCCAAGCTATGATGAAGCTTACTTATACAAAGGAAGAATCAATAACTTATTGGAGAAAGATGATTTAATTATCAAAAACTACGAAGAGTATGTTACTAAAACAACTGCAAAAGGTCCTGAAGAATTAGCAAAACCTGCTACAGTTAAAAAAGTAATCGAAGCTTACAATAGTATTGGTGCTAGTTACGCAAATACTGATAAAGCTAAAGCAATTGAATATTTCAATAAAACTTTAGTTTTAGATCCTGCAAATGCTTACGCAGCGCAATCAGTAAAAGCTTTAAAATAATATAAGATCTTTTCTTAAATACAAAACCGGTAGTTCTTTGAACTATCGGTTTTTTTTGTTCCGTATTTAATTGACTATCTTTGCACTTTAAAATAAAATAATGTTATCAAAAGAAATACAATTAGAAGTAAATAAAGGAGCAATGTTGCCTTTGATGGAAGAATTTTATACCATTCAGGGCGAAGGTTTTCATACAGGAACGGCCGCTTACTTTATACGAATTGGAGGTTGCGATGTTGGTTGTCACTGGTGTGATGTGAAGGAGAGCTGGAATGCAGAATTACATCCGCCAACAAGTGTTGATTTAATTGTAAATAATGCAGCAACCCAGGCAGATACCGTTGTGATTACTGGTGGAGAGCCATTAACCTGGGATATGACTTTACTAACTCAGGAATTAAAAGACAGAAATCTAAAAGTTCACATAGAAACTTCAGGAGCATATCCGCTATCAGGGACCTGGGATTGGATTTGTCTTTCGCCTAAAAAAAATAAATTACCAACACAAACCGTGTATGATAATGCACACGAGTTAAAAGTAATTATCTATAACAAACACGACTTTATTTTTGCAGAAGAACAAGCTGAGTTGGTAAATGACAATGCAATTTTGTTTCTTCAGCCAGAATGGAGTAAAAAAGAAGAGATGACACCATTAATTGTAGATTATGTAATGAATAATCCAAAATGGAGAGTTTCACTTCAAACCCATAAATACTTAAATATTCCCTAAAGGATATAAAAAAATCTCTTCAGCCGAAGAGATTTTTTTGTTTAGGATAAATAATACACATTGTATAAAAAAGAAACAGGTTTTTATTTCCAGTTTTTATATTTTTTTAAAGTAGTAATATGTGCTAAATGGTGATTTCCATGCCAGGCATAGGTCGCTATTATTTGTTTTAATTTATATTCTGAATTATTCTCTGGATGAATAAACGATTTTTCAAGATCTTCATCTGATAAATTTCTCATAATATAAACCAGTCTAAAATGTAGACCTTCCAGCAGAGTAAGCGTTGGTTGAATGGGCATGTTTAAATTATCAGGCAATTCAGACCACAAAGTTTCATCATAAGACTTTATCACCGGATTATTTTCTGTCAAAGCCCATTTTATTCTCACATAACAATTCATGTGACTTTCTGCGCAATGATGAATTACTTGTCGAACAGTCCATCCGCCGGGACGATAAGGAGTGTCCAGTTGTTCATCTGTTAAGTGAATCGTTTCTTTTTTTAATCTTTCAGGAAAAGATTCAATTTCATGAATGTTATCAGAAATATATTCAGCGCTAAATTCCTTGGGAAATTCAAATTTTCCAATCGGATACTTTAATTTTTCTAAATCTAATGCTTCCATGATCGAATTGTTTTATTTTAAATCGAAAGTTTAGCCAAATAATCGTAATGTTCACCTTCAAGAATCAGTTCGCATTTAAGTCCGTTTGCAATTGCTGCATTCTGAAGTGTGTTGTAATCTAAATACAACCAGTCAAAAGGTTCCTCTTTTTCTCCTTTATAAGAAATATTAAAAACAAGTTCGCCGTAGTAATCATTATTAGACGGAATCCATTTTCCGCCATCTTCGTCCTCATCAAACATATAAATAATGTCAGAACTATCTAATAAAATCTGTCCGCCTGGATTTAAAAGAGATTTTAATTTAGATAAAAATTTATTGCAGTTCTCTAATTTTCCAAAAATACCAACACCATTCATTAATAAAATAATCGTATCGAATTTTTCTCCTTCAAAATCTAATATATTTTGAACTTTTGCATTCTTTACGCCGCGAAGTTTACAAGTTTCAATTGCTTTTTCTGAAATGTCTATTGATGTAACTTCTAAATTACGGTCATTTTGTAAAGACAAACTGTGGCTTCCTGCGCCACATCCAACATCTAATGTTTTACCAAAGGCCAATTGCAATGCTTTTTGCTCTAATTTTGGCATGTCGTTATAAGAACGGAATAAATAATCAACGCTCATTTCATCTTCTTCAGAAATCGTAGTTTCTGTAATGATATCTTCAGGAGAATTATTGGTTTGAAAGTCGAACATCGCTTTCCCAAATAGATCTTTCATCGTATTTTAGTTCAAAGTTTAGGGTTTCAAGTTTAAAGTTGTTTAATTTTGCAGATCAACTTTAAAAAGTAAACTTGAAACAAATTTTAAATAACTTAAATAAGTTAGCCAAAGATAAGCATATCGAAAACAAAAAGTATTTTGATAAGCTAAAAAAGAAACAACCTAAGAATTTAGATTATGTCATGCAGGACTTGCATGATGCCGAATTTAAAAAAACAGATTGTTTGCAATGCGCCAATTGTTGCAAAACAACCGGGCCATTATTTACTTTGGCCGATATCGAACGTATTTCGAAATCATTCAGGCAAAAACCACAGCAATTCATCGAACAATATCTTAGAATCGACGAGGATAAAGATTATGTTTTAAAAAGTGTTCCCTGTAGTTTTCTGGATAACGAGAACTATTGTATGATATATGATGTTCGTCCAAAAGCTTGCAGAGAATTTCCGCATACAGATCGTAAAAAGTTTCATCAAATTGCGGACCTTACTTTAAAGAATGTTGCCATTTGTCCTGCTGCATACAATATAGTAGAAGAAATGAAAAAGAAACTTCCGTTATAAGAGATTAAAACTTTCGTAATTGTTTTTGTAAGCCATTCGTTTTTACTTTTTAAAATGTATTTTTGATTCGGATCAATAAATCCACTGATAATTAATAAAAGACAACTTAAATTTGAGTTTAGAATATTTCATAGCCAGAAGACTTATTACTGCCAAAGACTATAAAAGCAGTATATCAGCGCCAATTATAAAAATTGCCATTTCGGCCATTGCTATTGGTATTATTATGATGATAGTTTCAGTTGCTACCGGAATAGGATTGCAGCAAAAAATACGTGATAAAGTTTCTGCTTTCAATGGTCAGATTATTATATCAAATTTTGATAATAACAATTCTGAAGTTACTTTAACTCCAATATCAAAAAATCAGGATTTTTATCCCAATTTCAAATCAGTTCCCGAAGTAAAACATATTCAGGCCATCGCCAGTAAAGCCGGAATTATTAGAACCGAAAATGCTTTCGAAGGAATTGTTTTCAAAGGAGTAGGAGGAGACTACGATTGGAATAATATTAAAGAATACATTGTTGAGGGCAAAGTGCCGGATTTTTCTAAAAGTTTAAACGAAGAAGTTTTAATTTCCAGACTTCTTGCAGACCGGCTTAATCTAAAGGTAGGCGATAATTTCAATACATTCTTTATTAAAGAAGAACAGGGAAAAATGCCAAACAGCCGTAGGTTCAAAATTGCGGGTATTTTTAATTCAGGATTTCAGCAATTCGATGCTACCTATATAATAGGAGACATTCGTCACATTCAGCGAATCAATAAATGGAGTCCGGATCAGGTTGGAGCTTTCGAGATCTTTGTCAAAGACTTCGATAATATCAAAACAACAGGAATCCAGGTTTATGATCAAACGTCATCTACTTTAGATACCAAAACCATAATCGAAAAATACAGTTATATTTTTGATTGGTTACAATTGTTCGACTTCAATATTGTCGTGATCCTCGGAGTTATGATTTTAGTGGCTACCATAAATATGGTTGTCGCATTGCTTGTACTTATATTAGAGCGCACTCAAATGATCGGAATTCTAAAAGCAATGGGAGCGAACAACTGGACAGTTCGCAAAATATTTTTATACAACGCATTCTATCTCATCATAAGAGGATTGTTTTGGGGTAACTTAATAGGTATAGCAATATTATTAATCCAGCAGCAATTCGGAGTAGTGCAGTTAAATCCCGAAAACTACTATGTCAATCAGGCACCGGTATATTTAAACTGGGGTTATATTGCCTTGCTAAACTTGCTTACCATTACAGTATGTTTCGTTGTGCTCCTAATTCCGTCCTATATAATCACAAAGATATCACCGGTCAAGGCCATTCGTTTCGAATAAATGACTATAAATCTTTATATAACCCGACAGTTTGCTAAAACCTGTCGGGTTTTATTTTTTGTATCATATATATAAGAGTAATATGTCCGGCTGAGCGAAGTCGAAGCCTTTAAGTTTTAGATTTTGAAGATTGGGATTTGGAATTTGAAAAATTTGAAATTTAGTTTTAAGGATCAGGAGCTATTTCCTGCTATCCGTTCCAATCTTTTGTGCCGAACACCGGCACAAAAGGATTTCCTCTTCTATCAGGGCTAGGGCATAGGTTTTCATAAGAAGAGTATCTATATAAGTATAAAGAGAAACGTAGCGACTTACCAGTAATTTATTAAAACAGTCCCAAAAGTAAAACTTAGCGCCTGTGCTCCCGATAGCCATCGGGATTACGAGATTAAAACGCAGTAAAAAGAGCTTTGTGCTTTAATATCTTCGTGGCAAACTGTTCCAAAGCCATTAAATTCCCTGTTACCAAGTAATCATCAAACAATTTAAAAATCTGTGAAGTCTGTAAAATCGCGAGTTTTCAAGCGAGGCTTATTGAGAAAAGAGCAATGCGCTTAAGAAAAGTCTTAGAAAGTCTAAAAAAGAAGAAAAGCTAAACTTGGTGTTATCAGAGTGTTAAGAGAAAGTTTTTAAAAACATTGAAATTATATAATAAAAAGGCTTGTAAATGTAAATAAAGGCGCTACTTTTGCACCCGCAACAACGATAAACGTTCACTGAAATACTGACAAGCAAAAGCAATCAAAACGAAAATTTATTTCGAAAAAAGATTAAAAAAAGCTTGTGGGTAAAGAAAGAAAGTTTTAAGTTTGCACCCCGCAAAACACAGAAAGTTCATTGATAAATTGGTAAGGTTTTAGAAGAAAAAAGAAAAGAAATTTTCTTTAGAAAAACTTCAAAAAACATTTGCCAGTTAGAAATAAGTTTTATACTTTTGCACCCGCTTTGAGAAACAAGCGAAAGAAAAGAAATACACGTTCGTAGACATATTGAATTGACAGCCGTTTTAACAGAGATGTTAAAGCAAAAGAATAAGAGTAATGGAATCGAGAGATTTGAAAAGAACCGATAGATAACATCGCAATATAATATAAAAATATACGATGAAGAGTTTGATCCTGGCTCAGGATGAACGCTAGCGGCAGGCTTAACACATGCAAGTCGAGGGGTATAGTTCTTCGGAACTAGAGACCGGCGCACGGGTGCGTAACGCGTATGCAATCTACCTTTTACAGAGGGATAGCCCAGAGAAATTTGGATTAATACCTCATAGTATTATGAAATGGCATCATTTTATAATTAAAGTCACAACGGTAAAAGATGAGCATGCGTCCCATTAGCTAGTTGGTAAGGTAACGGCTTACCAAGGCTACGATGGGTAGGGGTCCTGAGAGGGAGATCCCCCACACTGGTACTGAGACACGGACCAGACTCCTACGGGAGGCAGCAGTGAGGAATATTGGACAATGGGCGCAAGCCTGATCCAGCCATGCCGCGTGCAGGATGACGGTCCTATGGATTGTAAACTGCTTTTATACGAGAAGAAACACTCCGACGTGTCGGAGCTTGACGGTATCGTAAGAATAAGGATCGGCTAACTCCGTGCCAGCAGCCGCGGTAATACGGAGGATCCAAGCGTTATCCGGAATCATTGGGTTTAAAGGGTCCGTAGGCGGTTTAATAAGTCAGTGGTGAAAGCCCATCGCTCAACGGTGGAACGGCCATTGATACTGTTAGACTTGAATTATTAGGAAGTAACTAGAATATGTAGTGTAGCGGTGAAATGCTTAGAGATTACATGGAATACCAATTGCGAAGGCAGGTTACTACTAATGGATTGACGCTGATGGACGAAAGCGTGGGTAGCGAACAGGATTAGATACCCTGGTAGTCCACGCCGTAAACGATGGATACTAGCTGTTGGAAGCAATTTCAGTGGCTAAGCGAAAGTGATAAGTATCCCACCTGGGGAGTACGTTCGCAAGAATGAAACTCAAAGGAATTGACGGGGGCCCGCACAAGCGGTGGAGCATGTGGTTTAATTCGATGATACGCGAGGAACCTTACCAAGGCTTAAATGTAGATTGACCGGTTTGGAAACAGATCTTTCGCAAGACAATTTACAAGGTGCTGCATGGTTGTCGTCAGCTCGTGCCGTGAGGTGTCAGGTTAAGTCCTATAACGAGCGCAACCCCTGTTGTTAGTTGCCAGCGAGTCAAGTCGGGAACTCTAACAAGACTGCCAGTGCAAACTGTGAGGAAGGTGGGGATGACGTCAAATCATCACGGCCCTTACGCCTTGGGCTACACACGTGCTACAATGGCCGGTACAGAGAGCAGCCACTGGGTGACCAGGAGCGAATCTATAAAACCGGTCACAGTTCGGATCGGAGTCTGCAACTCGACTCCGTGAAGCTGGAATCGCTAGTAATCGGATATCAGCCATGATCCGGTGAATACGTTCCCGGGCCTTGTACACACCGCCCGTCAAGCCATGGAAGCTGGGGGTGCCTGAAGTCGGTGACCGCAAGGAGCTGCCTAGGGTAAAACTGGTAACTAGGGCTAAGTCGTAACAAGGTAGCCGTACCGGAAGGTGCGGCTGGAACACCTCCTTTCTAGAGCCTCGAGTGTTAGTTGACTTATCAACACGCTGAGGAAAAAAGATGTTCATTTAGAAAGTTCTGAATCTATAGATTCAATT
>NZ_CP091861.1:0-517500 GCF_024271895.1 Flavobacterium bizetiae | reverse complement strand
GAATAAGAGTAATAGAATCGAGAGATTTGAAAAGAACCGATAGATAACATCGCAATATAATATAAAAAATATACGATGAAGAGTTTGATCCTGGCTCAGGATGAACGCTAGCGGCAGGCTTAACACATGCAAGTCGAGGGGTATTAGTTTTCGGACTAAGAGACCGGCGCACGGGTGCGTAACGCGTATGCAATCTACCTTTTACAGAGGGATAGCCCAGAGAAATTTGGATTAATACCTCATAGTATTATAGAATGGCATCATTTTATAATTAAAGTCACAACGGTAAAAGATGAGCATGCGTCCCATTAGCTAGTTGGTAAGGTAACGGCTTACCAAGGCTACGATGGGTAGGGGTCCTGAGAGGGAGATCCCCCACACTGGTACTGAGACACGGACCAGACTCCTACGGGAGGCAGCAGTGAGGAATATTGGACAATGGGCGCAAGCCTGATCCAGCCATGCCGCGTGCAGGATGACGGTCCTATGGATTGTAAACTGCTTTTATACGAGAAGAAACACTCCGACGTGTCGGAGCTTGACGGTATCGTAAGAATAAGGATCGGCTAACTCCGTGCCAGCAGCCGCGGTAATACGGAGGATCCAAGCGTTATCCGGAATCATTGGGTTTAAAGGGTCCGTAGGCGGTTTAATAAGTCAGTGGTGAAAGCCCATCGCTCAACGGTGGAACGGCCATTGATACTGTTAGACTTGAATTATTAGGAAGTAACTAGAATATGTAGTGTAGCGGTGAAATGCTTAGAGATTACATGGAATACCAATTGCGAAGGCAGGTTACTACTAATGGATTGACGCTGATGGACGAAAGCGTGGGTAGCGAACAGGATTAGATACCCTGGTAGTCCACGCCGTAAACGATGGATACTAGCTGTTGGAAGCAATTTCAGTGGCTAAGCGAAAGTGATAAGTATCCCACCTGGGGAGTACGTTCGCAAGAATGAAACTCAAAGGAATTGACGGGGGCCCGCACAAGCGGTGGAGCATGTGGTTTAATTCGATGATACGCGAGGAACCTTACCAAGGCTTAAATGTAGATTGACCGGTTTGGAAACAGATCTTTCGCAAGACAATTTACAAGGTGCTGCATGGTTGTCGTCAGCTCGTGCCGTGAGGTGTCAGGTTAAGTCCTATAACGAGCGCAACCCCTGTTGTTAGTTGCCAGCGAGTCAAGTCGGGAACTCTAACAAGACTGCCAGTGCAAACTGTGAGGAAGGTGGGGATGACGTCAAATCATCACGGCCCTTACGCCTTGGGCTACACACGTGCTACAATGGCCGGTACAGAGAGCAGCCACTGGGTGACCAGGAGCGAATCTATAAAACCGGTCACAGTTCGGATCGGAGTCTGCAACTCGACTCCGTGAAGCTGGAATCGCTAGTAATCGGATATCAGCCATGATCCGGTGAATACGTTCCCGGGCCTTGTACACACCGCCCGTCAAGCCATGGAAGCTGGGGGTGCCTGAAGTCGGTGACCGCAAGGAGCTGCCTAGGGTAAAACTGGTAACTAGGGCTAAGTCGTAACAAGGTAGCCGTACCGGAAGGTGCGGCTGGAACACCTCCTTTCTAGAGCCTCGAGTGTTAGTTGACTTATCAACACGCTGAGGAAAAAAGATGTCTATTTAAAGGAACTGAATCTATGAGATTCAATTACTCTTGCTGTTAGTTCAAATAATAAATTTTAAGTAAAACAGAGTCTCGTAGCTCAGCTGGTTAGAGTACTACACTGATAATGTAGGGGTCGGCAGTTCGAGTCTGCCCGGGACTACTTTTTTAGAGTTTTGAATTATAAATTATGAATTATAAGTTATAATAAAAAAAAACAAACAAACTAAAGAAGACTGAAAAGCTTAGAAAAAGGAAATTCTGGAAGTTGGAATTCACCAAAAGAAATTAGAGAAGAATTCAAGAAATCTAAAATCTGAATTCTACAATCTAAGATTGAAAAATGGGGGATTAGCTCAGCTGGCTAGAGCGCCTGCCTTGCACGCAGGAGGTCAACGGTTCGACTCCGTTATTCTCCACTGGTCCGAAAGGACAAAAGTTCATTGACATATTGAGATAAGAAAATAATAAAAAGTAGAAAGCGTTTTTTGTTATCGTAGTAATACGAATAATAAAAAACAAAAAAAAACGGTCATATTAATTTATGATTGGTACAATAAGCAAAATAAGGGCGTATGGGGGATGCCTTGGCTCTCAGAGGCGATGAAAGGCGTGATAAGCTGCGAAAAGCTACGGGGACGGGCACACACCGATTGATCCGTAGATACCTGAATGGGGCAACCCACTATGTTGAAGACATAGTACACCGATAGGTGGGCAAACCCGCTGAACTGAAACATCTAAGTAGGCGGAGGAGAAGAAAACAAAAGTGATTCCGTAAGTAGTGGCGAGCGAACGCGGATTAGCCCAAACCAATGTTGTTACGGCAATGTTGGGGTTGTAGGACCACGACATTTTATGTACAAGGAACCGGAAGTTACTGGAAAGTGACGCCATAGAGGGTGATAGCCCCGTATGGGTAACGAGTATAATAGATAGTGGTATCCTGAGTAGGGCGGGGCACGTGAAACCCTGTCTGAATTTGGCGGGACCATCCGCTAAGGCTAAATACTCCTGAGAGACCGATAGTGAACCAGTACCGTGAGGGAAAGGTGAAAAGAACCGTGAATAACGGAGTGAAATAGATCCTGAAACCATACGCTTACAAGCGGTCGGAGCCCTTTCGTGGGGTGACGGCGTGCCTTTTGCATAATGAGCCTACGAGTTAACGTTGCTGGCAAGGTTAAGTGGTTAAGCCACGGATCCGTAGCGAAAGCGAGTCTGAATAGGGCGCTTTAGTCAGTAGTGTTAGACGCGAAACCGTGTGATCTACCCATGGGCAGGATGAAGCTGTGGTAACACACAGTGGAGGTCCGAACCGGTTGACGTTGAAAAGTCTTCGGATGACCTGTGGGTAGGGGTGAAAGGCCAATCAAACTCGGAAATAGCTCGTACTCCCCGAAATGCATTTAGGTGCAGCGCTGTGCATAAAGTTATATAGAGGTAGAGCTACTGATTGGATGCGGGGGCTTCACCGCCTACCAATTCCTGACAAACTCCGAATGCTATATAATGTTTCACAGCAGTGAGGGCTTGGGTGCTAAGGTCCAAGTCCGAGAGGGAAAGAACCCAGACCATCAGCTAAGGTCCCCAAATATATACTAAGTTGAAAGAACGAGGTTTGTCTGCCCAGACAGCTAGGATGTTGGCTTGGAAGCAGCCATTCATTTAAAGAGTGCGTAACAGCTCACTAGTCGAGCGGACGAGCATGGATAATAATCGGGCATAAGTATATTACCGAAGCTATGGATTTGCAGTTTACTGTAAGTGGTAGGGGAGCATTCTAACAGGGTTGAAGGTGTATCGTAAGGTATGCTGGACTGGTTAGAAAAGAAAATGTAGGCATAAGTAACGATAATGCGGGCGAGAAACCCGCACACCGAAAAACTAAGGTTTCCACAGCTATGCTAATCAGCTGTGGGTTAGTCTGGTCCTAAGGCGAACCCGAAAGGGACAGTCGATGGCTAACGGGTTAATATTCCCGTACTACTAATTACTGTGATGGGGTGACGGAGTGATGAAAGCGCCGCGAACTGACGGAATAGTTCGTTGAAGTACCTACCTATAAGATGCGCAGGCAAATCCACGCGTCTTGGGGAAATACGATAGTACTCGGAGTCTTCGGACAAAGAGATAGTGCGCCTAAGGGCTTCCAAGAAAAACCTCTAAACTTCAGGTAATTAGTACCAGTACCGTAAACCGACACAGGTAGTTGAGGAGAGAATCCTAAGGTGCTCGAGAGATTCATGGCTAAGGAATTAGGCAAAATAGACCTGTAACTTCGGGAGAAAGGTCGCCCTGAGCAATCAGGGCCGCAGTGAAGAGGTCCAGGCGACTGTTTATCAAAAACACAGGGCTCTGCAAAATCGTAAGATGAAGTATAGGGCCTGACACCTGCCCGGTGCTGGAAGGTTAAGAGGAGATGTTATCTTCGGAGAAGCATTGAATTGAAGCCCCAGTAAACGGCGGCCGTAACTATAACGGTCCTAAGGTAGCGAAATTCCTTGTCGGGTAAGTTCCGACCTGCACGAATGGTGTAACGATCTGGACACTGTCTCAGCCATGAGCTCGGTGAAATTGTAGTAACGGTGAAGATGCCGTTTACCCGCAGTGGGACGAAAAGACCCTGTGCACCTTTACTATAGCTTAGTATTGACCTTGGATAAATGATGTGTAGGATAGGTTGGAGACTGTGAAGTGGCGTCGCCAGGCGTTGTGGAGTCATTGTTGAAATACAACCCTTTGTTTATCTGAGGCCTAACCCCGTTTTGCGGGGGACATTGCTTGGTGGGTAGTTTGACTGGGGTGGTCGCCTCCAAAAGAGTAACGGAGGCTTCTAAAGGTTCCCTCAGTACGCTTGGTAACCGTGCGTAGAGTGCAATGGCATAAGGGAGCTTGACTGAGAGACATACAGGTCGATCAGGTACGAAAGTAGAGCATAGTGATCCGGTGGTTCCGCATGGAAGGGCCATCGCTCAAAGGATAAAAGGTACGCCGGGGATAACAGGCTGATCTCCCCCAAGAGCTCATATCGACGGGGGGGTTTGGCACCTCGATGTCGGCTCGTCACATCCTGGGGCTGGAGAAGGTCCCAAGGGTTGGGCTGTTCGCCCATTAAAGTGGCACGCGAGCTGGGTTCAGAACGTCGTGAGACAGTTCGGTCTCTATCTACTGTGGGCGTTAGAAATTTGAGTGGATCTGATTCTAGTACGAGAGGACCGAATTGGACAAACCTCTAGTGTATCTGTTGTCCCGCCAGGGGCACCGCAGAGTAGCTACGTTTGGAAGGGATAAGCGCTGAAAGCATATAAGCGCGAAACCCACCACAAGATGAGATTTCTTTTAAGGATCGTGGAAGATGACCACGTTGATAGGCTATAGATGTAAAGGCAGTAATGTCATAGTCGAGTAGTACTAATAATCCGTAAGCTTATGTACACCCTTTTCCTCCAGGGCAACTTGGAGGAAGAAACTTTCTAAAATAGTAAATAAAAGTACTTTTCTTTATCTCAGTATGTTAAGATATTGTTTTTAATTATGAATTGTAAATTATCAATTGTTAATTAAAAAAGTTACCTCAAGTAACAACGACCTTAAGGTGGTTATTGCGGCGGGGCTCACCTCTTCCCATCCCGAACAGAGTAGTTAAGCCCGCCTGCGCAGATGGTACTGCAGTTATGTGGGAGAGTATGTCGTCGCCTTTCTTTTAAGAATCCTCATCATTTATTTGATGAGGATTTTTTGTTTTATAACACTTTTGCGTTTTTATTTATTTAACCGCAAAGAACGCAATGATTTTTTTATTACTCTGTCATTAATAAAGGTCGCAAAGCTGTAGGGTTATTTATTGAAATTTAATTTAAAATATGTGGTAAATATCTTTTAATAGTTGGAATTTGGAATTTTATCCGCAAATCCAGGAATTGAAATTTCTTTTGATAAACCAATCTTCTGTTTACACGAGGCCGCGTTAGGGATGGAAGCGGTATCCTTTTGCGATACACTAAACTTCTGGCAAAGCCTTACCCTAAAACCTCTCTCGCAAAAGATTTAGCGGACAGCCCGGCCCGTAGGGAGACGCCCAAATTATTATACTTATAACATTTACTATTTGTTGTTTTATTTTGTGTTTTAGCTTTTGTAATATGTTTTATGACTTGATTCATGGTGGAAAAAATAAAAGGGCTTAAATCTTTTGTTTTGCGATTTTCTAATTGTTTTCTTGTCATGTATTTTTAGAATTCATTCTCAATTATATTGATAAATTTGTTTAAGCAATAGTTTGAATTATGACTGAGTTATTAAGGGTAATAAATAGTTTTCAGGAGTTGGATTTGGAAACTGAACAAGCGGTAAGAAAATATTTTGTTGAAGAAAAATTTAAAAGGGGTGAGTTTATCATTACTGAGGGAAAAATATGTTCTAAGATCTATTTTATAAAATCAGGTTTGGTGCGCAGGTTTTGTGTAGAAGATGGAATTGAGGTTACAAAATGGATTTATACAGATAATCAATTTGTAACATCATTGAGTAGTTTTTTTGAACAGAAACCTTCTTTTGAAAGTTTTCAGGTTTCAGAAGAGACAATTGTATATTCGCTTTCTTTTCAGGACGAACAAGTTTTATTGGAATATCCTTTATTTTCTAAGTTTCATATAAAACTGTTGCGAGTTTATCTTTCTAAATTAAATGAATTCCATCATTTTTATACTTCAATGAATGCTCAGGAAAAATATTTATACTTATTAAATTCTTTACCTCAGATCATTCTAAAAGCTAAATTAAAAGATATCGCGTCTCTCATTGGTGTAAGTTCTGAAACCTTGAGCAGGATCAGGGCTCAAATTACTTGACTTTAGATCAATAAATAGGATGTATTTCTTTTCAATATTTGCATTTCAAAATAAAAGGAATTGAAAAACAGTATAATTAGTCCGGAGGCTATAATTGGAAAGAATGTGCACATTGGGAATTTTTCGACTATTGAAAATGATGTAGTAATTGGAGATAATAGTTGGATTGGTAGTAACGTGAATATTTTAAGTGGTACAAGGATCGGAGAAAATTGTCAAATACATTCGGGAGCGGTTTTGGGTGGAATTCCTCAGGACTTGAAATACAAAGGCGAATATACTTTACTGGAAATTGGAAACAATACTATTATTCGGGAGTTTGTTACGATCAACAAAGGCACTGCATCAAAAGGTAAAACAATAATTGGAGATAGTACGCTAATTATGGCTAATACTCATATTGGTCATGATTGTTTGATTGGTAATAACTGTATTATTGGTTTTAATGTTGGTATTGCCGGCGAAGTAATTATGGGAGATTGGGCCAATATTAGTGGGTTGTCGGCGATTCATCAGTTTTCACTCATTGGTGAACATGCTATGATTAGTGGAATGAGTCGTGTTGTAAAAGATGTTCCTCCTTATGTATTAGCTTCACGAGAACCTTTGTCTTATTGTGGCTTAAATGTAATTGGATTAAAAAGAAGGGGTTTTGAGACAAATAAGATTAGGGAGTTGAAAGATATTTACCGAATTATTTTTCAGGAAAAACGAAATACAACTCATGCTTTAAATCTTATTGAAGAAAATTTTCAACGAACAATAGAACATGATAATATTCTGAATTTTATTAAGCAATCTAAAAGAGGAATTATAAAAGGAAATATAGATTAGAAAACTCCATTATTGCTAATGGAGTTTCTTAATAGATTTTATAAAATTATTTTACTTTATAGACTTCAATTGTTTTGAGCCAATAAACATGTCGTGGTCCTGTTTTGATATCATTACCACAAATTAAAATCATTTCTCCGTTTTTAATTGGTTTTCCATTTTCTTCGAACAGGACATAGGTATTTTCTCCTGTTGGATTATTGAAAAGTTCGGCCCATGAGAAGGTTGCTTTATAATCATCGGATGCTCTGGCTACGATGTAAAAGTTTCGGTCTTTATGTCCGTTTTGTTTGATTTTGGCTTTCTCTAAAATATCTTTTAGTAATACACCCTTCGAAGTTTTATCGTCTTTTTTTACAGCACCACTTTGGCAAACAATTTTTAGATTATTAATATCAACGACTTTCATTTTTCGGAGAGAATCTACGGTTAGTTGAAGCGGAAATTCTACTTCGCCTTTTATCTCAATTTGATGATTTACCAGTTTTAAACTATCGGCTGGTGATAAAGCGATATGTTCGTCACTTTCTTTGGCTTTTGGTGTTTTTTCTGTTTGGTTGACATCTTCTTTTTTCGACGTATTGCACATTGTAAAAGTTAGAGCAATAAAAAGAGCAAATAGATAAGTTTTTGTTTTCATATTGGTATGGTTTTATATTAATTAGAACTAAAAAAACGTAGGGTTATGAAAAAATTACGTCCTTCTTCAGGATAACCTTCTACAAGACTGTAATTTTTATCGAAGATGTTGTTGATTCCGGCATCAAGGCTAAAGTTTTTAAACGGCTTGGCTGATCCGTAAAGATTTAAAAGTGTATAATCCGGAACTCTGGCGCCGTAACTTGTACTAAAGCGTGAAGAATTAAATTCAGAATTGGCTATTAACTTTAATAATTTTATAGGTTGATATTCTAAAGTTCCCATTGCTTTTGTGTTTGGAACATCGGTAAAATGAATCGAAGGATCTGTTATGTTTTTTCTTTCGAGATAAGTGTAATTAAAATTAACGGATAAATTATTTAATATCTCATAATTTACTTGTGCTTCGATACCTCTGTATTCTGCCTTACCAAAGTTTTGCATTTGCGATTTTCCTGGAACTAGATTACTAACGTTTAAAATAGCATCACTTAAGGAACTATAAAATATTGCGGTTTGAAACGTTAGTTTTTGAAAAGCGTTTACTGTATAATTGATTTCATAATTTGTCGCTTTTTCAGGTTTTAGATCCGGATTTGGTATAGCAGTTCCCATCCGATAGGAGTAACGATCATTTATGGTAGCAAATCTTGTTTTTTCTGAAACTGTAGCACCTAATTTGTTTTGATTATTCAATTGATAAAATAACCCAATTTGTGCATTGTAGGCGTCACTTGCATCTGCGGCAGGATAATCTGAGATGACTTTGGTAGTCGCATTATAATCCTGCGCTTCTTTATTTTTTCGAATGTTATAGCTTACACCTGGAATTAAGGTTAATTTTTGTGATATTTTATAAATGTCTTCAATACCTACCAGAATTGTATTATCTACAAAATGACGAACGGGCTCTCCAAAATTGTTTTCGCGATGTACATCTTCTTTAAAATGAAAAGCAATTTTTAAATCATTTTTTGGAATTAGCTTCGTATTATATTCAACATTTCCCCCGTACGTATAGTCATCATAAATACTCTCAAAAGCATAGGCTTTGGTTTGTGTAGAATAGGTATTATCATCGTAGCTTTCAAGGTTGTTTTTGAATCTATCAAAATAAATTCTGGTTTTAAAACTGTTTTTGTCATCTATATTAGAGTTAGAAATAAAATAGTAACTTTCTTTGTTCCATTCTGGCCATTGCCAATATCGTGGTTTTGAATATAACGGATTTTGTGTATCATTTCCGGTATAAACCGGATTTCCTTTTTCGCCTATCTGATTGATGTATCCAATTGCATATTCACTTTTTTCAGTTGGTGTCCATCCAATTTTAAAACTTATTTTTTGATCTTTTCGATACGAATTATCGCGTTGTCCGCCATCTTCATTTTTAGTAGGGACAAAATTGGATGACATTCTAAATGAATCTCTGTTAAAATACGAGTAGCCGCCCTGAACATAAAATTTCCCCAAATTTGTACCAATATTAATGTTTGCCTTATAGCCATTTGTATTTATCATTCCGAGAGATCCGTCATATTCCAGTTTTTCTGATGGTTTTCTGGATATTAAATTAATAGCACCGCCCAACGAATTTGGTCCGTAAAGAACAGATGAGAAACCTTTTGAAACATCGACCGCGGCAAGATCAAAAGTGGTAAAACGCGCCAGATCTACATAACCATCATAAGGAACATAAACCGGAATTCCGTCCATATAAACCGGAACTTGTCTAAGATCGAAACCGCGTACCGCAACCATCGATTCATTTCGTGGACCGGAAGCGGTTAAGGTTATTCCGGGTAGCATATTTAGGGCTTTCGAAACCTCCATTTTGTTTTGGGATTCCATCTTTTTAGAAGTGACTCTGTTCAACGTATCCTTGTTTTTATGATTGGTTATTATAACTTCTCCCAACTCAAATACATTCGATGTCTTAACAGAATCTACCTGACTCTGATTTTTTTGCTGACTCATCGCAATAAACGGTAATAACAAAAATGCTATAATTTTTATTTTCATAGTTGAAATTTTAATCAGTATGTTTTGAAATGAATACTGATGGTTAATAGTATTGGTTTTGGTTGTTTTGATATTTAATTCAGTATGTTTTTAAATGAATACTGAAATGTATGTCTCAGGACATCAGGATGTGCTTTTGTTTATTTAGTTTTATAAAGTATTGATTATTATAAAGATATTAAAATAATATAGATTTGATTGTAAATATTATTTTGGTTAATAATGATTTTTCTAAATCCTCTTCATTTTTAAATACGTATTTTTTATTTGCAATTATACGTATTTTTACTTAATTAAGCTTGGTCTTTTTTGTTTTTTACATTCAACTGTTTTATTGGGATGTAAATATTAATTGTCTTCTTTTGTCATTTTGGCTAATAGAAACATCAAAACTACTACATGGGCCGTAACGTTTCTTTCGACTTTTGTATTAGAATTTTAAAACAAATAAAAAAATGCAAAAGACAATTTTTATCACAGGAGCTTCATCAGGTTTAGGAAAATCAACAGCTAAATTATTTCAGAGTAAAGGTTGGCGTGTAATTGCTACAATGCGAAATCCGGAAAATGAAACAGAATTAAATAAACTCAAAGATGTAATTCTACTTCCTTTGGATGTAACCCAGCAGGATCAGATCATCTCAGGTATTGAAGAAGTTACTCATTTATATGATGTAGATGTTGTCATGAATAATGCGGGGTATGGACTAATTGGAGTATTAGAATCATTAGATGATGAACAAATTCAGCGTCAGATAACAACAAATTTGCTTGGTGTTATAAGAGTTTCAAAAGCTTTTACTTCTCACTTTCGTGAAAGAAAGAGCGGTATGTTTATTAATATTACTTCTACTTTTGGTTTGATAGGATATCCGATGTGTTCTATTTATAGCGCAACAAAATTTGCTATCGATGGTTTTTCAGAAAGTATGGCTTACGAACTGGCGCAATTTGGGATACAAGTTAAAATTATTGCGCCAGGCGGAATGCAGACCGATTTTGCTGTTCGATCTATGGAGTTAGGCCAACATGATGCTTATGAAAAATTGACTGCGGAAGTAAGTAAAGGTTATAGTGCCGAAAAATTAAGTAATTATACAAAAGTGGAAGATATTGCTGAAATTGTTTTTCAATCGGCTACGGATAATAAAAATCAATTGCGATACATTGCAGGAAATGATGCGAACTTATTATACGATGAACGAATAAAATACGGCGTCGAAACTCAGGTTCAGAATATTAGAACAAATTTTACTTTTTAAAATTTTAAATAAGAATGAAAAATCAGGCTATAGAACTTACTACCTTTAAATTAAATAACTGCACCATTCAGCAATTTATTACGGCTAATAAAGAAGTTGATGAATTTTTAAAACAGCAAAAAGGATTTGTTTCCAGAAGTATTTTTGAATTAAAGAAAAATATTGTGCATGATTTGCTTATATGGGGAAATGCCGAAGATGGTACAAAAGCTATGCATAGATTGATGGATGAACTAAGTGATTCTACTGTTCACGATCTAATTGATCAAAGTACCGTAAGCTGGAATATTGCGCCCATAGAACATTTTGTAAATTTGGAAAAGTAAAAAAGTAAAGTGGTGCATAATAACAAAAACAGCGATCATGAAAAATCAGCCAAAAATATTCAATACAGTATCTGAACTGCATATTGCTATGGGGCAACCTAAACCAATGCATCCGCTTATTAGTATTCTGAATTATGGAGAAGCCATTTTTGATCCGAAGGATTTTGAACAAGGAATTATTTTAGATTTTTATAAAATTTCTTTTAAAACTATTTTTAAAGGAAAACTAAAATATGGTCAGGGGTATTATGATTTTGAAGAAGGAGGAATGTCTTTTGTTTCTCCCGGACAAATATTGAGAATGCAGGATGAAGAAGCAGATTATAGCGGAATGTCATTGCATATTCATCCTGATTTTATTCGTCCTTATTCTTTAAATGCTATAATTAAAAAATATGGATTTTTTAATTACTCGGCTTCTGAAGCTTTGTATTTATCAGAGAAAGAAAAGGAAACTATTTTAGGCGTTTTTGCTTTTATTCAGAATGAACTCAACGAAAGAATAGATAATTTTAGTCAGGATGTCATTATATCTCAAATAGAGCTTTTACTCAATTATAGTAATCGTTTTTATAACAGGCAATTTATTACGCGTAAAGCTGTAAATCATGATGTATTGGCTAAGTTAGAAGTTGAAATAAATGATTATTTTGATCAGGAAAAAACATTAGTAAATGGTGTACTGACTGTACAATTTTTAGCAGAGCGATTAAATTTATCACCAAGATATCTGAGCGATTTGTTACGGAATCTTAGTGGTCAAAACACACAGCAGTTTATTCATGATAAATTAATAGAGAAAGGAAAAGAATATATTGCAAACGGTACGTACTCAATTGCAGAAATTGGATACAAATTAGGATTTGAACATCCTCAATCATTCAATAAATTATTTAAAAAGAAAACTAATTTAAGTCCAGTCGCATTTAAAGAATCATTTAATAAAAATTAAATTATGGCATCAATAAATTTTGAACAATTAAAAGAACGTTCTTTAAAAATAAGAAAGCGTTATCATGAATTAGAATTGACGCATCACGGAAGTGAATGGACTATAGAGGAGGATGCATTGGCTTTTTTAACAGATGCCGGTTTAGTAGGGCGTCACGTAATGTCGCAACAAGGGCGATGGCCAAAAGCAAATACAGAACAAGAATTGAAACATAAAATTGGAGAATCTATTTGGTGGCTTACTGTTTTAGCAGAAAGAATGAATATTGATATTGAAAAAGCTACTGAAGAATTTTTATCTGAGACAGAAAAATTATTGTAAAACTGATTTTAAGAAGTTTATTTTTTTGCCAAATGACAAATTTTGATCTGATAACTTTGACTAACTTGCCTCTATGAAAGATTTTATAGAATACATATTGCAGTTTGGTAATTTAAATCAGCAACAAATTGATTTAATTACGAAAAAAGCAACCGAATTAAATCTTCGAAAAGATGAATATTTTTCTGAAGCTGGAAAAATTGCACAGCAAGTCGGTTTTGTTTTAGACGGAGTGATACGCGTTTGTTATTACAACAACAAAGGCGAAGAAATTACCAAATATTTTATTGATGAAAATAATCTTGTCGTTGATCTGGAAAGTTTCGATAATGAAATTTGTTCAAATGCCTATGTACAGGCTATCACCGATTGTAAACTTTTGGTTTTTTCTAAACAAGACTGGAGAGAACTTTTAGATACTATTGTGGGATGGGATGCTATCGTGCATAAAATTATTTCAAAAGCATTGAGGCAAAAAGTAGAAAGAAGAAGTCCGCTGGTTTCAGAGGATGCGACCACGCGTTATTTGATGTTTTTAAAAATTTATCCTAATGTGATCAATCGTATTCCGTTATCTTATGTGGCTTCTTATTTAGGAATTACACAATCTTCTTTGAGCAGAATTAGAAAAAACATACGTTAAATTGCTTTTTGTCAAATGGCAAATGATTTTGTTTTTAAACGAATGACCTTTGCTTCAATAATTTAAAACAAGAAAAAATGAATTCAGTATTAATTACAGGAGCAAATAGAAGCATTGGTTTAGAACTGGTAAAAGAGTTTTCTAAAAAAGGATTATTCGTTTATTTAGGAACCCGTGATCTTGAAAAAGGGCAGGCAGTCGTAAAAGAATTAAACAAAAGCGGATTTGAAAATATCGAAGCAATTCAAATTGATGTTACAAAACCGGATACCATTTTAGCGGCTAAAAATATTGTAGAAAGTGAAAAAGGAAAATTAGATATCCTCATCAACAACGCAGGAATTAGTGGAGAGTTTCCGCAAAGTGCTTTAGACACATCGATTAAAGACATTCAAAATGTATTTGATACCAATTTTTTTGGTGTAATAAGTGTTACGCAAGCTTTTTTAGAATTGCTTAAAAAATCAGAAACGCCAAGAATCAGTAATATTACCTCGGGACTTGGATCTCTAACCTTACACAGCGATCCTACCTGGAAATATTATAACTTTAAAGCAGCAAGTTATGTTACATCAAAAGCGGCTTTGAATGCATATACTATCGCGTTGGCCTATGAGTTGAGAGATTTACCTTTTAAAGTAAATGCGATTGATCCGGGTTATACAGCTACAGATTTTAACCATCATAACGGTCCGGGTTCAGTAGAAAGCGCGGCAGCTTTTATTATAAAACATACATTTACTGATGAAAATGCGCCGACAGGACAATTTTTTAGTAATGATATCGAAGATGCAACTGGAATTAGTCCGTGGTAAAATATTCTAAAAATATCAGAGGCCAGATTCAAATGAAGTTTGAATCTGGCCTCTGATAAATATACTCTGATGAAAAATTTTATTAATCTCACTGTTGTTTAGTTCGAATCTGTACTTTTTACATCAATAATTTCTTTTACATAAACTGGCTTTCCTGTTGCTGAAAATCCTTCTAAAGTTACTTCAAATTTACCTGAAACATCTGATGTGTAAAATTGAACATTTGAGTTAATTGTACTTAAATCAGCATTTGGCAACCATAAAAGTTGATGTCTGTAGTCAGGAATTCTTGTATTTTTATCTTGAGTATAATCAGGCTGAAAATATCTTTTGTTAGCTACTGGTCGTAAAAGTTGGGGCTTTATTATATAACTTCCGTTAAGGTTTGTTTCATAATCTCCGTTCTTTGTTGTAAAAAAAAGTAATCCGTTAAATGACTTTGCTTCATAGTAGTAAAGACCTTTTACAACATTTACACTATAAAGATTTCTAGGATTGTATTTGAAAAAATCATTCAAATTTTCAAGTATCAATCCATCAACAACAACTAAAGGAGGTAATGTTGAATTGAAATTTTTATCATAATCATTAATCAGTAAACTATAATTATCTTTCTCTTTTCTAAAAACTACACCAGTTATAATTTCGGTAATGGTTTCTTCCATTGTTGGAAATCTGGTGAAATCATCAAATTTATACTGTATAGTTGAAGTACCAAAAAATGGAACAAATTTATCAGTAGTAATTATACTATCCTTTTTTGTGTTATAATATGCATTTTCTATTTGACTAGAAATTAATCTTTCAGTGATGTTTTTATTTGATTCTGAATTTAATTGAAGAGCAGGAAATACTAATGAAGAAAAGTCCGTTTCTTTAGGCTCGTTAATTTCTATAGTATAATTTCCTTTATTTTCTCCAAGTACCTGAATTACAATATTGGGGTTTGTATTTGCTTTTTCTAAATTAAAAGTAAATCGCCCTTGCTCATCTGTTTTGGCTATTTTTAGATCATAATTTTTTCCAACAATCGATAAAGCCACTTTCCTGTTGTTTATTTCTCCAAAATTAGATTTTATTCTTCCCTTAATAATTTCTCCTCTCAATTCCGGAAGAAGAAAATCAGAAGAATTAATAGTATTGTTCGAGATTTTGTTTTGATTGATTAGTTTATAATCGTTAAATAACACTTTATTCTGAACCGAAAAACCATCCGATTTTCTGACAGATATTGTATAGTTTCCTTTTAAGAAATCGTCATTAGCCGTTTTAATGCTTAATTCAGCTTTCTGGCGATTCGCTAATACTTTACTATTAAAATGAAATGAAATATTGCTGTCAATTGTTGGTTCTGAAATTGATATTTCACTTTGACTTGTCGTTACTACATTATTTTCTTTATAAGGATTCAGGATATAAATATCAGTGATAAAATAATTATCAATATTTTTATTAAGGATCCAGTTAGTATATCCTATTATTTTATATGTACCAGTTTCTAAAGTGGTAGGGATAAAAAAATCACCATTTCCAATTCCGTTTTTAAGAAATATTTTCTGTGTTGTAATTATTTTTTTGTTGCTGTCGATAAGCTTAAAATAAGCAACCTTGCTATATTTACTTGGTAAATTTGTTGTTTTAGTTAGGCACGATATGTTATATAATAAGGTTTCTCCAGTTAAAAATGAGTTACTATTGGTACTTATATAAACACTTTCGTTAATATTTGTATCAACTTCATTCAGTTCAATTGAAGAATTATTATTTTGAGCAAAGATGATTTGCTTACAACTCAATAATAATATTACGACTAATATATGTTTTAATCTATCCAAAATGATGGTTTTATATTTGATGAAAAAGCTGTGCAATCTCCGCATGCAACAGGATACAATATGTAGACTGTTGGTTTACTCGGGTAGTAGACTTTGCTGTTTGTACTAATGAGATCAAGAATTTCATTTCCTTGACAAAGAAGAGGGTCGTCAATAAAGCAATAATTATAAAAGTACAGGAGAGGTGCCTCTTTAATAATTTGATTTTCATCAGGACAGTGATACTGATATTCCGGAATTTTTTCTTTTGGAAAAATATCAATGAAATTAAAAAATAATCTTTTTTCTGAATATGAACTTACATCAAAAAAGCCAATCACCTTTTCTCGCGGATTATCAACAGATTTAATGTTTCCGGAGAAAAATCCAGGTTGTGTTTGTGAGAGTAAGCTTCCGGAACTTGATATACTTTTTAATGTTTCGTAGTACGTATATGAAGCAAGGCTTTGTACATACTGTTTTACAAGAATACTGTATCTGTTTCTAATATAATTATCTGTACTGCTAATAAATCTTACAGGGAAATTTACCACCTTGTCTGAAGATAAATTATTCGTACTTGTTAAAAGTATAGTGTTTGATTTTTGACTTGAGAAACAAACTCTGGCTTCTGTGGTTCTGTCTGCAAAAATAATTTCACCTTTAGGTTTAGATCCTGCAGGAAACATGTTGGCAACAGCTTTCTGTGGAAACCATCTTGGAGCAATAATTTGAGATGTTTCTTCGTATTCGTATCTGTAATATTTAGATGTATTTGTTGGATCGCTGCTATTGGCAGTTATTTCTACACCCAAAACGTTATTTCTGGTTACTGCTTTAGCCTCAATACTTTCAAGTGGTGTTTGCGTAGTTAATTTTTCAATAGAAGAAACGTATGATTTTCCATTTTTGGTTAGTACATGCAATTGATATTGTCTTTCCGGACTTGCCTGAAATTGTATTGCAGAAACATATGAGCTGTCACCTTCTTCAAATTCATATCTATTGTTTGCGTCGTCGGTTACATATACAACAGCTTCAGTTTCAAATTTAGGAGCACTTTCTTCCAGAGTATATGTTCGTGATATTTTTATTTCCTGAAATTTATATTCATTCGTGATGGTTGCTGCAATAACTATAACATCCTCAAAACCATTAGCCTGATAGTTGTACGGAGTTGTGCATCCAAAAACTGATGCCAGCAATATCGTTATAAGAAATCTATAGTATAAGATTTTTTTCATAACTCTTTAAAATTTAAAATTATAAGTAATAGTTGGTATTGGAACTGCAAAAATTGACGTTTTGTAGGCTTTAATTTTTCCTTCTTCTGTTACAAAAAAGACAGAGTATGGATTGTTTCGTCCTAACACATTATAAATTGAAATATTCCAAAAACTATGTGCTAATTTTTTTATTTTATGATTTCCTTCAATGTTTAATCCAATGTCTAGTCTATAGTAATCCGGTATTCTGTATTTGTTTCGGTCACTATATAATGTATATTCTGCCCCATTAAAATTATATTTACCAATAGGGTAAGTTACTGGTCTTCCGGTTTGATATACAAAATTAGTTGAAAAACTATATCTATGGGTAAATTTATAATTCATCACAATGCTAAGATCGTGGGGTTTGTCAAAATTTGCAGGAAAAAAATCTCCATTATTTACTTTTTCGTCATAAAACTTACTGTCTAATTTTATAAAAGTCCTTGCATAAGTGTAGCCAATCCATCCATTAAGTTTACCGTTTGGTTTCTTTAATAAAAATTCTACTCCGTACGCTTTTCCGTCTCCTTGAAGTAATTCGGTTTCTAAATCCTGGTTTAATATAATATTTGCACCAACTTTATAATCAAGTATGTTTTTAGATGTTTTATAATATCCTTCTAAACTTAATTCAATATCCTGATCGTCTAACTTTTTAAACAGACCTAATGAGTATTGTAATCCACTTTCTGGTTTTACGTTTAAGTCAGATAATTTCCAGGTATCTGTTGGAGCTTGAGTAGAGTTGTTTGATAATAAGTGGATATATTGAAAGTTTTTATCGAAACCAGCTTTAATAAAAAATGACGGATCAATGATATAACGTAATCCAATTCTGGGTTCGAAACCTCCTGAAGTATTTATGACTTCATTATTGCCATAATTTCTTTCTTCAATAACTGTTGATGGAGTTAAAGGCACATTTTCCTGATATATTTTTTGAGTTGATTCTCCTAAAGCGGCATACAATGAATATCTTGCACCAATATCAAGTAATAATTTGTCTGTAATTTGAAATTTATCTGAGAAATAAACCGCAGATTCTAATCCCTTTTCGTTGTCAACTTTTACTGGAATTATCAAAGAAGACGATCCGTTTGGTGTCATCTCTCCAGGATTAACCTTGTAAAGTTTAGTTTGAATTCCGTAAGTAAATTTATGTTTTGCGTTGAACGAAGTATTAAATTTTACACTGGCCTGAGTTTCGTCTATCTTATATTTAAAGATAAAAGATTCAGGATTAGCGGAATCGTAATTAATATTAAACTTATATTCACTATTAGTTACATTTAATTCGCTGTTTGTTTTTTCGCTGAAATTATGCTTCCATTTCAAAGAAATAAGTCTGTTACTGTATTTATACAAAGAATCAGGTGTGATATTATAAGCATCTTTACTATAATAGACAGTTCCTTCAACTGAATTGTTTTGATTTATTTTATGATTGTATTTTGCAAATAAATCATAAAAAGAAGCTTTACTATTTTTAAGATTTTCGTCGTCTAATGATTTTAGAATCCAGTCAGAATAAGTTGCTCTTCCTCCTACCAATAAACTTGCTTTTCCTTTTACAACAGGAATTGAAGCTGTTAAATTACTCGTTACAGGTCCAATTCCACCTTCTCCAGTAATTTTGTCTACATTTCCATTTTTAGAAGTGATGTCAAATACAGAAGATAGTCTTCCTCCAAATTCAGTTGGAATCCCTCCTTTGTAAATATCTACTTTGTTTATAGTATAAGGATTAATGGATGAAAAGAATCCAAATAAGTGAGTAGGGTTATAAAGAGTTGCATTGTCTAACAGAACTAAGTTTTGATCTTCTTTTCCTCCACGAACACTAAATCCTGATGAACCTTCTCCAGCTGTTTTTATTCCTGGAATTGTTAGAGCGACTTTCAAGATGTCACGTTCGCCAAGAACAACCGGAATATTTTTTAAACCTTCTGCTTCAAGTGTTGTAACTCCGGTAATTGCTGTTCTGATATTTTGGCTGTTTTTACCTTTTACTACAACTTCATCCAGATGGTTTATCTTTTCAATAATAGAAAAATCTAAAGTTCCATTACTGTAAATCATTATTTTTCTCGAAGTGTTTTTATAAATTAAAGATTCAACTTCGATAGTATTGATACCGGTAGGAAGTTTTAAACTATAAAATCCTGAAGCATCAGTTGTTGCACTGATTTTTGTGTTTTTTACTTTTACGTTTACATCAGCAAGAGGTTTATTATCCTTCATGTCTGTTATATTACCAGATAAAGTATAAAACTCTACTTCAGTTTCTTCTACTTGCTCTTTACCAATTAATGCAATCTGATTATCTTTTACATTTGATGCATTTTTATTAATTGAATCATATTGCTGAAAGAATACAGGAGTTTGTATATTTCTGGGATCAGTAGTGCCTTTTACAGGATATTTATTGTATATAACACTGTTTTTAGTGAAGATGATTTTATTTTTATCTACAAAAAAATTAAGATCAGTGTCTTTGAATATTTTAGACAATACTTCGTCTAATGTTTTATTCTGGAAGCTGCCAGAAATTAAAACAGTCTTATCAAACCACTCTTCTTGAAAGTAAAATTTGTAATTTGTCGAAGCTTCAATTTTTTTTAAAACTTCGATTTGATTAATGTTGCTGTAAGTAATGCTAATTGTTGGCTTCGAATCTTGTGAATACATTAACTGATTTAAACCCAAAAAAAGTAAAATAATAGTAAAAATTCTCATTTAATTATTTTCTAGAAATTGTTAATGTATTTTATTAGATTTTTCATAAATAACACCTGATTGGTCTTTTTTAAATCCTTGTTCATAAGAAAGAAATCATTTATTTTTCTTTTTTGATCCGGATATAATTTAACAATTTCTGTTTTATTATTAATCAAGGTGAGTTTATTATCTTTTAATAGTAAATAGTCAAAATGAGGTTTGTAATCAACGAAAACTGAATAGTCTTTTATGACTTTTTCTTGAGCTTTAGAATGTTTTATGTATAAGGCAATATTACTATTTCCAACTATTACTTCTTCATAATAACCAGATTTAAAGGAAGCAGGTATATCCTTTAAATTGACGAATTTCTCATTGCCAATTTTAAAAGAATCAACTTTTTCTTTAATAAGATTGATCTGTATATAATATGATTCAGTGTAAGGTCTAACGATTAGCTGGTCATTGAATATATCGTACTGTAGGTCTATATTATAGTAGTTTTGACCTTCATACGTGATATTGCCATTCTTGAATTCGTTGGTATTATAATAACGATGATGATCATTTATTGTTCTGTCAAAATTTAAATGTCCGCTCCCATTATTGAAATTCAGAGATTCTATACCAAGATTTTTGTCAAACCAATTGTAAGTTAAAACTTCATTGTTATTTTGGCTGAAAATTTTTGGTGTGTTTAGAAATAATCCAAGTAGAATTATAAAAAGAAGTTCTTTTTGAAGTTTTTTCAAAAGATTAAAAATTTAAGGTTTTGGTTTTGGTTTCGTTTTTGGTTTTCAAAAATATTAAAAAATATTAGAAAATACCTATAAATATTTTAAAATTTGTTATATAAAGTTAAAAAGTAGACGTGTAATGTTTACAATTTTAACAAAAGTGGAAAATAAGAATGTAATAGAGGCTATTCAGTTAATCAAAAAAATAAAAATATTTCAAAATTTAAAAACCCTCCAAAGTCAATAAACTCTGGAGGTTTTTTTATTTTTTTATTTCTTTCTTCTTAAAGAAATTATTGTTTGAAGAATAACAGAAGTCATTACGAAAAATAATCCCAGGTAAAATGATTTGCTCATTTCTTTGCCTTCATTAAAAAATACAAATGCTAAAATAATAGCATAAATAGGTTCTAAGTTAAAGGTAAGATTGGTTGTAAAAGCGGGTATTTTCTTCAGTGCCTCGGCAAATAAAACATACAAGCCTACAGTACAAAATAATGATAGCAAGATCAGATAAAAAAAATCGCTTCCGTTAGGAATTAAACTTGAAACAGGAAAAAAGATTAAATAAAAAGGCATTAAAATTCCCAAACAAATAGTTCCGCCAATCATTTGATAATAATTAATGATTTTACTGTCGTACGTTTTTACCAGTCGTTCGTTATAGATGGTATACAAAGCGGCAAATGCAGATGAAACGCAGCCTAATAAAATTCCGGTATGATAAGAACTATCAAAATGGAAAATCAGGCTAATGCCAAATAATGTGATGACACTAAAAACGAATTGTGAAAAAACAAGTTTGTTTTTATTGATCAAGGGTTCGAAAATTGCCGTAAAAAAACTAGTCAGGCAATAGCAAACCACGCCAATAGAAATGCTGGAATATTTTATACTGGCATAAAAAAATGCCCAATGTATAGCTATAAAAAAACCGATTTTGGCAATATTTAATTTTTCCCGAATATTGATTTGTACCAACGTTCTGGTTAACTTCATAAGGAAAAATAAAATAATGGCAGAAAAGAAGGTTCTGTACCAAACTAAAAGTCCTTCGTTAAGGGAAATGAGTTTGCCAAAAATACCGGTAAAGCCCGAAAGTATTACAGCTATGTGTAACTTTAGATATGAATTTTTCATGAAAAGGGATGCTCGAAACCGAACAAGATTTAATTAATTACTAGTTAAATATGAAGTACGCTGAAACAGTTGATGTATTATCAACTTATAACTTCATCTCATTTTAGAAAGAAATTAAACTCTTGGCGGAGGAAGACAACCTTTTCTATTCATTGTTTTTGTTTTTTCAAATGTATAAAAATTTATGAAACTGTTTAAATGTAGAGGCGTTTTTATGAGTAGTTTTAATTGTTAATGCAATTTTGTTGCGATAATTTAAAAAAGATTAATTTTGGCGAGAGTGCTGAAAATTAAGAAAACAAATAAATACAATAGGGTATGGCAGAATTTTGGGAAGATAATTTTATAGATAAACAGGAAATGTGGGGACTTGAGCCATCAAAATCGGCAATAGTAGTAAAGGATTTTTTTGTCGAAAAGGCGATCAAAAATATTCTAATTCCGGGAATAGGTTACGGAAGAAATGCTCAGGTTTTTAGAGATAACGGAATAACAGTAACAGGAATCGAAATATCGCAAACGGCCATTGATCTGGCAGCAAAACATTATGGTACAGATCTCAAAATTTATCACGGTTCTGTAACTGATATGCCATTTGATAACCATAAATATGATGGAATATTTTGCTACGCGCTGATACATTTATTAGATAGTAAAGACAGAGAAAAACTAATTAGAGATTGTTACAACCAATTATCAGAAAACGGGTATATGGTTTTTACAGCTATTACGAAAGAAGCGCATACTTACGGCAAAGGCAAATTTATAAGTAAAGATCGTTATGAAATATTCGATGGTGTACAAATGTATTTTTATGACAAAGAAGCAATTCATGCAGAATTTGATCAATTTGGATTGTTTGAAATTACAGAACTTGACGAAAATTTTCCTTTCTTTATGATTAAATGTAAAAAGGTATCGCTTTAGGAAAATGTGTTTATATTGCGGAAAACTATATAAAATGTGAAGTGTTATAATTTAGAAAAGCAAAGAAAGAGGAATTGAAATATAGCTTTAGAATAATAAAAAATAAGAATATAATATTAAACACATAAATTATGAAAAACAAAATTTATTACATCACATTATTATTCATTAGTAGTTTATTAATTTCTTGTTCTTCTGATGATGATTTGAGCTATAAAAACGATTTTCAAAGTAGTCAAACTGCATGGTTACAATTTAAAGAATCTTCGAAAAACTCCTATAAATATGTTGTTCCGGGAGGTTCTTTGCTTTCTTCGTACGGATGGCAAACTACGATAACCGTCTCAAGTGGAAAAGTAACAAACAGAAGTTTCAAATACATTGGCAATCCGGTTAATATTCCTGCAGAGCAACTAGAATGGACAGAAAATGAAAGCGAAATAAATACCCATCAAAATGGTGCTGCTGCTTTAACATTAGACGAAATCTATGCGAAAGCGAAAAGTGATTGGTTAATTAAGCGAAAAAACACAACAAATTATTTCGAATCAAAAAATGATGGCTTGATATCACAATGCGGATACGTCGAGAAAAACTGTATGGATGATTGCTTTGTTGGAATTACTATAAGTAGTATTCAAGGTTTATAGTTCAAAGGTTCATTTTTTTTCTCAATTTTAAAAGTTCATTTATTGCGGCATTATATTTGTCTTGCGTGAAGAAGTTAGCAAACCTTAAAAACAACAATTACTAATTTTTAAATTAAATGGAAAATCAAATTAATGTACCGAAGCCCTGCAGTCAAAATTGGAATTCAATGATACCAAATACAGATGGTAGATTTTGTAATTCTTGTAGTAAAACAGTAGTTGATTTTACTAAAATGGAGATTCCTGAAATTAAAAATTATTTGATTGAAAATTCAGGTAAAGAAGATGTTTGCGGGCATTTTAAATTTGATCAGGTTCAAACGAAGGAGAATATTAAATATCATAATTTAAGAAATAGAATTAGTAGAATTAAGATCAAACCAATTAAAAATCTTGCTCTATTTTCAGTAAGTCTTCTTTTTACTTTAACGAGTTGTATGGGAAAAGCAGCGATAGAAGGGGAGCCTGCAGTAATCGATAATGATACTATTAGCGATAGTGAAATCATCAATAAAGAAAAAGATACGTTAAAGCCAACTGATTCTATAAAAAGAGAAGTTATTCAGGCGAAAGAGAAGAAATAACTCAAATCGGACATGATTCAAAATATAAAGCATAAAAAAACTCCTTAATTTCTTAAGGAGTTTCTTGGTGGGCGATGAGGGGTTCGAACCCCCGACCCCCTCGGTGTAAACGAGGTGCTCTGAACCAGCTGAGCTAATCGCCCTATTTTACTAGGTTGCTATCGTTTGTGATTGCGAGTGCAAATATAAGCCACTTTTTCAGTTCTGCAAAGAAAACGCGCTAAAAATTTAAAGTTTTTTTAAAGTTTTTTCTATCTAGTTGTAATTGAATTTATTATAAAGCAAGATTTTTTAGCCTTTTTACAATAATTCCCAGATCAGTTAGCTTAAGGGCAATTCCGCAACGACAAAAGTACTTCCGCCAACATAAATAAAATCGTTTTCCGTCGCATTTTGCTTCGCGGCAGCAAAAGCTTCCGCTACCGAATCGTATTTTTCTCCTAATAAGTTATACTTTTTAGCCGCTACTTTCAAAATTTCAGTAGCTAAACCTCTAGACGAATCAGGTCTGCAAAAATAATATTGTGCATTTTTAGGAAAAAGAGGCAAAATAGAATCTAGGTCTTTATCATTTACAACCCCCAGAACAATATGTAGATTATCAAAAATTTCTTTTTGAATCTGATTCATCACAACCGCCAATCCGTGTTTGTTGTGTGCCGTATCGCAAATGATTTTCGGGTTTTCGCCCAATTGTTGCCATCTTCCTTGCAATCCCGTATTTTTTACCACTTTCAATAAACCAGATTTTAAATTTTCATCCGAAACGGTAAACTCATTTTGAGAATTCAAAACAGCAATCGTTTGCTGAACCGTTTTCTTATTATGAAATTGATAATCCCCAATTAAGTCCGACGGAAAAACTTCTGTCACTAAATCAGCAGCAAAATAAATAGGCGCTTTATTTTCTTCGGCTTTAGCCAAAAATACAGGCTGAGTTTCATTGGTATATTCACCAATAACAACCGGAACATTTGGTTTAATAATTCCCGCTTTTTCACCCGCAATTAGTGCCGGAGTATTCCCTAAAAACTGAGTATGATCTAAATCGATGTTCGTGATAACAGAAACCAAAGGCGTAATAATATTAGTAGCATCCAATCTTCCGCCAAGACCAACCTCAATAATAGCAATATCTGTTTTTTCGAAAGCAAAATAATCAAAAGCCAAACCTACAGACATTTCGAAAAAACTCATATCATTCGCTTCAAAGAAATCCTTATGTTTTGCCACAAATTCACAAACAAAATCCTCTGAGATTTCTTCGCCATTTATTTTAATTCTTTCCCTGAAATCCTTTAAGTGCGGAGAAGTATACAAACCCACTTTATATCCCGCTTCCTGCAAAACCGAAGCCAGCATATGCGAAGTAGAACCTTTGCCATTTGTTCCCGCAACATGAATGCATTTTAACCTGTTTTGCGGGTTATCAAGATGCGTTGCCAATAGTTTAATATTAGTTAAATCTTCCTTGTATGCCGAGGGGCCTTGAAGTTGATACATCGGGAGTTGATTAAACATCCAATTGGTA
The DNA here is from genome assembly GCF_024271895.1 of Flavobacterium bizetiae. NCBI lineage: Bacteria > Pseudomonadati > Bacteroidota > Flavobacteriia > Flavobacteriales > Flavobacteriaceae > Flavobacterium > Flavobacterium bizetiae. The sequence continues at coordinate 491,836 of NZ_CP091861.1, read as the reverse complement.
GTTTCCTGATAGTTCATGTATTTTGGATAAAATAGTTGTCGATTGAAATAATTTTCGTTTTTTTTAGTTTTATATTACAGCGAAAATTATCTTTATTGCAAATTTCAAATATTTTTTAGAATTAATTATTAAAAACCAGAATTATTATATGTTTAGTTTTATTCAATTACAAACAGATACCATTGCAAACGCATCTAACGTAGTTATCGAAAAAATTGCACCAAATACAGAGATCTCAGTTTTAGGATTTATCTTAAAAGGAGGTTTTTTCCTAATCCCGATCGCCTTATTATTATTCTATACATTTTACGTTATTATAGAACGTTATCTATATATCAGCAAAGCCTCTAAAATTGACCCAAGATTAATGCAGGATGTAGGAGACAAGCTAAATGCCGGTAATATCGAGTTGGCCAGAACAATTGTAGAAAGAAGCAATACCGCTGCCGGAAATATCCTGAAAGAAGGAGTTCTCGTAATCGGAAGACCAATTGCCGAAATTGAATCAAACATGGACCGTGCTGCAGATATCGAAATTGGTGAAATGGAAAGACGCTTAGGACATTTAGGACTTATAGCCGGTATCGCACCAACCTTAGGATTTATCGGAACCATTTCCGGAGTTATCAAGATCTTCTACAGCATCTCAGTTACAGAAAACATCAGTATCGGAAACATTTCCGGAGGATTATACGAAAAAATGATCAGTTCAGGTTCAGGACTAATCGTAGGTATTATTGCCTATAGCGCTTACCACTTATTGAACGGAAAAATTGATGATTTTGCATTAAAAATCCAAAAACAAATATTAGAATTTGTCAATATAATTCAAAGAGCATAAGGTATGTCTATTAAGAGAAAAAGAAGATTTCATGCCGAAGTGGCTACTTCATCATTAAGTGATATTATGTTTTTCCTGTTGTTGTTTTTCCTTATTATCTCAACACTTGCAAACCCTAATGTTATCAAGATGACTTTGCCAAAAGCGAAATCAAATGAAAAAACAAACAAACAACTCATCAGTTTGTCCGTTACCGAAGATAAAAAGTTCTTCATCGACAAAGAACCCGTAGATTTCGAAAACCTCGAAACCAGTCTAATGTCAAAAATAGGAGCAGACAAAGAGCAAACCGTTGTAGTTAGAATTCCGTTTAATCTGCAGGTACAGGATTTAGTCGATGTATTGCAAATAGGAGTAAAGAACAATTTAAAATTTGTAATTGCTACCAGCCCCAAGTAAAAAGATAATTTGGGCGTGACCACAATAAAAAAATGGGCCAATCAGCATAACGTTGATTCGCCCATTTTTTTATTGCGGTCGGGCTATCCGCGCTACTTCGGTAGCCAGCTCCTATCCCTCACGCGGAAGAAGAGAGAGAATAGAGGAAAGAGCATAGAAAAAGTAGCCATTGATTATGTCATTGCGAGGAACGAAGCAATCGCACTAGAATTAAGCACACAATCTTGTCATCCTGACGGAGGAAGGATCACACACGAAACTCCGCAAAGTAATTCCACAATCTTTGTCGAACATCTTTGTCGAGCTGCTAGTGTGATCCTTCCTCCGTCAGGATGACAAAATCGTGGTTGCTTTACGAAGATTTCTCCTCGCGTCGAAGTAACAAATCGGTCAATAAAAAAGGCTTTCTAAAATATTTCAGAAAGCCTTTTTATATATATGAAATCCAATAATTAGTGTAAATCCGTGAAATCCGTGTTTTTTAATCTAAACTAAAATTATAAATAATCTTACCAACTTGTTTCGCCGCAGCATCATCATCAGCTTCCCATTTGGTATTCATTGCAGCAATTTTTGCCTGATCCAATAAACATCTTGCCGTATTAGTGGTTCCTTTTATTCCGGGAGTCGCGCTAATTGTTTTACCGCTTTGATCTACTGTGATTTCAACAACTACTCTTCCGGCTTCATTACAAGTATATTTTGGTGCAGGTTTCGATAAGGCTTTTCTCGTTCCTAAAGAATATCCAGATCCGCCGCCAGAACCTCCGCCGCTTCCGGCTCCGTAACCGCTTCCCGTACCAATTCCATTTCCGGTACCGTTTCCACCACCAGTTCCGCCACCGGAACCTCCAGTACCATAATAACCGTTTGAGCTTAAACTTCCGCCTGCTTTTCCTTTATTTCCCGCTGCTTTATCATCGCCGTCTCCACCTTTATTCGATCCTTTCATTATACTTGCTAAAGCATCATTTGTAGAATTAGAAACTTTAGGTTTTTCCGGAACAGGTTTTGGTGCAGGTTTTTCAACAGGAACAGGTTTCTTAGGCTTTTCTTTCGTTGGGATAACAACGTCATTATCGGCTGTTGTATTTTCTTGACTAATTATAGCTTCTTCTTCAGGAGTAGATTTTGCAGGAGCTTGTTTTACATTATTTTTCACCTCCAAAACTTCACTCTTATAATTTGCGCCTGAGCCCAAATCACTATCTCCAAAATTGACTGTCACGCCGCCACCGCCGCCACCTGAAGCAAGTGCAGCATTATTTTCAGGATTATAAGGAGGCCAAAAACGAATGAAAAATAAAAGCAACAACAAAACAGCATATATAGCTGTAGATATTAATAGAGATTTCTTTTTATCTGAAGAATCCGTAAAAGTCATTTTGATTCTGAGTTATGTAATAGTATTTAATAAAAACGTTTAAAAGTAGTAAAAATTGTTTAGAATGAAAGGGCTGGGCTTAATTTAACCGCAAAGTTCGCAAGGGTTTACGCAAGGAACGCTAATTTATTTCTCGCAAAGTCGCAAAGACGCAAAGTTTTTTCTTTTTTAAGTTTTTCTTTGCGGCTCTGCGACTTTGCGCGATTAAAAAAAAACAGCTTTGTGAATTTTGCGTAAACCCTTGCGAACTTTTCGGTTAAGTTTTAAATAAAAAAAGCGAGCTAAAATTTAGCCCGCTTAGAATAAAAGTATAAACTAAAATTATACTAATTGTTTCAATGCAATTTCAAAAGCAGTTGCACTAATATTTGTTTTGGATGGATTTAAAGCGTGAGCTTTTACAATCGCATTTTTTATAATTTCAGAGGTATCATTAAAAATCGCCTCATCCGTCATTTGAACTTTTTTCTCCATAAAATAAGCAAAAACCCTTGCCATTCCACAGTTCGAAATAAAATCCGGAATCAAACTAACTTTATGATCCACTTCTTCCATAATAGAACCAAAGAAAATTTCTTTGTCAGCAAAAGGAACATTCGCACCACACGAAATCACTTCCAGTCCATTAGCAATTAAGCTATCAATCTGACTTTGTTGTATCAATCTTGATGCCGCACAAGGCGTGAAAATTTCAGCACCAATCGTCCATATTTTTGAGTTGATTTCTTCAAACGGAATCATATTATCGGCAACTAGTTTATTTCCGTCTTTATTAAGGAATAAAGTTTTAATTTCATCAAAAGAAAACCCTTCTTCTTTAATTAATCCGCCATCGCGATCGATAATCCCGATTACTTTTGCGCCCATTTCTGCAAGATAAAAAGCAGCAGCAGAACCTACATTTCCAAAACCTTGTACGATTGCTTTTTTGCCTTTTATGTCTCCGCCGTATGTGGCATAAAAATGACGAACCGCTTCGGCAACGCCATAACCTGTAATCATATCGGCAACAGTATATTTTCTGGTTACATCAGGCGAAAACTTAGGATTTTCAATTACCTTAATAACACCCTGACGTAATTGACCAATTCTATTAATCTTATCCGCTTCCGTTGGTTTAAAATGTCCGTTAAAAACGCCCTCTTGCGGATGCCATACACCACATTCTTCTGTCATTGGAATTACTTCGTGAATTTCATCCACATTCAAATCTCCACCAGTTCCGTAGTAACTTTTCAATAATGGCGAAACTGCTTTGTACCAACGTTGCAAAACACCTTTTTTACGAGGATCATTCGGGTCAAAATTAATTCCTGATTTTGCGCCTCCAATTGCAGGTCCGGAAACTGAAAATTTCACTTCCATTGTTTTTGCCAATGACAAAACTTCATTCATATCTAAGCCTTTTCTCATTCTCGTTCCTCCGCCCGCAGCTCCTCCGCGAAGCGAATTTATAACAGTCCAGCCTTCAGCTTCTGTCTCAGAATCCTTCCAGTTAAAAACAATTTCAGGTGCTTTATTTTCAAATTGTTGTAATAAATCTTTCATTTTGTTGAGATATGTTTAGTTTGCGTAAAAGTATAAAATAGAATAATGCGAATAATGTATTCTGTTGCAATTTTAACAAACAAAAAAAAGAAAGCCGAAAACAATGCGTTTTCGGCTTTAGTATTCTATAAAAATTAATAGAAAAATTATATTCCTAATAAATGTTTTTTCAGTGTTTCGTCTACTGGTTTATTCGAAAGCCAAATGCCAAACAATGCTTTTTTGAAATCGAATCCGGGAATTTTTCCTTTTAAAACTTCATTTTTATAAACATTGATAGTTTGGTCCAGCGGATTATAACCTAAAATAAAAACATCTTTTTCTTTAATAACATCGCTTAGCAATTTTTTAAAATCTTCAATTCTTGGTCGTAATTCTTCAAGATTACTTCCAGCCGATTTTTCGAAACCTGCATTCATTGCTTTGGTTAATTTGTTTGAAGAAACCATAGACGAGGTAATTTCGATACGAATTGCCATCTCAGTATCACTATCAATAATAAATTGAGGATCCTGACTTAATTGAGATAAATACAATGCTTGCACATAAACTTCGAGCCACATTTTAGATCTTCCTCCAGCTCCGTTAAGTTGCAAAGATTTATTTTGAAATTCAATTTTTCTAGGAACCGTTACCCCATTTACATCTAATTGAGTCTGGGCAGAAACGGTAGAAAATTGTACGCTTAAAAGGAGAGTAAGGAATAGTAAAATCTTTTTCATGTTCTGTCAATTTTATAATTTTTAGGCAAAAATAATGTTAATTTATCAATTAAACGTCGTTTTTTAGTGAGTTTTTTTCTTGAGGTGTCTCGATTTTTTTATTGTATTTAATTAATAATCAAATTAGTAAGACTTGTTTTACGTACATTTACGCGTTTTATGATTTGTTTAATCTTTTTCAGGTTATAAATCAAACCTCGCCATAAGTTTTACCTCATTTTCTACTGTATTTATATTCTTAAAATTTGCAGAAAACATTGCAAACTTAATGTCAGTATTGCTAAATTTCGTTATTATTACGAAAACGATATCGTAATTGTTGCAAATCTATTAATTTTATATGCATGCATTGTTAATTCCACATTTAAAAATTATCTTTGAAAGCCTTTTTTAAAGGAAATAAAACAATTCAAAAAACAAAAATAACCATCAGCTAAGCGAAATGTTAAAAATTTGGTTTAGGGGAAATAATAAAAAAGTATAACTATGGATTTCAATCTGACCGAAGAACATTTAATGATTCAACAAGCTGCCAGAGATTTTGCTCAAAACGAATTGTTGCCGGGCGTAATTGAACGCGACGAAAAACAAATTTTTCCGACTGAGCAAGTAAAAAAAATGGGACAACTAGGATTCATGGGAATGATGGTTGATCCTAAATACGGAGGAAGCGGTTTAGATGCCATTTCATATGTTATTGCTATGGAAGAAATTTCAAAAGTTGATGCATCAGCTTCTGTAGTAATGTCTGTAAACAACTCTTTAGTTTGTTGGGGTTTACAGGAATTTGGAACCGAAGAACAAAAACAAAAATATTTACCGGGATTAGCCTCTGGAGAAATTCACGGAGCATTTTGCTTAAGTGAGCCGGAAGCAGGTAGTGATGCCACTTCGCAAAAAACTACTGCGGTAGACATGGGAGATCATTACATCGTAAACGGAACAAAAAACTGGATCACAAACGGAAACACTGCATCAGTTTATTTGGTAATTGCTCAAACGCATCCTGAATTAAAACACAAAGGAATCAATGCTTTGATCATGACCAAAGATATGCCGGGCTTTTCTATTGGACCAAAAGAACAAAAAATGGGAATTCGTGGTTCTGATACACACTCTTTAATGTTTAGTGATGTAAAAGTTCCTAAAGAAAACAGAATAGGTGAGGACGGTTTTGGATTTAAGTTTGCAATGAAAACTCTTGCAGGCGGACGTATCGGAATCGCATCTCAAGCTTTAGGAATTGCTTCCGGAGCTTATGAGTTGGCTTTAAAATATTCTAAAGAGCGTAAAGCTTTTGGAACAGAAATTTGCAACCACCAGGCGATTGCTTTTAAACTGGCAGATATGGCGGTAAATATCGAAGCAGCACGTCATTTATGTATGAAAGCAGCTTGGGATAAAGACCAGCATAAAAACTATGATGTAAGTGGTGCAATGGCAAAATTGTTTGCTTCGCAAGTAGCAATGGATACAGCGGTTGAAGCCGTTCAGATTCACGGTGGAAATGGTTATGTAAAAGAATACCATGTAGAGCGTTTTATGCGTGATGCGAAAATTACTCAGATTTACGAAGGAACTTCTGAAATTCAGAAAATCGTAATTTCAAGATCTGTAATTGCAGGATAAATTTCCTTACAAAATATATATTTTAAACCCTTTCAGTCTCTTGGATCTGAAAGGGTTTTTTATTTGGATCTTAAAATTGCTACATTTACAAGTAGAAAATTTACTTTATGTACGAAGATTTAAAATATTGGTATTTGCGCGATCATAAATTGTTTAGAACCTTGAGTTATTCTCAAATCAAGCAATTGTGCATTATAACAGGTTTTAAAAAAGCATCAAAAGGAGAAATTATCTATTTTTCATCTTCAGATGTGCCTCGTATTTTTTTACTAAAAAAAGGAAATATCAAAATTGTTGCTATTGATGATGAAGGCAACGAAACCATAAAAGACATTATCCAGAAAGGAGATTTGTTTGGCGAATTGACTTTAGAGACCGATGATAAAGTAGAGGAATATGCAAAAGTACTTTCAGACGACGTTGCCATTTGTAGTTTTTTGATGTCGGATTTTGAAGATTTATTGCTTAGAAATCCAACATTGGCACTTTCGTACACCAAGTTTGTAGGTTTAAAAATGAAACGCATCAAAAATAGTTATGCCAACTTAATTTCTAAAGATGCTAAAACAAGACTATATCAGTTTCTAAAAGACTGGGCAGAACAAGAAGGTGTTCGAAACGGAAATGTAGTAACCCTGGAAAATTATTTAACCCAAAATGATATTGCGCAAATCATTTGTACTTCAAGACAAACCGCAACACAATTGCTGAATGAAATGGAAACAAATAATCTCCTAAACTACAATAGAAAAGAAATTATCATTTCGGATATTACCAAAATTTAATTATTTCAAGCGAAGTGTAAATTAGCCGACATTTTGCTTTTTCATAGTACAATAATTTTACATCATCAAAAAGATGTAAAATATTAAATTATGAAAAAATTACTTTTTATTGTTTTAGCAACCATAACTTCTGTTGCTCATTCGCAAAATGCTGTTCCTAAAACGGCCACAGATATTGCTCCTTTATTAATAGGAGAAAAAATTCCCAATGTTACTTTACAAACATCAGATAATAAAGAGGTCCAACTTGCTGATTTATTTAAAAAGAAAAAAACAGTTTTAGTTTTTTATCGTGGAGGGTGGTGTCCTTATTGCAATGCACATTTGCAGGCTTTGGCTGAAGCCGAAAAAAAGATTCTTGATTTGGGATATCAAATTATAGCCATAAGTCCTGATGCTCCGGAGAACTTAAAAGTTACAGAAGCAACCGATAAAGTAAAATATACATTGCTTTCTGACTCAAAAGGAGAATTAATAAAAGCAGTAGGTATTGCTTTTGAAGCCCCGGAAAACTATAAATCTGTAATTAACGTACATTCTAAAGGGATGAATACGAGTTTATTGCCTGTTCCGTCAGTTTTTGTGGTAAACCCGGAAAGCGCTATTTTATTCGAATACATTTCGCCTGATTTTAAGCATCGCATAACAAACGAATTACTTGTTTCAGTATTAAAAACTATCAAATAAAATAAGATGAAAAAGCTAGTATTATTGGTGCTGATTTTGATTTCAGGTACTTCATTTGCTCAAAATGATGCCAAAAGAATAGAACAATACAATTTAGAAAATAAAGTTGCCATTCAGGGATATGATCCTGTTGGGTATTTTACTGATGGAAAAGCCATTAAAGGGAAAAAGGAATTCACAACATCTTATCAGGGTGTGGTTTATAAATTTTCATCAACCGAAAATAAAGAGGCATTCTTAAAAAATCCTTCAAAATACGAACCTCAATACGGAGGATGGTGTGCTTATGCAATGGGAAGCGCGGGAGAAAAGGTCGAAATAAACCCGGAAACCTTTAAGATTATCGACGGCAAACTGTACTTGTTTTACAATGCATACTTTAATAATACCTTAAAAAGTTGGAACAAGGATCAGACCAACCTTAAAACTAAGGCCGACAATAACTGGAAAAAAACATATAAATAAAGGTCGTCATGAAAACAGAAAATACAATCTGGATTCTAAGAATTGTTGCTGCGGGAATTTTGTTGCAGACCTTGTTTTTTAAATTCAGCGGAGCTGCAGAAAGTATTTATATTTTCTCGGCTTTGGGAGCAGAACCTTACGGAAGAATTGGTTCAGGAATTGCAGAACTTATTGTGGCGGTTTTAATTTTAATTCCAAAAACCACATGGATTGGTGCTTTAGGCGGATCCGGAATAATGATTGGCGCTATTTTATCCCATTTATTGGTGTTGGGAATAGTGGTAGAAAATGACGGAGGATTTCTGTTTTTACTAGCCGTTATTACTTTATTATGTTGCTTAGGATTGCTTTACTTCAATAAAAACAAATTGTTTAATCTTCTAAATTTCAAATAGCCATGTTACTAAAATCAATACGTTATAGTTTAGATGAATTAATTTATCTATTAGATCAGTTGTCTGATCAGCAATATTCAAAATCTTGCGAAGCTTTAAGCGGCGCAACGATTGGTGAACACACCAGACATATTATCGAGATGTTTCAATGTCTTGAAAATGGTTATGATTTTGGGGTTTTAAATTATGATAATCGTGATAGAAATACCCAAATTCAAACTGAAACCGAATTTGCGAAACAATGCATTATCGAGATAAAATCAGGATTAAAAAGTGAAAACAAAACGCTTTATCTGGAACAAATAATCGACGGACTTGCCATCAGGATTCAAAGTAGTTATTATAGAGAATTGCTTTATAATATGGAGCATTGTATTCATCATCAGGCTTTGATAAAAGTGGCTGTTTTGCCATTTGAAAATATTTCGATTAATGAAAATTTTGGCGTAGCGCGCTCGACTATAGAATATAGAAAACAATGTGTACAGTAAGTTATATTAATACGAATGGAGTTGTCATTATAACTTCAAATCGGGACGAAAAAGTAATTCGCCCTGAAGCGATTTCACCTAGAAATTATTTACATAAAGGCAAGAACATTACCTACCCAAAAGATTCAAAAGCCGGAGGAACCTGGTTTGCGATAGACGAATACGGAAATGTTGTAGTTCTCCTAAATGGCGGAATTGAAAAACATAAGCCGAAGTTTTCTTATCGAAAGAGCCGCGGTCTAATTGCTTTGGATATTATTGCTGATGCTTCGCCAAAAGATTTTTGGCAACAAATTAATCTGGAAGATATTGAGCCTTTTACACTGATTTTGTTTCAGGATTCGATGTTGTATGAATTAATTTGGGATGGTTTAGAAAAAAGAACGAGACCATTAGACGAATTTCAAAACCATATTTGGTCGTCGGTTACTTTATATTCAGCTGCGGTTCGAAAGGAAAGAGCTTCGTGGTTTGTTGATTTTTTACAGGATAAAAAGGAAATCTCGGCTACAGAAATGTTGAGTTTTCATCAAAATACCAAACGCGAAGATTCAGAAAACGGATTGGTTATTAATAGAGAAAACACCTTGAAAACTTTAAGCGTTACGCAGGCAATAATTCAACAAAATAAAGGAACGATGCAATATTATGATTTGGTAAATGCACAGGATTTTTCGACCTCTTTTATTAGTATTTAAATAAATAAAGATGAAACTACTTTTTCATAAAATCACCAATTGGGAATATTGGCCGTTTCAGGTTTTGTATGTTCCTATTTATTTTCTTTGGGCGTATTATGCGATCAAAGCCAGATCGATTTTTTTCTTTAATGCCTCTAATCCACAAATTAAGAATGGCGGATTTATTATGGAAAGTAAAAAAAAGATTTATGATTTACTTCCTAAAAAGTATTATCCCAAAACTATTCTGATTCGGGAAAATACCAATTTGAAGGCGATAGTTGATATAGTAGTCGAAAAACAAATTTATTTTCCGTTTATCGCAAAGCCTGATATTGGTTTGCGTGGTTCTGGCGTAAAAAAAATCAAAACGGTTTCTGAATTAAGAGAATATGCTGAAAAAGCAAGTTTCGATTTTTTAATACAAGATTTAATCCCGTTTAAACAAGAAGTAGGTATTTTTTATGTGCGCCATCCGCTTCAAAAAGAAGGGAAAATTACGGGAATTGTTTCTAAAGAATTCCTGAATGTTATTGGTGACGGAATTTCGACTATTGAAGAATTAATTTATAAAACACCACGATTTCAGTTTCAGCTTGAATCTTTAAAAGAAGAATACGGGGATCAATTATACCAAATTCTAAAGAAAGGCGAAGTAAAGAATTTAGTTCCGTTTGGGAATCATGCGCGAGGTGCAAAATTTCTCGATGGCAGCCATTTGATTACACCAAAACTTACCGCGACGATTAATGAAATTGCAACTCAGATTCCTGAATTCTATTTTGGACGTTTTGATATCATGTACAATACTTTTGAAGAATTAGAACGCGGAGAGAATTTTCAGATTGTAGAACTCAACGGGGCTGCAAGCGAACCGACTCATATCTATGATCCTAAACATTCAGTTTGGTTTGCCTGGAAAGAACTGGCAAGGCACATTACTTATATGTATGAAATTAGTGTTCAAAATCATAAAATGGGCGTTCCGTATTTAGATCACAAAGACGGAATGCGCGAGTACAGATTGCATTTGGCGCAAAACAATAAAATCATGAATTTTTAAAAATGAAAAGAATAAAAAATATTTCGATAGGATTTCTGATAAGTTTTCTGGGTTCAATTCCGTTGGGATATTTAAACTTAGCAGGACTTGAAATCTATTCAAAATCAGGACTTCATAATTTGGTTTTCTTTTTGTTTGGAGTTGTTTTTGTCGAGACTTTTGTAATTTATTTTACGTTACTTTTTGCCAAACGACTTATCGAAAACAAGCGATTGATGAAAGTAATCGATTTTTTTGCGATTGTTTTTATGTTTGGTTTGGCCTTCTTTTTTTATTTTAATTTTCACCAAACAAGTAAATCAAACAATTATCTGCAAGAGTATTTGATGTATTCGCCATTTGTAATTGGCGTGGTTTTAAATTGTTTAAATTTCTTGCAACTCCCTTTCTGGACCAGTTGGAATCTATATTTGCTTAACGGAAAGTTTATTACAATAGAAAGAAAGTTAAAATATTATTATATTGCAGGAACTTTGATAGGCGTTTTTTTAGGAATGTTTAGTCTCATTGTACTTTTGCAGACTCTTTTTCAAAAATCAAGTCATTTTTCAAAGTATTTAATGCCTGTTTTTATTCCGTTGCTTTTTGTTTTTTTAGGAAGTTTTCAGGTATTTAAAGTGTATAAAAAATATTTTAAACGACCGGCTTTAGAGATATAAGTTCTAAAGTCTAACTAAAATTTTCATTCATGAAAAGACTTTATTTTCTTATTCCGTTAGTTTTCTTAGCCTGCAAGTCGAATCCCACAGCGGTAAATGACAAGAGTTCGAAATCAGTTTCAAAGCCACTTGAAATTACCTATCAAGTCAAACAAAATGACGTTTCAGATTTTCTGAAATACCTTTCTTCAGATGAGTTAGAAGGGCGAGAAACCGGAACAAAAGGAATCGAAAAAGCAGCAGTTTTTTTAGAAGATTTCTTAAAGAAAAATAAAGTAAAGCCATACTTTAGTTCTTATCGTGATACGCTTACCAACTTCAAATCGCCGGCCTTTAATATTGTTGGAGTTTTGGAAGGAACAGATCCTGTACTTAAAAAAGAATTTGTGGTTTTAAGCGCGCATTATGATCATATTGGTTTAGAGAAAAACAAACAAGACGATATGATCAATAACGGAGCCAACGATGATGCATCCGGAGTAACTGCCGTTGCAGAAATGGCAAAATATTTTAGCGAAACAAAAGCAAATAAACGCAGTATACTTTTTGTGTTTTTTGCAGGAGAGGAAAAAGGTTTATTAGGATCTAAAAGCCTGGTGCAAAAACTAAAGCAACAAAACTTCAATTTATACGCACAATTGAACATCGAAATGATTGGTGTACCAATGAAACGTGATTATCTGGCTTACATTACTGGTTTTGATAAATCGAATATGGCAGAGAAAATTAATGAATATACGGGGAAAAAGACGATTGGTTTTTTACCAAAAGAAGCCGAATATCAATTGTTTTACAGATCTGATAATTATTCGTTTTATGAAGCATTCAAAAAACCATGTCAGTCTATAAGTACTTTCGATTTTGAAAATTTTGAATTTTATCATCATGTTTCGGATGAATTTAAGTTAATGGATATTCCGCACATGACTGCTTTTATTCAGGAGTTTTTACCGGCGGTGACAAAAATTACGACTTCGCCTACACAGGAAATTACAATGAATAAATAACCGGTCTTTATATAGGTTTTGCTTATTTTTGCTTTATGAAAAATATTATTGTTACCGGAACCAGTCGGGGAATTGGTTACGAATTAGCATTACAATTTGCTAATGCCGGAAATCAGGTTTTAGCCATTTCCAGAAAAATACCTCAAACACTTTTAGAACATCAAAACATTACTTGCCTTTCGATAGATTTGGCAGATGAAACAGCTTTGACAGAAGTAGATAAGTTTTTATCATCAACCTGGAAAAAAGTTGATGCCGTAGTTCATAATGCTGGAGCTTTATTATTGAAGCCTTTTGCAGAAACTACTCAGGCTGATTTTGAAAGTATTTATAAAGTGAATGTTTTTGCGGTAGCGAATCTTACCAGAATTTGTTTGCCTTATCTTCAAAAAGGAAGTCATGTCGTAACCATTAGCTCAATTGGTGGTGTAAGAGGAAGTCTTAAATTTGCAGGATTAGCCGCTTATAGTTCAAGTAAAGGAGCCGTAATTACTTTAACTGAATTATTGGCAGAAGAATACAAAGAACAAGGAATTTCGTTTAATGTTCTGGCTCTGGGTTCTGTTCAGACCGAAATGCTAAATGAAGCTTTCCCAGGTTATCAGGCGCCAATTTCTGCAGAAGGAATGGCAAATTATATTTATGATTTTACCCTTAACGGAAATAAATATTTTAACGGAAAAGTGTTGGAAGTTTCTTCGACGAATCCATAAATTTAAAAATTCCAAAAAATAAAATCCAAATTCCAATTGTAGAAAACTTCTAACGTTTAACAAATAACATCTAACTTAAATTGATCGAAACATTAGCAAGATATATACCTGAACATGCTGTAAAGCCTGTCTTTGATTTGATTGTTGCCAATCAGGTTCATCTTAAAATCGTAAATGAACGCCAGACGCGTCATGGAGATTATAGGAGAGGCCCAAGTGGTAAACATGAAATCACGGTAAATGCCAGTTTAAATAAGTATCGTTTTTTGATTACGTTAATTCATGAGATTTCGCATTTGGTGGCATTTGAAAGGTTCGGACGAAAAATAAAACCGCACGGAAATGAATGGAAACATACGTTTCAACGCATGATGATTCCGTTTATTCGTCCGGAGATTTTCCCGGGGCAATTGTTGCCCTTGTTAGCAAGGCATTTTAAGAATCCATCTGCGAGTAGTGATACTGATACTACTTTATCATTGGCTTTAAAGCAATACGATGCGCAAAATGATAAAAATTATGTTTTTGAAATTCCGTACGGAAGTGTATTCAGAATTCAAAATGGAAAAATATTCAAGAAGTTAGCCGTTAGAACCAAACGTTTTGAATGTATCGAAATAAGCTCAGGAAAGACCTATTTGTTTAATCCAAATGCTGAGGTAGAGTTGATAAATTTACAGTAAGGCTGATGAAAATCCCAATATTTTAAATTCCAAATTCCAACCGTAGAAAGGAAATTCTAAATAAAAAATTCCAAATTCCAAAACTGATGCAGTTGGAATTTGGAATTTTTTTTATTGAGTTCTTCCAGAATTGGAATTTGGAATTTAAAATATTGGAATTTTATCCCTTTAAATAAGCTTCTCTCACTTTTTTGAATAAGTTTGAAGAGTAAACAAATTTCACGATATCTTTATTATCAGTTCTAAAGATTTCTTCTTTAGTTCCTTGCCATGCTTTTACTCCTTTTTTTAAGAAGACGATATTCTCACCAATTTCCATTACCGAGTTCATATCGTGCGTATTAATTACGGTGGTGATATTGTATTCCTCAGTGATTTCTTTAATCAAATTATCGATCAATGTCGAGGTATTCGGGTCTAAACCTGAGTTAGGTTCATCGCAAAATAAATATTTCGGGTTATTTACAATTGCACGAGCAATCGCTACACGCTTTTGCATACCTCCGGAAATTTCAGAAGGTAATTTTTTATGTGCATCAACTAAGTTAACACGCTCTAAAACAAAATCAACACGTTCCTGAATCTTAGCGTTGTTATCGTTGGTAAACATTTTCAACGGGAAAGCCACATTTTCTTCAACAGTCATCGAATCAAATAAAGCACTTCCTTGAAAAACCATTCCAATTTCAGTTCTTAATTCCCTTTTTTCGTCTGGATCTAATTCTGAGTAAACTCTACCGTCAAATTCGATTGTTCCTGAATCTGGAGTATGAATACCTAACAAAGTTTTTAATAAAACGGTTTTCCCGGATCCACTTTGTCCTATAATTAAGTTGGTTTTTCCGGTTTCAAAAACGGTCGAAACCCCTTTTAAAACTTTACTGTCACCAAATGATTTTTCTATGTTTTTTACTTCTATCATTATCCTAATAATAATTGAGTTAATATGTAATTAAAAAGAATGATACAAACAGATGTCCATACAAATGATACTGTACTTGCTTTACCAACTTCTAATGCTCCACCTTTCATGTAATATCCGTGAAAAGACGGAATTGTAGCCAATAACATTGCGAATATTAAGGTTTTAATAAAAGCGTATGTAATATGAAAAGGAATAAATTCCATTTGAGCTCCCTGAATAAAATCTTCACTTGTTGAAAATCCTCCGTAAGCACAAGCAAGCCATCCACCAAAAATACCAAGGAACATACTAATACCAATTACAAAAGGATACATTAATAAAGCTACTATTTTAGGGAAAACCAAGTAGTTTAATGAATTAACCCCCATAACTTCTAAAGCATCAATTTGTTCTGTAACACGCATTGTACCAATACTAGAGGTGATATAAGATCCCATTTTTCCGGCCATAATTACCGAAATAAAGGTAGGAGCAAACTCTAAAATCACAGATTGACGTGTAGCAAAACCAATTAAGTATTTTGGAATTAATGGATTAGTTAAGTTTAATGCAGTTTGAATGGCAACAACTCCTCCAATAAAAAAAGAGATAAAACAAACAATGCCCAGAGAGTCGATTATTAAATCATCGATTTCTTTAAAAATCAATTTTTTCATCACAGACCATTTTGTCTGTTTGTTAAAAATTTCTTTCAGCATTAAAAAATATCTTCCTAGTTGAGATATATAACGGATTAGCATCATAATTTTAGTAATATTGGCTAAATTAAGGATTAGTTTACAGTTTACAGTTTCACTTTACAGTTTTTTAAGTTTTAAAAACTAAAAAAGCTTCTGTTTCATTTTCTGAAAACGGTAATTTCTTATAAATTTAGCTTGTTCGGGTGTAACTAATAAAGGTGTTTTAGCTCTTTTTGCTTTCCAAAAACCTCTTATATAGTCTAAAAATAAAAATGGTTTTTTCTTCATCATCGCCAATTTTGCCGATGCAATTGCGGTAATCCAAAAACCGTAACCTATAGTATAAAAAGCTTCTCCTTGTTTATAACGGGCCGTTTTATTGTAATTGGCACCTGTTGGTTTAAGGTGTTTTACATGCAAAGATTCGTCTGTCACTATTTTCCAGTCATAATATTTGCAAAGTAATTCGTCTACCGTATCCCAGCCCATTGCTGGTCGTAAACCGCCAATTTGCTGATAAGTTGCTTTTCGATATGCTTTTAATGCACCGCGAATATGATCTTTATCGGTTAAGTTTTCTAATACCCAGTCGCCATTTTTTTCGATGTAGCAAAATCCTCCAACCATTCCAACTTTTGGATCAGATTCAAAATGTTTTATAATCGTTTCAAAATAATTAGGCGGAAAAATTAAATCGCCATCTATCTTTACAATAATATCATAATCAGAATCCAGTGTTTCAAAACCTTTTTGGAAAGCCTGAATGACTTTACTTCCTGGCATATGAATCGCGTCTGAAGTTTTATTGACAACAGATATAAACGGATTTTCTTTTGCGAATCCCAAAACCACTTCTTCTGTTTTATCAGTCGAATTGTCGTTTACAACCACAACTTTTGATGGCAAAACAGTTTGAGAAACTAAGGATTGCAAAGTCAGACCAATTAGATCTTGCTCGTTGTGCGCGGGAATAACGATATAATACTTCATGTTTTTTTAATTAAATCCCAATTTTTTAAAAATTCCAAATCTTGAGAATAAATCGCAATCTTCTAAAATTCCAAATTCCAATCTTACCGATGTGGTTAAAATTGGAATTTGGAATTTAAATATTGGAATTTATTATTTATGCTTTTATTTTCTCCGCAACAACGATGTAATATCTTGGAGTGAAATATCTTAATAAGGGTCTGAAACCAAACTTTTTTACTGGATGTGTAAATTTTTGGCGATCGGTTATTTTCCAGCCTGTTTTTTCTAAAAGCCAGTCTAATTGCCAATCTTCAAATTCGTGGTAATGTCTGTCCCACATATCTGTTTTTGAACGATATGCCGGAGAAAACCATAAACGCAACGGAATTGAAATTAACAACTTATCGCATTTTACGTTTTGTAGAATGGTATATGGATTTAGCAAATGCTCGAAAATTTCGAATGCAGTAAAAACGGTATAATCTTCGGTTTGTAGCGCTGTTTGATCGTTGTCTAAATCTTCGCCTTTTGTGTTTTTTACGGTATAACCATTTTCTTCCATTATTTTAGAAAACGGATTTGGTACACCAAAATCAAAAATAGTCTCTGATGTTTTAACGTGTTTTTGTAAAAACTCTAAGGTAAGTTTGAATCTTTTATTCGGAAACGTTTTTTCGTACATAGCGTTGCGAGGAACGAAACAATCTCTCGTTCTTGATTTTATAATTAGGTCGCAAATATACTAAAAAAGTCCGCACTATTAAGATGCGGACTTTTTAGTTTTTCAGTTTACAGTCTCAGTTTACAGTCTTCTAAACTGAATACTGTGACTGTAAGCTGCGACTAGTATCGATATACAAATGCATTCACATTCATTCCTGCTCCAACCGAAGCAAAAATGACAACATCGCCTTTGTTAATTTCGTGATTTTCTAGTTTTCCCTGTATCAATAAGTCGTACAAAGTTGGTACAGTTGCAACGCTGCTGTTTCCTAAATCATGAATACTCATTGGCATAATGTTTTCAGGAGCGGTTTTATCGTATAGTTTGTAAAAACGGGCAATGATGGCTTCGTCCATTTTTTCGTTGGCTTGATGAATAAGGATTTTCTTCACTTCATCAATTCCGATTCCGCTTTTGTCTAAACAACTTTTCATCGCACAAGGAACCTGGCTTAAGGCAAATTCGTAGATTTTACGACCGTACATTTTAATGTATTTAATGTCTGGATCTAAATCTGGGTTGTATGATTTTCCGAAGAATAAAAAGTTAGCTTCATCATTGGCAAAAGTGGCACTTTCGTAAGATAATAAACCTGCTTCGTCATCAGAAGCTTCAATAATTGAAACTCCGGCACCATCAGAATAAATCATAGAATCACGATCGTGATCGTCTACAACTCTTGATAGCGTTTCAGCTCCAATTACCATAACACGTTTTGCCATGCCTGATTTGATAAAAGCATTGGCTTGCAAAACTCCTTCGATCCAGCCCGGACATCCAAAAAGAATATCGTAAGCTACACATTTAGGATTTTTAATGTCTAGTTTATTTTTAACACGTGTTGCTAAACTTGGCAAAATATCCGATTGATTTGTTCCGGATTTTACATCGCCAAAGTTATGCGCAAATATGATGTAGTCTAATGTTTCGCGATCGATTTTAGCGTTTTCAAGTGCTCTTTCGGCAGCAAAAAAGGCTAAATCAGATGAGGTATGTTGATCTTCGGCATAACGACGGTTTTCGATTCCGGTAATACCTTTGAATTTTTTAATTACAACTTCATTAGGATAAGCAAAAGGAGTTCCGTCCTCATTTAGAAAAACGTGATCACCAAAGTCTGTATTGCTTACTTCTTTATTTGGAATATAACTTCCTATACCAATTATTTTTATTTTCATTATTCAGTAATTATCCGATAAATTTATTGCTAAAGTATAAATAAAATCATGATAACTATCATAAAAAATACTATGCATGCATATAATTGTGAAATAATAAATATTTATAGGATTTATTGTTAATTTTTTAATGAAATTTGACTTTAACCGAGATTTCAAACGTTTGAGTTTTGTTTTTTGACATATTTTTTTTCGGAAGAATGTTAAAGCTTTTTGGTGTTTTGTTATAAATAAAGCCGAAGTTTCAAAAAGTGTTAAAAATTAGAAAACCTTAAGTTTTATTTTAAAGTTTTGTAGGCGTTAATGTAAATTTTTGCGTGAGGATATGAGGCAAGATCGTTAAATTAAGGAAAAATCTAATTGTACAATTTATTAAGGACAATATCTCATTTTTGTTTTTGTTCCATAGGAACATTTCATTGGTAGCCCAATAAATACCGCGTTTTTTCACGTTCCGAAGGAACGTTTGATTTTATACAGATTATCTATACAATTTCTCAAACGTCCCAATGGGACGATGTTTCTCACGATGCATTTTTTTTCTACCGATGAGGTGTTCCGATGGAACACAATCTAAAATAGCTTAACTTAATGGCACGCCCAGATTAAAATTTTAGATTTTAGATTTCTGATTTTAGATTTTTGGTTCAGTTTTCAATTTTTACGTTATGCTGAATTTGAAAACTGAAACAAAAAATAAACCCGACAAGTTTAAAGACCTGTCGGGTTTGGATATAATATTAGAAAACTGATTTTTAGTTTTCCATGTAAGCTTCAATTGGAGCACAGCTACAAACTAAGTTTCTGTCACCGTAAGCATCGTCTACACGACGAACTGATGGCCAGAATTTATTTTCGGCGATGTAGTCTAATGGATAAGCCGCTTTTTCTCTTGTATAAGGGAAATCCCAATTGTCAGTTGTTAACATTGCCAAGGTATGTGGTGCATTTTTCAATACGTTGTTTTTATCATCGGCTGTTGCAACTTCAATTTCTTTTCTGATTGAAATAAGAGCATCACAAAAACGATCTAATTCTGCTAAATCTTCAGATTCAGTTGGTTCGATCATTAAAGTTCCAGCTACAGGGAAAGAAACCGTAGGAGCGTGGAAACCGTAATCCATCAAACGTTTTGCGATATCACCCACTTCGATTCCGTTTTCTTTGAATGAACGACAATCTAAAATCATTTCGTGAGCTGCTCTTCCGCATTCTCCAGTATAAAGAATTGGGTAGTGTCCTTCGAAACGAGATTTCATGTAGTTAGCATTCAAGATAGCGTGTTCTGTAGCACTTTTTAATCCTTCAGCTCCCATCATTGTGATGTAACCGTAAGAGATTAAACATACTAAAGCTGATCCGTAAGGTGCAGATGAAATTGCTGTAATGGCTTGTTCGCCACCTACTTTAAGGATTGGGTTAGTTGGTAAAAACGGAACTAATTTTTCGTTTACACAAATTGGTCCAACTCCAGGTCCGCCGCCACCGTGAGGAATAGCGAATGTTTTGTGTAAGTTTAAGTGACAAACGTCGGCACCAATTGTAGCAGGATTTGTTAATCCAACTTGCGCATTCATGTTTGCGCCATCCATATATACTAATCCGCCATTATCGTGGATTAATTTTGTGATTTCGATAATCGAAGATTCGAAAACTCCGTGAGTAGATGGATAAGTTACCATTAAACAAGATAAATCATCTTTGTGCTCAATCGCTTTTTCTCTTAAATCTTCTACGTCGATGTTTCCTTCAGGAGTAGTTTTAGTAACGATGATTTTCATTCCGGCCATAGCTGCAGAAGCAGGATTGGTTCCGTGAGCTGATGAAGGAATTAAACATACATTACGGTGACCTTCGTTTCTAGATAAGTGGTAAGCACGAATCGCCATTAAACCAGCATATTCTCCCTGAGCTCCAGAATTTGGTTGTAATGTTGTTCCGGCAAATCCTGTAATTACATTTAATTGTTGCTCTAATTTTTTAAGCATTGTAATATAACCTTCAGCTTGTTCTACTGGTGCAAATGGGTGAATACTGTTCCAGTTTGGCATTGATAAAGGCAACATTTCTGAAGCTGCGTTTAATTTCATCGTACAAGAACCTAATGAAATCATCGAATGATTCAATGATAAATCTTTACGCTCTAATTTTTTGATGTAACGCATGATCTGACTTTCTGAATGATGATTGTTGAATACATCATGCGTTAAGAAAGGCGACGTTCTTTCTAATGAAGCAGGTAACTGACTTGTAGCAGATAATTCAGCAACGGTGAAAGTTTCTTTTCCTAAAGCCTCAGCAAAAATGGCAATAATTTGGTTGATGTCGTTAATTGAAGTCGTTTCATTTAATGAAATAGAAATCGTATCAGCATCTACATAAAAGAAGTTTACTTCGTTTTTCTCCGCAATCGCTTTTACTTTTTGAGCATCTGCTTTTACTAAAATAGTATCAAAGTAAGCTGTATTGGTTTGAAAAACACCTAATTTATTTAAAGCTTCAGCAGTAGTAACTGCCGATGCGTGAACTTTGTTTGCAATATATTGTAATCCTTTTGGTCCGTGGTAAACAGCGTACATTCCGGCCATAACCGCAAGTAAAACCTGAGCAGTACAAATATTTGAAGTTGCTTTTTCACGTTTAATGTGCTGCTCACGAGTTCCTAACGCCATACGTAAAGCACGGTTTCCGTTTACATCAATAGAAACTCCAATAATACGACCTGGCATAGATCGTTTGTATTCGTCTTTAGTAGCAAAAAATGCAGCATGAGGACCACCGTAACCCATTGGTACACCAAAACGTTGTGAAGTTCCAACTACTACTGCAGCTCCCATTTCTCCCGGAGAAGTTAAAGTGGCTAATGATAAAATATCAGCAGCAAAGGCAACTTTGATTTCGTTTTCTTTTGCTTTAGCAACAAAAGCACTATAATCGTTTACCTGACCGTATTTTCCTGGGTATTGTAAAATGGCTCCGAAGAACTCATTAGAAAAATCAAAGTTTTCGTGGTTACCAACAACTAATTCAATCCCGATAGGAGTTGAACGTGTTTGAAGTACGGATAACGTTTGAGGTAAAATTTCTTCAGAAACGAAGAATTTGTTTGTATTGTTTTTCTTTTGATCACGAGTACGAACATCAAATAACAAAGCCATAGCTTCGGCAGCAGCAGTTCCTTCATCAAGTAAAGAAGCGTTTGCAATTTCCATTCCTGTAAGTTCAATAACAGTAGTCTGGAAATTTAAAATTGCTTCAAGACGACCTTGAGCAATTTCTGCCTGATAAGGCGTATAAGCTGTATACCATCCTGGATTTTCGAAAATATTTCTCTGAATAGGAGCAGGAACGATAGTAGGGTGATAACCCAAACCAATGTATGATTTGAATACTTTATTTTTCTTCCCTAATTCCTGAATATGATTTGCAAATTCGTATTCTGTCATTGCAGGATCCAAATTCAAAGGTGCTTTTAAACGAATATCATCCGGAAGGGTTTCGTAAACAAGTTGTTCGATCGATTCAACCCCAATGGTTTGTAACATGTGTTGAAGATCTGTTTCTCTTGGGCCAATGTGTCTTAAAGCAAAAGCATCTGTTCTCATTTGTAGCTATCTAATTTTTTAAGGGCAATGCAATTCGCGATGTATCTTCTTTGACTTAATCAAGTGTAACACAAGGTTTATTACATTTTATAGTAAATGTGTTGTTTTTTTGTGGCGCAAAATTAAGTATTATTAATAATTTAATAGGTATTTTTAACTTCAATTTTTATGAAATTTACAACTAAAGAGTTGATTTGTTAATAATTGATTAGATTTAAAGAATGAAACTACTAAAACAGATATTCGATTTTTACCTCAATAGCAGCATTCATGTGGCTTTATCATGTTATGCTTTGGTACGAATAACGTTTCATATGTTTCATATTCAATACGATGAGTCAATGGCGTTGTTCGTTTTTTTTGGAACAATTGTGGGGTATAATTTTGTTAAATATGATGCATGGGTTCGGGTAAGGAAAAAACCAATGACAAAACAATTAAAAATTATCGCTGCATTAAGTCTAATTTCACTCGTTTTAGTTGGCTATTATTTCTTCCATCTCAAGCGAATTACACAAGTTGTTTCTGTCATCATTTTTGCCATCACCGCACTTTATACACTTCCGTTTTTTCCCAATAAAAAAAATGCCCGAAACTGGGCCGGAGTAAAAATATACATTGTGGCACTTTGCTGGGTAGGAGCCACCTTGGTTTTACCTTATATAAATGCCGAAATTCCGTTTACGGCAAACTTTTATACCAAATGCATTCAGCGTTTTGTACTGGTTTTTGTTTTAATTCTGGTTTTCGAAATCCTCGATTTGGCCAATGACGATCCGCATCTCAAAACCGTTCCGCAAACCATAGGCGTAAAGCGCACTAAAATTCTAGGCTTTTCGCTTTTAGTCCCATTTTGGATTGTTGGTATTTTGTCCTTCACAGTTCACGATCTTATCATCAATCTTATAATGGTCGTAACATTAATGCTTTTTATTTTCTTTGCCAATACCAACAGATCCAGATATTACACTTCTTTCTGGGTCGAGAGCGTCCCCATTTTTTGGTGGTTAATGATGGTATTTTTATAAATTGTACTCATGATATTTTATGGAAGAAAACATATACTTTTTAAGATTTAAATTTACTTTTTTGCAATTTCTGGCCTTGTTTTTTGGATGGAATTTCTTCATCTGTTTTATTTGGCCTCTTATGATTGAGTCTTACTTTGGCGTTACCATATTCGTTTGTGCTTTTTCTTTGGTTTTTGCGATGGCGCTAAATAATAAATTGATTTTATGGCTGTTTTTGTTGTTTCACATCAATAAAAAAATTGTAATCTTCTATCAAAAAACAATGCTTTATCTAAGTGCATATTTTGGGACTTGCGTTTTTAGCTGGTTTATGCCTCCAATGAGTATTTATGTTTTTCTTGAGCATTTATTTATCAATACCCTTACCGTTTTTTTGTATTTTACTTTTGTAATGAAGGCTACCAATAGAGAAGACATTTAATATATAATTCTCTTTCAATGCATAATAAAAAACCCGATGTTGTTTTGAACATCGGGTTTTTTATGAAGATATTTAAAATGTTATTTTGGGCGTGTCCCTCCGGGTCGGGCTATCCGCTGCAAGTCCTCGCACTTCCTTCGTCAGGCTGTGGGCTATCCGCTTCTATCCCTCACGCAACCATAAAACAAGAAAATTTATTTTTAAAAAGAGAGATTTATAATAGAATCTGCCCAATCTGCGAGAGAAAAATTTTAAAATAATTATTTCGTTTTCTGCTCCGCCAATGCTTTATTCAAATCAGCTTTAGCTTCATCTAGTTTTTTTCTTTTCTTAGCAATTTTTTCTTTGCTTTCCTGATCTTTAATTGCTTTGTTAAGATCGTCTGTTCTTTCCTTAACTTTTTGTTGCTTTTCTTTTACCTTTTTGTCAAGATCGTTAGTTACGGTTTTAGTTGTACAGTTTTTCTTAGTTTTCGAAATAGCTTCTTCAACTCCCTTTATTTGGTTTTGATTACCGGCTTTTTTAGCAGCGACCAATTTCGTATTCAGCTCGCATAATTTTCTTTCACATCCTTTTAAAGTTGCACAATTACTCTGTGCAAATCCTATAAAAGAAATGGCGAAGAATGCTATCGATAAAATTTTAGTTTTTAAAGTCATAAGTTTATTTTTAATGATTTACAATGGTTGGAATACTTATAAAAGTAAGAAAATTATTTTAAATCTGTTTTTCAGATACTTCTTTCAGTATTTTATTTCTCTCTAAAAGAAACTGTATTAAATGCTTCTTTAAAAATAAAGAATCAAATACTTTACCAAAAATTCCAAACGGAGTTTCATATTGCATTTTATCGTTCAAGATCGTAATACCATTTTGTTCTTCAAAAAAATGTTCATGCTTAAAGAATTTGAATTTTCCTTCTTCCATTTCATCGACAAAATAATCATAAAAGTTCATTACGGTAATTCGGCTTTTGTGCGTGAGATAAATCCCAAAATGTTTACCGCGCCAGGTTACCGTTTCGTTTAAATTGATTAGGCCAGAAGTTATTCCGGCAATAGCCACTTCACTAGTCTTACTCGCTGATTGCTGATGAATATCTATGTCTCGTGAAGCATCAAAAACGATTTGTTTCGATGCTTTTATTTTTGTGGTGAGATTTATTGTTGTCATAATTAGTTAGAATATTTTACTCCGCCGGAATAATACATAAGAATTTTTGACGGGTAAATTCAAGTCCCAGAGGGACGATATATTTGTAGAAATATGCAGTAAAAATTGTCGAGCCCCAGCGGGGTGAAATATTTATTAATTAGTACAAGATATTGCTATACCTATCCTTTATCATTTTTAAAATATATTGTAAAAAAGAATGTTGCAATAATAGAGGAAAGTGAATACGAAATCGCAAGGTCAAACCACACAGTTCCATTTATAAGCGCTGTAGTTATAAAAACTCCGCTTATTACGAATATGATTAATATTGTTTTTTCATGAACTATTTTTATGTTTTTGTTTTTTAAAACAGTAGTAATGAAAATATATAAAAGATAAGTTGGTAAGGAGAAAAGTAATCCTATAATTACCATAAATGGATATAGTTGAAAAAAATCAGAAAAATTTCTTGAGCTCCAATTAGCACTATATCCATTTATTATTGAAAAGATGATTGGTCCCAACAATAATGTAAAAATCCAATGTCTTAAGAGAAAAATAGAATTCATTTTCTTAGTAAGTTTTCAAAAGCCTTATCAATATCCCCAAACTTAAATTCAAATCCATTATCCAAAAGTCTTTTCGGAATTACATTTCTGCTTTTTAAAACCAATTCAGTTTCTGTTCGAATAAAGAAAGATCCAATTTCTAGTAGATAAGCATTCATCGGAATCCCGAAAGGAAAACCAACTGCTTTTCTAAGTTTTTGCATAAAATCAGCATTGCGAATTGGTTGCGGAGAAACAATATTTATGACGCCGGTAATTTCTTTCTCAATAATAAAATCAATTGCATTGGCGAAATCATCTTCATGAATCCAGCTTATAAACTGATTTCCTTTTCCTTGTTTTCCTCCAAAACCTATTTTTGCCAAAGTCTTAAGCGGAATAAAAGCACCTCCATTTTTCCCTAATACTATAGAAGTTCGCAAAGCTGTTTTTAAAGTATTTGGAGTTTCAGTCTTAAAAAAAGCTTTTTCCCAAGAAAGAGCCACATTAATAGAAAAGTCATTTCCAATTTCGCCATCAACTTCATCCATTTGTTTGTCTAATGAAAATCTATAAATAGTTGAGGTAGATGAATTCAGCCAATGTTTAGGTGGGTTTTTACAATTTAAAACCGCTTTGTTAAGAATCTTGGTACTTTCGATACGAGATAATAAAATCTCTTGTTTGTTTGCTTTGGTATATCGGCAATCCACAGATTTTCCTGCAAGGTTTATTAAAACAGTGGCATTTTCTAATTCATTTTCCCAACCAGAAAAAGTTCTGGCATTCCAATTTACATATTTTATTCCGTCGATGGTTTGAGATTTTCCCCGGGTTAGAATCACAATTTCTTCAAATTTATTTTTGAATTGATTCACTAAAACCTGTCCTAAAAAACCGGTTCCGGCTGCTATAATAAGTTTTTTCATTTTTATATTTTTTGCGCTAAACCTGACGGGTTTTTAAAACCCGTCAGGTTTTCGAGAGGTTAATTAAGAATAAAAAATAAAGCAAGAATTCGATAAAGTATCCATGTATAACAAAGATAATAGGGAAGTTTTAGAATTTTAATTCTTCTAAAATGTTCTGCAAACATGATCAGAACAGTTATCGCAAACCAACCTAAAATGATAATTGCAGGAATAATTATCAACTGACTTACAATTAAAATTGGCAATAAAATCAAAGAACCCATTAAAGAAACGGTCATTAAATTTCCTGCATAATTGATGATAGTTTGTTTATTGAAATTTAAAATAAACAAGCTTTGAAAAACGATTTGACCAAATGCCAAAGCAACTTCTCTAGCGATACTTGTTTTGGGCAAAACAGGAATCAAATTAGAATATTCAAATAAAACAAAAGTCGTTATCGTTAAGGCAAATCCGATAAAAAGAAAACGATATTTGTAATTGAAATCCGGAACACATTGTAGTTTGTTTTCTTCCTTTACATTTCCGGGAATTATTACCTTTCTATTATAAGAAACAAAAGAATACATTTTTCTAAGAATATAATGTATGGGCTTGATAGTCGCTATTTTTTCAATTAACGGAAAAGAAAATCCAATCACTTTTATTAAACTATCAATTCCGTAAGTAACAGTTTTTGTTTTGTTATCTACCAAAGCAATTTCGTTTGGCGCACGTTTTAAGTCTACAAAATTTTGTTCTTCGTCAGATAGTTGACAATATGATTTTCTTCCATTTTCATCCAGCATACCACTTTTTACAAATCCAGTTGTGTATAAACTGCAAAGTGGGCAATCTTCATCATAAAGCAAAGTTTGGTTTTCGAGCGTTTTCATGATTTTTGGTTTTAAAGATTATGAAATGAATTGGGGTTTAATGATGTGTTTTTTCGACTAGAGAAATTGATTTAAACTTTTGACTGTAATTGTTTTTAACACATAGAAACATAGAATTATTGAAGTCAGTAAAGGCGTTTCACTTGCATTAACAAACATAGCTATGTGTGAGAAACTAGTTTCTTTTTGATTTACTTTTTCAAAAAGATTAAATCTATGTTTCTATGTGTTTAATGATATTTTTATTTACTACACCCAACGCGGCTGATTTTAGTTTCTTTTTATTCTTAACCACAATTTCAGAGCCTTTCGCTAAGAAAACTGAAGTTGGTTTTGTAGTTTGAAGAAATTCAAAATCAGTTCCGTATGTTTTATTAAAGTCAATATCAATATTGTAATTTAAAACTTCGAATTGTTCCCATCTCGGATGTTGAACTTCATATTCGAAAGTAGTTTCTGGGTCTATTTTAGTATAACCAAAATAATGCTCTGTAATAAATTCAGCTTCAGAATCAATCTCAATTGCTACAGGATTCTTTTTAGTTTCTATTTGAATCGTATTCCACTTTTGATCATTTTCCCATTGATAAATAAAAGTACTGCTATCTTTTTTTTCGATTACTTCATGTCTCATTTTCTGAGTTTCATAATGTTCCTGATACAAAGTATTGGCAACAAAAGTGATGGCGCTTTTAGGAACAATTTCTTTAATAAAAACAACGCCTCGTTTCCATTCGCCGTTTTCAAAACGTTTTACGTAGAATCTCAAATTGACTTCTTCAAAATCGATATGAAACGGAACTTTTAATCCTAAAACTTTCGTGTTTTCAAACATAAATCCAACCAGACTTACATAACATTTGTCATTCCAAAAATCTATTTCAGTTCCTGCCGGAAGATATTTCTCTAAGATTCTAGCATCAACTTCATAATTAAAAAGTGCTAAATTTTTCCATTCTGCTTTTAAGAAATTCATTGGTATGCTTTTTTATAGATTAATAATGAAAGATAAAATGCCAGTATTGTAGGTATTCCAATTACGAAATAAGTTTTGAAATCATGAGATGAAAAAGGGTTGATGCAAATCATAACAAAATAAAAAACAACCCCAAGAATGTACAATTGAAGATATTTGTTTTTAGGTTCGTCAAATAACATGCATCCACCAATTGTAACCTGAAATAATCCGGTTAAGATGCTAAAAAATAAACCATAACCTGCTAACTCGCCAAAAGCTTGATTATTTGAAAAACCAAGAGCAATTAAAATGAAAGGAAATCCAACAAAAAAATAATTAAGGTTATTTATAGTTTTCATAGTTATCATTTGTTTTAAACTTTCAGAAAAAAATGAAAGTTTGAATTGAATTTTTTTACTTCATCATTTTTATAACCAATTTACCTAACCAGTTATCATTAAATTCAGTCATTTTATCTAACATATTATCTGCTTTTAAAACAAAATCATATAATTTAGAAGTTTGATCAACAAAGTGTTTTTCTTCAGCCGAATTGTTAGCATCAATCGAAGAAACTTCTTTTAAAATTTTAAGCGTAGGTTTAATTTCTCTTTTGCTTCTTTCTCTTGAAATTTTTACAGCCAGTTCGTCTAAATCTTTTTCGGCAGTAAAAAACTCTTTTCTTTCTCCGGCTTTGTATTCTTTATATACAATTCCCCAATCCATTAAAGCTTTTAGATTCATGCTGGTATTTCCGCGTGAAATTTGCAATTCTTCCATGATGTCTTCCATAGAAACAGGTTCGTTCGAGACCATTAATAAAGCGTGGATTTGTGCCATCGTTTTATTAATTCCCCATTGAGAACCTAACGCTCCCCAGGTTTGTACAAACTTATTTTTTGCTTCTTTGAATTCCATGGATCAAATGTAAGCAAAAGTTTTTAAACTTTCAAAAATAAATGAAAGTTTAATTATGAAAGGTGGATTATTTCTTTTTAAAATGGGATAAAATAGGTGTTTTTACGCGCTAAATTATTCTGTGTCATTTATTATCTCATTCATAACCAATAAATTCCATTCTGTATCATTTTAATAATTAAGCCTTTTTATTTGATATAGCTTTGAAATAGAAAATCACCCCAAATGTATTATTCAGGAGTTTTTTAAACGCTAAATAATTTCATTAACAGATTAAAAAGTTGGAGCAGAAACCACTAAAAAAAACGAGGCGTCCCCGAAAAGCCTTATGAGTAGGAAACCTAAATCAACAAGTTATGTCAGAATTATTAGCAGGTGCTTATTTAGCAAAAGGCACAATCGGAAATGTAGGAACACCAGGTGCTCCAATCGCAACATTTAGTTTAGTAGTAGTACCATCACAACATTCTGTTTCTGGTACAGTAGTAATTACTCAGGCTATACCAGGTCCTGATAGTCATATTGTTGTTTCAGTAACAGGAAAAATATATGCCACAGGAATAGGAAATGTTACTCAGGTAGTTAGTCTGCAAGGGCAATATGTACACTCTGTACCTCCTCCTGCAATTGGTTCTTTTTTAGCAAATTTCAATGCTCATTTGGCTATCGATAATGCTTGGAATGGTAATGGAGGTTTTTCATATTTCAACCATACTGTAGAAAATGTTCCGGTAGCATCAGTAAAAAATCTAAAAGAAGAGTTGGTTTAGAAATAAAATTCTCCCCAAAAACAATTCACAGGATAGCAAAAAAAATCCTCACTCGATTAGAGTTTTGATGTAAAAGATCGCCTGGTTAAGGCGGTCTTTTTTGTTACAAAGATCTTCTCGCTCCCCGAATAATTAAACCTATAAAAAATGAAAAAAAAATACGTTATTATTAGTTTGTTGCTTGTTATTATAGTAGCAGTTGGTTTATGGTTGTTTCTTTTTAATAAAAGTAACGGACTTTATAAAGATGGAGTTAAAACTTCGTACGCGAGTACTTCAACAGATGCATGTGATTGCGAAACCAGTTGGTTTCCTCACGATCAAACCCCGGCACCAAAAGAAGGAGACGGAAGTCCGTTTGATAGTGAGACCACTACAAATTGTGATTTTCATCAATGGTCATGGCAAAAGTTTTTGTGGGTAACAAAACCATTGCCAAACGGAAATCCTTTCTTTTTAGATTCTCTGGATTTAGTTAGTCCGCAAATGGAAGATGTTGCGCCACAATTGGGTATAAAATTAGCGTTGAGTTCTATTAATCAAGCCGGTTTTAGTGCTGTTTTGCGTTCTAATCCTAAATTTAATAATGTCGCAGATACCGTTTATTATTCCATTCACATTAATAAACTTTTAAAAGACAAAGCAGTTTTAATGGCTTCCTTAATCAACGGCGGGAAATTACCGGTTTCTAATTTAGAGACATTTCCGGTTGGTGCTTTAGAGTTAAAAGCTTCCTGGATTAATATTGATGCAATTGCCAAAGCACAGCAACAAGATTATTTCACTACTAAAGCTGCTGTTCAAAACAGCAAAGGACAATATGTTCAAAAAACCGTTGCTTTATTAGGTATGCACGTAGTGGGAGTTGTAAAAAATCACCCTGAATTTATCTGGGCAACTTTTGAACACAAAGATATGGCGCCTGTTTATGATAAGAAACATAATTCTGTAAAGGCAGTAAATGAAATGTTGTTTTATGAAAAAGGAACAAGCAGCGGTATAGATGGTATCAGATGGCTTAAAGGTGCAACTGCTCCGGTTGTTGCTAACAAAGCATTTATTCTCTACGAATATGGTGTGCCAAAGGATTTAAACACTGGTGCTTTTATGGCTACAAGTCAGGCAGAACCGGCTAACTTTAATAATATTGAGGATATCAATAAATGTGTAGCATCTAATTTGAAGGATGTTTTTAGAAATTATTTTTATAATGGTTCTATCTGGTTAGATTTTGACGGAGTTTCTTCTGAAAATCAAAAGAAAGCAATTGTAACAAAAGATATCGAAAGTGCCCTTCCGGATTCGTTAGCCAGAGGTTCAGTGAATCTGGCCAACATTACCATGGAAACCTACACGCAGACTTTTCAGGAAGATATTCATGAGATTAACAATAGCAACTTAGCAAATTGTTTTTCTTGTCATCAATCTGCAAATTTTGATAAAAAGAGGCCAGGAAAATCTCCTTTGTTTTTGAGCCATTTATTTGGAGATTATTTACTATTTACTAAACCATCTTTAGTGGCTACGGGTAAAAATGCTAATAATTTAGATAACTCACGTGCAAAACGTATTAAAGAAATAGAAGCACTGAAAACTCAACAGCTGGTAGATTTTATTAATGAGAAAAAGCAAAAAAAATAAGCTGTAATTATTTAATAAATCATGCAAAGCGGAACCCGAAAAGCTTATGAGTAGGGATAAGTAACAAAATTGAATTAAGTGATTTTAGAAATCAGGAAGAGTTGTAAAATAGTGTTTTATAAATAAAGCCTAAGACAGTCAAAAATTAATTAAATTCATAAAAAAAAGCTGAAGTAAATTTGATTTTACTTCGGCTTTTCGATTTATTTATTGCCTTCTTTTAATGCTTTTAAAGTTATTTAAGAATTGTAAAGTTATGTTAATTTAGGAAATGAAATTTTGTATTAGATAATGGAAATTTATTTTTGTAAAAATCAAATTTATGGAATTATACTACACCTTTTCAATACTAATTGTATTGGCCTCTTTCTTCGCCTATTTAAATTTAAGATTTTTAAAGCTTCCGGGAACTATTGGAATCATGATTATTGCCATGTTAGTTTCGGTAGGAATTCGTCTTTTAGGGGATTCTTATTTTCCGGATACTACAAAACATTTCTTTGAATTAATAAAAGAATTCGACTTCAATGAAATCTTAATGGGAGCTATGTTGAATTTTCTTTTGTTTGCCGGTGCACTACACGTAAATATGTCTGATCTTAAAGAACAAAAAGTTCCTATTATGATTTATTCTACAGTGAGCGTTGTCTTGTCAGCATTAATTATTTCTGTATTGCTTTATTATATCGCGCCTGTTTTAGGAATAAAAATCCCGTATATATTTTGTCTGGTTTTCGGAACATTAATATCTCCAACGGATCCAATCGTGGTATTGGGAGTTTTAAAACAAGCAAAAGTGCCTAAAAGAATAGAAACCAAAATTGTTGGTGAATCTTTATTTAATGATGGAGTAGCAGTTGTAATGTTTGCTGTTGTTTTAAAAATGGCAACTGATCCGACCTTTGATATGACTTTTGGTTCTATTGCATGGTTATTTGCAAAAGAAGGAATTGGCGGACTTTTATTAGGAGCTGTTTTAGGATATACCGCATCGAGGGTTATGAAAAAAATCGACGATTATAAAGTTTCTGTTCTAATAACGCTTTCTATCGTAATGGGAGGATTTCTGATTGCTCAAAGTTTACACGTTTCAAGTCCGTTGGCAATGGTTGTCGCAGGATTGATTATTGGTAATTACGGAAAAAAAGTAGCTATGAGCGAAGTAACGAAAGATTACTTGGGTAAATTTTGGGAACTTATCGATGAAATATTAAATGCTATTTTATTCTTGTTTATTGGTTTTGAGTTATTGCTATTACCGGATCTAAACAAACAATTATTAACTGGTTTTGTGGCTATTTTTATTGTGTTATTCGCCAGAATCGCTTCTATCGTTTTACCTTGGCAATTCTTCGATATTTTTAAAATTTTCGGTATTAGATCTGCTTATAGCAAAGGATCTTTAATGGTTTTGGTTTGGGGTGGAATTCGCGGTGGAGTTTCTATTGCGCTAGTACTTTCTATGCCGGAAGGTGAATACAAAAACCTATTGCTTGAAGTAACTTATATTGTAGTTTTATTTTCAATTGTAGTTCAGGGACTAAGCGTTGGGAAATTGGCGAATAGAGTTTTAGAGAAAGAGTAAAGAAAATAGAATATAGAGTAAAGATTTTATTTTAAAATTGAAAAAGGGCTGTCTCAAAAGTGAGTCAGCCCTTTTTAGTTGCTCCAGCGGAGCAGAATATTTATAGCAAATTCCGTTGCCAAATGTCAAAAAGCTCCAGCGAAGCGATATAATTACGCGATCGTTTTTATCGTTTGTCTTCTTTAGAATAATTTGAAACTCCATTAATATCAATTGGAGTCCCCAAAAAGCGAGGCTCGCGATTTCTTAGAACATCAAAAAAAGATTTACAAATAGAACCATATTCTCTAAAAGTAACATATTTATATCCGAGATATTCTCCATTATTTGCTGAATATCCAACCGATTTAATCCCCAATTTTTGCCCGATATAAATAGCGCGGTTTAAATGATATTCCTGAGAAATTAAAGTTGCTCTTTTGATGTTGAAAATATGTTTCGCGCGATACATAGTTGAATAAGTGTCGAATCCTGCATAGTCAATAAATATTTTGGTGGTATCAACTCCGTGATTGAAACAGTAATTTTTCATTACCGTTAATTCATCATATTCATCGCGGCCATTATCTCCCGAAAGTAAAATTTTATTAATGCGGTTTGCCTTGTATAATAGAATTCCGGCATCAAGGCGGTCCTTTAAATATTTACTGGGTTGATCTCCGTTAATTCCGGCACCAAAAATAATTCCCACATCATTTTTAGGGAATCTTTTAATCGAATAATAAATGTTTTTTTTGGTCGAAGATTTCACGTAATAATTTATAAAAACAATAGTAACTAATCCGATGATTACGAGATAAAGGAAGATTTTAAAATATTTTTTCAATTTGTTTTTTTGTAAGATTAAGATTTAAAAACACGAAGATACTTAAATTTATTGTTTGGCAAAATCAAATAAAAAAACCGAAGTATTTCTACGTCGGTTTTAATTATCTAATATTCTAAGAAGTCTAAAAATCTAAGAAGTCTAAAGCAATCCTGCTCTTTTCAATAAAGCTTCAGGTTTTGGTTCCTGACCTCTAAATCGTTTGTATAAAATCATCGGATGTTCTGTTCCTCCTTTTGAAAGTACATTGTCTTTAAATTTTGTCGCTACTTCATGATTGAAAATTCCTTTTTCCTGGAAATATTCAAAAGCATCAGCGTCTAATACTTCAGCCCATTTATAACTGTAATATCCGGAAGAATATCCACCTTGAAAGATGTGTGAAAAAGCCGTACTCATTGCATTTTCTTTTACATCAGGATACAATTGCGTATTAGCAAATTGTTCCGTTTCGAAAGTTTTTAAATCTGTAATATGGGTTGGATCCTGTCCGTGCCAAGCCATGTCTAATAATCCAAAACTTAATTGACGTAAAGTTGCCAAACCTTCCTGAAAACTGGCACTTTCTTTTATTTTTTGTACATATTCAATCGGAATAATTTCTCCGGTTTCGTAGTGATTCGCAAACAAAGCCAAAGCTTCCGGCTCGTAACACCAGTTTTCCATAATCTGACTTGGTAATTCTACAAAATCCCAGAAAACAGAAGTTCCTGATAAACTAGGGTAAGTTGTATTGGCTAACATTCCGTGTAAACCGTGACCAAATTCGTGGAATAAAGTCGTTACTTCATTAAAAGTTAATAATGATGGTTTAGTTTCTGTTGGCTTGGTAAAATTACAAACGTTTGAAATATGTGGTCTTTCATTTACGCCATCTTTTATAGATTGCGATTTGAATGAAGTCATCCATGCGCCGTTTCTTTTCCCTTTTCTTGGGAAGAAATCTGCGTAGAAAATCGAAACTAAATTACCATCAGCATCCGTTACTTCATAAGTCGTAACTTCTTCATGGTATTTATCGATATCAAAAACTTCGGTAAACGTTAGTCCGTATAGTTTTTTGGCAACTGTAAAAGCGCCGTTTAGTACTTTTTCTAACTGAAAATAAGGTTTTAATTTTTCATCATCTAAATTAAAAAGCTGTTGCTTTAATTTTTCAGAATAATAAGCACCATCCCATTTCTCTAATTGTTCGATTCCGTCCAGTTCTTTGGCGAAAGCCGTTAACTCAGCAAATTCTTTTTGAGCGGCAGGTTTTGCTTTAGCCAATAAATCATTCAGGAAAGAGAAAACTTTCTCCGGACTTTCAGCCATTCTTTCTTCCAAAACAAAATGAGCATGCGTTTTATAACCTAATAAATTAGCTCTTTCGAATCGTAATTTGGCAATTTTCAAGACATTTTCCTGATTGTCGAATTCGTTATTCTGAAATGCTTTTGCTCCAAAAGCAATCGCCATTTTTTTACGTAATTCACGATTATCTGCATAAGTCAAAAACGGAACATAACTTGGATGATCTAAAGTGAAAATCCAGCCTTCTTTTTCCTGGCTTTTTGCTAATAATCTTGCCGCTTCGATCGTTCCTTCAGGTAATCCTGCTAAATCTTTCTCATTGGTCAAATGCAATTCGAAAGCATTGGTTTCTGCCAAAACATTTTCGCCAAATTGTAAACTCAATTTCGATAATTCTTTATCAATTTCTCTTAGTTGATCTTTTTTGTCTTCTGGTAAATTCGCTCCGTTTCTGGAGAAACTTTTGTATTTTTTATCTAAAAGTGTAGTTTGTTCCGCATTTAGATCTAATGTTTCTTTTTGATCGTAAACCGTTTTTATTTTAGCAAATAAAGCAGCGTTTAAAGTGATGTCATTTCCAAAGTCAGATAATAAAGGTGAAACTTCCTGAGCGATTTTTTGCATTTCGTCACTTGTTTCAGCCGAATTCAAATTGAAGAAAACACTTGAAAGACGATCTAAAATATCTCCTGAAAAATCCATTGCAACAACCGTATTTTCAAAAGTTGGTGCCTCCGGATTGTTTACGATTGCATCGATTTCGGCTTTAGCCAAAGTAATTCCTTCCTGAAAAGCCGGAAGATAATCTTCAATTTTAATTTGCGAAAAAGGAGCTGTGTTATGTTTGGTAGTAAATTTTGAAAGTAAAACGTTCATTATGATATAATTATTTTATGAATTGAACTCAATATTTTTGAATTTCAAAGATAGCAATTTATAAAAATCTAATTGTCTATACCAGATCGATTCTCGGCATAAAAACCTCTTAAATTGTGTTATAGATATGTTATTTATTTCTGTACGCATATTTAAAAGCGTAAATTGAAAAAATGTGATTAGAACTATAAATGCTAATCAGAAATTGTAAAACAGAAAAACGATGAATTATCAAATTGTAATAAAGAGAATAGATACTGTTAACGAAGTAGAAGGATATTGGTCTGATGAAGATCTTGTTCAGTTATTAGAAAAATTCAATTATCCTGACGGAGCAACAGCGGATAAAGCAAGTTTACCGGAATTATTAGAAATGGCAATCTCGGATTATGAACCAAACGAAGCTGCGGAAATAGTCTTGAAATATAAATTTCCTGATAGATTAACCGAAGGGCAAATCGAGCAAATTGCGCACAACATGTTAATTGATAAAGTTTGTGAGGAATATCCAGAGATAGACATGCAAGGAACTTTGTTTCACATTAATCAATTGCTTTTTAAAGCTTACAACGGGAAATTTCCGAATGCAAAAGCTTCTATTGTTCATTTTTCGATGACGACAACTGATGGTGAAGTACAAAAACTAACAGCCGAAAATGTATTGAAATTATTGAACAAAGGTTTGTCTGATAGAAATTTGATTAAAAGATTGTTCGAAAATCAAATGTCTCAAAACATTCCGTTTCCTGAAGCTGAAGATATAGTTTGGGAATTGACAACAACAGACAATATAAATTATAATTTAGTTACCTCAGAAAATTGGATTAATAATGAAGATATAGATGAATATGAATTTGAGTCTGTCTTGGAAGAAATTGAAGACGAAGCATAATTTTAGTTTTCAGTTTTCAGTCACAGTTTACACTGTAAATTGTGACTGAAAACTGTGACTGAAAACTATTTTAAACTTTCAGCTGCTTTATTAACCGCTGCTTTTAGTTCTTCTTTGTAAGCAATAATAGTATCTAATACTTTTTTATCGTGACTTCCGATAATTTGTGCTGCTAAAATTCCGGCATTTTTTGCTCCGTTTAAAGCAACCGTTGCAACAGGAACTCCGCCTGGCATTTGCAGAATCGATAAAACTGAATCCCAACCATCGATAGAATTACTTGATTTTACCGGAACGCCAATTACAGGAAGTGGAGACATTGAAGCTACCATTCCAGGTAAATGTGCGGCTCCGCCAGCTCCGGCAATAATTACCGAAATTCCGCGTGTATGTGCATTTTTACTAAAATCGAATAATTTTTCCGGCGTTCTGTGTGCCGAAACGATATCAACTTCAGTTTCTATATTGAATTGTTTTAATATGTCGATGGCATCTTGCATGACTGGCATGTCAGAGATACTTCCCATTATGATGGCTACTTTGCTCATGTTGTTTTTTGTTTGTTTTGTTGTTTAAAGTTTCAGGTTTTAAGTTTTTGTTTAGACTGAAAACTGTGACTGCGACCGAGACTGAAAACTATATACTAATTACTTTAATAGTGTTCTTAACATCCTCAGCAATTCTTCTGGCTTCGTTCATGTTTTCGTTGACAATCGTAACGTGACCCATTTTTCTGAAAGGACGTGTTTGTTTCTTTCCGTAAATATGTGGTGTAACACCATCCCAACCTAAAATGGTTTCGATATTTTCGTAAACAACATCTCCAGAGAAACCTTCGGCACCAACTAAGTTTACCATAACTCCGGCAACTTTACTATCTGTATTTCCTAACGGAAGATCCAGAATAGCGCGCAAATGATTTTCGAATTGTGAGGTATAACTGGCTTCGATAGAGTAATGACCAGAATTGTGTGGGCGAGGTGCAACTTCGTTTACCAAAATTTCATCTTCGTGAGTCTGGAACATTTCAACTGCTAATAGACCAACGTGATTGAATTTCTCCGAAACATTCAAAGCAATTGCTCTGGCTTTTTCGGCAACTTTCTCGTCGATTCTGGCAGGACAAATTACGTATTCTACTTGGTTGGCTTCCGGATGAAACTCCATTTCTACAACCGGATAGGTTTTTATTTCTCCCGATGGATTCCTTACTACGATAACCGCCAATTCGTTTTTGAACGGAACCATAGTTTCTGCGATACATTCTACGTTTGGTAAATCATCCATATCCGAAATCTGACGAATGACTTTCACGCCATTGCCATCGTAACCAAACTCAGTACATTTCCAAACAAACGGAATCGTGATTTCATTATTTCCAACTGATTTTTGCAAATGTGCCGGACTTTCAAATCGTAAATAGGCTGCAGTTGGGATATTACTTTCGGTGTAAAAATCTTTTTGAACTCCTTTATTCTGAATTCCTTTTAAAGTTTTTGGAGAAGGATATACTTTTAAGCCTTCATTTTCTAATTGCGTTAAAGCTTCAAGATTAACCAATTCAATTTCGAAAGTCAAAACATCGACTTGTTTTCCAAAATTGTAAACCGTTTCATAATCCATCAAATCGCCCTGGAAGAATTTATTGCAGGCAATTTTACTCGGAGCTTCGTCACTCGGATCTAAAACATAAGTTTGTATATCAAATTTTCGAGTGTCGAACAAAAGCATTTTGCCTAATTGTCCGCCACCTAATATTCCTAATTTAAAATCAGAAGAAAAATAGTTCATTGTAGTTGTGTTTGTGCAAAGATACTTTTTAATCTTTTTTGCCACAATTTGCAGTGAGATTATTTTTTTTGCCACGAATTAAACAAATTTTTAAGCTTCAATTTTGACAAAATATAATTCGTGTAATTCGTGGCGACCTAAAAAATCATTATAATCTTTTTAATCTGTGGCTAAAAATTTAACCGCAAAGAACACAAAGGTTTCGCAAAGTTCACAAAGTTTATTAGTTGAAGCTATGAATAGCAGCAAAGGTCACAAAGCTATACGTTAAATTTTGGAGCTAAAAATTCGTGGAAATTCGTTTAATTCGTGGCGACCTAAAAAAAATCATTCTAATCCTTTTAATTTGTGGCTAAAAATTTAACCGCAAAGAACATAAAGGTTTCGCAAAGTTCACAAAGGTTTTTATTTGAGGCTATAAATAGCTGTAAAGGTCACAAAGCTTTGCGAACTTTATGTTTTCTCACCATAATACTAAGGTAAAAACTTAGCGTGCTTTGCGGTAAAATTAATCAGTAGCGCAATTATTTTTCAATTTTCTTTAAGACTTCTTTGGCTACAGCTTTATAAGCGGCAGAATGATCTCCGTAATCTTTGTTCAGGATCATTTGCAGTTCAGGATGAATCCAGTCGTAATGATTTCCTAAAACATATAATGTTCTGATAGAATACGCTTTTGTGGCGACTTTTACATCATTAATTAACCAATCAAAAGAAGCTTCGATACAATCTTGCAGATTTTCTTTGGAAAGTAAAATACTGTCGTCATTTTTTTTATAATGGGATTTCACTAAAAGCTGAACCACTTTTGCGATTGGTCTAATAGCACTTTCATCTTTTAAGACTTTCAAATTAGAACATAAAAAATCAAGATGAGGTTGCAGCCAAATTAACTCTTCGTAAGACACAAACTCTAAAATCCAACAAGCTTTATGATTGTTTTTGTCTTCTGGTGAAAAACAAATCGCAACCAATTCTCCAAATAAATGCTGGTTTTCTAAAACATACTGAGCCGCCATTAGTCGGTTTTCTCTGTAAGCATTTACATAGTCTAGTTTTGCTTGTAATTCAGACAACATTTTTTTCGGTTTATTAGGCATCTAAAATAAGTAATTTAGTGAAATAGTTCCGTAATAATTAATAGGTAAGCCCGGGTAATAATATCTGGGACTTGCGTTGCCGACTGCAACGGCATTGGGCAAAATCATAGAGGCATATTTTTCATCAGTAACATTATTAATGCCAAAAGCTAGATTGGTATTGAGTTTAGGCAGAATTTCAAAACGATAACCTGTTTTTAAATTGATGATATGATA
This sequence comes from Flavobacterium bizetiae, assembly GCF_024271895.1. NCBI lineage: Bacteria > Pseudomonadati > Bacteroidota > Flavobacteriia > Flavobacteriales > Flavobacteriaceae > Flavobacterium > Flavobacterium bizetiae. The sequence goes on along the minus strand of NZ_CP091861.1, from coordinate 451,773 downwards.
AGAATCTGAATAAGTCGAATTCGCATCGTTTAGCGGAATTTTATCTGTAAACTGAAAATCAGCAGAAAAATAAATACCCAAATAAGTATTTAAAATTATTCCAGCATTTACTTTATTCGCCGCAACACCGGTTAGTTTATTTCCGGAATAATCATTTCCGTTATCGACAAAATCTTTAAACTCATATTGGCCTAACGATGCACCAATAAAAGAATTCAAAGTAAAAAAATGATTAATGACCCAATTGTGTTTTGCCGAAACTTCGATTCCTTCATGAAACGTTTTGCCAGCATTTATACCTTCATATTGATCATCACCAATTCTTTTGGCTACCAATAAATCTTTTATTTCCATTCGATAAACCGCAACTTCTGTATAAAGATTTTTATTGAAGAAATAGAACTTTCCGCCTGCTTCAAAATTATAACCGCTTTCCGGTTTTATATCCGGATTAATGTTACCGGAACTTGTTAGTGTTTCTTCTGTGGCAGGCAACGAAAATCCGCGACTTACAGAAAAATATAAAGTTCGTTCCTGATTGGGTTTGAAAAGAAAAGACAATTGAGGCGAAAAAATTCCGTCATAGCTGTACTTTTCCGTTGCCATTTTGTTTGGGAGAAAATTTGTTAGTTCAAAATGAGTTTCATTATAATTTAATCCTGCCTGAATTTCAAAATGATCTGAAAGTAATGTTCTTAATTGGGCGAATATATTATAGAAATGCCTTTTCTGGTCTGTTTCAGTAAGTTGTTTGCCCTGAAGGCTGCCTTCTCCGTTATTGGTTTTGTATAAATTTTCGAAAGTATTTCCGCTGTAATTATCAGTAAAATATTCAATTCCGGCTATGAATTGATTTTCGACTTTACTAATTTTAAAATTTCCTGAAAATTGGGTTCTTCCTCCAGTCCCAAAAGTATATTGACGTAAAATATCAAAAGGCCGTGGTTCGTTGCTATCCTTATAATTCACAAAAATTGAAGTTGAATTATTCAGATGATCATTAATTTTAAAATCATAAGCCAATCCCGCCAAAGTCGATTTGTATTCCTTAAACCCTTTTGAAGCCACCCAGGTTGCGGCACCCAATTTAGGATTAGAATCAAAAACTTCTTTAGTTATAGAACTTGGTATGTAAGCTTTTAAATAAGTATAATTCGAAAAATAAGTAAGCTTGCTGTTTTCTTTCCTGAATAATTCTCCAGCAAGTGTAACGCCTTCACGCTTGTACGAACTGTTTTCTCGCCATCCATCGGTTTTAAGATTGTGATAGCTAATATTTACACTTGAATTATTTTTATTCAAGCTATAATTCAAGCTGTTTTTGAGTAATCCAAACGAACCAAAAACGCTGCTTAGACTGGCATTTTCTCCAACTGTTTTAGAAAGTTGAGGTGAAATTAAAATCGCACCGCCCAAACCAGCGCCATAAATACTCGACAGCGGACCTTTAATAACTTCAAGTTGTCCTATGTTTTCGAGATCAATATCATCAATAACCGTTTCGCTGTTTCCGGATGTTAGCGGAATACTGCCATAAAAAGCTCTGATTTTATTGGTTCCGTACGGAGATCTTGCGCCAATACCACGAATCGAAATTCGGGTTGTCGTAAAATTCGATGATTGCATAAAAACTCCCGGAATCGTATTGATTACGGTTGTAATATCGGTAGCGTTATTTTGTAAAAGCTCTTTTTTAGATAAAATGCCAATTGCAGCCGGAGTATTCTGCAAACGATTATTAACATGAAGCGGACTTATAATGACTTCATCTAATTTTTGAGTTTTTACAGAATCTATAGTTTTGCTTTCTTTTTCTTGTGCCTTGCTATTTTGAAAAACGCAAAACACAAAAAAGAGAAAACAATATTTTTTTAAAATCATAAAAGAGTTTGTTGGGCATAAAAAGATTAACCGCAAAGAACACAAAGGTTTCGTAGAGAGCGCAAAGTTTTTTAGTCTGTATGTAATTTTCTCGCAAAGTCGCAGAGGCGCAAAGTTTAATTTTCTTTGCGACTCTGCGACTTTGCGAGATAAAAAAACAAATCTTAGAGTTCTTTTCGGTAAAAAAAACCAGCGTTTTTGAATTCCCACTAAAATTGGAATTTAAATATTGGAATTTACTTTTATTTGTTCGCCGTTACCTTCCAAATCGTATTCCCACTATCATCATTCACCAACAGCGATCCGTCTGGCGTAACCGTTACCGCAACCGGACGTCCGTAAACCTCTGCTTTATCAGCATTAGCAATAAAACCAGTTAAAAAATCTTCCGGTTTTCCAGAAGGTTTTCCGTTTGCAAAAGGAACAAAGACAACTTTGTAACCCGATATCTTAGAGCGATTCCATGAACCGTGTTGTCCTACGAAAATTCCGTTTTTGTATTTTGCAGGAAAAGCATCTTTAGTATAAAAAGCCAAACCTAACGAAGCCGTATGAGGACCAACCGGAACATCCGGAACAATTGCTTTCGCTACTAAATCTTTGCGTTCGCCTTTCATTCTAGGATCAGGAATATTACCATAATAAGAGTAAGGCCAACCGTAGAAACCATCTCTTTTTACACTCGTTACATAATCAGGAACAAGATCGTCGCCCAATTCATCACGTTCGTTAACCGCTGTCCAAAGTTCCTTGTTTACGGGATTCCAATCCATTCCAACAGGGTTTCTAAGTCCGGCAGCATATATTTTTTCACCAGTTCCGTCAGGATTAATTTCAAGAATATCAGCACGGCGTACCTCTTTATCCATTCCGTTTTCTCCCACATTACTTCCGGAACCTACCGAAACGTAAATTTTTGTTCCCTCAGGATTTGAGATTATATTTCTTGTCCAGTGATTGTTGTAACCTCCGGCAGGAAGTTCAAGAATTTTAGTTCCTTTAGTTTCTAGTTTTAACGGATTGTTTTTATACGGATATCGGTATAAACCATCCGTGTTTGCAATGTAGAAAAAGTCTTTTAGAACCAACATTCCAAAAGGTTTATTTAAGTCTTTTATAAAAACTTCACGCGTTTCAAACTTACCGTCTTTGTCTTTATCACGTAAAACTGTAATTTGATTTTTACTCGTTCTTGTGCCGCTTTCTACCACAAAAATATCATTGTTTGGTCCAATATATGTCCAACGCGGATTTTCGAAACCATCTGCAAATTTAGTAACTGTAAAACCTTCAGGCGCAATAGGTGTTTTTCCTTCAGGCCATCCAATCACTTTACTATTGTTAGATTTAGATTCGGTAGCATAAGGCGGAGGTAATGTCAGATCTCCAACAGCAGTTTTTACGACGACGTTAGGTTGTTTCGCAAGCGCTTCTTTTTCTTCTTTTTTTACCTGTCCGTTACAGGCAGTCAGTATGGCTAATAATGATATTGAAAATAGTTGTGTGGTATTTTTCATTGTGATTTAGGGTTAAATATTTATAGAACAACAATTTAGTAAAAATAAAAAAGTTTTTAAGAAAACATTTATAAATATTATGTGATATTTAACATTCTTAAAAAAATACAAGTACAGCCTATTTTGATACTTACAGTTTGGTTGTAATTCTGTATCTTTGCCCATTATTTTAAACATAAAAATAATGATACAACTTCACGATAAACAATTTGTTCCGTTTATTTCGGCCAAAGAAATTGATTTTGCTTTGACCAAATTAGTAGCACAGGTAGAGGATGATTTTGGAGACGATACTCCAATTTTTATTGGTGTTTTAAATGGTGCATTTATGGTCGTTGCCGATTTTGTTAAAAAGTATAAAAAACCTTGCGAGATTTCATTCATTAAAATGGCCTCTTACGAAGGAACTGAAACGACCAATACTGTAAAAGAATTAATTGGTATCAATCAGGATTTATCAGGCAGAACCGTAATTATCATCGAAGACATTATCGATACCGGAAATACGATCGAAGAATTAAAGCATTTGTTTAAAGCACAAAATGTAAAGCATTTTAAAATTGCCACTTTGTTTTTTAAACCAGACGCCTATAAAAAAGACATTAAAATAGATTACATCGGAATCAGAATTCCAAATAAATTCATTGTTGGTTACGGATTAGACTACGATGGTTTAGGAAGAAACCTGGCCGAAGTTTATAAATTAGCAGAATAAGCATAAACACACACAACTATATATTCATTTAAAACTTCTTATAAAAAATTAGAAGTAACAACACTCACTCATATTATGATTAATATTGTTTTATTTGGAAAGCCGGGCGCAGGAAAAGGAACTCAGGCAGAATTTTTAAAAGAAAAATACAAATTAACTCATCTTTCAACAGGAGATATTTTTCGTTTTAATTTAAAAAATGATACAGATTTAGGTAAAAAAGCAAGAGTTTTTATGGACAACGGAGAATTGGTTCCTTGCGAAGTTACCACTGCAATGTTAATAGACGAGGTAAATAAACACCCGGATACGGCAGGTTTCTTGTTCGACGGTTATCCAAGAACATTAGATCAGGCACAGGCTCTGGATAAATTTTTACCAACAATTGGGTCAGGTGTTACTGCAACAATCGCATTAGAAGCTGATGATGAAATTCTGGTAGCACGTTTACTGGAAAGAGGAAAAACAAGTGGAAGAGTAGATGATCAGGACGAAGAAAAAATTCGTGTAAGATATCAGGAATACAATGAAAAAACAGCTCCACTAATCGGATATTATAAAGAACAAAATAAGTTTCATGCCGTAAACGGTATCGGAACTATCGAAGATATTACAGAGCGATTAACGTCAGTTATAGATAATTTGTAGAAGCTTTTTCCAGCTGTACGTGAAATCCCGATAGCTATCGGGACGTAAAAATCTATTTTTCTATACCATAAAACGAGCTTCCTTCGGTCGCTGTTTTCTGGCAAGAAAAATTAGTTTTTTTAGCTCCGGGCTTTTCTCTTTCATCTGAGCTATAACATTTAGGTTACAAATTACATTTAGCGAACAATTCAATAACGAATAAACCACAAATTGGAAATACTAATAATATTTTTTCTAATACTATTAAACGGAGTTTTCTCTATGTCTGAAATTGCACTTATTTCAGCCCGAAAAAATAGACTCGAAACTGCCGCAAAAAAAGGAAATAAAAGTGCCAGGATTGCTCTCGACTTAGCCAATTCACCAAACAAGTTTTTATCTACAGTACAAATCGGAATCACCTTAATCGGGATTTTAACAGGTATTTATAGTGGTGATAAAATCACAGTAGATGTAGAAATATTTGTTAGCGGATTTGTTTTCTTAAAACCCTATGCACATTCAGTTGCAGTAGGAATTGTAGTGGTAGTCTTAACATTTTTCTCATTAGTTTTAGGAGAATTGCTGCCAAAACGAATCGGGTTAAATTATCCGGAATCGATTGCCAAAATGGTAGCAATGCCAATGAAAATTATTTCGATTATCACAGCTCCATTTATTTGGTTGCTTACCACTTCGACAGATTTTTTACTGAACGTTTTGCAAATAAAACCATCAGCTGACGGAAAGGTTACTGAAGAAGAAATAAAAGCCATTATAAAAGAAGGAACCGAAGGCGGAGAAGTTCAGGAAATCGAACAAGATATCGTAGAACGTGTTTTTCATATTGGCGACAGAAAAGTAAACTCATTAATGACACACCGTAAATCGGTAGACATGTTGCCTTTTAATGCTGATAAAGCAAAAATAAAAGAACTTGTCCTTATGGATTTGCATACCGTTTATCCGGTTTACAGAGACAATTACGATGATATTGTGGGTATCGTAACCCTTAAAAATATATTTGCCAACATCGAAAGTGATCATTTTGATTTAGCAGCAATAATGACCGATCCTCCTTATTTAATGGAGCAAACGACAGCTTATAAAGCTCTGGAGAATTTTAAGAAAACCGGAGTTCATTATGCTTTAGTTTCTGACGAGTACGGTGTTTTTCAGGGAATTATTACTTTAAATGATATTCTCGAAGCGCTGGTTGGTGATGCATCTGATTTTTATAAAGATGAATTTCAACTGGTAGAAAGAGAAGACGGTACATGGCTGGTAGACGGACATTATTCATTACACGATTTCCTGACTTATTTCGAGTTAGACGAATTGACAAATGATTACGAAGTAAATACCGTAAGCGGAATGATTATGACCGAGCTTTCTCATATCCCGAAAGAAGGCGAGAAATTAATCTGGCAAAAATTTGTGTTAGAAGTCATCGATATGGATGGCGTTAAGATTGATAAAGTGTTGGTAAAAGCACTTAAAGAATAAAGAGAGAATAAAATAGTTTTCAGTCACAGTTTTTAGTCGCAGTTTGCGTTAGAAACCAAAACTGAGGCTGAATACAAAAACAATAGAAGTTAGACGTACGATTTAGAGCAATCTAAAATCTAGAATCTAAAGTCTGAAATTCAAAACAATGACAGAAGGAAATTTTGTAGATTATGTTAAGATATATGTTTCTTCCGGAAAGGGAGGAAAAGGATCTACACATTTACATAGAGAGAAATTTATTGAAAAAGGTGGCCCGGACGGTGGTGATGGTGGCCGCGGCGGACACGTGTATTTAGTAGGAAATAAAGGTTTGTGGACATTATTTCACTTAAAATTTGCTCGTCATATCAAAGCCGGTCACGGTGGAGACGGAGGAGGAGATCGTAGTACAGGTGCCGATGGAGAAGATAAATACATCGAAGTACCTTTAGGGACTGTCGTAAAAGATAAAGAAACCGGAGAAACCTTATTCGAAATTACCGAAGATGGTGAAAAAAAAATCCTTTCAAAAGGAGGAAAAGGTGGTTTAGGAAACTGGCATTTTAGAAGCTCAACCAATCAGACTCCAAGATACGCACAACCAGGTTTACCGGGTGTAGAAATGGATGTAATTTTAGAGCTTAAAGTTTTAGCCGATGTAGGTTTAGTAGGATTTCCAAATGCTGGAAAATCAACTTTATTATCGGTATTAACTTCAGCGAAACCAAAAATTGCCGATTATCCTTTTACAACCCTAAAACCAAACTTAGGAATTGTTGCTTACAGAGATTTTCAATCTTTTGTAATTGCAGATATTCCGGGTATTATCGAAGGTGCTGCAGAAGGAAAAGGTTTAGGACATTATTTCCTGCGTCATATTGAGCGTAACTCAACATTGTTGTTTTTAGTTCCTGTTGATACTCCGGACATAAAAGGAGAATATGATATTTTGGTAAACGAATTGACCAAATACAATCCTGAAATGTTAGATAAAGAACGTCTTTTAGTAATCTCAAAATGCGATATGCTGGATGACGAACTTAAAGCTGAATTAAAAACAGAATTAGATGTTGCTTTCAAAGATGTTCCATACATGTTTATTTCATCAGTTGCCCAACAAGGATTAACTGATCTTAAAGATAAACTTTGGAAAATGCTAAACGAGTAAAATAGATGGCGTAAAATATAAAACCCGACAATCAAAAATTGTCGGGTTTTTTTGTTTTCAACGAAAAAAACAAAAAAATGTCTCAGCTTTATTATTAGCTGAAAACTAAAAAATTACAATGAGAAATTTTTAGAAATCCCAATGTTAAATGAGTTTCCAAAATCGAAACTAAAACGTTCCTGTCTTGGGTCGTTGTGCCCATCCAGGTTATCGTACTTAATTCCTCCAATAGAGAAATTCAATGCTACGCCATGTTTAACATTAATAGACAGATTCGGGGTAAAAAAGGCATACATACCTTTTGCGTCGTTAACAGAATAAGTTTGGTAACCTCCTCCAAGATCTGCATAAAAAGCAAAAGTTTCGGTAATAGGAGTAATGTAACGCAAAAAGCCTCCTATCTTATATCTTTCAGTTTTAGGTGATCCGGCAAGGTCAATATTCTGAATCGATCCTTCAACACCAACGCCCCAGCTATTCGCGAACATATAACCAACTCTTGGTGCAAATTCGAAATTGGTAGATTTAGCATCTCCAATTTTTTCTGATGAGTAACCTACGTCTCCACCTAAAAAGATATGACCCTTTTGTGCGTTTGAAAGAGTTGCCACAAATAGAGCAACAACAACTAATAATTTTTTCATTTTTTTATTGATTAATTTATTTCTACAAAGCTATATGTTTTATTTTTTGTAAGAAATAAATTATAAGTTAATTTTATTTTTGAAAGTTAATTATTATAAAATTGTTGATTTCTCAAATTGTTTATTTTTAATTTCATTTAAATTTTGGGATTTACCTGTCTTTTATTTCATAATACAATCTTAATTTTTGTTTTTATACGATTTGCGAAATTCGTAAAACCAAGCTTTAAAGGATTTCATATGTTTCGATTTTGGAGGTTTGAGTTATTATTTGTTGCGAAAATGAAGTATATTCGCAGAACTTAAACAAAATAACATGAAAAAAGTAGTTTTATTCTTGACCATGTGCCTAATGGCTTTTCCTGTAAAGGCTGATGAAGGAATGTGGTTCTTGATGTTTATCGAAAGATTAAACCATAGAGATATGGAGAAAATGGGCTTGCAACTAACAGCCGAAGAAATTTACAGCATTAACCACCATAGTTTGAAAGATGCGATTGTACAATTTAACGGAGGTTGTACAGCTGAGATCGTTTCTAAAAACGGATTAGTATTAACTAATCACCACTGTGGATATAATGCAATTGCTGAACTTTCTACAGCAGAACAAAATTATTTAAAAGACGGTTTCTGGGCAAAAGAGAAAAGTGCCGAAATGAAACCAAAATCATTATACGTTCGTTTCTTTGTTCGTATGGATGATGTTTCTAAAAGAATTTTATCAAAAGTAAATGATCAAATGACAGAGACTGAAAGAAACAAAATCATTCAGCAAGAAATCAATTTGATTGAAAAAGAAAACAACGAAGGCGGAAAATATACTGTTTCTGTTCGTCCTTTCTTTCAGGGAAATGAGTATTACTATTTCGTTTACCAGGATTATACAGATGTTCGTTTAGTAGGAACGCCTCCTGAAAGTGTTGGTAAATTTGGTGGAGACACTGATAACTGGGAGTGGCCTCGTCAAACAGGAGATTTCTCTATGTTTAGAGTTTATGCTGACAAAGACGGAAATCCTGCAGCTTATTCTAAAGATAATGTGCCTTTGCAACCTAAACATTACTTACCAGTAAGTATTAAAGGTGTTAAAGAAAATGATTTTGCGATGATTTTAGGATATCCTGGAAGAACAAACCGTTGGATGCCAGCTGGTGGAATCGAGCAAAACATTAAATATGCTTATCCTGCATGGGTTGAAGGTGCTAAAACCGGAATGGATGTAATGAAAAAGTATATGGACAAAGATGCAACAGTTCGTTTGCAATACGCGTCTAAATATGCTTCGACTGCCAACTACTGGAAAAACCGTCAGGGAATGATTGATGCTTTAACAAAAGCTGGTACAGTAGATGTTAAAACTGCACAAGAAGATAAATTCTATGAGTGGGCAACTAAACCTGCTAATAAAGAAAAGTACGAGAATGTAATTCCTACTATTAATGATTATTACAGATCGACAAATTTAAAAGCAACTCATGACAATTACTTAATGCAACTTTTGCGTACGTCAGCTTATGCAGCGGGACCAGCAAATTTAGGTAATGCTTTGATCGCTTACTATAATGAAAATGATGCTAAAAAAGCTGAGATGTTGCCTAAGATCAATACAATGATTGACAACATTTATGGGGAGTTTTATGCGCCTCTTGAAAAAGATATTTTTGCAGCACAATTGAATTTATATACTTCTAAAGGTGCTGAATATGGTTTAGGTACTCAGGTAGCTAAAATGAAATCAGAAAATAATGGTGACTTTACTGCAGATGTTGCAAAAGCAACTGAAATAAGTTACTTTACAACTAAAGAAAAAGTATTGGCATTTATGGCTGATCCAAAACCATTGGCAATTGTACACGATCCGTTGTATATTATTTCTAATGATTTGATGACAAAATACCGTGCTAAAACTGATGATCAGGCAAAAGCTGATGATGGTTTTGCAACTGCTTTCCGCGAATTGGTTGAAGGTTTAAGAGAATCAAAATTAAACACAATTCAGTATCCTGATGCCAACTCTACTTTGAGATTGACTTACGGAAAAGTTCGTGCTTTACCTGCAGATCCAAGAAACGATGCTAAAATTAATAACTATACTACTATGGAAAGTATGGTGAAAAAATACAAAGCCGGAGATCAGGAATTTGATTTACCAAAACGTTTGTTAGAATTGAACAAGAAAAAAGATTACGGACAATATGCTGATAAAGCAGGATATATGCCAGTAAACTTCTTGACAGATAACGATATTACAGGAGGAAATTCTGGTTCACCGGTTCTTAACGGAAAAGGAGAATTAATTGGAATTGCTTTTGACGGAAATATCGAAGCTATGGCTGGCGATGTTATTTTTGATCCAAAATTGCAAAGAACTATCAATGTTGATATTCGTTATGTACTTTGGATTATCGACAAATACGCCGGAGCTAAAAACATTATTGACGAATTGACGATTGCTAAATAATCTCAATTTATTTATAAAAGTAAACCCGACAGATTTTAAATCTGTCGGGTTTTTTGTTTAAAAAGGGCTTCGACTCCGCTCAGCCTGAAATAGTGTGATTATGAAATTGATTGTCATCCTGAGCGAAGCTGAAGGCATTCGAATTGGTATAGATTTTCGACTTTGCTCGGACTTACAATTGTCAAAGTTAAACCCGACAGGTTTTTAAAACCTGTCGGATTTAAATAACAATTTTTATTGCACGCTTTTGGAATTTGGAATTTCCAAATTGGAATTTTAAGAAGTTTTTTAATTAACTTTCACTCGTATCCCTTTTGTATGACTTGCAAACTCCGGCGCATACATACTTTGAATCGTTGTAATTCCGTTCGAGAATTCTCCGCTGTTATTTACTCTTATATCATATTCTATTACATAAGTTCCTTTGTTGATAGTATCAAAGAAGAAATGTGTTGCGGCATCTTTTGTACTCATATAATATCCTAAACGATCTTTGTATTTGTATTCGGAAAGTACATTTACAGGTTCAAAACAAGAAGCTCTCATATCTTTTAGATGTACATATTCCATGTCTTCTTTTGCCGTAATAGTTAATATTACAGTAATGAGATCGCCAACTTTATATGGGGTTGTTAGATTAATACCTTGTGTTTGATTACTGGTAAATGATCTTTGTTTAACAAATATTTTTTTCGAAACAGATAAAACCGCACCAGAATTGCTTTTGATTTTATCCAAATCTTCAAAATATTGCCAGTAAACACCACCAAATCCCGGAACTTTCGATTTGTTTTCGACTTTTACAGAAGCCATTTCTTTTTTAATTTCATCGGCTTTCCAGTTCAGTTTGATGTAACCCGTTTCGGCTTCTTTTTCGTTTTCCGCTAATTTTTTAGTTACTATTTTTTCATTTCCAATTTTAATGACTGTGTTGTCTTTTACACTTAGCCAGTCGTTGCCTTGCATTAGTAAAGCATAAATGGCTTCGGTTGTAGATTTTGTTGTAGGCCAGTTTTTGGTTTGTTTATTTTTTAATAACCACACTTTCATTGCATCAACAGATTTGGTATCGTGATTCACTTCGGCGAAAGCCTCAATTAATAAAGCCTGAGTTTCTATAGGCGCCTGATACCAATACCAACCTGCTTTGTTGGCAATCCAGTACATTCCCCAATCTTCATTGTTTGAAGAAGTTTCTTTCAAGCTCTCGATGATTTTTTTAGCAGTTTCACTTTCTCCAAAACGGTTTAAAGTCAAAGCGGCTAATCCTTTTTCGTAAAGCGAATATTTCAGCCAATCTTTTTTAGCCGTTTCCAGATATTGTTTTGTTGCTATTTGTAAAGTATCTGAAAGCGGATATTTGTCTAAATAAAAACTTCTGGTATACAAATAGTGAAGATCAGAATATGGATTGATCCAGATTAGTTTCTCTGTTGGTTTTAAATCTTTGGTGCTGTTTTTATAGTATTGTAAAAATTTACCATCCAGAAACGGAATTCCGGTTTTAGCAATCGCATCAATTTTTTGATTGCTATATTCTGTTTTACTCAATTTAGATAAATGACCTAAACCTGCCAGAATATGTCGCGTTATATATTCGCTTTCGTTACTTCCGTCAAACCAGGCAAATCCTCCTGAGGCTTTTTGTTTTTGTTTTAATTTGTCGAAAGTAGCTTCTTGTGAAGTTTTCATTTTTTCTAAATCAAACAAAAGTGCAAGTTTTTTTTTCTTTTCGTCTTCGGTTTCAGCATCTTTCAACCAAGGAATTTCAGCGAGAATAATAGATTTCAATTCCTCGTTTTCTTCTAATTTCGAATTTAGTTTTCCGTTCTTTCTCCAATTTTCAAAAAGAGCTGCAATCTTCGGATTACTCGAAATAATTTCAGAAGCCAAAGCATTGGCATAAAAGCGGGCAAAAGTTTGTTCAGCACATTCGTGTTCGTATTCCATTAAATAGGGTAGCGACTCAATCGCAAGCCAGGTTGGGTTTGAAGTATATTCAAACGTAAATTGATGGTTTTTTAAAGTTGATGAAGTATTGTTTTTTAAATTTTCAAATGTATATTCTTTAGTTGAATTCTCACGAACCCAAATTGGGATGCTTTCTGTTACAAGCATATTGTTGGTCAAAACCGGAAGAATGTTTTCTTCTCCGTCAGAAAAACTGCCTGATTTGGCCAGAATTTTATATTGAACGCCTTGCAAACCTTCAGGAATAGAAATTGTCCAGGTTGCCGTTGTATTCCCAAAAGCACCAACAGTAAAGTTTTTAATGTTTTTCGTGTTTAGCATTTTGGCATCGATAGGCTGCATAGTTACAGCATCAAAAAATTGTAAACGGGCAATTCCTGTTTTTGCTTCGGCAGTAACATTCGAAATTTTAGCACTAATTACAATAGTATCTTTTTCTCTAAAATATCGAGGAAAATTCGGTAAAACCATTAATTCTTTTTGGGTAATAACACTTTTCTCTAAATAACCGGAAACAGCATCTTTATTGTGAGCCAATAAACGAAGTTTCCAGGATGTTAAAGCTTCAGGCGATGTAAAGTTGAAACTTATTTTTCCGTTTGTATCTGTTTTTAGATTGGGTAAAAAGAAAGCAGTTTCAGATAAATTTTTTCTGGTTTTTACTTGGGTTAAGGCTTCTAATGCTTTTTTGGTTGTGATGATGATTACGCCGTTTGCGGCTTTACTTCCGTAAAGGGCTGTGGCTTTTGCATCTTTTAAAGTTTCTATTGAAAGAATATCTGCTGGGTTTATATCTTTAATATTATTTGCAGAAACAATTTCGCCGTCTATTACATATAAAGGAGTTTCACCATTTATTGTCGAACTTCCTCTAATTGTAATGCCATGTACGGATCCGCCAAGTGTTTTCTCGATTCCTGCACTATTGTAAACATTATTATCTTCTTCAACAACTTCTGAACTGACAGATTTTATTACAGCTGCAGCAGTGGTCAAACGTCTCTTAGTTGTTTTGCCATATCCTACAACAACAACTTCTTCTAAACCATTTGTATCGTTCTCTAAAATAATACTAATGTTTTTTTGATTTCTTATTAAGATAGTTTGACTTTTTGAACCAATATAACTAAAAATAATTTCTTCGTTTTCTGCTGCTTCAATTTCGAAATAACCATCAAAATCTGATGATGCGCTTCTTTGAGTTCCTTTTACTGTAATTGTAACTCCTGGAAGTGGTTCTTTCGATTTATCAGTAATTGATCCGTAGATTAGTTTTGCATTTTTTGGTTTCTTCAGCTTTTTCGTCAGTTGTTTTTGATATTCTTTTTGTATAAAAGTGGCTCTTTGATCGTTATTAAAATCAAATCCAAACCATATTAATTTAGTTGTTTCATTATTAAAGTCGATATGTCTGTACGGTGAGTTTAAGTTTGGAATAGAAAGATATAATTTCTCGAAACCCAAACGTGTTTTTACATTATTTCCGTCATTATAAAAATCATTAAACCCTAGCATACTCCAATCTCCTATGGCGAATTGATCGAGTGAACTGTCATACATAGAGGCTAAAACTTCGGCTTCGTTTTTAGTGTTTATAGCGTTTAATTTAAATGACCAGTTTTCGCTGCTTCCCGGTTGTATCTTATTTCTAAAACTTTCTACATTAAATTCTAATTTTGGAGATGATTCTTTTAAGGCTACATCAATCTCACTACTAAAAGTTTCATTTTCAAAAACACTTTGAAAGCTTATTTTTACTTTTTTCTCAAATTCTTTTTTGATAGGAATTTTGACTGTAATTTCATTGTTGTGAAGATGATACGTTTCCTGAGAAAATATTTCGCTATTATAATTTCCTGTAGTTATAACATAAAGTTCCGGGACTATTGATGTAATTTTTAGTGCTATAAAACCATCTTTTGTAGGATCTGTATTCGTTTGGCTTATTTTGAGTAATTTACTACTATCGAATTTATCGTTGCTTTGATAAAGTGCGAAATCTGAAGTGCTTTCGATTAGATTATTAAAACTATCTTTTGCCGAAAAAACAACTTTGTAATTTCCGGATTTATAATTCGAAATAAAATCTAAAGCCAGAGTTTTGTCCTTTTGAGTGTCTATAGCTTTAGTAAATACCAAAACCTGTTTGATGCTATCTTTTATGCTTTTGTTGTTTTCATATGGAAATAACTTCTCGAATTCTGGATCGGATATCGTTTTTATTTCAGGTTGAGAAAATATTCGCTCTTTAAATTTATTTGAAAATGAACTTACATAATAGATTTTAACTTCGCCTTTGGCAGCCAAAAATTCACCATTTAAATTAGTGCTGGATAATTTGATTTGATTTTTGTTTTTGGTCTCAATTACGTTAGGAATAGAAGTGGTAAGAACCAAATCGTGATAACCTACTTTTACAGTAGTTTCAGCTTCGTGAGTTTCGCCATTAATATCAGTTACATTGGCTTTTATACGGTAATTAAAAACAGGCAATTGATCTTTTTTACTGTTCTTAGATGGTAGGGCAATAAAGTCGGTAGTAAACTTACCTGAAGCGTCGGTTTTAGTTTCACCAGAAGCTATAATCTCATGACTGTCCGGCGTATAATAATTTCTGTAATAACTTGTATATCGTGTTACTGTATAAGTTACTTTGGCATCAGAAATGTTGCTTCCTGCAAAAGCTTTGGCTGTTCCTTTTACCTTCATTGATTGGTTAACTTGATAACTCTCTTTTTTAGGATCAAAAGTTACTTCGAATTTAGGACGTTTGTATTTTTCTACTCTAAATTGTATTTCTGAATTTTTTAGATCGGCATGATCCCAAAAAGGATGATCTTCTTCGTCTTTATTGTAGGTAATGTCTTTTTCGTAATTGTCAGGCTCTTCAGCTTTCATTGTGAAATTT
Source organism: Flavobacterium bizetiae (assembly GCF_024271895.1). NCBI lineage: Bacteria > Pseudomonadati > Bacteroidota > Flavobacteriia > Flavobacteriales > Flavobacteriaceae > Flavobacterium > Flavobacterium bizetiae. The sequence continues at coordinate 436,393 of NZ_CP091861.1, read as the reverse complement.
CCGGTAGGTCCGGTTTTAGGTAAAATAAATTCACCGGAGAAAGAACCATACTTATTTGTAGTAATGTTAAATTCTTGAATAGTATTACTATTAACATCTTCAACAATAATGTTGAATGTAGTGTTAGGAACTATAATATTCTTATTGTTTTTTTTATGAATTGCAATGCCTTTGTAATAAACCGTTTGTCCAGGTCGGTAAATGGCCCGATCGAGATAAAAAGCTACTTTTCCGTCGGTATAAATTTTTTCGTTACTATTCTCTGTAAGATATTCACGGTTATAATTTATGTAGTTTTTATTTATTGTTAGTGTATCGTTTTTTGTCGAAAATACTAAAGTATCGTAATTATATCTTTCGGTTTTTTCGTTATAAACAGCTATTCCGTTTTTAGAAGATATAATAGAAAATTTCGGAGATTTAATACTTACATTTTCTATTGGTTCTCCGGTTTTTCGATCGAGAACCTGAAACGTTTCTTTGGAGTCTGTTTGAGATGCCAAAACGGATAAGTTTGAAACGGAAAGAGTTTCGAAAGAATATGCTTTTTTGTCTTTTAAATCTGAGTCATTTTCAAAATAAACCAAATAAGAACCTTTGTCTAATTGAGGCAAAAGAACTTCTGTACTGTATTCGAAAAAATCTTTTTTGTCTACAAGAGTGTAGGTGGCACTTTTAAGAGGTGGCGACTTTTTGATTATAGCATTACCTAAACTATCTTTTGTACTATTTGATTTTTTTAAGTTACTAAGCTGATTTTGATTGATTTTATAAAATGAAATTTTTAATTTTTCCAGGTTTCTATAACGAAATAGAGCTCTTGTGTTTTCGTTTGCATAAGTGTATTGCTGAAGTTGTGCCTGTATACTTTTGTATAAAATATTTTCTTTTTTTTGTAACGCTAATTTGTACGCATTAGATCGATTGTTAATAGTAATAATACTATCTAAAGTTGCAAGTGCCTTAATATTATAATCCGGATGAGTTTCTTTTGATGCTTTTTGAATTAAAAAAGCGGCTTTTTCTAATTGTATTTTTTGAATCAAAAAAACGTCATTTGTGTTCTTTTGTAGTTTATTTAATAATGAAAGATAGCTTTCATCAATATCTATTAAATTGGATTTGGAAAATTGTATGCGTTCCCATTGATTTTCTACTGATGGATTGTTAGTTTCTTGTTTTTGATATAATTTCAAAAGCAAGCGTAAATTTTCATTAGAAACGAAATCAAAATTTAATTTTATAAAATCATTTGAGTTTCCAACAAGTTCTGCTTTAAATGGTAAAAAATCATTTTTAGGAATTTCCCATAGACGAATTTTAGTGGTATAAAGAGCTATGTTTTCTTTAATAATATAATCATACAAGCTTTGCTTTTTAAATTTTTCTAAAGTAGAATAATCAAAAATAGCTTCGTACTTTGTTAAGGATGTACTTTTTAAAATTGCTTCATTTTCTAATGTTTTATTTAAAGCATTATTAATTTGAACAGTAAAATTATTTTCTGTCCAGGTCAAAAAATCGCTTTCAAGAAAAGTTGTATTCGTTCTGCTGTATCTTATTGTATAATTATTTCGATTAAAATAATCATTTAAACACTTTGCATACACCAGGTTTAAAATGGCTTTTGAAGGAATTGAAACCCGATTAATATCTTGTTCAAGATTGTTTAGAATTTTGGTCTGTGCATTTTCACTCAGAACCTGTAAATATTTAGAATGATAAAAAAAGCTTTTTATCATTTGAATTTCGTCTTTATCTGAAACTGCTTTGTTGTAAATTTTATCCACTATTTCACTTGCAGACTTAATTTTTCCTTCGTTCTCAAATTCAATAACTTTTTTCCATTTTTTGTCATTTTGTTGCGCAGACAAAGTCATTGAGAACAATAAGAAAACAAATAATATTTTTTTCATAAGTAAGTTTTAGAATATAGAGAACAGTTTTTTGATAAAGGTTGGGATGCGGGTAAAATAAATTTCGTACAAATTACTAATTTATCTCTAAAACCAAATGTTACGTTTTATATTTCCCTATTTTTGAAACATGAAAAAGCTGCTCCTCTTTTTTTTATTTGTGCCAATTTGTATTTGGTCACAATCTAATTTTGAAAAAGGCGAGAAGCTATTTCAATCTAAAAAATACGACGAAGCACAAGTTATTTTTGAAGGTGTTTTAAAAAGCAAACCTTTGGATATAAAAACAATGGAGTATTTGGGAGAAATTGCAGCACATCAAAAAGCATGGGTAAAAGGTGCTGAATATTTTAAAAAACTCAAAGAACTTAAACCCGCAGAAGCTGATTATTATTTTAAATATGGAGGTTGTCTGGCGATGAGAGCTACAGAAGTAAATAAAATAAAAGCTTTTACGATGGTAGACGATATGAAACAAGCCTTTGAAAAAGCAATTGTTCTGAATCCGAAACACGTGCAGGCAAGATGGGCTTTGATTGAAATATATTTGCAATTACCAGGTATTTTGGGCGGAAGCGAATCTAAAGCAATTGGGTATTCGAATGAATTAGCACAATTTTCTCCGGTAGATGGTTATCTGTCAAGAGGGAGAATCGAAGAATATTTTAAGAGATATACATTGGCAGAAAAAAATTATATGAAGGCAAATGAAATTGGTAAATCAAAAGTCACATTTCAAAAATTATATAATTTATATTTGAATAAATTAAAAGACCCTAAAAAGGCACAGGAATTAAAACGAAAATTTGACACACAATAATCAAATCTCATAACCAAATTTTAATGATAAGATTGGAATTTGGAATTTAAAAATTGGAATTTATAATGAAAACACATTTCATCGCGATAGGCGGGAGCGCTATGCACAATTTAGCATTAGCATTGCATAATAAAGGATATCAGGTTACAGGTAGTGATGATGCTATTTTTGAACCATCAAAATCAAGATTAGAAAAAAAAGGAATTTTACCTGCTGAGTTAGGTTGGTTTCCTGAGAAAATTACGGCTGATATTGATGCAATAATTCTTGGAATGCATGCAAAAGCAAACAATCCTGAATTGCTAAAAGCGCAGGAATTAGGTTTGAAAATTTATTCATATCCTGAATTTTTATACGAGCAATCTAAAAATAAAACTCGCGTTGTAATTGGAGGTTCGCACGGAAAAACAACTATTACTTCTATGATTTTGCATGTAATGCATTATCACAATATCGAAGTTGACTATATGGTAGGAGCACAGCTTGAAGGTTTTGATACGATGGTGCACCTTACCGAAGAAAATGATTTTATGGTTCTGGAAGGTGATGAGTATTTATCATCTCCTATAGACAGACGCCCAAAATTTCATTTGTACCAACCTAATATTGCATTAATTTCTGGAATTGCCTGGGATCATATTAATGTATTTCCAACCTATGAGAATTATGTAGAGCAGTTCGAAATTTTTATTGCCAAAATTACCAATGGCGGAATCTTAGTTTATAACGAAGAGGATTCAGAAGTTAAGCGTGTTGCTGAAGCTGCAACGAATCCAATTCGTAAACTGGCTTATGCTACTCCAAAATATAGTGTAAATGATGGTGTAACCTTGTTAGAAACTCCAGAGGGCGATATGCCAATTGAAGTTTTTGGAGCGCATAATTTAAATAATCTTGCCGGAGCAAAATGGATTTGCCAAAACATGGGCGTAGATGAAGCTGATTTTTATGAAGCAATTGCGAGTTTTAAAGGTGCATCAAAGCGTTTAGAAAAAATCGCAGAAGGAAAAGGTAAAGTAGCTTATAAGGATTTTGCACATTCGCCAAGTAAAGTGGCCGCGACGACAAAAGCGGTTAAAGAGCAATATCCAAACAGAACTTTGGTTGCTTGTTTAGAATTACACACTTATAGCAGTTTGAATGCTGAGTTTTTAAAAGAATATGAAGGCGCTTTAGAGTATGCTGATGTTGCTGTTGTTTTCTATTCTCCGGATGCTGTAAAAATTAAGCAATTAGAAGAAGTAACTTACGAGCAAATAGCAACAGCTTTTAATAGAAAAGATTTAATTATTTATACTAATCCTGCAGAATTCAAAGATTATTTATTCAATTTAAATCTTGATAATTCTGCTTTATTATTGATGAGTTCAGGAAATTACGGAGGATTAAACTTTGATGAAGTAAAAGGGTTGATTAATTAGATAATTAGTCAATTTGATAATAAGATAATGTGCCAATTGCAGTTTTGTAATTGGCATTTTTTTTTGGAATTTGCTTTTCGGAATTATAGATCATATACAATTCAAGTTGGAATTTTATTTCCAATACCTGTAATGTCCCACAATTTTATATTCAAATAAACAATCTTGCAGTACTTGCCCGTTGCCAACATTGTGTACGATGAGATTTCTTTTTCCGTCTTTTGATTTTTTGCGGGTTACAATTCCAATATGGGGTAATTTATTATTAATTAGCCAGGTTACAATTTCACCTGTTTTATAATCTTTTGGATTTTGTGTAACAGGAAGTTTTTCCCCTTTTCGTTCAAAAAAGATTTCCAAGTTAGGAACTCTTCTATGATCAATATTAGTATCGGTTTTTGTCATTCCCCATTTTTGTAAATTAGGATATGCTGAAAAATTTTTGATCATATCTTCGTGAACTTCTTTTTGTAAATCAATACCTAATTTTCTGTACGAACGAATAATCACATCTGTACAAACGCCTTTGTTTTTTGGTACATCTCCGTTGGGATATTCGATAGAGAAATAAGCAGGATCGTAATCTATTGTCGGGTCAATTATAGATAAAGCGGCGTTTGATAATTTTTGCTCAAAAGTTTTCGCATCTTCTTGTTCATTTATATTTTGTGATGAATCTGTTGGTTGTTGTTTACAAGATATAAGTAATAAAAAAACGAGTGCAGTAAAGAGTGGTTTCATCTGACAAATTTAGTGGTGTGTTATGCGAATCTAAATGTAAGGATTAAAATTATAGAATATATTTTATGAATGATTTTTCTTATTTTTTAATATATTCGCCTTTCGTAAAAATAGCTGATTTATTTTTTCGATTAATGACAAAAACTACTATGAATTCAAATCATTTTGCTATTAAAGATTGGTCAGAAGATGACAAGCCTCGAGAAAAACTAATGCTAAAAGGAAAACAAGCCTTAAGTGATGCAGAATTATTAGCAATTTTAATTGGTTCCGGTAGTCGTAATGAATCTGCTGTGGCATTGAGCCGGCGAATTTTGGCCAGTTTAGATAGCTTAAACTCTTTGGGTAAAATGTCTATTAACGATCTAATGAATTTTAAAGGGATAGGGCAGGCGAAGGCTATTACTATTATTGCGGCACTAGAATTAGGTAGAAGAAGGAGAGCAGAAGAAAAGGTTGAATTAACGAAGATAACTTCTAGCAAAGTGGCTTTTGAAATTATGCAGCCCATTATTGGCGAATTGGCCCATGAAGAATTTTGGGTGCTTTTTCTTAATAATTCAAATAATGTAATTTCTAAAACGCAATTAAGTAAAGGAGGTATTACGGGAACCATTGTAGATATGCGACTTATTTTTAAGTTAGCATTCGAAAACAGGGCTACTGGCTTGATATTGTGCCACAATCACCCCTCAGGCAGTACAATGCCAAGTAAAGCGGATAAGGATATTACCCAAAAAATAAAATTGGCAGGAGAAAGCTTAGATGTTAAAGTTTTAGATCATATAATCATTACTGAAACAAAATATTATAGTTTTGTAGATGAAGGAATTTTTTAACACATGAAGACAAATATTACCGATGTTTTTTTTGATTTAGATCATACGCTTTGGGACTTTGATAAGAACTCAGAGATGGCTTTCGATCGAATTTTTAAGAGCAGATTTCCTGAGATTAAAATACAGGATTTTATAGAAAAATACGCTCCTATAAATCAGGAGTGCTGGAAATTATATCAAAATGATAAAATTACGCATTTAGAATTGCGATACAATAGATTGAAGTTTTCTTTTGATGCTCTGAATATTGAGATTTCTGATGAAAGTATCGACCAAATTGCAAACGATTATATCGAGTTTTTAACGGATAATAACCATCTCTTTGATGGCGCAATTGAAGTTTTAGAATATTTAAGACCAAAATACAGACTGCATATTATTACTAATGGTTTTGCTAATGTTCAGGACAAGAAGATTAATAATGCATTACTTTCTGGTTATTTCGAGACTATAACAAATTCTGAATTGGCAGGTGTAAAAAAGCCAAATAGTATTATCTTTGATTATGCTGTGAATGTTGCTAAAGCATCAAAACAAAATAGTATAATGATTGGCGATTGCCTTGATGCTGATGTCAATGGGGCTTTGAACGCTGGTCTGGATGCTATTTTTTTTAATGATAAAAAAATTGCAGCACCGGATAATATTAAACAAATAAATCATTTATTAGAACTTAAAAAATATTTATAATTATGAGAATTAAATTTTTCTTGATAGCATTTCTTACTTCAGTTATTGGGTTTTCACAATCTGTTAATGATTACAAAGCAGTTATTGTGCCTTTAAAATATGATTTTCTTAAAACAGAAAATCAGTACAGGCTGTCAACGATGACTAAGGCAAATTTACTTAAAGCTGGTTTTCAGGCTTTTTATGCAAATGAACAACTTCCTGCAGGATTTGCTGATCGTTGTGATCTTTTATATGTCGATGTAAAAAGAGATAGTGGATTTTTAATCACTAAACTTTATCTAGAATTTAGAGATTGCTATGGTAAGGTTATTTATACATCACAAGTAGGAAGAAGTAAAGAAAAAGAATATGAATCTGCCTACAGAGAAAGTCTTGAGTTGGCATTTGTTTCTATAAATGCACTAAATTATAAGTATAACGGAAAAACTGCTAATACTGTAGCTGCTTCAGCCCCTATAACTGCTCAAACATTAGCTGCGACAGCAACTGTATCAGCTCCGGTTGCAGATATGACAGATCCTAACTTATTGTACGCGCAACCAACAGAAAACGGATATCAGTTAATTGATAAAACACCAAAAGTGGTAATGAAGTTGTTAAAAACATCTCGCCCGGATTCATTTATTGCTATAAAAGATGGTATTCAGGGATCATTAAACGCAAAAGACAATCAATGGTTTTTTGAGTACTATAAAAATGATCAATTAGTATCTGAAAAAGTGGTAGTAAAATTCTAAAAATAAAATACGGTTTTAGTAACCGTATTTATCTTTCCAACGGTTCTTTAGAAATTCACGGTTGCTATTCTCTCTTGAGTTGCTGCCTGGATTATAAAGAACCGTTTCCTTTACAGCATCGGGTAAAAATTCCTGTTCCGCAAAATTATTAGCATAGTCATGCGAATATTTATAATCATCGCCATAACCTAATTCTTTCATAAGTTTTGTTGGAGCATTTCTTAAATGAATAGGAACCGGTAAATCTCCTGTTTGCTTTACCAATTGTTGCGCATTACCAATTGCCATATACGAAGCATTACTTTTAGGAGAAGTTGCCAGATAAATGGCACATTGACTTAATATAATTCGACTTTCAGGATAACCAATAGTTGTTACAGCTTGAAAAGTATTGTTCGCCATTATAAAAGCTGTTGGGTTTGCATTACCAATATCTTCGCTAGAAAGTATAAGCATTCTTCGGGCAATAAACTTAACATCTTCACCGCCTTCAATCATTCTTGCCAGCCAATAAATGGCTCCGTTGGGATCACTGCCACGAATTGATTTTATAAATGCCGAAACAATATCATAATGCTGTTCGCCACTTTTGTCATACAAAACAGTATTTTGTTGCACCAATTCAAAAACGCGATCGTTTGTAATAATAATTTCATCGCCTGATGAAGCATTGATTACAAGTTCAAAAATATTCAATAACTTTCTTCCGTCTCCGCCAGAAAGTCGGAGTAAAGCTTCTGTTTCTTTTAATGTAATGTTTTTCGTTGCCAGATAAGTATCCGTTTTCATTGCACGATGCAATAAAGCTTCTAGATCTGCTTTGGTAAAGGCATTTAAGATATAAACTTGACAACGTGACAATAATGCAGGAATAACTTCAAAACTCGGATTCTCTGTTGTAGCACCAATAAGTGTTATCCATCCTTTTTCGACAGCAGCTAAAAGCGAATCTTGTTGTGATTTACTAAATCGGTGAATCTCATCAATAAATAAAATAGGATTTTTTGCTGTAAATAATCCGCCACTTTGCTTTGCTTTTTCAATTACATCACGAATGTCTTTTACCCCTGAATTTATAGCACTTAAGATGTAAAATGGGCGTTTTGATTCCTGAGCAATAATTTGTGCAAGAGTTGTTTTTCCTGTTCCGGGAGGTCCCCAAAAGATCAATGACGGAATAATTCCTTTCGAAATTTGTTGCGTTAATGAACCATTTGGTCCAACCAAATGACTCTGACTGATATAATCTTCTAATTGCTGTGGGCGAATACGCTCGGCTAAAGGTGCTTCCATTTTGTAAAATTACTATTTTCAATTTTAATTTTATAGTATTAAAGGGTTACAAATCGTAACAAAGGGCATAAGTGGTTAGCTGACAAATTATCAGTAAATTGTAATTGGATAGTTTTTTGATATCATCCTTATAACTTTATTTCCAAAAACGATGAATGATAACCACTTTAAATTTTCGAATGCCGTGATAGGTCTTCCTGTTTTTTTTGTTCTTTTTTTGTGGATTGTTTATTGGATGCAAATCCGTTTCGATTTTGATTTTTATCAACATGGTATCTATCCTCGCGACTTTTCAGGTTTGCAAGGTATTTTGTTTAGCCCTTTTATTCACGAAAATTTAGACCATTTATATAATAACTCTATTCCGTTATTAGTATTATTAGCGGCTATGCAATTTTTTTATCCCAAACAATCATTTGCTGTAATTGGTTTTGGGATTTTATTCTCGGGTTTAATAACCTGGGTTATTGGCCGAGAGAACTATCATATAGGGGCCAGTGGACTAATTTATGTTTTGGTGAGTTTTATATTTTTTAAAGGAATTCAAACGCATTATTACCGTTTAGTGGCACTTTCGTTATCCGTAATTTTGCTATACGGAGGAATGATTTGGTATGTTTTTCCTGATGTCGATAAAACAATTTCTTGGGAAGGGCATTTAGCTGGTTTTATAACCGGATTTGGAATGTCGTTACTTTATAAAACTCCTGAATACGCAAAACCTATTGTTTACGAATGGCAAAAACCGGACTTTAATCCTGAAGAAGATGCATTTATGAAACATTTTGATGAAAATGGAAATTTCGTAAATACAGAGATTCCGGAGGAAGAACCGGAACTTTTTTGGAATTACTATAATTCAAATGTTTCGGTTAATTATACAGTAACCAAAACAGAATCAGAGGATAAAATGTAAAATGCAATATTTGAATTAATTTAATGACTATTTTTGTTTGTATTCTAATTTCAATCAAGATGTTATGAAAAAAATAAGCTTTACCATTGTTTTTTTATTAGTCTTAATTAGTTCAAATATGCATGCTCAATGCGATATAAAGAATAGGGTACTTGCAGATGGTACTATGACTTACTATTTTGATCCGACTAACTTTTATACTACAAAGTCAAAATCATTAAAAATTAATATCGTAACAGATAAAGAGCATTTTTTTATTGCGCTGCAACCTTCACCATTTCCGCCTAAAAAAGAAGGTAAAAAAATTAAGGATGATTTAGTGATTCATCTTACTGATAAAAATGTCTACAGATTAACGCATTATGATACTCAGTACCGACATAACGATTCAGTGATGCAGGTTCTTTATTTAATTGATCAAAAAGATATCGAAGCTTTTTCTAAGTTTGAAGCTGTCGTCGCCGAAATTAATATGGAAGGTACAGAGTTTGTGCGCAGCTATGATTTTAAATTACATAAAGATGCTATTGTAAAACAGCTCGCTTGTTTTTTGAAAAAAAAAGACAAGTAAAAATTTAATCGTCAGTTGAAGATTCGTTTTTATGATGTAGTTTTTTACTTAGATTTCTAAAGAGATTATTAAAAGTAACCGTCAATGATGCTGCATTTACAATTTGATTCTCATTGTCCCTTGGCAGGTATTCATTTGCATAAGTTACTTCTGCCTGAATGTCATCACTAAATAAATATCCCGCGCCAATGTTTAGTCTGTTTCTGTCAAAGAAGCTTAAGCCTGTTACTTTTGTTCCTGATTTAAAAAATAATTCATCTGAAGCTATTGCATAAACAACACCTTCTCTTAGAACTTTGCTGTTTATTGGGAGGATGTATTTTATTTGCTGGCGATATCTTAGAACATTGTCATAGTCACCTTCTTCATTTCGCATATGCCGCAATTCCATTCTCATTCTGGTGCTTAAAGTGTAACCCGTTTTATGAAAATAGTAAATTCCTTGTAGCGCAAATCTCGTCTCAGGAGATTTAAATTGTCCAATTTCCGGAACGTCCTTATTATAATTATAAGCTAAAAAGGTAGAGAATTTCCAACGGGCAGAAAAATAGTAATGTCCCCAAAGGCGTGCAGAACGCTGTATATTTTGCTGAAAAATATTAGAAGAAGATTCTGTGCTGCTATAGACAGCACCTAGATTTAATTCAGTCGACCATTTTTCGTTGATGGTTCTGGTGAACTGAATTTCATTCCAAAATTGGTTATATGAAGTAGTCTGACCGTAATTAATACCTGTAGTCAAAATAATTACAAGTATTAAACCGGTTTTTTTTATTGATATGTTTTGGGTAGGGTTTAAAGACATCAATTATTATATTTATTTGTCAACCTAATTCCTCAATACTACTTAACTTCTTTGTCGAACAGTTTCGTATAAAAATGCTCCACAAGCTACAGAAACGTTTAGAGATCCTATTGATCCAAACATTGGTAATTTTGCTTTTTCATCAACGATTTTAAGTACAGAAGGATTTATCCCTCTTTCTTCAGATCCCATAATAATGGCTAGCGGCTCGTTTAATGTAACGTCATAGATATTTTGATCTGTTTTTTCGGTTGCAGCAACAGTTTTAATTCCTGAACCCTGAAGATAAAAAATAGCATCTTTGATGTGTTCAACTTTGCAGATAGGGACATTAAATACAGCTCCTGCAGAAGTTTTAACTGTGTCTCCATTTACCGGGGCAGAACCAGATTTTTGTACAATGATTCCGTTCACGCCTGTACATTCTGCTGTTCTAATAATAGCTCCAAAATTTCGGGCATCAGAGATTTGATCTAATATTAAAAATAATGGTTTTGAACCAGATGCAATTGTCGATTCTACTAAATGTTCCAGTTCTATAAAACCAATAGGAGAGATGGTTGCAACTGCTCCCTGGTGATTGTTTGGAGTTAATCGGTTTAATTTTTCCACAGGTACATATGAGAAATTTATGTTAGCGCGTTTCATCACTTTCATTAAATCTTTCATTAATTCTCCTGAAATCTCTTTTTGTATAAATACTTTATCGACTTCTTTACCTGCTTGAATTGCTTCTATAATGGCTCTAATTCCAAATATTTGATGTTCTTTTTCCATGGGACAAATATAGGGATAATGTTTACAAAAAAAAAACCACTCTGAAAAGAGAGTGACATAAGTGTTTGTTTTCTATTTTGACAGAAGGGTTTTGTAGTCCTTAAAAATAAAAAGGGCACTCATCGTAAGATAAGTGCCCTTTTTTTGAATTGTTTTTAGATGTAAAGAATACTATTATCTAGTACCTCCAGCCCACCAAACTTTTTCTGTATAAACGTAATTTCCATCTCCAAATGCTGCTTTCACATTACTATTTGCAGATACATCAGAATCACCATAAGGTAATCTAAGTGGGAATTGAGTTGCATTCAATGGATTTGCCAATTGAATCGGATTTGCAGCTGCAGAACCGTACATAGCTAACCAACGTCTGTAGTCATTAAATGCTTCAGCTGATTCGTTTTCGTAAAACGAGAAGTATTTTTGTACAGCGATTTCTTTTAATAAATCAGCATTAGTCACAATGTTTAATCCAGCAACATAAGTTGCAGCATCCGTAGTTGAAAAATTAATTTTTTCATCTTTGTTGAAAGCAGCATTTACAGCAGCAGTCAAGCTAGCTGTGCTTGTAACAGCCGCTGAGTTTCTTGCTTCTGCTTCTGCCTTAATAAACAATAGTTCATGATAGCTTAACATAAATATCGGATTGGTTGCATTTAATAATGCTGAATATGAATATTTTTGACTTTGAAGGCTAACACCATTATTAAAAAACACATAAGTTGCAGGCGATGCCTCTGACAATGTAATTTTTTCAAAATAACCATCAGTACGTGGGTCATTTGTTCTTGCACTTAATTTATCATGTAAACTTTTACTAGCAAATAAATAACCTCTATCATTATCAAATTGGAAATAAGGATTAGGAATATTTGCATTTTTCATTTTAAATTCTTCAGCTTTGCTTGTAAAAGACTTACTTACATAAGTCAATACTTTTGCATAATCAGGGTTTTTAAAAGAAAGACGTAATGTATAACGAGCCAATAAACCATTAGCTGCTTTTATCCATTTAGAATTATCTCCTCCGTATATTAGATCCTGAGATCCTAAAGATGCGTAAGTTGATGTTTTTCCTAAATTAACGATCGCATCTTCAAGAGTTGCGAAAACAATTTTGTAAAGGTCTTCCTGACGGTCTAATTTAGGGGTAAAAATTACTCCAGGTTGAAAAGCCTCAGTGAAAGGAACGTCTCCAAACATATCTGTTAACAAAGCTAAGTTGTATGCGTATAGAACTTGTGCAGCACCTAATGTCGCAGTATTACCTTTTTCTTCACCAGTAGTACATTTATTTATGATCAACTTTAGGTTGTACATAGTTTGATATATACTGTTCCAAGAGTTGTTAAAAGTAGTCTGGTTTTTAGGCTCACCATTTCTTGTCTCTGCATTATACATTTGACCAAAACCACCTGCGTTTAATTCTACATATACGCCAGTGTAGAAAGATATGTCTGAACCAGTATTACTAAATGCAGTACTTGTCATAGCGTCGGTGATGGCAAAACGAGTTGGCACATCTAGTGGATCGTTTACGTTTTTGTTGATGTCGTCCATTTTATCCTCTGAACAAGAATTTAATGAAAGTGACGCAATCACCAAAAGTAAGATGACTTTATATTTTTTCATGATTTTTTTGAATTATATTAATTAATTGTTAGATTCATTCCAACTCCAATACTTGTTGTTTGTGGAACTGATAATCTTTCAAAACCTCCAGCCATATTGTTATTTCCTTGTGATGACTCTGGATCTAAGTTTGGCATTTTAGCCCATAATAAAATGTTTCTTGCGAATGCAGTAACACGAATGTCGAATCCTGTAGAAAATTGTGGAAGAGTATATCCTAAAGATAATTCTCTAAGTTTTACGAAAGAAGCATCATATACAGCAGTTTCTGCAATATTTGAATATCTGTTGTAAGTAGCTTCTTTAGTAGCAGCTTTTGTATTTGGTTGTCCATCTGCTGTTACTCCTTCTTGAACTAATAACTCGTCACGGTTTCCTGTTTTAGCACTTAATCCGTAAGTATCTAACAATGAATTTGTTCCGCTGTACATTTTACCTCCGTTTTTCCAGTCAAAAGTAGCTGCAAGAGTTATCTTTTTGTATCTGAAAGTTGTTGTACCTCCTAAGTTAAATTTAGGTGCTACTTCTCCAAGTGATTTAGTTTCTCCAGCTGTAGCTAATCCATTAGCATCAACTATAATGTTACCATTGGCATCTCTTGCGAAAGCTGTTCCGTAAATTACAGGGAAACGCTCTCCGATACTAGCTCTAATTTGTGGAGTTGTAAATCCTCCTAAGAAAATATTTGGTACTCCTTCTTTTAATTCGTCTACGAAGTTGTCAATTTGAGTATAGTTTGCAGATACTGTCCATTCGAAATCATTAGTTCTGATTGGTGTAACGCTTACGATCAATTCATGACTATTAGTGTGGATTTTTCCTCCATTCATTACTAAAGTAGCAGCTCCTGTAGAACCTGCTAATGGTACTTGGAAGATTTGGTCAATTACATTTTGTCTAGAATAAGTATAATCGATACTTACACGATCTTTAAATAATCTTACCTCTCCACCTAATTCATAAGATCTTGTATTTTGAGGTTTTAAGTTTGGATCATACATTACATTGTTTGGGATGTATGAGTTTACACCTCCAAGTGGGTAATTTACTGGAGAGTTAGACCAGAAACCACCTGAGTAACTAGGTACTGTATAGTAGTTTTCTAAATAAGATCCTGCTTGACCTACTTCAGCCCAAGATGCTCTAAGTTTAGCAAAAGATAATGTTGAGTTTCCTTTTAATCCTTCTAATTCAGTTAATACTACACCTAATGATACAGATGGGTATACAAATGAACGATTATCTCTTGGCATTGAAGATACGATATCGTTTCTTACTGTACCACCTAAGAAAATAAAGTTTTTGTATGCAAGATTCAAATTTCCAAATAAACCGAAAGTTCTGTTTTTAACAATGTTATCCGTAGCAACTGTTTGTTGTGTATTTGATAAATTTGGGAAACCACCATAGTTAAGGTTATTTCCTGTCATGCTATACGATTTATTGTATCTATCGTTAATCTCATTACCAACTAAAGCTGTTAAGTTTAAGTCGTCTGAAATTTTGTATTCATAATTAACAGTAAATAATGAGTTTACTGTTCTAGATGAAATTCCGTAAATCTCTAAATGTCCTGCTGTAGTTTGTTGATTTCCGTATTCTTGGATATCTCTATAGTTAGTAGTATAAGTATCAGCACCAAGTTGGTAACGGAAAGTTAATTTATGTTGGTCGTTCGCTGAGATATTTGGAGCAAATTCAACATATGTATTTCCGAAAAAACGATCAGTTTGCTCGTCAAATATGTTGTTTTTAGCTGCCCAGTAAGGGTTGTTAAATCCTGTAGGTCTGTAATAAACTTGTTTGTAAGGATCTGTTGGACTTGCGAATCCATTTCCTTTTAAATCATAGCTGATTGGACTTGCGAATGCACCTGCAACAGATGAATCGTTCGCACCTGTAGCTTTTGTTATTTTAGTGTTGATGTAGTTACCTACGAATCCAGTTTTCCATTCGTCTCCTAATTTTGTACTAAATGCTGCTTTTGCATTGTAACGATCCAAGCCAGTTGAAGGTATAAAACCATCTTGGTTAGATGAACCTAAAGCAAATGCGTAATTACTTTTATCAGTAGCTTGTGTTATGTTAAAAGAGTTGTTAACTGTTATTCCTGTTTTAAAGAAATCACCAAAATTGTCATATACCTTAGGGGAAACCCATGGGTCTAAGCCTGCTGTAACTCTTTGTGGTACGTAGTATTGCCCAGGATGAGCTCCTGCATTCATTCCATTTAAAGCATTTGGAACGTTACCTCCGTATGTTGGATTGTTTGGTAATTCTGAAATTTTAGGACCCCAAGATAATGAGTTTGTTGGAGCGTATACCCCACCTGATCCTTGTGCATATTCATCTTGAAAATTAATTTTTCTAGATATATCATCTGCAGTAATTGAGCTGTTGAAGCTTATTGTAGGTTTTCCGCTTTTAGAAGCTCCTCTACCACTTTTTGTAGTAATTACTACTACACCATTTGATGCTCTAAGTCCGTAAATTGCTGATGCAGCTTGTCCTTTAAGAATATTGATAGATTCAATATCGTTTGGATCAATATCAACTGCTCTATTAGCAAGATCTGATCCAGTTACACTATTTCCAGTGCTGTAATCAGCCTGAGATGCTACCGGCATACCATCAATTACATACAATGGAGTGTTGTTTCCTGTGAAAGAACGAGCTCCACGAATAACAATTTGAGAAGAAGCTCCAGGAGCACCACTAGAAGGAGTGATTTGTACCCCAGCTAATTTTCCTTGAAGTGCACCAGCTAAGCTGTTGTTGTTTCCTCTTGTTAATTCTGTTGCTTTTACCTCTTGAGTAGCATATCCTAATGCTTTTTTCTCTTTCTTAATACCTAATGCAGTTACTACAACACTTTCCAGTTCTACTGAATCGTTTTTTAGTTTTGCATTAACATTAGATGAACTTGCAGCAACTTCTTGAGATTGCATCCCGATGTAGCTGAAAATTAATACTTGGTTTGGTGCTGCTTTGATAGAATATTTTCCGTCAAAATCAGTTTGTGTTCCTGTCTTTGTTCCTTTAACTAATACACTAACACCTGGTAAAGGCATTCCTGTATTGTCAGAAACTGTTCCAGAAACAACTCTTTCTTGCGCGAAAGTAAGTTGCGCAATTAGTACTAATAAAAGCACTAAGAATCCATTGAACTTTAGTTTCATTTTTAAATATTTTGAATTAGTCCGACAAAAATCTTAATAATTTGTTAATCTACCTAATATAAAAAGCTTTTTTTTTAGTTAAATTATGATTTTACTATAAGATATTGTTTTTTTATAGTTAAAAAAGATGTGTAAATTGCAAATTCGTATTTTTTTGGTTCAAATATGATAATAATGAAAAATAATGTGATTCTTTAAAATGTTAAATTTAAGAAAATAGTGGTTATTATTCTTTTTTTTATAACTTTTAGACAAAAAAACCACCCTTTTGGAAGGATGGTTTTCTGTTAAATTATGTTAGGATTACTATTTTATTTATCCCAGAAAATTTTTGTGCTTAATTTATCACCTCCAATTGAAGTAGATGCAGCATTGTAATTTGTAGCATTTAATGTTTGCTCTCTAATAGGATATGCCATTCTTGAAGGTATCTGACCTTCGGCTGCAGCGTCTGCATTTGCGGCTAATGCTAAAACTGGGAAATTTAGCCTTCTTGTTGATGTCCATCCTTCAAAACCTCTGTTGAATAAAGCATACCATGCTTGTTCTCCAACTCTTTGCTGCCATGTTCCTGTTGCGGTAGCATAGGCAACAGCAGGCTGGTTTAGGTAGGCATCTGCATCTGCATCTGAAACTCCCCAGTCTTGCATAGAGGCTCTAATTGCTGCTTCGTAATGTGAGGCTATAGATCCTCCCACTGCTACTCCTCTTCCTGAAGCTTCGGCTAATAAAAACTCTACTTCGGCATAATCTAATAAAGTACCGCTAAAATCTGGAGCTTTTATTTTGTCGCTTACATGCGTAAAACGGGCTTGGGCATTTTTTTCTCCAACTATTCCTCCTTTATAACCTGTAACTGTTACTAGTTCTTTTGTAACAGGATCCTGAACCTTATAAGTTGGTTTAAAATACGGAGTTTTTCTTGGGTCATTAAGTGTAACTAATGCATCAACAAATGGTTTTGCAACAACAAAATCATTTCTTCCTGAAAATACCATATCTACATAAAGTGGATTCGTATTAGGAAGGTTTAACATATAGGGTAATTTTGCATTGTCAGCATTTGATGTAAATCCGCCGGCTGCGCCTGATATAATTGTTGCATCTGCAATAGCGCCTTCTAGTCCTGAAGCTTTTAGGTTTACTCCTAATTTTAGTTTAATACTGTTCGCAAATTTAACCCAAGCATCCAAATCATCTTGATAAATTACTTCGGCCGTGCCAAATGCTGATGACGAAGTGTCGATAGTTGCAATGTCGTTATTAAGACGTACAATTAAGTCTTTATAAATGTCAATTGCTTTATCGTATTTAGGTAAGTAATTAGCTGCTGCTTTTAATGATTCTGTATAAGGAACGTCACCATAAGTGTCTACTAATACTTGATAAGTGTACACCATTAAGATGTCAATTAGTATTAATTGATTTTTCTTTATCACGGTTTTTTCGGTAAATTCAGGGTCTGTTGGTGATATTACTTCTTTTTCGATAAAACCTTTTGCTTGTGATAAATCAGCTAGTGCTCCTGCATATAATCTGTCCCAGTGGTTGTCGGAAATTTTGCGGGTTACCCAATTGTAGGTAGATTCGTCAAGGTAAGTGGTTTCTGTCCATTGCTGGTTTACTAATCTAAAAATGTTTCTGTTTACGTTTGTGTTTACTAATTGCTCAGTAAGACCTTTTTCTGCATTTGTAAATAAAGTGCTAGGAGGGACTACAGAAGGGTTTTTGATGTCTACATTTAAGTCTGTTAGGCTGCTATCATCACATGAAACTGTGAGAATCATAATTCCTAAAGCATATATTAATTTTTTCATTTTTTCTGTATTAAAATTTGAATGTTAAGTTAAATCCAATATCTCTGGTTGTTGGAAGTGATCCAACAGAATAACCTCTTGAGCTATTTCCTGAAGATAATCCGCTTTCTGGATCTGCGTATGGTAGATTTTTACTGATTATCCATAGATTCGATCCTACAAGACTTGCTGACGCAGAGCTTAAGAATGTGTTCTCGAACATTTTTTTAGGGAAGTTGTAAGTGATTGAAACTTCTCTTAATTTTACGAATGAAGCGTCATAAATAAAAGCTTTGTTTGGAGCCGCTCCATAACCCATGGTGTTTTCAATTGTTCCGCCTTCTGTTCTTACGGTGTTAACTGATCCATCTGGGGCAACACCAGGTTGTATAACTCCATTTTCTCTAATATCTCCTACAGCTGTTTCTTTATATAATCCCGAAGCAAGACCGTAATACATGTCTAAAGAGAAAATATCTCCACCTTTTTGAGTATCAATTAAGAATCCAAAAGCTAAATTTTTGTAAGTAAATTTATTTCTGATGCCCCCAATCCAATCTGGAGTAATGTTTCCGATTACATTGCTTGAAGAAGTAGTGATCATGTATTTTCCTGTAGCTTGGTCTATAGTCGGTTGTCCGTTTGTATAAACGTAATCTGTTCCCTTTAAGGCTCCATATGCCTCTCCTGGAGCGGCATTAACGGTAACTCCACCTTGGAAAGCTCCTAGTTGAAGATTGTCAAGTCCGTTTGGTAGTGAAATAACTTTACTTCTGTTATTCGACCAGTTGATGATAATTTCCCAGCTAAAATCTTTTGTTTTAATTGGAGTACCATTTAATTGAAGTTCTAAACCTCTGTTTTCGATATTTCCACCATTAACAAGTCCGTTTGTATAACTAGAAGCAGAAGATACTGCTGCAGATACAATTTGATCAACAGAGTTTGTCTTGTAATAAGTAATGTCAAATCCTAAACGTCTGTCTAGCATACTTGCTTCTAAACCAACTTCGAATGATTTTGTTCTTTCTGGTTTAAGTTCGGGGTTTTTATTAATGCTGCGGAATGGAAGTAACAAATAGTTTGTGTAAAGAGGTTGTCCTTGGAAATTTGAAACTCTGTTATAAGTATTGTTCAGTTGTAATGCATCTGCATCGTTACCAACTTCAGCGTAATTAACTCTGAATTTTCCTAAATTTAACCAATTTGCTTTTACTACGTTTGAGAATAAAAAAGATCCTGAAACAGCTGGATAAACATATGAGTTGTTGTCGTCTGGTAATGTAGATGAAACGTCTCTTCTGATAGAGGCGTCGATGAAGTAGGTGTCTAGATATCCAATAGATCCCTGAGCATATATACCATTAACACCGGAAGATATTTTAGCTTCTTTTGGAAATGGTAAGTCTAGTTTTGAGTTAGATAAAGCATAGATTCCAGGTACTACTAATCCGCCAACTGTTGATGATAGTACATTGTCTCTGTCGTTTCTTCTTATGTTTGTTCCAAGAACTCCATTAATGCTGATGTTGTCTCCGAATTTTTTGTTGAAGTTTAACATAAAATCATAGTTAATCTCTTGAAAGCTAATGTCATTTCTTTGGTATCCTGATGATTCGTCAACTGGAGAAAGACCGAATCCTGATGCAATAGAACCAACGGCTCTTCTTTCTTCCTGAAGTTGTTTGTAAGTGTCTAAAGAAGCTCTCCCTAATGCGCTTAACCATGGAGTGATCTCATAGTTTAAAGATGCATAGCTGAATAAACGAGTTCTGTCATCAGAGGAGTAGTTTTGATAACGTGTAAAATATGGGTTGTCCCAATATGCTGGCACTAATCCTTCCGGTGTAGTAGGGTCGCTCCAGTTCCATGTTATGTTTTGGCCACCTGATGCAAAATAAACATCTTTTTGAGCTTGAACATCAGTGTTGGTTTGCCACCATTGTCTGAAGTTACCCATGATGTTGTCGTTGTAACCAGTAGAGTTTCTACCTACTGTACTTTGTAATGTAACAGAAGCGTAAGCATTGGCGGTAAGTTTGTCTGTAACTTTTTGGCTAAATCTTGTGCTAATTTGATTTTTTTTCAATTCACTATTTGGTAGAATACCTGTTTGATTTGTGTTAACATAGCTCATAGACAAGCTTGATCTTTCTGTAGATTTTTCAAGAGAGATGCTGTTGACAAAGGTTTGGGCGTCTTTAAAGAAAGTTACAGGACCGTTTTTTGCAGCTGCCCATGGGGTTGCCTTTCCGTAATTTGGCGAAAATGGTGTAAAAGCGTCCCATTGATATACTAGCTGATTGTCGAATGCGTCTCCATCAGATGCGTCATTTGAAGTGTCTACAGTATCTGGTGTTCCTGTACCTAAGAATGATGAACCAAAACCGTATCCTGAACCATATCTGTTTTGGTATTCAGGGAAAGTTGATTTGTCAATTCTTCCATTGGTGAACCCGCTTGAAAAGGTAAAGCCTATTTTGTTGTCATTTGATTTTCCTTTTTTGGTTGTTACCATTACAACACCATTTGCGGCTCTTGATCCGTAAAGAGCTGTTGCGGCCGCTCCTTTTAAGATGTTAATGCTTTCGATGTCTTCTTGGTTGATGTCAGATGCGTTGTTACCATAATCGTAACCTCCGCCCCCTACTTGTTGAGAAGAAGTGTTTGAGTTTGAGTTGTCAATTGGTACTCCATCAATTACCCATAGTGCCTGATTGTTTCCTGTAAGAGATTTGTTTCCTCTAATTACAACGTTTGTAGACCCTCCAAAGTTGGTGTTTCTTTGAACTTCTACACCCGCAGCTTTACCAGATAAAAGATTAGCAACGTTTGCGCTCCCTGCGCCGCCGTTAATATCTGCACCTGAAATTTGTTGAGAAGCATATCCTAGAGATTTTTTTTCTCTCTTAATACCCATTGCTGTAGTTACCACAACCCCTTCAAGTTGTTGAGCATCTCCGGATAATTTAGTATTTACTTGCGATGAAGTCGCTGCTATTTCTTGGGTTCTCATTCCAATGTAGCTAAATACTAAAACTTGACTTGTTGTTGCTTTGATGGAATACTTGCCGTCAAAATCTGTTTGTGTTCCAGTTTTTGTTCCCTTAATCAACACGCTTACCCCTGGTAGCGGTAAGCCTGCTTCGTCAGTAACAGTTCCCGAAACGGCTCTTTCTTGCGCAAAGGTTAGTTGCGCGAATAGCACTACTAGAAGTGCTAAAAATCCATTGAACTTTGGTTTCATTTTCTCAATTATTTTGAATTAGTTTTACAATATTCATAATAATTTGTTAACAAACCTAATATTGTGTTAATGATTTTTACTGTTAAGTTAAAATTTAACATTATAACATATATTAACAATAGTGTTAAATAATTGAATTTCTTTAAGTCTTGTCCCGCCATTAGTGAGATTAATCCGAAGTATGCCGCTCGTAGTTTGGATGTTTGTGCCGATTCCAATTCCTGTTAAATTTTTAATTTTGTCAGGATTTTGACTATTTGTTAAATCTTGATAAATTGTATAATCAAGAATTGAATTAATGTATAGATTTTTCGAAATAAGGTATCTATATTCTGTGAGAAGCATAGAGGTGAAGTTGGCCTGAAGGCTGTTTTCTGAAAAACCTCTTATAGAATTAATACCACCAAATCTAAAGAGCTCATTTGTGATATAGTTTTTGCTTTTTAAATAGTAGCTCTGCGTGTTTATGTTGATGTAGTTTCTTTTGTTTAATTCGAAATTATATGAAAAATTAGCATTTACATAGGCTTGTGGGCTTGAATCAGCAGTTTCTGCTGTGCTGTTTGTGTTTCTTTTTCCGTATCCAAGTATAAAATTGATATAAGCTTTTTTAGGTAAAAGGTTGTTAGAGTAGTCAATTTTTTTATATTCAAGGGATGAAGTGATATAGGAGTTTTTATAATCGCTAATCGTTGAATTATTGGTGTTCTGAATGTCGCTTGATTCCGTTGATTGGTAGCCCAGGTATATTTTAGAATTGTAATTTAAATAATATCCGAGATCAATTGCTGTTTTGGTATTTTGAAAAGTGCTGTCCTGTTTAAAAATGTTTAGCTGTGCTTTGATCCCTAATGATGAGTTGAAGATGTATGGAATTTCTATTCTGGTATTGAAAGTTTTTTGCTGGTTTCCATCGCTTTTCCAGTATAATGAAAATTGCTCGCCGGCATGAAGAGTGTTTAGTAGTGCCAGGTCAAGGTATCCGTTGAGTGTTGTTTTTTTGTTTTCGTCATTTGAAAATCCTATGTAGCCGTCAAAAGTATTTGCGCTCCTTTTTTCTGCGTAAGCGTATATTTTAGTGGAGTCATTTGTAAATAATATTTGCGGATACTTCGTTTGTGTGATAAATTCAAAACTGTTTATGTCGTTGTAAAGTTCTTTTACAGTTTCCTGATTAAAAGTTTTATTGAGGTATTTTTTGTTGAGCTGTTTTAGGTGGCCTTTTGGGAAAAATTTTTTCTCTTCAGGGTTTATTTGACTTAGAATAATTGAATTTACGGTGCGTTTTTTTTCGGATTTAAAATTTAAGTCAGCATAAATTATTGAATTCTTTCTTTTAATGTTCTCAAATTTTATTTTACTCAATGCAAAACCTTTTTTTTCAGCCTCAATTATCTTTTGATTTAAGAAATTTTCTATTTCATAATAAGGTAGAATTAAGGAGTCGTTTTTTATTTGGGTTGAGTTAAAAAATGAATTATTTATACCTATATATATATGTATCTCTTTAATGCGATTTTTTAGTTCTATTTTTGATGTATAGGTGCTGTCATTTTCCTGTGTAATCTCTAAAGGTTTATTGTCTAAAAAGCCGATTTTTGTTAGCTTTTCTGAGATAATCGTTATTTCTTTATTTAATGATTTGATATTGGGATGTTTCGTATTGTAGTTAATAGAGTCGATTATTTGGTTTTCGCTTTTGCTTGAGCCAATTATTTTTAAGTAATAATTTTGGCTATAAGCGGAAGAGCCGAGGCAGAAAAAAATTATGTATATAAGGTGTTTCAAATCTAATTGTTTGGTTTTTAAAAGTATTGCAAATATCAATTGTTTGTTTGTAAAATCATAAGCTTAAATAATGTTATTGAAAATTAATGAATTAACGTTTGTATACTGAAAAATATTTTATACATTTGCAACCCCGTAAAAAGCGGGAATTTAATATACATAATAAATTTTTAGTATTAATTATGCCAACAATTCAACAATTAGTAAGAACAGGAAGAACTCAGATAACTAAGAAGAGTAAATCGGTTGCTTTAGATTCTTGTCCTCAAAGAAGAGGGGTTTGTACGCGTGTTTACACTACTACACCAAAAAAACCAAACTCTGCAATGCGTAAAGTTGCGCGTGTACGTTTGACAAATGGTAATGAGGTGAATGCTTACATCCCTGGAGAAGGACACAATTTACAAGAGCACTCGATAGTATTAGTTAGAGGTGGAAGGGTAAAAGATTTACCAGGTGTTAGATATCATATCGTTCGTGGAGCGCTTGACACGTCAGGAGTTGCAGGAAGAACGCAAAGAAGATCTAAGTACGGTGCTAAACGCCCAAAAGAAGCAAAAAAGTAATTTAAAACGTTAAAGTTGGAGGTTAGGAGTTAAGGGTTTGAAATTTGGCGTAAGCTAAAGTGGATGACACATAACATTTAACGGATGACCTATAACTTTTTATTAAAAAAAAGACATGAGAAAAAGAGCGGCAAAGAAAAGACCACTTTTACCAGATCCGAGGTTTAACGACCAATTGGTAACACGTTTTGTGAACAACTTAATGTGGGATGGTAAGAAATCTACAGCTTTCAAAGTATTTTATGATGCAATTGACATCATTGAGTCTAAAAAGCAGGATTCAGAAAAATCTTCATTAGAAATTTGGAAAGATGCTTTAACAAACGTTATGCCTCACGTAGAAGTACGTAGTCGTAGAGTTGGAGGAGCTACATTTCAAATTCCAATGCAAATTAGACCAGACAGAAAAATTTCTATGGCAATGAAGTGGTTGATACTTTATTCTAGAAGAAGAAATGAAAAATCTATGGCACAACGTTTAGCATCAGAGTGTTTAGCTGCTGCTAAAGAAGAAGGTGCTGCGGTTAAGAAAAGAATGGATACTCACAAGATGGCAGAAGCTAATAAAGCTTTCTCTCACTTTAGATTTTAATTCGTAAGAAATGGCTAGAGATTTAAAATATACAAGAAATATAGGAATTGCTGCTCATATTGATGCTGGTAAAACAACAACAACTGAGCGTATCCTTTTTTATACTGGTAAAACTCATAAAATTGGTGAAGTACATAATGGTGCTTCTACAATGGACTGGATGGAGCAAGAAGCAGAAAGGGGTATTACAATTACTTCTGCTGCAACAACTTGTGAGTGGAATTTTCCTACTGAGCAAGGTAAAGTTTTGCCTGAGACATTGCCTTATCATTTTAATATTATTGATACTCCTGGACACGTTGACTTTACTGTAGAGGTAAACCGTTCTTTACGTGTACTTGATGGTTTGGTTTTCTTGTTTAGTGCAGTTGATGGTGTTGAGCCGCAATCTGAAACTAACTGGAGACTTGCTGATCAATATAGAGTTCCTCGTATGGGATTCGTAAATAAAATGGATAGACAAGGTTCTAACTTTTTGAATGTATGTCAACAAGTTAGAGATATGTTGAAATCTAATGCAGTTGCGATCACTTTGCCAATTGGTGAAGAGAACGATTTCAAAGGTGTAGTTGACTTAGTGAAAAATCAAGCTATTATCTGGCATGATGAAACACAAGGAGCTACTTTTGATATTGTGCCTATCCCTGAGGATATGCTTGCAGAAGTAAAAGAATACAGATCTATTCTTATTGAAGCGGTTGCTGATTATGATGAGAATCTTTTAGAGAAATTCATGGAAGATGAAAACTCTATTACAGAAGATGAGATCAACAAAGCATTAAGAGCTGCTACAATTGACATGGCAATCATTCCTATGCTTGCTGGTTCTTCTTTCAAAAACAAAGGAGTTCAATTTATGTTAGATGCTGTTTGTAAGTATCTTCCATCTCCAATGGATAAAGAAGGTATCGAAGGAATTCATCCTGATGATGTTGAATTGTTAGAAGAAGATCAAACAAAAATTCTTCGTCGTCCAGATGTAAAAGAGCCATTCGCTGCTTTAGCATTTAAAATTGCTACTGACCCTTATGTTGGTCGTTTAGCTTTCTTCCGTGCTTATTCAGGTCGTTTGGATGCTGGTTCATATATTTTGAACACTCGTTCTGGAAACAAAGAAAGAATTTCTCGTATCTACCAAATGCACGCTAACAAGCAAAACCCAATTGAGTATATCGAGGCAGGAGATATTGGAGCGGCAGTTGGATTTAAAGATATCAAGACTGGAGATACAATGTGTGATGAAAAGCACCCAATTATTCTTGAGTCAATGAAATTCCCTGCACCGGTAATTGGTATTGCTATTGAGCCTAAAACTAAGGCTGATGTAGATAAAATGGGTATGGCTTTAGCTAAATTAGCTGAAGAGGATCCAACGTTTACTGTTAGAACAGATGAGGCTTCTGGGCAAACTATTATTTCAGGTATGGGTGAGCTTCACTTGGATATCTTGATTGATCGTATGAAACGTGAATTTAAAGTTGAAGTGAACCAAGGTGAGCCTCAAGTTGAATATAAAGAAGCGTTTACAAGAAGTGCTACGCACAGAGAAACATACAAAAAACAATCAGGAGGTCGTGGTAAATTCGGTGATATCGTATTTACACTTGAGCCAGCTGATGAAGTTGATGGTAAAGTTCCTGTAGGATTGCAATTTATTAATGCTGTAAAAGGTGGTAACGTTCCTAAGGAATATATTCCATCTGTAGAGAAAGGTTTCCGTGAAGCTATGAAAACTGGTCCTTTAGCAGGATACCAAGTTGATAGTTTGAAAGTAACTTTAACAGACGGATCTTTCCACCCTGTCGATTCAGATGCTCTTTCTTTTGAGTTAGCTGCTAGAATGGGTTATAGAGAAGTTGCTAAAGCTGCTGGAGCGGTTATTCTTGAGCCTATCATGAAAATGGAAGTTATTACTCCTGAAGAAAACATGGGAGATATCGTAGGTGATATCAACCGTCGTAGAGGTCAGGTTAATGACATGGGTGACAGAAATGGTGCTAAAACTATTAAAGCTGATGTGCCATTATCAGAAATGTTTGGATATGTAACAACATTAAGAACATTGTCTTCTGGTAGAGCTACTTCAACAATGGAGTTTTCTCACTATGCAGAAACGCCTTCTAATATTTCAGAAGCGGTAATTAAAAAAGCAAAAGGTAACGCTTAATTCTTAAGAAAATGAGTCAAAAAATCAGAATAAAACTAAAATCTTACGATCACATGTTGGTAGATAAGTCTGCTGAAAAGATCGTAAAAACAGTAAAAACTACTGGAGCAGTTGTAACAGGTCCAATTCCGTTGCCAACTCACAAAAAACTTTTCACTGTGTTGCGTTCTCCGCACGTTAACAAAAAAGCGAGAGAGCAATTTGAAGTAATGTCATACAAGAGATTGATTGATATTTATTCATCTTCATCTAAAACTATTGATGCATTAATGAAACTTGAATTGCCAAGTGGAGTTGAAGTAGAGATAAAAGTATAATTTTTTATTATATTTTATAAAAAAAAAGCGAGACAGAAGTGTTTCGCTTTTTTTATGCGAAAAAGTTTTTTCTTGTTGTTTTTTCTGAAATATCGACTGTTCTTAATTATTTGTGTTTTGATTGAAATGTCTTTGTTTTAGGCTGTTGCAGGGTTTTTTCTTTATCAAATTATGTAAATATCAAGAGAATGTTTCTTCTAAGTTATGAAGATGAAAAATTATTTTTTTGAAGAAAAAGAATGCTTACGCATGTAGAATTGGTTCTTTGATTTTGATAATGAGCTATTTAATTTTTCTAACTGTTTGGTATATTCAATTTTAATGTATACTTTTGCACTCCCTGTTTGGAAATTTCTGTTATTTTCAAATTGAAGGGAATTTTAGTAATTAATAATTAATATTTATGTCTGGGTTAATTGGTAAAAAAATCGGCATGACTAGTATTTTCGACGAAAACGGGAAAAACATTCCTTGTACAGTAATCGAGGCTGGGCCGTGTGTTGTTACCCAAGTCAGAACCAAAGGTGTTGACGGGTACGAAGCGTTGCAACTTGGTTTCGATGACAAAAACGAGAAACATTCCACTAAAGCGGCTTTAGGTCACTTTAAAAAAGCTGGAACTGTTGCTAAGAAAAAAGTCGTTGAATTTCAAGATTTTGCAACTGAACAAAAATTAGGGGATCTTATTGATGTTTCTATTTTTGCTGAAGGAGAATTTGTAGATGTACAAGGTGTGTCTAAAGGTAAAGGTTTTCAAGGGGTTGTTAAACGTCACGGATTTGGTGGTGTTGGACAAGCAACTCACGGTCAACACAACCGTTTAAGAGCGCCAGGTTCTGTGGGAGCTTCTTCTTATCCATCTAGAGTATTCAAAGGAATGCGTATGGCTGGAAGAATGGGAGGAGACAATGTAAAAGTTCAAAACCTTAGAGTTTTAAAAGTAGTTGCTGAAAAGAACCTACTTGTTATTAAAGGATGTGTTCCTGGACATAAAAACTCTTATGTAATCATTCAGAAGTAATGGAAGTAAAAGTATTAGATTTCAACGGAAAAGATACTGGTAGAAAAGTTCAACTTTCTGATTCAGTATTCGCAATTGAACCAAACAATCACGCTGTATACCTTGATGTTAAGCAATATCTTGCTAATCAAAGACAAGGAACTCACAAAGCTAAAGAAAGAGCTGAAGTGACAGGAAGTACACGTAAGATTAAGAAACAAAAAGGAACAGGTACTGCTCGTGCGGGAAGTATTAAGAATCCATTGTTTAAAGGTGGTGGAACAATTTTCGGACCAAGACCAAGAAGTTATTCATTTAAATTGAATAAAAGCTTGAAAAGATTGGCAAGAAAATCAGCTTTCTCAATCAAAGCAAAAGAGTCAAATATTATCGTTCTTGAGGACTTTAATTTTGAAACTCCAAACACTAAAAATTTCATTAACGTTTTGAAAGCTTTAGGGTTAGATAATAAAAAATCTCTATTTGTGTTGGGTGAGTCGAATAAAAATGTATATTTGTCGTCACGCAATTTAAAGGCTTCAAATGTCGTAACTAGCTCAGAATTAAGCACTTACGCTATTTTAAACACTAATAATTTAGTGCTTTTAGAAGGTTCTTTGGAGTTAATTGAAGAAAATTTAAGTAAATAATAGGAATATGAGCATCATAATTAGACCTATAGTAACAGAAAAAGTAACCAAAGAAAGTGAAGTTTTAAACCGCTTCGGATTCGTTGTTGACAAAAAAGCAAACAAAGTTCAAATTAAGAAAGCTGTTGAAGCTGCTTATGGGGTAACTATCGTTTCAGTTAACACGATGAACGTAAGACCGGATAGAACTACAAAATACACTAAAAGTGGTTTGATCAGTGGAAAGACAAATGCAATTAAGAAAGCGATTGTTCAAGTACAAGAAGGAGAAACAATTGATTTTTACAACAATATCTAAGATAGAAAAATGTCAGTAAGAAAATTAAAACCTATTACCCCAGGTCAGCGATTTAGAGTTGTGAATGGTTATGACGCCATTACAACTGATAAGCCGGAACGCTCTTTGATAGCGCCGATAAAAAACTCTGGAGGTAGAAATAGTCAAGGAAAGATGACCATGCGTTATACGGGTGGTGGTCACAAGCAGAGATATCGTATTA
This sequence comes from Flavobacterium bizetiae, assembly GCF_024271895.1. Classification (NCBI taxonomy): domain Bacteria; kingdom Pseudomonadati; phylum Bacteroidota; class Flavobacteriia; order Flavobacteriales; family Flavobacteriaceae; genus Flavobacterium; species Flavobacterium bizetiae. Next base: position 407,430 of record NZ_CP091861.1, on the reverse strand, counting down.
TTGATTTCAAAAGAACTAAAGACGGAATTCCGGCTACTGTGAAATCAATCGAATACGATCCAAATCGTACTGCATTTATCGCTTTATTAGCTTATGCTGATGGAGAGAAAACTTATGTAATTGCTCAAAACGGATTGAAAGTTGGTCAGAAATTAGTTTCTGGTCCAGAATCTCAACCTGAAATTGGTAATACATTGCCTTTAAGCAGAATTCCTTTAGGAACTGTAATCTCTTGTATTGAGTTACGTCCAGGTCAGGGAGCAGTAATTGCTCGTTCAGCTGGTACATTTGCTCAATTAATGGCAAGAGATGGAAAATATGCTACAATTAAAATGCCATCTGGTGAGACAAGATTAATCTTGTTAACTTGTTCGGCTACAATTGGAGCTGTTTCTAATTCAGACCACCAATTAGTTGTATCAGGAAAAGCTGGTAGAACAAGATGGTTAGGAAGAAGACCTAGAACAAGACCTGTTGCAATGAACCCTGTTGATCACCCAATGGGTGGTGGAGAAGGACGTTCTTCTGGTGGACATCCACGTTCAAGAAATGGAATACCAGCAAAAGGTTATAGAACTCGTTCTAAGAAAAACCCGAGTAACAAGTATATCGTAGAACGTAGAAAGAAATAATAAGATATGGCACGTTCATTAAAAAAAGGACCTTTCGTTCATTATAAGTTAGACAAGAAAGTTCAGGAAAACGTAGAAAGTGGTAAAAATAGTGTAGTAAAGACTTGGTCTAGAGCTTCTATGATTACTCCAGATTTCGTTGGACAAACTATCGCAGTTCATAACGGTCGTCAATTTGTACCAGTTTACGTAACAGAAAACATGGTAGGTCACAAATTAGGAGAATTTTCACCAACTAGATCTTTTAGAGGTCATGCTGGAGCAAAAAATAAAGGTAAAAAATAAGAAGCAATGGGAGTTCGTAAAAGAGAAACAGCAGATGCGAGAAAAGAGGCTAATAAGTCTATTGCTTTCGCAAAATTGAATAACTGCCCTACTTCACCTAGAAAAATGCGCTTAGTAGCGGACTTGGTAAGAGGTCAGAAGGTAGAAAGAGCACTTAACATCTTAAGATTTAGTTCTAAAGAGGCTTCAAGAAAATTAGAGAAACTATTATTATCTGCAATCAACAACTGGGAGCAAAAAAATAGTGAAGGTAATTTAGAAGAAGCTGGATTATTTGTTAAGGAGATCAGAGTAGATGGTGGAATGATGTTAAAAAGACTTCGTCCAGCTCCACAAGGTCGTGCACACAGAATAAGAAAACGTTCTAATCACGTAACAATCGTGCTTGGAGCTATCAATAACACACAAAGCAATTCTTAAGCAGCATGGGACAAAAGACAAATCCAATTGGAAATAGACTTGGTATCATCAGAGGGTGGGACTCAAACTGGTATGGTGGAAATGATTACGGGGATAAACTTGCCGAAGATCACAAAATCAGAAAGTATATCCACGCTCGTTTATCAAAAGCTAGTGTATCTAAAGTAATCATCGAGAGAACTTTGAAACTTGTAACCGTTACTATCACTACTGCTAGACCTGGTATTATTATCGGAAAAGGTGGGCAAGAGGTAGACAAGTTAAAAGAAGAACTTAAGAAAGTTACTGACAAAGAGGTTCAAATCAATATCTTTGAAATTAAAAGACCTGAGTTAGATGCTTATCTTGTGGCGACAAGCATCGCTCGTCAAATCGAAAGCCGTATCTCTTACAGACGTGCAATTAAGATGGCTATTGCAGCTTCTATGCGTATGAATGCAGAAGGTATTAAAGTTTTGATTTCTGGTCGTTTGAATGGTGCTGAAATGGCACGTTCAGAAGGTTTCAAAGAAGGTAGAATTCCTCTATCAACTTTCAGAGCTGATATTGATTATGCTTTGGCTGAAGCTCACACTACTTACGGTAGAATGGGTATCAAAGTATGGATCATGAAAGGTGAAGTTTATGGAAAGAGAGATCTTTCTCCACTTGCAGGAATGGATAAAAAACAATCTGGAACTGGTGGTGGTAAAGGTGGAGATGCCCCTAGAGGTAAATCTAACTTTAATAAAGGTGGAAAACCAGACGCTCGTAAAAGAAAGTAAATTTTTAAACTAAAGAAAAATGTTACAGCCTAAAAGAACAAAATACCGTAAGGTACAAAAGGGTAAAATGAAAGGTAACTCTCAAAGAGGGCATGAACTTTCTAATGGAATGTTTGGTATTAAATCTGTACATGAAGATGGAATGTTCTTAACTTCTCGTCAAATCGAAGCTGCGCGTATTGCTGCAACTCGTTTCATGAAGAGAGAAGGACAATTATGGATCAAAATATTTCCAGACAAACCAATTACTAAGAAGCCTCTTGAGGTACGTATGGGTAAAGGTAAAGGTGCCGTTGAATATTGGGCTGCCGTTGTTAAACCCGGAAGAATTATGTTTGAAGTTGGAGGAGTTCCTTTATCAGTTGCAAAAGAGGCGTTACGTCTTGCAGCTCAAAAGCTTCCAGTAAAAACTAAATTCGTCGTTGCTAGAGATTTCGAAGCATAATTAAATTTATATTATGAAACAATCAGAAATAAAAGATCTTTCTGCAGCGGAGTTGCAAGAAAAACTTAGTCAAACTAAGAAAATATATGCTGACCTAAAAATGGCTCACGCTATTTCTCCAATTGAGAACCCACTTCAAATTAGAAGTGTAAGAAGAACAGTTGCAAGATTGGCTACAGAGTTAACTAAAAGAGAGTTACAATAATTGTATTCTGCTGAAAGATGGAAGAAAAAAGAAATTTAAGAAAAGAAAGAATAGGTGTTGTTACTTCAAATAAAATGGATAAGTCTATTGTTATTGCTGAAGTAAGAAAAGTAAAACACCCATTATACGGTAAGTTCGTGTTGAAAACAAAGAAATACGTTGCACACGACGAAACAAACGACTGTAACATTGGAGATACTGTAAGAATTAGCGAAACGCGTCCTTTAAGTAAAACAAAATGTTGGAGATTAGTTGAAATCTTAGAAAGAGCTAAATAATTATGGTACAACAGGAATCAAGACTAAAAGTAGCAGATAACACGGGAGCAAAAGAAGTTTTAACTATCCGTGTTTTAGGAGGTACCAAAAGAAGGTATGCCTCTGTTGGTGACAAGATTGTAGTATCTATTAAAGATGCAACTCCTAACGGTAACGTTAAAAAAGGAGCTGTTTCAACTGCAGTTGTTGTACGTACCAAAAAAGAAGTGAGAAGAGCTGATGGTTCTTATATCCGTTTCGATGATAATGCATGTGTTCTTTTGAACGCTGCAGGGGAAATGAGAGGAACTCGTGTTTTTGGTCCGGTAGCAAGAGAACTTCGTGAAAAACAATTCATGAAAATTGTATCATTAGCACCAGAAGTGCTTTAATTCGTTTTAAGATGATAAAGCTAAAAATAAAATCAGGAGATATCGTAAGAGTTATTGCTGGAGACCATAAAGGTGCTGAAGGTAAAGTTTTACGTGTTTACCGTGAGAAAAATAAAGCGATAGTTGAAGGTGTAAACATGGTTTCGAAACATACAAAACCAAGTGCTAAAAACCCTCAAGGTGGTATCGTTAAGAAAGAAGCTTCTATACAAATATCTAACATTTCACTAATTGATCCTAAAACTAAGGAAACAACTAGAGTTGGTATTAGAGTAGAAGGAGATAAGAAAGTAAGATTTTCAAAAAAATCTAATCAAGTACTATAGTAATGGCATATACACCTAGACTAAAAGAAGAATATAAGAGTAGAGTAATCTCTGCTCTTAAAGAAGAATTCGGATATACAAACGTGATGCAAGTTCCAAAACTTGAAAAAATCGTTTTGAGCCGTGGAGTTGGTGCAGCTGTATCTGATAAAAAACTTATTGACTATGCAGTTGATGAGTTAACAAAGATCACTGGACAAAAAGCAGTATCTACAATTTCAAAGAAAGACGTTGCGTCATTCAAATTGAGAAAAGGTATGCCTATTGGAGCAAAAGTTACTTTACGTGGAGAGAGAATGTATGAGTTTTTAGATAGACTTATTACTTCTGCTTTACCACGCGTTAGAGATTTTAGTGGTATCAAAGCTACTGGTTTCGACGGAAGAGGTAATTACAACCTTGGAGTTTTGGAGCAAATCATTTTCCCGGAAATTGATATTGACAAAGTAAACAAAATTTCAGGAATGGATATTACATTTGTTACTACTGCAAAAACAGACAAGGAAGCAAAGTCATTATTGGCTGAATTAGGATTACCTTTTAAAAAGAATTAAGACATGGCTAAAGAATCAATGAAAGCCCGTGAGGTGAAAAGAGAGAAAACGGTAGCTAAGTACGCTGAAAAAAGAAAAGCTTTATTAGAAGCTGGAGATTATGAAGGCTTACAAAAATTACCTAAAAATGCTTCACCAGTTCGTTTACACAATCGTTGTAAATTAACAGGTAGACCAAGAGGTTATATCCGTCAATTTGGTATTTCACGTGTAACTTTCCGTGAGATGGCTAATAATGGGTTAATTCCTGGAGTTAAAAAGGCGTCTTGGTAATCTCGCAATAAGTTATTACTTTTGCAAACCAAAAAATAATTTTAATTGATTAAAGGTTCGGGAGGCGGGTGCCTCCCGAAAACCATAATCGCAATCAAATACATATGTATACAGATCCTATTGCAGATTATTTGACTAGAGTTCGTAACGCTGTGGCTGCAAACCACAAAGTTGTTGAAATTCCAGCTTCTAATCTAAAAAAAGAAATAACTAAGATCTTATTTGATCAAGGTTATATCTTGAGTTACAAATTTGAGGACAACTCTGTTCAGGGTTCAATCAAAATTGCTTTGAAGTACGATAAAGATACTAAAGAGCCTGTAATTAAAGATATCCAAAGAATTAGTAAACCTGGTTTACGTAAATACGCAGGTGCTGCCAAATTACCAAGAATCCTTAACGGATTAGGAATTGCAATTGTTTCAACTTCTAAAGGTCTTATGACTGGAAAACAAGCTAAACAATTAAATGTAGGTGGTGAAGTAATTTGTTACGTATACTAATTTTAAAGACTAAATAAGATGTCAAGAATAGGTAAAAGCCCAATTGTAATTGCTGCTGGAGTAACTGTAGAAGTTAAAGACGGTATCATTACGGTAAAAGGAAAAAAAGGTCAACTAACTCAGGAGTTTTCGGACATTACTGTAAAAGTTGAAGGCGATCAAGTTTTATTAGAAAGATCGTCTGATCATAAAGACCAAAGAGCAAAACACGGATTATACAGATCGTTAATCAATAACATGATTGTTGGTGTATCTGAAGGTTTTACAAAAGAACTTGAATTAGTTGGAGTTGGTTATAGAGCTTCAAACCAAGGTCAAAAGTTAGATTTAGCTCTTGGATATTCTCACAATATTGTTTTAGAAATTGCTCCAGAAGTAGCTTTAGAAACAATATCTGAAAAAGGAAAAAACCCTATCGTAAAATTAACATCATTTGACAAACAACTTTTAGGACAGGTTGCTGCGAAAATCAGAGGTTTCCGTAAGCCTGAGCCGTACAAAGGAAAAGGTGTTAAATTTGTGGGTGAAGTATTAAGAAGAAAAGCAGGTAAATCAGCTTAAAAAATAAGATTATGTCATTAACAAAATCTGATAGAAGACAGAGAATTAGATTCAGAATTAGAAAATCGATTAGTGGTACTGCTGCTAACCCAAGACTATCTGTATTTAGAAGTAACAAAGAAATTTACGCTCAACTTATTGATGATGTAAATGGAGTTACTATTTTAGCTGCATCTTCAAGAGAAAAAGAAATAGGAAAAGGTACTAACGTTGAAATCGCTGCTGCTGTTGGAAAATTAGTTGCAGAGAAAGCGTTAAAAGCTGGGATAGAAACCATCACTTTTGATAGAGGTGGATATTTGTATCACGGTCGTATTAAATCATTAGCAGAAGGCGCAAGAGCGGCTGGACTTAAATTCTAATATATTATGTCTAAATACAAAAATGTAGAATTGGTAAAACCAAGTGGTCTTGAACTTAAAGATCGTCTGGTAAGTGTTAATCGTGTTACTAAAGTTACAAAAGGTGGTAGAGCTTTCGGTTTTTCTGCTATTGTAGTTGTAGGTGATGAAAACGGAGTAGTTGGTCACGGATTAGGAAAATCTAAAGACGTTTCTGAAGCAATTGCGAAAGCAGTAGAAGATGCTAAGAAAAATTTAGTAAAAATTCCTTTGAATGGACAATCTGTTCCTCACGAACAAAAAGGTAAATTTGGTGGTGCACGTGTATTCTTAATTCCTGCTTCTCATGGTACAGGAGTTATTGCTGGTGGAGCTGTTCGTTCAGTTCTTGAATCAGTAGGTATTCACGATGTATTATCTAAATCTCAAGGATCATCAAATCCTCATAACGTAGTGAAAGCAACTTTTGATGCTTTATTACAAATGAGAAGCGCTCATACTGTTGCAAAACAAAGAGGTGTTTCTTTAGAAAAAGTTTTTAAAGGTTAATTCAAGGAAATTATGGCTAAATTATTAGTAAAACAAGTAAGAAGCAAAATCAACTGTCCTCTTTCTCAAAAAAGAGGTTTGGAAGCTTTAGGTCTACGTAAAATGGGACAAGTTGTAGAGCATGATTCAAATCCTGCTATCCTTGGTATGATAAACAAAGTTAAACACTTAGTTTCTGTCGAAGAAGCTAAATAACAAATACTGTTATGAATTTAAGTAACTTACAACCAGCTGAAGGGTCAACACACAATCAAAATAAAAGATTAGGTAGAGGAGAAGGTTCAGGAAAAGGTGGTACTTCTGCAAGAGGTCACAAAGGAGCAAAATCTCGTTCTGGTTATTCTAAAAAGATTGGTTTTGAGGGAGGGCAAATGCCACTTCAAAGACGTGTGCCTAAGTTTGGTTTCACAAACATCAATCGTAAAGAATACGAAGGTGTTAATTTAGATACGCTTCAATTATTAGTAGACAATGGTGTGATTACTGATTCTGTTTCAATGACAGATTTCGTAGCAAATCGTCTAGCTACCAAAAATGAAATCGTTAAGATTTTAGGTAGAGGAGAATTGAAAGCAAAATTAAAAGTAACTGCCCACAAATTTACTGCTACTGCAAAAGCTGCTATTGAAGCTGCTGGTGGAGAAGCTGTAACTATATAACTTATCTACTAAGATGAAGAAATTTATTGAATCAATAAGTAATGTTTGGAAAATCGAAGAACTGAAAAACAGAATCTTAATTACATTAGGATTGCTTTTAGTATATCGTTTTGGTGCACACGTAACGCTACCTGGAATTGACGCAACTCAATTAACAGGTTTAGCGGGACAAACTAAAAATGGTTTAGGATCTATCCTAGACATGTTTACAGGAGGTGCTTTCTCTAAAGCTTCAGTTTTTGCTTTAGGAATTATGCCTTATATTTCTGCATCTATTGTTGTTCAGTTAATGGGAATTGCGATTCCTTATTTGCAAAAACTTCAAAACGATGGAGAGAGTGGTAGAAAAAAGATTAATCAAATCACTCGTTGGTTGACTATAGCTATTACACTGGTTCAAGGTCCAACTTATATCTACAATTTATACAGAACGTTACCTGGTAGTGCATTCTTACTAGGCTTTAATTCACCTGAATTTTTGTTCTCTTCTGTTATTATCTTAGTTACTGGTACTATTTTTGCTATGTGGCTTGGGGAAAAAATTACAGATAAAGGTATTGGAAATGGAATTTCATTATTGATTATGGTTGGTATTTTGGCGCGTTTACCGCAAGCTTTTATCCAAGAGTTTACAACCAGAGTTACCAATAACAATGGTGGTCCAATGTTGTTAGTTATTGAAATTATTGTTTGGTTATTAGTGATCATTTCTTGTGTATTGCTTACAATGGCAGTACGTAGAATTCCTGTTCAGTACGCTCGTCGTACTACAAGCGGGGATTACGAACAAGATTTGGCAGGTGGTAATAGACAATGGATTCCTCTTAAGCTTAATGCTTCGGGGGTTATGCCTATCATCTTTGCTCAGGCAATTATGTTTATACCTGCAGCTGTAGCTGGATTGTCTAAATCAGACACATCACAATCTATTGTTGGTGCATTTAGTAATATGTTCGGATTTTGGTATAACTTTGTATTTGCAACTTTAATTATTGTATTTACATTTTTCTATACTGCGATTACAGTTCCTACTAACAAAATGGCTGACGATTTAAAAAGAAGTGGTGGTTTTATTCCGGGCGTTCGTCCAGGAGCTGAAACTTCAGAATTTCTTGATAAAGTGATGTCTTTAATAACTTTCCCAGGATCTTTATTCCTTGCTTTGATTGCTGTGTTCCCAGCTATTGTTGTAAGTATTATGGATGTACAACAATCTTGGGCAATGTTTTTTGGAGGTACCTCGTTAATAATTATGGTTGGGGTTGCAATAGATACTATTCAACAAATCAACTCATACTTGTTAAACAAACATTATGATGGTTTAATGAAGACTGGTAAAAATAGAAAAGCAGTAGCTTAATTTTTATATGGCAAAACAATCAGCAATAGAACAAGACGGATCAATCATCGAAGCATTGTCAAATGCGATGTTCCGTGTAGAGTTAGAAAATGGACATATCGTAATTGCTCATATTTCTGGTAAAATGCGTATGCATTACATCAAGTTATTACCTGGTGATAAAGTGAAACTAGAAATGAGTCCTTATGATTTGTCAAAAGCAAGAATTACTTATCGATATTAAAGGATATTCACTATGAAAGTTAGAGCATCAGTAAAAAAGAGAAGTCCCGAGTGCATCATTGTGCGTAGAAAAGGGAGATTGTACGTAATAAACAAAAAGAATCCTAGATTTAAACAAAGACAAGGATAATTATGGCAAGAATAGCAGGGGTAGATATCCCAAAAAATAAAAGAGGTGTTATAGCACTTACCTATATCTTTGGATTAGGAAGAAGTAGAGCTATTGAGATTTTAGAAAAAGCTCAAGTTAGCCAAGACAAAAAAGTTCAAGATTGGAATGATGATGAGATCGGAGCGATTCGTGATGCTGTTTCATTTTACAAAATTGAAGGAGAATTACGTTCTGAAGTTTCTTTAAACATCAAACGTTTGATGGATATTGGTTGTTACAGAGGTATTCGTCATAGATCTGGTCTTCCGTTAAGAGGACAAAGAACTAAAAACAACTCTAGAACAAGAAAAGGTAAAAGAAAAACTGTTGCTAACAAGAAAAAAGCAACTAAATAATAAGTAATATGGCTAAAGCAACTGCAAAAAAACGTAAAGTTATCGTTGAATCAACGGGAGAAGCTCATATTTCTGCTACCTTCAATAACATCATCATTTCTTTGACAAACAAAAAAGGTGAAGTTATTTCTTGGTCTTCAGCTGGTAAAATGGGTTTCAGAGGTTCTAAAAAGAATACTCCATACGCAGCCCAAATGGCAGCAGAAGATTGTAGTAAAGTAGCTCTTGAGGCTGGACTTAAAAAAGTGAAAGTTTATGTAAAAGGACCAGGAAACGGACGTGAGTCTGCTATCCGTTCTATTCATAACGGTGGAATTGAAGTTACAGAGATTATCGATGTTACTCCAATGCCTCACAACGGATGTCGTCCTCCAAAAAGACGTAGAGTTTAATTTTATTTATTTATAGTATAAACAAGGTAGAATATAGATTATCGAAGGATTTGACCTGAATTCATAATCTCTACCTTAAATTTAATTTTTTAGAAATGGCAAGATATACTGGTCCAAAAACTAGAATTGCTCGTAAATTTGGCGAAGCAATCTTCGGAGATGATAAATCTTTCGAAAAAAGAAATTACCCACCTGGACAACACGGGATGGCTAAAAAAAGAGGAAAAAAATCTGAGTATGCTGTTCAGTTAATGGAAAAGCAAAAAGCTAAATATTCTTACGGAATTTTAGAAAAACAATTCAGAAATTTATTCAAAAAAGCATCAGCTACTAAAGGTGTTACTGGTGAAGTTCTTTTACAATTATGTGAAGCAAGATTAGATAACGTTGTTTTTAGAATGGGTATCGCTCCTTCTAGAAGAGGTGCTAGACAATTAGTTTCTCACAGACACGTTACCGTAAATGGTGAAGTTGTAAATATCGCTTCTTACCACCTTAAACCTGGTGATAAAGTTGCAGTTCGTGAAAAATCTAAATCTTTAGAAGCTATCGAACGTTCTTTATCAAATTCAAGTCATGTTTATGAATGGATTACTTGGAACAATGATCTTAAAGAAGGAACTTTCGTTTCTGTACCTGCAAGACTTCAAATTCCAGAAAACATTAAAGAACAATTAATCGTAGAGTTGTACAACAAATAATAATTGACTTAGTCGAAATTTATGGCAATATTTAATTTTCAAAAGCCCGATAAAGTTATCATGATCGATTCAACCGATTTTGAAGGTAAATTCGAATTTAGACCTTTAGAACCTGGTTATGGATTGACAGTTGGTAATGCACTTAGAAGAGTTTTGCTTTCAGCATTAGAAGGTTATGCAATTACATCTGTTCGTATCGAAGGTGTAGATCATGAGTTTTCTACTATTTCAGGTGTTGTTGAAGATGTTACCGAAATTATTCTTAATCTAAAACAAGTACGTTTTAAACGTCAAATTGAAGATATCGATAATGAAGCAGTTACAATTTCTGTTTCTGGTAAAGATCAACTAACAGCAGGTGATTTTCAAAAATTTATTTCAGGTTTCCAAGTTCTGAACCCAGACCTTGTTATCTGTAATTTAGATTCTAAAATCAAATTGAACTTCGATTTAACAATCGAAAAAGGTAGAGGATATGTTCCTGCTGAGGAGAACAAAAAACAGAACGCTGCAATTGGTACTATTTTTACAGACTCTATTTTTACTCCGGTAAAAAATGTAAAATATGCAATTGAAAACTTCCGTGTTGAGCAAAAAACAGATTACGAAAAATTAGTTTTTGAAATCAAAACTGATGGATCTATTAATCCAAAAGATGCTCTTACTGAAGCTGCTAAAGTTTTAATTCACCACTTCATGTTATTTTCTGACGAAAGAATTACACTCGAGGCTGACGAAATTGCACAAACAGAATCGTATGATGAAGAGTCATTGCATATGAGACAATTGCTTAAAACTAAGCTTGTTGATATGGATTTATCTGTGAGAGCATTAAATTGCTTGAAAGCGGCTGAAGTTGATACACTTGGTGATTTAGTATCGTTCAATAAAAATGACCTAATGAAATTCCGTAATTTTGGTAAAAAATCTTTAACTGAGCTAGATGAACTTGTAGCTGTTAAGAATTTAACTTTCGGAATGGACTTAGCTAAATACAAATTAGATAAAGAATAATTCAATCCCGCTTGCGGGATTAAATTTAAAATAGCAATGAGACACGGAAAAAAATTCAATCACTTAAGCAGACAGACTGGACATAGAAAAGCTATGCTAGCTAATATGGCTTGTTCTCTTATTGAGCACAAACGTATTAACACTACTGTTGCTAAAGCTAAAGCGCTTAAACAATTCGTTGAGCCTTTAATCACAAAATCAAAAGAAGATACGACTCACAATCGTCGTATTGTTTTTGCTTACTTACGTAGTAAATATGCGGTAACTGATTTATTCAGAGACGTAGCTGCTAAAGTTGGAGACCGTCCAGGTGGATACACTCGTATCATTAAAGTTGGAAATCGTTTGGGAGATAATGCTGATATGGCAATGATCGAACTTGTAGATTTCAATGAACTTTACAATGGTGGTAAAAAAGAAGTTAAAAAAGCTAAAAGCCGTCGTGGTGGTAAAGCAAAAAAAGCTGAGGAGACTACTCCTGAAGCTCCAGCTGCTGAATCAGAATCGACTACTGAAGCTTCTGAATAATTATGAAAGTAATGATTCTATAGAAATCAAGGATAAGCTAATTTTTAGTTTATCCTTTTTTTTTGGATTTTTTTAAAATAGTTTAAAATGTAACTTATTTTAAAACTTAGGTTTTAATTTTATGAATGAAATTTTTAAAAAATCTTGGAAGCACTCTTTTAAAGAAGTAAATTTGCAAAATATCTAATTACAAATGAAATCCGCAACGCAGGTTTCATGAAACAATTAAAAAAGAAACAATACAAATTAAATAATGAAATACACTACACGACAAAGCGCCATTTTATTACTAAGTGATGGAACTATTTTTCACGGAAAATCTATCGGAATCAGCGGTAAAACTTTCGGTGAAGTTTGTTTTAATACTGGAATGACAGGATACCAGGAGATTTTTACAGATCCTTCTTATTTTGGTCAAATTATGGTGGCTACTAATCCTCATATTGGAAATTATGGTGTTAACGATTTGGAAATAGAATCAGATAGCATCAAAATTTCAGGATTAGTTTGTAAAAACTTTAGTTTTAATTATTCGAGAGAAGATTCTTCAGGAAGTTTAGAGGATTATTTTATTAAACAAAATCTAATCTGTATTTCTGATGTTGATACCAGAGCGCTAGTAAGCTATATTCGTGATAATGGTGCGATGAATGCTGTTATTTGTACAGATGGTACTTCGATTGAAGATTTGAAAAAAGAATTGGCTAATGTGCCAAACATGGAAGGTTTAGAGTTGGCGTCAAAAGTTTCAACTACTGAGCCTTATTTTTTTGGAGATGAAAATGCGACTTACAAAATTTCGGCCTTAGATCTTGGTATCAAAAAGAATATCTTAAGAAACCTTGCAAAGCGAGATTGTTACATTAAAGTCTTCCCTTATAATTCAACTTATAAAGATTTGGCAGAGTTTAATCCGGATGGGTACTTTTTGTCAAATGGTCCTGGAGATCCGGATCCACTTTTTGGAGCAATTGAAGTAGCAAAAGAAATTTTAGCGAATGATAATCCTTTATTCGGAATTTGTTTAGGACACCAGGTAATTGCTTTAGCAAATGGTGTTCAGACCTATAAAATGTTTAATGGTCACAGAGGTATAAATCACCCGGTGAAAAACCTTATTACAGGAAAAGGTGAGATTACTTCTCAAAATCATGGTTTTGCTGTAAATAAAGAAGCGTTGGATAATCATCCTGATTTAGAGATTACACATTTGCATTTAAATGACGAAACTGTTGCAGGTATGCGTATGAAAAATAAGAATTGTTTTTCTGTACAATACCATCCGGAAGCTAGTCCTGGACCGCATGATTCTTCTTATTTATTCGATCAGTTTGTTGAGAATATAAAAGCGGCTTCTGCTAAAACGATGTAGTTAATAAAATAAAGATATTTAATTGTTAAATGTGGTATTTAATATTGAATATTTTTATAATTTCGAAAAATATTTATAATTTATTAATAAAAAACAAAAATAATGAGTATTATAATAAAAGTTCACGCAAGACAAATTTTTGATTCGAGAGGTAATCCTACTATTGAAGTTGATGTAATTACTGAGAATGGAGTTTTAGGTAGAGCTGCTGTTCCTTCTGGAGCATCAACTGGAGAACATGAGGCTGTTGAATTACGTGACGGAGGAAAAGCTTTCTTAGGAAAAGGAGTTTTGAATGCAGTGAACAATGTAAATACTGTTATTGCTGAAGAATTAGTTGGAACTTCTGTTTTCGAACAAAACACAATTGATCAATTAATGATTGATTTAGATGGTACACCTAATAAATCTAAATTAGGAGCTAATGCTATCTTAGGAGTTTCTTTGGCTGCTGCAAAAGCTGCTGCAAACGAACTTGGATTACCTTTATACAGATATGTTGGTGGTGTTTCTGCTAATACATTACCTGTACCAATGATGAATATCATCAACGGAGGTTCTCACTCAGATGCTCCTATCGCATTTCAAGAATTTATGATTTTCCCTGTAAAAGCGACTTCATTTTCACATGCTATGCAAATGGGAACTGAAATTTTTCACAGTTTGAAAAAAGTGTTACATGACAGAGGTTTAAGTACTGCTGTTGGTGACGAGGGTGGTTTTGCTCCAAACTTGGCTGGTGGTACTGAAGATGCTTTAGATACTATTAAATTAGCTGTTGAAAAAGCAGGATACACTTTTGGTGACGAAATTGTAATTGCTCTTGACTGTGCTGCTTCTGAATTTTATGTAAACGGTAAATACGATTATACAAAATTTGAAGGAGAAACTGGAAAAATCAGAACTTCAGAAGAGCAAGCTGATTATTTAGCTGAACTTGCTGCTAAATATCCAATTATCTCTATCGAAGATGGTATGTATGAAGATGACTGGGATGGATGGAAATATTTAACTGAAAAAATTGGACACAAAGTGCAATTAGTAGGTGATGATTTGTTCGTTACTAATGTTGAACGTTTATCAACTGGAATCGAAAAAGGAATTGCAAATTCAATCCTTGTAAAAGTAAACCAAATTGGTACTTTAACAGAAACTATTGCAGCTGTAAATATGGCTAAAAATGCAGGTTATACATCTGTAATGTCTCACCGTTCTGGAGAAACTGAAGATAATACAATTGCTGATTTAGCAGTAGCTTTAAACTGTGGTCAAATTAAGACAGGTTCTGCTTCTCGTTCTGATCGTATGGCAAAATACAACCAATTATTAAGAATTGAAGAAGAGTTAGGAAGTACTGCTTATTTCCCGGGATTAAACGCTTTCAAGATTAAATAATTGTAAGAGTTATATATTAAAATTAAACCATTCGTTTACACGAATGGTTTTTTTTTGGAGTTTTAACAAATTCATAGCAGTATTCTTTTTTTAATTAGTCTTAAATTCCTTAGATTTGATAAATTATTATTTTAAAGATTTATTTCCGATATATTATGTCAAAAATAGCTACATTAGAAGTAGATGGTCAAAAAATTGAACTTCCGGTAATTACAGGAAGCGAAAATGAATCAGCTATCGATATTAACAAATTACGTGATTTAACTGGTATTATTACTTTAGATCCGGGATATAAAAATTCTGGTTCTTGTAAAAGTGAAATCACATTCTTAGACGGAGAATTAGGAATTTTGCGTTACAGAGGATATTCCATCGAAGATTTAGCTGAAAAAGCTAATTTTTTAGAAGTATCTTATCTTTTAATTTTTGGTGAATTGCCAACAGCTCAACAATTAGAGCAGTTCGAAAATGGTATTAAAAAACATACTTTGGTAAACGAAGAGATGAAAAATATCATTGATGGTTTTCCAAAAACGGCTCACCCAATGGGAGTTCTTTCTGCTTTAACAAGTGCTTTAACAGCATTTAATCCAAAAGCGGTAAACGTTGAAAATGAAAAAGAAATGTACGAAGCCATTTGTAAAACAATGGGTAAATTTCTTGTAATTGCAACCTGGACTTATAGAAAAACTATGGGTTATCCGTTAAACTACTATGACAATACACAAGGTTACGTAGAAAACTTTATGCAATTAATGTTTAAATTGCCTACAGGACCTTACTCAGCTAATCCGGTTATTGTAGCTGCATTAGATAAATTATTTATTCTTCATGCAGATCACGAGCAAAACTGTTCTACATCTACAGTAAGAATGGTAGGTTCATCTCATGCTGGTTTATTTGCTTCTATCTCTGCTGGTGTTTCTGCGCTTTGGGGACCTCTTCACGGAGGTGCAAATCAAGCAGTACTTGAAATGTTAGAAGAAATCAATAAAGACGGTGGAGATACTGATAAATTTTTAGCGAAAGCGAAAGATAAAAATGATCCATTCCGTTTAATGGGATTTGGTCATAGAGTTTATAAAAACTTTGATCCAAGAGCTAAAATAATCAAAAAAGCAGCTAAAGAAGTTTTAGAAACTCTAGGAGTTGAAGATCCTATTTTAGAGATCGCTAAAAAATTAGAAACAGCAGCTTTAGAAGATGATTACTTCAAATCAAGAAACTTATATCCAAACGTAGATTTCTATTCTGGAATTATATACAGAGCTTTAGGTATTCCTACAGATATGTTTACAGTAATGTTTGCTATTGGTAGATTACCAGGATGGATTGCACAATGGAAAGAAATGCGTGAGAATAAAGAACCAATTGGTCGACCAAGACAAATTTATACTGGGCACCCGTTGAGAGACTTTAAGTCGAACAAATAAAAATATTTTAAAGCTTCACTTAACTGTGAAGCTTTTTTTATCTTTGGCCAAAATATAATAAAGTTATGTTGCAATTAAATATAAAGAACGAAACGTCGAGACTGCGTGCTGTGGTTTTGGGTTCTGCTGTTCATAATGGGCCAACTCCATCTTTAGATGAAGCCTATGATCCTAAATCTTTGGAACATATTAAAGCGGGAACTTATCCTGTCGAAAAAGATATGATTGCTGAAATGGACGCTTTTAATGCTGTATTTCAAAAGTATGATGTAAAAGTATATCGTCCTGAAATGATTGAAAATTACAATCAGATTTTTGCGAGAGATATAGGTTTCGTTATAGATGATACATTTGTAAAATCCAATATTCTTCCTGATAGAGAGCGCGAGTTAGATGCCATTCAATATATAATTGATCAGATGGATCCTTTAAAAGTAGTTCGTCCTCCGGAAGAAGTTCATATTGAAGGTGGTGATGTTATGCTTTGGAATGATCATGTTTTTATCGGAACTTATAAAGGAAGTGACTATAAAGATTATATTACAGCGCGTACAAATATGCACGGTGTTAATTTTATAAAAGAATTATTTCCTAATAAAATTGTAAAAGAATTCGATTTGGTTAAATCTAAAATCGAAGCTCGTGATAATGCGTTGCACCTTGACTGTTGTTTTCAGCCTGTTGGAAAAGATAAAGGAATTATTTATAAAAGAGGTTTCCGTGAAGAAGCTGATTATATGTATTTAGTTAATCTTTTTGGGAAAGAAAACTTATTTCATATCGAAAGAAACGAAATGTACAATATGTTTTCTAATGTGTTTTCTATAGACGAAAATGTAGTAGTTTCAGAAAAAAACTTTACCAGATTAAACAATTGGCTACGTGCAAACGGTTTTATCGTTGAA
The DNA here is from genome assembly GCF_024271895.1 of Flavobacterium bizetiae. Taxonomy (NCBI): domain Bacteria; kingdom Pseudomonadati; phylum Bacteroidota; class Flavobacteriia; order Flavobacteriales; family Flavobacteriaceae; genus Flavobacterium; species Flavobacterium bizetiae. Next base: position 390,435 of record NZ_CP091861.1, on the reverse strand, counting down.
GAAATTCCTTATGCCGAGATTGCAAAGCAGGAAGGTTTATTGAGATGTTCAACTTTGCCATTAATTAGAGATTAAATTCTTTGTTTCAGGTTCCGCGTTTGTTGTAACTTAAAATTTGAAATCTGAAACAAAATAAAAATATAGAAAATGAAACAAACGACAAATGCAATAGTAATGATTCGGCCAGTTGCTTTTAGAATGAATGAGCAAACTGCTGTAAATAATTATTACCAAAAAGTATTAGACGGACTTTTGCCAAGTACTGTAAATGCAAAAGCACAGCAGGAATTTGATACTTTCGTTGAAAAATTAAGAGCTGTTGGAGTTGATGTTACGGTGATAGACGATACATTAGAAACAGATACGCCAGATAGTATTTTTCCAAACAACTGGGTTTCCTTTCATGAAAATGGAGATGTGGCCCTTTATCCAATGTTTGCAGAAAATCGTCGCCACGAACGTCGTGAAGATATTTTAGATACTCTTGAAGACAAAGGTTTTGAGATTAATAACATAATGGATTACACATCGGCAGAAGAAGATGGTTTTTTTCTTGAAGGAACCGGAAGTTTACTTTTAGATCGTGCTAATGCAAAAGCGTATTGCGCATTGTCTCCACGCGCTGATGAAGAATTATTTATCGAATTTTGTGAAGACTTTGATTATGCTCCTGTTATTTTTGAAGCTTTCCAAACTGTTGATGGAGAACGTAAATTAATCTATCATACTAATGTTATGATGTGTTTAGGCGAAACTTTTGCTGTTATCTGTGCCGATTCTATAGATGACAAAAAAGAACGCAAAATGGTTCTTGAAAATCTAAAAGCCGATAAAAAAGAAGTTATTCTGATTACCGAAGCTCAAGTAAATAATTTTGCTGGTAATATGTTAGAAGTTCGAGGAACAAATGATAAGAAGTATATCGTTATGAGTGCATCGGCACATCAAAGTCTAACTCCAAAACAAATCACTCAATTAGAAAATCATGCCGAAATTTTAAGTTCAAGCCTTGATACGATTGAAGCCTGCGGAGGTGGAAGCGCAAGATGCATGATGGCTGAAGTGTTTTTGCCAAGAAGTTAAGTTTTAGAAAATTCAAATAAAAAAATCCAAATTCCAGACTGAGATATTCAGTTTTTGGAATTTGGATTTTTTTTATTTAAATATTTTAAATGAGTTACATCAAATTTCCTTTAACGATATTAATGATAGAACTCACAATATATTGAATTCCGATAGAAATTACTATAAAACCAACAATTCTCGAAATAGCCACAATTCCTGAAGCCCCTAATATTCGGGCTAAATAATGTGCACTTTTCAAAATGGCAAAAATTGCAACTGCAATAGCTAAAATTGCCAAAGTCGAAATGATAATTTCTTCCATTCCGTGATGTTCCTGATAAAATGCAATAAGCAAAGAAATTGATCCCGGTCCTGCCAACATTGGTATCGCTAGCGGAGTTAGTGCAATATCATTACGTTGCTGAGCATCTGTTTCTACCTTTTTATTGATTCCTCGTTTTTTATTGATTTTTCCGGAAAGTAACGAAAAGCCAGAATTGACAATTACAATTCCGCCTGCAATACGAAGCGCATCAATACTGATTCCAAAAAAACTCAGAACATATTGACCAATAAAAAAAGAAACGAGTAAAATGATAAAAACGTTTATGGCTGTCCAAAGCGAAATTCTGGCACGCTCTTCCTGAGAATCATGTTGCGTAAGTCCAACAAAAATGGGCACTGTACCAATTGGATTTAATACCGAAAAAAGAGCAGCAAATAGATAAATGAATAAATCCATGTAATTTTAGTTAATGAAGTAAAAATAGTTATTTTTTAAGATATGAAAGCAAATTCTTGTTAGGATATTATTTTAATTGTTCTTGTAACTAAATCAATAAGCTAAAATAAGCTCGTACTTTTTGATTACTTTTGTAGCATATTTAAAAATGATGAAAAATAAAAAAACCTTAGTTCTGGGTGCAACCACAAAACCAGATCGTTACGCTTATAGAGCCATAAATATGTTAGTCGAAAAAGGACATACCGTTTTGGCAATTGGTCAAAATACAGGAGAAGTTGCAGGTGTAAAAATTCAGACCAAAGCAATTCCTGTAAAAAACATAGATACAGTAACTTTATATTTAAATCCTGCACGTCAGCGAGATTACTACAATTATATAATCGAAGCACAGCCAAAACGTGTAGTTTTTAATCCAGGCACCGAAAATCCGGAATTATATCAATTATTAGAATTGAACAATATTAAAGCAGAAGTTGCTTGTACTTTGGTTTTATTGGCTACAAATCAATATTAAAATTTTTAGGAGCTATTTCCAGCTGTCCACTATATCTTTTGTGGTGAACCCCACCACAAAAGGATGCCGTTACCATCTGGGCTAGAAAGACCCTTTTGTATCTATAATTAGTATTCTCGATCATATTGAATTTAGTTGCCACCAAGTCTACTAAACCATTAAAAATATTACTTTTGTCGTCATGGAATTTTCATCAAAATTAATAGAAAAAGCAGTCAACGAAATGTCGCAATTACCTGGAATTGGTAAGCGTACGGCATTGCGATTGGTGTTGCATTTATTAAAACAGCCAAAAGAACAAACAGGCTTTTTATCTCATGCATTATTAAATATGCGTGAGGATATTAAATTTTGTGAAAGTTGCCATAACATTTCAGATACAAAAGTTTGTGAGATTTGTGCAAATTTAGCGCGAAACCATCAGACCATTTGTGTAGTAGAAGATATTCGCGACGTAATGGCGATTGAAAATACAGGCCAGTACAAAGGGATTTATCATGTTTTGGGTGGAAAAATTTCTCCAATCGAAGGTGTTGGGCCAAGTCAGTTAAACATTTCGACTTTGGTCGAAAAAGTAAAAGCAGGCAAAGTAGTGGAAATTATTTTTGCATTAAGCTCTACAATGGAAGGAGATACAACCAATTTCTACATTTATAAACAAATTGCAGAATCAGAAATTATAATTTCAACCATTGCAAGAGGTATATCTGTGGGTGATGAATTAGAATATGCAGACGAAATTACACTCGGAAGAAGTATTTTACATCGCGTTCCGTTCGAAAAAACTTTCAAAAACAATTAAATAAACCCAAATAAAGGTTAGATTTTCTGAAGATTAAAGGAAAAGCTATATTTGCGATAAAATTTCAATAATGACAAAAAACGGCTTTTATATATTACTGTTAATTAGTGTGTTGTTTACATCCTGTATTCCGGTAAAAGACTTAACCTATTTGCAGGATAAAAACAGTTCAGTAGAACAAAATAATATTGCTGCAGTAGAATCTAAACCTTACAGATTACAGGTAAATGATATTTTAAGCGTCGATATAAAAGCTATTGATCCTAAATTAGTTTCAATCTTTAATACAACAGAAGCAGGGGCAGGAAAATCTGAGTCAACATTATATTTTAACGGATTTACTGTTGATGATCATGGTAATATCAGAATGCCAATTTTAGGAGAGATTAATGTGATAGGATATACCCTTGAAGAAGTTCGGGTTACTATTGAAAAAAAATTACTGGAAGAATATTTTAAAAAAGAGGCAAATATTTTTGTTACTGTAAAATTAGCAGGTTTTAGATATACAATAAATGGTGAGGTAGGAAGTACAGGAACTAAAACATTGTTTCAGGAACATGTAAATATTCTGGAGGCCATCGCAAATGCCGGCGATATAACAATTACAGGAAATAGAAAAGAGGTAACAATAATTCGTCAAACCCCAACAGGTGTACAAATGCATGATATCGATTTAACAGATGTTAATGTAATAAAATCACCTTATTTTTATTTGCAACCCAATGATTATGTTTATGTAAAACCACTTAAACAAAAAACCTGGGGAACAGGAAAAACAGGTATAGAATCTATTACTACCATTATTACTGTTTTGTCGCTTGCTACAACAGTCTTCCTATTGCTTAAAAACTAAAACTAAATTCAAAAAATGTTAGATATAAAAGATTTTTCCATTTTTGAAAATCATTCAAATTTTGATTTTAAAGGATTCTTATTGAAGATTCTAAGTTATTGGAAATGGTTTTTAGCTAGTTTAATTATTGCTTTTACAATTGCATATCAGGTAAATATTCGAAAAGAAAAAATTTATGCTATGCAAACGATGGTTTCTATCAAAGAAGAAAGAAACCCGTTTTTTACGTCAAATACCAGTTTGGTTTTTAATTGGGGAGGAGTTTCAGATCAGGTAAACGGAATTTCGACAATAATACAATCTCGATCTCATAATGAATTGGTTGTAGATAAATTACAGTTTTACATCGATTATCTTACACAAGGAAAATACAATTTAGTAGATTCTTACGGCGCAGTTCCTTTTTATGTTGTAATTGATAAATCAAAAGGTCAATTGGCTAATACTTTGATTAGCATTAAATTTTTAAGTGCTAACGAGTATGAAATTCGAATCCCTTTCGAAAATAATTCGGTTTCATTAATCACCTATTCTAATAATACTTATAGCAATACCGCTGTTCAGCCAACAGAATTTGTAAAGAAATATAAAGTAGGAGAACAGGTTTCTTTGCCTTTTTTAAATTTAAAGATACAAATAAATGACAATCCCGGAATGTATACAGGGAATGAATATTTTATAAAATTTAATGATTTTGATGGTACTGTATCAGGTTATAGAGGAGTGAATGTTAGTTCTGATGATAAAGGCGGGTCGATATTAACATTATCGATGCAAGGAACAAATAAAGCCAGAATGGTGGAGTATTTGAATGCAACCGTAAAAATGTTAATCAAACTTCAGCTTGATGGTAAAAATCAATTTGCAAACAATACCATACGGTTTATCGATAGTACACTGGTTGCAATGGAGTCGCAATTGAAAGAAACGGGAAGTGAACTCAAAACCTTTAGAAAAGATAAAAATATTTATGAAATTGAAGGTGGCGGAGAAAAAGTTTCAGATAAAATAATGGATTTTGATGTCGAAAGAGATCAGATCACGAGAAAAATATCTTACTATAATTCTTTAAAATCATATTTAAACAATAGTGTCGATTACTCAAGATTACCAGCACCTTCTGTTGCAGGAATAGAAGATCCCAATGTTGTTGTTAATGTTTCAAAATTAATAGCGCTTTCAACTCAGAGATCAGAAATGGCTTATGCGGTAAAAAGTGATAAAATCTTTAAAGATTTTGATAACCAAATGCAGGCTGTTAAAAATGTTTTGTTAGAAAATATAGCTTCAGCAAAAGGATCTTTAATGACAGATTTAGCAATGGTAAACGCTAAAATTGGTCAGGCCGAAAGTACCGTAAAAAGACTTCCGGAAGAACAACAGGAATTGCTGAAGATTCAGAGAAAATATGATTTAAGTGACAATATTTATAATGAATTTTTGAAGAAAAGAAATGAGGCGGAGATTGTTAAAGCCTCAAATTTATCTGACCTCCATTTTATTGATCCTGCAAAGGATATTGGTGGAGGATTAATTGGTCCTAAAACTTCTGTAAATTATATTCTGGCTTTATTCTTAGGAACCTTAGTACCTTTATTATTTATTTTCGGAATTTTCTTTGTCAATAATTCAATTCAAAATACTGAGGATATTAGTAAATTAACTCAAATACCATTAATTGGTGTCGTTGGAGTTAATAAAGATTCTCTGAATTTAGCTGTTTTTGATAAGCCCAAGTCAGCACTTTCAGAAGCTTTTAGAACGATTCGTTCTTCGTTGCAGTTTTTGTATAAAAAACAACAAGTAAGCGGTTCAAAAACATTAATGATCACTTCGTCTATAAGTGGTGAAGGAAAAACATTTTGTTCGATAAATATCGCGACCGTTTTTGCTTTAAGCGAAAAGAAAACCGTAATTATTGGTTTAGACCTAAGAAAGCCAAGATTGGCAGATGAGTTTGGATTGAAAAATCAAATAGGAGTGGTGAATTATTTAATTAAACAAAATAGTTTAGCTGAAATTATAAACACGACTCAAATTCCTAATCTTGACGTTATCCTTTCAGGGCCAATACCTCCAAATCCGTCAGAATTGATTTTGAGCGATGCAATGGGAGAATTAATTACAGAACTAAAACAACATTATGATTATATCATTCTGGATACACCTCCAGTCGGATTGGTATCTGATGCATTGGAATTAGCACAATATGCTGATGTTACACTTTATATAGTAAGACAAAATTATACTAAAAAAGATATGATCACGTTGCTAAATACCAGAGTGCAACGAGGTGAACTTGCAAACGCGAGTATTATTTTAAATGGTTATGAGAATAAAGCGAAATATGGCACGGCTTATGGATATGGGTACGGTTATGGAGCTTATTCAAACGGTTATCATGATGAAGGAGATAAATTAAGTTTCTGGAAAGAAATTTTGAATAAATTCAAGAAAAAATAATTCGCAATAATGAAAACATCAACTCAAAATACAATTTTAATAACTGGCGGAGCGGGTTTTATTGGTTCAAATTTGTCTGAGTATTTTTTAGGATTGGGGCATAAAGTAGTTTGTCTTGATAATTTTTCTACAGGACACCGTCATAATTTAAAAGATTTTATACATGACCCAAACTATAGATTAATCGAGGGTGATATTCGAAATATTGCTGATTGTAATTTAGCGGTAGATGGAGTTGATTATGTTTTGCATCAAGCAGCTTTAGGCTCTGTTCCCAGATCTATTAATGATCCTATTACGACGAATGATGTTAATGTTTCGGGTTTTCTAAATATGTTAGTGGCTGCTCGCGATGCAAAGGTAAAACGTTTTGTATATGCAGCAAGTTCTTCAACTTATGGAGATTCTCAAGGATTGCCAAAAGTAGAAGATGTTATTGGTAAACCATTATCGCCATACGCAATTACAAAATATGTAAACGAATTGTATGCTGAAATTTTCAGTAGAACTTATGGCTTAGAGACGATTGGTTTGCGATATTTCAATGTTTTTGGAAGAAAGCAAGATCCAAATGGTGCGTATGCGGCGGTAATTCCAAAGTTTGTTACTCAATTAATGAATTATGAAAGTCCGGTAATTAATGGAGATGGAAATTATTCTCGTGATTTTACTTATATAGACAATGTAATTCAGATGAACGAATTGGCAATGACTAATAAAAATCCAGAAGCTGTAAATACGGTTTACAATACCGCATTTGGCGATCGCAATACATTAAACGATCTGGTAGGTTATTTAAAAGATTATCTCTCTGAATTTGATGCTAAAATAGCAGATGTAGAGATTGTTTATGGTGCAAACAGAGCAGGTGATATTCCGCATTCTTTAGCCAGTATAGAGAAAGCAAAAACAATTTTAGGATATGATCCTAAATATTCATTACAAGATGGATTAAAAGAAGCGGTAAGCTGGTATTGGAAAAATTTAAAATAAAATAAGGTTCAAGATAATAGTAAATTAAATGAAAATTACAAAAATTTGTTGCATTGGTGCAGGTTATGTTGGAGGTCCGACAATGGCAGTAATTGCTCAAAAATGCCCACATATTCAAGTCACTGTTGTTGATTTAAACGAACAAAGAATTAAAGATTGGAACGATCCAAATACAGATAATATTCCGATTTACGAACCGGGACTTTCAGGAATAGTTGCAGAAGCAAGAGGAAGAAATCTTTTCTTTTCTACAGAAGTAGAAAAAGCTATTGATGAAGCGCAAGTAATTTTTATATCTGTAAACACGCCAACTAAGACTTACGGAAAAGGAAAAGGTATGGCTGCCGATTTAAAATATATAGAACTTTGCGCAAGACAAATTGCTAAAGTAGCAAAGCAGAATAAAATTGTTGTAGAGAAATCAACTTTACCTGTTCGTACTGCTGAAGCTATAAAAAGCATTTTGGATAATACAGGAAATGGAGTTCAATTTCAAATTTTATCGAATCCTGAATTTTTAGCCGAAGGTACTGCTGTAACTGATTTATTAAATCCGGATAGAATTTTAATTGGAGGAGATACAACGCCGGAAGGAGAAGAAGCAATTAATGCTTTAGTTGATGTTTATGCGAATTGGGTTAGTAAAGATAAAATCCTAACGACAAATGTTTGGTCTTCTGAACTTTCTAAGTTAACTGCAAATGCATTTTTGGCACAGCGTATTTCATCTATCAATGCCATGTCTGAATTGTGCGAAAAAACAGGGGCTGATGTTAATGAAGTTGCAAAAGCTATTGGAATGGATAGCAGGATTGGACCTAAATTTCTAAAAGCATCTGTTGGTTTTGGAGGCTCTTGTTTTCAAAAAGACATTCTTAATTTAGTTTACATTGCAAAATCATACGGATTAAATGAAGTAGCCGATTATTGGGAGCAGGTAATTATAATGAACGATCATCAAAAAAGAAGGTTTTCTAATAAAATAGTTCAAACCCTTTATAATACAGTTGCTGATAAGAAAATTACATTTTTAGGATGGGCTTTCAAAAAAGATACAAATGATACCAGAGAATCTGCTGCTATATATGTAGCTGATGATTTGATTAACGAACAGGCTAAAATTTCTGTTTATGATCCGAAAGTTTCCAGAAATAAAATGCTAAGTGATTTAGATTATTTAGAAACCAGAACAGTGGAAGCAAATAGTAAAGCCTTGTCAATATTTGATAATGCTTATGAAGCCTGTAAAGGATCTCATGCTATTGCTATTCTAACAGAATGGGATGAGTTTACTACCTATGATTGGCAAAAAATTTATGATTCGATGCATAAACCAGCTTTTCTTTTTGACGGAAGAAATATTCTGAATGCAAAAGAATTAGAATCAATAGGCTTCATTTATAAAGGAATAGGTTCTTAATTGCAAAAAGTATTGAAGTGAAATTTAATATGAAATGAATAAGGGAAGATTGGTTTAAAGTTTATTTCAATAAAAAGAAAAATGAAGAATTGGTATGTAGTGTATACAAAACCCAAGTGGGAGAAAAAAGTTGCGGAAAAACTTAATGAAATTGGAATTGAGTGTTACTGTCCATTAATAATTCAAATTAAACAATGGACAGATAGAAAGAAAAAGGTTGAAGTGCCGCTTTTTAACTCCTATGTTTTTGTTCAGCTAGAAGATACTGATCGAAATTCAGTTTTTCAGATTTCAGGAGTGGTTCGATATTTGTTTTGGTTGGGAAAACCAGCTATTGTTCGCGATGAAGAAATTAAAATCATAAAAACGAGTCTGGCAGCTCCTAATTTAAGTGATGTTACGGTGACTTCTATTCAGGTTGGTGATCGTATAAAATTAGAATCCGGAGCTTTTAGTAATCAGGATGCAATAGTTCAGGAAATATCGAATACTTATTATACGTTAGTTTTAGAATCTTTAGGGTGTGTCCTTAAAATAAAATATAAATAATGTAGTTATATTGTGTAACTATTGGTAATAAACAGAAGGTAAAATTTCTCCAAATAGAGATTTTATTTTCTGTTTTTTTTATAAGGTAAATTTTTACATACTGATTGATAGAGTGTTGGTGCTTAGCATTAATGTTTATTTGTTTGTTTTTTCTGTATTACGGGAAACCGTATTGAATAAATTGACTTAATATGTTATATTTGCCGAAAATGATTTTAGAATATCTGTGTCAAATCTTTGTGACTCAGAGAGGCGAAGCCGTGAATTATTATGACTGAAATAGATAAAAAAGATTACAAATTGAGCGAAAATGTAAAAATAGCCATTATAGGTTTAGGTTACGTTGGGCTACCTTTGGCCAGATTATTTGCTACTAAATATTCAGTTGTAGGTTTTGATATAAATGAATCAAGAATAGCTTCTTTAAAATCAGGTACAGACACAACATTAGAAGTTGATGATGCTACTTTACAAGCTGTTTTAGTAGATAATTCGAATGCTGAAGTTGGATTATATTGTACAAGTTCTTTAAATGATATAGCAGATTGTAATTATTTTATAGTGACAGTTCCTACTCCGGTAGATAAAAATAATCGTCCTGACTTGACTCCTTTATATAAATCAAGCGAGTCAGTAGGTAAAATATTAAAAAAAGGAGATATTGTTATTTATGAATCAACTGTTTATCCAGGTGTTACCGAAGAACAATGTGTTCCTGTTTTAGAAAAAGTTTCGGGATTAAAATTTAATGAAGATTTCTTTGCGGGATATTCTCCTGAAAGAATAAACCCGGGAGACAAAGAACATACAGTCGAAAAAATCTTAAAAGTGACTTCAGGTTCAACACCTGAAATTGGATTAAGAGTCGATGCTTTATATAAATCCGTAATTACTGCCGGAACACATTTAGCACCAAGTATAAAAGTCGCCGAAGCTGCAAAAGTTATTGAAAATTCACAAAGAGATATTAATATCGCTTTTGTAAATGAACTTGCTAAAATATTCAACTTAATGAATATTGATACACAGGAAGTACTAGCTGCCGCTTCAACAAAATGGAACTTTTTACCTTTTAAACCAGGATTAGTAGGAGGGCATTGTATTGGTGTTGATCCTTATTATTTAGCGCAAAGAGCTCAGGAATTTGGTTACCATCCCGAAATAATTTTGGCAGGACGACGTTTGAATGACAGCATGGGAGAATATGTTGCTTCGCAAATAGTAAAGTTGATGATCAAAAAAGGAATTTCTGTTAATGGAGCAAGTCTTTTGATGCTTGGAATTACTTTTAAAGAAAATTGTCCGGATGTTCGTAATACAAAAATTGTTGATGTTGTAAAAGCATTAAAAGAATACGGAATTCTAGTAACCATATTTGATCCATTGGCTAATGCGAATGATGTAAAAAAAGAATATAATTTAGTAACAATTGAGAAAGTGCCAAATAATAAATTTGACGCAATTGTTCTGGGAGTCTCTCATCACGAATTTTTAGAATTAAATTTCTCAGAGTTGCAAAAAGAAAATAGTTTATTATACGATGTAAAAGGAGTTTTGGGCAGTATAGCTGATAATAGACTTTAATTTTAAATTATGAAAGTAGGAATAACTTTTAGTGCTTTTGATTTACTGCATGCTGGACATATTAAAATGTTAGAAGAAGCAAAAAGAGAATGCGATTATTTGATAGTAGGTTTGCAAACAGATCCAACACTTGATCGTCCTGAAAAAAACAGTCCTTCGCAAACAGTAGTAGAAAGATATATACAATTAAAAGGCTGCAAATTTGTAGATGAAATTGTTCCTTATGCAACCGAGCAAGATCTGGAAGATATTTTACGTTCCTTTAAAATAGATGTACGTATTATTGGTGATGAATATCGCGAGAAAAATTTTACGGGGCGTGATTATTGTGAGCAAAAAGGAATAACATTATACTTTAATGTTAGAGATCATCGATTTTCAAGTAGTAATCTTAGAAAAGAGGTTGCTGAAAAACAATTAAAAAAAATATAATATTATATGGGAGTATCAGTAACTCACGTTATTTTAACTGGGGGTGTAGGAAGCAGATTATGGCCACTTTCAAGAAAAAGCCAACCTAAACAATATCTTGAAATCTTTGAAAATAAATCTTTATTTGAAATAACTGTCGATCGTAACAGTCATTTAGCAAATAAAGTAATGGTGGTAGGGAATGTAGATAATCATCACTTAAGCGGAAAAGTTATGGATAAAACCAAAACTTCTTATGTGAATATAGTGGAGGCAACACCAAGGAATACTGCTGCTGCCATTGCTTTTGCGGCATTTGCGTCAAATCCGGATGATATCTTAATTGTAACTCCATCAGATCATATTATTGATAAAATAGAAGATTATAATAAAGCAATTAATGAAGCTATTTCAAAAGCTCAGGATGGTTTTATTGTTACTTTTGGAATTATCCCTACAAAGCCAGAAACAGGATATGGCTATATCGAGTCAAAAGGAGATAATGTAATTTCATTCCGTGAAAAACCAAATCAAACTACAGCTAAAGAATTTATTGCTAAAGGAAACTTCTTGTGGAATAGTGGAATGTTTTGTTTTAAAGCGAGCGTTCTTTTAGATGAATTGAGACAATTTCAACCAGATGTATATGAAAAATCTAAAGCTGTCTGGGAAGCAAGTGAGAATGGATTTTTAGATTTAAATTTGTCATTAGAAATTCCCTCAATTAGTATTGATTATGCTGTTATGGAACGCAGCAAAAAAATAAAAGTAGTGCCTGCTGCTTTTTCATGGTCAGATTTAGGCTCATTTGAGTCTGTTTATGATTATTTAGTTTCAAAAGGACATCCTATAGATAAAAATGGAAATATGGTGATTGGTTCTGGTAAGCATACTACTTTTCTGGGATTAAAAAACACTATTTTCGTGTACACCGATACAGCAAATTTAATTTTGCAAAAAGAAAACTCACAAGATGTAAAGGATATCTATAGTGAGTTAGAAAAAATAAATTCAGATTTATTAAACTAATTGAAATGAAAAAAATTCTTATCACTGGCGGTGCCGGTTTTATTGGTTCACACGTAGTAAGACGTTTTGTAAACAAATATCCTGAGTATCAAATCTTCAATTTAGATGCTTTGACTTATGCTGGTAATCTTGAGAATATTAAAGATATTGAAAATCAATCAAACTATACTTTTATAAAGGGAGATATCGTTGATGAAACTTTTATCAATGAACTTTTTTCATTGCATAATTTTGATGGTATTTTACATTTGGCAGCAGAATCTCATGTTGATCGTTCCATTGAAGATCCATTAGCATTTGTGAGAACAAATGTTATTGGAACGATGAATTTATTGAATGCGGCCAAAAAACAATGGAAAAATAGTTTTGAAGGAAAACGTTTCTATCACATAAGCACCGATGAAGTTTACGGTTCGCTGGGAGCAGAAGGACTTTTTACAGAAACTACTTCTTATGATCCTAATTCTCCCTATTCAGCTTCTAAAGCAAGCTCTGACCACTTTGTAAGAGCTTATGGTGAAACTTATGGTTTGCCTTATGTTTTAACGAATTGTTCTAATAATTACGGATCGTATCATTTTCCTGAAAAGTTGATTCCTCTTTTTATAAATAATATCATCAATAATAAGCCATTACCAGTTTATGGAGATGGTAATTATACCCGTGACTGGTTGTTTGTAGAAGATCATGCTATTGCGATAGATTTAGTTTTTCACGATGGTAAAAATCATGAAACCTATAATATTGGAGGTTTTAACGAATGGAAGAATATTGATTTGGTAAAACTATTATGCCAAATTATGGATAAAAAATTAGGAAGGTCTGAGGGAACTTCACTGGAATTGATTACTTATGTAAAAGACAGACCTGGTCATGATCTACGTTATGCAATAGACGCTTCTAAAATTAATAAAGAATTAGGATGGAAACCTTCAGTTACATTTGAAGAAGGTTTGGAAAAAACAATTAATTGGTATCTTAATAACGAAGAATGGTTGCATAATGTAACCTCTGGATCTTATAAAGAGTATTATCAAAAACAATATTCATAAACAATAAACAATTTTATTTACACCACACTTCAGGTTAAATTATAGTTTCATATGAAAAAGATAACATACGTTCTTACGCTGCTTTTTATTTTATTATTATCATTTAATGCGAATGCTCAGGACATACTGAAATCTAAAGATTTAAGTACTGTTAAAGTAGATTATTTGTCTGATGATGATTTAGCAAAAATTAGTGCTCAATTAAAAAGCAACAATGCAACAATTGATAGTGTAGAGTCAATGGTTTTATCGAAAGGGATGACTCAAACGGAGTTTAATAAGCTTAGAATTAAGCTTAATGAATATGAAAAGAAAAATTCAAAGGACGATTCAAAAGATAAAGAGAATAAGCCAAAGATCGTAGATAAAGATACTGAGTTTGGAAGAAAACAGGAGAAGATTAAAAACGAGAAAATAAAAGATTCAGTAAATGCCTTAATCTTTGGTTCTGAATTATTTGATAACCCTACTTTGAATTTTGAACCGGATCTAAAGTTAGCCACTCCTATGAATTATGTTTTGGGACCAGGAGATGAATTGCAGGTAAGTGTATACGGTGTTCAGGAATACAATGCCAGTATTCCAGTCAGCGTAGAAGGAAAGATAACGATAGATTACGTTGGTCAAATTTCGGTTTCAGGAATGTCAATCGAAGCAGCTACTCAAAAAATAAAAGCAGCTATTGCAAGAGTTTATAGTACTGTAGGTTCCGGGCAATCACAAGTTAGTGTAAGTTTAAGTAGAATTCGTACCATTAAAATTACTATTGTAGGAGGAAAACAGCCAGGTAATTATTCTATTTCTTCTTTGGCAACAGTGTATAATGCTTTGCATTTAGCGGGAGGACCTGGGAAAAACGGCAGTTACAGAAATATAGAATTAATTAGAAATAATAAAGTTTACAAAAATGTAGACATCTATAAGTTTTTAGTTAAGGGTGATCAATCTGATAATGTGAGTTTGAAAGATAATGATGTTATTCGAATTCCGGCGTATAGCCAAAGAGTTACCGTTGAAGGGGAAGTAAAACGTCCCGGAATTTTTGAAATGAAAAAAGGAGAAAAGTTTTCTGATTTATTGAATTTTGCATCCGGTTTCAATGAATTTGCTTATACTGCATCAGTAAATGTAATGCAGAAAACAGGAAAAGAATTTAAAGTGCATGATATAAACGAAAGTGAATACAATTCTTATATGCCTCAATCTGGAGATGTTTTTAGAGTGACTAAAATTTTAAATCGATTTGAGAACCGTATTAAAATCGAGGGTGCAGTTTTTAGACCGGATTATTACTCTTATAATGAAGGAATGCGAATTTCGGATCTTATTACAAGAGCAGAAGGACTTAAAGAAGATGCTTATACAAAAAGAGCTCGAATTATTCGTTTAAAAACGGATTTAACTACAGAAATTGTTAATGTTGATTTATCGGCAGCCTTATCAGGAGACTTAAATTCAGATATAGCATTAAAAAGAGAAGATATTGTAACGGTATATTCTATTTTAGATTTTAGAGAAGAATATAAAATTACTATTGATGGTGAAGTTAAAAATCCTGGCGAATATGAATATTTTGAAAATTTAACTTTAAATGATTTAGTTATTCAGGTTGGGGGATTAACAGGTTCTGCTTCTAAAAGAGTCGAAATTGCAAGAATGATTAAGTCTGATGTAATCGATGACGCTGATCCAAAACGTATCGAATTAGTTGAACTTGAAATAACAGCAGGTAATAACGAGCAGATCAAAAACTTTGTTTTAAAACCTTTTGATGTTATTAATATTCGCAGAATGGCTGTCTATGAGAAACCGGAGATGGTGTCAGTATTGGGTGCAGTAAGTTATCCGGGTAAGTATGTTTTAGCGAATAAGAAAGAGACAGTTTATAACGTTGTTATGAGAGCAGGAGGATTAACTTCAATTGCGAATTTGGATGGTATGAAAATTAAGAGACCTATCAAACAAGAACAAATTGATCAATTAGAGCGTATTGACCTGAATTTATCTAAAAATGATACGCTTAAAGAGAAGTTGAGTAAAAAGTTAAAAGAGGATTTAAAATATGTTACAATTCCCGTAAATTGGGAAAAAATAGTAAAGGATAAAAATCACTACTCAAATGTTACTTTATTTCCTGGAGACGAGATTGAAGTTGCAATCTATAGTGAAGGAGTAAAGGTAACAGGTAATGTTTTGCTAACGTCGGAAATACCCTATAGAAGCGGAAAGGGATTTAAATATTATATTAATTCTGTTGGAGGAGTTGATAGTAAAGGCTGGAAAAGAAAAGCTTATATAATTTACCCTAATGGAAAAGCTGATGTAACAACTTCTTTTTTGTTCTTTAGATCTTACCCTAAAGTGGAACCAGATTCACAAATTGTAGTTCCCGAAAAACCTGAAAGAAAAAAAATGAGCGCAGGAGAATGGGCTGGTCTAGGTACAGCTTTTGCTAGTTTAGCATTATTAATTGTTACTGCTTTTAAATAAATTATTTTTGATGGATAATAAATCTAGTAATAACGATGAAATTTCGTTAAAAGAATTGATTCAAAAATTAAAAATCTGGAATCAGTATTTATTTTCTAAATGGAAAGTAATTTTACTAGCCGGAATTGCAGGAGCTGCATTAGGACTTGCTTATTCATATATTAAAAAACCAATATATACTGCAACTTTATCTTTTGCATTAGAAGATGAAAAAGGCGGAGGCATTGGGGGAGCTTTGGGATTAGCTAGTTCATTTGGATTAGATTTAGGAGGAAGTGGAGGAGGAGTTTTTAGTGGGGCTAACTTGACTGAATTATTTAAGTCAAGAGTAATGGTAGAGAAAACATTGTTATCTCCAGTTGAATATAATGGCAAAGTTATCTCGTTGGCAGAAATGTACATTCAAAATAATGAATGGAGAGAAAGCTGGAATAAAAATTCCAAATTTTCTAAGATAGAGTTTTTACCAAATGCTAACCGTAAATATTTTACACGAGCTCAGGATAGTATATTAGGTAAGTTATATGAAGGTTTATCAAAATCCGGATTATCTGTTGGGCAAAAAGACAAGAAGATTGCTATAATTAACATTGATGTTTCTTCTACTAATGAATTATTCGCTAAATATTTTTGTGAAACTTTAGCTAAAGAAGTTGGTCAGTTTTATATTGAAACAAAAAGCAAAAAAGCCAGATTGAACATGGCTATTTTAGAACGCCAAGTCGATTCAATTCGTGGAGAACTCAATGGTGCCATTACTGGAGTTGCCATTGCAAATGATAATACCTTTAATTTAAATCCAGCTCTTAATGTGCGTCGTGCACCCTCAGCTAAAAGGCAGGTTGACGTGCAGGCTAATACCGCAATACTAACGGAGTTAGTAAAACAAACCGAGTTGGCAAAAGTAACTTTGAGAAAAGAAACGCCATTAATTCAAGTTATTGATAAACCAATTTTGCCATTAGCTAAGGAGCGACTTGGTAAAGCAAAAGGAATTTTAATTGGAGGAATATTAGCCGCAATTTTAGTAACTGTTTTTTTAGTTTTTAGAAAGTTATTTAAAGTACTCATCAAAGAGTAATATTATTTTTTAATTATGAAACCTATAATTTTAGATTTTCCAAAAATTCAAGATCCAAGAGGTAACCTTACCTTTTTACAATATCCTGATCAAATACCTTTTGAAATACAAAGAACTTTCTGGACGTATGATGTACCAGGTGGAGAAGTTAGAGGTGGGCATGCATACAAAACCCAAAAAGAGATAATTATAGCCCTTAGTGGAAGTTTTGATGTGGTTATAACAAATTTGGACGGAACTACTGAAAAGTATTCATTGAATAGAAGTTATTATGGGTTATACTTACCTGCAAAAACATGGCGACATATAGAAAATTTTTCTACTAATTCTTTGGCTTTGCATATTTCAAGTGAGTCATTTTCAGTGGACAATTATATAAGAGATTTTGAAGAATTAAAAGATAGTTAAATGGGAAATAAAAAAACAGTTTTTGATTGTAATCTGTTGTATCTAATGCAAAAAGGAGATAGAAACGGACATATAACCGCTGTTAATAACAACATTGAAATTCCATTCAGTGTTAAAAGAATTTTCTACTTGTATGATATCCCTGGTGGAGAATCAAGAGGTGCACATGCTCATAAAGAATGCCATCAATTTTTGGTCGCTACAAGTGGTAGTTTTGAAGTACTTTTAGATGATGGGGTTACAAAACGACAAGTATTGTTGAACAGACCAGATGTAGGATTACATATTCCACCAGGAATTTGGGCCTCAGAAATTAATTTTTCTAGCGGTTCTATTTGTTTGGTTCTAGCGTCTCATGAATATACTGAAAAGGATTATATTAGATCATACAATGAATATTTAAATTTTATCTCCCTTGGAAGCAATACATAATTACAATATAAAGTTAAGATTAGTAGAAGAGACAGACGCTGATTTTATAATACAATTGAGAACAGATACTTCTAAAGCTAAATTTATTAGTCCAACTGATATAGATATAGACAAACAAAAAGATTGGATAAGAAAATATAAACAACGCGAAAAATCTAAAGACGAGTATTATTTTATTGCTATTGATGAAAAAGGTGAAGAATTTGCTACTTATCGAATTTATAATAAAACAAGTGATAGTATTGAAATTGGAAGTTTTGTCTCAAAACCATTTTATAATATTCCTATTAACGTTATAAAAGTTGATATTATCTTAAAAGAATTCGTATTTGTTGCATTGGGTTATAACCAATTAAATTTTGAAGTACGAAAAGAAAACAAATCTGTCATAAGTTATCATAAGAAATTTCACCCATATTTGAAAAGTGAAGATGACTTGAATTTTTATTTTGTTTTGACTAAAGAAAATTTTTTAGTTAATAAAAGAAAATTTGAAAAATTATTTTAAATTAAAAAAACATTTTTATGGAAAAATTTATTGAAAGTTTTAGAAATCAATTAGAAGATATTAATATTGAATTGTCACCAGAATTTGATTATGCTGGTTCTGATTTTTGGGATTCGTTAACAGCTGTAACAATTCAAATGATGGTCGAAGATGAATATAATCTAAAAGTTGAAATAGAAAAGATTTCAAGTTTTAAATCTATTGAAGAATTCTACCAGTTCATTCAAGATAGTAAATAATGGACGCATACATAAAGCATATTTCATATTATCTGCCATCTGAGGTATTGACAAATGAAGATATTGTCGCTCAATTTCCAGAATGGGATAGTGAAAAAATTATTCAGAAAATTGGGGTTGTAAGTAGAAATATTACAAGAAAAGACCAATTTACATCCGATATTAGTGTTGAGGCATTGAATAATTTATGTAGGGAACATAATATAAAAAAATCGGATATTGATTTTTTGTTAGTTTGTACACAATCTCCAGATTATTTTTTACCTACAACCGCATGTATTGTTCAAGATAGGGCTGGTCTCTCAACTAGCTGTGGAGCTATTGATATTAATCAGGGATGTTCGGGATTTATTTATGGACTATCGCTAGCTAAAGGATTAGTAATTGCAGGGATTGCTAAAAATGTTGTTCTAATAACTGCAGAGACTTATTCAAAGCATATTCACGCTTTAGATAAAGGTAACAGAAGTATTTTTGGCGACGCTGCAGCTGCAACCTTAATTTCAAATAATGGTGAATATAGATTAGGAGAGTTTTCATTAGGTACTGATGGAAAAGGCTTTGAGAATTTAATAGTTAAAAATGGCGCTATGAAAAATCATAAGACCATTGACGATAATTTTCCAAATGACAATAATCTTTTTATGAATGGTCCGGAGATATTTAACTTCACAGCAAAGGCAGTTCCTGGACTGATTAATGATAATCTCAGAAAAAACAATGAAACCATAGATACAATTAGCCAATTTATTTTTCATCAGGCCAATACTTTCATGTTAGATTATTTGAGAAAAAAAATAAATATTCCAAAAGAGAAGTTTCTTATTGATATGCAGAATTATGGTAATACAGTTTCATCAACTATTCCCATAGCTTTAAAAAACAGATTGGATTTACAGATTAAAGATGATAAAATCCTTTTAGCAGGTTTTGGCGTTGGATACTCTTGGGGAAGTGTGGTAATATATAATAAATAAAAAATGATCAAATTTTTAGATTTACAAAAAATAAATAATCAATATTCAGAAAAACTTATTGAAGCTGCAACAGAAGTTATTAATAGTGGCTGGTATCTTTTGGGCAAGCAGGTTGAAAAGTTTGAAGAAAATTTGGAAAATTTTCAAAAAGGAGGAAATGCAATTGCTGTTGCAAATGGTTTAGACGCATTACGACTTATTTTTAAAGCCTATATTGAAATGGGCATAATGAATGAAGGAGATGAAATTATTGTTCCTGCTAACACATATATTGCTTCAATACTGGCAATAACAGATAACAATTTAGTCCCTGTTTTGGTAGAACCAGATTTGGAAACATATAATTTAGATATAAATTTAATCGAAAAAAACATTACTTCAAAAACCAAAGCCATTATGGTTGTTCATTTATATGGAAGGGTTTGCTGGCATGAAAAATTTGAATATTTAGCGGAAAAGTACAATCTAAAAATAATAGAAGATAACGCGCAAGCTATTGGTGGAAGTTGGAATAATATTAAGACTGGAAATTTAGGAGATGCGGCAGGATTTAGTTTTTATCCTGGAAAAAATCTTGGGGCTTTAGGAGATTCTGGTGCAGTTACTACTAAAGACATTGAATTAGAAAAGATTATTCGTGCTTTAGCAAATTATGGTTCTGCACAAAAGTATGTAAATCAATATCAAGGGTTAAATAGTCGTATGGATGAAATACAGGCTGCTTTTTTAAATGTTAAACTAAATTTTTTAAATTCTGAAACACAACAAAGAAGAAAAATTGCGTCGTTCTATTTAAATAATATAAAAAATGATAAGATTACTTTGCCTAGTGAAACGATAGAAGATGAGCATGTATGGCATGTATTTATTATTCGTACTGATGATCGTGAAAAGTTGCAATCTTATCTCATTGAAAACGAAATTCAAACTTTAGTGCATTATCCTATACCGCCTCATAAACAGGTGTGTTATCCTCAAATGAATGCTCTTTCATTACCTGTAACAGAAAAAATCCATAGAGAAGTTTTAAGTCTTCCAATAAGTCCTGTAATGACAATAGAGGAAGTAAAAAAAATAGTCGAAGTTTTGAATAAATATTAATTATTTTGAAATTAATAAAAACTTCTTTTTTTTCTGCTATAATTTCAATAATACGAATATCTTCTGGATTTGTAACAGGAAAGGTAATTGCGTTAATAACGGGACCAAGTGGAATTGCTTTAATAGGACAGTTTAATAATTTTATTACAATTGTACTTACATTTTCTAATGGTGCAATTAATACTGGAGTAATAAAATATACTGCTGAATATGATGGCGATAAAGATAAAATAAAAAAACTTTTTAGTACTTCCTTAAAAATAAGCATTTATTGTTCTGCTTTTTTTGGATTAATTTTATTATTCTCTGCTTCTTTTATCTCCGATTTGTTGTTTAAATCTCTTGTATATATTAATCCTATAAGAGTTTTAGGTTTGACTATTATATTATATTCACTTAATACTTTTCTTGTAGCTATATTAAATGGGTTAAAACAAATAAAAAAGTACACTATAGTAAATACCGCAGGTAGTATTATTGGATTAATATTCACTCTTATATTAGTAATTAACTTTAAATTGCTTGGTGCATTATATGCACTAGTTCTTACTCAATCTATCGTTTTTTTTGTAACTCTTGTTTTAGTGATAAAAAGTGACTGGTTTTCTTGGTCATTTTTTAATCAGCCGTTTGATAAAAATGTTGCTAAAAAATTATCTCACTATAGTTTGATGGCAATTACATCTTCAATTTGCATGCCTGTATCTCAGATTATTTTAAGAAATGTGGTGATTGATAAATTGGGAGTTGACGCCGCCGGTTATTGGCAGGGAATGATGCGAATTTCGGATGGTTATCTGCTAATTGTAACTATGTCACTCAGTACTTATTATTTACCTAAGTTATCTTCTTTATTTAGTAATGATGAATTAAGAAAGGAAATTTTTAAAGGCTATAAAATAATAATGCCACTAGTATTTGTGAGTTGTTCAGTAATTTATTTGTTTCGATTCTTAGTAATTAGGATATTATATTCTAAAGATTTTGAAGCAATGAGCGAACTTTTCTTCTTTCAGTTGCTAGGAGATTTTTTTAAAATTGCTGCTTGGTTAGTAGCATTTTTGATGACTGCCAAAGCTATGACAAAAGCATTTGTAATAAGTGAAATTGTCTTTTCGTTAACATACGTTTTAATTAGTTACTTATGTATATTATATTTTAAATTAAATGGAATTACAATTGCATTTGCAATTAATTATTTTCTATATTTTGTTACTATGATAGTCATTTTTAGAAAAATATTATTTAAAAGTAAAATATAATACTCAATTTACAATATGTTAGATTTCACTAAAGAAGATTTTTTAAGGCAATATGATGATTTAAAAAGAATTGCTGCAAAATGTTTTGAAAATTCTGATCTAGAATCGTCTTTAAAATACATTGAGATTTGTGCTAAATTAGGTTACAATTCTAATTTTTTTTATACAGATAATGAAATTGAGAACTTAATATTTAATATTTCGCAAAAGATTAACACCTGGTTTTTTGAAGATTTTATTTCGATTAAAGGAAAATATGCTTTGATAGACACAAATGGGAGTGATAATCATGGCTTAACTCAGCAATATATTCGTGCGTTCATTAATGCAAATATTGAATTTATTTACATTTATGGAGATACCGATCTAAATAGGATAAAAATTATTCAAGAAGAAATTGCAGCATATCCTAAAGGATCAATTTTTACTTTTGAACGAGAGTATAGTTATGTAGAAAAAATTAAATTAATTGAAAAATTAATTTTTGATTATAAACCTGAGAAATATCTTATGCATATTATGCCGTGGGATGTGGTTGCAATTACTATATGCAATATACTTAAAAATGTAATAAGATATAATATAAATGCTACGGATCATGCCTATTGGCTAGGGGCTTCTTGTATAGAATATTGTATAGAGTTTAGAAGTTACGGTTGTTCTGTTTCGCTTGATAAAAGAGGATTAAAAAGAGAACAATTGCTTTTATTACCCTATTACCCTATCGTAAATAAAACAAACTTTAATGGTTTTCCTGAAGAGATTTCCGAGTCAAGTATTAAAGTCTTTTCAGGTGGTTCTTACTATAAAATTTATGGAGAAAATAATGTTTATTTTGATTTAATTAAACAGTTTTTAATTTCTAATGATAATGTAGTTTTATTGTTTGCAGGCACGGGTAATAATTCGATATTTGAAAAATTTATTAATTCAAATAATCTACATACTAGGATTTTTTTATTAGGCAATCGTAGTGATATAAATGAAGTTTATGAGTCTTGTGATTTTTATCTAGGAACATATCCTCTGTGTGGAGGGTTGATGTCGCAATATGCTTCTTATAATTCTAAACCAATTCTGGCTTACACAAATGATAAACTTCCTGTTAATTTTATAGAAGGTTTTGTTTGTCATCAGTCAAAACATATTATTACTAGAACTAGTATTCCTGAATTTTTAGCTTATGGTAATAAATTATGTGAAGATCCGGAATTTCGATACAATGAAGGAAAAGAATTGAAAAAATGTTTAATTACGCCAGAATTATTTAACGATGAATTTAAATACTTAATGTCAAACAATAAAAGCAAAAGAGATTTTGTTCAAGAAATTATAGACTACGATGTTTTTTCTACATTGTATCTGGAGGTTGAAAATAAGTACTTGCATGATTCCCAATTATTGATAGGATCAACTTTTAGATTAAACCTTTTATTTAGATCTCCTAAAATCTTTATTAATATATTAATTTTTCTTTCTAAAAGATTTTTAAGAAAGAAAAAATTAGTCTAATAATTGAAAAGATGATTAAATTATATCGTAATTTATCGATGAGGTTTTACATGCGTTTTAGTAATTTTATTACGAAGTGTATTTTCGTTATTAATGGAGTGAAATTTGAATCATTTCGCTCTCTTGGGATACCATTGCTAGATGTTCATTCTAACTCATTGGTAAGATTTGGTTCAGATTTAATAATGGTAAATGAAGCTAAGTATTCCACTTTAGGGAAAAATAATAAATGTAAATTTTTTGTTTCAAAAAATGCAGAACTTATTTTAGGAAATAACATTGGTATGAGCAATGTTGTAATTGTTGCAACTAAATCAATTATAATTGGAAATAATATTATGATCGGTGGAGGAGTAACTATTGTAGATTCCGATTTCCATTCTCTAAATCCTTGTCATTGGCATACAGATGAAGATGAAAAGAATATGGTAAATTCGCCAGTCATAATAAATGATAATGTTTTTATTGGAATGGATTCCATTATCTTGAAGGGAGTTACTATTGGGAATAATGTTGTAATTGCAGCAGGTTCTGTTGTTTCAAAAAGCATTCCTGAAAATCAGATTTGGGGAGGTAATCCTGCAAAATTCATTAGGAATAATGAGATTAAAAGTTAAATAATAAATGGATGTAGTAATTATTTTTAATGGTTTAGGAAACCAAATGTCTCAATATGGTTTTTTTCTACGAAAAAGGAAAATTGATAATTCGACTAGCTTTATATTTGATAAAAGGTCTCACATAAATCATAATGGTTATGAGCTTGATAGAGTTTTTAATATTCAGTATAAAGAAACACTGATAAATTCTGTTCTGTTTCTTCTTTTTAGAATTTTGACGATTAAAAAATACCCTTATTTTTCTAAACCGATTATTAAAGTTCTGAATTTATTTGGAATAACATTAGTCGAAGAGAGTGCTAATTACGATTTTAATGAATCTTTAATAAAACCGTCAAAAGGAATTCGTTTTTTATATGGCGGATGGCATTCAGAAAAATATTTTGATGTTAATCAAAATGAAATTTTAGATACTTTTAAATTAAAAGTAGAGGATGATGTTAATGTAAGACATTTAGAAGAAATTAAAAATTGTGAAAGTGTTTCAATACATGTTAGAAGAGGTGACTATATGAAAGGTATTCATTTTGAGATGTATGGTTCTGTATGTACTAAAGGTTATTTTGAAACTGCTATAAAGAAAATTAATGAAATGGTTGTAAATCCTCATTTTTTTGTGTTTTCAAATGATTTACAATGGGTTAAGGATAATTTTGTATTGGATAGATGTACTTTTATTGAGTGTAATAATGGAAAAAATTCTTGGAAAGATATGCACTTAATGAGTAATTGTAAGCACAATATAAATTCAAATAGTACTTTTAGTTGGTGGGGAGCTTGGTTGAATCAGAGTAATGATAAAATAGTGATTGTTCCTAAATACTTTGTAAACTATTTGGAAACTAAAGATTTTTATCCTCAAAGCTGGATTAAAATTTCTGATTATTAATAAAATTATAAAGTTCAAATAAATGTCAAAGGTTGCATTTACAATAGTTGCAAAAAATTACATAGGGTTAGCTCAAATATTAGAATCTTCTTTGAAAGCCCAAAATCCAGATACAGATTTTTTTATTATTGTAGCGGATGATTTTTCAGACAACTTTGATTTAGAAAAATTACCATCAAATATTTTGTTTGCAAGAAATGAGTTGAATATTTCGAGTAAACAATGGATTGATATGAGTTTTAAATATGATTTAACAGAATTTTGTACGTCTATTAAACCAGCTTCGTTCTCATATTTTATAGAAAAAACTAAATATGATAAAATTATCTATCTAGATCCAGATATATTTATATATAATAGTTTGAATTCAATTTATGATATGTTGGATGTCCATTCAATTGTATTAACGCCACATATAACAGTTATTCAAGATACATTTCAAGGGGATCGATCTGAAAGTGGGTTACTTAGTACAGGCGTTTTTAATCTTGGGTTTTGTGCAATTAAAAGAAGTATTGCATCAAAAAAAATGATTTCCTGGTGGCACACTCGATTATTGGATAAGTGTTATATAGATTCTCATGATTCGTTTTTTACAGATCAAAAGTGGATGGATTTTCTGCCTTGTTTTTTTAACAGTACAGAATTACATATTTCTCGTCATCTGGGAATGAATATTGCACCTTGGAATTTTTTTGAACGTAAAGTTTTTATGAGTGACGAAGGACTAATGGTTTGCAATCGTGAAACCGATTCTGAAGAGTCAATTCATCCAGTTATATTTGTGCATTATTCTGGGTATAATTATGTTGAGCTAAAAAAAGGAAATGTAGTTCAAAATAATATTTCAGGCATAAAAGATTATGAGGACATAAAACTCCTGACAAATATTTATGCAAAGGCAATTTACGAAAATAGAGATGTATTTGATAGTTATATTAAAGAAAAATATTCGTTTGGAGTATTTGAAAATGATGAAGCCATCAAAGGCTTTCATCGCCGTATTTACCGTTCTTTAACTAATAAAGGACAATTGTTTGAATATCCATTTTCAATTGCGCAAGGTTCTTTATATCAGAAATTAAAAGAAAAAGGCATGATGAAATCCTCAATTATAAATATTGATAAGGTAAATAAAGATAATTTAAATGGGGTTGGCAGAAAATTGAGAATGTTTAATACTGGGACTAGATTACTTTATAGGTTAATAGGACTTGAGAAATACCTTCTATTAATTCGTCTAATGCGCCCATTTAGCCGTTTTGAATCGCAGATACATTTAATCACAACAGATTTTGATGAAGAAAATATCAACTATTAAATAGTTATGGTCGAGTTAATTTTCAATCTTTTTTCTGATGGAAAAATATACTTATTTTTTTATCTGTGGTTTTTTATTTTAGCTGTTTTAGAAGTATGTACAGATTTAAGACCTTATCGAAATGTTTTATTATTTACTTCTTTTATATTTTTATCATTTTTTACGGGATTAAGATGGGAAACAGGAACAGATTGGGAATCTTATAAGGTACTATTTGATACTTTAGAATTAAATTGGACATTTCTATTGAATGTTTATTCATTTGATTTAGGTTATGTTTTGCTTAATGCTTTTGTTAAGATGTTTACTAATAATTATACATTATTCTTATTAGTTGATAGTTTTATCGGTGTTGGAATTGTTTTCTGGTTTTTAAAGAAACACTCTTCTAATCCCAATATTTCTTTTTTTTTATTTTATAATGCTTTCTTTGTAGCACAGTTTATGGGAAGTAATCGTAGAATGATTTCCTTGGGTGCAGGGCTGTTTGTTTTTTATTTTGTACATGAAAAGAAATATAAAAAATATGCTATATGGCAAACAATCGGTTTTCTGTTTCATCGTACTTCTATAATGCTTATTTTAGCTTGGTTTATTCCTCGTAAACGTTTTACAACAAAACAAATATTGATTATTTTGATGGTCTGTTTGTTTATCGGAATTCCACAATTACCTTTTAAATTTGTAGGATTTTTGGGTGATGTATTGTCAGCATTTAGTAGTAATCCTTTTGTTGAAAAAATGCTGTTTTATTCTGAAAATAATGAGAATGTTATTCCGGAGAATACAAATCCGGTAATTTTGATGACATTATCTGTAATAAAAAGAAGTGTTTTTATATTGTTTTATTTATACGTGATAAAAAAGAATAAAGGTATTTTAGATTCTCTTTCAGATTACTTTTTAAATGTTTACATTGTAGGATTTGCTTTGTATTTATTGTTTAACGGATCGCCAATTTTTCAGATGATTTCCACTTATTTTACATTTATTGAAATTGCATTAATTGGTCGTTTTTGGAGTTATACTGATGTGAGAACTAAATTTATTTTTCTTGGAATTCTATTATTTTATGGTTTTTTCCAATTATTAAGTTCTTTAAACGCCTACCCTGAATTATATATACCTTATAAACTTTACGCAAGTCAATGATAGTTGAAAAAAAAATATTATTTGTTACGGGATCTTATCCTCCAAATGTTTGTGGAGTTGGAGATTATTCAGAACAATTATTTAAAGCCCTTATAAATCAAGGTAATTCTTTTGAATTATTCTATAAAACAAATTGGAGTGTAGGTAACTTGTTTTCTTACCTTAGGGAGATTAAATCTAAAAAAGCGGATTTTATACATATTCAGTATCCTACAGAAGGATATGGATATAGTTTTTTACCTCTTTTATTAGTTGCTTTTTTGCCAAAGAAAAAAATAATTGTTACTCTCCACGAGTTGTCAAACAGGACTTTTAAAGCAAAAATTTTCACAATGTTACTACTTTTTTTTAGTAGTAAAATAATAGTTACGAACGAAACAGAGTATGCTTATCTTAAAAAACTCCCGATTTTAAATAGAAAAGAAATATTCGTAATCAATATAGGCAGTAATATTCCAAGGTCTAAAAATTGTGGGAAAAACTTATCAGAAAGGAAAATTGATTTAGCTTATTTTGGACATATACGACCAATAAAAGGGTTAGAATCTTTCATAGCAGTTGCTAATCAATTTTTTGGCAGTAAAAGATGTGTTATAATTGGTCAAAATTTAGCCAGATATCAATCTTATTTAGATCAGCTGCAAAGTGAATCTACTTATATCGAATATCTATTGAATGGATCAGTGGATGAAACAGCAGATAATTTGGCTGATTGTAAAATTGTGTATCTGCCATTTCCAGATGGAGTTTCATCTAGAAGGGGATCATTAATGGCAGCAGCTTTAAATGGTTGCATCATAGTTACTACATACTCTGATGATAAGGAAATTAATGATTTTTTTGATAAATACTGTTATCTTGTACATAATGAAGATGAGGCAAAAAAAATAATTCAACAGTTATTAAGTGATAATGCTTGTACGGATAAAAATGTTTCAAAATTAATGGATTTGTTTTCTTGGGAAGAAATTTCCAGAAAACATTTTGAGATCTATTTTGATAAAAATAACTAGAAATAGATCATGAAGCTATATATTAATTTGATTAATTTTAATTCAAATAAACTTGCGGGAGTAGGCTATTTTTTTAAAAGAATAGTTAGCAATATTGATTTTGAAGATGAAAAATGGGATAAATTTGATGAGATAATTTTATTGTCAAATACTAAGGTTGAGTGTTTGAGTCTGTTTGATATAAATGCAAATATTAAGATTAGAGTTATAAAATTTTCATTTGTACATAATTTTGTAATCAGAATTTTATTTGAACAGTTTGTTCTACCTTTTTATTTGATTAGAGGTAAGAATGTTTTTTTTTCTCCAACGCCATCAATTCCTCTTTGGGCAAAGATTTTAAATAAAAAAAATGTTCTCATTTCGAGTATTCATGATATGATACCATTTCGAGTTGATAATAAATATTCTTTTTTGCGTAGCCTATATATAAAAGGATTGTCTAAAAAGGCGGCACAAAATAGTGATACAATTATTACTGTTTCGGAGTTTTCTAAACATGATATTGTCGAAATTACAAATATTGAAACATCAAAGATAAAAGTTATTTATAATTTTATTCCAGAGTTGAAATTTTCCTCGGAAACTATTTCTGAGCCTTATTTTGTAACCGTTTGTACTATTGAACCCGGTAAAAATATTGAAAATATGATTATTGGCTTTAATGATTTTTTAAACAAAAATATAGAGTTTGGTTTTTATAAATACAAGATAGTTGGGCAATTAGGTTGGGGCTATGATAAAATTATTTCATTAATAAAAGATTTAGGATTAGAAGAAAAGGTTGAAATCATGGGATATTTAAGTGATAGTGAAAAAAACAGCGTAATTGAAAAATGCACTGGTATGGTTTATTTAAGTAGATATGAGGGATTTGGGATTCCTCCTTTAGAAGCCATGTATTTTAATAAAATATCAATTGTATCTAATGTATCATCTTTACCGGAAGTCGTTGGAACTAGTGGGATCGTACAAGATCCAAATGATACTGTACTTTTATCAAATAATCTTAAAAGATTAATCACTAACTCTGATGACTTTAGAGTTAACATTAAATATCAAATAGAAAAGTTTAACCCTAAGATTCAAATAGAAAAATTTGTTGAGGTTATAACTTACTATTCTTAATTTACAATTTTAATTAAAAAAATGTCAAATAAAGCTTTCGAATTCTCGGTTTTAATGGCGGTATATAATAAGGAAATACCTGAGTTTCTTGAAAAATCTATAGAGTCACTCCTCAATCAGACATTTGTTCCAAATGAGATTGTGTTGGTTAAAGATGGTGAACTAACGGAAGGATTAGATAGTGTTATCCATTATTATGAAAAAAAATATCCATATATTTTTAATGTAGTCTCTTTGGCTAAAAATAAAGGTTTAGCTAACGCTTTAAATGAAGGAATGAGAGTGGTCAGAAATTCAATTGTTGCAAGAATGGACTCAGATGACATTTGTTTTTTTAATCGATTTGAAATACAAATGGATTATTTGATAGATAATAATTTGGATATTGTAGGAGGACAAATAATTGAGTTCTCAAAAGAAATTGAAGATGTTATTTCTATTAGGCAAGTACCTCTTTTCCATAAAGAAATTGTCGAATTTATGAAATTTAGAAGTCCTTTTTCACATCCAACTATTATGTTTAAAAAAGAAGCTTTTGATGCTATAAATGGCTATGACACTACTATCTTTCCAGAAGATTATGATTTTTTTGTTAGAGCCTATATGGCAGGATTTATGTTTGGGAATGTTAAGGAAAATGTATTGTATTTTAGACTGGGAGAAAATCTTTCAGAAGCTATTAGACGAAGATGGGGTATAAAATATGCAATTAATGAAGTTAAGCTCTATAGAAAATTTTTAAAAATAGATTTTTTTACTTATATTGAATTTACAAAAGTCTTACTTTTTAAAATCCCATTGCGAGTTTTACCATTTAAATTATATAGTTATATTTATTTTAAATTTTCCAGATAATGAAAGAGATCATAATTACTGGAGCAACGGGTTTTGTAGGAACAAATCTTCAGAAATATTTGAATGGCTTAAGTGAGGTACAAACCCTAAGCTTACGTTATGTACCGGATCAAATTTTTAGTTTTAGTGGCAATGTTTTAATTCATCTGGCTGGAAAAGCACATGATTTAAAAAAAGTTTCTAAACCAAATGAGTATTATGAAACTAATTTTGAATTAACTAGGCAAGTATTTGATTCCTTTTTGGCTTCGGATTTGGATTTGTTTATTTTTATAAGTACGGTAAAGGCTGTATCAGATGGAGCTATAGGTATTTTAACAGAAAATGAAATTGCTAATCCTAAAACCCATTATGGTATTTCTAAGCATCTGGCAGAAGAATATATTTTAAGTAAGAAATTACCAAGTAATAAGCGAGTTTATATTTTAAGACCATGTATAATCCATGGACCAGGAAATAAGGGAAATCTTAATTTATTATTTCAAATTGTTACCAAAGGTTTACCGTGGCCATTAGGTAGTTTTTATAATCAACGTTCTTTTTTGAGTATAGAGAATTTCTGTTTTGTTATTAATGAATTAATAGAAAATGTTTCCATTCCTTCAGGAGTATATAATGTGGCGGATGACAAAACATTGTCAACAAATGAATTAGTTCAACTTTTAGCAATAAGCATGAATAAAAGAAGCAAAGTTTTAAAGGTACCGCAAAATTTAATATGGTTGATCGCTAAGTTTGGAGATTATTTGTATTTACCTTTAAATTCAGAACGTTTGCAAAAGCTCACAGAGAATTATGTCGTAAGTAATGAGAAAATAGTAAAAGCAATAGGTAAGTCATTACCGATTTCGGTAGATGAGGGATTGAGAAAGACATTTATTTCATTTAGAAAAAAATAAAAAAAACAAATATGAAAATTGCACTTATAACAGGAATCACAGGACAAGATGGTTCGTATTTGGCAGAATTATTATTAGAGAAAGGTTATATGGTCCATGGTGTTAAAAGAAGAGCTTCTTCTTTTAACACACAACGTATTGACCATATCTATCAAGATCAACACGAAATTCATGTAAATTTTAAGTTGCATTATGGGGATTTAACGGATTCTACTAATATTATTCGAATTATTCAAGAGGTACAACCTGATGAAATATATAATCTAGGGGCTATGAGTCATGTAAAAGTTTCCTTTGATTCGCCGGAATATGTGGCTAATGTTGACGGTATTGGTACACTAAGAATACTTGAGGCAGTACGTATTTTGGGTTTAGAAAAGAAAACACGCATTTATCAGGCTTCAACATCTGAATTGTATGGTGGTTTGGCTGAGAATAAAAATGAAAAAGGACTTTATGATGAGCACTCACCTTTTTATCCTCGTTCACCTTATGGAGTAGCAAAAATTTATGGTTTCTGGATTACTAAAAATTATCGTGAAGCTTATGATATGTTTGCTTGTAACGGAATCTTGTTTAATCATGAATCACCTCGTCGAGGAGAAACTTTTGTTACTCGTAAAATAACTATGGCAACGGCTGCAATTGCTTTAGGAGAACAAGATTGTTTATACTTAGGAAATCTAGATGCCCAACGCGACTGGGGACATGCAAAAGATTATGTAGAAGCAATGTGGCGCATTTTACAGCAAGATGTTGCGGAAGACTATGTTATTGCTATGGGAGAAACTACCTATGTACGTGATTTTGTTAAAATGTCATTCGCAGAAGTAGGTATAGATATTGAATTTAGAGGCGAAGGAGTAAATGAAAAAGGATATGTAGCTGGTTGTAATAATTCTGATTATCAGATTGAGTTAGGTAAAGAGGTTATTTCTGTTGATCCACAATATTTTCGTCCGACAGAAGTGGATTTACTTATTGGAGATCCAACCAAATCGAAAACGAAATTAGGATGGGTGCCGAAATATGATTTGGCTGGATTAGTGAGAGAAATGATGGCATGTGATCTTGATTATGTGAAAAGAGAAAAGATGTTAAACGAGGTAAAATCAGCTATTAGATATTAATTTAAAAGCCAGAATAATTTATTTTGGAATATGAAATTAAAATTATGAATTTAAAAGATAAAATATACATAGCGGGACATCGTGGAATGGTAGGTTCAGCTATTTTACGTCAATTAAAAGCTAAGGGACATATAAATTTTGTTCTTAAAACGTCTTCAGAGTTAGATTTGCGTAATCAACAAGCTGTAGCTGATTTTTTTGCAGAAGAAAAACCTGATTACGTTTTTTTAGCAGCTGCAAAAGTTGGAGGAATTATTGCTAACAACACATACAGAGGAGATTTTATTTATGAAAATCTGATGATACAAAATAATGTAATACATCAATCATACTTAAATAATGTAAAAAAATTAATGTTTTTAGGATCTTCCTGCATTTACCCTAAGATGGCGCCGCAGCCGTTAAAAGAAGAATATATGCTTACAGGAGAATTGGAGCCTACAAACGAACCGTATGCAATTGCAAAAATTGCAGGTATCAAAATGTGCGATGCCTATAGAGACCAGTTTGGTTGTAATTTTATTTCGGTTATGCCTACAAATTTATATGGGCCAAATGATAATTAT
The DNA here is from genome assembly GCF_024271895.1 of Flavobacterium bizetiae. Lineage (NCBI taxonomy): Bacteria > Pseudomonadati > Bacteroidota > Flavobacteriia > Flavobacteriales > Flavobacteriaceae > Flavobacterium > Flavobacterium bizetiae. Next base: position 357,369 of record NZ_CP091861.1, on the reverse strand, counting down.
GATTTAAAAAACTCTCATGTTCTACCTGCAATGCTGAGAAAGTTTATTACTGCAAAGCGTAATAACGACAGCTCTGTTACTATATGGGGAACTGGAAGCCCTAAAAGAGAATTTTTGCATGCTGATGATCTTGCTGAAGCCTGTGTGTTTTTAATGAAAAATTATAATGAATCGGGATTAGTTAATATTGGAGTTGGTGAAGATATTTCAATTTTAGATCTGGCAATTTTAGTTAAAAAAGTCGTTGGTTTCGAAGGTGAAATTCTAACTGATACAACCAAGCCAGATGGTACTCCACGTAAATTAATGGACGTCTCTAAACTAAGCAATTTCGGTTGGAAGGCTAAAACTACCTTGGAGGAAGGTGTTCAAAAAGTTTACAATGAAATAAAAGATACTAATTGGGAGTAACCTGATATATAATGCAATACACAATACTAGGAATAATTTTAATGATTTTGATGTTACTTTATTTTAAAGTAGCTGATCGTTATAATATTATTGACAAACCCAATCAAAGAAGTTCACATACAGAAATTACTTTAAGAGGAGGCGGAATCATTTTTTGGTTCGCTGCTCTAATTTATTTTTTACAAAATATTCAGACGAATTATTTTTTCTTTAGCGGGATTACTCTGGTTAGTTTAGTCAGTTTTTGGGATGATATTCATAGTTTGTCTAACAAAATCAGAATTTCAGTTCACTTTTTAGCTATTACCTTGATTTTTTATGATTTAGGAGTATTTATTTTGATGCCTTTTTATGGAGTTATTATTGCATATATCCTGGCAATAGGATTGATCAATGCTTATAACTTTATGGATGGAATTAATGGTATTACAGGATTGTATACTTTGATTGTAATGGGGGCATTATTATATGTAAATAAAAATATTCAATTTTTCTTTGATGCTGTTTTTATAAAGTATGCAATGATCGCCAGTTTCGTTTTCTTGTTTTTTAATTATAGAAAAAAGGCAAAATGTTTTGCCGGGGATATTGGCAGTATCGCTATTGCTTTTTGGGTTATTTATTTGATTTTGAAATTGATATTAGTAACCAGTTCTCTCGTATGGCTTTTGTTCTTAGCAATCTATGGTGTTGATGCAATTTGCACCATTATCCATCGATTATACTTAAAACAAAATATTTTTGAAGCACATCGTCTTCATTTGTATCAGGTTTTAAGTAATGAATATAAAATGCAACACCGTTTGGTCTCTTTATACTACGCAATCGCTCAAAGTGCAGTTTCAGCTTTAGTTATCTTTTTATATCAAAAGGTTAATGACATAGTACTATTTGTAATTGTGATATCACCATTACTTTTAATATATACCCTTAAGTTTTATTTGTTAAATAAAAGTGATTTAAAATTAAAGGCATGATTCCAAAAATAATTCAAGGAGGTAATTTCTCTGATCATCGAGGAACTATTTCGTATGTTAATGATTTTAAGTTTACGGATATCGAGAGATTCTACATCATTAGTAATTCTGAAGAAAATCCTATTCGTGCCTGGCAAGGACATAAATTAGATAACAAAAACTTTTATTGTTTAACTGGTTCTTTCCATATTCATTTTGTAAAAATTGATGATTGGCAAAATCCTTCGAAAGACATAATTGTAGAAACTATTTTTGTTTCTGTTAATGATAATAAGATAGTGCATATTCCTGCAGGTTATGCCAATGCTATAGAATCTTTAGAAAAAGATTCAAAACTAATTTCTTTTTCAACATTGCCGCTTACTAATGTGAGTGACGATGATATTCGCTATCCTTCAGATTATTGGAAAATTAATGGATAATAAACGAATTTATTTATCCTTATCTGAAGAAAGCGGTTTTGAACAAGAGTATATTCAAAAGGCTTTAGAAACAAATTGGATAACTTCCGGAGGGCCAAATGTTGATGAATTTGAAAGTGCTTTAGAAAATTATCTAAATGAGAAATCACTTATATCGGCACTCAATTCAGGTACGTCGGCTATTCATTTGGCATTGGTGTTGTTAGGAGTAGAGAAAGGAGATGAGGTTATTTGTCAAAGTATGACTTTTTCAGCTTCGGCCAATCCAATTCTATATCAGGGAGCAATCCCAATTTTTGTAGATAGCGAATTAGATACCTGGAATATTTGTCCTGAATATTTAGAAGCTGCTATTAAAGATAGAATTAAAAAAGGAAAAAAGCCAAAAGCGATTATAGTAGTGCATCTTTATGGGAATCCTTATAAAGTGGATGAAATTCATGCTATTGCAGATAAGTATGGTATTTCAATTATTGAAGACAGTGCTGAAGCATTAGGAAGTTCTTATAAAGGAAAAAAATGTGGAAGTTTTGGAGATTTCGGAATTTTTTCATTTAATGGAAATAAAATAATTACCACTTCAAGTGGGGGGGCTTTAATAAGTAATTCAAAAGAACTAAAGGATAAAGCCATTTTTTATGCGACACAATCTAAAGACGAAGCGATACACTATCAGCATAGCCAAATAGGATATAATTACAGAATGAGTAATATTTGCGCAGGAATTGGATTGGGACAGTTGAAAGTTTTAGATAAAAATGTAGATTCCAGAAGAAAGATTAATAGCTTTTATAAAGAGATATTCAGAAATATTGAAGGAGTGGATGTTTTTGAGAGTATTAATGAAGATTATTTTTCGAATTATTGGTTAACTACCATTTTGGTTGAACCTAATAAAAATAGAAATAGGGAAAGTTTGCGACTTGCTTTTGAAAAAGCAAATATAGAATGTCGTCCACTTTGGAAGCCGATGCATTTACAGCCAATTTTTGAAAAATATCCATATTATGGTAATAAGATTGCCGAAAAATTATTTGAAAAAGGATTATGCTTACCATCGGGGTCAAATTTGTCAGTAGAAGATAAAGATAGAGTTAAAGAAGTTATAATCAACTTTTTTGAATATAAATAAGAATTGATTTTAATATGAAAATTGAAGAAACGTTTATAAAAGATTTGGTGGTTGTAGAACCAACTGTTTTTGGAGATGAAAGGGGTTATTTTTTTGAATCTTACAGTAAAACTAAATTTGAAGATTTAGGGATTAACATAAATTTTGTTCAGGACAATCAATCTTTTTCTAAAAATGCAACCTTAAGAGGTCTACATTACCAAAATCCACCATTTGCACAAACAAAATTAGTTCGAGTTTTAGAAGGAGAAATTATAGATGTCGCTGTTGATTTAAGAAAAGATTCACCTACCTACGGAAAAGCATTTAGTATTTTATTATCAGCAGAAAATAAAAAGCAATTATTAGTTCCCCAAGGATTCGCTCATGGTTTTTCGGTTATTAGTGAAACAGCATCAGTAATGTATAAATGTGATCAGTTTTATAATAAATCTTCTGAAGGTGGAATTAAATATGATGATCCTTCTTTAAATATTGATTGGGGCATGGATTTAAAAGATGCAATTGTTTCCGAAAAAGATCAAATACTTCCTTTTATTGAAAATTGTAACAGCTTATTTTAATGAAGAAAATTCTTGTAACGGGAGCAAACGGACAGTTAGGATCTGAATTAGCTGTTTTATCTGTAAATTATTCAAATTATGAATGGATTTTTGCTGATAGAACTCAAATCGCTTTAGATGACTTAGATATTCTTGAAAAGCAATTAAATAAAATTCAACCTGATGTTATTTTTAACTGTGGTGCCTATACAGCAGTTGATAAAGCTGAGACTGAAAAAGAACTAGCTTTCACAATAAATCATCTTGCGGTAGAATTTATTGCAAAATATACTCAGAAGAATGATGCAAAACTAATTCATATTTCTACAGACTATGTTTTTGACGGAACTTCTTCAATTGCCTTAAATGAAGACGAGAAAACTAATCCTGTCAATGTATATGGAGCAAGTAAAAGGACAGGTGAAATTGCTTGTTTAAAAGAAAATCCAAATTCAATTATTATAAGAACTTCTTGGGTCTACAGTAAATTTGGAAATAATTTCGTAAAAACGATGCAACGATTAATGCAGGAAAGAAATACTATTAACGTTGTAAACGATCAAATAGGATCTCCAACATATGCTGCTGATTTAGCTCAGGCAATGATTGATATTTTGGAATTTCCAGAATGGATTCCAGGGATTTATAATTATTCGAGTGAAGGTGAAATAAGTTGGTATGAATTTGCGTTGAGCATAAAAGAATTTGGAGGATACAGTTGTAATGTTGGCGGTATACCATCAGCATCATATCCAACTCCTGCAAAGCGTCCTGAATTTTCATTATTAGATAAGAAAAAAATTAAAGCTACTTATAATGTAGATATTCCATATTATAAAGAAAGTTTGAAAAAAATGTTTGTATAAATAAAAGATGCATTGAAGATTTAAATATTAGTATTCCAATTAAGTAATCTAAAATTTAAAATCTAAAATCTAAAATAAAATTTTATGAAAGGAATTATTTTAGCCGGAGGTTCTGGTACACGTTTACATCCATTGACTCTTGCTATGAGTAAACAGATGATGCCTGTTTATGATAAACCAATGATCTATTATCCGTTGTCTACTTTAATGATGTCAGGGATTAGTGAAATATTAATTATCTCTACTCCGCACGACTTGCCAAATTTTAAAAAATTATTAGGTGATGGTTCAAGTTTAGGATGCAAATTCAGTTATGCAGAACAGGCAATTCCTAACGGTTTAGCTCAGGCTTTTGTAATAGGTGAAGAATTTATAGGTAATGATGATGTAGCTTTGATATTGGGAGATAACATCTTTTTTGGATCGAATATGCAGGAGCTTTTAAAATCAAATACAAAACCAAACGGTGGTGTTGTTTTTGCTTATCATGTTTCAGATCCGGAAAGATATGGAGTAGTGGAATTTGATGAGAATCTTAAAGCAATTTCAATCGAAGAGAAACCTGCAGAACCAAAATCTAGTTTTGCGGTTCCGGGATTATATTTCTACGATAATTCGGTTGTAGAAATTGCCAAAAATATTAAACCAAGTGCTCGTGGTGAATATGAAATCACTGATGTGAATAAAGTATATTTAGAAAGAGAAGCCTTAAAAGTGGGTATTTTAAGCAGAGGAACGGCTTGGCTGGATACAGGAACTTTTAATAGTTTAATGCAGGCGGGACAATTTGTTCAGGTCCTTGAAGAAAGACAAGGTTTGAAAGTTGGCTGTATTGAAGAAATTGCCTGGAGACAAGGATTTATAAATGATGCACAACTAGAAACATTAGCTTTACCTTTGGTAAAATCCGGATATGGATCGTATTTAATAGAATTTTTAAAACAAAAGAAAAAAGGCGTTAAAATCTAATTTGCATCGAGAAATAATTTTTTAAAAACTTTAATTTGTATTTTTGTAAGACAGACAAAGTTTACAAAATTAAACTAAACCAAATTGAATACAGACAAACAAACCAAAATAGCATCGTTGTTGCATAATTTTCTCTCACCCAGGAATCTAAGAAGTAGCATTAATAATCTTAGCTATCTGCCTAGATGGATTATTATTGCTATAGATGTAATGGTGCTAATTTTTTCGTTCACATTTACGTATATGTTGTTTGAAGGGACCGCATTGGGGTACATTATTACGTCACATCAGTTTTATTTTGTCTCAAGTTTAATCGTTATTAATGTATTTTTCTTTTGGCTTTTTAGAACGTATTCAGGAATTATACGACACTCTTCTTACATAGATGCTATTAAGCTATTGTTTTCTCAAATGTCAGTTTTGGTGTTTTTTTTATTTTTCAATTTAGTTTTTGAGTTATATACTGGACATAAAGCTTTTTTGAATACGGCACTTTTTATAAATTTGGTTTTATCTTTTTGTGGTTTATTCTTGTATCGTGTTGTCGTAAAACAAACTTTCGAATTGTATTTTTCAGAGAAAACCAATTCTAAGTTAATCAGAACTGTAATTTATGGAACTGATGCTAATGCAATTTCGGTTGCAAATGCATTAAAATTTGAAACACCTTCACGATTTAAAATTGTTGGTTTTGTAGATAAGAATAATCAGAATGCATCTAAAAGAATGTTAGATTTACCAATTCTGATTTTAAGAAAAAAATTACCTGCTTTAATGCGTTCTGTAGCTGCAGAAGGTGTTATTATAGCGGATAAAAGTTTATCAAAAGAAGAACAGTTGATTATTGTTGATCAATGCTTAGAATTCAATTATAGAGTATATACAGTACCATTAATTTCAGATTGGGAGAATCAAAAAGAAATTTCTCAAAAAGTAAAGAACATTCAGATTGAAGATTTACTTGAAAGAAAACCTATAGTTCTGGATAGTAAATCAATTTCAAAACAGCTAAAAGATAAAACAATTCTTATTAGTGGAGCAGCTGGATCAATTGGAAGCGAAATAGTAAGACAGGTTTTAGGATTTAATCCTAAAGTTGTTATCATTTTAGATCATGCTGAAACACCACTTCATAATTTATGTTTAGAAACCCTAACTTTAGGGTCACAGGCAAAAATTGTAGCAGTTATTGCAGACGTTAGAAGTAAAAAAGCTTTAGAAAAAGTTTTTAAAAATTATAGTCCTCATGTTGTTTTTCATGCTGCAGCTTATAAGCATGTTCCATTGATGGAAGAAAATCCATCACAGGCGATTCAGACCAATATTAAAGGAACTAAAAATCTGGCTGATTTAGCTTGTAAATATCGAGTGAAGAAATTTGTAATGGTATCTACAGATAAAGCTGTTAACCCAAGTAATGTTATGGGGGCCAGTAAACGTATTGCTGAGAAATATGTTCAATCGTTATTCTTGAAAAATCAAAAAGAAAATGTTGATGGGGCAACTAAGTTTATTACAACTCGTTTCGGAAATGTTTTAGGTTCAAATGGATCAGTGGTTCCTTTGTTTACAAAACAAATTGCTGAGGGTGGCCCCGTTACTATTACCCATCAGGATATCATACGCTATTTTATGACGATTCCGGAGGCATGTCAGTTAGTACTAGAAGCGGGTGCGATGGGTAACGGAGGGGAGATTTATATTTTTGATATGGGTAAACCGGTTAAGATTATTGATTTGGCTAAAAAAATGATTAAGCTGGCAGGATTTATTCCGGATAAAGAAATCAAGATCAAAATTGTTGGATTAAGACCAGGGGAAAAATTATATGAAGAATTATTAAATGATACTTCTAAGACTTTGCCAACCTATCATAATAAAATTATGATTGCTCAGGAATTACAAGACGAATACGAAAATTTGCATATTGAAATTGATGAGCTTATAGGTATTGCTGACTTCTATGACAATGATGATATTGTTACGAAAATGAAGAAAATTGTTCCGGAATTTAAAAGTATGAATTCTGCTTTTGAAGTTTTAGATAAGTAGTTTCTTATGATAAATTGAATTTTGTATTCAAATGATATTAAAAAGGTGTTTTTTTAAAAACGCCTTTTTGCTTTTAATATAATTTATAAGCGAATAAAAATCTTGTTAATTAAACCTTGCTCTTTGAGAAACTATTTCGGTTAATTAGTTTTAAAATAAAATGAACGACAACAATACCCCAAATGATTGGTTGTTTGAAATAACACCTAAAAATAAATTCTTCTCACTAAACTTAAAGGAAGTTTGGCAATATAGAGATTTGTTGCTCCTTTTCGTAAAACGAGATGTTATTACGGTTTATAAACAAACCGTTTTAGGGCCACTTTGGTATTTAATCCAGCCATTATTTACTTCTGTAACATTTACTATAATATTCAATAACGTTGCTGGTATTGATACAGGTACTGTTCCTCCATTTTTGTTTAATTTGTCTGGAATAACCGTTTGGAATTATTTTACTGCGTGTTTAACGGGAACTTCAGATACTTTTAAAGCGAATGCTGCTATTTTTGGGAAAGTGTATTTTCCTCGGATTATTACACCACTATCAGTTGTGATTTCTAATTTAGTGAAATTCGGAATTCAATTTTTGATTTTTATAGGATTTTATATTTTCTATTATTTTCAGGGAGCAAATTTAGGATTAAACAGTCTCATTTTATTTTTTCCTATCTTAATTATAATCATGGGAGTTTTAGGATTGGGATTAGGAATGCTTATTTCGGCAATGGTAACAAAATACAGAGATCTCAGTCATTTAATAGGTTTTGGGATACAGTTATTAATGTACCTGTCTGCAGTTATGTATCCTATGAGTTTAATTAAAGATAAATTACCAGGCTATGGCTGGCTCGTAGAGTATAATCCATTAGCGTATATAATAGAAACAGCTCGTTACATGCTTTTAGATGCGGGAGAAGTTTCAGTGCTAGGTCTTTCGTATACTTTAGTTGTTACTATTGCGGTATTTTTTATCGGACTTTTAGTTTTCAACAAAACGGAAAAGAGCTTTATAGATACTGTTTAAAATCGAATATTTGTAACTGTATGTTTTACTTACCATTTTAGATTTACCATTGAAAAAAGATATAATATTAAAAGCCGAAAACATTTCTAAACAATATCGCTTAGGACAAGTAGGTACCGGAACCTTAAGTCATGATATCAATCGTTGGTGGCATAAGATTCGAGGAAAAGAGAACCCGTATCTAAAAATAGGTGAAACAAATGATCGTTCCACCAAAGGAAGATCTGATTATGTTTGGGCTTTACAAGACATTAACTTTGAGGTAGAGCGAGGAGAAGTGCTCGGTATTATTGGTAAAAATGGTGCTGGAAAATCAACACTTTTAAAAATACTTTCAAAAGTTACAGCTCCTACAACTGGAAGTATAAAGTCTCGTGGGCGTATTGCTTCACTACTTGAAGTAGGAACAGGATTTAATGGAGAGATGACCGGAAGAGAAAATATTTTCCTGAACGGTGCAATTTTGGGAATGACCAAAAAAGAAATCTCTTCCAAGCTTGACGAAATTATTGAATTTTCAGGATGCGAACGTTACATTGATACGCCTGTAAAAAGATATAGTTCTGGAATGACTGTTCGTTTAGCATTTGCTGTAGCTGCTTTTTTAGAACCTGAAATTTTGGTTATTGATGAGGTTTTGGCTGTTGGTGATGCAGAGTTTCAGAAGAAGGCTATTGGTAAAATGCAAGATATCTCTAAGGGAGAAGGTAGAACTGTTTTATTTGTGAGTCATAATATGGCGGCAGTAGAAACACTTTGTACACGTGTTGTATCTATGGAACATGGGAAAATTTGTAGCAGTGGAACCCCTACTAAAGTAATTTCAGATTATTTGCAAAGTAATTCTTTTTTAGAAAGAATCATTAATTTTGATTCTATTATTAAAGCCAAAGGCAATGATAAAATTCGAATTATGTATGCTGGAATTGAAAATGCCTCTACAAGTAATAAAAATGATATAATCGATGTGACTTCGTTGATTAATTTTAAAATGAATATCATTAATCAAACAAATAAAGAATTCATTTCTATAGGATTTGATTTAAAAACTATAAAAGGGGATATTGTTTTTGGATCAGGAGGTAAGTTTAATTGTAAATTAAATAAAGCTACTGAGATTTGTTGCGAAATTCCATCTAATTTTTTAAATGATGATGTATATCAAATACATGTTTATTTTCATACAAATGAAATGAACCCTTTGTTTAGTGATCATGAATTATTAACTTTTGAAGTAAAAGATATTATAAGAGAATCTGGTTATTTAGGAAAAGTTAATGGAATGATTCGACCTTCATTATCGTGGAGTACTAAAGATATTATATCTTAATGAGAAAAATTATAATAACTCAATCAAATTATATTCCTTGGAAAGGATATTTCGATTCAATTGCTTTGGCGGATGATTTTGTAATCTATGATGATATGCAATTTACTAAAAGAGATTGGAGAAATAGAAATTTAATTAAAACTCAATCGGGTGTTAAATGGTTGACAATTCCAGTTGAAGTTAAAGGTAAGTATTTACAAAAAATAAGGGAAACTAAAATATCTGACAAAAATTGGAATAATGACCATTGGAATGTTATAAAACAAGTTTATGGTAAGTCAGCTAATTTTAATTATTATAAAGATTTTTTTGAAGACTTATACTTAAACACAACATCTAAGTATTTAACAGAGATAAATTTTCGATTTATAAGTGCAATTTGTGAAATATTAAACATAAAAACTAATTTTCATTTTTCTTCTGATTTTTCTTTAAAAGAGGAACGTTCAGAGCGGTTACTTGATTTATGTTTAAAGTTAAATGGAACGGATTATTTTTCAGGTCCAGCAGCTAAAGTATATATGAATGAAAGAATTTTTGAAGAAGCGGGTGTGAAAATCAATTATTTTGATTATTCGGCATATCCGGAGTATGAACAATTGTATCCTCCATTTGTTCATGGTGTTTCAATATTAGATTTGTTATTTAATGAAGGAATTGAAGCTCGTAATTATCTTATATTTTGAATATGAAAACATTAGCTATTATTGGGGCAGGAGACTTAGGGCAACAAATTGCTCATTTTGCATTATCTGACCAACAGTATAAAAAAGTAGTTTTCTTTGATGATTTTTCTATAAAAAAAAGTGTGAATTCAATTCCAGTAATTGGAAAAACGACTGATATTGAAAAGGCTTTTGTATTAAAACAATTTGATGAATTATTAATAGGAATTGGATATAAGCATTTAGGTGTGAAAAAATATTTGTTCGAAAGACTTGAAAGTAAAATTCCTTTTGGGAAATTAGTACACTCAACGGCTTGGGTTGATTCTACTGCAATTATAGAAAGTGGTTCTGTAATTTATCCCGGTTGCGTAATTGATGCAAGAGTCATTATAAAAAAAAACTGTATTTTAAATTTAAGTTGTTCTATTGCTCATGATACTACTATCGGAAAACATACTTTTTTATCGCCAAGAGTTGCTGTTGCAGGATTTGTAACAATTGAAGAACTGTGTTTCTTGGGAATCAATTCGACAGTTATTGATAATATAAAAATTATTAATAATACTCAAATTGGAGCTGGTTCGTTAGTGGTGAAATCAATTGTAAAATGTGGACTATATATTGGTAACCCATTAAGATTTATAAGATAATGATACATTTCAACAAGCCCTATCTTACGGGGAAAGAAACACAATATATTACTGATGCTGTTGTTTCTGGAAAAATATCAGGTAATGGAAAGTATACACAACTATGTCAATATTTTTTTGAACAAAAGTATAGTTTTGGAAAATGTTTGCTGACAACATCTTGTACGGATGCATTAGAAATGGCTGCAATTTTAATTAATATCAAACCTGGAGATGAAGTGATAATGCCGTCTTATACTTTTGTTTCTACTGCAAATGCTTTTGTATTGAGAGGAGCAAAAATTGTTTTTGCTGATTCTAATTCTGAAAATCCAAATATTGATAGCAATTTACTAGAATCATTAATTACATCGAAGACTAAAGTGATTGTTCCAGTTCATTATGCAGGTATCGCATGTGATATGGATTCTATTATGGAAATTGCTAAAAAATATAATTTGTTTGTCGTTGAAGATGCTGCCCAAGCTATAGATAGCTTTTATACTGGAAAGGACGGAATAAAAAGAGCATTAGGTTCCATAGGGCATTTGTCAGCTTTTTCGTTTCATGAAACTAAAAATATAATCTCGGGAGAGGGAGGTATGCTTGTAATAAACGATAAACGATTTGCAAGTAGAGCAGAAATTATTTGGGAAAAAGGAACAAATAGATCTGCTTTTTTTAGAGGTGAAGTTGATAAATATGGATGGATTGATATAGGTTCTTCTTTTTTGCCATCAGAAGTTATTGCTGCTTTTCTTTGGGCACAAATTGAATATTTAGATAAAATCCAAAAAAGGAGAAAACAAATTTGGAGTCAGTATAATGAAGGTTTAAAAAAAAATGAGGAGGATGGAGATTTTAAATTGCCACAATTACCAGATTATGCTACGAATAATGCGCATATGTTTTATTTGATTTTTGAATCATTAGAAAAAAGAAATGAATGTATTTCTCGTTTAAAAAACAAAGAAATTTATCCTGTATTCCATTATTTGAGTCTGCATAAAAGTCCATTTTATTCAAATCAATATTCGGGAAAAGATTTAATTTTTAGTGATTTGTATTCTGATACATTATTGCGATTGCCATTTTATTATGAACTATCAGATGATGATATTAAATTAATTATAGATACAATAAGAAATGAGTAAGAAAAAGATATTATTTATTGTTTCTGATTTTTATCATAATGGTGCGCAGCGAGAAATGTATGAATTTGATAGTGCATTGAATAAGGATAAGTTTGAATTGACTATACTAAGTTTAGTAGAGTTAAATACAAGATTAGATTTACCTGATTATTTTTACGAAAAACACCTTTGTTTGGGTACAAAAATTCTTTTCTTAAAAGATTTTATTAAAAAAAATAAAAAAGGATTAGTTTCTACAATATTAAATAAAATATTAAGAAATTCATTGAATCTAAAGGTTAGAGATAACAATATTCGAAATTTAATTACTTTATTCGATAATTATGACAAAGTGATATTTATGGGAGAATATGTTTATCAATCACTATCAAATAGTATTCAAGTAGATTATTTTAAAAAAATTTTCATCTTTATTATGTGTTCAAGATTTCAATCCGAAAACTATAGAAATTTTGAAAAGAATAAGCAATTTGTATTTATGGGAGGATTTGATAATACAAGACAGATTGAATATGAATTTGAAGGTTTTAGTAATTACAAATATGAATTTATGCCTTTGTGTTTAACAGTTACAAATGAGTATAATAAATGGCAATTTAATGAGAGATGTAAAACTAAAAAGATAGGAATATTTACAAGATTACATAAAGACAAACCTTTAGACCCTTTTTTATATGCTTATCAGGTTTTATTAAGTCAAGGTTATAATATAGAATTACATATTTTTGGAGTTGGAAATTATAAATATGCCGAATACGATCGTTATATTAATAATTTAGATTTGAATGACAAAGTCCACTTTAGAGGGCATCAGGCAGATATGAAAAAAACTATTCTGGAAGAAAAATTAGATTTGGTTTGGTTTCAAGGATATAATAATTTACCTGCAGGTTTCGCAGCATTAGAAGTTTGTTTAACAGGAACTCCACAAATTTTTTGGGATTTTTTTATTGGTGAAAACATACAAATAAATAGATTAGATGTTGTTTATCCGCACTATAAAGATTTATTAGCATTTGTTGAAGCTAGCAAAAAAGTTCTATATGATCATAAAGTTGCTGATTTTCTTTCATATAAACAATTTCATGATGTCTTTAATAATAGAGATATATTTAAAAATATTGAAAATATTGAAAAAATACTTTTAGAATAATGAATGTTTCTAATCACCCAAGAATTACAGTTTTAATGCCTGTTTACAATTGCGAACTGTATATAAAAGAAGCAATTGACAGTATTTTAAATCAAACTTTTTCAGATTTTGAATTTATAATAATTGATGACGCTTCTACAGATGAAACATTACCAATTATAAGAAGCTACGATGATAATAGAATTAAATTAATTGAAAAACCATTAAATACAGGGTATACTAATAGTCTAAATTACGGATTAAGTATAGCTAAAGGAGAATATATTGCCAGAATGGATGGAGATGATATAAGTTTTCCAGAAAGGTTTGAAAAGCAAATTAATTTTTTAGACAAAAATCCAGATGTAGTTGTTTGTGGAAGTTTTTTTAAAATAATTGAGACTGATAAAATATATGCCGTTTGTGAAAATCATGAAGAGATTAAACTTGCCATGCTGCAAGAATGTCCTATAGGACATCCAACAGTAATGATGAGAAAAGAAATTTTCCAAAAATATGATTTAATATATGATGTTAGTAAGGAACCTGCAGAAGATTATGATCTCTGGACAAGATTATCAGTGTTAGGGAAATTACACAATTTACAAGAAGTTTTGTTAAATTATCGAATGCACAATTTACAAGTTTCTAAAAAAAGGAACAATGAGCAAAAAAAGGCAGCGGTAGTAATCAAAGTAAACTTGTTAAATTATTTGAATTTTAAAAAAAACAGAGAGAGTCAAAATATTTTAAAGAAGATTATTCAACGGGATGTTCTTTTTTTTGAGGAAATGCAGCAATTTCCTGATTTAAAGAATAAATTAATTCTTGCGAATAAAATTTCTTTTTTTGAGGAAAAAGGTTTTGAAAAATATCTATCAAATATTACGAATAACGTATTTAAAGACTACTTTCTAAATAGAGAAAAGTACTCACCTAAAGTTTATTTTCAATACTTGAAAATTAAAAGAGAATGGAAATCCAAATTAATACGATTTCATGAAGTAAAGTTATTTATAAAATCAATGATTTATTATAATAAAATAAATTGAAAGATCCGTTAGTTTCTATAGTAATCCCAACATTTAATCGCTCTCATGTCATTGGAGAATCATTAGATAGCGTTTTAGTGCAAACTTATCAAAATTGGGAATGTATTATAATCGACGATCAATCTACGGATAATACAGGCGATTTAGTTGCAAAATATATATTAAAAGATTCTCGTTTTCAGTATTATAGTAGACCTCTTGATACCTTAAAAGGAGCAAATGCCTGCAGGAATTACGGTATAGAAAAATCAAAGGGAGATTATATTATGTTTTTAGATAGTGATGATTTGTTAATAATAGATTGTTTAGAAAAAAGAATCAATGCTTTTAGTAAATATCCTAAATACGATATACTAGTTTTTTCAATGGGACATTTTACAAATCTTAATAACTGTTTTATTGATGGAGCTAGAAAAATTTTTGAGGGAAATAACGGAGATACAATTCTGGAATTTATTTTTGGAAGAAAACTTCCATGGAATATTACCCGACCAATTTATAGAAAGCATTCTGTTTTTAATGGTAATCTGAAATTTAATGAAAATATTCAAAATTTTCAAGATGATGAGTTTCATATCAATTTACTTCATAAATTAAAGCCTAACTATAAAGTAATTGATTTAACAGATTGTTTCTATAGAGTAGATCTTAAAAGTTTAAATAAATACGAAACTCCACGAGGTCAGCAAAATATAATAGATTCGCTTTTTGATTATTATGGGACGATTTTAAATACTTTTAGTGTAGACCAAAAAAAAGATTTAAAAAAGAAAATAATTGTAAAATTATTTAATCAAATCCGATTTCATTTGTTGCCAAATTCTAATACTGAAATTTTAAATAAAACGTTGGTTTTATTTAATAAAGAGTTAAAGTTAACATCTAAAGAAATCACAATTTTAAAAATTATTTCAACTTTAAACTTATATTATTTCAACAAAAAAGGGTATCATAAAATGACTAAGTTTTTATTGAAAAATATTTAAATTGAATTTGCCATTAATATCCATAATAATCCCAACCTATAATAGAGCTCACTTGATAAGTGAAACTCTTGATAGTATTTTGTTACAGACTTATAAAAATTGGGAATGTATTATTATCGATGATGGTTCGACTGATGATACTGATTTTTTATTAGATAACTATACTAAAAAGGATGACCGATTTCAATATTATAAGAGACCGAAAGAGAGACCCAAAGGACCAAATTCCAGTAGAAATTTTGGTTTTGAAATAAGCAAAGGTGAATATTTAAAATGGTTTGACAGTGATGATTTGATGCATATTAATTTACTTGAAAATCAAATAAAGGTAATAAATGATATTACAGAATGTATTGTCTGTAAGGTTGTACATTATGATTTTCAAAATGATAAATTTTTAAAAGAAAATAAAATTTATTCTGATAATTTAATAGAGGATTATTTAGTAGGCAAAATTGCTTTTTATATTTCCGGACCACTTTGGAAAAGAAGTTTCATAAACAAACAAAAAGAATTATTTGACGAAACTATCAAAAATTTAGATGATTGGGATTTTAACCTTCGAATGTTGTATCAGGAGCCTTCTATTATTTATCTAGAAGAACCACTTATTCAATATCGCGTACATGAAGCATCATTATCAAACGAAATAGGTAAACTTAATTTTGAGGAAATACAATCAGAATTCAAAGCGATTAGAAAACACTTATTATTGATTAGAGAAAATAAGAAAGCAAACTCAAAAAAAATAAAACTATATCTAAAAAATCGTCATAAATCTATATTAAGAGAAGCATTGGTTGAAAATGATATGCATAAATTTTACTATTTAAAAGAACTTTTAATTTTAGAACTTCAGCTTTTCAAATTTTTAGAAATGACTAAAAGCATAGTCGGATTTATTATTTACAGTATTTTTAAAAAAGGTTATAAACTCTTGTAATGGTCTAAATTAATCAACATATGTCTAATTCTTTTACAAATCTGCGCCTTTCAAAAAATAACCTTGAAAGTTATATTGTTCGAAGCGAAATATTTAAGGCTGTTGCAAATACAGCATCTTTTTTTTCTGGAACATTATTAGATTCAGGATGCGGAAGCATGCCTTATAAAGAGCTAATTTTATCTAATTCAGCAGTAACTAGTTATACAGGTCTGGATATTGATTCCAGTTTGAATTATGAAGATATTCAACCTGATTATTTGTGGGATGGAAAAATAATGCCTTTTATTGATGCTAGTTTTGATGTTGTAATTTCTACCGAGGTTCTCGAACATGTTTCAGATCCTGACGCCTATTTGGCAGAAGTAAAAAGAGTTTTAAAACCCGGAGGAATGTTTTTTTTTACAGTCCCTTTTTTAATGTCTCTGCATGAAGTTCCGCATGATTATTACAGATATACACCTTTTGCGTTAGAAATGATTTTTAAAAGAAATGGCTTTGCTGATATAAAAATAAAAGCAATGGGTGGTTATCATGCTGCAATGGCGCAAATGTTGGGGTTATGGGTAAATATGTATTTATGGGGTAAAAAAAAGAAGATTATGAGAGTAATAGCAAAACCAATTATTGCCTATCTATATAAAAATGATAAAGCTCCAGCTAATTTTAAAAAGTCTACAATGATTGTTGGATTATCTGGAACTGTAGTAAAACCTATTTTGTAAAATGAAAATTCTTTTTGTTTCAATGCCATCTATTCATGTTATTCGCTGGATAGAGAACTTGAAAGATACAAATCATGAATTGTATTGGTTTGATATTTTAGATAGAGGAAAATTAGAAACTTTAGATTCTGTGCAACAGTTTATCGGATGGAAAAAAAGGAAAATACCTTATATAAAAGGAGAATATTTTTTAAGTAAAAAATTACCTGCCCTATATCGCAGGATTATTCCATTTTGTGAAACAACAGTAAATGAAGCTTTAGAAAATATAATTTTAGAAATTCAACCTGATGTTATTCATAGTTTTGAAATGCAAAGTTGCTCATATCCTATTTTAGCCACTATGAAAAGTCAACCTAAAATAATGTGGTTATATTCATGTTGGGGAAATGATTTATATTATTATCAACGATTTCCTTTTCATTTAGAAAAAATTAAAGAGATTTTAAAACGTATTAATTTTTTGCACACGGATTGTCAGCGAGATTATGTTTTGGCAAAACAATTCGGTTTTTTAGGAAAGCATGTAGGAGTTATTCCGGGAGGAACAGGTTACAAATTAGAAGAACTTGAGTCATATAAAATGCCTATTTCAGACAGAGTTGTGATTTTGGTAAAAGGTTATGAGCATACTCTAGGAAGGGGATTAAATATTATAAAAGTACTTGATTCTTTAAAAAATGAAATACAGAATTTTGAGGTAGTAATTTTTGCTGCACATTCAAGTGTGGTAGATTATATAAAAATTAATAATCTTGATTTTAAAGTTTTTGACAGAAATGCACTTTCTCACTTAGAAATAATGAAGTTGATGGGGAAATCATTGATATATATAGGTAATAGTATTTCTGATGGTATGCCTAATACACTTTTAGAAGCGATAATAATGGGCGCATTTCCAATACAGTCAAATCCCGGAAATGTTACTGCAGAAATTATAGTAAATGGTAAAAATGGATTATTGATTAGTGATGCTGAATCAATTATTGAAATTAAAGGACTCATTTTGAATATTATTAATAAAAAAGATATTTTAGAAGATGCTTTTTTGACAAATCAAAAAATTGCTGTTGAACGGCTAAATTACCTAGTAAATAAGAAAAAAGTTAATAAAATTTATAATTTAATTGGTAATGCGAGTAGGTTATAATCCATACAAAGATCAAAAAAATGATGAGTCTGAATATATTCATCAGATAGTTATACCCGTTTACATTCCGAATCATGAAGGATATTTTAAAGATAGCTTTGCGATTTTAAAATTATGCTTAGAATCTTTGCTTGCTACAATCCACAAAAAAACTTTTATAACCATTGCAAATAATGGAAGTGATCGTATTGTTGCAGATTATCTGGATGAACTTTTAAATCAAAATAAAATACAAGAATTAATTCATACCCAAAACATTGGAAAACTTAATGCTGTTGTAAAAGGTTTAGCAGGAAATAATATTGAACTCGTTACGATATCAGATTCTGACGTTATGTTTTTACCAAACTGGCAAACTGAAACCGTAAAAGTTTTTACTCAAGTTCCAAATGCAGGAGTAGTGGGTATTGTGCCTCAGTTTAAAATGTATGAAAGCTATTGCGGAAATGTACTTTTTGATAATTTTTGCAGTAAAAAACTAAAATTTATTCCGGTAAAAAATAAATTTGATCTAATTCGTTTTTATGATAGTATCGGTTGGGACCGAAGTTATAACCAGGATTATCTTGAATTTAATCTCGGACTAGAAATTAATTCAGATATGAATGTTTTAATTGGTTCCGGTCATTTTGTAGCAACATATAAAAGAGATATATTTAGAGAAATTCCATCTTATTTTAATTATAAAATGGGCGGAGAAAGTGAAGGTTATCTAGATAGAATACCTTTAGAAAAAGATTATTGGCGCTTGACTACGGAAGATAACTATGCTTATCATATGGGAAATGTTCTTGAGGATTGGATGCCCGGAAAATTAAATCACATTGAGAGAGAAGATGTTGATTTTCAACATGGTTTCCTGAAAAAGAATGAATTAAATAAAGCATTTTATTTTATAAAAAACAGGTTGTTTGTAAAATTCATATCAATAAAATGGACTGTCAAATTATTTTTAAAATGGAAAAAACTTCCATATAGCATGATAAAAAAATATTAAATGCGAGCTTCAATTCTGATAGTTTCCAAAAATCGTAAACAAGATTTACTCAAAACATTATTGATTCTTGAATCCTTAATTAATAAATCTGAAGTTGAGGTTTTAGTTTTTTTAGATGGTTGTACTGATAATTCATTGGATCTTAAAAATGAATTGACTTGGATAAAATGGTTTGTTTCTCCCATATCAATTGGCGCATCTGCAGCTAGACACCAGATTTATCCACTTGCAAATGCTGAAATTTTAATTGGTTTAGATGATGATGCACATCCATTAAATGAAAATTTTATAACGCAAATTGAGTTATTGTTTGCAAGTAATCCTAATGTTGCTATTATTGCTTTTGAAGAAATAAAAGGTATTTTTGAATCAGATGTTGAGGCATTAAAGGAATCGGAAAATCAAAATAAAGAATTTCTTTTTTCTGAATTTATTGGTTGCGGTTTTGCAATTCGAAAGTCAGTTTATACACAAACAAATGGCTTTCCTGTCTGGATTGATATTTATGGCGAAGAATCTTGTGTATCTATCGAAGTTTTAGCAAAAGGATATGATATTCTATATTCTAATAAAATTAAAGTAAATCATAGAGTTAATAGAGAACAAAGAAAATTAGATAAACAGAATTACTTTAGATTTGAAAAGCAACTAAAAAATTCAACCTATTTTTTCTTAGTTTATTATCGTTTGCCTTTATTAAATATCTTAAAATTGTATTGGCATAATTTTAATAAATATGCTTTAAGTGATAGTAAATATTTCAAAATATATTTTAAAACAATTATTGTTGTGTTCATTCATATTCCGAAAATTTTAAAATATAGGAACCCGATTGATAAAAGTGTAATTGAAAAAATGAGAAATTTATCTACTCAAAACATTAAATGAAAAATATTGCGATAATACCAGCCCGTGGCGGATCTAAACGATTGCCTAAAAAAAATATAAAACTACTAGATGGACTTCCTTTAATGGTATTTAGTATATTATTTGCTAAAGCGAATAGTGCTATTATAGATGAAATATATGTCTCAACAGATGATGAGGATATTAAAAATATTGCGCTTCAATATGGTGCAAAAGTTATTGATAGACCTATAGACATTTCAGGAGATCTTGAACCAACCGTATCAGCATTAAAACATGTTTTGCAAAGTATAGATTCAGAGATAGAAAATGTTATTTTGCTTCAGGCTACCAATCCTATTCGTCCGGAAAATTTGTTGAAAGATACTTTTGAAATTTATCAAAAACAAAACTGCAGTAGCTTATTTACTGTATCGAGAAATCATAAAAAATTCGGAAAAATTATAGACCAGAAATTTATTCCTTACAACTATAAAATTGGACAGAGAAGTCAGGATCTTGAGCCTCTTTATTTCGAAAACGGATTACTTTATATTACAAAAGCGTCATTAATATTGCAAGATATAATTATTGCTGAAGATGCATTTCCTTTCGAAATAGATCATATTTTTGCCAATGTAGATATAGATACTCAGCAAGACTTTGATTATGCCAAATATCTATATCATACACATATAAAACCCTAAATACCAAACCTACTTTATGAATCCATACATAGAAATAGCAGGAAGAAAAATTGGGCAAGATTTTGATCCCTTAGTAATTGCCGAAATTGGTATTAATCACGAAGGTTCGTTGCAAGTTGCCAAAGAAATGGTTGATGCCGCACATAGAGCTGGAATTGAGGTAGTAAAACATCAAACTCATATTGTTGAAGATGAAATGAGCGGTGCCGCTAAAAAAGTTATTCCCGGTAATGCAGATGTTTCTATTTACGAAATTATGGAGCGTTGTTCGTTGAATGAGATAGACGAATTAGAACTTAAAAATTATGTAGAAAGTAAAGGCATGATTTTTATTTCTACACCATTTTCTCGCGCAGCCGCAGATCGATTAAAGAAATTTGATATTCCGGCTTATAAAATTGGTTCAGGCGAATGTAATAATTACCCACTTTTAGAGCATATAGCTTCATTTGGAAAACCAGTAATTTTAAGTACCGGAATGAATACCATTGAAAGTGTTCAAAAAGCAGTAGCTATTTTTGATAAACACAATATTCCAGTCGCACTTTTGCATACTACAAATTTATATCCGACCCCAATTCACTTAGTTAGATTTGGTGCAATGATAGAATTGCACAATGCTTTTCCAGGTAAAGTTTTTGGGTTAAGCGATCATACTTTAAATAATAATGCCTGTTTAGGATCTGTTGCACTTGGAGCAAGTATTTTAGAAAGACACTTTACAGATCATATGCAACGCACAGGTCCGGATATTGTTTGTAGTATGGATGAAAAAAATTGTCAGGAATTAATTATTTCATCTGCAGAAATTGCACAGATGCGAGGCGGAACAAAAAAACCTGCATTAGAAGAGCAAGTTACTATTGATTTTGCCTTTGCAACTGTTTGCACAATAAGAGACATAAAAAAAGGAGATGTCTTTACTAAAGATAATATTTGGGTGAAACGTCCGGGTACAGGTGAAATTTTGGCAGAACATTTTAATGATTTGATAGGCAAAGTAGCTTTAAAAGATATTGCAAATGATGAACAATTAACAAAATCACATTTTGAATAAAATATCTGTCGTAATTAGAAATAAGAACCAAGCTGAAGCTTTAGAATTTTTACTTAAAAATTTAACAGAGCGTTATCAGGAAGATATAGATGAAATAATAGTCATCGATAATATGTCTGATGATGATAGTAAAAAAATTGTAGATAAATACAATTCAAAACTAGTAGAAATTCAAAATTTCAGTTACGGAGGTAGTGCAAATTTAGCTGCACAAAGTGCATTAAATGATATTGTGGTTATTTTTAGTGCTCATGCTTATCCGGTTAGTCATGATTTTTTTAAATTGATAAAACAGAAATTTGACGAAAATAATAATTTAGCAGGATTACGATGTTTACACAACAAAAATGATTATAAAAACTATATTAATGCGATTTCTTCAAAAACAGATCCAAATAAGTCGGGTTTAATATTTTGTGGTTCAGCATTCAGTAAAAAAGTCTGGGAAACATATAGGTTTAAAGATGATATAACGACAATGGAGGATAAAGAATGGTCAGTAAGAGTTTTAATAAATGGTTTTGATATTGAATTTTCTCCTTCTATTTTTTGTTATGATATTGTTAGAAATCATAAGCAAAACTTTTTTAGATTTAAAAACGAAACTATAGGAGGATATCAATTATGGAATACGTCTTATAGTTACAAAAGTGCTACTAAAGGTTTGTTGGGTTCAATTTTAAAATTAACCAAAGTCTTTGCAATCGAATTTTATTATGCATTTAAAAGATTCTTTTTCTTATTGAAATTTGTATCTAATAAACCTGAAAAATTTTAGTAATTCAGTGAAAAAAATCCTTTTCCTTACAGGTACTCGTGCCGATTTCAGTAAAATAAAATCATTAATTCAGGCTCTTGAAAAACAACAAGATTTTGAAGTATATGTTTTTGTTACCGGTATGCATTTGCAAGAAGTATATGGCTACACTTTAATTGAAATTGAAAGATGTAATTTTAAAAATATTCATACTTTCAAAAACCATACACATGAGACTACAATGGATTTAACTCTTGCTAAAACTATCGAAGGACTTTCGGCTTATTGTAAAGAGGTAAATCCGGATATGATTGTTGTACATGGTGATAGAGTAGAAACTTTAGCAGGAGCAATTGTTGGATCACTTAATAACATTTTAGTTGCACATATTGAAGGCGGGGAAGTTTCAGGAACTGTTGATGAATTGATTCGTCATAGCGTAAGTAAATTGAGTCACATCCATTTTGTGTCTAATAAGCAAGCGAAGAAGCGATTGATGCAAATGGGAGAAATAAAAGAATCAATATTTACTATAGGTTCTCCAGATGTAGATATTATGTTTTCAAATCAATTACCAGATTTAAATACTGCTAAAGAATATTATAAAATAGACTTTGAAAAGTATGCTATTGTCATGTTTCATCCGGTTACAACCGAAATTAAAGAGATGGAACTATATGTAGAGAATTTTATCAATTCATTATTAGAAGACAATCATAATTACGTTGTTATTTTTCCAAACAATGATTTAGGAAGCCAGTTTATTCTTGAAGCTTACGAAAGATTAAAAAACAATTCCAGATTTAGAATTTTTCCTTCTCTTCGTTTTGAATATTTTTTGACTTTATTAAAAAATAGCCAATTTATTATTGGTAATAGTAGTGCCGGAATTAGAGAAGCGCCATATTACGGAATTCCAATTATTAATATAGGAACACGCCAACAAAACAGAGCTGTTCACGCTGATATTATCAATACAGATTATTCTGAAACTGGTATAAAAAAAGCCCTTTCTATCATTAATTCACATCAGGTAAAAAGTGTTGAGGATGATTTTGGACAAGGTAATAGTAATGAATTATTTCTCGAGTGTCTTCAAAAAATAGATATTTGGCAACTTAATCATCAAAAACAATTTAGGGATATTTAAAATGATTACATTTTTAAATCTAGGTAAAAGGGGAAATTTAGGAAATCAATTGTTTCAAATCGCTTCAACAATTGGTATAGCTCAAGCAAATAAGCATGAATATGTTTTTCCAAAATGGTATTATACCAGTTATTTTCAATCTAATTTTGAAATTGCTAATGAAAATGATCATTGGACTAAAATCAATGAGGAGCATTACAATTTTTATGAATGGAATATTACTGATGAAAAGTCTAATTTAAGTGGTTGGTTACAAACAGAAAAGTATTTTCTAAACTCCAATATTAAAGAAATTTTTAAATTTAAAATGGAATTTGAAGAAAACCTTTTGGAAAAGTTTAAATATCTATTTATAAAAAAGACTATTTTGGTCTCAGTTAGAAGAGGTGATTTTGTTAATAATCCCCTTTTTTTTCAATTGTCATATAAGTATTATCTAACAGCATTATTGTCCCACTTTGAAAGTTTAGATCAGTACAATATTATTTTTACAAGTGACAATATCAACTATTGTAAAAATCATTTTTCATTTTTGCCAAATGTTTTTTTCTTAGAAAATTTAAGTGCAATTGAGCAATTGTGTTTAGGAAGTAAGTTTGATAATTACATTATTAGCAATTCTACTTTTTCATGGTGGATGGCTTGGCTAGGAGAAAAAAAGGAAACTAAAATAATCAGACCAATTCAGGTTTTTGATAACGAGTATTTAAAGATTTATAATGAAGTTGATTTTTATCCAAATCGTTGGACTAAGCATGACGAAAAACAATTCTCCCTTTCTAATAAATTTATAAAGTTAAAGCTATATGGTTCATTTAATATAATATGTACTAAAATAGATTATTTTTTTAAAAGTAATACTAGAAAAGTAACTAAAGAAATTAAAAAAAGAATTAAGAAGATTATAAAGTATAAATGAAAAAAATAGGAATAGTAATTACAGATGGTGTTGGTTTTAGAAACTTTATTTTAAGTGATTTTTTGGCAGAAGCTGAAAAAACATTTGATGAAGTTGTGATTCTTTCTTGTTTACCTGCTACAGTATATTCTGGATTTGTAATCAATTCAAAAATTATTGAATTAGAGGTTTTTGAAGAAAAATTTACAACCTGGTTTTTTAGAAAAGCCAAAGAAGTGGCACATCTTAAATTACACCAAAAAAATAACTTTGGGATTCAGGATAATTTAAAAACAAACACATCAACCTCAAAAAGCAATAGAGGTCATGCAACACGTTTTATCTTTAAACTAACATCTATTTTATATTCAGAAAAATGGATTCAGAAGTTCAATTCGATGCAACAAATTTCTTTTAAAAATGATCCAAGAACAATTGGTTATAAAACAGTTTTAGAAAAAGAAAATTTCAATATCTTATTTTTTACGCATCAGCGACCACCTTTTGTAGCGCCTTTGGTTTATCAGGCAGAACAATTGAAAATAAAAACAGCTTCGTTTATTTTTAGTTGGGATAATTTAGCGTCAAAAGGCAGAATGGCAGCTAATTTTGATTACTATTTGGTTTGGAGTGATTTAATGAAAACAGAATTGCAACAGTTTTATGCATCAGTAAAAAGTAAAGATGTTGAGGTTGTTGGAACTCCTCAGTTTGAACCTTATGTATTAGATAGATATAAAGTTTCTCATGAAGAATTCTTTTCAAAATTTCAATTGAACCCCGATTTTAAAACAATTTGTTTTAGTTGTGGAGATATTGCAACTAGTAAAAATGATGAATTGTATATTGAAACGATTGCAAATGCTATAAAAGAAGGAGAAATTAAAGATTTGAATCTTATTATTAGAACTTCACCCGCAGAAGACCCTATTCGTTTTTCTAAATATGTAGAAAAATTTCCTTTCATAAAATGGAATTATCCAAAATGGAATTTATCAAGAGAAAATCATCAGGAATCATGGTCGCAAAGAATTCCTTCGGTTGAAGATGTAAAAGATCTAAGAAGTCTTTTAGAATATTCAGATCTTAATATCAATATGTTATCTACAATGAGCCTGGATTTTATTCAGTTTGATAAACCTGTAATAAATACTGTTTTTGGCAACTCAAAAAACGGATTATACGATGATCAGAGATTTTTGAATTACGCTCACATCGAAAATGTTGTTAATAGTAAGGCAACAAAAATTGTAAAAAACAAAGAAGAATTAATTATTGCAATAAATCTATATCTGGAAAATCATACATTGGATTCAGAGAATAGAAAACAATTATTACAATTGCAAGTTAGTAAGCCGTTGCAACAAACAGGAAAAAGAATTGCTGAGAAACTTTTAAAATGGGCTTAAATCGAAATAAAATAGCAGTTCTCTGTAATTATGAATTATTGCCGGAAAGAGTGGGAGGAATGGATTACTTTTTTTGGGATTTTGATAAAAAATGTAAAGAAAATGGTATTGAAGTAGATTGGTTTTTTCCAAATCAATCAGATCACGGACACTATTCAAAGTTAAATATTAATAGTAGTAAAACTAATAATGTAGAAAACTATTTCCTTAATTTTTGCAGTAAAAACAGATCTGAATACACTCATGTAATCACTCATTTTGTAGAATTATGTACACCTTTTTTCTTTAATGTAAAGAAAACATCAAAAGCTAAAATAATTGCTGTTGATCATAATCCCAGACCTTTAAGCGGATATTCATTCAAAAAGAGAATCAATAAAAAATTAAAAGGAATTTTGTTCTCAAGATATATTGATGTTTTTGTTGGTGTATCGAATTATACGGTTAATGAAATTTTAAAAGATTTTGGTTCAAACTTAAAATTTAAAACTGTTACCATATACAATGGTGTTATTTTAGATACAATTTTGGTAAAAGAAACTAGAGCAATTACGAAACCAAGTTTTTTAGTGGCTTCTCATCTCAGAGAATCAAAAGGAATTCAGGATTTAATCGAAGCTGTAAATCAACTTCCTTTAGAAATTAAGGATCAAATTAATATTTCGATATATGGTGACGGACCATATAAAAATCATTTATTTGAGAAAATTGAAAAATACAATTTAAAAGATTGTTTCATTTTTATGGGAAGCAAGTCTAATTTAAATGAGATTTTTTCACAGTACGATTATATGTTGCAACCTACACACATGGAATGCTTTAGTTTGTCAATTTTAGAAAGTCTTGCAGCAAATGTTCCTGTAGTTACAACTGATGTTGGAGGTAATACGGAAGCGATTACTTCAGGTGAAAATGGATATATTTTTAAACCAAAAGATATAAAAAGTCTAACTGAAATTCTTGAAGATATTTATTTAGGAAAGAAAAAGATATCTGGTAATACAAGAGAATTAATTGCTAATTCCTTTTCTTTGCCGAAAATGGTAGAAAATCATTTTAAGCTGCTCCAAAAACAGAATTAAATTTAAAAAGTACAATAAATAAAACATGTTTTTTAATTCCTTAGCATTTGCTGTTTTTTTACCAATCGTTTTTTTTCTGTATTGGTTTGTTTTTAATAAAAACAAAAGCACTCAAAATGCTTTACTAATTGTTGCAAGCTATTATTTTTATTCTTGTTGGGATTGGCGATTCTTGTTTTTACTTGTCTTTTCTACTTTTTTAGATTATTACACTGGAATTCAAATTGAAAAAGGAAAATCAGAACGAAATAGAAAGTTTTGGTTCTGGCTCAGTATTTTGGTTAATTTAGGATTTTTGGGAATTTTTAAATATTACAACTTTTTCGCTTCTTCATTTTCAGAATTATTAAATTCAGTTGGAGTAAAAGCAAGTCCAGTTTTATTAAATGTAATTCTTCCGGTCGGAATCTCTTTTTACACTTTTCACGGATTGTCTTATGTTATTGATATTTATTACAAAAGAATCAAAGCCGAATATAATTTTGTAGATTATTCGCTTTTTGTGAGTTATTTTCCGCTTTTAGTTGCGGGTCCTATAGAAAGAGCCACACATTTATTACCTCAGGTAAAAGTAAAAAGAGAATTTGATTTTGAAAAAGCCAAAGAAGGTGTTTGCCAAATCATTTGGGGTTTAGTTAAGAAAGTTGTAATTGCTGATACTTGTGCAACTTATGCCAATGCTATTTTTGATAATTATACTTCGATGAATTCTTTCTCACTTATTTTGGGAGCAGTATACTTTGCATTTCAAATTTATGGTGATTTTTCAGGATATTCAGATATTGCTTTGGGAGTTTCGAAACTTTTTGGTCTAGATTTATTAAGAAACTTTAATTATCCTTATTTTTCAAGAGATATTGCAGAGTTTTGGCGCCGCTGGCACATTTCACTTTCGTCGTGGTTTCGGGATTATTTATACATTCCATTAGGTGGAAGTAAAGGTGGAATCTGGATGAAAATTAGAAATACGTTTATCATTTTTGTTGTAAGTGGTTTTTGGCACGGAGCAAATTGGACTTATTTGGCATGGGGATTTATAAATGCGGTTTACTTTTTACCACTTCTTTTGTCTAATAGTAATCGAAACAATATTGATATAGTAAACGTATCCTGGAATTTAGATTCTGTAAAAGTGATATTTAATATACTATTTACTTTTGCTATCACTTGTATTGCCTGGGTATTTTTTAGAGCTAAAACCATAACAGATGCAATGTTATATTTGAAACGTATAATTACAAATAAACATTTTGAATTTCAATATTTAGAAAATGACCGTTATAATTATGAGTTACTTCTTATGATTGGAGTATTTGTTCTTGTAGAATGGAATAACAGAACTAAAATAGAACCAATTTCAGGAAAAAGAAATTTTTTAAAATTAGCTCTTGCCATAGCGGCAATAATTGCTTTCGGAACCTTTTCAGATTACAAAGAATTTATATATTTTCAATTTTAAATGAAACGTTTTTTAATTTATTTGTCAAAAGTTTTATTTCTACTTATCTTAATTGCTGTTGTACTTGACGGAATTTATACCTATGTTTTTTATCAATCTAAAAATAGAGGAAAAGCAGAAGCCGTTTTTAACTCACAACAACAAAAATACGATGTTGTTGTTTTAGGTTCATCAAGAGCGAACAATCATTTTGTTGCGCAAATGTTTCAGGATAAAGGTTTAAAAACATTTAATTATGGTATGAGTGGAGGGCATTTATTTGAAGCCTCATTGATGTTAAAATTAATGATCGAAAGAAAATATGTTATAAAAAATATAATTCTTGAGGCTGATTTAAACCTTGCCAACGATAACGAATCAGAAGCAATTTCAGCTATGTTTTTGCCTTTTATTCATAATTCAGAAATTATAAAAAATCATTTTGAGTGCAAGACATATTTTAATGAATTATATTATATTCCATTTTATAGATATGTAAAATTTGGAGCAGTAATAGGATTTCGTGAAATGTTTTTTTCAGCCATTCAAAAAAAAACTAATGCTTTAGATAATTTAGGATATTATCCTTTAGAAAAGCATAAAAATGGGAATATGAAGAATAATATTATCAATCTCAATCCTTTGCCTCATAATAAATACTACGAAGAAATAAAAAATATCTGCAAAGTCAACAATATAAATTTTATTGCTGTAATGACCCCAATGTGCGAGAATGTAATAGGAATGAATTATTTCGATAAAGTAAAAAAAGCATATCCTGAGATTCACAATTATGAAAATGTTGTTGTACAAGATAAGTATTTCTCTTCTTGTGGGCATATGACAGATAGTGGGGCAAGATTGTTTACCGCTCGAATTCTAAAAGACTTTTTTGGTAAGTGATTTTTTTTTTTGAAATCGATTCTGAATAATGATATAAAATTTAAAGATGATAACTTTTTCAAAGCTTGAAAAGAAAGGAAACTTAGGAAATCAATTGTTTCAAATTGCATCTACAATAGGTATTGCAATTAGAAATGATCATGATTTTTTTTTTCCTAGATGGAGTTATGAAAATTCTTTTATCAGGTCTTTGCCTTTATTGCCAAATTCAGAGTGGATTCTTTACAAAGAAAAACACTTTTATTATGATAATATAGAACTTGATTCTAAAAATTATGATTTAGAAGGATGGTTTCAATCTGAGGAATATTTTAATATCGATTCGGTCAAAAGTTATTTTCAGTTTAAAAGTAGTCTACTTAATAATTTAAAAATTAAATATAAAAATGCTTTTGCTAAAAAAACTATTTTAATATCAATTCGAAGAGGAGATTTTGTAGACCATCCGGATTATTTTCAATTACCAATACAATATTATATTCAGGCCTTAATTTCTAATTTTCCAGACTGGAACAATTCTAGTTTAATTATATTAAGCGATGATATTGAATATTGTAAATATCATTTCTCTTTTCTTAAAAATGTGTTTTTTGCAAATGATTTATCTCCAATAGAGCAATTAGCTTTAAGTAGCATATGTGATGATTTTATTATCAGTAATTCAACTTTTTCATGGTGGTGCGCTTGGTTAGGTGAAAAAAAAAATAGCAAGATAATTAGGCCATTACATTATTTTACAGAATCTAAAAGAAAAATAGACGATGACAAAGATTATTTTCCTGAAAGATGGTCAGTTTTTAATCATTTAAATTTGAAATTAGATTTACGAGATATTGATTTTGCATTAACAAAAGAAAATCCAATTCTAGAAACTTATTTGCATCATAATTTTAATTTTAGAAATGAAGAGTCAATATTGAAATCAAATATAAAAGGTATTTCTAATATTGATGAAAACAGAAAAACATTGGTGATTAATGATTGTATTTTGCCACCTTTTTTGATGTATGAAGCAACAAAAAAAGATAAAAATTCTGTTGGTTTTACAAAAGGGAATTTCATCAATATCTCAAAATATCTCGATATAATACTTTTTCGAAAACAATTTGATTTTGGTTTATTTGTTAAAATTTTAAATAAAAGCAATAATCAAAAACACAAAAAAAAAATAGGATTTATTCTAATTGCTAAAAATCAGAAACAGATAAAATCATTGATTAAAAATCAAGATTTAAAAAGTTTAGATTTTGAAAAATTATCTTTCGTCGTTTTCTATTCTTTTGCTGGCAAAATTAAAGGATTTCCTGAGTGCCAGTATTATTTTAAAGTTCAGGCCAGAAGAGTAAAAGTTTTCGTTAAAACTAAAATTAAGAATATCATTAGAACTAAAAAAAAATAATACTATGCACATAAGTTTTATAACATCACATTTTCCATTTCAAGATTCGAAAAGCGTGGGAGGAATTGGGACAAGTATAAAAAATTTAAGTGACGAATTAGTTTCTTTAGGGCATATAGTTACTGTCTTTGTGCACGAGCAGGATACAGATGAAAAAACTATAGATAATGGTATCAATGTTGTTAAAATTAAAAATGTAAAGGTTAAAGGACTTTCATGGTTTTTTACAAGAAAAAAAATTCAGAAAGTAATTTTAGCAGTGCACAAAAAATCTAAAATAGATATAATCGAAACACCTGATTGGGAAGGAATAACATCGTTTATAAACTTACCATTTCCAGTAGTAGTTAGATTGCACGGTTCAGACACTTATTTTTGCCATTTAGATCAGCGCAAAGTTAAATGGATAAATAAATTTCATGAAAAAAGAGCCATAAAAAAAGCAAATGCTTATTTGTCTGTAAGTAAATATACTGCTGATGTCACTAATGAACTTTTAGATCTAAATATTGACTATACTATAATTCCTAACGGAATTAATACAACTATTTTTAAAAGAAATGAGTCGTTAAATTTAGGAGATAGAAATATCTTTAAAGAAAAAACAATTTTATATTTTGGAGGAATTATTAGAAAAAAAGGCTTGTTAGAAATTCCACATTATTTTAACAAAATAAATCAGTTAATTCCGGATGCTCAATTAATTTTAATAGGTAAAGATATGAAAGACAATCTTACAGGAAATATTTCTACTTTTTCGATGATTGAACCTATTTTTTCTAATCTAGGAAGACTTAAAGTAAAATTTTTAGGGAGTGTACCTTATCAGGAAATAAAAAAACATATAGAATATTCAACAGTTTGTATTTTTCCGTCATATGCAGAAGCATTGCCTGTTTCATGGCTTGAAGCTATGGCTTTAGAAAAAGCTATCGTCGCTTCAAATATTGGATGGGCAGATGAGATTATTATGAATAATGAAAATGGATTTTTAGTAGATCCTCAAAATCATAATCTATTTGCTGATACAATAATAAGTCTATTAGAAAATGAATTGCTTTGTTCAGAAATAGGAAAGGAAGCAAGAAGCAGAGTAGTAGATAAATTTGATATTAGTAAAGTGGTTATTGAAAATGTCGAATTTTACAAAGACATAATCAGCCAAAATACAAAACAATAATGATAATAATTTATCATAAAAACAATAAAGTTGTTGAGGTTGAAGTAGATGGAAAGAGCGTTGTTTATTTTGAAAAAGAAATTACTAAAAACCTGTACGAAATGGCAATTTCATTTCCGGATGATTTATTGATTTGGTGCCAATTTGACTTAAAATCAAGTTTGAATTTTTCTGGTTTTCATGATATTTTTCACCATAAAAAAATAATGTCTTCTTATAATCCGCTCTCAAATTCGCTGATATCCGGTGCAATTGGTTATGTTGAAGAATCTCCTTTTATAAATATAAATAAAAAAGTTACCTATCCAACCTGGCAAATGAGTAGTTGCGTTGGAGGAATTAATGCTTCTGTATTATTAGAATTAAAAAAATATGTTTTTGTAAATGATAATTTTGAATATTTTTTAAATTCAATAGCTAAATTAGCTATGAATAATGGGCTTCTCTGTTATTCTGAACCGTTTTTATTAACTAGCTTTTTGAATGGAAAAAGCAGTAAAGGAGGGAGTAGTTTTGTTTTGTTTAGGTTTGTGAAACAACATTATAAAATGCGTTGGGTATTTTTATTGTTTTTGAATTTACTTTTATATGAAAAAAAGCTTTCGTTTTTTCCGTTGCTTTTTTGCTTGTTCTACAGCAAAAGAAAATTAAAAGAGAATTGCTTAGAAAATATTCAGGTTCAATCCACAAACAAAGTGGTCAATTCTGGAACTGTTGATGTTATAATTCCTACGATTGGTAGAAAACGATATTTGTATGATGTTTTAAAAGATTTATCAGCACAGACATATTTACCAATAAGTGTTATTATCGTTGAACAAAATCCAGACTTAAAAAGTGTTTCAGAACTTGAATATCTTCAAATAGAGAAATGGCCTTTTGAAATTAAACATGTTTTTACACATCAGACGGGAGCTTGTAATGCTCGAAATTTGGCGATGGCTCAAGCAAAAAGCGAATGGGTTTTTATGGCTGATGATGATATACGACTAAAAGATTCGTTTTTGGAAGAAAGCTTCACTCAAATAGTTAGGTTCGGAACTAATGAGATTACGTTTGGATGTTATGATAGTCATTACGCACCTAACAAAAAATATAGTAAAGAAATGCAATGGGAAACTTTTGGATCAGGTTGTAGTATAGTAAAACGTAAGCCTATAAAAGATATTAGATACAGAGCAGGTTTTGAATTTGGTTATGGTGAAGATTCAGATTTTGGAATGCAACTTCGAAATGAAGGTGTAGATATTCTATATTTTCCACAGCCTGAAATTTTACATCTCAAAGCTCCAGTTGGTGGTTTTAGAACTAAACCAGTTTTAGAATGGCAAAATGAACTCATTCAGCCGAAACCATCTCCAACAGTAATGTTGTATAAAAAATTACATGTAAGTAAAGAAGAAATTAATGGTTATAAGACAATTTTGTTTATTAAGTTTTATAAATTGCAATCAATAAAAAACCCAATTCGATATTTTTTTTATTTTAAAAAACAGTGGAATCAAAGTTTATATTGGGCAAATAAATTAAAAGATAGAGTATAATTTTGATACAATCCATAGAAATAATAACTTCTTTAGAGAGGCATAAAGTTTTATTTGATATAAATCATCCATATAAAAAAACGATAGATTTATCTTTATTCAGCCCCTCAAATGCTAATTCATTTGAAATAGAAATTACATTTAAAGAATCAATTACTGAATTTAGAGATCAGGATTATACGTGGAAGAAAGGAAAGGAATATTATATCGCAAATGAATTTAGTCCAAAAATAATAAAATTAAAAAGTGGACAAATTGTTCAGTCTAATATAGCAGCAGGTATTTGGGAGATTGATCCCTCAAAAAAAAATATCTTGCTTTGGCGCTTTAATCCGAATTGTGCAAAGCCAATCGCAAATTATTTCGGAAATGAAAATAAAAAGGTGATATTTACGGCAAAACAAAAGTTTGGTTTTGTTGAAATCCCCGCTTTGTTATTTCCTAAAAATGAAGGAATTGAATTAAGTCGATCCAAAAATCCATTTACAGCGATAGCTTGTTTTACAGATCATTGCGATTTTGATACTGCCGAAAATTTGATTTTGCAGAGAGAATTTTTCAAAGAGCATCGAATAAAAGTAACGAAAGGTTTTTTTCTAAATCATTTCTCAAAACGTGAAAATAATGCATCATTTCAAAATCAAAAAGAAGAACTTTTAAAATGGAATAATGATGGACATGAATTATGTTATCATTCACTTTCTCAATCTATAAAAACAGATGATGAAAGTTTTGCTGATTTTGAGCAATTTGCGCCTCCATTATCTGAGATAAAGGTTTGGATAGATCACGGATTTCAGCCATATAATTTTTCGCTTTTAAGGAATAAGAAAATTAATGAGAAAAAATTTGAAGAGATTTTTTATAAAAAAAATATTAATACTCTTTGGAATTATATCGATTCGGGAACTGCGACTAATGGGGTAATCAATCAATTTAATTCAAATCATTTTACATTATCTAGTTTTTTAAAAGGAAATAACGATTTATCCTTGATAAAGAAAACACAACTTCTTATTAAGAATATAGTTTTTCATTATTACAATGAAGAGGATTTAATTTTGAGATATAAGTATACGGC
Source organism: Flavobacterium bizetiae (assembly GCF_024271895.1). NCBI lineage: Bacteria > Pseudomonadati > Bacteroidota > Flavobacteriia > Flavobacteriales > Flavobacteriaceae > Flavobacterium > Flavobacterium bizetiae. The sequence goes on along the minus strand of NZ_CP091861.1, from coordinate 322,754 downwards.
ATCACGTTTTAAAAAAGTGTTTTTTCAAAGAGATGTGAAATCATTTTTTCCATTAATGAAAGATTTATTTATACTCGGAGTTTCCGTTTTTTCTGTTTTAATATTTTGGAAAACAAAGAAAAAAGAGCCATATAAACTAGCCAAGTACTCTCCAATTTTATTTAAACATACTATTATTGATAATGAATTTTATATTTTTCAAACTCTGGAAATGCTTGATTTTAAGAAATCACTATCTCAAGAAAATATAGATTTATTAATAAATGAAAAAGGTGTTTTTATTGCTCATACTTATTTTTCCGTTCCAATGGAATATCATAATGGTAAATTATTTTCAACACCCACAACAATAGATAAGAATGTTTCTGAAAATTTTAAATATTTAGGAGTTAAAATCAAAAATGATCAAATCTGGAATCCAACTCTTACCGAATTGATTGAATATTGGAAAGATTTTGAAAAAGTAATTTTTGATATTGATTTACAAGGGAATATGTTTGAAAAAAGTACGACAAATTTACAAAGTCGAAAAACAATTTAGTTATACATGAATTATAAATTAAAAACGATATTATTTAAATCACTTTCTTTATTACCCAATAAAGTTGATGATTATTATTATCATAAGATTCAAAGTTTTTTTGATAAATTAACTTTGGAGGATCGTTTAAAAAGCGTCGAATTTACTTATTTTAGACTTTTAAGAGTTATGAATGATTTAAATTTGGACTTTAAAGATAAGGTGATTTTTGAGTTCGGTTCAGGCTGGTTTCCCAGTATGCCCTATTTTTTTAAATATAAATTGGCAGTAAAAAAAGTACTTACTTTTGATATTAATCATCATTTTAAAAAAGAAAAGGTTTTAGAATTAAATACACTTTTTTCTAAAAGATATAATTGTAATGTGTTGTTTAATCCAGATAGTAAATATAAACTTCCGGATGGAGTAGAATACTTTCCAAATTATAATATTATTAAAGAAGATTTACCTGATGTAGATATTGTTTTTTCGCGTTATGTACTTTCTCACATGAATGAAGATGATGTTGATGCGTTACATAAAAAGATAAAATCTCAATTAAAAAAAGGTACACTTGTTATTCATTTTATTTCGCCAAGTGATTTAAGACAACATAATGACAGTAGTTTATCCACTCAGGATTTCTTAAAATATAGTAAGAACGAGTGGGATAAAATTCATACTAAATATGATTATCATAATCGTTTAAGATTACCTCAGTTTCTGGAAATATTTAAAAAATATGATTATGAAATCATTCATCTTGATTATGAAATTTTAAATCAGGAAACAAAAAAGTATGAATTGTTTAAAAAAGTTCAACTTCATGAAGATTATAAAAAATATCTTGATGAAGAATTAACTGCGGGGAATATCTTTTTGATTTTAAAAGTATAAAATGTAATGAATATACCTTTGCCCTTTTCTTTAATTGTTTGTACGTACATGCGTCCCGAACCTTTGCTGGCTTTATTGCAATCAGTTCAAAAGCAAACATTATATCCCAATGAAATTATAATAGTTGATGGCTCAATTTCTAGCGAAACTAAAATTATTTTAGAACAAAATCAATTTCAGAATTTAAAATATTTTTTAGTTTCAGAGGAAAATAGAGGTTTAACGAGACAAAGAAATTTTGGAATATCTAAAGTAAGTAAAGATGCAGAAATAGTTTGTTTTTTAGATGATGATACAGTTTTACAATCCAATTATTTTTTTGAGACTGTAAAAACATTTCAAAATAATTTAGATATAACGGGGGTAGGAGGAATAGCAATTAATGAGTACAATTGGAAACTACAAAATCAGGATTGTTTGTATAATGAGAAGAAATACTATCTATTTGAGGGATATTTCTATAAAGAAGGAATACGAAATGTGGCCAGAAATTATTTAGGTCTAGCTTCTAATTTGAGTTCTGGAAAAATGCCGAATTTCTCACATGGAAGAACTTCTGGATTTCCGATAACCGGAAAAATATATGAAGTCGATTTACTTATTGGTATGTCAATGTCATTTAGAAAACTTGTTGTAGAAAATATTAAGTTTTCTAAATTTTTTGAAGGTTATGGCTTATATGAAGATGCGGATTTTAGTTTAAGAGCTTTGCAATTTGGAAAAAATGTAATAAATACAAATGTTCATTTATCTCATTTACACAATGCTTCTGGCAGGCCAAACCAATATAAATATGGTAAGATGGTAGTGAGAAATGGTTGGTATGTATGGCGCGTTAAAAACCCAAATCCAAAATTTTCAGATCGCTTCAAATGGAATGCTATTACTATTTTGTTGATTTTAATTCGATTTACTAATTCGATTACTAATGCTCATAGAAAAAAAGCTTGTACAGAAGCAATTGGGCGAATGATAGGATGGTGGAGTTTGATTTATAGTAAACCAAAGTAATTAAAATGAAGAGTCTTGTTTGAATGAAAACTAAAAATTTGAAAGCAAGAATTGTTTTATAATTTATCGTTCAAAAAAATAATGCATTATAGAAGTAAATGAAATTTGTAATAATTACTCATGTTAAACATATTGCTAAAAAAGATTTGTTTTTTGGTTATGCGCCTTATGTTCAGGAAATGAATATTTGGTTTAAGTATGTCGATGAGGTTATTATTGTTGCACCTTTAAGCAATAATAACAAGCCAACAGCGATAGATCTTCCGTATGATCATAATAAAATAGTTTTTAAAAAAGTACCTAATTTTAGTTTTACAAGTTTTATAAATATCTTAAGTTCAGTTTTCAAATTACCAATTATTTTCTGGAAAGTATTTTTGGGAATGAAAAATGCTGATCATATTCATTTACGTTGTCCAGGAAATATGGGTTTAGTAGGTTGTTTGGTTCAGATTTTGTTTCCAAAAAAAAATAAAACTGCAAAATATGCTGGAAATTGGGATCCTAAAAGTAAACAGCCATATACATATAAATTACAAAAATGGATTTTGAGCAATACTTTTTTGACTCATAATATGAAAGTTTTGGTTTATGGAGATTGGAAAAAACAATCAAAAAATATTAAATCTTTTTTTACGGCTACTTATTCAGAGTCAGAAAAAGAAATTATCCAAAAGACAAGTTTTAATGATGTAATAGAATTCATTTTTGTTGGGAGCTTGGTTTCTGGCAAAAATCCATTATATGCTATTGAACTAATTCAAAAATTGATAAGAAAAAATTATAAGGTGACTTTGAATATATATGGTGAAGGCTTGGAAAGAGTTTTTTTAGAAAATTATATTTTAAAGAATAATTTAGAAACTGCGATTATATTACACGGGAATCAAAATAAAAAAGAAATAAAAAAAGCATATAAAAAAAGCCATTTTGTTATTTTACCCTCTAAAAGTGAAGGTTGGCCAAAAGCAATTACTGAAGGAATGTTTTGGGGGTGTATCCCTATTGCCAGTAAAGTTTCGTGTGTTCCTTTTATGCTTGATTATGGTAAAAGAGGCATTTTGTTAGAAATGAATTTAAACAAAGATTTACACCAAATTGAAAGTGTAATTGTTAATCAAAATGATTTTGTTAATAAAAGTGCTTTGGCGACTAATTGGTCGCAAAAGTACACAACCAAATTTTTTGAAACAGAAATTGAAAAATTATTAGCGAAATGAGAATTGTACAAATAATAGATTCTTTAGAAGCTGGAGGTGCAGAGCGCATGGCTGTTAATTATGCCAATGCATTGTCTGAAAAAATAGAGTTTTCAGGATTAATTGTCTCTAGAAAAGAAGGTTTGTTGCTAAATCAAATAGATAAAAATGTATCTTATTTGTTTTTAAAGAAAACTAAAAAGATTGATATTCAGGCTGTTTTTAGATTACATAAATATTTAAAAAATAATAGAGTTGAGCTTGTTCATGCCCACAGTTCTTCTTTTTTTATTGCCGTTTTAGTAAAATTGACTTTGCCAAAAATTGGAATCATATGGCATGATCATTATGGAATTTCACAGGATTTATCTTCAAGAAAAAATATAAATTTAAAACTGGGATCACTATTTTTCACTGGGATTATTTCAGTAAATTCAAAATTGAGAGTTTGGGCCAAGTCTTATTTAATGTGCTCCAATGTTATTTATTTACCTAATTTTATATTGGATTCTTCTGCTACAATTGAAAAGATAAAGCTAAGTGGATTTGATAATAAAAGAATTATTTGCGTAGCTAATCTTCGTCCACAAAAAAATCATAAATTATTAATTGATGCTGCTAATTCAATAAAAGAGAAATTTCCGGATTGGACTTTTCATTTATTTGGAAAAGACTTTCAAGATTCTTATTCTGATGAATTAAAAGAAAGAATTAAAAATTTAAAACTTCAAAATACAGTATATTTTTATGGAGCAATAGATAATGTTAGTTCTTCATTATTACAATGTCAGATCGCAATTTTGCCTTCTCTTTCTGAAGGTCTCCCATTAGCAATTTTGGAGTACGGCTTGAATAAATTACCTGTAATTGCAACAAATGTTGGTGAAATATCCAAGATTATAACTTCTGAAAAGGAAGGGATAATTGTAGAATCTAATGATCTCACTACTTTTGTTAGTGCCATCGAAAAATTGATTGAATCGGAAAAATGTAGGAATGAAATAGGGTTGAATTTGTATAATAAGATTCAACAGGATTTTAGTGAAAAGATTATTCTTTTGAATTATATTTTATGGATAAAATCTTTAAGTACTTTTGCAACTCAAAATAGATAGATAAAAAATGAGAAACATAAAATTGTCGTACAGTTTTTTGCTTGTGATTCATGTAGTTATTGCTTTAGTTGTTTTTATAATCCCTTTTTTATCGAAATTATATGCTCTTTTGATTCCAATAGTTGGTTTTTTTATCGTTTATCAAGCTAAAAACGCAAATAATGAAGTACTATATGTTGCCGCTTATCTAGTTGGAGTCGAGGTTTTTTTACGAATGACAGGAGGTAATTTTAATAATGAATTTGTAAAAGTAAATGTGATTTTTTTCATGCTTTTAGGTATGATATATAATAATTTTTCAATAAATGCATTTCTATACTGGTTTTTCTTAATTTTATTAATTCCAGGAATTTTAGTTACATCTACTATTTTTAATCCCGCTATAGATATTAAAAAATCATTAGTCTTTAATTTATCGGGTCCCATATGTTTGGCTCTATCATCTATCTACATGTTTAAAAGAAGAATTTTATTTTCTGATTTGCAGAATGTATTGGTTGCAATGGGATTACCTATAGTTAGTACAACAGTGTATTTGTTTTTATTTAATCCTAGTGTTAGAGATGTTGTAACTGGAACACAGTCTAATTTTGAAACTTCTGGAGGTTTTGGACCTAATCAGGTTTCGACAGCATTAGGTTTAGGAGTTTTTATTTTTTTCACACAATTCATATTGTTTTCAAAATCAAAGTTAGCAATTACTTTAAATGGTATTTTAGTATTATTTATCACTTATAGAGGTATTGTTACTTTTTCCAGAGGTGGGGTTATTACAGCAGTAGTAATGGTTGTTTGCGTTTTATTTTTATTATATGTTTATTCCTCTCCAAGAGGCAAAAGCAAATTCATATTAGTTTTTGTTTTAACAGGTTTTATGGCAGTGGGAGTTTGGACTTATTCTTCTTTTCAGACTAATGGTCTTATCGAAAAACGATATGCGAATCAGGATGCAAGAGGAAGAGAGAAAAAAGACCGTTTAGGAGGAAGGGAGCAAATTATGGGTGAAGAATTTAAACTTTTTATGGATAATCCAATTTTGGGAGTTGGAGCGGGAATGGGAAAACAAATTAGAAAAGAAGCATTTGGTGAAGAAGTTGCTTCACATAACGAAATTACTCGTATGCTTAGTGAACATGGTTTATTTGGTATTTTTGGACTACTGATACTTATTGTAACTCCTTTTGTTGTTTATATAAATAACAGGCAACATTTGTATTTTTTATCTTTTTTTGTCTTTTGGTTATTGACTATAAATCATGCTGCGATGCGAACTGCCGCCCCGGCTTTTGTATATGCAATGTCGCTTCTTTTTGTTCAGGTAAAGATTCCTGAAAAAGAGAAAATTCGGTAGACTAATATCTATTTTTTTATAATACATTTGCCTCAAGTTTAAGCCCCTAACAAACTGAATAAATGTTCTCGAATAATAAAATGCATTTTGAAATTTCGGAAAGAAGAATATTACTTCTTTTCTTTGATGCTGTTTTTGTTTTATCGGCATTGTACATATTAAGTTTAATATTTGATTATAATTACTTTGTTTTTAATACAAGTAATTTTTTTAGTATTGTTTTACTTCTAAGTTATGTATACATTTTTGGATTTATATTCGAAATCTATAATCTGCAGGTAGCAAGTAATCAATTGCAAATTCTTCAAAGTGTAATTTTTACAGCAACAGCTTCAAGTCTGGCATATTTGTTTACGCCTTTTTTATCTCCAGAATTACCAAAGCAGCGATTAATCATCTTAATTTTTTATTCAACAGTACTTTTTACGCTTTTGATATGGCGCTTGTTTTATGTTTATTTTTTAGCGTCGCAACGATTTTCTCAAAGTGTTGTTTTGATATGTGATCAAAATCAAGTTGAGGAGTTGGTTTTAGGATTAGAAAGCGTCGACCCTCATTATAAAATCATAGGTTTTGTTAATTCTGATTCTATATCTGAAGAAAATTCAAATTTTCATTACGTAAAAGAAGTGAAGAAAAATGATTTGGAAGCTTTTGTGTCTAAAAATCAAGTTTCTGAGATTATAATTGCTTCTCAAAAAACAGACGGAATTACTCCCGATTTATACCAACAATTACTTCACTTGCTAGAATCAGGAAATGTTATTCGCGAATATACTCAGGTTTATGAAAGTAAGACGCAACGTATTCCAGTGCATTATATTGCGAGAGATTTTTACAGATTTTTTCCTTTTAGCAGAAGTAACACCAATAGGCTTTACCTGTCTTTGGTTCGTTTTATGGAATTTCTGTTTTCCTTTATTGGTTTATCGCTTTGTATTATTTTTATTCCTTTAATTTATATTGTAAATCTTTTTGCAAATAAAGGCCCATTATTTTATACTCAAGAGCGCATTGGTAAAAATGGAGTTGTTTTTGAAATTTATAAGTTTAGAACAATGGTTGAAAATTCTGAATCGAACGGAGTTGTTTTTGCCACTTCAAACGATAGGCGCATAACACCTTTCGGGAAAATGATGCGTAAATCAAGAGTAGACGAATTACCGCAGTTTTTTAATGTTTTAAAAGGCGATATGGCTGTTATTGGGCCAAGACCAGAAAGACCGTTTTTTGTTGAAGAAATCGCTAATGTAATGCCTTTTTATGAAACCCGACATGTGATAAAGCCAGGGCTTACAGGTTGGGCTCAGGTTAATTATTCTTATGGCGAATCTATAGAAGAAAGTTTGATAAAATTGCAGTACGATTTATACTACATCAAACACCGCAGTATTTTTCTTGATATTAGTATTACATTCAAAACAATTACTACAGTTTTATTCTATCGCGGACAGTAATTTAGATAATAATCGGAATACGTTTTTTGTTTCGAATAGCGACTCTTACTAAAACAAATCCGCTTGTGATGATCATTGGTAAAACAATAAGAAAATGAGCTTTGTTGATCAGGAAAATAGCGTAAACTATTAAAAATATCAGGTGTAAAACTGCAAATCGATACGTCCATCTCTTATTTTTTAGAATAGACAAGAAAATCAAAATCAATAATAATGGACTAAATAAAAGCACATTATAATTCATCGCCAGTTCTTGGTGAAAAGAATAAAATCCCATAAAAACAAAAAAGATTCCTATAAATGATAAAATTAAAAGATAAATTTTGTCTACTATTTTATTGTGTGCTAAAACAACAAAAGCAAGAATAAAAAGATAAGTATAAACATTATTCCACCATGAACTCGGAGTTTCTTTCTCAAAACTAAGCAATGTTTTACTTTGAGTAACTAGAGGTTGATTTTGATAAGTGGTTTTTTCTAAACTATTTTTCAGTTCAAAAGGCAAAAATATTTTAGTTCCTAATTGATCTACTTTGGTTCCAAAAATGATACTTGTTCCTAATTGATCATAAAAATGACCGTTAAAATAAGGGAATAAAATCGATCTGTACGTTATATCCGTATCTCCTTTTTTCGTAATAACCTCACCGTTCAAACTTTTATTGATAATATCTACTACCATCGAAGTGCAGTTTTTATCAATAAATTTATAAGTGTAAAAACGATCTTCAGAAGCCAATGTCGTATTTAGATTATCAAAAAGTTTTTGTTTTATATCTTGAGAAACAAGCAATTCTTGTTCGAATACACTTCTTTTTTCATTATTATATTCGTCAATAAATTCCGGGAAGGAATGTACAATTACAAAATATTGTAAATCTCCTTTTGCAAATTTGGCAACAAAGTTTGGAGTTCTAAAATCAAAGGCACCGTAATTAAAAACAACATCAATATTATTTCCGGGATCAGCAACTCGTATAGCAGTATGACCAAAGTAAGAATAGGTTTCATTGCCTAATCCGCAAGTGATGACACTTATTTTGGCATCTTTGGATAAGGGTAAATTTTGACTGAAACCAATAAAACTTAGTAATAATAGTAAACTAAAAAGTGCTTTTTTGAAAATGACATTTTTCATGATTTAAAATTTTAAGAAGTTTATGGTTTGTAAATTTTATCTAAAGATACCTAAATCTACTTTTAAAGAAAAAATATTTGAGTACAAAGCGGTACTTTGGTTTCCTAAGTCAGTCAGGGCATAGTCAATCTGAATGCCTTTATATTTGAAACCCAGACCAATATTAGGTTGAAAATTTAATTTTTCAGTATTATCTAATTGTGTTACGTTCTGAAAATTTCCTGCTCCGGCTCTCAAAAAAACAAGATCAGTATATCCAAACTCAAACCCAACGGCAGGATCAATACTTACTATTCTGGATGAAATAATATCGTTTGTTTGCTCAAAACGCATATTCAGGTTAGTGGCTACCAAAAGGCTGTAATCATTGTGAAAATCGAATGTTCTCGAAACTCCTAATTGAGCTTTTGGCAAAGTAATTTCGGTGCTTTCAGGCAATTCGTTGTTTTCGCCCGGAATTGCATTGGCAATTTTCGCATATTCTTGCTCATCAATATTCCAAACATTATAAGTTGTTGTAATATCGCGAAGCATTAACCCGAATTTCCAGTTGTTTCGCTCAAATTGCAGTCCAACATCAAAACCAAATCCCCAGGAATTTGCAAACTTCCCGATAATTCTTCGTATAATTTTTGCATTTACTCCATATTGAAATCCGTCCACAGGCAGCTTTCTTGCATAAGAAAAAGTAAAACCATAATCAGCAGTCGAAAAGAGTCGAATTCTATTATAATCAATATTTCCCTGATTGTCGATTAATTGCGTTGTGTCCATAATATCATCGACACCAAAACGAATCATCGAGATTCCCCAAGCACTTCTGTCGTCAATTGGGCTTGCGTATCCTATATAATCGTATTGGGCAATATTGGCAAAATAATTGGCGTGCATTAACGAAATTTGATGATCTTCGAGATTGGTTAAACCAGCAGGATTCCAATAAACCGAATTTACATCATTTGTAGAAGCCGTTACTGCACTCGACATTCCTAAAGCAGCTGCGTCGACACCAATATTCATAAATTCATTCGAATATTTTCGAACAGTTTGTGCATATTGTAATGTGCAATTGAAACAAAATAAAAGCAGTAGGTTTTTCTTCAACGGATATTTTTTTGCAGATCTTAGTCTGTTTTAATTTTTACCAAAAATATAATATTTTACTCAGCAAATTTATTCCAATTGATAAATATTACGAAAGTCAGAATTTCACATTAAAAACTCTTGCAAAAACGCATTTTACATAGAGTTATTATGCTAAATTTGCTGTTCACTATTTATCAAAATTTATAAATCATGAATATCAAAAAGCACATTCCTAACTTAATTACATTAATCAATTTATTTTGTGGTTGTATAGCCGTTGTTTTTGTTTCGCAAGGCGATTATTTAATGGCTTTTTATTTTGTTTGTTTAGGAATATTTTTTGATTTTTTTGATGGTTTTTTTGCCAGATTATTCAAAGTTTCAAGCCCATTAGGTTTGCAATTAGATTCTTTGGCTGATATGGTAACCAGCGGAGTAGTACCAGGTTATATCATGTATACTATGTTTGCGAAAAGCGCCAATCCTCATGAAGTTATTGGTTCTGTTTTTATTCCTTTTTTAGGATTTATAGTAACTTTGGGTTCTTGCTACAGACTGGCTAATTTTAATATTGATACACGTCAGACAGATTCTTTTATTGGTTTACCAACGCCGGCAAATGCACTTTTTATTTTAAGTCTTCCTTTGGTTTTAGAATATTCAGATTCATTAATTGTATTCGAAATCCTAAGTAATCGTTGGGTTTTATTGGCAATAACATTATGTAGTGCTTATATTTTGAATGCCGAAATTCCTTTGTTTGCTTTAAAAATTAAGAAATTTACGGTAAAAGATAATGTGCTTCAAATAGTGTTTTTATTGATCTCGTTGTTATTGGTAATAACGCTTCAATACATGGCAATTCCGTTAATTATTATTTTCTATGTGTTGTTATCAGTAGTGAATAATATATTTTTGAAAAAGTAGTTTTATTTGAATGGCAAGAAAAACGACAAGGCGAACTTCTTATTCCAGGAATTCGAAACCTCAAAAATCGATTTTTGCAAAAGCAATTCGTTTCATTATTTGTACTTTTTTTATATTACTTTTCTTTGCTGCAGTGTATCATTATCGTGATGGGCTGAAGTATTATCTTGGCTTTAAATCAGACAAAGTTTTAGACGAAGATGCTGTTGATAAGCACTTGTCTGACGTTCGAAATATTAGAGTTTTAGAAAATCATAAAGGAAAAGTGATTGGTATTGACGTATCTGAATTTCAGGGAAAAGTACAATGGGATGAAGTTGAGGTTTTAGAAGAAAAATATCCTGTACAATTTGTGTTTGTTCGTGCAACTGCGGGCAATGACAGAGTTGATCGACAGTTTAAAAAAAACTGGGAAGGAGCAAAAGAACATAAAATCATACGCGGAGCATATCATTATTACCGTCCAAATGAGAACTCTATCGAGCAGGCTAATCTTTTTATTAAAACAGTAAAATTGCAAAAAGGAGATTTACCTCCGGTTTTAGATATCGAAAGATTACCTAAGAATCAACCATTGGATAGTTTGAAAAAAGGTCTAAAACGTTGGTTGAATAAAGTTGAGGCACATTATCAGGTGCGCCCTATAATTTACACAGGCGAAAGTTATTACGATGATTTTTTAAAAGAGGAATTTGGGCAATATTTATTCTGGATAGCCAACTATAATTTCTATAGAGAAAAAATCGAAGATGATTGGCTTTTTTGGCAATTTACAGAAAAAGCTTCTTTACCTGGAATTAAACACAGAGTAGATGTGAATATCTATAATGGAGATTTACAACAGTTGCAGTTTATTACTGTTGAATAAGCTTTCAGTCGCAGTTTTTAGTTTACAGTTGTTTACTGAAACTAAAAACTGCGACTGAATACTTTTTTCTAGAATTCAAGTTTCTTTTTACGAAGTTCGAAGTTTTGACCAAGGTAAACGCGACGAACCATTTCGTCTTCTACTAGTTCTTCCGGAACTCCGGCTTTCAAAATCCCACCTTCAAACATTAAGTATGTTTTATCTGTAATCGCTAATGTTTCCTGAACGTTGTGATCAGTGATTAAGATTCCGATATTTTTATTTTTTAACTGAGCAACAATTCTTTGGATATCTTCAACCGCAACGGGGTCAACTCCTGCAAAAGGTTCATCTAGTAAAATAAACTTAGGGTCAGTTGCAAGGGCACGTGCAATTTCAGTACGACGACGCTCTCCTCCTGAAAGTAAATCCCCTCGGTTAGTACGAATATGCTCTAAGCTGAATTCTTCGATTAAACTTTCCATTTTTGCAATTTGTGCCTCTTTTGAAAGTTTAGTCAATTGTAAAACACTTAAGATATTATCTTCAATACTTAATTTTCTAAAAACAGAAGCTTCCTGTGCCAAATAGCCAATTCCTTGCTGTGCACGTTTGTACATTGGATAATCAGTAATGTTCAAATCATCAAGATAAATGTTACCCTGATTTGGCTTTACCAATCCTACAATCATATAAAACGAAGTCGTTTTTCCTGCACCATTTGGTCCCAAAAGCCCAACAATTTCTCCTTGATTAACTTCAACAGAAATTCCTTTTACAACACTACGACCTTTATAGGTTTTGATTAAATTATCGGCTCTTAGCTTCATTTTTAATTAGATAATTAGATAATTAGAAAATGAGATAATTAACTCAAATTCAATTTTAAAATTTATTAGAAGGGACAAATTAAAAGTAAAATAATCAATCAGATAAATCAATTAACAAATTATTGCGTTTTCAAAATTATCTAATTGGGTATTTTCAAATTTGATAATTAAAGAATTCCAAGAAATTATCTAATTATCAAATTTTCTCATTGTTCTAATTCCCTTGCTCTTCCAAAGCTTCCCAAAATTCGTAGGCTCTTCGTAAATGAGGTACTACAATAGTTCCTCCAACCAAAGTTGCGATTCCCATTGCTTCCATCATTTCTTCTTTTGTTACCCCTTCTTTATGGCTGGTTTCTAAGTGATATTTTACACAATCATCACAGCGTAAAACCGCCGATGCTACTAATCCTAAAAGCTCTTTTGTTTTTACATCAAGAGCTCCGGCTGCATATGCATTCGTATCAAGATTAAAAATTCTCTTTACAATTTTGTTATTATCAGCTAGTAACTTTTCGTTCATTTTAGAACGATAGTCATTAAATTCCTGTACGATATCAGACATTTTCTTTTAATTTATTTTTATAAACAATCCTCGAAATCAGGATACTCACTTCGTAAATAATCAACATTGGTATTGCTACAATAGTTTGACTTACTACATCTGGAGGAGTTACAATTGCAGCTACAATTAAGATAATTACAACAGCATATTTCCAATATTTTCTTAAGAAATCAGGAGTTACTAATCCTAATTTGGTTAAGAAATAAATAATGATTGGCAATTCAAAAAACAAACCACTCGCAAGAATACTCGTTTTTACCATTCCCATATACGATTCTAGTGTAAATTGATTTTTTACAACATCACTTACAGAGAAAGTAGCCACGAAATTGACAGACATTGGTATTACAACAAAGTAACCGAACAATACTCCTAAAAAGAAAAGTAATGAAGAAGTGAAGATAAATACTTTGGCATTTTTTCTTTCTTTTTCATATAATGCAGGGCTGATAAATTTCCAAAGTTCCCATAAAATAAAAGGAAAACTTAGTATGAAACCGGCTAAAAGACACATCCATACAAAAATGTTTACCTGTCCTTCCATTTCGGTATTCTGAATAATAAAATTCAACTCGGTAATACAAATGCTGTCAGCGAAACCTAGTGAATGAGATAAATCGCAAAACCAAACATAAGTAAAAAAAGTAGGTCTTATGGGGCCTAAAATAATCTGATCAAATAAATAATCACTTATAAAATAAGTAAAAAAAGCCATGATGCATATTGCAATTGTGCTTCTAACTAATAACCATCTAAGTTCTTCAAGATGGTCTAAAAATGACATCTCGCCAAGGTTCTTTTTTGCCATTATACGATTCCTTCTTTTAAAATGTCATGTAAATGTAATACTCCTTTGTACTCTCCGTTATCTGAAACGATAAGCTGTGTTATAGAAAAATCTTCTAATATGTTTAAAGCATCAACTGCCATAGTTTCTGATGATACTGATTTAGGATTTTTTGACATAATATCTTTTGCAGTTAAGTCAGCAATAGTATCTACGTCGTTTAGCATTCTTCGGATGTCTCCGTCAGTAATAATTCCGATAATTTTATCATTTTCGATAACAGCCGTTACGCCTAATCTTTTTTCTGAAATTTCAAAAATTACCTTTTTAACTGAAGTATCCGGAGTAACAGCCGGTTTTAATGAATGCTCGATCATATCTTTTACACGAAGCAGTAATTTTTTTCCTAAAGCTCCGCCTGGATGATAAACTGCAAAATCTTCGGGTTTAAAATCGCGCATTTCCATCAAACAAACCGCAAGAGCATCGCCCATAACAAGTTGTGCTGTTGTGCTGTTTGTTGGTGCCAGATTTATAGGGCAGGCTTCCATCTCCACTGTGGTGTTCAAAACATAGTCAGAACCTTTTGCTAAAAATGAAGTAACGTTTCCTGTTATTGCAATCAATGTGTTTCCAAAGCGTTTTAATAGCGGAACCAAAACTTTAATTTCAGGACTGTTTCCACTTTTAGAAATACAAATAATGATATCTTCGTTTTGTATCATTCCCAAATCTCCGTGAATTGCTTCTGAAGCATGCAGGAACATAGATGGTGTGCCAGTTGAGTTAAAAGTGGCTACCATTTTTTGAGCTATGATAGCGCTTTTTCCGATGCCTGTAACGATTAATCTGCCTTTGGTTTCGTAAATACGTTGGACAGCTTCGTAGAAATTTTCGTCTAAAAAATCAATTAGCTTTGTAATTGCTTCACTTTCAGAGAGTATTGTTTTTTTGGCAATCGCCAATATATTTTCCTTTGTAATCAAAACAGGATATTTTAAATTTGTATGTATAAAAGAAAGTTGTATCTTTATGTGTTGCAAATTTATACAAAATACCATTAATATAAATAATGAATTCAAACGAAATTGAAATACACAAGGAATTAAAGAAGTATTTCGGCTTTAGCCAATTTAAGGGTTTGCAGGAGCAAGTCATTACGAGTATCTTAAACAAAAAGAATACCTTCGTAATCATGCCTACTGGCGGTGGAAAGTCTCTTTGTTATCAATTACCCGCTTTAATTCAGGACGGAACAGCAATTGTTGTTTCTCCTTTAATTGCTTTGATGAAAAATCAGGTTGATGCCATCAGAAGCCTTTCCTCAGAAAACGGAATTGCGCATGTCTTAAATTCCTCTCTTACCAAAACAGAAATCGCACAAGTAAAAAAAGACATTACTTCTGGCTTGACCAAACTTTTATATGTGGCACCGGAATCTTTGACAAAAGAAGAATATGTAGCTTTTTTACAAAGTGTTCCTATTTCATTTGTTGCTATTGATGAAGCACATTGTATCTCAGAATGGGGTCATGATTTTAGGCCTGAATATCGAAATCTGAAAAACATTATTAAACAATTAGGGCAAGTGCCAATCATTGGATTAACGGCAACTGCAACCCCAAAAGTTCAGGAAGACATTCTTAAAAACCTGGACATGTCTGATGCAAATACTTTTAAAGCATCTTTCAACAGACCAAACTTATATTACGAAGTTCGGACAAAAACTAAAAATATTGAATCGGATATTATTCGATTTATCAAACAACATAAAGGCAAATCAGGAATTATTTACTGCTTAAGCCGTAAAAAAGTAGAATCGATTGCCGAAGTTTTACAAGTAAACGGAATCAGCGCGGTGCCTTATCACGCAGGTTTAGATGCTAAAACACGAGCCAAACATCAGGATATGTTCCTGATGGAGGATGTAGATGTGGTTGTAGCAACAATTGCCTTCGGAATGGGAATTGATAAACCAGACGTTCGTTTTGTAATTCATCATGATATTCCAAAATCACTAGAAAGTTACTATCAGGAAACGGGTCGTGCCGGTCGTGATGGAGGTGAAGGACATTGTCTGGCTTATTACTCTTATAAAGATGTAGAAAAGCTGGAGAAATTTATGTCCGGTAAACCAGTAGCAGAACAAGAAATTGGTTTTGCTTTATTGCAGGAAGTTGTGGCTTACGCTGAGACCTCGATGTCACGTAGAAAATTCTTGTTGCACTATTTTGGTGAAGAATTTGACAGCGAAACCGGAGAAGGTGCAGACATGGATGACAATGTTCGTAATCCTAAAACTAAAGTTGAGGCGAAAGATCAGGCCGTTAAATTGCTTGAAATTGTTCGCGATACCAAACATATATATAAGTCAAAAGAAATTGTCTTTACTTTAATAGGTAGAGTAAATGCTGTAATTAAAGCGCATAAAACAGATACGCAATCCTTTTTTGGTTCAGGATCAGATCATGACGAGAAATATTGGATGGCATTATTGCGACAAGTTTTAGTTGCTGGTTATTTATCGAAAGATATTGAAACTTATGGTGTGGTAAAAATCACTAAAGAAGGTTTGAATTTTATTAAAAAGCCAGTTTCATTTATGATGTCTGAAGATCATGAGTATAATGAATCTGAAGATGAAGCAATCGTAACCGCAGCAAAATCATCAGGAACTGCTGATGAAGTTCTGATGGGAATGTTGCGAGAACTACGTAAAAAAGTAGCCAAAAAACTAGGAGTTCCTCCGTTTGTTGTTTTTCAGGATCCTTCTCTTGAAGATATGGCTTTAAAATATCCAATCACTTTAACCGAATTGTATAATATACATGGTGTTGGTGAAGGAAAAGCTAAAAAATACGGTAATGATTTTGTGACCTTAATTAGTCGTTATGTAGAAGATAATGATATTATTCGTCCAGACGATTTGGTTGTGAAATCTACCGGAGTAAATTCGGCAAACAAATTATATATTATTCAAAATATAGATCGAAAGTTGCCGTTAAGTGATATCGCTTCTGCAAAAGGACTTTCGATGGATGCTCTGATCAAAGAAATGGAACAGATTGTTTATTCAGGAACTAAATTGAATATTAAGTATTGGGTAGATGATATGCTTGATGAAGATCAGCAAGAAGAAATTCATGATTATTTCATGGAATCAGAATCAGATAAAATCGAAGACGCTCTTAAAGAATTCGATGGCGATTATGATATTGATGAATTGCGCTTAATGCGAATAAAATTTATTAGCGAAGTAGCGAATTAAAAAAGTTTACAGTCACAGTTTACAGTTACAGTCAGAACTGTAAACTGTGACCGAAAACTGAGACTGTGGCTTAAATTTATTCTCAGTACATAACTGTAAACTGCCACTGAGACTGAGACTTTCTCACCCTTCATATACTTCCCCGCGATGAGGCTTCAAAGCATCACGTACGGCAATCATATTTTCATCTGTTACTACCATAAAAGCGGTAGCGTGCATATCGTTTATGATTTTAAATCCTGTAATATTCAAAGGCAATTTTTCTATTGCGATATATTCTTTTAAATGAATTTCATGATGTTCGGCTGTTTTTGCCGAAGCCGGACCACGAAAATCCCAAATCAATTTTATTTTTCTAGACATTTTTTTTTAAGGTGCAAAGGTTCAGAGTGGCAAAGGTACAAAGTCTATTTTGAAAAAAGGTACTGAGGTTCTGAGATACTATCCCGATAGCTATCGGGACTAAGTTTTTTTTCTTTAGAAACGCAGAGTTGCTAAGAAAATAAAAAACTTTGCATCTTCGCGACTTTGCGAGATTAAAAAATAAAACTTAGTGCACTTCGCGGTTAATTATATAAAGTCAGTTCAAAATAGTATTTTTGCATGTTCTTTTCATAAATAGAAAAGCTAATTGAATAAATAAAATAAAATGCCAAGAGAACTTTTACTTCAGGTAACTCCAGAAATAGCTGCAAACGAATTGTTGCTAAAAGACTATTTGTCTAAACAAATAAAGGTTTCTCCTAAGGAAATTCAACATGTTTCTATTTTAAAGCGATCTATTGATGCGCGACAAAAAGCGATAAAAATCAACCTGAAAGTGATCATTTATTTACAAGGAGAATCTTTTCAGGAAACTAAAATCGAGCTACCTATATATAAGGACGTTTCTTCGGCTCAGGAAGTAATTGTGGTTGGAGCAGGTCCGGCTGGACTTTTTGCTGCTTTGCAATTAATAGAATTAGGCTTAAAGCCAATTGTAATCGAACGCGGAAAAGATGTTCGTGGCCGCCGTCGTGACTTAAAAGCAATAAACGTAGATCATATCGTAAACGAAGATTCGAATTATTGTTTTGGCGAAGGAGGAGCAGGAACTTATTCTGACGGAAAATTATATACGCGTTCTAAAAAACGTGGTGATGTGACTAGAATATTAGAACTTTTAGTTGCTTTTGGAGCTTCAGAAGATATTTTGGTTGAAGCACATCCGCATATTGGGACAAATAAATTACCTAAAATTATTGAAGATATCCGAAACAAAATTATCGAGTTTGGTGGTCAGGTTTTGTTTGATACCCGTGTAACTGATATTTTGGTGAAGAATAATGAGGTTGAAGGAATTGTAACTCAAAAAGGAGATAAGATTCTGGCTAATAAATTAATCTTGGCAACCGGACACTCAGCGCGTGATATTTTTGAATTATTAGATAAAAAGAAAATATTTATCGAAGCAAAACCTTTTGCTTTGGGAGTTCGTGCAGAACATTCGCAGGAATTAATAGATAGTATTCAATATAGCTGCGATTATCGTGGTGAGCATTTGCCACCGGCGCCATATTCTATTGTAAAACAAGTTAACGGTCGCGGAATGTACTCGTTTTGTATGTGTCCGGGAGGTGTTATTGCGCCTTGTGCTACAAGTCCGGGTGAAGTGGTTACAAATGGTTGGTCGCCGTCTAAACGTGATCAGGTTACGGCAAATTCCGGAATTGTGATCGAATTAAAATCAGAAGATTTTAAACCTTTTGCAAAATTTGGTGCTTTGGCCGGAATGGAATTTCAAAAAAGTATCGAACAAAAAGCGTGGCATTTGGCCGGAGAAACCCAAAAAGTTCCTGCACAGCGAATGGTCGATTTTACCCAAAATAAAGTTTCTGCTGATATTCCTAAAACTTCTTACGTTCCCGGAACAACTTCGGTAGAAATGGGACAGGTTTTCCCTGGATTTTTATCACAAATTTTACGCAAAGGTTTCAAGGAATTCGGAAAATCAATGCGCGGTTATTTGACCAATGAAGCTATTTTGCATGCGCCCGAAAGCAGAACTTCGTCTCCGGTTCGTATCCCGAGAGATCCAATAACGTATGAGCATTTGCAAATAAAAGGTTTGTATCCTTGTGGAGAAGGAGCAGGTTATGCCGGCGGAATTATATCTGCTGCGATTGATGGCGAAAAATGTGCTTTGATGATTGCCGAAACTTTAAAATAATATAGTATTATGAAGAACTTCTTTTCTAATTTCTTTGGTAGAAATAATGATCCAAAATCGATTGTTTCTTTTGATGTTATGGATCTTATTTATTCAGAATTATATAATGGAAATAATAATTTTGAATTTAAAATGAAAGGAGTTCATGATACGATTTCTGTAAGTTTATATTCGTTTCCAAGTTCTTTCGATCATGAAGAAGGTAGGGCTGAAATTAAGAAAAGCGGATTTAAAAACGCTTACGAAGTTTTGAACGAAATATATAAAAAGATTAATATTGGTCCCGTTTCTGAAGAACAAATGCTTCAGGAATTAGAATACGATTATATTCATATTCAGTTTTATAGCGAGCCATCGCCCGAAGCTAAAAAGTATCTGAAACATGTTTTGCATAATTTCATGATCTTTTTTTGTTGTACCAATAGCTTAGAAACGAATGATTTTAGAATGATCTATAATAATAGTTATTTTCTGGATTATACAAAGGGAATATTAGAAGCTGAGTCTATTGATATAAATGATCCTAAAAATGAAACTCAGAAAATAGGATTTAAAGAATTTGAAAAGATTTTACAAGGTATTTGTCAGTATCTTAATATTACATTACCTGAAAGTGTTCAGCTTCTTTCGCAGGAAAATTTATTGCCAGAAAAAGTTGAGATTACCCAGGAAACTTTTGAAGAATTTATAAAATTAGTTTCGAGAGGAAGTATCGATGAGAAATTAGTTCAGAAGCAGTCAAAAAAGCTATTAAAGAATTTTAAAAAAGGTCATACAGAATATCATGAAATAGTGCAAGGTCATTGGGCTTTTTTTGAAATTATCGATGCCTGGAACAGCGACTGGAAATTTGATCCTGAAGATGCAGAAGCCTTTATCTCAGAAATGATAGGCGAAGATCTTAATTTCGATTATCCGGAAGAAACCTATAGTCATGATTTGTTTCCTTATATACAATCGGCTTTAGAAAAAAGAGGTTTTGAATTAATGAGTTACGATACGCACGGAGATAATTACTTGTTTTTTGTAGCAAATAAAAGTGATGTTGCGAGAATTTTAGAATTGTCTGAATTGACGAAAATTGAGGTAGATAGTTTATAAATTAAATTATCAGTTTTATCTGTTATCCTGATTTCTGTGATAAATGTATTTTTTTTAGGAGCTAATCCCGCACCCGAGCCTGAAAGTGCGAATTGGCGAAGCAATCCGTTCCAATCTTTTGTGGCTCCCGATAGCTATCGGGACGCCACAAAAGGATTTCCACTTCTATCGGGGCTAGGAGCACCATTTTCATAATATTATTTTGTTTAGTTTGTCATCCCGAGGAAGGAGGGATCACACTAGAAATTCCGCAAAGTATATCGAAAATCCTTATTGAGTTCCGAGTGTGATCCCTCCTTCCTCGGGATGACAAGATTGTGCTGAAGCGTAAGTCTGAGTCTGAGTCTGAGACTGAGACTGAAAACTGCATACACACGCCCTAATCATTTACGGAATCAAAATAATCTTTCCGGTACTTTTTCGGCTTTCGAGATAATCATGTGCTTGTTTTCCTTCGGATAATTTGAAAGAAGTTGGTTCTGAAAGCTTTATTTTTCCTTCGATGATCCAGTTGAATAATTGACCAGATCTTTTGATTCTTTCTTCTTTTGAGTTTAAATAGCTCCATAAATCTCCTCCGGTTAAAGTTTTTGAAGTATCCATGAGCATTCTCGGATTTACGGGTTCAGGATCTCCACCCGCCATACCGAAGAAAACGACTTGTCCGCATTCTTTGGTAACTTCAAAACTATCGGTTAAAGTGCTTCCGATACTGTCATAAACGACATCAACGCCATTTGGAATTACTTTAAAAATAGCTGATTTCCAATCTTCATTATACAGAAAAACATGATCGGCACCTTGTTCGAGCGCCACTTTTGCTTTGTCTGGAGATGAGGTTAAGCCAATAACATTGGCGCCTAAAGATTTACTAATTTGAGTAAGAAATTGACCAACTCCGCCAGCAACGGCGTGAATTAATACGGTTTCGCCTTTGGTAGTTTTATGACTGTCGGTTGCGAGATATTGTGCGGTTAAACCTTGTAGTAAAATAGCGGCTGCGGTTTCGAAAGAAATGGCTTCGGGCAGTGGCAAAACGTGATTGGTATTTACAGCAACCAGTTCTGCATTCGCAAAAGGAACATCGGCGAAAGCCACGCGATCTCCAATTTTATATTCGGGATGATTGTTGTTATCTACGACAATTCCAGAACCTTCGTAACCGGCAATAAAAGGCGGATTTCCTTTTAGGTGATAATTTCCTTTTCGTCTGTAAACATCGGCAAAATTTAATCCAATGGCTTTCATTTCGACTAAAATCTCATCGGTTTTTAATTCAGGATTCGGAATTTCGATATATTCTAAAACATCAGAATTTCCAAAAGAAGAGAAGGTAAGTGCTTTCATTTTTTAGGTATTTTTAGAATACAAAGTAAAGTAAAAATCATTCTTATTGCCACAGATTAAATGGATTAAAATGATTTTTAACACTTGGCTCAGCTTAATTATAATCTGAGAAAATCTTCTAATCTGTGGCAAAAAAAAACAAAAAAAAACCGCCCATTTTCATGAGCGGCAACTATTATTAACCAATATAAATGAGAAATTATTTCTTTTTTAATTTGTCTTTAAAGACTTTTTCGAATTTTTCGATTTTAGGCTGAATTACCATTTTGCAATACGGCTGATTTTTGTTGTTTGCATAATAATTTTGATGATAATCTTCGGCTTTATAGAATGCTTTAAACGGTTCGACTTTCGTTACAATCGGACTGTTGTATACTTTTGCTTTGTTTAACTCGGCAATAATACTTTCGGCGGCATTTTTTTGTTCGACGTTTTTATAAAAAATTACAGATCGATATTGAGTTCCAACATCGGCACCCTGACGGTTTAATGTTGTTGGATCGTGAACGGTAAAGAAAACCTGAAAAATTTCATTAATATCTGTTTTTGTTTTGTCGTACGTTATTTGCACTACTTCGGCATGACCTGTTGTTCCTGTGCAAACTTCTTCATAAGTAGGGTTGGCTACTTTTCCTCCTGAGAAACCCGAAACTACAGATTTTACTCCGTCTAAATTTTCGTAAACAGCTTCAACGCACCAGTAACAACCTCCGCCTAGTGTAATAGTTTCAAGGTTCGAAGCGTTTTTTGTTTTAGTATTTTGTGCAAATCCATTCAGGGATAATGCGAAAATGGCAATTAAAAATATATTTTTCATCGTTGTTTTATTTAGAATCAGGAACAAAGTCAAGTGCGATCGAGTTCATACAGTAACGTTTTCCGGTTGGTGCAGGTCCGTCATCGAATAGATGGCCTAAATGTCCGCCGCAGCGACCGCAAAGCGCTTCTATCCTTTCCATTCCTAAAGAATTATCATTTTTATACACTACGCTTTTTTTGTTGTCTTGTTCAAAAAAGCTGGGCCATCCGCAGCTACTGGCAAATTTTGCTCCGGAACGAAAAAGTAAATTTCCGCATGAAGCACAATAGTAAGTTCCTTTTTCGTCAGTATTCCAGTATTTTCCGGTAAAAGGTCTTTCAGTATCTGCTTCGCGCATTACAGCGTAAACATCATCTGGTAATACTTTTTTCCACTCCGCATTTGTTACATTAAGTTTTGTGGTGTCTGTATTCGAGTAATAAGGATTTCCGGGTTTGCTGATCTTGTTTTCCATAACGACTGTTTTGGTATTTGTTTTTTTTGCGCTTTGTCCGCAGGCCTGTAAAATAAAAAGCGGAATTAAAAAGCAAAGGCTGAAGATTTGGGTTTTTGTTTTCATTGTTTTTGAGTCCTTTAATTCTGTGATTTCAAAGATACGACGAGATTTCGCCTTGAAATGTCGTGTACTTTACAATTGAGATTTTTTTAAGTATGTTTTAACTTTTATTATGTACGTAAAACATTCCGTTTTAGTTTTTAGGGCTTATTTTTAAAGGATTTTTTAAATTAAATGGTTTGTATTCTGTTCTGAATCAGCTTTTTGTATAATGCATCGCTCGTTAAACTTTTCACAATCTCTCGTAGGATTTTCAAGCCATTTCTTTTTTCGTATTTTTGTTTGATCAATAAGCCCTATGATAGAAGAAAACGTAATATTAGTAAACGAAAACGATGAGCAAATTGGCCTAATGCCAAAATTAGAAGCACATGAAAAAGCGGTCTTACACCGTGCTTTTTCGGTTTTTATTTTAAATGATAAAAACGAAATTATGTTGCAGCAACGTGCTCATCACAAATATCACTCACCTTTACTCTGGACCAATACATGTTGTAGCCATCAGCGTGAAGGAGAAACGAATGTCGAAGCCGGAAGTCGAAGGTTGTTTGAAGAAATGGGTTTTAAAGCCGAATTGAAAGAACTTTTTCATTTTATTTATAAAGCACCTTTCGATAACGGTTTAACAGAACACGAACTGGATCATGTTATGATTGGATATTATAATGATGCTCCGGCGATAAATCCTGAAGAAGTCGAAGACTGGAAATGGATGAAGATCGAAGACGTAAAAGCGGATATTGAGAAACAACCTGAAATTTATACCGTTTGGTTTAAAATAATTTTTGATGAATTTGATCATTATTTAGAAGATCACAAGCTTTAACCCAGACTAACCAACCGCCACAATGAGAGTAACCATATCAAGAAAAGCACATTTTAATGCTGCACATCGATTGCACAGAAAAGATTGGACATCTGAAAAAAACAATGCCGTTTTTGGAAAATGCAATAATCCCAATTTTCATGGTCATAATTATGGTTTAACAGTAAGTGTTACAGGAAAAGTTGACCCCGAAACTGGTTTTGTTTTAGATGTGAAAGTATTAGCGGATATTATACTGGAAGAAGTAGAAATTCCGTTTGATCACAAAAACCTGAACCTGGATGTTCCGGAATTTCAGGATTTGAATCCAACTGCAGAAAACATTGCCGTTGTGATATGGAATAAAATTAGAAAAAGAATTCAGCCTGATTTTGATTTAGAAATCGTGCTGAATGAAACGGACCGTAATTTTGTAACTTATAAAGGAGAATAAAAAATGTCATTAAAAATAGGAGATATAGTTCCGAATTTTACTGCAAAGGATAGTCATGGAGAAGTTTTTGAAAGCCAAAGTGTTTTGGGACGAAAACCTCTAGTGATTTATTTTTACCCAAAAGATAATACGCCCGGATGTACAACTGAAGCCTGTAGTTTTAGAGATCAATACGAAGATTTTAAAGACTTAGGAGCTGAAGTTATTGGTATAAGCAGCGATAGTGTAAAGTCGCACCATAAATTTGCCAACAAACATCAGTTGCCTTTTATATTGTTATCAGATCAGGATAAAAAATTGCGACACCTTTTTGGTGTTCGCGATAGTTTATTTGGTCTTTTGCCAGGAAGAGTAACCTATGTTATTGATAGAAATGGTGTGGTTATTTTAATTTTTGATAGTATGAATGCCGGAAAACATATTCCGAAAGCACTTGAAACAGTCAAAGAATTAGTATTATAGAAATAAAAAAGAATATCAATTTGATATTGATTTAATAAAGATTAACCTAAAAAAATGAACCTAAAATCATACCCTTTACAATTTGAGCCCATTTTAAAAGACAGAATCTGGGGAGGAGAAAAATTAAAAACGATTCTGAACAAACCAATTGTTTCTAAAATTACCGGTGAAAGCTGGGAATTGTCAACTGTAGAAGGTGATGTTAGTGTGGTTTCTAATGGAGTTTTGAAAGGAAAATCCCTTATGGAACTTATCGACGAAATGCCAAATGAAATTCTGGGAACGAAAGTGTATGAGCGTTTTGGAAAACAATTTCCGTTGCTTTTTAAATATTTAGATGCTCGCGAAGATCTTTCGATACAAGTTCATCCAAATGATAAATTAGCAAAAGAACGTCATAACTCTTTTGGTAAAACCGAAATGTGGTATGTAACACAAGCAGATGCTGATGCGAGAATCATTGTTGGTTTTAAAGAGGATTCAAGTAAAGAAGAATACCTGAAACATTTAAATGATAAAACATTAGTTTCGATTTTAGATGATGTAAAAGCAAAAGCCGGAGATGTTTTCTTTTTAGAAACCGGAACCGTTCATGCTATTGGAGCAGGTTTAGTAGTGGCTGAGATTCAGCAAACATCTGATATTACCTATCGTTTATACGACTTTGATCGTAAAGACGCTCAGGGAAATACAAGAGAGCTTCATGTAGATTTGGCACTTGATGCTATAAATTATAATAAGGTAGATACACAAAAGAAATATGAGACAAAAGCGAATACATCTAATGTAGTAGTAGATTGTCCTTATTTTACCACGAATTTTATTCCGTTAGAAAATAAAGTCGAAGTTTCTAAATCAGGTGAAACTTTTACGGTTTATATGTGTATCGAAGGAAGTTTTGAAATCGAATATAATGGATTCAAACAATCGTATATAAAAGGTGATACAGTTTTGGTTCCGGCTGAGATAAATGCATTTATTTTGAGCGGAAAAGCTTCAATTTTAGAAATTTACATTTCATAGCACTTAATCTAAAGATAATGTGTACTTTTGCAGTCGCAAATTAAAATTAAAATAAAATGGCAAACGTTAAAAATTTAAAGAAAGACATCAACTTCGTATTAGGAGATATTATTGAGGCAATTTACTTATTTGAAATGTCTACTACAGGAAATCCTACTCCAGAAACGAATGCTTTGATCGATCAGGCTATCCTTGCTTTTGATACTTTGATCACAAAAGTGAATGCTAAGAACGTTGAAAACAAAAAAGCGCACTTTAAACAAATCAATGTTGAATTGGAAGAAACTGCTAATCAATTGATTGCTAAAATCAACGAATTGTAAGCAAAAAAAAGTATAAAAAAGTGCAAATTTATTTTGGTAAAACGAAAAACCGCTTTATATTTGCACCCGTAATGAGTCGCCAGCGTAGCTCAGTTGGCTAGAGCAGCTGATTTGTAATCAGCAGGTCGTGGGTTCGAGTCCCTCCGCCGGCTCAATAAAACCATCACTTTTAGTGGTGGTTTTTTAATAAAATAAGCAGTAAATTTATTTTGGAAAAGTCAAAAATCCATTTTATATTTGCACCCATAATGAGTCGCCAGCGTAGCTCAGTTGGCTAGAGCAGCTGATTTGTAATCAGCAGGTCGTGGGTTCGAGTCCCTCCGCCGGCTCAACGGAAAACCATCACTTTTTAGTGGTGGTTTTTTTTTTGCTCTAAAGTGAAATAACTGCCAATTTTTTAACTCTCAAATTCCAATTGCACAGAGATTCGCTATTGTTTGGAATTTGGAATTTTCAAATATTGGATTTTAAATTTTTGGAATTTACTTTTATAAAAATTGTAACAATATTTTTCTTATGTTTGTTTCTTAACCAAAAATATAATCCAAATGGAAGAAAATTCAGTTTTTGAAAAATTTGAGTTGCAGCTCGACCAATCTGCAAAAGACTTTTTAAAGGAAACCGCAAAATGGGCTTACTTTTTATCGATAGTAGGATTTGTTGGTATTGGGCTTATCATGTTAATTGCAGTTTTTGCAGGAACCTTTTTCGCGGCAATGGGGACTATGATCCCGGGAGCGAATGCTATGGGCGGTTCTTTTGGAGTAGTAATAGGAATAGTATATTTTATTATTGGCGCTATTTATTTCTTCCCGGTTTATTACCTATTTAAATTTGCTTCTAATGCTAAAAAAGCTTTTAGAGATAATAATACTGAAGCGTTGACCAGTTCTTTTGGGTATTTAAAATCTCATTACAAATTTCTTGGAATTTTTACACTTGCTATTTTAGTGTTGTACGGATTAATATTCATCCTTTCAATGTTCGGAGCTTTGTTGGGAAGATAAGATTAAAAAATAATTTTCAAATTTTTAAAATTCCAAATTCCAAACAATATTATTTACTTAATTGGAGTTTAAAAATTTGGAATTTGCTATAAAACAAAAAAAGTCCTGAGATGATTCTCAGGACTTTTTTATTTGTGTAATGTAATATTACTTCTGTTGCTCTTTTTTAATGTCAGCAACATATTTAGTTAGTTTCTTTCCGTAAAGTGATTGTGCTACTTTTGGAGTCATCGATTTTTGAATTGTATCAAGGAATTTGATATTGATGTCGTAAATCTCAGATAAAGCAATATAAGGGGCTATTTCGTGATCTTTATTGTTTAGAGCAAAGTTTGTAGCGTACAAGTATTTTCTTTTGATATTAGATTCTTGTTTGATGTCGATACTGTCAATTGCCTTTTGATCTTGTCTTTTTATAGCTTTAAATCTTGATTCAACCATAGAAAGGTTTTCATCAGTAAAACGAGAGTTTATTTTTTTGTACTCATCATAAAGCTCTTGGTTTTTAGATCCCGTAATTTTTGCATTAAAAATAAAGTTGTCTAAGTTGGTATCGATATTGATGTTGCCTGGTTCAGCAAAAAATAAAATATTATTGTCTAATGAATTTGTCACTCCACGATCCAGGTATAAATAAAGAACCTCAGGAGATTCTAGTTTTATGTCTCTTTCAAAAGAAGAATCGCCATCTATTTTAATACTGTCTATGGCTACAAGAGAGGTGTCAACGATTCTTTGAATGTATAAAGTTCCGTTTTTTAATCCTTTTATATTTCCCGTAAGGTGCAAATTGTCAGTAGATTCTTTTTTGCTACAAGAGGCTAGTACTGCGAGTGTAACAAAAGCAATAATTGATTTTTTCATTGGTTTTTTAGATTTTGCTGCAAAATAAAGAAAATAGTTTGAATGTAATGATGTAGTGTTTAAATTTTGCAAAAAAATAAATCCCAATCTATTTCTAAATTGGGATTCTTGAATTTTATTAAAATTACCGGGTTACATTGTCAGGTTAAATGAAGTCCCGTTTTCGTTTGTGTAAGTGTATTTGCTATCACATTCATTGTTGCCGTAATCTATAATTCCATTTAATATTCCACCCTGAACTTTCAGACTTCCTTTAGAAATAAATTCGCAGGAGTATTTTTTTATTAGTGTTTCCTGAACGGTAAGGATTAGTTTTTCTCCGTTTGGAGCTGTTACAGTATGAGTTCCCTCAGGCATTTCGTAAATATTATCCGTTAAAACAAATGGAGTATCTACGCCTGCAGTTTGTTTTACGGTAACCGTTCCTGTATTAAGAAAAACTCTTCCTGCTAAATCAGTAAATTTTCCATTTGTTACTGTTCTGGTAAACTGCGGTACAGTTGCAACCGTTGTGCTGTTAATATATTCAATTGTTCCTTCAAGTTTTATTCCGTTAATAGAATAATCGATTCTTTCAATAGTCATTTTGCTTCCTGTTGTAGTAATTGGTCCTGAAAGCGTAATTTTTAGTTTTCCTTTTTTTATAATTTGATTATCTGTGCAACCTGAAGTTCCGTAATCTACTGTAAATACTTTTGGGTAAGAGTCGGCATTTTGTTGTGTTACGGTAACAGTTGCGCAAAGTCCGGGTGCGTTTTCGGCTACTTTGCCTGTAGGAGAAGTTTTTGTGGAAACCAATAATCCGGTTTTGATATCCATTTCGGTAGTAGCGTCAATTGCAATTGAAGCCCCAATTGTTGAGACATCAGGCTGATTTGTTTTGTTTTCGTCATTGCTGGAACAAGAAGTGTAAATAAGTCCTGTTGTGCAAATAGCCAGTAATAAAATAGCGGTTTTTTTCATAGTGGTTTTGTTTGTTGTTAGATTGATAAGGCATTCAAATGTAATAAAAAAAGTTACGGCAATAAAAAAATCCTGTAAGCTTGGCCTACAGGATTTTAAAACGTTTATTTCGTGAGAAATATTATTTAATCATTTCAAAACTTCTTTTTACAAAAGCAGTTAAAGCTTCTCCTTTTAATAAGTTTTGCGATAATTTAGCTAAGTCTAAAGCTTGTTTTACCAAGTGTTCCTGATGTGTTTTGTCTTCAGTATTCAAAATGCTTGAAGCTAGATCAGAGTTGGTGTTTACAACCAGATTGTACATTTCCGGCATATTACCCATTCCGAACATTCCGCCACCACCAGACTGACTCATTTCTTTCATTCTACGCATAAATTCAGGTTGCGTGATGATAAAAGGAGCAGCTTGGCTATCCATAGCTTCTAGTTGTACACTATACGCTTTAGGAATATACGCTTCTAATGAAGTTTTTAATGTTTCTTTTTCTTCATCAGATAATTTAGAAATCGTGTTTTCGTCTTTTTTGATCAGGTTATCAATATGATCAGAGTCTACACGAACAAAAGTTAGATCTTTATTGTCTCCTTCGATTTTTTGAATCAGGTGAGAGATAATCGGAGAATCTAAAAGCAATACTTCGTATCCTTTTTCTTTTGCTGTTTCGATATAAGAGTGTTGTGCTTCTTTGTTTCCAGCGTAAAGAACTACCAATTTTCCGTCTTTATCGGTTTGGTTTTCTTTTAGTTTCTCTTTTAATTCTTCAAGAGTAAAGTAAGTGTCGTCTACGGTTGGGTATAAAACAAATGCACCTGCTTTTTCGTAGAATTTATCTTCAGAAAGCATTCCGTACTCTAAAACGATTTTGATGTCGTTCCATTTAGCTTCAAAATCAGCACGGTTTTCGTTGAATAAAGCTTTAAGTTTATCGGCTACTTTACGAGTAATGTAGTTCGAGATTTTCTTAACCGCACCATCAGCTTGTAATCCTGAACGAGAAACGTTTAATGGGATATCCGGTGAATCGATAACACCTTTAAGCATTGTTAAAAATTCAGGTACAATTCCTTCTACGTTATCTGTTACGTAAACCTGGTTTTGGTACAGTTGAATTTTATCTTTCTGAATTTGCATATCTGAACCTAATTTTGGGAAATACAAAATTCCTGTCAGGTTAAACGGATAATCTACATTTAAGTGAATGTGAAACAACGGATCTTCAAATTGCATTGGATACAATTCTCTGTAGAAGTTTTTGTAATCTTCATCAGATAATTCAGTTGGCTGTTTTGTCCATGCCGGATTAGGGTTATTGATGATATTGTCAACTTCCAGTGTTTCGTTTACGTAATCCTCAGGAGCATCTTCCGGTTTTGGAAGTGTTTCTGTTCTTGTTCCGAATTTAATCGGAATAGGCATAAACTTATTGTATTTGTTTAATAATCCGCTGATTTTAGAATCTTCTAAAAATTCAAGAGAATCTTCAGCAATGTGCAGGATGATTTCTGTACCACGTGAAGTTTTGTCAGCCGGCTCTAAAGTAAATTCAGGGCTTCCGTCACAAGTCCAGTGTGCAGCTGGTTCGTCTTTGTATGATTTAGTAATGATTTCTACTTTTTCTGCAACCATAAATGCAGAGTAGAACCCAAGACCAAAATGACCAATAATTCCAGAATCTTTAGCAGAATCTTTGTATTTGTCAAGGAACTCTTCAGCTCCTGAAAAAGCAACCTGGTTAATGTATTTTTCAACTTCGTCAGCTGTCATACCTAAACCTTGGTCGATAATGTGAATTTTTTTACCTTCTTTATCGATTTTTACTTCGATAAAAGGATTTCCGTATTCAACTTTTGCTTCTCCAATACTAATTAAATGTTTTAGTTTTAAAGTTGCATCGGTTCCGTTCGAAATAAGCTCACGCAAGAAAATTTCGTGATCGCTATACAAGAACTTTTTGATTAAGGGAAAGATGTTTTCTACAGAAACATTAATTTTACCTGTTGTCATATTTTTTTAATTTTTTAGTTTAATGTGATGATTCTCATTTCTTCAAATAGAATACCAATTGCTTTTTAGGTGACAAAATGGCGTAAGTGTTAATTTTGAAAGAAAATAATTAGATTCTAAAACAAAAGATATTCTTATGAATTGTATCTTTGTGGTATAATAATTGTTAAATAAGTAAGTATTAACTTAAATAAATGTACAAAATGAAGAAAATTATTTTCATTTGCATGATCGCCACGATGTTATTCGCGTGTAAATCAGCTTCGTCTACAACTGCTTCAACTGAAGCCACTACGCTATCGACTAAACTTGACAGACCATCTCAAGTAGCTATTAAAGGAAATTGGGTTCTAACCAATGTATCTTATCCTGGTTCTGAGTACATTAAAGTAAATTCGTTTGATCTTGCTGATTCTAAATGTTTTATTGGAAGTACATGGAGTTTTATTTCAAATAACAATAAAGGTACTATGGCATTAACTGCGCCAAGCTGTACTGGTTTTACTTCACCAATTGTTTGGAGTATTAACAACCAGGGAATGTTTGTGCTTAAAATTCTTGATGCTGGTATCAAAGCAAAAAAAGTAAGAGACGGATATTTACTAAAGGTTGCAGGTTTAACTGATAACTCATTCCAATTAGTGGATAATATCAATGTTGGAGGACAAGTAAAAGATGTTGTTTACCAATTTCAAAGAGCTAATTAAAATTAAAAAATATATAATATGAAAAAGATAACAGTTTTAGGTTTGAGCACTTTGCTTGTATTAGTAAGTTTCTTTACAAGTTGCGATTCAGTAAAAAACGCAAATAACACACAAAAAGGAGCCGGAATTGGAGTAGTAGCCGGTGGTCTTATTGGTGGTATTTTAGGAAATAATTTAGGTCGTGGCGGAAACGCTGCTTTAGGAGCTGCAATTGGAGCTGCTGTAGGTGGTGGAACTGGTGCTCTTATTGGAAACAAAATGGACAAACAGGCTCGTGAAATCGATCAGGCTTTGCCAGGTGCTTCTGTAGAAAGAGTAGGTGAGGGGATTCATTTAACGTTAAATGAAAATTCTGTTCGTTTTGATACTAACAAATCAACTTTGACTCCTCAGGCTAAAGCAAATTTAGATAAATTAGTTCCTGTGTTTAATGAGTACGGAGATACTGATATTCAAATTTTTGGTTATACTGATAATACAGGAAAACCAGAATACAATTTGACTCTTTCAGGACAAAGAGCTGCTTCTGTGCAAGCTTATTTAGTTTCTAAAGGATTAAAATCAAGCCGTTTTAAAACTTCAGGTTTAGGAATTGCTGATCCTATTGCAACAAATGATTCTCCTGAAGGAAGAGCTCAAAACCGTCGTGTAGAGTTTTCTATTACTGCAAACGACAAAATGGTAAATGATGCAAAATCTGAAGCTGGAAAATAAGTTTCGAACGCAATAAAATTTCTTAAAAGCTGTTTCATAATTGAAGCAGCTTTTTTTTGACTTTAGAAATTAAACATTGTAAATTTGTGCTTTCAAATATAACCCATGCTCGACATTCAAAATATCTCTTTTTCGTATACCGAAAATCCTGTTATAAAAAACGTTTCCTTTACTATAAATAAAGGAGAAAATATCGCTATTATTGGTGAAAGTGGCTGCGGAAAAAGTACACTTCTTAAATTAATGTATGGATTATATGATTTAAATGAAGGCAAGATTTTTTATAATGAAAAGCCTATTTTAGGTCCTAAATACAATTTGATTCCTGGAATGCCTTATATGAAATATCTGGCTCAGGATTTTGATTTGTCTCCTTTTGAAACTGTAGCTGAAAATGTTGGTAAGTTTCTTTCGAATGGTTTTGCGAACATGAAGAAACTTCGTGTTCAGGAATTATTAGAAATGGTAGAAATGGAGCAATTTTCGAATGTGAAAGCGAAATTTTTAAGTGGAGGACAGCAACAAAGAGTGGCGCTGGTAAGAGTTTTGGCCTTAGAGCCGGAAGTAATCTTGCTAGACGAACCTTTTAGCCAAATAGATGCTTTTCGTAAAAATGCTTTACGCCGAAATTTATTTAAATATTTAAAGCAAAAAGGCATTACTTGCATTATTGCAACACATGATAGTACTGACGCTTTATCATTTGCAGATGAGGCAATCGTAATGCGAAACGGAGAAGTTATAGTAAAGGATAATCCTGTAAAAATATATGAAGATCCGGAAACTAAATATGTGGCTTCACTTTTTGGAGAAGTAAATGAAGTTCCTACTCATTTATTGATTTCTTACGAAGATCAGATGCATAAAACTTTGGTGTATCCGCATCAATTTAAAATGGTTTCAGAGTCGAATTTACCTGTAAAAATCAGAAAAACTTATTTTAGAGGAAATCATTTTCTGATAGAAACCGTTTATAAAAGACAATTAATATTTTTTGAAAGCGAAATAGATTTGCCTCTTGAACAGGAAATATTTTTAGGCTTAAATTATCTTTAATTAGATAATTTGTCCATTAGAAAATTAGATAATTTTTTTTAATGGTATAAAAACAAGAAACCCGATAGTCTAACAACTATCGGGTTTCTTGTTTTATTAAACCCGACAGGTTTTTAAAACCTGTCGGGTTTACTTGTGTAAATTAGTTTTTTAAATATTTTTCTAAGAATTGATCTTGCTCCCAAAGCAGGTGCAAAATGTTTTCTTTGGCAACATAACTGTGCGCTTCTTTAGGTAAAATTACCATTCTTGTAGTGGCTCCTAAACCTTTTAAAGCTTGATAATAACGTTCTGTTTGCAAAGTAAAAGTTCCAGGATTATTATCTGCTTCACCATGCACTAATAAAAGCGGTGTTTTCATTTTGTCTGCATTCATAAATGGAGACATTGCTGTGTAAACATCCGGAGCTTCCCAATAATTACGTTGTTCGCTCTGGAAACCAAATGGAGTTAATGTTCTGTTGTAAGCACCACTTCTGGCAATTCCGCATGCAAAAAGATTAGAATGTGTCAATAAATTTGCCGTCATAAAAGCTCCATAAGAATGTCCTCCAACAGCTACTTTTTTACGGTTAATATATCCTAAAGCATCAACAGCATCGATTGCAGCCTCGGCATTGTCTACTAATTGAGGAATAAAGTTGTCGTTAGGCTCTGTAGTTCCTTCTCCGATAATAGGGAAAGCAGCATCGTCAAGTACCACATATCCTTTGGTTACCCAATAAACAAATGATCCGTAGTAAGGAAACGTGAATTCGTTTGAATTTTGAGTCGATTGTCCCGCACTATTTTTGTCTTTGTATTCCGCTGGATAAGCCCAGATTAATAAAGGTAATTTCTCTTTTTTTACTTTATCGTACCCTGCAGGTAAGTATAAAGTTCCTGAAAGTTCAACACCATCTTTACGTTTGTATTTAATAACTTCTTTGCTCACGTTTTTAATACTTTCAAACGGATTTTGAAAAGTAGTAATTGGTGTCAGGCTATTTTGCTTCTTGATATTTCTAAAATAGTAATTAGGATATTCACTTTTAGACTGAATCTGAACTAAAACTTTACCTGATTTAAAATCTTCAATTTCTAATAAATCTTCTTTTTTGTCTTTATAAGAAGAAGTGTAAATACGTTTTGCCTGTAATGTTTTTAAATTGAATTCATCAATAAAAGGAAATTGACCTTCTTTTGTATATCCTTCACCAATACGGTAAGCGTTATCTTTTTCGATTGCTAAAACATATTTGTTGTACTCATTTTTTCTGGTTTCAAAAGTTCCCGGATCTGAGTAAACATCTTGTTGGTTTCTATCTGTAATTACTTTTGGTTGCTGAGCAGGATTTGACGGGTTGATCAAATACGTTTTTGTATTTCTGGTATCGTACCATTCGTCAGTAAGGAATGCAGTATTGTCATTACCCCAAACAATGTCGTTGTAACGTTGAGGTACTTTTACTAATGTAGTAGCATTGTTTGTAAAAGGTGCATCCCAAAGAAAAACTTCGTCTCTAAAATCAACTTTGTTGGCAGGATCTCCTTCGTCTAAAGCAACAACATAAGATAATGTTGCTGGTTTGTCATTTCTCCAGGTCATTTCTCTTTTTCCTTTTCTAACTGCCATAAAACCTTTTGGTATTATTTCGTTTAAAGGAACTTCATTAACCGTTTTGATTTCTTTTCCTCTTGCATCATAAACAATTGTTTTAGACGGAAATCTGTTTAAAGGAACAACATATGAAAATGGTTTCTGGATGGTTGTAATCATAATAAAATTACCATCTGGCGAAATTCTTTCTCCGGCATACATTGCTGCTTCTTTAAATAAAGTAGCTTTTCCGTCAAGGTTAACTTTGTACAATTCTGAAGTGATGATGTTCTCAAAATTAATTTCGTCATTTTGGTTTTTCAACATATCAGGATAAGTTCTGTTTTGAGATTTAGCTCCGGCAGTACTCGAAATGATTGGACCTGTTGGTAAATCTTTTTTAGAATCTAATAACGGCTTTCTGTTTTTAGGCAGCATTTTTACCAAAATGGTCTCATTATCTAAAAACCAGCTAAACGGATTTCCAAGATTTGCATTTACATTGGCATCAGTAAGTTTTGTAGCTTTTGCTGTTGCCACATCGATAACCCAAAGTTCTACACCTGAATTTGTAGTATGGGAAAACAAAATTTTCTTGTCATTTGGAGACCATGAAATATTGCTTATTTTAGGATTATCAGGCAAACCTGTAACTTGCGTTTCGTTCTTTCCGCTAATCTTTCTTAATTTAAGATTAATGGTATACGTTACGCTGCTTGAGATATTGGTTACAGGATTAATTCTCAATCCGCCCAAACGAAGTTCATCCTGATTTAAATCGTCAAGTGTTTTGTATGTATTTCTATAAAGTAGTAACATATTCTCCTTTTTGGTATCCATAGATACTGTTGGAGCTCTTTGATAATCGGCTAAATCTAAGATAGATTTAGACGGTTTTTGATAGGTTAGGTTTTCCTGAGCAAAGGCAAAAAAGCCCATGTTTAGAAATAAGAGGAGAGTAACCTTTAATTTCATAATTTGAATTTTAGGAGTTTAAAAAAATGCTTTCTATAATGTTTGACTAAAGTACTTTAAACTTGTTACATTTTATGCGTTATTTTTCATACTTTTCAATGTTTTGGTATGAAAACTGGTTTTTCGTGATGTAAATTGCTTCAATTGAGTTTATAATTGAAGTATATTAAATTGCTAATTACGAAAAAAACACTAATTTGTACGCTAATGATTTAAAGTATACTTAAATTTGCAATCGAATTTTTTAACAAATAATAAAAGAATATGTATCATTCAAAAATAGCGGGCTTAGGATATTATGTTCCTTCAAATGTTGTGACCAACGATGATTTGTCTAAGATTATTGATACCAATGATGAATGGATTCAGGAGCGCACGGGAATTCAGGAGCGCAGACATATTATTCGTGGAGAAGATACCACAACTACAATGGGAGTAAAAGCAGCTAAAATTGCTATAGAACGTTCTGGCGTAGCCAAAGAAGATATTGATTTTGTAGTTTTTGCTACATTAAGTCCGGATTACTATTTTCCAGGACCTGGAGTTTTAGTACAACGTGATTTAGGATTAAGAACAGTTGGGGCTTTAGATGTTAGAAATCAATGTTCTGGTTTTGTGTATGCTATTTCGGTTGCGGATCAATATATTAAAACCGGAATGTATAAAAATATTTTGGTAATTGGTTCTGAGGTACATTCTACAGGATTAGATATGACGACTCGTGGTCGTGGAGTTTCGGTAATTTTTGGAGATGGAGCAGGAGCAGCGGTTTTAAGCCGTGAAGAAGATTTAACAAAAGGAATTTTATCGACGCATTTACATTCAGAAGGACAACATGCAGAAGAATTAGCTTTGCAGGCACCGGGAATGGGAGCACGTTGGGTAACGGATATTTTAGCAGATAATGACCCGAACGACGAAAGTTATTATCCTTATATGAACGGGCAATTTGTATTTAAAAATGCAGTAGTTCGTTTTGCAGAAGTAATCAACGAAGGTTTAGAAGCAAACGGTTTACAGGTTTCAGATATTGATATGTTGATTCCGCATCAGGCTAATTTGAGAATTTCACAATTCATTCAAAATAAATTCAAATTGACGGATGATCAGGTGCATAATAATATCCAGAAATATGGTAATACAACTGCAGCGTCAATTCCGATTGCTTTGACAGAAGCTTGGGAACAAGGAAAAATCAAATCAGGAGATACAGTTGTTTTGGCTGCTTTTGGTAGTGGTTTTACCTGGGCAAGCGCAATTATTAAATGGTAATTAATTCATCTTGCATTATATTTTAAAACCTGCTCTTTTTTGGAGCAGGTTTTTTTATACTTTAGTGTTTGTCTTTTGTCAGTTCTTCTCTTGTAGTAATGACAGATTAAACGAAAACATTGTTATGAGAATGATTGTCCTAGCCCCGATAGAAGAGGAAATCCTTTTGTGGCGGTGTTCGCCACAAAAGATTGGAACGAATAGCGGGATTAGCTCCTGAAAAAAATACTTGAATCAAAATGAAAAAAAATCAACTAGAAATAGCATGTTTCAATTACGAATCGGCATTGATTGCGCAGGAAAGTGGTGCAGATAGAATCGAGTTGTGCGAAAATATGCAACTTGGCGGAACAACGCCTAATGCTGTTTTGGTAGTAAAAGTTCGTGAAAAATTATCGATTAAAATGCATGTTATTATCAGGCCACGCGGAGGAGATTTTGTTTATG
Organism: Flavobacterium bizetiae; assembly: GCF_024271895.1. Taxonomy (NCBI): domain Bacteria; kingdom Pseudomonadati; phylum Bacteroidota; class Flavobacteriia; order Flavobacteriales; family Flavobacteriaceae; genus Flavobacterium; species Flavobacterium bizetiae. Next base: position 285,067 of record NZ_CP091861.1, on the reverse strand, counting down.
CAGATGAAGAGTTTGTAGAAATGAAGCAAGATATTAAGCACTTAAAAAAATTGGGTGTTGATGGTTTTGTTTTTGGAATTTTAAATACTGACGGAAGTGTCAATAAAAAACAAAATAAGGAATTAGTTAATTTAGCGAGTCCGCTTTCTTGTACATTTCACCGTGCTTTTGATCATGTTAATGCAATAGAACAAAGTCTTAAAGATGTTATTGATTGTGGTTTTTCGACCATTTTAACTTCTGGCCGCGGAAAAAATGTGGAAGAGGGAATTGACTATCTGGAAATGATTCAGAAACTTGCCAAAGGCCGAATCGAAATTATGCCCGGCGGAGGTTTGCGATCTTCGAATATTAAATTATTACAGGAAAAATTAGAACCTACTTTTTATCATTCGTCGGCGATTACAGATGGTACTGAAACAGCAAATCCTGAGGAGATAAAAGAATTGCGAAATTTTTTATAGGTATGAAATAAAATAAGAAAAGCCTGGAGTTGGCAAACTCCAGGCTTTTCTTTTCTACAAGAACTATTAAAATCTACTAGTAAAAGTGGGATTAAAACATTCCGCCACCACCTTTATTAGTGTTGTCTTCTCTTTGTTTACGTTCAAGGTTTTTGATTTTTGCTCCACCAAAATTATAGGTTAATCCTAAATAAACGGTTTGGCTTTCCCATGTAAATTGTCCTCTTTGAGGATAAGGATACATAGAATCAAAAGCATATTTCATAGTATTAAAGACGTCATTAAAACGTAAACTAATGTTCATCTTGTTGTCTAATAATGTATAACGCGAACCTATGTCCATTTTGTACATTTCATGGCTATTATTTTGAAGTCCATCAACAGCACCTCTGTAAAATCCGAATAATAAGAAGCTTAAACGTTTGTTTAGTTTAAAGTTTGAGTTCATACGACCATTGAATGCAGCAACTGTAACTTTTCTTTCAAGCGGATTACTAAGCTTTGTTGCCGGATCATATAAAAACACAACTCCTTGCTGATTGATACTTGAGAAATCAATAGATGGAGAGATGTCCCACCATTTTGTGATTTTGTAATTAAACGAAACTTCAAAACCAAAAGAAGTATTATGATCATAATTTGTAAATGTCATGATCTGTTTGTTACCGCTTGGATCTGTGTCGTCCGGATATAAAATTCTACTGATCTGATCGTTGATACTTCTGTAAAATACTCCCGTAGTAAGACTTCCTTTTTCGAAAGTTCTGGTATAATTTACCTCTACAGAGTTTGTAAATTGAGGTCTTAATTCAGGATTTCCTAATGAAGTTACTAACGGAGTAGAAAATTCACGAATAGGTTTTGTTTGTTCTAAACTCGGACGGTCTACACGACGGCTATAGCTAAATTGGAACGTATTTTTTTCGCTTAGGTTATAAGTAAAATAAGCTGATGGATATAAAGTGATATAATCATCATCAAATTTTTTGAAACCATGGTTTAAATTAGCGGCCACTTTATAACTTTCAAAACGTGTTCCTAACTGATAACTGAATTTTTTAAATTTTTGTCCAAAAGTTACGTAAGCTGAATAAATATCAGTGTCATAAGTATAATTAGAAACCGGCATTTCTGCAAATGGATTTCCTGTAGTATAATCGTTATCTGTTTTAGTGATTCTTGCTTCAGCACCTGCTTCAAGAGTAGTTTTCTCGTTTAACGGATTCACATAATCAACATTCAAAGTGCTTAATTTACGAGTACCTCTAATGTAATCATCATAAATTACACTGTTTTTAGTATTGTCAAGTTTTGTTGACTGAGTATCAAAAGAAGCGTATTGTGTTTCTTTATTATCGCTATAGTTTCCTTCAACATCTAAAGTATGACCTTCTTTTTTAAAGATGTGTTTGTATGCTAAATTGTAAGTTCCAACCTGATCAGGTCCGGTATATTTAGATTTTTGAAAAACATTCAATAAATCAGAATCGGCTACATTATTGTAATCAATGTTTGTGTCTACAAATCCTTTTCCGTTAGATTTATTTTGGTTAGTGTAGAAAGATAGAGTATTGTGATCATCGATTAAATAATCCATTCCAATTTTATACAAGTAAGAATCGTTATCATTCTTAATATCTAAATTTTGAGTAATATCCTGATCTAATCTTTTGATATAACCTTCATTAAAATAAGTTCCAAAATTCTGACCTACGTTTCCAAAGAAATTTACTTTTCCGGTTTTGTAATTCAGGTTTAAAGATTGGTTGTATTTAGCTGTTTCTCCAAAAGTGATTCCGCCGCTATAACTTCCGTTAAAACCAGTATTGGCGTTTTTATGCAAAACGATATTAATGATTCCAGACATTCCTTCAGGATTGTACTTCGCACTTGGATTGGTGATTAATTCAATTTTTTTGATAGAAGTTGATGGAATTTGTTTTAACAATTGAGCAGGATCGATATTCGATGGTCTACCGTCGATTAATACACGAACGTTATCGTTTCCACGAAGTGAAAGTTTTCCGTCCTGATCCACATTTACAGATGGAATATTGTTCATAATGTCAGATGCAGAAGCTCCGGCAGTAGTTAAATCTTTCCCGACAGTAATTACTTTTCGGTCGATTTTTTGCTCTATTGTCGAACGATCGCTTACAATATTTACACCTTTAAGTTGCGTTGCTTCTTCTTCAAGAGACACATTAAGTGTTGCTGATTTTTTACTGTCGCTCAAAATTACTGACCCAACATATTTTCTGAATCCAATGTATTGAATTTCGATAGTATAACTTTTTAAAGCTAAATTTTTGATAGAAAAAGCACCATTATCATCTGTGTTTACTCCTGTAACTACTTTTCCGTTATCTTTGATTGAGACTGTGGCGTAAGAAATAGGCGCATTATTCGATTTTTCAGTAATTTTCCCGGAAACAATTCCCGTGTTCTGGGCTTGGGTTGTTGCAATTACCCCCAGTAATGCAAGCAGAAAGAATTTTAATTTCATAATGTTGTTGTGATTATTTTGATTTGATTGATGATGATGATGATTTGTTTTTTGTTTTTGTTTAGATTTTTTTCCTTCAAACGAATTCAAAGTCCCTATTAAGACTCTTTTATCATCGATATGTTACAGGAAAAATTAAAAAAGATTTTGTTTTTTTTTAAGAGGTGCTGTTTTTTAATAGATTAGCATTTTAATTTTTTGATAATTTTAACAATCAGAATAAAATCGTTTTTAAGAAATTCTAAGTGTTTTGTTCTATTTTATATGTTTTTCATTTTCTGTAATTGATGAATAAGCAGTATATTTGCTCACTTTAAAAATAAGTTTACATGTCATTATCACAAATTCTTACTCCTTCTATACAAAAAGCAATACAAGCATTATTTGATGTTACTGTTGATAAAATCGAATTTCAAACTACCAGAAAAGAGTTTGAGGGCGATATTACGATGGTAATTTTTCCTTTGCTAAAAGTTATCAAAAGCAATCCTGTAGAATTAGGAAATAAAATAGGAAATTATTTAGTAGAAAATCTTCCGGAAGTAGCACGTTTTAATGTTGTTTCGGGATTTTTGAATATAGTAATTGCCGATAGTTATTATTTGAATTTCTTTAATGAAATAAGAGACAATCACAAATTTGGATACGTAACTCCAAATCCGGAGGATAAAGCTATTATGGTCGAATATTCTTCGCCAAATACCAATAAACCATTGCACTTAGGTCACGTTCGTAACAATTTGTTAGGATATTCTGTAGCCGAAATTATTAAGGCTTCTGGTAAAAAAGTATACAAAACGCAAATCATCAACGATCGTGGAATTCATATTTGTAAATCTATGCTCGCATGGGAAAGATTTGGAAATGGAGAAACTCCGCAAAGTTCAGGTTTAAAAGGTGATAAATTAGTTGGTAAGTATTATGTTGAGTTTGATAAAGCGTATAAAGCAGAAATCAATCAATTGATGGAAACTGGTAAAACCGAAGAAGAAGCTAAAAAACAAGCTCCAATTATTATTGAAGCGCAAGAAATGCTTAAAAAATGGGAGTCTGGAGATGAGGCTGTTATTTCGCTTTGGAAAAAAATGAACGAGTGGGTTTACGAAGGTTTTGCTACAACTTATACCAATCTTGGAGTTAATTTTGATAAATATTATTATGAAAGTAATACGTATTTATTAGGTAAAGATGTAGTTCAGGTTGGGCTTGACAGAGGTGTTTTCGAAAAAGATCCTGATGGTTCAGTTTGGATTGATTTGACTGATGAAGGTCTGGATCGTAAAATTGTTTTACGTTCTGACGGAACTGCTGTTTATATGACACAAGATATTGGTACAGCGATTCAGCGTGTAAAAGATATGCCGGATGTTGGCGGAATGGTTTATACTGTTGGTAACGAACAGGATTATCACTTTAAAGTTTTATTCTTAATTCTTAAAAAATTAGGATTTGACTGGGCTTCAAGTTTATATCATTTATCATACGGAATGGTTGATTTACCATCTGGAAAAATGAAAAGCCGTGAAGGAACTGTTGTAGATGCTGATGATTTGATGCAGGATATGACAGATACCGCACAGCAAATTTCAGAAGATTTAGGAAAATTAGACAGTTATTCTGCTGATGAAAAAGCGAAGTTGTACAAAACAATTGGTCTTGGTGCTTTAAAATATTACATCTTAAAAGTCGATCCTAAAAAACGTATTTTGTTTAATCCTGAAGAATCTGTTGATTTTGCCGGAAATACAGGACCGTTTATTCAATACACATACGCGAGAATTCAGTCAATCATTCGTAAAGCCGATTTTGATTTTTCTGCTACAACCAATACAGAAGAATTACACGAAAAAGAAAAAGAATTGGTAAAACAAATCGAGCTTTTCCCGGAAGTAATTCAAAATGCAGCTCAAAATCACAGCCCGGCATTAATTGCAAATTATACGTATGATTTGGTAAAAGAGTACAATTCTTTCTATCAGTCAGTACATATATTAGGAGAAGTAGATTTAACTAAAAAAGTATTCAGAGTGCAGCTTTCGCAGAAAGTGGCCGAAGTTATAAAATCAGCTTTTACATTATTAGGAATAGAAGTTCCGGAAAGAATGTAAAAAATAGATTAGAAATTTTTAAAAGCCAATAGTTTTATAACTATTGGCTTTTTTTATTACTATCTAGTCTGATTGCTGTAAGTTATTTTCTAATTCCCGAATATTTTTGCAGGAATAAAATATTGTTAAGCTTTTCTTATTTTATGATAAAGTGAAAAAGATGGAATAACAATTGCTAAAACTTCTAAAAAAAAACATCACCTTATATTTATTTTTATCTATTTTGAATTAGTAAGCTTTTAGAAAAAATTGTAAAAGGATAAAAACCGTCTTGATTATAGACGGTTTTTTTTATGCATAATAATGAGGTTGTTTTTCAGAACCATCTCAACTTTCTTTTTTGTAAGAAACTTAATTTTCTGAAAATTTTAGAGGATTTATGATTTTTGTAATTATTCTTACAATTTCATGTATTTTCTGTGTTAAATCATCTAAAATCAGTCGATTAATAGATGCTGTATTTGTTAAAAGTAGTAAACAGATTACATTTATTAATGTTAAAAGAAATAAAAATCTTGTTAAAGTTGTATTAATTTGATAAGTTGCGCCAAAATAATTCAAAATTTATACAATGAAACAAAAAATTAAAGGGTTGTTGTTACTGATTTTCGTAATGAGTTCTCAGTTTTTTTATGCGCAAGAACGAGTAGTTTCGGGAACAGTGTCTGACGCAACGGGACCAATACCAGGAATAAATGTTATTGTTAAAGGGACAAAGAATGGGGTGCAAACTGATTTTGATGGTAAATATTCTATCAAAGCAAAAACAGGAGATGTACTTTTATTTTCTTACGTAGGGATGCAGGATGTTACGATTACTGTTGGTGCGTCTTCAGTAGTAAATGCAAAAATGAAAGAAGTAGGAAAAGAGTTGGATGAAGTTGTAGTGGTGGCTTTTGGTACACAAAAGAAACAAGAAATTACAGGAGCAGTTGCAAAAGTAGATTCAAAAATGCTCGAAAATACTCAAGCTTCTAATGCTGTTCAATCCTTGACAGGTAAGGTTGCAGGAGTTCAAATTAGTGCAAATTCAGGTCAGCCAGGAGAAGCTCCTCAGGTAAGGTTTAGAGGTATTGGTTCTATTTCTTCTTCAAATTCTCCTTTGTATGTTATCGATGGAATTCCGTATAATGGAGATATAAATGCTATTGCTACTCAGGATATAGAATCAATAAGTTTTTTGAAAGATGCTTCATCTAATGCTTTGTACGGTAGTAGAGGTGCAAATGGAGTAATCATTGTTACAACGAAAAAAGGAAAGAAAGGACAATTGAAAGTTACCTATGAAACTAAAATTGGGGTAAATTCAAGAGCCGTTCCTGAATATGATATTATTACAGATCCGGGAGACTATTATAAAGCAGTTTATAATAGGATAAAAAACGGTTTAATTTATAAAGGACAAACACCAATAAATGCAGCAAACACCGCTGCTCAGAATTTAATTAATGGAGGCACATATTCATTAGGGTATAATAACTATAATGTTCCAAATAATCAGGTTATAAATCCGACAACCGGAGAAATAAATGCTGATGTAAAATTATTATATCATGATGATTGGTCGAAAGCTCTTTTTAGAGACGCTATTAGACAAGAACATTATTTAAGCTTGTCTAGTAGTACAGATAATCTAAGTTCTTATTTATCTATGGGATATTTATCAGATGATGGTTACACTATTAACTCTAGTTTTGAACGTGTAAGTGTTAGAGCAAATGTAGATTACACAGTTTCTAGTAAAATTAAAGTTGGGACAAATTTAAATTACGCACATTCAAACAAAAACGCACCTACATCTCAGGTAACATCTTCAACGTATAGTAATTTATTTAATTGGGCAAGAAGTATAGCGCCAATTTATCCAATTTGGCAAAGAGATGCTAGTGGTGCTTTAATTAATAATGAAGATGGTACTAAATCTTATGATTTTAACCAATCGGGAGAACGTCCGTATGGTTCAAATCTGAATCCATATGCAACTACATTATTGAATACAAATTTAAGTGAAGAAAATAAATTTGGTGCGAGAGGATATGTTTCTATAGATTTTTTAAAAGACTTCAATTTTAGATACAATTTAGGTTATGATTTATTATCAGGCTATTATTTAAATACAGCGACAGGACTTGGTGGCGATGCTATGGGGGTAAAAGGAAGAATTGGTACCGCTACAAAAAATGAATATACGTTAACTAATCAACAATTATTATCGTGGAAGAAAACATTTGAAAATCATTCTTTAGACATACTTATTGGTCATGAATCATCTGATTTTACTTCAAAAATGTTAGCTGGACAAAAAAGTAATATTGTAATTCCTGATCTAACAAATCTTAGTAATGCTACCAGATATAGTTATGTAGATGGTTATAACGATTTGTATAAAGTTGAAGGGTATTTTTCGAGATTAAATTATAATTACAAAAACAAATATTTTTTTAATGGTAGTTTTAGGAGAGATGGTTCCTCTGTATTTGCGCCAGAAAATAGATGGGGTAACTTTTATGGTTTTGGAGGAGCATGGTCTGTAGCAAAAGAATCTTTTTTTCCTAAAACAAAATGGATTACTGATCTAAGAATTAAAGGAAGCTACGGAGAGCAGGGAAATGATAATATTTATTATCCAACAAGTTCACAAATAAATCATCGTAACTATTTTGGAAGTGATAGGAATTATTACGCATATCAAACCCAATATGAAATTTTGCCAAATTCAGAGGAAGAAGCAAGTGCTTTGAATGTTTTTGAAGCAGATAGAAATGTTAAGTGGGAAAAATCTAAAAACTTAAATATTGGTTTTGATATTGTTTTATTTGATCGAATTTCTATTGAAGCTGAATATTTTGAAAGAAATGTAAGTGATTTGATTTACAATTTCCCTATTGCATTGTCTACAGGTACATCGTTTGTTTCTAAAAATATAGGAGATATGGGGAATAAAGGGATAGAAATAAACTTAGGAGTTGATATTGTTAAGTCAAAAGATATCGATTTTAATTTATGGGCTAATGCAACACATTATAAAAATGAAATAACATCATTGCCTATAGCTTTTACAAATGATATTTACAGATTTGAAGTAGGAGCTCCAGCTTATTCTTATTTTTTGAGAGAATATGCAGGTATTGATAAAACTAATGGAGATGCTTTATGGTACATGAATGAAAAAGATGCCGCAGGAAACTTAACAGGAAATAAAGTGACAACAAATGTTTATGGAAATGCTACTCAATATCTAAGTAAGAAAAATGCAAATCCTGATGTCTATGGTGGATTTGGAACAGTTTTTAGATTTAAAGATATTACATTTCAGGCGAGTTTTGCTTATCAATTTGGAGGTTATATATATGATGGAGTCTATCAAAAAGAGATGTATTCCGGATCAGATAATATAGGTCAAAATTATCATAAAGATGTAACAAAAGCATGGTCAGTTGATAATCCAAATTCAGATATTCCAAGAATTGATCATGTTTCTACTTATCAAATGGGTGCCTCTGATTACTTTTTAATAAAATCTGATTATATAAGTCTGCAAGATGTTTCTATATCTTATGATTTTAAAAATAGTAAGCTTGTAGATCTTGGAATTCAATCAACGAAATTCAGTTTAATGGGATCTAACCTGGCATTATGGTCTGAAAGAAAAGGTCTGGATCCAAGATTAAGTAATTTAGGTTCAAGAACTAATAATGGTCAGTCCTTAAATGTCTATGGTGTAATGAAATCAGTATCATTTGGTTTAACAGTAAATTTCTAGAAAAATGAAAAAAATAATAATATTAATATTTGTCTTAAAAGTATGTGTAAGCTGTGATAAAGAATTTTTAGATACTGATCCACAATCAACAATTAATACTGATCAACTTGCGAAATCTGCATCCTCAAATGAGGCACTTATAAATGGAATCTATACGGCATTACGATCTTATGGATTAGCAATTGGAGGAAATCACGAAGATTATGGTCATAAGTCAGTGCTTTCAGCAATGGATATGATGTCTAATGATATGTTAACTACAAAGTCAAGTTGGTACGGATCTTTTTATAATTATTTAGGACGACAACAAACAAGTGTTAGATCGAGATTGGTTTGGAATACTTATTATCCACAAATTAAATCTGCAAATCTTGTACTTGCTGCAATTCCATCTAATATAACCGATGAAAAACTAAAAGCAGTTAGAGGACAGGCTTTAGCTCTTAGAGGTTACTTTTACTTTATGTTAGCTCGTACTTATGGTCCAACTTATATTGGTAACGAAACTAAACTATGTGTACCTATTTATACTGAAATAACGGTTGTTGGTAAAGCAAGATCTACTTCGAATGAGGTTTATACATTAATAGAGAATGATTTAAAAGAATCTATTGAATTGTTAAGTGGATTTGAGCGTAAAAATAATGATGCAATTAATCAAAACGTAGCAGAAGCATTTTTAGCAGAAGTTTATCTGGAGATGGGTAGATATGCTGAAGCAGCTACTCTTGCTCATTCAGCGAGAGAATCTTATGAGTTACTTACTGAAAAGGAATGGTTGACTGGTTTTTACGATATTAAATCTAAAGAAACTATGTGGGGAGCGACAATAACTTCTGGGACAACCACATTTGTAGCTAGTTTTTTTGCACATTTTGACAATACGAATGAAGACGGTTATGCTGGTGGTATGGGAATCTATAAAAATATAGACAAAAATTTGTATAATAGCATTTCTGATACCGATTTTAGAAAGAAGGCATTTGTTGCACCAGCAGGGAGTCTAATATATCCTGGATTACCAGCGTATGCAAATATAAAATTTAGGGATCCTACAATTACATCAGGGCATTATATCTATTTAAGATCTTCTGAAATGTATTATGTCGAGGCTGAGTCTCTTGCTAGATCCGGAAACGAAACAGCAGCTAAACAAGTGCTTTACGAAATAACCGTGACAAGAGATCCTGCTTATACATTATCAACAAATTCAGGAACTACCTTAATAAATGAAATTATTCTTCAAAAAAGAATTGAACTATGGGGTGAAGGTTGTGCCTGGTATGATATGAAACGCTTAGGATTTTCACTTACAAGAGATTATCCAGGATCGAATCATAGTGATTTTGGAAAATTTAATATACCTGCGGGAAGCAATGAATTCATTTTTCAAATGCCTCAAGCAGAGATGGACGCAAATCCTTTAATGGTTCAAAATCCATTATAAAAACAAAAAAAGCCGATAGTTTTAAAACTACCGGCTTTTTTAATAACTAACACAAATATTTTTATTTTACAAATTTGTCAATAATAGCATCTGATTCTGCTTTTGTAGCAGTTGGTTTTAAATCAAATAAAAGAGAATAAAGCGCTTTTCTGTCAACTTTAGCCTCAAGATTTAAATCTTTATGTCTGTCAAAAAGAGTTTGCCATTTGTCGCGAACATTTTTCCAAAGAGCATTATTTTCTTTCCACCATTTTTGTCCTGCGATACATTTAATGTCTGCAACTTTAGTGTAAACATCCATACCTTTTTCTTGTGCTAACAAAACATCTTTTCCGCTGTCATCGCGAATTAATTTGTCATTGTCTTGCTCATGATTCCATCCTGTAGCAGTAATTTCATGAATGTTTCTTCTTTTCAAAACATTGTAGTCATTACGTTTCGTTTGCTCTCTTCTTGGTAAAGGAGCATCAGCAACGTTTGCCCAGTAGTCTTGTCCGTCTACATGTACCCAAGTCGATGATCCTTCGTATCTAGGGCTATCATCTACCTGATATACTTTTTGAGTCCATTGTCCTTTTACGGCTTTTTTGTCTAGTTTTTTATATTTCCAAGAAGTTCCTTTATCAAATGAATATAAGTCTGTGTTTTCAAATAACCAATCTTGTCTCCAGTGTTTGATGATCATATCGTCACTCACTATAAGTAAGTGTTGCATTACAATTTTGTTAGGAGTGTCTTCTAATAATTCTACCCATTCTAAAGCAGATTCATGTTTAGTTTCTGAAGGTTTGTAAGTAAGAGAATCTTTAGGATATTGAAAAGTTTCTGTAAAATTAAATTTCACTTCGTAACAACCGCACATAGATTTGATTGATTTTATGTCTTGTTGTTTTTTATCCTGACTGAAACCAAGGCTACAAGTCAAAGCCATAACGGCTGAAAAATAGAGGCTTTTTGAAATCATAACTTATTTTTTTGTTTTTTAAATTTTCGCAAATATATGTATTTTATTTAGAACAAATAAAAATAGTTTATATATTTGCGCCATTATTAAGACTCAATAAAAATAATGAAAATAAAATTTATCCTTTTTACAGCTTTCCTTTTTTGTCAAATTTCTTTTGCACAACAAAAGGATACAACAGCTGTAAATAAACTTTCTGAAGTGGTTGTTACTGGACAGTTTGAACCACAGTCAATCAAGAAATCGGTTTTTAATGTTCGTGTGATTTCAAATCAGGATATTCAAAATTTAGCAGCAAATAATTTATCAGATGTTTTAAATCAATATTTAAATATTACAGTTAGACCCAGCGGAACAAGTGGGCGATCTACAGTTTCATTATTTGGATTAGATGCGCAATATTTTAAAATTCTGGTTGATAATGTTCCTTTAATTAATGAAGCAGGTTTGGGAAATAATATTGATCTATCACAGATAAACCTTAATGATGTTGATCATATCGAAATTGTCGAGGGTTCGATGGGAGTTAGTTACGGAGCAAACGCTGTAAGTGGTGTCTTGAATATAATTACAAAAAAATCTTCGCAATATAAATGGGGCATTACAGCATCAGTTCAGGAAGAAACAGTAAGCAAAGAATATTCACTTTTTGATCAGGGACGCCATATTCAGTCTTTAAAAGTTTCTCATACATTTAATAAAAATTGGTTTGTTTCACTTGGCGCAAGCCGAAATGATTTTCAAGGGTTTCTAAGCGATAAAAATGGACCTGATTATATTGAAAATGACGGTACGCGTGGTTACCGATGGTTGCCAAAAGATCAGTTAAATGCAACAGCATTAATTGCATACCACAAAGATAATTTTCGCTTTTTCTATAAGTTCGAATACTTAGATGAAAATGTAGATTATTATAATAGTACCGTGCAATCTGGTTTTAATACTACTTTAGGATCATATCGTTATGCAGATGACAAAAGATATTTAACAAACAGATATTTTCATAATTTAAATGCTACCGGTAAGTTGTTTTCTCAACTAAACTATAATGTTTCACTTTCTCATCAGAGACAAGCACGTGATATCGAAAGTTTCAGATATTATTTGTTTACTAAAAATGAAGCAAACAATGTTACTGTAAAAGATCAGTCGATGGAAGTACTTTATTCTACAGGAACCCTGAATAACTTTTTTTCAAGTAAAACGGTCGATTTGCAATTAGGTTATGAATTTGTAAATAATCGTGGCTATTCGCTAGTTCAGGAAGCAAGTAATATTATGGCACCTGTTCGTAAAACGCTTGAAAATTACGATTTCTTTGCTGCTTCAGAAATTATGGCAAGTGATAGATTTTCGATCCGACCAGGAATTAGATTTTCTGCTCAATCTCAGTTCGATAATCAATATGCTTCATCGCTTGGGTTAAGATATTTATTTGATAAGGGAGTTGAACTTCGAGGTTCTTATGGGAACTCTTTTAGAACACCAACTTTTGAGGAATTATACTCAAAACAAATTTTTGATGGACACTTTTTCGTTGGAAATGAAAATCTTATTCCTGAAACAAGTACTTCTTATGAAGGCAGTCTTAAAAAATCGACTACTTTTTCTTCTGGGGCACAACTTTCAAATACATTCTCAGGAAGTTACTTAGATGTTAATGATAGAATAGATATGGCACTTTCACGATTTAATCCCGATACAGGAAATCCGGAATATCAATATGTGAATATCAGCAAATACAGAATGTGGAATTTCTCAACAATGAACCAATTCAAAAAAGATAATCTAACGGTTAATTTTGGTGCTGCAATAGTTGGGATTTCTCAGGAAATAAAAAATCAGGTATTTACTTCAGACGATAAATTTCTTTATTCGTTCAACTTAAATGCCAGTGCTTCTTATATGATCCCGAAATGGAAAACTATTGTGTCAGGTTATTATAAATATAATGGGCGAACACAACAGTTTGTTGAAGGTTCTTCATCATATATTTTATCTACAATTGACCCTAGTAACTGGCTTGATGTTTCTATCCGAAAAAACTTTTTCAAAGATCAGTTTGAAGTTACAATAGGAGCCAGAAATATACTGGATGTAACAAATGTGATTCAATCAGGAACAAATCAAAATGCTGTTCACGCTTCGTCAGGAGATGTAATGCTTGCTTACGGACGTTCGTACTTTTTAAAATTAGCATATAATCTTAATCTTTAATATAAAAACACAAATACAATGAAAAAACTATTATTCTTATCAATAGCCTTATTATCACTAGCATCATGCTCAAGTGATGACGACAATACTCCAAAACCTGAAGTTCCTTCAGTAGGTGCAACTTTATCAGCATCAGTAGGAGGTCCAAACCAACCTAATCAACTTTATTTAGATTTAAGTGCCGGAGAGTCAAAATCAGTTAATAGAGCTACTTGGGATTTTGGTTTCTCAAGCTCAACAGATTTTAGAGTAATCATCAATGGATCTGTAAAGATGGCAGTGAAGAAATTAGAAACATCTGATATTACTTTGCCACAAGTAATTGATATAAAAGTTGTAGCAGGTGGTGGTGAAACTGCAGCATCAAATGGATATGTTGACAATCCTACAGGTGTTTTGGCTGGAGCTGGAGCAGGAGTTGGAACGGCAATTGCTGAAATTTCTGCAACAGATGCTGAAAACAAAGTATATTTAGTAAACTTAGGATTTGCTGTTAGTAGTGCAAAACCAGCTGTAGGTGGTGTAGAAGTTGATGGAGCTGCTAGAGGATGGAAAAAAGTTAGAATTTTAAGAAGTGGAAATGGATATAAAATTCAATATGCAGATTTAGATTCTAAAACTTTTACAGAAAAGATAGTTGCAAAAGATGCCGATTTTAATTTTTCATTTTTTAGTTTGACTTCAGGAAATACTGTTTCAGTTGAACCAGCAAAAGTAAAATGGGATCTTAACTTTACTGTGTTTACAAATTATTTAAATATGGGGAGTGGAGATGTTACATATGGTTACTCTGATTTTATTACTTCAAATTCAAAAGGAGGAACACAAGTGTATCAGGTTTTAGTTTCTGCAGGAGGATCTTATGCAGATTTTACTAAAGCAAAAGTGGTTGAGGATAGTTTTAAAGCTTCTCTTACTGATCAAAGAATGATTGGTGCTAACTGGAGAAATGGTGGAGGACAAAATGGTTCATTACCAAGTATCAGAACAGATCGTTTTTATGTAGTAAAAGATGCAGCAGGAAACTACTATAAAGTTAAATTCCTTACCATGACAAATGATGCTGGAGAAAGAGGTTATGTTACTTTAGAGTATGCGATCTTAAAATAATTGATTTATAAATCTAAAAAAATTAAAGATTGTTTTACCCTGCTAATAAATGCCAAAGCATTAAAATTAGTGAATCATTAGCTTTGTTTTTTTTATTTTTTTTTTGATAAAGAGGTTAGATAAATCTAGCCTCTTTTTTTGTTTTTATTTTAATGCTAAAAATAATTCGTAAATTAATGTTTAATTCTATCTTTGCAGATACTTTTTTATAGGGAATTAACAGGAATTTTGAATAGAAATTTTAACATATCCTTTCTTCAAATTTATAATTACTAGTGAACACAAAATCTTATTTTTTTCAGTCTTTTGCAATTGTAGCATTGGCATTCGTAGCTTTCATTGGATTTAAACAAATCTTACCTGATAAAATTTTTCCGGATAGTAAAGTAGATTCTAAAAATGTCCTTATTGATAGTTTGCTTCTGGAATCTGTCGCGAACGACTCTTTGGCGCTAAAAGGCGACAGTATTTCTGAAAGTGAAAAGAAGGAAGCAGGAGAGAAAATTACTTTTAATGCTGCTGAAGGAATCGAATTTCCATCTGAAACTTTTGATAATTATAAAGGATATCAATATCTGATTTCTTTTTATGAAAAATTATATCAGCTCGAAAAGAATCCGCAAGCCAAAGTTAGGATCGCTTATTATGGAGATTCTATGACAGATGGTGATTTGATCGTGCAGGATGTTCGATCTAATTATCAGGAACGTTTTGGTGGTAATGGTGTAGGTTTTGTTTCTATTACTTCAGAATCTGCAGCTTCAAGAGGATCTGTAAAATCTACCTATTCTAAAAACTGGAAAACATTATCGTATTTAAATATCAAAAATCCAATTAGTCCTTTTGGAGTAAATGGTCACGTGTTTTTTGCAAATGATAAATCGAATACAACCTGGGTTCAATACGAAGCAGGATTAAATAAATACGCTACAACTTTAGATAACCCGACATTGTTTTACGGAAGATCATCTAAAAAAGGAAACGTGAATTTTATTATCGGAAAAGATACTTTACGAAAAAGTCTTGTGCCTAACAACCTGATCAATACTTTAAAAGTAAGTTCAGGAAGTATAAAAGCATTTAAGGCTAATTTCATTCATGCCGATTCAATTCCTATTTATGGCTTTAATTTTGATAACGGGATAGGAGTTCATGTTGATAATTTTTCGCAAAGAGGAAATTCAGGATTGCCAATTTCTATGTTTAATGCCAGTGTAATGCAGGGATTCAATAATAGCTTAAAATACGATTTGGTAATTTTGCATTACGGAACCAACGTTTTAAACTACGGAACCAAGAATTATTCATGGTATCAAAGAGGAATGACAAAAGCAGTGAATAAAATCAAAGAATCTTTTCCGGGAGTTTCTATTTTGATTATTTCAACGGCTGATAAATCTACCAAATATGATATGGAAATGAAAACAGATTCTGCTGTAGTTCCTTTGATGAAAGCTCAAAAAAGATATGCTCTCGAAACCGAATCCGGTTTTGTGAATCTGTATACTTTAATGGGAGGTGACGGATCGATGGTAAAATGGGTAGACGAATCGCCGGCAAAAGCCAATAAAGATTATACACACTTTAACCAGCGTGGAGCAAAAGCTATAGGTAAATTATTATACGATCAATTAAATAAAGGTTACGAGCAATATAAAGCATTGCGAGAAAATAGAGAAACTGACGTTAATAAGCGGAAGGCCGTCAGAAAAACAAATACAGATTCCGTTTCTGTAAAAAATGATAGCGTAAATGACTAGACTAATGATTTTCCTTTGTTGTCTTTTTTTCTCAACAAACGATAGAATGCAAAAGCCAGATCCAATTCCAATAACAAAAAACATGATTCATAAAGTAGATACAGCAGCAGTCGATTCTTTTTCAGAGGATAGAATCTATAATGCAAAAGTATTAGAGCGTTTTTTTGCGAAGTTAAAGGAAAACGAGCTTCATAATAATCAGAAGATAAGTATTGTGCACATTGGTGATTCTCACATTCAGAGTGATTTAATGACCAATGAAATCAGACTTAATCTTCAGCGAAAGTTTGGTAATGCCGGCAGAGGATTAGTTTTTCCTTATCAATTGGCAAAAACAAATGGTTCTTATAACGAGCGTTTTCATTCGAACAGAACATGGGAAAGTTATCGAAACATTCATCCATTCAAAAATGTTCCTGTAGGTTTAAGCGGAATTGCGTTATGGAGAGATAACGGAGGTTTTGCAGTCGAATTGAATATTAAAGAAGCCAATTTCAGGTTTAATACCATTCATGTTATTACGCCAAAAAATGAGAAAATGTTTGATTTGGCAACATCATCCCAAGTCAAAACAATTCAGTCAACGGAGCGAAAAGTTATTACTCATAAAATAAAAAAAGGTGAAGCTATCTCTACAATTGCAGATAAATATAATATCTCGATTGCCGAAATTAAAAGAGAAAATCATCTAAAATCAAATAATATTCGTGCAGGCAGAACCTTAAGAATTTTAACGAATGAAACAAAACCTAAAAACATTACAAGTTCTGAGTTTGTTTCTTTAGATCTTGAATCTGATTCATTTTCTCATTCGTATCATTCTGATAAGCCATTAGATAAAATCTTCCTGATTCCGAATAAAAATGCAGACAAATACGTACTTAACGGAATTGTTCTCGAAAAAGATGCTCCCGGAATCATGTATAGCGGGATAGGAGTAAACGGAGCAAAGTTCTCAGATTATAATAAATATCCTTTGTTCTTTGAGCAATTAAAAGCTTTACATCCTGATATGTTGGTTCTTTCTTTAGGAACAAATGAAAGTTATGATCACATGGAAGCTTCGGCTTATATTGAACAGGTTCGTCTGTTTATTAAAAAAGTGAGAGACCAGAATATAAATGTCCCAATAATTATTAGTACGCCAGCACCTTCTTTGCTTAAAGGAAGAAGAACTAATACTTACATATTCGATTATGCGAGAAGTATAATTAAAATGGCCGAAACGGACAATGTTGCTGTTTGGGATTTATACGATGAGTTTGGTGGAATGCATGGAATCCAACAATTAAAATCTCAAGGATTAATTGGCCCGGATTGGGTTCATTATTCTAAAAAAGGATACGAAAAACAAGGAGACTTGTTTACAGAGGCATTTTTAAAAGCATACGATAATTTTAAATTAAAAAATTAAGTTGATTACAATAGATAGCATCAATAATTGGTTTGTTCAAAATTTTGGACCAGTTACTTTAGAACAGGCTAAAAGCTGGTTTATATACAATCCCGAAGAAAAACTACTATTCAATACCGGTTTATTCTTAGGATTGTTTCTCGTATTTTATTTTGTGTACGCATTTTTACGCAAGACATTTTATTTGAGATTAACGTACGTGATTCTTTTCTCGCTTTTCTTTTACTATAAGTCGAGCGGAATTTACTTCTTACTCTTATTACTTTCTTCGGTGGTAGATTATGGCTTAAGCCAAATTATCTATAAAGAAGCAAAAGACAGCCGAAAGAAAATTTACCTTGTCATAAGTGTGATCCTGAATTTAGGATTATTGGGGTATTTTAAATACATGAACTTCATGATCGTAACATTCAATGATATGTTTCATGGTAATTATAAGCTTCATGATATTTTTCTGCCTGTTGGTATTTCGTTCTACACCTTTCAATCGATGAGCTACATTATCGAGATTTATCGTGAAGAAATTAAGCCAACAAAAAACTACATCGAATATTTGTTTTTCGTGTCGTTTTTCCCGCAGTTAGTGGCCGGGCCAATCGTTAGGGCAAAAGACTTCTTGCCACAGATTTACCAAAAATTAAACCTGACAAAACAAGATGTAAACAACGCTTTGTTTTTAATCATTGGAGGTTTAATCAAGAAAACCGTAATCTCAAATTATATCTCAATAAACTTCGTTGACCGTGTTTTTGATACGCCAATGAATTATACCTCGTTTGAAAATTTAATGGCATCTTACGGATACGCCATTCAAATTTATTGCGACTTTTCAGGATATTCAGATATGGCAATTGGTATTGCATTGTTGTTAGGATTTAAATTGCCAGCCAACTTTAGAACACCATATAAATCAACATCGATTACTGATTTCTGGAGAAGATGGCATATTTCATTATCAACCTGGTTAAAAGATTTCTTATATATCTCTATTGGAGGAAACAGAGAAGGAACATTCGCAGGATTTTTATTCCCAAGTTTATTCTTCTTCGGATTATTGCTTTGGGGAATTTCAAATGTAAACGAGAGTTTTATTCCGTTAGGAATTGCAATTGGAGCCATCATACTATTCTCTTTGACATTTTTACTTTCAAAGAAAAAGCATCAAACATTGGTAACCAATTTCAATTTGTTTACCACAATGCTTCTAGGAGGATTATGGCATGGAGCCGGAGCACAATTTATCGTGTGGGGAGCATTACACGGATTAGCATTAGCCGTTCATAAAATTTTCATGGAATTTTTTCCTTCCAAAAAAGAAGGCAAAGGTTCAAATTTCTTATGGACATTATTCTCTATTATAATAACATTCCATTTCGTAGTTTTCTGCTGGATCTTTTTCCGTGCCAGAGATTTCGAAACAGCCCTGCAAGTAATCAACAACATTGGTCAGTTAACTTTCGAACCAGAACATTGGCAAGCCATTATTTTAGGATATAAAAATGTGTTTGGATTAATGCTTTTCGGATACGTTTGGCACTTTTTACCAGAAGCGATTACATCAAAAATGAAATTCGTTTTCGATAAAACCCCTTTAATCGGAAAAGCAATTATCCTTGGTTTCGTATATTGGATAGTGTACGCAACAGCCGTTGCTGGTTCACAGCCTTTTATTTATTTCCAATTTTAATAGAGAGGTTCAAAGGAGCAAAGTTACAAAGGCGCAAAGGTTTTTCTTTTGCGCCTTTCATATTTATAGCCACAGATTAAAGGATTAAAAAGATTTTTAAAATCTGCTAAATCTGCGTGAAACAAAAAAAAACTTTGCGACTTTGCGTCTTTGCGAGCAAAAAACCTTGCGCACTTTGCGGTAAAATCAAAACGCACTTTGTAGCTAAATAAAAATTGCCTGAAATATCTAATTAGATTATCTTTGCACTTCAAATAAAGAAAAAATTATGTTTGATAATTTAAGTGATAAGTTAGATAAAGCCTTCCATATATTAAAAGGGCACGGTAAAATTACAGAAGTAAACGTTGCCGAAACCTTAAAAGAAGTTCGTCGTGCCTTACTTGATGCCGATGTTAACTTTAAAATTGCTAAAGATTTTACTGCCAAAGTAAAAGAAAAAGCAATTGGTCAGGACGTTTTAACAACACTTCAGCCGGGACAATTATTGGTGAAGTTAGTAAAAGACGAACTAACAGAATTAATGGGTGGTGATGTTGCAGGAATCAATCTTTCGGGAACACCTAGTGTTATTTTGATGTCAGGACTTCAAGGTTCTGGTAAAACAACATTCTCAGGAAAACTTGCCAACTTTTTAAAAACTAAGAAAAATAAAAAACCACTTCTTGTAGCGTGTGATATCTACCGTCCTGCGGCGATCAATCAGTTGCACGTTGTTGGAGATCAAATAGGTGTTGAGGTTTACTCAGAGCCGGAAAACAAAAACCCTGTAGAGATTGCTCAAAACGCAATCAAACATGCAAAAGCAAACGGTTTCAATGTAGTTATTGTCGATACCGCCGGACGTCTTGCAGTAGATCAGGAAATGATGGATGAAATTGCTCGTGTTCATAAAGCAATTCAACCACAAGAAACTTTGTTTGTTGTTGATGCCATGACAGGACAAGATGCTGTAAATACAGCAAAAGCCTTCAACGATATCTTAAACTTCGATGGAGTTATTTTAACGAAATTAGATGGTGATACACGTGGTGGAGCTGCAATTTCGATTAAATCGGTTGTAAACAAACCAATCAAATTTGTAGGTACAGGCGAGAAGATGGAAGCAATTGATGTTTTCTATCCGGATCGTATGGCTGAGCGTATCTTAGGTATGGGAGACGTTGTGTCTCTTGTAGAAAGAGCACAAGAACAATTTGACGAAGAAGAAGCAAGAAAACTTCAAAAGAAAATCGCTAAAAACGAATTTGGTTTTGATGATTTCTTAACTCAAATTCAACAAGTAAAGAAAATGGGTAATATGAAAGACCTGGTTGGGATGATACCGGGAGCTTCAAAAGCCATGAAAGATGTAGAGATCGAAGATGATGCTTTTAAACATATAGAAGCAATCATTCACTCGATGACGCCAATCGAAAGAAGCAAACCTGCCATAATCGACGTAAAAAGGAAAGCCAGAATCGCTAAAGGTTCCGGAACCAAAGTCGAGCAAGTAAATCAGTTAATGAAGCAATTCGACCAAATGAGCAAAATGATGAAGATGATGCAAGGTCCGGGCGGAAAAAACCTGATGAAAATGATGGGAGGCATGAAAGGAATGCCAGGCGGAATGCCGAGATAATAAAATACAAAAAGTTTCAAGTTTAAAGTTTCAAGTTCAGAGACTAAAACTTGAAACTTTTTTGATTAAATAAATTATAGTTTCGTTTTAAGGAAGAACCTGAAACTTTAAACCTGAAACTAAAAAATTAAACTTAAAACATTTTAACTACACAATAATGCAACTACTAGACGGTAAAAAAACAGCTGAAGACATTAAAAACGAAATCGCAGCCGAAGTTCAATCGATAAAAGATGCCGGAGGAAAAGTACCTCATTTGGCAGCCGTAATCGTAGGAACAAACGGAGCAAGTTTAACTTACGTAGGAAGTAAAGTAAAATCTTGCCAGCAAATTGGCTTTGATTCAACTTTAGTAAGTTTACCGGAAGATATTACGGAAGAAGCTTTACTGGCAAAAATCAAAGAACTAAACGAAGATGACGATCTTGACGGATTCATCGTTCAGTTACCATTACCAAAACATATCGACGAACAAAAAATCTTACTGGCAATCGATCCGGATAAAGATGTCGATGGTTTTCACCCAACAAACTTTGGTAGAATGGCTCTGGAAATGGAAAGTTTCATTCCTGCGACACCATTCGGAATCATGCAGTTATTAGAGCGTTACAACGTAGAAACTGCCGGAAAACACACCGTTGTTATTGGTAGAAGCCACATCGTAGGTCGCCCAATGAGTATCTTAATGAGCCGTAAAGGAAATCCTGGAGATTCTACAGTAACTTTAACGCACAGCAGAACTAAAAACTTAGGCGAATTCACTAAAAATGCAGATATTATTATCACAGCTTTAGGAGTTCCTGAATTCTTAAAAGCAGATATGGTTAAAGACGGAGTTGTAATCGTAGATGTTGGAATCACTCGTGTAGAAGATGCATCAAACCCAAAAGGATACGTTATCAAAGGTGACGTAGATTTTGACGGTGTAAGCAAAAAATCATCATTCATTACGCCAGTTCCTGGTGGAGTAGGACCAATGACAATTGCAATGTTGCTTAAAAATACACTTTTAGCAAGAAAAATGAGAAGTGCCAAAAAATAATTCACTTCAAATAAGTATAAACAAAGCCTATTCAATTGAGTAGGCTTTGTTGTTTTATATACTTTGGGCGTGACCGTATCCCGACAAGAGGGCAAACTTACTTTACGGTTATTCGCCCTCTTGTCGGGATACAGTCGGGCTATCCGCGCTACTTCGGTAGCCAGCTCCTATCCCTCACGCAACTTTGCGTGATGCAGCAGTCCCAGCGGGCAATGTCATTAAGTAAAGCCTTAAACACAATCCTTTTGCGATCTCAAAGCAGAGAGCAATTCACAAAACTTTGAGGACTTTGCGTAATCCTTTGCGAACTTTGCGGTAAAATTTTATGTGTCGAGTTACGTACGGGACTTCGACTCCGCTCGACCTGACAAGATTGCGTTAAAAAAAACTTAAATTAATAATTGCTCAACGGGACGAGATTTTACTCCGCCAGGAGTTACAGGTGGGTAGTCAATGGTTGGTTGAAAAAAATCGCACACAATAAATAAATTATTCATCAACAAAAATAACTCCGCTAGGAGTTACAGGTTGGTAGCTAATGGTTGGTAGAAAAAAAACATTCGAAACCCACAAATATCCCGTAGGGATTACACATTTTAGATAATGTAAATCTATCTAAACGCATCGAAAAAAAATCCCAATAAAAAAATCCAATTTTTATACTTGTCAATTCAAAATAAAACATAACTTTGCAGTACAAAGTACTTTATTTATGAATCAGAAGCACCAAGAAGATTTAGCACACATTCGTTCCATGATGGAGCGCTCTTCAAGATTTATATCCTTAAGCGGACTCTCAGGAGTTTTCGCGGGCTTGTCTGCTTTAATTGGCGGCTTGTACGTTTATCAATTGTTCAAAGTAAACGGGATCGAATATTTTACTGACCAGCATATATTGTTGACAAGTAACTTGGTTTCAGAATTATTCTGGGTTGGAGTTGCAATTTTAGTTTGCGCTTTTGCTTTTGGCATATTTTTTACAATCAGAAAAAGCAAAAAATACGATCTCCCAATCTGGACATCGGCCACAAAAAATATGCTTTTCAATTTAGCCGTTCCTCTTTTGGCAGGAGGCCTATTTTGTCTGGCACTTATATACCACGAAATTTATGGTTTAGTCGCTCCGGCTACTTTAATTTTCTACGGTTTAGCACTTGTGAATGCTGAGAAATATACATTTTCAGATGTTAAGTACTTAGGATTCTGTGAATTAATTTTAGGATTTATTTCTCTTTTTTATATCGGTTATGGTTTAGTTTTTTGGATCGTAGGATTTGGTATTTTGCATATCTTGTACGGATTAATAATGTTCAAAAAATACAAATAAATCCACGCAATGGGAATCATTGATAAACTAAATAAAGATTTTGAAAGCCGTGTCAGACTGGGTATTATGTCCATTCTGATGGTCAATGAATGGGTTGATTTTACTGAGATGAAAAATCTTCTCAATATCACCGATGGTAATTTGGCGAGTCATTCCTCAGCGCTTGAAAAATCAGAATACATCGAAGTAAAAAAAGAATTCGTGGGCAAAAAGCCTAAAACCTCTTATCAGGTGACTCCTAGAGGACGTGCGGCCTTCAAAGAACACCTTTCTTACCTTGAAAAATTAATGAAATCGTAATAACTATATTTTTTTACCTAAACGCTTTGAAATACAAAGTACTTTTAAAAATTAAAATCATGAAAAAACACCAAATTATTTTAGCCAGCAGTTTGATATTTGCACTGCTTTTTTACAATGAGTCAGTAGGAGTAAACCTCGCTATTTTCGGACTAGTATTAACTGGTTTTATCTGCTATTTTTTTCAGGATCGCTTTACAGACAGATCACATTTGATTTTGGTCGTAACTTCGGTTTTGTCATGTCTTGCCTTTGCCTGGTACGGAGATTTTGCTTCTTTTCTGGCTTTGGCAATGTCAATTCTCTTTTTACAGTTTAAAACCCAGGAATCTAAACTTAAAATTATACAGATGTTTCCATTGGTATTCTTGAATGCATTTGCTTCTGTAGGTCGTATTTTTATGTTTAACCAATGGCTTCCGGAAAAGAAAATTCATAATGATTTTGCTAAAAAATTTGTTGCCTTCTTTGTTATTCCGGCAATTTTTATTGGGTTATTTTTTATCGTATATTCTTTTGGAAGTAACCATTTCTCTTCTTTATTTACAGATTATACTTTAGATATAGATATTGTTCAATTGTTATTAATAAGTATTTTGGGATTCTATATTTCTTTTAGTTTCTGGAATTATTGGGTACCGGATCTTTCATACGAGAAAAACGCAATGCTGGATAATGATTTCGATAATATAGCCGAAATCAAAAATCAAAGTACATTTTCGTTTTTAGATATTGATTTCGAGCGAAAAAGCGGCGAGATTACGCTGGTATTATTAAACATTATGCTTTTGGTATTTATTGCAACCTACAACTACGAACAATTTTTTGAAGTCGTAAAGAACCCAAATTTAAGTGCTGATACCCACGAAAGAGTAAATTCAGTAATCTTCTCGATTATTATGGCAGTAGGTTTGATATTATTCTATTTTAAAGGAGGATTCAATTTTGATAAAAATGCAGCTAATCTTAAAAAATTAGCCAAAATTTGGATCGTCTTAAACGGACTTTTAATCGTAAGTACATTCATTAAAAACTCTGAGTATATTGCAGTTCAGGGATTAACCTATAAACGATTAGGGGTTTATGCTTTTCTGATTTTAGCTATTATAGGGTTAGTTTTTGTTTTTCTAAAAATTACCAAACAAAAAACAAATGCGTATTTGGCAAATCAGATGGTATGGTATTTTTACGGAACAGTTTTATTGTGCAGTTTTGTAAATTGGGGAAATTTGATAACGAATTATAATATTTCAGTAAATAAATGTGCGGAGCCTATATTCTTGAGTAGTTTGAATTTTAATGATGAAGCCCGAAGAGAATATTTTTCTAAGAATAATTTAGACGGTGGAAATGCTGAAATTGTACGAGAAGAAATGATTCAGAATTATCAGAGTGCAGGATTTTTATCAAAAGCTTTGTATTATGAGTTTTTAAAGAAATAACAACAATTTTAAAAACCGTCTTAGAAATATAGTAAAGACGGTTTTTTAGTATTTAATTATACCTTTAAACTTTTGGTTCTAAAAAATAAAGGATACTTTTGCACCACTTAAAAAAAACTTCTCCAATGGACGATTATTATTCGTTAGTATTAAATTAAAATAGCTTTTGAATTATTTCAAAATGCTATGATAAAACCCTGCAATTTTGAAATGAAAGCCTTTTACAAAAACAACAACGGATTAATCGAGACTCAGGAATGGACTCCAAACTGCTGGATCAACATTGAATCTCCTTCAGAAACAGAAAAAAAATACTTACTCGAAGAACTTAATATTCCCGAAGCCTTTTATAATGATATTGAAGATATCGACGAAAGACCTCGTATGGAATCTGAAGATGGCTGGACTTTATTCATCATGCGTATTCCTGTAAAAAGTAATGATGTTAAACTGCCTTTTCAAACCATCCCTTTAGGATTAATATTTAAAGAAGATGTTTGCGTTACCATTAGTTTTTACGAAACAGAAATCATTTCTGATTTTGTGCAATATACCAACCGAAAAAACATTCATATAAAAGACAATTTCGATCTCGTTTTACGATTATTATTGTCCTCAAGTGTTTGGTATTTAAAGTATCTGAAACAAATCAATCAAAAGATAAAACTGGCCGAAGATAATTTAGAGAAATCAATCAAAAATGAAGAATTACAAGCGCTTTTGCAAATAGAAAAATGTCTTGTATTCTTTATCACCTCTTTAAAAGGAAACGATGTTTTGTTTCACAGAATAAAAAATTTAAAAGCAAAAAGAGAACATTTTGATCAGGATTTATTAGAAGACGTTGATATCGAGTTAAGTCAGGCACAAGACACCGCAAATATTTACAGCAACATCCTTACCGGAATGATGGATGCGTATGCTTCGGTAATTTCAAACAATATGAATAATATTATGAAGCAAATGACTTCAATTTCTATTATTTTAATGATCCCGACATTGATTGCCAGTTTGTACGGAATGAACGTACCAAACGGTTTAGAAGAAAGTAAATACGGAATTTGGATCCTTCTTTTAGTGTCCGTTATCTTATCATCTTTTGGAGTTTTTCTGTTTAAAAGAAGAAGATGGTTTTGATAAAATGATTTTTTAAAACATTATATAAAAGAAAAATCCCCTTTCGTTTCAGCGAAAGGGGATTTTTTTATAAGATCAGTTTAATAGTCTCCTTTTTTCTTAAATCTCGGATCATCCTTTGATATAAAGTTTGTTCGTCGTTTAGGAACATCATCTTTAGATAAAAAATCAGTTCTTCGTCTTGGAGCTTCAGGTTTTGGTAAACTTGCTTCTTCGGTTTTACTTGATGGTTCAATTAAGAGATTTAATTCTTTAATTTCATCATCAGTCAAATCACGATAACGACCCACCGGAACATCAAGCGAAATATTGATGATTCTGATGCGTTTAAGCGCCGTTACGTCATAACCCAGGTATTCGGTCATTCTACGAATTTGGCGGTTTAAACCCTGCGTTAAAATGATCTTAAAAGTGAATTGGCTAATTTGCTCTACTTTACATTTTTTAGTCACAGTATCCAGAATCGGAATCCCATTTCCCATACGTTGTATAAAACGTTCTGTGATAGGTTTGTTTACCGTAACCGTATATTCTTTTTCGTGATTGTTTCTGGCGCGTAAAATCTTGTTTACGATATCACCATCATTCGTCATAAAAATTAATCCTTCACTCGCCTTATCCAATCTTCCAATTGGGAAAATACGTTTAGGATAATTAATATAATCTACAATATTATTACGTACCTCAAGATTCGTTGTACATTCAATTCCAACCGGTTTGTTAAAAGCCAGGTAAACTAATTTCTCGTGTTTTTCAACGATCAGTTTTCCGTCAATACGTACTTCGTCATTTGGCGAAACTTTAGTTCCCATTTCAGGCACAACACCATTTATTGTTACGCGTCCTTCTTCAATAAGTTTATCAGCTTCACGGCGAGAACAATAACCTGTTTCACCAATAAATTTATTCAGACGTTTTAAATTCTCTTCCATACTGCAAAAGTAGGTAAAAAATCGATTTTAGAGTTTAGATTTCTGATTTTAGATTGTTGGATTATTTTGAAAACATCAACTTCTTAAATAAAAACTTAGCAACTTAGCGACTCAGAACCTTAGCAACTAAAAAGAAAACCTTTATTGATGAAATTCCGAACTATCCTCTGGAGTTTCTTTACGTTCAAACATTCCGTAGTCGCGAACCACAGTTGCAATCCTTAAATGATAATCTTTAAAAACTTCATTTCTTCCTTTTGCCTGAGCGTGACGGTGCATTTCGAGATTTCGCCATTGCTGGATACTTTCTTCATCTCTCCAGAAAGACAATGATAAAACTTTGTCAGGATCGCTAAAACTCTGAAAACGTTCTATCGAAATAAATCCGTCGATATGGTCTAATTCTGGTCGAAGGCTTGCAGCGATGTTCAGATATTCTTCTTTTTTTCCTTCGTTAGGGATTACTTCGAAAATTACAGCTATCATATTTTGTTTTTTATTTTATCGAAATCCAGATATGTTTTGGTAATCTGGTATTAATCAAGGGTTCGTATTTTATATTATTTTCTAAAAGCGTGATTGTTTTATATTCATGAAATAAAAATCATAAAACTTTACTAGGCTGATGGAATAAAGCAAAGTTATTTAACTTTACAAAAGAATACTTCATTCTGTATTTAACTATGAAAACTTAAAATGGAAGATCAATTTATAAAAGCGGCAGGATTAATTGGAGACGCCACGCGTGCAGCCATTATGTGGAAATTGCTAGACGGAAGGGCTTTTACAGCCACAGAACTTTCGGTTGCTGTAAATACATCGCCGCAAAATATGAGTATGCATTTGGGTAAACTTCTTGAAGCAAATTTACTGACTGTCGAAAAACAAGGCCGACATAAATACTACAGATTTTTTAGCAAAGAAGTGGCTTACGTTGTTGAAGCAATGGCAAACCTTATTCCGAAGCCGGAGATTTCATTAAAAAAGAAAACCGAAAATTATCCTCCAATAAAATATTGCCGAACTTGTTATGATCATTTGGCAGGTAAAATAGGAGTGGCTCTAGCCGATAGTTTAGTAGATCAAAAAATAATAATCGAAAAGAATAATTCTTTCGAAATTAGCCCTGAAGGAGAAAAATGGTTTTCAGATTTCGGAATTAATTTAGAAGAAGCCCAAAAGCAAAAACGAATATTCTTAAAACCCTGCCTTGACTGGAGCGAAAGACGAAATCATATCGCAGGATCAGTAGGGACTTTATTATTGAATAAAATGCTGGAGCAAGACTGGATCAGAAGAACCAAAGATTCTAGAGCAATTATAATAACAGGACAAGGAGAAAAGGAATTATTAAAATATTTTAAGATTGTTGTTTAGGTAATTTTAGATTGCAGATTTTAGACTTCAGATTAATAGATTTCACGCAATCTTGTCATTTCGACGAAGGAGAAATCTTCGTGAGAAACTCGACAAAGATTGGGTTTTCGTTAAGGAGTTACTTGCGAAGATTTCTCCTTCGTCGAAATGACAATACTACCGTTTTTAAGAAAAAAACGTAGTGCCTTAGTACCTTAGCTACTTAGCGTCTCAGAACCTTCAGAAAACAAAAACTCAATTACCTTTTCATACAATTCATCATCATGCATTCCGTGGCCTAAACCTTTGGTTTCGATAAACTGACTATTTTTCCAGTTACTGGCAATTTTTTTACCTTCTTCAAAAGCAACTATCTTATCAGAAGTATCGTGAGCGATAAAGCCGGCAACATTAAATTGTGAGGCAAATTTTTGTCCGGAGAAATCACTAATTTTAAAATTGAAACGATTAATGAATTTAGTTTCAAGAAGAGAAAACATTTTGGTGTTCAAACTCAACATGGCGATATAGTTGTCAATCAGGGTTTTTAAATCTGATGGAGCTCCAAGAATCACCATTTTATTAATACTTGTATTCGGGAATAAATATTGATGGTATACGCAAGCCGCGCCACCAATCGAATGGCCAATAATAATAGTAGGCTGGTATTTTTCTACCGCTTTGTTGATGAATTCAGCATAAAGCGGAATATTAAATTCCTTACCGCTGCTTTGTCCGTGAGCCGGAGCATCAATAGCAATAATAGTACTTCCGGATTTTTGAAGATGTGGTAATGTTTTTTTCCAGCGTGAAGCATTGCTTTCCCAACCGTGAACAAGAAGAATTTTGGTTTCATTCCCTTTCCAGATATACGTCTGAAAATGATGTTCGTTATGATGAAACGTTTCAGTTTCAGTATTTTTTAATATTTTGGGTAAACCTTCTTTTGGAAATCGACCAACTCTGGGCTGGCTAAAAAGAGCATAAGAAAGTTCAACAGCTTTTTGCGGGCGAACATAGCTTAAAAGGTTAATATATGACCCAACTGATTTTAATGTAATGAAACGAATTCCTTTTTTAATTCCCAAAACTTAAATTTTTTCTAAAGGTAAAAAATGTTTTGCCACAGATTAAAAGGATTAAAAAGATTTTATTCAGCGTAAGAATAATTTAATCTGTGTTAATCCTTTTAATCTGTGGCAGAAAAAAAATGCAAAAAAAAAGTCCCGATAAAATCGGGACTCGTATTTAGAATTTAGAGAACAATTGTTCCATTTTTTCTTTTTCTTCTTCAGCTAATGCACTGTCAACTAAAATTCTTCCAGAGTGCTCATCAGTAATGATTTTCTTTCTAGAAGCAATTTCTACCTGTGTTTGAGGCGGAATTGTAAAGAATGATCCTGCAGATGCACCTCTTTCGATAGATACAACAGCTAAACCGTTACGAACACTAGTTCTGATTCTAGTGTAAGCAGCTAATAATCTTTCTTCGATCTGAGCAGAATACTCAGCTGATTTCTCAGACAAGAAGATTTCTTCTTTTTGAGTTTCAGCCATGATAGCGTCTAATTCAGATTTTTTATGTTTTAAGTGCGAACTTTTAGCGTCAAGTTTTTCTTTTAGATTAGAAGTAACTTCTTTCTTATGCTCGATAGAAGCTTTCATTTCTTTGATTTGCTTTTCAGCTAATTGAATTTCTAATTCTTGAAATTCAACCTCTTTAGTCAAAGAATTAAATTCTCTGTTATTGCGAACTGATTCTTGTTGTTTTGTGTATTTTTTGATAACCTCTTTGTGCTCATCAATTGCATTTTTCTTTGCTTTGATAAGATCTTCAATAACCTCAAGTTCACTTTTCAGTTTCTCTGAACGCGTGCTTAAACCTGCAACTTCATCTTCTAAGTCTTCCACTTCTAAAGGAAGTTCACCTCTCACGTTTCTGATTTCGTCAATTCTAGAGTCAATAAGCTGTAAATCGTATATTGCTCTTAACTTGTCCTCAACACTTAATTCTTTCGTATTCGCCATATTCTATAAGTACTTAACTGGATTTGTATTTTCTTCTGATAAAATGATGGCAAAATTAAGGATTTTTTTTCGAAGATAATCAACAATATAGTTTTTTGTATAGCGTTCGCTCTCAAAATGACCAATATCGGCTAAAAGTAGTCGATTTTCGGCTTCATAAAATTGGTGGTATTTTAAATCTGCGGTCAAAAAAGCATCGGCTCCAGCCATGATGGCATTTTTTATGGCAAAACTTCCTGATCCGCCCAAAACCGCAACTTTCTTGATTTTTTTTCCTGTAAAGGCTGAATGACGAATTCCGTCAGCGATCATTTTATCTTTTACAAAAAACAGAAAATCTTTCTCATTCATTTCAGTTTCAAATTCACCAATCATTCCTAAACCAATATTCTGATGTGAGTTTTGTAAATCGTAAACTTCATAAGCTACTTCTTCGTAAATATGATTCGCAAAAAGCGCTTTCAGGATTTTAGATTGTAAATGTTTTTCGAAAACAACTTCAATTTTTATTTCAGTTCCGGTATGTAGTTTTCCTTTTTCTCCTATAACAGGATTACTGTCTTCGTTTCCTTTAAAGGTAAAAAAGCCTTCGGTATTAAAACTGCAATTGTCATAGTTGCCAATAGTTCCTGCGCCGGCTTCAAAAAGTGCATTTCGAACTTTCTCCGAATTATCCGGAGTGGTATAAGTCACTAATTTTTTAATAAAACTCTGTTTCGGAATTAAAACTTTGGTATTCGTTAAACCTAAAGCATCGCAAAATATTTTATTCACTCCAGCCGAATGATTGTCCAGAGCAGTATGAACAGCATAAATCGCAATATCATTTTTAATGGCTTTTAGAATAGCACGTTCTACATAATTTTTGCCTGTAATTTTTTTAATTCCGGAGAATAAAATCGGGTGAAAGCAAACCACCAGATTACAGTTTTTAGCAATAGCTTCTTCGATTACATTTTCTAGCGCATCGTGACAAACTAAAACTCCTGTACTTTCTGTTTCAGCATCACCTACCAAAAGGCCAACATTGTCAAAATCTTCGGCGTAAGCCAAAGGTGCCATTTCTTCGAGAACTGCTAGTATTTCTTTGATTTTCATTATTCTTTTGTTTCAGATTTCAGGTTTTATTTGTCTCAGGTTTCATGTTGTTGGGGAAAACCTGAAACTTGACACCTGAAATAAATTTATAAAACAAATTAACGAAAAATATTATACTTTGATAAAAGGAATGTACTTTACGAAGCTTTTTTCCGTTTTCGATATTTTGCAAGATTGTAATTTTCTTTTAAGGAAAGAGGTTAAAGACTATAATTTAATTCCATCGAATCAGATGGAATTAAAAAACAAACAGAAGATATGGCTAAATTGAATAAAATAGAGGTAAACGGGAATGCAATTTCATTACTTTCAAACTTAGAACAAGATTACATTTGTATTACGGATATTGCTCGTTATAAAGATCCGGAGCATATTGATGATATTATAAAAAACTGGTTACGAAATAGAAACACAATTGAACTTTTGGGTTTTTGGGAAATTTTAAATAATCCCGATTTTAAACCCGTCGAATTCGACGGGTTTAAAAAACAGGCAGGTTTGAATAGTTTTACTATGACTGCAAAAAAATGGATTGAAGCAACTAATGCTATTGGTATAATTTCTAAATCAGGAAGGTATGGTGGTACTTATGCACATAAAGATATTGCATTTGAATTTGCATCTTGGATTTCTATTGAATTTAAACTCTATATCATTAAAGAGTTTCAGCGTTTAAAAGAAGATGAAAACAAAACAAAAAATCTAGATTGGAATTTGCAAAGGACAATCTCTAAAATTAATTATAAAATACATACTGATGCGATAAAGGAAAATTTGATTCCACTAAGTTTAACCGCTGCGCAAAAGAATTTTATTTATGCCGATGAAGCTGATACGCTAAATGTGGCTATTTTTGGAAAAACTGCAAAAGAATGGCGAGCTGAAAATCCAGATCAAAAGGGTAATATCAGAGATATTGCGTCAATTGAACAGTTAGTTGTATTGTCAAATCTTGAAAGTATTAATGCTATGTTTATACAACAGGAAATAAAGCAAGTCGATAGATTGTTGAAATTGAATGAAATTGCAATTGTTCAAATGAAGTCTCTTATTAATACTAAAGCATTAGATAAATTGAAGTAATCAGTACTTTTGTGGTGGAAATTTAAATATCATACTTTCGTAAAATGAACTTACTTCGAAAAATACTTTTTCCGTTTGCTATTCTATACGGATTCATTACTTCAATCAGGAATTTTCTTTTTGATAAAGGAATTCTGAAATCAACATCTTTTGATATTCCTGTTATTGCTGTTGGAAATTTAAGCGTGGGCGGAACCGGAAAAACTCCTCAAATCGAATATTTAATACGGTTATTATCGGATCGATATAAAGTCGCTACGTTAAGCCGCGGTTATAAACGAAAATCTGAAGGTTTTGTTTTGGCAAGTTCAGGTTCTAATGCCGAAATTTTGGGAGATGAGCCTTTTCAGTTTTATCAAAAATTTCCAAACATTCAGGTTGCGGTTGATGCAGACAGAACAAACGGAATTATACAATTGCTTTCGCAGAATCAAAAGCCGCAGGTTGTTTTGTTGGATGATGCCTATCAACACCGAAAAGTAAAAGCGGGATTTTATATTTTATTGAGTTCTTACGGAGATTTATATGCAGATGATTTTATGCTGCCTGCCGGAAATTTGCGCGAAAGCAGAAGCGGAGCCAATAGAGCCAATGTTGTGATTATCACGAAATGTCCAAAAGATTTATCAGATAAAGAACAAGCAGAAATTCGCTTGAAGTTGAAACTTACTTGCTCACAACAAATTTATTTTACTTTTATAGATTACGATGATTGTATTTATGGAGAAAATGAAAAAGTTGCAGTTAATGAAATTAAAGAAGAATCGAAATTACTTCTCGCAGGAATTGCAAAACCAACGCCGTTTTTTGATTACTTAAAAAATGAAAAAGATGAATGCCTGACTTTTCCGGATCATCATAATTTCTCTGATGCCGATTTAGAATTGATTCAGTCTAAGGCTCAAAATAAAAGAATCATTACAACAGAAAAAGATTATGTACGCTTAAAAGATTCTAAACTGGCTTTGCAATTGTATTATTTACCAATAAAAAGTACGTTTATTAATCATCAGCAAAATTTTGACGCAACGATTTTAGAGTATGTCAAAATAAACTTAGAATCTTAGAGTAGAAACTAATCAAAAAACTTTGCAATAATACTGTAAAACTCATCCGGAACAAAAGGTTTTGTGATCACATCGTTCATTCCGAAAGATAAAAGCATGTCTCTGTTTTCGTCAAGCGAAATAGCCGTTAATGCAATAATTGGAGTCGTTTTGTCAAATTCCCTGATTAATTTTGTAGCTGTTGTTCCGTTGATTCCAGGCAAATGCACATCCATTAAAATCATATCGAATCGTTTTACTTTTAAAAGTTCAACGGCATCTTCACCATTGTCGATTATTTCGCAGGTAATGGCTTTGTTTTCAAGCATTTTTCGCGTAATCATCTGATTGATTTTGTTGTCTTCAATCAATAAAATCGACTTGTGTTTTAATTGTTTGTCGTTATAAGGTTTTGCTTCTTCTACCACTTCCAAAGGTTCATTGTTAATCTTAAATTTCAATTTAAAGGTAAAAGTAGAACCTTTACCAACTTCGCTTTTTAGTTTTATTTCACCTCCTAAAAGTTCAATCAGTTTCTTAACAATTGTAAGTCCTAAGCCAGTGCCGCCATATTTGCGATTGACTTCGATTGAACCTTGCGAAAAGCTTTCAAAAACAGTTTGCAGCTTGTCTTCAGGAATACCAATTCCCGTGTCTACAATTTCAAAATAAACTGTAGCGCTATCTTCGTCTTTCGTATATAATTTTGCAATTACATTTACATTACCGTTTTGCGTAAATTTTAAAGCATTGTTAATCAGGTTTAAAATTATCTGAGAAATCTTAGTAGGATCACCAATTAAATTATCCGGAATAGCCTCGTCTATTTCCAGGTTGAAATAATTTTTATTGGCAGTTGCCAGTTCTTTTAATGAGCTTTGAATATTGAATAACAGTTCTTTTAAATTAAAACTAATATTTTCTATTTCGACTTTTGTAGAATCGATTTTATTAATTTCCAGAATTTCATTGATAAATGTCGTGAGATAATTTCCTGAAAATTTTAAAGATTCTAAATATTTTAATTGTGTTTTTTTTGGATTGTCTTCAAGAAGTAAATGCGTAATTCCGTTAATGGCGTTTAATGGCGTCCGGAGTTCGTGACTTACCGTTGATAAAAATTCAGATCTGGCCTTTGATGCTTTTTCAGCTTTGTTTTTGGCTAAAATAAGTTCTTTGTTTTTTTCTCTTAAAAGTAAATTATTCTGATTTCTTATGATATTGTTTTTGTACAATGCAAGGCTTAAAAGTGATAAAATCGAAATAAGTGCAATGGCCAAAATACTGACCAATTTAGAATAACGATAGGTTTTTAGCTGAATTTTTTCTTCGCTTTCGCGTTTAATTGTATTGTTTAATGATTGATTCTTTTTGAATTTCTCAAACTCGTTAAGATCAAGTTTGGCATTTTTTATTTTTAAAATATAATTTTCTAACTGATAATGTTCGTCCAGATAAGAATAGGCGAGGTCAAAATTTTTGTTCTTTTTATAATATTGGCTTATCGCTAAAATGATTTTTGATTTCTGAGCCAGATTATTGCTTTTTGAATTGTATTCTAAAGCATTGTCGAGATAAATTATAGCAGAATCATTTCGTTTTAGCTGCGTTTCGATTAAGCCAAGTTGATAATACGCATCCGTCTTTGTTTTTAGAATATGCGGATTGTCAGGCTTTTTTGTTATTTCCTGAAATATTTTTGCGGCTAAAGGCAGATTTTGGTTTGCTTTTAATGCCAATGCCTTTTGATACTTCAAAACTTCGGCATGATCAGTCATTTTTAACTGATTCAAAAGCGATTCGGCTTTTTTGTAATAAATAGCAGCAGTTTCATAATCGCCTTTTGCAGTATTCGCTACGCCAATATAATGCAGCGCCAAAACTTTGGTACAAGTTGGTTTTACGCTGTCAAATGAGGCGACACTTTTGTGAAAGCTTTTTAAGGCTTCATCATATCGATGCTGTTTGTAGTAAATTTTGCCAAGCTTAAAAGTTTGATTGCCTAAACCTTCGTGTTGGTGATTCGATTCGCAGAAATTGATTGATTTTTGAGTATAAAAAACAGCTTCTTTGTATTTTTTATTGCCCAGATTTTTATTTACTAAGTTGTTGTAATAGGAGACACTATCTGTATTCTTTTTGGATTGAGAATACAAAAATGAATTAAAAAAACAAAAAAGAATAAAAAAGTGGTATTTCATGTAATGCAATGCTTTTACAATGAATCTTATATTTTTCTTGTACGCAAAATCAAATCAATTAATCTTGATGAATAGCCAATTTCGTTATCATACCAACCCACAACCTTTACCATTTTGTCAATAACAGAGGTTAGTTGTGCATCAAATAAACACGAATGTGTGTTGCCAATTACATCAACAGAAACGATAGGATCTTCTGTGTAATCTAATATTCCTTTTAAATTTGTTTTTGAGGCTTCTTGAAATGCTTTATTTATTTCTTCAATCGTAACAGCACGTTTTACATTAAACGTAATATCGGTCAATGAACCATCGGGAACGGGAACGCGAATTCCACAACCTCCGATTTTTTCATGCAATTTAGGAAAAATTTTTGTTAATGCCTTAGCTGCACCTGTAGTTGTTGGAACAATTGACTGACTTGCGCCTCTCGCACGGCGTAAATCCTTATGTGGCTGGTCGTGAAGACTTTGATCTGTAGTGTAAGAATGTATCGTTGTGATGTACGCTTGCTCGATTCCGCACAATTCGTCGATGATTTTTATCATCGGGGCAGCGTTATTTGTAGTACAACTTGCGTTAGAAATAATATCTTCGCTTCCGTCAAGAATATTTTCATTAACACCCAAAACAACAGTTTTGATTGTGTCAACTTCTGACGGAGCCGATAGTATTACTTTTTTAGCTCCTGCTTCAAGATGAGCATTTAACTCTTCGTGAGTTTTATATTTTCCTGTAGATTCTATTACGAAATCAATATTATGGCTTTTCCAGTCTAATTTTGAAATGCTTTTTTCGTGAAAAAACAAATAATGTTTTTCATTAACGATTATTCCTGTTTCGTCATGACTAACGATAAAGGGTAAAACTCCATGAATACTATCGTATTTTATCAAATGAGACATGGTTTTGTTATCAGCAATATCGTTGATAGCAACGACTTCAATATCAGGATGGTTTAAAAGTAAACGGAATAAATTTCTACCAATTCTTCCGAAACCATTAATAGCAATTCTTGTTTTCAATCTTTTGGTTTATTTGTTTAATCGTTTAACCGGTTAATCGTTTAGTTTATTGATATAATTAAACGATTAACCGGTTAAACGAATAATCTTTTTTTATAAAATATGTTTTTGTGCTTTGTATGAAGAGCGAACAAGGGGGCCGCTTTCTACATGACGGAAACCTAATTCAAGACCAAATTTTTCGTATCGTGCGAATTGTTCAGG
This sequence comes from Flavobacterium bizetiae, assembly GCF_024271895.1. Classification (NCBI taxonomy): domain Bacteria; kingdom Pseudomonadati; phylum Bacteroidota; class Flavobacteriia; order Flavobacteriales; family Flavobacteriaceae; genus Flavobacterium; species Flavobacterium bizetiae. Next base: position 247,785 of record NZ_CP091861.1, on the reverse strand, counting down.
CGTAATAAATTCTTTTACAGGTAAATGTTTTTTACTTGGTTGTAAATACTGACCAATTGTAACTACATCAACATTTGCATTGCGTAAATCTGTCATGGTTTGAAAAACTTCTTCTTCAGTTTCACCAAGACCTAACATGATTCCGGATTTGGTTCTGTTGATCCCCTTTTCTTTTAAGTAACGTAAAACTTCTAAACTACGATCGTATTTTGCCTGAATACGTACTTCACGAGTCAAACGACGAACCGTTTCAACGTTGTGAGATACCACTTCAGGATTTGCTTCTACAATTCGGTCTAAGTTTCTTTCCATTCCTTGAAAATCAGGAATTAAAGTTTCCAGAGTAGTATTTGGGTTCATTCTGCGAATGGCCTTTACGGTTTCAATCCAGATAATAGAACCACCATCTTTTAAATCATCTCTGTCAACACTTGTAATTACGGCGTGTTTAATGTTCATAATTTTTATAGAACGGGCAACTTTTTCAGGCTCATCCCAATCTACCGTTTCAGGTCTTCCGGTTTTTACACCGCAAAATCCGCACGAACGCGTACAAACATTTCCTAAAATCATAAATGTAGCTGTTCCTTCGCCCCAGCATTCACCCATATTTGGGCAACTTCCTGAGGTACAAATGGTGTTTAAGCTGTATTTATCTACCAAACCGCGAAGTTCAGTGTATTTTTGTCCAATTGGAAGTTTTACTTTTAACCACTTAGGTTTTCCAGTTGGTATATTTTCAATGACTGTTTCCATATATCAAAATTCAAAGTACAAAGATAATGAATGTAGTTTATTTGATGATTCGTTTAAGATTTAATTTGGTATTGATCTTTTTTTAGTTTGAAAAATTGATTTTGATGATAATTTCATGCCCATGTTAAATTATTGTGTTTAAATCATGATGCTGACACAATTGACTACTTTTTGTTTGTTTATTTGAATTTGAAGAATAATTATAGCACAACCTTGATTTTTAATCGTTTAATATTTATATCTTTATTTGTTATAAAATGAGCTTAATTGAAATAGAAAAACCTAAACATTGTAATACATTTGTTGTTAAATTGTAATAATATAAAACATGAAAAAGAAATTTATTGTATTGGGAGTTTTGTTTGCCACTTTTGGTTTTACTAAAATGAATGCGCAGATTAATTTTGGCGATAAAGCGATTGGGGCTGTTCAAAAAGGAGTTACTGGTTTTACTTTTAGTAATGCCGATGCAGCTGCACTTTCTAAAGCTGCAGTAGATAAAATGGATACTGAAAATGAAGTAGCGAGTGCAACAGATCCTTACACTTTAAGATTAAACAGAGTTTTTGGAAAATATACTGCTGGCGACGGATACACTTTAAATTATAAAGTTTATAAATTAAAAGAAGTTAATGCTTTTGCAACCGCTGACGGAAGCGTTCGTGTATATTCAGGTTTAATGGATATTATGGATGATAATGAGCTTCTTGCGGTAATCGGACACGAAATTGGTCACGTTGCTAATAATGATTCAAGAGATGCAATAAAAGCGGCTTATAAAAAAGAAGCTTTAATGGATGCTGCGGCATCGCAATCTACAAAGGTTGCAGCTGTTACAGATAGTCAGTTAGGGAAAATAGGAAGTTCTATTATTGATAGTAAATTTAGCCGTAAACAAGAAGCTGAGGCTGATTTATATTCATACAATTTTCTGAAAAAGAATGGTTATGATGTAAATGCTGAAGAATCTGCTTTTAGAATTTTGGCTAAAATGAGTGAAGGATCACAAGCGTCCTTTATCGATCAGATGATGAGTTCGCACCCGGATTCTCAACAAAGAGCTGAAGATGCTAAGAAAAGAGCAGAAAAAGATGGTTTGTATAAGCCGTATGTGCAACAAAAAATTGTAAATACTGCACCTGTAGCGACAAAAACGACAACAAAAAAAGCTACAACTACGAAAAAAACAACTGCTAAAAAGAAATAATACTTTTTGATAGAAAAATAAAACCCGATAAGTTTCTTAGAAATTTATCGGGCTTTTTATTTTAAGATTAACCTAAAACGTGAAAAGCTAATACTTTTTGTACATCGTACACGTTTACAGATTTGTTGAATTGTTTTACAATACTTGGTTGTAATTCGCTGGCAACCCAAATTTTCAACTCAGCATCAAGATCAAAAGTTCCTGCAGTTTCTACGCTAAAACGAGTGATGCTTTTGTAAGCGATAGATTTGTATTCTGTTTTGCTTCCGGTAATTCCTTGTACATCTACAAGAATTAATCGCTTGTTGGTAAAGATAAAAGTATCACGGATAAGTTTAAAACCCATTTCGATTTCTTCGTTATCAGTTAAAAGTTGTCCGTATTTTTTAAGTAAATCTTCCTGACTTACTGAACCAGCGTTGCCTAGAATAGCTGAAAATATTCCCATTTTTTAGTTTTTAATTTTGATAGATTTGATTTTCCTTTTAAGGTGTAGCAAAAGTAATTAAAATAAAAAATAATATTGATTTTCTATCATTAAGAGATTAAGAAAAATTAAGTCAAGAAGTGTACTTAAATTTCCCTAATCTCTTAATGATAAATTATAGAAGCAAAAAAAAGCAGAACCTAAGTTCTGCTTTTCTGTTTTTATTATTATTATTCTCCCTTAATTGTAATTGGAAGGTTATAGGCAGTACGAACTGGTTTTCCGTTTAAAACTCCCGGAATCCATTTTGTTTTTATTGATTTTAAAACTCTTACAGCTTCTTTACCAATGCCGTAACCAGGATCGTTTTTTACCATAATATCAGTAATAGAACCATCTCTTTCGATTACGAATGAAACATATACTTTTAATACTCTTTCAGCATCTATTTCCGGTCTGTTGAAATTGTTACCTACATAAGTATAAAACTTAGCCATTCCTCCCGGAAATTCTGGCATTTTGTCTAAAAGCGCCGGAATAACAGGTTCGTTGGTAACAGGCACAACTTCACCGCCGCCGCCAGTAGTTGGTAATACATTAGTAGTAGCAGCAGGTCCTGTTCCAGCAGGATTTTCTACTGCGACAGTATTATTTACATTAGTAGCAATTTCCGGAATTGACTGATCGACTGTAGCTACAACTGGGTGCGACAACTGAACACCAACAGGTGGGGTCGAAGCAGCGGGGCTTTGTTGTGGAGGCGCAATAGGCTCCGGTGCTACTGGTTGAACAGGAATAGGAGTCAGGTCGACAGGTGTAATAGGATCATAAGGAATTGGATCTTCTACAGGTTCTACTGTCCTGAATTTGTTAATTAACACTGATACACTTCCCAAAGCGGCTAATAAAAGCAAACCCATAAAAAGAGCAGTAATAGTGGTTTTTGAATTCTCCTGGCGTAATTGATACGCACCGTACTCTTTGTTTTTGTTTTCGAAAACAAGATTGGTCCAGCTTGCTTCGTAGATACTTGATTTAGACATGATTTATGGATTTTAAGGTTAAGTAACATTTAAATCATAAGCGGTAAGGTTTTGGGTTTAGCAAACAACGAAAGTGTTGTTGTTTTAATGTGTGGATAATTTACTTTTTTAAGAATAAAATGAATTATATTCTATTCTTTACCTAAAGATAATAAATTATCTATTACGTTCGATGATTTCTGCCAATAATTTTTTAGCTCGAAGTAATTTTACTTTTACATTGCTCAGAGGTTCATCGATTTTAAGTGCGATTTCCTGATACGTCATTTCCTGAAAATAACGCAACTGAATTACCTCCTGATAGTGTGGTTTCAGTTCTTTGATGCATTGTAATAGACGGGAAAGATTTTGCTCCTTAATTAAAGCATCTTCTGCTGATGGAGTAGGGTCAGCAATATTGTAGGCTTGTTGGTCTTCGTTGTCGGTGATTTCTATAAAAAGACTGGTTTTCTTTTTACGTAACAAATCTATATAAACGTTTTTTGCAATAGCAATTAACCAGGTGTTGAATTGAAATTCAGGATTGTATGATCCTATTTTGTCAAAAGCTTTAGAGAAGGTCTCAATAGTGATATCTTCAGCAGTAGTTTCGTTTTCAGTACGCTTTAGCATAAAGCCGTACACTTCGTTCCAGAAATAATCTAATAAAAAAGTAAAGGCAATTTGATCGCCTTTTTTTGCTTTTTCTATTTTAGAATTTATTTCCAATATACAGGTTTTGAAAAGATATTAGTTATAAAGATATTAATTTGCGTGAATATAAGCATGATTTCTACAATAGGAAACCAAACTTTTAAGTCATTTTCTTTTAATTTTCCTGCCGAAAATCCAATTACGATCCAGGCAATAGTATAACGAGTCGCTAAAATAGCCAACACAGCAATCCACTGAAATTGAAATGCCAATAATACTATAACTGATATAAAGAAGAATAATTGTGAGATGAAAAACAGACCCAATTGCATTTTATCAAAGAATTTATAATACTGTGCAGTCGAAATATGTCTTCTTTTTTGAGTAAACCATTCTCTGTAAGTTTCCTTTGGTTTAGAATATGTAAAACTTTCCGGATTGTATGAAATGGTCGTATTGTTTTTGTTTGCTGCCTGATTGATAAATAAATCATCGTCGCCAGAACGAATCTGGATATGTTCGATAAAACCATTTACATTAAAAAACTCTTCTTTTTTATAGGCTAAATTTCTTCCAACTCCCATGTACGGAACTCCAAGTTTTGCCCAAGAAAAATATTGTACAGCTGTTAGAACAGTTTCAAAACGAATAATTTTGTTCAATAAAGAACGCTCTATTTTCTCGTATCCTCCATATCCTAAAACAATCGTTTTGTTCATGGTAAATTGAGAAGTCATGGCTGTAATCCAGTTTTTTGATGTTGGGTAACAATCAGCATCTGTAAATAATAGATATTCTTTTTTAGAAGCTTTGATTCCTAAGGTTAAAGCATATTTTTTGTTTCCCCAGAAAGCTTCGTTGTTTTGTACTTTTACTAAGCGAATATTAGGATATTGTTGCTCAAATTCTTCAAAAACTTCTAAGGTTTCGTCGCTTGAAGCATCATCTATTAAAACAATTTCGAAATCAGGATAATCTTGTTCTGCTAATAACGGAATGAATTTTTTAACGTTTTCTTCTTCATTTTTAGCACACACAATTACCGAAACAGGTAACTTTTTTGATGTAATTTCTTGTGGTTTACTAAAAGCGAACTTTCCAAAAATTCCTAAGTAATAGAAAATCTGGATAAAAACGATAGCAATAAAGAAGTAAAATAAAGTTATAAGCATCTGATTTTAATGTCTTTTAATTTCTGAATCTTGCGAGTGCAAATGTACTTATGAATTCCTAGATTTCAATGGCTAAAGCCGATTTACTTTCGGCATTTCAACATTTCTTTCGCAACAGCAATAGCCTGAGGGTTTTCTGTTTTTTCTAATTCTGAAATTATGTTTTTATAATTGTGATCATCTCGGTTTTGTGATAGTTTTTTGGTAGCCTGAATTTCATCAATTTCAATTTCAAAACCAAAAATTCCTCTTGCTTCGCGCATTGTTTTAGTAGATAAATTCTCGACACGAATCGGATTTTCAGAACCAGCTTCGTATTTGTCAACCAATTTTTTTAGTTGTTCTATAGAGGTGGCTTCGTCTACAATTTTAATTCGGCCATAAACATGTACGGCTATATAATTCCATGTGGGTACATTTTCGTGATCATACCATGAAGAAGAAATATAACTATGTGGTCCTGTAAATACGGCTAAAACCTGATCGTTTTCTGCAAAACCTTCTGCTTGCGGATTTAATTTTGAGAGATGTCCCTGCAAAATTTCTTTTCCGTCGGCATTAATTTCAAGTTCTATCGGAATGTGTGTTGCACATAATTTTCCGTGAGTTTGATTGATCAGAATACCAAAACTATTTTCTTTCAAAAAAGTTCTGATCGATTCCGGATCTTCGTCTTTGTATAAGTCTGGTGTATACATTTTTTTTTTTTAGGTTCGATTTGCCACATTGTGAGATCCTGAGTTTTCGGGAGGAATGTCGATATAAAAAGGACTTCGACTTCGCTCAGTCTGACAATAATTTCAAATTTGTGCCAATTAGTGAAATTTGTGTTTTAGATCACATTAACTTCAGCTTCAATATGAATTCCGAATTTATCGAAAACTGTTTTTTGAACGTCTCGCGAAACGGCTAAAATTTCCTGTCCGGTTGCGTTTCCGTAATTTACTAAAACCAAAGCCTGATTTTTATGAACTCCGGCATCTCCAAAACGTTTTCCTTTAAAACCTGCTTGTTCAATTAGCCAGCCTGCCGGAACTTTTACTTCGGTTTCAGAAACTTCATAGAATTTCATTTCAGGGAAGTTTTGATGAATTTTTTCGAAATCAGATTTTAAAAGAATAGGGTTTTTGAAGAAACTTCCGCTATTTCCTAATTCTTTCGGATCTGGTAATTTACTTTGTCTAATCGCAATTACAGCATTACTTACATCTTTTAAAGTGGGTGTAGTAATATTGTTTTTAGCCAATTCGGCTGTAATATCTCCGTAAGAAATATTGATTTTATGATTGCGCTTAGTGAGTTTATAAATTACAGACGTAATAATATATTGATCTTTCACTTCATTTTTAAAGATGCTTTCTCGGTAGCCAAAATTGCATTCGTTATTAGTGAAAGTTTTTATTTCCTGAGTTTCAATATTCATGGCTTCGCACGAAACAAAAGTGTCTTTTATTTCGGTTCCGTAAGCGCCAATGTTCTGAACCGGAGTTGTACCTACATTTCCCGGGATCAGCGACATATTTTCTAAACCTCCAAAATTGTTGTCGATTGTCCAGAGAACGAAATCGTGCCAGGTTTCTCCCGCCTGACTTTCAACCCAAACAAAATCATCATCTTCTTTGATGATTTTTTTACCTTTTAAATCAATATGAATTACCAAAGCATCGATATCCTGGGTTAAAAGCATATTGCTTCCTCCGCCTAGAATAAATTTTTTCTCGTTTTTGTTTTCTTCTAAAACAGATTTTAATTCATCAACAGAATGAACGGCAACGAATTGTTTTGCTTTGGCTTCAATGCCAAATGTATTGTAGTTTTTTAAAGAAAAATTGGATTGAATTTCCATAAATAAAAGGCTTTTATAATCTGAGTTCAAAAGTAAGGATTATAATTTTTTTTTAACCGCAAAGTTCGCAAGGATTTACGCAAAGTTCACAAAGTTTGTGTGAGAGTAGTTTTGTAAAACACAAAGTTCACAAAGCTTTGTATTGATAAAGATTTGCGAACTTTGTGTTTTTTTTAGTTTGGTGAGATAAAATCTTAGCTCCCGATAGCTATCGGGATTGCGGTTAAACTACTTTCGAGAATCCAGTAACTGATGATATTTATCTGCGATAATCTTCATGTTAATATCATAATTTGCATTTTCTTCGACAAATTTTCTATTCTGGATAATTACATTATTTCGGGATTCTGTATTCTCAAAAGACCAAATGAGTTCTTCGGCCAACATTTCAATATTATCAATTGCTATCAATTGTCCGTTTTCGCGATGTTTGATCCAGCTTTGATTTCCGGGAATATCCGAAACTACAGGGTAGCAACTGCACGCCATTGCCTCGAATAAAGAAGCCGAAACTCCCTCGGTGATGGGCATACTTATATATAGATTTGATTGTTGTAATAATTTAGGAAGTTCAGTATTTGGGATTCTTCCTGTGAAAATTACTTTATTTTCGATTTGTAAATCCTGAGCTAAATCTTTTAAAAATTGCAATCTTGTTCCGTTGCCAACAATCGTCAGGGAAAAATCGATTCCTTTTTGATGTAAAATAGCGAACGCTTTCAATATGGAATCATGACGATATTCGGGTTGTAAAGACCGCGTTACAATAGCTTCAATTTTGTTTGAATTATTGATAGAAGAAGAAAAAAGCGATAAATCGATTCCTTTTGGAATAACCAAAACTTTATTCATATCAACGCCAATTGCTTTCATTGAAATGGTCATAACCGGACCCCAGGCGTGAATTAAATCGGCTTTTTTGAAAGCATGTTTCTGAATGATTTTTTTTAAGGGTAATAAAACAGATCCTTCCGGCCATAAATCAGTTCGGCCTTGTTGCGCAATTGCAATAGGATGCATTCCTGAAATTGCTGCCAGAAAACCGTAACTGGTCGTTCTTTCGGCAATAATCATATCCGGTTTTTCTTTTCGGATTGTTTTGCGAATAGAAATGGGAGAGAAGACATATTCTAAAATACGCCTGAACCGGTTGAGTTTAGAATTGTTTGGTGTTTGAAGTTCCCAGGTGCAAATTTCAAAATCTCCAAATTCTTTCAAACCATTTATCCAGGTTATGGCGTCAGCGCGATAAGATTCTCCAAGAAAAAGTATTTTTCTTTTTGTCATGTGGGGAGTAGTTTTTTTGCCACGAATTTCACGAATTTTCACTAATTAGTTCGTGGTAATTTTTACCTGTTTATTTTTTTTGCCACAGATTAAAAGATTTTAAAAGATTTTTAATCTGTGTGAATCTGCGAAATTTGTGGCTAACTTTTAATTCATTATGCTTAAGCATTAATAGAATTGGTTTTAATTTTAGCCACGAATTCACTAATTTTTACTAATTAGTTCGTCTGATTTTTTTTGCCACAGATTAAAAGATTTTAAAGGATTTCTAATCTGTGTGAATCTGCGAAATCTGTAGCTAACTTTTAATTCATTGTGCTTAAGCATTAATAGCATTCGTTTTAATTTTAGCCACGAATTTCACGAATTTTCACTAATTACTTCGTGGTAATTTTTTTACCTATTTATTTTTTTTGCCACAGATTAAAAGATTTAAAATGATTTTTTTAATCTGTGTTAATCTGTGAAATCTGTGGCAAAAATTATCTAATTTATTAAAATTCTTCCTCTGTTTCTAAGGCGCGATTAATAAACTCGTTTAGTGGTTTTAAAGCGATAAGTTTTTTACTCATTTTAGCAACGAAGTCTTTTTGAGTGACTTCGGCAATATCATATTTTTGAGTTGCTGTAAAACTTTTTAATTTTAAAAACTCAATGGCAGGATGGTCTTTTTCGTAACCTCTTGGCGGGTTTTTAAGTGAATTTCCTTCGTTGGTATCTAAACTTCCAAATTCTTTTTTGAAGTTTTTATCGTTAAGAATAGCTTCAAGATCATCGTGGAAAAACGCAATTTCTTTACGCACTTTTTTTAACTGATCAGGTTCTGGCGAATAAAATCCTCCGGCAATAAAACTGGCGCCTTTTTCGATGTGCACATAATATCCGGAACGATTTTGTCCTTTTGCGCCTGATGAAAGCCAAACGCCAAGATGTGCTTTATAAGGAGATTTATCTTTAGAGAATCGAATATCGCGATTGATTCTGAAGGTACAATTTTTAACTTCTAATAATTCTAATGACGGATCAAGTGGTTTCATTGCATCCAGAAAATCACTGACCAATTGGTGATAATCTTTTTTGAAAACCTCGTATCGTTTTTTATTGTCCTGAAACCAATCTCTGTTATTGTTCTTTTTTAAATCGTCTAAAAATTGCAATGATTCTTTCGTTAGCATAATCTTCTTTGTTTTATTGCAGTTGTTTTCTTAAGTCTTTTTCGCTGATAAAGCCGGTTGTTTTCCATTGTACGGCTTTGTTTTCGTATAATACAATTGTTGGTAATTGATCAATTTTTAGCTGAGTTGCCAATGTTTTGTTTTTGTCAACATCAATTCTAATAATAGTTACTTTGTCTGCCAGTTCTTTTTGCATGGTTAAAAGAAATGGTTCCATTTGCTTGCATGGTCCGCACCAAACCGCATAAAAATCGACCAAAACTTTTTTGTCTGAATTTAATAAATCATTAAAATCATTCATAGACATTCCGGCTGCTACTTCTGCAGGGATTCCAAATCCTTCTTCGTTCCAGTTCAGGAAACCGCCATCTAGTTCGTAAACATTGGTAAAACCTAATTCGTTTAGTTTTGTTGCTGCTTTTTTACTTCTTCCTCCGCTAAGGCAATACACAAAAACAGGTTTTGATTTGTCGAAAGCTGCTGCTTTTGTTTCAAAATCGTCGGCATTCCAATTTACATTTTTGGCATTTTCTATATGATCAGATTCGAATTCGTCTGGAGTTCGAACGTCTAAAATTTGAGGATGATCTGTTGTTTTAATTTTTTCTGCAAATTCTTTCGGATGTAATGATTCAAAAGAACTGGCTTTTTTTTCGTTACAGGAAATAAATACAATTGAAACAATTAGAAATACAATTTTGTGGAATTTCATGAGATTAAATTTTAAAAATGGTATCGCTAAAATAGTGATTTTTCGATTTTGAATTCTTAATAGAAAGTGAAATAAAAACGTTGATCACGAATTTTATGAATCAGCATGAATTATTAAAAAAATCTTTTAGTCGCTTAGCTTTGACAAAGTTCAAGGTTAGTCTGCGTATTTTTGTCATCCCGAGGAACGAGGGATCTCCATAAGTAGCTCGACAAAGATTGATGATTTTTATTGCGGAGTTTCTTGTGGAGATCCCTCGTTCCTCGGGATGACAATGATTGTGGTAACTTTGTTTTAAAACCTTGTCGAAACTTCAGAATCTGTTTAATCTTATAATCTGTGGCTAAATTATTTTAGACAAAGAATTAGTGGTATTCGTGCAATTCGTGGCAAAAAAAAAACTCCTTACAAATTAAATATCTTGTAACTCTGATGTGTCGATTTTACAATGGTTTCAGTTCGTTCCGGATGGGTATCTGAAATAAAAAGCTGCCCGAAAGTTTCGGTATTGACCATTTCGATGATTTTACCAACGCGGGTTTCGTCGAGCTTGTCGAAAATATCATCAAAAAGCAATAATGGTTTTACGCCACTTTGTTTTTTTAGAAATTCGAACTGAGCCAGTTTCAAAGCAATCAAAAATGATTTTTGCTGACCTTGCGATCCAAATTTCTTTATAGGATGAGAATCAATCTCGAAAGATAGATCGTCTTTGTGAACTCCTACGCTTGTATATTGCAGCGCTCGGTCTTTATTAATGTTCTCCTTTAATAATGTGAGTAGATCTTTTTCGAACAAATTGCTTTCGTAAACGAGTTGTACGGTTTCTTCAGATCCGGTTATGGCTTGATGATGTGTATTAAATATAGGTATAAATTGTTCGAGGAAATCTTTTCGTTTTTCGAAAATCGATTGTCCAAAACTATTTAGTTGCTCATTATATATAGATAAGGTATCGTTGTCGAAAGTATGGTTTAATGCAAAATACTTTAATAAAGCGTTTCGTTGTACAATTACTTTTTGATATTGAATAAGCTGATGTAAATAAGTCGAATCGAGTTGCGAGATGACACTATCCATAAATTTACGGCGCGTTTCGCTTCCTTCGACAATTAAATCACGATCGGCCGGGGAAATAATTACCAACGGAATAAACCCAATATGATCGGAGAATTTGTCGTAAGCTTTTCCGTTTCTTTTTAAGATTTTCTTTTGTCCTTTCTTTAAGCTGCAAACGATTTGTTCGGTTCTGTCATTCTTTTCCAGTTCGGCATCAATAACAAAAAACTCTTCGCCGTGTTTGATGTTTTGTACGGCCAGGGGATTAAAATAACTTTTCCCGTAAGCCAAATGATAAATGGCATCAAGTACATTTGTTTTTCCAATTCCGTTTTTGCCCACAAAACAATTGATCTTGCGGTCAAAATCAAAACTGACTTCGGAGAAATTTTTATAATTGAATAATGAAATTTTGTTTAAATACATTTTTTTTGAAACTGTAATGATAAAAATTAACGTTTCCAGATTATGACTTTATCCTGCAGATTAGGTTTTTCTGCGACTGATTAAATGATTAAAAAGGATTTTGTTCTGCAAATTTAATTCAATAAATGCTTAATCTGTGAGAATCTGTAAAATCTGTGACTAAAAATTACTTTTTGCAGATTGCTTACTTCTGTTATGAAGAAAATAAGCGGATGAGAACTGTTGAGAAATGTCCAAATAATTAGGGTTTTAAGGGATTTAAAGCCCGATTATTTCGGTGATAAACAGAAAGAACAAGCTGTTTAGTGAATTATTTTTTTTAAATAGATATAAATTTACTTTTTTTTACGTTAGTTTCAATAAAAATTTTATTTTTGCCGTTCACTAAATTAATTTTAAATGGCTACTTACAATAAAAGAGGATATAAAGCACCAAAAGAAAAGGAAGTTAAAGAAGAAGTTGTCAATGAAGAACAACAAGTAATTCTTGATGGAAAAAACAGCAAAACAGCTGAGGTTTTTTCTAAATTAGATGAAACTGCTTCAAAAACTGAGGATTGGGTTGCTAAAAATCAAAAAATCATTATTGGTTTAGTTGCCGGTATTGCTGTGGCTACTATTGGATATTTGGCTTACCAAAAATTCATCGAAGCTCCTAAACAAGACGAAGCTGCAAGCGAAATGTTTGTTGCTCAACAAAATTTTGATAAAGCAACTAATGGTGTTGCAAGTGATTCATTATATAAATTAGCATTGAACGGTTCTGAAGGTAAATTTGGATTCGTAAAAATTGCTGACGAATATTCTGGAACTGATGCTGGAAATTTAGCGAACTATTATGCTGGTATGGCATACTTGAATACAGGTAAATTTGATGAGGCTATTAAATACTTAGGTAACTTTAAATCTAAAGAAGCTATCATTAATGCTCTGGCAATTGGTGGAATTGGAGATGCTTATTCTCAAAAGAACCAACAAAAAGAAGCTTTAGAGTATTATGTAAAAGCTGCTGAGTCTAACAAAAACGATTTTACAACTCCTCGTTTCTTATTAAAAGCTGGTAAAACTGCATTGGCTTTAGGTCAAAAAGAAGACGCTTTGAAGTATTTAACAGATATTAAAGAGAATTACGATGCAACTCCGGAAGCAGCTTCTGTAGATGTATTGATTGGATTAGCACAATAATAATTTTAGATTTAAGATTTAAGATTGTAGATTTGTATTTGAGAATTTAAAAATTTAAAATATACAGATGGCTACCGAAAATAAAAACTTATCAGAATACGATAAAAACACGATCCCAAATGCGAAAGATTTTCGATTTGGGATTGTTGTTTCTGAGTGGAATGAAACTATAACCGAAGGGCTTTACAATGGTGCTTTTGAAGCGCTAATTGATAATGAAGTTCCGGCTCAACAAATTATTCGCTGGAATGTTCCAGGAAGTTTTGAGTTGATTTATGGTGCGAAAAAAATGTTGCAGACGCAAAATGTAGATGCGGTAATTGTAATTGGATGTGTAATTCAGGGACAAACCAAACATTTTGATTTTGTATGCGAAGGAGTAACGCAGGGAATTAAAGATTTGAATGTTCAAACTGATATTCCGGTTATTTTTTGCGTTTTGACAGACAACAATATTCAGCAGTCGATTGATAGAAGTGGAGGAATTCACGGAAACAAAGGAACCGAAGCTGCAATTGCTGCAATCAAAATGGCATATATTCGTCAACAAGCTTCGATGTCGCACCCGTTTAACCAACCATTGTTGTCTTCAGGAGCACTACAAATAGAAGAAACTCCAATAAAAATCGAGAAAGAATAGCAATATTTTTCTTCTAAAATATTAAAAACCTGTGCTGTGTAAAATAGTACAGGTTTTTTGTTTTTTTTATGACAGCACTTATTCTAAAAGCCAAGAGAAATTCATTAAATTTGTGCTTCTTGGTTCAAAAATTTTAACCTTAACTTTTTAATTATTTTTTCTTAATGTCGAGTATCATTCAATTACTTCCTGATCACGTTGCTAACCAAATTGCCGCTGGAGAAGTGGTTCAAAGACCTGCTTCAGTCGTAAAAGAGCTGTTAGAAAATGCTGTTGATGCTAAGGCAACCGACATTAAATTAATCATTAAAGATGCAGGAAAATCATTAGTTCAGGTTATTGATAATGGTTCAGGAATGAGTGTGACCGATGCTCGTTTGTGTTTTGAGCGTCATGCTACTTCTAAAATTCGTCAGGCAGAGGATTTATTTTCATTATGTACAAAAGGTTTTCGTGGTGAAGCATTGGCTTCTATTGCCGCGATTGCTCATATGGAAATGAAAACCAAGCAAGATCAGGACGAACTGGGAACGCATATTATAATCGAAGGAAGTAAATTTGTTTCGCAGGAAGTGGCTGTTTTACCAAAAGGGACTTCATTTGCCGTTAAAAATTTATTTTTTAATATTCCGGCGCGTCGTAATTTCTTAAAATCAGATACGGTTGAATTTCGTCATGTTATGGATGAGTTTCAACGTGTAGCTCTGGCGCACCCTAATATTCATTTTACGTTTTATCATAACGGCAGCGAAATGTATAATTTGCCCGCTGCAGGTTATCGTCAGCGTATTGTGGGGATTATGTCGGGTAAAACCAATGAAAAGCTGGTTCCAGTTAACGAAGATACAGAGATCATAAACGTTCAGGGATTTGTTTGTAAACCTGAATTTGCGAAGAAAAACAGGGGAGAACAATTCTTTTTTGTAAACGATCGTTTCATAAAAAGTGGTTATTTGCATCATGCAGTAATGGCGGCTTATGACGGACTTTTGAAAGATGGTTCGCAACCAAGTTATTTCTTGTTTTTGCAAGTTCCGCCCAATACAATCGATATCAATATTCATCCTACTAAAACAGAAATTAAGTTTGATGATGAACAAGCTTTGTATGCTATTTTAAGAGCGTCGATAAAACATAGTTTAGGACAATTTAATGTTGCGCCTGTTCTTGATTTTGATCGCGATGCCAATTTAGATACACCATATCATTATAAAGATTTAGAAGCAGAAACGCCTACAATTCAGGTGGATGGAACTTTTAATCCGTTTACGGATGATAAAACCAATCAGCATTATTCTAAGGCAAATTCCGGATCTGGTTCAGGGTCAAGTTATAGTTCTGGTTCGAGTTTTAGTTCAGGATCTGGATCAGGTTCCGGATCGTACTCTGGATATAATAAAAGAGTTGAGCCAACAGCAACTTGGGAAAGTTTATATGTTGGTTTAGATACAGGAAGTCCTGAAACTATAGAAAGTTCTCCTTTTACATTCGAAAATGAAGAAGTAACGTCATCATTATTCAATGATAATGAAATAGAGCAGGCGAGTCAGGGAACGTATCAAATTCATAAAAAATACATTGTTTCGCCAATAAAATCCGGAATGGTAATCGTTGATCAGCAACGTGCGCACCAACGTATTTTATATGAGCAATTTTTGCTTAATATGACTGTGAATCAAGCCTCAAGTCAGCAATTGTTGTTTCCTTTGAATTTGTTTTATTCTTCTGATGAAATGACCTTAATCGAAGAATTAAAACCTTCCTTAGAAACAACTGGTTTTGTTTTTGAAGATGCGCAAACGGACCATATTGTAATTTCCGGAATTCCGGTAAATATTACAGAAAGTGAAGTTTCTCTTGTAATTGAGCAATTGTTAAGTGATTTGCAAGACGGAATCCCGGCAAATAGTTATAGTCAGAATGATACCATAGCCAAATCTATGGCTAAAAGTTTAGCGGTTAAAACAGGATCTTATTTAACCGAGAAAGAACAAGATAATTTAGTAAACGGTTTGTTTGCTTGTAAAGATCCAAATATTTCACCTTTTCAAAAACCTACCTTCATTACCATGCGTGTTGAAGATATAGATAAAAAGTTTGCCTTATGATGAATATGACTCCCGTAGTAAAACAATTATTGATAATTAATATTATCTTTTTTATTGGTTCTCAATTAGTGCCAGTTTCTTATGAATATTTTGCTATGTTTTTTCCTGAAAATCCAAATTTCAGAGCTTGGCAACCTATAACGCATATGTTTATGCACGGCGGGATTATGCATATTGCTTTTAATATGATTGCAATGGTTTCGTTCGGATCGGCATTAGAACATTTTTGGGGAGGAAAGAAGTTTTTGTTCTTTTATATTTCCTGCGGATTAGGTGCTGCATTATTACATACGGCAGTAAATTATTATTCTTTTCAGGATACGATGAATGTTTTAATGGCTAACGGATATCAAAAAGCGGAGGTCATGAAGCTTTTAAGTGAAGGAAAAATAGACACAAGATGGCAGGATTTAGTTTCTGTTTCTCAGTTTTCAAGTTTTACAGATTCTTATATCGGTACAGTTGTAGGGGCTTCTGGAGCTATTTATGGTTTACTAACAGCTTTTGCTTTTATGTTTCCTAATGCTGAGTTGGCTCTTATGTTTATTCCTGTGCCTATTAAAGCGAAATATTTTGTGCCGGGAATTTTGGCTGTCGATTTGTTTTTAGGATTTAGAGGAAGCTCTTTATTTGGAAGCGGAGGAACAGGAATTGCGCATTTTGCTCACGTTGGTGGCGCTTTGACAGGATTTTTAATTATGTGGTACTGGAAAAAAAATCAATTTAATAGTAATCGTTGGAATTAATTTTTAACTTTAATATCGTAAATAAAAACTAAAAAAAGCTTTTATGAATATTCTTGATGATTTAAAATTACAGTACAGATTGGGTGGTATAGCAATGCGTGTTATTTATTGGAACATTGCTTGTTTCCTGATCTCTTTAGTGTTCTTTTATTCATATTCAGGAGGAGGTTTTAATTATCCAACCTGGTTGGCTTTGTCATCAGATCCAAGCATTTTTTTGTTTAAACCGTGGACATTTTTAACCTATGCTTTTTTTCACGCGTCATTTCTGCATTTGCTGTTTAATATGATGGTTTTAAACTTTGCGAGCAATTTGTTTCTTACCTTTTTTACTCAAAAGCAATATTTAGGATTGTATATTTTAGGAGCCATCTTTGCGGGTGTTGCGTTTGCCCTGAGTTTTTACTTTTTTAATATTTCGGCTCCAATTGTTGGGGCTTCAGCAGCGATTATGGCAATTCTGGTTGCTGTAACAACATATCAGCCTTTGATGGGTGTGCGTTTGATGTTTTTTGGTAATGTTAAACTTTGGCATATTACAGCAGTAATTCTGGTGCTTGATTTAATGCAGTTTAGATTAGATAATACTGGCGGACATGTATCTCATTTGGCTGGAGCAATTTTTGGTTTTGTGTATATTAAACTGCTCCAAAACGGAACAGATTTAAGTAAAATAGTTTCGAGAACATTAGATTTCTTTACAAATCTATTTAAAAAATCCCCTACGACCCCTTTCAAAAAAGTTCATAAAAATTACAAAAAGCCTACAGAAAAAGTGACGTCAAGAATTGTTACGAAAGATAAAACGCAACAACAAATTGATGAAATTTTAGACAAGATTAGCCAGTCTGGTTATGATTGTTTGACAAAAGAAGAAAAAGAGTTTTTATTTAAAGCTGGAAAATAATCCTTTTAGCATAAGAATATGAAAAACCTTTCGTGGTTTAATAAAATAATGTTCTTTTTGAATATAGTGCTGACTGTAGTAACATTTAGTATTTATATTTTACCATTTTTAGCACCTAAGAGTTTTCCGCTTTTATCGGTGCTAACGTTGTTTATGCCGGCTTTTTTTGTGCTTAACGGGTTGTTCTTTATTTATTGGGCGATTCAGTTTAAAAAACGCCTTATTTTGTCTGGTTTAGTTTTGCTTACCGGAATTACCTTTATCAGTAAATTTTATAAATTCTCTGCCAAGGAATATATTAAAGACGAAAAAGACTTCTCAATCATGAGTTATAATGTGCGTCTTTTTAATGTTTTTAAATGGCTGGACCGAGATGATATTCCGTCTAATATAAAGAGTTTTATCGATGAACAGGATCCTGATATTCTTTGTATTCAGGAATATTCAAATTCAGCTCATATCGATCTAAAAGTCTATCCTCATCGCTATATTTTTATAGATGGTAATCAGATTAAAACCGGACAGGCTATTTTTTCTAAATTTCCTATTATAAATGAAGGCAATATTATTTTTCCTAAGTCTGATAATAATGTGGTTTATGCTGATATAAAACGCGGAAAAGATGTAATCAGGGTTTATAATATGCACTTGCAGTCGATTAAAATTTCACCTGATGTAAGTGAGATTTCGAATAATATTGATAATGTAAATCAGGAAAAATCGCAGCTTATTTATACCCGAATCAGTAAAGGGTTTAGGCAGCAGCAAGAACAGGCAGAAATATTTAAAGAGAATATTAAAAAATGCAAAACCCCGTTTATTATTTGTGGCGATATGAATAATAGTCCGTTTTCTTATGTGTACCGAAGTATAAAAGGAAAACAGAAAGATGCTTTTGAAGAAGCCGGAGAAGGGTTTGGAGCAACTTATAAATTTAAATATTACCCAGCCCGAATTGACTATATTTTTACCGACAGTAAAATGAAAGTAAAAGGATTTGAAAGTTTTCCTGATTTCGAAAACTCAGATCATTATCCTATTATGGCGAGACTTTCGATGGAATAGATTTTAAAAATAAATAAACTTTTAAAATTCCAAATTCCAAAAAGAAAACAGAAAGATTATACTAGTTTCTGTGTTTTTAAATAATCCATTGCAAATTTACCTTCATTAAAAAGTAAGTCTAATACACTTAGATTGTTGATGAATCCGTGTTTGTCATCAAAAACCTGAGTATATTTTTCGAATACATTTGGATCTTTTTTTCCGTCTGCCAAAAATCTAAAATCAGTGATGTTTTCGGCTTCATGAAAATATTCTGTGGTTTTAGAAAAATCTAATTTCATTCGTAAACACTTTGTTACGATGTCTAGAACTTCCATATTCAGATCCATAAGGAAATTGTGTTGTTTTTCGAAAATTGGACGTATATCGTCTTCGAAAAACTCAAAAAAAGGCGAACTTCTATATCCGGCTTCTAAGGATTTAAAATGTTGTTTTTGCCAGTCGAATTCATTCTCAATTAAAACATCTTTTGTTTTTTGATGTAATGTTTTAGAATGTTTAATAGGGATATTTAGCAGCTGAATTCCGTTTGGACTATAGATGTAAGTACGGTTTCTATTGGTTTGTTTTTGAAAATTATCTTCCATTTCAAAAGTAATATTTTCAGATTGAGCCATAACTGCAAAGTGACTAATAGATGGAAAATAGGTAGGAAGTAATAAGGAATTCATGATATTTTTTTGTTTAATCGGTAAATCGTTTAATCGTTCTTTTTTAAGAAACAATTAAACGATTTACCAGTTTAACGAATAAACGTTTTATGCTTTGTTTTCTTTTCTTTTTCTCCAGAAATATTCTCCAACAAAATATGCTGCAAGAATAATTAAGAAATATTTAAAGTACGATTGCGGTTGTCCTTCACCATTTACTGTAGTGAAAACTCTGTCCCAACGAACTTTGTTGATTCCTTTTCCGTTAGTATCCCAGCTCATCCAGATAAAAACAGGCTTCCCTACAATGTGATTTGCAGGAACATAACCCCAGTAACGGCTATCTTCAGAGTTATGACGGTTGTCTCCCATCATCCAATAGTAATCTTGTTTGAAGGTGTATGAATTGGCTTGTTTTCCGTTGATTAAAAAATGAGAACCATCCAACTGCAAAGTATTGCCTTCGTATTTGGTAATGATTTCTTTGTAAAATGGCAAAGATTCATTGGTTAACGCTACTGTTTTTCCTGCTTCAGGAATGTAAATTGGTCCAAAATTATCCTGACTCCATTTGTTGATATGAGGGAAAATTGCATTGTCGTTTCCTCTGTCAATTTCTCGTTTTACAGCAGTAATTCCGGGAGTGTTTTTTAAACGTTCAGCACTTGCTTCTGTCAATGCTCTAAAATAGATTGTATCTCTTTTCTCCTGATCTTTAATGTAAGCACCGTCAGTAATATCCAGTTCTTTCATTAATGATTCAAAATCAACCGGAGTTTTTCCGTCTAATGCAACTGAATAAGAATATTGAGGTTTAGCACGCTCAGGTAAGATTAATTTTTTTCCGTTAATGAAAACAAAACCGTCTACAATTGATAAACTGTCACCAGGAATACCAACACATCTTTTTACATAATTCGATTTTTTGTCGATTGGTTTTATAACGCCTGGTCTTCCTTTTGGTTCGTAGAAATAATGTACTGTATCAACGGGCCAGTTGAAAACCACAATATCTGATCGTTTGATTTTTTCTAAAGCCGGTAGTCTGAAATAAGGTAATTGTGGCCAGCTTAAGTATGATTTTCTTTTTAAGAATGGTATTGTATCGTGAACCATTGGTAAAGCAACAGTTGTCATAGGAACACGAGGACCGTAGTTTACTTTGCTTACAAACAAGAAATCACCAATTAGTAATGATTTTTCTAAAGATGAAGTAGGAATTGTATAAGGCTGTACCACATACGTATGTACCAATGTTGCTACGATAATAGCAAAAAGCAGAGAACTTATAGTGTCAGCAGTTTTATTTTGAGGTCTTAATTCTCTATTGGCATTATATTCTAATTTCTGAGTATAGTTTACATAGTAGATATAAAAACCAAAAGTAAAAATTCCTAAGAAAGTATCTAAAGTAGATTTTTTACCAAATGTTCTTAAGGTTTCTACCCAAACAACAGGAAACATAATTAAATTTATAATCGGGATGAAAAGCAATAAAGTCCACCAGGTTGGTCGACTAATTATTTTCATTAAAATTATTGAATTATAAACCGGAATTGCAGCTTCCCAGGTTTTTCTCCCGGCTGCCTGATACAGTTTCCAGGTTCCTAAAAAGTGAATTACCTGTACGGCTAAGAAAAATACGAACCAAAGATATAGTGTCATAGTTTTTTTTGTTTTATGTTTCAAGTTTCAGGCTGTTCTTTTGAAAACCTTACTACTTTAAAATTTGATTATTTTAAATTTAATACATCTTTCATGCTGTAAATTCCTGTTTTACCAGCAAGCCATTCAGCAGCAATTACAGCTCCAAGAGCAAAACCTTCGCGGTTATGAGCAGTATGTTTTAATTCGATGCTGTCTACAATTGAGTCGTAAGTTACGGTATGAGTTCCCGGAACATCGCCAATTCTTTTTGCTTCAATATGAATTTCATTTGATTTGGCTTGGTCTAAAGTCCAATTGGCATAATTGCTATTTTCGATAACACCTTTTGCCAAAGAAATAGCTGTTCCGCTTGGAGCATCCAGTTTTTGAGTATGATGAATTTCCTCCATCGTTACTTTATAAGAATCAAATTGTGACATGATTTTGGCTAAATATTCATTCAGTTCAAAGAAGATGTTTACTCCTAAACTAAAGTTTGAACTAGAGATGAATCCGCCTTGTTTTTCGTTGCAAAGAGCAACCATTTCGTCAAAATGTTCTAACCAGCCTGTTGTTCCTGAAACAACTGGTACATTATTGTTAAAACAGCTCGAAATGTTGCTTACTGCAGCAGTCGGAACGCTAAAGTCAATTGCAACATCTGCAGTTGAAAGTCCGTCGTATGTATTGAATTCATCTTTCTTTAAGACAATTTCGTGACCTCTTTCTAAAGCAATTCGTTCAATTACTTTACCCATTTTTCCGTATCCTAAAAGCGCAATTTTCATTTTGTATGTATTTTTGAGTTCAAATAACCAGTGTTATTTAAAAGTGGTAATTAAAAGTTAGTCCAACGTTTGGTCTGAAAGTAATGTCGTTTGGATATACTTCCGGACGCATTGATAATCTTTCGTTTACGTTGAATTGAATTAAGGCAGCATCAACATTGGCATCTATAATGTTTAGGGCATAAAAAGCAACAACAAATAAAGCAGATAAATCTCTGTTTCGTTGATAGAATTTCTGACCTGCAACAAGTCGGCTTTCATCCAGAAATTGGTATTTATCGTCATTATAACCTTCTAATCTTCGTTTATAAGCGTTACGATAATCACGGTACTTGTTATTGTTGTCGATATAAAAATATAAACTGGTACCAATTGCTCCGTAAACCAAAGGTATTTTCCAGTATTTTTTATTGTATGCCTGACCTAAACCGGGTAAGATTGCAGAGTAGAAAGCTGCTTTCGCTGGTGTAAGCGGATCTATTTCTTGTAACTTGCTAGTGTCTTTAACAACCAAAACCGTTTCGTTTTTTGCCTGGGCAAAAAGAGAAACGGTTCCTATAAGAAAGAACAATAGACTTATGGGGACAATCTTATTCACTATCGTTTATTAATTTTATAATTCGATTAAAGTCAGCTTCAGAATTAAACGGAATTGTAATTTTTCCTTTTCCGTTACCTGCGACTTTTACATCAACTTTCGCACCAAAATAATCATTAAAAGTGTTTTTTTGTGTTTCTCTCACCACAAATGAAGAATCCGCTTTTGGTTTTCCGTCAACTTTTGGTTTTAAACTTTCGTGATAATTTTTTACTAAAGTTTCTGTTTCACGAACAGATAGATTCTGGCTGACAATTTTTTGGTAGATATCAGTCTGAATGTCTAAATCTTCAATATTAATAATTGCTCTACCGTGTCCCATGCTGATAAAACCATCACGAATACCTGTTTGAATAATCGGGTCAAGTTTTAAAAGACGTAAATAATTGGCAATTGTAGAACGTTTTTTTCCAACGCGCTCACTCATTTGTTCCTGAGTCAATTGAATTTCATCAATTAAACGTTGGTACGAAAGTGCGATCTCGATTGGGTCTAAGTCATGACGCTGAATATTTTCAACCAATGCCATAACCAGTGATTCATTGTCATTCGCAATACGAATGTATGCAGGAACATGTGTAAGGCCAACTAAAGTCGAAGCACGCAAACGACGCTCTCCTGAAATTAACTGGTATTTATTGAAGTCTAATTTTCGAACAGTAATAGGTTGAATCACGCCAAGTTCTTTAATAGAAGTGGCTAATTCGCGTAACGATTCTTCATTAAAATTGCTTCTAGGCTGAAACGGATTTATTTCGATAGCACTTATTTCAAGCTCAATGATGTTTCCAACAACTTTGTCAGCATTTTTGTCTTCTACTGAGGTAATGTCGTTTTCCGGATCTTTTAATAATGCTGATAATCCTCTTCCTAAGGCTTGTTTTTTAATTGCTTTTGTCATAAAAACTATTTACTGTTTTTCTTTATAATTTCTTGAGCTAAATGAATGTAATTAACTGCTCCTTTGCTTGTTGCGTCATAATTAATGATGCTTTCACCAAAACTTGGAGCTTCGCTTAATTTTACATTTCGCTGAATAACGGTATCAAAAACCATATCGTTAAAGTGTTTTTGAACCTCTTCTACAACCTGATTAGATAAACGTAATCTCGAATCGTACATAGTTAGTAACAATCCTTCGATATCAAGATCGGGGTTGTGTATTTTTTGAATACTCTTTATCGTGTTCAATAATTTTCCTAATCCTTCAAGTGCAAAATACTCGCACTGAATAGGAATAACAACTGAATCAGCCGCAGTTAAAGCATTTAGGGTTAGTAAACCCAATGAAGGTGCACAGTCGATAATGATATAATCATATTCGTCTCTTACACTTTCTAATGCTTTTTTAAGCATGTATTCTCTGTTTTCTTTATCTACCAATTCGATTTCGATGGCAACAAGATCAATGTGAGCGGGAATCACATCAACATTTACAGCTGAACATTTTATTATGGTTTCTTTAGGAGTGTTACTGTGTTCAAGTATCTGATAGGTACCCATCTCAACAGATTCTACATCAATCCCAAGGCCAGATGTAGCATTTGCTTGAGGATCAGCATCAATCAATAATACTTTCTTTTCTAAAACACCCAATGAGGCTGCAAGATTTACCGATGTAGTAGTCTTTCCAACGCCTCCTTTTTGATTAGCAATCGCAATGATTTTGCCCATTTATTTTCTGAATTTTGAACCGTAAAAATACAATTATTTATGGTTTCTGAAAATCTATTTTGTTAACATTTAAGAAACTTCGGTTAATCGTTGTATGGTGCGTGTTCTGAGGAATTTAATTTTTTAGATAATAAAAAAATAGTACCGAAAATTCGTTCTATTTGTTCTCGATTTTAGCATAAAAGAACAAATAAGCGGTTTGAATCTTAAAAAAGTATTTAAATGTTAAAATTTGTCCTGATCTTAATTTTTGCTTTTTAAATCGTTTATTAAACTGGCAGTAAAAAATAAAATTGTAATTCCTCCCAAAATAATACAAAGCCACATAAACCAGGATTGTTGCCAAAAAGATTTATTTACTTCAGCAGTTTTTACTGTGGTTTTATGCTGAATATCGTAAAGCGTTGTTTGTGGCAAATTGACAACGATATTGTTTTTAAAATTCGAAAGATCATATTCTGGTCCGCTAAGATTTTTATTTCCTGTTTTCAGGATATAATTTTCATTAGCATTTAAATCTGCAATAATAGAAATGGGCTTTTGGAAATATTTTATTTTTGAAATTGATAATGGCTGGTTATCGTGATTTTGAATTTTAATGTAAAATTCTTTTTCGAATATTTCAGGAAACACAAACGTATTCTTAGCATTTGAGTTTAATTCAAAAGAAGTGATTTCTTCCTCTATTATTTGAGGTTTTCTTTTGGTTTCTCGTTTTATTTTCCTGTAAAGAATAGCAGTACGCTTGTAATAAGTTGGTTTTGAAATTTCGAAGAAAATCTCATTAATAACCTGTGGCGCATCAAAAAGAACACGAATTTGAGTTTCTTTTTCTGATGGGATTTCTGTTGTTATGGATTGTTTTGGAGAAATTTCCTGTAAAGCGCTTTTTTGTAATTTCGAGTTAAAATTTCCAACTTTTAAAACATTGATAGGGAGTGTTTTTTTGTCATCAAAATCTATTTTTAGATAACGATACGTACTTAACGGGTATGAAATTGTTTTAACAACGCTTGTTTCAGATGAACTGTTCAAATCATAAAGTGTTTGCGAGTCAGATATTCCAAACCATTCTTTTTGGTCATCACTTCCTGAAACAGAATATTTCTTTTCTACATCAGAATTGGCTATAAATAACGAAAGCTGATTGTTCTGTTTGTTAGACGGAATTTCAATAACAATCGAAGTGCTTTTTTTAGGATAAACTGTTTTGGAAATAATATTATATTCTTCAAAAGTATTTGATGAAACGGCATTATTGCTCTGAAAAAAATACGGAACCTCATTTCCTTTAGAATCAAATAATCTAATGTCGCTCAAATCCTGTTTCGAAAATGACCGTACTTCAGGCGACAAAATAATTTCATTGAAACCATTCTGAGTGACTTTTTTTAGTTTAGCACTCGTTTGATATTGCCCAAACGAAAGGTTTGCAATAAATAGTAATGCGAGAAATTTATTTAGTTTCATTGTTTTGTTCAGTCTTATTTTCGTCAATAACTAATACTTTGATTTTTTGATAAACAAAAGAGATAATCAAAATTAAAATTCCTAAAAGAATAAACGATATGATTTTTCCGGTTTCAGAAATATTACTGATATCGTATAAAAATAATTTTAAGATAGTTAGTCCCAGTAATGATAAAGCGATTATTCTTAAAGATTTAAGTTGTTTTTTTATCCCTGTAATTAAAAATACAAAAGCTAAAATACCCCAAAGAATTGGAAAACCTGTTTTGATGATTTTAGTTCGTGCTAAACCAATATAATCGTCGGCTATAAAATCACGTAAATAAGGCAAATTCGATTTGTAACTTGCATACATAGGACTTGTTTGAATGTCCTGAACTGTTACCGGAGAATTCATAAATACAAGACCATGAAGCATCACTTCTGAACTAGCGATATAAATAATGAAAAATGCAGCAATCCACATAAAATAGCGACTTCTAAGAAAAGTAAAGTCGACTTTTTTATAGATTTGAAACAATTGATAACCAAAATAAATGGTGATAATTAGCGAAATATAATGAAGGTAAAAGGCAATCGATTTTCCGTTTCCTGAACTAATAATGTCTTTGTGCTCAAGGAAAGGATAATTTGAAAACCAAAAAGTAAATAAAACAATGTTGGCAATGGCAAGCAATAAAGCGCCCTGATATCCGGTTTCTGTTTTTCTTTTTATTAAATAAGATGTAAACAAAGCAGAGAATATCAAGTGATACAAAATAGGCAATGCTATAGCGCTGTAAATACTTTCGATAGAATGATTTGATTGATAAATAACTTCGAGTAAACCGGTGAAATAGGCAATTACAAAGCCAACTTCTAAAACGATCCTTCTGTATTTTTCAGGATTAAAACTAATGTCGAAAATAGTTGAATTTTCAGTTTCATTTTTTAATAAATACCAGATTGCAAATAAAGAGGTCGCTGCAAAAACACCCGTTATAAATATAGGATTTATGATGATGCTTAAAGGTAAGGAGCCATTATAATATTTGTTCCAGTCCATTATCAGACTGAAGATCATTAAAATATGAACTATTATAGAACCAAATCGATAGCTTGTAATTTTAGATTTCTGAGACAACCATAATAATAAAACGGCTTCTGCTGCCCAAAATAGTGTAATATAGTTGCCTTCAAACTGAATAGGAATGGCTAATGTTATAAATGTTAGCGTTAACCCGATAAGTAGGTAAGCCGCTTTTTGGTCAAGGTCGAATTTTTTGTATAAAAACCAAGCGTAAATTAAATTCAATAAGGCAAGAATTGTGGTAAACAAACCTTTTAATTCCGGATGATAATTAGCCAAAATAGCCATTCCGGCACCATAAAATAAAAAGGTGTTGCTGGCCAAAATAGTCAGTTGCGTTTTAGAAAACTCTCCTTTTGATCTGATATTATTGATCAGGTTCATTAATATAAAAATGAAATAGAAGATAAATCCAAACACTAAAGCACCAAAATAATGTGGCTTATCAGAGCTTAAATCTTTAGTTAACCATGCAGCATACAACAAAACGGTAAATAGGTAAGTAAGTATATTAACCAGATTCCATTTTTTATAATACGCAATACCTAAAATACCAACGTTTAGAATGATGATGTAAGTAAAGAGGACAACATAATTGCCTTCGCCGGTGCTCACCATAAACGGAACAGCAAATCCGCCTATTAGGGAAAGTACTGCCAGTTCAATTCGGTCATAGGATAAAGATATTAAAGCACTAAATGCTGTAATGATTACCATGATACTAAAGGCAACGGTTTGATTGAATAAATGATAATCATGAAAAGCGATCCCAATTGTGAAATAGAAAATCGCAATCGCTCCCGCAACAATAACTGAACTAAATGCGGCGTAGTTTTTACGCAATTTGTGAGCAATTCCCATAACAAGAGCGCCAGATAAAACACCAATTCCAACTCGGGCAGGTTCGTTGATCCAGTCTTTATCGATGGCATATTTTACAAAATAGCTAATTCCTAAAACAAGGATTAAAACACCAATTTTGTTGATAAGGTTTTCTCCGATAAACTTTTCTAAATCCGGATTTTTTTCTTTGAAATTTTCCCAGAATGATTTTTCCGGTTCAGCAGGAATTATTGGTTTTGGGACTGGCCTTGGTTCTATAGGTTTTGGCGAATTGTCGATGTTCGCAGATAATGCAATTTTTTCTAATTGTGCATCAGAAATTGTTTCTTCAACAATTTCTGGTTGTGCCGGTTCAAAAGTATTTTGGTTAGATTGCTCAGGCTCGATCTTAAACTCTTCTTTTTTTACAACCGGAATTGGCGCAGCCGGAATAGTTTCAGAAGTTTTTTCAATTGTTTTTAAGAGATCAATCTTTTTACTAAGTTTTTGAATGTCGTTTTCGAGATTGTTAAAACGACCTTTTATTGTATTGAATATATAGATTAAAAAACAAAATAACGCAGCTAAAAGAAAACCTTCCATATAGAAATAAGTATAATGTTATGATTGGTAAATATAATAACATTTTAATACGAAGGTGATTTTTTTAGTTCTTTTCGTGTTAATTGAAAAGTTATCGTAAAGAGACTTAAGGATATAGGTAGTTTGAGGAAAAAAGAATTGTTTTTATTTTAAAAATTCTTTTGGATAAGCCAAAAATAGTTCTATCTTTGCACCCGCTTACGGGGTGTAGCGTAGCCCGGTTATCGCGCCTGCTTTGGGAGCAGGAGGCCGCAGGTTCGAATCCTGCCACCCCGACAAAAGTCTTTTCATTTATTTGGAAAGACTTTTTTTTTGCTTTAAACTGAAATTAAAATATTAGAGCTATAACGGTTATCGCGTCCCGATTGCAGATCGGGAAGGCCGCAGGCTGCCACCCCGACAAAAGTCTTTTCATTTATTTGGAGAGACTTTTTTTTTGCTTTAAACTGTAATTAATAAATATTAAATCCATACGGTTATCGCGTCCCGATTGCGAATCGGGAAGGCCGCAGGTTGCCACCCCGACAAAAGTCTTTTCATTATATTTGGAGAGACTTTTTTTTGTCTTTTACTGAATTCCTTTATTGAAATTAATAAATATTAAAAAGCCATAACGGTTATTGCGTCCCGATTGCAGATCGGGAAGGCCGCAGGCTGCCACCCCGACAAAAGTCTTTTCATTTATTTGGAGAGACTTTTTTTTTGTCTTTAACTGAAATTTTCTTTATTGAATTTAATAAATATTAAAAAGCCATAACGTTTATCTCGTCCAGATTGCGAATCGGGAAGGCCGCAGGTTCGAATCCTGCCACCCCGACAAAAGTCTTTTCATTTATTTGGAGAGACTTTTTTTTTGTCTTTAACTGAAATTCCTTTATTGAAATTAATAAATATTAAAAAGCCATAACGGTTATCGCGTCCCGATTGCGAATCGGGAAGGCAGCAGGTTCGAATCCTGCCACCCCGACAAAAGTCTTTTCATTTATTTGGAGAGACTTTTTTTTGTCTTTTACTGAATTCCTTTATTGAAATTAATAAATATTAAAAAGCCATAACGGTTATCGCGTCCCGATTGCAGATCGGGAAGTCCGCAGGCTGCCATCCCGACAAAAGTCTTTTCATTTATTTGGAGAGACTTTTTTATTTGCCTTTGACTGAAATTCCTTTAATGAAATTAATAATATTAAAGCCATAACGGTTATCGCGTCCCGATTGCGAATCGGGAAGACCGCAGGTTGCCACCCCGACAAAAGTCTTTTCATTTATTTGGAGAGACTTTTTTTTGTCTTTTACTGAATTCCTTTATTGAAATTAATAAATATTAAAAAGCCATAACGGTTATCGCGTCCCGATTGCAGATCGGGAAGTCCGCAGGCTGCCATCCCGACAAAAGTCTTTTCATTTATTTGGAGAGACTTTTTTTTTTGCCTTTGACTGAAATTCCTTTAATGAAATTAATAATATTAAAGCCATAACGGTTATCGCGTCCCGATTGCGAATCGGGAAGACCGCAGGTTGCCACCCCGACAAAAGTCTTTTTTCATTATTTAAGAAGACTTTCTTGCTGTATAATTGAGAATCATGAAATATGAGCTTCTTTATTTCTGCCTTATTCATTATTCTCTATTTCAGAATAGCAAAAACTGATTAATTGAGTTCTTTATTCCAACAATAAAAACTTACTTTTGCACCATCAATTATTAATAGAATCATATTATGTCAGATACAATCGAAAAAATTAAATGCCTAATCATAGGTTCTGGTCCAGCGGGTTATACTGCTGCTATTTATGCTGCCAGAGCAAATATGAATCCAGTTTTATATCAGGGAATGCAACCTGGTGGTCAGTTGACTACAACTAATGAAGTAGAAAATTTTCCAGGTTATGTTGATGGTGTTACAGGACCGGAAATGATGATTCAGTTACAAGAACAAGCAAAACGTTTTGGTGCTGATATCCGTGATGGATGGGCGACAAAAGTTGATTTTTCAGGAGATATTCATAAAGTTTGGATCAACGATTCAATCGAATTGCACTGCGAAACTGTTATTATTTCTACAGGAGCATCTGCAAAATATTTAGGTTTACCATCAGAACAACATTATTTGCAAATGGGTGGTGGAGTTTCTGCTTGTGCTGTTTGTGACGGTTTCTTCTACCGTAATCAGGAAGTGGTAATTGTGGGAGCAGGAGATTCTGCTTGCGAAGAAGCACATTACTTATCTAAACTTTGTAAAAAAGTAACCATGTTGGTAAGAAGCGAAAAATTCAGAGCTTCTAAAATTATGGAAGAACGCGTTCGCAAAACCGAAAACATCGAGATTTTACTAAACCACGATACTGTTGAAGTATTAGGTGACCAGCAAGTAGTACACGCTATAAAAGCATTGAACAAAACTACTGGCGAAGTTATCGAAATTCCTGCTACAGGATTTTTCGTTGCTATTGGTCATAAACCAAATACAGATATTTTTAAAGACTATATCACTCTTGATGAAACTGGTTATATCGTAAATACTCCGGGAACATCTAATACTAATGTACCAGGTGTTTTTGTAGCTGGTGATGCTGCAGATCATGTATACCGTCAGGCAATTACTGCTGCAGGTACAGGTTGTATGGCTGCATTAGATGCTGAAAGATATTTGGCTTCTAAGGAATAAGTTTTCAGTCTCAGTCTCAGTATTCAGTTTATTGAAATGTGAATAGAGCTATAAAATAAAAGTCCCATTCGCCGCGGCGAATGGGACTTTTTGTTTGTTTATATTTAAGAAGTTTCAGACTGAAAACTGAGACTGAGACTGAGACTGAAAACTGAATACTGCGACTTTTTTATTTAATCTTCTTCAAAAGTTTTGCTTCTTCAGAAAAACGAGTCAATGTTATGGCCGGGCTTCCTAAAAGAGAAAGTTCTGCTTTATCACCAAGTGCGATTGAGACAGTCGTTTCTGCTAAAATACTTCCTACCGCATAATTTTCTACTGTAATATTGGCATCTTTTAAAGTAAATTTAGTTCCGGTAAAGATTGAATTATTATCTAAACGAATAGTAGCTTTTTCAGCAATCCCTTCAATATTGGCAACTGCTTTTTGATATAAATCACATCTGAATTTTATGGCAGACACTAATGTTTTAATCGATGCATTTTTGCTCAATTGTAAATTTGCGTCTTCAGACTTTAAGTTCAATTCGGTTTTTGATTTATCATCAGCAAATAAATTGAATTTTTTAGAATTTACATTCAGGAATAATTTAGCGTAATCAAAAGTATTAAAAGTAATATCATCTAACTGAAGCTCCTGAATAGCGTAAACTACAGCATCATTTTTTGCTATTACAGTTTTTAAAGAACTCGTATAGGTAACGCGAACAATTAGTTTTTTAAAAATAGTACTTTCTTTAGAAGTATATAAACGAAGTACTTTTTCTCTTAAATCCATCCCGATGATATCATGTAAATTGTCATCGGCTTCAATTTTTATTTCGTTTTTTTCTCCTCTTTCAAGATAAACTTCCAGATTATCATCGGCTTCAATGCCATCAAATTCTCCTACTTCTTTTACTGAAGTGGTTACGATTTTAGATCCTTTTATTTTTTCTCTTCTTTGACCAAAAGTAAATGTTGTAACCAATAACAATAGGAGCAGGGCTGTATTCTTTTTCATTAATTCTAGATTTGATTTTCACAAATATAAAAAAATCATCCACTTTCGATGAATGATTTTTTTATATTTAACAGATAAATATCTTTTATCCCTGGCTAATACTTCCTCCTGAATTCGAAGTTTTCTCGATAGTTTTAGGCGCGATGTCGTAATTAATACTTCCTCCGCTGCTGGCTTCAGCTTTTAAACTTACTATCGGATGTACATTTATACTTCCGCCACTCGAAACTTCTGCATTAACTTCGTTTGCTAACAATTCTTGAGCATTTAGAGTAGAACCGCTTGATGCTGAAGCTCTAATTCTTAAAGCTTTTCCTTTTAGGTTTACCGTGCTTCCGCTTCCTGAATCAACAGTTACATTATCAGATTCAAGATTAAGATTCATAGACGCTGCACTTGAAGTTTCAAGATCAATATCTTCACTTAAAATAGTTCCGTTATTCGTTACTGTTGAAGCACTCGACGCATCTAGCTTGTTAATTTTAGGCATTTTTACAGTTACTTTTTTCTTTGTAACTCTAAAAGAATTATGTTTAGAGTTAATGATCAAAGTTCCGTTTTCTACTTTTATATTAATGTCTTTCTGAATATTATCATCAGCTTCAACAATAATTTCAGTTGTATCTGATTGCTCAACTACAAGATCGATAGCATTGCTTACAGAAATTTTTGTAAAATCTCCCTGAACAATTCTTTTTTCGGTTGTTACATTCCCACTTCCTTCAATTGTATTCACGTTAAAGTTGCATGAGGCAAACAATAGTGCGGTAATAGTGGCAACAATAAATTTCGTAATATGAATGATTATTTTTATCATGGTTTAGTTAATTTTGATTACAACTCCGTTTTTATCAGTGGTTAATCTTCCTTTGGTTTTTTTTCCGTTTAAAACTTCTTTTCCATTAATTTTAACCGAAACTTCATTTATGGTATCATTATCGGTATCAGTTTCTTCACCTGTATTGTCGTTTACATAGTCATTATCATTTTCATAATCATTTTCGTTAGCCGGGCAATTCAAACATTTGATTTTTGAACCTTGAACTTTGTAATTGTAATTACCGCTAAAGTGCAAATTGAAAAAATCATTATCAGAGTCATCGTATTCCTGAATAGAAGCATCTGGTTTGAAAAGCTGTCCTTCAGGTAAGTACAAGTATACATCAACTTCCTGACCTCTAAATTTGTTTTTTACATCAGTAAGGAAATAGTTATCCAAAATTAAATGATTTCCGTTGATCTGAAATTTATAATTGATCTTTTCTGCTCTTTGTTTTGCTGAGATAAACGAATTTCCTCTTGCACTTTTTTCGATCTGAATATAAGGAGCAGCTTCATCCGTACGTAAAACATGCAAACGAACATCATTTGAATAGATTAATTGATTGTTTGCTGAATCCTGAACAAACTCAAATTCTCTGTGGTGGTTTAGATCTTTTGCATAATAATCATTGTATCTAAATTTTACAAACAAAGTATCTTTTGTCGTGATGTT
Source organism: Flavobacterium bizetiae (assembly GCF_024271895.1). Taxonomy (NCBI): domain Bacteria; kingdom Pseudomonadati; phylum Bacteroidota; class Flavobacteriia; order Flavobacteriales; family Flavobacteriaceae; genus Flavobacterium; species Flavobacterium bizetiae. The sequence goes on along the minus strand of NZ_CP091861.1, from coordinate 214,908 downwards.
AAGCACTTTTTTCTCTACAGTTTTATTGTCGTATGAAATTTCAGTAGCTTGTTTAATTCCTATGCTAATTGCGATTGCAACTGCAATAATCCAAATCGCTAACAAAGTATATTTTACAATATTCCCGATAGATTTTAAGTTTGGAGATAACAATTTGAAACCTAAAAGAGTCAAAAAGAAAAACGGAATTCCAACAGCAAAGAACATCAATAAACCAAATGACCAGATTGGGTAATCTGTAAAGTTTCCTGCTTCAACGAAGTTTTGCCAAGGAAAATCAATAAAGATGTTTGTTCCCAAAGTAAAAACTCCAATCAATAACATGATCAAAACACTAATTCCTGACAGGATCAAAATAACGCCTAAAAACTTAGCAAAGATTTTAAAAATCGTCATGATAAAGTCTCCAAATGAACTACTTATTCTCTCAGCTCCCGACTTTACCTGGTTTCCCATTGCGTCATAATCTGCATTTTTAAATTTATCAGATAAGTTTTCAATCTCTTCACGAACCTTTTTTTCAATGTTCGAAATCGTAACCGGCTCACCTGTCATTTCCAATTTTTCAGATGTTGTAACCGCTTCCGGAGTTACAATCCAAAGAACGAAATAAGCTAAAATTCCAGTTCCAAAACCTGCAAAAACAAATATTAAGAAAATAATTTTTATCCAAACAGCGTCAATTCCAAAATAGTGTCCTAAACCAGTTGCCACACCACCAATCATACCTTTTTCTTTATCACGGTATAATTTTTTATGTTTTCTGGTACTGTAATCATTAAAAGACTGAGTCGTTTTTTCTTCGTCTTCAAGGATATAATCTTCAGGTTGCCCCATAACCACTATCACTTCATCAACATCTTTCAGTCCAACAACGTGCTTGTCACTTTTTTGTTTTTCTAATAATAATTCAGAAACACGCATTTCGATATCTTTAATGATTTCATCCTGACCAGATGAGTTATTTAGTGATCGTTTTATAGCGTCAAAATAGCGTGTCAATTTTACATATGCGTCTTCATCGATGTGAAAAACCATACCGCCTAAGTTAATATTTACTGTTTTGTTCATGACTTATTGATTTTGATTGGTGATTAGATTTACGGCGTCAGACAATTCTGTCCAGGTACCGCTAAGTTCGTTTAAAAATGTTTGTCCTATTTCGGTTAATCCATAATATTTTCTAGGTGGTCCAGAAGTCGATTCTTCCCATCGATAATTAAGCAAACCGTCGTTTTTCAGCCTGGTTAGAAGTGGGTAAACCGTTCCCTCAACAACTAGTAATTTTGCGTTTTTTAAAGTGTCTAATATTTCTGATGTGTATGCGTCTTTTTCTTTTAGTACTGATAAGATGCAAAACTCAAGAACACCTTTGCGCATCTGTGCTTTTGTGTTTTCAATGTTCATAATTTCATTTTGTTTTTTTTAGATTGAACAATTCGTTTTTTGATTGATGATGATTGATTGATGATTGATTGATGATTGATCGTTTTTTTTAGGAGCTATTTCCTGCTATCCGTTCCAATCTTTTGTGCCGAACCCCGGCACAAAAGGATTTCCACTTCTATCAGGGCTAGAACATCCCTTTGTCTATAACTTTTAACTTTTATGTCAGGCTGAGCGAAGTCGAAGCCCTTTTTTATTACTTGATAAAAGGAATCGTAAGCGGATATTTGTATAATTCTCCGTTTGAAGTTTTTATCGAAGCGTAAATCACTAAAAAGAATTCAACAAATTTTAACAATCCAAAAAGTAAAACCGCTGTTGCCCCAATACTTAAAATTCCAATATTTCCGTCGATGTTTAGATTTCTGATGATTAAATCTTCATCGTTAAAAACCGTATTGATTGGTAGGTTTTTTAAAAGCACGAATGCAAAAATCGGAATGGCAATTAAAGCTAAAATCAAAGTATAAAGCAAAAGACTCAATTGAAAATTTAAAGTTTGTTTTCCATTAAAATTTACAAATTCTGATTTGTCTTTGTAACTCGTCCAGATCAAGATTGGAAAAATGTAATTTCCAAACGGAATGATATATTGACTTAAAGTACTTAGATGTGTGAACGTTGCGACATTTCTTTCTGTTGTTGTTTCCATGATGAGTGGTGTTGTTGTTTCCATGATTAAAAGTATATAGTATTTTCTTATGCAAATATATATCTAAAAGACAGTATCTTGTTTTGCATAGTACCAAATATTAACAAAATTTTAACAAAGTTGAAATTTTAAAATTGATTATAATGCATTGAAAATCATTCAAAACCCCTGTTTTTGTTGACTTTTTAGGAAAGTAATTGCGATTTATTGTGCGTGCATAGTTTTTTTGTATTTTTACATAAAAAAATAAATACCATGGCATTATCAGTTTCTAAACTCAATAAATTTGTATTATTCAAATTACCATCGGCATATATTTGTGGCGTGCGTGTAAAAGCAATCGACGAAGACAGATGCGTGGTAAGTGTAAAACATAGATGGATCAATCAAAATCCTTTTAACTCCATGTATTTTGCCGTTCAGGCAATGGCAGCAGAGCTAACAACAGGAGCATTAGTAATCTCGCAAATTCAGCAAAGCGGAAAAAAAATCTCAATGCTGGTCGCCAACAATAAAGGAAACTTTACCAAAAAAGCAACCGGACGCATTACTTTCGTTTGCAACGAAGGACATTTAATTGCCGATGCAATTAAAAGAACCATCGAAACAGGCGAGGGCCAAACCTTCTGGATGAAATCTATAGGAACTGACGAAAAAGGAGTCCAGGTTTCTGAAATGGATTTTGAATGGAGCGTAAGAATTAAATAGCTTTTAAGCTTTTGCCACGATAGAATCTAAATATGCGATTTAATTAGAAAAAATAATTCGTGCAAATTCGTGCAATTTGTGGCGAAAAAAATATATAGAAAGACCTCAGTCAATTGAGGTCTTTTTTTTATACCAATTTGTGAATCAGTACGTTTTCTCGTTTTATTTTGTATTTTTATTACACAATTCCTATTACGTCAAAATTCTGTTTTTTAATTTGAACTTCATTTAGTAATACTAGTTTTAGATTCAAATTAAACTTTATTTCAATAAATTTTCGACTTATCTTTTTAAGTATTTGCCTCAAAAAGTAAAAGTATATGGATGATAAAAAACAAATATTCCAGACCGCTACTCAAAAGCGCTGGAAAACTTTTCAATGGTCAACACGACTTATTTTGTTTCTTCTTATTTTAATGGTTCCCATTTTTTTTATCACTTTAAAAAGAGGATTAAAACCGCCATTACCGCTTTTAGCTAATAGCAGTCAGGTCGGTCATAGTCTTGAAAATCCTATTACGCCAAAGAATTTAAGCGCCAAAGAACTCAAAAAGTTTAAAGGGTTTGATTATTTCTTAAGAGCAAAAACGAAGATTGATAAACTAAAAAATCAGCCTGTTGATTCAAAAACAGCTTCAGAAATCAGAGCTGCTTTTTATGTCGATTGGGATCCGCAGAGTTTGTTTTCCCTTCAAAAAAACATTCATAAACTCAATATGGTGGTCCCGGAATGGTTTTTTATTGATCCCAAAACCGATTTACTGCGCACAGAAATTGATACCGCGGCATTAAAAGTAATGAAGAAAGGAAAAGTAAAAATCCTTCCTTTAATCAATAACATCAACGAATCTTTAGGTGAAGGCGACTTCGATGGTGATCTTATTCACCGTATTCTTCATGACACCAATAAAAGAGAACGACTGATTGATGATATTGTAAAAGCATTAAAAAAATATGATTTACAAGGAATCAATATTGATTTTGAAGAATTTAAAGAAAAGGGCGATGAACCTATAATTGCTTTTCAAAAAGCATTGTATGAAAAATTGCATCCGCTGGGTTATCTCGTTACGCAGGATATCATGGCAGGAGATGACGATTTTAACGTAAAAGCATTGGCACAATACAATGACTATATGTTTCTTATGGCTTATGATGAGCATTATGCCGGCAGTGTTCCCGGAGATGTAAGCAGTCAGAAATGGATCGAAAGAATAGTAGATAAAACCGCAAAAGAGATTCCGTCAGATAAAATTATTCTTTGTTTTGCAGGTTATGGTTACGATTGGCCGGAAAAGCAAGAAGGAGAAACCATTACCTACGATCAGGCAATTGCCATTGCAAAACAGCATAATGCCGTGATAAAGTTTGATAATAACAGTTATAGTAATTCTTTTAATTACACAGACAGCAATGGTAAAAAACATACCGTTAATTTTGAAGATGCCGCAACTAATTTTAATACGATTAGATTTAGTGACGAATACGGTTTGGCAGGAACTGCCTTATGGCGTTTAGGAAGCGAAGATCAGCGTTTGTGGAGTTATTATCAGCGAAGTTTAACAAACGAAAGCATCAGGAAAAAACCTTTTGATTTTAAGGTAATGAAACGTGTCAATACACGAATCGAAAGTCCCGCTTATATTGGTGACGGCGAAATATTAAACGTTATTGCAGATCCACAGCCAGGAAAAATTGAACTGGAAATCGATAAAGATGAAGACATTATTACAGAACAGAAATATGTAGAATTACCAACGAAATATGTAATCAGTAAATTCGGGAATGTACACAAACAAGTCATTCTTACTTTTGATGACGGACCGGATCCTACTTATACGCCTCAGGTTTTAGATATTTTAAAAAGAGAAAAAGTACCGGCTGTTTTTTTTGTAATTGGGATTCAGGGAGAAAATAATATTCCGTTGCTGCAAAGAATTTATAGTGAAGGCCACGAAATAGGCAACCATACTTTTACGCATCCTAACATTGCTTTGGTAAGTCCGGAAAGGGCTGCGAAAGAAATGGAAACCACACGATTATTAATCGAAGCCGTTACCGGAAAAAGTACAGTGCTTTTTAGAGCGCCTTATAATGCAGATGCCGAACCGACGACCGAAGCCGAACTAAAACCCATTGCTTTAAGTAAAGCGCAAAATTATTATACAGTTGGAGAAAGTATCGACCCAAATGATTGGGAAAAAGGCGTAAGTGCCGATTCTATTTACAATAGGGTAATATCGCAATATGAGGCAAATCCTGATAAAGGAATTATTTTACTTCATGATGCCGGAGGAAACAGAGAGTCTACCGTTAAAGCACTGCCTCGAATTATTAAATATTTTAAAGACAGACATATTCAGTTTACTACGGTTGCACATTTACTTGGTAAAACCAAAGACGAAATTATGCCAAAAGCCGAAGGCCCGCTTATTACAGTCGACAATTTAATTTTTGATTTCGGATATTGGTTCGGGCATTTTATTACGGCTACATTTTGGGTTGCTATTTTTCTGGGATTTCTGAGAATTGCCTTAATGGCGATAATGGCTTTAATAAAAAAATGGAAAGACCATAAATACCCGCCTGTTTATAAAACTCCTAATGGTGTTCTTCCAAAAGTGAGCATTATTGTTCCGGCTTATAATGAAGAAATAAACGCAGTAAAAACAATTGAAAATTTACTGGGTCAGGATTATCCGGATTTTGATATCGTTTTTGTTGATGATGGTTCTAAAGACAAAACTTTTACCATGATCAATGAAGCTTTTGCCAATAATCCGAAAGTAAAAGTGAATACCAAACCAAACGGCGGAAAAGCATCGGCATTAAATTATGGAATTGCTCTAACCGAAAGTGATTATGTAGTTTGCATCGATGCCGATACACAGCTTAGAACCAATGCCATTTCGCAATTGATGAAAGGTTTTACTATTCAATTAAAAAATAATGAAGAAATTGGCGCCATTGCCGGAAATGTAAAGGTTGGAAATGAAAATACCATGCTTACCAAATGGCAGAGCATTGAATACACAACCGCACAGAATTTTGATCGCAGGGCTTTTGATTTAATAAACGGAATTACGGTTGTTCCCGGAGCAATTGGCGCATTTAGGAAAACAGCAATAGAAAAAGCAGGAGGTTTTACAACCGATACACTTGCAGAAGACTGCGATTTAACGATTCGTATTTTAAGAAACGACTATCGTATTATCAATTGCATTGAGGCTGTAGCTGTAACAGAAGCTCCCGAAAGTTTAAAAGAGTTTATGAAACAGCGTTTTCGCTGGAGTTATGGAATTATGCAGGCTTTTTGGAAAAACAGAGACGCGTGTTTTAACCCAAGATATAAAGGTTTAGGAATGGTCGCTTTACCCAATATTCTTCTCTTTCAAATTGTGCTGCCAATTTTTGCACCTCTTGCGGATTTAGTTCTTATTGTAAGTTTGATATGGAATCATAACGATCCGGATAGTCTTCATAAAATATTGGTTTACTATATTGCTTTTATGGTGGTAGATATGCTGGTTAGTGTTATTGCTTTTATTTTCGAAAAAGAAAAACTAACTAAATTAATATGGCTCATTCCGCAGCGATTCGTGTACAGACAATTGATGTATGTAATTCTATTTAGAGCACTTAGAAGAGCCATAAAAGGCGAAAGCCAAAGCTGGGGAGTTCTCACACGAACAGGAAATGTAGCGACGGTAAAATAGTTTTTTGATTTTTTTGCCACAGATTTTACAGATTAAAAGGATTTCTTTGTTAGGAACTTTGCCAAAGTTTTAAACTTTGTCAAAGTTGATAACTAGTTTTTTTGCCACGAATTTCACGAATTTCACGAATTTCCACAAATTTTAAAGTTTGAATTAAAAAAAAAATAATTCGTGTTAATTCGTGAAATTCGTGGCGAAAAAAAACATAAAAAAGGCTTCGAATATATTCGAAGCCTTTTAAGTAAAATCATGCTGCAATTATTTCTTAGAGCAACATTTTTTGTCTTTTGCGTCACCTGATTTTTTAGAACAAGACTCTTTTTTAGCTTTTTCTTTTTTCGGAGCTGGTTTTGTGTCTTGCGCTTGTAATCCGATTGTAAATAAAGCGATAGCTAAAACGGCAAATAATTTTTTCATTTTTATATAATTTAATTGTTAGGTAATATTCCTTTTTTGATTGAAGATGTTGGTTCAAATATAATACGATTTCGTTTTGGAAATTGTCAACGATAAGTTAATGCGCATCAAAATAGTATTAAAATTATGGTTAATAATTCAGGTTCACTCCAAAGCCAATTCCCATATCACTGTCGTAATGTGTTGTGATTCCGAAGTTTCTGCCCGCAACATATTTTAAACCGGCCATATATTCTTTATCTGTATTCCACATTAAATTCATTCGCAAACGTTTAGAAAGCGGAATATCTTTTCGTTCAAATTGAATTCTCACATTTCCATCGGTATACATTTCAACCTGAGCTTTTATGAGCATTGGCAGTGTATATTCCATACCGGCACTAAAAACAGATCGATTGTCTTTGGTGTTTTTTTGTCCAAACATATTTTGTTCCTGTTCGTCCATTCCCATTCTTCTATAACGCCAGTCGAAACCTATAAAAGGCATAAACCATTGCATTTTACCAATGTAGCGGCCAATATGCGTTTCGGTTTCATAACCATGTTTGTCGTTATAACCCAATCTCCATTCCGTTCCAATGCTCCAGCGCGTGTTGCTAAACATGGCTTCACCATCATTTCCGTTGGTGGCAAAATCATTCTCAGCCATAAAATGAAACATACGATCGTCCATTTTTAACATTTTGTACGCCATTTTAGGATCATGAATCAACGGATTTGGAGCTGAATTTTCATAAGTAAAAATACGTCCCATTCCCGCCATCATGTGATATAAGATGTGACAATGAAAAAACCAATCGCCATCGGCATTAGCCTGAAACTCGATTGTATCGGTTTCCATGGGCATAATATCAATTACATTTTTAAGCGGAGAATAATCACCATGTTCGTTAATAATCCTGAAATCATGTCCGTGTAAATGCATTGGGTGACGCATCATCGATCCGTTGTACAATACAATCCTGACATTTTCTCCTTTTTTAATTAAAATCTTATCCGTTTCAGAAATTACTTTATTGTCTAAACTCCAAACATAGCGGTTCATATTTCCCGATAATGTAAAATGCAATTCTTTTACCGGAGCGTCTTTTGGAAGCGTTGTTTTGGTTGGAGATTTCAGCATTCCGTAATTCAACGTCGTAATTTGGCCCGTTTCGGTGGTATCGCTCGACATTTTCATATCGTCCATTTTCATGCCCTCCATATTATGCATCGAATGATCTTCAGGTTTTGCAGATTCGTCTTCACCCGAAATTTCAGGATACATTACAGCATTCATGTCCATTTTGTTCAGAGACATATTCATACCCATATCGTTCATTTCTCCGTTCATCTTCATCATGTCGTTCATCATTTTCATCCCTTCAAAATATTTCAATTTCGGAAGATGTTTGACAGATTGTTTCGTGCCGCCACCTAAAAATAAAGAAGCAGATCCTGTTCTGTCTTCGGCTGTAGCCAAAAAAGCAAAGGATTTTTTATCTTCAGGAATCGTAACTACGACATCATAAGTTTCAGAAACGGCAATAATCAAGCGGTCGACTTCTACAGGTTCAACATCGTTTCCGTCACTCGCCACAACCGTTATTTTTCCTCCGCCATACGTCAGCCAGAAATAACTGGATGCGCCTCCGTTTGCAATTCGTAATCGGATTTTATCTCCGGCTTTAAACTGCGAAAGCTGATCTTCATTTTTTCCGTTAATCAAAAACTTTTCATAATAAACATCACTTACGTCCATGGCATTCATACGTTTCCATTCGTTGGTGATTTTTGTAGAGAATTGTCCTTTCTTTATGGCTTCGGCATAACTTTGAGTCGTACCTTTTTTTATCGCAAACCAATCATTAGCATTATGCAACATTCGCTGTACATTCTCCGGTTTAAGATCCGTCCATTCGCTTAAAATAACCGGAACAGTCGGCAAATCGTCAATCCCTTTTCTAAAAGTTGTATCGTCTTTCTTTTTATTGATAATGAAAAGTCCGTACAAACCAATTTGTTCCTGCAATCCGGAATGACTGTGATACCAATACGTTCCGTTTTGGATAATCGGGAAAGTATATTTATGTGTCGTTCCGGGTTTAATCGGCATTTGCGTTAAATACGGAACACCATCTTCTTTATTCGGAAGAAATAATCCGTGCCAGTGCATGGCTGTATTTTCTTTTTTTAAATCGTTATGTACATAAATTTCGGCAATATCACCTTCAGTAAAAGTCAATGTCGGCATCGGAATTTTTCCGTTTACGGTAAGCGCTCGTTTTTCTTTTCCTGAAAAATTGACAATCGTGTCCCGAACGTGTAAATCATAACGAACTACTTTTTGGGCTTTTGCAGTAAAAGCAATCAAAAAGACAATTAAAATAGTATGTAGTTTCATATTGATTTTTTAAAGGTTTTGATTTCGCAATCGTAAAGCATTTGCAATTACCGAAACGGAACTTAAACTCATGGCCAGCGCAGCTAACATCGGCGAAAGCAAAATCCCAAACACCGGATATAAAATTCCCGCCGCAATGGGTACGCCCAAAACATTATAAATAAAGGCGAAGAATAAATTCTGTTTGATATTTTTCATCACCGAATAACTTAGTTTTTTAGCTTTTACAATTCCGTTTAAGTCACCTTTTACAAGCGTTATTTTAGCACTTTCAATAGCAACATCTGTTCCGGTTCCCATTGCAATTCCAATATCAGCTTTGGCCAAAGCAGGCGCATCGTTGATTCCGTCTCCGGCCATCGCTACCACTTTTCCTTCGGCTTGCAAACGTTCAATTTCTCTCAGTTTATCTTCAGGAAGACACTCGGCTTTAAAAGAACTTAAATGAAGCTGATCTGCAACCGCTTTGGCTGTGTTTTTATTATCTCCCGTAAGCATGATCACTTCAACGCCCTGATCGATTAAATCTTTGATCGCTTTCGCGCTGTTTACTTTTATGGCATCTGTAATGGTTACGTAACCCGAAACAATATTGTTTACGGCGATGTATGAAACTGTTTTCCCTAGATTTTGCTCGGCCGTAATTTTGCTTTCAAAATCATCATAAACTAATGCATTGATCTGTTCCATTAGTTTTTTATTTCCTAATGCAATTTTAGAATTATTAACGGTTCCCAGAACTCCTTTTCCGGCAACGGCTTCAAAATCCGGAACTTCAAGTAAAGTTTGATTTTTGTCTTTAGCAAAATTGACAACGGCTTGCGCCAAAGGATGCTCACTGTGCTGATTTAGCGAAGCAATGTTTTGCAATAGAATATCTTCGTTATTATCGATCGCATAGATTTTCTCGACAGTAGGTTTTCCTTCTGTAATCGTTCCGGTTTTATCGGTAATTAAAACATCGATTTTATTCATGTTTTCGAGTGCTTCGGCATTTTTGATTAAAATTCCGTGCTGCGCACCTTTTCCAACTCCCACCATAACCGACATTGGAGTTGCTAATCCTAAAGCACATGGACAGGCAATAATTAAAACGGCTATTGCATTAATTAATCCGTAGATATAAGAAGGTTCAGGACCAAATTTTGCCCAGATAATAAAAGTCAATACAGCAATCCCTACAACTGTTGGAACAAAATATTTCGCAACGCGGTCGGCCAGTTTTTGAATTGGCGCTCTCGAACGGCTGGCATCATTTACCATTTGAATAATCTGCGAAAGCAGCGTTTCTGAACCTACTTTTTCGGCAATCATAACAAATGATTTGGTTCCGTTTATAGTTCCTGAAATCACATTATCGCCCGTTTTTTTATCAACCGGAATAGGTTCTCCGGTAATCATGGCTTCGTCTATACTGCTTTCTCCGGAAGTTATTTTTCCGTCAACCGGAATTTTTTCTCCCGGTTTTACTCGTAGTAAATCCCCTTTTTTGATATCGTGAATAGAGATGGTTCTGTCCGTTCCGTTTTCTACCAAAGTGGCTTCGGTTGGCGCTAATTTTAGTAATGCTTTAATCGCGCCATTAGTTTGTCCGTGCGCTTTGGCTTCTAATAATTGTCCCAATAAAACCAAAGTTATAATAACCGTTGCCGCTTCAAAATAAAGATGAATCGTGCCGTGATGCGATTTGAATTCCGAAGGAAAAAGATCCGGAAAAAACATTCCCGCAACGCTAAATAGAAACGCAACACTGGTTCCAATTCCAATTAAGGTAAACATATTTAAATTCCAGGTAATAATCGATTTCCAGGCGCGGGTAAAAAACATCCATCCGGCATAAAACAAAACCGGAATAGAAAATAGAAACTGAACCCAATTCCATTTTTCAATTGACATAATTTTAAAAAGCGGATTGTCGGGAATCATTTCTGACATTGAAATAATGAAAATAGGAAGTGTGAACAATGTCGCAATCTTCATTTTTTTCAACAAGTCCGTATAAGTTTTGTTTTTGTCAGATTCAGAGGCCTGCATCGGTACTAAATCCATCCCGCAGATAGGGCAGTCGCCCGGTTCATTCGAAATAACTTCCGGATGCATTGGGCAGGTAAATTGTGTTCCAATGGCTATTTGTGGCACTAAATCCATTCCGCAAACGGGACAGTCTCCTGGTTTGTTATAGGTTTTATCGCCTTCGCAATGCATAGGGCAGTAAAAAACTCCGGTTGCATTATGAGGAATTACTGCTTTTTCTTTTTTATGAGAGTGTGAAGCGTGATCTTCTTTTTTATGACTTGAACAACATGATTTTACAGCAGGTTCTGTACCGTGAGTTGGAGACTTCATTTCAATAGTATACTTTCCTGCAGCTGATAAAGCTTCCTGAAATTTTTCTGTTGGAACATGTTTTTCCATCGTTATGGTGGCCACTGGAGGATCTAACGTTACTTCGGCATGAATGCCGCCGACTTCATTCAGCGTTTTCTCGACTTTAGTTCGGCAGCCATTGCATGACATTCCTGAAATTATATATTGATGAGTCATTGTTTTTTCGTTTTTAAGGTATTACAATGCAAATTTCCGAAGTAAGGTTTACAACGGGTTGTATAATTTTGAGAATGATTTGTAATATTATTTAAACCGCAAAGTGCGCTAAGATTTACGCAAAGCACGCTAAGTTTTTTGTTTAATTAATAAAATTAAAAGTTCGCAAAGCTTTATGTAAATAGCTTTATGGTAAAAAAAAAATAGCCACAGATTAAAAAATTAACACCGATTTTTAAAATCTTTTTTAATCCTTGTAATCTGTGGCTAAAAACCTTTGCGTGCTTTGCGTAAATCTTAGCGCTCTTTGCGGTTAAATAAAAAATTACAAATTCTCTATTTGAATGCGTTTTTTGTCTTTCAGCTGTTTGAAATAAGTAGGCGTGAAACCTGTAGTTTTCTTAAACTGATTACTCAAATGTGCTACATTGCTATAGTTTAAAAGGTCGGCGATTTCACTTAACGAAAGTTCATTATAAATCAATAATTCCTTTACCTTTTCTATTTTTTGGCTTATAAAGTATTTTTCGATTGTAGTGTTTTCAATCTCCGAAAATAAATTACTCAATGTGCTGTAATCCTGGTTGAGGTTTTCTACTAAATAATCAGACAAATTAACTTTCAGTTCACTGTTTTTATGATGAACCAAATCGACAATAAGATTTTTTATCTTCTCGATGGTTTTGGTTTTTTTATCATCCAGTAAATCAAAGCCCAGCGTTTGGAGATTTTTAAGTAAAACTTCTTTTTCAGAATCGGTAATGTCATTTTGCAGTTCTACTTCGCCTAATTCAACAGAAATAGTCTGAAGTCCGAGTTTATCCAACTCAGACTTCACAACCATTTTACAGCGACCACACACCATGTTTTTGATGTAGAGCGTCATATTTATTTGATGGTTTCTACCACGTTTCCGCAAGTTAACATCGAAGATCCGTAATACGGATTCTTAACTGCTTTTTCTTTGCTTAACCAGTCAGCATCGGCCATTGGGCAATATTGTTTGTACACAACTTCAGTAGATTTTGAAACTTTAATTAAATCGTACGTATTTTTTGAAAGTGATTTAAAAGTTTCACGTTGTTTTTTAAGATCTGAAGTAGTCGAAATACTTTTGGCGTCAGCAGTTAATTTTTTTACTACTTTCATCCAGGCTGTATGTTCGTTACTTTTTAGTTTGTCCATTTTTATAGCAGTAATAACAGTCAATAAATCGGTGGCTTTCGCCGAAGTTAACTTCGCATCGCTTTTAATTAAAGCATCTTTTACCGTAAAATAGGCATCATAAACAGCTTGTAATTGGCTGGAATCAGCAACTTCAATTGTAGTTATTTCTGTTTTGATTGTAGTTGCCTGAATTGTATTTGCAGAAAATAATACGATTATTACTGCTGCTATAGTTGATATTGTGTTTTTCATTTTTATAAGATTTTGATAGAGAATGTGAATTTATCCTCTAAGTTAAATAATTTATTTTTTATAGGATGTTTTGATCTCGCAATCCTGATAGTTATCGGGCAGAGTTTAATTTTTTTGCTTAGCACCTTAATATCTTAGAGCCTTTTGTGGCTTAAAAATAATTATGGCTGTCAGAAATGCGATTATTTATATTTTTGGCGGAAGCCAAATAGAAGTAAAACCGTCAGAAATACTAGCGTTATTATAGTATGAGATTTGTTTTTCTGTAGAGAAATTAAAAAGATTATTGCTTAAATCTATTTCATTTGTGATTAAGCTAAATTGAAGAAATGAAGTAGTACAACCTGAATGATCGCATTTTCCGCTGCAACCATGTTGGCCTTTTTTATCTTTTTCGGTTTTTTTACAACAATCCTTCTCACATGAATTGGCGGTTTCTTTTTTTGAAGTTACTTCCTTTTCGCAATTCATTTTTTCTTCGACCTTTCCACAAGCATAACCCGAATTGGACATCAGGAAGAAGCCAAGGGTTAAAAAGAGAAACACTATGTGGAATTTTTTCGTCAAGGAAATTATTTTTTAAAGTACAAATTTATATATTTTTTTTAAGAGCAACTATATATTTAAGATTTCCAATAAAACATTCGGACAATTTTACTCAAACACATAGAAACATAGATTTGCATGTTGAAAAGAAGATTAAAGAGAAATACATTTCTTTCTCATAGCTTAACTCTGTGTGTTTCTAATAAGTGAAACGCTTTTTTTGAGCGTATAAAGCTATGTTTCTATGTGTTTAAAAAATTAAGCGTAACGAATTTCCAATTTTAAGTTTTCTTAAAATCGGTAGGTTTCATATTTTTTCTCTTTTTAAAATAGTTCGACAAATGGCTTTCATCCGTAAAACCAAATTCATAGGCTATTTGTTTAATCGGTAATTGATTGTTGTGAATTCGTTTCTCGATTAAAGTGGTTCTTAAATTATGAATATACTCGCGATAACTAATAGAGAATGTTCTCTTGAAATAAGCGCTAAAATAGGTTTCGGCAATATTAAAATGATTGGCGATTACTTTTATCTGAACTAATTTTGGCTGATAAATATTCTGATGAATATAAGAAGTAATTTGTTCGTTATCAATCGAATTTCCTTTCACGACAAGATTTTGTCCGCGCATGGTTTCTTTGATTAATCCAAAAATCGACAGAATCTGATAAAATACAATAGGCGAGGTCGAAACATCAGTTTTACAATTATACGCTGCAATATTTTCTATCGTATTTTTTAATATTGTTTTGCAGGGATCATCTAATTTTAAGACTGTTTCTTTTAAGGTTTTATCCCGCATGAAACTTTCCGGAGTGTGAATTAAAAATTCGTCGCAGGTAAGGTTTTGTTTAGAGTTAAAATAACTATCGGTAAATTTAATATAGAAAAAACGAGTACTTTTTTTGATGTCAAAATAGTGTTCATCTTCAGGTGAAATCACAAATAAATCACCCGTTTTATAAGGAAGGAGGTTGTTGTTGAGATGATGAATACCGTTTCCTTTCTTTATATATATGATTTCGTAGTAGGTATGCGTATGCGGCGTAAGGTGAAATTTCTCATCTTCGAATTCGTCAATAGCGAGCGTTTTGAATTGATTTAATTTCGGCATAACATAAATTTACAAGTTTATATCGCAAATGTACAACTAATTTTATGTTTAACGGTGTTAAATTTGCACCATAGAAAATCTATTCCTTTCTTATAAAACAAATGAAAAAAAGTCTTATTGCACTCTCATTAGGAGGATTAACAATCGGTATTACCGAGTTTGTTATGATGGGTTTGTTGCCAGATATTGCCTCAGATATGAAAGTTACGATTCCGGTTGCCGGATATTTAATTTCAGCTTATGCACTTGGAGTTGTTATTGGAGCTCCATTATTAGTAATTCTTGGAAGAAACTTTCCGCCCAAAAAAATGCTTTTAATTTTAGCATTGATGTTAACTGTTTTTAATGCGCTTTCGATTATTGCGCCTACCTATAACTTTTTATTTGCATCCCGATTTCTTTCCGGATTGCCACACGGAGCCTTTTTTGGAGTTGGAGCAGTTGTAGCAAGTCGTCTGGCAGATAAAGGCAAAGAAGCGCAAGCCATTGCCATTATGTTTTCAGGTTTAACTTTGGCGAACTTAATTGGTGTGCCTATCGGAACTTATATTGGACATCACTTTATATGGCGTTATACTTTTGTATTAATTGGCGCTGTTGGCTTACTTACCTTTTTATTTATTTCTTTATGGATGCCAAATCTGGAGAAAAGCGGAAATGTAAATATGAAAACACAATTGCTTTTCTTTAAGAAAACAGAAGCCTGGCTGATTATCGGTATTACCGCAATTGGATTTGGAGGGTTGTTTGCCTGGATCAGTTATATCGCACCTTTATTAATTAATGTGTCTAAATTCTCGGCCGAAGATGTTTCGTATATCCTTATTCTTGCCGGTTTAGGTATGGTGGTGGGTAACTTTTTAGGCGGTAAACTGGCCGATAAATATTCACCTGCACCAACAGTATTGGCCTTGTTATTTGTAATGTCAATCGATTTAATTTTGGTTTACCTATTTTCTTCCAATCAATATATTTCTCTATTCCTTACTTTTTTAACGGGTGCTATTTCTTTTTCGGTTATTGCTCCAATTCAAATGTTAATGATTAAAACGGCGAAAGATGCTGAGATGATTGCTTCGGCAGCACTTCAGGGAAGTTTTAATATCGGGAATGCTTTAGGCGCTTTCTTAGGAGGTTTACCTTTGGCAGCAGGATATAGTTATGCTTCGCCTAATCTTATTGGTGTAGGTATGGCGGTTATTGGTATGGTCATTACTTTTGTATTAATGCAAAAACATAAAAGTAACTTGCAATTGCAGCGTGCTTAAAAAAATATAATTCTCTTAAAAAAAGTCAGCCCTTAAACAATTTAGTTTAAGGGCTTTTTTTGTGCTAGTAAATGAATCACTTCTTTCGTTTGTTATTCCTCTTCTTCTTTGGTATTGTCACAGACTTTTATAAACTGATCTGCAATGCTTTTTCTCACTTCTTCTTCACACTTTTTCAAAAATAATTACAGACTTGATTTGATCATTAATAATTATGCAATGTTTCGTCATGTAATCGATTGTTTTTTCTGTAAAATCTCAATAAATTTCTAAAAATAGATAATATAATTCATATTTATATGAACTTAAAATTACATTAGTCGTATAAAAAAGCACTTTTATTTTTAATGTAATATTTTTTTTAGGAAATTATTATGAATTTTAACTTTTTATATTAAAAAAATATTTATGTTTGTGTAATCGATTACAACTTTTTATTGCAGCATTAAAAACCACAGTCTTTTTATTGAATTAAACAGACGTAATGCCAGACTTAAGATCATTTTTGATCAATAAAAAATAAGAAAGAGTAAACCTTAAAAAACCACTTAAAACAATAAACTATTAATAACTTAAACAATCAACCATGAATTTTAAAGATTTATTTAACAAAGGAACCAATTGTTGCTTTGCAGTTGTTTTCTTATTGTGTTTACTGACGGGCAATCGAATGAATGCTCAGACTGTAATACTTGAAGGAACGGTAGTAGATGCTGCAGGATTAACTTTACCCGGCGTTAATGTATTAGAAAAAGGAACAAAAAATGGTGTCTCTACCGATTTTGACGGGCATTATAAAATAAAACTTTCAAATCCTAAAGCTATCCTTACGTATTCTTTTTTAGGTTTTAAAACCAAAGAAGTTGCTGCTGCAGGAAAAACGAAAATAGATGTTGTATTAGCAGAAGACGCTAATGAACTAAATGAAGTTGTTGTTGTGGGATACGGAACAGTAAAAAAATCGGATTTAACCGGAGCAGTTTCTACGATGTCTGGTAGCGATTTAAAAAAGGTTCCGGTTGCCAGTGTGGCTGAAGCCTTAACGGGGCGTATCGCAGGTGTGAGTGTAACTTCTTCAGAAGGGTCTCCGGATTCAGACATTAAAATTAGAGTTCGTGGCGGTGGATCATTAACACAAGACAGCTCTCCTTTAATTATAGTTGATGGTTTTCCGGTTAATAGTTTAAATGATATTTCTTCATCAGATATCGAAAATATGACGGTGCTGAAAGATGCTTCTTCGACTGCAATTTACGGGTCAAGAGGTGCGAATGGAGTTATTATCGTAACCACTAAAAAAGGTAAAGACGGAAAAATAGCCGTGAATTTTAATATGTTTTATGGTATGAAAAACATGGTCAATCAGATCGATGTTTTACAGCCTGATGATTTTGTAAAATGGCAATATGAATATGCTCTTTTAGCAAAAGGAAAAACCGATTCTTACGAACAGTATTTTGGTAATTGGCAGGATCGTGATATGTATCAGGGTGTTAAAGGTACTAATTGGCAAAAACAAATTTACGGTCGTACAGGAGAAGTTCAGAGTCGTGATTTAGGAATTCGTGGCGGATCAGATAAAATTAATTACAATTTTAATTATGCTCACTATGATGAAAAAGCGATCATGGTAGGTTCTGATTTTAAAAGAAACAATTTATCGCTTTCCTTAAATAGTAAAGCAACTAATAAAATAGATCTTACGTTTACTATGCGTTATTCTGATACCGAGATAAATGGTGGTGGAAGTAACGAACAAAAAGAAAATCCTGCTGATTCACGTATGAAGCACGTTGTAGGATATGCGCCAATACCAATGCCAGGTTTAACTACAGACGATACAGATGAAGCAAGTTCAGGATATTTGGTTTATCCGTTTGTTGCTGTGGCAGATACAGACCGTCAGCAGTTGAGAAAAAATTTCAATATGTTGGGAAGTTTTTCATGGAAACTGGCAGACGGACTTGCATTTAAAACAGAACTAGGATTAGATAATTATAATTATCTGGATTATCGTTTTTACGGGCGCTCTACTTTTTATGCGAGAAACACTCCTACTTTAGAACACAGAGGTATGCCATCGCTATTGATGTTGGATCGTAAAGATTACCGTTTTAGAAATGCTAATACACTGAATTATGATTTGAAGAAATTTATGGGAAAAAATCATAGTCTAAAAGTGCTTGTTGGAGAAGAATCAATTGATTATCGCAGAACTGATGTGTCTTCTACAATCGAAGGTTTGCCAAACTTCTTTGATTTAAATCAATCGATACATCTTACTTCACAAGGATCACCTCGTATTGTAGATAACTTTTATTTTCCAGACGATAAATTGCTTTCTTTCTTCGGACGTGTAAATTATGATTATAAAGACCGTTACCTTTTTACAGCTACTTATCGTGCAGACGGTTCAAGTAAATTCTTAGGAAGCAATAAATGGGGATTTTTTCCGGCAGCAGCAGTAGCATGGAAAATTTCAGAAGAAAGTTTCATGAAAGAAATTTCATGGATAAATGCTCTTAAATTGAGGTTGAGTTATGGAGAATCAGGAAATAATAACATTCCAACAGGTCAGACGATTCAAAGTTATAATGCTAATAATAGTACATGGATCAATAATTCAGGTAACTATTGGGCACCATCTGTAGTATTGGCAAATCCTGATTTAAAGTGGGAAACTACTGTTACACAAAACTTAGGTTTAGATTTTGATTTTCTAAAAGGTCGTATCTACGGTTCTTTTGAACTTTATAAAAATGTAACTCAGGATCTTTTGATCAACTTCCCGGTAAGCGGAACGGGTTATTCTACTCAATATAGAAATATGGGAGAAACTCAGAATACTGGTTTCGAAGCTACTTTGAATTTGGTAGCCATTCAAAAAGCAGATTATGGATTGAATTTTTCATTCAATTTAGGAGTAAATAAAAATCGTATTAATTCTCTGGGTAGTATGAGTGACTTTGGTGCTGCTACTGCATGGACTTCAGGATTAGGAAACGATTATTCTGTAGCTGTAGGATCACCAATAGGTATGATGTATGGTTATAAGAGTGATGGACGTTATGAAGTTTCAGACTTTGACTATGTTGGCGGTAAATATGTTCTGAAAACGGGTGTTGCAAATGCATCAACAGTGGTTGGAGCAGTACAGCCTGGTTATATGAAACTAAAAGATTTAAATGGTGATGGCGTAGTAGATAGTAAAGATCAGACAGTAATTGGAAATTCAAATCCAAAATATACAGGAGGTTTTGTATTAAATGCTAATGCGTATGGTTTTGATTTATCTGCAGCTTTCAATTTTAGTGTTGGTAATGATATTTACAATGCGAATAAAGTGGAGTTTACAACTTCTAACCCAAACAACGGACAATATAGAAATTTAAGTTCTGAAATGGCCGACGGTCAGAGATGGACTAATATTGATGCATCAGGTCAGTTAGTGACAGATCCTGCAACTTTAACTGCTCTAAATGCAAATACAACAATGTGGTCTCCATACATGAGAAACTTTGTTATCAGTGACTGGGCAATGGAAGACGGATCATTTTTAAGATTGAATACCCTGACTTTAGGATATACTACTCCAAAATCGCTTACTTCTGCATTGGGGATTTCTAAATTGAGATTTTATGGTACTGCAAGTAATGTTTTTATTATTACTAATTATTCTGGTCCTGATCCTGAGGTTTCAACAAAGAGAGCGACGCCACTTACTCCGGGTGTAGATTACTCAGCATACCCGCGTAGCAGACAATTTGTTTTTGGTTTAAACCTTAATTTTTAATTTAAAACGCATCAAGATGAAACATAAAATAATAATAGCAGGATTAATAATAGCAGGACTTTTTAGTTCTTGCCAGGAAGATTATTTAGACGCTCCGGCTCAATCGACATTAGACGAAGCATTAATTTTTTCGACCCCCGGATTAGCCAAAGATGCCGTTAATGGAATTAAAATCACATTTGGAGATACAAATTCATACAGAGGACGTTTTTTACCTTTTTATGGATTAAATACAGATACAGAATGGTATAACTCAGGTGAAACTACGTCTAATGACAAGCCTGATTTGACCAATTATGATGCAAAATCCAATAACAGCCAAATGGATCTTATCGAGACCTCAGGTGGAGGTGGAGGTAATCCGTGGACATCAATGTACAGAGGAATCGAGCGTGCGAATCTTTGTATTCGTGGTTTACGCACTTACGGTAATCCTGTAGCCGGTTCTGAATTGGGCTATCTTTTAGGAGAAGCTTTAACTTTAAGAGCGATTTTTTATTCTGATTTAATCAAACAACATGGTGATGTGCCAGCTCGTTTTGAGCCGGTTAATTCACAAACACTATACTTGCCAAGAACAAACCGTGATGTAATTTACAAACAAATTATTGCAGATTTAGGAGAGGCAGCAAACCTGGTACCTTGGCCTAACGAAAGTACAGCTACAAGTACAGTAGAAGGAATTAATAAAGCTTTTGTAAAAGGACTTCGCGCGCGTTTGGCTTTGGCTGCAAGCGGATATCAACAATACAAAGATGGTGTAAGAAGAAGTACTGATCCGGATCTTTCGGTAGCGAATATGTACAGACTGGCACTTGATGAAACCCGTTCTGTAATTGCAAGTGGTAAGGCAAGTCTAAATCCTTCTTTCGAAACTCTTTGGAAAAACGTAAATAAAGAAGTTTTAAGTGCTGGAGGAGAATCTCTTTGGGAGATACCATTTGGTGCCGGTAGAGGTAAAATGTTAATTAGTTTTGCTGTTCTTCATAATGCTATAGATCAATATCAAACTGGCGGAACGAGCATAGGAGGTTCTGCAGGGCCATTGCCAACTGTTTTTTATGACTATGATGTAAAAGATACACGTAGAGATGTTACTTGTGTTCCTTACGCATACGGTAAAGCGGTAAATGGAAAAGCGCAGCAAGAGTTAGGTGTTATAAACAAATGGTATTTTGGGAAATATCGTATTGAGTGGATGAACCGTATTCTTAATAATAAAGATGATGATGGTATAAACAAAGTGTATATGCGTTATGCCGAGGTACTTTTAATTGCGGCTGAAGCAGCAAATGAATTAGAAGGACCGGGTGCCGCTGCTCCATATTTAAAAGAAGTACGAAGAAGAGCATTTGCTGCTGCTGATCAGCTTCAAAAAGTAGATGCTTATGTAGATGCCTTTAGTGGCAAAGAAGCAATGTTTCAGGCGATTGTTGATGAAAATAAATATGAGCTTACAGGAGAAATGGAGCGTAAACAACAACTTATCCGTTGGAATTTACTGAAAACGAATTTGGATCTGGCGAAAGAAAAAATGTTCAACTTACAGCGACGTAGCGGAGAATATGCCACTGTACCAACTGATTTATATTATAAGTATAAAGAAGATAATGAAACACTAATTGTGTATGGTTTAAATAAAGGAGAAACTCAAAATCCTGGTGCTGGTTATACTCTTTTTGTTGATAGTAAAGGAGCAAGTGCATGGAATGTTTTGAAAGATGATAAGATAAATTCACTTTATAAATTAGGCGTTAATCCTGATACAAAACAATATTGGCCAATATGGGAATCACTTATCAATACTAGTAACGGACAATTAGTCAATTATTAGAGTGTAGCGTTTCGCAAATCAAATATTAACGATAGTATAACTTATTATGAAGACAAAATATATATTAAAAGGATTACTGGCCACATTGGTAATGTTGCTTGTTTTTTCCGGCTGTGAAAGTTACAATGAAGCAGTAGTAGACGATATAGGAGCAAGCAGAGAATTTTCTCCAATAGGGTTAACTACAAGAATTAGAAATCAGACCACAGTCGAATTAAATTGGACTGTAAAAGACGAGGAAGTGGCCAATTATTATGTGGTAGAGTTTAGTGCAGATGATCCTGATTTTAAAACAATCTATAAAACGGTTAAAGTAGCACCTAAAGAACTTCCTATACAAGTGCAGTTAGAAGGAGAAACCGTTTATTCGATCAGAGTAAAAGCAGTAAGCGCAACTGGATTAGATGATTCTAAATGGTCTGTTACAACGGCTACAACATTAACGGAGCAACTTTATCTTGCTTCTGTAGATGGAGATATTGATGCAAAGCAGGTGACTTTAAGATGGCCAGCTAATAGCAATGTTACTCAAATTGTATTGAGTCCTGGAAATATTACACATACTATTACTCCTGAAGAAAAAGCTAACGGTATTGCTGTTATTACAGGATTAACAAGTGAAACTGCTTATACAGCTACTTTGTTTAATGGAACGAAGAAAAGAGGTGACAAAGCTTTTACTACCGGAATAGATATAGGAACTGGTATTTTGGTTAGAAGTACTGATGATTTAATGCAAAAAATTGCCGATGCAGCATCAGGATCTGTATTAGTTTTAGAGCCTGGTGATTATTTGGCGGACAATCAAATAGGAGCGATTACTTTAAATAAATCAATTACATTAAGAGGACTTCGTAGTTTTGACAGACCAAAACTTCATGTGAATTTTGCATTATCAAATGGGGCAGCTAACTTGAGTTTGATAGATCTGGATTTAAAAGGCGATAAAGGATCTGGCGGAGTTTCAGTTATAAAATTTAACGACAACAATGTTACTTATGGTTCTGTTTTAATAAGCGGTTGTAACATACATGATTATGGAGTGTCATTAATAAGTGCAAATTTAAGCGCAGCGAGAATCACTTCTATAATAGTAGATAATACTGTTGTTACAAATGTATTAACAGTTGGTGGAGAATTTATAGATTTAAGAGGTTCATATCTTGGACAGCTTACTCTTAAAAACAGTACTTTTAATAACTGCGCAACAGCAAGATATTTTATTCGTATGGATGCAGGTCTTACTGGTGTAACTAACAACATATTAATTGATAGCTGTACTATATCTAATCCAAACATGGTGGCTACGAATGCAAATTCAATTTTATATATTCGTTTTGCTAGTAATGCAATAATTATTAAAAACACATTG
Source organism: Flavobacterium bizetiae (assembly GCF_024271895.1). NCBI lineage: Bacteria > Pseudomonadati > Bacteroidota > Flavobacteriia > Flavobacteriales > Flavobacteriaceae > Flavobacterium > Flavobacterium bizetiae. The sequence goes on along the minus strand of NZ_CP091861.1, from coordinate 191,695 downwards.
TTTGCAAACACGCTTGCACCATATACAAGAGAAAATGTTACTGCGAATCCGACATTCTCAGGTAATAATTATTTCAATACACCAAATTTAAATGGTAATGTTAACGCAATTGGAAATAATAGACCCGATGCAACCGGAACAGCATTAAACCCTCAATTTGGAAATGCTGCAGGAGGTGATTTTACAATCAATAATCAAACTTTAAAAGACAATGGGGTTGGTGACCCGCGTTGGATAAAATAGTTCGTTTTTTAAGTATTAGTTAGAAAAAAGGGATGTAGTCTAAAAACTACATCCCTTTTTGTTTTAAAGTCAAGATAAAAAAGCTGAGACTAAAAACTGCGACTGAAAACTTTAAAACCTACTCAATATCCAAATCAAATTTTTCTAATAATCCTGCAAGAGCAGCATGAGAAACTTTGGTTCTTTTGATTTTATTTTCGGCCGGATCAAAAGTATAATTTCGTGAAGATCTGAAATCAGTTTTTTCTAAAATACAATCCTGAAAAGTGGCATTGGCAAGATCGCAATTTTTAAAAACAGACAAAGACAAATCCGTATTCGAGAAATCGACATCTTTGAGGGAACAATCGATGAAGTTGGTTTTCTTTAATTTTTTATAAATAAAAGTAGAATAATCAAGAAGGCAATCCTGAAAAGACATCGAAAATAAAAAGCTGTTGCTGGCACTAAAATCAAGTCCCATCAATTTACAGCCTATAAATTTAATATTCTTTAATCCTGTATTTCTAAGAACAGAAAGGGAGAGATTACAATTCTTAAAAGTACAATCCAGAAAATCGATATAACTAAAATCGCTTTTAGAAAAGTTGCAATTGATAAACTCGCAGTTTACAAATTCGTTATCAGATAATTTCTGATCAGAATAATCAATAGTGTCAAATGTTTTGTTCTGGTGCAATGCAGCTTCCATATTGTTAAGTTGAGGTTTAAAAAGAAATATTTGTAAAATGAATTTATTCTAATTCGATACAATCGAAAATATCGTTTTTCAGCGCTATTTCGTTTATTTCTTCTTCGCTGTCAATTCTTAAAATGTTATCACAATCTTCCAAATCAAAATTCCATACAGAATTCGGAATCAGTTCAGAAAGTAAGGCATTTGCAAATTCTAACTTCGAATTTGTATCGACAGAAGTTTTAAAAACATAAATCATAATTCGCTTTTTTTTACTTGGCAAATTTCAATAAATGGTTTCCGATTTGATAGGATTCTGCAAGCAATAATTAGGACTTATCAATCAATTTTCGATACTGGACAGGAGTAATTCCTTCGTGTTTTTTAAAGAATCTGCTAAAGTAAGAATGATCCTCATGACCTACTTGCATTGCGATTTCACTTACAGAAAGTGTAGTTTGATACAGTAGATATTTGGCCTCAAGCAATATGGTTTCTTCAATCCATTTGGCGGCCGATTTGCCGGTTACAGATTTTACAGATTTGTTTAAATGATTGGGAGTAACATTGAGTAAAGAAGCATAATAATTAACCTGATGGTGTGTTTTGATATTCGTATAAATGAGCTCTTTAAACTTATTGGTAATCACCTCAGCAGCCGAAATACTTTTAGAACTTTTAACCGAATTTTTATTCATTTCATAAAACAACGTAATCAAATACGATTGAACGATATTGAGATTCGCATTCGAAGTTTCAGAATATTCTTTTTGAAGTCGGTTTAAAATGGCTGTAATGTCAGGAACATCTTTTTGATCTAAAGTTATTTTTGGATTGCCGGAAATTTTCATGAAATCAAATTCATTAAGCATTTCTCGGCTCCCATATTTTCTAATTAAAATATCAGGATGAAACTGGCATATAAAACCTTTGTGTATGTTATTGATATTGTCAAGCGAGAAAATCTGGCCAGCCGGCACCACAATAATTTCGTTATCGGTTGTGATATATTCCTGATAGCCCAACTTCATAACATGCTGACCTGAGGAAACAAAAATTAAGGTATGGCAAGAATGTTTAGAAGGCGGAACCGGATATTGCATCTGCATCATTTCTCCTATTTCGAGACAGAAAAAATGATCAGAATTTGATTTAAAAAGCAAATGAATAGGATTGTCCTCTCCCAGAAACTTCTCCCGAAATCCCTGAGGACTATATGTTTTTACCTTTTCATTTGTTTTACTTTTCATGGTCTAATAATACAATCTAAAATCGAGCAATTTGCACAAAGCATAATGTTTTTGATACAATTCTTCGACCACTTCGGTAATGTCATCATTATCCTGATAAAGGCTAAAAAATGCTTTGTCGATGGTACTGCAACTTGCAATTTTATTATAAGTAGATCCGTAACCCGAAATAGCGCGTGCGCCGGTTATGTCAAGAAAATATTGAGCCTCTTCATCGTTTAAATCCAATACTTTCAGGTTGGCAAAATGAATGATTTTACCTTTCATTTTGCCTTCAAAAAGTTCGGCTATTTCTTCAAGGCTGTAATAATAATCGTGAAGGCAAATGTTATTGGCTTCGCCCGGCATTACCAAATAAATAATTTCATAATCCTTAAAATTATGATCTTCATAAAGTAATACATTCAAACTTTCTTCAAGACCTTCAATCGTATCGCAGGTTTTATAAATACTTGCAATACCCTGATCAATAGCAATTTCTTCCAGGTTTTTTACTACTAGAGTCGCTTTGTCGTCGTCTACGTCTGGAACACCTTCGAGGCAGAAGATGAATTTTTCGTAATCCATACTATTGTGTTTGGGGTTGCTGATAAGTCTTTGGTTTCCTATCTCACAAAAGTATTTTTTATTGTCGAAAAACTGCTATCCGAAAAGTTTTTTAACGCATTTTTGATATTGAAGAAATAATCCATTCCTCATTATGAGCCCGATCTTGTCTTTGTGATTTTTATGATAAAACTTTTTTTTAGGAGCTAATCCCGCTATCCGTTCCAATCTTTTGTGGCGAACACCGCCACAAAAGGATTTCCACTTCTATCGGGGCTAGGACACTCATTTTCATAATAATATTTTCGTATAGTTTGTTCATTTCGAAGAATAAGGACATGAGCGAGCAATCCCCAAGTGCAGCTTCGCAAACAAGAGGAAATGGCGTTTTACTTTATTTAAATGAAGAGTAAAATCCTTAAAACAAGAAAGTAGATTATTTAGTTTTTAATTCGTTTTGAATATAAATTCATTCCAAACACAATCGAAGAAAATACAAACGGAACAAAAGCAGAAAGTTGCCAGAAAAGATCAGATCCGGTTTTAAGTCCAGTATTGGATATCTCGAATATTCCTAAAACAATAAAAAAAATACAAATGATAAATAAAGCAAATTGAATTTTATAGTTGATCTTCATAGCTTAATGATTTTTATAAAAATAAATAAAAAACAGCTATTCCGCCCTATTCAAAACCAAAAATTTCTGCCACCATTTTGGTGCTGCTTCTTGTAGCGTTTCGGTATAATTGATAATTGTATTGGCTCTTTTATTCCCGCATGCCGCGCAAAAAGAAGCTTTGGGTGTTCTGTAAGGTTTAGAACAATTCTCGCATGCAGAACCGTATAAATCGATACGATGATGCATAATTGCGTTAGGATTGTTCTCTTCAAATCCTGTCAAATCCTTATAATAATCAAGTAAATCCTTAAAGCGTTTCTTTCTTGTCATGCTGCATTTTCCGGTTTTAAAACCTTCACGATACAATTTAGAGGCTATTTTATATTCCTCCTCATCAAGCATAGGAACTTCCATTTTACAACGCCAACACCAAAGGTTTTTCATGGTTTGATTTTTTCAGGTTTAAAATGTATAAAGAATTACTTTTATGAATTTTAATAGAATGTTTTGCTAATTTATAATCGTTTACTGAGAATAATTTACGGTTTCTCACATTCTGCTAACAAAATTCGTTTTTTTAACATTTATAACACTACGTAGAAATACCTGATTTTGAAGTCGAGATGTAAATTTTAAACAAAAAAAAGCGGATTAGTTTGTACTAACCCGCTTGTCTTGAATATCGAATACTATGTTTTTAGTGCGATACCGCTTTTAAGCCTATGATCGAACCAATAAGAGTTGTAATAAAAAATAGGCGCCAGAAATTAGCAGGATCTTTAAAAATTAAAATTCCAATTAAAACCGTTCCAACCGCTCCAATACCTGTCCATACGGCATATGCGGTTCCTATTGGTAAAGCTTGTGTTGCTTTCATTAAAAGTCCCATACTCACGATAAGGGATATTAAAAATCCGGTGTACCACATGTACATTTCGTTTCCGGTTGTTTCTTTTGCTTTTCCTAAACACAGTGTAAAGCCCACTTCAAATAAGCCGGCAATAATTAAAATAATCCAGTTCATATCTTTTTTTTTGCAAAGGTTAAAAAAGGAATTCGCCCGGAATTTTACATTTGTTAAAAAATGAAACTATTTTATTTCAGCACGGATTCTGCTCAGACTCACCTGAGATATTCCTAAATAAGAAGCAATATGTCCCAGTTGAACACGCTGAATTAAATGCGGATAATTTTTAAGAAGTTCTTTATAGCGTTCTGTAGCAGTACGAAATTGTCTTGAAATTAAGCGTTCTTCGGTTTTTACCAATTCTTTTTCGGCAAACTTTCGTCCCCAATTGGCAATATGTATATCTTCTTCAAAGAGTTTTTGCAGCTTTTCAGCTTTTAGTTCATATAAATCACAATCTTCGAGAAGTTCGATATCTTCATAACCTTTCTGATGTGCCACATAACTCTTCATCGATAAAACTGTGTCTCCTTCTTTTCCAAACCAAAAAGTAACCTCATTATCATCGCGATTGGCGTACGCTCTTGCAATTCCTTTTCGAATAAAATAAATTGTAGTTTCAATTTTATCAGCCCGCAATAAAATATGGCCTTTAGAGAAACGGACTTCTTTCGCACAATTTTGAAGTTTTAGTTTTGAAAGTTCCGGAAGGGGATATATCAGGTCAAGAATTTGCTCTATTTCCATGTTATGTTTTTATTTTAAAATGTTTTAAATCAAGCTACAGATTTACTTCGTCTGTTCGATTTTCAGTCTCGAGTTAAGAAAGTATTTTTGCGACTTTGACAAAGAGTTACTAGCTTAAAAAGAATCTACTTAAAAAACTTTGCGACTCTGCGTCTTTACGAGATTAAATTATAAAGGTTTCTCTCAACAGCGAGAAATTTGCACATAGAGACGCGGAGTCGCAAAGTTTCTCACTAACAGTTTAAGTTATAAAAATAGAACTTAAAAAAGAGTTAGATAGAATTAAAGGCTTATAAAAAAAATCTGCCAAATCTGCCAAATCTGCTTGAAAAATATCTAACACTTAGATTTATAAAATAGCATCAAGAGACTGTCGTAAAATAGTAACTGCATTTTCCATTTCAGATGAATCAAAATGTCCAAAACCTAAACGCGTTGCCGTAAGATTTTTGGTTTGATATAAAACTGTTTTGGGCAAAAATAATCCATTTATGGCACATTGTTTCTGCAATTTTATCAAATTAAAATCATCCAGCCATTCTACCCAAATCGCCAAACCCCGAAGCGGAACCTGGAATTTTATTTTTCCTTCTAGCTTTTTCCTCAGTAATGAAACAAAATAATCCCGGCGTTCTTTGTAGATTTTTTTGTTTTTTTTCGAAAGGCGATGCACTTCGCCTTCCTTGATCCAATCGGTTAAAACCTGTTCTTTGATCACATCGATTCCCGGTTCGAGAATATTTTGATGTTTTTCGAGTTCTTTTATAAAATCTGCCGGAGCAGCAATAAATCCGTAACCAAAACCTGCCGGCAAAGATCTCCCAAAAGACCCAATATAAACCACTCTTTCGTTTGAATCTAAAGCGGCGAGGGGCAAAACGGGATTATTATCATAGTGAAAATCAAAATCATAATCGTCTTCTATAATTACAAATCCGTAGCGATTGGCCAGTTCCAAAACCTCCATTCGTCTTTTTGCACTTAAGGAAGTGGTTGTGGGATAATGATAATTTGAAGTTAAATACAAAATCCTAATTTGATGTTCGTCGCAAATTTGTTTCAGTTGTTCTGTAATTATGCCGTCTTTATCAACCGGAATTGTAATAATTTGTGCACCACTATCAGACAATGTCATATTAGAAATATAATATCCGGGAGAAGCCACCACAACTTTGTCACCCGGAGAAATAAGCAGTTTGGTAACCAGATACAAACTAATTTCGTGACTGTTTGTAGTAAGTAAATTAGAGGTCGAAATACGAATGCCTCTCGTTAAGTTTAAAAAATTAGAAAATTGGGTTTTAAAATTCAAATGCGATTGCGCCTGAACCTGTTCCCAGGTTTTGGTTGTTTTTTGGTTTTTTAATTTAGAAACATATAATCTCGCCAGAACATCACTTTGTACCAATCGCAAATCAGGCAAACCATCATTAAACTGATACGGTAAATCGCTTGTTTCTTTTGGATTTTCTAAAATAGTAGAACGCTTAAAAGTAAAACCTTCGTTTGTTTTCTGAACATTTTTGCTTTCATCAGAAGTAAAATCGGCTTTGTTTTTTTGTTGTTTTTCAGATAAAATAAACGTTCCCTTATTGGGTAAAATTTCGATCCAGCCTTGTAACTCCAAATCCTGAAAAGCTTTGATTAATGTATTGCGATTAACTTCTAACACCTTGCATAATATGCGGGTTCCCGGAAGTTTTGTACCCTCAGGAAGTAAGCCTATTTGTATCGCTTTGATAAACTCAAAAACAATTTGCAGATACAAAGCGGTAGTTTCTTCAGGCTTAAGCTGAATGAAACTTTTAAAGGGAATTTGAACCGGACTATCCATTTTTGTAAAACTGGTATACATTAGTAGTACGGCAAGATACTACTTTTGCAAAAAATTAAAACAAATGACAAAACTTTATTTTGCTGCACTGACTCTATTAAGTGTTAGTTTACAAGCTCAGGTGCAAAAAGATACCATTAATATTGATGAAGTAATTATTCATGAAAATAGGTTTAGTACACCAATATCTAAGAAAAACAGAAACGTTTATGTAATAGATCAGGCCACAATTGCAAAATTACCGGGACGATCTGTTCAGGAAATTTTACAATATGCAAACGGTGTTGATTTAAGACAAAGAGGCCCTTTTGGAAGTCAGGCTGATGTAAGTGTTGATGGTGGAAGTTTCGAACAAACGGTTGTTCTTTTAAACGGAACCAAAATAATCGATTCTCAAACCGCGCACAATATGCTAAACCTGCCTATTCCGGTTGAGGTAATCGAGAGAATCGAAATTATTCGCGGACCAGCGGCGCTTACTTATGGTGTAAATAGTTTAACGGGAGCGATTAATATTATTACCAAAAAACCAACGCAATCCGGATTTTTAGTCAATTCTTATGCGGGTTCGAATTTTGAAAAAGATACGCAGAATACAGGCGATACTTTTTACGGAACCGGAATTCAGGTTGGTGGAGTTTTAAGCAAAGAAAAACAACAACATTCGCTTTTTGCATCTCACGATAAAAGCAACGGATACCGCTACAATACGGCTTTCGAAAATAATAAAATATTTTATCAGGGTAATTATCAGTTGAACAATGCCAACGAAATTTTAACTTCTTTCGGGTATATCAATAACGGATTTGGTGCAAACGGTTTTTACGCGGCTCCGGGTGATAAAAATTCTAGCGAAGTTGTACAGACAACTTTTGCGTCTATACAATCGAAACATCAATTGTCTGAAAAATGGACTTTGATGCCTCGAGTAAGTTACAGATACAATTATGATGATTACCGTTATTACGGAATTGCTAATCTTAAAGCAGGAAGAAGTCAGCATTATAGTAATTCAGTAGCGGCAGAAGTGAATACGACCTATAAAATGGAAACGGGAGAATTAGGTTTTGGAGCCGAAGTACGAAGCGAAGATATCAGCTCGTCTAATATTGGTGATCATAATCGCGATAATTTTGGGATTTATTTGCAATACAGAACGACTTTCATCGAAAAATTGGATGTAAATTTTGGAACTTACCTTAATTATAATTCAGATTATAAATGGCAGGCATATCCGGGATTAGATGCTAGTTATGCGATTACAGATGCTTTTAAAATCATTGGAAATATTGGTACAAGTCAGCGTATTCCTTCGTTTACAGATTTATACCTCAACCAGCGTCCGGGAAATATCGGAAATCCTAATTTAGAAACCGAAAATGCTTTTCAGAGCGAAATTGGATTTAAATACATCAAAAGAGATTTTAGTTTTAATGCCAATTATTTCTTTAGAAAGATCAGCAATTTTATAGACTGGACAAGAAATGTAACTACAGAACCTTGGCAAAGTAACAATTACGGAAACCTGAATACTAATGGTTTTAATTTACGTACCAACTACAGAGTGAATTTTTCTAACGAATCTAAGTTGAATATTAATCTGGCCTATTCTTATCTGGATTTTAAATTTCAGGATGTAATTTCGACTGTTTATGCTAAATATTTAGTTTCATCTTTAGAACATCAGGTAACCAACACCATAGATTTTCAACATAAAAATTTCACCGCTTTATTCGCGACTCGTTTCAGTCAAAGAGTAACCGGACCATCATATTGGGTAAACGATTTTAGAGTAAGTCAATCTATCAAAAAAGTGACTATATATGTTGATGCGCAAAATATTTTCAATGCCACTTATTATGAGGTAGGAGCAGTGCCGCTTCCTTCGAGATGGTTTAGTCTGGGAGTAAAATTTGTGACTTTATAAGTATTTCCTTTTTAGTTTTATTATAATGAAAAAGCCCTTTTGTCTGTTTAAGATAAAAGGGCTTTTGTATTTACAATAGATTTTGCCGAGACAATCAGTTTGAGATTAATTTACCCATTAGGTGTAATTATTTTTAATACATAGAAACATTAGCATTATTGAACTCAGTAAAGACGTTCCACTTATTTAAAACAAACATAGCTATGTGTGAGAAACTAGTTTCTTTTTGATTTACCTTTTCAGAAACATAAAATCTATGTTTCTATGTGTTTAATTATTTTTTTATGCATTACATCCGACGGGTTAATTTTCTAAGTTTGTACAACCTCATCGTTTACTATTTATAACTCCAAAAAAAGCAATTTGAAAATTCCTATTTACAATCAGAGATCAGAAGCCGTAGGAGGTATTTATATTACTGAATTGACTGCATTAGGAAAAGATGCGGCGACGATGAATAGATTAGGAACGCATCGCGATGATTTTTATATTTTTTTGATACTCACAAAAGGAAAAGCAATCATGGAGTGCGACATGATCGATGTAAAAACCAGCGCGCAAAGTATTGTCATAATTAAGCCTTTTCAGATTCATGCGCCAAAATTTGTTTCGCCGGATGCCGCCGGATATTATATTGGTGTCGCTCCGTTTTTGATTCCGAATAATTGTGCTGCGGTATTTCAAAACTTAAAAATTACAGATCAGGCTCATAAAATCGATAAACTACAAAGAAAAGATCTTCTTGAAACAATAGGTTTATTACATCGGGCTTTTGAAACTATTACAGTAAATAAAACCGCGATTGTAAACGGTTTCTTTACAGCTCTTATTTATCGTTTCGTGAATTTATATTCAGAATCTGATCGTTCGTTATCAGAACATAAAAATCAGTCAGCTCAGATTTATGCTAATTTTAAGCAATTGATTTCGAACACCACTTTTTTAGAAAGTCCGTCCTTTTTTGCTCAAAAACTAAATATTACAACTTCACATTTAAATTATTGTGTGAATGCTTCTACAGGTAAATCAGTTACTTATTGGTTGCAAAATGCCATGATTTTAGAAGCGCAACGATTTTTGTATTATACCGAATATGATGCTAAAGAAATTGCCTTTATGTTAGGTTTTGAAGATCATACTTACTTTTCGAGATTATTCAAAAAAGTAACCGGAGAAACTCCTTTAGCCTTTCGATTAAAATTCCGCGAATAGTCCAATCATCCCTCTTGGTTATGCAATCTGTGTTTCTGGTTTTAATCTCAATTTTGCATTGAAATTAAAACACACCACTATGAATTCGATGCCTAAAATTATTGGAGATTTTATGGAACTCGCCTTTAGCAGCAAGATTTGCAAAGTAAAAGTTACCGATACTAAAATGCTTAGTGAAAATATAAAAATGATCCGATTCAAAGGTCATTTTCCGCACATCAATTTTAAAATTGGTCAGGCTATAATTATCAGGATTGATGATACCAATTATCGCAATTATACCCCAAGTAAATGGAATAGCGAAGAAGGAACATTTGAAGTGATTTTTCATATTCATAAAAAAGGTCCCGGAAGTCGTTTTGTCGAAAACCTAAAACCTAATGATCAAATTACGGTAGGTTTGCCGCGAGGTTTTGAATTTTTTAAAACCGAAGAAAAATACCAATTTTTTTATGGAGATGAAACCTGTATAAGTGTTTTTAAAAGTTTTAAAGATGAAATTAATGCGAATGAAAACAACTATTTGGGCATTTTAGAATTAGATCCAGCTTCTGCAGAAGTTCCAAAAGATTTAGGACTTGCGGTTGATATTATACCAAAATCGGTTAATAGTGCTGAACGTGCCGTAAATATTCTAAATAATTTCGACGATACGATTTGGGATTTATGGCAGCACGCACATTTTTATTTAATGGGAAATGCAAAGTCTATTCAAACCTTTAGAAAAGCTTTAAAAGCAAAAGGTATTTCGAATAAAAAAATCTATACACAAGCGTATTGGGCAGAAGGGAAAATTGGGCTTTGATCTTTTATTGTTAATTAGATTTAATGGATTAAAAATGCAATACATTTCTCTTATTGAGATAACTATGTTTGTTTTAAATAAGTGAAACGCCTTTTTAAAAGAAGCCGAAACTATGTCTCTATGTGTAAAAAAAAATGTTTTTTCAATGTTTTTATTATTAATTAGTTGAGATTGCTTTATCGAAATTTGATACAATTTAGAACAACCAATTTCAGCCCTTTTGTATCTTAAAAGAGTAGTTTTGAGGTGAAACAAATTTAGTTTTTTAACCACTAAAAAGACTCAAAAATGGTACATGAAAGAGTGATGGAGAAGTTGTCGATTTTGGCTGATGCAGCGAAATATGATGTTTCATGTTCGTCAAGTCAAAGCAATCGAAAAAATAAGGATAACGGATTAGGAAATGCGAAAGGATATGGTATTTGCCATTCGTATACTGAAGACGGACGTTGCGTTTCGTTGCTGAAAATTTTACTAACCAATCATTGTATTTTTGATTGTGCGTATTGCGTAAGCCGAAAAAGTAATGATGTAAAACGTGCTGCTTTTACTGTGCAGGAAGTTGTGGATCTAACGGTTGGTTTTTACAGAAGAAATTATATCGAAGGTTTGTTTTTGAGTTCCGGTATTTTTGATAATCCTGATTATACAATGGAACGTTTGGTAAGGATTGCCAAGAAATTGCGTCTGGAGGAAAATTTTAATGGATACATACATCTTAAAGCGATTCCTGGTGCGAGCGACGAATTGCTGCAACAAGCCGGAATGTACGCCGATCGTTTGAGTGTAAATGTAGAAATGCCAACCGAGCAAAGCCTTAAATTATTAGCGCCGGATAAAAATCATATCGATGTGATTAAACCAATGGAATATCTTAAAAAAGAAATCGTTGGTCATAAAGAAGAGAAAAAACTCAACTACAAAGCCCCGCTTTTTGCTCCGGCGGGACAAAGCACTCAAATGGTTATTGGAGCAACTCAGGAAAATGATATGGAAATTCTGGGCATGGCCAATTATTTCTATGATCAAATGAACATGCGACGTGTATATTACTCAGGATATGTACCCATAAGTTACGATAACAGACTTCCCGCTATTGGAACTCCCGTACCTATGATTCGCGAAAACCGTTTGTATCAGGCCGACTGGCTAATTCGTTTGTACGGATTTAATGTAAATGAAATTGTAGGTTTCGATCAGCCCAATCTTGATCTTGACATCGACCCAAAATTAGGCTGGGCATTGCGAAATATGAATCAGTTTCCGGTTGATGTAAATACGGCTGATATCGAACTCATTAAACGTATTCCCGGTATTGGTTTTTTGAGTGCGAAGAAAATTGTAGCTGCCAGAAAATTTAAAAAACTCGTTCCTCAGGATTTGCAAAAATTAGGAATCGCCTATACACGCGCCAAATATTTTCTGGCCTTTGCAACGCCTTTTCAATTACAAAAGGATTTAACTTCAATTCAAATTAAAGATCAAATTTTAGATTCGCAAAAGAGTAAATACAAGAATGACTTTTCGAACCAACTTGCTTTATTTTAATAAAAATGACACAGGTAATTTACGATAGTACTTTTGAAGGCTGGGTTACAGCCGTTTTTGAAATTTATGAATATAAATTGCAGGATATTGTTTTTGCCAAAAACGAAGCTTCTGCCGATTTGCTTTTTTCGACAAATCATCTTGTGATTACAAATGAGGTAAAAGTAAATCGGGTTTTAAGCGGTTTAAAAAAACGCCTTTCTCAAAATGCATATCACGGTTTGTATCAGGCTTTTTTATCAGAAACCCAGAAGATTGAAGAAATCATGTTTCGGTATGTGCAATATGTATTGTCAAGTACCATAAATATAGAAGATGATTTTAGCAATAACGATGTTTTAGAATTACGAAAAGCCATTAGACTTACCGGAAAAGAAGCACATCGTATGGAAGCATTTGTCAGGTTTAAGTTAACCAAAGACCAATTGTACTACGCAATTGTCGAACCGGATTGTAATGTATTGCCCGTGATAGAAACTCATTTTAAAAACCGTTACGCAGATCAGCGCTGGTTAATTTATGATAGCAAACGCAAATATGGTGTGTATTACGATCTGAAAAATGTATCGACTGTAGAATTGCAATTTAATGCTGAATCGAGTTCCTCAAAATCTTTAGCCGAAATAGGGGACGAAGGCGAAGAACTTTTTCAGGATCTGTGGCGTAATTATTTCAAAAGTGTGAATATCGAATCGAGAAAAAATACAAAACTCCATCTTCAGCATATGCCAAAACGATATTGGAAACATCTGACGGAGAAAATTCCAGATCTTAAAAAGAGAGTTTGATGTTAAAATAAATGGCTTTACAGATAACGCAATTTTTCTTCTTCGATATCTAAATAATGCATTTGGCGTCTAATGATCGTTTCATCCAGAATTCGGTCTTCTTTATTTTTATTGATGAGCCATTGTCTTTGCTTATTTAATAAATCGAGATAAATTACTTTAAGCTCTTTTCCTATTTCTTCGTCATCAATGCCATTGCTGTATTGTTCCCATTTTTGAATAAGATGCTGTAGCGAAGTATTATTTTCGATTTCGTCGCTATAATTGGTTTTAAGATAATTTAAAGCAAATTCAGCTAATTCGTGACGCAGGTTATTATGTGCTTCTTCTTTTGGCAAAGGATCATAGATATTAGTCAGATTGATTTTTTTAATGAAATAAGGTAATGTGAGTCCCTGAATCACCAAGGTTAAAAGAATAACGATAAAAGTGATAAACAAAATAAGATTCCGTTGCGGAAAACCGTTGCCATTATTCAAATAAACCGGTATAGATAAGGCTGCAGCCAATGATACAACACCTCTCATTCCTGTCCAACCCAGTATAAATGGCGTTTTGTAACCTGGATTCCTTCTGTCGGCTACCGTAATAAAGTTGCGCGCAATAAGCGTCACGAGAACCGCTCCGTAAGAAGACAACATTCTGCTGATAATTAAAACAAACGTGATCAGAACGCCATACCCAATTGCCGACGAAATACTAACATCTTCGACTTTCAGGCCATCTGTAATTTGAGGCAGATCTAAACCAATCAGCATAAACACAAAACCATTTAAAATAAAAGTAAGACTCTGCCAGACATTGATACCCTGCAAACGGGACCTACTGCTCAAAAAACGATGTCTGTTATTCGATAAAAGCAAACCACCGCATACTACGGCCAATACACCGGAACTATGAACTTCCTCGGCAGCAAGGTAAATAATATAAGGGGTAATCAATGATAAAACGATGTCGACATTGGCATCGGTAGGCAAATATTTATGTGCTTTCATAAAAAGCCATCCAATTAATAAACCAATTCCAACGCCGCCAAAAATCATCCAGCTAAAACTTACCGCCGCTTTATAAAATATAAATTGTTCAGTCGCTACGGCAATCATCGCAAATCTGAAGATGATTAAAGACGATGCATCGTTCAGTAAACTTTCGCCTTCTAAAATGGAAGAAAGAGTTTTAGGTACTTTCACAAATTTTAAAATAGCGCCGGCACTTACCGCATCCGGAGGCGATACAATGCCACCCAAAACAAAACCTAAGGCTAATGAAAATCCCGGTATAATATAATTGGCAACTAATGCTACAGAAAGTGCAGAGACAAAAACGACCACAAAGGCAAAACTCGTAATAATACGTCGCCAGCGCCACATTTCTTTCCACGAAACTGTCCATGCCGCTTCGTATAATAAAGGCGGCAGAAATATAAAGAAGATCAGATCAGGTTCGATTTTTATTAAAGGTACCTTGGGAATAAAACTAATAGCCAGTCCGGCCAATACAAGTAATATCGGATAAGCAACTTTTATTTTATTAGCCAACATAATCAGTAATAAAATAACAATTAACAGGCCTAAATAAAAAGGGAAGTTATCAAGCATTCTTTTGGTTTATGAAATCTGGTTTAAGGATTTTTAGTTTAAATTTCTGTATTCAATCGGCGTGTAGCCCGTATTCTTTTTAAACATTCGATTAAAATGCTGCGGATATTTAAAACCCAGTTCAAACGCGATTTGGCTTACAGATTTTTCAGTATCAAAAATTCGTTCTTTCGCTAAGGTAATTAATTTTAAATGAATGTGTTCCTGCGCTGATTTGCCTGTTTCTTTTTTTATTAAATCTCCAAAATAATTAGAAGAAAGGTGCAAACGATCTGCAAAATATCCAACAGAAGGCAAACCTGAATCCTGCGTATTTCCAGATTGAAAATAGTCGTTTAACAAATTTTCAAATTTGGATAAAATATCAGTATTGATGTTCTCACGCGTGATAAATTGTCTGTCATAAAAACGCACACAATAATTTAAAAGCAGTTCTATATTATTACTGATAATGTTTTTGCTGTGCTTATCAATAGACTGGCTTAACTCATATTCTAATTTACTAAATAAATCTTTTATAATTTGTTGTTCTTTTAAAGATAAATGAAGTGCTTCATGAAAATCATAAGAAAAGAACGAATATTGACTGATGTTTTTCGCTAGTGAAGTTCCTCTTATCAAATCAGGATGAAAAAGTAAGGTCAAACCGGTAGATTTATAATTGTCGGTATTATTAACCTCGAGCACTTGCCCGGGTGCTACAAAAACCATTGTACCATCGTCATAATCGTAATTGTTGCGTCCGTATCTTAATTCGCCGCAATTTCCGGCTTTTAAAAATATAGCATAAAAACTAAAATGTATGCGCGTATGATTCGGCAAAGGTTTACTATTCGAATTATCAAAAACACTTATTAAAGGATGCTGCGTTTCAACATCTTTTAATTGATTGTACTGAGTTACTTTTTCGAGTTTAATGAAAGGATCCATGATGCGTCTGTGAAATTATATACACAAATATACTACTCAGATTTTTAATAACTTAGCGTGATGATGCAAATCAGTAAAAATGGTTAGAATAGCAGTAATCTGTATTATAGGCAACTGAGATTATTGAAGGAAATTTGTAGTATTAAAAATGATTTTAAAAATAAAATTATGGAAAAGAGAATATTAGGAACTCAGGGTTTAGAAGTTTCTGCACTGGGATTGGGTTGTATGGGATTAAGTTTTGCTTATGGCGCTCAGATCGAAAAACAACATGCCATAAAAATAATCAGAGAAGCCTATGAACAGGGAATTACCTTTTTTGATACTGCCGAAGCTTATGGTATTGCGAATGAAGAGTTGGTAGGAGAAGCTTTAAGTCCGTTTAGAAAAGAAGTAGTGATTGCAACCAAATTTGGTTTTAAAGATGGAAAGGCATTTAACGGACAAGATAGCAGACCGGAAAATATCAGGGCTGTCGCCGAAGAATCTCTAAGACGTTTGAAAACCGATGTTATTGATTTATTCTACCAACACAGAGTAGATCAAAATGTACCAATGGAAGACGTAGCCGGAACGGTGAAAGATCTTATACAGGAAGGAAAAGTAAAATACTTTGGACTTTCTGAAGCAGGTGCATCATCTATTCGAAAAGCGCATGCTGTTCAGCCCGTATCAGCTTTGCAAAGTGAATATTCTATTTGGTGGAGAGAACCTGAATTAGAAATTTTACCAACACTTGAAGAATTAGGAATTGGTTTTGTACCGTTTAGTCCTTTAGGAAGAGGATTTTTAACAGGCGCAATTACAGAAAGCACCAGTTTTGAAGAGAACGACTTTAGAAATACTTTACCTCGTTTTAGTGAAGAAAACAGAAAAGCCAATCAAAAATTAGTCGATTTACTTTCGGCAATTGCTTCTCAAAAACATGCCACTCCTGCACAAATTGCATTAGGCTGGTTATTGGCACAAAAACCTTGGATTGCACCAATTCCGGGTACAACAAAATCACACCGATTAACAGAAAATATTGGTGGAGCCTCAATTAAACTATCTGTAGAAGATATTAAAAATATTGATGATGCTTTTGCTCAAACTACTATTCAGGGAGATCGTTATCCTGCACAATTGCAAAAAGCAGTAGACAAATAAAAAAGTAAAAAACTTGGTGTAATTATTTTAACACATAGGAACATAGATTTTGTAACGTTGTAAAGGCGTTTCACTAACATTAACAAACATAGCTGTGCGTGAAGAAACTAGTTTCTTTTTTATCTTCTTTTACAGTCCTGTAACTTATGTTTCTATGTGTTAAATTGATTTTATTCTTAAAAAAAGCAAAACCCTTAAATAAATAACTATTTAAGGGTTTTGTTTTTTAATATCGTTTGAGAATCTGTTAATTCCAGATTCCGTTCATTGCAGTCAGAATAATAGGTTTGCCGTTTGTAACCACAATGGTATGTTCGTGTTGCGCCATATGTCCGCCTTTGTTGCCCACCATTGTCCAGCCATCATTAAGTTCTACAGCAAGCGACGAAGAAGTCGATATAAAAGTTTCAATTGCTACAACAGAATCCTTTTTAAAACGTCTCTGATCAAATCTGTTTTTATAGTTTAGTAATTCATCCGGTTGTTCATGCAAGCTTCTTCCAATACCATGTCCTCCAAGATTTTTGATTACTTTGTAACCTCTTTTTTTAGCTTCTGTTTCGATGAGATAACCTATTTCAGAAATTTTTACTCCGCCTTTTATATTGTCGATTGCTTTTTGTAAAATATCTTTTGAGGCATCAACCAATTGCTGATGTCCGTTTACATCTTCGCCAATTACAAATGAACCGCCGTTATCAGACCAGAAACCATCCAATTCTGCCGAAACATCAATGTTGATTAAATCGCCTTCTTTTAAAATTCTTTTAGCAGAAGGAATTCCGTGGCAAAATTCATTATTTACACTAATACAAGTCCATCCCGGAAAACCATACGTTAAATAAGGCGCCGATTTTGCACCTAAATCATTCAGTATTTTTCCGCCAAATTCGTCTAATTCCTTTGTTGTCATTCCAGCTTTGGCAAAGTTTCTCATTTCCTTTAGAGTATAAGCAACAGCTTCACTCACCTTTTGCATTCCGATTAATTCGGATTCTTGTTTTATTGACATGATTCTATTTTTTTCTGATTTTGTAATTTTCGTTTGGTCTCAGCAAATGTTCTTAAAAATTTCTTTTATGGTTTTAAGCGTTTCAGTTGATGTACCACGAATAATAATTTTATTTTTCTTGTCTTTAATCAATTTTGTAAACAAATTGTCTTCTGTATTAATGTCAACAATTGTTCCTCCATATTTTAAAGTAGTTTCAGCAATGACTATCGGCAAATTTGTTGCTCCCGAAGTACCCGCAATAAATAGAATACCTGAATTTTTAGCAATTTTTAAAGCGCTAAATCTTTTGTTTGTTTTTTCGTCATAACGCTCATCAAACCATAAAATATAGGGTCTCATCCAGCTGCCGCATTCTTTGCATTTTAGTAATTCAATATCATTTGCTGTTAAATCTTCGTCTATGTCTTTTCCTTTTATTTCATCCGGAAGATTTACTATTTCCTTACAACCGTTAGAACATTTAATTTCTCTGTTATTGCCATGAATTTCATAAATTCTTTTTGTTCCGGCGCGTCGGTGTAAATTGTCTATATTTTGAGTTATTAAATGAAATTTATCTTCTAAAAGATTTTCAATCTCTACTATTTCGCGGTGACTTTCGTTGGGTTCAGCACTTTCAAACATTTTTTTTCTAAAAAGAGAATATTGCCAAACCTCTTCCGGGTGTTCTTTAAAATATTTATAAGTTCCAAATTCTTCCGGTTTATGAAATTGAGTTCCCTTTATCCAGATTCCATCTATTCCTCTGTAAGTTGGTATTCCGCTATCAGCAGAAATTCCTGCACCGGTCAAAAAAGTGAACAAATTTCTGTTATTTTTATCGTATACCTTCTTTATTATTTCATAAAGTTGTTCTTCCATATCCTGATTTTAATTTCAAAAAAGAACAAATACTATTGCCTTTAAAAATTTGAAAATGAATTATCAAATACAAAACTAATTATTTTCTACCAGTTCAATATCCATAGTTTTAATTAGTCCGTCCTGAAAAGTATAAATATGCTTGACAATCCCGTCGAATATTAAATTTCCCTGAAGATCTTTTACATTCTGTTTCACCTTAACCTCCAGACTTCCATTATCCCTTTCATTAAAACCAACTGGTTCAACTTTAGGATTTATTTCCGTCCATTGTCTTGTCCAGTATTCTTTTATTTCATCATGACCGCTTATATAACCGCCTTCCCATGCTTTTGACCATTGCACCTCTTTTTGCATGGTCGATAAGGCGTTGTCAATATTTCTTTCGTTAAAAGAATGATATGCTTTCCTGATAGTATCTTCAAATTGATTTGCCATTATCTTTCAAAATTTAGTTTTAAGATTTATTCTAAAATCCTTGATTCAAATATTTGTTTACCAAAAATTCCACCATTTTTTAGTTTTGGTTATTTGCGATGTGATTTCTTTTTTTGGAGGTTCCACTTTATATTCTTCGATTATATTTCCATCAAAATCAAATTTATACCTGTTATAATCCCAGTCTGTAGCCAGGATATAATCATCATAAACAGTAAAAACGTCAATACCTTCTGGCGTAGTCCAAATGTCACGACCACCATTTTGCCAGACAATTTTTCCGTCTTTGTCAAGTCGCGTTATTAAAAGTTCACCATGAACAATGTAATCTTTATCAATATAATCAATTTCAAAACAAGTCATAGGATCTGCAACGGTTTTCCATTCGAGGTTTAAGTCCGGTATTGTTAATTTAAAAACAGTATCTGAACAACAAATTACGATTCCGCCATAACTTATTAAAGTTGTACTTCCATTTATTCCTGTTAGACCACCTTCAGCACCTATTAAACAGCTTGTTGTATTATCTTCATCGTCTGTTACTTCTATACCAATCAATGCAGCTGAGTAATTTTTGTCACTACTAATAAAAGTTTTATCATACGTTTTACTTTCGGATGGATCAGTAGAATATCTGGATTCATCATAAAACTTAATCGTATGTTTTTCTAAAACTAAAACTTCAACAGGTTTTTTCATGATAATTTGTCTTCTCAAAAAGCTTGTATTTTATAAACAAACCATTGCTAATATAAAACTATTTCACAAACAACGAACTACACCATTTACAAAAGCTAAAATTCAATTTTCTAAGCTCTTTTTTTAATTGAATCAAAAAGGATTTAATATATTTGAAATATGAGTATAGATACCAAAAACATAACGATCAGGCCTGCTGACAAGAATGATTTGCCTAAGCTAGCCCAATTTCTGCAAACTCTTGTTGATGCAGAACGACCATTTGATCCCACACTTAAAGAGGGTGAAATATTTTATTATGATATACAGGAATTGATAGAAGATAGGGCAACAGAAATATTGGTTGTCGAAAGTAATAATGAAATTATTGCAAGTGGTTATGCGCAAATTCGGGCTGCAAAACCATATGAAAAATACGAGCTATTCGGATATCTTGGTTTTATGTTTGTAAGTTTAGAATTTAGAGGAAAAGGCATTAGTGGTCTTTTGCTTGAAGAGCTTAAAAAATGGGTCTTATCTCAGGGAATTACCGAGGTAAGATTGCAGGTATATGATGAAAACGAAGCTGCAGTGCGTGCCTATGAAAAAGCAGGTTTCAAAAAAATCCTTACTACAATGCGTTGCGATATAAGTGAATGATTTTATCAGAGTAGCATTCATTCAAAATGAAAAGCCCTTAAACTAGTACAGTTTAGGGGCTTTTTTTTGCATTAAAGGGTTAGGATTCAAGCTTCACTTAAAAGAAGAAATCAAAGATATTCACTCAAAAGCAGCTTTGCTTTTTGTAATTATTTACTTTTAGAATAAAATATTAAAATAGAAAAAGTGAATTGTTTTTCAGCTTTTTATGAGTTAAGGTTAAATTTTTATCATTAAAAAATAATTTATTAAGTTGTTGTTTATTAATGATTTGTAAATATGAGAGCAAACTAATTCATCCCTTTAAAATTAGAGTTTTTACATTTTAATTTATACTATTTTTATTTAGTCTAAATTAAGTTATATTTGCAACTTTTAATCACCGTTCTGTTATACATCGTATAATCGCATTTCAAAATAAATACAATGACTTCTTGTAATAGTCTCCCCGCAATAACTGTTAAATGTGTAAAATCTATTCTTGTTTTATTATTCCTTTTGTTTTTTAACCTTGGTTTTACACAAAGCATCAATAAAATAAATATTCAGATTAGCGTTAAGGATGCCGAAAGTAAACTGCCAATAAAAGGAGTTTTGCTTGAGGCAGAAGGATTAGCTCAAAAAGGAGAAATGTTGTCAAATGATTTTGGAAATCTTATTCTGAAGGATCTTGCAACGGGGAGTTACAAAATAAAACTATCTCATAAAGGGTATAAAATCCTTGAAAAAAAGCTGGACTTTACAACAAGTCAAAATCTCACTTTAGAATTAATTCCGTCAAGTATCGAGTTAAATGAAGTTGTGGTCACGGCAACAGAATCTCGCGGAATGACCAGTACATCGATCATCGATAAACGAGCGATGCAGCATTTACAGCCTTCAAGTTTTACAGATTTATTAGAATTACTGCCTGGCGGACGCTCAAAAGATCCTGTATTTAATGCTTCTAACCATATAAAATTAAGAGAAGTAGGAACGTCTGATGCCAATTATGATATTTCATCGCTTGGAACTTCTTTTGTTATTGACGGAATTCCTTTGAATACCGATGCCAATTTGCAATACACAACAGGACCAAATGTGAGCATTACAAAAGGTTCCGGATATGCCAATACACGCAGAAACACCACATCAAAAGGCGTAGACATGCGTTCTATTTCTACAGATCAGATTGAGAAAGTAGAAATCATCAGAGGAATTTCATCTGTAGAATATGGCGATTTAACCAGCGGATTGATCAAAATTAAACGAAAAAGCGGACGCAGTAATTGGGAATCTCGTTTTAAAGCAGATGAATTTAGTAAGTTATTTTATGTAGGCAAAGGTTTTGAATCTGAAGAAAAACGGTTTGTATTGAATTTTGGTTTAGATTACCTCGATGCAAAATCAGATCCCAGAAATAGTTTCGAAAACTACAAGAGAATTACAGCATCTGTCAGGGCTCAAAAAACATGGGAAAATGAAAATCATCTTTTGCAATGGAATTCGAGTTTAGATTATAGCGGTTCTATGGACAATGAAAAAGCAGATCCAAATGTGGGTTATGCAAAAATAGACCGATATACTTCTGATTATAACCGATTTTCGATCGCTAATTCTTTCGATTTAAATTTTAAAACCTCATCATTTTTTAAATCGGTTCAATTGACGACATCCATTAGTCAGCAATATGATAAAATCGAACAGACAAAATGGGTACAGGTTTCGAATGCAACGGCGATACCTAATAATACAGAACAAGGCGAATCTGATGGTATTTTTTTAACTCCGCAGTATACTTCAAATCTTTTGGTAGACGGAAAACCGTTTGATGCTTTTTTAAAAGCGATGGGAAATTTTGAAATGCGTTTATTTGGATTAAAACATGCTCTGAAAGCAGGCTCAGAATGGACGTATTCTAAAAATAACGGAAAAGGGCAGGTGTATGATACCACGCATCCGCCATCTCCTGAAATGTCTACACGTCCCAGATCCTACAAAGACATTCCGGCAAGTACAGATATTTCTTTTTTTGCTGAAGATGCCATTACGATTTCTTTCGGAAAACATCAATTGAATGCTGCTGGCGGAATTCGGGCCATGTCGTTATTGAATGTGCCATCTGCTTATGCTATTTCCGGAAAATATTATTTCGATCCCAGAGTAAATGCGCAATGGGTTTTGCCTTCTTTTAAAATTGGAGAAAAGTCTTTTAAAACAGAATTTACGGCAGGTTTCGGGCAGTACACTAAATTTCCGACGCTCGCTCAGCTTTATCCTGATTTTATATATAATGATCTGGTGCAGCTCAACTTTTATCATAATACGCCTGAATACAGAAGAATTAATTTAATGACTTATAAAACTTCTCCTGTAAATTATGATTTAAAACCAGCAATTAATAAAAAATGGGAAATTCGAACTGATTTTTTATATGATAATAATCGATTTTCGGTTACGCTTTTTAATGAACGTTTAGATTCCGGATTCAGAAATGGTTCCCGTTATCAGGCGCTCTCTTATAAAAAATACGACAATAATTCTATCGATCCTACAACCCTGACAGCTCCGCCTGATCTCGCTCAGATGAGGTTTGTTATGGATACTTTACTGACTTCGTACAGCATTACCAATAACGGAAGTAAATTACTGAAAACCGGAGTAGAGTTTCAATTTTCTTCGAAGCGTTTTACAGCAATTAATACCCGTTTTACCGTAAATGGCGCCTGGTTTAAAACGACGTATACCAATAGCAATCCTGTCTATAAAAGCGGACAAAAAGATATTATTATAAACGGAAAACGACTTCCGTACATAGGTCTTTATCAATGGGATGATGGCTCAGAAAAGCAACAATTAAATACCAACCTAATTGTAGATACTTATGTTCCTTCACTTGGTTTGGAGTTCTCGAGTTCGTTTCAGTTTTTATGGTTTAGAAGCGATCAGTCTACGCCGCTAAACGGAACGCCAATCGCGTATATAGATCCTTCAGGAAAAGAACATCCTTATCTCGAAAAAGACAAAACCGATCCTGTTTTGCAATGGCTGGACATCAAATACAATGATGCTTTGTTTCAGAAAAAAACAATCCCAATGTCGATGAACATGAATTTAAAAGTCTCTAAGGATTTTTATAAGAGATTTAGAATTTCCATGTTCGTTAACCGACTTTTTAGTTACTATCAAAACTACGAAATCAACGGTCAGAAAATAGAACGAAGAGGACTTAACTCTCCTTATTTCGGGATGGAAATCAACTTGAATTTTTAACTTTTAATATTAATAAATACAGCAATTATGAAAATTAAATTACTTCCCATTTATCTAACGATAGCCGTAATGGCACTATTACAATCTTGTTCTAAAGACGATGACAACGATAGCGGCAAACAAACTGCCTTGACGCTAAAATTGGTAAATCCAACAGATCTTACTAATGTTACCTTTTCTGAACTTTCGGTTTCTTTTAAAGAATTGAATACAGGAAAAGTAACGCCAAGCAGCGCTTTTGTAAATAATAATCTTTCGATTAATCTAAATGAAGGTTCTTATGAAATTTCTGTTGATGGAAAAATTAAGTACGATGCCGACGGAACTATTGTTGAAGCCTCTGTAAGTGGTTATAAAGAATCGGTTGTAGTTACCGGAGGAAGCGCTGTTGTTTCCTTAAACCTTTTCCTGAAAACAACACAATCAGATTTTGTTATCGAAGAGATATTCTTTACAGGAACAAAAACTGCCGAAGGCAAACAATATCAGGGTGATAAATACTTTAAAATTCACAACAATACAGATCATATTTTATATGCAGACGGATTAATGATCGCGCAATCAGAATTTATGACCGTTGACAAACAAGATTACACGCCAAATATTATGGCACAATCATTTGCAGCATCAGCGATTGCAATTGTTCCAGGAACTGGAAAAACGTATCCAATTGCACCAGGTGAATTTTTTATTATTGCCGATGATGCTATTAACCACAAAGAATACAATCCGGGTTCAATCGATTTAAGAACGGCGACTTTCGAATTTTATACAGAAGATGCCGATGATGTAGATAATCCTGCGGTGCCTAATATGGAGAATTTATTTTCTTCGATGATCATTCATAATAGAGGTTTTAAAAGTTTTGTAATTGCCCGTTTACCAGTCAGCAAAAACACTTATTTAGCAGATTATACCTATGATTACGAATATAATTTAGTGTTTGGAGGAGAAAGTTACCCAATGGGAGAAAGCGTTTATTCTATCCCAAATGCATGGATTGTAGATGCTGTAAACTTAAGCGTTCAGTCAGAATTTAAATGGATTGTTACAGCTCCGTCATTAGATAAAGGATGGACATACTGCGGAAAAGTTGATGCTGACCAAACACGTTACGGAAAAAGTGTTCGTCGTAAAGTGCTTTCGACAACTTCAAACGGTAAAAAAATATTGAAGGATACTAATAATTCTACATTAGATTTTAGCGCTGAAGCTAAACCATCTTTAATGAACTAATACAATCATGAGCTTTCGTTTCATCTTACTGTTTTTTATTTTTAGTTCCGGTATTTTGCATGCGCAGGACAGTACTTCGGTGCTGCTGCGTATTCGCGAAAATCAGCTTCCTGAAAATAATTTTTCTAATGCCTTTTATACAAATCCTGCCAATATGCATTATGCGCGACATTATTCGTTATCGCAATTAAGTGCCGGTTATAATAATTCGTCGCAGCAAACCAATATACAGCAACTAGGAAATGGCATTCGTCAGTTTCTGGTCAACGCACAATCCTATTATAAGATCGATGCCGAAAACACCGTTTGGGGAAATGCCCATTATAAAAATGGCCAACGTAAAAATGTACAATGGAATGAAAGCTCAGATTTTCAAATCATATATCCGTATGTAACCGCTGATTCTATAGGAGGAAATCTCTCTTTCGAGGAATATTCTTTTAAAGGAGGTTATACTAAAGCCTTTCAAAAAACGACACTCGGGATTGTGGCTGATTATCGCGCTTTGATGGAATATCGTGATACAGATCCGAGACCTAAAAATACGGTTTCAGATCTTAACGTGGCAGTTGGTCTTTCGCAAAACATAGGGAATCATTATGCTATAGGAACTTCGGTTAATCTTCAGAAATATACCCAATCGAATAATTTAAAATTCTTTAGCGAATTAGGCGCTCCGGCTGTGTATCATATGACAGGTCTTGGTATGTATAGTAACTGGCTTACCGGAAACAAACTAAGTTCTTTTTATGACGGAAAAGGATATGGCGCAAATGTGCAATTTTTTCCTAAAGATCGAAATGGATTTGCCTTATCTGTAGGATACAATCATTTTGATTACGAAAAAATAATGACCGAATTTCAAAATCTTATTGCCTCAAGTATTCTGGAAAAAAGATACGAAGGTGAGGTTTCGTATTTAAAAAAATCCGAAGAAAGATCGTGGGGTACAAAAGTTGAATTTTATTATAGTTATCGCGCCGGAACCGAGAATATATTCGACAACCAGACCACAACATCGTATGTCAAAATATCCGAGTATACTAAATATACCAATCAGGTAACATCAGTATTATTTTCCGGATTGTACAGTATTCCCAATCCTGAATTTTCGTGGTCGGTGGCACCGGGTTTTAATTTAAAAAATACTGCCACAAAATACATTGATCCTTTACGCAAAGTCGATGTTCAGCAGGCTATTAGCCGAATCGATTTTTCGGTATCAAAACTTTTTTCGAAATCGCTAATCAATCTGTCAACTTCTTTCGAGCATAGTTGGGCTTTAGATGCTAAAATGAATCTTAGTGATCGTACCGAAACCAATCAGATTTTCGAAATGTTAGATTACAATTTCGATTATTTGTCTTCTGCTTACACCAAAGTTAATCTGGCATGGCGTTGGGATTACAAATACGCAGCCAACCTTAATTTTTTTGCTAAAGCAGGTTTCGATTACTATAATTATTCTAATAATAAAAACAATACCTATTTTCAAATGTCACTGGGTTTGACATTTTAATTGATATTAAAAAATCTCTATTGCTTTATAATGAAGTCTATTTTATTAAAAACCTTTTTTTTCGTTTTCTCCATCAGCATTGTATATTCATTACTGAGTTTTGGTGCTTCTATAAGCGAAAAAATAACAAACGAAAATTGGCGGGAACTTTATAGTAAACCAACCAAACAGTGGCCAAAACCTACGATCGATAAGGATGTTGTCTGGCAGGAATTAGAATCTTTGGATATTGATACCAGCTATTATGAGAGAATGGAAGATCCGAAAGTAATTTTAGGTCAGATGCTTTTTTTTGATCCAAAACTTTCCGGTTCGAATCAGGTTTCGTGCAGCAGTTGTCATGATCCGGAATTGGCCTGGGGAGATGGGAGAGAAGTATCTTTAGGAAATGACCATTTACAAGGCAAAAGAAATACACCATCATTATATAATATAAATGCCCGAAAATCATTTTTTTGGGATGGTCGTGCAAGTACTTTAGAAGAACAGGCGCAAGGCCCAATTACGGCACATCATGAAATGAATATGGATTCGAAAAGTCTGGCTAAAAAACTGAAAAAAGTAAAAGGTTACGCTGGCTTATTTCAGAATGCTTACGGAAATGCTGATATTACTTATGAAAAAATCCTGCAATCGTTAGCCACTTTTCAAAAAACAATACTCAGCAAAAGAAGCCGATTCGATGCTTTTGTAGATGGCGATTACACGCAGTTATCTGATCAGGAAATACACGGACTTCATCTTTTTCGTACCAAAGCACGTTGCATCAATTGTCATTCAGGAAAATATTTAACCGATGAATCATTTCATAATATCGGTTTAACCTATTATAAAAGAGAATTTGAAGATTTAGGACTTTTTAATATTACCAAAAAAGCAGAAGATGTGGGTAAATTCAGAACTCCTTCGCTTCGTGATGTAATGTACACAGGACCTTGGATGCACAACGGTTTTTTTGATAATATGACAGGTATTATCAATATTTACAACAGCGGAATGCATATGATTGATCCTGATGAAGCTGAAAAAGCTGCTGATCCTTTATTTCCAAAAACAGATGTTTTGTTACAGCCCTTAAACCTTGCTGATACCGAAATTGAAGCCTTAGTTGCATTTATCAAAACATTATCCGGTCGACAATACAAGATGGAGCGTCCGCAAATACCGAGATAGAGCAACATTAAAGTTGTAAAGTGATAAAAGGATTCGAATATTTGAATACTTTTATCTCACTTTATATTTCATGACCTATTCTTTGCGTAACAGAAAGATAATTTATTTCTCTTCTTCTAAACCGTCAACAGCAGAAATCTGATCCAGGATGTTTGTTTGGTTAGGCGAAATGTAGTTTTTTACTTCGCTCGGAGTTTCTTTCTTAAAAAGAAGATCTAAGGCGTGATAAAGTCGTAATAAAACTTCTTTGTCTTCTTTTTCAATTTCTAAAGCAGTATTAAAATTAAAAACATAATTATTCGAATTGCGTACTTCTACTTTTATCGTTTTTGATGTGATTTTAAATTTAACTATATCCATTGTTTCTTCTTTTTTAGATATTTGAGATGTTCTTATGAAGTTCTTTTAAACAAAACTACAATAAAAAAACCCTAATCAATTGATGATTAGGGTTTTGTTTTTTGTAGCGAGGACGGGAGTTGAACCCGTGACCTCAGGGTTATGAATCCTGCGCTCTAACCAACTGAGCTACCTCGCCAAGATTGCAAGTGAACCGTGTTCCTCATTGCGGGTGCAAAGATAGAAATAATATTAATTGTTGCAAGAATAAAATGAAGAAAAAAAAATATTTTTAAAAATGCATTGTTTTTGGACATATATTCTTATATTTCGAAAAAATTAAAAGTAGCACATGGATCCAAAAATACGTTACGAAATCGAGTTTCCCATAAATTCTTCGCCGCAATTATTATATCAATATATATCAACACCGTCAGGTTTGTCAGAATGGTTTGCAGACAATGTAAACTCAAGAGGCGAATTTTTCACTTTTATCTGGAATGACTCGCAGGAAAAAGCACGTTTGGCGTCTAAAAAAACAGGAGAAAAAGTAAAATTCAAATGGGTTGACGAAAGCAGTAAGGATACAGAATACTTTTTTGAGTTGCATATCTTAGTTGATGAACTGACTAAAGATGTGTCATTAATGGTAGTCGATTTCGCTGAAAAAGAAGAAGTAGGAGAAGCTAAACAATTGTGGGAGAATCAGATCTCAGATCTAAAACATCTTATAGGATCTGTTTAGTAAAATTCTATTTTATACCTTATATTTGCCCTGAACAAAATTCAGGGTTTTTTTATGATCAATTTTAACGGAAACATAGTAGCACAAGACGATAATGTATTAACTCAAAATCGTGCTTTTTTGTATGGAGATGGTGTTTTTGAAACACTAAAAATAGTGAATAATAAAATCTTGTTTGTCGAAGATCATTACTTTAGATTAATGGCTTCGATGCGTGTGGTTCGAATGGAAATTCCGATGAACTTTACAATGGAATATTTTGAAGAACAGGTTTTAAATCTGGTAAATCAAAAAAATATTTCGGGTTCAGCAAGAGCAAGAATTACGGTTTTTAGAAACGATGGTGGTTTGTATTTGCCAAAAACAAATGAAGTTTCATTTTTAATTCACGCAACGGCACTTGAAAGCACTTTTTATGCTCTAAATACTGCAGAATACGAAGTAGATCTGTATAAAGACTTCTATGTGACCAAACAATTATTATCGTCGATTAAAACGACTAATAAAATGATAAATGTTACCGGAAGCATTTTTGCTCACGAAAATGGTCTGGCTAACTGCATTTTAGTAAATGATACTAAAAATGTTGTTGAAGCATTACAGGGAAATTTATTTATGGTTGTGGGTAAAAAATTGATTACGCCGCCAGTTTCTGAAGGATGTTTGAACGGTATCATGCGTAAGCAAATATTAGCTTTGGCTAAAAAAATAACAGACATAGAAGTAGTTGAAGAAATAATTTCGCCATTTGATCTTCAAAAAGCTGACGAATTATTTCTGACAAATGTAATCACGGGGATACAACCGATAACTAAGTATCGAAAAAAGGAGTTTACAAGCAATCTGGCTCATTTATTAGTGCAAAAACTGAATGAATCTATATCTGAAAATTAATTCAGATACGGATTTTCAGGTGCATTCGACCAAATAAGATAGTCGCCTCCGAGCTCAATAATTTGCTCTTTCCAAAAATGGGTAGTCGATTTTCCGATAATTTTGTTTTTATAACTATTATCAGTAATGATCCAGGAGTTTCCCTGCATTTCACTCTCAAGCTGATTTTCGTCCCAACCGGTATAACCTAAGAAAAAGCGAATATTGTTTTTACCAATAGATCCGTCGTTTATTAAGTCTTTAGTCGATTCAAAATCACCTCCCCAATAAATTCCGTTAGAAATCTCAACACTGTTGGGTATCAATTCCGGAATATTGTGAATAAAATAAAGGTTGTCCTGTTCAACCGGGCCTCCGTTATATATTTTGAAACTGGCGTCAATTTCAGGTATCAAATCATTAATAGTATACTTTAAGGGTTTATTAATGATGAATCCTATTGATCCTTCTTTGTTATGGTCTGCTAATAAAATTACCGATCTATTAAAAGATAAATCTCCAATTATAGAAGGCTCGGCAATAAGCAGGTGTCCTTTTTTTAATT
This sequence comes from Flavobacterium bizetiae, assembly GCF_024271895.1. NCBI lineage: Bacteria > Pseudomonadati > Bacteroidota > Flavobacteriia > Flavobacteriales > Flavobacteriaceae > Flavobacterium > Flavobacterium bizetiae. Next base: position 161,561 of record NZ_CP091861.1, on the reverse strand, counting down.
TTTCTGAAATCATACGGCTACAATTTTTATTAAATTTAATCATAAAATTTTTAAAATCCCAAATAAAATCGTTAAACCGCACAAAAAAACCCTCCATGAGGAGGGTTTTGATTATATTATAAGTTTAGAGAACTTTCTTACTTAGTTCACTGCACCTTCTAATTCTGCTCCAGCTTTGAATTTTACAACATTTTTAGCAGCGATTTGAATAGTTTTTCCAGTTTGAGGGTTTCTTCCGTCTCTAGCAGCTCTAGCAGATACTGACCAAGATCCAAAACCTACTAATGAAACTCTACCACCTTTTTTCAAAGTAGCTCCTACGTTTCCTAAAAATGACTCTAAAGCTAATTTTGCCGCAGCTTTTGTAATTCCTGCATCAGCAGCGATAGCATCGATTAATTCTGATTTGTTCATAATAATTAGTTATTAATTGTTGGTTAAAAAAAATTGTTAATACACAAATTTAGTAGGAAATCCGTTCCTTGCAAGTGTTTTCTTTAATTTTAGCAAAAATTGTTGATAACTTGCTTTTTTTGTTCATAACGCTGGTTGTTTGTCGGTGAAAATCAGGTAAAAACCCCCGTTTTATTGACCTTAATAGACCTTTGCGTTATCAGAAAAAGTTATCCCATTTAATAATTCTGCTACTTGCATTCTCTTTTTCCCTGGTAATTGTAAACTCAAAAGTTGAATAAAGCCGTCTTTGATCGCAATTTTGATTTCTTTTTTACTGCTAATCAAGCTTCCAACTTCGTATGAATGGCTTTCTGAAATGAGTTTTGCCTCGTATATTTTGATGCTTAATTCTTCGTCTTTGTCTTTTAAGAAACACCACGAAGCAGGATATGGGCTTAAACCGCGAATTAAATTATTAATTTCTTCTCCGGATTTCGTCCAGTCGATCTTACAATTTTCCTTGTTTAATTTGTAAGCCGTTTTAATTTCGGCATCGTCTTCCTGAATTGTAGTTGTTACATTTCCGTTTTCAATAACCTTTAATGTGTCAATTACAGTTTTGCTTCCTAATAACATTAATCGGTCGTGCAATTGTCCGGCATTTTCTTCCGGTTCGATAGCAATTTCAGAATTTAAGATCATTGCTCCGGTATCTATTTTATCATCAATGAAAAATGTAGTTACTCCGGTTTTTGTTTCTCCGTTAATAATTGCCCAATTGATAGGTGCGGCACCACGATAATTGGGTAATAATGAAGCATGAAGATTAAAAGTTCCTAAGCTTGGCATTTCCCAAACTACTTTTGGTAACATTCTAAAAGCAACTACAATCTGTAAATTAGCATTAAGCGCTTTTAATTCAGCAAGAAAACTTTCGTCTTTTAAATTTGTTGGTTGTAATAAAGTAAGATTATTTGCCAAAGCATATTCTTTTACAGCCGAATATTTTATTTTTTGTCCACGTCCCGCCGGTTTGTCTGCAGCTGTAATAACGCCAACAACATCATAATTTTTTTTGATAATGGTGTCCAGAATGCCTACGGCAAATTCCGGAGTTCCCATAAATATGATTCTCAATTTTTCCATTATAATTTTAAAGTGTATTTATTGTTTGCCTGAATAGTAATATAATTGTTCTCCAGTAATTCCTGAAGTGCCAAAATTACATCATTTGCATCAAGTTTTATTTGGGTTTCAATTTCTCTCGAAGTCAAAGCTGCGGATTTTAATAAGTGCAGAATTTTATCTGCAATCGAATCGGCCTCGGTAATTTTGCCTTTTTGTGTAATGCAATAAGAGCAAACGCCACAATTTTCTTTGGTTTCTTCTCCAAAGTAATCCAAAATCAATCTGTTTTTGCAGGTTTTATTGTCCTTAATATAATGTAGTACAGATAAAAGCTGGTCTTTTTTAAGCTGATTTTGTTTTTCGAGATATTTAGCGACTCTGTTTATGGTAAGATTATCTTCGCGAACTTCATTAAATAATATAGTAGCGTCGTTATTTTTAGATTTGTATTCGATGATTTCTTTCTCTTTTAGTTTTTCTAAAACAGCAGAAACTTGTGCTTCGGTATGATTTGATTTTTTTGCAATGAGCGAAATGTTAAACGGCATTTTCATTTCGTAAATTCCGGGATAAGTTCTCAGGATTGCCAAAATAATTTCTTCATCATTAGGATTCAGACTCATGTATCTGATTACTTCTTTCGATTCAATCAAAAACTGCATTGTAATTTTTTCAGAGAATTCCTGAGACATCGTGATAATTCCCTGCTGATTTAAAAACTGCAAAGCATTGTATGTTTTTAAGGTAGGGAAGTCGTACTTCTGACAAAAATGATTCAGTTTAAACGAAAAAGAATCATCTAAACCTTCGCCATAAGCAATCTGAAAATAATTGCAAAGTTTGACATACATCGTATTCAGAAATTTTTTATCCGGCAGAATGCTTAAAAATTGCTGTTCGGTTTGATTGCTGTCTGAAGAATTGGTTAAAACAACCGAAAATGCTTTTTCGCCATTTCGTCCCGCTCTTCCGGATTCCTGATAATAATTTTCTATATTTTCAGGAAGCTGAGTATGAATAACCGTTTTTACATTGTCTTTGTCGATTCCCATTCCAAACGCATTCGTGGCAACAATTACCTGCGCTTGTTCGGACATCCACAATTGCATGTTTTTGTCTTTTTCTTTTGCCGAAAGGCCACCGTGATAATACGTCGCTTTAAATCCTAAAGATTGTAATTGCGTCGACATATTCAGGCACGATTTTCTATTTCGTACATATATAATAGAGGGCTGCGGGTTTTTCTTTAATATTTGTTCCGTTCGGTACAATTTGTCTTCGACTTCAAAAACCATGTAGGCGATATTTTTTCTTTCAAAAGATTGCTGAAAAAGTATCGGATCTTTCAATCCTAATTCTGTTTTAATATCTTCAATCACTCTTGGAGTTGCCGTTGCTGTTAAAGCCAAAAATGGAATCTTCGGAAAATGTTTTTTAAGTTCTGAAATCTTCAAATAAGCCGGACGAAAATCATGTCCCCATTGCGAAACACAATGCGCTTCATCAATGGCAATTAAATTTATAGGAAGATTTTTTAAGCGTTCTAAAATCCAGTCAGACTGAAGCCGCTCCGGAGAAAGATATAAGAATTTGTAATTTCCAAATTGGCAATTGTCGAGAAGATCGATAATTTCTTCCGTATGAATTCCGCCTGTAAGCGCAATCGCTTTAATTTCTCGTTTTTGCAAATTGGCGACCTGATCTTTCATCAAAGCAACCAGAGGAGAAACGACCAGGCAAATACCTTCTTTCATCATGGCCGGAACCTGAAAACAAATCGATTTTCCGCCGCCGGTTGGGAGCAGCGCAAAAGTATCCTGACCATCCAAAACCGAGTCAATAATCTCCTTTTGCAACGGTCTAAAACTGTCGTGTTTCCAGTATTTTAAAAGAATTTTTTGCGCTTCAGGCATTGGTCTCGTTTTAAAGTTAAAAAATTTAGAAATCAGTTTCTAGTTTTGCAACTTTAAACACCTGCCTAAATTTTATCTAAGATATAAAGAATTCTGTTGTCAACCGTATCTTTTGGCACCTCAATTAAGTCGTAACCATATTTCTTATAGGTTTCAACAAGGTGTTTTTGAATGGTTAATGCCTGTTCGAAATTTTCGTAACGCTCTGTGTCACATTCGTAAATTTCTTCCCAAGGTGGTAAAATAAAAGTTTTTGTGTATTTAAAATCCTCGCAGGCTTTTACAAAATGCTCCGGATAATCATCGCCAATATAATCCATATAGGCTACAACATCAGGAATTCCGCGATCTATAAAAACTACATTATCAGGTTCTTCAAGAGCGTCTTCGTATTGTTTGATGCGTCCTTCAAGCAACATTTCGCTAAATAAAAGAGGTTGTTCCAGAAACAATTGGTCGATACCACGTTGTTGTGCTTCGAGTGTAACTTGTCTTGAAATTTCAGGATAACAACAGTAGCCACGAGCCACTAATTCGTTGATTAGAGTAGATTTTCCCGTTCCCGGGCCACCAATGAGAACTATGATTTGTTTTTGCACTTTCTTAAAATAAAGCGCAAATTTACCTAAACTTATTGTATTTAAAAAGATTATTTTGCCTTGAGCGAATGATTTCGCAATTTTAGGTTATAAAGGTCCTGTTTTTGGCTAAAACTGGACTGAAGTCCAGCTCTACAAAATGAATCGTTCCTCTGGAACTCCAACGAAAAAGAGCCATAGGCTCGGCAAATATCGTAGGGCTGGACTTTAGTCCAGTTGAGATGATATATATTGACGAATTTTAATTTTGAATAGCCGTTGGTTTCAACCAACGGAATAAACGATTTGATTAGGTTTTGGCTTTAGCCGAATTATTTTTGATCTTTTTATCTTCAAAAATAAGCTTTAGGTCACAATATAAATAAATTCCAATAATTCCAAGCATTGGAATTGCTAATAGAAATCCTCTTTCTGGAATAATTGAAAAAATACTGATTAATATTAATGCAAAACAAAATGGGTAAGTAAATAATCTTGTTAGTATTTTAGATTTGGACCATTCTCGTTCTTGTTTATCTTCTGTTTTGACACCAATTATTTTGTAAAAATCATTTAATTGCTCTTTTTTCTCATATTTAGATATTTTATTACTGACTAAATAACAAACAAAAGTTAAAAAGAGAAAAGCACTTATACAGGCGAAGAAACGCTTGAATTCAAAATCAGTAAAAGCGTTTAATAGTAAAGGAAAGAAGAAGAACAAGGGGAATAATAATTGTGAAAACTTTGCAATTGGATTTAATTTATCAGTGGTTTTTATAAGTTTATTTTCAGAATTAAATTCAAAAGTGAAAATCGGATAGGACATTCCTGTGGTATTTGTTCTTTTCCACACTTTAATGGTGTTCTCTTTAATTTCACCAAATGATCTATACTGTTTTGTAATTGAGTAAAGAAAATGATTCTTGATAGTGTCTTCTTTTTTGACTTCTATCAACTTTTGAATATCAGACTTTGTTATTTCCATTTTACTAATACAAGATTACTCACAAAAGAAATATTTCCCATTACCCGCACCTTTCTTTTCAGAAGGAATAATAACGTGCGATTCAAATCTTTTTCCTTTCAAAACATCATTTACAAAATCCAGAACATATTGCTGTCCCTGATGAAAAAGATATCCTGAGAATTCATGTCCGCCACCGCAAAAAGTAATCAGTTCAATGTCTTTGTGAAGTTCATTCATGTGATTGTAAACAGCGTAAGAACCAAATAAAATCATCCAGCCCGAAGCATTTGTTGGGCACGAACGGTGCGAACCTGCATTATACGGAACCGTTTCGTCATTGTTTCCGTGTGCCAATAACATCGGAATCGCTTTTTCTTTCTTAATTAAATTGATATCCATAATAGCACCGGAACCTCCAATAAATCCGGCATATTTAAAGTTTTGAGGCAAATTGTTTTGATATAAATTCATGAGTTTATAATCCCAAAAGGAAGCATGGAAACCAATTTCGGCACCGGCACTAATACCGGAAATGAATATTTTTGATGTGTCGAGATTGTATTTGTTTGCATTTTCAATCAAAAACGAAGTCGCCTGCCACATATCGCTCACGCCAAGTTGTATTGCTTTTACTTTTTCGGTTAAGGAACCTTTGCATCCAAAATCTTTTCCTTTCATATATAAAGTATACGAAATGCTGGCAACTGCGTAACCATTTTTAGCCATAAAGATTCCGAAGTCTTTCTCGCCAGTGCGTTCTCCGCCTGAAAATCCTCCACCAAAAGCAAAAATGATTAACGGAATTTTTTCGTTAGCTTTCTTCTTTGGTAAATACAAATCAAGATCAAGTTTGATGCTGTCATTTTGAAAATAAGTCATCGTTTTGATTTCCTGTGCTTTTATCGAATTAAATGTAAAAGGTATTAAAAGAAGAAGAATGTATTTTTTCATTATAATATATTTTGATCCCGTGTCGGGAAGGCCTAAAGTCAATAATAGAAATTGTAAAAAAAACTTTGAGGCTTTGTGGGTAATTTTTCTGTATTGTTTTCTCAAAAGTAAAAGTTTTGTCACGAATTTCAAGGGGTTTCGCAAATTTTAACTTTAGAAGTAATCAGAAAATAGTAAAAATTATCAGATAGATTTGATATAATATAATTAGGGCAAATTCGTGAAATTCGTGGCAAAAAAAATAGAGTTTCGTCCATAAAAAAAATCTAAAATCTAAAATCTGAAATCTGAAATCAAAAACGTATATTTGCGTTCTATTTTAATGAGCAAATGGAGAACGATAAAGAAAAAAACACCGCCGAATTTTACGAAAGATTAAAGGTTGAGTTAGATAACACAAATACTTGGCCTGCAGAATATTTGTATAAATTTATAGTGCCTTCGGTTGACGATAATGTTGATCGGGTTGAAAAAGCTTTTGACAGTATGGGCGCCGTTATTAAAACAACAAAATCTAAAACAGGTAAATTTACCAGCGTTTCTGTAGATGTTACGATGCATAGTGCTGACCATGTGATTAGCAAATACAAAGAAGTTTCTATTATAGAAGGTATAGTTTCATTATAAATTATGGTTGAAAAGTATAAAAAAGAAGTCGCGAATGACGTTGTTTTTAATTTAGAATACAATTCTGAAAGACAGCGTTTACTTATTCCGGAATATGGTCGTCATTTGCAAAAACTGATCGATCAGGCAACTATTATCGAAGATGATGAAACGCGCAATAAAGCTGCGAAATACATTATTCAGGTAATGGGAAGTTTGAATCCGCATTTGCGCGATGTACCGGATTTTCAGCATAAATTATGGGATCAGCTTTTTATCATGTCTGATTTTAAATTGAATGTAGAATCGCCGTATCCAATTCCGTCAAGAGATGTATTGCAGCTTAAGCCGGATGTTTTACATTACCCGCAAAATTTCCCTAAATACAGATTTTATGGTAACAATATCAAATACATGATTGATGTTGCCAATAAGTGGGAAGATGGAGAAATGAAAAATGCATTGGTATTGGTAATTGCCAACCATATGAAAAAATCATATCTGAGCTGGAACAAAGACACGGTAAAAGATGATGTGATTTTCGAACATTTATACGAATTGTCAGGCGGAAAAATCAACTTGTTGCAAAGCACAGAAGAGCTTTTAAACACAACTGATTTATTGCGTACCAATAAACGTATGTCTAACAAAATCACGCCACCCGGACAACCAAAAATCCAAAGCAACAAAAACAATAAAGGCCCGGGAAAACCAAAACCTTTTCAGAAAAATAATCAGAAATAAAAAAAAGGGACTAAGATACTAAGTAGCTAAGGTGCTAAGGTTTTTGCTTAGAACCTTAGAGTCTCAGTAACTCAGAACCTGAAAAAAGAATAAAAGTTGCTAAGCAGCTAAGTGACTAAGCGAAAAACTTAGAACCTCAGAACCTTAGCACCTCAGAACCTTAAAAAAAAACAATCAGAAATAAAAAAAGTGCTAAGCAGCTAAGCGACTAAGAACAAAACTTAGAACCTCAGAACCTTAGTAACTCAGAACCTAAAAGAAAAATATGGGAATTTTTAAAATCGAAGGAGGAACTCCTTTAAAAGGAGAAATCACTCCGCAAGGAGCAAAAAATGAGGCATTACAAATTTTATGTGCCGTGCTTCTAACGGGGGATAAAGTAAAAATTAATAATATTCCCGATATTATTGACATCAATAAATTAATCACTTTGTTGGGTAATTTAGGAGTTAAAATTCAACGCAATGAACCGGGTTCGATTACGTTTCAGGCTGATGAAGTTAATGTAGGATATTTAGAAACCGAAGCTTTCAAAAAAGAAGGTGGAGCGCTTCGTGGTTCTATTATGATTGTTGGACCATTATTGGCACGTTTCGGAAAAGGATATATTCCAAAACCGGGAGGAGATAAAATTGGTCGTCGTAGATTAGATACACACTTTGAAGGTTTTATTAACCTTGGAGCAAAATTCAGATACAACAGAGAAGATCACTTTTACGGAGTAGAATCTCCAAAAGAAGGATTGAAAGGAACAGATATGCTTCTTGACGAAGCATCAGTAACCGGAACAGCAAATATTGTTATGGCTGCTGTTTTGGCAAAAGGAACAACTACAGTTTACAATGCTGCTTGTGAGCCTTACTTGCAACAATTGTGTAAAATGTTAAACTCTATGGGAGCTAACATTACAGGAGTAGGTTCTAACTTATTGACTATCGAAGGTGTTGAAAGCCTTGGTGGTTGCGAGCACAGAATCTTGCCTGATATGATCGAAATTGGTTCTTGGATTGGTCTTGCGGCTATGACAAAAAGCGAAATCACGATCAAAAATGTAAGCTGGGAAAACTTAGGTTTAATCCCTAATACATTTAGAAAACTAGGTATTACAATCGAAAAACGTAATGACGATATTTATATTCCTGCTCACAAAGACGGATATGAAGTAAAGACAGATATTGATGGTTCTATTTTAACCATTGCCGATGCGCCTTGGCCAGGATTTACTCCTGACTTATTGAGTATTGTTTTGGTTGTGGCAACACAAGCAAAAGGTGATGTTTTAATTCACCAAAAAATGTTCGAAAGCCGTTTGTTTTTCGTGGACAAATTAATCGATATGGGAGCAAAAATTATGTTATGTGATCCGCACAGAGCTGTGGTTATGGGACATAATTTCGAATCTCAACTAAAAGCAACAACAATGTCATCTCCGGATATTCGTGCGGGAATCTCATTATTAATTGCAGCGTTATCAGCAAAAGGAACAAGCACAATTCAAAATATCGAGCAAATCGATCGTGGATACGAGCGTATTGACGAACGTTTAAGAGCAATTGGAGCTAAAATTGTGAGAGCATAAAACGTAAAATATTTAGTTAAATAAATATTCAAAAAAATAAACCATTAAGAAATTAAAGGAAATTAGGATCACAACATCTTAATGAATCTTGATATCTTAATGGTTTTGATATCTTAAAACTTGATTTTAAAATCCTTTAAGAAGCTCAAATGACAGATGAACAAAAAGCTGTAAAAGCTACTATATTTAGTATAGTTGGAAACACCTGCTTAGCCTTGGTAAAAGGACTGGCAGGTTTTTTTGGCAATTCATACGCCTTAATTGCAGATGCTATAGAGTCTACTGCAGATATCTTTTCGTCGTGTTTGGTATTATTCGGAATCAAATATTCTAATAAACCCGCAGATGAAAATCACCCGTACGGTCACGGTCGGGCCGAACCATTAATAACCTTTTTGGTCGTTGGTTTTTTAATTACCTCGGCAACCATTATTGGGTACGAAAGTATTGCCAATATTCAAACGCCACACGGATTACCAAAATCATGGACTTTGTATGTTCTGGGGGTAATTATCGTCTGGAAAGAATACTCTTATCGACTGGTAATGAAACGAAGCAAAGAAACCAATAGTTCATCATTAGCTGCCGATGCCTGGCACCATCGTAGTGATGCTGTAACATCAGTTGCTGCATTTATTGGGATTTCGATCGCGTTAATTATGGGAAAAGGGTATGAATCAGCAGATGACTGGGCGGCACTTTTTGCTGCTTTTTTTATCTTGTACAACAGTTATAAAATTTTCAGACCTGCGCTGGGTGAAATTATGGATGAAAATTTGAATGACGATTTAGTAGAAGAAATCCGAATTGAATCCCTAACCGTTGTAGGTATTCTGGGAACCGAGAAATGTTTTATTCGTAAAGCCGGAATGAAATATCATGTAGATCTTCATGCCATAGTATCGGCTAAAATTTCGGTAAAAGAAGGACATGATCTATCGCACAAACTACAAGATACCTTAAAAGAAAGAATTCCTGAATTAGGCAATGTCCTGATTCATATCGAACCAGATGATTATCACTAAAAAAAAGGTGCAAAGGTTGAAAGTTACAAAGGGACTAAGGTTTTCTTTTGTAACGATAAATAAAAAAATCCGCTTATTCTAATTAGAGTAAGCGGATTTTTTTTGGCGTTACCTCCGGCCCGGGCTGTCCGCTGTATCTTTTTATTTTTAAAGAAAAAATAAAAAGGATGTCGCTTCCATCCCTAACGCGCACGCAGGTAATGAGAATTTATACGCAAAAGCAATACACAATCTTGTCATCCCGAGGAACGAGGGATCTTCGCAAGAAATACCACAATCAAAATCGCCAATCTTTGTCGAGTTACTAACGAAGATCCCTCGTTCCTCGGGATGACAAGATTGGGAAAAAAAACTTAGAATCTTAGAACCTTAGCACCTCAGTACCTTTAATCTAATACGTTCAAAATCTTCAACCCAAATACGACACCATTTTGCTGAATACCGCCTTGATAAGAATGCACATAATCGACTCTGAACAGTTTAAATTTCCCGAAACCAAGATTATCTAAACCAACTGTAAATTCAGTATAAGGTTTGCGATCCGGAATGGCCAGCGAATGAAAACCAAGATTCATGGTTGATTTTAAAAGATTCAAAAGCGGAATTTTATTCATTATATATCCCATGTCATTGTGTTCTAAATGCATTTCGAAATAGCTGTCGTTAGTGCTATTGGCGTAATATGGCATTAGGTTAAAAACATTCAGATAACGTTCGCTTGTTCCTATATGCGTTTGATTTCCGTTAAAATGTCTGTAATCGATAAACGAAATATTTTCGGCATTAAAGAACTTTCCTGCTCTTAAATTCATTCCCAGAGTTCCTTTGTTGCCTAATGATAAATCGTAAACAACAGAAGCGCCAATGCGTTCAAATTCGTATTTTTTCTCGCTCGCAGCAAATGCTTTTTCGAAAGCTAAAAATACAGTTGGATATTTATCATTTTTAATATTATATCTGCCATCTGGTCTTGAAATGTATTTGTTGCCAAAGTTAATTCGGGTACTTATTACGGCTTTCAATAAGTGATGTGGATCAAAAGCCGGTGTTGTAAAATCATTTGGTGCCAACGGATTATTAGAAGAATAAATGTCATCTTTTTTAAAGAAAGAATAATCAGTCGTATTAAAGAGGGGTTTTCGCTTCTCGTAACCCAATTTCCCAAATAAATTTACGCCATTTAGGATGTTTTGCGAATAACCAATCTGAGCATATTCCAGATTATACAATTTCATATAATTGTCCTTAAAAATTAAAGAACTTACAGAGTTGACTAGCTTACTTATAGGTTCGGAACTATTAAATTGAGCCACCTTTGTTCCTCCTGAAACATTAATGGTGGCAAAATTTATGTTGTTAAATTTATGTGTAAAATCTCCGGTAATCCTAAATCTTTCATCTGAAAAGCCATAATTGAAAGTCGTGCTTATCGAAGTGCTTTTACCTTCGTCTTCATTCCATTTTTTAAACGAGAAGCCGGAATCTAAATTAAAACCCTGAACGGTATTAAAACTTAAAGAAGCGATGTTTAATAATCCTTTGTAATCAAACGAGTATTTTTTGAAAGTGTTTTTATAATCATATCCCATTAAAATATCGGTCATTTTAAACTTATTGTTTTTTGTGTCTACTGAATCCATGTATTTTTGAGATTTCCTGATGGTTTGTAAACTGTCTTTTTTAGTATAATCCGTACTTTCTTCAATGGTTAGCGGAATTGGTCTGATTTGATTCCAGAAAGCGTCATCTTTTTTGTTGGCATTGGCTTCGAAAGCAACAATTTCATTTCCAAAAGTTTTCTTCTCGAACGAAGCTGGAAACTCATAATTAGAGTATACATAATTAAATTTCCCCGAGAATTTTACGCCAAAGATACCCGCATTAAAATCCAGCGTTTGTGCATTTTTTGTCCAGATTTTATTTTTTGTGTTGTAACTAAAGCTTTGTTTTAGGGTCATGACTTCAGTAAATTCATTCTTCATTCGGTACCCTTTTATATCTAAATCCAGGGCATAAATGGCAAAACTGTCGTCGACAATATAAATATAACCCTCAAAAACAGGTTCTTTATCACGTTTTGGTATTACTTTAATTTTGTAAACCTGCTGATTGTTGTCATCATAAAATGTTCCTTCGAGCTTGTATTTGTAATAGCTGAAAGCGTTATCAGCAATAGGAGAGATAAGCTTAACATCAAAGTCAAGGGTGTTATCATAAAAATCGTAGGTCGATAACGAAGCAGTGTTATAACTATATCCTTTATTGTTTCCGGAAATTTTAGAAGCAATAATCTTTTCTTTTAATTTGTCCGGTTTTTCAAAAGTAATTTTAGAAATTGTTTCAGATAAATACAAAATTCCGGTTCCTGTCGAATCCAGATTGGACGCCATATCCTGACCAAGATCTACTTTTTTACCCAGAATTTTTTTCGGCAAATCTTTCACTTTAAACATTCCTTTCGAATAAAAATCGGCCGTATATCGTGCCGTTTTATCTGAGTTGTCTTTTTTTTCTGCTATCGCACTTCTGATAATAGCATCGGCAGGATTTTTTTTAGGATCAATTACAACTTCATTTAAAGCAAAGCTTTCTTCCTGCATTTTGATATCTAAAACAATCGTCTTCGAATCGCCGGAAACGGCTACTTTTTGAGTTTTGAAACCTAAGTATTGAAAAACGATTTTGTTTTTACCAACCTCCTTTAAGTTGAGTTGGTATTTTCCTTGTTCGTTCGAGGTGGTTCCACTATAAGTGTTTTCTTCGAATACAGAAACAAAGGGCAGGGGATTCCCTTTTTCATCGGTTATAGTTCCCTTTATTTGGGCAAAATTGGAAATTGAAAAAAATAAAAAGGCTAGTAAAGTATAGTTTTTCATGTAAGTGGTTTGTCTAACAAAAATAGAATAAGTTAAAAATGAGCTTATTAAAAATTTGTTAAATAAATACTTATAAAAAAGACTGAATGGCCAGATTGTAACTTTTTAAACCAAAACCTAAAATGACACCTTTTGCATTTCCGGAAAGATATGATTGATGCCTGAAACTTTCGCGTGCATAAGTATTCGAAATATGTACTTCGATTACGGGGGTTGTCACCGCTTTGATAGCATCTCCTAAACCTATTGAAGTATGGGTATAAGCGCCCGCATTCAAAATAATTCCGTCATAAGTAAAACCGAATTCCTGAATTTTTCCAATCAGTTCACCTTCGATATTGCTTTGATAATACGAAAGTTCAATGTTTGGATATGCTTTTTGCAACGTTTCAAAATAATCTTCAAAAGTCTGGCTTCCGTAAACTTCGGGTTCTCTTTTTCCTAGAAGATTTAAATTGGGTCCGTTGATAATAGCGATTTTCATATTTAAGTTATTTTGAAAAAACAGTTAGATTTTTTTTATGGATATTGGAATTGCAATTTACATTTTAATTGATTTTGCAATTGGTATTGAACTGTGTAAAAATAAAAAAACCGTTCTAATTAATAGAACGGTTTTTATAAAAGTATGTTATATATTTTTTAGAATAAGAATCCTGCAGAAATTTGGAAAGTTGAGTTTTTAACATCAGCATTTTTCGAAGCCTCTGTTAATCCTAAACCATAACGACCTTGAAGGAAAATATTTTTAGTAAGCTTTACACCTAATCCGGCATTAAGACCAAATTCGAAAGTTTCTCCATCCTTAACATCAAAATCATTTTTTTCACTTAATAAAAATGATGCCTGAGGACCAACTTCTAAGCTGAAAGTATTATTTAAGTAAAACTTAGCCATTACTGGAATAGATAAATATCCTAATTCATTTTTAAATTCAGATACTGCATTTTTGTATGTTGCACCTTGTGTAGAATATAAAAGCTCTGGTTGAATAGAGAATTTTTCTAATAATTTGATTTCTGCAACTACACCCACATGGTAGCTAGTAATTCCGTCTTTATCAAATGCAACTCCTTCCAGACCTGCATCACCCGTCTGACTAGCAAAGTTAACCCCTGCTTTAACTCCAAATTGTAGTAATTGTGCTTGCATTGTAGCTGATGTTGCTAGGAACAAAACAGCTGCTAAAATTATTTTTTTCATAAAAGTGTTTTTTAAAATTTGGTATTTTTTAACGTTATCTATTAGTCAAAACTACATTATTTTGATTTTATTGTTTTACATATTGGTTTAAATAATTAATAAAATTCGCACTCATTTCTGTTATTTCGGCTCTTTATTTTATGTTTTTGTCTTTAATCCTTTGAATTTCAGTTTTTTGTTTCATTATCAATTCTGGCTTATTTTGATACTTTTCAGTCTTCCTTTGGACTTTTTTTAACAAGTATAGGATTAGTTTTATGAAATAATAACAAACAAAAATTGTAAACATGAAAAAAATTATTTTAGCTGCTATTGCAGTAATGACAATTGGTTTTGCTAGTGCACAAGAGCAAACTAAAAAAGGAAAATATCTTATAGAAGGTAATACTTCTTTTGGAGGAAATGGACTTGGTAATACAGGTTTTTCATTGAGTTCAGAAGATGGTACAACTGCTTGGAATATTGGAGCAGAAGGTGGTTATTTCGTTATGGATAATCTGGCTGTAAAAGTTGGTTTAGGTTATGGTGATGAGGGAGGAGATTACGGAGCTTCTAAGTTCTCTTATAAAGTTGGAGCAAAATATTATGTAATCAACAAAATTCCTTTTGAGGTTTCTTATACAGGAGCAAGTGTTAAAGATGCAGATGAAAATCCATCTTACTTAGGAATTCAGGGTGGTTACGCATGGTTTGTTGGAAACAATATTTCTATTGAGCCTGGTGTTCGTTATAATGTAACATTAAACGACAATTTTGGTACAGGTAAAGATGTTCTTCAATTTAATATTGGTTTTGCATTGCATTTCTAATACAAGAATTACACTATTTTTCAAAAGCCTTCCTAAGTATTTAGGAAGGTTTTTTTGTTTAGGGTTGTTTTATTTATAACAAAATAATAGTTGTTAGTTTATCTCTATTAAACTTAACTGTCTAATTACCACTTTATTTGTTAAAAAGCAAATTATTTTTTGTGAAGTATATTTTTATATTTGATTATTAAATTTAACCCAAAACAAATTAAAATGAAGAAAATTATTTTAGCTGCGATAGCAGTAATGGCATTTGGATTTACTAATGCACAACAAACAAGATTTGGAATAAAAGGAGGTCTTAACCTTTCAACAGTAGTTGGTGGAGATGTTGACGATACTAAATCATTAGTTGGTTTTCATGTTGGAGGTTTTGCTGAAATTCATGTTGTAGAGAAATTTTTTATCCAACCAGAACTTTTATTCTCAACACAGGGAAGTAAATTTGATGGTTTTGGAGGAGATTACGATTATAAATTGAATTATTTAAATATTCCGGTTTTAGCCAAATATTATATAGTAGATAAAAAATTTAGTGTTGAAGCAGGGCCGCAATTAGGTGTTTTATTGTCTGCAAAACTTGATGGTGAAGATATTAAAGATTATACAAGATCAGTAGATTTTGGCTTTAATATAGGAGCTGGTTATAGCTTTACAGATAATCTTTCAGTAAATCTTCGTTACACTATTGGTTTATCTCCTCTTTCAGATAAAGATATTGATAATGAAGATGATTATTACAATAGTGCTAAAAACAGTAACCTTGCGTTATCTCTGGCTTATAAATTCTAATTTTTTTAGAATTAAAAATCTCAAAAACCTTTCTGGATTTCAGGAAGGTTTTTTTATGCTCAAAATTTTTCATAATAAGAATTTACCACCCAAAATTATAGTATCTGATTTATTCCGGTTTTTAATAAGTATATTTCTATATTTGGCGAAATTAATCAACCAAAAAAATAAAATGAAAAAAGTAATTTTATCTGCAATTGCAGTTATGGCATTTGGCTTCGCAAATGCACAAGATGTTAAATATGGTCTTAAAGGTGGCCTAAATATTTCGAACTTTACAGGAGATACAGATGGAGCTAATTTAAAATCGAGAGCAGGTTTTAATGTTGGAGGCTTTGTAGAAATAAAACTTTCTGAAAAATTTTCTATTCAGCCGGAACTTTTGTACTCTACTCAGGGAACTAAAATTGCAAATATTGAAGATTACTTAGACGATGAATTTTTTACGGGAGATATTAATTTTAATTTATCCTATATCAATGTGCCGGTGATGTTTAAGTATTATGTAGCAGAAAAATTTAGTATCGAGGCTGGTCCGCAAATTGGATTTTTAACTTCAGCAAAAACAAAAACAAAATTAGATGGATTTAGTCAAACCGTTGAAGACGATGTTAAAGACAGTTTCGAATCAATCGATTTTGGATTAAATTTTGGAGCAGGTTATGATTTTACAGAACATTTTGCAATAGGAGCAAGATATAATTTAGGATTAGCGAACATCGCGAAAACTGAGGCGGGAGACGATACTAAACTTCATAATAGTGTTTTCTCATTTTCTGCGGCATACAAATTTTAGCCAATTTCAAGCATAATTTTATAAAGTCTTCCTAAATTGTTTAGGAAGGCTTTTTTGTAGGAAAAGTTCATTTTTAATAAGATTTTGCGCCTAGTTACTACAAAAAATGTTAAAATACAAGTAATTTTTTGGTAAGTATATTTCTATATTTGCCCCGAATTAATTTAACCAAAACAAATAATAATGAAAAAAGTTCTTTTATCTGCAATCGCAGTTATGGCATTCATGAGTGTTAGCGCTCAGGAAACAAGATTTGGAGTTAAAGCTGGTCTTAACCTTTCTACTTTAACAGGTGACGCTGAAGATGCTAAATCTTTAGTAGGTTTTCAAGTAGGTGGTTTTGCTGAAATCAAACTTACTGATAAATTTGCAATTCAACCTGAGGTTTTATTCTCTACTCAAGGAGCTAAATTTGACGATATTGAGGGTGATTCTAAGACTAAATTAAATTACATTAACGTTCCTGTTTTAGCGAAATATTTTATTACAGAAGCTTTTTCAGTAGAAGCAGGTCCACAAATTGGATTTTTAGTATCAGCAAAATCTGACGGTGAAGATATCAAAGATTTTACTAAATCTGTAGATTTTGGTTTCAATTTAGGAGCTGGATACAACTTTACAGAAAATCTTTCAGTAGGTCTTCGTTATACTCTTGGTTTATCTCCTGTTAATGATAATGGTGATGATTTTGAGGATTATACTGTTAGAAACGGTAATTTTGCTTTAGCGGTAGGATATAAATTCTAATAAAATTAGATAATTTCATACTTAAGAAACCTTCCTGATTCAGGAAGGTTTTTTTTATTTATGCTTGTTATGGTTTTGAAAACTAATCACTTAAATAAATTAGGTTAAAGATAAATTTTTATATTTGTATAAGAATATTCTGTTTTTTATTGTTGTATTTGTTCTTTAATTTTAAATTTATAGAAATGAGAAAAATTACTTTATCAATTGTAACATGTTTGGTATTTGTATTTGCGAATGCCCAGTCAACCAGATTTGGAGTAAAAGGAGGGTTGAATATTTCGAATTTTACAGGTTATCAGGAAGATGTTAAATCTTTGGCCGGTTTTCATATTGGAGGATTTGCAGAAATAAAAATTTCGAAAAAATTTGCTATTCAGCCTGAGTTTTTGTTTTCTACCCAGGGAACTACTATCGAGGGGTATGATGGCGATTCGAATACAAACGTCAAACTCAATTATTTAAATATTCCCGTTTTAGCTAAATATTATATTACAGATGCTTTTTTTGTTGAAGCCGGACCACAAATTGGTTTTTTATTATCGGCTAAAAATAGTGGAGTAGATATTGGTGATTTGTATAAATCGACAGATTATGGACTTAATCTTGGCCTGGGGTATAATTTTACAGAAAATATTTCAGGAAATGTGCGTTACACAATTGGTTTAACAGATATTAATGATGTATCTGATGATTCTCAATATCCTGATTTGTATAATGCAAGCTTTAAAAACAGCAATTTTGCATTATCATTAGCTTATAAATTTTAATATTAACATCTATATATTTTAAAAACCTTCCTCATTAGGAGGGTTTTTTTATATCTAAAAATGTTTTACTTTGTAAGTATGAATTGGAGCAGGTATATAAAAGATTATCAATCGTATTTACGCATCGAAAGAGGGTTGTCGAAAAACACCATCGAGAATTATGGTTTTGATATCGAGCGATTGTGTCTTTTTTTAGAAACCAACCAAATTGATGTTTCGCCTTTAAAGATCAGCGAAGAAACCATACAACAATTTATTTATGCTGTTGCCAAAGAAGTTAATCCGCGTTCGCAAGCCCGTATTATTTCGGGATTGAAAAGCTTTTTTAATTATTTGGTTTTTGAAGATTACAGAAATGATAATCCACTTGAATTAATCGAAACGCCAAAAACAGGTCGTAAATTACCCGATACCCTATCTGTAAAGGAAATCGATGCGCTTATTGCGGCCATAGATTTAAGTTCTAACGAAGGCGAACGAAATCGCGCTATGTTAGAAACCTTGTACGGTTGCGGTCTCCGGGTTTCAGAATTGGTTTCGCTTAAAATATCCGATTTGTTTTTTGATGAAGGTTTTATAAAAATAACCGGAAAAGGAAACAAAGAGCGTTTTGTACCCATTGGCAAACTGACTCAAAAATACATGCAGATTTATCAAAAAGAAGTTCGTGTAAATCTTACCATAAAAAAAGGTCATGAAGATACCTTATTTCTGAACCGAAGAGGCAATCAGCTTACGCGCGCTATGATCTTTACCATTATTAAAGATTTGGCGGTAAAGATAAGCCTGCACAAAAGCATTAGTCCGCATACCTTAAGGCATTCATTTGCAACTCACTTACTTGAAAATGGCGCCGATTTAAGATCCATTCAATTAATGTTGGGCCACGAATCGATTACAACAACTGAAATTTACGTGCATTTAGATCGAAGTTTTCTAAAAGAAGTCATGCATTCCTACCATCCGCGAAAATAATTTTTTGCCAAGACAAGCCATTTTAAGTGAAAATTTAATATATTGTGTAATATTTTATATTAATTAGGAAATAAAAAACATGAACTGAGTCTCTTTTTTTGTTCTTTTTTGTTGAGATATTATTTTAAATAATTGAATCTACATAAATAAGTAATATATGGTTTTTGATTTATATGGAAATGAGGATTGCTTAGAGGTAAATAATTTTTACAAGAAGCTATTTGCAGAAATGCCTGATTTACTTTTTCAGTTTGTTATTGATTGCGATAATAATTATACTTTTCCCCTTGTCAGTAAATCAGCTGATGAAATTTTCGAGCTTACTGCCGAGATGTTTTCAAACGACCCTAAAGTCATTATTTACGATAGAATTTTTCCGCAGGATCGTGATTTCTTTTTTGATTCTCTAGTCGAAGCCCGTCGAGAAGTGAAACCCTGGCAAATCGAGTTTAGAGCGGTTTTGCCTAAAAAAGGATTGCGTTGGTTTAAGATTTCTTCTAAAACTGAATTGTCTCCCGTGGATGGTTGTGTTAGTTTTTATGGTCATGTTTCTGATATTACAGAATTAAAAGATAAAGAAGAAAAGCTGCGTATATCCGAAGAACGTTTTCAGTTTGCTCTTGAGGCTTCTACTGCAGGAATCTGGGATTGGGATATGGTGACCAATAATGTATTTTATTCTTCATTATCATTAAAAATCTTAGAGCTTGATTCTGCTGATATTTTTGATGATCCTGAACGCTGGGATAAAATTGTTCATCCGGATGATTTGCCTAAATACTATTCTGATATACAGGAACATTTTGATAATAAAATTCCGTATTACGAAAATTATCATCGCGTAATGACTTCCAGCGGAAATTATAAATGGATTCTGGATCGAGGCAAAGTAATTAAGAGAGATGAGAACGGAAAACCATTGCGTGTTATTGGTACGCATACGGATGTTTCTTTACAAAAAGAAAAAGAGTTAGAACTTTTAAAAACCATGAAACTGTACAGCGATCAAAATAGCCGACTGGTTAATTTTTCGCATATCGTTTCGCATAATTTAAATACGCAGGCCGGTAATATAAAATCGATTTTAGATTTTATTGATGCTGATATTGAGCGACAAACAGTTAATGAAATGCTGGAGCATTTAAGAACTGTTTCTAACGATCTTAATGATACGATTTCAAATTTAACTCAGATTGTAAAAACGCAAAGCAATATCAATATTGCCGTTGTGCCATTGAAACTTTGTGAGTATATCGATAAAACGATCTCGACTATTAAGGGGTTTGATAAGCAAAAGAATGTTACGATAATAAATAACGTTCCTAAATATCTCACCATTAATTTTAATCCGGCTTATATGGAAAGTGTCTTGTTGAATTTTGCAACAAATGCCATAAAATATGCGCATCCGGATCGTGATCCTGTTATTGTGTTTGATTTTTCGATTGAGCCCGAAGGACATAAATCCTTAAAAATTACCGATAACGGATTGGGTATTGATTTGAATGTCTACGGTGATTTGTTGTTTGGGATGTATAAAACATTTCACAAACATCAGGAAGCCCGCGGCATTGGTTTGTACATTACCAGAAACCAAATTGAAGCGATGAAAGGAACGATTTCTGTAGAAAGTGAGGTTGGAGTAGGTACAAGTTTTAAAATCATCTTTAATGATGTTTAAAATCATAAATTAATATAAATAATAAAGGCTATCTGTAGAAGATAGCCTTTATTATTTTATAGAGTTTAGAGATTACTTCGCAATATTTACTGCTCTTGTTTCTCTAATTACAGTTACTTTTACCTGACCTGGATAAGTCATCTCAGTTTGGATTTTTTGTGAAATCTCGAAAGATAAGTTTGCTGCATTATCATCAGAAACTTTTTCGCTTTCTACAATTACACGAAGTTCTCTACCAGCCTGAATTGCGTATGCATTTTTTACACCGCTAAAACCGTAAGCCACTTCTTCAAGATCTTTCAAACGCTGAATGTATGAATCTAAAACCTGACGTCTAGCTCCTGGTCTAGCTCCTGAAATAGCATCACAAACCTGAACGATAGGAGAAAGTAATGATTTCATTTCGATCTCGTCGTGGTGAGCTCCAATGGCGTTACAAACTTCTTCTTTTTCACCATATTTCTCTGCCCATTGCATACCTAATAATGCGTGAGGTAAATCACTTTCAGTATCCGGCACTTTACCAATATCGTGTAGTAAACCTGCTCTTTTTGCCAGTTTTACGTTAAGCCCTAATTCAGCCGCCATGATACCACAAAGCTTAGAAACCTCTCTTGAGTGTTGCAATAAGTTTTGTCCGTAAGATGAACGGTATTTCATTCTACCTACAACTTTTATCAATTCCGGGTGTAAACCGTGAATTCCTAAATCGATAACCGTACGTTTACCAACTTCGATAATTTCGTCGTCGATTTGTTTAGCCGTTTTAGCAACAACTTCTTCAATTCTTGCCGGGTGAATACGTCCGTCAGTTACCAATTTGTGTAATGACAAACGGGCGATTTCTCTACGAACAGGATCAAAACAAGAAAGAATAATAGCTTCTGGTGTATCATCAACAATGATTTCAACTCCGGTTGCAGCTTCAAGCGCTCTAATGTTACGACCTTCACGACCAATAATTCTGCCTTTTACATCATCAGATTCAATGTTAAATACTGAAACGCAATTTTCAACTGCTTCCTCAGTTCCAACTCTTTGAATTGTATTAATGATGATTTTTTTAGCTTCTTGCTGTGCTGTAAGTTTAGCCTCTTCAATGGTATCCTGAATATGAGACATTGCTTTACTCTTCGCTTCAGCTTTTAAACCTTCAACCAATTGTTCTTTTGCTTCTTCAGCAGAAAGCCCTGAAATTACTTCAAGTTGTTGCAATTGACTTTTGTGTAGTTTGTCAACTTCAGCTTGTTTTTTATCTAAAACTTCAATTTTGTTGTTGTATTCGTTTGTTTTAGCTTCAAAATCGTCGTTTACTTTTTTAGCTTTAGAAAGTTCGTTAGAAACCTGAGATTCTTTATCGCGAACTCTTTTTTCTACTTCTGCTACTTTTTTATCTCTCGCTAAAATAACTTGTTCATGCTCAGATTTTAATTCAATGAATTTTTCTTTAGCCTGAAGAATTTTATCTTTTTTAATGTTCTCTGCTTCTAAATTAGCATCTTTTAAAATTGAAGAAGCTTCTTTTTTTGCGTTCTTGATTAGATTAGAAATATTGCTTTTTTCGATAATTTTAGCGATTGCAAAACCTGCCGCAATCCCTATAATACCTGAAATAATGATCGTTATTATGTCCATGTTTGTTAAAATTTATATATAAAAAAAGCCTACATTAATTGCTTGAATAAACTCGTAAAGACAAGTTTTGAGCTAACTCACTGTTCAAGTTTCCCAGCCAAAAGGAGGGCATACTATAGTAGCGACGATTTGCTCATTCTAAATTGTTAGTGTTGAGTTTACCAATTGTGAACTAATGTAGGCAGTATCTTAGTTTCTGTAAAGAACGTTTAATTTTCGAGATATTGATCTAATAGCGAATTTAATCTTTTAATTCTTTCGATGGTTTCTTCGCCATCGATTGCGTTATCAATTTGTTTTTGTTCTACTTGTGATGCAAATTGCAAGGCACACATAGCCAGAACATCTTGTTTATCACGAACCGCGTAACTTTCTTCGAATTGCTTGATCATAGCATCAATTTTTTTAGAAGCACTTCTAAGTCCTTCTTCCTGAGTTGGTTCTACCGTTAATGGGTAAACTCTGTCTGCAATTGATATTTTAATTCTTAGCTTTCCGTCCATGTCTTTCTAGTCTGATAGTTGTGCTATACAGTAATCAATTTCGCGAATTAATGAATTTATTTTAAGCTTTGTCTCTCTCTTGTTATTGTCGCTGCCGAGCAACGAATTGGCTATCTTAAGTGTATCATATTGCTTCTTCAAAGCCTCCATTTCTTCAGATTGTTTCTGGATAATTTGCTCAGCTTTGGCTAATTCTAATTGTAATACCTGATTGTGCTTCTCTAAACTTTTTGACTTCTCAAAAAGCTTTTCGACTTTATATTCAAGAGTATCAATTATTTCTGCAATTACACTCATTGTAAATCCTATTCATTACTTAATCATACAAAGTTAGTATTCCTTTTTATTAATGCAATTTTTTATCGATTTTTTTACATTAAAAATAACCAATTAAATGAAATTCAATTAATTGTATTTTTGTAGCTTTTTACTCGGTTTTGGCTTGTTAATTTTTTATCTTAGCAAAAATGTTGTTTATGAAATCCTCACTATTTGCCTTATTTTTTTGTCCTTTTATTTTTGCCCAAACGCAATATCCAAAGAATGATTTCCGCCCGCCGCTTGATATCCCGATGCAACTTTCCGGTAATTTTGGGGAGTTAAGGCCTAATCATTTTCATGCCGGGTTCGATTTAAAAACGAATCAAAGAGAAGGATTAAGTGTTCATGCCATTGCCGACGGATATGTTTCAAGAATAAAAATTTCGACTTTCGGGAACGGAAAATGTATCTATATTACCCATGCGAACGGATATACCTCAGTCTATGGACATTTGCAAACGCCTGTAGGTGAAATTCAGGAATATGTAAAAAAAACACATTACAAAGAAAAAGCATACGAAATCGAAATGTTCCCAAAACCAAACGAATTGCCGGTTACAAAAGGGCAAATTATTGGACTTTCAGGAAATACTGGTTCTTCTGAAGGACCACATTTGCATTTTGAAATTCGTGATTCTAAAACGGAATTTGTGATCAATCCGATATTTTTTGGTTTTGATAAAAATATTAAGGATACGAAAAAGCCAACATTGTCAGGTTTGTATGTTTATCCTTTAGATAATGCAACGGTGAATCAGTCTAAACAACCTTTGCTGGTTAATATGACGCTTCAAAAAGACGGAACCTATTTAGCGGGTAAAGTAAAAACCAACGGAAAAATTGGTTTTGGAATCAATGCGGTAGATACCGATGATGTTTCTCATAACAAAAATGGCGTTTTTAATGTTTCCAGTTTTTTAAACGGAAATCAAAACTACAATTATCAGTTTAATACCTATTCGTTTGATGAAATGCGTTACATCAATGCTTTCATTGATTATTCAAGATATAAAAAGACAAGTCAGCGAGTTCAGAAACTTTTCATGAAAACGCCTTTTGCTTTAAGCATTATCAAAACAGATGCAGATCGCGGTATAATTTCGGCTCAGCCAAATCTTGCTTCGACGTATAGAATTGAAGTTTCTGATTATTTCGGAAATCAAAATTCAATTACAGTCCCGATCGAGTATGATACAGCAACTCCACTTGTTCAGGCAGAACCTGTAACATCGAAATATTTCATTAGATACAATAAAGATTCAAATTTCGAGAAAGATAATATGTCGGTTTTTTTTCCGGCAGGAACTTTCTACGATGATTTTAATATGAATTTTGATGTAAAAAATAATAAAGTTTACATTCATGATGATACCGTTCCCGTACATTCAAACTTTACAATTACGATTAAGGACGATACTTATCCTGAATCTTTGCGTGACAAACTTTATATAGGGAAAGGAACGAGTTATAACGGAACCATCAGAAAAGGAGATGTTTTTACTGCCAAAGCTAAAATACTTGGTCAATATGGTTTGGTTCTCGATACCATTGCTCCGGTGATTAGAATTGCAAAACCTGTTGAAGGAAAATGGATAAGTGATCAGAAAAAAATTGACTTTACTATTAGTGATGCTGCATCCGGAATAAAATCGTACAACGGATACCTAAACGGAAAGTGGGTTTTGTTTGAATATGAGAATAAAGCCAGAAGAATTACGCATACTTTTGATAATGAATTGTTGCTGGAAGGTGAAAATGATTTAAAAATAGAAGTAATTGATAATGTGGGTAATTCTGCTATCTTTGAAACTCGTTTTTTTAGAAGTCAACAAAAATAAAACCAAAGCGATTGAACCATAATAAGCTACTATTTGTTTTTCTTTTTTTATGCATTACGTGTTTTTCATTTGCCCAAAGCGCTCATGTTAAAGGTGTTATTTTAGATGAGCAAAACCGACCTGTTTCAGATGTAAATGTTACCTCTTTGGGAACTACAAAACAATCTGATGCAAACGGTTTTTTTGAAATTAATGTACCTTCAAATAAAAAAACATCGCTGATTTTTACTCATATTTCTTTAAAAATGATGAGTCTTACAGTGAATTTAAAGCCGAATGAGGTTTTTGTTTTTAATCCTGTAATGAATAACTCTGAAGAACAAATGGGAGAGGTTTTTGTTTCTTCCCGAAATAAAAAACGTGTTCAGGGTATTGCTACTGTTGATGCCGCTACAATTAAGAAAATTCCCGGAGCAAACGCAGGAATAGAAAATATTCTAAAAACATTACCCGGAGTAAATTCAAACAATGAACTGAGTACACAATATGCTGTTCGTGGCGGTAATTATGATGAGAATTTAGTATATGTAAACGAAGTCGAAGTCTATCGTCCGTTTCTAATTCGGTCCGGACAACAAGAAGGATTAAGTTTTACCAATACAGATTTAGTTCAGAATGTTGATTTTTCGGCTGGAGGATTTCAGGCTAAATTTGGAGATAAATTATCTTCCGTTTTAGATATTACATATAGAAAACCAACTCAGTTTGGCGCATCATTAGAAGCGAGTTTATTGGGTGGAAGCATTTCTGTTGATGCCGTTTCTAAAAACAAAAAATGGTCAGCAGTTACCGGAGTGCGTTATCGAAATAATAGTTTGCTGGTAAACAGTCAGGATACACAAACCAATTATACACCTAGTTTTGCCGATATTCAAACGAATATTAATTATGATATTTCGAATAAATGGCAAGTGAGTTTTTTAGGTAATATTTCTCAGAATAAATATTTATACCAGCCATTAACACGCGAAACAAAATTTGGAACTATAGATCAGCCCATGTCGCTTGCGGTGTATTATGAAGGTAAAGAGCGTGATCAATACGACACTTATTTTGGAGCTTTAAAAACAACCTACAAAGTTTCGCCAAGTCTAACCTTAAAATTTATCGGATCGCTGTTTCATACTATAGAGGAAGAGCATTTTGATATTTTGGCACAATACCGTTTAGGAAACATAGGCGAGGACGGGTCCACTCAAGTCGATTTTACACGCGGAATTGGTTCGCAGCTCAATCATGCCAGAAATGATTTGGATGCTTTAATTGCAAACGCAGAAATTAAAGGATTTAAAGAATGGAAAAACGACAGTCAATTAGAGTTTGGCTTAAAATATACCAGAGAATCTATTCGTGACAGAATTGTAGAGTGGGAGATGATCGATTCAGCTGGGTTTTCTATCAATCCGCCAATTGCTATTTTGCCAAAAAATAATCAGCCGTACGAACCTTATACAGGACCGCTTTTGCCGTATCAAAATGTTCGTGCTACAAACTTTAATACTATAAACAGATTTTCTGGTTATGCCCAATACAATAAAAAATCAGAATTGGGATCTAGTCAGGTTTGGTATAATCTGGGAGCCCGTTTTCAGAGTTGGGATGTTTCCGGTGCTGCGGTCGAAGGAAAAAATCAAATTGTGTTTAGTCCGCGTGCTCAGTTTGCGATTAAACCAGATTGGGATATGGATATGGTTTTTAGGCTTTCGGGCGGATTATATCATCAGCCACCATTTTACAGAGAACTCCGTGATCTGAATGGCGTTGTCAATCCAAATGTAAAAGCACAAGAATCTGTGCATATTGTGTTGAGTAATGATTATAATTTCAAAATGTGGAATCGTCCTTTTAAGTGGGTAACAGAATTGTATTATAAGTCACTTTCTGATGTAAATGTGTATTCGATCGATAATGTGAGAATTGGTTATATCGCCAATAATAATGCAACAGCCTACGCGCAAGGTCTTGATTTTAGACTGAACGGAGAATTTGTTCCCGGAACAGAATCCTGGATTAGTTTCGGATATTTGAAAACTGAAGAAAATTACGAGAACAAAGGTTATATCGCCAGACCAACAGATCAGCGTTTAAAATTTGCCATGTTATTTCAGGATTATATGCCCAATATTCCGAGTGTAAAATTGTATCTGAATTTAGTTTATAATACCGGTTTGCCTGGTGGATCTCCGGCCTACTCTGATCCTTATTTGTATCAAAATCGCTTGAATGATTATCGAAGAGCCGATGTTGGTTTTGCTAAAGTTTTTGTAGATAATAGTACGAAAGTAGCCAAAGCAAAGTGGTTGAAAAGCTTTAAAGAACTATCCGTAGGATTAGAGATTTTTAATTTATTTAATAATCAAAACGCAATAACCAATACCTGGGTTCGCGATGTTTATTCTAAAAATCAATACGCCATTCCGAATTATATGACTTCGAGAGTTTTTAATATTAAGCTAAACGCGCGGTTATGATAAATAAGCGTGAAAAAAGAAAAAAGATTTTTTACGTGCCGGGAATAATATCTTTGGTTTTTATTCCGTTGTTGTGTTTGTATTACTTTTATAAAGTTGATGCTTTTAAGATTTATAGCTATCTTGAATTTTTTGTTCCGAACAAAGAGGAAATTAAAAAGTATAAAGTTGAAGATTTAAGAAACTATACAATTTTTAAGTTTGAAGATACTAAATTAAAAGAGGAACAGAAGTTACAAGAATTGAGTTTTTTTGTTCACGATTTGGTTAAAAAATATGATACTATAAATGGGGCTAAAATTCATTTTGGATCCAAAACAGATTACGACACTTTTGTCAGTGTAATTAGTATTATGTCTGAAGAAAATGTGCCAACCTGGGTTTTGTCTGAGGATAATATTTATGTATTGGCAAGTCCTAAACCAAGGCCAAATCGAGATCGTGGCTTTGTTTGTGGTAATGGGAAATATTCAGAAATGAATACGCTTAGAATGGCAGAAGAAAACCGTAAAAAAGAACTTCAGGTATTTCAGGTTTCTTTTCTAAAGCAGCAATGGATTATATTTTTGGGATATCTCGGATTGGTCCTTCTAAATATCTTTGCCTTAGTAAAATTCAATAAAACGAAATAATACAATCAAAAATACTATATTTGATATCCTAATATAATTAGCATACATGAAAAAATCCTTAACCTATATAGCCTTAGCAATCATCGGAACATTAGCGAGTTGTAAAGATGAAGTTCAGAAACCGAAAGTAATTTATGATGCTGCCAATAAATCAAGTGTGGTGTCAAAGACGGATTCAACGCAGATTGAAATAGCCGATTTACCTATTCAGATGGAAGGAACGAGTTATTTAATTCATCCTGTTGGTGATTTACGTGTTTTCGAAAAGGGAACCAAATCACGCTACGGATCGTCTAGTGTAAATGATGTAAGCTTTACTATTTCTAATTTAGGCGAGTATGAAATTACAGGGTATTTACAAAATTTAAAATTTCAAAAAGTAGATTCAGATTCTATTCGTCCTTTAACAGATAAACCGGCTTTGATCTTAACGGCTACTTATTTAAAGTCAGTTGCAGATAGAACTCAAAACCAAATAATGGTTTATACTCTTGCAGATTCAGATACTAATAAAGACGGTAAAATTGATTCAGGAGATATTAAAACATTATATCTAAGCAACATCAGCGGAGAAAATTTCACAAAGATTTCCGAAGATTTTCAGGAATTAATAGATTGGAGTTTGGTAGAATCTAAAAGCCGTTTGTATTTCAGAACAATCGAAGATACCAATCAAAACGGACAATTTGATAAAAATGACGTTTTACATTATAACTACATAGATTTAGGTTCTAAAAAATGGGAGGTTAAGAGTTATAAACCTATTTAAAGATTTTAAGTTACTAAGGTTCTATGTTGCTAAGATTTGGAATCAAAAAGAAAAAGTCCTTTAAAAATTAAATCAATTAATTTTTAAAGGACTTTTTCTTTTAAGACGATGGTTAAGATCCTTTTAATCTATATATACCGATAGCTATCGGGAGTGGCAAAAAAAAACTCAGCACCTTAGAACCTTAGTAGCTTAGCGCCTTTAGATCAATATGTCGCTTTCCAGATCAGATTTTTCAATATCAAAATCAAAACCTAAACGGTCTACTAAATCAATAACGAGTTTTTTGTACCAGTTTTCAGATTTTGGATGAATGTAGATCCTTTCGATTAATTGTTTAAGATCAACGTTTATTTTTAAACCGTCATTTAGTTTGATGTCGCTTTTTGAAGTGTCAGTAAGAATGCGTACTTCGCGTTCGTACTGAAAGCTTTTTCTTTTAAATAGAAACGGGAAAAACAAATCATCAAACGGAATGTATTCTTTTTTATAGTCGATGTAATTGACTTCGCCAATATACTGGTCAAAATTATTTTCAGGTCTCACTGCCTTTTGTAATCTGCCAATAGTCGACTGAATTGCTAATCCTTCGCTGTTTTGAGTGAAAATCTGCCACATAGCAAACGACTCATATTCGTTAATATGCCAGCTGCTAATAGCTACTTTTTCGCGATGTGTCTTGTAATAACTTAAAAATTCAGGATTATCAGCGGCGAGTTTTTTAATCTCCTCAAAAGTAGGTTCGCTAAAAGTACCTTCATACTGATCTTCAAACTTATCAGATCGGGACATGAACAGTTTTTTAGACAATAATAAATCAAGAAATTTAGATAAGTCTAAGTATTTCCAAACAATTGTATCTGGATCATCAGGAAGCGTTATGTTCGGATTGTTGAGATACATTTTTTAAGTTTTAAAATTTATTCTAAAAAAAAAGCCACAGATCGTAAAGATTAAAATGATTTTATTTCGTTAAAAAAAGAATCTGTGTTAATCTGTACAATCTGTGGCTAAAAGTCTAATCTTTTATTTACGATTCAAAAGACTGCATCGTTACCAGTTTATTATAAGTTCCGTTGTGATTGATTAATTGATCATGCGTTCCTTGTTCTACTATTTTTCCTTTTTGCATTACAACAATCAAATCTGCTTTTTGAATAGTCGAAAGACGGTGCGCGATTACGATCGAAGTTCTGTTTTGCATCATATTCTCTAAAGCCACCTGAACAAATTTTTCGCTTTCGGTATCCAGAGCTGATGTCGCTTCATCCAAAATCATAATTGGAGGATTTTTTAGTACAGCACGGGCAATTGATAAACGTTGTTTTTGTCCTCCTGAAAGCTTGTTTCCGCTGTCTCCAATGTTGGTATAAATTCCTAAAGGCAATTCGTTTACAAATTCAAAAGCATTGGCGATTTTTAGCGCTTCGATAATTTCGTCATCTGTAGCATCTAATTTTCCTAACGAAATATTCGCTTTTATAGTATCATTAAATAAAATACTGTCTTGTGTAACCAATCCCATTAATCCACGAAGAGATTGCAAATTCATGTCTTTGATGTTAATTCCGTCTATAGAAATAGTACCATCATTTACATCATAAAAACGAGTCATAAGGTTGGCAATCGTACTTTTTCCACTTCCGGATTGACCAACAAGTGCTACGGTTTGTCCTTTTTTAATCGTAAGAGAGAAGTCTTTTAAAACTGTTTCGTCCTGATATTTAAAATTGATGTTTTTAACCTCAATACTATCATCAAAAGATGTTTTTACAATAGCGTCAGGTTTAGAAGTAATTGGATTTTCCTGATCAAGAATTTCAAGAACACGTTCTGCTGCTGCATTTCCTCTTTTTACTCCATAAGAAGCTTTAGAAATCGCTTTTGCCGGAGTTAAGATATTATACGCTAATCCCATATAGGCAATAAAAGCAGCGCTATCTAGTGTCTTATCAATTAAAACCATTTGTCCTCCATACCATAACAAGATAGCGATTACGGTAATTCCCATAAATTCACTTGCGGGAGAAGCTAAGTTCTGGCGATTGCTTATTATGTTTGATAAATTAAAAAAACGTTCCGTAGAATTTTGAAAAACACTGTTAAAGTAATTTTCAGAATTATACCCTTTTACCACCTTCAAGCCTCCAATAGTTTCTTCTATAGTTGATAAAAAAGTACCTTGTTCCTGTTGTGCTTTAGTAGATTGTTTTTTTAGCTGTTTTCCAATTAATGAAATAATATAACCCGAAACAGGAATAAAAATAAAAACAAAAAGCGTTAGTTTAGGACTAATAATCAGCATCATGATTATTGTAAATACAATAGTCAGAGGTTCTTTTACAATAAGTTCCAGAATAGCCAGAAACGAGTTTTGTACCTCATTTACGTCAGCTGAAATTCTTGAAATAACATCTCCTTTTCTTTTTTCAGAATAAAAAGCCAAAGGCAATTCAAGCGTTTTCTTGTACATTGCATTTCGCATGTCTCTTAAAACACCATTTCGTAAAAAAGTAATAAAAAACATGGCAAAATAATCGGCTAGGTTTTTTAATAAAAAGATAGAAATGATGATTGCGACCATTACAGATAAAACATAACCAGGTTCGTGTGTACCTTTTGTGGTGGTAATGTAATAGCTTAAATAATCCTGACCGTAGTCCTGAATTTTTAAAATTCCGTGATATACCGGTTTTTCCGTAATTTGTTTGTTTTTATCAAACAATACCTGAAGCATTGGTATTAAAGCAACAAACGAAAGCGTGCTAAAAAGCGCATACAAAACATTGAAAAAAATGTTTAAGAATGCATATTTTTTATACGGATATATAAAAGGAATTATTTTTTTTATGTTACTCATTTATTTATATATGTTTTTTTCTGCTGTAGCAATTACTCTTTCGAGTTTTTCAGTAATAATTCTGTAATAATTTACTTAGAATTGTAGCTGAAATTATGCACACATTGTGTGCAAAATTATAATTTATTGAAATAGAGTGTTTTGATTGTTGTCGTTATGCAATTTTAACTTTTAGTTGAATGCTCAATCTGATTGCTATTTCGGTAATGTTATTATTTCAATTGCATTGCTGCAATGATATTTTGTATTTTTTCGTCTAAGAAACTTTCTGCAGCATCAAAATTGGCAACCGAATCTAATTCTGCATTAACACTAATGTAGAATTTAATTTTAGGTTCAGTTCCGCTTGGTCTTGCACAAATTTTAGAACCATCTTCAGTATAATAAATCAAAACGTTAGATTTCGGAATATCCATTGTAGATTCCTCACCAGTCAATAAATTCAAAGCAATAGACGATTGATAATCTTCGACCATAATTACTCTTTGTCCGCTAATTTCTTTCAAAGGATTTTGGCGTAAATCAATCATCATCTGATTAATTTCCTGCAAACCTTCCATTCCTTTTTTGGTTAACGAAACCAGGTGTTCTTTATAAAAACCATTTTCAACATAAAGTTGTAAAAGTTCATTGTAAACACTGCTTCCTGCTGCTTTTGCCTGTGCTGCAACTTCGCATATTAATAAAGTAGCCGCAACAGCATCTTTATCTCTAACAGCGTCACCAACCATAAAACCAAAGCTTTCTTCACCACCTCCAATAAATTCGAGTTCCGGAAAATCTTTGATCATTTTAGCAATCCATTTAAAACCAGTCAAACCAATTTTGCATTCAACGCCGTAGTTTGTGGCCAATTCCATCATCATCGGAGTAGAAACAATCGTAGAACCTACAAATTGTTTGCCATTAATTTTTCCGGCTTTTTTCCATTGTTTCAATAAAAAAGAAGTCATCAAAATCATGGTCTGATTTCCGTTTAGCAAAATCATTTTGCCATCGTTGTTTCTAACCGCAACACCAAGACGGTCGCAATCAGGATCAGTTCCTACAACAATGTCAGAATTGGTTTTGTCTGCCAAAGCCAAAGCCATAGTCAAAGCCTCAGGCTCTTCTGGGTTTGGAGATTTTACCGTTGGGAAATCCCCGTCTGGAACTGCCTGCTCTGGTACAATATGAACATTTTTATATCCCGCTTGCGATAAAGTATCAGGAATAGATTTTATAGAAGTTCCGTGCAACGAAGTAAAAACAATCTGCAGATTATCTTTGGCTTCAGCCGGAGTATTAAAACTTGCGTTTTCTATAGACGATTTCACAAAAGCCTTATCAATTTCAGTATCGATATATTCAATCCGGCTTTCATTAGCATTAAACTTAATTTTATCGTAGCTTAAATTTTCGATTACATTAATAATTGCCCCATCCTGCGGAGGAACAATTTGTCCTCCATCTTCCCAATATACTTTATATCCGTTATATTCCGGCGGATTATGAGAAGCCGTAAGTACGATTCCGCATTGGCAGCCTAAATATTTAAGAGCAAAAGACAATTCAGGAGTCGGACGTAAATCTGAGAATAAATAAACGTGAATTCCGTTTGCAGAGAAAACATCAGCCACAACTTTAGCCAAAGTATTGCTATTATGACGGCAATCATAAGCAATAACAACCTTTAAAGGCTGATTAGGGAAAACCTCATGCAAATAATCAGATAATCCCTGAGTATTTTTTCCAAGCGTATATTTGTTAATTCTGTTGTTTCCAACACCCATAACACCGCGCATTCCGCCAGTTCCAAATTCAAGATTTTTATAAAAACTCTCTTCAAGTTCTTTTGGCGACGTAGTCATTAATTCCTTAACCGCAGCTTGTGTATCGTTGTCAAATGTAGGTGTCAACCATTCGTTTACAGCATTCAAAATATTAGGTGCTATATTCATCATTCGTATATTTTTATATTTAAATTAAAATAGTAATAATTTTCAGGAGCTATTTCCTGCTGTCCGCTATATCTTTTGTGGCGAACCCCGCCACAAAAGGATGCCGCTACCATCAGGGCTAGGACTTCACGTTAAAAATTAACCTCTCTGGCTACTTTATAACGTGCTTCGTTGCTTTTAGTTCTTAAAATAATTTCACCAAGAAAACCTGCAAGAAACAATTGAGTTCCTAAAATCATGGTAGTTAAAGCAATAAAAAACCAAGGATTACTGGTTACAAGGCTATATTTCATTCCGTTATACATATGGTATAATTTAGATATACCTATATATCCGGCTGCTAAAAACCCGATAATAAACATTAATGAACCCATCGCACCAAATAAGTGCATAGGTCTTTTTCCAAATCGGGATAAAAACCAAATAGTGATCAAATCCAGAAAACCGTTTATAAAACGCTCCATTCCAAATTTAGTTTCACCGTACTTACGTGCCTGGTGAATCACTACTTTTTCTCCGATTTTATTAAAACCGGCATTTTTTGCCAAAACAGGAATGTAACGGTGCATTTCGCCCGAAACCTCAATGTTTTTTACCACCGTATTTTTATAAGCCTTTAATCCGCAGTTGAAATCATTCAATTCAACACCCGAAGTTTTTCTGGCTGCCCAGTTAAAAAGTTTCGACGGAAGATTTTTCGCCACAACAGAGTCGTAACGTTTCTTTTTCCAGCCTGAAACCAAATCAAATTTCTGGGCCGTGATCATTTCGTATAATCCTGGAATCTCATCCGGACTATCCTGCAAATCCGCATCCATTGTAATAATAACGTCTCCTTGTGCTTTTGCAAAACCAGCATGCAGCGCCTGTGATTTTCCAAAGTTTTTCATAAAGCGAATTCCCTTTACATTAGGATTTTCGTTAGAAAAACTTTCAATAATATTCCAAGAATCATCTGTACTTCCATCATCTACAAAAATGATTTCATAAGAGTAATTGTTAGATTGCATCACTTTAATAATCCACGAATAGAGTTCTTTTAGTGATTCCTCTTCGTTAAGAAGCGGTATAAGTATAGATAAATTCATTTATATTTTATTATAGACTTTAAGGTTTGTCATTCTTTACGACTGCTCCGATAATTAGAGAGTATATTAATCCAATTAATGAATACATGACAAGTGTTACTGGAAGAACAATTAATGGATTCATGAATTTTTTCACCATGCTAAGTCCCATTTCTAATTCTTTTGATGATATATTAGGATTCTGAGTTATCATTCCTTCTTTAGAAATCTCCAGCATTTCATTTATGAATTCAGGAAATATTAGATTAAAAATTACACTAAATATAGCATATACCAAGCCTGCAAGAACAGTAATTGAAATCCCTGTTTTTAAACATTCAGAAAAAGATATGAATCCGTTGTTGATATCCTTTTTATAATGATTGCAACCTAAGTAAATAAATATAAGAGGTAATACTAAATAATTTGAGATATTTACAATTACTCCAACACTTGAATTTACTAATGATTTCATGCCAATTACATACATAATGACAAACTCTAAAACCATTATAACACCGAACAAAAGACCGTACATAGTTCCTGACTTAGCAGGAGATATATTTTTATCCATAAATTATTTAGTTTAATTAATCCACAAATATAGCAATTCCCAATATATGAGAGATAAAAAAGCTTTTTGAATTTAACTAAAAAAAAGTGACCTAAACATTTGTAGATTAAAAAAGAATTGTAAATTTGCACTCTGAAATAATAAAAAGTTTTAAACAAAAAAAGAGTATCCTTTGTTTACACCTTTTTCTAACCATGAAAAAGCTTCAAAATAAAAATGCTCTAAACAATAAATAAAAAGAAAAGATGAAAAAAGGAATTCACCCAGAAAATTACAGATTAGTTGCATTTAAAGACATGTCAAATGACGAAGTTTTTATCACTAAATCTACTGCAGATACAAAAGAAACAATTGAAGTTGACGGAGTTGAGTATCCAGTTGTAAAAATGGAGATTTCTAGAACATCTCACCCTTTTTATACTGGTAAATCTAAACTTATCGATACTGCAGGACGTATTGATAAATTCAAAACTAAATATGCAAAACACGTTAAAAACTAATAACTGTTTTTATTTATACAAAAGCCTTCCAATTTGGAAGGCTTTTTTTATGGAATTGTAAAATTTAACCGCAAAGTGCGCAAAGATTTTTATCTGGCATTATATTTAGAAAACACAAAGTTCGCAAAGCTAAATCTATACAAAGCTTTGCGAACTTTACTTTTTGCAAAAACTTAATAATATAAACTTTGCGTTCTTGGCGGTTAAATGATTATCAGTATAAAAATATGTTAGCCAAAAAAGCAATTATTTTCTTATTTTGAATAAGAGTACTTTTTAATAGAACAAATAAAATATTTGTAACTTTGATCTCGATAACCAAATCAAGATTTTAACAAGTAGCAAATTTTTATATTTATGAATTACATTCTCTTTGACGGTCCCGTCCGGAATGCTTTACTCCCTTTTACTTTTACACGACCTGTTGCTGACATACTAATTGGAATCATGACGATTCGCCAAAAATGGGAAGCACGTTTAGGTTCGACCATAACAACTATTACTGAAGATTACCTTTCAACCAAATTCCCGATGGTGGAAATGGAAGAAAACGTAATGATCAATGCGGCATATTTGCCAAATGATACACTTGCTGAGTTGGTTTCTGAGTTAAAAGAAAATCAAGCCATCTTTAAAGGCGATGATGTAATTGCTTTTTTTACATCAGAAAATCAGGAAGAAGTAGATTTTGATTCGTACGAAATCATTCAATATAACGGAGATGCTTTGACTGTAGAGCATACTTGGGATATTTTTTCTAAGAATGACGCTGCAATTCGTGAAGATTTTATTTATCTAACTGAAGACAGAAAGTCGCAAGCCATCCCGAAAAGTGTAAATGTTATTGCCCCTGAGAATATTTTTATTGAAGAAGGAGCAAAATTAGAATTTGTGACTCTTAACGCTTCAAACGGACCTATATATATAGGTAAGAATGCAGAAATTATGGAAGGAACCGTAATTCGTGGTCCTTTTGCTTTATGCGAAAATGCACAAGTTAAACTAAATGCGAAAGTTTACGGTGCAACAACAGTTGGTCCGGGATCCAGAATAGGTGGAGAGGTTAAAAATTCGGTTCTTTTTGCAAATTCAAACAAAGGGCATGACGGATTTTTAGGAGATTCTGTTTTAGGTGAATGGTGTAATATTGGTGCCGACAGTAATAATTCGAACCTGAAAAACAACTACGAGGAAGTAAAGTTATGGAGTTATGAAACTGAAGGGTTTGCTAAAACCGGACTTCAGTTTTGTGGTTTGATGATGGGAGATCATAGTAAATGCGGAATCAATACCATGTTTAATACCGGAACTGTAGTAGGAGTAAGCGCTAATATTTTTGGAAGTGGTTTTCCTCGCAATTTTGTACCAAGTTTTTCTTGGGGCGGAGCAGCAGGTTTTACGACTTATGTAACCAAAAAAGCTTTTGAGACAGCTAAATTAGTGATGGGAAGACGAAACATAGATTTCGACGAAACAGAATCTGCAATCTTAGAACATATTTTTGAGGAAACTAAAAAGTGGAGAAAAGATTAACTTAATTAGATAATTAGTCAATTAGATAATTAGATAATGTAGAAAACCCGACAAGTCTTAGAATTTGTCGGGTTTTATTTTTGTTTTTTTTGCCACAGATTATAGGATTAAAAAAGATTCTTTCGAAAGGATTATAAACTCTTTTTAAAGAAATAATCAGTGAAAATCCTATAATCTGTGGCTGAAAATCTAACGTTAGATTTTAGTCAAATGCTATTTATCTATTTTAGTAAAATCTCCTTTTAGATTAAACTTTAATTCTAAACCATTGGTAAGTTTCGTTTCGTAACCGGAAGATCCTAATTCTATTTTGGTTATTTTTTCTTTAGGGAAGTTTGTTTTTACATACGAAGCGATTTTTTTCGGGATAATAGACGAAGGAATTTTAGAACTTTTGCCGTCTACTTCTTTCCAGTTTCCTTTTTTATCAAATTCGATTTCAATAGTACTATCATACTGAACTTTATATTCTGTAGAAAGAATTTCTTTATCCTGTAAAATATAGCTCGGTTTTTTAGAGCCAAAATGGGTTTTTAGAAAAGCTTGTGCATTTGCCGGTAAAGCTTCTTTTTTAATTACAGTTTTTTGTGCATTTGCAGAAAGTCCAAATATTAATCCTGCAATTAGGCTGGCTATCAAGTTTAATTTCGTTCTCATATTTTGCTGGTTTTTAAATTATTATACAAGATAAGGCGAAAATTTTAAAATATGTAGGAATATTGGTGTAATTTCAAAAATCTAACAATCCAGTAATCTAAATAATATTGTCTAATACTCTAATTAATCTATCTTTGCACCACGAAAAAAATAGGTGGTCAACTAAACGATTAACCGATTAAACAAATTCACAAAAAGTAATGATTACAGTTAACGATATTTCGGTTCAGTTTGGTGGAACTACATTATTTAGCGATGTTTCTTTTGCTATAAATGAAAATGATAAAATTGCCCTTATGGGTAAAAATGGTGCGGGAAAATCGACACTTTTAAAAATAATTGCAGGTCAGAGCAAACCTTCTACCGGAAGTATTTCGGCTCCAAAAGAAGCGGTTATTGCTTATTTGCCTCAGCATTTATTAACTAAAGATGGTTCGACTGTAATGGAAGAAGCATCAAAAGCTTTTGGTGAAATTTTTAAAATGAAAGCTGAAATCGATGAAATCAACGAACAATTAACCGTTCGTACGGATTATGAAAGTGATGCTTACATGAAATTGATCGAAAGAGTTTCTGACTTAAGCGAAAAGTTTTATGCCATCGAAGAAGTAAATTACGAAGCTGAAGTAGAGAAAATATTAGTTGGTTTAGGATTTGA
Organism: Flavobacterium bizetiae; assembly: GCF_024271895.1. Lineage (NCBI taxonomy): Bacteria > Pseudomonadati > Bacteroidota > Flavobacteriia > Flavobacteriales > Flavobacteriaceae > Flavobacterium > Flavobacterium bizetiae. The sequence goes on along the minus strand of NZ_CP091861.1, from coordinate 123,064 downwards.
GCGTGAAGATTTTACACGTCAGACTTCTGAATTTTCAGGAGGATGGAGAATGCGTATTGAATTGGCTAAAATTTTATTGCAAAAACCAGACTTAATTTTACTGGATGAGCCTACCAACCACATGGATATCGAAAGTATTCAATGGTTAGAAGAATTCCTGATCAATTCAGCAAAAGCAGTTGTGGTAATTTCTCACGATAGAGCGTTTGTAGATAATATAACCAATCGTACTATCGAAGTTACAATGGGAAGAATCTACGATTATAAAGCAAAATATTCTCATTACTTAGAATTAAGAAAAGATCGTAGAGTGCATCAGCAAAAAGCTTATGATGAGCAGCAAAAAATGATTGCTGATAATAGAGCTTTTATTGACCGTTTTAAAGGAACTTTCTCTAAAACAGATGCTGTTCAGTCTCGTGTTAAGATGCTTGAGAAACTTGTAATTGTACAAGTTGATGAAGTGGATAATTCAGCATTAAAATTAAAATTCCCACCAGCGGCACGTTCAGGACAATATCCTGTTGTGGTAAAGGAACTTTCTAAATCATACGGAGATCATGTGGTTTTTAAAGATGCTAATATTGTGATCGAAAGAGGACAAAAAGTAGCTTTTGTAGGTAAAAATGGTGAAGGAAAATCGACTATGATCAAAGCGATCATGAAAGAAATTGGCATCGATGAAGGAAGCGTAGAAATTGGACACAATTCTCAAATTGGATATTTTGCCCAAAATCAGGCTTCATTATTAGATGAAAATGCTACGATTTTCGAAACTATAGATGCAATTGCAGTAGGTGATGTTCGTACTCAGATAAAAAATATTTTGGGAGCTTTTATGTTTCAGGGCGATGATATTACCAAGAAAGTAAAAGTGCTTTCAGGAGGAGAAAAAACGCGTTTGGCAATGATTAAATTATTGTTGGAGCCAGTTAACTTATTGATTCTGGATGAGCCTTCGAATCACCTTGATATGAAAACCAAAGATATTATTAAAGATGCATTGCGTGACTTTGACGGAACTTTAATTCTGGTTTCTCACGATCGTGATTTCCTTGACGGATTAGCGACTAAAGTTTTTGAGTTTGGAAACAAACGCGTGAAAGAGCATTTTGAAGATGTTGCCGGTTTCTTAGCGCACAAAAAAATGGACTCTATGAGAGAGATAGAGAAGTAATCTAGTTAAAAATATAATAATAAAAAGGGCGTTAGTTAATTCTAATGCCCTTTTTTTTGATAAAAAACGTATAAAAATGATTATTAAATAAATGTTAAAAACATGATATAAATCAGAATTGTAATTCTAAGTATTAGATAATTTTAGTAGAGTAAAAATAACTTATTTGTAGTTTAATTTTTACAAAATAAAATAATTCTAAACTTTTATTATGAACTTTTTAAATAAATTTTTCTCTAAAAAGATTGTACTCTTAATCTTTTTACTTCCCTTTTTCTCGAATGGGCAAACAACAGATTCCAGCGCCCAAACAGAAATAAAATATCCACAATTTAAAGTTCAGGGACTTTTTCAGGGACGTTACTTAAGTGGTTTTACGCATGGTATAGATGCTACAACGGGTCTTCAGCATTCAAATGGTGATGCTGTCGAAGATACTTTTGATATTAAAAGAATGCGTTTGGGACTTACCACCAAATTAAGTGAGGGCTTTGATATTGTTATTCTAGCCAATTTTGCTGATTTTAAATCAGATCCTAAAAACAAGGTTTTAGAAAATGCCTTTGCAAGATACATTTTCAGTAAAAACATAGGCGTTATGGCCGGACAGTTTAGGCCTGCTTTTGGAATCGAGGAATTAAATCCTGCTGATATCCTTAGATCATTCGATTACTCTAATCAATATACTGAATTTGGAAATAATGGCTGGGCAAGTTTTCAAATTGGAGCTTCTGTTTTTGGAAGTTTTAATCTTGGTAAACTGCCGGTCAGTTATGCTTTTTCTGCTGTAAATGGTAACGGAAGAAACCAAGTGTCAGATAAAGACGATGGTAAACAATATTCTTCGCGTCTTGCTTTCGAATTAGATAAAAAACATAATGTCAATTTTGGTGTCAATGGAGGTATTGGCGAAGTTTTGAATAATAAAGTTTTTGCAGTTGCACTAGATCTTACAGCTGATTTTAAATTGACAGATAAATTAATACTACAAACTCAACTTGAAGCAAAACAAGGAATCAATCATTATTTGTATTACTCTTTAGCCGCAGATTCAAGAACCGGAAATATCAATGATTATGAAATGCGTGGCGCTTATTTCTTACCCAATTTAAGGTATGAAATTAAATACCAAAAATTAACCGCCATAGAGTTTTCATGTCGTTATGAATATTTTGACAGAAGTTTTAAAATCAATTCAAACGCCAGGCAAACCTATACGCCAATGGCAGGTTTAGAATTTGGAAAAGGTTATACCGGACGTATCGAAATGGGAATGCAGTTCGATAATTATAAACGCAATATCGCAAATACTACTGCATACGATAACAATCTCTTTATTATACAATTTCAAGGAAGATTTTTCTAAATGTTAAGCCAGATATTTTATCGCTCACATGGTAATGGTTAAATAATAAAATGTAAAAAAAAATGAAAATAAGTAAAAAAATCTATCTCTGTCTTTTTTTAATAATGACAGGAATGAGTCTTTGTTTGGGAAAAAATGAAAGTAAAACAGAGCCTGTTGTGGCTGAACAAAGTGCCGCTGTTGTTTCGACAGCATCAGAATTAAAATCAAATGATTCAAAATCAGTTGTAAATGCTCAAAAAGTATCAACTGATTGCGCCAAAAAAGCCACTACGGATGCCGAAAAATCAATACCGGCAAACGCTCCATTCTTATTTTGGAGTCAATTGGTTTTGCTTCTTGTAATTATTTATTTCGGGATAAAATATGGAGGTATTGCTTTGGGTATGCTTGGTGGTTTAGGAGTTACCCTATTGGTGTTTTTATATGGTGTCGAACCGGGAAAACCTCCAATTGAAGTAATGTTGATTATTCTTGCCGTAGTAACCACTTCATCGTCATTAGAGGCGACAGGAGCTTTGAATTTAATTGTGAGTTATGCTGAAAAGTTGCTTCGTAAGAATCCAAATAAAATTGTGTTTTTGGCACCATTAACCAGTTTTACTCTTACTATGCTTGTTGGTACAGGACATGCAGTTTATCCTTTGTTGCCTGTTATTTATGATGTTTCGATTAAAAATAAAATTCGCCCTGAACGCCCAATGGCAATGGCAGCAATTTGCAGTCAGTTAGGGATTACAGCAAGTCCAATTTCAGCAGCGGCCGCAGCATTGGTCGGGATTTTTGCGGCAGCAAATTTGCACGTAAGTCTTATAGATATTCTTAAAATTACAATTCCGTCTTGTCTTGCCGGTTTACTTCTTGCTGCGCTTTGGAGTTTGAAAAGAGGAAAAGATTTAGAAAACGATCCTGATTTTCAGGAAAAAATAAAAGATGAAGAACAACGAAAATACATTTTTGGAGATCTTGAACAGCAAACGAATAAATCCGGAAAAAAATCTAAAACGGCTTTAGCGCTTTTCTTGCTTGGAATTTTAGGAATTGTAATTATTGCGATTTTCCCTGAAGCGATTCTTCCATTAGATAAAGAAGGAAATCCTCTAAAAATGAGTATTGTACTGCAATTTGTAATGCTTGCGGTTGGAGCCATAATACTTTTTGCGACTAAAATATCAGCAAAAAGTATTTCTGATACCAAAGTATTTAATGCAGGAATGGTAGCTGCGATTATGATTTTTGGTATTGCCTGGATGAGTGATACGGTAATAGAAAATAATAAATCTTATATTTTGTCACTGATTAGTGAAACTGTAACGGCACATCCGTGGACATTTGCATTGGCAATGTTTTGTGCTTCTGCATTCCTGAAAAGCCAGGCAGCAACATTATTGGTTATTATGCCTTTAGGGATTTCTTTAGGAATTCCGACACCGGTATTGATAGCTTGTATTCCTGCTTCTTATGCGTATTTTTTCTTTTGTTTTTATCCGAGTGATCTGGCCGCAATAAATTTTGACAGATCCGGAACTACAAAAGCAGGCTCATGGATTTTAAATCATAGTTTTATGATTCCGGGTATGATTGCAGTCTGGACAGCTGTTATTGTGGGGTTTGGATTGGTGAAATTATTATGAGTTAATTTATTATTATTTACAGGTTTGTTAATTTAAAAAAAAGCACAAGAGAGATCTTGTGCTTTTTTATTTTTTTATAAATGGTTAAGCTTGTTTTAAAACACTTTTCTTTTTAAAATGTAAAGCAATAAAGGCGGCTATAAAACATACAATACCTATAATAATCATGTTCCAGATGGGTTTTGTAGTTTGAGAAAAAGAACCGTTTTCTATGATTAATATTCTAAAAGCTTTCAGAAAATGCGTTAACGGAATCACATTTGCAATTGCCTGAACTGCTTGAGGCATTTGACTTAAAGGCCAGGTAAATCCGCTTAGGATAAAGCTTGGAGTTGCAATTACCATTAAAATTTCTGTTGCTTTTAGTTGGCTTGGAACTAAAATGCTCACCAAAATACCAATGAAGGAAACGGAGAGCACAAATATTCCGGCAATAAAAGTAAGTGGTAATAGATTTTCGTAAAAAGGCAATCTGAACCATAAAGTAAAAAGCCAGTAAATAATCCAAATGCCAAAACTCATAATCATATAAGGAATGATTTTTACGGCTAGTAAGTTCAAAATTGAAGGACATCTTTTAACCAAATCTTTAAAAGTGCCATTTTCAAATTCTGAAGCAAACGAAAGCGCTAATCCCAATAAAAGAACTTGTTGCAAAACGGTGGCTAAAACACCCGGCCAAAGAAAGTACATATAATTGGTGCTTCGATTGTATTTTTTTATAAAAGTAGTTTTAAAAGGTTCGTATTGCGATGCCAGTAAATTTTCAGGAACACCTTGTTTTCTTAAGGTTTCGATTTGAACTCCTGCTTTTAATGTTCCAAGGCAAACCTGTATGGCGGTTGAAGCGTAATTGGCTGTTAAAACATTCGAGGTGTTTACGATCGTTGTAATTTCCGGATACTTTTTGGTAAGTGTCATTTTTTCAAAATCCTTCGGAATAATAACAACACAAGTCGCTTCTTTTTGAATTGCAATTTGCGAAAGATTATTTTGATCATACAAGATTGAAGCAATCGAAAGAACCTCATTGTCCTCAAACATCTGAATGGCTTTTGAACTTAATTCAGAGCGATCCTGATCGACAATGATGATAGGCAAATCGGTTACTTTTCCTTTACCGTAAACATATCCCAATAAAACGCCATACAGAATTGGTGCTCCAATAAACAATAGTCTAAGGACTTTATTGCTCCAGAATAATCTGAATTCCCGTTTAAGCAATGAAAAGAAATTTTGCATAGTTAAAGAGATAAAGTAACAGTTGTTTTTGTGATAAGATCTTTTGTTTCGTCCAGGTTAGAAGGTGTTATTTTTATTTCGAATAAACTTTCCTGCATTTCATAATCCGGATATGCGGTTGCAATATTACCATAAGCTCCCAATTGCTTTATTGTAGTAATGGTTCCTTTTATGTCTTCTTTTTTATAAGGAACATGAACCGTTATTTCCTGACCTTTTTTATATTGACCCAACTGATTTTCGGGTATTGTAAATCGAAAATAAGTGCTATTCGCAATATATCCGTTAAATAAAGTGTAGCCGGGTAAAGCCAGTTCGCCAAGATTTAGTGTAATAGTTTCGATGCTCATATCTTGTGGTGCAATAATATAGCGTTCCTTATCGGCAGTTTCTACTTCCTGCAAAGCACCAAGAGCTCGGTCTTGCTGTCCTAATGCCATGGTTTGTTGTTCGATACGCGCACCTTTTTTAGCATCGTCTAACTCAGCAACAACAGCATTGTATTGTGCCTGAGCGCCTTGGTATTTAGCAAAAGTTTCATCGTAGGTTTGTTGCGATATCAAAGAATCTTTGAGCATATTAGTCAATCGTTTAATCGATTTCTGAGCAAACTCGTATTGTTCTTTTAGTCCCATTTTTTTGGCTTCAAGCTGTTTGATCTGATTTTCAGTGGCTCCTTTTACGGCCATTTTATATTGGGCTTTGGCAGATATAACAGCACCTTCGGCCTGGCTTTTTTTAGCATCAACTTCCGGAATATCAAGAAGAGCCAGAGTATCTCCTTTTTGTACAATGTCACCTTCTTTGACAAAGATTTTTAAAATCTTGCCCGGTACTTTGCTTACAACGGCAATTTGTTCTTTTTCTATTTTTCCCTGAATTACATTTTCTTTTTTCTCTTTTTGACAGCTTATAAAAACAAGAATAAAGCTGACTACGATAATTGCTTTTTTCATAAAATAGAACTTTTATTTAGATAATTTTTTTGATAAATCGCCAGTTGCAATAATGGTTTCAATTGCTGATAATCGCTGTTCGATTAAAGTAGTGGTTTTGTTTACAGAGGCTTTATAAGAATCATTTTCGGCTTCCAGACGTTCAGATATATTGATAAGCCCTTCTTTATATTGTTTTATGGCCAGATTCAAATTGTTGCCTGCTACTTTTTCCTGTTGTTGTGTAATGTCAATTTTTTGAGTCAGAACGCTATAATCAACAAAGTTTTTTTCGAGAAGTAATTCTAGCTTTTCTTTAGTATCGTCGATCTGGTTTTGTACTTGTTCGATGTTTATTTTGGCCTCGTGTACTTTGTGTTTTCTTTCAAAGCCAGAAAAAACTTCCCATTTCATGGCAGCACCTACAACCCAATTGTTGCTTATGGTTACTTCGTTTAAACCTAAGTACAAAGCCTGGTTTATTCCTGTAATAACTGGCGTTGTTGCGTTCGCATCAAATAAACTAGAGTAGGAGACACCTCCAAAAGCGCCTAAAGTGGGTAAATAAGTTCCTTTTTCTTTTTTTAATAAATACTCGTAAGCAGTTTTAAAAGATTCTAAAGCTTTTATTTCCTGTTTGTTTTCTGTACTTAATTTTGAATCTGTAATTAAATACGGAACCAAATTGTATTGAACCTGCTCAATATCGCTAATAGAATATCCCGTTAGATATTGAATTTTTTTATAAACCAATCTTCGTTTGCCATCCAGTTCAATTTTTTTAGAGGCCAGTTCTAGAGAAGCCAGTTTGATTTTATCCCTGTCATACGGAACCGCAAGTCCTTGTTCTATGGCTTTTGTAACACGTTTTGTTTCTGTTTCCAGTCGGTTTTCGCTATCTTTTATAAGTTGGTCTATTTGTTTTAATAGCTCAAGCTGGTCGAATGTATTAATGACATCTTTTATAATTTGATCTTTTTCGGATTCTTTTAAAAACTCGGTTCCTTTTGTTTTTTCGTGAATGGCTTTGGCTCCATTTGGAATTTGCATTCCGCTAAAAAGAACTGTTTTGGCCATGACACTTCCGTTAAAAATATTTCCGTAATTTTTAAAAGCTGTTTTTCCATCAAATAATGGATAATTTACAATAGGTATGGTAGCCGTAGGAAGATCGACGGTAAGTTTATTATCAAAATAAGAATACAAAGCACTGGCTTCAACAGTTGGAATGTACTTATTCCAGACTCCTTTTTCCTGAAGATTTAATTTCTCAATATCTAAGTCTTTATTCTTTAGTGAAACGCTTTTAGCTATAGCTTTATTAATAGCGTCTTCCAGAGTTGTCGAGACCTCGATCTGACCATAACTGTAAGTAAGCGAAAGAAAGAAAATGAAAATAGGTAAGTGTTTTTTCATCGTAATTTTGTTTCTATGGTAGTAATAAATCTTAAACAGTTTTTTGTAAGATATTATAAAATATAGGTTACAAGAAAAGGGGGTATTCACAAAGTTAAGGATATTAATCTTACTTAAATGGTTTATAGCGCCTAAATTGATGTATAATTAAAATATTTTAAGTGGATTTTTTGAGAATTATAGAAAGTTATACAGTAATGTTAAATTCTTACGTTTTTTTTATACCTTAGTCAGCATAATTGTACTAAACTATTATTAATATGAAAAAGAGTATTTTATTTTTTGCTATTTTAATGATTGGTTTATATAGTCTGCCTGTATTTTCTCAAACAGATAATGAACCTGTTGCTTTAGGTTTGCCGGGCGATAATCTTAGTTTGTTCGCGGTATTGGATATTTTTCAAAAATCTAAAACTTTAGAAGATTTTGAAAAAGCATTAAACGATCCGGATAATAAAGTTAATAATTTAGATTTAAATGATGACGGACAAATTGATTATATCGAAGTAGAAAGTCATAAAGAAGGTAATACGCATGTAATTGTACTTCAGGTTGCTGTAAATAATAATGAAACACAAGATGTCGCTGTTATCGAAGTGGATAAAGATAAAAAGAACAATATTCACGTTCAGGCCATTGGCGATGAAGATTTATACGGTAAAAATTATATTGTTGAACCTGCTGATGCCACTTCCGGAACACCAAATCCCGGTTATAAAGGCAATACTACCGTAATTGTAAATAATAATACAACGAATAATTATAATACAACGACTAGCAATCCGAGTTATGTCACTACCAGTGTAAGTGCCTGGCCGGTTGTTCTGTTTTTGTTTTCTCCAATATATGTTGCTTACAGATCTCCATGGCATTGGGGCTACTATCCGCCATACTGGCGTCCTTGGCGTCCGGTTTATTACCATGATTATTGGGGTTATCACGGGCATTATTACAGAAGTCCTTACTATCGCAGAACTGCTGTGATAAGAAATCCAAGATATTATAATAGCTATTCGTCAAGAAGAAATACATCCGTAATTGTTCGAAATAACAGAACGAACGGACGTTATAATACTACTTATAATGGTAGAGATTATAAAAGACCGGCACCCGTTACAAGACCAACACGACCTGGAAATTCAACGAGACCAGGAAATACGACTCGACCAGTAACGCGTCCTACTAATCCGTCAACCAGACCTGGAAATACGACCAGACCTGTAACACGACCTACAAATCCGTCGACCAGACCTGGAAATACAACAAGACCTGTAACGCGTCCTGTAACTCCAACCAATCCGTCGACCCGACCAGCTGTACGACCAACGCAGCCAGTAACAAGGCCAACGCAACCTGTAACAAGACCAACGACAAGACCAGTTGCACCAACTAGTCCGTCTACACGTCCTGCTGTACGACCAACGCAACCAACAACGCGACCAGCGACGGCAAGGCCGGCAAGCGGAGGTTCTAATAGAAGATAAAACGAGGTTCTTTATAATTGCTAATTGACTTAATTTTTTAGTTATAATGCTTATGAGTAAAAATTTACACGTAATACTATTTTTTGTTCTTTTTATAATGCCACTTTTTATGAATGCACAAACGGCCAATACACCAGCGCCTGAAGATTCTGAAAGTAGTGTTAAGTATCCTCAGTTTCAATTTAAAGGTCTTTTGCAGGCTAGATATTTAGAAAGTTTTGGCGATAATGTCGATGTTTTGGGAGTGCATCATTCGACAGGCGAGGTTACTCAAAGTTCGTTTGATATTAAAAGAATGCGTGTAGGATTAAATACAAAACTAAGCGAAGCGACAGAAGTTGTGATTTTAGTGAATTTAGCTGATTTTAAATCAGATCCTAAAGGTAAAGTTTTGGAGAACGCTTACGGGAAATATACTTTTAATCGATATCTGGCTTTAACAGGAGGGCAATTCAGGCCTGCTTTTGGTATTGAGGAATTGGTTCCGGTTGATATCATTAAATCATTCGACTTCTCTAACCAATATTACGAATTTGGAAAAAATGGCTGGACAAGTTTTCAAATTGGTGCTTCTGCATCAGGATCTGTTGATCTTGGAAAAATTCCTTTTAGCTATGCTGTTTCTGTTTTAAATGGGAATGGAAGAAATCAGGAAATGGACAATGATAACGGGAAACAATATGCCACAAGATTGGTTTTTGGATTGTCAAAATTGCATAAGATAGATCTGGGTTTAAATGGTGGAATCGGAAAAAGATCGAATCAAAAAGTTTTTGCTGTAGGTGTAGATATTACAAGTGATTTTAAACTAACAGACAAGTTTACTTTTGATTTGCAAATCGAATATAAACAAGGAACGAATCAAAATTTGTATTTTACTTTGCCTCCTGAAGGCAGAACTTCAAAAATTGATGATTATCAAATGCGTGGTATTTATTTTTTACCTAACCTGAGATATCTGGTAGATTATAAAAAATTAACTTCGCTGGAATTATCCTGCCGATTTGAATCTTTTGATAATAATTTTAAAACAAATCCCAATTTAAGAAGGACTTATACACCTATGATAAGTCTTGAATTTGGTAAAGCATATACCGGTCGTATTGAGATGGGATTTGAAATCGATAAGTACGATAAAGATATTCCTGATACATCATACTATAGTGACAACTTGTTCCTGATTCAGTTTCAGTTGCGACTTTAATAATATTTAATTTAATTCTTATTTTTATGAAAGAAGTAAAAATTCCTCAAGCCCTGATCACACTTGTAGTTGGAATTGCAATCTGGTTAATTCCTGCTCCGGATGGTGTTGTAATCGAAGCATGGCACTTATTTGCCATATTTGTAGCCACTATTTTGGGGATTATTTTAAAAGCTGCCCCAATGGGAACTATGTGTATGATTGCGATCGCATTGACTGCTTTTTCGCAAGTTTTGGCTCCGGGTGAAGCAGGAAAATCAATCACTTTGGCCTTAAGAGGTTTTGGAGATAAAGTAATCTGGCTTATCGGAATTTCGTTTTTTATTGCACGAGGCTTTATTAAAACAGGATTAGGAAACAGAATCGCTTTTTTATTCATTAGAATATTCGGAAAAAGTTCGCTTGGTCTTGCCTATGGTTTAGGATTAGCTGATTTGGTTTTGGCTCCGGCAGTACCAAGTAATACGGCAAGAGGAGGAGGGATTATTTATCCTATCATGAAATCGATGTCAATGAGTTTTGGCTCAATGCCTGATCAGCCTGAAACACACAGAAAATTAGGTTCGTATCTTACTTTAAGCAGTTATAATGCTAACTTAATAGCATCTTCTATGTTTTTAACCGGAACCGCGAGTAACCCAATGTGTCAAAAATTTGCGCTTAATTTAGGTATCAAGATTAGTTGGATTTCGTGGGCAACAGCAGCTATTGTTCCGGGTTTGGTGGCATTTTTTGTAATTCCATTAGTGTTGTACAAAATTTATCCGCCAGAATTAAAGAAAACAGGAGATGCTCCGCAAATTGCCGCTCAGAAATTAAAAGAAATGGGGCCTATAACACGTAACGAGTGGATGATGTTGTTGACTTTCTTTATCTTATTGTTTTTGTGGATGACAGGAGATTTGTTTTCTATTGATGCCACAACAACTGCATTTATTGGTTTGGTGATTTTATTACTTACTTCGGTTTTAACCTGGGAAGATGTAAAAGCCGAAAAAGGTGCTTGGGATACAATTGTGTGGTTTTCGGTTTTAGTAATGATGGCCAGTTCGCTCAACGAATTGGGTTTTATTGGCTGGTTTAGTAATTTGGTAAAAGCTGAAATTGGAGGTTTAAGCTGGCAAATGGCTTTTCCTATTATTATATTGGTGTACTTTTTTAGCCATTATCTTTTTGCAAGTGCAACCGCACACGTCGCTGCGATGTATGCGGCTTTACTTGGTGTAGGTGTTTCGCTTGGAATTCCGGGTTTACTACTCGCTTTTATGCTTGGTTTTGTAGGGTCAATTTACGGAACTTTAACGCATTATGGTCACGGTCCGGCACCTGTTTTCTTTGGGAGCGGCTACGTCGATTTAAAAAGTTGGTGGGTCAAAGGGTTAGTTACCGGATTAACAATGTTGCTTATTTACATGGTTATCGGCGGACTATGGCTAAGACTTATTGGATATTTTTAAAATTAAATTCTAATCCCGGGAGGAAGTAATTCCTTATACTGAGGATTTTTTTTGATAAACAATACAATTCGAGGATGAATAGGCATTAATCTGAATTTCTTTTCGATGATAAGTTCCATGATGTTTTTAAGTACTACATCAATTAATGCTTGATTGTCAAAACCTTCTGGTGAGTTGATTTTGGTTAGAAAGATTTTCTTCTCCTGAAATGAATATTCAACAGAAAGTAATCCTTCAGGGACTATGGTTTCAAATTGTCTTGCAAAAGTATTGTCTTTGATTTCCATAGTTTCAATAGGTTCCATATTAGTCATGTTTTTTGGGGATTGAATTAAAAAAATAATAGAAAAAGAACGTTAATAGTAATGTGCAAAAGGTCCCGGATGAATCTTTTGATAATGGTTATAATGAGTGCAAAGGTAATCATTTGATTTTCAATATGAAATTATTTTTTGTTAGTCCTCTAAAGGCTTGGGTTAACTATGTCTTTTTGTAGATTTATTATGTTTAAATTAATTATGGTGTAAGATTTGCAGTGCATATTGCTAAAAAAAGTAATTTTAGCATGCAATTAAAATTTGTAACCATAATCTCTTTCTGTTAAATGAGTAAAATTCCTGTATACTTTATGCCTGGTCTGGCAGCTAGTCCTGCTATTTTTGAAAGAATCAAATTAGATGAATCTGTTTTTGAGGTTTGTTTGCTAGAATGGGAAATTCCGCAGACAAAAGAATCTCTGTCTGATTATGCACTTAGAATTTCGAAAAACATCAAACACGAGAATCCGGTTTTAATTGGAGTTTCTTTTGGCGGAATTCTGGTTCAGGAAATCGCCAAACATATCAAGGCGCGAAAAGTGATTATTATTTCGAGTGTGAGAAGTAATGTCGAATTTCCTCGAAGAATGAAAATTGGTAAAAAAACGAAAGCCTACAAGCTGATTCCGATGAAGCTGATTTTGAATATCGAAAATCTGGCAAAATATTCTTTTGGAGAAAAAGTCAATAAACGTATTAAGTTGTACGAGAAATTCCTTGCGGTTCGCGATCTAAAATATTTGCAATGGGCAGTGGAATCGGTTATTTTATGGGATAGAAGTGAGATAGATACAAAAGTGGTTCATATACACGGCGATCAGGATGATGTTTTTCCTATTAAGTATATCAATAGTTGTATTGTTGTAAAAGGCGGAACACACATTATGATTCTGAATAAATATAAATGGCTGAATGAGAATTTGCCTTCGATTATTTTGGAGGATTAAAATTTAAGGAAATTCCAATTATGCGCAATGTTGTCATCCTGAGGAACGAAGGATCACACTCGCAATTCGACAAAGATTGGCGATTAAGTTTGCGGAATTTCTGGTGTGATCCTTCGTTCCTCAGGATGACAAACTATATGTTAATGCAAGAGACAATAACTTTTTTTAGGAGCTAATCCCGCTATCCGTTACAATCTTTTGTGCCGAACCCCGGCACAAAAGGATTTCCACTTCTATCGGGGCTAGGACAATCATTTTCATAACAATGTTTTTCGTGTAGTTTTAGATCTCGAATTAGGGATCAAATTCCAAATGTTTTGCGGTTAAGAATCTTTGTCAAAGTTTTAAACTTTGACAAAGATAGTGGCGTATAGTAAACCCGACAGGTTTTAAAAACCTGTCGGGTTTCGCTGAAACTGATAAAATGAATTTAAAAAGGAAAATCTAAACTCTTTCATCTAAAATGAAAAAATCCCAAATTCACATTGGAATTTGGGATTTTGAAAATATTGAAATTTGAAAAAAAAATTAGATTTTCTTCATTTGTTCTTTCATCATAGTGATTTGCTCTTTTAGCATTCCTTGCTTGTCTAATTTCTTAGCTTCGTTAAGTAGGTTAGTTGCTTCAAGCTTTCTGCGGCGTGACATTGCAACTCCTGCAAGGTTTAATTTTGCTACGGCTAAATCCATGTCCATTGATAGTCCAAGTTCGATTGCTTTTTTGAAATGTTTCTCGGCTTGGTTGATATTGGTTTGAGATAACATAATTCCGTGAAGGTAATTAAAGTATCCTTGTTGTTTTCTTACTAATGCAGCTTCTGGGTTTTTGATGTATGCCAGCCATTTTTTAGCCCCTTCGAAGTCTTGTTTTCTTAATTTAAGGAAGGCTAAAAGGATAAATTCGTTTTTAAAGTAAAGAAAAATCGGAATTGCCGTCAATAATATAAGGAAGATTCCGTTTCCGATATTGCTTTCAGTAAATTGCCAGATGCCAGCAACTACAAGAAGTCCGGCTAAAATAAGTTTAATATTTTTGTGAAACATAATAGTTATATATTTGTGATTGCAAATATAGTAAAATGAATTAAAAATATTTTTATTAAAGTACTTGCCAGAAAAAAAAGTCTTTGTATATTTGCACTCGGTTTTAGAATAAGGTTATTGTAAAACAGAAAAACAGATATTAGATACCATTTTAAAGATACAAAGCAATGAGCAAAAGAACGTTTCAACCATCGAAAAGAAAAAGAAGAAATAAGCACGGATTTATGGACAGAATGGCTTCTGCGAATGGAAGAAAAGTTCTAGCGCGTAGAAGAGCAAAAGGAAGACATAAATTAACTGTTTCTAGCGAGCCTAGACACAAAAAATAATGTTTGTATAAACATACATAAGGCGATTACTTTTTTAGTATCGCCTTTTTTTATACCTTGTCGGTAAAAAAAATGTAACATTCTAGTTTCTAAAGCACTGTGAATGTTTTTGAATACATATAATAACTACACAATACATACAAAATGCCTAAAGACACATCAATAAAATCAGTTTTAATAATAGGGTCAGGACCTATTGTTATTGGTCAAGCTTGCGAATTTGACTATGCAGGATCTCAATCTGCTCGTTCTATTCGTGAAGAAGGAATTGAAGTTATCTTGATAAACTCGAATCCAGCGACTATTATGACCGACCCAACAATGGCCGATCATATATATTTGAAACCTTTAACTACAAAATCGATTATTGAGATTCTGAAAGAACATCCACAAATTGATGCGGTTTTGCCAACAATGGGTGGACAAACTGCTTTGAATTTATGTTTGGAAGCTGAAGAAAAAGGAATCTGGCAGGATTTTGGAGTAAAATTAATTGGAGTTGACGTAAACGCAATTAATATTACCGAAGACAGAGAGCAATTTAAACAGCTTTTAGAAAAAATTAATGTACCAACTGCACCTGCAAAAACGGCTACTTCATACTTAGAAGGTAAAGAAATTGCACAGGAATTTGGTTTTCCGCTTGTAATTCGTCCTTCATTTACACTTGGAGGAACAGGAGCAGCAATTGTTTACAAAAAAGAAGATTTTGATGAACTTTTAACTCGCGGTCTTGAAGCATCGCCAATACACGAGGTTTTGATCGACAAAGCTTTGATGGGGTGGAAAGAATATGAGTTAGAACTTTTAAGAGATAAAAATGATAATGTTGTAATCATTTGTTCGATCGAAAATATGGATCCGATGGGAATTCATACCGGAGATTCGATTACAGTTGCACCAGCGATGACATTATCAGATACTACATTCCAGAAATTACGTGACTATGCCATCCTGATGATGCGTAGTATTGGTAATTTTGCGGGAGGTTGTAACGTACAATTTGCAGTTTCACCAGACGAAAAAGAAGATATCGTAGCGATCGAGATTAATCCTCGTGTGTCTCGTTCATCAGCTTTAGCATCAAAAGCAACGGGTTATCCAATTGCTAAAATTGCTTCTAAACTAGCTTTAGGATACAATCTTGATGAATTGCAAAACCAAATTACAAAATCAACTTCGGCTCTTTTTGAACCAACTCTTGATTATGTAATCGTAAAAATACCACGTTGGAACTTTGATAAATTCGAAGGTGCTGACAGAACTTTAGGTCTTCAGATGAAATCTGTTGGTGAAGTTATGGGAATTGGACGTTCGTTCCAGGAAGCTTTACATAAAGCAACTCAATCTCTTGAGATTAAGAGAAATGGTTTAGGTGCTGACGGAAAAGGATATAAAAACTACGAAGAGATTATCGAGAAACTAACTTTTGCAAGTTGGGATCGTGTTTTTGTAATTTATGATGCCATCGCAATGGGAATTCCGTTGAGCCGTATTCATGAAATCACAAAAATAGATATGTGGTTCTTAAAACAATACGAAGAGCTTTATACTTTAGAGAAAGAAATTTCGAACTATAAAATTTCGACTCTTCCTAAAGAACTTTTGCTTGAAGCGAAACAAAAAGGTTTTGCCGACAGACAAATTGCTCACATGTTAAATTGTCTTGAAAGCGAAGTACATACTTTACGTATGGATAAAAATATTAACCGTGTGTTTAAACTGGTTGATACTTGTGCAGCTGAGTTTAAAGCAAAAACACCTTATTATTACTCGACTTTTGAGGCCGAAATCGAAAAAGCAAACGGTGAGCGTTATGTAGATAACGAAAGTATTGTAACAGAGAAAAAGAAAATTATAGTTCTTGGTTCAGGACCAAACAGAATTGGACAAGGAATTGAGTTTGATTATTCTTGTGTACACGGAGTTTTGGCTGCTAAAGAATGTGGTTACGAAACGATCATGATCAACTGTAATCCTGAAACGGTTTCGACTGATTTTGATACGGCAGATAAATTATACTTCGAGCCAGTTTTCTGGGAACATATATATGACATCATTCAACATGAAAAACCAGAAGGTGTTATTGTACAATTAGGTGGTCAAACGGCTTTGAAATTAGCTGAAAAATTATCTAAATACGGAGTAAAAATCATCGGAACTAGTTTTGATGCACTTGACTTAGCGGAAGACAGAGGACGTTTCTCAGATTTATTGAGAGAATTACACATTCCTTTCCCACAATTCGGAATCGCTGAAACTGCTGATGAGGCTTCTGCACTTGCAGATACTTTAGACTTCCCATTATTGATTCGTCCTTCTTATGTATTAGGAGGTCAGGGAATGAAAATTGTAATCAACAAAAAAGAACTTGAAGAGCACGTTATCAACTTATTGAAAACGATTCCAGGAAATAAATTACTTTTAGATCACTATTTAGCCGGAGCAATCGAAGCTGAAGCTGATGCAATTTGTGATGCTGACGGAAATGTGTACATTATAGGAATTATGGAGCATATCGAACCTTGCGGAGTTCACTCTGGAGATAGTAATGCTACTTTGCCTCCTTTTAACTTAGGAGAATTCGTAATGCAGCAAATAAAAGATCATACTAAAAAGATTGCAAGAGCGCTGAAAACAGTTGGTTTAATCAACATTCAGTTTGCGATAAAAGATGATACAGTTTATATTATCGAGGCAAATCCTAGAGCTTCCAGAACGGTACCGTTTATTGCAAAAGCTTACGGAGAACCATATGTAAACTACGCTACGAAAGTAATGTTAGGTCACAATAAAGTAACTGACTTTGATTTTAATCCACAATTAAAAGGATACGCGATCAAACAACCGGTTTTCTCTTTCAGTAAATTCCATAATGTAAACAAAGCATTAGGGCCAGAAATGAAATCAACAGGAGAAAGCATCTTGTTTATTGATGACTTAAAAGACGATCAATTCTACGAATTGTACTCTAGAAGAAAAATGTATTTGAGTAAATAATCTCAAATCCTGATATTAAAAAAGCTCCAATGAAAATTGGAGCTTTTTTTGTGGTTTAATTTGGAAGTTGGTTTAATTAATTATGTTTTAAGATTATTCACTTTGGCTAAATGACATATTATCCCTTGTATTTTTTTGTACCGAAATAGCACCAAAAAGCGCTAATAGAAAAGCAAATGCATAAAAACCTTTTTCACTTGGTAAAATTGTAGCGTTCCAAAGGCCTACAACTAATAATACAATAGATAAAAGAGTTCCGAACCAACAGATTCCGTAGTAGATATCAGTTACAGGAAGTTTTTCAAGTCTGTCTCTAACACTTTTTTGTAATGAAACAACGGCAAATAAACCAAACATTAAAACGGTAAAATAATATCCTTTTTCGTTTAATAACATTTCGGCTCTTGCAAGACCTACTATAAAACCAACTGTTCCTGCTCCAAGAGCTACCCAAGATGCCGCTATGAAGGCATTCGATGTTTTTTGTATCATGTTTATATATTAAATTATTTGTATTTAGAAAAAATTCCTGAATCTGTAGCCGTCCAGAAACAACATTTTTGCCCGCTTGCTTTCAGGGCGCTGTTGGCCCAGGTATTGCAGGTATGAAACAAACTGTAGCTTCCGTTGGCTTCATAGAAAGCATCAGTTTTACCGTAATTAGCGTCTGTTTTTATAGGAAAGAAATTGCCTGAAGCATCTTTTTGAAAACTATTGTTGATGTATTGTATTAAACGATCGTATTGTTCTTTGCTAATCATCATCTTTTTGCAATCATCACCTTCTTTTAAAGATTTGTAGTATGTAGCGTGAATAGCAGTATTACTTAATCCTGAAGCAGCTTTGAATGCGACAGAAGCTTTTAAGCCTGACCATTCTGGCGTTTCTAAATAAAAACCTTTGTCACCCCAACCCATGGCGAGATATTTATAAGTAGAATCGGCAGCTTTTGTATTAGCAAATTGTACTTTTTGACTCCAGTCGATCTGGTCGCTTTTGGTTGGCATTACAATATCAGTATGTACGCCATTGGTTAAAATATAAATTTCGACTTCAGGTTTTGTGTTGGGTTCTTGTTGTACTGTGATTTTAGAAAGAGAAAATACAGCAATTAGATAAATTAGAATAAATCCTAAAAAGACTAAGAATATTTTAAGCGCAATTTTTAATGCTTTTTTCAAGATGATTGATAAGGGTATAAGGTTAGTTATTTAGTAAGTTTTAAATTAAAAAACTTATTTGGTTAGGTGCAAATATAATTAAATTAGATCCGGATCAAAATAAAAAGCAATAAATATTAGGCAGTATAATCTTGTAAAAATTAGGCATAAAAAAAGCTCCCAAATGAGAGCTTTTTTATTAAAATAGGATAGATGTTATTATTTAACCAGTTGTTGCAAAGGCTTTAATTGTTCCATGTCGATTTTTGATTCTCTTAGAACAGACATTAATGTCATGATATTATTTGGGTTCATGTTTTCGCCCAAAACGCGCACTACTGCAAAACCGTTTTCTTTTCTATTGGCAAAAACTACAAACTCTTTAATGTTATCATCAGCGCCTACATAACTTATTGATGCGCCATCTTTACCTGAGCCAAAACTCATCAATTGCTGGTATTTTGGATCTTTTAAAATCGCTTTGACTTTGGCTCTTTCTGCTTCAAACTGAACCTGATTTGTAGCATTAGCTTTAAAAGCCAGGATGTTCATCTTATCAAATGATTTTAAAGCTTCATTTTGTTCTGCTGATAATTTTGTTTTCTCTACATTTAAAATACTAGGCGAAACATCAAGAGCAATAAAATTTTTATTGTCTGTATTTTCTACAAAATATTTCTGCAATGAAGGTTCAGAATTACAACTTACTAAAGTTAGTAACACTAAAAGGGCTGAGGTAAAAATGTTAGTTCTCATTTTATTTTTTGCCTTTAGAGGCTTTTTTTAGATCAGCACCACCAGGAAGTTGCATCTTGTCTGTAAGTACTGAAATTTCGTTAATATCAAAATTACCTGTTAGCGATAATAAAACAGTTTCGTCTTTTTTCGCTCCGTCAACGTACATTAATAATTCTCTTATCTGAGAGTCTGTTGCTCCTGATTTTACAGATATTCTAACGTTTCTGCCACCATCATTAATGCGCATTAATTCTTCTAATCCTGCTGTTTTTACATATTTGTCAGCAGAAGCTTTCATGTCAGCTTCAATTTTAGGATTTTTAGTAGTAAACACTTTTAAGTTGTCTAATTTTTTAATCAGGTTAATGTATTGCTGGGTTTCTTTATCAGAAGGATCAGCTTTTACTTTACTCATTAAATCAAACATTTTTTTGTTTACAATTACTGAGGTTACATCGTCCTGACCATCAAATTTGTCAAATGCTCCCTGTGCATAAAATGCATGGCTAACGAATGCTAAAACTAGTGTTATGATGAAATTTTTCATTTGATTGATTTTAATTATTGTTTAAAAATTTTGTTTTTTGATTCTTCGTATTGTCTAATGTATTGTACACTTCCGATACCTACATTAACGTTGCTTGATAATAAGGCCAAAGCTTTTTGCGTTGCAGCAAGTGCTTCTTCCGGATCATCATAAGTTCCTAATTCTGTTTGCGCTACAGTGTCTACTGTATTTTTTTCGCTTACATAAAAATAGGTTCCAATTCCTAGTAAAACAACAGCAGAAGCCGCTATCGATAACCACGCCACATTTTGTTTGTTAGTTTTTAGTGGTATTTCCTGCGTCGATTTCTGTTCTTTTACATGAGAGAAATAACCAAACATAGGTTTGTATTGTTCTAAATGCTGCGCAATATTTGGTGATGAAAAATAATCTTTTAATTCTTTTTCTTCGGCAATACTGGTTTCTCCCTGAAAGTATTTTTCTAATATATCTTCTATTTTATTGAATTCCATAACTGTGTGTGTTAATCATTGACTCTCTTATTTTTTTTCTCGCTCTCGAAAGTGCTACCCGAATAGCCGTTTCATTCATGTTGACAATTTTCGCAATTTCATCAAATTCATATTGTTCAACATCGCGTAACTGAATTAATATTTGTAATTGTTCGGGCAACTGACTTATAATTTTTTCAACCCATTCTAAACTGTTCGAATCCTCTAATTTTTTATCCAGCTGAGGTTCCCGGTCAGTATAATTATTATGAACAATTTGAAGATTTCCGGCTCTTTTAGATTTTAACTGATCCAGACAATAATTTTTGGTCATTGTCATGGCGAGTGCTTCAATACTATTATAAGAGTCTAAATTTTCTTTTTTATTCCATAATTTTACTATCACTTCCTGTGTAGCGTCCTCGGCTTCTTCTGTACTGGTTAATAATCTTTTTGCCAGACGAAAAACTTTGTCTTTAAAAGGATTTATTAATTCTATAAACACATTCTGATTCATAAAATTGGTTGGTTATTCGTTGGTTACTCGTTAGCTTATATAGTCAAGACGAGGCACTATTATTTTTGTTACACGACAGATGTGAATTTTATTAAAAAAAATACAATAAAAATAATTAATGTTAAAACTAAAGATACTATTTTTACGTTAGTACTA
Source organism: Flavobacterium bizetiae (assembly GCF_024271895.1). NCBI lineage: Bacteria > Pseudomonadati > Bacteroidota > Flavobacteriia > Flavobacteriales > Flavobacteriaceae > Flavobacterium > Flavobacterium bizetiae. The sequence goes on along the minus strand of NZ_CP091861.1, from coordinate 101,942 downwards.
CATAGATACCTACTATATGAAAACAATTTTAAAGAGTGTACTGTTATTATTTTTACTAGCTTTTTCTTTACAGTCTTGTGAGGATCAGGATGATGTTGCTGCACCAGCTGATTTGCAGGTTAAGGATTTCATTTGGAAAGGTTTAAATCAGTTTTATTTATGGCAAGCCGATGTGCCAAATTTAGCCGATGATCGTTTTAATAATCAGGAAGCATTGAACTCTTTTTTAAGAGGATATTCTCAACCGGAAGATTTATTTCAGGCTTTATTAAATAAACCCATTAGCAAATTCCCAAAAGGTCAGGCAATTGATCGTTTTAGCTGGATCGTTTCTGACTACACTGTTTTAGAGCAGGAACTACAGGGAACTACAAAAAATAACGGAGTAGAATTTGGATTAAGTTATAAACCTGGTAGTACAACAGATTTACTGGGTTATGTACGTTACATTATTCCTAATTCTGATGCTTCAGGAAAAGCAATCAAACGTGGTGATATTTTTTCAGCAGTAAACGGAACTCAACTTACCGTTTCAAATTATAGATCTCTTTTATCTGCCGATAGTTATACTTTGAGTTTTGGTACTCTTAATGGGACTAGTTTTGAATCTAACGGAAAAACAGTTTCATTAGTAAAAAGCACTTTAGACGAAAATCCTATTTTCATCAATAAAGTAATTACTTCAGGAAGTCATAAAATTGGCTATTTGATGTATAATGGTTTTTATGCCAATTACGATGCACAATTAAATGCGGCTTTCGCCGAATTTAAATCGCAGGGAATTACAGATCTTGTTCTGGATTTAAGATATAATGGAGGAGGTTCTATACAAACTGCCACTCGTTTGGCAAGTATGATTACTGGACAATATACAGGTAAAATTTTTGCTAAAGAAAAATGGAACGCAAAGATAAATGCTGCTTTTGAAATTGATAATCCGGAATATTTAAACAATCGTTTTGTAGACAAAATAGACGGAAGTCCGATAAATAGTCTGAACTTGTCTAAAGTATATATTCTGACTACGTCAGGTACAGCTTCTGCCAGTGAATTGGTGATAAATGGTTTAGTGCCTTATATTTCAGTAGTTCAGGTAGGAGAGACAACAATTGGTAAAAACGTAGGATCTGTTACTTTATACGATTCTCCAACTTTTGGAAAAGCAAAAAGAAATCTAAATCACAAATATGCTATGCAGCCTTTGGTACTTAAAATTGTAAATGCTGCTGATTTCGGAGAATACACAGATGGTTTAAAACCAACTTTCGAGCAATTAGAGCGTATTAGTAATTTGGGAGTTTTAGGCGATACATCAGAACCATTATTGAGTGTTGCTATTTCGCAAATTACCGGAGCGACTGCTAAAAAATCGCAATTGGACAGTGGTATAGTTTTAAAGAATTTTACCGATGCCAAAGCAATGGATGGAGTAAGAAATCAAATGTATGTGAAAGATGCTCCTGAAGGACTTCTAAGATCATTAAAATAAAGACATAAAAAAGGCTTTCATTTCTGAAAGCCTTTTTTATTTTTAGAATATTCCAAAAACAAATTCTAAAATACTTAAATAATTAATTATTAAAGTAAAATCCGTTTGGATTAACGCCTACGCTAAATTCATTAGTAAGTTTTCCTGTTAGAGAATAGATATAAATATCTCCATTATCTACATTATTTACTTTGTCTGCAACATATATTTTGCTGTTTTTTACGGCCAGTCCATAAAGTGAGGTAACCTCAGTAGCCTTGAAAATTGGAGCGGTTGGTAAAGTTGTAGCGCTTGTAGCAAGAGAGTAAATATTACTGTCGATAGTGTAATATAATTTATCGTTTTCAATATCTAAATATCCAGGATGTGTTATACCGTCAAAACTAAGAGTTGAAGTAATAGTATTCGTGCTTAGACTGACTTTTACCAATTTACCAGCTGTTTGTTTCGGAGCATAGTAAGGATATCCTTCGCATAAAATATACAAACTTCCATTGTCTTTTACCAATCCTGCAGGCATATCACCTACCTCAAAGTTAGTTACTACCGAGTTAGTTGCAGCATTAATTATAGTTAGTGAATTTCCGAAGTTGTAACCACCTTTATGAGTTACATAAAGTTTACCACCGTTTTCAATTATTTTTTCAGGTCCTTCAACTACAGAAATTTTAGATGTAATCGTGTTTGTAGTAAGATCAAGAATCCCTACATAATCATCTTTTGAATCATTTCCGTCTCCCCAGTTTGTAACATATCCTTTTCCGTTTGCAAAAGCAATATATCTAGGGGTTTTGATGTCTGTAGTAACAGTCGCAACGCTTTTGAAGGTGTATCTGTTTACTACTTCAATTTTATTCGTATTATTTACAATCAAATAAGCGAAGTTTCCATTAAAACCAATGCATTGAATAATATCATTTTTTGTTTTTTCAGGATTCAATAAAGAAAAAATATTGTTTTCAATTTTTAAATCATCTGATAAATATGATACATTTCCATTCGATTTCAAAAATTGACCTTCATTTGCAATAAATAATCCCCCTTCGTAATTGCCACGAGGTTCCGGTGTTGTATCATCATTATCGCTGCTACATGACACAAAAAATGCCGAGCTTAATATGACAGTTAAAAATAGTTTGTTAAATCTTTTCATTGTATTTAAAAATTAAGGTTTATGTATATTGTAAAATTTCTTCCCGGCATTTGTCTGTTAGAAACGGGTTGGTAATTTTCATTCCAGATATTTAAAACTTGTACACCAAGTTTGTAACTGTTCTTTTTTCCAAAATCGTAATCAACACCAACGTTACCAATATTATAATCTTTTACTTTGGTTGCAGGATTATTAAAAGGTGTTGTATAAGCATCTCCGTTGTATAAATATTGAAAATAAGAAGATGCTTTTTTCCAATTATAAGAAACCGATCCTGTTAGTTTATGGTAAGGAACATAAATCAATTGCTTGTAAACAGATTCTCCTTTTATCATTTGTTTGCTTTCAGAAACCGTATAAGCATAAGTTCCGTTTACTGTAAAATTGTTGCTGCCTATTTTTGGTTTCCATTCTAAAAGTATTTCAGCACCATAGGCTCTTACTTTATCTGTGTTTTCAGGCGCCCAGGCACCACCGCTTCCTTCAGTAGGAACCCAGCGTAATAAGTCTTTGATCGAATTATAATAGGTTGTCAGAGAGACAGAGAAATTCCTTGTAAAAAACTCATTACCAATTTCTGCCTGATAAGAAGTTTCAGGTCTTAGATCAGGATTACCACTTCCTTCCCAAAACAAATCATTGTATGTAGGCATTCTGAAATTTTTTGAAGCATTAAATTTCAAACGATAAAAATCAGTGAATTGATAACGTGTTCCAAAAGAAAATAGGAATGGATTTCCAAAATTATCGGTTATTTCCTGACGTATACTGGCATTATAATCCCATTTTTCAGTAACTAAATGACTTAAAAGTAAGCTAGCTGAGCCAACTTCTCTTTTTGCCTGATCGATGCTCGAACCATATCCTTTATTACGATTGTAATCGACAATACCATTTAGTTTGATTTTATCATTTACATCAAAAGCCAAATCATATTTTATGATAGAAGTTTCAACTTTTCCGTAGGTAAATAATTCAGAATCTATATTAGCAAAATACTTATACGATTCTCCAATATAGGCTAATTTCAATTTTGAAGTAAAACGATTCAATACACTTTCCCATTCTAATAAATTTCGGGTATTAAAATCGTTGTATTTTGTTTTGGTTTCTGTGGGTACAATTAAAGAAAAATGACGCTCTGCATCATAAAACTGACTGTATGCTTTTATGGTGTTTTTGGCATCTATTTTATATCCAAAAGTGGTGTTCATGCTGGTGTTATAATATTCACCATTTATGTTTCTCTCATCTTTTGTGCCGGGATATTTAAAATCATTATCAGAGCTGTTTCTGGAGATATTGACTTGTAAGCTGTATTTGTCAGAAGAGGTATTAATGCGATAGTTGGCACTCAAAGTATTATAACTTCCTAAGCTAAAAAATACCTGATTCGAGAATTCATTTTTAAATCTCAAATCATTATTAAGGTGAATGCTTCCGCCAATGGCACTGCTTCCGTATAAAACACTTCCTCCACCAGCTTTCACAGAAATAGAATTAAAATCTCTTGTTCCGATGGTGTTGAAATCCGTTTGACCTAAAAATTGTGAATTAATATTGATGCCATTCCAGATAACTGCTGTTTGTGCTGCAGTAGTTCCTCTAAAAGAAGGTCCGGATGTCATACCAAGACCATTTTCTTTAAAATAAATGACAGTATTGAAATTTAAAAGAGACGTTAAAGAAGAAGCGTTTTTATTGATAACGGAATCATTTAATACCTGAACCGATTGTGAGGCAGAGTATTTTTTAAGATTCGCATCAGAAACGATGACTTCTTTTAACTTATTAATAGAATCATTCTGCGCCCCAACAATATGGCACAATAGTAATAAACAAAACGCGAAAAGCTTTTTTAAAGTCATAATTTCTGCACTCTTTTTCCCGAGAGTTCGATATTGGTTACAAAGGCAGGTCTCCTGGCTTGCGTTTTGCTGTTTACCTTCCCATTCGCCGGGGCGAGCAGTGGTATTGGAGATAACAACAAACATTCTTTTCAGAACTAAGCTTACAGTTGCGGGTACAGCTCAAGATTTTCTAATGATTACTTGATTCCCTTTTAATGTGTTTCGAAATAACACAACCTTAATTGTTTGCAAAGATAAAGTTAAAAATGTCGATTTTTCTAATTTGTTTGATTATAAAGAAGATATTCTCAACAAAAGGTCATTTAAAGTATTATTTTTATTACCTCGCCAAAATCTACATTATTATTAAAAGCATCTTTTAAGGGTAAAGAAGTATGGTGACATAAAATGCTGCGAATCACGCCGGCATGGGCTACAATAATTATTGGCGTAATTATTTCTTTTGAAAGTTGAGAAAAAAAGTCACCCACACGTTCGTGCAACGCAATAAAAGATTCCCCATTTGAAACACTAATATTTACAAAATCTTCCATCCAGGGATTAAGTTGTTCTGGCGGGATTTCGTTCCAGTTTTTCATTTCCCAATCGCCAAAATTCATTTCCATTAAGCGATCTTCTTTTTCAAATGAAATTGTCTTAATAGTATGCTGAATGTATTCGGCTAAAATAACACAGCGTTTTAAAGGACTCGAAAAAATGATTGCTTCAGAAGGTAATTGCGAAACGATATTTTCAAAAACCGAATCGAAAGGTTCTGCCAAACCCACATCAGATTGTCCGTAACAAACCCCTTTTTCGCAAATTGTTTCGGTATGACGAACTAAATAAATTTCCATATCAAAAGAATACTTAAATAATAAATAACTTCACAAACCTGTTGTGTCGCGCCAAGGCAATCTCCTGTATAACCATCAATCCATTTCTGAAAATAACGAGCTAAAAAATAACGCATGATAAAAACCGGAACCAAAGCAAAAAGAAATTGATAGCGGAAATAAGAGAAAACAAATAATGGGAATAACCCGAAGAAAAAGGAACCTGAAATTTCTTTCCAGGTGTGATTTTTGGCAATGGGTTTGCTTTTGCTCGAAGCATCATCTCGAGAATATTCATGCGTAAAAATAATGGAGATTGCCGCCAAACGGCTTAAAGCATGAGCCGAAACAAATAAAAGATAAACCTGAATAAGCGCCATAGCATTATCCCCTTTAAAAAGCGAAACAGATTCTGAAAGTAATTTGAATTTTAGTAAAAAAAGTAAAACCAAACCAATTGCTCCGTAAGCGCCAATAGCGCTATCCTTCATAATCATTAGGATTTTCTCTTTTGTCCATCCTCCGCCAAAACCATCGCAAACATCAGCAAAGCCATCTTCGTGAAAAGCTCCCGTAGTAAGTACAGAAATAATCAGCGCAAAAATTACCGCAGTTTCTGTTGAAAGAAAAAGAGAAAAAAGATAAAAAGCCAAAAATGATATACTGCCAACAATCCATCCAATTAAAGGGAAATATCGAGTGGCTTTGTTTAAATAATCAGGATGATGATCAATGTTTTTAGGACACGGAATCCTGGTGTAAAACATTAGAGAGGTAAAGAAGATATGTAGTTCTTTTTTCATTCTTAAGATTGGTTTTTTATATAGTTTGTCATTTCGACGAAGGAGAAATCTTCGCAATAAGCTCGACAAAGATTGAATCTCATCGCGGAGATTTCTCCTTCGTCGAAATGACAAGATTACGGCGAATTTTTTTAAACTGAAAACTGCGACTTATTTCTACTTCCTACTAACCCCCGCACTTTCAAAACTTGCCATATCATTCAAAAATGCCTCTGCCGATTTTAAAATAGGAAAAGCAATTGCGCAGCCCGTTCCTTCACCTAAACGTAAATCCAGATTTAAAATAGGTTTTGCACCTAAATAATTCAATAATTTATCATGCGCTTTTTCGGCAGAACAATGACAGAAAATAGCATTGTTTTTAATATCAGGATTAATTTTCGAAGCAATCAAAAAAGCGACGCTGCAAATAAAACCATCAACTAGAATCAGCATTTTATTATCGTAAGCCGCTAGCATTCCGCTCGCGATTTGTATAATTTCGAAACCTCCAAAATAGGCGAGTTGCTGTTTTAATTCGGCTTGACCGGAATAATTTTCAATGGCGCTTTTTAGAATATCCTGCTTCTGAGATAGTTTTTCATTTTCAACTCCTGTTCCTTTTCCAACACAATCTTCAATACGCAAATCGGTTAAAAGACTCATTAAAACCGAAGCTGTCGAAGTATTTCCAATTCCCATTTCGCCAAAGCCAATGCAGTTAGAACCCGTTTGAGCAATTTCTTCAACAATCGATTTGCCTTTTTCAAAACACAATTGCAATTCGGTTTCGCTCATGGCAGGAATATGCAAAAATGATTGCGTTCCTTTTGCGATTTTGGCATTAATTAAATTGGCATTCGTTGGGAAATCATAATTTACTCCCGCATCAACAATTGATAATTTAATATCATTCTGATTACAAAAAACGTTTATCGCCGCACCGCCTTCCAGAAAATTACCCACCATTTGGCGCGTAACATCCTGCGGATAAGCGCTCACACCATGATTCGCAATTCCGTGATCTGCGGCAAAAACGATTATATTGGGATTTATTATTTTCGGATTCAGCGTTTCAAAAATCGTTGCCATCTGATAAGCCAGCGTTTCTAAAGTGCCCAAAGAACCAATAGGTTTCGTTTTAGAATCTATTTTTTCTTGCAAAAGTGTGCTAAAATCAGGTTTAAGTTCAGTCGGTTTTTCAGCTTTCAGATCAAAATCTGAGAGAATATCTTCGGTAATATTTTTAATTTCGGTACAAACCGGAGCTTCAGATTTTTGTTTCCAATGCAATTGTTGCAACATCGGTTGATTATCATAATTCGTTGCCGGTTTTCCTATACAGAAATAACCCAACGGCTCAATATTTTCAGGTAAATCAAGAATTTTTTTAAACTGGTGATAATTCAAAATCGAAACCCAACCCATTCCATAACCTTGTTCGGTAAGTGAAAGCCAGATATTCTGTGCCGCACAAACCGAACTAAATTTCACTGCTTCGTTACTACCCACAGTCCCAATCGTAAACTGATTGAGAACAGATCGGTCATAAGCAATAATGAGCCCAATTGGAGCTTCGTCAATCGCTTCAAGTTTCAAAGATTTATAATGTTCTTTTTGTTCCGGGTTATCAGTAAGTTCTTCAGCTTTTTTATTATAATCTAAAAAGAGATTCTTTACCGCCGTTTTAACTTCATTAGATTTAATGATAAAATACCTCGTAGCATCAGTCAATCCAACAGATGGCGCCCAATGTCCGGCCTGCAAAGCTTTTTCGATCACTTCATCCGGAACTTCATCAGCCGTAAAATGTCGGGTATCTCGTCGCGATTTTAAAATATCATCTAAATAACTCATTGTTAAATTCCAATTTGGTTGAAAATTCCAAACTTTTAAATTCCAAATTCCAATTTGACATAAATCTCATTAAAGAATCTAAAAAATTTAAAGATTTAAGTAAAGATAAGCTATCACGTTCGAATTTGGAATTTAAAAGTTTGGAATTTCCTCTCCAGTTTTGGAATTTAATTATTTAATTTTAACTGGAATTCCAGAAACCATCAACACCACTTCATCAGCATTAGATGCCAAAAACTGATTCATCCAGCCTTGCAATTCGGTAAATTTTCTGCCAATGTGAGTTTCGGCATGAACGCCCATTCCAATTTCGTTGGTTACAATAATTAAGGTAGCATTTTCCTGATTCGCGATCGAAAGAAATTCTTTTTTAGCTTCTTCCAGACTTAAATTCACATCATATTGATGGTCAGTAAAAAAGTTGGTTAACCAAAGCGTCACACAATCGATCAGCGCTACTTTTCCGGTAAAATCAATTTTACTTAAATATTTTTCCTCTTCAATATTCGTCCATCGTTCATCACGTTCTTGCTGATGACGATCGATTCTGTTCTGGAAATCAGCATCCCATTTTCTCGCCGTTGCCACATAAATAGGCGAATTTGAAAGTTGCAACGCCAAGTTTTGAGCATAACTGCTTTTTCCTGATCGCTCACCTCCGGTAATTAAGTAAATCATTTTAATTGTGAATTGTTAGTTGTGAAATGTAAATTGTTAGGGCGTTCCCTACGGTCGGGCTATCCACTATATCTTTTATTTTTTAAAGAAAAAAATAAAAGGATATCGCTACTATCCCTAACGCAAAAGACCAATCGTAGAAAAACAGTTATAAATTTATCACTAATAATTCATAACTCATAACAATTTAATAAGGGCAATGTCTACAGTCATTTCCGCAGCAAGAACCTCTTTTTAAGTGAAACCAGGTTTTAAAAACATAATTTCCATTTTCGATATAATAATCAATTCCTTCAATTAGTTTTTCTTGTTTGGGTAAAGTTATGGCTTTGTTTTTAAGCGCTTTTTGAGGCGTAATCGTTTCTACATAAGCATCAATTTTGTCTTCGCAAGCTTCTTTAAAGCAAACCGGACAAAGGCAATCGCCACCATCAGAAAGGTTAAAAATAGGAGGGAAATCATTGCACCAACATTTGCTTTCTGCTGAAATATCTCCACAAGTAAAAGAAGATTCACAGCTGGAACAAACTTTTGTTTTTATGCTATTCATAGGTTAAATGTAGTATTTATTGCTTTTTGTAAGAATAAAGATAAATAAAAAAAATAGAAATTGCCTTACCTTTGTCACTATCAAAATGCAAATTACGAAATGGTGATGATTTAAATTAAATGTCGAAATCCAGAAATCAAAAACTATTCCTTAAAATAAGATAACCTATATATGAAAAAATTATTCCCTAAATTAATTTTTATTTTACCTCTTTTTCTTCTTGTTGGATGTAAAAAAAATGAGACTGAAACCGTTGCAAAAGATACTAATGCAAAAAATAGTATCGAATATGCATCCGGGCTTTCTATTGTTAAACACGAAGGATATTCAGTAGTAACCGTAACAGAACCATGGCCAAATGCCAATGCAAAATTTACTTATGTCCTAAAAGAAAAAGAAGCTAAAGTTCCGGACAGTTTACAAAAATACACCACCATAAAAGTGCCTTTAGAATCTGTTGTGGTAACTTCAACAACCAATATTCCGTTTCTTGAAATGTTAGAAATAGAAGATAAATTGATTGGTTTTCCTCATACTGATTACGTTTCCTCAGAAAAAACAAGAGCTTTAATCGACAAAGGCTCCGTTAAAAATGTAGGTGAAAACGAAAAATTAAACATCGAGCAATTAATCGAATTATCTCCGGATCTGATTGTAACTTTTGGTGTAGACAACAACAATCCAACATTGGATAATTTAAAGAAAAGCGGACTAAACGTATTGATCCAGGCCGATTGGATGGAGCAATCTCCTTTAGGAAAAGCAGAATGGATCAAACTTTACGGAGCTTTATTTGGTAAAGAAGACAAGGCTAAAGAATTGTTTGATAAAATTGTTTTAAGCTACGATCAGGCCAAAAAATTAGTAGCTGATAAACCTGCGACTTCAACTGTTTTATATGGTTCTATGTATGAAGATGTTTGGTATGTAGCCAAAGGAAATAGTTGGGTTGCTCAGTTTATGAAAGATGCTCAGGCCAATTATTTATGGTCAGACTTAAAAGGAACCGGAAGCGAAGGTTTGTCTTTTGAAAAAGTATTGGTAAAAGCCAAAACGGCCAATTTCTGGATTGCTTCAGGATCATTCAAAACCTTAGAAGAATTTGGAAAAACCAATCCGCATTACAGTCAGTTTGATGCTTTTAAAAATAAAACCGTTTATACTTTCGAAGGTAAAGTAGGAGCAACCGGTGGAACCGTTTATTATGAATTAGCACCAAGTCGCCCGGATTTAGTACTAAAAGATTATATCAAGATTTTTCATCCTGACTTATTGCCAAGCTATGAATTTACTTTTGCATCAAAATTAAATTAAGTGTATTGATCAATAAAAAACGAAATATAATCCTGTTTTCGGTACTTGCCCTCGCACTTTTATTTATGTTTTTTCTGGACATTAGTTTGGGGTCAATCACCATTCCGTTCAAAGAAGTATATACGAGTTTAACGGGCGGTCAGGCCAGCAAATCGACTTGGGAATATATTATCATCAATTATCGTTTGCCAAAGGCGATTACAGCAATGTTAGTAGGCGTAGGATTGTCTATTAGCGGACTATTAATGCAAACCTTATTTCGAAACCCATTGGCGGGACCAGATGTTTTAGGATTAAGTTCCGGAGCAATTTTAGCCGTAGCCATTGTAATCTTAGGAGCGGGCTTTTTGCCGACATTTCTAAACGTAGTTTTATTATCGCCATACGGAATCGTGTTTGCTTCAACATTAGGAAGTGTTTTGGTTTTAATGTTGGTTTTGTTAGTAGCACAACGCTTGCGAAACACGATGGCAATTTTAATTGTAGGACTTATGTTTGGTAGTTTTACCAGCGCGATTGTTGGGGTTTTAACTTATTTTAGTTCGGCAGAACAATTGCAAAAATTTACCTTTTGGTCATTAGGAAGCTTAGGAAATCTCTCCTGGACATCTATTTCGATTTTAGCAGTTTGTGTTAGTTTTGGTTTGCTTTTAAGTGCTAGTAGCATCAAACCTTTAAATGCATTGCTTTTAGGTGAAAACTATGCTAAAAGCATGGGATTAAATTATAAAAAAGCAAGATTGGTCATCATATTTGCCACCAGTATTTTAGCCGGAAGCGTTACCGCTTTTGCTGGGCCAATTGCGTTTATTGGTTTAGCCGTTCCGCATATTGCAAAGCTCACATTTCAAACGAGTAATCACGCGGTTTTATATTGGAGCACTTTTTTTTACGGTGGTATCATCATGCTATTCTGCGACATAGCATCACAATTACCGGGATTAGATACCACATTGCCAATTAATGCCATAACATCAATAATTGGGGCGCCAGTTGTTGTATATTTATTAATGCGAAAAAGAAATTTTCAGTAAATAAATTTGGCCACAGATTACACGGATTAAACAGATGGGCACAGATTTTTTTAATCATTTATCCCTTTAGCTATCGGGAGTAGCAAAAAAAACTTAGCAACTTAGCATCTCAGAACCTTAGCACCTTAAAAAGATGAGCACCATCCTAAAAACTTCAAATCTAAATATTGGCTATAAGTCCAAGAAAGAAACTGTGACTATTGCCGAGAATCTTAATTTGAACTTGTCTGCAGGAAAACTCATTTCATTAATAGGAGCAAACGGAATTGGGAAATCGACTTTATTGCGAACCATTACAGGAATTCAGGAACCACTATCAGGAAATGTTTTTCTGAATGAAAAAAATATCAATACCTACAATCCTTTAGACTTAGCACAGAATCTAAGTTTGGTTTTAACCGAAAAATTACCGCCAAGTAATCTTTCCGTTTTCGAGTTAGTGGCACTAGGCCGCCAGCCTTACACCAACTGGATAGGCACTTTGACCCAAACCGACATCGAGAAAGTTCAGGAAGCATTAGAGCTGACTCAAATCGAACATTTGGCACAAAAAAAACATTTCGAAATTAGCGACGGACAATTGCAAAAAGTATTAATCGCAAGAGCTTTGGCACAAGATACCCCGCTTATTATTCTGGATGAACCCACAACACATCTCGATTTACTGCACAAAGTTTCGTTGTTTAAATTACTGAAAAAGCTCACACAGGAAACCCAAAAATGTATTTTGTTTTCGACACATGATATCGATTTGGCGATTCAGTTAAGCGACGAAATGATCATAATGACACCGGAAATAATTGTTCAGGATGAACCTTGTCATTTAATTTCAAACGGAAGTTTTGCAAATTTGTTCAAAGACGAACACATCGTTTTTGATGCGGAGAAAGGCAAGTTTATAATTACTTAATTGTTGGAAGTCCCAGCGGGACGTTATTTTATAGAAATTCAAATCACATTTAATAGAGCCGCGTAGGGGTGAAATATATATCGCTCCGCTGGAGCTTCGCGTCAGAAATTTAATGTGAACTATAAATATAACACTCCTCCGGAGCTTACAATTATATCTTAAACCTTCAACCCAATTTGTCTTTTAGCTTCACCAACCACAAAAGCTACAGAATTCGCGATATTAAAACTTCTGATTAATTTCGACATTGGAATCGTTAAATGATTTTCAAAACGAGCCAAAACTTCCTTGCTTAAACCAACACTTTCTTTCCCAAAAACCAACCAGTCTCCATCCTGAAAATCAGTTTCAAGATATGATTTTTCAGCATGAGAACTCATCAGGAAAACACGTGACTGGTCCGGAATCTTTGCGATCCATTCTTCTATATTTTGATATTCAGTAACATCAAGATGTACCCAATAATCCAATCCCGAACGTTTCAGGTTTTTATCATTAATAACAAATCCAAACGGATGAATTAAGTGCAATCTACTTTCAGTACCCACACACAATCTTCCAATATTTCCAGTGTTATTTGGTATTTCAGGTTCTACAAGAACAACGTTTAGCATTTTTTTGAGTTATGAATTATGAGTTATAAGTTATTGAGTTTCCAAAAATTATCTAAATTATCTAATTGCCAAATTATCTAATTAAAAATGATCAACTTCTCGAACTTCTCCCGCTTTTAAGTCCTGCAAATATACATTTCCTATACGAACGCGAACCAATCTTAAAGTAGGAAAACCAACTGCGGCAGTCATTTTTCGAATCTGACGAAATTTTCCTTCATTTACCGTTATCGATGCCCACGAAGTTGGCCCGTGTCGTTCGTCGCGTATTTTTTTAGCCCTTGGCCCAAAATCAGGAATTTCAGTTACTATAAAAGCAGAGCAGGGTTTGGTTTTGTATTTGCCTCCATCAAAACCAATTTCGACACCTTTTTGCAATTCTTCAATCGCTTCAGGAGTAATTACACCATCAACCTGAACATAATATTCTTTGTCAACTTTTTTGCTTCTTATTTGCTCGCTCACTTTTCCGTCGGTTGTGAGTAAAAGCAATCCTTCAGAATCTTCGTCAAGTCTGCCAATGGCCATTGTCCCTTCCGGAAAATCGTGTAATTCTCCTAAAAGTTTTTTCTTTCTTTTCAATTCATAAATAAATTGACTCAGATAGCCGTAAGGTTTAAAAAAAATAAAATGTTGATGCATGCCGTATTTTTTGACTGCAAAGATAGTTTTGTTTCAGAAGTAATTCCAACTTATTATGATCATTCGTTTTTCATTTTCTTCAACCATAAATACACGAACCAAATTACCGTTACCACAAAAATCACCAATAAAGGCACGTAATAATCTTTGATGAAATTATGAAAGTAACTTCCAATGAAAAGATAAGCTGAAGCGATACATAACTTTATTATAATAAACTCAGCATTAGTCCAGGTGGTTTTGATTTTGAAAAAGTTCATAATATGAGTTTTTTGAATTTTAGCATCTAATTTACGATAATGCTGGGTTAACGTTTTGAAAATGATATTGTTATTTATTTTGAGTTTGATTTTTAGAATTATTGAAGAAACCAAAAGCAATGTTAAAGAGCTTACTTTTCCGCTATAGAATTCGTAATATTATAAGACTAACACTAAAATACAAAATTATGGAAACTAATAATTTAGGATCGAAAAAGATAAATGGAGTACAAAAAAATATAGATGAATCTAAAGGGAAAAACATTTCGCATGATGGAAAATCAGATGATCCGAATTTAAAAAAAGAAGTCGTTACAGATACTGAAGGAAACAAAAAAGTAGTTGAAAGAGCCCGCAACGAAAATGAAGACATCAAAGAAGTAAAAGATGATGGGAAATCTAAAGGCGCAAATGCCAATAGAGGAGTAGCATCAGATGAAGAAGCTAAAAAAACGGTAGAGAATAAAGACCGAAATTCTGATATCACGCCCAATCGTTATCCTAATTCTGATCCGGAAAGTCATGAAGATCGCGGAAATATGAAATTAGACGAAGAGTAGATGCTATCTTTAAATACTAAAAAAATCCCTGATTTTAGGGCTTTTTATCTAAAATAACATTTGATTGGCAAACGGCGTTAATGTTATTCTAAACTCGGTTGTGAGGTTGGTCGTCCCTATAGTTCTTCGTAAATTGTAGTATAATTTAAAATATATTAAAAATGGCACTTTTAGAAAACAAAGTAGCTTTTGTATCCGGTGGAGGTTCAGGAATTGGACGTGCAGTGGCAGAAGCTTACGCTCGAGAAGGAGCAAAAGTAGTACTTTCAGATATTAACGTAGAACACGGAGAAGCAACCGTAAAATTTATAAAGGATAAAGGTGGAGAAGCTTTTTTTGTAAAAGGAGATTCATCAAGCGCAAGCGACAATAAACGTATGGTTGAAGTAACCGTCTCAAAATACGGCCGACTTGACATTTCGTGTAACAATGCAGGAATGGGAGGTCCGGCAAAACCAACTGGAGAATACGAACCCGAAGCCTGGGATAAAGTAATTGCGCTGAATTTAAGCGGTGTTTTTTATGCCTGCCGATATCAGTTAGAGCAAATGGAAAAAAATGGCGGAGGAAGTATTGTAAATATCGCATCGATACATGGTCAGGTTGCAGCGCCGCTTAGTCCTGCTTATACTGCATCAAAACATGGAGTAGTAGGATTAACTAAAAACATTGCGGCTGAGTATGCCCTAAAAAATATTCGTTGTAATGCTGTTGGACCAGGTTACATCGAAACAGCTTTACTAAAAGATAATTTAAATAAAGATGCTATGAATGCCGTTGCGGCAAAAGCACCTATGAATCGTTTAGGAACCGCTGAAGAGATTGCAGAATTAGTAGTATTTCTAAGTTCTGAAAAATCTTCTTTCACAACCGGAAGTTACATCATTGCCGATGGTGGATATACAGCGATCTAAAAATTGATTTCTTTTTATTATGATAAAAGGCATCCGTAAAAACTACGGATGCCTTTTTTTATGTTTTAAAATAAAGCCTTAATTGTATTTAAATTTGGGTTAGGTGTTATTTCGTAGAAATACTCCAGTTGCCATTTTTGTGTTTTTTGAGCTTGCTGATTTGTTGTTTCATCCCAAGGCGGATAAACTCTTGTGGCTCTTTTTCCTTCTTTAGTGGCTGTAGAAAAGATTCCCTTTTCCAGCAAAATACTTTTAGGAAAAATAAATTGTCCCAGTAAATGATCTTTTCGAACACTAATTATTACAAAATCAATAGCATCCAAAAAATCAAAAGGTGCTATAATTCCGGTTGTATTGCGTTTCCATAAGGTTACAAACTGTCCGGCTTTTGTGGGTGTTATTTTCGCTTTTCTGTAGCAAATAGACTTTCCGTTCAAATAAAAACGATAAGCTTCATAATCGGCACTTTCAGATTCTGGCTCAGGTGCAGTAATTTCAAAATTACAACAATCATAAACTGTTTCTTTGGCAATGATTAAATCTTCAGATGGTGATTTTTGATCGTTCCAATTGTTTTTGATTGTCATTTTAGGGAAATTTCTATTAAGTTATTTTAGGTAAAATTACCATAAAAAGAACGTTAAAAAGAAACATTCAAACCAAAATTTAATCCCCATTGAAATTGATTAAACGATTGATTGCTTAAAGGATTGATGTAATAATTCATAGCCGGTTCAATAAAAACATTTGTTTTTTTATAAACACGATACTGCAAAGTACTACTTAATGTAGAACCATAAACATAATCGTTTGCATTTACGTTCTGGCCAATCGAATTACCATCTAATGCTACATTATTAGAAATCAGTTTCCCTACAAAACCACCGGTATTTAAATTGATACTGGCTCTCTTCATACTAAAAATAGCATACGAAACCTCTAAAGGCATTTCAATATATCGCAAGTTTTGATCGAGATTACCATTCTTAAGATTGTTGTTTTCGATATTATTTTGCTTGAATGCATCGCTGGTCGAATTAGGAACAAACACATAATTATCATTGGCCGTAATAGGAGCTGATAAAGCCGCAGAAGCACTTTGATTAAAATAGTCGCTTGAACTAAAAAATGCATTGTTTTTTGCACTTATGTACGAAACATTGGCAACGCTTTGTCCTAATTCATTGATTTTTAAACCAGACGCAACAGCCCATTTCTTGTTGATTTTATATTTGGTTTTTACTCCATAACTATTACTTTGTCTGGAGTCATTTGTATTGCCCAGCGTTTTTTCGTTTTTATAATTTTCAGAACTGGCAACTCCGGCAAAAACTTCAACCGCCCATTTTTCATCGTTGGCAGCAAGTCTATTTTTGCTTTCTTTTTTCTCATCAGGAAGTATACCTTTTTCTAAATTTTGAAGTTCTGCCAGTTGTGCAGAATCTTTTTTGCTTAAAACATCATTAAACTTCGAATTGCTTTTTTGATTAGTAGCCAATTGTTTTTCTGATGATAAAGCAACATTGTTTTGTTTTGCCTGACTTTCGTACAATGCTTTTTGATTGCTATTTACATTTGATAATGTAGGATTCAGGGCAATAGCATTATTGTTTTTTGAAGTCGGTTGATGGTCAAAAATTGATTTCGATACTTGATTTTTTGAGCTTGGATTAAACGGATTGACTTTACCCGCAGAAAACGTTTTTTCGGCTAAGATCTGATCGCTGGCTTTTTTATCTGCATTAGCCATCTGACTTTTAGCAACTGAATTAAATCCGTTTGTTTTAGCCGGAGCCAAAGTTTTTTCAGCCAACGCTTTGTTCGAATATTTCTTATCGCTTAAAGGTTGAACTTTAGTATTTGGATTAGTTGCTTTACCTGAAAAATTAGTTTTTTCGGTTGAGGTTTGATTCGAAACATTTTTATCCGCATTTGCCATTTGATGTTGCGAATCAGAATTAAATCCGTTTTTAGGATCCGTAACAAATGTTTTTTCGGCTACAGCCTGATTGTTGTTTGGTTTTTCAGTATTTGCTTTTGAATTTAAACTACCAGTATTATTAGTGTTTTTTGAGTCTGTATGAGCAATTGCCGTTTTTTGATTTTGATTTTTTTGAGAATGTTGAGGTTGATTAGCCTTTTCTTTTAGCGATGAATTGTCATTAACAACATCAGATTCTTTCTCAGTAACCATTTTTTCTGATTTGTTTTTCTCATCTAGGATTGTGCTATCTGTACCAGAATTATTTTTTTGCTCGTCAAGAACCACACTATTATTTTGCTGAGAATCAATTTTTATGGTTTTAATTCCTGAATTCGATGTAAAATGTAAAACAGAAGGGAGCAGTAAGCCTAATAACAAGCATGCCGCAGCCGACCACCAAAGAATAACCCTTTTCTTCTTTTTAGGTTTGTCTAATTTCTTCTCAATTTCGCCCCATAATTCAGGAGGCGGAACACTTGAAAAGTCTTCCATTGATGAAAAAATATCTTCTATATTTTGCTTTTTCATGCTATTTTAAAATTTTTTATGCTCAGTATTTTTTTTTGCAAAATGTGCTTGGCCCTATTTAAATTTGATTTTGAAGTTCCTTCTGAAATGTTTAATAATTCTGCAATTTCCCGATGTTTCATTTTTTCAAAAACATACAAGTTAAAAACCGTTCGGTATTGATCAGGTAAATCGCGAATATATTCTAGTAGTTTTTCCTGTTCAATGGGGAGAGTTTCTAATTCTTCCTCTTCGACAAAATCAGTATCAGGATCAAAAACATCCAAAAAGAAACTTTCTTTTTTCTTTTTATTTAAAGTTTCGATTAGTTTGTTTATGAAGATACGTTTTAGCCATCCTTCAAAACTTCCTTCAAATTTATATTGACTTATTTTTTGAAAGACAATTACAAAAGCTTCCTGAAAAACATCTTTTGCATCATCTTCATTCTTCATGTACTTTAGGCAAATACCATATAAAACAGGAGAGAACAACTGATAAATTTTCAGTTGTCCCTCTCTGTCATTTTTTATGCACAGTAGAATGTATTTTTCTAAATCGTCTTTCAAAAAAGTGGTATTGTTTGGTTTTGCAAAAATAGTTTTTATAAGCTTATAAAACTACCTTTTAAAAATAGTACGGGCCGCATCCTGGTTATTGCTCACAATCGTTAGATTTTGATTGTCAAGACTTTCGATGATATAAGTCTTGCCCTCAAAAGTAATCAGGTCATTTTCTGACTGGTCGAAAAAGCTGCTGCCTTTTTCTATTTGATAAGCACTATTTCTAATTTCTACATTGTTCTTGTAAGTAATCACTCTTCCGTCATGAGTAAAAACGACCTTCTTTGTAAATCCGATAGTTTTAGGAGTCGCCGTGTATGGGTTACTGCCACCGCCAATCGATTTTTGCCAGACCCACGTATTGACGATAGATCCTGAATTCAGGGTTGTTGATTCTACTGAATAAGCAGTTGAAAAAAGACAACACACAACAATCAATAATAAAAATTGTTTTTTCATGATTAATTATTTTTGAGCTGCAACTTTATCCTGAATTGCTTTTTTGAAAAGTTTTATCTCAGAACTCTGATCGCTGGTATCGTTATTATCAATAAAAATTTTAGTTACAATTCCCGCCTGACGAAGTTCAAAATAAGTACCTCCCTGGTTAGCAGCATCTGGTGTACCGTAAGTTTTTGTTTGTCCTTTTAAATTTAAAATTTCTGTAGGTACGCTTTTTAAGAATAATGTATAATCTCCTTTTTTGCTTGCTACAGTATATTTATATTGGTTAAAATCAAAACCATTTGCAGCAACATTTTGGAATTTTAAGATATTATAATCATTCAATTGATAAAATTTTCTGCAATCTGTGCCACCTGTACATTGATTAAAGTAAGTTCCTACTACAATGTTGTCAGGATTCTCATTTGTTTTATTAAAAAGAATTGGTTTTGAAGTCTTAGGAATTAAGATAAAATCGCTAGGATAGTTTACTGTCGAAGTAATAGGCTCTCCAGGTTGTGGTGCTTTTTCATAGTACGTAACCAAAATTTCGCATTTGTTTTCTACCATACCGGTTATTTTTATACCATAACCTGTTGTCGTTTTAAGACCTGAGAAAAGACCCACTAAATAGTTTTTAGTAAAATCGATAGTTAGATCGCCTGCGTTTGGACAAGCACTCGCACCTTCACGCTTAGTAAAGAAACTCTGTAATTTTTCATCTGTATTAACTAATATATAAGTTGGAACAGTTGGATAAGCTTTTACATTGTATGCGCATAAAAGAGGAGTTCCTGTAAATGCTGATTCTTCTGTTGGTCCGCAATCTGTTTTTATATCGTCATTATTAAGCGAACACGCACTGAATCCAAAAGCTATCAATAAGCTTAACATTAATTTTTTCATGAATAAAATTTTAATAGGTTATATATACTGTAGATGTGCATGTTTTGAAATGGTTGCGTTAAAAAAAAAGTTTTTTTACATAAGAGTAATTTTCAGAATGTTTTTTAAATTCTGACTGAGTATTAAAATGTGAAATTTCGATTTTAAAAATTAAGCACTTCGTATTATTGATTACTTTTACTTTTTAAAAATAAATTCAATTATGTTCGATTTTCTTCCCTATTTAGTGGCTTTTGTTGTGGCTTTATTTCTGGGCGTTTTTTTGGGTAAGCTGCTGTTTTCGGCTAAATTTCAGTCAGAAAAAGTCAGTCTCGAAGAGCGATTAAGTGCCACTGTAAATCAATTGCAATTGCAAAAAGAGCAATATGAAAGGGAAAGAAATAATTTTGAAAAACAAGCTCAGTTAGCTTCTGCTGAAAAAGAAAACATTCGTACAGAAAAAGACAGTTTAGCGATTCAGCTTTCTAAAAAAGAAGTTGATTTCGAAAATTTATGGGAACGCCATAAAGAACAAAAAAACGAAATAACCGAATTACAGGAAAAATTCACCAAAGAATTTGAAAATCTGGCCAATAAAATCCTCGAAGAAAAATCGGCAAAGTTTACCGAACAAAATAGCGAAAATATGAAAAATATCTTGTTGCCTTTGCAGGATAAAATTCAGATATTCGAGAAAAAAGTCGACCAAACACACAAAGAAAGTATCGACTATCATGCAGCACTTCGTCAGCAAATTATAGGTTTAAGCGAGATGAACGCGCAAATGAGCAAAGAAACCTTAAACCTGACAAAAGCTTTAAAAGGCGATAGTAAAATGCAGGGAAATTGGGGCGAACTGGTTCTGGAACGTGTTTTAGAAAAATCAGGTTTAGAAAAAGGAAGAGAATACGAAGTACAGCAAAGTTTTACCAATAACGAAGGCAATCGTGTTTTTCCTGATGTTGTAATCAATTTGCCGGATGGTAAAAAAATGATTGTTGATTCTAAAGTTTCTCTGGTTGCTTACGAAAGATGGATTAACGAAGAATCTGAAATTCTTAAAATAGAGTATTTAAAAGAACACGTAAATTCTATAAAAAGACACGTAGAACAATTGGGCAATAAAAATTATCATGATTTATACCAGATAGAAAGTCCTGATTTTGTGTTGCTTTTTATTCCGATAGAACCCGCCTTTGCCATTGCTTTAAACGAAGATTCAGCGCTTTATAACAAAGCATTTGACCGTAATATTGTAATTGTAACTCCTAGTACTTTGCTGGCGACTTTAAGAACGATTGATAGTATGTGGGCGAACCAGAAACAACAGGAAAATGCTTTCGAAATTGCCAGACAAGCCGGAGCATTATACGATAAGTTTGAAGGTTTTGTTAGCGATCTTGTTAGAATTGGAAACAAAATAAAAGACACTAAAACCGAATATGAAAACGCCATGAGCAAACTCGTTGATGGTAGAGGAAATTTAATTTCAAGTGTCGAAAAATTGAAGAAAATGGGAGCAAAGGCTAAAAAGTCACTTCCTGAAAATATAGTTGCAAGAGCCGCAAATGAAGATGAAAATTCATTATTGAACTAAAATTGATCCCAAACAAAATAAATTATATACCCTATAAAACTTAAACATGACAACAGATTTTAAACCAGTTTCTTCATCAAAAATCAGTATTTCGGAGTTAATGCTTCCATCGCATACTAACTTTAGTGGTAAAATTCACGGAGGTTATATTTTGCAATTACTGGATCAGATTGCATTTGCTTCTGCTTCAAAATTTTCAGGAAATTACTGTGTAACAGCGTCTGTTGATACGGTGAATTTTCTAAAACCAATCGAGGTTGGTGAATTGGTAACGATGAAAGCTTCTGTAAATTATGTGGGTCGAAGCTCAATGGTTGTGGGTATTCGTGTTGAAGCCGAAAATATTCAGACTGGAGCAATTAAACATTGTAATTCCTCTTATTTTACTATGGTGGCTAAAGATAAAGACGGAAAAAGTGTTCCTGTACCGGGATTGATTTTATCTAACCTTGATGAAGTTCGTCGTTTTAGAAAAGCAATTAAACATATTGAACTTAGAAAAGAGGTCGAAGAACACGAAAAAGTAACCAATGTAAGCTCTATTGAAGATTTAGCAGGTTTAGCTAAATACAACGTATTATTAGAAATTAGCTAGAATAATTCTCTCACTTAAAAGTAATAAATATGGTAAAGTTTGGATATACAATATTATATGTAGAAGATGTAGAAAAGTCAGTTTCGTTTTATGAAAATGTATTTGGCTTTTCAAGAAAATTTGTAACTCCTGAAAATGATTACGGAGAATTAAGTACCGGCGAAACTACAATTTCATTTGCTTCGAAAAAATTAGCTGCCCAAAATCTACCAGATGGTTTTATAGAAAGCACTTTAGAAGACAAACCTTTTGCAATCGAATTAGGGTTTATTACAGATAATGTTGGCGAGCTGGTACAAAAATCAACTTCTTTTGGTGCGGTTTTAATAAAAGAACCAACACAAAAACCATGGGGACAAATTGTAGCCTATGTTAGGGATGTTGACGGTTTTTTAATTGAGATTTGTACTGAAGTACAAGGGTAAATAATTTGTGATAATATACCATCACTTTGTCTTTGTTCCATCGGAACATTTCATTAGTAGTTCAATAAATACGGCGTTTTTTCGCGTTCAGTAGGAACGTTTGATCAAACGTCCCAATGGGACGATGTTTCTCACGGTGGATTTTTTTCTACCAATGAAGTGTTCCGATGGAACACAATTTAAAATATAGTAACTTAATGACATTGCCTGTAGGGACAACATCTCTCATTTTACAACTCACATTTTACCTTTTACAACAAAGAAAACATTTCACAAATATTTGGCAAAAATCGGCAACCGTGTCCGTTAAAATTTCGTAACTTTAAGTGTAAACATTTGGTTATCACTTTTTAACGGAGTACTGCCATTCAATTTTTTTAAAACTTATATTAAGTCCAGTTTTTTTCTCTTCTTAAAATAAAAAAAATCGAATGACATAATTGTTTAATTATTGACGATTATGAAAAAAACTACTTTTTTTATTTTGCTATTTACAGCCTATTCTGTTATTGCACAGGATAAATTTTCCACCAACACAGGAACTATTAATTTTGAAGCTTCTGTACCTTTCTTCGAAGAAGTAAAAGCTGTAAACAGACAGGTTGCCATTATCCTGGAACCTAAAACAAGTACATTTATTTGTACTGTGATTGTGAAAGATTTTCGTTTTAAACTAGACATGATGCAACAGCATTTTAACGAAAACTACATGCAAAGCCGCCGTTATCCTAAAGCTGTCTTTAAAGGAAAAATTGAAAAATTTGATTTAAAGAACGTGGATGAAATTGAAAAACAATATCAAATAAAGGGGAAATTGGTGTTACGCGGAAAATCGAAGGATGTAATCGTAAGTGCTTTAATTAAGAGAGTAGGAGACGGAATTCAGATTGTGTCTGATTTTCCTATTGCTGTTTCTGATTTTAACATACAAATTCCGGAAGAAATAGCTGCGAAAATTTCTAAAACGGCCAATACTGAATTAATAGGGGTTGTGAAAACAAACGAACAAATGTATCTTACTCTAAAATAACTTTTTGGATGTAATCTAAAAAAGTAATTTAACACATAGAAACATAGGTTTTAGAGGTGTAAAAGAATATAAAAAAGAAACTAGTTTCTCAACACATAGAGCTATGTTTGTTAGGACTAGTGAAGCGCCTTATATAACTTTACAAAGGCTATGATCCTATGTGTTAAAATAATTACACTCAAAGAGTTTTAAAATGAGATCTTAATTCAGACAACTTATAAGAGCGCTTTCTAAATCAGTAAATTGAAAATCAAATCCCATCTTTTGTATTTTTTCAGATGAAACTCTCTGGCCTTCTAAAACGGCTACGCTCATTTCGCCTAAAACTATTTTAAGGACAAATGCAGGCGCTTTAGGAAGCCAGATTTTGTATCCAAATAATTGAGCCAGAATTCTGGATAAACTGGCGTTTGTAGTATTGTCTGTCACGCAGGAATTATAAGGCCCCGACATTTTCTCGTCTACAATAGCCTTTAAATAAATATTACATAAATCCTCGATATGAATCCACGGAACATATTGTTTTCCTGTGCCTAAGATAGAGCCAAAACCAGCTTTAAAACTCGGAACAACTTTTTTCAGGAAACCTTCATCTTTACCCAAAACAATTCCGGTTCTCACTTTTACGGTTCGAATACCTAGCGTGTTGATTTGATCGACGGCTTTTTCCCATTCCTGGCAAGTAATGCCCAAAAAGTCATTGGCAGGCGTCGTATTTTCGGTACATATATTTTGGTTGGTATAAGCGCCATAAATACCCACTGCCGATGCTGAGATAAAAGCATCCAGCTTTTTATTAGTTTTCTTAAGCACCGAAAAAATAAGGTCAATAGGTTGTGTGCGGCTTTCGAGAATTTCTTTTTTACGTTTTTTTGTCCATCGTTTTTCTACTATTCCTTCGCCGGACAAATGAATAATGTAATCCGCTTTCAATATTGCTTCTTCATCAATATAATTGCGGGTAAGATCCCATTTGTAGTAGGTGATCGAAGAAGTGTTTTTTCTATCAGAGCGGCTTAAAATCGATATCTCAAAACCATTAGCAATAAGCAAATCGGTTAAGTGTTTGCCTATAAAACCCGTTCCTCCGGTTAATAAAATATTTTTTGCCATGATAGTTTATAATTTATTTAACAGCTTCTTCTGTTTAACGATAAGTAAAGATAATTAAACATTGATTACCTTTAAGGCAAATTAAAAAAATAATAAGATGGAAGCTAAAAAGAAGACAATCAGTAAGGAAGACATCGTTTCAATATACATGGAAGAAGTTCTGGAAAAAGGACAAAAGCCAAAATCGGTTTATCATTTCGCTAAAGAAAATAATTTTACCGAAGCCGAATTTTATGTTTTTTTTGGAACTTTAGAAGGTCTGGAAAAAGAAATATTCAGATTATTTTTTGCCAACACAATCGATTTGTTAAACAAAAACTCAGAATATCTCGAATATGATATGAAAAACAAAATGCTGAGTTTTTATTTCACCTTTTTCGAAATTCTAACTGCCAACAGAAGTTATGTTTTACAATCTTTAAAATTCGACCGAAATCCGTTAAAAAACTTAGTGCAGCTTACTACACTTCGAAATAGTTTTAAAGAATACGTTTCAGAAATCCTGACTGATGATTACAGATTAGAACAGGAAAAATTGCAAAAGTTTCAGGAAAAAGGAATTCAGGAATCGACCTGGCTGCAATTAATGCTCACTATAAAATTTTGGGTCGATGATGAGTCAGCGGCTTTTGAGAAAACAGATATTTTTATCGAAAAATCGGTTAATGCTTCATTTGAGTTAATGAATGTTACGCCTCTCAATCACCTTATCGATTTGGGCAAATTCTTGTTCAAAGAAAAAATATACAGCAAACAATGAAAACAATCGATTATATCCCAACCTCAAAAATAGAAAGAGCCAGTAAGTTAGTACAAACCGGTGCAAAAATAGGGGTAAACTACGTAAAGCATTATGCCGAAAAAATAGTAAATCCTGATTTAACACGCGATAAACTGAACGAAAACAACGCCGAGGATATTTACGACGGACTAAAAAGTTTAAAAGGCAGCGCGCTAAAAGTAGCGCAAATGCTAAGCATGGACAAAAACTTTTTGCCTCAGGCGTATGTCGAGAAATTTTCGTTATCGCAATTTTCTGTTCCGCCACTTTCAGCGCCATTGGTTTTAAAAACCTTCAAGACTAATTTTGGTAAAACGCCTTATGAAATCTTCGATGAATTCAACGCCAATTCTGTAAATGCGGCCAGTATTGGTCAGGTACATTTGGCAGTAAAAGACGGTAAAAAGTTAGCCGTTAAAATTCAGTATCCCGGAGTAGCCAATAGTATTTCGTCAGATTTGGCTTTGGTAAAACCCATCGCGATCAGAATGTTCAATCTTCAGGGAAAAGACTCTGATAAATATTTTAAAGAAGTCGAAGATAAACTCATAGAAGAAACCAATTATTTACTTGAGTTGCAACAAAGTCAGGAAGTTGTAGAAGCTTGCAGCAAGATCGAAAACATACTTTTTCCACGTTATTATCCGGAGTTTTCTTCAGAAAAAATCATCACAATGGATTGGATGACGGGAATTCATCTTTCTGAATTCACGGCAATAAATACAGATAAAGCAATTGGAGATCAGTTGGGTCAGGCACTTTGGGACTTTTATATGTACCAAATTCATGTTCTTAGAAAAGTTCATGCCGATCCGCATCCCGGAAACTTTTTGGTCGACGATCAAAACAATCTGATTGCATTAGATTTTGGCTGTATGAAAAAAATTCCCGAAGAGTTTTATGTGCCATATTTCGAATTAATCAATAAAAACGTAATTACAGATAAAGCACTTTTCAATCAGAAGTTGTTCGAATTAGAAATTCTTCGTCCGGACGATTCACCATCAGAAATTGAATATTTTACTGAGATGTTTCATGATTTGCTATCACTTTTTACGAAACCATTTCAAAACGAAACTTTCGATTTTGCCGATGAGACTTTCTTTGACAGCATTGCCAAATTAGGCGAACGTTTCTCAAACGATACCAATCTTAAAAAAATGAACGGAAATCGTGGTTCTAAACACTTTATTTACATGAACCGTACTTTCTTTGGTTTGTATAATTTAATGTTTGATTTGAAAGCGAAGATTGTCGTTGATAATTATTTGAAGTATTAGGAGCTATTTCCTAGGTATTTGCATCTATGGCACACGGATGACACTGATTCGCTATTGCGAAAACGCGGATTTATGCGGATTTTTATATATAGACCTTTGTCAAAGTTTTGAAACTTTTACAAAGGTTTTCTCTTGGGATATTTTTATCGCAAAGTAACCGTAAAATATGTCATCTCGACGAAGGAGAGATCACACTCGTAACTCGCCAAAGATTGAGCGTTATAAATTTTTCTTTATTAAAATAACAAACCCGACAGGTTTTTAAAACCTGTCGGGTTTACTTTTAGGAACGGAATTTCTAGTGTGATCCTTCGTTCCTCAGGATGACAAGATTGCGGGTAATAGTAGACATCACCTTTGTCAAAGTTTTAAAACTTTGACAAAGGTTTTCTCTTGGGATATTTTTATCGCAAACTAACCGTAAAGTATGTCATCTCGACGAAGGAGAGATCACACTTGTAACTCGACAAAGATTGAACGTTATAAATTTTTCTTTATTGAAATAACAAACCCGACAGGTTTTAAAAACCTGTCGGGTTTACTTTTAGGAACGGAATTTCTAATGTGATCCTTCGTTCCTCAGGATGATAAAATTGTGGTTAAACGTTTCGAAAAACATTGGAATTTGGGATTTAAATTTTTTGAATTTTATTTAATTATTCCCGCCTTATAAGTTGCAATCGCGCGATCTCTTGCAAAAGCGTGATCGACCATTGGTTCGTTATATCCCAAATCAAATTCAGGAATCCATTTGCGGATGTAGATTGCTTTTTCGTCGAATTTCTTTTGTTGAATTTCGGGATTAAAAACCCTGAAATAAGGTGCAGCATCACAGCCTGTTCCTGCTGCCCATTGCCAGTTTCCTACGTTTGATGCCAATTCGAAATCTAATAATTTCTCGGCAAAATAAGCTTCGCCCCATTGCCAGTTGATCAATAAATGTTTGCATAAGAAACTTGCAACAACCATACGCACGCGATTGTGCATGTATCCGGTTTCGTTAAGTTGGCGCATTCCGGCGTCGACCATTGGGTAACCCGTAGTTCCGGAACACCAGCGTTTAAAATCGTCTTCGTTATTACGCCATTGAATTCCGTCGTAAGCTGACTTGAAATTGTGATTGACACAATTAGGAAAGCTAAACAGAATCTGGATAAAAAACTCTCTCCATATTAACTCGCTTAAAAAAGTTTGGTTTTTCTTATTCGCCCAATTGACTAATTTTCGAATACTCACCGTCCCGAAACGTAAATGTGGTGAAAGATAGGATGTGCCATCTAAAGCTGGAAAGTCTCGTATTTCTTTATAATTACCAATTTGAGTTAAGTTGTGCGGAAGTACTTTTATGGCGCTTCTTTCAAAACCAATTTGAGCTAATTCAGGAAATTTGAAATTGTTTTTGGCAAAATTTACAAGTAAAGGTTTTGTATCGTATTCCAGAGCCTGACCTGAAAGATGGTATTTTTCGAGCCATTTGTTTTTGTATGGCGTATAAATCGTGTACGGAAGTCCATCGGCTTTTGTGATTTCTTTTTCTTCGAAGATTACATGATCTTTGAAGGAAGTGGCTTCGATATTGTTTTGTTGTAATAAGTCAACAATGGCCATGTCGCGTTTTATGGCGTATGGTTCGTAATCTTTATTAAAGAAAACGTGTGGAATGTCGAATTCTTCTATGAGTGATTTCCAAACGTCGAAAGTTTTTCCTTTTTTGATTAGGATGGAAGAATCGATTGTATTTAATTCTTCATTTATTTTTTGAAGTGAATCGTAGATAAAACTAACACGCGCATCATCTTTAGGAAGATTTTCTAAGATATCTTCGTCAAAAATAAATAACGGAATTACCGGAAAATCAGATTGCAGGGCATTGAATAACCCGATATTATCATCAAGACGTAAATCACGTCGAAACCAGAAAAAGGTTGCTTTTTGTTTTGTCATTATAATGGAATCTGTTTTTGCCACAGATTAAAAGATTTTTAAAGGATTTCTTAATCTGTTTAATCTTTTAATCTGTGGCAAATATTTTTATAATTATGCTTTTGAATTGAATATTTCTTCGATTTTTTTGTGGCGATATTCAAAAATGGATTTTAGTTTATTTCTGACCATTATTTTATTGGCGAGTTGGCCCAAGATACCAAGGGGTAAAGCATAATGTACAACATCGGTCATTTTTGTACCGTTTTCTGTGGGTTCAAAAAAATGTTTGTGATGCCATAATGCGTAGGGGCCAAAACGTTGTTCGTCTACAAAATATTGATTTTCTGAAGAAACGGTTATAATCGTCATCCAGTTGATGGTAATGCCTAAAAGTGGTTTTAAAGTATAAGTAATCACTTGTCCGGGATACATGCGTTTGCCATCGAAATCCTGAATAACGAAACTCATATCGTCGGGTGTGATCGTTTTAAGGTTTTGCGGACTTGAGAAAAAGTCCCAACATTTTTCGATACTGGCGTTTAAGTGTTGTACGGTTTCTAGTTTATATACTTTCATAAAATCGATTATTACAGCTGGTTCTTAAGATGCGTTTGCGTTAGGGATTGCAGTGGAGCTCTTTTTGTGGCAGGCTTTTTCTGCCTGACATAAAAAAGCGGGAACGGAAAGCCCGACCCTTGGGTAACGCCCAAATAATGTTACATTTTATAATATTTAAAGGGCACGAATAACATTCCGAAACATTCGCCGTGTTCTTTTCCTAAATGCTTGTGGTGAATTTTATGCGCTTTTCGTAAACCGATCAGGTATTTGTTTTTGGTGTTTTTGAACCATTTAAAACGTTGGTGAATTAAAACGTCGTGAATTAAAAAGTAACAAGCGCCGTAAGTGGTGACTCCGCAAGCGATGAAAAACAAATAATTGAATCCGCCCTGAACGCCAAAATAAAAAAGTACAATACTTGGAATGGCAAATATGACGAAGAAAATGTCGTTTCGCTCAAATGTATGTTCGTATTTGGGTTGGTGGTGATCTGCGTGAAAATACCACATAAGTCCGTGCATGATGTATTTGTGCGTAAGCCAGGTTACACATTCCATGAAGAGAAAAACGCCTAAAAAGATTAAAAAAGAAATCATTTTTTATGTTTTGAATTGTTATGATAATCGTTTGTTCTTGAGGAACCTTACTATCTTAAGATGTATAGTTTGATTTAGCAAATGCGGTTGCTTCGTTCCTCGCAATGACAAAAATTGCGGGTAAATCTAAACTAACTTTAACTTGTAAGTTACAAAAGATTGCGCTAAAAGCCCGGCTTTGGTGTAATTTGAAACTCTGATTCTTGAACTTCCAATTTCGTAATACGGGGTGTTTTTTAGTTTTTTTAGCAGTTTTTTGTAATACACGTATGCGGTGTAAACGCCAAATTGTGCTTCGATAGGTAATTTTACAATTCCCTGATAAGCAACTCTAAAATCTTCTTCGATCTCGTTGATGATAGTGGTTTTGGCATTTTCGTCGAAAGAATTAAGATCTACTCCGGGAAAATAATTTCGGTTTAAAACCAAATTATCGTCTTTGAGATCTCTCAGGAAATTGACTTTCTGAAACGCCGATCCTAATCGCATGGCTTCGTTTTTGAGTTGCTCGTATTTATTCTCGTTTCCTTTTACGAAAACTTTGAGACACATTAAACCCACAACATCGGCAGAACCGTAAATATAATCTTCGTATTCGGTTTGAGAGTTGTATGTAGACTTGATGAGGTCTAGTTTCATGCTTTTTAGAAATGCCTGAACAAGATCGTCTGTAATGTTGTATTGCTTTACAGTATGTTGAAACGAGTTGAGAATAGGATTTAGACTAATGCCATATTCTATCGCTTTATAATATTCTTTCTCGAAATCATTGATGAGATTTTCTTTGTCGTAATCCTGAAACGAATCGACAATTTCGTCAGCAAAACGAACGAATCCGTAAATGCTGTAAATCGCTTCGCGAATGCTTGGCGAAAGCATTTTTACCGCTAGCGAAAAAGAGGTACTGTAGTTTTGGGTGACCAATTTGCTACATTTGAAAGAAACGGTGTCGAATAGTGATTTCATTTTTTAAGATCTAAAAGATTTTTGAATTAACTCGGCTACTAGTTTTCCTGAAATTAAAGCAGGCGGAACACCTGGGCCAGGAACGGTTAATTGTCCTGTGAAATATAAATTACGCACTTTTTTACTTTTTAATTTTGGTCTTAAAAAAGCCGTTTGCAATAAGGTATTGGCCATTCCGTAAGCATTTCCTTTGTAAGCATTATAATCGGTTACAAAGTCATTTTTGCAGAATGATCTCTTAAAGATAATATTATTTTTAATCTCTTGTTTTGTAAGTTGCTCAAAACGAGTAATGATTTTTTCGAAATATTCTTCTCTAAGTGCTTCGCTGTCATTTATTCCGGGTGCTAACGGAATGAGGAAAAATCCGCTCTCCTGACCTTCGGGCGCTGCAGTGTGATCTGTTTTTGATGGAAAGTTGGCGTAAAACAAAGGTGCATCGGGCCACTTTGGTTCATCATAGATATCTGCGGCGTGTTGATTAAAATCGACATCAAAAAATAAAGCGTGATGCGAAATGTTCTCTATTTTTTTATTGAACCCGACAAAGAATAGGAGCGAAGAGGGCGCGAAAACACGACTTTCCCAATATTTCTCTGAATAGGCACGATGTTCTGTGTCTAGTAAAGTTTCGGTATGATGGTAATCGGCTCCGCTTAAAATAATATCAGCTTGTATTGTTTTTCCGTTAATGACAATTGCGGTCGCGGTTTTGTTTTCTACTATTATTTTTTCGATAGATGAATTAGTCTCGATCGTAACGCCAAGTTCAAGAGCCAGTTTTTCGATGCCGCGAACAACGTCGAACATTCCGGTTTTGGGATGCCAGGTTCCTAGGCCAAAATCGGCATAATTCATGAAATTATAGAACGAAGGTGTTTTGGTAGGTTTTGCACCAAGAAACAAAACAGGAAATTCCAGAATCTGAATTAGTTTTTCGTTTTTGAATTTCTTGCGAATATCCGTACTCACAGTACTAAAAAACTGATCGAGTTTTTTGGTCGTTTCGAGTGTAATTAATTCTAATGGAGAAACTCCGGGGCGGTACACTAAATCTTTAATCGCAATATCATAATTGCTTTTGGCCTGATTGATGAAAGTTTCGAGTTCCTGACCACTTCCTTTTTCTATGGTTTCAAAAGTGGCTTTTATTTCTTCGAGATTATCGTAGATAGAAATAAAATCATCTACTCCAAAATAAACCCTGTAGGCAGGATTTAGTTTTATAAGCTCGTAATAGTCGGTTGTTTTTTTGTCAAAATCCTGAAAAAAACGTTCGAAAACATCTGGCATCCAGTACCAGCTTGGTCCCATATCGAAGGTAAAACCGTTTGCTATAAATTGTCGCGCTCTGCCGCCAATAGTTTCGTTTTTTTCATAAATAGTTACTTTGTTTCCTTGCTGTGACAAGTAACATGAAGCGGCTAATGCAGAGAAGCCTGATCCTATTATTGCGATTGTTTTTTTCATTTGTTTAACAAATGTACAAAAACTTTAAACAAAATGAATTATAGCATGCTAATTGTTTCTTCCATAGAATCGAAAATTCGTATTCTGTCGGGTAGCATTTTCTGGTCAATGTTTTCGACCATATTTCCCATAAGCCAAATTTCGTTGTTTTTTTGAAGTAGTTTTTGCCCCATAGATTTTACATACTGATTGATAACACTACGATCCGGCTGAACGGTCATGAAAGATACAAAGGTAATGTTCTCGAAATGTTTGGTTAAATCCTGAAGGTTTTCGATGGGCATACTTTCGCCAAGATAAATGGTTTTATAGCCGTGCGATAAAATTTCGTATTGCAGGTATAATAAACCTATCTGGTGAATTTCATTAAGCGGTAACGAAAGCACAAAGATTCTATTGGTTTTGCTTGGTCGTAATATTTGAAGGCTTTCGGTATATATTAATATTTTTTGCTTGATCAAATGACTCATGAAATGTTCATTTGCAGGCGTTATGGTTTCAGATTGCCATAATAATCCCAGCTCTTTTAATAGAGGAAGAAAATGATCTTTGAAAACTTCTTTGAATGATTTTTCAGAAATTAACCAATCGAAGGTATTGAAGAATATTTCCTGGTCAAAATTCATCATCGCCATCTTAAATGAAGTTATAGCGTAATTCTGAGAATTTTTCTTCGAAATAATTTCACGGACTAATTGCGGAATCTTTTCTTCGGGATAGGTTGCAATTTTAGAAATTTTATATCCGTATTCGTGTAATAAAGTAATGTTTAAAAGCTTTTGTAAATTTTGAAGATTATAGAGCCTAATATTGGTATCAGTACGCATTGGCTCTAGGATATTGTATCTTTTCTCCCAGATACGAATGGTATGTGCTTTTATTCCTGATAAGTTTTCGAGGTCTTTTATGCTGAAAACAGTCTTAATATTGTTTATCATTACTGGCTATTTGGTGAACAAAAATAAAATAAAATCCGAGATTTGTCTTAAAATCTTCTTAAGATTAGAGAATTACTCGAATTTGATGTTGGAGAATTTGTTTAATTTGTCTAAATGCAAAATTGTTTTAGAGCTGTCGTTACTTCGGTTGTACATGGTTTCGAATTTGGCTCCGTAAATAATTTCATTAAAAGTATACGATGTTCTGGCGGCAACGGTATTGCTGTACATATTATCAAATGTGGTGATGAATACTAATATTTCGCCTTGTATTTTTTCGAAATCTTCTTTGGTAAAATTATATAAAGGGCTGTCTTCGGTAATAGGATGAACGAGAGTCCAACTTAATGAGAGGGCATTTATTCGATCTAACTCGAGTTCTAAGCTGTAAAATTTATTGGTTTGTACGCCATTTTCTTCTACACTCATTCCTAATGTCATTTTTGCTGTGGCATCTGTAAAGTTGGTATTTTTAAAAGGTACAAGACGTATCATTAATCCTTTGTTTTCTCCGTAAGGGCTAATTAAGGCATTGTCTGCAAATTTTAAAAAAGCTGTTGGTTTGCTGAATCTTCCAAAGAATAAACCTGTTGCGATGGCAAAACTTAATAAGCCAATTAAAGCTTCGGCAGCTGATAGTGCGCTGGTTAAAAATCCGGTTGGACTAATGTGCCCGTAACCAACTGTGGTAAAAGTTTGCGCACTAAAAAAGTAGGCCTGACCAAATTGAGTTAAAACGCTTTGAGATTCTTCTATTCCGTCCAGATGTTCAATGCCAATCGCGTAATAAATAACGGCAAATATAAAATTGAGTACAATATAAAAAATAAACAAAATCGACATGAATTTCCAATTTGGCAAGTCGATCATGGTATGGTACCAACTTATGCGACGAAAGAAGTGCATACCTCTTTTCTCGATATTAGGAGTTCCGTCTTTGTTTACAAATCTTCCTCCGTAACTGTTTGCATTAACACCAAAACCGGAATTTTTATCGGTTTGTGCTTTTTGGTTTATCTTTTTTAAGAGTGCCATTAAAGTTTGGATTAGAGGACAAATGTAAGGATAACTTTGAGATGAAATTACATCGAATTTTTTGGAATAAAAAAAAGCAATTTGTAAAAACGATGTTTACAAATTGCTTTAATATTGAATACTTTAATGTCGCTTTATTTACAAAAAGTAGCTCTGTTTTTTATGGCACTCTGGCTGCCTAATTCGATTGCTTTAGAGAAATCTTTGCAGGCATTTTTTTTGTCTCCCAATTTATTATAAGCCAAAGCTCTTAAATTGTAAGCAATATAATCTTTTGGGTTTAAGCCAAGTGATGCGGTGCAATCGTCAATAGTTTCCTTAAAGTTGTTTAATTTGTAATTTACATTTGCTCTTCCTGTAAAAGCATCTGCGTTCATGCTGTCCAGTTCGATTGTTTTACTAAAATCAGCCTGGGCACCTTTTAGATCGTTGAGTTTTACTTTTGCAACGCCTCTGTTTTGGTAGGCTTCTACAAATTTAGAATTCATACTAATGGCTTTTGTGTAATCGGCGATTGCGCCTTTTGTGTTGCCGGCTTCGGCTTTTTTCAAGGCTTTGTCAAAATAGGCCGTTGCAGATTGTGCCCATGTAGAGCAGGTTATCATAATAAATGATAAGATTAAAAAGTGTTTCATAAACCAATTTGGGATTAGGTTAGTAGGTTAATTTATTCTGGAAACGAATTTAGCAAAGTTTTGTTTTGTAAGTAAAGTTCTTTTGTGAAATTACTATTATTTTTCTGTTCTTTTTATTCTGTTATATTTTTAATAATAGTAACTCATTCGGATTTAAGTTCTTAACTTAGCTAAAATCTTATATTTTTCGATCAATAAATTAATAGTTGAACGAATATCTTCTCGAAAATTTTACTCTTCATTTAGTCATTAACATAAATTAAAATAATATGAAACAAGTCTATTCTTATTCTCAATTGTTTTTCTGTTTGATATTATGCTGGAATAATTTAAAAGCTCAGGAAAAAACGAAGTATTTAGATGCAGAACAAAGTGATCCTGTAAAAATGGGCTGGATGGTTGGTTCACCGCCGCCAGCTGACCGAATTGCCCGTTTTGATGATGGAAGTTTTTTTCAGTTTCCCGCTCTTAGATGGAGTGTTGCTCATATGCGCCAGCTTATGCCTACTATAAATGTTTCTCGCGGATTGGGCAATTCAGTTGCTTTAGTCACAAACAATAATAAAAAAATCGATGATGTTAAGTTTGTTCCTCTTGGTGAAACGAAACCAATTACGTGGAAAGAATCCTTGCAAAAAGTTTATGCTGATGGTGTAATTGTTATGCACCACGGAAAAATTGTTTATGAGAAATATTTTGGTGCATTAACGCCGGATGGGCAACACGGAGCAATGTCGGTTACGAAGTCGTTTACCGGAACTTTAGGGATTATGTTGGTGAAAGAAGGTTTGATTGATACCACAAAAGTAGTTTCTCATTACATTCCGGAGCTTAAGAATTCGGCTTTTGGAGATGCGACTGTAAGGCAAGTGATGGATATGACAACCGCGTTACAGTTTAGCGAAGATTATGCCGATCCGAATGCTGAAATATGGAAATTCTCTGCCGCTGGTAATCCGTTGCCGAAACCCAAAGATTATGAAGGACCAAAAAACTATTATGAATATCTTCCTACGGTTAAAAAAAATGGAGTTCACGGAAAAGCTTTTGGCTATAAAACCGTAAACTCAGATGTTTTAGGATGGATTATATCGAGAGTTACGGGAAAAACAATAAACGAGGTTTTGTCTGAAAAAATATGGAGAAAGTTAGGAGTAGAGCAAGATGCTTATTATTCTGTAGATGCCGTGGGAACACCTTTTGCCGGTGGTGGTCTTAATCTTGGATTACGGGATATGGCTCGTTTTGGCCAGCTAATTTTGAATAATGGAAAATTAGGCACGCAACAAATTATTCCTAAAACTGCCATCGACGATATTAGAAAAGGAGGAAGTAAAAAAGCATTTGCCAAAGGAGGTTATCCTCTTTTAAAAGGTTGGAGTTATCGCGATATGTGGTGGATTACCAATAACGATCATGGTGCTTTTTGCGCTCGCGGAGTTCACGGACAGGTTGTTTACATAGATCCAAAAGCAGATATGGTGATTGTGCGTTTTGCTTCTAATCCACTTGCGAGTAATGCTGTAAATGATCCTTATTCTTTGCCGGCTTATGATGCTGTGGCAAAATATTTATTAACGATTAAATAAAGAGAATGTCTAATGCTCTGGAGGAATTGTTTCAATTGAATTTTTCTTGCCTAAAAAAGGATTAGAATTTAATCTCCAGATATAACCAATTTGTAAATTTCCGGAGGCTAAACCAATATTTCCTGTATTGTTATCTGTAAAAGAAGAAAATATAAGGTTGTTGATATAAGATAAACCAAGAGACCAATTTTCTTTATTATAACCGACCGATATTCTAGGGAAGAATGTAGGGTAGACTTCTATTTTTCTTTTGCCAAAATCGTTTATTCTTTCGGTACCAAGATTAACTCCCATGGTGGCAGATCCGCTGGTAAACCATCTTTGGTTAATTGCCCAGGTGTAGGCATAACCTCCGCTGACTCCGAATTGAAAGTTGCGTAATGAATTTTTAGATTTGTGTACGAAAGAACTATCAGAACCTATTTTGGTAAAATAAACGCCTCCGCCAAGTAAAAAACTTCCGGCTGATTTAAGTTGTCTTTCGTTTTGATTGAAAGCCGCTTTATAAGAGAATTTTTTGTTATTAAAAACATATTGCCCGAAAGCACCATATTGCTGAATGTTTAAATCCGGATATAATTTTATGTTTTTGTCTGAATCATCAGAAGTATAAAATCCGTGATATTTTTGAATGAAAAGATCGATTATGAATTTCCGCCCATAATTGTGAATCTGAAAATCGAGTGCTTTTGTTCGTCCTTTATCGTCATCTTTCATGAAGTTTAAACCATAACCGTAACTCAAATTAATTATCGTATTGTTGATTGAAACTCCAAAACCTAAACTCATAGGAGTATTGGGTGTGAAATTTTTAACTTTTCCGTCGACTTCTTTTTCCATCAAAATGAATTTTGTCGAAAGATAAGTTCTTAAAGAGAGTTTGTTTTCAAACGGTTTAATGTAGGTCGTATCAATCTGCGCCTGGCAAAAATAGGGAAGGATAAAAAAGAGAAAAAAATAAAAATATAATTTCATTACGATGTCAAACAAAAAATAATTACTCTTAGTATTTTTAGAAAACCTATTTAAAAAGAGTTTACAGGGTTTAAAAATAAGACGTAATTAATTGATTTTAGTTACAAAATTTATAAGTTAATGTAAGTAAAATGTGATTTAGGGTTTCTCTTTTTGTTTTAATGAAAGGACAATTTTAGGGCAAAACGGATCGGTTTCTTAATGGATATTTTATTGTAATTTCTGTTATGCAAAATTATTTTGTGTAAATTTGATTAGTATCTCTTTGTAAAACAATGTTATAATTGTAGATATATTCGAAAAAAAATAATACTTTTTCTAAAGAAGAAATTTTAATTAGTAACCCCAAATAATAATTAAAAGAAATGAAAAAATATTTTGTAATTGCTTTTGGCGCGCTTTATATGCTGTTTTTTGCAATTCCCTTTCCCATGATAATTTATTATGCTGTAAATAGCGAATTTGATGTAAGTACGCTTAAAGACAAAGATCCGTGGTTAGCTTTGGTGATACTTTCAATTTCGATAATTCTCTGGTTAATTGTTTTAATTGGCTATTTCCGCAAATGGATTCTTCAAATTTTTATTTCAAAAAGAAAGATAGAAAAACTAAAATTGGGAGGAATATCACGCGAAGCAAAAATTTTAAGAGCGGTAAAAATATCCAAGCCTACTGCCAAATGGAATACGTATGAACTGGAACTTTCGTTTAAAAACCTCGCAGATACAGAAATCACAAATAAAACAATTGTAACCGATGCTAAACCTCATCAACGTCGTTTTGAAGTTGGAAAAAAATTAAGTTTAATACTTGATCGAGAGTCAAAAGAAGCTCCGCATTTTATTATCGCTACTACAGAAGTAGGAATAGATATAAAAAGAGTGGCGCTTATTATCTTGGGTTGGTTATTATTCGTAGCCGCAGTAATTGGTTATTATATCTATGCGTATCAAACCGAAAGTTATGGTATGGGCTGGCGTTTTATAAGTTTTGGACATCCGCTAATTGTGTGTCCGATGGTACTTTTGTTTATTAGATTTCTTCTGAAATTTATTTATAGTAAACTAGCAGGCTTAGGTGGCGATTCGTCTATGATTAAGTTTAAAGGCATAAAAACCTGGGCAAAACTGATCAAAGTAAGTCAAACCGGAACTTATATTAACGATCAGCCGGAGGTTCGTTTTGAACTCGAATACACCGATAATAAGCATCATGTTCATCGCAATAGTCTCAAAAAAGTGATCAGACTTCTGGAACTTGATATTACCAAACAAGAACAAATAGAGATTTTTTATCTGCCGGAAAACCCCAATCAAATTGCTTTTGCCAGCGATTTAAATACTTCAGAATAATAATGAAAAAACGAATCATCCTGCTAATTTGCTTTTCGCTTTTTGTAAGTTGTGAGCAGATTAATAAAAGTATCAATGAGACTTTTAAACCCAATAATACAATAGTTCAGAAAGAAAAAGCAGCTCCTGAAACGACGTTTAGTACTCAAAGTAATGTTGAGCAAACTACAATTGAAACACATTCAGAAACCCATACGCAAACTGAAGATAAGAATCTCGATTTTTTAACGAATACAAACGAATTAGAAAAGGCAGAACAGGCTTTGCGAAAATTGCCTCAATATGCAGGGAAAGAGATTTTTGTGTATTCGATTCTTTATTTTTATGATTACGGAACCATCAATATTATGCTTCAGCATCCTGAAAATCCTAAATATGTTGATACATATGAGTATAAAGAGGGTAAATGGTCTAAACCTAAACCTTTGCAGTTATCCGTTAGGGATGATGTTCAGAAACGTTTGATTCCGCTTGGTAAAATTAAATTTGCGAATGTTGCTAATCTCACTGCAATTTATAATAAGAAGGCAGCAGAAATAGAAGGAGCTAAGCCGCTTACAAGTGCTTATATTTCTATTCGGGATAATGAAATGCATTGGTATCCTACAACGATTAACGGAAGCAGAGAAAGATATTCGATACAATTTAATAGTGATGGAACCCTAAAATCATTCAAACAGGATTAATATTTTAAGTTGAGGTTTTTTATGAGATTTCAATCAATCTAGTTTTAATTTGAAACCTTCGTGACTGGCTTTAAAACCTAGTTTTTCGTAGAATTTTAGAGCTTCAGTTCGTCTTTTGTCTGATGTTAGCTGGACCAAACTACAGCCTTTTTCTTTTGCACGATTAATGGCGTAGGTTAAAACCTTAGTGCCAATTCCTTGTCCGCGGTAATCAGAACGGGTTCTTACGGCTTCGATTTGTGCGCGTAACGTACCTTCGAAATTAAGATACTGAATAAAAGTCAATTGAAATGTAGCTACTATATCTCCGTTAATCTCAGCAACTGTAAGTTCCTGATTGGGATCTTCCTGAATTTTTCTAAAGGCTTCAAGATATTTATCAGAAACTTTTTCTGTAATGTTTTCTCTTGATGCTCCGTAAACATCATCGGCAAGCATGCTTATGATTTCAGGTAAGTCTTCGATTTTTGCAAGTCTGAAAGTAAGGTCTGTGCTCATTTTTTTTAAACTTTTAATCTAATTTAGGTAAAGGTAAAAATAAGTTTAGCGCTAAAAAAAGGTAAAATACATTTTGTGTATTTTACCTTTTTGATGATTGTTTTTAAAATGGCTTAAGGGTTATTTCAAAATTGCCGGCAATAAGTAATCGTGAACTATTTTATCTGCTTGAGGATGTCCGTAAGGTTTGTTAAAAGCTTTTGAGGTAATGATTACGACAAGTGGCAAGTCTTTGAAAATTATAAATTGGTTTCCGCCATTTCCAGCACAGTAATAAGTTTCGTAATTTTTCCCCTTATAATTAACGGTTTTATTCCAAAATAAATAACTGTAGAATTGATTGTCGCGTTCAGGGATTTGAATTTGTTTTGTTAGCGTCTTTTTTACCCAGTTTACAGGAAGTAT
This sequence comes from Flavobacterium bizetiae, assembly GCF_024271895.1. Taxonomy (NCBI): domain Bacteria; kingdom Pseudomonadati; phylum Bacteroidota; class Flavobacteriia; order Flavobacteriales; family Flavobacteriaceae; genus Flavobacterium; species Flavobacterium bizetiae. Next base: position 61,663 of record NZ_CP091861.1, on the reverse strand, counting down.
TTGTTTACCATTCCATTCACCATTGTTTTTATATAACTGGGCGTACTTTGCATAATCTAATGAAGTCATTTGTAAGCTTCCTGCAGTATTAGGTACTTTTTGTGGGGTATATTGCCATTGATAATTGGTAATGTTCAAAGGTTTAAAAAGTTTTTCATCGGCATATTTGTCTAATCCTTTAGGTATGCTCTTATCCAGAATATCTCCTAAAACAATAGTGCCGGCTGTAAAATAATCCCATTTGCCACCATTGGTTTTGGCAGGATCTGTAGGTAAATCCAATGTGAATTTTACCCAGTTTTCTGTAGGGTACATGTTTTCTTCATTTCCGGGGGATTCACTATGCGCATCAGAACCTTCAAAAGAAGAACTCATCGTAAGCAGGTCTTTTATTTTTACACTGTCTTTTTTGATATCGTAATTGGCGTATTCTTTTAAGTTATAAAAAGAACTAATTGTTTGATTCTCATTTTTTATATATCCGTCATTTATAGCAATTCCCATAAGTGTCGACGCAAAAGATTTTCCTGCCGAACGCGTGTCATGCAGGGTAGTTCTATTGGCATCATTAAAATATTCTTCTATCAAAAGTTTACCATCATAAATCGCTACAATGCTTGTAATTTCCTTTAGATTATAAGAAGCAATTTCTTTATTGAGCAATTCGATTTTCTTTTTGTCAAACTGAAAATCAGAAACTTTCCATTCGCTGTTTGGAGCTATTGGTTGTATCTCCATTTGTTTGGCAGTTACTTCCGGCGTCTTTATTATCAATTTAACTTGTCCTTTGGCAATTAAACTTCCTACTATAGCCTCTCTACTTTTATTTGTTATGATGTAAGGTCTAACTTCAATTCTTAGATTGTGAGTTCCGTTTGTTAATGCTTTTTCGCCGCCATTAAGATTAAAACGTTCCCACATATGCAATGCCCAAAGGTTTTCGGCTTTTGAGCTGGTAAGCGGAATTCTTAATGTTGTGGAGGTGTCTTTGCTGCTGCCGTACCCAAAATTGCAGCCTGGGTTAATATTATCTTTATAAATAAATTTGTTATCAATATAAAAGGCAAACTGAAGATTGCCCATTTCTACAAGTTGTTCGGCAGATAAATCAGGAGCTAATTGATGTAAATAGTTTGTTATTGAGTTATTCAGAAAAATCCTGATGTTGAGGTTTGATTTGTATTCAAGATTAAAAGATTCGAGAAAATCAGATTTTTTATATTGATCTAACGGAATGTTGCCATTCATAAAAGTAACCTTGCCGATGTTTGATTTGTGCAGTTTTCCGGTGATTCCTTCAGTTTTAAAAAGATCAGCATTTTGGCTAAAGCCAATAAAGCACAGTAAGTTGATTGCAAATAGAAATAATGTTCGTGTCATTTTTTTTGATTGATTTGATTGAGGTGTAAAATTATTCTGTCCGCAGCATTAAAAATTGTACAAGATTAACATTTGGTATTATTTCATTAAAAGTAATTTTAAATGTGCAGAAGGATTTAATCCGTTTACCTCTTTAAAGCATCTTGTAAAATGGCTTTGATCAGAAAATCCGCATTCGTAAGCAATTTCAGTTAAGGATTGTTTTTGTAAAGAGAGAAGCGAAAGTGCCTTTTCTACCTTTAATTTTCTCATGTATTCGCTTAAAGTACAGTGAAAGTATTTAGAAAAATCTCTTGAAAGATGCACCGGATGTATTCCGGCTATTTTAGATAAATAATCTAATGAAATGGTATCTCCAATTTGGTCGTGAAGAATTTCATCAATAATTTGTACCCATTTTGGGTTTTTGTATAATAATGAATCGTGATGCGTACTAAGTTTTGATAAGATTTCGATTAGTAATGTTTGTGTAGAAAAATCTACAGCAGGACCTTCAATTTTTGCGGCTCTGAAAACTTTATACATTAAAAACTTAATTTCCGGTTTTGCGATGTTGATGCTTCCTTGTAAATTATCGTCTGATAATGCTATCGTGTCAAACCAATGTTTTTCGATTTCAAGATGAAAACCTCTGGTAAATCCGTCAGGTTTTATATTATAATGAGGTTCCTGCCAATTATGAAAAAGCAAGCTTCCGGGATTACAATTGTAGACCTCTTTTTTATTTCCTTCAATGACATTTCCCTCCAGAATAAAAGTAAAATAAGCATTTTCATGATAATGCCAATCGACTTTACTGTGCGTGTAAACCGTATCTGTTAGGGTTATTCCGTCTAATAAAATAGTTTCATTGGTTTGCCCGTAAAATGTGCCTCTTTGCAGATGTTTCATATTAATCGCATTATTTTTTTTAATGTGCTGAGGTATTTTAGATGGTTCTAAATGTACTCTAAATTAATACATAAAGAATTTTGCTCTTATCTATTAGAAGAAATAAATCATAAAAAGTTACAGAAGAGGTTTGATTTATTTGAGATTGTTTATTTTGGTCTCACTTAGAAATCTTAATAATAAAAATGCAAACATTCTTTACAACAACCTGTCTTCTGTTTTTTACTTTTAATATAGCACTGGCGCAAACCAATCATAATGATCTAAAAGATGTTAATCTGAAGGGGAATGTAAAAACATTTGGTCAATGTTTTCTTGAAGGTCTTTCGATCTCACCTAAAGATAATAATAAAATATGTCAAATGGGAATTGGCAATACGTATAATGAAAAAGGCTTTCTTCTTTCATTCAATTCTGTTTCTTATAATGCTAAAGTACTTGAAATAAAATATTATTATGACACAGATGGTGTTCTTAATGCGTCAGACTATTATTATCCGGGAACAAAAAGGAGTCAATCATTTCTTATTACAGTAAAAGAGGATGCCGCTAAAAATGAAGTAAGTTGTTGGTTTTATGAGGGAAGTGTCTTGCAGTCGAAAACAGTTTTCATTCGTGATGAAAAAGGGAATTTAGTTGGACATCTGAATTATGGTAAGGATGAAAAGCTGAATATGGAAAAACATTATGAATATGATGCTAATAATTATAGAATAAAAGAATCTTTTTGGAGTGTTAGTCCTCCGGGATATTTAGATCAACCAATACTTAAAAGTGTAGTTACGTATAAAAATGATGAATTTGGTAATCCTATAATGAAAATCAATTCTAGTCGTAAAGAAACGACCACTTATACTTATAAATATGATAGTAATGGTAATTGGTTGCTGCGTACTTCTTATAATGACAAAGGAGAGGTTAATCAAATAGCCGAACAATATTTCGAGTATTATTAATAAATGTAATAAGAGGTTTATTTTAATTGAAAGAGAGGCACTTCAGAAAGTCTGTCACTTTTGGAAGATCCTAAAATAAAAAAAAGGTCAAGTAAATGAATACTTGACCTTTTTTGTGACCCGACTGGGGCTCGAACCCAGGACCCCATCATTAAAAGTGATGTGCTCTACCAACTGAGCTATCGAGTCATAATGTTTTCTTGAACGCGGGTGCAAATATAAGGAGTTATTTTAGATATATCACTACCTTTTTTAAAGTTAATTTAATGTAAAAGTATTGTTTTGGATTAACGAATTGAAATAGAGGGGAAAACACAAATGTTAAAATGTGTTTTTTATGTATTTTTATTTTTTTGCGATGGGATGATGTGGGATTTGGGAGTGTTTGAAGTTTCTGGAAGAGTATTGTCAATCCGATTTAAGACTTTTTATATTTTTAAAATGTCGCTAATTACTTTGATAAAACCATATTCTTCAAAACTATTCCAAAGAATGGGAACCGTTAAATTGTATTCTTTTCCTTTTGCCCATATAAGTCTGTATCCATTATCCTCCATGTAAATACATCCGTAATCAGCTTCTATAGATCTGCATAATTCTTTAAAATATTTGTCAATTGATGGTGACTTAGCAAAAAGTCTGCTCATATCGCTTGTAACTGCCCAAAATTGAAGTTCTATGTAATTCTCCATTTTTGAAGAGTAATCTTTAATGTGAATTTCAATATTGCCTATCCACCATTTATTATTCATACACTTATAATAGTCAATAAAGTCAGATTCATCCGTAGAGTCTGGTTGATAATATTGAGTTAAATCGTATAAATAATATTCAATTATGCTATTGTCTTCGTCCACTACAATACATGTGTCTATTCTTTGATTTATTCCAAAGTTATCAAGTAAAGTAGCTGATGTTTGTCCATTAGCATATTTGTCGATTTTATATAGTTGGTCATTAACTATTTCAAATGCCACTCTTTCTTTTTGTGAATGCTCATAAACAAATTTTAGAGCCTTCTTAAGTTTTTCTTTCTTGATGTATATTCGATAGTCGTAATCTAATCCCATTTTTTTTGTGATTCGTTTAAATTCAAATATATTGTTTTTAACTTAAAAAGGATAAAGAGGAATTTTATTAAAGATGAAATATTTAAACGATATGTTAGTTGGAAGGGCTAAAAATAAAAAAAGCGGAAATCTTATAAGTTAAGATTTCCGCTTTTGTGACCTTGATGGTAGAAAATTCAAAGTTTACGTAATGTAATATTTGATTTATATGGTATCATTTAATCAGGATCTATAGTTATTCCTATTCTAATTGAATATTTCATTGCTATTTCAGTAAGCTTTATAGTTTTAGTAATTTGATTTTGAGTTTCTTCATTTAGATCGTTGTAAATCTCACTTTGCAGAATTTTATGTAAAAAATCATTTAGCAAGTATGGATTTATTGTATTCTCCCATGAAGATAAGAATACTCTGCGGTCTTCAGGATTCGATTTTTCGTAATAAAAATTAAAAGGAAATTTTTCTATTTCTTCCTCTCCATAGAATTGTTTTAGCTCAACACTCTCATTTGTTATTAGATCATGAAATTCCCAAGACAATTCAAAGAGATAATTATTGTTCTTGTATAATTCATCACGGTAATTCTAGTGAAATTCATCACCGGAAATGATAGAATCAGCAATTGATTTTATATTTTTTAAATCATTTTCAAAAACATAAAATTCTTTTTGTGGTAGTTGTAAATTAAGTGTTACTGGCATAAAATTCTATTTAAATCAATTAAATCTTTTTTTCTTTTTAAAAGTTTTTTATTTGTTATGATGTCTTTTATATTTAAATAATTTACATTGTTATTACTGATAACTATAGTTTTCTTATTATCAAAGCTCTCTTTAAAAAACAGTCCATTCATTTGTGATATTAATTCTATCTTGCAATTATTTTTTCTAATTTTAATGTAAAAATCATCTTCTATAACTGTATTAGATATAATTCCTGAATTTTGTAATTTTTCAATATTTTCTTTTTCATTTTCAATCCATATATCTAAATCATTAGGAAGCCTTTTAAAGCCATTAAATAAAATTGCCCAGCCACCAACCACTAAGTAATTAATAGAATGGTGGGATAAGTCTTCGATAATTTGAATATGTTCTTTTCTCATAAGAATATTGATGGTCTGTAAAACCAATAGTAGAGTCAAAGTTAAGAATTATGTCCTCTTCGACAAGTTATAAAACAATAGGTGTTAATAAAGAAGCTGAAGAGCCATGATGAGGTTCTAACTAAAATAACCATCAAAGAGAGATCTTGTAAAAAAGTAAAAAGTTCCGAAAGGATTTTTAGAACCATAAAAAAAGCCTGAGAATCTAAATTCTCAGGCTTTTTCTTTTTTAAGTGACCACGGTGGGATTTGAACCCACACGCCCTTACGAGCACCACCCCCTCAAGATGGCAAGTCTACCGTTTCTCCACGTGGCCTAAAATAAAAAAAGGTCAAGTAAATGAATACTCGACCTTTTGTGACCCGACTGGGGCTCGAACCCAGGACCCCATCATTAAAAGTGATGTGCTCTACCAACTGAGCTATCGAGTCATGCTATCAAGAAAAGTATTTTGTTTAATCACAAATTTTGTGACCCGACTGGGGCTCGAACCCAGGACCCCATCATTAAAAGTGATGTGCTCTACCAACTGAGCTATCGAGTCATATTCTTTCCTTGAATGCGGGTGCAAATATAAGGAGTTATTTTTGATATTTGCAAGCTTATTTATTATAAATTTGTCTTTTTTTAATCAAAATTTACAACACCTTAATTTTTAGGTTCTTATTAAAATGAAAAAGATTATATTATTAGGATATATGGGCTGCGGAAAGTCAACAATTGCCCAAAACTTATCAAAAATTACAAATATTCCATTTTTAGATTTAGATAAATGCATCGAAAATAAAGCAAATTTATCGATAAATGAGATTTTCGAGCAGTTTGGAGAGATCCATTTTAGAAAATTAGAGCACGAAATGTTTCTGGAATTACTTCAGTCTTCAGAAAATAGTATCATAGGTTTAGGCGGAGGAACACCTTGTTATGCCAATAATCATGAATTATTAAAAAGAGACGATGTTACTTCGATTTATTTAAAGGCATCAATAGATACTTTATATAATAGATTAATTCATAACAAAAGCAAACGCCCGTTAATCGCTAATATGAATGAAGAGGAGATGAGAGAATTTATCGCAAAGCATTTGTTCGACAGAAGCTATTATTACAACCATGCGCAACATAAAGTTTCGGTTGATGATAAAGCTGTCGAAGAAACAGTTCAGGATATTCTTGAAATTTTAGCTTAAAAAAGCATAATCGTCGCCATTGTCATCAAAAACAACCTGAACATGCTCTAGTAAAGATGTCGATAAGGAGATTCCTTTAAAATCGGCCTTTACAGGGTATTTTTTATGATTTCGGTCTACAAGCACTGCTGTTTTGAATTTCTTTAACGGAACGTCTAAGAAATGACGAACAGCATAGATTAATGTAGTGCCCGAGTTCAGGACGTCGTCTACAAGCACCAATCCTTTGTTTGCGTATTCTTCTTTTGTTAAAGAAGTTTGTATAGGCAATTGCGGATTTTGTTTGTCGACTTTAACTTCGCAAAGAGAAACCTTAAGTGTAGAAATCGTGCTTAAGGCCAAAGCAATTTTTTGAGCAAAAATAGATCCGTTAGAAGCGATTCCTGCAATTACAACTTCTTCCTCGTCAACAAAAGTTTCGTATATCTGATAAGCGATACGTTTTATTTTATGTTCGATTTCCTGATTGGTTAAGATGATGTTTTTGCTCATGATTTATTTTTTTTGCTAATATAACTAAATAAAATTCCAATATAAAAAATCCAAATTCCAAATTTGAAAAGGAAATGTCAATAGTGAAAATCTAAATTTTAAATTATAAACTCCAATGTTAGATTTTAATTCTCTGAAATTTAAAAAGATGTTGAAGTTTTATTATTTGTTAATTTTTGGAATTTGGGTTTTGGGTTTTGAGAATTGAAAATTGAAATTTATTCCGTTTCTTCTTCCTCAATAATATCATTTCCGTATTCGTCGATATCTCTTCTGTCTTTTTTTGTTGGTCTTCCGGTTCCGGTTTTTCTGTAATGCTCTTTAGATAGTTTTAATAGCTCTAAATGCGCATAAGCTTCAGCCGGCGTTTCATTTTTTCGGTATATATCTACCAATTTTGCACCAACACGGCTTTCAGGGATGTCAAGAACTGTTATAATTTGTGTAATCTGATCTTTTCTAAACGTAATTTTATCCGTTGGAAAGACTTCTTTCGAAGGTTTGGCAACCTGCCCATTTACTGTAATATGGTTCTTTTTGCAAGCTTCAGTAACCATATTTCTGGTTTTGTAATAACGTACGCACCATAAGTATTTATCTATTCGCATAATTTTTCTAAATTCAAAGTTAAATTCTTTACAAAAATAAATCAATATTGTATCTTGCGCACCTAAAAAATTAACAATAATGAATAAATTTAAATATTATTTTATTTTATTACTTGCAGGTATAGCTATTGTGTCTTGTAATAAAAGTGATGATGACGATGTTGTGACTGTGCCGCTAAGGGACTATAAAGAACAATACAAAGCAGATAATGATTCTATTGTTAAGTATTTAAAGAGTAATTATATGACCGTTATACATGCTCCTGGAACTCCGCAGGATCTGGATGTCGTGATAAAAAAAATAGTTCCTGGTGATGGAAATGTTTCAATTTGGGATCAAACGGAATATCCATTAAAAACAAGAAAAGTTTACAGTAATGATGTTACTTATGAAGTATATTTTTTAAGTTTAAGAGAAGGAACAGGAAGTAAGCCAATGAATACAGATAAAATCGTTGCTTCTTATTCAGGTAATTTTTTAAATGGGAAGGTATTTGATAGTTCTTATGGAAATGCAGAGACCTTTAATTTATTTGCATATTCGCCTGAAGGTAGCGTAATTGAGGGTTGGTCTGAGATTTTTCCTCAATTTAGAACAGGTACTTCTACAACAAACTCAGGAACAGGTGTTATTACTTACGATAATTATGGTGCTGGAGTTATGTTTGTACCATCAGGATTGGCTTATTACGCTGGTACTGTAGGTACTGATGGTCCTGCTTATTCTTGTTTGGTTTTTAGTTTTAAGTTGTTTGATCTTCAGAGAATGGATAATGAATATACTATTTCTTCATCAACAGGAGGAATTGTTATTTTAGGAGATGGTGTTCCTGATTATTTAGAAGATGTAAATGGTGATGGTTATGTTTATGATTTTAGAAATACAACTAAATATCCGAAACCACCGCCTGAATTAATTGATGATACTGATGGAGATGGAGTAGCTGACTTTGTAGATTTTGATGATGATGGTGATGGTTTTACTACAAGATTTGAGCTTACAAAACCAACAACTGAAATTGGTATAATAGGCGGAATTAATTATGGAGCAAGATTGTATTATCCTTGGGATCCAACTGCAGATAATCCGAATACTCCAAATATAAATGAATTTGAGCCTAGAGGAATTCCTAGAAAACCAACAGGTGTAAATGGAACTTTTACAGAAGAGGATTATACAGCTCAAGGAAGATTAAGAATTCATCTTGATAAAACATATCCAATTAAAAAGAACTAACTTTTTAATTTAATAACAACTAAAACTCCGAAAGTAATTTCGGGGTTTTTTTATGGTCAAAAATATCTCATGTGTTAAATCTGTGTAAATTTTAGAAATTAATTTATCGGTTTACGCTTTCCCGTAATGAATATCTAAATCAAAATGGTAGGTTTGTAGGAATAATGATCGAATCTTGAAAAAAAGCAACAAGAGTTTAGTAGGACTTTTGTTGAAATTAAGGATCAGTCAAGGAGGCTGCTAATAGAAAGAAGCTATAAATCTAAGTAGATTGAGTAGTGCTTTTTGTTTAACTTATAAGGATGTGCTTGGGGGGTATCATCCATTATTCGTTCAGCCTCTGAAGTTATAGAGGTTCAGATTTATCTGGTGTCGAATTTGGTTCATTCAGGTTCGAATCCGATAGCTGTTTTTCTTCTGATCTTTATATTGTACTGATGTTTCTTGTTGGTACAAACTAAAAACCCCGAAAGTGATTTCGGGGTTTTTGATATAAAGTAAGAAAATTAAATGTTATTTTCTTTTGATAACTCTTTCTACAGCTTCAACAATCGCCTGATTGTTTAATTTGTATTTTTCCATTAATTGCTCTGGAGTTCCAGATTCACCAAAACTATCGTTTACAGCTACAAATTCTTGTGGAGTTGGGTTGTTTAGGGCTAATACTCCAGAAACACTTTCTCCAAGACCTCCAAGGTAGTTGTGCTCTTCTGCAGTAACAATACATCTTGTTTTAGCAACCGATTTAAGAATCGCTTCTTCGTCAAGAGGTTTAATTGTGTGAATGTTGATTACTTCGGCAGAAATTCCTTTTGCTTCTAATGCTTCAGCAGCAATAAGAGCTTCCCAAACTAAGTGTCCTGTTGCTACGATTGTAACGTCAGTTCCTTCGTTTAGTAAAATTGCTTTTCCAATTACGAAAGGCTCGTCAGAAGGAGTGAAGTTAGGCACAACCGGACGACCGAAACGTAAATAAGCAGGACCATGATGATCAGCTAATGCAAGAGTTGCAGCTTTAGTTTGGTTGTAATCACAAGTGTTGATTACAGTCATACCAGGCAACATTTTCATTAATCCGATATCTTCTAATATTTGGTGTGTTGCACCATCTTCACCTAGTGTTAAACCAGCGTGAGAAGCACAAATTTTTACATTTTTATCAGAGTAAGCAACAGATTGACGAATTTGATCGTAAACTCTTCCTGTAGAGAAGTTAGCGAAAGTTCCTGTAAAAGGAATTTTTCCTCCAATAGTTAAACCTGCAGCAATACCAATCATATTGGCTTCAGCAATTCCGATTTGGAAAAAACGCTCCGGGTGATTTTTCTTGAAATCATCAAATTTTAATGAACCAATTAAATCCGCACAAAGTGCTACAACATTTTCGTTTTTTTGACCTAGTTCAGTCATTCCTGCTCCAAAACCAGAACGGGTATCTTTACTTCCTGTATTTTCGTATTTTTTCATTGTATATTTTTTGAGATGCTGAGGTTCTAAGTGAATAAGTTTCTAAGTTGAAAACTGACACTGACACTGAGCGCTTTTTAATAGTCTGCTAAAGTTGAGGTGTTTTGAGCTAAAGCGTTTGCCAACTGATCGTTGCTTGGTGCTTTACCGTGCCATGCATGTGTATGCATCATGAAGTCAACTCCATTACCCATTTCAGTATGTAATAAGATACAAACTGGTTTTCCTTTTCCTGTTCTTGATTTAGCATCATTTAAACCTGCAAGTATAGCATCGATATTGTTTCCTTCTTTGATTTCAAGAACGTCCCAGTCAAAAGCTTCAAATTTAGCACGGATACTTCCCATTGGTAAAACTTCGTCAGTAGTACCATCGATTTGTTTTCCGTTAAGGTCAATAGTCGAGATAATGTTATCTACTTTTTTAGCAGAAGCATACATGATTGCTTCCCAGTTTTGACCTTCTTGTAATTCACCGTCTCCGTGTAAACTGTAAATGATGTGATTGTCACCATTTAATTTTTTTGCCTGAGCAGCACCAAGAGCTACAGATAAACCTTGTCCTAATGAACCAGAAGCAATACGAACTCCAGGTAATCCTTCGTGAGTTGTTGGATGTCCTTGTAAACGGGAGTTTAATAGTCTGAAAGTTGCAAGTTCTGAAACAGGGAAATAACCACTACGTGCTAATACGCTATAAAATACAGGAGAAATATGCCCGTTTGAAAGGAAGAAAAGATCTTCTCCAATTCCGTCCATATCAAAACCTTCTTTACGCTCCATAATATTTTGGTATAAAGTAACCAAAAATTCAGTACAACCTAGTGAACCACCTGGGTGGCCTGAGTTGACAGCATGTACCATTCGAAGGATATCTCTTCTTACTTGGATAGTTAAATCGCTTAATTGTTGTGTGTTAGGCTTCATTTTATTTGTAAAAGTTAAACTGATGCAAAAGTAATCGTTATTTTGCGGGCTGACAAATGATTTTTAGCTTTAGTTTGGTGTAATTGTTAAATTTTGAAGCTTTTTTTTACTGAATTTGAAAAAAAAGGAATCTTGTTTAGTGAAACAGGTTTTCGAGTATAGATAACGATCCCGATAAAATGATTGAATTGATTTTGAAGAATCTTTGAAAATGGATTTTATTGATGATAAAAAATGGTTTTATTCTAAAAAAAATGCCACAGATTAAAAGATTGAGTGATTTAAAATCATTACAAGTCTTATAATCTATGGCAAAAAATCAATTTATAAAAAAAGGGGCAAAAAGAGTTTATTCAGTATCGCCTTCGCTATAAAAATTGTTTTCTTCGTCTTCAGAACCAATTTCTTCCTGTTCGTCGTCAAGTTCTGAACCTGGAATATCTAAATCGTTTCCGAGTTTGTCGCTATTTTGTTTCCATTCGTTATTGTTGTTGTCCGGATTTATAGTTCTTTCGCCGGATATTCCTTCCGGATCTATATCTTCTAGTTTTTCTTCCTGATTGTAAATGTCTTCGTTGGAAGGATAATCTAAGTTCTCCAGATTTTTCTCGATTTGATCATCTTTAATTTGATCTAAATCTACAGGATTTTTTTCTTCTGAATTTATCATGATCTCTGATTTTAAGTGTTTTATAAAGTTACGAAATCAATTGTTTCAAAATGTTATATTTTTAGAATCAGGATATTGCAGTATTCACATCAATTTTAAATTCCAAATCTCTAATCTCAAAATTCCAAATTTCAAATTCCAAATTCCAAAATTGGAATTGAAATTAAAGGAGATTGATTTTGTATCTCGATAATTATCTCATTTTCTAATTGACAAATTATCTAATTCTCTGAATATCTCGCCAGGTAATCATTTGAATATTATTTTCTTTTAGTTTTGATTGGCATTCTTCGCTGGTGAAAAAGTCAAGATCGATTTGGCGCCAGGCTGAACCAAAATTAGGATGATTGATCGTAATACCTTGCATTTCGCGATCATCAAAAGCAGGATGAAGTAAAAAGACATTGAAACCTGGTTGAACATTGTCTAGAGCTTTTGCATAAGAAGATCTTAGTTCTCCTTTTTCGAAATCAGAAAAATAGCCAATTAAAAGATTGTCGGCTAAAAATGTGTTTTTGAAATTGTATTTTTCGTCTGATAAACTAATCGATTGTACAAATTCTTTATTGATAAAAACTGGTAAATTGTAGGTTCTACCTAATTCTTTATAGATTTCTAAAATTTCAGGAGTTACGCCAACGCTGCACATGTGCGAATCGAGATGGGTAGGCTGGATGCCAAATTCTAATGCTTTTTCGATTTGGGCGGTGAGTTCTTTTTTAATTTCGAAGGGTTTTGCGTGTTCTTTAAAATCTTTTCGGGTTTTATAAAAATACCCGTTATGATCTGTTAAACTTGAAACTTCGGAAATGGGAAGAACCGGACCGAATTTATAATTTTCCCATTCGCAAGTTAGGGTTAGGTGAATTCCGCAATCATAATTGGGGTTGTTTTTGGCAAAGGTTGCCATTTCGTAAAACCATGGACAAGGTACCATTATACTATAAGAGTTTACAAATCCGTTTTGAAGGGTTTGAATCGTGGCTTGATTTTCGGAATGTGATAATCCGGCATCATCGGCATGAATGATTAATAATTTAGTGTTTTCGGGATATCCAAGTTTTTGGGCTAAGTTCATTTTATTTTATTTGTGTTGTTGGCACGCGGGCTTCGACTCCGCTCAGCCTGACAGTAAGGTTTATTCAAATTTAAAAATTTATTATGGAAACATCACGTCTTTTTGCGTTAGGGATAGAAGCGGATAGCCCGCAGCCTGACGAAGGAAGTGCGAGGACTTGCAGCGGATAGCCCGACCGAAGGGAACGCCCAAAATATTTAAATTCCAATTTTTTGAAATTGCTTTGCCTGTTCGCTAGCGCTCGAGTCCAAACTCCAAAGTTGTGGTTGGGATAATCATTATCTAATTTTCTAATTGACAAATTTTCTAATTAATTAAATTTCCCTGAAATTAGACTATCTTTGCCGACTGAAAAAAGAAACAGATGAAGTTTGATTTATTGAAAAAAGATCCGCAATCTAAAGCGAGAGCGGGAAGTATTACTACAGATCATGGCGTAATCGAAACGCCTATTTTTATGCCTGTTGGGACGGTTGCATCTGTAAAAGGGGTACACCAACGTGAGCTTAAAGATGATATTAATCCGGATATTATTCTGGGAAATACCTACCATTTATATTTACGTCCGCAGACTGAAATTCTTGAAAAAGCAGGTGGATTGCATAAATTCATGAATTGGGATCGTAATATTTTGACGGATTCTGGTGGTTATCAGGTATATTCTCTTTCGAATAACAGAAAAATTAAGGAAGAAGGAGTGAAGTTTAAATCGCATATTGATGGTTCGTATCACTTTTTTTCACCGGAAAGTGTAATGGAAATTCAGCGTACGATTGGGGCTGATATTATCATGGCTTTTGATGAATGTACGCCTTATCCTTGTGATTACAGATATGCGCAACGCTCGATGCACATGACGCACCGTTGGTTAGATCGTTGTATCAATCATTTGGATAAAGTGCCTTATAAATATGGTTATGAGCAAACTTTTTTCCCGATTGTTCAGGGAAGTACTTATAAAGATTTACGTCAGCAATCAGCTGAATATATTGCAAATGCAGGACAACAGGGTAATGCTATTGGTGGATTATCAGTAGGGGAACCTGCAGAGGAAATGTATGCAATGACTGAAGTGGTTTGCGAAATTTTGCCGGAAGATAAACCTCGTTATTTAATGGGTGTAGGAACTCCGATTAATATTTTGGAAAATATTGCGTTAGGTATTGATATGTTTGATTGTGTTATGCCAACTCGTAATGCAAGAAACGGAATGTTGTTTACAGCAAACGGAACTATCAATATTAAAAACAAAAAGTGGGAAGCTGATTTTTCGCCAATCGACGAAATGGGGCATACTTTTGTAGATACTGAATATACCAAAGCATATTTACGCCACTTATTTGCTGCTAATGAATATTTAGGAAAACAAATTGCAACGATCCATAATCTTGGTTTTTATATGTGGTTGGTTCGTGAAGCCAGAAAACATATCTTAGCAGGAGATTTTAGACCATGGAAAGAAATGATGGTTAAAAACATGAGTCAAAGACTTTAAAATATGTTGATTTGTTTAATCGTTTATTCGGTTAAACGATTAAACAAATAATCGATTAAACTTTACTATGTTAACAATAATTGATAAGTATATTTTAAAAAGATATTTAGCCACTTTCTCGGTGATGATCTTATTATTTATTCCGATTGGAATTGTAATTGACGTCTCTGAAAAGGTGAATAAAATGCTTGAAAACAAGATTCCTTTTACGGCAATCGCGGTGTATTATTATAATTTTACGATTTATTTTGCGAATTCTCTTTTTCCAATATTTTTGTTTTTATCGGTAATTTGGTTTACCTCAAAATTGGCAAATAATACTGAGATTATTGCGATTTTAAGTTCGGGGATTTCGTTTACACGTTTTTTACGTCCTTATATTATTGGTGCTTCGATCGTTTCGGTTTTTGTGCTTTTAATGGGCTTTTTTATTGTTCCGGCGGCCAGTGAAGGTTTTAATAATTTTAGGTATACTTACTTAAAAGGAAACGGAAAACAGCTGATGCGTGGGGAAAATACAAACGTGTACAGACAGCTTAACGATAATGATTTTATTTTTGTAAATAGCTTTAACGAAGAGTCTAAAACGGCTTTTAATTTTACGCTGGAGCATTTTGAAAAAGATCAGCTAACGTATAAAATTACTGCAAGTCGTATTAAATGGGATCCTAAAAAGAAGGTCTATATTTTGTACGATTATACTAAAAGAACACTTGGTGAACTGAATGATAAAATAGAAAAAGTACCTGAAAAGAATGTGGCTTTTAAGTTTGAACTGGCGGATTTAACTCCGGTAGTTTATATTGCAGAGACGCTTCCGTTAGGGAAATTAATTGATTTTATCGAAAAGGAACGCAAAAGAGGTTCAGGAAATATCAATACTTATTTAGTAGTACTTTACAAAAAATACAGTGTACCGGTTTCTGCTTTTATCCTGACAATTATTGCTGTAGCGGTTTCGTCTATGAAACGTCGTGGTGGTATGGGAACCAATCTTGCTATTGGTATTGCAATTGCCTTTTCGTTTGTGTTTTTTGATAAAATATTTGGTACACTAGCCGAAAAATCTACTTTCTCACCTTTATTTGCTGTCTGGTTCCCGAATATTGTTTTCGGAATTCTGGCGGTATACTTATTACGTAATGCGAAACGATAATTTAAAAAGTTATTTAAATCTTCATTTAATTGTTTTTATCTGGGGTTTTACGGCTGTTCTTGGTGCTTTGATTACTATAGATGCTGAAAACTTAGTATGGTTTAGAATGCTTCTTGCGGGAATTTTTCTGGCTGGTTTTATAGTTTATAAGAAACAATCTTTTGTGATTTCGGCGACATCTTTTGCGAAGTTAATTTTTGTTGGATTGCTGATTGCAATGCATTGGATTTTCTTTTTCAGAGCGATTCATGTTTCAAATGTCTCCATAACATTATCGATATTTTCGTTAGGTGCTTTTTTTGCTTCTTTGCTGGAACCGCTTTTTTACGGAAGGAAAATTTTGTTTTACGAGGTTTTCTTTGGCTTAATTATTATTGCCGGTTTAGCATTGATTATGCAGGTAGAAGTAAAGTATCTTGAAGGAATGTATTACGCTCTTGCCTCTATCATTTTAGGGGTTTTATTTACGCTGATGAATGGTAAGCTGATTTCTGATCACGAACCTTCGGTAATTACTTTTTATGAGTTTGGAGCAGGCGTTTTCTTTATTTCAGTTTATTTTTTGATACAAGGAAAATTTGATGCTGATTTTTTTACGATGTCATTAAATAACTGGATTTTGCTATTGGTTTTAGCATCGGTTTGTACAGCTTATGCGTTTACGGCATCTGTAAAAGTAATGCAGAAATTATCGCCTTATACTGTAATGTTAACGACTAATTTAGAGCCGGTTTACGGAATTATTTTGGCCTATTTTATCTTGGGCGGAAAGGAAAAAATGAGTACAGAATTTTATATAGGCGCCTTGATAATTGTGATTACAGTTATCTTAAATGGTGTTTTTAAACATTATAAAAATAAGAAAGAAGTGTAATAATTTCCTTATTTTTAAATTACATTTTTATATTTTAAATACGATTTAATCACACCAATGATATAATATTTTTATATTTGCGGTTCGATTTACAAACAAAATTCAAAAATCCATGGAATATTTAGATTTTGAGCTTCCAATAAAAGAACTTGAAGAACAGTTAGAAAAGTGTGTTATAATTGGAAAAGAATCTGATGTTGATGTAACCTCTACCTGTAAGGAAATCAACAAAAAATTAGAACAAACTAAGAAAGACATATACAAAAACCTTACGGCTTGGCAACGAGTTCAGCTATCAAGGCATCCCAACAGACCTTATACTTTAGATTATATCAGAGCAATTTGCGGAGATACATTTTTAGAACTTCATGGAGACAGAAATTTTAAAGATGATAAAGCTATGGTGGGCGGACTAGGAAAAATAAACGGTCAGTCGTTTATGATTGTTGGTCAGCAAAAAGGTTTTAATACAAAAACACGTCAGTACCGTAATTTTGGTATGGCAAATCCTGAAGGTTACCGTAAAGCTTTGCGTTTGATGAAAATGGCAGAGAAATTCGGAATTCCAGTTTTAACTTTGGTAGATACTCCGGGTGCATATCCAGGACTTGAAGCTGAAGAAAGAGGACAAGGTGAAGCTATTGCCAGAAATATTTTCGAAATGGTTCGTTTACAAGTGCCAATTATCACGATTATCGTTGGTGAAGGTGCTTCTGGAGGAGCTTTAGGAATAGGTGTTGGTGATAAAGTATATATGTTAGAAAATACATGGTACTCGGTAATTTCGCCAGAATCTTGTTCGTCTATTTTATGGAAAAGCTGGGAGTACAAAGAACGTGCTGCAGATGCCTTAAAATTGACTTCATCTGACATGAAAAAACAAAAATTAGTGGATGATGTAATACCAGAACCGTTAGGTGGAGCACATTACGATCGCGAAACTACTTTTAAAACAGTAGCGGAATACATCACCAAAGGATATAATGAATTGAAAGACTTATCAACAGCCGACTTAATTGCCCAAAGAATGGACAAATACAGTAATATGGGCGAGTATAAAGAGTAAATTCATGTAAAACGATTGAAAATCCGAAGCCTTACAGTTTCGGATTTTTTTTTGGTTATGAACAAATTCATCTTATTTATAAACAATTAATAGTTATAACTCGATAGCGATCTTTTTTTAAATTTCGCTACTTTCGCCATATGGAAAATTTCAAAAATGCAAATCCTGCAAAGGTAAATAAACCCTCAGTTATTAGTTTAGAAAAAGGGAAACTTCCTCCACAAGTTCTTGATTTAGAAGAAGCTGTGTTGGGAGCGATGATGATTGATAAAAAAGGAGTTGATGATGTAATTGATATTTTGCAAGGAGATGCTTTCTACAAAGAGGCGCATAAATATATTTTTGAAGCAATTGTTGAGCTTTTTACAGAAACGCAGCCAATTGACTTGTTGACGGTTTCGACTCAGCTGAAGAAAAATGGAAAGTTAGAATTAGCAGGAGGAGATTTTTATTTAATTCAGCTTACGCAAAAAATAGCCTCTTCGGCGCATATCGAATTTCACTCGCGTATCATTCTTCAAAAGTTTATTCAAAGAAGTTTGATTCGTATTTCGACTGAAATTATCGAAGCATCTTATGATGAAACTGCTGATGTATTTGATTTGCTTGATCAGGCCGAGTCAAAACTATATGAAGTAACACAAGGAAATATTAAGCGTAGTTCTGAAACAGCTCAGAGTTTAGTACTTCAGGCAAAAAAGAAGATTGAAGAAATTGCCAAACAAGAAGGTTTAAGTGGTGTTGAAACCGGTTTTCACAATCTGGATAAACTAACTTCAGGATGGCAACCCAGCGATTTAATTATTATCGCGGCAAGACCTGCGATGGGAAAAACCGCGTTCGTACTTTCGATGGCGAGAAATATTGCCATTCAATACGGGCACGGAGTAGCATTGTTCTCTCTGGAGATGGCGTCGGTTCAGTTGATTACGAGGTTAATTTCGTCAGAAACCGGATTGTCATCAGAGAAATTGCGTACTGGTAAACTAGAACCTCACGAATGGGAAATGCTGAGTACCAAAGTAAAAAACTTAGAAAAAGCACCTTTGTTTATTGATGATACGCCATCACTTTCTATTTTCGATTTAAGAGCAAAATGTCGTCGTTTAGTTTCACAACACGGTATTAAGATTATAATCATCGATTATTTGCAGTTGATGACTGCCGGAGGAAATGCAAAAGGAGGAGGAAATCGTGAGCAGGAGATCTCGACAATTTCCCGAAACTTAAAAGCCCTGGCAAAAGAGCTAAATGTACCGGTAATTGCACTATCTCAGTTATCGCGTGCGGTAGAAACCCGTGGATCAAGTAAACGTCCGTTGCTATCGGATCTTCGTGAATCTGGGGCGATTGAGCAGGATGCTGATATTGTTTCGTTTTTATACCGACCAGAATATTATAAAATTGAAGAATGGGATGATGATGAAGCGTCGCCAACTACAGGTCAGGCCGAAATCATGATTGCGAAACACCGTAATGGTGGTATCGAAAACATTCGATTGAAATTTATCGGACATCTTGGTAAGTTTGATAATCTTGATGATTTCTCAGGTGGTTATGATGATTTACCATCAAAAATGAATCATGACGATAATCCGTTTGTCACTAAGAATTTACCATCGCCTAATGAAGCGTTTGGAAGTAACTTAAATGACGACGATGACGATAGTGATGTTCCGTTTTAATCCTATACTTAAGCCTCTTTATGGGGCTTTTTTTATGCTTAAATGTTAACTTTTTTGATAAAATTGAGTAGTTTAGCCAAACAATTGATTCCAACAATTGTCTATTAATTAATAACCAAAAACAAAATTTATTATGTCTAAAGAAGAAAATTTCGAAAAATTAGGTAGTGTAGAAGTAAGCTTGTCAGTTGCTGAAACCTGGACAGCAAACTATCGCAAAGCAAGTGCTGAACAAGATGAGTTAGGAAAGAAAACGGGTGCTTACCTTATTCCGTTAGCAACTTTAAAATCAGTATTGGCGAATCCAATTGATGCTGTTCGTGCTTATAAAGCTATTAATGCTGCCGGCGAACAGGTTTTAGTTTTTGTGGGAACAAAACTAGATGAAAAAGGAATTTATAGAGATGTATTCTTCTCTGGAGAAGGAGCAGTTGAAAATGCAGAATCAGTTGTTTATGATGCAACTCGTCCATGTCCACCTTATGGAGATCCTACTAGTCCGCTTGTGTAATGGATGACTTTTTAATATATTTTGGCTACTTACTTTTAGCAGTTACTGTAGCTTTATATTCCTTTAGCTTTTTCCGAAAGGAAAAAGCTAATGTTTTTTTATTGCTTTATTTAGGATTTTCATTCGTAGTACAATTTGGGATGGAGCTTCTCTATCATCTAAAAATGAACAATTTGTTGCTAATGAATTTGTTCTTTTTGGGCCAGATGGTCTTGTTGGGATTATTTTACAGATCTTTATACAAACAGGAAATTCAGAAAAAATTTGTTTTAATAACGTTAGGTTTAGCATTGGTAATTTTAATAGCCAGACTGGTGTATGATCCGGCTTTACAGTTTAAATTTAATTTATTTCAAATTACGGTTACTTCTTTATTAACGGTGGTTTTTGCGTTAATTCATTTTTACAACATGATTACAGAAAAAAAGGAATATTACTATCTTACCATAGGCGTTATCGGATACATGTTTGGAGGAACAGTTTTATTTTTAATAGGTAATCTGACAATCGGACTGAGTGATGATATTAAATATCTTAGCTGGAGATTAAATGCTTTTTTATTTATTGTATATTACTTTTTTATTTTATTTGAATGGATGAAGAGTTTTTCAAAAAAGAATGCTGAGATATGAGTGGAAATCTTGATTATGAGAAAGAAATAGTAGCTATTATTTTGTATACTTCCTGTTTTTTGATGGTTGTTGCGGTTTGTTTAGTGGTGTTTTTTTATTTTTCAAGAAAAAAAATCATTCAAAAAGAGATAGAAAAGAGAGAACTAGAAATTCATCTGCACAAACAACAATTGCATGCTATTATTGTAACACAAGAAGAGGAACGAAAACGAATTGCCCAGGATTTGCATGACGATATTAGTTCTAAATTGAATATTGTTTCATTGAATACCCATTTGCTTTCTGCTCCAAATTTAACCGAAGCCGAAACAAAAGAGATTACAGATAATATTATTAATCTAACGGCCAAAGCTCTGGAGAATTCCAGAAAAATTGCCCATAATTTATTACCTCCGGTTTTTGAGAAATTTGGATTGAATGCCGGTATCGAAGAATTGTGCGAAGAATTCGAAAGTAGTAAATCTGTAAAAGTAAAATATAAAAGCGAAATTGATTTTGATGAGAAAGAGATAGACCGCCATTTGCATGTTTTTAGGATTTTGCAGGAATTAATGAATAATTCTTTAAATCACGGAAAAGCAAGTGAAATTTGGATCAATTTTAAAAATCAAAACGGAATTAATATTTGCAATTATAAAGATAATGGAGTGGGGTTTGACAGCAAAAATGCTGAAAATCAAAAAGGATTGGGAATGAAAAATATTGATAGCAGAATTTCTTTTTTAAACGGAACTTTAGAAATTGACTCTGAGATTGGTAAAGGTATTGCAGTAATTTTCAGTTTTTAGGCAAAAAATGTTAAACAAACACGCTTTTTGTTTAATATGTTAGGATTCTGAGGCTGTTTTCGTTTGATATTTTGTAATTTCGACAAACCAAACGACCAAAATCAAATAAAATGAGTGCCGCTATTAAAATTGCTTTAGTAGATGACGAAGTTTTATTCCGGAAAGGAATATCTTTTTTATTGCAAAGAGAAGATAATATCGATATTATTTTTGAAGCATCAAATGGAGAAGAACTTCTGTCTAATTTAAATGACAGCCTAATCAAACCAGATATTATTATGATGGATTTGAAGATGCCTGTTCTTAATGGTGTCGAGGCCACAAAAATAATCCGAAAATTATTTCCCGAAATTAAAATAATTGCTTTAACGAGTTATGACACAAAATCATTTATTGCAAACATGATTCAGGTTGGAGCTGTTGCTTACTTAATAAAAAATACAACTCCAAAAGATTTAATTCACACCATCAATCAAGTTTCAAAAAAAGGGTTTTATTATAGTGAGAATGTTCTAAAAACAATTCAGGAAACTATTATATCCACAAAAAATTCAAAAGGAAATTTAGAAACCAGTTTTCTTTCTCCTCGCGAAATAGAAATTCTTCAGCTCATTTGCCTTCAAAAAACGACCACAGAAATTGCGGAGCATCTTTATTTAAGCCCAAGAACGGTTGAAGGACATCGTAATAATTTATTGCTAAAAACAGAGTCCAGAAATATTGCAGGATTAGTAGTGTACGCAATTCAAAACGAAATTGCAGTTTTAACACTTTAAAATTTAGCTTGTCAAAAATTGAATTGAAAGTACATAGTATAGTACGATCGTTACAACGAGAATGCACAAGGCTATTTTTTGCATTACATTTAATCCCTTTGGCTGGTTATTGCTATCATTAAACTTCATGGTTTTTGGTTTTCATTGATTAGTTTGATGATTCGGGATAGCAAATGTAATCATAATAAGTTTCCATGAAATAGGTGTTTCTACCTGATTTTGAGAAAAATACACTTATAATCTATTTCGGCTACATTCTTAATTAACATTTAAAAAAGTATAAAACAGGTCTGCTTGCTGTGTTTTTAAATGCTTACTTTATATCTTTACTAAAATAATTTTCTAATGAGTAAGAGTTTAGTTTATATTTTCTTATTGCTACTTTCATTATCAGCAAAAGCTTCGTTTATCTTAATTCCGATGGACGAAACCACGCAACAGAATCATCTTAAAGCATACGGAATAACATATTGGTGTTTAAGTAAAGATTATAAAGCAAGCTGGTTGCTTAATTATCGTGGAGGATCATTTCTATTACCTGATGCTGACGAAATTCGTAAAGAATGCAAGATTCGTGGAGTAAGTTTCGAAGTGCTTTCAGATGCAGAAGAAGCTTCGATCTTAAGCGATATCTCAAGTCCGTCACAAAATATGGAATCTGTTATTCTGGAAAAAGCACCTAAAATTGCTGTTTATACTCCAAAAGGAAAACAACCTTGGGATGATGCAGTAACATTAGTTCTGACTTATGCCGAAATTCCGTTTACACCAATTTATGATGAAGAAGTTCTAAGTGATCAATTACTACTTTACGATTGGTTGCATTTGCATCATGAGGATTTTACAGGACAATATGGTAAATTTTATGCCGCTTATAAAAATACACCCTGGTACATTGATCAAAAAAGAGATGCCGAAGCTTTGGCTGCAAAATTAGGTTACAGTAAAGTATCGCAGGAAAAAGGCGCGGTGGCAAAAAAAATCAGGGATTTTGTTATTGGCGGCGGTTTTATGTTTGCTATGTGTTCTGCAACAGATAGTTTTGATATCGCACTTTCTGCTGATGGTGTTGATATCTGCGAAGCCATGTTTGATGGAGACGCCAGTGAATCTAATTATCAATCAAAATTAAATTACGGAAACTCATTTGCCTTTAAAAATTTTACATTAGAAAGAAAACCAGAAGTATATGAGTTTTCAGATATTGATATGACTTCTAAGCGAAGAATTCCGATGGAAAAAGATTACTTTACTTTAATGGAATTTTCTGCAAAATGGGATCCAATTCCAAGTATGTTATGCCAAAACCATACACAATTAGTGAAAGGTTTTATGGGACAAACCACATCATTTGATACCGCATTGATAAAATCGAATGTTTTAGTAATGGGAACTTGCGAACTTAACGGCGAGTCGAGATACATTCATGGCGAAAAAGGAAAAGGAATGTTTACTTTTTTTGGAGGCCACGATCCTGAAGATTTTCAGCATCAGGTGGGAGATCCTCCTACAGTTCTTGATTTACACCCAAATTCTCCGGGATATCGTTTGATTTTGAATAATGTTTTATTTCCTGCGGCGAAAAAGAAAAGACTTAAAACGTAATTATTTCAAAGAAAATTCGAACCAAATAGGAATGTGATCAGATATTCTTCGCGCTTCTTTTAATGAATTAAAATTTTTGTGAAACGGAACGATACCAGAGTTTATAAATTCTATAGTACTTGTTTTGTAAAACATATTATCAAATTCTGAAGCCAGGCAAATATCATTTTTGCATTGCTGTTTTAGTGTTGTTTTTTGATTTTGTAAAATAGGGGAGTATCCCATTTTTTTTAAGGGATTAAAAACAGTATGGGATTGAGGGCAATTGAAATCACCCAGAAATAGTAAATTTAAATTTGGATATTCTGCCGGTAGAAATTTAAAGTATTTAATTTCAGTTTCTGGCTGTTTGCTTTTGGTAATGGCATGAAAATTAACCAGCGTAATGGTCTTTTTGTTTATTTCGAACGTCGCAAAATAAGGTTCTCTGTCAATTTCAAGATGATATTGTTTTTCTAGCCAGGTATCTCCTTTTAATTTGATTTTACTTGTTTTCCAAAGAAAGGCATAACGTTCTACTTTATGACTGCTGGTGCTGCTTGTAGGATTGCTGATAGCGTAATCCCATTTTGCCCCTTTTTCGTTTAGCAGCATAGCAAGTTTAGCAACGGCTTGTGCGCCACCGTAACCCGCAACAACTTCCTGAAGGGCTACAATATCATAATTTAAAACAGTATTGGCAATAAAATTGAGTTCAGATTCAGATTTAGATTTTCCAAAGTTTTCTAAATTCCAGGATAAAAGCTTCGTTTGAGAAAAGCTGAGAACGGTAAAAAATAAAAGAACAAGGCTTAAAATATATTTCATGCTATAGGTAAAAATTCAAATATAAGCATTTAAAATTTTTAGACACGCTGTTTTACTTTAGATGAAATTGGTTAGTATTGATTTTCCACCTTAAAGAATTATTATTAAAAGAAATATAAGTTATTCTTTTTTATATCTGTTTTTTAAAGCAGTTCCTATGATGATGATTTGCAAAACAAGAAGGGCAGGTATAAATATAATTTTCCAATCTATTTCAAGCCATCCTGTTTTTTCAGAAACGAATGCAAAACTTAATGATAGAAAAAGACAAAGTAGCATGGTTTTCATTACGATTTTATTTTGAGTTGTATTAATTTTAGAAAGGAACATTTGCTGTAAACTCTTTCCTGAATTAATTTTACGTTTAGTTTTCATTAGGTGGTTAATAAATTCTACACAAACTTAAATCTATAAAAAATCATTTCCTTACGGGATTCCGTAAAAACCTTATAAAATTTACACTAAGCCAAAATCTTTTGCAATCGCAATTAAGTGTACATTATTATTGGCTTTAAAGTATATTTTCAATTTATTGATGCGTTTTTCAATACTGCTCGTTCCGTTTGGAGTTATTGACGAAGCTTTAAACTCACTTGAGATATTTTCTAAAATATAACCTTTTGCCAAAAGTTTTAAAATAGAGATATCATAAGATTCAATTTCAATTAGCGCTTTATCATTAAAACTAAAAGATAAATCCGAAGAAAGTATTTTTTCTTCGTTTCTAAAAGTTCCTTCAATTGCTTTTCTTAATTCAGAAATACTGTTTCTTCCTTTTGAAACGTAGGCATTAATACTTAAATCGTAAAAAAGAGATTTTATACGATACGATTTATCTTCAATAGAAAATACAATCTTTTTTAATTTTGGCTGAACATCATTTGCAGCCTCAATAAGCTCTTCACCACTGGTAAGAGTGATATTACGGTGATCTGACTTAAAAGATAAATCGCTTATGAGTAAATCATAAGGTTCATTTTCAAGCAATGCTTTTTTTATTTTTAATAAACCATCATCACAATATTTTACATGATCAATTACAGGAACTTGTAAATCTTCAAGTACTTGAATAACGGCTATGCTGATACTGTCTAAATCTTCGGCAACTAAAACTTTTTTGAACATATAATGGTGTTTACAAAGGAAACGTGAAACTTAATCTAAATCCTTTTTCTGAATTGTTGTCAAAAATAATATTTCCATTTATAGTTTTAATACGGTTTTCCACATTTTGCAATCCATTTTTTAAATTTGGTGTACTATTTTTCGTTCCAATCCCATTGTCATTGTAAATTATCGTCAGCGTTTTATCAGTTATTTTAAAATTAATACTCACTAAAGTGGCCTGACTGTGCTTTTTCATATTAACAAACAGCTCCTGAAGAATTCGATAAAGAATTATTTTTTTGTTTTTTTCGACACAATCCCATAAAATTAAATCAAAACCATTCAGTAAAATATTCAGTTCGGGAGTTTTAAATCCGGAAATCATTTCTTTTAACGCATTAGCATAATTTTTTCCGTTAGAAATTGCACTGTTTTCTTTAGAAATAGTTCTAGTTCTGGCGTAAATTGCATCAAGATTGTTGAGTAATATTTCTTTGTTATCCTCTTTCGTAAGATCTATATTTTCTGTAAATGTTAATGTCTGATAAACGTCATTCGCAAGTTCAGCACGTAATTTATTCGAAATTCGGATTTCACTTTTAAAGATGGCGTCATTTTTTTCTTTTTTCCCTTTAATGGTTAGATAGCAATAGAGAAACAAACTGAACATAGTCGTAAAGAAAAGAATGATGTATGAAATAATATTACGGTTCTTTTGTCTTTCTAACTGCAATTCGTTTTTTGCTTTCTCTGCTTTATATTGCAGATTTTCATCTCTGTCTTTTTTAGAATAATATTTAATTCTGGCAAATTGATTTTTTGCTGTTTTTCTTGATTTTTCGATACTATCAGCAAGCTGAATAAATTTAGACGAATATTCTTTTAGACTTTTTCCCTCGCTCGTTTTAGTTAATAGTTTTAAACTCTGAAGTTTGTTAGGAGCATCATTTAATTTACTCGAAATATCGTAAGCTGTTTTCGCATAATGTTGTGCTTTTTGAGGATTACTAAACTGAAAATATTCAGCAATATGCAAATAACTGTATAAAAGTGAATAATTGTCCTTTAACCTTAACTGAATAGCCAGGCTTTTTTTGTAATACTCGATAGCTTCTGGTTTTCCTTGTTCATCATAACAAAGCCCTAAGTCATCTAATATTCTCGCGTATTCGTAATCATTTATATATTTATCTTTCTCATAGATAGTTTTAATTTTTGATAGCGAAACCAATATACTTTCTGCAAGCTTTATTTTTCCTTGTTTCAAATAGATTTGAGAAATACTATTAAGTACTACAATTTTTCTATAAGTACTTATTTTTAGATGTAATGATTTTTGATAATATAAAAGAGCATTGTTATAATCGTAAGTATAATAGTAATTGGCGCCAAATTGTTCATAGACATTTGCGGCAAACCTTGGTTTTTTAATCTTTTTTAAATGCGGAAGTGTCTTTGTTAATAATAGTTCACTAGCAACAAAATCACCCTGCATTTGCTCCACCGAAGCCATGCAGGTAATCGCATAAACATAATCGATATAATCGGTATCAATATCACAAAGTAATTGTGCCTGATTATAATAATTATAAGATTCGTCTAAGTGATAGGAATCAAAAAGAACATCGGCTTTGTATAGAATTTTTCGAATCTCTGATTTCGTATATTTCCTTTTGTTATTAAGTTCATTTATTGGGGATTTTAATGAATACGTCACACATCCTATCATTAAAAAAAATAGGATGGCTAGAAAATATTTTAAGATTTTTTTATTTTGAAATGATCTGAAAGTCTTTTTTATCATGATACAGGAATTTTTAAGAAGACTTTAAAACCTTTTCCCGGATCTGAATCGATATCGATTATTCCTTTAACGGAGTGAATTCTGTTCTCTACATTATGAAGTCCGTTTTTATAAGATAATTGAGTTAGATCAGCACCTTTCCCGTTATCAGTATAATGTATGCTAATATTTGTATCAGTTTTTTTAAATTTTATCCCTACTAAATTAGCATTACTGTGTTTCTTCATATTTACAAGAAGCTCCTGAAGGACTCTGTAAATAGTTGTTTTTTTATTTCTATCAAGAGTATTCCATGCGATCGTTTCCAACTCGTGTATACTAATAGTAATGTTTGAAGTAGTAAAACCCAGAATCATTTCTCGCAGAACCAGAGCATAATTTTTATTAGTAGTAAGAGTGCAATTTTCTTTTGATATGTCTGTCGTTCGGGAATAAATAATATCAAGATTACTTATTAATTGCTCTCTGTTTTCGGCTAATGCAAGGTTTTTATTTTCGACAAATGCCATAGTATGATAGATGTCGTTTGCCAGTTCGTCATGTAGTTTTTTGGCAATTCGCGTTTCGCTTTTATAAGTAGCCTCAATTTTTTCTTTATTTCCTCTCGAAGTCAGATACACATAAAGCACTATTATTAAGCTCAGACTTATAGCAACAATAATATAGGAAATTATATTTTTGTTTTTTTGCCTTACCAGTAGTAGCTCATTTTCGGCCTTATGAGTTTTAAGCTTTATATTTTCGTCTTTCTCCTTTTTAGAATCGTATTTTACACGTGCAAATTGATTTTTAACTTTTTGTCTCACTTCAAATATACTGTCAACGAGATCAACATATTTAGTAGAATATTTTTTCAACTCTTGGTTAGAAGAACTATTTTGTGTTATTAGTTTTAATGCGGCTATTCTTTCGTCGGCATTGTTTCCAATGGTAAACTGTTCATAGCTCATCATCATATATTTTTTTGCCAGAGAAACATTTCTATTTTCGTAGAATTTTGCCAAATGAAGATAGCTTTTTCCTAAGTCAAAAGGTTTTTTTTCCTTTTGTCTTAGTGTGAGGCTTTCGTTTAAGTAGTAAATAGCTTTTTCAAATTCATTGATTTTAAAATAACAAAATCCAATGTTGTCTAAAGCTTTGGCATAAAACAGTGCATCATCTCTTACTTCTTCATGTGTAAGTAAAGAAAGAAAAATATCGAGAGACTCTTGGTATTTTTCCTCTTCAATCAAAATAACAGCGATATTATTTCTGGCAGCCAAATTTCGCCATGATTCTGTTTGTAACTCTAAAGCCTTTTGATTATATAATGCTGCATTTTTGTAATCGTATGTGTTTAAATAATTGATACTTAAAATGACATAAGTATTCCATGCATATTCAGGGCTTTTAATGTATTTTAAAGAGGGGAGAGCTTCAGTAACTGTCGATTCGCTTCCGGCATAATCACCGTGCCTCTGCTGGATATCGGCCATTCTGTTTAAAGTGCTTACATAATGTATAGCATCAGTTTCAGGATGACATATAAATTTTACTTTATTGTAATAATAGAAGGCACTGTCAAAATCATTAGTGTCATAAAAGTGATTAGCAGCCTTAAGTAATTTTTCAATTTGTGGTTTTGAACTCTTTTTTTTGGTGGTTTTATTGCTTTTTTGTTGGCAGGAAAATAAAAATAGAAAAGTAAAAATTATATATAGAAAGCGGCGCATTATTTCTGTGGTATCATGCGCCAAAAATAAAGAATTTTAATTCTTAAAAAAGAGTAAAAATACGGTATTTTGTTTTATTTTAATTTTTGTCGTTTGCTTGATATTCAGTATTATACGGGCAATATGTCAGTATTCGGAGATATTGCCCGTATTTCATAAAGCTGAATTTATATTACTGATATTAAATAGCTCTCATTCCTGTAGCTATCGCTAATCTGTTCCAGGAGTTAATGGTGATAATAAGAAGAATGATTTCTGCTAAATATTTATCATCAAAAAGACGCGCGGCATTCTGATAAACTTCATCAGAAACGTGATTGCTAATCATTGTAATTTGTTCAGTCAAAGCTAATATTGCTTTTTCTTCTTCTGTAAAAACATCAGCTTCACGCCAAGCGCTTAGTAAATAAATGCGTTTTTCAGTTTCTCCATATTTTCTGGCATCTGCTGTATGCATGTTAATACAAAAAGCACACCCGTTTATTTGGGAGGCACGAATTTTTATTAGCTCTTTTTGTATAGGAGTTACTGAAGTAGTTGCATTGTACTTTTCTAAATTCATTAAAGCTTCATATGCTGCCGGAGCAACTGTCGGGATAACAATTCTTGGTTTCATTGTACTTGTTTTTTAAAGTGTGATACAAAGGTCTTGTATATCTGTTTTAAAAAACTTGAACTACTTCAAGAAATATCACTAGACTTTTCCTGCTCTGATTTTACTCATGAACTCTGCCGAGAAATCCAGGTAAGAAGCAATCATGTATTGGGGAACACGCTGAACAAATTCAGGATATAAATCATTAAAATGATGATACCTTTCTTCTGCCGACATAGTAAATAAAAACTTGATCCGCATTTGTGCGGCACCAAAAGATTTTTGAGCAACAATTCTAAAGTAGCGCTCTAGTTTTGGAACCTGTAATAAAATTGATTCTAAAGCCGATTTTTCTAAAGCAATTACTTCAGATTGTTCTACAGCTTGTATGTAAAAATGAGAAGGCACGTGATTGTGAAAACTTAAGTAATCTGTAATCCACCAATTCTCAATGCCAAATTGAAGTGTTTGTTCAATTCCTTTATCGTTAATGATATATTGCCTCATGCAGCCTTTAATGATAAAGTATAGCGTATCACAAGCCTGACCTTCTTTTAATACAAGTTCTTTCTTCTTGATTGTAGACACACTTAAACAAGAATCCAGAATATCGATTTCTGATGGTTCTAAGTTTACGATCTTTTCAATATGTTGTAAAAGCGCTTTATGCATAATGTATATGATTATTTACAAATGTACTTTTTAAATTCAAATCTTAAAAATGAGAATTTTGAAAAGGCCTTAAAAGCAAAAAACCATCCCGTTTAAACGAGATGGTTTTTCTATGATAAGTAAGTAATCTAAATTGAGTTTATAAAACGTTTATTTTACTTTGTTAAGTATTGCTTTGAAAGCTTCAGGGTGATTCATTGCTAAATCTGCAAGAACTTTACGGTTCAATTCGATTCCGTTAGCTTTTACTTTACCCATGAATTGAGAATAAGACATTCCTTCCAATCTAGCTCCAGCGTTGATACGTTGAATCCATAATGCACGGAAATTTCTTTTGTTTTGTTTTCTATCGCGGTAAGCGTAGCACATTGCTTTCTCTACTGCATTCTTAGCAACTGTCCAAACGTTTTTACGTCTACCAAAGAAACCTTTGGCTTGCTTCATTATTTTTTTTCTTCTTGCTCTTTTAGCAACTGAATTTACTGCTCTTGGCATAATTTTAATGTGTTTTTGTAGCAGGCGTCCTGAATTAAATCAAAGGAACTTAAAAGCCATACTCCAAGGTTATAATAAATAATTTTTTAACCTAAAGAATTATTAGATAATTCTTAATTGTTGTTTAATGCTTTTCATATCTGTTTTGTGAACTAGCGCTGAGTGTGTCAAAGCTAATTTACGTTTTTTAGATTTTTTAGTCAAGATGTGACTTTTAAAAGCATGCTTTCTTTTAATCTTTCCAGAACCAGTAACTTTGAAACGTTTCTTGGCGCTAGATTTTGTTTTCATTTTAGGCATTTTTCCTAGTGTTTTAATTTATTCTTACTTACTTATTTTTTTAGTTGTCAGTCTCGGTTTTCAGTTTACAGTGTGGAAACTGAAAACTGAGACTGCAAACTGTTTTACTTTTTCTTTTTAGGAGCAATGAACATGATCATTCTCTTTCCTTCCAAAACTGGCATAGCTTCCACTTTACCATACTCTTCTAAGTCTGTAGCCAAACGTAGTAATAAAATTTGTCCTTGATCTTTATAGATGATAGAACGTCCTTTAAAGAAAACGAATGCTTTTAGTTTAGCACCCTCTTTAAGGAATTTCTCAGCATTCTTTCTTTTAAATTCATAATCATGCTCATCCGTCTGAGGACCAAATCTAATTTCTTTTACTACGACCTGCGTCGACTTAGCTTTTAATACCTTATCACGTTTCTTTTGTTCGTAAACAAATTTCTTATAATCCATGATTTTACAAACCGGCGGCTCAGCGTTTGGCGAAATTTCAACCAAATCCAATTCGAATTGATCCGCTAAACGTAAAGCTTCTGCAAGCTTAAACACACCTGGTTCGATGTTCTCGCCTACTAGTCTTACTTCTTGTACACCACGAATAAGGTTATTTATTCTGTGTGCATCTTTTTTTTCTACTCGAGGTTGGTAACCTCTGTTGCTTCTTATTGCTATGACTTTATAATTTAAGTTAAACTGTAAAAACTTTTAATGTCTTTTTTATTTCTTCGTTTACAATAGCGACAAATTCATCAATTGTAACTGTAATATTCCCTTTTCCTTCTTGACCGTGACGACGGATCGAAATAGTTCCGTTTTTCTCCTCTTCCTCACCTACAATAAGCATAAACGGTATTTTTTGCATTTCAGCATCTCTAATTTTCTTACCAATAGTCTCGCTTCGGTTGTCAATTAGGGCGCGAATTTCGTGATTTTCTAGCAAATCTAAAACTTTTTTAGCATATATTTCGTATTTCTCGCTCAAAGACAAGATTATAGCCTGTTCTGGCATTAGCCAAAGTGGGAAATTTCCTGCTGTATGTTCCAGTAAAATTGCGATAAAACGTTCCATCGATCCAAAAGGAGCTCTGTGAATCATAACAGGGCGATGTAATTCATTATCAGCACCTTTATAAGTTAATTCAAAACGCTCAGGAAGGTTATAATCAACCTGAATAGTTCCTAATTGCCATTGTCTTCCTAAAGCATCTTTTACCATAAAGTCAAGCTTCGGACCATAAAAAGCAGCCTCGCCATATTCTACAACAGTATTTAATCCTTTATCAGCCGCCGCATTGATAATAGCATTTTCAGCTTTCTCCCAGTTTTCGTCAGAACCAATGTATTTATCTCTGTTTTCCTGATCTCTTAATGAAATCTGAGCAGTAAAGTTTTCAAAACCTAACGAACCAAATACATACAATACAAGGTCAATTACTTTTTTAAATTCTTCATCTAATTGCTCCGGAGTACAAAAAATATGTGCGTCATCCTGAGTAAACCCTCTAACACGAGTTAAACCGTGCAATTCGCCAGACTGCTCATATCTATATACAGTACCAAATTCAGCATAACGCTTAGGTAAATCTTTGTATGACCAAGGTCTTACGTTGTAGATCTCACAGTGGTGAGGACAGTTCATCGGTTTCAATAAAAACTCTTCACCTTCTGCAGGAGTATGTATAGGTTGAAAACTATCAGCACCATATTTTGCATAATGTCCAGAAGTAACATAAAGTTCTTTTTGTCCAATATGTGGAGTAACCACCTGCTCGTATCCGGCTTTCTTCTGAGCTTTCTTTAAAAATTGCTCTAAACGATCTCTAAGTGCAGCACCTTTAGGTAACCATAAAGGTAAACCCTGTCCAACTTTCTGAGAGAAAGCAAATAATTCAAGTTCCTTGCCTAATTTACGGTGATCACGACGTTTAGCCTCCTCAAGAAGTTCAAGATATTCAGTCAAATCCTTTTGTTTAGGGAAAGAAGTTCCGTAAACACGAGTCAATTGTTTGTTTTTCTCATCACCTCTCCAGTAAGCACCAGCAACGCTCATGATTTTAAAAGCTTTGATAATACCAGTATTTGGGATATGACCACCTCTACATAAATCAGTAAAAGTAGCATGATCACAAAACGTAATAGTACCGTCTTCAAGATTCGAAATCAATTCAGTCTTGTAAACGTTATCCTTATATAGTTCTAATGCATCCGCTTTACTAACCGGACGCATTTTAAATTCGTGTTTTCCTCTTGAAATCTCTAAAACGCGATCTTCGATCTTTTTAAAATCAGCATCAGTAATTTTCTGGTCTTTAAAATCAACATCATAATAAAAACCATTCGAAATTGCAGGTCCTAGAGTTAATTTAATTCCAGGAAACAATTCCTCAAGTGCTTGTGCCATTACGTGCGAAGTCGAATGCCAGAAAGCTTTTTTTCCTTCTGCATCATTCCATGTATATAAAATAAGACTACCGTCGGTCGTCAATGGAGTTTCGGTTTCTATTGTTGTACCATTAAAAGACGCAGAAATCACATTTCTTGCAAATCCTTCACTAATGCTCTTAGCAACCTCCATCGGAGTTACACCTGAAGCAAACTCTCTAATTGACCCGTCGGGTAAAGTAATCTTAATCATTGTTTATAATTTTGTGAATGCAAATATAACGCATTACAAAAATACATACAATACATATATACATGTTTATACTAATATATAAGAGTAATATTTATAATTATCCCCAAGTCTATTTTTTACTACTATATATAAGACTGTGTTTGTTGATTCTGGAGATAGGTTTCTAGAGAGGGTATTAGTTTTTATTCTCTCCTATATATAAGGTGAAGTTTCATGTCCCAATTCCGACGGTTTAGATAATAGGAGCGGCTATGTCCGGCTGAGCGAAGACGAAGCCTTTAGATTTTAGATTTTAGATTTTAGATTTTAGATTTTAGATTTTAGATTTTAGATTTTAGATTTAGGATTTTAGATTTAGGATTTTGAAATTTGGAATTTGGAATTTGAAAATTTTGGAATTTATTTAGGAGCTATTTCCCGCTATCCACTCCAATCTTTTGTGCCGAACGCCGGCACAAAAGGATTTCCACTACTATTGGGGCTAGGGGAGCAGCTTTCAAAAGAAGTTTACTATAATAAAAGAGAAGTAAAACGCTCCAAAAATCAAAACCTAGCGCCTTTGCTCCCGATAGCCATCGGGATTGCGAGATTAAAAAGAATTCAAAATATAGCCTTGCGTTCTTTGCGAAACAAATCCAAAGAGAAGAATTCTTGGCTTCTTTGTAGTAAAATCAGCCTAAACTACCCGAAACTTTAAAAGAATCAAAAAACTTCATATTGTAAAAAACATCAAACCAGTTACTTATGAAAAAGATTGAAAATAGTTTGAAAAAGCTATTGTTTAACTGAATAAACTACCTACTTTTGCACCCGCAACAACGATAAACGTTTACTGAAATACTGACAAGCTAAAGCGATCAAAACGAAAATTTATTTTCGAAAAAAGATTAAAAAAAGCTTGTGGGTAAAGAAAGAAAGTTTTAAGTTTGCACCCCGCAAAATACGGAAAGTTCATTGATAAATTGGTAAGGTTTGAGAAGAAAAAAGAAAAGAAATTTTCTTTAGAAAAACTTCAAAAAACATTTGCCAGTTAGAAATAAGTTTTCTACTTTTGCACCCGCTTTGAGAAACAAGCGAAAAGAAAAGAAACACACGTTCGTAGACATATTGAATTGACAGCCGTTTTAACAGAGATGTTAAAACAAAAGAATAAGAGTAATAGAATCGAGAGATTTGAAAAGAACCGATAGATAACATCGCAATATAATATAAAAAATATACGATGAAGAGTTTGATCCTGGCTCAGGATGAACGCTAGCGGCAGGCTTAACACATGCAAGTCGAGGGGTATTAGTTTTCGGACTAAGAGACCGGCGCACGGGTGCGTAACGCGTATGCAATCTACCTTTTACAGAGGGATAGCCCAGAGAAATTTGGATTAATACCTCATAGTATTATAGAATGGCATCATTTTATAATTAAAGTCACAACGGTAAAAGATGAGCATGCGTCCCATTAGCTAGTTGGTAAGGTAACGGCTTACCAAGGCTACGATGGGTAGGGGTCCTGAGAGGGAGATCCCCCACACTGGTACTGAGACACGGACCAGACTCCTACGGGAGGCAGCAGTGAGGAATATTGGACAATGGGCGCAAGCCTGATCCAGCCATGCCGCGTGCAGGATGACGGTCCTATGGATTGTAAACTGCTTTTATACGAGAAGAAACACTCCGACGTGTCGGAGCTTGACGGTATCGTAAGAATAAGGATCGGCTAACTCCGTGCCAGCAGCCGCGGTAATACGGAGGATCCAAGCGTTATCCGGAATCATTGGGTTTAAAGGGTCCGTAGGCGGTTTAATAAGTCAGTGGTGAAAGCCCATCGCTCAACGGTGGAACGGCCATTGATACTGTTAGACTTGAATTATTAGGAAGTAACTAGAATATGTAGTGTAGCGGTGAAATGCTTAGAGATTACATGGAATACCAATTGCGAAGGCAGGTTACTACTAATGGATTGACGCTGATGGACGAAAGCGTGGGTAGCGAACAGGATTAGATACCCTGGTAGTCCACGCCGTAAACGATGGATACTAGCTGTTGGAAGCAATTTCAGTGGCTAAGCGAAAGTGATAAGTATCCCACCTGGGGAGTACGTTCGCAAGAATGAAACTCAAAGGAATTGACGGGGGCCCGCACAAGCGGTGGAGCATGTGGTTTAATTCGATGATACGCGAGGAACCTTACCAAGGCTTAAATGTAGATTGACCGGTTTGGAAACAGATCTTTCGCAAGACAATTTACAAGGTGCTGCATGGTTGTCGTCAGCTCGTGCCGTGAGGTGTCAGGTTAAGTCCTATAACGAGCGCAACCCCTGTTGTTAGTTGCCAGCGAGTCATGTCGGGAACTCTAACAAGACTGCCAGTGCAAACTGTGAGGAAGGTGGGGATGACGTCAAATCATCACGGCCCTTACGCCTTGGGCTACACACGTGCTACAATGGCCGGTACAGAGAGCAGCCACTGGGCGACCAGGAGCGAATCTATAAAACCGGTCACAGTTCGGATCGGAGTCTGCAACTCGACTCCGTGAAGCTGGAATCGCTAGTAATCGGATATCAGCCATGATCCGGTGAATACGTTCCCGGGCCTTGTACACACCGCCCGTCAAGCCATGGAAGCTGGGGGTGCCTGAAGTCGGTGACCGCAAGGAGCTGCCTAGGGTAAAACTGGTAACTAGGGCTAAGTCGTAACAAGGTAGCCGTACCGGAAGGTGCGGCTGGAACACCTCCTTTCTAGAGCCTTAGTGTTAGTTGATTTATCAACACGCTGAGGAAAAAAGATGTCTATTTAAAGGAACTGAATCTATGAGATTCAATTACTCTTGCTGTTAGTTCAAATAATAAATTTTAAGTAAAACAGAGTCTCGTAGCTCAGCTGGTTAGAGTACTACACTGATAATGTAGGGGTCGGCAGTTCGAGTCTGCCCGGGACTACTTTTTTAGAGTTTTGAATTATAAATTATGAATTATAAGTTATAATAAAAAAAAACAAACAAACTAAAGAAGACTGAAAAGCTTAGAAAAAGGAAATTCTGGAAGTTGGAATTCACCAAAAGAAATTAGAGAAGAATTCAAGAAATCTAAAATCTGAATTCTACAATCTAAGATTGAAAAATGGGGGATTAGCTCAGCTGGCTAGAGCGCCTGCCTTGCACGCAGGAGGTCAACGGTTCGACTCCGTTATTCTCCACTGGTCCGAAAGGACAAAAGTTCATTGACATATTGAGATAAGAAAATAATAAAAAGTAGAAAGCGTTTTTTGTTATCGTAGTAATACGAATAATAAAAAACAAAAAAAAACGGTCATATTAATTTATGATTGGTACAATAAGCAAAATAAGGGCGTATGGGGGATGCCTTGGCTCTCAGAGGCGATGAAAGGCGTGATAAGCTGCGAAAAGCTACGGGGACGGGCACACACCGATTGATCCGTAGATACCTGAATGGGGCAACCCACTATGTTGAAGACATAGTACACCGATAGGTGGGCAAACCCGCTGAACTGAAACATCTAAGTAGGCGGAGGAGAAGAAAACAAAAGTGATTCCGTAAGTAGTGGCGAGCGAACGCGGATTAGCCCAAACCAATGTTGTTACGGCAATGTTGGGGTTGTAGGACCACGACATTTTATGTACAAGGAACCGGAAGTTACTGGAAAGTGACGCCATAGAGGGTGATAGCCCCGTATGGGTAACGAGTATAATAGATAGTGGTATCCTGAGTAGGGCGGGGCACGTGAAACCCTGTCTGAATTTGGCGGGACCATCCGCTAAGGCTAAATACTCCTGAGAGACCGATAGTGAACCAGTACCGTGAGGGAAAGGTGAAAAGAACCGTGAATAACGGAGTGAAATAGATCCTGAAACCATACGCTTACAAGCGGTCGGAGCCCTTTCGTGGGGTGACGGCGTGCCTTTTGCATAATGAGCCTACGAGTTAACGTTGCTGGCAAGGTTAAGTGGTTAAGCCACGGATCCGTAGCGAAAGCGAGTCTGAATAGGGCGCTTTAGTCAGTAGTGTTAGACGCGAAACCGTGTGATCTACCCATGGGCAGGATGAAGCTGTGGTAACACACAGTGGAGGTCCGAACCGGTTGACGTTGAAAAGTCTTCGGATGACCTGTGGGTAGGGGTGAAAGGCCAATCAAACTCGGAAATAGCTCGTACTCCCCGAAATGCATTTAGGTGCAGCGCTGTGCATAAAGTTATATAGAGGTAGAGCTACTGATTGGATGCGGGGGCTTCACCGCCTACCAATTCCTGACAAACTCCGAATGCTATATAATGTTTCACAGCAGTGAGGGCTTGGGTGCTAAGGTCCAAGTCCGAGAGGGAAAGAACCCAGACCATCAGCTAAGGTCCCCAAATATATACTAAGTTGAAAGAACGAGGTTTGTCTGCCCAGACAGCTAGGATGTTGGCTTGGAAGCAGCCATTCATTTAAAGAGTGCGTAACAGCTCACTAGTCGAGCGGACGAGCATGGATAATAATCGGGCATAAGTATATTACCGAAGCTATGGATTTGCAGTTTACTGTAAGTGGTAGGGGAGCATTCTAACAGGGTTGAAGGTGTATCGTAAGGTATGCTGGACTGGTTAGAAAAGAAAATGTAGGCATAAGTAACGATAATGCGGGCGAGAAACCCGCACACCGAAAAACTAAGGTTTCCACAGCTATGCTAATCAGCTGTGGGTTAGTCTGGTCCTAAGGCGAACCCGAAAGGGACAGTCGATGGCTAACGGGTTAATATTCCCGTACTACTAATTACTGTGATGGGGTGACGGAGTGATGAAAGCGCCGCGAACTGACGGAATAGTTCGTTGAAGTACCTACCTATAAGATGCGCAGGCAAATCCACGCGTCTTGGGGAAATACGATAGTACTCGGAGTCTTCGGACAAAGAGATAGTGCGCCTAAGGGCTTCCAAGAAAAACCTCTAAACTTCAGGTAATTAGTACCAGTACCGTAAACCGACACAGGTAGTTGAGGAGAGAATCCTAAGGTGCTCGAGAGATTCATGGCTAAGGAATTAGGCAAAATAGACCTGTAACTTCGGGAGAAAGGTCGCCCTGAGCAATCAGGGCCGCAGTGAAGAGGTCCAGGCGACTGTTTATCAAAAACACAGGGCTCTGCAAAATCGTAAGATGAAGTATAGGGCCTGACACCTGCCCGGTGCTGGAAGGTTAAGAGGAGATGTTATCTTCGGAGAAGCATTGAATTGAAGCCCCAGTAAACGGCGGCCGTAACTATAACGGTCCTAAGGTAGCGAAATTCCTTGTCGGGTAAGTTCCGACCTGCACGAATGGTGTAACGATCTGGACACTGTCTCAGCCATGAGCTCGGTGAAATTGTAGTAACGGTGAAGATGCCGTTTACCCGCAGTGGGACGAAAAGACCCTGTGCACCTTTACTATAGCTTAGTATTGACCTTGGATAAATGATGTGTAGGATAGGTTGGAGACTGTGAAGTGGCGTCGCCAGGCGTTGTGGAGTCATTGTTGAAATACAACCCTTTGTTTATCTGAGGCCTAACCCCGTTTTGCGGGGGACATTGCTTGGTGGGTAGTTTGACTGGGGTGGTCGCCTCCAAAAGAGTAACGGAG
Organism: Flavobacterium bizetiae; assembly: GCF_024271895.1. Classification (NCBI taxonomy): domain Bacteria; kingdom Pseudomonadati; phylum Bacteroidota; class Flavobacteriia; order Flavobacteriales; family Flavobacteriaceae; genus Flavobacterium; species Flavobacterium bizetiae. Next base: position 22,284 of record NZ_CP091861.1, on the reverse strand, counting down.
GCTTCTAAAGGTTCCCTCAGTACGCTTGGTAACCGTGCGTAGAGTGCAATGGCATAAGGGAGCTTGACTGAGAGACATACAGGTCGATCAGGTACGAAAGTAGAGCATAGTGATCCGGTGGTTCCGCATGGAAGGGCCATCGCTCAAAGGATAAAAGGTACGCCGGGGATAACAGGCTGATCTCCCCCAAGAGCTCATATCGACGGGGGGGTTTGGCACCTCGATGTCGGCTCGTCACATCCTGGGGCTGGAGAAGGTCCCAAGGGTTGGGCTGTTCGCCCATTAAAGTGGCACGCGAGCTGGGTTCAGAACGTCGTGAGACAGTTCGGTCTCTATCTACTGTGGGCGTTAGAAATTTGAGTGGATCTGATTCTAGTACGAGAGGACCGAATTGGACAAACCTCTAGTGTATCTGTTGTCCCGCCAGGGGCACCGCAGAGTAGCTACGTTTGGAAGGGATAAGCGCTGAAAGCATATAAGCGCGAAACCCACCACAAGATGAGATTTCTTTTAAGGATCGTGGAAGATGACCACGTTGATAGGCTATAGATGTAAAGGCAGTAATGTCATAGTCGAGTAGTACTAATAATCCGTAAGCTTATGTACACCCTTTTCCTCCAGGGCAACTTGGAGGAAGAAACTTTCTAAAATAGTAAATAAAAGTACTTTTCTTTATCTCAGTATGTTAAGATATTGTTTTTAATTATGAATTGTAAATTATCAATTGTTAATTAAAAAAGTTACCTCAAGTAACAACGACCTTAAGGTGGTTATTGCGGCGGGGCTCACCTCTTCCCATCCCGAACAGAGTAGTTAAGCCCGCCTGCGCAGATGGTACTGCAGTTATGTGGGAGAGTATGTCGTCGCCTTTCTTTAAAGAATCCTCATCATTTATTTGATGGGGATTTTTTGTTTTATAATACTTTTGAATTATTTAACCGCAAAGAGCGCAATGATTTTTTTATTCTTTTTATGAATTATAAAGTTCGCAATGCTGTCTAGGAATCTACATTGAAATTTAACCGCAAAGAACGCAATGAGTTTACTCTTGTAATTAATAAAGTTCGCAAAGCTGTAGGGTTATCTATTGAGATTTAATCTAAAATATATGGTAAGAATCTGTTCAATAGTTGGAATTTGGAATTTTATCACCAAGTCTTATAATTGGAATTTCATTTAATAAACAAATCTTCTGTCTACACGAGACTGCGTTAGGGATGGAAGCGGTATCCTTTTGCGATACACTAAACTTCTGGCGGAGCCTTACCCTGCAACCTCTCTCGCAAAAGATTTAGCGTACAGCCCGGCCCGGAGGGAAACGCCTAAATTATTTTAGGTGTAATTTTCTGTAACAATTTTTGTTAAATTATAATCGTTTGCTGGTTTTAAATTAGGGCGAGTTAGCCTATCTAAATGTGAATCTGTATTTTTGTATTAAATATTATAATTTAAGTATGAAAAAAAGTATTGTATTGTTGACATTGTTTGTTATCTCAAATTTAAGTGCTCAACAGCGACCTAAGTTGGTGGTAGGTATTGTAGTGGATCAGATGAAAATGGAATATTTATATCGGTTTTCTGATGATTTTTCACCAAACGGATTTAAGCGACTAATGAATAATGGATATACTTTTCAAAATATGCATTATAATTATATGCCGACTTATACTGCTCCGGGACATGCTTCAATTTACACCGGAACTACACCTGCTACACACGGAATTGTAGGTAACGAGTGGTTTAGCAGAACTCTTGGCAAAGAAACGTACTGTACAGATGATGCAAGTGTAAAAACTGTTGGTGATGGTACTGCTGCGGAAGGAGCAATGTCTCCTAAGAATTTACAAAGTACTACAATTACTGATGAAGTAAGAATGGCTACTAATTTTGAAGGTAAAGTTATTGGAATAAGTCTTAAAGATCGTGGTGCTATTTTGCCAGCGGGTCATTTTGCAAATTGGGCTTTTTGGTACAGTAAAACTGGCTCTTTTATTTCTAGTACTTTTTACGGAGAAAAATTGCCTGAATGGGTTTCTGAATTCAATAATGAGAAACATTATATGCCTTACATCAATAAAGGTTGGGATTTGTATAAACCAGTTGCGACTTATAATGAAAGTTTGCCGGATAATAATCCGTATGAAGGTAAATTATATGGAAGTGCAGCTCCTGTTTTTCCTTACGATTTAAAGTCAATGTATGAAAAGAACGATGCCGGAATCTTGAGAGCGACTCCTTTTGGAAATGATCTATTGGCTGAATTTGCTAAAAAAGCTATTGAAAAAGAAGAGTTAGGAAAAGATAATATTACCGACTTTTTAACTGTAAGTTTTTCTTCTACGGATTACGTTGGTCACTTATTAGGGCCACGCTCTATGGAATTACAAGATACTTATTTGAGACTTGATCAAACCATCGCTGACTTCTTGACTTATTTAGATAAAACCGTTGGGAAAGGAAATTATTTACTTTTCTTAACTGCAGATCATGCAGGTGCTGAAAATGTAATTTATTTGAAAGACAGAAAATATAATGTAGATAATTATCCGTCTAAAGAGGTTAAAAAGAGTTTACAGGATTTCTCAACTAAGACATTTGGAGTTGATTTGATTTTAAACTACTCTAATTTTAATGTGTTCTTTAATAAGCAAATTATTAAAGACAAAAAGTTAGATTTATTAAAAGTAAAACAAGCGTTTAAAGACTTTTTGATCGCACAACCGCAAGTTAAGAAAGTATATACTGAAGAAGAAATATTAGCTAATGGCGGAAATGACTATTACTTAAATTTTGTTGCAAAAGGATATGATGTGACTCAAAACGGTGATTTGGTAATCATTGACAAACCGGGAGATATTGAATATTCTACTACAGGAACATCGCACGGAACGCCTTATGCATACGATACACATGTACCGGCTATTTTTTATGGTTGGCATATAAAAAAGGGTGAATCTTATGATAAAAAAGCAATTACTGAAATTGCTCCAACGATAGCTCAGAAGATAAAAGTAACTTTCCCAAATGGAACTGAAGCAAAAGTATTGCAAGAAGTTTTAGATGAGAAAAAATAGTTTATCCATCTGATATAACATAAAAACCTGTCATAATTTATGACAGGTTTTTTTATGTCTAAAAAAAAAGACTTTTCAATTAAGAAAAGTCTTTTGGATAGTGTTTAGTAAGCACTTATTTTAATGTTAGCACTATGCGTTTGCTAACACTAACTCTTCGTTAAAAGGAAGATTCCAAGCTTCAGCAACTCCTTTGTAAAGAATTTTTCCGTTAGCAATGTTTAATCCTTTTTTCAATTCTTCGTTTTCATTACAAGCTTTTTCCCATCCTTTGTTTGCTAATTGTACAGCATAAGGTAAAGTAGCGTTCGTTAAAGCTAATGTAGAAGTATAAGGAACAGCTCCTGGCATATTCGCTACACAGTAATGAACAATATCATCAATAATAAAAGTTGGATTTTCGTGTGTTGTAGGAGTACAAGTTTCGATACAACCTCCCTGATCTACAGCAACATCAACAACTACAGTTCCCGGACGCATTAATTTAAGCATATCACGAGTAATTAAGTGAGGTGCTTTTGCTCCTGGAATTAAAACAGCTCCAACAATTAAGTCAGCATCTTTAATTGCTCTTGTAATATTATAATGGTTAGACATTTCTGTATTTACGTTTGCTGGCATGATATCATCTAATTGACGTAAACGTGGCAAACTTAAATCCATAATAGTTACCTGAGCTCCTAAACCAGCAGCCATTTTTGCAGCCTGAGTTCCCACGATTCCTCCACCTAAAACTAAAACTTTAGCTGGTGGTACACCCGGAACACCGCCTAAAAGAATTCCTCTTCCTTTTAATGGTTTTTCAAGATATTTAGCTCCTTGTTGAATAGCCATACGACCCGCAACTTCAGACATTGGTACTAATAATGGTAAACTACGATCTGCTTTTTCTACTGTTTCGTAAGCTAAACATACAGCACCTTTTTCAAGCATAGCGTGAGTTAATGGTTCTGATGAAGCAAAGTGAAAGTAAGTAAATAGTAATTGATCTTTTTTGATTAAAGGATACTCAGATGCAATTGGCTCTTTTACTTTAATGATCATTTCAGCAATAGCATATACTTCTTCGATAGTTGCTAAAACTACAGCACCTGCAGTTGTATATTCTTCGTCGCTAAAACCACTTCCTAAACCAGCAGTTGCCTGAACATAAACTACATGTCCGTGTTTTTTCATTTCAGAAACACCAGCAGGAGTTAAAGCCACACGGTTTTCATTATTTTTTATTTCTTTTGGAACACCTATTATCATTTTTGTTAGATTTTTTTGTTTTTGTTGAGATTCTTTTACAAAACTACAGATAGAGAATTTATTATGGATTAAGCACCTATAAATAAGAAAATATTATTTTATTTAATACTTTTACAGAAAAATATTCTATTTGAAAGCCTTTACACTTATCAAAAAAGAAAAAATGACTTATTTTTATTAATTATAGAAAACGTTTTCGTTATGGCTTTAGATGAAATTGACAAAAAAATCTTACGACTCTTACAGGAAAATGCGCACTACACGCTAAAAGACATTGCAAACAAAATAAATTTGTCTTTAACGCCTGTTCATGATCGTGTAAAGCGTCTTGAAAAGGATGGAGTTATTGAAAAATATGTATCAATCTTAAACAAGAAAAAACTAGGTAATAATCTTACGGTTTATTGTCAGGTGACTTTAACGAAGCAAACGTATGATACATCTGAAGGATTTAATCAATCGATTCTGGATTTGCCTGAAGTTGTCGAGTGCAATTATGTTTCGGGAAATTTTGATTATATGCTAAAAATCATCATCCCTGATATGGAAAGCTATCATCAATTTCATCAGAAAAAATTATCTGTATTGCCGGAAGTATCTCTTATCAATACTGTTTTTGTAATTTCTGAAGTGAAAAGCACCACAGTTTTGCCTATATAAACTTAAGTTTGAACTGAAGATTGGTATACGATTTTAATTGAAATTTATCTATCTAAAAAAAGAAAAACCACCAAGCAGGACTTGATGGTTTAGAAAATGGTTGGTTTTGGTTTTATATTAATAGTAAGTAAAACGTCTTACTTTGGCAATATACTTTGCTAATCTGATTACTTGGTGACTATAGCCGTATTCATTATCGTACCAAATGTAGAGTACAATATTTTTTCCGTCTTTAGATACGATTGTGGCATTACTATCATAAATAGATGGTGCAGATGTGCCAACAATATCAGATGATACTAATTCATTATTTAATGAATATTTTATTTGCTCTACCAATTCTCCTTCAAGAGCATATTTTTTCATGATTTTATTAATGGCAGCAATAGAAGTCGCTTTTTTAACTTCTAAATTTAAAACTACCAATGAGCCATTTGGAACAGGAACCCGAATAGCATTCGAGGTTAATTTTCCTTCTAATGAAGGTAATGCTTTGGCAACTGCATTTCCGGCACCAGTTTCGGTAATTACCATATTTAGAGCCGCGGCTCTGCCGCGACGGTATTTTTTGTGCATATTATCGACCAGATTCTGATCGTTGGTATAAGCGTGAATAGTTTCTAAGTGTCCTTTTACAACTCCTAAAGTATCTTCAACAACTTTTAAAATTGGTGTTATGGCATTTGTAGTGCAAGAAGCAGCCGAGAAAATAGTAATTTCGTCCGGATTGTATTCATTATGATTTACGCCGTGAACAATATTCGGAATTCCTTTTCCTGGCGCTGTCAACAAAACTTTGCTAGTTCCAGGTGATGTTAAATGTCTTTTTAAAGCTTCTTCGGTAGTAAAAGCTCCCGTATTGTCGATGACTAATGCATCATTAATTCCGTATTGTGTATAATCAATTTCTTCCGGAGAATTTGCAGTTATCATGTGTACGGTTGTTCCGTTGATGATTAGTGCATTATTTTTTGGATCAGCAATTACAGATCCCTGAAAGTCTCCATGAATAGAATCATAACGTAAAAGAGAAGCTCGTTTCTCTAAAGTTGATGCATCATTTTTGTCACGGGTTACAATCGCTCTCAAACGCAATTGGTTCCCTTTTCCGGTTTTCGACATTAATTCTCTCGCTAATAAACGTCCGATTCTTCCAAAGCCGTACAAAACAATATCTTTAGGCTGAATTTCTTCTGATGATTTAGCTTCCTTTAATTTATCGTAAACAAAATATCGTGCATCAGGATATTTTTCATCTTCTAAACGATATTCGTAAGTCAATTTTCCAAGATCTAATTTAGCAGGCGGAAGATCTAGTGATAAAATTACTTTTGCGATTTCAACAGAATCAAAAATGGTGATAGGTTTACCTACAAATTCACCAGCATATTGATGCAAATTGATAATATCGCTGACATTTTTATCCAATAATTGATTTTTGAATAAAACCATTTCGATGGATTTGTCATACCATAAATCGCTTATGATTTTTATTAATTCGACACCAGCTCTTCTTCGGTCGACTTGTAATGATACCTCTTTTTGGTACAAAGATTTTTTGCTCATAATTGATTAAATTGAAAAAATAAATACACGAATATTTTTAAATTTTGCGCAAAAGTATCCATTTCAATCGATTTCGTAAACTATTTTGTGATTTATTTTTGAAAAATAAAAAAGCCACCTTATTTCTAAGATGGCTTTTTTGAGTTTTCAGTGTCAGTCTCAGTTAGCAGTTTTTTGACTGAATACCGAGACTGTAAACGGAGTTTTTTTTAAATAATAATTCTAAGGATTTCTCCGTTTTTATTGATCATTTCAAGACGAACACTTTGTCCTTCATCTTTTCTGTTTAAAAGTTTAGAAACCGTCTCGACATTTGTTGCTTTTACATTATCAATACTAAGAATAATGTTGCCTTGTAACTCGTTTTGATATTGTCTCAGATTTTCATTATTGATTGTTCTGATTTTTACACCATAATCAATTCTGAACTTCTTTTTATCGGCAGCATCAATATTTTCCAATTCAATACCTTTAATTTCGGTACTAAAAAATTCATTTTTACTTAAAGTAACCGGAACTGTTTTAGTTTTTCCTTCTTTAATATAAGTTACTTTCACAACATCATTTGGTCGTTTGGTATTGATATATCCTGAAAGATCAGCATAAGTAGCAATATTTTGATCGTCAAGTTTTACGATAATATCTCCTTTACCAAGCCCAGCCTTTTCTGCTCCTGAATTTTTAGAAACTTTACTGATGTAAAAACCTTGAGTTTCAGTAACACCTAGTTCTTTTGACGCCGTACTATTCAATTCTCCGCCTTCAACACCCAAAATTCCTCTTTGTACATTTCCAAATTCCATAATATCTTCGATGATTTTTCTGGCGATATTAGAAGGAACAGCAAACGAATATCCAACATAAGAACCTGTCATAGATGAAATCATGGTGTTAATACCAATTAATTCTCCTCTGGTATTTACCAATGCACCACCACTATTTCCCGGATTGACAGCAGCATCAGTCTGAATGAAAGATTGAATTCCGTTTGTGTCCAGATTTCTGGCTTTTGCCGAAACAATTCCGGCCGTTACAGTCGAAGTTAAATTATACGGATTTCCTACTGCCAAAACCCATTCGCCAATTTTTACAGAATCTGAATTTGCAAAAGCAGTATAAGGTAATTTTTCATCAGCATTAATTTTTAGTAAAGCGATATCCATTTTAGAATCGGTACCAATTAATTTTGCCTTGTATGATTTTTTATTGTTTAAGGTAATTTCGATTTCGGTCGCATCTTTAATTACGTGATTGTTGGTTACAATATATCCGTCTTCAGAAATAATAACACCGGATCCGGTACCAACTTGTTCTTGTTGTTGCTGACCGCCATAACCGTAGAAAAATTCCATCATAGGATTACTGACCGTTCTGCGCGACACATTTTTTACGTGAACAACCGTGTGAATTGTTTTATCTGCGGCAGCTGTAAAATCAACTGTTTCGGCAGACAGGGCAACATTCTTTCCAAATGAATTAGGGGCAAGAGTAACAACAGAATTTTGTCTTCCAAAAAAAGAATTGTTGCTTTCAAATAATAACTTGTAAGCACCAAGCGTAGTTGCACCACTAAGTAGCGAAACCAAAAATAAGGTTGAAAGTCTTTTCATAGTTATATTATATGTTTAAGTTATTATAATTTATGTTTTAAGGAATTTTACGTAAAAATAATTCAAAAAATTAACGAATAAAATGGTTTAACGCTCTTTAACATTGATTAACATTTCATTAATTATTTGTTCGTACTTTTGTAGTATTAATGAAAAAAAAATGCAAATAGAATTTTATAAATACCAAGGAACAGGAAACGATTTTGTGATGATTGATAACCGTACAAATTTCTTTCCAAAAGAAGATATTAAATTAATTGAACGCTTGTGCGACAGACGTTTCGGAATAGGAGCGGATGGACTGATCTTGCTTGAAAATGATACTGAAACTGACTTTAGAATGGTCTATTATAATTCTGACGGAAATCAGAGTTCAATGTGCGGAAACGGCGGACGTTGTTTAGTAGCATTTGCAAATCAGTTAGGTGTTATTAAAGACGAAGCTACCTTTATCGCAACAGATGGTTTGCATCATGCTTCGGTAGGTGATGACGCTATCATTTCTTTACAAATGATCGATGTTGATGAAGTGCAAAAGAAAGATGCTTATACTTTCTTAGATACAGGTTCTCCTCATCATGTTCAGATTGTGGATGATTTAGAACATTATAATGTAAAAGAAAATGGCGCTGCAATTCGTTATGGTGAATTATATGGAGAAAAAGGAAGCAATGTCAATTTTGTAAAAAAAGTTGATGACGGAACTTTCTCGCTTCGTACTTACGAAAGAGGTGTTGAAGATGAAACTCTGGCTTGCGGAACTGGCGCAACAGCGGTAGCAATTGCAATGAATGCTATTGGTGAAACAGATAAAACTTCAATTAACTTAAATGTTGAAGGTGGAAAATTAGTCGTTTCGTTTGATAAACTTGGAGATCATTTTACCAATGTTTTCCTGACCGGACCTGCAAAATTTGTTTTTAAGGGAACGATAGAGATATAAAAATTCCAAATTCCAAATTCCAAATTCCAAATTCCAAGAATCATAATCTCAAATCTGAAATAAAATTAATGATAACACTCAAAGGAGAAAATATTTATCTGCGCGCATTAGAACCTAATGATTTAGAGTTTGTTTATGCGATGGAAAATGATGAAAGCATTTGGGAAGTTAGTAATACACAAACACCTTATAGTCGATTTTTAGTTCGTCAGTATCTTGAAAATGCACAACAGGATATTTACGAGGCGAAACAATTGCGTTTGGCTATTTGTCAGGACCACGATTTTCCGGCTATTGGTTTGATTGATTTATTCGAATTTGATCCTAAAAATAACAGGGCAGGTGTTGGAATTGTTATCCAGAAAGGTGAAAACAGAAATCAAAATATTGGTTCTGAGGCTTTAGAACTTTTAATTAAGTACTCTTTTCATAATTTAAATTTGCATCAATTGTATGCAAATATTGCTGTAGGAAATGTAGCAAGTATAGCACTTTTTACTAAATTTGGCTTTGAGAAGATAGGAATTAAAAAAGATTGGATTTTGCTAAATAACCACTATCATGACGAAGCAATTTTTCAATTAATTAACAAACAAATTTAAATTTAAGACTTTGAGTATAAAAAAAATCATCACGATAATTGCTGTAGCCGTAATTTCAGTTTTAATGGTTTACGGATTTATTTTAATTAATAAAATATTCAGCGCCAACACAAAATTCGAAGAAAAAGAACTTTATGTATATGTTCCGACCGGGGCAAATTATACAGATGTTAAAAAAATATTAGCGCCTCATATTAAAAATTTCGACAATTTTGAAATGGTTGCCAGTAAAAGAAGCTATCCTGAAAATGTAAAATCAGGTCGTTTTTTACTTAAAAAAGATATGAATAATATCGATTTGGTTCGTGCAATGCGCGCCAATATTCCGGTAAAATTAGCATTTAACAATCAGGAACGTTTAGAGAACTTTGCAGGAAGAGTAGGTGCAGAGATTGAAGCAGATAGTTTATCACTAATGAAAGCGATAAAAGATCCTGCCTTTTTGAAAGAAAACGGTTTTAATGAAGATAATGTTTTTGCGATGTTTATCCCAAATACTTATGAAATTTATTGGAACACTTCTGCTGAGAAATTCCGTGATAAAATGATCAAAGAATATCACAATTTCTGGACGGCGGAAAGAATCGAAAAAGCTAAAAAGCAAGGTCTAACGCCTGTTCAGGCTACAATTTTAGCTTCTATTGTTCATAAAGAATCGGTTAAAAAAGACGAAAGACCTCGTATCGCAGGTGTTTATTTGAATCGTTTACGTTTAGAAATGCCTTTACAAGCAGATCCAACGGTTATTTATGCTTTAAAACTTAGAGATAATAATTTTGATCAGGTTATTAAAAGAGTTTTTTATAATGACTTGGTTATGAAATCTCCTTATAATACTTATGTAAATATCGGACTTCCTCCAGGGCCAATCGCCATGCCTGATATCACAGCTTTAGAAGCGGTTTTAAATCCGGAGAAAAACGATTATATTTATTTTTGTGCAAGCGTAGACCGTTTCGGATACCATGAATTTGCATCAACATACGAACAACATACCATTAATGCTAAGAAATATTCAGATTGGATCGCTAGTCAGGGCGTGACAAGATAGTTTTTTTATTATTTAATGTATAAAATACAAGAAAACCGAGGCTAAATGCTTCGGTTTTTTTGTTCTATATAGTAAGGTGTTTTTTTGTTTGAGATTATAGATTTTTATAAAAAAAATCAAAAAGTTTAGTAATTGAAAATTTCTAGTTTTTACTTCTAATTTTGAAACTATAATTTTAAAAAAAATAGAGGTTGATTTTTTCTATTTAATGGTCTTCCAAAAAATAAATTTACGTAGAATTATATTTTAGTTTACATAAATTTAATGAAAGAACCAAATTTATTCGACATAAATTATGCTTAAAAATCTGAAACATTCAGTAAGTTTAATCTTGCTATTTTAACTAATTTGATAAAAATTTGATAAAAATTGCATTTTTTAGAATTATAATTTGGTCGTTTTAAAGCGAAATCTGAATATTGATTTTCTTCTCTTAATCTGCATCAATAAAGGGATTAGAGTCGATCTTACTATTTTGAGAAACCTGTAAAACCTTGATTTACAGGGTTGTTTTGTATTTCTTATCTTTGCACCGTAGAAATTTCAATGGGGTGACAGCGATTTGAAGAAAAACAATTTATGATAAAGAAGTGGTATTTTTATGCGAGTTTGATCGTTATTATTACATTTTTAAGTTTGGGTTTTAAACCCTTTAATATGGAAACCAAACCGTGGTTTCTAATAGAAAAAACAGATGGCTCTGAGTACTTGTTTCCATCGCAAGAAGAGGATGATTATCCTGAAGTAAAAAAGGTAAATGTTCTATTTACAGAAAAACGCCTTATAAGTTTTAAAGAGGCAGTTGCCTTTAAAGAATCTCAAGGAAAATACCGATTGGTAAATTCGTTAGGTTATATGGGTAAATACCAATTTGGTTCTAAAGCTTTAAGAGCTGTTGGTGTCCAAAATGACAAAGCCTTTTTAAAAGATCCTGCATTACAAGAAAAAGCATTCCTTGCATTACTATCCAAAAATAAATGGATTTTACGTAATGAAATCGAAAAGTATGAAGGAAAGATTATCAATGGTATTGCAATTACCGAATCAGGTATTTTAGCAGCCGCACACCTTGGAGGAGCTGGTTCAGTAAAAAACTTTTTTAAAAATAGAGGAAACAGGCATTTTAAAGATGCTTACGGTACTTCATTAAAAAGTTATATGAAAGCTTTTGGAGGTTATGATCTTTCTCGTATTGAAGCTGATAGCGATGCTACAATACACGATCAAATTTAGAATAAGCATAAGCAAAAAAAAATCCCGACTAATTCGGGATTTTTTTTGCTATTTAGTCAATTAAGATTTCTAAGATTTTAATGGCCGCTTCGCTGATTTTAGTTCCCGGTCCAAAAACGGCAACAGCTCCGGCATCAAATAGAAATTGATAGTCTTGCGCCGGAATTACTCCGCCTACAATAACCATTATATCTTCACGTCCGTGTTTTTTTAGTTCTTCGATAACCTGAGGTACTAAGGTTTTATGACCAGCAGCCAATGATGAAACGCCAAGAATGTGTACGTCATTTTCCACCGCTTGTTTGGCAGCTTCGGCAGGAGTTTGAAAAAGTGGACCTATATCTACATCAAAACCTACATCGGCATAACCTGTAGCGACAACTTTTGCGCCACGATCATGTCCGTCCTGTCCCATTTTGGCAATCATAATTCTGGGACGTCTTCCTTCTTGTTTGGCAAAGGCATCTGCTAATTGTTTTGCCTTTTCAAAATTTTCGTCGTTTTTTATTGCTGCACTGTACACACCGCTAAAGGATTTAATTTGCGCTTTGAATCTGCCAAAAACACTTTCGAGAGCATCGCTAATTTCGCCTAATGTTGCTCTGTATCGAGCGGCTTCTATGGCAATTTCCAGTAAGTTTCCTTGTCCGGTTTTGGCGCAAAGTATTAATTTTTCGAGTGATTGATTTACTTTTTCAGTATTTCTTGTTGCTTTTATTTCTTCAAGTCTTTCTACTTGTTGTTTACGAACCATTTGGTTGTCGACATCCAAAATGTGCAAAGGATCTTCTTTTTCTAAGCGATATTGATTTACGCCTACAATTATATCTTGTCCACTGTCGATTCTTGCTTGCTTTCTGGCAGCTGCTTCTTCAATTCTTAATTTCGGAATTCCGGCTTCGATGGCTTTTGTCATTCCGCCTAATTCTTCTACTTCCTCAATAAGTTTCCAGGTACTTTTCAGGATTTCATTTGTCAGGCTTTCAACATAATAACTTCCTCCCCAAGGATCAACGGTTTTGGTAATTTTAGTTTCTTCCTGTAAAAAAATCTGTGTATTACGGGCAATCCTGGCCGAAAAGTCTGTTGGTAATGCAATTGCTTCGTCTAAAGCATTGGTATGCAAAGATTGCGTTCCTCCAAAAGCTGCCGCTGTGGCTTCGATACAAGTTCTGGCTACATTGTTAAAAGGATCTTGTTCTGTTAAACTCCATCCGCTGGTTTGACAATGCGTTCTTAAGGCTAATGATTTATCACTTTTAGGATTAAATTGCTGTACTAATTTTGCCCAGATCATTCGACCTGCACGCATTTTAGCAATCTCCATAAAGTGATTCATACCAATGGCCCAAAAGAAAGAAAGTCGAGGAGCGAACTCATCGATTGTCATTCCCGTAGAAAGTCCGGTTCGAATATATTCTAAACCATCGGCAAGTGTGTAAGCCAATTCAATATCGGCAGTTGCTCCAGCTTCCTGCATGTGATATCCTGAAATAGAGATCGAATTGAATTTGGGCATTTTCTTGCTGGTAAATTCAAAAATATCTGCAATGATTTTCATCGAAGGCGTTGGCGGATAGATATAAGTATTACGAACCATGAATTCTTTTAGAATGTCATTCTGGATCGTTCCGGATAATTTCTCGATTGCTACGCCTTGTTCTTCAGCTGCAACGATATAAAAGGCCATAATAGGCAGAACAGCTCCATTCATCGTCATCGAAACTGACATTTCGTCTAAAGGAATCTGATCAAATAAAACTTTCATGTCTTCGACAGAATCGATAGCAACACCCGCTTTACCAACATCTCCAACTACTCTTTCATGATCTGAGTCGTAACCGCGATGCGTAGGTAAGTCAAAAGCAATAGAAAGTCCTTTTTGTCCTGCAGCTAGATTTCTTCTGTAAAAAGCGTTGCTTTCTTCTGCGGTAGAAAATCCCGCATACTGGCGAATCGTCCACGGACGTCTTACGTACATCGTAGCGTAAGGTCCACGTAAATTAGGCGCAAAACCTGCTCCAAAATCAAGAAACTCTAAGTCTTCGATATCTTTTTCAGAATAAGTCTCTTTGAGCTCGATTCCTTCTGCAGTAAAAAAGTTCTCAGTTTTAGGTTCAGAGCTTTGTTTAAGTTCATCTGACTTATCACTTTTAACTTCTAGCTTTATATGTTTAAGGTCTTTTCTTATCATAGAAATACTCTTTTGAGTAGTTTATTAATTACTTTGAAAAATGATTATTCAAGTTCTAATCGTTCTTGTTCCAGCTTTTCGGCTAATCTTTTTTCGATTATGGGTGTAATTAATGTTTTTCTTGGTTTTATTTTTACAAAAGGAAACAATTCGAGATCATGTTTCATTTTGTCATCTTTGTTAGGGTATTTATTCGTTCCTAATAAAACTTCTTTTTTAGAATCGAATAATTCCTGTTCTTTCGCGGCACTTTCCTGAATTTTCTTTTTGATAGTTCCGTCGTTCAAAAGTTTAAGAAAACCTCCACTGGCTTCAATATCTTTGAATAAAGCCAAACTTTTCTCTGCCAATTGCATGGTTAAACTTTCGATATAATAACTTCCATCGGCTGGATTGTTTACTTTATCAAAGTAACTTTCGTGTTTTAGAACTAATAATTGGTTGCGGGCAATTCGGTCACCAAATTCATTGTCTTTATGGTACAAAGAATCATAAGGTAAATTGGCGACAGCATCAGCGCCGCCCAAAATTGCCGACATACATTCGGTGGTTGTGCGAAGCATATTTACGTTGTAATCGTAAATTGTTTTATTACGTTTGGTTGGCGTAACCAAAAAATGACATTCTAGATCAGGATTGTATTCTGAAGCAATTAATTTGAAAAGCATTCGCAAAGCGCGAAGTTTTGCAATTTCAAAAAAATAATTGGTTCCTACTGATATTTGAAAAACAAATGGTTGTGTAATACTCGGTAAACGATTTAAATATTCGTTTGCGTGTGCTAAACTATACGCAATTTGTTGGGTAAGGTTAGCGCCTGCATTTTGATACAAGCCTGAATCGATACTTATTAAGGAAAGATTGGTCGTTGCTTTTGCTATTTTTTCGATCGTTTCGAAATTATTTTTATCAGATGTTGTAAACCAGTTTCCTTCTCTTGCAAAATGACCAATTGGGTCTATATTGCAATAAAAAACAGCTTTTTTCTGAATTGAAATGGTGTCTAATATTTTTACGAAATCGATTGAAATAAAATTCAAATTAAAGTAAACGGTTCTGTTTTCTAAAGGAAGAGTTTCTAATAATTTTTGAATATCTATTTTTTCGTTTTCGATGGTAAAACGCAAACTTTCAGCACCTCTCTCGATAGTGTTCAAGGCTCTTTGGATCGATTTTTCGATATCGTATACAAAGATGTTCTGACAAATTTTAAAATTAGATGCCTGGGTTTTAACCGAGGCAGCTTTAGAAAATTCATCGATATGATAAAAAGGTTTTACCTGAATGTCTTCCGGAGAATTCCAGATTACGGTTTGGTTATAATCAGCTCCGTCTAATTCAAACTGAATTTTTTGTTTCCATTGTTTGGATGAAATCGGATTAAAATCGTCGAATAGGGTAGTAGCCATTGGGTTTGTGTACTTTTTCTGATTATTCTTTTGTGTCTTGAATAGTATCTCCTTCAAATTGAATGATATAAATATCTTCGCTGTCTTTTTTCATGAAATACTTTTCGCGGGCATATTTTTCTATTTGTTCAGGATTTTTAAGTTGTTTGATCTGTTCCTGATCTTTTTTTATTTCGTCCTGATAGTATTTTTTATTGTCTTGTAATTCGTTAATCTGGCCGTCGAGAAAACGATGGTCAAAATAAGAGTAATTGTCTAAAAATAGCATCCAGACTACGAAAAAGAGTAAAACCCAGACATATTTGTTGCTCATTAATTTGAACCAGCGCTTGTCTTTATATGGATTTTTTAGTTTCATTTTCTCTTTAACTGATTACTTCTTATAAATTCGATTGGTGTTCTAGCCCCGATAGTAGTGAAAATCCTTTTGTGCCGGGGTTCGGCACAAAAGATTGAAACGAATAGCGGGAAATAGCTCCTAATTTTTATGGAATAAATTTACGATAAAAATTATGAAATTCGTTGATTAATTACAGCGCGAACTACATCGATAGCTACCGTATTGTATTTATCGTTAGGGATAATGATGTCTGCAAAAGCTTTTGATGGTTCGATAAATTGCTCGTGCATAGGTTTTAAAGTGTTTTGGTAACGGGTTAAAACCTCGTCGATATCACGTCCGCGTTCTGAAATATCACGTTTCAAACGACGAATTAATCTTTCGTCAGAATCTGCATGAACGAAAACTTTAACATCAAAAAGATCACGAAGCTCAGGATTTGTCAGGATTAAAATTCCTTCAACAATCATTACTTTACGAGGATGTGTAGATACAGTATCGTCGGTTCTGTTATGTTGTATGAATGAATATACCGGCTGATCGATGGTTTCGCCTTCTTTTAAGGCTTTTAGGTGTTTTACCAATAATTCAAAATCGATCGCACGAGGATGATCAAAATTGATTAATGCTCTTTCGTCGAACGACAAATTATGGGTTTCCTTATAGTAGGAATCCTGAGAAATTACGCCAACTTCAGTGTCTGGTAATTCGTTCATAATTTGGTGTACTACTGTTGTTTTTCCACTTCCTGTTCCTCCTGCAATTCCAATAATGAGCATATATTTTTTGTTTGATATTTTGTTTGGCAAAAATAATAATTTAAGTGAATTGTTTAAATATATTAACGAATTAAACCATATAAGTGAAATAAGTAAATTTAAGCAAACATATATTTAAACAATTTATTACTTCATTGAACTTATATCACTTATATAGCGAAAAACATAAAAAAAATCCCGAAAGTAAAAACCTTCGGGATTTGGTGCAATCAGTATAGTTTTAATAAAATATTCTGAATTTAGTAAGCACGTAAAATTATTTATTCTTTTTTGCTTTTATCATCATTTCAAGCTGATCCCAAAGTTCTTCCGGAATTGCTTCAAGTAAATTAAATTGTCCTGCGCCTTTTAGCCATTCGCCACCGTCTATTGTGATAACGTCTCCGTTTACATAAGCTGAAAAATCAGATACTAAATAAGCGGCTAAATTGGCCAATTCCTGATGATCGCCTACGCGTTTCAACGGAACTTTTTTCGCCATATCAAATTTTTCTGCAAGATCTCCCGGTAATAATCTGTCCCAGGCACCTTTTGTAGGGAATGGTCCCGGAGCGATCGCATTAGAGCGAATTCCGTATTTTGCCCATTCTACCGCTAAACTTCTAGTCATGGCCAAAACTCCTGCTTTTGCGGTAGCACTTGGTACTACATAAGCTGATCCTGTCCAGGCATAAGTGGTTACGATATTTAATATGGTAGCCGATGTTTGTTTGGTGTCGATCCAGTGTTTTCCAAAAGCCAGTGTACAGTTTTTAGAGCCTTTTAATACGATATCTATAACAGTGTCAAATGCATTTGCAGATAAACGTTCGGTTGGAGAAATGAAATTTCCGGCAGCATTGTTTAAAAGAACATCTACTTTTCCGAAAGTTTTTAAAACTTCCTGAAGCATATTTTCTACTTCTTCGTAATGGCGAACATCACATTGAAGTGGCAAACATTGTCCTCCGGTTTCGGTTTCAAGTTCTGTGGCAGTATTTTTTAGCTTGTCTAAATCTCTTGAAGTAATCGCTACCTGAGCGCCTAATTCTAAGAAATATTTGGTCATTGCTTTTCCTAAACCGCTTCCGCCGCCTGTTACTACTATGACTTTACCTTTTAAAGCGTCATCTCTTAACATTTTATCTGTATAGCTCATATTATTTTTCTTTTTATTACAATATTAATTAAATAAATAGGATGCACGCATAATAATGTTATAAAATTTTAATAAACTTTATATATTACATAATTTTTTTGCTGCAGATTCTAATGTAAAATCATCTTTGGCGAAGCAAAAACGTATTAATTTTTGGTCTTTATGATCTGAATAAAAAGTAGAAATGGGGATAGCTGCAACGCCATGATCGGTGATTAGTTTTTTGCAAAAAGTAACATCGTCATCGTTCGAAATATTAGCATAGGATGCAACCTGAAAATAAGTTCCTTCGCAAGGTTTTAGTTCAAAACGGCTATTTTGAAGCAATTTTTGGAAATAATCTCGTTTTTCCTGATAGAATTTCCCTAAAAGATTGACATCTACAACATCTAAATATTCGCTTATGGCAGCTTGAGAAATACTGTTAACGCTGAAAACCAGAAACTGATGTACTTTTTTAATTTCTTTCATCAAATATTCGGGAGCAACGGTATAGCCAATTTTCCAGCCTGTAATATGAAATGATTTTCCGAAAGAAGAAACCATTATGCAACGGTTTAAAAGGAAATCTTTGGTATGAGCTGAAATATGTTTTTCTTCGAAAGTAATATATTCATAGACTTCATCTGATAAAACGAGAATGTCAGGAAATTTAGAAAGTAATTTTTCTAATTGAAGAAAATCAGCTTCCGTTAAAATTTTCCCCGTTGGATTATGCGGATTATTAATAATAATCATCCTGGTTTTTGATGAGCATGCTTTTTCAATCGTTTCCCAATTTGGAGTATAATCATCGTTTAATGCTACGCGAACGGGCTTTGCATTGCACAATAAAACGGGAGATTCATAAGAATCATAACTTGGATCCAGAATAATAACTTCGTCGCCTGTTTTTACCAAAGCTAAAATCGTAGTGAAAATTCCTTGAGTTGCACCAGCCGTAACCAAAATTTCTGTTTCGGGAATAATAGTTCTGTTATACGAACTCTGAACCAGTTTTGCAATTTGATTCATCAAAGGCGGAAAACCTGCCATTGGTGTATATTGGTGTACGTTTTCTTTGGATAATCTCGCAATAATATCAGTTAATCTTTCGTCTACAGGAAAGTTCGGAAATCCTTGTGAAAGATTTATTGCATTATGTTCAGCTGCCATTTTAGACATTACTGTGAAAATGCTGGTAGTTACGTTTGGAAGTTTACTCATGATAAAGTTTGATTAGGGAAAACTTGTGAGTCAAAAGGAAAATAAATTAAAAAATTAATTTATAGTTATTGGTAATGAATATAAAGTTCTCACTTCTTTATTGTTTTGTTTGCCAGGAATCCATTTAGGAGAAAATTTTAATACACGAATAGCTTCGGCTCCGGTACCAAACCCTAAGTCTCTAAGGATTTTTATGTCGGTTAAAGATCCGTTTTTTTCGATTATAAATGTAACAAACACTTTTCCTTTTAATTCAGGATTTTCTTTTGGTTTCTTATAATTTTCAGAAATAAATTTATATAGTTGGTCAAGGCCTCCCGGAAATACAGGTTTAACTTCCATGCCTGCTGTATTGTAGACTTGATTCTCGTCTTCGGGATAAATTGGAACAGGAGGGAAATCTGCAAGTGTTTTATATTGACGTTCATCTTCATCAATAGAACTAGCTTTATTATTTGTTTTAGCTTGAGAAAATATATTTTGTACAGAGCAAATTAAAATCAGAATTAGAAACTTTTTCATTATGATGGTCTTAAAGTTAGTTTACATTTTATGAATAATAAAAATCGTTGGTCTGTTATGTAAATCAACTTTTAATTTTTTCCAATCTGCAACACGCATGGTTTTAATGAATTCTGTTGGTAAAGTAATATCAGTTGCAATACAAAGGTGAGTCGAAGGATTTACGATTTGCAAAATATCTTCAACCAATTTGTTGTTTCTATAAGGTGTTTCTATAAAAATCTGAGATTGATTTTTATCCTGAGACAATTTCTCAAAATGTTTTAATGCCGATTTTTTTTCGTCTTTATCAATTGGTAAATATCCGTTGAAGGTAAAACTTTGTCCGTTCATTCCGGATGCCATCATCGCCAATAAAATAGAAGAAGGGCCAACAAGAGGTATAACCTGAATTCCTTTTTCGTGTGCTAATTTTACAATTACGGCACCGGGATCAGCAACGCCCGGGCAACCTGCTTCGCTCATTAATCCTACATTTTTTCCTTCTAATAAAGGTTTGATAAAGTCTAAATGCTCGCTTGGTTCGGTACGTTTATTAAGAGTGAAAAGGATTAGCTCTGATTGTTTTTTCTCAGGAGAAACTGCTTTTATTGATTTTCTTGCTGTTTTTTCGTTTTCAACAATATAATGATCTATAAAATCGATACTTCTTTTTACGGTTTGTGGCAAAACATCCATCGGATCGCTTTCGCCCATTGTGGTTGGAATTAAATATAATTTTCCTAGAAGTTTCATTTTTGATGATTTAGAATTAAAAGAAAAATGTACTTCAATTAGCAGTTAAGTAATTAAAATACATTAAAATTATGAATGTTTTTCGATAAGTTTTGTGGCAATTATTTCGGCAACTTCGTCTAGCATTTGATAAACGTTGTCGAAACCATTAACGGCTCCGTAATAAGGATCTGGAACATCTACATTTTCGTCCGGAAATAATTCGTTTAAAATAAGATGTACTTTGTTTTTATGTTCGGGAGTTTTGGCTAGCTGAATGACATCTCTGTAATTTGAACTATCCATAACGTAGATATAATCAAATTCGTCAAAATCAGCGGTTTTAAATTGTCTGCCTTTTTGCTGGTCAATGCATAAACCATTTTTTTTGGCGACGGCAATAGAACGTTTATCCGGTGAATGACCTACGTGCCATGACCCGGTTCCTGCAGAATCAACAATAAAGTTTTTAGGTAATTTTGATGCTAAAATACCTTCGGCTAAAGGTGATCTGCAAATATTTCCCAAGCAAACCATTAAAATTTTTACTGGCATGATTCGCGTTTATAGCGTTAATTTTTTGTTGATGTCTTCGACAAATTTCTTGAATTGTTTGTCTGTAGAAACTAAATTGTCAACGGTTTTGCAAGCGTGTAATACGGTAGCGTGATCGCGATCTCCAATTTGTGAACCAATGTTTGCCAAAGAAGCTTTGGTGAATTTCTTTGCAAAAAACATAGCCAACTGTCTCGCTTGTACAACGTGCCTCTTTCTGGTTTTAGATTGAAGTGTTTCAATGTCCAACTGAAAGTAATCGGATACAATTTTTTGAATATAGTCGATA
Organism: Flavobacterium bizetiae; assembly: GCF_024271895.1. Taxonomy (NCBI): domain Bacteria; kingdom Pseudomonadati; phylum Bacteroidota; class Flavobacteriia; order Flavobacteriales; family Flavobacteriaceae; genus Flavobacterium; species Flavobacterium bizetiae. The sequence continues at coordinate 1,148 of NZ_CP091861.1, read as the reverse complement.
GAGATTTCTCTCTTAACGTTCTTAACAAATTTCTCTACAACGCTTTTCGCTAACTCAATTGTAACTTCTTTTTTGTTGAAAGATGATTGAGCGATTAACGAAATAATAGCACCTTCAAGTTCTCTAACATTAGATTTAATGTTACGGGCAACGTATTCAATAATATCTTCCGGCATTTCAACACCATCACGATATAAGATATTTTTTAAGATCGAAATTCTGGTTTCGTAATCTGGCTGGTGTAATTCAGCAGATAATCCCCACTTAAAACGAGATAACAAACGTTGCTCGATATCCTGCATATCAACAGGAGCTTTGTCTGAAGTCAAAATTACCTGCTTTCCGTTTTGGTGCAAGTAGTTAAAAATGTGGAAAAATACGTCCTGAGTTCCTGATTTTCCAGATAAAAACTGAACGTCGTCAATGATCAAAACATCGATTAATTGGTAAAAGTGAATGAAATCATTACGATTGTTCTTTTTAACCGAATCAATATATTGTTGTGTGAAAATCTCGGCAGAAATATATAAAACCGTCTTTTCAGGATATTTGTCTTTTACTTCTACACCTATAGCATGCGCTAAGTGTGTTTTTCCTAATCCAACTCCACCAAAAATCAATAACGGATTAAATGATGTTCCTCCTGGTTTGTTGGCAACTGCCATACCTGCAGAACGAGCTAAACGGTTAGAATCTCCTTCAAGGAAATTGTCAAAACTATAATTAGGATTTAACTGTGATTCAATTTTTAAATTTCTGATCCCCGGAATTACAAACGGATTTTTAAGTTCAGGATTTAAGTTTTTAAACGGAGCGTCAACCTCTTGCGGTTTCATTGGCACTCTGTTGGAACTTGGCAGCTGCTCGGTAAAAGGCTGTTTATTTCCATAAGTGTTCTCCATTTTAATTTTATAGAGTAACTTTGCGTTTTTTCCCAGTTCTTTGGTAAGCGCAACTTTCAATAATTTTACGTAGTGTTCTTCTAACCATTCGTAGAAAAATTTACTTGGTACTTGAATATATAACGCGTTGTCGGTTAGCTCAACTGATTTGATTGGTTCGAACCAAGTTTTATATGCTTGATCTTGAATATTGTCTTTTATAAAGGACAAACAGTTTTCCCATACCGATTGAGCAGTTTTAGTCAT